>NZ_JAAIXY010000027.1 GCF_010894455.1 Myxococcus eversor | reverse complement strand
CGTCGCACGCATCCTCACCGCCGTGATGAGTCTCAGGAAGCAGGAGCGCAACGTGCTCGACTATCTCACCGCCTCCGTCGAAGCTCAGCTCCACGGCACTCCCGCACCCTCACTGCTACCCGGCACGCAACCTCAGTTCACCTTTCCGCCGGCCTGCGCCGTGAACGGTTACGTCAGCGATTCATGTGCACAAGGTCCCGGTGCCAATCGAGGAATTCAATCAGGCGTTCTCGCAATTCCTTCGCGAGAAGTTCGGCTGGAGCACATGCCACGGAGCAATCAGGACCCTGGTCCTTGAAAGCCCCACTGCGGACGCAGTCTGGGAACGGTTCTGGCTCCTCCTCTGGGAATTCGAAAAGAGCCTGAACCTTCCCGCTGACTAAGGCAGCACGTACGTCACCGGCTTCGGCAACATCACGCGGACTTCATCTCCCACGCGGATGACCCCAGGCCGGTCCACCCAGGCCACCAGACCCCGTCGCTCCCACGCGGACTTCACGAAGCGGCTCGCCAGCTTCACGTGGTCCGGATGGTGCTCCTCGATGACCTTCCCCGGTCCGGTGCACGGCTCGTTCTCGCCTTCCACCGCGAGCACCGCGTCGTCGGGAAAGAACAGCCGCGTCCCCGGTGGCAGGTGCGTCAGCCTCGGCACGCCCACCAACTCCAGATTTGCTCCCAGCCATGACGCGAGCACCTTCGGCACTCCGAGCGTCTCCGCCACCAACGCCAGCTCCTCCGTCGACACCAGCGAGAGCTGCCGCGTGTTCCGGATGGGCGTCCCCTTCGGGTACCACGGCGTGCGCACGTCCGCCGGCCGCGTGTGCCCCGCGTGCCGGTCTCCGTCGATTCCCTCGAACGTGACCCGCACCTCGGACAACTCCCGAGTCACGAAGGTCTTCTTCTCGGTGCACACCAGGACGCGGACCACCTGGCCCACAGGCTGTGGAGAACGGGAAGGCATGGCCCCATTCTACTCCGGTCCACACCATCTCCGCCTCACAGCAACGAGAGCTGCTGCGGCTTGCCTCCCAGCGGCCGGGCATCCACTCCCGCGTCCCGCAGCGCCTGCGCCAGCTCCTCCGCGAAGCCGTGACACGTAATCACCTCGCTCGCCCCTGTCGCCTTCACGTAGGCCATCAGCGAGGGAAAGTCCGCGTGGTCCGACACCGGAAACGCCACGTCCGCGCCGTACCGTCGCGCCGCACCCGGGTCCATCGCCCACCCTGTCAGCACGGCACTCCCGCGCGGCCACAGGTGCGCCAGCGCCCCGCCCCTCGCCTGATGCGGCGGGAAGAACAGCACCTCGCCCGGCTCCACCTTCCCGTGGAAGCACCGCAGGTTTTCAATCGGCACGCCCAGCTCCGCGTAGAGCTGCGCCACCTCGAAAATCGACGAGTGCGCCACCAACGGGAAACCCCTACCCGCCAGGAACTTCATCGCCTCCTGGCTCTTGCCCAGCGGATACCCCAGCACCACCGGCACCGCGTCCCGCTCGAGCTGCCGGCGTATCCACGCCTCCACCTGCCCCCACACCTCGTCACGCGGCGGGAAGCGGTAGCGCGGATGACCGAAGGTCGACTCGATGACGAGCGTGTCGCACTCCGCCACCTCCGTCGCCTCCGCCGTCAACGACGGCACCACGTTCAAATCCCCCGTGTAGACGACCCGCCGCCCATCCGCGCGGATGACTCGAAGCTGCGCGCTCCCCAGGATGTGCCCCGCCGGCAGCAGCTCCAACACCAATGGCCCCAGCTCGAACGGACGGCGATACGGCGCGGCCAGCGGCGCGCTCACCGGGCCCAGCCGATGCTCCATGAAGCGCAGCGTCGCCGTCGTGGCGATGGTGCGCTCATGCCTGGCGATGTGGTCCGAATGCCCGTGGCTCACGAAGCTCAGCGGCGACTTGCGCTTCGCATCCAGGGACAGGAGGGTGCCCGTCAGGTGCAACCCGTTTCGACGCAGCTCCACGCTCATGGGAAGGGCCCGGATATAGCGCGTCCACCCGCCCGTGGGCCGCTTCTCTCGCGGCCCGCGCCCGTCCGCCTGGAGGGCGTCAGCCCGTCCCCTGCACTCCCTGTCGCCTTGACTTCCACCACATCCAGGCAGGCGTCCCCAGCTCCGCCACCAGCACACCCGTCAGGATGAGCCCACCCCCCATCGCCTCCGGCGCGCCCAGCACCTCGTAGCCCAGCACCACCGAGTACATCGACGCGAACACCGGCTCCAACGCGTAGATGACCGCCGCGCGCACCGCCGACGTCCTCGCCTGCGCCCACGTCTGGATGCTGATGGCCAGCGCGCTCGGCAACAGTCCGCACACCAGCACCGCCGTCACCAGCGGCGCATTCCACTCCACCTTGCGCGTCACGAAGGGCAGGCACGCCGCCGACAACAACGCCACGCCCCACAACTGCACCGCCACCATCCCCAGCACGCCCTCCTTCGATGCGTAGCGCTCGGTGAGGGTGATGTGCCCCGCGTACGCCACCGCGCAGCCCAACGACAGCAGCTCCCCCACGCTCAGCCCGGCACCTCCCTCGCCCGGCGCGGGCCGCGTGAGCAGGTAGAGCCCCACCGCCGACAACGCCACGCCCAGCAGCGCCGCGGGCTTCGGCATCCGCCGGAACACCAGCAGCGACAACACCGGGACGAACAGCACGCTCATCCCGGTGATGAACGCCGAGCGCGACGGCGTGGTGAGCGTCAACCCCCACGTCTGCAGAGCGAAGCCCAGGAACAGGAACGTCGCCAGCACCGCGCCATGGCGCAGGTTCTTCGGAGAGAACACCTGCCGCCCCGCCAAGACGCTCAGCACCAGCGCCCCCACCCCGAAGCGCAGGGCGAGGAAGGTGAACGGGTCGGCGTGCCCCAGGGCGTCCTTCACCACCACGAAGGTGACGCCCCAGATGAGGGTGATGAAGAGCAGCGCTCCGTCCGCCTGGAGGCCCTTGAGCCGCTCCATGCGAGTCGGCTCGCGCCCCATGCTGTCGGGAGTCGAGATGCTCACGGAAGTCCTCGCGACGCGAAGGCGCGGCGCGGGTGCTTTTGACGCACCCCGAGCCCCCACGCAACCCCCGTGGACTCAGGGGCCGGAGTCCCGCTCCAAAACCACCAGTCGCTTGGACCGCCCCGCCGCGTCCCAGGCCTCGTTCGTCCGCCGGGTCAGCGCGTCCGAAGCACGACGAAAGCCCACGCCCTCGAACGTCCGCAGCGACGCCGCGTTGTCGTCGTCCACATCCGCCTGGACGCTCGGCGCGCCCTGTCGGTGCGCCTCCTCCACCAGACAGGCCAACAGTTGAGTGGCCACGCCCATCCGCCGGGCCTGGGGCGCTACCACCAGCGAGCGCACCCAGATACCATCCAACGGCAGCCCCTCCTGCCGATACGAGTCCACCCAGGCGAAGCCATGCAGCTTCCCCTTCGCGTCCAGCGCTCCGGCCGCCGCCCCACGGCGCTCGGGCATCTCCAGTCCCCACCGCTCACGAAGCTGCCGGCGCAGGAAGCTCGCGGACACGACGAGTCGCTCGCTCGCGAAGGTGAGCAGCGCGTCCATGTCCTGCGCCCGCAACAGCCGGACCTCCAGCGGTCCCACCCAGTGGCGCCGCAGCGGCTTCGACCAGCCGGAGAAGAAGAAGTCCCTCACGCCCCGATAGACTAGCCGGGTCTCGGGCCGCGCCCACGCCGTCGCCAGCGTCCGCTGCGCCACCCAGAGCGCCGGACGGAACGGCCGGGGCAGCGGCACCCGCCACCTGCCACGCCGCAGCGCCACCACCCGCCCGAGCACCTCCCCGCCCGAGCGCTCCTCCGCGCCCAGCAGCGTGGCCGTCCTCCAAGGTTCGATGGACACCACCACGCGCGCCGTCAGCATCCGCCCCTGGCGCACCAGCACCACGTCCCCCCGCGAAACGGCGCCTGGCCCGCAGCGCAGCACGCGCACCGCGTCCGCCGAGCGCAGCAGGGGATACAGGTCCTGCCCCACACCTCGCACCCAGAGCCGCTGCCCTGGAGGCAAGGCCTCCAGCACGTCCAGCAGCACGTCGGTGGACGGCGTCTTCCGCGGCGGCACGCGCCACCTCCAGGGAAGTCCGGCCCCACACGAGCCTTCCCCGTCGCTCGTCCGTCGAATGTAGCCGCTCCCCTCTCCCACACCAACCGACGCGAGCCACCTCCAACCCAGGGCCCTATCCCCCGCGCGTCCGGCTCGCTAAGAGGGGAGCGCCGCCGGCCGGGTGATGGCGCGATGAGGAGAGAGGTCATGGACGCAACACCCGAGGGCTCGCTGGTGCCCCAGCAGGGGTGGTGGAGCCGCAACTGGAAGTGGTTCGTGCCGGTGGGCTGCCTGGGGGTGCTGGCCTCGTGCGGCTGCCTGGGCTTCGCGCTCGTGGGCTTCGGTTACTCGTCGCTGAAGAACATGGACGCCTTCACCGAGGCCGTGGCCATTGCCCGCTCCGACGCGGAGGTGCGCCGCGCGCTGGGCTCGCCCATCGACAACGGCCTGCCCAAGCAGACGTCGGTGCAGACCGTCAACGGCGTGACGCACGCGCGGCTCGCGATTCCCCTCGACGGGCCCCAGGCGGACGGACTGCTGCACGTCGATGCGACGAAGAACGGCGATGGCGAGTGGGAGTACGACACCCTCGCCGTGGAGCTGGAGGACGGCTCGCGCATCGACCTGCGCGACGACGCCGCGCGAGAGCAGCCCGACGCGTTCCCCCCGGACGAAGGAGCGGAGCAAGCCCCGCTGCCACCTCCCGAGGAGCCGCGCGGAGGGGACGAGGAAGCCCCGGCCCGCAAACGCGACAGCGACATCGAGCTGTAGACGCGCCTGCCGGAAACGACGAAGGGGCGGCGCGGGGACAACTGCCCCACGTCGCCCCTCGTGCATGGCCCGGGCGGGCCGGAGTGCTACTTCAGCTTGTGCAGCTCCGCGCGCAGCTCGGGCAGGACCTTGAAGAGGTCCGCGACGATGCCGTAGTCGGCCACCTGGAAGATGGGAGCCTCGGCGTCCTTGTTGATGGCGACGATGGTCTTCGAGCTCTTCATGCCCGCCAGGTGCTGGATGGCGCCGCTGATGCCCGCGGCGACGTACAGCGCGGGAGCCACCACCTTGCCCGTCTGGCCGACCTGCAGGTCGTTGGGAACCCAACCCGCGTCGCACACCGCGCGGGACGCGCCCACCGCGGCGCCGAGCTCGTCCGCCAGCGCCTCAATCTCCTTGAAGTCGCCCTTGGTACCGCGGCCACCGGAGATGACGACCTTCGCCTCGGTCAGCTCCGGGCGAGCGCTCTTCACTTCCTTGAACTCGACGAACTTGGTCTTCGAGGCCTCGACCTTCGGCGTGAAGGTCTTCACCTCGGCGGCGCCCTCGCCCGAACCGGCGGCGGCGAACTCCGTGGCGCGCACGGTGAACACCTTCACCGGCGTGGTGAGCTTCACCTCGGCGAACACGTTGCCGGCCCACATGGGACGGTTGAACGTGATGTCCCCGCCCGAGCCGTTCAGGCCCGTGACGTCCGTGGCCATGGCGGCCTTCAGACGCGCGGCGAGGCGGGGCAGCAGGTCCTTGCCCTGGGCCGTGGACGCCATGCCCACGAAGTCCGCCTTCAGCTCGGTGGCGAGCGTGGCGAGAACGGGGGCGTACGTCTCCGCGAGGTAGTGCTCCAGCTCCGGGGCGGCGCCCACGTGCACGGCCTTGGCGCCGGTGCCCTTGAGCTCGTCGGCGACCTTCGCGGGGTCCTTGCCGATGAGGGCGATGTGCAGCTCCGCGCCGGCCTTGTCGGCCAACTGCTTGCCCGCGGTGATGGCGTTGAGAGAGGCCTTGCGAAGGTGCCCGTCCGGCTGCTGCTCGGCGACGATGAGAACGATTGGCATGGGAGTGTCTCCGTATCTTCCGAGAGGGTTAGACGACCTTCGCCTCGTTGCGCAGCTTGTCCACCAGCGTGGCCACGTCCGGCACCTTGATGCCGGCCTTGCGCGCCGGCGGAGACGCCAGCTTCACGATCTGGATCTTCGGGGTGACGTCCACGCCCAGCTTCTCCGGCGTGAGCTCCTCGATGGGCTTGCTCTTCGCCTTCATGATGCCCGGGAGGCTGGCGTAGCGCGGCGTGTTGAGGCGCAGGTCCGTCGTCACGACGGCGGGCAACTGGCACTCCAGCGTCGCCAGCCCGTTGTCGACCTCGCGAATCACGCGCACGGCCTTGCCGTCCGCCGTCAGCGTCACGGCGGGGACCTTGTTCTTCTCCTGCTCGCTCTCCATCGACTCCACCTTGGAGGCGAACGTGGCCTGACCCCAGTCCAGGAACTCGGCCAGGTACTGGCCCACCTGGTTCTGGTCGTCGTCGATGGACTGCTTGCCCAGGATGACGAGGTCCGGCTTCTCCTTCTCCGTCACCTTCTGGAGCAGGGCGGCGATGCCGAACTGGTCCAACGGGCCGGTGTGGTTCACCCACACGGCGCGGTGAGCACCCATGGCCAGGGCGTGCCGGAGCTGCTCCTGCACCTCCTTGCCACCGATGGACACCACCACCACTTCACCCTGGTGCTTGGCGACGAGCCGGAGACCTTCCTCCACGCCAATCTCGTCGAAGGGGTTGATCTTGTACTTGAGCCCCTCCTGCACGATGCCCGAGCCGTCGGGCTTCACCTTGATTTTGGACTCGGGGTCTTCCACGCGCTTGGCGGTGACGAGGATCTTCACGGCTGGGCTTCTCCTTGCGGGAGGCGTTTATGAAGGCTGGAAAACAGTCCGTGCGGTCCGCCTTGACGCGACGCGCGAACGGTCTGGGTTAATAGGCATCGGGGTGTCACGGCGGCAATGGGAAACGGCCGCCGGACACAGTTCTGCTTTTCTACCTGAACAGTTCCTTCGCGATGACGAGCCGCTGGACCTGACTGGTGCCCTCGTAGACCTGGATGAGCTTGGCGTCTCTCATCAGCTTCTCGACGGGGTACTCCTTGATGTAGCCGTAGCCGCCGTAGACCTGGACCGCGTCGGTGGCGACCTTCATCGCCATGTCCGCGGCGAAGGACTTGGCGTAGCTGGACTGCAGGGTGTTGCGCTGACCCTGGTCCAACAGCCACGCGCTCTCGTAGGTGAGCATGCGGGCCGCGTGGGTGTTCATGGCCATGTCCGCAATCATGAACTGGATGGCCTGGTGCTCGATGATGGGCTTGCCGAACGTCTTGCGCTGCGAGGCGTACTCCATGGAGTGCTCCAGCGCGGCGCGGGCGATGCCCACGGAGAACATGGCGGTGAGCGGGCGGCTGTTGTCCAAGGTCGCCATGGCGATGGCGAAGCCCTGACCCTCTTCACCGATGCGGTTCGCCACCGGGACGCGCACGTCCTCGAACGTCAGCGACACGGTGTCGCTGGCGCGCTGGCCCATCTTGTTCTCGTGCTTGCTGGGCGTCAGCCCCGCGGGGCGACCTTCCACCACGAAGCAGGTGATGCCCTTGTGCCGCTTCGCCTTGTCCACCGTGGCGAACACCGTGTACTGCTCGGCGTGGCCACCGTTGGTGATGAAGCACTTGGCGCCGTTGATGACGTACTCGTCACCCTCGCGGCGCGCCGTCGTCTGCATGTTGGCGACGTCGCTGCCCGCCTCCGGCTCGGTGAGGCAGAAGGAGGAGAACTTCAGCTTCTCCGCGAAGTGGCCCAGCAGGCGCTTCTTCTGGTCCTCGGTGCCGTGGAGGATGATGGGGAGGTTGGCCAAATCGTTGGCGATGATGGACGTGGCCACGCCCGCACAGCCCCAGCTCAGCTCCTCCGCGACAATCGTCTGGTCCAGGTGCGACAGGCCCACGCCGCCGTACTCCGCGGGGATGGCCATGTTGAGCAGGCCCAGCTCGAACGCCGTGGCGAGCAGGTCCCGGGGAAAGGTGGCCGTCTCGTCGTAGTGCGCCGCCTTGGGGCGCACCACCTCGCGGGCATACTTTCGCGCCGCCTGCTGGAGCGCGCGCTGGTCCTCGGTGAGCTGGAATTCCATGAGATTCCTCGTGGTGCGAAGGCGTGTTGACTCGGGAGTCAACGAATACATGCCGCGCCGCGAAATCTCCAGCCCAACCCACCTGGGAAAATGGTGCCCAGGGGGGCGGGCGACACCCCGGGGGCCGCGCAGGCCCTCCGGGGACTCAGGGTGCGTCTACTTCTTCGCCTTGGGGACCTTTTCCCAATCCGCGAGGAACTTCTTGATGCCCGCGTCGGTGAGCGGGTGGTTGGCCAGCTGGGTGATGACGCTGTAGGGCAGCGTGGCGACGTGCGCGCCCATGCGGGCGGACTGGAGCACGTGGACGGGGTTGCGCACGCTGGCGACCAGCACCTGCGTGTCGAAGTCGTAGTTCTGATAAATCTCGAGGATGGCGGAGATGAGCTCCATGCCGTCCTGGGAGATGTCGTCCAGCCGTCCGACGAAGGGCGACACGTAGGTGGCGCCGGCCTTGGCGCACAGCAGGGCCTGGTTGGCGGAGAAGATGAGGGTGACGTTGGTGCGGATGCCCTCGGCGGTGAGCGCCTTGACGGCCTTCACGCCCTCGATGCCCATGGGAATCTTCACCACGACGTTGTCGTGAATCTTCGCCAGGGTGCGGCCCTCGGCGATGAGCGCGTCGGCCTCCATGGACACGGCCTCGGCGCTGATGGGGCCGTCGACGATGGAGCAGATCTCCCGGATGGTCTCTTCCAGCCCGCGGCCGACCTTGGCCAGCAGGGACGGGTTGGTGGTGACGCCGTCCACGCAGCCCATGGCGTGCGCCTTGCGGATTTCCTCGACGTCCGCGCTGTCGATGAAGAACTTCATCTCGTCACTCTCCTGGGTGGCCCCGTGAAGGGCTGGAAAAGGAATGGCCCTGGGGGGCCGGGCGAGCAGGCGCGTAACCGATGCCCCCCCACGCGTCAAGGGTGGCCACCGTGATGTCTGGCAGGTACAAGGCGAAGCCGACGCCATGGCCCGCTCCCCTCGCTCCGCCGTCAAGAAGCCCCGTCTGCGCGCCCTCCCGGGCCGCTCCACTCCGGCCCCCTCGTCCGAGCCGGACGACGAGGCGCTGCTCGCGTGCGCGCGCGACGTGTTGGAGGCGGAGGCGAACGCCATCCTCGGCGTGACGACGCGGCTGGGCGCGCCGTTCCTGAAGGCCGTGCGGCTGGTGCGCGAGTGCGCGGGCCAGGTGATTGTCACGGGCATGGGGAAGGCGGGCCACATCGGCCAGAAGCTCTCCGCCACGCTGGCCTCCACCGGCATCCGCTCCGTCTTCCTCCACCCCGCCGAGGCGGTGCACGGGGATTTGGGCCGCGTGGCACGAGGGGATGTCATCCTCGCGATGTCCAACAGCGGCTCCACGGAGGAGCTGCTGCGCCTGATGCCCGCGTTCAAGCGCATGGCCACGCCGGTCATCGCGCTGACGGGGGATGCGCAGAGTCCGCTGGCGAAGGGCGCGGACGTGGTGCTGGATATCGGACGCATCGCGGAGGCGTGCCCCATGGGGATGGTGCCCACCGCGTCCACCGCCGCGCTGCATGCGCTGGGCGACGCGCTCACCATGGCGGTGATGCGCTCGCGTCCGTTCGGCACGGATGACTACGCGCTCCTGCATCCCGGCGGGAAGCTGGGCCGCTCCGTGCAGCGCGTGTTCGAGCTGATGCGCACGGGCCCCGCCAATCCGCTGGTGCGCGACACCGCGCCGCTGTCGGAGGTCGTCGGGGTGATGACGAAGACGCCGGGGCGTCCGGGCGCCGCGTGTGTGGTGGACCGTCGCGGGCGGCTGGTGGGCATCTTCACGGATGGCGACCTGCGCCGCCGCGTGGAGCAGGGCCTCACCGACTTCTCCATCCCCGTGCGCGACATCATGGGCAAGCAGCCGCGCTGCGTGACGCCGGACACGCTGGTCATCGCCGCCACCGCGCAGATGCGCGAGCTGCGTGTGGACCAGCTCCCCGTCGTGGATGTCGAGGGCCGCTCCGTGGGCCTGCTCGACGTGCAGGATTTGCTCGCCGCGAAGTTCGTCTGAGTGCGCGTGCCGCCTCGCTTCCGAGGCGACTCCATCGAGAGCAGCGAGGACGCTCGGAACGCCCGCCTCGACGGGCACTCACGATGCGGAACCGATGCCTGCCCCACCGAAGCACCGGGCGCCATGTGACGCCCGTGCTCCTGGTGACGCCTACTGCGTGAGCTTCGCCTGGAGCGCCGACTTGTTGTAGTCGGGTGCGTCCGAGGCCAGCTTTTCCCAGAGGGCCTTGGCGCCCTTCTCGTCGCCCTTGGCCTTGAGGGTGTCGCCCAGCTTCTCCACCGACGCCGGGTCCGACTGCACCGCCACGCCCCACACGCGCGCGGCCATGGGACGACCCAGGCCCACCAGCGCCCAGGCCATGCCCGCCTTCGCGCGGCCGTTCTCCGGCTGGAAGGGCACCACGCGCGTGTAGTTGCCGAGCGCCTCCTGGAAGCGCCCCTTCGCCAGGTGCTCCTCGCCCTCGTCCACCAGCTTCGCCAGGCCCTGCTCCAGCTCCGGCGTGCGCTCGGTGTTCTGCACCGCGTCCACCATCTCCTTCGTCAGCGGACGAGGCACGTCCGGCCCCTGCGCCACGGGCGCCTGCGCCAGCCGGATGCGACGGTCCTCGGCGCGCGACGCGAGCAGCTTCGCCCGACCTCCCGCCTTCACCGTCTCGTCCACCAGCGTCGCCAGCCGCTTCGCCGCGGCCGCTCGCGAGGAGGTGGGGTTCATCGCCTGCACCGCCTCGAAGCCCTCGCGCGCCTGCTTCAGCGCCGCCAGGTCCTCGCCCTTCGTCTCGAACAGCACCGCCGAGCGCCCGTAGAGCGCCTCTTCGTGCTTGGGCTCCACCTCCAGCACCGCGACATACGCGCCCAGCGCGCCCGCCGTGTCACCGGTGAGGAAGAGCGCGTTGGCGCGCATCACTCCCGTCTCCAGCGCGGGCTCCAGCGCCGCGCGAGCACAGGCCGCCGCGCCCGCGACGTCGCCCTTCTTCGCGCGCTCCTGCGCCACCGCGCCCATCGACTCCACCGCCTGCCCCGTCGTGAAGCCGCAACCCGCGGCCTCCGCCGTGGCCAGCGTCGCCTTGCCCAGCTTCTTGCGCTGCGCGAGGAACAGGTCGCGCACCGACTTGGCGCGCTCGTCGGCCTGGAGCAGGTACGTCACCGCCTCCGCGTTGCGGCCGTTCAGGTAGTACAGGCGCCCCAGCGACGCCGCGATTTCGAAGGTCTTCTCCCGCCCCTGCAGCCCCTCCGTCGAGTCGAGCTGGCGCAGCAGCTCCTCCGCGGACGGAGGCGCCTTGCCGGTGCCGGACACCGGGGGATGTCCCGAGGGCAGCTCGCCCGTGGGCGCCGCGGCGGGAGCGGCCCCACCTTCCACCGGAGGATGACCCTCGGGCAGCGCGCCCCCCCCCATGGCGGCGGACGGCTTCGCGGGCGACACCTGGGTCCCTGGAGGGACAACCGGGTGACCAGGGGGCAACGGGGAAGGCTCGGCGGCGAGCAGCGCCGCGGTGGCCAGGGCCAGGGAAAGGTTCATGTCTCGTTGCTCGGCAGGCTCGCTTCGGGCCACGCGGTGGCCTCACTCCTGCGGACATCCTGCGGGGCGAGTTTCCCGAGGAGCTCCTTCACCGTCATTCCCAGCACGGGGTGCAGCAAGTCGGGCGACAGCTCCGCCAACGGCTCCAGGGCGAAGCGTCGCTTGTGCAGCTCCAGATGCGGCACCTGGAGGTGAGGGTCCGCCACCACTCGACCCTCGCAGAAGAGGATGTCCAGGTCGATGGTGCGCGGGCCCCAGTGCTGCTCGCGCCTCCGGCCCAGGTCCTTCTCGATCTGCTGAAGGATGACGAGCAGCCGCTGCGGCGACAAATCGCAGTCCAGCGCCACCACCGCGTTCAGATAGCGCGGCTGCGGCGGCCCCACCGGGGCGCTGTCGAAGAGTGAGGAACAACGAAGCACGGCCACCGCGTCGATGCGGGACAGCGCGGTGAGGGCGGCGACGAGGTGGGACTCCCGGTCCCCCTCATTCGAGCCCAACCCGACATAGATGATGGTGCTCACGGCTCCAGCTCAACCGGATTGAGCAGCGTCCCGATTCCCTGGACTTCCACCTCGACCGAGTCACCGGCCGACAGCTTCCCTACCCCCGACGGCGTGCCGGTGCTGATGAGGTCCCCCGGCAGGAGCGTCATGATGTGGGAGATGAAAGCCACCAGCCGAGCAGGGCTGAACACCATGTCGGACGTGCGGCTGTCCTGGCGCACCTGCCCGTTCACCCGGCAGGAGATCTGGAGGTCCGCCGAGGACAGCCCCGTCACCGCCCACGGGCCCGCGCACGCGAAGGTGTCGTAGCCCTTGGCGCGGGTGTGCTGCGTCTCGCGCTTCTGGATGTCTCGCGCGGTGACGTCGTTGAAGCACGTCAGGCCCCAGATGGCGCGCGCGGCCGTCGTCTCGTCGGCGTTCTTCAGCCGCTCGCCGATGACGAGCGCCAGCTCCGCCTCGTAGTGCACTTCCTGGCTCGCCTTGGGGATGCGGATGGGCGAGCCCGGGCCGTTGAGCGCGGTGGAGGGCTTGGTGAAGATGAGCGGCTCGGTGGGGACGGGCTTGCCCATCTCCTCCGCGTGCTTGCGGTAGTTCTGGCCGATGCAGACGACTTTTGATGCGTCCGACGGCACCAGCAACGTCACCGCCGACAGCGAGCGGCGGATGCCCGTGTCCTTGACCCCGCCCAACCAGGGGGCCGAGGTGAGCACCACCACCTCGGAGCCCTCGACGCGGCCATGGTTCGCGCGGCCTTCGTGGAGGAAGCGGCAGTAGCGGGCGGTCGTCATGAAGTCCTCTGGAAGCCGAGCACGTCGGCCATGTCATACAGCCCCGGAGGGCGGCCCACCACCCAGCGCGCCGCGCGCAGCGCCCCCAGCCCGAACTGATCTCGACTGGTGGCCCGATGCGTCAGCTCGATGCGCTCGCCCTCCCCGAAGAAGTACACGGTGTGCTCTCCCACCACATCTCCGCCCCGGAGCGTCTGCACGCCAATCTCGCTGGCGGGCCGGGCGCCAATCTGGCCCTCCCGGGCGAATGTCAGGTCGTCCTGCGTGCGGCCGAGCGCGGAGGCGAGCACCTCCGCCAGCCGCAGCGCGGTGCCGCTGGGCGCGTCCTTCTTCATGCGGTGGTGCGCCTCCAGCACCTCCACGTCGAAGCCCGACCCCAGCACCCGCGCCAGCTCCGCGGCCACGCGGATGACCAGGTTGACGCCCACCGACATGTTCGGCGCGGCGACGATGGGAACCGCCTTCGCGCACTCCGCCAGCAGCGCCGATTGCTCCGGCGAGAAGCCCGTGGAACCGCAGACGAAGGCCACGCCGTGCGCCGCGCACGCCTTCGCGTGGGCCACGCTCACCTCGGCGCTGGTGAAGTCGATGACGACGTCCGCCTTCGCCGTGTCGAGCGCGCGGGCCAGGTCGTCCACCACCTGCACCTCCAGCGCGCCCAGCCGCGCGGCGAGGCCCGCGTCCAGACCCACCGCGGTGCTGCCCGGCCGCTCCGTGGCGCCCACCACCTGCAGGTCCTCCGCGTCACGCGTCAGGCGCAGCAGCGTGCTGCCCATGCGACCGGTGATGCCGGTGATGACGGTGCGAATCATGTGGCCGCGCTCCTCGGTGTCGTGTCGTGGCGCTCAGTGCTTCAAGAGGCCCAGGTGCCGCAGCTCGTCGCCCAGCTTCTCCGCGTTGGGCCCCGTCATCGGCACCAGCGGCAGGCGGACCTCCGGACCGAACAGCCCCAGGAGGTGCAGCCCCCACTTCACCGGGATGGGGCTGGACTCCACGAAGAGCAGCCGGTGCAGGTTGTTCAGCTTCACCTGCAGCTCACGCGCCTTGGCGAAGTCACCCGCGCGGCCCGCGGCCACCAGGTCCGCCATCAGCCGGGGCGCCACGTTGGAGGACACGGAGATGACGCCCTTGCCGCCGCACGCGAGGAAGGGCAGCACGGTGAAGTCGTCGCCGGACAACAGCGTCAGCCGGTCGCCACACTTCTCCAGGATGTCCACCGCCCGGGCCATGTTGCCGGTGGCTTCCTTGATGGCGACCACTTCGGGGAAGTCGCACAGCCGCTGCACCGTCTCCGGCAGCAGGTCCACGCCCGTGCGGCCCGGGACGTTGTAGGCGACAATCGGGAAGCCCGGGTGCGCGCGAGCCACCGCGCGGAAGTGCTCCACCAGCCCCGCCTGCGTGGGCTTGTTGTAGTACGGCGTGACGATGAGCGAGCCATCCGCGCCGGCATCACGCACGCGCGCCACGCTCTCAATCACCTCCGCGGTGTTGTTGGAGCCGGCGCCGCCCAGCACTCCCACGCGGCCCTTCGCCTCCTCCACCACCACGCGCACCGCGCGGGCGCGCTCTTCGGCGTTCATCGTGACGGACTCGCCGGTGGTGCCCATGGGCACCAGCACGCTGGTGCCGCCTTCAATCTGCTGGCGCACCAGCGCCCGGTAGGCCGACTCGTCGAGCGCGCCGTTCCGGAACGGAGTCGCGAGCGCCGTCATGGAACCTTCGAAGGTCTTCATTCCGGCGCTTATATGTTCAGGCCCGCTCGCCGCGCCAGAGATCCTCGGTGCGCTCCCGCTCCCTCACCACCCGCCACGCCTCTCCATCCACCAGGACTTCGGCCGGACGGGGGCGGGAATTGTAGTTAGAAGCCATGCTCATCCCGTACGCGCCGGCGCTGAGGAAGGCATACAGCTCGCCCGCCTGGGGGAGCACCAGGGGCCGGGCCTTGGCCAGCACGTCGGTGGACTCACACACCGGCCCCACGACGTCCACCTCCACCGCCTTGCCTCGCCGCTTCAGCAGGGGGACGAAGGCGTGGTGGGCCTCGTAGAGGGCGGGGCGGAGCAGGTCATTCATGCCCGCGTCCACCACGGTGAAGTGCTTGGCGGGGGTCTGCTTGCGGTACAGCACGCGGGTGAGCAGCACGCCCGCGTTGCCCACCAGCGAGCGCCCCGGCTCCAGCACCAGCCGCGCGCCCGTGTCCTTCGTCGCCGCCAGCACGACGCGCGCGTACTCCTCCACCGAGGGAGGCGTCTCGTCCGAGTAGGTGATGCCCAGGCCGCCGCCCACGTCCAGGTACTCCAGCGCGTGCTTCCGGGCCTTCAGCTCCTGGTACAGCCCCGCCACCTTGCCGAGCGCCGCGCGCAGCGGCGAGCTCTGGGTGAGCTGCGAGCCGATGTGACAGTCCAGGCCCGCGGCCCGCACGCCCTTCATCTTCTTCGAGCGCGCGTAGAGGTCCACCGCCTCCTCGAAGGGCACGCCGAACTTGGACGTCTTCAGCCCGGTGGCGATGTAGCGGTGCGTGCGAGGGTCCACCTCCGGGTTGACGCGCAACGCGAACGGCGCGCGTCGCCCCAACCGGCGCCCCACCGCGTCCAGCGCCTCCAGTTCCTCGGCGCTCTCCACGTTGAAGAGGAGGATGCCCGCGGCGAGCGCTGCCTCCATCTCCTCCTGCGTCTTGCCCACGCCCGCGAACACCGTCTTCGCGGCCTCGCCGCCCGCATGCCGCACGCGGGCCAGCTCTCCGCCGGAGACGATGTCGAAGCCCCCGCCCAGCTCCGCGAACAGCCGGAGGATGGCGAGGTTGGAGTTGGCCTTCACCGAGTAGCAGACCAGGGGTCGTGCGTCGGAGAACGCCTCCGTCACCGCGCGGAAGGCCTGGGTCAGCGCGGCGGTGGAATAGACATAGGTGGGGGTGCCCACCGCGTCGGCGATGGCGGGCAGCGGCACGGCTTCCGCGTGCAGCACGCCCTTGCGGTACGGAAAGGAGCTCACGGTGTCCCAGCGTCGATTTGGGTGGTGGGCGTCAGGGCCCCGCCATCCGTCGTCGAAATAATCGATGGCCCCGAGGACTCCACGCTGACGGGCGCGGTGTCCGACGGCGGCGGAGGGGTCTCCGTCGCCGGCACCGGCGCCGCCAGTGGCGGCTTGGCCGGACCCTTGATGCCGCACGCCACCATCCCCAACACCAGGACGGTGGCGACCCCGAGCGACGTGAGGGCGCGCTTCATGACTAGAACTTCACGCCCAGCCAGCCGCGGATGCTGTGCGGCGTCTCCAAATCCGCCTTCAGGGCATCCGTGTAGGCCTGCAGACCGCCCATGGGGAACAGGATGCCGTAGGCGATGCCCGCGATGAAGCCGTCCTCGGTGGTGTAGTCCACGCCCGCGTTGACCTCCACGCCCAGCGACTTGCTGACGAAGGACGGCGTCGACTCCGCGTAGAGCGCCTGCGAGTAGATGAGGCGGCCATACAGGTCGATGCCCGGCGCCACCGCGTACTTCACGGACGGGCGCACGTAGAACGCGTCGGTGACGCCGCCAATCAGCTCGCGCCAGAGGATGAGGTCGATGCGGTAGTCGCGGTTGAAGCGGAAGTTGCGGATGGCGGAGTCGGAGCAGCCTCCGTTGTCGCAGCGGTACTGGCGGCCTTCCACGTCACCCGGGTTGGTGTAGCCGTTGGTGCCCGAGCCCTGACGGCCCGGGTAGTTGCCGAAGCCCGGCGCCTTGTCGCCGGAGGCGAAGCCCAGCTCCAGGCCCAGCGTCAGCTTGTTGTCCGCGACCTTCACCTCACCCTGCGCCACGCCGCCGAACTGCGCCACCGTCAGGCTCTGGTCGAACGTCGCATCACCCGTGGTGAGCGCGCGGTTGCCAATCTTGCCCAACACCGCCGCCAGCTCGAACTCCAGGCGCCAGTTGCGCTCCTCGTACCGCAGCCAGAGGTCGGGGATGTACAGGTTCGCGTCGCGGGGGATGAAGCCGCCCGTGAGCGCGCCGTCGGCATCCTTCACGTTGTCGTAGTTCTGCGAGCGCCAGGTGAAGTGCAGGCCGTACTGGAGCACGCCCTGGTTGTTCTCCAGCTTGGAGCGGATCTGCGCGTCGGTGTCCCGGCGGGCGATGGCCAGCACCCAGCTGTGGGCGTCATCCGCCTGCGTCAGGTCCACCGGCTCGCCCTCGGCGCCGCCCTTGTAGAACGTGCCCTCCGAGTTGAAGTCCAGCATGGGCGTCACGTACCAGCCCGCGAAGGGCTCGGTGACGAACTGCACGCGGTCCACCGTGTCGCCGAAGTCGCAGTCGAAGCAGTTGCCGTCGTTGCGCAGCATGCCCAGGCCCCAGTGGCTGCCCATGCGGCCGAAGCGCAGGATGCCCACCGGCGTGTTCACCTCGCCGTAGGCGCGGCGCAGCTTGATGGAGTCCGACAGCGTGTCACCCAGCGACTCCTGGTCCTCGGAGAAGACGGTGAAGATGTTGCGCTGGTCCCCCGGGTAGAGCGTGTCCGGCGTGGAGCCGAACACCACGTTGTCCAGACCGTCCACCTGGAGCTTGATCTTCACCTGCTCGGACACGTTGAACGTGGGGTCCAGGCGCAGGCGCATGGTGGCGAAGGACTGGGTGTTCTCCCCCCGGCGCGGCGAGACGGCCGGGAAGATCTCCTGGCCGGGGACCTTGCCCAGGTCGAACTTGTAGAAGAGCGTGGGGCGCAGGCGGAAGTAGCCGTCGAGCGTGAAGACCTCCAGCTTGCGCTTCTCCTCCGGGTACTCCTCGCTCCACTCCTCGCCGTTGAGGGACTGCTTGGCGGCCTCCGCGCGAATCTCTCCGCGCAGCTCCTGCTTGGTGGCCTCCAGGTCGTCGCGGGTGACGGACTCGCCCTCGGCGGCGGGGGGCTGCACGGCGGCGGGCGCGGCGGGCGTGACAGCCGGCGGCTCGGCGGGGGCGGGGGCGGGCGCGGCCTCCGCGGGCGCGGGCGGAGGCGTGCCCCCAGCCGGCACCTGGGCGGTGGCCGTGGAGGAAGCGACGAGCAGCGCCGCCAGCAGGACGTGAGACATGGGCAACGATCTCCAGGGCCGCTCGGGGCGGCCGGGTCGGAAAGGCGGGCGATTCAAGCCACGGGACAGGGGGGTGTCAACGCCAACCGGGACGCGAGTTCGCGTCGTGAACGACAGGACGTCCAGGGTCATTTCCCTGTCCCTCCCCGGGGTTGGCACTTCGGACAGGCATAAGTGGTGCGTCCCGCCTGGGTGAAGGACTCCACCGGCGAGGCGCACTTGGAGCACGGGCCACCACCGCGCCCATACACCAGGAACGGGCTGACGGCGCCCCATTCCTCCAGGTACACGGGCTCCTCGCCCTCCTGCTCCTCCAGGCCGAAGTCGATGCTGGCGCGGATGGCCTGGACCAGGCGCTTCCAGTCGTCGGGGCCGAGGGAGGAGGGCTTGCGGGCGGGATGGAGGCCGGCGCGGAACAGCGCCTCCGCGGCGTGGATGTTGCCCATCCCGGCGATGCGCGCCTGATCCATCAGGGCGACCTTCAGGTCCTGCTTCGAGGACGCCAGGGCCTGTTCGAGCTGGCCGGCGGTGAGGCCGTCCGCCAGCGGATCCCTCCCCAGGGCCTTCACCACGTCCAGGGAGCGCAGCTCCGAGGCGGGAGCGGGCTCCATCCGGCCGAACATGCGCGCGTCGGCGAAGTGCAGCACCTGCCCGTTGTCCAGGTGGAAGCGGGCGCGGCTGTAGGGCACGACGTCCCCTTCCGAGCGCCGGACGAACTTGCCCGTCATGCCCAGGTGGCCCAACAGGCCCCGGCCTTCCTCGAAGGCGAAGAGGAGGTACTTGCCCCGCCGGACGAGCGACGTCAGCCGCCCATGGAGTCGCGCGAAGTCGCCGCGCTCGGCGCCGCGAAAGACGCGGGTATCATCCGCCTCCGCGCGCACGAGGCGTCGTCCATCGAACCAGCGCACCAGATTGCGCCGGGCGATTTCTACTTCGGGTAACTCAGGCATCCCCTCGGGCACATAGCACCGGCGCCCTCCTGGCCCACGCATTTCTTGCGCTTGTCGGCTCGCGCACATGTCCCCAGGGCGCCTCGGGCGCGGCGATCAGCCCCGTCCAGGAGGCTCACGGCGGGTGCGCTCGCCGCCGGGGGTGTCCCGGCGCACCAGAGGTCCCTGCCCTCCGGCTCCCGGGCGCCAGCGCGCCCGAGCCCCACGCCTCCCATCGGAACCCTCACGAGGGGCTTGCCGTGGAGGCGGACGCTGCCCAAGAGTCCGGGCAGGTTTCGGTCTCAACGCATCAACCGACAAAGAAAGGCGTCCTCGGTCATGCAACGGATTCTCTCGGCGGTATGGAGCCTGGCCCTCGTCATGGGAGTGACGACGGGCTGCACCACTCAGCGCGTCCAGGCGGAGAAGGCGCTCGCGAAGACCTTCGTCTCGGATGAGCAGGAGGAGGACATCGGCAAGCAGGTCAAGGCGGAGCTCGAGCAGAAGGAGAAGATCAAGTACGTGGAGGACCCGACCATCGTCGAGTACGTCCGCAACCTCTCCGCGCCCATCATCAAGCAGGCCACCAAGGACCGGCCGGGCGTGAAGTGGAAGATCAACGTCATCGACGACCCGAAGACGGTGAACGCGTTCGCCACGCCGGGCGGCTACCTCTACGTCTACACGGGCCTCATCCTGGCCGCGGACACGGAGGCGGAGCTGGCGGGCGTCATGGCGCACGAGGCGGGCCACGTCGTCGGCCGTCACTCCGCGCGGGCCATGGTGAACCAGATGGGCCTGCAGACCGTCACCCAGCTCGCCCTGGGACAGAACCCGGGCGCCGCGGCCCAGGTGGCAGCCCAGCTCGTCGGTGGCGGAGCCATGCTGGCGCACAGCCGCAGCGAGGAGTTGGAGGCGGACGAGTACGGCGCGCGCTACTCCTCCGGCGCCGGCTTCGACCCCAAGGGGCTCATCAGCTTCTTCCAGAAGCTCCAGGCCCAGGAGGGCAGCACGCCCGGCGTCATGAAGTGGCTGAGCACCCACCCCACCAACAAGCAGCGCATCGCAGACCTTCAGGAGTTCATCTCCAAGAAGGGCCTGCGCGGCAGCAACAACAGCCCGGGCCAGCTGCCCGCCATCAAGCAGAAGCTGGGCGGCAAGTAGCCCCCGCCCGAGCCGGGCTCAATGCAGGGTGGACGGGGGCTCGCGCTCCAGCTCCGCTCCAGAGGGCTCGGGGGACTTCCCCCGGGCCACGCGGTGCTTCCAGCGCCAGAAGGCCAGCCGGGAGCGCTTCGCGCTCGCCGCGCTCTTGGCGGCTCCAGGCGTCTTGATGGGAGGCTCCGCTGGAGCGGCCTCGCCGAACTGGCGCGCCCCCTTCTCCTTCCCCTCCGCCGAGGCGTGCTCCAGGATGGCGTTCAGCTCGCCACCGAGGATGAACACCAGCCCGGAGATGTAGAGCCACAGGAGCAGCACCACCACGCCACCGATGGAGCCATAGGTGACGTTGTACTTGCCGAAGTGCTCCACGTACTGCGTGAAGCCCCACGTGCTCGCCATCCACACCAGCGTGCCGAAGATGGAGCCGGGAGTGATGTACTTGAAGCGCTGCTTCACGTCCGGCAGCAGGTAGTAGCAGAGCGACAGCGCCAGCATCACCAGGCCCGCGGTGAACGGCCAGCGCACCCAGGACCAGACGACGTAGAAGGCCTCCTGCACGTGCAGCCGCGTCGCGAGCCACGCCCCCAGCCGGCCGCCGAGCAGGAACACGGCGAAGGACAGCGGGATGAGCAAGGTGCCGACGAGCGTCATCAGCATGGCGAGCCCCTGCGTCTTCCACAGGGGACGCGACTCGGGCACGTCGTAGGCCAGGTTGAGCGCCTTGCGCAGGGCATCCGCGCCGCGCGAAGCCGACCACAAGGCCACCAGGAGACCCACCGTCAAGAGCTTGGGGCGGGGCTGGTCCACCAGTGACGTCAGGTGCTGCGTCACCAGGCCCAGCGCGTCTCCAGGCACCAGCGGGCGGACGCGGTCCAGCATCGCGTCCACCGCGCCCGGCGCGAAGGGCAGGTACGCCACCAGCGTGACGAGGAAGAAGAGGAACGGGAACAGCGAGAACAGCAGGTAGTAGGAGAGCTGCGCCGCGATGTCCGTGACGGTGTCTTCCTGGAACTCCTTCACGAAGCGTCGGGTGAACTCGCGCCACGTGAGGTACTTGAGCCTGGGCAGCCGCATCCTTCCCTCCTCGCTCCCGACCCTCGGGTATCGGAAGGTGGGGTTGGCGACGCGGGTTGGCAGCAGGCGACCGGGCGAGCCCTCGTTCGGCTAGACGACGTTCGGCGGGAGGTATCTGCCCAACAGTGGACGAAGCCGGGAGCGCACCTCGTCGGGGATGCGGGAGCGCTCGGTCCACAGCGCCATCGCCAGGGCGGAGTCACAGCGACACGCGGACGGGGCCTCGGCGATTCGCGGCAGCGCGCGGCGGATGAGCGCGGCCCCCTTCGCGGTGACAGCCGGCACGTTGTGGGACAGCCGCGCCAGCAGGGCCTCGTGCTCCTGTCCCGGGGGCAGCGGCTGCCAGGAGTCGTAGTCCGTGGGCAGCGCCACCAGCGCGTAGTGCAGCTCGGCCTCTCGGGCGAGCCGGGCCTCGGGCATGGCCGTCATCCCGACCAGGTCCGCGCCCCACTGCCGGTACAGCAGGCTCTCCGCGCGGGTGCTGAGCGAAGGGCCCTCGACGCAGACATACGTCGCCTGGGTGGCCACGACGGCGCCGCTGGCGGTGGCCGCGTTGGCGAGGACCTGACGCAGCGTGCCGCAGAAGGGCGAGTCCAGCTCCACGTGGACCGCGAGGTCGTCGTAGAAGGTGCAGGGGCGGCGGTAGGTGCGGTCGATGACCTGATCCGGGACGACCAGTTGGAGCGGAGGCAGATGCTCCTGGAGGCTGCCCACCGTGCCCGTGGCCAACACGTGGGTGACGCCCAACTGCTTCAGCGCGAAGAGGTTGGCGCGGTACGGAGCCCGGGTGGCGTTGAAGACATGACCCGCGCCGTGGCGTGGCACATAGACGACGGAGACGCCGTCCAGCTCTCCGGAGACGAGGGGGCCCGCATGGGGACCGAAGGGGGTTTCGAGGGTGTGGGTCTCCAACCGACCGGAGAGCCCCAACAATTGCTCCAGACCATGGCTCCCGATGATGCCCACCCTGACAGCCATGTTCCTCCTCTTGGCGCTCCGGCCGCGCTCCTGAACCATAGCGCCCCCCTGGCGCCGGGAGGCACGAAGACTGGTAGTTTTCGAAATAGCCATGCGTCTTCTGCCCTTCCTGCTTCTGGCCCTCGCCGCCACCCCCGCCAGCGCCCAGCGCGGCGCTGTCCCCTCCGGCTGTCAGGAGGACTACGCCACCTGCAAGGAGGACTGCTCCATCGAGTACGGCGGCAGCAGTCGCACCGTGAAGAAGCTCACCCAGTGCCTGAGCATCTGCACGGAGAACCGGGGCGACTGCAGCGAGCGTCACTCATCGCTGCGCGGCCTTCCCGACAGCGTGGTGGCGGACCCTCCTCGTCGCGGGCGGCCCTCCTCGAAGAAGCCCGTGAGCCGGGAAGAGGACCCGTTTGGAGACTCGGGGGACTCGGAAGGCCGGCGCACGACGAACCGCGAGGAGGACCCGTTCGGTGACGCGCGTCCGGACCGGGACTCGGTCCGTGGGCGTCGCGACAGCTACCGCGCGGACAGCGTGCCCGCCGAGGACACGCGCCCTCCTGCGGAGGATGTCCCCGCGGCGGCGCCGCCCGTCGACACCACGCCCGTGCCCACCGTGTCGCGGCAGGGCGTCTACCGGGCTTCCGACTCCGACCCCAAGCCCGCGAAGCCCGCGTCGAAACCCGAACCGGAAGCCGAGCCGGACCTCAGTGATTTGGAGCCGCTGGATGCGCCGCCGCCCGCGCCCACGGCCGCCGCGAAGCCGCCGCCCCGAATGGAGCCGGTGAAGCCCGTGCCCGCGAAGCCCGCGCCCACCATCGCCGCCACCGACGACGACGCGAAGGACCCACTGCTCGACGAGCCACCACCCGCTCCCGTCGCGGCCACGAAGAAGCCTACGCCGCCGCCGTCCAACCCGCTGCGCCCCTCGGTTCCGCCGGAGCCCAAGAACAAGGACATCTCCGAGTGGGACCCCAACGGGGACTGACCTCCGCCTCGGACGCCCCCGAGCGCCTCACCGCGCGCGTTGCAACTCCAGGATGTTCCGCCACAGCGCGAAGGGTGAGATGCCGGCGTAGCCGCTCTCCTGGCCGTCGTTGCACTCGATGACAATCCAGCGGCCGGAGACCTCCTGCGCGAGGTCCACGACGAGGAAGGGCACGTCCATCCGGCGCGCCACCTCGCGCCCCAGGCCGAGCGCCTCGCGCTGCTCCACCTCGTTCATCGTGTACGGCGACCCCTGCCACCAGTAGGGCCCCCACCCCACCAGCTCACCGCGCCACCAGAAGGTGCGGAACTCGAATGAGGAGGGGATGCGGTCCGGCGCGCCCTCCTCCACGCGGCGCAGCGGGCGCAGCTCCCGACACACCACCCGTTGCCAGTGGAGGATGGGGTCCGTCGCATAGGTCGCCATCGCGCGCTCGAACTGCTCGGGCCCCTCGATGATGGAGAGTGACTTGCGGTGGCGGCTCGTCTGTCGCTCGCCCTTCACGAAGACCGGCCACCCGAGCATGTCCTCCACCGTCTTCGCGGACGGCCGCGTGTCGTACCAGACGCTGCGCGGTGTGAGGTCCGTGAGCCGGGGGTACCAGTGCGGCAGCTCCGTCGCGAGCAGGTGCTGCTCCGGTGAGTGCACCAGCCTTACGCCCTCCGCCGCCAGCTCGCGGTAGCGCTCGGCGTAGTCGTTCCACACGCCGACGCGCGCCACCACATCCAGCGAGTCGGGCAGTTGATACGGGCGACGGCAGGCGAAGAACCGGTCGAAGCCGAAGTCGTAGATGCCCTTGCCCGTGGGCGCGTTCAGCACCCATAGCAACTCCTCCACCTGGAACAGGTCCTCACCCGCGCGAAGCATCAGACGAGTGTACGCAGACGCGGGCCGGGCACCACATGTCATCCAGGCGGAAACGAATGTTCCAGCAGGAGAGCGCGAGCCTTCACGCATCGACGCGCTCGTCGCCACTTCGCGTTGCTGACTCCTCGCGCACGGCGTTAATGGCCGCCGCGTTCCCACACCCCTGAGGAGACGTTGCATGCGAGTCGCTGTGAAGTGGTTGACGTGGACCTGTCTGGCCTTGCTGGCCGCGTGTGGTGGAAGCAGTGCGCGTGACACGCTCGACGACGAGCGCGGCGCGATTCTCCCCGATGCGCAGACCCTCACCTGCACCACCCTCCAACTCGCACGTGGCTCCATCGGCTCGGGCCAGGGCGTCCAGGGCCTGCACACCCAGACACTGTCTGGGACGCAGGACCGCTGGGCTGAGTACGTCGAATTCGCCCCCAACAGCTCCGCCACGTGCACCTATCCGCTGCCCGCGGGCGTGAGCTCGGACACCGTCATCGCGGCTGAAATCGGCGTGAACTTCCGGGGCCCGACGAAGTCAGCGATGCGCTGGCTGTTCGAGGCCTGGGACTACTCGACGGGCGCCTGGGTCATCGTGGGCGACAACGCCTTCGCGCAGTCGTGGAAGTGGTCGGCGACGTCGCTGGCCCTCACCTCCCCCGCGCGGTTCTTCTCCGGTGGCCCCGTGAAGCTGCGCTACCGCACGGAGTCCTCGGCGGATGCGTCGCTGCTGGACCTGTTGGTGGTGCGCGTGCAGGTCGCGGCGCCGGACGCTGGCACTCCCAACGACGCGGGCACTTCGACAGACGCTGGAACTCCCACCGACGCGGGCACATCCACGGACGCGGGCACGCCGGTTCCCTGGGAGGGCGTCAGCAGCTTCACGTACCAGCTCACCAACTATCCCCAGGGCAAGCTCGACGTGATTGCCGCCTCGAAGTTCGACCTCGCCATCGTCGAGCTGGTGAGAGACGGCTCGAGCGGCTACTTCACCGCCGCCGAGATTTCCGCGCTCAAGGCCCGGGGCAAGCAGGTGCTCGCCTACTTCGAGATTGGCGCCATCGAGGAGTACCGCCCCGAGTGGAGCCAGGTCCCCGCGGACCTGAAGCTGGGCCCCGTGGATGGCTGGCCCGACGAGCAGTACGTGAAGTACTGGGACGAGCGCTGGTGGCCCATCGTCCAGGGCCGTCTGGACCGCGCGCTCGCCGCGGGCTTCACCGGCTGCTACCTGGACATGGTGGTGACGTACGAGGAGATTCCCGCCAACTCCGCGGGCACCAACCGCGCCGACCTCGCGCGGAAGATGGTGGCCCTCATCTCCCGCATCAGCCAGTACGCGAAGGCGCGCAACCCGGCCTTCAAGGTGGTGCCGCAGAACTCCCCGGAGCTCGTCGACGACCCCCTCTATCTGCCCGCCATCGACGGCCTGGGCATGGAGGACATGTACTGGTCCGACGACGTCGCGTGCGACATGAGCTGGTGCGCGGAGAATCGCGCCAACGCCGCCCGGGTGCGCGCCGCGGGCAAGCTGGTGCTGTCCACCGACTACGCCGTCCAGTCCGCCCACGTCGCGGATGCGTACACGCGCTCTCGGGCCGCCGGCTTCGTCCCGTACGTCACGGTGCGCGCATTGGACCGGGTGACGGTGAACGCGGGGTGGGACCCGCGGTAGCCACTCAGGTCGCCGGGCGCCCCGCCACGGGAAGCAGGGGCGCCGTCGGCGGAGCACGGGCCACCACCGTCTGGGTGAGCCGCACGCCCGCGAGGACGAGCACCCCACCCACCGCGATTTCCCAGTGCAGGGCCTCGTCCAGCAGCAGCCAGGCCGCGAGCGCCGTCGCGGCGGGCTGGAGGTTGGAGAAGATGGCCACCTTCGACGCCGACACCTTCGACAGTGCGTAGTACCAGAGCACGTACGCCACCACCGACGTCAGCAGCCCCAGGTAGACGATGCAGCCCTTCGCCGTCGTGCTCGCGGCCATCAACATGTCCGTGTTCGCCACGAACGGCGCGAAGGGCAGCATCAACACCGTGGACATCGTCATGCACCACGCCGTCGCGCGCAGCGGACCGTGGACCGCGACGAAGGGCTTTCCCTCCGTCGTGTAGACGACCCACGCCAGCACCGCGCCGAGGATGAGCACGTCCCCCAGCATGGAGCCACGTGCATCCGCCAGCCCTCGTCCCAGCAGCAGCACCACCACGCCCACGAAGGCGGTGGCGATGCCCACGAGCGTCCGCGCGGAGGCGCGCTCCTGCCCGCGCCAGAGGCTCAACAGATACACCCCCAGCGGCGTGAGCGCATAGAGCAGCGCGCCGTGCGCGGCGGTGGAGCGCGAGAGCCCGCTGAAGAAGAACACCTGGTTCACCGGGCCCGCCAGCAGCCCCAGGATGAAGATGCGGCGCCACGCATCGCGCGGCGGCAGCTTTGGCCCGGGCAGCACCAGCAGCAGCACCAGGAACACCAGCCCACTCAAGAAGAAGCGCCACAACACCACGGTGAGCGGCGGCAGCTCCGTCATGGCCCGCTTCGCGGCGAGATACGTCCCCGCGCTGATGACGACCTGGATGAGCAACGCGGCATACACCCCGCGAAGCGGCGACGCATCGTCAGGGGAGTTCAGGGGTCGAGCTTGAGGAGCGCCCATTGCGCGGCGGTACGTACCAATTCGCTCGAATCGCCGCAGAGCTTTTCGAGCAGGTATCGCGAGTCCGCCTGCCTGGCCACGCCCAACGCATACACCGCGTTGCGGCGGAGCACGTCATACCGGGCGCGTGCCAACGCTGTACCGGGGATGAGCTCCTCGTACTGTGTCGGTGTGAGCCCCGCCAATTCCAGCGTGCCCAGCTCCGCCACCGCGCGGGGCGCGAAGCGAGGGTGCTCGGCGAACACGGGACGCCGGTTGAGCGGACACACCTGCTGGCAGATGTCGCACCCGAAGATGAGGTTGTCGAACTTGAGCCGGAACGCCTCCGGCACCTGCTGCTCGCGGTTCTCGATGGTCTGGTAGGACAGACACGCCCGTGCGTCCACACGGCCGTTGCCCACCAGCGCGCCCGTGGGACAGGACATGAGACAGCGGCGACACGCGCCACACCGGTCCGCCGCGGGCCCCGTCCCATAATCGTCCACCTCGGCATCGAGGATGAGCGTGGCCAGCAGCACCCACGAGCCATACGGCTCGGTGATGAAACAGCCGTTCTTCCCCACGTAGCCCAGCCCCGCGCGCGCCGCCCACACCTTCTCCATCAGCGGCCCGCTGTCCACGCTCCCGTATGTCCCCAGGCCCGGGGACATCCGGATGACGGCCTTGCGGAAGGCCTTCATCCTGTCGCGCAGCGTGGAGTGGTAGTCGCGCCCCCGCGCGTACCGGGCGATGGGTGAACCCACCGACACCTCGTCATCGCGCCAGTAGTTGTTGACGAAGGAGATGACCGTCCGGGCGCCCGGCAGCAACCGGTCGACGTCCAGCCGCTCGGCGACCCGCTCGCCCATCCAGTCCATGTCCGCCGCGAAGCCCGCCTCCAGCCACTCCATGATGAAGGTGGGGGGAATGGGCTCCGCGCGAGCGAAGCCCACGAGGTCGAAGCCCACGGAGCGGGCGAGGTCGCGAAGAGGGGCGGTGGGCAGCACGACGGAAACCAGGGTTCGCTATTTCGCGGACGGCTTCTCCGGAATCCACTTCACGTCTTCCACCTTGGCGCGGTGGTTGGCCACGCGAGCCATGACGAAGAGCAGGTCGGAGAGCCTGTTGAGGAAGACCACCACGTCCTTGGGAATCGTCCCATCGCGCAGCAGCGGGACGGCGCGGCGCTCGGCCCGGCGGCACACGGTGCGCGACAGGTGCAGCGCGGCGGCGCCCTGCGTGCCTCCGGGCAGGATGAAGTGGGTCATCGTCGGCAGCTCGCTCTCGAAGCGGTCGATGGCGTGCTCCATGTCCGCCGCCCACTCCGCCTTGAGCGCGGGGATGTGCGCGGACGCCTTCGTGCCCGCCGGGGTCGCCATCACCGCGCCCACCGTGAAGAGCTGGTCCTGGAGCCGATGCAGCATCGCGTCCAGTTCCTGCGGCAGAGAGGAGGCTCGCGCGAGGCCGAGCGTCGCGTTGAGCTCATCCACTTCGCCGTACGCGTCCACACGGGCGTCGTCCTTCGCGACACGACCGCCCCCGAACAGGCCCGTCTCCCCCGCGTCACCCGTCTTGGTGTAGATCTTCATGGGTTCCGGCTTGTACCGGTGGGGCGCGCCACACGTCCAATGAGAAGGCGCGTCGGTGCCCCCTCGGAGACAGCCCCGAGGTGGCTGTCGGACATGAGGCGGGCTTTCGGGCACGTTGTTGCTTGAACACCTACCCGAGGGCGACGTACACGCCTCGGCCCCATGCAGCCCTATCTGAACCTGCTCGACCACGTCCTCAAGCACGGAACGAAGAAGGGTGACCGCACCGGCACGGGCACGCTCAGTGTCTTCGGCCCGCAACTGCGGTTCGACCTGACGCAAGGCTTCCCGCTGGTCACCACGAAGAAGCTGCACGTGAAGTCCATCTTCCACGAGCTGCTCTGGATGCTCGCGGGGGACACCAACGTGCGCACGCTCCAGGCGAACGGCGTCACCATCTGGGACGAGTGGGCCAACGCGCAGGGCGAGCTGGGCCCTGTCTACGGCCACCAGTGGCGCTCGTGGAACGCGCCGGACGGCGCTCACATCGACCAGATGAAGGCCCTGGTCGGCGGGCTGAAGAAGAACCCCGACTCGCGTCGGCACCTCATCAGCGCGTGGAACGTGGCGGACCTGCCGGAGATGAAGCTGCCGCCGTGCCATGTCCTCTTCCAGTTCTACGTGGCCAACGGGCGCCTGTCCTGCCAGCTCTACCAGCGCAGCGCGGACCTCTTCCTGGGGCTGCCCTTCAACATCGCCTCGTACGCGCTCTTGACGATGATGGTGGCGCAGGTGACGGGCCTGGAAGCGCACGAGTTCATCCACACGATGGGCGACGCGCACCTGTACCTCAACCACGTCGAGCAGGCCCAGGAGCAGCTCTCCCGCGCGCCCCGGCCGCTGCCGCGCCTGCGCCTCAACCCGGACGTGAAGGACTTGTTCTCCTTCAAGTACGAGGACATCCAGGTCGAAGGCTACGAGCCCCACCCCGCCATCAAGGCCCCGGTCGCCGTATGAAGCTGTCGGCCATCGTCGCCCTGGCAGCTAACCGAGTCATCGGCGCCCACAACCAGCTCCCGTGGCGTCTGCCCGCGGACCTCGCGCGCTTCAAGCGACTCACCATGGGCCACACGCTCATCATGGGCCGCAAGACGTATGAGTCCATCGGCCGCCCCCTGCCCGGCCGCGCCTTCATCGTCGTCACGCGCCAGCGGGACTTCGCGCCCGAAGGCGTGACGGTGGTCCACTCCGTGGAGCAGGCACTCCAGCAAGCGGAAGGCCGAGGCGACGACGAGGTGTTCATCGCCGGAGGCGCGGACCTCTACGCCCAGACGATGGACCGCGTCGAGCGCCTGTACCTCACGCGAATCGCTCGCGACTACCCGGGCGACATCTTCTTTCCGGAGGTCGACCTGTCCGGCTGGAAGCTCGTCGAGCAGGAGCAGCACCCGGAGGCCGAGCCTCCCCACGCCTTCCTCACCTACGAGCGCTGAGCCCCACGCCTTTCGCGTCGCTCGCCCGCCGGGCGGCGCACCGTGCGCTGGCAGGTAGCTCTCGAGCCATGCCGTGCGCACCTCGAACGGCATGTGGACCACCCTCACCTTCCCGCTCCAGCCCCAGCACCTCATGGCCCGTTCGCTGCGCACCGCGACGCTGGCCGGTGCCGCCGGGCTCGCCGTCGCCAACACCCTCACGCTGGCCCGCCTCTCCCGACATCTCGAAGCCCGGCAAGTCCGGAGGCGACCTCCGCGCGCGCGGGCCCTGCGCGCGCTCGCCGTCGGAGCCCACGCCCTGGGCGCCACCGCGATGGGGGCCCTCTCCCTCGGGGCCGTCGCCATCGGCGCACTCTCCATCGGCGCCTTCGCCGTCGGCCGCCTGCGAGGAGGGGACTGGCGCCTCGCCCGCCTGCGCATCCAGTCCCTGGAAGTCGAGCAGTGGACAGGCCCCGTCAACGCCACCACCGTCGCCACCCTCTCTTCACGGGTTTGAAACGCTGATTTCGATATTGATTCGCAAAATTGAAACACTTCTCCCCCGCTGGTAGACGGAGGCCATGACTCGTGTGGTCTCCGTCGCCTTGTGCCTCATGCTCGCGGTGCCTCTTTCGGCCGAGGCCAGCGAACCAGGCGCGGAGGAGCGGACGTGGCACCGGCTGGTGGGAATCCTCCAGTACCTGGAGGCGGACTATCCGGCCGCCATCGAGTCCCAGTCGCAGTTCGAGCTGACGGAGCAGAAGAGCTTCGCGGCCGAGGCGGTGGACGCGGCCCAGGGTCTGGGCGCGGCGGCGGAGGTCTTCGTCCCGCGAGTGAAGGCCATCCAGGCGCGCGTGGACCAGTCGCGCGACGCGGAGGGCGTGAGTCGGGACTGCGGCGCGCTGGTGGAGGACCTGGTGCTCGCCGGAGGCCTGGCGCGCAGCCCGCGTCACCCGCCGGACCTGAAGCTCGGCGAGAAGCTCTTCCAGACGAACTGCGCGGCCTGCCACGGCGCGGACGGCAGCGCCAACCTGCCCATCTCAGCGACCATGGAGCCCGCGCCCGCCAACTTCCGCGACGCGGAGCTGATGGGCGGACTCACGCCCTACAAGGCGTTCAACACCACCAGCTTCGGCGTGCCGGGCACCGCGATGCCGGCCTATCCCACGCTGAGCGAGGACGAGCGATGGTCGCTCGCCTTCTTCGTCTTCACGCTGCGCCAGCCGCCGTGCGAGGGCGCTCCTCCGCGCGCGTCGCTGGAGCGCCTGGCGAACACCACGGATGACGACCTGGTGAAGTCGTTCGGCGCGGAGCACCTCGCGTGCCTGCGTCGCGAGCTGCCGCGGGTGGACGAGGAGCGCTCGCTGATGATTGCCCGCGAAGGGGTCCAGGAGGCGATGCGGCAGGGCGCCTCGGGCAACGCGGCGGGAGCGAAGGCGGCGTTGCTGGATGCGTACCTCAACGGCCTGGAGCCGGTGGAGCCCAAGCTCAGCTCGCGCGACTCCGCGCTGGTGCTCAAGCTGGAGCAGGGCTTCCTCGACGCTCGGCTCGCGGCGGAGAACGGCAGTCCGCACCTCCAGGACGAGGGCCGGGAGCTGGTGTCGCTGTTGGACCAGGCGCGTCGGGACAGCGGCAGCACGGCGGACCTGATGTCCACGCTGTGGCTCACCGTGCTCATCCTCCTGCGCGAGGGCTTCGAGGCCAGCATCATCGTCGCGGCGCTGCTGGCGGCCCTGAAGAAGATGAAGGCCACCGAGCACGTGCGCGTGGTGCACGCCGGCTGGATGTCCGCGCTGGTGGTGGGCGTTGGAGCCTACGTGCTCGGCCGACACCTGCTGGCCGGCGCGCAGCGCGAGTGGCTGGAAGGCGTCGCGGCGCTCGCGGCGGTGGGCATGCTCATCTACGCGGCGATGTGGCTCAACGCGCGCTCCAACATCAGCCAGTTCATGGGGGAGCTGCGCGAGAAGATGCAGGGCGCGCTCGGCCGGGGCAGCATGGTGGGCCTGTTCCTCATCGCCTTCACCGCCGTGCTGCGCGAGAGCTTCGAGACGGCCATCTTCCTCCAGGGCCTGGCGCTGGACTCGCCCGCGGGCGTGGCCTGGGGCGCGCTGGTGGGCGCGGTGGGGCTCGGCATCCTCGTCCTCTTCATCAACCGACTGGGCTTCCGGCTGCCCATGAAGACGCTGTTCAACGTGTCCACCGGGGTCCTCGTCGTCACGGCGGTGATGCTGCTGGGCAAGGGCCTGCACTCGCTGCAGGAGGTGGGCGCGTTGCCGCTGGTGCCGGTGCGCTTCTTCACCGTGGACCTGTTGGGCATCTACCCGGACGTCGTCTCCTTGCTGCCTCAGTTGCTGCTGGCCGCCGCGCCGCTCGCCCTGGTGGTGCTGCGTCGCCGGGCCCGCGCCAGCCGTGTGACCGAGATGTCCGCCAGTTGACGCGACGACACCCCCGGCCTTGCGGTAGCTTGGGGGGGTGAGGTTTTCGCGCGCGCTCTCCGCCTGGCTGGCCGTCCTGCTCCTGTCGAGCACGGGCTCCGCCTGGGGCCAGCGAGTCCCCGAGGACGAGCCGGCCCAGCGCCCCGCTCCCGAGCTGACACCTCCCCCGCTCGTCCCCGTCTCGCCCGGAGACAGCACGTCGCGTGACGATGACGAGGGCACGGGCGAGGCCCAGGCCCCCCCCACCGCGACGTCCGGTCCTGAAGTCACCGAAGCAGCCAAACCGAGCCGCAAGGCCGCCGTGGAAGATCCGGTGCCCCGCGTCGCGGTGGAGCTCGTGGGAGGAGCCGCGGGCGGAATCGCGGGGGGCGCAGTGGGGCTGCTGGTGGGCTACCTGCTCGGCGCGCCCACGGTGGGCTGCGACGAGTGCCAGGTCGTCTCGCTCGTGGGCGGCCTCACCGGCGTCGTCATCGGGATTCCCGCCGGCACGTGGGCGGGCGGCCGGCTCATGGACGGCAAGGGCACGCTGCTCGCCACCATCGGAGGAAGCCTGGTGGGCTGGGGTGGCGCGCTGCTGGGCTCGCTCATCCTCGGCGCCGACGACAACGACAAGGCGCTCGCCGCGCTACTGCTGCTGCTCCCCGTCGCGGGCGCCACCACGGGCTACGAGCTGTCCCACCAGTCGCAGCGCCCGGTGACGCCGCCCGCGAAGACACAGCACGACTCCGGCGTGCGGCTGCTGCCCGTCGCGGGGATGACCGAACACGGTCCCCGATTGGGCCTGATGGGGCGGTTCTGAAAGCCGCCCCTCCGGCGGCTCAAGTCTCCAGACGGAAGTACTGCAGCGACTCCTCGCGCACGCGGCCTTCGGCCACCAGCTTCTCCAGCGTGGCCAGCGCGCTGCGCTCCGCCACCGGGTGCATCAACGGCGGCGTGTCCGCATAGGCCCGCTCCACCAACCGGGCCAGGGTGATTCCGTCGGGAGGCACCGCCGCGAGGATGAGCGCCTCGCGCTGGGCGCGGTGGTTCAGATACTCCTGGAGCTTCGCGGGCCCGTCCGGCAGCGGCTGGCCATGCGCGGGATACAGCGTGCCCACGGGCCAGTCGCGCAGCCGGGCGAGCTGCGTCAGGTAGTCGCGCATGTTGCCCTCGGGCGGGTCGATGACGATGGAGCCCACGCCGGCCACCATGTCTCCCACCACCGCCGCGCGGCTGCGCTCGTCCACGAGGCAGATGTGGCCCCGCGCATGTCCGGGCGTGTGCAGCACCCGCCAGCGCTGGGGCACCTCACCCGCCAGCTCCAGCACTTCGCCGTCCTCCAGCAGCCGGTCGGCGGGGAAGTCCAGCCACTCCGCCGTCTTCGCATGGCACCACAGCGGAATGCCCAGCCGCTCCTTCACCGCGCGCGCGCCGCCCACGTGGTCGCCGTGGTGATGCGTCAGCACCACCGCCACCGGCTTGAGCCCGTCCGCCTTGAGGCTCGACACCAGCGACAGGAGCTTCGCGTACTGCTTCACGTCGCCGGAGCCGGGGTCCACCAGCAGCAGCTCGCCGTTGCCCAACACGTACGCGTTGGTGTGAGTGGCCGGAGGCAGCGTGGGCGTCTCCAGCGCGACCACGCGCACGCCCTGCTGGAACTCGATGCGCTGGGCGATGTAGCCCGGGCAATACGGCGGCGTCGTGAGCCGTGCCCTCGCGTCCGCCTCGTCGGTGAACGTGCCCAGGACCTGGAGCGCATGCACCGCCGGCGGGTGCAGCAGCGCGGTGCCGTCATTCCAGCGCCCCAGCGCCAGCGAGGGCGACACCCACGCGCCTTCCGACAGCTCTCCGGGCCACAGCTCCGTGCGCGCGTGCGGCGGCAGCTCCGCCAGATAGAAGTGCGTGTCGAAGCGCACCGGCACCGCATGCGGGGTAATCCACCGCCCCGCGGCGCGGAAGTCGTCGGCGCGCAACGTCAGACCCTCGGCCTGGAGCAGCTCACCCCAGCCGCGCTGTCCCGCCAGCAGCGCCTTGCGCAGGGCGTCGTGCTTCTCTTGCGAGAGCGACTCGGCGCCCTCGGCCACCAGCACGCCGGCCTCCTCGAACAGCTCGCGCGCGGCGGCCGAGCGCAGCGCGGCCTCTTCTCCACTGGCGCCCCGCACCGGGACATCCGCGTCCGCCGCGTCCAGCTTGCCCCCGGGAAACGCGTAGAAGCCGCCCGCGAACTTCAGCGCCTTGCCGCGCTTCACCCAGTAGACCTCCACTCCGGGGCCCACGCGGCGATACAGCAGCGCCACCGCGGAGGCACGGGGCTCGGCGGGGACATGACTCAGGTCCAGGCCGAGACCCAGGCCGGGAAGACGCTCACTCATGATTGCACCGCCTGACCGAGGAGCTGGCCCATCAGCTCGTGCGCTGCTTCCGACTGGTCCGGCCGCACGAACAAGCGCGTGAGACGGACCGCTCCACTGTAGCGCTGGTACAGCGCGGTGTAGCGCGCCACCTCCGTCAACCGTCCGGTGGACGCGTCGATGATGAAGAGGCTCGGCCCCGGGCCCGTCGGGCCGGAGGCGTACTTGCTGAGGACGTTCACCGACTCCACGACGTAGTGCTCGAAGCCCGACGAGACGAGGGCGCTGCGCAGCACGTCCAGGTCATACCCGGCATCCCGCTCCGTGAACTGCGCCAGCAGCTTGAAGCCCTGACGGGTGATGATGCGCTGCGCCCACTTGTTGCGGGAGCGGCGCAGCGTGTACCAGAGCGCCGAGTCGTCACAGAGCAGGAAGGCCTCCGGGTCCGACGGAATCTCGAACTCGCCGGGCGACTCCTCGTAGTAGCGCCGCAGCATGTAGTCGAAGCTCACCGACGTGTGGTGCAGGTAGACCGAGACGAACATGTGGTAGCGGCTGAGGAGGAAGTCCTCGAAGGCGAACGCCGCCGCCCGGCTCAGCGCCAGATAGGCCCGCCCGTCCTTCACCGCCGGGTTCAGGTTGCCGATGATCCAATCCATGTCGTACCGGCCGTAGTTGACCCCCGTGTAGAAGGAGTCGCGCAGCAGGTAGTCCATGCGGTCCGCGTCCAGTTCGCCGGAGACGATGGCGCGCAAGAGCGGCGTCCAGTCCACCCCGTCCCACGTGAAGCCCGGGTCCTTGGGCGGACGGGCTCCCGTAATCAGCGCCACCGCCGCCATGGGGGTGATGTCCCGCGCCCCGAACTCGCGTTCGATGATGGGCGTCAGCGAGCTGTCGAGCAGGATTTTCGCCGTGTAGTCCTCGTGGGTGGCCTGCTCCCCCTCCGCCACTGAGTCCAGCCAGCCGGGCAGGCGCAGCAGTGAACGCTTCGGGGCGATGCGCTCGGAGGCATGCGACAGCGGCATGTGGCCCAGGTCATGGCAGAGGACTGCCAGACGCACCGCGGTGCAGAAGCGCTCTCGCACGTCCTCGGGGAGCGACGAGCGGGAGGCCACCGCGCCGAACACTCGCGAGGCGACGTGCATGGCGCCCAGGGAGTGGATGTGCCGGGTGTGAGTGGCCCCGGGGAAGGCCAGGTCTCCGAAGCCGAGCTGCCGCACATAACGCAGCCGCTGATAGTGGCGGCTGTCGATGACGGCCTTCTCCGACTCGCTCACCGGGATGGTGCCGTGGATGGGGTCGCGGATGCGCATGGTGCCCTTTCCATACTCCTGGATACCCCTATCGGAGGTAGTCCACCGTACTGCAAGCCCTTCCGGGAGGTAGCCCAGGAGGTAACCAACCGTCACCTGTGGACTGGGCTCGGAACGGGGGACGTGCTAACCCTCCCGGCACCTCCGAATGCACCTCATTCTGCTGCACAACCGCGACCACGAGCTCCTCCAGGATGACCCGGGACGGGAGGCCCGAGAGGACGTGGTGCGGGTCGCCGCCGCGCTCTCCGAAGCCCTCACCCACGGCGATACCGTCGCCGAGCCACTGGCCATCGAGGGTGACCGGCTGGACTTCGTGGACATCCTGCGAAGGCGGCAGCCGGACCTCGTCGTCAACCTGTGCGAGTCGCTCGCCGCCGACAGCCGGGGAGAGATGGCGGTCCCCTGCCTGCTGGATGCGCTGGGCCTGGCCTACACTGGCTCGTCCGCCCTCTCGCTCGGGCTCGCGCTGCACAAGCCCAAGGCGAAGGAGCTGCTCGCGGCGCGCGGCGTGTCCACGCCCGCCTTCCGCGTGGTGGAGCGCCTGGAGGACGCGCTGGCGGTGGACCTCCCCTGGCCCCTCATCGTCAAGCCCGCGCGCGAGGACGCCAGCATGGGCGTGACGAAGGACTCCGTCGTGTACGAGCGCGCCGCGCTGGTGCGCGCCTGCGAGGCGGTGCTGCGCGAGTTCCACCAGCCCGCGCTCGTCGAGCAGTTCATCCCCGGCCGCGAAATCTACGTGCCGCTGTTGGGAAACCAGCCGCGCCGCGCGCTGCCGTTGACTGAAATCCACTTCGGTCGGACCTTCGAGGACCGGCCGAACATCGTGTCGTACAGCGCCAAGTGGGAGGAGGGCTCTCCCGAGTACCGGGATACGCCCGCCGGGCCGTGTCAGGTGGATGCGGCGCTGGAAGCTCGTTGTGTGCAGGTCGCGCTGGAAGCCTTTGCAGCGCTCGACTGTCAGGACTATGGACGGGTCGACCTTCGGGTGTCTCCGGAGGGCGTTCCCTACGTCATCGACATCAACCCCAACTGCGACCTCCATCCGGGAGCAGGGTTCGCCAGGGCCGCGGCTGCCGCGGGCCTGGACTATCCCGCCCTCGCCGCCCGACTGGTGGAGGTCGCTTCCGAAAGAGCCCATGGACATCCGTCGCATCGAAGGAAAGGACCGGGAGCCCCTCGCCGCGCTGATTCGAAAGATCGAAACCTTCTCGCCGCAGGAGGTTGAGGTCGCCATCGAGCTGGTCGGCATCGCGCTCACGCCGGACAACGCGGACTACGCCATCTTCGTCGCGGACCGGGACGGCCAGTTGGTCGGCTACATCTGTTACGGCCCCACGCCGATGACGGAGGACAGCTATGACCTGTACTGGATTGCGTCCTCTCCGGAGGTGCGCGGTCAGGGTGTGGGCGCGGCGCTGGTGTCCGCGATGGAGGGAGAGTTGCGTCGGCGCAATGGCCGGCTCATCCGCGTGGAGACGAGCGCCACGGAGGCCTACGGGCCCACGCGCGGCTTCTACGCGTCCATGAAGTACGGCGAGGAAGCGCGCATCCGCGACTTCTACAAGGTGGGGGACGACCTCATCATCCTCACCAAGCGGCTGTAGGCCACCGCACGGGGTGTGGGGCGGTTGAAGACTTTGACCGCCTCCCCCGTTAGAAGGGGCGTGATGACTCGCACGCCCCGACCGATGTCCCTGGCCCTCGTGTCCCTGTGCGCCCTGCTGGCGGGCGTCCCCGCCGCCTGGGCTGGTGCTCCCGCGCCCACCAAGGCCGTCTCCGCTCCCACCGAAATGTCCGACGTGGTGAAGGCTCCTCGCCCTCAAGGGGGGGAGTTCTTCGGCCTGTACCTCATGGACAAGAAGGTGGGCTGGCTCTTCACGGACCTGGTGGTGATGCCCGGCGAGCCCGCCAAGGTGAAGAGCATCAACCAGCTCGTGTTCAAGGCCCTCGTGGGGACGCGCCTGTCGGAGCGCAACCACCGCGAGGAGCGCATCTACGAGGCGAAGCCCGGCGGCCGGCTGCTGTCGTTCAGCGTGGTGCAGCGGGGCGACGGTGGAGACCAGACGCTGGAGGGAGCCACCACGCCGGAGGGCGGAATGAGCGTGGTGCGCAAGCGCCTGGGCCACGCGGACGAGGTGCTTCCCGTGCTGCCCGCGACGAAGGAGCGCGTCGAGGACGTGGACCAGGCGCGCGTGGCGCTGGCTCGCAAGGCGAAGGTGGACGGCTTCGTGCTGGATGGCATGGACCTGGAGACGTACGGCCTCACGACCACCGTGGAGCCCGCCGAGCAGCGGACGGTGAATGGCGTGAAGGTGAAGCTGGGCAAGGCCAGCAGCATCTCGCAGAAGGAGAAGGTGCCGGTGGTCTCCTATGTCACCCAGCGCGGGGAGATGGTGCTGGTGGACTTCGGCCAGACGATGCAGGCGCGCAAGGAGACGGAGGCCGTCGCCAAGCGCATGGACCTGGTGGAGGTGTTCGGCCTCACCCGCGTGGTGCTGCCCAAGCCGCTGCCGGAGTCCGCGCGGGCGGTGCCCGGGAGCGTGAAGCTGGTGGTGACGGGGCTGCCGGAGAAGTTCCGCGTGGAGACGTACCGCCAGAAGTTCGCCGCGCGGCCGGATGGCAGCGTGGACGTGACGTTGCAGGCCGCGGCGCCCTCGGCGGCGGCGCGCAAGCCGCGTCCCGTGGCGGACCCGGAGGGTGGGAAGAACCTCAAGTCCGACCTCATCGTGGAGAGCGACGCCCCGGCCATCCGCGAGCAATCGAAGAAGATTGTCGGTGACGAGAAGGACGCGTACCGCGCGGCGCAGAAGGTGAACACGTGGGTGGCCACGCATCTGGAGAAGGACTACGGGGCCAGCGCGGACCGGGCCACGGATGTGCTGCGCCAGAAGCGCGGGGACTGCACGGAGCACTCGCTGTTGTCGGTGGCGCTCCTGCGCGCGGCGGGCATCCCCGCTCGGCGCGTGGACGGCGTCATCTACATGGTGAACCAGGACGGCGTGCCCGCGCTCTACTGGCACGAGTGGGTGGAGGCGTTCGTGGGTGAGTGGACGCAGCTGGACCCGACGTTCAACCAGCCCGTCGCGGACGCCACTCACTTCGCCTTCGGCTATGAGGGGAACGCCGAAATCACGCCCCTCATCGGCACGCTGAAGGTGACCGAGGTCAAGTAGTCCTCGGACCGAAGGCGCCTTGAGGAAGCACGCGGGCCTCATTGGCCCGCGCCCGCCGAGGCACTGCGGACCGCCTCACGAGGCGCGGCCACGCCAGTGCCTGCGACGTGGCTCGCGAGCCCGCGCGTGGAGTTCGCGCCTGACTCAGGTACGCAATGCTCACGCGACCGGTGGCATCTCCGTCAGTCGCTCGGCCAGTTCCTTCGCGTCTGTCCGGGGTCGCTCGCAGGCGAAGCCCCGGCACAGGTACGCCGCCCCCTGCCCGCCCACCGGCTCGCGCCCCTCGAACAGCTCCTTGAGCAGCGCGGGCGCGGCCGTGCCCTCCTCCTTCCAGCCGAAGGCGAAGGTCGGTGCGTAGACGAGGTTCGCCGCGCTCAAGAGCGGCGCCACCGCGTCGCGCGAGCCAGCGAACATCACGCCCGCCGCGCCGTCCAGCAACGAGTCCGCCGCAAGCCCCAGGTAGCCATAGCCCATCGCATTGGCCACCAGTCCCTCGCGCATCTTCCCCACGTACTTCGCCGGCAGCTCCAGGTGTCGCTCGTTCCCCGTGAGCGCGGCCAGCGCCACCTGCGCCTCCGTCAGCGTGGACGCGCCAGAAGGAAACGCGTTGTCGAACAGGCCATACGTCGCCACCACCAGGTCCTTCTGGCCACGAGGCGCGGTGAAGTACGCCCGCTTCTCCTCGTCCCAGAACAACTCCACCGCGCGCTTCACCAGCGCCTCCGCCGCCTCCAGGTACTTCACGTCGAACGTGGCCTGATAGAGCGCGGTGAGCCCCGAGGCCAGGTCACCGTAGTCCTCCAGGAAGCCATCGATGCGCGCCTCGCCCTCCTGGTACGAGCGCGCCAGCCGCGTCCCGTCCCACATCTTCGCCAGCACGAAGTCCGCGGCGGACACCGCGAGCTTCGTCCAGTCCGGACGCTCGAAGACTCGCGCGGCGAGCGCCAGCCCGCGAATCATCAACCCGTTCCAGCCCGCCAGAATCTTGTCGTCGCGGCCCGGCTTCACCCGCTGCTCGCGCGCCAGGAACATCGCCCGACGCGCCTCCGCCAGCTCGCGCTCCACCTCCTCCACTGGAAGTCCCCGCTCGCGCGCCAGCAACTCCCCCGGAACCACGACTTCCAGCACCGTGGCGCCGTGCTCGAAGTTGCCCTGCGACGTGACGCGGAAGTGGCGCGTCACCAGCTCCGCGCGCTCCGGGGACAGCACCGCCTGGAGCTCCTCCGGGCGCCACACGAAGAACTTCCCCTCCTCCCCTTCGCTGTCCGCGTCCTGTGCCGCATAGAAGCCGCCGCCTGAGTCCGTCATCTCGCGGCGCACGTACTCCACCGACTCCTCCACCACCTTGCGCCACAGCGGCCGAGGCTCCACCTGCTGTGCTTCCGCGTACAGGTGCACGAGCTGCGCGTTGTCGTAGAGCATCTTCTCGAAGTGCGGCACCAACCAACGCGCGTCCACCGAGTAGCGATGGAACCCGCCGCCGAGCTGGTCATAGATGCCACCCAGCGCCATGCGCTCCAACGTGAGGAACACCGCGTCCCGCAGCGGCGCGCCGCCTCCGCGTCTCCATGCGCGCAGCAGCAGGGAGAAGTTCATCGGGTTGGGGAACTTGGGCGCGCCGCCGAAGCCGCCATGCACCAGGTCCACCTGCTGCACCATGCGCTTGCCCATCGCCACCACGTCCGCCGCCGTCAACACGCCGGGCGCCGCATCCAGGCCATACGCGGCCAGCTCGCCCAGCCCCTCCTCGAACTGCTCGGCCTGCCGCTTCACCTCCTCGCGCTTGTTCTCCCACGTGTCCCGCAGCGCCATCAGCAACCGGGGGAAGCCGGGGCGGCCGTAGCGGTCCTCGGGCGGGAAGTAGGTGCCGCCGTAGAAGGGCTTCAGGTCCGGCGTGAGGAAGACCGTGAGCGGCCAGCCCCCGCCCTGCCCCAACAGCTGCACCACGCCCTGGTAGATCTGGTCCAGGTCCGGCCGCTCCTCGCGGTCCACCTTGATGTTGATGAAGCCCTCGTTCATCAGCCGCGCCGTCTCCGGCGACTCGAAGGACTCGTGCGCCATCACGTGACACCAATGGCACGCGGAGTAGCCCACGGAGAGCAGGATGGGCTTGTCCTCCGCGCGGGCTCGCGCGAGCGCCTCGTCCCCCCAGGCGAACCAGTCCACGGGATTGCCGGCATGCTGACGCAGGTACGGCGACGGCTCCCGGGCCAGGCGGTTGGAGGAACCAGACGACGGAGGGTGGGAGGACATGCGGACTCCAAGCGAGGGACGGCGTCGGCACGGCATATGGAGCCTGGGAAAACAGGGCAAGCCCCAAGGGCACAACCCTCCACTGGAGGACGGGAGCAAGGTACGCTGGCCCCGAGACGTGAGCATGGTTTCCCCCGCCCCCGCCCCGCCCACCCCCGTCGGCCTCGCCCTCAAGACGTGTCTCGCCCTCACCGGCGTGGCCCTCGCCGTGCGCTGCGTGCTGGCGCTGGGCACCGACGTCTACTTCGACACCGCCTACTACTGGCAATGGGCGCAGCGGCTCGACTGGGGCTACTACGACCACCCGCCGCTCATCGCCTGGCTCATCGCCGCGTTCGGCATCCACGGCACGGCGCTCCTGTGCGGTGTCGGCACCCTGGCCGCCGTGTGGGGACTGGCCCGCGACGTGTACCAGAGCCGTGAAGCGGCCTGGCGCGCGGCGGCCCTGTGGAGCGTGGTTCCCGGAGGAATGGTGGCCGGAGTCTGGGCCACGCCCGACAGCGCGCTGCTCTTGTTCTGGACGCTGTCGCTGTGGGCGCTGTGGCGCGAGCGCTGGCTGTGGGCGGGGCTCGCCTCGGGCCTCGCGCTGCTGGCCAAGTTCCCCGCGGTGCTGCTGGGCTTGGCCTTCCTCGTCACCGCGCTGAAACTCAAGCGCCTGCCCCGGGGCGCCTGGGGCACGGGCGCGCTGGCGCTGTTGTTCCTCGCGCCGGTGCTGATGTGGAACGCGCGCCATGACTGGGTGGGAATCGCCTTCCAGCTCCGACATGGCCTCGAGGGCCAGGGTGGATGGAAGACACTGGGCGAGTTCGTCGGAGGCCAGTTCGCCTTCGGAGGCCCTGTCCTCTTCCCGCTCGCGCTGGTGTACGCGCTCAAGGGCCCTCGCGAGCACCTCCTGCTGCGCATGGCTGCCCTCGTGCCCCTGCTGTTCTTCGGCTACGCGTCGTCGCGCGCGCGCGGCGAGGTCAACTGGACGACCATGGCCTACCTCTCCGTGTGCATCGGCGTGGCGGGCATGCGGCGACCCTGGCAGCGCGCGGCGGCGTTCTCCGGCCTCGCGGTGGTGCTCGCGGTGACGCTGCACCTGTTCTTCCCCGTGGTGAGCTTCAAGCGAGATACAGCCCTGTGGCGCACGCACGGTTGGGACGTGCTGAGCGCGCTGTCCACCCCGGAGAAGCTCTTTCCCCAGATGAAGCCCGGAGACGTGGTCGCCGTGTACGCCGGCAACTACCAGCTCGCCTCCCAGATTGCCCGCTACGCGGGAGTCCCCGTCGGAACCGCGGGCCTGGTGCGCTTCAGCCAATATGACGTGTGGCCCGAGCCGCATGTGCCCCCAGGAAAAGATGTGCTCTGGGTGGAAGAGGACGGGCCGCTCCCGCCCGAGGCATTGACAGACCGCTTCGAGGCCATGGACGAAGTCGTTGAACTGGAAGGAACTTTCCAGGGCCGCCGTCTGCATTTCTTTCGGGTGTGGTGGGTGCGGGGCAAAAAGCCCTGACCTCTCCCGAGGGGCATGACAACTCTTCCAGAAGGCGAAGGGCCTGGCTCAGGACGGAATCGTGGGCCCGAAGACGTGGGGCGCATTGAATGCCGGAGGCGCGAAGCCGCCCTCCAAGCCGCCGCAGCAGGGGACGAAGGGCACGGCGGAAGCATTCGTGCAGAAGGCGCTCGCGCAAAAGGGAGACAGGTATGTCTTTGGCGCGGAGACCCACCTGGATGACCCCAACCCGTCGAAGTTCGACTGCTCGGAGCTGGTGCAGTGGGCGGCCCATCAGGAGGGCGTCTCCGTCCCCGACGGCACGATGAACCAGGTGCCGTACTACAACAGAAGGGCACCACCATCTCCGTGGCGGAGGCCCTGCGCACGCGCGGCGCGCTGCTGTACCGGCCCGGCCACGTGGCCATCAGCCTGGGCGACAGGCGCACCATCGAGGCGCGGGGCAGCGCCTACGGCGTGAACATCTTCAGCGCCAACGGGCGTGGCTGGACGTCCGGCGCGCTCATCCCGGGCCTCAAGTACGGGTGAGCCGGACACCGCTCGTGGTGGGCGGGCCGCGATGAGCCGGACACCGCGCGGTGGGCGGACCTCGATGAGCCGGACACCGCGCGGTGGGCTGGCCTCGTCGAGGAGGGCGAGCCTCCCTGCTCACCGGGCGGCCCGGGCCTCCTGGACGGCCGCTCGGCAACACACTCCCGCCGGCGCGCGCGGAAGGACCTCCGAAGCGTCTCGCGGGTGTAGAGTGCGGCCTCCGGCGCGCCCATGCTGCCGGAAGTGCTCCGCATGGACCTCACCCTCTTCCTCGTCGGTCTCCTCAAAGTGGTGCTGGGCGGCCTCGTCGCCGCGCTGGGCATCTGGCTCGCGCTGCGAGGCCTGAGCCGCATCCTCGGCACCAACCCGGTGGAGGAGCTGCGCCAGGGCAACACCGCCGCCGGCCTCGTCCACGCCACAAGCCTCGTGTCGCTGGGCATGCTGGTGCAGCACGCGGTGCAGGCCACGTCGGACGCGGTGGACCTCACCGTGCGCGCGCAGCCCTTCCATCCGATGCTCGCGGGCAAGCTCGTCGCCGTGGCGGCGCTGCACGTGGGCCTGTCCCTGGGTGTCGGCGTCGCGGTGCTCGCGCTGGGCATCCTCCTGTTCGACAGGATGACGCCCGGCATCGACGAGCTGGCCGAGGTGCGCAAGGGCAACGTGGCCGCCGCGCTCATCCTCTCCGCCATCCTGCTGGTGCTCGCGCTCCTGACGGCGCCGGGGCTCCAGGCGGCGCTCAACGGACTCATCCCCTTCCCCCAGCTTCCCGAGGGGACGATGCTCGCTCCCGGATGACGCGAGGGGCCTCGTCGCGACCATGTCCACCAGCTCCGGCATGAAGACGCTCTTCAAGCTGCTGCTCGGGTTGCTCGGGGCGGCGAGCTGCATGTGCTGCTGCGGCCTGGGGATGATGGGCCAGCTCGCCGAGTTGAACGTGCGCTCGCCCGTACCGGGCCTGCCCGCGGGCACGGGCGCGGTGGAGCTGGGCACCGTGCTCATCCCCCCGGACACCTCGCCTTCGCGCGCGCACACGTATGACTGGAGCGTGGAGACCCTCCACCCTCCGGGCAACCGGCTGACGTACGGCCTGGGCGACACGCTGGACGCGTGGCTGGAGGACCAGCACAAGGCCTTCGGACGCAGGCTGCGCTATCGCTCGCTCGGCGGGGAGCGCTTCACATATCAGCCTCCGCGCGGCTGCTCGGCCGACATGCGGTGCATCTACGAGGAGCTGATCCGCAGCAACGCGGGGCCCGTGAAGGCGCTGGGCGAGCGCTTCGTCGCGTCCGCGCGCGAGCGGAACCTGGACTCCGCGCAGGCCGCGCAGCTCATCCTCAACTTCGTGCAGCGCATCCACTACGAGCTGCCCGTGGACGAGCCCTTCGGCATCATCCCCCCCGCGCTGGTGCCCGCGCGCAACAAGGGCGACTGCGACTCCAAGGCGGTGCTCGCGGTGATGTTGCTGCGACAGGTGGGCATCGACGCGGTGATTCTCTACTCGGACCCGCTGGCCCACGCGGCGGTGGGCGTGGGCCTGCCGGGCACGGGCACCCGCATGCGCCACGGTGGACGCACCTACCAGTACGCGGAAGTCACGGCCGAGGGCTGGCCGGTGGGCATGATTCCGCCCAAGTACGACAAGCCCCGGCTGTGGCGGGTGATGGCGCTGGAGCCCAGCACCTCCGGCTAACGCGCCTCCGACACAGAGGACGCGGTGAGCACGTCGCGCAGATAGCGCTCGTACGCCTCCTTCATCGGCAGCTCCGAGTCCACCCCGAGCCGGCGGCGCGTCGTCAGCTGACGTGAGCCATCTCGTGGGTCCACGCCCTCCTTCGTGTACTGCTCCCAACGGATGGCGGAGCCCCGACGCTGCCAGAGCGCCAGCTCGTTGAAGTTGATGCCCCGCTGGAAGAGCAGCTCGTGCTTGAAGGACACCGGCCTTCCGTCCAGCTCGCGCGTGGCCTGCGCCGCGCTCATCCGGGTCCCACATCTCGCTCCTCCTTCCAGTCCTCGACGCTGAAGCCGCCGTCCGCGGCCCAGCTCACGTGGTACAGCGAATCGAAACCTTCCTCGAGGCTCGGCCGCCGCAGCTGCTTCACCGTGGCGAACAGCGCCACCTCCGGCACCCGGGCCCGCCCCTCGCGCTTCGCGTTCCGGGCCAGGCAGTCCGCGAGCCTCGACTCGAAGTAGAAGCCGAGGACGCGCGCGCCCCGTTCATGCCCCAGCGCGATGAGCGGCATGCGCTGCTCCGGCGTGGGGTGCGTGTTGTCCACCACCACTGAACGCCCCGCGCCCAGCGCCTCGACGATGAGCCGACGCTGCCGGGCCTCCTTGCGTCGCGCGTGAGGCCACAGGTCCTTGCTCACCAGCACGTGCGTGTCCGCGAAGCGGCGCTGGAAGAAGCGGCTCTTGCCGGAGGCCTGTAACCCGATGAAGAGGATGAGTTCCATGACGGAGCCCTTCCGGACGCGACGCCCGCTCCTCGGCTGACGCTCCGTGCGGGGTGCACTCCCGGGCTCACGCCCGCCCCTGGAACGGGAGACCTCCAAGGGCATGCCGCTCCCAGCGCACGCGTCTACCCAAACCCGGCCGCGATGTGAGGCATTGCACAGCCGACCCAGCCCGCACCTCGATTGTGTTGCCCTGAACCGATTATCTCGATTAACAATTAAATCTCGAATTACACAAATTCAAGAACTGTCGTAATCCACCGCTCGCACTGGAGCAGGTCGCGGTGGACGCAACACGAAGCGCAACCCGAACAGGAGACACCGCATGGAAACCCCCTTCTCGTCGTATGCGGGACGCTGGCGTCGGCTCTCTGTCATGGCCCTGGGCTGGGGCCTCATCGCACCGCTGCCGGTGCTCGCTGCTTCGAAGTCACCGTCACGCATGGGCATCGAGCGCGCGTCGTCGCTTCCCGCGCGAATCGTCGACACCCAGGCCGCGAGCGCCGCGCGTCCCGCCACGGGCCTCGCCGCCACGGTGAGCGGCCGTTACACGCTCGTCACGGGCGCAGGCCACGTGTTCCACCGCACGGACAACACCGTCCAGGGGCTGCGGACGCTCGGCGTTCCGAAGACGCAGCTCCAGCTCCATGTCTGGCAGGAGGAGGGCGCGGACGGAAAGCGCCAGGACTTCTTCGCCTACAGCCGGGGCGGCACGGAGCTGGTGGGCCGCGCCATGGCCACCACCCACGAAGTGCGCCTGGCACACGTGACGTTCGACCCGCTGAGCGCGCAGGTGCCCCTGGTGGCGGGCCTGCTGGCGGCGGACGCGGAGAACACGCTGTCGCTCGTGCAGCTCCACGCGACGCCGCTGCCGGAGCTGCGCGAAGCCCTGGAGCGCGAGGGCGGCAAGGTGCTGCGCTTCCTCACGGACCACACCTTCCTGGTGGAGATGGACGCGGACACCCGAAAGCGCGTGGCGGAGCTGCCCTTCGTGCGCTGGGTGGGGCCGTACCATCCCGAGTACCGCGTGGAAGGCTTCCTGCGCGAAGCCCTGACGGGGCGCTCGGCGCGGCTGGAGCCGCAGCGCTACTCCATCATGGTGGGCGAGCGCGGCGCGGCCCGGCAGGGTGAAGTCGCGGAGACGGTGCGCGAGCTGGGCGGCACGGTGGAGCTCGTCGAGGCCGGTGGCCTGCGCGTGGAGGCCACGCTCACCCAGCCGCAGCTGGAGCGGCTCGTGCGCTCCAATGCGGTGCAGTACATCGACCGCTGGGGCGGGCCGGGTGAAGTGGACATGAACAATGTGCGCACGGTGGGAGGCGCCAACTACCTGGAGACGAACAAGTCCTGGACGGGCCAGGGTGTGCGCGGGGAAATCTTCGACACCGAGCTGCGCACGACGCACCAGGAGTGGGCCAACCCGCCCCTCATCCACAGCACGTCCGCCGCCGGCAGCGCGCACGGGACGAGCTGCTACAGCATCAACTTCGCCAAGGGCGTGGACGGCACCGCGCGGGGCCTCCTGCCCGACGGCCAGGGCATCTTCTTCCTCTACAGCGAGTCCAGCCAATTCGGCGGCCCCAAGTCCCGCTACGACATCAACCGCGAGCTGACGGACCCGGCGGGCCCCTATCGCGCCGTGTTCCAGACGTCGAGCGTGGGCAGCACGCTGGGCACCGCGTACACCACCATCTCCGCCGAGGTGGACGATTACCTGTTCAAGTACCCCATCCTCAGCACCCAGTCGCAGAGCAACGCCGGCACGCGCAACTCGCGGCCCCAGGCGTGGGCGAAGAACATCGTCTCCGTGGGCGGCTTCTACCACTACGACAACGCCAACCCCGGCGATGACCGGTGGAACGGCGGCGCCAGCATCGGCCCCGCGGCGGACGGGCGCATCAAGCCGGACCTCGCGTTCTTCTATGACGCGGTCCGCTCGGCCAACAACACGAGCAACAACTCGTACTACAACTTCAGCGGCACCAGCGCGGCCACCCCACAGACGTCGGGCCACTTCGGGCTCCTGTTCCAGATGTGGCACGAGGGCGTGTGGGCCGGCTTCGGTGGCGGAACGGATGTCTTCGCCAGCCGCCCGAAGATGTCCACCGCCAAGGCGTTGATGATCAACCTGGCGTCCCGCTACGAGTGGCCCCTGGGTGGCACCAACGGCGACCTGACGCGCGTGCGCCAGGGCTGGGGACACGCGAACCTGGAGCGCCTGCACACGCGCGCCGCGGAGACGAGCATCATCAACGAGACGGACACCCTGCTTCCACTGGGCATCAAGTCCTACTCCGTCGCCGTTCCCCAGGGTCAGAAGGAGTTCAACGTCACCCTCGTCTACACGGACCCGGCGGGCACCGTGGGCGCCGCGCAGGCGCGCATCAATGACTTGTCGGTGCGCGTGACGTCGCCGTCGGGCGTCATCTACTGGGGCAACAACGGGCTGTCCGCGGGCAACGTCTCCACGTCCGGCGGCGTCTCCAACAAGGTGGACACCGTGGAGAACGTCTTCATCCGCGAGCCCGCGGCGGGCACCTGGAAGGTGGACGTGCTGGGCGACGAGATTGTCCAGGACACGAACCCGGCGACGCGCGCCATCGACGCCGTGTACGCGCTCGTGGTGAGCGGCGGCCTCATCCAGCCGTAGTCGTCCCCCGACGACGGGAGGGCCGGTGCTCCAGCTTGCACACGGGGCACCGGCCCGCCGCCCACGGCCTGACACGACAACATCCGAGACACTGGCCGTCGCCGCGTCCGGATGGCATGACAAGGGCCCATGGCCCGTGACGTCTCCTTCTTCGACCAGCTCGGCTCACTGCTCTCCAAGGAGCGCGAGGCCGAGAAAGCCCGCCTGGCCACCCTCGCCGAGGGCCTGTCCCTCCACGAGCGCGAGGAACAGGGCCTGTCCGTCCTCGACTTGGAGACGGTGGAGGAGGAGGTCGGCCTGGGTGGCCGCGTCCTGCTCACCCTGGCCCGGGCCGACCGCGCGCGGCTGCCCTCACGCCTGCACAACGGCGACCTCGTGGCGGTGTTCCCCCGCCGCGCCGAGGTGAGCGAGCCCGCCAAGGCGCTCGTCTCGCGCGCCAGCGCCACGCGCCTCCAGCTCGCCTTCGACCGCTCGCCGCCGCCGTACGTGCACGAGGGCCTCTTGCGGCTGGACGTCGTCCCCAACGACATCACCTACGAGCGGATGCGCAACGGGCTCCAGCGCGTGAAGGCGATGGACAAGGGCCTGGAGCGCCGCAAGCGCGAAGTCCTCCTCGGCAACGAGCCTCCGCGCACCGACACGCCCCGCCCCTTCGAGGCCGGCCGTCCCCTCAACCCGGAGCAACTGGACGCGGTGGGACGCGCGCTCGCCGCCGAGGACTTCTTCCTGGTCCACGGCCCGCCGGGCACCGGCAAGTCCACCGTGCTGGCGGAGGTCGCGGCGCAAGCCGTGGCTCGGGGCCAGCGCCTGTTGTGCACCGCCGCGAGCAACGCCGCCGTGGACCACCTGTTGGACTTGTGTCTGGCCCAGGGTCTGCGAGCGATTCGCGTGGGCCACCCCGCCCGCGTCGCCGCCCGGCTCCAGGAACACACGCTGGACATCGTCGTGGAGGAGCACCCGGACCGCATCATCTCGCGAGACCTCTTCGACGAGGCGTTCTCCCTCCTGGGCTACGCGCGACGCCAGCGCACCCAGGGCCGCAGCCGCGAGCGCTTCTCCAACGCGCGCGCCTCCACGACGGAGGCCAAGGCGATGCTCGACGAGGCCCGCGCGCTGGAGCGCAAGGCGGTGCGCGCCGTGCTGGCCAACGCGGACGTCGTCTGCGTCACGCTCGCGAGCCTCGAGTCCAACGTGCTCTCCGGTGAGAAGTTCGACCTGGCGCTGCTCGACGAGGCCACCCAGGCCACCGAGCCGCTCGCCCTGCTGGGCTTCCTGCGCGCGCCCATCGTCATCCTCGCCGGAGACCCGCAGCAGCTCCCTCCCACCGTGCTGTCGCAGGAGGCCGCCCGCGCGGGCCTCGCGGTGAGCCTCTTCGAGCGGCTGCTCGCGGACCACGGCGACGGCGTCAAGCGCATGCTGCGCGAGCAGTACCGGATGAACACGCGCATCATGGACTTCCCCTCGCGCGAGATGTACGGCGGCGCGCTGCGCGCCCACCCCTCCGTCGCGGACCGCACGCTCGCGGACGTCCTGCCTCCCGACACGCAGTTGGACGCCCCGCCCGTCCTCTTCCTCGACACCGCGGGCAAGGGCTTCGACGAGGAGGTGGAGCCCACCACCCGCAGCCTCTTCAACACCGGCGAGGCGGACCTCATCGAGGCCCGCGCCCGCGCGCTCCTCGCGGCCGGACTGTCGCAGCGCGAGCTCGCGGTGATTACGCCCTACAGCGCCCAGGCCCACCGCCTGCGCGAGCGGATGGAGTCCTTCGCCCCCGACGTGGAAGTCGACACGGTGGACGCGTTCCAGGGCCGGGAGAAGGACGCCATCCTCGTCTCCCTCACCCGCTCCAACAGCGAGGGCCAGGTCGGCTTCCTCAACGACCTGCGCCGGATGAACGTCGCCCTCACCCGCGCCCGCCGGCACCTCTTCGTCGTGGGCGACTCCGCCACCCTCAGCGGTCATCCCTTCTACGCGCGCTTCATCGAAGGGACTCAAACGACCGAGGGCTATCGCTCCGCCTGGGAGTGGCCGGACGCCCTCTGAACATCCAATCCCTCTCAGTGATACAGGTCTCAACCGACCCAGCCCTGGGGTACTACGCAAGGGCTGTCAGGGTCATGATCCAAAATTTGTCGCAACGGCGAACCAAATTTGTCACCTGACCCTACCCGTGCGGGGTGTAGGGCCCGGATATCGGGCATTTGGCTCCAAACCTGTTGTCGGGCACGAGACGTGCTTGTGCCCCAGGGTGGGGAGGAACCGCCACATGTCTCAGCGGCCGAATGTCACGAAGGAAAACGACGTCTGGGTACTCCGTATCGAGAAGGAGAACGGGAGGATCCAGGAGTATCGCTGTGCCACGGAGAACCAGGCGCGACAGCTCGCGCTGGTGATGTCCAAGCCCGATACCGGGGCGCCTCCGAGGCCGCCCACGCCGCCGCGCTAGAGACAGGACTCACGCTGGGGTAAGCCACGGGGAGGAGCCGCCCCGTGTCCACCCCGCTCGAATCCCGCTTCGTCGATGCCCAGGGCCTGCGCCTTCACGTGCGCTGGCGTCCGGGTCCCGACACCGCGCCCGCCGTGCTGTTCCTCCACGGCTGGCTGGACCACTCCCACAGCTTCGACGGTGTCCTGGAGCACGTGCCCGCCGACTGGCGCGTGGCGCTGCTCGACTTCCGCGGCATGGGGCAGAGCGCGCACGCGCCGCCCGAGGCCCACTACCAATCCGGCGACCTCCTCCTCGATATAGAGGCCGCGCTGGACGGGCTGGGGCTGACGCGCGCCCACCTGGTGGGCCACTCGCTGGGCGGCATCATCGCGCTGACGTACGCGGCCGTGCGGCCGGAGCGGGTGCTCGGCCTGTCGCTCATCGAAAGCCTGGGCCCCAGCGGCGGGCCGCCCGAAGTCGCCGTGGAGCGGCTGCGAGGTTTCCTGAATGACTCGCGCCGGCCCCCGAATCGCAAGCGCTACCCGGATGTCGCGTCCGCCGCCGGGCGACTGCGCGAGAACAACCCCTCCTTGCCGGAGGCCGCCGCCTTGCATCTGGCCCGGCATGGCACCGAGCCATACGAAGGGGGGGTGGCCTTCACGTTCGACTCACGACACCGGCGTCGCTTCGCGCAGGGGTACGACGAAGCACAGTGGCTCGCCCTCCAGGCCGCCCTCACCTGCCCGGTGCAGCTCATCCGCGGCCAGGACGGCCTGTGGCCTGACGCCCCGAAGCTGGACGCGCGGGTGGCGGCCCTGCGCACCCTCGTCGCACCGCCGCTGATGATTCCTGGTGGACATCACGTGCACATGGAACGGCCCGCCGAAGTCGCTCGCATGCTCCGCGACTTCATCCGCTGAAGGCCCCGCACCGGTCAGAACACCTGGAAAAGTCTTTCACCTTCCAGGGTAACTCCGTTCCACCTGACGCCCACGGCGGCGACTGCGCATCCCAACCCCTTGAATTCAGGACACCGTCCTCGTCCTTTCGGTTGGTATGCGAATTGGAATAGGGGAAGCCGGCGGATCACGCACCGGACCCAGACGGGTGCGTGTGGGGAGAAGGGTGAGGAGCGGACAATGGGGATGGGGTTGAGGGGGCGAGTCCTCGCGATGGCGGTACTCGTCGCCACTGGACTGGTTGGCTGCCACGAGGGGAATGAAACCCGCGCGGTGCAGGCGACAGCAGTGGTGGACATGGACGTGCTCGACTTCGGCGAGGTGCCGGTGGGCGAGTGGCGGGAGCGAGAGGTGCGCATCCGCAATGTCGGCTATGTGCCCTTCTTCGCCATCGAGGCGTTGCCCATCATCGGCAACCCCTCGTACGAGGTGGAGCTGGCGGATGGCGGCGGCCGGGTGATGCCGGGCGAGTCGCATCTGGTGCGCGTGCGCTTCCACCCGCTGGGTGAAGGCGTGACGGAGGAGACGGTCTACGTCTCCACCGACGCGAACCAGGGCGCGCAGGCGCAGGTGCGAGTCACCGGCCTGGGCACGCCCACGCAAATCATCATCGACCCGCCGGTGCTCGACTACGAGACGCTGGAGGTGGACAGCGAGCGCAACCTGGAGGTCACCGTCACCAATCCGGTGGACCTGCCGTTGACGCTGGCGGTGCACGGCGACTGGCCGGACCCCTTCACGCCGGACACCATCACCATTCCGCCGCTGTCCTCGCGCAAGGTGAGCACGCAGTACCTGCCGCGCGCGCTGGGGGCCATGGACGCTCGGCTGGAGGTGCGCTCGTGCGAGACGTGCACCGCGACGGTGGTGGACCTCAAGGGCAACTCGGTGGCCACCGCCTTCGTGTTCGACCCGGCGCCGGTGCCCTTCGATTTGATTCCAGTGCATGAGCGCACGCAGTCCTTCACGCGAGCGCGCAACATCACCTGGCGGCCCGTCACCATCTCGCAGCTCATCACCAGCGACCACGCCTTCGTGCCGCTCTCCAAGCCGGAGGGCTCCACGGTGGCGCCGGGCGAGGTGGTGGAGCTGAAGATGGAGTTCGCCGCGCGCTTCTCCGGCCCCAACGTGGGCGACCTCAAGGTGAACTACGCGTCCGACAAGCCTCGGCAGTCAGAGGTCATCCTGGACGCTCGGGGCGGCCGGCCCACCCTGGCGGTGACGCCGGTGGCGCTGGACTTCGGCGAGCTGCCGGTGGGCGGCAAGGTGGAGAAGGTCATCCGCATCACCAACGCGGGCACCAACGGCTCGCTGCGCTTCGTGGGCGTGGTCTCGGACGGCGCCAGCAACCAGTTCAACGTGGACGTGCCCACGCGCGGCACGCAGCGCTATCCGTGGACGGCGGGCGCGTGGCCCGCGCTGGACTCCGGCGGCCTGGAAATCGCGCCGGGCAACGACGCCCTGGAGCTGAAGGTCTACTTCGAGCCGACGTCGGAGGGCACCTTCCAGGCGCGGCTGCGCGTGCGCTCGGACGACCTCTTCAACGCGGAGCGCGAGGTCATCCTGACGGGCCGGGCGCGCACCAGCGGGCCTTGCGTGTACGAGCTGTTGCCCCAGCCGGTGATGGACTTCGGCAACGTGGTGCCGGGCCGGGGCGCGGTGCTGGGCTTCTACTTCCGCAACCCGGGACGCGCGGAGTGCGCGGTGAAGGACGTGCACCTGTCCAACGACGCGAACGGCGCCTTCTTCATGCCGGGCGGCAAGCTCACCGGTGGCGTGGTGCTCTACGATACGGCCTTCAGCGCCATGGTGGCCTTCCGGCCCTCGGCCGAGGGTGAGTACACGGGCGAGCTGAAGCTGACAGTGAACAACCCGGCGGCGCCCACGGTGACGCTGCCCCTCAAGGGTGTGTCCAAGGCGAGCTGCCTGGTCGCCACGCCCTCGTACGTGGACTTCGGCGCCATCCGCTACGACTGCGCCGCGGCGCCGCGCAAGACGTACATCTCCAACCGGTGCAGTGAGCCCATCACCGTGACGGGCGCCGACATCGGCAATGGCACGAGCACGCAGTTCTCGCTGCTGACGCCCATCACCCAGCCGCGCACGCTCCTGGCCGGCGAGGGCTTCGAGCTGGAGGTGGACTACGCGCGCAACGTGCTGGGTCAGCACTACACGCCCATGTACCTGCGCGCCGCGAACGAGGCCGCGCCGTTCCTGGTGCCGCTGATTGGCGAGACGAACCACGAGGGCATCCAGGTGGACCGCTACACGCAGGGCACCGACAGCCAGCTCGACGTGCTCTTCGTGGTCTCCAACACGACGACGATGGACCCGTACCAGGAGCGCCTGAAGTCGGCGATTCCCGGCTGGCTGGACTACGCGCGGCAGCAGAACGTGGACGTGCGCGTGGGTGTCACCAGCACGGGCCTGGTGCAGCGCGGGCCGCAGTGTGGTGGCGGCGCCAACGGTGGCGAGGCCGGGCGCCTGTTCCCGGTGGACGGCAACCGCGCGCGGGTGCTCTCCAGCAACAGCCCCAACGCGGCGGCGGGGCTCCAGGCCAACATCGACGTGGGCCTGTGCCACAACCTGGTGCAGGGCCTGGAGACGATGCGCCAGGCGCTCTCCGCGCCGCTGTCCGAGCAGACGGACGACCCGCGCACCGCGCAGCCCAACGACGGCAACTGGGGCTTCACCCGGCCGGCGGCGCGGATGGCCGTGGTGGTGCTGGCGGACGAGGACGACAACTCGGGCTTCGTGCCGGACAGCTACATCCAGTTCCTCCAGACGCTGAAGGGCACGGGCATGTCACACCGCAGCCAGCTCTACGCGCTGGTGCCCACCGACACCCGCTGCACCACGGCTGGTGGAGACGCGGACCGGTTCGCGGAAGTCGCCCGCGGGACGGGCGGCCGGGCGGAGTCCATCTGCGAGGGCGACTACCGGCCCCTCCTGGACTCGGTCATCCAGCGCGCGGGAGACCTGCAGGCGGACTTCCCGCTGACGGCCCAGCCCGCGGGCGCCGCGGAGATGACGGTGCGCGTGCAGGGCCAGCCGGTGCCGGACACCCAGTGGACGTATGACGGGGCCGCGAACACCATCGTCTTCGGGGGCGCGGCGGTGCCGACGCCCGGACAGACGGTGGAGGTGCGCTACCGCAGCGTCTGCAAGGTCCCTCCCACCGCTCCCTGAGGTCGCCGAGGTACAAGCGCCCCGCATCCACCTGGATGCGGGGCGCGGTCGTCTCCGGGGAAATGACGCGGCGCGGGCTTCCGCATGTGGGCCCCACGCGGCTATCGTGGCCCCGACGTGGAGACATTCGGCCGCTACGAGCTGTTGCGGAAAATCGCCATCGGCGGGATGGGCGCCGTCTATCTCGCTCGGCAGAAGGGGCCGGTGGGCTTCCAGAAGCTGCTGGTGGTGAAGCGGCTGTTGCCCCACCTGTCCGAGGATGACGAGTTCATCGAGATGTTCCTCGACGAGGGGCGCATCGCCGCGCACCTCAACCACCCGAACATCGCCCAGATTTATGACTTGGGTGACGTGGACGGGCAGTACTTCATCGCCATGGAGTACGTGCATGGCGAGGCGGTGGGGCCCCTGGGACTCAGGGCCCAGCAGCGCAAGCTGTCGATTCCGCTGGCGCTCAAGTGCCGCATCATCGCGGACGCGGCGGCGGGGTTGGATGCGGCGCACAACGCGCGCAGTCCGTCGGGCCGCAAGCTGGCGTTGATCCACCGGGACGTGTCACCGCAGAACGTGCTCGTCGGCTACAACGGCGGCGTCAAGCTCATCGACTTCGGGGTGGCGAAGGCGTCCGGGAAGTTCTCCCAGACGGTGGTCGGCACCATCAAGGGCAAGCACGCGTACATGTCCCCGGAGCAGGCGCGGGGCGAGCCGTTGGACCATCGCTCCGACATCTTCGGACTGGGCACGGTGTTCTACGAGCTCCTGACGCACCAGCGCCTGTTCAAGCGGGACACGGAGATCGCCACGCTCAAGGCGGTGGTGGGGACGAAGATTGTCCCGCCGTCGGAGATTTCGGCGGACATCCCGAAGGAGCTGGACGCGATTGTGCTCAAGGCGCTGGCGCGCAAGCGCGACGAGCGCTTCGCATCGGCGGGCGAGGTGCAGCTCGCGCTGGATGAGTTCCTCGTGCAGCACAAGCTGCACGCGACGCCAGCGCACCTCGCGGCCTTCATGCAGGACACGTATTCGGAGGAGCTGGAGGAGGAGCGGCTCGCCGCCGAGCCCACCGTCATCCACTACGACCCGCGCATCGCCGCCCGACAGCAGGCCGCGGCGGCAGCGGCGGCGGGTGACACGGGCAACTCCGCGCCGAAGGCCGCGCCGCGCACCGCGTCCGCGCCTCCACGCAAGCCAGGCGCCTCCTCACCCTCGGCGCCCGCCCTGCCCTCCAAGACTCCGGGAGGCGGCGTGTCCGCGTCGTCGACCACGCCCATGGGGCCCAAGCGCGCGGGAGCGGGTTCCTCGACGACGGCCGCGCCCGTTCCGCGAGGCCAGGGCACCAACAGCGGGTCGCCCGCTCCGACGGCTCCGGCCAAGGGCGGCACGGGCTCCGGCAAGGCGCCCTCGCCTCCTCCTGGCCGGACAGGTGCCGCGAGGCCCGCCGACAGCGGCTCCGCGCCCAAGCGCGTGCCGCCGCGCGGCGGTGGCTCTCACGGTGAGCCCGAAGGCGACTGACGGCTCAGCGGCTCCGGCCGTCGAACTGCATCGTCTTCACGGTGCCCAGGTCCAGGCCATCCAGGCAGCGCACGTTGATGGCGGCCATCTCCGCGCCATCCGGGCCCACGCCGCGCGCGAAGGAGCGCACGCCACACTTCGAGCAGAAGAGGTGGTGGATGACGTTCTTGTTGAATTGGTAGTCCGTGAGGGCCGCGTCGCCGGAGCGCAGCGTGAACTCCGACACCGGGACGAAGCTCAACATGGAGCCCGTCTTCTGACAGATGGAACAGTTGCACGTTATCGCGGGCTGGGAGAGGTCCAGCTTCACCTCGTACCGCACCTGCCCGCAGTGACAGCCGCCCTGGTAGTTCTTGAGGTCGCTCATGCGCGGCATCCTGCACCGGCTCGCTGGAGCCACCCACGCGAAATCGCGCGCCGCGGCGCGCTACAGGCTCGCGAGCGCCACGCGGTACAGCGCGCGGTAGCCCATGCGAGGCGAGGGCTCGAAGCGCTCCGCGTTGAAGATGTCCTTCAACAGCGACACGCCCTCCGGCGAGGACTGCAAGCCCAGCAGCGTCGACTCCAGCGTCGTCACCAACTGCGGCTGAAGCCCCATGGCCACCGGCACCCCGTCATTGGGCGCCTCGTCCGTGTACGCAATCAGCTCGAAGCGGCGCCCCGCGCCCGTGCCCAGCACGTCCTCCACGCCGGTGCTGTACGTCAGCCCCGTGGAGGACGGCGGACAGAAGACGCTCGTCACGTCCGCCTTGCCGTCCAGCACCGACTCCAGCGCGCCCTGATAGGAGCCCGTGAAGTGCTGCGCGAAGAAGGCCCGCGCCGGCTCCAGCCCCTGCGCCTTCAGGTACGCGGTGGGCAACAGGTAGCCCGCCACCGAATCCCGGTCCACCCACGCCGCCGTGGTGCCCTTGAGGCGCTCCACCGACAGCCCCGCCCCCGCCCGGCACACCAGCGCCGAGCGATAGGACGACATGCCCCTGCGCACCCCACGCACCACCACCCGCACGCCCATGGCCTCCATCCGCGCGCAGACGAAGGGAGGCGCCCAGGCCGCGTCCGCGCGCCCGGAGAGCAAATCCTTGGCGAGCGTCTCGTAGCTGGACGCGACGCTCACCTCCACCAGCTTGCCCAGCGCCCTCTGGAGGAAGGCCGCCAGCCGGTCCGCGCGCTCCCGCGCCATCTCGCTGCCCAGGGACGGCGGCAGCCCGAAGCGGAAGGAGTGCCTGGAGGTGGAAGGGACTTGAAGGGTCATGCTGCCCCCCTGATTACCCCTCCCTGCCCAGTCGCGCCACTTCGTCGTCGGCGAGACCGAACGTCGCCTGGAGCATGTCCAGGATGCGCTGCTCCGGAACGCTGGGCTCGCCGCCCGCGTGGGCGATTTTCGTGGCCAGCCGGAACGCCTTCACCCGCTGGGCGTGCGTCGTCAGGCCGTGCGCCAGGACATGGAGTCGCTGGGGCAGCCCTTCCGCGGACAGCGCCGCCACCGACTCGCTCACGAAGCTCTGCGCGCGCTCCGGGCTGACGTTCTCGAAGAGGGGGTCCGCCGCGAAGCTCTCCACCAGCGCCCGGGCCTCGGCCTCCTTCAGCCGCCCGTCCGCCGCGCTCACCAGCACCATGACCTCCGCGTACAGCCGCTCCAGCGGCTCGCCCAGGGCCTCCGCCAGGCTGCCGCCGTTCTCGATGACGTCGATGATCTGGGCGACCTCGTCCTCGGAGATGCCCAGCGCGGCCTGGAACGTCTTGAGCAGCCCCAGCTCCGTGCGCGTGGCCCGCTGGTCCGCCAGCGCCACCGCCGCCGCCAGCCCGAAGGCCAGCATCCGGTTCTTGTGGTCCGGCAGCCGACGCCGGAGCGACGAGAGCACGTCCTCCAAGTCTCGCGCCTCGGACAGCCGCGCCGCGCTGGACTCCACCAGCGCGTTGAGCTCCTCCGGACGCGTGCCCTCGAACTCCGGCCGCTCCAACACGCGGCTGAGCAACGTCTGCATCTCCCGCTGAGACACACGGCCGTCGGCCATCGCCGCCAGCAACATCGCCTCCACCAGCGCGGCGTTACGCTCCTTGCGCGCGCTCACTGCCTGCTCTCGAGCCATGGACTGGCTCCCCCTTGCGTGTCCTGCGTGTCTTGAGTGGGCGCCACCGCCACTCCCGCCTCGCTCGCGTTCAGCGGGTCGGGGTTGAGCGCCCTGTCCATCAGGTGCGACGGCCGCACGTTGGCCATCGCGTTGAGAAGGCTCTGCCGGACGTTGGGAATCTCCTTGCCCAGGTCCTCCACCAGCCGCTGCATCCGCTTGCGCTGGAGGTTCTCCTGCGTGCCGCACAAGTCGCAGGGGATGATGGGGAAGGCCTTCAGCTCCGCGAACTTCGCGATGTCCTTCTCCGGCGCGTAGCACAGCGGCCGGATGACCACGTTGCGCCCGTCATCGCTCTTGAGCAACGGCGGCATCGCCTTGATGGAGCCGGCGAAGAACATGTTGAGCAGGAGCGTGTGGATGAGGTCGTCGCGGTGGTGGCCCAGGGCAATCTTGGTGCACCCCAGCTCCACCGCCGCCGTGTAGAGGATGCCCCGCCGCATGCGCGAGCACACCGCGCACTGCGTCTTCCCGGGCGGCGTCTTCTCCAGGACGATGCTGTACGTGTCCTCCTTGAGGAGCTTGTAGTCGTAGCCCTCTCGCTGGAAGTACTCCTCCAGGACGTGTCCCGGAAATCCAGGATGTCCCTGATCCAGGTTCACCGCGAGCAGGTCGAACTTCACCGGCGCGCGGCGCTGCAGCTCCCGGAGCAGGTAGAGCATGGTGTAGGAGTCCTTGCCTCCGGACACACCCACCATGATGCGGTCCCCGTCCTCGATGAGGCGGTGGTCCGCGATGGCTCGGCCCATGTGGCCAAGCAGACTCTTTTCCAGGCGCTGGACGTCATTCATCGGCGTGGCCATCCTAGCGGCGGCCCGGGAAAAAACACGTCATTCAGGCGGTCCGGTCCGCTAGCCTGCCCAGCTCGATGCCTACCTACCCGCAGGGTGACGTGGACGTGGTGGATTCCGCCGGGGCCCAGAGCGCCCTCCAGAAGCTGGAGGCGGCCCGCGAGCTGGCCGTGGACCTGGAGGCCGACTCCATGCACGCCTTCCGCGCCCGGTTGTGCTTCCTCCAGGTCGCCACCGACGAGGACGTCTTCCTCTTCGACACGCTCCAGCCCGGCGTGGAGGCCCGGCTGCTCGCCCCGCTGCTGGCCGACCCGGAGCGCACCAAGTACTTCCACGCGGCCCAGGGCGACTTGCAGTTCCTGGCCGAGGGCGGGGTGCGGGTGCGGGGCCTGTTCGACACGCACCGGGCCGCGACGCTGCTGGGCTGGCCCAAGGTCGGACTGGCGGACGTGGCCCGGGAGAAGCTGGGCGTGGAGCTGCCGAAGGAGCATCAGCAGTCCGACTTCTCGCTGCGCCCCCTGCCCCCGGGCATGCACACCTACATCGCCAACGACGTGCGCTACCTGTGCGAGCTGGGCCGGCAGGTGCGTGAGTCGTGCCGCGAGGCGGGCATCCTGGAAGAGGTGGTGCTGGACTGCGACAGGCTCTGTGACGAAGCCGTGGCCCGGCCCGACGTGGGCGCGGACTTCAAGCCCAAGCTGCCGCGCTCGGGGCTGTCCCCCACGCAGCTGACGCTGGCGAACGCCATCGCGCACGCGCTGCACCGCAAGCGACTGGAGTGGGCGGAGCAGGAGAACATCCCCATGGGGCGCATGCTCTCCAACATGGCGCTGGCGGACATCGCCACGCGGCTGCCCTCCACGCCCAAGGACCTGGCGCGCGCGGCGGGCGTGCGAGGCGCCTTCGTGCGCGCCCATGGTGACGAGGTGCTCGCCATCGTCCGCGTGCAGTTGGAGAAGTCGCGCAACGGCGAGCTGCCCCAGGAGCGGGAGAACAAGGGCCCCAAGGACACCAACCGCCGCAAGCGCGAGGACGCCCTCAAGGCCTTCCGCGTGGAGAAGGCCACCGAGCGCAAGGTGACGCCCAGCGTGGTGCTCACCAATCCGCTGATGGACGCGCTGCTCGCGCAGCCTCCCGGGAATCTGGAGGAGCTGGCCCAGGTGCCCTACTTCGGTGACAAGCGGTTGCAGCTCTACGGCCCCGCCCTCATCGAACTCCTGGCCGCCTTCCCCGTCGTCGGTGGCTGAGCGCCGCGCTGTCACGCCACCGCGTCACATCTGACACCTCGTGGAAGCACTACCGTCTCCCGGGCGGCAATGATGGAATGCCCCCCGTCACGAGTCGCCCTTGGTCTGGCGGACGGAGCTTCCCGATGCGGTTCGGACACCCTGGCGCGGTCATCGCCCTGCTGCTGACGCTGCTCCACGCGGGCTGCGTCAGCGGCTCGCGTGAAGTGGCCTCGCGGGCGCCCCCACCCGTGGCTCGAGCACCTGTCGCACCGCCCCCCGTCGAGGACACCCGCGTCCTGTCGCCACCGGGCCTGCGCCTCGACTGGAGCGCACGGCCCACGCGCCAGACGGTGACGCTGGAGCTGGACCCTCGGAAGGAGACCTTCCGGGGCACCGTGGACGTGGAGCTGTCGCTGTCGGAGCCCACGCGCACGCTGTGGCTGCACGCCTCCGAGCTGACCGTGAGCCAGAGCCACTTCCAGGTGGGGGACACGCGCGTGTCGACGGAGGCGCTGCCCGTCGGTGACGACCTGCTCGCCTTCGTCGCGCGCGAGCCGCTTCCCGCGGGCCACGTCACGCTGCACGTCGAGTATTCGGGCCGCGCGTACGACAAGGAGGACAGCGGCGTCTTCCGCGAGCAGGAGAGCGGGAACTGGTACGCGATGACGCAGTTCCAGCCGCTGTACGCGCGGCGCGCCTTCCCCTGCTTCGACGAGCCCGCCTTCAAGATTCCCTGGGTGCTGAGCTTGCGCGTGCGCGCGGAGGACTCCGCCTTCGCCAACACCCCCGTGCGCTCCGAGGAGCCGGGGACGGACGGCTGGAAGACGGTGCGCTTCCAGACGACGCAGCCTCTGCCCACGTACCTGGTGGCCTTCGCGGTGGGGCCCTTCGAGTCGGTGGACGCGGGGAAGGCGGGACAGAACGGCGTGCCGGTGCGCATCGTCGTGCCCAGGGGCCGCGCGGCGGAGACGACCTGGGCCGCCTCCGTCACCCCGCCGCTGCTCTCGGAGCTGGAGACGTGGTTCGGCACGCCCTACCCCTACCCGAAGCTGGACGTGCTCGCGGTGCCGGGACTCCTGGGCGGAGCGATGGAGCACCCGGGCCTCATCACCTTCGGCGCGCCGCTGGTGCTCGCCGAGCCCGGCAAGGACACCGTGTGGCGACAGCGCGGCTTCGCGGAGACGCAGGCGCACGAGCTGGCGCACCAGTGGTTCGGCAACCTCGTCACCCCCGCGTGGTGGGACGACCTGTGGCTCAACGAGTCCTTCGCGGACTGGCTCGCCTTCAAGGTGGTGAAGCGCTGGCGTCCGGAGTGGCGCGGAGACATCCGCCGCGTGGAGGCCCGAGGCCACGCCATGCGCGAGGACTGGCTCGTCACCGCGCGCAGCATCCGCCAGCCCATTGAAGCGCCCGGGGACATCCACAGCGCGTTCGACGGCATCACCTACGGCAAGGGCGCCGCCGTGCTCGCCATGTTCGAGTCCTGGGTGGGCGCCGAGGCCTTCCAGCGCGGCGTGCGCCACTATCTCCAGGCGCACGCGCGGGGCACCGCCACCACGGAGGACTTCTTCCAGGCGCTGTCGCTCGAGGCCGGCCGGGACGTCGCGCCCGTGTTCTCCTCGTTCCTGGACCAGCCCGGCGTGCCTCTGGTGGCGATGACGCTCCAGTGCCCCAAGGACGGCCCGCCACGGCTCGCGCTGGAGCAGCGGCGCTACCTGCCGCTCGGGGCGAAGCAGGCGGAGGACTCGCGGCCCTGGCAGGTGCCGCTGTGCGTGCGCTACGCCGTGGGCGAGAAGGACGGCCGCGTCTGCACGGTGCTCACCGAGCCCACGGGCTCGCTGGAGCTGACCGAGGCGAAGGGCTGTCCGGACTGGGTCCATCCCAACGCGGAGGCGCGCGGCTACTATCATGCGTTGCTGCGCGGAGATGGGATGGAGCGGCTGACGCGACAGGGCGGCCGGCAGCTCACCGTTCCGGAGCGGCTGGTGCTGATGGCGGATGCCCAGGCGCTGCTCTCCAGCGGCGAGCTGGACGTGAGCCAGGCCCTCACGCTGGTGACGCGGCTGGGTGAAGGAGGCTCGGACCTGGTGAACAGCGCGGCGGGCGTGGTGGGCAGCGTGCACACGGACCTGGTTCCGGATGCGCTGCGTCCGCACCGGGCGCGCTTCGTGCGAGGGCTCTTCGGCGACCGCGCGCGCTCGGTGGGCTTCGTGTCCAGGCCCGGCGAGAGCGAAGACTTGAGGTTGATGCGCCCCACGCTGATGTGGATGGCGGCCAACGAGGGCGAGGACCCGAAGCTGCGCGCCGAGGCCCGTCGACTCACGCTGCGCTGGCTCGAGGACCGGACCTCCCTGCCTCCGGAGGACGCGGCCACGGTGCTCCAGTCCGCCGCGGTGGCCGGAGACGCCGCCCTGCACAAGAGACTGCGAGACGCCGCGCGCACCGCCACCACCGAGCAGGAGCGTGGACTGCTCTTCGGAGCGCTGGGCGGATTCCGCGACGCGGCGCTCGCGCGCGCCAGCCTGGAGCTGCTGCTGGACGCGAAGGTGGACACGCGCGAGGCGCTGGCCATCCTCTTCAGCCAGCTCTCGGAGACGCACACGCGAGAGGTGGCCTTCGCCTTCCTGCGCGAGCATTTCGACACGCTGCGCGAGCGGCTGCCCCGGGACATCTCCACGTGGCTGTTGTCGAGCGGCGCCTTCTTCTGCGACGCCAGGCACCGTGACGAGGTGGAGCGCTTCTTCGCCCCGCGCGCTCGCGACTTCGAGGGCGGAGAGCGCGCGCTGGCGCAGTCCCTGGAGCGCGTGGACCAGTGCATCGCCCAGCGCGAGGCCCTGCGGCCCGGCCTGACGCGGTTCCTCGCGCGCTACTGAAGTCAGCGCTTGCGCGCGAGCATCATCCCGTCGCGCACCGTCAGCAGCACCGGCTCCACGCGCGCATCCGCGACGACCTTCGCGTTGAAGGCCACCACCGCGTGGTCCTGCGCGGACTCCGGGCTCAGCACGCGCCCGGACCACAGCACGTTGTCCGCGACGAGCAACCCACCGGGACGCACCAGCGGCACCACCGCGTCCCAGTAGGCGCTGTAGTTCCCCTTGTCCGCGTCGATGAAGACCAGGTCGAACGGGCCCCGCAACGTCTTCACGGTTTCCAGGGCAGGCCCGAGTCGGAGCTGGATTTTCCGACCATTCGGACTGCGCGCGAAGAAGTCGCGGGCAATCTCGGCCGTCTCCGGATTGATGTCACAGGTGATGAGCTCTCCGTCGTCGGGGAGCCCGTCCGCCATCATCAACGCCGAGTATCCCGTGAAGGTCCCGATTTCCAGGACGCGTTTCGCACTGGTGAGCGAGACGAGCATTCTCAGGAAGGCGCCTTCCACGGGCCCGACCTGCATACCCGGAGAAGACGTGCGTGTCTGGGTGATGTCCTTGAGTTCCTCGAAGAGTCGCGCGGGTGCCGCGGTGTGCGTGCGAGCGTATTCTTCGATTTCGTCAGGGACGAGCGTGAGCTTGGGCATGGTGACCGTTTAACATCTGGCATCCCATGCCCCACTTCCAGTTGCTCCCCTGCTCGGCGTGCATACCCTGGTTAGCGGTTCGGAGGTGCGAGCGATGACGGGAGCCAGGCTGGGTGGTGCTCGCGCGGACGTGTCGCGCTGCATTGAGGCAAGCCTCCAGTGCCAGGTGTCCTGCGAGGCGGGAATGGCGCGGCTGGTGGTGCAGGGAGAGCCGTTGAGCAGCGCCTCCGTGCGCGTGCTGCGGCAGTGCGCGGAGCTGTGCGAGCTCAACGTGCGCGCGCTGCGCAAGGACAGTCGCCTGTCACGGCGCACCACCAGCCTGTGCTTCGAGTTGAGCAGCCTGGTCGCGCGCACGGCCTGGCTGGACGCGGATGATCCAGGCTCATACACGCTGGCGAAGGACGCACTGCGGCTGGCCCGTGCCTGCCACCCGCTCCTGTTCTCGTTCTGAGCGGCGCTGATTCAAGGGCGAGCGGATGGCTCCGCTCGTGCCCACTCGTTCTTGCGCCGGGCCCGAGCGCCCGCGTCTCCAGAGCAGCTCAGAGCGTCACACCGTAGAGCGCGCCGTACTTCTCGCGCAGGTACCCGAGGAAGTCCGCGTCGGTGAGCCCCTGTCCCGTCACCTCGCGCACCCGCGCCTCCGCCGGCAGACGGAAGCCCTGGCGGTGGATGCGCTCACGCAGCCAGTCGCGCAGCGGCAGCATCTTCCCCTGACGAAGCTGTCCGTCGAGGTCCGCCAGCTCCCGCGCGGCGACGCGGTAGAGCGAGGCCGAGTAGAGGTTGCCCAGCGAGTACGTCGGGAAGTAGCCCAGCTCGCCCCAGGCCCAATGGATGTCCTGGAGCACGCCCTGCGTGTCGTCGGGCGGGGTGACGCCGAGGTAGCGCTCCATCCGCTCGTTCCACGCGGCGGGCAGGTCCGCGAGCGGCAGCTCGTCGCGAATCAGCAACAGCTCCAGCTCGTAGCGCACGGCGATGTGGAGGTTGTACGTCACCTCGTCGGACTCGGTGCGGATGAGCGACGGGCGCACGTCGTTGACGACGGTGTGGAACGCATCCAGGTCCACCTGCGCCAGCGCGTCGGGGAAGCTCTCTCGAAGCAGCGGGAAGTAGTGCTCCCAGAAGGGACGCCCTCGTCCCACCATGTTCTCCCAGAGCCGTGACTGCGACTCATGCAGCCCCATGGAGGGCGAGGCCGCCAGCGGCGTGCGGTGGTGCTCGGGCGCGAAGCCCTGCTCGAACAGACCGTGCCCCGCCTCGTGGATGGTGCTGAAGATGGCGGGCAGCGGGTTCGACTCATCGACATGCGTCGTGAGCCGCACGTCGAGCGGGTGCGTGCCCCCGGTGAAGGGATGGATGCTCAAATCCTGTCGTCCCGCTTCCAGGTCGAAGCCCAGGTCCGCCAGCAGCCGCAGCGTGAAGCGAAACTGCGCGTCCTTGTCGAAGCGCCGCCCGTCGAAGAGGGCCGGCACCTGTCGCTTCGCGCCCGTGAGCTTGCCCACCATGGGGATGAGCTGCTCGCGCAGCGTGGTCAGCACCGGCGTGAGCCGGGAGACGCGCATGCCGGGCTCGTAGCCTTCCAGCAAGGCGTCGTAGCGCTCGCCCTCATGGCCGTACGCATCCGCCTGCTCGCGGCGCAGCTCCAGGAGGCGCTGGAGGGCGGGCTGGAAGCGGGCGAAGCGGCGCTCCTTTCGAGCCTCGCGCCACGCCTGGAGGCCATGGCTCTGGGCCTCGGCCAGGGCACGGACGAGGGCGGCGGGCACACACACCTCGCGCTCCCGCTCGCGCTGGAGGACCGAGACCATGGCGCGCTCGTCGCCGGTCAGACCCGCCTCGGTGGCCGCCTTGGCGAGCGCGTCCCCCAGCCGAGGGTCCACCAGGCGCTCGTGGTGGATGCCCTGCAGGGTGGAGAGCTGATGGGCGCGCGCGGAGCCGGCCTTGGCGGGCAGGTACGTCTCCTGGTCCCACGTGGCGAGGCCGATGAGCCCCTGGAGGTCCTTCAGCTCCTGCATCCGGGAAAGCAGCCAGGTATCCATGAAGTCTCTATAACCCGCCTCACCCCGGGCTTTCGCGGGGAGGAGCACAAGGATATGAGGGCCGGGCAATGGCCAATGTCCTTCAGTTCTTCATGACTCCCGACGACGAGCTCGCCTTCTTCCGCTTCCTGGAGCGCTTCGTGCTGGAGGTGTACCCCCGGCGCGTTCCAGCGGACTGGACGACGTTCCGCGCCCACCAGGACAACATGGAGCGGCTGCCCGAGGAGGAGATGTACCTGGTGGCCAGCGACTTGGGCCCCGCCATCGTCGACAAGATGAAGCGCGGCCCGGACAAGGGCTACTGGCGCGTGGACGAGGTGCGCTCCCCCGTCATCTTCCTGGAGCGCTGCCGCACCAACGAGGAAGGTGAACTCCTCAGCGGCAAGCTCTGGGCGGAGCTGGACATCACCGCGCAGACGGGCCGGAAGAACGCGGCGCCGGACCGCTTCCGGCGCCTGTTCATGGACATCGAGGAGCACGTGAAGAAGACGTTCCGTCGCGGCCAGCCGAAGGACTTCTTCGTCGGCCCCAAGACGGCCCGCCTCTACAAGGAAGGCCTCGTCCTGCGCGACTCCGCGTTCCGGGGCGGCACGGTGAACGTCTACAAATAGCGCGTCTCAGGTCCCCAGCAGGCCCCGGATGCGCGTGAGCACTTGCCGGTCCCGGACATCCTGCGTGAGCAGGTGACTCAGCAGCTCACGCACCACGTCCGGCTCCGATTCCAGGTAGGGGGCCACCAGCGACACGAACACGTGGTAGTTCTCCACCTTCACGCCGCCGTTCAGCGCCAGGTCCCGCAGGTCCATCAACAGCCCCGTATCCAGCGGGCGCCGGCCCAGGGACTCCATCGCCGTGGCCTGCACGGGCTGCTGGGTGTCCGCCGCCAAAGACAGCAAGGTCATGGTGGCCTCCGGCGTCGCTATCTTCCGCAGCGCCTTGGCGGAGGCCCGACGCACCTCGGGGCTCGTCGCGCTCGCGTAGCCCGCGATGACGTCGGCCTGCTCTACGACACCCGCGTTGCCCAGCGCCATCAAGAGGTGGGCCTGCTCTTCCGGGGCCTTCGACGCGCGGAGGTCCTCGGCCAGTCGCCGCACCGCCGCCCACGCCTCGGGTGACTTCTCCTGCCGGTAGAGCGCCCCGGCCGTCGAGCCCAGCGCGTACGTGCTGGCGACGCGCGGCTCGCCCTCGGTGGACGCGTAGGTCTTCTCCGCGAAGCGCACCGTGTCCGAGGTGGGGTTGCTCACCAGCGACAGCCGGCCGAGCAGCATGCCGTACCGCGCATCCCCGGTGGCCTCCCGTGAGGACAACGCCTGGACGAGCGCGGCCTGCGCCTCGGGAGTGCCCGTCCCCGCCAGCAAGTCCAACAGCAGCGCGCGGCCCTTCACCTGGAGCGTCGGCCGCCGGAAGAGCTCCACCAGCCGCGCGCACAGCTCCGGCTGCTGCTCCAAGAGCCCCGTGGCCTGGAGCAGGAAGTGGTTGTGGTCCGGCAGCGTGCCGACGTTGGCGAACTGTTCGAGCAGCGTGAAGAGGCGGTCAGCCGTCATGCCGTCCACCTGCTGCGTCAACATCCGCGCCCGCACCTTCGGGTCCACGACCATGGTGCCTGGCGTCAGGCGCTGGAGCACCGCGACGGCCACCGGAGCCTTGTCGGCCTCGAAGTGGCCCGTGGCGCCCCGGACCAGGCTCACCCGGACGTGCGAGGCCGCGGACACGGTGCCGTCCGTCCCGAGGCGCTCCACCGTCTCCTCTCCGTCGACGCGCTCCAGCACGCCCTCGCGAGCCACGTCCGCTTCGAAGCTCGAGTCGAGCCTCACCGTGCCGCCCTGCCCCAGGCCTCGAAGCTCCACGTACTCCACGCGGCGCTTGAGGAGCCGCACCCCCTCCGCATCCTCGTCCCGCCGCGAGTACTCCGTCCGGGCGCGGCCCCGCGAGGTCGGCTCCTCCACCGTCCAAGTGGCCCCCTCACGGAGCACCACCTGGAGCTCGCCCACCAGCGACTGCACGGTGTTCTTGAACAGCGACGGGTCATCCTCGCGGAAGGACACCGCGCGCACGACGCCATCCGAATCCATCTCCAGCAGAGCCTCCCGGCCCAGGAACACCGCGTCCACGGAGGAGGCATCCGGGAGCAGCTCCTGCCCGAGGACCCGCAGCGAGTGCTGGCTCAGGCTCTCCAGGCGCAGGCCCACCCGCTGCACGGCGCCCCGCGCGCCATGGCCACGAAGCACCAGGTCCCCCGTGAGGTGGACCTCACCGGCCAGGGAGGCTTGCTTCCCCTGGCCAGAGAGCTGGACTCGGCTGTCTGCCGTGTAGTCCAGGCGATACGTCCAGCTCCGCCCCTGCGGGAAGCGGAACTGGAAGGGCACTGCGACGGGAGACGCCATGGGCTCATGACCCAAACCCACCCAGGCGGCTGTGCAGAGGAGCAGTGCCAGCACGGCACCACCGATGAGAGTCTTTCGCGTGTTCATGGGCGTCTCCCGTCGTGACTGTGATTAAAGCGCGCGCAGGTCGGCGACCAGCACGGAGACGTTCCTGTCGAACAGCTTCACATCGTCGTGGATGCCGTCCCAGCTCACGATGGTCGCCTCGAACTCCTCCTCGAGGGGCCAGATGCCCACCTCCAGATAGGCGGCGATGCTCCCGGAGAGGAACGTGAACTTGAGGTCGGCCTTGCCCGCCATCCCGAGCGTGAAGGCGGAAGCACCGTTCGCGCCGTAGTTCAGGCCGACCGTGGCCTCGATGGGGACGGAGGCATGCACGAGCTGGAGCTTGCCCTTGACGCCCGCCTGGACGATGAACAGGTCGACGCCCGCGTACAGCTCTCCGTCCACCTTCGCATAGGGCTCAATCTTCCCCGCGAGGCTGATGGAGTTCACCCGGCACCCGGTGGACCCGATGGGAGTCACCTTGTGCTCGCCGCCCACGCTGTAGTCGAGCCCCACCACGCCCGCCACCTTGGCGCCCAGCGTGACGGGCACGACGACGATGACGAACGTCGTCTCCACATCCACCAGGGTCGCGGACTTCGACTTCGAGCCCGACACCAGGTTGAACTGACCTGCGACCAGGTCCCTGTGCACATCCAACACGGGGATGGTGTTGTCGAGGACGTCCAGGTCGACATCGGCGCGGGTGTCGGAGATCCTCGCCTCCGCGTGGACCAGTTGGACGCTCGTGCTGAACGCGCGGCCGGTGGCGTCGAAGCGCCCGTACACCTCCGGGGACATGGCGCAGTCACTCGCTGTCACGTTCTTGATTTCGGTGGACACCTGGTAGTCGGCGGTGGCGCCGAACGTCTCATCCCCCAGGCTGTAGCTGTCACCCGCCTCCCACTTCATGCGAAGAGCCGCCGTGTAGGGATCCCTCACCGCGCCCGTCGCCGCGGACAGGGCATTGAGATAGACATCCCGTCGCGGGAAGTAGGTCTCCAGCACGGAGGGCCGCGTCGTGTAGTCCTGCGCGGGGTAGTTCACCTTGCCAGCAATCACCAGGGCCTTGCTCTTGAGCGCCGCGAAGTCGTCGTTGGTGTAGTCCACGCACTTCTGGAAGGCCTGCTCACGGGGCGTCTGATACAGGTTCAACACCCGCTGGGCAAAGCGCTTGGGAGACCAGTCACACGGCGCGGGCGCGCTGGCGCTCTGGAACGCGAGGCAGCCGCGCGACTGCGCCGTGAGCAGCGCCGCTTCGATGGCGGCATCCAGCGCCACCAGCGAATAGGCCATGCCCACCAGCGGGTTCACCGGGTCCTCGTCTTCCAACATGGCACCCTGCGCCGCGCCAGCCTGCAACGTCCCGGGGAGCGGCCGGTATTGATTGCCAACCTCGGACTGGATGGTGGAGACCAGCTGCTGCCGCTGCCGGAGCAGCGCGGCGAAGTCCGACTTCAGGCGCTCCAGCGAGTACATCTCCTCATCCAGCACGGCCGCGTTTCGCTGGCCCATGGATTTGTGCCAGCTCCAGCTCTCGTTGTAGTAGCTGGCGCCCTGGTTGAGGGTGGTACGCATGGCCGTGGGGAGCACGGTGCCGTAGAGGTTCATCAGCCGGCCCGAGTTCTTCAGGGTGATGATGGCCGCACCCCGGACGCCCGGCATGGCGGCCGCCTTGTCCTCGGTGCCCTGGTTGATGATGACCTTGCCCTGCACGTTCGCCGGCACCGTGAAGAACTCGTTCTTGGGCAGCCCCGTGGGGAAGGTGATGGACGGCTGGAAGGCCGTGGCATCCCTGCCCCGCTGAGTCGGGCTGGAGATTCCTCGCGTGCCAATGGCTGACACCGGAACGGGGTTGCCATTCAGGGCGACGCCGTACGCGATGTTGTAGATGGCGCGGTAGTCGGTCCCCGCCGCGGCAATGGCATCCTCGAAGACGCTGTAGTCGTAGTACTTCTCGAAGACGTATTCGGCGCATGAGTTGATGACGTTGCCACTGTTCTCCCAGCCCGTGCGTTGCTGGGAGCGGCTGAGCTTCACCCGGGACGCGAACGGCGTCGTGGCCGGGAAGTAGGCCTGGGCCCGATGCACCGTCCCCAGATAGAAGCCCGACAGGCCGCTGAGGCTCAGGGTGTTGGCATCATCCTTCAGGAAGGCCACGGACTTCGTGGCGGCATCCGGAGCGACGACCTGCCCCGCCGCGTTCAGCGTGGGAGGCACCATCACCGTGCGCTGGCCCATCCCCCCCGCCGCGCTGGTCGCCGCGTTCTTGATGAGCGTGTTACAGATTGCATTGGGATTGGTCTCCGCCGCGTCGCGAGCCACTTTCGCACAAAGCGAGACAGGGTTCTGGCAGTCCGCCAGGGTCGCGGTGTAGCTCGAACACAGGTTGGGGATGGGGGTGATGGGTGGGAGCGCGGCGAAGGCAGGAACGGCGGACACGACAAGACCCAACGCGGAAAGATTCTCCGCGAGGCGGCGACGCAGCAATGACATGACTGTCTCTTTCGGATTGAAAGGGTTGTCCTTCCAACGCGGCTCAGTCGTTTTCTGCGCTGCCGAATTATTCCGGGATTTTCAAAGGCGGTTCGAGCGCGCGCCGCCTGGGAGCACGGAGGAGTCGAGTCAGACCTCCCCTGGGTGCGCCCGGCGGCGTCTTGTCACAGCTCAAGAATCGCCTCGTTGCCGCGCTTCAGCTGCCGGTGGCGATGGGCGCCAGCTTGCGAAGCATGGGCGCCTCATTGAGGAACTTCAGGTCCGGGTGTTTGTCCTCGGCGTGCTGGAGGGCCCAGTCGTCGCGGAAGAGGACCAGCGGCAGGCCGTCGCGGTCCTGCACCGTCTGACGGTTGCCTTCCCAGTCGAAGGACTTGGGGTCGAAGTTGGGCCCCACCACCCAGCGCGCGTGGCTGAAGGGCAGCCGGTCCAGGGCAATCTTCGCCCCGTACTCGTGCTCGAGCCGGTACTGGAGGACCTCGAACTGGAGGGCGCCCACCACGCCGACAATCGGGTCCTTCATGCCCATGCTGAGCTGCTGGAATATCTGGACGGTGCCCTCTTCGGAGAGCTGCTCCAGGCCCTTCTCCATCTGCTTGCGGCGCAGCGGGTCCTTGGAGCGCACCACGGCGAAGTACTCGGGGCTGAAGCGCGGCACGCCCTCGAACTCCACGTCGGTGCCCTCGGCGAGCGTGTCGCCGATGCGGTACTGCCCCGGGTCGAACAGGCCGATGACGTCTCCGGGCCAGGCGTCTTCAATCGCGGTGCGCTCGGCGGCCATGAACTGGCTCGGCTTGGCCAGGCGCACTTCCTTGCCCAGCCGCGAGTGGAACGCGCTCATGCCCTTCACGTACCGGCCGCTCACCACGCGCATGAAGGCGATGCGGTCTCTGTGGGAGGGGTCCATGTTCGCCTGAATCTTGAACACGAAGCCGGCGAACTTGGGGTTGTTGGGCTCGCGCGGGCCCTGCGTCGTCGTCTGACGCGAGGTGGGCGCGGGGGCCAGGTCCAGGAAGGCGTCGAGGAACGGGCGCACGCCGAAGTTCGTCATCGCGCTGCCGAAGAACATGGGCGTCAACTGGCCCGAGTCGCTCTTCTCGCGGGTGAACTCGTCACCGCCGATATCGAGCAGTTCGATATCCTCGTGGAGCTTGGCCAACTCCGACTCGGTGAGCACGGACTTGATGTCTTCGGAGTCGATGGAGACCGAGCGCTCGCCGACTTCCGACTCGCCGTGGGAGCCCTCGGCGGAGAAGACGTGGACGACGCGGGCCTGCCGGTCATAGACGCCGCGGAACTCCGGCCCCATGCCGATGGGCCAGTTCATCGGGTAGGAGCGGATGCCGAGCACCTGCTCCAGCTCGTTCATGAGCTCCAGCGGCTCGCGGCCGTAGCGGTCCAGCTTGTTGACGAAGGTGAAGATGGGGATGCCGCGCAGGCGGCACACCTTGAAGAGCTTCTTCGTCTGGGGCTCGACGCCCTTGGCGGCGTCGATGAGCATCACCGCCGCGTCGGCCGCGGCGAGGGTGCGGTAGGTGTCCTCGGAGAAGTCCTGGTGGCCCGGGGTGTCCAGCAGGTTGACGGCGTGGTCCCGGTACACGAACTGGAGGACGGACGAGGTGACGGAGATGCCGCGCTCCTTCTCCAGCTCCATCCAGTCGCTGGTGGCGTGGCGCCGCGCGCGCTTGGCCTTGACGCTGCCGGCCAGATGGATGGCGCCGCCGTACAGCAGCAGCTTCTCCGTCAGCGTCGTCTTGCCCGCGTCGGGGTGGGAGATGATCGCGAAGGTGCGCCGCCGGGCGACCTCCCTGTCGAGCTCGTTCGTCATGACCCGGGGCCAACTACCACGGGCCGTGTTTCCTTGCAGCCAGCAAGGAGCCCCTGGCGGTCCGGCCGGGGCTCGTGGGAGGGTCCGCGCACACTTTCTCGCCTTCGGAGGCAGCCATGCAGCGGACCCTTCACTCCACGGGTACCCCCTGGGAGCCCCGTGTGGGCTACTCGCGCGCGGTGCGGGTGGGGCCCTTCGTCTCGATTTCGGGGACGACGGCCACGGACGCCTCGGGTCAGGTCGTCGGGGCGGGGGATGCCTACCTGCAGGCAGCCCAGGCGCTGCGGAACATCGAGTCCGCGCTCCAGGCGGTGGGGGCGGGCCTGAAGGACGTGGTGCGCACGCGGATGTACGTCACGGACATCTCTCGCTGGGAAGAGGTGGGCCGGGCGCACGGGGAGTTCTTCGCCAGCATCCGTCCGGTGACGTCGATGGTGGAGGTGAGCAAGCTCATCTCCCCGGAGATGCTGGTGGAAATCGAGGCGGACGCCATCGTCGCGGACGCACCCTGAGGGATTGGCGCTCGCCTGCTTGTCCGGTGGGTGGTGCCGGGGTGGTCGTCATGGGCCTGACGCTCCAAGTTGGAAGGAGCCATGGGCGTCGAATGGAAGGACAACATCGGCATCGCGGATGCTTTGGAACGGGTGGCGGACCTGCTGGAGGAGCAGGACGCGATGCCCTTCCGGATTTCGGCCTACCGCAAGGCGGCGGGGACGATTGGCGAGTGGCCGGAGTCCGTCGCGGAGCTCTTGGCTTCGAAGGGCGAGGCGGGGCTGCGGGAGCTGCCTGGGGTGGGCAAGAGCATCGCCGCGGCGGTGGCGGAGCTGGTGCGCACGGGGCAGCTCGGGTTGTTGCAGCGCCTGGAGGATGAGTCCTCGCCCGAGCAGCTGCTCGCCAGTGTGCCGGGCATCGGACCGGAGCTGGCGCGGCGGATTCACGAGGAGCTGGGGGTGCGCTCGTTGGAGGAACTGGAGCAGGCGGCGCACGACGGCAGGCTCGAAGCGGTGGAGGGCTTCGGACCGCGACGCGGGCAGCAGGTGCGCGACTTGCTCGAGTCGCGGCTGGGGCGCAACCGGCGGGGCGCGGCGCGCAAAAGCGCGAGTCAGGACGAGGGGCCTCGGCCGGAGGTGGGGGTATTGCTTCAGGTGGACGAGGAGTACCGCCGGAAGGCGGACGCGGGAGCGCTGCGGACCATCGCGCCCCGGCGGTTCAATCCCTCGGGTGAGGCGTGGTTGCCGGTGATGCGGCGCAAGCTGGACGGGTGGAACGTCCGGGCGCTGTTCTCCAACACGGCGATGGCGCATCAGCAGAACGCGACGCACGACTGGGTGGTGCTGTACTTCGACCAGGAAGGTGACGAGGGACAGTGCACCATCGTCACCGCGCACGGTGGACCGCTGGACGGTCGACGTGTCGTCAGAGGCCGCGAGACGGAGTGCCTGGCGTATTACGGCGTGGAGTCCGAGGAGGCGGAGGCGCCTCAGCCGGGGGCGTGAAGCAGGGACATCAGGTCGACAACAGTCCCCGAAGCCAATGGCGGCGAGTAGGCTTCACCTCATGGCCACCAAGGATGAGTTGCTCACCAGCATCTTGAGCCTCCCACCCGAGGAGCGCGCCGAAGTCGCGCACAAGCTGCTGCTCAGTCTCGATGAGGCGCCCGCGCGGGAGGACTCCGGTTCAGAGTGGTCGCAAGAGCTGGAGCGTCGCGCCACGGACATCCGTGAAGGCCGTGTCGAGACAGTCCCCTGGGAGGACGTGGAGCGTCAGCTTGCCACTCGCCTGAAGCAGCGACGCGTAGAGCATCCGCCGCTCATCACGAGGAAGCCCACCCGCAACTGCACGTAAAACTCCGGCAACTCTGAATGCTAGGCTTCGCGGCGCATGCGAATTCCTCGAGGGCTCTGGCTATTATGGGTCGTCCACGTGCTGGGCTGCGCTTCCGCTGCACAGCACCCGATTCATCGCGCTTGGGATGAAGCCGAGGTGGAGTGCGCGCGCCCCGAGGAGGACCGCTGCGTCACGGTCCTGTGTTCGGATGACCTGTGTGGCCTCTACCGTTGCGAGGACCTGCCCAGCGAAATTGAGCACGTGCGCTTTCCTCCGGCACGTCCTCCTGCCGCCGCTGCCGCACCAGGCAGTGGCCCTCGCAGGAACTGGGGTGGTCGCCAGGGACTCCCTCGCGGGGCCGTCATGGTCTTCCCGAACTGGAATGGCGCACCCGAACGCGTCATTCCACATACGCACCAGCTCACGCCAGGGCGCTGGGAGAAGCACCACATCTTTCCCCAGGCAGAGGACCTCGCGAGATGGTTCGAGCGACAGGGCGTGAAGATCCACGACTACACGATGCCCATCCCTCGTGACCTCCATCGTCGCATTCATGGGAATGACGGTCGTGGGGGCCCTTGGAACAAGGCCTGGCGCCAGTATCGAGACCTGAATCAGAGCGCGAGTCCCGAGGACATCTACAAACACGCAGGCGAACTCATCCACCGATTCCAGCTCATCGGTGGCCCCGTTCAGCCCTACTATTCTCGCCCTGGCGCGTGAGGGCTTTGAACACATGACTCGGTACTTCTGGCTGCGGGAGGACGAGGCCGCGACGAGCGCCTTCAACGGCTCGTTCGACGGGGCTCTCAAGTGGGCCCTTCCCGGTGCGAAGTGCCCGGAGTGCGGCGTGACCTGGAGCTCGTGGGGTCACCACTATCCTTGCGTGGACCTGTCCTCGCTGCCCGAGCACGCTCTTTTCGAGCAGCCCCGTCCCGAGCCCTTCACCGAATTCGCGCGTCTGCGGGCCCTGGTGCGTCCCCTGGCCCCAGCGAATTCGGAGCTGCCACCTGGCACTGAGTTTGGCCCCAGAGTGGGCCAAGCCTCGGGGGCTTTCGGCCCGTTCACCTGGCAGGGCTCTTCGATTCTGCTCGTGCGTCGCGACACACTGGAGCAACTCCAGGCGCAGGGCCTCCGTGGATTGACAGGCTGTCGGACGGAGCTGCGGTTCCGCCAGAAGACCGCGCCCGAGCTGCTCGACCTCCAAATCGAACCGCGAGGTCGACTCCATCCTGACTGCGTTCCGCCGAACGTACCCCCGCCCTGCCCGACCTGTGGTCGCTTCGCGTTCTCGCGACCCGATGCGCCCGTCCTCGATGCGGACTCCATGCCCTGGGACGTGGACCTGTTCCGGGTCGGAAACTTCGCGACGATGCTCATCGGCACTCAGCGCCTCATGGAGGCAGTGCGCCACCTGGAACTCTCCGGCATCGCCTTCCAGGAGCTGCCCGTCCGCTCCGCCGTGAGTTGATACCCCTCCCGCCCGCGTCCACATCGGGACGCGGGCGGAAGGAGCCCTGACGTCAGGGCGCGGGTGTGTACAGCTCCGCGGAGGACAGCGCGCCACTCGTCCCCAGGCCTCCCGCGACGAGCACCCGTCCGGAGATGGCCAGCCGAGTCACCGTGGCGCTCGACAGCGCGTTGGACATGGTGCCCGCGGACGACCACTGGCCGAGCGCCGGGTCGAACACCTCCGTCGTCGACAAGAGGCCCGTGGCGGCCCCGGCATCCCCGCCCAGCACCAGCACGCGGCCCGAGGACAACACGGAGGCCAGCGCCCCGTAGCGACTGCTCGTCATCGGCGCCACCGTCGTCCAGCCGCCCTGCGCGGGGTCATAGATCTCGGCCGTGGCCAGCGCGCCGCCCAGCCCCCAGCCGCCGGCCACCAGCACCTTGCCACCCGGCAACGCCACCGCGATGTGCCCATAGCGCGTGCCCGCCATGGAGCCCGTCTGCGTCCACTGGCCCGTGTGCATGTCGTAGAGCTCGGCGGTCGCCGTGTCTCCCGACGGCGTGGTGCCGCCCACCACCAGCACCTTGCCGGACAGCAACATCGTCGCGGTGTGGTTGACGCGACGCACGCTCATCGTGCCCGTGGCGCGCCACGTCCCGGAGGGCGGGTCATACAGCTCCGCGGTGGCGAGGATGCTGCTGAAGCTGGAGGACATCCGTCCGCCCGTCACCAGCACCTGCCCGGAGTCCAGCAATGTGGTGGTGTGCCGCGAGCGATTCCCCGCCATCGCCCCGGTGCTGCTCCACTGCCCGGTGGCCAGGTCATACACCTCCGCGGATGACAGGTACGCCGAGGAGGTGCCCTGCCCTCCCGCCACCAGCACGTTGCCCGAGGGCAGCTCCGCCGCCCCATGCAGGAAGCGCGGCGTGACGAGGCTCCCCGTCTGCGTCCACGTCACCAGGTGCTCGTCGTACAGCTCCGCGCCCGACAGGCCGCTGCTCCCGGTGCTCGTCCCTCCCGCCACCAGCACCTTGCCGGAGTCGAGCAGCGTCACCGAGTGATGATATCGCGCCGCCGACAGGGTCGCCGTGGGGCGCCAGGGCGGCGTGGGCACCGAGAACCGCTCCGCCGAGGAGGCCCCCTGCGTGCCGTCCGCGCTGCCTCCCGTGACGAACACCTCGCCCTGGAGGAGCAGCGTGGCCGTGTGTCCCAGCCGGCTCGCGCTCATCGGCGGCGTCGCGCTCCAGCGAGCAAGCGTCGGGTCGAAGATGGTCGCGGTCTGCAGATACGGACTGTTGCCGTCCGTGCCGCCCGTCACGAGCACCTCGCCCGAGTGCAGCAGCGTCGCCGTGTGCTGCGCCCGCTCGCCCGGCAGCAACTGCGCCACCGGAGCCCAGGTGCCAGCGCTGGGGTCATACAGCTCCGAGGTCCGCGAGGCGGTGAACTCGTCGAGGAAGCCGCCCGCCACCAGCACCTTGCCGGACAACAGCCGCGTCGCGCTGTGCCCCGCGCGCGCGGTGAGCAGGCCCGCCACCTGGCTCCACAGGCCGGTGCTCGGCTCATACAGCTCCACGTCCGTGACGAACTCACCCCGAGGCCCGACGCGCCCTCCGGTGACCATCACCCGCCCATTGCCCAGCAGCGTCGCCGAGTGCCCCACGCGCGGCCTGCGCAGCCCGCCCGTGGAGGCCCACGTCCCGGTCGCCGAGTCGTAGAGCCGCGCGGTGGACAGCCCCGTGCCCCCGCCGTTCTCTCCGCCCACCACCAGCACCTTCCCGTTCGACAGCAACGTCGCCGTGTGTCCGGAGCGCAGCGTGTCCAGGCTCCCCGTCGCCGCCCAGGTCCCCGTGGTGGAGTCATACAGCTCGGCGGTGCCCGTGGGAGACGCGCCGGAGTCGCCGCCCGCGACGAGCACCTTGCCGTTGTTCAGGAGCGTCGCGGTGTGTCTGCGCCGCGCGGCCCCCAGCGTGCCTCCAGACAACCAGCGCACGCCCTTCGAGTCGTACAGCTCCGCGTTCGCCGAGGACTGTCCGCCCACCACCAGCACGTTGCCGGTGCGCAGCAGCGTCGCGGTGTGGTCCATCCGTTGGAGCGACATGCTCGGCGTGGGCGTCCAACCCTGGGTCACCGCATCCAAGCCCGCAGTGCTTTCCGTGTTTGACGGTTCTGCAAATTCCTCGTGTGAGCATCCCGCCAGGACGAGCGCCGTCACAAGCGCGGCCAGGCGGCCGAGCCCGATACATCGATTCATGGGTGGGGGTCCTTTCCCTTCGGGGGGTGTGCGCCTGACGAGCCGCACGCAGCGGCCCTTACCCCAGCCCCGAGGAAGGAGGCCAATTCGGCACCTGAAAAATGACGTCGACACCGGCTGAAACAGGTGGGGTTGATACACCCCACCACTGAGTCAGCAAGCGCTCGACGGCCCGCAAGGCTCGGGTGACGTGAGAGGGATTAGCTGCTGGCCGAGGTGTAGTGGCCGATGGAGCGAATCCAGACGCGCCGCGCCACCCACGCGAAGACGGCCGAGCCCACCACCGCGCCCACCAGCGACGCCACCGGCAGCCGGCCCAGCATGGCCTCCGCGGGGAAGGTGGTCATCAGGGCCAGGGGAATCACGTACGTGAAGACGAGCGTCAGCGCCCCCTTCGCCACGCCCTTGAACACGGACGAGGGCCACCGCGCGAAGTCGAAGATGGACGTGAAGAGGTACGTGAGGTTGTCCACCCGGACGACGAAGAACGCGGCGCTCACCGTCAATATCCACAGCGAGTACAGGAGCACCGTGCTGGTGCCCAGCAGCAAGAGCGACGTCAGGAGTCCCAGCGGAGAAGGCCCGCGCCCCAGGAGCATGAAGGCGTAGATGAAGAGGCCCAGGCCGGTGAGCACGTTGAAGGCGCGCCACGGCAGGAAGCGCTGCGTGGACACGAGGAACTGCGCGTCCGCGGGCTTGAGCAACACGAAGTCCAGCGTGCCCTTGCGGATGTGCTCCACCACGCCGGTGAGGCTGGGGTTGATGGCGCCCTCGAGAATGCCCTGCAGCAGGGTGAACCAGCCCACGACGAGCAACGCCTCGCCGAAGCTCCAGCCTTCGACTTCCGGCTGCCGACCGTAGACGACGAACAGCGGCGCCAGCGCGGTGAAGACCCAGCACAGCGACGTGAAGCCGTCGGTGAAGAAGTCCGCCCGGTACTGGAGCGCCTGGAGGCCGGATGCCTTGAGCTGCACTGTCAGCAGTCGCAGATATCGCCGCACCATGCCCCTACCCTCCGAACGCCGCGAAGCACTTCACGCCCTGCTTCCAGAGCCCCACCGCGAGCGCACCCATCCCCAGCACCCACGCCCACTGCCTCGCCACCAGGCCCAGCGCGGTGGGCAGGTCATGCGCGTTCGTCATCAACTCCACCGGCAGCCCCATCTGATAGCGGAACGGAAGCCAGTCGATGACGGTGCGCAGCCCATCCGGGAGGAACTCCACCGGGTACATGTAGCCGGAGCAGACGAAGAAGAGGACCATCCACACCTCCATCATCTTCTGGCTGCTGTCGAGGAAGAGGCTCAGCGCGCCAATGGCCACGTTGGCCAGGAAGGTGATGGCCCAGCCGCCCAGTACAGCCACGAGGAACAGCCCCCACTGCCACGCGTGCTGCGGCACCGCCTTGTGCGCGCCCACCAGCGCGATGCTCAGGAGCACCACGGGCAGGGCCACCACGACGCGCATGGGGAAGCCCGCCACGTTGTCGGATGCGTAGCCCCACAAGGGGGAGATGGGACGCAAGAGGCGCATCGCCAGCGTGCCCTGCTTCACCTCCCAGTTGATGAGCCACGCGGCCCACGCGCTGGTGAGCTGGCGCACCGCGAAGGTGGCCAGGAAGTAGCCCACGAAGTCGGCCTGGCCGAAGTGGCCCACCGGGGCGCTCTTGGCCACCGCCATCCACAGCACCATGTTGACCAGCGGCATGGTGGTGGACAGCACCCAGACGAACATCTCCGCCCGGTAGGCCACCGACTCCGCGAAGCTCACGCGCAGCATGGTGGGCAGGGCCCGCATCAGACCTCGGGCATTCATGCCGGCACCGACTCCGCTGTCTGCAGCCTGCGGGCCTTGTTCTCCGCGAAGAGCTCGCTCATGACCTCTTCCAGCGGCGCGTTCTCCACGGTCAAATCCGTCACCGGCAGCCCGGACAGCGCGCGGGAGATGGTGGCGTTGACCGCGTCCTGCTTCACCTGGAGCACCGCGGTGCCCGCCTCGTGCGTCACCAGCTTGCCCAGGGACTCCAGGCGCGAGGCGTCCACCACCTCCGACAGCCGCAGCACCACGCGCTTCTCCGGGCGCACGCGCTGCACCAGCGCCTCCAGACTGCCGTCGTAGGACAACAGGCCCTTGTCGATGACGATGACGCGCGGGCAGAGGGCCGCCACGTCGTCCATGTAGTGGCTGGTGAGGATGAGGGTGGCGCCGTACTTCTCGTTGTAGTCCTTGATGAACGTGCGCATGGTGGCCTGCATGGACACGTCCAGGCCGATGGTGGGCTCGTCCAGGAAGAGCACGCGGGGCCGGTGGATGAGGGCCGCGGCCAGCTCGCACTTCATCCGCTCGCCCAGGGAGAGCTGGCGCGTCGGCTTGCCGATGAGGTCGCCAATCTCCAGCAGCCCCACCAGCTCATCCAACGTCTGCTTGTATTGGAGCGTGGGCACGTCGTAGATGGCGCGGTTGAGCTCGAAGGTCTCCGCCGGAGGCAAGTCCCACAGGAGCTGCTGCTTCTGCCCCATGACGAGCATGATTTTCTTGAGGAACGCCTCCTCGCGCAGGCGCGGCACGTGCCCGTCCACTCGGACCTCACCCTCGGAGGGGTGCAGGAGGCCGGAGAGGACCTTGAGCGTCGTCGTCTTGCCGGCGCCATTGGGGCCCAGGAAGCCCACGCGCTCGCCCGGACGGATGTCGAAGGAGATGCCGTCCACCGCCTTCACGGAGGTGTAGGTGCGATGGAAGAGCGAGCGGAGGGCCGCCTTGAGGCCTGGCGGGCGCTTGTGGACTTTGTAGTGCTTGCGCAGCCCGTGGACGGAGATCATGTGCGACAAGGGTTTAACGCGGACGTCCCCGGGAGGCGACCGTGGAGTTGAGCAAGTGGCGGGGTGACAACGGGTTGACATGGGCGGCTTCCGGGAGCGGCCCCTCGGTCGAAGGCTTGGCGGGATGAGCAACGGATACAGCAAGGACCTGGAGCGGTGGATGCCGCGGCTCATCGCGGTGTGGCGCGCGTCACGCGGTAAAGGTGATGGGCCGGAGGGGCGACTGACGCCCCAGGAAGTGAAGGAAGTGGGCGCCGGCGTGCGCCAGCTCTCGATGGGTTTGACGCGGGAGCGTCAGCTCGCCGGGGCGCGTTACATGGACGACCCGAAGCTGTTGGGCGCCTACCTGCTCTTCTACTGGCCGGTCTCCTACGCGCAGGCCCGGCAGGTGCTCGGGGAGCTGCCGAACCGGCCCCGGCAGGTGCTCGACTTGGGCAGCGGCCCGGGTCCGGTGGCCTTCGCGGCGCTGGACGCGGGTGGGAAGGAAGTCACGGCGGCGGACCGCAGCAAGGCCGCGCTCAACCTGGCGCGCGCGCTGGCGACGGAGGCCGGCGAGGCGCTCGCCACCCGGGAGTGGGACCCGACGAAGAAGGCCGCCGTGCTGCCAGAGGGGCAGTACGACCTGATTACGATGGGCCACGTCATCAACGAGCTGTACGGCACGGGGGACAGCGCGACGACGCCCCGGGCGGCGCTGCTCGAGGCGGCGCTGGCGAAGGTGAAGCGCGGCGGCAGCCTGCTGGTGATGGAGCCCGCGTTGCGGGAGACGAGCCGGGGCCTCTTGCACGTGCGCGACGCGATGGTGGCGCGAGGCTACGCGGTGCGCGCGCCGTGCATGTACCGGGGTGCGTGTCCGGCGCTGGTGAAGGAGACCGACTGGTGCCACGCGGAGCGGCCCTGGCCCATGCCTCGCGTCGTGGAAGAACTGGCGCGAGCGGCGAGCCTTCACAAGGAAGCGCTGAAGATGAGCTACCTGGTGCTCGCGCCCAAGGGCGAGGAGTGGCCGGAGCCGCCGCCGGGTCGGCTGTTCCGCATCGTCTCCGAGCCGCTGGAGGGCAAGGGACGCCACCGCTACATCGGCTGCGGGCCGGAGGGCCGCGTGGGCCTGGCGATGCAGGAGCGTCACCGCAACGAGAAGAACGAGCGGTTCCTCCAGTTGCACCGGGGTGACGTCATCGCGGTGACGGAGACGGAGCCCAAGGGCGACGGTCTGGCGCTGAGCGATGTCTCCGAGGTGAGGATGGTGGCGCCCGCGGGTAGGGGCGTACCACCGCCGCCTCCGAAGGAGGACGCGCCCGCGAACCCGGGAACCAGCCCGAGCCCGGACGCGCCCTCCTGACGCGGAGGAGTCGCTGGCTCCGACACGGCCGCGACACGGTGCCTCCACGTGATGGTGAGACTCGCGGGCTCAACAGCGGCCCGCGACCTGCGCCTCCACGCTCCCCCTGAGGTGCGCGAGGTGACCCTTGATGCCGCGCATGAACCGCGAGTCGCGCGAGGCTGGCAGCGGTGCTCGATGCCTCGCGCGAATCGTGAGTCGCGCGGTGGCGCCCCGCTCAGGCGCGGGCTTGAGAGTATGCTCCGGTGAGCACGTCGCGCATGTGGCGGAAGGACTTCACGCTGTCCTTCGCCGCGCTCACCGCGCCCTGAGCCAGAACGGTGGCCTGGATGCGGACCAGCGCGAGACGACGGGGCGCGGCCTTCTCTTCGTTCTTCCGAGGGGGGTTCATCAGGGAAGCGAGATTCATGGAACGCTCCGGGGTGTGGGGAGACGCGAAGCAGCATCCACCCCTCCCGCAACCTCCACGTTGAGCCTGGGCAACATCGCCGTCACATCGTGTTCGGGGGCCACGGTGGCGTGCGGCGTGTGCCCTGCCCGACAGTCCCCACCCCAGGCAAGAGGACACGCGAACACCTCCGGACTGTGAGGTGCGTGCGGGCCAGCGCGAAGGAAGCGGTCTGCTAGCGTGAGCAACTCTCTCGCTGTCCTGGAAGGCGCATGTCCGTTCCGTCCTCGCCGTCGCGGACGCTGTATCCCTCACTGCAGCCCTACCGCATCGGCCGCTTGCGGGTCTCCATGCTCCACGAGCTGTACTTCGAGGAGTGTGGCAATCCGAAGGGCAAGCCCGTGGTCTTCGTCCACGGCGGACCAGGTGGAGGCACGGACGCCAAGCAGCGGCGGTTCTTCGACCCGGCGGCCTATCGAATCATCCTCTTCGACCAGCGGGGCTGTGGCCGGAGCACGCCGCACGCGAGCATGGAGGAGAACACCACCTGGGACCTGGTCGCGGACATGGAGCGGCTGCGCGAGCACCTGGGCATCGAGCGCTGGCAGCTCTTCGGCGGCTCCTGGGGCAGCACGCTGTCACTGGCCTACGCGCAGACGCATCCGGAGCGCGTCACGGAGCTGGTGCTGCGCGGCATCTTCCTCTTGCGCAAGCAGGAGCTGGACTGGTTCTACCAGCGCGGCGCGAGCGCCCTGTTCCCGGACGCATGGGAGCACTACCTCGCCCCCATTCCTCCAGCGGAGCGACATGACTTGCTCGGCGCGTATCACCGGCGCCTGACGAGCGCGGACGCGGCGACGCGACATGAGGCCGCGCGGGCGTGGAGCGTGTGGGAGGCGCGGACCAGCTACCTGCATCCCAACCCGGAGCTGGTGGCGCGCAACAGCGGGGATGACTTCGCCCTCGCCTTCGCGCGCATCGAGTGCCACTACTTCATGAACCGTGGGTTCCTGCGCACGGACACTCAGTTGCTCGACGACGTGCCGCGCATCCGTCATCTCCCCGCGGTCATCGTCCAGGGGCGCTACGACGTGGTGTGCCCGCTGGAGAGCGCGTGGGCGCTGCACCAGGCGTGGCCAGAGGCGGAGCTGGTCATCGTTCCGGATGCGGGGCACTCGGCGAACGAGCCGGGCACCACGTCCGCGCTGGTGGAAGCCACGGACCGGTTCCGTCCACGCTGAGCGCGCCGGGCTCGAACCTCCGTCTCATGGCTGAACCAAACCCGCCGGCGGTGAGGTGGGTACCTCGCTCTGACGCGCGCCCTTCCAGCGCGCCAGGGCCAGGATGAACAGGCCCAGCACGACGAGGCTGATGACGGAGGCCTCCAGGCCATAGCGGCCTCCGGCGAGCCATTGAGGCAGGTCGTGGAAGACAGGCGTCCACGCGCCCTTCGATTCCTCACCGCTCACGCCGAAGCCCAGCAGGGCCAGCGTCCCGTTCCAGCCCAGGTGCACGCCCACGGGAAGCGCGAGTCCGCCCGTCCGCAGGTAGCAAAGCCCCAACAGCAGACCGGCCAGGAAGGTGTTGGTCATCGCCACCGCGAGCGGCCCTCCGGCCATGTCGGGGTAGGAATGGGCCAGACAGAAGACAACCGCGAACACGAGCTGCGTCCAGGCGGGCCCCATCCCCCGGATGGCGCGCTGGAAGGCGTAGCCGTGGAACAGCGTCTCCTCGAACAGGGCCACCCAGAGCATGAGCCAGGCGGCCTTGAGGAGCACACCCACCCCGTTTTGCTCGGCTCGCACCAGATGAAATCCATCCAGCGCGAAGAGGAGGACGGCCACCACCAACACCAGCACCACGCCACTCACGAGCCCGAACCCGAAGTCGCGGCCCGTGCGCCGTGCTGGGAGAACCCCCAGGGAGGACAAGCGCTCGCCTTCGAGGCGGAGGCTCAGCCAGCTCGAGATGAGGACTCCGAAGAAGGCGCAGAGCGGCGATGGGAGGACTTGTCGCCACACCAGGGGCAGTTGGCGCTGGAGGAAGAGGAACGCCGCCGCGAAGGCCACGCTCAACGCGATGGAGCCCAGCGCCTTCCAGCCGTTGCGCCAACGCCGCTCACTGTCGATGAAGATGGTTTTCATGGGATGTCATTCCTACGTGCCACGGCGCTTTGATTGCCGCCCGCGCGCGGCGGCGATGCGTTCGTCGAAGGACTTCTTCTCGAGCGCCTGGATGGCGCGGTCGAGCACCTCGGACAGCGGTGCCGGAAGCTCCGCATCCAGATTGGCGGCGGCGCTCGCGGTGGCCTTCCAGCACGACTGGAGGCGAGGGAGCAGCGCGCGTCCCGAGGGACTGAGGCGAATCCATCGCTGGCGCCCATCCACCGGTCCCGGCTCCGCGAGCACCAGCCCCTCCTTGAGCATCAACGCCAGCGTCTGCGTCGTCGCGGGCTGGGTGAGCCCGGCAGCCTCCGCCAGTTGGCCGATGGTCAGCGGCTCGTGCTGCATCAGCGCCCGCACCAAGGGCGTGTAGCGAGGCCGATAGGCCAGGCCCTCTTCCTCATAGGCCCGGCCAACCGCGCCATCCAGAAGCTCAATCAGGTGCCGCAACTGCGTTCCAAGGCCCCGGTGCATGAGGGATATATAAGCGCTGATATAAAACGGCCACAAGTGACTGGCCGTGTCGCGCCCTCTTTCGGAGCGAAGCCGGAGTCCTTAAGGTGGGTGCGAACGACTGCCTGGGAGAACATCCATGTCCGCAGAGAAGGCCGCGCGAAGCTGGGTCGAGGAGAGCGCCCTGCGCGCCGCGGGTGCCGCCGCGATTCCCATCCCGGTGCCGGGCGCGCACACGGCGCTCACGTCCGCCATCGAGGCGTACATGATCTACCACGTGGCTGGCATCTACGGAGAGAAGCTGAGCCTGGGTGAGGCGCTCGGCCTGGTGCCCACGTTGGGTGCGGGCATCGTCGCGCGCAAGGCGGCCAGCAGCATCGTCGGAGAGACGGTGGGCTGGATTCCCGTCGCGGGCTGGTTGCTCAAGGGCGCGGCCAGTGGAGGCACGGCGTTCGCCATGGGCGTGGCGGCGGTGACGTACTTCGAGAAGAAGTATCCGGGCCGAGAGGCGATTCCGTTCGACACCATGTCCATCAAGGACTGGGTGAAGGCGGCGCTCTCCCAGCTCGGCGTCAAGAAGTAGCCGAGGCACGGGACTCGGGTCCACGACCCGCGGGCATTTCCTCGTGGATGCCTTCGGTGTTTGAAACCGCCCTCTCCTGCTGTGGAATGAGGACTCGCCAGCCGCTCATGGGCGGAGCTGGGGGTGGGCCCTGCGTGCGAACGCCGTGCTGTTGAGCCTGGTGATGCTGGTGACAGGCTGTGCCACCCAGTCGCCCGCGTCCGGCGCGGGAAGGACCCTGCGCCAGTCGCAGCGAGGCGCCTCGCTGCTGGAGCCTCCACGGGACGGTCTGGCGGACTCCATCGATCGTCAGTCCGACGCACCGGAACCAAGCCGGCGTCATCGTGAGACTGATGCGGAAGCCATCGCGGACGGACAGCTTCGAGCCGCACAGACGCGTCAAGCCGTCACGGAGGCGGCGGACGAAGTGAAGAGCTCCACGGAGAGGCTCGCCAGTGATCTCCCCAAGCTCGCCGGACACACGCTGGACCTTGGTCGAAACGCCGACCTCTTCTCCGGTTACTTCGACTACGGCTCGAACCAGCTTCCCTGGCTTCGTGGTGCACTCCGAGGAACGGCCACGCTCGTGGAGGTCTCCGACTCGGTGGACGACCCGGACATGGCGGTGGGTCTTCTCAGGATTGCAGGGCCTCGCCTGCAGGCGGCCATGGCGGGCGCCATGTTGTTGGCGTCCTGGTTCGACTTCCTCCAGCTCGCCGACGCCGTGCTTCAGCAGTGCCCTTACTACAGCGTGGAGCAGTTGCTCGTTGACATGGAGCGCGTACAGAAGCGGCTGGAGCCAGCGATGACGGCACTCTCCTCTCTGGAGCCAGGACGCGTGGAAGCCACGGCGGCTGCGATGCCCGAGTTGATGGGTCAACTGACCCAGGAGTTCCACGCCATTCGCGAGGGCGCGCGCATGGCAATGGAGAGGACTGGGCAAGTCATCGCGGCGGCACAGTTCATCGAGATGGTGGCCCTGGTTTCGACGCTGCGCGTGTCACTTCCCCGGCTGCCACCCGCTGGGCCTGTCCTGTTGGGCGCGCGAATCGTGATGAGTCCAGGTGGAGTGATGGCGGGTTCACATCTGGTCGTCTCCGCGGAGTGGGTGGAGATGATGCGACGTCTCGTACAGGCAGGAGTCATCTTCATGCCGGTCGCTAGCGCGGCGGTCCGCATCCACGCCGGACAAGTGCTGATGGCGCAGTCGCACCGGGCTTGCCGAAGGGCGTACGCGAAGCATTGGGCGACAGTCCCGAGGTGCGCGGCATGCACGCGACGGGCAAAGCCGGGTCGGGCATGTCCGAGGCACCCAAGCACCACGTCATGCCGCAAGAGCATCGCGAGTGGTTCGAGCGGCGCGGATTCAAGGGCCCCATGGACATCGACCATTTCTGTGTCCGGATGGAGAAGTCACACCATGAGGCCATTCATGGAGGCGGCAACTGGAAGCTCGGTCGCACATGGCCTCATGAGTGGAATCGGATGATCATGGAGGCACTGCGTGAAGCCGAGGTGGAAGCTGGACGCATGTTGACGCGGAATCAGGTCCTGAACATTGTCGCGGCTCGCATGAAGCGCTACGACGTCCCTGCGAAGTTCACGAAGGGGCGAAGTCGATGACCGACGGGCGTTCGTGGCAAGGGAACTGGAAGGCCCGTCTGTACGAGCGGGTCCGCGAGCGCGGTTACGACTCTCTCACCGCCTTTGCCGAGGCGCGCCCTGCCATTCCGCTGAATCAGCTTGCCGAGGAACTTGGGAAGGACGATGTCGCGGGCGTCCAGGTCATGAGCGGGCTACTCGCCGAGGCGGAGCAGCGCAAGCAGGTCACACGTTTTGTACGCGACGTGCTCGTGCGCGAGTTGTCCGAGACCTTTCCCAGTGGCTGGCCGGCCATGATGGCCGACGAGAGTCGTTTCCAGGTAGCCAAAGTGCTCGGTGGCTGGTCTGCCGACACCCCTGATACTCACAAGGAGCGGGTCAGGCAGGCGAGGGCAGCACTTCGCACCAGTCCACCGCCGCCCGGCTGGCGTCCACTCGGACCTGATGACGAGCTTCTCCGGCTGCTCCTTCCCGACGACGAAGCATGAACGCCATAGTCCACGGAGCGGGAGGACAGCGTACTCAAAGACAGCATGGCGCGAATCGACCACCATCTCGTCACTCCAGACCTGTCCGACCCGGACTGTATTTGACTCAAGACGGTGTCGGTCCTGAACTCGAATGCGCCAACGGTGACCCTTGCCAGCCCTTGCGCAACCAGATTGGATCCCCCATACGACTGAACCGAAGCCACGGGGGCCGCCATGCTGCATTCGCACATCAAGAGTCAGATTGCCGAGAAGTGCAGTGACAAGTGGCGAGGCCAGTACCAGTCCGACACCATGACGGAGCGGGTCTGGCAGAAGCTGGCCCCTGCTGCACCCAGGCTCCTCATCACATAGGACACCCGAACGCTGACGCCCTCCCATCAGGAACCGGATACAGCAACCTCCGGAGGCAACGTCCCACCCACCTCCCGCGCCACCTCGTCCCTCCGGAAGTGGACGATGATGGCGAGCCCCACGAGCGCGGTCACCGTCACCACCCCCTCCGCGGCCAGGGGCCCCCACGCCTGCCCCACCACCACCGCCACGAGATTGGCCAGGGCATGGAATCCCACGGCCAGCCAGTACCAGCGGATGCTCCCGCGCACGTAGCGCTGCAGCACCAGCACCGAAAAGGCGACGTGCATCACCATGGCGCCCACCCGCTCGTACGCGCCCAGCAGCGGCTCCCACCAACGCAGCGCCGCGAAGGTCGCCTTCGCCTTCACCACCTCCGCCACCTGCTCCGGCGTGAGCGGCAGCGTCGACGGGTCCAGGTTCGCCAGCGCCACCATGTTGACGAGCCCCAGCGCCGCCATGCCGCCCACCAGCAGCACGGACTCCAGTCCCCCGTGCCCCACGCCAAACCCCACCGCGTCTCGCCAGCGCCGCCAGGCCTTCAACGGACGCGCGAACACCCACAGCCGCGCCGTCTCCTCGAAGAGCCCCGCGGAGAGACACAGCACCACCAGCATGACGTTGCGAAAAAGCTCTGAACTCTTGAGCTCGTCACGCAGCGCGTACTGAAGCGCCTGCGTCAACGGCAACCGGGTGAGGAGCTGGGACACCGCGAACGCCAGCGCCCCCCACCCCACCACCTTCCAGCTCACCCCCAGCCGACGCCGAGCCCACAGCACCACGGCCACCGGCATCAACACCACGAACGCGATGGTGACCAGACTCGTGGCCACCACCCCCATATCCACTCCCTTGAACATCGCGCGCCTCCCCTCCCAAAGCTCGTCGCCCTCAGAGGTAAGCACGGCCCCAGCGTCCCAAAAAAGCCACCGGAGCGAATCCACTGACTCGCGACTCAGCGCGCCGTGAGCGCGCTCGCCAGCTCCTCGTACAGATGGATGGCGCTGCGGATGGACTTCTCCCAGTCTCCCACGTGCAGGCTCTCGTTCTCCGAGTGGGCATAGGTGTACGGGTCCTCCACGCCGATGAGCAGCGCGGGCACACCGCCCAGCTCCTTCGCGAACGGCTCCACGAAGGGAATCGACGCGCCGCAGCCGATGGCCACCGCCTTCGTCCCATAGCCCTTCTCCAACGCCCGGAACGCCGCTTGGAACGCCGGATGCGACGGGTCCGTGTACCACCAACCCGACGCCCCCTCCGTGTGGAAGCTCACCTCCAGCCCCCACGGACACACCTTGCTCAGGTGCTCCTTCAGCCGCCGCTCCACGTCCTGGGCCTCCAGGTCCGGGACGATGCGGATGCCCACGCGCGCCCACGCCGCGTCGCAGATGATGTTGCGCGCGTCCTTGCGCGTGCTCGCCTGGATGGCGTTGATGGCGATGCTCGGCTGTCGCCAGTTCATCTCCCACGGGTGACGCCCACCCAGCACCTGCACGCCCGGCAACAGCCCCACCTGCTCGCGGAAGTACGCCTCGTTCCCCGGCAGCGACTGGATGCTCTCGCGCTCGCCCGGCGTGAGCGGCTTCACCCGCTCCTGAAGCCCCTCAATCGCGATGGAGCCGTCCGCGTTCGTCAGCGTGGCCAGCATCCGGCACAGCCCCATCACCGGGTCCGGCACTGGCCCGCCCCACATGCCCGAGTGCACCGCCTGCTTCAGCGCGCGCACCTCCACGTCCACCGTGACGAGCCCCCGCAGCGCGGTGGTGATGGACGGCAGCCCCGTGTCGAAGTTCGCCGTGTCCGTCAGGACGATGGCGTCCGCCTTCAACAGCGCCGAGTGCTTCTGCAAGAAGGCGGACAGATGCCCGCTGCCAATCTCCTCCTCGCCCTCGATGATGACCTTCACGTTGAGCGGCAGCCGACCCGTCCCCTTCAGCCACGCGTCCACCGCCGACGTGTGCACGACGATGCCCGCCTTGTCGTCCGCCGTGCCGCGTCCGTACAGCCGGCCGTCGCGCATCCGAGGCTCGAACGGCGGGCTCTTCCACAGCGACTCGTCGCCCGCGGGCTGCACGTCGTGATGCGCGTACAACAGCAACGTCGGTGCGCCCGGCGACCTCAGGACCTCGCCGTAGACGTAGGGATGCGCGTCGTCGATTTCGAGTAGCTGGATGTTTTCAAACCCACGGTCTTTCAAGAGTCGAGAAGTCGCCTCCGCGCTCTGACGCACCCGGGCGGCGTCGAAGCCGGGAAACGAGACGCTGGGTATGCGCACGAGGGCCATGAGGTCCTCGAGGTAGGCGTTCTTCTGGGACTCGAAGTGAGAGAGAGCCTGGGCGATGGGCATGCTCACCCCTTAACCTAAAAAGGCAGGCAGGCGCTCCAGGTCCTCGCGCGGATGTCGCGCGGTCCAAGTATCATGCGAGGCCATGTCCGACACCCCGACACTGCTGCTCGTCGACGACGACAGCTTCGTGCGCCGCATCCTCAAGGACGTCATCGCCGACACGGGCATCGAGCTGCGGTTGCTCGAGGCCGCGGACGGAGAGGAAGGTCTCGCGGTGGCAGCGCGCGAGCAGCCCGCGGTGATGTTCCTGGACCTCTTCATGCCGAAGAAGAGCGGGCTGGAAGTTCTCGGCGCCATCAAGCAGGTGTCTCCCAACACGCGCGTGCTCGTCATCAGCAGCATGGATGCCGAGCCCGTCGTGGAGCAGGCCATGGCCGCGGGCGCGGTGGGGTTCGTGGGAAAGCCCTTCCATCCGCTGGAAATCGCCTCGGCCGTGCGCCAGGCGCTCGCTCACTGACTTCAGAGGTGTCTGCGTGTCGTCTCCTGCTGTCGGTTACTGGGTAGCGGACAACCTGGGCCGCGTACTGGGCCCGCTCGCACTCCAGGCCCTTCGAGAGCTCATCTCCTCCGGGCGGCTCAAGGCCGCCGTGCGCGCTTCTCGGGACGGCACCCAGTGGGTGGCCGTCCAGGAGCTGCCGGAGCTGCGCGACCTCTTCGGCACCGCGCGGCCCGCGCCCGCCGTGGAGCAACAGCAGGCCGAGCGCCTGCGCACCCAGCTCCGGGGGCTGCAGAACCTGCCGCCTCACGAGGTCTTCGGCGCCAAGCCGACCGCGAGCCTGGATGAGGTGCGGCTGGCCTTCTTCCGCATGGCCAAGCGCTTCTCGCCCGAGCACCTGTCGCCGGAGACGCACCCGGAGCTGCGCACGGTGTCGGCCGAGATTTTCGACTTCCTGTCGCGCTGCATGCGCGAGGTGGAGGTGCTCTCCGCGCAGGGCGCCTACCAGCAGGCCCGGCCGCTGCCTCCCCGGTTGGACATGGACGGGCCGCTGCCTCCCCCGCCTCCGCCGGCCGCGATGGTGCCGCCCGTGGCCGCGCGGGTTCCCGCCATCGCGCCCGTGCAGCAGCCCGTGGCCGCCGTCGCGCTCGCGCCTCAACCCGTGGCCGTCGCGCCTCCACCGCAGCCCGCGATGCCGGCCCGACCACCGCCACCGGTGATGCACGCGACATCCGCGCCCGCCGCGCCGCGCCCGCCGCCGGTGCAGCGCACGCACACGTTGCCGCCGCCCGCGCCTCCGCCGCCCGCGCCTCCGGTGCGCAAGGCCGCCGCCGCGCCCACCTATTCCAGCGCGGAGTTCGTGGGACTGGAGCGCCGCGCGGATGATCGCATCCACGCGGACGTGAAGGTGTCGATGCAGAACACCGGCATCTTCACGGACCACCGCATCATCAACCTCTCCTCCGGCGGCCTCTTCATCGCGACGGACAAGCCGCTGCGGCTGGGCACCCTGGTGGAGCTGACGCTGCGGTTCGATGACCCCTCGCGCGTGATGACGCTGCGAAGCTCCGTCATCTGGGAGAACTCGCTGGAGGACGGCAAGAATCCGCGAGGTTATGGGTTGCGGCTCAGCAGCCTCCGCAAGGAGGAGCGGGATTTCATCCAGCAGTTCGTGAGCCGCAAGCCCCCGAAGAAGCCCTGAGCGGGAGCGTCCGCCCGGGGCGGCTTGCTACATCAACTGGCCGAAGAAGACGGCCCCGGTCATCACGAACGCCGCCATCACCGCCATCACCGCCTTGAGCTCCAGGTCATCGCGGCCCATCACATTCATGAAGTTCATGGTGTCCATCCTTCGCTGTGTCCCCTCGCCCTTTCCTACGGGACACCGCGATATCGATTGCATCCCCCTCCCGGCGCCCTCGCGCCGTCAGCCAGGATGACCTCCGTGCCCGCCGACGCCTCCGCCGCTCCGCCTGCCTACTGGTTGCTCGAAGGGCTGCCCACCCCCGCGTCGGTCGTCCGGGGGGATCAGGTGGTGACCGCCAACGCGGCCATGGTGGCCCTGATGGGAATCTCCCTCGACGAGCTGAGGGCCACGCCCGTCTCGGCGCTCATCGCCCGCGTCGTGCCCGTCGAGTCAGGCTGGGTGGAGGCGCTGCACGAGGCGGTCACCCGCGACGGAAACCGTCCGGAGCGTCCGCTGTGGATGCGCATCCGGGGCGAGGACGGACGGGAGCACACGGTGACGGTGACGTATTCGCCGGGCGCCGTGCCGGACGAGACGGTGGTGCTGATGCACGACGCGGCGGGAGTGGACACCACGCGCCGGCTCACCGAGGCGCTGGCCGCCGCCGCCAAGGACATGCTGCGCGCGAGAGATGAGCACGAAGTCCTGGAGACAGCCATCGAGGCCGTCCACCGCCAGGGCTTCTATTCCGCCATCCTCCTCGTCGAGGGGAACACGTTCCGGCACGGGCCCATGCGGCAGCAGCCCGCCATCGTCGCGCTGGCCGAGCGCACCTACGGCATGCCTCTCTCGGAGGTCCGGCTCCCCCTGAGCACGCTGCCGCACCTGGCGGAGGTGCTAGCGCGGCGCAAGGCGGCCTTCCATCAGGACGCGCTCGGCGCGGCCCACCGCGTCCACACGAGCGAGGTCTTCGAGGACATCGAGCGCGCCTATCCGCCCGGCATCCGCGCCCTGGACGCCCCCATCTTCGTGGAGGGCCAGCCCTTCGGCATCCTCACCGCGCAGGGGCTGGACCTCACGCCCGCCTCCGCGGGCACGCTGGAGCTGTTCGCGCAGTTGCTCGGGGCCGCGCTCGAGAACGTGCGTCACCACCACATGGCGGCGGAGCGCCTGGGCGAGGTGACACGGCTCCAGGAGGAGCTGGTGGCGCAGGAGCGGCTGACGGTGCTCGGCGAGGCCGCGGGCGTGGTGGCGCACGAGGTGCGCAATCCGCTCGGCGCCATCCTCAACGCGGTGGCGGTGCTGCGTCGCGAGGCGCACCTGGGCCCCACGGGCCAGGCCGCGGTGGGCATGCTGGAGGAAGAGGCCATCCGGCTGGAGGACATCGTCCGCGACTTGCTGGACGTGGTGCGCCCATTGGAGCCTCGCCCGCGTCCCGTGCACCTGGGAGAGCTGGTGCGCCGCGCGCTCGGCCAGCTCCATGGTCCGCCGGACGCGCCCACGCTGCGCTTCACCGTGGACGAGGCGCCGGACACGCCCGAAATCATGGGCGACGAGACGCTGCTCCAGCTCGCGGCGACGCACCTGGTGCGCAACGCGGTGCAGGCCTCACCGCCGGGTGGGCGCGTGCGGCTGAACGTGGAGCCCGTGGAGGGCGGCGTGCGGCTGGTGGTGGAGGACGAGGGCCCGGGCATCCCCGACGTGGACCCGCGCCGCGTCTTCGAGCCCTTCTTCCTCACCCGCGCCAACGGGCGGGGCCTGGGGCTCGCCATCGTCAAGCGCGTGGTGCTCGCGCACGGCGGACAGGTGCGCGCGCGGGGCCGGGAGAAGCGGGGCGCGCGCTTCGAGGTGGTGCTCCCGCTGGAGCCTACCCGTAGGTTTCCCGCCTGATGCGCTTGTCGTCGATGTCGAGCGCGTGCAGGTGGCCAAGCACGGTCTCCATGAAGCGCGGCGTGGCCGGGGTGCGCGTCTCCAGCGCCTTGCGGCGGTCCCACGGCGTAATCGCGGGGCCGCACGCGTAGACGAGGCACGTGGCCCGGTCCGGGATGAGCTCTTCCAGCAGGGACTGATGGACGCGGCCCTTGCGCACGTTGGCGCCGAAGCGCGACTCGTCCAGCTCGCGGGTGAGCGTGTGCACCAGGCGGACGCGGTCCGGGTGCTGGCGCTCCAGCGCCTCCAGTTCGTCCCGGTAGAGCACGTCGCTCCACGTCTTGTTGGACATGAGCAGGGTGTGGCGCACCTTGAGATTCCGGTGGAGCGCGTCCTTGAGGATGCCGAAGTTGGGCACCGCGCCGGAGCCGGCCACCAGGTGGACGACATGGTCCGTGCGCTGGTCCACGTCGTCGGGCAGCACGTAGGGGCCCATGAAGCCCAGCACCTTGAGGCGCGCGCCGGTGAGCCGACCGTGGACGAGGAACGGGGACAACAGCGGCGGGTAGCGGGTGAGGCCGGGGATGAACTCCTCGTCCTTCACGGTGATGGCCACGTGGGGCTCGTGGGGGGCGGAGGCCAGCGAATACGAGCGCTGGGGCTCCTTTCGCCCCTTTTGTTCCTGCAGGTAGGCGGACAGGCGCCCGAGCGCGTGGAACTGGTGCGGGTCGATGTTGATGAACTGGCCGGCCTTGTAATCCGGCCGGGTCTCCCCGAAGTCGAGGAAGAGCGTCGCCGTATCGTGCGTGTCCATCCGCACGTGGGCGACGGTGACCTCGTACTCCACGGGCTTCCTGCTGCGCGAGGGGGTGGCTTCGACGGCGCTCATGGCTTCCTCCCTTAGCGCAAACCCGGGGTGCTCGCCGATGGGTTCTCGTGGGCCCGGGGGGTCATCGGTTCGTGACGCGCCGGGCGAGGCCCCGCCCCGGAGTCGGTCCGGAGCGTTGGCTGCACGACGGGACGGCTTGCGGGCAGGTGTGGTGCTCTGCGTCAGCACTGACCTGAAGTCGTCACGGGACTACATCTTCTGGTGGCCAGTGGTGGCGCTGAAGCCCTGGCGGTGTTGGTCGGACGCCAGGGCTCCGGCCAGTCCATGCTCTCGGGCGTCCCCGAGGTGGAGGCGACCGAAGCGTGCTCCGCATTCTCTTTTCCCTGATGGCCCGGCTACCGGAGAGTGTCCGGCGCCACGTGGTGCGAACCCTGATGGACGGCGTGTGGGATGCGCTGGCGGACGAAGTCGTGGAGGGACGGAGCAACATCCCCGACGTGCCCTGCCTCTACATCTGCAACCACCTGTCCAACGCGGACGGCTTCACGCTGTTCCGCGCGTTCCGTCCCCGGAAGCTGCATTTCCTGGCGGGCGTGAAGCTCCAGAGCACGGTGATGACGCGGCTGGCCTCGGAGGTGATGGACACCATCGCCATCAAGCCCAACTCGCCGGACATCGAGGCGGTGCGCCGGGCGGTGGAGACGCTCAAGGGCGGCAACTCGGTGCTCATCTTCCCGGAAGGGGCGCGCAGCCGGAATGGCGCGTTGCAACAGGCGAAGAAGGGCGTGTCGCTCATCGCCAAGCGCGCGGGCGCGCCGGTGGTGCCGATAGCGCTGATGGGGACGGAGAAGCTGATGCCCATCAACGACTCGGACATGGGCGGCGAGCGGCTGTATCACGCCCACGTCCGTGTGCGGGTGGGCCCCGCGTTCCGCATGGAGGACCTGGAGCCCGAAGTCGTCGGCGCGGAGGACCCCAGGCAGGCGCTGGTGGACGCGATGATGCGCCGGGTGGCCAGGCTCCTGCCTCCCGAGTACCGGGGCGTCTACGCGGATGACGCGCCCCGGGTGCCCCGGCCGCTGGAGTCCGCGGCTCCCGCCGCGGCGCCGCCGTGATTCCGCAATGAGGCGTTGCGGTCGCCACGGGAGCACTGACAATAGGGGTCCCCCGTGACGACCGCCCGCGCCCCTGAACATGTCTATGTCTCCACTCTCCCCGGACTGGAGACCGCGCTGGAAGCGGAGTGCTCCGCGCTGGGCTGGAAGCCCTTCCTCGTCGAAGGCGGTGTGGAGCTCGAAGGGCCCCCGGGGCTGCACCAGGAGGCCAACCTGCGCTTGCGCACGGCGAGCCGGGTGTTGCTGCGGCTGGGCACCTTCCACGCGAGTGACGAGGGGGCGTTGATACGCGGCCTGCGCGGGTTGGACCTGTCACGTACGTGGGACCGGAGCGCGCCGCCCCGGCTCTCGGTGACGCTGCACCGCGCGGGAGTCCCGAGCCAGGGCATCGTGTTCTCCGCGGCGGCGAAGGCCTGGGGACTGGCCGACGTGAGCCGCGCGGGGCCGCTCGATGACGAAGGCGGGCCGGGGCTCACGTTGCTGGTCCGCGTGGAGGGCAATGACTTCACCGTGAGCGCGGACACCAGCGGGGAGCCGCTGCATCGCCGGGGTTATCGCCAGGAGGTGAGCCGCGCGCCCCTTCGGGAGACGCTCGCGGCGGGCCTCTTGATGCTGGCCGGGTATGACGGCACAGAGCCGCTGGTGGACCCGATGTGCGGCTCGGGGACCTTCCTGGTGGAGGGCGCGTGGATGTCCATGCGCCGCGCGCCGGGCCTGCTGCATGGCTTCGCGTTCGAGTCCTTCCCGGGCTTCGACACGAGCGCGTGGGCCGCTCGCAAGGCGCGCGCGGAGGCGGAGTCGCTGCCGGCACCGCGAGCGGCCGTGTATGGCTTTGACATCAACGCGGGTTCGCTGGGCACGGCTCGACGGAATGCACGGCGCGCGGGCATGACGCTCGCGCTGGAGCGCAAGGACTTGCGCACGTTGACGGCGCCCTCGGGTGGGCCTGGGCTGTTGGTCGCGAATCCGCCTTACGGCAAGCGGCTGGGCGAAGGCGAGGACCTGCCCGGCCTCTATCGCGCGCTCGGCAACACGGTTCGCAAGGGCTTCGCGGGCTGGCGCGCTGCATTGATAGTTCCGGATGACTCCGCGCTGGTGAAGGCACTGGAGTTGCCGGGCGCGCGCAGTCTGCCCGTGCGTAACGGCGGGCTGCGCTGCCGGCTGCTGCTGACCTCTTGAGCCGTGCTCGGTGAGGGGCGCGGGTGGGCCCGGATTCGCGGTTTCGCTCCGCGTATGCTCCAGTGGTCGTCCCTGTCAGGTCCACCCCGGCCTCCCCCACCCCACCATGACGACTGGTAGCGATTCGACGCCTCAAGACCTTGGAATGAAGCGCGCGGTCTCCCGCTGGGAACTGGTGGGCTTCTCCATCAACGACGTCATCGGCAGCGGGGTGTATCTCCTGCCCGCCGCGGCCGCGGCCAACCTCGGCTCCGCGAGCACGGGTGCCGTGGTGCTCGCGGGACTGGCCGTGCTGCTGCTCGTGCTGTGTTTCGCGGAGGCCGCCAGCTACTTCGACAAGCCCGGCAGCGCGTACCTCTACACGCGCGAGGCCTTCGGTGAGTTGGTCGGCTTCCAGGTGGGTTGGATGACGTGGCTGGCCCGCGTCTCGTCGGTGGCCTCGCTGTCCGTGGGATTCTCTCGCGCGCTCGGCTACCTGTGGCCCGGCGCCAACGAGGGCCTTGGCCAGGCCTTGGCCATCGCGCTTCCGTTGCTCGCACTCACCGCCATCAACGTCGTTGGTGTGAAGGGTGGTGCGCGCACCGCTGTGTTCCTGGCCATCACCAAGACGGTGCCGCTGCTCATCTTCATCGGCGTGGGCATCTTCTTCGTGTCCACTCCGCTGGCCACCTCGGTGGTCGCGAAGAATGAAGGCAACCTGGGCGCCGCCGTGTTGCTGCTGCTGTTCGCCTACGCGGGCTTCGAGAACACCGCCGCCCCGGCGGGTGAGTTCAAGAACCCGCGCCGGGACGTGCCCTTCGCGCTCATCGTCCAGATTGGCGTCGTCACGCTCATCTACACGGCGGTGCAGTGGGTCGCCCTGGGCACGCTGCCGGGTGTCGTGGACGCGAAGACACCACTCGCGGATGCCGCCGCGCGCTTCCTCGGCGGTTGGGGCGGACTCCTGATGACGGTGGGCGGGGTCCTGTCCATCCTCGGCACCAACAGCAACACGGTGCTCGCGGGGCCGCGTTACCTCTACGCGCTGGCGCAGGACGGCTTTGGCCCGGCGGCGCTCGCCACGCTGCACCCGCGCTACCGCACGCCGATGTTCGCCATCGTGCTGCAGACCGCCATCGCCCTGCCGCTCGCCTTCTCCGGCTCGTTCGAAGTGCTCGCCACGCTCTCCGTTGTGGCTCGACTGGCGACGTACTTCGGAACGGCGGTGGCGGTGCCCGTGCTGAGGCGCAAGCTCCAGCAGCCTGCCAATGCGTTCCGCATCCCCGGGGGACCGGTGATTCCCATCGCCGCCGCCTCGCTGTGTGTCGTGTTCGCACTGAGCGCCGAGCGAAAGAACCTCATCGCCGGGGCCATCGCGCTCGCCGTCGGCTTCGTGCTGTATCGCTTCCAGCGCAAGCCGGACGGCAAGGCCGCGCTCGAGTAACCCAGGGCGTGCCTGGCTCCCGGGCCCGTTCGCCGGGGGCCCGGGTTTCATGCTAGCGGTGAGCGCGTGGACGCGCGTGTCACCCTCTTCGAGCCCCGGACGAGTCCTCCCGAGGAGGGAGGCAGCTTTCCCAGTCCCTTCGACGAGTTGGAGCCTTCGACGCTGGCTCGACAGGCGGCGGAGGTGCTTCAAGCGGAGCTGCGCTCGGGGCACCTCGCTCCGGACGTACCCACGTCCCTGCTGGAGAATCCCGAGGGCGGGAAGATGTTCGGCGTGCTCGTGGTGCGCCTGCCGGATGGACGCATCGGGTTCCTGCGGGCCTTCTCGGGGATGCTCGCCGGACGCTGGGATGTGGAGGGCTTCGTTCCACCCCTGTTCGACCGCGAGGCGCGCGCGCACCTGGAGCCCACGGGCGAGGTGACGGTGAAGGCGCTGCTGGCTCGGTATGAGGCACTGAGTACAGCGCCCGAATTCCTCGAACTACGTACCGCGCAGGCGGCCCAGTCGGCCCGGCACACGGCGGAGCTTTCGGCACTGCGTGAGCGACACGAGGCCAAGCGCAAGCAACGTCATGCGCGCCGGGATGAACTCACCCGGAATCAGCCAGCGCATTCTGGGGAAGGCGTCAGCACGGAGCAACGCGCCGCGCTCCACGCGCTCGACCAGGAGAGCCGAGGAGACAAGGCCGAGCGCAGAAGGCTGGAGGCCACCCATGCGGAAGAGCGACAGCGAATCGAGCCAAAGCTCGCACGGCTGGAGCGACGACTGCGTGCCGTGGAGCGCCTGCGCCACATGGTGAGCCGTGCGCTCATGCGGCGCATCCACGACACCTACGCCATCACCAGTGCGCGTGGTGAGCGTCGCCTTCTGCGAACTCTGTACGAGCGCGGCCAACCTCCCTCCGGCGCCGCGGACTGCGCCGCGCCCAAGTTGCTCGCGTATGCGTATGCCCATGGGCTGCGCCCCCTCGCGCTCGCGGAGTTCTGGTGGGGCTCGGCGCCTCCGGCGGGAGGACGTGTCTCCGGCGCGTACTACGCCGCGTGTCGCGACAAGTGCGGCCCGCTGCTCCCCTTCATGTTGGAGGGACTCCAGGTCGCGCCTCCTCGAATCTTCTCACCGCCCCCCTCGGCCCCTGGGGCGCTGACGGTGCTGTTCGAAGACCCGTGGCTCGTCGTCATCAACAAGCCCCATGGGCTGCTGTCCGTGCCGGGACGCGAGGAGTCGCTCACGGACTCCGTGCTCACGCGACTGAAGGCCCGACATCCCCAGGCCACGGGCCCGCTCCTGGTGCACCGGCTGGACCTGGACACGTCGGGGCTGCTCGTCGCGGCGCTCGACTCACGCACGCATGCGTCGCTGCAGAGTCAGTTCGTGCACCGTGAAGTGCGGAAGCGTTACGTGGCGTGGGTGGACGGACACGTGCGGGAGGACCAGGGCCGCATCGACTTCCCGATGCGCGTCGACCTGAACGACAGGCCTCGACAGATTCACGACCCGGTCCACGGCAAGTCCGCCGTGACGGAGTGGCGCGTCCTCGAACGGCGTGAAGGACGGACCCGCGTGGCCTTCTTCCCGCTCACGGGGAGGACACATCAACTCCGGGTCCATGCCTCGCATCCACTCGGGCTCGGAGCGCCCATCGTCGGAGACCGGCTCTACGGCCGCGACGGCGAACGCCTCATGCTCCACGCGGAGTCGCTCACCTTCCAGCATCCAAGGACAGGAGAGAGCATCACCTTCGACTGCCCAGCACCCTTCTGACTCTCCAGTCGCGTGGCTCGTGCGCAACGAGGAGGCCCTTCACGAGCCTCCTCGTCACACGCTCAGCCCTCGACAGTCGGCGCTGTTTCCTCTTCGGAAGACACCATCTGCGGCGCCTCGGGCAGTGGCTCGACAGGGACCGCGCCGCCCACGGACGCAGCGGGCTTCACGCCCAGCTCCCGCGTCAGCTTCGGATTCACGCCCGTCTCCGCCAACAACCGCTCGAGCTGAATCCGCGCCCGCCGATTGTCCCGGTGCACCCGCCGCGCGAGGATCAACTCGTTCTTCAACGAGTGCTCCCAGCCCGTCAGCTCCGTCACCGTCACCTGATATCCGAACGACTCCAGCGTCAGCGCGCGGATGACGTTCGTCAGGTGCGAGCCGAACTCGCGCCGGTGCCACGCATGCGCGTACAACAGGCCCATGCTCCCGTGCGCCGCCTGGCGATTCTCCTTCAACTGCGCGGCCACCTCCGCCTGACAGCACGGCACCACCGCGACGTGGTCCGCGCCATGACGGACGGCCGCGATGAGCGCGTCGTCCGTGGCCGTGTCACACGCATGCAGCGCCATCAGCAGATGGATGCGCTCCGGATACGCGGCCTGGTCGATGTGCGCCGTCTGGAACTGCATCCGCGAGAAGCCCAGCCGCTCGGCACGCCCCTTCGCGCGCTCCGTCAGCTCCGGACGCCCTTCCACCGACAGCAACGTGCCCGCGGCGACATCCTTCAGGAACAGCTCGTAGAGCACGAACCCCAGGTACGCGTTGCCACTGCCCGCATCCACGAACACCGAGGACTCGGGGTGGCGCGCCTTCACGTCCTCCACCGCCGGGCGCAACAGCCCCATCAGGTGGTTGACCTGCTTGAGCTTGCGCAGCGCATCCGCGTTGAGGTGGCCCTCGCGCGTGAGCAGGTGCAGCTCGCGCAAGAGCGCCTGCGACTGGTCCGGCAGGAGCTCCCGCCGGACCTGCGAAGCCTTGACGTTGCGCCTCAGATGGACACCACCTCGAGGACCTCGGGAATGATCTCCCGCAGGCGCCCCTCGATGCCCATCTTCAGTGTCGCCGTCGACGACGGACAGCCCGCGCACGAACCCTTCATGTGCAGGTAGACGATGCCGTCCTCGAAGCGGTCCAAGGTGATGTCGCCGCCGTCCATCGCGACCGCCGGACGAATCTCCGCGTCCAGGATGTCCCGGATGCGGGCCTCCACCGAGCCACCACCGTCGCTCGCCGTCGCCTGACGCGCCGCCGCGATCGCCTCTTCGTCCACCACCGGCTCGTTCGCCGTCAGGTGCGTATCCAGGGTCTCCATCACCTGGTCATTCAGCTCGTCCCACTCACCCTCATCCCCCTTCGTCACCGTCACGAAGTTGGTGCCAATCATCACCGCCGTCACACCGCGCACGTCCATGAGCTTGCGCGCGAGGGGGGACTTCGCCAGGGCATCCTGGGGATTCGTGATACTCACCGCGCCGCCCGCCAACAGCTTCCGATCCACCACGTACTTCAGCGTGCTCGGGTTGGGGGTCCATTCCAGCTGGATGTTCACCGACATGCAGTTCTCCTCGGTCCTCTCCTCTAAGGCGCTCGCGGCCCCATAGCAACCCGACCCTCGGGGAATCAAACCTCCGCTCCCCTCCCCGCCACGTCCGCTCCCCCTGTCTCATCGGGGAATAAAAGAACAGCCCGAATTCGCGGCAGAATCGGAACTCCACTATGTTGGACGGACCTCCGCGCCCCCTGTGAGCCTCACATGGCCATCAGTCCCCTGCGCCGTCCCACCGAGCAGCCCCAGCCTCCGCCGCCCCGCATTCCCGGAAGCGTGCTGGAGGGCCTGTTCGTGCGGGGGCTGAAGGTCTCGGGCCGGTTCGCGGAGGAGCTGGCCCTGCTGGGCTACGACATCAAGAAGCCGGAGATGGACTACCCCATCCAGGTCTGGCAGCGCACGGCTGCCCTGGCGCGCCAGGAGGCCTTCGGCGAGCTGAGTGATGAGGAGGGCTACCGGCAGGTCGGTCGCACGCTCGTCAACGGCTTCGCGGAGACGCTGGTGGGACGCGTGGCGGCGGTGGCCCTGCCCATGATTGGCCCCGCGCGCGCCGCGGAGCGCATCCCCCGCTACCTGGCGATGATGGGCCGCGCCGACATCGAAATCACCATGTCCCCGGTGGGCGAGCGGGGCCGGCGACTGCACATCACCGACCGCTACAACCGACCGGATTTGATGGCCGGTGGACTGGAGCGGATGTTGGAACTGGCCAACGCCCAGCCCCGAATCACGGTAGAGGAGCGCAGCGCGGACGGTTACCGTCTGTTGGTCCGCTGGTAACTCGCGCCCGGGTCGTCGACGGCGCCCACTGGAGCGCCCATGTCCTACCCTCCCCGACTCGCCCACCTCGCCACTCGCGCCGTGGTGGTCGCCAAGCTGGCCCCCACCTACGCCCAGGCGCACCAGATCGACGAGGAGGAGGCCGGGCAGCGGCTCTCCGCCGCCCTCGCCGGAAGGATGCTGCCCGCGCTGCTGGAGTCCGCGTGGGCCGCCATGAAGGGCTCCACGAAGCGGCTCAACGACGACGGGCTCCTGGAGAAGGTCGCCACCACCCTGGGGGACCGTCCCACCCGCCCGGGCCGCGTGGCGCCCGCATCTCCCGCCTGGAGCGCGTTCCTCGTCCTGGCGGACCTGGAGGCCGGCACCGCCAGCGACGCGGCCCGCCGGGTCATGGAGACCGAGGAGGGACGTCGTCGAGGCGACGCTGGCCTGGCCGAAGCGGGCCGCTTCCTTGCCGCCGAATTGACACGCGGGAAGTAGGGGCCGGCCGGGCGTGGCGAGGGGGGGCCGCCGTCGTTATAGGCTGGCCCCGAAACCACCTCGCGCCGACGCCGATGTCCACCCCGCTGCCCACCACCCTGCGCATCCTGACCTCCATCCACGAGGTGCCCGCGTCCCTCTGGGACGGGCTCGTGGACGAGGCGGCAGTGCCCTTCCTGGAGTGGGCCTTCCTGGCCGCGCTCGAGGACAGCGGCAGCGCGGTGCCGGAGCGCGGCTGGCACCCCCGGCACCTGACGCTGTGGCGCGGCTCGCGCCTCGTCGCCGCCGCGCCCGCGTACCTCAAGGACGACAGCCAGGGCGAGTTCGTCTTCGACGCGCCCTGGGCCACCGCCGCCGAGCGCGCGGGCCTGCGCTACTACCCGAAGCTCGTCTTCACCGTCCCCTTCACCCCCGCCACCGGCCGGCGCGTGCTGGTGGCCCCCGGCGAGGACCGCGCCGCCCGCGAGGCGGAGCTGTATGCGGGTGCCCTGGAGTTCGCCCGCGCCGAGCACCTCTCCGGCATCCACGTCCTCTTCCCCACCGAGGAGGAGCTGCCCACGCTGGAGGCCCAGGGCTTCGCCCTGCGGCTGGGCGTCCAGTACCAGTGGCAGAACGCCGGCTACCGGACGATGGAGGACTTCCTCGCCCGCTTCCACTCCAAGCGGCGCAACCAGGTGCGGCGCGAGCTGCGAGCCCCCGCCGAGCAGGGCCTGACGCTGCGCACCGTGCGGGGCGAGGCCCTTCAGTCGGTGGACGTGGACACGCTGCACCGCCTCTACGTCTCCACGGTGGACAAGTACCCGTGGGGCGCGCGCTTCCTCACCCGCGACTTCTTCGCGCGGATGGTCGCCCACTTCCGGCACCGCTGCGAGCTGGTGGAGGCCCGGAGGGAAGGGGCCCTGGTGGCCGGCGCGTTCAATTTCAGGGCGCCACAGGTCCTCTACGGCCGTTATTGGGGATGCTTCGAGGAGCATCCATTCCTTCACTTCAACGTCTGCCTCTACCACCCCGTGGCGGAGGCCATTGAACAGGGCCTGACGCGGTTCGAGCCCGGCGCTGGCGGAGAGCACAAGCTCACCCGAGGCTTCGAGCCCCGCCTCACGTACAGTGCCCACCTGCTCCTCCACCCGGGGTTGGAGCGGGCGGTGCGTGGCTTCCTGGAGCACGAGCGGGCAGCCGTCCGGGGAGGGCTGCCCCAGTGGCGGGCGGAGACGGGTTTCAAGGGAGAGGCCTGAAACGGCCCGCTTCCGAGGTCATCAAAGGGAGTCCGACAGACTTATGGCGCAGAAGGACGAGCACGACAGCTCCGTCGTCACGGAGACCGTACCCAAGCAGAAGCTCAAGAAACCGACGCTCTACAAGGTGCTTCTGCACAACGACAATTACACGACGCGTGAGTTCGTGGTGGCCGTCCTGAAGGAGGTCTTCCACAAGTCGGAGTCGGATGCCGTGCAGATCATGCTGCACATTCATTACAACGGAGTCGGAGTGGCCGGCGTCTATACGTTCGAGGTCGCCGAGACGAAGCTCAAGACGGTGGAGGCCGCGGCTCGGGACAATGGGTTCCCGCTTCGGCTCTCCATGGAACCCGAGGAAGGTTGAACCGTGGCAGGACCGCTGATTGCCAAAGAGTTGCAGGCCAGCTTCCGCACCGCCCTGGAAGAGGCGCGGAAGATGAGCCACGAGTACCTGACGCTGGAACACCTGCTCCTCGCGCTCACCAAGGACTCGCGCACGCGCGAAGTCTTGAAGGCGTGTGGGGCCAACGTGAAGCGCCTCCAGGAGCGGCTCGTCTCCTTCCTGGAGGAGACAGTCGAGCGCCTGCCGGACGGGGTGGAGGCCGAGCCGCAGCAGACGATTGGAGTGGAGCGCGTGCTCCACCGCGCCGCCATGCACGCCCTGTCCGCCGAGCAGAAGCTCATCGACGGGGGCGACGTGCTGGTGGCCCTCTTCCGTGAGGAGGAGAGCCAGGCCCTCTACCTGCTCCAGCAGGAGGGAGTCACCCGGCTCGACTTGCTCAACTACATCTCCCACGGCATCTCCAAGGACGAGGAGGCCGGCGAGGACGACGCGTCCGAGGGCGCCCAGGGAGGAAACGCGCCCGCGGGTGACGACGACGAAGGGGAGTCCCCGCGCAAGAACCCGCTGGAGGTCTACACCACCCAGCTCAACATCGAGGCCAAGGAGGGTCGCATCGACCCGCTCATCGGCCGCGACAAGGAGCTGGAGCGCACCATCCAGGTGCTCAGCCGCCGCCGGAAGAACAACCCGCTCTACGTGGGCGAGGCGGGCGTGGGCAAGACGGCCATCGCCGAAGGGCTGGCGCTCTACATCCACGAGGGCCGCGTCCCGGAGCCGCTGAAGAACGCCGTCGTCTACTCGCTCGACATGGGCTCGCTGCTCGCGGGCACCAAGTTCCGCGGCCAGTTCGAGGAGCGGCTCAAGGGCGTGCTCAAGGCGCTCCAGGAGAAGAAGGACGCCATCCTCTTCATCGACGAAATCCACACGATTGTCGGCGCGGGCGCCACCAGTGGCGGCTCCATGGATGCGTCCAACATCCTCAAGCCGGCGCTCGCGAGCGGGAAGCTGCGCTGCATCGGCTCGACGACGTACCAGGAGTTCAAGTCGTCCTTCGAGAAGGACCGCGCGCTGTCGCGGCGCTTCCAGAAGATTGAGGTCGCCGAGCCCTCCGTCGAGGACACCGTCCTCATCCTGGAGGGGCTGAAGAGCCGCTACGAGGAGCACCACGGGGTGAAGTACACGCCCGAGGCGATTCGCGCGGCGGCGGAGCTGGCGGCCAAGCACATCAATGACCGCTTCCTGCCGGACAAGGCCATCGACGTCATCGACGAGACGGGCGCGGCGGAGAAGCTCAAGCCGGACGGCGTGCGCACCAACACCGTCACCGGCGCGGACGTGGAGGCCGTCGTCGCGAAGATGGCGAAGATTCCCGCCAAGAGCGTGTCCGCCAGCGAAGGCGTCCAGCTCCAGAATCTGGAGAAGGAGCTGCAGGCGGTCATCTTCGGGCAGGACAGCGCCATCAAGGACCTGGTCGGCGCCATCAAACTGGCTCGCTCGGGGTTGCGTGCGCCGGAGAAGCCCATCGGCTCGTTCCTCTTCTCGGGCCCCACGGGCGTGGGCAAGACGGAGCTGGCCAAGCAGCTCGCGCAGACGTTGGGCGTGGAGTTCCTGCGCTACGACATGAGCGAGTACTCGGAGAAGCACACGGTGAGCCGGCTCATCGGCGCGCCGCCGGGCTACGTCGGGTTCGACCAGGGCGGCCTGCTCACGGACGCGGTGCGCAAGCATCCGTACGCCGTGGTGGTGCTGGATGAAATCGAGAAGGCCCACCCGGACCTCTTCAACATCCTGCTCCAGGTGATGGACCACGCGACGCTGACGGACAACAACGGCCGCAAGGCCGACTTCCGCAACATCGTCCTCATCCTCACCACCAACGCGGGTGCCCAGGAGATGAGCACCAAGTCCATCGGCTTCGGTGACATGACGAAGCCGGCCGACGCGATGCGCGCGAAGAAGGCGATTGAGCGCACCTTCACGCCGGAGTTCCGCAACCGGCTGGACGGGTGGATTCTCTTCTCCGGCCTGCCGCCCGACATCATCCTCAAGGTGGTCGACAAGGAGGTCCGCCTCCTCCAGAAGATGCTGGACGAGAAGAAGGTGAAGCTGGAGCTGACGCCGGCCGCCCGCGCATGGCTGGCCGAGCATGGTTATGACCCGGCCTTCGGTGCCCGGCCCATGGCCCGCCTCGTGGACAACGCGCTGAAGAAGCTCCTCGCGGAGGCGCTGCTCTTCGGCGATTTGAAGAACGGCGGCACCGCCCGCTACGACGTGGACCCGGCTGGCGAGGGGCTCAAGCTCCAGGCGATTGCAGTGCAGCCCGAGCCCGCGCTGGCGTAGTCGGCGCTCCGCGGACGTCCTGAAATGAAGAGGCCCCGATTCCCAGGTGAGGGAGTCGGGGCCTCTTCGCTTCCAGGGTGCTTCGCTGGAAGGAGCTACTCGACGCGGTAGATTTTCACCGCGCTGGAGAGCTGCTCGGAGATGATTTGCAGCGTGGTGGCCGCCTCGCCCGTGGAGCCGATGCGGGCCACCGTCTCGTCCATCATCTTGGAGAGGTCATTCACCGCCAGGGTGATTTGGTTGATGCCCACGTTCTGCTGGCTCACGGCGGCGGCAATCTGACGGACGGCGGCGGCGTTGTCCTGGACGATGGAGGACAGCTCGCGCAGGTTCTGCCCGCTGGTGCGCACCTGAGCCAGGCCCGCCTCCATGCGCTCCGCGCCGCGCTCGGTGATTCGCACCGCGGCCGTCACCGAGTTGGCGATGTCGTCGAGCAGCTCCCGCACCCGCGTCGTGGCTTGGATGGACTGGTCCGCCAGCGCGCGGATTTCGCGCGCCACCACACCGAAGCCCTTGCCGTGCTCGCCCGAGCGCACGGACTCAATCGCCGCGTTGAGCGCGAGCATGTTGGACTGGTCCGCCAGGTCCTTCACCGTCTGGGTGATGCCGCCAATCTGCTGCGTGCGCTCGCCCAGCTCCAGAATCTTCTGGGCAATCTCGCCCACCTGGACGCGGATGTCGTTGAGGCCCGCCATCGTCTGCTCAATCGCGGCCTCACCCGAGCGGGCCAGCGCGTCCGCGCGCTCCGCCACGGACAGCACGCTCTCCGCCTTCTGAGCGGCCAGCATGGAGGTCTGCTTGATTTCCTGCGCGGTGACTTGCGTCTCCTGGAGCGCGGCGGCCTGACGGGAGATGGTCTGCGCCTGGTCCGTGGAGGAGGTGTTGAGGTGCTCGGTGGACTGAGTGAGCGCCTGCGCCGCCTGCTGGAGGTTGAGCGTCACCTCGCGCAGCCGGCCCACCATCTGGGCGAAGGAGTTGGCCAGCCGGCCCACCTCGTCGCCGCTCTTCACCTGGATGGGACGGGTGAGGTCCCCGGACTCGACGATGTGGCCCGCGACTTCCGTCAGCTCGCGCATGGGCCGGACGATGCTGCGCCCGAAGGCCGCCGCCACCGCCACGCCCAGCGCCACCAGCAGGAGCGCGAAGCCCACCATCCGCCAGCGCAGCGCGGACACCAACTGGTCGATGTGGTCCACGGAGATGCCCACGTGCACCGCGCCCAGCCGGCCATCGGCCACCGGCGCCAGCACGTTCATCGCGTGGAGCGTCCTCCCCTCGGACTCCACTTCCAACACGGCGCCCCAGCCCGTCTCCGCGCTCACCATGCCTTGCGCCGCCGTCGACTCCTTCAGCGACTGCGGGAAGGCACCGGGGAGGCTGTGGGCCGTGACGTTGCCGGTGACGTCCGTCAGGAAGACGTACGTGACGTCCTCGCTGGTGTGCGAGACGTTCACCAGGGGCTGGAGCGCGGCGATACCCGACGTCACGCCCTGCTCGGCCGCCACCGCGAGGGTGCGGGCCAGCAGCTGGCCCTCGCCCATGTGGCTGTCGATGAGGTCGGCCTCCAGCCGCCGCGTGGCGATGCCGGTGAGGATGGCGGCCACCGTGGCGCTGACGAGCGTGGTGACGAGGACGAGCTTCGGCGCCAACCCGAGCGACTGACGGAACTGCTGGCCAAGCTGCGTGGTGAACGAGGTCTGTTCGGTGCTCACGGCATCACCACCCGGAAAACTTCGGGACGACGCCCGCGCGGACGCGGGGCGAAAGCGAACGACTCGGGACAATCATGCACGTGTGCGGTCACCGGCCCACCCCACCCTCTCCGCGCCCACCGGAGCGGAAGTTGGGAGGGATGCAGCTCTGGAGGATGAGGTCCGGAACCGAGGCCAACGGCACGCCCTGGTCCGTGGCGCGCAGTTCCAACGCCGCGCGCGGCATTCCATAGACGACTGATGTCGCCTCGTCCTGGGAGAAGGTGACGCCCCCCGCGTTGCGGATGGCCAACAGGCCCCGCGCGCCGTCCTCGCCCATGCCGGTGAGCACCACGCCACCGCTGCGCCGGCCGAACGCCGAGGCCAGCGACGACAGCAGCACGTCCCCGTTGGGACAGGGGCCACCCCGGCTGCGCTGCATGCGCGCGAGGCCCGCGGAGTCCACCAGCAAGTCCTGCCCATCCTGCGGGAAGTACACCCGGCCCGGCTCCAGCCGCTCGCCGTCGCGGGCCACGTCCACCGTCAGCGGCGTCACCTGCGACAGCCAGCGCACCATGCCCTGGGTGAAGCCCACGGTGATGTGCTGGGCGACGAGGATGGGCACCGGCAAATCCCGGGGCAGCTTGGACAAGAGCTCCGCCAGCGCGGGCGGACCTCCCGTGGAGGCCACCACGCCGAAGACGTCCACCCTCGCGCCGATGGGCGGCGGCGTTACAGAGCCGGTGCGCTGGCGGCGGGAGATGACGGGCACCTCCGCCATCAGGCACACCGAGTGGGCCAGCTCCCGGCCCCACCGGCGCAGCTCCTCCACGTTGGTGACGTTGGGCTTGCCGATGAGCTCCAGCGCTCCGGCGCTCATCGCTTGAAAGCCCAGGTCCACGCCGCGCTGCTCCGCCACGGCGCTCACCACAATCACCCGCGCGGGGGACTGGGACATGATGGCGGCGATGGCCGCCGGCCCGTCCAGGCCCGGAAGCAACAGGTCCATGGTGATGACATCCGGACGGAGCAGTCGCGCGAGCTGCACCGCGCGGTTGCCGTCCCCAGCCCGACCGACGACCTCGATGCGCGAGTCCTCGGTGAGCAGGGCCGTCAGCGTATTGGCCATGGTGGGCGAGTCGTCCACCACCAGCACGCGAATGGTGCGCCGGGTGTTCATGCGCGCGCTCCCCTGCGACTCATCACGTCGAGCACCTCGGCGAGCAGCCGACCCGCGGCACACTCGCGCTTGCTGAGATAGCCATCCGCGCCCGCCGCCATGCCCCGCTCCCTCGCGGCGGCACTGTCATGCGCGGAGACGAGGATGACGGGCAACGACGACGTCTCCTTCTTCTCGCGCAGGCGGGCGATGAGCTGCGTTCCGTCCATCTCCTCCATGTCCAGGTCGCAGATGACGACGTCGTACGTGTCCGTCGCCAACCGGTCCAGGGCGCGTGCGCCACTGGCCGCCAGGTGCACGCTGAAGCCACCCGCCTCCAGCATGGCCCGGTGCAGCGCTCGCGCGGTGAGCGAGTCATCCACCACCAGCGCCCGGCGCTGCGCGGTCACCGCGGCCTGCCCCGTCTCCGTCACCAGCCAGTCCGGCCGGCAGATGAGCAAGAGCTCTCCCCGGCTCAGCGTCGCCGCGCCCTGCCACGCGGGCACGTCCCGCACCTCGGACGGCAGCGGGCGGATGACCAGGTCCTTGTCTCCCACCACCGCGTCCACGCCCAGCGCCACGCGCTTGCCACCACTCTGGACAATGAGCAGCGGCTGGCCTTCCGCGGGAGGCGCCAGGGCCCTCAGGCCCAGCCGCGCGCCCAGGTCCACCACCGGCAACAACTGGCCCTGGTATTCCAGGTGCGCCTTGCGCTTGCCGATGCGCAGCGAGTCCGCCCGCGCCAACTGCGTGGCCTCCACCGCCAGCATCGGCAGGCCGACGAGCTGCTCCAGCGCGCGCACCACCAGCACCGGCGAGCTGCCCAGGTCCACCGGCAGCGTCATCACGAAGCGCGTGCCCTGGCCCGGCGTGCTGTTCACCTCGATGCGGCCCTGCAGCGCCTCCACCGACGCGCGCACCGCGTCCAGGCCCACGCCCCGGCCGGACGTGTCCGTCACGTCGCTGCGGGTGCTGAAGCCCGGGCGGAAGATGAGGTCTCTCACCTGGTTCTCGTTGAGCCGCTCCGCCTCGTCGGAGGTGACGACGCCGCGCGACTCCGCCACCTTGCGCACGCGCATCACATCGATGCCCGAGCCGTCGTCCGAGCACTCCAGGAACAGCAGGTTTCCCTGCTGCTCGATTCGCAGCGTGAGCGCGCCCTCCTGGTGCTTGCCCGCCTTCTCGCGCTGGGACGGCAACTCCAGGCCGTGGTCCACCGCGTTGCGCAACAGGTGCACCAGCGCGCCCTGGAGCTTCTCCAACAGGCGCCTGTCCAGCGACAGCTCCGAGCCCACCACGGACAGCCGGGCCTCCTTGCCCAGTTGGCGCGACAAGTCCCGCACCATGCGCTGGAGCGGATCCAGAATCGTGCGCACCGGGCGCGTGGTGATGGCCTTCAGGCCCTCCTCCAGCGCGTCGACGATGTCGCTCGTCTCCTCGCCGTCGGTGCGCAACAGGCGCGAGGTGCCCGCGAGCAGCGTGCGGGCCTCGGCCGTCTCCGCCAAGAGGCCCTGCTTGGCCAGCACCGTCACCACGCGGTCCAGCTCGCGGCCCCGCTCCTCCACGCGCAGTCGGACCTCGCGCAGCCGCTCCACCTCGCGCATCAGCGACGTCACCTGCCGCACGCTGACCCGCCAGCCCGTGTCCGCCGACTCCGGCTGCGCGTCCTGGTTCATCGCCGACGAGGACTCCACCAGCGCGCTCTCCTCGGGCGTCGCGAGCGGCGCGGCCTCGGCGGACGAGGACTGGGGGGCCTGGCCCGAGGCCTGAGGTCCCACCGTCTCCGGCGCGGGCCCCTCCGCCACGAGCTGCGCCAGCGCGGCGGCCGGGTCCGGCAGCGCGTCACCCCGCCCGTCCGCATGGGCCTGGGCGCGCAGCATGAAGAGGTCCAGGCCGTGCAACAGCACGTCCACCACGGACCGGGGCATCTTGCGCGAGCTGGCCTTCAGCGGCGCGAGCGCGTCCTCCAGCTTGTGGGCGATGTCGCCCAGGTCTTGAAGGCCCAGACTGGAGGCACTGCCCTTGAGGGTGTGCAGGTGCCGGCCCAGCCGGACGTAGACCTTGGCGAGCGCCGTCGAATCCAGGCCATCGCGCTCCAGCTCCAGCAGGTCCATGGTGACCTTCTGGATGACCTCCTGGGCCTCCACGGCGAAGCCCGTGACGAGCCCCTGCAGCATCGGGTCAACGGGCATTGCGTCCTCCCGTCGAGCGCGGGTTGAACAGGCGCTTGAGGTCGATGAGGTGGATGAGCTGGCGGTCCTGGGTGAAGACCTCCATCACCGGCCCCTCGGCGCGCACTCGCGCGGCCTCCACCACGCTCGCGGGCAACGTGGTGGGACGGGGAATGGCCTCGCAGTCCAGCGCGCACAGCTCGCCGTCGCCCCGGTCCACCACCAGCAACACCGCGGGGTCCTGCCGCCAGCCGTGGCCGCCCAGCATGGACGCGAGGCTGAGCGCGGAGAGCACCTGGCCCTGGAAGCGCAGGACGCCGACGACGTGGGGCGCCGACAGGGGCACCGGCGTCACCATGCGCAGGGGCAGCGCCGCGCGGAGCATCTCCAGCGAGAGGGCGTAGCGCTCTTCACCGAGCGGGAACTCGGCGATCCAATGCACCGCCTCCTCGACAGTGGTTTCCGCCTGCTCCCGGAGCCGTGACGCGCGCCGCTCCAGCAGCTCCGCCGCCTCCTGCTCCTGAGCCTCCTCCATGTTCCGAGGAAGGATTTTCATTCGAGCGCCCCCAGGTTGAGGTAGGCGTCAGCGGACGCCTGATAGAACCGCGCCGGAAGGGCCTCTGGCCCGTCCACGAGCTGGTCCGGTGGAAGACGCTCGGCGCGCACCCGCAGGGCACGCATCAGCGGCATCGCCGCCTCGCGCGCCCCGGAGCGCTCGCGCAACAGCGCCAGCTCCAGCAGTCCCGGCAGATAGTCCGGCGCCTGTCGCACCAGCGACTCCAGCACCGCCGACGCACCATCCACGTCACCCTCCTCGATTCGCTCCAGCGCCGTCAGGTGAAGCCGCGCCGGCGGGGGCGGCGGCGTCACCTCCACGCGCACCGGCACCGGCGTCACCATGGGGCGGCGGATGAGCGGCTTGGGCGGCGCCTCGCGCTCCACGAAGCGCGGCACGGGCGGGGGCGTGATGCCCTCCCCCGGCCCCAGGAGCCGGAACGTCTGCAACTCCGGCGTGCCCTCGCGAACCATGCCCGCGGGCACCCGGTCCGCCTCCACCGCGCCCAGGAAGAGCAGCCCGCCGGGGTTGAGCGCCCGGGCCAGGAGGGCGATGGCCGCTTCCCGCGCGGCCACGGAGAAGTAGGTGAGCACGTTGCGGCAGAAGATGAAGTCGAAGCGGCCGAACCTGTCGGACAGCGGCGCCAGGAGGTTGGACTGCGCGAAGGAGGTGATGCGCCGGATGACGGGCAGGATGACGACCTGCCGGTCCACGCCGTCCAGGTAGAGCGGGAAGAGCCGGGGCGCCGACTCGCGCCGGGACCAGGTGCCGTAGGTGGCGCGTCGCGCCGTCTCCAGGCTGGCCTCGTGCAGGTCCGTGCCCAACACCTCCACCGGGAAGCCATGGGGCACCGAGGCATGCAGCGCCGCGGCCAGTGAGTACGCCTCTTCTCCCGTGGCGCAGCCCGCGCTCCAGCCCCGCAGCGCCAGCGAGCCCCGGCGCAGGGCCGCGGGCACGCCTTCATGGGAGAGGTAGCGGAAGTGCTCGGGCTGGCGGAAGAAGTACGTCTCCCCCACCAGCGCCGCGCGCACCAGCGTGCCGGACAGGGGCGACTGGGGGAACAGCATCTCCCCCAACAGGTCCGCGGACGAGCGGCCCCGCGCGAGCTCTCCACGCACGACGCGCTCCATCGCCTCGGTGGCGATGGCGTCGTCGCGGAAGCCGGTGATGGATGAGACCACCTCCCGCGCTCGGGTCAACAGCCGCGGGTCGAGCTCTGCGCTCATGCGCTCCGTCCAGCCTCCGCGGCCTCGACCAGCCGGGGCAGCTCACGCAGCAGTCCGCGCGCGACGAACACCCGGGGGTCCAGGATGGGCAGCAGGTGGCCACCCGAGCGCAGCATGCCGATGAGGCCGTCTCGCAGCGGGCCATGGTCCGCGCCCCCCACGCGCTCGCGCCGCTCGATGTCCGTCGCCGCGTACTCCTCCGGGTCCTTCACCGTGTCCACCGCGAGCGCCAGCGCCACCCCGTCCACCTGGATGACCACCAGCATCCGCTCCACCCGAGGCAGCGAGTGCTCCACGCTCAGCCGCCTGGCCACGTCCAGCACGCACAGCGCCTCGCCCCGCACCTCCACGTATTCGCGCAGGTACGAGGGCGCCGTGGGCAACGGCCGCGTCGCCGGGTGCAGCAGCACCTCTCGCACCGAGTCCAGCGGCACCGCGAACTCCAGCGTGCCCACCGTCACCCGCAGCACCAGGAGCGAGCCGGTGCGCGCGCGCCGCCGCGAGTTGGCCAGCGCCTCACCCACCGCGTGCAGCAACTCGTCCGCGCGGAAGGGCTTGGCCAGGAACGTCTCCGCCCCCAGCCCGATGCACGCCTCCGCGCGGGACTTCTCCGAGGAGATGATGATGACGGGGATGTCCACCGTGGCGGAGTCGGACTTCATCCGCTGGAGGACCTCGTCGCCGTCCATCTCCGGCATGGACAGGTCCAACAACACCGCGGCGGGCCGCAGGCGGGTGACCTTCTCCAGCGCCTCGCGGCCATTGCTCGCCGTGTGGATGGTGTAGTGGCCGGAGAGGATGGCGCGCTCGAGCGCCAGGATGGCGTCGCTGTCGTCGACGAGCAGCAGGGACGGCAGGCTCACGGCATCAGGCCTTGGACAGGAACTGACGGACGGTCTCCGTCAACTCGTGGTGGGACACCGGCTTCTGGATGAAGGCGTTGGCGCCCGCCTCCGTGCCGCGCTGGCGCAGGTCCACGCTCTTCTCCGCCGTCAACAGGAGGATGGGCACGTCGCGAAGCTGCTTGTTGCGGCTGGCCCGCACCTCCTTGACGAAGGTGATGCCATCCATGCCCGGCATGTTGATGTCCGCGATGACCAGATTCACGGGGACGAGGTTGAGGATCTTCAATGCCCGAGTGGCATCGTCCGCCTCCAGCGCCTCCACTCGGAGGTTCATGAGGTAGATTTTGACGATGTTCCGAACGGTCGGGCTGTCGTCCACCAGCAAGACCTTGGTGCTGTTGGTGCTCACGGTGCCACGGCTCCTGCGCAAAGGCTCGCCCACGCGGCGGGACACCCTCACGAAACGTTGGAGACTCTACCGTGACGGCTCACACGGTAGATAGCGGGGGGGAGTGCCCGCCGTGACAGCAGGCGGGCAGGTGTCGGATGACCTCGGGGTTTGCCTCCTCCGGCCTACTCGCCAGACGGCTTGGAGGCTGCGGGCTCCGCCCCCTCGTCCGCCTTGAGGTCCACCGGCGGCGCGCCAATGGCGTGATAGCCACCGTCCACGTGGATCATTTCGCCCGTGGTGGAGGGCAACCAGTCCGACAGCAGGGCGCAGGCGGTCTTGGACACCATGTCGTGGCTGTCCTTGGAGTTCCAGCCCAGGGGGGCCTGCCTGCCCCAGCCCTGCTCCAGCGCCTTGAAGCCTGGAATCCCCTTGGCGGCCATGGTGGCCAGCGGACCCGCGGCCAGGATGTTCACCCGGATGCCCTTGGGGCCCAAATCGCGCGCCAGGTAGCGGGCGGTGGACTCCAGCGCGGCCTTGCATACCCCCATCCAGTCATAGATGGGCCACGCCACGTTCTGGTTGTCGAAGTCCAGCGCGACGATGGAGCCACCCCGGGGCATCAGCGGCATGCACGCCACCGCGAGCTCCTTGAGGGAGAACGCGGAGATGCGGAACGCCGTCTGGACACTCTCCCAGGGCGTGTTGAGGAAGTTGCCGCCCAGGGCGTCATCCGGGGCATAGCCGATGCTGTGCAGCACCCCGTCCACCTGGCCCCAGCGCTGCTTGAGCGACTCCGTGAGCGCCGTGAAGTGGGCGGGGTTCGTGACATCCAGCTCCAGCACCTCGGTCCCCGGCTTGAGGCGCTTGGCGCTCCGCTCGGTGAGGGACTTGGCCCGGCCAAAGCCGGTGAGGACGATTTCCGCGCCCTGCGCGAGCGCGTGCTCGGCGATTCCGAAGGCGAGGGACTGGGGAGTCAGGACCCCGGTGATGAGCAGCTTCTTGCCCTGGAGCAGCATGGTCGGCGGCCTCGTGGGGAGAGGAAGGGGTGGGGAGCGCGCTGTCTAGCACTCCTTTCGCCCGGAACGGGAGGAAGCGGGATTCCAGACCTTGAGAATTCCAGGGCTGAAGCTGCGCTCAACAGGGGCATCAATCCTCCTGCTCCCCTGGCCGCGCCAGGACCCCTGGGGTGCCACCGAGGCTCAACAAAGATGCCGCGAAAAACCCCCAACGGGGCGACCTTCCAGTAAAAGACGACACCGCCATGGCGAACTTCCAGGACACGTTCCTTTCCGGCGCCAACATCGACTTCATCGAGGGGCTCTACGCCCGCTATCTCGAGGACCCCGCCAGCGTGGATTCAAGCTGGCGCGAGGTGTTCGAGCGAAACGATGGCGCCGGCCGTCCCATCTTCAACACGAAGCTGCTGGAGGCCCCCACGCCCGCCGCACCCGCGGGCAAGGCCAATGGCAAGGCCGCCGCCGCCCAGACGCCCGCGCCGGCCGCCGCCGCCGTGCCTCCCGCGAGCACGGCGCAGGCCCAGGCGCTGGAGCTGCAGTCGAAGGTGGACCAGGCGCTGTTCGCCTTCCGCCTGCGGGGCCACCTGCGCGCGAACCTGGATCCGCTGGGTCGCCCGCGTCCCGCGCTGGAGCACGTGGCGGATGTGGGCATGGTGGACGACAGCCACTTCTCCGCGCGCGAGCGTGAGCAGGAGGTGGAGAGCAGCAACACCTTCCCGCAGCAGCGCGTGAAGCTCGGCGACCTGCTCTCGCGCCTGCACAAGACGTACACCGGCAGCATCGGCGTGGAGGTGATGCAGATCCTCGACAGCCAGCGCCGCCGTTGGCTGATGCAGCGGATGGAGCACAGCGAGAACCGCACGGACTTCTCCGTGGAGGACCAGCGCCACCTGCTCACCAAGCTCTCCTACGCGGAGGGCTTCGAGAACTTCCTCCACACCAAGTACGTGGGCGCCAAGCGCTTCAGCCTGGACGGCGGCGAGGCCCTCATCCCGATGCTGGACGCCATCGCCGAGGTCGGCGCCGGCATGGGTCTGAAGGAAGTCGTCATCGGCATGGCCCACCGCGGCCGCCTCAACGTGCTGACGAACATCCTGGGCAAGCAGCCCAGCCAGATCTTCAGCGAGTTCGACGGCCCCAAGGACCCCAAGGCGTACCTGGGCCGCGGCGACGTGAAGTACCACATGGGTTTCTCGTCGGACCACACCACGCGCCAGGGCAAGAACGTCCACCTGTCGCTGGCCTTCAATCCCAGCCATCTGGAGGCCGTGAATCCCGTGGTGGAGGGCCGCGTGCGCGCCAAGCAGGAGCGCGGCGGCGACACCGAGCGCGTGGGCGTGATGCCCCTGCTCATCCACGGCGACGCGGCCTTCATGGGCCAGGGCGTCGTCGCGGAGACGCTCAACCTGTCCGGCCTCAAGGGCTACGCCACCGGCGGCACCATCCACGTCGTCATCAACAACCAGGTCGGCTTCACCACCGACCCGCATGACTCCCGCTCCTCCATCTACGCGACGGCGATTGCCCAGATGCTGGACATCCCCATCTTCCACGTGAATGGAGATGACCCGGAGGCGTGCGTCCACGTGGCGCGGCTGGCGGCGGAGTACCGGCAGACGTTCCACAGCGACGTGGTCATCGACCTCATCTGCTACCGCCGCTACGGCCACAACGAGGGTGACGACCCGTCCTTCACCCAGCCGGCGATGTACGACCTCATCCGCAAGCACCCGACGGTGCGCACGCTCTACGCGAAGGCGCTGGCGGAGCAGGGGCGGATTTCGGCGGAGGACTCGGAGGCCATCAAGCAGCGCTGCCTCCAGGAGTTCGACGCGGCGCTCGTCCGCGCGCGCCAGGAGAGCCAGTTCAAGGAGCCCAGCGCGCTGGAGGGATTGTGGAAGCCCTACCAGGGCGGCTCGGTGAAGAACGCGCCCCAGGTCGCCACCCGCGTGGACAAGGCGAAGCTGCGCGACGCGCTCCAGCGGCTGTGCACGGTGCCGGAGGGCTTCCACGTCCACCGCGACGTGGAGCGCACCGTCATCAAGAAGCGCCTGGGCATGCTGGACAGCGAGGAGCTGCAGTGGAGCGAGGGCGAGACGCTCGCCTACGCCACCCTGCTCGCGGACGGCCACCCGGTGCGCCTGTCAGGCCAGGACTGCGAGCGCGGCACGTTCAGCCACCGCCACGCGGTGCTGCACGACGTGCAGACGGGCGAGGAGTACACGCCGCTCAAGCAGTTCTCCACGGGCCGCGCCAGCTTCCAGGTCGTCAACAGCGCCCTGTCGGAGATGGGCGTGCTGGGCTTCGAGTACGGCTACAGCCTGGACGTGCCGGACGGCCTCACCATCTGGGAGGCCCAGTTCGGTGACTTCGCCAACGGCGCTCAAATCATCATCGACCAGTTCATCGCGGCGGCGGAGAGCAAGTGGCGCCGGCTCAGCGGCATCACCCTGCTGCTCCCGCACAGCTACGAGGGCCAGGGCCCCGAGCACTCCAGCGCGCGTCTGGAGCGCTTCCTCGACTTGTCCGCCGAGGACAACATCCAGGTCTGCTACCCCACCACGCCCGCGCAGATCTTCCACCTCCTGCGCCGTCAGGTGCTGCGCCCGGTGCGCAAGCCCCTGGTCATCATGTCGCCCAAGAGCCTGCTGCGCCGCCCGGAGGCGACCAGCAAGCTGGACGAGCTGGCCACGGGCTCCTTCCAGGAGGTCATCCTGGACAAGGTCGCCCCCGAGGGCGTGACGCGGCTCCTGCTGTGCAGCGGCAAGGTCTATTACGACCTGGTGAAGGCCCGGGACGAGCGCAAGGACGACAGCATCGCCATCGTCCGGCTGGAGCAGCTCTACCCGTTCCCCTTCGACGAGCTGGCCAACCTGGTGGGCAAGCTGCCGAAGCTCGCGGAGGTCTTCTGGGTGCAGGAGGAGCCCCGGAACGCCGGCGCGTGGCACTTCATGTTCCCGCGACTGCACGACCTGGCGTCGTCGCGCTCGCAGCAGCAGGTGAAGTTGGGCTACATCGGCCGCGCGGAGGCCGCCAGCCCCGCCACCGGCTTCCCCAAGACTCACGAAATCGAGCAGCAGCTCATCATCGAGGAAGCCATCTTCCGAGGGACCAAGAATGGCCGTTGAACTGAAAGTGCCGCCGCTGGGCGAGTCCATCACCGAAGCGGTCGTCGGCAAGTGGAACAAGAAGCAGGGTGATGCGGTGTCCGCGGACGAGCCGCTCGTCGTCCTGGAGACCGACAAGGTCACCATCGACGTGCCCTCGCCCTCGGCCGGCTCCCTGGCCAGCGTCGCCTTCAAGGAGGGTGACAAGGTGCGCGTGGGTGACGTGCTCGGCCTCATCACCGAGGCCGGTGCCGGCGCTCCCGCCGCGAAGCCCGCGGCCGCTGCTCCCGCCGCCGCGCCGGCCCCCGTCGCCGCCGCTCCCGCCGATGCTGGCGCGGACGCGCGGATGACGCCCACCGCCCGGAAGATGGCGGAGGAGAACAAGCTGGACGTCACCCAGCTCAAGGGCAGCGGCACCGCCGGCCGCATCACCAAGGAGGACGTGCTCGGTCAGCTCAACCGCCCGGCCGCGCCCTCCCAGCCCCCCGCCCCCGCCCAGCCCGCGGGCCCCCGCCCCAACGCCGCCCGCGAGGAGCGCGTCCGCATGACGCCCCTGCGCAAGCGCGTGGCGGAGCGCCTCATCCAGGCCCAGTCCAACGCCGCCCTGCTCACCACCTTCAACGAGGTGGACATGGGCGAGGTGATGGCGCTGCGCAAGAAGTACAACGAGAAGTTCCAGGCGAAGCACGGCGTGAAGCTGGGCTTCATGAGCTTCTTCGTCCGCGCGTCAATCGAAGCCCTCAAGGCCTTCCCGCAGGTCAACGCGGAGATTGACGGCGAAGACGTCATCTTCAAGCACTACTACGACATCGGCGTGGCGGTGAGCGGCAGCCGCGGCCTCGTCGTCCCCGTGCTGCGCAACGCGGACAAGCTGTCTTTGGCGGAGCTGGAGAAGGGCGTCGCGGACCTGGGCACCCGGGCTCGCAATGACAAGCTGGGCCTGTCCGACCTCCAGGGCGGCACCTTCACCATCACCAACGGCGGCATCTTCGGTTCCATGCTGTCCACGCCCATCATCAACCCGCCGCAGACGGGCATCCTGGGCATGCACAACATCGTCGACCGCGCCGTCGTCCGCGACGGGCAGATTGTCATCCGCCCCATCATGTATGTCGCACTCACCTACGACCACCGGCTCATCGATGGCCGCGAGGCCGTCCAGTTCCTCGTGCGCGTGAAGGAGTGCATCGAGGACCCGGAGCGCCTTCTCCTCGACGTCTGAGTTGTAGGTGACGCGCCGCGCCGCGACTTACCAGGGAGGCCCGAGCTCAGTGCAACTCGGGCATTCCAGGTCGCTGGCTGGACTTCCAGGCAGGCGTTTCACTACAACTGGACATTGTCTCCCGGTCGTCGGGGGGCGGGAAGAACGGGCGGCTCTCACAACGTCGCCCCGCGAGACTGAAGGAAGTGCAATGGCAACCGGTACCGTGAAGTGGTTCAACGACGCGAAGGGCTTCGGCTTCATCACCCAGGACGGCGGAGGTGAGGACGTTTTCTGCCACCACACCGCCATCAACATGGATGGCTTCCGCACCCTCGCCGAGGGTCAGAAGGTGGAGTTCGAGGTGACGCGCGGCCCCAAGGGCCTGCAGGCGCAGAACGTTCGCGCGGGCTGAAGCGTCGTCGTAGGTCCTGGCCCTTCCCGCGGGGGGCCGATGAACGGAGGCCCGCCCCTGGAGTTGAGGGAACCGGGCCTCTTGCTTTTGCGGGGTACGGACAGGCCCCGGGCGCGAACGCCCGGAGCCCGCAATCACATCACAGGTTCTTCTTGAAGTGGTCCATGACGCGCTCCCACTGGCGCTCCTTCACCAGCGGGTCCGGCACCATGTGCGTCAGGCCGCTGAGCGGCAGCAGCTCGTGGGGCTTGCCGGCGCGGAAGAGCGCATCGCTGAGCTTGAGCGTGTGGAAGAAGTACACGTTGTCATCCGCGGTGCCGTGGATGAGCAGCAGCTTGCCAATGGGCTTGTCTGTCTTGGCGTAGGTGAGCAGCGAGCTCGCCTCGTACGCCTCCGGGTGCTCCTGGGGCAGGCCCAGGTAGCGCTCGGTGTAGTGGGTGTCGTAGTCGAGCCAGTCCACCACCGGGGCGCCAGCCACCGCGGCCTTGAAGACATCCGGGCGCTTGAGGGCGGCGAGCGCGGCCATGTAGCCGCCGAAGCTCCAGCCTTCAATGCCCACGCGGTTGATGTCGATTTCCGGCAGCTCCTTGGCCAGCTCCTGGATGGCGGCGGCCTGGTCTTCAATGGTGATGGTGGCGAAGTCGTACTTCACCTCGCGCTCCCAGGCGGCGCCGCGCAGCGGGGTGCCGCGCCCGTCGAACTTCACGACGATGAAGCCGTGGTCCGCCATCCACTGCGGCAGCAGGTGCGCCGCCATGCTGTGGTGGACGACGGTGGTGGTGGGGCCGCCGTACACTTCGACGATGACGGGCAGCTTCTTGCCCGGCTTGAAGTCGCGCGGGCGGGTGATGGAGGCCCAGAAGCGCTTGGGGCCCACCTGCCGCACCTCGGTGTTGGGGATGAAGGGCGGCTCCTGCGCCACCTCGGGCAGCTCGCCCAGCTTCTTCCCATCCGCGCGCAGCACCTGGGTGCGGTTCATGGTCTTCAGGCTGGAGTCGTTGACGACGAGCACGTTGCCGTCGCGGGAGGCGGAGCCGCCCTCGAGTCCTTCCTTGTTGCCCGTCACGCGCTCGGGGGCGCCGCCCGCCTTCACGCGCCACAGGGCGCTCTGCGTGGGGTTGGGGCCGCCGTTGAAATAGAGGGTGCGGTCCTTCTGGACGAAGCGGGACAGGTTGCGGAAGCCCGCGTCCGGCTTCACCACGCTGCGCTCCAGCGAGCCGTCCGCCTTGCGCTGCTCCACCTCGGGGCCGCCGTTGCGCTCGGTGTACCAGAGGAAGCCGCTGCCATCCTCCAGCCACAGCGGGAAGTCCTGCTCCAGGTTGAGCCAGGCCGAATCCTTCTCCACCAGCAGCTCGCGCGTCTTGCCCGTGGCGGGGTCCACCGCGAGGAGTTGCTGCTCGGTCTGCACCCGGTTCTGCACCAGGATGGTGAGCGGAGCGCCCTTGGGCCACGTCACGGTGGCCAGGTACGGGTACCTGGCCGAATCCCACTGGACCCACGTCGTCTTGCCGCCGGTGACGGGGGTGACGCCCAGGCGCACCTTGGCGTTGGGCTTGCCGGGGCGGGGGTAGGCGAAGATTTCGCCGCCGCGCTCGGGGTGCATCACGTCGACGATGGTGAGCTTCTCCACCTCGGCGGTGTCGGACTCGGTGTAGGCCACCGACTTCGCGTCGGGGCTCCACCAGTAACCGGAGAAGCGGCTCATCTCCTCCTGGGCGACGAACTCGGCCACGCCGTGCGTCTTCGTGTCGGTGCCGCCCTTGGTGACTCGCTGCTCCTTGTTGGCGGCGATGTCGATTCGGTAGACGTCATTCTCCCGGACGTAGGCCACCTGCTTGCCGTCCAGGGAGAAGCGCGGATCCAGGACACCGGGGCCCGTCTTCAGCTCCGTCACCTTGCCGCTGGCGCGCTCCACCACGTAGAGGCGGCCGGACAGGGGGACGAGCAGTCGCGTGCCGTCATCGGAGATTTGATACGAGGTGAAGCCTCGGGCGCTGACGCGCATGCGCTCGCGGCGGGCCTTCTCCTCGGGGGTGAGCGTCTCGTCGGTCCCCTTGAGAATGGCCTCGGGGGTGAGGACCTCCTTCGTCTGGCCGGACTCCACGTCGAACGCGTAGAGCGTCTGCACGTTGGAGGTGGCCTGGGTGCGAAGGAAGAGGACCTGCTTCTCGTCTGGCGTGACGCGCACGCTGACCGGGCGGCCGCTCGAGAAGTTGCGAGTCTCCGTGAGCTGCCGCAGGAAGGTGTCTTGCTTCCGCTCCGTCTGGGACATGGGTAGGGGCTTCATCTCCTGGGCGAGTGCGGACGTGCTCACGAAGAGGAGCGCGGCGGTGAGTACCTGGCGCATGGGTCGTCGAAATCCCGCCGGTGGCGGGGCTCCTTTCACGGAAAGGTGCGGGGAAGCCTACACTCGGCCGCCGCGCAAGCTGAGCAAACCCACAACCGACGTGAGGATTCCCGAGGGATGGAGACCGAAGACGACGCCCTGCGGCACCTGAGGCTGGCGGGCATCATCCGCCTGGGGCTGGGAGGCGGGCGAGGCCCCACGGACGCCTATGTCTTCGACCCCCATCGGCTGGCCCTCCCCTCGTGGGCGTGCGCGCTCGGGGAGGCGGGCTCCCCTGCCCTCCTGGTGACGCTCGACAGGCACCTGGACGTGGTGGTGCCGAGAGAGCCCGGGAAGGTGCCGGACCGCTCTGCCGGACTGCGCGCGCTGGACGAGCACGCCCGGTGGTCGCTGGACGTGCGCAACTACGACCACATCCTCGCGGCGATGGAGGCGGGGCTGGTGGGAGATGCCCTGCTGATTGCCCGGACGAGGCCCCGCGGTTCGTTCGCGGGCGACACCTATGTGGACACGAGGGGCCGTGCGCACCGGCTGGTGGCGGTGCCCACCGTGGACCGGGCCTCCGAGGCCTGGAATCACCCCGCGCCTGGTGACGCGGTGCGGGAGGTGCTGGAGCGCGCCGACCAGGTGTTGCTCGACATCGACCTGGATTGCTTCACGTCGCTGAGTGACGCGGACCCGACGACGGTGATTCCGTGGCCTCGCGCCATCATCCGTGAGTTCCTGCTGCCGGAGGGCTCCGAGCCCTTCTGGGACGCGGTGCTGAAGCGCACCGTGGCGCTGACGCTGGCGCGCGAGCCGCATCACTGCGGCGGGTTGCTCGCGTCGGGTGAGCTGTTCCGCGACGCGGCGGAGGTGCTCTTCCGCGAGTTGCTGCGCGTCGAGCCTCCGTGAGTCGCCACGCCTACAGCGGCGAGTCGAGGAAGCTCGGCCTCAGGTCCGTCACCTGTCCACCGGCGAGCGAGAAGCGACTGCCGATGGGAGGACGGTCCCCGTTGAGCACGTAGCCGAAGTCGAGCCGGAAGGGCACGACGTTGAACTGGGGGAACAGCACGCGCAGGCCCACGCCCACCGACGTCACCATGTCCGGCCTGTCGTTGAACGCGCTGCCCGAGTCCAGGAAGAGCACCCCGCCCACGTGCACCGTTTTGATGACGACGGGCGCGGTGCGGTACTCCACGTTCACCAGCAGCATCCGCTTGCCGGAGTACTCATCCGCGGGTGCGCCTCGAAGCCCGTTGCCACCGCCCAGCAGCGTGATTCGGTCGAACAGGTCATCGATGTTCACATCCAGCAGGCCGCGCGCGACGAAGCGGCCCCCCAGAATCTTGGGCGACACCTGCGCCAGCTCCGCGGCCCAGTGGCGGTTGTTCCACGTCGCGCCCACACCGAGCTGTCGACGGATTGCGCCCGAGGCCGACACGGTGGTGAGCGCCTCGCCCCAGCGCAGCCGGTAGCGCGCCGCGAGTCCCGCCTCCGTGAAGTGATTGTCGTCCCCGAACACGGGAGGCGCGTAGCGCACCGTCGCGGAGACCCAGTGCCCCATCTGGTAGTCCTCCGAGAGCACATACGAGTCCACGTCGCGCAGCACCTCGTACCGGGCTTCGAACGCGCGCAGGGACAGTGACGCGTAGCCCGCGTCCTCCGCGCGCGGCAGGTAGTTGCGACGGAACCAGTCGGCCTGTCCCTCCGTCAGCATCGACGAGGACGGCGGGGTGTAACCGTAGTGGTACGCGCCCAGCGAGCCACTCACGTTGAACTTGAAGCGCAGGCCATACGAGCGCGTGTACGAGGCCGCGCCCGCGACTTCCTCCGTCCGGTACACGTATGGCACTGGCGGGCCATCGGGAAACGGCAACTGCCATATCTCCGCGCCCCGGTAGATGCGATTGGTCTCCACGTTCCACGCGACGGACGTGCTCACGCTCCACGGCGTGGACAGTGAGTAGAGCGGACGGCTGACGGAGAAACTTCCCCGCGAGCCCTCTGCCTTGCCACTCTCACGGCCGACGATGAGGGCAATGGACTCGCTCAAGGACCAGCGGCTGCCCAGCACGCGCGGGTCGGTGTAGCTCTGGCCGAAGCTCAGCGTGTCCAGGCGCAGCGTGAAGTCGAGCGCCAGCTTCTTGCCCCGTCCCAGGAAGTTCTGCTCCGTGCCCTGGAGCCGGAGGTACTGGAGCAGCGAGCCCACCGCGGAGAAGTCGCTGTTGAGGCGCAGCGACCAGATGTCCTTGGTGACGACGAGCAGCGCCACCGTCCCGGGCACCTTGCCCTTCACAGGGACGACACGCACCACGGAGAACAGGCGCAGGCTCCGCAGGTTGCGCGCCGTCTCGTCCGCGAGCCGCGTGGAGTACGGCTGTCCCGGTGGCAGCAACACCTCGCGCCGGACGACCTCCTCGCGGGTGCGGATGTGGAACATGTTGAGGAAGTTCGGATACGGGTCGCTCTCCGCGACCACCTCCTCGGTGTCGACGAGGACTTCAGCCAGCGGCAGGCCCTCGGGAGAAGGCTCCACCTGACGGCCATGTCGGGCCAGGGCCTCGACGATGAGGGCCTCCTCGTAGTTCTCCTGCGAGAGTCCCGAAGGGCGCGACGACGCGGGCTCCACCGACGTCCCGGACGGAGCCTTCTCACCCTCCTCTGTCGCACGAGTCTCGTCCTGAGCCGGAGACGATTCGGCGGGAGCCGGCGTCTCGGCGACGGGCTCCGCCTGGAGAGAGGTCAGGGCAAGTGGAACGACGATGAGGACGAGCAGCGGGAGCGCCACCCCGCCATCCTGGCATGCGCGGACTTCCTTGCGAGCATCTTCATCGCGGGGCCGCCCGGATTGCGGCGCGAAGTGCCGACTGTCATCCTCCATGGATGGACGCGAATGCCCGCGAGTACCGCGCGATTCAAGCGTTCTACGGACAGCGCCGCGCTCGACGCTCCGGCGTGCCCTACCTTCACCACATCGACGAAGGGCTGTGGGTCCTTCGGGCCCTGGGCGCGAGTGAGCACGCCCAACGCGCGTACTGCCTGCACCCACTGGTTCAGGAGGATGACGCGCGAGCCGCCGCCTGGGCCCAGGCGCTCGCCACGGCCGCGGACCTCTCCCTGCCACCTGTCGACGGAGTAAGTGACGAGCCGCGCGTCCTCGCCCTCGCGCTGAACTACCGGGAGACGGCCAATGCCGCACTGTCCCATCGGCCCGACCTGAGAGGGCCCGACGACATCGCGCTCAGCACGGAGCCCGAGGTCAACGACATGCTCCGCGCCGACAAGGTCCAGAACTACAAGGACTTCATCCACCACCACCGGGAAACCCATCCCCGGGCCGCCGAGTTGGAGCGCTATTTCCAGGCGTGGCTCGCACGGCTCGAGGTCACTGCGGAGCAGCTCACACGCTGGCACGCGGCGCTCGAACACCTCCACGGCGGCGGTTCCCAGACGTGACTCCGTCGGCTCTGGGAGCTCACCCACCCAAGGACCTGACAAGCCACGGTGCACCGGCTCCGTCATGATTCCCGAGGGGACCTCCTGTCCACGGTGAGCCCAAGGCATGAGTCGACGCAGCCCTTGGACGCTCGCCGGCCCGCTTGGGGTGATGTGCCCCTGAAGTGCCGTGTCGCCTCATCCGAGGCGGCGGAAAATCCGGGTGTAATCTCGACCGGAAGCGGGCGTCTTCCTGGGTGAAGGCGGACAGCTCCTCTCATGACGAGGGGCGGGCCGCCAAGAGCACCCAGCCTTGGAGGCGTCGTCACCCATGTCCGGTTCCCACCAACACGCTCCTTCGACACCCAGCCGGGCCTTCGCGCTGGGCATCGGCCTCAACCTGGCCTTCGTGGCTGTCGAAGCCACCTTCGGATTCATCTCGGGCTCACTCGCATTGCTCGCCGATGCCGGACACAACTTGAGCGATGTGCTCGGCCTGGTGCTCGCCTGGGGCGCCACCGTGCTGGCCCGTCGCCAGCCCACCGAGCGCTACACCTATGGCCTGCGCGGCGCCTCCATCCTGGCCGCGCTTCTCAATGCGCTGCTCCTGCTCGTCGCGGTGGGCGCCATCGGCTGGGAGGCGGTGCAACGACTGGGGCAGCCCGCTCCCATCGCCACGGGTACCGTCATGCTCGTGGCCGGAGTGGGCGCGCTCATCAACACCGCCACCGCGCTGCTGTTCTGGAAGGGGCGCCAGAGCGACCTCAACATCCGAGGCGCCTTCCTGCACATGGCCGCCGACGCGGGCGTGTCGCTCGGTGTCGTCGCGGCCGGCGCCCTCATCTCCTTCACCGGGTGGATGTGGTTGGATTCCGCGGTGACACTCGGCATCGCGCTCCTCATCTTCGCGGGGACCTGGGGATTGCTCCGGGACTCCGTCAACCTGGCCCTGCAAGCCGTTCCCACGAACATCGACATGCCTTCCGTGCGGCTTCAGCTGGAGCAATCTCCCGGCGTCGCCGAGGTGCATGACCTGCACGTATGGGCCATGAGCACCACCGAAGCGGCGCTCACCGCCCACCTCGTCGTGCGAGAGCAGCCCATGGACGACTCGCGCATCAGCCACCTCAAGCGCCTGCTCCATGACCGGTTCGGCATCGAGCACGTCACCCTGCAACTCGAATCAGACGCGTCCCGGGATTGCCGCCCCCTCACGGCCAACCGCGCTGTCACGTCCTGCCCCTGAACGACGCCAGGCCCCCATGCACCCCACACTCCGAGCCCACTTCGACCAGGAACTCCAACACGCCTCCGAGTCCCAGACCCGGGGCGACTTCCAGACGGCATGGCACTTCCTGGAACGTGCCCATGTCCTGAGCCAGGCCCATGCATGGCCGCATCTCCGGGTGCATGGCGCCATGTTCGTCTGGGCCTGGCGGAGCAGTGACTTCCGCGAGCTGTTCGGACAACTCCCTCGCTTGTTGCTGGCCGCTCCCGGGTCCTGGCTCGGACGCGCGCCGCTGGGAAACACCGGGGGCTCGAATGTGGGCATCTTCACGCCCATGCCCATTCCAGAGGACCTCCAAGCCGTGCTGCGTCACGAATCACCTCCCGCCTCGTGAGCAGAGCGCGCCGTACGAACAATCGTTCTCGCCACCGCGATGTGACAAACGCGGTGCACGTCCCAAGCGCGCGGTGCAGCCGATTCAGCGAGTAGGCTCCCGGCCGGCGGTGGTCCCGCCAGGGGGGCACCATGAGCGAGCCGGACGTCACACGCTGTCAGCCTTCATCCCGTCTGCCCACGTCACTTCAAGAACTGCAGTCGCTGCACGCCTGGCGAGTACCCATTTCCGCCCCGGCCGACTTCAAGCTGGAGCCGACCGACATCCTGGTCGCGACCTATCCCAAGTGCGGCACCACCTGGACGCAGCAAATCGTCCACGGACTGCGCACGAGAGGCTCCATGGACTTCGAGGAGATCTCCCTCGTCGTCCCGTGGATGGAGAGCCCACCGCTTCCGGGGCTCGCCCTCGCGGGTCCCCAGGTCGCCAGCCCCCGAGCCTTCAAGACCCATCTGTACTGGGAAAGGATTCCCAAGGGCGGCCGGTACATCCACGTGATGAGAGACCCGGCGGACACGCTGACGTCCTTCTACCACTACGTGAACGGATGGATGTTCGAGCCCGACTCCGTCACCGTGGAGCAGTTCTGCTTCGGCATCTTCCTGAAGGACGCACGCTTCGGTCGCTATTGGGAGCACCTGCGCTCCTGGTGGCGCGTCCGTGAGCGCGAGGACGTACTCCTGTTGTCCTATGAGGACATGAAGGAGGACCTGGCGGGAAACATCCGCCGCATCGGCGCCTTCATGGGCGTGTCGATGGATGAGTACCTGGTCGCCCTCGTGACGCGCCAGTCCACCTTCGAGTTCATGCACGCGCATGAGCACCAGTTCGACGACCACCCCACGACCACCGCCGTCAATCAGATGACCGCGCTGCCGCTGGAGCTCCAGACCACCAAGGTCCGCGCGGGCCGGGTGGGCGACTCCATGGAGCTGCCCGCCACAGTGCATGAGGCGCTGAAGGAGACGTGGCGCGTCGACATCGAGGTGCCGCTCGGCATCCCGACGTATGCGCGGATGAGGCAGTTGCTCCACGCCTCACGTCAGTAGCGTCAGCGGGGCTCGATTCGCTCGTATCCCAGCGCATCCAGCACGTCCTCATGTCCAGCGAGCGCGGTGTTGATCTCCTTCAGGTCCTCCGCGCTCATGCGGCCCAATGAGTCCCCGTTGAAGTCCCGGATGGGGCTGTGCTCGCCCATGATGTCGAACGCGCGGCTGACATCCAGGCGACCCAGCTCCGGAATGAGCTCGAGGATTTTCGCGGCGGTCGCCTCCGGGGACTGGCAGAGGTCCTCGTAGCGGAAGAAGAGGGAGTCGCGCAGCACGGCGCGGTTGCGCAGCTGCAACCGACTGGAGCGCACCCAGTGGGCCGTCGCGGTGGCGAGCGGATAGCCACGCTTGCGGCGCACGCCCTCGGCGAACGCGTAGGGACTGCGGCAGGACACGATGAAGCGCGCGGGCGCGAAGTGCTCCTGCAACAGCGGCGCGGCCACCACCATGGGCGGGCTCTTCTCCACCAGCACGGCCTTGCGCAAGTCCCAGGCCCGGTGCCAGACGGCCTTGATGCGCTCCCAGTGGTAGCGCTGGGGGTCTCCGAACTTCGCTTCGTTCGTCGTCCAGTTGCGCAGCTCCTCGCTCTCGGTGTCGGGAACGGGCATCGCCTCCGGGTCGTCCCGGTGCACGAGCCACTGCCCCTCGTGGTTCATCGAGTCGAACACGGAGACCTGGTCCGACGTGGCCAGCAGCCGGACCAGCAGCGTGCTGCCACTGTTGTTCGGACAGATGACGAAGGCGTACAGCGGCGGCTTGCCGACCGACTGCTCCACGAAGCACCCCCCAACGCGAAGGCAAGGCTTCTCATGAATCGACGCCACCCGTCACGTCGGAACGCGGCGAAGCGCGTGTGAACGTCCAGAACAGGAGGGCCACGGCGGAGATGGCCGCTCCCTGGATGACCACTCCACTCCAGCCCGCATGCGCGAAGACGAGTGTCGAGGTGATGGAGCCCGCGCCACTGCCGATGGAATAGAAGACCATGTAACCGGCCACCAGCCGACTGCGCGCTTCCGGGCGCACGGCGTAGAGCTCGCTCTGATTCGTGACATGCAGGGCCTGGATGGCGAGGTCCAGGGCGACGATGCCCACGCCCAGCGCCCACAAAGACTCCCGCGCCAGCAGGACAGGCCACCACGAGAGCAGCAGGACGACGAGTCCGATGCGGGTGGTCCAGTTCCCCCAGCCCCGGTCGGCCAGCCGTCCCGCCCGTGACGCCGCCAGCGCGCCCGCCACTCCCGCCAGGCCGAACAGGCCCACCTGGGAATGCGAGAGCGAGAACGGAGGCGCCCCGAGCAGCAACACCATCGGCGTCCACAAGGTGCTGAACGCGGCGAACATCAGCAACGCGAGCACTGCCCGCACGCGAAGGACCGGCTCCTCCACGAACAGCGTGAACACCGAGCGCAGCAACGCCGAATAGGACAGGTGCTTCGTCGCGCGCTCGCGCGGCAGGACGCGGACCAGCGCGACGACGAGCACCAGCGTAGCCCCCGCCGAGACCAGGTAGACCGAACGCCAGCCCGCGAGGTCCGACAGGAAACCCGCCACGGTGCGCGCCATGAGGATGCCAATCACCACACCGCTCGTCACCCCTCCGACGACGCGTCCTCGCTCGGCGGGAGCGGCGAGCGTCGCGGCGAAGGCCACCAGCACCTGGATGACGACCGCGAGCAGACCGACCACCGCCAGCCCCATGAGCAGCACCGCCCCCGAGGGCGCGAGTCCCACGACGACGAGCGCCAACACGGACAAGGACATCTGCACCGCGACGAGCCGGCGACGCTCCACCAGGTCCCCCAGCGGCACCACCAGCAACAACCCCAGGCCGTACCCCACCTGGGTGACGGTCACCACGATGCCCACCAAGGAGGGCCTCAGCCCCAAGTCCCTCGCCATCGAATCCAACAACGGCTGCGCGAAGTAGACGTTGGCCACCGCCAACCCACAGGCGACCGCGAACAACGCCGTCACGGCTCGCGACAGCGTGGGCGCGACGTCTCCCGCCGGCCGGGCGGCCACCTCCGTCAGACGCTCGTCTCCCTCCTTGGCGTCACGCGCCTCCGCCCCACTTCGCATGGACCACCACTCCAATATGGTTTCAAAATGAAACCACTCGGAATTAGCGACGGGGGTTTGCTATTTCAACCCAAGCGACAGGAGCCCCCCGCCTCCACCGCGTCCTTCACGCGGGGAGTGGCCGGGAACGAGCGAGGCGACATGGCGAAGCGCAAGCCCCAGAGCCGGGTGGAGTGCCCCGTCGAGCGGTCCGTGGACATCATCGGCGACGAGTGGTCCCTGCTGCTCATCCGCGACGCGTTCGACGGCCTGCGCCGATTCGGCGAGTTCCAGAAGAACCTGGGCGTGGCGAAGAACATCCTCTCGACCCGGCTGCGGCACCTCGTCGCGCACGGCATCCTGGAAGTCGTTCCCGCGTCCGACGGCAGCGCGTTCCACGACTACGTCCTCACAACGAAGGGCCGGGATTTGTTCCAGGTGCTCGTCGGACTGAGGCAGTGGGGCGAACACCACTGCTTCCAGCCGAACGAGGCCCACTCCGTCCTGGTGGATACGGAGCAGGGGCGACCGGTGCGCGCCATGGAGGTGCGCTCGGAGAGCGGCCGCCCCCTGACGTCGACCGATACCGTCGTGCGGAAGGTCTCCGACAAGAAACCTCGCGCGAAGCGGTGAGCCGTGGCGCTCGAGGAGCCACGGCCCGTGACGCGCCCTACTCCGCCGTCGCCACCTCGATGGTCGGCTCCATCACCACCTCGGCCTTGAGGCTCTGCGCGATGAAGCAGTACTTGTGCGCCTTCACGAACATCTCCCGCACCTTCTCCACGTCCGTGCCGGGCGCCACGCGGATGAGCGGCGCGAGCCGTACCTTGCTGACCCGCTTCACCTTCTCCACCGCGTCCACGAACACCGTCACCTGGTCGTCATAGGAGCGCACGTCCAGCCGCACCTTCTTCGCCAGCGCCAGGAACGTGAGCAGGTGACACTGCGCCACCGACGCGCCCAACAGGTCCTCGGGATTCCAGCGCGCATCACTGCCGCCGTAGTTCGTGCCCGAGCTGACGAGCAGGTCCGGCTTGCCCTCCGTGCCCGCCACCGCGTCGCGGCTGTACTCACCAGCGGTTGAACCCTGCCACTTGAGCCGCAGCGGAAACCCTTCCACGTCACACCTCCCAGATTCGCGTGTCCTGTGGCGCGCAGCATAGGCGCTCGACGTCGGCGGAAGTCTCCTTCCGCATGGCGCGCCCCCATCGAGGCAACCGACTCACGCCCCGCGCAGGTCCGCGCCCTTCGGCACCGGCAACTTCTCCCCTCGAGCCACCGCCGAGACGATGCGCGCCAGACGCTCCACTCCGTCCGACAGCGCCGCCGGCCCTGGCTGGAGGATGAGGCTGCTCTTCACCTCGTAGAGCTGATCATCCAGCACCGCCTGAACCTGGGACCAGCCCGGCCGCGAAGCAATCTTGTCCCGCTTCGCCTTGCGGCCACACCAGCTCGCGATGACGCCCTCCGGGTTGCGCCGGGCGACCTCCTCCGGCTCGAAGATGCGGCCCTTCGCACCCTGCGACGCGCGCGACTCGCGGCAGATGTCCTCTCCGCCCACCAGCTCCACCAGCTCCGAGCACCAGCGGATGCCGGAGATGAGCGGATCGTGCCACTCCTCGAAGAAGATGCGCGGCCTGCGCGGCAGCTTCTGGGCCGCCTCCGCGTGCCGCTCCAGGTTCGCCGTCAGCTCCGCGGCCAGCTTCTCCGCCGCCTCCGCGCGCCCCACCAGCGCGCCCGTCACGCGCACCGTCTGCAATATCTCCCCGAGTGAGCGCTGATTGAACAGGAACACGGGCACGCCGCGCTTGCACAGCTCACGGCCCAGGTCCGCCTGCAGGTCGGAGAACCCCAGCACCAGATCCGGCTTCAGCTCCAGAATCCGCTCGAAGTTCGCGTCCAGGAACGAAGACACCCGGGGCTTCTTGCGCGCCTCCGGAGGCCGCACCGTGAACCCCGACACGCCCACGACCAGGTCCCCCGCGCCAATCCGGTAGAGCACCTCCGTCGTCTCCTCCGTCATGCACACCACCCGCCTCGGGTACGGTGGCGCGGAAGAAAGCAACTCGGTCAGGTGGACGCTCATGCCGCCACCCTAACGCGCTCCCGCTCGCTCGGCCGCTCCCGCGCGACATCTCCAAGCATGTCGATACATCTCGGGAAAGCGGGTTTCACACTCCCAGTCGCTCACCTCGACGGTCCAACCGCCCCACTTGCCGCACGCTTCGTATCAACCGATGTCCGGTGCTGGACTTTGGCGCGCCCAGGCCGGTTTCTCGGCGTTTGATGCACTGCGCCAACCTGGCAGGTCGCTTGGGGAGTGGACGATTGCGGTGTTAGCATTCCAGCGCATGTTCGACCGGAGCGACGTGTGCCTTCCCGGTCGGTGGGGGCAGACATGATTGAAAGCAACGCCCCGACGAATGGCGCCCCACCCGACAACCTGGTGGACCCGCTTCTTGGGCGGGTTCTCAACGAACGCTTCCGCATCCTGGAGACCCTGGGCGCCGGTGGCATGGGCCGCGTGTACAAAGCCATGCAGGCGCCGTTGGACCGGCTCGTCGCGCTGAAGGTCCTCAATCCCCACTACAACGACGAAGGCAAGGACCCGGGGTTCCAGAAGCGCTTCTTCCTGGAGGCCAGCGTCACCGCGAAGCTGCGCCATCCCAACACCGTCACCGTCATCGACTACGGCAAGACGGACGACGGCATCTATTACATCGCGATGGAGTACCTGGACGGGCTCACGCTCGGCCAGCTGCTCACCCAGGTGGGCCCGCTGCCGTGGGCGCGCGCGCTCAACATCACCCAGCAGATCGCCCGCTCGCTGCGCGAGGCCCACAAGGTCGGCCTCATCCACCGCGACCTCAAGCCCGCCAACGTCATGGTCCTCAACCAGGAGACGGACCACGACATCGTCAAGGTGCTCGACTTCGGCCTGGTGAAGTCCTTCATCGGCGAAGCCGACGTGCAGCAGGACACGTCGCTCACGCAGGCGGGCATCATCCTCGGCTCGCCGCAGTACATGGCGCCGGAGCAGGCGCGCAACATCGCCGACCCGCGCAGCGACGTGTACAGCATGGGCGTGGTGCTCTTTCAGATGCTGATGGGCCAGCCGCCCTTCTTCGCGCCGCAGAGCATCGACGTCATCGTCAAGCACATCAACGAGCCGCCGCCCGCCTTCGGCGCCATCTGGCCCGGCCACTCCGTGCCCGCCGAAGTCGAAGCGCTGGTGATGAAGTGCCTGGCCAAGCTCCCCGTCGAGCGCTACCAGTCCATGGACGAGGTGCTGGAGGCCATGCGCCGCGTCGCGCACGCGGTGGGCGTCAGCGGCGTCTTCAGCGGCCCCCGCCTCACCGGCGTCGGCAGCGGCCCTCGCAGTGGCCCCATCAGCGCGCCCGGCTCCGGCCCCAGCACCATGGCGCTGGACATCGCCGTCGAGGAGCAGCCGCCCGAGAAGCCCGGCAAGAGCATGCTGCCTCTGGCCATCTTCGGCGGCTCGCTGCTCCTGGGCGGCGCCGTGGCACTGGCGCTCATGCTGCGCCCGTCCACGCCGATGCCCAAGCCCCTGGCCTCGCCTCCCATCACCGCGACCGCGCCGGCCAACCCCTCGCAGCAACCCTCCGCCCCCGCGCAGCCCGCCGCCGCGAACACGCCGGCTTCGGCCGCCGCAGCGGGCTCCGCGGATGACGAGCTGGCGCTGGCGCCGCTGGTGGCCGGCAACGGCCCGACGGTGCGCTTCGAGATCGCCAGCGAGCCCAGCGGCGCGCGCGTGCGCTACCGGGGCAAGGACCATGGCGCCACGCCGCTGAACCTCAAGGTCCCCCTGGACGATGATGGCAGAGCCCGCGCGGAGCTGACCTTCATGATGGACGGCTACCAGTCCGTCACCGTCGTCGCCGAGGGCTCCGGCATCAAGCAGGCCGTCACCCAAAAGCTCAAGAAGAAGCCGAGTCCTTCCCGTCCCCCGCGGGCCCCTGACTCGAGCGACAAATTCAAGGACAACCCGTACTAGTGAGACACTACAAAGCCCTTCAACGAGTGGGCCTGCTCGCGCTGTGTCTGTGCGCGACGCAGGTCCTGGCGGACGCGCGTCTCGAAGCGCGTCGCCACTTCCGCAACGGCATGAGCCTCATCGGCAAGAAGGAATACGACGAGGGCATCGCCGAGCTGGAGCAGGCCTACGCCATCAAGCCGCACCCCAACGTCCTCTACAACATCGCCCGCGCGTACCAGGACGCGGGCCGGACGACGGAGGCGCTCGACGCCTACAAGCGCTACGTCGCCAGCAGCCCGGCGGACGGCCCCTCCGTCGAAGCCACCATCGCCGCGCTCGAGGAGAAGCAGCGCGCGAACGAGGCCACGGCGGAGTCGACGGACAAGTCCGCGCTGCCCATGCCGCCCCCGCCCGCCAGCATCCAGTCGCAGCAGCAGCTGGGCGCGCTCCTGGAGCGGCTGGAGAAGGCGATTGAGCGCGCGGAGTCCATGCCCACGACAGGCACGGGCGCCGCGACGCCGTCCACGTATGTGCCGTCCGTGCTGCCCGGCGTCGCGGAGACCGCGAACGGCGACGACGGCGCGGTGCCCTACGAGGAGCGCGTGGTGACGGCGAGCCGCCGCGCCCAGTCCTCGTTGGAGGCGCCCAACGCCACGACGGTCATCACCGCCGAGGACATCCGCCTGTCGGGCGCCACCAGCCTGCCGGAGCTCTTGCGTCGTGTGCCTGGCGCGGACGTCATGTCGCTGGGCATCGGCAGCGCCAACGTGTCGCTGCGCGGCTTCAACCAGCGCATCGCCAACAAGGTGCTCGTGCTGGTGGACGGCCGCACCGAGTACCAGGACTTCCTCGGCCTGACGCTCTGGTCCACCATCCCCATCGGCCTGGACGAAATCGAGCGCATCGAGGTCATCCGAGGCCCGGGCAGCGCGCTGTACGGCGCCAACGCCATGTTGGGCGTCATCAACATCATCACCCAGGCCCCCGGCTCGGGTCCGCGTGCTCGCTTCAACGTCATGGCCGGCACCGGCAGCAGCGTGGCGGGCTCGTTCCTCAGCCACGGCAACACGGGCGCGCTGCGCTACCGCACGTCGGTGGCGTATTCGCAGGCGGACAAGTGGAGTCGCGACTACGCCAGCAACCGGCCGGACATCGTGCTTCGAGACCCGGACCCGGACATCGGCATGCGCGGCGCGCGCGGCACCCTGTCCGCCGTGTACAGCTTCGGCGAGGGCAAGCAGGTGGGCCTGTCCGGCGGCGTGCACCGCTACACCACGGAAATCTATCCGCTGGGCCTGTTGCGCAACTACTTCATGGACGGCCTGGGCGCGTACGCCAAGGGCGACGTGGAGCTGGGGCCGCTCAAGCTGAAGACGTTCTGGAACCACATCTCCGGCAGCGCCGGCCCCCAGTACGAGCCCATTGGCCAGCGCTCGCTGGGCACTGAAATCAGCTCCAACCTCTTCAACGCGGAGCTGCTCTTCGCGCGCGCCTTCCACCTGGGCGGCGAGCACCAGCTCAACGTGGGCGTCGAGGGTCGCCTCAAGCGCGTGGGCTGGGACTACCTGGGCCCGCTGCGCGAGGAAGTCCACGCCGCGGCCTTCGTGCAGGACGAGTGGCGGCTGGCCGAGCCCCTGCGCCTGGTCGCCAGCTACCGCGTGGACCGGCACCCGCTGTTGGACAACGGCACGCCGGGCCTGGCGCACTCGCCCCGCATCTCCGCGCTGTTCATCCCGATGGAAGGCCACGCGTTCCGCATCAGCGCGGCCTCCGCCTTCCGCGAGCCGACGTTCCTGGAGAGCTACACGCGCCTGTTGGTCCCCGTGCAGGGCGTCAACGGCGCCAGCGCGCTCACCACCGGCAACACCGGGCTGCGTCCCGAGCGCCTCACCGCCTTCGAGCTGGGCTGGCGCGGCGAGTCCGCGGAGCTGGGCATGGACTGGGACCTGGCGCTGTACCAGAACCGGGTGAAGGACCTCATCGGCCTGTCCGCCTTCGAGCGGCTGCCGCCCGGCGAGTCGTATGACGCGGCCACGGGCAACTACCTCATCGGCCGCTCGCGCTTCGTCAACGAGGACTCCATCTACACCGCGCGCGGCGTGGAGGCGGGCCTCACCCTGGCCCCCGTGGACGGCCTGGGCGTCAAGGCGAGCGCCGCCTTCCAGAACGTGACGTCGGACCTGGAGGACAAGGCGGAGTGCGGGCCCTGCAGCCAGGCGCCGCAGCTCAAGCTGTACGGCGGCGTCACCTACCGCACCAAGGTGGACCTGGAGTTCGGCGTGGACGTGGCCTTCACCTCGTCCACCACGTGGATCGAGCGAGAGCCCGCCGCGTCGGACCCCACCCGCATCGAGCTGTTGTCCAACCCGCTGGGCGCCTACGCCATCATCAACGCGCGCGTCGGCTACGCGGCGGTGAGGAACACGGTGGACGTCGCGCTGGTGGGCAGCCAACTGGGTTCCGCCCACTCCCAACATCCTTTCGGCAACCGCATCGAGCGGCGCGTCTACGCGACGCTGACGGTGACTCCATGAGCCGCACCCTCTCTTCCTGGAAGCAGTCGCTGGGGGGCGTCCTCGCCGCGTCCCTGCTCGTCGCGGGCTGCGAGTCCCCCACGGTGGTCCCCACCGCGGACGGACGGCAGAACATCCACTCCGCCCGCATCGAGGGAAACCTCGTCGTGCAGTCGCGCTCGCGGGGCAACGCGGTGGTGTTCATCTACGACGCCAGCCGGCCTCCTCCGCCGCAGGGCACCGGCCGCCCCATCGCGTTCACCGTCGTGCCGGCCGAGCAGCTCTTCGGCCCGGCGCTCGGCACCGACGCGCCCGGGCCCTTCACCGCGCCGTTCGCGCTGAGCCTCGTGGCCGCGGGGAAGTACACGCTGCGCGGCTTCATCGACGTGGACTCCTGCCGCACGGGCGTGGTGCCCTGCCACTTCTCCGACTTCAACCCCTGGTACGGCGTCACCAGCGAGCCCAACGCGGGCGACGTCGGCGGCGCCGCGGTGGACCCGACCAACGGCGTGCCCCTGACGCTGGAGGTCACCAAGGACGCGGAGGGAAATCCCCTGCCCCTCACCAACGTCACGGTGAGCTTCTCGCAGGCCACCGCGCAGGTGCCGGTGGACCGGCCCGCCTTCCAGGTCACTGTCCTCAACGGCGACCACACCCTTCCCCCCGGCTCGCCCACCAAGCTCTTGCGCCTGACTCCACAGTCCATCGAGGGCGGCGCGGTGGAGCAGCGCTCCAAGGCGTTCCTCGTCAGCTACGTGGACGCCAACCGCGACGGCGTCCCGGACGACGCCAACGGTGACGGGGCCGCGGACCTCTGGCCGCGCGTCGTCGTGCGCAAGCTGGCGGACGCGCCCGGACTCCTCGAGGACAACGACCTGGACCGCAACGGCATCCTCGACGAGGGCGGCACCGACTACCCGCACGCCGACGGCACCCGCGACGGCAAGCCGGACCTGGTGGTACTGGCCGCCGGGCTCTCCACGGACGCGCTCTTCGCGGCGCTCACGGATGAGAACGGCGCCCCGCGCATGACGCCCGTGCCCGTGACGGAGCTGGTGGTGGGCGTGCAGGCGGCCGCCCTGGATGCCAGCGACCCGACCAAGCCTCCGGCGCGCTTGGAGACCCTGCCCCGGGGGCGCTACTCGGTGGTGCTGATCCAATCCACCGGGCAGACGTGGCGCGTTCCCAACGAGCTCGCGCCCGCCTTCGCCGCGGGCCTCGGCCTGACGGGCGTGGAGAGCCAGGCGTTCGTGCTCGAAGTCCCCTGATGGCCCGCTTCGTCAAGCGGGGTGTGTGACGCCCCACACTGGAAAAAGGAGAGGAAGGACGGTGCTTTGACTTCGGCATGTCCTTCCGTCAACATGATTGGGTCTCCAGGGGGACAGCCCCACCAGAGGTTGATGATCCGATGAAGGCCGGCACCCTCCCCTCTCCAGAGCCCGTTCCCAACCGCACCACGACGGACCCGGCGCGCCCTCTGGGAGGCAGCCGGCCCGCCACGGGTGCGGCACCCCAGCGCGTGCTGCTGGTGGACGACAGCCGCTCCATCCGGACGCTGCTGAAAATCTACCTCATGGCCCGCAACTTCGAGTTCCTGGAGGCGGAGTCCGCCGAAGAGGGACTGAAGGTGGCCGAGGCGGAGACCGTCGACCTCGTCCTGACCGACTTCCACATGGACGGGATGAACGGCGCCGACTTCGCGGCGCAGATTCGCGCCAACCCCAATCCCAAGCTGGCCAAGGTCCCCATCCTGATGATGACGGGAGACCCGAACGTGGCGGAGGTCCGCGCCCTGGGTCAGAAGGCCGGCATCAGCGCCTTCGTCCGCAAGCCGGTGAGCTGCGCCCAGCTGATGACGCTGGTGGACACCATCCTCCCGCTGCCGCGCAAGTAGTCGCCCACGCGGCTCGCGCCGTCACTCACGCCGGGTTCCGGGCCGCCGAAGCGGTGCGGGCCCGGCGTTTTCGCATCGCCTCTCCCACGCGCACCGCGAACAGCACGGCCAGCACCGCGCCGTAGATGAGCGGCTCGGTGACGTCCTGCTTCACCCGCCACACGAAGTGCACCACGCCCAGCGCCGCGGCCACGTAGGCCAGCCGGTGCAGGCGCTGCCAGCGCGGAAAGCCCAGCCGGCGCACCCAGCGATTCGTGGAGGTGACGGCCAGCGGCACCAGCAGCACCAGCGCGGTGAAGCCCACGGTGATGAAGGGGCGCTTCACCAAATCCTCCAGCAACGCGTTGAGCGACAAGCCCTGGTCCAGCACCAGGTACGTGAGGAAGTGCGCGCACGCGTACGTGAAGGCCAACAGGCCCAGCGTGCGGCGGATGCGCACCGGCCACGTCCACCCGGAGACGAGCTTCAACGGCGTGCAGGCCAGTGACGCCATCAACAGCACCAGCGCGAGCAGCCCCGTCTGGTTGAGCGCCGCCTCCACCGCGTTGGGCCCCAGCGCGCCCCGCGGGCCCTGCACGGCGAGGAGCGCCAGCGGCGAGAGGCCACCCACGGCGAGCGCGGGGTTGAGCCAGGGGTAGGGAGGCGAGGCCATGGCTCAGTAGTTCTTCCGCAGGTCCAACCCCGCGTAGAGGTGGGCCACCTGCTCGGCGTAGCCGTTGAAGGGCAGCGTGGGGCGGCGCTCCAGTCCCTCGCCGATGCGCCGCTCGGTGGCCTGGCTCCAGCGCGGGTGCGCCACGGCGGGATTCACGTTGGCGTAGAAGCCGTACTCCTCGGGCCCCGCGAGGTTCCACGTGGTGAAGGGCTGCTCGCGCGTGAGGCTGATGCGGACAATCGACTTGATGCCCTTGAAGCCATACTTCCACGGGACGACGAGCCGCAGCGGGGCGCCGTTCTGCGCGGGGAGCTGCCGGCCATACAGCCCCATGGCCATGAAGGTGAGCGGGTGCATCGCCTCATCCAGCCGCAGCCCTTCCACATAGGGCCAGTCCAGCACCCCGCGCTTCTGACCGGGGAGCTGCTCCGGGTCCATCAGCGTGGTGAAGGACACGTAGCGCGCGTGGCTGGTGGGCTTCACCCGGGACAGCAGCGCGGCCAGCGGGAAGCCCAGCCATGGAATCACCATGGACCACGCCTCCACGCAGCGCATCCGGTAGACGCGCTCCTCCATGGAGAACCAGGAGAGCAACTGGTCGATGTCCACCGTCTGGGGCTCGTGCACCTCGCCGTCGATGGCGACGGTCCACGGCCGGGGCTTGAGGAGGTGCGCCAGCCGCGCCGGGTCGTTCTTGTCCAGGCCCAGCTCGTAGAAGTTGTTGTACGTGGTGACGTCCTCGTACGGCGTGCGCGGCTCGTCCGTGTCGAACTCACCGGACGCCTTCGCCACGGGCCCCGTCACCCGCCCCGCGTCCGGGACATAGGCGTCCATGGCGCGGCGCTGCTTGCCGCTCAGGAGGTACAGGCCTCCCGCGACGGCGGCGGCGGTGCCGGCGAACAGGCCCGCGTTCTTCAACAGCTCGCGGCGGCGCAGGTAGAGCGGTTCAGGGGTGATTTCGGAGCCGGGCGGTTCCTCGGGCGGCTTGTCGCTCATGCCCCTTTATAACGGGCCAACCCGTCCGGCCGTTACATCGCGGGACGCCGCCGAGGCACGGGACGCCTCCGTGCGAGCGTCCTTCACCCGCCACAGCCGCCACCAGGGCGTGCCGGGGGACTGGTGGTGCTCCCAGTGGTAGCCGAAGAAGAAGCACGACAGCATGGCCCACAGGTGGTTGCGCGGCAGGGTGCGCGCGTGGTGGGGCGCCATGTCCGGCGTGTCCGGGCGGCGGTGCGGCTGGTAGGTGCCGAAGTAGAAGAGCTGCAGCGTGCCCAGCACGGCGGGCAGCACCCAGAACGCGAGGATGCGCGGCTGGGAGACACCCATGAAGACGAAGATGTTGAACTTGGCCGCCATCACCCCCAACTGGGGCAGCGTGGTGTAGCGGGCCATGAACGTCCCCAGCCAGGGCCAGAAAGACTGGGTGCGCGTGGAGAAGTCCGGGTCCGCCTCGCCCGTGGGCTGCTCGTGGTGGGCGTGGTGGTTGAGCACCAGTCGGCGGTACGACAGGCCGGCGAAGAGGAAGCAGGCGATGGTGCCCACCGTCTCGTTCACCCAGGCCCGCCGGGCCACGGTGCCGTGCATGGCGTCATGGCCGGTGATGAACAGGCCGGTGCACAGCCACGCCTGGAAGGCGACGTGCAGCCAGGTGAGCGGGGAGTCCCAGGGCAGCTCGGGCGACAGCAGCATCCACGCCAGATGCGTCCCCCACGCGCCGATGAGGACGAGCGCGACGAGGACGCCCCAGGGTCCAAGCGGGGCCGACCGATAGCGGGCCGAGTTCTCCATCTCTCCTGACTCATGGGGCCGGTCCGCCCGCCGCGCACGGGAAACTCGCCGTGCGTGGGGGCGTGCCAGCGAGCGTGGCTACTTCCGCACGCCGGTGTCGGCCGCGGGTGCGGTCACCTCGCGAACGAGCTCCTCCGCCGTGACGTAGTGGGGCGCGATGTCCACCGGAACGTCCTTCAGGCGCTCCAGCACCTTGCGCACCGGAGGCCGCACCACGCCCATCTTCGCCAGCAGGGCCTCGGCCGCCTTCCGGTCGCCCTTCCCCTGGATTTCCATCAACTGCTTCGTCAGGGAGGTGACGGACTGCTTCATCTTCGCCGGCACCACGGAGAAGGTGCCATCCGCGTTGACCTTCACCGCGCCGGTGTCGAGGAAGTGATTGAGCTGCAGGGCCACGCCCTTGCCATGCGCCTCGTCCGTGCCGAAGCGGATGGAGCGGAACGAGGACGCCAGGAACGTCGTGTACATGGTGCGGCCCATCGACTTGTCGATGACGCCCGTGTCCATCAGCCGCTGGAGCGCCCACAGGCCGGAGATGTCCGCCTTGGCCTCCTCGAGCGCGCTGGAGGCCACCTGGAGCGCCTGCCGCACCGTCGTCGCCTTGCCGCCCACGGTGATGTTGTGCGGCCCCAGGCCGTGCATCAGCTCGTGCATCAGGATGTGCGTGAAGAAGGCGTCGAAGGCGACGTCCTGCTGGTCCTTCGCGGAGAGCGCCACCTTGGCGATGGGCACCAGCACCCGCTCGAACTTGGCCTCCTGCACGTTCTTCAGCATGACCCGCTTGGAGCCCATGGCCTCCGTGACGCGCTCGTCGTTGGGCAGGTTGTACGCCGCAGTCTGCACGCCGCGGTTGGCGTCGCCGGAGGAGTAGAGGCTGTTGACGACGCGGATGGGGGCCAGCGCGCCCAGCTTCGGGTTGCGCAGCTTCGCGTCGATGGGGAGGTTGCTCTCCAGGCCTTGGAGGTGGTCGCTGAACTTGGACAGCTTGTCCGTCTCCGTGTCGTCGCGCAGGCCCACGAAGGCCTCGAACGCGGCCTTGTAGTTGAACCAGCCGTCCTCGTAGACCTCGTAGGGACCGACGGTGGGCTCGATGCTCGCGTCCAGCTTCATCCACGCGACTTCGCTGGCGTAGTAGTCGTTGGACAGGAACGCGTCCGCGCGCGAGGTGAGGAACGCCTTGAGCGTGGGCTGCTTCGTCAGCGCGGCGGCCTCGCGGAACAGGGCGGCGGCCAGGGCCAGCTCACCCTGGTACTCCACGCTGTACGGCACGGAGATGAACTTGCCGTCGGTGCCCTCGCGGATGGTCGTGTAGAAGCCCGTGGCCTCCTTCTGCTGCGCCTCGGGCAGCGCCTTTATCCATGCCTCCACTTCCGCCTTGGTGGAGCCGGCCGGATAGAAGTTGCCGGCCTCCGGCTTCGGAGGCACTCCGGGCAGGAAGGGCCGCCCCTCGTCGAGGCTGTTCCACGGGCCCTTGTCCAACAGGAACGCGTGCAGGCGCGCGCGGCCCAGGGGCGACTCGTCTCCCAGGAGGTTCAGCAGCACCGTCTCGTTGCCCGCCCAGCGCTGACGCAGGAACAGCGCGTCCATCAACTGCGAGGCCTGGACGATGCGGGCCAGCGCGCGGCGCTCGTTGTCGGGCAGGGCCTTCAGGTCCACCCGCAGCTCCACCGGGGCGAAGCGCGCGGTGAGCCGCTGCAGCTCCGCGGCGTCGGGGAACGACGTGGGGACTTTCTCCTCGGCGACAGCGGAGCCGGACAGCAGCACCGCCCCGAGCAGGGACAGGAGGGTTCGGTTCATAACCCTTCCCTACTCCAACCCCGTGCGCCCTCCCAGCACCGCGTCGCCCCCGTGTCCGTCAGAACATTTCAACCCGACGGTCCCCACACGCATGACGCGACGCGCGTCGGAACCTGCTGCCAACATGCGACAGCCCTGGATTCCCCAGGTTCCGGGAGCCCGTCATCAGGCGGGCTCATGAGGATGCTTGCGATGACGACGAACCGACTCTCTCTTCTCTCCCGGTGGCGCGCGGCGCTGTGCCTGCTGGCCGGGCTCGCCGTGGGCCTCTCGTCGGCCTCCGCGCGCGCGGCGGATGAGGTGAAGTTGCTCAAGGCGGTGAGCACGGTGGGCAGCCGCTATGGGCAGACGTGGCAGGACGTCACGTATCTGTTGGTGGTGAAGAACCTGGCCTACGAGAAGCAGGTGGCCATCCACGACAAGCAGCCCGACGGCACCTGGACGGACCTGGCCGCCGCCTACGCGGGCGACGCGGGCGCGGGCTACGAGTTGTGGAAGGTGACGCGGCAGTACCAGAGCTGGGGGACGGCGCCCCAGCCGACGCGGGACTTGGAGTTCGTGGCGAAGCTCACCGCGAACGGCCAGACGTACTGGGACAACAACGGCGGGGCCAACTACCACCTGGGCCGCGCGGACGGGCCGCTGGTACCGCGCGCCAACGTGCTGGTGGCCACGAGCTACTGGCAGGCCAACGGCGACGTGGACATCGGCATCGACGTGAAGAACCTGTCCTATTCGAAGAGCGTCACCGTGGTGTACTCCACGGACGGGTGGGCCACCTCGCACGAGGTCGCCGCCACCTTCACCTCCGGGTACACCGTGGGCTACTCCTACGTCTCCAGCCCCAACGCCCAGGGCGTGGAGCGCTGGCTGGCCCGGATTCCCGCCGTGACGGGCACCCCGGCCTTCTATGTCCGCTATGAGGTGAACGGACAGACGTACTGGGACAGCAACTTCGGCTACAACTACCCGCCCATCTACCCTCCCCTGTAACCCACTCGAGGGGGGACCCGGGGGTCAGGCCTTCACGGGCCCGGCCCGGAGGCAGGCTCCCGGGCGCCCTCTCCTCGACAGGCTGTTTTCCATGGTTATGGGGAGACGACGCTTTGCCGCCCACCCGGGCGCCCGGAGGCCCTGTACCCATGACCGTCGAAGCTCCCCCCCAGCGGGAAACCCACGCCTTCCAGGCGGAGATCAACCAGCTCCTCAGCCTGGTCATCAACTCGCTCTACAGCCACAAGGAGATCTTCCTGCGGGAGCTGGTGTCGAACGCGTCGGACGCGCTCGACAAGCTGCGCTTCCGCGCGATTACGGAGCCGGAGCTGATGTCGGATGCGCCGGAGCTGGAGCTGCGCATCATCCCCGACGCGGAGAAGAACACGCTCACCATCGAGGACACCGGCATCGGCATGTCCCATGACGAGCTGGTGAAGAACCTGGGCACCATCGCCCACTCCGGCTCGCGCGAGTTCCTCCAGATGGCGACCCAGCGCGGGCAGAAGGACGTGCAGCTCATCGGCCAGTTCGGCGTGGGCTTCTACAGCGCGTACCTCGTCGCGGACCGGGTGGAGGTCGTCAGCCGCGCGGCGGGCAAGGACTCGCAGGCGTGGAAGTGGTCCTCGGAGGCCCACGGCTCCTTCACCGTGGAGCCCGCCGAGCGCGCCGCCCGCGGCACCTCCGTCATCCTCCACCTGAAGGAGGACCAGAAGGAGTTCCTGGACGAGTGGCGGGTGCGCTCGCTGATTACGCAGTACTCCGACTACGTGGGCCACCCCATCAAGCTCCAGGTGAAGAAGACCACCGGGACGGGGGACGACGCGAAGACGGAAGCGGCGCTGGAGGTGGTGAACAAGGCGAGCGCGCTGTGGCAGCGCTCGAAGAGCGAAATCACCGACGAGCAGTATCAGGAGTTCTACAAGCACCTGACGCACGACTGGGACATGCCGCTGGCGTGGACGCACTTCAAGGCGGACGGCAACCAGCAGTTCACCGGGCTGCTCTTCGTGCCGAAGAACCCGCCGTTCGACTTGAACGCGCAGCAGCAGCGCGGGGTGCGGCTGTTCGTCAAGCGCGTGTTCATCATGGACCGCTGCGAGGAGCTGGTGCCGCAGTGGCTGCGCTTCGTGCGCGGCGTCATCGACTCGGATGACCTGCCGCTGAACGTGTCGCGCGAGCTGCTCCAGGACTCGCAGGTGGTGCGCGCCATCCGCAAGCACGTGGTGAAGAAGTCGCTGGACCTCCTGGAGAAGCTGGCCAAGGACAAGCCCGAGGACTACACGACGTTCTGGAAGGCCTTCGGCACGGTGCTCAAGGAGGGGCTGGCCACCGAGGCCGAGCACAAGGACAAGCTGGGCGGCCTCTTGCGCTACGAGAGCTCGCGCGAGGAGGGGCTCACGTCGCTGGCGGACTACGTGTCGCGCATGAAGGAGGGCCAGGAGGCGCTCTATTACATGTACGGCGAGTCCCGGAAGGCGGTGGAGGACAGCCCGCATCTGGAGGCGCTGAAGCAGCGCGGCTACGAGGTCCTCTTCATGACGGACCCGGTGGACGAGTGGGCCGCACAGGGCCTGCGCGAGTTCCAGGGCAAGCCGCTGGTGTCCGCGCTCCAGGCGGACCTGAAGCTGCAGTCCACCGACGAGCAGAAGAAGGAGCACGAGCAGAGCTCGGAGGGGCTGAAGGGACTCACCGCGAGGATGAAGGACGTGCTGCAGGACTCGGTGCGTGAGGTGCGGGTGTCGGACCGGCTCACGGACTCGCCGGTGTGCCTGGTGGTGCCGGAGGGAGGCTCTCCGGCGTACCTGGAGCGACTGCTCCAGCAGCGGGGCAAGGGGACGCCGCGCGTGAAGCGCATCCTGGAGATCAATCCCAAGCATCCGGTCATCGAGCACCTGAAGTCCGTGCACGAGAAGGACCCCGCGCAGGCGCAGGTGGCCGAGTGGATTGAGCTCCTGCATGACCAGGCGCTGCTCACCGAGGGCAGCACCATCTCCGACCCGAACCGCTTCGCGCGGCGGCTGACGTCGCTGTTGACGCAGGTGGCGGGTCAGGCCGCGAAGGCGCCGGTGCCCGAGGTTCCGGCCTCGGCGGCGACCACCCAGGCCGCGAGCTGAGAAGGCCTTGGCCATGGACCTCCGCCCGCTTTTCCGGGGCTGGAGGTCCGTGGCGGGCCTGTTCCGCCGACGTCTGGTGGACAGCGGCCGCGACCTTTCGCGCAAATCGGGGCCGCACCATTAGACAGCCATGTGAGTGATAGGGAATGATGGCCGGATGTCCCGAACCTCCTTCGCCGTCTTCACTTGCGACATCCTTCCGACGGCGGCCCCCTCGGAGCGCGCCGCCATCCAGGGAGTGGTCCGAGCCGAACTCATCAAGCCCCTGCGGCGCGTGCGTCAGCCGCTCGGCAACCAGTGGCTGGTGCGCTTCGATGACGGGGGCTTCAACGCCTTCGTCCTGGTGATGAGCACGCTGCGCGCGCGTCATCCGAATGCCTTCCGCTATCTGGTGGTGGGCTGGAACGACATGGGCTCGGTGGCGCTCTATCCGCTGGGTGGGGCCGCGCCCACGACGCTCAGCCTGGTGACGGCGATGGCGGCCGTGGCCTCCGGCGCGGATGAGCTGGCGGCGCCGCTGCTCCTGGCCTCGGGGCCGCTGACCGCGGACTCCTTCCCGTTGCAGTGGACGGAGGAGGCGAGCGACACGGAGGACCTGCTGGGCGCGCCGACGTCCAGGACGAAGCGGCTGGCGCCCACGGGCCCACTGCGCAAGGTGGGGCGCCCGAGGAAGGCGGCTGTCGCGGCGGCGAGCGTCGAGGTGGCGAAGGTCGCGGTGCGTGAGCCCGTGCCCGTCGAGGCCGCGCCTGTCGCCGCGCCCGTCGTGAGCGAGGCTCCGGCGAGCGCGGGTGAGGAGACGACGGGTCGTGCGCGCAAGAACGCCCGACGCAAGGCGGGTGGTGGCAAGGCGCGTGGGAAGCAGGCCACGAAGCGCGTGGGTGCGAAGGCGCGGGGCAAGAGCGCCGTGAAGAAGGCCCCCCGGGCGGAGCTCGCGGCGGCGGCGGCGAATCGGCGCAAGCCCAAGGCGACCAGCAAGCGGTCTGGGGGAGCGCTCAGCCGCAAGCGACGCGGCGCCACCGTGAGCGCCAAGCGTTCCACGGCGGGCAGGTCGGCGCCGAAGGCCAAGGCTCCTCGCGGGGCGGCGAAGCGCAAGGGCAAGAAGGGCGCTCGCTGAGCCGCTGATTGAACGCCACGCTCGTCAAGACCGAGCGCGGCGCTCGTTGCCCCGGGGCTTGAGCACTCGCTGCGCCGAGCCCAAGTGCCGCTCTCTCTAAACCAAGGTCCAAGAGCACCGTTCGCACCTCGCGAGTGCGGTGCCCTCGGCAACCAGCTCCCGCGCTACGAGTACAGCCCCAGGTCCGTGAGCACGGCCTCGGCCGCGCGCCGACCCGAGCCCAGCGCCCCATGAATGGACGCGCTGTCCCGGTGGTCACCGCACACGTAGAGCCCGGGTGACAGTCGCACCGGGCGGTGCGGCGGCTCCAGCGCCTCCACCGTCTGCGCGGGCAGAGCGAACGGCAGCGAGTACGTTTTCAGGTGTCGCCACTCCGCCACGCTCGCGCCGAACCACGCCTTCAATTCCTCGCACACCCGCGCGCGCAGCGCCTCCACATCCGAGGACACACCCAGCACGGACACGGACACCAGCGACTGTCCTCGCGGCGCATACGTGGGGGACACCTCGCTCATCACCGCCACGTTGTTCACCACACCGCGGCCCTCGCCATTGAGCACCAGCCACGGCCCCTCCACTGGCGGCGCGGGCGCGGCGAAGTACAGGCACGTCACCGCGTTCATCAGCGGCACCGGCATTCCAGGCAGCAACCGCGCCGCGGCCGGCGGGTCCGTCGCCACCACCACCGCCTGCGCGCCCAGCATCTCCCCATCTTCGAGCCGCACCCGGTGCCCCCACACCTCCGCCACGGGCGTGTGCCCGCGCAGACAGCCCGGAGGCAACTTCGAGGCGAGCTGCTCGGGAATCGCGGACATCCCCTGCTCCGGCACCGCCGCGTCACCCGAGGCGAACATGCGGAAGACGAACTCGAGGAACCGGCTGGACGTCATCAACGAGCGGTCCAGGAAGACGCCCGCCAGGAAGGGCCGCAGGAACCCCTCCACCATCTCCTCCGTGAAGCCCAACTCATCCAGGTAGCGCCGCGAGGTGCGCTGGGGACGCAACCACACGTCCACCTCCTCGCCCGAGCGCGCCTGCTGCCGCAGCTCCAACACCCGCAGCTTGTCCCAGAAGGTGCCGACCGAATCGAACAGATGTGCCAGCGCCGTCACAGGCTGACGCAGCGGGTCTACCACCGTGTGCAGCCGCCCGCCCCTCCACACCTTCGCGCCAGACTCGAAGCGCCGAAGCTTCAGCGCCGCGATATCCAGCGTCCGCTGACCTTCTGGGTACGCCGTGAGGTACACCTGGAAACCCCGGTCGAGCAGGAAACCCTCGTGCACGTCCGTGCGCACGCGGCCACCGGGTTCCGAGCTGGCTTCCAGGAGCATTACTTTCAAGCGGGATTGGACGAGCGCTCGCGCGCACGCCAGCCCCGAGAGTCCCGCGCCCACGACGATGACGTCCGGGTTCGACACGCGCTCTCCCACATCCACGCTGGGCCCCCTCCATGCTGAGCCGCCTGGAGCGCGAGCCGCAAGTGGCACCGCCGTCCGGGTTGCTCGCGAGCGAACACTGTGCGGAACTGGAAGGCGAGTCCTCGGTGGTCGAGGAGTCACAGCGCCGGGCTTCCCGGCGTCCAATAGCGGAGAGAAGGCGGGTATCCCCATGTTGATCGTGATGCGACCAGACGCGACGGCCCAGGACATCGAGCGTGTGAACGACGAGATCCGCCGTCGTGGCTGGCAACCGCACGCGATTCCAGGGGGCACTCGCACGGCCATCGGCATCACCGGCAACCCCGGTGCGGTGGAGCCAGAACCCTTCCGAGTGCTGCCCGGTGTCGCGGACGCCGTCTCCATCTCCCAGCCCTTCAAGCTCGTCAGCCGCGAGGTGAAGCCGGAGGACACGCAGCTGCGCGTGGGTGACCTCACCATCGGCGGCGCGTCGTTCCACGTCATCGCCGGCCCGTGCTCGGTGGAGTCACGCGAGCAGATTCTCTCCACCGCGCACGCGGTGAAGAAGGCGGGCGCCACCATGCTGCGCGGCGGAGCGTTCAAGCCGCGCACCAGTCCCTATGAGTTCCAGGGCCTCAAGGGTGACGGCCTGGCGCTGCTCATGGAGGCGCGCAAGGAGACGGGCCTGCTCGTCACCACCGAGGTGAAGGACACCGCGACGCTGGACGCGGTCGACGAGGCCACGGACATCCTGCAGATTGGCGCGCGCAACATGCAGAACTTCAGCTTGCTGGAGGCGGTGGGCGAGCGCCGCAAGCCGGTGCTGCTCAAGCGCGGCATGTCCGCCACCATCAAGGAGCTGTTGATGGCGGCCGAGTACATCGTCGCCCGAGGCAACACCCAGGTCATCCTCTGCGAGCGCGGCATCCGCACGTTCGAGACGATGACGCGCAACACGTTGGACTTGAACGCGGTGCCCATGCTCAAGGCGCTCTCGCACCTGCCTGTCTTCGTGGACCCCTCGCACGGCATCGGCGTGCGCAAGGCGGTGCCGGCGATGATGCGGGCGGCGGTGGCGGTGGGGGCGGACGGCATCATCGTCGAAGTGCACCCGGACCCGCCGCGCGCGAAGTCGGATGGAGCCCAGTCGTTGGACTTCCCCGAGTTCGAGAAGTCCATGAATGAAGTGCGAGCGATTGCGCGGGCAATGGGCCGCGAAGTCGTGTCGCTGGGATAGGCGATGACACTCAAGGAAGCGCTGGGCAAGGTGGTGAGCCGGCGCGACCTCACCCGCGAGGAGATGGCCCGGGTCATGGGCCTGATGCTCGCGGGAGAGGCATCGCCTGCTCAAGTGGGGGCGCTTGCGACGGCGCTCAAGATGAAGGGGGAGACGGAGGACGAAATCCTCGGCGCTGCGGAGGCCATGCGGGCCTGCGCGGCGAAGCTGTCTCCTCGGGCGGAAGTGGTGCTCGACACCTGCGGCACCGGGGGTGATGGAGCGCACACCTTCAACATCTCCACCGCGGTGGCCTTCGTGGCCGCCGGGGCGGGGGTGACGGTGGCCAAGCATGGCAACCGCGCCGTCTCCAGTCGGTGTGGCAGCGCGGACGTGCTGGCCGCGCTGGGTGTCTCCATGGAGCGCCCGCATGAGCGCGTGGCGCTCGACATCGACGAGCACGGGGTGGGCTTCCTCTTCGCGCCCTCGCATCACAGCGCGCTGAGGCACGTGGCGCAGGCGCGGCGGGACATGGGCTTTCACAGCATGTTCAACCTGCTGGGCCCGCTGACCAACCCGGCCGGTGCGCGCTATCAACTGCTGGGCACCTTCGACGGCAAGCGCGTGGAGCAGACCGCGCGCGTGCTGGGACGACTGGGCAGCCGGCGCGCGTGGGTGGTGCATGGCCACGACGGGCTGGATGAAATCTCGCCCTGCGCGCCCACCGAGGTGGCGGAGCTGCGCGAGGACGGCACGGTGCGGGTGTTCACCGTGAGCCCCCAGGACGCGGGGCTGGACGTGGTGCCTCGCGAGGCCATCGCGGGTGGAGACGCGGACGAGAACGCGCAGCGGTTGCGCGCGCTGCTGGCCGGCGAGCGCTCCGGGCTGCGCACGGCGGTGTTGCTCAACGCGGCGGCGGCGCTGGTGGTGGTGGGCCAGGTGTCGGACCTGCGCGAGGGCGTGCGGAAGGCGGAGCACGCCATCGACTCGGGGGCCGCTGCGCGCAAGCTGGCTTCGCTCATCCACGGGGCCGCGTCGTGAGCGGGGCACAGTCGGGAAGCACCCCGTCTCCGGCCGCGCCGGGGACGCTGGACCTCATCATGGCGCGCAAGCGACGGGAGCTGGCCCAGAGGCCTCCCCTGTCGCCGCGCGCGCGTCCCGAGCCGCGTGACTTCGCGGACGCTCTTCAGAGACGAGTACCGGGGCGACTGGTGAGCGTCATCGCGGAGGTGAAGCGCAAGAGCCCCTCCGGTGGCGCGTTTCCCCATGCGGACGTGGTGGCGGTGGCCCGGGCCTACGAGGCCGCGGGGGCCAGCGCCATCAGTGTGCTCACGGACGGGCCGGACTTCGGCGGCGCGCTGGAGGACCTCGTCGCGGTGCGAGCGGCGGTGTCGGTGCCGGTGCTGCGCAAGGACTTCCTCGTCGCCGCGCGCGAGGTGGAGGAGAGCGCGCTGTGGGGCGCGGACGCGGTGCTGCTCATCGCGGATGCGCTGGAGGATGGCGAGCTGCGGGAGATGCTGGCCACGGCGCGCGCGGTGAAGGTGGCCGCATTGGTGGAGGCGCATACGGAGGCGCACGCCGAGCGAGCCCTGGCGGCGGGCGCGGAGCTGGTGGGCATCAACAACCGGGACCTCGCGACGCTGAAGACGGACGTGGGCACGGCGCTGCGGGTGATGCCTCGGTTGCGTGCCCGTGCTCGCGCGCTGGTGGCCGAGAGCGGACTCAAGTCCGTGACGGAGCTGGTGGCGGCGCGCGAGGCGGGGGCGGACGCGGTGCTGGTGGGTGAGTCGCTCTTGCGCGACGCGGAGCCTGGACGGGCGCTGCGGCGGCTGCTCGGCGAGGAAGGCCTGACACCGTGAGCGTGCGGGTGAAGGTCTGTGGTGTCACCCGGCTGGAGGATGCGCGAGGCGCGTGGGAGGCGGGCGCGGATGCGCTCGGGCTCAACTTCTACGCGCGCTCTCCCCGGTGCGTGGACGTGGCCACGGCGGCGGCGCTGGCGAGGACGCGGCCTCCGCTGGGCGCGGTGGTGGGCGTGTTCGTCAACGCCTCACCGGATGACATCCGGGCGAAGGTGCGGGAGTGCGGCCTCACGGCGGTGCAGCTTCATGGGGACGAGCCTCCGGAGGCCTGCTCGGGGTACGGGGTGCCGGTCATCAAGGCGCTGCGGGTGCAGGGGCCGGATGATGTGGCGCGGGCGCGGACATATCTGGGAGTGGGAGACGTGGCCGGGCTGCTGCTGGACGGGGCGGCGCCGGGGTATGGCGGGGGCGGCGTGGGCTTCGACTGGTCGCTGGTGGCGGGGCTGTCGGGGTGTGGCGTGCCGGTGTTGGTGGCGGGCGGACTGAAGCCTTCCAATGTGGCGGAGGCGGTGCGCGCGACACGGCCGTACGGAGTGGACGTGGCCAGCGGGGTGGAGTCGGCCCCCGGCATCAAGGACATGGACGCGGTGCGCGCCTTCGTGCGGGCCGCGAAGTCCATCAACCTCTGGGAGTGACAGGGATGAACACGGAGACTGCCGCCGGTCGCTTCGGGCGCTTCGGCGGGCGCTACGTGCCGGAGACGCTCGTCCCGGCGCTGATGGAATTGGAAGAGGCGTATGCGGCGGCTCGCGCGGACCCGACGTTCGACGAGGAGGTGGCACGGGTGCTGCGCGAGTTCGTGGGCAGGCCCACGACGCTGACGCCCGCGCGCCGGCTCACCGAGTCGTGGGGAGGCGCGCACGTCTGGCTCAAGCGCGAGGACCTGGCGCACACGGGCGCGCACAAAATCAACAACACCGTGGGGCAGGTGCTGCTCGCGAAGCGGATGGGCAAGCAGCGCATCATCGCGGAGACGGGCGCGGGCCAGCACGGCGTCGCGACGGCCACCGCGTGCGCGCTGTTCGGCCTGCCGTGCGAGGTGTACATGGGCGCGCTGGACGTGGAGCGACAGGCGCTCAACGTCTTCCGCATGCGCGCGCTGGGCGCGGTGGTGCGCCCGGTGGAGTCGGGCTCGCGGACGCTGAAGGACGCGATGAACGAGGCCATGCGCACCTGGGTGTCACAGGTGTCGGACACGCACTACGTCATCGGCAGCGCGGCGGGGCCGCATCCGTACCCGACGGTGGTGCGCGACTTCCAGGCCATCATCGGCAAGGAGCTGCGCACGCAGGCGCAGGCCGCCTTCGGGAAACTGCCGGATGCGATTGTGGCGTGCGTGGGGGGCGGCTCGAATGCGATTGGCGTGCTGCATCCGTTCATCGGCGACGCGAGCGTGCGGCTCATCGGCGTGGAGGCCGGAGGGCATGGACTGGACTCGGGCCAGCATGGCGCGTCGTTGACGCTGGGCTCGGAGGGAGTGCTGCACGGCTCCCGCTCGCTGGTGTTGCAGGACGGGGACGGACAGATTCAGGAGGCGCACAGCATCTCCGCGGGCCTGGATTATCCGGGCGTGGGGCCGGAGCTGGCGCACCTGGCGAAGACGGGGCGCATGGAAGTGCGCACGGCCACGGACGACGAGGCGCTGGCGGCGTTCTACGAGGTGGCGCGGATGGAGGGCATCCTGCCGGCGCTGGAGACGTCGCATGCGTTCGCGCGCGGCAAGGAGCTGGCGCGGGAGCTGGGTGTGGGCAAGTACCTGGTCATCAACTGCTCGGGCCGAGGGGACAAGGACGTCGCGACGATTTCCGCGCGAGGCGTACCGCCCGCGGTGGGGGTGAAGGCGTGAGCGGCGAAATCGCGAAGGCCTTCGCGCGGGCGAAGGCGCGGGGCGAGGGCGCGCTGGTGGCGTACGCCATGGCGGGAGACCCGGACCTGGCGCGCTCGGTGGAGGTGTTCACCGCGCTGGTGGAGGGTGGCGCGGACATCGTCGAGGTGGGCGTGGCGTTCAGCGACCCCATCGCCGACGGGCCTGTCATCCAGGGAGCGTCGGAGCGCGCGCTGAAGGCAGGCTCGACGCTGAAGCGCGTGCTGGAGGAGGTGGTGCCGGAAGTGCGTCGGCGCTGCCCGGAGACGCCGCTGGTCATCATGACGTACGTGAACGTCATCATGGCGATGGGCGAGGAGCGCTTCGCGAAGCTGGCGCGAGAGCGCGGCGTGTCGGGCGCGATTCTTCCAGACCTGCCGCCCGAGGAGAGCGGAGCCCTGCGCGCCACGTTCGACGCGGCGGGCGTGGACCTGATTCCGCTGTGCGCGCCCACCACGCCCCGAGCGCGAGCGGAGGCCATCGCGAAGGACGCGCGCGGCTTCGTGTACTGCGTGTCGGTGGCGGGCGTGACGGGCATGCGCGCGGAGCTGCCGCCGGACCTGTCGCAGCGGTTGGACCTGGTGCGCAACGCTTCACCAGTTCCAGTGGTGGCGGGGTTCGGCATCTCCAGCGCGGAGCAGGCACGGACGTTGTCGGCGCATGCGGACGGCGTGGTGGTGGGCAGCGCCATCGTCCGCGCCGCGCATGCCGATGGTCCGCAGGCAGCGAAGGCGCTCTGCGCTGAAATCAAGCGCGGCCTGAAGCGCTGAGCGAAGTGGCTCGGGTACGAGGGAGAACGGCGCGCACGGCCTTCCTCGTACCGGCTCACCTCACGGCGTCGCCGAGCGAGCCTTCTCCCAGATGGCCCGATAGTCATACGTCGGGTAGAACTCCGTGCGGAACGCGCCCCACGCGCCCTTCTCGAACGCGAGGTTCACCTCGCGCAGCTTCTCGGGAGGCAGTCGCACGGTGACGACCTGCCCCACGCCCATCATCACGTACCAGGACACCACCTCCACACCGGGCGGCGGGAAGCTCTTGCGAAAGCCCGTGCGGTCCAGGTGCGCGTTGATCTCCTCCAGCGTCTTGCCCTGGTCGTGCTTCATGAAGATGGTCAGCAACATCGTGCCCTCCGTGCTGGCACCCTTCCCCGCTGGCGCTTGCGCATGTCCCGGCAGGGCCAGCGTCGAGGCCAGCAGCAACGCGAGGACGGTGGAAGCGTGGGGCAACGGGCGGAGGTGACGCATTCGTGACTCCTCATGGGGAACGTGAACCACCACCCCAGGGTGGAGTGGACGACGCACGGGTTCAAGCCTCGCGCGTCCGTCGTTCGACAGCGGACCGGGCACTCCAAGGACTGTCCACTCGACGCCTGGCGAGACACGGGACACGCACCCGACGCCGAGGTGGTGGCACAATCCGACCCATGAAAACGCGTGCCCCCCAGGTGGTGCTCGTCCGTCACGGTGAGACGGCATGGAGCCGCAGTGGCCAGCACACGGGGCGCACGGACGTCCCGCTGCTGGAGGACGGTCGGAAGATGGCGGCGCTGCTCGGCTCACCACTGCGCGCCTGGACCTTCGCCCAGGTGTGGTCCAGCCCCCTGAGCCGGGCCTTCGAGACCTGCGCGCTCGCCGGCTACGGAGACGCGGCCCAGCGGCGCGATGACCTCATGGAGTGGGACTACGGCGACCACGAGGGCCGCACCAGCGCGGAGATTCGCGTGGAGAACCCAGGCTGGACCCTGTGGAAGAACGGCGTGCCCCACGGAGAGACGGCACAGCAAGTGGGCGCCCGCGCGGACCGCGTCATCGCCGATGCCCGCGCGGAGAAGGGAGACATCCTCATCTTCTCCCACGGACACTTCCTTCGAGTGCTCGCCTCGCGGTGGCTGGGCCTCCCGCCTGATGATGGACGCCTGTTCCTCTTGAGCACCGGCTCCATCAGCGTGCTCGGCTTCGATGGAGATGCCGCCCAGCCGGCACTCGCCAGTTGGAACGACACCACCCACCTCAAGGGATGAGCCACCCTCTAGAAGCGCCCCTCCAGGAAGTTCTTCACCAGGGTGGGCCCTTCGGGGGTCAACACGCTTTCGGGGTGGAACTGGAAGCCCACCACGGGCTTCTCACGGTGGCGCAGCGCCATGATGAGCCCGTCCTGGCTCCACGCGATGGCCTCCAGCTCTCGCGGCAGCGAGGACGCCTCCACGATGAGCGAGTGGTACCGCGCGGCCTGGAAGCCCTGGCTCGCACCAGTGAACACCCCCGAGCCCCCGTGCTGGATGCGCGCGGACTTGCCGTGCACCGGCTCCGGAGCGCGGATCACCTTGCCGCCGAAGGCCGCGCCAATGGACTGATGTCCCAGGCACACGCCCAACACCGGCACTCGAGACTGGGCAATCGCGGCCACGCTGACACCGGCCTCGTGCGGCGTGCAGGGGCCCGGTGAAATCACCAGGTGCGAGGCCCCCTGGGCCGCGACGCCCGCGATGTCGAGCGTGTCATTGCGCACCACCTTCACCTCGGCGCCCAGCGTGTAGAGGAGCTGGACGAGGTTGAAGGTGAACGAGTCGTAGTTGTCGATGACGAGAATCACCGGCCACCTCCCTCACGAGCCAGCCGGAGCGCGGCGGCCATGGCCCCCGCCTTGGCCTCCGTCTCATCGGCTTCCTTCGATGGCACCGAGTCCGCCACCAGCCCCGCGCCCGCGGTCCACATGGTCCGGTCTCCATCCACGAAGAACGTGCGCAGGGCGATGGCCACGTCCAGCGTGCCGCAGAAGGACAGGTAGCCCACCGCGCCCGAGTACGGCCCGCGCCGCTGCACCTCCAGCTCGTCGATGATCTGCATCGCGCGAATCTTCGGAGCACCCGAAACAGTGCCCGCGGGGAAGGTGCTGGCCAGCGCATCGAGCGCGTCGAACTTCGAGTCCAGCTTCCCGCGCACCTGCGAAACGATGTGCATCACGTGGCTGTAGCGTTCGATGACCATCAGGTCCTCGACGCGCACCGAGCCCGGCGCCGCCACCCGGCCCACGTCATTGCGGCCCAGGTCCACCAACATGATGTGCTCGGCGCGCTCCTTCTCGTCCGCGAGCAGTTCCTTCTCCAGCGCCAGGTCCTCCGCCTCGGAGGCTCCGCGTCGACGCGTGCCGGCGATGGGCCGCACCACCACGTCGCCATCTCTCACCTGCACCAGCAACTCCGGCGACGCACCCACCAGCGCGCGCGCCTCGCCCAGCTCCACCAGGAACAGGTACGGCGAGGGATTCACGCGGCGCAACGCGCGATAGAGCGACAGCGGAGGCGGCGCGCCTCGCGACTCGAAGCGACGCGCGAGCACCACCTGGAAGATGTCGCCCGCGCGGATGTACTCCTTCGAGCGCTCCACCGCGGCCTCGTAGCCAGCGCGGTCCCAACAGGCCACGGGGCTCTCCCCCTTCATGCGCGGCGACGGCGCATAGGCCTCCTGCGGCAGCGGCTTGAGGAGCCGCTCGGCCATGGCCTGCGCGCGGTCCTCGGCGTCCTTCAACGCGACGGCCACACTCGCGTGGAGCGAAGGGCGGGCGATGGCGGTGACCTTGAGCGTCCCCGTGCGCGAGTCGTGGGTGACGAAGTCCTCGGAGATGAGCCACTCGGAGTCGGGGAAGGACGTGTCGCGCGGGTGCCGGTCCGGAACCGTGGGCTCCATCCACGAGACACAATTGTAACCCATGTACCCCACGAGCCCGCCGAGGAACGGGGCCTCACCGGGGAGTCGGGCCACGGCGAGCTCACGCCACAGGGAGCGCAGCACGTCCATCGGCTTGCCGTCGCGGCGCTCCTCGCGCGAGCCACGCCACACGGTGGCGCCGTGCGAGTCCAGGCGCACGCGCCCCGCGGCGTGGGTGCCCACGTGGCTGTAGCGCCCGAAGCGCTCGCCGCCGTAGCACGACTCCAGGATGAAGCCGCGCGAGCCTCCACCCAGCTTCAGATAGGCCGACAGCGGCGTGTCGAGGTCCGCCGGCAACTCCACCGAGACCGGCACTGCCTCGCCCTGCTCCGCGCGCTGGCGGTAGGCCGCCTTCCGCTCCTGTGCATCCATGGTCATGACCTCTCCCCCGCTACCGCATTGTCTCCGTCCCCTCGAAGGCCGGGGACTCCACTCCAGGGAGCGACTCGCGCGCGACCTTCCAGCGCACTCGAGCCGCGCTCCCAGAGCGCAATCGTCGGTGTAGCGCGGCGGACGAATCCCGGCGAGGACCATCGGCGCGCACGTGCCTGTCATTCCCGGGGATGCCGTCAAGGCCGGGAGTGATGGCCGGGCGGCTGGCGACCATCCCAGGAACCAGGGCGGGTGAGAGGCCCGCGCACCCTGGGTGGTCGCCCCCGGAAGCCCTCGTTATTTCTGAAGGACTGTGGACGCCTCCGTCTCCTTCCAGGCTCGAAGGCCGCTCATCACGGTGACGCCCCACGGGCTCTATTGTGAGCCTGGAGGTTTCCACATCGACCCCTGGCGTCCGGTGGAGCGGGCGCTCATCACCCACGCACATGGGGACCACGCGCGCACGGGCCACCAGCGATACCTGGGCACCCGAGCGGGCGAGGCCCTGCTGCGACGTCGCGTGGGCGCCGACTCGCACATCGACGCCCTGGAGTATGGCGAGCCGCTGAAGCTCAACGACGTCACCGTGAGCTTCCACCCGGCGGGGCACGTGCTGGGCAGCGCGCAACTCCGCATCGAGCACCGGGGCGAGGTGTGGGTCATCTCCGGCGACTACAAGCGCGCGGCGGACCCGACGTGCGCGCCGTTCGAGGTGGTGCGCTGCCACACGTTCATCACCGAGGCGACGTTCGGCCTCCCCATCTTCCGTTGGGACGACACGCGCGAAGTGGCGGAGGACATCCTGCGGTGGTGGGACGCGAATCGCGCGGCGGGACGCGCTGCCGTGCTGTTCTGCTACGCCCTGGGCAAGGCGCAGCGCATCCTCGCGGAGCTGGCGCGGCTGACGGACCGGACCGCCTTCGTTCACGGCGCGGTGCAGGGTCTGGTGGAGGTGTACCGGGACGCGGGCGTGAAGATGATTCCCACGCAGCTCGTGTCGGAGGTGGCGAAGGGCACGTCCTTCGCCGGAGCGCTGGTGCTGGCGCCGCCGAGCGCGGGCGGGTCCACCTGGATGAGGCGCTTCGGCGAAGCGGAGACGGGCTTCGCCTCGGGCTGGATGCGCGTGCGCGGCAATCGACGGCGGCGCGGCTTCGACCGGGGCTTCGTGCTGTCGGACCACGCGGACTGGTCCGAGTTGCTGCGCACGGTGGCGGACACGGGCGCGGAGCGGGTGCTGACCACGCACGGCTCCGCGGAGCCCCTGGCGCGCTACCTCCGCGAGCAGGGTGTGGACGCCTCTCCGCTGGCAACGCAGTTCGAGGGCGAGGCGGAGGACTGACCCATGCGACGACTCGCGGACCTGTACGAGCGCCTGGACCAGACCACCTCCACCAACGCGAAGGTGGAGGCTCTCGCCCGCTACTTCCAGGAAGCACCTCCCGAGGACGCCGCGTGGGCGCTGTACTTCCTCACGGGCCAGAAGCTGAAGCGACTGCTCACCACGAAGCTGCTGGTGGGGTGGACCCAGGAGCTGACGCACATTCCCGACTGGCTGTTCGCGGAGGTCTACGCCTCCGTGGGAGACCTCGCGGAAGTCATCTCCCTGCTGTTGGACAACCTGGAGCGGCCGAGCGCGCCGGAGGAGCTGCCGCTGTCGCAGTGGCTCACCCAGCGCCTGCTGCCCCTGCGTGAGCTGGATGCGACAGCGCAGCGCGAGCAGGTGGTGTCCTGGTGGCGCGCCATGCCTCGGCGAGAGGTCTTCCTGCTGAACAAGATGCTCACCGGGGAGCTGCGCGTGGGCGTCTCCTCCACGCTGGTGGTCCGCGCGCTCGCGAAGGTGGCGGGACTTCCCGCGCCAGACGTCGCGCACCGGTTGATGGGGACCTGGACTCCCTCGAAGGAGTTCTTCCAGCAGCTCGTCTCGCCGGAGGTCTCGGATGCGGAGCACTCGCGTCCGTATCCATTCTATCTGGCGTCTCCGCTGGAGCAGCCGCCGGAGTCACTGGGAGACCTCTCGGAGTGGTTGGTCGAATGGAAGTGGGACGGCATCCGAGGCCAGCTCCTCCACCGGAAGGGAGACGTCTATCTCTGGAGCCGGGGTGAGGAGCTCATCACCGACCGCTTCCCCGAAATCACCGAGGCCGCGAAGGCCCTGCCCGAAGGCACCGTGCTGGACGGCGAGGTGCTGGCGTACGAGGACTGCAAGCCCCTGCCCTTCGCTCGACTCCAGCGTCGCATCGGTCGACAGAAGCTGACGCCCCGGGTGCTCGCGGAGGCACCGGCTGCGTTCATCGCATACGACTTGCTGGAGCAGGACGGGCAGGACCTGCGTGCACTGCCGCTGCGCGAACGCCGCGAGCGACTGGCCGCGCTGCTGAAGCACCACCCCACCTTGCCGCTGTCCCCCGCCGTGGAAGCTTCTTCCTGGGAAGCCTTGGCGCACACGCGAAGCGAGGCACGTGAGCGCAACGTCGAGGGATTCATGCTCAAACGATTGAGCTCCCCGTACCTCACGGGCCGCAAGCGTGGCGACTGGTGGAAGTGGAAGATCGACCCGTTCACGGTGGACGCGGTGCTGCTCTACGCGCATCCAGGACATGGCCGACGCTCCTCGCTGTACACCGACTACACCTTCGCCGTGTGGAACGGGACGGACCTGCTCCCGGTGACGAAGGCGTACTCGGGCCTCACCGACGAGGAGATTGGCCGACTGGACCGATGGATTCGCGCGCACACGCGCGAGAAGTTCGGACCGGTGCGCTCGGTGGAGCCCGAGCAGGTCTTCGAGCTGCACTTCGAGGGCATCCAGAAGTCACCGCGTCACAAGTCGGGCGTCGCGCTGCGCTTCCCTCGCATCGCCCGCTGGCGCACGGACAAGAAGCCACAGGACGCCGACTCCCTGGACTCGCTCAAGGAGCTGCTCCATGCCAGCGCGTAGGTCGCCCTCGCTGCGAGCCCAGCTCCAGGCGAAGAGGAAGGCCCTCCACGGAGGCCCAACACCGACGACCGGGAACCCACGCGGGAGGAAGCGAGCGAAGCCACGCGAGACGGCGCCCTCCACGAAAGCGGCGAGCGGCCCGCCGATGGAGCGGCTCCGGGGTTGGTTCGCCTCGAAGGGCTGGACGCCCTACGCCTTCCAGGAAGAAGCCTGGGCCGCCTATGCATGTGGAGACAGCGGGCTCATCCATGTCCCCACGGGCGCGGGGAAGACCTACGCCGCGTATCTCGCGCCACTGGCCGACGTGGCCGAGCATGGCGAGAAGGGGCTCCAGATTCTCTACGTGACGCCCCTTCGCGCGGTGTCACGTGACGTGGAGCTGGCCCTTCGCGAGCCGCTGAGCGTGCTCGACACGGACCTCGATGTGGAGAGCCGCACCGGAGACACGTCGTCGTCGGTGCGCCAGCGACAAAGACAGCGACTCCCCGAAGTGCTCATCACCACGCCCGAGTCGCTCTCCGTGATGCTTTCCAACGAGCGAGCGCCGGAGTTGTTCTCCTCGCTGCGCGCCGTCATCGTCGACGAGTGGCACGAGCTGCTCGGCTCCAAGCGAGGCACGCAGACGGAGCTCGCCCTGTCCCGCTTGCGAAGCTTCGCTCCGCGCATGCGTACCTGGGCCTTGTCCGCCACGCTCGCCAACCTGGAGGAGGCCGCGCGGCACGGGGTCGGCACAGGTACGCGCCCCACCCTCGTCAGCGCGGACCTGGAGCGTCCGGTGGACGTGGAGACGTTGCTGCCGGACCAGGTGGACACGTTTCCATGGGCGGGACACCTGGGCTTCACCATGCTGGCCCGCGTGGCCGCGAGGCTGGACCCGGCGAAGTCGACACTCATCTTCACCAACACGCGCTCACAGGCGGAGCGCTGGTTCGAGGGCCTGCGCTTCGCGCGCCCGGAGTGGGAACACCTGCTCGCACTGCACCACGGTTCCATCGACCGCGACGAGCGGGAGCGCGTGGAGCGACGCCTCAAGGACGGCTCGCTGCGCATCGTCGTGTGCACCTCGTCGCTGGACCTGGGCGTGGACTTCGGCCCCGTGGAGCGCGTGGTGCAGGTGGGCAGTCCCAAGGGCATCGGCCGGACACTCCAACGCGCGGGCCGAGGCGCACACCGTCCCGAGGCCACGTGCAACATCCTCTTCGTCCCCACGCACGCGCTGGAGCTGGTGGAGATGGCCGCCGCCCGCGATGCGCTCGCACGCAAGGAAGTCGAACCGCGCATCCCCCCTGGCAAGCCGTTGGACGTGCTGGCCCAGCACCTGGTGACGTGCGCGCTCGGAGGAGGCTTCACCCGAGAGGCCCTGCTCGATGAGGTGCGCGGCGCCGCGGCCTACGCGGACCTCACGGACGAGGAGTTCGACTGGACGCTCACCCTGGTGCGCGAGGGTGGCCCCACGCTGACGGCCTACCCGGAGTTCCGCCGCGTGGAGGAGCACGAGGGTCGCTTCGTCGTGAAGGACGCCCGCGTCGCCCGACTGCACCGGCTCAACATCGGCACCATCACCTCCGATGCCGTAGTCGAGTTGCGCTACTGGAGCGGAGGACGGCTGGGCAGCGTGGAGGAGTCCTACGTCAGCCGGCTCCGCCCAGGAGACACCTTCCAGTTCGCCGGCAAGAAGCTCGAGCTCGGCCGACTCCAAGGGCTCACCGCCTACGTCCGGCCCGCGAAGGCGAAGGTGACGCAGACACCGCGCTGGGGTGGCAGTCGCCTGCCGCTGTCCACATCGCTGGCCGCCGCCGTGCGCCGCACGCTCGACTCCGCGCGCCACGGCGACGTCACCTCCGACGAACTCGCCGCCGCGTGGCCCATTCTGGAGACCCAGGAGCGACTGTCGCGAATCCCCTCGGCCAGCGCGCTCCTCGCGGAGGTGTGCCAGACGCGTGACGGGCACCACCTCTTCCTCTATCCCTTCGAAGGACGGCGGGTGCACGAGGGACTCGCGGCCCTGCTCGCTCTGCGGCTCACACGCCTCCAGAAGGCCACTTTCAGCGTGTCCGTGAATGACTACGGCCTGGAGCTGCTCACCCCCGCGCCCTATCCCTTCGAGCAGGCGCTGCGCCCCCACCTCTTCACGCGCGAGCACCTGGTGGAGGACGTGCTCGAGAGCATCAACGTAGGCGAGCTGACGAAACGCCAGTTCCGGGACATCGCCCGCGTGGCGGGACTGGTGCTGCCCGGGCTCCCCGGGGCTCGCAAGTCCACGCGGCAGGTCCAGTCGAGCGCCGCCCTCCTCCATGATGTCTTCGCCCGCCATGACCCGGGACACCTGCTGCTCACCCAGGCCCGCCGCGAGGTGCTGGAGCAACAGTTCGAGCAGGGCCGCATGGAGCGTGCGTTGGAGCGCCTGGAGTCGAGCCCCCTGGAGCTGCTCCACGTCCGGAGGCCGACGCCGCTGGCCTTCCCGCTCGTCGTCGAGCGCATCAGCGCCAGCCTCTCCAGCGAGTCCCTGCTGGAGCGGGTGGAGCGCATGAAGGAGCGATGGACGCGCGACGATGCCAGGTCCGCGTAGGCGGCACCCCGCTGGAGCTGCTCCCGGAACGGGCCCTGCATTGGCCCGAGGCCCGCACCCTCGCGGTGGCCGACCTCCATTGGGGCAAGACGGAGAGCTTCCAGCAGCACGGCATCCCCCTGCCGCTCGGCGTGCTGGAGGATGACCTGACCCGCCTGTCCTCGGCGCTCGCCAGCACGGGGGCCCGTCGGCTGCTCGTCCTGGGCGATCTCGTCCACTCCCGGGAGGGCCTCACCCCCGCGCTCATCCAGAGACTCGCGGACTGGCGCGCGGGCCATGCCGACGTGGAGGTGGTGCTGGTCCGGGGCAACCATGACCTCCGTGCGGGGCCCCTGCCCACGGAGTGGCACATGGACGTCCACGAGTCCCACCTGGATGAGGGGCCCTTCCGCTTCGCCCATCACCCCACCCCTGTCACGGGCCGCTACATCTGGGCCGGTCATCTCCACCCCACCGTGAGGCTGTCGGCTGGCGGGGACCGCCTCCGTCTTCCATGCTTCCACCTGGGCCCCGGGGTGGGCGTGCTCCCGGCCTTCAGCGCCTTCACCGGGGGACTCGACATGCCGCGCCGACCCGGGGAGCGCGTCTTCGCCATCGCCGGCCCCTCCGTGGTCGAGGTGTAGGATGAGCGACTCCAAGCGCCGCAAGATTCTGGGCATCATCGCCACGGACACCACCTTCGAGCTCACCGAGCATCGGGGGCGCGAGGCCTGGCTGGGCAAGTGCCTGCACTGCAACGCGCATCTGGTGGTGGGTCTGGATGGCGAGCCCATCAGCCGGGCCACCATCGAGCACATCCTCCCGCGAACCGCCGGAGGAACGGACGCGCCGGAGAACCTGGGCCTGGCCTGCGCCTGCTGCAACCAGGGCAAGGGCAGCCGGCATGACCCCCACTATCACCGGGACTCGCGGGTCCGGGAGCTGGTGGAGAAGCTGCTCGCCCGCCGCAAGCAGCGCTGGCGGGAGCCGGCTGGCGCGGACTCCGAGTGACACCGTCTCAAGCCCGAGCCGTCGACATGTCTCTGTCGGGCGATGAGCCCGCGCGCCGGTCTGCCCATACCTTGTGTGAGCAGCGCACCGAGACACCCCAGCACACGTGATGATCCGCCGCGGACGGGCTCGGGCTCAACGTCCCTTCCTCCCGCCAGAAGAGAGATTCATCACCTCTGGACCGCGATTTCCCGCCTCCGCGCGAGGAAGTGGTATCCCACGGCTCCACAACATCAGAATGGTTGACACTGCCGTGTCGATGGTCAATGGTCCCGCGCCGCGCTGGGTTGGGCCAGGAGGAGGGACCCGCCCGCGGCAACATCCATAGAGGTTTCGTTGGACGTGACTGCTTCGCCTTCCGCGCGCCAGGAGCCGCCCCCCCGACCCGTCGGGGCCGGGATCGCCCCGCCGCTCCTCGCGTTCAGCCGCGTCCCCACCTCTTCCTCTTCTCCTGTCACCGCAGTTGTAGAAGCCCCCTTGCCCATGGTCCTGGTATGAGCGGCCCTCTGTTTCCACGCTGGACGAACACGGTGTCTCGGCTGTCCGCCGCGGCGCTTCTTGCCGTGCCCGCCATCGGCATCGGCGGCCTCATGGCTTACGTACGGTCCCCGTACGTCACGAACCAGCAGCAGCCCATCGAGCAGCCCATCGAATTCGACCACCGCCACCATGCGGGGGACGAGAAGATCGACTGCCAGTACTGCCACTGGAGTGTGGACAAGGCGCCCTCCGCGGGCATCCCGTCCACCACCGTGTGCATGTCCTGCCACGCGCAGGTGTGGAACAAGAGCCCGTACCTCACCGAGGTGCGCAAGGCCTTCTTCGCCGACTCACCCATCCAGTGGGTCCGCGTCCACAACCTGCCGGACTTCGTCTACTTCAACCACGCCATCCACGTGAACAAGGGCGTGGGTTGCGCCAGCTGCCACGGTCGCATCGACCAGATGGCCGCGGTGGAGCAGTTCGCTCCGCTGACCATGGCGTGGTGTCTGGAGTGTCACCGCAATCCCGAGCCGCACCTGCGGCCCCCGGAGTTCATCACGTCGATGACGTGGACTCCGCCGTCGGACAAGGCCGAGGCCATCGCGCTCGGCGAGAAGCTGAAGGATGAGTACGACGTCCACTCGCGCACGAGCTGCTCCACATGCCACCGATGAACACGAAGCGCGACGGCGCGCCGTCGCAGGAATCCTCGTCCTTCGCGCTCCCGGTCGTCTCGGACCGGCCCGCCGCGGCGCCTGACGCCGTCGGTGAGGCGCTGGAGCACGCCGCCGCGAACGCCAACTCCGCCGAGCACGGCTACGGCCAGTCGTACTGGCGCAGCCTCGAGGAGAAGCTGGGCACCTCCGAGTACATGGAGGAGTCCCGCCCGGAGTTCCCCGTGGGCGCGGACCTGCCCCCCACCGGCTTCGTGCGCCGCGAGTTCATGCAGCTGCTCGGCGCCTCGCTGGCCCTGGCCGGCGCCACGGCCTGTAGCACCCGTCCCCCGGACGAGAAGCTGCTGCCGTACACGAAGACGCCGCCGGAAGTGACCCCCGGCAACCCCCTGCACTACGCGTCCGCGATGACGCTGGCCGGCCACACCTCCGGCCTGCTCATCACCGCCCGCGAGGGTCGCCCCGTGAAGGTCGAGGGCAACCCGGACCACCCGGTCAACCAGGGCGCCGCCTGCACCTTCGAGCAGGCCTGGCTGCTGTCGCTCTATGACCCGAGCCGCGCGCGCGTGCTGCGCCAGGGCAAGACGCCCCGCGCCCAGCGCGTGCTCAACGAGACCATCGCGTCCCTCGTCGGCAAGTCCGCCGCGGAGAACGGCGGCTCGCGCGTGCGCTTCCTCACGGAGGCGGTGGGTTCGCCGCTGACGAGCGACCTGCGCAACCGCATCATCAAGAAGATGCCCAACGCGCGCTTCCACAGCGCGTCCTCCAACCAGGACACGCAGGCGGACACGCTGCGCACCCTGTTCGGCGGGCAGCACGTGGCCGCGCTGTACGACTTCTCCCAGGCGGACATCGTCCTGTCGCTGGACGCGGACTTCCTGGAGAGCTGCCCGGGCAACCTGCGCCACATCCGCGAGTTCGCGGACCGTCGCGACCCGCGCAAGGGCAAGCTCAACCGCCTCTACATGGCGGAGGCCCGCTTCTCCATCACCGGCGGCATGGCGGACCACCGCCTGCGCCTGAAGTCGCAGGAGGTCCTCGGCCTCGCCGCCGCGGTGGCCCAGGCCATCGGTGGCAGCGCCGCTTCCCTCGCGGGCGCCGCCGCCGCCAAGTCGCCGCTGCGCGGTGAGCTGGGCAACTGGGTGCAGGCGGTCTCCGCCGACCTGCGCGCCGCCGGCCCCGGTCGGTCGCTGGTCATCGCGGGTGAGCGTCAGCCGGCCGCGGTCCACGCGCTGGCCCACGCCATCAACAACGCGCTCGGCAACGGCGACAAGACGGTCCGCTACATCCAGGCCCCCATCGCCGAGGCGACGGGCATGTCGCAGGTCCGCGCCCTCGTGGAAGACATCGAGGCCGGCCGCGTCGACACCCTGGTCATCACCGCCTACAACCCCGTCTTCACGCTGCCGGACGACGTGGGCCTGGGCAAGGTGCTGAGCAAGGACCACCCCAACCGCGCCAGGCTCAACGTCCTCTACACGTCGCTCTACGAGGACGAGACCAGCGCGCACGTCGACTGGTTCGTCCCCGCGGCGCACCCGCTGGAGACGTGGGGCGACGGCCGCTCGGTGGAGGGCACCGTCTCCATCGCCCAGCCGCTCATCCAGCCGCTCTTCAACGGGATGCCGGAGGTGGAGTTCTTCGCGCTGTTCCTGGACGAGCCCTTCCACCCCGCCTACCAGCTCCTGCGCGACTACTGGCGTGGCCAGACGGCCAACCCGGCCGACTTCGAGGCCCGCTGGGAGTCCTGGGTGGCCCAGGGCTTCATCGAGAACACCGCGTCCCACGCCGTCGCGGGCTCGCCGGACTTCGGCGCCGCCGCCTCGCTCATCGCGGGCTACACGCCCCCGGCCTCGGGTGACCTGGAGCTGAACTTCGTCAACGACTACAAGGTCTACGACGGCCGCTTCGCCAACAACTCCTGGCTGCAGGAGCTGCCCGAGCCCATCACCAAGATGGTCTGGGACAACGCCGCCCTGCTGGGCCCGGACACGGCGAAGGCGCTCGGCCTCGCCCCTGGCGACCTGGCGGAGCTGACCTACAACGGCCAGAAGCTGACGGTGCCGGTGTGGATTGTCCCCGGCCACGCGGACAACACGGTGACGGTGGCGCTGGGCTACGGCCGCAACGGCCTGCACGAGCAGGTCGCCAAGGGCGTGGGCTTCAACGTCAACCCCATCCGCACCAGCAAGAACCCCTGGTTCGACGGCGGCGCCACGCTCACCAAGGTGCGCGGCAGCTACAAGTTCAGCCTGACCCAGACGCACTGGCGCATGGAGAACCGGCCCCTCGCGCTGGACATGCCCATCTCCGAGCTGGAGCACCCCTCCAAGGAGACGGAGCACACGCTCCACCGCGTGAAGGGCGAGCTGAAGCAGGGCATCCAGGACAACCTCGTCGATTTCGACTACTCCAAGGGCTACAAGTGGGGCATGGCCATCGACCTGTCCCGCTGCACGGGCTGCAGCGCGTGCGTGGTGGCCTGCCAGGCGGAGAACAACATCCCCGTCGTGGGCAAGGCGCAGGTGGCCGTCAGCCGTGAGATGAACTGGCTGCGCATCGACCGGTACTTCGAGGGTCCCGAGAACGACCCGAAGATGGTCATGCAGCCTGTCATGTGTGTGCACTGCGAGAAGGCTCCCTGCGAGTACGTGTGCCCGGTGAACGCCACCGTGCACTCGGACGAGGGCCTGAACGACATGGTGTACAACCGCTGCGTCGGCACGCGGTACTGCTCCAACAACTGCCCGTACAAGGTCCGCCGCTTCAACTACCTGCACTACACCGCGGGCAAGACGGCCACCGAGAAGATGCTGATGAACCCGGACGTCACGGTGCGCAACCGCGGCGTCATGGAGAAGTGCACGTACTGCGTGCAGCGCATCGAGCGCGCCCGCATCGACGCGCGCGTCCACAAGCACCTCATCAAGGAAGCGGACCTCAAGACGGCGTGCCAGCAGACGTGCGCCGCGCAGGCCATCGTCTTCGGCTCGCTCAACGACGAGAACCAGCTCGTCAGCCAGCTCTCCGAGGATGTCCGCGCCTACAAGCTCCTGCACGAGCTGGGCACGCGTCCGCGCACCTCGCACCTCATCCGCGTGCGCAACCCGAATTCCGCCCTCGAGCCGGCCAAGGCCGCGACGAACGAAGGGAGCCACTAATCATGGCCGAGACCGCCGCCACCGCCCCGCTCGATCCGCTCGAGCCCCGGGACCTCATCCCGCCGCACCACGACGACAAGTCCCTCAACGAGACGCTGCTGGACCATGTCTGGCGCAAGCCGGGCAAGGGCTGGTTCATGCTCTTCGGCCTGACGCTCAGCGCGCTGGGTCTGCTCGTCGTCGGCGTCACCTACACGCTCGCCCGGGGCATCGGCGTGTGGGGCAACAACCAGCCGGTCGGCTGGGCGTTCGACATCATCAACTTCGTCTGGTGGGTCGGTATCGGCCACGCCGGTACGCTCATCTCCGCCATCCTCCTGCTCTTCCAGCAGAAGTGGCGCACGAGCATCAACCGCTTCGCCGAAGCCATGACGCTGTTCGCCGTCATGTGCGCGGGTCTGTTCCCGCTGCTGCACACCGGCCGTCCCTGGTTCGCCTTCTGGCTGTTCCCCTACCCCAGCACCCTGGGCGCGTGGCCGCAGTTCCGCTCCCCGCTGGTGTGGGACGTGTTCGCCATCTCCACGTACCTCACGGTGTCCGCGCTGTTCTGGTTCGTGGGCCTCATCCCGGACCTGGCCGCGCTGCGTGACTCGTCCAAGACGAAGCTTCAGCGCACCATCTACGGCCTGTTCGCGCTCGGCTGGCGCGGCTCAGGGCGGCACTGGCACAACTACAAGATCGCCTACCTGCTGCTGGCCGGCCTCTCCACGCCGCTCGTCGTCTCGGTGCACACCATCGTTTCGTTCGACTTCGCCGTGTCCCTGCTGCCCGGCTGGCACGCGACCATCTTCCCGCCCTACTTCGTGGCCGGCGCCGTGTTCAGCGGCTTCGCGATGGTGATCACCCTCATCGTCCCGGCGCGCAAGTACCTGGGTCTGCGGGACGTGATTACGGACCGCCACCTGGAGAACATGAACAAGGTCATCCTCGCGACGGGCCTCCTGGTGTCCTACGGATACCTGATGGAGCACTTCGTCGCCTGGTACTCGCAGAACCAGTTCGAGTTCTGGACCTTCTACGTGAACCGCGCCACGGGCCCCTACGCCGGCGTGTACTGGCTGATGATCACGTGCAACGTCGTCACGCCGAACATCTTCTGGTTCAAGAAGTGCCGCACCAGCATCCCCATCATGTGGGTGGCCTCCATCGCCGTGAATATCGGCATGTGGTGCGAGCGCTTCATCATCATCGTGACGTCGCTCTCCCAGGACTTCCTGCCCTCGTCGTGGGGCATCTACTCCCCCACCTGGGTGGACTGGTGCATCTACGTCGGCACCCTGGGCCTGTTCGGCACGCTGTTCCTCCTGTTCCTGAAGTTCGTGCCCGCGGTGGCCATCAGCGAAGTGAAGGAGCTGCAGTTGGAGCTCAAGCACGCCGCCCACCAGAAATCCCACGGAGCGCACTAGAGTCATGGAAGCCACTGTCCTCGATTCCTGGGTGCTGGCCGAGTTCGAGACGCCAGATGTCCTCGTGGATGCCACCCGTCAGATGCGGGAGAAGGGCTTCCAGGGGATGGACACCTACTCTCCGTACCCGCTGCATGGCGGCTCGGAGGCCCTGGGCCTGCCCCCCTCGAAGGTCCCCTTCATCGCGCTGTGCGGTGGGCTCACCGGCCTGACGACGGCGCTCGCGATGCAGACCTGGATGAACACGTACGACTACCCGCTGAACATCGGTGGTCGTCCGCTCCTGTCCCTGCCCGCGTGGGTGCCGATTACATTCGAGCTGAGCGTGCTGTTCGCCGCGTTCGGCATCTTCTTCGGCCTGTTGGGACTGAGCCGGCTGCCGCAGCCGTACCACCCCGTCTTCGAGTCCGATGCCTTCCGCACCGCGTCCACGCACGGCTACTGGCTGAGCGTGCCGCATGCGACGGGCCAGGACGCGGCGGCCGTCATTGACCAGCTCAAGGCCCTGGGTGCCACCCAGGTGACCGTCGTCACGGGAGAGAAGGAATGAGGTGGCTCATCCCCGCCGCCGGACTCGTCGCCCTGTCGGGCTGCGACGTCCCCTCGGAGTTCCTCCAGCGCATGGAGCACCAGGCCAAGTACGAGTACTACGAGGCCTCTGACTTCTGGGCGGACGGTCGTGCCATGCGCACGCCCCCGGCTGGAACGGTGCCCCGCGAGCGCTTCGCCAGCCTGCCGGAGCTCAAGGACCCCACCGCCCGGCAGACGGCCCTCAGCGGCCGCGCCAACGGTCAGCCCGTGGCCACCATCCCCGTGACGGTGGACCAGGCCCTGCTGACGCTGGGCCAGAAGAAGTACAACATCGTCTGCTCGCAGTGCCACGGCGTGCTCGGCGACGGCAACAGCGTGGTCGCGGAGAACATGGCCCTGCGCCTGCCGCCGTCCCTGCTGGAGCTGGAGAGCAAGGCCGCGGGCCACTTCTACACGGCCATCAACGAGGGCTACGGCGTGATGCCGTCCTTCTCCGGTGAGCTGGACGTGCGTGAGCGCTGGGCCGTGGTCGCCTACGTCCGTGCCCTCCAGGAAGCTCGCAACACCCGTACGGGCGGACAGCAGCCCGTCCCGCAGGAGAACCGATGACCCCCGCAGCCGAAGCCCCAGCTCACCTCGAGCGCTACACCGGCACGCCGAAGCTGATGATTCCAGCGTTCGGCGCGGGCGCCCTGGGCATCCTGGTCACCCTGGCCGTCTTCTTCCTCACCAACGCCAAGGGCGCGGCCGCGCACAGCTACCTGCTCGCCTTCGCGTACTGGGTGGGCATCAGCGTGGCCTTCACCATCATGGTGGCCATCTTCCACACGGCGAAGGCCAAGTGGCTCATCGTCCTGCGCCGCACGATGGAGACGGGCTCGTCCGTCATCCCCATCTTCCTGCTGCTCATCATCCCCCTGATTCTGATGGCGGGGTATCTGTACCCCTGGTGGCCGGGCTCGCCGCTGCGCGCCGGCATCACCGGCCTGGAGTCCGAGCACCTGTCGCACAAGGAGCACGGCTACCTGAACTGGCCGTTCACGCTCTTCCGCCACGTCATCTACTTCTCGGTGTGGATCTTCGCCTCCTGGAAGCTGCGCGGGCTGAGCCTGAAGCAGGACACCGAAGGCGGGCTGGACCTCACGGTGCGCATGCGCCGCTTCGCCCCCGGCATCCTGCCCTTCCTGGCGCTGACCATCACCTTCGCGTCCTTCGACTGGCTGATGAGCCTCACGCCGCTGTGGCAGTCCACCATGTTCGGCGTCTACTACTTCGCGGGCAGCTTCCTGTCGGCCTTCTGCGTCCTCACCATCGTCACCACCCTGGCGCGGGGCAAGGACCTCTACGGCAACGTGGTGACGACGGCCCACTTCCACAACCTGGGCAAGCTGATGCTGGCCTTCACGGCGTTCTGGGCCTACATCGCCTTCTCCCAGTTCATGCTGGTGTGGATCGCCAACATCCCGGAAGAGGCGCCCTGGTACGGCCTGCGCATCTTCGGCGCGTGGAAGCCGCTGTCCATCGCCCTGTTCTTCGGCCACTTCGTGCTGCCGTTCTTCGTGCTCCTGTCACGGAATCTGAAGCTGCACCCCCGCCGGCTGTCGGTGGTGGCCGTCTACCTGCTGGTCATCCACGCGGTGGACATGTACTGGCTCATCTGGCCGGCGCTGACGGGCAACCAGGGCCCGAGCTTCGACGTGCTGTCGCTCGTGACGCTGCTGTCCTCGTTCATTGGCGTGGGCGGCATCGCGGTGGGCTTCGCGCTCAAGAACGCTCGCGGCAACTACACGATGCCGGTGAAGGACCCGTACATCGCTGAGTCCCTGAGGTACGTGCAGCCATGAAGAAGACCCAGGTTGAGCTCGAGTCGCGTGTCATCGTCGGCGCCCACGGTGTGGCCGCCGAGGAAGACCACATCGTGATGAGCAAGATCATCGGCATTGGCGCCGGCTCGCTCGTCATCTTCGCGGTGGGAATCGTCTGGGCCTACGCCATCCAGGTGCGGACCATGAAGGAGGCCCAGCCGGACGGTCCTCCTCCGCGGCCGGCGGCCATGGGGCAGTACGAGGTGGGCATCGTCAACCAGCGCCTGTTCGAGCAGGACTGGCACGCCGAGGAGAAGATTGGCGGCCAGCAGCAGGCCCTGCAGGCGGGCTGGGGTGACCAGCCGGGCGTCAAGGCGCACCCCAACCTCGACGAGGCGATGAAGTCGGTCATCTCCAAGAGCCGCAACCCGCCCCCGCCTCCCCCCGCTCCCGCCCCGCAGCAGGCGCCGGAGCCCGCTCCGGCTCCTCAGCAGTAGCTTCCGTCCCCTGCCTCGCGTAAGAGCCGCCCGCGATGATGTCCATCCTCTCCTACATCTCCCCGTGTGCCCCGCGCCGGGGGATGCTCGCCGCCATGGCGCTGCTCCTGGCCACGGCGCTCCCGGCCTCAGCGATGCCGGGCGGGGGCAAGACGCCCCGCGCCATCGTCGAAGCACAGTCGGATGCGCCCCCCCAGCTCAAGGGTGTGGACGTGGAGGAGCACCTGGGTGAACCGGTGCCCCTGCAGACCCGCTTCATCGACGGGAGCGGGCAGGAAGTGACGCTGGGCTCGGTGTTGCCCAAGACACGTCCCACCCTGCTGACGCTCGTGTATTACAACTGCCCCATGCTCTGTAACCTGGTGCTCAACGCCCAGGTGAAGACCATGCGGGAGCTGGGGCTGGAACTGGGCCAGGACTACGAGGCCGTCACGGTCAGCGTGGACCCGGAAGACACCCCGGCGATGAGCAACGAGCGCCGGCGCAAACACCTTCAGTCCATGGGGAAGCCGGAGAGCGCGCCCTGGCACTTCCTCACGGGCACCGACGAGCAGATCCACCGTCTCGCGGACGCGGTGGGCTTCAAGTACACGTATGACGCGAGCACCAGGCAGTACGCCCACCCCGCGGTGGTGATGGTGCTCACGCCGGAGGGGAGCATCTCCCGGTATCTGTACGGGACGGACTTCCCCGCCAAGGACACGAAGCTGGCGTTGCTGGAGGCGGCAGGTGGCCGCGTGGGTACCAGCCTCGACCGCGTGGTGATGTCCTGCTTCAAGTACGACACCGCGACCCGGCGGTACGGCTTCTACATCTTCGGGTTCATCCGCCTGGGCGGCATGGCTGTCTTCCTCGCCCTGGCGACGATGCTGATCTATTTCTGGAGGCGCGAGCTGAAGAAAGGCGCGGCGGCATGAGCGAGCTTCTCAACAACCTTCTGTTCCTCCCGGAGAGCGCGTCCACGTTCGCGGAACGGGTCGACCTGCTGCACCACTTCGTCGTGGGAACGACGATGGTGATGTCGGCTGGCGTTGGCCTCGCGGCGCTGTTCATGTTCTTCCGGTACCGCCGGCGGATTCCCGACCAGGCAACCGAGTACGTCGTCCCCACGCTGAAGACGGAGTTCCTCTTCGTCTCCGTGCCGCTGGTGTTCTTCCTGGCCTGGTTCGGTATCGGCTTCAGGGACTTCACCTGGGTCACCACGCCGCCCAAGGACGCGATGGACGTCTACGTCATGGGCAAGCAGTGGATGTGGAAGTTCGCGTACCCGGAAGGTCCTAACGGCGTGAACGTCCTTCACGTCCCGGCCAACCGCCCGGTCCGTCTGCTCATCACTTCCCGGGACGTGCTGCACTCGTTCTACGTGCCGGCCTTCCGCATCAAGATGGATGCGCTGCCGGGTCGCTACACGCAGATCTGGTTCGAGGCGACCAAGCCCGGCACGTACCAGGTGCTCTGCACCGAGTACTGCGGCCTGTCGCACTCGAAGATGCTCGCGGAGGTCGTGGTCCTCCCCCAGGAGGAGTACGACGTGTGGATCAAGGACCAGCGCCGCGGCCGGCTGCAGGACCGCCAGGACGCGCTCGCGGACACCTCGCTGGTGCCGCCGGTGGCGCGCATGGTGGACCAGGGCCAGGTGCTGGCCGGTACGCAGGGCTGCCTGAAGTGCCACTCGGTGGATGGCTCGGCGCACATCGGCCCCACCTTCGTTGGCATGTATGACCGCGTGGAGAAGCTGGATGACGGTCAGACCATCCGCGTGGACGAGGCCTACATCACCCAGTCGATGATGGACCCTGGAGCCCACCTGGTGTCGGGCTACCAGAATGTGATGCCGACGTATCAGGGCAAGCTGCAGGGCCCCGAGACGGCCGCCATCGTCGAGTACATCAAGTCGCTTCGCACTCCGAACGTCCGCGAGGGCGCCTCCGAGGGACCCGCCTATGACCCCATCCAGTAGCCTCGATACGGCGGGGGCCGCCCCGCACGACGAGCACCACGACCACCACCCCAGCTATCTGGTGGACGGCACCACCATCAAGAGCTGGCTCTTGACGGTGGACCACAAGCGCATCGGCGTGATGTTCCTGTTCTTCATCCTGCTGTTCTTCCTCGTGGGCGGCATCTTCGCGCTGCTCCTCCGGGTGGAGCTGCTGACGCCGGGTCCGACCATCATGGACGCGATGACGTACAACCGTACGTTCACGCTCCATGGCCTGGTGATGATCTTCCTGTTCATGATTCCGGCGATTCCGGCCGTCTTCGGCAACTTCATGTTGCCGCTGATGCTGGGCGCCAAGGACGTGGCCTTCCCCCGGCTGAACCTCGCCTCGTTCTACATCTACCTGACGGGCGCCGTGTTCATGCTCTGGGGCATGCTCAACGGCGGGCTGGACACGGGCTGGACCTTCTACACCCCGTACAGCACGCACACGACGACGACGGTGGCGCCGGTGATGTTCGGCGCGTTCATCATCGGCTTCAGCTCCATCGCGACGGGCATCAACTTCATCGTCACCTGCCACACGATGCGCGCGCCTGGCATCACCTGGTTCAAGATGCCCCTGTTCGTCTGGGCCATCTACGCGACCAGCTGCATCCAGGTGCTCGCGACTCCGGTCATCGGTCTGTTGACGGTGCTGGTGGCGGTGGAGAACCTGTTCAGCTTCGGCATGTTCGACCCGGCGCGCGGCGGCGACCCGGTGCTCTTCCAGCACCTGTTCTGGTTCTACAGCCACCCGGCCGTGTACATCATGGTGCTGCCGGCGTTCGGTGTGATGAGCGAGGTCGTCAGCACGTACAGCCGCAAGAACATCTTCGGCTACCGCGCGGTGGCGTACTCCAGCCTCGGCATCGCCTTCGTGGGCTTCTTCGCCTGGGGCCACCACATGTTCGTGTCCGGTCAGTCGACCTTCGACGCGGGCGTGTTCGGTGTGCTGACCATGCTGGTGGGTGTGTTCACCGCCATCAAGGTCTTCAACTGGGTGGGCACCGTCTACAAGGGCGCCGTCGAGTTCTCGACGCCCTTCGCCTACTTCTGCGGCTTCCTGTTCTTCACCGTGTTCGGTGGCATGACGGGAATCGCGCTGGGCACGGTGTCGCTGGACGTCCCGTGGCACGACACCTACTTCGTCGTCGCGCACTTCCACTTCATCATGGTGGGAGCGACCATCATGGCCTTCCTGGCCTCCCTCCACTACTGGTTCCCGAAGATGTTCGGGAAGACGTACCACGAGGGATGGGGCCTGGTGTCCGCGGCGCTCATCATCCTGGGCTTCAACGCGACGTTCATCCCCCAGTTCCTGGTGGGCAACAACGGCATGCCGCGCCGGTACTATGACTACCCGGAGCGGTTCCAGGCCCTGAACGTGGCCTCCACCGCGGGCGCGTCGCTGCTCGCCTTCGGCTTCCTCATCATCGCGTTCTACCTGACGTACGCGCTGGTGTTCGGCGAGGCCTCCGGCAAGAACCCGTGGCGCAGCAAGGGCTACGAGTGGGTGAGCGAGTCGCCTCCGCCGACGCACAACTTCGTGGGCCCGCAGGTCACCTTCCCCGAGGAGCCCCACTTCTACGTCGACCCGAAGAAGGCCGAGGTCCCCGATGCAGTCTAGCGCCCACACCGCCGACGGCACGGCCAACGTGCCGCGCCTGGCGGAGCACTTCGCGTCGCTCGAGGTCCAGAACCATGCCGCCCGTCTGGGCATGTGGCTGTTCCTGGCGACGGAAATCCTGCTCTTCGCCGGCCTGTTCGTCTGCTACGGCTGCTACCGCTTCCTCTTCCCGGAGGCGTGGGCGGCCGGCAGCCGCAGCCTGGACCTGACGATGGGCACGGTGAACACCATCGTCCTCATCACCTCCTCGCTGACCGCGGCGCTCGCGGTGCACTACGCCAAGGAGGGCAAGAACAAGATGGTGGGCGTGATGTTCGCGCTCACCCTGGTGATGGCGCTGGGCTTCCTCGTCATCAAGTACTTCGAGTACGCGCACAAGTTCCACATCGGGACCCTGCCGGGCCGGTACTACTTCTACGAGGGGATGCAGATGCCTGGCATCACCCTCTACTTCACGGTCTACTTCTGCTCGACGGCGCTGCACGCGCTGCACGTCGTCATCGGCATGACGGTGCTGGCGGTGGCGATGGTCCGGGCGTTCAAGAAGAAGGACTTCGGCCCCAACAACTACACGATGGTCGAGCTGGGCAGCATGTACTGGCACCTCGTCGACCTGGTGTGGATCTTCCTGTTCCCCATGCTGTACCTGGTCTGAGGGCGACACCACCATGGCCATCGCCAACGAATCCCATCAGGAAGAGAAGAACATGCACGAGCACCACGGAGCGGGCCGCTACTGGCTCATCTGGGGTGTCCTGCTGGTGCTGACGGTCGTCACCGTCGTCACCGGCCGCATGCACCTGCCGTCCTTCGGCCTGCTGCTCGCGCTCGTCATCGCCACCGTGAAGGGCACGCTCGTCGCGCTGTACTTCATGCACCTGTCCGAGCACCGGGGCGCCAACCGAATCGTGTTCGGCGTCTCCATCGTCTTCGTGGTGCTGATGCTCGCCATCCCGATGGCGGACCTCGGCACGCGCTTCCGCGGCGCCAACCCGCCCGGCTCGCAGTACAGCGACCTGCAGCCCCCCGATATCGGCACGGGCGCGCAGCGCGGCCGGTTCGGTGGCGGGCTGCGGCCGCACCAGACGAAGGACACGCCGGAGACTCCGGAACCGGGTCACCACTGAACACCCGGGGTCTTCCTTCACGGGAGGCCCCCTGCTTCAACCGCTCGGCGCCGAGGGAGAACTTCCCCGGCGCCGCGTTGCTTTTGACGGCGGGCTAGAGCGCGACTTCGAGGTTGAAGGCCAGCGCGGTGTCCGTGGAGACCTTGCCCTCGGGCGGCTTGCTGTCGTGCTTCACCAGGAAGCTGACACCCAGGGACAGCGCCTCCGTCAGGCTCACCGCGAGCTGCGTCTGGCTGTTGGCCAGCACGCGGGAGTCACCGATGACGCTCAGCAGCACCTCCGCGTCCTCCTTCAGGAGGACCTCCTTGGTGATGCCGTAGCGGAAGGCCACGCCAAAGCGCGGGCCGCCCAGGTCCACGTCCGGCAAATCCATCCGCGACGGGTAGTACTGGAAGCGCGTCTCGCGCGCGTAGCGGAAGGCGAGGTCCGTGCGCAGGTAGGACTCGCGCTCGTCCTTCGACTTCTCGTCCCACCAGAGGACGCCGAGACCGCCTTCACCGGAGGTCCGCGACTCGACGCTGCCCACGTGGTCCGTCAGCGCCCCCGCCAGGAGGTAGCCGCTGAGCATCTTCGTGAAGCGCCTGTCCCCGCGCAGCTCGATGCCCGCGTTGAGCGCCACCAGCTGCGACTCCGCCTCATCCCCCGTCACTTCCGGCGGACGGCTGCGGCCGTAGTTGCCGAAGGCCTTCACGCCATAAATCCAGTGCTCGGTGGTGCGCGACGCGCTGGCCAGGCCGCTGAACGTCAGCGTGGACGCGTTGCCCGTCAGGGAGATGAGGCCCAGGCCCACGACGATGTCCCACTCCTCCTTCTTCTTCGCGGCGGCGGCGGCGGCAGCGGCGGCAGTGGCGTCCGGCGCGGCGGCGGCCTGGGGCGTGGCACCGGCGGCGATGCTCACAGCGCGCTCGGCGGCCTCGGCGGCGCGGGCGCTGGCCTCGGCGGCGCGCTCGGCGGCAGCGGCGGCGCGCTCGGCGGCGGCGGCGATGCGCTCCTCCGGCGTGGCGGCGACGGGGATGGCCTGCGCGGCGGGCTCCTGGGCGGGAGCGGCGGGCGCGGGCGTCTGGGCCTGCAGGGACGTGGCAATCAAGAGGGCTGCGGAAAGCATCGGTTCTCCAAGGTTCTCGCGGTGCCGGCGGACAGAGTCCCGGAGCGCACCAGGCGTCCTTCGCCGCCCCCGGGGCCGGCGCGGCTCCCTTCCTGCTTCAAACACGCGGCGTGCGGCAATGGTTGATTGTCGTGGTTGTGCTTAATTCCGGGGGGGCCCGCTTCACCCAGGAGATTCGCATCCCATGAGCACCGCCCGCTTCGCGTTGCTGTGCACGCTGCTTTTGCCCGCACTCGCCGCCGCCCAGCGCGTCACCGTGCCGGTGGACGTGGGCGTGGGGCCCGCCGCGTACATGTTCTTCGGCCCCGTCTTCGACGACCAGCCCATCCACACCGGCGTGAAGCTCTCCGTGGAGGCGGTGCTGGACAAGGACTGGCTGAAGAAGAACCAGCGCGCCATTCCCAAGAGCTACCGGAAGTACGCGAAGAGCGTGGACGAGGTCCGCATCTCCCCGTCCATCTTCATCCCCGACTCGTTCATCATCTCCCCCAAGCTGAAGAACACCGGCATGTACGGCGTCACCTGGAAGCCGCTGGGCCTGGGGCTGCCGCTGACGGACGGCCCGGTGCGGCTGGCCGTGGGGGGCGGGCTGCTGTTGACGTATGCGTACCTGTACTCGGACACGCTGGCGAATACGCACTTCCTCCGGCCGGGCGCCGAGCTGGGCGTGGACCTGGAGCTGCAGTTCTCCAAGAACTTCCTCGTCAGCCTGGGCTGGGAGTCCGCGCTCTACGTGCCCCAGGAGCTGGGCAGCCTGGGCATGCCGGACCGGGTGCGCGACGGCATCTTCCACGTGGGCCAGGCGTACCTCCAGCTCCACGTCCGCTTCCCGTACACCACCTTCCTGTAAGTCGAACCCGAGCCTTCCGGGTGGATGCGCGCGACGCCTGGGTGGCGCTACGTTGGCACGGACATGCACCTGGCCCTCGCCACCGATGCGCAGAAAGCCGAACGGGACCGCGTCACCCACGCCGCCTGGGGCTCGCCGCTCACCGTGGAGCAGTTCCACCAACGCGAGCTGCGGCTGCGCGCCCACCCGTGGTGTCGGGAGGGGATGCGCACCTGGCTGTGGCTCGACGACGAGGCCCGGGTGCTGGCCTCGTGCGAGACGTTCCACACCGACAGCTACCTGCGCGGCCCCGACGGCGAGTCCTCGCGCGGAGTCAGTCAGGCCATCGCCAGCGTCTTCACGGAGTCCGCGCTGCGCGGCCATGGCCATGCGACGCGGCTGATGGACGCCGTCGCCTCCCGGCTGGAGCAGGAGTCCGCGAGCCACCACGCCGCCCTCCTCTTCTCCGACGTCGGCGCTCCGCTCTACCGCCGCTCCGGCTATCGCGAGGCCCCCTCGTGGGACTGGCACCTGTCCGCGGTGGGAGGCCTGTCCACGCACGCGGTGGACGCGCTCCTGTGCGACGGCGACGTGCCCCAGGTCATGGCGCGCATCCAGCGTCCGGACGTGCCCTTCCTCCTCTGGCCGAGCGCCGCGCAGGTGGACTGGCACCTGGAGCGGGAGCGCATCTACTCGGAGCTCTTGCGCAGGCCGCGGCCCGAGGCGTGCGGCGCGACGGTGGGAAACTCCACCGCGCTGTGGGCGATGATGGCCCGGTACGGCGAGTTGGTGGTGCTGCTGCTCGACGCGGAGTCGGTGGAGGACGCCGCCGCCCTGCTGGAGGCCGCGCGCGGCGTGGCCCACCGGGCGGGCCTTGGGCGCGTGGTCATCTGGGAGGAGCCCGCCACGCTGCCCTGGGTGGCGCGGGTGTCCGGGGCCCTCCGCGTCCCACGAGACGGCTCGCTGCCCATGCTGCGGCCCCTGCGTCCCGGCCTGCCGCCGGCCGAGCGGGTCGCGTTCTCCCGCGCCCTCTGGGTGTGACGCACGGCTAGGATGCGCGCATGGCCAAGCGCACGCGCATCATCGAGGGCACCTGGAACTGCACGTCCTGCGACGCCAAGGACATCCTGGCCCGGCACAAGCGCTGCCCGAACTGCAACAACCCCCGCGAGCTGACGGGCGACGAGTCGGACTTCGACTTTGGCGACGTGGACGCGGAGAGCGGCAAGTCCCTGCGCGAGGGCGTGACGGACGACAAGGCGCTGGAGATTGCCGGCGCGGGCGAGGACTGGTTCTGCGCCTTCTGTGGCGCCGCGAATCGAGGAGACCAGCTCCGGTGCAAGCACTGCGGCGCGGAGCGCTCGGCGGATGCGAAGGCCGCTCCGCTCCAGGCGTTTGAGACGCCCGCGCGAAAGCCTCCCGCCCCTCCGCCTCCGGAGACGAAGCCGCGCTCCCTCAAGAAGTGGCTGTTCCTGGGGGTGCTCTTCACGTGCTGCTTCGGCTCGGGCCTGTACGGCATGTGGGCCCGGGCCACGCATGACTTCACCGGCGAAGTCACGGGGACGTCGTGGAAGGTCGCCGTGACGCAGGAGCGCTTCACGCCCGTGCGGAAGACGGGCTGGGCGGACCAGTTGAGCCGGGTCAGCGCGCGCATGCCCGTCAACGGCTCGGGAGAAGTGGCGGGCGTGGACAACGTGCGCGACTGCGTGGAGCGCCAGCGGGGCACGCGCAAGGTGGCGGACGGGACGGAGCGGGTGTGCCGCTCCAAGACGCGCCGGGTGGCGTGCGGCACCGAGGAGAAGTGCCGCCGCCGGGACAAGGGCAACGGCTTCGTCGAGGAGGTCTGCGAGGATATCACCAGGTACTGCAACGAGAGTTACGAGGACTGTCAGAACGAGACGCGCTACCGCAACGAGCCCGTCTACGCACGCGAGTGCACGTATGACACCTACGAGTGGAAGCAGGTGGACCGGCGCGAGGCGACGGGACAGGACGGCAAGCCCGCGTGGCCCTCGCTCCAGCCCGGCGCCACGGACCGGCAGCACCGCTCGGAGGAGTACGCCGTGCACATCCGCTACGAGGATGACGGCGTGAAGGAGACCGTGCTCGTGCCCAAGGCCGAGCGGGACTTCCTGTCGTGGAAGAAGGGCCAGGGAGTCATCGTCACGGTGACGAACTCCGGGGATTTGAAGAAGGTCGTCCCACGTTGAGTGCCGGAGGACCTGCCCCCATGGAATGCACACTCTGCGGCGCCTGCTGCGTGGCGCCGGACATCGCCGCGCTCGACAAGCCGCTGGGGCTGCGCTGCCCGCACCTCACCCAGGACAACCTCTGCTCCGTGTACGAGAACCGGCCGAACATCTGCCGCGACTACCAGGCGGATGAGGTCTGCAAGCTCATCGAGGCCCCCACGCTGGAAGAGCGCGTGGACAAGTACCTGGCCCTCTTCGGGCTCACCGACGAGGCTCGGGCCGTGAAGAAGCAGGGCTGTGCCTCCATGAAGCGGGCCCGACTCCAGACGTCGCCCGCGCAAGCCGCGCCGTCCCCCACCGAAGCGCCCGGTGGCGAACGGCCCCGGTGAAGCGCGCGGCACGGCCCTTGTCCCCGTCCCCCCGACGGGGCTATCCCGGAGCCGTGAACTTCCAGCCGACCGAACCCTTCGTCGCCGCGCCGGGTCTGACGAACGAGCATGCGCAGACCATCTACGCGAACCTCGTGCGTTCCCGTCATGTCCCTCCGTTGAGGCGGGAGCGGCGCGAGCTTCCCGACGGGGACTTCGTCGACCTGGACACCTTCGACGGTCCCACCGGCGCGCCGCACGTGGTGGCGCTGCACGGACTGGAGAGCTCGTCCCGGGCCGGCTACATCACCGCCATCCTCCGAGGCGCCGCGGAGCGCGGCTGGGGCGCCACCGCGCTCAACTTCCGCTCGTGCAGCGGTGAGCCCAACCGGCTGGCGCGCACGTACCACTCGGGCCACATCGACGATGCGCTCGGCCTCCTGCGCGACTTGCGCGAGCGGGCCACCGGGCCGCTGTTCGCCGTGGGCTTCTCCCTGGGCGCCAACGTGCTGTGCCGGCTCCTGGAGGACCAGGGCGAGGACGCGCCGGTGAAGGCCGCGGCGTCCGTCAGCGCGCCGTACGATTTGGACGCCTGCTGCAAGAAGCTGGATGGCCCCGGTCCCATCCACCTGGTGTACCGGGAGCGCTTCCTGCGGACGCTGAAGGGCAAGGCGCGCGCGAAGCTCAAGCGCTTCCCCAACGCCTTCGACGGCCGCGCCATGGAAGCGGCGCGCACGGTGCGCGCGTTCGACCATGCCGTCACCGCGCCGCTCCACGGCTTCGACAGCGCCGAGCACTACTACGCCGAGTCCTCCGCGGGTCCGAGGCTGCACGCCATCCGCAAGCCCACGCTGCTCATCAGCGCCGAGGATGACCCGATGCTGGAGTCACCTGTCATCCCGCTCGCGGCGAAGGACAATCCGCACCTGAGCGTGGTGTTGACCCGGCATGGAGGACACGTGGGCTTCGTCGCGGGCCACGCGCACCGTCCCCGCTTCTGGGCGGAAGACCAGGTGCTGGAGTACTTCGCGACGCACCGCTAACCGAAGGACAGCAGGAACCCCAGCTTCGCCGTGGGCCGCACGGTGCGCAGCATCCACGAGCGCTCTTCTCCAGGCCCCACCGAGCCGCGCAGCGACTCGTCCAGGTCCTTCATGCTGGGGCCATACAGCTCCATGAAGCTGAGGCCACCGCGCACGAAGAAGGTGAGGCGCCCGGGCGTGCGCAGCTCCAGCCCCACGAGCGCGCTGGCGTACGTGTAGCCCACGCGCTCCATCGACGGCAGCGGCGGCAATGACAGGTCCGCGAGCCTGCGCTCCAGGCCCTGCACGTCCGCGGGCTGCGCATGACCGACATCCAGGCTGAAGGCCGGCGTCAGCTTGCCGCGCAGGGGCAGCAACGTGAGCCCCGCGCGAGCGCCAGCACGGACGCCGTTGTGCGTGGCCCCCAGGTGCAGCCGCACCACCCGCGTCGGACTGAACGAGACGGACAGCCCCGCGCCCTCCGTCACCCCCGCGTCCAGCATCAAGCCAAAGGGCGCCAGTCGTTCGGGGTCCTGTGCCGCCCTCCGGCGCACCTGCACCCCATCCGCCGCCAGCGCCCCCCGCGCCACCAGCACGAACAGCAGCGCCATCACCGTGGACAACATCCCCATGCGTCGATTCCCCGCCCCAGCCCGCCGCGACGCTCCGCGGTCCCCATCATTGCCAACCGACATCCACCGGACAGCTCCGGCGGCCCCTTTCCCTCCCAGGTGACGTCGTCGCCCTGGCACTGCCCTGCCCCCACCGCGCGCGGACGTCCTCGCGCGTGCCACCTCTTCGTGGCCCCTCCCCCGCCCCCCGTTTCGAGGTGAATCAGGCTCCGGCGGAAACCCCCGCTTCCACCGGAGCCCGGCTCGCCCGCCCCGCCACCCGTCCCCCATCCACCTGCGCCACCGCTCGCGAGTCCCGAAGCCCCGCCGCGCCTGTCGCCAAA
>NZ_JAAIXY010000026.1 GCF_010894455.1 Myxococcus eversor | reverse complement strand
CTCTCGGGTCGGGCGTGGCCACGTCCCTGTATTTCTAATCCGTCCTCGGTCCACGTCGAGCGGGGTGAGGCCCACCGTTCGCAGCCCAACTGGCCCCTCAGGCGTGCACCACCCCGTGAACGCTTACCCGAAACGCTCCCCGCGGACGTAGCCGTCAAGCCCAAGATGTATGTGGTCGACTCCACGGGGGCCCAGTCGAGCATCGTCTATTACCCGGTCCTGGTTCCCTGCGCCTGAGTTCACTCGCGGGTCGCCGCATGTCATCGCGGCGTCCCCCCTCTTGATTCGGCCTCCCACGGCGGCGCGTGTCTGGCTTCAAGCGCGCCGCGCCCCCACATCTCTTCGTCGTCAAACGACGTACCGGCAGGCAACCACCCGGGATTGCTCACGTCCCTCCGTCGTGCGAGGAAGCGGGGCATGTCCTTCCTGCATCAGGCGCTGGTGTTCCTGGGTGCCGCGGTGGTGTCCGTCCCGCTGTTCAAGCGGCTCGGGCTGGGCTCGGTGCTCGGCTACCTGGTGGCCGGCGCCATCATCGGCCCCTCCGGCGCGCAGCTCATCGGCGACGTGGAGAACGTCCTCCACTTCTCCGAGCTGGGCGTCGTGCTCCTCCTGTTCGTCATCGGCCTGGAGCTGCAGCCCTCCCGCCTGTGGAACCTGCGCCACTCCGTCTTCGGCATGGGCGGCGCCCAGGTGCTCATCTCCGGCGCCCTGCTCGCCACCGCCTGCTTCCTCTTCGGACTGCCGCTCGGCACCGCTGTCATCGCCGGCTTCGGGCTCTCCCTCTCCTCCACCGCCTTCGCCCTCCAGCTCCTCGCCGAACGCAACCAGCTCACCACCGGCTACGGCCGCCTCGCCTTCGGCATCCTCCTCTTCCAGGACCTGGCCGTCATTCCCCTCCTGGCCCTGCTGCCCCTGCTCGGCCACACCGACGCCGCCTCCGCCGAGCCCGGCTGGCGCACCGGCTTCAAGGTCCTCGTCGTCCTCGTCAGCGTCGTGCTCTCCGGCCGCTTCCTCCTGCGCCCCCTCTTCCGCGCCGTCGCGTCCTTCCACAGCCAGGAGCTCTTCACCGCCACCGCGCTGCTCGTCGTCGTCGGCACCGCCGCCCTCCTCAACGCCGTGGGCCTCTCCATGGCCCTGGGCGCCTTCCTCGCCGGCGTCCTCCTGTCCGAATCCGAGTACCGCCACGAGCTCGAAGCCGACATCGAGCCCTTCAAGGGCCTCTTGCTCGGCCTGTTCTTCATCGCCGTGGGCATGAGCGTGAACCTGGGCCTCATCATCGAGCGCCCCGGACTCATCACCGGCCTCGTCGTCGGCCTCGTCGCCATCAAGGGCGCCGTGCTCTACGGCCTGGGACGCTACAACCTCAAGGAGAACGAGCCGGCGCTCAGCCTGGGCGTCGTCATCTCCCAGGGCGGCGAGTTCGCCTTCGTCCTCTTCGCCCTCGCCGTGTCCTTCCACGTCATGTCCACGGAGCTTTCGGACCTGCTCGTCGTCGTCGTGGGCCTGTCCATGGCCACCACGCCCCTGCTCTACGTCGCCTATGAGCGCTGGGGCCGCCCCCGCTTCCAGGCGAAGACGCAGGCCCGCGAGTACGACGTCGCCCCCGACGAGGACCACCCCGTCATCATCGCCGGCTTCGGCCGCGTGGGTCAGGTCGTCGGCCGCCTGCTGCGCGCCAAGCGCATCACCTTCACCGCCATCGACGCCAGCCCCGAGCACATCGACTTCATGAAGCGCTTCGGCAGCCAGGTGTTCTACGGCGATGCCTCCCGGCTCGACTTGCTGCGCGCCGCGCGCGCCGACAAGGCCCGCGTCTTCGTGCTCGCCATCGACGACGTCGAGGCCTCCATGCGCACCGCCAGGACGGTGAAGGAGCACTTCCCCCACCTCACCATCTTCGCCCGCGCCCGCAACCGCGTGCACGCGTACCAACTGCTGGATTTGGGCATCGAACACGTGATGCGCGAGACGTTCGCCGGCAGCGTGGAGATGGGCGGCGACATCCTCCAGACCATGGGCCTCACCTTCTCCGAGAGCCACCGCGTCATGGAGCGCCTGAAGGACCACGACGAGAAGCTCCTGCGCGAGACGGCCCGCTTCCACCGCGACGAACAGAAGCTCGTGGAGGCCGCCGCCCGCGCCCGCAGGGAGCTGGAGAGCCTCTTCGAACAGGACGACGCCGAGGCCAAGAAGTCCGCCTGAACCACCGCCTGGGTGGAGTCCCCCGGAAGGGCCCGCCCCGCCCCCGAGCCCCGGCCGGTCCACCCGCCGGGTCTCCCGGACTCAAGTCCAAAGCGGCACATCCCAGGTCGGCTCGATTTTCCTGGCTATCTGAAGCCGTATTCACCCGGGGCGCATTCGTCCGTTCGAGTTGCAGCTGGGGCCCCTCCAACCCCCGGAATGCGCCGAGCAAGGGGGTGAGACTCCAGGGTCCGCTCGCGGGAGGCGGCGAGCGGAGTATGGTTCAGCCCGGATGCGCCCCCGCCTCACCGCAACCCTCATCCTCGCCCCCTTCCGTGCATCGGCCCACGCGGAAGCACGAAGCGCCCCCTCGCCAGTGGCACCCTTCGCTCGCACCCGAGCGACAGGCGCCGCGCCGCGACGGCTTCGCACGCCAGGCGTTCCCCCGTGGGCGCCGGAGAACGCGCCGGACCGTCCGCCCCCTGGGTGACGGCCCCACCCCGCTCCGCTCACCCCTGGACCCTGGCCCCCCGCGAAACCCCACGACGCATGCCCCCCACCCCCGCCAAGAAGCGCCAGCGTCCCCCGGCCCCGCCCGCGGCATCCGAGGCCTCCGGCGGCGTACCGCTCCATGCGCTCCTGGAGGGACTGCCGGACGCCTTCTTCACGCTCGACGCGGCCTGGCGCTTCACCTACGTCAGCCCGCGCATGGTGGAGCTCTTGGACGGCGCCGCCGGGCCCGGTGACGACGTGCGCCGCGCGTGCCCCGGCCTGCTGGAGCTGCGCCACCACCTGCTCTTCGAAAAGCCCGCCACCCAGCAGGCCGCCGCGCGCTTCGAGCACGAGTGGCCGGACCGCGAGCTGTGCTTCGACGTGCGCGCGCGCGCGGTGCCCGGGGGCCTCCTGGTGCACTGCCGCGACATCACCGGAGAGCACCGGGTGCGCGAGGAGCTGCGGCGCGCCAGCGAGGTGTTCCGCGCCATCCACGAGGGCACGACGGACGCCGTCTACACGAAGGATTTGGAGGGCCGCTACCAGCTCATCAACAACGCGGGCGCGCGGGCGGTGGGCTACGAAGTCGCGCAGATGGTGGGCCGCACGGACCTGGAGCTGTTCGCGCCCGAAGTCGCCCGCGTCAACGCCGCCAACGACAGGGAGGTGCTCGCCTTCGGCCGCACCGTCACCTACGAGGACGGGCAGCCCGGCGTCGAGGGCCCTCGCGTGTGGCTGTCCACCAAGGGCGTGCTGCGGGACGCGGACGGCAAGGTGGTGGGCCTGTTCGGCATCAGCCGCGACATCACCCAGCGCAAGTGGGCGGAAGAGGAAGCGCGCCGGCACTCCGAGTTCCAGGAGCAGCTGATGGGCATCGTCAGCCACGACATCCGCAGCCCGCTGGGCGCCATCATGAACTGGTCTCGCGTCATGGCGGAGTCCGGCACGGCCGAGGACGCCCGGCGCACCAGCCAGCGCATCGCCACCGCGGCGGTGCGAATCGAGCGGCTCACCCGCCTGCTCCTGGACTTCACGCGCACCCGGCTGATGGGCGGCGTGGCGATTGAACCCCGGCCGGTGGACCTCAAGGACCTGGTGGAGCGCGTGGCCCACGAGTTCCGCGTGGCCTACCCCGAGCGCGTCATCGAGGTGGAGCACAAGGGCAATACCCAGGGCATGTGGGACCCGGACCGGCTGGGCCAGGTGGCCTCGAATCTCCTGGAGAACGCGCTGAAGTTCGGCCCCGCGGACACCCCCGTGAAGCTGGTGGCGCGCGTGGCTCGGGCCAACAAGCTGGTGCTGGAGGTCCAGAACGGCGGGCGCCCCATCCCCGCGCACCTGCTGCCCCACCTCTTCGAGCCCTTCCGGAGCGGCCCGCAGACGACGCGCACGCTGAAGATGAGCTACGGCCTGGGCCTCTACATCGTCCGGGAAATCGTCCAGGCGCACGGCGGAGCCATTGAAGTCAGCTCCACCGAGGAGGAGGGCACCACGTTCATGGTGACGCTGCCCCGCCGCTCGCTGCCGGCGCGGCCTCCCGGTCAAATCCCGCCGCGCGTGCCCCGCTCCGAGCCCAAGTAGCGATTCAGGAGCGCCGCCAGCTCCGAGCCCGCGAAGGGCTTGGTGAGATAGTCGGTGCAGCCGCTCTCGAAGCCCGCCTGCACGCAGTCCGGCTCCATCCGCGTGCTGCACAGGATGATGGGCGTGTGGCGCGTGGGCTCGCGCTCTCGCAGCGCCCGGCACGTCTCCAGGCCGTCCAGGTTCGGCATCAGGATGTCGAGCACGACGAGGTCCGGCGCCTCGTCCCGCACGCGCTCCAGCGCCTCCAGCCCGTCGCGGGCGATGAGCGTCTCGAAGCCACGCTCCACCATCATCATCCGGTGCAGCATCAGCACCGTGTGCGAGTCATCGACGAGGAGGACCTTCTTGCGTCGCATGACGAAGCACCTCCTGGAGCCACGCCTTCAAGGCGAGGCCGTGGCCTGACAGAGCTGGCGCAGATGCATCAACCGCGGCGGGCCCATGCCCAAAAACCGCACACCCATGCCGTGGGGAAAACACAGACCTTCGCGCGCCGCATAGGGATTGGCCCACGCCACCACGCCGTGGGACTCCAGCCGCTCGCCCGTGGTGGGCAGGTGGATGCGCAACGTCACCGACGAGCCGGGCCGCGCGGGCACCAGCGTGCGAACGAAGAGGCCCCCGGGGCTCAGCGCGAAGGACACGCCCGACGTCCACGCCAGCCCCTGCGGGCCGCTCTCGCCGAACTCGACGGGGCAGCAGAAGGGCACCCGCTCCTCCACCCGCAGCGACGCGCCCTCCCGGCTCAGCATCGCGTGGATGCGCGGCAACAGCGTCGCCGCCGAGCGCCCGCTCTCCGCGGCCGTCACCGTCAGCGAGGGCACGCCCTCCAGCAACGAGCGGGCGACAGTGCCCGCGCGCGCCCACACGCCACCCCATGCCCCGTCCCCCACGACGACGAGCAGGTGGGGCGCGGCGCCGTGCTCCTCCACCCGCGCGGCCGCGCCCTCCACCGTGGCGCTGTACAGCAGGTGGTGGCCGGAGACTTCCAGCAGCGAGCCCAGCCCCGCCCACGTGCGCGCGCCGCCCGCGCCCGCCAGCAACACCACGCGCGGGCTGTAGCGCTCGCTCGTGGCGGGGAGCACCCGCGCGCCCAGCAGCGCGGACAGTCGAGCCCGCACCGAGGATTCAGCCACCGGCGCCAGGAGACAGTCCTCGATGCCCTCGGCGTCCGCGGCCTCCAGCACCTCGGCGGGCGTCTCCGGCTCCGCCACCAGGATGACGGGCGCGCCGGACGCTCCCACGCGGGCCTTGAGGCCACTGAGCCCTCCAGGGCCCCGCTCCTGGACCTGGCGCCAGTGCACCAACACCAGCCGGGGCCTCGCGCGCGACAGCTCCAGGCTCACCGCGCCGGGCAGCGACGCCTGCACCGGCTCACAGCCCAGGGCCCGGGCCGCGCGTGACAGTGCCAGCCACGCCTCCCCCGCCACCCCCACCCACAACACCCGGGGCGAAGGCGGCGCCTCGCGGGTGATAGGTCGGACAGGGCCTGGGGCCATCCTCATGTGGTGCCTCCGTGTCTGCTTCCCCCCCCAGCCCGCCCGTACCTCTGACCGCGAGATACGAGAATCAGCCACATGGCGAATACTCCCCCTGGACCGATTCCAGGGAGAGATGGGGAATACAAGACAAAGACACACACAGGCCGCACACGTGTGCGGGTGCGTCAGACGCGCGCGACGTTCACTCCGGAGTCCACCGCCTGCAGCTCGTCGCCGAAGGACACGTCGACCTTGCCGCCCGCGGGCGGGTCATACGGGGCGCGGCCCACCTGCTTCGTGCCGAAGCGGGGGAAGAAGGGCGCCATGACGTAGGAGCGGAAGCACCAGCCGAAGAAGCTGACGGGCTTGAGTTCCGGGTCGATGTCCGCCGCGATTTTGGCGTGGGCCTCGGGCAGGAGGCTCCAGTGCAGGCCCGGCGTCTCGTGGTGGACCGCGTGCAGGCCGTTGTTGAAGAGGAAGAAGTTGATGAGGCGGCCGGTGAAGCTGCGGCTGTGGTCGTGCTCGCTCCAGGGGTCCGAGTGGACGTGCTGGATGTAGTTGAAGAACATGATGGTCCACAGCGAGAAGAAGGCCGGAATCAGGAACGCGAAGGCCCAGATGCGCAGGCCGCCCGCGATTCCGTGCAGATAAATCGCCAGGCCGACGAGCGCCGCGTGCGTGCCGCCCCAGACGATGTACTGGAGGACGATTTGCCGGAACAGGGCGCGGTTGCGCGTGCGCGCCTTCTCGATGAAGGCCTTCGTCGGCTCCTGCTGCCAGTACGTGGAGACGAAGGGGAAGAGGAAGGCGACGAGGAAGTTGTGCTTCTTCGAGTAGCGCCAGGTGATGGTGGCGTCGCCCGCCTTGTTGACGAACTTGTGGTGGTTGAGGTTGTGCGTCGGAATCCACACGAAGGTGGGGTAGCCGTAGAACAACGACAGCCACATGCCCATCGCCTCGTTCATCTTCCGGTTGCGGAAGGTGGGGCAGTGGTTGTGGTTATGGGCGATGACGCCCGCGGACAGCGCCAGGTAGCACGCGAGCGGGCACAGGTAGGGGATGAGCGCGGGGGCCGCGTACATCGAGAGGGCCACCACGGCCATCGCCAGGCACCAGAGGAGGGTTCGAATGTCGGCGCGGTAACGGAGCATGGGCGGCAGTCTGCCTGACGCGTCCGTGCAGAACCAAAACTATCGCTCCGGCCCCGGGGCAAGGCCGCCCCCTCCCCCACCATGTAGGGGTGCGGGCGACGGCGCCCCCACCCGGTTTTCCCGGAGTCAGCGGAGCTGAGCGAGCAGCAAGGCCATCATCCCATCCAGGGGCGCGCTGGCGGTGGCGAGGCCCGCTTCGTCGACGGCGCGAGGCATGCCGTAGACGACACAGGAGGACTCCGACTCGGTGAGGATGGTGCCGCCCGCGGCCCGGATGGCGCGCGAGCCCTCCCGCCCGTCGTCGCCCATGCCGGTGAGCACCAGTCCCACCGTGTCCTTGCCCCACGTGTGGGCCGCGCTCTCGAAGAGGACGTCCACGGAGGGGTGGTGCGGCATCTGCACCGGATGTCGGTCCACGCGGCCCAAGGTGAGGGCGCCGTGCCGCTCGATTTTGAGGTGCTGGCCCGCGCGCGCGAGCACGACGCGGCCGGGGCGCAGCTCCAAGCCATCCTCGGCCTCGCGCACCTCCAGCGGGCACAGCGCGTCCAGGCGGCGCGCCACCGCCTCCGTGTAGCCCGGGGGGATGTGCAGCGCGAGCGCCATGGGCGCGGGGAAGTCCGCGGGCACCATCGACAAGAGGCGCGTGAGGGCCTGGGGGCCACCGGTGGACGTGCCCACCACCACCAGGTTGCGCGCCGGCCCCGTCACGGCCAATGCGGACGCCGCGGGGGGCGAGCTGGACGACGGCGGGCGCGCCGGGCGATGGGACACGCGCGCGGCGGTGCGCACCTTCTCCACCAGCTCCGCGCCCAGCTCGTAGAGCCGGTCCGTGGCGAGCGCGGAGGGCTTGTGCACCAGGTCCACCGCGCCGGCCTGGAGGGCGGACACCGCCAGCTCGCTCTCCTCGCCCGCGCTGCTCACCACCACGACGCGCGGCGCGTCCGGCAGGGTGTCCAGGGCCCGCAGCACGCCGAGCCCGTCCAGGCCCGGCATGACCAGGTCCAACGTGAGGACGTCGGGCTTGAGCTCCGACACCTTCTCCAGCGCGTCCAGGCCGTCACGCGCGGTGTCCACCACCTCGATGCCCTGCGCGTTGGAGAGCACCTGGCGCAGCACCTTGCGCGCGAACGCCGAGTCGTCCACCACCAACACGCGAATGGGAGCCACCACCGTCATCCGCCCGCCTTGCCATAGAAGAAGACGCCGCGCCGCTCCTCACAGGAGAGCGCGGTGCCGAAACGCAACAGCGACTCGGAGGTGCCCACCACCAGCTGGCCTCCGGGCTTCAGCGCCTGGGTGAGCGACGCCACCACCCGGCGCGCCGTCTCGTCCTTGAAGTAGATGAGGACATTGCGGCAGAGGATGGCGTCGAACTGCCCCAGCTTCGCCACCACCGCGTCCTCCATCAGGTTGATGCGGCGCCACTCCACCGCGTCCACCAGCTCCTGCTTGGGGCGTACCCGGCCGGCCACCTGCTCCAGCCAGCGCCCCTCCACCCCGGGCGGCAGCGCGCGCGTGGCGCGCAGGTTGTGCTCGCCGGTGCGAGCCCGCTCCAGGGCCCGGGTGCTCAAGTCACTGGCCAGCAGCTCCACGCCGGAGAGCAGCCCCCGGTCCGCCAGCATCATCGCCAGCGTCAGGGGCTCCTCGCCGGTGGAGCACGCCGCGCACCACACCCGGGGCTTCTGGCCGGCGCGAACCCGGGGCGCGAGCACGTCGTCCACCAGCACCGACAAGGGCAGCGGCTCCCGGAAGAAATACGTCTCGTGCACGAGCAGCGAGTCCACCAGGGAATCCAGCGCGGCCGAACCCTCCGGGTCGTACCGGAGGAAGTAGTAGTAGTCGAGCAGCGAGTCGAAGCCCGCCTCCAGCGCCCGGTCGGACACCTTGTCGGACAGCAGCTCCCGGTCCTCCGCCGCGTAATGCAGCCCCGCGCGCTGCTCGATGAGCGCGGCGAGGATGGCGAAGACCTGGGGGGACATCGGCAGGGAAGGCATGAAGTCCTTGTCACTTCCCCAGGGCCACGAGACAGGCCCGCCGGACCTCCGGGTCCTCGTCACGCAGGGAGGCCCGCTCCAGCGCGTCGCGGGACTCCAGGGTCCCCAGCGCGCTCACCGCGGGCACGGCGGCGCGGCGGGCCGAGGCGCTGGAGGTCTCCAGGACTTGAAGGAGCGCGGCGCGCGCGTCCGCCCGACGCATGCGCGCCAGGGCCGCCACCAGCAAGGGCGCCGTCACCTCGTCCGCCACGTCCAGCGCGGTCAGCAGCCCCGGCAGCCGGCCCTCCATGGGCAGCGCCAGCGCGCTCACCACCCGCTCGCGCACCGTCATGTCCCCCAGGAGCGACACCAGGGCCTGGGTGGCGGGGACGCCCGGGCGCGTGGCCAGGAAGCCCACCGCCGCGCTGCGCACGCTGTCGTCCCTGTCACTGGCCGCGTGCAGGAGCGCGGGCAGCGTCTCCGGGGCCTCGTACTCGGCCACGGCGGACAGCGCGACCAGGCGCGTGGCGGAGTCCTCGGACGACGAGGCCTCCAGCAACACCGGCAGCGCGTCCTGGCGCCGCGCCACGCCCAACCCCAGGAGCGCGGCGCGCCGCACGTCCGCGTCGGTGCTGGCCGCCGCGCGCCGCAGCGCCGTCATCGCGCTCTCCGTGTGCATGTGCGCCAGCGCGTCCACCACCGCCACGCGCACCTGCCCCGCGTCGTCGTCCGCCAGCGCGACAATCGCGTCAGCGGCGGCCTCCTCGTTGAGCTTCCCCAGCGACTGGCACGCGTAGTAGCGCACCCACGGGTCGCGGTCGTTGAGGCCGCCGAGCAGCGTGGAGGTGATGCGCGCCTCCTTCTCCGTCTGCCCCAGCGCGCGCATGGCCGCGGCTCGCGTGCGCTCCGACTCGTGGGTGGCCGCCATCAACAGCGCGTCCACCGCGCGCGGGTCCTCGATGAAGGGCAGGCCGTAGATGGCCGCGTCGCGCAGCCGCTCGTCCGAGTCGCGCATGGCCGACAGCAGCACCTCCAGGCCTCGGGCATAGCCGAAGTAGGAGATGATGCGCAGCGCCGCGCGGCGCAGACGCGCGTCCGGAGAGCGCGCCGCCTGGAGCGCCAGGGCCTCCGTCTGCTCGCTGCCCAGGGACTGGATGGCGCCCGTGGCGGCCTGCACCACGCGCGCGTCGTCGTCGGTGAGGCGCTGGAAGAGGACGGGCACCGCGGACGTGTCGCCGATGCGAGACAGCGTGTCCGCCGCCAGCGCGCGCACGGACGCCTCCCGGTCCTCCAGACACGCCATCACCTCCGGCACGGCCGAAGCGCGGCGCCCCACCAGGGGCAGCAACACCCGGCGCCGGGCGCTGTCTCCATCCTGGAGCGCCTGGAGAATCTGCTCGTCCGCGTCCGCCCCCAGCTCCGCCAGGGCGCTCGCCGCCGCGCGCGCCACCGTCGGGTCCGGCCCGTCCAACAGCCGCAAGAGGCCCGCCGCCGCGTCCTGCCCGCCCACCCAGCCCAGGAGCCGCGCCAGCGCGGCCCGCTCCGCCGAATCCGCGCTGCTGATGGCCTGCGCCAGCCTGCGGCCCAGCATGGACAAGTCACTGCCGGAGCGCAGCGCTCCCTGCACCGCGCGCGCGCCGCCGAAGCGCTGCACCTGCGCCTCGTGGATGTCCGCCAGCGCCACCGCCGCCACGCGCACCAGCGCGTCATTGCCCCGCCGCAAGAGGCCCACCAGCGCGGGCACCGCCGCGTCCTGGCCCGTGCGGCCCAGCGCGCGCGCCGACTCCAGGGCGTAGAAGGGGTCCGCGAGCAGGCCCAGGAGCGCGGGCACCACCGACGGGTCTCCACACCGGCCCAGCACGTCGATGGCGGGGAAGATGCGGAAGAAGTTGCCGCTGCCCAGCGCCCCCAGCAGCGCGTCCACCGCCGCGCCGCCGCCAATGCGACCCAGCGCCTCGATGGCCGCCACCGCGACGTTGTCGTCCGGGTGCACGGTGAGCCGCGCCAGGAGCGGCACCGAGCGCCGGCTGCGCCGCCGCCCCAGCACCTGCGCGGCGTCACAGACGATGGCCGCGGACGGGCTGTCCGTCAGGCCCTCCAGCGACTCCTCCACCGCGCCCGTGGAGGCCACCAGCGCCTCCACCGCGGCCGCCAGCCGAGCCTCGTTGTCGCGCCGGTGGCGCAGCACGTCGCACAACGGCGGCACCGCCGGAGTGCCCAGCCGCGCGAGCGCCGACACGACGGCGCGACGCACCGCCCAGCTCGACGTGTCCAGCCCGCCCACCAGCGCTTCCAGGCTGCCCGCGCCCCTGCGCGCCAACTGCTCCACCTCCTCCACCCGCGCCCTGTCCTCCGAGGACAGGAACAAGGGAGAGGCCGTCACGGAAGTCGAATCCGTCATGTCTGTCGCTCCCGGGAGCGCGAGCCCCCCGCCTCGGGGGCCTGCGGGGCTCCACCACTCCCCAGCACACTCCCCAGCCGCTCGAGGCTCTCCACCTGCTCCGCCTGAAGCCGCGACAGGTGCGTCAGTCGCCCCGCCACCTCGCGCACCTCTCCCGCGGTGGCCGCCGACGCGCGGACCTGCTGCGCGGTGGTGGTGGTGATTTCCCTCGCCCGCACCCGCATCTCCTCCACGCCCTTCACCAGGCCCTCCATCACCTGGGTGGCCTCGCCGCTGGCGCGCGCCACCGCGGCGGTGCCCGTGGCCTGCCGCTGCGCGGAGGCCGCCAGCCCCGTCAGCACCTCCGACTGCTCGTCCAGGGCGCGCGCCGTGCCCTTCGCCACCCGCCGCACCTCGTCCGCGCCCTTCACCAGCGCGACGAGCGCCTGGGCCTGCTCGTCGGTGGCACGCGTCACGGACGACGCCAGCTTCGCCACCTGGCGGCTGGCCGTCTCACCCTGCTTGAGCGCGCGCGCCTGCTCCGACATGCCGCGCGCGGACTGGGCCACCTCCTTGCGCGTCTCCTCCATGGCGCGCGCCACCTCGGCCGCCGCCTTGGCCTGCTCGGCCAGCCCCGACAGGGTGCGCTGGGTGGTGCTCGACAGCTCCTGGGCCGCCTGCCCCATCCCCGTCACCTCCCTGCTCTGCGTCCCCACGACGGCGCTCACGCCCTGCACCAGCTGGCGCATCTGAGCGGCGCCCTTGGACAGGTCCACCGCCGCCGCCGCCTGCTCCTGCACCGCGCGGGACACCTTCTGGGCGACCTCCGCCAGCTGGCCGTTGGAGCGCACCACGTCGCGCAGCGCGCGGGCCTGTTCCGCGGTGGCCTGCGTCGTCTGCCGGGCCATGCGCCGCATCTCCGTGCCGCCCTGCGCCAGCGCCTGGGCCGCCTGCGCCTGCTCCGTCGCGGACGTGGCGATGACGCGGCCCTGCTCGCTCATCTTCGCGGTGCCCTGCGCCAGCGACTGCACCACCTGCACCTGCTCACCCGTGGCGCGGTTCACCTCGCGCACGTTCTGCCCCACGTCGTCCACGCCCTTGAGGATGGTGGACAGGGCCCGCTCCGCGTCCGACGCCAGCGCCGCGCCCTCGTCCGCGGCGCGCATGCCCTCCGCGCTCGCGCTCGCCGCCTCGCGCGCCGTCGTCTGCAGGCCCCGGACAATCTTCGCCACGTCCGAGCTGGCCGCCGCCGCGCGGTCCGCCAGGGCGCGAATCTCCTCCGCCACCACCGCGAAGCCGCGCCCGTGCTCCCCCGCGCGCGCCGCCTCGATGCTGGCGTTGAGCGACAGGAGGTTGGTGCGGTCCGCGATGAGGTTGATGGTCTGGACGATGTCGCCAATCTCCTCGGCGCGCTTGCCCATCTCCTTCATGACGCCGGAGGACTCGACGATGGATTGACGGATGCGGCTGAAGCCGGCGATGGAGCGCACCACCGTGGCGCCGCCCTCGCGGGCGATGGTGCCCACCCGGTCCGACGTCGCGCGAGCCTCCTCGCCCATCTGCGCCACCCGCCGCGTGGACACCTCCAGCTGCGAGGACGCGCTGGCGCTGGTGGCCGCCAGGGCGTTGATGGCCTCCGACGCCTTGGCCACGGACTGGGCCGAGCGCGCCAGTTGCTCAATCGTCGCCGCGTTGGCGTCCACCACGGCGGCGTTCTTCTCCGCGGTGGCGGCCACCTGCTCCACGCTGGCGGCCACCTCCTCCACGGTGGAGGCGGTGGAGGCCGCGTGCGTCTCCAGCACGCGCGCGCTCTCCGCCACGCCGCGCACGCTGCGCGCCAGCTCCTCCGCGGTGGACGCCGTCTCCTCCACGCCGGAGGACATGGTGGTGGCATCGCGGGACAAGTCGCTCAGGGACTTGCCCAGCCCCACCACCGCGCCCGTCACCAGCGTCACCCGCTCCCCCATGCCCTGGGAGTCGGTGGACAGCCGGGCGATGCCCTTGGCCATCTCCTCAATCGTCGCGCCCACCTCCTCCGCGGAGGCCGCGCCCGACTGGTTGCGCGTCACCAGGTCCGCCACGGTGGAGTTCATCTCCGTCATGGACGCGAGCAACTCCTCGCTGGAGGCGGCCAGGTCCTCCGCGTTGGCGTTGACCGTCTTCACCGAGCGCGACACCTGCTCCAGCGTGGCGGCAGTGGTGTCCGCCTCCGCCGCCAGGTGGGCGGCGTCCTTGCGCACGCCCGCCACCGACGCGCTGACCTCCTGCACGGCGCCGGCGGTGGCCTCCGCCTCCTGCTGCAGCGCGCGGGCGGAGTCGCTCACCGTGCGCTGGGAGCGCGCGAGCGACTGCGCCGCCGTGCTCGTCGCCTCGACGTGCGCGGCCACCGACTCGATGGAGGCGCGCACCTGCTCGGAGGCCGCGGCCTGCTCGTTGCCGCTGGCGGCCAGCCGCGAGGCGAGCGCCTCCGCGTCCTGCAGCAGCGTCGCGCCCTCCCGGACTCCGCGCGACAAGCGCTCGGTCAGGCCGCGCGCGTCATCCTGCCCCTGGGGGCCATTACCGTTTTCCGTCGCCATCCGGCGTCTCCTCCCCGATGACCCGGGGGAAATCGATGAGCATCACCAGCCTGGGCCCCACCTGGGCCACGGCCTTCACGAACCCCTTCGAGCCCTCCACCACCAAGGGTGGCGGCGGCTGGAACTTCGAGGGGTCCAGCTTCAAAACCTCGCGCGCGCTGTCCACCAACAGCCCCACCGTCCGCGTCCCCAGTTGCCCCACCACCACCCGCGTGTCGAGCGAGCGCTCCAGCGCGGGCAGCCCGAAGCGCCTGCGCGCGTCGACGACGGGGATGACGCGGCCCCGCACCTGGACCAGGCCCTCGACGTGCGAAGCCGCTCCTGGCACGGGCGTGGCCCCGGTGAAGGACTCCATCTGGAGGACATCCGACGCCGGCAGCACGTACTCGGCGCCATCCACCTTGAACACCACATGCAGCACGCTCATGTCGCGCGCTCCTCTCGTCCCCCGGCCCCCGGGCGGCGCGCCGCTCCCAGCGCATTCAGGTCCAGCACCAGCGTGGGCTGGCCATCCCCCAGGTCCGTGGCACCCGCCACGCCGGGCACCCGCACCAGCGGGTCCTCCAGCGGGCGCAGCACGATTTCCTGCTGACCGAGCAACCGGTCCACGCCGAACGCCACCAGGTCTCCGCGCTGCCGCACCACCAGGCCCCGCGCGGGCGTGGCGTCCACCGCCTGCGTGGAGCCCAGCAGTCGCGCCAGCGACACCAGCGACACCGCCTGGCCCCGCCGCTCCACCAGGGCCACGCCGTTCGCGCCCGCGGGCCGCACCACCCGCGTGGCCTCCACCTCGATGAGCTCCTCCACGGAGCCCACCGCCACCGCGTAGCGCAGGCCCGCGCACTCGAAGATGATGGCGTCCAGCAGGGTAATCGTCAGGGGCACGCGCAGGTGGAAGGTGGTGCCCACCCCCAGGCGCGTCTCCAGGCGCAGCTCGCCTCCGAGCTGGTCCACGACGATGCGCCGGACGATGTCCATGCCCATGCCACGCCCGCTGGTGGAGGTGACCTCCTCGCGGGTGGAGAAGCCGGGCCGGCACAGGAGCTCCAGCAGGTCATCCGAGCCCCTGGGCACCGGAGCTCGCGCGCGCCGGGCCACCGCCTCCGCGTCCACGCCCCGCCCGTCGTCGGTGATGGTGAGGTCCACCCAGCCGCTGGCGTTCGCATGGCAGCCCAGGCGCACGGTGCCCTCCAGGGGCTTGCCGGCGGCGCGGCGCTCCTCCGGAGACTCCAGCGCGTGGTCCACCGCGTTGCGCACCAGGTGCACCAGCGCGGGCAACATGCGGTCCGCCACGGCCTTGTCCAGCTCCGCGTCGCCCACGTCCAGCTCCAGCCGCACCGCCTTGCCCGTGGTGCGGCGCAGCCCGCGCACCAACAGCGGCAGCCTGTCCAGCACGTCTCCCACGCGCACCATGCGCAGGCGGAGGATGGCCGCGCGCATGTCGCGCAGCTGCCGCCCGTTCTCCTGGAGGATGGCGCGCAGCTCCCGCGTGGGTGCTCCCGCGGCGGTCAGGTCCGTCACCGCGCGCTGCAGCCGCGAGCGGTTGACGACGAGCGACGCCAGGCGCTCCAGCGCCTCGTCCAGCCGGGACACCTCCACCCGCAGCGTCCCAGTGGACCGGCGGGCCTCCTCGGGCTCCTCCAGTTCCAGCTCCGGCTCGCGCTCCGGCGCGGGCGTCCCGTCAACGGCCGGGGACACGGGTGGGGAGGACAGCGCGCGCACCTGGGCGGGCTCACCGCCCGCGGCCTCCATCAGCACGGAGTCCGAGGCCTCGGTGCTCAGCAGCAGCACGAAGGTGAGCGAGCCACCGCCGGGCGCCGGCCCCGCGAGGGGGACGACCTTGACCAGGTCCCCCAGCGCCGCCAGCCGCTCGCGCACGCTGTTGATGGTGATGCCCCGCGCGGCGCGCTCGGCGCCGGGGATGAAGTCCACGCGCACCGGGCGGCGATGGCCGGCGCCCGTCGTGAGCTGCTCGCGCTCGACGGGCGTCAGCCGGGAGGCGAGCGCGAGGCCCTCATCGAGCGTCACGGCGACGGGCCGAGCGGTGCCGGTCACGACGGAGGTGGAGACCCCCAGGGCCTCCAGTCGCTCCAGCAGCCCGGACGGCACGGGCGATGCGTCCTTGCCCGAGGCGAGCTGGCGCATGCGCTGCTCCACCGCGCGCAGCCCCTCCATCAGCGGCTCCACGCTGGACTCGGGGAGCCGCCCGCCCGCCTGGTCGGCCTGACGCAGCGACGTCTCCATCCAGTGGGAGATGGAGACGATGGGCTCCACATCCACCATGGCGGACAGGCCCTTGATGGTGTGCAGCGCGCGGAACAGCTCCCGCACGGACTTCGGATGGGCGGCGCCACGACGCGCGCTCGCCTCCACGGCCATCAAGTGGCGGTGCGCCGAGTCGAGCAGCTCCTCCACCTCCGCCAGATAGGCGGGGAGGAAGTCCGCGAGGTCCACGGAGGCCGTCAAACCGGCTTCTCTTCCAACAGGCCCCGCGCCTCCGCGAGGATGGCATCGGGCGTGAAGGGCTTGGTCATGAAGCGGTTGGCGCCGACGGACAGGGCCCGGGTGCGCGACGCCTCGTCTCCACGCGTCGTGACGATGATGATGGGCAGCGCGCGCAGCCGGTCCTGGCTCCGCACGAACTCCACCACCTCGATGCCGCCGATGTCCGGCATGTTCAGGTCCAGCACCAGCAGGTCGTACGGGCTCAGCGACAGGCGCTCGATGGCCTCCAGCCCGCTGGACGCATGGGTGAAGTTCAGGCCCGGGTAGGGCCTGAGGCAGGCCACCACCATGTCCCGCATCACCTTGCTGTCATCGACGACGAGCACCTCTGGCATGAATTCCCCTGGCGACGTGCGCCGAACCTAGAGCGATTCCCCGGCCTGCATAGAGAACGTCTCGGCGTCCTCCCCGCCACCTTCCGGTGGAGGACAATCGTACGTTGGGACAGGGACCGGCAGTGGGAGGGCTCGGCCGCCTCCCCGTGCTGCTGGTGCGAGTGTCCCACACCTCCCAGGTCCCCGGTCACAAAACCCAGGGCCCGCCGAGCCCGTGGAGAAGGACCCGCCCTGACGCCTGGAGCGCTTCCCGGGCTTTCCCGCGCACGCTTCTCCCTCGGGGAATCCATGGGGGCACCCGCCGAAATGAGCCCTCCGTCGCTTGCGCGCCCGGAGCCGCGAGCGGTATGAGGCCGGGCGCTTTTCTGACTCTGCAAATCAATCTCAACAATTCAGGAGTTCCCCATGAAGTCCCGTGCCTGTGTCCTGGCGCTCGTGGCCCTCTGGCTCGCCGCGTGCGGGTCCGACGTGGAGTCGACGCCCGGTGTCCCCGTCTCGCCGTATCTGCTGGTGACGTCCCACGCTTCGGGTGAGACCACCGGAGAGCCCGTGGTCCGGCTGACCGGCCAGGTGAGCGCGCCGGGCAAGCTGGCCGGGCTGACGGCGCGGCTGAACGACGGCGCGGCCCAGGCGGTGGAAGTCACCGAGAAGACGGCCACGTCGGGCGTCTTCACGGTGGAGCTGACCCTGCCCGAGGGCGACAACGAGGTGCGGCTGGAGGCGGTGGATCAGACTGGCGGGACGAGCGCGCGGGTGATGCACCTGCGCTACGCCGAGGCGCCCAAGGTCCAGGTCCTGTCCCCGGACGAGGGGCTGTCGCTCACCGTGCGCCGGGTGCGCGTGGACGCGGTGGCCACGGACAACGCGGCGGTGACGCAGCTCTCGTACACGCTCAACGGGGGCGAGGAGCAGCAGCTCACGCCGTCCGCCACGGCCGAGGGCACGCTCTCCTTCGAGGTCGCTCCCCGCCCCGGTGCCAACCAGGTGGTGGTGCGCGCGCGGGATGCCCAGGGCAACACGGGCGAGAAGACGGTGACGTTCCACTTCGGCGGGCTGGCCTCGGCGGGCGGCCTGCACAGCGGCACGGTGCGCGGAGGCCGCGTCTACACGTGGGGCCGCAACAACCGGGGGCAACTGGGCCTGGGCGCGGACGTGACGACGGACCAGACGCAGCCCCGCGCGGTGCCAGGCCTGGAGTCCGCCACCTCCATCGCCTTCAACCAGAACTTCGCCACGGCGCTGGCGGCGGATGGCACGGTGTGGACGTGGGGTGAGAACTCGGACGGCCAGCTCGGCATGGGCACGCCGCCGGTGGACGGTGCGCCCCACACGCTCGACGTCACCCCGCGCTACGCGGCGACGCGGGTGCCCGGCCTGACGGGCGCCGTCTCCGTGGCGCCCGGCTTCCGCCACACGCTGGTGCTGATGGAGGACGGCACGGTGCGCGCGTTCGGCAACAACACGAACGGCCAGTTGGGCGACGGCACGGCGGTGGCGAAGGACTACCCCGTCGTCGTGCAGGGCCTGACGGACGTGGTGAAGGTGATGGGCGGCTCCATGCACTCGGTGGCCCTCAAGCGCGACGGCACCGTCTGGGTGTGGGGCCGCAACGACTACGGCAACCTGGGCAACGGCGTCGCCGACACGCAGAACCACCCGCTTCCCAGCCAGGTGCCGAACCTGGCGGACGTGGTGGACATCGCCAACGGCCGAGACCACATCCTCGCGGTGCACGCGGACGGCACGGTGTCCTCCTGGGGCCTGGGCGTCAGCGGACAGTTGGGCGACGGCTCGGTGGGCACCAACGTGGAGAGCGCCACGCCCGTGAAGGTGCTCAACGTCACCACCGCGCGCGCCGTCTTCGCCAACGGCAACTACAGCTTCGCGCGGCTCGCGGACGGCTCGCTGATGGGCTGGGGGCAGAACTTCAACGGCCAGCTCGGCCTGGGAATCACCGAGGCCACGCACCCGGTGCCCACGGCGTCCTCGTCGCAGGTCGCCCCCCTGTCCTCCATGGGCATGGGCGCCACCCACGTCATCGCCGTGCGCGCGGACGGCTCCGTCTTCGCCTGGGGTTGGAATCTCAACGGCTCGCTCGGCCCCGATGGCATCATCGACCGCTGGTCCTATACCGACCCCATCCCGGTGCCCCTGCCGTGAAACAACCCGCCGCGCCTGTCCTCCTCCTGATGGCCCTGCTCGGCGTCGCGGCCTGCGACGGCGACCCCAAGGCCCTCACCCCGCCTCCCACGGAGCCCGAGCCCGAAGTGCCCGAGCCCGAGCAGCCCGAGCAACCCCGCTTCGACGTGGTGGAGACAGGAGAGGACAGGCCCGGCGGTGACACCAGCGTCAATGACTCCGGCGCCGCCGCCTTCACGCGGCCGGCGGGGAACCTGTCGCTTTCGCGGCGCGCGGAGTTCTTCGTGGGGGAGTCCGTCTTCGAGGCCAACTGGGTGGCCTCTCCCAACAACACCAACCCCGAGCGCGACGGGCTGGGCCCCGTCTTCCACTCCGTCTCCTGCCTGGCCTGTCACCTGGGCAATGGCCGGGGGCGGCCTCCAGAAGGAGGCGAGGTCGCCGACACGCTGCTGGTGCGCCTGTCGGTGCCCGGCAAGGACACGCACGGTGGGCCCATGCCGGAGCCCACCTATGGCGACCAGCTCCAGCCCCGAGGCGTCGGCGCCGTGCCCGCCGAGGGACAGGTGCGCGTGGCGTGGACCGACGTGCCGGGGACGTTCGTGGACGGAGAGGCGTACACGCTCCAGTCCCCGGAGCTGCTCTTGACGGACCTGGCCTTTGGTCCGCTGTCGCCCGACACGCGCACGTCCGCGCGGGTGGCGCAGCCCATGGTGGGCCTGGGCCTGCTGGCGGCGGTGGACGAAGCGACGTGGCTTTCCTGGGCGGACCCGCACGATTCGAATGACGACGGCATCTCCGGCCGGCCCAACCGCGTGTGGAACCACCTGCTGGGCCGCGAGGTGCAAGGCCGCTTCGGCTGGAAGGCGAACCAGCCGGACATCGAACACCAGAACGCGGCGGCGCTCCTGGGCGACCTCGGCCTCACCACCACGCTGTTCCCGACGGAGAACTGCACGCTGGCGCAGGCCGCATGCGGGGCCGCGCCCCACGGCGGTGTGCCCGAGGTGAGTGAGCGGCAGCGGGTGGCGCTCGACTTCTATTCGCACACCGTGGCGGTGCCCACTCGCGCGGGCGTGGACGCGGCCCCTGTCCTGCGTGGCAAGGCCGTCTTCCACCGCGTGGGCTGCGCGAAGTGCCACCGGCCATCCGTCACCACCGGCACGCTCGCCGGCTACCCGGAGCTGTCCAACCAACTCATCTGGCCCTACTCGGACCTGCTGCTGCATGACCTGGGCGAGGCGCTGGCCGACGGGCGCGAGGACTTCCTCGCCTCCGGCCGCGAGTGGCGCACCGCGCCCTTGTGGGGCCTGGGCCGCGCGCGGGCGGTGAGCGGACACTCTCGCCTGCTGCACGACGGTCGGGCGCGCACGCCCCTGGAGGCCATCCTCTGGCACGGCGGAGAGGCCGAGTCCGCGAGAGAGGCCGTGCGCGCGCTGGCGAAGGCGGAGCGCGACGCGCTCGTGACCTTCCTCGACTCGCTCTGAGGAGGCCGGGCGCGCGCGGTGGGGGCCCTCCAGCGGCTGAAGTCAGGCGCGCGCGGTGGGGGGACCTTCCAGCGGCAGGCGGACACGGAACGTGGAGCCCTCGCCGGGCGTGCTGGCCACGGACACCTCGCCGCCGTGCGCCTCCACGATTCGGCGCAGCCGGTACAACCCCAGGCCCAGCCCGCCGTAGTGGCGCACCGGCACCGCGCGCTCGAAGCGGCGGAACAGGCCCTCCACCCGCTCCGGGGCGATGCCGATGCCATGGTCCCTCACCCACAGCGTCGCCGTGTCCTCCTCGCGCTCCAGCGCGACCTCCACGGGCCTGCCGGGGCCGAACTTCATCGCGTTGGACAACAGATGGGACACCACCTGCCCCAGCCGCGCGCCGTCCCAGCGGCCCCGCGTGGGTGACAGCGGCCCGAGCACCAGCTCACAGCCCGCGCGCGCCGCGGCCGACTCCGAGCGCGACACCACGTCACGCACCACCACCGACAGGTCCACGACGTCCAGGTGCAGGTGCGGCGGCCCGCCCTGGAACTGGGACACGTCCAGGAGCGACTCCACCAGGTCCGACATCCGCTGCACCTGCCGGTCCGCGGCCTCCAGCGCGCGCTCCAGCCGGGGAATGGCCTGGGCCACGCCCAGCACCCGCAGCGCCCCCTGCGCGCCCTGCACCCTCAGCCGCAGCGCGGCCAGCGGCGTGCGCAGCTCGTGCGCCGCCACGCTGAGGAAGTCGTCGCGCGCGCGCACCGCCTCGCGCGCCTCGCGGTACAGCCGCAGCTGCTCCGTCACGTCGCCGATGATGCCCGCCATGCGCACCGGCTGGCCCTGGGCGTCGCGTGACGCCTTCCCGCGACTCACGCAGGAGCGGTAGCCCCCCGTCGCGTGCCGCAGCCGGAAGGACACGTCGTACGGCGCGCCCCGCTCCAGGTGCTCGGTGAGCGCGGCCAGCACGCCCGCCCGGTCCTCCGGATGCAACAACTCCACGAAGGCGTCATACGTGCCCGCGAAGGCCTCCGGCGTCAGCCCCAGCATCTCCAGGAGGCGTGGGCTCCAGTAGAGCGAGCCCCGCCGCAGGTCCCAGTCCCAGAAGCCGTCGTAGGAGCCGTTCACCACCCGCCGGAAGCGCTCCTCGCTCTCGCGCGTGCCACGCTCCGCCTGCTCCAACAGGCCCACCCGCCGCTCCAACTGCCGCACCACCCGATACAGGTGGTCCTCGGTGGCCAGCTCTCCTCCTGGCACCAGCGGCGCGGGGCCCCCCGCCTTGAGCGCGCGCAGGAGTGTGCCCACCAGCGCGTCCCCGTCCTGCGTGCTCCGCACGAAGCCGTTGGCCCCCACGTTGTGCGCCATGCGCAGGTCCAGTTCGTCCGGCGCCAGCGTGTGCGTGAGGATGAGCGGCACGCGCGACAGCCGGGGGTCCTGCCGCAGCGCCAGGCACAGCTTGTAGCCATCCAGGCGCGGCATCAGCGCGTCCGCCAGCACCACGTCCGGCCGCCGCCGCCGCGCCACCTCCAGCGCCTGCTGGCCATCCGACGCGGACACCACCTGGAAGCGCAGCGGCACCAGCAGCAACTGCAACAACTTGCGCGACACCGGGTCGTCATCCGCCACCAGCACCAGCGGCCGGCGCGTACCCGGCTCCTGCTCCGGCAGCGCCTGCCTCACCCCCTCCACCAGCCCCGACAGCGTCAACGGCCGCCACAAGAAGCCCGTCAGCGGCAGCGAGCGCCGACGCACCACCTCCTCCTCGGCGGGGAAGGCCAGCACGTACAGCCCCACCGCCGTCGCCTCCACCGCCCGGCGCAACGCGGCCAGGCCCTCCTGTCCCGCGGCCAGCAGCCCGGCGGCGGCAATCACCAGCAACACCGGCTGCGCCTGGAGCAGCGAGGCGGCCGCCCCCACGTCCGCCAACGCGACGACCTGCCAGCCCTGGCTCTCCAGCGCGAGCACCTGGAGCTCCCGGGCGACGCTGGGTTCTTCGATGAGCAGCAGGCTGGGCTTCGTCACGGCGAGGGGGACCCGGAGACACGAGCAACAGGGCCATCCCAGCACCCCGAGGAGCGAAAAGGCGCAAGTGTGTGCACTCGTCGCAGTGAGTCAAGGTACCCGTGTCCAAGTGTTGGCCGGGCAAACACCCGCCTCGCCCCCCGAGCGGCCCACGGCGCCCTCCCTTCCCCGCCCCGGCGCGCGAACTCCGCGACAAAAACACCTTGGATGCTTTTACAACACAGATACGACAACCAACCTGACGCCACCGCCCCTCCCTCCTTCCCTGGCCTCGTGCCCATGCCCATGCCGACCGGACTCGCCCCTGACGCAGTGCCCGAGCCGGGCCGCACGCGGCGCGAACCCTGGCGCATCCGGCACCGCGTCACCGGTGACTCATGAGTTGCACCTGCACCCGGGACTCACACGACTTCCTGTTTCTGATTCAACCGCCTGGCCCCCTCCATGACGCGCGGTGCCGACTGTCATCCTTGAGACATCCGGAGGGCGCTTCGAGACATCCTGAGAGCGGTTCGCCCGAGCGGTGTGGCCACCTGGAACCTGGCGGGGTCCAGGAGCGTCCAGAACAAGGGCCGTGGAAGCCAGGAAGCGCGGACAGTCGTTCCGCACAAGGATTGCACCAGTATCCTGGACTCCCGGTTGTTGTTTCCGTATCAGGGAGTCTGGGGGGACCCGGCGGGCAAGCCACTCCAGTCCTCGACATCGAACGTCGCAACACGGTCGAGATGAAAGTGTCCCGCAGATCGGTTATGCGAAAAGATATCATGGGAGCCAAACGAATCGCCGTGCAGCCGAAGCTCGCTGATTTCCAGGAGAGGATCCGCGCGTCGGGTCTTCGCAGCACCGCGCCCCGCGTGGCGGTGCTTCGCGAGCTGGAGTCCGCCACCGCGCCAATGAGCCACGCCGACCTGGTGGATGCGCTGGGTGACGAGGGCTATGACCGGGTGACCATCTACCGCAACCTGACGGACCTCACCGAGGCCGGCCTGGTGGTGCGCGCGGACCTGGGAGACCACGTGTGGCGCTTCGAGCTGCGACGCTCGGGCGACGAGCACAGCGGCAACCACCCGCACTTCACCTGCACCGACTGCGGCACGGTGGCCTGCCTGCCGGAGGAGTCCATCCGCATCGCGTCCTCCAAGGGCGTGCCCCGCGCGGTGGCCCAGAAGAGCGTGGACGTGCAGTTGCGCGGCGTCTGCGACCGCTGCGCCTGAAGTCTCCCGGGCGCTCCCGGGCCGAGCGCCTGGCCGCCGCGAGGTGAAGACGGCCCGGGCCCTTGGGTTCACGCAAGCAGAGGGCCCGAGCGCATCGCTGGACGCGGGAGTCAGTCTCCTCCCGCGCCCGGTGAATCCGGCGGCGACTACTGGATGGTGTAGGCCACGGTGCCGCTGCACGAGTTGCTGGAGTAGCAACCGGCGCGCATCGTGTACGTGCCCGCCGTCGGGGCCGTGTACGAGACGAAGGACAGCAGGCTGCACGAGTCGTCGTTGCTCGCCACGGACGTGCCGGCCGAGTTGGTCAGGCGCAGGTACGTGTCACCCGAGCCGGAGGCGCCGGGCAGCGTGCAGGTGCCGAACTGGAGCGTCTGCCCCGCGGCCAGCGTCACCGTCTTGTCCGTGGTGTTCACCGTCGCGTTGGCGGTGTTGGTCGCGGTGAAGGCGAACGTCGTGGTGGGCGGGGGGTTGGTGGTGCCGCACAGCCGCAGGCTGCCGGCCACGTTGCAGTACGCGTTCACCGCCGGGCGCACGTAGGTGATGTCCTCGCCGCGGCAGCCCGTCTCCGTGCAGGTGTTGACGATGCGGCAGCTCCCGCTGGTGACGTAGTCCGTCTCGCCGCGCACCAGGATGCCCGCCACGGTGTAGCCGGTGTTCTCGTACACGCCGGAGCCGGAGTTGCCGCCGAACGTGTCGGTGGTGGCGACGAAGTAGTCCAGCGTCCCGGCGCGCGCGTCACGCACGGAGCCGCCGTCGTCAATCTTGAAGGGGATGCCGCTGCCGGAGCCGATGACCGTCACCCTGGAACCCACCGCCAGCGCGGCGTTGCCGGCGCGGATGGGCGCGGGCTCGAAGCGCGGCGTGGCGGCGCGGTCCAGCTTGATGATGGCGTAGTCCAGGTTGGGCGTGCCGGACGTCTGCTGGCGCACGACGATGGACGTGCACGAGAAGATGTCCGCGGACGTCACCGTCTGCATCCCCGTGGCGGACGTGCGGTAGAAGTTGAAGACGACGCGCGTGCTGCTGCACGCGGACGCGCTGGTGATGCAGTGGCCCGCCGTCAGCACCAGGTCATCGTCGATGAGCGTGCCCGAGCAGAACGCCGGCGTCAGGTCGCTCAGGAAGCGCTGGTTGGAGCACAGGCCGTACGCCGAGCCCAGCGTGGGCGCGTTGAACGTGACAGTGCCGTTGGAGCCCACCGTGTAGTCGGACGGGCTCATCAGCGCCACGGTGGACTTCTCCGCCCGCTGCCGCAGCGTCGCATTCGCGTGCGCGTAGACATCCGTGCGGTTGTCAGTGCCGTAGACCACCGGCTGCTCGGTGGTGCCCGTCGGCGCCGTCTCCTGGCCCGCCTCGGGCTTGCCCGCCTCCGGCGCCGGCCCACAGGCCATGACGGACACCGTACACAGCAACGACGCGAACAGCTTCCCTGCTCCACTTCGACCAATGGTGTGCATGAAGACAGCTCCCAGGATTGAGCGCCCGCCGAGGGGACGGGCAGCCGGGCGCATCTTCAACCCAACCCGTAATACGAGCAAACCAGCACAGGTTCATATTTCGTGTAACTTGAATTAACGCAACTCCATTACAATTCTGGACAATGGGAGCGCGGTCCTGGGGCAAGCGGGCCGTCGGGTGGTGAGCACTGAATGACCCAGATCGCCAGCGAAGCGCTTCCGCCTGGACGGTGGCGGCCCCATCGTTGGCGTGGTGTGGGAGCGAGTCCGCCCCGGACCAGGGTGGGAGGACCGGTGCAAGCGCTTCAGACACTGCTCGTCGTGGACGACGATTTGGATATCCGCGACGCGCTCCAGGACGCGTTCGAGCTGGAGGGCTACTCGGTGCTGCTCGCCGCGGACGGCCTGGAGGCGCTCGCGCACCTGCGACAGCAGGGCTCGCGGCCGCACCTCATCCTGTTGGACTTGATGATGCCGAGGATGGACGGCTTCGCCTTTCGCGAGGCGCTGCGCCATGACACCTCGCTGTCGGACATCCCCGTCGTCGTGGCGAGCGCGGACCTGCACCTCGAGGCCGCCGCGAAGGAGCTCGACGTGGCGGGGTGTCTGCGCAAGCCGCTGGACTTGAACGAGCTGCTGTCCACGGTGAAGCGCCTGAGCCACGCCGGCTGAACCCCGCCCGCCCGCTCGCATGCTCTCCGGGCGAGGTGACGTGGTGGCGCCCCGGACAGGTTGGCGAAAGGGGGGCAGCCTCCCCACCCTTGCTCCCAGAAGTCATTCATCCGACCTCAAGGGAGAGGGAACCCCATGAAGAAGCTCATCGCCACGTTCGCGCTGTGCATTGGCTCCGCTGCGTTCGCCCAGAGCGAGCCCTCCGAGCAACCTTCGCAAAACCAGGTTCCGGGCTCCGGGGCGCGCATCCAGACGGGCGTGGACGCCACCGATGTGGGCCGCGGCATCAACGGCGCCACGAAGGAGGCCGAAAAGGTCCCCGGCGTGGACAACACCTTCAAGAAGGCGCACTCGCTGAACATCAAGGGCACCGTGAAGAAGGCGGGCAACGACAGCGTGGACCTGACGCGCAAGTACCTGCCGGACGCCAAGCTGGAGGTGAAGCCCCAGACGGTGGTGATGCTGGACGGCAAGAAGGTGCGGGCCGACCAGCTCCCCGAGGGCGCGGAGGTGAACGCCCGCTTCCAGCTCAGCGGTGACGACATCGTCGCCGTGGAGCTGCGCGCCAAGAGCCCCAAGGGCGAGAAGGCCACGGGCGGCTCCGGCACCACCGACGCCGCGAAGGACGAGGCCAAGAAGGCCTCCGACAAGGCGGACCAGACCAGCGATGACATGAAGAAGGAAGTGGACGACGCCACCCACTGACGTCTCGCGCGTCACCCAGCCGACAGGCTCCCAGGCCCGCTTCCCTCACGGGGGGCGGGCCTGGTCATTTCCGGCGACACGTCGATGCCGCGCCTTGCCCACGGTGGGCAGCGCGCTTCCCTCTTTCGCCCGCATGTCCCCGCGCCGAGCCCGGTACGCCGCTTGCTCCACACCGGGGACGGGAGGATTCGGTGATTCGACGACTGTTGGGCGCGTGTGTCGGTGTGGCGTTGGTGATGGCGGCGGGAGCCTGCGACAGTTCGAAGGAGACGGGGCCGAAGGACGACGGTGGCGACATCCAGTCACCCTCGGACGATGGCGGCACGGACGACGGGGGACCTGGAGACGGCGGCACGGACCCCATTCCCGGCGACGGCGGCACCGACCCCCTTCCCGGTGACGGCGGCACGGACCCTCTTCCCGGCGATGGCGGCACGGACCCCATTCCGGACGGCGGCACGCAGCCCACGACGCCCGAGGGCCCGTGGCCCACGGACGCGCTGACGAACTACAGCGCGAAGTACGACATCCCCAAGGTCCGCTCGGTGGGCGTGGATGCGGCGCACAACATCTGGGTGCTCAACGGCAGCCAGATTGGCGTGCTGCGCGCGGGTACGGACCGGGTGCTGTGGACCCGCCAGCCCATTGGCCAGGCGAGCCTGGGCCTGGGCCCGGAGGCGGACAAGCTCGCCACCAACTCCACCGTCATCTGCGGCGGCAAGGCGGGCGAGGCCTACGTGGGCTACATGACGAACGACGTCATCACCCAGGGCCAGCGCATCCCCGGACGCGGCGAGCCGGACTTCACGGAGCTGCACTACTTCGAGTTCCAGAAGGGCGATTTGGACGTGGTGGGGGTGAACGGCGAGGGCACCGACGTGGTGCTGCGCGAGCACCTCTACCGCTCCGCGGGCAGCAGCCGCCCCAGCCGCAACGAGCCGCTGGGCATCCGCAACAGCAACGACTACCACTACGACGAGGACCGCTCCGTCTACTCGTGCGCTCGGGTCATGCGCGGCGCGTACGAGGGTGAGGTCTACATCGGCACGAACCACGGCGTGACGCGCATCCGGGGCTACGAGTACAGCAGCCACCGTCACCCGACGTACATGTTCGTGACGACGGACCCGAACACGGGGGCAACGAAGCGCTCGCAGCGCGCGGGCTACACCTTCGGGCTGGGGCTCTCCCAGGAGGGCCACGTGCTCATCGCCAACGACTTCAAGATTGGCATCATCCCGCCCAACGCGGCGCTGGAGTGGTGGGACTCCGAGGAGCGCAAGCCGGACATGCCCGCCTCGGTGGAGCCCGCCGTCTACTCGCTCAACACCTTCGTGGACCCCGTCAGCCCGGGCCCCGAGGACAACCGCGACGTGGAGGCGCCCCACAACTTCTGGCGCGGCTTCCAGCAGACCAAGGACGGCCTCTACTACGTGGCCAGCCTCCGCCAGGGCCTGTGGCAGTTCACCGGGACGCCCCAGCGCGGCAATCCGAAGAAGCTCAGCGACACCCACTACGTCCGCATCGAAGGCGCCAACACCAACGACTACACCTCGCTCGCGGCCACCGACGACGGCTCGCTCTTCGTCGGCACGGCGTACAGCGGCCTGTGGCGCCTGACGCCGGACAAGCAGATGGAGAAGGTGACGGGCGTCAGCGGCGGCGAAGTGCAGCAGCTCGTCTATGACCCTCGCGTGACGCCTTCCGCGCTGTATGTCCTGATTGACGGGCGGCTGTTCGTGCTGCGCGGGTACTGACCCACCCGAGCCGCTCGCGCTTCGAGCCGATTCGACGGGCGCCTCGCCTCCGGACCTCCGGAAGGGGGGCGCCCGTCCCTCGTGAATCGCTACTTCGCGCGGCCGCCCACCACCACCGTCGGAGCGACGGCGGGCGCCGTGCGAGGCTGGGTGGGCAGGCGGAGGATGAACGTGGAGCCCTGGCCCTGGGCGGAGCGCACGGTGATGCTGCCGCCCATGGCCTCGACGATTTGCCGGGTGATGTAGAGGCCCAGGCCCAGGCCGCCGTAGTGACGCTCGGAGACGGCGCGCTCGAACTTGCCGAACAGGCGCGCCATGCCGTCCTCGGAGATGCCGATGCCGTGGTCCTTCACGGCCAGCACCGCCATGGTGCCCTCGCCCACCAGCGAGATTTCCACCGGCCGCCCCGCGCCGTACTTGGCCGCGTTGGACAGGAGGTTCACCAGCACCTGCTCCACGCGCAGCGGGTCCCACTGGCCCGGCAGCGTCCCCGACACGTGCACGGACAGCTCGCAGCCGGCGCGAGCGAACTCCTCGGAGAACGCGTCCACCATCTGCCGGACGACCTGGACCAGGTCCAGCTCGCGCGGCTCCAGGCTCAGCTTGCCCGCCGCCACCCGGGACACGTCCAGGAGCGTGTTCACCAGGCTGCCCAGCCGCGACAGTTGCCGCTCCAGCACCTGACCGCGCGGCGCCAGCTCCCGGCCCAGCTCGGGCTGCGCGCTCGTCACCTGTCGCAACAGGAGCTGCAGGTGCAGGCGCATGCTGGTGAGCGGCGTGCGCAGCTCATGGGCGGCGACGCTGAGGAACTCGTCGCGGGCGCGCACGGCCTCCTGCGTCTCGCGCAGGGACTGCTCGCGCACCGCGCGCTCCCGGGCGGCTCCCGCGTCGCGCTGGGCCTCCACGCGGCGGCGCTCCGTGAGGTCCTCCACGTAGATGCACGCGGCGATGACCTCGCCGTCGCGGAGCACCGGGTGGTAGCTGGCGCGGAAGACGCGCGTGCGCTCCACGCCGACGCCGGGCTCGCGGTGGATGATGTCCACGCCGTCCAGGGGCTCGCCCGTCTCCAGCACGCGGCGCACCCGGCGGGAGGTGTCGCCCAGGGACGAGTGGGGGTTCATCACCTCGTCCATGTGCCGTCCGAGGTGGGCCTCGCGCGGCCGGCCGTTGAGGGAGGCCAGGGCCTCGCTCACCTCGACGAAGCGCAGCTCGCGGTCCACCACCGCCATGCCCAGGGGCATGGTGCCCATCAGCTCGGAGAGGGCGACGGGGCGCGAGCCGACAGGCAAGGCCTCCTGCCCTCCACGGCCCGTCTCACCGGCTGGCGTCAACACATCCGGGCCCATGTCGGGGGCCGTCCCAAGCCGGGGGCTCATCGTCTCCGCGTGTGTACCAACCTCGTCGGACGCCGTCACCGCATGCCCCCCGGCTGTGTGTCCAATGGTGGAAGAAAGCCCGGAGGCTCCCCTGGAATCTTCCCGGAATCATGACGGTTTTCCCCTCACCCCGCTCGCTGGCCGCAAGGAGGGCAGGCGTGCGCGGGACACCTGCTTCAACCCACCTCCCCCGGCTCCGTACAATCGGGCGCTCACCGCCTCCGGCCGGAAAAGGAACCGCATCGCATGCGCTTGAGACGTCTGGCCCGCCGTCGCCCCTCGTCGTCCTCGTCCGGAGGACCGCATCTGGAGTCCCATCAGGGAGGCCGCAACGAGCTGGTGGCCTGGAGTGGCGTGGATCCGCTTCGTCCGGAGCGACGGCTGCGCTGGAGGGACCACTTCACCCTCACGGAGAACGTGCTGCACCTGCCGCACCTGCCGGCGTGTCATGACGGCCTGCGCGTGGCGCAGCTCTCCGACGTGCACGTGGGGCAGGCGACGTCCGAGGTGCGCATCCGCCGCGCGGTGGAGGCCGTCAACTCGGAGTCCCCCGACCTCGTGTTCCTCACGGGCGACTACGTCACCCACAGCCCCAAGCCGCTGCCGCGCGTGCGCGACGTGCTCTCCGGGCTGAAGGGCCGCGTCTTCGTGGTGCTGGGCAACCATGACCACTGGGTGGACGCGCCCTACCTGCGCCAGTCCTTCGAGCACCTGGGCTACACCGTTCTCCAGAACGAGCACCGCGTCGTCCACGTGCGCGGCGGCCCGGTGACGGTGCTGGGCGTGGATGACGGGCGCACCGGGCGCGACGACGTGGAGGCGACCTTCCGAGGTGCACCCGAATCCGGCACGCGGCTGGTGCTGGCCCACACGCCGCCCACGGTGGACAAGCTGCCCGCGCAGGGAAACCTGGTGCAGTTCTCCGGGCACACGCACGGCGGGCAGTTCATCGTCCAGGGCCTCACCGAGCGGCTGTTCCGTCGCGCGGGCCAGCCATACATCCGCGGCCACTACCAGGTGAACGGCAACCAGCTCTACGTGAATCGCGGGCTGGGCTTCGGCTTCGGCGGCCCGTACCTGCGCCGGGGCAGCGAGCCGGAGGTCGCCTTCTTCACCCTGCGCGCCGCGACGGCCGTCGCGGCGGCGGGCTGAACCTCCGGGCTCGCGAGTTCTCGGGCTCGCGAGCCTCCGAGCTTCGGGGGCCCTCAGGGCCTCAGCGGCGTGCCGAGTCGTCCCCCGCCGAGGAGGCCCTCCTTGCGTCCCCCGCGACGCAGGCTGAAGGGGCCGGAGCCGAAGTAGACGATGAAGAGCGCGCCTCCGGCCATGGAGAGGTTCTTCATGAAGTGGATGAGCTGATCCTGCGCCTGCACCGGGTCGGCGATGAGCCAGAAGCGATGGACCATGAAGGCCGCGGACAGCAGGAAGATGGCGATGGCCGCGGCCCCCAGGCGGGCGAGCACGCCGAGCAGCACGGACAGCCCTCCGAGCACCAGCGCCACGCCCGACAGCAACACCGCCCAGCGAGGCTCGGGGATGCCAGAGCTCTGCGCGTACGCCGTGAGGGCGTCGAGCTGGATGAAGTGATTCAGGCCGCTGGTGATGAAGATGGCGGAAAAGAGCAGCCGACCAAGCGGCGCGAGCACTCCCATGTAAGGCCTCCTGTTTCCCACCAACGCCGGGGCGTGGAAGTCATTCTCAACCTGCCCATGACTTCCCGCGAGGCAGCCGGGGCTCGCCTCCCCGCTCGCCTTCCAGGGGGCGTCGCGGGCCGTGGGTCGCCTCGACGGACTGCGACAACACGCCACACGCGGCGGGGGCGGACGGGGGCGTATCGTCTTCGCCGTCGTGAAAGCCTCCCTCGCCCTCCTTCTCTTCTGCGGCGCCGTGCTGGCGCCCGTCTCCCCCGCCTGGGCCTGCGCCACGTGTGCGTGTGGGGACCCGACGCTCACCTCGATGGGCACCGAGCAGCCGTTCTCCGGACGACTGCGCCTGTCCACCACCCTGCGGGCCTGGGGGCACACGGTGGGGCAGGAGCGCGTGGATGCGCTGCGGCTGCGCGAGGCCCGCATGGACGTGGCGGTGGCGTACGCGCCGCTGCCCTGGCTGTTCCTGTCGGCCACGTTGCCCCTGCAGGCGCGCGAGGTGCGCTCGGTGAGCCTGGCCCGCGAGCGCGGGTGGGGCGTGGGCGACGTGGAGGTGAGCGCGAAGGCGTTCCTGTACCAGGACCGCGAGTTCTCCGCGGATCATCTCTTCAGCGTGCTCGCGGGGGTGAAGCTGCCCACCGCGCCCCGGCTGCGCGCGGAGGACGGCACGCTGTTGGATTTGGACACACAGCTCGGAAGCGGCTCGGTGGACCCGCTGGCGGGCGTGGCGTACCAGCACTTCCGGGGGGACTGGTCCTTCCTGGTCAGCGCCACGGGCTTCCTGCCCCTGCGCGGCATGCTGGGCTTCAAGGCGGGCCCGTCGGTGCGCACCACGCTGGCCGCGCAGTATCAGCCCGCGCCCAAGTGGGCGGTGCGGCTGGGGCTGGACGGACGGATGGAGGCGGCGGCGGACATCGACGGCGAGAAGGAGGAGAACGGAGGGGGCGTCATCGGCTACGCGTCGCCCGACGTCCTCTTCAGCCCCAGCACGGACATCGTGGTGGCCGCGGGCGTGCGCGTCCCCTTCTTCAACCGGCTCCACGGACGCGTGGCGCCCACTCCCATCGCGATGATGTCCGTCGCGTATGACCTCTGAGCCATGCCTGTGTCCGTGAAGTCCCTTGCCCTGCCCGCCTTGTTTCTGTGTCTCGCCGGCTGTGGTGGCGGTGAGCGAATCGAGGGGATGGAGCTGACCTTGGGGATTACCACCGCTCGGGCGCGCGGGGTGCCGGAGGCGGCGGGGGCGCGCACGCTCGTCACGGACGAGGGCGCGCGGGCCACGCTCTCCGGGGCGCTCGTCACGCTGGGCAAGGTGGAGCTGATTCCGTGCGAGGCGACGGGCTGGCGGAGGTTGTGGAACGAGCTGTCCCCTGTGGGGACGGCGTGGGCGCACTCGGTGTCGAACGCGCTGCGGATGGGCACGCCGCACGTCGTCGCGCTGGGGGACACGGATGGAGCGGTGCTGCCGCTGGGGGTGATGCGTCCACCGCCGGGGCGCTACTGCCGGGCGCGGCTCACCTTCGAGCCGGCGGACGCGGACGCGGAGGGACTGTCCTCGGCGTCGCAGGGCGCGGTGCCGGTGGACATGTTGGGGCTGAGCCTGCATGTCCGGGGCACGCTGGCGGAGGGCGAGCGCGGGTTCGAGGTGGAGACGCGGGGCACCTCGTCGGTGGACGTGCTGCTGGAGGGGCTTGAGTTGACGGAAGACGCGCCGAAGGCGGCGCGGGTCTTCACACTGGCGTGGGATTCGTGGCTGGATGGCGTGGGTCCGGGCGAGTCGCCTCGCAACGTGGACCTGCTGGGCAATGTGGCCCGCTCCGCCTCGCTGCAGTCCGCTGTCGTGCCATGACGCCTCCCGTCCCCACCGAGCCCGCTTCGCGCGCCCGCATCAACCTCGAGTGGCTGCTGAAGCTGCGGTGGGGACTGTTGCTGGGCCAGGCGCTGGTCATCGCGATGGCGGCGTATGGGTTGGAGCTGGCGTTGCCGGTGCCGGTGCTGTTGGGGCTGCTGGCGCTGGAGGGCATCACCAACCTCGCGGTGCGAGCGTGGCTGGGCCGGGCGCGGGTGACCGAGGGCACCATCGGCAAGCTGATGCTGTGGGACACGCTGGTGCTCACGGGGCTTTTGGCGCTGAGTGGTGGCACGCACAACCCCTTCACCACGCTGTACCTGGTGAACGTGGCGCTGGGCACGGTGCTGTTGCCCTCGCGGTGGATGTGGAGCCTGTTGGGCTTCACGCTGACGGCGTTCGGTTCGCTGTTCCTGCTTCAGGACGTGGTGTTGGTGCCGGGGCTGTCGCGGCCGGACCACGCGGCGCTGATGCGGCTGCACATCAACGGAATGTGGGTGGCGTTCGCGGTGGCCGCGGGCTTCATCGTGTACTTCGTGCAGCGGGTGACGCGGGCGCTGGAGGAGCGCGAGCAGGAGTTGGCGCAGGCGCGAGCGCAGCATGCGCGGCGGGAGAAGGTGGCCTCGCTGGCGACGCTGGCGGCGGGGGCGGCGCATGAGTTGTCCACGCCGCTGTCGACCATCGCGGTGGTGTCGAAGGAAGTGGAGCGGGCGCTGACGGCGGCGGGGACCTCCGAGGCGGTGCGTGAGGACTTGCGCCTCATCCGTCAGCAGGTGGACCGCTGTCGCGACGTGCTGGTGCAGATGTCGGCGGACGCGGGGCAGACGACGGGAGAGGCCTTCCATCCGATGCCGCTGGGACGGTTGGTGGAGGACTCGCTGTCGGAGCTGTCGGGCGTGGAGCGGGTGCGGGTGGAGCTGCCCGAGGAGTTGAGCGCGTGGCGGGTGCAGGGGCCGCCGCGAGCGCTGGCGCGGGTGGTGCGAGGGTTGGTGAAGAACGCGCTCCAGGCGTCGCCGCCGTCCAGGTCGGTGGAGTTGCGGGTGGTGGCGGGGAGAGGAGGCGCGCGGCTGGAGGTGCGCGATGGGGGCGCGGGGATGCCGGCGGAAATCCTGGCGCGGGCGGGCGAGCCCTTCTTCACCACGAAGGCGCCGGGTGAGGGCATGGGGTTGGGATTGTTTCTGGCGCGCACGTTGGCGGAGCAGCTCGGCGGTTCGTTGGAGCTGCGGTCCACGCCGGGACAGGGGACGGTGGCGAGTCTGGCATTGCCTGTCGGAGCGCCGGCCGCCACGGAGGTGGCGTCGTGAGCGCGGTGGGCGGTGATGGGCATCACCCGAGCTTGTTGCTCGTGGATGACGACGCGACGCTGCGGGAGCGGCTGGCGCGAGCGTTTCGTGAGCGCGGGTGGGAAGTCACCACGGCGGGCGACTACGACGAGGCGCTGGCGGCGGCGCGGCGGGAGTCACCGGAGTACGCGGTGGTGGACCTGCGCATGCCGGGGCGCAGTGGATTGGAAGTGGTGAAGGATTTGCTGGCGGTGGACGCATCCACGAAGGCGATTGTGCTCACGGGGTATGGGAGCATCGCGACGACGGTGGATGCGATTCGACTGGGGGCGGTGAACTACCTGCCCAAGCCGGCGGACGTGGACGACATCCTCGCGGCCTTCGAGCGAGCTTCGGGCGAGCCGTCGCTGGCGGCGCCGGAGACATTCGAAGCGCCCTCGCTGGCGAGAGCGGAGTGGGAGCACATCCACCGAGTGCTCGCGGACTGCGCGGGGAACATCTCCGAGGCCTCGCGCAAGCTCGGCATCCACCGCCGCTCGCTTCAGCGCAAGCTCCAGAAGTACCCGCCGGCGAGGTAGCGGGACACCTACTCGGGGTCGGCCTTCAACTCTTCAGGAAGAGGCGCGACCATGAACAGTCGCCGTCCTTGCGCTTCAACGACCATGAAGCCCTTGCCAGCAATCTTCACACGCTCGGAGTCCCGGGCCGTGCCACTGGCGAGCCACTGGTCCGCTGCTTCTCGCGTCGCGAACTCGTGGGAGACTTCGACTGTGAAGGCTGTGTCGGAGAATCGCGCGTAGTACGTGGCGAAGTCGGCCTCCTGCCCACGGTCGCGGATGTAGAGCAGCGCGGCCTGGGCAAGTTCGAGCGCCGCTCGTTCCTTCGAGCCCTCCGACTGGCCGTCGATGAAGGGGTTCAGCGCGAGGAGCATGTCGTCCAAATCGAGACCGGGCGTCTTTGCCATGGCGTCACCTGATATCCGTCATCCGCTCACAGTGGGGCAAGAACCAGCGCACCACCAGCCGCGATGGCAACGACGTAGGGAGCGGCAATCACGCCTGCGACGATGACGATAGTTCCAATCGCCACCTCACCCTTGTGGGCCCTGATCCATACGAGCGCGGCATCCATGGTGGGGAAGTGCAGCTCCTTCTTCTGCGAATCTTGTTTCTCCAGTTCCGCTTGCGCCTCGATGCACCGGGTGAACTCTTCGCGGCACGTCTTGGTGCAGTGCTCATGGTGCATGCCAGAGCCCATCTTGATGCTTGAAATGAATCGGCAGGGACATCGCCAGTCGGAGTCGGGGCTTTATCGACCACAACGCCCTGGTTGGTCACCGCATAGACTTCCCACCAATCGAGGACACGTCCACTCGGACCGCCGCAGCGGTGAAAACCCTGGTCCACCACCACGAAGTACAGGCCTGGCGTCGGACCCGCGAAGACGGAAACATCCAGGCCCTGCTCTGGACTCGCGCATCCCGCGAACAGGTTGGGAAACAGATGGGTTCTCACCACCTCACGAATGGCCCCTGCGGCCGCGAGCGCGGCACCCGCGTTCATGCGCTCGACAACGGTTCTGGACGAGCCTTCGTCCGGCCACGGCACTTCACCCTTCCAGGGCGCGGCTGGAGTGGCGCATCCCTGCAGCAGGAGGAACAGTCCAAGAGGCGTCAAGGCATCTACGAAAGCCATCGGCGCAGTATGGCGGCACAACCACGGACGCCTCGTGAATGTGGGAGCAGCCCCGTAGCGCCAGTGCACGCTTTGGCGCGTCAGAGGCTGTCGAGGAACGCGAGCAGCGCCAGGCGGTCTTCTCGCGGCAGCGCCACCACTGCGTCCCGCGCCCTCTGCGCTTCCCCGCCATGCCACAGCACCGCCTCCAGCACCGAGCCGGCCCGCCCATCGTGCAGCAGGTTGACGGCGCCAGAGACCTGCGCCGTGAAGCCCAGGCCCCACAGCGGAGCCGTGCGCCATTCACTCGCCTCGGGCAGGCCTGAGTCGTCCGCCAGCCCCGCGCCCATGTCATGAAGCAACAGGTCGGTGTACGGGTGCACCGTCTGCGCGCGGAGTTCCTCGAACGGGTGCCGCCCCCCCGTCGTCAGCTCGCGCAGGTGACAGGCACCACACCCCACCGCGGCGAACACCTCGGCTCCGCGACGGACCTGCTCCGGCGAAGTCACACGCTGTGGCATGACGCCGAGCAGCCGCAGATACGTGACGAGGCGAGACCGTTCTTCGCCGCCGAACGCGCTTGCCGTCCCTCCCACTCCGAGGTGAGCCGCGAGCTCGGCGTCGACCTGCGCGGAGACCGAGGGGTACTCGGCCTTCCAGCCAAAGCGACCGAGCCGTGGTTCTTCACCCGGCGAGCCCCTGCTCAGCCCAGGACGACCCGAGATGCCGTCCCCGTCGCAGTCATTCTCATCGGCGGCCGCCAGAAGGGTCGCTTCGTCGACCGCCTCAAGCAGCCCCAGGCCAACCAGCGCCGGTGCCAGTCGCGCCGACGCGCGCAACGGCCGGCCGGCGTCGAACACCGGCCGCTGCAACGTCACCACTTCACCATCGCTGAGCGTCACCGATTGCGGCTCGATGCGCGAAAGCCATACAGGGGCCTCCTGAGGCTGAAGCTGGTCTCCGAAGTCCGGCTCGCCAGTCAGCCTGAGCACCAGCGATTGCACCTGCTCTCCCACCGGTGGCAACACGCCACGGCCATTGAAGGCATGGCAGGCGACGCAACTGTTTGCGTTGAACAGCGGCCCCAGAACGCCCTGCAACGGGAGGGGAGGATTGCCCGCCTCGACGTGGGCGCCCGTGTCGAGCGCTGTGTAGAAGAGCCGGCGGCCTTCGAGAAACCCCTGCGGGTGTGGCCACTGGATGTTGAGCGCCAATTGCGAGAGCGCGTACTGCGGCGCGACCGGGGTGCCGTCGGCAAGGGCGACGAAGGGCACGGTGGTGCCCCCGCCGAGACGGGCTTCGACAGAAGGCCCCAACATGCCCGTGGAGTCGAAGTTCTCTGGCGTGAGCCCACCGAGGCCGACCTGGTAGCGGAAGGTGTCTGAGAAATAGGCCGACCCGCCGACTATGGGGTTGGGGTCCATGGCATCGGCGCCGGCAAGGTAGATGCCGAGCTCGAAGTCGAGGATGTCACCCACGCGCAACGGCCGGCCTTCTCGGGCGTTGTCGGTCACCGTCTGCTCGAGCTGCCGCGGCGACACCTGACGCATCCCTTGGTTGACGTGAAAGGTGTAGCCCCCGTTCTGGTCTCCCTCGAGGCCATACATCTTCCAACTGCGGAAGTTGGTGCCAGGGCCGTACATCGAGACGTCAACGATGGGGTAGTAGGTGATTTTGATTTCGGAACGGCCAGCGGCGACAGCGTCTTCGACCACGAGCCTGTAGCTCCGGTTCTCGAACGAGCGCGTGGTGAAGAAACTGGAGCGATCCTCTCGCTCATGACGGCCGCGCACCCGCCCGGCGACCTCGGTGACGAGGACACCGTCCTCCCGACGGAGGACGATGGGGCCAGTCTCAGCGGGACCTTCGGTGAACAGCGGAGTCACCTGCGGGAGTGACGCCTGCCGACACAGCGCCGGGCCAGGACCGAGCACCACTCCAGCGCCACCCAGCGTGACCGACTCGCACCCCGCCAGCATCAGCGCCAGCACCAACATGTCGGGCGACCGTCCGCGCATCGGTTTCGCCAATCTACCACCCGCGTACGCCGACCGAGAACCAGAGCGCACCGAAGGCGCCGACGACGCGAACAGGCGACTCGCCCACCACGGTGCCATCCAGGCGCGGGACCCAGACGCCTCCATCGAGGCCCAGCCCGAGTCCAAGCCACCCCCACGGTCGCCACTCGCCGCTCACTCCCGCCTGGGGACCCCAGAGCACGCCGCGCGTGACTGCCCCCACGTGCCCTTCCGCCGGCAGGCCCTCGAGCTCCCCGAGTCCGCAACGCAGCCCGACGCCGCCCCGAACCATCCACCTCTCTCGCTCCGTCCGCACATCGAAGGTGACCCCGCCATCGACCAGCGTCGCCAACACCGAGCCCGAGGCCCGCTGTGCGCGCCCTCGCAGCGCCGCCACGTCGAAGCGCAGGCCCACCCAACTCCCAAGCCTCACGTCGGCCGCGAGGCCTCCCCCCAACAACGGCAACTCCCCCAAGCGGCCAACGCCGAACAGACCGAACTGCAACCGGCCCGGCTCGGCGATGGGAACAGGCGGGGCCTCGAGCGTGGACGGGACCTGGACGACAGGCGGGAGCTCGGGAGGAGGCAAGAGTTCTGATGGAGGCGGGAGCTCAAGTGGAGGCTCGACCGGCGGAAGGAGCGGCTCGGCGGGCGGCGAAGACCACAGCCGCGCGGCGGCTTCGGCCACCAACAACGCGACCGTCCGGGGAACGGCCAACGCGCTGACGTCGGAGATGTCGACCTCGAACTGCTCGGGCTTTCGGTCCAACACCTCGAGTGCCACCGTGTAGCGCGGCGCCGTGCAGTCGACGGTCACCCGCGTGTCACCCTCGCCGGACGCCGCGTCGACGGGCACCTTGAGTTCAATCGCCAGCAGCCGGCGCAGCTCCGGTTCGACGCCGGGCGGGCAACCGGTGGCGCTCATCGCCACGCTGCCCGAGCCCGACAGCGAGACGGCGGCCACCCACCACACCACTGCGACCATCACGCCAGGGCCACCTGCGCAGCGCCGGAGGACCCGGACGGAAGAAGGGACATCACGGTGCTTCGAGCCTCCCCCACTGTCTCACGGCGTCGACCCGCCGAGATTGCGGAAACTCTTCGATGAAGCGCTCGGCGGTACCACGGGCCGCGGCGACGTCTCCCGCCTGGGCCTGGGCCTCGACAGCGCGAGCGAGTGCGTCGGGGGCGAGCGGGCCCTTCGGAGCCAGCGCGTGCGCCTCCAGAAACGCGTCAGCCGCCTCTCGCGGGTTGCCCAGGTCATCCAGTAGCACCCGACCGAGGGTGAAGGCGGCGAGCGACGCGCGCGGGTCACCGCGAAAGCGCGACAGCACCCGGCGAAGCGGGGCAAGCGAAGCCTCGGGGTGCCCGCTGAGACGGGCCACGTCGGCGGCGCGGAGCAGATCTCCAGGCTCGTCCTCGGGAGCACCCTCGCGCTGCAACGCCGACCAGGCCGTCTGGAAATCGCCCTGCTCGGCATGTGCGCGCCAGGTGGCCGGACGACGCACGTTCTTCCTGCCCGGGGGCCGCGGTGCAGGCGCCACGCTCGGCGCCTCGGACATCGCGGGCACACCTTCGTCCCCGCTCGCCTCGGCCGTCACCTCATCAGGCACAACGGGCGCGTCAACGGCTTCAGGGACGAGCGCCTCGACGCGGAAGGTGCCCTGCTCGCCCGCCGCCAGCAGCGTCTCCCGGACTCCGGCGCGCACCCGGACGCGGCCCTCGGTGACGACCACACTCACCTGCTGGTCTTCGCGGGTGACAGTAAACGCGGTGCCGACCACCTCGACCTCCACGGCGCCAGCCGACACCCGCACCAGCCGCCCGTGCTGAGGGGCGACCCTGAAGTGCATGGCGCCGCGCTCCAGCTCCAACCACAAGAGTCCCGGCTCCGAGCGGAGGGTGCGCACCGGCGCGCCGATGGGCATCACCACCCGCGCGTCTTCACCAATCACAACCTCGGGAACGCCGGGCCCGCTCGACATCGAAGGGACGAAGAGCGCGACCAGCACGAGCGCCGCGACACCAACCCCGGACAGCGCCACCCGCCGGCGCACCCCCCGTTGGCGGTAGCGCCGGCGCACCTCCGCTTCGAACAGCGTCGCCTCATGGGTCGAGTACTGCGGTTCGAGCGAGCGCGCCGCCTCAGCCCAACGCTGGTGCCGTTCAGTCACGGTGCGCCTCCTCCATCGCCGCGTCCACGGCGGCGATGCGTCGTTTGGCCGTCGAGACCGAGCAGCCCAACAGCTCGGCGACGCGCTCCAACCGCTCACCCTCCAGATAGCGCAGGCTCCACGCCACCTGCTCATCCGCGGACCTGCTGTCGAGCACCCGGTACACGTCACTCAACAGCGCCATGTGCTCGCCATTGGCGCGGGGCGTGGAGAGCAGCGTGGGGTGCCAACGCTCCCACAGGCCGAAAGCGCGCTGCAGCCGCCGCCTGCGCAGCCGCCTCAACGTCAGTCGCACCGCGGTCGACGCCAGGTAGGGCTTCACCCGCAGGGGGTTTTCGAGCCGCTTGAGGCCATCGATGGCACGCACGAAGGTGTCCTGCACGATGTCGTCGACCTCGTCGTCACGCCCCAACATGCGCTTCACCACCCCCGCGACATAGGGACGGTACGCCCGAACCACGGCGGTGAGGTCGGCCGGGTCAACCTCCACCTCGGCGGCGTCCTGGTGCAATGGAATGAGTCGCCCGGGTACGGACATGGCCCTCTAGAGACACTACCGCCCAAAACGGCTCACACCAGCCAAGCGAGAGAAGACGAAAGGGAGGCCTGTGTCGAGGGCGGAGGCAAGTGCTTCCTTCCCCTACACCAGGCGCCGCCTGCCTCCACTCCTTGAACGAGCGACTCCGTCTCGTCGCTTTTGTTGAGCCGAAATCCGCGGCCCGAGTCTCTACAGCAGCGTTGCAGAGGCCATCCCCCGCTCGACTCCACAACCAGGAAGCTCGTCCCCCTCCGCGTCTCTGCAAGGAGCGACCATGCGTCTCGACTCAGCCTCCAAACGTGTGGGGGTCTGTCTTCTTCTCGGGCTCTCGGCATGCGAGGGCTCTTCCTTTCTCTCCCTGTCGGACTCGAACCGAGGTGAGGGCGAGACGATGCCGGCGCATCTGCTGACCGCGTCGGAATACAACGCGACGGTTCAGGACCTGCTCGGAGTCACATCGCGTCCGGCCGATTACTTCCCAGCGGCCTCATCGTCCGAGTTCGACGCGAACGTGGGCGTGCTCGCCTCCCTGTCGGAGGTTCAAAGTGAAGCGGTCTTCAACGCCGCTCGCGACGTGGTGGCCAAGGCCTTCGAGTCCCCCGAGCTGACCGCGCGTCTGGTTACCTGCACTCCCGCGAGCGACACGGACGCTGAATGTCCGAAGTCCCTCGTGACAACGCTGGGTCGCCGCGCGTTTCGCCGCTCCCTCGACGACGAAGAGGTGGCCGCGTACCTGGCGACCTACCAGAAGGCGAGGCAGTCGCTGGAGATGGGCCACGTGGACGCGGTCGCACACGTGCTCCGGGTGATGCTCAGCAGTCCGTCGTTCTTCCTGCGCATCGAACGTCCCGGACCTCGGAAGGACGCGCTCGAGTCCGCCGCGCTGGCGAGCCGCCTCTCCTATCTGCTCTGGGGCTCCATGCCCGACGATGCGCTGCTCGCCATCGCCGAGAGCGGCAAGCTCGACGATGACGCGGAGCTCATCGCCATGACGGACAAGATGCTCGAGGACCCTCGAGGTCAGCGCTTCGTCTCCCAATTCCTCGGCCAGTGGCTCGGCACCGTGCGCCTGTCGAGCCACAACGTGGACACCAACCGCTTCCCCCAATGGACGCCGGAGGTGGCGAAGGGAGTCGAGGCGCAGGCCAACGCCTTCTTGTCCGGCTTCGTGACCGGGACCACACCCTGGAAAGAGGTGTTCCTGGCCCCGCACCCCGCGAACACGGCCATCCAGCCGCTGCTCGCCGCCGACCCGACGACCTTTCAGCGTCGCGGCTTCCTGACGCTGCCGGCCTACCTGGCGCTCAGCTCACACAGCGACCGCACCTCGCCCACCGCTCGCGCCAAGGGCGTCATCACGTCGCTCTTCTGCACCGACATGACGCCTCCGCCAGGAGTCGTCACGGAGCTTCCACCGGAGGAGGGCCAGTCGCCCAGGACCGTCCGCGAGCGACTGGAGGCGCACCGGCGCAATCCGTCCTGCGCGGGCTGCCACAACATGCTCGACCCGCTCGGACTCAGCCTGGAGAACTTCGACCCGGTGGGCCGCTACCGCACCCTGGACGAGGGGCACCCCATCGACTCGAGCGGCGTCTACGAGGGCATCCCCATCGCCAACGTGTCGGAGCTGCTGCCGCTGCTCGCGGAGGATTCGCGGCTCGGCGATTGCGCGCCGAGGAAGCTGTACAGCTTCGCCATGCGCCGCAGCCTGGTGCCGGAAGACGAGCCGCGAGTCGCCAGGCTGTCAGCCACCTGGAAGGCGGGAACGCTCCGCGAGCTCCTTCACCACGTCGTGGTTTCGCCCGCCTTCCGTGGGCACGCAGAGGAGGCTCCATGAAGACTTCAATGTCGCGCCGGACCGTGCTGCGCGGAGCAGGTGTCGCGCTGTTCCTTCCCTGGTTGGAGGCACTCGCGCCTCGCGTCGCCCGCGCCGCGGCCGGGAGCATGCCTCGCCGGTTGTTGGTCTGCGCCTTCCCCAACGGCGCTCCGCACGACTGGTGGAGCACGGCTCCCGCCTTCGGAAAGTCCGTCTCCGGTGACGCGTTCCAGTTGCCCAACGTGCTCACGCCCTTCCAGCCCCTCAAGCACAAGCTGATGATGGTGAGCCGGCTGGGCAACTACACGTGGAGCCACAACGGCGAGTCACCGTCCCCGAGCGTCGAGCCGTCACACGCGCGCTGCATGTCGGCCGTCACCACCTGCATCGACGCCGATGAAGTCGCTCGCAAGGCGAAGCTCCCGCTCGACTCCGCGGTGCGAAGCACCACCTCGGTGGACCAGCTCATCGCGCAGACCCTCCAGGGACAGACGGGCCTCAACTCGATGCAGACCGGCCTGGGCGTCAAGCCAGGCTTCTTCGACTACCGCAGCTACGCCTACAACCAGGTGCTGTCGTGGAAGTCGCCGACCGAGCCGCTCAAGCGCAACGTCAATCCCCGCGTCATCTTCGACGCGCTCGTCGGAAGCGGCAACGCGCAGACTCCGACCGAACTCGCCAGGCTCAAGGCGCGAGAGAAGAGCGTGCTGGACGCGGTCCGCGAGGACATGAACCGCATCAAGAAGCGCGTGAGCAGCCGGGACCAGCAGGTGCTGGACCAGTACCTGACGACCGTGCGGAGCCTGGAGCTCGCCGCCGATGAAGTCTCGTCCACCTGCCGCGCGCTCGCCGCGCCTGGCGCGGTGCCCGAGCCGCCCGGCCCGCAGCAGGGGCTGTCCCAGGGACAGGACGGGTACGACCACGAGCTCCACGCCGATGTGATGAACGACCTCATCACCCTCGCCTTCGAGTGTGACCGCACGCGCGTGGTGACCCACCTGCTCGACGACGCGCGCTCCGAGTTCGAATACCGCAACATCCCGGCCGCGGACCGTACGCGCGTGGGGCTCTCGTACAACGCGGGCTCCAGCCTCCACTACCACGGCAGCCAGCACGGAGAGGGCGAGCTCGCCGATACGGTGGAGAATGGTCAGTACAAAATCATCAAGCCGAGCAACCGCAGCTTTGCGGCCATCAACGCCTGGATGGGCCGCAAGGTGGCGGAGCTCGCGCTCAAGCTGGACGCCATCCCCGAAGGCGATGGCACCGTGCTCGACCACACCACGCTCGTGTTCCTCAGCGAGATGCGCACGCACGACCACGATGCGTTCGACCTGCCAATCCTCATCGTCGGCGGCAACGGCATCCTGAAGCAGAACACACACATCTCCTATGACTCGGTGGGCAATGACCGACAGCTCCGTGACCTGTGGTTCACGCTCATGCGGCGCGTCTTCGGCATGCCCGTGACCTCGTTCGGAGAAGACGTGCGAGGCGTGGCGAACGCGGAGCTCACGGAGATTCTCGCGTGAGCGCGCTCCTGGTGGTGCTGTCGCTGGGGCTTCTCCTGGGGACTCCGGGGGTCGCCTCCGCCGCTGGGTTCACCCTTCAGGGAGAGAGCCGGGTTTCATTCACCGGGAAGGGACCCGCCGGATTCAAGCTGGTGGGGGCTACCGAGAAGCTGTCGCTCGAGGACGACGGCCAGTCCCTCACCTTCACGGTGCCGCTGGACTCCCTCGATACGGGCATCGAGCTGCGCAATCGACACATGAAGGAGAAGTACCTGGAGACGGCCCGGTTCCCCCAGGCCGTCCTCGTGGTGAAGCGCGGCGAGCTGCTGGTGCCGGCCAAGGGTGAGACGAAGTCCGGTCAAGCCAAGGGCCTGCTCACCCTGCACGGCGAGACGCGAGAAGTCGTCGTGCAGTACCGAGCGGAGCGAGCGGCGACACAGACGACGAAGGTGACCTCGCAGGTGAAGGTGAACTTCAAGGACTTCGGCGTCGCCGTCCCGAGCTACATGGGCATCACCGTCAAACCAGACATCGACGTCGACGTCGCCTTCGAAATCACCCAGGCCTGAGAACATTCGCGCGCGTCGGCGGACAATGCCGTTCGTGAGCGCTGAGAGAAGGACCCAGACGTGTCTGTTCGAGTGCTCACCTGGACGCTTGCGTTGTGCCTGCTGGTCCATCCACGGGCGGCCCTGGCGTTCCCTTGGATGATCAAACACAACTATACGGGCTGCCAGTCCTGTCACGTCGACCCCAGCGGTGGCGGCGTGATGACGGACTACGGGCGCGCGCAGCAGCAGACCCTCCTGGAAACCCAATGGGGGGCGCACAACCCGGAAGGTGAAGCGGACTCCGACACCCAATTCCTCTACGGCGCGCTCGGGTCCTCGCGCCCGGAGTGGTTTCTGCCGGAGGTGTCGGTGCGCGCGGGGGGCCTCTTCACGCGCTCGGTGAACCTCGGAGCTACGAGCAACGAGGGGCAGGTCCGCGACGTGTTGGTCCCCGTGGTGATGGCCGCCGATGTCCGCGCAGCGGTGGTGGTGGGGGCCTTCAGGGCCATGGCCTCGCTCGGTGTGGCACCCCGCCGCGCCTTCGCGGCCAGCCTGACCCCTGTCGGCGACATCGACGGGCCGAAGCTCGTCAGTCGCGACTATTGGCTGGGAGCCGCCCTGCTGGAGGATGCGCTGTTCATCAGGGCCGGGCGTCTGACGCTCCCCTTTGGACTCCGCTCCGTCGAACACACGCTCTGGGCCAGGGCGGTGACCCGCACGGACTTCAACGACACCCAGCAGCACGGCGTGGCGGTGGCCTGGTCGGCGGAGAACTTCCGCACCGAGGTGATGGCCATCGCCGGCAACTTCCAGGTGGGCCCGGACGGCTTTCGCGAGCGGGGAGGTTCCGGCTACCTCGAGTACGCCTTCGCACCGAACCTGACCGCGGGTGTGTCCAGCCTGGTCACCTTCGCCCGCTTCGACCGCCTGAACCTGGAGGCGAACACGTTGCGCCAGGCGCATGGACTGTTTGCCCGCTATGCGCCGTCCCCCGACCTCGCATTGGTCGCCGAGCTGGACGCGCTGGTGCGCGGCAGCCAGCAGGGAGGGACCCAGATGGGCGTGGTGGGGTACGCCCAGGCGGACCTGGAGGTCGTCCGTGGCCTGCACCTGCTGGGCACCGTCGAGGTCCTTCGAGAGGACCAGCGCGGAGCGACGGGGATACAACTCGGGGGCTGGCTGGGATTGAGCTGGTTCGCCGCGCGAGGCCTTGAGGTCCGGCTCGACGGGTTCGCCCGGCAGACGCCTGTCGAGGGGCAGCCCTCCATCTCCAACCTGGGCAGCGTCCTCCTGCTGCACTTCTACCTGTGAGTCCCATCGTGCCAAGCGCCCTCTGCCCTTCCCGTTTCGCCCGACCGATGGTGCTGGTCGCGCTCTTCCTTGGCACCACCGCGGGGGCCACCAGCAATTTCCCCTCGGTGATTCGGACGGCGACGGCGATGGAGAACACGCCGCCCTGCATCCTTTGCCACGCCACCGCCATTGGCGGGCGAGGGACCGCCACCCAACCCTTCGCGGAGACGCTGCGGCAGCACGGACTGACGGGAGCGTTCGACACGGAGTCTCTTCAGGCGGCGCTCAACGGAGTCAAAGAGGACCGGGCGGATACGGATGGCGACGGCACCGGTGATTGGGACGAGCTGGCGGCGGGCCGCAATCCCAACGTGGCCTCCTCGAATGGAAGCTCCGACCTCTTCTTCGGGTCGACCACGGATGGAGGCACGCCGGGCGTCGTTCCCTTGGATGCGCCCCCCATCCAGTATGGCTTTGGATGCACGGCCGCTTCGGCGCCTACCGCGTTCGCTCTGCTCGGCGCTCCGGTGTTGCTCCTCCGGGGTCGTCGGCGCCGCCGGCGCCTCGAAGTGACGAGCCTGCTCCTGGCGCTGCTTTGCGCATGCTCGCAAGGCTCCGGCTCACGGTCGCCGGATGGCGGTCCCTCGACCGAGAACCCCGGTCCCACGCCAGGTCCCGTCGATGGCGGCCTGGGAGCGGATCTGGACCCTTCGGAGCTGGACCCGGCCTCACACGGCGGGACGCTCACCTTCGAGTCCATCGGCGCGCCGGGTTGGTATCCGAGTCGGAGGGACCCCGCGACGGGGCCCTGTGATGCCTATCAGGGCACGGGGTGCTGTCTCAGCAAGCACACCATCGAAGGCAATGAGCTGACCCCCTGGGACGAGGACCTCATCGTGACGCTGCGAGGCCCGATGAAGGTCAAGCAGTTCGCCGTGTATCAACCGGAGGGCGATTCGAAGGGGCCCTGGAACCTGGTGTCATCTTGGGACGCACGGAGCCCGAAGAGCCCGGAGGGCCTCCACTTCGAGGGGAACAACACCGAAGCGAAGGGCTTCGACGGCGTCATCGGGACCGAGTGTCTGGTCGACGTCTCGACGAGCGAGGACTTCACGTGCGGTCCTGGAAGCGCGCCGTACTGCCCACCGCAAGGGAGCGGAAAGAAGAAGACCTGGGGTTGGTCGGGCTCGAAGCTCTTCGTGATGCTCGCCACCATGCCCCACGCGGGCTCGCTCGGACAGGCGTGCTCGCAGGGCTCGAACGGAAACTGGTTCGATGCCCCGTGGGTGGGCCTCAGTCATGGAGAGCTCGTGCGCGCGGGCGCCTTCGGCGGTTGCCACTGCTACGCCAAGGAGCCTGACAAGTGGTACCTGGGTGACGGCTGCGGCCAGTTCAATGTCTTCGAGGTCGTGAACGACAACAACGACTTCCGGAACCTCGACGTCTTCAGCACCAACATGTTTGGCTATGGCGGCTATGTCGGCGAGGGCCCCTGTGGCTCGAAGTGCAACGTCAGCACCCTGGGCGGGGAAGCCGACCTCATCGACAAAGCGACGAGCGCCGAAGCGGCGAGGGGCGCGGTCGCCAGCCCTGCCCGTGGGCCCGGTGCGGCCCTGCGCCGTCCGGTGTCTGGCTATCGCTATTTCTTGATTCTCCTCGACGTTCCAAGCCGGACCGTCCAGTTGGCGCTCATCCATCCGCTCAATGTTCCCGCCTCGGTCGACGCGCTGCTCCCCGGATTGCCGGCCCGGATGGAGGCGTCGACCGTCGAAGCAGTCCGGACCATGCGGCTGCCCAGGTGATGGGCGAGCGCGGTGCACCCTTGAAGTCGACGTGACAGAGGTATGGGACAAGTGACTCTTCGCGGCCAGTGGTTGAATGCAGTGATGTTGCTGTGCGTGCTCCTGACGTCCTTCTGGGCGCGTGCGGAGCAGCGGGTCGCGGTGCTCGAGCTCACCGGGGACCGTCGGGACGCGGTTCGCAAACAGCTCGAACGCTCGTTGCAGGCCAAGGGCTCCGACGTCATCAAGGGCAAGCTGTATGCAACCCGCGCGCGACGGTTGGGTTTCCGGGGACGCGAGGCCCACACGGATGCGGCCATCGTCGCGCTCTCAAGGGAGCTCGGGCTCGCGGCGACCGTCCGGGGCGCCGTGTCGGGGCGTGCGCTCACCGTGGAAGTGGTGAGCGCGTCGGGGAGCTTGCTCGGAACCGAATCGTATCCGCTCAAGAAGGGAAGGCTCTCGAAGAAGGACGCCTTCCGGGCCGCGGACGCCATCCTGACGACGTTGCACGAAGCCGCGACGGAGGTCGTCCCCCAGGAGTCCGTTGAGCCCGCGGAGCCGGTCGCTTCGATGTCACAGGACGCTGCTCCTCTGCCCCCGGCCAAGGCGGATGCACGAGCTTCGAGTGGCGTCCCTTCCCCCAAACCCACGGCCACGGCGGATGCACGAGCTTCGAGTGGCGTCCCTCCCCCCAGGCCCACGGCCACGGCGGACGCACGGGTTTCGAGTGGCGCCCCTCCCCCCAAGCCCACGGCCAAGGTCGCGGCGGCGCCAGTGGAGGACGTGGCACTCGTGAAGGCTCCCTCGCCAGTGGTGGGGCCTCGATGGGTCTCCGTGAGGCTCGGTGGCGCCACCACCTTCCGGTCCTATTGCGCGGGCCCGGGCATCCGGTCGTGCGGACAACTGGAGTCGCAGCCGGAGGCGGAGAGGCCGGAGCGCTCCCTGTTGTTCGGAACGCCCAGTCCGTACTCGGGCTTCAGCGCCGGGCTCGACGCGTTTCCGCTGGCGCTCCTGGGAGACACGGCGCTGAAGGGCCTGGGCGTCACCGCCGAGCTGTCGCGTCGCTGGACCCAGGTCAGTATCCAGGGAGGCGGACCTGGGGGAACCGCGAGCGCCGTGGACACGTATGGGTCGCTCTTCGGCACCTATCGTTTGTATTTCCCGCTGTCGTTCACGGCCACGCCCCTCCCCGCGTTCGTGGGGCTTCGCGCAGGCGGAATCTCCCACGCATTCGAGGTGGCCGAGGAATACCAGGCGCTGTTTCCCAAGACGGGCCGCACCCATGCGGCGGTGGGGCTGGATGTGTCGGTGACCCTGGCCCGTCTGGCTCGGCTCGAGGCGGGCTTCCTGTACTTCATCCGGCCTCAGCCGGGCCGCGAGCAGAAGGACCGCTATGGTCCCGAGGTGTCGAGCAGCGGCTTCGGGCTCGAGGCGGGAGTCGGCGGCGAGCTCGTCGGGCCGCTCGAGTACAGCGTTCGCTACCGCTTCCAGAAATACGCAGACACCTTCTCCGGAGCGGGAACGGAATGGACCGGGGGAGGCATCTCCCAGGAGCGCTATTCCGGCCTCAACTGGACGTTGGGCGCATCGTTTTGAAAGGCGTTCATGAAACTTCGTGGCCTTGTCTTGAGCCTGTTGATGATTGCAATCCAGTCCTGTTCAGGGGACTCCAGCGAGCCGAGCGACCTCAACGGGGATGGCGGGCCCCTGCGTGAAGATGGCGGGCCCTCGCGCGAGGATGGCGGGTCCCCGCGCACGGATGGAGGCAGTCCTGACGCGGGTTCTCCGGATGGAGGCCCCAGCGACTGGGGCGACGGTGAAGTCTCCGTGGACGGGCGAGCCATCAAGGTCGGTGGCAAGGCCATCCAGATGAAGGGCGTCTGCTGGAACCCTGTCGGAAAGGGGCGCGAACACCCACCCAGGGGGGACTATGCCGCCTTCGCCGACAAGGATATCGCGCTGATGAAGGCCGCGGGCATCAACGTGGTCCGCACCTACGACACCATCCGCGACACCGTGGTGCTGGACAAGCTGCACGCCGCGGGCATCCGCGTGGTCATGAGCGTGTACTCCTACGGCGGCGACCCCGCTGCTCGCGCCTCCCAGCACGTCGCGGCGCTCAAGGACCACCCCGCCATCCTCATGTGGTCCCTTGGCAACGAATGGAACTACAACGGCCTGTATACCAACGTGTCTTTCAATGACTCGATGGCGCGCCTGAACCAGATTGCCGCGGCCATCAAGGCGCTCGACTCCAAGCACCCCATCGCGACCGTCTATGGCGAGATGCCGTCCAGGGCCACCATCGCGGCCATGCCGGACATCGACGTCTGGGGCTTGAACATGTATCGCGGAATCACGTTCGGAGACGCCTTCACCCAGTGGAAGGACCTCAGCACCAAGCCCATGTTCCTCGCCGAGTACGGTGCGGATGCCTTCAACGCGAAGCTCCCCGGATACGACCCCGAAAGCCAGGCCAAGGCGACCCACGCCCTGACCCAGGAGCTTCTCGACCACTCGACCGCGAACACAGGAGGCGTGTGCTCCGGCGGCACCGTCTTCGAGTGGTCGGACGAGTGGTGGAAGGCCGGCAATCCCTCCCAGCACGACAACGGTGGCTCGGCCCCGGGCGGTGGCCCCTACCCCGACAGCACCTTCAATGAGGAGTGGTGGGGCATCGTCGACGTCGACCGAAACACGCGGCCCGCATACGAGGCACTCAAGCGCCTCTATGCACCTTGAGCGGATGTCTGTGTCCAACCTTCTTGAAAGGAGTCGAACCGTGAGCTGCGTTCCTGAAATGTTCGCCCCCGCGGGCAGTTCCTCGCAGGTGGCCATCCCTGGTCGGAATCCGAAGCAGGCAGTGAGCACCCGGCCCACGCTGCTCGCGGTGGTGGCCTGGGCATGTCTGACGGCCGCCTGCAACTCCGGCACCGTGCAGGTCGGCGAAGGGCCAACGCCGGGCGGACCCACTCAACCTGAAGGCAATGGTCCCGATGGCTATGCCGAGCTGACCTGGGCCGACCCGCAGCCCACGACCCATTACACGCTCCCCGGTGGCACGCTCGTGACGAAGCTTGGCGGACGTACACGCGACCGCCACGCACGCGAGATGCCTCCGAAGGGCAATCCACTGGGCGGGGACAACTACATGACCTTCGCGGCGCACTATTTCGAGCGCCGCACCCACGACATCACCCTCTACGACAACCCCAATCCCGACCCCAAGAAGCCCGGGACCCGCATCCTGACGCTCGTCGTGCGTCCGCAGTGGTGGCTGTACGGGACGAACTTCCGCGGTGGGTACATCGGGCGGCGAGGAGAGCAGCCCTACCTGCCGATGTCGGTGGCGCTCTATGGGGACAACGGGGGCATGAAGCAACTGCCCCCCGGAACCCTTCGGAGGGACCAGGAGCTGGAGACTCCCATCAAGAACTACGACGCCCTGCCGGACAACAACAGCCCCAGCGGCTTTCGGGACCTCAATGTCCCGCTCGCGGATGGCGAGTTCGTGTTGGTGAAGCAGATTACGCGCTCAGCCGCGCTCAATCGGGACCTGCGCGAGGGCGACCTGTATGAGTTCGAGCTCGGCATCTTCCTGGACGGCCCCAAGGGCAACGCGCTCGGTCGCTTCAACTACTACTCGGACGCGCTCGTCTACCGTGTCGGCACTCCCGGCATCGTGCCCTGGTACCGGGGCCCCTGCTGTGATGCCCCCGCGATTCCCTGGGATTCGACGCCCATCCCGGACAGCGCCCTGGCGGGCGGCAAGATGATGACCCTCCAGGAGAACACCTCGGGGTTCACCCACATCAACTTCATGCAGGCGAGCCTCAACATCGCGGGTCGCAACATCCAGGCCTTCACCGAAGGGCGGCGCCTGATTCATACCTCCTTCCTCACGGGAGGCCACCACGAGCCCGGCAATCCGGCTGTCACGACCGCCATGAACAAGGCGGGCCCCCGGTTCCAGCAGGCCTCATGCATCGACTGCCATGTGAACAACGGCAAGAGCTCTCCCGCGCTCAACACGCCCTTGTCGACGATGGTGGTGCTCACCGCGGACGTGGACGCCACCGGCAAGCTCGTGCCGGACAGCCGCTTCGGCGGGCACCTCTGGCAGGGCGTGGTGAACGACGGCAAGACCCAGTACGACGGACGCAACGCGGTGCTGAAGGTCACCTCGTATCGGGAGACTCCGGGGCAGTACCCGGATGGAACCGCGTACACGCTGCAAGCACCCGTCTATTCGCTGACGGACCGGCAGGGCAACGCGCTGGAGCTGCCTGCTCGCATGTCGGTGCATACGGCTCCGCACATGGTGGGGATGGGCCTGCTGGAGGCGGTGCCGGAGAAGCAGTTGAAGGCCCTCGCCGAAGCGAGCCGACAGGACCCCGACGGTGCGGTCGGCAAGCTTCAGTTGATTCCGGACCCGCGCTTCCCGTCCATCACCCGTGTGGGTCGCTTCGGCTGGCGCGGCACGGCTTCGACCGTGGAGGAGCAGGTCGCGGGCGCCCTCAACAACGACATGGGCGTGACGACGTCGATGTTCCCCACCCACAACTGCGGCCTGGCCACGGACGACGAGGACTGCCGCAATGCGAACTCCGCCGCCCCGGAGCTCAGCGACGAGCACCTGCGCCTCATCGTCGACTACACCAGCCTGCTGGCGGTTCCTCCCCAGCGCCACTTCCCCGGTGAGCAGCCTCTGCGCAACTACGCCGTGGACTTTGGAGACCTGGTCGAGGACCCGGACCCCTCCAAGCTCCAGGCCGAGCTGGCGCAGATGCGAGCGGACGAAGCGGACGAGCGTCGGATGCAGGAGCGCGTCGCCACCGGCGCGGTGCTGTTCACGCAGGCTCGCTGCAATGCGTGCCACGTGGCGACGCTGACCACGGGAACCGGACACCGCTATGCCGAGCTGCGCGAGCAGACCCTTCGTCCGTACACGGACCTGCTGCTGCACGACATGGGGCCCGAGCTGGGAGACAACTTCCCGCAAGGTGTCGCCACCGGGCAGGAATGGCGCACGGCCCCGCTGTGGAGCCTGGGGCTGCTCGAGCACACCAATCCCGGGACGCGTTTCCTCCACGATGGGCGTGCCCGCACCCTCGAAGAGGCCATCTTGTGGCACGGCGGGCAGGGCAGCGCGAGCCGGGACCGCTTCAAGGCCATGTCCAGGGACGAGCGCGGCATGCTGCTCGACTTCGTGAGCGCGCTCTGATGCGGGGTGCCTTCCAGAGAGGCTACGAAGGCGCCCTCGGCGAGAGGGCCTCCGCACCCTGACACACGTCGCGCCCTCCCCGTCCGGGCACACCGGACGGGGAGATGTCACGCCGACTCAGCGACCGTCGAAGTAGCAGAAGCCGTAGCCGCGGTCTCCACCGCCACCCGACAGCGGGTAGTAGATGTAGCCCAGCTCCTCGCCCGCTCCGCACTCGGAGCGCGCACGCGCGTAGCGGTGGCACGTCGCCCCCGCCGGACCCGCCGCGCCGTCCGGGTCGAAGCACGTTCCACGCGCACCCTCGACGCCACAGAACTCGGTGAAGGACGCCGAGCACGCCTCGCCAATCAGCGCGGTGTCGAACGCGAAGCCAATCGGCTCCAGCACCGACTGCTCGATGCACAGGCCATACACGCCGCACACCGTGCCCGTGGGGCACCCCGGCGTCGCCGTCATGAAGTCACACGTCTTCAGGCACTGCGCGTCGTCACTCAGCAGGTCCGTGCACGCGAAGCCCTGCTCGCAGTCCGTCGTCGTCAACGAGTGCTCGCTCTCCGCGGGCGTCGCGGTGCAGGCCTCGCCCTGCGTCTTCGTCCCCAGCGCGCGCTGCAACGTGCCGTCCGTCGCCGCGTAGTCGTCGGAGACACACGCGGTGTCATGCAGGTTCGACGTCAGCGAACCCTGACGCGGGTCACACCCGCCCGGGCGCACCGTGTTCCACGTCGCGAAGCGAATCCACCGGCACTCGCCTCCCGACACCACCGACGAACCCGTGTAAGGCCCCGAGGTGGGCGTCGCGAGCACCGACTCCCGCAGCACCACGTTCGACAGCGCGCCCACCGTCTGCTGCGGCGACACCTGCAGCGCGAGCAGCAGCGCTCCCGCGTCGGCGACGAACAGCTTCTGCGAGGTCGTTCCAATGTCCTGGTAGCCGAAGACGCACTGGTCGCACGTGAAGGTGTTCGCCCCGCCCAGCGATAAGTCATACAGCCCCGGCTGGGTGTTCATGTCCAGGCGGATGCGCAGTTCGTCCCGCTGCGCGCCTCCCGTGTTCGAGAAGTCGCCACGGAACGTCGGTTGCCGCTCGTACTGCACCGGCGTCAGCTCGATGCCGTTGACCATCTCTCCCACGGTGATTTCGGTACAGCCCGCGGGCGGCGTCAGGAAGCGAGCCTCCTGCTCGGCGGCACGAATCTCCGCCTGCTCCGGCGCGGGCTCCTTCGCCTCCTGCCCACAGCCGATGAGTCCCGACACGAGCACCGCGCCCCACCATCCATTGATGGACTTCATGTCCCTGTTCTCCCGTTGCACGCGACCGCGACATGGCGGCCGACCAGGTGTGGCCCTGGTTCACGTTGAGTCAATGCAGCCGAAGGACAGGTGAAATCCGATGTCACTTCAGCCGCACACCCGATGAACGGAAATCCTGGGGAAATGTCGCGACGCGCCGCTGCAATCCTGGCGTGTCAGAGGTGCGTGGAATGGTGGGCGTCGGTCGCTCACGCCGGCAGCGTGCCCTCGCCCGTGGAGAGGGTGCTCATGAAGTCCTTCACCTTCGTCACGTAGGTCGCGTCACCGGTGCCAGCGGGAATCGCGTTCGCGTTGTTGCGGTCCACGCCATTCGGGCCGGAGTTGTAGGCGCGCAGCGCCAGGTCCCAGCTCCCGAACTGCTCCTTCATGTCCTTCATGTAGCAGGCGCCCGCGAGGATGTTGGTCGCCGGGTCGGAGAGGTCCTTGCCCTGCAGCTCGGGGTGCTTCGACTGCAGCTCCTTGAAGGTGTTGGGGTTGACCTGCATCAGGCCGGTGTCCGTCAGGCCATTGCCACCGTTGGTGGAGACGGCCTCCAGGTTGCCGCGCGACTCCTGCCAGATTTGCGCGGCCAGCATCTCCGCCGGCACGCCCGTCTTGGCCGCCGCCGACTCGATGGTGCTCCGCAGCTTCTCCAACCCCGGAGGCAGGTTGCCGCCCAGCTTCTTCCCACCCGCGACGCTCGGCGCCGCATCGACGCTCGGCGCCGCATCGAAGCTCGGCGCCGCGCTGGGGCCCGTCGGCGTGGGATTGAGGTCCAGCGGAGGCCGCCCCGAGGACGCCTGCGGAGAGAAGCCGCTGTCACCACCGAAGCACGAGCTCTTGGACGCGCCCTTGGCACCCTGGGGCGCCTGCACGCCGCCCTGCTCGGCGATCTGCGACATCACCTGCACGAGCGTGTTCATCACCGAGAGGGTGCTCTCCAGGAGCTTGCCCAGGTGCGCCTTTCCTCCCGAGCCCCCCAGCTCGAAGCCGTCCTTCTGGAGCGCGGCCAGGCCCGGCGCGCTCTTCACGCCCATGCCCGTCGACGGACTGAAGGAAGAGGACTCCACGCCACCGCCGCGAATTGAAGAGACGCTGGAGCGGGGGACAGAGGAGTTCTGCAGGGGGGAGATGCTCATGGCGGGACCCTCGGGGGATGGGAGGCGGATTGATGCGTCCCGGGAGCCCATAGCAGCGCGTGTGCCAGCCTCAGGCGGCGGGCCTGGCACGAACAACCCCTGGATTTTCCGAGCAGACGCACGCCCGAGGAGGACAACCGAGCCTCTCGCCCTGATGACACCTGTCATCAGCCGAGTGTCCCCGGTCATCAGGCGACCCACGGCCCCTCACCTCACGGGGAGGGCTCCATCGGACGCCCGGCGCATCAGCGGAGGGTGACGTGCTCAGCAATGACAGCACCTCATGCGGTCCTCCAGTGCCAATCAGACGACTACCGGACCAGGGGCTCCCAAGAGACAGGTCCCCAGACATCTCGGAGGGGCTCACGCCGGCCCTGCTCCCGCGGAGGTGCTTTCCCACGGAGGATGCGCCCCCGCTTGTCGAGCGCCATCACCGTGGTGTCCATCACGGAGGGCCTGCCCACCACCTGTCGCGACTCCATGTCCACAACGAGGCCACCGGCCAGGACGAGCGAGCCCGCTTGGAAAACCCAGTGGGTCGCATGCTCGGCGAGCAAGGTCCGCTTGCCCGTCTCGACATCCCACAAGGACAGGGGGCGGCGGCGGCTCTTGACGAGTTCCTTGTTGGCGACACGGTCTCTCGTCACCTCATGGGGCTCGAAGTGAAGCGGGGCCCAGAGCAGCGCGAGAAGACCTCGCGTCGTCACGATGTTGTCATCGACGCGGTGCAAGGCCCGCGTCTCCAGGTCGATGAGGACGCGCCTCGAATCGATGAATTGAGCCACCTGCCCGTCGGGAGCGAGGTACTCCGGGAACCCCTCGGGCAGGGAGACGAGCCGTGGAATCGGGAAGGGGGAGAAGGCTGAGTCCTCGTCTCGATAGGTGACGTGGAAGTCCAGCGGCTGATGGATTTCGGCCCCATGCAGCTCGACGGTGGCCAGCGACTCAGGCCCCTTGTACGTGCACGCCACCACCACGAGTTCACGCCGAGGGTCCGCGACCAGGATTCGGCCCTCGCAGAAGGCGGGAACCCACTCGGTGCGCCGCCCCGAGCCGTCCTCGGCGAACAGCTCACCGGCCTCTCCCCGCCGCAGGATGAAGCGTCCCAGCAGCAAGGTCAGGGGCTCTCTTTCATCGATGCGCGCCGCGCCCCTGAGTTCATGCAAAGGCCCTCCCTCCACACGACGCGCGCGCCAGACCAGCATGTCCTCATTCATGCGGTAGCGCTCCCCCTTCGGGTCGAGCTTGCACGACCCGCGGAGCCGCGAGGACGAATGGACCGGCCGCTCGCGAGGCTCACCCTCGGGAATGTCCTCGGTGTGGACCCAGAGGTTCACCCAGTCACCGGCATCGCTGAAGTCCGCGTTCCGCAGCTCACCCGCCCCCGACTCCACCTGTTGCTCGCGGCCCGAGGACAGCTCCCGCACAACGGCGGACACGCGCCCTTGCGTCTCTCGCAGGTAGAGCATGTGCCTTGAGTCGGACGAGAAGCGCGCGACAGGCGGAGGCCACAGCGCGTCAGGTCTGGTCGAATCAGGGACGCTGTATCGCACCAACTCCCGCTCATCTCGCGTCCACACGTCGAGGAGGATGAGGGTCTGATTGCGAACCACCGCGAGGTAGCGACCGGAGACGTCCGCGCCGAGGAAGTCCTCGATGGGAGTCCCCAGGCCTGAATCGAGGAAGAGATACGTGACGGCCCTATCCCCTTCGCCAAACCTCGGGTGAGCGAACGTGTGGTCGTCCTCGTCGATTCGACCGTTCTTGTCCGTGTCCTCTCGCGCCTGACAGGCAATCAACCACCGCCCGTCGGCGGACGCCTCCATCAGGTTGAAGCGATGCGCCGTTCCAAAAGGTCCGACTGGCGGCGCGGTGGAGGGCTCGCCTGGAGCCGGCCCCGCGTCTCCTTTCGCAGTCGGACGAGAGGTCGCGCAGGCGGAGAGGACCACCAGCAGGAACAGGGTCGAGCGCATTGCGGGGCAGGATACATGGATTGCCTCGCGCCCTTCTCGTGACTCAGGCCCTGGGCGGAGGCGGCACGAGGAGGTCCATCCACTCGCCGTAGGTTTCCGCGGGCGCGCCGCTCCCCTGGAACTCGCGCACGCTGGTGAGGAACTGCCGCCAGTGGTCTCCCACGACGGCGTCCAGCCAGTTCTCCTTGCTGAATGCGAGCAGGCTCCCGGCGGCCTGGATGGCGGGAGCATCCGGCCTCACGGCGAGGATGACCGAGAGCGTGTGGCTCTCCGCGCCCGGCTCGCGGCTCGGTGAGGGCCCCTCCAACCGCCAGCGCGCCGCCGTGTCCCCGAGCGCCTCCGCCGTCACACACGTCCGGACCGCATCGTGGAGATAGGGCCCTGGACCCGACTTCCCGTAGACCTCCACGACGACCTCCGACGCCCGCCGCGATTTGGGCATGGGAAGCATGAGCCGCGCCGGGCGCTGCGACTCGAGTTGGAGCGTGCCCCGAGGCTCCGCGCACGCCTTCACCTCCGCGCCAGCCTCCGGCAACACCTTGAGCACGCGAAAGGCGTCGAGGCGCGTCTCGTACAGACTGAACTCCACGACGCACTCGAGGCGCGCGAAGCCCTGCTCCCGCTTGGGGAACAGCGACAGGCCGAACTCCACCCGCCACGGCGAGTACCCCTCCGGACACGCGACGTCCGCCCCTCCGTACGGCGTCACCATCAGCTCGTCGTGGAACGACACCAGGTCCGCGCTGGCCCGCTTGCGCAGGGCGAGGAACGTCTCCTTCAACCACGCCGTCTCGGCGGGGGTGTCGAGCCGGCCACTCAGCAGGAACGCGTCGTGGACGGTCTCATCCCACTGCCCCAGGCAATCCAGTGGAGGGCGGTTCTCCAGGAACCTGTCGAGGGGCTTGCTCTGAAACTCACGGGGGACGGACATGCGGCTCCTCGCTCGACCTCGGGCGGGAGCCATCATGCAATGCTTCACCCGCCCCGCGCAGTCCCCACGGCGCCAGGACTCAGGGGTACGTCACGCTGAAGGTCGCCGGTCCCTTCAGGTACGTCAGCCCCTCCTCGGAGCGGCAGCCATTGTCGATGTCCGTGCTCAGGAACGTGGTGGTCCTCACCGCCGTGGCGCCCTGGAACTTGCCGGACAGCACCCTCCCCGTCTGCGTGACGAGCGTCGTCGCGTCCTGCACGGAGAGGTGTGACTGGCTCATCAGCACCGTGGACGTCTCCGCCGTGTTCCACGTCACCACCTGGCGTCCCGCTCCGGCTCGCGCCAGGTCCGTGCAGGACAGGCCTCGCATCAGGCTCGGCGCCTCCGTGCCCAGCGTCGCCGACTTCACCGCCGAGCCGAGCACCGTCACGCAGTTGCTCACCGTCGCCTGGAACGACACCGCGCTGTCGCGGGGCTCGGCCTTCACGCCCGTGCCGTACCTCGCCTCCCCATGACCGAGGGGACAGGTGATGAGCACCTTCTCCGGAGGCCGCTCAATCGTCATCGCTCCCGGCCCCTCCAGCGCCCCACGTCCCGGGCCTCCTCCGCCGTCTCCACAAGCCAACGGGCCACAGAGCCCGACGAGCACGAGCCCCCTCACACTCCATGACATCGCACGCATGAGCAGCCTCCTTCCAATCTTCCCAACGACTCACGTCATCGTGCGGATGAGCTCGAGCGTGGACGGCCCGCTCAGCCAGATGAGCCCACCGGGTGACGCACAGCCCTTCTCGATGTCGGAGTTGAGGTACGTCACCGTCCAGATGGCGGTGGCCTCCGCGAAGGCGCCCGACTCCACGGTGCCCGTCAGCGTGAAGACGGTGAGCGGCCCCTGGGCCAGCTCTCTCGACTGACTGAACACCAGCGTGGACGTCTCGCCCGTGTTCCACTGCACCACCTGGCGCACCGTGCGCGGCGTCATCAGGTCCGCGCAGGAGTAGCCCGCGAGCAGGCTCGAATCGAGCGGCAGGCGCGCGGACGTCACCCGCGTCGCGGGGATGGTGACGCAGTTGCTGAGCGTGGTGGCCCCCGCCACCGTCACGTCCTTCGTCAGCTCGCCCAACCCGGGCATGTACGACGCCTGGGTGATGCCGACGGGACAGGTGACGACGACGGGGCCGGGGCTGTCAGAGCGCGGCGCGGCGGCCAAGGCAGCCGGCTCCCGGGGCGCGGGGGCCTCCTCGCCACTCCCCGCCGACACGTCGAATGTCGAGGTGAGGGCGAGTGCGGAAAGAATGACCACCACCGCCGCCAACAGGCTTCTGCGCATTTCCGCTCCCGATAACGCTTCCGTTGCCGAGATAGGAATCCACCGCGCACAAGCCCATCCGCGAAAGACGACAAGAGACAATGAATGACGCTCGCACCTCCCCGCGAGACCGGGGCGATGTGCCGCACCTGCCACGGGAAGTGTCGGACACCAACATCCACGCGCGGCCTGTCGCAACGGACACAGCCCCATGCACGTGAGGCGTCGTGGGGCGAGGGGCTCGCCGCCACGACATCGACTCACGCTCGTAGAGGGCTCAGAGCACCTTCGTCAGGGAGAGCGTCGTGAGGCCCGAAAGGGAGGTGAGCCCTTCGGGGGACGCGCAACCGTCCTCCAGGTCGACGGTGACATAGGAGATGGTCCGGACCGCCGTCGCGTCGACGAACTTTCCGGAGCGGACGGTGCCCGTCAGGACGAAGACGGACAGCGTGCCCTGCACGCCCACGCGAAGCTGGGTGAAGACCATCGTCGAGGTCTCCCCGTGTTCCACGTCACCGTCTGGGTGACGGCCCTGGGCAGCAGGAGGTCTCCACATGAGAAGCCCCGCACCACGCTCGACGTCAGGCTGTTGGTGCCAGACGTCACCGGGTCACCCAGCACCGTCACGCAGTTGCTCAGGGTCGCCTGCCCCGACACCGTGACATCCTGGGGCGTGTTCTTCAGCCCTGGCGAGTAGAAGGCCTGACTCGTTCCCACCGGACAGGTGACGAGGACGGGGCCCAGGTCCAGCGCCGCCTCCGACGTCTCCGCCACGGAGCCTTCATCTGGCGCCGTGAGCACGGGTTCCTCCAAGGCTCCACATCCCAGCATCATCAGGACACACGCGTTCAACAGACCGACCGGACGTCGCATGAAAGCCTCCTGTGAATGAGACCTTCAGCGTAGCCACCAGGGCCGTGGGCCTCTTCCCCATGCGACAGGGCAGGCGTCCACCACGTAATGCTTCGCAACCCCGCAGCGGAAGGCGGCCTTGCCCGCACTCCCACGGAGTCGAGAGCCACGCGGGGACGCCTGCGCCTTGAAGCTCGTGAGGAAGCGTTCCCGCCTACTCCTCGGCATTTCGGGTCACGAGGGTCCTCAACTCCGTTCCCTTCGTGACGAGCTCTCGCGCAACCCTGGCGAGCTCGCGCGTCAACGCGGCCCGACACCCGCCAGCGCCCCGGCATCCTCCCGTCGCGTCGTTCAGCAACTCGAAGACTCGCGCATGGTAGGCCTCGGGGTGGGGCCCTCGATGGCCCTTGATTCGAATCAGGTTCGCCGGGTCCTCCGGGCGCATCCCTGCCTTGATGAAGAGCTCCTGGCAGCGCTGTGCCCACGGGCCGCCATCCGATTCAGAGGCCGTGCCCTTGCCCGCGCAGATGGGGTGCACCGTGCCTTCCGCGTCCCCCGGGATGCCACCCACTGTCCCCATGGGAGCCGCGCCAGGTCCCATCGCGACCGCGGCGACCGCCGTTGGCGCGAGCGTCATTTTCAGCTCTCCTCCGGACGTGAGCGCAATCGACCGGACGTCTCCAGACAGGGCACCCGCGAGCTGAAAGCCCGCTTCCGTCTGGGCGCGTATCGCGGCTTGAGCGAAGCCCGGCATCTTCGGTCCTCGCACCGCCATGGCGTTCCTCCCGCCGAGCACCGACAAGGAGACGACCACCAGGACGCGGGCCCCGTTGTCGCCCAGCACATCACCGAAGCGATGTCCGACGCGCTCCAGTTCCTCGAAGCTCGCCGCGTCCCGGGACTCTTCCACGAGCCGCGAGAAGCCCTGCCCGAGCTTCCAGACGGGCTCCGTCCCTAGATACGCAATCAGCGAGGCCGCCCAGGCCAGCGAGATGGGCTTCGTCATGGGCTCGGGAGCCACCAGCGTCTTCAGTGCCGCCCCGGACATCGTCGTCACCAGGCCCCGCAGGGCCGCGACATTCACCGTGTCGCGGAGGTCCTCCTCGACGTCGTCCCAGGCGCCATCGAACGCGAAGTAGAGCGCGAGCATCCTGCGCTCCATCGGCCCCAGTGTGAGTCCACCGGTCATCATGCCCAGACAGCCCATTGGGTCCTCCTGACGCTGACAGACGCGCTCATGGGCCGACGAGACAGCCCGCCCCAGCGCCCCGTCACCGCCGCTCCCGTGGGACACGCTTGAGGAGCGACGGTCCTCCTGGTCGACCTCCTTGAACACGGCGTCCAGCCGCAGGTCGGGTACGAGCCGCGCGACGGCGCCCTTGAACTCCTCTTCGTCCATCTCGACAGGCTCGGTCTCGATGGGCGTGTATGCGATTGACTTTCCCCCTCCCGTATCCAGACGCACGACACGGGTCGACGCACAGCCGCCCGCCAGCAGCAGCAGCGCAAGAACTCCCAACACTCTCATGGATGGCCCCAGAAGACAGCCGTCAGCGCATCAACGAGCGATGCGCCTCATCTCCGGGGATGACACCCGAAGACTCCGGGGACGGACATCCCCCTCGGGAGGTATTGCGTCGAGGCACGGGCGCCATGGCGTGCCGCCGCGCCGTCAACTCATGCGCCCCTCCGGCGTCGCCGTACAGCGCGGCGGACTGGTAGGCTATTGCACCACACGGACCAGGGGAGCACATACGCCGGTGAGCACTACCCGCACGTTCTGGCGAGGCACGGCATCAGCCGATGCGGCAACGGCTACGACAACGCGGCCATGGAGAGCTGGTTCAGCACGCTCAAGTTGGGGGTGGGCCATGCGCGCCAACGCCTTGCTGGCCATAGTGCTGCTGGCCACGGGATGCGCCTCGGTGACTCATGCGCCCGGGCGCGACGGAACGCTGAACCACGCGCCGCGTGCAGCCTCGTCCCCCGCTTGGGAAGGGGAGCCGAGCGACGAACGCCCGCACGCCATCGCGGGACCCGAAGCAGGACAACGGTTGTGGCGGCATCGGGGGCCACGAAGCGACGCAACGCGGGCTGGGCCTGGCACTGTGGCTGGAGCCATCGGAGGCGGAGCGCGGAGCGCCACGCTGACTCGACAAGCAATCCTCGAGTCCATTGACGAGATGAAGGGCTCGCTGGAGAGGGTCGAGTCCGCGTTGTCCATGATTGCGACGCGTCGGCCCGGCTTTGATGGCCGGGCCATCAACGGCGAGGTGTTCATGCGCTTTCTCCGCCTTGGCTCCAAACAGGTGACGTGGATTCGCGGTGCGCTCGGAAGCGCGACGGTGATGGCTGGGGCCGCGTCGGAAGTGGAGAACCCGGAGATGGAGCTGGGCGTCCTGCGCATGACGGGGCCACGGCTCCAGGCCGCGATGTTCGGCACACTGCTGCTCTCCACCTGGGTTGATTTCCTCCAGCTCACCGATGCCTTGCTCCGGGAGTGCTTCATCTGCAGCTTCGAGAAGCAGTTCGTGGACCTCAACCGTGTCCGGGGTCTGGTGGAGCCCCCGTTGGCGGACCTCGCTTCCCAGGACCCGGACCGTGTCGAGGCCGCGGCACTCGCGATGCCCGAGCTGATGGGGACATTGACCCGGGAGTTCAACGCGATTCATTCGGATGGACAGTCGGCCATGGAGGACGGCGGCAAGGTTCTGGTGGCCGTGCAGGTGTTGGAGATGGTCACCCTGATTTCCTCGCTGAAGATGTCGCTGCCCCGGCTTCCCCCGGCCGCACCCGCGACGCTCGGCGTGGGCCTCGCGATGAGTTCAGGGGGTGTCATGGCGGGCTCACGCATCGTTGTCTCCGCCGAGTGGGTGGAGCTGATGCGAAGGCTCGTACAGGCGGGCGTCATCTCCCTCCCCGCCGTCAGCACGGCCGTCCGCATCCACGGGGGTCAGGTGATGATGGCTCAGGCCCATCAAGACCTGCCCGAGGGCGTGCGCGAGGCGCTGGGGGACAGTCCGGAGGTGCGGGGCATGCGGGTGACGGGCAAGGCAGGAGCGGGCATGTCCGACGCTCCGAAGCACCACGTCCTCCCGAAGGAGCACCGGGAGTGGTTCGAGCAGCGCGGCTTCAAGGGCGACATGGACATCGACCAGTTCTGCGTCCGGCTGGAGCAGGCCCACCACGAGGCCATTCACGGCGGAGGAAACTGGAAGCTGGGGCGCGTGTGGCCCGGTGAGTGGAACCGGATGATCATGAAGACGCTACGCGACGCTGAGTCCAGGGCAGGCCGGATGTTGACGCGGAATCAGGTCCTGGACATCGTCGCGGAGCGTATGCAGTTCTACAAAGTCCCACTCATGTTCACGAAGGGGAGGAGCCGATGACCGACGGACGTTCATGGCGGGAGAACTGGAAGGCCCGCTTGTATGAGCGCGTCCGTGAGCGCGGCTACGACTCACTCACGGCCTTTGCCGAGGCCCGTCCCACCGCATCGTTGGTGGCATTGGCCGAGGAACTGGGTCCGGACGACGTTGCCGGAGTTCAGGTGTACGATGGATTGGTGGCCGAAGCGGTGCGCAGCAAGAAAGTGACCCGCTTGGTTCGCGGACATCTCGTGCGCGAGCTGTGGGGAAGCCTCCCTGAGGGTTGGCCGGCCGTGCTGGATGACGACAACCGCTTCAGGGTCGCCAAGGCGCTCGGGCTCTGGTCCGGCATCGTCCCAGAAACGCATGAAACCCGTGTGCAACTGGCGGGTGATGCCCTTCTCGCCAATCCACCGCCCGCGGGATGGCGTCCCCTCGGACCCGACGACGAGCTTCTACGCAGGCTGCTCCCCGACGACGAAGCCTGACCTCTCTCACTCCCACGGGTTCGAGTACCGCGCGTCGCGCGTGAACTCCACGTCCGTGAGGCTCTTCAGGAACGCGATGAGGTCCGCGCGCTCCGACTCCGTCAGCTCGAACGGCCGCACCAACGGGTCCTTGTTCGGGTTCGCCCGGCCATCTCCCGCGAACGGCCCCTCCGTCACGTTGCGCCCACCGGCCATGTAGTGGTCGAGGACCGCCTCCAGCGTGGCGATGCTGCCGTCGTGCATGTACGGCGCCGTCAGCTCCACGTTGCGCAGCTGCGGCACGCGGAAGCGGCCCTGGTCCTCCACCCGCTGGGTGAACTCGAACAGGCCCGGGTTGTCCAACGGGTACGCGCCCCGCCCATCCAAGTCGTACAGCCCCGTGTTGAAGAACTGCATGTTCGGCAGCACCGAGTCCTTCGAACGGAACGAGTTCGAGAGATGCCTCCCACTGTGACAGTGGTAGCACTCCGCGCGCTCCCCGAAGAACAGCTCCATGCCCCGCCGCGCCTCGGGCGTCAGCGCCTCCCGCTCGCCCCGCAGATAGCGGTCATACGGCGAGCTGCCCGACAACAGCGTGCGCTGGAACGACGCCAGCGCCTTCACCACCGTCTCGCGGTCCACCAGCTCCGCCTTGCCGGGATACGCCTCGCGGAACAGCTCCTGATACTTCACATCGTCCCTCAGCCGCTGGAAGACCTCCTCCAGCCGGGGCGCCACGCCCATCTCCGTGGGGAACTCGTTGAACAGCGGCACCAGCGCCTGGGACTCCAGCGTCTCCAGCAGCGGGTTCGCCCAGGTGTACGTGGCCAGGTACGCCACGTTGGCCAGCCCTGGCGAGTTGCGCGCGACGTGGTCTCCCGTGGAGCCCCGGGGCGTCGGCTTGCCATCCGAGAACGCCCGCGCCTGCTCGTGGCAGCTCACACACGCCATGGTGCCGTTGCCCGACAGCCTCTTGTCGTGGAACAGGTGGCGCCCCAGCTCCACCTTCGCGTCCGACATGGGGTTGTCCGCCGGAACGAAGGGCTCCGGAAAGCCCACCGGCAACTTCCACGCATAGGGCGCGGGAGGCGGCGCGCCTTCCTCGCCGCCACACCCCACCAGCATCAGCGCGCCCAACGCGGCGCCCACCTTCCATGCGTGGAACATCCTGGCACTCCTCATGTCACCCGCCGGAGGTCAGCGGACCCGGAAGAACGTCGTCGGCAGCGCCTTGGGGCTGCCATCCGCGGCCAGGCCGAACTGCGAGAAGAGCACCGGGCACTCCGGGTCGCTCGCGCCCGACATGCACCCCGGCATCATGTCCGTCGTTCCGTTCGGGACGCGATTCACGTCCAGCTCCGAGTACAGCCCCGCCAGGTCCAGGACGACGTGGTTCTCTTCCGGGTCGAAGCCCGCCAGGGTGATGGTCGCCTGGTTGTCCGCCGTGCAGGTGAAGCCGTCCGGCACCGAGCCCCGACACCCCGAGGCCCCCATATGGAAGTAGAAGCTCTCGTTCGCCTGGGAGCGGATGTCCAGGGCCACGAACTTGTAGCCACCCTGCCAGCTCCACCACATCGGCGCCACGTTCAGCGGCGCGCGCTCGGCCTCCGCGTCCAGGTGGTTCAGCTCCGGCGGCAGGCCGACCTTGAACTCCAGGCCCGTGTAGTCGTCGTGCTCCGGCGCCGTGCCCACCACCTCGCGGTGCGTCTCCGAGCTGCCCGTGGTGCACGCCCCGGTGCCATCCTCGAAGTCCAGCAAGGCAATCGCGTCCCGCTGCCACGTCCCATCCTGCGCCAGCGTCAGCGCGTGGCGCTCGCCATTGGCGCGCACCAGGGTGACGTCACGCAGGTACATCTTGAAGTCGAGCAGCTCGATGACGCCGCGCGACGTGCCGATATCCGGGTAGGTGGTCCCACACCGCAGGGCCTCCTGCCGCACCTGGGGGCTGAAACGGACGGTGTAGGTCTTGTCGCTCTTCTTCTCGTCGTCACCGCAGCCCTGCGTGAGCAGGAGGAAGGGCACGAGGGCCCAGGACGCGGGCTTCCAGACGGCGTTCATCGAATCGACCTCCACGGGGGCGGATGCGAGGAGCGCACCGCTACGGACTGCAGGAGTACCAGCCCCGGGAGCAAACGCCGTGTGGCATGTTGTCGCGGCGGGAATGAACCTCCGCCCCCAGGGTGCTTCGGGGCGGGAACGCCTGCGACTTCCGGACATATCGCCGCCGGAGGAGCTCCGGCCAGCCCTTCATGGACCCACGCGGCGGGGGGAGCCGCGGGTCCGAAGTCCGCCTGCTTCCCCTACTGGCAGGCGCCGCAGTCCGCCGCGCAGCTGTTCGCGGTGACACCCGTGCCGCACTTCTCCGAAATCTGGCAGACGCCGTCGCCGCACTGGTAGATGTCCTGGGGACGGATGCGGGTATTGATGGGGCGGTACACCTTCCCGTTGAACGTGCAGCTCTTGTACGACGTCCGCGACGCATCCAGCTGGCAGTAGTCCAGGCAGGAGCCCACGTGCGTAATCGCGGGCGCGCACGCGGAGTCGCCACTCCACGACGACAGGCCGCAGGTGCGCACCGTGCTCTGGTCATAGGCCAGGTAGCTGGTGTCGTTGGCCGCGAAGAGGCCCTCGTTGTTGAAGAGGTTGCCGAAGAAGCACGCCTCCTTCTGGCTGAACAGCTGCATCTCCTCCGTGCTGGAGGGAATCGCCACGTTCGTCGCGCCCTTGCCCAGCACGGAGATGTTCACGTGCACGCCGAACTTGTTCGCGTGCGCCGCCAGACACGCGGACACCACCTGCTGCTCCGCCACCGTCGCCGGCTGCGGCTGCGAGCCCGACGCGCTCCCCGTCCACCCCGGCGCCAGCCCCAACGCGCCGGGCCATGAGTACGTCGTTCCGCCATGAGTGTACGTCAGGGATTGATTTGAAGACAATGCACAGCGGGCGACATACCGCATCAGCATTTCCGCCTCGGCTGGATTGGCGGTGAACCATGTATTGAACACCCCATTCGTGCTCAACCCGTTCGTCGACAAACCGTTCGTCGACAGGCCATTCGTGCTCAACCCGTTCGTCGACAAACCGTTCGTGCTCAGCCCGTTCGTCGACAAGCCATTCATCGACACCAGGCCGTCTTCGTGGGCGCCCAGGGACTCGCTCGGCTCGCCCCCTCCCAGCCCCGCCGGGCCGCATCCGATGGTGATGCTCAGGAGCGCGGGCAACCCCCACGCGGTCAATTCACGAAGGAAGGACGGACGGGACTCGAAACGGCTGAAGCACTGGCGCATGTGACTGTCTCCGCGTTGGGGGTGACCGCGCGGTTTCTCGCGGCCAAGACAACGGGTAGTGCTTCCCGCCCAGGGCGACAGGTGTACTCACGTGCAATTCTTCCGTTGGGGTCGTGCGTCCGACAAGGCTTTCGATAAACGGCTGACGTTTCAGCCGTGTATCGACTCACGGTTGACGCTGATTCACTGTCAGTGACACACCGCGAGACGCCCTTGAAACATCACCGCGGCGCGCGGCGCGCGTCACGCGGGAGCGTCACGGTGAACGTCGTCCCATCCAGCTCGGAGGAACGCACGTCCACGCTGCCACCATGCGCGTGGACAATCTCCCGGACGATGAAGAGCCCGAGTCCCAGCCCCCCCCGCCGTCGGCCCTTCTCGCGCGCGGCGCCGGCCTGACGGAACGGGTCGAACAGGGTGGCCAGTTGCGGCGCGGGGATGGGCGCCCCGGGGTTCGTGACTTCCACCACCTGGCGCGTCTCGTAATCCAGACACCGCAGCAGCACGGGAGCATCCTGGGCGCCGTGCTCCAGCGCGTTACCCACCAGGTTGCTGAGCACCTGGGCCAGCCGGTCCGCGTCCCACAGCCCGTCACAACGGCCGTCCACGTCGAAGGCGATGTAGCGGTCCGGATGGACGGCGGACAGCTCCTCCACCACCTGCTGACACACGGTGGAGAGGTTGGCGGGCGCCACCTGCAAGGGGATGCCCCCGGACAGCCGGGCCCGCGTGAGGTCCAGGATGTCCGATATCATCGTCCCCATCCGCTCCGCGGAGGCTTCGATGCGCTGAGCCATCTGCTGCTGGGTGGAGCTGATGGCGGCGCGGCGGCGCAAGGCCCGGGCGGACAGGGTTATCGCGTTGAGGGGGTTGCGCAAATCGTGGCCGAGAATCCCGATGAAGCGCTCGCGGAACTCCGCCTCCTCCGCCAGCCGCTCCAGCGCGCGCTTGCGCTCGGTGATGTCCATCATCGAGCCAATCATCCGCACCGGCCGGCCCGCCGCGTCACGCGACAGCACGCCCCGGTCCAACACGTGCGCCCAGGTTCCGTCGTTGCGCAGGAAACGGTACTCGGCCTGCCACGCGGCCCGGGTGGACGCCGTGAAGTCGCGCAGGCTGGTGGCCACCGCGTCGCGCTCGTCCGGGTGCAGCCGCTGCGTCCACCAGCCCAGGTCATGGTCCGAGGCGTCGCGTCCATAGCCGAACAGCTCCTCCTGCCCCGCGTCCCACCGCACCCGCCCCGTGGCCAAATCACAATCCCAGAGCACGTCATGCGTGGCGCGCGCGGCCAGCCGGTAGCGCTCCTCCGCCTCCCGCAGCGTGGCCTCCGCCTGCTCGCGCTCCGTGCAGTCCGCCACCACGCCCACCATGCGGTGCGGCCGCTCCCCCTCGTGGAAGCTCTGCCCCACCGCCTCGTACCAATGGGTGGTGCCGTCCAGATGACGGCAGCGGAACTTCAGCGCATAGGCCCCGTCCACGGCCAGCGCCTGCTCGATTCCGCGCGCGACCTTGGGTCGGTCCTCCACCACCACGCAGGACAGGAAGGCCGGCAGCGAGGTGCCCAGCGACGCGGGCGCCTGACCGAAGAACGCCTCCGCGTCCGGGGACCACGTCACCGCGCGCCGCGCCTCCGTCCACTCCCACGCCACCATGCGGGCCTTGGACAGGGCCAGCCGCAGGAGCTCCTCGCGGGCCTGCAAGTCCCTGGCGCCCTCCAGTGCGCCTTCCGCGCGCCGTCGAGCCTCGCGCTCCCGCTCCAAGGTGTCGCGCAGCCCCGCCGCGTCCTCCGGCGACGGCTCCAGAAGCCACAGGGCCAGGCCCTCCGACTCCTTGATGCCCACCACCTGGAAGCACGCCTCCAGCCCGTCCCGGGACAGCCGCAGCGTCGCGGACAGGGGCACGCCGGTGGCCCAGACGCGCACGCACGCCTCCAGCTCCACGCCGCGCATGCCCTGCTGCACCCAGCGAGAGACACAGGAGGGCACGCCCCAGTCATGGACGAAGTGCTCCGCGGCCGCGTTGAGCGACGACCCCTGGAAGTCGAGCACCTCGCCCGCCGGTCCCCGCAGCGCTTCCAAGCGCATGCACGGTGCGGGACTTGCGGCATGGAGCGACCGTGCCAAGGCATTCCCTGGCAACGACGACAGGCTCACCATCGACTTCCCCCCGGCGCCCAGCACCCCGCCAGTCCACGTGCGGAGACTGAGGGGCGGAACGCGCGTTGGCAGAGAGTGCCATGTCCGAGGTGTCGCGAACTTGTCCTCGGGTACAGCGATTCCCGCAGTGCTCACCCGTAAGCACTGTGTGGCGCGCGCCACGTCCCCCGTCCCCACCCGTCTCCGAGAGCAAAGTGCACCCTGGGTGACAACCGCCACTGCCCCACGGGGCAGGAAGGCGTGACTCCCACCCGCCCCCGAGCCTCAGCCCTGGAGCCGGGGCAGGCGCACCGTGAAGGTGGTGCCATCCTCTGGAGAGGACACCACGTCCACGCTGCCGCCATGGCCCCGGACGATGTCCCGGACGATGTAGAGGCCCAGGCCGATGCTGCGGCTGGACTGGCCCTCCTTCAACATGCCCCGCGTCATCGGCTCGAACAGGCGCGACAGGAGCTCGTGGGGGATGGGGTCCCCCCCGTTGTAGATGCTGACGAGCGCGTGGCCCGCTTCTCCGAAGGTGCGCAGCCGCACCGGCGCGTCCGGCGGACTGTAGGCCAGCGCGTTGGAGAGCAGGTTCGTCAGCACCTGGGCGATGCGGTCTGGATCCCACTCCCCTCGCACGTCCGACGCCACGTCCACCTGCACGTGCCGCCCGGGGTGGGCGCCCTGCACCTCGTCCAGCACCTGCGTCACCACGTCCCGCAGGTCCGTCGTCTGGCGGTGCAGGGCGATGCCTCCGCCCAGCCGCGCCTTGGTGAAGTCCAGCAGGTCTCGAATCATCCGCGCCGCGCGCTCGCTGGCCTGACCGATGCGCAGCACCGTGCGCCGCTGCATGTCGGACAGCTCGCCCTTCTTCTCCAGGAGCCCCACCGACATGGAGATGGCCGCCAGCGGGTTGCGCAAGTCGTGCGAGACGATGCCCACCAGTTGCTGCTCGAACTCCGCGCGCCTCCGCAGCTCCTCGTGCACGCGGCGCTCCTCGGTGATGAGGCGCACCTGCTCCAGCGCCTGCGCGCACGCGTGCGCCAGCGCGGAGAAGAACGCCCGGTCCATCTCCGTGAAGAGCCGCGCCCGCGCGAAGGACAGGCCAATGGCCCCCAGCGCACGCCCCTTCACCAACAGCGGCAGGGCGATGGCGGACTCGTGGATGCCGTAAGCGTTCAGGTGCGGGTAGCGCCCCTGCCAGTCCTCCAGCGAGCCCAGCCAGATGGGCCGCTGCTCGCGCACCGCCTCCGTGAGCGGCACCGGGTTGGACAATGGAATCCGGCGCCACTTCGCCAGCACCTGCTCGGGGTAGCCCACCGCGTCCACGATTTCGAGCGCGTCCCCTTCGTCATTCAGGAGATTCACCGCGCCCGCCTTCGCGCCCGCGGCCACCAGGCCCTGCTCGAAGAGCGCGCGGCACACCTCGGCCACCGTGCTGGCCTCCGACAGTCGCGCGGTGAAGTCGCGCAGCCGGTCGATGTGGCCCGCCGCGCGGTGCGCCAGTTCGCGCGCCTCCGACTCCTTCTGTCGCAACAGCTCCGCCTGCGCACGCACCTGGTGCTGCGCGCGGAACAGCTCCACGAAGACATTCACCTTCGAGCGCAGCACTTCCGGCGGAAAGGGCTTCTGCAGGAAGTCCACCGCGCCGGTGGAGTAGCCGGTGACGAGCTCCGAGTCGTCGCGTCCGTACGCGGTGAGGAAGATGATGGGGACGTTGCGCGTGCGCTCGCGCTGCTTGATGAGGGAGGCCGTCTCGAAGCCGTTCATCCCCGTCATCCGCACGTCCAGCAGGATGACGGCGTAGTCCTCGCGCAAGAGGAAGCGCAGCGCCTGCTCTCCCGACGAAGCCTTCGTCAGCCGCACGCCGAGCGGCTCGAGGATGGCCTCCAGCGACACCAGGTTGGCGGGGTTGTCGTCCACCAGCAGCACGCCCGGGGCCTCGACGCCCACGGGGACGGTGTTGTCGGAGGAGACGTCCGGAGAGAGCGTGGCACTGGAGCTCCCCTGCGTCCCCGGAGTTCCCCGCCACCGCAACCATTCCGCCATCGTCGCTATCCCTTCGTGGAAACTGGAGTCTTCACCTGGATGTCGGGCGCGGTCCACCTTCGAAGCCTGGGAGTGTCCATCCGGCCCAGGGGCGGGGCCGGCTCCCATCAACACTCCTTCCCCTGGAATCAAACCGTGCTGGCGGTCGGCGTGTCGGGGTCGCTCACGGGGAGGAGTGGCAAGCGTGCGCTATCCATCACTCCCCGGGTTCAGTATCGCCCCTTCACGCCCAGGATGGGCAGGACGATGGGCAGGCCCACGGCCTCCTTGGACAGCGGTCGCCCGCTCCCTCCGTCGTACTCGAAGCTCACCGTCTCCTGACTGATGGTGACATTGAGCATGTCCAGGTACGCCTCCAGGCTGAAGGTCTCATACACCCACGACTTGGACAGGCGCACGTCGAAGCGGAAGAACGGCGGCAGCCGGTCCACGGAGTCCCGGTCCACCTTCACCCACGAGGGACGGCCGGAGCTGTCGCGGCCCGCGCGGTGTGTCTGCGTGCCCAGCGTCCCGTACTCGGGGCGGCCGGTGTTGAAGTGCAGCACGCCGCCCAGGGTGACGCTGTTGGAGAACTTGTAGCTGAGCACCAGGTTGAGCACGTGCGACTGGTCGAAGGCGAAGGGCAGGTCCGCCTGCGCCTCGCCCAGCACGTTGCCCTCCAGGTCGTACCGGTAGAAGCGCGTGCGCCGGACGCTGCGCTGCAACGTGTACGAGAGCCAGCCGAACCAGTTGTCGCCCAGCGGGTGGCGGATGAGCAGCTCCAGGCCGTACGCGAGGCCCTGGCTGGTGAAGTCGGGGAAGTTGATGTCGTCGCGGTCCGGGATGCCCGGGTCCTGGTCCGGGGTGGGAAACGGGTCCGGGTCATCCACCAGGCCCTCGTCGGAGAAGGGCGTCAGTTCAATCGTCCGCACCAGCGGGTTGACGTAGACGTCCATGCCCAGCTCCAGGCCGGTGAAGGCCTTCCACTCGGCGCCGAGCGAGAACTGCGCTCCCTCCTGGAGTCCCAGAATCAGGCTCCCCACGTCCACCACCGGCAGGCTGATGAGGGACGTGGGCGGCTGGTGGAACAGGCCCGCGGAGCCCTTGAGGACGAGCGAGTCGGTGAGCTGGTGGCGCAGCGTGAGGCGCGGCTCCAGCGCGGTGCGGTCGATGCCCGGGGACAGGTGGTAGTTGTCCACGCGCAGGCCCGGCACCACGGACCACTTGGGCGTGGGCTGCCACACCAGTTCCGCCCACGCGCCCAGGAAGGTGGCCAGCGCCACCGGGGCGAACTCGGCCGTCTCCTCATCCGGGTTCAGCTCGTAGAAGTCGACGATGGCGCGCTTGTGGTCCACGTCGCCGCCCAGGCGCAGCGTGACTTTCGAGTCCAACGGCGCGGTGTAGTTCAGGCGCGCGGCCCAGGTGCCCTGGTCGATGAAGACGGACGTCGCGTCGCTCGGCGGAGTGCTGCTGGTGACGGCGAAGCGGTCCAGTCCCCACGTCACGCCGATTTCGAACTCGCCGCCGGCCAGCGGGTGTCGGTGCCGCAGGTCCACGCGATGGAAGATGATGGACTGCAGCGCGGTGTCGCCGAACTCGTCCTGCGCCTCGGAGCCGAACGTGTCCGACGAGCCGAAGGCGAACAGCCGCAGCTTGCCCTGGCCCACGTCCTGCTCGACGCGGAGCTGGTAGTCCCAGAAGTCGAGGACGACCTGCGGGTTGACGCGGCCCGGCGACGGCGGGTCCTGGAGCTTGTTGGCCGCGAGCGCGATGAGCCACGGCGTATAGGAGTAGCGCCCCGCGAGGCTGACGTTGGTGCCGGTGGAGACGAACGGCGTCTCCAGGAAGAAGCCCGCGTTGATGAGGTCCGCGTACGCACTGCCGTGGACGCGGTCATCTCTCGGCCTGCTGAGCCGGCCTTCAATCGCGCCGCCCAACAAGCGCCCGTAGCGCGGCGGCGGCGAGCCCGGGAAGAAGTCGATGGAGTCGATGAAGTCCGGGTGGATGACGGCCGGACCGAGGAACAGGTGGAAGAGGATGGGGACGCGGATGCCATCCAGGAAGTAGCCGGTGGCGGCGGGCTGGCTGCCTCGCACCACGGGGTACGCCACGCCGGACAACATGCTGCCCACGCCGGGCAACAGCATGATGACGCGGAACGGGTCGCCCATGGTGCCGGGCACCTCGCGCAGCTCCGCGTCGTGCAGCGTGACGCGGCTGACCTCGGTGCGCTCGCGGTCTCCGCGCACCACCGTCTCGTACGGGTTGATGACGAGCGGCTCCAGCCCGTACACCACCTCCAGCGCCTCCTGCTCCCGGAGCGCCTCGCGGAAGAGGCCGGGCTTGTGGCCAGGAGCCGAGATGCGGACGCGGTGTCCTCCCGAGGGCCAGCGCGCCTCGAAGCGGCCGTCGGTGTCCGTCTGCACCGGCGCATCCGGCGCGCTCTCCGACACCAGCGTGGCGCCGACGACGGGACGTCGGTTGCCCTTGGTGCGCACCAGGCCGCGCAGGGTGACGGGGGCCTCGGGGCGCGCGTCCTCGGCGACGACGGGCGCCTCGAAGCGGTACTCGAAGGCGAGGCGCACCGGCACCGGCTTCCCATCCACGGTGGCCGGCGTGAAGCGCAGCGACGGCGCGGCGTGCAGCGCGGCCTCGTTCAACAGCGGGTGGACGCCCTGCACCAGCGTGGCGGACTCCACCTCGCCCGCGTCGTCGACCAGGAGTTCCAGGCGGACGACGCCCGACACGCGCTCCGAGGCGAGCTTGGGCGGATAGGGCGCGGGAGAGTCCTGCGTCAGCGCGGGAGGGATGAAGACGGACTCGACCCCGCCACCATCCGGCGTCGCGACATCCACCGCCCAGCCCGCGTCCGTGCGCGCCAGGCCCACCTCCTCGGCCACTCCCGCGTCCGGGCTCCCCGCATCCGACGGTGCCGGGGCCTGCGCATGGGAGGGGAGCACCGGCACGAGCAGCGCCAGCAGCCACACCGCCATGCACGCGCGCGCGCCGAGTCCTCCGCGTCGCCTTCCCCGAATCGTTTCCGTCACGTCTGTTCCCGAGGGCCCCTGGCTCGCATGAGGCCAGGGACGGAGCGGAGTGACAAGCATCCCTCCGGCGAAGTCGTCACCCGCAGAGCAGAAGCAACCGCGAAACCTTCGGCTCCGTCCCGGGTTGGACGGAGCGCATCCACCGCGTCACACACCCGACACGGGGCTTGTCCCCGAGGGAGGGAGGACATGCGCACGGGGGCTCACCAAGTTCCCCGCACTCCGGAGCCCCGCGTCATGAGTCTTTGTCTGTCCCCGTCCTGGTGCCGGCTGGCGTCCATCGCCACGCCGCCGTCCTCGTCCCTGTCTCTCGCTGCCTGCCTGCTCCCCCTGGCTCCGCCGACGTGCTCGGTGGGGGACGTGGTGACCGCTGGGACGTGGATTGTCGTCGGGGAGGGCGTGGGATGATCGCCCCTCCGACCATCCATGTGGTGCGCGCTCGCCTGCTTCAGTTGCTCTTCGGACTGCTGCTCGTCGTGCTGGCCGCGCTGAGCTTCATCCCCTCCGTGGAGGCGTCCCAGCAGGACACGCTCACGGCTGAACAGACGGTGGGGCCGCGCGATGACGCGGAGCGCCTGAGGGAACCCGCGAGGCCCGGGGCGATGGGCCCCGAGCGCTGCCCTCCCGACACGCTCTGCCTGCCGAGCCGCTGAACACCAGGCCTCTGGACGCACCAGGGCTCGCTCTTGGGAGAGCCTGGCCATCGGTCAACGCACAACTTGTCGACAGTGCCCCAACTCGGCCCGCGCCTCCGCCGTCTCCTGGGCGTAGGCCTTGCTCCACGGAGCCAGCTCCTCCCAGGCACGGTGCGCCTCCGCGCAGGCCTCTTGCGTCGCGCCCGTCAACCGGAGCGCTCGCGCGAGCCGACGACGAACTCTCGGAACTCGCGCGGAGCTCACCTGCCGGGCCGTGAGCACCTCCAGCGCGGTGCGCAGCGGCGCCAGGGCCTCGGCGGGTTGACTTCGCGCGAGCTGGACGTCTCCCAGGAGGAGCAGCGCCTCGATTCGCTCGGACGAGGAGGGGCCCAAATCGCGCTCCATGCTCGCGAGCGCCTGATCCACGTGACGCCGCGCCTCGTCCACCTTCCCGAGGAAGAGTTGGGCATCCGCCAGGGAGCGCAGTCCCGCGCCATCCATCTCGCCCTTGGCGAGCAGCGGCTCCTGGAGCGCGACGCCGCGCGCGTGGAAGCCTCGCGCCTCATCCGGACGCCCCAAGAGGCGCAGCAGCCTGCCCACCTCGTGGACATCGAGGGCCACCTCCGGGTGTGAAGCGCCATAGACACGCTCGCGATGCGCGAGGACGCGTCGGACATGCTCCAGCTCCAGCGGACGCTCGCCCTGCTCTCCCAGGACGCCGAGCCGGTTGGACGCCATCCCCATCAGCACCGGGCTGTCGGCGGCCACGCTCTTGCGCGCCACGGCCCAGCTCCCGTCCGCGGCCTCCCGCGCCTGGGCTCCATGTCCCCACTCGAAGTAGACGAGGGCCAGGTTGGACAAGGTCCGCGCCACCGACAGGTTCTCCTCGCCCAGCGTCTTGCGGAGGATGGTGAGCGCGCGCTGGAGGACGGCCTCGGCCCTCGACAGCTCGCCCAGGAGGGCCAGCGTGCCTCCCAGGTTCGCGAGGGCCCGTCCCGTGTCCCGGTGCGCCGGACCGAAGTGCTCCTCATGCAGCCGCAGCGCCTCCTCCTGCCAGCGCTTCGCCTCCAAGAGGCGCCCCTGTTGCCGCGCGAGCAGGCCCAGCCGGCCGCTCAGCTCCGCGCGCGCGTGCGTCTGTCCGCGCGTGGTGGCGGTCTCCAGCGAGGCACGCAGCAGCGGCTCCGCCTCCGAGAAGCGGCCCTCCTGCTCCAGCAACTCCGCCTGCACGTGGTCCAGCATCGTATCCAGCTCGGCGTCTCGCAGCGTCTCCGCCACGGCCCGTGCTCGCTGGAGGAAGGGCCACGCCTCCGGGGTGCGCCCCAGGCCGTACCCGTGCAGCCAGGCCTGGGACTTCAGCACCCGCGCGAGCACGCCCAGGTGTCGCCCCGCCTCTGCCGCCAGCGAGCCCTGGGCCAGTGATGCGCGCGCGTCCTCGAACGCACCCGCGTCCTCCTGCAACAGCGCGCAGAGCTGATGCGCCTCCGCTTCCAGGGGTCGATGCCGCGTGGCGAGGGCGCGCGCTCGAGCGGGCAGTGCGATGCGCAGCGCCTCCGAGGTGTGGCCCGCGAGCAGCTCCGCGTTGGCCCGGGCCAGCTCGGCGCGTACCGCGTCCACCTCCGCGCGCACCGTCGGGTCTTCTGGTGGAGACACGGCCTCCTGCAACGTGCGCACGTCCGCGCAGCGGCTCACGCCACCGAGCGAGGTCCCCAGCCTGAAGCCCCGCTCCACCGTCCGCGCGTCCGCGCCCTGCAGCGCCACCGTCAGTCGCGACAGTTCTCCCAGCCGCTGGTCCAGGCACGTCATGCGCAGCCCCATCGCTGCTTCCGACTGTTCACCGAAGACGCGCGTCGCCTCGCATGCGGACTGATGCGCGAGCGTCCAGTCCCGCGTCCACCGCTCCAACGTGGAGGCCACGGCCTGGAACGAGGCCTCGGCCAACGGGTCCTCCGTTCTCAGGAAGGCCAGATGCGTGGACTCGCGCACGGACGTGTCCCAGATTCCCGCCAGGTGCCGCTCACTGCCCTGACAGGCCTCGCTCGGTGTCGCCGAGGAAGGGCTGAACACGAGGAACCCCAGACCCACCAGTCCTCCCGCGAGCACCGCCGCCACGGCGCTGCGCTTCCAGGCGCTTGATTCTTGCGAGAGGCGGGAGCGCAGCACCTGCATGGACTCGAAGCGCCGCGACGGGTCCGCGTGGAGTCCTCGTCGGACGACGGCCTTGAGCCACGAGGGCACGCTCCGTTTCTCGGGACGCACCTCCTGGCGCAGCATGGACGCGAGCAACTCCTCGCTCGTGGCGCCCGCGAAGGGCCGCTGTCCGTTGAGCGCCTCGTACAGTGCGACGCAGAAGGCGAACTGGTCCGAACGCGCATCACCGCGCGCTCCTTGAAGCTGCTCTGGCGCCGCATACGCGGGCGTCCCCAGGAACACTCCGGTGACGGTGAGTGGCTCCGTGCCGGGGACGAGTGGCTCTGCTTCTCGTGACGGCTCCAGTGTCGCCGCGCTGGTCGGGCTGACGTCGGTGATGCGCACTTCGCCCCGTGACGGCTCTCCCGTCGCCGCGTTGGCCGGGCCAACGTCGATGATGCGCACCTCCCCCAGTGACGGCTCCAGCACCGCCGCGTTGGCCAGACCGAAGTCGGTGATGCGCACCTGACCGTCGCGCGTCAGCAGGACATTGTCGGGCTTGAAGTCGCGGTGGCTGATGCCCAGCGCATGGGTGGCCGCCAGCCCGTCCGCCGCCTGGATGAAGCGCGCGAGGATTTCCCGGCGCGTGCGCGGCCTCTCCGACAACCACCGCCGCAGCGTGCCTCCCTCCACCAACTCCATCACCAGGAAGAGTTGCCCCTGGAACTCGCCCACGTCATGCAGGTGGGCCACGTGCGGATGCGACAGCCGCGCCATCGTGCGCGCCTCGCGCTCCAGTCGCTGACGCGCTTGAGTGAGCGAGCCCTCCCCGAGCCGCGCGAGGTTCAGCAGCTTGAGCGCCACCTTGCGGTCCAGCTCCGGGTCATACGCCGCATGGACGCGCCCCATGCCTCCTTCACCGAGCAGCCCCAGCACGATGTAGCGCCCCACGCGCGCGCCCGTGACGAGCAGCCCCGCGTCGACCCTCGGTGACGGCGTCTGGAACCCGCCCAGCACCGCGAGCACGCTCCGGCACTCCGAGCAGCCGGAGACATGCTGGCGCACGGCTTCGGTGCCCTCGGAGTCCAGCCCGCCGCTCGCATATCCCGAGAGCGTGTTCTCGTCCGGGCAGCTCACTCGCGCGCCGCCAGCAGTCCCGAGAGGCTCAAATCCAACCGTCCATGGATGGCGCGCATCAGGCTGTCCACTTCCGGCTCGGGCAGTGCCAACCGCTCGGAGAGCGCGCGACGCGTCCGCTTCTCCAACAGCGCCTGCACCGAGGAGAGCCGACGCGACAGGGTGGACTTGTGCAGGCCGAACAGCGCGCCCATCCGCTCCAGCGAGAGTCGCTCCACGAAGTGCAGTCGCAACAACTCCCGGTCCTCATCATCCAGCGAGGCCACCGCGCGGATGAAGGCCGCGCGCACGTGTCCCCGCGCCTCCTCCCGGACGAAGCCCAGCTCCAGCCCTCCCGGCGAAGGGTGCGCGGCGAGCACCTCGGCATCGACCAGGGACTCTTCTCCTTGAGCCTTGCGCATCCTCAACGCCAGCCGCACCGCGGAGACACTCACCCAGTGCAGCAGCGGGCCCACGCCCGCGTAACCCAGCAGCCGCGAGGGCGCGTCCGCGCGAGGCATCAAGAGGTTCGCCCGGAGCACCTGCAGCACCTCGTCCACGAACACCGGCGAGGGATGGATGCGAGACAGCGGAACGCGCAGCGCGAGGAGGACCTCCTGCTCCAGGAGCGTGGTGGCCGCCGGCAGTCCCTCGGCGCAGGCGAGCGCGAGCGCGAAATCCCGCGCATGCAGTCGCTCCAACGCGAGCACCGGGTCCCCCGCCCGCGAGAGCCAGGCCCCCAGGTGTCGAGCGAAGGCACGCGGCTCGGGCGCGGCGGCGGAGAGCGAAGCGGCCTGGGTGAAGGCCCGCTCCACGGCCTCCCTGGCGCCCGGAGCGTCGCGCAGGCGGGCGGAGGACGACTCGCCCGCGGACCGCAACACCCACTCGAAGGACTCGGAGTCAGCCCCATGCATCCCAAAGCGCTCCCGACCTCGAGCCCGCGATTGCCGGGGCCAGGGCCACGCTCATGCATCTACCACGAAGGCCCACGCGCACTGAATGCCGCGAAGACGTCGCGCGAGGTGACGCCCGCCTGCTCGGGCTCGCTTGGGTTCGCTCGGGTTCCGAAAACGCGTTCAGCGCTGGGGGAGGATGGCCGAGGCCACCTGGTTCACCAGCTTGAGCTGGCCGCGCGACATGCGACGCAGCGTGCGCATGAGGCGGCGCATCTCAGGCAGGTGGTCCTTGTCCCGCGAGTCCTCCTCCCACAGCGCGGCCCCCACCGACGCCGCGGTGACGAGCCCCAACCCCACGTCCGCCGACAAGCGCAGCGCCAGGCACAGCCGGAACAGCGTCGGCACGCTGGGCATCATCTTCCCGCGCTCCATCCGCCCATAGACCTCCGCGGCGATGCCGATGCGCTCGGCCACATCCGCCTGCGTCAGCCCCGCGCGCATCCGCGCCGACCGCGCCTCCTCGCCCACACTCACCGCCAGGCGACGCTCCAGTTGTTGACGCGACTGCCGGGCGCGGTCGCTCGGCCGTCCCAGGCGTCCTCGGGGCGACTTGCGGGTGGAGGCGAAACCTTCAGGGTGGGTCTTCACCGCGTCAACCTTATGAGTACGGGCCGAGGCCCCGGCCCACACAGGCACAGGCCGTCCTCGGACGCGTGTCCGACAGGACTTATAACCCAGCAAGTCATCAGGCGAAATACCGATATGGCGGGTAGTCTCCCGGTCCCCGCCAGACCCGCCGCCCACCCGCCACGCCCCCACGCTCCGTCCGAGTCCCTCCTCTGACGCCCTCCTCCGCTCCCTCTGAGGCAGCACCTCCTCAGAACCCAGGAGGTCCAGCACCTGTGACAAGACCTCCCACGCAAGGCGAGCCCCTCCTGACAGGTCCTGGACGCTTCGGCTTCGGCGCTTGACACCTCCCATTCGTAAAGCCGAAAATCAAGACATCGCCTTAAAAATGGCAGGCTCGAAGACAGAGGACCCACCATGGCCGGGCACCCCACCGCCGATGAGCTGATGAAGCGCCTGCTGACCACTCGCGAGGCTGGCGACACCAACCACGCCAGCCCGGAGCAGCTGCGACTGCTGCGCGAGCTGACGCGGGACGCCCCCACCTTCGCGCCCGCGCTACTGGAGCTGGCGCGGCTGCTCCAACTCGCGGAGGAGCCCGGCGTGGACCCGGAGGTCGCCTTCGCGGAGGTGCAGCGGCTGCTGGAACAGTCCGTCTCCGTGTCGCGCCGCAACGCGGTTCCGCTGGTGGAGCTGGGCTACTTCCTGGACGTCATCCGCAGCCGCGAGGACGACGCGATGGCCCTGTGGGAAGAGGGCTCCAACCAGGCCCTGAAGACGCTGGAGCAGGCGTGGGCCGGCATGCTGCGGAGCCTGGGGGATGCGCGCACGAAGGAGTCCCTGGAGAAGGGGCTGCGGCTGGCGGAGCGCGCGGAGAAGGTCTTCCCGGACTCGCCGCGGCTGTTGGACGAGGTGGCGCAGGTGCGCGAGTACGCACGACAGGACGGGCTCTTGAAGCCGGCCTCGGGGGCCTGAAGCAGCGGCCGGGGCGGACACTACCCATGAGGTGACTTCCCGCCGGAGGACGACCATACTCTCCGAGTGAGTCCGCGGGCCCGTCGGGTCCGTCCGTCATGAGGAGAGTCGCCATGTCGCCCCCGTCGTCCGACGCCTCCGCCCAGCCGCATGTGCTGCTGCGCTCCGGTCGCGCCTCATATGAGCTCGTCAAGTCGCTGGGCGCCGCGCACCACGGGGAGCTGCTCCTCGCGCGCCGCCGCTACGAGTCGGATTTCGGAGGCTACGCGGTCATCAAGCGTCCACTGCGCGCCGAGGCCGCGCACCGGCTCCTGGAGGAAGGGCGGCTCACCGCGCTCCTGCACCACCCGAACGTGGTCAGCGTGCATGACCTGAAGGGTCCCGATGACGCGCCCGTGCTCGTCTTCGAGCACACCCCGGGACACCGGCTGGACTCGCTCATGGAGGCCTCTGCCCGCGCCCACCTGCCCTTCACGGAGGGCTTCGCCCTCTACGTCGCCGCCGAAGTCGCCGAGGCGCTGCACCACGCGCACACCCTCACCGACGAGCACGGCCGGCCGCTGCGCGTCGTCCACCGCGACGTCGGTCCCCACAACATCCTCATCACCGAGCACGGCGCGGTGAAGCTGCTCGACTTCGGCGCCGCGTCGTCCACGCTCTCCGGCGCTCCGGAGGCGCAGGAGCACCCCACCAGCCTCGCCTACGCCGCCCCCGAGCACGTCGCGCGGCAGGCGTTAGACGGACGCGCGGACCTGTTCAGCCTGGGGCTGGTGCTGCTCCAACTGCTCACCGGCCGACACCTCTTCGAGGGCGCGGACCGCTTCGAGGCGGAGCGCCGCCAGCGCCGCGAGCGGGCCCTCTCCCAGGACAGCGCGGAGGAGGTGCACGCGCTGGACTCGGCCATGCAGGAGGCCGTCAGCCTGGCCGCGGCGCGGGAGCTGCGCCGTCGCATCCGCGCCTACAGCCGCGAGGACCTGGAGGACGCGCTGCGCGCGGTGCCCGTGGCCTTCCAGCCGCTCCTGCGAGGCACCCTGGCGCCCGAGCGAGAGGAGCGCTTCGGCACCGGCGCGGAGCTGGCGCGCACGCTGCGGCTGTACGCGCGCCGCGCGGGGCTCGTCTTCGGACGCGCGGACGCGCTCGCGGAGGTGACGGGCCTGAGGTACGCCTCTCTGCGCGTACAGGCCGGGGAGTCTCCCGAGGAGGTGCTGGAGGACAGGCTGTTGCCGGAGGAGGACCCCGCGAGCTGATCCCCGCACACCCCTTGTTTTTCGGAAGCGTGCGCTGGCGAACACCCGCACCGTCCCCGCGAGGACGTATCGACGCGGTGCGGCTGGCAGGACTGAGACTTCGGTACGAGTCTCAGTCTCCATGTGCACGCCAAGCCTCGTCCTCCTGGTGGAAGACCACGCTGACAGCCGGGAGCTCCTGGAGGAGTTCCTGACGATGGAGGGCTTCGCCGTGGAGACGGCGGGCAACGGCCAGACGGCGTGGGAGCGCCTGCGACGTCCACCCTGTCCGGACGCGGTGCTGCTGGACTTGATGATGCCGGTGATGAGCGGGTGGGAGCTGATGCGCCATGTCCGCGAGGACGCCACGCTGAACGCCCTGCCCGTCGTCGTCGTATCCGGCGCCGGCAGCAGCCAGCCCCTGCCCGACGGTGTGCAGGCCGCCGTGCCCAAGCCGGTGGACCTGTGGGAGCTGCGCGCGACGCTCGCCCGCGTGGTGAACGCCGCGGGTTGAGGGACTGACGACTCAGGCCGGCGGAGGCGCGCGCGGGAGCGTCACCTGGAAGACGGTGCCGTGCGCCTCGGTGGAGGTCACCTGGATGCGGCCCCCGTGGCCCTTCACCACCTGCTCGACGATGTAGAGGCCCAGGCCCAGGCCGCCGCTGATGCTGCTGCCCTGGTGGCTGCTGGTGGCGCGGCGGAACGGGTCGAACAGGTGGGGCAGCGCCTCGGCGGAGATGGGCTCTCCGGGGTTGTGGACCTCCAGCCTCACCTCGTCGCCCAGGTCCGTCAGCGTGAGGGTGACGGGCGCCTCCGGCTTGCTGTACTGGAGCGCGTTGCCGCCCAGGTTGCTCACCACCTGGAGCAACCGGTCCGCGTCCCACTGGCCGTCATAGCGGCCCGCGCCGCCCTCCACCCGCAGGGAGCGCTCCGGCCACGCGGCCTCCAGCTCCTCCACGCCCTGGCGCACCACCGCCCGCAGGTCTCCCGGCGTGCGCTGGATGGGAATGCCTCCGCCCAGCCGCCCGCGCGTGAAGTCGAGCAGCTCCGAAATCATCCGCGTCATCCGCGCGCTGGAGCGGGCGATGCGCGTGACGAAGCGGCGCTCCCGCTCCGCGAGCACCTCGCTGTGGAGCAGCTGCGTGGTGGACAGGTGGATGGCGTTGAGGGGGTTGCGCAAGTCGTGGCTGACGATGGCGATGAGGCGCTCACCGAAGCGGGCGGCCTGGAGCGCGGCCTCCTGCGCGCGGCGGCGCTCGGTGACGTCCGCCAGCGTGGCGACCCCGGCGATGAGCGCTCCGTCCCTGTCGCGGATGGGCGCGCTGGAGACGAGCACCGTGAGCGTCCGGCCGTCCGCGTGCTTCAGCATCGCCTCCTCTCCCTGCACCACCTCGCCCGTGCGAAGGGTGCGCGCCAGCGGCCACGCGTCCGGCGCATACGGCGCCCCTTCCAGATGGCGGGCGCCGTAGGCGCTGGTGAAGGTGTCCACGTTGGACATGGGCAGGAAGGGACGCCCGGTGAGCTCGGAGACCTGCCGGTTGGCGAGCACCAGCCGGCCGCTGGGCGCGTCCGCGATGAAGACGCCCGCGGGCAGCTGCTCCAGCACGGCGGCCAGGCGCGCGCGCTCCGATTCGATGGTGGACAAGAGCCGCTGCCGGTCCGCCTCCACCACGCGGCGCTGGGTGATGTCCAGCACGGTGCCCACGCGCCGTGACACCCGCCCCGTCTCGTCGCGGAAGGCGGTGACGTGGGAGAAGGCGGGGAAGCGGCTGCCATCCTCGCGCAGGTGGAGCGACTCGTACTCGTGCGAGAGCTTGGAGTTCGCGGCGGTGGCGTGGCGCGGGAGCATTCCACGGGCCTCGGGGGCAATCGTCGTCTCCAGCGGCCGGCCGATGAGGCTCTCCGGCGTGGTGCCGTGCATGCGCGCGAAGGCGGGGTTGACGTCCAGCATCGTGTCGTCCTGGGCGGACACCACGACGACGCCGACGCCCAGGCCGAAGAAGACCTCCTCCCAGCGCCGCAGGCCGGCCTCGCTCTCGCGCAGGCGAGAAAGGGACGCCTTCGCCTCCGCGCGGGCCTGGGCCTGGGCGACCAGCGCGGTGGCGCGCGACGCCATGGCACGGAACAACAGGAGGTCCTCCTCGGACAGCTCGGTGCTGCCACGGCTGCCCATCAGGGCCACGCCGATGAGCGCGTCGTTCAGGACGAGCGGGACGCCGTACAGCGCGCGCACGTCGGCGGTGCGCACCACGGCCGAGTGGGCCCGCTCGTCGAGGCTGGCGTCGTGCACCAGCAAGGGCTGGCGTGTGGCGGCGATGGTGCCGGCGAAGCCCTGCCCCACGGACACACGCCCACCTACCTCCACGCCCTCCCCCACGCCTATCTCCACGCGCAGGGTGTCCTCGCCGTCGCGCAGCAGGACCGCGGCCACGTCCACCGCGGGCACCGTGTCGCGCAGCACCTGGAGCAGCCGGAGCAGGAAGCCCGCCACGTCGGGGCTGCCCAGCGCCGCCGCGCTGATGAGGTCCATGGCATGCAACGTGCGCTCGCGCGCTCGGGTGTAGCGACTGACGGCGGAGGCGACGGCCTCGTCCATCGCCTCGTGGAAGATGCGCTCCTCCTCCGGACGGGGCGTCGGGTGGCCGCGCGCGGACCACAGGCGCAACACGCAGCTTCGCAAGAGCCGGTACTCGGCGACGACCTGCCGAAGGTCGAAGCCCCCGCCCAGCCGCTCCAGGGCGTGGTCGTCGCTGATGGCCTTCAGCCCCGCGGCCAGCTCCGAGTCGGGCCCGCGCATCATCGCCGAGATGATTTCCAGCAGGTGGGGCAGTCCGTCGCGCAGCGCGGGGCGCGCCAGGGCCTGGGCCGCGGGAATGGAGCGGACCTCCGCCTCCCACGCTTGCAGGATGGTGTCGCGGTTCTGAAGCAGGAAGTCAGCCAGGGGGATGGGCAAGGGCGTGTCGGAAGGAGTGCCCCGGGGCCGGGCACGAGGTGCGCGTGGATTTAGGGCACTCGCCCGCCCGTCTACAACCGAGCAGAAGCCATGCGCCATCCAGGCCACACTTCATTTCGTGTCGACATCCCCGAAGGCTCGCGGCGACTGTCGCTCAATGTGACGACGCGGGCGCCATCACATCCGTGAGCCGCAGCAGGCGGTGCTCCTGCTCCAGCAGGTAGTGCACGCGGAAGCCGGAGCCCAGCACCACCAGTCCCACTTCCTCCGGGAGCAGCGGCCCCTCGAGTGGCAGTCCGGCGGCCAGCGCGGCCAGCTCCCCCTGGAGTTGCTGCCGGACCGGGGCCGGACACTTGTCGAGCGTACGCAATGCAGGAGGCGCGAGCTGAAGACGAAGAGCCATGGTCCTACTCAGGGTGACCACCTTGGGCGTGGCCAACAAGACGTGCCCAGGGTCAATGAGACTGGTGCTCTTCCAACTTCCACGAATCTGGACTTCCCGCGCGCCGCCGTGCGTCACCTCTCCGGCTGTCTTCCACCGAACGGGCCCCGCTGCGTCCAACAGGCGGGAAATGCTGGCGCGCGGTATCTGAAACAGGTCTCTTCCCCCCGGCACCATGTCTCAGGCCCTACGTCACCTGCTCCTCGTCGAGGACGACCCTTCCTGGCGGTCACGGCTGGCCGATGCGGCCCACGCGGAGGGCGTCGCCGTGAGCCACGCCTCGGACGGCGTGGAGGCCCTGGACTGGCTGCGCACGCGGCCTCGCGCGGGGCACCCCGACCTCATCCTGTTGGACTTGGTGTTGCCGAGGATGGATGGCTGGGAGCTGTACGGGCAGCTGCGCACGGATGCGCGGCTGCGGCACCTGAATGTGCTGATGTTCTCCGAGTCACTCAGCGGACAGGAGGTGCCGCTGGGTGGCGTGGTGGGCTATCTGCGCAAGCCCCACGTGCCGGAGGCGATGCTGACGGCGCTGCGCTCGAACCTCCGGTATCCGCCGGAGCTGAGCGCGCGCGAGTCCTCCGGCCCGTATGCGCTGAGCCTGGCGGAGGACGTGGCGCTGCCGCTGCGCCTGTTGCCGCATTCGGTGGGGCACGCGGTGCGCATGCACCTGCTCCACGCGGCGGAGCTGGTGGGCACCGAGCTGCCCATGGCGTCCACGTGGCTGATGGCGCTGCCGGGCACGCCTCCCGCGCTGATGGTCTCCGTGGAGGGCGTGCGGGTGGTGCTGGAGGTGGACGACGAAGCGCGCGTGCTGCGCGGCACGTCGGTGGACCTGCCCGCTCACCTGCTCAAGCCGTCCTGACGACGCGGCTCACGCGGGCCCTCCGTTGCGCACCGTGCCGTGCTCCAGGTCCAGCCACAGCAGGCGGCCCCGGGGGTCGAACACGAGCAGCGCGGTGGAGGTGAGCTGGACGCGTGGGAGCTGCTCATCCCCGTCGGTGGTGAAGGTGAGCCGCGCCCGGAGGATGTCACGCGCGTCGAACAGGCGGACGCGCCAGACCTCGTTGACGAACACCAGCTCCGCGCGCCACGACTCCGAGAGGAAGCCCCTCACGCGCTCCAGGGACTCCTGGTCCGCGGGCAGCGCCGTGGCGAGGCGGGACCCCAGCGGCTTCACCCACAGCCAGTCCGCGTCGGTGATGCGGGGGTATTCGCGGTCGCTGAAGTGGACGGAAGCGCGCACCTCGCCATCGGCGGTGAGGGCGCAGGAGAGGAGCAGGACGGAGACGCCTTCCCGTCGGGGCATGAACGAGTCGCGCACGCGCAGGGTGGGACCGTTCCCCAGCTCGTAGACCCAGCGCTCCGCATCGGAGGTGACGAAGCACACGTGCGTCTCGCTCGCGGCCAGCCAGGCGACGAGCCCCTGCACCTCCGACACGCGCCACAGGGCACGCGGCTCGGGGGCCTGGGCATCCAGCATCATCACGGTGTGCCTGGACGCGACGAACCACACCTCGCCGTCGTAGGTGGGGGCCCACGCGTTCATGGACACGTCGCACCACGTGGTGGCCCGACGCCGCACCACGTCCACCCGGGACACATGGTGCACCTCGCCGCGCGGGGCGACAGCCAGCACCCGGTCTCCATGGAGCGAGGCGACCAGGGAGAAGGCGGGCACATCGAAGTGCGCGAGCCTCCGGCCCTCGGCGCTCATGAGGACGGCGCCCGCCTCGCCCAGCGCGAGCAGGAGCCGGTCTCCGGGGAGCGCCACCGCGTCGTGGATGGGGAAGGGTCCCGCGTCCGCGAGTGAGGCCGTCGCCATCAGCAGGGTCCGCCGGGTGTCGTGGACCCAGGAGGACTGGGCTGGAGGGACCAGCGCGGGCAGGTCCGCGCGCAGCGCGCCGTCCGGCAGGCCTTGGAGGAGCTGGGGGATGAACTCGAAGAGGAAGTGGGCCCGGCCCAGGGAGCGGTCCCGCAGGAGGGCGCGCGCGGTGGGGACGAGCACGGCGGCGCGGGCCGCGGACACAGGCTCTTTCAGCAGGGCCTGGGCGAAGGCCAGCCGCTCCGAAGGGCCCTGCGAGGAGTCATCGTCCAGCAGCGCGAGCACGCGAGGGCGCGCCGCTTCCAGCCCTCCCTGAATCGAGCCGACCCACAGCGCCAGGAGCCGCGCGCCACTCACGCCGCCCACCTCCGCGCCGCGCTCCAGCCACTCGCGCGCCTGGGGCCGAGCCTCCTGCACCGGCCAGATGGCGTGGACGGCCTGGGCCCAGTTTCCCGCGTCGGCGCGTGACTGGCCCCAAGAGAGGCGCAGCGCGTTCGCCTCGGTGGGGTGCGTGCGCTCCAGGCGCAGCACGGCGTCCGCGAAGCAGTTGTGGCGCCGGGCGATATCGATGGCGCGCCGAAAGTCCTTCGCGAGGAACCACTGACGCACCACCAGCCCCGGTGGCAGTCCGCGTCCTTCGGCCAGTTCGGCCGCGAGCTTGAAGCGCCCGTGCCGCTCCAGGAAGGCGACGGCCTCCTCGTGAGCGCCGAGCAGTTCGGAGAGGATGAACGCGGCCTCGTCGATGCGACCCTCGCGCTCGAAGCGTTGCAAGGCGGCGCGGTAGCGCTGGCGGAGCGCCTCGAAGAGCGCGTCGCCTCCAGCGAAGGTCGAGGCCGGACCGCGCGGTCCGAGCTGGAGCTTGAGTTCCTCTCTCGGCCCCGGCAGGCCGAGCGCCTCGCGGGTGTTGGCGGTCAGGTTCCCACCCAGGGGGATGGCGTGGCGCAGCGCTTCGTGAAGGTCGCCGCCCTCGAACATCTCGAAGAGGCGGCGCAGGTACTCCGCCTTGCGGCGCCCGAGCAGGTCTCCCAGGGGCGTGTTGCGCACCAGCCATTGGGACAGGCGCGACAGCGGCCCGGGGCCCGGAGGAGGACCCGAGGGCCGGGGTGACGTGGGACGAGCCCCCGCTCCGCTTCCGGGGGCCTGCTGCGTCCCCGAGCGAGAACGAAACACCGCCCACAGACGGCTCAGCAGGGATGGCGTCCTCGGAGTCAGGGCATTGCGCCGCGCGCCAGAAGTGGAGGTGCCCTTGCCGTCCCCCGAGGGCAGCGCGCCCGCCGTGGAGGACGCACGGCCCAGCCATGCCGCCAGGAGTCCGAGCCACCTGCCGACGATTCCAGGGCCCTCGCTTCCCGACGTCGCCCCGCTCGACACTTTCGACGATGCTCCCCACAGGGCACGCAGTCGCGACAACATCCCGGCGCGCGCACCCACGACATCATCACGAGGACCCGGGCCCGCGGCGGACGACCTCTTCCAGGCGGAGCGCAGCCGCGCGAGCAATCCCGGACGCCTGGCCACCACGACCTCGGGCGGAAGAGCGCGCCCCTCCATCCGCGCCATCACCACACGTGCTTCTCGCGACGGCTCTGGAATGGAGCCACCAAAGAAGGCGCGGGTGACAGGCGCCATGGGCTCGACGGCGGAAGCCACGGGTGGTGGTGGCGCCCCCAACCCCTTCGTGGGCAGCACCGTCCACGCGGACACGTCGAACCACGAGGACAGGTCCACGACGCGCGCGCCCGACAGCGAATGCACCTGGGCGTGGCCCGAGCGCACGAGCACGAGCGAATCCCTCGCCGCGCCCAACCGCCCCCACTCCGACGCGGTCAGCGGCGCGGAGGTGAGCACACCGCCTTCCAGCGTGAGGGGCAGCCCCGGGCTCGACGCCGTCGAGACGCGCTGCACGCGCGGAGACCGCAGCAGATATCCCCCCGCCACGAACAGCACGGACATGCCCGGCGCCCACAGCGCCATCACCCGACGCCGAGCCACCTGCTCGCCGAGCAGCTCCGGGTCGAACCAGAACGCCGAGGCATTCACCGTGCCCCGGTGCACGTGCTGGCGCGGCGCGGTCCTCGCGTGCGCGAAGTTCCTCAAGAGCCCTCCGCCGTCGCGCGATAGCGCACCTGTCCGTCACGAAGGTCCAGCAACACCATCTCCCCGGTCTGCGTGAGCAAGCCGAGCAGCGACGTGGCGTGGCTGGTCTCCGCGTGCACCACCGGAGCCGAGGCCCGAGTGAGCACGTGGTGCTCCTTCGCGCCGAACCACGACAAGGTGCGCTCATCCGGTCCCAGCACCACCAACCCGGCCTGCCCCGGAGCGCCGTGCCAGCAGCCCACGCCGACCACGAAGAAGCCTGGAGGCACCATGATGTCCTGGACGGAGCCCTCTAGAAACAGTCGCCACACTCTCGGCCCGTGACTCATCGCGAGCAACCCCGAGTCCCCAGGCACCTTGACTCCGACCGCGTGACCGAAGAAGGCCTCGCCCCCTCGTGCCTCCAGCACCGTGCTCGTCGACGCGTCCGGCCCCACGACATGGAGCGTCGTCCGCGCGGGCGAGGGCGGCCCCTCCAAGGGCGCGATGTAGACAGGCTTGCAGACATTGGGCGGATTCGGAGACACGGGATACAAGCCCCGCAACCCCGTGCCCACGGGGACGCTGGGGCCACTCCGGACGTAGACGAGCTTGCCGTGAATCCGAGCCATCGCCGTCACCGAGTTGTCCAGCGCCATCAACTCGACCTTGTGCTCGGCCTTGACCAGATAGACGAGGAAGAGTTCTCCGGTCCGCGTCAGCAGCAGGACCGACTCTCCATCGCGGTCCCTCCACGAGAACAGCCGGCCGAGGCCTGAATGCGCGGCGGGGCGCTCCGACGCGTGGCCCGGCGTCCACCGCTCGGTCACCGGGCGCCGCTCACTCGCGTCGGCCCGGGGAGGCTGGGACTTGAGCGTGCCGTGGAGGACATAGCGGTCCGCCCGCTCCATCAACGCGAGCAGTCCACCATTCGAGCGCCACCCCGCGGCCAGCATCAGATGACCGGGCTGGAGCTTCATGCGTCGAGGCCGAGGCGCGGTGGAGCTGACCGAGTCGGGAATCGCCATCGCGGACACGCCGCCGTCGGAGTGGAACATCACGAGCCGGAAGCCGTCCGCCGAGAAGTGGAACGAGCTGGCCTTCGGACGTCCGGCCATCGACACGGGCTTCGCGACGCGACTCTGGAACGGGTCCCTCAGCAGACGGATGCTGTCGTCTGGAGGCGGCAGGTCCAGCACGATTGAACGCACCGGACGGGAGGCGGGACGCACGTCCACGGTGAGCTTGCGCTCCTCGGGGACCAGCACCTCCATCACCTCGATGCGGGACATCGACTGAGCACCGGGCAGCCGCGCGAGGCGAGCACTCCCCACCAGCCACGTCTCTTCCGGAGCGTCCCCCAGGGACAAAGCCGCATGCCATGCGGCGAGTCGCTCGGCGGTGGGGGGCTCCACGTCGCGCGCGGCGAGCCAGGTGAGCAGCACGCTGGGAGTCACCTCGGAATAGGTGCCGCGCTCGGGCGAGGCCTGAAGCACGCCCCACGCGAAGGAGGCTCCGGCTGCCTGGGCACGGCGGGCCATGACGATGAGCAGCGCGAGGTGCGCGATGCGAGGGTTGCCGAGCTGGTCGGGTCCCGCGTCCAGCAGGACGACGATGCGGCGCGCACCCTGGGGCTGGCGGAAGGCGGGCTTGAGGAAGGACAGCTCACCGTAAGCGGCGCGACGCACCAGCTCGTCCGGAGCTTCCAGGGCCCACAGCCATTCACTGACGAGCAGCCGGTCGAAGGAGCCCCGGCGGGTGATTCCGTCATAGCCCTGGGGCTCGCCACCCTCTGTCTCTCCACGCGGCCGCAACGTCCCCATGGCCGCGGACAGCCGGGCCACGAACGGTCCCAGGTGCACGGCCAGTTCCTCGGGGAACAGCGCGAGCGACTCCGCCCACGGGCGCAGCGCGGGAGGCAGCGAGCTCAAGACGCCCCGTCCCTTCCCGCGACGGCTTCCTCGCCAGCGAGCCACGCGACGAGCGTGGCGCGATGCACCGGCCGAGCCGAGGCCACCGAGACGAGCTGAAGCGGGCCTGGAAGCACGGCGAGCGGCGTCGCGGTGTTCCCCACCAGCGCAAGCAGCGCACGCTCCAGCAACGAGGCCACCACGTCAGGCGCGAGCGCACACGGCAGCAGCAGTGACGGCGCGGTGCTGTCGCGGCCCAGGTACAGGACACCATCCACCCAAGGCAGGGACTCCGCTGCGCCCAACAGCACAAGGACGCCCTGCCCCGCGACACCGCGCCACGCGCCCAGCCTCGCGTCGTCCTCCTGGAGAGCCCGTCGCGCGAGCACGTGCGCCACCTCTCCCACGCCGACGACGGCGAGCGGCTCCATCGGCTCCGCGCGCGGTCCCCAGCGAACCGGCAGGGCCCCCTGACTTTCACTGCTCATGACTCCACTCCACCGCCCTCTCGCACGTCTTGAAGACCCGTCCCTCACGTCGTCGACGCGGACCGCGCCGCCACGACATCTCCGGTCAGGAGAGCCCGGCGCCGCGAGCCTCCAGCGACACCGGAGACACGAGCGCGAGCGCCTCCGTGAGCCCGGCGCGCAGGACCTTCAGGTCCTCGGTGAGGAACTCGGGAGCGAAGCTGGCATCCATCTCCCGCGCCACGCCCTCCAGCTTGAGGTGCCACGCGGAGAAGGCCTCGGCGTCGGTGTCACTGGGCCGCTCGGCGAGCAGCACCTGCCCGGCCTGGGCGATTCGCTGCGCCCGAGCCCACGGCCCCGCACTGGCCTCCAGCGCCGCCGCCGAGAGGGCCGGGTTCTCCGTCGCCGCGAGCAACTCCCGCAGCACATCCCGCGCGAGCGCCTGGCCTTCCTTCGTCGGCACCGCGTACACGAGCGGCCACAGGTCCGCGGTGCTCGGCACGGAGCGTCCCGCGAGCACGGCCGCCGCGGCCACCAGACGCTGCACCTTCACCGCGCGCCGGTCCGACAGCGCGAGCCCCGCCCCGCGAAGGGAGCGCAGCGCGTGGGCCAGATGCGGACGCACGGGCGCCAGGTCCGCCTCGCGCGCCGCCTGCGCGAGCACATCCAGCGCCTCCAGCGAGGCACGGCGTCCCGAACCGTCGCCCCACAGCGAGGCCCCGCCCGCGAGCAGGTCCTCCAGTCGCGGGTCCGGCACGGGCTCGACGAAGATGCGCGCCAGGAAGCGGTCCGCGAAGGCGGCGAGCGACTCGTCCTCCGGCAATGCGTTGGCCGCGCCCACGCAGACGCGCAGCGGGCAGTGCATGCGCGTGTGGCCCCGGCGGAACGTCCGCTCGTTGAGCAGGCCCAGCAGCGTGTTCAGGATGGCGGTGGAGCCGAGGAAGACCTCGTCGAGGAAGGCGATATCCGCCTCGGGCAGCATGCCCGTGGTCTCCGTCTCCACCAGCCCCTCGCGCAGCTTGCGCAGGTCCACGGGGCCGAACAGCTCGGAGGGCTCGGTGAAGCGGCCCAGGAGGTACTCGAAATACGAGCCGCCCAGCGCGCGAGCGGTGCGGCGGACGGCCTCGCTCTTCGCGGTACCGGGGGGACCGATGACCAGCAGGTGCTCCCCTGCGACGGCGGACAGCGCGATGAGCTCCACCATGGCCTCGCGCTCGACGAGTCCCCGTCCCGCGTCGGAGAGGGCGTCGCGGACGGCGCTGGCCGCGGCTTCAAAGGTGACGGACATGGACGAAGCCTAACCGCCGGACTCCACCGGCGCGAAGCGCACCCACCCCCCACGAAGGAACACCAGCGGACGTCCACCGGCCTCGCGGTGCCGGGACGCCTGCCTGGCGATGGGGGTGGGTGCGAAAACGGGACGACCCTTGCGTGACGGAGGGCGGTTTGCTTCATGACATGGCATCCCACTTCATGCTCCGGGCGCGGGTCGGACATAGACTGCCGGCCATGAAAACGGTGTCGAAGTGGGTGGCGGTGGTGGGCGTGCTGGGCGTGGGCACCCAGGCGGTGGCGGACGGCTGGAATGGCTATGCCTCGCTGGGCGCGGGCATCTCCCTGGACCACCTGAGTGACTTCCGCGCGAAGGGGCCGGCGCTGCATGCCTACCTGGGCGTGGAGTCCCCGCCGGGGTTGTCCCTGGGCCTCCTGGCCGAAGTCTCGGAGACGTGGGGCACGGAGCTGCGAGACGCGGCGAGGGAGGACCGGCTGGAGCGCACCCAGTTGGACTACAAGGCCGTCGGAATCGAGGCGCGGCTGCGTTTCTTCCGGGACAAGCCCATCACCCCCTGGGTGGGCGCGCGGCTGTCGAAGAGCTGGGGCAGCACCTTCACGCCGGACGAGTTCGGCAACTTCCTGCGGGAGAACGTGGACACCACGAGCATGGCATTCCGCGTGGGAGTGGATGCCTGGTTCAGCCAGCGCTGGGGCATCTCCGCCGCCACGGCCTTCCAGTTCTGCGACGTGAAGCTCACACGGGACTCAGTGGACGAGTGCGCCAAGCTGATTCAGTCGGTGATTGTGGGCCCGGTGCTGCGCTTCTGAGACACCCGCGAGCGCACTCGACTGATGCGCCGCGTGTCTCGGCCGGTGTAGAAAACCGGGGGTGAGCGAGAGCTGGGAGCAGCGAGCACGACGCGAAGCGCGGGAGATGGAAGCCGCCATCCAGAGCGCCTTCGCGCGAAGACAGTCGGACCTGGAGCTGCGCGCGGAGCTGGAGTCGCTGGCCCAGAGGCCACGCTTCCGGAGCTTCCCCTGGCTGTGGGGACCGGCGCTGAACGCGAGGGACCGGGTCCTCTTCCGTCCGCTCATCCTCTCCTGGCTGATGCCGGCCAACGTCACCACGAGCGGGAAGCTCTTCGACCCGTGGAAGAGCGAGTACACCGCCGCGCTGGAGACGTGGCTGAACGATGCGGACCGCGCCGACGACGTGGCCGTGTTCCGCAAGCTGTACAGCTGGAAGCTGCAGGGGCTGGGCAAGAAGCAGGAGCCGGTGTGGCGCGAGGACGTCGCGCGGCGCTTCCGGGGCGCGAAGACGCGGAGCGCCCGGCACCTCGAGTTGAGCAAGGTGGAGCAGCTCCACCTCCGGCTGGATGAGGCGACAGCGCTCGCGCTGGACGCGGTGGACCCGGAGGCGGCGCGCCCTTTCATCCGTCAGCACCTGCCCTTCCCGGGGACCACCTGGTCCCGGCCGAAGAAGCCGGTGCCGATGTGGAGCACCTACCGGGAGCGCCTCTTCGCCAGGGGAGACATGGAGCAGGCGTGGACGGTGTATCGCCGGCTGGTGTCCGATGAGGCCTGGCGCGAGGACGCGCTGGCGCTCACCCAGTCCATCCAGGAGCCGGAGGCGCTGGTGCGCGCGCTGGACGAGCATCATCCGGAGTTCGCCCCCACCGTGGCAGCCCACGTCTTCGTGGAGTTGGTGGAGCGGCGCGGGCGCGACGTGGTGCCCTATGTCCTGGAGCACCTGCGCTCGGTGTTCCCGCGCTGGGCGGGCCTGGGGAGCATCAACGGGGTGAAGAACGCGAAGGCGCTGCCGGAGTTGCTGGAGCTGTGCCGGGTGCGCGGCTGGGAGGACGTGTGGAGCGCGGCGCTGCGCACCTCCGCGACGGAGGAGACATTCGACACCGAGGTGCGCAAGCTGGTGAAGGACGCGGACCGGGACGAGCAGGTGGCGCGGCGTCGGCTCCTCCAGGTGGCGGGGGCGGGGGCCGAATGGAACCTGCCAGGGCTCGGCTTCGCGAGGGTGTTGCCGCTGACGGACGCGACGGCGGTGGCGATGTACGAGCGCTTCCCGGAGCTGGTGCGCGGCCCCTTCCGGATGCACGTGGCCTCCGGCTGGCACGCGGCGTACCCGGAGCTGGTGGCGCGAGTGTTGGAGCGGCGCGACGAGGAGCTGCTGGATTTCATCGCGAGCCGAGCCGCCACGCAGCCCGTGCCCGAGCATGGCGCGAACAAGCGACAGAAGGAGTGGACGCGGGTGTTGGAGGCGCTGGCGACGCACTACGAGGAGCTGCCGAAGGAAGGCGGCGTGTTCGCGCGTCGGGCCGCCAACGCCCTGGGGGCGGTGCCCGCGTTCTCCATCTGGGATTTCGACGGGTTGTTGTCGCGGAACCGGCTCGCGCGGCTGTTCTTCCAGCGCTCGGATGACTTCTACCTGGCGGACCCGCTGGCGGTGAGGGACTTGCTGGAGGCGCCGCAGATTCACGTGCAGGCGCTCGCGTTCCGACTCTTGGGGCGGGACTCGGCGCGCGCGAGTGCGCTGGCGATACTCAACCTGGACCTGCTCCAGGCCACGCTGTTGAGGCCCCTGCACCGGCGCACGCGGCTCGCGGCCTTCGGAGCGCTGGCCAACGCCGCGCTGAATCACGAGGACACCGCGAGGGTGCTGTTGCCCCGGATGCGTGAAGCCTTCGCGCTGCCGGACAAGCGCTATCCGAAGGAGGCCCTGGTGGAGCTGCTGGCGAAGGTGCTCACGCGCTGGCCCGAGCTGCGAGGCCCGTCGGAGGTTCCCCGAGTCTTCTCCGCGACCACGAAGGAGGCCGCGCCATGACGGTGGTCGACCTCCTCTACGCGACGCCGTCGGTCTTCGAGTCCACGCGGGAGCGTGCGTTGCTGGGCTTGTCGGCGGACCAGCATCGCCCGGTGCGCTTCCACGCGAAGGTGGCGAAGGACGTGCTGCCGATACGACTGGCGCTCCAGGCGTTGGGGCAGCTCATCTGGCAGTCGGACGAGTGGAGCTCGGAGTGGATGGGGGGATTGATGGACCCCATCATCACGGTGCATCCGGACCGGGTCTTCTTCGAGGCGTTCAGTCAGGACCAGAGTTCGTACGGAATGGTCATCGTGGACCGGAGCCGCTTCGAGCCCGAGGGCGAGGTGCGCTGCGGCACCACCAACGTGGACTTCACGGCGTGGCTGTGGGCGGCGCTGGCGGAGATGCGCTCCAGCCGGGAGACGCACCTGCGAGTGGGGGCGGAGGGCTTCGAGGTCCGCACGAAGGGCTCGGGAGGACGCTTCGAGCAGAAGGTGGAGGTGCCGGACGAGTGGGTGCGAGGCTTCCTCCAGCTCCAGGGCGGCATGGCGATGCCGGGCACGAAGCTGACGGTGCGGCCGGTGGACCTGCTCTCGGCGGTGCGCCACCTCACCTTCACCAAGGCGAAGGTGTCCCCGCGAGCGCTGCGCTACGTGCTCACGCCGGGCCATGACGCGAAGCTGGTGCTGGAGCCGTGGGAGCACGAGGTGCCGCTGCGAGGAGCGACCCATGGCGCCACGGAGCCGCGCACGGTGCGCACGTGGGGCCGGAGACGACTGCGGTTGCTGGAGCCGTTGCTGCCGTACGCGGACAAGGTGGACATCTACCTGAAGGGCCGGGCGCTGCCGCACTTCTACGCGGTGCACCTGGGGCCGGGCGTGCGCTTCGTGCTCGGGCTGTCGGGATGGACGGCGAACCGGTGGACGGGCACGGCGGGGATGGACCTGTTGCTGGAGCCCGAGCAGGACAGCGAGCTGACGGAGCGGGTGCTCGGGTTGTTGCGCGAGCGCGTCCACGTGTCCACGGAGGAGGTCGCGCAGGCGTTGGGCGTGAGCAAGGCACGAGCCGCGGGGGCGCTGGCGGGGCTGTGCGCGGCGGGGCGGGCGATCTTCGACGTGGAGGCGCGGAGCTGGCGGCACCGCGAACTGTTCACCGCGCCGGTGGACCTGGGCCGGCTGTATCCGCCGGATGCGAGGCGCGAGGAGGCGGAGCGCCTGGCGGCGGCGGACGCAGTGAAGGTGACGTCGGAGACGACGCGAGAGACACGCAAGGTGCGCAAGCTGCCGACACCCGCGGGCGCGGTGGTGCGCGAGGTGGTCTACCGCGACTGGGTGGTGCACGGGCACGCGGGGACCCAGCAGGACGTGGAGCTGGTGTTGAACGACGAGGACCGGCTGCTCTTCGGCAAGTGCGGCTGTGAGTACTTCCGTGAGCACCTGATGAATCAGGGGCCGTGCGCGCACCTGCTGGCGTTGCTGCGATTGGCGAAGGCGCGGCGCAAGGAGCTGGCGAGCTCGGTGCCGGCCTCGGCCGAGGCGCTGACGGTGAGCGCGGCGGAAGCGGCGGCGCGGAGGCCGAGGAACGCCGACACGGACGATGACTCAGAGGCGGACGACACCGAGGCGCTTGACGAGGACGGCGGCGATGACGATAACCGGTGATGCTCTCGGGAAGGGCCTGGGCTCGCGGATGAGCCGTCGGTGCCGTGGTGTTTCGCCGCGGCGGTGTTCTGTCTCCTTCTCTTCTCCAGGGTCCCTGCGTACGGAACGCAGGGAGCCCCGGGTCCAGCGCCTCGCAGGTCGTCCCCTGGCCCCTCCCGGAGCACCATGAGCTGGCTCGATTGGTTCAAGGGGTTGTTCTCCCCCAAGCCGGTGACTCGCGATGTCTCACGGTTGGATGCGCCGTTCGAGCGCGACGCGAGCGACCGTCCACCCGACGTGGTGCGCGAGACGGTGGCCACCTCGGGACCGCTGAAGCCCGGCCACCTGCGCCAGATTCTGAGAGACGCGCGGCTGCTGCCCAAGGGCAAGCGGGTCTACACGAAGAAGCGGAAGCGGCTCTTCAGCGCGCTTGAGGCGCGGCGTTTCTTCTCCACGGCGTTCCGGACGCGGAATCGGAACGTGCGCGACTTGCTCCCGGACGAGGCACAGCTCGCGCGGTACGGGCTGCCCGTGTGGCGCACGGAGGAGGACGTGGCCACTGCGCTGGGCTTGTCGGTGGGACAACTGCGGCACTATTCGACGCACCGGGCGCGGGAGCGGGTGTCGCACTACGTGACGTTCACCGTGCCGAAGCGCTCCGGAGGCCAGCGGCTGTTGCATGCACCGAAGCGGAAGCTGAAGGCGATACAGCGCCGACTGTTGGACGTGCTGGTGTCGAAGCTCCCGGTGAGCGAGCAGGCACACGGCTTCGTGACGGGGCGCTCCATCAAGACGGGAGCGGCGCCGCACGTGGGCAAGCGGGTGGTGTTGAAGCTGGACCTGAAGGACTTCTTCCCATCCGTCACGGTGAGCAGGGTGCGAGGGCTGTTGTTGGCCTTCGGGTATGGCTATCCGGTGGCGGCGACGCTGGCGGTGTTGATGACGGAGGCGGAGCGTCAGCGGGTGGACGTAGAGGGGACGGTGTTTCACGTCCCGGTAGGCCCGCGAGTCTGCGTGCAGGGCGCGCCGACGAGTCCGGGACTGTGCAATGCGGTGCTGACGCGGCTGGACCGGAGGTTGGCGGGGCTGGGGCGGCGGTATGGCTATGCGTATACGCGCTACGCGGATGATTTGACGTTCTCCGGGGATGACGTGGGGGCGCTGGAGAAGGTGCGAGCGCTGGCCGCGAGGTACGTGCGCGAAGAAGGCTTCGAGGTGAATGCCGAGAAGACACGCGTGCAGCGCAAGGGTGGGCGGCAGCGAGTGACGGGCGTCACGGTGAACGAGGGGTTGGGGTTGTCGCGGGAGGAGCGGCGGAAGCTGCGGGCGATGATTCACCAGGAGGACCGGGACGGTGGGGATGCGAAGCGGAGCGCGCGCATCGACGGGATGTTGGCGTATGTGGGGATGTTGAATCCCGAGCACGCGACTCGCCTCGCGAGGTACCGCAAGCCTCGGGGTGGGTGAGTCGCTGGACGGATTGATGTGTGTGATTTCACAACCCCGCACAAGACATTGAGGGGTTTTCCACTGCGGGGAGCGCGGGTGCGTTGTGGCGTGAGGAGGTGACCCTTTACACCGGGCGCCCCACCCTCACAGGAGTTGCGCCATGGCGACCGCCACCCGCTTCGCATTCACGCAGCCGAGCTCACCTGGGACCGAGTTCATCATCGAGTTGACGGACGACAAGACGATCAACCATGCACGGAAGATTCTCTCCGGCCAGGAGACGAACGAGGTCCACGTGCATGGGCGAATCATCAAGAGGATGCAGCCGTACAATCCGAAGTTCTCGTTCCATCTGGACCCGTCGACCATCCAGTTCTTCTCGATGGCCATCGAGGTCTGCGACGCGAACATGGTGTACGTGGAGGACCACCTGGACGAGGCGGGAGGCGCCTTCCTGCCGGGCAGCCACTGGTGCCCGTGGGACTCCAGGCTCACGCGCGAAGTGAAGTAGCGAAGGGCCTCGACGGGCCTCATGCCTCGGTTGAGCGCGGCTAACGCGTTCCGAGGGTGAGGCCCCGAGAGGATGAGGGCCAGGCGCTACAGTGGATGGTCATGAGTGACCTTCCATCCGTCCCGAAGCCCGTCGCACCGCGCTGGCTGTATCTGCACGGCTTCGCATCGGGGCCCGACTCGGCCAAGGGAGTGGCCGTGGCAAGGCACTTCGAGGCGCGAGGTGTCCACGTCGCGAGGTTGAACCTGCGAGTCCCCTCGATGGAGCAGCTCCGGTTGAGCGCGATGCTGGAGACGGTGCGAGCGGCGCTGGGAGAGAAGGAGGACCGGGCAGTGCTCTTCGGCTCCAGCCTGGGAGGCCTGACGGCGGCGAGAATCGCGGCGGAGGACGCGAGGGTGTGCGGGCTGGTCTTGCTGGCCCCGGCGTTCCACGTGGTGTCGCAGTTGCGCAAGCGGATGGGTGAGGCTGCGTGGGGGCACTGGAAGACGTCGGGTTGGATTGAGACGGACGACTTCGCGGAGAAGCGCAAGGTGCGCATCCACGCGGGGTTCATCGACGATGCGGAGACGGTGGACGCGCGCACGGGAGGCTGGCCGGACGTGCGAGTGCCGACGCTGTTGATCCACGGGACGAAGGACGACACCTGCGACATCCGTTACTCGCGCCAGTGGGTGGAGGGGCGAAGGAATGTACGGATGGTGGAGGTGGATGACGGTCACGAGCTGACCGCGTCCCTCCCGCGAATCCTCGCGGAGTCGGAAGAGTTCCTGCGTCCCTGGGGGGCGTGAGAGACAGGGACTCAATCCAGGGACATCGAGCCGAGTCCTCACTGCGCCCCCCAGAGAACTTCGAACCGTGACGTGTCAGCCGATGCTGGCATCCTGAGTTCGGCCGTCGAGGGTACCCCCTGAACTGGAGGACGCGGATGAAGGCCCGTTGGGTCGTCTGGTTGTTCCTGGCACTTGCCAGCGTGGGCTGCTCCGCGGCACGAGTGGTACGACTGGAGACAGCGAACGAGCCGACTCTCGTGCACACTCCCATCATTGAAGATGATGCAGGGCCCGTGGAGCTTGACGGCGACGAATTCGAAGAAGCGGTGGCGGTACTCGCTCGTGATGTGCGGGTCTTCACCAATCCCCTTCGCGAAGCCCGCCAGCTCTTCGGGGTTCCTGAGAGAAGCGCGGTGTACCAGTATGAGAGCAGAGGCCCACGCCTCATCCCGCTGAAGGAGGATGATTCATCTGAGGGTCTGCGGCTCCTGGAGTCCTATGCGGATGAGGAACTGACACAATCCTATGGCAAGTGGTGCGCACGCAAAGACCAACCAGGCGACTGCCTGCATCTGCTTGCCGAAGGCCCTCTGCTGGCCAGTGATGGCAAGTACTCGCTGGCCATGGCCATCGCAATGAGCTCCGTGTGGGAGGAGACGGCCGAAGCGTTGGAGGACATGGCCGACCCACAAGCGCTCCTCGCGACGGTGACCGCATCTGTCAGCATGTACATGCTCCTTTGGACGCTGCCCGAACCTTTCTCGAAGGGATTGGCGTCCCTGCTGACGGCTTCGGCAATCGCCTACCTGGGTGTGGATACGGTGTGGCGGATTCTCAATGGTTGGATCTCGCTGGTGCGCCAGGTAGATCGTGCCACCAACTTCGCTCAGCTCAGTGAGGCTGGTGAAGCGTATGGGGAAGTCCTGGGAGAGAACGCCGCGCGCATCTTCGTCATGCTGGCAACGGCGGCCATTGGGGGCACCCTCGGCCTGGCTGCGAAAGCATCGGGACTGCCGGGCTCCGCGCAAGCGGCACTCGCTGTCGAGGCACAGGCGGGCTACCGCTTCATGGCGATTGGCGGCGTGCGGTCCGTGGCGCTGACGGCCGAGGGATTCACCATCGCGCTGGCCCCCAACGCGGTGGCGATGGCGGCCCGGGGAATGAGTGACGGCCCCACGGAGAAGCATCACCTCGCCACGAACAAGAACAGTGTCTCCAAGGCACGTGGTGGTCCCTGGACACCCAAGTTCGAGAAGATCTTCCGGAAGGCGGGGATGGAGCTGGATGACGTGGAGAACATCGTGTCCCTCCAAGGTCACAAAGGGCCGCATCCCCAGGAGTACCACGACCTGGTCCACGAACGCCTCTACGGCGCGACCCTCCATTGCCGTAAGGTTTCGGAGTGCAGGGAAGTCCTGACGAGGGCCCTCAATAGACTGGCGGTGGAGGTCCGCACGCCAGGAACAAGACTGAACCAGCTTCTCACCAAGAGTTCATTGCCCTAGATGCCCGCCATGTCCCAGCGCTTCTTCAGGTTGAAGGAGGATGTCCATGCTCCAGGCCGTTGGCATCTCGATGACCCTACGGACCGTCATGGGCGCGAGGTGGACGACCCGCGAGATTTCAACGCAGGGCACCCGGTTCCTGTTGAAGGGGGACTGAAGGTCCCCATTCAACATCCAGGGAAGCCGCTGGACTTCACCTTGACGGCGCTCAGCGTTCCCATCGTCCACATCAAGGTCGCGGAGATCTTCACGGCGCTGGCCCCTGGCGACGTACAGCTCATTCCCGTGGATCTCCAAGGTCACGCGGACCAGTACCTCATCCTGGTGGCAACAAAGCTCATCCACTGCATCGACGAGAAAGCGTCGGCGGTGCAGTTCTGGATGCCAGAAGACGGCCTGGCTGAGAAGGTGGGGCAGTACTACGCCGTCGACGACCTGCACATCGACCCGACGAAAGTGGGAGAGGCCAGGACGTTCCGCACAGGGGGCTGGCCTCTCGCCCTCATCATCCATGAGGACATCAAGGAGGCCCTGGAGCGGGCGAAGGCTACAGGCCTGACGTTCACCCGGGTGTAGCTTGCGCGAAGACTCCTCACGATCCTCGCGGTCACGAGGAGCAACGCGACTCCTGTCGGCGGACTTTGAGGCCAGCCAGTTTCAATTCACGCTCCTCGCGGTCACGAGGAGCGACTGCGCCAACGCGGCACGGAGGCGGGCACCAACGCGTTTCAACCCACGCTCCTCGCGGTCACAAGGAGCGACCGTTGTACTTACGCAGCAGGTAAGAGGCGTGCTCGTTTCAACCCACGCTTCTCACTGTCACGAGGAGCGACTCGACCGGCTCCGGCTCGATCAAGCTTCTGGTTTCAACCCACGCTCCTCGCGGTCACGAGGAGCGACGCACCACCCAGAGGTGGCTGCCGCCCTGATCGCAGTTTCAACCCACGCTCCTTGCGGTCACGACGAGCGACGCCGTCTCGACTGCGCGTCGGACGCGAATCCCTTGTTTCGACCCACGCTCCTCGCAGTCACGAGGAGCGACTCGACCGGCTCCGGCTCGATCAAGCTCCTGGTTTCAACCCACGCTCCTCGCAGTCACGAGGAGCGACGTCCGTTAGCGCGACGTGCAGCACCTGGTGGCGGTTTCAACCCACGCTCCTCGCGGTCACGAGGAGCGACGACGTCAGCGTCCCGGCCCCCATGGGCGGCGAGTTTCAACCCACGCTCCTCGCGGTCACGAGGAGCGACCTCGTACCACTTGGGGGCGGCATTCCGACTGCCGTTTCAACCCACGCTCCTCGCGGTCACGCGGAGCGACTCCAGGTCGCGCACGTACCCGGGCTTCTGACGGTAGTTTCAACCCACGCTCCTCGCGGTCACGCGGAGCGACCAATGACTCCCGACGCGGCCTTGACGTTCGTGGTTTCAACCCACGCTCCTCGCGGTCACGCGGAGCGACCTCGCGGCGGGAAAGCTCCTCTGCTGGAGCGCCACGTTTCAACCCACGCTCCTCGCGGTCACGAGGAGCGACCTGCGTCTGGCCCTCCGTGGCGATTTGGACGCCACGTTTCAACCCACGCTCCTCGCGGCCACGGGGAGCGACGCGTCCGACCCAGAGCTCCGTGGTCCGGTTGTTGGCATTTCAACCCACGCTCCTCGCGGTCACGAGGAGCGACCTGCGCGACTTGACGGCTGACAGCGCTGTGAAATTTCAACCCACGCTCCTCGCAGTCACGAGGAGCGACTGCTCGACGCGCTCCTGCCGGTGCTGACGCGCTGATTTCAACCCACGCTCCTCGCGGTCACGAGGAGCGACGCAGTACCGCCAGACCATCGCGACGGCCAAAGAGTTTCAACCCACGCTCCTCGCGGTCACGAGGAGCGACCAGCGACTTGACGAGGCCCGAGTGGTCGTCCTCCGTGTTTCAACCCACGCTCCTCGCGGTCACGAGGAGCAACCGTACACGATGTAGCAGTCCCGGAGGGCCGCGTAGTTTCAACCCACGCTCCTCGCGGTCACGAGGAGCGACCGGAGCGCTTCGCTGGCGGCGCGGGAACACGTGGTTTCAACCCACGCTCCTCGCGGTCACGAGGAGCGACCCTGACGACTACTGGGGCCCACTAATCTGAATCGGTTTCAACCCACGCTCCTCGCGGTCACGAGGAGCGACTGCGGAACCTGCTGAAGTACGTGTTCTTCACCGCGTTTCAACCCACGCTCCTCGCGGTCACGAGGAGCGACAAGAGTCGACGTTGATGACGATGGTCCCGTTCCGGTTTCAACCCACGCTCCTCGCGGTCACGAGGAGCGACCATGCCCACGTTGGGCAACGCCACCGCGCCAGCGTTTCAACCCACGCTCCTCGCGGTCACGAGGAGCGACTGCGGGTGCGTTGGCGCTGCTTCGTGAGAATCTGGTTTCAACCCACGCTCCTCGCGGTCACGAGGAGCGACCGGCCGGGCACTACCTCTTCTACACGGACGAAGAGTTTCAACCCACGCTCCTCGCGGTCACGAGGAGCGACTGAGCCACCGTCGCCCCAACTGCGTCGCATTGCTGTTTCAACCCACGCTCCTCGCGGTCACGAGGAGCGACGACGGACGCCAACGACAGGGACCCTGCCGGGAACCCGTTTCAACCCACGCTCCTCGCGGTCACGTGGAGCGACTGGACCACCACCTGCTCCAACGGCACGCCGCCGTTTCAACCCACGCTCCTCGCGGTCACGAGGAGCGACCACTACGACAGTCTCACGATTCGACTCCGCGAGCTGGTTTCAACCCACGCTCCTCGCGGTCACGAGGAGCGACGAGAACGGCGTCTTCCTGGCAGGGCTGGACGTGTTTCAACCCACGCTCCTCGCGGTCACGAGGAGCGACAACCGTGCCCTCCAGATGCTGAAGTTGGCGAGCCAGTTTCAACCCACGCTCCTCGCGGTCACGAGGAGCGACTTCAACTCCCGCTCCAGGTGGGCGCGATCTGGTGTTTCAACCCACGCTCCTCGCGGTCACGAGGAGCGACCTCGGTGGGGCGTGCCCTGGGGCGCTTGTGGAGTTTCAACCCACGCTCCTCGCGGTCACGAGGAGCGACCGGCAGAGCAGCAGGATGTTCTGGTCCATGGACGCGTTTCAACCCACGCTCCTCGCGGTCACGAGGAGCGACTCGTCTGCCTCTTGCTGTCCGCGCGCCCACGATTCGTTTCAACCCACGCTCCTCGCGGTCACGAGGAGCGACACAGCGACTACGTCTGTAGCAAGCTCGGGACCCGCGTTTCAACCCACGCTCCTCGCGGTCACGAGGAGCGACCTGGGTGCGCGTCAGGTCCGCCTGGAGCTCGGCCTGTTTCAACCCACGCTCCTCGCGGTCACGAGGAGCGACTCACCTTCCATGGGTTCGGGCTCACAGACATCCGGTTTCAACCCACGCTCCTCGCGGTCACGAGGAGCGACGACCCGGGCCGCGAGGGACGAGCTCGGTGGCCTCCAGTTTCAACCCACGCTCCTCGCGGTCACGAGGAGCGACGGTTCGGTGCGCTCGCTGCAAGGCGTCTCGGCGGTTTCAACCCACGCTCCTCGCGGTCACGAGGAGCGACTCGGCCCCTGACGGGTGGGCGAGCGTCAAAACGGTGTTTCAACCCACGCTCCTCGCGGTCACGAGGAGCGACCTCCAGCCGGTTGCGCACCAGCCAGATTTCCTCGTTTCAACCCACGCTCCTCGCGGTCACGAGGAGCGACTTGGTGCAGACGACAACGTGGCTCCCACCAATGGTTTCAACCCACGCTCCTCGCGGTCACGAGGAGCGACCTCACCCAGTCACCCGCGGAGTCACCATGTTCGGTTTCAACCCACGCTCCTCGCGGTCACGAGGAGCGACTGGGGCTCGTTGACGTCCCCGCGCGCCAATGCATCGTTTCAACCCACGCTCCTCGCGGTCACGAGGAGCGACCCACCGCCGAGGAGGAGCGCGCCAGGCGCGAGAGGTTTCAACCCACGCTCCTCGCGGTCACGAGGAGCGACTGACACGCCATGCGGACCTCAATGGGACTGCGGGTTTCAACCCACGCTCCTCGCGGTCACGAGGAGCGACCCAGCGCTGCGCCCAGCCGGACGGCGTGTCCTTGTTTCAACCCACGCTCCTCGCGGTCACGAGGAGCGACCTCGGCGACTTCGACGACGCCGAGCTGTTGAAACAGTTTCAACCCACGCTCCTCGCGGTCACGAGGAGCGACCCGGGCGATGAGCGTCTGCTCCGTGTCCCGAGCGTTTCAACCCACGCTCCTCGCGGTCACGAGGAGCGACCTGGCGCGCCCATGGTCCTTCGTCTCGCACGGCAGTTTCAACCCACGCTCCTCGCGGTCACGAGGAGCGACGCCCCGACGGCCTGCTGGAGTGCTCCGGCAGGCAGTTTCAACCCACGCTCCTCGCGGTCACGAGGAGCGACTCACCGGCCGTCGATACCTCATCACCGCCGCGCAGTTTCAACCCACGCTCCTCGCGGTCACGAGGAGCGACGTTGAGGTGGCCAGTGGCCGCGTCCCAGCGGCGGTTTCAACCCACGCTCCTCGCGGTCACGAGGAGCGACAGCGCCCACGCGCCGAATTCCATGCGCCACGCGTCGTTTCAACCCACGCTCCTCGCGGTCACGAGGAGCGACGACGGAAGATGCGCACGTTCGCTGAGCAGTTCGAGTTTCAACCCACGCTCCTCGCGGTCACGAGGAGCGACAGACGGCAGTGGGGACGGCGCAGGCGGCTGCGACGTTTCAACCCACGCTCCTCGCGGTCACGAGGAGCGACTGGCCTGCGGGGTTCCCTCTGTGTTCCGCTTGATGTTTCAACCCACGCTCCTCGCGGTCACGAGGAGCGACCGAGGTGAATACGGCCCTTGTCCTAACTAGGCAGTTTCAACCCACGCTCCTCGCGGTCACGAGGAGCGACGAGCCCACGGAGTAGACTTGGCTGCCGTCGCTGTAGTTTCAACCCACGCTCCTCGCGGTCACGAGGAGCGACTCTGCCGCGCCACGTCGGAGCGCCGCACGTTTTCGTTTCAACCCACGCTCCTCGCGGTCACGAGGAGCGACCGCCCAGCACGAGCAGCACGGCCAGCACCACTACGTTTCAACCCACGCTCCTCGCGGTCACGAGGAGCGACGACACCAGCCGAGTGCTTGGCGTGGCGATGATGGCGTTTCAACCCACGCTCCTCGCGGTCACGAGGAGCGACCGCCCAGTGGGCCCGTCGGCGCGTCCCACTCGTGTTTCAACCCACGCTCCTCGCGGTCACGAGGAGCGACTACGCACATGCACCACTACACGCTGATGATCGTTGTTTCAACCCACGCTCCTCGCGGTCACGAGGAGCGACTCTGCCCGTCCAAGCTACCAGAACTCCAAGGGAATCCAGCCGCTTCGCGCGAACCCAACTCCCCACGAGCGACCCCAAACCCGGCGCTCACCGAGCCCCCCCGCGCAACCTCTGAATCCTATTGGAGATTTCAAAGAACGCGAACCTCCGACGGAGCCCACACCGGCACAGGTCCGCGCGCCCCAATCCGGGCACGCGAGCCCCTCACAGGATGAGCGGTCCCTCCACATCCAACGGCACCCTCGCGCCATGGTGCTCCGTCTTCCGAGCCACATCCTCGCTCAGGAAATAGAACCGCAGACTGTCGCTCGCATCATCCAGCTCCGCGAGCAGCCGTGCGCGCAAGACCACCCAGTCCTTCGGCTCCAGCACACACTCGAAGACCGAATACTGCACCCGGACCCCATGGTCCTTGCACGCCCGAGCAATCCGCCGGAGCCGGCGTGGCCCGTCCGCATCGGAGACCCGGACGTCGTAACACACGAGCACAGTGACCTTTCGCATCAGCGCACCGCGAAGGGCGGATAGCCATCCAGCTCGCCCCGGAGCGCTCGAGCCAGCAGCAACGCCTGCAGATGGGGAACCAGCCCCCAACTCGTCTGCTGCCCCAGGAACACATGCTGGACCTCGACCTGCTTCGCGCCCTGGTACGCCACGAGGAACGTCTTGCGCGCGTCGTCCTTGAGCATCACCGCTCCCGCCGCCTCCGTCTTGAAGTCCTCCGGCTTGAGCTGCCCCCGGTTCACCAGTGAGAAGACCAACCGGTCCACCACGGGCGCGCGGAGCTCCTCCATCAAGTCCAGCGCGAGTGACAGCCGCCCAGGCCGGTCCTCATGGAGGAACCCCACCGCCGGGTCCAGCCCCACGCCCGCCAGCGCCCCCGCGCAGTCCTGCGCCAGCAGGGCATACCCGAAGGACAGCAGCGCATTCAGCGGGTCCCTCGGAGGCCGCCGGTTCCGACCATCGAACACGAACCGCCGAGCATCACCCTTCAACAAATCAGGGAACACCTCGAAGTAGTCCCGCGCCGCGATGCCCTCCAGCCCTCGCACCTGGTCCAGGTCATCCGCCCGCTCCAGCGCGCGAAGATGACCAGACAGTCGCCGAGCCGCCTCCTCCAGCGACGCCTTGCGCTCCTCCGCCGCGTCCCGCCGCGCATGCAAGAGGAACTGGCGAGCATTCCCCAACTTCCCCACGACCATCGCCCGAGCGATGGCCAGCGTACGAGCCCCGTCATCCGCGGCGCGGAACTGCGTACGCCGCAGCAGCACGTTGCCGCCAGGCAGCCCCTCGACTCGCGCCAGGAATCGCCCCGTCATCCCGAAGAACGACACGTGAATCCCCGCCTCCACGCAGCTCTCCAGGAGCTCCGGCGTCATCCACGCACGCGCCAGACACACCACCGAGCGCAGATGACGCAATGGCACCTCCGCCTTCTTCTCGTCCTGAATCGTCACCACCACGCGCTCGCCCTCCTTGTTCAGGCGGGTGCCCTCCACGGTGATGAACAGCGTATTGAGCGCGGTCGTCATGCCAGTCCTCCTCCAGTGACACGTCAGGGCCCGCGCTTCAGGGGTCCACGGGCTCCACCATCCGCCGCAAGTGCTCGGAGACACTCCGCTGGCCCGCGGTGACCTGGGGCAGACACATCGGCTCCAGCGAGCACGCCGCGCACTTCGGCGCCCTCGGCACGACGGGCACGCACCGTCGCGCCAGCAGCTCATGCATCCTCGCGATGGCCTCCTCCGTCCGAGCCCGGAGTCGCGCATCGAAGAGCACCGCCCGTCGCCGATGCTCCGCGCCATGAAAGAGCGCACCCTCGGGAACCTCGACGCCGTGCATCTCCTCCAGACACAGCGCCTGGGCGCAGAGCTGCACGGCGTCCGCGTCGTGCGACTTCCGCCGCCCGCGCTTCACCTCCACCGGGTACGGCCGCCAGCCCATGGGACTGGCGGGGTCCGGGTGGTACTCGACCAGGTCGGCGCGGCCTGAGACACGCAGCCGCGAGCACCCCAGCCGAACCGCGCGCTCCACGCGGCAGCCCGGCCGGGCGTCATGCCCCGGAAGGTCCACCCGCTCATGGAGCAGCCGGCCCAGGGCGGTGTTCACATCCTCCCGCCACAGTTGCTCGACATGGATGAGCGCCGCCTGCCGTTCGCAGAACAACAGGTGCTGCAAGGCGGACAGCGCCACCCAGGTCTCGCGAGCGTCGCTCATCCCGCCAGGTCCATCACCTCGATGCCCTCGGGTAGCTTCGCCGTGTCCACCTTCACCGTGTAGTCCTTGAACGCCCGAGCGGGCTTCTCCGGCTGCACGGGCTCGACATGGACGCGGTCGAACAGCGCATGCGCGGGCGCGTTGCCCAGCTCGGAGCCGTGCTTGAAGACGATGACCTTGCGCATGGACATCAGCCCTCGCGCGGCGCTGCGGTCCAGCTCGAACATGTTCGCGAAGGCCTTGAACAGCAGCTCCAGGTCCGCCTGGTTGAACTTCGTCTGCCTCGCGAGGTGCGGCGAGATGAAGCCATGCGCGCGGTACAACCCGTAGGGCACGGTGTTCTTGCGCCCCATGGTGCGGTTGTCACCGCCCTGCTTCTCCGCCTCCGCCTCCGTGGCCACGGCCATGCGGGTGATGGAGTGCTCCTGCGAAACGATGGGACTCACCGAGCGGGCGAAGGTGAGCTGCACGGGTCCACGCACCTGCCCCGCGTTGGGGCCCGTGGACATGACGGCGCCAAAGGTACGGACGTCGAAGAACGTCTTGCACATCCATTCGCGCCCCTTCTCGACCTCTGAGCCCTGGGCCTTTCCCTTGGTGTCGCGCTTCTTGCCGTCCTTCTCCACCTTGGGCTTCTCGTTCAGGTCGATGCCCAGGTCCTTGTACGCGTCGTTGATGGACACGTTCAGGATGGCCTTCTCCTTCACGAAGATGTCGAACCCTGGCTTCTTATCCTGCGTGAGCTGGATGAAGTTGCGCACCTTGCGCTTGAGGCTCACGTCGGTCACCAGCCCGTGGCCCGTCTCCGGGTCGATGCGCGGCAGGTTGCCCGCGTCGGGGTCTCCATTGGGATTGCCGTCCTGGACGTCGAACAACAGGACGAAGTCGTGGCGGTTCTTGAGCTCGGTCATGGCGTTCTCTCTCTGGAATGGGTGGAAGCGGAAGCGGGGTCAGTCGGCGGAGTCGGAAGGCTCGCCCTTCGGAGGCTTGGACTCGGAGGGCGTGCGCTTGGAGAAGAACGCCTCGCGCTGGTGGTAGTAGCCCACCGCGAAGAGGCCCTGCGCGTTGAGGTCGAAGACGCTGGGCAGGAAGTCGGGCTCCACCAGGGCCATCACCTCGGACTTGGTCCGCTCCAGCCACCTGCCCTCGTCACCTGCCTTGGCGGCGTGATGGACGGAGAGCGGCAGCAGTCGGGAGAAGGCCAGCGCGGGCGTGCGCGACGCCGAGGCGAAGTAACGGTCGCGGATGGTGGAGTTGAGGTCGCTCCCCAACGCCACGGCCTGCAAGCGCTCCAACACGGCGAAGAGACGGCCCAGGACGTACGGCTGGAGCCGGTTGTTCTTGTCCAATGACACGGTGACCTCCTGAGAAAAGGCATGGCTGCGAATGAGGGTGGCCTTGATGAGCGCGACACGAAGACGGAGCTGCTCTCGCTCCAGCTTCCCGTCGGCGGGAGGAAGCCGGAGTCGGTCCAGGGATGCGGAGAGGAGCTGGCGCGGGAACGGATGTCCCCGAAGCGCGGCCCCCATCATCCGGGTGGCGAGGTCCGGAGACAGCCCCTTGCCCGAAGGCGCCTCCACGGCCTTGAGCAGTCGCCACACCGGGATGGGCTGGTCCGTCTTCGCCTCGCCCAGGCGCAGGTCCTCGAAGTAGCGGCGGAGGCTTCGCTTCACCTCACCGACGCTCGTCTGGAACCAGTCGCGCACGGCGACGCGGCCGGAGTTGCCCGCGAGCGTCACGGAATAGAAGCTCCGCTCGTCCAGCTCCCCCGGCTCCAGTCCGCGCCGAGGCGCCTCCAGGAAGCGGCGGAGGGTCTCCTCCGTGGGGTCCGCCCAGTTGAGCAACAGGCTCTCCTGCTCCGCGGTGCTGTTCGTCCAGAACACCAGCACCGAGTCTTCTCCGAGCTGGATGCCCTGTCGGTAACGGCGCTCCTCCGACTTCCGGAGCAGGTCATTCAGCGCGAGCGTGTAGCCCAACGCCGACTGTTGGGAGATGGGAGCGTTCTCTCCTTGTTCGAGCCCATGGGACACAAACGCGTTCGCGTTGAAGGACACCAGAGAAGCGCCCGAGCTCTGCGCCTGGGGAACGTTCTTGAGCTTGGGATGGGTCTCCGCCAGCACCGCGTTCCGGCCACTCACCAGGCACAGCCCCGTGCGCCCCAGCGCCGCCGCCTGCTCGCCTCGCCGCTCCCACCACGCGCGAACCTCCGGCAGTTGGTGCACGGGCGTGACGGAGTCCCCGACGACGAAGGCGAGCATCTCCGACCCGGTCCACTCGTCTTCGGGCCGCTCCGCGAGCGCCTTCGCACGCGCCTTCTCGTTCGCGAGGAACGCCTCCACGGCGCGCAGCTCGGGCACGTCCGTCTGGGCCACGGCCTCGCGCAGCAGCTTCAAGAAGGCCACGAAGCGCACCGCGCCCTTCCCCGCCTTTCCCGCGCGTGCGGAGGGCTCCTCCTTTTCATGCCCGAGCACGTACTTGGAGTTGTCCACCGCGAAGCCCGCCGCGATGTTCACCGAGCGCTGGGGAATGCGCGGAATCAGCACGGGCAGACCCTTCCCGCGCTCATCCTGTGTGGGCACCAGACCCAGGAACTTGCCCTCCGGACTCAGCCGAATCTGAAAGTCCACGGGCCGCGTCTCATAAAGCGGGTCATCCATGAGCCCCCGCTCCAGCGCGAAGTCGTTGAGCGCCGTGAGCATCATGACGGACCTCCATTTCGTTCCAGCACCTGCTCCCACGTCGGCACCTGGAGCACGCCGTGGTCCAGGTACGCGTCGAAGAACAGGGGCCGCGCCGCCGCGTCACCGAAGGCGAAGTCGTAGAACATGAGCCCCAAAGGTCTGCGTCCCAGGCTCGCCTCCGAGGGACTCAAGTCCTCCCCGGCGGGCTCCACCCGGGCGTCGAACTCGCGGCATCCCAGATACGGCGCGTGGAAGAACTGGCCCTTCTCCAACCGCCGCTCGAACATCTCCTCGAACTTGCGGACGTTGTCCTCGGCGCCCGCCTTGCCGGGCACCAGCGTGAAGGACGCGGTGAGGACATAGTCCACGTCACGCAGCGCCACCGTGTTGCGCTGAGCGCGGTCCTCATCCGCCGCGTAGTCGAACTTCCCCACCACCGCGCGGCTGTTCACCTCGTTGCGGCGGAAGCTCGTCCACTTCACCGGATTCAGGACGGCGATTTCGTGGAGGTGCCAGCGAATCGCCGGCTTCCACAGGATGGCCTCCAGCACGCCCCTCGCCGCCGAGGGAGTCATGACCTCGTAGCTGACCCGCTCGGCCTTCATCTCCGGCCGCGTGAAGCACGCCACGGGGCCGCTGGCACGCACGCGGAACCGTCTGCTCGCTGCTGTCTTCATCCACACCTCCAGAAGTCCATCAACCGGGGATGAGCACTCCCGGGTCGAGCACCCCGACCCGGGTCGGCACCAGGCCGAACTTCTTGTCGTACGCGGGCACGTGCTCCGGCCCGAGGAACACCACAGTGTCCGCGACGAACCGCGCCAGCTCGCGCGCCACCCACTGCTCGCGCACCTTGCGAGGCACAGTCACCGTGAAGCGCTGCAAGGCTCGCAAGCGGTCACGTGAAGGCCCCAGCAACCGCAGCTCCTCCAGCAACGGCTCGCAGCCCGCGTAGGGCACGACGACAGGCGCGCTCCATTTGTCCTCCACGAGCTTGAAGTGCTCGGAGACCGCCTCGAAGCGCAGCGCCTTGCGCATGTCCTGGATGCCCTTGCCGTCGCTGACCGCCGTGGCATAGAGCCGCTCGAAGTAGCGTTTGAAGGTCTCTGGCGCGAACAGGTCCAGGTCCGGCCGCTGAGCCAGCATCGTCCTGGCGACGCCCAGCGCCGTCTGGAGGACTCCAGGCGGAGGCTCCGTCTCCGCCTCGAAGACGCGCAGCTCCCCGAGCCCACTCAACAGGCCCTCGCGGTTGCACCGCCCCGCGGCCTGCGCGAGTGCCTCGAATCCCGCCATGCACCGGTAGACAACGCGGAAGTCGAGGTCCACTCCCGCCTCCACCAACTGGGTCGCCACCAGCCGCACGGGCTCCCCGCGCTGCTTGCGCGCCTTGATGTCTCGCAGCACCGAGGAACGATGCTCGGGACACATCAGCGCGGACAGGTGCAGCGTCGTCCCGGGATTCCCCAGCAGGGCCTCCACCCGCTCATAGAGCACGCGCGCGTCATCACGCTTGTGGACCACCACGAGCACGTCCTGCTCGCGCGCCACGGCCTCGGCCAGCTCGGCGTAGGAGGTCTTCTCCCGTCCCTTCGGCCACTGGACCTTCACGCGGCGCAGGCGCTCGAACGCGCGCAACACCGGCGGCACCAGCTCTCGAACGGCCGGGAACCCCATCGGAAAATCCGGTCGCTGTCCCAGCGCGGGCTGCGTCGCGGTGCAGATGACCACCGAGCAGCCGTAGTCCTCGACCAGCGTGCCCAGTCCATCCAGGATGGTCATCAGGAGCGCTGGCGGAAGCGTCTGCGCCTCATCGAGCACGATGACGCTGCGAGCGATGTTGTGCAGCTTGCGACACGCCGACGGACGGTTCGCGAAGAGGCTCTCCAGAAGCTGCACGGTGGTGGTGACGACGACCGGCGCGTCCCAGTTCTCACTGGCCACCCGGTTGCGCGGCGTCTCGCGTCGCGGGTCCACCGCGGAGTGGTGCTCGATGACCGCGCTTCCATGCGCACCAAAAGCCTCTCGGTAAACGGCGGCGCTCTGCTCGATGATGGACGTGTAGGGGATGGCGACGATGACGCGCCGGAGCCCGCGGGCGCGGGCGTGCTCCAGCGCGAAGGCCATGGACGCGAGCGTCTTTCCACCACCCGTGGGCACGGTGAGGCTGAAGACTCCTGGAGGATTCGGAGCCGCCGCGAACACCGAGGAGAGCACCTCCCGGCGCACACGGTTCACCTCCGTGTCTGGCGCCCCACCCTGTTTCCTATCCATGAACGCGCGCAGCGCGGCGGTGAGCTGCTCCAGCGTCACGCCGACCCGCCGCTCCGTGCCACGGGTGGCGTCGAAGAACGCCTCGGTGTCGAGGAAGTCGGCGTCAACGAGCGACGAGAAGAGCATCCGCGTCCAGAACTCGAGCCGGTGCCGTGAGCGCTTCAGCAGGGACTCGCCAGACAGTCCCACCGGAGACGCGCGGAGTCCTTCGGGAATGCCCGAAGCCAGGGCTTCCTGGAGGAGCGCCTTCTTCTCCGGACGTCCGATGCGCTCCTTGAACTTCTCCAGGTCCGACAGGCCACCATGGTGACCCGCGATGGCCATCGCCACGGATAGGAGCCTGGGGTCCATGCCCAGCGCCCACAGCGCCCCGGCGGTCGCATGGTCGCGGTCCGCCAATGCATCGCCTTCGAGGTGTGCCTCGAAGCCATTCTCCTTCCGGATGCGGAACTGGAACGGGGGTCTGTATTTTCCCAGGTCATGCCAGCGCCCCGACGCGAGCGCTGGCACCTTCATGTCCTCGCGAGGGGCGAACTCCTCGGCGAGACTCCCGACAGCCTCCAGATGCTCACGGAGCAGATGCGGGCGCATCGTCTCCGTGACATGAGCGAGGGGCTCCTCCGTCAAGACACGCGGCGCCTCATCCTCTGCCATCGCAATCCCCCATGACCTGACTGAACCGCCCAGGTCATCTCAATCACCGTACAGCGCACGCGTGGGTGGTCGTCACCGCGCGGCGCGCGGAGCGGTCAATTCCTCACATCACGAAGAGGTATGACACCGCCCGCTCGGGGCGTCTCTACTCCCCGAGGGGGATGGACGGCACCCGCGACATCACTGCGTCCAGTTCGGCGAGTGCGGAGACGCCACGGCCTTCAGCGCGTTCCACATGCCGAAGAACGGAGGCCCCGCTTCCAGCTCCAGCTCGACGGCCTCGCCCTCATGCCGCACCAGCTTCAGCCGATTCAGCGCCAGCTTCCCGCGCGCTCCCGACGCCAGCGCCGCATCGACGTGCAAGCCATCCGTCGTCGCATCCTTGAGTTCCCCCCAGTCGACCTCTCGCACGCCCTCGACTCGCCGAATCACCACCCGGCTCGTGGTGAGCAACACCCACCGCGCCTCCTCCAGCACGCACGCGAGCACCGGAAGCTCCCCCTCACGCAGCCTCGCCAACTCCAGGAGCTGTCCCTGCACCTCCACGGGGAAGTCCTCGAACGAACGGGTCCGCTCACCCGGCCCACCGCCTCGCGTGAAGACTCGCAGCAGCCTCTGGACCTTCTGTTGTGCACTCAGCCGAATCATCGCGTCCGCTCCCTCGTCTGCTCAGCGTCCCATTCTCCACCGTCCCGCCGGGCCCTTGCCTGCTTGCCCAGACAGACCGAACTCGCGTGACGATATTCCGCCCACGCCGCGGCTCGTCATGGGCCTCGGTTTGAGCGGATTCAGAGTGAATCCCGACGCACGAGGAGGTGCACCGTGCTGGATACCGAACTCGTTGGCGAGCCCCTTCTTCACCTCGAAAGCCGCCGTCTGCTGGCTGAAGCCAGACGCGTGGTCCCAGAGGCTTTCGACTCTCAAGGACGACTGCTCTCTCCGATTGCGGGAGCCTGGGTCAAGCCACCCGCCTGGTTCGACGCCATCTCTCCCATCGACGGCAAGGTCCTCGCCGAGCTGCCACTGCTCGACGCCGCCCAGGTCGCCACGGGCGTCGAGAAGGCCGCCTCCGAGTTCATCCCCTGGGCGGCCCGCTCCCTCGAGGACCGCAGCCGCGCCGTCATCGCGGCCGTGGACCTGCTCGAGGAGCACCGCGACCTGCTCGTGCGAATCCTCGCGTGGGATATCGGCAAGACGCTGCCCACCGCCTACAACGACGTGGACCGGTGCCTCGCGGGCATCGAGTGGTACCTGGAGCAGATAGGCCCGATGCTCGAGAGCCGGCAACCGCTCGGCCTCGTGTCGAACATCGCCTCCTGGAACTATCCCTTCTCCGTGCTGCTGCTCAACGTGCTCGTCCAGGCGCTCGCGGGCAACTCGGTCATCGCGAAGATTCCCACCCAGGGTGGCGGCGTCTCGCTCACCATCGCCTTCGCCCTGCTGCGCCGCGCGAAGCTGCCTGTCTCGCTCGCGGGCGGACGCGGCAGGGACCTCTCCGAGTCACTCGTCGCCCACCCGCGCATCGCGGGCGTCGCCTTCATCGGCGGCCGAGCCAACGGCGCCGAGGTCCACCGCCGCCTGCGCGCCACCGACAAGCGCTACGCACTCGAGATGGAAGGCGTGAATGCCTACGCCATCACCTCCTTCACGGACTGGGACAAGCTCGGCCAGCAGATTCGCGCGGGCTTCGACTTCGGCAAGCAGCGCTGCACCGCCTACACGCGCTGGGTCGTCGAGCAGTCCCTCGTCCCCAAGTTCGTGCGCACCTACGTGGACGCCGTGTCGACGTTGCGCGTCGGCAATCCGCTCCTCGGCGCGCCCGTGGACTTCGGGCCCCTCATCTCATCCAGCAAGGGCGAGGAGCTGCGCGCCCTCATCGCGGACGCGAAAGAGCACGGCACCGCGGTGCTGTTCCAGGGTGAGCTCGCCGAGGACGCCTTCACCGCGCAACAGGAGCGCGGCGCCTACCTCCCGCCCACCCTGCTCTTCGGCGTCCAGCGCGACAGTGAGCTGTACCTGCGCGAGCCCTTCGGACCCATCGACGTGCTCATCTCCGTCGACTCCGAGGAGGAGCTCGTGAAAGAGGCCAACGTCTCCAACGGCGCGCTCGTGGCCTCCGTGGCCACGGACGACCCCGGCCTCGCCGAGCGCATCGCCGCGCGGCTCCACGCCTTCAAGGTCGGCATCAACAAGCTGCGCTCACGCGGAGACCGCGAGGAGTCCTTCGGAGGCAAGGGCGGCTCCTGGGCCGGCGCCTTCGTCGGCGGCACGCACCTGGTGCGAGCCTTCACCGACGGGCCCCATCCCCTCGAAGGCAACTGGCCGGACTGAGCACGACAGCCTGGTCCACGAAAAGGCGAAGGGCGGGCTCCCGGGAATCACTCCCCGGGCCGCCCGCCCTCGCATCAACCGGTGACGCCGCGCGCGTCAGTCCAGGCTGCGAACGCCCACGTGCACGTGGTCGTCGTGGTCGATGCCCGAGCCCCAGAGCACCTGGACCCGGTACTCCTTGTCCTGAAACGTGAACGGCTGCTTGTGGTACGTGCCGAGCTGGTCGACGGGAAAGCCATACGCCTTGGCAATCGCCTCGGCCAACTGGGTGCCCTTCGCTCCCTCCGCCGGGAAGTCATAGGCATACGCGTTCGTCTGCGACGTGTGGTGGTCGGAGGTGGACTTCGAGCCAATCGACCCCGTCTTGGTGCGCTTGGTGCTCGACACGGAGAAGCCCATCTCGGTCGCGATGTCCTTGGCCCGCTGCGCCGCGAGCTGCGAGCCGCTCCAGGCCTCGCGCATCGCCGGCGTCTCCAGCCTGTTGGCCGCCGCCATCAGCCCCTGCGTGCTCAGGGTGCCCGTGAAGGACGTCGGCGTCCCCAGGGGCGTGGCGGACAGCATCGAGTCCATCGTGATGCTCGGCGGCTGTTCCGCCACCGCCTGCTGGGAGATGGGCGTGGGCGACAGCATCGACAGCTGGGGGTTGAGCTCCACCGGCGCCGCGGCCGGCGCCGCCGTGAAGGCGTCCACCTTCAGCGACGCCTGGACCGCCTGAGCCACCGCGGCCGCCTCGACGTTCGCCGCCTCGACCTTCGCGGCTTCGGCCTTCGCGGCCTCCGCCTTCGCCGCATCCGCGCGGGCGGACTCGGTCGACTCGGACCGGGTGGAGGAGCCAGACCTGCTGGCGCTGTCCGCGCCCCTGCTGCCACTGGTACTGCCGCTCACACTGGACATGTCCGGCCCTCAGGTAAAACCACGAGAAATCCCCTCGTCGATTATCACCCGGAAATCCGGAGAGTTTCGCCCACCCCACCAGACCCGGAAGGATGGCCCGACGCCCTCGGAGCGGTTCCACACGCCACAACCCTGTCGCGCGAGGGCTCGCGACGTCCCCGTGACTCGCCATCAGGGGTGGGACGTCACGGACCCCAGGGGCGTCACGCGCGACGCGAGGTGTTCACTCGTACGTAGTGCGGACGCGAAGCCCGCATGTCATTGCCAGTCGTTGACGCGGCGCGGTTAAGTTGCCGCCCATGAACCGCGAATACCTCCGCTGGCACAGCGAGCGCCTGCATCGGGACATGGAGTTGCTGGTCTTCGGCCACTCCGGGGAACCGGTGCTGCTGCTCCCCACCAGCCGGGGGCGCTTCTTCCAGGCAGAGGACTTCGGCCTCATCGGCGCCATCGCCGACCGCATCCAGTCCGGCCGCTACGTCGTCGTGTGTCCGGACTCGGTGGACGAGGAGTCGTGGTTCAACAAGTCCATCCATCCGCATGACCGCATCGCCCGCCACCAGGAGTGGGAGGCCTACCTGCTGCACGAGGTGGTGCCGCTGCTCTTGAGTCGCGGCACGGGAGGCCGGCTCACCCTGGCCGGGTGCAGCTTCGGCGGCTTCCACACGTACAACGTGGGCCTGCGCCACCCGCACGTCTTCCGCCGGCTCATCTCCATGGGCGGCAAGTTCGAGACGGACGAGTTCCTCGACGGCCACCAGGACACGGACGTCTACTACCACTCCGCCACGCAGTGGCTGCCCAACGTCACCGACGGCCAGCAGCTCGCCGCGCTCCAGCGCGTGGAGATGGTGCTCGCGGTGGGAGAGCACGACTTCTGCCGAGGCTCCAACGAGCACCTCTCCAGCCTGCTGTGGAAGAAGGACCTGGCCCACCAGCTCGCCATCTGGCAGGGCGGCAACCACGACTGGCCCGTGTGGCGGGAGATGATTCAGCAGTACCTGCCCTGGTAGTCGCCGGGCCCGGGCCCCAATCAGGCATCGAGCGGACGCAGCGTGCCAGCGCTCACATGGTTGAAGCGCCAGAGCAGCGACAGGGCCACCGCGATGAGCCCCGCGCACAGGCCCCACCAGATGCCCACCACGCCCAGCCCCAGCTTGAAGCCCAGCAGCCAGGTGAGCGGCAGGCCGATGGCGTAGTGCCCCACCAGGTTGGCCAGGAAGGTGAAGCGGGTGTCTCCGGCGCCGCGCAGCACGCCCGCGCCCACGCCCTGCACGCCGTCGAACACCTGGAAGATGGCGCTCACCATCAGCAGGGGCACCACCAGCGGAAGCACGTCATCCGGCGCTCCCGCCAGCTTCGCCAGCGCCGTGGGGAACAGGGCGAACACCAGGGCACCCACCGCCATGAAGCCCGCGCCTCCCGCGAAGGCCATGAAGCCGCTCAGCCTCGCCCTGGGCGTGTCGTGCGCGCCCACCGCCCAGCCCACCCGGACGCTGCCGGCGTTGCCGATGCCCATGGCCACCGTGAAGGTGACGCTCGAAAAGGCGATGGCGATTTGATGCGCGCCCACGCTGGCCGGCCCCAGCCCCGCCGCCAGCACGCCCGCCAGCGCGAAGACGCCAATCTCCGCCGCGATGTGCAGGCCGATGGGCACGCCCACCCGCGCCGCCTGCGCCAGGTCCTTCCACACCGGCAGGCGCGTGGGCCGCGCTCCGCGCTCCGCGGGCAGCCTGGACACCGCGAACATCACCACGCCCAACTGCAACAACGTGCACAGCGTCGTCGCCAGCGCCGAGCCCGCGACGCCCATGGCGGGCACCGCGCGCAGCGGCCCGAAGTACTCCGGCAGCCCCGCGCCACCGAACACCAGCAGGATGTCCGCGAACAGGTTCAGGACGTTGGCCAGCACCGTCGCCACCACCAGGGGCCGCGTGAAAGCGGTGGACTGGAGATAGGAGCGCATCGTCATGAAGGCCAGCATCAGGGGCATGCTCGGAGCGCGCCACAGCAGGTAGTCCCAGGCGCCGTCGATTTCCGTCGCGCCAATGCCCGCCAGTGGCAGCAGCAACGGCGTCAACAGCAGCAGGCCGCCCAGCAGCAGGCCGGCGAACAGGGACATCCAGCCGCCTTGCCAGAGCAGCGCCCGGGCCCGCGCCATGGCCTTGGCCCCCACCGCCTGGGACAGCAGCGGGTCGAAGCCCATCATCAGCCCGATGCCGAAGCCGCTCATGGCGAAGAACAGGCCATTGCCCAGTCCCACCGAGGCCAGCGCGGAGGTGCCCGCACGCCCCACCACGAGCGTGTCCACCAACCCCATGAGGGCCTGGCCGCCCTGGGCGATGGCGATGGGCACGGCGAGCCGGGTCAGCGCGCGAAACTCCGCGACGATGAGCCCGCGACGGGTCTGCGGCTGCGACGGAGCGGAGGGTGCGACGGCGGTGGACATGACGGCCCGGCCTATAGCGCCTTCCGGCATGGAATGCGCCAATCGCGAGGGACGCCTCGCCGCTCGCCCACCTGACCTGCCCGGGCGGGGGACTCCTTCGTCAAAAAAAGAGAGGGGCCCCCGGACATCCACGGTCCCGAGGGCCCCGACCCGTCACGTCATCGCCACGTCGTCTCGACGCGGGTGCGACTTCAGCGCACGGGCGGCTGGAAGCGCGTGGTGGCCACGGGCGTCTGGAGCGAGTCCGCCTTCGACACGCGGATGCCCGCGTCGGAGATGGCGTACACGTAGTCATCCGCCATGACGCTGCGGCGCACGGAGGGCGACCAGTACCAGTTCCACTGCGGCTCGTTGAAGCTCTGGTACACGTCCTTCATCGACAGCGCGCCCACCGGCGTGAAGCCCGTGGCCGTGTCCACGCGGAACACGCGCAGCTCGCTCTTGAAGCCCGTCCAGTAGTCGTAGCCGCTGTAATCCCAGTCCGTGAAGGGGAGCGCCAGCAGGCCCTTGGCGGGGAAGAAGTTGAACGCCTTGTGGTCGCCCTGCGCGTCGCTGTAGCTGCTCGTCCCGCCCATCCGGTGCGTGAAGGCCTCCTTCGGGTGGGCCAAATCACTCACGTCGAACAGCGACAGCTTCAGCGCGCGGCTCGTCCAGCTGCCGTCCTCGGCGCGGTCCTCGCCGAAGGTGAGCAGGTGCGTGTCACCCAGCGGGTGGATGTACGTGGAGAAGCCCGGAATCTTCAGCTCGCCCACCTTGCGCGGGTGCGCGGGGTCACTCAGGTCGAAGGTGAAGAGCGGGTCCGTCTGGCGGAAGGTGACGACGTAGCCCTTCTTGCCCACGAAGCGCGCGCTGAAGATGCGCTCGCCCGACGCCAGGTCCTCGCTACGGCCCAGCTCCTGGAGGTGTCCGCCCTCGGCGCCGAACGTGACGACCCGGCTGTGGGTCTCCATCGTGTTGGGGGCCGACACGCCATTGCCGTTGGTGTTGGGGTCGACGCGCCAGGTGCTCACCGTGGTGGCCACGCGCAGCACGCCCTCGTGCTCGTCCATGGCGAACTGGTTCACCAGGCTGCCCTCCAGCGTGCCGCTGCCCGCGTACGCCGCGCGGTTCGGCGCACTGAGGTCGAACTTGTGCAGGTACGTGTGGTCGGACTGGTTCGCCTCCGGCCACCACCACCAGTGGGACGCCGCCAGGTAGAGCGCGTCCGGAGACGCGTACACCGTGCCCGGCGCGGACACGATGCTGGTGCGGCCCAGCGGCGCCGCGCCCTCCGCGGCGTCCAAATCCAGCGACAGCACCGTCACGAAGCCCAGCCCGGTGGGCGCGTTGGAGCGGTAGAAGTCCCCGCACGACACGGGCAGCGGCGTGACGGTTCCGTCCTCGGCCACGTGCTTGCCCGGCGCCACCCAGTCCGTCAGCGTCTGCGCCCGGATGAGCTGCTCATTCTTCGCGATGAGCGCGTCGATGGCCTCGTTCATCTTCTTCTGGCTGCGGTTCAGCGACGGCGAGTACTCGGGGTAGAAGCGCACGTCCGCCGGCCAACGGAAGTCGTCCGACAGCACCAGCCGGACCGCGCCGTCCACGCGACGGGCGCTGAGATACGAGCCCGGCAGGAACACCTGCTGCTTCACCTTGGGCGCGGCCAGGTCCGACACGTCCACCACGGTGACCTTCAGCGTGTCGCCGCCCATGTAGCCACACCGGAAGCCCACGCCCGCGCAGTCCATGACGGGCGCGCCGGTCATCAGCGAGCCACCCCACACCGTGGGACGTCCCGGACGGTCGTCGTCCACCTGCGAGGTGATGACCAGTCGCTGGCGCTCCTTGTCGTAGAGCATCTCCCGGGGCCAGCCCTGGATTTCCATCGACGAGGCCAGGGTGAGCTGCTCCGCGGGCCAGGAGCGGTGCAGGTACAGTCGGGGCCCGGACAGCACGAAGATGCGGGTGCCGTCGTTCTGCACGAAGTCCGCCTCGTGCACGCCCGCCACCTGGTTGTTGGTCCCCGTGTAGTCATCCGGCCCGCGCGGCGCCCCGCCGCCGTTGGCGTCGCCCTCCGTGGGCATGCCCACCGTCGGAGGCATCGAGCCATCACCGAACAGCCAGCCGCCATGTCGAGGCCGGGCCTGCTCCAGCGACGCGCGCATGCGCCGGGTCGCCGTGTCCTCGATGTACTGCTCCAGCGGAGCACACTCCTCGAAGGACTCCAGCCGGGCCTGCTGCTGCACCGGCTCGTTCTCTACCTTCGCGTACTCCGGGTCATCCCCGCAGCCCACCGCCGCCACCGCCGCCAGTCCCACCCACCCGTAGCGCTTCCATTGCCGCATGAGGCTTCTCCCTTGTCGCGTCTTGGCCCCACCCGGTGCGCGAGCTGGCTCGTCCAGCCCGCTACGTCCGGGTGGCTGCGCGGTCCGGGCGCGCTCTTGCCACCGTCATGCCAGCACCGGGCAGACAGCGGACTCCGGGATTTCCAGGGGGTTGCGGGAGGCGAGGCCTCTCAGAAACCTGAGGAGCGAGGAGTCCCCGAGGGGGAAAAACCGTGGGTCCTGGGCACGAAGCGGACGAACTGCTGCGTCAGCGCCGGGTCCATGCGCTCCAGTCGCAGGCCCATGCCCGCGGGAGCACGGAAGGGGCCTGGGGTGCGGGGCGGGTTGGACCAGACGACGGTGGCCTCGGCCGAGCAGGGCGTGCGCTGCCCGGCGAGCAGCACCTTCAGCGTCAGCTTCGTCCCCTCGCGCGCGGGGGTGAGGGTGCGCACGAAGAGGGCGTCGGGGCTGGCGTCGTGGCTGAAGCCCGTCAACGTCGCGCCACCGCCCACCGGGGCGAACTCCACCACGGTGAAGAAGGGCACACGCTCCGCGGCCCGCAGGGGCACGCGCTCCGGGACGAGCCGCGACAGCACGCGCCCCAGCAACTCATCCGCGCCCAGGTGCCGCTTCTCCAACAGCGGCGCCCCGGCGAGCGCCTGCGCACGGGCGAGCACGTCCGTGGACTCCTCCGCGCGAGACAACAGCACCAGCGGCTTCTTCGGGTTCGCGTCGCGCAGCCGCGCGGCCAGGGCCAGCGTCTCGCGCGGCGCACGAGAGACATCCACGAGGAAGCCGTCCAACTGCGCGGCGTGCTCGTTCGCGAGCTTCTCCGCGTCCACCGCGTCACGCGCGTAGAGGACGTGCAGTCCCTCCTGCTCCAGCGCGCCGCCCAGGAAGGTGTGGAGGAAGCGCCCGCCTTCGACGAGCAGCATGCGGCGCCCCTTCGGCGGGCCTTCCTTCGCGCGCTCCTTCGCGCCGCGCACGGCCACGAGCTTCGCCTGGAGCGCCTCCAGCGCCACGGGCTTGGGCAGGAAGTCGTCGGCGCCCGCGCGCCAGCAGTGCATCACCTCGTGCGGCTCGCCCGCGGAGGTGAACATGATGACGGGCACGTTGCGGCCGGCCGGGTGTGCCTTCACCGCGCGGCACACCTCATCGCCCTGCATGCGCTCCATGCGCAGGTCCATCAGGATGAGCATGGGCGCGCGGCGCGCGAGCTCGGACAGACACGCCTCGCCGCCGTCCAGCGTCACCGGCTCGCAGCCCAGCCTGGCCAGATGCAGCCTCACCACCTCGCGCGCGGTGCGCGAGTCATCCACCACGAACACGGCCTCGCGCGTGGTGGAGGTGGGGACATTCATGGTCAGGCGCGCGGCTCCTGCTTGCCGGACAACAACTGCGTGAGCTGCCGGGCGATGGCGGCGCACTTCGCCGCGTCCTTGCCTTCCAGCGCGGTGCGCCCGCCGTCGAGCAGCCGCTGCACCGTGCCCACCGCGGCCTCCGCCTCAGGACTGGGGTTCTCCTGCGCGCTCTTCTGGAGCATCCGCGCCAGCTTCTCGCCGCGCTCCAGCAGCTTGCGGAACAGCTCCTCCGCGCGCTTCGCATCCACCACGCCCTGCGACTTCGCGTAGTTCGCCTGCTCCGCGCCCAGCTTCTCCGCCTCGCCGTGCGGCAGGCCCGCGCGCGCCTCCAGGCGCACCGTCTCCATGTTGCCGGTGGTCAGGTCCGTGGCCTTCACGGAAAGAATCGCCTCGCCGGACAGCTCGAAGACGACCTCCAGCGGCACGTCACCACGCGCGGCCACGTGCAGGTGCTTGAGCACCACTTCACCCAGCTTGTGGTTCTCGTCCTGGAACTCGCTCTCGCCCTGGTACACGGGGATGCGCGCCTCGGCCTGGCCGGACGTCCCGGGGAAGAAGATGTCCCGCGCGACGACGGGCACGCCCGTGTTCTTCGCGATGAGCCGCTTCACGCGTCCGCCCAGCACGCCCACGCCCAGGCTCTGGCTGGCCACGTCCAACAGCAGCGCCTGACCCGACTGGCGAAGCAGCTCGTCCGCCTGCACCGCCGCGCCCAGCGCCACCGCCTCGTCCGGGTGCACGTCCGTGGAGGGCGCGCGGCCGAAGAAGTCCGCCACCAGCCGGCGCACCAGCGGCACGCGCGTCATGCCACCCACCAGCAGCACCACGTCCACCGAGCGCGGGTCCATCTTCGCCTCGCGCATCACGCCCTGGCACACCTCCAGGCAGCGGCGGGACAGCGGCTCCGACAACGTCTCGAAGAAGGAGCGCGTGAGCACCGTCTCCAGCTCCGTGCGCCGCCCACCCGCGGAATGGTCGCCCAGCCCCGACACGGTGACAGTCGCTTCCTCGTGCTCCGTCAACTCGCGCTTGGCCGCCTCCGCCGCGACCTTCAGGCGCCGCAGGCTCTGCGCATCCTGGGACACGACGTGGCGGAGCTCGTCATCCACCTGCGCCAGCAACCACTGGACGATGCGCTGGTCGAAGTCCTCTCCACCCAGGCGCGGGTCACCACCGGTGGCGCGCACCTCGAAGACGCCGGACTTCACGTCGAGGATGGAGACATCGAACGTGCCGCCGCCCAAGTCGAACACCAGCGCGCTGCCCTCGAAGCCGCGCGACAGGCCATACGCGAGCGCCGCCGCGGTGGGCTCGTTCACCAACCGGACGACATCCAGCCCGGCGATGGTGGCCGCTTCACGCGTGGCCTGGCGCTGGTTGTCGTCGAAGTTGGCGGGGACGGTGATGACACACTTGGTGACGGTGCGGCCGAAGTGCGCCTGCGCGTCGAGTGCCAGCTCGCCGAGAATCATCGCGGAGACCTGGGTGACGGGCAGCACGCGCCCGGCCAGCTTCACGCGCACGTCGCCCGAGGGGCCGGCGACCAATGGATAGGGAACGAGAGCCTTTGCCTGTTGCACCAGTTCCGGCGTGTAGCGCCGGCCAAGGAAACGCTTCGTGGCCCAGACAACGGAGTCGGGATGCTCCTCCGCGAGCGCTTGGGCTTGCTGCCCCACGACGCGCTCGCCGGCCTTCGTCACACCGAGCACGGAAGGCGTGAGGCGGCCTCCCGCGCGTGAGGGGATGAGGCGCGGTCGGCCGTCCTCCACGGTGGCGACGGCGCTGTTGGTGGTACCCAGGTCGATGCCGATGACGGGGTCGTGCATGGGGGCGGTCGGGACCCCACGGTACGGGTCTTGCCGCCTCCTCGCCAAGCCCCCTCTCGTCAGACCTGCCCTCCGCACGTCGCTTCCCTGTCCGTCCGAGCACGTTGGCGGCGGAGGTGGACGGCCCTGGGTCACCATGCTAAGGGCGCGACCGCCATGGTGAACGTGTCCATTGCCCGCCGCTACGCCCGTGCCCTCCTCGACGTTTCGTCGGAGGTGGGCCGCATCGACGCCGTATCCGAGCAGCTCTCCTCCTTCGCGGATATCTTCGCGAAGAACCCGGAGATGGCGGACGTGCTTCACAACCCCATCTACTCGCGCGCCCAGCGTGCCCAGGTCGTGGAAGGGGTCATGAAGCTGGTCCCCCACCTGGAGCCCGTGCTGGCCAACACCCTGCGGCTGCTGGTGGACCGCAACCGCCTGCCCTACGTGGCCGACATCGCCCGCGTCTTCCGCGACATGGCCGACGCCCGGGCCGGACGCGTGCGCGGCAACGTCACCACCGCCGCCGTGCTGCCCGCCGACACCCTGGCCGAGCTCCGCCAGTCGCTCCAGCAGATCACCCAGCGCGACGTCATCCTGGAGACGCGCGTGGACCCCAGCCTCCTCGGTGGCGTCTCCGCCCAGGTGGGCAGCATCCTCTACGACGGCAGCCTCCGCACCCAGTTGGAGGAGATGCGCCGCGAGTTGAAGCGCCACTAGCAACACCCGGAGTACGGGCCGCCGCCTGGTGGCCCACTCCGCAGGTCGTCCCTGGACCCCGCAGTCCGGGGCAAACCGGCATTTCCAGTAGGCCTGGGTCAGAGGTATACTCAAGGGAACGCGGGGTAACCCCGGGTTTTCTGGACGACCTCAACATGCCGCAGTCCCTGTTTCACCCCCTTCCCGGTGGCCCGCTCTTCGCGGTCGCCCCCGAAGAGGCCTGGCCCTTCCTTGGCGCGCTGCTGAACGCGACGGGTTGTGGCATCGCCCTGCTGGACAGGGAGCTGCGGCCCGTGTGGGTGAATGGCGCGTTGGCGGCGCTGTCGGGCATGGAGGTGCGGGCGCACCTGGGACGTCCCCTCGTCGACGTATGGCCCAGGGTCGCGGTGTCCCTGGCCCCGCTGCTGTCGCGCGCCCTGTCCGGGGAGAACGTGGTGGAGGCGCCGCTGACGGGCGTGCTGTCGCCCGCGAGCGGGGAGCTCCACCTGCGCGTGGGCCTGTCTCCGGCGCACCAGGCCGGGGTGCTCGCGGGCGTGGTGCTGTGGCTGCGCGACGACACGGAGCGTGTGCGCGAGGAGACGCGGCTGCAGGAGCGCGAGTCGCACATGCGCAGCCTCGCGGACGTGGCCTGCGACGGGCACTTCCTGCATGAGAATGGCGTCGTCCTGGACGCCAACCGCGCCCTGGCGCACCTGTTGGGCCACGACTCGCCCCGGGAGCTGATCGGCCACCACCTGGTGGAGTGGGTGGCGCCGGAGTACCGCCCCGCCGTCATGTCCGCCGTCGCCCGGGGGGTGGAGACACCCTACGAGGTGCTGTGCGTGCGCCGGGACGGCCAGCGCATCCCCCTGGAGGTGCTGGGCAAGCACGTGACGTGGGAGGGCCGGCAGGTGCGGCTGGCCGCCATCTGGGACATCAGCGGGCGCAAGGCGGCGGAGGAGCGCGCCGAGCGCACCGAGCACTTCCGGGAGCAGCTCCTGGGCGTGGTGGGCAATGACTTGCGCACGCCCCTGCAGACCATCCAGATGGGCACCGGGGCCCTGCAGCGGCTCGGCGGGATGGAGGAGCCCCAGCAGCGGCTGGTGGGGCACATGGCCCAGGCGGCCCGGCGGATGGAGCGGATGATCCACGAGCTGCTGGACTTCACCCGGGCCCGGCTGGCCGGCGGACTGCCGGTGCGCCCGGAGTCGCTGATGCTGGACCGGCTGGTGGAGCGGGTGCTGGAGGAGCGGCGGCAGGCCCACCCCGGCCGCACCCTGCTGATGGAGACGCAGGGAGATTTGCGCGGCCACTGGGACGAGACGCGACTGACGCAGTTGGCGGACACCCTCCTGGGCAGCGTCCTGCAGCACAGCGCGGACACCACGCCCGTGTTGCTGAAGCTGGTGGGCGCGGTGGGGGGCGTGACGCTCTCCATCCGCAATGACTCGCTGACGGTGCCGGTGGAGGACCACGCCACCCTGTTCGAGCCCTTCCGGCGGGGCCGCCCCGCCAGCGCGGAGGGCCTGGGCCTGGGGCTGTACATCGCCCGGCAGGTGGCCGTGGCCCATGGGGGACGCCTCACGGTGGAGTCCTCCCAAGGGGGCACCCGCTTCGTCGTCTGGCTGCCCCGAGAGCCCCCCGGCCGCTAGGCCCCCAAGCCCCGAATGTCGTGCGCATTGCAGTGGGTAGGGGTGCATGGTAAGGGGCCCCGACTTCTAGCTTTCGGCGGACCCGAACCGACCCGGCCCGCCCCCTGTTCGAGGACGCAAAACGCCCATGGAAATCCGCGCCGACGAGATCAGCAGAATCATCCGGGAGCAGATCAAGGACTACGGCAAGAAGGTCACCGTCGCGGAGACGGGCACCGTGCTGTCCGTGGGCGACGGTATCGCGCGCATCTACGGCCTCGAGGGCGTGCAGGCCGGTGAGCTGGTGGAGTTCACCAACGGCGTGAAGGGCCTCGTGCTGAACCTCGAGGAGGACAACGTCGGCGTCGCCATCATGGGCGACTTCCAGGCCATCCGCGAGGGCGACACCGTCAAGCGCACCCAGCAGATCGCCTCCGTGCCGGTGGGCAAGGGCCTGCTGGGCCGCGTGGTGGACCCGCTCGGTCTGCCCCTGGACGGCAAGGGCCCCATCGAGGCCACCGAGATGCGCCGCCTGGAAGTGAAGGCGCCCGGCATCGTGAAGCGCAAGAGCGTGCACGAGCCGCTGCAGACGGGCATCAAGGCGCTGGACGCGCTGGTGCCGGTGGGTCGTGGTCAGCGCGAGCTCATCATCGGTGACCGCCAGACGGGCAAGACGGCCGTCGCCATCGACACCATCATCAACCAGAAGGGCCTGAACGTTTACTGCATCTACGTGGCCATCGGCCAGAAGCAGTCGACGGTCGCCCAGGTGGTGGAGAAGCTCAACCGCTTCGGCGCCATGGAGTACACCACGGTGGTGGCGGCCAACGCCTCCGACCCGGCCCCGATGCAGTTCTTCGCGCCGTACGCCGGCGTGGCCATCGGCGAGTACTTCCGCGACAACAAGATGCACGCCCTCATCATCTACGACGACCTGTCCAAGCAGGCCGTGGCGTACCGCCAGCTGTCGCTGCTGCTGCGCCGCCCCCCGGGTCGTGAGGCGTACCCCGGCGACGTGTTCTACGTGCACAGCCGCCTGCTGGAGCGCGCCGCCAAGCTGTCCGACGAAGAGGGCGCGGGCTCGCTCACGGCGCTCCCCATCATCGAGACGCAGGCCGGCGACGTGTCCGCCTACATCCCGACGAACGTCATCTCCATCACCGACGGCCAGATCTTCCTCGAGACGGACCTGTTCTTCGCCGGCGTCCGCCCGGCCATCAACGTCGGTCTCTCGGTGTCCCGCGTCGGTTCCGCCGCGCAGATCAAGGCCATGAAGCAGGTGGCCGGCACCATGAAGCTGGAGCTCGCGCAGTACCGCGAGCTGGCCGCCTTCTCCCAGTTCGGCTCGGACCTCGACAAGGCCACGCAGGAGACGCTGGCCCGCGGCGCCCGCATGGTGGAGCTGCTCAAGCAGGGCCAGTACGAGCCGCTGCCCGTCGAGCGTCAGGTCATGCAGATCTACGCCGCCACCAACCGCGACGACCCCAAGAAGCGCGGCTGGATTCGCGAGATTCCCGTGGCGGACGTGGTGCGCTGGATGCGTGAGTTCCTGGACTTCACGGACGGCAAGTACCCGAACCTCTCGAAGGACATCGCCTCCAAGCGCGAGCTCACCAACGACATCAAGGCCTCGCTGAACAAGGCCATCGTGGAGTTCAACGACGTCTTCCAGCCCACCCCGGGCGCGAAGGTCTAAGACTCCCGGCTCCCAAGGCCCGTCGCACCGAGCCCCGCGCTCCCTTCCCTGGGACGCGGGGCTTCGTGTTTCCAGCGTGTGCTCGTGCGCTGGAGCTTCCCGGCTACTGCTTCGCGGCGTCGGCGGGCTTCACCTCGCGCACCGCGGTGCCAATGGACTCGCCGGTCCACTCCGGGTCCACGGGGATGATGAGGTAGCCGTCCTCCGCCGTGAGCGGGGGGCGCTGGTCGAGGGGCGGCGGATCCTCGAGCCGCGCCACGCGGGCGGGCACATCCGTCCAGGCCACGAAGCGGGCCTCGTACTCCCTGAGGCGCTGGCCGCCGGCCCCATGGCCGCTGGCCAGCTTCCGCTCCGCGGGGTGAGGCAGCAGCACGGCGTCCGCGCCCATCAGACAGACGGTCTCCTGGAGCAGCTCCTTGCGGCCCTTCGCGCCCAGCCACTCGTTGCCCGTCATCGTCAGGGTGCCGAGTTCCGCATAGGGACGCGGGGGCTCACGCTCCTCGAAGACCTCGAACGCGCAGCCGGGCTCCCTCGCCAGTCTCTGGACGACGACGGGAGGCGCCTCCGGAGCCACCTGTCGAGACGTCGCGCAGGCGGACACGCAGGCGGCCAGGAGGCATGACGACAGCGAGCGGCGGACGGACATGGCGGGCTCCCAGGCATTCAGGCCCCAACGAAAAGGGCGCGGCGGACGACAGCCTCGTCAACGCCGCGCCGCTGGGGCGCATATCGCCGGGGGCTGCTTCAGCGCAGGCGCGGCAGGAGCGCGAGCAGGCTCTTGTCCACGCCACCGCGAGCCCCCAGCGCGTCGATGGCCTTCAGCTCGTACGGCAACACGTTGTCGCGGGCGACGAGCTGCACGTGCGCGCCCAGCGCGGCCGGCAGCGCCAGGTCCAATTCATAGATGTCGCCGGCCACCAGCGTGTCCTCGGGCCGCGTGCCGGTGGTGTCCCAGATGTGCTTGAGGGCCTCGAAGTAGCGACCCCGGCGCAGGTAGATGGGCCGGCGCAGCACGCCTTCCAGCACCTGCGTCTCCGGCAGCGGGTCGAAGCGCGCGTCAGGCACGTCCGGCGGGTCCAACAGGAACTTGCGGGCGTCGCCGGAGACCTTCAGCCGCTCGCGGCCCTTGGGCGCCAGGGTGTCCAGCTTCTTCTCCACCAGCTCCGTGTGCGCGTTCGTCACCACGGTGACGGGCAGGCCCGTGGCGAGCAGCGCCTCCAGCACCTCCTTCGCCTCCGGCTTGAAGGCCGTGGCCGAGTGCACGTAGGACTCGCGATACATCGTCTGCACGGCCTCCGAGCGCGTCGCCTCGTCGGTGCCCACGGAGAGGCGCTGGAAGATGCGGTGCGCCGCCGTCGTGGCCGTCAGGTACGGGTCCGCCGTCGCGGGCGCCACCACCTTGCCGCCCAGGTTCCACCCCAGGAGGTCGGCTCCCGCTCGCAGCGCTGAGACCTCCTCCTCCCAGGCCTGCTCCACCCCCTGCCCCAGTGCGCGGACCAGTCCGTCACGAAAGTGTTTCAAGAAGGGCGCGCTCTCCGTCGCCACGTCCGTGAAGGTCCCGTCGAAGTCCAGCACCACGCAAGCAATCGCCATCAGCCCACCGACTCCCGAAGTTGGAGGAAAGGGGCCGGATGACGCCCCGGCCGGGCGTCCGAATCAAGCCCGTGACTTCATTTCCGCCCTGTAAACTTGAGGCCGCCCTGTAAATCCCCAAGTGGCAGGGCCGTCGCCTTGAGGCCTACAGCGGGTGGCTCGCTAGCCTTGGGCGGGCATGGAAGCGACGCGGCGAAACGAGGCGGCGCGGTGGCGCCGGGCGTGGCTGCCCTGGGGTCTGCTCGCGGGCGTGTGCCTGCTGGGTGGAACGGCGACCTGGGCCAGTACCCGCTCTGTGTCCGCGCTGGCCGAGCGCGGCGCCCAGTTGGAGCGCGAGGCTGCCGAGTCCGAGGCCCGCGTGGCGGAGCTGCAGGCCCTGCGCGAGGCCATGTCCCGGCGGCTGCGCGTGCTGGAGCAGCAACACCAGAGCGCCCGGGCGGAGGCCCTGAATGCCGCGGCGGCCTGCTCCGTGGCCCCCGCCGAGCCACCCCAGAGCCAGGGACGCTCGGAGCCGCGACGCGCGGGCTCGGCCAAGGGCAAGAAGGGCACGCGCCGCTGACGGGCCGGGAGCCCCGGGCCCCCGCTCCGGCGTGGCCTCCACGTCCACACCTGTCCCGGCACCTGTGGACCTGGGGGCAACAGGGCACCGGGCCCGCCACGCGCAACCTCACGGAAATACTGCGGCATGAGCGTCGGCCCGGCGTGTGCTACCTCGCGTCCCTCGAGTCTTCTTCCGCGCGAGGTCCTTCCCCATGTCTTCCTTCCGCATGTCACTCCGAGCCCCCTTCCGGCCCGTGCTGGCCGCCCTCGTGTGCCTGGCCGCGCTGCTGCCGCTGTCCCGCGCCGACGCCGAGCCGGGCATCCGCATCCTCAACTCGCTCTCCACCGCGGACCTGGCCTTCAACGCGCTCACCACCAACGCGCGCTCCATCGAGGCGCTCACCTCGGAGCCGCTGACCTCGCGCTCCTTCGCCAGTGACGCGCGCCTCCGGTACCAGCTCGAGGACCCGGCCGCGCGCAACGTCATGCACTACCTGGTCGAATGCGCGCTGCCCGCGACGTCCGTGGTGGAGTGGAAGGACCGCCGGGGCGACGTGTACACCTTCACCGGAGGCGCGGGGCTGTGCTCGGAGTGGGAGTACCAGGCCCCCAGCAAGGAGTGCCTGGGCTACGTGAGCGCGTGCCTGCTGGCTCGCAACAACGCCTATGGCCACACGGTGGAAATCTCCCTGCGCGGAGAGGACCCCCGGGACGACCGGACCTTCAACCCCACCGGTGACCCCAAGCAGTGGCACCCCATGTTCCTGCCCTGTGACAGGAGCGGCTCCGGGCTGAATGAGGAGTGTGGCTGGGTGGGCGAGGGCGTGGGTAGCTGCGCCGCGGGCACGCAGGTGACGGTGGGCGGGGGCGCGCCGAGGCCGGGCACCTGCACTGGAGCGCTCGGCTCCGGCTCGGGCCGCCGCGTGCTGCGCGTGTGCAAGGAGCTCTACGGCTGCGAGGCCAGCCGCGCCCTGGCCGCGGCGGAGAAGAACGACTGCGGCGGAGACGCCCCCAGCGCGACGTTCACCTGCCCCCGGAACGGCAAGTACAGCGTCATGTCCGCGCCCTATGACCGCACGTCCGCGCCGGGCTCGTGGGTGAGCCCCGCCGCGACGCTCGGCCGCTACCCCGCCGCGTCCTTCGGCGCGTTCACCTTCAGAGAGGGCGCCTTCTTCGGGAACCTCTTCGACATGAAGGCCCTGGCCGTGGAGGTCTTCATCAACATGGACACCTACCTGCCCCAGCTCACCAAGCCGAACTTCACCGGCTACCCGTACCAGAACGTCCACGCCTGCTTCGCCAAGGACTGGATTGCCGGGGACGAGCACCTGGCCTCGCGCATCTGCGCCAACGCCGTCGTCAGCGGGGTGAGGGCCTATGGCTGTCTGGCCCGCACCGTGGGCCCCTGTGAGCCCGGCAGCTCCAGCGCCCAGGCGCCCCGCTGCGCCGTGAATGATGGCCCCCTCGTCCAGGGCGACGGCGACTTCGAGGCCTGCAGCGACGACGACGGCGTGTCCCACCCCGAGCCCATCAGCACCTACCTCAACAGTCCCTGCGACGCGCTGACCGTGGCCGAGCGCAACACGTGCGACGACCCGACCTGCGACTTCAGCACCACGCCCGGCAAGTGCAAGAAGGGCTGCGCCCAGCGCTCCGCCAGCGAGTGCCTGGCCGTGGCTTGCGTGAAGAACCCCAAGCTCTGCTACAGGAAGTAGGAGCCCCGCTCCAGGCTCCAAGCCGGGCCCGGGGGTGTCGGTTTGAACCTCCCGGGCACCTGGGCGCGGTGGGCCCGCGAGGAAGGCGTCCGGCCAGGGGGGCGGTGCGCATCCCGTACACCCCGGGTGTATGAATAAAGCAGGCGGTCAGTCGTCCTGACTCGCGTTGCCTGGTTCCGGCCACCCCGCCGAGGAGTCCACCGTGTTCCCTTTCCGTTCCGTCCTGAGCGCCGTGCTTGCCCTGGGATTGATGCTGGGCTCGACGTCCGCCGAGGCGCGCTTCGGCAAGCGTTCCCGTCCTTCGCAGAGCGATTCGAAGAAGGACGACGACAAGAAGGACGACACGCACGAGGCCACGCCGGTGGGCCAGTCGGACTCCGACGATGACGACGACCGGCCACGCCGGCGCCGCAACAACAACAGCCGTCATGTCGCGTCGGACGTCGCGGACGGCATCGGCTTCCTCGCCTTCGTGCTCACCGGCGGCAACCACCGGTTGATGGTGGTGGACGAGCCCCGGCACCGGGGTGAGGTGCGGCAGGAGCGTCACGCGGCGCCCCTGTCCTTCCGCGTCGGCTTCCAGGCCGGCCCCGTCAACAGCGGCGGCGCGGGTGACCTCTTCATCGGCCTGGAGGGCCGGCGCTTCGGCGTGGACGCGCGCGTCACCGGCATCAGCGTGGACGCCGACGACGGCTCCTCTGATTCGGACAGCATCACCCTGTTCGAGGCGCACCTCACCTGGGCGCTCGTCTCCCTGGAGCGCGTCCGCCTGCGCGCGGAAGCCGGTGTGAGCACCGCGAGCGCGCCGGACATCTCCTTCGTGGGCCCCAGCCTGGGCATGTCGTTCGAGGCGTGCCTGGCCGGCCCGCTGGACTTCGAGGCGCGCACGCAGGTGACGCCCTTCCCCTACCGCCAGGTGGACGCGAGCGCCGCGCTGGCGCTGCACCTGGGCGCGCTGGTGCTGCGCGGCGGCTACCGGGGCATGCTGCTGGACGACGCGGGCCACGTGGACGGCGTCGCCCACCGCGACAGCTTCCACGGCCCCTACTTCGGCCTGGGCCTCACCTACTGACCCTTCGGGACACCTCAGGCTGGGGCCCCGGGCAGTGCGCCTGGACCGCGGCCAGCAGGTCCTTGAGCCGCACCGGCTTGCGCAACATCGCCACCACGCCCTCCGGACAGGGTCTCGACTCCGCGCACATGACCACCACGCGCGACTGCGCGAAGCGCGAATCCTTGCCCAAGGTCTCAAGCAGGCCCAGCCCCTGCACGCGCGGCGTCTCCAGGTCCACCAACACCAGACACGGCACCTCCAGCGACACGAGCACGCGCAGGGCCTCACGGCTGTTGATGGCCATGGCCACCTCGTAGCCTTCGTCCTGGAGCGCTTCCGCCATCACCCCCCGCAGGTCCGGGTCGTCCTCCACCAGGAGCACGGTTGGTTGCATCACCACATGGGTCACGATTGCCACCCTAGTGCCTCCGTCGCTCGCTGACACGTGTCACGCCGCCGGGCTTCCGCTCACTGTCGAACCGTGAGCATCCGCCCGCCCCGGACAGGCACATAGGCCCGGTCCCCCATGGAGGCAGAGATGGGGCGCCGAGGCCAGGGATGCATGGCGAGCGTCGGCCGGTGAAAGGCAATTCCTCCCACGTGTCGGGCCGTGCTCACTCGACGCGCGCCCCGCTGCCCGAAGTCATACAAGCGCGATTGGACAACGCCCGCCCACCCCCGGGGGCCATGGCCGCGCGGGGCCGGCGACCCTTGAATGTCGCTCCCCCGTTGTCCCCCGCCAGGAAGAGGAGTGGACCTTGCCCTCATCGAAGGCCGTGCTCGGCTCCGCGCTCACCGCCACCCTCCTGCTGGGCTCAGCCCCCGCCGAGGCCCGCTTCGGCAAGCGCTCCACCCCCACGTCCTCCAGCGGAGGACCCTCCCGCCCGGAGCGGAGCGCGAGCCGCCCGGACGCACCCCCCCGGGAGCACCCCGCCTCGCCCGCCGGTCAGGACTCCAACGCCGGGCGCACGGCGCGCGAGCACCCCGCCACGGCCATCGGCAAGGAGCGTGACGCACAACAAGACGACGCGCCCCGGAGGCGGCGACGGGCCCACGTGCCCTCGAGCACGGGCATCGTCGGCGTGGGCATCGCGGGGGCCGCGGCCTCCTCGTCCCGGCTGAACGCCACCGCCCGCGCCGAGCGCCGACGAGATGAGCCCGTGCCGCTGCTGGTGCGCCTGGGCGCGCAGACGGACTGGCTCAAGGATGGAGGCGCCATGAGCGTCTTCATGGCCATGGAGGGCCGGCGCATGGGGTTGGACACCCGCATCACCGGCATGACGCTCGACGCGGACGACGGCTCCGACAAGGTGGACCGAATCACGCTCCTGAGCGCGCGGGTGACGGCGGCCTTGTGGGCCAGCTCCCGGGGACGCATGCGCGTGGAAGCGGGCCTGACGAGCGCCCACGCCGCCAACATCATCTTCGTGGGCCCCAGCTTCGGCGCGTCCGTGGAGGCCTGCATCGGCGCCTCGCCGATTGACCTGGAGGCGCGTCTGAACGCCACGCCCTTTCCGCACCGCCAGGTGGACGCCCAGGCGGGCCTCGCCCTGCACCTGGGCACCTTCAACCTGCGCGGCGGCTGGCGCGCGCTGTACCTCAACGACGCCGGACACGTGGACGGCGTCGAACACGAGGAAGGCTTCGGCGGGCCGTACTTCGGCCTGGGCCTGACCTTCTAGCAACACGGCGGGCCGGAGCCGCCCACGACAGGGAGCCCCGGCCCTCCAGCTTCTACTCGTCAGATGCCGCGGCCATGGGGACCGAACCGCCCCCACCGCCAATGTCCGCCACCGTGGTGAGCCCCGAGGACGGCCGCTTGCCGGTGCCTCGGCGCTTGGGAGGCGGCGCCAGCTTCGGCTCCGAGCCGAACAACCGCTCGTACGTCTCCGGCCCGTTGATGTTCACAATCACGCCCGGGTCCTTCAGCGGCACCCGGCGCACCTTCATGTTCTTCAGCACCGCCTCGAGCTGCTCGCCCGACTCAGCGCGCAGCCGCTCCGCCGCCGCGCGCGACAGCAACACCGGCCAGCCAGGTGCCCCTTCGAACTCCGGACGCAGCGCCTCCTCCGCTTCCCCCATCAACTTGAGCAACGACTTCACCGTGGTGGCGCGGAGCGCTGGCATGTCCACCGGATGCAGGAGCACGACGTCCGCTCCGGCCTCCATCGCCGCGTCCAACCCCACCTTCACCGAGACCATCTGGCTGTCCTTCCACTGCTCGGACTCCACCAGGTCCAGCCCCGGATGCTGCTCGCGCACGGCCTCAGCATCCTTCCCCACCACACCCAGCACACTGCATCCCGCCTTGCCAAAGGTCGACGCCAGCGACTGAAGGAAGCTCTTGTCGCCTTCGTGCAGGATGAGCGCCTTGGGGTGGGCCATCCGCCGGGCCTCGCCCGCTGCGAGGATGATCGCCACTGCCTTCATACCAAGCCTCCTCCGTCCCCCGGGGAATCGAGTGCCAGCTGGCCCGGGGCCACCGGGAACAGGCTGTGGTCTCCCCGGTGGTTTTTGAGCCCACCCCCCGGTGCTAGCCGTCAGCCGGTCCCCAGTCACTTCGCGAGCCTCCTGAGAGGAGCGCGAGGTCGCGCGAGCGGTGCCGGAAGGAGCACGGGCCGCCTGCTCGTTCGTACCACCCCGGAGGCTCGCCTCCTGTGTCCCCCGGCCACCTGCTCGCGCGCGGCTCAATGCAGCCACCGCTGCGCGGGCGCGTGGAGCAGCAGCGCCGAGGCCGGCGTGGACACGGCGGTCTTTTCTTCCGTGCTCGCCAGCGCCTTGGCGGTCAGAATTTCAGCCAGCCGCGCCAGCGGCGCGAAGGCCGACAGGCGCTGCAGCTCGTGCTGGGACACCTCGCCCAACCACGCTCCGTTGTGGCCATCCACCACGGGGAGCGCGTGCACCCCGTGGCGGTGCATCACCTGAAGCGCCGAGAGGACGGTGTCCTCGGGAAAGAGCGTCACGGCATGGGCAACGAGCATCTCGAACTCAGGGCTGCGGCACATCGTCACGGAAGGCCTCCAGAAAAAGCAGGCGTCAGGCGCCTCTGATCCATCCCTAAGCAAGGGCCTTGCCGGGCCGATGCGACTTCCGAAAGGCGACACACAACCCGGGGCGCCTTCCGCGCGATAATCCCCAGGCAGACCGCCACCCCCTCGACGCGCCCCCCGTGGAGCCTCCGCGATGAGCATCAAGACCCCGCCTTCCTCCACGCCTTCCGCCGCACCGCGTCGAGCCCCGGAGCCCGTGCAGCCGCAGAAGGTGGAGGCCCCCAAGCCCAACCTGATTGAGCGGATGGGCCAGGGCCTGCAGAACGTCGCCCGCGTGGCCAACCAGGTGGTGGACCGCTTCGAGGCGAAGCTGCCGGACCTCTCCAAGCTGGGCCTGCCCCAGCTCGCCGGCACCGGCGGCAAGCCCTGGGAGGGCATCACCCTCACCGGCAAGCCGCTCCAGATTCCGCTCAACAAGCTGCTGGACGTGGACCTGGGCGACCTTCGCAAGGTCCTCGAGCGCGTCCTGCCCCCCAAGATTGACGACAAGCAGGGCAAGCAGCTCGTCGAGCAGACCCAGCAGTTCCGCGACACGCTGGGCCAGGTGCGCTCGCTGTCGGCGCAGCTGGACATGCTGCCCTCCACGCACCCGCGCTACGCGCAGGTGAAGGCGGCGCTGGAGAAGGCGGAAGGGGCGCTGACGCAGCAGACGGGCTACACGAAGGCCACCGCGCCGCGCCCGGGCTCGCTCTGGTTGGACCCGCAGTTCCTGGCGAAGGAGCTTCCCAACGGCCAGGTCCACGCCAGCCGCTTCCCCACGGGCACGCCGGTGACGAAGCCGCCCGCGGCGCTGGACATCGTCGCGGGGGGCGACGCGAAGAAGGCCGCCGAGTACACCGCCTCCGTCGCCCAGAACCGCGCCGAGGCGGGCATGCCGGTGCAGGGCGGCGAGCCCATGGGCGTGCACCTGAGCCTGGAGGGCGGTGGCGGCAAGGGCAAGCGCTACGCGGCCATGCTGACGGAGATGCGCGAGATGGGCGTGGTGCCGGTGAGCCTCACGGGCACGTCCGCCGGCTCCATCGCCGCCGCGTTCGCCGCCACGGGCGCCACGCCGAAGCAGGTGGAGGACGTGGCCAAGGATCCGCGCCTGGGCAAGCTGTATGACCTCGACCTGGACATGAACGACGGTGGCCTGCTCAACGGCCAGGCCGCGTATGACCTCTTCGACCAGAAGCTGCGCGAGCTGACCGGAATCACCGACCGGCCCGTCACGTTCGCCGACCTCAAGATTCCCCTCCAGCTCGTCGCCGCCAAGGCCTACGACAGCGCCGTCCCCAACGGCGGCTTCAAGAGCGCGCAGGACCGCATCTTCGTCTTCAGCCAGGAGACGACGCCGGACACGCCCGTGGCGCTCGCCATGCGCGCCTCCATGGCCATCCCCGGCGTCTTCGAGCCCGTGCAACTGGTGGACCCCGTCACCGGTCGGCAGATGCACCTGGTGGACGGCGGCACGCTGGACAACCTGCCCATGGGCTACAACAAGAACGACCTGCCGCAGATTGGCGCGTCGCTCCAGACGCGCGGCGGCACGCACCCGTCCAACGGCACCGCCCAGCCCAAGCCCCTGCCCACCGGCCAGCTCGACACGGATGACGTGGTGTGGAACGGCTTCAACGGCCTGGCCCTGCTCAAGGACAACGCCACCGAGGCCCAGGACTGGCGCGACAAGGCGAAGCCGGGCGCCAACCAGTTCATGCTCAGCGTCCCCACGTGGAACCTGGACAACCCCAAGCAGTCCAACAGCGTGCTGGGCTTCGGCTACGACAACAAGGTGGACCCCATCCTGGATGGACAGACGCGCGAAGTGACGCGCGACTTCCTCCGCGAGTTCATGGACGACATGAAGGTCCCCGGCTCGCGCGGCACCAACATGGTGACGCAGGTCCCCAAGGACCTGAAGTTCAGCGAGCCCGTCGAAATCTGGGGCGAGAAGTTCCAGGTCACGTACAACGGCGGAGACACCGTCGTCGCCACCGCCGCCAATGGCAAACGTCACGAAGTGAAGCTCGGCCAGAAACAGATTGAGTCCATCTGGCTGGATGGCCAGGCGTTCAACGACTTCGGCGCCCAGCTGTCTCACACGCTGAGTGACGTGCGCAGCGTGCGTCCTTCCTGGTTCCCTTTCTGACACACCGTGCGGGGCTTGCGCCCCCGCTGCAAGGTTGAACCTCCAGACACCTTCACGCACCCGGGACGCCTTGAGGCGCACCCGGGTGTCGTCGTTACGGTGGCTCGCATACATCCCCCTGGGAGGTCTTGATGCAAGCGGAGCGAGGGCGGGCCTGGGTGCCCTGGCTGGTGACGGTGCTGGTGGTGCTGCTCGCGGGCGGAGTGCTGTACCTGGCGCACCGGGGCTCGGCGCAGGCGCAGGCCCAGGCGGAGGAAGCACGCAAGCTGGCGGACGAGGCCACGGCGCGCACGCGTGACGCGGAGGCCGCGCGCAAGCAACTGGAGGAGAAGTACGCCGCGCTGGAGGCGGAGCACGCGAAGCTGTCCTCGGAGAAGGAGCAGCTCAGCACGGAGAAGGAGCAGCTCTCCCAGACGGTGCAGGAGCAGGAGGCGGAGCTGGCCAAGCTCAAGGACACCTACGACGACCTGCAGGACAAGATGAAGGCCGAGATTGCCGAGGGCGCCATCAAGCTGTCTCAAGCCAAGGGTCGCATCCAGGTGGACCTGGTGGACAAGGTGCTCTTCGACTCCGGCGACGCGAGCATCAGCAAGCGCGGCCAGGAGGTCCTCAAGCGGCTGGGCGGCGTGCTGGCCAAGGTCGACGACAAGGCCATCCAGGTGTCGGGCCACACGGATGACTCGCCGCCGTCGCAGAAGCTTCAGGCCACCTTCCCCACCAACTGGGAGCTGTCCGTGGCGCGCGCCGTCAACGTGGTGCGCTTCCTGGAGGAACAGGGCGGCGTGCGCTCTCGCAGGATGATCGCCGCCGGCTACGGGGAGACGCGGCCGGTGTCCGCCAACGCCACCCCTCAGGGCCGCGCGCGAAACCGGCGCATCGAGGTGTTGCTGATTCCGGAGCTGCCCGCGAAGAAGGCCGCCCTCAAGACGGCCCGGGACACGCGCTAGCTACTTCTTCTTCACCGACTCCAGCAGCTTGCGGAAGGACTTCTCCGAGGCCGCCACCGTCTTCTCCGGGCCCGTCAGCTTGAAGAAGAGGGCGCCCTCGGGGCCCTCCACAATCGCCCCCAGCAGACGGAATCCGGGCTTCGGCGTGGAGGGGCCCATCATCGGCCCGCCGCCCATGTACGTGCCCTTCACGTCCACCGTCGTCACCGGCATCCCGTTGAGCTTCTCCGCCTTCGTCTTGGCGACCTTGTCCACCGGCTTGCCATCCGCCGTCTGGAACTGGCCCAGCCACCGCTTCACGTTGGCGTCCACCGCGCCGCCCTGCCCCTGCCCGAAGTAGAAGACCGCCAACTCCCCGCCCTCCGTGTCCCCCTTCGCCGCCGGCAGCTTGTACGTCGCCGCGCGCATCGGTCGCTCACCCTGCGCCGCCCACTCCGCGGGCGCCGTCCACGCCAGTCCTCCGGCCTCCTCCGCGGACGCCGCCATCGCCATGCACATCACCAGCACACCCAGCAGTCGGTTCATCCGCTCAGCGTACCGGTGATTGGCGTCAGCGCAGTGTGTCAAAGACAGCCGGTGCCACTCGCGCGTACGCCGAAGCATGGGTGACACAACGCGTCAAGTCCCGTCGCTTCCGGCCAACCCAGGGACGTGGTACGCCACGCGACTGTCACCTAGTCCTGAAGTCCAAACTTGGACTCGGAGGGGGTTGTACCCATGAAAAAGGCGTTGTTCCTCGGGGCTCTGGCCCTGGGCACGGTAGCGTGTGATCCGGACATCATGCAGGACGACCCGCCGAATGCCGCGGACGTCGTCGTGGCGGAGTTCGACCCCTCGGCGTCTCCGGCTGTCGTGCCGTCTCCGAATGACTTGGCCATCGCCAAGTTGCCGGATGGCTCGAACATCGTCGCGGCGCCCATCAATCCGAATTCGCCTGCCGCCGAGCAGGAGTTCACTCGGGACTATCTCAATACGCTCAACGGCTTCCCGACGTCCGCCATCTCGACGACGACGGTGAAGGGCCTGAACGCGGAGACCGTCAACGCGACGACGGTCAAGTTCATCGACCTGTACGAAGGCACCCCGCTGGCGAAGCCCGTGACGCCGACCATCGGCTACCGCGAGGCCAGCAATCAAATCACCGTCATCCCGCCGCAGCCGCAGGGCTGGCCCAAGGGCGGCCGCTACGCGGTGGTCCTCGTCGGTGGCCAGAACGGCCTGAAGACGGCCGCGCCGAACAACAAGCCCATCATCGGCTCGGCCACGTGGTCCCTCGCCAGCTCGCGCCTGCCGCTCGTCAACTGTCCGGGCCAGGACCTGACGTCCCCCAACTGCACCCTCGCCACGGAGCTCATCCCCTCCACCAAGTCGGACCCGGCCGAGCGCCTGGCGGACCAGCTCAACAGCGCCAAGCGCCTGGAGCAGCTGCGCCTGGGCTACAAGGACGTCCTCGACCTGGCGGCGGCGAAGTTCTCCATCAACCGCGACGACATCGTCCTGGCGTGGACCTTCACCATCATGGGCCAGCCGGAGGCGACGTTCGACCCGGGCACCAGCACCATCCCCTTCCCCAACGACCTGCTGCGCGTGGCCGCGACGGGCACGACGCCCGCGCACCTGAACCTGCCCGTGCCCGCCGGCACTGGCACGGTGGTGGACCTCATCAAGGGCCTGAACACCCTGGATGGCTGGTCCACGACGGCGCCCATCATCTCCGAGAACAGCGTCACCCGCGGCGTCATCGACAATGACGCGAAGCTGGACATGAACACCGTCCGGCTGGGCCGCGAGCTGCTGTTCGTCAAGCTGACCCCAGGCGGCACCACGCCCAAGGTCAAGGTGTGCCTCAACTGCGCCTCCAGCACCAAGCGCGACGGCACCCCGGCGGACCCCGCGCCCCAGCAGTTGCAGATCATCCCCGAGGTTCCGCTCGACCCCGCCAGCCAGTACGCGGTGGTGCTGCTGCGCGGCGCCAAGGACGAGAAGGGCAACTTCGTCGCGCCCACCGGTCCCCAGGCCCTGCTGCGTCTGTCCGCGCCGCTGGCCATCGACGGCAAGAGCCAGGTCGCCGCCGTCCCGGACGGCAACGCCGTCGCGCTGGAGCCCATCCGCGCGGGCATGAAGCCCCTGTTCGACTCGCTGGAGGCCCAGCACATCGCGCGCAAGGACGTGCTGCTGGCGTGGGTCTTCACCACGCAGAGCACCCACACCGTGCTCGGCGCGCTGAACCAGGCGCCCGCCCCGGTGCCGACCACGCCGCTTTACCTGGTGGACCAGACGCCCCAGCTCACCGGCGCCATGACGGCCAACGGCCTGGAGCACACCAACGTGGGCAAGGCCCTCGTCGGCGCGTTCCTGACGCCCAACCTCCTGGATGACACCAACGGCGCGCTCAACCCCGCGCGTCCCACCCGCCTGGACCACGTCCCGTTCTGGCTGTTCGTGCCCGCCTCGGCGCCTCCGGCCGGCGGCTACAAGGTCGTCGTCTTCGGTCACGGCCTGGGCAGCAACCGCACCTCCGTGCTCCCCATCGTCAACAAGCTCAACGAGGCGGGCTACGCGGTGGCCGCCATGGACACCGTGCTCCACGGCGAGCGCACCAGCTGCGCGGGCATCACCGCCGCGTCGGGCCTGGGCACCATCACCACTCCGGACCAGGCGTGCGCCGCCGGCTCCACCTGTGACGTGACGGTCAACAGCCCCACCTACGGCCGCTGTGTCGCTCCGGCGACGGCCAGCGCCTGCAACCCCGGGGCGGGTGGCGACCTGTCCTGCCAGGCGATGGGCCAGGGCGTGTGCAGCGTGACGACGGCCAAGTGCGAGGGCGGCGACTTCCTGCGCGCCAACGCGAACTCCCCGCCGGCCGTCTCCAGCTGGAACTTCCTCAACCTCACCAACCTGTTCGCCACGCGCGACAACTTCCGCCACCACGTGGTGGACTTCTCGCAGTTCACCCGCGTGCTGGCCAGCGACGGCCTGCGCACGCAGCTGGGCAACGTCGTCCCGGGCGCCACGCTCAACGCGGCCACCGTGGACTACGTGGGTCAGAGCCTGGGCGGCTTCCAGGGCGCGCTGTCCGCGTCCGTCAACACCCGCGTGCGCCGCACCGTCCTCAATGTCCCGGGCGGCGATCTGGTCGACGTGCTCCTGACGTCCGCCAACCCGACGTTCATCGCCCGCCGCGATGGCTTCCTGAACTTCCTGGGCACCGTGGGCCGCATCCCCGGCACCCCGGCGTTCGACGAGTTCATCGTGCTGGCTCGCACCATCCTGGACCCGGCCGCTCCTCGCAACTACGCCTGGAAGCTGGAGAACCTCGAGGGTGCTCCCGCCGAGCGCGAGGCGTTCATCCAGTACATCAAGGGTGACGAGGTGATTCCGAACCCGGTGACGCAGGGGCTCATCGCCGCGGCCAACCGCGACAGCACCCGCACGGTGCAGAACTACATGGCCGAGGTCGACCTGCTGCCCACGTCGACGCGGCACGTGTTCCTCCTCATCGCCGACCCGTCCGACCCGGGCAACCCGTTCCTGAAGTCCGTGCGCGACACGGCCCAGGCCCAGGTCGTCAGCTTCCTCAACACGGGCACCGCGGCCACTCCGTAACGGACAGGACTCAGGGGAATGACTCACATGAAGAAGACACTGTCCCTCGTAGCGCTGCTGGCCGCTGGCTCCTCCCAGGCCGCCGGCTTCCAGATCAACACCCAGAGCGCCCGCTCCACGGGCATGGGCAACGCGGCGGCCGCGTGGCTGGACGACTCGTCGGCCATCTACTCGAACGCCGCGAACATCCTGGGTGTGAACAAGCTGGACGTGCAGATTGGCGACACCGGCATCCTCCCCGGCATCAAGTTCACCCCGGTGAACGGCGCCGAGCAGGGCCAGAAGACGACGCTGTCGCCGCCTCCGCACCTGTTCGCCGTGTACAAGCCCTTCGACCGCTTCGCGGTGGGCGTGGGCGTGTACACGCCGTTCGGCGCGAACAGCCGCTGGGTGGATGACTTCGTGGGCCGCTTCAAGGCCCAGGAGTCGGCCATGGCCGTCTACAACATCAACCCCACCGCCGCGTTCCAGCTCCACGAGCGGTTCCGCGTCGGCGCGGGTCTGGACATCTACCGCGGCACGCTGGAGCTCAAGCGCGCGCTGGGCTTCGTCGAAAGCGAAGGCCAGGTGCACCTGGGCGGCGCGTCGTGGGGCATCGGCTACAACCTGGGCGTGCAGGCGGTGCTGCTGCCCAAGTACGTCACCATGGGCCTGCACTTCCGCAGCACCGCGGACCTGACCTTCAAGGGCAACGCGGACTTCCAGAACGTGCCCGCGGAGTTCCAGGCGCGTCTGCCCGACGGTCCGGTGGAGGGTGACGTCACGCTGCCCGCGACGGTGGCGTGGGGTATCGCCGTCACCCCGTTGGACAACCTGCGAATCGCCTTCGACGCCAACTGGGTGGACTGGTCCTCGTTCCAGGAGCTCGCCATCGAGTTCCCGGAGAACCCGGCCATCAACAACCCGCTGCCCAAGCGCTGGCGCGCGAAGTGGAACTACCACCTGGGCGCCGAGTACGGCGTGACGCCCGCCCTCCAGGTCCGCGCCGGCCTCATCCTGGACCCGGCCCCGGGTCCCGGTGGCACGCTGACCCCGGACCTCCCGGACGCGGACCGCTTCGGCGTCTCCGTGGGCGCGGGCTACCGCTTCGGCTCGGTGCGCGCTGACTTCGGCTACCAGTTCGTCAGCCTGGCCGACAACGAGAGCTCCGCGCCGGGCATCTCCGGCACGTACAACGGCTCCGCGCACGTGTTCGGCCTGACGCTCGGCTACTCGATGTAATCGCAGTCAAACGTCCGGCCCGCATTCATGCGGGTCGGATGTCCTCTTCGCCCGGGTCTCCCTCATGGGGGCCCGGGCGTCGTCGTTTCAGGGGTCCGGCTCAGACGCGCAAATCTCCATCATGCAGCACGCGGCCGGAGGCCAGCACGCGCGCGGAGTTCTGCAGCCGCTCCGTGCCCATGCGCATGAGCAGGCCCTTCGTGCCGGGCTGGCTGAGCAGGTGCTTCTCGAAGGCGGCGCGCGGCAGTTGCAGCACCACGCCCTTCACGTCGGCGCGCACCGTGGCGGACACCGGCTTGTCCAACAGGAGGGAGATTTCGCCGAAGACGTCCCCCTCGCGCAGCTCCGCCAGCGGCATGCGTCTGCCACCCGGCTGCTCCAACCACGGCGTGCACTTGCCACGCAGCAACACGTAGAAGGCATCCCCCGGCTGGCCCTGCGCCATCAGCACCTCGTCGGGCACCACGGCGCGCAGCCGGAAGTCGAGGGAGAGCGCCGCCTTCTGCTCCGCCGTCAGCCGACTGAGCAGCGGGTTGCTGCGGAGCAGGTTGTCCACCAGTCGGCGCCGGTAGAAGTCCTCCAGCACCTCGCCCACGCCAGGGTGACGCACCGCCACCGCCGTCAGGCTCGCGCGCGTCAACTCCAGCAGCACGGCGCGCTCGGTGGCGACGACGCTGGCCAGGCGCGGCCCTTCCGACACCAGCGCCAGCTCGCCGAAGAAGTCCCCGGGCACCACCGAGCCCACCACGCCGCGCTCGCCGTCCTCCAGCGCGCGCACCACCTCCGCGCGGCCTTCCACCAGCGCGAACATGGACGCGCCCGCCGCGCCCTCCTCCACCACCGCCTGTCCCGGGAAGAAGGCGCGCACCTCCAGCACTCCCACCAGGGCCACGAAGTCCTCGCGGCTCAGCCGGGAGAACAGCGGCACGGGGCGCTCCGCGACGACGCCAGGACACAGGGCGAAGCGCTCGGCCAGCGCCCGCGCGCAGCGCAGCCTCATGGCGTCGGTGGCGCCCAGCCGGGCGAGGGCGACACACGCGGCCACCGCGCGCAGGGGCTCATCCACCTTCGCCCACGCCAGCGCCGCCGTCTCGTGGGCCGCCGCGGCGTCGGCCTTCCTGCCCAGCCACTCCAGCAACTCCGCCACCCGCTGGTGCACGTCCGCGTCGTCCGGGGTGGACTTCGAGAGGCCCTGGTACTCGGCCAGCGCCTCCTCCAGCTTCCCCTGGCTCGCGAGCGTCACCGCCCGCTCCTTCCCCACGACGTGCATGTCCGCCATGCCGCCATCCTACCGCCACATGGAGTCCTACGCGCTCAACGCGCGCACCCGCTCCGCGAGGTTGTGGGTGAACAGCCGGTAGATGCGCAGGGCCGCAGCCTCGTGCGTGGCCAGGTAATGCTGGAAGTCCACGCGCGTCACCCTCAGCGCGCGGACGGACGAGCGTGAGCGCACGTGCGCGGACGTGGGTCCATCCAGGATGAGGGAGATTTCACCCAGCCAGGCGCCGGGCCCCAGCGTGTTGAGCTGGCGAGCGTCCAGCCCCGGCCCGGTGAATACGTCCACCGTGCCCTCCAGCAGCACCAGCAGGCCCGTGCCCCGCGCGCCCTTCTCCAGCACCGTGGTGTCCCCGGGGATGGCCACCTGCTGCGCCATGCGGAACAAGTCCTTCAAATCCTCCAGCGCCAGCTCGCCGAAGATGGGGATGGCCTTGAGGTACTCGTACCCGTCCGGCACGGCGCTCGCCACCGGCGCGGGCTCATGGAACGCGGACGTGCCGTCGCCCAGCCCCAGGTGGCGCAACAGGCGCAGGTGCTCGGCCTGGAGCACGTCGTCCTCGCGCGCGGCCGCCGACTCCTGCCGCGCATCCGCCAGCAGCACCAGCGCGCGCCAGGACTCTCCCTGCTCGTCGAGCAGCGCGCACATGCGCAGCACCGCCTCGCGACGCCGGGGATGCTCGGGCGGCACGCCGCGCAGCGCCTCCAGCTCCGCGTGCGCATAGCCCAGCGCGTGGTACAGCTCCGCGGCCTCCAGCGGGCGCTGCGAGCGCGTGAGGCACTGGGCCATGGACTCGCGCGCATGCAGCGCGCGGTACAGCTCCAGGGCCCGCTCCAACGCACCCGCGCTCTCGAAGGCCGCAGCCGCGCGGGCCCGCTCTCCGGCGCGCAGCCACGCCTCGGCCGCCAGCATCGGCGCGCCTGCCTGCTCATGCAGCGCCGCGGCTTCCGAGTCCGCGCCCTGCGCTTCCAGGAGCCGGGCCGCGCCCGCGAAGTCCCGCGCGCGCCGCAGCACGTCCACCAGCGCCGAGCGCGCCTGCGCGGGCACATTGCCGGACTCCTCCAGCACCCGCTCGCGCTGCACCGGGGACAGGTCCTCGTAGGACCGCACCGCCACGTCCACCGCACCCTGCATCAGTGCCTCCCACACCGCGCGGCCGGGGGCTCCCACGGGCACACCCCACCCCTTGGCGCCCTCATCCGGAATGAGGTCGGACACCTTCGCGGCCCCCGCCATGTCGTGCTCCCCCCTGCGGCAATGTCTCCCACGTCCGTAGCAGACCGGCCGCCAGGAGGCGAGCCCTCCGCGCGCGCCTCCTCCCGTCGACACGAAAGTGGTGGGTGCATGACCTTCCACGCACGGGATGTGGCGAAGCAACGCACCCGTGCTTCCACGCTCGCCGCTATATGTCGGCGGTCCAGGCGTTATCGTCCGGGATGGGCCGGCCCCCCACACCCCCTGGAGCCCGAATCATGACGACTCGCCACATGCGCCGCTGGAGCCTCGTCGCCACCCTGTGTGCCCTGGGTGTCGGAGGGACGGCGCGAGCGCACGCGGGCCTGCCAGAGACCTCCAACGTCACCCTGCGCCGAGGCCACCCGGAGGATTACTTCCTGGGCGCGACGTTCGGCGCGGTGATTTCGCGCGACAGCGGGAAGACGTTCCGGTGGATATGCCCGACGGCCATGGGCTACGGCGGCTGGAACCCCAACGCCTACCTGTGGCGTGAGGCGGGCGACATCCTCGCGGCCACCGGCAGCACGCTGCTCCGCTCGCCCGACGGCGGCTGCTCCTGGAACACCCACCCCTTCTTCAAGGACACCTGGGTGTCGGGGCTGGCCGCGCATCCCACCGACGACCGCATCCTCTACGTCGTCACCTCCCGGCACGGCAAACCCAACGGCGTCTATCGCTCCCTGGACGGCGGCGAGACGTGGGCCCCTTCTCCTCTCATGCGCCAGGGCCTGGTGCTCAACGCGGTGCGCGTGTCCCCGGCGAACCCCCAGCGCCTCTACGTGAGTGGCAAGGAGGAGAGCCGGTTGCTCCTGCTGCGCAGCGACGACGCGGGCGAGACGTGGACCGAGGTGGTCCACCCGCTGTCGGAGCTGCTCTTGCCGTACGACTTGCTCGTGGAGATGGCGGACCCGGTATCCGCGGACGTGCTGTGGGCGCGCGTGTCCTCCCAGGGCGCCACGTACCTGCTGCGCAGCGACGACGCGGGCCAGACGCTGAACATCGTCTCCACCATCAACGACGTCTTCATCAACATGGAGCTGTCCGCGGATGGGAAGAAGGCGTGGGTGGGGACGCTCAACCACTTCTTCCGGGGCCCTTCCACCGGACCGCTGGAGATGCTGTCGCTGCCCACGGGCAACGCGTGCGTGCTGCGCGACGGGCAGACGCTCTACGGCTGCGGCTCCACCTGGCTGCATGACTGGGCGCTGGCGCGCAGCACCGACGAGGGCAGCACCTGGCAGCCCCTGTTCGGCCTCTACGAAATCCAGGGCGCGCACCACTGCCCCCGAGGCACTCCCGTGCGAGAACTCTGCCCGGCCCAGTGGCCGCAGCTCGCGGAGCAGCTCGGGGCGCCGCTCTATCCGGCCGGCCCCGTCGAGGAGCCCCCCGTGGACGCGGGCACCCCCGACGCGGGCAGTCCCGAGGACGCCGGTACGGCCGAGGACGCAGGCACCACTCCCCAACCATTGCCTGCCCCCAAGGGCTCGGGCGGATGTGAGGCCATGGGTGGGAACATGGTGCCCGTCCTGCTGTTGCTCTCCACCCTCACCCTGCCGCGCCGTGGTCGGCGGCGCCAGAATTGAACAGGTCGCCCCATGAAGCCCCTCTCGCGAAAGACGCTCTGGACCACCTCCCTCGTCGCCCTGCTCTCCCTGACGACCACGGCCTGTGGCGACGACAAGGAGCCGGAGTCGAAGTGCGGCGAGCCCCTCTACGGCGGTGACGCCACCGACGAGGCCTGGCGCGCGCTCGTCGACGCGAAGGGCAAGCCCACGGACAGCACCGAGGCCGCGCATCTGGCGCTGCCCACGCAGGGCACCACGTACTCCATCAACGACGCCCCGCCGAAGTGGACGTGGACCTCGACCCTGGCGAGCGCGCAGCCGCGCCCCGCGCCGGTGAGCCCCTTCGACACGGCCCGCTCCATGCTCGCGCGCGTGGGCGAGTGGGTGCTGCCCACGGCCCATGCGCACCTGCCGCCCTTCACCGGAGACATCCACTGGGTGCAAGTCACGGTGCCCGGCCGCGAGTGCCCGGTGGAGATGCTCACGTCCAATCTGGAGTGGCAGCTCGACGCCGCGACGTGGGACACCCTCAAGGCGAGCGCCGGACAGGACCTCTCCGTCCAGGTGGTGAGCGCGTACCTGCTCCAGAACCGCATCACCGAGGGTCCCTACACCCTGGCCCAGCCCGTCACCATCCGCCTCCAGGGGGCACCATGAGACACGCGTGGGTCTGCGCGCTGGGGCTCGTCTTCGCGGGCTGTAGTGACGACTCGAATCCCTTCGACGGCGTGAAGCCACCCGCGGACATCGAGTACGCGCACCCGGAGCCGTGGGGCGCGGGCTCGAGCGTGCCGCCTCCCGGGCCTGGTGGACGCGTCCTCATCACCAACAGCCTGGACGACACGCTGAGCCTGCTGGAGCTGGAGGGCGCGACGAGCGCGGGCTGGCGCGAGCTGGCGCGCGTGCCGGTGGGACTCAACCCGGTGGAGCTGGAGGGACCGCACCACACCGCCGTGTCGCCGGACGGGAGCCACTACTACGTCGGCATCTCCAACTACGTGCCGGGCGGCGGCTCGGGGCCCCATGGCGCGCACGGCAGCGGCGCCGATGATGGCTACTGCCTGAAGCTGGATGCGCGCGACAACCGGCTGGTGTCCTCGGTGCGAGTGGACCCGAACCCCGGCGACGTCATCGTCAGCAAGGACGGGAACACGCTGTACCAGACGCACTTCGACACGCTGAAAATCGCCGAGGTGGCGCGTCGCGGCGGCACCGAACGGGAGATGTTCGCGCGGCTGGCCATCATCGACGCGAAGACGATGGTTCGCAAAGCCATGGTGGACGTGTGCCCCGCTCCGCACGCCATCCGGCTGTCTCCGGACGAGCGCACGGCCTACATCGCCTGCTGGTCGGACGAGGTGGCCATCGTCGACCTCTCGGCGCCCACCACGGAGGCTCAACGCGTGAAGGTGGCCGCCAATCCGGGCACCGCCACGGCGCCCCGGCACCAGCCCTACGCGCTGACGATGTCGCCCACCACGGGAGATGTCTTCGTCAGTTCGATGGCGAGCCGCGAGGTGCAGGTGCTCGAAGCGCGCACGCACACCATGAACGCGACTCGGCGGATTCGCCTCGCGGGCTCACCGATGTTCGGTGACATCGGCGCGGACGGGACGACGTTGTACATGCCGTATCAAGGCGTGGAGGCGCTGGCCATCATCGACGCGGCCACGGGCTTCATCCGGCGCGAGGTGGACCTGGCGCCTTCGGGCTGTCTCAACGCGCACCAGGCCAGGCTGACTCCAGACGAGAGCCACGTGCTCGTGGTCTGCGAGGGTGACCACGTGCGCCCGGGCACACTGCACTCGGTGAACGTGGCGCAGGGCACGGTGGTGAACACGGTGCGGGTCGGCATCTTCCCCGACTCGGTGAGCATCCTCCGGGGGCAGCCATGAGCCACGCGGCCTGGAAGGTGCTGCCCTTCGTGGCGCTCGTCACCCTCGCGTCCGCCTGCGGTGACGAGGCGAAGCCGGTGAGCGCGGCGGAGTACGGCGAGCTGCTGTTCCGCGACGCGCGCTTCTCGGAGAGCCAGTTCAACGACTTCTCCTGCGCGACGTGCCACGCGACGACGCCCACGCCGCTCAACGGGCGGATGGACTCCGGCTACACGCTCTACAACGTGGCCTCACGGCCCAACTGGTGGGGCGGCTACGAGACGAACCTGCTGGACGCGGTGAACTTCTGCTACGTCAGCTTCATGCGCGGCGTGCAGAAGCTGCCGGAGGACTCGCCCCAGAGTCGCGCGCTGTATGAGTACCTGGTGAGCATCAGCCCGGATGCCACGGCCCCCGCGCTGCCGTACACCGTGGTGAAGGACATCCAGGAAGTGCCTCGCGGAAGCACGGAGCGAGGACAGGCCGTGTATCAAGCCGCGTGTCAGGAGTGCCACGGCGCCATTCACACCGGTGAGGGACGGCTGACGGAGATGGCCTCCATCCTCCCGGAAGTGACCCAGGACTACGATGAGCTGTTTCCGGGAATCCCCCACTCGCTCGTCGTCATCGAGAAGGTGAGACACGGCCAGTTCTTCCACATCGGCGGCAACATGCCCGCTTACAGCCTGGAATCCCTCTCAGACGCGGACATGGGAGCGCTGCTCACGTACCTGGGGCTGTAGTAAGGAAGCCCGCATATGGGTTTCTGGAAGAAGCTTTTCGGTCTGGAGAAGGCGGGTTCGGAATCATCGTCGAGCCCGCCTGAGTCAGTGAGCCCCCGCGAGTACCTGCGGCGCGAGGTGGAGGCGGCGCTGAAGTCCATCCCCCGGGTGACTGAAGTCACCCGGTTGCCGGATGACTACGGCCTGCGGTTCTTGAAGAACGGGGAGGTCGTCCAGATGTACCTGGACAACCTCTTCGCGGAGACGCGCGAGGTGTCTCCCGACGAGCGCGCCCAGCAGATCCGCCGCTTCCTGGCGGCCTTCACCGGGGACAGCGGAGGCAAGCTGTCGTGGGAGGAGGCGCAGGAGAAGCTCCTTCCCGTGGTGCGCTCGGCGACGTTCGGAATGATTGCGCCACCGGGAGAGTCCCGCCCGCGCCCCATGGTGGAGCGGCGCACCATCCCCTTCCTGCGCGAGCTGCTGGTGTTGGACCTGCCCGACGCCACCATGTACGTGCAGCAGCAGCACCTCCAGGAGTGGGGCGTCTCCGAGGAGGAGGCCTTCGAGTCGGCCTTCGCCAACCTGGACCTCATCCACGAGTCTGGCGTGGCGCTCCAAGACGAGGAGCCGAGCCCACTCTGGTCCGTGGACTCCAACGACACCTATGAGGCCTCGCGCCTGCTGCACCCGGGCTTCCTCGCGTCCTTCGCCGACCGCGTGAAGGGCCGCCCCATCGCCGTCATTCCCACGCGCTCCACGCTCCTCATCGGGGGTGATGGAGACCCGGCCATGCTCAAACGCCTGTGCGAGTTCGCCGAGCGCGAGCACGACGCCAGCACGCGCGGCATCTCCCCCGCGCTCTACACCGTGGACGACGCCGGGCGCGTGGTGCCGTACCGGCGCGCCGGCAACGACGAGCTCGCGCAGTTGGTGCGCCGGGGCCACCTGCGCTGCGCCATGGGTGAGTACGCCACCCAGAAGCAGATGCTGGAGGCGCAGCACGAAGCGGAGGAGGTGGACGTGTTCGTCGCCAGCTTCGGCGCCATGGGCCGCGAGAAGGACGGCCGCCCCATCAGCTGGTCCAGTTGGAGCAAGGACGTGGACACGATGCTGCCGGAGACGGAGGTCGTGGCCATCCAGGCGGGCGAAGAGGACTTCTTCATGGTGGCCTTCCCGGACGTGAAGCGGCTGGCCTCCGCGTACCTCGCGCCGATGCCGGAGCTGTGGCCGCCGCGCTACCGCACCACCGGGTGGCCGTCGGACGCGGTGGTGGAGCAATTGCGCGCCGCGCAGGTGGACCTGGCGGAGTACGACGCCGACTGAGACCCTTCGCGACGTCAGCCGACCGAACGCCTCCGCGTCAGCCGGGGGCCGTTCTCCCGAGGAGATGACGATGCTCGCCTGCGTGGACGTGGACTACCGCGATGACGTCACCGTGGCCGCGTGCGTCCTGTTTCGCGATTGGGCCGATGCCTCGGAGACCGCGCACCACGTGGACCGGGGCCCTCCCGCGGCAGCCTATGAGCCCGGCCAGTTCTACCGCCGCGAGCTGCCACACCTCTTGCGCGTGCTCGCACTGGTGCCGGAGCAGTTGGAGGCCATCGTCGTCGACGGCTATGTGTGGCTGGGCCAGGACAAGCCCGGCCTGGGTGCGCACCTGTACGAGGCGCTCGGGCGCGCGGTGCCCGTCATCGGTGTGGCGAAGACGTCCTTCCACTCCAGCGACGTGGCCCTCCCCGTGCTGCGCGGCCAGAGCCAGCGCCCTCTCTTCGTCAGCGCCGTGGGCCTGAGCACCCCCACCGCCGTCGAGTACATCCAGCGCATGCACGGCCCCTCCCGCATGCCCACCCTGCTGGGCCGCGTGGACCGGCTGTGCCGCGAGTCGTGAGCCCTCCTCACCCCTGACACGCGCGTCGCGCTCGCGCGGGTGTCCGGCTCGCCCGTGGGTCCGCTTCCCTCTGAAGACAGAGGCCATACCCCTGGTACGGGCCTTGCTCTCAAGGTCCACCCCATGCGCCCACCCCGCGTCCAGCGCCATCACCTCCTCACGGGTCTGCTGCTCATCCTCGTCATCTCGGCGTGCCCTCCGGAGCGCCGTCCGCTCACCCGTGAGGAGGTCGCCTCCATCACCTTCACGCGGCTGGAGCGCTTCGAGTCGGAGCAGGCATTCGACGCCCACGTGAAGCAGCTCCAGGCGATTCGCGAGAGCCTGTCGAGCGGCGGCGGCCCCGTGGTCGGCTGCGGTGGCACCAGCGCGGACGGCGAGCCTTCGCCGCAGGAGCCCGCACCGGCGGACCCCTCCATCACCAACAACCAGGAGGCCGGCGTTGACGAGGGCGACATCGTCAAGGCCGTGGGGGACTGGTTCGTGGTGCTGCGCCGGGGCCGCCTCTTCACCGTGCGCCAGGTGCAGGGTGCGTTGGAACCGGTGGAGCAGGCGGACGCCTACGCGCCGGGCTTCACGCACGGCACCTGGTACGACGAGATGCTCGTGTATGGCCGTCGCATCATCGTCATCGGCTACAGCTACGACTTGAGCGCGACGGAGGTCAGCCTGTTCCGCATGGATGACGCGGGAGCGCTGACGCATGAGAGCACCCACTTCCTGCGCTCCAACGACTACTACTCCAGCCGCAACTACGCGAGCCGGCTGGTGGGCGGCACCCTCGTCTTCTACATGCCGTACCACCTGTCGGGGAGCGAGCTGTCGTTGCCGTCCACGCGCAACTGGGTGCGCGGCAACGAGACGACCTCGTGGCAGCCCATCCTCACGCGCATGGACGTCTTCAAGCCCGTGCAGACGACGCTGTGGCCCGCGCTGCACACGGTGGTGCGCTGTGATTTGGACTCGCCGGAGTTCACCTGCACGGCCCGCTCGCTGATGGCGCCGCCCGCGCGGACCTTCTACGTGTCGCGCGACGCGGTGTACCTCTGGGTCTCCCCGGGCTACGAGTCGTGGACGGTGGAGGGCGAGAAGTACGACCCGAAGAAGCCGCGTGACTCGGTGGTGTACCGGCTGCCGTTGGACGGTGGCGAGCCCGGGGCCCTGCGCGCGCGCGGCGGTCCGGTGGACCAGTTCTCCTTCCGGCAGAACGAGGACGGGCACCTGGATGCGCTGCTCGTGACGTCGGGCCAGGGGGATTCGATGTGGGGCCCCGAGGTGACCCGGGGTGACGGCCGCTTCGCGCTGCTGCGCGCGCCGCTGGACGCGTTCTCTCCGGAGCTGACGGGCCTGCGGTCGGAGCACTTCACCCTGCTGCCCGGGCCCGTCGAGGGCACGCTCCAGAATCGCTTCGTGGGCCACCACGTGCTGTGGGGCTCGGGCGAGGGGTTCGACGACGACTCCAATCGGGGTGAGCGCGCCGTCTGGGTGACGGACGTGCGGGCTCCGCTGGATTCACATCGGCTGGCGCTGGGCCACACGGTGACGCGCCTGGAGCCGCTGGGCACGGGCGGCGCATTGGTGGTGGGCGAGAACAGGGCGGGCCTGCGGCTCACCACGGTGGCGCTCGGAGAAGGAGGCCCGGAGTTGAGGGGCACGCTGCTGCGCGCCGGAGCGACGCAAGGCGAGTCGCGCAGCCATGGCTTCTTCTTCAAGCCGGATGGCGCGGGCGGCGGGGTGATGGGGCTCCCGCTGCGGTACGAGGGTGGGGAGTGGAGCTCGCTGCGCTACGGCTCCGCGGAGGTGTCCTTCATGCGGGTGGACCCGACGCTGGAGTTGACGACGCTGGGCTCGCTGGGCGCTTCAGTGGAGACGGGCGATGACGCGTGCAGGAAGTCGTGCACGGACTGGTACGGCAACGCGCGCCCCATCTTCTACCGGGAGCGCATCTTCGCGCTGATGGGCTACGAGTTGGTGGAGGCCCACGTCACCGGGAGCACCGTGGAGGAGTCCTTCCGAGTGAGCTACCTGCGGTCGGGCCGCTGAGCCCGGTTGCTCGGAGTGGAGGGAGGCCGGGGCCAAAGTCCATCGGCTCGTGACTCCGAAGCGCTTCCCCTGGAGCGGGACCTGCGAGACAAAGCGGGTCATGCACCGCCGTCACTTCCTGCGATTCTCCGCCCTGGGGGGCAGCACGCTGGCCCTGGGGAGCCTCGGTTTCTGGCGCAACGTGTACGCCGCGCCGGCCATGCCGAGCACGCCGGGCTCGGTCACCGGGCCCTACGGACCGATGGCGGAGAGCCCGGATGCCCAGGGGCTCCGGCTGCCGCGTGGCTTCACGTCTCGCGTCATCGCTCGCACGGGTGACGTGGTGCCGGGGTCGGATTACGCGTGGCACATGGCCCCGGATGGTGGGGCCTGTTTCGCGCAGCCGGACGGCGGTTGGATTTATGCGTGCAACAGCGAGACGTCACCGGACGGTGGCGTGTCCTCGGTGCGCTTCGACGCGAAGGGGAACATCACCGGCGCGTGGCGCATCCTCTCTGGCACGCACGTCAACTGCGCGGGAGGTCCCACGCCGTGGGGGACCTGGCTGTCCTGCGAGGAGCACCCGAAGGGGCTCGTCTGGGAGTGTGAGCCGTCGCGGCCGGGACAGGGCGTCGCGCGACCCGCGCTGGGGGCCTTCACGCACGAGGCGGTGGCCGTGGACCCGATGGGCCGGCGGCTGTACCTCACGGAGGACACGCCCACGGGCCGGTTCTACCGCTTCACTTCCGCGAAGTGGCCCTCGCTCGAGGAGGGCACGCTGGAGGCAGCTCGCGTGACGGGAGACCCTCGCACGGGCTTGAAGGTGCAGTGGGTGCCCGTGTCGCCGCAAGCTCCGGCCGCGATGCAGGCGGCGGGGCGGGAGACCACGGCGTTCCCTGGAGGTGAGGGCTGTTGGTACGACGGCGGCGTGGTGTACTTCACCACGAAGCACGACAACCGCGTGTGGGCGCTCACGCCGCTGACGGGCCGGCTGGAGGTGCTGTACGACGCGGCCACGTATCCGAACGCGCCCCTGCGCGGCGTGGACAACGTCACCGTGTCGCAGGCGCGTGAGCTGTTCATCTGCGAGGACGGGGATGACATGCAGATGTGCCTGCTGACGCAGGACAAGAAGGTGACGCCGTTCCTCCAGGTGATGGGACACGCGGGCTCGGAGCTGGCGGGCGCGGCGTTCAGCCCGGATGGCAAGCGGCTCTACTTCAGCTCCCAGCGCGGCTCGGACAGGCGCGGTGTCACATACGAAGTGAAGGGCCCCTTCCGCACCCGGCGCGGCTAGGGACGATTCGTGACAAAGCATCAGCGCTTCGTCGAGACCATCCACACGTCAAGGCGTTGCACGTCCGCCGATCTCCGGGAACCGTGCGTAGGCACGCAGGAGCGCGTCCAGGTGGGCGGGATTGTCCAGGTCGAGCGGCGCGTCCGTGAGCTGCACGACCCACCCGCCCGATGACGTGCGCCACGCCCGTGAAAGCAGCTCCGCATCCCGGGCCAGGTCCGGGAACCCAATGGCCTGCGCGGCAGCGGCGGACCAATAGTTCAGCCACCCGAGGAACCAGGGAATCTCAGGCGCGGGGATTTTTTCTGGCAGGTTCAGCATGGAGAGTCCACGGGGTGAGCTCTCGGGCCCATGAGCCGAACGGCGAAACTGCTGCGCGACTTCCGAGCCGTAACCATACGGCGACGCATGCCCCCAGAATGAGCGCGCCCCCTCCGCCACGCCCTCAAGCAAAGCAGCCGCTGCCGCGCTCACGGGCTCGTCCAGTGGCAGCTCCGCATGCACTTCAGACAGAGATTGGCCGCCTGGACTAAGGAGTCCAGGTCTTCCCCTCCCGTTGACCGTCACGGGGTAACGCTCGTCCCCGTTGCACAGAAGAGGGAATCTTCCGTCCTGTGTCCTTTCCACGAGCCACGCATCGCGCCGCGGCAATGCGATGGGGCGCCCTCCTTTGCCTACTTCCCACTCCAGGCGCAGGCCGGGGAGCGCCTTTTCCATCCCATGGACGACAGCGAGCGTGCGGCCATCTTTGGCTGCGAGCGCAGGCGCGTAGACAATGAGGGTGAGGACCTGACGTTTGGTCATCGCTTGCACCCCGTGACGACGACATTCAGTGTGAAATCCGCTTCAATCAGCGCGTCTTTATGCGCTTGGGTGCTCACCCCAATGACGAAGTCATATCCACATGCCGCCGCGGCGGTTCGCTCCCCTTGTATTTGCTCCAACTCACTCTCAATCTCCCGCCTCCGGATGAAGTCAGGATATGTGTCGAATCGATGGGTTTTGATCTCCCACAGCACACGCGCGCCGACTTGCAGGGCATCGAAGCGCTCACCGCCCACGAAGACGTCCATGCCGGGGTGACGGTTGGGCGGAAACCTATCGGCGCACTCGTTATGCGGGACATCTTCGCCCGCGTGACGCACCGGAATGGGCTCGCACGACGGACGGCGCGGATTGGTTTCTGGCGGTGGGGGGAAGATGTCTCCGGTGCTCGAACCCTTTGACGCAGGCGCCTGGTTGGCTAACGGTTCTTTGGCCGGCTGCGTTTGAGTCTTGGGCTTCGCGCGCTCGCGGGAGGCGTTCCGTTGATAAGCATCAATCCCCTCCTGGATCGCGGCCGCCACCATCACCGTGCCAACAACAACCACGGCACCGACGGCGAGTTCCGGTGCTAAAAAGATGCAGAGCCCCACGCCCACGGCAGCCGCACCCGCATAGGCAACAGCGCATCTTCCTGTGACATCGCGAAACTGGACCCTGTCGTGTTCGAGAGCGTGAAAGCACCGCTCCGCCAGGACAGGCCACTCGTTGGACGCCTCCCGCACCACGCAATGCCCGTCATCCGTCCAGGGGTACTGCGCCGCCCGCTGAAGGTTGGCGAATCTCGGATTCGGAGCCTCCAACTCTCCGAGGCTCGACTCTGTCGTTGCGCAGGCCGAGAGCAGCAGCAGGAGCACGAGTGCGCAGGAAGTTCGGGAACGCATGGCCACGTCATTTCAAGCAAGCAAGGTGCTGCGGGGTCAAGGCCGCGGGGTTCTCCGAAGAGCGCCGAACAGGTTATGTCACGCCGCGCGCTGGTGACGATGGCCTTGGTTGCGGCCACCACGCACAGGGCAGCATCACTGCTCCGAGGTGGCGTTCGGCGTGCGTGGCGTCCACAGCCGTTTGCCCGAATAGGGGTGGCTCCACCCGTGCCTTCGGCACCCGCCTGTCGGATGGTGACCGGGCTCGCGAGCGTTCCCCTGGAAACCGCCCCCTCTGGAGGCATACCTTCCGGGGGCAATGGGCGTTCCCCCCTCACAGCTCGGGCTGTTCGACACGGTGCGTACCGAACGGACCGCGTCACAGGAGCCCGCTTCAGCGCATCGCATCGCCGAACTCGACGAGCCCTCCGCCGCGCCTCGCACCACCGAGCACGACGAGCCCACCACCGAGCGCCGTCTGCCCGAGCGTGAGGAAGCGCTGCTCCAGGCCGCGAGCCTCGCCCGCCGATTGGCCCTGGAACTCGGCGCCCCCGTCCACCTGCGGCTCACCGACAACCGAGCCACGCTGGTCAGCTTCCGCCGCGTCGCCCAGGGCCTGCGGCTGCGCGTGCACCACCTCTTCCTCGAAGCCCCTGACGACGTCGTGCGCGCCATCGCCCGCTATGCCGTCCGGTCCGACGCCAGCTCCAGTGCCCTGCTCGAAGCCTACGCCCACGAGCGCCAGGGCCTCGTGCGTCGCGAGCGTAGGCCCGGCAAGGCGCTGCGCACCCGGGGCCGCTGCTTCGACCTGCGCGCCGTACACGCGCGCCTCAACACGGACTGGTTCGACGGCCGCGTGGGCGTGGACATCGGCTGGGCACGCCGCCCCACCAAGGGACGGCGGCGCACCATCCACCTGGGCGGCTACGACGCGCGACTGCGCGAGATTCGCATCCACCCCGCCCTGGACCGCCCCCACGTCCCCGCCTTCGTCGTGGACTACCTCGTCTTCCATTCCATGCTGCACGCCGACCTCCACGAAGAGGGCGGCTCCAGCCTCGACGGCGAGGGCCGCTGCGCTCCGGGCCACTCGCCCGCGTTCCTCGCGCGTGAAGACACCTTCCCGCTGCGAGACACCGCCCAACGCTGGCTGCAGGACAACCACACCTCCCTGCTGCGCGGCTGAGCGTCGTCCCGTCTTCACACGCGCGCGCACTCCGTGCGGTTGTCCCCGCTCCGAAAAACGAGCGATGGCGGCGACACGGCGGAGCACTGCATGCTCCACGGCCATGCGCTACTTCAGCGTGGACGAAGCCAACCGACTGGTGCCGCTGCTCAGCCGCACCTTCGAGCACATCCGCCCTTGGGTGGAGCGCGTGCAGCAACTCGTGGAGACCCTCGGCACCCCCGAGGGCAAGGCCCTGTCGAACCAGGAGTCGCTGCGCGAGGAGCGCGACGCCCTGCTCGAGAAGGTCCGCCTGGAACTGCACCACTTCCACGAGATGGGCCTGGAAATCAAAGGCGCGCTGGGGCTCGTCGACTTCCGAGCCCACCGCGGCGATGAACCCGTCTATCTGTGCTGGCGCATCGGAGAAACCGCCGTCTCGCACTGGCACGGGATGTACGACGGCTTCTCGGGGCGACGTCCCATCGACAGTCCGGAGGAGTTCGCCCCCACCTACCTCAGCTGAAGTCGCGCTCCACCACCCCCGCGCGCTTCAGCCTCCGGTGAAGCTCTTCTGCAACAGCGCCAGCTTGTTGCGCGCGGACAACAACTGCTGGCGCAGCGAGTCCGCCTGCCGGGCGATGTCGTTGAACTCGCTCTGCTCGGCCGCCTGGGAGAGCGACTGCGCCTCGTCGGCCACCTCCGACATGCGGTCCTGGAGCGACTGGAACGTCACGCCCAGCGCGGCCTGCTCCTCCGGAGTCTTCGCGCTCTGGCGCTGGGCGGCGAACTCCTGCATCCGCACGTTCAGCTCGGCGGCGCTCTGCCCCAACGCGCCGTAGCGCACGAGCAGGTCCTTGAAAATCTCGGTGCGCGCCTGGAGCTCCTGCGCGCGCACGTGCACGGCCTCGGCCTGGGCCTGCTGCCTGTCACGCACCTGGGAGATGGCTCCCACCAGCGCGGAGACGCGGGCGCGGAGCTGCTCGTCCATGTCGGCCAGGGCCTTCAGGGTGGAAGAGGCGCGCTCCAGATGCTTCTCCGCCTGGAGGGGGGCGTCCTGGAGTTGTTGCGCCAGGGCCTCGAAGCGCTCCAGTCCCTCATCGAGGGAGCGGGCGGCCTCGACCAGCGCGGAGTCCTGCGGCTTGTCTCGCTTGCTCATGGGCGGGCGGGAACATGGCACGCGCGAGGGGCCGACGGGGCGAGGACTTCACGGGCGATACATCCAGGGCCCGCCTGCCCTCCTGCCCGGCGGGCCCGGCCATGGGCACGGGCGGCCCCTTTCCCGCGCTCGCCAGCGACTCCCATCGTCCCCAACTTCCCGACATCCCACAGACCCCTCTGTCGCGAGGTTCACACATGCCCAGGGCCCACTCCCTCTCCGTGCTCGTCACAGGCGCCACCGGCAACCAGGGCGGCGCCGTGGCACGCCAACTCCTCCACCGCGGGCACCGCGTCGTCGCCTATGTCCGCCAACCCCAGTCGCCCGCCGCGCGCTCGCTGGAGTCGCTGGGCGCCGAGCTGGCCGTGGGTGACTTCGACGACGTGGACGCGCTCGCCCGGGCCGCGGAGAGCGTGGATGCGTTCTACGCCATGGCCACGCCCTTCGAGTCAGGCGTGGAGGCGGAGATACGCCACGGCATGAACCAGGTGGACGCCGCGCGGCTCGCCGAGGTGAAGCACCTCGTCTACACCTCGGTGGCGGGCGCGGACCGGCTGACGGGCATCCCCCACTTCGACAGCAAGCACCGGGTGGAGCTGCACGTGCGCCGCAGCGGCCTGCCCTTCACCATCCTCGGCCCCACGTTCTTCATGGAGAACCTCACCAGCCCCATGTTCGAGGAGGGCCTCAGGGCGGGAGTGCTCGCCTTCGGACTGCCCGCCTCGCGAGGGCTCCAACTGGTGTCGATAAACGACCTGGCCGCCTTCGCGGTCCGGGTGCTGGAGGACGCGGAGCGCCACGAGGACCTGCGCATCGACGTGGCCTCCGACGAGGTGACGGGCCAGCAGGCGGCGGGCCTCCTGTCGATGGTGAGCGGCCACCGCATCCACTTCGAGCAGCTCCCGCTGGACTTCATCCGCGAGCGCAGCGAGGACCTGGCCGCCATGTACGAGTGGCTGGACAGGGTGGGCTACCACGCGGACATCCTCACGCTTCGCCACAGCTATCCGGACCTGCACTGGCACACGTTCGAGGACTGGGCGCGCAAACAGGACTGGAGCGCGCTCACCTCTCCCGCCTGGCCGCACGCCGCCGCCGAGCCCACCCCGCCTGGCGGACAGTGAGGCCCCGCGCCCCCTGGTGACGTCCCAGGGTGGCGCCGCTTGCGCCGCACCCCGCGCATTGCCGCTGCCTACCTTCGAACAGAAGGAGGCCTCTCATGCGCGCGCTCGTGCCCGTCGCCACGCTTTTGCTGGCGGCAGGCTGTGTCACTGAATCGAAGCTGAAACCCTCCCTGGACGCCCAGGTCCTCCAGGGAGACAAGGACACCGCCATCGCGAAGTCCTCGGGGGTGACGCTGGTGGCGGATGGCGCCGCGTGGAAGGGCAGCCCTTCCAACCTGGAGCGCACCCTCACGCCCGTCTACGTCCGCCTGGAGAACCAGAGCGGCAGGACGCTGCGCATCCGCTACGAGGACTTCTCGCTCGTCGGCACCGAGTCGCGCTTCAGCTACTCCGCGCTGCCGCCCTTCACCCTGCGACAGTCGATGGTGTCGTCCTCGTCGACGCAAGGGACGCTGGAGGGCACGGGCGGCTCGGGAAGCGGCTCGGTGTACATCGGCGCGGGACCTGGCTGGCGCACCGGCTACGGCTACGGCTACGGGCCGCGCGGCGGGTGGGGCAATCCCTTCTACCCGGGCTACGGCTGGGGGGGCTACCCGGGGCCCTACACGACCTACCAATGCGAGGAGCCCCTGCCCACGCGGGACATGCTCCAGAAGGCGCTGCCCGAAGGCACGCTGGCGGACGGTGGCACCGTGCAGGGCTTCATCTACTTCCAGGTCGTCACCGGCCGGGAGAACGGCGTCGTGCTCCGGGCCAACCCCGTGGACGCGAACAGCGGCGAGTCGCTGGGGACGCTCGACATCCCCTTCCAGGTGGGAAAGGGCTGAGCGCCTTCGCCGCGGGCCGCTCGTCAGTGAAGCAACATGTCGGCGCGAGAAGTCGCGCGCCGGTGGCCGTTGAGCAGCGAGGCCTCCTCGGGGACACCCAGCCGTCGGCGAACCTCCGAGCCGCGCATGGGGAGGCCGAAGAGCGGCCCCAGCACCACCAGGTCCAGGGACGCGGCGACCAGGGGCCCCAGTCCCAACAGGGCCACCGCGGCGCCCCGGGAGGTCCCGGCACGCAGCCCGCCCAACACCAGACAGGAGCCCGTCACGATACGCAGCCAACGTCCCGCTCGCGATGCCATGAAGCCGACGACCATGCGCACCTCCCCAGGGCGAAGATGGACACGCTCCGGCGAGCGACCACTGGCCCGGCTTCTTTGTCCGGACGCCAGCCGAGCACCCGGGCAGGCGCCTCCTCAGTGGAGCGCCGGGGCCTCCGACTCGACGGACGGGAGCGAGGCCTGCGCGGACCCGCGCGCTGCCTCACCCTGTCGTCGTGACGACAGCAGGGACTCCAGGGCGACCGCCGCGAAGTCGCGAGCCTCCTCGGGCGGACGCCGCTGCTCCAGCGCGCGGACCGCGGAGAGCTGCGCGCACGAAGACACCAGCGCCATGTGAGTGAAGGCCTGGGGGAAGTTGCCCAGCGCCTCACCGGTGACGGGCACGGCCTCCTCCGCGTACAGCCCCACGTCGTTGGCGAGGCCCAGGAGCCGCGACAGCAGCGCCTCCGCCTCCTCCCATTTCCCCTCATGGGCCAGCACGTCCACCAACCAGAAGGAGCACAGCAGGAAGGCGCCCTCTCCTCCCGACAGGCCATCCGGCGCGAGGTAGCGATACAGGAGCCCGCCCGACTCCAGCCGCTCGCGCACCTTCTGGACCGTGCCGCGCACCAGCGGATGCCCCAGGGGAAGAAAACCCAGCGCGGGAACCAGCAAGGTGGACGCATCCGCCGCGCTGGAGCCCCGGGCCTGGGGAAACCACCCGTCCACCGCGCACTCCATGAGGTAGCGCCGCAACTCCGCGCGCTCCCGAGCCCAGCGCACCAAGGGCGCCGGCAGGTTTCGCTCCCGCGCCAGGCGCAGTCCCCTGTCCAACGCCACCCAGCACAGGAGCTTCGAGTGGATGAAGTGCCGAGGCTCGTCCCGCATCTCCCACAGCCCCTGGTCCGGCTGTCGCCAGCGCCGACACACCTCCTCCACCAGTCCGGAGAGGAAGGCCCAGTTGGTGGGCGTCACCAGCCCGCCCGCGCGCGCGTACAGCCAGCTCGCCTCCAGGAGTTCACCCGACACGTCGAGCTGGAGTTGTTTCGCCGCGCCATTGCCGATGCGCACCGGCCGCGAGCCCGCGTGTCCGGCCAGGTGGCTCAACTCCACCTCGGGCAGCAGGCGGTGGCCCTGGATGCCGTACATGATTTGCACGTCCTCCGCGCGCCCCGCGCTGGTGCGCCGCAACCAGTGTCGGAAGGCATCCGCCTCTTCGCGGTAGCCCGTCACCAGGAGCGAGATGAGCGTCAGTGACGCGTCCCGCAACCAGGTGAAGCGATAGTCCCAGTTGCGCGTGCCTCCGAGCTGCTCGGGCAGCGACGTGGTGGGCGCGGCCACGAGCGCTCCGGTGGGAGCGTACGTGAGGGCCTTCAGCGTGAGCGCCGAGCGTCGCACCGCCCTCAAGTGCGCGCCCTGGTACGAGCAGCGGCCAATCCACTGCCGCCAGAAGGTGAGCGTGTCCTCCAGGCGGCGATGGAAGTCGTGGAGGTCCGGCGCCTTCTCGGGCGCCCGCTCGACGAAGGACGGCGTCCACGCGGCTTCAATCCACGCCTCGTCTCCGGCGCGCAGCAACCAGCGGGCGCGCAGGGAGGACTCCTGCGCCATGAGGGGACGCGTGGACGACACCCACAGCGCGTCCGCGCCACCGACGACTTCAGCGGTGCGCCAGGACGTCAGCCGCACGCGAGGGGTGAAGGAGCCATACTCGAAGCGCGGAGCCACCACCACGCGCACGTGGACCTCGCCCGCGAGGCAGCGCACACGTCGCAGCAACGCATGCCGTGTACTCACGCTCGTGCCGCTGGAGGCGCCGCTGGCCGACACGGGCATGCAGTCGGTGACCTCCAGCACTCCGCGCGGCGTGGTGAAGGTGGTGGCCAGGACGTTGCTGTCCTCCACGTAGGTGCGCGTGGAGGTGAAGTGGCCCACGGGTGCCAGGCAGAAGCTGCCGCCCCGCTGCTCATCCAGGATGCGGCAGAAGACCGAGGGCGCATCGAAGCGAGGGAAGCAGGCCCAGTCGATGGAGCCATCCAGTCCCACCAGCGCCGCGGAATGACAGTCACCCAGGAGGGCATAGTCGGCGATGCGTCGCATCCACGCTCCCTCCCCGGGAAGGCTCATCCTGTTTCAACCAACACCCTTCACCGATGGGGACGGGCGAGCGCGAGCGCAACCGGAGGCTCGCGAGCGGACGCATTCCCCATGGGATGCGCCGGTCGCCTGCCTCCTCCGGCGCGCGTCATCACCCGCACGGCCGGGCGCCGAGTCGCGGGGGCAGCCGTCTCCCGCAAAGTCCCCGAGGGGCCGTTTCACCGTGCGGGTGCTGCGGGAGACGAACTCACTCCCCAGCTTCGCGCGGAGGGGCCTTTCCCACGCGCGCCCCCAGGGAGCTCCCATGTTCAGCCGAGCGGAGATTCACAAGGGAATGAAGGTCCGCGGCAATGATGGCCACGCCATCGGCCGCATCATCGACATCACCGAGAAGGAGCTCATCGTGGAGAAGGGCCTGCTTCGGCGACACGACTTCGCGGTGTCCTTCGACGACGTGACAGAGGTCCTCCACGGGGAGGTGGTGTTGCGCCATGGACGCGACAGCCTCTTCTCCGCGCCCCGCGAGGTGCCCCCCGTCGAGCACTGAGCCCTCTGTCACTCCGCGCTCGCGGCCCCGGGAGCGGCGGTCGTCAGCGGGACGTCATTCCAGCCCGCGCGAGCCTCCGCGTCGCGCGCCGCGCGCCGGCCTGTCTCCACGTCCACGCGCCACAACACCGCCGCGCCCGCGCCGAAGAAGGCGAGCAGGGACAGCACCGCCAGGCGACTGGAGCCCGTCAACTCCACCGTGGCCGCGAACACCAGCGGGCCCGCCACCGCCGTCACCTTCTCGAAGACGCTGAACAGGCCGAACATCTCCCCCGCGCGGTGCCGGGGAATCAGCTGCGCGAACAGCGAGCGGCTCAGCGCCTGGCTGCCGCCCTGCACCATGCCCACCAGCAGCGCGAGCGCGAAGAAGTGCGCGGGCGAGCTCATGAAGTAGCCCAGGAACGTCACCACCACGTACACCGCCAGCGCGAACATCAGCGCCGGCTTCGCGCCGACCTTCGACGCCGCCCGGCCGAACAGCACCGCGCACGGCACGCCCACCGCCTGCGTCAGCAGGAGCGCCCCCATCAGCGCGCCCTGGCCGATTCCCAGCTCCGTCCCATACAGCGTGGACAGGCGGATGATGGTGCCGATGCCGTCGCTGTAGAGCAGATACGCCACCAGCAGCAGCATCGCCTGTCGGTACTTCCGCAGCGTGCGCAGCGTCTCCGCGAGCTGCGAGAAGACACCGGTGAGCGACAGCCGGGGCGGGGGCGCGCCACTCTGGGGGCGAGGCTCGGGGACGCGCAGGAACAACGGCACCGAGAACGCGCCCCACCACAGCGCCACCGTCACGAAGGACACGCGCGAGGCCGCCGCCGCGTTCGGCAGTCCGAACCAGCCGGGCTTCACCAGCAACACGAGCTGCGCGGCCAGGAGCAGCCCGCCTCCCAGATAGCCCAGCGCGTAGCCCGCGGTGGACACCCGGTCCAACTCCTCGTCCTTGGCGATGTGGCGAAGCAGCGCGTCGGAGAAGACGATGCTGCCCGTCACCCCCACGTTGCCCACGCCGAAGCACACCAGCGCCCAGACCCAGTCACCCTGCCCCACGCCCGCGAGTCCCAGCGTGGACAAGAGCCCCAGCGTCAGGAACACGCCCAGCAGCGTCTTGAGCCGGCCCGCCCTGTCGCTCAGCGCGCCCAGCACCGGCGACAGCACCGCGACAGTGCCCAGCGCCACGGCGGTGACGGCGGCGAAGCGGCTGGTGGCCACCTCGCGCTCCAGCCCCTTCGACGCGACGGAGGCGTAATAGATGGGGAACACCACCGCGATGACGGTGGTGACATAGGCGGAGTTCGCCCAGTCATACATCGCCCACGCGCGCAGCTCCGGCCGCGTGAGCCCCAGCCGCGACATGAGCGAGTCCCAGACCCTCATGCGCCGAAGTCCATGCCGTGGATGGTGTCATCTCCCTGCGCGGCTTGGAACACGTGCCACGCGGCGGCCAGGTCCTGGAAGGGCAACCCCACCGCGCCGAACACCGTCACCTCGTCCGGAGAGGTCCTCCCCGGCTTCAGTCCGGCGAGCACCTCGCCCAGCTCCGCGTGGATGGCGTCCTCGCCCAGCCCCACGTTGCCCACCGCGCCGCTCGCGACGGACAGGCCCCGGTGGTCGCAGATGAAGCGCGCCTGCCGCAAGAGCTCCGCGGAGACCTCCGCCTTGCCCGGCTCGTCCGCGCCCAGCGTGGTGATGTGCGTGCCCGGCCTCACCATGCCGGCGTGGAGGAAGGGCTGACGGCTCCACGTCGCGGCGATGACGATGTCCGCGTCCTCCACCGCCTCCGCCACCGAATCCGCGGGCCGCACCGGCAGGTTCAGCTCCTGATACATCCGCGTGGCGAAGGCGAAGGCGCGCGTGGGGTCCGTGTCGTGGACGCGCACGTGGGACAGCGAGCGCACCAGTCGCAGCGACTTGAGTTGCATCACCGCCTGCGCGCCCGCGCCGATGATGGCCACGCGGCTCGCGTCCTCCCGCGCCAGCACGTCCGCCGCCAGCGCGCCCATCACCCCCGTGCGCACCGCCGTCAGGTGTCCGGAGTCCATCACCGCCAGCAGCTCGCCAGTGACGAGGTCGTTCAGGTGCACCACGCCCTGGATGGCGGGCGTCCGCGCGGGGAACTTCGCGTGCACCTTCACCGTGTACGCGGGGATGCCGGGCAGACAGCCGGGGAGCATCGCCAGCGCGGTGCCCTCGGCGTGCAGCGGCGCGCGCACGCGCTGAGGCGCCACGGTGCGAGCCAGGGCGTCGGTACGGAAGGCCTCTCGCAAATCCTCCAACAGGGTGAGCGCCTGGAGGTTGCGAGACACATCGGAGCGGGTCAACAGGAGGGTGCGCATCTGCGGCCCACCCTAACCGAGCGCGTGCGCTCCGCCAGCCCTCGACTTCGCCCCCGGGGGCCAAGCGATTGGCGGTGGACGGACGCCCACCTCGTCCAGCGGGGAGCGACGAACGACTCCGGCGAGCGCCGCGCGGTCCCCTCGGACGACGAGGGTCCGGAGTGGCCCTCGGGTCCGCGTCTCCCGCCAAATCGGAGGCTCGGACATACATACAACTGCCCACGTGCCCACATTGAAGACGGGGACGGCACGGGCGGGCGGGGCCTCAGGAGGTCGGTGATGCTGGAGCCGGAAACACGCTCCACGAAGCGCGATGAGCCCGAGCGGGAAACACCGCTCAGGGCATCGGACTTCCTGCGCGCGAATCGAGAGGAGCTCCTGACGGAATGGGAGCACGCGATGCATGCGCTGCACATCGGCGTGCGGGAGAAGCCCTCGTGGCTCCTGGACCACATGCCAGGACTGCTCCTCGCGCTGGCGGACACGCTGGAGCAGGGGGACCAGGGCGCCGACCTCGCGCTGGCGGACGAGCACGCGCTGGTGAGGCTGGACCAGGGCTTCGACCTGGGCGAGGTGGTGTCCGAGTTCGCGCTCCTGCGCAAGTGCGTCCTCCGGCGACTGGAGGCGTGGCCCCAGCCCCTGGCTCCTGGAGAGCTGGAGCGCCTGGAAGGCGTGTTGGACCGGACGGTGGTGCGCACGGTGCAGCGCTTCGCGGAGGAGCGGCAGCGGAGCCTCCAGGCCCTGGACCGCATGGCGCAGGCCACGCTGGACGGCCCTCCCGTGGACGTGCTCCTCGCGCGCCTGCTCAACGTGGTGATGGAGTCGACGCTCTCGGTGGATGCCGCGGGCGTGTTGATGCTGGAGGGCACTCAGTTGGTGGTGCGCGCCGCGGTGGGACTGGGCGGCGACACGGCCCTGGGCAGCTCGGTGGCCCTGGGCCAGGGCCTCGTGGGCGAGGTCGCCGTGAAGCGCGAGGCGATGGGGGTGCGCTCGGCCTCCACCGACGCGCGCGTGGTGTTGCCGGTGCTGCGCGAGGTGGGCCTGCTCGCCGTCTATGGCGTTCCCCTGGTGGAAGGCACGCGGCTGTTGGGCGTGGCGTATCTGGGCTCGCGCACGTCCTTCGGCTTCTCCGACGCGGACCTGCTGTTGTTTCGCACCATGTGTCAGCGCGCCGGCGCGTACATCCTCCAGGCGCGGCTGCAGGACCTGGAGCGCGCCGCGCGCGTGGAGGCCCAGCGCTCGCTGGCGCTCTTGGACGCGCTCCTGGAGGCCACGCCCATGGGCATGGCCTACCTGGACCACGAGCTGCGCTACCTGCGCATCAACCAGACACTGGCGGACATCAATGGCTTCCCACCCGAGGACCACCTGGGCCGGACCTTCCGGCAGATGCAGCCCCCGGAGGTCGCCGACCTGATGGAGCCCCTGCTGTGGCGGGTGCTGCGGACGGGCGAGCCCCTGCAGGCCTTCGAGTTCGCCACGCCGCCCGCGCTGGTGCCCAAGAAGGGCCGGCACATCTGGCAGGTGACCTTCTATCCGGTGCGTGAGCCCACGGGCGCGGGGTTGCTGGGCATGGGCTGCGTCGTGGTGGACATCACCCAGCACAAGCAGGCGGAGGCCGCGCTCCAGCGGGCGGTGGACTTCCGGGAGCAGTTGCTCGCCGTGCTGGGGCATGACCTGCGCAATCCGCTCAACGCCATCAGCGCATCCGCCTTCCAGCTCGCGCGCGCGGAGGACCTGGAGGCGCCAGAGCGCCGCGCGGTGGAGCGCATCCGCAAGTCCGCCGGGCGCATGGGACGCATGATTACGGACATCCTCGACTTCGCGCGCAGCAAGCTGGGCGAGGGCATCCCCGTCTCGCCCCAGCCGATGAACCTGGCGGACGTGTGTCAGGCGACGCTGGAGGAGCTCCAGGTGAGCCACCCGGGGCGTCCGCTGCTGTTCGAGTCCTCGGGAGACACGTCGGGCGACTGGGACCCGGACCGGGTGGCGCAGGTGCTGGGGAACCTCGTGTCCAACGCCCTCCAGCACGGCGGCGGCGACACGCCGGTGCACACCCACGTGCGCGGAGAGGCGCACGACGTGTTGCTGGAGGTCCACAACCGGGGCGAGCCCATTCCCCCGGAGCTGCTGCCGCGCATCTTCGACCCGTTCAAGACGCCAGTGGCGACGTCAGAGTCCACGTCGACGTACCAGAAGCAGCGCAGCCTGGGCCTGGGCCTCTTCATCGTCCACCAGATTGCCCGCGCGCACGGGGGCCGCGTGGAGGTGCGCTCCTCGGAGGAAGAGGGCACCACGTTCCGCGTGTACTGGCCTCGCGCGAAGGGCGCACTCCGGACGTAGCCGTCACTTCTCCGCGCTGGCGGCGGGCGTGAGGGCCAGCGTGTGGACGGCCTCCGCGAGCATGCGCGTGCCCAAATCCAGGCTCTGCAGCGAGATGGACTCGTCGGGCGCGTGGCCGGTGTACTCCTCGCCCGGGAAGCCGGGGCCGAAGTCCACGGCCCTGGGGAACAGGCGCGCGTAGGTGCCGCCGCGCACGGACGTCGCCTTCGCGTCCGGGACGTTCTTGTGGCGCTTGTAGATGTCCAGGAGCGTGGTGACGAGCGGCCCGGATGTGTCGGCCACGTGCGCGTCTCCCACGTAGCGCTCGCCTGCCTCCTTCACGCGGCCTCCGGAGTCCTGGCTCACGCGCGCCGCGGCATGGTCCAGCGAGGCATTGAACTCCACCGCGTCCTTCCCCCGGGGACGGCGCATGTTGACGCCCAGGCTCACCTTGCCATCCGCCACGCGCAGCACGGTGGGCGCGACGATGAGCGTCCCCATCAGCCCGTCATCCGAGTACACGAGCCCCAGCTTCTCTCCGTGGTGGTCGTGGTCGAAGCGCGTGGCCAGGACGTGCAGCATGGCGGCGATGCCGTTGTCCTCCATGAGCAGCAACGACGCGACACCGGACAGGCCCCACAGCGCGTTGTTTCCCTCGTCGGCGATGGAGGCATGCACCGCCTTGCCGTGGACGGTGAGCACCACCGCCCCACCCTCCTCCTTCACGTCCGCCTTCAGCCCGGGGCGCGTCTGCTGCTCATGGGCAACGGCGCTCCGGACGGTCTCCAGGGCAACGGCGAGCGAGCCCTCCTCACCGGGCAGGAGCTTCAGCGTGGCCGTGCCGGGCACCTGCGTGAGGAACTCGCCGGCCTTCACGTCCACCGGCCGCAGCGCGACCTTGGAGGACTTCCCAGCCGGCCCCACGGGCGCGACGAGGTTCCACGCGACGAAGCCGGACTGCGCGGCGACGACGGGGTAGCCCGAGTCCACGGAGATGACGTGCGTGGGCTTGGGCTCGGTGGCCGCGTACCTCGTCATGCCGTTCCAGTCGCTCTCCTCGCCGTTGCCGACGATGACCAGCACCTTGCCCTGGGGCTTGAGCCCGAGCTTCTTCGCGAAGTCGAGCGCCACCAGCGCGGAGGCGAGCGGCCCCTTGTCATCCTCCACGCCCCGGCCGAACAGGCGGCCGTCCTGGACATAGGGCTCGAAGGGCGGGCGCTTCCACTCGTGCGCGGGTGCGGGGACCACGTCACCGTGGAAGACGAGGCCGAGCGTGGGCGCGCCCTCGCCCCAGGCAATCTCGAACACGTCGTTGCCGCCCACGGCGCGGTACGCCATTCCGTGGGCCTTGGCCCACTTCTGGAGGAAGCGGCCCATGGCGGCGATGTCGGGGCTCTTCGCGGGCGGCACCTCGCTGCTGACCGTCTTGAAGCGCACCAGTTGCTTGGTCAGCTCCACCACCTCATCGAGCGCACATGCCTGCACATACGCGGCATGACGCGCCTGGGCGGAGGCGCCCTTCAGCTCCTGCTCGGAGAAGCGGCTGGGGCGGCAGCGGGAGTCCGCTCCAGCGAGCGCGAGGGAGGGGACGAGACACAGCAAGGCCGTGGCGGTGGGGAGGCACATGTGGGGGAGACCCTATTTCAGCGGGGCAGGCGGTCCTACCCTGGCGGAGGGCCTGTGGCCCCAACACCGCCTGTTTGGCCGCCTGCTCCTTCTAGGGGTGAAACCAGACGGGCGGGAGGCTATTCCTAGGGGCATGTTCTTCAACTCCACCAAGAAGCAGCGGATGCCGTCCCCGGCGGAGGCACTGCCGGGCCGTACGGAGGAGATGTCCGTTCCCACCAAGCACGAGGTGCTGGGCACCCCGCTGAAGGGGCCTGTTCCGGAGGGCCACGAGGTCGCCATCTTCGGCCTGGGCTGCTTCTGGGGCGCCGAGCGCAAGTTCTGGCAGACGCCCGGCGTCTACAGCACGTCCGTGGGCTATGCGGGAGGCCTGACGCCCAACCCCACGTACCGCGAGGTGTGCAGCGGGATGACGGGCCACAACGAGGTGGTCCGCGTGGTGTTCGACCCGAAGAAGCTCAGCTACGAGCAACTGCTGCGCGTCTTCTGGGAGAGCCACAATCCGACGCAGGGCATGCGCCAGGGCAATGACGAGGGCACGCAGTACCGCTCCGGCATCTACACCACCAGCGAGGCCCAGAAGCGCACCGCCGAGGCCAGCCGCGACGCATACCAGAAGGCGCTCACCGCGAAGGGGCTGGACACCATCACCACCGAAATCATCCCGGCGCCCGAGTACTACTTCGCCGAGGACTACCATCAGCAGTACCTGGAGAAGAACCCCGGCGGGTACTGCGGTCTGGGTGGCACCGGCGTGAGCTGCCCCATCGGCGTGGGCGTCAGCGCCTGAGCCACGGGGCCGTGACGTAGAGCACCGGGAGGCACTTCGCGTGCCTCCTGGTCAGTCACCACGTCCGGACAGCGCGGACACACGCTTCAAGGCCGCATGTGGCTGGCTGACGTGAAGATGAATTTCCAGGGCACCATCGTGCGAGCCGGAAGCCATTTTGGGCTGACGCACTGCTGACTGGAACAACATCATCCCGCTCCAGCGCGACTTGCACCAGGAGCTGCCGGACATCCATCAGCAGTGCTACGCGAACAACCTCCTGCTCGACGTGAGCGAGCAGCACGAGGGCCGGTATCCGCTCAGGGGCAGCTACAATGAAGCGTTCCCGGACCCTGTCTACTGCCCCAAGATTGCTGACTCGTTCAGCGAATTTCTTGGCGGGCGCGCTTCGGTCGGATGAGCAGTGATTTTGGCTCGCTGAGGAGTGAGCTGCGGCGCTGCGGCGCTGCATCCTGACTCGGCATCTCCTGCGCGCACGCGCCGGCCCGGGCTGCACGATGGCGCTGCCATGCCGATGATGCAGCCCTCGCCGCGACAGCGAGCTCACCGACGCGAAGGCATCCGACGACACGCGCGTGCCCCAGCTCGAAGCACCCCATGTCGACAACGCAACGCGGCACCCGCGTAACCTGATGAAACTTCAACACGGCGCCCGAGGCACCGCCCGCACGCTTTCCACGACTTGCCGCGTTATCGGTCCTTGGTTTGACTTTCTTTGCCGTCCGAAGAAATAGAATCGTGACTTGAAAGGAAAGGACCGCTCGGACGCAGCACCGTCTCGGTATGCGCTGGCTCACCCCCTCCCCTACTTTCTCCAGCGGCCCGCTTTTCGTCCCCATGCGATTACCAACCCCTCTTGTGCAGGCCACGCACCGTGTCAGGAGTCTCCTGACGCGGGCGTGCTCGGTGGCAGTAGCAGTGGGTGTGATGGCGTTCGGCTCGGACGCGAACGCCCAGGCCGGAAACATCGCCCTCAACCGGCCGACAGTGACGTCCTCCTCGCAGGAGGGCATCACGGGCAACTACGCGGTGGATGGAGATGGAGGCACCCGGTGGGGCAGCCTCTTCACCGCGAACGAGTGGATCTACGTCGACCTGGGCGCGAGCACCACCATCAGTCGCGTGGTGCTCACGTGGGAGACGGCGTACGCCATCGGCTACAAAATCCAGACGTCACCCGACGCGGCGACCTGGACGGACATCCGCACCATCACCGACGGTGACGGCGGGGTGGATGACCTGACGGTATCTGGCACCGGTCGCTACATCCGCATCCTCGGCACGGTGCGCGGCGCGGTGGACTACGGCTATTCGCTGTGGGAGTTCGCCGTCTACAGCGGCACGACCGCCACCGGCGACCTGGCCAAGAACCGTCCCGCCACGGCCTCCACCGTGGAGGGCAACGCGGCCCACCTCACGCCGGGCTACGCGGTGGACGGCAACACGACGACGCGCTGGTCCTCGGACCCGCTGGATGGCCAGTGGATTCGCGTGGACCTGGGCTCGGCCAAGACGCTCGGCAAGGTGGTGCTGAACTGGGAAGGCGCCTATCCGTCGAGCTACGCGATTGAAGGCTCGACGAATGACTCCACCTGGTCTCCGCTCGCGACGAACGTCACCGACGGCGCGCCGGGCCGACGCGAAGTCACCGTGTCCGGCTCCGCTCGCTACGTGCGCATCCGGAGCATCACCCGAGGCACGGGCTACGGAATCTCCCTCTGGGACTTCGAGGTGTACGCGCCCGGTGAAGGACCGCAGGAGCCGCCGCCGCAGACGACAAACCAGACCATCAAGCTGATGTTCCCGGAGCTGGCGTACGCGAAAATCAATGTCTCGCCCGCGCCCATCAGCGTCACGCCCACGCCCGAGGAAGGCAACACCACGCCGTCGGTGCGCAACCCGCCCGGGCCCTTCACCTACAACCTGACCTTCGCGCCCAACACGACGATTACCCTCTCCAAGAACCAGTTCTCGCCCACCGCGCCCAACACGGACATCCGGCTGGCGGTGACGACGTCCAGCGGCACGGTGCTGCGCGGCCAGAGCGTCACCTCGCTCGCGGTGCAGGGCGCCGAGTGGAAGGTCGAAATCTTCACCACGGGCGGGCCTCCGGACGGCAGAGACCGCACCATCATCCCGGACCCGTACCAGGCGCCCGCGCCTCCCGCCATCGCCGGTGCGTTCGCCGTCGTGGCTCCGGCCAACAACGCCATGGTGACGAACACCCGCCGTCCCACGTTCCAGTGGGCCGCCGTCGCGGGCGCGGCCAACTACAAGCTGTATCTGAACATCAGCCGCGTCGACTACGACTGGATGGCCGCCGGCAGCCTGCTGGACCGCTACACGCTGATGACCACGACGACGGGCACGTCCTTCACCCTGACGCAGGACCTGCCGGACCGCTGGACGTACAAGTGGTACGTCGTGGCCACGCAGGGCAGCGGCGCCACCAGTCGCTCGGACCTGCGCCAGTTCAGCGTGTACCTGCCGGTAGTCGAGACGGCGGCGGACGGCGTCGCGCTCATCAACGGCATGCGCGACTTGAACAAGAACGGCGTCATCGACCCGTACGAGGACTGGCACAACCCCATCGCCACCCGCGTCAACGACCTGATGGCTCGCATGACGACGCGCGAGAAGGCGCTCCAGATGTTCTACGAGGCCAAGACGTTCCCCGAGGCGGGCTTCACCATGGGCCCCCTGAGCCCGGAGGACATCGTCAGCTTCCAGCGCGCCTCCGCGGGCACGCGGCTGGGAATCCCCAACGTCGACGCGGGTGACTCCATCCACGGCTACAAGACGAGCTGGCCCACGCAGCCGGCGCTGGCCGCCTCTCGCGACTTGGACACCGTCTACGAGCTGGGTGACATGCAGCGCCGCGAGCAGCTCGCGGTGGGCAGCCGAGGCACCCTGTCGCCGCTGGCGGAGGTGGGCACCAAGGTCCTCTATCCGCGAATCCAGGAGGGCAACGGCGAGGACGCGGACCTGTCGGCGGGCCTCACCCGCGCGCTCATCGCGGGCCTGCAGGGCGGCCCCGAGGTGAACCCGCACTCCATCTGGGTCACCACCAAGCACTGGCCCGGCCAGGGCGCGGGCGGCGAGGCCGGCATCACCTATGACGGCACCACCATCCACTACCACATGCGTCCGTGGCACGCGGCGCTGGAGGCGGGCACCAGCGGCATCATGCCCGGCTACGCGGGGAGCTGGCTGTTGGGCCCGGAGGGCTACGGCGCCGGTGACAGCGTGGGCATCCTCAACTACCTGCGCGTGAATCTCGGCTACCAGGGCGTCATCTGTTCGGACTGGCTGCCGTCGGGTGCGTGGACTCGCTCGGCGACGGCGGGCTCGGACGTCATGGGCGGGGCGAACCCCGCGCAGATGGGCGACTTCGAGACGGCGGTGCCCATCGCTCGCATCAACGACTCCGTGCGCCGGATTCTCGACCTCAAATTCCGCCTGGGCATCTTCGAGGACCCGTATCGCAGGGGCCTCGCGGGCACGTCCGAGTGGCACACGGCGGACCACAAGGCGCTGGCGCGGCGCGCGGCGCAGAACGCGCTGACGCTCTTGAAGAACGACGGCGCGCTGCCGCTGCGGCTGGGCGCGGGCTCGAGCATCGTCATCGCGGGGCCTTGCGCGGATTCGGGCCCCTGCATGGTGACGTGGCGTTCGGACTTCCACGGCACGGAGTTCGGGGACCTGACCATCTACCAGGCCATCAAGCAGCGCGCCGAGGCGGCTGGCATCACCGTCTACAAGGACAACGCTCCGGCGGGAGTCACGCCCAACGCGGCCATCGTCGTGGTGGGCGAGAGCTACTTCACCCACGGCACCGAGTGGGACAAGGAGAAGCCCTACCTGCCGGGAGACCCGATTGGCCCGGCGCATGATGCCAAGTGGGGCAACCAGTACGGCCTCATCACCGGCTTCCGCGCGCGCAACATCCCCACGACGACGGTGCTCATCCTGCCGCGTCCGTACATCCTCACCAACGTCGTCCCGCAGACCAACGCGCTGCTGGCGGCGTACCGGCCTGGAGACTCGGGAGGCCCGGCCGTGGCGGACATCCTCTTCGGCGACGTGTTCCCGCGAGGCAAGCTGCCGTGGCAGTTGCCGCGAGGCATGGACCAGATTGGCACCGACGTGGAGAACAACCAGTTGGAGCAGTGGGACCTGCCGTTCGACCTGGGCGCCACCGCCGCCGAGCGGGCGACCATCAAGTCCCGCATTGCCCAGGGCCTGCCGATTCTTCCCATCTACGGCAACCCGCTGTTCCAGTACGGCGCGGGCATCCAGGGCTTCGGGTTGACGGACGCGACGCCGCCCACGGCCTTCACGTTGCTGACGCCGGCGCCGGGCTCCACCATCACCACGCGGCCGAACTTCACGTGGACGGCGAGCAGCGACCCGCAGACGGGCATCCACCGTTACGAGGTGTTCCTGGACGGCAGCCCCTTCCCCGTCGCCACGACGCGCACGAACTCCGCGCCCGTCATCAACGCGGCGCTGGGCAACGGCGCGCACACGTGGTTCGTGAGGGCCTACAACTGGGCGGGTGGTGTCACGCAGTCCGCCACGGCGACCTTCACGCTGAATGACACGGCGCCTCCGGCGGCCTTCGCGGCACTGGTGCCCGCGGCGGGCGCGGCGGTGCCGGGAGCGTCCACGACGTTCATCTGGGAGCAGACGACGGACGTGGGCGCGGGCGTGTCCAGGTACGTGCTCGTGGTGGACGGCGCGGACCGTACGCCGGATGTCACGCCGAAGGCCTACGTGGGCCCGACGACGAACCTGGCGCTGGGGAAGAACGTCTCCGCGACGTCCTCGGAGTTCGGCAGCCCCAACGACGCGGTGGACGGCAACATCACCGCCACGCGCTGGTCCAGCCGCAACGACGTGGCCAATCCCGACACGGAGTCCATCACCGTGGACCTGGGCGGGGTGTACTCCATCAAGCGGGTGAACCTGTACTGGGAGGCGGCGTTTGGAAGGCAGTACGCCATCGAGGCCTCCGTGGACGGAACGACGTGGAGGGCCGTGTACACCGAGGCCAACGGCAACGGCGCGCAGGATGACTTGCTCAACCTGAGCGGCGTGGGTCGCTACGTGCGCATGCGGGGCATCCAGCGCGCCACGGGCTACGGGTACTCGCTGTGGGAGTTCGAGGTGTACGGCGTCGGGACCGAGCAGACGACGCTGACGGGCCTGGCCACGGGCAGCCACACGTGGCGGGTGCGGGCGGTCGACGGAGCGAACAACAGCACGCTCTCCAGCGGCCCCATCACCTTCACCAAGTAGTTCGCCCGCACCGGGCAGAGGGGAAGACGGCGGCTGACCTCGCGGCCGTCTTCCCTTCGAGTCTCGGGGCCAACATGGGCCCCGGCATTCACAACACGGCTGGGCAATCCCTGACGGCGCGATGCCGTGGCGTCTTGTCGGACGCCATGGCCTGTCAGGCACGGGGAGCATGCTGTGCCTGGCATTCCGCCGATTCACGTCAGGAGCACCCGGTCATGCAGTTGCCTTGGTTCGCCCGCGCCGCGCTCGCGGTCCTTGTCTCCACCCCCGCGCTTGCGGAAGAGTTCCATCCGCTGACGCCGGCGACGTGTCACACCAACGTCGCGCCGCTGTTCACCACGGGGGGCCAGTACCTGGACCCGAACAACGGCGTCCGGCAGGACGCGTGGTCCATGCTGATGCGGTGGCAGGGCATCAACGCATCGGACCCCGTCTCGTACGACGTGGGGGCCTTCACGGGGCTGAACGTCCCGGCTCCCTATTCCTCGTGGCAGCGGGGGCAGCAGCCGGAGAGTTCGTTGGGGACGGCGGCGGCGCAGGTCAGCTGCCACGACGCGGGTATGGTGCTCAACACGTGGACTTCGCCCCGGACTTTCGTCGAAGGCGGCGGCTTCAATGACATGTATGGCTACGCCTGGAGCCCGCCGAACAGACCCCGTGCGTTCAATCGGCTGAAGTGGGTGGGTGAACTCCCGGTGCGAGTGCCCACGGAGCTGGTCCTCCAGGGCACCATGGCGGTGCCCGTGGTGACAGGCTGGAACCAGGCCCACGCCAGTGCACCCTGGAATGCCATCAGCAACCCGTCCGGCCCGACGGATGTCTTCAACTCCGGCGCCGCGCAGCTGAGCATGTTCGCCTACTTGCGAGACACGTCCCACCCCACGCTGAGGCCCATCGGAGTGCTGGGGGGCGTGTATGCGAACAACGCCGTGCCGCCGTGCCCCTCGAGCTGGGGGAACATCGGCTATGACTATCCAGCGGGCGCCTGGTTCACGGGGAATGGACTCTGCAACACGGACCTGTCGACGGTGCGCTACACGGGCGCGCTGACGACGAACTCCCTGTTCTCCGACCTGCGCTTCTTCCGGATGCACGTGACGCGGCAGAACCTGGTCAACCTCATCAACCGCATCAACGGCCAGGCGTGCCGGATTGGCGGGAAGGGGCCCATCCCCGACACCTGCATCTGCCACGGTCCCGAGGACTGCCCGCCCACAGGCTACTCCACGAACCCCGATGACTACGTCGTCGAATACACGGGAGTGCTGGGGGAAATCGTCCAGTGTCACCAGACCCCCACGGTGACGTGCAACACGACCCTCACGGACCGCCAGATTTCGATGGCCGCGCGCATCCAAGGCTTCGGCGCGTTCGCGTACACCCCCTGACGGTTCGCTGTCCCCATCGCGCGGCGTGACAACCTGTCACGACACCCTGTCACCCGTGAATCCGCGCCGAGTGACAGGAGTGGCCTTCTCGAGCCCGCATGACGGCGCTGGCCCTCCCAGGCGCGACGCCGTCTCCGAGTGAAGCCAGACACGCGCACGGCCCTGGCATCGAGCTTGCTCTTGTCCCGTTCACCCCTGAGGGGGAGGAGGCAGGACATGATGAAGCTCGACATCTTTCCGAAGTCCGTCTGGTTCGTGGCTGGCTTGCTCGTCATGGCGGGGGCGGTGGCCGCCGCGTTCGCGTTCCATCACTTCACCAGGCGCCCGTTCAACGACTTCCACTCCAGCGTCGACATCCGCAGCGTGGGTGAGAACGCCTACGAAATCACCAGCAAGGATCCGCTCGTCGACTCCTTGCACGCGAAGCACGCGAATCACTCGGAGGCGGCGATGCAGGCGCGCATCGTCCCCGCCTTCAAGGATGGCAAGTCCCAGGGCTTCAAGCTCTTCTCCATCCGGGAGGGCTCGCTCTACGACAAGCTGGGCTTCCAGAACGGCGACGTCATCCAGCGCGTCAACGGCATCTCGCTCGACACGCCGGAGAAGGCGCTGGAGACCTACGCTCTCTTGAAGACCGCCCGCCGGCTGGAGGTGGACCTGCACCGCGACGGAGCCCCGCTGCGCAAGGTCTACGACGTGAAGTGAGCGGGGACAGCCAAGGCCCGGCAACGGGGACGCTCACGAGGAGCGCCCACACCGTCCCGGGCCCCGAACCCACTCAGCCCAGGTTGTGGAAGACGCGCTGCACGTCTTCGTCCTGCTCCAGCGAGTCCACCAGCTCGAGGACCTCGTTGGCCTTCTCCTCGGGCAGCTCGATGAGGTTCTCCGCGATGTACTCGGAGTCGGCGGAGATGGGCGTCAGGCCCTTGGCTTCAATCGCCGCCTGCAGCTTGCCGAAGTCGGAGAAGTCACAGCGGATGATGAGCTGCTTCTCACCCTTCTCGCCGGTGCCCTCGCCCATCGACCGGTGAGCATCAAGGGAGATGTCGCGTGAGATGGGTCGGCCGCTGCGCTTCAATTCCCGCGCCGTGAGAGTGCATTTCGGAGGGAGTCCAAGAAGGAACGCCGCCCGAGGGCTGCCCGCCGTCTCGGACCGTCGAACCGGCGTGGCCCTCGACTTCTTGTACAGCCAGCACTGAAAGGCCTCGGGCGAGACCTGGTGCCTGTCCGCGAATTCCTTTTACGTCAGCTCGCTCGCCTCGAGCTCCTTCACCAACTGCGTCCACTCATCCGGATTGGGTCGCCGCATGATGGAATGAACCGGCGCATCCACCCCGGTTCAGGACGCCCGCCGTCGGTCGGTTACGCCTATCGGCGTAAACCGGCAGGCCCCCCCCAGTTCAGAGCGTCGGCCGTCGGTCGGTTCCAGCGGATCTGACACGGCGGAGCATTGGGCACCGCGCCAGTTCCTTCGCAGACTAATCCAGGCGTGGAAACAGTCAGCGCCTCGCAAGAGAGCTGAGCCCCATCATCGAAATCGACATGAGAACCACTCAAACTTGAGACACCTACCGCCATTTCAACACGCCTCAACTGCAATCAACACATCCCACACCCACGCTTGGCAGCCCAAACCTCCGAACCAACCCACGCAACCCTAAAACGCACACTCTACTTTTTCCTCTTGTCGCGAAAAACATCAACAATCTGAGTCGCCACATCAACCAGCCTATCTAAGCTACGATTAATACTCTGAAGAGCCTCAACCACAGGGCGCAAATCAGAGACCGACGTCACAGTCGGCGACAACTGCTGTAAGGACACAGGCTCGCGCGAGGAGGGGGACTTCCATTTCGTAATACCCGAGGAGAGCGGATGAATTTCCTTCTCCCGAACATCAAAATAACCATCAACAGCAAACTGCTGCAACGCACGCTCGGCCTCAAAGCGTGTACCCAACACAATGTTCGCCCCAAGGGGGAGCAACTTCGTCGTCGCAACCCCAACAACTCCACGCCACTGTTTTACAGCCGAAAACACACTGTGCCAGTCAACACTTCGATCCGCTTCTTCCTCCATCAACTCAAAAAACCTGGAAGGCAAAAACGCTCCCTGCCGCAATTGGACGCTAACATTTTCAGGATTCCCCTTAAAAACGCCCGCATACGCAAGTGATAGTCGCTGAGCAAGAGCAACCGCCTTCGCCGCAATATCACCCAGGCCGTCATCCTCCTCCCAGTTTATGGCAACAAATGCAGCCGTGACAACGAGACTGGGCCGCCGATGCTTATCCTCGGAATGCGAGAACGAGAAAGCTATGAGCCCTGTAGGATCCACCAAAAGACATCTCTGTCCAGCCAATTCTCGTTCTGTCAGCGGATACAGCAACTCCAGAACCCTCCCCCACGACAGACCACTCGCCGCTGCCTCCAGCGATGGAGCTTGAGGGAGTTGATGCGGGATGTATCTTTGAAACTCCTCTGAATCCGCGGTAACGCGATATCCCTTCCCCCAAATCTGAAGCGAGGCAATCTTGGCCGTCCCGCCACTATGTATTGACATTGCGTCGCTCCGCCGCCCAGTTTTGGATAATAGTCTTCTGCCGCTCCAACTCCAAGTCACCAGGGATTCTCTCAAGAGCAGACTTGACGAACCATTCCGCCACAGCAGGATCTTTCAAATACGAAATCGAAAGCAGAAGCAACTCATCCCAGACCTCCCTTCGGTCCGGGTATCGAACCGACAATTGTTCAAGCATTAACTTATAATCCGCAACCTCGGCATAGCCTAATCTTCCCGCTCTAAGAGCACGAGCTCTGGGCTGAATGAGCTTCCACTCAGCCTCCCACCCATCCATTTGCGACTGAGGCAGCACAGCGGAAACGACCTCTTGCGTCGGCGGCAGCACCTCAAGTCGATTGTTTGGAAAATTTACCTGCTGCCGACTACGCGGCGACGGGACAACTTGTCGATTCGACGACAGCACCTGACGCATTTCCTGAGCAAGAGCCTGAATAGAGGGGGTCTGCGCACCAGTCACCAGGCCATGCAGCTGTTGTCGCCAGAACAAGACGACTGGGTCGGAATCATCAGAATCAGCCACCCATTGAGCTAGGCCACTTTCACTGAGATGCCGCTCAGCCAACCTCAACGGACCAAGCACGCATTCTGCTGCTGCAAGAGCGACTTCATAGCAGGTCTTCTTTTGCGCCAGCGCAACATCAAATCCTGGCAAAGCTGGGCGGCCTCTAGCTGCAAGGGCGTCAGCCACCTCATTCGCCAGAAAAGATGGTGCCCGGAACGATTTCCATGCAGGGACCGTCACACTAAAACAGGCATCTTCCCTCAGATAGAGGCTCTCAACATCAATAAGCACACATCGCCCAGACGGGAGCACTCCAATATTATTAGGGCAGATGTCGAAATGAAACCAGTCTGCGCCCCTCTCTGCCATGGGGTCAAGACATTCAAGGACCTTCAAAGACAGCTCGCGCTGCCCCCCTCGCTCGATCTTATCTTGCAGTGGGGTGATTTCTTCCATCGCGATCAACAAGCCTCGCTCCGAAAGCCGAACCTCAAGTAGAGGCACGAGCGGAATCCGCTCACCCAACTCACGAAGTGCAAGAAGCCGCTGCTCAAGTTGTTTGAGTCGACTATTTCCCGTGATCCATTCAGTGTCCGGCCCAGCTCCGCGTGCTGCCGGAATTATAAATTTAATAAACGCAGACTTCCCTCCCTTGCGAAGCCATCTTGCCTTAGCAAGAATAGCCCATTCGCGAGAGGCCATCATCCCAGTGGGCTGACTCTGAACCCTCACATCAGCCCACTCTCCGGCTGGAAGTTCTAAGAGAAGGTCGTTTCTTGGGTCGCGATTCATCGATCCCCCAGTTAGCTAGTCAAGCCATGAGGCCGAAATACTCGCCAAGTCCCATCACTAAAGGTGGCAACCAGCGCATCGCCGCTCCTTGTCCACGACATGCTATCAGGTGCAGAATGCAACTCAGGCGAGTACTCATCGGCTGTCTTTTTCAACTCCATTCCCACAACAACAGCTGCCGACAACCTCTTATCAACACCAAAAACCGCAGCGACAGCTGACATGGGTGCCAATGCAACCGACACCAGCATCTCGCCATCAACACCTCCCAACCGATGTTGCCTTGAAACACCGCTCAAAACAGCCTCCGCAGACTCTGTCGTAGCCAAACAAAGCCCCATCCTATTGGTCACCGCAGGATATGTGTCATACTCACAAACAAGCCCCGTGGCCACCCGTGCACCGAACCGCCCATTCCCATCGAGTAGGATACCCTCGACCGCATTGCCATTAAAAGCCACCACATGAGAGCCTGCGTCTGAAAACGCCACTCTAAGCAGACCGGTCTGCCCTATAAATCCCTCAATATAGTCGTCCTGCATCCACTTCCCCGCCTGTTGACGAAGCGAATGCAATCGACCTGTCTTGTCTAACCCCACGAGCCGCTGTGGACTTACCGGCACCCATGTCGCCAGTTCGAATGGCAGTGGAACCTTAGGGAGATGCCCTCCTCTGCCCCCTTGCCATACAAAATTGCACTCCTGTCTCGGGCCAATCATGAATTCGCCACTGAGATAGTGCGACTGAATCTCCTTAACTCCATCAGATGGCCAATCAACCAGTCGCCCCAGTTCCTTGAATGCCGGCTCTGCATCGACTGCAGGCTTCAACGTAGTTTCATGAAGCACCCCACCACCCGAAAGAAACGCAAAAGAAACACTACGCGAATCATCACCACACGCACACAACACCTCACCTGGCGAATCACTGTAGTCACCGACTTGACGCAGTTCGGGCACAACTTTAGGGGAAACAATCGGCACTCGTGCAGCAATCGCACGCATATTCACAGGCGGAAGAACGACGCGACTCAAATTAACTGGTCTACACAGTGCCTGAGTCGCAATCCACAACCAAGCTTTCACCAGTGCATCTGGCGTTCGCTCATCAACCGGAGGAAGCCTATTGTCGTCGAGCCTCTTGTCTAACCCAACAACCGACACCCTAGCCACCAAGGCATTGAAATGTGGCTGCCGATCAACCGCCATTGACAACTGTCGGTGCGTAGTATCGGTGGCCTCGTTTGGCCCTTGACTAAGATCCGCCTTCGTAATCATCACGCAAACAGGCGTTTGCGACTCATTAAATTTCTGCAACCGATCCAGTATTTCATTCCTATACCGCCTCCCATCCGTCGTATTTCTCACATACAATCCAGGATTCACAAGCAAGATGGCGGCATGGGCATTACGTAGGACTTCGCGGGCGGTTTCATCCAACTCCCGAAAACTGCCTCCCTTGATATCTGGAAACAGCGCATAGCCGAGCGTCGAATTGACACTTCGCACAGCCAACACATAGGCGGACGGGTCATCAGTCCCAGGGGGCCACTCGTTATTGTCTATGAACAACTCCCCCAAAGCTCTCAACTTCTCAGTAGTAGCCTGAGCAGTAGCGGCCAAGCTAAGCCCTTTGTACTCCTCAACGGAATTTTCAAGCGACACAAGTTCATCGCGATCCGTAATAGGAAAGAATCCCAGAGGGTGCTGATTTGGATCGCAAAAATGGATAGCCGTCAGCAACGAGCAGGTCTTCCCATCACCAGTCCACCCCCAAATTGGAATGGTGAGCAAGGCCTTATTGCCTGACTTCCTGTTTTCCAGCTTTCTTGCGAGCGCTTCTACAAAGTCGATGCTATCCAAGGCAGGTGCACCACCTGCCTTAACCGCTGCTCTCTCTGCAACGGTGTCCGACTTTGGGTTGTTTTTTCTGGGGTGGGGCATGTGGTGCCTACACTCCTATTTGCGCTAAGGTTTTCGCTATTATAGCCAATCCGGCAAGATGTTCTGCGGAAATCACGGTTACTCAACTTGCATCTTCGTTGACAGGCAAGCCTGCTGCTCCGCGTGCTCTGGAGGCAGTTGACTGCACCCGCAGACTAGACCCTCGTAGGGCATGGGCCATTATAGGCTTCATGCACGACTCACTCGCTCAAATCGAAGAGGCGTAAAGCCCAGGAATAGCAACACGGGTTATACAGGACCCTTGGTGTTATATTGACCCATTGAGCCTGCCCCAGTTTCGTGGCTCTCCCGCACTTAACGTAAACCGCCAACACCAAAGTTCAGACAGCGAGAAGCACTCGACGACGCAGCAGGTCGAAGTTCGCGCGGCCATCCCTGCTGGAGTCACGGGCACAGCCTGCGAAGCCAGCGGTGCCACATCGCCGTATCGAACGGGGGCCAACTGGATTCCTCTTCGCAGAGGAAGAGTTCGAGAACTCGCGCCAGCTCCCGGTACTGGACCGGGACGGACTGGGTCTCCGTATCGATGGCATCAGGCCACTCGCCCAAGGTCAGCAGCACGCGCTCAGATTCCATCACCTGGAAGGACAGCTCTGGCATTTCGAGCCGCTGCTGGAGGGCCTCAAGCCCTCCGAGTTGTGTGAGCAAGGGCTCTCCCAGGAAGGTCAGCCAGTAGGCGCCACGTAAGCGTTCACGGGGTGGTGCACGCCTGAGGGGCCAGTTGGGCTGCGAACGGTGGGCCTCACCCCGCTCGACGTGGACCGAGGACGGATTAGAAATACAGGGACGTGGCCACGCCCGACCCGAGA
>NZ_JAAIXY010000025.1:177881-189371 GCF_010894455.1 Myxococcus eversor | reverse complement strand
AGACGCCCTTGGGGCGGCCTGTGGAGCCCGAGGTGAAGTCGATATAGGCGAGGTTGCGGGCGGAGATTCCACTGACCGGGGCCAGGGCGGGTGCATGCGCCAGTGCCTCAGCGGCCTCCTCGACGAGGAGGGTGGGAAGGTGCTCGGCGGGCAGGCGCGAGAGCTGCTCCCGGGTGGTGACGAGCAGGGCGGGGCACGCGTCCTCCAGCATGGAGGACAGCCGCTCGCGGGGGTAGGCGGTGTCCAGCGGGACATAGGCGCCACCGGCCTTGAGGATGCCCAGGAGCGCGATAATGAGCTCCAGCGAGCGCTCCAGGGCGAGGGCCACGCGGGAGTCGGCACCGACGCCGCGGGCGCGCAGCAGGTGGGCGAAGCGGTTGGCGGCCTCGTCGAGTTGGCGATAGGTGAGGCGCCGCGCGCCGTACTCCAGGGCGATGGCTTCGGGAGTGGCGGCGACCTGTCGCTCGAAGACGTCGTTGATGGTGGCGTCACGCGGGTAGCTGGAGGGGGAGTGATTCCAGTCCACCAGCACCGTCTGCCGCTCCTCGGCGGACAGCAGTGGCAGGTGGTGGTAGGGCCGCTCCGGCTGGGCGACGAGCCCCTCCAGCAGAATGGCGAAGTGGCGGGTGAAGCGCTGGGCAAAGGCGGAGGAGAACAGCTCGCGGCGATAGATGAGCTCGCCCGAGAAGCCGTCTGGAGCCTCCGCGAGCACCAGCTCCAGATCGAAGCGCGCGGTGGTGTTGTCGAGCGGCAGCGGACGCAGGGAGAATCCCGGGAGCCGCAGCTCCTCCTGAGGAATGTTCTGCAGGGCGAACATCACCTGGAACAGGGGCGAGTGCCCCAGGGAGCGTCCCGGGGCGAGCTCCTCGACGAGCTTCTCGAAGGGAATGTCCTGGTGGGCGAAGGCGCCGAGCGTGGTCTCCTTCACGCGCGCCAGCACCTGGTGGAAGGAGGGGTTGCCCTCCAGGCGGGTGCGCAGCGCGAGCGTGTTGACGAAGAATCCGATGAGGCCCTCCAGTTCTCCGCGTCGGCGGCCGGCGATGGGCGAGCCGACGGTGAGGTCCTCCTGGCCCGAGTAGCGCGAGAGCAGGAGCTGGAAGGTGGCCAGCAGGGCCATGAAGGGGGTGACCTCCTCCTTCTGGCACAGAGCCTTGAGAGCGTCGGACAGCTCGCGCGACAGCTGAACGGGAGCCGAGGCGCCCCGGAAGGACTGGACGGCGGGGCGCTGGAAGTCGGTGGGCAGCTCCAGCGCGGCGGGTGCGCCTTCCAGGTGCTTGTGCCACCAGGCGAGCTGGGCCTCCAGGGCCTCTCCCTGAAGCCACGAGCGTTGCCACACGGCGAAGTCGGCGTACTGCACCGGCAGCTCGGGCAGGGGCGAGGGCTGGCCCGCGGAGAAGGCCGCGTAGAGGGTGGCCATCTCCCGCACCAGCACGTCCATGGACCAGCCGTCGGAGACGATGTGGTGCATCGTCAGCAGCAGCACGTGCTCGCGTTCATCCAAACGCAGCAGCGAGGCGCGCAGCAGCGGCCCATTCGCGAGGTCAAAGGCCTTGCATGCCTCCTGCTCGACGAGCCGGTGCACCTCGGCCTCGCGGCTCTCGTGGGACGAGAGGTCCACCACCGACAGCACGAGGGACGCGGGCGGCGAGATGACCTGGACGGGGGTGTCCTCGACGGACTTGAAGCAGGTGCGCAGCGACTCGTGGCGGCGGACGAGCTCGGACAGCGCTTGTTCCAGGGCGTCCACCCGGAGCGCGCCATCGAGCTGGAGCGCCACGGGCATGTTGTAGGCGGCGCTGCCAGGCTCGAGCTGATCGAGGAACCACAGGCGCTGCTGGGAGAAGGACAGCGGCGGAGAAGCCCCATCCCCGGGCCGGCGGGTGAGTGCCGGATACGAGGAGGACTTCGCCCCCCGCTGCTTGAGCTGCCGCATCAGCAGCGCGCGCTGCTCCGGCGTGAGTTCCGCTAGCTTCCGCTGCGTGTCGCTCATCGACATGACTCCTGGGGATTCCTGGCGCGCTGCCGTGGCTAGGTGCCGACCTGGTCCAGACGCGGTTGCTCCAGCGGAGTCAGGCGGCCCGCCTCGAGGTGGAGCAACCGGTCGGCAAGCCCGAAGTAGCGGTCGTCGTGGCTGATGACGAGCACCGTCTTCCCGAGGCGTTTCAAGTCCGGGAGAATCTCCTTGTAGAAGACCTCCTTGAAGCTCGGATCCTGGTCCGCCGCCCACTCATCGAAGATGTAGAACGGCCGGTCTTCCAGGGAGGCCGTGAGGAGCGCCAGGCGCTTGCGCTGGCCCTGGGACAGCTCGGTGGTCGAGAAGCTGCCGTCCTGGATCTGCACCTTGCGGTCCAGCAGCAGCTTCGACAGGTAATGCCGCGCTTGATCGAGCTGTTCGGGCGAGCCCAGTCCCAGAAGCTGATCGAACAAGTGGAAGTCGAAGAAGACGGCAGAGAAGAGCTGCCGGTACTCTTCCCGCTCCTCGTTCCGGATGGGCGTGCCATCCACGAGCAGCTCCCCGGCCTCGGGCGCATACAGGCCGGTGAGGAGCTTGGCGAGCGTGGTCTTTCCGCTGCCGTTGCCACCCACGAGGAAGAGCAACTCACCCCGTTTCACCGTCAGGTCGATGGGGCCCAGGGTGAAGGAGCCATCCTCATTCTCTCGGCGGTAGGTGTGGGTGATGCCGCGCAGCTCGAGCTGCTGGAAGGCGCGCAGGCGCGCCGGGGTCTCCGGCGGTAGCGCCCATGGCGTCTCGTTCTCCGGGGTGAGCGTCAGCCCCAGTTTGTGGAGGTTCTCGAGCGCCACCACGGCCCGGTTCACGTACGCCACCGTGGTGAGGATGGAGTTCAGCGGCTGCTGCACGTACAGGATGACCAGCGTGTAGCTCACCAGCGCTGCCTGGGAGACCGGCGAGAACAGCGGCACCACGAAGAGCAGCAGCCCGATGATGACCATGTAGACGAACATTCCCCCGCTGCTGGCCAGCGCGAAGAGGTTCTCGGCACGCACCCACTTCCCGCGGATGTCTCGCACCAGGGGATCGAACACCCGCTCCAGGAACTCGATGCGGCGCGGGCGGTGCAACCGCAGCTCCTTGGCGCCATCCATCAGCGAGAGGAAGCGCTTGAAGAGCCCGTTCTCGAGCTGGCGCACCTGCTGGCGCAGCTTGACGGCGGGGGACGTCGCCTGTGAGTAGGCAAGGCCTCCCACCGCCAGGAAGCCCAGCACCACCAGCAGCATCTTCCAGGAGATCCACGCCAGGTAGATCAGCGAGCCCGTCACGATGGTGATGCTGATGAAGAACTCGGGCAAGGCCGTCATCCCCACGCCCACCATGACGGTGTCGCTCGACATGGACGACAGCAGGCGGTGCGAGCCCGTCTGCTCCAGGTGGCGCAGCGAGATGGCCAGGAACTGCCGTGCCAGTCTCCGCCGCAGGTCCATGACGATGTTCTGGTGCATGCCGTTGAGCAGCATCTGCGAGCCGGCGCGCGTGAACATCGCCAGCACCGCCAGGCCGCCGAAGGCCAGCCCCAGCCGCAGGCGCTCCTCCTCGGGCCGTGCCAGCGCCTGATTGATGACCGACAGCAGCGCCGCGCTGCTCGCGCCGGACGCGAGGCCGAAGAGGAGGGTGGTCAGCAACGAGCTCCGCGAGGTGCGGAGCAGCATGACGAGCAGCTTCAGCATGACTTCTCCGCGCTCATTCTCCGCTTCCTTCCGCTCGCTTCAGCGCCTGCATCATCTGCTCCAGTTCCTCTGGCTCCACCTGGTCCGCGCGCGCCGCCAGGATGAGCAGGGCCACGTCCGCCACCGTCGGCTTCTCGAAGAGCTGCCTCAGGGGCAGCTCCACGTCGAAGACCGTCCACAAGCGGGCGACGAGCCGGGTGGCCAGGAGCGAGTGGCCTCCCAGGTCGAAGAAGCTGTCGTGGATGCCGACGCGCTCCACGCGCAGCAGCTCGGCCCAGATGTCGGCGATCTGCTGCTCCACCTCGTCTCGCGGCGCCACGTAGGGGGTGCCCGCTCCGGACGACGTGCCCCCGGGAGCGGGCAGCGCCCGGCGATCCACCTTGCCACTGGAGCCCAGGGGCAGCGCCGGCAGGGACACGAAGGCCGAGGGCACCATGTACTCGGGCAACTGGCGCCGCAGGAAGTCACGCAGGGCCCCGGAATCGGGAGGGGCAGCGCCAGCGGGCACCACGTAGGCCACCAGACGCGCCTCCCCGGGCGCGTCCTCGCGCAGCACCAGGGCCGCGTCCCGCAGGGAGGGGTGGCCGTGCAGCGTGGCCTCGATCTCCCCCAGCTCGATGCGGAAGCCGCGCAGCTTCACCTGGTTGTCGATGCGGCCCAGGAACTCGATCCGCCCATCCGCCAGGAAGCGGGCCCGGTCTCCGGAGCGGTAGAGCCGCTCCCCCTGCCGCGAAGCGAATGGATGGGGAACGAACTTCTCGGCGGTGAGCGCGGGGTTGCCGAGGTAGCCGCGCGCCAGACCCACGCCAGCAATGCAGAGTTCCCCCGGAAGGCCCGCGGGCACGGGCCGCCGCTGCTCGTCGAGGATGTACACCTGGACGTTGTCCCAGGGGCGTCCGATGGTGGGCACGTCCCCCGGCCGCAGCGGCTCACTGATGGTGGCGCAGACGGTGGCCTCGGTGGGGCCGTAGGCGTTGAGCAGGCACACCCGCTCTCCCCAGCGCCGCGCCAGCTCGGGCGTGCACGCCTCGCCCACGGAGATGACGACTTCCAGGGGCAGCTCCTCGGGCTCGAGCTGCGCGAGCACGGAAGGCGTGAGGGTGGCGGCGGTGATGCCATGGCGCCGCAGCAGCGAGCGCAGCGGAGCGCCCGGCAGCAGTTGCTCCTTCGGCGCGAGGAAGAGGCACGCGCCGGCCATCAGGGACGAGAACACCTCACACACGGAGGCATCGAAGCCGAACGAGGCGAACTGGAGGATGCGGCTGCCGGGGTGGAAGCGGTGGAACTTCGCCGCCGCGAGCGCGGTGTTGCACAGGCCGCGATGCACCAGCAGCGTGCCCTTGGGGCGTCCGGTGGAGCCGGAGGTGTAGATGACGTAGGCCAGCGTGTCGGCCGAGGCGGAGGTGGCCGGGCGCGCCGTGGGCAGGGCCTGGAGGACTCCCTGCTCCGTGTCGAGGCAGAGTGTGGACACGTTGCCGGGCAGCGCGGACTTCAGGTGCGCCTGGGTGATGACGAGGCGGGCACCGGAGTTCTCGACCATGTAGGCGAGGCGCTCGGCGGGCAGCCCCGGGTCGAGCGGCACGAAGGCGCCGCCCGCCTTCAGCACGCCGAGCATGCAGACCACCATGTCCGGCGAGCGCTCGACGCACAGTCCGACGCGCTCCTCCACGCCGAGGCCCGAGGCCCGCAGGTGCCGCGCGAGCTGGTTGGCGCGCGCGTCGAGCTCCCGGAAGGTGAGTGCCGTGTCCTCGAAGACCACGGCGGTGGCCGTCGGGGTGCGGTCCACCTGGGCCTCGAAGAGGTGGTGGATGCAGGCGCTGGCGGGGAAGCTGACGTGCGTATCGTTCCACTCGATGAGGACGCGCTGGCGCTCCCGCTCGTCCATGAGAGACAGCTCGGCCACCGGCCGCTGCGGCGCGGCGAGCACCGCCTCCAGCAGACCTCGCAGATGGCCCGCCATGCGCTGGATGGTGCCGGCCTCGAAGAGGTCCGTGCTGTACTCGAGCGCGCCCGCGAGCCCCTCGGCGCCGCGGCCGAGCGAGAGGACGAGGTCGAACCGCACCGTCCCGTTGTCCATATCCAGGGGCTGGAGCTGGAGCCCACCCCCGAGCACTCCGGCGTCTGGCTCGTCCATCAGGGTGAACATCACCTGGAAGAGCGGATTGCGGCTCTGATCGCGCGGGGGTTGCAGCTCCTCGACGAGCTTCTCGAAGGGGATGTCCGGGTGGGCGAAGGCGCCGAGGGTGGTCTCCTTCACGCGCGCCAGCACCTGGCGGAAGGAGGGGTTGCCCTCCAGGCGGGTGCGCAGCACGAGCGTGTTGACGAAGAAGCCGATGAGGCCTTCCAGCTCGGCGACGCGGCGGCCGGCGATGGGCGAGCCCACGCTGATGTCGTCCTGGCCCGAGTAGCGGGCCAGCAACACCTGGAAGGCGGCCAGCAGGGCCATGAAGGGGGTGACGGCCTCGCGCCGGCAGAACGCGTCGAGGGAGTCGGACAGCTCCCGGGGCAGGCGAACCGGCAGCGAGGCACCGCGGAAGGACTGGACGGCGGGGCGTGGCCTGCTGGTGGGGACCTCCAGCGCGTGCGGAGCGCCCGCGAGCTGCCGGCGCCACCAGGAGAGCTGGGACTCCAGGGCCTCGCCCTGGAGCCACGAGCGCTGCCAGACGGAGTAGTCGGCGTACTGCACGGGCAGCTCGGGCAGGGACGAGGGCTGGCCGGTGGAGAAGGTCTCGTAGAGGGCCCCGACCTCGCGGATGAGGACGCCCATGGACCAGCCGTCGGAGACGATGTGGTGCATGTTGAGCAGCAGCACCTGCTCCTGCTCGCCGAGCCGCAGCAGCAAGGCGCGCAGCAGCGGCCCGTGGGCGAGCGAGAAGGGACGGCGGGCATCCTCGGCCGTCAGCCGCCGGACCTCCTCGGTGCGCTGCGGCTCCGGGATGGCTCGCAGATCCACCTGGGCCAACGGGAAGTCCACATGCGGCAGGATGCGCTGCACGGGCTGGCCATCGACGTTGTGGAAGGTGGTGCGCAGGGCCTCGTGGCGGTGGACGAGCTCCGTGAAGCAGCTCCGGAGCGCGGACACGTTGAGCTGTCCTCGCACCCGGACGGGCATCGGCATGTTGTAGAACGGGCTGCCAGGCTCGAGTTGGTGGAGGAACCACAGGCGCTGCTGGGCGAAGGACAGCGGCAGCGCGTCCGTCCTGGGCACCCGGGTGAGCGGAGGCAGCGAGACGCCCTGGCCCGCCTGGAGGGCGGCGTCGACCCGCTGGGCGAGCGCGCGGAGCGTGGAGGCCTCGAAGAGGGCGCGCAGGGGCAGCTCCACCTGGAAGGTGGCGCGCACGAGCGACACCATGCGGGTGGCCAGCAGCGAGTGGCCTCCCAGCTCGAAGAAGTCGTCGAGGGCGCTGACTTCGGACAGGCCGAGCAGCTCGCACCAGAGCGCGGCCAGGCGCACCTCGGTGGCGGTGGCGGGCGGGACGAAGGGGCGGAACCCGGGCCGGGCTTCCGGCGCGGGCAGGGCCTTTCGGTCCACCTTGGCGTTGGGTGTGAGGGGCAGCGCCTCCAGCACCATGAGGGCCGAGGGCACCATGTACTCGGGCAGCCGCTGCTGGAGGAAGGCACGCAGGGCGAGGGTGTCCAGCGAGGCCGTCCTGGCGGTGACGTAGCCCACCAGCCGCTTGATGCCCGGCGAGTCCTCGCGGGCGATGACGATGGCTTCACGCACCTCGGGGTGGGAGTGGAGGACGACCTCCACCTCACCCAGCTCGATGCGGAAGCCGCGCACCTTCACCTGGAAGTCGGCGCGGCCAACGAATTCCACGGCCCCGTCGGCGCGGTGACGGCCCACGTCGCCGGTGCGGTACATGCGAGCGCCAGGCGTGGCGCTGAAGGGGTCGGGCAGGAAGCGCTCCGCGGTGAGCGCGGGGTGCTGGAGGTATCCACGCGCCAGGCCGTCACCGGAGACATACAGCTCGCCGGAAGTGCCCCGGGGCACGGGCTGCAGGTAGCGGTCGAGCACGTAGACCCGGGTCTGGGGAACGGGCCGACCAATGGGGACGGAGGGCGGCACCTCGGAGGCGTGCGCCATGGGGAAGAAGGTGGTGTAGACGGTGCACTCGGTGGGTCCGTAGACGGCGAGCACCGGGATGCCCAGCGTCTCGATGGCGCGGCGGATGTGAGGCGCGGAGTTGATGTCGCCGCCCGTCATGAGCTGGCGCACGCCGCGCAGCCCCTCGAGGTTGCCGTCCACCAACTGGATGAAGAGGCTGGTGGTGATGAAGAGGCTGGTGACGCGATGGCCTTGCACCACCCGCCCCAACTCGTGGATGTCGCTGGGAGACGCGTCGGCGGGGAAGACGACGAGGCGGCCGCCATTGAGCAGCGGCCCCCAGATTTCGAGCGTGGAGGCGTCGAAGGAGATGGGGGCCATGAGCAGCCAGGTGTGCTCGGGGCCCATGTCGGCGTAGCGCGCATCGATGACGGTGCGCAGCACGGAGCGGTGTTCGATGCAGACGCCCTTGGGCCGGCCCGTGGAGCCCGAGGTGAAGTCGATGTACGCGAGGTTGCGGGCGGAGATTCCACTGACCGGGGCCAGGGCGGGTGCGTGGGCCAGCGCCTCAGCGGCCTCCTCGACGAGCAGGGTGGGAAGGTGCTCCGCGGGCAGGCGCGCGAGCTGCTCCCGGGTGGTGACGAGCAGAGCGGGACGCGCATCGTCCAGCATGAGGGCCAGGCGCTCGCGGGGATAGGCGGTGTCCAGCGGGACGTAGGCGCCACCGGCCTTGAGGATGCCCAGGAGCGCGACGATGAGCTCCAGCGAGCGCTCCAGGGCGAGGGCCACGCGGGAGTCGGGACCGACGCCGCGGGCGCGCAGCAGGTGGGCGAAGCGGTTGGAGGCCTCGTCGAGCTGACGGTAGGTGAGGCGCTGCGCGCCGTACTCGACGGCGATGGCCTCGGGCGCGGAGGCAGCCTTGCGAGTGAAGACCTCGGGGATGGTGGCGTCGCGCGGGTAGCTGGAGGGGGAGTGATTCCAGTCCACCAGCACCGTCTGCCGCTCCTCGACGGACAGCAGCGGCAGGTGGTGGAAGGGCCGCTCCGGCTGGGAGACGAGTCCCTCCAGCAGAATGGCGAAGTGGCGGGTGAAGCGCTGGGCGTAGGCGGAGGAGAACAGGTCGCGGCAATAGGTCAGCTCGCCAACGAAGCCGTCCGGAGTCTCCGAGAGGCTCAGCTCCATCTCGAAGCGCGCGGTGGCGTTGTCGAGGGGGAGCGGCCGCATGGAGAAATCCGGGAGCCGGAGCTCCCCGATGGGGGCGTTCTGCAGGGCGAACATCACCTGGAACAGGGGCGAGTGCCCCAGGGAGCGCTCCGGAGCGAGCTCCTCGACGAGCTTCTCGAAGGGGATATCCTGGTGGGCGAAGGCGCCGAGGGTGGTCTCCTTCACGCGTGCCAGCACCTGGCGGAAGGAGGGGTTGCCCTCCAGGCGCGTGCGCAGCGCGAGCGTGTTGACGAAGAAGCCGATGAGGCCCTCCAGCGCGGCGACGCGGCGGCCGGCGATGGGCGAACCGACGGTGATGTCCTCCTGGCCCGAGTAGCGCGACAGCAGGAGCTGGTAGGCGGCCAGCAGGGCCATGAAGGGGGTGACCTCCTCCTCCTGGCACAAGGTCTTCAGCGCCTCGGACAACGGGCGCGACAGCTGAACGGGAGCCGCGGCGCCCCGGAAGGACTGGACGGCGGGGCGCTGGAAGTCGGTGGGCAGCTCCAGAGCCGGCGGTGCGCCACCCAGGTGCTCCTTCCACCAGCCAAGCTGCGCCTCCAATACCGGGCCCTGCAGCCAGGCGCGCTGCCACACCGCGTAGTCGGCGTACTGCACCGGAAGCTCCGGCAGGAACGCGGGCCGGCCCTGGCTGAAGCCCTCGTAGAAGGCGCTCATCTCGCGCACCAGCACGCCCAGGGACCAGCCGTCGGAGACGATGTGGTGCTGCACCAGCACCAGCACGTGCTCCTCGGGGGCCAGCCTCAGCAGCGTCATCCTCAGCAGCGGCCCGGTCTCCAGGTTGAAGGGACGCACGGCCTCATGCTCGGCCCGGCGCCGCGCCTCCGCCTGGCGCTCGGCCTCGGGCAGGAAGCTCAAGTCCACCCGCTCCAGCTTCAACGAGCCCGTCGGGAGGACGGCCTGCACGGGGGCCCCGTTCTCGGTGCGGAAGACGGTGCGCAGGGACTCGTGGCGGCGCACCAGCGCCTGGAAGCCGTGCTCCAGCCCTTTCTCCGACAAAGGCCCCTGTAGCGTCAGGACGATGGGGACATTGTAGAAGGCGCTGTCGGGTTCGAGCTGGTGGAGGAACCACAGGCGCTGCTGGGCGAAGGACAGCGGCAGCGCACCGTCGCGAGCGGCGCGCGTCAGCTCGGGCACCCGGGCGCCTCCTCCGTCATCGGCCTGGAGGGCCGCGATGCGCAGGGCGAGCCCCTCCACGGTGGGCGCCTCGAACATCTCGCGCAGGGCCAGCTCCACCTGGAAGGCCGCGCGCACGCGGGAGACCAGCTGGGTGGCCAGCAGGGAGTGGCCGCCCAGCTCGAAGAAATCTCCGTGCAGGCCCACCCGGGGGACGTTCAGCACCTCGGAGAAGATGGCCGCGAGTGTCAGCTCGGTGGGAGTGCGCGGGACGGCGAAGGACTCGGGCTCCGCCGGGTGCACCTCCGGCATCGGCAGCGCCTTGCGGTCCACCTTGCCGTTGGCCGTCAAGGGCAGGGAGTCGAGGAGTACGAGCGCCGAGGGCAGCATGTACTCTGGGAGCTTCTGGCGCAGGGCGTCCTTGAGGACCGAGGCGTCCGCCTCCGGCGCGACGACGTAGGCCACCAGTCGCTTGTCTCCGGGCACGTCTTCGCGCACGAGCGCCACGGCCTGGCGCACGGTCGGATGCGACAGCAGTGTGCCCTCCACCTCGCCTGGCTCGATGCGGAAGCCACGCACCTTCACCTGGAAGTCGGTGCGGCCCAGGAACTCCAGGATGCCATCGGCCCGCCAGCGCGCCTTGTCACCGGTGCGGTAGAGCCGCTGCCCGGTGCAAAAGAGGTGTGGCACGAAGCGCTCGGCGGTGAGCGCGGCCTGGCCCAGGTATCCCCAGGCCAGGCCATCTCCGCCGACGTAGAGCTCGCCAGGGACTCCCACGGGCACCGGGTGCAGACTGGCGTCCAGCACGTAGGTGGTGGAGTTGGCGATCGGACGGCCAATGGGCACCGAAGCGCCCACGGAGTCACCGCGGCGCAGTGAATGCGAAGTGGAGAACGTGGTGTTCTCAGTGGGCCCGTAGCCATTGACGAGGACAGCCCCCTCGGGGAGGCGGGCCAGGTGTTCGCGTACGCGCTGCGCTGGCAGCACGTCACCTCCGGTGAGCACCTGACGCACGGAGGCCAGGGCCTGGGGCTGGTGCACCGCCATCTGCTCGAAGAGGGCGGCCGTCAGCCAGAGCGTGGTGATGCGCTTGCGTACCAGCACCGCCCCCAGCTCCTCCAGCGTGGGAGAATGCGGGGGGAAGAGCACGAGGCGTGCGCCATGAAGCAGGGCGCCCCAGACTTCGAGGGTGGAGGCGTCGAAGGAGATGGGGGCCAGTTGGAGGAAGGCCTCCTCGGGCCCGAAATGGATGAAGGAGCTGCCGAGCACCAGGCGGGTGATACCGCGGTGGGCGATGGCCACGGCCTTGGGCTGCCCGGTGGAGCCCGAGGTGAACATGACGTACGCCAGACTGTCGGCGTGGGTGAATGCCTGGGGCGAAGTGGTGGGCTGGCGAGCCACCAGGTGCCAGTCGGAGTCGA
>NZ_JAAIXY010000025.1:0-177781 GCF_010894455.1 Myxococcus eversor | reverse complement strand
ATGGCCACGGCCTTGGGCTGCCCGGTGGAGCCCGAGGTGAACATGACGTACGCCAGACTGTCGGCGTGGGTGAATGCCTGGGGCGAAGTGGTGGGCTGGCGAGCCACCAGGTGCCAGTCGGAGTCGAGGCAGATGACGACGGGGACGTGACTGGGCAGCGCGTCCGCCAGGCGCTCCTGCGTGACGAGGACGGAGATGCCCGTCTGGGCGAGCATGAAGTCCAGCCGCTCCGCGGGGTAGGCCGAGTCCAGCGGGACGAAGGCGGCGCCGGCCTTGAGGATGCCCAGCAGGCCCTGCACCAGCTCCGGCGAGCGCTCCAGGCACAAGCCGACGCGGGTGCCAGGAGTGACGCCGAGGGTGCGCAGGTGCCAGGCCAGTTGATTGGAGCGCTCATCGAGCTGGCGATAGGTGAGCGTGGCGCGCTCCGCCTCGACGGCGATGGCGTCCGGGGTGCGCGCGGCCTGGGCGGAGAAGAGCTGATGGACGCTCGCCTCGCGTGGGTACTCGGCGCCCGTGGCATTCCAGTCCACCAGCACCTGCTGACGCTCCGCCCCGGTGAGCAGGGAGAGGGAGTCGACGCGCGCGTCCGGCGAGCGGAGCGCCGCCCGCAGGAGCGCCTGGAAGTGCGTCACCAGCCGCGCCACCGTGGAGACGTCGAAGAGGTCGGTGTTGTACTCGAGGGTGCCGTCGAAGCCTTCCGGTGTGTCGGTGAGGATGAGCGCCAGGTCGAAGCGGGCCACGTGGCTCTGCAGCTCCATCAGGCGCAGGGAGAGGCCCGGCAGCGAGAGTGCGGAGGCGGGTGTGTTCTGCAGGGTGAAGGAGACCTGGAAGAGGGGCGAGTGGCTCAGGGAGCGCTTCGGAGCGAGCTCCTCGACGAGCTTCTCGAAGGGCACGTCCTGGTGCTCGAAGGCGCCGAGCGTGGCCTCCTTCACACGCGCCAGTACCTGGCGGAAGGAAGGGTTGCCCTCCAGGCGCGTGCGCAGCGCGAGCGTGTTGACGAAGAAGCCGATGAGGCCTTCGAGCTCGGCGACGCGGCGGCCGGCGATGGGGGAGCCGACGGTGATGTCGTCCTGGCCCGAGTAGCGCGACAACAGCAGTTGCCACCCGGCCAGCAGGGCCATGTAGGGGGTGACACCCTCCTGCTGGCATAGGGTCTTGAGGGCCTCGGACAGCTCCCGCGACAGATGCACGGGGTGCGAATCACCGCGGTAGGACTGGATGGCGGGACGGGGCCTGTCCGTGGGCAGCTCCAGCACTGACGGCGCGCCTCGCAGTTGCTGCTTCCACCAGCCAAGCTGCGCCGCCAGCACCGGGCCCTGCAGCCACGAGCGCTGCCAGACGGAGTAGTCGGCGTACTGCACCGGCAGCTCGGGAAGGGGTGAGGGGTGGCCAGCGCGGAAGGCCATGTAGAGGGCCGCCATCTCGCGCACCAGCACGTCCATGGACCAGCCGTCGGAGACGATGTGGTGCATGTTGAGCAGCAGCACGTGCCCGTGCTCGCCCAGCCGCAGGAGGCTTGCGCGCAGCAGCGGCCCGCGCTCCAGCACGAAGGGCGTGTGCGCTTCCTCCTCGGCGAGCCGGCGCACCTCGGCCTCCCGGTCCTCACGGGAGGAGAGGTCCACCACCGGCAGCGCGAAGGGGGCAGGCTCGTGGATGTGCTGCGAGGGCTGTCCGTTGGCGCTGGGGAAGCAGGTGCGCAGCGACTCGTGGCGGCGGACGAGCTCGAAGAGGGAGCGCTGGAGGGCCGCGCTATCCAGGACGCCCGTCAGTCGCAGGGCGCCGGGGATGTTGTAGACGACGCTGCCAGGCTCCAACTGGTGGAGGAACCACAGGCGCTGCTGGGCGAAGGACAGCGGCAGCCCGTCCGTCCGGGGCGCCCGGGTGAGCGGAGGCAGCCAGACGCCCTGGCCCGCTTGAAGGGCGGCATCGAGGCGCTGGGCGAGCCGCTCCACGGTGGATGCCTCGAAAAGCTCCCGCAGGGCCAGCTCCACGTGGAGGGACTCGCGCACGCGGGAGACCAACTGGGTGGCCAGCAGGGAGTGGCCGCCCAGTTCGAAGAAGTCTCCGTGCAGACCCACCTGCTCGACGTTCAGTACCTCCGCGAAGAGGGCCGCCAGCTTCTGCTCGGTCTCCGTGCACGGGGCGACGAATTGTTTCTCCTTCGTTCCGGAGGCGTCTGGAGCCGGCAAGGCCTTGCGGTCCACCTTGCCATTGGGCGAAAGCGGCAGGGACTCCAGCAGAACCAGGGCCGAGGGGACCATGTACTCGGGGAGCTTCTGGCGCAGGGCGTCCCGGAGGGCCGAGGCGTCCGCGCCTGGGGCAACGGCATAGGCCACCAGACGCTTGTCGCCGGGCGAGTCCTCGCGCACGAGGACGACGGCTTCCCGCACCTGCGCCAGTTGGCGCAGCGCGCTCTCCACCTCGCCTGGCTCGATGCGGAAGCCGCGCACCTTCACCTGGAAGTCGGTGCGGCCCAGGAACTCCAGCGTGCCGTCCTGCTTCCAGCGCGCCTTGTCGCCGGTGCGGTAGAGGCGCGCACCCGTGGCGAAGGGGTGTGGCACGAAGCGCTCGGCGGTGAGGTCCGCCTGGCCCAGGTAGCCCCAGGCCAGGCCGTCTCCGCCGGCAAACACCTCTCCGGGCACGCCCACCGGGACGGGTTGCATGGCGGAGTCCAGCACGTAGACGTGGCTATTGGAGATGGGGCGGCCAATGGGGACGGAGGCGCCGAAAGAGGAGGCGGCCTCCAACCGGTGGCAGGCGGAGAACGTGGTGTTCTCGGTGGGCCCGTAGCCATTGACGAGGACAGCCCCCTCGGGGAGGCGGGCCAGGTGCTCGCGTACGCGCTGCGCTGGCAGCACGTCACCTCCGGTGAGCACCTGACGCACGGAGGCCAGGGCCTGGGGCTGGTGCACCGCCATCTGCTCGAAGAGGGCGGCGGTGAGCCAGAGGGTGGTGACGCGGTGACGTACCAGCACCGCCCCCAGCTCCTCCAGCGTGGGAGAACGCGGAGGGAAGAGCACGAGGCGTGCGCCATGAAGCAGGGCGCCCCAGACTTCGAGGGTGGAGGCGTCGAAGGAGATGGGGGCGAGTTGGAGGAAGACCTCCTCGGGCCCGAAATGGATGAAGGAGCTGCCGAGCACCAGGCGGGTGATGCCGCGGTGGGCAATGGCCACGGCCTTGGGCTGCCCGGTGGAGCCCGAGGTGAACATGACGTACGCCAGACTGTCGGCGTGGGTGAATGCCTGGGGCGAAGTGGTGGGCTGGCGAGCCACCAGGTGCCAGTCGGAGTCGAGGCAGATGACGACGGGGACGTGACTGGGCAGCGCGTCCGCCAGGCGCTCCTGCGTGACGAGGACGGAGATGCCCGTCTGGGCGAGCATGAAGTCCAGCCGCTCCGCGGGGTAGGCCGAGTCCAGCGGGACGAAGGCGGCGCCGGCCTTGAGGATGCCCAGCAGGCCCTGCACCAGCTCCGGCGAGCGCTCCAGGCACAAGCCGACGCGGGTGCCAGGAGTGACGCCGAGGGTGCGCAGGTGCCAGGCCAGTTGATTGGAGCGCTCATCGAGCTGGCGATAGGTGAGCGTGGCGCGCTCCGCCTCGACGGCGATGGCGTCCGGGGTGCGCGCGGCCTGGGCGGAGAAGAGCTGATGGACGCTCGCCTCGCGTGGGTACTCGGCGCCCGTGGCATTCCAGTCCACCAGCACCTGCTGACGCTCCGCCCCGGTGAGCAGGGAGAGGGAGTCGACGCGCGCGTCCGGCGAGCGGAGCGCCGCCCGCAGGAGCGCCTGGAAGTGCGTCACCAGCCGCGCCACCGTGGAGACGTCGAAGAGGTCGGTGTTGTACTCGAGGGTGCCGTCGAAGCCTTCCGGTGTGTCGGTGAGGATGAGCGCCAGGTCGAAGCGGGCCACGTGGCTCTGCAGCTCCATCAGGCGCAGGGAGAGGCCCGGCAGCGAGAGTGCGGAGGCGGGTGTGTTCTGCAGGGTGAAGGAGACCTGGAAGAGGGGCGAGTGGCTCAGGGAGCGCTTCGGAGCGAGCTCCTCGACGAGCTTCTCGAAGGGCACGTCCTGGTGCTCGAAGGCGACCAGGGTGCTCTGACGTACCTGCGCCAGCAGCTCCCGGAAGTTGGCGCGAGGGTTGAGCCGGGCGCGCAGGACGAGCGTGTTGACGAAGAAGCCGATGAGGCCCTCCAGCTCGGCGACGCGGCGGCCGGCGATGGGGGAACCGACGGTGATGTCGTCCTGGCCCGAGTAGCGCGACAGCAGCAGTTGCCACCCGGCCAGCAGGGCCATGTAGGGGGTGACACCCTCCTGCTGGCACGCGGCCTTGAGGGCCTCGGACAGCTCCCGCGGCAGGTGCACGGGAGTGGTGGCGCCCCGGTAGGACTGGACGGCGGGACGGGGCCTGTCGGTGGGCAGCTCCAGGGTGGCGGGAGCGCCTTCCAGGTGCTCGCGCCACCAGGAGAGCTGGGTGTCCAGTGTCTCCCCTCGGAGCCACGAGCGCTGCCAGACGGAGTAGTCGGCGTACTGCACGGGCAGCTCGGGCAGGGGCGAGGGCTGGCCAGCGCAGGAGGCCATGTAGAGGGCCGCCATCTCGCGCACCAGCACGTCCATGGACCAGCCGTCGGAGACGATGTGGTGCATGTTGAGCAGCAGCACGTGCTCGTGCTCGCCCAGCCGCAGCAGGCTTGCGCGCAGCAGCGGCCCGCGCTCCAGAGCGAAGGGCGTGTGCGCTTCCTCCTCGGCGAGCCGGCGCACCTCGGCCTCCCGGTCCTCACGGGAGGAGAGGTCCACCACCGGCAGCGCGAAGGGGGCAGGCTCGTGGATGTGCTGCGAGGGCTGGCCGTTGGCGCTGGGGAAGCAGGTGCGCAGCGACTCGTGGCGGCGGACGAGCTCGCGGAGGGCGTGTTGGAGGGCTGTGCTGTCCAGGACGCCCGTCAGTCGCAGGGCGCCGGGGATGTTGTAGACGACGCTGCCAGGCTCCAACTGGTGGAGGAACCACAGGCGCTGCTGGGCGAAGGACAGCGGCGGCCCGTCCGTCCGGGGCGCCCGGGTGAGCGGAGGCAGCCAGACGCCCTGGCCCGCCTTGAGCGAGGACTCCAGACGGGCGGCAAGCGCGGAGAGGGTGGAGGACTCGAAGAGGGCGCGCAGGGGCAGCTCCACCTGGAAGGTGGAGCGGATGCGCGAGACGAGGCGCGTGGCCAGCAGGGAGTGGCCGCCCAGCTCGAAGAAGTCGTCGTGTACGCCGACGTGCTCCAGGCGCAGCAACTCCTTCCAGAGCGCGGCCAGCTTCTCCTCCCACGGAGTGCGCGGACCCTCGGCCCCGGCCGCGCCACGTGACACCTGGGGCGCGGGCAGGGCGCGCCGGTTCACCTTGCCATTGGGCAGCAGCGGCAGGGCCGCCAGGGCCACCAGGGCCTGCGGCACCATGAAGGTGGGCAGACGCTCCGTGAGCCACCCCTTCAACTCCGCCACGTCGAGCGTCTGTCCGGCACGAGGCACGGCGTAGGCCACCAGTTGCTTGTCACCGGGCACGTCCTCGCGCACCAGCACCAGCACCTCGTGCACCCGCGGGTGGCGCAGCAGGGCGGCTTCGACCTCGCCCGGTTCGATGCGGAAGCCGCGCACCTTCACCTGCGAGTCACCGCGGCCCAGGTACTCGAGGGTCCCGTCGGATCGCCAGCGGACCTTGTCTCCCGAGCGATACAGGCGCTGCCCGGGCTCGGAGGCGAATGGATCCGGCACGAAGCGCTCGGCCGTCAGCCCCGGCTGGTGCAGGTAGCCGCGCGCGACGCCCTCGCCGCCCACGTACAGCTCGCCCGTCACACCCACGGGGACGGGCTGCTGCTCCTCGCCCAGCACGTAGGTGCGCACGTTGAGCACCGGCCGACCGATGCACACCTCGCGGCCCTCCGGCTGCTCCCGTGCCGACAGGTTGATCGCCGTGGCGACCGCCATCACCTCGGTGAGGCCGTAGGTGTTGAGCAGCGGCACGGCCGGACCTACGCGCCGCATCCACTGCGCCACGCGCTCCGGTACCGCGCGCTCGCCGCCGATGATCAACCAGCGCAGCCCGCGAGGCATCCGCCCGTGCCCCTCTTCGAGGCAGGCGACCAGCTCATGCCAGAAAGCGGTGGGAAGGTTGAGCTGAGTGATGCCCTGTGCCTCGCACCACGCCAGGAAGGCCTCGGGTGCTTCCACCTGGGCGGAAGGCCGCAACACCAGCGTGCCGCCCTGGGTGAGGCACGTGTAGAGCTCCTCCGCGCTGGTGTCCCAGCTGATGGAGGCGAACTGCAGCAGCCGATCTCCCGGGGAGATGGGCGAGAAGCGCGAGGCGGCCCGGCTGTAGTTCACCAGCGACCGGTGCGACATCACCACGCCCTTGGGCTGGCCCGTGGAGCCCGAGGTGTAGAGAACGTACGCGGCCGCTTCGGGAGGAAGCTCGACGGACGGCGCCTCCGCGCCGCACAGGGCGATGGCCTCGCGCGCGTCGTCCAGGCACACCTGCTCCACCTGGAGGCCTGACAACTTCCCGCGCGTAGGCGCATGCACCAGCAGCACGCGGATGCCGCTGTCGACCACCATGTGGGCCAGTCGCTCGGCCGGATAGGCACTGTCCAGCGGCACGTAGGCGGCGCCCGCCTCGAGGATGCCCAGGAGCGCCACCACCATGTCCAGAGAGCGCTCCAGGCACAGGCCGACCCGCGCCTCGGGGCCGATGCCGCGCGCCCGCAGGAAGTGGGCGAGCCGATGGGCCCGCTCCATCAACTGCGCGTACGTGAGGGTGCCGCCCTCCGCGGCCACCACCGCCAGGGCATCGGGCGTGCGCGCCGCCTGGGCCTCGATGAGCGCGGGGATGCGGGTGTCGCCGGCCGGTCCCTCGCGCGTCGCATTCCACTCCACCACCACCCGCTGTTGCTCCTCGGCGGACAGCAGGGGCAGCGTCCTCACCCGCGTCTCCGGTGCCCCGACGGCGCCCTCCAGCAGCACCTGCAGGTGGCCCAGCAGGCGCTCCAGGGTGGACGCGTCGAAGAGGTCCGCGTTGTAGAGGGCCTCCAGCCACACCCCCTCGGGAGCGCGGACGAGCGTCATCGTCAGCTCCAGCTCCGTGGTGGCGGGCACCGTCTCCAGCGCCTCCACGTGCAGGCCCGGAAGGGTCAGCCGCGACAGGGGGGCGTCGAGCTGATTGAAGAGCACCTGGAAGCGCGGCGCGCGGCGGCCCAGGGTCTCGAAGGGCACGTGCGGATGGGCGAAGCCCTCCAGCACCGTGTGGCGGGTGCGCGCGAGCAGTTCGCGAAACGTGGGGTTTCCGGCCAGGTGGGCGCGGAAGACGAGGGGCTCGAAGAAGAGGCCCACGACGCCATCGAGGCCCGCCTGCCCGCGGTTTGCGAAGGGCGAGCCCACCAGGAAGTCCTCCTGCCCGCTGTAGCGCGACAGCAGCACCTTCAGGCCCGCCAGCACGGTCATGAACAGGGTTCCCGACTCCTGGCGGGCCAGCGCCTCCAGGCCCCGCACCAGCGTGGGGGGCAGCAGCACCTTGCGCAGCCCGGCGCTCCCGGTGCCCGCGCGGCGCGGCCTGTCCGTGGGCAGCTCCAGCGACAGCGGCGCGTCCGCCAGGTGCTGACGCCACCAGGAGCGTTGAGCCTCCAGCGCCTCGCCATGGAGCGTGGCGCGCTGCCAGGCGGCGTAGTCGGAGTACTGGAGGGAGGGCTCGGCCACGGCCGGCTTCGCGCCCGTGTGGAAGGCCGCGTAGAGCGCTCCCAGCTCGCGGACCAGGACTCCCGCGGACCAGCCATCGACGATGAGGTGGTGCAGCGTCACCAGCAGCACGTGCTCACGTTCGCCCAGCCGCAGCAGGGTGACGCGCAGCAGTGGACCGCGCGCGAGGTCGAACGGGCGGTGCGCGTCCTCGCGCAGCAGCCTCCGCACCTCGGCCTCACGCTCGGTGGCGGGCAGTGCCCCCAGGTCGACCGGAGTGAGCGTGAAGACGGCGGGGGACGAGCTGACCTGGAAGGGCTCGCCAGCCTCGGAATGGAAGGTCGTCCGCAGCACCTCATGGCGGCGCACCAGCTCGCCCAGGCTGTGCTCCAGGGCCGTGACGTCGAGCGCACCCGCGAGCTTCAGCGCGGCGGACAGGTGGTAGGCGAGGCTGCCTGGCTCGAGCTGCTCGAGCAGCCACATCCGCTGCTGGGCGAGGGTCAGCGGCGCCGGGCCGCGCTCCTCGCGGCGGGGGATGCAGACGCGGGCCTTCTTCTCACGCCAACGCGCCAGCAGCTGGTCGGCGGTGGCGGCCAGCGTCGGGTACCGCCACAGGAAGGCCGGGGGCAGTGACAGCTCCAACTCGGCCTCGAGCCGGCCCTGCAGCTCGAGGAGCATCAGCGAGTCGAGGCCGAGCTCCGCCAACGCGGAGTGAGCGTGGATGCCCGAGGACTCCAGGTGCACGACGCGGGCGAGCACGTCGCGCAGGTAGCTCTCCAACCGGGAAAGCTGCTCCTCGGGGGCCGTGGCGCGCAGGAGCTCCGCGATGGGGAGCGCCCCCTGCGTCACGGCTTCCGGCTGCTCCGAGACGACCGAGCGGCCCACCGTCTCGAGGGTACCGGTCATGAAGCCGATGCGGCACGCGTGACGTTGGATCTTCCCGCTGGAAGTCTTGGGGATTGAGCGCGGCTCGAGCAGCACCACCGCGTGCACGTGGACCGCGTGCTCCTCGGCCACCTTCTTCCGGATGGCGTCGGTCACCGCGTCCGCGTCGGCGTCGCGCAGGTCCACCTCGGCGGCCACGCCCAGCCGCTCCTCGCCCTCCACCTCCACGGAGAAGGCGGCGATGCAGCCCTGGCGCACGGCCTTGTGGGCCGACTCGAGCGTCAGCTCGATGTCCTGGGGGTAGAAGTTGCGGCCCCGGATGATGATGAGGTCCTTCAACCGGCTGGCGATGTACAGCCTTTCGCCGGAGAAGAAGCCGAGGTCTCCCGTGCGCAGGAACGGCCCCGAGCCATCCGCCAGCCGCGCGTCGAAGGTGCGTGCCGACGCCTCCGGTTGGTTCCAGTAGCCCCGGGCCACGCTCGGACCGGAGAGCCAGATCTCACCCACCTCGTGGTCGGCGCAGGCGCTCCCCGTCTCCGGGCGCACGATGAGCATGCGCAGCTCGGACGGGCGTCGGCCCGAGGACACCATCACCCGGGCGCCCTGGGTGCCCTCCGGCACCGCGGCGGCCTTCCCGTGCTCCAGCGCCTGGGGGTCCACCGCCAGGGAGGTGAACAGCTCCTCCTTGTCCCCGCTGGAGGCGATGAGCGTGGCCTCGGCCAGGCCGTAGCACGGGTAGAAGGCCTCACGCCGGAAACCGCACGGGGCGAAGGTGCGGGCGAAGTGCTCCAGCGTTTCCTGGCGGATGGGCTCGGCGCCGTTGAAGGCCAGATCCCAGCGGCTCAGGTCCAGCTCGGCCCGCTCCGCCTCGGTCATCTTCCGCGCCACCAGGGCATAGGCGAAGTTGGGACCACCGCTGGTGGTGCCGCGGAAGTGTGAGACGGCCTGCAGCCAGCGCGCGGGGCGCTGCAGGAAGGCGATGGGCGACATCATCGTGCAGGGGAAGCCCACGTACATCGGCTGGATGACATTGCCGATGAGCCCCATGTCGTGGAACAACGGGAGCCAACCGACGCCCACCGACTCCGGGGTGTGACCGAACCCCTGCGCGATGAGCCGCTCGTTGTGCAGCACGTTGGCGTGGGTGAGCATCACGCCCTTGGGCGTACCCGTGGAACCCGAGGTGTACTGGAGGAAGGCCAGCGTGTCGCCGGAGATGTCTGGCCTGCGCCAGGACTGGGCGGCGTCCGCGGGGGTGGCGTCGGTGGCAATCCACTTCAGCACCGCCATCTCTGGTGCCAGCTCATGGAGCGCTCCGGACAGCTCCAGGATGGTCGAGGTGGTGAGGACGAAGCCCGCCTCGCAATCACGCGCGATTGCCCGCAGGCGGGGCAGGGTGCGCTCGAGCCGCATCGGGTCCGGCGGGTAGGCCGGGACGGCCACCACGCCAGCGTAGAGGCAGCCCATGAAGGCGGAGATGAACTCCAGTCCCGGAGGGAACAGCAGCAGCGCCCGTTGGCCCCGGGCTCCCTCCGCCTGCAGGGCCGCGCCGATGGCGCGCGCGCGCGCATCGAGCTGTGCGTAGCTCCACTCCTCCATCCCGCCGTCCAGGTCGCCGGTTTCCAGGAAGCGGTACAGCAGCCGGGCGCCTTGCGCCTCCACGCGAATGCGCAGCAGCTCGACGAGGGTGTCGCACCGAGGATGAAGCAGAGCAGGCTGGTTCAAGGGGGCCCCCTGAAGCCCGAGAGCAGTCGGACGTTGAGAAACAAGGACGTGTCACCGGGGTACGTCGGGCAGTGCCTCTAGCGCGTGGCACCGGCCTCCACGAACCCGGCATGCGGAACGAGGCCCGCGCCGGGCAGTTCCGGCCCGACGCGCAAGCTAGACTCCAGCGGTGAGGGCGGTAGCGGTCATGACGAGCGGCTCCCCGCCCATCGGCCAGAACAGGGATTGGGCGCGCCGCGGCAATTGAGAGTGATTGCGCGACATCTCCGCCCCGACGGAAGCCTCGTGGGCGCCAGGAGTCGCCAGTCCGCTGGAGAGCAGCAGCGCGAACACCAGGACGGTAGGCGCACCAACGACGTACTGCGGGGGCGCCATGAACTTATTCCTTTCAACGATGGTCACGCCAGAGCCTCTTTCAACCTATGCTACTTTGTCCAACTTTCCATGGCTAGGTGGGAACGCTATCTTGAGACCTTCGTCATGACGAGGCGTCTGCCTGCCCGGTAATGGCGGAGCGGGCGTAGCTCGGAGAGGGCAACAATGGCTTCGGGTAGGTCGCTGGCGTTGCCCCCAGGACCCAGGGGTGACTGGCTGGTCGGGAGTGCGTTCGAGGAGCGGGCCGATTCGATCGGGATGTACCTGCGCTACTTCAAGCAGTACGGGGACATCGTCCGGTTCCGGCTGGGCCGGACCCCGTTCTATCTGGTCAGCCACCCCCAGTCCGTGAAGCACTTCCTGGCGGACAACGCGGCGAACTACCCAAGGCACGCCCCCGGCGCGAAGCGGCAGAAGAGTGGGGGCCTGTTCACCCTTTCCGGGGAGCCCTGGAAGCGGCACCGGCGGCTGATGCAACCGGGGTTCCATCGCCAGCGGATGGAGGCGCAGGTGCCGGCGCTGGTGCGGAGCACCCAGTGGACCTTCGACAACTGGTGGGAGGCGCTGGTGCGTACGGGCGAGCCCTTCAATCTGACGGAGGCGCTCTCCCGGGTGACTGTCTCCCACATGGCCCAGGCCGTGTATTCCGAGGAGGCGAGCGAGGAGGTGTTCGCCGCGACCCGGCAGATGCTGGACTTCAACAACGATCGGCGGCCGCTGCCGTTGGTGTTGTTGCTCCAGGCGCTACCCTTCCTGGATCGGCGCCGGCCCAAGCGGCAGGAGGCGATGGCCCTGCTCAGGGAGGTGGGCCGCCAGCAGGTGGCCCGGCGGCGGCAAGGGGGCGGGGGCACGCAGGACCTGCTCACCGCGATGATGGAGGCCCGCGACGAGGAGGGCGAGGGCCTGAACGATGCGGAGCTGGGGGCCGAGTTCTTTACCCTCTTCTTCGCTGGGCACGAGGCGACCACGTCCGCGTTGGTGTGGACCTGGGTCGAGCTGGCGCGTCACCCGGAGATCGAGGAGCAGGTGCGCGCGGTGGTGGAGCAGAGCCTGGGGGACAGCCCCCCGACAGGAGAGGACCTGCCGAAGTTGAGCTACCTCACCCAGGTGTTCCAGGAGGCGATGCGCCTGCACCCTCCGGCGCCGGTGCTGGGACGGACGGCGCTGGCGGCGGATCGGATGATGGACTTCGACGTGCCGGCGGGAACGAACGTCATCGCGGTGCCCTACGTGCTGCACCGGCACCCTGAGTTCTGGGAGGAGCCGGAGCGCTTCTTGCCGGAGCGCTTCTCCCGGGAGCGGGAGCAGAAGATTTCGCGCTTCCTCTACGTGCCCTTCGGAGCGGGACAGCGGTTGTGCATGGGGAACAACCTGGCGCTGATGGAGGGCACGCTGACGCTGGCGATGATGGTGCAGCGCTATCGGGTGTCCCTGGTTCCGGGGCAGCCGATCGTTCCGCGGGCGGGCGCCACCTACCATGTGCAGGGCGGACTGAAGGTAACCCTCGCGCCGGCGCGCCAGGCCGCATTGAAGGCACGGCGGCACGTGTCGCCAACCGCCGGTTCTGCCTAGATGCGCTCCGAGTCCTTCAGGCGCAGTTCGTCGCGGAGCCGCTCCAGCCTCCGTGTCAGCTCAGCGGAGTGCTCCTCGCGGATGCGCTGACGCTCGCCGCCAGAGCCGCCCTTGCGGATGAAGCCGCCCTCGGGCTGCTCGTACATGGACAGACGGAAGTCGAATTTCATCTCGTGCTGCTTCATGTACGCGAAGCTGCATTTGTGGAGGATGTCGCCCAGGCGCTCTTCCCGCAGCGGAATGCCGCAGAAGGCGGCGATGCGGCGCACCTGGGCCTCCAGGTCGTCGCGCAGGTCCTCGTAGCGAACCCACAGCACGTTGTCGTCATGGCGGTGCGGCAACCACGAGCGCATATAAGCGAACCAGTCAGCGTTGCCATCGCTTCGCAGCGAGGCCCCCATGAAGGCGTCGAAGTCCATGAGGAACCGCGTCGCCAACTGGTGATGGTGATAGTGGGAGATGAGGGCGTCGCGGACGTCGCGAGTGACCAGGATGATGCGTGAGCTCTTCGCCGGCCGCAGATGTTCGTACAGCATGTGCGTCTTCATGAGCCGCGGTGACGGCAGTCGCTCCAGGTGGCCGAGGCGGGCCTTCAGGCTGAGTTCCTCCAGATAGGGCGACACCTGGGAGATGTGGCCGAACTCGCCGCGCCCCTCATTGACCAACTGAACGAGGATCATCTGCAGCCAGGTGGTGCCGCACTTCGGGTACGTCGCGATGTAGACGTCCCCGGGCCGGGGCCGGAAGTCCAGGCGCCAGCGAAGGGGGCTCAGCGCATCCCGGCCCCACTTGGAAAAGCTACTGGCAAGGTTCACCGGCGTGGAAAGGAGCAGGAAGAGAAGTTTCGCGAGCCAGCGCATCGTCAGCCAGGGCCTTTGTCGGAAAACCGCTAAGGAGTGGTGAAGCGGGGATTCTAGCTGAGCGCGGAGGCCGCCGCGCCAGGTCGTCTGGTATCGCGGTGCGTCGAGGCGACCTCGCGCGTCGGTCCTGTCGGGACTCAGGGGCTTCGCATGGCCACGAGCGGGTCCACGCGGGTGGCGCGGCGCGCGGGGAACCAGCAGGCCAGCAGGGCGATGACGGCGAAGAGGGTGGCCACGGCGCCGAAGGTGAGGGGATCCGTGGCGGTGATGCCGTGGAGTTGGCTTGTGAGCAATCGGCTCAGCGCCAGCGAGCCCATGAGGCCCAGGGCGATGCCCACTCCCGCGAGCCTCGCGCCCTGGCCGAGGACGAGCCGGAGGACGTCTCCAGGCCGGGCCCCGAGCGCCATGCGGATGCCCAGTTCTCGGGTGCGCTGTGTGACGAGCAGCGAGATGACGCCGTAGAGGCCGTAGGTGGACAGCACCAGGGCCAGGGTCGCGAAGCCGCCGAGCAGGCAGAGCACGAGCCGCCGAAAGCCGAGTGACTGGGAGATGACCTGGTCCATGGTGAGGGCTCGGAAGACGGGCAGGCTCGAGTCGACCCGGCGAACGGCCTGGCGGACCGAGGGCAGCAGGGTTTCTGGTGGCACCGAGGTCCGCGCGACGAGGACGAGGCTGTCATCGCCCCAGGGACGGCCGTACGGGACATGGAGCTCGGCCAGAGGGGTCTTGTCCAGGCCGGCCTGCCGCACGTCGCCGACGACGCCGATGATGGTGTGGGCACCCGTGCCGAGGCGGAGCTGTCGGCCCAGGGCGTTGCCGTCCGGGAAGTGCCGTCGCGCGAGCGTCTCGTTGATGATGACGGTGGCGGGCTGGCCGGGGGCCGCGTCGTGGGTCGTGAAGTCGCGGCCCTGCTTGAGCGGGATGCCCAGGGTGGCGAAGAAGCCGGGGCTGGTGGAGCGTCGTTCGGCGCGATGCTCGGTGCCGGGCTCTGGAGGCGGTTCGCCCTCGATGACGTAGCGGGCGTTGTTCCATGCGCGCTGGATGGGAAGCAATGACGTCATTCCCACGGCGCTCACGCCGGGCAGCGCGCGGACCTCGTCGAGGATGGGCTCCAACAGGGTGCTCGGCACGTTCGCGTCGAGCCCTTGGTCGTTGAAGAACCGGGTGTCGGGGATGGCGATGTGCAGCGTGAGGAGCTGCTCGGGGGCGAGTCCGGGAGATGTGCCGAGGAGTTGGAAGAAGCCTCGACCGAGGAGGCCCGCGCCCATGAGGAGCACGAGGCAGACGGCCAACTCCACGACAATCAGCGTGGACCGGAGCCGCCGGCCGCTGGAGACCGGGGCTCCGCGAAGGTCGAGTCGGGAGACCTGGAGCGCGGGAAGCAGCCCGAAGGCCAGGCCGCTGCCGATGGAGATGGCGGCCAGGAACAGGAAGGTCGTCCCGTCGAGGGACACGGCGGCCCGGTGAGGCATCGACTCGGGGGCGACGGCGAGCAGCGCGTCCAGGCCCCAGTGCGCGAGCAGTCCGCCCAGGGCGCCTCCCGTGAGCGCGAGCAGGAGGCTCTCCACGAGGAGTTGCTGGATGATTCGGGCTCGGGTCGCGCCCAGTGCCACTCGAACTGCGAGTTCCTGCCGGCGGCCTCCCGCGCGCGCGAGCAGGATGTTCGCGACGTTGGCGCAGGCGATGAGGAGGACCAGGGCCACGGCGCCGAGCAGCAGCTTCAGGGGGCCGCTCCAGAGCCGCGTCTGGGCCTCGGCGAGCGAGTCGACGCGGGCGGTGCGGTCCTTGAGGGCCTCGGGGCCCGCGGCGGCGATGCCGGCGGTGACGGCCTTGAGCTGTTCGTTCGCCGTGTCCAGGGTGATTCCGGGCGCCAGTCGGGCGCGTACCGAGAGCACCGTGGAATAGCGAGCGCCGCGGGCATCGGGCGGAGCCACCAGCGGGAGCCAGACATCCATGTTCGGGTCGAAGGACTCAGGAATGACGCCGACGACGGTATGGGGGACATTGTCGAGGAGCACCGTGCTGCCGAGGACGGCGGGATTCGCGCCGAACCGGCGACGCCAGACGGCTTCATTGAGGACGGCGACGGCTTCGTGACCGGGTTGGTCGTCGCCGGGCGCGAAGGTCCGTCCGAGCAACGGAGGCACGCCGTGCACGGAGAAGTAGTCGGCGGTGCCTCGGGTGGCCTCGAGGCGCTCGGAATCGTCGTCGGTGCGGAGGATGGAGCCGCCCACGGTGAACGCGGCCAGGTGCTCGAAGGCCCGGGTCTGGTCCCGCCAGTCGAAGAATGTGAGCCAGGAGACGGGGCCGCCGCTGCCTTGAGCGCGCAGCTCGACGAGCGAAACGAGCCGCTCGGGTTCGGCGTACGGGAGGGGCCGGAGGAGTACGCCGTTGACCACGCTGAAGATGACGGCGTTGGCGCCGATGCCCAGCGCCAGGCAGAGGATGGCGGCGAACGCGAAGCCGGGGGCACGTCGGAACGTGCGGAACGCGAAGCGCGCATCCGCGATGATCAAGTTGTCGAACATTCGAGGTCGCCGGTTGGGGGTTCGAAAGAGCCCGCATCTTGGCCGACAGCGGCGTGCCGGAGGCCTGGGAACGGCGGGGAAGAACCGTGGGAAAACGACCCCTGGATTCCCATTCGCTTAGTTTACATAACGCATGTTATCGGACGTAACGATAGAGGGAGGCCAGGGGCGTGCGGCGGTCCTCGCGGGTCCATCCCGGGGTTTGCGCGCGGCCTGTCCGACCGGTGCCCTTCACCGGGCGCTGCGGCTTCAGTTGCCTTTGCCTTGGAGCCAAGCTCCACCAGCAAGTCCAAGGCTGCGTGGCGACCTGTGCACGGTATCTAGAAGCTGGTCGAGAGTCGGCATCATGGAATCAGTCGCCACGGACAAGCCTGAACGGCCCGAGGACTCCCAGCCCGGTTTTGACCTCGCCGGCACCATCTCAATATTGGCTGCAGCCCTTGGTTTTCGGCAGCTTCTATTCCCTCTCCATCAATCTGCGGGGAGCCACCAGAGTTGATTGCCGCTGCGCAACGTGCGCTCCAGCCATACCGCGAACGACGACGCAATCTCCACGATCTGCTGCGGGTAGGTCTCGTGGTAGGCGTCGAGGATGGGGTACGGCGCGGGCCGCGCCACGTCCACGAGGTTGTAGTCGGAGTCCTGTAGGTAGACGAGCGTCCACCAGGACGCGGCTCCCGCCGATTCCTCCTGCCGAGGCTTGGCGACTCGCACCGGCTGGATTTCGTGCAGCCCGAGGATGCGAAATGTTTGCTCCGGCTGTGGCTCGAAGAGGCATGCACCGTTGGTGCGCAGGTAGAACGCGCGCAGCTCGTCATCCAGGCGCCAGCCAGCGCTGGCCTCAAACGCAGCTATCTGCTCAAGCGTCGCGGGCGCGTTCGGGTAGTGGCTCGCGGCGACCTCGTCGAGCAGCTTTTGCAGGTGGCTAATCGGCATACGGGCTATCCAGTCCGATGGTCCGCCACCGCGCGTCACCCGCGTAGCATTGAGGATATGCCTTGTTGGCCACGTCGTGCACTTCGGGTGGCATGGGCAGCACGTTGTTGCGCGCCGTGGGATGACCGCCATGCAGCAAGTCATGGATGTGGTGGCCGGGCCAGTTGTCGCCACCAGGGACGCGCGGCCATGCCCCGAACTCCTGGGCCCAGGCGTTGCGGTAGCCCCGCCGCGCGCTGTCCCAGATGCGCCGGAGCGCCGGCACGTTGGGCACTGCGGCGTAGTCGCAGCAGCAGTGCGTGATTGCGAGCCGTCCACCGGCCTCGGCTGGTAGCGCCAGGAACCGGCCGCGCCAGTCGCCCTTGATGTCCGCCAGCCAGATGCATCCCTTGAGGGTGTGCCCTTCGCCTGCACACCGCGCCTCGCAGCGGTTCCACCAAGCGGCCGAGCAGCTCCAGGGGCCGTAGTAGATGCTCGTGGTCACCTGTCCGCCGTCGGGAGTCGGCACGGCAGGACCCACCCACTTGGCGGACGCTGGCGGCCCGACACTGCCAACGGTTGCCGAGCCACATGCAGAAAGAGCCAGGACAGCGAGCACTCGTAACCGGGCAGCCATGAAAAATCTGCTTACCCTACCCTCGTCATCTTGTCCCTCGTGAGCGAACCCGGTCGTACTGCGTGGGCGATCAAGGCGGGGGGCTTCTCCGCTGGAAGCTCAGGGTCGGCTACATCGCTTGGTAGCGCAGTCCGAACTCGCGCTCCCTGGTGACTGGTGACACCAGGTGATGATCAGCGTCACCGTGAGACGCGGGACGCGGCAGGAGCTCCGGCCCTCCAAGTGACTGATTTCCCAAGCAACGGTGTGCCTCATGAGGGCACCTGCGGCTTGCACGGACCCTGCCTTGGGTCCGGGCAAGTCGTTCGACGGCGGCCCTGCTTCTCCGGCCCGCTCCCAACCTCGGTCCTTCGGAGTCCGCAATGTCCCTCTCCATCCCCAGCCGCTCCTGCTCGCCCTCCGTTTCGAACTCCTCCGCCATCAAGCCGGTCTCCACTCCGGCCCCATGCGTGGCGGGTACGCAGGCGCGGAAGCCAGGGAACGACCTGCGCCAGATGTTCATGGCGGACGCCTTCGACGCCGGGCCGAGCAAGGCGGGGAGCGGCGCCCAGGCGGCCGGCCCGGAGAAGGCGCTGGAGCAACTGGTCCAGATGATCATGCAGGCCACGCAGATGCTGAAGACGCTGGGCGGCCAGGCTCCGGGCGCGCAAGGCGGTGAAGGCGGCACCCTGGACGTCTCCGGATCAGGCAAGGCCCCCCGTGGCGGCGCTTCGGCGATTCCGGCTGACGCGGCCCCTGCTCCTTCGATTCCGGGCGACGCTTCGGCCACGGGTCAGGCGGGCCGCACCGGGAAGCCTTCGCACCCGACCTACAACAGCGACGCGGGCCCGGGCTTCGGTCCTCCTTCGGCCGGATCCACGGAGCCCGCTCCTTCGAACGCGCCCTGGCTGGCCAAGAACAACGTCGGCTCGCCCTACAACAGCAACATCCAACTCATCGACGCGGGCCAGAAGGACCAGTTCAAGTACACCAACACCTTCAAGAACACGACGAACGAGCCCCAGACCATCACGCTCTGGAACAAGACCGGTCAGAACGGCAACCCGAACGACGGGCAGAACTTCGACAAGAGCTCGCCCGTGACGTTCACCCTCAAGCCCGGCCAGTCGCAGACCCTGGCGTTCGACAGCAACACCAGCATCGCCTGGGCCGTGTCCAAGGACGGCTCCGCGAAGCCCGGCGCCAACTCCGGCCAGACCTGGGGCGAGGCCACCTTCGCCAACTCCGGCACCGGCTGGAGCGGCTACGACACCAGTCAGATCGCTCCAGCGGGCCACAACGGCAAGATGTCCATCTCCAACGTCGCCAACGGCCACACGGTGACGGAGGCCAACGCCTGGCAGACCGAGCAGGACGACCCCGCCGGCAAGGACGTCGGCGTCCCCGCCGGCCCACTGCACCTGAAGACGGAGCTTGGCTGAGCCAGCCAGCCTGAAGGGCCCGTCCGACTCGTAGCCCGAATGCCCGAATCTTAGGGTCCTGGGCCTCTCGGCCTTCCGCCCGTGGGCCTGGTTGCCCGGACGTCCTCGTTGAGTCCTCGCTTCTCCGCGCCACCGTGGCCGCGTACCGTGCCCGGCATGCGTTTCCTCCAACGAACCGCGGTCGCGACCGCGTTTTGCTGCGGTCTGCTGGCGCTGACGGGATGCCCGGACAAGACCTCGGGCCCGTCGCCTGACTCCGGCGTCGCCGATGCTCCCGAGGTACCCAAGCCTCCGCCGCCGACCACCTTCGCGCTTCGCTCCCTGGCCCCCGATGCCGGCTTGGTGGAGATCTCCCTGGAGCCTGGAGAGAAGCCGGTCATCGAGCCGACCACGACCCTGGAGCTGACCGCTTCACGGGGCCTTCGGAACTACCGGGTCCGGCTCTTCGACGCCGCCGAGCGCGCCATGGTCTCCGATGACGTCGCCGAGGAATCCGAGACCGGGCTCGTCTACCGCATCGTCCTGCCACAGCCTCTCAAGACTGGCTTCGAGTACACCCTGGTCGTCGACGCCCAGACTGGCACCGCGTTCACGGACACCTTGGGCCGTGACGTCGAAGAACTCCGCACCACGTTCCTGATCGCCGGCGAAAAGGAAAAGCCGGCACCGCCCCCGGCGTCGGCCAAGAAGAAGCGTCGCTAAGCCCAGGCCCAGCGGCCCCGAATGCTTACAGGAGGCCCCGTCGCAGGGCCTCCCATGGACATTGGGGCCTGTGACTACGGGCCCTCGGCGGCCACCGAAGGAAGCCCCAGCGCGCTCTGGAGCTCCCGGAGCTTCGCCTGGATGATTCGAATGTTCTGCGGCCCCATCCGCAGCAAGTGCTTCTGCGCCCGGCTCAGTCCCTCCAGCTCCGGTGACGCATAGACATAGAGCGCCCCTTGCGGCTGGACCTCCAGCGCGCCGCCTTCCGGCACCGGCACCGCGAGCAGATGCTGAATGGCGCGACTCAACGTCGAATCGAAGGTCTGTCCCGGCGGAGCAATCTCGCCATGCGCCTGGTCGATGAGCGGCTTCAAGTCGCGGTACATGCTCCTGGCGACCTGCGCGTCGAACGTTCCAACCACTCGCGCGACCAGGTCGTAGCGAGCATGGCTTCGCGGGTCGATGGTCACCGACTTGTTCTTGCCCTCGACGACCTGGAACTTGTCGGCTGGGCCCATGAAGCCCAGCACCATCCGCGGGCTCGCGCCCTCCGCGATGTTGTTCACCGCCGCCGTCACCCGGCGCACCAGGTCCTTCTCCTGAAGCCAGCGCTGCAGCTCCGCTTCCTCGGACATCCGGCTCGCCATCTCCCGGACTCGACCATCGCTCTCCGGCAGCGAAGCAGTCGGCGCAGGCGGCGCGGCCACGCCTGCATCCTCGATCTTCGGAATCTCCGCGTACACGGGCTCAGGCTCCTTCTCGAAGACCCCCAGCGCCACGGCCGCACCCACGCCAATCGCCACCAGCGCACCGCCAGCCAGGGCGGCCTTCTTTCCGGCCGAGCCGCGCTTGGGCTCCTCGGGGCTCTGCGTCGGGTCCATCGGGTCGCTCATGCGTGCGTCCTCCGTCTCGGGGTCGTCTCACCCTACAAACGACTCCCGGACGCATTCCACGGGCACGATGCATCCCCGGAGCCCGGTTGTTCACCGGAAGAGACTCCCAGGGGCAAAGGGGGCCGAATCGGCACGCCACCCTGCCCGCCCGCCCTGCTCAGCGACTCAGGGCCCCTGTTCCTCGGCCCGGACGCGCGCGAGTGTCTCCAAGTCTCTCTCCGTGGGACTCAGGTCCATGAGGATGCGGCTCACGTCGTAGAGCACTTCGCCGCGCTCGAACACGGGCAGCCGGGGCACGTCCTGGTTCAAATCGTCGGCGCCACGGTTGTAGGCCACGTCCATCAACGTCCGGAGCTGGAAGGAGTCGTAGAGGTTGTATTCCACCAGGAAGCGCAGCGCCTCCACGTCCCCACGCCGCGTATACGCCCGCCACAGCAGCACCGCGTCGTAGCCGTTGACGCCCTTCATGTGCTGCGGGCGCTCGGCGCCAATCTTTCCTTCAATCTCCTTCAGCCCGCCGCCCAACCCCAGCCGCCGCGTGACGAAGCGCAAATCGATGTGCGCGTCCGGCACCGGAAACCGCCCGGCGCCAAAGTAGTTGCGCAGCACCGGAACGTCGAACGTGGACCCGTTGAACGTCACCCACAACCGCCGCGCCGCCATGGCCTCCGGCAGCTCATCCATGTTCCGGCCCTGGATGAACACGTGCAGGCCCGTCGCATCGAACAGGCTCACCACCGTGGGCGCCTGCGCCTCGCGGCCGTCCGTCTCGATGTCGAAGTAGACGGCGTCCTGGTGGAACTCGGGATACAGCCGCCAGTGCTCACGGGGCGGAATCAGCTCCGCCAGCCGACGCAAGTCCCTGCGCTCCAGCGCCTCACGGCCCTGCGCGAGCCGCTCCCGGGCGATGTCGTCCGTCTTCCGGGTGATGGCAATCCCTTCGCCGGCCGCGGGGTAGTCGTCCCACGTCTTGAAGCCTCGTGCCCAGAGGTCCTTCTCGCGCCAGGGGCCCACGCCGGGGATGTGCTGGAACGTCCGCTGAAGCATCAATCGAGCGCGCCCAACCTTCCCGCCACCAACTCGTCCAGGAGCGGAATGTCCGCCTCGCAGAACGGCAGTGACTTCATCTCCGAGGGCGTCCGGAACTCGAGCGCATGCGCGCCCAACGGCTTCGGCTCACCCGACACGATTCGAGCCCCGTAGAGCACCAGCTCCACCGTCAGGTCCGGGTACTCGTGGCGGCCTTCCCACATCCGGCGGCCCACGGAGAGCTCCACGTCCAGCTCCTCGCGGCACTCGCGAGCCAGCGCCGCCTCATCCGTCTCCCCGGCTTCCACCTTGCCACCAGGAAACTCCCACAGGAGCGCGCGGCTTCCACCGGGAAGCCGCTGCTGCACCAGGAAGCGCTGGGCGTCGAGGCGACCTGGAATCAGCGCCGCCACCACGCGGACCGTCCGGGTCGCCACCGTCGTCACCCCTTCAGCCCGTTGAACTGCAGCGAGTAGAGCCAGCCGTTGTTGGAGAGCACGAACAGCTTCGAGCCCGCCACGAACGGCGTCGCGGAGATGCCGTCCCCGGGGTTCCACGACACGCGCGCCTGCCCCGTCTTCGGGTCCAGGAACAGCAGCGAGCGCTGGATGGGGACAATCAGCATTCCCTTGGCGAACACCGGCGTATGGCCAGCCCTTTCGCCCAGGGGGTGCGACCAGAGGAGCCGTCCGTCCTCCGCCAGATAGGCGTCCACCCGGCCGTCGCCCACGGTGAAGAGCATCTGCCCCTTCGCCAGGAGCGCCGTCATGCCACCCACCGCGCTCGTCCAGACCAGATCGCCGGACTCCGCCTCCAGCGCGAACAGGCCGTTCTTGTACGACGCGACGTAGAGCTGCCCGTGGTCATCCAGCGCGGGCGTGGTGTCCACGTCCAGGAACTCGGAGCCGCTGCCAGACAGGGACTTCTCCCAGTTGGCGCCGCCGTCCTTCATGTTCAGCGAGACGATGTAGCCGTCGGAGAAGCCCACGTAGACGTTGCCGTCGCGAACCAGCGGCGTGGACGCGCCCCGCACCGTGAAGCCCGACGGCGGGTCCCTGCGGTACTGCCAGGCCCAGACCCCGTCCTCCACCTTCACCGCGAACAGCGTGTCGCTCTCCGAGGCCACCAGCACCAGGCCCTCGGCAATCACCGGCACCGTGGCCAGCGACTCGCCGGCCGCGTACTGCCACTTCTGCTCGCCCGTGGCGGCGTCCAGCGCGTACAGCGTGCCATCACCCCCGGGGATGAAGGCCACGCCGTCGCTCACCTGGGCGCCCGCCGCGAAGCGGGTGCTCGTGCGCTTGGACCACTTGACCTGGCCATCCGGACCCACGCCGCGGACATAACCGTCCCGCGTCAGGGCGATGACCGTCTTGCTCTTGGCGTCATACGCCGGCGAGGCCACCTCGCGCGGCGCATACTCCAGGGTGGTGGGCTGCACCAGCGGCGCCCACCAGTCCACCGAGAAGTAGTCCACCGGAGGCGCCTGCTCCGTGCGGGGAAGCTCCGGATTGCCGTAGCGCGGCAGGGTGCTGCATCCGCCCAGGAGACCGACCGCCACGGCACTTCCCAACCAATGCTTCCAGCTCACGAGCTGCTTCCTCATAGCGTGCGTGCTACCCCGCGTCAGTGACGGCGGCCGGCGCGGGCGCCGGGGCCGGGATCTTCACGCCCTGCGAGGCCAGCACCGCCAGCCGCTCGCTCGACAGCCGCGCCGCCGTCGTGTTCGCGTGGTCCGTCGAAACCTTCGACAGCACGGCCGCGGCCTCGTCCTTCTTGTCCTGCGCGATGAGCATCCGGCCCTTGTGGTAGTCGCCCATGCCCGCCAGGAACTCGCCACCGCCGGCCGCGCCCATCTGCTCGAAGGCCTTGGTGGCCTCGTCGAACTTCTTCTCCGCCTCCAGGGCGTAACCCTGACCCTCCAGCGCGCCCGCGCGGAGCGGGTCGTTCTGGGCGGCACCCTTCAGGTAGTCGCCAAACGCGGTCTGCGCTTCAGCGAAGTGGCCCAGGCGGAACTGCGCCTCGCCGAGCGACAGCGCGGCCGTCGTCGCCGAGCGCGTCCCAGCGTGCGCCTTGCGGAACTCCGTCAGCGCCGTCACCAGCGCCTCGTCGCGCTCCTTCAAGCTCTTGAAGGGCGTCTCGGTGTCGCCGGGCTGCGCGGGCTGCACGCCCTCCACGGGACGGTCCAGGACGGCGAGCGCCTGCCCCAGGGCCTGGGAGGCCTCCTCCTCGCCGCGCTTGGATACCTCGCTGGCGATGGCCACGCCGATACCGCCCAGGATGAGGACGGCCACGGCGATGCCGATGAACTTCTGCCGCTGGATGAGCCAGTCACGCGCGTCAGCGCCGACCTTCTGGAAGGTGTCCGGCTGACGAAGTTCCTGCTGGCGAATCTTCTCGGTCTTGGTTCCAGCCACGTCGGTCAACCTCTCTCTGCGCTTCGATGCTCTACCCTGTCGGAGGGCGGAAGAGCGGCGCACTGTACGGAGCGCGCGCCGCGAGTGTCAACGCACGGACGCTTCAGTGCTTGTGCTGGAGGTGCGGCTTCTTTCGAGCCGCCCGCTTCGCCTGTCCGGGCCTGTCCCGGAACACCAGCCGGATGGGCACGCGCAAGTCAAAGGTCTTCCGGAGCTGATTGGTGATGTACCGCTTGTACATGTCCGGCACGCCCTCCGGATGGTTGCACGTCAGCGCGAACGTCGGAGGCGCCGAAGTCACCTGGGTCATGTAGTACAGGCGCAGCGGCTTGCTCCGGACGATGGGCGCCGGATGGTTGTCCACCATGTACTCCAGCAGGCGGTTGAGCTGGGGCGTGGGCGCCCGGAACCGGAACTGCTCGGCCAGCTCCACCGCCGCGTCCATCACCTTCTCCACCTTGGAGCCCGTCAGCGCGGACGTGAAGATGATGGGCGCGTAGCCCACGAACTTCAGCGAGTGCCGGAGCGACTCCCGGAACGCCTCCTGGCGGCGCTGATCCGCGTCGATCAGGTCCCACTTGTTCACCACGATGATCAGCGCCCTGCCGCGCTCCTCGGCCAGGCCCGCCAGCTTCGCGTCCTGGTCCACCGCGGGCTCCGTGGCGTCCATCAGCAGCACCGCCACGTCGCTGCGCTCCATCACCTTGAGCGCCGCGATGACCGAGTACTTCTCGATCTGGTGGGCAATCGTCTTCTTGCGCCGGATGCCCGCGGTGTCCGTGAGCAGCAGCTTGCGGTCCCTGTACGTCAGCGGCGAGTCGATGGGGTCTCGCGTCGTCCCCGGAATCTCGCTGGCCACCACCCGCTTCTCCTTCAGGATGGCGTTGACCAGGGTGCTCTTGCCCACGTTGGGCCGGCCGATGATGGCCACGCGGATGATGCCGTCGTCCGGCGGGGACTCGGCGTCCTCGCCCTCCTGCTTGGGCGGCAGCTTCTCGACGACTTCGTCGAACAGGCCGGGCACGCCCAGGCCGTGCTCCGCGGACATGGCATGCACCTCGCCCAGGCCCATCTTGTAGAAGTCCGCGGTCAGCGACTGCATCTGCCCGCTGGTGGTGTCCAGCTTGTTCACCGCGACAATCACCGGCTTGCCGCTCTTGCGCAGGTACTTCGCCACCGCTTCGTCGGCGCCCGTCACGCCCTCCCGGCCGTCGGTGACGAAGATGATGACGTCGCACTCCTCCACGGCGAGCTGCGCCTGCTCGCGCACCTGCTTGAGCAGCGAGTCCTTCTCGCCGGGGACGAAGCCGCCGGTGTCGATGAAGGTGAACGCGCGTCCACCCCACTCCGCGTCCGCGTAGTGGCGATCCCGCGTCACTCCCGGCTGGTCCTCCACCAACGCGAGGCGCCGGCCGATGAGGCGGTTGAACAGCGTGCTCTTGCCCACGTTGGGGCGTCCGACAATGGCTACCAGGGGCTTCATCTCAGTCGTATCCCAGCTTCTTGAGGCCTTCGGGGCGCTCGCTCCAGCGCGGCTCCACCCGGACACGCAGGTCCAGGTACACATGCGCGCCCAGCAGGCGTTGCACGGACTTGCGTGCGTCCGTGCCAATCGTCTTCAGCATCTGCCCCTGTTTTCCGATGATGATGGCCTTCTGGCTGTCGCGCTCCACGAAGATGGAGGCGGCGATGCGGATGAGTCCGCCCAGCTGGCCCGGAGGAGTGCCCGGCCGGGGCTCGCGCTCGGACTCGTCGAAGATGTCCACCATCACCGCGGTGGAGTACGGAATCTCCTGGCGGCAGTGCCGCAGCACCTGCTCGCGGATGTACTCGCTCACCAGCGTGCGCTCCTGCTGGTCGGTGAGCATGTCCTCGTCGAAGAGGTTCTCGCCTTCCGGCAGGTGGCTCAGCACCGTGTTGAACAGGCGCTCCACCCCGTCCTTCTCTCGCGCGGAGATGGGAATCACCTCCGCGAAGGGGAACTCCTGGCGGTACAGCTCGATGAGCGGAAGGATGGCCGCCTTGGTGATGGAGTCGATCTTGTTGATGACCAGGAAGGTGGGCTTGCCCAGCTTCTGGAGTCGCTCGAGGATGATGCGGTTGCCGGGGCTGACCTCGAGCTTCTCGCCCGCGGGCGGTTCAATCAGGAAGAGGACCAGGTCCACTTCTTCGGCCGCCTGGAGGGCCTTCTCCACCATGTAGCGGTTGAGCTCCCCCTTGGCCTGGTGGATGCCGGGGGTGTCGAGGAAGGCGACCTGCCCCTCGGGGCGAGTCACGACTCCGAGGATGCGGTTGCGCGTCGTCTGCGGCTTGCCGGAGACGATGGCGATCTTCTCACCGGTGAGTGCGTTGAGCAGGGTGCTCTTGCCCACGTTGGGGCGTCCGATGAGCGCGGCGAAGCCGCTGCGGTGGTTCTTGGGAGAGGCCATTGCTTCGAAGGTGGTCTGGGAGTCCCTATGTGGCTGGGAGCCCCTGAGGGGGAACTTCCAACAGCGCCCTATAACAGACCACCACCCCCGGCATCTGCCCGGGGCGGTGGTCAGGCGGGCGGCCTACGGCTGGGTCGTCGAGATGGTCAGCTTGTTGACCGTCACGGGCGTGCGGGGACGGTCATCACCATCCCGGGCCACGTTGCTGATGGTCTCCACGATGTCGTAGCCCTTCACGACCTCGCCGAAGATGGTGTGCTTGTTGTTGAGGTACGTCGGCAGCGACGTGGTGAGGAAGAACTGGCTGCCGTTGGTGTGCGGCCGGCCGATGTTCGCCATCGCCAGCAGGCCCTTCTTGTCGAACTTCCGGCCGGACTGGAACTCGTCCTTCACGTTGAAGCCGGGGTTGCCGCGGCCGGAGCCGAGCGGACAGCCGCCCTGAATCATGAAGCCCGGAATGACGCGGTGGAAGATGGTGCCGTCATAGAACGCCCGCTTCGTCGGCTGCTGCGTCTTCGGGTCCGTGAACTCCAGCTCCCCCGTCGCCAGTCCCACGAAGCTCGCCACCGAATCCGGGGCGTCCTTCGGGAACAGCTTCACGACAATCTGCCCCTGCGTGGTGTCGAAGGTGGCGTAAAGGTCATTGCCCGCGCGGGCCTCGTCCGTCATTCCCATGCTGCCCTCCCGTCCTGCTGGTGGGGCCCGCTGAAGCAGCGAGCCCGTTTCAAATCCACTGCCCCTCGAGTCCCGCCGCTCTACCGGGGAGACTCGGGCCGAGCGCCCTCGGACTTCGGCGCCCTCGGGACATCCGCCGTCCGGCCCTTCTTCGGGATGACGACGCCGGGGGGCGCCTTCTCGCTCAGCTCCACCCGGGTGAGGACCACCGGCGTCTGCGGCCGGTCCCGGTTGTCACGCGCCACGGCGCCAATCTTCTCCACGACGTCGTAGCCCTTCACCACCTCGCCGAAGAGCGTGTGCTTGTTCGTCAGGTGGTCAGGCGCGCTGGTGGTGATGAAGAACTGGCTGCCGTTGGTGCCCGGCCCCCGGTTGGCCATGGCCAGCTGACCCGGCTTGTCGAAGAAGTGCCCGTTGTTGAACTCGTCCTCGAAGCGGTAGCCCGGGTCACCAGAGCCAGTGCCCGTCGGGTCTCCGCCCTGAATCATGAAGCCCGGGATGACGCGGTGGAACACGGTGCCGTCGTACAGCGGCTTCTTCGACATGTCCCCGGACTTGGGGTCCCTCCACTCCTTCTCACCCGTGGCCAGGCCCACGAAGTTCGCCACCGTCTTCGGGGCGCCCTTGGAGAAGAGGCGGACGGTGATGTCGCCCTCGCTCGTCTTGAGCGTGGCGTAGAGGTCCTTGCCGGCCGCCACCTTCTTCGTCCACTTGCCCGTCGGCGCCGCGGCGACAGCGGTTCCCGCCAGAAGGCAGGCCACCAGCGCGAACGTCAGACGGAGGGGGGAGGAGGGGCGCATGGGCGCGGCACCTTATTCCCCACCCCCTTCCCCACCAAGGGGTTTCACGCCGAGGTGTCGTCCGGTGGCACTTCCGGGGTGGGAGGCTCCACCGGGGCGGGTCCTCCCTCGGGGGTGGGCGGGGCGGCGCTCGCGGCGGCGGCGTCCTGTTTGATTCGCTCCAGGGTGGCCTGCGCCGCGCACTGCTCCGCTTCCTTCTTGCTGCGGCCGGAGGCCCTGGCGAAGGGCGCCTCTCCGAGCGACAGCTCCACCTCGAACACCTTGGAGTGCTCCGGGCCCGTCTCCGACACCACTCGGTAGCGCGGCGACAGCTTGAGCTTCTCGTGAGCCATCTCCTGGAGGAGCGTCTTGTAGTCCAGCCGCCCCTGGCCGCTGGAGACCTCGTCCAGGAGCTCCGCGAAGTACCGGTCCACCAGCGCCGCCGCGGACTCCAGGCCCGCGCAGAGGAAGACGGCGCCGAAGACGGCCTCCAGCGCATCCGCCAGCACGGAGTTCTTCTCCCGGCCGCCGGACAGGAGCTCCCCCCGGCCCAGGAGCAGCAGGTCCCCCAGGGGGATGATGCGGGCCACCCGGGCCAGGCCGTCCTCGTTGACGATGCGGGCGCGCATCTTGGTGAGGTCGCCCTCGGGCATCCCCGGGAAGCGCTCCATCAGCCGGTGCCCGACGGCCAGGTTCACCACCGAGTCGCCCAGGAACTCCAACCGCTGGTTGTCCTTGAGGTCTTTATCCCGCGTCTCGTTGACGTAGGTCTTGTGGGTCAGGGCCTCGAGGGCGACCTCCCTGCGCGAGAACCCCAGCCCCAGACGCTTCTCCAGGGACTCCACCCGCTCCGACGGACTCAGCTTCTCCACGGACGTCTCTCACTCCTGAGGCGCGTCCGGTCCCACCAGCCTCACGGCTTCGGGACGAACTTTCAGCAGCGCCGCCACCATCCGGGCAATGCCCGGGAATTCATCCAGCTCGAACCGGCCCGCCCACACCTTGCCCTGGGCCCCCGCGAGGAGCCCCCGGAAGGTGCGCCCCGCCACCCTCGCGGCGGCGAAGCGGTACGGCCTGCCCTCTACCTGCAACTGCGCCAGCAGCTCCAGGCTGCTCCGGGGCGGAACCAACGACTCCGCGCCAAACTTCTCCACGATGTCCGAAAAGCGCACCAGCCCCGCGCCCGCCGGCTGGGGACGGCTCGCCGGCTCTCCAAGGAGCGCCGCCAGGTAGCCCGTCAGCGCCGCGCGCTCCCGGAACTCCGACAGCTCCAGCGTGTGCCCCGCACCGCCGGACACGTCGCCGCCCTTTTCCCGCTGGGCGCGGGCAATCCGGAAGTTGCCCAGCCGGTCCGCGGCGAGCAGGACGGTGAGGTCCCCTTCCACCACCTCGGTGGTCAGCTCCAGGGTGTCCTGGTCCACACGCGGGGCCAGCCCAAGCACTTGGAGCTCCGCCGAGCGGCGCTGGACGTGGAAGATGTGCTCGTTGAAGGCGTCCGACAGCAGCGCTTCGATATCCGCCACGTCGCTGAGGGCGCCGATGAGGATGGGCGCGAGTCCCACCACCGCCGCCGGGGAGATGGGGATGAGCCGATCCCCCATCACCTGGAAGGTCACCTCGGCGATGAACGCCTTGGTCACGGGATTGACGAGAGGCGACGACTCCAGGTCCAGCACCGCTTCGATGCCGGCCACATCCTCACGTACTTGAAGCCCGAGTCCCTCCAGCCGTGCCGTGTCCATCAAGCCCCTTTGAAGGTCTCTCTCGCGATGATGGTGCGTTGGATCTCGCTCGTTCCCTCTCCAATTTCACACAATTTGGCGTCGCGGAGGTAGCGCTCAACGGGGAATTCACGGGTGTAGCCGTAGCCGCCGTGGATCTGCACCGCCTTGGAGGCCGCGCGCATGGCGACCTCGGAGGCGAACAGCTTCGCCATGGAGGCTTCCTTGGAGTACGGCTGACCCGCATCGGCCAGTCGCGCCGCGCGGTGGACGAGCAGCCGGGCCGCGTCCGTCTCCGTCTTCATGTCCGCCATCATCCAGCGCAGGGCCTGGAACTCGGAGATGGGCTGGCCGAAGGCGGTGCGGTCCTTGGAGTAGCGCACCGACTCCTCCAGCGCGCCCCGGGCCAGACCCACGGCCAGCGCGCCGATGGTGATGCGGCCCTTGTCGAGGATCTTCATGGTGTCGATGAAGCCGTGGTCGACCTCGCCGACGCGGTTCTCGTCCGGCACTTCCACGTTCTCCAGCACCAGCTCCGCCGTGTCCGACGAGCGCATGCCCAGCTTGCCGTGGATGGCGCGCTGGCTGAACCCGGGCATCCCCTTCTCCAGGAGGAACGCCGTGACGCCCTTCTGGCGCTTCTGGGGTGACGTCACCGCGAGGACGACGAAGACATCGCCCACGGTGCCCTGGGTGATGAACATCTTGGTGCCGTTGAGCACCCAGTTCTTCCCCTGGCGCACCGCCGTCGTCTTCATGCCGGACGCGTCCGAGCCGGACCCGGGCTCCGTCAGACCCCAGGCGCCCAGGGCCTCCGCGGAGGCGAGCTTGGGCAGGTACTTCGCGTGCTGCGTCTCGTTGCCGAAGACGCGCAGGTGGCTGGTGCCCAGGCCGTTGTGGCTGGCCACCGTGAGGGCGAGCGAGCCGTCGTAGCGGGCGATCTCCTCCACGGCCACGGCCACGGCGAGCGAGTCCATGTCCGCCCCGCCGTACTTCTCCGAGACGAGGATGCCCATGACGCCGAGCTGGCCCAGCTCCTTCACCACCGCCATGGGGAACTTCTCCTCCTTGTCCCACTGGCTGGCGAAGGGCTTCACCTGGCGCTCGCAGAAGTCGCGGAGGGAGGACTGGAGGGCGCGATGACTTTCGGGGAGTTCAAAGTCCATGGTCGGGTGGATCTATAGCAAAGGGTCCCGGAAGGCAGCGGGCCTTCCGGGCAGGGCAAGATTCTCTACTCAAACGGGATAGACGCCGTGCTTCTTTTCGGCCCGAGGCGTCTGGCGCGAGGCGTACAGCCCGTACCGCTGGGTCAGCTCGTGACGCAGGCGCTCACCAGGGACGATGTCATCGATGATGAGCTCGCTGGCCAGCTTGTAGATGTCCACGTCCGCCTTGTACTCGTCGCGCAGCTTCTGGACGTAGGCGGGGCGCTCGGCCTCGGGCAGCTCCTGAATCTTGTTGTAGTAGACGGCGTTGACGGCCGCCTCCGGGCCCATCACGGCGATCATCGCCCCGGGCAGCGCCAGGGTGGCCTCGGGCGCGAAGCCCGGGCCGCTCATGGCGTAGAGGCCGGCGCCGTACGCCTTGCGGACGACGAGGCAGATGCGGGGCACGCTGGCCTCGGACACGGCGGAGATCATCTTCGCGCCGGAGCGGATGATGCCCGCGCGCTCCACCTTGGTGCCGATCATGAAGCCCGGCACGTCCGCCATGTAGAGCAGCGGAATGTTGAAGGCGTCACACAGCCAGATGAACCGGGCGGCCTTGTCCGCGCTGTCCACGAAGAGCACGCCGCCCTTGTACTTGGGCTGGTTGGCGATGATGCCCACGGGACGGCCGTCGATGCGAGCCAGGCCGGTGATCAGCTCCTGGGCGAAGAGCTTCTTCACCTCGAACCAGCTCCCCTCGTCGATGAGCTCGGTGATGAGGGCGTGCATGTCGAAGGGCTTGTTCTGGTCGACGGGGACGATCTCCTCGACCTTCTTCCCGCTGGCCTTGGGCGCCTTGGACTCCGCGCGCGGCGGAAGCTGGCTGCAGTTCTCCGGGAAGTAGCTCAGATAGTTCTTCGCCGCGGCGATGGCCTCCTGCTCCGTCTTCACCAGCACGTCGCCACAGCCGGAGATGGAGCAGTGCATCTTCGCGCCGCCCATCTCCTCCAGCGTCACCTTCTCGCCAATCACCATCTCCGCCATGCGCGGGCTGCCCAGGTACATGGAGGCGTTGCCGTCCACCATGATGACCAGGTCGCAGAACGCGGGGATGTACGCGCCACCGGCGGCGGAAGGTCCGAAGAGCAGGCACACCTGGGGCACGTCCCCGGACATGTGCACCTCGTTGTAGAAGATGCGGCCCGCGCCCCGGCGGCCGGGGAACATCTCCACCTGGTCGGTGATGCGGGCTCCGGCGGAGTCCACCAGGTAGAGCAGCGGGCAGCGCAGCGAGCGGGCCGTCTCCTGGATGCGGAGGATCTTCTCCACCGTGCGAGCGCCCCAACTGCCGGCCTTCACCGTGGAGTCGTTGGCCATGATGGCCACGGTGCGTCCGGCCACCTTGCCCAGGCCGATGACGACGCCGTCCGAGGGCAGCTCCGCGTCCAGGTTGTTGGCGAGCTTCGCGTCCTCGACGAAGGAGCCCTCGTCGACGAGCAGGCGGATGCGCTCACGCGCGAACAGCTTGCCGGCCTCCTGGTTCTTCGCGTGGTACTTGGACGCGCCACCCTTCTCCACCTGGGCGATCTTCTCGAGCAGTTTCGTGTCTTGGGACATGGCCCGGGCGACATAGCAGAAAGGTCCCCGGCTGGCTGCTAACTCACCGAGGGGTCCAACACACCTTGTCGTCCATCTGATGACGCGTCGTGCGAACCCCAGGGCCCGGGGGATGCCGCCACGGGCTCCCCTGCCTACCTTCAAAGCTCGAAGGAGACGCTCCGTAGTGCGGCGCGTCCCCGACCAACACTGGCCCAGGAGGGAAGCATGTTCGCGAAGAAGAAGGCGAAGTGGACGGCGAAGGGATTGGCCAAGAGCGAGCTGTACCGCAAGTGGATGGCCCACAAGCTCCTCGACGAGCTCCCCCGGGTCGCCCGCGATCGCTGGGACGACTTCGAGCCGGATGATGCACTGCGGCACGTGGGCCTGACGACCTACAAGCCGGGGCGGACCGGCCTGGGCGGCCTGGGGCTGTTCCTCATCGGCGCGGTGGCGGGCGGCGTGGCGGCCCTGCTGCTCACGCCCAAGACGGGCGACGACCTGCGCACCCAGGTGAAGGACAAGGCCATGGGCTACATGAACAAGCAGAACATCGGCCTGGCGCCGGAGAAGAGCGCCAACGCCTAGCTGATGGGCCGCCTCATCGCGCGGGCCACTTCCGTTGACGAAGGGTCCGACCCGACATGAGGTCACGAGGGCGGGGTTCGCGAGTCGCGAGCCACCGCCCTTCGTGTGTTTCCTCAGCGTCCCTTGAAGACGGGGGGGCGCTTCTCGGCGAAGGCGCGCAGGCCCTCCAGGCGGTCCTCCGTCTTGAGGACCTCTTCGTACTTGCGCAGCTCCAGCGCGAGCGCGTCATCCAGCTCCAGGCCCGTGCCCTCGTCGATGGCGTGCTTGGCGGTGGCCACCGCGATGGGGGCGTTGTCCACCACCGACTCCGCCAGCCCGTGCGCCACTTCCAACAGGTGCCCTTCGGGCGCGAGCCGGTTGACGAGTCCGACGGCGAACGCCTCCGCCGCGTTGAGGCGTCGCGCGGTGAGGATGAGGTCCTTGGCGCGGCCGGGGCCCACGAGCCGCGCCAGCCGCTGCGTGCCGCCTCCTCCGGGGATGATGCCCAGCTTCACCTCGGTGAGGCCCAGCTCGGCCGCCGGGGCCGCCACGCGCAAGTCACAGGCGAGCGCCAGCTCGGTGCCTCCACCGAAGGCCGCGCCGTTGATGGCGGCGATGAAGACGCAGTCGCTCTTCTCAATCGCGCGGAACGTCTTGCGCAGCCCGTCGAGGAAGAAGCGCACCTCGTCCTCGGCCATGCCCGCGCGCTCCTTGAGGTCCGCGCCCGCGCAGAAGGCCTTGTCGCCCGCGCCGGTGATGACGACGGCGCGCACCTGGTGCCCCGAGGACACGCGAGCGACGAGCGCGCCGAGCTCCTGGAGCATGGCGCGGCTGATGGCGTTGCGGCGGCCCTCGCCGTCGATGGTCCAGATCTCGATGGCACCGCGTGCGTCGACCTTGAATTCCGGCATATCCGCTCCCCTTCCAGGGCCCGCCCGGCGGGCCGCTCTGGGACGCGGCAGAGTGCGGTGGGAAGGCGGGTCTGGCAAGGCGGAAACGGTTAGCATCCCCTCATGCCTTCGCCGCGCACCGTGCTCCGACAGCTCTCCCCATGGGCCTCCCGGTGGCCCCTGGCCCTCCCCCTGGTGGCCCTGGCCCTCGTTCCGCTCGACGCCCTGGCCCGAGGCGGCGGTGGCGAGCACTACACGCGTCCCTCCTCCGACCGCGACGGCGGTGGCGATGGGATTCCCATCTGGATCCTCTTCGAGGCGTTCCGGCTGGTGTTCCGCTACCCGAAGGTGATGATTCCGCTGCTGGTCATCTGCGGCGTCGGGTACTGGCTCTACAAGCGCAACCTCCACCCGACGGCCACCACGCGCAAGGCGTTGGACCAGTACGAGGCGGACCAGCGCACCCAGGTGACTTCCCGAGATGTGTCCGGCTGGGTCAACGCGCTCAAGCTGAAGGATTCCGCGTTCGAGTTGGAGCCCGTGCTCGGCAAGGTGCGTCGGTTGTTCATGGACCTGCAGCAGGCCTGGTTCCGCCGCGACATGACGCCGGTGCGGCCCTTCCTGTCGGACGCGACGTGGCAGCGCTTCGACGTGCAGCTCAAGCTGCTGGATGCGCAGGGCGTGCGCGATGCCATCACCGACATCGAAGTGCTCGATGTCCAGCTCATCGGCCTGGAGCAGAGCGAGTGGTTCGACAGCATCCAGGTCCGCGTGCAGGCGCGGATGCGGGACACGGATGTGTCGGCGAACGACACGGATGCGCAGGCCGTCGAAGCCGCGCGCCGGGCCCCGATGGAGACCTTCACGGAGGTGTGGACCTTCGTGCGCAAGCCGGGCGCGCAGACGCGCATCGGCGCGGACCTGTTCCAGGGCAAGTGCCCCAACTGCGGCGCCCCGTACAAGGGCGGCGCGGCCAACCGCTGCGAGTTCTGCAACGCGGTGGTGAACTCTGGCAACTACGACTGGACGCTCACGGAGATTACCCAGGGCGTGGAGCACTCGCGCTACCACCGGACGGTGGATGGGCTGATGCAGGCGCGCCAGGAGGACCCGGCGCTCAACCTGGAGGTCCTGGAGGACCGTGCGTCGCTCTTGTTCTGGAAGTGGATCGACGCGCAGAGCCGGGGCGAGACGAAGGGCCTGTCCAAGGTGGCGACTCCGGAGGCGCTCGGGACGTTGAACTCCGAGCTGGACGGGCTGCGTCGTCAGGGCCGGCGGCGCGTGTTCCTGGAGTGCGCGGTGGGCTCGGTGGACGTGCGGCTGCTGGAGGTGGACCCGCGCGGGTATGATCGCGCCCACGCGGAGATTCGCTGGAGCGCGCGCATGGGCGTGGGCCCCGTCAACGAGCGCCCGCCGCAGATTCCCACCCTGCCCCAGCGCTTCGTCTTCACGCTGGTGCGCAAGCATGGCGCGCGGACGAACACGGCGAATGGCGTGTCCACGGACCGCTGCCCCCAGTGCAACGCGCCGCTCACCGACAGCGCCGCCACGGCTTGCGAGTTCTGCGGCACGCAGCTCGCCACCGGTGAACGGGACTGGGTGCTCGCGTCCGCGCTGCCGTTCGAGGCGTGGAATGTCCGCGAGGGTGCCAGCAGCTACCGGGCCCCGCCCGCCCGAGCGCCGATGGCTCGGCCGTCGAATGGTGGTGCGCCCGCGGTGGCTCCGGCGGGGAACGGCACGGACGCGGTGATGGATGTCCAGGAGCGCCAACGGCTGCTCTACATGATGGCCGCCATCGCCGCCGCCGACGGCACGGTGACTCCCGCTGAGCGCAAGCTGCTGAAGCTGTGTTCCGAGCGCTGGGATGTCGAGTGGGCCCAGGTGGAGATGGCCCTCAACGCGGGGCCGCAGCTCTTCGAGCGACTGGTCGTCCGGGGCAGCCCCGAGGCCGAGGTCTTCCTGCGCAACATCGTCGAGATGGCCCTGGTGGATGGCCGCATCGACCGCAAGGAGCGCCGCATGCTTGAGTCCGCGGCGGCGCACCTGGGCCTTCAGGAGAAGCTGGCGTCGATGATCGGCGACCGGTGAGTCTGGAGCCTGGGGGCGGGCCGTGGAGTCCGCCCCCTCTGAAAATCCCGCCCGGGCACACTCCGAGTATGATTACCCAGAGTGAAGTCCGGCCCCGGCCCGAGGGCTCAGGAAGGTCGATGTGAGTCGGGTTGGTAGGTCTGGATGACGTTCTGCACGCGGTCGGTGACGGTGCGCAGGGCACTGGTGGCGGAGGTCGCGGCATCCAGCCGGCCCAGGGTCTCCGTCATCATCGCGGACAGGTCATTCACCGCGCCGAAGAGCTGCGAGACGCCCGCTGACTGCTGTCCCACGGCCGCGGAGATGCGGCGCACGCTGTCGGTGCTGCTCTCCATCATCGCGGTGAGTCCTTGGAGGCTCTCGCCTGACGCTCGCACTGTCTCCAGGTCGAGTGCCATGCGCTCGGAGCCTCGCTTGCTCGCCGTCATCACCGCGTTGATGGACTTCATCGTGTCGTCGAGGATGACGCGCACCTCGCTCGTGGCCTTCTGAGACTGGCGCGCGAGCCGACGCATCTCCGAGGCGACCACCGCGAACCCCCTGCCCATCTCGCCCGAGCGCGCCGCTTCAATCGCCGCGTTGAGGGCCACCATGTTCGACTGGTCCGCCAGGTCCTTGACGGTGGCGGCGATGGCCGTGAGCCGGCGGGCCCGAGAGCCCAGTTCCTCCAACTGCCCGGACAGCTCCGCGGCTTGGGCGCGGATGCCCTCCAGTCCGAGCATGCTCTTGCCAATCATCGACTGGGCCGTGCTCCCCGCATCGCCCGCCTGCGTCGTGGACGCGAGGATGGCCTCCGCCCGCCGCGACGTCTCCTCCGACGTGCGCTGAATCTCCGTCGCCGTCACCTGCGTCTCCGACAGCGCCTGCGCCTGCCGTGACAGCATCCGGCGCTGGTCCTCGGTGGTGATGGTCAGGGAGAGCATCGCCTCCGTCAGCTCGCGGGCGGAGTCCATCAATGGCTCCACCACCTTCGTCTGGAGCTGTGCCTGGGACAGCTCCAGACGGGCCTGTCGCGAGGCAAGCTCCCGCAAGTCCTTCCGTCCGCTCAGGCACGTCAGGATGAGGAACACGTTCTCGAACAGCACCCAGCCCGCGTGCTCCAGCGGACGCCAGATGCTCACCAGGTCCGTGCCGAACACGGACTGCGGCCAGAACAGCCCGCGCGCCAGGTGGTCCACCACGACGACACCCGAGTAGACGAGCAGCACGCGCACGTCCCGATAGACGGCCAGGAAGGCCAGCGAACCGAAGATGTGGAAGTGAGTCTCGATGCGGCCATCGGTGATGTGGATCAGCAGCCCGGACATCAGCGCTTGCGCCACGCCGATGGAGAACCGCGTGGACGTGCCCCCGGGACGCAGCAGGCTCAGCGTCACCGGGAGGCTGGCCACCACGAAACCGAGCCCTCCGGCAGCCCAGACATGGGGGTGCACCTCACTGGAGGTCCCCGCCCACGTCCTTGGCGACAAGACCCACGCGGTGAGGAGTGCCCCCAACCATTGAAGGCCCATCAGCGCCGCGAACATCCGGTCCGTCCGGCGGTTGAGAGCGGTTTGATGCTCGTCGAAGATTTCCAGCGAGCGTCGCGCGAGGGCCGTCGCGTCGACCGAGTGGGTCATGAAGCAAGTCCAGGTGTGAAAGCAGGGTCGACTGCTACCCAGGCTACCAGCGCCTCACTCACATCGGAACCACCGTCAAAAGATTACAGGCTTGCTACCCCTCGCGGACCGGCCGCCCCGGGGCGTCCTCCGAGCGAAGCCCAGGGGGACGCCATACCGGGTTGGCTCAGGTCTGCAAGCGACGGGAGGCCTTCTTCTCGCGCTCGCCCAGCGCGGCCTGAAGGTACTTGCCCGCGAGCTTCCGGCCGATGAGCTCCTGGGCAATCTCCCCGGCCTCCACCAGCCGGTCCAGGTTGATGCCGGTGTCCACGCCCATGCCATGGAACATGAAGACGGCGTCCTCGGTGGCCAGGTTGCCCGCGGCCCCGGGCGCATAGGGGCAGCCGCCCAGTCCGCCGATGCTCGCGTCGAACGTCGTCACGCCCGCGGACAGGCCCACCAGTGAGTTGGCCAGCGCGGTGCCCCGGGTGTCGTGGAGGTGCAGCGCCAGCTTCTCCACCGGCAGGTGCTTGAGGAGCGCCTCGAGAATCTCTTCCGTCTGCCGGGGCGTGCCCACGCCAATCGTGTCGCCGAGGCTGAGCTGGTAGATGCCCGCATCCACCAGGTACCGGCAGATGTCCACCACGCGCTCCACCGGGACATGGCCCTCATAGGGGCAGCCCCACACGGTGGACAGGTAGCCGCGCACGCGCATCCCGGCCTGGAGTGCCGCGGACGTCACCTCGCGGGCACCCGCCATGGCCTCGGCGATGGTCTTGTTGATGTTCTTCTTGGAGTGGGCCTCGGACGCGGAGATGAACACCGCGGCCTCCTGCAGCCCCGCCTCCTTCGCGCGCTCCAGCCCCTTGAGGTTGGGCACCAGCGCGGAGAACACCACGCCCTCGCGCCGCCCCACCAACCGCAGCAACTCCTCCGCGTCCGCGAGCTGGGGAATCCACTTGGGTGATACGAACGACGTCACCTCGATGCGCTTCTCGCCGGCCGTCACGAGCGCGTCGATCAGCCGCGCCTTGTCCTTCGTGGGCAGCGTGCGCAGCTCGTTCTGGAGTCCGTCCCGAGGGCCGACTTCATACACGTCCACCCGCTTCGGCAGTTGGCTCAGCAGGGTTCCACGCGCTCGTGAATTCTCAGCCATCTCGCGGCACCGCTCCCACAATCAGGTCGGCAGACAGATGCGTCAGCGGCTCACCGTCGAGCCCGCCATGCACCCAGGCGATTGAAAACCCCGTGCTTTCCAACAGCGCGGCGAGATCCGCAAGGGGATAGTAACGAAGGGCGTAGGACGCGGAGAGGACGCGCCCGTCCGGGAGCGTGAGCGTCCGGCGTCCCATGTCGCGTCCCGTCACCATGTCGAAGTGACTCTCCTCTTCCAGCACGCCACCGCCGGGAAGCCCGCGCTGGAACGCGGCGCCCGGTGACGCAGCCAGTCGCTCGTGGGGCACCGTCTGGAACACCAGGCGCCCTCCCCGTCTCATGGCTCGCGCCAGCTCCCGGAGGATGTGTACGTGCTCTTCGTCCGTGAAGGCGAACAGCGTGGAATACCACGCGTATGCACCGGACAGACTTCCCTCCCGAAAGGGCAAGGCCCGCAGGTCACCACGCACCACGGGGAAGCCCGGGCGTCGCATCGCCAGAGAGAGCGCGTCCTTCTCCAACCCGATGACGCGACCCGCCAAGGGACCGGAGGCCTGGAGTCGCGCGGCATGGCGACCATGGCCACAGCCCAGGTCCACCACGGGCCCGGAGCCGGGGACGTCGGCGAACACGCGCGACAGGTAGTCCACCTCCCTCGCCGTGACCGACTCGGAGAGGAACGGCAACGTGCTGCGCAGGTACAGCTCGCCGAAGAAGTCCACGGACGCGCGCGGCGGCCGGGAAGTGCCGGGCCGCCCTCCTGCGAGGGGATGTAGCAACCCCGTCCGGGGCTCGCAACGCGCGTGGGCCCCGAGCCGGAGGCCTGACGTCCGTCAGCGTCGAGGCGACAGCTTCGCGCGAAGGCGGCGCACCGCTTCATCCAGCACCGCATCCGTCTTGCAGAACGCGAAGCGGGCGAGCCCGTGTCCCAGGTGTCGGTGCTCGGGCCCGTAGAAGACGCTCGGGGGAATGGCCGCGACGCCCACTTCCGTCACCAGGTGACGGCAGAAGGCCACGTCGTCGGCGAAGCCGAAGCCCCGGATGTCCGCGAGGATGAAGTAGCTGCCATCTGGCGTGTACGCCGGCAGTCCCGCCTCGCGCAGTCCGCCGAGCAGCCGCTCCCGTCTCGCCAGGTAGGTCGCCGCCAGCTCCGCGAAGTACGCGTCCGGCAGGCGGAGCGCCGCCGCCATGGCCGCCTGGAAGGGAGACGCCGTGGCGAAGGTCACGAACTGGTGCGCGCGCTGAATCGCGTCACGCAGCGCGGGCGGCGCTATCACCCAGCCCACCTTCCAGCCCGTGAGGCTGAAGGCCTTGCCGCCGCTGCTCACCGTCACCGTCCGGTCCGCGAGCGACGGCACCGTGGCCGGCCGCACGTGGCGCGCGGGCGCGAAGGTGATGTGCTCATAGACTTCGTCGGACAGCACCTTCACGTCATGCTCGGCGCACAGCTCGCCGATGCGCTCCAGCTCCTCGCGGGTGAAGACCTTGCCCGTGGGGTTGTGCGGCGTGTTGAGGATGAGCAGCCGCGTGCGAGGCCCGAAGGCGGCGCGGAGTTCGTCCCAGTCGAACCACCACTGGGAATGGGCCTCGTCCGGGGGACGCAGGGGCACCCAGCGCGCGGTGGCGCCGACGAAGGTGATGTTGGCGTCGTACGAGTCGTAGAACGGCTCGAAGGCCACCACCTCGTCGCCCGGGTCCACGAGGCCCAGAATCACGTCGAGGATGGCCTCGGTGGCGCCGCTCGTCACCGTCACCATGGTGTCCGGGTCCACCGTCTGGCCGTAGAAGCGCGCGGCGTGCTCGGCGATGGCCACGCGCAAGTCGCGGGCGCCCATGCTCATGGCGTACTGGTTGACGCCGTCGCGGATGGCCTTTTGCGCGGCCTCCTTCACGGCGTCGGGCCCGTCGAAGTCGGGGAACCCCTGCCCCAGGTTCACGGCGCCATGCTTCTGCGCCAGCGCGCTGAACTCCGAGAAGACGGTGGTGCCGAACCGGGACACGCGCTGCGACAACACGGGCCTGGACATGGGGGCTCCTGGCGGCCGGCGTCAGTCGCCGGACCGGGCTCAGGGGCGCAAGATAGCGTCGACCGGGACGGAACGCGCGGCCCTCTCGCTCTCGCGCTGACGGGCGGCTCGGGACAGGGCCGCGGACATGCCCACCACCACCATCACCAGCGGCACCGCGCACAGGAGGTCGGTGGCGTAGTGGAAGCGCCCGGCCAGCGTCGCGACGATGAGGCCGATGCCCGGCAGCAACATCACCCAGAACAGCTTCCGGGAGAACCGCCACGAGTAGAACAGCACCACCAGCGTGGTGCCGGTGTGGCCCGACGGGAAGCAGTCCCGCCCGAACAGCGGCCGGCGCATGATGGAGTCCAGCATCGGCGTCAACGTGCCCTGCAGGGGGGCGGCGAACGAGTCGATGAGGAAGTAGCGAGGCCCCACCGCGGGCACCAGCGAGTACGCCGAGTAGTTGAAGATGAAGAGCAGGCCCAGGCCCAGCAGGTACTCGTCGAACTCCGCCGAGGCTCCGTGCGCGCGGCGATACAGGCCGATGCCCAGCACCAGCGGCCACACGAAGTGACCGTAGTAGCAGAGCATCAGCACGTCGTTGAGCCAGGGCGGCACCACGTGCGCGAACACCACCGCCGCCTGGAATCCGAACATGCGCTCGTCCGCCGCCACGAGCTGCGCGTCACGAAGGAACGGGTTGAGCGTGTCCACCACCGGCGACAGCCAGGAGTGCGTCAGCACCGCCACGGGCAGCAGCCAGAAGTCCGCCATGACCGTCAGCCAGCGCTGGCGAGGGAACCAGGACTCCAGCGTCCGCAGCACCAGCGGACCGGCGGCCATGGAGGCGAACATCCCCGCGTTGGGAATGGCTTGCGGTGCCCACCGGCCCGGTCCGAGCAGGACAAAGGCCCCGAGCGAGCACGCAATCACGATGATGAGGTCCACCGGCCCCAGTCGGACCTGCGCACCACGAGGGCCATGGGAGGAGACCCAGCCACGGAGGCTCTGGAAGGTCACGAGACTCACGCCGATTTCCGCTCCCCTGATGGCGCGGCGGCCTGGCCGGCCATGTCGAGCTCCAGACTCTGGACGACGGCGACCTCCCGCCCGACCGAGCCCCCCCTCTCCTTCCAGCGCTCCAAGAGGGCAAGCAGCGCGGGGAAGAAGACCGTGGTCCCCAAAAAGGTGCACACGACCCCAAGTAGCGCAATCTGTCCGATGCTGCGCAGGCCCTGATGGTTGGCCACGAGCAGCGCGCCATAGCCGGCCGCGTTCGACAGCGTGGCCACCACGGCCGCAAGGCCCGTGTGCCGCACCACCTTGCCGAGCGAGCCGGGGCCCTCTTCCTCGTACCGGTGGTACAGGTGGATGGAGTTGTCCACGGCGATGGCCAGGAGATTCGGCAGCACCACGGCGTTGATGAAGTTGAGCTGCACGTCGAACAGGTACATGCCGCCCGCGAGGCACGTCATGCCCAGGAACAGCGGGCCCGTCACCAGCAGCGCGCGCTTCAGGCTGCGCAGGCTCAGCAGGATGACGAAGAACACCACCGCCGCCGCGGCGCCGAGGATGAGCGTGCCGTCGCCCTGCACCAGCGCGAAGATGCGCGCGGCGATGCGGTTGCTGTCCAGCACCGACATCTCCACGCCCCGCGCCGTCGCGCCCTCCACCACCTGGTCGATCTGCGCGGCCCAGCGCTTCAAGTCCGCCGTGTCGTAGTTGGACACCGAGGGGAACAAGAGCAGGAAGGTGCCCTGGCCATCGGTGGCGAGGAAGCGATGGCGCACCTCCGCCGGCAGCGAGTCCAGGCCATACGGCTTCGCCTCCACCATCTGCTCGAAGTCCTTGAGGCGCGGGTCCTCGTGCGCCGCCTCGGGCAGCCCCTGGAGCAGCGTCCGGATGCCGGAGATCTCCTTCTCCCGGCGCTCCAGGTCCGAAGGCACCAGGTCGTTCAAGGACGTGGTGCGCAGGAACACGGAGTCGGCGCCGTTGCGCTGCTTCACCTCTGCGATGACCTCTTCCACCTTCGCCGCCTGGGTCAGGTCGTCGACCAGGAAGATGGCCGGATTGAGCGGCTGCCCGAGTTGCTCGGTGACGTGGTCATCCAGCCGCGAGGCCGGCGAGTCGCCCTTGAGCTTGCGCATGTCCGTCTCGAACCCCAGGCGCGAGGCGATGGAGACGGAGAACGCGGCGAAGCCGACCACCGCCAGGGCAATCAGCGCGATGACCGACGTGGGCCAGCGACGCCACTCACGCGCCGGAGCGGAGGGGGCCACCGGCGCGTCCGGGACGACCTCCGACGGCGCGGGCTCGCCGTCCTTGCGCGCGGGGCGCAGCCGCTCGGCGATGGCCAGCAGCGACGGACCCAGCGCATAGGCCGCGATGACGGCGAGCAGCACGCCCAGGCCCGCCAGGAAGCCGAACTGGTTGAAGGCGTGGAACTGGGCCAGGAGCAGCACGAAGAAGGCCGCCGCGTTCGTCACCGCGGAGGTGAGCGCGCCGCTGAACGTGCCTCGCACCGCCGTGGCCAGCGCGTCGCGCGACGAGCGCGTCCTGCGCTCCTCCCAGTAGCGCATGCACAGGTGCACGCCGTACTCGATGCCCAGACCGATGAGGATGGCGACCAGGAAGCCCGTCACCACGTTGAGGTGGCCGATGGCGAGCTGCGCGACGCCGAACGTCACCAGCAGGCCGACGACGACGGGCACTCCGACGACGGCCAGCGCGGCGATGCGCCGGGTGGCCAGGAGGATGAGGCCAATGGCGATGAGCGCGGACAGCGTACCGGCGCGCGACAAGTCACTGCGCATCACCGCGTCCTCTTCGATGCGGTTCTGGAAGTTGCCCGTGGCCTCCAGCTTCACGGCCGGGAAGCGCTCCGAGGCGAGCGTCCGGCCGGTGCCCATGGCCAGCTCCACGAAGCGGCGCGCGAAGTCCAGGTCTCCCGCCGTCCCCATGGGCTTGAGCATGAGGTAGACCTCGGTGCCATCCGCGTTGGCCAGGTACTCGTTCACCGGCGCGTTGGGCGAGTGCTTGCGGGCAATCTCCTCGAAAGTCGGAGGCGGAGGCGTGGCCCCCAGGTCGATGTAGAAGGGATTGGCCCGCTGTCGCTCGTAGCGCACCCGCGCCGCCAGCTCCGTGCGCAGCTCCGCCAGCTTCTCCGCGGGCAACAGCAAGAGCCCGTGACGACGGAAGAACTCCACGTCGTAGTCGTGCTCGACGTAGCGGACCTCCGGGAGCGCCTCCAGCCGCGACTTCAGCTCGCTCGCGTAAGCCTTCAGCCGCTCGGGCGTGTCTCCCTTCGCGACGATGACCAGGTACCCGTCCCCGCCCGCCTTCCGCGACACGCGTGTCAGGTCCTGGACTTCACGGGCTCCCTGCGGAAGGAGCTCCACGAATGAACCACGAAACTCCAACCGCGACGCCAGTGCCATACCGCCCGCGGCGAGCAATGCGCAGATCAGCAGCACGTACCAGGGCCGGGAGACCGCCGTCTGGATGAATCCCTCGAACCACCGTTGCCGCAGAGACCTGGACACCGTCCACTCCTCGATGAATGCCGGGCTTAGCAAATTCCCGGCCATTCTTGGCCCCCGCAAACAACGGGCGCCAAGAAAGCCTTCCGCCCGTCAATCAGGTGCCGCCGGACGTGCGGCCGAGTACACACGGTGCTTTCCATTATCCACTGGAAGACGGTGTGAAGCGGCGGGGTGCCACCAAAGCGATGGTGCTGTCAAGGCATGGGCCTCAAAGGGACTCTCGCATGGGACTCAAGCGACAGTCCGCGCCTTGACACTGCCGCTCGGCCTCTTTATTCACCGCCCCGCGTCCCCCGAGGGAGGTCGACGGACGCAAGGTTGCCCCCGGCTCGGAATGAGCCCTGCATGGTGAGTGGCGACCGGAGTTCCGCATCCGCCTGACAGGCGAAAAACCCTCCCCCGACGCAGACATACAGAAAGACCACAGAACACCATGAGCGACGTCTTCGACAAGTGCAGCAATTGGAAGGACTACCGCATCGCGAAGGCCACCGGCCTCTACCCCTACTTCCGCGTCATCGAGGCGTCGCACGGCGCCACGGAGGTGGAGATCGAGGGCAAGCGGGTGATCATGGTCGGTTCCAACAACTACCTCGGCCTGTCGGCGGATCCGCGCGTCAAGGAAGCGGCGATCAAGGCGACGGAGAAGTTCGGTACGACGTGCTCGGGTTCGCGTCTGTTGAACGGCACGCTGGCGCTGCATGAGGAGCTGGAGGGACGGCTGGCGAAGTTCCTCAACCGCGAGTCGGCGCTGGTCATCTCCACGGGCTTCCAGACGAACCTGGCGCTGGCGTCGATCCTCGGCCGGCACGACATCGTCTTCAGCGACCGGCAGAACCACGCGTCGCTGGTGGACGGCATCCGTCTGTCCTTCGCCACCGAGCGCAAGTTCCGCCACAACGACATGGACCACCTGGAGCAGTTGCTCTCCCAGGCGGATCCGAACGCGGGGAAGATCATCATCACCGACGGCGTCTTCTCCATGGAGGGAGATGTCTGCAACCTGCCGCGCATCACCGAGCTGGCGAAGCGGTACAACGCCCGGGTGATGACGGATGACGCGCACGCGATGGGCGTGCTCGGTGAGAAGGGCCGGGGCACCTCGGAGTACTTCGGGCTGGAGAAGGAGACGGACCTCGTGATGGGGACGTTCTCCAAGAGCTTCGCGTCGCTGGGCGGCGTGCTGTCCGGTCCGTTCGACGTCATCAACTACATCCGCCACAAGTCCCGCTCGGTCATCTTCTCCGCGTCGATGACGCCGGCGTCCATCGCCTCGGCGCTCAAGGCGCTGGAGATCATCGAGGCGGAGCCGCAGCGCCGCGCACGCCTGCTGGACATCGCGGAGAAGATGCACAACGGCTTCCGCGCCATGGGCTTCGACACCGGCGTATCGGTGTCGCCGGTGGTCCCGGTGCACATCGGCGACCAGGTGAAGTGCTTCCGCTTCTGGCGCGCGCTGCACGAGGCGGGCGTCTTCGCCAACCCGGTGATTCCGCCGGCGGTGGAGGCGGGCCACGCGCTCATCCGCACCTCGTACATGGCCACGCACACCGACGCGCAGCTGGACCGGGTGCTGGACACCTTCGAGACCATCGGCCGCAAGCTGGGCGTGATTCCGGAGACGCGCCCCACGGTGTACGAGCCGGTGCAGATCGCCCGCCCGGGCACGTCCGTGCGCTCCAACAAGGCGAGCGAGAAGTGGGCGGCGGGCTCCGCCGGTCTGCTCGCGGACAAGGGCGGCATCACCCTGGAGCAGTTGCAGCGCATGTCGTCGCGCGAGGTGGCCGGGAAGATTTTCGACGCGGTGGAGCAGCTCACCTGGCGCGCGGCCAACCTCCAGCCGGAGGACCTGCGTCAGCTCCGCTCCGCGCCCATGAAGCTGTGGGAGAAGCGCGGCGCGCTGCCCGGTCTTCTCCTGGAGAAGGGCGCCCACTTCTTCATGCGCAACGGCACCGACGGCAATCCCGCCGAGAGGTCCTGATCCACCATGGCCCTACCCGCCGAGCCGCCCGCGACGCAAGCCGTCCTCCCTCCCCTTCCCGCGGATGTCCTGGTGACACCCGTGCGGGGCGCCACGGCGCGGATGACGTTCATCCGCTTCCCGGCCTCGCTGTACGCGAATGATCCGAACTGGGTCCCGCCGCTGGAGATGGAGCGCAAGGACTTCCTGGACCCGAAGAAGAACCCCTTCTTCGAGTACGGCGAGGTGGAGCTGTTCCTCGCCCGGAGGGGCCAGGACGTGGTGGGCCGCATCGCCGCCATCCGCAACCCGCGCCACCAGGAGATCCACGGCACCAAGGAAGGCTTCTTCGGCCTCTTCGAGTGCGTGAATGACGCGGGCGTCGCGCGGCTGCTGCTGGACGCGGCGGGGGCGTGGCTGAAGCAGCGCGGGCTGGATGCCATGCTCGGGCCGGCCAACTTCTCGTCCAACCAGGACTGGGGCCTGCTCGTCGACGGGCACGACGTGCCGCCGGCCATCATGATGCCGTACAACCCGCCCTACTACGCCGCGCTGCTGGAGGCGTGCGGGCTGGTGAAGGCGAAGGACCTGCTCGCCTACGAGCTGTCCGCGTCCGCGCAGCCGCCGGAGAAGGTGGTGCGCATCGCGGAGAAGATGCGCCAGCGCGAGGGCATCACCGTGCGCGCGGTGAACCTCAAGGACTTCGCCAACGAAGTCGACCGCATCCGAGACATCTACAATTCGGCCTGGGAGAAGAACTGGGGCTTCGTCCCCTTCACCGACAAGGAGTTCGACCACCTGGCCAAGGACATGAAGACCATCGTCCGGCCGGAGCTGGTGCTCATCGCCGAGGTGAAGGGCGAGCCGGTGGCCTTCTCCATGACGCTGCCGGACGCCAACCACGCGCTCAAGGCCGCCAACGGGCGCCTGACGACGTTCGGCCTGCCCATCGGACTGGTGAAGCTGGCGCTCGCCTCGCGAAGCATCCGCCGCCTGCGCCTCATCACCCTCGGCATCAAGGAGGGCTACCGACGCCGAGGGCTGGACGCCATCCTGTACCTGGACACGCTGCGCACCGCGCACCGTCTCGGATACTCCGGTGGAGAGATTTCCTGGACGCTCGAGGACAACCACCTCGTCAACCGCGCCATCGAGTCGATGGGTGGCAAGCGCTCCAAGGCGTACCGCATCTATCAGCGCTCGCTGTAATCCCCCGGGAGTCTCCTCGTGCGCTTCCTCCTCACCGGTGGCACTGGCTTCATCGGCCAGCGGCTCGCGAGCCGCATCGTCGAGCGGGGTGACTCGCTCACGGCGCTCGTGCGCGCGAGCTCCCGTCGCGACGCGCTCGCATCCCTTGGCGCCCGGTTCGCCGTGGGGGATTTGACGACGGGCGAGGGCCTGGCCGAGGCCGTGCGCGACGTCGACTGCGTCCTGCATCTGGCCGGCGTCACCAAGGCCCGGGAGCCCGCGGGCTACTTCGAGGGCAACGCGAATGGCACCCGCCGCGTCGCGGAAGCCATGGCGTCGCTCCCCCGCCCTCCCCGGCTCGTCTACTGCTCGTCGCTGGCCGCCGCGGGGCCGTCCACGCCGCAGCGTCCGCGCCGTGAGGAGGACCCTCCCGCGCCCGTCTCCATCTACGGCCGCAGCAAGCTGGGCGGCGAGGACGCGGTGCGCGAGCTGGCGGACCGGGTCCCCTCCGTCATCGTCCGGCCCCCCATGGTCTACGGCCCGGGCGACGTGGAGTTCATCCCCTCCGTGATTCCCATGGCGGAGCGAGGCCTGGCGCTCAAGAGCGGCTTCGGGCCCAAGCGCTACTCGCTCATCCACGTGGATGACCTGAACACCGCGCTGCTCGCGGCGGCCGAGCGAGGCCCCACGCTGGACAAGGCGGACCCGGCGCGCGGCGTGTACACCGTGTCCGACGGCGTCGAGTACACCTGGGAGGAGCTGTGCGCCGCGGTGGCCCTGGCGATGGGACTCAAGGCGCCCACCGTGCTGCCAGTGCCCGACAGCGTGGGCTACATGATTGGCCTGGGCTCAGAGGTCATTGCCCGGCTGCGCGGAATCACCCCCATCCTCAACCGCGACAAGGTGCGGGAGATGACGTGCGCCGCGTGGACGTGCACCACCGAGCGCGCCTCCCGCGAGCTGGGCTTCCTTCCCACCATCTCCCTGGCCCAGGGACTCGTGGGGACGCTCGCGTCGTATCAGCAGCTCGCGCGCACCTGAAAAGACGAAGGCCGAGGCCCCTCGCATGGGAGCCCCGGCCCTTGAGTGTCTTGGTGAAGCGAAGTCCGGCTCAGCTCACTTCGTCGGACCGGCCGAGCCACCCGTGGCCGAGCCCGCCGCACCGGAGGCGCCCTTCGCGGACTGCGCGGCGTTCTCCTTCTCCAGCTGAGCCCGCTTGGTCTTCAGGGTGGAGAGCAGGCCGTCGAAGCCCTTGGTGCTCAGCAGCTTCTGGAACTGGCCCTTGTACGTGTCCACGAGGGACACCTCGTCGGTGACGACGTCGTAGATGCGCCAGTCGCTCTTCGCGTTCGACTTGTACAGGCGGTAGTCGACGGGAATCTGGTCCTTCTTGAGGGTGAGCGTCGTATCGACGGTGGCCTCGGCGCCTTCAACCGACTCCTTGCCGTACTTCACCTCGGCCTGGGCCTGGCCGATGGCCTTCTGGGCGTAGGAGGCGCGCAGGAGCCCCGTCATCGTCTCGGAGAAGTCCTTGCGCTGTGCGGGCGTGAGCGTGGCCCACGTCTTGTCTCCGAGGGCTCGCTTCGCCAGCTCCTGGAAGTCGACGAACTTCTCGACGACGGAGGCGAGGGATTCGACGGTGGCGCCGGGCGCGTTGGCGGCCTTCTGCACATCCGCGTTCCCGGACTTCACGACTGAGAGGGGACCAGGCGCCGCGGCAAGCAGGGTGGCGGCAAGCAGGGAAGCAATCATGGCTTTTCGACTCCGTGAAGGAGGACGGTACAGCGGACAGACGCGGCGCCCCGATTATTCACCCGGGGCGGGTGGCGTCCCCGTGACACGGGCGAGGGCCGCCATTCCCAACCGGACGTCGAACCAGCTCTTCGACCGGTCGCCTGTAACCTGCGCATAGGCCGTGAAGGCGTCCACCAAATCGCGCGTTTCTCCCGTTCCCAAATCGAAAGCGGCGAACGCGGCGGTGACCCAGCGGCGCGCGCTCTTCTCCGCGTCCGTATAGGCCTTGGCGCGAGCCCACGCGGCCACCAGCTCGCCATGCACCTTGGACACCTCCAGGCGGATGCCGGCGTGGATCTGCTTCTCCTGCGCGCGCAGCTTGTCGAGCTCCGCCCGCGCCTGATCCAACTGCGCGTCTTTGATGGGGATGTCGAACGTCCCGCGCACCACCAGGCCCAGGCCGGCGGTGCGGTCATTGTACGGGTCATACGCGAAGGGGCTTCGCTGCCGCGTGGCGCTGGTGGTGAAGCGCACGTCGTAGAAGCCCGCCAGGCCCAGGTCCGGGAAGTAGGCCCGTTCACGGATGAGCACTTCGGACTCGCGGGCGATGATGCCGGCGGCGATGGCGGTCAGCTCCGGCCGGTACTGCTCGGCCAACGCCAGCGCCCGCTCCAGTGACGGGGGCTGAATCTCCGACTCGGGCGCCAGGTCCTCCTCCACCACGTCCACCGCCACGCCCGGGGCCGCGTTGGCCAGCACGCCAATGGCCGTCATCGCGAGCGCGCGCCCCTGGATGGCGTTCGCCTTCTGGGCCTCCACTATCTGGCGGAAGAAGCGGACCTTGTACGTGTCCACCTGGGACACCTGGGGGGACTCGTCCTTCAGGAGCGCGGCGATTTTCTCGGCGGCGTCCTCCAGTCGCTTGGACACATCCTCGAGCTGCTGCACACCGGAGCGCGCGAGCTGGTAGCTGAAGTACGCCTGCGCGGCCTGGAACCCCGCTTCGTCCCGGGCACGCTCACGCAGCGCCGCGCCGAGGATGGGCCCCTGCGCACCTGCCTTCTTCAGCGCGGTCAGCTTGCCGAAGGTGAAGAGCGGCAGCACCGCGTTGCCGGAGGAGAAGACGGTGATGCCGACCTTGCCGAAGTTGGTGTCGCCCTCGAGGGACGCCTCGGTGGTGGGGGGCCCGCCGAGGCCGTCATTGCGCGCCTCGGGAATCGGGCCTCCGGCGCCCACGGAGATTTCGAACTTGGGGAACCACGCCCAACGCGCCTGCTTGTAGAGCGCCTCGAACTTGCGCAGCTCCGCGCTCGCCTCCTCGACACGGGAGTCCGTCGCGCGCGCACGCTCCACCAACTGCTCCAGCGTCAGGGGCGCGGCCTTGGCGGCAGGTGCCTCGGAGTCCGGCACTTTCGCCACGTCGTCCTTGGCCTGCTGGGCTTCTCGCGCCGTCTCGCGCATGGGCGCTGGTGACACCGTGCGGCCACCGCCCGAGGGATTCGTCGACGTATCCACCGTCTCCGGGGCAATCGTCGGCGGACCGGGCGGAAGGCTCGCATCACCACTCCCGCCTCGCGTCGGAGAGGGCCCTTGCGGCGCGGAGGTGCTCGGCGTGGTGGGAACCGCGGTCCCCGTGCCGGGCGTGGGTGTCGAGCTTCCCGTCCCCGTCCCCGTCCCCGTTTGGCCGCTGGTTCCCGTTCCGGTGGTGCCGGTGGTCGAGCCTCCGGTGGTCCCCGTCGTTCCCGGCGTCGCGCCACCGCCCTGCCCCGTGGAGCCTGGTGTGAACTGCGCGGCTGACAGCCCCGCCGCGAGCACCAGCGCCACTGTCACGCCTCGATCCAGGTGTCTGCGCATTGCTCGGCCTCTCGCAGGCCCCATATCCGAGAAGCCCGCGACGAACCCATCGGAAACGAAAAAGGCCCGCCAGGTTTCCCGGGCGGGCCTTTCTACTTCAGTGTGGAGCTAACCGGGATCGAACCGGTGACCTCTTGAATGCCATTCAAGCGCTCTCCCAGCTGAGCTATAGCCCCGTCTTTTGCTGCTGGCCGCCTTGGGTTGCGGCCCGACGTCGAAAGTGGGTGCCTTCTACCGTTTCTTGTTCCCAGGGCCAAGAACTGTTTGCGGCTTCGGTGCGTTTTTTCCAACCTTCAACCGCTCGGCGACCTCTTCACCTTCCTTCAAGATATCGGTGAGCTCGCGAGCGTGCGCTTCGGCTGCCTGCTCGGCCGCTTCGATGGCCTTGAGCGCGGGAGCGAAGCCCGCGGGAAGCAGCAGCTTGCCCTTCTGGATCTGCCGATAGACGAGGTCGCCCAGCTCCTTCAGGGCGCGCTCCTTCTGATCCTTCAGCACGGTGGCCTTGGCGTTCGCACGGGCCAGGTCGGTGTTGCGCTCCACCGCCTCGCGCAGTTGCGCCAGACGGGCCTGCGCCGCCTGGAAGGCCTCGTTGATCTGCTTCACCACCTCGGACTGCTTCGCGTCGGCCGCCACGTGGGTGACACCCCTTGAAGAACCAATACTGGCGTAGCGTGTGGGCTCGCCGACTGTCAACCCTGCCCCGTCGTCCGGCGCAGCCGCGCGGCGAAGAACCCGCCCCCCGGCACCTTCGGCGGCAGGGCCTTGAGGTACGGCCCATGGGCCGCCAGCGCGGCCCGTTCCGCTCCGAGCACGTCCGAGACAGGCTCCAGAGTGAACTCCGGGTGCCTGGCAAGGAAGCCCTCGACGACGGCCTCGTCCTCGTCCGGCAGCACCGAGCAGGTGGCGTAGACGATGAGCGCCCCGTGCTTCGCCTGGCGGGAGACCTCCTCCAGGAGCTCGGACTGCGTCGTCTGGTACTTGGCGATCTCCTGCGCGGTGAGCTTCCACTTCTGATCCGGCTCTCTCGCCAGCGAGCCCGTGCCGCTGCACGGCGCGTCGATGAGCAGCACGTCCGCGTCGGACAGGGGCAGCGGATGCGGGAAGGCCACCTGCCGCAGCGAGAAGTGACGCACCCGCTCACGGGCCTCGGCCAGCCGGCGTCGGGAGCGATCTCCCGCGAGCACCCGACCCGAAGGACCGACGAAGTCCGCCAGCGCCAGCGTCTTGCCGCCCGCACCGGCGCAGACATCCGCGACGGTGAGCCCCGTCAGCGAGCCGCCCGCAGGACGGCAGACCTCTGAGATGAGCTGGCTGCCCACGTCCTGGACTTGAAGGCGCCCCGTCTTCATCATCCGCGTCTCGAAGACGCGATGGCTCGAATCCACCACGCGCACCGCGTCCGGCGCGGCGAGCACCGCCTCCGCGGCGACGCCCTCCGCCACCAGCGCCGCCAGCACTTCGTCCCGCGTGCCCGGAGGCCTGACGCGGAAGTGCAGGCCCGGCTCCTCGTCGAGCGACGACAGCAGTCCCTCCAGCGTGGCCTCGTCCGGGTACGCCTGCGCCAGCTTCTGCACCAGCCAGTTGGGGAACGAGTACCGGATGGCGAGCCGGTCCACATGGGCGTCCGGCAGCGGCGCCTCCGGCAGCTCCGACTCCGCCACCTTCTGGAGAACCTCGTCCTTGAGGGTGCGCGGCCTCACCGGTCCGGGCAGCCGCACCTCCGGGCCGATGCGCGTCCAGGTCTCACCACAGAAGATGCGCCGCCACAGCACGTACCGCACCAGGGCCTGGTCCTCCGTCATCACCAGCTTCCCCGGCGGGTGGCCCAGGAGCTTCGCGGCCAGGTCCAGCAGGCGCTGATGGCGGGACAGCTCACGCACGGCGAGCGCGGCGAAGCGCCGCTCCTGCCCCCCGAGCCCATCCGCGTCCCGCAGCGCATTGGCCAGCGCGGCCTTCAGCGGATCCCCCTGCAGCACGGCGATGTGTGCTTCCAAGGCCGCCGTCGCCGCCCTGCGCGAGGGACGACCCAGACGTGCCGCATCATGCGGCGTTGTAGGCCAAACAGTGTCCACGGGTGCCTACCTGCCCTTTCAACCGTCCAGGCCGAGCGTGATGACGAGACACCCGGTGGGCGTGCGCGCCTCGGGCGTTTCGTCCGCACCCACGAAGAACGTCGCCGGGGCCACGAAGCGTGTCCCCTCGAACTCCAGCTCGCCCTCCAGCAACAGGGCAGCCTCCCGCCCTCGGGCCCGGGCCGCCCAGTCCCACTGGCCCTGCGCCGCCATTCGCACCCAGATGGCGCCGCCCGCCCCACCACCCGGCGAGGCCAGGTGGACTCCGGGCGCGCACTGCACCCAGTCGCCCTCCGCGGGGAGCTGCCCTCGCGAGGCCAGCTCCACGTTCCGGTGCACCGCCAGGAAGCGCTCCACCAGCCCGAGGATGTCCTCGATCTGGAAGGGCTTCACCAGCACGCCGTCCGGAACCGAGGGCCGCAGCGCCCGGGCCACTTCCTCTGGAGCCGCGGCGCTGACGATGGCCACCGCCTGCAGCCCCTTCCGGGCCGCCTCCAGCACGGAGCGCCCGCCGGCTTCTCCACCACCGATGCGCAGGTCCGTCACGACGAGCTCGAAGCGCTCCTCGCCCAGGGCGGCCAGCGCGGCGCTCACGTCACCCACCGAGCGCACCTCCGCCAGGTCGGAGATCAGCTCACCCATTCCTTCACGGAGGCTCGCGTCGTCCTCGACCAGCAGAACCTTCATCTCGGGGTATCTCCAACGCCCCTGACCGGAGCACGTCCTCCACGGTCCCAGGCGGGGGAACCGGCGGTGCCATGCCAGTCACCCACCCCTTTCGGGAAGTGGCCCTCCCCGGACTCGAACCGGGACGCGGGGTCAGCCGCAGCGGATTTTGAGTCCGCCTCGTCTACCAATTTCGACAGAGGGCCGTTTGTTACGGAAGCGGCCAGACGTATACCGCGACGGTCGCAAGGATGCATCCGAAGATTGCGGTGCCGGACGCACATCGCTATGAGGGGCCCCGCATGTACAACCTGCTCATCTCGCTGGCAGTGGGAATCGTGGTCGCGCTGCTGGTGAAGTTCGCCGGCTTCTCCATCTGGGCCGGCCTGGTGCCCGGCCTCATCGCCGCACTCGGCGCTTTCGTCTTCCTCGCCCGGAGGGTCGCCACCCGCATCCAGGCCCTCATGACGACGGTGCAACAGGACCTCCAGTCCCAGCCCACCAGTCAGAAGGACGCCCAGGGCCGGGTCGACCGGGCGGTGAAGACGCTCGAGAAGGGGCTCGTCTACGACAAGTGGCAGTTCATGGTGGGCCCGGAGATCCAGGCGCAGATCGGCATGCTGAAGTACATGGTGAAGGACCATGACGGGGCGCAGGCGGCCTTCAGCAAGGGCAGCTCCCGCAACTACATGGCGAAGGCCATGGAGGGCGCCCTGCGCTACCAGCGCAAGGACTTCACGGGGATGAAGACCGCCTTCGAGTCCGCCACCAAGAGCGGGAAGAAGGAAGCCATCGTCTGGGCCGTCTATGCCTGGTGCCTCCTGCAGAACAAGGAGAAGGACGAGGCCCTCAAGGTGCTCGGCCGGGGCGTGGAGGAGAACCCGAAGGACGAGAAGCTCAAGGCCAGCCTCGCCCAGCTCCAGAATGACAAGCGGCTGAAGATGAAGCCGTACGAGCCCCTGTGGTGGCAGTTCGGGCTCGAGGCCCCGCCGACGATGCCGCCCATGGGCGGTGGTGGACGCCGCATGCAGTTCGTTACCCGACGTTGATCCACGCGCGTGGAGGGCGTTCGCGCCCTCCTTCGCCGGGAATTCCTACCGCCTCCCCTGCCCTGACGCTGGAACGACTTCCGCTTCGCCTCTGTCGCGAGGAAGCGTTGTCGCCACAACCCCCTGAAATGACTCCAGGCCCGGATGCCTGCTCCAAGGGCATGCCGCTTGCTCTTCGCCCACGCGCGCCAATGGGGCTGAACACCCGTGGGGCGCGTCAGTCGGGCTTGGCGGCCGGAGGTCTCGGGTGAAGGTTGCGGGTGGCGGTGGGTGCTCGCAGGACCGGGCGGTGGCGGGTGCGCACGAGGCGCATGGGCGGCGAGAGCACCTGGTGGAGCGTGGCGTCCGAGACCTCTGGACCGCGAGTCACCGGGAGATCAACGAAGCGGAGAGGTTCATGCAACGGCGAGGGCGCACCTCGGAGCGGTCCCTCCTCCTGGTCATCGAGGATGACGTGAGCGTGCTGGAGAGCCTGTCGGACCTGCTCGCCTCGCGCTTCGACGTCCTGGGCGCGGCGGATGTGGGCGAGGGGTTGGAGTTGGCGAGCGAACATCGTCCGGACCTGGTGCTGCTGGACAGATTCCTGCCCGGCGGGGATGGGCTGGCGGTGCTGGAGGCGCTCCAGAAGGACTCCCGCACGGAGTCCACGCCGGTCATCTTCCTGACCGGGGACGCGGACGAGGCCACCCTGGAGCGTTGCCTGGAGATGGGCGCGGTGGACTTCATCCACAAGCCGGCGAGCGCGAGGGAGCTGATGGCACGGATCGACCGGGCGCTGCGGCAGAGTGAACAGCAGCGGCGGCTTCAGATCCTCGCCCAGACGGATGCCCTCACGGGGCTGGCGAACTTCCGGGCGCTCACCATTCGGCTCGAAGAGGAGTTGCGCCGGGCCCAGCGCTACGGCTACCCGCTCAGCGTGGTGGTCATCGACCTGGACCACCTGAAGGCCATCAACGACGGGATGGGGCACGACGTGGGCAACCGGGCCATCCTCGCGCTGGCCAACCAGCTCAAGGGCAATCTGCGCGAGTCGGACTTCGCGGCGCGCTTCGGCGGCGACGAGTTCGTGGCGCTCCTGCCCCACCAGACGGCATTGGAAGCAGCGGTGTTCGCCGAGCGCATCCGCACCGGGCTGCGTTCCGTCGGCGTGCAGAAGAGCGACGGCCGCCCTGCCTCCTTCGGGTTGAGCGTGAGCGTCGGCATCGCCGACCACACATTGGAGACACCCCGGGACGACACGGATGCGCTGATGAAGGCGGCGGACGCGGCCCTCTACGAGGCCAAGCGTGAAGGTCGGGACCGGGTCGTGGTGTTCGGCCGTCCGGCGCTCGAGCCGCCCGCGCAGAGACACTGAGCGCGGGACGCGACGAAGCAGGCGACGGTGGGAAGCTAGAGGGCGCGGATGATTCTGGGCAACAGGCTGACGAGCGGTTCGAGGGTGGCGGTCGTCGGGGGCGGTATCGCGGGAGCGGGGCTGGCGGCCTCGCTGCTCTTCAACGCCAGGGCACGGGGGCTGACGCTCGATGTGCGCGTCTACTCCGGAGGACTGTCGGAGCGCACCGCGCCTCCCGCGGTGCTGACGCCCGAGTGTCGCTCCCGGCTCGCCGCCCTGGGCTGTCGCATCCCCGCCGAGTGGCGTGCCCACGAGCTGCGGGGCGTGGAGATCATCGCCGAGGGACGTCGCGAGCTTTTGACCTCCGCCCCCGGTGGGCTCTGGGTGGTGGACGGCTGGCCCCAGGGACAAGGCGGCCTGGCGCAGGTGCGGGACGTGCTGGCCACGGCGGCCAGCGCGCAGGGGGCACGGTTCCTGGAGCGGCATGTGGACCGCGTGGAGCGGCAGCCCCCGGCCCCGGATGCGCCGGCGGCCGTGCGAGGCGCGGGTCCGCTGGTGGTCCGCGCGCAGGGCGGTGGCGAGCGCTTCCATGCGGTGGCCCTGGCGGGCGGCGCGGGGCCCTTGATGGGCGATGCGTTCTTCCCGGGCTTCCGCCCCGCGCCCACGGTGGCGGCCGTGCAGGCGCGGCTGCGGCATGCGTCGCCTCGGCTGGAGATCGCCCCCGTGGCGCGGCTGTGGGTGGCGCCGCTGCCCACGGTGGATGGGCTGTTCCTCCTGCCGGGCGCGGACTCCGTCTATGCGCTGGCCTTCGGCCCCGCGGTGACGCCGGCCGACCTGTGCCAGGCGCTGATGATGGCCGCGCGCGACGGGCTGCTGGAGGAAGGGTTCGAACTGGCGGCGTTGGAGACGACGCGCCTGCCCTACGGGCCGGGGCGCACGCTGGTGGCGCCGGGGCAGATCGCCGTGGGCCCCGCGGCCTTCGGTCATCCGCTCCAGGTGGGGTTGTCTGAGACGCTGGCCTCGTGCAGCCGCGCGGCGGTGGCGCTGCTGGATGGGGGCCTGGATGGCTCCGCGCTGGAGCGCCGGTATGTCCGCGAAGGGCTGTGCGAGCTGATGGAGGACGCGGCGGCGGGCGCCCGTGCGGCGTCCTGGTTGCGACGCGCGGGGAAGCGAGCGCCCGGGGCCTTCGTCGCGGCGAAGGGGCGACGCACGTCGGCGGGAGTCTACGGCGGGGGCGTGCTGGGCCTGAGTGCCCCCACGCCGCTGGCGCTGCTGGGCGCGATGCGCTGGGCGGGCCTGCGCGAGGTGGTGGGCTCCTGGCTGAGGACGACGATGGAGCCGGTGCCCATGGCGGTGCCGGAGCTGGAGCCGGACCTGTACTACGTCGTGGACGATGACCCCGATGCGCGCGAGGCGCTGACGGCGCTGCTGGAGAGCACGGGCGCGAAGGTGGTGTCGTTCGCGGACGAACTGGCGCTGTTCTGCGCCGTGGCGCGAAGGCCGCCCACGGCCATCATCCTCGACGTCGTGCTGCACTGGGTGGATGGGCTGAGGCTGTGCGAGGGCTTGAAGCAGCATCCCCTCACCCGGAACACGCGCGTGGTGGTGATGAGCGGATTGAATCGTCCTCACGTCCGTCAGCGGGCGCTCGACGCGGGCGCGGAGGCGTTCATGCCCAAGCCCGTGGACCCCGAGCGGCTGCTGCGCATCCTGACCGGACGGTTGACCTCTTCGAGCACCACTCCCGATGCGGCGACCCCAGCGCCGAGCGACGCGGGAGGCTCGGACCGTTACGCCGCTTCCTGACCTCCTTCAGGGAAGTCCGATGAGAGGCTGACGGGTTGGTCCAGAAAGGCTCCGCTGAAAGGGGCGCAGGGCGCGCGAACCTGGCGATACGGTGGGCGACATGCCAAAGACGCCCCGTTCCTCTCGAACCCGGTCCAGCCCCCCGTCTCGGGCAGCTCCTCGCTCCAAGGTGTGGCTTCATTGTTTCGACACGGTTGATGGGTTGGAGGTGTTTAGCGGCTTCCGCCCGTTCGACCGCGTACCGCTCGTCGGAGAGCACCTCGTCCTGAAGCCCGGCGGTCGCAACTATCGCGTGGGGCTCGTCATCCATTGGGCCTTTCCTGATAGCCGCGCAAGCGGTCTGCGGGAGTCGAATGTGGCGGCAGAGGTCACTGCATTCCGCGTCAACGACACCGCGATGCTCAACGAGGCATGCAAGGGCGCGTTGACGGAGATTCCGCCAGAGGAACTGGATGAGGATTTGTCAGCAGACAGCTAGACAAAGGGCACGGTGCCTGATGGCCACCGTGCCCTTTCGTCCTTCTCCTGACGCACCGGTCACGTGGTGACGCGACGCAGGCCCTTGCGCAGCTCCAGCGAGCCGGCCATGAGCGCGATGCCACGCATGAGGATGGAGATACCGACCAGGGTCCCCACCAGCCACACCGCGGAGACGGGCCACTGGGCCATGACGATGACACCCAGGGCGATGGAGATGACGCCATAGGCGCAGTCCCAGCCCCACTGCGGGTAGCGGTCCATCAGCGACGTCACCACGTGGAAGAGGCCGCTGGCGAAGAAGTAGCCAGCGAGCAGGAGCGTCAGCGCCCCCAGGCCCGCCGCCGGGTACACGAGGACGAAGAACCCCACCACCGTGGAGAGCACGCCGCTGAGCAGGTAGAGCCAGAAAGGGCCGCCGGCCTTGCGGACGCGGAACGAGGAGACAATCTCAGCGATGCCCGTTCCGGCCAGCAGCGCGCCGAAGAGGATGACCGAGACCAGGCTGGTGAGGAACGAGGCGCCCAGCGCGACGAAGCCGAGAACGGCCATCAACAGCCCCAACACGAAGGGGGGGCCCCAGGCAGCCGAGGCGGCCTTGCTTCGGTCACCTGTCAGGGGTTCACGTTTGAAGCTGGTGTCCATGTCGGTCCGCCTCCTTGGAGGAAAGATTCAGTGGCGAACATGGGTGCCTCCGAGCACGGGGACAACGGCCTCGCTTCCCGCGCCTCCCCTCCTCGCCCCTCCCTGAAGGGCGGCTTCAGCCCGGAAGGCTTGGCGTGCTTCCGCGCAGGGCCTCATACGGGGGCTGGATGAAGACGGCGCCGGGCTCCTTCCGGAACCAGGTGAGCTGGCGCTTGGCGTACCGCCGAGTCTCCTGGGCGGTGTCTTGAATGGCCTGGTCCACGGACATGCGGCCCTCCACCACGGCGCGCGCCTGCACGTAGCCCACGCTCCGCATGGGAGCCGCGTCGCCAAGGCCCCGCTCCAGATGTGCCCGCGTCTCTTCCACGAGCCCGGCGGCGAACATGGCCTCGGTGCGCGTGTTGATGCGGGCGTACAGCTCCTCGCGCGGCGGGTCCAACACGTAGAACCGGAAGGGATATCGGTCCGGCGCGAAGGCGTGGGCCTTGCGGAACTCGGACGCGGCCACACCTGTCTGCGCATGAATCTCCAGCGCTCGGACCACGCGTACCAGGTCTTGAACGGGCAGCTTCGCCGCGGTCTCCGGGTCCACCAGGGCCAGTCGCTGGTGCACGGCCTCGCGGCCCTGCTCCGCCGCGAGTGTCTCCAGCTCCGCGCGCAGCTCCGGCAGTGCCCCCGGAGCGTCCACCACGCCGTGAAGCAGGATGCGCAGATAGAGCCCCGTGCCGCCCACCACGACGACGGGCCGACCTCGTCCGGTGATGTCGGCGATGGCCGTGTCCGCGCGACGTTGGTACTCGGCGGCGGAGAAGGTCTCCATCGGGTCCACCACCGACACGAGGTGGTGCGGCACCGCCGTCAGCTCCTCCGCGGAAGGCTTCGCGGTGCCGACGTCGAAGTGCCGGTACACCTGCTGCGAGTCCGCGCTGACAATCTCGCCACCCAATCGCCGAGCCAATTCCAAGGCCAGCGCCGACTTCCCCGACGCGGTCGGCCCGGCCAGCACCGTCAACGTCGGTCTCCCCTCCTGTCCCTCACCCATGTCCCGACACTCCCAGGGCCTCACGCACCACGGTGGCGGCGGACGCATCTCTCGCGAACACCAGTCGCACCGGCTCCACCTCCGACAACAACCTCCCCGCCGAGGCGAGCAGCGCCGCGCGGCCCACCGAGGAGGCCTCCGACAGCAGCGCATTGTGCACCAGCACCCGGCCCACGTCCCCCGCGCGCTGTCGCTCCCAACGCGAGCCCGAATCCCAGGCCAACGTCCCCACGGCACGAAGCCGCGCCTCACGGGGGAAGCCCAGGTTCCAAGGCGTGCCCGAGGCTCGCCACGAGCCCTCCACCGCATCGGGCCACACAGCCACCAGCTCATCCGAGAGCACCGTTTCGCCCGCGTCCATCCACAGCCCACCCAAGGTGCTCTTGCCCGCGCCCGAGTGTCCCGTGAAGAGCGCCGCCGTCTCTCCCAGCACGAGCGCCACGCCATGCACCAGCAGGCCGCCGCGTCGGGCCAGCTCCGCCGCCAGCATCACCCGCAGCACTACCTCAACAGGGAAGCGGCCCGTGCCCGACACTTCACCGCGAAGGCCGTCCGCATCGATTCGCGCCGAGTAGTCCTCCCCTTCCAACCGGAGCGAGCCATCCTGCTCACGCCAGGGCCGGGGCAACTCACGAGTCGGCGGCTCGGGGCGAACCGCAGAGGGGGCCACGACACGCAGCCGGGAGCAACGGGCTCCGGCCCGCGGTGGACCTGTCACGAAGCCAGAGAGGGAGCGGAGCAAGAGCTCCCGGACACGGGAGTCCGGGACATCGAGGCCCACCGTCCAGCCGGCGATGGAGAGCCACGGGCCGGACAGCTCCAGGCCATCGTCGCCGGAACCGCCGGGGCGCTGGGGACCGGACGGGCCGGCTCCCGGCGTGTTCAGGGCGTGCACTCCGATTCGCCGGGGATGTTGCACTGGGACATGGCCGCGAGCGCGACGAAGGGCTGCTCCCACAGGATGGCGGGAGCCTCGTAGCGCGGAGCGGCCTGGGCCGGAGCGGCCCGAGGAGCCTCCGTCGTCGGCGACGGAGAGGACGAGGGAGTCGAGGGATTTTTCACGGGAACGGTACCGGGAAGGCGCAGATGCGGCCGTCCTGAGAGCCGACATGCAGTCGGGAGACGGTGTTGTCGACGGTCGGAGTGCCGATGAGCTGTGCGGCGCCAATGGACACCTGCCGCGAGTCCACGCCACCAATCATCTCGAGCTGATGCACCTTCCCATCGGAGCTGCCCACGTAGATGCGGACGACGCCGGCGGAGTTGAGGGTGAAGGTGCCTGACGGATTCGCGATGGGGGTGGACCACACCTGCGTGGGCGTCGTCGCCCCAGGCGCCGCGTAGTCCCAGAACGCCACCTGCCCGCTGGCGAGGCTGGCCACGAAGCCGCCGCCCAGGGGGCGCACGAAGCTGGTGAACGCGGGTGTGCTCGGCGAGGGGCGCGTGCCCACGTTCACATTCCACACGGGCGCCAGGGTGCCCGCGTCGATGGCGTGGACAACGCCGTCGCTGTTGGTCGCGAAGATCTGATTCGCCACGGCATTGCGCACCAGGCTGTGGTCCAGGTCACCGAGCGACAGCCGCGCCACCTCCGCACCCGTCAGCGTGTTCAGGACGCGGAGCGAGGCCGTCGAGCCGCCATGCGTCTTCGAACCGATGAAGAGGCGGTTGGTGGTGTAGTCGACCACCATGCCGCCGCTCACCATGCCCAGGTCTCCGGGCTGGTAGGTGAAGACCGACGTGCCTGTCCGGGCGTTGAGCGCCACCACGCGATTGAGGGCCGGGTTCGCCAGCCGCGTCGCGTAGAACACCAGGTCCACGTTCGGCCGCGCGGCCTTGTACGCGGGGTTCGCGAAGTCGTGGAGCTGCGTCACGGGGAAGGACTGGATGATGCCAATGGGCGCGCCCGTGTTGTCCCAGCGCCAGAGCACCGTGCCGGTGGTGGCGTTGATGGCGTAGGCCACTCCCGCCTGGTCGGCCGTGAGGATGTACTGGCCGGCCAGACCATTGAGCGGAACCACCGGGAAGCGACTGCCAATGAGGCCGGACAGGGGAAGCGGACGCCAACGCTCGGCGCCGTCGGTCGAGGGCGTGGTGACGTTGGTGAGGTTGGCGACGACCGAGTCGTTGTAGGAGCTGAAGATGCCCACGCCCAGCTCGGTGATGGGCTGGAGGCGCGCGTCGATGCCCACCGAGTAGCACCACAGCGGTGCCGCGCCCACGCGGGCCTGGGGCGTCGCGATGAGCGCCGCCGAGGCCGAGGGCCGGCTGCCCGGAGAGTACCGGCCCACTTCATCCGTGTTGAACACCCGGTACTGGTACGTGGTGCCGTTGACGACGGAGGTGTCGGTGACGGAGGACGTCGAGCCGAAGCTCTCGGAGGCGATAACGGTGGCGTTGCCCAGCGTCGAGCCGGCGGCGTAGGCGCGACCGGCAACGGGCAGTGTGTTGGGCGCTGCCCCGGCGGTGCGAAGCACCAGCACGCCGTTGTGCGCGGCGGGGTTGTCCCACGTCACCGTCACGCTCCCGTCCCGAGCCACGGCGGTGAGGCGCTCGACTTCCGGCGCGGTGCCCGTGGCGAGAGTCACAGGGGCCTCGATGCGCGCGGCCGAGTCGGACGCATACGCGAGGGGCAGGTGCATCCGATGGCGGAACGTCGTGGGCGCGGTGACGGTGCCGACGCTCGCATACGTCACCGTGAAGGAGCGCTCCTGGTTGGGCATGATGCGCTGGGCCGCGTTGCCCGTCATCCAGGTGAAGCTCGTCGCGTTGCTCGACACCGACCACCCCGTGGGAGCAGCCGGGTTGCCGCCGACGAACGTGAAGAAGTTCACGGCGGGCCGGAGCAGCGTGACTTCGTCGAGCGGGAGCGCCCCCCGGTTTTGCACGGTGTAGACGACGGCCTGGTTGGGCGTGCCCGGCACCAGCACGGACGGACTCACGCGCACGCGATGCGACACGATGCGGCCCTCTCCTGAACGAACCACCTGCGTCGTCGCGGCGCTCCCGTTCAACGTCGCGTCCGCCTGCAGGTCGAAGGCATACGAGGAGAACTCGGTGCCGGAGAGGGTGTACGTCCAGACGAAGTGCGCGGAGACTCCGGGCGCCAGTCGCGTCACGCTGGTGGGGCTGGGGCCCGAGGCCAGGGTCGCCACGGCCGTGCCCACGAGGATGGGAGCCCGGGGCGTCACGTTCAGATAGGACGCGGTGGTGGACGTGTTGGTGACGCTGAGGCGCAGCTTCACTGCCTCGCCCGTGAAGGCCTGGTCATTGTCCACGTCAGCGGAAGCCGCGAGCACGCCCACGTTGACCATGGGGGTGTCCGCCACGGCGGAGGTGAGCGTGCCGTTCGCGTTGGTGGCGCGGACGCTGGCCACCATCGTCCCACCTGTCTGGGTGGTGGCTCGCGCGGAGAGGATGCCCGCGCTTCGGAGCGGAAGGTTCACCATGAAGTTGGCGGGTTGGAGCTCGACGACCTGGAACGAGACACCGCCCGCGCCGGTGCTGGGACCTTCCGCCGTGATGTTGTTCTGCGTCGCCGTCAGGCTGGTCCGGTTCTCGATGACGAGGCGCGCGGTGACGTCGTCGCCCACGGGCAGTACACGCGGCTGGATCTGAGCCCGCGTGGACAGGCCCACGCGACGCCACTCCGCGATGGCGTCGGTCCGGTTCGTGGTGAAGGACAGGTTTCCGCAAGCCTCGAAAGCCGTCAGCGTCGTGAACCGCTGGCCCGTGGCATTGGTCGTCGCGGTCACCTGCGGAATCATCCGCAGCGTGAAGGTCGCCGTCTCGTTCTGCATCAACCCGGCATCCGCCAGCGCGCAGTTGACGGGGAGGTTGTACGTCACCTGTCGCGCCGCGATGAAGTGGTCCACCACCCAACCTGGGGGCGGCGGGCTCTCCAGCAACGTGTAGCCGGTGGGCAGAACGAACGTCACCTGGTTGATGGGGCGGAACTGCGGCGACGTGCTCCGGGTGTTGTTGCGCACCTGGACGCGCAGCTCGGAGGCCTCGTCCATCACCACGGTCGCCTGGGTCTCTCCAGGCTCCGCGAGCGTCGTGAAGACGGCGGCGCGCGTCGTGCTCTGCGCCAGCGCGGCGGCGGGAAGGACGAGCACCGCGACGAGCGCGGCGAGGCGGGCGTTGAGGGGCATCATGGCGGCGGTCCTCACGTCACGGCTCCAGGGTGAAGGCGGCCGTGGTCAGCGGCGCGCCGTCGAGAAAGAAGCGAACCTGCCACGTCCCGCTCATGCCGGAGGTGGCCACCGTCGTCCCGGCCACGGGCAACGAGAAGCGCACGGTGCGAGTCATCTCCGGCTTCGCCTCCACCACGGAGGTGCGCCGCTCATACGGATGGCCAGTGGGCGAGACGAACTCGACCTCCACGCGGCCCTTGCCGTTCACCCCGCTCACCGTCAGGTCTACGTCCACCTGGGACACATCCGACAGGCCGTGGGCGTCCAGCCCCACCACCTCGGCGCGTCCGGAGACAGGCGCGGGCATCGGCTCGCCCTCCGCGACGGCTTCAGGGGCCGGAGGCCGGGCGGCCTCGCTCTCCTCACCCAGCACGTCCGTCGGCGAGACGGGCTCCACGACGGGCGTCCCACCGCCCGGTGAATCCGTCCAGTCGAACACCCGGGGCGAGATACCGCCCTCCGTACAGGCCGTCAGCAGCAGCGCCGCCGCCGATACGCCTGCAATGCGCGCTCGCATCACCGTACCTCCTGAAGCTCGTCGACCAGGCCCAGGCGGGCCAGGTCCGTGAGAAACCGCACCGTGTCCGTGAGCACCTGCCCCACGTCCATCGAGAACTCGCGGGCCACGACCTCGGCCACCGAGCGCGCCGAGCGCGTCCCGTCACAGAGCTCCCAGATTCGCACCGCCGTCGCGTTGAGGCCGCGCAGCGTGCGCCCCTCCGCATCCAGCAAAAGATAGTCCGCGCCGAAGCGCTGTCCCTCCGCGCCCGCCCGTCGCCGTGGAAGGTGGTCCGCCGGGAAGTCGCCGCTCATGGCCGCCCTCCCCGCCCCAGCCACCGCGCCACCCTGCCCCGCACCACCGCTCGCACGCGCCCCAGCCGCGACGGCCCCCGGTCCCACTCCGCGCCCAGCTCCACCTCGCCCCGCCTGACACACGTCACCCGCCCGAGGATGCGCGAGGCCGGAATCGGAGGATCCTCGGCCGGCGCATTGTCCCCGCGCAGCGACAGCACGCCCTCGCCCGCTGAACGGACTCGATGCAGGACGAGCGCGTCGTCGAACCGCGCCAGCACCACCTCACCCGGCCGAGGCTCGCCCGACAGCGGCTCCACCCCGGCGAAGTCCCCTGCCCGCAACGACGGCCACATGCTGTCTCCCCGTACGGGAATCCAGCGAAAGGCCGAAGGTGAAGAGAAGGTGGGGGACTCACCCGACATTGCCACGTGAGTGTATCGCAGCGCTCCGAGCGGCGCGAATGAGTCCCAGGGGGTTCCCCCTGAATTTCCAGGAGGTTACGAGGTTCCTCTGGTTTTAAACAGAAGGCTCGGAATGCGGAAATTCCGAGCCTTCTGTCTCAGGAGACGCCGGTAGCGTCCGCCCGAGGAGCGGCCGAGTGGGCCCGCACGGTCCGCGCGATATCGTCCAGGGCCACGGGGATGGGCTCCCCTCCGGCCATCTGCTTGAGCTTGGCCTGCCCGCTGGTGCGCTCCAGTTCCCCGAGCACGAGCGTGAAGCGCGCCCCGCTCTTGTCCGAGCGCTTCATCTGGCTCTTGAGGCTGCCGCCGCGCGTGTCGAAGTCCACGCGAAGGCCCTCGCGCCGCAGGCGGCTGGCCAGGGTGAAGGCCACGTCGTGCGAGCCCGCGTCCGCCACCGCGATGAACAGGTCCGGCGTCGCGCCGAACTTCTGCTGGCTCTCCTTGAGCAGGAGCACCAGCCGGTCCAGTCCACACGCGAAGCCGACGGCGGGCACATCCGGTCCGCCCAGGCTCTTCACCAGCTTGTCGTACCGGCCTCCGCCGCCCACGGTGCTGGCGGTGCCCAGCGCGGGGTGCGAGGCGATGAACTCGAAGACGGTGCGCGTGTAGTAGTCCAGGCCGCGAACCATGCGCGGATTGACGACGTACTTGATGTCCAGCGCCGTCAGCTTGCGCTGCACGTCATCGAAGTGCGCCTTGCAGGGCTCACAGAGGAACTCGAGCACGTTGGGTCCCTTGGAGGCGACCGCCTGGCATGTCGGGTTCTTGCAGTCGAGCACCCGCAGCGGGTTCTTCTCCATGCGCCGGTGACAGTCGGTGCACAGCTCCTCGATGTGAGCCTGCAGGTACTCCACCAGCTTCGCGTGGTACGCGGGCCGGCACGTTTCGTCCCCGAGCGAGTTGAGGTTGAGCGCGATGTCCTGGAGCCCCAGCTTCTGGAGGAACTGGGCCACCATGTCCATCACCTCGACGTCCTGGGCGGGCTCCTTCGAGCCGTAGGCCTCCGCGCCGACTTGATAGAACTGCCGGTAGCGGCCCGTCTTCATCCGCTCGTACCGGAACATCGGCCCCGTGTAGAACCAGCGCGTCAGCGGCTCCTGGTTCAGGATGGAGTGCTCGATGTACGCGCGCGCCGCCGGAGCAGTGCCCTCGGGACGCAGCGACAGGCTGCGGCCAGCCTTGTCGTCGAAGGTGTACATCTCCTTGCCGACGATGTCCGTCTCCTCGCCCACGCTGCGCACGAACAGCGCCGTGTCCTCCAGCATGGGCGTGCGGATCTCTCCGTAGCCGTAGCGGCCGAACAGCTCCCGCGCCAGGCCCTCCACGTGCTGCCAGATTTCAATCTCCCCTGGAAGCAGGTCGTTCATGCCCTTGACGGCGCTGAGCGTCTGGCTCACGGGAGCACTCCAATGCGCTGCCCCAGGCGAAGCACCGCTTCGTCCTGCATCACCGGGTCCCACTTCACGCGGCCCGGCTCGAACAACAGGATGACGGTGGAGCCCATCTCGAAGCGGCCCAGCTCGCCGCCCTTCTCCACCTTGTAGCCGTCCTGGTACCGGTGCACCTTGCCCGGCTGGCCCGTGTGCGTGGTGATGTCCTCGTAGGACGCCTTGATGCGCGACACACACGTGGCGCCCACCTTCACGACGGCACACTGCCCCGCCGGCGTCTGGAGGTACGTCACCAGCCGCTCGTTGACGCAGAACAGAGCCTGCTTGTTCTTCACCGACGCCGGGTTCACCGGCCAGAACTCACCGGGGATGTACGCGTAGCCGGTAATCGTGCCCGCCAGCGGCGAGTGGATGCGGTGATAGTCGCGCGGCGACAGGTAGATGGTCGTCCAGGCGCCACCGTGGAAGGGCTTCGCCGCCTCCGAGTCACCCAGCAGCTCGTCCACCGTGTACTCGATGCCCTTGGCCTGCAGGCACCGGCCGTGCTCGGAGTAGCCCACCTGCGACACGCGGCCGTCCACCGGGGACACCACGGCCTTCTCGTCCGGGTCGATGGGCCGCAGGCCCGGCTTGAGCGCGCGCGTGAAGAACTGGGCGAACGTCGGGTAGTGCTCGATGGGGTGCTCGGCCTCCGCCATGTCCACGTTGTAGGACCTGGCGAACGCCCGCATGGCCGCCTGGTGCACGGGCGCGGGGATGGGCACTCGCGTGGCCATTCCCACCGCCGTCGACAGGGCGGACTTGGGCAACACGCGCATCAACTTCATGAAGGTCTGTTCGTTCATGGGGCGTCTTTGATTAACGGCCGGCGTCGGTCCCCGCGGGGGGCACCGTCCCGGTTTCTTGCGGCCTCTGCACCGACCGCACGGAGCTCTTGGGCAACAGCATCAACACCCGTCCTTCTTCGACGAGCAGCACCGTGTCCGCATGACCCGGGAACTCCAGGCGGCAGGCCGTGCCGTCCGTCATCTCCCAGGACTCCCGGATGCCGCGCCCCTCCACGTTGATGGGGGCGCCGCGCTTGAAGCAGCCACGGAAGCCGGCGACCAGCTCGTTCGCCGGGGTGCCAATCTGGGGGCCATTCACCGGGCCCGCGTCCGGAGGACCCGCGTCCACCGGCTCGGGAGGCGGCGGAGGAGGCGGCGGCGCCAGCGTCGTGGAGGGCGCGTTCGGGACGACCTCGTGGGCGCTGGCCACGGCCTTGTCGCGCGCGGCGACGCCGTCCTGCATGCGCTTGCGGTTGGTCTGGATGCGCTGGAGCAGCTCCTGCGCGGAGGGCGCGTCCAGGCTGTCCTGGGGCACGCGCTGGAGCTGCGCCTCGATGGACCCCATCTTCGGGTCCAGATACGCCTCATCCAGCTTCTGCGCGTACAGCTCGCGGAACTGACGGGTGGCCTGCTCGTACTCCGCCGAGGGAGGTGGCGGCTCGCGACGACAGGCCGACAGCACCAGCAAGAGGGCGGAGACAAGGGCCGCGAAGGGCCGGAGGGAAGCTCGGAGGACCTGGGGGCGCACGGACCCGGTTTATTTCATTTCCCCCCACCCTGCCCAGTTTTCAGAAGGCGCCGCGTCAAACGCCGAGGAACAGACGCTTGCCGAAGTTGAGCGCCAGGTCCGCGTCGAAGATCTTCTGGGCGGACGTCTCGATGTCGTACTCCACCCGGACGTACTCCACCGTGCGCGCATCCGTGTCGCAGATGACGAAGCACGCGCGGTTGTCGTAGTCGCGCGGCTGGCCCACGCTGCCCACGGAGATGATGTACTTGTAGCCCTTGCGGATGCCGAACTTCTGGGCCACCACGTCGTTCACCTCGCCATTGCCGATGGCGAACGCCCGGCACAGATGGCTGTGGCCGATGAACGTCACCTCCGGCAGCTCCTCCACGTAGGGCGTCAGCTCCCGCGCCTGCTCCAGCGCGAAGATGTACTCGTACGCCTTCGGGTCGATGGGCGAGCCATGGCAGAAGCCCACCTCGCCGATGCGATACGTGTACGGCAGGCTCCTGAGCCAGGCCATGTTCTCGTCCGTGAGGACGTTGGCGGACCAGTCCAGCGCGTGCCGGGCGGCGTCGTAGTAGTACGAGTAGTCCATCCGCCCCGCGACGGCGGCGTCGTGGTTGCCCAGCAGCGTCACTTCCGCCACCGAACGCACCAGCTCACAGCAGGGGTTGGGAGACGCCCCGTAGCCGACGATGTCCCCCAGGGACACGATGCGGTCCACCTTCTGGTGCTCGCAGACGCGGAGCACCTCGGTGAGCGCTTCGATGTTGGAGTGGATGTCGGAGATGACGGCGATGCGCATGGATGCCTCGGTCGGTGGCGCCGCGTTCAGCCGGCCCAGACCGCCTTCACGGGGTTCTTCTGCTGCTGCGAGATGATCCGCCGGAGCCGCCCCAGGGTTTCCGCATCCAGCGCTTCGAACTGGAGACCCATTCCCGGCGGGTACGCACGGTCCTCCTCTTCCCTCAGCCATACCACCGTGGCCGCCGCCTGTACTTCAGGATCATCCGAAGGCGTCAGCCGGAGGACCGCTCGCGCTCCACGCGCCAGCGGCGTGCTCGTCCGCAGGAAGAGACCGCCCTCGCTCAGGTTCGTGATGCGGGCATACAGGGTGACGTTGTCTCCCTCGCACCAGCAGCGCAGCAAGGTGGGTACCCGTGCTGACTTTCGGTTATCGCTCAACCCTCTTCCTTCCCCGAGCACCAAAGGGTGGAAGCCTAGAGACGGCCTGAATCCACCGTCAAGTTCGTGGGTGGGCAAGGACCCCACCCGACCGTCCAGGCGCTCAACGCTCCAGGGGCCCCAAGTCGTCGAAATGGGTCAGCTTCCTGAATTCCGCGAAACGCGCCCGGATCTCCGGGTGCGTCACCTCCCGCAGGCGCTCCAGGCTGAACTTCTCCACGGTGAACGAGGCCATGACGCTGCCCATCACCATCGCCCGGCGCAGCACCGTCGAATCGATGTCCGACGTCGCCGTGGCCAGCGCGCCCATGAAGCCACCCGCGAAGGTGTCACCCGCGCCCGTGGGGTCGAAGACCTCGGCCAGCGGGAAGGCGGGGCAGGCGAAGACGTGGTCCTTCTCGAAGAGGAGCGCGCCGTACTCACCGCGCTTGATGACGACCCGCTGCGGGCCCATGCCGAGGATGGCGCGGGCGGCCTTCACGACGTTGTGCTCGCCGGCGAGCTGGCGCGCCTCCGAGTCGTTGACGAAGAGCAGGTTGACGCGCTGGAGCGTCTTGAGCAGGGCCTCGCGGCTGCCCTGGATCCAGAAGTTCATCGTGTCCGCGGCCACCAGCTTGGGCGAGCGCACCTGATCCACCACGCGCGACTGCAGCTCCGGGTGGATGTTGCCCAGGAAGACGTAGGGCGTGTCGCGGTAGGCGTCGGGCAGCTCGGGCGAGAAGGTCTGGAAGACGTTGAGCTGGGTGTCGAGCGTCTTCGCCTCGTTCAGCTCGTACCCGTAGCGGCCCTTCCAGCGGAAGGTGCGGCCGGGCACCCGGGTGAGGCCCTCCAGGTCGATGCCCCGCCCCTTGAGGAAGCTCAGGTGCGCTTCGTCGAAGTCCTCGCCCACCACGGCGACAATCCGCGCGGGGGTGAAGAACGACGCCGACGTGGAGAAGTAGGTGGCGGACCCGCCGAGGACGTCCTCCTTCTGTCCGAAGGGGGTTTCCACCGAGTCCAGAGCGACGGAGCCGACGACGAGGAGGGACATTGCGAGCTTCCTGGAAATACAGAGGGGGGCACGGTGCCCTGCCAGGAACCCCGTGCCCGTGCCGGGTACGCGGTTTCACGGCTGGCGTCAAGCCGCGCGGCCGTGAAAACCCGCTTAGGGAGTGGGGATGCCCGTGGCCGTGAGGATGGCCTTCAGGTCGTCGTCGGTGAAGAACAAGCCGCCGCCCACGAAGAAGTCGCGACCGGCGATGAGCCGCTGGGTCGCGGTGTCGCGCTGCTGGGCGTTGAGCATGTCATCCATGCCCGCGACGACGAACAGATGGTCGAACGCCTGAGCCCGCAGCGTGGCGCGCAGCCGGGGATAGCGCAGCTCGTCCGCCGCGAAGTTGAAGGCGTCCATCTTCAGGGTGAGCGCGTCGTCGAACAGGTGCAGGTCCGCGCCCACGCCGCCGGTGGACTCGATGAGACCCACGCGCAGCGTGGTGAAATACCAGCGCTTGGCGAACTGGGCGCTGATCCTCAGGCTCTCCTTCGTCACCTTGCGGGTCTGGATGACCGGGTCACCCTCGGACGGCGGGTTGGTCTGCACCACCTCCGTCGACACCGTGCCGCGCGGGTCGTCCACCAGCTCCAGCAGGTAGTACTTGTCCGGCTTGGGGATGAGCCGCACGGAGAAGACGTTCTTGGAGCGGCCCTGGGCGGCCAGGTAGCTGCTCTGGATGCCGACTTCCGTCTGGAGGTCGGTGAGCTTGGAGGCGAAGCGCGCCACATCCTGCACCGTCTCGCGGACCTCGCGGCCCACGCTCTCGTCGGTGAGCAGCACGCCCGCGGCGCCCTCGCCGTCCTTCACCTTGCGGGTGATCTCCTCCAGGTTGCCCAACGTGCTGTCCAGCTTGGTCAGCGTCTGCTTCAGGCTGGCGACGCTCTCCTTGAAGTCACCCTCCCCGCTCCCGACGATGTTCTTGACGCTGGCGAGCACCTCGCGCACGTCGCGGGTGATGAACTCGATGTTGTCGACGATGCGCCCGACGTCGGCCTGGTTGCTCTGGGTGATCGTCCGCACGTCGGTCGACACGCCCTCGAAGTTCGCGAGGATGACGTCCAGCCGGTCCGCGTTGCGGCGCACCGTCGCGTCCACCGAGTCCGACAGCCGCACCAGGTTCTCGACGATGCGCTGGAGCGAGCCCGCGCCGCGCTCTCCGCCGAGCACCTCGCGCAGCGCGCCCGTCACCTGCTGGATGTCGGAGGTGATTTGCGACAGCGACTCGAAGATGGCCTCCATGCCCTGCGTGTCGATGACCCGGCGGATCTGCCCGCCGTTCTCCAGCTTGGGGGCGTTCTCCGTGCCGGGATTCAAGTCCAACAGGTAGTCGCCCAGGAGCGACTCCGAGCGCTTGGTGACGACCGCGTCCTCGCGCAAGTCCACGTCGTTGCGGATCTTCAGGACGACCCGCGCGCGCGTTCCCTCCAGGATGATGTCGTCAATCTCGCCCACCCGGATGCCGGCGATCTGCACCCGACCGCGCACCGCGAGGCCCGACGCGTCCCGGAAATAGGCCCACACGCGCGTGGAGTCACTGTCGCTCAGGCCGCCTTCTCGCGCGAACAGCACGAAGGAGACGAAAAAAGCCCCCGCGGCGATGACCAGCAGGCCAACACGGAAGGGCGTAACGAGCTTCTTCACCTGATGTGACTCCGAGGGCTACCGGCCGGGCGCGACTCTAACGTTTTGCATCTGGAGTGCCACATTTTCCTGAAAGCGCACCCCTGCCGGGGCGCCCGCCCTCAGTTCTTCCCGAACCACGTCTCCAGGAACACCTTCACCGCGGGGTGCTGCGACTCGCGCAGCTCCTCCGGAGTCCCGTGCGCCACGATGACGCCCTTGGAGAGGAAGGCGATCTGATCCCCCACGTTGAACGCCGAGGAGATGTCGTGGCTGATGACCACGCTGGTGACGCCCAGCCCCTTCTGCGCCGCCAATATCATCTCGTCCACGTAGTCCGTCGTGATCGGGTCCAACCCCGTCGTCGGCTCGTCGTAGAGGACGATTTTCGGGTCCAGCACGACGGCGCGCGCCAGCCCCACCCGCTTGCGCATGCCGCCCGACAAGTCCGCGGGGAACTTCGACTCCACCTCCCGTTTGAGCCCCATCAAGTCCAGCTTGGAGCGGACCTTGGCGTACAGCTCGTCCTCGGAGAGGCGGGTGTGCTCGCGCAGGGGGAAGGCGACGTTCTCGAACACCGTCATGGAGTCGAAGAGGGCCGCGGCCTGGAACACCATGCCGAACTTGTTGCGCACGCGCTGCAGGTCATCGACGCCCATGGGGACGATGTCCTCGCCGTCGATGATGACCTTGCCGCTGTCGGGATGGAGCAGGCCGATCATGTGCTTCATCAGCACCGTCTTCCCGGAGCCGGAGCCGCCGAGGATGACGCACGTGCTGCCCGCGGGCACGCTCAGGTTGATGCCGGTGAGGACCTTGTTCTCACCGAACGTCTTGTGCAGGTCCACGATGTCGATCATCGGCTTCGTGGACGCGCCGGCTTCGGGTCTGGACGGAGGAGCGGAGGCAGCCATCAGTGCATCACGACGCCCACGATGAAATCGAGGATGAAGATGGACAGCGCGCTGGCCACCATCGCCTCGGTCGTCGCCTGACCCACGCCCTTGGCACCGCCAGACGCGTTGAAGCCCTTGTAGCAACAGATGAGCGCCACGGAGACGCCGAACACGGCGCCCTTGATGACGCCCTCGTAGATGTCGATGGGCTCCAGCCACTGCTGGGTGCGCGTCAGGAAGGTGCCCGGGGAGATGCCCAGCCCGCCCACCGCGACGAAGTAGGCGCCCGACATGCCGGCGGTGCTGAACAGGATGGTCAGCATGGGGACCATGAACAGCCCGGCCAGGACGCGCGGCACCAGCAGGTACTGCACCGGGTTGACGGCCATGGTCTCCAGCGCGTCCACCTGCTCGGTGACGCGCATGGTGCCCAGCTCCGTGCACATGGCGGAGCCGGCGCGCATGGTGACCATCAGCGCGGAGAACACCGCCGCCAACTCGCGCGTCAGCGTCAGCGCCACCGTGGGGCCCACCAGGCTCTCCGCGTCGAAGAGCGCGAAGGCCTCCGACGTCTGGAGGGCGAACACCATGCCGGTGAACAGGCCCGTCAGGCCGACGATGAAGATGGAGCCCACCCCCACGAAGTCCAGCTGGGCGAACAGGTTCTGGAGGCGAAAAGGGCGCCTGACGCTCCAGCGGGCCACGTCGAAGGCGAGCGTCACGACGCCGCCAATGGTGCTGACGACGTCGATGAGGCCCTTGCCGAAGCTGGCCACCGACTGGGCGAGGATCCCGGGCTCGGGGGGGGCCGGCTTGCTGGGGGTCTGCGTGGTCATGCGCTCAGACGCCTACTCTTACGTGACCCGATGGAGGGCACAAGCGAAGTGTTCCCTCCCCGGCCTCAGTGCTACGTCACCAGGCGGGCGGGCGACGAAGGGACTACCTCACTTCGGAGCGATGCGTTTATGTTCCGCGCCCCTTTCTTTCCAAGCCCGGTGCCCGCGAGGCGCACCGGGCCGAGAACTCAGACGAACATGGCAACTCATAAGGTCGGCGGCGAGGTGGACGCATACTGCACCCGCTGCAAGCTCACCCTCGCGCACATCATCCTGGCGATTGTGGGAACGAAGATCGCTCGGGTGCGCTGCAACACCTGCAACGGGGACCACGCCTACCGAGGCGCCCCGGGCACGACGGACCGCCCCGCTCCGGCCCCGCGCCGGTCCTCTGGCCTGTCCAAGGCGGAGAAGATCATCATCTCCTTCGAGGAGCAGCTCGCGGGCAAGGACGTCGCCAACGCGCCTCGCTACAGCCCGAAGGACACGTACAGCGTGGATCAGGTCATCCAGCACCCGACGTTCGGCGTGGGGCTGGTGACGGCGGTGCGGGGAGACAAGGTGGACCTCACCTTCCGCACCGACACCAAGACGCTGGTGCACGGCCGTGGCGGCGCCCCCTCGGAGAAGCCGGCCTTCAGCCCGCCCGTCCGGCAGGTCACCGGCCCCGCGGACAAGCCCCAGCTCGCTCCCTCGGATGCCCCCGCGGACGCGCCTGTCGGGGAATCCCCTGTCAACGGGGATTGACCGAGGTCCGCTGGGAGGGTGAAGTCTGGCGGTACTGCTCGTGCGCACCCGCCCGCCGCCCTTCCCGACGTTCCTCGTGCTGCTGGCCCTGGTCGCTACGACGGCCATGGCGGCGGAGCCCCAGGACTCCGGGTTGGAGGTGCTCGTCACCCCGGCCCGTGTCGTCCTCGGGCGGGACACGGCCGTCGCGTTGGAGGTCCGCGTGCCCTCGGGCGCGGGGCCGGTGCGAGCCGTGGCTTCCTCGGGCCGGTTCTCCGAGGAGCGCCTGGACGGAGGCGCCCGACGCATCTTCCGCTGGACGCCGCCTCCCGTCCGATATCCCCTGGTGGCGGTGTTCGCGTTCTGGGTCGAGGCCGGTGACGGCCCTCCCCAGGTGACGCTGTTCCGGCTCGCGCTGCTCGGCCAGACGACGCTCGACGTGGTCACCGCGCCTGGCGCCACCGTCGAAGTGCTTCTCGGGGACAAGCGCTTCGGCCCCATCCAGGCGGATGCCCGGGGCAAGGCTCGCGTTCCGGTGGAGGTTCCTCCCGGCGTCGCCTCCGCGCGCGTCCTCGCCACCCGAGGCGAGCTGCGCACGGACGCGGCCACGCCCCTGGATGCGCCCCACGCGAGCCCCCGCGTGGTGGTGCTCACGCCGGTTCCCCTCCCCTCTGACGGAGGGTGGTTGTTTGTCGCTGGAGACGGCCCCATCGACGTGGACACGCTGAGCCTGTCCGTCGACGGCGCCCGGTTCGAGCCCGTGCCGGGAGACGCCGACGTCGCGCGCTTCCGAATCATCCCCGAGCCCCAGGCCACCGCCGTCACCGCGGTCGTCCACTCGCCTGGCACGGACGAGGCCCGCACCCGGGCCGAGGTGAAGCGCGCGCCCGTGGCCGCGGCGCCGCCGGTGGTGCCCGCGCCGCCCGTCGTCGTCGCGCCTGTCGTCATGTGGCGTCCGGCGCTTCACGTGCTCGCGGGTGCCTCGTTCGCGAGCGGCGACAACACGGGGCCCTTCGGCGTGCTGGGCGGGTCGGTGGCCTCGCCGTGGTGGAGCGGCAGGCTCGCCGCGGAGCTCGAGGTGGGCGTGCGGGGCGCGACGTTCAACGGGACGGTGGGCGCGTTGGGCGCGGTGCGCTCGCGGGTGCTGGCGGTGCCCCTTCTCGTGTCGGTGCGCGCGGAGGTGCTCCAAGTCGCGGCGTTCACCCTGTACGGCCGAGCAGGAGGAGGACTGGCGCCTTTCCGCCATCGACTCCGCAGTGACTTCCAGGCGGAGGTGAAAGAGAGCAAGCTTTCGGGCATGGGGTTTCTGGCCATCCAGGGCGCGTACCGATTCGGGCGCTGGAGCGCGCTGGGAGAGCTGCGGGGCGCCTGGGCACCGGCGAGCACGCCCCTGCTGGATGCGCAGCTCGGCGGTGTGTCCGCGTTGCTGGGAATGAGGTTCGAGCCATGACGCGCCTCACCGTGCTCCTCGCGCTGCTGTTGTCGGCCTGCGGCTCGAGCGCGGTGCTCCCCGCGCCCACCATCCGCTCGGTGAGTCCGCAGGAGGCCCATGTCGGCTATCTCGGCACCATCCGCGTGACGCTCGACGTGGTGTTCCCCATCCGCGTGGACTACTCGCGGCAGGAGGCGAGCGCGGGGACCGGCGTGCGGCTGTGGTTCGGTGAAGTGGAAGCCCCTCTGCGTGACTTGGATGCGGAGGGCACGCTCTCCGCGGACGTGCCTTCGGGACTTGAGCCGGGCACGCACGATGTCCGCGTCGTCCTGGCGGATGGGCGCGAGGCGCTCCGCGTGGACGGCTTCACCGTCATCGAGGAGGTCGTCCTCGACGAGGATGGAGGTGTCGAGGAGGTGCCCGACGGGGGCATCTTCGTCGCGGATGGTGGTCCTGAGGTCGACGGGGGCACCTCCGCGCCGGACGGCGGTCCGACTCCAGGCACGCCGATGAAGGAAGGCGACATCACCGGCTTCGAGTTCGACGTGGTGCCGGAGCAGACCCGGGGCCAGCCCTTCGTCGTCACGGTGCGCGCGCTGGGCCCGCGCGCGGAGGAGTTCGAGGACAAGCTGGACCTCACCGTGAGCAGCTCCAACGGCGGCGTCAGCCCCACCTCCCTGGACATGTTCGTCGCGGGCGTCTGCGCACAGTCCATCTCCGTGAACGCCCAGGGCGCCAACGTGACGCTGACGGTGACGGACCGCTTCGGCGTCAAGGGCACGTCCAACAGCTTCAGGGTGAAGTAACCCGCGTCGTCGTCAGGCCAGCGTGAGGCGCAGCAGCTCCCGGACGCGGCTCATGTCCGGCGGCAGGGGCGCCTCCACCGCGCGGGCCTCCACACCGGGCAGCGCGGGCCACTCCACGCGCGCGGCATGCAGCGGCGTGCGCGCGAGGACGACGGCGTCCCCCTGCCCTCCCAGCTCCTTCTCGAGCCATGGGGTGTCCCGGCCGTACTGGTGGTCCAGGAGCAGCGGGTGTCCCAACGAGAGCAGGTGCACGCGAATCTGGTGCGTGCGCCCGGTGAGCGGCTCGGCCTCCACCAGCGTGGCGGCGTCAAAGCTCTCCACCGGCCTCACGCGGGTGCGGGACGCCTTCGCGTCCGCTTCTCCGGGACGGGCCACGCGCATGCGGCCCTTGCGAGCGGCCACCAGCGGCGCGTCCACGAGGGCGGGCGCATCGATGCGTCCCTCCACCAGCGCCACGTAGCGCTTGCGCACCTTGCCGCCCTCGAAGGCCACGGAGAGCGAGCGGTGCACCTGGGCGTCCAGCGCGAAGACGAGCGCGCCGGACGTGTCGCGATCCAACCGATGCACCACGAAGACTTTCTGCCCGCGCTGCGTCTCCAGCGCGTCCCTCAGGGAGGGGCCGCCATCACGCCCGGGGATGACCGGCACCCCGGGCGGCTTGTCCACCACCAGCAGTCCTCCCCCTTCGAAGAGGATGCGAACCTCCGTCACTCGTACTCCGAGGCCTGCACCACGGAGATGGGGCCGAGCCCGCGAAGCTGCTTCTTCACCGCGTCCGCCTTGCCCAGCACGACGATGGTGGGCGGCTCGGCGAAGCAGTACTTCTTCGCCACCGCGGCCACCTGCTTCGGCGTCACCGCGCGCAGCCTGTCGCGGAAGTTCACCACCCAGTCATCACCGAGCCCGTTCAGGCGGATGTCGGCGATGCTGCTGGCGATGGACTCGTTCGTCTCGGTGCGCAGCGGGTAGAGGCCGCCCATGTACGCCTGCGCATCCCGCAGCTCGCCCGGCTTGATTCCGGAGTCGCGCATCTTGGCGATCTCCGCCAGTGACACGTCGATGATCTCCCGCGTCGACTCCGTCTTGGTGAAGGTCGACAGCGCGAAGATGCCCGCGGCGCTCATCGCGTCGAACCAGCAGCCGATGCCGTACGTGAGGCCCCGGTTGACGCGGACCTCGTTCATCAGGCGCGACGTGAAGCCGCCGCCCAGGGCCACGTTCATCGCGGTGGACGGAAAGTAGTCCTCGTGGCCCGTGCGGTAGCCCGGGCCGCCCATGCGCACCTGCGACTGCGTCTGGTCCGGCTTGTCCACCACGATGACCTTGCCGGCCTTCGCCACCTTGGCCAGCGGCGGGATGACCAGGGGCGCATCGGGGCCGCCCGTCCAACCGGCGAAGGCCTCCTCGGCCGCGGCGGCCACGCGCTTGGGGTCCACCGAGCCCACCACCACCAGCATGGCGACCTTCGGCCCCATGCGCTGCTGGTGGAAGCGGACCACGTCGTCCCGCGTGAAGGTCGCCACCGTCTTCGCCGAGCCGCTCACGTCGTGCCCGTAGGGATGATTCCCCCACAGCGCCTGGACCAGGGCCCGGTCGGCGATGACGGACGGCTCGTCCAAATCATTGGCGAACTGGGCCAGCGCCCGCTCGCGCGCGTCCACCACTTCCGACTCCGGGAAGCTGGGCTCCTTCACGAGCTGGCCCATGATGCCCAGCATCTGCGCGAAGTGCTCGGCCGGGGTGGTGATGGCGACGGACAGGGTGTCCTCGCCCACGCCCACGCCCAGGCTGGCGCCGACGAACTCCACGGCCTCGTCGATGGCCTCCGCGCTCAGGCGGCGCGTGCCCCGGCGCAGCAGCCGGCCCGCGAAGTCCGCGATGCCGTGCTTGCCCGCGAGGTCCGTGGCGCTGCCGGCGCGAATCACCAGCCGCATGGAGACCATGGGCAAAGGGCCGCGCTCGGCGGCGACCACCCGCAGCCCGCTGGAGGTGAGGCTCTCGTGCAACGTGGGGAACACCAGGGCGCGGCTGGCCGAACTGGTGACGGGCGCGGCCTTGCGAGAGGCCGTCTTGCGAGGCGCGGACTTCGTGGCCCGGGCCGCCGGCTTCTTCGCGGCGCGGCGGGGGGAGGACTTCGGGGTTCGGCTCTTCTTGCGGGAGGCCATGGGAGGCAATCAGCTTTCTGCGGAAGGCGCGGGCAGCAGCGTCACGACGGAGCGCCGCTCGGGGAGGAGGTACTTCGCGACGGCGGCCTTCACCTGCTCGCTCGTCACGGCGGCATAGGCCGAGGGCAGCGTGAGGACGTGACGCCAGTCGCCCAGCAACGCCTCGTAGTTGCCCATGGCATGCGCGCGGCCGTTGTTGGTGCCCAGCTCGCGCAGGTGGTCCGAGCGCAGGTTGTTGAGCGCCTTCTGGAGCTCGCGGTCCGTGATTCCGTCGCGCGCCAGCTTCTCCAGCTCCGTGTACAGCGAGGCCTCCGCCTTCTGCGGGTCCGCGCCCGGCTTGAGCTCCAGGAAGAAGAGGACGGTGCCGGGGTCGATGCGCCAGCCCCAGTCGAGGCCCACGCCCACCACCACCTTCTGCTCGTACACCATGGAGCGGGTGAGGCGGCTGCCCTCCCCCTTCGTGAGCACGTACTGCGCCACGTCCAGGGCCAGCGTGTCCTCGTCGCGCGCCGCCGGACCCCGGTAGCCGATCATCACCGCCGGAGACTGCGCGGGGTGGCGCACGGTGGCGCGGCGCTCACCGCGCTGCTCGGGCTCCGCGTTGATGACGGGCAGCGGCGCGGGGCCTCGGGGGATGTCGCCGTAGTAGCGGCGCACCAGCGCCAGCGTCTTCTTCGGGTCGATGTCACCCGCGATGTAGAGCATCGCGTTGTTGGGGGCGTAGTAGGTGCGGAAGTACGCCTGGCAGTCCTCGCGGGAGATGTTTTCGATATCGGCCAGCCATCCAATCACCGGCCAGCGGTACGCGTGCGCCTTGTAGACGAGCGAGTCCAGCTCCTCGCCCATCATCCCGCCGATGTCGTTGTCCATGCGGACGCTGCGCTCTTCCTTCACCACCTCGCGCTCGCTGGTCAGCATCTCCTGGGAGATGCGCAGCGAGCGCATCCGGTCCGACTCCAAATCCAGCACCGTCTCCAGCGCGTCGGAGGCGAAGTCGTCGTAGTACACCGTCATGTCGTGGGACGTGTACGCGTTGGAGCTGCCGCCGTTGGACTCCAGCGTCTTGTCGAACATCTTGGGGCCGTACTTCTTGGCCCCGTTGAACATCATGTGCTCGAAGAGGTGGCTGATGCCGGTGATTCCGGGGCGCTCGTTGCGGCTGCCCACGTTGAAGAAGGTGTAGAGGCTGACGACGGGGGCCAGGTGGTTGGCGAGCAGTCGCACCTGGAGGCCATTGGGAAGCGTGGCCTCGTGCACGTCGAACAGGGACTGGAGGGCGGGGTCCGCGGCGCGGGCGGGAGCGGGGGTCTTCGGGGAAGCCTTGCGCATAGGCCCCCAACGTATACAGGGCGGGGCTACAGGTCCACGACACCTTCACGCAGGGCCATCACGACGGCTTCCACGTGAGAGTTGACGCCCATCTTCCGGTAGATATGTGACAGGTGTGTCCGGACGGTGCGGCGCTCCAGCGTCATCACGTGGCCCACCTCCGCGTTGGACAGTCCCTTGGCCACGTAGCCCAGCACCTCGAACTCGGTGGGCGTCAGCTTCCAGGGGTTGTCCGCCTTCTTCTCGGGCGTGGCGGGCTTGCCCTGGATGGACTGGAAGTAGTTCCAGAAGCGACGGGCGATGATGGCTTCCAGCACGGTGCCACCCGCCATCACCTCGTGGATGCCGGCGCGAATCTTCTCCGGGCCCACGCGCTTCACCAGGTAGCCGGACGCGCCGGCCTGGATGGCCTCGTAGACCTTCTGCTCGTCGTCGAACGAGGTGAGGATGAGGATCTCCACCTCCGGCGCCCGGCGCTTCACCTTCTGCGTCACCTGGATGCCGTTGATGCCCGGCAGCTCCAAATCCAGCAGCACGAGCTGCGGCCGGAGGCGGACGATGTCCTCCACCGCGGACTCGCCCTCCTGGCTGCTGCCCACGACTTCCAGCTCGTCGAACGTGCTCAGCACCTTGAGCAGGTTCTTGAGCAGCTGCGGCTGGTCCTCGACGACGAAGATGCGAGTGCGGTCCATGGTCACCGTCGGGGGGGCACGCGGAAGTCCAGCACGTGCACTTCGTGGGTCTTTCCCTTCACAATGCGGACCGGCGTCTTCTTCACCTCACCGGTCGACAGCGCGATCATCAAGACCTCGTAGGAGCCGGTGCGCACCGGGTAGCGCTTCACGGGCGTCGTGCGGCTGATGAGGTCACCATCGAGGAACACCTTCGCGGGGATGTTGGACTCGACGGTCAGGTAGCCGCGCACCTTGGCGGGGGGCTTGTTGAGCGAGACGACCGTCTCCTCCAGCTCCTCCCGAGGCTCCGGCGCGCGAGGGGCTGTGGCCTTCGGGGGCGGTGCCGCGGGGCGGGCAATCGGCGTCGGGTCCGGCGGGAGGACGAGGACGTCGGCGGGCGTCTCCGGCTCCTGGGGCGTCTCGCCGCCCAGGCGCCACGCGGCGATGACAAAGGTGGTGAGTCCGACGAGCGCCAGCACTCCCGCGATGGCGACCAGCCTCCCGCGGCGATGCTCCGTCTCGCGGATGCTCCGCGCCTGCTGGGTGTTCACCCGAGGGAGTTGCTGCGCGGGGAGCGCGGGCGCGGAAGGCGGCGGCATCGCGATGTCGTCGCGCTGTCCCGGGTGGGCCACCGCGGGGATCGGGTCCGCCAGCGTGCGCGGCCCCTTCTCCACGGGCGGCGCGCGTTTGGCGCGGGCGGCGGAGCGGCGGCCCGCGACGGAGAACTCCTCGTCATCGTCGGCGGGAGGGCTCGGTGAAGAGAAGTCCTCCATCACACGCATGCGCGGATTGCGAGCCTGAGGACGCGCGGCCCCCTGCCCCGCTCCGCCACCCTGGGCGCCATAGGGACGGCGCGGCTTGGCGGGAGCGGCGCCCGGAGGCGCTTCCCAGCTCTGCTCGACCTCGGCGCTCCGCGTCCCCTCCGTCCAGTCTCCTTCAGGCAGGCGCGCCTCGGACTCCGGAGCGCTCGCGGCGGACGGAGCGATATCCGGCTCGTAGTCCTCCGGCCGGTACTCCTCGAAGCCGGGCGTCGACTCCACGGTCTCCGCGCGGGCCTCCGTCTCGCTGAGCGCGCGGCTGTAGGGCGTGCGCTGGACGATGGATGCCTCGGGCTCCTCGGCGCCCAGGCCCAGGTCATCCATCTCCGCGCCGGAGATGGCCTCCAGCGAGAAGGGCTCCTTGAACGGCGGGGCCGCGAGGCTCGCGATGCTGACCTCGTTGGGGAACAGCTCGGTGACGAAGCGGCGCACGTCATCCGCGCCCGGCATGCCGCCGCTGGCGGAGAGGAAGTTGCGCAGTGCGTTCGAGAACTCCGCGCAGGAGCGGAACCGCCGCCCCGCGTTGGGCTCCAGCGCGCGGAGCACCAGCGGATCCAACCGGGCGTTGATGCGGCGGTCCAACCGGCTGGGCGGAGGCAGTCCCTCGCTGCGGCGGGTGGAGACGCCGCTGCCGGGAATCACCGGCTCGCGCTGCGTGAGCAGCTCGTAGGCGATGGCCCCCAGCGAGTACACGTCGGAGGACTCCGTGGCGTCCTCTCCGCGCGTGACTTCGGGCGCTCGGTACGTCCCACGGCCCCGGCCCGCGAAGGACTTGCGCAGCTGCGGCACCGCCAGCAGCGCGCGCATCGCGCCGAAGTCACAGATGGCGGGCAGGCCATTGCGGCTCAGCACCACGTTGCCCGGAGTGATGGCCCCGTGGAGGACGCCCGCGTCGTGCGCGTGCTGCACGGCGTCCAGCAACTGGATGATGATGTAGAGGGCGACCGCCGACGGGAGGACGACCTCCTTGGTGTGGAGGCGCTGGAGCGCGGTGCCCAGGAGCGCGCCGTCCACGTCCTCGCGCACCACGGCGAGCCGCTGACGCGCCACGCCCATGTCGATGACGTGGAGGATGCCCGGGTGGCGCACGGACTGGAGCAGGCGGGTCGTCTCGGCCAGGTCCAGCGCGTAGGCGGGGTCCGACGTCTTGGGGTGGAAGAGCTTCACCACCACCTCGGCCGAAGGGGCCTGGATGGCTTCGTAGAGCTCCGCCAGCTCTCCGGTCTCGATTCGACCCGTCAGACGATACGTGGCGCTCATCGCTTCTTTCGCGCCGGGCGGCGGCGAGTCACTGCGGAAAAGACGAAGCCACACCAGACGCACGACTCGCCGCGTCGGCCTGGTGGCAGCTCCAGGGTACAGCCCGGGCAGCGCGGGCGCGCTCGCCGGGACACCGTCGTCGAGGGCTCGGCCGCTCGCCCGGAAGCAGTGCTCCGCGGGCCCGCGCCAGGACGAGGAGCCGCGGCGCGAAGCCGTGCCTCCAGGCGTCGCACCCGGTCCTCGAGCGCGGCGACCCGGGTGGCCAGGCGCGCATGGACTTCCTCGGGAGTCTCCGAGGGCTGACGTCGAACGGGCGAACGCATCGCGGTCCAAGAGCGTGCCATGCCCGTCCTGGGCCCTCAAGGACCGAGCCGCGGACACGTACGCGTGTTATGTGTGGACGTCCCGTGGCTCCAACCCTGTCCCCCTTCCGTCCGATCCCCGGCGGGCCCTCTCCGGACCCGCTGCATGGGAGCTTTCGTTCACCTCTGAACCGCGCGCGCGCGGAGTCAGCGGCCCAGCACGCCCAGCAACTCCTCGACGACGAGGCGCTGACGCGACTGCTCACCACGCCGCGTGCCCCCACCCGGGACACCGTGCCGAGGGCGCGTGAGGTCTTCGTCAATCGCAACCTGCGCATGTCCGGCGTCGAGTTGATCGGCTTCGACATGGACTACACGCTGGCCATCTACCACATGCGCCGGCTGGAGCAGCTGTCGTTCGACATGACGCTGGCCAAGCTCATCAGCGAGTACCACTACCCTCCGCTGGTGGGGAACCTGCTCTACGACCACCATTTCGTGATGCGCGGGCTCGCGGTGGACCGCCTCAACGGAAACATCCTCAAGATGGACCGCTTCGGCCACGTGGGCCGCGCGTACCACGGGCTGCGTCCGTTGAAGTCGGAGGTGCAGCGGGAGCTGTACCGCAACAAGCGCGTGCGGCTGCGCAACCCCCAGTTCGCGTGGAACGACACGCTGTTCGCGCTGCCGGAGACGTGCCTGTTCGCGGGCATCATCGAGCTGCTGGAGTCGCTGGGTCAGAGCGTGAACTACGGCAAGCTCTACGACGACATCCGCGAGGCCATCGACGCGGTGCACCGGGACAACTCGCTCAAGCGCGAGGTGCGCAAGGATCTGGGCCGGTACGTGTTCCTGGATCCAGAGCTGGGGCCCGCGTTGCACAAGCTGCGCTCGGGCGGCAAGCGGTTGTTCCTGCTGACCAACTCCGCGTGGGACTACACGGACGCGGTGATGAAGTACCTCTTGGACGGGCAGTTGCCGGAGTACCCGAGCTGGCGCAACTACTTCGACGTCGTGGTGACGGCCGCGGGCAAGCCGGGCTTCTTCACCGATGCCCGGCCGTTCCTGGAGCTGGACACGTCGACGGAGGAAGGTCGCTCCGTGGGCGAGGCCACGTCGTTGGACCGGGGGAAGGCATACTCGGGCGGCAACCTGGCGCGCTTCGAGGAGCTCACGGGCTACCGGGGTGAGAACATCCTGTACGTCGGCGACCACATCTACGGCGACATCCTCAAGTCGAAGAAGTCGTCGCTGTGGCGCACGTGCATGGTGGTGCAGGAGATTGAAGATGAGATCACCTACACCGCCACGCGGCGCGAGGAGATCGGCACCCTCACCCAGATGGAGATCCTCCGCGAGCGCCTGGACGACGAGGTCAACCACCACAAGACGCTGCTCAACCTCCTGGAGCGGCGGTTGGAGCGCGAGCCGCTGACGCCGGAGGATCGCGAGTCCGTGGAGGAGCAGCGCCGGCTGTTGAAGGCGGAGCTGGACAAGATGCGTCGCGCGCTGAAGGACGCGACGGGCATCGCCGACACGCTGGAGGAGGACGTCGAAGAGGGCTTCAACCCGTACTGGGGCCTGCTGTTCAAGGAAGGCAACGAGAACAGCCGCTTCGGCTACCAGGTGGAGCAGTACGCGTGCCTCTACACGAGCCGCGTCTCCAACTTCCTGCACCACTCGCCCATGCAGTACTACCGCTCGCCGAGAGATCAGATGCCGCACGAGCAGGCCGGCGCGCTGTCCGCGCGACTGTCTCCCATGGGTGGAGAAGGGCCGCCCAAGGGCGCTGGGAAGGACTGAAGCGCCCTCCCCTCCGCGCACCCGCTACCGGACGGGTGCGCGGGTGCCGAGGAAGGCCATGGCGGTGTGGCGGACGTCGCTGTTCGGGTCGTTCTGCCCCGCCCAGGCGAGGATCTCCGCGACGCCCGGAGCGTTGCGGAGGTTCGTTCCGAGCAGGCGCACTGCTTCGATTCGCACCGCCTCCACCGCGTCCTGGCGAATCACCTGCGCCAGGGCCGGAATCTGGGGTGCCAGGGCGCGGAAGCTGGTCGCGAAGATGGCCGCGCGACGCACCTCCGGGGCCATGTCGCCCAGCATGACGGCGGACACCATCCGGTCCGCGTCAGGGCCTGGAATGAGTCGCAGCGCCTCCGCCGCCGCCTCGCGGACGATGGGCGATGGATCTCTCAGCGCTTCCTGGAGCGTGGGCAGCACCCGCACATCGGCGGTGTTGGCCAGCGCGCGGAGCTGGAGCGCACGCGCCTGAGGTGTCTGCGCGGTCGCCACGGATCGCATCAACTCCCTCATCAGTGATTCTCCCTGCGCCCCTCCCTGGGCCAGGGCGTTCCTCGTCGCATTGCCCAGGGCCAGCGTCGCGGTGCCGCGAAGCTCCTGTTGGGTACTGCCCGAGAGGGCTCGCAGTGCATCGATGCCCTCGGCCGTCGGGGCCTCCGCCGCGCCGAGCGCCGCCGTTGCATCGACTCGGACGGGCAACGCCAGGGTGCCATCGCTCGCGACCTGGCCCAGGGCTCGGACCGCCTCGGGCGTGCTGGCGGCCGACAGCGCGCCGAGCATGCTGCTGTAGGTGTTGCGATCCTCCTCGCCTCGGAGCTGTCCGGGGACGGCCAATGCCGACGCCGGCTCCAACTGGAACAGGGCCTTCAGTCGCGCCATGAGCTGGGCGGTGGCCTGTCCATTCGCGCCCTCCTCCCGAGGAAGCTGTCGGAGCTTGCCGGCGAGGTCCTCCAACCGGGCGCCCGCGACCTGTCGCCGCAGCTCCTCGCGAGGATCCGCCGGAGCGAACACCTGCGTGGCCAGCGACGCCTTCCCCAGGTGCTTGCGTCTCGCGTCGAGCATGCCGATGAGCGTGGGCACGCGACGTACGGACGTGCGCAGCAGGGATACCTGGACCTCGCCCAGGATGGGAGGCGCCCCGTCATTCGAGTTCAGCTCCAGTCGCTCCTGGCCCTCGAGCGACTTCGGCCAGAGCTCGTCCCCCAGGATGATGGTCGTGCGGGAGCGGGTCGCGACCTGGACGGAGGCGGCAATCGCGCGCAGTCCCTCGGGGGACGCCAGCCGGAGGTAGCGCGCCTTGGACTTCACATAGGGCTGGCCGGCGGAGCCCTGGTAGTCCGCGACGTATTGCCCGGTCACATCCAGTTCCTGGGCCTGCCAGGTGTCCTGGGGCGCATCCGGCATGACGAACTGGGTCGACGCGACGAGCGAGCGCAGGAAGTTCTGCGCCACGGGATTCACGCCCAACTCGAAGTATGTCACCAAGGCCGCTCCCTGCGCGTTGAGCGTCACGTAGAACGGCTGCTGGAGGTGGCCGAGCATCTCCGGGCGGCGCTTGTCGTCCAGTGAGTCCTGTCCCTCGGACTCGAAGGTGATGCTCCCCGCGCGCACCAACACCTGAAGGTCCACCTGGTCGCCGTGGACGCCCACCACGCCCAGGCTCAGCTCGCCCGTCAGGCCCATGCGCACGGTGGGCGGCGCATTCCGGGCGGGCTGACCGAACGAGAGCCGCTGCTCGGTGGAGACGGTGTAGACGAACTGCGTGCCAGGAACCCACGCGCGTCGCCACCGGTCCGTGGACGTGGGGATCGGAGCAGGCATCGGCGGCGGCATGGGTGCCGAGGGACGTGGGGACACGGCGACTTCGGCGGGGGGATGGGGCTGCGACGCTTCTTTCCTGGCGAGGAGCGCGACGAGTCCCAGGGCGAGGACGAGGAAGACAGTGGCTGTAAGCCAGTGGCGACGGGGCACGGGAGGTCCTGGAGGAAGCGAAGGGAGTCCGGCGGCGAGGTCCACCGCCGGGAGTGATGCGAGGAGACCGCGTCACGTGGCGCGGTCTCCTACATGGGCCATTGCGGCCTGCTTCGAACTAGAGGCAGGGCATGGGGCGCAGTCCCTCGCCCGCCACCGTGGCCATGAGGCATTCACCCCCACCCCCACCCGGCCCAGGCGGTGGGGTCGTGGTCCCTCCGCCACCCGAGGGAGGACTGGGCACGGGGTTCAGCGTGGAGATCCCTCCCACCGGAGCGCCGCCCACGCACGTGAAGTACATCGGCGCGGTGCCCGTGGCGTTGTAGAGGTTCCACGTCGTGGTGCTTCCCGTCAGGTTGCCATTCCACGAGGCCACCGTGACGGAGGCCTTCTTCTTGATGAAGAACAGTTTGATCTTCACGAAGGCCTTCAGCTTCCCGGAGAGGGTCGTCACCGAGAACGAGGACTTGAGGTCCCAGCCCAGCGTGCTGCAACCGCTGGAGACAAGCTGTCCGCTGACAGGCAGCGAGGCCTCGATGAGCGTCAGACTGCCTTCCACGCCCACGCTGACCACGAAGACGGAAGCAGACGCGCTGGCCGTGGCGTAGACGCCACCCTTGGGAGTCGCCAGCAGCTTCGCCGCGGTGGGGCCCACGGAGGCCGTCACCTTGACGCCGGCATTGCCCGCGAGCGCGGCCTTCACCGTCACCGTGATGAACATGATGTTGAAGCTCTTCTGCGCCTTGATGAACTCGCGGTTGAAGAGCACTTCGTCCACCAGCGTGAGCGTGCCCACCGACAGCTTCTTCTCGTAGATCTGTGTGCCCAGGACATAGACGTTCGCCGCCGCGTTGAAGGCCCCCGACTGGTGGCCGCTCGCGGTGGCTCGGCCACGCAACAGATCCTGCTTGCCGGAGCCGAAGGCTTGCGCCCAGATCTTCCCCTCGGCCGCGGCGTCGAGCGTCGCGCCAGTCGAGGGTGTGGACGGAACACCATTCAACGTCGCGTCGATGGTGTAGCCCGCGCCGAAGAGGCTGTTTCCGAATCCTGAGTCCTTGTGGAATGCCTTGCTGAAGGGTTGGCCAGCCGGGTCCACGGTGGAGGGGTTCACCTGCACGCCCGGAGGCTCCGTCGTGTTCGACGCCTCTGGATCCGCGCCTTCGTCCACGAAGACGTGGGCATCCGTATCCCCCGCCTCCATGCCTGAAAGGCACACGCCGGTGCAGTTGCTGTACTTCTCGTAGGTCACCTCGGAATAGATCTGATCCAGGGTGTACGTGTCTCCGTACACGGCGGATCCGTCATCGAGCGCGACCCGATCATTGGGCCAAAACATGGGACGCGCGGACGCCGAGCCTGGGGGGCCCAGTGCGACCAGCGCCAACAGCACCGCCAATCCATTGAATGGACGCGACATTGCGGGGGCAACTCCTTGCGAACTGTGTGGGGTGTGACGCTGTTGAGCAATCCCAACGTGCCTCGACAGCGCGCGCATGCCAGCGGAGTCGTCACATGTCTGTCAATATAAGGGCTTTCACCTATGTATGGGTTTGGCGAGACTCGCCCGGGTCCATCGTCGCGACAAGTCCTGGTGGCTCACTGCGTGGCAATGCAAAACATCCCTGAGTCATTGACGCCATCTGGCGCGGGCCCGGGAAAACAGGGACGGCCCACCGTTGCAATGCGCAACGACTACTTCGCCTGGGGATGCGCGGCCACGCGCCCCCAGGCGACATCGGAGAAGCGCGACAGCGGCTCCGGAGTGAGTCCGAGCTTGCGCAGGTCATCCGTGTAGCGCGCGCCCTTCACCACCACCCACCGGCGCGCCACCCGGCGGCCCTCTTCCAACGTCTCCGCCGACAGCGGAGCGTGCTCCGCGAAGCGACGCAGCACCTCGAACGCGGGCTGGGCCTTCTTCGGCTTGGCGAACATCGGGTCGAAGAACACCACGTCGAAGGAATCCGACGGCACCGTCTTGAGGTATTCGCGCGCGTCCGCGTGCACCACCTCCACCGCGCACGAGTCAGCCCCGCGCTCGTACCGATGCAGCCCCTCCCCCGCCACCACGCACAGCGCGAGGCTCTTCTCCAGTCCGACGACGCGTCCCGGCGGCCCCACCGCCAGTGAGGCCACCAGCGCGTCCTGACCGAGGCCCAGCGTGCAGTCCAACACCGAGTCCCCCGCACGCAGCTCCGCCACGCGCACGAAGGTGTCCGGCTCCCCCGCCCGCAGGCGCATCAGCCGCAGGTGCGCCATGCCCGCATGGAACCCGAAGGAACCCTCCGGCTCCCACAGCGTCACCCCATCCCCACCCACCACCAGCAGGGCCTCCACCTTCGTCCCGAGCCAGGGGGCGATGCCCTCCTTCGCGCGACGCGGCAGGAACGGCAGCCCCCACCGCACCGCCACGGCTCGCGCTTCATGAAGCAGCGCGGCATCCACCTTGGTGCTGGTCGTCACCGCCAGGGGTACGGGGGGCATGAGCGGCGCGCATCCTGCCCCAGTCGCGATTCAACGCAATGCATCAGGACGCAAGTCCGGGCTGTCACGGATGTCCGGAAAATATCACTAGTAGATAAATTTTCCGAACATCATAGGAATTCTTGGCTGCTCGGCTGACACTCCACTTCCTTCGGATGGTGGAGAAAGCCGAAGCCACCATGCGGAGGATCCCCCTGGAGAACACGCATGAGTAAAAGAGCAACAGGAGTGGCCGTGGCATTGTTGATGGTGGCCTGCGCGGCCAGTTCCGCGAGCGCCGCCACCACTGGCGCGCAGCCGTCTGGCTCGTCCGCCATCTTCTTCATCGACACCACGTCGTGGGCAGACATCCACTTCAAGGTGAACAACGGTTTGCAGCAGAACGTGAGGATGGTCGTCACCGGCGGCCGCAACGAGTTCACGGTGAGCGGTCTCGTCACCGGTGATTTCGTCGACTACTCATTCACGTATTGGGACGTGGCCTGTAACTGCGCCTTTGATACGGCGTGGGCGCGCTATACGCACTCGGGTGGCACGCCGCAACAACCGGACGCCGGCACCGGGACTCCGGACGCTGGCCCGGGCCCCCAGGACGCCGGTCCCCCGCCCGACGTCGGCAACATCATCCCCCTCTTCAACAGCGGCACCGCGCTGGAGCCCGCGACGACGCAGGACACGGCCGCCGCGCTCATCACCCGCGTAGGCGACCGCGTGCGTGACAGGCACGCTCGCGAGTCTCAATACCAGGCGTATGACCACTACCTGGCGCGATACTTCGAGAACCGCACCTTCTGGCTCGAAATCTTCGACGAGGTGGCCAAGGGCGGCAGTCAAATCCGGGTGAACCTCCACACGGTCTATCCGCACGACGGCACGAACTTCCGCGCCTTCTTCCGCGGCCTCAACACCGTGGCGGAGTACTTCCACAACGGGACGTTCGAGCGGGTGAACGACTTCCTCTACACCGCGAGCGTCAACTTCAACGCCAAGGAAGGCCGGGCCATCCGCGTGGGCGACCGCATGGAGATTGAAGCCGGCGTCTTCCTTCGGCAACCGGTGGAAGGGCGTTTCAACTACTACGGCCGCGCCATGCTCTACATCGTGGGCAGCGCGGGAATCGTCCCCTTCGAGGGCCAGGGCGCCATCAACGACTCCTTCGCCCTGCCCGCGGCGGGCTGGTCGGGTGGCCGCACCACGCTGAACTACCCGTACTCCAACGAGCCGAGGAACCGGTTCCTGCAGATGGCGCTGAACATGGCGCCCGTCAACGCGCAGCCCTTCGTCGAGGGCCGCCGCCTGCACCACACCGACTTCAGCGACGGAAGCCACTCGGAGCCGGGCAACCCCATCCTGTCGTCGGCCGTGAACAAGCTGGGGCCCCACTACATCTCCCGCTCGTGCATCTCCTGCCACGTGCAGAACGGCCGCGGCCTGCCGCCCGCCGTCAACACCACCCTGGGCAACTACGTCGTCAAGGTGGGACGGGTGAATGGCTCCACGGTGACGGCGGACCCCTTCCTGGGCTTCCGTCTCCAGCCGCGCAGCACCAGCGGCACTCCGGAGGCGGACGTGCGCATCGCGAGCTGGACCACCCGGACGGGCCAGTACGGGGACGGCTCGGGCTACGAGCTGCGCCGGCCCAACTACAGCTTCCTCAACGTCATCCCCACGAACCACTCGGCGCGAATCACCCCGCAGCTCGTGGGCCTCGGCCTGCTGGAAGCGGTACCGGAGACGGCCGTCGCGGCGCTCGCCGACCCGAACGACAGCAACGGTGACGGCATCTCCGGCCGCATGCAGGCCGTCGTCGACCCGGAGACAGGCCAGACGCGGCTGGGCCGCTTCGGGTGGAAGGCCGGCGTCGCCCGGCTCAAGCACCAGGTGGCCGAGGCCCTCAACCGGGACATCGGCGTCACCAGCGCCGTGTTCCCCACGGGTGACTGCGGCCCCTCTCAGCAGGGGTGCGCGGGATCGAGCCAGGAGCTGAACAACACGGACCTGGACAAGATGGTGCGCTACATCGCGCTGCTCGGCGTGCCCGCGCGGCGTGACCTGCGCGACGCCACGGCGCTGCGCGGCGAGACGCTGTTCGCCAACGCGGGCTGCGCGAAGTGCCACACGGCCTCGCTCACCACCAGCGCCTTCCACCCGAACGCGGAGCTGCGCGGGCAGACCATCCGCCCGTACACGGACCTGCTCCTGCACGACATGGGCGCGGACCTGGCGGACAACCTGCCCGAAGGCATCGCCTCTGGCGCCGAGTGGCGTACGCCCCCCTTGTGGGGCATCGGCCTGACGGCCGGCGTCAGCGGCGGCGAGGCGTACCTGCATGACGGTCGCGCTCGCAACCTCACGGAGGCCATCCTCTGGCACGGGGGCGAGGGCAACGCCGCGAAGAACGCCTTCGCCGCGATGAACGCCGCGGATCGCGCCGCGATGCTGAAGTTCCTCCAGTCGCTGTAGTCGTCGACCCGCCAGGGTCGTTCGACTTCGGCTCGGGGAGTCCCGAAGACAGGGGCTCTCCGCGCCGGGGGACTACGAGGCCTCCACCGCCTGGAGCTTCCGGCCACCCTGCTGCATCTGCGCCACGGTGACGGACTGGTTCCGGCCGTTGCGCTTGGAGTGGTAGAGGCACTGGTCCGCGAGGTCGATGAGCTGCTGCTTCTCCATCCCGTGGTCCGGGAAGGTGGCGATGCCCAGCGACATGGTGATGCGCAGGGGCCCCATCTCCGTCTGGAAGACCTCCGCCTTCACCGCCTCGCGAATCCGCTCGGAGATGGTGAACGCACCCTTCGCGTCCGTCTCCGGCATGACGATGACGAACTCCTCGCCGCCGTAGCGCGCCACGATGTCGGTGTCGCGCGCCATGGACTTGATGATGCGCGCCACGCCCTTGAGCACCTGGTCTCCCGTCGGGTGGCCGTAGGTGTCGTTGACGCTCTTGAAGTGGTCCACGTCCGTGAGGACGACGGAGCACTTGCGCTCGTAGCGCCGCGCCTGCGCGAGAATCTCGTCCGCCTTCGTCTGGAAGGTGCGGTGGTTGAACAGGCCGGTGAGCCCGTCCGTCGTCGCCATCCGCTCCATCTGCTCGTAGAGCTGCGCGCGCAGCACCGCCTGCGCGGCCTGAATGGCGATGACCTCGATCATCCGCAGCACGTCCTGCTCGAAGTTCGCCTTCTTGCGCGAGCCCGCCACCAGCGTGCCCAGGATGCGGTCGCCCGCCACCAGCGGGAAGATCTTCAGCGCGCCCAGGCCGCGAATCTGCGTCTCGTCATCGAAGATGACCTGGCGGTCCATGGCCTTCAGGTCTCGTCCCGGCAGCGGCGCGCCGTAGCGCACCACGTTCGCCACCAGCCCGTTGTTGTCCGGGAAGGAGCGGCCCTCCAGCGCCTTGCCCTGCGCCGTCACGCCCGTCATCCGCGCCACGCGGTGCATCCGCTTGCCGTCCACTTCCGACACCAGCGTCACCGCGCAGAAGTCCAGGCCCGCGAGCTGCCGGGTGCTCTCCAGCACGGCCACGAAGACCTGCTCCGGGCTGCCCGCGCGGTTGAGCTCCTCGATGGCCTTGAAGAACCGGTCCTTCTCGTCGCGCGTCTTGCGGATGTAGCTCATCACCCGCTCGACTTCGATGGAGCGCAGCACCTCGCCGGCGATGGTGCTCAAGAGCTTCTCGTCCTGGTCGCTGAACGGCTCATGGCCCAGCCGGTCCGCCACGAGCACGCCGCGCACCAGGCCGCTGCCCTCGATGATGGGGACCGCCAGCAGGGCCTGCACGTGGGGGCCGCTGCCCTCGTAGTACGTCACGCCCTTGAGGCCCTGGGCGGAGTTCATCCGCACCGGCGCGCGGCGCTTGAGCACGCCGCCGATGATGCCCTCGCCCGCGCCGAACCGCTCGCGCTGCACGCGCTCGGAGCCGGAGCGGCAGTCGTAGAGCTTCAGGCTGCGGTCGTCGGAGGCGAGCAGGAAGGCCGCGCAGGTGTGGGTGCGCAGGCCCGTCTCGGCGATCTCCAGCGCCGCGTGCACCGCGCCCTCAATCTCCTTCACCGAGGCGACGAGCCACTTCTCGTCCGAGCTCATGCCGCTGAAGCTGTCCGCAGTGCCGGAGCTGACCAGGCGGAAGGTGCGCGCGCGCTCCTCCACCTCGCGGATGCGCTTCTGCACCGCGTCGTTCTCCGCCCGGCGCGCCACGGCGATGCGCGACGCCAGCACCAGGTGGTACAGGCCCGCGAAGAGCACGAGGAACGCCGAGTGCATCGCGAAGCTCGCCGCGTTCGGCACCGGGCCGCCCAGCGTCACCAGCGCGTCGAACACCAGCGCCACGCCCAGGAGCGTCAGCCCCGCGTTGCGCGGCAGGAAGGCGACCAGGAACGCCATCAGGAGGTAGACGATGGGGAACAGCTCCCCTCCCCCGATGGCCACGACGATGAAGCCCGCGGCGACCAGCCCGCCACCCAGCTCCAGGTCATCCCGCAGGTCGATGATGGCGCCCACCGAGCCGCGCATGGCCCGGCGCCACGCCGCCACTGCGATGCCCACCAGCAGGAACAACACCAGCGCGGCCTCCGGCCAGCCCAGCGTGTGCAGGCCTCGGAAACCGCCGCGCGCCAGGTGGAGGAAGGTGGCCAGCCCCGCGACGGCGGGAACCAGCCGCACGACATGACGCAGCAACCTTCCGGGCGACGGAAACGCGCTCAGCGACGTCATGGTGACTCCAGATGAAAGACGAGCTCGCCCGGCTTCACATAGCCGAGCTCTTCACGCACGGCCCGCTCCAGCGCCGCGGGGTCCTTGCGCAAGGCGGCGATCTCCTGTCGCAGCGCCTCGTTCTGCTCGGACAGGGAGGAGTTGCGCTGCTGGAGCGCATCCACGTCCTGTCGCAAGGAGAGGTAGCGACGGAAGCCCTTGGCATCCGCCACCGACAGCAGGCTCAAGGCCCCCGCCACACCGACCGCCACCACCAGGAGCTTTCCGCGAGCCGTCATGAACGCGGCGACGATACCCGCGAGCCTCGCCCTCGCAAGAAATCCGCTCCAGACCTGTAGCACCCGGGAGCGCGCACGCGCCGCGCCACGCAAGTCCGGCGAGTTGGGGCGCTCAGTCCTGCTTCAAGAGCTTCTCGATCGCCTTCGCCACGTCGTCATGCCCTTCCACGCCCTGCCAGCCGGCCACCGCGCGGCCTCGCCGATCCAAGAGGACGGTGGTGGGCAGCCCCTTGATGGGGCCAAAGGGGCTGCGGCCCTCGATGATCCACGGGGAGGCCAGCAGCACCGGGTAGTTGAGCGCGTAGTGGTTGGCGAAGGGCTGGAGCACCTTGGCGCCCTCCAGGTCCATCCCCACGGAGATCACCTGAAGCCCCTGGGCGCCATAGTCGCGCTGGAGCGCTTCCAGCGTCGGCATCTCCGCCAGACACGGGAAGCACCACGTCGCGAAGAAGGAGACCAGCACCACCTTGCCCTGGAGCTTGCGCACGTCGTGGGGGGTGGGGCCCACCCACGGCAGGGCCAGCGACTGGAGGAAGGCGGGCCCCGCATCCACCGGCCGCGTCCCCCGGCACCCGGCCAGCGTCAGCAGGGCGAGGCAGGCCAGGGCTCGCGCGGCGGCGCCCATCTCAGGCTTCCGAGGCCACGGGAAGGCCGCGCTGACAGTCCCGGCACAGGCCGTACAGCTCCATCTTGTGCGACGTCACGGTGAAGCCGTGCTTCCTGGCCACCGCGTCCTGGAGCGTCTCGATGCGATCATTCTCGAACTCGACGATGGTGCCGCACCGGGTGCAGATGAGGTGGTCGTGGTGATCCCTCCCCGCCGCCGCCTCGTAGCGCGTCTGGCCGTCGCCGAAGTTCCGGGCGTGGGCAAGGCCGCACTCATTGAGCAGCTTCATGGTCCGGTACACCGTCGCCACGGAGACCTTCGCGTCCTGCGCCCGCACCTTGTTCCACAGCTCTTCGACGGACAGGTGGCCCCCCACCGCGAAGAAGGTGTCGATGATGAGGCTGCGCTGACGCGTGCTCTTCAGCCCATGCTGGGCCATGTAGCGGGCGAGCACCTCGTCCTTGTCCTTGATTTCGTCGTGGTCGTGGTCGTGGCCCTGCATGAAATCCCTCGGTAGGGGGCCAACCCTGCACTGGCCCTCTCATCCTTGTTGTAACGGCGCCCCGGAACCGCGCGCCCACGCCCATCCCCCCCAAGCTCCGCTCATCTTCGAAGTAAACGGTCAGCGACCTCTGTTGGTCTCCGAACGCGGGGCATCTGATACCCCCCGCCTCCGCGGCCCGCAACGCCAGCGGCCGGCGTCAAGGAGCGCTCCCTCCCCTGGCCGGCCTCCGTATCATGGCTTGCAGCAGCCGCTGACTGTTTAGAATGGAGTCGGACTGGCTCATTGACACCTGTCTGGCCACGAAGATAGAGGCATCGGCCCTCGTAAACGAGCATTTTTCCGCACCTTTCCATGACCAGCCCCTGGCAGAGAAGACGACAGCCCGACGACGTCCCCACCCCTGTGGCGGTTGCCGTCTCGGATTTCTGCCGGCGCGCGAAGTCGCCGGCACCCGCTCCCGAAGTCCGTGAAGCACTCGCCCTGCTGCTCGAGGACGACGACTTCCGGGTCCGGGCCCTCACCGACGCCGAGCCGGAGACCACCCCCCTGGGGCCCTTCGCCGTCGTGGACATCCTCCGAGGTACCGCCCCCGCCGTTGCCGCCCAGCGTCAGAGCTGTGGCTACTACGACGTGGCCCGCGAGCTGGCCTACGTGCGGGAGGAGAAGACCCCCAAGCCCGCCCCGGCCGCGGACCCTTCCATCCCCTCCTTCGCCCTGCCCGCCACGAAGCCCGCCGAGTCCTCCGGCAAGGCGAAGAAGGGCTCCAAGGCGGCCGAGGAGGCCACCGTCCAGGAGCGCATCGCTCCGAAGAAGCGCTCCACCCTGGTGGACGAGGAGACGACCTCGCCCTCCGAGCAGGAGCTTCAGACCCTGGATGACGGGCCCAGCTTCCTGCGTCGCGACCTTCCCCGTCCCCGGGGCCGCTTCACCCGCGTGGAGGCACCCCGCACGCCCTTCGTGGAGCTGACGCGCGCCGGCGGCAAGGACCTCCTGGAGGCCTCCCTGGAGGGCTCCGAGCACCGCTTCGCCCTGCTGCGCAACATGTCCCACCGCTTCAACGGCTCGCGCGGCGACCTGACGCTCGTGGATCTGGAGACGGTGCTGCGCGATCACGGCCTGCTCGACGCGCTGAAGGAGAAGGAGAAGCTCCAGGTCCTGGACGCCTACACCCAGCAGCGTGGCGCCACGGGCCGGGTGGGCTGGGCGCTGGGCGTCAGTCCGCCGGAGCTGGCGCGGCTGGTGGCCTCCGTGGGGCTGTCCGAGGACGTGGAGGCGCTGCGCGAGCGCTTCCGCCGCGAGGCGCTGGCCACCTCGCACCTGACGCACCGGTTGGATCTGCTGGGCCGTGAGAAGTACCTCGTGGACCTGGGCATCCAGCGCAAGTTCAACGAGTCGCTCCGCAAGGACCTGGAGCGGCTGATGCGGGACGAGCTGCCCGGCGCCACGGACCTGCACGGACTCTGCGACTCCGTGGGCCGCAAGTACGGCTCGCCCGCGGAGCTCATCTTCCGCGCCATCGAGCGCCTGGGGCTCGCGGAGGGGCTGCGCAAGCAGCTCTACCCCGGCGCTCCCCCCTCAACTCCCTGAAGAGGCACCGCGACCATGCCCATCTACGAGTACGCCTGTCAGAGCTGTGGAAAAGTCATCGACGTGCTGCAGAAGTTCTCCGACCCGCCGCCCGCCGTGTGCGCCACGTGCGGCGCCGAGGGTCCGCTGACCAAGATGCTCAGCCGCTCCAGCTTCGTCCTCAAGGGCGGTGGCTGGTACTCGGACCTGTACAGCTCCACGAAGAAGGACGGCTCCTCGTCCTCCTCCTCGAGCACCTCGGGTTCCAGCGGCTCCTCGTCTTCATCGAGCTCCTCGAGCAGCGGCACGTCGTCGACGCCCGCCGCCGCGGCGCCGAGCAGCGCCCCCGCGCCGGCCGCGGCCTCGAGCGACAAGAAGTAGTCGGACGCGGAGGGGCGGAAAATTCGCGCGGGGTCCGGGAGCGACGCACACTCGCTCCCCGTGCCCTTCCCCCCCTCCAAGCGTCCTCCCCGCCAATGCGCTCTGTGCGGTCACCCGGAGCTCACGGATACGCGAGGGCTCGGCCGCTTCCTGTTGGTGCCGGACCCGCATGGCCGGGGGCCCGTGTGTCCGCCACAGCGAGGCTGCCGTGGCGGCAAGCGGGAAGCCTCCGCCGCGACGACGCTGACGCAGGCATCACGCTGAGCTAAGCAAGGCACTTCCCGCGCGCCCTGTCGCGGAAGGTGCCCCGATGCTCGCCCGACACCCCTTCTCCTCGCTGTCCCTCCTCGTGCTGGCCGCGGTCGCGGTCGGCTGTGGCAACTACACCCGCATGGCGCCGGACGCCCGCGCGTCGCTCCAACGCACGCTCACCGGCCCGGAGGCGGAGCAGTACCTGCGCGTCTCCGGCAACGTCACCCCCTTCTTCGGGGACGGCTCCAAGCGGCTGCTCACGCCCTATGCGCCGGACGACGTGCGCCTCCTGGATGACAGCAAGGGCAAGCCCATCAACCCCGGCGCCGTGGAGCGCACCCTGCCCGTGGGCACGAAGCTGCGCATCACCAAGGTGGAGTTCCCCACCGCGTGGGTGGTGGCCGAGCGCGTCCTCTACACGCCGCGCACCTGGCCGTGGATCTACCTGGCCGAGGACGGCAAGCCGGACGCGCCGCCCCTCGTGCTGGTGCTGCCGCCCAACCTGGAGCAGCCCAACGACTTCCGCGCGGAGGTGGAGAAGTACCTCACGCCCCAGAATCCCAAGGCCCAGTTGGAGGCCCTGGCGCCGCCCGTGCGCGACGCCGTGAAGGAGAAGCGTCTGGTGGCCAACATGTCCGCGGACGCCGTGCGCATGGCCTGGGGGCCGCCGGAGCTGGTGCGGCGCACGCTGGAGGGCACCGCGAAGAACGAGGAGTGGACCTATCCGGGAGGCCGTCGCAAGGCCTTCATCTCGGATGGCCGCCTGGCTCGCGCCGAGGAGGCGGGCGCCTCCGTCCTGCCGTAGCGCCCGCTTTGAACGACTACCGGCGACCGCCGCCGCCACCACCGCGGCGGCGCTTGCCACCACCACCGCCACCACCCCCGCCGCCCTGCTTGCGAGCCGCCTGGGCCTCGCCGGGGCGCGTGAGGCGGGGCAGCTCACCGGCCATCACCGGCCAGAACTCGCCCTTGAGCAGCTCGGCCACCAACTGGGCCTGCGTCGTCACGGGGTTCTTGAAGAACGTGGCGCCGCGACCCATCTCGTCCAGGGAGCCGCGCACGTCGCTGCCACCGGTGCAGGGCAGCTTGAGCGCCTCGGCGGCCTCCACGGCCAGGTCATTGGCGGTCTGCTTCACCCGGGCGTTGTAGCCCTCCACGGCGCTCAGCACGGTGAGCGAGCGCACGAAGTCCATGGCCGGGTTGGGCGAATCCCTGTCGAAGGGCCGCGCCGCGATGATGGCGGCGCCCATCCCCTTCACCTTGGGCAGACACTCCGCCGCGCTCCAGGGCTTCTCGCGGTTGCTGCCCCACATCTGCACGGGCTCCGGGGCCAGCTCCGGCTTCGGGAAGAAGCACAGGTATTGGCCGCGGTCCGTCACCAGCTCCAGCCCGACGAACACCTTCACCTTCGACTTGGCGCCAATCTCGAACAGCTCGTCACAGCCGTCCTGGGTATTGGTCTCCGTGAAGGCCACCCCGTCCAGGCCGAACAGCGCGGCCCTTTCCAACACGGCGCGAGGGTCCAACTCGCACCCCTTGGACAGGTGGGAATGGGCGTGCAGGTCGATGAGCATGGGCGCCGCTCCCTAACAGGCTCCCCAGGGCCTGTCGAGCCCGCGCTGCCCCCCTGCGTCCCTCAGGCGAAGGCGTAGGACTGGAAGGTCCCCTGCTTGGCCTGCGTGTTCTTCTCCTCGTAGGTGCGGATGAGGTACCCCATCAGCATCAGCGAGGACGTGTTCTCCAGCACCCGGGACGGGTCCTTGGAGATGAGATTGGCGCTGTAGTTCAGGAAGAACTGCGCCAGCTCCTCCCCCGCCTCCTTGACGATGAGCGCGTTCAGCGCGGTGGGCTCCATCGTCCGGATGGTGTTGATGAAATCAACCGCCAGATCCTTCTTGGTCTTCACGTCCACGGGCCTGCCCCCTTCCCCAACACGCCGCCACTCGTGGCCCCTGCCTCGAGCGCCCCCAAACGGGTGCGACTTGAGCAAACTAAGCATGCGCTTTCGCGTGCAAACCCCCGTCGCGAGGCCCGCGCCGGCCTGGCCTCCAGGAAGCCGGGTTTTTGACACCTCCGAACACGCCGTGCGAGGATGGCCCCTTGTCCTGAGTCGGGACCGCACAAGGAGTGGCAGGCGATGTTCACGGGCGTGAAGGTCTTCTCCGCCACCAAGGCGAAGGAGCGCGAGGAGCTGGGTGAGAACGTCACCCGTTGGATGAAGAGCAACTCGGATCTGGAGATCGTGGATCGCGTGGTGGCCCAGTCGTCCGACAACGAATTCCACTGCTACACCCTCGTGCTCTTCTACAAGCACAAGACGGCGCAGCAGCCTCCCCCGCAGCAGCCGTAGTTCGCGGGGCCGCGGTGGGAAGGGGGCGGCTCCTCCCCTTCCCTTGACTCCGCGGGAGCACTACTCAGCGGCAGGCACGTACACGGCGACGCTGCGCGGCGGGATCACCATCTGGGTCTCCGTCCCGGCGAGCTGGAGCGTGCGGCCACTGAAGACGTCCGCGTAGGTGGCGCTGCTCGCCGCCAGGCTCCCCAGGGGCTCCACCACCAGCGGACGCTCCACGTCGCTCCGGTTGATGGCGATGATCGCGCCCTGCCCGTCCGGCAGCGAGCGCTGGAAGACGTACAAGTCCCTTTCAATCCGCAGCGTGTCCCGGGCTCCCGTCTGGAGCGCGGGATGGGCGCGGCGCGCCTGCCCCAGCTTCTGGACGACGGTGAGCAATTCCGCCTCCAGCGGGGTGAGCGTGGAGCCGAAGCGCATCAGCCGGCGGTTGTCGGGGTCTCCCGCGCCCGGCAGGCCCACCTCGTCGCCGTAATAGACGAGCGGCACGCCCGGCTGCGTCAGCACGAAGGTGAAGGCGAACTTCGCCTTCTCGAAGGCCGCCGCGTCCGTCACCGTCGCCGACGGGCGGGAGCTGCTCCAGGGGTCTCCCCCCTCCCCGTCCAACTGCTTCGCCGCCTGGGAGATGAAGCGCGCCACGTCGTGGTTGCCGATGAAGGGCGAGTTGATGGTGCCCGGCGCGTAGAAGACCTCGTTCTCCCGCACCGCCTGGTCCACGCGCTCCAGGCCCTGGCCGTCCGCGAACGCCTCGCGCACCGGCCAGTACAGGGGGAAGTCGAACTGGCCATCCAGCTCGCGCGGGCTGATGTAGCGGGCGATCTGCGAGCGGCCATCCGCGCCGACGAAGGTCTCTCCCACCAGGTAGAACTCGGTGCCCGTCATCGCGGTGATGTCGCGCAGGCGACCACGCAGGGTGCGGCCCGCCACCTGGTCCATGTGCTTCACGGCGTCCATGCGGAAGCCGTCGAAGTCCGCCGCCTCCAGCCACCACAGCGTGTCGTCGATGAACCGGTCCACCATGTTCGACGAGCGCCAGTTGAAGTCCGGCAGGTAGTCGGTGAACTTGCAGGTCAGCCGCTTCTCTTCCCAGTCACAATCCTGGGTGCCGCACACGCAGCTGGCGGAGGTGTTGAACCAGTCGTCGTTGCGGTGGTTGACCCAGTACGGGTGCTCCTGGTGGACGTGGTTGAGCACCAGGTCGGCGATGACGCGGATGCCCCTGGCGTGGGCCGCGGCGGTGAGGGCGCGCAGCTCGTCGATGGAACCGAAGCGGTGCTGCGTGGTGCGCGGCGCCGAGGGCCAGTAGCCGTGGTAGCCGGCGTAGTACTTGCCACCCGTGCCGATGAAGCGCCCCTCGGGGTTCTGGTCCACCGGGGAGATCCACAGGGTGCGCACGCCGAGCGCGTCGAAGTAGCCGTCTTCAATCTTCTGGGTGATGCCGGCGAAGTCGCCGCCCTGGTAGTTGGCGATGGGGTCCACGTCCGCCACGGCGCCGTCGTTCTCCGAGCGCGCGTTGAGGAAGCGGTCCGTGAAGGCGAAGTACATCAGCCCCGACTCCCACCGGAACTTCTGGGGCTCCACCCAGAACGGCAGGTAGAGCGGCTCCGCGGCGCGGCCGGACGCGTCCATGGCCACCACCTTCACGTGGTGCTTGCCCTGGGCCAGTCCCGCCACCTGCAACCGCAGGCGCCCCGTCTTCGCGTCGAAGGCGCCCTGTCTGACTTCTCCGTCCAGCGACAGCGTCACCTTGTCGGTGTCCGGCCCCACCTCGTCCGTCCCATCGACGTACGCCACGTCGACGTCCAGCGCACCCTCGGACGTGGCCACGAAGCGCCGCAGCTCCAACACCGGCTGCCGGCAGTCCGGCACCGTCAGGCGCGAGTACTCCTCCGTGCGCACCCAGCGGGAGTATGGATTCTGCGGATCCATCAGCTCCTGCTTGCCCACGACGAAGCGGTAGCCGTAGTCGCGCGGCTCCAGGCCTTCCACGCGCGCGGTGAACACGCCGTCACCCCGGTCCTTCATGGCCACGGGGTTGTTGGCGAAACCATTCCATTCGCCGGTGAGGGACACCGTGCCCTGGAGCGACTGCTGTGGCGCGTACGTCAGCGTCACCTCACAGGTCCGGACGGGAATGGAGTCCTCGGAGTCACCGCAGGCCGCGGAGAGGAGCAACACCGGAAGCGCGAGCGAACGGACGATGCGGGAGTGCGTCATGCGGCTGCCTTTCTACGGGAGGCCCCTCCGCTTTTCCAACCCCCCCACCGACACCTTTTTGACTCACTGCATCACAATCCGAGTTGACCCCCAGTGGACACTGGAGGGCACCTCGTACCTTGGGACAGGAGTCACCAGCCCAACCTGCTGGGTACTCAGGGCTCCCCCAGGCGACCGAGCCCGCAGTCTCGTCCCGCACCCGCGCTCGCGATTCCCCTTCACAGGAAAACGCATGAGAACTCCCCATTCAGCGTGGCGTCTCCTCGCGGTACCGCTGTTCCTCGCAGCCAGCGTCGCGGTGGCGTCCAGCCATCGGGAGGCTCCGCTCATCAGCAACGACCCGGCGGCGGACGGGACGGACATGTACGCCTGGAAACAGGGGGGCAACCTGGTGCTGGTGGCGAACTACTCGCCCTTCGGCCTTCCCTACGGCGGCCCCAACTTCTACCTGTTCGACGACAACGTCCTCTACGAAATCAATATCGACCAGACGGGAGACGGCGCTCCGGACATCCGCTACCAGTTCCGCTTCCGCACGCAGATTCGCCAGAGCCCCCTGCCCTCGGTGGGCGTGGTGGCCGGCTATGACGCGTACAAGGACTCCTTCCTGTACGCCTTCGCGGGCGTGAAGACGGCCACGTCGCCGGAGATCCTCCGCTACCAGACGTACACGCTCACCAAGGTGGTGGGCGGCTCGAACCAGGTCATCGTCAAGGATGCGCCGGTGGCGCCCAACAACGTGGGGCGGCTGACGACGCCGGCCTATCCGCAGACGGCGACGGGCTCCACGTTGGACCCCATCACCCAGAGCGCCATCCAGACGGGCCTGGGCACCGCGGCCAAGTACAAGGTCTTCACGGGCCCCCGGGACGACCCGTTCTTCGTCAACCTCTCGAAGACGTTCGACTTCCTCAACTACGACGGCAAGCCGAACCGCGATGACCTGGCGGGGCTGAACGTGCTGTCGCTCATCATCGAGCTGCCGCTGACGGAGTTCAGCTCCCCGCACCTGGGCATCTGGACCACGTCCAGCCGGCAGAAGGTCACCACGCGCCGAGCGGATGGCGGCGTGGACACGAGCGGCGCCTGGGTGCAGGTGTCCCGGTTGGGCAATCCCCTGGTGAACGAGGTGGTCGTCCCCCTGAAGTTCAAGGACTTCTTCAACGCCTCCAAGCCGCAGAACGACCTGGCCACGCCCACCATCGTCGCCATCGTCACCAACCCGGAGCTGCCCCAGCTCCTCCAGGCCAAGGGCTTCATCCCCCTGGCCCCACCCGGGCCGCGCACGGACCTGGCCACCATCTACACCCGCAACACCCAGGGCAAGCCCACCGGCGAGATGCTGCACATCAACACCGGCATGGACTCCTCGTACCCGAATGGTCGACTGCTCACCGACGATGTGACGGACGTGGCGCTCAAGGCCGTGGGCGGGGCCTTCTTCACGACGTTCGCGGATGGCGGGCCCGCCATCCTTCCGGACGGCGGTGGCACGTTCGCGGCGGCGGCCAGCGGGCTCAGCGACGGTGTGGCGGCCAACGACAAGGCGTTCCTCACCACCTTCCCGTATGTAGCCCCGCCCCACTCCGGCGATCCGAACCCCTGAGCCCCGCGCCATGGCCTCTCGACAATTGCTCGCCCTCGGCGTCGCGGTGGTGGCGATCTCCGTGGGCGGGCTCACACGGTGGTGGCTGGCTCCCGCGCGCCCGGATTCGTCGGGCCCGCGGGCTCGTGAATCCACGCTGGAGCGACTGGCCCGGATGCAGCGAGAGGCCCCGCCGGACGACGCTCCGGCGCAGGCACGCCTCGCCACGGAGTGGATGCGAGAGGGGCTGCGCTCGGCGGATCCCCGGCACCTGATGCACGCGCGCGTCGCGGCCCGGCGCGCGTTGCTGGCGGACCCCGAGCGCGTGGATGCGCTCAAGGTGGAGCTGCTGCTGCTCCACCATGACCACCAGTTCAAGGACCTCCGCGACGCCGCGCTGCGGTTGACGGAGCAGTACCCGCACGACGCCTTCTTCCAGGGACTGCTCGGAGACGCCGAACTGGAGCTGGGGCGCTACGACGAGGGCGAGGCGGCCTATGCGCGGATGATGGACCTGAAGCCCTCGCATGCCACGTACACCCGCGTGGGATATCTGCGTCTCCTGCGAGGGGACGTGGACGGGGCCATCTCCGTGCTCAAGCTCGCGGCGACGTCGGCGGACCCTCGCGATGGAGACACGGTGGCCCGGGCGCTGTGTGAGCTGGGTGATGCGTACCTCGCGAAGGGCGAACCGGACACGGCCTTCGAGTACTTCACCGTCGCGCTCACCCATGCACCGGAGTTGGATCGGGCCCACGCGGGACGCGGCCATGTCCTGCGCGCCCGAGGCCAGGCCGACGCGGCCGTCGAGGCCTACCGGGCGGCGATGACGGCGCGGCCTCAGGCGGGGCACCGGGCCTTCCTGGCGGATGCGCTCTCGGCGGCGGGACGCGAGCGGGAGGCCCAGGCGGAATACGTCCTGGCGCTCCAGGACACGGCCCAGGATGGCCGCGAACAGGCGCGACTGCTGCTGGACCTGGGACGGGATGTGGCCCAGGCGGAGGAACTCGCCCGGCGTGAGCTGACGCGCAGGCGGGATGTCTTCACGCAAGCGGTGCTGGCCTATGCGCTCGTCAGCGCGGGCAAGGTGGAAGAGGCCCGGCCCCTGATGCAAGCCGCGCTGAGCCTGGGGACACGCCACGCGAGGTTGGAGTACGTCGCGGGGCTCGTCGCCTCGGCGAGTGGCGAGCGGGACGGTGCCCGGCTTCACCTGGACGCGGCGCTGCGGGGCTTCCCTCCGCTTCCACCGAGACAGGCGGAGCGCGCCCGGGAGCTGCTCGGGGCGATGGCACCTCCCTCGGGAACCGTCAGCGCCCAGGGCCAGCGCATGGAGTGAGCCGCGGCGACCGCGCGTCCAGGCCTCCGAGCCGGTGCGCTCCCTACGGCTGCGTGGGTGTGCTCCGCATGGACTCGTACTCCTCCAGGGCCCTGATCACCGCGCTCGCATGCGGATGGGACGACGGGGCCAGGTCGAGGAAGAGGCGGTAGTGCTTCGCGCCCTCCTCCTTGCGCCCGAGCTTGGCCGCCACCGAGCCCAGGAACAGGTGGCACTCGAGGTTCTCCGGCTCCATCGCGACGCACTCGCGCGCTCGCGTCCTCGCGGCGTCGTACTGCTTCGCCTTGAACAGGTTCTTCGCCTGCAGGAGCGCCACGTCCCCCCGGCTCGCGTCGGGCGGTTCGTCCGGCGCCACCACCGGGTCCGGCTGTCGAGGCGGTGGCTTGCCGGTCGTCACCTTGGAGGGAACCGTCGTCGGCCCCGTGCCCGCGGGGCGAGTCCCCGCATCGGTGGGCTCCAGGATGGTCTCCTCGGAGCCCTGCGCGGTCGCGGCCTCTTCGCGCTCCCTCTTGTCTCGCTCCTCCCGCTCCCGCGCCGTTTCGATGCGGATCTCCACCGCGCCCTGATTGTCGGACGGGTCGTCGTCGATGAACCCGCAGTAGAGCCCATGAATGCCGCTGATCTTCATGTCCTCGCCCCGAGTCAGCAGGAAGCGCTGCGCCCGGGCGGGAGGTGTGCCCGGACCATCCCGCTCCACGGACACCTGCTGCACGCACGCCACCGTCACCACCGGGCCCTGGGCCCTTCCTCGGGTGAAGGCTCCCCCCTCCACCTGCTCCAGCGTCAGCGTGTAGACCTCCATCGGGTTCAACCCATCGACGAAGAGACTCCGGCTCAAGTCCGTGGTCATCCACTCCAGGTGGATGGTGTGACGGCGCTCTTCATTCGTCCGGGTGTTCAGCACCGTGACGATGCGCTCGGGCAGATCGTCCTGCGGCGTGGGCGCGCCCACCGTGAAGAACATCACCGCCGAGGCGCCTCGGAACGGCTCTGGCCTGCGCGTCACCAGTCCCACCGCCGCGTCCGCCGCGACGTCCTTCCCCGACAGCAGGAAGAAGATGCTCGGCATGGGCTTGCCGCGATCCGCCGGAGACAGGAGGCCCGACTCGGAGATGCGGTACGTCACCTGTGGATCCAACGCCCCGAGCGCAGCGCGCCCGGAGGACACCCCGAAGACGTGCTTCCGAGCCTCCAGCCGGAACGACGCGAGCGGCAGATGCACTGAATCCATGCCCCCGGAGGGCTTGCTCGAAGCCGGCTCCTGCACGGGCTGGGCTGGGGCCCCGTTCGGCGCGCGGTGGTCGTCGGCGACCTTGATCTGCTGCGTGGGAAGCGGCGGCCTGACAGGCCCGGTGGCCTTCGGCTCGGGAGGCATCCAGTCCGCCTTGAGCTTGTCGAAGGACGACCAGAACAGGCCCGCGAGCATCAGCAGTCCCACCGTCACCACGACGTGGTGCGTGGAGATGCGGAAGCTGTTCTCGAAGAAGCCTCCCCGGTCCGGAGAGTTGCCGTCCTCCTCCTCGTCCGCGTCCAGCGCCGCGCCTTCTCCTCCGTCCGGCAGGTCCCCCGGCTCGCTCTCCAGCGTCGTCGGCTCCGTGCGCAGCTCCGGGGTGGACAGCTCCGTGGGCTTGGGCAGCAGGCTCGTGGTGGCGCGCCAGACGGACAGCTCCTCCACGAACGACGGCGGCACCTTGGTGTCCTTGCCCAGCTCCGTCAGGTCGGGACGGAACAGCTCCCGCAGGAGATAGGCCGCGGACATCGCGGAGAAGCGCGGCGCCGCCTTGAAGAGGAATCCCGCCAGCGCATCGCCGAAGGCATGGGCGGACTCGAAGCGGTCCTCCTTCCGCACCGCGAGCGCCTTCTGGAGGATGGCCTCCAGTCGCACCGGCAGGTCCGGTTTGATATCGCGCGGACGCGGCAAGGGCTGGCGCGTGTGCAGCTTGTGCATCACCACGTACTCCGGCCCCTCCAACGGGAGCCGGCCGCACACCATCTCGAACAGCACCACCGCCGTGGCCCAGACATCCGTGCGCGCGTCCACCTCTTCGCCTCTCGCCTGCTCCGGCGAGAAGAACAGGTACTTGCCCTTCACCACGCCCGGCGCGGTGTCGAAGCTGCGCAGCGAGCGCGCCTTGGCGATGCCGAAGTCGACGATCTTGACCTGGCCCTCGTAGCTGACGAGGACGTTGTCCGGAGAGATGTCGCGGTGGACGATGTGCAGGGGCTCGCCCTTGTCGTCCGTGCGCGTGTGCGCATAGTGCAGGCCCCGGCACATCTCCAGCGCGATGTACGTGGCGATAGGCACCGGCAGGCTGGCGAAGTTGGAGCGCAGCGCCCGCTTCATGATGCGATTGAGCGGCTGGCCGTCCACGTACTCCATGGCCAGGAAGTAATCGCCGTCCATCTGCCCGAAGTCGAAGACCTGGGCGATGGCCCCATGGGACAGCGAGGCGGAGATGCGCGCCTCGCTGATGAACATGGCGACGAACGCCTCGTCGTTGGCGAACTCCGGCAACACCTTCTTGATGAGGACTGGCTTGGTGACGCCCGCGGCCCCCAGCAACTGGGCCCGCCACGTCTCCGCCATCCCCCCCCGGCCGATTCGGGATTGGAGCTCGTACCGGCCAAACCGTGCGTGCTGCTCATTCGCCATTGAGGCGTAGGGTATCGCGGGGGATTCCGATCAAAAAGGGGGCTCCGTGAATGCGGGACTCAATGTCAGCCAATCGGCCGATGAGCGGCGGCCCCGGGCGGTGTCTATTGCCGGCTCTTGAGGAACGTCGTCACCGTGGCGGCCTGGGGATGGCTGGGGTAGCGCTGGACGAAGGTGCGATACCGATCCAGGGCGCCATCCATCCGGCCCAGTCTCTGCTGCATGGCCCCGGAGAGGAGCAGACAGTCGGGCTGCTCCGGAACGTTGGAGAGACAGTCCTCGGCCAGGAGGAACGCGTCGTGGTGCTGTCCAGACCGGGCCAGTCGCTGCGCCTGGGTGGCCAGGCGCGTGGCCTCCTGCACGCGGAAGTTCCCCTGGCCGCCCTGACTCCTCGCGCGCCTGGGCTCCCAGGCGGTGATGCTCACCTCGGCCTCACCCTCGTTGTCGAAGGCGGCATCGTCGATGAAGCCGCAGCGCAGGCCCTGGATGCCCCGGACCTTCACGTCGCGCCCCTGAGTCAGGAGGAACTGCAAGGGATTCCCGGCGGTGGCGGCGCGCGAAACCGGGCCCTTTGTCGTGGACCGGGGATCCCACTCGAGGCAGGCCACCTGGCTCGTGGGCCCCTCGCCTGGGCCGCGCAGGAAGACGCCCTTCCCCACCGGATTGAATGACAAACCATAGGTCTGCCGCGGGTCCAGGCCCCGGATGAGCAATCCCGTGCGACCGGAGATGCGCATGGGCTCGGGATGGAAGGTGAAGCGACGATCCGTGTTCGACTTGAGTTCCCTGAGGTAGACGGTGTGAGACGCGAGGTCGTCCTTGGTCGGCTCTCCCAGGGTGAACAGCATGATGGACCGCGGGCCCCTGATGGAGACGGGACGAGGGGAGACGGTGCCCATGCGCGACTCGGGGGGCACGGAGTCACCGGAGCTCAGGAAGAAGACCGGAAGCTCCCTGCTCGGTGAAGGCTCCAGGATGGCGGACGACTGGGGCACCCCCTCCATGGGGTTCGTTCCCCAGAGGCGGTAGGTGGCCAGCGGATCCAGCGGCGAGAAGGCAACCAGGTCCGCGTGTACGCGCAGCACATGGAGCCGGGAGTCCAGTCGGAACGTGGTCATCGCGGGATATGCCGGAATGGGCTCGGCCTCGCTGGCGCCCTCGGGACCGGCCCCTGGAGCGGACCTCTCCCCCGCGACGGCCACCTCCGGGGCAGCGCCCTTCAGTGTCGAGTCCCCGGGGGGGGCCACGACACCCGGCTCCGGGTACCGCGCGAGCCGCGAAGCGCCGTCATCAGGAGGGGGCTGAAGCGCCGCCTCCTCGGTCGAGGGCCCGTCGTGAAGGACGCCCACGAGCACGAGCAGCCCACCGCCCAGGATCAGCGCCAGTCGAGCCCACGCGGGGGATTTCCGGGGGCTCGCGACGGCGGGCATGCGCATGGTGGGGGCCAGGAGCGCATCTCGCTTCGGGAGGGACACCTTGGATGAGGCGGGCGCGGGGCCCGGAGTCCGTCGCCGCTCGGGAGGGGGAACAGGCGCAGCGGGCTCCACTCCCCGCCAGGCACTCAGCTCCTCGACGAAGGTGGGAGGCACGGTGAGTTCGCGGCCTTCCTGGAGCAGGTCCGGGTTGAACAGCTCACGGACGAGATACGCCAGGTTCATGGGCGAGAACCGGGGCGCGAAGGGATAGAGGAACGCGGCCAGCGCGTCGCCAAAGGCATTCGCCGACTCGTAGCGAAGCGAGGCATCCACGGACAGCGCCCGCATCACGAGTTCATTCAGCGCGGACGGCAGCTCCGCGCGCACCTCACGAGGTGAAGGAAACTCCCCGTGGGCCATCCGCGACATCACCGCCGCCTGCGTCCCGATGACGGGGAGCTGGCCACACAGCATCTCGTACAGCACCAGCCCCGTGGCCCAGACATCCGTGCGGGCGTCCACCGCGCGGCCCCTCGCCTGCTCCGGAGAGAAGTACAGGAACTTCCCTCGCACCACGCCCGGCTCGGTGTCGAAGTTGCGCAGCATGCGCGCCTTGGCGATGCCGAAGTCGACGATCTTGACCTGGCCCTCGTAGCTGATGAGCACGTTGTCCGGAGAGATGTCGCGGTGGACGATGTGCAGGGGCTCGCCCTTCTCGTCCGTCCGCGAGTGCGCGTAGTGCAGTCCCCGGCACATCTCCAGGGCGATGTAGACCGCCAGCGGAATGGGCATCTGCTTGAGCCCGGTCCTCGCCGCGCGCTTCAGGATGCGGTGGAGCGGCTGCCCATCCACCAACTCCATGGCCAGGAAGTACTGACCCTCCATCCGTCCGAAGTCGAAGACCTGGGCGATGTTGCCATGCGACAGCGTGGCGGAGATGCGCGCCTCGCTGATGAACATCTCGATGAAGTCCTCGTCGTGGGCGTGCTGCGGGAGGACCTTCTTGATGAGGACCGGTTTGGTGATTCCCGCGGCGCCGACCAGCCTGGCGCGCCACGTCTCCGCCATTCCACCCCGGCCCAGCTGGGTGAGGAGCTCGTAGCGACCAAGGTTCTCATGTGGATCAGGGGGCATGGGGGCAACCCGTGACGGGCGCTCGGCGCGTGTCGTCGTCGTGCCGTCATTTCGGCCCTGATCCGCCCCCGATTTCCATCAGGAGGTGCCCTGCGTTGTTCGGTTGTGAGTGTTCTGGAGGGCACTCACGAAAGGGCGGCCCCTCAGGGCGTGGCGTCCGTGTTGCGAGGCTTCCTGGGGGGAGGCCGCTTGGGCGGAGCCTCCGCGTCGATGCGCACGAGGAGCGCGCCCGAGTTGCCATCGGCGCCGTCGTCGACGAAGCCACACATCAGTCCCAGGACGCCCCGCACGCGGCGCTCCTCTCCTTGTCGGAGCAGGAACTGGAGGATCAGTGCGTCCGGGTCCCTGGGACTCGTCCGCAGGGAGGGATTCTCCTCGGGAGGCGGCAGCCACTGCGCGCAGGCCACCGTGGTGGCGGGGCCCGCCTCGCGCCCATGAAGGAACGCGCCCTGGGCGGTCGCCTCCAGATTGAGCGTGTAGGTCGACATCGGGTCGAGCCCCTTGAGGACGAGCGCGCGCTTCAACAGCAGTCCCTCCCCATCCGGGTGGAAGACGAGTGACTGCGGATCAGCGCCGTCGGCTCCGGTCATGCGGAGGTAGCGCTCGGACATCGCCTCGGTGCTGCCGGGGCCGAGCCGGAAGATCGCCAGCTCGCGGACACTCTCGAAGGTCCTGGGGTCGCCGGAGAGCATTCCCAGTCGGGCCTGCTCGGGCAGGCGCGAGGCCTCGCCGGACAGGAGATAGAAGACCGTGGGAGTCCCGCTCGAGGAGGGGCTGAGGACGGCGGGCTCTCCCAGCTTGACGGCACTCAGGTCGGAGAGGACGTAGGTGTTCTGGGGATTGAGCGGCCCGAAGGACCTGTGGCTCCGCGGAACGATGATGACGTCGCGGTCGGCCTCGAGCAGGAACTCCTTCACCGGATACTGGATGACGATGGGAGGACGCAGCGCACCGGGCTCCGAGCGGCCCCGCACGTCCGAGCCGGGCGAGCCCGTGGACGACGTGGACGGGCTCCTCGCCAGGATGGCGCCCCAGCAGAGGCCCGCGAGGACCACGCCACCCCCGGCGAGGGCCGCGATGCGCTTCCAGCGCCGGGGTTGGGGAATGCTCTCGAGTTGCAGCTCCGTGGCGCCATCGAGGTGGAGCTGGGTGGGCCGCTCCGACAAGGGAATCATGACCTCCGATTGTCTGCGCTTGCGCCCCGGGTCCTGGGGCGAGGCAGGCGCGGTGTCCCGGGCGGACGGAAGCTCCTCGGTTTGAACGGGAGGCGTCTTCGGGGGTGGGCGGGACTTCGCGGCATGGGCGCGCCAGGCCGCCAGGTCGTCGTGGAAGGTGCGAGGCACGGACAGCGAGCGGCCCGCTTCGGTGAGGTCCTCCTGGAACAGCACCCGGACCAGGTGCGCCAGGTCCATGGTCGAGAACGGCGGAGACACCGAGTACAGGAAGCCGGCCAGTGCATCCGCGAAGGCATTCGCTGACTCGTAGCGGCTCCCCAGGTCCACCGACAGCGCCTTCATGATCAGCTCATCGAGCGCGACGGGAAGGTCTGCTCGCACCTGTCGCGGCGAGGGGAACTCGCCATAGGCCATGCGCAGCATCACCGCGGCCTGCGTGCCGGTGATGGGGGGCTGTCCGCAGAGCAGCTCGTACAGCAACAGGCCCGTGGACCAGACGTCGGAGCGGGCGTCCACCTCGTGGCCCTTGGCCTGCTCGGGAGAGAAGTACAGGTACTTCCCTCTCACGATGCCCGGCTCGGTCTTGAAGGTCTGCGACATGCGCGCCTTGGCGATGCCGAAGTCGACGATCTTGACCTGACCCTCGTAGCTGATGAGGACGTTGTCCGGCGCGATGTCCCGGTGGACGATGTTCAGGGCCGTGCCCTTGTCATCCGTGCGCGTGTGCGCGTAGTGCAGCCCCCGGCACAGCTCCAGGGCGATGTACGTGGCCAGGGGGACGGGCAACTGCGACAGGCCCAGCTTCGCCGCGCGCTTCTGCACGCGGTAGAGGGGTTGGCCATCCACCAACTCCATCGCGAGGAAGTACTGGCCGTCCACGCGGCCGAACTCGAAGACCTGGGCGATGTTGCCGTGGGACAGCGTGGAGGAGATGCGGGCCTCGCGGACGAACATCGAGATGAAGTCCTCGTTGTTCGCGAACTCGGGGAGGACCTTCTTGATGAGGACGGGCTTGGTGACGCCCGCCGCGCCCACCAGTCGCGCGCGCCACGTCTCGGCCATGCCTCCACGCCCCAGCAGGGCCAGGAGTTCGTACCGACCGAAGCGTGCGTTGCGGTCCTGGGCCATGGCTGGGCTGTCGAGGGTCCTACCGGAGGACAGGGGAGTTCAGCTCACCGGCTCTTCTTGGTCCCCGCGTAGACCTTGACGATGTTCTCGATCTCCTCGCGGTTCGGATGGTCGGGAGGAGCCAGCTCCAGGAACCGGCGATAGCTCTTGGCCGCATCGACGTTCTTGTTCAACCGCGCCTTGGCGATACCCAACATCAGGTGACAGTCCGGCGTCGTGGCGAACGTCGCGACGCACTCCTCGGCCACCTCGACTGCCTCGCGGTATTTCTTCTTCGTGATGAAGTCCTTGGCCCGGATGACCCACACACCGGACATCGACAGCGTGCCATTCTCCGACGTCATTCCGCCCTTCTTGCCGAGGAGGTCGGAGATCTTGGGCCTCCTTGATTCGGCGTTCACGTCGGGGGACTTCCCTTGTTCGGTGACATTGGCGGGAAGAGTGGTCGTCGACGGGCTCTCGACGGGTGGCGCCGCGGGTGCATCGGCCTGGGCCTGTTCGGACTGCTGCTCGTGCTTCCGCTCGTACTCCAGCCTCAGCGTCCGCGCTGTCTTGGCGAAGGGATGGCCGGGGTGCTTCTCGACGAGGCGTTGATAGCGCCGCGCGGCGACGTCGAACTTCTCGAGATGGGCCAGGCTGGCCCCGGAGATCATGAGGCAATCCGGATGGTCCGGCACGACGGCCAGGCACTTCTCCGCCAGGGCGGAGGCCTTCTCATAATCGCCCTGCTCTATCTCCGCGCGCGCCTTCTGCACATCCGCCTTGGTGGCGCCCGGGGGATTCTCGTCCGGGGTGACGGGACGAAGCGGTATCCCCGGCCCGGGCCTCGATGCGGGCAGCGGGCGCGGTCCCGCGGCGGGGATGTTGGGGGCGATGAGGTACGTGTAGGTCACAAAAGCGGCGATCCCCAGCACCGCCACGCCCCCCAGCATCGCCCCCCAGCCCAGGAGCCCTCCACTGGCTTTCGGCGTCTCCGTCGCCTCGGGTTGCGCGGCCTTGGCGGCCTCCGCCGGCGCGACGGGGACCTGATTGCGCGTCGACCGCCTGGGCGCCGGCTTCTGGTCAGGATCCAGCGCCTTGTTGGAGCGCGAGGAGACCACCCTTCCCCGATCCCTCTGCGTCAGCGCATCGGGCGGCACCCCGTTCGCACGCCACACCGTCAGCTCATTGATGAACGAGGGCGGCACGGTCAGCTCGCGTCCCTCCTCCGCCATGTCCTCCCGGAACAGGGCCCGGACCAGGTACGCCAGGTTGATCGACGAGAACCGGGGCGCGTGGGCGTAGAGGAACGTCGCCAGCGCGTCGGCGAACGCATTCGCCGATTCGAAGCGCTCATCGAGTTTGACCGCCAGCGCCTGCATGACGATGTCATCCAGTTCGACGGGCAGGTCCGGGCGCACCTCTCGGGGTGAGGGGAACTCCCCGTGCGCCATGCGCATCATCACCACCGCTTGCGTTCCGGTGACGGGGAGCTGCCCGCAGAGCAGCTCATACAGCACCAGCCCCGTGGCCCAGACATCCGTGCGGGCGTCCACCTCGCGTCCCCTCGCCTGCTCGGGCGAGAAGAACAGGTACTTGCCCTTCACCACGCCGGGCTCGGTCTTGAAGTTGCGCGCCATCTGCGCCTTCGCGATACCGAAATCGACGATCTTGACCTGGCCCTCGTAGCTGATGAGGACGTTGTCCGGAGAGATGTCCCGGTGGACGATGTCCAGGGGCGAGCCCTTGTCGTCCGTGCGGGTGTGCGCGTAGTGCAGGCCCCGGCACATCTCCAGGGCGATGTAGACCGCGAGGGGGACGGGCAGTTGCTTGAGGCCGGTCTTCGCGGCGCGCTTCAGGATGTGGTGGAGCGGCCGCCCGTCCACCAGCTCCATGGCCAGGAAGTACTCACCGCCCACCCGCCCGAAGTCGAGGACCTGGGCGATGTTGCCGTGGGACAGCGTGGCGGAGATGCGCGCCTCGTTGATGAACATCGAGATGAAGGCCTCATCCTCCACGTACGCGGGGAGGACCTTCTTGATGAGGACGGACTTGGTGATGCCGGCGTCGCCCACCCACCGGGCGCGCCAGGTCTCCGCCATTCCCCCCCGACCGAGCCATGACACCAGCTCGTATCGGCCGAACTTGTCGCCGGGCTGCAAGGCCATATCGAGCTGGAACCTACCCCAGTTTCCTGGGAGCCCGAACTTCATGGGTCTCCCTGTGGACGGTTGTGCACCGTGGCCGGGCCGGGCATGACGCACTGGTCCAAAAGGCCTGCCGGTGCTCGGACGGTACCGCGAGGGCTCGGAAGCCTCGCTGGGCAGCACCCAGCCGGACGGCGAGAACCCGTCCCTCAATAACGTCCCCCGCGCTTGCTGTCCTCATAGTGCTTGAGGAGCGTGGCGACTTCGCCTCGGGCGGGATGGTCTGACGGAGCCAGCTCGAGAAACCGTCGATAGTGACGGGCCCCCTCATCGACCTTGTCCAACCGGGCCTTGGCGATCCCCATCAGCAGATGGCAGTCGGAAACCGAGGGGAACACCTTGAGACATTGCTCGGCCATCGCCGCGGCCTCCCGGTACTTCTGCTTCTTGATGAGTGCACGCGACTTGGTGACCCACTCATCGACAATCGCGACATCGTGTGCGTCCAATGGCGCGCTTTCGGAGGTCGTCCTCGGCGCGGAGGCCACCTGTTCCGCGTGCTTCCGCTCGTACTCTTCTATCAACGTTCGAGTCACCCCCGCGAGAGGATGACCGGGGTGGTTCGTGGCGAGGCTTTGATATCGCTGGACGGCCACGTCGAACTTCTTCATGCGCGCCATGCTGGCACCGGCGATGAACAGACAGTCCGGATGGTTCGTCACCAGAGTCAGGCACTTCTCCGCCATGGCGGAGGCCGACTGGTAATCGCCTCGCTCGAGCAATCTCCGGGCATGACGCACGTCATCCTTGGTCGCGCCCGGGGGATCTTCTTCCGGGCGGACAAGAAGAGGAGTCGGTGAATCGGGAGCGTCCGAAGCCCGCGGTCCGAGCTTCGACAAGGGCAGCGGGGGTGGCCCCCCTGCTCTCGGAGGCGCGATGACGTACGCATAGAAGGTGCCGAAGACAATCACCAGCACCGCAGCGAACGCAGCCATCGCGCCCCAGCCCATCATGCCGCCACGCGTTGACGTGCTCGTCGCGGGCCGGTGCGACTCCAGGGCCTCCACCGTGGGATGGGCGTCGTCCGCCGCCCCCGTCGCCAGCAACAGCTTGCGCGTGGGCCGCTGTGCACCCGGCTTCAAATCCAGCTCCATCTCCGTCTCGGCCCGGGAAGAGGCCTCCTTCGCCAGCTCCTTCTTCGCAGGTACCTCCGGCGGCGCCCCGCTCGCACGCCACACCGTCAGCTCGTCGATGAACGAGGTGGGGACCGACAGCTCCCTCCCCTCCACCGCCATGTCTCCCCGGAACAGCACCCGGACCAGGTATGCCAGGTTCATCGTCGAGAACCGGGGCGCATGCGAATAGAGGAACTGCGCCAGCGCATCCGCGAATGCATTCGCCGACTCGAAGCGCGCCTCGATGTCCACCGACAGCGCCTTCATGACGAGCTCATCCAACTCGACGGGAAGGTCCGGGAGCACCTCTCGGGGTGAGGGGAACTCCCCGTGCGCCATGCGCATCATCACCGCCGCCTGAGTCCCGGTGACGGGGCGCTGCCCGCACAGCAGCTCGTACAACACCAGGCCCGTGGCCCAGACATCCGTGCGAGCATCCACCTCTTTTCCCCGCGCCTGCTCGGGCGAGAAGAAGTGGTACTTGCCCTTCACCACTCCGGGCTCGGTCTTGAAGTTGCGCGCCATCTCCGCCTTGGCGATGCCAAAGTCGACGATCTTGACCTGTCCCTCGTAGCTGATGAGGACGTTGTCCGGAGAGATGTCGCGGTGGACGATGCCCAGGGGCTTGCCCTTGTCATCCGTGCGCGTGTGCGCGTAGTGCAGGCCCCGGCACATCTCCAGGGCGATGTAGACGGCCAGGGGAATGGGCATCCGCTGCAGGCCCGTCTTCACCGCGCGCTTCAGGACGTGGTGGAGCGGCTGTCCATCCACCAGCTCCATCGCCAGATAGTACTGGCCTTCCACCCGCCCGAAGTCGAGGACCTGGGCGATGTTGCCGTGGGACAACGTGGCGGAGATGCGCGCCTCGTTGATGAACATCGAGATGAAGGCGTCGTCCTCGGCGAACTCGGGAAGCACCTTCTTGATGAGAACGGACTTGGTGACGCCAGCGTCGCCCATCCATCGGGCACGCCACGTCTCCGCCATTCCCCCCCGACCAAGCCAGGACACCAGCTCGTATCGGCCGAACTTGTCGCCGGGCTGCAAGGCCATATCAATCCGCAACCTACCCCACATTCCAGGGAGCCCGAACTTCCTGGGTCTCCCTGTGTGCTATGTTGCGCGCCGTGGCGAGTCTGGGAGACGAGGACGGGGATGACGCGCTGGTTCGAACCGATGCCCTGCCGGCACTCCGGAGCCCCCGCTTCAGGGTGAAGCTGGCGGTGCTGTCCGGGCCGGACGCCGGCAAGGTGTACCCGCTGGCCCCCGGGCGTTATCGCGTGGGTTCGGAAGCCACCGCGGACATCGTCCTGCCGGATCGCGCCGTGTCCCGGCAACACCTGCTCCTGGAAGTCCGGGAGGACGGTGTGCGCGCGGTGGACCCTGGATCACGCAATGGCTCCTTCTGCGAGGGAATGCGCTTCTCCGAATTGGAGGTTCGTCCAGGGGCCACCCTGACCCTGGGTACCACGGAGCTCAAGCTGGTTCCGGAGGGTGAGAAATCGAAGGCGCTTCCCCTCTCCTCTCGCAGCAGCTTCGGAGGACTGGTCGGCAACAGCCGGCGCATGCGAGAGGTCTTCACGCTGCTGGAGCGACTGGCCCAGGGCGAGTCCGACGTGCTCATTCAAGGCGACACGGGCACCGGCAAGGAGCTGTGCGCGGAGGCCATCCACACACACGGCCCCCGCAACAAGGGGCCGTTCATCATCGCGGACCTGGCGGGCATTCCGCCGCAGTTGCTCGAAAGCGAACTGTTTGGCCATGTGAAGGGCGCCTTCACCGGGGCCCAGGCTGATCGCGCAGGGGCCTTCGAGCGGGCTCACGGGGGCACCCTCTTCCTGGATGAAGTCGGAGAGCTTCCGTTGGAGGTGCAGCCGCGACTGCTCCGCGTGCTGGAGCGCCGACAGGTGAAGCGCGTGGGCGCCAATGACTACCGCACCTTCAACGTGCGAGTCGTGGCCGCCACGCACCAGGACCTGGAGGGCGCGGTGAAGCAGGGCCGCTTTCGCGGCGACCTCTTCCACCGGCTCGCGGTGCTGCGCGTCGTCCTGCCGGCACTGCGTGAGCGTCCCGAGGACATCCCGCTGCTCATCGACACCGTGCTGTCGCGATTGGGCAAGCCGCCCAGCGCGCTGTCGGACGTCACCCGCGCGCTGCTGACGCAGTACCCGTGGCCCGGCAACGTGCGCGAATTGCGCAACGTGGTGGACCGCGTGGTGAGCCTGGGTGAAGAGGCCCTGCCGGACATGGACCTCCCGGACGTGCCCGCGCCGGTGCCTCCGCGGCAGGAGGACCCGGAGTCGACGCAGTCGTTGACGCTCGACCTGCCGTTCAAGGAGGCCAAGGAGCAGCTCATCGAGGGCTTCGAGCGCGACTACCTGCGCAACCTCGTCGAACGCTGCGAAGGCAACGTGTCGCGCGCCGCGCGCGAGGCGGGGATTGATCGCGTCTACCTGCGCAAACTGCTGCGCAAGCACGGGCTGGACTCGGGCAGCCCCTGAGTCGACGGGAAGCTCTCGCCTGTCGTGAGCGGTGCTCGGCCCCGGTAGGCCCACGCGCGCCTTCCTCCACCCACCCGACCGCACAGGCAAACCCGCTCGCGGGTAGAAGAAATCCACGAGGAGCCGTGGCCGACCCCGACGTGCTGGGGTCTACCGGCTGAAGCCCTGCCGTATCTCCGAGGGTTTTCGAATCAGGTGGGGTTGGCGCGGGGCCAGCTCCCCAGGCGAGGCGTCGGGACCTGTTCCCGGCGCCTCGTTTTTTATCGGCGCCGGGAGCGCCGGGGCCTTCAGTAGACGACGAGCGCCTGCGGCGAGTGGTAGCTGACGATGGTCAGCACCGGGATGCGCGGCGCCTCGGCGTCATCGTCCGTGCCGCCCGACGTGAGCCGCACCCCGTCGAAACGCGCCAGGAACACGTAGTCGCGGCGGGCCTCCAGGAATGGATCCGCGCCCTGCAGCCTGCCCAGGGCCTCGCGGCCCGTCTCGTCGGAGATGTTGTCGTAGTGCTTGCGCGTCGTGGTGACGCTGCTGCGCTCCCGCGTGCTCACGCTGCCACCCAACTGCCCCGGCCCGGTGAGCTGCGTCTGCCCGCCCATGTCCCCGGAAGAGATGCTGGAGATATCGTACGTCTCACCGAGGCCCACCGGCGCGTTCGTCTCCACCGAGGCCAGCGTGTGCTCCACCAGCCAGACGGTGGGCTTCTCCCCTTCCGAGCGCTGATCCGCCACGCGCGCGCGCAGCATGACGTAGCGGCCCTTGTACGTGTCGGGCCGCTCCACCGCGGACGCGAGCGAGAAGATGGGAATCTTGCGCTCCTGGAGATACTGAAGCTCGCCGGACACGCTGCCTCCGCGCTGGGCGACGACGCGCGCGATGAGCGAGGCCGCGTCGGGACGCACGCTGAGGTCCTGAGCCCAGGCGCCTCCCAGCAGCGCGCGAATCTGGGTGAAGGGCGTCAGCTCGATGCAGGCCTTGAGCGCCGCCCAGCCCTCGTCGCGCGACTCCGCCTGGAGCCGGCGCGCGGCGGCCTCACACAGCGCCGGATTGGGATAGCGCGCGGCGAAGGCCTTGGGGTCGGCCGACGCGCGGAGCGGCGGGGCCTCCGGCGCGCTCGTCACGAGGGGGGCCTCCTCGCGAGGCGAGGCCTCCGTCCACGTGACGTGGGAGTGCGACGCGCCGCAACCGGCGGCGAGCGAGCCCAACAGGGCCCAGGTCGAAAGAGGCCAAGAATGGTGGCGCATGGAGCTGACTCCTAGAGCGAGGCGGAACCGGAACGCGAGGAGCGCTGCCGCTCATGGGCGGTGGGCGCGGAGGAGGCTCCCGACTGCGCGGGCAGCGCGACGGAGCATGCGTCCTCGCAGCGCTCGCTCAGGCACGCGAGCGTCGCGGGAGAGGTCTGTTGCTGGGACACGTCCGCGTAGCACCGGTCCGCCGCTCCGGGGCAGCCCTTGCGCGCGGCGCACTCACAGCACGGCGCGGCCACGGTGGCCATGAGCTGCACTTCCTGGAGGACACTGGACAGGCCCCGGTAGCAGGTCCTGGCACCCGGCGCGAAGCGGCCCTTCGCGTCCACGATGGGCGAGTTGCCTCCGAGTCCGCACTGGTCGGCCGCGGTGAGATAGCGGCGCTCACACAGCGAGATGAGCGTCGCGTCGGTGCGACCGTCGCGGGCGTTGCCCACGGACTCCGTGCACAGCGCGCGGGAGATGTCCTTGAGCAGCTTGCGGTTCGCCGTGTCCTGTTCGGTGGTGGCCGCGCTGGCCGTGGCGTCGGATTCGAAGACACACTCCTTGCCTTCGCGAAGCGTGTCGATGGTGCACGCCCACGCCGTTGGAGAGTCATTGGAAACGGGCGGCGCCGCGAGCGCGTCCGGCGACAGCACCGGAGGAGTGGCTTCGGGAGTGGAGCCCAACAGGAAGAGGGAGACGAGGATCGCCTTCATGGACATGGGAGGTTAGGCCGTTGGTGAGCGACACACAAACGGTGCTTCCATGCACTGTTCTCGGATGGCGCATATCGCCATCCAGTTGTCCGCTCCCGGGCACCCTCCCCCACCTGGGTCGAACATGCCCACGTCCTCAAGCCTGGGCCCGAGAGTGCGATTCCAGCACCATCTCGCGGGATGTTCCCCATTGAGCGCGTGGTGCGTACTGTTCCCACAGCGGCCCCAGGAAGAACCGGCCGAAGCGGTCCATTGCCAACGTCCCCGCGCCCTCTCGTCGAGCGGGCTGCATGCTGGAGATGAGCGAGAGGAACTGGCCCACTCCCAGCGTCAGCACACCGGCGCCCACCACCGGCCCCTGGGCATTCATGCCCTCATGGAGCTGGCACAAAAGCCGCGTCGAGCCCTTCCACGCATCCTCTTCTTTCCGGTCGACGACGACCTTCGTCCCCGCCAGGAAGTAGTCGCGCCCTTGATGCGGAAACCGCAGTCCATAGGCCATCACCCGCGTGCCGGGTGTCTCCGGGGGCCGGAAGATGTTGAAGCTTCCACGCCGCACCGGCAGGTCCTCGCCGAACGGCGCGAAGCTCAGCCGCGCCACCAGCCTCGCCGAACACTTCACGTCACTGACAAAGGCGTCCAGGCCGCTGACGCTGATGGTGCAGTGGACCGTCATCGTCTGGGCCTCCGGATGCAGCGCGCCCTCCGTCGGGTCCGTGACGCCGAGCGTGAACCGCCCCGTGAGCGACTCGACGAAGGTCAGGTCGGGTGAGGGCTCCGTGGTCCGGGTCATCTCCGGGGTGAGCGGCAGGCCTCGAGCGCCACACACGTCGAGATAGCGCCACGTGTCCGAGTACCCCATGTCGATGAGGGCCGCGGCGGTGGCACGACCCGCGTGGAGGTCCGGGTCGAGCGCGAGCGGACGCTCGGGCTTGATGAGATGCACGGCGATGGGGCGCCGGTGGCCCAGCACGACTTCGCCCGCTTCGATTCGCGCGTTGATGTCCTCGATGACACGAAGCTGTGCGAACAGCGCGCCGTTGGCGCTCATCTCCACGAGATAGGCGTACTGCTCGAAGAGGCCATCGTCACGGACGGGCGTGTTGCCCACGCACCACAACACCCACAGCTCGTTCGCTCCCCGGCGCACGGCCTCGAGCAGGTGCGTCTCCTGCGTCCACAGCGCATCCGTATAGAGCCTGCCCTCCCGCTCCACCGGGGGCATGAGGATGGGCGGCGAGATGGCCGCCAGAAGCAGCTCCTTGTCCAGCTCCCGATGGGGGATGGCCATGTCTGTCTTCCGCGCGAAGTCACAGACGTGGAACGTGCCCTCCACGAGTGAGCTGGCGCGGATGGCCGACAAGTCGATTCCCAGGTGGGGGAAGACGCGTTGGAGGACCTTCTCCGGGTCCCCCAGCGGCTCGACATGGAGCACGTCCAGTGACTTCCTCGGGGCCGCATGGGACAGGAAGTCCTCCACTGACAAGGTCCGCCACCGCGCGCACGCCTCGCCGGGTGACACGCCGGACAACAACATCGCCAGGTTGAGGGAGCCCGCGGACGTCGCATCCGCGAAATGGAAGCCGAGGTCCGCATCCTCCAGTGCGCGAATCGCTCCCGCCTGCCAGGCCGCGCGCAGTCCACCGCCCACGAGGATGAGCGCGCGCTTCCGTGGGCCGAGCGTGTCCACCGGCCCACCCCTCCGCTCCTCCGTCGCATCAACCACTTCCGAATGGGACGCGCGTTCCAGCTCCGTGTCGGAGGCCCGCGCGGTGATGTCTTCGGGGGGCGGCGGTTCGAGAGCGCGCTGCTCTGGCCGCAGGCCGTCCTCACGCCGCCACTTCCAGGGGGCCTTGCGGCTCGACACCTCCCAGGCCCCCCGCTCCGTGAGCAGGAGGTAGCCGAACACCAGCACCCCACCGACCAGGCACACGAGCGCGAGGACGAGCAGCGGGGACAAGCGTTGTCCCACCAGCACGGACAGGTACAGCTCCGCCGCGACCGCGATGAGAATCGCGGAGAGGATGGCGAGCGCCCGGCGCCCGGATGGATTGGACGGTTCGACTGGCATGACGCGGGCCCCCTCGTCTCGACTCGACCAGGTGCCTCACGCTCGTGACGGATTGAACGCGAGACCCGCCCCCTCCGGCGGCACGGCGTCAGCCAGGGGAACCTTCCGAAAACGTGGGCCAGCGTCCGGGGACGCGCAACCCACGCGCGGGTCGCGAATGCCAGCGACGGGCCTTCTGTCCGGGCCTCGATTCACCCGCGAAGCGCCACCTCGGCCACTCGGGTCATGAAACACTGGGCGCTGGAGCAACAACCCAGGCACCCGAGGAGACCCCATGTCGCGACAGCCAGGCTCGAACTGGACGGCCTATGACGGTGGCACGTCCCTGGGGTGGATGGGCTCGCAGGGCGGCACCATCGCTCGGGATGAAGAGCAGGAGGGCCAGCTCCGCCTCACCTACGAGGTGGATGACTCGCGCTCCTTCCACGCCCTCACCTGCTCCGTGACGGGCTGGCTCCTCCACCACCGCTTCTTCGACAACGCCGAGCAGGCCCTGTCCGAATTCGAGGCCATGAAGCCGGCGCTCGAGGACCTGCGCGCCCAGCTCCGCGAAGGCGGTCCAGGCTCCCCGGAGGAAGCACGTCGGGGTGGACCGGTGCTCGCCGCGTTCCTCGCGCGCTTCTCCTGACGCCGTTTCCTCCGCGACATTTCCAGCCGGCCTCCGTTGAGGAGGACGACGGCTCCGGAGCGCTCCATGTCACCCAAGAAGAAGTGGTCGAAGCTGGATGTGGCGCTGCTGTCCGCCGTCGAGAAGTCGAACGCCAAGGCGGTGGCCAGGCACCTGGCGGACGGGGCCAGCCCCGACACGCGCGATGCCAAGGGCGACTCCGTGCTCCACACGGCGTGCTCCGAGAATGACGTCGACATCGTCCGCCTGCTGCTCGACGCGGCGCGGACGTGAAGGGGCTGGCTGGAGCATGGCGCGCGGGTGGACGCGGTCGACTCCCATGGCTCGTCCGCGTTGATGCAGGCCGTGCGTTACGGAAACGTCAGGGCGTTCGAGCGGCTCATCGCCAAGGGCGCGGACGTCCACCTCACCACCACGGATTCGGATGGAAACACGGCGCTGACCATGGCGCTCGACCTGGACGAAGTCTTCGGAGAGCCCTCCGCGAAGGTGTTGGGCGCGCTGCTCCGCGCGGGAGCGAATCCGAACAAGCCCAATGCGCGCGGCTGGTATCCCCTTCACCTCGCGGCCCATCTCGAGGACCCGAAGTCCGTCACGCTGCTCCTTGCCGCGGGGGCGGACCCGAAGGCCACGAGTCAGCGGGGCTACTACCCCATCGACACCGCGAGCTTTCGCGGGAACACCCGGGTGATGAAGCGCCTGCTGGCCGGAGGAAGCCCCACGCTGGCGCAGGCCACGGAGAATCGCGCCGAAAGCGTCTGGAAGCGCATTGGCGCGTGGGCCGCCCGACGCGACAAGACCTATGCGCAGGGCCTCGAGAACACCCGCCCCGCGACCGAGGCGCGCGTCGCGGCCCTGGAGAAGGCGCTCGGGGCGGAGCTGCCGTCGGACTTCCGCGCGTTCCTCCTCCGATTCGGAGGGGGGACTCCCCCGGGAAAGCCCGGCGTGTCCATCGCCGAGTACGCGGTGCTACCCGTGGAGCGGATCCTGAGCCGCTGGGAGGGGCTCCGGGACCTGGTGCAGAAAGGCACCTTCAAGAAGGCCACGCCCCATGAGCTGTCCAAGTCACAGAAGAAGGTGAAGTGGACCTGGTGGCATCCGGGCTGGGTCCCGTTCGTGGAGGATGGCGGGGGCAATCTCAAATGCGTGGACCTGGAGCCGGGCCCCGAGGGAACCCGTGGCCAGGTGATTGGCTGGGAGATTCGCGGCGGACCGCTGCGTCCCTACGCGCCCTCCATGGAGGAGTTCCTGGAGCACTATCTGGAAGACCTTGAGACCGGACGCATCGAGCTTCAAGAGGACTGAGCCGTCTCCGGTGGGTTCTCGGCGGCCAGCGTCTCGCCCGAGAAGCACACCTCGAGCCCGCCGTACTCGGACGGGCTCAACGTCAGCGCCCAGCCGTGCACCTGCGCGACGTGGTGGGCGATGTGGAGGCCCAGTCCCTGTCCTTCCGGAGCGCGAGTCCGAGCGATGTTGCCTCGGACACCCCGCTCCAGGATGCGCGCCCGCTCCTCGTCGGGGATGCCGGGCCCATCGTCGATGACCCGGAGCGCGAAGCGGCCCGCGCGAGTGCTCTCCAGGACGACGGCGACATGTCCGTCCTCGCGGCCGTAGCGCACGCCATTGCCCACGACGTTGCTCACGGCCTGCTCGATGAGCGTCACGTCACCGAGGACGCGCACGGGCGTCGCGGGCACACCGCTCTCCAAGGAGATGCGCTGCTGTCGGGCGATGGGCTGGTGTCTGCCGAGGACCCGGGCAATCACGTCATTGAGGTCCACGGGCGCGCGCTGGACGTGTGGCGCTCCGGCCTCCAGGCGAGTCGCCGCGGTGAGGTTGTGGACCAGTGAGGCCATGTAATGCGCCTCGCTCATGGCGGAGGCCACCTCGGCCGCGTTCACGGGCTCGCCTCGGGAGACGCGCTGCTGCATCGCGGACAGGTTGCCCTGGAGCACGGTGAGCGGCGTCATCACGTCGTGCGTCGTGTTGGCGAGGAAGTCCCGCAGCCCCTGCTCACGGGCCTCCTGCTGCGCCATCCGCGATTGAATCTCCGCGCGTGCCTCCTGGAAGGCACGGGCCAGGTCGGCGACCTCATCGTCGCCGCGCACGGACACGGGCTGCTCGTAGCCACTGCGCGCGGAGGCACGCACGTCCTCGGTGAGCATCCGGATGCGTCGCACCACGGGGCCCAGGGCCAGCACCACCGCCGCGACGACGATGGACACGAGCAGGCTCCAGTCCTTGAGCGGTGGAAGGAAGGACGACGAGGGGCCGGGGGGCTCCATGCGACGGGCGAGGACATAGGCACAGGGCCCGTCGTTCCAGGGCATGCGCACGAGCAACTCGAGGACCCGACGCCCGTCCTGCTCCGAGCGCCGCGCGACCGTCACCCCTTCGAGTGCGTCCTCCCGCATGTCCTTCGTCAGCGCGGGTGCACGGGGGTTCCGGGAAGCGAGCTGTGCGTCATAGGGAAAGAAGATCACCCGAGGCGGCGCGCGCCCATCCGGCCCCAACGGAGGTGGGCCGCCGAAGTCCTCGGTGCCGCCCGCGCGAGGCGGGGGTGGACCGTTGAAGGTGTCGGGGCCACCGCCTCGTCCGGGCGGTGGTAGACCGTCGAACGTATCGGGTCCGCCAGGGCGTGGCGGACGTCCCTCGCCCAGGTCCGACGCTCTCGGCGGAGGTTCCCCGCGAGGTGGCCGCGCATCGCCATCCCCCGACCTCCTCGGAGGCGGCGGAGGTCGCCCATCATCGGGCCCGGGTGGACGACCGGGAGGCGCGGGGCGCTCGGAGGGCCTCGGCCGCCACGTCTCGGGCGCGGCCTCACAGCGGGTGCGCTCCACCTGCATCTGCGCGAGCGTTGAGGCCTCCAGCACCTCTTCCTGCGAGCTGTCGCGCAACGATTGCTGGAAGTACGCCATCGCCACCACGACGGGCAGCACCGCCGCCATCGCCGTGAGCGCCAGCCGCAAGCGGAGCTTCACGAACCATCCCCCGCCACCAACCGGTAGCCCACGCCCCACACCGTCTCCACGCACTGCGCCGGCGCCAGCTTCCGCCGCAGCCGCGACACGTGCACGTCCAGCGTCCGCTCCGTCCCCTCACGCTCCGGATCCAACACGTGCTCCACCAGCCACTGCCGCGTCACCGCCTCACGAGGCCTGCGCGCCAGCGCCGCGAGCACCTCGAACTCCACCCGCGTCAGCTCCACCACCCGCCCCTCCACGCGCACCTCTCTCGCCTGGAGATCGACGCGCAGCGGCCCCAGCTCCAGCGCCGCATCCGCCTTCTGGAGCACCGGCCTCCGCAGCCGCGCGCGCACCCGCTCGATGAGCTCTTCAGGCCAGAAGGGTTTCGTCAGGTAGTCATCCGCGCCGAGCTTCAACGCACGCACCTTGTCCAGCGTGTCGTTGCGCGCGCTCAGGATGAGCACCGGCACCTCCGAGAAGCTCCGGAGCGCCTTGAGCATGTCCAGCCCGTATGTCCCTGGCAGCATCAGGTCCAACACCACCAGGCCCACGTCGGGAAGCTCCCCGGGCAGCAGGGTGCGCCCCTCCGTCCACCACAGCGCCTCGAAGCCCGCGCCCCTCAACTGCTCGACGAGCTGCGCGCCGAGCCGAGCGTCGTCCTCCACCAGCAGGATTCGCTCCCCCATGTCCCGCTCGCCTCCTCCCACCCGGACACCGAGGTGCCGTCATGAATGGATGAATGAAAGCCGACGGTATCCCGAAAGTCTTAAGACTCCCTTAACAGGAGCGGCTCAGTCCGGGCCGGCCTGCCTGTCGCGGAGCAAGGCGGCGAGCTTCTCCAACGCGAGCCTCGCCCGGGTCTTCACCGTTCCGAGCGGGTCTCCCGTGCGCGCGGCGATCTCCCGCTGCGACAGGCCCTCGAAGTAGGCCAGCTCGACGACTTCGCGCTGCTCGGGGGGCAACGTCATCATCGCCCGGCGCACCCGCACGCGGTCCTGTCCATGCGACGTCGCTTCGTCCGGAGCGGGAGGCGTCGCGCTCTCCGGCGGCGGGTGGTGGGCCGCGCCCTCGGCGACGCGCGCGGCGGTGCCCATGGAGCGCAGCCGGTCGATGGCGCGCGTCCGGGCGATGGTCGACACCCAGGTCTCCAGCCCGCCGCGGTCCGGGTCGAAGTCGCGAGCGCGCCGCCAGACCTCGAGGAACGCCTCCTGGAGCACCTCCTCCGCGTCCGCTCGCGAGGGCAGCAGCCGCAGCATCACCGCGAAGGCCCTGGCCGCGCACCGCGCATAGACCTGGCGCATGGCCACGCCGCTGCCCAGGGCGACCTGCTGGAGCAGGGCCCTGTCGGCGGCGGGGTCGCTCGCCCGCTGAGCAGAGGGTGGAGGAAGCGCCATGTCCTTCCCGGATACCGCAATCCGAGGTGCGGATCCCAGCTTCATGTATGGGCAGCCGGGCAGTCAGCCCCTTTGAGGCCAATGGGTGGGCGTCCCCGAACGCCATCCCTAACGTTCACGAGCCAACGCGGCCGACGCGCAAGTCGTCCTTCATCAACGCACCCCGCGACACGCCGCCCAGCTTCACCCCACCTCAGACCTATAAGGGCCGCGAGCCGATATGAAAGACCGAATCGGGAGCGTGTTCATCGAGGGAATCAAGCCCCAGCTCGACGGCGGGCGCCACGCCGTCAAGCGCGTCGCCGGAGAGAGCCTCACCGTCCGCGCCGACATCTTCAAGGAGGGCCATGACGTCCTGGTCGCCGTCGTCCGCTGGCGTCAGGCTTCCCCACAGGAGCAGCAGACCGACTGGCGCGAAGTCCCCATGCGCCCGCTCGGCAACGACGTCTGGGAGGCGGAGTTCCCCCTCGCCCGGAATGGCCGCTACCAGTACACGATTGAAGCCTGGCCGGATCTCTTCCGGACGTGGACATCGGAGCTGAAGCGCAAGGTCGACGCGGGCCGGGATGTGCGCAGCGAGCTGCTGGAGGGCGCGGCGCTGCTGGAGGGCGCGGCGGCCCGTGCTCGAACGGTGGACGCGGACGACGCGCGAGTGCTCACCGAGGCCGCGGTGCGGATGCGTCAGCCTCCGACGCCGGACCTGCTGGCCGTGGCGCTGGCGCCGGAGCTGGCGACGGTGGCCTCCACGTATCCGGACCGCGCGCTGGCGCGGCGGCACGAGCCGGCGCTGGAGGTCTTCGCGGACCGGCCCAAGGCGCGCTTCGGCGCGTGGTACGAGTTCTTCCCCCGCTCCGCGAAGCGCGATGGCCGCACGCATGGGACGTTCCAGGACTCGGAGGCGTGGCTGCCCTACGTCCAGGGCCTGGGCTTCGACGTCATCTACCTGCCTCCCATCCACCCCATTGGCCGCACCGCGCGCAAGGGGAAGAACAACAGCCTCAAGGCGGGCCCGGAGGACGTGGGCAGCCCGTGGGCCATCGGCGCCGCGGAGGGTGGACACAAGGCGGTGCACCCGAGCCTGGGCACGCTGGCGGACTTCCGTCACTTCGTGCAGGCCGCGCAGTCGTACGGCATCGAGGTGGCGTTGGACCTCGCGTACCAGTGCTCTCCGGACCACCCTTATGTGAAGGAGCATCCGGAGTGGTTCCAGCGCCGTCCGGATGGAACCATCAAGACGGCGGAGAACCCGCCCAAGCGCTACGAGGACATCGTCAACTTCGACTGGATGGGCCCCGCGCGAGAGGCGCTGTGGACGGAGCTGGAGTCCGTCGTGTTGCACTGGGTGCAGCAGGGCGTGCGGACCTTCCGCGTGGACAATCCCCACACCAAGCCCATCCAGTTCTGGGAGTGGCTCATCCGCCGCGTGCAGGACCGCCACCCCGACGTGCTCTTCCTCTCCGAGGCCTTCACCCGCCCCAAGGTGATGAAGGCGCTGGCGAAGGTGGGCTTCACCCAGTCGTACACGTACTTCACGTGGCGCAACTTCAAGGGCGAGCTCCAGGAGTACCTGGAGGAGATCACCACTCCGCCGGTGTCCGACTACTTCCGCGGCAACCTCTGGCCCAACACGCCGGACATTCTTCCGGAGCTCTTGCAGAACGCGGGGCCCGGTGCGTTCCGGCTGCGCGCGGCGCTTGCCGCGACGCTCTCCTCGGTCTACGGGATGTATTGCGGCTTCGAGCTGTGCGAGGGCCGCCCGTTGCCCGGCAAGGAGGAGTACCTGGACTCGGAGAAGTACCAGCTCGTCGCGTGGGACCCGGACCGACCGGGGAACATCCGGGACTGGATTGCTCGCCTCAACAACGCGCGCCTCACCCAGCCCGCGTTCCACACCTACGACACGCTGCGTTTCTTCGAGTCGGACAACGAGCGGGTCCTCTTCTACGGCAAGCGCACTCCGGACGGCACCAGCACGGTGCTGGTGGCGGTGAGTCTGGATCCATACTCGCCGCAGGAGGCGCTGTTGCGACTTCCGCTGGAATGGCTTGGCGCGAACGCCGATGAGACCTATCAGGTGCACGAGCTGATGAAGGACGAGCGCTCGTTGTGGCAGGGCTCCGACGTCCAGGTGCGCCTGACTCCCGAGCAGCCCGCGGCCGTGTGGGCCGTCTACCGCTTCCGCCGTACCGAGCACGCGTTCGACTACTACGAGTGACAACCCGAGAGGCGTATGGACCTGGATCCCCTCTGGTACAAGAAGGCCCTCATCTACGAGCTGCACCTCCGAGCGTTCCACGACGCCAACGGCGACGGGCATGGCGACATCCCGGGCCTGATTGAAAAGCTCCCATACCTCCAGGACCTGGGCGTCGACTGCCTGTGGATCCTCCCCCACTACCCTTCTCCGCTGCGCGATGACGGCTACGACATCGCGGACTACTACGGCGTCCACCCGGACTACGGCACGCTGGCCGACTTCCAGCGGATGGTGGAGGAGGCCCACAAGCGCGGCATCCGCATCATCACCGAGCTGGTGGTCAACCACACCAGCGACCAGCACCCCTGGTTCCAGGAGGCGCGGAGCGATCCGAAGAGCCCCAAGCGCGACTGGTACGTCTGGAGCGACACGGACGAGAAGTACAAGGGCGCGCGCATCATCTTCACGGACACCGAGCGCTCCAACTGGACGTGGGATCCGGTGGCCAAGCAGTACTTCTGGCACCGCTTCTTCAGCCACCAGCCGGACCTGAACTACGACAACCCTCAGGTGCAGGAGGCGATGCTGGACGCCATGCGCTTCTGGCTGAACATGGGCGTGGACGGCTTCCGCTGCGACGCGGTGCCGTACCTGTTCGAGCGCGAGGGCACCAACTGCGAGAACCTTCCGGAGACGCACGCCTTCCTCAAGCGCCTGCGGAAGACCATCGACGCCGAGTACCCCGGGAAGATGCTGCTGGCGGAGGCCAACCAGTGGCCCGCCGACGTGCGCGTCTATTTCGGCGACGGCGACGAGTTCAACATGGGCTTCCACTTCCCGGTGATGCCGCGCCTGTTCATGGCCATCCGCCGCGAGGACCGCACGCCCATCGTCGAAATCATGCAGCAGACGCCGGATATCCCCGACACGTGTCAGTGGGCCCTCTTCCTGCGCAATCACGATGAGCTGACGCTGGAGATGGTGACGGACGAGGACCGGGACTACATGTACCGGGAGTACGCCACGGACCCTCGGATGCGCATCAACCTGGGCATCCGTCGCCGGCTCGCGCCGCTGATGGACAACGGGCGCCGGCGAATCGAGCTGATGCACAGCCTGCTCTTCACCCTGCCCGGCACGCCCGTCCTGTACTACGGCGACGAGATTGGCATGGGGGACAACATCTACCTGGGCGACCGCAACGGCGTGCGCACGCCCATGCAGTGGACGGGAGACCGCAACGCGGGCTTCAGCCGGGCGGACTACGCGCGCCTGTACGCGCCCGTCATCGCGGACCCCGTCTATGGCTACCAGTCCATCAACGTGGAGGCGCAGGAGCGGGTGAAGTCCAGCCTCCTGCACTGGGTGAAGCGGATGATTCGCATCCGCCAGCGCTACCCCGTCTTCTCCTTGGGAACGCAGCGCTTCCTTCCCATGGAGAACCGCAAGGTGATGGCCTTCGTGCGGGAGTGGGAAGGCCAGACGGTGCTGGTGGTATGCAACCTGTCCCGCTTCGCGCAGCCCGCGGTGATGGACTTGCGAGACTGGGAGGGCATGGTGCCCGTCGAGATGATTGGCGAGACGCCCTTCCCTCGAATCAGTGACCTGCCCTATCAACTGTCGATGGGCCCCTACATGTTCTTGTGGTTTCGGCTGGACAAGCCGCTGCCGGGAGGAGGAAGCCGCGCGTGACGACCTTGGACCTGACGAAGCTGCCGGAGTACCTCAAGAGTCAGCGCTGGTTCGCCGGGAAGGCCTGGCCCATCAAACAGGTCAGCGTGGTGGACCACGCCAACCTGGACGCCTCGCCGTGCAACCTGTCGCTGGCCGTGGTGGAGGTCGCCTACGAGCTGGGCCAACCCGAGCGCTACCTGCTGCCGGTGAAGCCCTCGTCGGATGGAATCCGGGACGCGCTGGAGGACGACGGCTGCATTCGCGCCCTGTTCGACCTCATCCGTGACGGCGCCCAGCTCCCCTCCGCTTCGGGCCGCATCGTGGGGGAATGGATCGCCGGGCCCGAGGGCCTCTTGGGCCTGCCCTCGCCGCTCACGGTGCGCCGGTTGATGGTGGAGCAGAGCAACACCTCCATCGTGCTGGGCGAGAAGGTCATCGTGAAGATCATCCGCAAGCTGGAGGCCGGGGTGAACCCCGAGCACGAGGTGGGGCGCTTCCTGGCCACGCGGACGACGTTCCGGGCCACCCCCGCCCTGCTGGGCGCGCTGAGGCTGGAGGGCGCCGCCGGAGCGACGCTCGCGCTGGCGCACCGCTTCATCCCCGACGCGGTGGATGGGTGGAAGTACACGTTGGACAGGCTGCGCCAGGCGCGGCCGGTGGGCGACCGCTTCCTGGAGGAGATGGAGGAGTTGGGCGGGCGGCTGGGAGACCTGCACCTGGCCTTCGGCTCGGCGCCCATGGACGACGCGGCCTTCGCGCCGGAGCCGTTGCTGCAGGAGGACCTCCAGCGCTGGAGCGCGTCCATCGTCGGCGAGCTGGGGGTGACGCTGGCGGAGGCGGGCCGGCTCCATCCGGACCTGGAGGGGCGCCGCGAGGGGCTCATCGAGTACGCGAAGCGGCTGGCCCAGGTGGCGCCGTCCGGACAGAAGATCCGCATCCACGGCGACCTGCACCTGGGCCAGGTGCTGCGGGCCAACAACCAATGGCTCATCTTCGACTTCGAGGGTGAGCCGGCGCGCAGCTTCACGTCGCGGCGGGAGAAGTACAGCCCGCTGCGAGACGTGGCGGGGATGATTCGCTCGTTCGACTACGCGGAGGCCACGGTGGCGCTGGAGGGCGGCACGCCGCGCGGGCGCGTGGGGCCCAGCCGGGCGGCATTCCTGGAGGGATATCGCAAGGCGACCCAGGGGGCGGCCTTCCTTCCCACGGACGCCGCGGCATTCGACACGATGTTGCGCGCGTTCGAGCTGGAGAAGCTCCTGTACGAAGTGAGGTATGAGATGCAGAACCGGCCTGACTGGGTGCGCATCCCCGTCGAGGCCCTCTTGCGGATGGAGGAGTCCCAGTGAGGAAGCCCGCGGAAAAGATGCAGGTCGACGCGGAGCTGCGGCGCGTGGTGGAGCTGCGGCACCCGGAGCCCCACTCCGTGCTCGGCATCCATCCGGACGGCGACGGCGTGGTGGTCCGCGCCTTCCGTCCTGACGCCGTGGCCATCCACGTCCTCCCCGAGTTCGGAGGCCGCGTCCCGATGACGCACCGCCAGGACGGCGTCTTCGAGGCCCGCATCAACGGACGGGACAAGACCTTCGGATATCTCTTGGAGGTGGAGTACCCCGGCAAGCGCGTCTTCACGCTGAGAGACCCGTACAGCTTCCTTCCCACGCTCGGGGAGATGGACCTGTACTACGCGGGTGAGGGACGCCACGAGCGGCTCTGGGAGCGCATGGGCGCGCACCTCCTCCACCACAACGGCACGCGAGGCGTGTCCTTCGCGGTGTGGGCGCCCACGGCGGCGGGAGTCTCCGTCGTCGGCGACTTCAACAGCTGGGATGGCCGGCTGCACTCGATGCGGCGCATGGGCGCGTCGGGCATCTGGGAGCTGTTCGTTCCGGAGGTGGGCGAAGGCGCGCGCTACAAGTTCGAGATTCGCCCCGGCCAGGGCGGTCCTCGCGTGCTGAAGTCGGACCCGTTCGCCTTCCGCACCGAAGTGCCCCCGGCCACCGCGTCCGTGGTGCATGACCTGGGACGCTACGGCTGGGGTGATGGCGCGTGGCTGGAGACGCGCACGAAGAAGTCCGACGTCACGCACCAGCCATGGAGCGTGTACGAGGTGCACCTGGGGAGTTGGCGCCGCGTGGTGGAGGACGGCGATCGCCCCATGACGTACCGCGAGCTGGGGCCCGCGCTGGCCGAGTACGTCAAGCACATGGGCTTCACGCACGTGGAGCTTCTGCCCGTGTCGGAGCATCCCTACGGTGGTTCGTGGGGTTACCAGGTCAGTGGCTACTACGCGCCCACCGCGCGCTTCGGCCATCCGGACGACTTCCGCTTCCTGGTGGACCACCTGCACCAGGAGGGCATCGGCGTCATCGTCGACTGGGTGCCCGGCCACTTCCCCCGGGATTCCGCCGCGCTGGGCGAGTTCGACGGAACGGCGTTGTATGAGCATGCGGACCCTCGCAAGGGCGCGCAGCCGGACTGGGGCACGCTGGTCTTCAACTTCGGCCGCAACGAGGTCCGCAACTTCCTCATCGCCAACGCGCTGTTCTGGATTGAGGAGTACCACATCGATGGCCTGCGCGTGGACGCGGTGGCGTCGATGCTCTACCTCGACTACAGCCGCAAGCAGGGCGAGTGGATTCCCAACCGCTGGGGTGGCCGGGAGAACGAGGAGGCCATCCAGTTCCTGCGCGAGCTGAATGAGACGGTGCGCCGCAAGCATCCGGGCGTCGTGGTCATCGCCGAGGAGTCCACCGCGTGGCCCAAGGTCTCCTCGCCCGTGAGCGAGGGCGGCCTGGGCTTCCACTTCAAGTGGAACATGGGGTGGATGCACGACACGCTGTCGTACTTCTCCAAGGACCCCATCTACCGGCAGTACCACCACAACCAGCTCACGTTCGGCCTGCTGTACGCGTTCAGCGAGCACTTCATGTTGCCGCTGAGCCATGACGAGGTGGTGCACGGCAAGGGCAGCTTGTACGGGCGCATGCCGGGAGACCCGTGGCAGAAGCGCGCGAACCTGCGCTCGCTGTTCGCGTGGATGTGGGCGCACCCGGGCAAGAAGCTGCTCTTCATGGGCGGTGAGTTCGGCCAGCCGTCCGAGTGGAACCACGACAAGAGCCTGGACTGGCATCTGACGCAGGACCCGGGACATCAGGGCATCCAGCGCCTCGTGGCGAAGCTGAACCACGTCTACAAGGAACTGCCCGCGCTGCACGACGCGGACAGCGAGCCGGTGGGCTTCCAGTGGCTCCAGCCGGACTCCGCGTCGTCGAACGTGCTGGCCTTCATCCGGCGCTCACGGCAGCCGGGGCGCCACGTCGTCTGCGTGGCCAACCTCTCCCCCACCGTGCGCGAGAACTACCGCGTGGGCTTCCCGCTGCACACCCACTACGTGGAGATCCTCAACTCCGACGCAGGCGAGTATGGCGGCTCCAACGCGGGGAACATGGGTCAGCTCCACACGGAGGCCACGGGCTGGGATGGACAGCCGGCTTCCGCGCTGGTCACCCTGCCCCCGCTGTCTGTATTGTGGTTCACGCCGGGCTGAAGACAAACAAGACATGAGACACAATCACAGGCGCCTCGAAATGTCTGTGATTGTGTTGGTTTTTCGTCGCGAGCCGTCGCGGCCACCCCTGAAAACCACTGAACATCCAGCCATGTAGGCATGGGCCTCGTGCGCTCCTGTGCCCAAGGGCGAAACGCCTGGGTTCCAGGGGCGAAAAACCACTGATCATCGGAGCATGTGGGCACGGGATTTCTCGCAAGGCCGATCGCCGAGTGATCGACTGGCCTCGAGTCCTGGAGGCGCTTTCCGACTCACTGATGAGGCGTTCAGTCATCTTCAAGCCCGCGTTATCAGGCCGAAATGGGCTCAACCCCTGATGATTTTTGGACAATCTGGACCGAGCCGGGGGGTGAAAAGCGCTGATGTTTCGTTCATGTAGGCACGACCTCTGAGATCGCAGGGAGATCTGAACGATGGAGCCCGGCGCTCGCTCCCCCTCCAGGCCACCCGTGACGGGTCTGACGCGGCGACGGGAGCATGCATTGCGGACCTCCTCGGCGGCCCCCACCGTATGGGACGACACCCCAGCGAGAGGAAAGCGCGATGGCCCGAAAGAAGATCGCCGAGGGATATGGCAGCACCAGCGAGCAACGCCAGCGGCAGCTCCAGGGCGACAGCTTTTCGGAACGTGCCCCTCACACCCCGGCCGAAGCCGAGGCCACCCGGAGCACTCCTGACAAGGACGGGACTGTCGTCACCGTCCATCCGCTGGAGGACGAGGACGAGACGGACCTCTGGCACGGCAAGCCGTGACCGCCGCGAGACGGGTGTCAGCGAGCAGACCTCGTCCTCGGTTCAGCGGGCGAGACACCGCTCCGCTGTGCTCACCCGTCGATGCTTCCCACGTCAACCGGGAAACGGTCGGATGAGAGTCGCTGGAGGCGAGGGCATGCGCATGGCAACCATTCGCCATGCGAACGCCCCGGGCTAGGCACGCATGAAGAGGAAATAGAGCAGCGCACTCAGCACCACGGAAACGAGGATGCTGCCCAGGCAGCCCAGCCGGTTCGAGAAGAAGAAGAACATGGGCGGAACAACCTAGGCACCCTCGCCCGAAATGGCACGGTACCCAAGGCAGCCCTCTCGAAGGATGAACGTAGAGGTGCTCGGGTGGCTGGCAAGAACAAGGTCCTGGTCAACGGGATGACCGTGGTCACCGCGAAGAGTGGCGGCAGGGTCATGGGCATGCCCGACTTCTGCCAGGTCCCGACTCCCGCGGGACCTCAGTTGACCCCGTTCACCAATACGGCCGAGGCCAGCGACCTGGCGAAGGGTTCGACCAGCGTCACCATTGGCGACGCTCCGGTGTGCCTTTCCAACTCCTCGCTAGCATCTTCCACTGGCAACGAGGCGGGGACCCTGGGTGGCGTTGCGTCGGGCACCAACAAGGGTGCGGCCCAGCCTGTGAACTTCTCATTCGATGTTCGCATCAATGGTGCAAACGTCGTTCGGAACTTTGACCTCTTCACCCTCAACGACAGGAACGTCCCGCCCTTTCCGATAGTCCAAGACGTTGCGAGCGTCCCATCCCCCGGACAAGCGGCTGATCCTGACTTGCCGAAATGCCCGCACTGCCAGGCAACAACCCATCCAGGCGTCACCCCGAAGATGGGCAAGAACATCGGCAACTCCCGGACGCTCGGCAAGAACATCTTCAAAGGGGGTTCAAAGCATGCTCATCCCTGGTACACGGGTGAGTCATCACTTCAAGCCCATCACATCATCTGCTGCGAAGCGATGAACACCGTCACCTGGGCGAAGCTCTGCCGACTCTTTGGCTATGACATCGACCGCAAGCAGAATGGGGTCATGCTGCCGGCTCGGATGAATGTGGCGTGTCAGGTGATGGCGCCACTCCACCGCTCCAACCACTCTCTCGGCATGGTCGATGGCAGCGCCGACCTCGCCTATGTCGGCGCGGTCAAGAAGATGCTCATCCGCTACGAGAGCAAAGCCGCGCGCGGGGCCTACTGCAAGGAACCCACGAAGCTCGCCGAGCAACTCGATGCGACCAGTGCCGAGATTCTGAAGAAGGTGGCTGCATTCGAGTGGGCGCTGACCGCCGACGGGCGAGACTACGCGCCCAGTGGCGTCGGCTGTGGGGACGCCACCAGTATTCCGGCCAAGGAGGCGCGAAGAGCGTGCAGCAGGGGCCGGCGCCACGACATCCGACACCCCAGTCAAAGGCACGTCTTGACGTCGCGCACGCTATCTCCCGGAGGATGAACCCCGATGCAAGGCGACTACTTCGTCATCAGCCGCGCGAACACCCCCGCCCACCCGTTACTCGAGTGGGACCAGGACCCGTGGGAGTTCCGTCGGGGGACTCCCGTTGCCGCGACGCAGCCCGTCCGGTTGAGACTGGGCGATCCGGTGCCCGCTTCTCCTTCCATGGTGGACCATCACAGCCTGCCGGACCCTGTCTTCTCTGGCCGCGTGAAGGAGGTCCTGGAACGTCTCGCGATTTCCGGCTCACAGCTCGTGCCGGCGGATGTCCGCATGCCGAACGGCGCCGTGCTCCGCTACTGGCTCCTGCACACCCATCAAGAGATTGCGTGCATGGACCGCGGCCTGTCGCGGTTCTCCATCGACCCCGATGGCGAGGTGCTGGGAATCGAGAAGCTCGTCCTCGATTCGAATGTGTTGAGGGCCGTCCCGGAGAGAGCGCGCCTGGTCTTCGCCCTGAAGGAAGACCTCGGCGTGCGGCTCTTTCACCGCTCTGTCGTCGAGGCGGTGCTGGGTGTCCAGCCACCACCGGAGGGCGTCCGCTTCTTCCCTGTGGCGGACTGGGATGACTCAGCCGACTTCCGGCCTTGAGCCTGCTCCATGGAGGCGAGCCCCACGAAAGAGGCCCTCACCCTCAGGCCCCGCCGCGCTTCAGCCGCTCCACGTAGTCCGGGGGCAGTCCGGCCGCCTGGGCGCCCCGCACGAGCGCCTCCACGAAGCGAGGGCTCACCGGGCCGTCCTGCGCCGCGCGCCTCGGGTTGGTGACGAAGGCCGTGGCCTCCACCTCCTGCCCGTCCACGAGCACCTTCACCGTGCGCTCCACGCACATGCCCGTCACGAAGCCTTCCTTGTGCTGGACGATGGGCCAGTCCTGGCCCTGGATCTCGAAGAGGCGCCCGAACACCTGGCCTCCCGTCGCATCCGCCAGCCCCGCCACCCGCCCGCCCCACCAGCGCGACGGGAAGTCGTAGACCAGGTCCACGTCCACCGCCTCCGCCAGCCGCCCTTCCGGCAGCTCGAAGAACCCATACGAGTGCTGCTGCTTCCACTCGTCGAACGCCGCCCGGTCCAGGATGGTGGAGTACGCGAAGTACAGCCGCTTCGCGTTCGGGTCCGCGCCCTCACGGGCCTTCATCACCATGTCGTAATGCGAATCCATGTGACTTCCCCTACCGCTCGTTCCGCCGCGAGGCGCCGTCCCGGAACACCGCCAGCACCCCGGACACGTCCAGCCGCGACGTCTTGATGAACAGCCGCAGCGCCCGCTCCACGTGCTCCGCCAGCGTGGCCATCTTCTCCAGCCGCTCCAGCCGCTCGCTTGGAACCGTGCCCGCCACCTCCGCCAGCCGCCTCGCCTCGGACAGGTCCGCGCGGATGCGCGCCACGAAGCCCGCCTCGCGCTCCTCGATGACGTGCCGCACCATCCGCACCAGGTCCGTCTCCGCGCCGTAGCGCCAGACCGTGTCCTGCGGCAGCCGCACCCGCTGGATGACGCCCCAGCGCTCCAAGTCGCGCAGCAGCATGGAGACGCCGCCCTTGGACAAATCCAGCTCGCGCTCGATTTCACCCGCCGTCAGCGGCTCGCCCCGCAGGTACAGGAGCGCCCACACCCGGCCCTGGTTGCGCTTGAAGCCCCAGAACTCGATGACATTGCCCACCGCGTCCACCGCGATGGCTTCCCACGGCGCGAGCCGGCCCTCGATGACCGGCGCATCCGGGTTGCTCGGACTCCCGTGTCCCCCCGTCCACAGGTAGCCCTTCATGCGGCCCGCCCCTGGACTTGCTCCGCGATTCCCGCCGACAGCTTGCGCGCCCAGCCCACCAGCTCCGCACCCGCGGGCTCGTGGGCGAAGTGGCCCAGCTTGTCCAACGCCGCTTCAATCTCCACGTTCATCCGCGCCATGGACGCCTCCACCGCGCCGGTGGCTTCAATCGCGGCGCCAATCTCCTTCGTGCGGTCGGGAGTGATCGTGGAGAAGGCCCACGCGTCCTTCAGCTTGCGCCGCAGGCTCTCGTCCTTGGCCACCGCCAGCAGGATGGGCATCGACGGGGTGCGCGAGTGCACGTCCGCGTACCGCGGCTTGCCCACGTCCGTGCCCAGGATGTCGCGGATGTCGTCGGCGATCTGGAACGCCACGCCCAGGTGACGGCCGAAGCCGTCGAAGCGGTCCACCGCCTCCGGAAGGTTCGCCAGCGTCGCCGCCGCGTGCCCGCACCAGCCGAACAGCGAGCCCGTCTTGCCCTCGGCGATGAAGCGCAGCCGGTTCATCGGAAGGTCCAAATCCCCGCGCGCCTCCACCTCGGCGATGGCCGCGCGGGTCATCTCGGAGACGACCGACAGCGCCGACAAGGTCAACCGGGAGTCGAGCTGCGCCAGGTGGTGAAGGCCGGTGGACAGGATGAGGTCGCCGCTCATCACCGCCACGATGTTGCCCCAGCGCGCATTCACTGTCGGGCGGCCCCGGCGGAACATGCCCGCGTCCACCACGTCGTCATGCAGCAGGCTCGCCGAGTGGATGAGCTCCGCCGCCACCGCCACGTCCACCAGCCGCTCCGGCGCCACACCCACCGCGCCGCCGAACAACCGCACCAGCATGGGACGCGCGCGCTTGCCGCCAGTGCCCACGCAGAGGTGCCGGGCCGCTTCCATCAGCGTGTCGCCCTTCACGTCCGGACCGGCGTTGCCATCCACCAGCGTGCTGTCGAGCCGCTGCTCCACCGCCGCCAGAAAGTCCGTGAGCTCCCGAGCCAGTTCCATGTGCGCCGTTCTCCTCGGACGTTCATATAGTTCAAGACCGCTTGAACTGCACCTGAATCCAGCGCCCCCTCCGGCCAGGGGGGCGGGCGGCCGGACTCGCCCGGGGTCCGAGCAGGCGGCCAGAGGGGGGACGAGGTCGGATTGAGGCCCCTGGGGGAGCCGTGCGACAGACGAAAGCGCCCCTCGATGAGCACCGCTGCCTTTCGTCGCTACGTCCTGAGCAGCTTCGCCTCGCTCGCCTCCGCCGTGCCCCTCTTCCGTCCGGGCTCGTCGCTGCCCGGCTCGGCCGCGCCCCTCCTGGGTGCGCCCCCGGCGGACAGCCCGGACGTCCCCTCGCACATGCCCGCCAAGAGGCTGCGCGCGACGCTGGGCGCATCCGTGGTGGAGGGCATGTTCACGGAGGTCTTCACCGCCTGCGCGGGCGCCACCGTGCTGACGGCGTGGGCCATCGCCCTGGGGCTGGGCCCGCTGCTGGTGGGAGTGATGACGGCGCTGCCGTTCCTCGCCCAGTTCGTGCAGTTCCCGGCCGCGTGGCTGACGTCCGCCTTCGGCCACCGGCGCGTGGCGCTCACGGCGGTGTGCCTGTCGCGACTGGTGATGTTCCCGCTGGCGCTCCTGCCCTGGTTGGACCTGGAGCTGGCGGCGCGGCAGCACCTGCTGCTCGTCGTCGCGGGGGCCTCGGCGGTGCTGGGCGTGGTGGGCAACAACGCGTGGGTGGCGTGGATGGGGGAGCTGGTGCCGCGCGCGGTGCGCGGACGCTTCTTCGGACGGCGCACCGCGCTCACCACCCTTTCGGGCACCCTGGCGTCACTCGGCGCGGGGCTGCTGATGGACCGGCTGCGTCCCGCCGAGGGACTGGGCGTGGCCCTGCCCCTGCTGGCGCTGGGCGCCTGCGTCATGGGGGTGGTGACGACGCTGCTGATGGCCAGCCAGCATGACCCCGCGCCACCGGGCACCACGCCCCCGCTGGAGTTGAGGGGCGCGCTGGTGCCGCTGAAGGACCCGCTGGCGCGGCGCGTGCTCACCTACCAGGTCGCCTGGAACGCGGCGGTGGGCGTGTCCGCGCCGTTCTTCGCGCTGCACAGCCTGCAGAACCTCAAGATGACCTTCGTCATCATGGCGCTGCATGCCGCGGCCGTCGCCGGGGTGCGCATCCTCACCGCGCCACTGTGGGGGAAGGTCATCGACAAGGTGGGCGCGCAGCCGGTGCTGCTGGCGTGCTCGCTGGGCATCGGCGTGATTCCCGCGCTGTGGCTCTTGCCGTCGGCGGGAACGCTATGGCCGCTGCTCTTCGACGTGCTGCTCGCCGGCGCGCTGTGGAGTGGCCACGGCCTGGCCATCTTCGCGCTGCCGCTCAGCGTGGCGCCGCGCAAGGGCCGGCCCTTCTACCTCGCCGCCTTCGCCACGGCGGGAGGCCTTGCCTACTCCCTCGCCGCCGCGCTGGGAGGCGCCATCGCCTCCGCCCTGCCCGAGCAGTTCATCCTCGGCGGCATGCCCTGGGTGAACCTGCACGTCCTCTTCGTCCTGTCGTCGGTGGCGCGGCTCGGAGCCGGCATGCTCGCCACGCGCCTGCCCGAGCCCGGTGCGCACCCCGTGACGTCGGTCAGCGCGCTCCTGTCCCGGCTGCTGCCGCGCGCCACGCGGGTGCTGGCGCCGCCGAGCACGGAGAGCCACCGCCCGGGCTGAAGCCCCGGCCGAGCCCGAGCCGCCGGGCCTCAGACCCGGTAGGCTCGAACGACCTCGGCCACCCTTTCGGAGAGCAGCTTCAGGGACACCGCGGAGTCGTTCGTGTTGGAGATGCGCTTCACCGTGTCTCCCATCAATGCGTTCAGCTCGTTGACGGCGGTGAAGATCTGCTCGATGCCCGTGGCCTGCTGGTTCACCGTCTGGGCGATCTGACGCGCGGCCGCGGTGCTGTCCTGGACGATGGTGGTGAGCTGGCGCAGCGTGTCCCCGGACGCGCGCGCCTGCATCAGTCCCGCCTCCATCCGCTGAGTCCCCTCGGCGGTGATCTGCACCGTGCCGGCGATGGCCTCGCCGATGTCGGAGAGGATCTTCCGCACCTGGTTCGTGGCTCGGATGGACTGGTCCGCCAGGGCGCGAATCTCCCGCGCCACCACCGCGAAGCCCTTGCCATGCTCACCGGAGCGCGCCGCTTCAATCGCCGCGTTCACCGCCAGGAGGTGCGACTGGTCCGCCAGGTCCTTCACCGTCTCCGTGATTCCACCAATCTGCTGCGTGCGCTCGCTCAGCGACATGATGCGCACGGTGATCTGCTCCACCTGCGAGCGCAGGTCCACCATGCCGTCGATGCTCGCGGCGACGGCGTCCTCGCCGGACTTGCCCAGCGCCTCCGCGCGCTCCGCCACCTCGATGACGGACTGCGCGGAGCTGGACGCCATGAGCGCCGTCTGGCGGATCTCCTGCGCCGTCACCTGCGTCTCCTGGACCGCGGCGGCCTGGCGGGAGACCATCTGGTTCTGCTCGTTCGCGGACTCGTTGAGTCCCATCACCGAGTCGCTGAGCAGCTCCGTGGACGAGTGGAGCTGGTGCAGGAGGTCCTTGAGCTTGCCCACCAGGATGCCCACCGCGCGCGCCAGGTCCCCGACCTCGTCCTGCGTGGCGATGTGCACCGGCTCACGCAGGTCCCCATGCTCGGCGATGCGCATCACCGCGCCGGTGAGCGCGATGAGCGGAGCGACGATGCGACGGCTGATGAGCCACGCCAGCGCCATCAACACCACCAGCGCCCCCAGCAGCACGAGGCGCATGCCGCTCACGATTCCATCGATGTGGCCCCGGGCCTCCGTGCGATTGAAGCCCACGTGCACGGAGCCCAGTCCGCCGGGCACCTGCGCGCCCATGTCCAGCAGCTCCACGTCCTCGGCCTGAAGGGGCGTGCCCTCCTTCGTGACGACCAGCTCGGAGGCGTGGTCGCGCAAGCTCTGCGCGTGGCGTCCCGACACGGCCACCAGCGCGCCCTTCGGGTCCACCAGCGCCACGTACGCCAGCGAGCCTTCTCGGGCCACGGCGTCCAACGTCGGCTGCACCTCGGACTGCTCGCGATTGCGCAGCAGATCCGCCATCGCCGAGGCGAGCGCCGTCGGCACCGCCGCGCTCATCGAATGGCCTTGCTCCTCGAAGGCCTCGCGAAGCCGAGGAATCGTGTACCCCACCGAGAGCAGGGCGAAGAACAGCGCCACGACGAGCGGCGCGAGGATGATTTTTTGGGAGAGTGAGATTCGCATCCGAGCACGAGGGAATGCAGGGCGAACGCGGCGCGGCCATTCTGGACACGTGACAGGAAAAGCCGCAACCCCACAGACGAACTCATGACGACACACTTTGAAGCAAGGGTCCGTCCGCACCCCAATTCCTCTCTTTTCACGAGGGAGCGCCGGGTGCGTGAGTTGTCAGAAAACTACCGCGTCATCACCCTTGAACCATGGCCGGCCAAGGAGACCCGTCACATGTGACGGAGGCGCTGGTGGAGCAGGGCCGCGCGCCGCCGCGTGAGCAACGGGGCCCTTCAGCCCGGGGCCCGCGTCGTCGTCGGGCGCGAGGCGCCCTTCGTGGTGGCCCCGCGCTCGCGGGTGATCTCCAGCAGCGTGACGAGCCGGCGCCGCGCGTCGACGACGTAGTGGACCCTCAGGTCCTCTACCTGGAAGGTGGCGGGCTTTGCCTGGGTCGTCGCGCCCAGCGAGGCCACGCATTCCAGCCGGGCCTGGATGGCGCGGTAGCATTCCTGGGAGAGCCGGGCGACCTGGTTCCAGGCCGCCGCGGAGATCTCCACGGTGCAGGGTCGATGGGTGTTCCTCTGGGACCTCATGGGGTGGTGGCCTACTGCAGGCCGCGCGCCACCACCCCTTTGAAGAAAACCGGACGGTTGGCGCCGGGACTGCTTGCGTCCCTGTAGAAACGTCAGCCGGCCCCCCCTTCTCTTTTCAGTGCAGCCCCGCGGGCTTCGACTCCTTGCCAGGCTCTTCGTCCAGGCACGCCAGGGCGGCGAGCAGCAGCGTCTCGCAGCCGAAGCGCAGGCAGTCGACCGAGGGGTCGAAGTACGGCGAGTGGTTCGACGGCAGGCCCTGGAACTTGTCCCAGAGCGTCTTGCCCGACGCCCGCTTCCACGCTTCGTGAGATGTGCCCCCGAAGAACCAGTAGACGAGCGGCACCTCGGCCCGCGAGTCCTCGGCGGACGTGCGCCCGTCGAAGAAGGGAAAGTCCTCGCTGCCGCTGGCCAGGCCCGTGTCGATGATGCGCTCGGCGCCGAACCAGGCCTCGTGCGCGGCACGGACCCGGGTGAAGTAGGAGTCGTCGTTCACCATCACCCGTGTGTGGTTCAGCACCTCGATGTCGGGCGGCTTGGGTGAGCGCCCCGCTTCACACTCTGCTTTCGCCATGCGGGTGATGGCCTCGAGCAACTGCTTCTGGAGGGCATCCGTCGGGGTGCGCACCGACAGCTCCAGCACCGCCTCGTCGGGGATGACATTGGAGCGGGAGCCCGCGTGGATGCTGCCCACGGTGATCACCGCGCCGCCGCGCGTGACGTCCACCTCGCGAGAGACGATGGTCTGCAGCCGTGTCACCAGATACGCGGCGATGACGACGGGGTCCACCGCGGTGTGGGGCTGCGAGCCGTGCCCGCCTTTGCCGAAGATGCGCACGCGCACGCTGGCGGAGGCCATCATGTTGGCACCGGGATGGTGCCCCACGAGTCCGACCTCCAGCGGAGCCACATGCTGGGCGAGCGCCACGTCGGGCTTGCCGAAGCGCTCATAGAGCCCGTCCTTCAGCATGGCCCGCGCGCCCTGAAGCGTCTCCTCCGCGGGCTGGGCCACCATCATCAGCGTGCCGCGCCAGTGGTGGCGCGAGTGGGCCAGCAGCTCCGCCACGCCCATCAGGCAGGTGATGTGGACGTCATGTCCGCACGCGTGCATCACCGGCACCGTCCCGCCGTGAGCGTCCTTCACGCGCACGTGGCTCGCGTCGGGGCGGCCGGTCTTCTCCTCCACGGGCAGCGCGTCCATGTCCGCGCGCAGCAGCACGGTGGGACCGGGGCCGTTCTTCAGCACCCCGACGACGCCGTGTTCGCCGACTCCAGTCGTCACTTCGAAGCCGCTGCGCTCCAACCACTTCGCCACCTTGGCCGCGGTCTGTTGCTCCTGCATGGACAGCTCGGGGTGCGCGTGCAGATCCCGATAGAACGCCTCCAACCTCGGAGCGAGCTGCTCGTGTGCGAGCGTCAGATTGGGACGCCAGGCGTGCGTGGGCTCGGTCCGTTGCAAGGTCTCTGATACTTCCATTCCACATCCTCCCCGATAGCGGCGGGGAAGATGTCCCTCTCCCGGCCAACGGGAGGGCGCTGATGGCGGCGTCATGACACCAATGTCCGTGGACCAACGGGCCTGCGTGCGTGCGCCGCTTCGCTGTCCTCGCCGCGACGCTCACCGCGCGCGCGGGGGCAATGGTCGCGAGTGGCTGAGTTCCCCACGTTGCCCCAGATGAAGACCACCATCTTGAGTCTGGGTGTGTTGTTGAGCCTCCTCGCGAGCCCCGCGCTGGCCGAGTCCAAGGAGGGCGAGGCGTGCACGCAGCCGTGCGGCGCGCGCTCCCGCCAGCTCAAGGGGCACACGTTCCTGTTTCCCATCCTCCAGCAGAGCGCGTTCGTCACCACCAACGTCGGCATCCGGGAAGGCCTCGCGCGCTATGACGTCCCGAACGTCCCGGTGAACGATTTGGAGCCGCTGGACGTCCTGCTCACTGGCGTCCAGCAGACGCTGGACCTGAGCCTGGGCATCACCGACTGGCTCGGTTTCACGGGCTACGCCAGGGCGGAGATCATCACCGGCACCAACGCGGATGGGTTGCTGGCCTCGGGCGCCACCGCGGACCTCCTCGGACAGTTGGGGGGCGTGGTGAGAATCTTTCGCAGCGACACGAGCGGCACGCAGCTCTCGTTCCGAGCGCACTATGGCTACAACCGGGGGCGGGAGATCACCCTGCTCCCGCTGGTCAACGCCATCGTCGGCACGCCCCAGGTGACGGTGGGGAACATCATCGATGGGGACCTGGGCCAGTTCCTCTTCGTGCCCCGGAAGGAGTCCAGCGCCCACGGTGGGCTCTACGTGGCGCAGTCCTTCGGCAAGATGTTCTCGATCCAGGCCTCGGGGGCGGCGGAATACGCGTGGCAGACGCGCCGCCCCTTCGACAGCGTCCTGGGAGACCGGTTCGAGCAGAAGACGAAGTCGCTCCGGGTCTTCCTGTCGGTCGCCGCGACATTGGACATCTACCCGGTGACGGCGGTGCCGCTGGCGGTGATGGGCGAGTACGTCTTCCGCACGGGGTTCCAGGAACGGGTGGACCAGGACAACCGGACGCTGAAGGACAGCACGGCGGCGCTGGGCATCTACTACTCCGGCCGCCCCAACCTCCAGCTCGGCCTCGGCGCGGTGAGGACCTTCAACGGTGAGCCGCGCCCAGGCCTGGGTTCACGGGGACGGGAGCTCGAATCCGGCGAGCCGTCCCTGAGCTACGGAGAGATCATCCTCCGCTATATCTGGTGAGCACTGCCCTCAGTGCCCCGCGCCGCTGGTGGCCTTCAGGCCGATGATGGCGACCAGCAGCATGGCGAGGAAGACGATGCGCAGCGGGGAGATGGGCTCATGGAAGAGCACCACGCCCAGCACCGCCGCGCCGAGCGCTCCGATGCCCACCCACACCGCGTAGGCCGTGCCGATGGGCAACGTCTTCGCGGCAGTGGACAGCAGGAACATGCTGGCGACGATGGCCACGCCCGTGAGGACGCTGGGGACAAGACGGGTGAAGCCCTCGGTGTACTTGAGGCCAATGGCCCAGCACACCTCGAGCAGCCCCGCGATGACGAGAATGATCCACGCCATGACGTACGACTCCTGAGATGAGCGTCGTCTTGTCGTGACCGGGTACGGCGCACCTCGTCCGGGCCCGCGGAAACCCACCCTGGGTCCCGCGGACGGCGAGGTCTATAGCGCCTCGCCCCTCTGGCTTCAACGACCTTGAGTCCCCCGCGATTCCCGCTCACTCGCTGATGCTTCGAACTCAGCGCGCGGGCACGCGCCCGCCAATCTCGGGGAAGCGTTCGTAGGCGTGCAAGAGCGCCTCCAGGTGTAAGGGGTTGTCGAGGTCGAGCGGCGTCTCTGTCAGCCGAACGACCCACCCGCCCGTCGCAGTGCGCCGCGCCCGAGAGAGGAGCGCTGCGTCGCGGGCTGGGTCCGGGAACCCGATGGCCTCCGCGGTGGCCGCCGACCAGTAGTTCAGCCACCCGAGATAATGGGGAATCTCAGGCGAGCGGAGGTGCTTGGGAAGGTTCAATGCAGGGAGCCCTCGGGGGGGGACATGCGGCAGCTCCATCGAGTGGCGAAACTGTTTCGCTATCTCCGGCGCCACTCCGTCTGGCAACACCCGCCCCCAGAACGCGCGTGCGCCTTCCGCAACGCCTTCCAGCGAATCCGCCGCGGCCTCGATGCTGGCCGCATCTAGCGGCAGCTCCACGTGGATATCGAGCAACGGCTGGCCGCCCGGCGATTGACGCCCGGATGTCTGCAATCCATAAACCGTCACCGGATAACGCTCGTCGCCGTTGCACAGCAGTGGGAACTCTCCGCGCACCGCCGCCTCAGCGAGCCACTCATTACGTTGCGGCAACGCGATAGGCCGCCCCGCCTCTGACAGCTTCCACTCCAAGCGAACATCTGAGTGCGCCCGTTCGATTCCGTGGACGACTGCGAGCGTGCGACCGTCGTTGCCCACGAGCGCAGGCGCGAAGACGATATGGATGAGGGTTCTCTGCTTGGTCATCGCTTGCACCCGGTCACGACGATATTGAGGGTAGGCTCCTGTTCGAGCAACGCGTCTTTGTGCCCTTGGGTGCTCACCCCAACGACGAATCCATAGCCACATGTCTCAGCGACGTCCCGCTCCACCTTGAGCAACGGCAATTGCTCCAGGACCGTCATCCGCCGGATGAAATGATTATACGTGTCGAATCGGTGGGTCTTGATCTCCCACAACACACGCACGCCCACTTGAAGCGCATCAAAGCTCACACCGCCAACGCGTACGTCCATTCCGGGATAACGGTTGGGCGGAAACGTGTCGGCGCATTCGTCATGCGGATCATCCTCGCCAGCATGCGGCACCGGGCTGGGCTCACACTCAGAACGGCGGTGCTCCTCCGTCACCGGGGCAGGCGGGCCCTTCCTGTTCACGTTGGACCTCTCCGGCGAAGGGTCCGCCTCCGGTTCTTGTGAGCCCCGAGGAGCGTCTCCGGCCCAAAGCCCCGGCTCCTGGGTGGGTGGCAACACGCGCTTGTGCGGGCTCTGTGGCAGGGGTTGGGGGCGAACCTGCCCCGGCTTGACCAGGGGTGGGTAGGCCCGTGCCGGGCACAGCGGGTGGGCGCAGAGGCGCCCAAGCGTAGGGCGCAGGCGCCTCCTGAGAGGTCGCGCACCCAGCTACGACTCCGGCAACCGCAACTACCTGGCCGAGCGCGCTGCGAAGTCGGAAGTTCACTCCACTTGCTTTCATCGAAGAAGGGGCCGAGCCGCGCCGACGCTCCTTCAATAGCACCTTGCCGTGCCCAACTGGGCCTTCCCTACAGTTTGGGCGTAGCCCGGCAAGTAGGAGTCAAAGTGCGCCCCAATCACGATTGCCGTCATCCACCATGGGCAGCAGCCCAGGAGTCCCCTCACCCCTGTGACACGGACGGCGTCTCCGTCACCGGCGTCACCTTCGTGCGCGGAGCCACCTGCCGCTGCATCGCGGTGTCGGCGATGCGACGGATGAGCGCCGGATAGGACAGCCCCCGCTCCCTCGCACCGAGCGCCACCTCGCACTGCGCCTCCAGGTAGGGATTCGGATTCACCTCCAGCAGGAACGGGTCCTTCGTCCCACTGGACACCCTGAAATCAATGCGCGCGTAGTCGCTCAGCTTGAGCGCGCGGAACGCGGTGATGGCGGCGCGGGAGATGCGCCCGAGCAACTCGTCCGACAAGTCCGTGGGCAACACCAGCCTCGGGCTGCCCGCCGTCTCCGGGCCGAACTTCACCTCCCGGTTGGCGATCTTCATCCGCTTGCGGCTCCACTTCTTGCCGAAATCCAGCTCCACCACCGGCAGGACTTCCGGCCGCGTGGGGTCTCCGAGCACGCCCACGTACAACTCGCGCCCCTCGATGAACTCCTCCGCGAGCGCCTCGTCGCCGAACTCCTCTCGAATCCTCCGCACCCGCCGCGCCAGCCCCTCCAGGTCCTTCTCCACGCCCAGGCCCAACGACGCATCCGAGCGCGCCGGCTTCACCACCACCGGGAAGCGCAAGTCCCCACTCGTCTGCAACGAAGCCCCGTCGAACGTGGCGAACCTTGGCGTGAGCACCCCGTGGTACTGGAGCAACTGCTTGGTGAGGATCTTGTCCTGCGCCAGCAACAACCCCGCCGTTCCCGAGCCCGTGAAGGGCACGCGCGCCAGCTCCAGCATCGCCGCGACGTTGACCTCCAGCCGGTAGTCATCCGCGAATGTCTCGCAGATGTTGAAGACCAGGTCGGCGCGGCAGCGGCCCACCTGGCGGACCAGGTCGGAGACGCTCTCGTCCACGCCGATGGCCACCGTCTCATGTCCCCCCTCCTGGAGCGCCGAGCACACCTGCCCCATCACAGGGTCCGGCGGCTCTCCCTTGGGCTGATAATGGAGGACCGCGATACGCCAGGGGCCAGGGGCCATGTTCACTCCTCGAAGAAGCGGTCGGTGTAGAGGTGGTTCATCGCCAGCGCCGTCACGAGCGAGGCGATGCGCAGCGCGGCCTCCCGGCTGTCATCGGGATGAAGCGTGAGCCCCAGGGACGCGGTCCTGTCTCCCAGGTGGTCCAGCAGCGCGCGCACCACGCTCGGGCTGACGCCCGTGTAGTGGCCCACGCTCGACAGGAGCCGCTGCCGCTCGGCGCGCACCAGCGTCTCCGCGCGCACGGGCGCCACGCCGGGCCCCTCGAAGATGTCCTCCAGGAACTGGTCGAACGCGTCGCGCAGCTCCAGGTCCACCTTCTCGTCCAGCTCCCGCTGACGGTAGTGGTCGAGCACCGTGCCCTCCATCTCCTCCGTCGTCAGGTCCGGCTGCGCCAACCGCACGAGCGGCGGCGTGCGGCCCAGCCGCGCCACCGTCTCCTCCACGTACTGGAGCTTCCGCAGCGCCCCCCAGCCCTGGTAGCGCTTGCGCCAGTCGCTGTCAGGCGTGAGCCACACCGCGAACGTCTCCGCGAAGTCCTCGTCCGGGTGCTTCTGCGCGTACCAGCCCGCGATGTGGTGGACGTAGCGCCGGGAGAAGGGCCGCGCCTTGTAGTCGTCCCGGTATGGCCGCGAGTAGTCGCCGAACACCTTGCGCCACTCCTCCGTCTCGTAGAGCTGGTAGGCGTAGTTGAAGGCGTGCCCGGCCTCGTGGCGCAGGTACATGAGGATCTCCCCCTCCGTCTCCACGCTGCCGCCCAGCTCCGCCTCGATGGAGTGCAGGTCCGGGTCCGCCAGGTAGAACGGCACGCCGATGACGGGCACGCCGGAGGGACAGCCCCACTCGTCGGACAGGTAGCACTGGGGCTTGAAGGAGATGCCTCGCGCCTCCAGCTCCGCGTGGAGCTGGTCGATGTGCCGCTCCAACGGCGTCCCCGCCAGCCGCAGCGACAAATCCTTGATGCGGGCCTGGAGGAGCTGCTCGCGCCGGGCAGGAAGTCCGCCACGTCCATCGCCCTGCTGGGCCGGGTGCTTCTCGCGCAGGGGAAAGGCGGGATGGGAGGGAGGAGTCCACATGCCCTCTTCTAGATAGGAAGCCCCGCGCCAGGCGGGCAGCCCGGGGCACCCGCACAGCGGGCAGCCAGCCAAGGCCCCGCCGTGTCGCCCGTCAATGCGGAGCCGGTGACGACGGCGGCTCGACGCTGGGGAGCACGTCTTCGCCACGTCGCTGGAAGCGGGCCACCGCGGCCTCGACGGTGAGGTAGACGTTCTCCTCGCCCAGCCGCTCCATCATCCCCGTGCGCCGCAGCATTCCCCGCAGCGGCGCGTTCGCATCGGCGATGACCAGGACGATGCCCTCCTCTTCCAGTTCGTGGCGGAGCTTCTCCAGTCCCTCCGCGGCGGTGATGTCCAGGTCGAACACGGCGCTCGCGTCCAGCACCACCTCGCGCACTGGCGGCGACGCCTCCGCGACCAACGCGCGCAGCTGCTCCCGGAGGTGGCGGGCATTGGCGAAGAACATCGGCGCGTCGAAGCGATAGACGAGGAGCCCTGGCAGCGTGTGCGTGCCCGCATGGCGGGAGACGTCGTGCCAGCCCGGGATGCCCTCGCGCTCGCCGAGGACCGCGTCGTGAGGGTGCGCCGCGCGACGGATGAGGTCCCCCAGCGCCAGCGCCACGGCGATGAGGATGCCCTGCAGGATGCCGAGCACCAGCACGCCCAGCGTGGTCGCCACCGCGAGCGCCGCCTCCACGCGCCGCACCCGCCACAGCCTGGCGATGGCGCCCAGGTCCATCAGGTACACGGCCGCGACGATGACGATGCCCCCGAGCGTCACCAGCGGGAGGCTCTGGAGCAGCGGCGTGAAGAAGATCGCGAACACGGCGACCAGCACGGCGGCGATGACGCCCACCAACTGCGACTTGCCGCCCATGGCGTCATTGACGGCGGTGCGCGAGTCGCTGCCCGTCACCGGAAAGCCCTGCGTGAAGGCGTTGGCCAGGTTCGCGGCGGCCTGCCCGAGCAGCTCCTGGTTGCCGTCCAGGCGATAGCCATGCTTGTCCGCGTAGAGGCGGCCGGCGAGCACGGAACTGGCGTAGTTGACCAGCGCGAGGCTCAGCGCGGCCGGGAGCAACGCCCGGACATCCGCGAAGCCCACCGAGGGCAGCCCCAGGGACGGCGGCGCGGCGGCGATGGGCCCGACGACCTTCACGCCCCCATGCTGGAGCTGGAACACCGAGGCGAGCACGGTGGTGAGCACCACGAGGATGAGCGGCCCGGGCAATTTCGGCAGGAAGCGCCGCAGCAGCACCAGGACGAAGACGATGCCCAGCCCGAGCAGCAGCGTGGGCACATGCGTCCGGCTCAAGCCCTGGCCCACTTCCACCAACTGGCCGGGAAAGTCATTGGCCTTGCGCTCCAGGCCGAACATCCGCGCGAGCTGACTGCCGATGATGATGAGCGCCGCGCCGTTGGTGTAGCCGATGAGGATGGGCTTGGAGAGGAAGTCCGCGAGCGCCCCCGTCTTGAACAGGCCCGCCGCGAGGCTGATGAGCCCCACCATCATCGCCAGCAGCGCCGCGAGCGAGGCATACCGCGCGGGGTCCGCGCCCGCCGCGACACCGCCCAGCGCGCTCGCGGCGATGATGGCCGCGCCGGCCTCGGGGCCGAGCATCAGGTGCCGGGAGGGACCGAACAGCGCATATGCCAGCATGGCGATGACGCCCGCATACAGTCCGGCGGCGGGCCTGACGCCGACAATCTGCGCGTAGGCCAGGCCTTGCGGCACCAGCATGGCGCCAATCGTCACCGCGGAGAGCAGGTCCGGACGCAGCCAGGACCTGGAGTAGCCCTCCACCCAGCGCAGGCCCGGGATGAACCGGCGCGCGCTCCGCCATCCGATTGTGGCCGTGAGCTTCATCGTCTGGCATCGCTCCGGTGAGAACCCGCGCGCTGACGATGCATCGCCCGCGAGTCCTCCGCACGGTCCGCCGGGGAGGGACAGGCACGCGGGCGAGCACTGCTCGCGAGCTGACGGAAAGGAGCCCGGCAGGGTCCGGCGAGCCTGGGACACTCCGAGCCCACGCGCCGCCGCGTCCCCAGCTTCAGCCGACCATGACAGGAGGGGGTTCCATGTCTCGCTACTTCGCCATATCCGCGCTGTTGGCCATGCTGCTCGCCGCGCCGCCCGCCCTGGGAGGAACGTTGAGACAGGCGGCCGAAGCCACGGAGGGCTTCATCGAGGAAGAGCCGCCCCTGGCCGGCAGCTTCACGTTCAACCTGGGGCTGGGCGTCGTCTTTCCGACCTTCGAAACCAACAGCCGGTTCAAGACGGGCTGGAGCTTCCTGCTCGGCGCGGGCTATCACTTCACCGAGCGGATCGCCGTCGTCGCGGAGTACCAGTACAGCGATTACGACTTGAAGAGCGACCTCCTCGCGGACACCAGCTTCTCCGGCGACCACATCATGCAGTACGGAGATCTCAACCTGATCCTCGGCCTGGCGCCTCGCGGGCGGTTCGGCGTGTACATCACCGGTGGCCCGGGTCTGTACTACCGCAAGGTGGAGGTCACCCAGTTCGCCGGCGCGGAGTTCGTCCCCGTCTGCGACCCGTGGCTGCTCTTCTGCGACAGCGAGCTGGTTCCGGTGGACACCCTCGTCGGCTCGCGCAGCACGACGGACTTCGGGTTGAACGGTGGCATCGGTGTCTCCTACCGCGTCTATGGACCGATGCGCGTCTACCTGGAGGCGCGCTACCACTTCATCTTCGGTCCTGAGTACTCGACGCCCACGGGCTCGCGCCGCGCGAACGGCCAGTACCTCCCCATCAACCTGGGCCTGCGTTTCTGACGCCTTGGTGGCGGACGCTGGCTCCGCTGCCCGCCGCTCCCCGCGGGGCTCCTCCTTCGAGGAGGGGGCCACGCATTACCCTGGAACAGGAACCTGGAGGGACGCTCGCATGAGAAGCCAAGCGCGCCACGCCACCATGCTCGTGGGAGCCGCCGTCGTCGGTCTGGCGGTCATCGCCTACGCTCAGGGACAGCCTCCTCCCGTACAGCCGCACCCGCACGGAGTCTTTGGCGCGGTGCTGGACTACCTGCGCCGCCAGCCCTTCATCTTGATGTTCCTCGTGGTGGCCGCGGGCTATGCCCTGGGCGAGGTGAAGGTGAAGGGCGTGGGCATGGGCTCGACAGCGGCGACGCTGCTGCTGGCCCTCATCGTCAGCTTCTGGGCCTTCGAATCCTACAAGATTGAGTACTCCCTGCCGGAGTTCACCAGCACGGTGTTCTTCAACCTCTTCATCTTCGCCATCGGAATGAAGGTGGGGCCGCAGTTCCTCGGTGGCATCCACCGCGAGGGCAAGCACCTCATCATCCTCTCGCTGATCGTACCGCTGCTCTCGTCGGCCCTCGTCTATGTCTCGCGCTACTTCACGCACCTGGCGCCGGGGTTGCTCGCCGGTATCCTCTCCGGCGCGAACACGGCCACGCCGGGCTTCGGCGCGGCGCGGGCGGCCTTGGCCAGTGGCTCCGCGGCGCTGACGGGGGACGCGGCACGCGACGCGCCGGGCAATCTCACCACGTCGTACGCGTTCCTCTACTGCATCAGCATGGTGGTCTTCACGGTGTTGATGTCGGTGATGCCCAAGATGTTCGGCAGGGACGCGGTGGCGGACGGCAAGGAGATGGAGAAGGAGCTGATGGGCGAGGACTCCGCGCCGCTGCCGGGAACCGCGGACTCGTTCATCCGGGGCTACATGCCGTTGGACTTGCGAGTGTTCCGCGTGGAGAACCCGGCGCTGGAGGGGCGCACGGTGGCGGACCTGGACCATGCGCATCCCCGGGTGGCCATCGAGCGCGTCTACCATCAGGGGCGCGTCTACAATCCTCCACCGGACCTGGTGCTGAACCGCGGTGACGAGGTGGCGATGCTCGGGCCGGTGTCACTGCTGCTGGCGGGCGGGCCGCACATCGGGCCGGAGGTGGACGACTCGCAGCTGCGGAACGTGAAGTTCGACACGGTGGAGTTCATCGTCCACAACAAGGACGTCATCGGGAAGACGTTGGGGGCACTGGCGCTGCGGATGGGCCAGGGCATCTACCTCAACGCCCTCTTCCGGGCAGGAGATCAGCTCCCGGTGAGTCGGGACCAGGCCATCAACCGGGGCGACGTGCTGCGCATCACCGGCAGTCCCAAGCGGGTGGCGGAGCTGCGCAAGGTGCTGGGGCCCGCGGTGAAGCCCAGCCTGTCCACGGACATCATCACGTTGGGCCTGGGGCTCGCGGCGGGTGCGTTCCTCGGCGCCATCACCGTTCCGCTGTTCGGCATCCAGTTCAGCCTGGGCTCGGCGGTGGGTCTGCTCATCATCAGCATCGGCCTGAGCATCCTGCGCACGCGCAATCCGGCGTTCGGCGGTCCCTTCCCGGAGTCCGCGCGGCAGTTGCTCGAGGATGTCGGGCTGAATGTCTTCATCGCCATCCTGGGGCTGAACTCGGGCGCGGGTGTGGCGCATGCCATCGCGGGCGGACTCCTGGGGCCCACGCTCATCATCGGCTCCATCGCGGCCTTCGTTCCTCCCATCATTGGTTGGATGGTGGGTCAGTACATCTTCAAGATGAACAGCGCGGTGTTGATGGGGGCCATCGCTGGCGCGCGCTGCAACAGCGCCGGCATGAGGGCCGCGCAGGAGGCGTCGAAGAGCATTGTCCCGGCGATTGGATATCCGGTGACGTTCGCCATCTCCAACCTGCTGCTCACCTTCATCTGCTACCTGTTCGCCCTGATGGGCTGAGGAAGTACGCCTCGAGCACTGGCGCGAGCGCCGCAATCGAGACGTTGTGCGTCTGGTCCGGAATCACTTGCAGCGTCCCCTCCCGGAGCCTCGCGGCCACTGCTTTCGCGCCATCCATCATCCACCCGGGACTGGCGCCGCCAGCGACGACGAGGCCCGGCGTACCGATAGACGCCAGCAGCGCGTCGGGAAGGCCACCGCCGTCCGCGTCCCGCGCGAACCGCGAAATCGGCAGCCCCGCGCCAACGGCTTCGAGCACCAGCGCCGCTCCAGACGACATCCCGTAGGCCATCGCCCTCCCACCGGCCTCGGCAATCACCGCCGCGAGATCCTCGACCTCGCGAGCCACCGCCTGAACGCGGGCCAGGATCTTCTCCATCTTGTCGAACCGGCCTTCCCAGAGGCGCCGGTAGCCGTCCAGCCACGTGTCGACCTGCTGAAGAGGACCGAGCGAAATCCGACTGGGCCTCCGCTGCGCGTCGCGACTTTTGGTGATCAACCCCGCCTGCTCCAGCACGCTGACGTGTTTGGAGATGGCGCGGACGCACGATGATGGCGGCGCTGGCAATCCACCCGGGCTGGCGTGACAGCCTTCACCGGGAGGACTCAGTGCTTCTTCTTCAGTGGGAACAGGAAGGAGAGCTGGACTCGGAGCTGCCACTCGGCGCTCCCCGGCAGGTCGGGACGAATCGCGTTGTAGTAGGCCGACACGGAGCCATTCAGGGCCTGCTTGCCCACGGTGAAGACCTTCCCTGCCCCCAGGCCGAAAGGAACGGTCCACCGCTCTCCAGAGGGCCCCTCCCAGTTCGCCGTGAGGATGGGCGCCGACGTCACGTACCAGCCCTTCGGAAGGTTGCAGGTGATGAAGTACTGGAGCAGCAGCTGGTTCACCGTCCCCCGGTCATCATCACCGAACACGGAGAACACGTTGCTGGCCAGCACGCCGATGGACCAGGGCGACGGCTGAACCAGCACCACCACGGACGGCCCCACGCTCCACTTGCCCGTGCCCAATACGTCCGCCGTCCCCGTCGGCAACAGGAACGCCGGGCCCACGCCCCAGATGAAGAGCCCCGGCTTCTTCGGCGCCACGAAGAACGTCGCTGATGTGTCTCCCAACCCGAACGTCCCGCCACTCCCGTCGGCCAGGTCCGGTTGATAGAGGATGGGCAGGATGACCCGCGCGATGAGGTTGAATTCCCGCGTCAGCGGCAGCGGTACCACGGGCTGGATGTTGAGCGTGTTCCTCACCCGCTCCCCAGGCTCCACGCCCAGGTCCAGGTTGTCTTGAAGTGGAACGCTGATGAGGTCGGCCACCGGATTCTGCACCGCCTTCGCCAGGTCCTGCTGGTCCGCGCCCTCGCCTCCAGCCGGCGCGGAAGCCGGCGCTTCAGCGGACGAGAGCAGCGGGATGACCAGCAGCATCGCCAGGACCAACGACCCGCATTGCCTCGCGCTCGGTGCTCGCATCCATCCCCCTGTGCCAGCAGCGGCACCGGGTGGGGATGTCCATCGACGAGCAGCCCGTCAACGGACCCCTCCCCTGGGGGCGGGAACCCCGGCTCCGAGCATTCGGGACGTCAGTCAATCGCTCAGCGCATCGATGGCCGGAGGGACGTAGGCCCCTCTCAACGCCGACCCGGTGGGGCCGTAGATGCGCAGCAGGACATAGAAGCGCCCGTCGGGGATGGGCAGCCAGTTGGCCACCCGCTGCGGCTCGGGGGCGTCGTGCTGGAGGAAGAAGGAGATGGAGCCATCGCTCGACTTCTTCAAGTCGCGCGAGCGGTCCCCCACCGAGTAGCGCTGGATGGGATTGTCCACCAGCATCCGTGTGTCCGCGTCGTACGCCGTGAGGGACCAGAAGAACCGGGCGGGAGGCAGCGCGTCCGCCGGGAAACGCAGCACGTAGCGACTCCGGCTCCCATCCAACAGGCGGTCCTCACCATCCAGGTGGGTGATGGGATAGACGGCCTCCACGGGAGAGTTCGCGTAGATGTAGTTCCACGCGACATGCGCACGCAACGGGTAGTCGCCCCCGAACGCACCCACCTTCGGGTCGGGCAGCTCCCATCCCTGCTTCAGCACGGGGCGCTTCTGGATGACCCGGCGCGCATCCTTCACACCCTCCAACATCGCCGCGCGCACCTCGGGCGCGAACGCCTGGGCATCCATGCGCGCGCCGGGCCGCACGCCGATGCGGGCGAAGCGCGCCAGCAAGGGCTGCTCCGCGTCCGTGAAGCGGTGCCACTGCATCATGAAGTTGACGTACTCGAACGCCTTCAACGAGCTGTCCGCCTTGTCGTCGAAGTACGGCGGCCAGACCACGTCGGGCAGCGTCGGCGCGGGGCGCTTCGTGAGCACATGGAGCGGCGTCAGGCGGAACTGTTGCTGGAGAGAAGCCGCCTTGGACACGTCCTCGGGCCCCTGGACTCCGATGCGCAGCAGCGCCGCCACGAACATCGAGGGCGACCGGATGACGAGCGCATCCTTCAGTGACTCCGGCAGCTCGCCCTTCCAGTCGGGACCCGCGATGACGAAGCGTCGGGGGTCCGTTCCCGTTGCCCGCGTCCCGATGTACTCCAGGTTGTTCGTCGTGATGTCGACCAACTGGACGCAGAAGTACCGTCCCCCCAGCTCGGGCGTGTCCAGCACCACGGGCTCGCCGCGCAGGTCCAGGTTCGCCTCCGAATAAAGCGTGTCGTTGTTCGCGGAGACGACATCGCGGTCCTTCGGGGTGAAGAGCCGGGGGAAGTGCAGGAAGACGTTGGCGGGCCGGACCTGCGGCGAGTCCGACAGGAAGCCCAGCGCGAAGAGCCGGTAGTGCTCCACCATCGGCAATCCAAAGACATAGGCGTCGCGCGCCAGGTCTTGAATCTCCAGGGCCGTCAGTCCCGCGGTCGATGGCTCCAACATGGTGGCACCTCTCCCGTGGAGCGAGGACGGCGGAATCACCTGCCCGGCTCTCACGTCCGGCAACGTGGGCCGGAGCTGACTTGCACGCAACAGTCCGGGGGACCGGCGAGAGAGGGCCCGCCGAGAACCGCCGCGTTCGCCGCTCGCTCGCCCCGCCTCGCGGCCCGGGAGGACCGGGCCTTGCGAGCGCTCGAATCGGCGCGGGCTCGATTGTCGGACCGGGGTGCGCTCAGCAACGTGTGAGGGACACGACCGCCGGAGCGACCCACATGCCGGAGATCTCCCATCCGCACAGCCCCGGAGCCCCCTCCGTCGCGCGCTTCCTGCCGTTCATGTCCTGGCTCCCCAAGTGGCGTCCCAGCTCGCTCAAGCGCGACATCGCGGCGGCGCTGACAATCACCGCGCTCCAGATTCCGGAGGCCATGGCCTACGCGGAGCTGGCGGGCGTGCCACCACAGGCCGCCTTCTACGCGGGTCCGGTGGCGCTGGTCCTCTATGCCTTGCTGGGCACGTCCCGGCAGCTCGTGGTCGCCATCTCCGCCACGGTGGCCGTGCTCTCCGCGTCCACGGTGGCCGCGCTCGCGCCCTCGGGCACGCCTCGCTTCATCGCGCTCACCGCCACCCTGGCCATCCTCGCCGGCGCCATCTCCATCCTCGCCGGAGTCCTGAAGCTCGGGCGCATCGCCCAGTTCTTCTCGGAGTCGGTCCTCACCGGCTTCGTCTTCGGCCTCGCGCTGGTCATCGCCATCAAACAGGTGCCCAAGCTGCTCGGCATCGAGGCCGGGGGCGGCAACTTCTTCGAGCGCCTGTGGCACCTGGTGACGCACCTGGGACAGACGCAGCCGCTCACGCTCGTCATCGGCGCGGCGAGCGTCGCGGTATTGCTGCTGCTAGGCCGGCTCCTGCCACGCCTGCCCGCGTCCCTCGTCGTGCTGGTGCTGGGCACCGTCGTCGTCGGCGTGCTCGGCCTCCAGGGGCACGGCGTGAAGGTGGTGGGAAACATCCCCTCGGGCCTGTCCGGCCCGGCCATTCCGGACGTGGGCATGGGCGACCTCTTGAAGCTGCTGCCGGGCGCGTTCGGCATCGCGCTGGTGGCGTTCGCGGAGGCCATTGGCCCGGCGCGCGTGTTCGCATCCAAGCACCGGTATGAAGTGGACCCCAACCAGGAGCTCATCGGCCTGGGCGCGGCGAACCTGGGCGCGGGACTCTTCCGAGGCCTCTCCGTGGGCTGCAGCCTGTCCAAGTCCGCGGCGAATGACGCGGCCGGGGCGCGCTCGCAGATGTCCAGCCTGCTCGCCGCCGCCATCCTCGCGCTGGTGGCGCTCTTCTTCACCCCGTTGTTCCGCACGCTGCCGGAGGCCACGCTGGCCGCCATCGTCATCCTCGCCACCGTGGGGATGATGGACGTGAAGGAGATGCGCCGCCTCTTCAAGCTGCGCCGCACCGACTTCCTCCTCGCCGCGGGCGCGCTCCTCAGCGTGCTCGTGCTCGAGGTGCTCCCCGGACTGATGGTCTCCGTGGGTCTGTCCGTGGCGCTCCTCGTCTGGCGTGCCAGCCAGCCCCGCGTGAGTGAGCTGGGCCGCGCGCCGGGCACGCTGGACTTCGCGGATGTCCGTCGCCAGCCCGCGCCCCTCACCGTGCCCGGCTTGCTGATGATTCGTCCGAACGAAGGCATCTTCTTCGCCAACGCCACGTCCCTCCGGGACGCCATCATCGGCCGGGTGGACAGCGCTACCTCCCCCGTCCACGTCGTGCTGTTGGACCTGGAAGTCACCTCGGACCTCGACGTGCCCGGCGCGGACATGCTCGGCGCGCTGAAGGACTCGCTGGAGCACCGTGAAATCACGCTGATGCTCTCCCGCGTGCTGAGCCAGACACAGCAGATGCTGGACCGGACTGGAGTGACGGAGCGCATCGGCGCGAAGAACATCCACCCGCAGACCTTGAACGGTGTGGTGGAGTACCTGTCACACCGGACCCACCACTCGAAGGCCGAGTGGTCGCTCGTGAAGGACGGACTCCACCGGCTCAACGCCCTGGTGGAGGAGGCCATCCCCGCCGCCGAGGGCGATGACGACCGCCGCCGGCTGGAAGCCCTGCGCCATCGGCTGGCCCGGCTCGACGACGGCTCCTCGCCACACGAGTAGGCGTCCACCCCGCCCCCCGGGACCCATGGACAGACGCAACGGTGATATTCTGGACAAGCCGTACTAGCCAGAACTCATCGGACGGTTCCGCCTGTCCAACGAGGGGGGCCCGTGAGCAAGCGACGCCAGAGCAGGAGCAGACCCAACGTGGTGGAGCAGCGCGGCGGGCCCCTACTTCCCCTGGGTGATGCTGGCGGACGCAATCAACTGGTGCACGCGGTGCCGGGCGCGCTGAGGGAAGCACCGCGAGTCCCCGCCTGGGTCGGCTATGTCGAGAAGCGGCTGGCGACCATCATCGCGCTGCTGGTGGCCGGCCTCGCGCTGACGAACCTGCCGCAGATCCACAACATCGTGCTGCAACTGCCCGGTGTGGCCTCGCTGCAAGCGGGCGGCTCCGCGCTGATGGCCGTGACGTTCTGGGCGTACGTCCTGCTGCTCGGCGCCTTCTTCTTGATGAGCGCGATGTGGGTCTTCGTGCCGCGCGAGGACGTCCCCCGGTGGATGGAGCGCCGCAACTTCGTCAGTCGGGCGGTGCTCGCGGTGTGCCGAAGGCTGGTGACGCTGGCACGCTTCCCCCTGGCGTTTCCCGCCAACGGACCGCGGACCCCAGGAGGACTGCTGTACTTCGGCATCATCGTGGCGGGACTGGCGCTGGGCCTCGTCGGCTTCCTGGGGCTGCTGCCCGCGCCATGGAAGGCCAGGGACTCGGGGCCCATCCTCGTCGCCACGCTGGCGGCGGCCGTGGGAGTGCTCGGACTGGTGGGCACCCGGGTGATTGCCTGGAAGCCCTCGCTGCGCGTCCTGACGGAGGTCATCACCCGAGGCCTGGTGATGTCGCTGGGCTCCTACTTCCTCGCGGAGTTGCTCTGGGGCTTCTTCATCCCGACGATTCCCGAGGCGAGCTTCCGGCTCTACACCATCTGGGCCATCTACCACCTGCTCTTCGTGATTCTGTGCGCTGCCCGCGCGCTCGACCTGGTGGAGAGCGTGGTCCAGCGCGCCGTGCTCGCCCTCGCGCTGCTGGCCTCCGGGTTCCTCGTCGTCAACCTGCTGGACAGGCAGGAGTCCCTCACGCCCCTGCCGCTGGCCGAGGGCGCGTCCGCGAGCGAGGACGTCCTCTTCACCCGCTGGCTCGGCACGGCGAACCGTCGCCTGGAGCAGATGTGTGACGGGCCGGTGGTCTTCGTCTCCGCGGCGGGAGGCGGCTCGCGCGCGGCCATCTTCGCCATGCTCACGTTGGAGAGCCTGAGCCGGATGCACGTGAGCGTCCCCGACGCCACCTCGGAGCGGTGCCGCGCGCAGCCGCTGTCGGACCACGTGCTCTTCATCAGCAGCGTCTCCGGCGGCAGCGTCGCCAGCGCGCACTTCTCGCACCGGCTGGCGGCGGGGACGCTGGGGGAGATTGTCCCGGCCGACGTGCCGCTCAAGCACGCGCCTCGCGAGGAGCTCGCGTCGCACCTGATGAACGGCGCCTGTGGCCTGACGGCGGACCGGCTGTGGCCGCTGAGCAGCGATGCGCTCGATGACATGTTCGTCGACTTCAACGCGCCCCTGCTGCGCGGCGTGGTGATGCCGGGGGTGAGCCGTGGCGGAGGCCTGGCGTCCTTCTGGTCCGACTACCTGGGCTGGCCCGCGAGCCTCCCCGAGGATGGCAGCGTCCCCCTGCTCTTCCTCAACACGGCCAGCGCGCGCACGGGCGGACGGGTCGTCACCGGCAAGCCTCCCCTGCCCCCGCGCATGGTGAGTGATGGCACCCAGCCGGAGGCCCAGGCCCGCTCCACCAGCGAGCTGACCACGACGGGGGACATCGCGCTCGCCGACGCGGTCCGCGCGTCCGCGAACTTCCCCTTCGTCGTCGACCTGCCCGGAGTCATCGACGCGAAGGGGCACCGCGAGCCGCTCATCGACGGAGGCGTCTTCGACAACACCGGGCTCGACACCTTCGTCCTGTTGCTGCGAGGGCTCACGGACACGGAGCGCTGGAAGAAGAACCCCCAGGCGCAGGCGGGCATCGACCTGTTCTTCAAGCAGCTCAAGGCGCGGGGCGTGCTCTTCGTGGAGATCGACTCGGGCGCGAAGCCGTCGTCATTGGACGCGAGCGAGGACACGACAGGCCCCATCTCCACGCCCCTCTCCGCCCTCTCCCGCTCCAGCCATGCCTTCGCGCGCGACATGGCCAACTACCAGAAGGCGGAGATCGGCCGACTTCTCGCGGGCAAGCAGGTGTCGATGATGCAGACCAGCTACGCCTACGGAGACGCCGAACTGGCCGTGGACGCGAGCGACGCGCAGCGCCAGTGCCTGGAGGAGAACCAGGACGAGGTGATGACCGCCTGGGCCCTGGGCCCCAAGGACAAGGGCCGACTCCTGGGCCAGTTCCTCTGGCAGGAGGAGAGCGCCAGCGACCTCATCGCCAGCCACATCAAGAACCTCCAGGGCGCGGCGCAGACCGAGCGCATCGTCGCCAGCGACTCCTTCTACGGGCCCCTCTCCATCCACGCCCATCCGGCGTTGCTGGAGCGGCTCAGAGACCCCATCACCCGGATGCTCGCCGTGCAGCTCACCCAGAAGATCGCCGCCGACCAGGTCTCCCTGCAACGGGAAGGCACGCCCCGTCTCTATGACCGGGACGCGCCCGCCGTGCAGGTCTTCTCCCAGGCCGAAGCGAGCGCGCCGGACCTCGCGACGCGGCTGGGCGAGGGCAGCAAGGACGCCTGGGTCTACCTGGGCCAGTACCTGTCGGGCACCAACACCTGGCGCACCTGCTTCTACTGCAAGCAATCCCAGGCCGAGTGGTCCCTGCCGCCCCAGCGCTTCGTGGGCAGCACGCTGGAGAGCACCGCCCCCTCGCTCCTGCGAGACGACCCGCCCGAGGGCGAGCCCGCCGCGTACGGCAAGCTCCTGGGCGCGCTGCGCGTCGGTCAGCACGTCACCGTCAAGGCGGTGCAGGACTGGGGCGATCTGGGCTTCATCTGGGCGAAGGTGAGCATCCACCCCAAGGACCCCGCCCGCCTCAAGCGCTGACGGAGCACGTCACACCGGGACGCCATCCGACGGCGCGTGCCGCGAGGGCTCCGAATCGCGCTGACGCTTCACCCAGAACTTGTAGGGAGTGAGCGCGAGCAACCGGATGACGATGTAGGCCCCCACCACGCCCGCGACCTCCAGGGCCCGGTAGTTGGGATAGCTCTGGATGATGATGGTCATGGCCAGCACGGGGTTCGCGAAGGCCGTGGCCAGCGCCACCGCCTTGCGGTCCTCCAGCCTGGGCGCTCCGGCCCAGTGCCCGAGCAGGACCGACACGGTGATGATGACCACCAACGCGAAGATGGCGATCCACGCGATGTGGATGAGCCTGGGCCCGACGATGAAGAGCACCCCCACGGACACGGCGAGCAACAGCACGCTGAACACCTTGCCGCACCACGGCGCCAGGGCCTTGGCCACGTTCGGGGCGTAGTGGCGCACGGCGATGCCCACCGCGAGCGGCGGGAGGATCTTCACCGCCAGCAGGCGGAAGACCAGGTCCGGGCTCGCCTTGAACTCGACGCCGAGCAACCGGTCCACGCCCATCACCCAGAGCGGCACGGTGATGAGCGCGAACACGCTGAACAGGAGCAGCAGGTTGATGGAGGTAGAGGGATTCGCGCCGAGCGCCTTCGCCTGATTCACCTGCAGCGGCGCGCCGGGACAGACGGCCATCAACAGGATGGCGCTCGCCACCACCGTCGGCAGATGGAAGACCTTGACCACCGCCAGGGCGACCAGGGGCACCAGCAGCAACACCACCACCAGGGCGCGCACGTAGAGCGCGGGGCGCTCCAGGACGTGACGAATCTCCCCGGGACGGCGCGCCAGTCCCTCGGTGAACATGAACAGGGTCACGATGTTGCCCAACACGAATGCGATCACGGACCTGAGCATGCTCGCCTCCTCGCGGGCGGCGCGCAGTGGAGCCCCCGGATAGTTATCCTCACCGCCACCTCCTCGAGGGAGCCCACGGCACCCGGGCACCCGGGCGCCCGCCAAGGCTCAGCTCAGGCTCTTCTTGAGCTGGGACACCACCGCGAGGAATTGCCTGTCGAGCACCAGGAGGATGGCGAGCGGCGCCAGGCCCGCCGCCGCCACCGCGATGAGCGAGCGCTGGTCCCAGGGAAACAGCTTCATCCTCCGGGCGACCACGAAGGACGTGCCCAGGTCCGCCAGTGACGAGAAGTCCTCCGAGCTCAGCGGATCCACGCCTGGATTCCGGCGGAACCACTTGTCCTCGAACCGGCGCGAGTGGTGCGCGGCGACCGCGGAGAACCACGGGTCGCCCTGCCGCTTGGCGTGCACGAGCTGCCGGGAGAAGAACGCCAGCGGGGCGAACACCGCGAGGCAGGCGAGGACGGTGTAGAGGACCTGCGGCATCACGTAGTCCAGGGGGGACTCGGTGATGGCCGAGGCATTGGTCCGGAACGAATAGGCGGCGACGGGAACCGCCACCGCGAACACCACCGGCGCGAAGCTGGCCTGACAGATGGCGAGGAAACCCAGCCCGCCCGCCAGGTCCGGATGGGTGGGAACCAGCCGGAGCGGGAGCCGGGAGACGCGCAGGAGGAAGACGCCCCAGCCGAAGGCGCGCCATATCCACCGGAACACGAGGAAGCGCGCCAGGGGCTCGCTCACGTACTCGTACCACCCGCCCGCCAGCGACAGTCGGGGCGTCGGGTCCGCCACCATGCTCCACTGCCTCGCCGGGTCCGGCGTGGAGATGAGCGCGAGCGCGATGACGAGACCCAGCAACAGCAGCTCGACGAGCGGAGCATCGCGCCACCGCGTCAGTCCCCGAGCCATGGCCTCGTACGACGCGCGGTCCTTCTCCTCCACCAGGGCCGCGCGGAGGAACTGCCGCGCCGCCGCCCCGACGCGGCTGTCGATGTACGGCTCCGCCGCCACGAGCACGGGCAGCGACAGCAGGAGCATCGCATGCACCTGGTAGTCGGCGAGGAACAGACGCATGGCTCCCGCGCCCTGCAACAGCGTCAGCAGCGCCAGCGGCGCCCAGCTCACGAGCGTGAAGCACAGCGCGGCCCGCCAGGCCTTGAACCGGGGCGGCCCGATGAGGTGCAGGCCGCGCTCCAGCTCGAAGAGGGGTCCTCCCCTCACCAGGGAGAAGTCAGGGAGCAGGCGGGAGCTGGCCATCAGTACTCCTCGAACATCCGCTGCACCCGGGTCGGGTCCTTGGTCTCCAGCAGGGCCAGCTGCAACAGCACGCGCGACTTCGCCGGGTTCAGCTCACCGGAGGCCACGAAGCCCTTCTGGTCGTCGTTGATTTCGTTGTTGCGCAACACCAGCCCGCTGGGCAGTCGCGTGCTGCGCACCACCACCACGCCCTTCTTCACGTGCCGGGCCAGCGTGTCGAGCGCCGGCTGGGTCATGTTCCCGTCCCCCACCCCCGCGATGACCAGCCCCTTGGCGCCGTTCTTCACCGCCGAGTCGATGAGGTCCGGGCTCATGTTCGCGTGGGCGTACAGGATGTCGACCCGGGGCAGCGTGTTCTTGCCGGTGACGGAGAACTCCGAGTCCACGGTGTGCTTCTTGTCCATCCGCTCGAACCAGTGGACCTCCCCGGTGTTGACGACGCCCGCGGGGCCGCGGTTCGGGCTGCGGAAGGTCTCCACGTTGGTGGTGTTCGTCTTGGTGACGTTGCGCGCGGTGTGGATTTCATCGTTGATGACGATGAGCACCCCGCGCCCCTTCGCTTCGGGGGACGCCGCCACCGACACCGCGTTGTAGAGGTTGCCCGGCCCGTCCGCGCTGATGGCGGTGGCCGGACGCATGGAGCCCACGAGCACGACGGGCTTTTCGCTCTTGACGACCAGGTCCAGGAAGTACGCCGTCTCCTCCAGCGTGTCGGTGCCGTGCGTGACGACGACGGCGTCCACGTCCGGCGAAGCGAGCAGCTCGTTGGTCCGCTTCGCCAGCTTCAGCCACACCGCGTCGTTCATGTCCTGACTGCCGATGTTCGCCACCTGCTCACCGGTCAGCTTCGCCACCTTGTCGAGGTTGGGGACGGCCTTGATGAGGTCCTCGACCTTGAAGGCGCCGGACTTGTAGCCGTAGCCCTGGGGATTGCCCTGCGCCCCGGCGATGGTGCCGCCCGTGGCGAGGATGCGCACGGAGGCCATCTCCTCGGGGCTCTTGGCCCGCGCCTCCTCGGTGTTCGGCGAGTCCTTCGACGAGCCCGGGTTCGTCGGCGGCGGGCTCTCCTGCGCCGCGATTCCAGCGCCCGTCAGCAGCAAGCCCAGCGCGCACAGCAGCCCTCGCACCGTGTTCTTCGAACTGTTCATGGCGGACCTCTCGATTCGGGGTGGGCGTCACGGAACCTCACGAGTCCAGGTCGCGGCCCTTCCACTCCGCGATGGCGCGGATGACGATGTCCTTCAGGCTCTGGCCGATGCGGGGGTACTCGTCGTCATCCAGGTTCGCGAGCGACACCCGCGCCGACCACTCCGGCCCTTCGAAGCCGCTGCCGTTGAGCAGCACCACGCCGTGCCGTCGCGCCAGGGAGAGCACGATGTCGAGCGGGTCATGCCGCGACTCCTCGTACTCGACGAAGTCCTGGCCCACGTTCTTTCGCGCCCACACGTCCAGGTCCAACGTCTGGTAGTACGCGGTGCGCAGCGGGTCCTCGGGCAGGTCGATTCCCATGCCCTGGTACAAGCCCGCGAGCCTGTCGCGGCAGATTCGCCGGCAGCGCTTCTTGTACGCGTCGTCCTTGTCCAGCAGGGCGAACAGCGAGAAGAGGCTCATCTGGAGCTGCTGCGGCAGGGACAGGCCCGCGGTGTGGTTCAGGGCGACGGCGCGGCTGTCCGCCACCATCCGGTCGATGAACTTCAGCCGCTCCGGCTCCAGGGTGATTGAGCCATAGCGCTCGTTGAGCATCTCCCGCTGGCCCTCCGGCAGCCGGGCAATCATCGAGTCGATGATGTTGTCCTCGTGGAGCGCCACGACGCCCAGGCGCCACCCGGTGCACCCGAAGTGCTTCGAGTACGAGTAGACCAGGAGCGTGTTGTGCGGCAGCTCGGCGGCGAGTGAGCGGAAGCCCTCGACGAAGGTTCCGTACACATCGTCGGTGAGCAGCAGCAGGTCGGGCCGCTTCGTGCGGACCAGGTCCACCAGCAGGTCCAATGACTCGCGCCGCATGGCCGTCGCGCCGGGGTTGCCGGGGTGCACGACGAAGAACGCCTTGATGCGCGGGTCCTCCAGCTTGCGCAGCTCCGACTCCGGATACTGCCACGCGTGGCGGCCTTCCTCGGTCATCGCGCTCTGGCGGATGTCCACCGTGCGCAGGTCGAACTCCTCCAGGCGCGGTATCTCCAGATACGGCGTGAAGATGGGCGTTCCCAGGGCGATGGTGTCGCCCTTCTGGAGCAGGCCGTTCACCATCAGAGAACGGAAGACGTACGTCATCGCCGCGGTGCCACCCTCGACGGCGAACAAGTCGAAGTTCCCCGGCGGCGGACGGTTGTCACACATCTCCTGGGCCAGGTAGGCCCGCACGATTCTCTCGGCGTGGACGAGCATCCGGTCCGGCACCGGATAGTTGTCGCCGATGGCCGCGTCGGTCAGCTCCCAGACGAACTTGTCCGCGTCGAAGCCCAGCTTGGAGACGCCGTAGTTGACCGAGTCTCTCAGGAGCCGGATGGCCGCGCTGTCGTCGCTCTCGTCGAGGAAGCGCCGCAGTCGCGCGGCGATGCCCGGGGACCTCGGCATGCCCGCGAGCCCCACGTCCGGCTCGTTCCACGTCAGACGCGACTCGCGCAGCGCGAACTGGCCCAAGAGAAAGAACGCCTCGCGCGGCGTGGTGGCGATCCAGTTGGGATTGCCCCGGCCCGCGTTGAGCATCACCGCCGCGCGCGTCTTCGCGGACTCATCCGCCAGCGTCATGAGCGTGTCCTTCAGCTCGAACGGGCTGAGCTTTTGCAGCGCTCGCGTGTCGGGCGTCTCGTCGTCTCGAAGTGCGCCCGTCTGCGTCTCGGTCGTCGTGTCGGTGCTCATGTCCGTCGCGCTCCATCCGCCGCCCACCGCTCGCGGGGCTGTCGGTTCGGGTCGAACCGCGTTGGCGAGAGGACGTTGTCCACGCGTGCACAGGCCGCCAATCCGCGCGGCGGCTCCACGCCGGGCGCTCGCAGGACCGGGTGCCCGGACCGCGTCTGCTCCGTGCGTCGCCTCGGGAGCCCCACCCTGGAGGGCCGGCTTGTCGCGCGCGCCGGGGCCACCCAGCTTGCCGCCTGGGGAACTCATCGAGTCCCCTCCACGGAACGAGGCGCCAGATGAGCAGCACGGATGTCGTCGAGGGAGCCACGCAACTGGAGTCGCGAGTGTCGCGCCCCGAGAACGAGGTCGACACGAATGCGGCGCCCGGTGAAGCGCCGTTCCCCGGCATGGCGTGGATCCCCGGGGGCACGTACTGGATGGGCTCGGACCGCCACTATCCGGAGGAGCGGCCCGAGCACCAGGTGACGGTGAGCGGCTTCTGGATGGACCGCCATCCGGTGACGAACGCCGACTACGCGCGCTTCGTGGACGCGACGGGCTACCTCACCGTGGCCGAGCGCCCCCTGAATCCCGACGACTTCCCGGGCGCGGCGCCGGAGCTGCTCGTGCCCGGCGCCCTCGTGTTCCGCAAGACGGCTCAGCGCGTGGACCTGAAGGACTTGTCCAACTGGTGGGCCTACACGCCCGGCGCCTGCTGGAAACAGCCGGAGGGCCACGGCACCACCTGGAAGGGCCGAGAGTCACATCCCGTGGTCCACGTCGCCTACGAGGACGCGGAGGCCTACGCCGCATGGGTCGGCAAGGCCCTCCCCAGCGAGGCCGAATGGGAGCGCGCCGCGCGCGCCGGCCTGGACCGCAAGGTCTACGTCTGGGGAGACGAGTTTTCACCGGAAGGGCAGCAAATGGCGAACATCTGGCAGGGAGAGTTCCCCTGGCAGAACTTGAACACGGATGGATTCGAGGGGACCTCGCCAGTGGGGAGCTTCCCACCCAACGGGTACGGCCTGTTCGACATGGCTGGCAACGTCTGGGAGTGGACCACGGACTGGTTCCAGGAGCGCCACCAGGGCAACGGGGGCAAGGCGTGCTGCATCCCCGTCAATCCCCGAGGCCCTCCGTCGCACGGCGCGAGCTTCGACCCCTGCACGCCGCAGGTGAAGATTCCGCGCCGCGTCCTCAAGGGCGGAAGCCACCTCTGCGCGTCCAACTACTGCCTGCGCTACCGCCCCGCGGCGCGTTCTCCGCAGGCCGTTGACAGCGGAACCACACACATCGGATTCCGCTGCATCGTTCACGTCACGGAGCGATGACCCTGCAAATACTCCAGTTTTCGCCGGGTTGAGCCCCCCCTGTTCGCGAACACGAAAGCCCTGCTAGTTTGCGCCCCCACTACAGACCTGTGTTATCAGCAGGCCCTGTTTCGCGCGTGAGCTGCTGAAACAGTGATTCAGCCCAGGGGTATCTCGAGTGAAGAGCGACGCGACACGGACGCTGTTGGTGACTCGGTCCGACCTGCGCTGCATCGTGGAGGAGGTCGGCGCGAACGCGCTGATGGACGAACTCATCCACGCGCTGACCGAAGCGCTGCGCACCTTCGATGGGGAGCAGACGGAGGTCCGCAAACGGGACGGCTTCCTGTTGGAATCCGCGCGCCAGCCGGGGTGTCTGGAGTGGATGCCGGTGATGCAGCGCGGGCACGCGGTGACGGTGAAGATGGTGAGCTACAGCCCTCACAACCCCGAGGAGCGGGGGCTGCCCACCATCATCGCGACCAACAGCCTCTATGACGTGCGCTCCGGCCACCTCATCGCGCTGATGGACGGCGTCTTCGCCACGGCGCTGCGCACGGGCGCGGCCTCCGCGGTGGCCACGCGCTGCCTGGCCTCGCCCGACAGCCGCGTCATCGGCTTGATTGGCTGCGGAGCCCAGGCGGTGACGCAGCTCCACGCCATCAGCCGGTTGTTCCCCATCACCGAGGTCCTCGGTTACGACACGAATCCGGAGGCGCAGGAGTCGTTCGCGCGCCGCACGGCGTTCCTCGGGCTGAACGTGAAGATTGTCCCCCTGGCGGAGCTGGAGGAGCGCTCGGACATCATCTGCACGGCCACCTCCGTCGCCGTGGGAGGCGGGCCCGTCCTCTCCGAGAAGAAGCTCAAGCCGCACGTGCACATCAACGCCGTGGGCTCCGACCTGCCCGGCAAGACGGAGCTGCCGAAGTCGCTGCTGGAGCGCAGCCTGGTGTGCCCCGACTTCACGGTGCAGTGCCTGGTGGAGGGCGAGTGCCAGCAGATCCGCCCCGACCAGGTGGGCCCGGACCTCATCACCCTGGTGAAGAACCCGGACGTGTACGAGCCGTGGCGGGAGAAGCCCACCGTGTTCGACTCCACCGGCTACGCGCTGGAGGACCAGGTCGTCACCGCGCTCTTCCTCAAGCACGCGGAGCGGCTGGGCCTGGGAACCTCCGTGGGCCTGGAGACGGTCGGCGGCGACGCGTTGGACCCCTACGCGCTGCTGCACACGCCGGAGGCCGCGCCGAAGCGGGACGTCCGTCTGGCCACGGGGAGCTGAGCCTCAGAGTTCCAGCACTATCTTTCCGAAGCTCGCGTTGGACTCCATGTGGCGGTGAGCATCCGCCACGCGCGCCAGCGGGAAGGTGGAGTCGATGACGGGGCGGACCCTGCCGGCGACGAGCTCCGGCAGCCACCGCTCCTGGAAGCGCCGCATGACGGCCAGCTTGGCGGGCAGCGGCAACGGACGCAGGGCCATGCCCTTGATTTGAAGCCGGCGCAGCACCACCTGCTTCAAGTCGATGTCCCCGCGCATTCCATCCATCAGCCCCACCAGCAGCAGACACCCGCCCAGGCGCAGTGAGGCCAGGTTGCGCTCCAGCGCCGCGCCGCCGACGAAGTCCTCCACCAGGTCCACGCCGCGCCCTTGCGTCCACCGCGCGAGCGCTGGCGCGAAGTCCTCCTGGGTGCGCACCACGCCCGCGTCCGCGCCCAGCGCGAGACACCGGCGCTTCTTCTCCTCCGTGCCCGCGGTGATGAACACCCGCGCGCCCACCGAGCGCGCCACCTGGATGCAGGCGGTGCCGATTCCGCTTCCACCCGCATGGATGAGCACGGACTGACCCGAGGCGAGCCCGCCCAGCTCCAGCAGGGACTCGTGCGCCGTGCAGTACGCCTCCGGCGTGGCCGCCGCCTCGACGAAGGACCAGCCCTCTGGAATGGGCACCGCCATGCCCTCTTCCATCAAACACGCCTCCGCGTACCCGCCGCCATCCACGAGGCCGAAGACGCGCTGGCCGGGCACGAAGGCGCGGACGCCCTGCCCCACGGCCTCCACGACACCGGCGACCTCCACGCCGAGCAGCGGACTGGTGACGTCTGGAGGCAGCGCATAGCCGCCCGCGCGCTGCGTGGTGTCGGTGCGGTTGAGAGCGGAGGCGCGCACCCTGACGAGGAGCTGACCAGGGGCGGGAGTGGGGCGGGGCATCTCTTCCAGGTGAAGCTGCTCTGGACCACCTGGGGTCCGAACCACCACCGCCGTCATCACTTCAGTAGTTCGCATCCACATCCACGCCATGGCGCCGCAAGGGCACGAGGAAGGAGCGCTCGAAGGTCATCACGACGGTGCCGTCCGCCTTGAGGCCCTGGGTCTCCACGGTGACGACTCCCTGCTTCGGGCGGGAGCGGGACTTCCGCTTCGCCAGCACACGGCTCTCCGCGTACAGGGTGTCCCCCACGAAGACGGGGGCCGTCAACCGGATGCGATCCCACCCGAGGTTCGCCACGCCCTTGGCACTGGTGCTGTTCAGACTCATCCCCCCGACGATGGCCAGCGTGACGAGGCTGGAGATGAGCGGCTGCTTCCACTCCGTCTTGCTGGCGTAGACGGCGTCGATGTGGAGCGGGTGGGTGTTGAGGCTCAGCAGGGACTGCCACATGTTGTCCACGTCGGTGATGGTGCGCCCCGGACGATGCTCGAAGACGTCCCCCACCTCGAAGTCCTCGTAGAAGAGGCCGTGTGTCTCACGGTAGCGCTGCTTGCCCACCTTCTTGTGGGCGGCCACCAGTTTCTTCATGAGTCTCCACTCCTGGAGCCCGCCCGGAGTTGGACGGGTGACAGGGCCTCCTCGAGCTGGACGCTGGCCAGGACGCGCCGAGCCACCGTCACCAGCGGAGGACCAATCATGCTCCCTCCGACGACGTGGATGCCGCCTTTTCCGTCCCCCGCCTGTGCGAGCACGCGCCGCGCATGGGCCACCATCTGCGCGGTGGGCCGCAGCGCCGCGTGGACGACGCCCACCTGGTCCGGGTGGATGACAATCTTCCCGGTGTAGCCCAGCGCGCAGACCCGGCGCGTCTCGTCCTCCAGCTCCGCCAGGTCCTCCAGGTCGAAGAACGGCGAGTCGATGGCGCTCACCCCGGCGATGGTCGCCGCCATGGCGATGCGGGAGCGCGCGTAGAGCAGCGGCTCCCAGGCCAGGGGGACGCCGAGCTGCGCGGACAGGTCCGCGGCGCCGAAGATGAGGCCCCGCAGGCGGGGGGTGGACATGGCGATGGCGTCCACCGCTTCCACGCCGCGCGCCGTCTCGATGATGGCGAGCAGGGACATTTCCGGGAAGCGCTCGCCGAGCAGCGCCTCCACTTGATGAATCTCCGACGGGGATTCGACTTTCGGCAGCAGCAGGGCCTCCAACCGGGCGTTGGAGTCCAGGAGGGCGAGCACGTCGCGAAGGCCCGCCTCGGTGCGCAGGCTGTTGATGCGCAGGCACAGGGGCCCGCGCGGTCTCGAAGTGGAGAGGTAGGAGATGGCCAGTCGGCGCGCCTCGTTCTTGAGGCTTTCGGGGACGCCATCCTCCAGGTCCAGCAATCCCATGTCCGCCCCCACCTCCAGCGCTTTGTCGAAGCGCGAGGGGTCGATGGCGGGAGTCACCAGGAAGGACCTGCACTGCAAGGGCATGGTCATGATGCGCGTGGCTCCTTGGCTCAGGTGCCGGGCGAGGTCAGCTCCAGGACGACGTCACAGAGTCGCTGGAGGTCCTCGGAAGAGATGTTGGAGCGAAGCATGATGCGCAGCCCCGCCCGCCCCTTCGGGACGATGGGGAAGAACACCGCCGACGAGTAGAAGCCCCGCTCCATCAGCTTGCGCGAGTACTCCACGGCGACAGCCTCGGGCCCCACGTCGATGATCTTGATGGGGAAGTCCTCGCCCGAGGTCCGGGTGCGCACCCGCTCGTCGAAGTAGCGCACGTTGGCGCGCAGGGCCTTCTGCCGCGCGGCCAGTTCGGGGGCGCCGTGGAGGCGGGCGGAGGCCACGCTGGCGCCAATGGCTGGAATCGCCAGGCTCTGTGACCAGCCGAGCGGTCCCGCGAAGCGGCCCACCAGGTCCGCGTGGTGCTTGGGCCCGAGCATGATGGCGCCGCCCGCGGTGCCGAAGCCCTTGCCCAGCGAACCGATGATGATGGTGCGAGGGTTGACCTCGCCCTCCATCGTCGCGCGCACGTAGCCCTCTCCCGCGCCGCCGTAGATGGAGAGCGAGTGGGAGTCATCGAAGTAGAGGAACAGGCCGTACTTGTCCTGGAGGGCGAACAGGTCCTTCACGATGGCCACGCCGCCCATCGAGTAGAAGCCATCCGCGACATACGCGACGCGCGCGTGTTTGCGGCAGAGGTCCTCCAGGAAGTTCAAGTCATTGTGGGGCGCGGTGACGACGTGGGTTTCATCCGCGCAGATGGGCTTGATGAGGTTCATCGAGAAGTGCGCGGACTTGTCGAAGACGAGGATGGGCTTCTGTCCATCCGGCAGCAGGTGTCCGGAGGCGATGAGGGGCAGCAGGCCCGCGCTGGCGGAGCTGGCGGAGTTGGTGACCACCGTCTTCACGCGCCAGAGGTGGGTCAGCTCCTCCTCGAGCGCATCCAGGTCCGCCAGTCGCACGCGCAGACGGGAGATGGACATGGTCATCGTCTTCTCGCGCTGGAGGACGTCGATGGCGCCCTGGAGCACGTCCGGGTGCGAATCGAGCCCCAGGTACGAACATGAGCAGGTGTTGATGAACTCACGGCCATCCGGCAGTGAGAGCGAGCCGCGTCCGGTGTTGTGCACGGACAAGTCCAGCAGCCCCGCCTCTTTCGCGGCGGTGAAGGATGGATTGCCGTGGCCAATCATCGACTCGGTGTTGCGATAGCGATTCTTGAGTTCCATGACGGCGCTCACTCCTGCACTTCGAATCCGGGGACCACCGCATCGATTCCCACCGACAGGTCCGGCGACGCCAGCACCCGCTCGAGGAGCACGGTGAAGGCTTCGCGCAGACGTCTGGGTGTGTCGGGCTCGAAGAGGTCGGTGTTGAACTCCAGCAAGCCGGAGAAGCCATCCGCGCGCTCCTGCAGCGACAGCGTGAGTTCGTAGATGGACGCGCCCCGGTCCGCGGGCATGGGGACCAGGGTCAGCTCCGGGAGCACCAGCGCTTCCATGGGCGTGTTCTGGAGGACGAACATCACCTGGAAGAGCGGCGCCCGGTTCAGCTGTCGCTGGGGGACGAGGGTGTCCACCACCTGGTCGACGGGCACCTCCTGATGCGCGTAGGCGCCCAGCGTGACGTCGCGGACCCGCGACAGGAGCTGACGGAAGCTCGGGTTGCCGCGCAGGTCCACGTGCAGGGCCACGGTGTTGACGAAGAGGCCGATGAGCGACTCCAGCTCCGGCAGCGCCCGGTTGGCGATGGGCGAGCCGATGACGATCTCCTCCTGGCGCGCCCGGTGACACAGCAGGGTGCCGAAGAGCGACAGGAGCGCCATGAAGGGCGTCACCCGCTCCCGCTGGCAGAGCAGGTTGAGGGCGTCGCTGCGCGCGCGTCCCAGCGAGACGGAGATCGACGTGCCGTTGAAGGTGCGGGTATCGGGCCGGGGCTTGTCGACAGGGAGGTTCAGCAGCTTCGGGGCCTTGGCCAGGGCACCGCGCCAGTAGTCCAGCCGCGTCTCCAGTTCGGCGCCGGAGAGCCATCGGCGCTGCCAGGCCGCGTAGTCCGGATACTGGATGTCGAGCGGCGGCAGCCTGGGCGTCTCGCCCCGCGCGAAGGCGGAGTACAGGTGCACCACTTCGCGGGTGATGATGCTCTCCGACCAGCCGTCCGAGAGGATGTGGTGCTTGCTGAAGATGAACAGGTGTTCGTCATCCGCCAGCCGGATGAGCGAGCCGCGCACGAGCGGCCCACGGGTGAGGTCGAAGGGCCGGCGTGCGTCCTCGGCGATTCGCCGGAGCAACTCCGTCTCCGCGTCCTCCCGCCCTCGGAAGTCTTCCAGCGGCAGGTCGATTCGCATCGACTCCGCGACCTTCTGCACCGGCCTGCCGTCCACCTCGCTGAACGTGGTGCGCAGCGACGCGTGGCGGTCCACCAGGCCCTGGACCGCGGCGCGGAGTGCATCCAGTTTCAGCGCGCCCTTGAACCGGTACGCCGCGGGCTGGTTGTAGGCCGTGGACGTGGGGTTTGCCTTGAACAACCTCCACAGCCGCTCCTGGGAATACGACAGCGGCGGGAGTGAATCACGCGATGCACGCACCAGCGGCGGCAGCACGCTCAGCGGCTCACGCGGCGAAGACTCGAGTCGTCTGGCCAGCGCGGCGACGGAGGGCGCCTCGAACAACGTCTTGAGGTGCACCTCCGCCTTGAGCTGGGAGCGGAGGCGGGACACCAGCTGCGTCGCCAGCAGGGAGTGGCCGCCCATGCTGAAGAAGCTGTCGGTGACGCTGACACGCGGCAGCTTCAGCACCGAGGCGAACGCCTCCGCCAACCGCGTCTCCATCTCGTCTCGTGGAGCCACGAAGGGCGCCGCGCCGCGCAGACTCTCCACGTTCGGCGCTGGCAACTTCCCTCGCGCCAGCTTCCCACTCGGCGTCAGCGGCAGCGCCTCCAGCTTCATCAACGCTGGCGGCACCATGTGCTCCGGCAGCTTCCTCGCCAGCGCCTCTCTCAGCACCTCCGGCTCCCACGCCGCCCCCGCCCTCAACACCACGTACCCCACCAACCTCTTGTCCCCCGGCGCGTCCTCGTGCACCCCCGCCGCCGCGTCCCTCACTCCCGCCAACTCCCGCAGCGCCGCCTCCACCTCCCCCAACTCCACCCGGAAGCCCCGCACCTTCACCTGCGCGTCCAGCCGGCCCAGGAACTCCACCACCCCGTCCCCTCTCCACCTCGCCCTGTCTCCCGTCCGGTACAGCCTCGCCCCCGCCTCCCTCGTGTACCCGTCCGGCACGAAGCGCCTCGCCGTCAGCTCCGCCCTCTCGTGGTACCCCTGCGCCAACTGCGCCCCGCCGATGTACAGCTCTCCCGCCACTCCAATCGGACACAGCCTCCCCTGCCCGTCCAACACCAGCAGCTTCGTGTCCGGCAGCGGCACTCCAATCGGCGGCAGCCTCGGCCAGCTCGCCGGTGGCCCCTTCAACCGGTGCGCGCTCACCACGTGCGTCTCCGACGGGCCGTACTGGTTCTCCAGCACGCACCCCGGCAGCTTCTCGAAGAAGGCCACCACCGCGGGCGTCACCTGCAACTGCTCTCCCGCCGTCACCACCTCCTTCAACGACGACGGCACGCTCGCCCCGTGCGCCACCGCGTCCGCCAGCGCCTGCAGCGCGACGAAGGGCAGAAACAGTCTCTCCACCCGGTGACTCACCATGAAGTCCAGCAGCGCCGGCACGTCCTGCCTCAGCGCCGCTGGTGGCACCACCAGCGTCCCTCCCGCGCTCCACGTCGAGAAGATTTCCTGGAAGGACACATCGAAGCTCAGCGACGCGAACTGCAACGTCGTGGCCTCCGCCTTCACTGAGTGCGCCCGCTGCCACAGCAGCAGGTTGCACAGCGCCGCGTGTGACAGCGCCACGCCCTTCGGCTTCCCCGTGCTCCCCGACGTGTACACCACGTAGCAGGTGCCTCCCGGTGGCACCGCCCTCGGTGGCGTCATGTCCGGCCGCTTCGCCACCTCCCCCGCTTCTTCATCCACGCACAGCGCCAACTCGCGCGCCCACTTCGGCAGGGCCTCTCGCTGACGCACCTTCGTCAACACCCTCACCACCTTCGCATCCCCCACCATGTACCCCAGCCGCTCCGCCGGGTACTTCGTGTCCAGCGGCACGTATGCCGCCCCCGCCTTCAATATCCCCAGCACTCCCACCATCTGCTCCAGCGAGCGCTCCATGCACAGCCCCACCCTGTCCCCC
>NZ_JAAIXY010000024.1 GCF_010894455.1 Myxococcus eversor | reverse complement strand
CTCAGCGCTCCCTGGCTGGTGCCTTCTCAAAGATTGACTGCGGTTTCCGCAATCCTTCTCTTCTTCTTGGGCTTGCTATTTGGTTTTCAAAGACCGAGCCGCTTGTTTCAACCGCGACTTCCTGCTACCGTTGCTTCTGTCTGCTGCTCGCCACTTCCTGTCGGCGGGTCGCATCTTTTATTCAGGTCCGCGTCAGCTGTCAACTTCGCTTTGCGTCCCTTTCAGCGTCCTCCGAAGTCCTCAGCGCCGCCCAGTGGCTTCCGCTGTTTCTTCGTCGGGGGCGCGGCTTCTATCTCTCCGCCGCATCCCATGTCAACCGCTGCTTCGTTGACTCCCTCGCCGCCTCCGCCCTGCTGCTTCCGGGCTTCTTCGTCGGGGGCGCGGCTTCTATCACCGCCGCATCCTCTGTCAACTCGCTTCGTTGACCGCCGTATTTCCAATGTCGTTCTGAGTCCTCGCGCCGAAGTGCTCCGCGCCAGTGCGCGGGCTTCGTTCGTGAGGGGCGCGGCTTCTACCACCGCCGCATCCAGAGTCAAACCGCTTCCGAGCCCCACCCCACCGTCAGCCCCAGTGCCGTCTCGCACGAGACGACCTCCAACCCCACCACCGCGACGCCCACCGGACCACTTCCTGCTGGCTGACCATCTATGGAGCGGTCCGGAGAATGTCAACTCGTTGTCACGAGCTGCTCCGGACACTCGAAGTCCCACGAAGGCCCCATGTAGGGAGTCCTCCAGGGACCGACGGTCCTATTCTATGTGGTTCAGAGAACCCCAGCGCCGTGGGCGCTGATTCCGCACCTGTTGCTGACGGAAATCACGGCTGCCTGCTTGTCGTGGAGGGCTTTGGGCCACCCGCGCCTCGCCGTGAGGTGGGCGGCTTATCCACCAAGCAGCGGGACGGCGCAAGAAGTTTGCTGATTGTCACTTCAGCGCCCTCTTTGCCCCCCTCCCCTGCCCTCAGCTCCCCACACCCAGCTTCAACCTCGAGACGTCCACCCGGCCCCGACGGCAGCCCTCGGCCACCACCACCGCGCGCAGCTCGCTGTACGCGCGCTCGAAGTCGTCGTTCACGACGATGTAGTCGTAGGAGGCGATTCCCCGCTCCATCTCCGAGCGGGCCGCCAGCATCCGACGCCGGATGGTCTCATCCGAGTCCGTCTGCCTGTCCCGCAGCCGCCGCTCCAGCTCATCCATGGAGGGCGGGAGCACGAAGATGGTGACCGCGTCGGGGTGCTTGCGCTTGATGGCCTGGCCACCCTGCACGTCGATGTCGAAGATGGCCACGCCCCGACGGGCGCGAGCGGTATCCACCGTCGACTGGGGGCTGCCGTAGAAGTGGCCGTGGACCTCCGCCCACTCCACGAACTCGCCGCGTTCGATTTTCGCCTGGAAGGTGGCGACGTCCACGAACTCGTAATCGACCCCTTCCTGCTCCTTGCCCCGAGGGCGGCGCGTCGTGACGCTGATGGAGAAGTTCGCCTGCGGCGTCTCCTTGAGGAGCCGATGGGCAAGGGTGGTCTTCCCCGCCCCGGAGGGCGCGGAGAGGACGAGCAGCAGACCGGGCTGAAGGATGGTGGGTTCGCTCATTCGACGTTCTGCACCTGTTCGCGGATGCGCTCGACTTCGGCCTTCATCGAGACCACGCGCACGGAGATCTCCGTGTGCTGGCTCTTGGAACCGGTCGTGTTCACCTCGCGGTGCATCTCCTGCACGAGAAAATCCATGCGACGGCCCGCGGGCTCGGTGCTCACCATGAGCGCGCGGAACTGCTCCAGGTGGCTCGCCAGTCGGGTGACTTCCTCGGCGATGTCCGTGCGCTCGGCGAAGAGCACCACTTCCTGCGCCAGCCGCTGCGGGTCCACCGCGACGCCACGCGCCAGCTCCGCCACCCGCTCCGTGAGCCGCTGCTGGTAGTCCTGCACCGCGCGGGGAGCGAGGTGGGCCACTTCGCGGCTCCAGCCCTCGAGCAACTTCAGTCGCGCGTCCAGGTCGGCGTAGATCGCCTCGCCCTCGACGAGCCTCATCTTCTCCAGGGCCCCGAGCGCCTGGTCCAACGCCTCCGTCACCGCGGGCGTCGCCGACTCCAGATTCACGCCCTTCTCTTCCAGGCGCACGACGCCCTGCTGGTTGGCCACCTGGGACCAGGCCACGTCGGCCGGGAGGCCCAGCTCCTTGGCCAGTTCGCGGAAGGTGCGCAGGTACTCGCGCGCCAGGTTCAGGTCCACCGTGGGCACCGTCCCCGTCGCGGTGGAGGACTGCCGCTTCACCAGCAGTTCCACTGAGCCACGGGCCAGCCGGTCCTTCACCTGCTTCGTGACGCTCGGCTCCAGCGACGCGAGTTCGCGAGGCAGTCTCGCCTTCACCTCGCAGAATTTGTGATTGAGGGAGCGCAACTCCACGGAGACCTCTTCGTCCCCCACGCGCGCACGGCCCGCGCCAAACCCGGTCATGCTCTTCAGCATTGGGCGGTTGCTAGGGGCTTTCCGTCCGCAGGTCAAGCAGCGTGCTTGCACCCCTTTCAGTTCTGTGTAGGGTCCGCGCCGCGATGGTCTGGCACAAGCGGCTCGAGTTGTGGGCGAAGCTGGCGCTGGCACTCGTGGCGTCCCTGCTGTTCTGGCGCCCCGGCCGCCGGCTCCGTCCTGGAAGTTCCCTCCCCGTCCCCCGGAAGGTGCTGCTCGTGCGGCCCGACAACCGCGTGGGCGAGGCCCTCCTCACCACCCCCCTCCTGCGCACCCTCAAGGCGCACGTGCACCCCACCCCCGAGGTGCATGTGCTCGTCCACGCCAAGGTGGCCCGAGTCCTGGCCGGTCACCCTGACGCGGACCAGGTCATCGCGTTCGACCGGCGGCGCATCTGGATGGGCCCCCTGGCCCCGGGAATCCGAGCCCTCCGCCGCGCCGGGTATGACCTGGTGGTCGACTGCGCCAACTGGGAAGCCCCGTCCGTCACGAGCGCCCTGGTGTCTCGCCTCGCGGGCCCTCGTGCCGTGGTCATCGGGCCGAGCGTCTGGCCGGTGTCCGGCCTCCACTCTCTCTCCGTCCCGGCCCGCGCCGACAGCCGGAGCGAGGCGCTTCAGCGCACGCACTTGCTGACCCCTGTCACGGGCGGCTCGCTGGCTCGGGGACTCTCCTTCCGCGAGCCCAACATCGGGGCCCCGTTCCGCGCCTTCCTGGAGGCGGACGCCAGCACACCCAAGGCGGTCATCAACCCGGGGGGCCGGCTGGGGCCTCGACGCATCCCTCCCGAGGCCTTTGCCGCGGCGGCTCGCGCGCTCCTCGAATCCGGTCGCGTTCCCATCGTCACGTGGGGTCCTGGCGAAGAGGAGCTCGCCCGCTCCGTGGTGTCGGCCGCTCCCGGCGCGCGACTCGCGCCCGCGACGAACCTGGACGAGCTCGCCGCGCTCATGCGCGCCGCCGGCCTCACCATCTGCAACAACACCGGGCCCATGCACCTGTCGGTGTCCGTGGGCGCTCCGACGCTGGCGTACTTCCTCCGCATGGACATGGAGCGGTGGGGCCATGCGTATGCCCCTCACCGGATGGTCGACCTCACCAGCCTCGTCGATGGTGCAGGAGGGCAGGCGCTGGAGTCTCGCGCCGCCGAAGAAGCCCGTTCCTTCGCGGCGCAACTCACTCGCTAGGCGACGGTCGACCTCGCTGCCTTGTCGACGGAGTCGGCAGTCAGGATATGGAGACTCACGCCGCCAAAGAGGCCCGCTCCTTCGCGGCACAGCTCACTCGCGAGGCGATGGTCGGCCTCACAACCTTGTCGACGGAGCCGGCGGCCAGGGGTTAGCGACTCGCGCCGCCGCAGAGCCCCGCTGTTTCGCGGCGCAGCTCACTCGCCAGGCGCGTCGTACCGGGACATCCGCTCGTGGAGTAGATGAGGCACTCCCTCCTCCACGGGCCACTCGCAGTGGCATCGGGAACAGCGGACCTTCACCTGCTCCGCCTGCTCGATGACGGTGAGCGGGCCCTTGCACTGGGTACAGCCCAGCACCGCCAGGAGCCCCTCATCCAGGGTCGGCATGCCCTACTTCGCGCTCTCGCGGCCAAGCCGGCGCGCCAGCTCCGTCGTGCTGTGGTCCTTCGGGTCTCCCGAAACCGCCGTGCGCCCGCCGTAGGCCCGGACCTCGTCCCCCTCGGGGATGGTGTCCGGCGTGTAGTCCGTCCCCTTCACATGCACGTCCGGCTTCAGCACTCGAATGATGCCGCGCACGTTGGGCTCGTCGAAGACGATGACCCGGTCCGTGCACGCGAGCGCGGCGACCAACTCCGCGCGCTCTCCCTCGGGGATGTGTGGCCGGCCAGGTCCCTTGTACGCCCGCGTCGAGGCATCCGAGTTCACCGCCACCACCAGCACATCCGCCAGTTCGCGGGCACCTTCCAGGTACCGCACGTGCCCCACGTGCAAGAGGTCGAACACGCCGTTCGCGAGCGCCACCGTGCGGCCCTCGGCCTTCCAGCGAGCCCTCGCCTCCGCCACCTGTTCGAGCGACTGAATCTTGTCCAAGGTGTTCATCGCGCGCTCCGCAGCTCCGCCAGCAGCTCGTCTCGTGACACCGTCGCGGTGCCCGACTTCTGCACGACCATCGAACCCGCGACGTTCGCCAGCCTCGCGGCCTCACCGAACGAAGCCCCCGCCGCCAGCGCCAGGGAGAACGTCGCAATCACCGTGTCTCCAGCGCCTGTCACGTCCACCGCCGCCTTCGCGCCGTGTACCGGAATGAGGTCCACCCCTCCGTCCGCGTCGAAGAGCGCCATGCCGTGCCGGCCGCGCGTCACCAGCAGCGCTCGACACCCCAGCCTGCGCACCGCCTCGTGGCCCGCCGCCAGCAAGTCCTCCTGCGAACGCACGGGACGCCCCGCCAAGGCCTCCAGCTCCGGCTCGTTGGGCTTGCACACCGTCAGCCCCGAGAACGATGACAGCGCATAGCGACTGTCCACGCACACCGGCAGCCCATCCGCCGCCAGCTTCCGCAACACCTCGCGCACCTCGTCGCTCAGCACTCCCGCGCCGTAGTCCGAGACGACCACCGCGTCCGCGTCCTTCGCCGCTTCGGCCACGTGCTTCGCCAGGGCCTTGCGCACACTCGGAGGAAAGGCCGAGCGCTGGCCCCGGTCCAGACGAAGCATCTGCTGTCGCGTCGTGCTCACGCCGCCCGCGAGGATGCGGGTCTTCGTCTCGGTCGCCAGGCCCCGTCCACCCACCGCGTGCAAGCGCACTCCCGACTCGGAGAACAGGCGGCGCAGCTCGCGGCCCATCTCATCCGCGCCCAGCATTCCGACGGCCGTTACCTGCCCCGTCAGCGCACGAACATTGGCCGCCACGTTCGCCCCTCCACCCAGCTTCACCTCGGCGGATTCGTAGCGGACGATGAGCACCGGGGCCTCGCGGCTCACCCGGTCCGTCTGCCCGTAGATGTAGTGGTCTGCGACCAGGTCCCCCACCAGCAACACCCTGCGGCGCGCGAACGCGAGCGGCAGGCGAGTGGGCAGAGGCGACGAGCGGACGGGCGAGACTGCGGCCATGGCGGCGGTTTGTCCCACAGCCCTCCGCGTCTCACAAGTCGGCAGACGCACCCGACAGGCCGAGCGCTCGACGCAGATGCGACTCGCCCTCCAGCACGTCCACCCCCAACCGGACCTTCCAGGCCGAGAACCCCACGGGCAGACGCACCGCGTCCTTCTCCGTCGTCACGACCTTCACCGCCCCCAGCTTCACCGCCCGAGCCTCCACGTCACGCAACTCGTCCACCGTGAAGCGGTGGTGGTCCGGGAAGAGCGCCGCATCGAGCACCTCTACGCCGAGGGACTTCAGCGTCTTCAAGAAGCCCCCCGGCCGACCGAGGCCCGCCAATGCCAGCACCCCCTGGCCACTCAGCGCTCCCGTGGGATGCAGCCCTCCCGACGGGTCCACCCAGGCCGAAGGTCCATAGCGTGCGCGGACGCGCGGAAGTCCTTCTCCCTCCCGCGGCAGCCCCAGGGTCCTCGCGTCGAACGGTACGGGCGGGGACTCGCTCGCGCCCGGAGCGGTGGACGTTCGCACCCAGAGCAACGTGGCCCTCCTCAGGGACGAAGCGGGCTCTCGCAGCGGCCCTCTCGGCAGCAGGTGGCCATTGCCGAGCCCCACGGCCTCATCCACCACGACGAGGTTCTCGTCTCGCGCGAGGCGTCGGTGTTGGAAGCCGTCGTCGAGGAGCACCGTGTCCAGGCCGTACTCGTCTCGCGCCCGGTAGGCGCTGGAGACACGGTCCGCGTTCACGAAGATCCTCACGCTCGGGCAGCGGCGCGCGAGCAGCAAGGGTTCATCCCCCGCGTCCTCCACCGAGGGTTGTGACTCCGCCCCCGTGAAGGTGAGCGGCTCTTGCGAGCGACGCCCGTAGCCCCGCGTGAGGATGCCGACCTTGCGGCCCTCGCGCACCAGCAGGTCCGCCAGGTGGAGCACCGCGGGCGTCTTCCCTGTTCCTCCCACGTTGAGGTTGCCCACGGAGACGACGCGCAGGCCTTCCACCCGCTCGGCGCGCAGGAGGCCCAGGTCATACAGGGCGCCTCGCAGATGCACCGCCGCGGCATAGGTCCATGACAGCGCCGTGAGCGGGGACAGCAGGGCACGCCGGCCCCAGGGCTCGGGCGACGGCGGGTAGAACACCCGCTCGATGGCGGTGGGAGACTCGGGAGCGGTTGTGCTCAAGACCTGGAGGCTCCGCACATGGCGTGTCCCGACATGGCTCGTCGGGCATCGTCGAGGGTCAACATGCTTCCGACACGCTATCAGCCCAACTCAGCGAGCGCGCGTGCTCGCCACCTGCTCGTAGAGAGCGAGCACGTCGGCGGCGATGCTCGCATTCGTCGGGTGTGCCACGGGCGCTCTTTGCCCCGACAATGAAGCAGCCACCACCGCTTCAGGCGTGGGCTCGGCGACGCGTGCATCCGCCAGTTCGGGGAGAGCTCCTTCCTCCACCGCCACCACTCGCACCCCACAGGCTCGGGCCTGCGCCGCTGCTCTCGCACTCCAGTCGTTCCCGAGCCCCAACAGCCAGACCTCGTCCAAGGCCTTCAGCCACCGCGCGAAGTCCGCGCCCTGCTGATAGCCAGCGAAGACCACCGCCTCCGTCAGCCCCAGTGACGCCACCTGACTCCGCGTCGCCTCCAGCAACCCGCCGTCTCCCACCAGGACGAAGCGCGCCTCGGGTCGCTGCTTGCGGTAGAGCGCGAAGGCTTCCACCCCGACCGCGTGCCGTCGCGACGGCTGGAACGTGGAGACCATGCCCACCAGCGGCGTACCCTTCAGTCCGAGTTCGTGTCGCAACACCTCTCGGTCCGACGCGGGGCCAAAGCGCGGGTCCACCAGCGCGGGGAGTACCCGGGCCGTCTTTCCTCGCTCCAACAAGCGGGGGAGCAGGGAACTTGCTGGCACCGTGTACGCGTCCGCCGCCGGCAACGAGGAGCGGATGGAGCGCGGTGCATGAAGAGAGCGGACCAACACCGCCCCCTCGGGTCTCCCCCACCTCGCCAGGAAGTGGTCATGGCTGAAGTGCGAATGCACCACGTCGACTCGCCGCGCACGCAGCCGTCGCAAGTCGCTCCACACTCGCCAGGGCGGAGACTTCACCGACAGCTCCAGCCCCTCGTCATCCAACAGCCCCAGCTCTCGAAGCCGTGGCACCGCGGGCTCTTCCGCCAGCACCTCCTCGCGCCGACGGTCCACCGCCACCGTCACCTCGTGGCCAGCCTCTCGCTGCGCCAGCGCGAGCAACGCGACGTTCTCCGCGGGGCCGCTGAAGAAGGGGCTCGCCAACAGGTGGAGGACTCGCATCGGGCTACCGCTTGACCAGCGTCTGGTACAGCGATTCCAGCGCGTGCGCTTCGTGCTCCACGCCACACCGACGCCGGGCCTCCTCGGCCGCGTTGCGCCCCACTTCTCGCGCCCGCTCCGGCTCTCGCATCAACATGTCCAGCAGCTCGCGCAACGCCTTCACGTCTCCGGGCTCGAAGAAGAAACCCGTCCGACCATGCTCGATGAGCGTGTCCAGGTACGGCAGCTTCGACGCCACCACGCAGCAGCCGGAGGCCATCGCCTCCACATGCACCAGCGAGTACCCCTCCGCATAGGACGGATGCACCAGCACGGTGAGCCCCCTGTACCAGGGCTCGATGACCGACTGCTCTCCGGCCAGCGACACCCTGTCCTCGATACCGGCTCTCAGGCCGTTCACCCAGTCCAGGTCAGCGCCCTTCGCCAGGCCCACCAACACCGACTGCCACTCGGGATGCTCGGGCAGCAAGGGACGCACGGCTTCGAGGAAGTCGCCCTGCCCCTTCTCCTTCCGGATGCGCCCGATGACTCCCACTCCGAAGCGCCCGCCCTGCCCCAGTATTTCCCACGCCTGGGCCCGGTCCTCCGGCGGATGGAAGCGCGTCAGGTCGATGCCATGCGAGATGACCGTCGACGGCAGCGCGATGACCTCCGCCACCTGCCGCGTCAATGACACCAACGCATCCGCGCCTCGCGCGATGAAGCGCGTGAAGCCGCTCGGCGCCATCGAGGTGTGTCTCGTGAAGACCAACCGCACCTGACGCCCCACCAGCTTCAGCAACATCCCCGCGAGCAGCTCGTTGTTCCGATGCGCATGCCACACCACCGGTTCCGAACGCGCACGTCGCAACAGCTCCGGCCAGGAGATTCGCGGCAGCCCATCGCTCAGCCCCGAACCGATGACTCGCGTCTCCGAGCCCGTGTCCTTCACCAACGCCGGGACGACCGACTCGACGTGGCGCGTGACGCCCGTGTACCGCTTGTGGAAATGCGGGTGGACGATGAGCGTCATCGCGGGCCGGCCCTTCCGTGGGGAAAGAGCGTCGTCATCGCCTCGGCGTTCCTCTCGCTCGCACCCGAAATCCGGCCCACTGTCTCCAGCGCTTGGGCCCCCAGCTCCTCGATTCGACCCGGCGCCTCGAGCAACTCCGTGAGCCTCGCGTGCAGCGCCTCGGCGTCCTCCACCTGGATTCCTCCGTGCCCCGCGAGCACCGCCACGCTGTCCTTGAAGTTGTCCATGTGCGGACCGAACAACACCGGCTTCCCCTGTCCCGCGGGCTCCAGGATGTTCTGCCCACCGCGCTTCGTGAACGACCCGCCCACGAAGACCACCGTCGCCAGGCGGTACGCCCGCGACAACTCGCCAATGGTGTCCAGCACCACCACCTGACCTCGCTCGGGATTGCCCCGCGAGCGGAGGCCAACCCCCAGGCCCGCCTCACGCGCCAGCGCCACCACTCGGGTCGCACGGTCCACGTACCTTGGCGCAATCACCAGCCGCAGGTCCGGCCACCGTACGAGCAGTCGCCGATAGACGCCGAGCAACACGTCCTCCTCGCCCTCGTGCGTGCTGCCGGCAATCCACACCCGTGCATCCACGGGGAGCCCGAGCGCCTCTCGCAACACGCCGTCCTCCACCGCCGGCCCCGAGGCCAGCGAGTCGAACTTCGTGTTCCCCGTCACCAGCACCCAGTCCGGCCGAGCCCCGAGGCTCCTCGCCCGCTGCGCCTCGTCCTCGTGACGCATCAACATCAGGTCGAAGTCCTTCAGCGGGTTGCCGATGAGCCGGAACAGCCAGCGGTAGCGCTCCACGTTCGCCGGAGAGAAGCGTCCGTTGGTCATCACCACTCGCGCCCCACCTCGCTTCGCGGCGCGAATGAGGTTGGGCCACACCTCCGTGTACTCCAGCACCAACACGTCCGGCTTGAGCGCCTTCACCGCCCTGCGCGTCGCTCCCCACAAGTCATACGGCGCGTAGACGACCCCATCGATGTCCTTGGCGAGCCGGCCCGTCGCCATCGCATGGCCGCTGTCCGTCATCGTCGACAGGATGAGCTGGCATCCCGGGAAGCGCGCCCGCAGGGGAGCGAACATGGGGGACAGCGCCAGCAGGTCTCCCGCACTGGCGCCGTGCAACCACACCACGGGCCCGTCGCCTCGTGGGGGCAGCGAGCCCTTCGCGTAGAACCCCAGCCGCTGCCATAGGCCATGACGCGTCTTCCGGTGCAGGCAGAGCGCCGGGAAGAGCAGCGGGAAGAGAAGATACGTAGCGAGGATGTACAGGAGTCGCATGGACGGCTCCCCGGCCCTCTATCAGATGCCAGGCCCCCGAGGCAGTACACGCACGGGGCTCGGGACAATCCACGGTCGCCATTCAGAGCCGAAGAAGCGCCCTGGCCCCTTTGCCCACACCTCCACCCGCACCACGCCCTCCCCCGTCAGCTCCACCGATGTCCCGTCCGGCCCGAGTCGGCCCGCGCCCCACACCTCGACTCGGACCGTGTCCACGTCCGGGAGGCCGGGCAGGCGCACCTTGAGCACGTCCCCCACCCGAGCCTCCCTGCGCTCGGGGTCCACCCCTTCGAGCGCGAAGCCCTCGGGTTCCCCCAGGGCGCGGAAGGAACACACGGCCCCACCACCCCGCAGCGCTCCCGTCACCAGCGCCGCCGCCGCCTTCGCGTTCTCGGGCAGGGGCGAAGGGACCTGCTCCGGTGGCAGGTACATCGCGAGGGAGCGGAACACGGACTCGTACGACGGAAGGCCGTGGGCATCGTGCGCGCAGAACCCGAGGCGGGGCGCTTCTCGTGACAGCTCCAGGAAGCGCTCACCGGGCTCGGGCTCTGGCGCGACGAGGAGCATCACCCCGTGCATCGGGTTCGCCAGATAGGCCCCCACGGCCGGCAACAACCGGCTCACGGGATTGAGCAGCGCGTGCCGGAAGAAGGTGTCCGCCGAGTACAACTCGAAGCCCTTCGCCTGACTCGCGCTCTCCGCGTCCGTCCATGGGTTGTGGCGCTGCACCGGATGCGCGAGGACCGTCGTCCCACCGGCGGCGTGCACGGCGCGCACGGCGTCTGCCGCCGGCATCCACCGCTTCATGCCCTCCAGGGGACGCTCCATCCCGAAGGCGACCAGGTGCCCCGCGGAGGTGGAGATTTCAATGCCCGGGACGAGCAACACGCCGTCCACCCACGTGGGCGCGGGCGGAGTGAAGTCGTTGTGGTCCGTGAGCAGCACGAAGTCGAGGCCCGCTGCCTTCGCCGCGCGCGCGACGGACAGGGGCGTGCCTCGTCCATCCGAACGGGTGGTGTGCACGTGGAACGCGCCCCGGACCCACTTCGGCGCGCCCTCCTTCGCCGGAATCACCGGGTACGTCGCGTACGAGGCGGGCAGCGAGAAGAAGCCGCAGAGCCCCAGCACCAGCAACACCAAGCCGGCCAGTGCACGGACCGCCTTGCCTCCGTACTTGCGAAGCGGGTTCATGCTCCGCTCCGATCAGGCACTTCGCCGTCGGCCCGCCTGACTGGACCTGCCGCTTCGCGAGGAGGATTCGCCTCCGGCACCGGCGCCTCACCACCGACCGAGCCTGCTGCGTGAAGCGCGCATACCGCCACGCAAGGCATCTGCTGCCCTCGCGCATATCCACCACCACCTGAGCTTGCCGGGTGGCATCGCACGGCACCCGCAATCGCCTCGGGAGGGCTTCCACGGCGCGGACTCATCCTCGCAGCCGACTGAGCTCTCACCGTCGCGCCCTCTACCTTGGGCAGCGCGACACCGCCGGAAACCCGCGACCCGCTCACGCGGCGCCTCGCTCGACAGGCCCCTCCGTCTGCATCCGCCACAGCGCCGCGTAGCGACCACCCTTCTGGAGCAGCTCCGCGTGCGACCCACTCTCCACCGCGCGGCCCGCTTCCATGACGTGGAGCACGTCCGCGTTCACCACCGTCGACAGCCGGTGCGCGATGACCAGCGCCGTACGCCCCGGCAGCACCGCCGCCAGCGCGGCCTGCACCTCGCGCTCGCTCTCCGGGTCCAGGCTGCTCGTGGCCTCGTCCAGAATCAGCACCTTCGCGCGCGCCAACACCGCTCGCGCGATGCACAAGCGCTGCCGCTGCCCTCCGCTCAGCGTCACGCCCCGCTCACCGATGCGCGTGTCGTAGCCCTGCGGCAACGCCCGGATGAACCCGTCCGCGTTGGCGACTCTCGCCGCCGCCTCCACGTCCTCGCGCGTCGCCTCCGGCCTCGCGTAACGCAGGTTCTCCAGCACCGAGCCCTGGAACAACAACGGTTCCTGCGTCACCAACGCGAGCTGCTCGCGGAGGCTCGCCGCCGTGTAGCGGTCCATGTCCACGCCATCCAGCAGCAGCCGGCCCGACTGCGGACGCTCGAAGCGCAGCAGCAGCGTCGTCACCGTGCTCTTGCCGCCGCCACTGCCACCCACCAGCGCCGTCACCTGACCCGACTTCAGCTCCAACGTCACCCCATCCAGCGCGGGACGGTCTCCGTATGCGAAGCGCACGTCCTCCAACCGAATGGCGCTCGACAGGGGAGGCGCCGGCACCGCGTCCGGCGCATCCAGCACCGGGTGCTTCAAATCCAACAGCGCGAACAGCCGCTCACCGGCGGCCCCCGCCTGCATCGCGAACTGCGTCACCCGGCCCAGGTCCTTCACGGGCTGGTACACCAGGATGACCGCCGTCAGCAGCGACAACAGGGCCTCCGGCTCCATCAGCCGCGCGCTCGCCGCGTAGGCCAGCGCCCCCGCCAGCGCCGCGGCCGCCAGGACCTCCATCACCCCCGGCACCGCGCCTCGAGCCCACGCCGCGCCCACCACCGCGTCCTCGTGCGCCTTCGCGTGCGAGGCGAAGCGCGCCAGCTCCGCGGACTGCCCGTTGAAGGCCTGAATCGTCCTGAGCCCGCCCAGCCCCTCGTGGAGCTGGCCCGCCAGGTGACCCAGCTGCGTCTGCCCCTCTCGCGTGCCCTTCAACACCTTGCGCGTCAGCTTGGACGCGGGCAGCGCCGCCAGCGGAATCACCACCAGCATCAAGCCACCCAACAGCGGGCTCATCGACAGCGCCACTCCGGCCAGGATGATGACCTGGAGGCTGTCGCGCAGGTACGAGCCCACCGTGTACATCGCCGCCGCCTCCACCGCCGTGACGTCCGAGGTGAACCGGCTGAGCAAATCACCCTGCCGCTCGCGCGCGAGCTGCGCGGGGGACAAGGACGTGAGCTTCGTGAACAGCTCGCGCCGCACGTCCTTCACCACCCGCTGCGCGAACAGGCCCATGAAGTAGAACTGGCCCAGGTACCCCACGCCCTTCACCGCGCCCACCACCACCATCACCAGCGGGAAGCCCCACAGCGCCGCGTCGCGCGACAGGCTCGACAGCCACGGCACGCGGGCCGCACCGGTGAAGCCGCCCTCGCCTCCCGACAACAGGAAGCGCAGCGCGGGGCCCGTGAGGTACGCGTACGCCCCCGTCGCCAACCCCACCACCGCCATGCACACGAACGCCACCGCCAGCACCGCCACATGCGGGCGCGCATAGCGCAACAGTCGCAACAGGGTCCGCCGCATTCCCTACCGTCCCACCTTGCGCAACGCCGCCTTCGCCAGCTGCGAGTACGGGTTGTACTCCAGCACCTTCAGCAGCTTCTTCCGAGCCAACGGCGCGTCCCCGAGGTCCGTGTCGATGATGGCCGCGATGATGTGCAGCCGCTCCACATACGGCCCCAATGACAGCGCCTTCTTCAAGACCTTCTGCGCCTTCTGCGCCCGTTGAACCAGGGGACCGCCCGATGCCTGGTACGTCGCCCAGGCAAGGAAGGAGTAGTACTCCGGCTCGCGCGGGTTGAGCGACACCGCTTCCTCGAACGCATGCATCGCCGACAGGAAGTCGCGCCGCTTCAGCGCGGACTCACCCCGGCGCAGCGCAATCTCCGCGTCCACCACCACCGCCGTGTTCCGCCCCACGTCCAGCTTGCTGAACAGGTACTGGAGATACGCCTTGCGCTTCTCCTCCACGCTCAGCACACGGTACGACGCCGACAGCTTCTCCTGCACCGAGTCCAGCAGGTCCTTCAGGTCGGAGATGTCGAACTCGGCGAGCGTGTCCGGATGAAAGCGCATCGCCGTCTCGTGGTACGCGCGCTCCACCGCCTCCGCGTCCGCCGCGATGTCCAACCCCAGGCTGCCGAAGTAGCTGCGGGTGATGATGCGCACCGCCTCCTCACGCAACGACGCCGCCGTCTCCACCGGCAACGACTTGCGCTTGCGCGGTCCAATCCTGTCCGGCACCACCGCCGCCGACAGCACGTCCGCCCCCGTCGCCACCGGCGTCGCGGAGAACGTCACCCCACCCGTCAGCTTCAAGAACCACAAGAGCGAGTACGCCGCGCTCAGCTCGCCCCGCCCGTGCGCGAGCAGCTCCTTCAGGACGATGCGGCCATTCACCTGCATGGCGATCTTGATGTCGTCCGTGTCCAGCGCCATGGCCTGCAAGTCCCGTCCGAAGTCGGCCGAGCGCACCGGGTACTCCCCCAGGTTCGCTCTCAACGACGCCGCCATCACCTTCAACGGGAAGCAGCGCCGCGCGCCCTCGAGTATCTGCGCCAGGGGAGGCAGATCCACCGAGGCGACCTCGGTGGTGAACTCGTCGCCGGAGTAGAAGGCATACCGGCCCTCTCGCATGCCCAGCAGCCGCGCCAGCTTGTCGCGCGTGTAGTCCCGCAACAACTGCGACAACTCCTCCCCCGCCGCCTCCACCCCCGCGTCCGCCAGCGCCGCGCCGATGCGCAACCCGGAGGCCAGCGCCTCCAACACCCGCTCCGCCTGCGCCGCCGTCGCCAGCTTGCGCTCGACGAGGTAGCGCGGAAGCGAGTCCTCCTTCGCCGACGAGTCGAAGCTCACCGGCCCACCGCGCAGGAAGTACACCCGCCGACTCAGGCCTCGGTGCGCCGCCACCAACACACCATCCCTCCGCAGTCGGTGGATGGAGTGCAGGAGCCCGGGCAGCGGATAGCCCTTCAAGTCGCCGCTGTTCACCGCCGGACGTGACAGCGTCGACGCGAGTCCCGTCAGCTGCACCGCCTGCGCCGCGCGCACCAGCGACTCCAGGCGAGGCACCAGCTCGCCCGGCTTGAGCGGGTCCGCCACGTACGCATTCACCTTGAGGTCCAGCACGGAATTCACGCCGCGCGCCCGGCCCAGGTGCCCCTTGTCGATGGCGACAATCGGCACCCGTCCGCCCTGGCTGTGCCCTCGGATGAGATGCACCACGTGAATGCCTTCCACTCGGGGAAGGTCCACCGACAACACCATCACATCCGGGTTGTCCGCCGCGAAATGCTCCAGCACCGCGATAGGGTCATTCACCGCGCGCACGGAATACCCGGCCTGGGAGAGCAGACCCGTCAGGTGTTCGAGCGTGGGGGGATGGCTCTCGGCGAGCAGAAGCGTCTTCAAGGGTAGCGCAGTCTACACCTTCACCCTGGCTTGCATCAGGGTACGATGCGCCCCCCTCACATGACGCCCCCGCCCCGAATCCTCGTCGTGGCAGGCGAGGCCTCCGGCGACGCACACGCCGCAGAGCTCGTCGCCGCCCTCCAGGCCCAACGCCCGGACCTCACCTTCTTTGGCATGGGCGGCTCGCGCCTGGCCGCCCGGGGGGTGGAGCTGCTCTTCGACGCCCGCGAGGTGTCCGTCATGGGCATCACCGAGGTGCTCCCCCGGATTCCACGCATCCTCCAAATCATGAAGGGCCTGGCCCACGCCGCCGCCGAGCGCCGCCCCGACGTGGCCATCCTCGTGGACATCCCCGACTTCAACCTGCGGCTGGCCGAGAAGCTCAAGGCCCAGGGCATCCCCATCGCCTATTACATCTCGCCGATGATCTGGGCGTGGCGCCGGGGCCGGGTCCGCACCATCAAACGGCTGGTGGACCGGATGCTGTGCATCCTCCCGTTCGAGGAGGCCTTCTACCGCGAGGCCGGAGTGAGCGCCCGCTACGTGGGCAGCCCCGTCGTCGAGCAGGTCCCCGCCCCCGACACCGCCGTCGCCTTCCGCGAACAGCTGGGCCTGGCGAAGGACGCCCCCACGCTCGCGCTCTTGCCGGGCAGCCGGATGAGCGAGATTCGCAGGCTCCTGCCCACCATGGTGGAAGCCGCGAAGCGCCTGTCCGCCGAGCGCCCCGGGCTCCAGGTCGTGGTCCCCGTGGCCCCCACCATCCCTCGCGAGGAGGTGGCCTCGCGCTTCGCGGGCAGCGGGCTGACCCCCGTGCTGGTGGACGGGCGAGCCCCGGAAGTCGTGGGCGCCAGCGACGCGGCGATAGTCGCCTCCGGTACAGCCGTGTTGGAAGCCGGACTGATGCAGCGCCCCCTCGTCGTCATCTACCGGGTGTCCCTCATCACGTACTGGGTGGGCCGGCTGATGCTGAAGGTGGCCTTCGTGTCCCTCATCAACCTGCTGGCGGGCCGGCGCGTGGTGCCTGAGCTGATCCAGGGGGAGATGACGCCCGAGCGCATCGCGGACGAGGTCCGCCGGGTGTGGAGCCCGGGAGCCCCCCGGGAGGAGATGCTCAAGGGCCTGGCGGAGGTGCGGGGGCGGCTGGGCGAGGCAGGGGCCGCCACCCGGGCAGCGGAGTCCGTGATGGAGCTACTGCCCCCGCGCGCCATTTAGGGTATGTCGGCCCGGCCATGAACCCTGCGCTGGTCTGCATCCCCACCTACAACGAGCGGGAAAACATCGAGGCCATCACCCTGGCGGTGCTCAAGGCCGACCCCCGCGTCGATATCCTCGTCGTCGATGACAACTCGCCCGACGGCACGGGGCAGCTGGCCGACCAGCTCGCGGCGAAGGAGCCGCGCGTGCGCGTCCTCCACCGCGAGAAGAAGGAGGGCCTGGGTCGCGCCTACCTCGCCGCCTTCCGCTGGGCCCTGGCCGAGGGCTACACGTACATCCTGGAGATGGACGCGGACTTCAGCCATGACCCGCGCTACCTGCCCAGCCTGCTGGACGCGGCCGAGGCGGGCTCCGACCTGGTGCTGGGCTCGCGCTACGTCACCGGCGGCGGCACCGTGAACTGGGGCGTGGGCCGACAGGTCATCAGCCGCGGCGGCAGCCTCTACGCCCGCACGATTCTGGGCGTGGGCGTCTCCGATTTGACGGGCGGCTTCAAGTGCTTCCACCGCCGGGTGCTGGAGGCCATCGACTTCGATGCCGTGCACAGCACCGGCTACGCGTTCCAGATTGAGCTCACCTACCGCACGCTGAAGAACGGCTTCACCGTGCGCGAGGTGCCCATCATCTTCGAGGACCGGCGCGTGGGTCACTCGAAGATGAACAAGAAGATCTTCGCCGAAGCCCTCACCATGGTGTGGAAGCTGCGCCTCACGGTGTAGCGAGGAAGGGCGTGCGGTGATGAAGGTCTACCTGGCGCAATTCCTCGTCGCGCTGCCGGCCATCTTCTTCGTGGTGGACCCCATCGGCGTGGTGCCGCTGTTCCTGGCGATGACGTCCGGGGACTCGAAGGAGAAGATCCACCGCACGGCGCTGCGCGCGTGTCTGGTGGCGTGCGGGCTGATGACGTTCTTCGCCCTCTTCGGCACCATCATCTTCAAGGTGTTCGGCGTGTCGCTGGGGGCCTTCCGCGTCGCGGGCGGAATCCTCCTGCTCATCACCTCGCTGGACATGCTCCGCGCCCGGCCTTCCGCGACGCGCACCACGCCCACGGAGGAGCAGGAAGGCGCGGTGAAGGAGGACGTGGCCATCGTCCCGCTGGCCATTCCACTGCTGTCGGGCCCCGGGGCCATCGCCACCGCCATGGTGTTGATGGCCCGAGGCAACTCGATGACCGCCACCCTTCCGGTGCTGGCGGCCATCATCCTCACCTTCGTGGCCAGCTACTTCATCCTGCGCGCCTCCGGCCTCGTGCAGCGGGTGCTGCGTCAGTCCGGGGTCGCCATCGTCGAGCGCGTCATGGGGCTCATCCTCGCCGCCATCGCCGTGCAGTTCATCGCGGACGGCGCCAAGGAATTGCTGAAGTAACTCACTTGCCCGCGACCCACTGCGGGCCCGCGCGCTTCAGCGTGCCCTGCGGCGTGCCTTCCAGGGTGAGCTCGTCCGGCCCGGAGCGGCGCGCGTCGTACGCGTAGCCCTCTCGCACCTCCTGCAGGTACACCACCACCGCGTCGAGGACGCTCTCCTGCACGACTTTGAAGGTGGCGTCGCCGCAGCGGGGCTCGTCTCCCTCGAAGAAGCGCTCCAGCATGGACTGCTCGGGGCGCCGCACGTACACCCGCACCGGGGTGGGCTCGTGGCGGCCCTGCGCGGCGATTTCCTCCACCATGCGCGACGGCGTCGGTTCCTTCAGTACGGATTGAATCAGCGTGCACTTGTCCGCCTCCACCTCCCGCCTCACGGCGAGCGGCGCCTGATGCGCGCAGCCCGCCCCCGCCAGGAGCGAGATACCCACCACGCCCCAGGCCCACCGTTGGAATCCGTCCATCCGTCGCCTCCTCGTCACGTCTTCGCGTCCGCTACAGCTTCCTCCACCGCGGCGAGAAGGGCGCCCCGTCCAGCGTCGGGTCCTCCACCGCGATGATGTATTCGGCCCGGCGGTTGCCTGCCTCCGCCGTCTCGTCCGGAGTCCGCACCGCTGGCGACTCCTCACCAAACCCCTCGTAGAAAATTGGCACCTTCAGCCCGCGCTGACGGAAGGCCGCGGCGATGCTCCGGGCCCGCTTGAGCGACAGCTCCCGGTTGTCCGCCGTGGCGCCCACGGTGTCCGTGTGCCCCAGGACGTACAGACGAACCGCCGCGAAGCGGCCGTATTTCGCCAGCGCCTCCGCAATCAACGCATGGCTCCTGTCCAGCTTGCCGCGCTCCGCGGCGGGAATGTCCGCGCGGCCCGAGGCGAAGCCCACCTCTTCGTGGGGAATGTCCACTCGCCAGGGGAAGAGGTCCACGCCCGTGTAGAAGTCCGATGTGTCGAAGGCTCGGAGAGAAATCTTCATCACCCGGCCCTCGGCGGGTGGCCAGCTCAGGGGAAGCGGCGTGCCCGCTGGCTCGCCCTTGAAGGGCACCTCGCCCTCGAAGGCCTTCTTTCCCGTGTCCATCAGCACCGTCAGCTCCACGCGGCCCGCGGGACGCGAGAGCTGGAAGCGAAGCTTGCGCCCCGCGACGTCCACGTTCTCCGAGCGCACGTCCAACCGCAGCGGTCCGTTGAGCTCCGTGTCGAAGGACAGCGGCATGCTGCCCAACTCGGCGTTGGGGAAGCGCACCACCAGCTCGCCCTCGTAATGGAAGCGACCCTCGGGCTGCTCCAGCTCGATGCGCCGGGTGATTCCCGGCTTTCCCCCGCCCTTCACCTCGACCACCTTCCCGTCGCCGCGCTTGAGCTTCACCTCGAAGCCGGCAATCGGCTCGTCGATGTGCACGAGCAATGCCGGGAGCGCCTCACCCACCGCGGCCCGGCCCTCCAGGGACACCCGGATGGCGTCGGCGAACGCGGGAAGCGGAGTTGCGGCGACGAGACTGAGCACTAGTACCAGGCGGGCATTCATGGCGCGGCGTCGACCTCCGGCGTCACGGGCCGCGTGCAACAGCGGTCCGGATGGGTGGATTCCACCGAGACAGGGTAGGCGGATGCTTCCCGCGAGGAAATGCTTCGCGAGCAAGACGCGCCGGGCGCGACGGAATTCACCCGCGCGCACCCACTCCCAGGGGCAGCCGGGGAGGCATGCTCCGGCTTCCTACCTGCGCTCCACCAGAGGCTTGCTCAGGACACGCCGACGAGGGTGATGCCCGCGGCGCGCGCGCCCGCGAAGAGCTCCGGCGCATCCAGCAGCACGGTGCGCCCCGCCTCCAGCGCCAGCACCTTGGCGCCCACTTCCTTCATCACTTCCAGCGTGCGGGGCCCGGCGGCGGGCAAATCAAAGCGCAGGTCCTGCTGCGGCTTGCAGCGCTTCACCACCACCGCGCCCGGCCCACCCAGCAGGCGACCGCCGCGACGGATGGCCTCGTCGGTGCCCTCCACGGCCTCCAGCGCGAGGACGTGGCCCTCGTGGACCACCACCGTCTGGCCCACATCCGCCTGCCCCAGCAGCACGGCGACTTCGCGTCCGAGCGCGACGTCCTGAGATTGCACTGAGCGCAGCGGAGGCCCCGCGAGGTGACCTTCCGGGCACAGCACCTCGCCCAGGAAGTCCGTGGGGGAGATGATGGTGATGCCATGTGACTCGAAGTCCGCCGCCACGGCGCGCAGGAGCGCGTCGTCCCGGAAGCTGCGCAGGCGGGAGATGATGCGCATGGCCCCCAGGTCCGGACGCGCGTCCTTCAGCGCCTTCACCCGGCCGATTCCGCCCGCCATGGCCGCCTGGTTCACCGCTCCGGCCCGGAAGGCCTTCTGGATGCGGTTCACCTGCCCCACGCGCACCCAGGTCAGCGAAGCGACCTCGGAGGCCAGCGCCGGGTCTGTCTCCCCCCGGTGCGCCACGGCCACCACCTCCAGCCCCCGTGCCTTCGCCGCGCGCGCGAAGAGGAACGGAAGCTGCCCGTTGCCCGCGATAAGGCCGATTCTACTGTCCTGGAGTACAAGCGCCATGTTCGCAGCTTAGCGCTTCAGTCCGCTCAACGCGTCAGCCCGCGCTTGCTCTGCGCGATGAAGGCCACCAGGTGGTCGACCTCCGGGTGGCCCGCCAGCTCCGTGCGCAGCCGCGCCATCGCGTCCTGGAGCCCCAGCTTCGAGCGGAACAGGATGCGGTGGGCCTCCTTGATGCGCTCGATCTGCTCCTTGGAGAAGCCTCCGCGCTCCAGGCCCACGGTGTTGAGCCCCACCAGCTCCGCCCGGTCGCCCTGCGCCGTGGCGTACGGGGGGATGTCCATGGTCACCATGGCGCCACCGGAGATGAAGGCGAACCTGCCCAGGCGGGTGAACTGGTGCACCGCCGCCAGGCCGCTGATGATGACGTGGTCCTCCATCGTCACGTGGCCCGCGAGCGCGGACCCGTTGCCGATGCGGCAGCCGTCTCCGACGATGCAGTCGTGGGCCACATGGCTGTTGGCCATGAAGAGGTTGCCGTTGCCGACGCGCGTGGCCCCGCCGCCGCCCGCCGTGCCCTTGTGCAGGGTGACGAACTCGCGAATCGTGTTGTCGTCGCCGAGCGTGAGCTCGGTGTCCTCGCCCGCGTACTTCAAGTCCTGCGGGTCCGCGCCCACCGAGGAGAATTGGAAGATGCGGTTGCGCGCGCCGAGCGTGGTGCGGCCCTCGATGACGACGTGGGGCCCCACGCGGGAGCCCTCGCCAATCGTCACCTGGGGACCAATGACCGAGAAGGGCCCCACCTCGACCGTGTCGTGCAGACGCGCATCGGGGTGAACCACCGCGGAGGGATGAACCTGAGCCATGTCGTTTCCTCTGCCTCGCCAGCTCGCGGTCAGGACGCCGCGCCCTCTGCCGCTCCAGCGTCCTTGTTCTTGTCCACCACGGTGGCCAGGAACTCGCCTTCGGCGACCTTCACGCCATCCACGGTCGCCGTGCCCTTCGTCTTCCACACGGCGCCCTTGTGTCGCAGCACCTCGATGAGGAGCTGCAGCCTGTCTCCCGGCACCACCGGCTTGCGGAAGCGCGCTCCGTCAACGCCCATCAGGTAGGTCACCTTCTGGGTCGGGTCCATGTTCTCGCTCTTATACGCAAGGATGGCCGAAGCCTGGGCGAGCGCCTCCAGGATGAGCACCCCGGGCATCACCGGGTGCCCCGGGAAATGGCCGTTGAAGAAGGGCTCGTTGATGGTGACGTTCTTGTAGGCCGTGATCTTCTGGCCGGGAACAATCTCCACCACCCGGTCAATCAGGAGGAACGGATACCGATGCGGCAGCAGGTTCTGGATTTCACCGATGTCCATCACTCCCCCTTCGCCTTCTCGAGCTGCTCCACCCTGCGGCGCAGGGCCCGCATTTCCTTGAGCATGTCCGCCACCTGCCCCGACGCCGCGCTGGCGCGCAGCCACTCGCGGTGGGCAATCGCGGGACTGCCACTCACCACCTGCCCGTCCGGGACGTCATGGGCCACGCCGGACTGGGCGCCGACCTTGGCCAGGTCGCCCACGCGGATATGGCCCACCACGCCCACCTGGCCCGCCAGCACCACGCCGGTGCCAATCTCCGCCGAGCCGGACACGCCCGCCTGCGCGCAGATGAGCGACATGGGCCCCACGCGCACGTTGTGGGCAATCTGAACCAGGTTGTCGAGCTTGCTGCCCCGCCCCACCACCGTCTCGCCCACCGTCGCGCGGTCGATGCAGGTGCAGGCGCCCACCTCGACGTCGTCCTCGATGCGGACGTTGCCGACCTGGGGAATCTTGAAGTGCTCCGGCCCCTCTTCCCCCTCGGGGTTGAAGGCGAAGCCGAACCCGTCCGCGCCCACCACGCTGGCCGCGTGCAGGATGACGCGGTTGCCGATGACGCAGCGCTCGCGCACCGTGACGTTGGGGTGCAGCACGCTGTCCTCGCCCACCGTGGCGTGCTCCCCCAGATAGGCACCGGGGTACAGCACGCTGCGCGCGCCCACGCGGGCGCCCGCCTCCACGCAGGCGCCGGCGAGCACCGTGGCCTCCGGATGGATGGTGGCCTCCGGATGGACGTGCGCGCCGGGACGGACTCCAGGCGCGGGACGGTTGGCCGGATGGAACAGCCGCAGCAGCTTCGCGTAGGCGAGGTGCGGGTTGGAGACACGCACCAGCGCCACGCCCTCGCGGGGCGGAGTGTCGCCGCCGACCAGCACGGCCGAGGCCTTCGTGGCCTCGAACTGGCGGCGGTAGCGCGTGTTTCCGTAGAAGGACACGTCTCCCGGGCTGGCTTCTTCGAGCCCGTTGAGTCCGTGGATGAGCTGCTCGGGGTCACCGAGGAGCTCTCCCCCGACATGGGCGGCGAGCTCCCCGAGCCGTCGGGGTGCGGGGGAGGTCTTCACGTGGAGCCGATTACTTCGTCGGGGCGTCCTTCGCCGCCGTCGTCTTCGTCGTCTTCGAGCTGTTGTACGAGCGAATCACTTCGTTGGAGATGTCGTACTGGGCCTTCGCGAAGACGATGCCCGAGTCGCGCTTGTCCAGGACCATGCCCAGGTCGTCCCGCTGGGCGATGGACGCCACCACCTGGTCGATCTTGTTGATGATGGGCTCCATCTCCTGGCGCTCCTTGGTGGCGGCCTCGCCGCGGCTCTTCTCCCACTTCTGGGCGAGCACCATCACCTTGCGCTGCAGGTCCGCTTCCTTCTGGGCACGGACGTCGGGAGTCATCGCGCTGGCCTGCTTGTCCAGCGTCTCCTTCTCCGTGCGCAGCGCGGTCTGCTCGGCGTCGATTTCCTTCTGCTTGCCCTCCAGCCACTTCTGGAGGCGAGCCTTGGCGGCCTTGCCGTCGTCCACCTCGAGAAGGACGCGCTGGAGGTCCACGTAGGCGACCTTCAGGTCGGCGGCCGAGGCGGCCACCGGCAGGGCAAGCGACAGGACGGCGGCCATGGCCGCGACAGTGGTGCGAAGCGACATGTTCAACAGCTCCTCAGGGAAGGGTACAGGGTCCGACGTCAGACGCCCGGGCTTGTTCAACCCTTCCCGCCAGGGCGGGGCCGGGACGACGGACGACGGCTTATCAGAAGAAGTTGCCGATAGTGAACTCGAACAGAATCCGGTCGTCTTCCGGCCGCCTGGTCAGCGGGATGCCCCACTCGAAGCGCAAGGGGCCGATGGGGCTGAACCAGCGGAAGCCAAAGCCCGCGGAGTGGAACAGGCCGAGCGGCAGCTTGTCCTGTCGGTCCTGGAAGAAGCGCTCGTTCGAGCCGAAAGCATTGCCCGCGTCATAGAAGAGCACGCCTCTCAGGCCGGCCTTCTCGAAGATGGGGAACTCCAGCTCGAAGTTGAAGACGAGCTGCTTGTTGCCGCCGACGAGGAAGTCCGTGACGGTGGCGTCCGGGTTGCCGGAGCGGGGCACCTTCACCGAGGGGCTGATGCTGCGCAGGTAGTAGCCGCGGACGCTGTTGATGCCACCGACGTAGTACAGCTCGGAGATGGGCAGCGGCTTGTTCGAGTCGAGCTGCTGGATGTAGCCGATGGTTGCGTTCGTCTTGAAGACGAAGCCCAGCGGCATCGGGAAGTACAGGCGCGAGTAGGCCGTGTACCGGTTGAAGAGGAACGTGCCGCCCAGGAAGTCCGGGGCCAGCTCCACCGAGCCGTAGTGGATGAAGCCGCGCGACGGGAACAGGCGGTTGTCTCGGCGGTCGAACGACAGCGACAGGCGCGCCGCGCTGGTGGTGCCGGACAGGAACTGGTTGGCCAGGAGCACGGCGCCCAGGTTCGAGCCCGCCTCCACGTTCACCCACTCACGGGTGTAGCCGATGGTGCCGAGCAGGTCGTCGATGAACTGGTAGCCGATGGAGATGGTGCCACCGGTGGAGTTGCGGATGAAGCCGTCGTAGTCGGCCTGGACGCGGAAGAACTCCGCGGACAACAGGTAGTTGGTGTCCAGGAAGTACGGGTCATAGAACGACAGCTGCACCAGGGAGCGCAGGCCTGAAATCTGCGCGGACGCGGAGACGCTCTGGCCCCAGCCCAGGAAGTTGTTCTGGGAGATCTGCGCCGTGAAGATGAAGTTCTCCACGTTGGAGAAGCCCAGGCCCACCTGGAAGGTACCGGTGGCCTTCTCCTTCACCTCCACCTGGAGGACGATGGTGTCGTCGGTGCTTCCCGCGCGTTGGGTGATCTCCACCGTCTCGAAGAAGCCCAGCGCGGTGACGCGCTCCTTGCTGCGGCGCACACCGGTGCCGCTGTAGAGCTCGCCCTCGTACACGCGCAGCTCGCGGCGGATGACCTTGTCGCGCGTCTTGCTGTTGCCGACGACGTCGATGCGCTCGATGGTGACCTGGGGGCCCTTCTGCACATCGAAGGTCAGGTCCACCGTGCGGTTGTCCGCGTTGACGCTGGTGACGGGGTTGATGTTCGCGTACGCGAAGCCCCGGTCGAAGTAGACGTCCGACAGGCCCAGGATGTCCTGCGACAGCTGCGAGCGGTTGAAGCGCTGGCCCGGCGTCGACTTCATCAGCCTGGCCATCTGCTCCTTCGACACGTCGGAGAGCAGGTCTCCGGAGAAGTCGATCTTCCCGATGTCGTAGGGCTCGCCCTCGGTGATGCGCAGGGTGATGTAGATGTAGCGCTTGTCCGCGCTGAGCTGGACCGTGGGCTTGTCGATCTTGACGTTGATGAAGCCGCGGTCGTAGTAGGCGATCTGGATGACGGCCAGGTCGCGCTGGAACGCTTCTTCGCGGTAGGTGCCCTCACCCGAGAAGAAGGAGAGGAAGCCACCCTCGCGGGTGATCATCGTCTCCTTGAGCTCCGCCGGAGAGACCTTCTCCGCGCCGATGAAGGTGATCTGCTTCACCATCACCTTGGCGTGCTCGTTGATGATGATGAGCACGTCGACGCTGCCGCCCTCGTTGGGCTTGATCTGGTACTTGACCTCGGCGAGGAAGAAGCCCTTCTCCACGTACTTGGCCTGGATCTTCTTCACCGTGCTGCGCACGGTCTCCAGCTCCAGAATCGTGTTGGGCTTGGCCTCGATTTCTTCCTTCAGGTCGTCCCGGCTCAGCTCCTCGTTGCCCTGGAGCGTCACCCACCGGACGATGGGCCGCTCCTCGACGCGGACGACGTAGGCGACACCGCGCGGCAGCCGCTGCACGAGCAGCTCCACGTTCTGGAAGTACCCCAGGGCCCACACGGCCCGGAGGTCCTCGGCGCTCCGGGCGGACGCCAGGGGCTGGCCGACCTTGGTGCGCAAGGCGCGACGGATGGCCTCCGCCTCCACGCGCTTGTTGCCTTCGACGCGAACCTCCACCACCCGGTTGAGGTCATCCTCGGACGCGGGGGCTTCGTCGGCGGGGGAGGTGTCGACAGGGGCGTCCTGGGGACGTTCAGGAGCGGGGGCCGGGGCGCTCGGAACCGGGGTCGCTGAGGGCGCACCCCCGTTCACCTGCGCCTGGACGGAGCCAGGCACGAGCGACCACAGGACGACCGCCAGCAGCGGGAGCAGTGACTTGCGGGACAGAACGGGGTGCCTCAAGGGGAGACCGGCCAGAGAAAGGCGGGGCAATGTACGGGAAGGGGCGCGACGCCCTCAATCCAAAAGCGCGGAGCCATCAAGCCTCCGACACCTGCCCGCCAGCCAGCCGCAGGCGGCGGGGCATGGAACGGGCGAGTGTTTCATTGTGGGTGACGATGACGGCGGTGATGCCCAGCTCTCGATTGACGTCCCTCAGGAGCTGGTGGATGCCCTCGCCCGTGGCCGGGTCCAGGTTGCCGGTCGGCTCGTCGGCGAGCAGGACAGCGGGCTTTAGCACCAGGGCGCGTGCCAGGGCCACCCGCTGGGCTTCGCCACCGGACAGTTCCCCTGGCCTGTGGTCCACCCGCTGCCCCAGGCCCACCCGCTCCAGGAGCTCCCGGGCATAGGTGTAGGCCCCGGTCCGCTCCTGGCGCTGGATGAGGGCCGGCATGGCCACGTTCTCCAGGGCGGTGAACTCCGGCAGCAGGTAGTGGCTCTGGAAGACGAAGCCCATGGTGCGGTTGCGGAACTCGGCGATCTCCGCGTCGTTCATGTCGAACACGGAGCGGCCCTCGAAGAAGACCTCGCCCGCGGCGGGAGCGTCCAGGGTGCCCAGCACGTGCAGGAAGGTGCTCTTCCCCGCACCGGAGGCCCCCACGAGCGAGACGAGCTCTCCCTTGCCGATATCGAGCGACACCGCGCGCAGCACGTCGATGCGCTTGCCGTGCAGGAAGTAGCTCTTGAAGACGTTGCGGATGGACAACAGCGTCATGGCTACTCCGCCTTCAGCCCTTCCACCGGTTCCACGCTGCTGGCCTTGAGGGCCGGATAGATGGAAGCCAGGTAGGTGACGAGCACCGCGATGACGACAGCCAGCGCGGTCTGCAAAGGTTCGATGCGCACCGGCAGCGCGGGGATGTAATAGACCTCCGGGTCCAGCTTGATGCCGACCTTCTCGATGAAGAAGCACCAGGCGAGGCCGGAGAACAGGCCCAACAGCCCTCCGGCGACGCCAATCTGGAGGCCTTCCGCGAGGAAGATCTTCACGATGCCGCCATCGGGGACACCCAGCGCCTTGAGGACGGAGATCTCCTTGCGCTTCTCCAGCACCAGCATGATGACCGTGGCGACGATGAGGCCCGCGGCCACGATGATGATGATGGAGAGGATGATGCCCATCACCAGCTTCTCCAGGCGCAGCGCGGAGAAGAGGTTCTTGTTCATCTCGCCCCAGTCACGGGCGCGGTAGGGGTACCCACCGAGCAGCTTCACCACCTGGCCGGAGATGCGCCGGGCGTCATCGATGTCGACCACCTTCAGCTCGATGCCGGACGCGCCCTGGATGTTGAAGAAGTCCTGCGCTTCCTTGAGCAGGATGTAGACGAACTTGGAGTCGTACTCGTACATCCCCGAGTAGAAGACGGCCGCCACGCGGAAGGCCCGGTTCTTGGGGATGGGCCCCGTGGGCCCGAGCTCCGTGCCCAGGGGCGACACCACGTTCACCCTGTCCCCCACCACCACGCGCAGCGACGCGGCCAGCTCGCGGCCGATGACGATGCCGGGCAATACGGGCGGCTTCGTCGGCTTGCCGGAGCGGCGGATGATGTCGTCTCCGCCCTCCTCCCCTTCCCCGCCGTCCTTGGGAGCTTCGGTCTCTTCCTCGTCCATGCCGCGCGAGAGGATCTTCTCCGGCGTGTAGAGGATGTCGAGCGAGTTGTTGCCAAGGATGTTGCGGGGCAGGTCCGTGACTTCGCCCACCGTGGCCGGGTCGATGCCCTTGATGATGACGCCGTCGACGTTGCCCTCGGAGGCGATCATCACCTGGTTGATGATGAAGGGCGTCTGCCCCGCGATGCCGGGAACCTTGCGGATGGACTCCATCACCTTGGCGTACTCGGGCAAATCACCGGCGTACCGCGTCACCACCGCGTGCGCGTTGGTGCCCAGGATCTTCTTCTGGAGGTCCGCCTCGAAGCCGCTCATCACCGACAGGACGATGATGAGCGCCATCACGCCCACGCCCACGCCGCCCACCGACAGGGCGGTCATCATCATGGTGGGCGACTGCTCACGGAGCTTCAGCGAGTGCAGCGCCTCCGACGCGGCCAGAGGGTCCGACAGGCCCAGCGCGCGGATGCGGGTGCGCTCCACCGCGGCCTCGGCGGCGCGGATGATGAAGTAGACGAGCAGGGGCGGGATGATGCCGAACATCAGCACCGCCAGCGTCCCCAAGAGCAGCGACGGGCGGAACACCGCGACATGGCGGCGCGCGACGAACAGCTCGAAGCCCAGCTTCAGGTCCACGCGCCCGCTGCCGGCGGCGACGAAGCCCGTGTTGATGCCCAGCACCAGCGCCAGCACCAGGCCGGTGAAGGTCAGCCAGTACGCCAGCTCCGGACGGCCGAGCAGGCTCGCCACATACGTCACCTCGCGCAGCCGGTAGCCGAGCTGGAGCTGGAGCCAGGGAATCCGCTCCATCAGGGTGAAGAGGATGGGGACGGGCAGGCCCAGGTAGAGCACGCCGATGGTGGCTTCCGGCAGCGACAGCCGCTGCGCGCGTGAAGCCCCGATGAAGCCGGAGATGAAGGCGACCGCGGCGCCAATCACCAGGGAGATGGCGAACGCGCCGGTGGGAGGCAGCGACAGCCCCCCGCCCGAGTCCTTCACCGCGCTCAAATCCGTGGAGGGCACGCCGCTGGACAGCACCGTCTGGAGGAGGACGAGCACCAGCTCGGCGAGCAGGATGCCGCCGCCGTAGGCCCCCAGCGTGCTCCAGTAGAAGTCCCGGTAGCGCGCCAGGCGCGGGTAGAGCGGAGCCCCGGCCGCGAGGCTCGGACCTTCCGTCGACGCCGGAGCGCGGCGGGTGCCCGCGGCGACCAGTCCCCAGCCCAGCAGCCAGATGAGGGTGCCGGAGACGAGCGACCAGGTGCCGGCCGGAGGAAGCGATTCCTTCACCGCCGCATGCGCCGGCAGGAGGGAGGCCGCGTTGATGGCCTGGAGCACCCCGCCCCAGCCGAACAGGGACAACCCCAAAGCGGAGCTGACCTCCGCCCAGGCGCCGGACGCGGAGATGGACCACGCGAGCAGGATGAATCCCACCAGGGCCACGAGGGCCCCGGCCCAGAGGAGAATCCAGCGGTGGACGGTCTGCCGTTCTGCCGAGTGCACTTGGCCTCCTGGCTACTTCGCCAGTGGCTTGAGGAGGGGAAACAGGATGACGTCGCGGATGCTCTGCGCATCCGTGAACAGCATCGCGAGCCGATCAATCCCGATGCCTTCACCCGCGGTGGGAGGCATGCCGTGCTCGAGTGCCCGGATGTAATCCTCGTCGTAGTCCATCGTCTCCTGCTGTCCGCGCTGCTTGGCGTCGAGCTGGGCCTGGAAGCGGCCCTTCTGGTCCAACGGGTCGTTCAGCTCGGAGAAGGCGTTCGCGATTTCCCGCCCCGCCACATACAGCTCGAACCGGTCCGCGATTTCCGGATTCTGGTCGTTCCTGCGGGCCAGCGGGGAGACGGCGGTGGGGAAATGGGTGATGAAGGTGGGATGAATCAGGGTGTGCTCGACGTGGGCCTCGAAGAGGGCGCCCACCAGCTCCCCGTGGTTCATCGTGTCGATGGCGCGCCGCTCGGACTCGGCGTGCGCCGTCTTGAGCAGCTCGTGGCGGAGCTTGTCCGCGTCCGCCATGTCCTTGTCGGTGAGCGTCCCGCCGCCCACGGCCTCGCGGATGGCCTCCACCATGGAGATGCGCTTCCAGCCCTTGCCGAAGTCCAGCACGTGCTCGCCGTACTTCACCTTGGAGTCGCCGGTGACGGCCTTGGCCGCCTCCGAAATCATCTCCTCGCTCAGGTCCATCAGGTCCTCGTACGTGGCGTACGCCTGATAGAACTCGAGCATGGTGAACTCGGGGTTGTGCCGGGTGCTGATGCCCTCGTTGCGGAAGTTCCGGTTCACCTCGTAGACGCGCTCCAGGCCGCCCACCACCAGTCGCTTCAGGTACAGCTCTGGAGCGATGCGCATGTACAGGTCGATGTCGAGCGCGTTGTGGTGCGTGGTGAACGGCCGCGCCGCGGCGCCCGACACCAGCGGGTGCATCATCGGCGTCTCCACCTCGACGAAGTCACGCCCGTCGAGGAAGGAGCGCAGGAAGCGGATGAGCTTGTTGCGCCGGAGGAAGGTCTGCTTCACCTCCGGGTTGGACACGAGGTCCAGGTAGCGCTGGCGGTAGCGGATCTCCACGTCCGTCAGGCCGTGCCACTTCTCCGGCAGGGGCCGCAGGGACTTGGTGAGCGGCGCGAACTTCGTCGCCGCCAGCGTCAGCTCGCCCGTCTTCGAGCGGAACAGCGTGCCGGTGACGCCCAGGAAGTCGCCCAAATCACACAGCTTGAAGACCTCGTACGCCTCCGCGAGCGCGTCCTTCTTCATGTGGACCTGGATTTCGCCGGAGCGATCTCTCAGCTTGATGAAGGCGGCCTTGCCGAACGAGCGCATGGCCACGAGCCGCCCCGCGACCTCGTAGGTCGCGGGCGTCTGCTCCAGCGCCTCCGGGGTGGCGTCCGCGTGTTTCGCGAGGATGTCGGCCGCGAGGTGCTGGGGGCGGTGGCCATTGCCGTAAGGGTTGAAGCCGGCCTCACGCCATTTCGCGGCCTTCTCCAGCCGCTGGTCGTAGATTTCCTGCTCCTTCGAGCCCAGGTCGTTGTTCTGGTCGTCAGCCATCGCGCGCCCTTCCAAGAGGCGCGGCACCGTAGCCAAGGCTCCCTCAGGACGCAACGCAACACATCGGGAAGCTTCAGGGGGCGGCCATCACCAGGAAGGCGGCCACCGCCGCGGCGAGCAGCAGGGGGATGAGGATCTCCACCGGAAAGCGGTGCTGCATGTGGGCCATGTGCAGGCCCTTCAGCCCGAAACGACGCTGACGACGCACGCGAGTCATCACCAGCGACGCCAGCGCGGGCGGGGCCTTCTCCCGCTCCACGCCCTGGAGACGTCGTACGGTCCGCGAATATCCCTCCCACCCCTGGCGGCACTCGTCGCAGCCGTCCAGGTGTGTACGCACCGCCTGCGCCTGGGGGGCAGGCAGCTCGTCGTCAGCGAGCGCGAAGAAGAGGGCCTTGGCCTCGCGGTGGTTCAGGTGCGGGTCCACGTCCGGGAGTCTGCGATGGAATCCACTCATGGCTCAAGCCGCCCCAGGAGGTTCGCCAGCTTTTCGCGCGCCCGGTGGAGCCGGCTCTTCACCGTGCCCTCGGGCAGCTCGGTGATGTCCACGATTTCGTCGTAGCTCAGGCCCTCGATATCGCGCAGGGCCACCAGCATGCGGGCATCCGGCTCGAGCTGGGAGATGGCCCACTGCACCCGGGCCCGCTCGCGCGCGGACTCCAGGGCCGCATCCGGCGCGGGCGGCGCCCCCGGGCCGTCCACCCACAGGTCGCTCGTCTCGTCGTACTCCTCCGAGCGGCCCCGGCCGCGACGCTTGAGGTACTTGAGCCGGTTGATGCAGTGGTTCTTCGTGATTCGGAACAGCCAGGTGGACAGCTTCGCGTCCTCGCGGAAGCGGCGGACGTTCTGGTGCACGCTGACGAAAATCTCCTGCACCAGGTCGTGGGCCTCCTCGCGGTCCCCCACCATGCGGACGCAGAAGTCGTAGACCCGGTCCTGGTGCGTGCGCACCAGTTGCTCGAAGGACTCGGGCTCGCCCTGGCGCAGGCGGGCCAGCAGGGCCGCGTCCTCGCGCCGTGACGCGGTCGCATCCGCGGCCGGCCCGTCCTGTCCGATTTCGAGCACGCCGCCCGGCGACACCGATGTCCTCCCGCGACAGCCCCTCCGAGGAGGAGGGGCCACTGCTCCTCGAGCCTATCCCGTTCCCCTGCCCCACCGCGCCTCCGACAACAAGGCGCGGAAAAAGGTTCCCGGGTGCTCGCGGCTAATCCATGGCCGCGTTGCGGTTGGGGTTCTTCACCCCCAACAACTGCGCGGTAATGAACTCCTCCAAATCACCGTCCAGCACCGCGTCCACGTTGCCCGTCTCCACGCCGGTGCGCAGGTCCTTCACCATGCGGTAGGGGGCCAGCACGTAGGAGCGGATCTGCGAGCCGAAGGAGATGTCCTTCTTCGCGGCCTCGGCGGCGTCGCGCGCGGCCTCGCGCTTCTTCATCTCCAGTTCGTACAGGCGGCCGCGCAGAATCTTGAAGGCCATTTCCTTGTTGGCCGACTGGGAGCGCTCCGTCTGCGTGGTGACGATGATGCCCGTGGGAAGGTGGCGCAGCTGCGCGGTGGAGGACGTCTTGTTGACCTTCTGTCCACCCGCGCCGCTGCCTCGGATGAACTTCAGCTCGATGTCCTTCTCCGGGAGGTCGATCTGGATGGCGTCATCCACCTCCGGGTAGACGTCCACTGAAGCGAAGGCCGTCTGCCGGCGCGCGTTGGCGTCGAACGGGGAGATGCGCACCAGCCGGTGCACGCCGACCTCGGCCTTGAGGTAGCCGTAGGCGAAGTCGCCTTCGATGCGCAGCGAGACGTTCTTGAAGCCCGCCTCCTCGCCCGGCACCTCGTCGCTGATCTCCACCTTCCAGCCCTTCGTCTCACAGTAGCGCGTGTACATGCGCAACAGCATGGCCGCCCAGTCCATCGAGTCGGTGCCACCGGCGCCGGCGTTGATGTCCATGAAGCAGCTGCTGCGGTCCTGCTCACCAGACAGCATGCGCGCCAGCTCCAGCTTCGCGACGTCGCCGTCCAGCCCCGCGAGCGAGCCCTCCGCCTCCTGGGCCGTGTCCTCGTCGCTCATCTCCGCCGCCAGCTCCAGCAGCGTCTGCGCGTCATCGAGCCCGCGCATCACCTTGTCGTAGGAGGCCACGCCCGCCTCCAGCGCGGACTTCTCCTTCAACATCGACTGCGCCTTGGTGTTGTCGTCCCAGAAGGTGGGCAGCGTGCTCTCACGCTCAATCAACGCGATGCGGGACCGCTTGCGGTCCAGGTCAAAGATGCCCCCGGAGCGCCAACACGCGCTCCCGAAGGCCGTTGATCTTCTCCATCGAATCGTTCGCCATGTCTTGTTCTCCGCGGGCGCGCGGTGCCGTCAGCGGCCACCGCGCGGAAACAGGTTGAAAACGAAAGACGTCAGGGCGTCTTGAGCCGAGCGACGGTGTCGCGCGGGTCCGCTGACGCGCGATGTGTCCCGGTGAAGCGCGCGAGGACGCGGTCCAGGCCGAACGCCCCCGCCATCCCCAGGGAGATGGGCAGGATGAGCGCGATGAGGCGCCAGTTGTCCTGGTCGAACGGGGGCAGCACCTTGAGCACGATGCCCAGCACCGCCGTCGCCGTGAGCGCGCCCCACAGCTTGAACAGCCGCGCGCGCGCCCTCGGGTTGCCCCGCATCAGCGACACGCCGAAGGGCACCGCCAGGAGCGTCAGCGGGTTGGCCAGGAACAGGTTCTCGTTCCGGTAGACCACCGTGTGGTCCGTCACCAGCCACATCACGAAGAGCGCCGTGCCCGGAATGCCCAGCATCAGCCCCAGCACCGCGGTCTCCAGGCCGAGCAGCACCCGCGCCACCCTCCCCCCCCGTTTGCGCTCCCAGGCGGCCAGTCCCAGCGCCCCACCGCCCAGCGTCAGGCCCAGCGCGAGAATCCAGGGGCCCCAGGGAGGCGGCTCGGCGGGAGGACGCGCACGGACGGGCGACGCGTAGTAGTTCCAGCTCTTCGCCACCAACGGTCGCGTCTGCCCTTGCGCGTCCTTGAGCTCGAGCGTGGCCACCTGCGTCTCCAACTCGTCCGGGAGGAAGGCCTCCTCCCAGCGGGTGATGGGGTGGTCAATCTCGTCGTTCATCATGAAGTCGAGCAGCACGCTCGTCGGCGCGTTCACCGACGTGTAGCGCCGCGTGTGCTCGCGCAGCGTCATCCGCCCGGGAGCCCGGTCCGCCTCGCGGAGCTGCCCACCCGTGGCCCCGTCGATCATGTCCCGCAGGCGCGTGACACAGTTGTCGTTGTAGTGGTGATACAGGTACTCGCGGTTCTCCGGCAGGACGTTGTCGGCCAGCCGCTTCGCCACTTGCTGGCGCTGCTCCGGGGTGAGGTTCAGCTCCTGGATGCGGACGTCGCGGTCCTCCGCCTTGTAGAAGCGGTAGGTGCTGTCGACGCGGGCCTGCCCCACCCAGAACTCCAGGCGTCCCATCGCGAAGCGGGCCAGCATCGCCTCGTCGAAGGAGAACATCCCGTAGTTGTAAAGACGCGCCAAGCCGAGCCGCCGGTCCTCCACCACCAGCGAGCCATGTCCCCACCAGGAGGGCACGTCGTCGCCGGGGCTGAAGGTGGCCAGCGAGATGACGAGGTCTTCTCCCTGGCTCTCGCCCGTTCCCCAGGGAGGCACGAAGTCCGAGGCCGCGCGCGCGGGGGCCGCGAGCAACAGGCCAAGCAGGCAGAGGGCGATGAGCGACAAGCGGGGCATGGCTTTGTCCAACACGCGGGAGGCGGCCTACCTATCATGCACCCCGCCCGACTCAATCGACAGGATGCCGGATTGTCGGCCAGGGGGCCGTGCGAGGCCCCTACATCAGGCTGCGGGCCCGGCGGGCCTTCGCGTCCACCTGGAGCGAGTCCGCCACCATGCCGCGCTCGCCCAAGAGTTCCTCCTCCAGCGCCGCCATCCGCTTCGCGTCGCGCGGACGCTCGTGGTCATGCCCCAGCAGGTGGAGCAGTCCGTGCGCCAGGTAGCGCGCCATCTCCGACTCCAGCGTGCGGCCGTACTCCTTCGCCTGCCGCTTCGCCGTGTCCAGGGAGATGACCACGTCGCCCAGGGGGCGAGGGCCCGGCGTGCCCCGGGGCTGCTCGCCCGCGGGGAAGCTCAGCACGTCCGTCGCCTTGTCCTTGTCCCGCCAGGTGCGGTTGAGCCGCCGGATGGCGCGGTCATCCACCAGCGACAGCGACAGCTCGCAGTGGGTGAGTGACAGGCGCTTGAGGTAGTCCCGGGCCCACGTCGTCAGGAGCCGGCCGAACTCCTTGCCCTGCCCGTGCGCGAGTTGCACCGTCACCACGTTCTCCTTCTCCCGGGGTGCCGGCGCCTCCATGTGCGCGCGCTCCGGACGGAAGGCCGGCGCGCAGATGGACCAGTAGTCGCACGCGCCCTTGCCGTCGTTGCGGTACACGACGCGCTTGCCGCGCGGCACCAGGCCCACCTCGCCCTCGGAGATGCGCTCGCGGCGGCCTTCCACCACCAGCGTCAGCTCCCCCTTGAGGACGATGACCATCTCATCGAACTCGGGACGCTGAGCCGGCTCGGACCAGCCCGGCGGCGCGAGCATCCGCGCCACGGACGCCGCATCCGTCCCCGTCGTCGCCGCACCCACGAACTCCTCGATGCGCTTGCCGTCATCCCGGGGGATGACCTTGCCCTTGCGCAGTCTCACGCCGTCACCACCCCTCGCGTCCCACTCACAACGCCCCCGCCGAGCGCGGCTTTTCCTTCGCCTCCACGGCCTTGCCTCCCGCCACCACCAACGGAGGCGCCTTGCCACCTCCCACCGCGCCGGCCGGATAGACGGGACGCGTGTGGTAGATGCCCTCCAGCGTGTGCAGGAAGGACTGCGAGATGAGATTCAGGTCCTTCAGCGTCAGGTCGCACTCGTCGAGCTGCCCCTCGGAGAAGATGAGGTTGATGATCTTCTGCACCTGCGCCTGCAGCTTCGTCGTGGTGGGGTCCGTCATGGACCGCGTCGACGCTTCCACCGCGTCGGCGATCATCACCAGCGCCGCCTCGCGGAACTGAGGCTTCGGTCCCGGATAGCGGTAGATGCTCTCGTCGATGGGCGGCGCGCCTTCCTTGCCCTCCTGCTCCTTCAGGGCCTTGTGGTAGAAATACCCCACCGTGCGCGTGCCGTGGTGCTGCGGAATCGCATCCGCCACCAGCTTGGGGAGCCGGTACTGCCGCGCCATCTCCAGCCCCTCCGTCACGTGGCGCTTGATGATGACGGCGCTCATCGCGGGCGCGAGCGCGTCATGCCGGTTCTCCCCCTTCTGGTTCTCCCCGAAGTAGAGCGGATTCCGACCCTTGCCGATGTCGTGGTAGTACGCGCACGAGCGCGCCAGCAGCGGATTGGCGCTGATGGTCTCCGCCGCATTCTCCACCAGCGTGCCGATGATGATGGAGTGGTGGTACGTGCCGGGCGCCTGGACGATGAGTTCCTTGAGCGCCGGGTGGTTGAGGTTCGCCAGCTCCAACAGCTTGATGTCGGACGCGTAGCCGAACGTCATCTCGATGAGCGGCGTGAGCGCCATCACCATGACGGGCACCGCCAGTGACGAGCCGATGAACGCGCTCACCGCGGTGATGGCCGTGTCCGCCGACAGCCCCTTGCCCTCGACGAGGAACAGGAAGAGCACCGCCACCGTGTTGGCCGCGCCCGTCACCAGGCCCGCCCGGAAGATGCCCACGCGGTCCTTCGCCTTGACGATGCGGTCCGCCGCCACCAGAGAGCCCACCAGCGTGTAGATGCCGAAGGCCAGCGAGTTGCCCAGCATGACGCCCGCCAGGCACGCGAACACCATGGCGAAGAAGAGCGCCAGCTCCTGCGTGAGGATGAAGCGCACCAGCATCGCGCCACCCGCCACCGGGAACACGTAGTAGAGCGCCTCGATGGGCAGCGCCGTGTACCGGTCCTGGATGGCGTCCGCGATGGACACCCAGAGCTGCAACAGGGCCAGCGTCCCCACCAGCAGGATGCCCAGGAGCAACCCGTCCTTGCGCGTGGGCCGGAAGCGCCGGAACGCGCTGAGGCAGAAGAAGTACGAGGCGACCACCAGGAGCGCCACCAGCCCCGTGCCACCGAGCTGCACCTGCACCAGGTCCAACCGGTCCGTCTCCGCGCGCATCCCGCGCAGGACGACGAGGTGCCCCTCGTTCACCAGCTCGCCATCACCGATGACGCGCTGCCCCTTCTTGATGGAGATGACCGCGTCCTTCACCGCCTGCGCGGCTTGATGACGTCGCGCGTCCGTCTCCGCGATGTTGATGGTCAGGTTGGGCCGCACCAGCCGCTTGGCCAGCCGCAGCACCGCGCGGCGCTGCACACCGGGCGCGTCCGGCAGGAGGTTGCCTGGAATCGAGGCGAAGCGGTCCAGTTCCTGGTGCGCCTCGCGGATGTCCACCACCTGCGGCGCGCCGTTGGGCAGCGTGTCCTCGCCCTTGTTCACCACGTCCCGGACGGTGAGCCCCTGGGGCGCCTCGCGTGCCAGCTCCTCCCGGGAGCCCGCCACGTGCACCGGTCCCTGTTCGGAGCGGTAGGCCCGCTCCAGGAGCACCAGCGTGGCCGCCTCCACCTCTTCCGAGAAGCCCTTCCCGTAGAGCGCCTGGAAGTCCTCCGCCTCCAGCCCCGCGTCACGCTGGCCGAAGAGCAGCTCCTGGAGCTCCGCCTGCATCGACTCACGGGCCCGGCGCTCGCGCTCCACCTGCTCCGGCGTGGGCGCGGGGTGGCGGCGCGGCTTCTTGCCCTCCTCGGGCTCGGCGTCCGGCTGGGCGTCCGTCAGCTCCGCCAACCGCTCCCGCATCGTCGCGAACGAGGCGCGGACCACGGTGCGCAGATGTCCCACCACGGCGGGGTTCAAGTCATAGACGGGCCTGACGGCGGCCCGGGCGTCCTGGCGCCGCTGGGTCGTCATGGCCCGGTGGACGACCTCGTAGTCCCGCGCGGCCTTGAAGCCCGCCGGAGAGCTGGCCCGGAAGGGCTTGCCGAGGTTCTCCTCCGAGAGCGCGGGGATCTGCTGGCTGTAGAGGCCGGGGGAGATGACGAAGCCGGCGCCCACCGAGACTGTCAACAGGAGGAACACCTGGACCGCACGCCGCCCCCAGACGCCTTTTCCCAACCCGAGGCGTGCTGCGAGCGCGTCCAAGGGACTGGGCGCGGGGGACTGCGGTTCCGGTTCGTCCATGGAGGTCCTCACCCTAGATAGGGGCCGTGGCTCCATCAAGGCCGCAGCGCCCCGGAAAATTCACGGGGGCGGAAATACGAATGCCCGCCCGCCAGGGTACGGGCGGGTGGGCATAGGTAGGTCAGGGCTTTGGACTCAGCCGACAACGGCGTCGGGAGTCGCTTGAGCCGCGGCGGCGCGGGCTGCCTCGCGAGCCAGCTTCGCCTCGCTCTGCGCCAGCTCCGCCTTGTCGTAGGCGCGGATGACCTCCTGCACCAACGGGTGGCGGACGACGTCCACGTCGGAGAACTCCGCGAAGTGGATGCCCTCGATGTTCTTGAGCACCGTCCGGGCGTGATTCAGCCCGGACATCTTCCCCGTGGGAAGGTCCACCTGCGTCACGTCGCCGGTGATGACGGCCTTGCTGTTGTAGCCCAGGCGCGTCAGGAACATCTTCATCTGCTCCACGGTGGTGTTCTGCGCCTCGTCGAGGATGACGAAGGCGTCGTTGAGCGTGCGGCCACGCATGAAGGCCAGCGGGGCCACTTCCACCACGCCCTCCTCCACGAGGGTCGCCGCGCGCTCGGCGGCCATCATGTCGTGCAGCGCGTCGTAGAGCGGACGCAGGTAGGGGTTCACCTTCTCCTGCATGTCGCCAGGCAGGAAGCCCAGCTTCTCACCCGCCTCGACGGCCGGACGCGCGAGGATGATGCGCTTGACCTTGCGCTCCTGGAGGAACGCCACCGCCATGGCCATGGCCAGGTACGTCTTGCCCGTGCCGGCGGGGCCCACTCCGAAGACGATGTCGTGGGCGCGGATGGCGTCCACGTAGCGCTTCTGGGCGATGCTCTTTGGAGCAATCTGCCGGTTGCCGGAGCTCTTGAGCACCGGGCCGAGCATGACCTCCTGGAGCGACTCCGCGCCCCGTCCGAGCACCTTGATGCCCTGCTCCACGTCCTCGCGGTACAGGGGGCGGCCCGCGCGAATCATCCCCTCCAGGTTCTCCAGGAGGCGCACGGCGAAGGCCACCGCGTCGGAAGGTCCGGACAGATGGAACTCCGTCCCCCGCTGTCCCACCCGGACACCGAGGCGTCGCTCCATCAGCTTGAGGTTTTCGTTCTGGTTGCCGCACAGCGCCATGGCCGTCTCATTGTCCCGGACATCCACCTTGGCGGAGGTCGTCGAAACGGCTGCGGTCGCTTCCAACGTGGCGGGATTTCGCAATGCGTGTCGTTCCTCGGTCGGTACCGCTGTCTGCAACGTAACGCCGCCCCCCTGCCTTCGAAAGACGACTTTGGGTGACGACTAGCGCAAGGGTGGCAGGAGGACGAACCGCCGAGCGGCCAGCCGCCGGTAGTAGTACTCCTCCCGCCAGGGGTATCTGAGTTCCTCCGCGCTCAACAATCCAGCTTGCACCAAAGCATCCAGTCGCTCCGGCAGCTCACCGCGTTCCAGGCGGAACACTTCCAGCGCGGACTCGATGCGGACGCGTTGGGCATCGGAAACATGACGCTGGGCCGCGGCATCGGCGAACCCGGTGGCCGCGCGCGTGCTCTCTGGATCCGCCAGCGCCACCCGGGACACCACCACGGCCAGCACCGCCAGCACACCCATGGTGGCGACCACGCGACCCACCACGCCCCCCATGCGGGAGAGCAGGCGCTCGTCCCCCGGCGCGGGAGCCCGAGCCCCCTCCGGGTGGATGATGCGCACGTACTCGCCCCGAACCAGGTTGTGCAGGGCCTTGCAGGTCTCGAACTCGCCCAGGCAGCAGACGTCCACCAGCTTGCGCAAATCACGGCCGGGCGCGATTTCGTCGTACACGCGCCGTTCGGTGGTGGCGATGACGCCCAGCTCGCCACCCTCTTCGCCTTCGCGCGGCGGAGGCAGGGCCTTGATGCGCTCGAACGAGAGGTCGTCGCGGTGGATGGACTTCCGGATGACGGGCCACTCGTCCACCATCCGGAAGCCCTCCATGAGCACCGTCTCGGCGCGCAGGGGGCGGATGGCCTCGGCGTCGGGCTCGACGGGCTCCTGGATGAACTCGTAGGTGCCCGTCTTCCAGGTGAAGAGGCGGGAGAGCGTCTCCGTGGCCTGCAACTGCATCATCGACTGGAAGCGCTCAGCGGTGAGGGCCTGGCTGGAGACGAGCACGTCACCCAGCCGCTTGAGGGTGCGCCGCTGCGTCTCCAGCGCCGCCTCCAACTGCGTCTCGGTGATGAGCTCGGCGCGCACCAGCATGGCGCCGATGAGGTCCTTGCGCTTCCGGGTGATGCTCTCGACCTTGATGATGTGGCCGTCCCGGAAACCGATGCGGACCTCCTGGTCCTTGTTGTCCAGTTGGAGCGAGCCCGTCTTCTGCTGCTGACCGATGAGCTGAAGGATGTCGCCGATGCCGAAGTCCTTGAGCGTGCCTTTCAGGGACATGGTCTCACTCCTCCCCTTGCCGCAGCCGGTGCAGGCCGCGCAGGGACAGCACGTAGACGCTCACCAGCAGCAACACCATCGGCACCAGCTTGAGGTACAGCGGCGCGTCTCCATGGGGCGCTCGCACCAGTCCGTGGTGCAGGAGCGTCGCGGCCAGCGCGAAGAGGAAGAGGAACGCATACAGCGCGCCGCGCACCGCCCGTCCCGAGAACACATGCCCGGCGCCCGACAGCAGCACGCCCGCCGCGTACGTCACCCGGCCCGCCCACGCTTGATGACGCTGCACCTGGTCCGCCTTGCGCTGCCGCAACTGCTGCGGCACCAGCCCCCGGCGGGAGAAGACATTCACACACTGGCCGCACTGCTGACTGCCAACGCCCAGCTCGGGGTCACACCGCACGCACACCGGACGGCCGCAGCGCTCGCACACCTTCGCGGCCTTCAGTCGCTGCGTCAGCAGGCCCCAGCCGACCAGCAGCACCGCCACCACGGCCGGCAGCGCCCAGGCCACCGGCCCCGGCTCCACCCCCGGCAACAGCCAGCGCTCCAGTTGCGCCTCCACCCGACGCCCCGCCTCCGCTCCGTCCGCGAGCGACAGCCACTCCGACTCCGGCATCGCCGGCGCCAGCATCAGGAGGTTGAGCAGCAGGCGTTCATCCGGAGGGGGCTCTCGCCGGAGCAGCTCTCCATCCAGCGCCTGCGCCGACGCGGTGGCGGTCGTCACGCGCTCCATCGCCTTGCCGACCTCCGCGTCCGGCAGCGTCTTGGCCCGCCGGCGGTAGATCTGCGCGATGTTGTAGTGAGGCGCCGCCATCTTCGGATCCGCCTGGGACGCCTGCACGTAGAGCTGCGCGGCGCCGTCCTCGTCCCCCAACCCCACCAGCGTGTTGCCGAAGCGGGTCAACAGCCGCGCATCCCCGCTGCGCACCGCCGAGGCCGCCTTGAAGTGCGACCGCGCGTCCTCCAGCAAGCCCCGGCGTGACTCGTACTGGCCCAGCGCCGCCAGCTCCGGGAAGGTGGCCGCGCGGGCCTCGTGCCGTGCCTTGACGCGCGCCATGGCGCCCTCGGCGGAGAGGCCACCGCGCTCCAACAGATAGACGTCCTCGGCGGGCGTTCCAGCGAAGGCCGTCAGCCGGGTGAGCTGTCCCGCGGCCAGCGGCGCCAGACCCAGCCCCGCCAGCAGCACCGTGGACACCACCCGCTCCTGCCGGGTCAGGTAGGGCACCACCACCGCCAGCAATACGAGCAGCCGGGGGATAAGGCCCATCCCCAGCGTCAGCGGCAGGCCGAGCAGCAACACCCCCAACAGCACGGACTGCCACCGGGCCACCGCGCGCGGCAGCAGGTGGTGGAAGTCATGCAGCGCGTAGCGCACCCGCCTCAGGAACAGCAGGCCCACCAGCGCCACCGCCGTCGCGGACCACGCCAGCAACAGCAGCGCGCCAAGGTCCGCCAGCGCCGGACCCCGGTAGCGCGGGTCCAAGGCCATGGACACGAAGGCCGCGCGCAGCGCTCCCATGTAGCGGCCAGGCTCCGCCGGGGATGACATCGCGTAGTGCTCCGCCAGCCCGAAGCGCGCGAGCGGCAGCCGGGGAGACAGCTCCACCGCCAGCTCCGCCAACCGGATGGCGCCGCCGAGGTCGCCCGCCCGCCCGCGCACCTCCGCCTCGCGCATGAAGCCGACGCTGATGGGCTCCAGGTCCGCCGCGAGCAACTCGCGCTTCAGCGTCACCAGCTCCTGCTGCGCCTTCTCCGCCGTGGCCGTGTCGTTCGTCGCTCGCGCCTGCCGCCACCGGTCCCACACCGCCAGCACCTCTTCGTCCGACACGCGAGGCGTCAGGATGGGGCTGAGCACCGGCCTGGGCACGATGACGACGGGCGCGGGATCGACGGGGGGCGGCGTCACCGAGGGCTTCGAGGGAGCCGGGAGGGCCGAGGCCTTCTCCTTCCCTCCGCGCGGCGCCCTGCGGGGAACGTCGTCCTGCTCGGCCTCGACTTCACCGTCGTCGGCGGGGCCGTCATAAACCGGGTCCGCCGCGTCGAGGGACTCGTCCTGCAGGTCGGGCTCCAGTGGACCGGGGTCCACCTCCTGGAGCCGCGTGGGCGCCTCGAGCTGAGCGGATGCCAACGCCGGAGTCAGGAGCAACAGGCCCCAGAGGATCAGGGAGGAAAGCGGGAGGCGGATCATCCAGGGCTCGGATGATAGGCGAGCCCGGCCGAACCACGAAACGGAACGCCACCTGCCCCGTCCTGTCGCCGCCTTTCCGGATGCGACCCACGGGCCGCGTGTTACAGGGACGCACGTCGCGGGACCTGGCCCCGCGAGGAGGCGACCGTGAGCGAAGCAGGCACCCCCGGGACGGAGCTGGAGCGTCTGGTGGACATCATGCGGCGGCTGCGCGCCAAGGATGGCTGCCCCTGGGACAGGGAGCAGGATATCCGCTCGCTGCGCCCCTACCTCGTCGAGGAGGCGTTCGAGGTCCTGGACGAGATGGACCGCGTCGGCTCGGGCGGGCCCTGGCACTCCCTGTGCGAGGAGCTGGGTGACCTGCTCTTCCAGATTGTCTTCCACGCGCAGCTCGCCGCCGAGCTGGGCGAATTCACCATGGCCGACGTCAGCAAGGCCATCAGCGACAAGCTCACCCGCCGACACCCCCACGTCTTCGGCGAGCTGAAGGGTGTGAACGGCTCCGAGCAGGTCCTGGCCAACTGGGCCAAGCTCAAGGCCGATGAGCGCAAGCTCAAGACGGGCGACGAGGGCTCCGTCCTGGCCGGGGTTCCCACCGCCGCGCCCGCCCTCCTGCGCGCCGAGCGACTGACGGAGAAGGCCAGCCGCATCGGCTTCGACTGGCCCGACCTCGCTGGCGTGCGCGGCAAGCTGGCCGAGGAGCTGGTGGAGCTGGACGAGGCCATCGCCTCCGGAGACCGCGACGCCATTGAACACGAGCTGGGCGACGTCCTCTTCTCCCTGGCCAACCTCGCGCGCTTCGTGAAGACGCCCGCCGAGGATGCCCTGCGCATGGCCAGCCACCGCTTCACCACCCGCTTCCAGCACATCGAGGCCGCCCTGCGCGCCGAGGGGGTCCCCTTCGGCGGCGCCTCCCTGGAGCACATGGAGCGCCACTGGCAGGCGGCCAAGGCGAAGGAGAAGTCCCTCCCGCCCCCCAGGTCGCTGCCCCGCGCTCCCGTCTCCACGCTGCGGCTGGGCGTGGCGGACCTGGACGCCCAGAAGGCCTTCTGGGACGCGCTGGCCCCCACCCTGGGGTGGACGACCCACCGCCCCACGCCAGACGAGGCCCGCTACGAGGACGGCTCGCTGCGGCTCGTCTTCCAGCGCGCACCCGCCTCGGCCGCGGGCGCCACCTTCACCCTGGAGGCGCCTTCCACCCTCGCGGTGGAGCGCCTGCGACAGAGGGTCGAGCAGATCCGCCCCGGAGGAACCTCGGACTCCCTCGCCGGGCGACTGTCCTTCCAGGATCCGGCTGGGCTGGTGTGGGAATACACCCTCTCCGCTGGATGATTTTCCCCGCGAACTTCGCTGATCCGCGTCCAGAGTCCGGAAATCCCGGCTGGATGAGCACGCGCGCCTTGACGCTTTCGAGGCGTCGCAGTAAGGACGGCCCCTCTTTTTAGCCTGCCTTTCGCTGGAGATTTCTCTTGGCCAACACCAAGTCCGCAGAGAAGCGTCACCGTCAGTCCCAGAAGCGCCGCGCCCGCAACGTCACGGTCCGTTCCGACGTGAAGACCGCGGTGAAGTCCGCCCGGGAGGCCATTGGCACCAAGGATGGCGCCAAGAAGACGGACGCGCTCAAGGCGGCTTCCAAGGCCCTGAGCAAGGCCGCGACCAAGGGCGTGCTCCACAAGCGCACCGCGTCCCGCCGCATCTCCCGCCTCGCCAAGGCCGCCGCCAAGAGCGCGCGTCAGGCCTGATGCACCTGGGGGCTCCTCAAGAGTCCCCTCCGTCGTCCTCGAAGCAGGCTCCCCGGGAGGAGGCACCCGCCTCCTCACCAGGTGCTGGCCAGCCGCTCGAACCCATCACGCATGAGCACTTCCGCCAGCCGGTCCATCGCCGCCTGACGGTTGGACTCCGCCTCCAGAACGTCTCCGGTCCCCGGCAGATAGTCCTCGGTGCCCGAGATGACCGTCTCCTGGGGAGGCAGGCCTTCCTTCACCAGCCGCAGCCTCACGGTGGCGGCGACGCGGAAGAAGCGCCCCACAATCGTGGGCGAGCTCCACAGCGACAGCACCGTCCCCTCGACGCGCGCGTCGCACGAAGCCCCGCTCCCCAGCCGCCCCACTCGCGTCAGCTCCTGACGGAAGTAGCGCGTGAAGATTGTCTCCAGCGCGGGCTCCGACGTGTCGTTGCCGAAGATGGGCGCGCACACGGTTTCCACTCCGGGAGGCAGCCCCGAGCCGCGCGGTGTCAGGCGATAGCCACACCCCGGAAGCAACGCCGAGCAGGCCCCCCAACCCATCAGCAGCACGGCCAGGTGGAGACGCCGTGAGGCAGTCCAGAAGGGAAGCGACATGGGCCGGCACCCTACCCGCCCGAACCACTCCGTCAAGCGCGAGGGCCCTCGGGGGGCTCCGACGAAGGCCCGGTGAGCACCGCCCCGCTCGAGTCCCGCACCACGACACCCCGGGCCTTCATCGCGCCCGCCAGCGTGTGCCACGCCCCCAGGAGCCTCGCGTCCCGCTCCGAGCCTCGGCGCGCCAGCCCCAGCGGCCAGCGCAGCCGTCCGCCCGTCGACGTCTCCAGCACCAGGGCGTGCACCTGGCACACCGCCGCCAGCAGCATGCCCAGCGCCGCCAGGGCGAACATCACCAGCTTCAGGGGAAGCCCCCCGGCCACGAGGCCCAGCAGGCCGAACCCACACAGCACCAGGGCCTCGAAGAAGGGGCGGGACTCCAGCGTCAACGCGCGGAGCTGGATGAGCTCCACGACGAGGGGTGGAACGGCCTCCGCCACGCGATAGGTGAGCTTCCCGCTCTCACCGACGAGGGAACGGCCACCGCCCAGGTCCGCCGAGAGGAAGGGCCCGAGCGGCGTGGGCACGGGCGCCTCTGGCAGCGGGGCCCCGCAGGCGAGGCACCGCGCGCCGCCCGCCTTTTGAGGCTGGCCACACGCGGTGCACATGACGAGGACCTCGGCCGGCACCCGGGTCTCCGCTCAGCCGACGACGAAGTTCACCAGCCGCTTGGGCACGAAGACGAACTTGCGCAGCGTCTTGCCGGCCAGGGCGGACTGCACCCGCTCGTCCGCCTCCGCCGCCGCGCGCACGTCCGCCTCCCCCGCGTCCGCCGCCACGCGAATCTCCGCGCGCAGCTTGCCGTTCACCTGCACGGCGTAGGGGATGACGTCATCCACCACCAGCGCGGGGTCGAAGTCCGGCCACGGCTGCGCGACGGTGAGTTCCTTGCTCCCGTAGGCCTCGGCGATTTCGTCCGCGATGTGCGGCGCGAAGGGCGTGAGCACCACCGCGAGCAGGCGCACCGCCTCCGCCATGGCCGCCTTCTCCGCGGGCGTCTCTGGCGTCCCCGTCGCGGACAGCGCGTTGAGGCCCTCCATGATGCCGGCGATGGCCGTGTTGAACGACAGCCGTTCGATGGCCTCCCCCACCCGCTTCAGGCACTTGTGCGCCGCGCGGCGGATCTCCAGCGCCTTGCCCTCGAAGGGGCCATCGTGCGTGGCACCCGCCACCGAGGCGTGGTGCGTGGAGGCCAGTACCCAGACGCGCTTGAGGAAGCGGAACACGCCCTCCACCTGATCGTCGGACCAGTCGAAGTCGCGCTCCGGCGGGCCGGCGAACATGACGTATGCGCGCGCCGTGTCCGCGCCGTACTCCTGGATGATGGAGGCCGGCGCGACGACGTTGCCCCAGCGCTTGGACATCTTCCGGCCATCCGGACCGTTGACGATGCCCTGCGTAATCAGGCGCTTGACGGGCTCGTCCACCGGGCTCAGGTCCAGCAGCTTCATCACCCGGGTCCAGAACCGGAAGTAGAGCAGGTGCATGACCGCGTGCTCGGGCCCGCCCACGTAGATGTCCACGGGCAGGAAGCGCTGGGCTTCCTTCGGGTCGAACGGCGCGGCGTCGTAGTGCGGCGACAGGTAGCGCGCGAAGTACCAGCAGGAGTCGACGAAGGTGTCCATCGTCTCCGCTTCACGCCGGGCGGGGCCACCGCACTTCGGGCAGGTGGTGTTCACCCACGAGGCGACCTTGGCCAGCGGGGGCTCGCCCTTGCCGGTGAGCACCTCCTGGACGTCGATGTCCGGCAGCTTCACCGGGAGCTGCTCCAAGGGCACGGGGATGCCGTGGCGCTCCGGGTCGCACTTCTCGCAGTAGACGATGGGGATGGGCGTGCCCCAGTAGCGCTGGCGGCTGAAGCCCCAGTCCTTCTGGCGGTACGTCACCGTCGCGCGGCCCTGGCCGTCCTTCTCCAGCTTCGCGGCCATCGCGGTGCGCGCCGCCTCGGACGGCATCCCGGTGTACTCGCCCGAGTCCACCAGCACGCCGTACTCGGTGTACGCCGCCTCCAACGCGTCACCCGCGGGCAGCTTGTCACCCGTGGCCGGCTGGATGACGACCTTCACCGGCAACGCGTACTTGCGCGCGAAGGCGAAGTCCCGCTCGTCGTGCGCGGGCACGCTCATCACCGCGCCCGTGCCGTAGTCGCTCAACACGAAGTTGGCGATCCAGATGGGCACCTGCTGGCCCGTGAAGGGGTTGACGGCGTGGGCGCCCGTGAAGATGCCCTCCTTCTCCGTGTCCTCCCCCGTCCGCTCCGTCTTGGACTGGGCCGCCATGCGCTTGACGAAGGCGTCCACGTCCGCGCGGCGCTCGGGCGTCGTCACCTGGGCCACCAGCTTGTGGTCCGGCGCGAGCACCACGTAGGTGCAGCCGTAGATGGTGTCGATGCGCGTGGTGAAGACGCGCAAGGCGGCCTCGTGGCCCTGGACGCGGAAGTCCGCCTCGGCCCCGTCCGAGCGGCCAATCCAGTTGCGCTGCATGGAGGTGATGCGGTCCGGCCACTCCTTGAGCGTGTCCAGCGCGTCCAACAGGTCCTGCGAGTACCGGGTGATGCGGAACGCCCACTCGGGCATCTCCCGATCCACCACGGGCGACGAGCAGCGCTCGCACACGCCGTCCTTCACCTGCTCGTTGGCGATGACGGTGTGGCAGCCGGTACACCAGTTCACCTTGCTGAAGCGGCGATAGACGAGCCCGCGCTCCAGCATCTTGATGAAGAACCACTGGTTCCAGCGGTAGTACTCGGGCTTCGAGGTGTTGACCTCGCGCTCCCAGTCGTAGCTGTACCCCAGGCTCTTCATCTCCTGCTTGAAGGAGACGATGTTCTCCGCGGTGCGCAGCGCCGGGTGCACGCCGTCCTTGATGGCCGCGTTCTCCGCCGGCAGACCGAAGGCGTCCCAGCCCATGGGGTGCAGCACGTCGTAGCCGCGCATCAGGAAGTACCGCGCGTACACATCCCCGATGAGGTAGTTGCGCACGTGCCCCATGTGCATCTTGCCACTGGGGTACGGCAGCATCTCGAGCACGTATTTCTTCGGTGCGCCCGGGCGCTTGCCTGCCCGGAAGATGCCGGCCTCGTCCCAGCGGGCCTGCCACTTGCCTTCAATCGACTGCGGCTCGTAACGCTCGTTCATCGCCATGTCCGCTGCGCCTCTTATGGGAGGGCTGCCCCTGTGAGCAAGGGCCCTCGCCCTCGTCTCAGCCCGACGGGGCCAGATTCCTCCGACTGACCTGGGAGAACCGCTGGCCCCGGCCACTTCTGTCCCCGTTCGAGCCCCCGTCCGCCCGCTCCTTGCTCACTTCCAGGGCGCACCCTCGCGCCAACGCAAGCTGGCAAGAACCCACTTGCGGGCGTGGCGGCGGGCAAGCCGCCCACCCGATTCGAGGGGTCGGCCTCCGGGAGATCCACGACGTTCCCAGACAGGTAGGGACCTGATCTCCCTCTGACGTGAGGCGCGGCACGCCCCGCGTCATCGCTGACTCGGTACGAGATCGGAATATTTCCGTTTGGATGGATTTGGCCAACATTCTTGAAAAACAAGTCTCGCCATTGACTGGTTCAGTTCAGACGGTGACGATTCGCGCCCACGGCACCTGCTGGGGGGGCCGTCCCACCGTTGCGAGGAAAGATCCGAATGACGCTTAAGAGAGCGTTGATTCCGGGGTGCGTGATCGCACTCTTCTCGTTGGAAACAATGGCGCAGGAAGCGAGCCCGCCCGCCGCGGAACCGCAGCCGGCACCCGCCGCTCAAGCTCCCGCGACGCCGGCGCCCGCGGAGGCGGCCCCGGCCAGCACCACTCCGACGACTCCCGCTCCCGCCGCCACGCCCGCCCTGGGCCGCACCGTGAAGGGGCGCGTCGCGGACCGACTGACGAACGAAGGTCTTCCGCTCGTCCGCGTCATCATCAAGGGCACCACGCAGGGCGTGGAGACGGAGCTGGACGGCACCTTCTCGCTGCCCAACGTTCCCGCGGGCTCCGTCACGCTGCTCTTCTCCAGCCAGGACTACGGCGAGCGAGAGGTGCGCGTCGGCGCCACGCAGAACAACGTGACGGTGGCGCTCGACAACATCTTCTCGGAAGAGATGGTCGTCGTCGGCCGCGCCTCCGAGCTGGCCCGTAAGCACCTGGCCAACTCGGTGGCCTCCGTCAGCGCGGAGGAGATGAACCGCGCTCCCGCGCAGACCATCGACCAGGCCCTCCAGGGCAAGGTCGCCGGCGCCAACATCCAGCAGAACTCCGGCGCCCCGGGCGGCGGCATCCAGATGCGCCTGCGCGGCGTGTCCACCATCAACGGCTCCACCGCGCCGCTCTACGTCATCGACGGCGTGCTCGTCAGCGACGTGGCCATCGCCTCCGGCGTGTACGTGGTGACCGACTCCGTGGGCGGCTCCAACCCGAACCCCACGCAGGACAACCAGGTCAACCGCATCGCGGACATCAACCCCAACGACATCGAGAGCATCGAGGTCCTCAAGGGCGCGTCCGCCGCCGCCATCTACGGCTCCAAGGCCGCCAACGGCGTCGTCATCATCAACACCAAGCGCGGTCGCGCCGGTGAGCCCAAGTTCGAAATCACCCAGCGCGTGGGCCTGTACACCCTGGCCAACAAGCTGGGCACCCGCCGCTTCGAGACGGTGGAAGAGGCCGTCGAGCAGTTCGGCCCCGCCGCGGCCGACTACTACACGGGCCGGACGTACGACCACGAGGCCAAGCTCGCGGGCCGCCGGGATTTGTCCACGGAGACGCTCGCCAGCGTGAGCGGCGCGTCGGGCAACACCAAGTACTTCGCCTCCGCGATGCTCCGCAGCGACGAGGGCATCATCGCCAACACGGGCTACGACAAGCAGTCGTTCCGCCTGAACCTGGGTCAGTCGCTGGGCGACGCGGTGGAGATCAACGTCGCCACCAACCTCATCCACACGTTGGGCCAGCGCGGCCTCACCAACAACGACAACCAGACCATCACCAACTACATGGTGCTGCCGAACGTGCCCGAGTTCCTCAACATGGAACCGAACGCGCAAGGCGTGTACCCCGTCAACCCGTTCCTGCCCAACGGCGCCAACCCGCTGCAGACGTCCGCGCTGGTGAAGAACGACGAGGACGTGTGGCGCTTCATCGGCTCCGGTGATGCCACCTTCCACCTGTGGAAGAATGACGAGAACCACCTGCGCCTGCTCGCCAACGCGGGTGTGGACCGCTTCCAGCAGGAGAACCGGCTGCTGTTCCCGCCAGAGCTCAACTTCGAGCCGGTGGACGACACCTTCCCGGGCACGTCGCTGTTCGGCACCAGCCAGGTGCGCAACATCAACAGCGGCATCAACCTGGTGCACTCGTACAAGCCCGCCTCGAAGTTCCTCACCGCCACGACGTCCGGCGGTGTGCAGTTCGAGGAGCGCCGCATCGACTCCACGTACATCGTCTCCGAGAACCTCAACGCCGGTCAGCCCGGCGTGGACAACGGCACCGTGATTGGCGTGCGCGACACGTCGACGCACATCCGGGACCGCGGCTACTACGTCCAGGAGGAGATTGTCACGTTGGATGACCGCTTGACGCTGGTCGGCGCCATCCGCGGCGAGCAGAGCAGCGCCAACGGCAATCCGAACAAGCTGTTCTTCTACCCGAAGCTGGCGTCCGCCTACCGCATCCCCACGAACATCGCGGCCCTCAACGAGCTCAAGGTCCGCGCGGCCTACGGCGAGACGGGCAACCAGCCCCTGTACGGCATGAAGTTCAGCGGCATGAGCGCGCTGGGCAACGTGCAGGGCACGCCGGGCCTCGTCGGCACGGGCGTCGCGGGCGACCCCAACATCCGTCCGGAGCGCCAGCGTGAAATCGAGGCCGGTATCGATGCGCTGATGTTCGGCGGCGATGTCACGGTGGAGTTGTCGGTGTACCAGCGCGCCATCAGCGACATGCTGCTGCAGCGCGCCCTGCCGAGCTCCACGGGCTTCACCACCCAGTTCGTCAACGGCGGCGCGCTGCGCAACCGCGGCATCGAGGCCATGCTCCAGGTGACGCCGGTGCGCGGGGCGGTCGAGTGGACGAGCTCCGCGACGTTCGCCCTCAACCGCAGCAAGGTGACGAGCCTGCCCGCGGGTTCCTTCCAGGCGGGTGGCTTCGGCAACTCCCTGGGCGCGTTCTTCATCGAGGAGGGCTCTTCCGCCACGCAGATTGTCGGCAACGTGGGCCGCGACGAGAACGGCGTGCCCATCGTGAAGAAGATTGGCGACACCGAGCCGACCTTCACGCTCGGCTGGGCCAACACCCTGCGCGTCTCGGACGTCACCCTGTCCTTCCTGTGGCACTGGCAGCAGGGCAGCGACGTCATCAACCTGACGCGCTTCCTGTATGACGGCGCCGGCACGTCCGTGGACTACGAGACGGCGGGCCGTCAGCGCCTGCAGGACCGCCGCAACAACGCGGGCATCTACGTGGAGGATGCGTCCTTCTTGAAGCTGCGCGAAGTGACGCTCAGCTACAACCTGCCCAAGAGCTGGGTGTCCGCGATTCCGAAGCTGCAGAACGCGCGCCTCAGCCTGAGCGGCCGCAACTTGCTGATGTTCACCAACTACTCGGGTCTGGACCCCGAGGTGAGCAACTTCGGCAACCAGGCCATCGCTCGCAACATCGACGTCGCTCCCTTCCCCCCTAGCCGCAGCTTCTGGACGTCGCTCGACGTCGGGTTCTAGGCCATGAATATCAACCAGACGAAGAAGACCGTGGTGGCGCTCTGCGCCGTGCTGGGCCTGGGCGGCTGCGGCAGCCTGGACATCGGCGACCTGAACAACCCGAGCCTGGACGAGTTCAAGAACAACCCCACCAGCTCCGCCGTCAACAGCGCTTCCACGGGTCTGATCATCGGACACCGCGCGGGCGTGGCGATACAGAACGGCTACGTCGCGCAGCTGGGCACCATCGGCCGCGAGGCGTACGTCTTCGACCCCGCGGACCCTCGCACGGTGGAGGAGATTCTCGGGCCGACGCTGGACCCGGGCGCCGGCGCCTTCGGCGGCAACTTCTGGGCGGCCCCCTACTCCAACATCCGCAACGCCAACACGGTGCTGGCGGCGCTGGACAAGGTCGCGGCCTTCACGGACGCGCAGAAGGAGGGCATCCGGGGCTTCACGAAGACCATCCAGGCGCTCGACTTCCTGGTGGTCATCAACACCCACGACACCAACGGCGCGCCCATCGACGTGGACCTGCCCCTGGGCCAGCTGGCGCCCATCGTCGGCAAGGCCGAGGTGTTCACCCGCATCGCGACGCTGCTCGATGAGGCGGCCGCTCACCTGGACAACGCGGGTGACGCGTTCTCGTTCCGGATGAGCACCGGCTTCGCGGGCTTCGATACACCGGCCACGTTCCGGCGGTTCAACCGCGCCATCAAGGCGCGTGTGTCCGTGTACATGGGCCGGAACGAGGACGCGCTGACGGCGCTGAGCCAGTCGTTCATCGACGCCACCGCGTCCGCTGACGACGGCGCGAAGGCGGGGGCCATCACGTCGCTCAACGTGGGCGTCTACCACGTGTTCCGGGCGGCCTCCGGCGACGTGGACAACAGCCTCCTGAGCGTCACCATCTACGCCCACCCCTCCCTCGAGACGGATGCGCCGCGCCAGGCGAACGATGCGCTGGATGACCGGCTGACGCGCAAGACGCGCAAGCTGGCGGCGCCGGCGAGCGCCGCGGGTGGCCGGCTGACGACGGACCTGGCCTTCACGATCTACCCTTCGGCGGACTCGCCGGTGCCCATCATCCGCAACGAGGAGCTCATCCTCCTCCGCGCGGAGGCCAACATCGGCCTGGGCCAGATTGGCCCCGCGGCGGATGACCTCAACTACATCCGCACCCGCTCCGGCCGGCTGGCGCCTCGCGCGGACATCACCGCCGCGAACGCCCTGGACGAGCTGCTGGTGCAGAAGCGCTACTCGCTCCTGTTCGAGGGCGGGCACCGGTGGATCGACATGCGTCGCTACAACCGGCTGAACGAGCTGCCCCGCAACCTGGATGACAGCTACGGGCCGCACGAGCGCTACCCCATCCCCGTCGCCGAAATCAACGCGCGGCCGTAGCAAGAGGTAGCAAGACAGATGGACACACAAGGGCCTCCAGGGACGAAACCTGGAGGCCCTTCGTCGTTCAGCGCCCCTTGGGCAGTCCTGCGCGCTCCGCCACGAGCGCCCCCAGCGCGGACCAGTCCAGGTCCCCATGCCCCTGGGCCACGCCACTCAGGTACTGGTCCCTCACGAGACTGGCCAGCGGCATCGGCACCTCCGCCGCGCGCGCCGCCTCCAGCACCAGCCCCACGTCCTTGAGCCCCAGCCGCATCGCGAAGCCCGCGGGGGAATACTTCTCCTCGGCGATGGCCTGCGCGTAGCGCTCGAAGATGGGCGAGTTCGCGAAGACGGCCCGAAACAGCTCCATGAACTGCTTCGGTTCGATGCCTGACTTGCGCGTGAAGGCGAACGCCTCCGCGAGCGCCTCCAGCATCGACGCGATGAGGAAGTTGCCGGAGAGCTTCACCACGTTGGCCATGGACGCCTGTTCGCCCAGCACCGTGAGCCCCCGCCCCAGCGCCTCCAGCAGCGGCCGGCAGCGCTCCACGTCCGCCTTCGCGCCCGCCGCCACCACCCAGAGCTGCTTCGTCGCCGCGGCCTCGGGACGGCCGAACACGGGCGCGGCCACGTACCCCTGACCGGCGCTCGCGTGCGCGTCCGTGAAGCGCTGGGAGAGCGCCACGGAGATGGTGCTCGACGAGACGTGCACGGCGCCCTTCGCCAGCCCCGAGATGATGCCTTGGGGGCCGAAAGCCACGCCCTCCGCCGCGCTGTCGTCCGCGAGCATGCTGAAGACGACCTCCGCGCCCCTCGCCGCCTCGGCGGGCGAAGCCACCGCGCGGGCGCCCTGCTTCACCAGGGGCTCACCGCGCGCGGCGGAGCGGTTCCACACCGCCACCTCGTACCCCGCGGAGAGCAGACTCCTCGCCATGGGCAGTCCCATGTTGCCCAGTCCCACGAAACCCAGCTTCATGTCGCGCTCCCGTCCGTTCGGTCCGCGCCAACCTGCGCTTTCGCGTCCGGGCGCCGCAAGCACGCTGTCCACGTGCGTCCAGGAGCCAACGCCCGGGCCTACTCCGGACGGTCCTCGGAGACGTCCAGGTGTTCGAAAGCACGGCCCAAGAGCAGCACGCCCAGGACCACCTCCCCCGCCAGGACGGCGGAAGCCGCCGCCGCGCCCAAAGGCAGCGCCCACACGTCCAACGAGGACCACAGGGGGAAGCCCACCACCGCGCCCGCCAGCGCCGCCGGCAGCAGGCCCACCAGCGACACCACCAGCGAGCCCATCAACGTCAGCAGGCGTTGGCCCAGTGCCTCGATTCCGCGCGCGCTGCCCGTCCGGTCCGCGGGCACCCACGCGGGGAACAGCACCACCGCGGCGTTCTGCACGAAGAGCCCCGCCAGTGACATCGAGGGCAACAGCAGCGCGAGCGCCACCCCGCCCGGCCACCACCACGTCATGAGCCACGGGTCCTCGGCGCCCGGGCCACTCAAGAGGCCCACCGTGAGGAGTCCGAGTTGGAGCAGGCCCACCATCAGCGCCGACGCCGCCAGCTCCGCGCCCACCACCTGCCAGCCCGCCAGCGGCAGCGCGCGCAGCAGGTCCAGCTTGGGCAGGTCCATCCGCAGGTCCATGCGGAAGACGCTCGGCCCCACCACCGCCATCATCGCCGCGAGCGACACGCCCAGCGGCCCCAGCACCCGGCGCGTGTCCGTGAAGAAGCGCGACTCGCCCATCATCGCGACGATGGCGCACCCCAAAAGCAGCGAGGCCAGCACCGACGCCACCCCGCCCGCCATCCGCCTGCGGGTGATGAGGTTCTTCCAGATGAGCGCCACCTCCGGCCGACCTCGCGCCGACAGCCGGAAGGGCGCCTTGCGCGACGAGACCGCCCTTCCCTTCGCGACGCCACCCGAGGCCCGCTGCGCCCGCTCGCGGGTGCGCGTCTCGGCCTGCGTCACCGCGGACTCCTCGAAAGGGACTTCCGCCAGCCGCACCCAGACGTAGTGCGCCAGCGCCAGCCCGAGCACCGGCGGCACCACGCTCAGGAACGCGCTCGAGTCCTGGGCCAGCGCGGGCGCCACCAGCAGTCGCGCTGGCCACAACACCGCGCTCAACCCCGGTGAGGCCACCACCGCCTGCACCCAGTTGCGCAGCACCCCGGGAACCGACAGCGTCCTCGGAAAGGGGTGCGCATCCAGCGCCGCGTACGCCGCCAGGCCCACCGCCGCGAGCACGCACCCCAGCGCAAGCCAGCGCGCCACCAGCCCCCGCGTGCCCCACGTCTCCGCCCAGCGCGTGCGCATGAAGGACGCGGCCGTGGCGTGCAGGTACAGCGTCCCCAACGACAGGAACGCGCCCAGGAAGAACAGGCCCGGCGCGTGACTCACCAGCCGACCGACGAACAGCGAGGCGAACAGCGCGCCCATCGCCGCGCCCAGCACGCCGCGCGCCAGCTTGTAGTGCAGGAGCGAGGTTCGGGTGACGGGCGCGGGGAAGAGCTGCACCACCTCCGACTCCGTGAAGGTCAGTGAGGGACGGTCCGGCCCTAGCGCCCACGCGGAGAACACGGTGACGAGCGCGGAGAACACCAGCGACAGCTCCGCGAACAGGCGCACGCCGGGAGGCACGTTGCTCAGCGCCCCGCCGAACTCCAGCCGCCGCAGGAAGATGGAGTAGATGTAGCCCAGCCCCACCAGGGCCCCGACGAGATAGCGCGGCCTGCGCAGTCGCTGGAGCTGGAGCCGCAGCCGGTTGCGCGAGGAGGCCAGCCACAGGAAGACGACGGCGCTCGAGAAGCTCACGGCGGGGGCTTCTCCGTCCCGGCTCCGCTGGTGATGCGCACGAAGAGGTCCTCCAGCGACGCGCTCTCCCCCTCCGGGCCACTCAGCCGCGAGCGAATCGCCTCCAGGCTGCCCAGCGCCATGGCCCGCCCTCCGGCAATCACCAGCAGCCGGTGACACAGCTCCTCCACCAGCGGCAGCAGGTGCGAGGACAACACCAGCGCCGCCCCCTCCTCCGCGCGGCGGCGCAGGGACGCCTTCATCCGACGGATGCCAATCGGGTCCAGGCCCGTGAGGGGCTCGTCCAGCAGGATGAGCTTGGGCGAGTGCAGGAAGCCGCAGGCGATGGACAGCTTCTGCTTCATGCCGCGAGACAGCTCGCCCGGCAGCGCCTTCTCCTTGCCCGTCAACTCCATCTCCTCCAGCAGCGCCTTGCCTCGCTCCTCCCAGTCCTCCACGCCGTAGAGGCGCGCCGTGAAGTTCAGGTGCTCCCACACCGTGAGGTAGTCGAAGAAGCGAGGCTCGTCCGGAAGGAAGGCCAGCTCGCGCTTGGCGTCCACCGCGTCCTTCGCCAAATCGTAGCCCGCCACCACCACCCTCCCCGACGTGGGAGGGAGGATGCCCGCCAGGCACCGCAGCGTGGACGTCTTGCCCGCGCCATTGGGGCCCACCAACCCGAGCACCTCGCCGGGCGCCACCGCGAAGGTGAGGCCCTGCACGGCGTTCACCGCGCCGTAGCGCTTCTCCAGGCCCGCCACCCGCAGGACGAAGTCCATTCGCGCGCTCGCCCTCAGTCCAGCTTCAGCAAGTCTTTGACGGTGTCCATCACCACCTTGGCCTGCACGGGCTTCACCAGATACGCGCTCGCGCCCAGCGACAAGGCCCGCTCCCGGTCCGCCGCCGCGCCCTCCGTCGTGATGACGACGATGGGCACATGGCGATGGTCCGTCGCATGACGGATGTGGTGGATGAGCTTGAGTCCATCCATCAACGGCATGTTGATGTCAGTGAGCACCAGGTCGAAGCGGCCCTGGGTCAACTTCTTCAGACCCTCGACGCCGTCCTGCGCCTCCGTGCAGGCCATCCCGCTGATGCGCTGCAACGCGTACATGATGCTGCGTCGCATGGCCTGCGAGTCGTCCACCACCAGGGCTCGAATCTGCTGCGTCATGACTCGCCCAGACTAACACCCGGGACTCGTCCACCGCCCGCTGTTCCGCGTGCCCTCATCGCCGTCGCCGGGCGAGCGTCGCCAGCGCGGGTCCGATTTCCCCCAGTCGCAGCACCCGCTTCACCGCGCCCGAGGCGATGGCCTCCCCTGGCATGCCAAACACGACGGCCGTCTCCTCCGACTCGGCCCACACCTCGCCGCCCACGCGCTGTACCTCGCGCGCGCCCGCCGCCCCATCCGCGCCCATGCCCGTCAACACCACCGCCAGTGCGCGGCTGCCCAGCACCTGCGCCACGCTGGTGAAGAGCCGGTCCACGCTCGGCGCGTACTTGTCCAGCGGCGTGGGAGGCGGCGTGTGCAGCTCCAGCCGCGTGCCACGCTCCACCACCACGAGGTGCCTCCCACCAGGAGCGATGTACACGTGCCCCGGCTGCACCGGGTCCCCGTCGGTCGCCTCCGTCACGGTGAAGGGGCCGATGCGGTCCAACCGGTCCGCGAAGGCCCGGGTGAACTGCGCGGGCATGTGCTGACTCACCAGCACGCACGGCGTGGGCTCCGCGGCCAGTCCCTCCAACACGCGCTGCACCGCCGGAGGCCCACCCGTGGAGGCGCCGATGGACACCACCAGCGGCAGCTCGCCCGCCACCGCCAGGGCCCGCGCCCCGGGCGAGGCGTGACGCTGCCCTGGCCGCACGTGCAGCGCCGCGCGCACCTTCTCCAGCAGCTCCTGACGGAGGACCTCCAGCTCCGCCGGGGTGCCCTTGGCGGGCTTGGCGATGAAGTCGAACGCGCCCAGCTCCAGCGCCTTGAAGACGTCCGAGCGGTGCGCATAGCTGGAGATGACGATGACGGGCGTGGGCGCCGTGCGCATCAGCAGCCGCAGGAACGTGTAGCCGCCCAGCTTCGGCATCTCCAAGTCCAGCGTCACCACGTCCGGCTTCAGCTCCAGGACCTTCTTCAGCCCCTCCTCGCCGTCGGCCGCGCGGTCCAACACCCGGACGTCCGGCGCGGACTCCAGCAGCGTCGTCAGCGTGTGCCGGTTGTGCGCGGAGTCGTCGATGACGAGCACGGAGACAGCCTTCCGCCCGCTCATCGCGCCTCGCCCCCCGTCAGCTCCGGCCGCCGGTACACCAGGTCGCCTCGCAGGTGCACCAGCTCGAAGTCCGCGCCCAGGTTGAGCAGGTTCTCCGAATGGCCCAGCAGCAGATAGCCTCCCGGCACCAACCGGTCGCGAAGGATGCGCAGCACCCGCCTGCGCGCGGACTGGTCGAAGTAGATCATCACGTTGCGGCAGAACACCGCGTCCATCTTCATCACCAGTTGGCTGCCCGCCTCGTCCAGCAGGTTGTGGTGGCCGAAGGACACCATCGACCGGACGTCGTCACGCACCCGCACCTTCGCCTTGCCCGCCGGCACGAAGAAGCGCTCCAGCAGGTCCGCCGACGTGGCGCGCAGCGCGGACGGCCCATACTCCGCGCTCCGGGCCATGGACAGCACGCGCCGGGAGATGTCACTGCCGTACACCTCCACGTCCCAGTCCTCGAAGCGGCGCTCGTCCTTGAGAAGCATCGCCAGCGTGTACGCCTCCTCGCCGGAGGAGCACCCCGCCGACCACAGCCGCAGCCGCTTCGTGCGTGCGTTGCGCTTCTCCAGGAGCGGCAGCAGCTCCTCTCGGAACGCCTTGAGCTGCGAGGGCTCGCGGAAGAAGTACGTCTCGTGCGTCGTGAGCGACTCGACGGCTGCCTCCAGCTCCGCGTGCCGGTTCGCGTCGTAGCGGAGGTAGCGGTGGTACACGCTGAAGTCCGACACGCCCAGCGCTTCCAACCGGGGCCACAGCCGCCGCTCCATGACGAACTTCATGTCCTCGTGCACCAGGATGCCGCAGTGCGAGTACACGTGGTCCCTCAGGAGCCGGAACTCCTCCGCGGACATCTCCGGCCGGCTGTCGTCGAAGCGCGCCACCCCGTGTCCCCTCGCTCAGCGCCGAGACAGGCGCGCCACCGCGTCTGCCAGCGCCTGTCGGGCCAGGGCGTCCGACTCCGCCTCCAGCGCCCGCCGGGTGGGGCCCAGGCTCTCCGGCCCGCCCGACTCCCCCAGCACCCGCGCCGCCGCCGCCCGCACGTCCCAGTGCGGATGCTCCAGCAGGGACTCCGCCAGCGCCACACCCTCCCGAGACACCGCCCCCGCCGACAGCACCGCCTTCACCACCTCCGCGTCCGGATGATTCGAGGCCTCTCTCAACACGCGCGCGCCCACGCGTCCCAGCCGCGACAACGCGCGCACCGCCGCCACCGCCAGCGCCCCATCGGGGTGGCGCACCAATGGCTCCAGCTCCGCGACGCGGTCCGTGGCGCCACTCTCGCCCACCGCGTCCACCGCCGCCCGTCGCACCGACGACTCCTCGTCCTGGAGCGCGGAGCGCAGCAGCGCCCCCGCCTCCGAGCCTCCCAGTCGCCCCATGGCCCGAGCCCCCGCCGCCCGAACCGGCGCCGCCTCGTCCGCGAGCGCCGCGCGCGCCAGCTCCCGTCCCACTCCGCCGTCCACCTCGCCCGCGACCTCCACCGCCGCGGCGCGCCACCGGGGGTCCACGTCCCGCGCCAGCTTGCGCAGCGAGGGCAACGCGGGAGCGCCACCCACCCGGCCCAGCGCCGCCACCGCCACGGGCGTCGCCCTCCGAGCCACCGCCTCCTCCAGCGCCGCGAGCACCGCCCCGCGACAGCTCCCCGCGAGCACGCCCAGCGCCCGCGTCGCCGCGCCCGCCGTCGCCGAGTCCCTCAGCAAATCGACCAGGGGGCTCGCCGCCTCCGGAGAGCGCGTGCGCCCCAGCGCTCGCACCACCACGCCGCGCAAGTCGTCCTCCGCCCACTCCAAGAGCGCGCACAGCGGCGTGACGGACGTCTCATCCACCAGGTCCACCAGGGCCTCGGCCGCCGCCGCCCGCGCGGGCGCTGACAGGTCCGACATCCCCGCGAGCAACGTGCGCCCACCCTCCGCGCCCAGCCGCCCCAGCGTGCTCAGCACGTCCCGAAGCAGGCGGTCCTCGCGAGCGGCCTCGGCCACGGGCACGGCCAGGGAGGCCTCGCCCAGCGCCGCCACCGCCAGCAGCGCGCCCGCGCGCACCGTCACGTCCTCCGACTCCAGCGCCTGGGCCAGTCGAGCCACCGCGTCCGGCAAGCGCCGCAGCGCCGCGTGGATGACCGCCTCCAGCTCACCGCGCCGCGCGGACTCCACCAGCGACGCTTGCATGCCGAGCGCCGCGAGGGCCGCCTCGCGCACGGAGCGGGTGGAGGACTCCAGTCCCTGACACAGCAACTCCGTGGCCGCCACCTGGGGAATCAGGCCGAGCGCCCGGAAGGCACTGCGCCTCAGTCGCGTGTCGTCCAACAGCGATACCACCACCGGCAGCGGCGGAGGACGGCGCAGCAGCACCAGGCCCTCCAGCGCGGACAGTCGGAGCAGCGGCTCCGCGTCGTTCAACAGGCGCTCCAGCGCGCGCGCGCCGTGCTCACTGCCCACCCGGCCCAGGGCCTCCGACACCGCCACGCGCACGTTGAGGTCCGGGTCCTCCAGCGCTTGCACCAGCGGGGCTTCCGCCGCATGAAGCCCGAGCTGCCCGAGGATGTCCGCCGCGAACTTGCGCTGGTCCGGGTCAGGATGTCCCAGCAGCTTCACCAGCGGGCCCAGGGCGGCCAGTCCCAGCCCCACCAGCGCCTCCGCCGCCGCGTTGCGAGCCCCCGTCTCACCGCGCTCCCCCAGCACGTCGACGAGCCGGAGCGCCACGTCCGTCGGGGAGGACAGCCGCTGGAGCCCCTCCGCCGCCGCGTGGCGCACCCGCCAGCTCTCGTCATGGAGCCCCGCCACGAGCACGTCCAGGCTGCCCCCGCCACGCGGATCCAACTCCTGGAGCGACCGGTAGCGCTCCTCCTCCGCGGGAAAGACGGGCAGGTGACTCATGACTCGAGGACCTGGGCGGAGCCTTCCTGGGCGTAGAACCAGATGGCGTAGATGCCCAGACAGGTGCCCAGCGGGAAGTTGAACAGCCCAAGGATTCCCACGATGAGGGCCAGCACCCGCGACCACCTGCGACGCTTCAACAGGCCGATGCCGGCGATGACACCTGGAAGGCCGAACGCCAGGACGCACGCACTGAGCCCGCCGCCGATGAGCCAGTAGGCGACCTGGTCCCGGGCACGGGCCTCTTCGCCCACCATCATCAACCCGCCGAACGCGAAGAAGATGCTCAACGCGATGCCCGCCAGCACGGTGAGCGCGTTGATGGCGATGAGCGCGATGCCCAGGATGCGGCGGTGGTTGTCCAAGTCACTGCGCTGCATGTCCATCGTCATCCCTCTTCACTTCGTCGGGCGCACCGCTTCGTGCTCCAGCTCCGCGCGCAGCAAGGCCTTCAAGTCGAGCAGCAACCGCAGACGGTCCGGAGGGCCACACACGCCCACCACGAAGGGCGAGCGCCCCGACACCCGCAGCGCCGGCGCGGGCTTGATATCGCCCCGCCGCACGCGCAACACCTCCGCCACCCGCTCCACCCGCACCGCCACCCGCCGCGCGCCCAGCCGACACACCAGGAGCCGCGCCTTGCGTGACTCCACCGAGGGTTGGCCCTGGAGCTGGCGGCGCAGGTCCACCACCGGGAGGATGACGCCCCGCAGGTGAAGCACGCCCTCCACGAACGAGGGCGCATGCGGAATGGGCGTCACGCGCTGGAGCGGCAGCACCTCCTCGACGCGCTGGATATCCAGCACGTACTCCTCCTCGCCCACGAAGAAGGCGCAGAGCTGCACGAGGGTGTCCGGCTGCTCACCGGGCGCATCTGGCCCCCCCGAGGGGTGACGCGCCAGCAGGTTGACGGAGTCCTTCATGGCGCCAGCGCCTGTTCAGGGTCCAGCAGGATGTACAGCGAAGGCCCGCGTCGGCCGATGCCCACGACACAGTCCTTGTCTCCCCGTCGCAGACCGGGCGGTGGCGGCTCCAGCATCGAGGGCTTGAGCTTCACCACGCCGGACACGGTGTCCACCCACACTCCCGCGGGCCCCGTCTCCGTGCGCAGCACCAGGATGCGCGCGTCCCGAGGAGGCACGGGCGCGTCCGGCCCGGCGACCAGGGGTGCCTTCTCGGCCAGCCCCAGCCGGACCTTGATGTCGTACGCGGGCAGCAGCTCCCCGCGCAGGTTCATCACCCCGAGCAGGTGGGGCTCGGCCCTCGGAATCTCCGTCAGCGGGGGCACCTTGGAGATTTCGCGCACCGCGCGGATGGGCACCGCATAGGACTCACCCTCCAGGCGGAAGGACAGGTACTCCTCCGGGACTTCCTCGGGCGCGGCCGAGGCGACACCGTCGCTGCCGGCGGCGAAGTCCTGCAAGCCGCTGACATCCTCGTCCGGACGGAAGAAGAAGTCGTCGAGCAGTTCGGCGAACCGGGACACAGCGCGTGAGGATAGCAGCCGGCCAAGGCGGACGTCAGGCCCGCCTTCGCTCCAGGGCCAGTCCCTCTTCCAGCAGCGCCGCCACGTCCAGCACCAGCACCGGCCGCCGGTTCCCCAGGTCCGTGGCCCCGGAGATGCCCCGGACGGACTGCAACCGGCCGCCCAGGGGCTTGGTGACGATGTCCTGCTGGCCGAACAGCTCGTCCACGGCGATGCCCAGCCGCTCCTGCGCCAGCCCCACCACCACCACGAAGTAGCGGCTCACGGGCCGCTCCGGCAGGCCGAACAGCCGCGACAGCCGCACGAAGGGCAGAGTCTGGCCCCGCACGTCCAGCACCTCGCGGCGCTCCATGGTGCGTATCTCCCGAGGCTGGACGGAGAGGATCTCCAACACGCTGTTGAGCGGCACCGCGTACGTGCGAGCGCTCACCCCCACCACCAGCGCGCGGATGATGGCGAGCGTGACGGGCAACGTCAGGTGGAAGGCCGTGCCCTTCCCGCGCTCGCTCCACACGTCGATGATGCCGGAGAGGTTGCCCAGGTTGTTCTTCACCACGTCCAGGCCCACGCCTCGGCCGGAGAGTTCGGACACGCTGCGCGCGGTGGAGAAGCCCGGCAGGAAGATGAGGTTGAGCAGCTCCCGGCGCCCCATCTCCTCCGCCTGCGCGCGGGTGATGAGGCCGCGCGTCAACGCCACCTCGCGCACGCGCAGCTCGTCGATGCCCGCCCCATCGTCACTCACCTGGATGACGACGTGATTGCCCTTCTGCTCGGCCCGCAGCGACACCACCGCGCGCCGGGGCTTGCCCGCCGCCAGCCGCGTGTCCGGTGACTCGACACCGTGGTCGATGGCGTTGCGGATGAGGTGCATCAGCGGATCGCTCAGCTCCTCGACGATGAGCTTGTCCAGCTCCACCTCGCCGCCGCCGATGACGAAGTCGATCTCCTTGCCCGCTTCGCGAGTGATTCGGCGCACCAGCCGGGCCAGTTTGTCGAACACCTGGCCCACCGGCACCATCCGCGCTTCCAGCAGGCCCTCCTGCAGCGCCTCCAGCTTGCGCTCCAGGCCCCGCGTCTCGCGCGCCAGCTCCTGGCCGAACAGCTTCGACAAAGGCACCACGCCTTCCTGCCGCGCCGACTCCGCGAGCCGCTGGAGGCTGGCCTTGATGAGCAAGAGCTCGCCCACCATGTTGATGAGGCCATCCAGCTTGCCGATGTCCACGCGCACCGTCTGCGTGAGGGAGCGCAGCGACGGCTCGGCCAAGGCCGATGCGGCCCCGGCTCCCGCCTGAGACGCGCCCGAGGGCGTTGCCGCGAGCGCGGGCGCACGGCCTCCGGGCCCCTGGAGATACGTCACCAGCGAGGGGCCCTTCGTCGAGGGGGCGGGTTCTCCGTCGGGCTCGGAGTCCTGCCCGGACGCGCCCGTCTCACCCTGCTCCGTGTCGGAGGGGTCCGACGCCAGCGGGAACAAGGGTTGATGAGTCCCCCCATCCGTCGCGGCGCGCACCCCGCGACTGGCGGGAGGCGAAGTCCCGGTGGAGGCCTCGGGCGCCGAGCCGACGCCCAGGGTCCCCAGGACGATGGCGGGCGATTCGGTGGCGCGGACCAGGGCCTCGGCGCTTCGGGTCGTCGCGGGCCTCACCGCGAGCCGCGCCAGCTCCGCCGGAGTGCCCTTCAGCCCCGACTCCAGCTCCGGCACGGAGACCTGGGTGCCGAAGATGAGGTCGAAGGCGATGCCATGCGCGCCACCGGGCTGGGCCGACGGCAGCGTGCTGATGACCTCGCCCAGGGGCTTGAGGCGCGTGTTCAGGTCCGCCAGGCCCTTGTCGAAGTCGGACAGGTCGAACGCGGCGCGCACGCGCCACATCGACACGCCCTTGCGCACGTTCTCCCGGAGCCGGTGCTCCTCGTACTCGGTGAAGACGGAGCGCACCTGCGCTTCCAGCTCCAACCGGTCCAAAGGGTCTTCGTCCCGAGCGACGGGCGCCTCGCCCAGATGCCCCAGCCGCTCCGCCATGCCGTCCGCGCGCCGCGTGAGGCCGTCCGTCTCCGTGCCCCGCGCCGTCTCCGCCAGCAGCGCCTGGAAGGCGTCCAGCGCTTCAATCAGCGTGTCGAGCACCGCGTCGTTCAAGTGCAGCTTGCCCAGCCGCAGCCTGTCGAGCAGGTCCTCCGTCCCGTGCGCCAGCCGGGAGATGCGCTCCTGGCCGAAGAGCCCCGCCAGGCCCTTGAGCGAGTGCGCCGCGCGGAAGATGCCGTTGACCCGGTCGGGGTCCGCCTCCTGGCCGCGCCGCTCGTCCAGCACGAGCAGGTCCTTGCCGAGCGCCTCCAGAATCTCGGTCGCCTCGGCCACGAACTCGGCCAGCGCCTTGCTCGGAGCGCTCACGGCAGCTTCAGGTAGCGGCGCAGGAGCCCTTCCAGGCTGCCCGGCTTGAACGGCTTCACCAGGTACTCCGCCGCGCCCAACGCCAGGCCCCTGTCGCGGTCCTGCTCGCGCCCTTCAGTGGTGATGATGAAGAGCGGGACGTCGCGGTAGTTGGGGTTCTTCTTGACGAAGTTGATGAGCTCCAGCCCGTTGATGTCGGGCATGTTGATGTCGGTGATGATGAGCTCGAAGCGGTGGCGCGGCAGCAGCTTCAAGGCCTCGAAGCCGCTCGAGGTGACGACGGCCTCGATGCCCTCCACGGCCTCCACGGTCGACGCGATGTACTCGCGCGACGCCTTGGAGTCCTCGACAATCAGCACCTTGACACGCATGAGCGCACGCCCCGGACGGTTCCCCCACTCTAACAGAAGGCCTGCCCGGTCGCTGCGCTTCAGCCCTTCCTGCCTGGTAGGAGCCGGACGAGCGCCTTGTCCACCAGGAGGGCCACCCGTCCGCCCTTGAACGCTGGGACGAAGCCCTTCTGGAAGCCCTCTGCCCGCGCCGCGTCATCCAGCGAACCCCCGGCGGGAATCTCCAGCGCCACCGACGCCACCTTGGCCCGGCTCAGCACCTTGCCCGCCCCGGCCAGCGCCTCCTGGAGTCCCTCCGCGTCGAGCTGACGACGGGCCCCCAGGCCGACGACGAAGATGCGCGGCACCTCCAGCTTCCCATCGGAGGGGAGCAGGAGCCAGTCGTCCTTCTCGCCGGAGAAGAAGCCGCCCTTGAGCACGCGCGACAGCACGCCACACAGGCGCCAGTCCACGTAGCCCGCGGTGGCCGGCAGGGGCCGGTCATCCTGCGCCACGAAGAGACACAGGGCGTCCACTCCGGACAGCGAGTCCAGCCCTTCCATCCCGATGTCGTGCGTCGTCGTCTGGCTCACGGCGCGTCCCTTCTTCCGCTCGAAGCTCCGCTGCTCAGGCCTTGTTCAGCGCCACGGCCACCCGGTCCAACAGGCCGTTGACGAAGGCGCTGGACTCCTCCGTCCCGAAGTTCTTCCCCAGCTCCACCGCTTCGTTGATGGTGACCTTGCGAGGGATGTCCGGACGGTACTTCAGCTCGAAGATGCCCACGCGCAGGACGTTGCGGTCGATGCGCGACATGCGGTCCAGCCGCCAGTTGTGGCTGTGCGACTCGATGAGCCGGTCGATTTCCGCGCGGTGGGCCTGCACGCCCTCCACCAGCTCGCGGGCGAACTTCACCGCGTCCGGCTCGCGCTTCTCCTCTTCCGACGCCGTCCAGGCCGACTCCAGGGCGTCATTCACGGACGCGCCCGCCGCCATCTCCAACTGGTAGAGCGCCTGCAACGCCCGCTCACGTCCCGTTCTGCGCGCGCCCATGACTAACCCTTCCTCGTCGCATCGAGCGCGGCCAGCTTGCCGTACAGGTTCACCATCTCGATGCAGGCCAACGTGGCCTCGGAGCCCTTGTTGCCGGCCTTCACGCCGGCCCGGTCGATGGCCTGCTCCACCGTGTCACACGTGAGCACGCCGAACGTGACGGCCGACGGGGGACTCGCCGCCGCGGCGCTGAAGGCCACCGCGCCAATGCCCTTGGCGCACTCGCCCGCGACGTAGTCGAAGTGAGGCGTGCCACCCCGGATGACGGCGCCCAGGACGATGACTCCCGTGTACTGACGCGACTCCGCGACGCGGCGCACCAGCCCGGGCAGCTCATAGGTGCCGGGGCAGCGGTACACGTCCACGTCCGCGTCGGCCACGCCGTGACGCACCAGGGTGTCGACAGCGCCCTTGGCCAGCTCCTCGGTGATGAAGCCGTTGAAGCGGGCGACGCAGATGGCGAAGCGGCCCTTGGGGGGGAGGAAATCACCTTCGATGTAGCGAGGCATGCGGGGCTTCCTACACCACCCAGGCCCCGGCGTCGCCTGCTACGGCGTCCCGAAACCCGCCGCCCGGAGGGCCGCCTCGGACACCCCACCCGAGGCTGGAGCGCCCGCCTGCCCCCGCTGGAGCAGGTACAGGCGCGCCACGTACTTCCCAATCGGGTCCGCCTCCAGGTTGACCCGGGCGCCCACCTTCTTGGCCCGCAGGGTGGTGCGCTCCTGCGTCTCCGGAATCAGCTGGACGCTGAAGCGGTCCACCCCCACGGTGTTGACGGTGAGACTGATGCCGTCGATGGCCACCGAGCCCTTCTCGATGAAGTACGGCGCTAGCGCCTCCGGCAGCCCGAAGACCATCACCCACGAGCCCCCCTCCGGGTAGGTCTCCAGCACCGTGCTGACGCCGTCCACGTGCCCGGAGACCAGGTGCCCGCCCAGCCGGTCCCCCAGCGCCAGGGCCCGCTCCAGGTTGACGCGGTCGCCCGGCCGCACGGCGTCCAGCGTGGTGCGCCGCAGCGTCTCCGGCGCGGCCTGCACGCGGAAGCTGTCGCCCGTGCGCTCCACCACCGTGAGGCAGGCGCCATCCACGGCGATGGACTCGCCCAGCGCGAAGGCCTGCGCGCCCAACGACGTGCGAATCCACAAGTCCGTCATCCCGCCGGGAATGACGCGCTCCACTCCGCCGATGTCCTGAATGAGCCCGGTGAACATGACGGGGGCTTATAACGGACCCGCCGTCGTCACGCCCACGGACAACCGGGGCCCCCGGCGTGTCCGCCATTCAACGGCCCCTGGGCTCCTCTCCCCGGACTCATGCATGAGCCGAAGGGAGGCACCGCGAGTCCGGGCCGGACCTACAGCAGCGCCTGGAGCAGGATGTCCTGCCCGTGCTGCTCGAAGGTGAGATCCTTGACCGAGAGGGCCTGGGTCATCTCCTTCACGCCCAGGTCGCCCGCCCAGGACATGCCCTGGCGGCCCAGCAGCTTGGGGGCGAGGAACAGGGCCAGCTCGTCCGCCAGGTGCTCGCGCAGGAAGGAGCCGTACATCTCCGCCCCGCCCTCCACCAGCACGTGGTTGAGGCCGGACTTGCCCAGCCGGCGCAGCAGGGCCTTCAGGTCCACCCGGTCGCCCTTCGCGCGCAGCTGCCACACCTCCACGCCCTGGGCCAGGAAGCGCTTCGCCTTGCGCCCCTCCGGGTCCTCCAGCGTGGCGATGATGGTGCGCGCGGGGCTCTTCTGGGTGAAGACGGTGTAGCCGGGCGACAGGCGCAGGTGGCTGTCCACCACGACGCGCAGCGGGTCCTTGCCCTTTCCTCCGGGCAGCCGCGTGGTGAGCTTGGGGTCGTCGTGGCGCACGGTGTTCGCGCCCACGAGGATGACGTCCACGGAGTCGCGCAGCCGGTGCACCCACTCGCGCGCCTTCTCGCCCGTCACCCAGCGCGAGTCCCCCGTGGCCGTGGCCAGCTTGCCGTCCAGCGTCGCCGCGGCCTTCAGCGTCACCCAGGGGATGCCCGTGCGGATGGACTTGAAGAAGGGCCGGTTGAGCTTGTCGGCCTCCTCCTGGAGCACGCCGGTGACGACCTTCACCCCGGCGCGGCGCATCCGGGCCACGCCCTTGCCGCTCACCTTGGGGTTCGGGTCCGAGGAGCCGGTGAAGACGCGGCGCACGCCCGCTTCGATGATGGCCAGGCTGCACGGCGGCGTGCGGCCGTAGTGGTCGCACGGCTCCAGCGTGGAGTAGAGGTCCGCGCCCCTCGCGCGGGAGCCGGCGGCCTCCAGCGCGACGACTTCGGCGTGCGCGGTGCCGGCCTTCTTGTGATAGCCGCGGGCGATGATGCGGCCGCCCTTCACCAGGACGGCGCCCACCACGGGGTTGGGGCTGGTGCGGCCCAGGCCCTTGGCGGCTTCCTCCAGGGCGATGCGCATGAAGAACTCGGCCACGGCGCGGTCGAAGTCCGCCGCCCGTTTCGCCCGGGGCGCCCTGGTGGCTTCCAACCTGGCCCGCGTGAGCAGCCGCATGCGTATCCCCTCAGCTTCCCCGGCCCGGTGCGAGGGGCGGCTTCGCCTTGCGCTCGCGCTCCTGGTCCTCGAGCAAATCCTTCAGCTCGTGCATGAACTCGGAGATGTCCCGGAAGCTCCGGTACACGGACGCGAAGCGCACGTAGGCCACCTCGTCCAGCTCCTGGAGCCGGCGCATGACCTCCTCGCCGATGACGGACGAGTTGATCTCCTTCTCGCCCATGCCCTGCAGCAGCCGTTCGATGGCCACCACCGTCTCCTCGAGCTGATCCGCGGACACCGGCCGCTTCTCACACGCCTTCTTCAGCCCGCTGACAATCTTGTCCCGGTCGAACGCCTCGCGCCGGCCGTCCTTCTTCACGATGAGCGGGTAGAGCTCCTCCACCCGCTCGTACGTGGTGAAGCGGCGCTTGCAGGCCAGACACTCGCGGCGCCGTCGGATGACGGAGCCCTCATGTGACTCGCGAGAGTCGATGACCTTGTTTTCGGCATCCTGGCAGAACGGGCAGCGCATGGAGACGGAGCAGAGCTCCTGGTCCCTTCGATTACTTGAGGCGCGAGGCGTACAGGGGGAAGCCCTGGGAGAGTTCCTTCACCTCGCCGCGGATGCGAGCGAGCGCCGCGTCGTCCTGCGCCGCGTCCAGCGCCGCGCCGATGAGCCTGCCCACCACCGCCATCTGGGCCTCGCGCATGCCGCGCGTGGTGATGGCCGGCGTGCCCACCCGGACGCCCGACGTCACCATCGGCTTCTCCGGGTCGAACGGAATCATGTTCTTGTTCACGGTGATGCCCGCCTTGCCGAGCACCTCTTCGGCCACCTTGCCCGTGAGCTTCTTGGGCCGCAGGTCCACCAGCATCAGGTGGTTGTCCGTGCCTCCCGACGTCAGCCGCAGCCCCGCCGACTTCAGCGCCTCCGCCAGCGCCTGCGCGTTGGCGACAATCTGGCGCTGGTACGTCTTGTACTCGGGCGTCAGCGCCTCGCGGAAGGCCACCGCCTTGCCGGCGATGACGTGCATCAGCGGGCCGCCCTGGATGCCGGGGAAGATCTGGCTGTTGATGCTCTTGGCGTAGGGCTCGCGGCCCATGACCAGTCCCCCGCGAGGACCGCGCAGCGTCTTGTGCGTGGTGCTGGTGACGATGTCCGCGAAGGGCACCGGCGAGGGGTGCACGCCCGCGGCCACCAGGCCCGCGATGTGCGCCATGTCCACCATCATCGCCGCTCCGACCTCGTCGGCGACCTCGCGGAACTTCGCGAAGTCCAGCGTGCGCGGGTAGGCGCTGGCGCCCACGACGATGACCTTGGGCTTGTGCTCACGCGCCAGGGACTGAACCTGCGCGAAGTCGATGGTCTCCGTCTCGCGCGTCAGGCCGTAGTGGACGACCTTGTAGAGCTTGCCGGAGAAGTTGAACGTGGCGCCGTGGGTGAGGTGGCCGCCGGAGTTCAGGTCCAGGGACAGCATCGTGTCGCCCGGCTTCATCAGCGCCATGTACGCGCCCATGTTCGCCTGGCTGCCGGAGTGCGCCTGCACGTTGACGAAGTCCGCGCCGAACAGCTGCTTGGCGCGGTCGATGGCGAGGTTCTCCACCACGTCCACGACTTCGCAGCCGCCGTAGTAGCGCTTGCCGGGGTAGCCCTCCGCGTACTTGTTGGTGAGCACGGAGCCCACCGCCTCCATGACTGCGGGGCTGACGAAGTTCTCCGAGGCGATCAGCTCCAGGCCATCTTCCTGGCGCTGCGTCTCCTCGCGGACCGTCCGGGCAATCTCGGGGTCCACGTCGGCCAGCGTGCGGGTGTTCTCCATGGCGGCTTTCCTCTCGACAACGGGTACCGCGACGGCCACTAGCCCTGGGACTCGGCCTCGCGAATCATCTGCACGCGCCGCTCATGGCGACCGCCCTCGAACGCGGTGCCGAGGAACGCCTCCAGGATGGCCCGGCCCACGCCGGAGCCCACCACGCGCTGGCCCAGGCACAGCACGTTGGCGTCATTGTGGGCTCGCGCCATGCGCGCTTCGAATTCCGTGGTGCACAGGGCCGCTCGGATGCCCCGGTGCTTGTTGGCGACGATGCTCATGCCAATGCCGGTGCCACACACCAGCACGCCCAGGGTGGCCTCACCGGACGTCACCGCCTTGGACACCCGGGCCGCGAAGTCCGGGTAGTCCACCGAGTCCCGCGCGAACGGGCCCACATCCTCGTGGGCCACCCCGCGCTCCTTGAGCGCCGCCACCAACTCCTGGCGGAGCTCCAGGCCCGCGTGGTCCGAAGCAAGAATGACTTTCACGCGGGCCCTCCTCTCCTGCCGACTAGAAGCGCTTGAACAGCAGCACCGCGTTGGTGCCACCGAATCCAAACGAATTGCTCATCACCGCGTCCACCTTGGCCTCGCGGGCCACGTTGGGCACGTAGTCCAGATCACACTCCGGATCCGGGCTCGTCTGGTTGATGGTGGGCGGCAGGATGTTGCGAGACAGCGCCAGCGCGCTCACCACGCCCTCGTAGCCGCCCGCCGCGCCGAGCATGTGGCCCGTCATGGACTTGGTCGACGACACCGCCACCTTGCGGGCGTGGTCGCCGAACACGGCCTTGATGGCCTTCGTCTCGTTCGCGTCGTTGAAGGGAGTGGAGGTGCCGTGGGCGTTGATGTAGCCCACATCCTCCGGGTTCATCCCCGCCGACTTGAGCGCCAGCCGCATGCAGCGCGCCGCGCCCTCGCCTTCCGGTGCCGGCTGCGTCACGTGGTACGCATCCGAGTTGGCGCCGTAGCCCACCAGCTCCGCGAGAATCTTGGCGCCGCGCTTCTTCGCGGCCTCCATCTCCTCGAGGATGAGCATGCCCGCGCCCTCGCCCATGACGAAGCCGTCACGGTCCTTGTCGAACGGGCGGCTGGCCGCTGCCGGGTCATCATTGCGCGTGGACAGCGCCTTCATCACCGAGAAGCCACCCAGCCCCAACGGGGTGATGGCCGCCTCGGCGCCGCCGGCGATGGCCGCGTCCGTCTCGCCCAGCTTGATGGACTTCCAGGCCTCGCCAATGGCGTGGGCGCTGGTGGCGCAAGCGGACACGGGCGCCCAGTTGGGCCCCTTGCAGTTGTAGCGCATGGAGATGAGGCCAGGCGCCATGTTGACGATCATCTGGATGATGAAGAAGGGCGACAACCGGTCGAACCCCTTCTCCAGGCCCTTGCGGTGCTGCTCCTCCAAGGAGGAGATGCCGCCAATGCCCGAGCCCACGATGACGCCCACCCGCTCCGGCGTGTAGCCGTGCGGCACGTCCGGGCCCACCGGCAGCCCAGACTCCTCCACCGCCATCGCCGCCGCGGCCATGGCGTACTGCGCGTAGAGGTCCATGCGGCGCACTTCACGCCTGTCGATGAACTTCTCCGGCTCGAAGTCCTTCACCTCGCCGGCGATTCGCGTGTCTATCTTCTTGGGGTCGAAGCGAGAGACGAGGGAAATGCCTGAAGTGCCGGCAAGCAACGCCTGCCAGTTCTTCTCGGTTCCTGTACCCAGTGCCGAGATGAGCCCGGTACCGGTGATGACGACTCGACGGTGTGACACGGTCCTCTCCGGTGGCGCCTGGGACGCCGGGGACGCCGCGCTGGACGCGGCATCTCCCCGCCCCCCGGCACGCCGTGGTGCTGCCTACTTCTTGTGGGTGGTGATGTAGTTGATGGCGTCGCCGACGGTCTTGATGTTCTCGGCCTCCTCGTCGGGGATCTCGACCTCGAACTCCTCTTCCATCGCCATCACGAGCTCCACGATGTCGAGGCTGTCGGCGCCAAGGTCCTCGATGAAGGAAGACTCGGGCTTGATCTCATCCTCTCCCACACCGAGCTGATCAGCGATGATGCCCTTGACCTTGGTCTCAATTACGGACGTCGACATAAGTGATGAACCCTCCAGGAACCAGATGTAGGCCCGGAAGGCTTCCCGAGCCCTGTCGAAAGCCGGCGCGGTATATCCCACGCCCGCCGCCAATCCAACCTTGGGTTACATGTACATGCCGCCGTTGACCTTCAGGACCTCGCCGGTGATGTAGGTCGAAGCGTCACCTGAGAGGAAGACAACGGCCTGGGCGACCTCTTCCGGAGTGCCCAGTCTGCCCAGCGGAATGCCGCCAATCATCTTCTGGCGCAGGTCGTCATTCAGGTGGGCCGTCATGTCCGTGGAGATGAAACCCGGGGAGACGGCGTTGACGCGGATGCCACGGCTGGAAAGCTCCTTGGCCACCGTCTTCGTCAGGCCGATGAGCCCCGCCTTGGCCGCCGAGTAGGCCGACTGGCCGGGGTTTCCCATATCCCCCACGACGGAGGTGACGTTCACGATGGCGCCGCCCCGCTGCTTCATCATGGGCCTGCAGGCCGCGCGGATGAGGGCGAAAGGGCCCCGCAGGTTGGTGTCGAGCTGTTTGTCCCAGTCCTCGTCCTTCACCCGCATGACCAGGCCGTCCACCGCCGTGCCCGCGTTGTTGACGAGCACATCCAGCCGGCCGTGCGCCTTGACGATGCCCTCCACGGCGCTCGTACAGGCGTCGGTGTCCGCCACGTCGAAGCGGATGGCCTCGGCCTTCGCGCCCTCGGCGGTGAGCAGAGCCACCGTCTCCTGGGCCGCCGCCTCGTTGCCCGCATAGCTGATGATGACCGTGGAGGCGCCCGCCTTCGCGAACGCCACCGCGCACGCCCGGCCAATGCCGCGCGAGCCACCCGTCACCAGCACCACCTTGTCCTTGAAGCTCATGCGCTCACCCCAGCGCCGCGAGGACCTTCTCCAGGCTCGCGGCGTCCTCGACGTTGAAGAGTTCGATGTCCTTGGTGATGCGCTTGATGAGGCCGCACAGCACCTTGCCCGGGCCCAGCTCCACCACGCGCGTGACGCCCTCGGCCTTCAGCGCCTCCACGCACTCAATCCACCGCACCGGCGCGCTCACCTGCTCCAGCAGCAGCGGGACAATGCGCGCGACGTCCGAGTTGGGCCTGGCCTCCACGTTCGTCACCACCGGCACCGACGGCGCCACCAGCTTCACGCCGCCCAGCACCGCCGCCAGCTTCGGCTTCACCGGCTCCATCAGCGCGCAGTGGAAGGGCGCGGACACCGGCAACGGCATCACCCGCTTGGCCCCGGCCTCCTTGCACTTCACGCCCGCGCGCTCCACCGCCGCCGCGTCGCCGGCAATCACCGTCTGCTCAGGCGAGTTGTAGTTGGCCGGAGACACCACCTGGCCCTCGGCCGCGGCCTCACACGCCTCCTTCACCTTCGCCGGCTCCAGGCCGAGAATCGCGGCCATGGCGCCCACGCCCGCGGGCACCGCCTCCTGCATGAAGCCGCCGCGCGCCCGCACCGACCTCGCCGCGTCGCCCAGCGACATGGCGCCCGCGGCCACCAGCGCGGAGTACTCACCCAGCGAGTGGCCCGCGACGAATGACGCCGCCGGGCCCCGCTTCGAGAACACGGCGTGCGCCGCCACCGACACCGTGAGGATGGCCGGCTGCGTGTTGGCCGTGAGCTTCAGCGCATCTTCTGGCCCCTCGAAGCAGAGCTTGGAGAGGCTGTCGGCGAGCGCGTCGTCCGCGGCCTCGAAGACGGCGCGGGCCTCGGGGAACTTCTCGAAGAGGTCCTTGCCCATCCCCACGGCCTGACTGCCCTGCCCGGGAAACACGAATGCGACCTTCGCCATGTGCGGTCTCTGCCTCCTGAAACGTCCAGTCCGTGCCCGACTACCAGCGCACCACCGCGCTGCCCCACGTCATGCCCGCGCCAATCGCCATCATCGCGATGACGTCTCCGGGCCGGAGCCTTCCGGCGCGGTGGGCCTCGTCCAGCGTCATGGGCAGGGACGCGGACGACGTGTTGCCGTACTTGTGCAGGTTCAGCCAGCACTTGTCGCGGGGAATCTCCAGCCGCTCCAGCGCGGCGTCCAGGATGCGGACATTGGCCTGATGGGCAATCACGTGATCCACGCCCCGCGCCGTCAACCCGTGAGAGGCGAGCGCACCCCGCGTGGAATCCACGAGCGCGCGCACCGCGAAGCGGAACACCTCGCGCCCCTTCATCTTCAATTTGTGGAGGTGCGCCCGGATGCCCTCCTCCGTCATCGGCGTGCGCGAGCCACCGCCCGGAATGGTGAGCACGTCCGCGAGCGTCCCGTCCGTGAACAGGTGGGTGGAGAGGATGCCCCGCCCCTCCGCCTCCGAGGGCGCCAACACCATGGCCCCCGCCCCGTCCCCGAAGAGCACGCAGGTGTCGCGGTCCGTCCAGTCCACCACCCGCGTGAGCAGCTCCGCGCCCACCACCAGCGCCCGCTTCACCTGCCCGGAGCGCAGGAATTGATCCGCGATGCTCATCGCGTACAGCGAGCCCGCGCACGCGGCCGCCACGTCGAAGGCGAAGGCCCGGCGCGCGCCCAGCTTCGCCTGCACGAAGGCCGCGCACGAGGGCATGGGCATGTCCGCGGTGATGGTCCCCACCACGATGAGGTCCAGCTCTTCCGGCGCCACGCCCGCCATCTGCAGGGCCTTCAGCGAGGCGGCGACGGCCAGGTCGCTGGTGGCCTCGTCGTCCGCGGCGCGCCGCCGCGCGTGGATGCCCGTGCGCTCACGAATCCAGTCATCGGACGTGTCCACGCACGCCTCCAGCTCCTGGTTGGTGATGACCCGGGAGGGAGCGTAGGAGCCGGTGCCGATGATCTGCGTGCATGCCACGAGGGTTCTCCGCGAAAAGGAGCTTCATCGAACCCAACGCCCAGGCGCCGGTCTCTAATCGGAAACGGCTTCCTCTGTCCCTCTTTTTCCCCTCGGGTGGGTAGGGAGCCAGGCGGCGGCCCTGGCGATGCATTGCGTCAGTTCCTCCTGGAGTCCGCCCTGCGCGGTGGCCAGCGCGGCGCCCAGCGCGTTGTAGATGGCTCGAGGAGAGGAGCGCCCGTGGGCCACGATTCCCACGCCGCGCAGGCCCAGCAGTGGAGCGCCTCCGTACTCGGCGTAGTCCACCATCTTCCGCAGCCCCTTCAGCGCCGGCTGGAGCAGGAGCGCGCCCAGCTTCTCCGACAGGCCGCCCCGCTTCTCGATGGCCTGGCGCAGCATGCCGATGACGCCCATGCCCACGCCCTCGGATGTCTTGAGGACGACATTCCCGGTGAAGCCATCCGTCACCACCACCTGCACGTCACCCGAGAAGAGGTCCTTGCCCTCCACGTAGCCGACGAAGTCCAGGTCCGACTGGCGCAGCAAGTCGCTCGCCTCGCGAGTCAGGAGCGTGCCCTTGGAGGCCTCCTCACCGTTGGACAGCACGGCGACGCGGGGACGGGCCACGCCCAGCAGCAGTCGGACATAGGCCTCGCCCAGCACGGCGAACTGCGCCAGGTGCGACGGGCGGCAGTCCACGTTGGCGCCCGCGTCCAGCAGCAGGCAGCGCCCGCCGCCCTTGAGCGCGGGGAAGAGCGCGGCGATGGCGGGGCGCTCCACGCCCGGCAGCCGGCCCAGTGTCATCAACCCGCCGGCCATGACCGCGCCCGAGTTGCCTGCGGACACCAGCGCGTCCCCGTGCCCGTCCTTCACCAGGTCGAAGCCCACGCGCAGCGACGAGTCCCGCTTGCGGCGGAAGGCGGTGGCGGCGTGGTCATCCATCTCCACCACTTCGGATGCGTGGTGCACGCGGAGGTTGGGCGGAGGCAGCCCGCGCCCCAACAGGGGCGTCACCCGGGCCGTGTCCCCCACGAGGACCACCTGGTGCTCGGGGTGGGCCTTGGCGAAGAGCACCCCGCCCTCCACCGGCGCCCCCGGCGCGTAGTCTCCCCCCATCGCGTCCAGGACCAGCCTCATCCGCGCCCTTTCCATGCCTGCGTGCGTGTCATCTAGAAACCCACCCGGCCCGCCGGGCGGCGCGCAGCACACCAGGAACCTCCCAGGGGGGCAACGACTCGCTTGCCTCGCCACGTGGGGTGGGTCCAGGTGGGCGGCGCCGGGGTGACTCGGGTGGGAGGCTCCCGGGTTCGGATGATCCACGGGGGCGGGCAGAAAAGAGCCCATCACCAGCGTTGTCCCGGCGGACCGCGTGAGGTATCTGGCGGTCGGGCGGCCCCGAGACACGTCGTGGTGTGACTGGGCAGTACACGCGCATTGACTCGGGCCTGATGAGCCGCTAGGGTCCGCCGCCTTTCAAGCCGGACCGGGAGTACGCGAGCTCGTCGCGACTGCTTCCAGGCCGGTGTTGACCGACATGTTGCGCAGGCAGCCGGGGACCCCGGCACAGCGCGTGAGACAGAGGTGAGCCGTGGGCGTCCCCAAGAAGCGTACTTCGAAGATGCGTCGTGACACTCGTCGCGCTGGCAACAACAACCTGCGCACCGCCGTGCAGGTGACCAAGTGCCCCAACTGCAAGGAGCCGGTGATGCCTCACCGCGCCTGCACGTCTTGTGGCCAGTACAAGGGGCGGGAGCTGCTGCCCCAAGCCGGGGCCTGAGGCCTTGCCAGTGACGCTCCTGAAGAGGGGCGTCGAGCAGCACGAAGGGCCGCGCCTCTCCAATCGGAGGTCGCGGCCCTTGCTCTTTTCCGGCCCCGAATCCCGGCGGGGCCGGCGTCCTCTCCGGACGTCAGTTGCCGAGCTTGATGTTCTTCAGCGCCGCCAGCCGGGGGTCCACCGGCTTCGTGTCACACTGGCACTGGGCCTCGTTGAAGTTCGTGCCGCACTGCGAGCACAGGCCCTTGCAGTCGTCCTTGCAGACCAGGTTCATCGGCAGGGCCAACAGCAGCTGCTCTCGGACGATGGGGTCCAGGTCGATGGTCTTCCCATTGAAGACCTCCTGGTCCACGCCATCGATTTCGAACGAGCCGCCCGTCTCCCCCTGCTGACGCTCCTTCTTCTCCATGGACTTCTCGTCGTCGTCCTTGAAGTCGTCGCCCCGGACCATCGACTCGGGCACCAGGTTCAGCGAGAAGACCACGGGCAGCGCCAGCTCCACGTCCTTCAGGCAGCGCTTGCAGGGACTGGTGACGTGCACGGTGAAGTTGCCGTTCAGCAGCACCCCGCCGCTCACCCTGCGCAGCGTGGCCTTGAGCTGGGATGGCTGCGTGGCCCGGAAGCCGGTGTCCAACCCGGACGCCGTCCCTTCCAGCGCGGCGCCCAGCAGCTCCGGCGAGATGGGCTCGTCCAGCTTCAGCCCCGACTCATGAATTTGTTCAACCTTTACGAGCATTTACGCGACATCCAGGTAAAATTGGGCGGGCAACATAGAGGGCGGCCCCTCCACCGTCAACACGCCCGGGTTCAACAGCACCGCGAAGATGTCACTGCGCCGTCACCACCGGTGGGGTGGCCTTCGTGGATCCTCCAGACAACGCTTTGCTAGGGTCGGTTTGATGCACAGGCACGATTTGCCGTTGCGCGTGGGGGCACTCATCCTCGTCGTGGGCCTCCTGGCTCCACCGGGGCTGGCCCGTCCCCTCTTCCCCGCGCCCGCCCTCTCCCAGCTCGGGCCAGCAAGCCCAGAAATCACCCGCGCCCGCGAGCAAATTGACGACGGCGAGTTCGAAGAGGCCCGCCGCACGCTCCAGGCGGGCCTGGACGCCCCGGACGTCACCGACGACCAGTTGGTGGAGCTCTACCGCCTGCTCGGCCTCACCGCCCTGTACCTGGGCGACGAGGACCAGGCGCGCGAGGCCTACGAAAAGCTGCTCCAGGCCCGGCCCGACTACGAGCTGCCCCGCACCGCGCCGCCCAAGCTGCGCGCGCTCTACGCTCGAATCAAGGAGGACATCCGCAGCCGGCGCGTGCGTCCCGTCACGCTGGACGTGGACCCGATTCCGGACCCGCCCGGCGGCGAGCCCATCGTCGTGGAGGCCACCATCCAGGAGCTGGCGCTGGGTGCTCGCGCGCGGCTGTTCTACCGGCGCGCCGGAGACCAGGCCTACAACTCCGTGGACTTCGTGAAGGACCGTGGCGAGAAGGAGCGCTTCCGCGCCGTCGTCCCCGCCTACGACGTGCCCGTGGAGCCGGAGCCCTACCAGGTGGAGTACTACTTCGAAGTCGTGGACGCCGCGCAGCGCCGTCTCGCCGGCCGGGGTGACTCCTTCCAGCCGCTGCTCTTCCAGGTGGCACCGCAGCGCTCGACGGCGGCCGCCGCCGAGGCCTCCGAGGGACGCCCCTGGTACAAGAGCCCCTGGCTCTGGGTGGCCGTGGGCGCGGTGGCCATCGGTGGCACCGCCGGCGTGGTGGCCCTCTCCTCCTCCGAGGACCGCGGCCGCGTCCCCATCACCATCCGCGTGGACCCCGCCCAGCCATGAGCCTCCGCCTCCTGAAGTGCCTGCCGCTCGCCGCCATCCTCTGTGCGTGCGGCCCCGATGACTCCGAGACAGTCGGCCGCTTCGGCCTGGACGTGACGATGTCGCGCGCGGTGGCCAGCGAGGTCCATGCGCTCCAGGTGAGCGTGCTGAAGGACGGCTCGCGCCGCAGCTGCACCGAGCTGCAGCGCACCTGCCTCAACACGCAGGTGAAGCGAGAGGACCTGGTGGTGCTGGAGGATCCGCGCGGCAACGAGGGGCGCGCGCTGCGCTTCACCGTGGACCTGACGGCGATGCAGAACGGCGCGGGCCAGACGCTCGCGGTGGACGTGCCGGTGGGCCGCGACTACGCGCTCGTCATCGAGGCCATCGCCGTGGGCTCGCCGTCGCGCTTCCTCGGCAGCTCCTGCAACTACCTCAAGGTCGTCAACTCCGGCGACAACGTGCCGGTGGTCGCCGCGCCTCTCGTGCTGACCGAGCAGTCCTGCGACCCGTCCATCTCTCCCTGAGCGAGCCGGCGCCCTCGCCCTCGGGGTGCCCATGCCACCCACGCTCACGGCCCCTTTTCCGCTACACCTCCTTCCGTCGAGCCACCAGAGGACATCCCAGAGGACCCTATGACGCGCATCCTGATCATCGAGGACGAGCAGGACCTCGCCGGGCTCGTCGAATACAACCTCCGGGCCGCGGGCTTCGAGACGGAGTCGGCGAACACCGGCGCCGGAGGCCTGGCCCGCGCCCGGGCGAATCCCCCCGACCTGCTGCTCCTGGACATGATGCTGCCGGACATCGCGGGCGGCGAAGTGCTGCGCATGCTCAAGCAGGACCCGGAGCTGCGAAAGACGTCCGTCATCATCGTCAGCGCCAAGGGCCAGGAGTCGGACCGCGTGCAGGGCCTGGAGCTGGGCGCTGACGACTACGTGGTGAAGCCCTTCTCCGTCCGCGAACTGCTCCTGCGCGTCAAGGCGGTGCTGCGCCGGGGCGACGCCGACGAGGGGCCCGCACAGGTGCTCGCCGCCGGGGACATCCTCCTGGACACCTCGCGCCACCAGGTGCGCGTGAAGGACGTGGAGGTGGTCCTCACCGCGCTGGAGTTCCGCCTGCTGCGCACGCTCTTGGAGCGCAGTGACCGGGTGCAGACGCGAGAAATCCTCCTCTCCGACGTCTGGGGCATCCAGGCGGAGATCCACACCCGCACGGTGGACACGCACATCAAGCGCCTGAGGGAGAAGCTGGGCCCGGCGGGCGACATCATCGAGACGGTGCGCGGCGTCGGCTACAAGCTCAGTCCTCCCTAGGCGTTCCGCCTCATGCCCCTGCGCTACACGCTCCTGCCGCTGCTCCTGCCGGCCACCCTCGTCGGGCTGCTCGTGGCCATGCTGGGCACGCCGGGCGCCGCGGTGCCCGTGGCGCTCATCACCCTCGCGGGCTCCCTCATGGCGCTGGGCCTGAGCCGCGGCGCGCTGCAACGGCAGTTGGACAGGCTGGCGCGCAGCACGCGCGGCCGCGCCGAGGGCAGCGGCGGTTCGGCGCCGGACCCGGACCGGCTGGAGGAGGTGGCCAGCCTCGAGGGCGCCATCGACACGCTCCACACCCGCCTGTCCGCGCGCAACACGGAGCTGACCCAGGAGTCCCGCACCCTCACCGCCGTGCTGGACAGCATGGCCGAGGGCATCTGGGTGACGGACGCGGAGGGCACCGTCGTCCGCCACAACGACGCGCTCCGGAACATCCTCCAGACGGGCGCCCCCATCGTCGGGCAGCGCCCCCTGGCCGTCCTGCGCGATGACCAGCTCCACGACGCCGTCATGCGCGGCTGCCTGGAGGGGGCCTCCACCCACCTGGAGCTGGACCTGGAAGGCCTGTTCCCCCGCACCCTGTCCGTGCGCGTGACGCCGCTGGGCCGGGACTTGCCGGGCAGCGCCGCCGTCTTCCACGACGTCACCGAGCTGCGCCGGCTGGAGAAGGTGCGCAAGGACTTCGTCGCCAACGTCTCCCACGAGCTGCGCACGCCGATTACCGCCATCCGCGGCTACGCGGAGACGCTCCAGGGTGGAGCGCTCGGTGACGCGCAGGTGGCTCCACGGATGGTGGAAATCATCCACCGTCAGTCCGAGCGCCTGTCCGAGCTGGTGGAGGACCTGCTGGAGCTTTCGCGCCTGGAGTCGCAGCAGGTGAGCCTGAAGCTCACCGACGTCCCGCTGGCGGAGGCCGCCGCCCGGGCCGCCGACACGGTGCGCCCCAAGGCCGAGGGCAAGGGACAGGTGGTTTCACTCCACGTCCCAGCGGGGCTGGTGGCGGTGGGAGACCCGCGGGCGGTGGAGCAGGTGCTGCTCAACCTCCTGGACAACGCGGTGAAGTACACGACCGCCGGGGGGCGGGTGGACGTGGACGGAGCGTGTGAGGACGGGCGGTGCGTGGTGCGGGTGCGGGACACCGGGGTGGGGATTGAACCGCGCCACCTGTCGCGCATCTTCGAGCGCTTCTACCGGGTGGACAAGGGCCGGAGCCGGGACATGGGAGGCACCGGGTTGGGTCTTTCCATCGTCAAACACCTGCTCCAGGCCATGGACGGCGAGGTCAAGGTCGAGAGCCAACCGAACGAGGGCAGCACCTTCACCATTTTTCTGCCCCAGGCGGCTCCCGCTCGGTCTGCGACGGGGTAGGATGGCACGACCATGCGGGTCGCCATCCTCGCGGACATTCACGGCAACCTCCCCGCCTGCGAGGCCGTCCTGGAGGACATCGCGCGCTCCGTGGCGCCCGACTACATCGTCGCCGCCGGCGACCTCGCGCTGCGCGGAGCGCACCCTCGCGAGACGGTGGACCTGCTGTTCGACCGCTGCGACTCGGTGCTGATGGGGAACACCGACTGCTACCTCGCCGGGAACTACCTGGGCGGTGCGTACCGCGAGCGAGACCACTGGAAGACGGAGCTCCTGCGCTGGACGAGAGATCAACTCGGCGAGGCGCACCTGCGTCAACTGGGCGCCCTGCCCTTCTCCGTGCGCTACACGCCGCGCAAGGGGCAGGACCTCTTCGTCTGCCACGCCAACCCGCGCAACCTCGAGGAGTCGCTGGACCCCACGCTGGATGACGTCGCGGTGCGCCGCTACTTCGCGCACCTGGACGCGGCGGCATGCGCCTTCGGCCACCTGCACTTCCCCTACCGCCGCCGCGTGGGCCGCATGCTCATCGCCGACGTGGCCAGCGCGGGCATTCCGCGCGACGGAGACCTGCGCCCCGCCTACGGCGTCTTCACGTACACGCCCAAGGGCTGGCGCGTGCAGATTCGCCGGGTGCGCTACCCCGTGCGCAAGGCCACCCAGGCCCTCACCGCGCGCCGGGTGCCGGGGGGACCGCTGCTCATCCACAAGCTGGTGGAGGCGCGCTACCGCCACCACAACGCGCTGATGGAGGCCGCGCGCCGCCACTCCGGCCTGCCGCCTCCGGGCCCCGTGCTGCGGCCACCGCCGGGCGCCCCCATCCGCAACGCGGCGGTGCCCATGGAGGGCCGCGCGCCTCCGGACATGGACCCCACCTCGCTGCCCACGGACATGGACGGCACGGTGACGGACGCGACGCCGCTGCCCCTGGATGTGTTGAACGACCTGGACGGCTGAGGTTTGTCGCCAGGACGTTGCTTGCCCGGACGGGTGGCCGGTGGTTGAGGCAGGCCACCATGTCCGCTCGCGAATTGCCGCTGCTGCTCGTCCGCCACGCCAAGGCCGAAGACACCCACGTCCTGGGTGACGAGGCCCGCGCCCTCACCCCGGAGGGCCGCGCCCTCTTCCGCCAGCACGCGCGCAAGCTGGCCCGCCTCACCCCGCTGCGGGGAATCGTCACCAGCCCCCTGGTCCGCGCCGTCCAGACGGCGGAGCTGTTCGCCGAGGCCCTGGGCCTGTCGCGCGTGGAGGTCCACCCCGCGCTGGTGCCGCGCAGGAGCGGCGCGCGGCGCATCGTCGACCTGGCGCGGGAGCTGGGGCCGGGCTTCGCGCTGGTGGGCCACAACCCGTCCCTGGAGCAGGCGCTCGCGCTCGCGCTGGGCGACGACACGCAGGCGCCGGAGAAGCTGCGCAAGGGCACCGCCGTGGCGCTCCGGTCCACCGGGGACGACGCGGGCTTCCAGCTCGTCTGGTGGGCCGCGCCGGGCCGCGCGCTCAAGCGCTACGACACGGACGAGTGAAGGGCTCAGCCCTCCGCCGCGCCCACGAGGAAGGACACCAGGAGCAGCGTCAGCACCACGGTGGTGATGGCCACGTAGAGCCGGTCCTTCTGCTGCCGGAAGATGAGCAGCGACAGCGCCACGCGCATCACCGGCACGGCCATCATCACCAACAGCCCCGCCATGACGAAGGACTGTCCGCGCGCGGCCATGGCGCCCGCCACCACGTCCGCCAGCCCGTGCGGCACGGGGTGCGGCGCGGTGAGACGCTCCAGCGCCTCGGACGACACCAGATAGTCGGGGTGGCGGAAGAACGTCACCGTCGTGCCCAGCGTCACCAGCGACAGGCTGACGAGGACGCCGTAGCGCAACAAGTCGCTGATGAGCAGCTCCGGCACCAGGGGCACCGCCTCGGGCGCCGCGGGCAGCGTGACGCTGGCGGGCGGCGGGGGACGAGGCTCGGACGACGGCGCTTCGCTCATGACGACCACCCCTTGCGCAGCATCTCGAAGGCCACCCACAGCAGCACGCAGACGAAGAGGGCGCGCAGCCACGACGCATTCACCTTCGCCATCAGGTGCCGCGAGCCCAGCCACGCGCCCAGCGTGACGCCCACGCACACGGGGCCGGCGATGAATGGGTCGATGTGCCCTCGCGCGAAGTAGACGCCCGCGCTGGCCGCCGCCGTCACGCCAATCATGAAGTTGCTGGTGGCCGTGGAGACCTTCAGCGGCAGCCGCATGGTCAGGTCCATGGCGGGCACCTTCAGCGCGCCCGAGCCGATGCCCAGCATGCCGCTCACCGTGCCCGCCACGTACATCAACCCCAGGCCCGCCAACGGCCGGGTGACGCGGTAGTCCACCTCGCGGCCCATGGACTCGTCCCAGTAGCTGCCGTGCAGCCCCAGCCGGTCCGCCAGCGCGTCCTCGGGCACCGGCGCGACTTCCGTCGAATTCATCCGCCGCAGCATCACCAGCGCCGAGTAGGCCATGACGGCGCCGAAGACGAGGTACACCCCGCGCCCGCCCACCCGGCCCGACAGGAAGGCCCCGGTGAGCGCGCCCGCCGTCGTCGCCAGCTCCAGGAACATGGCCACGCGCAGGTTCGCCATGCGCTCGCGCACGTACGCCGCCGCGGCGCCGCTCGACGTGGCGATGACGGAGACGATGGAGGCACCCACCGCGTAGTGGATGTCCACCTTCAGGAGCAGCGTGAGCACGGGGATGAGGATGAGCCCGCCGCCGATGCCCAGGAGCGAGCCCAAGAGTCCCGCCCCCACGGAGAAGAGCAGGACGACGAACGTGAAGAGGAAGGGAGTCATGCGGCGCCGGGCCGCATCCTTCCTCTCCAGCGCCGGATTTCCAATCAGGAGTCACGGCCTCGTGCGGGCCATGCCCCCTTGCCTGCCTGCTCCGCGTGGCTCAGTGGCCGTTGGCGGCCACGGAGTGGATGCGGGCGACACCCTCCTGGTTCGCCGCCTGGCCCTCGCTGGCGTAGAGCGGGTCCCCGCCGAGCTCGCGCAGAAGCGCCTCTCCCACCAGCTCCGTCATGGGGATGAAGCGGCCGTGGGCCGGACGCCACACGTGCACCTGGGCGCTGGCGATGTCGAACCACCACCCGTGCAGCCGCAGCTTGCCCGCGGCCACGCGCTCCTTCACCAGCGGGTAGCTGGCCACGTGCTCCAGCTGCTGCAGCACGTTGAGCTGCGACAGCCTGTCGTACTCGGGCAGGCCCTCGCCCACCGTCGTCCCCGCCTTGAGCGTCGCCAGGGACTGCTTGCCATGCGCCAGCCACGCGGAGAGGTTGGGGGCACCGGCCACCTCGCCGCCCCCCAGCACCGCCTTCATCGCGCCGCAGCTCGAGTGGCCGCAGATGACCAGGTCCTCGACCTCCAGGTTGGCGATGGAGAACTCCAGTGCCGCGGCCTCGGACTGGTCACCCATGGAGACGCCGTGCTTGTCCGACGGCGGCACCAGGTTGCCCACGTTGCGCACCACGAAGAGGTCGCCGGGGTCCGTGGACACCATGAGGTTGGGCACCAACCGGCTGTCCGAGCAGGAGATGAAGAGACAATCGGGAGACTGACCATTGGCCAGTCGCGCGAACACGTCTCGGTAGGCGGGCCGGCTCTTGAGCTGGAAGTCCAGCAGACCGCGAATGAGCTTCTTCATCGGGCACCTTCTGAGGCGAGAGTGTTGTTGGAGGAAACCTGGGGACCCAGGACAGGATTCGAGTTCTTGGAGGTCCCGCTGCGGACCCAGACCTCCTCGAGCGACTCCATGACGACCGAGCCGCCCGTCTTGCGATGCGTGTCACTCCAGCTTTCGATGGCCTCGAAGCCCGAGTGGTCCAACGTCTCCACGGCCAGGTCGACCTTCACCTTGGAGCCCGAGGGAATCTGCGCCAGCGCCATGGACAGCCGCGGCACGCCGACGAAGGTGAGCGAGCCCGTCACGCGCACGAGGAACTCCCCGTGCGCCTGCTTGACGTCCACCTTCACGCTGCCCAGCCGCCACAACAACCGGAGGATGGCCACCATCAATCCCAGGCCAATGCCCGCCAGCAGGTTGATGCCGACGACGCCCGCCACCGTCACCGCGTAGACGAGCACCTCGCCGCGCTTCTGCAGCTCGCGGATGTGGTGCAGGTTCACCAGCTTGGTGCCGACGACGACGAGCAGACCCGCCAGCACCGTCAGCGGCACCAGGCCCGCCACCGAGCCGAGCGTCGTGACGAAGACGAGCAGCAACACGCCGTGGATGATGGCGGACCAGCGCGACTTCGCGCCCGCCGAGATGTTCGCCGCGCTGCGCACGATGACGCCCGTGATCGGCAGGCCGCCCACGAGCCCGGACACCGTGTTCGCCACGCCCTGCGCGAACAGCTCCTTGTCCAGGTTGGCCCGGGGCCCCGTGTGCATCTTGTCCGTGGCCACCGCCGACAGGAGCGACTCCGCGCTCGCCACCAGCGCCAGCGACAGCACCGCCGCTACGAATGCACCCCAGTTGCCGGTGGGAATCGTCGGAAGCTGCATGCTGCTGAACACGTTGTCCGGCAGCACCACGCGCGCCACGTCCGCGCCCCAGAACACCGACGCCGCCGTCGCGCCCACCACCGCCACCAGCGGTGCCGGCACGAGCTTCAGCTTGCCCTTGGCCAGGACCGGCCACACCACCATCAACCCGATGGTGACCAGGCCCAGCACCGCGGCCGGGCCATGCAGGCCGAGAATCTGCTCCGGCAGTTCCTTGATGTTCTGGAAGGCGCTCGACTGGGGACTGCCACCCAGGACGATGTGCACCTGCCCCAGCACGATGAGGATGCCGATACCCGCCAGCATCCCGTGAATCACCGCTGGCGAGATGGCCAGCGCCGCGCGAGCCACCTTGAGCCCGCCGAAAATCATCTGCAGCACGCCCGCCACGGCCACCGCCGCGCACGTCATCGCCAGACCCATGGTCTGGATGAACCCGAACACCATCACCGCCAGGCCGGCCGCGGGGCCACTGACTTGAAGCGGCGCGCCGCCCAAGAGGCCCACCACCACGCCACCCACCACGCCGGCGATGAGGCCCGAAACAATGGGCGCACCCGACGCCAACGCGATGCCCATGCAGAGGGGCAGCGCCACCAGGAAAACCACCAGGGAAGCAGGCAGGTCAGCGGCCAGGTTCTTCCAGGCCGAGCCAGCGTTCCCATCGCTCGTCGTCATGCCACACACCTCCACGAGAAGACGCCACCGACGGTGGCGCACGCTGAGTCTCGCGGTGCGTCATGGCAACGACCGTGCCACGACCTAAGTGCATGATTTTACGGAGAGATGTGGCGCCCGGAGGCGGCCAGCCAATGAAAGGAACTTCAAGTGGCCGCGCGGGACTTCAAGAAATTTGAGCAAGGAACTTGAAGCCCCCGCCTGGCGCGTCGGCCGGGGCCGTCCGACGCCTCAGGACTCCTCGAGCTTGCGCAGGAACGTGGGGTAGGAGAGGCCCAGCGCCTTGGCCGCCTCCATCCGCCGGCCGTCCAGCCGTCCGAGGACATGCTTCACGTACAGGCGCTCCACCTCGTCGAGCGTGCGCGGGACGCCCGACACCACGAAGGCGTCCGGGTCCGTGGCGGATGGCCCCAGGGGACCTCGCGGCTCCAGGGCCTGCAGCTCCAGCGCGGGCCCGGGCTCGAGCACCAGCGCGCGCTCCAGCACGTTGCGCAGCTCGCGCACGTTGCCCGGAAACGGGTAGCGCTCCAGGCGAGCCTTCGCGGCCGCGGAGAAGTCCACGGGCCTGCGCCCCAGCTCCGCGCACAGCTCCACCAGGAGCGACTCCGCCAGCGGCAGCACGTCCTCGCGGCGCTGGCGCAGGGGCGGAATCTCCACGCGGAAGACGCTGAGGCGGAAGTACAGGTCCTCGCGGAAGCGGCTCTCCGCCACCTCGCGCGTGAGGTCCCGGTTGGTGGCGGTGACGACGCGGGCGTTGCTCGTCAGCTCCGTCGTCCCGCCCAGCCGGCGAAAGGCGCCCTGGTCCAGGAAGGTGAGCAGCTTGGCCTGGAGGCTGAGCGGCAGCTCGCCAATCTCGTCGAGGAAGAGGATGCCGCCGTCGGCCACCTCCACCAGCCCGCGTCGGGCCGCGCGCGCGTCGGTGAAGGCGCCCCGCTCGTGGCCGAACAGCTCGCTCTCCACCAGCGCGGAGGGCAGCGCGGCGCAGTTGACGTGGACGAAGGGGCCCTGGTGGCCCTGCACGTTGTGCAGGTGGCGCGCGAGCACCTCCTTGCCCGCGCCCGTCTCTCCCGTAATCAGCACCGGGCTGCGGGGCGCGGTGGCGATGCGCTCAATCATCTGCAGCGCGGCCACCATCGCCGGCGCGCGCGGCCGCAACAGCCGACGCCGGCCTCCCAGCTCGCTCTCGGCCTGGCGCAGCCGCTCGTGGAGCTGGAGGTCCGCGGCGGCGCGGCGCGCGCGGAGCACGAGGTCGTCGAGCTCCACCGGCTTGGACAAGTAGTCGCGCGCGCCCTGTTTGATGGCGTCCACGGCGCTGGCGATGTCGCCGTGCGCCGTCACCATCATCACCGCGGTGTCCGGGAACTGCGCGCGCAGCTCCGGCAGGAGGTGGATGCCGTCTCCATCCGGCAGACGGCGGTCCAACACGACGACTTCGGGGGCCTGCCGGGCGAGCGCCGCGCGCGCGTCGTGGAGCGAGTGCGCCAGCGTCACCCGGAAGCCCTCGTGACGCAGCACGGTGGCGGCCAGCGAGGCGAAGGTCCGGTCGTCGTCCACCAACAGCAGATGGATGCTCATGAGATGCGCTCCAGCGGCAGCCGCAGCGTGAAGAGGCTGCCCTGTGGACGGCGGGTATAGGTCAGGCTTCCACCATGCGCCTCCACGGACGTGCGCGCCATGGGCAACCCCAGGCCCACGCCTTTCGCGCGTCCGGTGGCGAAAGGCTCCCACAGCCGGGGCTCCAGCCGGGGGTCCACGCCTCCCGCGTTGTCCTCCACCACCAGCAGCGCCTCCTCGCCGTCCCGCGACAGGTTCACCGCCACCCAGGGAGCGGGCCTGAGGCCCGTGTCCTTCGCGACGGCGCCCGCCTCCACCGCGTTGCGCACCAGGTTGTCGATGGCCGACACGAGGAGCGCCGCGTCACCCTGGACGGCCAGGTTCTCCTCCAGCGACGTGCGCAGCTCCACCTCCTCCGACTCCGGCAGCATGCGCACCGCCTGGAGCGCCTCCTCCACCAGCAGGTGCAGCTCGCAGCTACGGCGCATCGCGGCACGAGGCGCGCCGAACGAGAGCAGCGAGCGGGCCAGGTGCCCCAGCCGCTCCACCTGGGAGCGCAGGCCCCTCACGGGAAGTTCGCTGCCCGCGGGCGTCGTGCGCAGCACGGACAGCGCGGCCTGGATGCCGTTGAGCGCGTTCTTCACCTCATGGGCGATGAGCGCCGCGGCGGTGCCCAGCGCGGCCATCGTCTCCTGCCGGCGCAGCCGCTCCTCCGCGGCCAGCAGCGAGCGGTAGGAATGCCGCAGCAGGACGAGGAACAGGCCGAGCGTACAGGTGAGCAGCGCGATGTGGAAGGCGAGCTGGCGCAGGAAGCGCGAGCGCAGCCCGGCCGTGGCGGACTCCTCGTCCTCGAGCACCACGAGCAACAGCTCGCTGCGGCCCACCCACGCCGCCGCGCCCATCAGCCGGTTTCCCTCCAGCACCAGCGGCCCCGGCGCCCGCGCCAGTGAGCGCAGCGCCCCGGAGAAGTCCTCCTGGTGGGAGAAGGGCGACGACGGCAGGAGCAGCCGGCCGCGCGCATCCATCAGGAACAGCGCCGTCTCCTCCGTGGAGCGCGTGGGCAGCGCCTCCGTGCGCACCTCGCCGAGCAGCACGCCCTTGAGCTGGCCCTCCTTCATCATCGGCACGGCGACGACCAGCGGCCCGCCCTCGCCCTCCAGGAGGTCGATGGTCGGCGCCTTGCGCTCCACCATCCGCTGGAACCACGGGCGCCGGGTGATGGGGGAGGCCCCCAGCGACATGCCGGGCGGGTCGCTCCACACGCGCTCGCCTCGAGGACCGAGCAGCGCCACGCCCTCCGAGAAGAGGGACGAGTGATAGAAGGCACTGTCGAGCAGCGCCTGCTCCGCGGGGGACGCCCCGTCCTCCGGAAAGAGCGTGGGGTGTCCCGCCACGCGCGCCAGCTCCGCCTCCAGCAGCAGCAGGTGGACTCCCAGGGCGTCGGCCTGCACTCGCGCCTGGTTGGACAGGTGCCCCAAGAGCTCCTCGCGCGCGTTGCCCACGTCCTCCAGGTAGCCGAGCACGGGGCTCGTCAGCGCCACGACGCCCACCAACCCCAGGCCGAGCAGCGCCGAGCGGCCACCGCGCCGCTGCGTCTGCGCCAGCTCGCCCGGCGTGGGGGTCAGCGTGGGCACCGGCAGGGTGCGCAGGGGTGAGGACGAGGGCGGCGGGGAGTGCGGGTCAGGCGGAGTCATGGGGTGCTCACCCCGCCGTTGTGGCACAGCCCCAAGGCGGGTGGGAACCAGAACACGCGGCGGCGCCGGGATCCTCCGCGCGCGGGTGCCCCTCCCCTTCCCCCGGACGAGCGGCCTACTCGATTTCGTCCTGGAGCCCCGTGCGCAGCGCGGACGGCGTCAGCGTCACCGTCTCTCCGCCACCGCGCATCCGGTCCAACACCTGCCTCGCCCGGTCCACCTTCACCTCGCCCTCCTGGACGAGCAGCGCGGCGATGGCCTCCACCCACTCCGGCGGCGCGCCGACGCTCGACGCCACCGTGCGCGCGTGCAGCGCCATGTGGCCGCGCTGGATGCCCACCGAGCCCAGCGCGCGAATCGCCGCCAGGTTCTGCGCGAGCCCCACCGACGCGAAGATGCACGCCAGCTCCCGCACGGAGGGATGTCCCAGCGCCTTGAACGCGGCCTGCACGCCAGGATGCAGCAGCAGCGAGCCCCCCACCGTGCCCAGCGCCAGCGGCAACTGGATTTCGCCCACGAGGTGGCCCGCCTCCCGGCGCCACACCGACAGCGGGCCATACCGTCCCCCACGAGCCGCATAGGCATGCGCGCCCGCCTCGATGGCGCGCCAGTCCTGCCCGGTGGCGAGCGCCACCGCGTCGATGCCGTTCATGATGCCCTTGTTGTGCGTCGCGGCGCGGTACGGGTCCGCCAGCGCGAAGCGGCTCGCCTGGACGACGCCCTCGGCGACCTCACCGCCGCTCAAGCCGAAGTCCGCCAGCGCCCGCTCGGGAATCGAGCAGCGCGCCCGGGCCAGCCGCCGGTCCGACAGGTTGGAGAGGATGCGCAGGTAGACCTTGCCCCCGGTGAGCTGCTCGATGCGGGGCGCCAGCCCCTCCATCATCGTGTTCACCAGGTTGGCGCCCATGGCCTCCTGCGTGTCGACGTGCACGTGCACCACCAGCAGCGGCTCCATGCCGGGCCCCTCGGGTGGCGGCAGCAGCCGGACCTCCACGTCCCGGGCACCGCCCCCACGGCGCTCCAGGCTCGGGTGCAGGCCATTGGCCAGCGCCAGCAGCTCCGTGCGCGCCTCCAGGATGCGCGCCATGGCGAAGCTCGGCGGACCGAAGCGGGCGACTTGAATCTGACCAATCATCATCGACGGGTCCGCGTCCGCGATGAAGCCTCCCGCCGCGCCCACCAGCTTCGACGCGAAGGAGGCCGCCGCGATGACCGACGGCTCCTCCACCACCATGGGCACCGCGTACTCCCGCCCGTTGACCTTCAGGTGCAGCCCCAGCCCCAGTGGCAGGCTGAAGAGCCCCACCGCGTTCTCCACCATCGATAGGGCCGCCTCCATGGACAGCCCCTGCTCCCCGGTGAGCCCTTCCAGCGCTTCCGTATCGAGCCCCAGCCCGACGCCCAGGCGCTCGCGCCGCTCCTCCAACGACAGCCGATGAAAGCCGGAAAATACCGACTGATTCGACTCATTGCCACGAGCACCTTGGGTATCCACCCGCTCCTCAGCCATCAATCACCTCACATCGACACAATCCCTCTCAAATGAGTCACTGGCAACCCGTGAGCAATATGACACATCCCCATCCCCCCATGGCTGCTGTTACCCCCTGAACACTTCAGGAGGGCCGGAGTCCGTCACCCCACAGAGGACTCGTACCCAGGCACAAGGCGCGTCGTCCCCGGGTACCTGGCGCGTCCTCCCCCGGCCCCTCTCTTTCCAGACATCGAAACAGCCCGATTCATCGACCAAACACCAGACAAGCCCGCACCCCGAGCCCGCAGCACCCCGACACGTCTGGTTTTCATAAATGTCTCAGCGACGTCTCGCCCGCAAGGGACACCCGGGCCGCGGGCCTCCTCCCTCGCCATCTGGTGGTGCCTCATGACGGAAGTGGACGGTCACCTTCTCCTGGGAGCGCGCGCGGGGTGCACGCGCACGCCAGCCTGTCCGCCCTGGGCCTTCATCACACAATCGTTGCAAACGCGTCACGTGCATGGAAATCGAGACGCGCAGACTCCGGCCCGCCATGGCCCACGTCCTCATCGTCGACGACGAACCCGACCTCGCTCACCTCATCGACTTCAACCTGCGCGACGCGGGCTTCTCCACCCAGCTCGCGGCAACAGGTGAAACGGCGCTCGTCGCCGCTCGCGAGCGCCCGCCGGAGCTGGTCCTGTTGGACCTGATGCTCCCCGACATGTCCGGCATCGATGTCTGCCGGCAGCTTCGCGCTGGAACCCATTCCCGCGAAACCCTCATCGTCATGCTCACCGCCAAGGGCGAGGAGGCGGACCGCGTCCGAGGCTTCGAGGTCGGCGCTGACGACTATGTCGTCAAACCCTTCAGCGTCCGGGAGCTGGTGCTGCGCCTCAAGGCCATCCTCCGTCGAGGGGCCGCGCCCCAGTCCCCCCAGGCCGCGCCCCTCGCCCTGGGCGCCCTCAAGCTGGATCTGGCCGCGCACCGCTTCTACGTCGAGGAGAAGGAGATCCCCCTCACCGCGCTGGAGTTCCGCCTGCTGGGGCACCTCATGACGCGCACGGGCCGCGTCCAGACGCGCGAGCAGCTCCTCGAAGAGGTCTGGGGGCTGTCCTCCTCGCTGGAGACGCGCACCATCGACACCCACGTCATGCGCCTGCGCGACAAGCTGGGCCCCGCGCGCAACCTGCTGGAGACGGTGCGCGGCGTCGGCTACCGCATCGTGGACCCCACCCACTGACATCGTGACGCGGATGTCACACAACGGACCTGAAACGGCCACGGTCGTTACCTAGAAGCCAGTTTCGTGACCCTCCCGAAACCCTCCTTGATGCGTCCACTCGTCACCGCGGTCGTCACCCTCTCCCTGAGCCCGGCCCTCGCCCGGGCCCAGGAACCCACCGCGCCCGTCGAGCAGCCCGCCCCCCAGGTCCCCACGTCCGATGAAGGCGCGACCACGCAGGTGCCCCCCGCCGACGCCGCGCCCGCCGACGCGGACCTGGACGAGCGCATGACGAACGCCGAGGGCAAGGTCGCCGCCCTCGAGGAGCAGAACGTCGAGACGAAGAACGACCTCATCTCCCTCAAGAAGCTGAAGATCTCCGGCTACGTCCAGGCGCGCTACCAGTACCAGCAGAGCCTGGACGAGACGGGCGTGGGCGGCTTCAGCCGCTTCGCCGTGCGCCGGGGCCGCATCAAGACGACCTACACCACGGACTGGGCGCAGATGATGCTCCAGATCGACGCGGTGCCCACCGCTCCGTTCGTCACCGTGCGCGACGCCGAGGCCACCCTCTTCATCCCCGGCACCCACCAGCAGGCCGGCCTCACCCTGGGCCAGATGAAGTGGCCCTTCGGCTACGAGGCCGTGCAGTCCTCCGCCGACCGCGAGATTCCCGAGCGCACCCGCGTCGTGCGCGCCTTCCTGCCCGACGAGCGGGACCGCGGCGTCAAGTTCGCCGGCACCTTCCTCGAGGGGAAGGTCAACGTCGCCGCGGGCCTCTTCGACGGCGACGGCATCTTCAACCAGGGCTCCGTCGGCGTGGACAACGACAAGGAGAAGGACGTCATCGGCCGCGCGGGCTTCGACCTGGGCTGGCTGTCCGGCGGCGTCTCCGGCTGGTACGGCCACACCATCACCAAGGGCCCCTCGGACACCTTCCGCAAGGCACACACGAGAGACCGCGTGGCGCTGGACGCGCAGCTCTACCTGGATGTCCTCCCCCTGGGCGCGACGGCCATCAAGGGCGAGTACATCACCGGCAAGTCGTACTGGAAGAGCTCCGGGGACGTGAAGGTGGAGCAGCCCGGCGTGCCCGCCAGCGGCTGGTACGGCCTGATTGTCCAGAACGTGGGCCTGTCGGACGCGGTGGCCGTGCGCTACGACTTCTTCGACCCGGAGAATGGACGCAAGAACAGCGCGTCAGAGGGACGTCCCGCGAGCAACAACTCCGTGGGCACCCTGGCCGTCGCCGTCCTCCACTACTTCGGAGAGAACCTCAAGGTCACCGCGGCGTACGAGATGCCCATGACGGCCCATCCGGACGATGCCAAGGACCCGCACGACAACCTCTTCACCTTCCAGATGCAGGCCCGCTACTAGGCCCTACCTTCCTTCCAACTTCACCACTTCGCTGGAGCTGAATCCGCCATGAAGGCAATTTTCGGTTCACTGGTCATCGGGTTGCTGCTCGCCCTCCCGCTCTCCGCCCATGCGGGCAACGTCACCGTGAAGGGCTCGGACACGATGGTCATCCTCGGGCAGCGATGGGCCGAGGAGTTCATGAAGAAGACACCCGCCACCAAGGTACAAGTCACCGGTGGCGGCTCCGGCGTGGGCCTCGCGGCGCTCCAGAACGGCACCACGGAGATCGCCATGTCCAGCCGTGAAATCAAGGACGCGGAGAAGCAGAAGCTGCGCGCCCGCTACAACACCACCGGCGTGGAAATCCCCGTGGCCAAGGACGGCGTCACCTTCTACGTCAACGAGGGCAACCCCGTGACGGCGCTCACCGTGGAGCAGCTCAAGGGCATCTACGTGGGGGACATCACCAACTGGAAGCAGCTCGGCGGCCCCGACGCGCCCATCATCATCTACTCGCGCGAGAACTCCTCCGGCACCTACGTCTTCGTCAAGGACCACGTCCTGGACGGCGACGACTACGCGGCCTCCGCGCAGACGCTGCCCGGCACCGCCGCGGTGGTGAACGCCGTCGCCAAGGAGAAGAACAGCATCGGCTACGGCGGCGCCGCGTACGCCAAGGGCATCAAGGAGCTGAAGATCAAGAAGGGCAACGAGGACATCGCCCCCACGGCCGAGAACATCAAGACGGGCAAGTACCCCTTGTCACGTGACTTGTACTTCTACCTGCGCAACAAGCCCTCCGGGGATGCCAAGACGTTCATCGACTACGCGCTGTCCCCCGAAGGACAGGCCGTCGTCACGAAGGTCGGCTACTTCCCGGTGAAGTGAAGTCTCCCGTCACACGAATGTCACGAGAGGACCCGAGCCACTATGGATAGACAGGCCATCATGGAGCAGGGTCTCACTCAGCCGCTCGTCGCACCGTTGCTGTCTCCGGCCGCGCGGCGGCGTCAGCTCCGGGAGAAGGTCATCGCGGGGTTCATCACCCTGATGGCCTTCACCGGCATCGCGGCGCTCATCCTCATCATCATCTTCGTGGCGAAGGAGGCCCTCGCGCTCTTCACGGAGCCGGAGGCCCGCCACGAGGCCAGCCTCTCCAAGATGTTCCTGGCCCAGGACGTGGCACCGGGCAGGCCGCCCTTCCGCTGGCAGCCGGTGTCGAAGATTCCCAAGGTCAGCATGATTCCGCTGTTCGTCGGCACGCTGAAGACGACGGTGGTCTCCATGCTGGTGGCCGTCCCCCTGGGCGTCTTCGGCGCGCTGTTCGCCGCGGAGTTCGCGCCCCGCCGCCTGCGCGAACTGCTCAAGCCCGTCATCGAACTGCTCGCGGGCATCCCCTCCGTCGTCCTGGGCTTCTTCGCCCTCATGGTCATGTCCACGGTGGTGAAGGAGGCGCTCGGCTTCGACCGGCCGCTCAACGCCATGCTGGCGGGCCTGGGACTGGCGCTCGCCATCGTCCCCGTCATCTTCACCGTGTCGGAAGACGCGCTCACCGCGGTGCCACGCAGCTACCGCGAGGCGTCCCTGGCCCTGGGCGCCACGCCCTGGGAGACCGCGTGGAAGGTGGTTCTCCCCGCGGCCGCGCCCGGCATCCTCGCCGCGTGTGTGCTCGGGTTCGGCCGCGCCATCGGCGAGACGATGATTGTCCTCATGGCCTCCGGCAACGCGGACGTCATCTCCTGGAGCCTCGGAGATTCGGCGCGCTCCTTGTCGGCGACCATCGCCGCGGAGATGGGCGAAGTCGTGGTGGGCAGCCCCCACTACTCGCTCCTGTTCTTCATCGGCGTGCAGCTCTTCATCTTCACCTTCGTGCTCAACCTCATCGCGTCCACGTGGACCCGGCGGGTCGTCCGCAAGCTGACGGGAGGTGCCTCGTGACGCCCAACACCCGCCGCGCCGTGGGGCTCGCGCTCACGTCGCTCACCGGCCTCGCCGCCTTCATCATCATCGCGATGCTGGCCATCATCCTCTTCAACGTCGCGGAGCACGGAGCTGGCGGCGTCACCTGGACGTTCCTCTCCAAGCCGCCCGAGGACGGGATGATGGGGGGCGGCATCTTCCCCGCCATCTTCGGCACCGCCGCCCTCACCCTGCTGATGACCGTGGCGGTGATGCCGGTGGGCGTGCTGACGGCGGTGTACCTCCACGAGTACGCGCCTCCGAACTCGCTCTTCGCCCGCTTCGTCCGCGTGGCGGTCGTCAATCTGGCGGGCGTGCCCTCCATCGTCTTCGGCCTGTTCGGCCTGGGCTTCTTCATCCTCTTCGTGGGCCAGGGCATGGACCGGGCGCTGGGCCACGAGGAGATGTACTGGGCGCAGCCCGGCATCCTCTGGGCCGCGCTGACCTTGGCCGTGCTGACCCTGCCCGTCGTCATCGTCTCCACCGAGGAGGCGCTGCGCGCGGTTCCCATGGACCACCGCACCGCGAGCCTGGCGCTGGGGGCCACCCAGTCCCAGACACTGGGGCGGGTGGTGCTCCCGGGCGCGCTGCCGGGCATCCTCACCGGCGCGGTGCTCGCCATCTCCCGAGGCGCGGGCGAAGTCGCGCCCATCCTCTTCACCGGCGCGGCCTACTTCCTGCCGGACCTGCCCACCCACCTCAACTCCCAGTTCATGCACCTGGGCTACCACACGTATGTGATGGCCACCCAGTCACCGGACGTGGAGGCCACGCGCCCGCTGCTCTACTCGACGGTGCTGGTGCTGCTGCTGTTGACGTTCGCCCTCAACCTCGTCGCGGTCATCATCCGGACCCGCACGCGCCGCAAGGCCGCGGGCGCCCACTGACCCCACGGTACACGCCCTCCATGTCCCTCAATCCCAACGCCCCGCGCCCGAAGATGGAGGCGCGCGAGCTGACCCTGCGCTACGGCACGAAGGCGGCCATCCAGAAGGTCTCCCTGGCCATCCTGGACCGGCGCGTCACCGCCCTCATCGGCCCCTCCGGCTGCGGCAAGTCCACCTTCCTGCGCGCGCTCAACCGGATGAACGACTTGATTCCGGGCGCCAACCACACGGGCAGCATCCTCCTGGACGACACGGACATCCACGACCGCAGCGTGGACGTGGTGGACCTGCGCCGCCGCGTGGGCATGGTCTTCCAGAAGTCCAACCCGTTCCCCAAGAGCATCTTCGAGAACGTCGCCTACGGCCTGCGCGTGGGCGGCATGAAGGACAAGTCAGCGCTGGAGCAGCGGGTGGAGAAGTCCCTGCGCGGCGCCGCCCTCTGGGACGAGGTGAAGGACCGGCTGCACGAGAGCGCCCTGGGCCTGTCCGGCGGCCAACAGCAGCGTTTGTGCATCGCTCGGGCGATGGCGGTGGAGCCGCAGGTCCTGCTGATGGACGAGCCCGCCAGCGCGCTGGACCCCATCGCCACGGCGAAAATCGAGGAGCTCATCCACGAGCTGAAGGCGACGTACACCATCGCCATCGTCACCCACAACATGCAGCAGGCCGCGCGGGTAAGTGACAGGACGGCTTTCTTCTACATGGGTGAGCTGGTGGAATGTGGGGCCACGGAGCAGATCTTCACCAACCCGCGAGAGAAGCGCACCGAGGACTACGTCACCGGGAAGTTCGGGTGAGCGAAGAGAAGGGATTGGCGGCGATGGCGTTGACTCACACGGACAAGGCGTTCGAGCAGGACCTGAGGGACTTGCGCGAGAAGCTGCTCGCGATGGGCGCCAAGGTGGAGGGCCTCATCGCCCAGAGCATGCGGGCCCTCACGGACCGCGACAGCGCGCTGGCGGAGAAGGTCGTCGCCGCGGACAAGGACGTCAACCGGCTGGAAGTCGAAATCGACGAGCTGTGCCGCCGCATCCTCGCGCTGCGCCAGCCCGCCGCCAGTGACTTGCGCCTCATCACCACGGCGCTGAAGATCGTCACCGATTTGGAGCGCATCGGAGACCTGACGGTCAACATCGCCGAGCGCTCCATGGACCTCAACCAGGCCCCCCCGCTGGCGCCCTACGTGGACACGCCCCGGCTGGCGGAGCTGGCCCAGCGCCAGGTGAAGCGCTCCCTGGATGCGTTCGTCTCCGGCGACGTGACGAAGGCCGAGGAGGTGCTCCAGGGCGATGACCTGCTGGATGCGCTCTTCCTCAAGATCTTCAACGAGCTGCTGGCGTACATGATGGAGGACTCGAAGAACATCCGCCGGGCCACCGCGCTGATGTTCATCGCCAAGCACCTGGAGCGCATTGGCGACCACGCGATGAACGTGGCGGAGATGGTCGTCTACATGGTGCGGGGCAAGGACATCCGCCACCCGCGCAGCCGCAACCTGGGCGACTAGGCAGCCCGCTTCACTGCCCTGTCACGTCGAATTGGCCCCGGCGCCGCGAGCGCTCCGCGGGCCTGACGCGCGAGCCCCCTAGCGTGGAACCCAGGTCGCGCGATGACCGCGCGCCTCCCCCTGGGACTGCCCGCGCATGTCGCTCGCTTCCGCCCTCCTGCTCTTCGCCGCCTGCTTCGGCCTCACCGCGCTCGTCGTCCAGTACGTGCTCGTGCTCGGCCACCGCCGGCAACGCCCCAAGGCCCTGCCTCCGGGCGCCGCGTGGCCGGGCCTCTCCATCCTCAAGCCGCTGTGCGGCGCGGATGACGACCTGGAGACCAACCTCAAGCACTTCGCCCACCTGGACTACCCCGGCGAGTACGAGGTGGTGCTGGGCGTGAAGGACACCCGGGACGCCGCCTATGCGGTGGCGGTGGAGGCGGTGCGCCGCTGGCCCGGCGTCATGCGGCTGGAGCTGCAGGAGGGCGCCCCGGGGCTCAATCCGAAAGTGAACCAGCTCATCACCCTGGCGGACCGGGCCCGGTTCGACCTCTTCGTCATCAGCGACAGCAACACGCGCGTGGGCCCTGGCTACCTGGAGGAGATTGCCGCCAACTTCGCGGACCCCACGGTGGGCTGCGTGACGCACCCGGTGGCGGGCGTCGGGGAGCGGAGCTTCGGTTCGCTGCTGGACAACCTCTACCTGACGTCCAGCGCGGCGGCGGGGATGATCGGCGCCAAGCGCTGCGCGGACCAGGACATCGTCGTGGGCAAGTCCATGGCGCTGCGCCGCGAGGACGTGCAGGCGCTGGGTGGCTTCTACTCGGTGCGGGACGTGCTCGCCGAGGACTACGTCATCGGCCAGTGGGTGACGCGCAAGCTGGGCCGGCGCGTCGTCGTCGCGTGCGCGCCTGTCTACAACGTGTCGCTCGGCAAGAGCGTGCGCGCCTTCTTCCAGCGCTACCTGCGCTGGAGCGTCATCCACCGGACGGCCGTCACGCCGCCCACCTATCTCGCGCAGGCCCTGCTCAACCCGATGCCGCTGGCGCTCCTGGGCATGCTCGCCAGCCCCACCCCCGAGGCGGTGAGTGTGGCGACGGGCGTCATCCTCGGCAAGGTGCTGGTGGACCTGGCGGTGTTTCGCGCGCTGCGACCGCAGTCGGTGTCGTGGCGCGCCGCGCCAGCGGTGCTCGCCAAGGACGTGCTGCTCTTCGCCGCGTGGTGGCACGGCGCGTTCTTCCGCACGGTGGACTGGCGCGGCACGCGCCTGCGCGTGGGCCCCGGCACCCGGCTGTTGCCTCCGCGCGCGACGGTGTCGGCGGTGAACAACACCCTCCCCCCGCGGGACGAGTGGGTCGCCGGGTGATGCACATCTGTTTCACCGCGCTTGCAGCGGATTCACCGCACGGACGTGAAGCCGCCGCGAGCGATGCCTACCTTGTTTCGCATGCCCCTCCGGACGTTGGCGCATCTTTCGGATCTCCATCTGGACCTGAGCCCCGCCAGTGATGCCTCCGCGCGAGCGCTGCTCCACGCCGTCCAGGCCAGCCGCGCCGACCACGTGGTGGTGACGGGGGACCTGACGCACCAGGGCTCGCGCGAGGAGTACCGTCGGTTCGTCGACATCTTCGCGCCGCTGTTGGACAGCGGACGGCTCACCTTCATCCCCGGCAACCACGACCGCCCTGGCGAGGACGTGGGCGGCACGTGGATGGACGGCCTCAAGGTCCGCACGGTGGAGCGCCCCGGGGTGTACTTCGTGTGCGTGGACTCCACGGGCGAGCACAACCGCAACTACTTCGCGAGCCACGGTGAGCTGTCGCTCGAAACCGTGGAGCAGGTGGAGGCCGCGCTCGACGCCGCGCCGCGCGACGCGCTGGTGGCGGTGCTGGTGCATCACCACGTGCTGCCGCTGCCCGAGGAGAGCTTCCCGGAGCGCCTGGCCACGCGCATGGGCTGGCCCCACGCCTCCGAGCTGTCCTTGGGCGCGGAGCTGGTGACGCGCGTGCAGGGACGGTGTGACCTGGTGCTGCACGGCCACCGTCACCACCCCTGCGAGACGGTGCTGGACACGGCGCACGGGCGCCCCTTGCGCGTCTTCAACGCGGGCAGCTCCACGGACCTGGGGCGCTTCCGGCTGTTCCAACACTCGGACGGCCGCCTGCTCGGTGAGCCCCAGTGGTGTCAGTCGACGGAGCCCGAGCGGCCCCGGACGGCCAGCCACAACGTGCGGCCCGCCTTGCAGTATCTGGTGACCCAGTTGGGCATGGCCCTGTTCTGAGCTCACTCCCCTGCTCTCCAGGCGGGGGCCATTTCTCCCGAGGAAGCGAATGTCGAGGGTGCGCAGGGAGGTTCTTCCCGTGTCGGGGAGGATGCTTGGCGCGACTGGACACGGATGAAGAAAGCGCGAGACGGGTGCTCGTCGTCGATGACGACGCGGACTGGAGGGAGTTCCTTCGGCTCAGCCTGGAGGATCTGGGCTATGAAGCCACCGAGGCGGCTGACGGACACGAGGCCCTGGCGAGCCTCCGGCGTGGAGAGCGCTACGAGGTCATGCTCCTGGACCTCAACATGCCGGGCATGAGCGGCCTGGAGGTGGTGGCGAAACTGCCCCGGGGTCCCCTGCCCCGCGTCGTGTTCCTCACGTCGGCGGCGGCCCAGGACGTGGGCGACGCCCTGCTGTCCGGTCCCCACTACTACCTGCCGAAGGGCGCCAGTCAGGATCAACTGTCTCTGCTCTTGCAGTCACTTGGTGAGTGAGCGGCCGGGCATCCGAGGTTACGGTAGAGGGCTCCTGACCGGAGGGCCATCATCGTCTCAGAGCTGCTCATCATCTTGTTGCTCGTCCTGGCCAATGGCGTGTTCGCCGGGGCGGAGCTCGCGGTCATCTCCCTGCGCCGCACGCGGCTGAAGGAATTGGTGGAGCAAGGCAGCGGCTCCGCGAAGGCGGTGGAGGCGCTGCGCAAGGACCCGGAGCGATTCCTCGCGACGGTGCAGATTGGAATCACCGTGATTGGCGCCACGGCGGCGGCCTTCGGCGGCGCGAGCATCGCGACCCGGCTGGCGCCGCTCCTCGCGGGCTTCGGCTTGCCGGCGGAGACGGCGGACGAAGTCGCCCTGGCGGGCGTCGTCATCATCGTGTCGTACCTCTCCCTGGTGCTGGGCGAGCTGGTGCCCAAGTCCCTCGCGCTGAGGGCCGGGGAGCGCTACGCGCTGCTCATCGGCCGTCCGCTGAACGGGCTGTCGTGGCTGATGCGGCCGGTGGTGTGGTTCCTCACCGCCAGCTCCAACGTGGTGCTGCGGCTGTTCGGCGACAGGACGAACTTCAGCGAGAGCCGCCTGTCGGCGGAGGAGCTGCAGTCGTTGGTGGAGGAGGCCACGAAGCAGGGCTCGTTGGACCCTCGCGCGGGGGAGATCGCCTCGCGGGCGTTCGAGATGGGCGACCTGACGGTGGGCGAGCTGATGGTGACGCGCGAGAGCATCGTCGCGCTGCGCCGCCACGCGAACGCGGAGGAGATTCGTCAGACGCTGCTGGAGCACGGGCACTCTCGGATGCCGGTGTTCGAGGGGACGATGGACAACATCGTCGGCTACGTCATCGCCAAGGATTTGCTCGGCGTGGCCTGGGAGGGGCACCTCATCGTCCTGGAGGACGTGGTGCGGCCGGCCTTCTTCCTCGTGGAGACGATGCGGGCCATGGACGCGCTGAAGGAGCTTCAGCGGCGGCGCATGCAGCTGGCCATCATCGTGGACGAGCGCGGCGGCGTGGTGGGCCTGGTGACGGTGGAGGACATGGTCGAGGAGCTGGTGGGTGACATCCTCAGCGAGTCGGAGCTGCCCGAGGAGCTGGTGCTGCGCGAGAGCCCCGTGGCAGCGGTGGTGCAGGGCAGCGCCGCCATCCGGGACATCAACCGCGAGCTGGGCCTGGACCTGGACGAGGACGAGGACTACTCCACGGTGGCGGGCCTGAGCATCGCGCTGGCGGGCGGTGCGATTCCGGAGCCCGGCACCCGGCTTCAAACCAAGGACGGGCTGGAGCTGGAGGTCCTGGAGGCCTCGCCCCGGCGAGTGCGCTCGGTGCGCATCCACCTGCCAGAACCCAAGCCCGAGGAGAGCTGAGCCCTCAGGTCCGTTTGGGCCTGGAGCGTCCGGAGGACCCACCGCGCGCGGGCGGGCGTTTCGAGGCGCGCGGGCCCGCGCCCGCCTGTCGCAGCCGCCGCGCGGCGACATCCTGATGCGCGAGCCGGCGCAGCGCGATGAGCACGGGCTCGTGGACCGCCGTTCCCAGCACGGCGTACTCGATGGCGGCGGCGGCCTCCCGGGGGATGCTGGCGACATCGAACTCGGCGATGGCGCGGATGTGGGGCCCGTAGACGGCCAGGCGCGCGTCATCCAACGGAATGCCCGCGGACTCGGCCGCGGCGAGCGCCTGCTCCAGTTGGGCGACCGCGGCGAACCCAGGGTCATAGACCTGGCCCAGCTTCTCCAGCACCGCGCGAGCCCGGGGATACTCCTGGGTGGCCACGGGCGTCACGTCGGGTGGCAGCGCGGCAATCGCCCGGCCCAGCGTCGTGAAGAGGTCGTCCTCCGGGCGGTCGATGAGCGCGAGCACCTCCCGCGCCTTCTGCACACTGAGGCCCACCGTCTCCGTGAGCGCGCGAATCACCAAGATGCGCCGCACATGGGCCTCGCCGTACTCGGCCCGCGTCGCCGACGTGGCCTCCCCCGCCGGCAGGAGCCCCTCCCGCAGGTAGAACTTGAGCGTCGCGAGCGGAACGCCCGTCCGCTCCACGAGTTCAGAGATGCGCATGCACAGCCCCTTGCATTGGATACTCCAGGTATCTAGTATTGGATACCATGAGTATCCAACCCTACACCCTCATCCTCTTTGGTGCCCTGCTTCTCTCGCTCATCACCGTGGAGTCGGGCGGCTGGTTCCTGACGCGTGTCGGACGGGGCAGCATTCCCGCGAACACGCTGCAGAAGAACTTCTTCCGCGCGGGCCATGCGCACGCCGCCGTGTTGCTGATGCTCAGTCTGGTCATCCTGGTGGTGCTCGACGCGGCCCGGATGCCACGCGGCTTCGACCTGGTGGCTCGCTTCGGGGTGCCGGTGGCCGCGCTCCTGATGCCCGCGGGCTTCTTCCTCTCCGTGCTGGGCAAGGACCCCCAGCGACCCAACCGGCTCCTGGCCCTGCTGTGGATTGGAGCGGCCAGTCTCACGCTCGGCCTGCTCACGGCCGGCGTGGGACTCATCATCGCGGGCATCAACGCGACCTGAGCTCCCCTGGCCCGCACCGCCACGGGCGACGGGTGCCATCAATCACTCTCTTGATGGCTGTCTGCCAACAGCGCGCTGGCACTCGTGGACCTCATGCGCGCCTCGCTTTTCAAGAAAGGGCGAGGACAAGCAGGCATGCAAATCGCCTCGAACGCGTCATGCATTACCCAGAGGCCCCGAGGACCCTTGCTTCTGTCAATGACCCATCTCAACAGACACGCGCTCATGGATTAACCTGGAATCCGCCTCGATGAGAGGCCTTGACCGGAGCCAGACATGACACGTGCATTGGGAGTTCCCGCGCTCGCGGCGCTGCTGTTGTTGGGAGGTTGTGACGGGGTGAATCCCGAGGAGGCCATGGGGTCCCTGGGCGAGCTGGGCATCCATGAAGGAGCGGTGGGTGAGCTGGACTTGAGCGTCGATGCCCTCGTGGCGTCCTGCCAGGCCACGGCGTTGACGCTGTCGGGTTCCATCAAGAACAACTGGACGTCGGGCATTGGAGGCTCCACGGCGGCTGTCTATGCCGGAGGCACCGGGGCGGGCGGAACGCGTCTGGGCACCATCAGCGTGCCCTTCCTGGTGGGTGGCGAGAGCTTCCCCTTCCAGCTCTCGTTCACGGTGCCCGAGGGCACCCAGCGGGTGGTGGTGGTCGCGGACGATGACGGAGTCTTCGAGGAGGGCGATGAAGCCAACAACGTCGCCGCGTTCGACTTCCCGACGCCCTGTGCGACGAATCACGGGCCGGCGGCGCTCTGCAAGAACGTCACGGTGGCGGCGGACGCGACCTGCAAGGGTGTCGCTTCGGTGGACAATGGCTCGTACGACCCGGATGGTTTCCCGGGGCCGTTCAGTGTGACGCAGCTTCCCTCGGGGCCGTTCTCGTTGGGGACGACGCCGGTTCAACTGGACGTCACGGATGGAGCGAGCGCGAACAGCTGCGCCGCGACGGTGACGGTCGTCGACACCACGGCGCCGGCGCTGGGGGCAAGCCGCGGGCTGGTCCTGACGCCGTCTGCGGGCTCGGACTACGTGCTGGTGTCCCTGGCGGACTGCGCGCTGCCCGCGACGGACAACTGCGGTGGAGAGGTATCGCTGGCGCAGACGGGCACGCTCCTGCGCGTCAGCTCCGACGAGCCGAACGATGCGCTGTCGCTGCTGCGACTGCTGGCGTGTGACGACATCAAGCTGTCGCCGGACGGCAAGTCCGCGCTGGTCCGCGCCGAGTCGGCGCTGCTGGGCAACGGGCGTGTCTACACGTTCACCTACGGGGTGAAGGACGCTTCGGGCAATGAGGCCTCGGGGACCTGTCAGGTCCGAGTGCCGGCGCTCCTGGGAAATCCGGCGGTGGACTCGGGCGTGACGTACTGCCAGGGCGCGGGCTGCCCGGCGGGGACGACGGGGCGCGGGCTGCTCTGCTCGCTGCTCCCGCTGCCGTAGCACGCACGTCGTGAGGGCTCGCCCGGGGAAGGACTCTGGGCGGGCCTGCTTGTCGTTACCGCCGAGGCCCGAGCACGATGATGGCCATGCCAGCGATGGCGACGAGGGCGCCGACGAGGTCCCACACCGTGGGCCGCTCCCCCTCGACGAGCCAGAGCCAGACGAGCGCCACGGCGATGTACACCCCGCCATAGGCGGCATAGGTGCGGGCGGCGCCCGTGGGATGCAGCGTCAGCAACCACGCGAAGGCGGCGAGACACAGGCCCGCCGGGAGGAGCAGCAGGGCCGACCTGCCCTCGCGCAGCCAGAGATAGGGCAGGTAGCAGCCGAGCACCTCGGCCAGGGCCGTGAGTACGAAGAGTCCGAAGGCGCGCGGCAACATGGGCTGAGAGTACTCGCGAAGGTACAGGGGGAGTCAGCCCCGTCGCACCAGCCGGTTCGTCCTCCAGAGATCTCTTCAGGCGCGCGCACTATGGTAGCCCCAGGAGAACTCCATGGACGAATCCCCATCCGCGCTGACGTGGCTCGCAGTGGGCCTTTTCCTGTGTGTCTGGCTCTACCTGATGGTCCTCGGAGTGAAGCGGCACTTCTTCCGCCCGCGGAGCGCACTGAAGGTCGCGCATGAGTTCATCGAGGTGCTCCGCTGCCCCAAGTGTGGCGGCAAGTACAAGAGCAATGTGGTGACGTTCACGCACACGACGCTCCCCTCGCCTGGGAAGAAGAACCGCCCCAACCTGACGTCTACCCACTTCGAAGCCACGTGCGACTCTTGTGGCGAGGTGACCCAGGTCCCCGTGGATGGACAACAATTCCCGGCGACCCACCTGCCTCCTCCTCGCCCCAGATGAGGGGACAATGCGAACACGAGCGTGTCACCACGGGTCCCCAGCAGTGACATCGGCCGCACGTTGCGAAACCGTCAGCCACGGGAATCGGGTACGCAGGTCCTCAATCACAGCATCCGAATGAGCATGGGCCCGCGCATCGGCATCGAAGAATAGCGGGTCGAGTTCAAAGACGACGCGCGTGCCGTTCAATGAGGAGTTCAGCAAGTCCATCATTGGAGTGATGATGCCCCCTCGTGAGTACATTGCCTCTCGCCGCGTCTCGCCGTTTGAGGTCTGCAGGAGAACTCGCGACGACAGTGCATTGAGGATGATGCCGTGCCCATCAATCAAGCCCCACAAGGGAGGGCCACCAGCGTAGAGGGTCATCATGTGCCGGTCGATGACGCTGAGTGAAGCCCCGCGCTCGCTGACCAATTGGAACGGAGCGTCCGCCCATGGGCAGGACAACTCGAATACAGGCCCAGGCCATATCCGAAGCTCTACCGGAATCCTCTCGGGTCCATCACTCGTCGAGGCCACGGATTCGACCGTCAGTTTGAGCAATATAGCGGCCTGTGCGCGCCGGTCTTCCCCTCCCAGATACATTCCCGGACGAGCCCGAATGGCTTCGTGCACCCGCAGCGTCTTGATGTGCATGGTCGTCACTGATGATCTCCCTTACGACGTAGCCGATACCGTTCACCGAATCGCAGCCAGAGGAACTCGTTCCGCGGATCGACGCTGAACGTCAGGCCTCCTCATAGGCCGAGCGGTGCCGGACGTTCCAGGCCTCGACGGCACTGAGTTCCCCTCCGGCTGCGCAGGTGCCTCCAGAGCACCTCCCGCTCGCCAGTACCTGCGTCACGGCGTCGCTCCCCGGCGCAGGTCCCGGTTTCCGCAGTCGGCCAGGTGGAACGTGCCCTGGCGGCTCATTCGAGAGACGACGCGGGCGCCAACGCGGGTGGCGAAATCCGAGGACCCACCGTCCCTCCGCTGCACTGACAGGCGAGTGGTGTACGCCGTCACCAGGCCCGGCCTGTCCCGCCTGTCCACCAGTTCCTCGAGGAGTTCCCGCTGGCGAGGACCCACCTCCTCGCCCGGTGGCCCGCTGACGTCGTCCACGACCAGGACGCGCACCTGGACAGCTCGCTGGAGAAGAAGCATGTCCTCCGCCTCGTGGTCGCTGGCGCGCTTCAACTGCGACCAGCTCACGTAGACCCCGGCGGACGCGTCCCACTCGGGCAGACGCTGGCCGCCGTGCGTCTCGGAGCGCACCGCGAGGCGGAAGAGGTGGCACGCCCCCACCGTCTTCCCCACTCCGGTGCCGCCGGACAGCAACAGCGTGCGCAGCCCCTCATGCAAGACGTGCTTCGCGGCGCGCAGCGCAGCCGTCTCCAGCACCTTGTCCCCGGCGAGGGCTTCCACCGCTTCAGGAGGGGCGTGGCACCGCTTCAGGTGCAGCGGCCACGCTTCGGCATGGGCGGCCTCGTGCCGGGCCCGCTCCGTCGCTTTCGCCTGCTGTGACTCCACCTCTCGCTGCTTCCAGTCGGCCTCGAGCTGGGCCAGCCCCGCCGAAGGCCGCTCACGCGCCTGGGACATTCCCTTCCGCATCAGGTCCGCCAGTCGCTGGGGCCCTTGCCGCTGGGGATCGGCTGGCGGCGCCTTCTCGTCGTCTCGACTCATGGACTGCCCAACACTCCTTCCTGAGCGTCATCGGCCCTGAGGCGATGGCCCGGAGCCCACAGGACTCGGTGCAGCCTCTCACATGCGCCATCCACGGAGTAGGCGAGGCAGGCCGCGGGCTCCCGCGGCAGGCTGCGCCCTACCCCATCACCTCCTGGAACTCGGCGCTGACGTCGTGGGAGTGGAAACCCTTCAGGCGGCAGTGAATGTGATGAGCCCCGAGATGGACTGACCGGCGGCACCCATGGCAGGAACCCATCTCTACCTGACGAGCCTCCTTGATATAGATGGAGCATGCGAATGGCTCTCATCCTTACGATTGTGACCGCAGTGGCTTGCTCGAAGTCGTCGGATGGCTCAAATGGGAAAGACGGTGCCGAAGGGAAACAGGGTCCGCAGGGCCCACCTGGCCCGGCTGGACTCACGGGCCTGCAAGGTCCAGCAGGTCCGCAGGGGCTGGTAGGACTCACGGGTCCACAAGGTCCGGCGGGGTCGCAGGGACTCGCAGGAGCACAAGGTCCGGCAGGTTCCCAGGGCCCGGTAGGACTCACCGGGCCCGAGGGGCCAGCAGGGCCAGGGGCGGCCCCGGGAACAGGATTCATCTATGTCGATGCCGATGGGAAGGAGGTTGCGAACAGCGGGACTGGCTATTGGCCGGACTCGAACGGGCGGCTCTGGCTCATCGACGCCGACAAGGCAACGGTCTACGCCTATCAGGTATCGATCTACTTTGAGCAAAGTGGGTGCGCGGGTCCGGCGTTCATCTCCGCGGGCCTCTTTCCCGCCCGTCCCTCCTCGCCATCTACACACTTATAGGGACACGACCCCCTGGTGAATGCATCTGCAATAGGATTGGCCGACCTCCCTTCTGCTTCTAATACGACTTGGTCACATCTGCGAGGGCTGCTCAGGCGGAGGCACCAGGGCTTCAATTCCAGGCAGGTCCGCCTCCAGCTTCAGTGCCAGTCGGCGCCTGACTTCCTCGTCCGCCCAGGCGCTGCCGCTGACGCATTGTTGGAGACGCTGGCGCATGGCCTCCTGCTCGCCAGCCTCCTCCATCAGCCGACCTGCCACCGGGTCGATGCTCTTGCGCTCGCCCTCAAGCAGAAGGCCCTTCACGTACCAGTCCATCGCCCGTCGCCGTTCTACCCGGCCCAGGCCCGAGAAACTCGACTCAAGGAAGCTCGCCAGCTCTCCCTCCAGTCGCTTCAACTGCCTCGGCGCCATGCAGTCGGAACACTTCGCCCACCCTCACGCATTCTTGAAGTGACCAGGTCGTATTAGCCCATGTCGACATGCGACTGCCTCACCCGGGTTTCCACGGCGCCGCGCGTCTCATCCAGGTCCTTGGCCCCATCCCTTTAAACATCTTCGGCATCGGCTCCCCGTGAGGGAGGAAGGTGAGCAGGCGTGCGAAGGGACAGCCCCGTCGGCACGCCCTGGGCCCTGTGCGGACGGTCGCTCCCTGGCCACTGTTGGCCTGGGGTGTAGAGCGACAGCAAAATTGCCCCCCTCGCGACACTAAAACCGACCCCCTCCCCGGGCCGACAACCGAGGGAGGCAGTCAGCAATGGGAGAGATGGCGGTAGTAGCCCTCCGCGCGACAGCGGAGGAGTCGATGGTCGAGCAGGAAGTCGTGCGGCGCCTTCCTGCTCGTGCGGGAGCATGCTCGCAATCCCTCGCCGACCGAGGAACGCCCGCGACGCGAGGTGGGGCACGTCGAGACGGGACGGTCTTCGAGCAACCGGTGTCCATTCCCGACGGAGCAGGCGGCGCGATGCGACTGCGGCGCATCGAGATTGAACTCGATACGCCCACCGACGACGGCGACACCGTCATCCGGTTGCTGACGAATGTCCCGGCGGAGCGCAAGCGGGCGACAACGCTCGCACGGCTGTACCGCACACGCTGGCGGATTGAATGCCTCTTTGGCCGCCTGGAGTCAGGCCTTGAAAGTGAGGTGCGAAGCCTTGGCTCGCCTCGAGGCGCCCTGCTTGGCTTCTGCGTCGCACTGGCGGCCTACGACGTGTTGGCCCACTTGCAGGCGGTGCAGACCGCCCATCCGGTATGCGAGCAGAAGCCCATCTCCTCTTTCTACATCGCGGCCGAATTGCGCGAGGACTACGGCGGAATGAAGGTCGCCGTTCCGGAAGAGGTATGGGTGCCGCACGAAAGACAGACGTCGAAGCAGTTGGCCCGGACGCTCGTGAAAATGGCAACACACGTCGACCCGGCGATGCTCCTCAAACACCCTCGCGGGCCGAAGCCACGGAAGAAGAACGGCTACGCCCCGGGCAGCGAGGTGCGCCGGCAGGTCGCGACATCACGCATCCTTGCTGCCGGCACCGTCTATTGCGTCAAGCAAGAGGTTTAAAGGGATGCCCCTCAGAGCAGGTTTCGGCGTCCGGGGGGCTTCGGCTCCTCATCATCCGCCGTCCAGTACAATCCAGCCTTCCGCTGTCTCTCGATGTACCACTGCCGGATAATAGGGATGGAGGCCACCGTGAGGGACGCCAGGGCATGGAGGACGACGACGGTCGGTGTCAGGCCGTCAGGCCAAGCCGGCCCCTGATCCGCGCTGTCACCCAATCCAGCGGCGACCAGAGCGCAGGAGATTCCCCACGCGAGGGTGGCCGCGAAGAAATGGCGCTTCACAACCAGCCGGAGGACAAGCGTGACGACCCCTACGGTTCCGAACGCGACGATGAAGTTACAGAATAGAATCAACCACTTCATCAACTCCTCCTCGTAGGAACCTGGGCTTCTTCCGCCCATCCACCCAGCCCCGGGCGGCCGCGCCGTCCGGCGTGCCGGAAGCTGATACCCCCCCGCCACCGCTCGCACGAAGCACTAAGTGGCCCTCGCCTCGCAGGAAAGCGAAGTCCTGCGTCACAAGCGATGCCCCCTCACCGCTGCCGCTTGATGCCGTTGTAGAGGACGCCATCAGGCTGGTGTGACGGACCGGGGTAATGGATCGCAGGCGGGTCACCCAAGCTGTTCGTAACGGGGGCGGCCAGGCGGACCGCGAGTCGGAGCAGTCGGGAAGGCGGTCCGCACACCCCAGGGACAGTTGGAAGAAACGCGGCTGGCGGGTGGGGTGAGCGGTCCCGTGCACGGACCGCCGCCGCGAGCGCATCCTCACCCCAGGACAGCTCCACCAACACGGAGGACTCTCCCCGCGATTGTGCGTAGACCCACCGAACCAAAGGTGACGAGTCGTCGACACGGAGCTGCCGGGCCACCTCGTCGCGGACGCTCTTCAGCACGATGGGCAGGGAGTCCCCGCCCGCCAGGAGCCGCGGCGACACACGTGTCAGCCGCACGACCAGCAGCACCGGGCCCGTCCACCCTGGCCAAAGCAGCTCCGTGGCCTGGCGCGGCCCCTTCTCCCGCTTCGCTCGCACCTGGTGGCGGTCACGGACCTTGCTCGTGTTCTTCGTGCCCACGGGCAGCACGAACTCGATGCGCGAGCGCGTCATCCCTGCCCCCGGAGCCACCCTGCACACGTGCCCTGGTACACTCGTAGCGTCAGGGGGTGCCCTTGGAGCCTGCCGATTTTCTGGTGTTCTGCGCCGGCGTGGTCGCGTGCGTCGCGCTCGTGGTGATGGTCTTGATGCTCGTCGTGTGGCGATACAACCGGACCGTCATCCGTCCACTGCTTCGGCGTCTCCACTGCCCCGAATGCCAGGCAAGTTATGGTGACATTGAGCCTGACTCTCGTCCGCCAGAGTTGCGGCCTCTCGTGAACCCGGCTCCTGGGTACAAGCCGCCACCACCACCTCCGCCAACAATCCAGGTGACGTGTCCGGCATGCGGGCTCTCCGCCATCTTCACCATGACGGGAGAGCTGCAGCGGACGCACCGCGAAGCCAGGCGCGCAGCCTGAGGCACGAAACAACCTCACCTCAGCACCACGGCCACCAGCACACGGAGACGGTGTCGCGGCCTCGCGCTCCGGCGCAGGTCCCGGTTCCCGCAGTCGACCAGACGGAACGTCCACTGGCGACACATGCGGGGGGCGACGAGGGCTCCAACGTGGGCGGAGAAGCCCGAAGGACCCACCTTCCCTCCGCTGCACCGAGAGGCCGATGGTGGAGGCCGCCACCACGCCGGGCCTGTCCCCCAACTCCACAAGGAGTTCGCCAAGGAGCAGGCCCAACTCCTCGCACGGCAGCCCGCTGACGTCCTCCGACACGAGGACGCTCTTCCGGCTTCGCGGCCAGGTGGGAAATCGCTGGGTGGAGGTGCCGGAGCGGGAGTCAGCGCCCGGGATGCTCGGGGAAAAACCCCAAGTATCCCGGGCACGTTCCTCTGCGCGCGATACAGGATTCGAACCTGTGGCCTTTGGCTCCGGAGGCCAACGTCTTCGGTGTCGAAGTTTCCGTCGCGGCGCTGAACATTCGCTTTCCTTCCTGTTTTCTGCTGTTTGTCTTTCGTCCGGGTGCCACTTCTTCCCGTTCACTCACGTTCGTTCGTGAGCTTTCATCAAAATTCTTCGGGCACTATTCGGGCGAACGCGGGCGCCCGGCAGCCGCCATGGCACGCGGCGGGGTATTAGTGCCGCTACCGGCGAACGCCTTGTCGATGGCCGCACCTTGAACGTCAAGGTCGGCCGCATGGTAGTGGTTGAGCGTCGTTCGAATATCGGCCTGGTCAGCCTGGAGCTGCGCCGCCCGCGGGTTCCCCGTCGTGTCGATGATGTGCGTAATCAGGGTACTCCTGAGGCTTTTGAAGCTGTAGCCGCCATGAATGGGGCTCACCCACAGGAGGAAGCCGCACTTGGGGCACTCGACGCTGCGCCCCACCTTGGACTTCTCCTCGTACCGGCACGTCTGCCGCCTGCAGATGCGCCGGTAGCCAGAGACGATGCCTGCGGCCTTGAGGGCACTCTTGAATCGAGCATCCGGACTGCTCGTCGGCAGCTGGCCGCCGTCCTCGTAGCAGAAGAGAAAGTTGCCGCGCCGCCGCTTGTGCATCTCCCGGAGGTAGGGAATCAACGACTCCGGGATGGACGCCGGCCTGGGCGGAGTCCGGCGCTCGCGACCGGCGATGCGCTTGGCGCGCTTGGTGGCGATGCGCCGATTGCGCCAATCGATGTGCGTCCATTCGACCTGGCGCAGCTCGGCGTATCGAAGTCCGAGGTGGGCGGCGACCCAGATAAGGTCGGCAAGCCACTGGACGCCAGCGGCGTCGCGCAACACCTCGACCTGCTCGAACTTGAGCGCTGCTGGCGTAGCCACCGGGACAGCAATGGTCTCCGTCTCGGAGACGGGGTTCCGAATCGCAAGCTCCGCCTTGATGGCCCACCGGTAGAATGCGGACAGCGTCATTCGTAGATGGCGGCGCGACTGCTGGGAGTAGCCCTCGTCCTGCTTCGTCGCAAGGAACGCCTCAATGTCCGTGGGCAGAATCTGCGCGACAGCCTTGCGACCCAACCCGGGCAGGATGTGGAGCCGCCAGCGGGACTCGGTGGACTTCCAGCCTTCGTGATGCCTGATGGCCTTGAGGTAGTCAGCGCTGGCCGTCACCAGCAGCAGCAGTCCCGGTTCGACCTCGAGGTTGTGCCGGACGCGCCATGCCTTGGTCTCGAGGTCGCGCGCATTCTTTCGCGCTTCCGTCTTGGTCCGCCCAGGGACGGCGACCTCCCGGAACTCACCGCTCGCCGACTTAATCGTCGCGGTGAATCCTTTGCGCCCGGCCTTCTTGCGGACGTAGGCCATCAGTGGCCTCGTCCCTTGGGCGGGGTGACGGCAACAGGTTTACCCACGAGCCAGCGGGCAATGGTCTCCGGGTCAAAGTAGAGAGCACCACCCCTCTTGGTGAAGGGAATCTCGCCGGCCGCCACAAGGGAATACACCCACCCATCCGACTTCCCCGCGAACTTCGCAACGTGCTCCACCAGCCACACGTCTGCAGGCAGTTCACTTCGAGGGACAGGCGTCCTCTTGGCGCGTTTTCGCTCGTCCTTCGGCCCCGTCTCGTTTGCCGGCCCCGCATCCTGATTCTCGTTACTCATACTCCCCCACCAGACCATGAGCGCCTGAACACTTTAGCAGTATTCGTGCCGATGCAAAGACAGGGGGCCGCCCGTCTTGGACTGTGGTCGCTCGTTGCTCACTCCCGGCCGTCACGTGAAACACAGACGGGCCTTGCGGCAACCACTCAGTCCTAATACCAATCGCCAGACCCGCAAGCAAATGTGACGGTCGAAATAACTTGACCGCCTTTGCCGTACGCGGGGAACCCGAGTTTTCGGCGTCCCTCCGAGCTTTCGGGCTGGCTGAGATTAGGTCGCGCGTCCGTCCGAAACACGAGACTCCCGGCTCGAAATGAGACGCTGAAACATCCAGTGTCACGGCACGGAGCTGTCTGAGGTCGATGGACACGACGCACCCGAAAAAGACGGAGGCAGACGATGACGGATAGAGCACCGTCTGCGCACCGGAGCGGTTACCGGCATGCCGAAGCGGCCGGACTTCCACTCTAAAGTTGTCGTGTGGCTCGCCGGCTATCCGTAAAACCCAGCGAGGGTGCTGCACGGACAAGATGAGCCCGGGGCGCGGGCTCTGTCAAGTCCGAGGTGCTTCGCTATACCTCATCAGCGTGCGCGGAGTGACTCTCGCCGTGCAGCGGGCACTCCGTGGCGCAACTGCAGTCACAGGCCACTGGCCGCGCGCGGCGACAGCACAGCTTCGTGTCGCGCCGGACGGCAACGAGGGTGATGGTGCGCGGGTGACGTGGGCGGCGCCGAGCTGCAGTGGCCGGCGTCATCGCGTCCTCCGGATGGAGTTCCCTGCCGGGTCCGGCTGGGGGCCGCCCTCTTCCTCTGGCGATGCCTTGTAGCAACCGCCCTTGTACTCGGCCGACATGCGGGAGCACGGCGGGGTCTTGCGCAGGGGGACCCAGCACCCGTTGTTGATGCGCACGGCATCCTCATCCCAGCACGGCGGGGTGTCCTGCCCCTTAAGTGGTTTGTCGGGCAGGACCAAACGCCGTGGTATTTCGCCAATCGGCTTCTCGCTCCAGACATCAAGCGTCGACGCCCACACGGGGTCAGTCGCTGTCGCAGGGATGAAAATGGCGGCCCGAGTATTGGGGGCGTGCTGCACTGCCGCTGGCCACACTAGCGCCAGCAGGGTTGCCGCAGCGAAAGCGCGCGGCAGCCATGGGCGCGCGCGCTCCGCAGGCGAGCGCCACGGGACCATCGTCATACTCATGACGGGCCTGGTGTCCTGCTTGCCGGACTCGAGGTGGGCACGGCCCTGCTCCTCATCGAGCGCTGCCTCATAGGCAGAGGCGGCCATGTCGAGAAACCCAGGGACGAGATCGGCACGGCCCGCCCTGTGCTCGGCAACCACGTAGTCCGGGTAGCCCGTCACCAAGACTTGCACCGCACCAGGCAGGGGCCTGTCCTTCGGGCCGCGCAGCAGCAACGCTGGCCAGCCGTGGCACTTGTCCCAGGTCAGGTGCAATAGCCCCAGCGCCTTGGCGGCGGCGCCGCGCAGCCTTGGGCCGAAGTGGTAGGGGCGCGCCGTCATTTCTTCGAACCTTTCTTCGGCGGCTCGTGCCCCGTCAGCCGGTCGGCGTCGAGGGCTAGCGCCAAGAGCTCCGCAGCGATGACGCCTTCCGTCACAGCTCCGACGGTGGCGCGCTTCACCAACTCGGCCCATCTCTCAACTCCAAGCCCCGCCGCCAAGTCCCGGACGATGCGGATGGATGTCTGGATGACCTCGGTCTGACTGTCCTCAGAGGCGACCATCGCGTCGATGTACTCGGCGACGTCCTCGTCCGGCTTGAACGTCACGACTCGCTTCTTCGCGCCGGATGGCTTCGGCGACCGCTTCCCCGGAATCACAGTGGCCCTCCCAGTCCCAGTTCTCTTCCTCAAGGTGCCTCCTATCTCGCCCGCAGGCGGTGTGCCAAGACCCACACGCACTTCGACAAGGTATTACCACGTCGCTTAAAGAAATACTTAAGCTTGACTCAGTATTACCATGTCGATACTGTCCGCTTTGTAGGGCGACGGCGGCATGGGCCCCTGAAGGGACGGCGGACGGGCGGGAGCGAGGCACACGAGTGCCGAGGACGTCGAGCAGGGCAGGACGCAGGACAAACACGGGGGAAGCAATGTCGAATGACGCAGTGGAGACGAACAATGTGGCGAAGCAGTCGCCCCCGGAGCCGAAGGCGGCGCTTGAGGCACTGCTGGCGTCCTTGGAGCACCACGGCACTCCAGCTACATGGCCGGCTGGCCTCTACGAGCAAGCGCAGCTGGCCGCGTTGCGCCAGGGCGAAGAGGAATCGGGCAACGACGAAGAAATCGTCGAGGCAGCGCGGGACGCCGCGAGGGACTTGTACGGAAGCGACGACGTCGACTTCGACAAGGAGCCCACGGTGTCCGTCGGGGATGACGGGGCCTACGTGAGCGCATGGGTCTTCGTTCCCCGCGCCTCGCTTCCGATGTGGACGGTGGATGACGCCGACGCGGAGTCCACCCCGCCGCCCGACGGCGGTCACGACGCGAGCTAGCAGCGGCAGTAGCGAATTGGCCCACTGACCGCCGTCGCTGCGCAGACGCCTGCCGGGAGCCATCCCGGCCAACCCCTCTCTCAGGAGCCGGCATGCCGCGCGACCGCAAGACACCCCGCCCCGAAGACATGTTGTCAGAGACGCCGTGCCGCTGCTCCCATGAGCTGGGAGACCACCGAGCAACCTCGCTGCGGCAGTGCGCCGTGACGGGGTGTCAGTGCGAGCGGTTCCGCGCCGCTCCGCCGAAGTAGCCCCACCACCGGGAGCGCATCCCGGCCAAACCCTCTCACCTTTGACGGAGGCTCAACATGAGCCTGTTGGCGGAGCTGCACCTTGTTGTCGACGAGCGGCAGGACCCGGGGCCCTGGCTCCGGCGCGCGCTGCTCGCCCTGGAGGCGCGCGCCTCCCAGGCGGGCGTGCGCACCTGGATGGTGGAGAGAGCCGTCTACGCCGCGCTGCTGCTCGGCGCCGTCGCGGCGCAGCACGGGCCCACGCTGGGCGCTGCGCCGCTGGTGGAGACGCTCGTGCAGGTGGGCGGGCTCTCGGTGTCCATCGGCACGCTCCTGGTGGGCGCGGAGCTGGACTCCATTTCTACCCGCGAGGCCGAGAAGGCCGCCGCCGAGGGCCGCGAGCCCGTGCGTGTCGAGTGCTCGCCCAGGGCGGCGCAGCTCCGGACGCTGCTTCCCTGGCTCGGGCTCGCCGGCCTGTCGCTGGCCTTCGGCGCCGTGGGCCTCGTTGCCTTCGGCTGGCGTTCGGCCTACCCCGCGTGGCGCCGCTGGTACCGCGCCCACCGCCCGCTCGGCCGCGGGGTGGCGCGATGACTCAGACCCAGATGGTCCTCGAGTTGAGCGACGAGGCGAGCGAGGTCCCCAGGGCGTTCGATGACGGGCGCCTCTATCTCCTGGTGGATACGCCGGTGAGGTCGAGCGGGCATCGCGACTCCGGCGTCTGCGGTGGCAACGCCGCCGACGCTGACGGCATGGTGACGTGGGTGCACGTCATCTCCAGGCCGGCCGGTGGCGAGGTGCGCGGCTACGCGAGGGTCGGGGGAGAGTTGCGCCTCCGTCTGCCCGCGTATCCGTTGGAGTGGCACGAACTGGATGCGGAGGTGCTCCATCGCATCGGATGCGCCCGCGTGGTTGCGCCATGAGCCACCTGGTCCTCACGCGGAGAGAGTCCCTCATCGCCTGCCGTGCCCTCGTGGCGTCTGTCGAGTCCCGTCCGCACCGCGCGGCGGACGCGCCGGCTCTCCGCCGCGCCCTGGCCCGCGCCGAGGGCGAGTGCTCGCTGACGGAGCTGCTCGAGGTGCTGGGCTACCAGCACTGCCCTGCCGAGCACGGGAAGCACGACGTCGTCGCCAAGTCGGGCGAGGTCGCCTTCACCGGCGCGGCCGACGAGGTGTGGGCGTGGCTCCGCGCCACCAAGCAGGTCCAGCCGTCCGCCGTCGCTATCTGCCCACTCGGCTGCGGGTGCACTCCCGTCGCGGCCTACGGGGGCTGGTGCTGCGCCTCCGCGCTGACGGACCGGGCATCGCTGGTGGAGGGAGATGTCACCTGGCTGGAGCCGTTTTGCGCCTGCGGTCGCCGTCTCTCGCAGTGCGACGGCAGCCGTCGCAGCTGTGTCTCGAAGTCCACCACCACGCAGTCCGAAGAGGTGTCGTCATGACGTACGAGGAAGCGGAGCTCTACGGCGCGAACATGTACCGGATGTGGGCCGGACAGGCGGCCAGTGAGGCGCGTGCGAAGGAAGCCGCTGTCGCCGAGGGACGGGACTCGCGGGGTCGCACGTCGAAGGCTGCCCGTGAGGCGCGGGAGCGCGAGACCCAGTTCCTGGCCAAGGCGGAGGACACGGCCCGCTACCTGTGGCTCATCACCGTGGGCAACATCGCCCAGTGGCACTGGGTCGGCACGGAGGCGAGCGCGTGTGGCTCTCGGGTCGCGAAGGCGAAGTGGGAGCGCTCCTTGTCCAACATGGAGCGCCTGCGCCCGGCCCGTGACGACGAGCCCAACGGCGACCTGGCCGAGGCGATGGAGCAGGAGTCACTGGCGCAGGAAGCCGCGTAGATGGCCACCGCGCGAAACCTCAAGGCCGCCGAGGCCGACAACGCGGCGTTGCTGGCCGAGCTGCGGCAGGTGCTGCGCTGGGCCAACCGCTACCACCACAAGGACGTTGCGGAGTCCCTGGACCAGCTGCTCGCCCAGCCCCACCCCGGCACCGCGCTGCTGGAGCGGCTGCGCACGCTGGAGGAGGCGCTCTCCGACGCCGCGCAGGACCTCAAGCTCTGGGCCGCCATCCCCAGCGTCCCCTCTGGCATCCAGAGGGCGCTTGCGAAGCGGGCCGAGGGCATCCGCGCGTTGCTGGACACGGTGAAATCATGAGCAGGCCGAAGGCGCACGAACAGCCGTGGTCGCAGGGCGTGATGCCGAAGGCGTCCAACTGGACGATTCGTCGCGCGGACGGTGCTCTAGTCGCCCAGCTCTACACGGACGACCAGACGCCAGCCGAGGCGGATTCCGCGGCGACTCTCATCGCCGCCGCCCCGGACATGGCGCGGGCGCTGCTGGCGGTGCGCGCGTTCCTTGAAAACGGCACGCCTGTTCGCCCTGGCTCCGATGTGGCTGGCGACATCGCGGCCGCGCTCCGCAAGGCAGGGGTGATTTCGTGACCTGCCTGGGCGACGTCACCACCTCCCTCCTCTCGTTGGCGCGGTACGCCCGCGAGGAGACGGACACGGAGCACCTGGCCAACGAGGTGGAGCGGCTGGCCAAGGCGGAGGCGGTGGTAGACGCAGCGCTGGTGCAGGCCGAGCGCGCGGTGGCGCTGCTCGCGCCGGACGGCAGTGACGAGACGCGGGCCACGTGGCGCGAGTGCCACGGCACGTTGACGAGCCTGCGGCTCAAGCGCGCGCAGCTCGCCGTCGAGCAAGTGTTCCTCGCGGCGGAGATTGAGCGCGAGGAGCGGTACGCGCGAGAGCAGCAGGTGCAAGCGGTGACGGGCCCGCACGCGTAACTCAATGTCAGACGTCTAGTTCATAGTCATCTACGTCAGAGGTCGTGTCCTTCGATTCAGTACCTCAGAGGTCCACCATGAGTTCCTGTGCCCGGATGTCCAATCTCCTTACCGCCAGCCGTCTCAAGGACGCGCGGGCGTGCCAGCGGCTGCACCGCCTGCGCTACGGCGAGGGGTATCGGCCGCTCGAGGACGCCGGGGTGCTGCGCTTCGGCACCATGGTGCACTTCGGCCTGGAGGCATGGTGGCGCGCCACGGGCGAGGACAGGCTGACGGCGGCGCTTGAAGCCATGCAGAGCGACGCGGACGGCTTCGAGCAGGTGCGCGCCGCGGAGATGCTCCGCGGCTACCACTACAGGTGGCAGTCCGAGCAGTACGAGGTGCTGGCGGTGGAGGCAGCCTTCGAGGCGCCGCTCCGCAACCCCACCACCGGACAGACATCCCGGACGTGGCGGCTCGCGGGGAAGCTGGACGCCGTCGTGCGCGACATGCGCGACGGACGCACCCTGTTGGTGGAGCACAAGACGAGCAGCGAGGACGTCGGGCCGGGCAGCGACTACTGGAAGCGGCTGCGCATGGACGGCCAGGTGTCCGTCTACTTCGAGGGCGCGAATGCTCTGGGCTACGAGGTGGACGGCTGCCTCTACGACGTCCTGTCCAAGCCCGGACTTCGGCCCGCGAAGGCCACGCCGCCCGACGCGCGGAAGTACCGCAAGGACGGGGCGCTCTACGCCGGCCAGCGCGAGGCGGACGAGACGTCCGAGGAGTACCGAGCCCGGCTGGTGGAGGCCATCGCCAGCGAGCCGCACCGCTACTACCAGCGCGGAGAGGTGGTGCGCCTTGAGGGCGAGGTAGACGAGGCCCTCAGCGACGTGTGGCAGCTGGGCCAGCAGCTCCGCGAGGCGGAGTTGACGGGCCGGGCGCCGCGCAACCCCGACGCGTGCCTCCGCTACGGCCGGACGTGCGCCTTCTTCGGCGTCTGCTCTGGCGAGGCCAGCCTCGACGACGCCACCCGCTTCACCCGCTCCGACGTCGTCCATCCGGAGCTGCAGCACCCCTGAGCTGTCCCACCCACGGTCGAAAGAGGAGACCGATGATGAATGCACCTAGAGGTAGCAGTCCCCCACCCCGCGGCAGTGGCCCTCCGCACCGTCCGCCGGCTCCGGTGGAGCCGTCGCGCATGACGTTGGGCGCGGTGGTGCGCGGCAAGAGGGAGACCCCGAGCCGCATCGTCCTGTACGGCGTGGAAGGCATCGGCAAGTCCACCTTCGGAGCAAACGCCCCGGCCCCCATCTTCCTGGAAGCGGAGGACGGGACGAATCACATTGACGTGGCGCGCTTCCCGTCTCCGAAGACGTGGCAGGAGATTCTGGACGCGGTGCGCGTGCTGACGACAGACAGCCACGAGTACCGCACCCTCGTCGTGGACACGCTCGACTGGGCGGAGCCGCTGCTCTGGGCCCACATCTGCCAGCGGGACGGCGTCACTGACATCGAAGCGTATGGGTACGGGAAGGGCTACACGGCGGCACTCGACGAGTGGCGCGTCTTCCTGGCGGCCCTCGACAGGCTCCGCCGCGCGAAGGGGATGAACATCATCCTGCTCGCGCACTCACAGATTCGCCCCTTCAAAAATCCCGAGGGGGAGGACTTCGACCGCTACGAGATGAAGCTCCACGCCAAGGCGGCGGGGCTCATCAAGGAGTGGAGCGAACACGTCCTCTTCTCCAACTACGAAACCTTCGCCGCGAAGGACTCGAAGACGAAGCGAGTGCGCGGTGTCTCGACGGGTGCCCGCCTCGTCTACACGACGCGCACGGCGGCCTACGACGCGAAGAACCGGGGGAATCTCCCGGAATCCATGCCCCTCTCGTGGGAGGACTTCGCGGCGGCGCTGGAGGCACAGCGGCCTGCGGACCCGAAGGCGCTGGAGGCGGCCATCCGCGAGAAGGCGGAGCGGCTCCCCGAGGAGCACAAGCGCAACGCCCTGTCCGCCATCGAGCGGGCGGGGGGTGACGCGGTGAAGTTGGCGAAGCTCAACGACTGGTGCAACGCCCGCCTGGGCGAGGTGGAGAACTGACATGCTGGAATTGGCCAATGGGAAGTACCGCGCTCGCGGTGTGCAGGGCGCGCTGGGTGTGGCAGGCACCGGAGCTGAGCAGGTGGCGGTTGAGTTCCAACTGCTCGGAAACGACGGCAGCGAGCACTACGTGGGGCAGTCCATCACCTGGTTCGGGTTCTTCGGCGATGCGTCCCTCGAACACACAATCAAGGGACTCCGCGCGTGCGGGTGGCAGGGCGATGACGTGTCGGACCTGACGGGCGTCGACACCTACGAAGTCATCCTCGTCATCGAGAACGAGACCTACCGGAATGAGACGCGGCCGAAGGTCAAGTGGGTCAACTCGATGGGCAGCGGCGTCGCACTCAAGCAGCAGATGGAGCCGACCCAGGCGCGCACCTTCGCCCAGCAGATGCGGAGGCGCATCCTCGCGCTGGAACAGGGTACTGGCCCGCGCAGCACGCCGGCCCCGCAGCAACAGCGCGGCACGCAGCCGCACCGGGGGGCTCCCCCTCCGTCCCAGCAGCGCGGCGGCAACCGGTCCGCGCCATCCGGCAGCCGGGGCGGCGCGTACCAGGACGACGTCCCGCCCCCGGGTGACGACGACAACATCCCGTTCTGAGCAGCACGCGCGGCGCTGAGGCTCGGCCCAGCCTCCCCGCGCACCCCGTGCAGTCGACGGGGCCTTTCACGGCGCTCGACACCGCGCCACGTGCCGCTCGGGAGTCTTCCCCCCGTGCTCCCGAGCGGCGCGCCTTTCCGCAGCACCAGCAGCATCACCAAGGAGGAATCATGTCGTTGGAGGCGCAGAAGAAGAAGGCCGAGGAAGAAGTCGCCGCGTGGAAGCACCCCATTGGCACGCAGGTGGTCGTCACGCGCGACAACGGCGAAGAGGTGAGAACGAAGACGCGCAGTGAGCCGTGGGTACTCGGTGGGCACAGCGCCGTCATCATGGTGGAGGGCATCAGCGGCGGCTACTCACTGGAGCGCGTGCGCCTCGGGCCGGTGAGCGGGGACGCGCGAGACCCGATGAAGTGGCAGCACCTGCAACCGTTCGTCGACCACATGCAGGCGCGGCTCGATGCCAAGGTGGCCGAACGCGGTCCCGGGGAGACCTGGATGCAGGCCGGCGGTGTCGAGCTGATTCACCAGGCCGGGCGGAAGCTCGACAAGGCCTTTGACTTCGTTTCGCACGGCGCTGACGAGGCCGTCGTCGGCGCCGCGCTTGCCGACGCCGCCAACTACGTGGCCATGGCCTACCAGCGCCTGAGCTGCAAGATGGCCACGCCGCGGGTGCCTGGCGCCGGCGGGCGCACCGACCCCTGAAGCACACGCTGTCGCAGCCGTAGCAACCCCTCTCCAACCAGCACGAGCACCAGCTTGACCTGGAATTCCCCAGGTGGCGAGCACACCCCCGTCATGCCCGAGGTGTCCCCATGAAGTTGTGTCTGTTGTTGTCGCTGTCCCTGTTGGCCGCGTGCTCGGACAGCGCCATCGGCGCCGAAACGTCCTGCGCCGCGGAGACCACCCGCGAGCAGGAGGCGAAGGCGAAGGTCCGCAAGGCCACTGAGCAGAGCACCAAGGCGCACGCGGCGGACCCCGCGAGCGCGGACGCCGAGCGCGCCCATGCCGCAGTCATGGCGGCCTTCGCTGAGCAGAGCGCTGCGGTGAAGGCGCTCACGGAGTGCAGGGCCCAGCCGTAGCACCACCGATTCCCCCCACAACACGCACGCACACCGGCCCGGTCCGAATGTCTCGGACAGCGGGCCCACTACCCCTACGCCCAGAGGTCCCCCCGAAATGATGAGACTGCTGTGTCTGTTGTTTGCTGCCGCTGTTGCCTGCGGCCCTGTGCAGGACGCGCCCGAGGCGCTGGAGTCCGAGAGCAGCCAGCTCGGCCCGAGCATCCCCCTCTGCACTGGAGCTGATGCGCCCGGGTACTGCCACAACCGCGACGTCGTGTATTACGACGGCCGCATCTGGACGGGCGAGACGGACGCGCCCGTGTTCCACGGCGCCATGCTGGTCCGAGACGGCAAGGTCGTCACCGTCGGGACCATCGCCCAGGTGGAGGCGGCTGCCGGGCCGCTGCGCCACAACGTCAGGCTCTGGGGCCGCGTGGTGCTGCCTGGGTTGGTGGACGCGCACAGCCACGTCGCCATGCTCGCGAAGAAGGATTGGACGGTGGGCGCGCACCCGTCGACGTGGGCACCTGGTCCGGGGCCGACGCTGGCGGACATCACCGTGCTCGTCGGGACGCGCGCCGCGACGGCGCCCCCGGGTGAGCCCATCGTCTTCTTCTACGGCGCGGGGCTCTACTCCCAGCTCCGCGCCGCGGGGCTCACCGCCAGGGCCTACCTGGACGGGCTCACCACGAGCAACCCCGTCTACGGGTTGGAGTGGAGCGGCCACGCGCAGGCCGTCAACTCGACGGCGCTCCTCGAGTCCGGGCTCCGAGACTTCCAGCCGGACCCGTACGGAGGCTGGACGGGCCGGGACTCGCTGGGACGCCACAACGGCATCCTCCAGGAGTTCGCCGTGCTCGCCGCAGTGGAGTCCTTGTCCTCCCGCATCAGCAACGACGAGTACATCCAGCAGCACGACGCCTATGACGTGGGCGGACTCTCGAAGGGCATCACCACCACCGCCGATTTCGTGTTCGTCTACAGGGACATCCGTGGCGAGTACATCCACGAGCGGATGAGCAGGCCTGCCGCCATGGTGCCGGTGTGCATCATCACGAGCGCCGGCAAGCTCTGCGCGCCGGGGCCGGACGGCGTGGTCCGCCGCAAGGTGTTCGCCGACGGGACGCACGTGGCCAGCTCGGCGCTCGTGTCTCTCCCCTACCTCAACCCGTCGGCCATGCCGGACGGCTTCCCCACCAACACCGGGCTGGGCATCCGCAACCTGACGGACGCCCAGTTCCGCTGGGCGCTCGACGACACGCTGACGCGCAACGGGCTCCTCGCGGTCCATGCCATCGGCGACGCTGGTGTTGAGCAGACGCTGCGGCTGCTGGAGGAGCGTCCGGACGTCGACTGGAGCGAGCGTGTCACCATCGAGCACGGGGACATGGCCAACCCCGGCCAGGTGGCGCGCGCGGCGGCGCTGGGCATCCGGTGGGTCCAGAACGGGACGCACCTGGCGTTGCTCCCGCCGATGATGGTCGCCGCCAACGAGCCGGCGCTCTACGCCCACGCCGAGCCCATGCGCTCGCTGCTGGACGCTGGCGTGCGGCTCGCCCTGGGGACGGACGCCTTCGGCAGCGACCCGACGGACACATCCGTCGCGGTGTCGCCCAACCCCTGGCTGGACATCATGCTGACGGCCGTCCACCCGTACTTTCCCCACGAGGCCATCGCCGTGGGGCAGGCGCTGGGCGCGTACACGAGAGAGGCCGCGCGCTCGCGACTCCTGCCACGCCAGGGCACGTTGGCTCCCGGGAAGGACGCCACGTTCTTCCTGCCCAGCTCTGACCCGTTCGCAGCGACGCCCGACGTCCTGCCCGGCATCACCTCGTGTCTCACGGTGGTGAGCGGCGCCCGCGAGTGGCTGGATCGCTCCTGCTTCGGCGCGACTGGAGGTGCCCAGTGAGCCGCCTCTTCATGCTCGTCCTCCTGGTGCTCGCGCTGCCCTCCAGCGCGGCGGACCTCAACTACTCCACCATGTTGCCGACCACGCCAAATGGCGCCGGAGTGCCGAGCGACTCCAAGATTTTCTGGGTGGAGTGGCGCGAGGGCGCAGCGCGCTACACCGAACTCCTCGGGGCCAACGAGGAGGTGCAGAAGAAGGTGGGCAAGCCGTTGGACCGACAGGGGGCGTTGTGCATCCTGTGGACGAAGGTGGCGGAGTTCGCGCGGGACACTGAGAAGTCGCTTGGCGCTCGGGCGAAAGAGCAGGGACGCACGCCTCCGACGTGGCCGGCGACCGCAGTGTCACGTACCGCCGAGCGCGCCAAAAAGGAGTGCGAGGACCCGACGGACGGATACGGAGACAAGCAGCCCAACCTCGGGCGCCGGTACATGGAGGAGCTGGCGAAGTCCAAGCCCTCCCGTGCAGAGCTGGTGCAGGACGCGGACCTCCTCGGCTCGCTGACCCGCCTCGCGGGCTCTATTGAGGAGTTGGTGATGTCGCTCCCGGCACGCGCCGGGACGGCGATCCAGGCCGGGTCCGGTTCCGTCCCCATCCTGAACCCCTACCTGTTCCTTCGCCGCGAGTGCCAGGGCGTGGAGTGCTCGCTGTGAGGCGCCTGGCTTTGGTGGTCCTGCTCGGCGTGGCCGGATGCAAGACGCCCGCGCAGGCTAAGTGCAGCGCGCTCCGGACGGAGTACGGCCGCAGCTACGGGGCCTGCATCGACTGCCTGGATGCGCTCGCGGAACACGGCGAGGAGTCCGTGTGCACCTCCCTCTGTGAGGCCCCGTGCAAAGCCGGTGGTTCCGCCGTTGGCGCCTGCGCTGGCGCCGCGAGGGAAGCCGCGGAGGCCCGGGCCAAGGCGGACAAAAAGGACTGACGTCCCCTGACTCCTCGCGGGCGGTGCAGCACGGGCCGCCCGCGCCTCTCTCGCTGTATCTCCGAGGTGCAACGTGACGCAGCACGAGATGCGCAGGGCCGTGGAGTCATTCAAGTTTGGCCCGCCGTTATCCGCCTTGGACTTCCAGGTGGAGGTGCAGCACGACGACGGCGCATTCGCCTACGTCCGCGTCAGCGCCGCCTTCGCCGAGCGGGAGTCCGGAGATGTGCGGCGCGCCCGCTTCACGAAGCGCCTGGCGTACCAGGGCATGGACCGCCAGACGCTGCTGTGCGCCCTGCGTGAAGTGCTGCGCAGTTTCATCCTGCATGAGCTGGACGAGTCGATTCTTGTCGATGGCGCGCGCGCGTTCGACCCGCACGCCCCCGGCGTGGCTGCCGCCGACCTCGCAGCCCTCCAGGCCCGGCTTGAGTTGCTGGCCAGTCCTTCTCCTTCCGGAACACCCAAGGTGACGTCATGACGTGTGAAGCGCGGTTGCTGACGCAAGATGAGCTGAACGAGGCAATGGAGCCGCTGAGCGCGGATGCCGAGACGCTCGTGGCTGGCCACATCGAGGCGCTGACGGCCGAGGCCGCCAAGGTGCCGGGGCTGGAGGCGTGGCGCGAGGAGATGCTCCACACCCTGGCCCGTGGGCTCGACTACGAGCCGAAGGCCGAGGAGGCCGCGACGCGACTGAGCGGCATCATCACGGAGGCGGAGGTCGCCGAGCAGCGCATCGTAGATGTCGAGTCTGAGCGCGACGCCGCCCGGCAGGAGGTGGACGAGATGGACTCCGCTCGTGCCCAGCAAGCGGAGCGAGCACTGCGCGCGGAGGAATCCGCGAAGTTCAATGAGGCCCGCGCCGCCGAGCGCAACCACTTCGCGGCGCGGCTCAACACTGCCGAGCATGAGCGCGACGACGCGCGCGGCGCCATGCGGCTCGCGGCGGAAGAGAGGGACCGGCTCGCCGAGCGCGTCGCCACGCTGGAGCGCGAGGTGCGAGCGCAGGATGAGGAGCGCCTCTCGATTGAGTGCGACATGACGACGGCCGGCGTCTCCGTTGACGACGGACTTCGGGACGCGATGGAGTCCCTTGTCCGGGCTCGCGACACCGCCGAGGCGCGCGTGAAGGAGTTGGAGGGGCTGCTCGCGACCGCGCGCACCACTGCGCTGGAGGAGGCCGCGAAGATGGCGCAGAGCGAGTTCGACCACGGCGACGAGAGCGACCGCGTCCGCGACGTGTTCGCCAACGTCGTCTCGGCCATACGCGCTCTCAAGTCCCAGCCCGCGCCCGCCCCGGCGCAGGGGGTGGAGTGGCTGACGAACACCCGCACGGGGAAGGTCCATGCCATCGTGGGACGTCAGGCGCTGTGCGGACTGCTTGTGTGGGATAATGAGGTTTGGCAGCCGCCACTTGCCAGCGAGAAGCGCTGCTCGCGGTGCGAGTCGCGGGCGCCCGCCCCCACCCCGCCCGCGCTGGTGGAGGCGGTGGGGGAGACCGCCGTCCTCAAGGCCGCTGCCGAGGGCGACCTGCCAGCGCAGAGCACCCTCCATCCCAGCGACATGAGCAACACGGAGATGTGGCGCGGCGCGGCCTACAGCATTCAGGCTCAGCTGACGCAGGCCAGAGCGACGCTGAAGCGCGCGGAGCTGTGGTGCGGCTGCGGGTGCGGGAACCGAGTGCTCGACGTCGACGACCCGCGCGCCTACCACTGCCGCGTGGCTGAGCGGCACCGGGCTGCCACGCGGATGCGTGAGCGTGTCCTGCACGCGTTCGGCGACCTCGGGTTTGATCTCAGCCCGCGCCAGACGGCCATCCTCAACGCCATCGTGCCGGACGACGGAGCAGCGCCGGCCACGCCCGAGTCGGAGCTGCGCGCCTACCCCAGCCTGGTGGACGCGGTGCGCCGGGCCCTCGGGCACCTGCGCGACGGACACACCGACCGGGTGGGCGACGCCATCGCCGAGTTGAGCCAGGCGCTGGGGGGAGAGCCCCGTGGGTAGTCACGCCGCCGGCACGAAGGTTCCCGTCACCAGGTCGAAGATGGAAATCGATACGCTGCTCGGAGCCCATGGCGCCCTGCGGAGAATCGTGGGTGAAGAGCCAGGCCTCGCCGTTGTCGTCTTCGAGGTGAAGGGCCGGAGGGTGTGCTTCCGCATGCCCCTGCCCGCCCGGGAGTCCTTCCTCAAGGACCCGCGCCGCCCATGGAAGACTCGGAAGAACGACGAGGTCACCCGAGCGTGGGAGCAGGCCTGCCGAGAGAAGTGGCGGTGCTTGCTCCTCACCATCAAGGCCAAGTTCGTGTCCGTGGAAAGCCAGGTGGAGACCTTCGAGGAGGCCTTCCTGGCCCATATCGTCACGCCCACCGGGCAGACGGTGGGGCAGCTCGCGTTGCCCGCGGTGGCCGAGGCGTATCGAACGGGGGCCATGCCTCCCCTGCTTCCTCCTGGGCCGGCGGGAGCGTCGCGATGATCGCCAAGCCCATCGAGGTCACCGTCCTGTCCTCCACGGGCGACGTCCTCGGCAGCATGAGCGCCAAGCCCAGCAACGCCCTGTGGAGGGCCAGGAAGGAAGCCCCCAAGCTCTTCATGTCGGGGGGCACGCGCGAGTGCGAGCGGTATGGCGACGGCTGGGCCCTCCGGCTGCGTGAAGGCGAGCGTCCACCCGGGGCCATCCGATGAGGCGCCTTCTCCTGGCAGCCCTGGCGGGTGCCGCTGCCTGCGTCCTGGCAGTGGCGGTCCAACGCTGGCTCGCGCCCAAGCCCTCCGTCGAAGCACCCTGCCCGGTCCGTCCGGAGGACTTCCGACCGTGAATGTCATCCCAATGGCCGGACCCTACCGCTACACGCACGCCGGCACCGAGGTGTTCCACCTCCCCCTCGCACGCCCCTGGACGTGGGCACTCACGCACCACGGGATGTGGAGCGTCTTCGTCCACGACGTGGAGCCTGCGCGCCAGGGCGTGCCCGAGCGCCGTCATCCCCTGCACCCTCCTCCGGAGGTGCTGGGGAGCTGGCTCGCCATCTACGCCACCCGCGACTACGACGCCGGGGCCGTGGCGTGGCTGCGCAAGGCCCATGACCTGGAGGCACCCGCCGGCGACGTCCTGCCCGCTGGCGCGTACGTGGCCATGGCGCGTCTGGCGGAGGTCTCCACCGTCGGCAACGATTCTCGCTGCGCGTCCGACCCGTGGTGGTGGCACCGGGGCGCACCCTGCCGCGGCACCGTCGCGTGGTGGCTCGAAGAGGTGATGGTGTTCGAGCCGCTAGTGGCCGCGCCCGCGCCGCGCCTCTCACGCGTTGACCGCGAGTTGCTACCGGAGCTGCGCGAGCGGGTACGGCTGGCCCGGGACGGCGTCTGGCACCCAGAGGCGTACGCCGTGCCGGCCGCCCTGCCCGCCATCTCACCAGAGCCGGTGGTACCGCCGGCAGCCCCGGTGCCTCTCCCCACCACCCCGGCAGCGCCACCGCCTCGCCAGGAACTCCCCGCCGACAACAGCCCCGTGGCCCCCATGGGCGCCGTCGAGCAGCTCGGCCTGTTCGGCGAGCCACCACCCCGGCTGGTGCACGCCATCGCGAGGGAGAACCCAGCCCCAACACCCGCGCCCCCCCCGCCAGCACTGCCTCCGCCGGACGGGCCCAGTAGCCTCGAGGAGGGCGCTGCCCGTATCCGCGCACTACTCGGGGACGGCGCGTGGCACGACATGACGGCGTTGCTTGGCGCGGCCGGTCAGGACGAGGCGGGTCGGACGCTGCTCTACCGGGTGACGTGCCCGGCCGGCGCCGCCACTCTGCTCGTCCACCAGGTGCCCGTCATCCTGCGCGGGGATGGGCAGGGGGGCTGCTGGTACGCGTCCCCGGGCACGCCTGCTTATGTCCACGCGGAGGCGACCCACCCATGAGCCAGACGCTTGGAGGCTGGCGGTACCGGCTGCTCCTGGAGACGTGCCCGCCCATGCCACCGGCGGGCACAGGGCCCATCGACGAGCTCCGCGCCACACAGGCACGCATCGAGCGCGAGACGCACGGCAAGGTGTTCCGTGCGTTCCGCGTCGAGGTGGGGCTGTCCCTGCGCGACGTAGCCACCGGCTGGGGTGTCGAGGAGACGGTGCTCGGCGAGCTGGAGCGGGGCAAGCGACGGTTCCCCTCGCCTGCCGACCTCTACGCCGCGCTCCAGCAGCTCTTCACGTGGGCGTGCGAGCGGCACGGGTACGGGAGCCTGGGCACCCCAGGGTGGAGGGCGCGCCGATGATGCTGCGGCACACCCTCACCAAGGCGCTCGAGCAGCTCCGTATCCGAGTCGCTTCCGGGGACCCGGATCTCCAGACGGCACGTCGGTTCGTCGCGAGGAAGGAGCGCATGTCCGAGAAGGCACTCGTGCAGCTCGACAAGCTCCTGGACGGCGTCCGCTATGACGCCTCCCGCGAGCAGTTGCTGAAGCCATTCTCTGCGAGCCCGCCCCCGAGCCAGCTCCTGGAGTTCCGCTCGTGGAAGGACGCCTGCGACACGGCACGGCGGAACATGGCGGTGCCCCGGGCCGGCGGACTCGGACTCACCGCGTGGAGCGACGTGGGTGGACTCTCCAGGCTGGAAGTGCTCGGCCTGCTGACGCTCGCGCTTCGCACCGTCGCTGCGACACCTGAGGTGAGTGCCGGACCGCTATTCCCGAGCCTCCACGAAAGCTGAGACGTAGCGCACCTCGTGTAGCCAATCCCTCAACACCAACAACGAGACACCAAACCCATGGCGGCACCTGAAGTCCGTCATAGACTGGAGAGCCATGAGCACAATCGCCTTCGTCACGAAGTCAGCCGAGTCGGATGTACTGGGCCGCGAGCGCCACCACATGGCGTCCGTCGTTTCCGACATCGCGCTCGCGGGCCAGACGAGGGACCAGTTAGACACGCCAAATTGGACGCGAAGGCTTTTCCCGGTCGGGCATCCTCTTCGCACCCACCCAATAGGGATGTCCTACGAGGAGCGCGCGCGGGTGGCGCTGGCCAGCGGCTTGTTCACGAAGTTTCAACACCCCGTCACAGGGGCCCCGCTCGACATCTCCACGGTCATCCTCAATACCGCGTTGGTGCTTGGCAGTGACGTGGTGCGGCTCATGGCACGGCTGCATGGCCAGTGCGAAATCCATGCGAACATCCCGGCACCCGAGTGCGCGTGGGTAGCGGGCATTATTGACGGGGGCCGCGAATCAGGCGTCCTCCGTGCCAACATGGGCTGGGCAGAGCTTGCAGCGATGCTTCGCGCTTCCGCAGCCGCTGGCGAGACCGTCGTCACATATTCTAGCGTGACGGGGGCATTTCCTGGCGTGGAGTCGAAGACGTCCGCGCTGCGTGACTTCGACGAGCACCTTTCTGCGCTGGACAATTCGCTACGCATCGAGCGTGAGGGCTGGGAGTCCTTCCGCTTTGGCGACGGCGAAACGATGATGTCCTTGGGAGCCGCCACCACCTGAGGCGAGACCTTCGCTACGAGCCCGACTACGAGGCACCGCGCAAGGCGGGAGTGCTGCCGTGACGGGACTCCCCGTGTAGCATCCCGCCCATGACCGACGCCGAGCGCGTGCACCACGCCGACGAGTTCCTGGCCCAGTTTCAGTCCATGTCCGAAGAGGACGCCGACGCCATCGTGGAGCGCCTGGCGGGCGTTGCCCTGCCCAGGGTGCTGGAGGGCTACACACGCAGCCTCGTCGCGGAGCTGGCACCGACGCTTCCGACGGACGTCCGCAAGGCACTCCTCGAGGAGATATCCTCGCTGCTGCTGACGGGCTACCTCATCCGTGCCAATGAAGACGAGGCCACCCCGCCCCGCTTTACACCCGCGAGCGAATAGGCCGCGAGGGATTCGCCCGGCGTTGGCATCCCTCAGGGCATGCACTCCAAGACGACGTACCGGTGCCCTGGGTGTGGAGCGGTCCTGCAGCCCTTCGAGTTGGCCGCACTCCAGGGTCCCGACCTGCTCACCTGCCTGAACAAACGCAGCCATCGACCGACCGACGGCGGGGAGCGTCTCTACCGGCCCGGGCGCGGAGGGCGACTCGTACCGGCATCCCCGGCCGCGCGGACGCGGTGGCCGCCAGAGGAGCGCTGGCGCGAGGGCGTGAGGTAACAAATGGCGTGCAGGGAGTCTTCATGGCATGCCCACACAACCCCGCTGCCCAGAATGCGGTGCGCCTCTCCAGCCCGACGTCGGTGACATCGGTCGCCACCCTCTCCCCGACGTCCTCGCATGCCTCGCCCACGCCATGGACGTGCGCGACCTGCAGCCCCGCCTCTACCGCCTGACGGCCAGTGGACGGCTGGCCCCCGTATCCCTGGCCGCGAGCCCGACGGCGCGTGAGCGTTGCAACCGCAAGCTCGGGCTGGAGGTCTCACCCCATCCCCCGCGAGGGGTATTGCCGGGGCGATGCAGGTGGTGAGCAGAATCGACGAGCAACCTCCTAGCCTTGGAACGCCACCATGCCCCGCCTCGCGTTATCCGTCGCCGCAGCAATCGCCGTCATGTCGTGCTCGGACTCCGGGTGCCGAGCCGCTGCGGAAGCTCCGAAGGCGCGGCCGATGCCGGACGGCCCTCTCGCTGGACAGGCCCACCCGCCCTGTCGCGGCACCACGGAGTTGCCCCAGGTGGAGCTGCGCGGGGGGTGCTGGGTGCAGTTGCAGCAGCCCAAGGACGACGCACAGGGCGTCTTCCACCACGAGGGGAAGTACTACATGCCGGCAGCGCAGGAGCGGGTACCACCCACATAGCCATGCCGCGCGACCGGTGGTGGGGAGCCTCTGTACCGCCCAGGACAAAGCGGGTGCCCCATCCCCGCGTCCGCCGCAGCGAATCCGCGCACCCGCGATGCACGAAGTAACAATCGGCGCGGCCCCCGTCTCCATGGGCAGCAGAGGAGGTTGCACATGGAGACGTTGACGCAAGAGTTGGCGGAGTACCTGTCCCTGCCACCGCGCCCGGGGACGACGTGGGATGAGCAGCTCGGCGAGGACCTGGGCCCCGGCGCGCTACGCGAGTGGATGGCGGCGGAGCCGGCGGACGACGGGCCATGCTGGGTGCTCGGGCTGTATCCGACAGGATGGCAGCTCACACGGCTGGACCTGGATGAGTCCGACGCCATCGGCGTCCTGCCCACCGTGCTCTTCGACGAGATGCCGGAGGTTGAAGTCGTGCCTCTGTCCCGGACACTCATCAACGACTGGTGACGCCATACCACCCAGGGGGGAGTGCAGGTGTTCGGGACCTGGGTAACGCTCACCCCTCACCAACAGACCTATTTGATGGACTTGATATGCGCACGTCACATGCGTATATCTAACCCCATCGACGCGGCACTTCTGCCGCGCGACGCGACCGGGGGAAGCTGTGGACCGAGTGCTTGAGACGGTGCTGGAGCGGACGGCGAAGGATGGGACGCCGTTCCGCGTTGCGGTCGAGGTGGATGCGGGCACCGTCATCCCGGTGGCCTACCTGGACGGCAAGCGGCACGCGGCCGGCAACACCGTGGGCTGGCCCCTCCCCGCTGCGTCTCACCGGGACGGACTCACGCACGCCGCTGGCTATCCGCCCGCGCGCATTATCGGCCTCACTGATGTCGAGGCCGCCGCCATCAAAGCCGCTGTCCGGCGCCACCACGAGGAGGTCAACGCGGCTCTCATCGCGGACCAAAAGCTCGACGCCAAACTGGGCGGGCTCATGGAGGACTTCACCGCAGCGCGTGAGCGACGCGACTTCGCCGGCGCCCGCCGCATCGAGTCCGAAATCGCGCATGCTCGCAAAGCCGCTGGGCTGTCCGTCGACGGCTGGCGCGAGTAAACCGACATGACGACCTCAGAGACAAGGGTCCGAGCGTCGTGGGATGCCGAGGACACCTCGGGCAGGAGTCTCCTGGAGACGTGGGACTCCATCGGGCGGGAGGGGTGGCTCACCGTCGCCCGCGGGAAGCCGCTCCTCATCTCCGACGACGGCACCGAAATCCCGCCCACTGGCGCCGCGAGCCTCATCGTCGGCGAGTACCTGGAGGGCGGTGAGTACGTGTCGGGCGACGACGAGCACACCATCGACCTCTACGCCGTCCTCACCGAGGCGCAGCTCGCGCTCGTTGAGTCGGCGAAACAGGGCGGCTACGTCGTCGACACCGTCCGCTCGGGGCTCCAGGGCGTCGACACGGTGCGAGAGTCGAGCCTCCGGCGGGACCTCCGTGCCATCGCCTGGCTGGCGCGCAAGGACGGGTGCACGCCCGCCGTGCTGAGCGCCCTCCTCAACATGCAGCCGCGCGGCGCCCAGGCGTGGCTCGTCCAGCGCGAGGAAGACGGCTTCGAGGTGCTGCGCGAGAAGGACGAGGCGGACGGCCGGAGAACGCGCCTGCGCATCCCCAAGGCGTCCGTCCGGCGCGTGCTGGGCTTCTAGGAATCGCTAAACTTTCGCGAGGGAGCATCCTCGCCGACGTAATGTCATGAGGCAGTCCACGTGCTGCCCGTCCTGCACGGGCTGGAGCAATCAATGAGGCCCGTGCTGGACTACTACGTCCCCCTCTCCGAAATGGTCCAGAAGGCCCGAGCCGCACATGCGCGTCTCGGCCTCGCCTCCACCGTGCCGCTGCGTGAGGCGGCGGAGCGCACTGCCGTGACCGCGTGGGGGCGTGAGACCTTCGAGGACCTCCTCGTTGTGGGCAACATGGCTGCCCTGGGCATCGCCGCGCCCGCGCCGGTCCGGACTCACCTGGTGAGGCCGGCGGCAGCACGGCATGCGTCAGTGACGGACCTGCACTCCCTGCCCGAGGAGCGTCCGCAGTTGCTGCGCGCCCCGTGGATCCTGGAGGTGCGTCGGCCCGAGCTTGGCGAAGCGCTGTTCGGCGAGACGCTCGCCCTGGGTGGATACACGCTGGAGGGGACGACGTACCTCGTGGGGCTCACGCTGGACGGCGGCGCCCGCGTCGCTACGTGGCGCCCCTCCTGGACGGGTGGCGAACTCGCCGAGGGCACCCGGCAGGACTACTCACCCCTCGTCGAGCCCGCAGACGTCGCGGAGTGGCAAGACTGGGCACGTGCAGCCGCTCGTTTCGCAATCGTTTACGCGCTGCTCGTCGAGGCGGAGGCCTCGCCGCTACGTGTGGAGGCGGGGCGCCAGCGCGACAATCCCAAGGGGCTCGCCGTCTCCAACGTCTACCTGGACGGCGCGCTCGGGGAGGCGGCCGGAGTTGTGCCGGCGTCTGCCCATGCCACCGGGCTCATCCCGTCGGAGACGTCCGTGCGTGGCCACCTGCGCCGCCAGCGCTACGGCCCGGAGGCAATGCTCGTGAAGTGGGTGTACATCGCCCAGCACGGTGCCTGGCGCTGGGTGCGGCCCGCGTAGGGGGGCGGCATCGTGTACAAAGACTCCGGGCCGGTACACAAATCGAAACGCGGTACACAAATCAGGCCGAAATTCTAACGGCCGCACTGGTGCTCAGGGGCTGATGGCATGCGCTCCGTGGCGTTCAGCGCATCGGCTGAAAACCCACTGCCCGCCAGCGGAGGACGTGCCTAGACATCGGTGTGGTCAGTGTTACGGTCGCCTGTTGATGAGCGACAGGAACAGCGAACTTGGGTACGAGGACATCAAGCGCCGGTACCTTGGGACGTCGCCGGGCGCAAACCTTTCGTCAATCACCGACGCAGATCTGAGCGCACTGGCGGCATCAGTTGCTCGTGACCGCACCGCGGCCCAGGGATACAGACCCTGGGAGTATGACAAGGTTCTCGTGGAAACGAGGCGCCGCGTGGTCGATGCGATTGGCGAGGTCGCTAAGCAAATCGACCAGGAGCTAGCCTCCCGCCGGGACAAGCGAGGCCAGATCTGGACCCATGTCGGAACCATCGTTGGACTGCTTTTGAGTGTGGTCAGCCTAGCAGCCACGCTGTTCCCGCTATTCGTGCCGAAGTGCGGTGCGGGTGCTTCGACCGAAACTCCTGCGCCAGCGCAGCCTCCACCTTCCGAGCCTCTGTTCTGCGCGCCGCCATCCTCACCGTGACATGCGACGGCCCGCCCCGGTGCTCAGGAGCGGGCCGTGTGCCCTACCAGCCGAACGTCCACCGGACGCCAGCGCCAGCCATCTGCTCGCGCTGGTTCGCTTCCCCGAACGCGAAGAGGCCCAGGTCCGGACTCAACCTCGCGCCCGCTTCCAGCCGCGCGTACGCGCCGGTGAGGGAGGAAGCACCGGCCTGCGCCTCCAGGTAACCCGTCCTCACCGGCACGTCAGCGAGAACACGGGAGAGCCCCGCGGCGACTACGAGCCGCGGGGCGTCTGAGGGACCGCCGCCACCGCCGGGGCGAGCGCAGCCGAGCTGCCGATGGCACCGAGCGACAGCGCGGCCGTCATCACGTCGTCCACGGTGGAACCACCACGGCCGGCCTTCATCTTGTCGAGGGCCGCCTCGATGAGGCCACTCAGGAACAAGCCCACGCTGCCCGCCGAGAGCTGGAGGACCTGCTGCAGCTCCGCGAGGCCACGGTCGCCCAGGGACTTCAACAGCCGTTGCAGCGCTTCATCCTTGAGCTGCTGGAACTCGGCCGGGGTCAGCTCACCGTCCGCCGCCGCAGCCTCGAGCTTCGGCTTCATGGTGACTTCGATGTCCCGGACGATGCCCTCGGCCAGCATGCTGACGCGGGCCGCGACGAGCGCGAGCTTCGACTCCCCGGCCTGGGCTTGGAACTTCCTCGTGAGCCCGGTGAGCCCCGAGACAATGAGAGCGGCCAGCGCGGTCGCCAGCACCGGCACCACGCTGACGAGGATGGATGAGACAACAGACGACAGCGAGGGCTCGGGCGGGCTGGTGGCCGCCTCCGCCAGCGCCGTGGGCGAGGTGAGGACGGCCGCGAGGGCGGCGAAGATGAACAGCTTCTTCATGAGGGAACTCCATGCGACTGCGAGGGGACTGCGGGGGTGAAAGTGAGCGCCACGCGCCAGGCCATGACGCTCACGGCCGGAACGGCAGGCGTCGGATACCCATGCGACGAGCGCGGTAGTCGAGACTGGAGAACGTCTTCACGTACGCCCTGGCCTTGGCGGCGTCGGCCAGGGTGAGCGTCGTGCTCCCGCCTCCGGAGGCGCCCACCACCACGCCTCCGCCCACGTGAACCATGACGTGCTCCGCGTCGGTGGGGTCGCCCTTGCGGTGGTACAGCACCAGGTCGCCGGGGAGCAGCTCCGCCTCCGGCACGACCGCACACCGCGCCCACAGGACGTCGGTGTTGGCGTGGGCGCGCCAGTCTGGGCCGCCCGCTTCGCGGAATGCCCAGGTGACCAACCCCGAACAGTCGAAGACGCGCTGGCCGGTGGTGCTGTCGCGCTCGCCCTTGCCGTTCCACCGGTAGGGCGCATGCATCTGCGAGAGGACGGCGACGAGGAAGGCATTGCGCTGGGCGGACATGGGGACTCCGAAAGTGGACCGGGGAAACTCACTGACGGCGCCGGGGCGGGATGGCGGGCTCCTCGACGTGGACGACAGGCGGAGCGACCTGGACGAACCAGCGCCCCAACTCGCGCAGCCCCGCCAGCCCCAGCACCGCGACGAGAGCGCCCACCACCCAGAGGGCGCCCGCTATGCGCGAGGCGCGGTGCTCGCCACCTGTCATGCGCGCGGACAGGTCGGGGATGGACTTCACCAGCGAGTCCTGGGCGCCGAGCCGCTCTTCCAACTCGTCCATGCGCTCGACGAGCTTGGGCACCATCTCGACGACGGACTTCTGCTCGGTGACGCGCCTGTCGACGCTGTCCACGCGCTCGTCCACCCGGCGCACATGCTCCTCAAGGCGTCGGACCTGCTCGGCAGTCGCCACTCGCTCGGCGAGCGCACGCAGCTCGTCGCGTACGCCCTCGATGAGGCGGTGCGTGTCGACGGCGTACCGCTCAGCAGCGCGCTTCGCCTCGTCGGAGCGCAGGCCAACGGACTCCAGCTTCTCCGTGGTGCGGAGGGCGACGGCCTCCAGCTTCTCGTCGAGCCTGACGACGTCCTCGCGGAGGGGGGAGCGGTGGGGCGTGGGGGACATGCGACGGCATGGTCCGTGCCCGTGCGGACAGCGTCCGTCGCCCGGCACGGCGCATGCTGTCCGAGCCCCCGCATGGACACGCAGCAGAGGGGGACGCTCACGCAGCGTCTGGTTGAGGCAGAGGCGGGCTACCTGGATGCCGTCTCAGGGCTGGACGGCAGTCCGGAGGCGGAGACGCTCTTGGCCTGGGCCCGGGACGGTTACCGCGCGGCGGAGATGGAGGCCATCGCCGTCCTGGGCGCGCGGGCGGCGCTGGAGTTGGTCGAGCAACTGCATCCGGGGGCCCGCCCCAGAGATGAGGTAGAGGCCGTGGCGGCGTGATGGGGCCGGAGCATCACCGGAATGCCGAGGAGTCGTTCCACTCTTCCACCGGGATGAACCGCAGCCCCTCCGGTGGAGGCGACATCGAAAGCACTTGCTCCACCACCGAACGATGGAAGAGGTGGACAACCGCTTCGTCGAGACGGAAGGCCAGTCGCTCTTCCACCGGGATGTCGCCGAGAACAGACTCGTCGAGCACCAGGCGGTCCAATCCCATCAGCGTGGCGCCGCTCGGCGACCGCTCGTAGACCGAGCGCTCCGGGTCCATACAGGCGATTCGCCGCCACATGTGGACCAGCCAATAACGGAGCACCGAGTCGCGCACGTGAACGTCCGCCGGCACGAACTGGACTCCCTCGAGCTTCGCAGACTCCAGGACCGTCTTCAGTCGCGGCGAAACGACGGGGGCCGGCAGACTGTGGTGGTCGACCATGATTGGTCTGGACGGCTCGGGCTCACCAAGGCGGAGCTGCACAGGCACGTCTTCTGCGACCTTGCCGCCCTTGCGGAACGCTGCCGCAGACTGCGCCCACGCAAGCAGCGGGTGCTCTTGGGAGCGCGCTCGCTTCAGAACGAAGTACTCGCGCTGCACGACTAGGCCCCCACCTGAAGCGTACGGCGAGCGAGAGGCTTCCTTGTCGTCCCGTGTCGCGAGCCGTGGCGCCGCCCACGTGGACAGGGCAGCGGCGGCTTCCCCTGGAGGCTCGTCACCCCAGAGCAGCCGTTCCCCCCAGCCTGGTAGTCGAGGCCGTCGGTGGTGATGGTCCACCGTCCGGTCGCCACCTTGCGCAGGATGGTGCCGCTGAGCCCATCAAGGTCGCTGCCCAGCCCGGAAGGATTGCCACAGTAGCGCCCGCGACGCGCCGACTCGGCATAGCCCTCCAGTAGTTCCATCACCGCCTCGGGATACGAGAGGTCCATGTCGTAGGCCCAGCCACCGAAGTGCGGGCCGCGGTGAACTGGGACGTGGAGCTCGCACGCCACCGAGGGCACCGACGGCAGGAACACGCCGTTCTTCGGTCCATTGATGTCGTACCCGAAGTACCAGCAGATGCAGGCCCAGTCCTCATCACCGCTCATCGACTCCGAGCAGATGAGGTGGTGCGCCGCAATCGAGTAGGAGCCCGTGAACCACGGGTGCGATTCAGGCTCCGCTCCATTGAGGATGTTCCTACTCAGCGTCCCGGAGTTGCCGTCGTTCGACCCGGGCGCCTCCGCCAGAGCATGCGCTGGCTTTCCGCAGAACGCGCACGGCTGCCACTTCGCGGGCTCGGGCCACCCCTTCGAGGTTCTGACCGGAAGCGTCCGTTCCCACGTGCCGAGAGGCATTGCCCCATCACACCCTCAGCCAGGATAAATTAGAACGCCCTGAAAGAACGCCGAATCCAGACAAGCCCCCTCAGGTAGGGCTGTCCGGGACTCAGCGCTCCAACCCGGCAGCGCCTCTCACAACATGCCCCCGAGGGCAGCATCCTTCCCGATGACGAGGAGGTAGTCCCGAAACGCTTCCCACGTGTTGCCGGCGACGTGCCCCCGGGCAACCGCGTTGGCCTGCCACTCGCGCAGCAGCCCGTCCGCGCGCCACAGCAGCCAGGGCCGGCCCGCCGCGGTGCGCGCCTCCAGCATGAGGCGCTCCAGTTCGCCCGCCGTCTCCAGGAAGGTGGCCGTCGGGTGCGCCACCAGCCAGTCGTAGGCGAGGGCCTTGGCGGGGTAGCGCTCCTCCTGGGCCGCCAGCTCGAGCGCGCTGTACTTGCCCCAATCGTCGGTGAGCCCGGCGACGCCGCTGGCCGCCAGTGCCTGCATCTCGCCCTCCAGCTCCGCGCGGCGCACCTGGAGCCCCTGGCCGACGGTGGCGAAGTGCCGGGCGGAGGCGCCCGCGGCGTCGAGCTCTCCGCGCACGCGGGCCAGCGCGCACGACACGTCGCGCTTGCGGGACTCGACGGCATTGCGCTGGTACACCTCTGAGGACGTCAGGGACATGAGCTGCTCCTGTCCGGCGCGCCTGGCCGGCTACTCGCGGGGCTTCGCGTTGTGTGACAGCAGGCCCTGCACGTTGTAGGTGCGGGCCCCGTGGACGGTGAGGCGCACGACGTCGCCCTCTCCCACCGCTTCGACGCCCACCACTCGGCCAGGCCGGGAGCCGAGCAGCGTGTCCCCCGCGCGCAGCGCCGAGAGCGCCGTCCAGCCGGCGCCGTCGACGAAGAGGGGGTGGAGGCTGGAGGCCACGACAGAGCGCCCGTCCTCCAGCGTCAGCCGGTGCCAATGCGCGCGGGCGCGCTGCACGGCGGCCACCTGGTAGGCGTCCAGCTTCAGGGACGTCTCGTGCTGGGTGAGGACGCGCATGCCGGGCCGCACCAGCTCCGCCGGCAGCTCGCTCCCGTCCTCCATGAGGATGGGCTCCCACGGCGCGGGGCAGTACCCGCCCCCGTCGCTGCCACCGCCACCGCCGCCGCCGTCGACGCCGCCACCCACCGGCGAGTTGTACTGGGAGGCGAAGGCCGCGTTGCGGCCGGCGGCCGGCACGAACCACTTCGAGGCGCTCGCCCCGTACGCGTTGACGACGGACACCAGCAGGTACCAGACGGACGTCGCCGAGGTGCTGAGTGCGGATGCCGAGCCCGAGAACATGTAGCTCCAGCTCGCGCGGCCCTCATTGTTCGCCGAGGACTCGGTGGCGTCCCGGTACACCCTGTCCGTCAGCGCGACGTGCAGCACCTGGTGACGGAATGCACTTCCAGCAGTCGGCCGCACCCACAGCTCCACGCGCGCGTACCTCATGGCGTCGAAGTTGTCGTCCAGCGCCTGGGGCTGGAGGAAGATCTGCCACGTCGCCCAGGAGAGGGACGCGGTGGTGATGTTGTCCGCGCACTCCACCCGCACGCGGTCGATGTTGGGCGCGCCGCCGCGCACCGCGCCCTGGTTGTTGCCACGATAGAAGCAGCGGTTGCCGGGCCCCGGCCCGTCCAACGTCACCAGCCCCTTGTAGAAGAGCGCCTCGAGCGGGTAGCGGCCCACCTGGAGATTCTGGCTGGCCACCTTCAGCGCCACGCCCACGTTGTCCAGCTTCGCGCCCGCGACGGGCACTCCGCTGCCGTCCTCCGCGTAGTTGGACGTCTGCAACGTGTTGGCGCTCAGCAAGTCGAACGTCACCGACTTCCGCAAGCTGATGGCGTCCAGGTACACCGCCTTGCCGATATCCGCGGCGGCCGCGTTGAGCTCCCAGACGAGCAGGAGGCCAGTGCACCCGGCCGGGCACGCCCCCTTCACCTTGTACCGCTGGTACGCGGTGGTGAGTCCCGACACCACCGTGAGGGTGTTGGCACCCGCGTAGTTGCCCGAGGCGTCCAACCAGAAGAAGTACAGCCCTCCCCCCTGGTTGCCCGACAGCGGCGCGGACGACTTCAACCACGCCTCCGCGGAGAACTCGTCGCCCGCCGCGCAGGAAATCCGCTTCGTCCAGACAGCGGTGCGGTACCCGGCCGCGTTGAGAGGCACCCTGCGGCACCACCGGCCCTCCTTCGCGTTGGCCGGCTCCTCCACGAGGAAGTCCCCCTCCGGAGAGTTCCCCAGCGCAGCGGTGCCCGCCTCGCCGTAGCCGTTGGGCACCAGGTTGTCCGAGGGCGGCAGCAGCAGGTGCTGCGTGGCGATGGCGGCCGGCGCCACCTTGCTGGACGTCACCGCCCCCGGGCTCAGGAGGCCGGTGTCGACGCTGCCGTCGGGCACGTTGGACAGCGTCTGCGTCGCCACCGTGAGGGTATCCGGGTCCGCCACCACGGTGCCGCCCAGCACCCTCCAGCTTCCCTGGTTGCCGTTGGCGTAGAGAGCCTGCACCGCGCACTTCGCGCTCGTGGTGGACGTCACCCGCAGCGTCACCACCACGCGGCGCTCCGCAGGCCCTACGCGCTTGGGCTCAACGAGGTAGGCGTCAGCGTTGTTCGGGTCGTTCCCCGTGAAGACTGCCACCTGGAAGCCTTCCAGGAGGTGGGCGGGAAGCGTCTCCTCATGCGTCCAGCGGATGTCGAGGTACTTCGGTTTGATGACGCGCGGGCGCGGCTGGCCCGGCTCTCCGTCCTCGACAATGCCGCCCTGCATTTCCTGCTCGCGTGAGCGCATGGTGAGTCCCGCTAGGCCGGCGGCGTCGAGGACACCGTCATGGTGATGGAGGACGGCACCGTGGGCGCCGCCACCACCGTGAGGCTGACTGCGTTGGTGGAGTAGTTCCCGGTGGTGTCGATGGCCTTGAGGCGCACCACCTGGTTGACGCCGAGCGCCGGCAGGGCCCACTCGAAGGAGGTGGCGCGCACCTTGGCGATGAGGGAGGCCGTCTCCCAGCTCGAGCCCCCATACCGCAGCTCGTACATGTCCCTGTCGAGGTCCGGGATTTCCGCCCACCGAAGCGTGACGGTGTTGCCGTTGAGCGTGCACTGGAAGCCCGCCACGTCCGACGGGGGCGCCGCCTTGCCCAGTACGGTGTACGCCGCCTCGCTGAACGCGGTGGTGAAGCCTCCCAGCTCGGCCGCCACCTGCACCCGGTACGGCCCCGGCGCCACGTCCGCCAGCTCCCAGAAGTGCGTCTGGAGGCGGTCCTCGGCACTCCAGTTGCCCTCGGACAGGCGCCAGCGCACGACGTACGCGACGGCGCCGGGCCGCTGCGTCCACCGCGCGTTGAGCTGCACCCGCACCCCGCCGTTTGTCGTCTTGTAGAGCCCCTCCCCCACCACCAGCCCCTCGGGTGGGGATGACGAGGGCAGCACGGAGGTGGGCAGCGGCTGGAGCTTCACCCCCTGCTCCACTGCGGCGTACTTGCCCGGGTGGTGCGCCAGCGCCGTCACCTCGAAGACGTGCGGCTCCACCTCGGCGACGGCCAGCACGCGCCAGAGGGTGGGCACCAAGTCATTCGCCGCCAGCACCCAGACGGCTTGGGCCACGGGCGCGGCGGAGAACGGCGCGGCCAGCGTGAGGGCGCGGTAGGGCGCCGCCGGCAGGGTCGCCACCGGCCGCTCCTCCACCGTGCCGTCGGGCAGCACCACGGAGAGGGTGTACGTGTTCCCAGCCTCGAGGGTGACGTCCGCGTCCAGCTCCACGTGCGACGCGGTGGCCTCCACCACCCGCCCGCCCCAGCGCCGTCCCGCGCGCGTCGGGTCCACCACCTTCACGACGGCGCCGGGGTTGCGCAGGGCGCCTTCCATGCCCGTGCGGAACACCACCGTCTCCGTCTCCAGCCGCTCGGTGTGCAGCAGCCACCGGCCCACCCGCTGCGCCTGGCTGCGCGAGGTGCACCCCAGCGCCACCACGTCCGTGGGGTTGTAGCCGTAGTCGAGCATCCCCTCCTCGTCCGGCACGTGCTCCACCGCAGCCTTGTACTGGTTGCCGGGGTCATTCCACGTCACCAACGCCACGGTGTGCCGCGCGCGCCGCGAGGTGCCCGAGTAGGTGAAGAGGCCGTCCACCACGTTGGAGGGCGTGAAGAGGTACTCCGCGTCCCGGGGCGCGTCCTGGGCCACGTACACCGCGCCGCTGGCCCAGTAGACGAGTCCTCTGAAGATGGAGGCGAGGTTGCCCACCACCTGGTACGCCTCCGCCTGCGTCTGGAGGTAGAGGTTGCAGGTGAAGCGCGGCTCCATGCCGCCCTTGCCGTCCGGCACCAGCTCGTCGCAGTAGCGGGCCACCGTGTACAGGCCCCACTTGTCCACCTGGGCCTCGTCCAGATAGCGCCCCAGGCCGTACCGCTTCGTCGTCAACAAGTCGTACAGGCACCACGCCGGGTTGTCCGTCCACGCCACCTGGAAGGTGCCGTCCCACGTACCCGAGTACTCGCGCGTCGCTGGGTTGTAGTTGCTGGGCACCTTCACCTTCAGCCCGCGAATCCGGTAGCTGCGCGTGGGCACGCTGCCGAACTGCCGGGCCGACACCTCGAGGGCCACGATGGCGGTGTTCGGGAAGCTCAGCTTCTCGTCAATCAACGTCGCGTAGGACTTCCAGAACGTACGGTTCTGGAGGGCGACGGTGTCGGAGTCCGGCGTGAGGCGCCGCACGCGGATGTCCCACGGCGGGCTGCCGGTGAGCTCCACGCGGTACGTCCTCTCGTAGGGGCTGGTGCACTTCCCTCGGATGACGCCCGCGCCCTGCAGGTCCTGCTCCACCCAACCACCGCCGTTGCTCTGCACGTCGATGGCGACGTTGAGGGTGGACGGCTGCAAGTCCCCCGTCTCGGGGTGCTGGAACGTCAACTGCGGCACCTGCAGCGTGACGCGCACCGCGTCCACCTCCGCATCGAAGATGGTGCGGACGGCCGGCAGGTTCTTCTTCACCTCCGCGTTGACGTTGAACTCCGCCTCCGCCGCGGTGAAGCCAGGGATGTACTCCTGCCCCTGGGTGCCCGGGACGTCGTACACGGTGACGTCGCGGAAGTTGGGCGCGTCGTTGATGGTGTGAACCGGGACGCCGTCCAGGAAGACGCCCTTCAGCCCACCGACGAGTCCTTCGATTTCCCCCTCGCACAACACGTCCAGCACGCGCGCGTGCGCGGCGGACTTCAGCGTGTCCGGGGACTCCACAGGCGAGCGCTGGGCGTCGCCTCCGCCCTTCCCTCCGCTTCCCCCGCCCGCGCCTCGCAGCGCCCCCCGCTCAAGGTGCTTCGTCATGGGGCCGCTCCGGGTCCTCGTTCTTGGTGTTGTGCGAGAGGAAGCCCACCGTCTGGTACGTGTGCGCGCCCGCCACGGTGATGCGCACCACGGGGCCGCGCCCGGCCGCCTCCGCGCGGGCCACCACGCCGGGTCGCTCGCCGACGAGGCGCATGCCCGCGTCCAGGTGGCGCAGCTCCACCCAGTCGGCCTCCGTGCGCACCCGGTGGTTGTAGGTGCCCACCAGCTCCCGGCCGTCCTCCAGCACCAGGCGCCAGCACTCCGCCTCCAGGGTGGAGACGTGGGAGACGGGGTAGTCGCCCCACTCCAGCGTCACCTCGTCCTGGGTGCGCACCCACGCGCCCACGCGCACGTCACCCGCGTGCACCTCGCGGCCGTCCGAGAGGAGAATGGGCACCCACGGCGCCGGGCACCCTCCGCCCACGGGCCCCTGCCCACCCGGGCCGTGCTGGCCACTCCCGGAGCCGCCGAAGCCGCCGCCCGCGCTCCACTCGGTGGAGATGCCAGCGGACACCACGCAACTCCCCACCACCATTTCGCCGTAGCAGAGGGCCACCGGGTGGCCCTGGGCCAGCGTGTTCACCGGCCCGTTGAAGACGTAGTTGGGCTGGGTGTCGGGCTTCTCCAGCGGGCCCGTGGCCGAGGGCGGCTTGAAGAGGAGCTGCGCGGCGCCGCCCACCACGAGGCTGCTGCCCAGGGCGATGAGCTGTCCGCCCACCGCGCCGTAGTCGTAGACGGAGAGAACCGCGCCGCCGGCGATGAGCACCGCGCCCAGCACCACCTGGAGGACACCCGCCTGCTTCGCGCCCGCCAGGGCCGGGAGAATGGTGATGCGCTTCTCGCCCGTGACGACGCCCAGCTCCTTGGCGCCGACATCGCGCTCGCCGACGAGGACGTGGTAGCCGGGCGCGCTGTTCTCCGCGAGGTAGCGGCTGAAGCCCGCGCACACCGCGCAGAGGGCCCGCACCGCCTCCGCGGGCGAGGGCACTCCCAGCTCCAGCTTCCACTCCCGCCCGAAGCGAGCTCCCAGGGGCCCGCCGAGCACCACCGTCGTCAGCATAGGGTGCGATGCCGCACAACCTTCCGAGTCACCCGTGCCCAGAAGCCGCTGTACGTCTCCCTCTTGGAGAGCGAAGCCTGGAGGTGGTGGAGGACGACGTCCGCGCCCAAGTAGACGCCCGCGTGGTTGGGCACCTTCGCCCGGAGCTGCATGAGGAGGACGTCGTGCTCGCGCAGCGGCGAGCCCGTCACGTCGACGAAGCCCGCCTTCTCGTAGCCCTCCAGGTAGAGGTTCCCGCCCTTAGCCCACCAGTCGTCGGGGCGCTCAAAGTCGGGCAGCTCCAGGCCCAGCGTCTCGCGGTAGTAGTCGCGGATGAGGGAGAAGCAGTCCAGGACGCCGTGGGAGAACTCCCGGCCCAGCAACGGCGCGCGGTAGCCCGAGGGGTACAGCACCTGCCAGTGCCCCACCGGCACGTTGATGATGAGCCAGGGTAGGCCCCAGCGCTCGCACATCACGCGGTCCGCCTCGCTCGGCTCCGGGGAGGCGTTAGGGTGGGAGTGCACCACCGCCACCACCTCGCCTGCTGATTCGGCGCTCGCGAAGTCCTCTGGCGCAAGGTGGAAGTGGGCTTGGCCCGCAGCGAGGTTCCGGCAGGGCCGATAGACCAGCTCTCCCGCGACGCGCACCACCAACCCGCAGGACTCGCGAGGAAAATCCGCGCGGGCATGCGCAACAGCGGAGGCGACAGCGGCCGAGGAGAACTCGGGCGTGACTACGGGGGACATTCACACGCTCCGGAATCGATGCGCACCTAGCCACTCCAATAGTCGAGCACCCGGTAGACCGTGTCCGCGCGCCACTAGAGTGCCCGCTTAGAGCGGCAGGAGAACCATCATCCCTGGTAAGTAGGAAGACCGACGGTTACCACCGCCGTCATTGCGTCTTCATGCTCACGATGTGAACATTGGTAATAGGACTTACCAAGGGTTACCAATGACGGACTTCATTCAGATGATCGCCGACCTCGTTCGGCTCGGACTCCTAGGCGACCAAGCATCCATCCGCCGCCTCGCCTCCCGGCTCACCAAGGCTTCCGACAAACAGTCCCCAGATGAGGTCAGGCTCCGTGAACTTCTAGTCCCTCTGCTGAGCGAGTCGGAGCCGTCCAGGAGTCTTCGACGCTCAAATGATGGCCGCACACATCACATCAGTCGGGAATCGCCCCCCGTCGATGACTCCTCCTTCTTCCCCCTAGTCCATGTCGACGAAGCAGATGAGGCTCCGTCACCGTTCCTTCCGAACGACGTCGAGCGAGTGGTCCAGCAGGTGGTAGCCGAGAGAAAGCGCCCACAAGTCCTCCAAGCCGCCGGGCTAGAGCCAACTCGAACACTTCTACTCACGGGCGCCCCCGGGGTCGGAAAGACGATGACGGCGAGATACCTTGCTGCCCAGATCGGATGGCCACTTTTCACCGTAGACTTGGCGGCCCTAGTCTCTTCCCTGTTAGGGAAAACTGGGCAGAACTTGCGGCAAGCCCTGAACTTCGGCCAGCGAAACAGGTCAGTCCTCTTTCTCGACGAGTTCGACGCCCTCGCCAAGCGCCGAGACGATGACAGCGATGTTGGCGAGCTAAAGAGGATCGTCAACGTCCTGCTGCAGGAAATCGACCGGTGGCCTCCAACGGGGCTACTCGTTGCCGCGACAAACCATCCTGAACTTCTCGACCGAGCAGTGTGGCGACGTTTCGAACGGACTCTCAGCTTGCCCCTCCCAGACCTCGCTCTTCGCCACGCAATTCTCATACGGACGCTAGCAACTCACAACCAGTCGCTAGCTGACGGAGACGTCACCACACTTGCAATTGCGACCACCGGAATGTCAGGCTCCGACATAGGAAGACTAACCTCTGAAGCCATTCGAGATTTCGTAGTCGGAAATGACCCACACCTGACACCGATTCTCACAGCACGCGCGCTGAACTATTTGAAGCGCGGGTCGGAGGCACAACGCATTTCCTATGCTGGCTTGGCCAACGCCATGCTCGGCATGACGCAGCGCGAGATCGCGCAGCATCTAGACGTATCCCACGTCACTGTAGGAAAATACATACGGCACTGGGCAACCACCAACTCAACCAGCGGGCAAGACCTCAGGCCAAAGAGAAAAGCGGGGGCACAGTCGAATGGAAAAAAGCAATGATGGAAAGGGAAGTGGTGGTCGCGGCGGCCCAGAAGTTCGGCGCCCACTATTGGGTGGAGGGGAACATCTAAGGGAGGTTGTCACGATCGCGCAGGGCGGTCGCCCCAAGTTCCATCCACACACTTTAGCCGAAGCTCATGCACTGCTGGCACCACAGGCAGGGTCACTAGCAAAAGCAGTAACGAAAATGCCACAAGCATTAAGAGCGCGCCATATTGTCTTCGAAGCAACCCTGCTTCCAAACTACTTGGCGCCCTCATATTTTCCAACTGCATTGCTTGAGGCACATAGCCTCTATCCGGTCGGAACTCGCCAAGCAACGGGCGTCCTCAAAACAAAGAAGAAACAAAAAGACGACGCTCCAACCAAGACAATCCTAATTGCAGGCGACCCCGCTCACGTCCTCAGCTTCGCGAACGCAGCAATGCGCAGGCCCGTTGGAGAGAAGGACCCCGAATGGAGCAAGCTACGCGAACTCTCGGAAATCCGCTTGGCCACTCCAGACGACATCGTCAAAGCCCCTAAGGTGGCTCTTGGAGATGGCGAAGTCATCACGTGGGAGACCGTCCTCAATCCGATCGGGCGCAACAAGAATGAGCGGTCAGACCTGGAACCAGAGGCATTCCTACGCTGGGTCAAGCACATACGGGACCTCGATGGAGATGTTGACATCGAATTCCGTAGAGAACTAGGCGGCGTCATATTTGTCCCCATCGCACTTCACGCGGAAGCAATACATGAGGCCGCGCGATTCAACCTCGTGCGAGCCATTCGACCGATGCCGTCGATTCGACCGTATCGGCCGACGTTCCGACGAACTGCAAGCTCCTCTAAGAGACCAACTCCTCCAGCCGCAGATGCACGGCCTCTTACAAATGAGCGAGTGGCGATCTTCGACGGAGGCATTAATCAGCTGAGTCCTTACCTCCAACCATTCGTGACGGCCGAAGACCTAACTACGGCCGCTCCGACAAGTGAGGATATGAGACATGGCTCGATGGTAACAAGTGCTTTCCTCTTTGGCCACATTGCGCCTACCGACACAGTCCTCCAAACGCCTGTAGCCTATGTTGATCATTTTCGCGTCCTTCCCCTTGCCCCGTCGACCAAATTCGACCACGGCCTGTATCAATGCCTCGACTCCATCAAGAACACAGTCCGCGAGCGCAAATACAAGTTTGTAAACCTAAGTCTCGGTCCCGATGAAGTTGTTGACGACGGCGACCCTCATTACTGGACTTCGCAGCTCGACACTCTAGCCGAAGAATTGGGCGTTACGTTTTTCCTTGCTGCGGGAAACAATGGCAACGAAGACGGCAAGCTCGGCTTCAATAGAGTCCAAGTCCCTGGCGACATGGTAAACGGACTGGCCATTGGTGCGACAAGCACGCACGCAGGCAAAAAAGCCGTTCGAGCCAGCTACAGCGCCATTGGTCCAGGGCGTGCTGGCCAGCGTGTTCAACCTATTTGCGTTGCCTTTGGCGGATGTGACGAACTGCCTTTTGGTGGACTTGATCAGCGCGGCCGCTACGTCGAATCCGCAGGGACAAGCCTTGCGTCGCCACTAGCGATGCGCGGAGCGGTTCAACTTGGCACAATTCTAGGGAAGAAACGAACAACCCCTTCAGCCATTCGTTCCTTCAGTGCCCACTTTTCCGAGCGCGCACAGCGCGGGCACAATTCCATCGAACTAGGCTTCGGCCGCATACCTAGCTCATACAACGAAATCTTCGCATGCGCACCACATGAGGTGAGCGTCATCTACCAAGACACGCTCGCACGGGACGAAGTCGTTGCAATGCGGCTGCCCGTACCACGCACCGGCATTGACGAGTTCACAACCATCGAAATCGATTGGACGATAGCATTCACATCCAAAATCGACCCGTCGGATGCGACGGACTACACACTGAGCAGTATCGAAGAAATCTTTCGACCTCACGACCTGATTCGCTCTGCAACACGAAAAGACGAATCCATGGACGTGAGGCTCGACAAGATCGACACCGAACAACTAGTCCTCGATGGATGGACAATCAGCTACGCTCCGAAAGCCCATTCAAATCGGCTGAAATCTGGCCATGAGAGCTCCCGCCGAGCAGCAGGCAAATGGGAAACAATCCTCCGGGGTCGCGTTCGCTTCAGCGCCTCTGACCTCTACCTGCCGCGGCTAGACCTCATACATACAAGCCGTGACGACGGAGGACTCACCAGGAAAGTACCTCCCCTAAATATGACCATGGTGGCAACCATACGCGCGGACGCGAACGTTCCACTTTACGACCTAGTCCGACAGCAGTTCCGGATTCTATCCCCAATTGCGACCCACCTGCCTGTTCGTATCATAACAAGCGCATAGTCGGCGCGGCATCAACAGGCCAGCCCCGCATGACTTCCCTGCAATAAAGCAACGCTGCATCCTTCCAGCCAAACAGCACCCAAAGGAGAAATTGCGTGGCGACCAAGAAGAAGTCAGCACCTACGAAGACAGTCAAAAAAAGAGGAACCTCGAAGAAACCTGCGCTGAAGAAAAGAGCTCTCGGCAAGAGAACCACCGGTAAGTCGGCCGAAAAAGTCAAGGTTCGAACTGGTGGGCCCAAGAAGAAACTGCCGCGAAGGAGCACCTGATGAGCACGCCCTCATCTGGGCAACCATCTACTCCCAGCACTAGCGCAACCCCACACGCTAGCGAAGAAATGGATGTCGACCTACTTGCCAAGGAGTACGACGCATATACAGGTCGGGCTAGCGAGAACGTTCGGACGCTAGCTCTTGGAGCGGTCGCAATCATTTGGGTCGTGGCAGACCAGAGCCTCGGAGGACTACGGGGCGGGTTGCTCTTTTCTTGTTTTCTCGTCGTCGTCGCCCTGGCGCTGGATTTTCTTCAGTACGTAGTTGCTGCCAAGATTTATGGCTATCACCTAAACCAAGCAGAAAAGAAGGACTTGCAGGTCATCCCAATTGGAAATGCACGCCTGCTGATCAAAATTCCCTACCACGGGAAGATCTACTTCTTGTTCGCTGCCTACCTCTTGCTTGGAATCGTTGTGCTCGGGCGTGTAGGCAAGCCACCAATTCCACCTCTAAACACACCAGTAGAAGCATCTCCAAAGACACCAGCGAACCTTCTTCCCTCCACACCTATAGAGTCCCGTCCTCCGCCCACTCCTGAGTCGCTCGCTCAGCATGGCGGCCCGTGTCAACATTGAAGTCCGCGTACAGCGGCCGCTTTCGATCCGACGCATTGCGAAACAACCAAGCGTACATCTGCTCGGCGTTAGTTTGGAACGACATGGGCAGTCGTCACCGGAGCAATCCCACGCCCGGAAAGCCCCCGTACGGAAGAACGGCCGTAGCCCCGAAGCGCGCCTTGCAGCTTGAGAGGCGCTTCCCGCACCTGTCCTCGATGTGGCTGGACGTCGGCGAGTCATCGGCCCGAGCCACTGGAGGCCCAGCATAGCCACACCCCTCCCCTCGGTACTGCCACCCGCACATCTGGGTGATGACGCGGAGGGGGATGCGGACACCCTCCAGGTCACACCGCGCCGCGAGGGTGAACTCGATGAGGTGCTTGTTCTCCGTCGTCTTCGCATCCACGACGAACTCGTCGTCCGGGAAGCCCTCGGACGGGCTCGCGGTGGGGTTGACGCCACCGGGGAAGTTCACCGCGTCCAGGTAGCGGACGAAGGTGCGCTTGCGGATGACGCGAGCACCGAGCAGGTCGTTGCAGTCCCGAGCGAGGGCCCCCAGCGTGCCCTGGAGGTTGGCCATGGTGAGCGTGGGCCGGGGAAAGCGCCCGGTGCCCGACTTCTCGAAGCCGCGGGCCTGCACGGGCCAGGGCTGGTACGAGGCGCCCTGCCACACCACGGGCCCGCCCAGACCGTTAGTGCCCGCGTGGAAGTGGCTGATGCCGCCTCCGGGGATGGACGACGCGTCAAGGACGAAGAGCTCCACCAGGGCGCCTGGCTCCAACTTCTGGATGTCCTCGGCGATGCTCACAAGGCGCCCCTTGCCCGCGCGGTAGCGGCGCCGAAGGCAGAAGCAGCGAAAAGCGCGGCGACAAGAGCGTGGTGGTCCATCCTTCCCTCTTCGCCCGGGCGGTGGACGCCGTCCGTTGGAGCGCGGTTCGCTACCAACTCGCATCACCCGAAAGATTCGCGCGGCCTCGACTTAGGAATAACCGTCGCTATCTCCAGCGAACGGCGCCCAATGAATGATCACCTCGATCAACATGGACCAACCCATTCGGATGACGGTAGCGCAAGAGCGGTGGACACCTTGTCATCCCGAGACCAAGAGAACATATACTGTCCCATCGCAACGATCATAGAGTAGGCGATTCCATGCAGGCCTGGAGGACCAATGTCAAGCAGGGGTTTCTTTGTGGGCCAAGTCATCGACGACCTAGACGCCATTGCCAGCCAAGTCAGAGCGCGGTGTGCGCTGGGTCAAACTGACTTAAACGGAGTACTTGAGAACTTCTTCCGAGATGTCCTGAACCTTGTTCGTGGGATCAATCTCACGAACCTAAATGCAGATCGGAGCAACGAGCCAGGGCTCGATCTTGGCGACGAAACAGAAAAGATAGCATTTCAAATCACCTCACGCTCGGACGCCACAAAGATCAACTCCACACTAAAGAAGATAACAGACGAGCAGCGCACCAAGTTCAAGACGGTTTTCGTGCTCATCATTGGGGAAAAGAAAGCAAAGTACGATCTTGACCCGGACGCCGCCTCAGCTCTGAACTTCACAAGCAAAAATGTGGTCGACATGACCGACCTGGGCCGCGAGATCCTGGGCCTAGACATTACAACGCTTCAGTCCGTTCATAGAAAGGTAGCAAACGAGCAGGCTCGAATTCGCATTGAACTCGAACCACGACTGCCAGGAGGCGGATACGCGACCACAATCGCTGATTTCGTCGAACCCATGCCAACAGTAATCCGATCGGATGCAACCATCTTCTTCAGTGATGAAACGACCGAAAGTCTCTTCACAAGCGTGGATGACGCCCGCGACAGACTGGACGAATTCATTACAAAGCTAAGTTTCCTGCCTCGTCTAACCAGAGAACTCTATGGCTGGCTTATAGACCAGACATCAGCCACACTCGAGCCTGGCCGTTCGGCTCGCGTGAACTACGACCTCGTAAACCGCAAGGTCCAACTGGCAGACACAGAAGGAGACTTGCGACTCCTTTCCGAAATGGATTTCATCGAGCGCGATGAGCCTACCGAATACGGCCGTTCCGCCCACTGGCGCATCTTGTTTCCTGTCACCCGTCGCTCAAATTTCAGCGATGCCTTCATGCCCTTCCTGTTCGCCAAACGCCTCAAAGCAGCAACACTGATGTCGACAATGAACTTTGAACCCTTTGGCCCAACCCCCACCAAAGCACTCAAATCTGGACTCTGAGCTACGCGCGTGGCCGTGATGCCCTTAGTGGCTACGCGCCCCGGCGAGGGCAAATGCTATATATTTACATTACCCATTGAAATAGTGAGGCGGCTAGCGATCCCAGGTAAGAACACGCCTTACCCCACCGCCTCCTGGAACTCGGCGCTGACGTCGTGCGAGTTGAAGCCCTTCGCCGTGGACGACCAGCTCTCGCAGACGACGCGCGCTACACGCTCGCCCTTGGCCGTGAAGGTGAGCGCCGCACCAAGCACTGGGGCAGCGGCGAAGGTGACAAGTCCGGAGCTGGAGAGCACGTAGTCCACGCCCGCGGATAGGAGCACCCCGTTCCGGTACACCTGCGGAGGTGCCGTCCAGCCAGTCGCCGGCACCCGCTCGTCGGGCACCTCCGGAGACACGGGCCGCTCGAGGAGGTACTGCGTGCGCACCCCGTCCCCGGTGCCCACCGGGAAGCCGGTGACGTCCCAGGCGCTGGACGGCACGACGAACTCGAAGGGCTCCACGCCCCTCCGGGCCTGGAGAAAGGCCTCGATGGCGTCGGCATCCACCTTCCGGCGGGCGTTGAACTGGAGAGCCCAGCGCGGGAGGACAGTACGCATGCCGTCCTCCGAGCGCTGGGCATAGCCGTCACCGAACTGAGCCTTCAGGACACGCGGCTGAGTCTGCTGCTGGGCGCCGTAGTCCGGCACGTGGGGGAAGCGCTCCATGCCCAACAGCGTCGCCGGCATGGTGGACGGGGTCCGGCAGCACTTCGAAGCGAGGCCTCGTTGCAGCCCATCTGACCAAGCCAAAAACAAGAGACAGAGGCGCTTAGGTCCCTCGGAACGACTCCTAACAAGATCTAGGTGAGCCCCAGTGGAGGGGCTCGTGCATGACCAATAAAACAGGAATTACAAATCACTATATCCTTCTTGAAACAGCAACCGCCGACACAGGCGATGGCTTTCTCCGTGGAGTCGAGCGCTGGAGCAATCCAATAACGTTCGACTGGATCGAGTTCGACCTGAGCAAGCCCCGCTTCAGACGAATCGTCGCGGATGCCAGTTCACCTGGGCCATGGGAGGGCATTTCCCATGACTAGTTGAACGGCACATCGAAGCCCTGAACCTGATGCCCCGCATGCTCCTCGTTCGGGACTCCGGGCAGCCACGCAGCGCAGGTGGCGCACCAGTGGACGGTGCATCCACCCGCGAGGACCTGGGCGGCCAGCTCCGGGTGGACGAGGAGCAGGTCCAGCGCACCGGAGCGGTGAGCCCGGGGAATACCGGCCCGGTTCATCTGCTCGACGAGAGCCTCCACGCGCGCCCACGCGGCGCGGGAGACGTGGAGGCCGTCAATCCGGACAGTAGAGCCAGCAGGGGCCTTCCGCCGCTCAGGGCGCGTCTTGCTTCTATCGTGTGGCACGGCGGCCTTCTACCCCACCCCGCCTTCAGCGCCATGGGGCGAGTCCGTCAGCACGGTAGCGCGGAGGACGGCAACGGCTTCCCGTGTCGTCCACTCGTGCGCCGCACGGGCCCGCGCGTACCGCATCCTCGCAGCCGGACTCCCGTCCCGCTCCGCCACCGCCCGCTGCAGCTCCCTCTCCACTTCCCCGAGACGCTGAACGAGCGCCTCCCGCCGAGCCCTGTCGTCCATGGCCCAGGGGAAAAGCAGGAGGTGTGCCGACCTCCGAAAGGAGCATTCTGAGCGCAGCGTCTTGGCCTCCTACTTCTTCGGAGGAGGGGGCTTTGGCCGTCGCCAAACGACCGTCTTCTCCGGTTCCTCTTCTGCGTATGCCTGGAGCTGCGCCGGACTGGGGCCCAGACCAGCAGGGCGGGCTGGAGGCGCCGGCTCGGGCGCAACACGGGAAGGCTGTTGCTGACGCGCGCGGCGTCTCTCGTGCCGTTGGCGTAGGGCCTGTAGACTCTCAGGATGCGCACGGCCTTGTGCAATCCCGGACATCATGCTGATGCCCCCATGAACAGCACCGGCTGCAGCCCCTCCGAGAACGGCTCCAATCAGCAGCCCCATCACGGTCCCAGCAAGCCCGGCAGAACTCCCGAGGAATCCTACGAACAGGGTTATGCCGAAGAACGTCACCGAGCGAGGGTGGACCAAGAACAGCAGAAGGCCCCCGCCAAGAGCGGCAAGGATGAACAGGTGTCCCACGAAGGCCATCTCGGCACATCCCCCGTTGTTCAACGTAGGTAGCCTAGCGCATCAGGTGTTTCCGCGCTTCGGCACCGACGCGATCCCTTGCGTCTTCAGGCCGCCATCGCTGCGCGACACGACCTCCGTTCTGGTGTCGGCATAGCCCCCAACCGAGCAACTTGGTCCAACGGACGCCGTCCTCTCGGTGCAGGAGGCTTCCTCCCAGGCCCCACCACAAGACGCCCACGACGTTCCCCCCAGTCGTGTGGCGCCGCCCCCTTCCCGGTGTGTACGGCTCCGGGGAGGGGATGCCTTTCCTGGAGGTGCCATGCCCGTCTGCAACCCACCCTCCCCCGTCGAGCCGCTCTCATTCCTCTTCGAGCAGCACCCGGTGCGCGTCGTCGTCGAGTCCGGCGAGCCGTGGTTCGTCGCGGGCGACATCGCCGTGGCCCTCGGCTCGTTACCGCATTGCCAGCGACATGACGCGCTCGCTGGCCGCAGACGAGAAGGGATACGCGGAAGTGCGTACCCCTGGCGGCACCCTGCGAATGGCCGTGGTGAACGAGTCCGGCATGTACCGGGCCACCTTCGGCTCACGAGTGTAGCGCGCGGAGAAGTTCAAGCGCCGGCTGGCCCACGACGTCGTCCCCTCCATCCGGAAGACGGGGAAATACTCCGTCGTCCCGGAGCCCCAGCCGCCCGACCCGGTGGCCGCCTTGCTCGCCCAGCCGAAGTCCACCCTCCTCCAAACATTGCACATTTGGAGCCCGAGAGAGAGGGAATGCCCCACGCAGCCAAGACTCCCTACAACCAGTGCTTTGCACATCAACAATCAGGACACAATGGGATCACCTCGAACCAGGGCAAAATCTACCCATGATGCCATCAGTTCAACGCTATGATATAAGTGACCACGACACGCAAGGACGCCGGGGGGCCTGACCATGCGAATCGCGCTCATTGCAGCATTGCTCTTTTGGATGCACCCAACCGTAGCGAGTGCCCAGACAGACAAGAATATATTCCCATCGGGATGTAAGCCTTCTAAAACTAGCTCGCCCCGGAAGGCGCTTTTGATCGGGAACACCAACTACGCGGCGCTGCCCGCCTTGAGCAACCCTGCTCGCGATGTCGACTCAATGGCCGAAGCACTTGAGCGCCGAGGCTTTGCAGTCACCATCTGCAAAGACCTTCGCGGCGGCAACATCGGCGTCGCCGTCGAAACCTTCGTCGACATACTCTCCAACGACGACACAGCACTATTCCATTACGCGGGGCATGGAGCCGAGTCAAACGGCATAAACTATTTACTTGGCATTGATCACACCCCGAACAGGCCCCGCCGAACAAGCCTGCAGTCACTCTTGTCTCAGTTCAGCCAAAGAAACTACTCCGGCCTCAACATCATGATATTCGATGCTTGCCGCACGGACCCGAGCCGCCAAGGCGAAGGAGTCGGCTTTGTTCCTGAAGCCGGAGTGGACGGGGCATACATCGTCTTCTCCACCCAACCAGGCAACGCCGCCTCCGACGGATTGCCAAACACCAATAGTCCTTTCGCCTCAGCGATACTGGCAACTCTCGACAAATTCGACGGCGACGACATTGACATGATGTTCAGGCGAGTCACGACATTGGTCCTCACAGCCAGCCAAAAGACGCAACGCCCCTGGGTGCAACACTCACTCACGGAAGGCTCATTCTCCTTCCGTAAGTCTGAACCTCAACCTCAGCCACAGCCTCAAACACGACCCCAACCTCAACCACTCAGCACCAACACCCAACGCGCGCCCGGGACCTAGTCAACATGCCAAGTCCATTTCGAATCAATGTGACTCACCGACTCCTAATGACTGGCTTACTCTCGATCGGATTTTCCTCCTACGCGCAGCAGGCAATCTCGCTTCGAAGGCCTCAGGAGATCAATCCTGCCAATGGACCACTGCGCGGCGAGGTTCGAAAACTAAAGCCGCTTGTCCTCGCTCCCAACATTACATTCAACTTTGACGGAGACGGAGCAAGCCCACTTCCCCGGGTTCAAGCACAGTCCGAGCGCTATCTTATGGGCGATACCAATTCGCCAAGATCGCTACTCCTTCAGCTTCGCCTGGACATAAACCCAAAACCAAATACCGGCTCTCCTGAAACAGTAGCCAAGCGCATTCGGTCGGTCGCAGGAGTTGGGAATGCAAACGCTGGACTACGCTTTTCATGGTTCCCAGAGGCCGTCAACTCGGACCCGAACGACGGATCGATTGGACTCGACTTTCGAGTGGCAGGACAAGGAGGCTACCAGGCCGCCGACACTGTGCAGCCAGAGCAGTCATCTACCCAAGGCAAGCTGGAAAAATCGAGCTTCGCAATCGGAACAGTCGAGGCCACTCTTGCAGTATGGCTAGCCTCCTTTTATCTAGGAGTGCAGTACAATCACTACTGGGTCTCTAAGGGCGCAGACAGCGCACTTCATCAAGAGCTAAACAAAAGCAGTGGCTTATCGGCCACTCTCACTGTCCCAGTAAGACTCGGCTCACAAAACAGCCAGCCGAACGCAACAACCCCCCGAGAGCTGTATTTCCAGCTCGGGGCGACTGGCAAAGCGGACTTGTCCGACATCGTCTTCTCGACTTCGCTGGCAGCGACATTTGAGCCCCTGTAGGCATTTGCCTCACCCCATTCAACTGATTGCACAAGTTCCTTCCTAGTCTTTACGACTTCCCGCAACTCCAGGCACAGCTCTACCCTCTGCGCCCTCTGAAATTGTAGAGATATCCCCCGGGCTGCATCTCCCGGACGATGACGCGCGTGACGATGGCCTCCATCCCGCGCGCGAGATTCTCCGCGTCCCCCTTCCCGCCTGACGACTGCACCTCCGACGTCACCGAGCCGTCCTGCCCGAAGTGGTTGACCACCGAGACGGTGACGTCGCCCCCACCCTCCCCGCCGGCGGGAGGATGTCAGCCTTGCTCGGCACTGACAGCCTCAGCGCCCATGGTTGCTCGGCCCCCAGGCCAGATTATTGACGCCTCCGCCCAGCCGAAGTCCGCCCTCGACCAACTCACTGCGGACATGGCGGAGGAGAACGAGCGCCGGCCGCCCAGTTCGGCGAGCAGCAGCGCCAGCTCGAGGCCCAGGCGCCCGCGGTGAAGCTGGCCGACGACTTCCTCTCTACCACGCGGCTGATGAGTCTCATGGATACGGCCAGGCACCTGCGCCTGCCCATCCGCGACTTCTTCCAGTGGCTGGAGCGGGACGCGGTGTGCTTCAAGAAGGACAAGGACAGTCCGTGGGTGCCCTTCGCGTCCTTCATCCGGGACGGCCGTCTCGTGTACCAGGTGCGTGTGCTGCGCCGGCAGAAGCCCGGCCAGGACGAGCCCCACACCCGCCCCCAGACGCTGGTGACGCCCGCTGGGGTGGCGTGGTTCGCGAAGAAGTACGGGCACCTCTCCGTGCCGAAGGAGCCCGAGCAGGTGCCGCTGCTGCTCGCGTCCACCGGGCAAGCCTGACGGAGCGCTTCGGGCACGTGGTATGCAGCCACGCGGACTCCATGAATCAGACCTCCGTGCCGTCGAGCCGCGTCCCCTCCTCCTACCTCGCGTTGCTCCACTCCCTCGCACTCCTGTCGCTCACGGGCTGCGGCCCAGACAACGCGCCCTTCGGAGTGCTGGGCACGATTGATGGGGAGTACGGCGGCGAGTGGCGGCACTTCAGCGACAACCAGGGTGGCTCCGCTGTTTCACCTGTACGCGACGCCCGACCCAATGCCAGCAGAATCCAAGTCTGCGGAGCCGACGATGACGGCTCTCGCAAGAACATGTACGACGATACCGGGCTCTGCTTCCTCATCGACGTCGACACGGCGCTGCTCGGAACAGGACCCACAACCCTCGTGATTGATGGACTGGCAAAAGCGCCTGAGGGGTGGGCCGCACACGAGACCGCCTTCGCGCCTCGCCAGGGACACAGCCCAGCCGTCCAGTCCGCATTCGCCAGCTCCTTCTGTTACGAGGGCCCGTATCAATCAGGCGACATGCACCTTGAGGTGACTGGGACCATGGATCTGTGGGTGAACGACGCCACGCGCGTCGCGGGCCATCTCGTCCTGGAGACTGTGGGCGAGACCAATGGACGGTGCCCGACCCGCAAGGCACGAGCGAACGTCGAGTTCGACCTCGAGCCTCGCCCTGCTCGGACGGGTCTCCCAGTCATTGAATGACCCACGCGTCCGCCTCGGGCGAGCGGAGCCGGGCCTCCCAGGCCCGGACGGCACGCCCCGAACGCCTTCGCTTCCAGTTGCAGGCACCGCCACCGCCTGACCATCCCGCGGTCACGGAACCGGACGTCAAGCCACTGTGCGCACAGATTGACCGGCTCTCTCTCGTAGCGGAAGCTCATGGCCCCGTGCGACGCGCCTACCGGGGCGGACGAGAGAGGTTGAGCGATGAGCATCGAGTGGGGCGTCATCGCAGCAGTCATCGGCTGGATGTTCTGGAAAATGAACCAGGGGCTCCGTGCCGAAACTTCCTTGGCCCTTCGCCGAGTCGAACACTGGAGGCGCCACGACGTCTTCGTGGACACCTGGATGTTCGACTTCGTCGAAATGACGATGCTCTACAGCTACCACGTCAACGATTGGCCCCCTACGGAGTCACACAGCCTCCACCATCTCCGGAGGAGCGGCGTCGGGCGCTGGGAGACTCGCATCACCCCAGAGAGCGCCAAGTACGAGCTTGCCGAAATCGAAAACGAGCTGTCGTCGCAATCACAAGAGCCTGCTCAGAATGCGATGTCTATTCGCCAAGCGGAAGAGCGGCGCGACGGGCTACGCCGAGCCCAACAGGAGTGGCGAATTCTAGAGGAGCCGCTCGCTGCGCAACTTGAGTCGGAGTTCCACGTCTTCTCCTCGGGATACGCGCCAGTCGACCCCGCCGTATCGCTCCAAGAAATGTGGCGCAACCTCACCCGGCAGCAGCACGAGAAAGCTTTGCGGCGCGCATCACGCGCCTCTGAGTGAGCGTCGTCGCACCTCCTGGAGTCCCCTCTGCTCACCGCCGCCGCGCCGTGAAATTGTAGATGGAGCCGCCGGGCTGCATTTCCTCGAGGAGCGCCTTGCGGATGGCCACGCTCAGTCCGCGGGCCATGCGCTCGGCGTCGGCCCTCCCGCCCGACGACTGCACCTCCGACGTCACCGAGCCGTCCTGGCCGAAGTGGTTGACCACCGAGACGGTGACCTGCTCCCCACCCTCCCCAGCCGGCGGAAGGATGTCCGCCTTGCTGGGCACGTAGAGCTTCGGAGCCTGGGGTGCCCCACTTCCCAGGCTCAGCTTCCCAGCCCCACCCAGCGCGGCCCCGCCCGAGGTGCCGGCCGGTGACGCCGTCGCGCCGACGAGCGCCGTGGTGGCCGTGTCCACCAGCGCGACGAAGGCCTTGTGGGCCAGCAGGCGCGCCAGGTCCTTCAGCATGCCGTCGACCATGGACCGGAAGCTGAACTGCCCGGTGGTGGCGAAGGTGACGAAGGCGTCCTCCATGTGCTGGGCCGCGATGGAGACGGACTCCTGGGCCGTCGCGAACCCCGCGGAGAGCTGCTCCTGGAGCTTCGCCACCTCCTTCCGGTACGCCGCCGCGCTGATGCGCTGGCTGTCGAAGAGCTTCTGCACGGCCTCCATCCGCTTCTGCGCGTCGGCCAGCGGGTTGAGCTGCTTCTCCAACTGCTCCAGCTCCTTCGCAAGCTGGGCCTCCGCGCGCCCCTCCGGCGTCCACAGTGCCCGCGCCTTGGAGAGCAACTCGGCATACTGCTCCAACGGGAGGCGGTGGGCTTCCACCTCCGCGCGCAGGGCCTGCTGAGCTTCGATGTACTTCGAGCTCGCCGGGTCCCCGAGCTCTCGGTTCAGCTCCTGGAGCACCTGGACGCGCTTCTCCTCGGCCTTGGCGAGTTCCTTCGCGACCTCCGCCTCGCGCAGCTTCGCGATGGCCACGTCCGCCTGCTTCTTCTGCGCGGCGGAGAGCGCCTTGTACTCGTCGGTGAGATTGAGCGCCTCCGCCTTCGCCTTTCCGACGGCACGCGCCTCTTCCTCGATGCGCTGCAGCCAGTTCACGGACTTCTTCGCCAGCTCGTCCCGCGCCTGGGCCTGCTTCTTCGTGGCCTCAGCGTCCTGGAGCTTCGCAATGGCCGCGTCGGCGAGCTTCTTCTGCTCCTCCGTGAGCGCCTTGTACTCGTCCGACTGGTTGAGGGCGCCCGCCTTCGTCTTCCCGATACCCCGGACGTCCTCCTCCAGCTTCTCCAGCCACGCCGTGGCCTTCTTCGCCTCCGCATCCTTAGCCTTGGCCGCGTCAATCATCTCGGTAGCCGACTTCGTGGCTGCGGCTCCCACGCGGCCATGGGCGCCGGCAACCTTGTCGGCCAGCTTGGCCTCCTCCCTCGCCGCCTCCTCTATCGAAAGGAGGGCCTTCTGGACTTCAGCGGCGCGCTGCTGGTGAACAGCGAGTTCCTTCTCCAAGGGAACGAGCTTTTCTTCGATCTGCTCGGCGAACCGCGAGTCTTTCCGAACCTCGGAGAACGGCTTCCCTCGACCAGCCCACCTCCAATTCACAGAGACGATGAGGTTCTGCTTCTCCTTCACTGCGGCAGACAGTCGCGCAACCTCTGACTGGGCGACCCTCAAGTCCTCATCTGCGACCGCCCGAACGACGGATCTAAGTTCTCCAACTGTGTCGACCTCGCTCGTCAGAAGGTCTTGGTACTTCCCGCCAAGAGCGCCGACCTCTTCCTTTGCAATGACGAGCAGTTCCAATGCCTTTCGCTGGTCGTCAACTGCCTTCGTCTGGCCCTCCATAGCCTTTGTCTGCTTCATGAGGTCCACTACGATTTGTGCGCCACGCCCAACCGCAGCGGCTGACTCCTGGGCGTGCTGCATTGCCTTTTCCCGGGCCTCCTCCGCGGCCCGCCCGAACTCGGCGAAAGCGGTGACCGCCGCGCCAAGCGCGATGACGACCACTCCGATGGGGCCGCCCATGGCTGCCAGCGCGGCAGACCCCGCCCGGGTGGCGAACGTCGCCCCCTCGATGGCAATCGCCTCGCGCACCTTCGCCTGCGCCAACAGATTGGACTCAATGGCCGCCTTGCGGGAGGCAGTCATTGAGAGTTCGAGCGCCGCCGCCGTCTGTAGCGTGGCCTGCCGCTTTTCAAGCTGGGCCATCGCGTTCTTCAACGACTCGGCCCGGCTCTCCCCCTGGACGCGTTTGTAGAGCGACTCAGTCAGTGCGGCCTCGACGACCGCCTCCCTCGCCTTCTTCGCCGCAGCGGCCTTTTCATACAGCGCCTTCGTCCACTCCTGGCCCCAGGAGACCACGCGCGCCGCGGCGATCACCGCCACCGCTTGGCCGAGATAGCGCGCGGCCGTCGTCACCTCGTCGAAGTTGCGCAGCAGTCCGTCCATGGCGGGCGAGATGGTTCCGAGCAGGTCCTCGCCCACCTCGATGCGCAGCGCGGCGAAGCGCGCTCGGAGTTGGTCCACCTTCATCTGCGGCGTCTCCGCCATCTTCCGGAAGGCGGTCTCCGTCTTTCCCGCCGACGTCTCCATGTGCCGGAGCGACGCGGCGAAGTCCGCCGAGGCCGTCCCCGAGAGGGTCATCGCGGGGAGTAGCGCCTCGACGCCGCCGACGAGAGCGGCGAGCAACTCGGTGCTACCACCCGTCTTGTCTTTCATGTCCTGGAGGAAGCCCGAAAGCCCCTTGGACTTCAGCCCCGCGGTGTCGAACTGGATGCCCAGCTCCTTCGCGAGGATGGCCGCCTCGCCGGAGGGCTTGGCAACCTGGGCGAGGATGCTCCGGACGCCCTCCATGGCCGTTTCCGTCTTGATACCGGCCTTCGTGAGCGCCGCATTCGCCGCGAGCAACTCCTGAAGGGACACGCCCGTCTGCGACGCGATGGGCGCCACCTTGCCGATGTGCCGGGCGATGGTCTCGATGGACGTCTTCCCGTCAGCAGCGGAGATGAACATGGCGTCGGCGGCCTGGGTGGCGTTACGGAGCTGATTTCCGTAGCTCGCCATGATGCTGGTGAGTCCGTCCGCCGCGACGCTCACATCCGTCACGCCGCCGATGGCGAGCTTGTTGGCGACAGCGAGCATCTCCGTGGCCTTCGCCGCGTCCGCCGCACCAGCGCTCATGATTTCGTACAACGCCTTGGCCTGGTCGGTGGGCCCTCGACCGAACTCCGCCCCCAGGCGCTTCGCGCTGTCCGCGAGCTGCCCCATCATTCCGAGCTGGTCGTCCTCCAGCAGAGTGCTCACCTGCGCCATGGCCGTGGAGAACCCCATGGCCTCCGTGGTGACGCTGCGGAACGTCGCCCCCACTGCCACCATGCCCATGACGTTGCCGGCGAGTCCCCCGAGCCCCTTCGTAAGCTGTTCCACGGGCGACTTCGCCAGGTCCGCTGCCTTCGCCACCTCCTGGATGGACTTCGCGGCGCGCATGTCGTCCTGCATCTTCGACATGGCAGACGAGGCCTTGTTCAGCTCGTTCATGAACCGGTGGATGGTGCCCGTGTCCCCGAACGCGGACGTGAGGCGGCCCGCCGAGCCCTCCAACTGCTTCAGCTTCTCGTTGAAGGCGTCCAACACCTTCGTGTCTTCCATCGACTTCTGAAACCGCTTCGCGGCCTCCGCCGCGGCGTCGAAGGTCTTCGCGAGCGCAGTCACTCGTTCCAAATCTTTCAACTTGTTGCGCATCTCCTCGAAGGCCCTGACGTTGGCCTCCACTTCCTTGTGCATCCGCGCCATCTCGCGCTGGAACTGCTCACTGGCCGTCTCCACCTTTTTGGTGGCCGTCTCCGTCTTCTCGGATGCCTTCGTCAGGTCGTTGAGTCCCTGCACTCCGGCGGCGGACTCCGAGGTGTCGATGCGAATCGACAACTCCGCCAGGTCGACCCCCTCAGACATGGGCGCCTCCCGTCAGCGAGGGGCTGTAGCCGCCCGACTGAACGCGCGACCAGTGGACCACCTGGCCCGGGCTGTGTTCGCCTCCTGCCCCATGCGTGCGCCCTACGCCCTCCTGGCCGTGTCTCTTCTCGTCGCTGCTTGTGACCTCCGCACGGAGGAAGCAAAACGGCTCGAAGCAAAACGGATCCAGATGATCCAGCAGAGCAACGACACTGCGGGTACCCCACAGCTTCGCTGGGCCACCGCGGGGAAGCACCACACAACAATCCTCCGCATCCAGCCATTCGGCTCGACGAACCCGAACGAGATTCGAGCCGCGATGATGAAGGAGATGCCGAACTACGACGGTGGCAAGGAGGAAATGGAGAAAGAGGGATGGACACACGTCGGGTTCCGGGACCGAGACACGGGCATCGAGATGACGAAGCCCGTGTCCGAGCTCCGCGGCATCGACGCCGTCATGGCGGACCTCGCAGCCAAGGAGCGAGCCGAGGAGGAGAAGAAGAAGGCCGAGCAACCACTTCAGAACTAGGAGTTGCAGCAGCACCGCCACCTCGTCACTTCGGGTTCAGCTCCTCGCGGAAGACGTCATCGAGCTGACGAAGCAGCCCCACCTCCGCGGGTGAGGGTCGGTGCCCGGTGAGCCGGGCCCATGCCGCGATGTCCTGGAAGGTGATGGGGGCGAGCGAGTACATGCCCGCCCCACGCGCGCCACTCAGCTCGCAGAACCACTCCCAGACGTGGGCGAGCGCCGCCGGAAGCTCGTACTCGTTCACCAGCTCCGCCGGCACCTGCCCCGTCGCCTTCGCCACCTGCTCCAGGTGGGCCCGGAGGGAGACGTCACTGCCCTCCGGGGCCCGGCTCAGTCCGAATTCGTGGCGAGCGAAGCCGAGGAGCTGCTCACCGAGTCCACGAAAAAACGGGCGCGGTCCGCGCACGCCTCGTCCACCTGGCGGCGCAGCCACGGGAGGGAGGTGTACAGGCGCCGGGCGTTGTCCGGGGTGTAGGCCAGAGGCTTGCCACCCTCCAGCACGCCGCTCCAGGAGACGGTGCGGCGCACCAGCAACTCCAGCGCGTCGGACTCCATCTCCTTCGCCGTCAGCGCGGCACCGCGGTTGAGCTGGTAGCGCGCCAGGGACTGCTCCCGCAGCTCCCGCTCCGCCTCGCGGACGAGGGAGGAGTCGGCGCTGGCCACCTCCACCTGGACGCCGACGGGCTTGGCGGTGACGGGGTGGCGGATTTCCACCACCGAGGTGTCACGGTGCTGGATGGAGGAAAGGTCGAAACCGGTGGGTCCGTTCATGGAGGTGCTCCTTCGGGAACAACGAGGGTGTGTGCCCGCGGCGAGCGCCACGAGCGGGAGGGGCTACGCGTTGCTGCGCTGGTAGACGAGGGTGGCGCCGGACACGGAGTCGAGGAGCGCGGTGAAGGGCAGCGAGACGACGACGGGGCCCTCCTTCGGGTTGTCCAAGTCACCGCCCGTGTACTTGAGGCGGGGGATGTACAGCCGGTGGAAGTCCACGCCGTTGACGTCCCGCAGCAGTACCTCGAGGGAGGACTCCTCCTCGTCGATGAAGCGGTTGAGGAGGGTGCCGTCCTGGAAGTAGGCGCTGAGGGTGCCGGACACCCCGAAGCCGCCCTCATGCACCTCGGTGGGCGACGCCTGGCCGACGACGCCTTTGGTGGTGCGGCCGTTGCTGATGTCCAGCTCCACGCCGGTGACGTTGGCCACCACCACCCCACCCTCCAGCAACGCGCCGGTGAAGGCGTCGAAGGGGCTGCCGGTGCCGGGCGGGGTGAGGGTGGTGGCATGCGAGGCCGTGGCCTGCACCATGTCCTTGCCCAACCACGTGACGCTGCCGGTGACGATTTCCCCGGGCTGGATGGAGAGCTTCAGCCCGTTGACCGCGCAGCCCCGGTACAGGAGGTACTGGCCGATGTCGGTGAAGGCGCGCTCGATGCTGTACGTCTTCAGCAGCGTCCCATTCTTCAACCGCCGCCCCACCAGGGCCACGGTGCGCGCCGCCGCTGCGGCGTCCGCGGCGAGCGCCTTGTCCACGGTGAGGGACAGCGGGGTGACGGACACCACCTTGGCCCGGCCGTTGTTGCCCGCCGTCGCGAAGCCGGTTGCGGACACCTCGTCGCCCGGGAGGAAGCCTTCGGCGAGGAAGCTGCCGGTGGTGCGGACGAAGGACTCGTCATCCGCGTCCGCCTCCAGCGACACCGCGCCCGTCGTCACCGCCTCCCAGGTGCCGCCCAACGCCCCCGCGAGCAGCTCGTCGAAGGTGAGGCGGGAGAGTTCGAAGGAGACGTCCCCGGCCACGCTCCGCATGCCGTGGCGGAGGTCCGCCACCTGCCTGTCCGCCCGAATCTCGTTGGACTGGAACGTCTCCTTGCCGAGGTTGAGGCTGGTGCCGGTGAAGCGGAGCGCCTGGTACGTGGTGCTGGCGGGGACGCCGTAGTCGCCCTCCGCGACGAAGCGCACGGCGGTGCGCTGCCCTGAAGCCGAAGAAGCCATGTGAGTACCTCCTGCCGCTCGTGGCGGCTCAGTCGATTGAGTGCACCAACCACCAGACGGAGACAGGCACCGCCCACCACGGCTCGTCGCGGAAACCCGGGGCGACGGAGGCGGACTGGACGCGGACGGTGGTGTCCCCGCGCGCCAGCGTGGTGCCCCGCTTGAAGCCGTCACACACCGCCTGGGCGGCAATGAGGGAAGGAGCTGTCCCCGCGCCCAGGGGGAAGAAGAGGGACACCTGGAGGACGCCGGGGCGGCGCGTGTACGCGTCCACGCCCGCGCTGCCCGCCGCGGTGCGCGCCGGCAGGTGGTCCACCTTCGCCCAAGGGGTGCCCGCCACCGGGGTGAAGGGCACGTTGGGGAAGGCCAGGTGGCCGGGGCCCAGCACGGGCTCCAGCACCTCCACCACTCGCGCCTCCAGCGCCTGGGTGATGTCCAGCAGGACGGTGCTCACGTGCCACCGCCCCCTCCACCCCCACCCTGTTTCGCGTCCTCCACCGCCCCCTCGAGGATTTCTCGCAGGCGGGCGACGGTGATGCGCACCATGCCGCGTGGAGCCTGGGCCGAGTGGCCGAACTCCAGCCGGCGGGCGTACGGCAGGTTGTTGGTGACGTACACCGTGTTGCCCAGCGTCGCGGCCTCGAGCTGGGACGCCGCGGCGGTGACGACGCCGCTGCCGTCCTTGTCTGAGTCCTCCGTGGTGCCCGAGGGCCGCGCGCCGATGCCCACCTGCCAGTTGCCCCGGAAGCGCCCGGTGTCCACCGGCGACGCCTCCACGACGTTGGCGAGCAAGCCGAGGGCTGTCTTCCGCACCACGACGTTGGCGCGCTCCTTCGCCATGCCGACGAAGGCCTCCACCTGCCGGGAGAAGCTGGCACCCTTGCGGACCTTGGCGTCCGTGCGCTTGACGGTGCTCATGTCGAGGCCACCCGCAGCGTGAAGAGGATGGGCGTCCCGCCGAGTTGGACGGGCGGGTCCGTCGCGAGGACTGTCCAGGTGCGGACCTCCAGCGGGCCCACCTCGTCACCTGGCACCGGCACTACGGCCAGGCCGCCGGCCGCCACCAGCAGTTTGCGGCGAGCGGCCTTCACCGTGCTGCCCTTCGCCAGCGAGTCGCCCTCCTTGTCCTGCCCGCTGTCGGCCAGCACCAGCACCTTCACTTCATGGCTGGCCACCGTCACTGCCGGCGCCGAGGTGGCGACGTCGTACTCCCCCGTCGTGCGTCGGGTGAGGAAGGCCTCCTCCCCGTACTTCTCCAGCAGCGCGAGAGCCTTGCGCGCCAGCCTGTCCGCCTGGGCACTCACCCTCGCACCACCTGCAGGGAGCCAATGCCCGCCGGCCGCGGGCGCACCAGCGGCGCCAGCATCTGCGCCACCTGGGCCGGAATGGGCACGTGCGTCTCCGCCGTCGTCTTCAGCGGTCCCACCTGGACGCCCTGGTCCACCACGGGCCCCAGCCCCGCCGTCCAGTCCTCGGGCATGAGGCGGAAGGCGAACTCCGCCACCGCGCCGCGCAAGCGCAGCGGCACGGTGAGGGGCGACACGTCCACGCCGTCCAGACGCACGCCACGCCGGGGCCACGCCAGCGCTTGGGCGTCGCTGACGCGCGCGCCCAGGTACTGGAAGTGGGTGTCCAAGAGGCTCGTGGCCCACTTCAGGTGGCGCTCCTTCTGCTCAACGGTGGCGGACTCCCACGCCGCGTTGTGCGCGCGCGCGGAGTGGTAGGCGTCCGCCTCCACCAGGGTGCAGTACGAGTCGGCGGCAGGGCCGCCCGGCGTCGCGTCAATGGGCATGGGCGGTTGCTCCTCGGCCTATTCGCCCTTCGGCGCCTTGGGGGCCTTCGGCGCCTTGGGGCCCTTCGCGTCGGCCGGGGCGGGCTCTTCCGGGGCCTTCGTCAGCTCCGTCGTCGCCTGGGCCTTCGCGGCGCTCGGCACCAGCCCCTGCGTTTCACGCAGCAGCGCTCGCAGCCGCTCCATCTCCGCGTTCTGCGCATCGATGTGCGACTGGGCGTCCTCCAGCGCGGACACCAGCTTCGGGTCCGCAGCGCCGGCGGACTCCGCGCTCGCCTTCTCCTTCGCCCACTTCGCCTGGGCCTCCTCATACTCGCGCGAGTCCACCTGGAAGGCGTTGTGGTACTTGCCGAGAATGTGAAGGGCCGTCGCCGCGTGTCTCGGCACCTCGGCCACTCCGTCCTTGAAGTCGAAGCCCGCGAGGCTGCACGTATCCCCCTCGCGCGGCCCCACCAACGCCACGTCCACCGTCAGTCGGTTTCCAGCCATGTCCTGCTCCACAGGGAATGCGCCCAGCACACGCCGGGCGCGAGGTTGAGGGCCGGGCCCACCCAGGCAGGAAGTCCCCGCGGGCAGGCCCGGCCGAGAAGCGCGTCGCTCAGTCCGTCACGCCCTGGAGCACCGCCAGCCCCAGGTCGCTGAACACGGCCAGGCCGCAGTAGAACTTCACGCGGGTGATGGACTCGTCCTTCAGCTCCGCCTCGCCGATGTCAGCGACGTGGATGCCCATCTGCTTCTTCGCGTGCAGGCCAGCGATGCCCACCTTGCGGGTGCCGTCGTCCAGGCACCCGGCGATGATGGAGGTGCAGGTGGTGCTGGTGCCCTGCGTCTGGTTGGTGGGAATCCAGTCGTTCCTGAAGATGGGGACGCCCTCGTACACGAGGACCTCCTCCACGCCGTCCGCCAGCTCCACCGTCTCGATGATGCCGGCACCGCCCTGCGCACGCAGCAGCTTCTTGAAGGAGCGAATGGTGCGGCCCGACATCATGTAGAAGTCGAGCTTCCCGTCCTTCGCGGTGACCTTCTGCCGGAGCTGGTCCAGCAAGTCGAACGAGAGGACGGCGCCGTTCGGCCCGGCCACCAGCGTCTGGCCCGCGCTCACCAGCCCCAGCAGGCCCTCGAACTCGTCATTGGCACCGGTGCCGTTGACGAGCAGGTTGGCGTACTTGCGGCCCACCGCCTTGGCCTTCCCGGCCACCTGGAGCGCCTTCTGGTCGGTGGTGTCCGAGTGCGTCGCCTCGATGAAGTTGTCCACCTCGGCGTCGCCGATAATGCGCTTCAGGGCGCTCGTCACCTGGACGAAGGTGGTGGGCGACTTGGCGGTGATGGTGCCGCCGACGCCCAGCATCTGCACGTCGCCCAGCGAGGACTCGCGGTTGTAGACGATGGCCGGCCCTTCCACGGACTCCCAGCGGAGGCGCTGGTAGAAGGCGTCGACGGTGACGATGTTGTCGATGATTCCACCGACCAGGTCGTCCTGGCTGAGCTTGGCGGCTTCGACAAGGGTGATTGAAGGCATAGGAAGGCGCTCCTCCTCGGAGCGAGGGAAAGAAAGACAGGCGGTGGGTGCGCCAAGGGCGGGGCTGTCAGAAGCCCTCGGTCATGTCTGGCTTTGAGGAAGAGTGACTGCCGCCGGGAATCCCTCCCGGTTTGTCGCGGGCCGCATCACGCGCACCTGCGACGGGTGCTACTTCTTCAACCCCTTGGAGATGCGATCCAGCGGGGTCATCTTCGTACTCCCGGGAATCCCTCCCGAGTTCGCCCCCGGGGGCGTCCCACCGCCCGAGGAACCCGTGCCCTTGAAGGCACGAGCGAAGCGCGGATCCTTCTTGAGCTCCAGGACGTACTCTTCGACCGTCATGGGGCTGCCCGACTTGCTGTCGCGAGGGTTGCCCTTCTCGTCAGTAATCCGGACCAAAAAATCACCGTCTTCCTCCACCAAAGTCACGTTGGGCGCGACGATTGGTAAGAGAAGATCGACAGCCCCTTCATTTTTCACGAGCGCGTCTCGGACAGCGGACTCGGCGATGCGCTTGTGGATGACGGACGTCAGCCGCTTCACCTCGGCATCCTTCTCGCCCAGGGTCTTGGTGTGGTTCGCCTCCAGCGTGGCGCGCTGCTTGTCCCACGCGTCCGCGCCCTCCTTCCCCTTCCGCGCCTCGGCCAGCTCCGCGCGCAAGTCGGCCACCAGTCTCTCGACTTCCTCTGGCGCCTTCCCCAGCTTCGTGAATCCGGCGAGCTGGCTCTTCAGCTCCTTGCCGATGTCGCGCTCCTTCTTCAGTGTGTTGGCGAGGGCGGAGGTGTCCATCCGCTTCGCCAGGTCGGCGTCGAGGGTGAACTTCGGGGCCTCGCCCTCCGCGCCGTCCTTCTTCGCGTACAACCCGCGGTACGTCTCGGGCACCTCATCCAGCTTCTCCAGCTCCGGCTGCCACTCGAACGGCATGTGCGTCCTCTCCTCTCGTCCTGCGCGCGGGCCCGTTACAACTTCGCCCGCTTGAAAGACGCGGCCTCCGCCGCGTGCAGTTGCTCCAGCGTCAGCGTCTTCCCGCTGGCGTCGGTGAAGCGCCCCAACGGCAAGCGGCCGTCGCGCCACAACCGGGCGCGCGTGGGCCCGAGCACCTCGTCCTGGAATGGCGTGGGCTGCTTCCGGAGCCACTCCTCGTAGGACAGGCCCTTCGGCACCTGGCCGACGTTCTCCCGCGTCCACTTCTGGCGCTGACGGGAGATGGCGGCCGCGCGCTCCTTCTCGGACATGGCCGTCCAGCGCGCCTCGCCCGCCTTGGCCTTGGCCTCGGCGCGGAAGTCGATGTCCCGCTGACGCCTTGTGCGTGTGTCCGTGACAGAGGGCCGGTCTCCCACCATTTTCACGCCGTCAATGACGGGCGACGTGGTTGTGCGACAGCCTCGGTGGAAGGGAGGACGGCGTCCGTCGCGCACGGGGAACACCTTCCCGTCCAGCGCCATGCACCCCAGCGTGGTGCGGCCATCGAGGGTGGCCACCATGCGGACGGACTGGACGATGTCCGCGTTCGCCTTGAACACCTCCTCCCGGGCCTGGGTGGCGACGTGGCTGGTGGCGGTGCGAATCACCGACTCCGCGTTGCGCCGGCTCGTCTCCAGAATCCCGTTGGAGTAGCCCTCCGCGCGGGTGCCCATGACTTCGCGCACCATCTGCTGCGTCGTCTTGCCCTCCACCACGCCCTGGCGCACTACGCGCCCCAGCCTGTCCACGTCGGCGGGGGCGAGCGAGTCCGCCCAGTCCTTCAGCACGTGCCCCTCGAAGGGCCGAGAGAAGGCGGCCGCGCGCAGCACCTCCGCGGAGGGCGTGGCCACGGACAGCTCGACGATGAGCGTCTCCTGCAGCACCGCCGCCTGCCACCTGGCTTCGTGCAGCGCGAAGGCGCCCAGCTCCTCCGTCATGAGCCCCATCGCCGTGCCGTACGCCTCGGCGCGCACGCCGCCCACCCGGGCCAGCATCTCCTCCAGGCGCTTCGTCACCTGGGGCCCGGCGTCGTACCCGCCCGCCGCCTCGATGCGGGACAGGCGCTTCGTCAGCTCGGCTTCCAGGTCCTCCTCGGATTCGTTGAGCACCTCCACCACGCGCCGAACGAGGCCCGCCTTGTAGCGCTCAACCTGCACCCCGTGGGCGATGGAGCGCTCCAGCAGCTCCTCGTTCATCGTCGGGCCGGTGCTCACCGTCCGGCGCCGTCCTCTGTCTCTGGCGACGGCCCCTGACGCGGCGCGAACTCCAGGCTCGCGCTCCACATGTCGTGAGGGTCGGCCATGTACCGAATGCGCCGGACGAGGTAGCGCGTGGATCCAGCCCCGTTCCGGAGAAGCAGGAAGTGGCCTTCCTCGATGCCGCAGCCCCACCCCATGGCAGTGAGGCTCCGGCCATCGTCGCGGACCTCCTGAATGGAGTAGTCGTGCCCCCAGTACCGCTCCGTGTAGTCGTGCGTCTTCGGGGAGTTGAAGAGTGCGCGAAGAGCGGCCCCCGGCGCCTTCAGCAACACATCCAGGACGAGAGGCCTCACGCCTCGCCCCCTCGCATGCACTGGCACTCCGCAGCGTCCGTCCAGGTCGGGCACCCTTCCGGCTCCGCGTGCCAGCTCGCATCCAGCGACGACGCCAGCGGCGTGCGGCACATCATGAGCGGCTCCGGCGGCAGCGCGGCGAAGGGGAACGCCGTCAGAATCGGGCTCTGCTGCTCCAGCCACTCAATCATCGCGAACTGCCGCTGGACCTCCGCCGCGGCGTGCTCCTCCCCGGTTCCGGGACTCACGCGGCACCAGCCTTCCCAGCAACGGCAAGGACGTGCTTCAGCGACAGGTACGCCGCCGCGCCGTACTCGTCCGCGCGCAGTTCCTCCCTCCACGCGTTGCGCCGGGAGCGCAGCTGCTTGCCCGAGACGTGCCCCACCTCGTGCCCGAGGATGTAGGCGAGGTGGAGCGGGGAGACGCTGGGTGCCGCCCAGTAGTGAACCACGGACCCCTTCGGCCGCCGTCCAGCGAAGGCCCATGCACCCATGGCAAGGATGCCCCGACGCATGGCGGGCCACTCAGCAACGTCACGAGGCCGCAGCCCCATGGGGCGGAAGTAGACGCGCGCCAGGGCGTGGGGGCTGCGGTGGCGAACGAAGCGGACGCGAGGAAGCGCCCGGGGCAGCCCACCGATGGTGACGGCGGGCGGCCTACTCTGGCGCGATAGGACACGGCTTGCGTCTGCACGGGAACGCATGGGCCCGAGCGTCATCGCAGGTGAGGACGCGGTCCGCGCCACCTGTGCGATGGGCATCGGAGCCCCGGGCGCTACCGACCCATGCGGCGGCGCGAATTGCGGCTGTCGCATGAATTGCCGAAGATGCCACCAGCCCGGTCGTCCTCTCGCTCGCACACCCTCACGACAGGGGATTCACCATGAAGAGCTTGAAGCTGTTGGTGTTGGCGTGCGCCGCCGCGTTCGCTGTGGGGTGCGGAGGAGTGACCACCGAGAGCGAGGAGATGAACGCCTCGTCTCAGGAGTTGACGGCCTGCACCGCCACCTGTGCACAGGGCTCGGTGAGTTGCCCGGCGACGACGGTCAACTGCACCGCGACGAACGGAGTGGGAGTGACGTGCGATGGCACCTCAATCGCGTGCCCCACGCCGTCCCCCACGTGCGACGCTGAACCGTGTTCCAATTTTCAGGACAGGACCTGCAGACGCCAGGGAGTTAGCCTGATCTGCTGCGACTCTGGCGGGTATGAGTGGCGTTGCGAGTGCACAGAAGTACGGACGTGGTCTTGCGGTCCTTGATGCTTCGCGAAGCAGGCACTACCCCACGTCACCAGCGCATTTCTAATCACACGTTTCCCGGGCTGCGGCCGCTCAGCGCAGCTCGTTCCGACACCAACCGCACTTCCCACTTCGGGTACGGCAGCGACGGTGGCAGGTGCCGGCGGACTGCTGGACGCAGCCCCCACAGGTAGCGGTGATTGCCCCGGTGGCGCTGTCGGCGCGTCACCCGGGGCAGCCACTCCCGGAGCCACCCGCGCAGGTCCTCGCCGGGCGCGGGCTGCTGGGCGCCGGACTCCACCAGCTGCGCCACGGCGTACCGCCAGCCCTGCTCCCGCGCCCTCACCTTCTGCGCCGCGCGGGCGCTGAACACCGTCCCGTCGGGCAGCAGGTGTAGCGTACGCGGCGTCGCCCGTCCCCGGTACACCGCGTTGTGCGCTTGGTAGATGGTGCCCACGTGCCCGGGGAACACCACCTCGCCGCTCGCGGTGGTGCGCGGCTCCGGGTCCGCGAACGACTGGACGCCCACCACCCCGTCGCGCGCCAGCACCTCGAAGGCCCGCGCGAGGAACCACGTCTCCCCGTTGGCGGGCACGTCGTCCAGCAGCACGAAGCGCCCGAGCTCCACCGCGGAGGCCGCCCCACCAGGGAAGACGGCCAGGGACTTGTCGTTGACGGGCTGGGAGAACACCGCGACGCCCACGAGCTGACCCCGGCGATGGAGTCCGAAGCGCCACCGGGCAGCCGGGTAGGAGCCGCTGTAGTGATGCTCCTCGACGAAGGCCCGCGCCTCGGTGTCGCGCGCCAGGGGTGCCACCTCGTAGTCGCTGGCGCGGATCGGCTCGCCGGCAGGCCGGTAGCTGGCCCGCCGCCCGCTCCACCGCTGCACGCACGACGTCAGCACCCGCCACCCCTCCCCTCACGCAGGCGGCGCATCTCGGCGAGCAGGGCCAGGGCCACGCGGGGCTGGAAGGCGAGGATGTGGCGCGCCCGGTCCGGCACGGCGGTGACGTTGCCCACCACCTCCAGCAGGACGCTCCATGGTGCTCGGGTGACGATGGTGGCCGTCCACCTCACGTCGAGCGGCAGGTGGACGGAGGATGCCGGATCCTCGGCCAGGTGGGGCGACGTCTCCGCGGTCTCCAGAGTCCAGCCGTCGTCGTGCCGTGCGGCCGCGCGGGCCACGCGCTCGAGCTCTTCCAGGTCCAGTTCGGCGGCGGGCTGTTCAGCGGTGCGCACCGACTGCCCGGGTTCCGAGGAGTTTCCGCCCGGGTCCCCTGTCGTTTCGGGCGCCTCACCGTGCGCACCAACCAGGCGCGCCAACGCCTCCCGCACCGCGCGCTGCTCAAGCGCGGCCGCACAATGGACGCAGGCCGTGAGGCGGCTGGCGTCCATCGGCTCCGAGCAGCAGGAGCAGCGAGGCCAGCGGCGCGCCCTCACCCCGGCGTCCTCCCATCGAGGTGGCGAGGCTCCGCACCGAGTGCAGGTGGCGCAGGCCTCCCTGAGCCACTCCCCGCACTCGCACCGGGCTGCCGACGCCCCCTCCACGTCGGCGAGCACGGACGCCACCTTCAACGCCAGCTCGGCCCCCATGACACGGAGCCGCTTCACGCGGCACCTCCGCCCTTCGTGAGCACCTGCCGCGCCGCGAGCGCCGTGACGAACGCCTCCCGCGTCAGCACCAGGTCGCCCTCCAGCACCAGCGCCTTGCAGCCCCCGTGGATGAGCCGGAGCAGCAGCGTCCGGTGCCAGTCGCGCAGGACACGGCGCACCTTCCGCGTGCCCTTCCGGTTGCACTGGAAGTTGAAACCCCACGTACCAGGAAGAGGGACAAGGCACGGCAGTGCCTCGACGCGGTTCATTCCGCCGAGTACCTCCCGGATGAAGCAGGCGTCGAGGGTCACGCTGCACCTCCAGCAGCGACAGGGGGACCGCCACCAGCGGCGGGCGGCTGCGGGGGCACCGTCTGGCCGGGAAGCTGGGGCTTGTCCTTCGGCTCGGAGCGAAGCGTGCCCAACGCAGGCCCCTCCGCATCCAGTTCCTCCTGGTTCACCGCCACGTCGAAGTCCGCGGAGAGAGTGCCCCGCCGCTTGAGTTCCTTCAGGTAGGCCGGGCGGGAGAGGTCCCGCGCCTGGCGCGTCTTGAGGAGTACCTCCAGCCCCTGCGAGTCGCCCTCCTCCACGCCGAAGTCCGTGTGGACGGACACCTTCAGCTGGTCGTCCGGCACTTCCAGGGACACCCACCGGGCCGCGAAGTGGAAGGCCAGCGCAAGCGCATCTCCGAAGCGGCGGGCCATGGACTGGAGCTTCGAGTAGCTCTGCCCGGTGTTGATGTCCTTCTCCGTCGCCGTGGTGTTGCCCTTCCTCCGGACGACCAGTTCGATGCTGAGCGCCGCCATCTGGTCCTCCAGGCGCTCCAGGTCCTTCGCACCGGCGTCGATGGCCGCCCCGGTGTGCTCGACGTAGTAGAACTTCCCCTGGGGGTTGGTGGTGGTGAGCAGCGAGTGGGGGCCGATGGTGATTCCCGCCCGCGCACCGGGACGCCCGAGGAACTCCACATCCTCGGCGCTCATCCCTTCCGTGCTGGTGCGCTCTTCCCGCGGCGACGCCTCCGTCACGCCCGAGGCCGCCAAGATGGGGAACCGCGCCACCGTGAGGATGTTTCGCTGGTCACTGGCGGACTGCCAGTGCTCCAGGTTCTTCTCCGCCAGGGACAGCAACGGCGGGCGGATGAGCATGAAGCCCTTCGGCTTGCCCGCGTACCAGGTGACGAGAGAGATGAAGCCCAGCGTGTTCTCCCCGCTGTCTACCTGCGCCCAGGCGCCGTTCCCGTCCTTTTCGTACACCGCCCAGGCCTTCCGCTCGAGGACACGGACGCGCTCCACGGCCACCTCCTCGAAGCCGGACGCCCGCGTCACCGTCTCGCGGAAGCGAATGTGCGTCAGCACCTGGGCGCCGCCCTCCACGGTGGCGTAGGCAGCCAGGAGCGAGTCGGCAGGCACGTGGACGAAGTAGGGGCGGACGTCCGCCTCCACCTCATCCGCCCGTGTCTGCACCCGGGCCCTGTCCACCTTGGGGAAGTCGACGAGGATGTGCGTCAGCCCGTTGGCCAGCCCGTCCGTGAAGACGTTGCGGGCCCAGGACGTCAAGTCGTTGCCCTGCCTGTCGACGTCGCCCACGAGGTTGTGCAGCTCCTCGGGCGCGGAGTCCGCCAGCACCACCGGCTTGGTGAAGGGCATCTCCGCCAGCGTGGAGAGGGACGTCTCGAAGTAGTTGAAGAGGAAGCTGCGCTGGAGGCGCTCGCTGTAGGCCTCGTCGGACTCTCGCGCGTGCCGAGGCAGGTACGTCGTCGCAGCGGCGCGCATGGCCTCCGTGCCACCCTGGAGGGCCTTCACCATGGCCCAGTGCGGCTCCATCGCCTTGTAGGCGCTGCTCTTGTTGCTCACGTCGGACGTCATGGGCGGGCCCTCTCTGCATGGCCGGGGCGGCGGAGGTGGACGTACTGCCATGCCCGGAGGGACAGCCGGGACAAGCGCGTGGACGTCCGGTGTTCGAGGTAGGCGAAGAAGCGCAGCACCAGCACGGTGGAGTCGCGCCGGGCGGCACGGGGCAGCCCGCGCCCGCGCAGGCGCCAGGTGGAGGCGGCACGGCGGCGTCCGGCCACCGGCGGCGTGGGTGCGCGGCAGCTCACCCCGACACCACCCGGAAGGGGCCGCGCACGCCCGCGCTGAGGCGCTCCGCGGCACGCAACGCCATGCGCACTCGGGACTCGGGCTTGAGGTGCCAGGACGCGAAGAGCGCCCCACGCGCGGCCTCGCTGCCACACCCCACGGCGTCGAAGCCGTCTCGGGCCTCGCCCACCTGGTAGTCGGCCTCGAGGCGGAAGAGGTGTCCCGCCACGCCGACGAGGAAGGTGCCTCCCAGCTCCTGCTCGCTCTGCTTCGTCGCCCAGCCCTTGTCCTTCAGCGCCGCGCGCACGGCGTCGACGAAGTCCACCACCATGTACCGGCCCAGCGCCCCGGGCTTCCTCGGCGGCGGTGGCGGGCTGAAGGCATGCTGGAGCAACTGCCCCATGCGGTAGGACGAGGTGAAGCCAATGAGGAAGGGGCCGTTGGAGAACACCTTCACGTCCGAGCGGACGGTGAGCTCGTACCCACCGACGCCCGCGCTATCCCCTCCCAGGTACACACGGCCCTTCGCCACCACTCCAGCTATGCACGTCACGCTGCCACCTCGGGCGTCATGCGGCGGGCGGCGGACTCGCCGCACACCAGGGTGAAGAGAGAGGCCACGGCGTCACCCATGTCGGCCGGGCCCGCCAGCAGCAGGTGCAGCACCTCGGGCCGGGAGGGCGACAGCGCCCCCCGAATGGAGGCCACGTCCGTCGCGGACAGCACCGCGGGGCCGCCCGGGTGGGTGTGCCAGTCGCCCAGGTAGTGCAGCTGCGGGTAGACGCGCGCCACCAGCCGGGTGTCCCGCGCCCCGTCCGACTCGTAGCCCAGGCGGCTGCGACGCGCGCGCCGCCCCGGGCCCGTCAGCGCCAGCACGTGGGCCTCGCCGTCCACCACCTGCCCCAGCAGCAGCCCGCCCGTCTCCAGCGGGGCACGCACGCGGGCCAGGCGCTGGGCCTTCGCCAGCACGGTGCGCCGCACCCAGACGCGGTACGGGCCGGACACGTACAGGACGGCACCCGGTGCCGGCGCGGTGGCGCACGCGACGCTCACCGGTAGCTCCCCACCTTGAAGGTGTCGGCGCCCTTGCCCAGCATCAGCTCCGTCAGTGCCCACACTGCGGCGTCCATGCGGTTGGGGCTCCACTTCGTCTCGCCCGGCACCCACGTCGTCTGCTCGTCTTCCAGGGCAATGAGGCGGCCCACGTGGTGCACGAGGCCACGCTCGTAGAGGGCCGCCACGGGGGCCGCGCGCTTCGCCTTGCCACGCGAGGCCGTCACCACCTTCACGTTGACGTGCTTGCGCGACTCACGGGCCTTGCTGCGGATGGTGGTCTCCACCATGTCGCCGCCGTAGTTCTTCTCGCCCACGAGGACGTCGGCCATCTCCTTCTCGTAGACGGCCAGGGCCTTGGAGGCCCAGCCCTCCGCCGTGTACTTCGCCGAGTCGTCCCGCCACACGTAGGCGTGCCCGTTGGAGGCGACGCCCGCGCAGACAATGCCCACCTCGTCGTTGTCCGGCCCATCGCCGCCGGCAGGGTCCACCGCCACGGCCACGCGCACCATCGGCAGCGGCTTGCCCTCGGCATCCCTGGGGCGCTCCGCCACGCGGTGCAGGTCCAGAAGCTCCTGCGTCCACAGCGCGCCCACCGCAGCGGCCTTGAAGGCCTCCTCCACCGTCGCCGGGTACTCGCGCCGGAAGTGGTGCACGCCGCCCAGCTCCACCACCTTGGCCCGGCGCCAGGCCATCTGCCCGTCATCGAGGCCGTGCGCCTCCTTGTAGCGCTCCTCCTCCGAGGTGAGGGCGAGGCCCGCCGGCACCTTCTTCCGGTACTCGGAGCTCCAAAACCAGGGGATGAAGATGAGCTGGTAGTCGCCCTCCCCCCGCTGCGCCGCCATGCACAGGTCGTAGAAGAGTCCCTCGGGCCCGTTGCTGGTGGACTCGAGGATGACTTCGGTCCCGTCCTCGTCTGGCACCGCCTGGAGGACACCGGCCACGTGGGTGTCGGCGTTGGGCCAGTACGCCACCTCGCTGCCGTGGAAGTACTGCACCGTGGAGGAGCGCCCCGTCCCCTTGCTGCCCGCGGTGCCCACCTTGTACCCGGACGAGAGCTTGTCGAAGACGAGCTCCTTCGCGTTCGCGGCGCCCTTGCTGGGCCTGACGAGAGCGGGGCAGTTCTCGTAGTACCGCTTCGTCATCTCGAAGACGTTGTTGGTGGCCGCGTCCTCGTGCGTGAGGATGTAGGCCCGGACGCCCTCGCGGTGAGACAGGGCCTGGAAGAAACGCCCCTGCACGTAGGTGGTGCAGCCCTGCTGGCGCCCCTTCACGATGAGGGCACGCACCCGTCCCGTCACCCGGAGCTGCTCCGCCAGGCGCTTGTGCAGGTACGTCTGGGCCGCGTTGAGGACGAAGGGCTCGACGCCCCCCTTCTTCGTCCGGATGAAGAGGCACCGCGACGAGTAGTGTGGGAAGTCGTCCTTCAACCGCTGGCGAATGGCCTTTTCGCGCGGCGACAGCAGGGCCTTCTTCTCGGGCCGCTGCCGCCCGAGCCGCTTCCGGAGGATGCGAGGCTCCCGCCCCCGGGCCACCTGCGTCCGGACGGACGGGCTCCGCCGGGCCTGGCGCGCCACGCTCACTCCAGCTCTCCCAGCGCGTCCTCGTGGCTCTTCTTGAGAGTGGCTTCGAGGTCCACCTTGTCGGTGAACATCTTCAGGAACCTGCCGAGCAGCTCCAGCGCCTTGTCCTTCGGCCAGAGCTTCACCTTCGTGACGATGCCGACCTGCTCCCGCTCCTCGCCCTTCCCTTCGAACAGCTCCTCCACCTCGATGCTGGAGATCGCCCGGCGGAAGCCCTCGGGCATGTCCTTCAGGTTGCGCACCCCGCCCAGCTCGCCGACGCCCTGGCCGATGTCGGAGAAGGCCAGGTACCGCAGCTCGCGGATGACCTCCGCCACCTCGACGGTGACTTCGTCCCCCACCGCCTCGGCGAGCGCCGCCTCCATCTCCTCCAGCGCAGCCTGAACCTTGACATTCCTCAACAACCGCGAGCCCGCCGAGTCCGCCGTCTTCGCGGAGTAGCCGGCGCGAATGGCGGCCTGAGCCGCGCAGGAGTCCTTCAGGTACTCCCGGACGAAGGCGCGCTGCTTGGGCGTCAGCTCGCGCGAGGCATCGCCCGTGCCGTCATCCGGCTCCGGGGCGTCAGGCTGGGTGCTGGGGGGCTTTCGTGCCACGGCGACAAGTCTTGGCGCGGGCGTGGACGGCTTCCGGGGCAACTACACGCCGGGCCGGAGCGGTGCCGTCCTCTGCCTCCGTGGCGCCTCCCCTCGCACCACCCGTCCCCACGCCTCAACGACGCGCTGGACGCGGGCCAGCCGCATCGCCACGGCCTGCGGGGAGACTCCGCGCTCGCGGGCCACCTCGGCGCCGGAGCGGCCCTCCATCGCGCACCCCCACCAAATCTCGAAGGCCTCGTGTGCCTGACGGCGGGCCACATCCCCGTCCCGCCCTTGGACCAGCCGGGCGACAATCTCCGCCTCCGCCCGCTGCGCCAGCTCCCGGGCATCACTGGCGGCACCCTCCTCCTCGCGCCCAGCCGCGAGCCGGCTGGCGAAGGTGTCCAGGTCGCTGCCAGGGAGCAATTCGTCCAGGCTCGTCGTCTCGGGGTGTCGGTGGATGAAACGCGACATCACCGCCTGGACACGCATCCGGAGGTACCAGGGGAATCGACTCTCGGAGGGCACCCACCGCTGGGCGGCACTCACCAGCGCATCGGCAGCCAGCCCCGCGGCCTCGTCCTCGTGGTGCCCGAGCCCAGCCCCGTGCAGGCGCTTCAGCGTCAGCCCCACGGCCAGCGGGCGCCACATCTCACAGAGACGCTGCTGGTCCACCGTCAGGGGGCGGGCAGCCCCTTCTTCACCATCCGCCGACTCGCCCCGGGCACGGGCATCAACACCTGCCATGCAGACCAGCGTCGGGGCGCTCGTGGACGGCGTCCGTCAGCGGACTAGAGGTTGAGCTCTCTCATGAGCCTCGTCACGCGCATCTCGGCCTCATCAACCAGCTTATCTGCGGCAATCCATGCCGGGCTTCCGTCCGCCGTAGCAAGCCGCAGATCCTTCCGTCGCTCCAGTTCCTCGCGCCAATAGACGTACTGCATTCGGCGCACCCAATCCTTGAGCTCGTTCAACACGCGCACCCCGGCCCCTGGTGGCACGTGTTCGCCTTCGGGATGCAGGAGTCACCACAGGGCTTGCTCGTGGTCCCGCAGCGCTTGCAGCACGTGCCTCCACCGCCGCCCGAGGTGGACTCGCAGGCGAAGGAGTCGAGGTCGCAGTCGGAGCCCCTGGGACAGTTCTCGAGGAGTTCCCACGAACCACCGGCCGACGAGGGAACACAGTGAAGAACATCCCCGTCGCCGCACGTTCTGGACCCCACGCCTTCGGCCTTGCAGGAGTCTCCGGCCTTCGTCTCCATGTCGCACCCCTGCAGTGTCAGCGCAGCCACGAGCAACACCATCAACCTGGTCATGGTCCCCCCGTCAGATGAATGAGCAGGGGTGTATGCTTTCAGCGTCGGGGGATACCTCGCAAGCCAGCGCTAGCCCTTGGACTCGGGCCACAGCTCGAGCTGCCCGGCCCCGCTCTCCTTCCGCGCCCGAGGGGCCAGGGGTGCCGGAGGCTGAAGGAGCAGGCTACGGGCATAGGACTGGGCAGCCTTCCGGAGCCGGTCCTTCGCCCTCGCGAACTCCTCCTCGTCGTCGCCAGCGTCCGCGTAGGCCAGGGCGGCCGCGACGAGCCTCTCCCACGGCGTGGCGTACGTCTCCGCCACGGGCGTGGACAGGGACTGGCCCCGCGTCGCCCTCTTCTGATGCGCGTGGCACTGCCTCCGACCTGGCGCGGCGGTGCGGGTGCAGTCGCCGATTGTGCACCTCTCCTGGGCACACGCCGTCACTTTCCCCTCCTCTCCTGGATTCGCATGGCTACCTCACCGGGGACCAGCGGGCATGCAGCCGGACCCAGGCGCCGAATCCGGAAAGTCATCCGTCTCGACAAGCTCTGCACGCACAACGGGAGCAATGACGAATAGGGCAATGCGCTCCCCGTGCCGGAACTGCACGTCGGAGTTGCCCGCCGTCACCACCATAAAAACTTCGCCGCCATACCCGCTGTTGATGGTTTCGAGGTGAACGTTCAGCCCTCGCAAATTGGAGCTTCCTCGCGGCCGGACTTGTCCCTCGTGGCCTGAAGGGATGGAGAAGGCGAAGCCGCTATGTAGCCGGACGGTAGCTCCCGCCTTGACGTGGATGCCGTCCCACCCCTCGCCGCCTGCCGGGTTCCGACTCTGGACGCAGACCCGCAGGTCCATGCCGGCGGCACCGTCATTCTCGTATGCCGGCAGCGGCAGGTCATGCGTCCCGATTCGCTTCACGTGAACCTTCACCATGCGTCCTCCTTTCGATGGTCCCGCAGACAAGTGGGATGACTACCCGCCGTCCTGTCCCGGCTTCTCCCGCCGCAAGTACTGCGCGACGGCTTCCCGGTACAGCACCGCCTCATCGAGGTCCCTCGCCTTCGCCAGCGCCGCGATGGCTTCGGCGTCGGACTTCGGGTACCGCACCGCCTTGTGCACCGACTCCTCAGCTGGGGCGCCGTGCTCCCCCTTGAGTGGTGCCAGCGGCTTCTTCCGGAAAACCTGTTGGTAGTGGCCCGAGCAAAACCCCTTGGTCTTGGCCTCCCTCTCGCACACCCACCCATCCCCACGCGCTATGCAAACCGTCATCCTTCCTCCTCCCGCCCTCAAACATAGCCCAGGGCGTCCTGGGGGCCTGTGCCTGGCCCGGCGGCCCCCAGAGGGGCGGGGCCACCCCGTGCTGGCGGCGGCCCCGGTACTTCAGACTCCGGCGGGCTTCCAGGCCTCGGACAGCTCCCCCTGGGTCACCGTGGCGTAGCTGTCATCCGAGGTGCTGGGGCGGGGGAAGTTCACCGATGCCTTCCCCTCGCTCAAAACCGTGGCCAGCGAGAACGGGCGGTACTTCACTCCGTTGTGCTTGATGTGCTTCCCCTGCCCGTCCACTTCAATCTGCTTCGTCGTCTGCATGGCGTGCTCCCCGTGTGTCGACCGCCGTCAGTGGCGCGTCGATGGGAGATATATACAGATAGAACACGTCTGTCAAATCAATAGGGCCGGACTCGCCATTCTCGCAATTTTCCACATATGGTCATAGATATCCGACAGGCGGAACACATTCGTCGGCATACCAGTCACCCCGCGCGCGCTCGAACATCTCCCACAGGCGCCGCGTGGACTCTTCCACCCTGCGCCGGGCCTCCCGGAGCTCCGCCACGGCATCGGCCACCCACTCAGGGACGGGCGGTGGCACGTAGCCCTGGCTCGCCGCGAACACGCTGAGGGCCTCACGCAGGACGTCGTTGCGTGAGCCTCCCCGGGCGTCGGCGAGGCCATTGAAGAAGGTGAGCATCTCTGGCGAGGCGAGCCGGGCGGTGATGACGGGCCAGCCTTCCGTCTCCGCGTCCGCATCCTTCGAGCGGTGGCGTCGCGCGTCGAGTGGGCGCCCGCGTGCCTTTCGCTTCCGGTGGGTGTCACACAGCCCCTTCACACGGACAGGCCGAACGCACCCGTCGACGATGCACCCCTTCTTCGGCTGCGCGCAGTCGGCCATGACTACCTCACCGGGGGCCCAGCGGGCAGGTGGCCACCAGAGCCGGGCGGGGCGGCTGGGATTCCGAAGCGCCGGCGGATGTCGGAGATGGTCGGCTCGAAGCCAGCGAACCGCTCGAGGACCGCCTCGGCTGGCCAGCCCTCCCTCAGCATGTCGGCGGCGATGGCGTCCCGTCGCTCCCGTGCCATGGCCAGCGTCCACCCGTTGAGCGGCGCGTCGGGGCCCTCGTCCTGCCCGTTGCGCGGGGCCGTTGCGAGGCTCCTCCGCAATGCCTGCTTCCGGGCACGGGCGTACAGCCGCCCGCACTTCTCGCTGCACCAGTCGCTGGGGGCGCCCCTGCTCTTCCTGCCTGCCGGGTTCTCGCACCCGGGCCGGGAGCACTTCCTCTCCGGGCACGTCATGACAGCGTCCCTTCGGCACGCACCGCGGCCCTGTCCCCGGCCACCACCAGCACGAGGCCTGCGACGTCGAGCACCAGCGCGCGGCCCAGTTCGCCCTCCATCCAGAAGCTGGCGCTCGCGCACCACAGCGCGCCACCTGCCAGCCCCAGGGCCGCACCCCGAGCACGGAGCCACCTGCGGCGCCTCTTCTCTTCCAGCGGCGTCAGGAGCGTCATGGGGCGACCCCTCCGCGCACCTGTTCAAGCTCGAGCGTGAGACGCGCCACCTCGGCTTTGAGGTCCACGTTCTCTTTCGCGAGGAGGACCCACGCGTCCGTTGCCTCGCGCCACTCAGGGCACTGAGCGTCCATCTCACCCCAGTAAAATCCACCGCGCTCGGCCATCCGCTCGACGCTCTGCTGGGTACCGTACTGCTGCGCATAGGCCGCCCAGGAGCGCTCGGCGACGGCCCACGGGACGCTCAGCGGGCCCGGCTTCGAGCGGCGGTCCATCATGAGGGGGAACTGCGGGAAGCGAGCTCGGACGGCCGCCACGCACCCGTCGCACTTGTACTGCGCATCCCGGTGTCCGCACGCTTTCATGGGGCATCCCCTCCGAAGAAGTACGAGGGCGGCTTGCCCTCCAGGGGGTCAGAACCGTTCTGACCCTTCGCCTCAGGGGACTGGACGGAACAGACCCCCTCCGGAACGGACGGGCCCGAAACGGTGTGAATCGGATTCACACCCTTGCCGTCCCACTCCGTGCCATGCAGGTGCCCGGGCGTCAGCGCCAGGAGGCTCTCGCGAAGCTCGCGGATGTGCCGCACCAGCTTCCGGTCCGCGCTGCGCACGAACGACGGCAGGTCCGCGTCATCTCCCCCGGGGGCCTGCTGGGGCTCTATGGCCGCCACCCACGGCCCCGGAGTCGCCGCCTTCGCCTTGGCCTCCAGGTCGTCCAGCACGGTCGTGGTCAGCTTCACGGCACACCACCCTCCGGCTGCGTCTGCTCCGACGCCAGCGTCCTGCACCCCCTCATCCCGTGGGCGAGTCCGCCCAGAACGAGCAGCACAGCCATCGTCCAAACGAATAGCTCCCGCGTCAGGCGCAGCTTCGTCAGCTTCGTCTTCAGCTTCGCCAGCTTCAGTTTCAGCGTCGTCAGCTTCTTCATCGCGTCTTCTCCTTGCGGTAGGTGGCAGGCGTGGCCAGCGCCCTGACGTCGGCCAACTTCTTGGGTGGGGCTGCGGCAGCGCGCTTCTTCTCCAGCCGGTTCCGGTTGCGCGTCTCACGGGCCTTCCGCGCGCGTTCGGCGCGGGCGGCGGCGTGGGCTGCTGCCTCCGCAGGGGTGGCGTGCCGCTGGCCGGTCGCCACCAACTCGACGCGCGGCGCCTTGGCGTCGTCCTCGCGCGAGGCCTCGATGCGGATGACCTGGTCATCGTCCAGCCACGCGACGCCGTTGAGGCTGTCCCCCAGCACCTTGAGGGTGTTGTCGAGGTCACCCGTTCGGCGCGGGCGGAACACCGTGAGGACGAGGTGCACAGGCCCAGCGAGCGGTTGCGTACGGGCGAGCGCTGCAGCGTGGGCGACCTGGGCCTTGTACGCCTTGGCCTCGTCCGACGGCACCATGCCGCGCCCCTTGCTGGCCCTCCAATACGTGTTGGCACTGGGCGGGTACGGCAGAACCAGACGCACTTCAGCTTGCGCGCACGTCACAGCCCCACCGCCTTCGCGATGTTCTCCACCGCCTCTTGAGTCAGCGAGTCCCACACCGCAGAGAGCGCCGCGGCGACGTAGTCCCGGCGCTCCTCACCCGTCCGGTACAGCGGCACGTCCTCCCGCCGCCGAGCCCACAGGCTGAGCATGAGGGCCGGGCTCACGTCGAGGAGCGCCGCCGCCCGGAGGGATTGGGCATGGGTGAGACGCGCCCGGTGGCCGCGTTCGACGTCGCTGACGCGTTGGACAGACGCGCCGATGTGGCGCGCCACCTCCGGTTGGGACAACCCAGCCCGCATGCGCGCGTCGCGGAGCGTATCCCCGAGTGACCGGTCGTACTTCACACCGCGACTCCGCAGGGGCGCAAAGGCGGCAGGCGCATCTGTCGGGCACCGGGGGAGCGTCGGCGACTGCCCATGGACTGGGGGCACATGTTGCTTTGGTTCTGGGGCCACGACGCCCACAGTTAGGCTGCGCTCCCTCGCCACTCGGAGGATGGTGCCCCTCTCGCAGCCGAACCGCTCGCACAGCGCGCCGATGCTGACACCTTGGCGAATCGCCTTTGCAATACGGCCGTCGCGAGCGATTTCGCCAGCCCCTCCGTCCAGCGGCAAGCTGTATTCGAACCCTGGGTCATCGCTCACGGCGTCTGCGCGTGGGCGCATGCCGGTCCGCCTCCGGTTCGCGGCCTCGTCCCCACATCGGGGACTGCACCACTTTTGAGTATGCCGGCGCGGAATGAACGCCTTGCCGCATTGGCATTTCGGCGTCTTCGGCGCCGGGAGAACAGACTCTGGCGACATCCCGAGCGCACGCACCCATGCGACCATCCTCTCCCGCGACGAGAACGGCGGCCTCTTGCCCAGTTCAATTTGCCCCATGTACGTGGGTTCAATCCCCACGAGATTTCCAAGCTTGCTCATGGTGAGCCCCTTCTTGAGCCGAGCCTCCCGCAGGAGCCTCCCAACTCGATTCACGTCCTCGCACGTCATGGTTTGAGACCTCCCTCTGCGATTCGCTGATGTAGGAGGCACGTGCAGGCCTCCCGGGCGTTGCTGCGCGAGAAGCGGCACCCGCGCTCGTGCCTGCCGTAGCGGTCCAGCGCGTGGGCCAACTTCCGTTTCGATTCCTCCAGCTCTGCAATGCGCGCAGTCGCCAGGCGCAGCGCCTTGTCCTGGTCGGGGTGCTTGCGGCACGTCATGGCGCGGCCTCGGCCTGTGGCATCTGCGGGCACTTGCCCCTGTGTCGCCTGCGCGGCCTGCCCCAGCCGCTGTACTCCGGGAGCGGTCCACCGCAGAGGTCACAGTCCTCCCGCGCGCCACTGGGGCGGGTACGTGGCGGAACGAGGGCTGGCAGGACAAGGGGAACCGGTAGCGCCCCAACCACGTCCGCGAGGCGGTCCATGACATCCGTCGGCAACGCCGCCCACCGGGCCGACAGGATGGCCGCGACCTCATCGTGGCGCCCATGCCCAGTCACCGGCAGCACGAACTCGCCGCGGCGCTGGGCGACCGCTCCGAGGATGGACTCGGGGGCCAATCCAAGGGCCCGCGCCCACTCAATCAACCGCTCGCGCGGCGGCGACGTCCGCCCCGTCTCGACGAGCGAGACGTAGGAGCCAGAGACGGAGAGGAGTTTCCCCAACTGGCGGACGCTGAACCGTGCCTTCTTCCTCGCAGCCAATAACGTCTTCCCGACTGCGTTCATCTCGTTGCAATTCACGGCGATGCCTCCTCGGGGCGCAGCGCCCCGGTGTACGGGTCCATCAGCAGCACGCGCCCCTTCCAGCCCTCGTCCCGGCACAGGGCGGTCATCCCCTTCGTCCCCTTGCCCAGGCCCGGGTCCGTGTGGGCGGCAGCCCAGCGCACCACCCAGCCCCGGCGCGCGTATCCGCGGAGGGCGCGGTGCATCTGCTCGTTGCGCACGCGGCTGGCGCGCTTTCCGAGGTCCCAGTCCGCGGGGAACCTGTCGACGTCCTCGACCCGGAACCACGGCCACTCCAGGTGGCACGCCGTCTCCCAGAGCTTGTCCGCGCCGTGGGCCCCGGGCGGGTCGCCCCTCCGCGGGCTGCCGGCGCCGTGCATGAGGCGCGCGCCAGGGCACCGCGCGAACTGGGCCACGTAGCGGCGCAGCTCCGGCAGGTGCGCCAGCGTCAGTCCCGAGGCGCCGGTGCCCAAGAGGATGAGCTTCGTTGCGCAGGTCATGCCTCACCTGCCACGCCCAGGAGGATGAGCGACGTCGGTTGGAGGTCCCGGAGGAGTGCTCGCGGTACCAGCGCCAGGGCCCTCACCAGCGCCTCCCGGCTCGGCGCCGCCCTCTTGCGGTTGGCCCAGTCCACATCCGGGTGGCCGTCCATGAATTGCTCGGCGTGTTCGATGAGCGCTGAGACGTCGTCGCTCGGTCCGCGCTGGGAGGACTGCACGGCACCGATGACGGCGAGCACGGCCTGGAGGTGCACGCGCGGCGAGTCGAGCTTCCGGTGCGTCACGGTGCCACCCCCTGGGCCTGCGCGCGACGGGATTCCACCCAGGCAGCGACGCCGGGCGCGGAGAGCTCGTGCACGCCCGCGTCGGCGGCATGCCAGCACGGCGTGCACAGCCGGTGGCCCCACATCTCCGACACAGCCTCCCGTCCGCACCCGGTGGCGCACGGGCCGCCGACTGCCTCCTGGCGCCCCACGTTGAGGTCGGCACGGCGACGGGCGTCGGCAGGGGCCACCGGGGTGGTGAGCACCGCGCCGTCGTGCTGGCCGGGCACGTGCTTCGGCCAGACCCTGTCCGAGATGAGCACCGATGCCGGGCACGGCCGCTCGAGCCTCTGGGCCCACGCGTCGTCCAGGTAGCTCCGGCACGTCGTGCGGAGCTTCTCCTCGTCGCCGCCACACGCAGCGAGAGCCGTCGCATGCCACTCTGGCCACCGGGCCGGGGCCCTGCGTTCGACAACGGCGCCCGGGAAGCGCCGGTGCCGTTCGTCGGTGAACCACGCGAAGAAGGCCTTGTCCGGACTCGGGGTGGCGTCCTCCATCCACTTCGGCTTCCGGCGGATGGCGGGTGCCACCGGGGCGGCGACAGGCCCCATCGTGTCCACCGGGTGGACATGTCCGAGGTGGACATCCGAGGTGGACAAGGTGGACGTGTCCGAGGTGGACATCTCGCGCGCGCCTTCAGCAGCAGCCTTCTTCTCAGCTCTCTGTCGCTTCTTGTCGTCTCGCCACTTAGCTCTCTGCAGCTCAGCCTTCGGCTTCGCTGTTGCTTCCCCCCTACCCCCCTTCATGTCCACCGAGGGCTGGTGGACTTCGGTGGACATGTCCACCTCCGTGGCGCGGACATCGCGGTGGACAGGCTGGTGGACATCCACACGCGGCGAAGCGGGGACAGTCACCGGGGACAGCGTGGCGCGGGACTCCAGCACCTGGGCCATGGCCTGCCGGTAGCCCTCGGCGATGCCCTCAGCGTGGGCCGCCCGGGTCGCCAGTTCCAGCGCCGCCTCGCGCTCGGACTCCAGCTCCGCGCGTAGCGCCTCCATCTCTTCGTAGGCGCGGGCCAGGTCGGCCGCGATGGCCTCCACCTGGGCCGTGGCGGGCCCGGCGACGGCGCGCGCGCGGGTGCCACTCCCCGGCTGGGGGAGGACGCTGTCCTGGGCGCTGGGCGTGGGGCAGTCGGGCATGGGCTACGGCTCCGGAGTGGCGACAGGTGCGGAAGGAAGAAGGGGCGTCGGCGCGCAGCAGCAGGCCGGGAGGACGGGCTGGCTGCGGCACCCCGCGCGGTAGGCGGTGCCGTGCTGGCAGGTGGGCCACTCGCCCTGGTGGGCGGCCCGGACGCGCTCCGTCGCAGGGAGAGGCGCGTGCGGCGTCAGCACACCCTCGTCGGTGTATTCGCCGCCCAGCATCATCGCGCCGCAGACGGAGCACTGGGTGGCGCGGAGGAGGCACTTGCTCATCGCCCACCTCCGACGAGGGGCCAGCAGGAGCGCCACCAGCCGATGTGCTCGACCTGGGCCGCGGCGCGTACGGCGTGGTTCCCCAGGGGGATGCCCAGCTGCTGCCGGTTGGCCATCATCCGGCAGACGTGGGCCAGCTCCTGGTGCCAGCGGTGCTCCACGAGTGCGAAGAGCAGAGGACTCATGGGCGTGCCTCCGTGGAGCAGACGTGCGGCGTGCAACTGCACTTCCACGCCTTGCAGGTGGAGCACCTCACCGTCGCGAGGGTGCAGCCGGGCTGCTTGCACTTGACGATGCACTTCTCACGGAGCCCCTCGCGGGCGATGGGCACGGAGCACCCCGTGGCCTTCGACTGGTACTGCGCCCACCGCTCCTCGTCCTCGCGCACCACCTGGCCGTACCCGGCGCGGACCTGGGCCTGGACGTCGGGCGGCAGTTCCCATAGCTCTCCCTCACCGCGCAGCTCGCACGGCACGGACGCGGGCAGCGTGACGACGTCCTCCAGCCACAGCGTCACCGGGCCCCCGTACCAGGGGCTGCTGGCGAAGTGCCGCCAGCGGTGGTGCTGCGCAGCGGCCGGGTACTCGGACACCGCCGCGAGGCGCCCCACGGCCACCACCACGCGCGTCGGGAGCTCGTCCTCGGGCGGGGTGCAGATGGCCACCTCGCGGCGGAACCACTCCACGAGGGCATCGTCCCGGCCCTCGCCGGCGCAGACGGCCACGTATGCGCCCGGGCCGACACCCGCGGGCAGGCCAGGCACGTTGAGGACGCTGTTGCAGCGCCTGGCCACGGCGCGGGCCCATGCGGGTGCCACGGTGACGGCAACGAGAGGTGCGCGCTCGGTGGCGCAGGCGCTCACGGGGCACCTCCAAGCAGACCCGCCATGGGCAGGCCTCGCATGGGCTCATCCGCGGGCGAGAGGCAGAAGGGGCTGAACCAGATGCGCTCGCGCAGGGCGTTCTCGTGGTTGCCGCGCGCGGCCGCATAGCCGCCGGGCGCCTTCCACGCGACGCAGCGCCAGCTCGAGGGCATCTCGTGTTCCCCCTCGTAGCCGCACAGGGCGATGCGCAACCGGGGGTTGTCGCCATTCTCCAGGGCCCACTCGCGGACTAGGTGGGCCACCTGCAGGTCCTCTTCCGCGTAGATGCTCGGGTCCCGGTCCGCCGCGTCGGAGTACGGCGGGTCCAGCATCACGCCCGTCACACCGATGCGCTCGGTGACGTTGGGCGAGAGGATGCGGCTCCAGTCGCCGCAGCAGACGCGGACGTGCCGCAGCCGCTCCGCCAGGGCCTGCATCCAGTCGTAGACGCCCCCCCGCTTCCCGCTCGCGAGGACTCCGCGCCCGGTGGCTCCGCTGTCCCCCGCCAGCATGGGAATCTGGTTCGACAGGCGGAGCACGCCCTTCCCTCCACGGGCGAGGCTTGGGCGTTTCTCCCAGCCGGCCGAGCCGGAGAGGTCCTGCACCCGGCGGGCGTGGATGCCATTCCCGTGGCTCAGGTGCGGACGCCGCGCCCATTCGGTGTTGCTCCAAAGGTCTCGCAGGCGTGCGTCCTGGGTCTCGCGCACCGAGAGCTGGTGGACGCCACGCCCCGGCTTGTCGAGCATCGGCCGCTTCGAGTACTCGCTGGTGGCGATGCCGCACGTCTTCTCGGCGCCGGCCGCTTCCTGGGCCTCCCATGAAGGCTGGGCGCACCAGCCGCTGCCAATCCACTGGCAAAGTCCCCACACCCACCAGCCGGCCACCCGCGCGTCGAAGTACTCGGGGTCCGCGCGCATCCGCTGCCGGAAGTCCCCCTGGGCCACGAGCCACCGGTGGCGTGCATGGAGGTCCGCCTCGTTGACGGGCCAGTCCGTGTGGCTCGCCACCTCGTCCGGCGCGGCGCGGAGCGCCCGCCAGAAGTTGGCCAGGTACGTGTCGCGGTCGTTCACCGTCTCCACGCCCGGGGGCGTGGGGCGGGCCAGCAACACCGCGAGGCTGCCGGCGAAGGGCTCCACGTAGTTGGCGACGTCGCCGAACGCCTCCCACACCAGGTGGGCGGCCCGTGACTTCCCGCCGAACCACGGGAACGGAGCTCGGAGGCGAGTGCCGGTGCTCATGCCGCCCTCCGGCCCGCGAAGGCGTCGCCCAGGTTGGCGCGCACGACTGCTTCGGCAGCCTCGGGGCAGACGCTGTTTCCGATGAGCCTGACCTTCCCCGCCTTGCTGGGGACGGCGCTCAGGTCGTAGCCCTCGGCGTACTTCCCGAACTGGGCGCGGAGGAGCTCGTGGGGCTCCAGCATCCGGAGGCCGATGTCGACAATCTGGTGTTCGACGCCCTCCACGAGCACCAAACCCATGCGCCTGACGGCGGTGATGGTCCGCATGGGGTCGTCGAGCCGCTGCCCCTCGCTCCCGGACCCGTAGTAGGCGGTGAGGAAGGCGCGGACCTCGGCCACGTGGATGCCGCCCGCGGTGATGGTGCCGAGTGGCTCCTCCACGGAGGCGGCGCCCGGCTGGTTCGCCGCGGTGCCGCGGAACGTCGCCAGCGTCACCGCAGCCAGCGCGTGGTGGTCCTGGGTGGTGATGGTGTCCAACGGCCCATCCGCCCGGATGCCGGGCGTCACGTGACCGCCGTAGCCCTTGGCGATGAACGGGGCCACCAGGTGGTGCTCCTGGAGGAACGTCTGGACGAGGGCGTGCTTGCGCCCCTGCGCGACGACGGTGCCCAGCGGCGCGTGCAGGTTGAGCGTCCGAGCCTCCTGCCCAAGCCGCTCGCCATACCCCGCCTGGATGAGCGTGGGCGCTACCAGGGCATGGCCTCTGCGCGTCGCCGTCACCGTGGACAGCGGTGCGTCGATGGATTCACTCCTGTCCACCAGCCCGCCGTGATTCACCTTGATGATGAAGGGGCGCGGATTCTCGAACACGTACTTCCGGATGCCCTGCGCGACCCGCCACAGCGTCTTCTTCACGAGCGGCTTCTTGCGCCCGAAGATGGAGCGAACCGGCAGGCTCCAGTCGATGCACTCCGCCGCGGTGTGCATGGGCAGGAGGCCGGGGCCGTGCGTGGGCTCAGGCCAGACGATGGGCTGGCCGTCACGGCGTGCGACGAGGAAGAGGCGCTTGCGGTTCGTCGGTGCGCCGTACTTGCTCGCGGTGAGCAGGCGCCACTCGACGCGGTAGCCCAGCAGCTCGAGCTGGCCGCGCCACATGTCGAAGTACTCGCCCTTCCGCTCCGGGATGGGCATGTCGATGAGCTTGTCCCCCTCCTGCAGGACGCGCCCATCCGGCATGACGTGGCCCACCTCGTAGAGGGGGCCCCAGCCGACGAATTCCTCCACGTTCTCCAGGAAGATGATTTCCGGCGAGACGTCGCGCGCCCAGCGCACGACGACGTGCGCCAGGGAGCGGATGTTCTTCTGTCGGGGCTTCGAGCCGCGCGCCTTCGCGAAGTGGGTGCAGTCGGGCGAGGCCCAGAGAGCCCACACCTTCCAGGACTTCAACGGGCGTCCAGACCTGGCACGGTGCTTTCTCAGAAGCTTCACCACCTCGCGAGGCGGCGTCTTCCAGATGTCCTCGGCAAGGCACAGCGTGTTGGGGTGGTTGGCCTTGTAGACGCGAATGGCCGGTGGGTCGTGGTTGAGGGCCACGTCAGGGTCCCGCCCGACAGCAGCGGCAACGCCGGTGGACGCGCCGCCACCGCCCGCGAACAGGTCCACGATGATGCCCTGACTGCAGCTCATGAACGGCTCCGACGGCAGGCGGCGCCGGCCAGGACAGCGGCACCGAGAAGGAGGACGACAGACACGCCGGCCTTGAGCGCGGCGTGCCACTGGTGGATGTCCGCGCGCGCGGAGTGGGCGCCAGCGCAGGAAAACGCGAGGGCGAGCCCGGCGAGGACGACCGTGCGGGCGCGAGGGCTCACGTCGAGGCCCCCACGCGCGCGAACTCGACGCGCCACACCCAGGGGTTGACGGCCCACGACTCCTCGCCGTTGATGGAGCGCCAGAGCGACGCGAACGACTCACGCGCCGTCGGGTGGTAGGTGACGTGCTCGAAGGCCGGCTCGGGCTCGTAGTTGCGCCAGCCGCACGCCTCCGGGTGCCGCTCGACGCCCTCCGCCACCGCGTCGTCCTCGGTGATGTCGTGCAGGCGGTCGACGCGGACCGCCGTCACCTCCAGCGTGAGGCGCGAGGCCCAGCGCGGCATGTGGATGGAGGGGCGCCAGCGCTCGGGCTCGTAGTCCGACGCGAGGTAGTAGATGTCGCCGAGCTTCTCTCTCCATGCGGCGGCACGGTCCGCGCGCCACACGACTTGCTCGCCGTCTGCGCCGCAGTCATCGAGCGCCCACGTCTCGCGCACCCAGAGCCGGTCCCCGGGCTGGCCGTAGGGGCAAGGGGGTGAGAACTCGCGCAGCGACTGAGCGACACCCACAGCAGGGCACCGCGCGTGGAACTCGGGCGAGAAGTGTCGCTCCTTCACAAGCCGACGAGTCACCGTCTTCCGGCCGTCCAGCAGCGCTTGGACCATCGGCCCAGAGAAGAGGAGCGGACGCTCACGCATGGCGCGCCTCCGCCGGGTACTCGTCCCAGGTGCGCCCATCGAGCATCCGGCCCGCGTGCTTCTTCCCCAACTCGAACAGGGTGTGGACCTCGCCTCCAACAGGAAGGGGTTCGGTGGGGAACGTCGCGGACGCCACCGTGCAGCGGCGCGGCGCGTCGTCTGGGACGCCCTCCGGGAGCGCCTCATAGAGCGCGTCGGCCTCGGACTCCGTCATGGTGCAGTAGGGCTTCCACGCCCCCCACTGCTTGAAGAAGAAGGCGACCCCGGCCTTCACACACTGGTCACGCAGGCGCCTCGCCCACACCGGGTGCATGGGACGAGCGCCTGGCCCAGACTCACCGCCGACGATTGCCCAGTGAATGCCGGCCAGGTCCACTGTCCCGACATCCTCGAGCAATGGCTCGAAGGAGATGAAGCGAACCGCCGCCGGCGTCGCGCGGAGATGAGCGATTCGCTCGACGCGCATCCGGTCCTCGACGGACACCCCCAGCCACACGTTGGGGTGAGCGCGCTCCCACGTGATGGGGCTCCCGGGGACGACCTCGATGCCGTCGACGACAGAGCGCCTGCGCGCCCACTCCACATACTCACGCATCCGGTCCGCCCGCTTCGTCAAGACCTGGAAGGTGTGTCGCTCCGCGAGGCGCATGGTCGCGAAGACGCGGTCGATGTCCTCAAACGAGAGCGCCTCGTGGAAGAGGTCGCTCATGGAGTTGACGAAGACGCGCCGGGGCTTTTTCCAGCGGAGCGGCTCGTCAAGCTTCGCGGGGTCCAGCACCACCTTGCCCGTCCACCGCGGGCCAGCCGGAGTGGACTCCACGAGCCCCTCATACGGCTGGCCCAACCCTGACATGCGGATGGCCATTCGCTCTGCGTAGCAGCCGCCCTTCCGGCTTCCGGGAGTGCCACCACCGCACCCGGGAGACTTCCGGCTGCAGCCCTTCGTGACGTTCCAGACGACGTCCGTCCACTCGATGCTCGTCTCAGCCATGGCGCACCCACTCTCCGTGCCGCACGCGGCGGACCTTGTTCAACTTCGCGAGTCGCGAGAGCGTCGCCTTGACGGCGCGCACCGTTATCCCGGCGTGCTCCGCCACCAGCGCCACGCGCATTACGCCAGCGTCGAGGGCCGCCAGAACCTTGCGCTGGACAGGGGAGTCCGACGGGTTGTGCCCGCTCACGTAGCGGCGCGGGCGGTTGCAGCCGTCGTACTTGGGGAACGTCGAGCCGCAGCCGCATGCGCACTGGACCAGCGGGTTGGGGCCGCCGGGCACGCGCAGTCCGCGCTCGTGCTTCCGGTGCTCGGCGCGGTGCTCGTGCTGGGTGAGCACCTCGAGGTTCGCCGGCGCGTTGTTCTGCTTGTCGCCGTCCTTGTGGTGGACCTGCTCGCCCTCAAGCAGCGGACGCCCCAGCACCTGCTCGGCGACGAGGCGGTGCTCGTAGGCGTAGCCGCGGACGTCGGCCGCCGGGTGCCCCACGCCCACCCGGATGAGCACGTAGCCGTTGGAGGCGAGGGAGCGTCCGCCCTTCCAGTTGGGGTTCCGAGCGCCGCAGTGAGTCTCACCCACGGGGAGCCTCCTTCGCGTTGAGGTCTGGGCCCGCGCACTCGGCGCCGGAGTCAGTCGAATGGGCCGGGCGGATGATGAGAAAGAAGGCGTCCTTTCCGAGCGGCTCGAAGCGCGCCACGGAGCGGTCGATGACATTGCCGCACGTACAGACGACGGGGCCCGAGCGGATGACCTTCCCCTTCAACGTGAGACCCTGCGGTACGGTGCTCACGCGTCGCTCCGGCGCTTCCGCTCGGTGGGCGTCGCCAGCCCCTCGCCCGCGTCCGCGTCCTCATCCGCCTCGAACATGGAGCGCTGCCGGTCGCGGAACTCCCCCTTCTGGCGGATGACCTTCGCCAGCGTCCGCGCCTGCATGGACAGGTCCGACTCCTCCTTCTTGAAGTCCTTCATCGCCGTCGACTTCGCCTCGCGGCAGGTGTCGAGCTTGTCGAGGATGGCGGCCAGCTCCGTGGACTTCTCCAGCAGCTGCTCGCGGGTGTACTGCACGAACTCCTGGGTGGACTCGCTCATGACTCGACTCCTTCGGTGGTAGTGGCAGTGACTGGGTGGCGGGAGGCCTCGCGGAGCCCGGACTCGGTAGGCACCAGGGAGCGCGCAGTCATCGCGTCGCGGTCCAGGCAGCCCTTGCGCACCAACGCCTTGAGGTGGTCGTTGACGCCGTTGGTGGACGTGATGCGGAACGTCTTGCCGATGTCGCGAATGCTCGGCGAGAACCCGCGCCGCTCCCGGACGTCGACGATGAAACGGAGAATCTCCCGCTGCCGGGCGGTGAGGTCATTCTTCGCGGCGGCGGTGGGTTCGCCAGGGTCAGCAGCCGGACGGCGACGACCAGGAGCACAGTACGGGCACGGCATGGCTAGACCTCCTCAGCGAGTTGCAGTTCGACGGCGTAGTCGTTCAGGTTGAGCGGATGGCCCGAGCGGGCGGCGGCACAGGCCTGGCGGGCCATGACGTCGCGGGCCGTGTCGTCGGCGTCTCGGCGCGTCCGTGCGTCCACCTCAACGGACTCGAGTCCGTCGCCACGGATGACGGTGCGCCAGCCGAGCGGCCCGGGCACCGAAGTGAATGCGATGTGCCCACGAATGGGCGGAGGGCACGTGCTCATGCGCCACCTGCCTTGGGGCGGTAGAGGACGGGCTCGGTGTCGTTGGGCAGGTACAGCGGGTGCTGCGGGTGGCCGTCCTTCGTCGTCTTGAACGCGTAGACGTCCGCATGGGCGGTGAGCACACGGAGCACCTGGCGCGGGCGCTCGCGCACCACCTGCGCCTTGCTCTCGGCGTGCAGCGTCCCCCATGCCGCCATCACTCGCCCAACGGCGCCGGCCGTGCCGGTGCCGAAGTCAGCGCCCGACACCAGCAGCGCCAGCCACGCGTCATTGTCCGGGCCCACCGCGCCCGGCACGAGGGTGAGCGCGTCCGGGTCAGTGGCCCGCCACGCACAGACGTTGCCCTTCACGAGCGCGCCGAAGCCCCAGCGCTTCGCGAAGCCCACCTCCTTGCGGATGGTGTTGTCGTCCAGCTTCTCGTCGGCGGTGCTCGGGTTGTGGCCAACAACGACGAGAGCGGGAGCATCGCTCCACCGGCGGCCCAGGACGTACCGGTAGCATCGGTCGTCGCTCAGCACGGCCCATGTGCTCGGACACGTGCTCATGACGCCACCGCCTGAGCCTGCTGCTCGGCGGCCAGCTCCGCGCGAAGGGCAGCAACCAGCGCCGGCCACACCTGCTCGGCGAACGGGAGGCTCGTCTTCTCCGCGATGTAGTCGGGCGTGAGGCGCGACAGCCACGAGCGGAAGCATGCGGAGCCCGTCGCGTTCCACCGGTACACGTACCCGCCCCAGTCAGAGAGCGCGAAGAGAGAACCGTCGGACCGAAGGATGATGTCGGCGAGCCAGTGGCCCGCGTCATTGCGGAGGGCGTACTGCCAGACGACGGGAGTAGCCGGCGCGGGCGGCGCGGCAACCTGCGCCTCCAACTCGTCAACGCGGGTGAGCAGGGCACGGACATCCTCCCAGGACGCGGCGATGAACCGGGCGTCCGGGTGGTTGATGTCCGTGACGCGCCCCCGCCCCGTGGCGGTGTCGGGGACGACGAGCTCCGGCAGGTCGGTGAGGATGCCCTCCACCGAGAACAGGGGCTGCGCACCTTGCGTCCCCCAGCGGCTGAATTCGATGACCGACGTGGCGCCGCGCACGTGCAGACCGACCGAGCGGGAGCGGAGGTACCCGAACCAGAACCACGGGCCCTTCGTCGCAGCGGCATGGCGCGCGCGGATGACAGCCAGCTTCTCCGTCCAGGTTGCGGAGGTGCTCACGATGCACCCCCATCCCGCGCCGGCTCCTGGAGGGCGGCGTGCTCGGCGCGGGCGTCAGCGAGCTTGGCCCTGGTGGCGCGCGCGGACACGGCAGGGCCAGTCCCGGTGCAATCCGGGATGAGCTCGCGGTCCTTTCGGCGCCAGTGGCCACCCTCCTTCCGCTGCCACGCGCGGAAGCCCTTCGCAACGCGGACGCTGCAGCCCACGTTGTTGCGGGCCCGGACCCCGCCAGTGTCTGGGTTGCCCCTGAGGTGCGGTTTGGCGGTGGCGCTCATCGGCCACCGCCCGTCTTGGTGGACGTGCCCCCCCGCGCGCGGGACGCACGGGCAAGGTTGACGAGGGCTCGGACGCTCGCCTCCAGCCAGGAGGCAGCTTCGGCAGGCCCAGCGTCGCCATGCTGGACACGCCAGCGGCCGTCCTGGAGGCGCGTGCTGTTGGTGGTGAAGGTGCCCGGGAGGACGTCACCCGACGCCTTGGGCGAGCGTGGCCGGGTGATGCCGCCACCAGTAGTAGGGCGGGTCATCGCACACCGCCAGAACCAGCAAGGGCCAAGCTCCCATCCGCACTGGGCATGCCATCGGCGCTAAGTGCGCGCCGTTCGGGCAGTTTTCGGGCAGAGGGGGCGGCGCAAAGAGAAAGTGCCTGGGACGCTCGGGTAGAAACCCCAAGAATTCCAGGCACTTCCCTCTTGCGCGCGATACAGGATTCGAACCTGTGGCCTTTGGCTCCGGAGGCCAACGCTCTATCCAGCTGAGCTAATCGCGCAGAACCGCTGTAGCGAGGCGACAAGTAGCCGAACTCCCCGGCCGACGCAAG
>NZ_JAAIXY010000023.1:49826-208185 GCF_010894455.1 Myxococcus eversor | reverse complement strand
GTCTTCTACAACCGTCAGCGTCGCCACTCCTCGCTGGGCTACGTAAGCCCGGTGGAGTATGAGCGGACAGCCTCACCGGTTGCGCAGGCAGCATAACCACGCTGTCCACGGAACCGGGGCAAGCTCATGGAGGCTGTGAGCCTATCCATTCGCTTGATAGGTCGCCTGCTAATTACTCAGGTACTTCATGGAGTGACCTGTCGTCAGAAGAGTTGGCGAGTAGAGAACACGTTTGGGGCATTGGAGGGGCGAGGAGCCAGACTGGGTTGAGCCCAAGGGGAGTCGAACATGCCGATGGAACCTGTCGCGCCCATGTCGCTGGAAGAGGCGCGCGCGGCGGAGGACGCGGACTCGAGGCAGCTCCTGTCGGCCGCCACGGTCGAAGAGGCGCTCGCCGTGCTCGTGGAGATCGCCCGCCGTCTGATGCGTGCCCACCAGGCGACCGTCGTCCTTTCGCCCGCTCCTGGGAAGACGCGAGGGGCGAGCGTCACGTCGCTCTCGCGCGCCTACGAAGTCTGGGGCGGCTACACCGTGCCGTCCAGCGACGAGCCCGGCCGCACGTCGAGAGAGCGTCGCGCCTCTCGCGCGGAGCCTCGGGGCCGGCTGTCCGTGCCGCTGCCCTCCGACGCGGGCGTGCTCTATCTCTTCGACCGGGAGGTCGGGGACTTCAGCCGTGAGGACGAGCTGGCCCTCCATCGGCTCGCCCAGCTGGCGGGACTGGCGCTGGAGTCCGCGCGCCTCCTGCGCGAGGAGCAGCACGCCCGCGCGGAGGCGGAGTCGGCGGAGCAGCGCGCGGCCTTCCTCGCGGATGCGAGCCGGGTGTTGGCCTCGTCCTCGTTGGACCCCAAGGCCACGCTGGACGCCCTGGCCCGGCTCTGTGTCCCCATCCTCGCGGACTGGTGCTTCGTCGACATCCTGGACGAGACGGGCACCGTGCAGCGCATGTCGGTGGCGCACGACGACCCCAGTCAGGACGCGCTCGCCGAGCGCGTGCGGCGCTTTCCCACCGGACCAGAGGGCAGCGCGCACCCCACCTCCCGCGTGGTCCGTCACGCCGAATCCCTGTTGGTGGACGACGTCAACGAGGCCTGGCTGCGCCGCGTGTCGGTGAGCGACGCCCACTACGAGACGATGCGCGCGGTGGGCTTCCACGAAATCCTCTCCGTGCCGCTGCTAGCGCGAGGCCGCTCGCTGGGCGCGCTCACCTTCCTCGCGGTGCGTCCCTCGCGCCACTACAACGCGGCGGATTTGGAGACGGCGCAGGACCTGGCCCGCCGCGCCGCGCTCCTCGTGGACAACGCCCGGCTGTACCGCGAGGCGCGCCGCTCCGTGCGCCTGCGCGACGAGTTCCTCGCCGTGGCCAGCCATGAGCTCAAGACGCCCCTCACCCCGCTCCAGCTCCGCCTCCAGTGGCTGCGGCGGCAGACGCGCAAGGACCGGCCCTACCTCCCCACGCCGATGGTCATCTCGCAGCTCGACGTCGTGCAACGCCAGGTGGACAAGCTGTCGGGGCTCGTCCACGGCCTGCTGGACGTGTCGCGCCTGTCCAGCGGCAGGCTGGTGCTGCACCGCGAGGACGTGGACCTGGAGGCGGTGGCGCGCGCGGTGAAGGACCAGCTCGCCGTCCCCGCGAGCCAGGCGGGAAGTCCGGTGTCGGTCTCCGTGCGGGGCGACGTGCATGGGCACTGGGACCGGGTCCGACTGGAGCAGGTGCTGACGAACCTGCTCGCCAACGCGGTGAAATACGGCGCGGGCCATCCCGTGCACATCGCGCTCCGGGGAGAGGCGGAGCGGGTGGTGCTGCGCGTGGAGGACGCGGGCATCGGAATCGCCAGCGAGTACCAGTCCCACATCTTCGAGCGCTTCGGCCGCGCCGTCAGCGAGCGCCACTATGGAGGGCTGGGGCTGGGGCTCTACATCACCCGACAGATTGTCGAAGCCCACGGTGGCGACATCCAGGTGCGCAGCGAGCCGGAGCTGGGCAGCCGCTTCGAAGTCACGCTCCCCCGTCACGAAGCCGCCGCGAATGCGTGAGTCGCCCGGCGCTCGGCTATAAGGGCGCTGGGAGGAAACAACATGTCACGCAAGGTGGCCCTCATCACCGGAGCCTCGGCTGGCCTCGGAGTGCATTTCGCGCGGCGCTTTGCCCGGGACGGGCACGACGTCATCCTCGTCGCACGCGGTGCCTCGCGGCTGGAAGAGCTCGCCGCGGCGCTGGAGAAGGAGCACGGGGTGAAGGCCCACGTGCTGCCCACGGACCTGGCACAGCCGGAGGCCCCCGAGCAGCTCTTCGCGCAGGTGGCCCAGCGCGGACTGACGGTGGACTTCCTCGTCAACAACGCGGGCTTCGGCAGCTCGGGCCCCTTCCTGGACCAGGACGTGAAGCGCGAGGCGGAGATGGTGCAGGTCAACTGCACCGCGCTCCTGAAGCTGGCGCACCTGTTCGCCAGGCCCATGCGGGAGCGCGGCCAGGGCCGCATCCTCAACGTGGCCTCCACCGCCGCGTTCCAGGCCGGGCCCTACATGTCCACGTACTACGCGACGAAGGCGTTCGTCGTGTCGCTGTCGGAGGGGATGTCATACGAGCTGAAGGGCACCGGCGTGACGGTGACCTGCTCCTGCCCTGGCGCGACGCAGACGGAGTTCGCCCAGCGCGCGGGCAATGACAAGAGCCGCCTGTTCCAGCGCTCCGGCGTGGCGAAGCCCGAGGACGTGGTGGAGCACGCCTACAAGGCGATGATGCGCGGCAAGGTGCTGGCCGTGCACGGCGCCCTCAACGTCATGGCCTCCTTCATGGTGCGCTTCAGCCCGCGCTCCGCCGCGACCGCCATCGCCGCGGGGCTCAACCAGCAGGCCTGAGACCTGGGGGGGCCGTGACTCGTCCGTGAGAACGGAAGCGTCACGGCCACCCGAGGCCGACCATCAGTTGAACGTGGCGGTGAAGAGCAGCGAGAAGCTGGTGACGTTCCAGTCGTCGCCGTCGTTGGCGTCGCTGCGGATGCGGCCCAGCGCCACCTCGGCGCCGACGCCCACCGCCCAGTTGTCGCTCACCCACCACTCCTTGCCCAGGCCCAGGTTCAGGCCCACGCCGGAGTCCGTCTCTCCCTCCGTCTCGCCGTCCTGCGTGACGCTGAGCTGGTTGGCAACCACCGCGCCGGAGATGTAGAGGTTGACGGGCATGAAGTAGTACGTCACGCCCACGCCAATCCCGGCGTAGTTGCTGGCCACGTCGTCGCCCTCGTCACCTTCAATCGTGATGTCGCCCACCTCGATGTCCGGGTTCGTCGTCGACGTGCCGAAGAGCTTTCCGTAGATGATGAAGTTGTTGATGATCGCGTAGCCCAGCTCCAGGTTGAGGGAGCCCGAGGCGCCCTTGATGGCCAGGTCGACTTCCTTTGCCTCGGCGCGCGTGTAGCCGATGCCCAGCTGGCCGCGCAGGTAGAAGCCGTCGTGGGTATGCCGCCCGGGCGTCTCGTCCGCGAACGCCAACGTGGTCGGTAGAAGCACTGCCGCGAAGAGCCAGAGATATCGCATGAAGTGGAGTCCTTGCTTCGGGATGCCCGCCCGGCCGGGGGCCACAACCGGGGTTATGCAGCACGTCGACCCGATGATTCCAGTCCCCGGATGCCCCGTGTCTCCGGTGGGCGCGGCTTATACCCCGGAGCCGGACGCCCTGCGCATCAGCCGCCTCGCCTGGGGCTTCCGGCCGTGCTCTGCTGCGCCGCCCCCGCAACACCCCACCTGGAGAGGGATGCAATGACGCAGACCGTGGACCCCTCGGAGCTGGCCCGACGCCTGGACGCCGCCCGGCGAGAGCGGCGCGAAGTGCCGCCCCTCACGAACGACCTGCCCCAGCTCACGCTGTCGGAGGCCTACGCCGTCCAGGAGGGGGGCATCCAGCTCCGCCTGGCCGAGGGTGAGCGCGTCGTCGGCCTGAAGATGGGCCTGACGTCCGAGGCCAAGCGCAAGCAGATGAACCTGGACTCGCCGGTGTACGGCGTCCTCACGGACCGGATGTGCGTGGCGGCGGACGGCGTCATCCGGCTGGGGCAGGGCATCCACCCGAAAATCGAGCCGGAAATCGCCTTCCGCACCGCGCGCGAGCTGAGCGGGACGGTGACGCGCGAGGAGGCGCTGGACGCGTGCGAGTCCGTGTTCGCCGCGATGGAAATCCTCGACTCGCGCTACCGCGACTTCAAGTACTTCTCCCTGCCGGACGTGGTGGCGGACAACTCGTCCTCCGCGCTGTTCGTCCTCGCGACGGAGGAGCACCCGCCGCGCGCGCTGGACTTGACGCGCCTGGAGATGAAGATGTCGGTGAACGACGCGGTGGTGCAGTCGGCCCGCTCGGACGCCATCTCCGGAGACCCGGTGCTGTCCGTGGTGCAGTTGTGCGCGCTGCTCGCCGAGCGGGGCCAGGTGCTCCCCGCCGGCAGCATCGTCCTGGCGGGCGCCGCCACGGCCGCGCACATGCTCCAGCCTGGAGACAAGGTGCGGCTCGTCGTGGAGGGCCTGGGCTCCGTGGCGGTGTCTGCCGGGTAGCGCGGCTCCGGGCTTCCGGTGCCTCAGTTCATCCACGACGAGGACACGCCCGCGCTCGAGTGACGCGGGCGCGTGTCGGTGTCGTGCCAGCGCACCGCGTAGCGGTCCCCGTGCTGGCGCAGGAAGGCTTCCAGCCGCTCCAGGCCCATCCGCTCGGGCATGGCGTGGCGCGGGGCCAGCGCCCGCTTCAGCGCGGGGTGGTAGCGGACGACGGAGGCGAAGTCGCGCGGGTACTCCCGCTCGTCCACGCCCACCAGCTCGCCCCGGTCCAACCCGCGCGAGAGCAGCTCCCGCCAACGTTGCAGCGGCGCCATGCCCAGCGAGTCCACGCCCCGGGAGCAGAGCATGAGGAAGAGCGCATCCCAGGGCTCGGACGCGTCCAGGTAATGCTCCAGCGCGCGGGCGGAAGGGCGCGTGTTGAGCACCATCCAGAAGGGCACCGCGCCGGTGCGCAGCGCCCACCAGGGCTCCAGCAGAATCGAGGACTCCACCAGCAGCTGTCCCAGCGGCATGCGCCTGTCGCGATACCAGTGCCGGTACAGGTCCGCCACCAGCGGGCTGAGCGCCTCCGGCTCCGGATAGACGATGCGACGCAGCCGCCAACGCCGCTTGCGCGCCAGGCGCTGGAGGTCCTCGCTCAGCGCGGGCTCGAAGCCCCACTCCGCCTCCGGGCTGTCGCTGTCCGGCGGCGGCGTGGGCCAGCGCGGATGGGACGAGCCCTGGCTCCGCAGCCACGCCTCCACGCGCGGGCCACCCAGGTAGTACTCGTCCGGGCTCGCCCCGCCCAACGCCCCCTGTTGGAAGACGTGCCGCTCGCCTTGCCGCAGCGTGGGCCAGCGCAGCTCGCACTCGGACACGAAGAGGGCGGCGCCGGGCTCCAGCACGTCCTCCAGGAAGCGGACATAGGCGGCGCCCAGGCGGCGGCGCTTCACCCGGAAGTGTGTCAGCCCTCGCAACAGGAGCCGGTCGTGGTTGGCGTCGTGCGTGTGGTGCAACTGGAGGTCCGGATGGGACTCCAGCAGGCGGCGCGCGGGCTCCCTGGCGAAGTCCAAATCCTTGAGGGGCTCGTCCACGGGCACCCGTCCGTCATGGCGCACGGACAACAGCTGCGTCTGGGGCAGCCACGGAATGCCCAGCGCCGCGCACAGGTGGACGAGCGCGCCATTGGAGGCGCCCACCACGGCGGCCGGGTAGCGCCGGCGCGGGTAGCGAGCCACCACCCAGCGCGCCAGGGCCTCCGCGTCGAAGTGGGCCAGCGCGCGCGGCGTGAGGGCCTCCGCCAGTCCGCCGCGGACAAAGGCCGCCTCGCGCAGCGGCACCGAGAGGTGGTTGACCACCGGGAGGAGCGTCTCGAACAAGGGGTGGGTGTGGCGGTGCGTGCCCAGCGCGGGGAAGTCGCGGCCGTGCAGGAAGCTTGCGAGCGCGCGCAACATGGCGGCCGAGGAGTCGAAGTCCGCGACGAAGCGGCGCGCCATCATGGTGGACCTGCTTCATCGCGCCCGGAGCGCCGCGGCGTGCCAGGACTCCTTGCGTGCGGCAGGCCCATTCCCCCTCCCAGGCGGTGAGTGCGTCCGTCAGGAAGGTAGCCCCTGGAGGCCACCCGAGCAGGCCGCCGACACCAGCCCGTCCGCACGAGGGGAGGGGAGGCGTGCGTGCGTCGCGCTCAGGGCTCCGGCCGGCGCGCGGTGGAGGGGAGGTCCGCCGTCACGCGCAGGCCCTGGGCCGAGTGCGCGCGAGCGCAGGGCTGGATGCGGGCCTCCGTCGGGCCCAGCGTCTCCAGCACGAAGGAGGAGTCCTTGTGGTGCGGGGGGGACTCCGGCCAGTGGCCTCGCTCGGCGCGCGCCAGGTCCACCTCCGCCAGGGTGATGAGCGCGTCGTGCTGGAGCCTTCGTACATCCAACCGCTCCGCGTACTCGCCATAGGTGGCGATGTGCGGTCCATGGATGGAGCCGAGCTGGTTCTCCTCCTCGCTCGCCTCCAGCAGCGCGAAGGCCCGGCGACGCGCGGAGGTGGGCAGGTCCGCCGCGGCCGTCAGCGCGTCGAAGCCCTCCACCAGCGTCCACCACGCGCGCCGCGAGCCCAGGGGGCCGTCGTTGATGGCCTCCTCGTCCCTCAGCTCCAGCGGCACGCAGTCCTCGCTGTGCGGCGGCAGCGCGGCCAGGGCCTCGTCGGACAAGAGGCCCCGGAAGTAGACCAGCTGTACCAGCGCGGACTCGTGCCGCAGCGACATGGAGAAGGGCGCGAAGCCCTCGGCCAGCTTCACCAACTGGGCAATCGCCAGCGGCTTGCGCTCCGTGGGCGCCGCGTCCAGCGCGTCCGCGCACGGCCGGTAGAGCACGCCGTGGCCCGTCGCGGAGAGCAGCTGCCCCTCCATGCCCCCGCCCAGCTCCAGCTCGCGGCTCAGCGCCAGCGCGTCCAGGCACGTGTCCAGCGCCGCCAGCGGCCTGCCCTGGGAGAGCTTCAGCCGCGTGTCCAGCGCGGCCAGGTTCACCACGTACATCAACGCGAACTTCCCGTTGGACCGCGCATGGGTGACGGGCGCGAGCACCCCCAGCCGCTCCGGCAGTCCGCCGAACTCCGCGTGCGTCGCCGCCAGCACCTGCTCCAGCAGGGGCCGCGCGCGCTCCAGCGTCTCGCCGCACGCCGAGGGCAAGGACGACGTCGGCAGCTTCCCGTCCGCCACGTCCCGGCAGTGCTGCCCCAGCGTCGAGTCCGGACCCGTGCCCGACTTCTGCCGCTCCTGGTACAGGTGCAACACGTCTTCCAGCAGCGGCTCCAGGTGGCGGGCGAAGGTGCCCGGGCTCGGCGGCTGCACGTGCGAGGGCCGCGCGTACCGTGCCCGCGCCAGCTCATTCACCTCGCGCACCAGCCGCTCCTCGAGCGGCCCCGTGCGCAATTGCAAGTAGGCCAGGCTCCCCGCGCAGACGAGGAGGAGGGCGAGCATGCCTCCTGCCACGGGGATGAGAGCGCGATGGGAAGTCATGAGGGGGAAGCCCGGCGGCGGGAAGCCTCGCATGAAATCCCGGCTCCAGGGGTTTCCACTCTTCCGTGGACAGGCTGCCCCGCCAGTCTATTCTCAGCCAGCGCTGCGGCGGGGGGCGATGAAGCCGCGTCCCAGCCGCTTGAGCAGGTGCTCGGACAGGGCGCGGGCCTGGGTGCGAATCTCCGGCACGGCCGTGGTCTCCCACAGCTCGCCGCGCCGGAGGGGGCCCAGGGTGAACAGGCGCCCCCCGGCATGCCCGTTCGCGTCCAGCAGCGCCCCGTGGCGGTCGGTGTCCAGGCCCAGGCCGAGGGCGTCCGGGCGCACCCGGCCTTCCTCGGCGAGGCGATGCAGCAGCGGATGTCCATGGCGGGTGACGTCGCCCTCCGGGCCCGTGCAGTTGACCACGTGGTGGACCTGGAGGTCCTCCTCGCGCCGCTCTCCCCGGCGCCGGACGCGCACCCGCACGGTGCCCGCGTCGTCTGGGTGGAAGCTCCGCACGCGGGCCGCGTGCAGCGCCAGCCGGCCCTGGGTCCTCAGCCGCTCCAGCCCGTCCGCCACGTCCGGTGCCATGCGGTGGCGGTGCACGTCCCAGTAGGCGCGCAGGTGCCGCAGGAAGCGCCGGCGCTCTCCGATGTCCAGCCGCTGCCACAGCGGCACCGTCACCGGCCGCAGCGCGTCCATCACCGCCCGCCAGCTCGCCCCTGCGTCCGTCGCGCGGCGCACCTCGTGGCGCAGCACGCGCAAGAGCGCGCGCACCCGCACGGGGATGGGATGGGGCTGCTCCAGGGCAGGCAGCCCGTCGTCGCGCAGCCCCGTGTCGCGCAGCGCGCGCAGCACGTCGCGGATGCCGGGCGAGGCATAGGTGCCCTGGAGGACGGTGCGCGGGTGGCGGTGCGGCAGGAGGCCATGGCGCGACAGCGCGTGCAGCGCTCCCCGGTGGCCGCGCTCCTCCAAGGACAGCACCGCGTCCACCATGGTGAGCCCCGTGCCGATGAGCAGCACCGTGTCGTCCTCGCCAATGCCGTCCAGCGCGCCCGGCGCCCACGGCGAGCGGTGGTAGCGAGGACTTGTGTACAGCCCGCCGTCCGCCACGCGCAGGTCCGCGGGGCTCGCGTTGCCCAGGGCCAGCACCGCCGCTCGCGCGACGAGCTCCACGCCGCCTCGGGTCGTCAGCGTCACCAGCCCGCCGTGCTCGCGCGTCGACGTCACCTCGCCCGACTGCGTCTCCAACTGGACACCCGGGGGCGCGCGGGCGATGGACTCCTTCAACACGGAGTCCAGGTACTGGCCGTAGCGCAGCCGGGGGACGAAGTCTCCGCCCTCCGTGTCGGGTGTCTGCTGGCGCAGCCAGCGCAGGAAGTGCTCGGGCTCCTCGGCGAAGGCGCCCATCCGCGCGGCCGGGACGTTGAGCAGGTGACGCTGGCTCCGCGTCGAGTAGGCGAGCCCCTGGCCCACCTGCCCGCCCCGTTCCACCAGGAGGATTCGGAAGGGGGCGCGGGCCTGTCTCAAGAGGTGGATGGCCAACAACGTTCCACTGGCCCCTCCCCCCACCACGGCCACATCCCAGGGGCTGCTCTGAACTCGCACGCCGCAATCCTATGTCCGTCCCTGCCCCACGGCATCCCGACACACGAGCGTAGACAATCGAATGACAACCCCTGGCCAGGGTCTCAGGCCGTGTCCACACTCCCACGCACATCCCGGGAGATCCATGCGAGAGCGCCCCAAGGAAGACTGGGACGGAGAAGTCCCGGACATGAGAAGCCTGCTCGGCTGGCCGTTGCCAGAGCGCAGGGAGTCCATCCCCTCGTTGTCGTGGTTGGTGGACCGGCTCCGCGACAGCCGGCCCGACTGGGGCCTGCTGGAGTCACTCGTCCAGTTCGACGAGGCGCGCTACGTGCGCAGGACGCTGGCGAAGACCGAGGCGTGTGAGCTGCTGCTGGTGTGCTGGGGGCCGGGGCAGGGTTCCCTCGTCCATGACCACGGTGGCTCGGCCGGCGTGTCCCTGATGGTGCGCGGCGCGGTGCGGGAGACCCGCTATGCGTGGGCGGGAGACCGGCTGCTGCCCGAGCTGTCCGTGCGCGCGCAGGAGGGGGACCTGATGCTCGAGGAGCCGGACACCATCCATCGCATCCTCAACACGACGCGTCGCGGCGCCGTGTCGCTGCACCTCTACGCGCCGCCGATGGAGGGCATGACGCCCTATGACGACCAGGTGGTGACGCTCAAACCACCGCGTCCAGTTGCCGCGGGGGCTGGGCGAAGGCGCCGGCCACGGGCAGGGTGACGCGGAAGATGCTGCCTTGCCCGGGCGCGCTCTCCACCGTGAGCGTGCCGCCCAGGGACGTGACGATGCCATGGCACACCGCCAGGCCCAGGCCGGTGCCCACGCCCAGGGGCTTGGTGGTGAAGAACGGGTCGAAGATGCGCTCGCGGTGCTCGGGGGAGATGCCGCAGCCGGTGTCTCGCACCTCCACCGAGACCAGGCGGCCCGCCATCGCCTCGCGCGCGACGACGCGCACCTCGTTCAGCTCCACCTGACCGGGAACAATCGCCTGCGCCGCGTTGAGCAGCAGGTTGAGGAACACCTGGCCCAGCCGCGAGCCATTGCCCTGCACGGGCGGCACGCCGTCGCACTCGACGATGAGCCGCGCGCGGTGCCGCAACTCGTGCATGGCCATCTTCGCCGCGGTGCGCACCACCGCGCCCACGTCCGAGGGCCCGCTGCCCACGTCCTCCGAGCGCGACAGCGTCTGCAAGTCGCGGACGATGAGGCGGATGCGCTCCGCGCCGTCGCGCGTCTCCGCCAGCGCCTCCAGCACCTCCTGGCGCTCGCGCTCGGGGAGCTGCTCCTTCTGCTGGAGCTCCTGGTGGATGTACTCCAGGTTGCTGAGGATGAAGGCGAGCGGGTTGTTGATTTCGTGCCCCACGCCCGCGGCGATGCGCCCCAGGGCAATCAGCCGGTCCGCGAAGAGCAACTGGGCCTGGGTGGCGTGGAGCTGCTCCAGGCTGCGGGACAGCTTCGCGTTGGCGGCCTCCAGCTCCGCGGTCCGCTCCCGCACCGTCTCCTCCAGCCGCCTGCCCGCCTCGCCGGCCTCGCGGGCGACGTCCAACCCCGGGCTCTCCGCTCCTTGTGAAAACCCCGCGCGAGCCTGGAAGGCGCGTCGCAGCGTGCCGCGCCGCTGCGCCACCGCCGACATCAACAGGACCCTGGCTCGTAGCGTCATCACGTCGCAATCTCGGCGTCAGGTGTCCGTCCCGGGTGCTTCGCGGGGGCGGGCGGACCTTCCCAGTCAACACCGCCGGGACGTGTCCGGCAAGGAGCCGATGTCGGCTCGCGCGAGGGTTCGTGTCTGTCCAGACGGGTAGTCGACGCCAGCGCTCCGAAGTGGCGCGGACAGCGTTGGCGACTGGAAGGTCCGCCCCGAGTCACCGCGTCAGCGAGGAGCCGGGCGCGTGTCGCGGAGCGCTCGGACGCGGTGTGGGCGTGGGGGATGCCCGAGGGTGAGGCCCCGAGTCACCGGGCTCCGGCGTCCGCGCGCGGCTGCTCAGCGTCAGCGCGAGCAAGGAAGGTGGCCAGCGCCGCATCCACCACACGCCACCCACGAGACACACCCCCAGCCCCAGGGCCAGCAGGGCGCGCGGTAACTCGATGGCGCGAGCCTCCCGCGTCACCGGCCGGGCCCGGACGACGAGCCCGGGCGCCTCGGCGGGGCTGGAGACGGCTTGAATCGCGGGCAGCGTCCCGGAGCCCGTCGAGCGCCGTCCGCGCGATGGAGGGCGCGGGCCGCCCTGGACGTCCACCGGCACGTTCGCCGCGTCCGGGAACAAGGGCACGTCCCACGCAGCGTCCGCGCTGGCGAGCGCCGTCTCCAGCGCCTCGCACCAGGTGCTCGCGGTGCCCCGACGCCAGGGCTGCTTGGCGAGCAGTCGCAGACATAGTTCGCTGAGCGCCCACGGCACCCGGGGGTTGAGCAGGGCGGGCGTCACCGGAGGGTGGTGGATGACGGCCACCTCGCCTTCGGGCGTCTCCACGTTCTCGAACGGGTAGCGCGCGGTGAGCATCCAGTAGAGGACGACGCCGAGCGCGTACAGGTCATCCGCCACGGTGGCCGGGTACACGCCTTCGCGGCGCTCCTGGCGGAAGGCCAGGGCCTCCGGGCTGCGGTAGCGCGGCGTCCCTGGGGGCAGCACCCCGCGCGGCAGCCGGGGCGCTCCGGAATAGACGCCCACGCCGAAGTCCATCAGCACCGGCGTGCCGTCCTCCTCGCGCACCACCACGTTGGCTTCCTTGATGTCGCGGTGGAGCACGTCCGCGGCATGCGCGGCCTCCAGTCCCCGCGCCATGCCCAGCGCCAGCCGCGCCGCGCGCCGCGCGCCGGGATTCTCCTCCTCCACCCACTGGGCCAGCGGGCGCCCGTGCACGTACTCCATCGCCAGATAGAGCCACTCGGGCGCCTCTGGTGGGAACAGGCCGCCGTCGCGGAAGCCCACCACGTTGCGGTGGGCCAGCCGCGTCAGGATGGCGACCTCGCGCTGGGCCCAGCCACCCAGTTGCACCAGTGACTGGAGCTTGAGCGCCACGGACTGGCCGTCGCGCGTGGCGCGGTACACCACGCCACAACCTCCCGCGCCCAGCAGTCCTTCCACCGTGTAACCGGCGATGTCGGTGCCCTCGGGGGCATCCAGGATGCGAAGACCGTTCATGCGACCTCCCGTGTCCGGCCCAACCTCGGGAATGGGGAAAGCCTAGCACCACCCCTGGGGATGTCCCCACCGGCGGGGGCCCTCACGGACCCAACGCGCCGGCACGGACTGTGTCGCGCGAAACCAACGCCTCGCCCTCAGGGGCAGGTGCCGCAATCCGCGCGGCAGCTCAGCGCGGTGGTGCCCGTGCCGCAGCGCTCGGTGAACTGGCAGGTGCCGTCGCCGCAGCGATAGATTTCCTGCGGGCGGATGCGCGCGGTGATGGGGCGGTAGTTCTTCCCGTTGTACGTGCAGTTTGTGTAGTAGGGCGAAGACGAGGTGCTGCCCTGGCAATACGTGGCGCACATGCCCACGTGGGTAATGGGCGGGCAGTTCTGCGCCGGGCCCGAGGCCAGTCCACACGTGCGCGGAGTGCTCTTGTCCGCGGCCAGATAGGCCTGGTCATTGGCCGCGAAGACGCCGGTGCCATCGAACAGGTTGCCGAAGTAGCACGCCTCCGTCTCGCTGTACGTCGCCAGCTCCTGCGGCGTGTACGGGATGGGCGCGTTCGTGCTCGACGTGGTGAGGCCCAGCACGGAGATGGGCACGTGCAGGCCGTACTTGTTCGCATGCGCCGCGAGGCAGGCGGAGACCACCTGCTTCTCCAGGTCCGTCGCGGGCGCTCCGTCGGCCCAACTCGGCGCCAGTCCCAGTGCCCCGAGCCACATGTGCGTGTTTCCCGTCACCGGATTGGTGAACGTGCGGGCGACCCCCGCCTGCACCGCGCACGTCACCACGTAGGACATCACCGCGTCCGCATTCACCGGGTCCTGGTTGAACCACGTCGAGAAGCCATTCGTTGAAAGGCCATTCGTGGACAGGCCATTCGTTGAGAGGCCATTCGTGGACAAGCCATTCGTTGAGAGGCCATTCGTGGACAAGCCATTCGTTGAAAGGCCATTCGCGGAGACCTGACTGTGGCGCAGGTGCCCCATCTCCTCCCCCACCGGTTCCACCCCCACCCCGCAGGCCCCCACTCCCAGCGCCAGGCTCAGGAGCCCCACCATCCATCCCCGACCCCGAGACGGGTGGGTGCTGGTGTGACGACGCGACGGCGAGGCTGGTGTGTGGTGCATGCTTTTCCCCCGTGTGTGGCGGTCAGCGCTCGCTGGCCACCTTGTCGCCCATCAGTTCCAGCATTCCCAAACAATGCCGCTGTGACTGATGGGTTCGACAAGTTTTGCAGGGGGTTCAGCCGGCTTGCATGCCGCAGGGGCAATAATTTTCCCGTGGCGGATGAATCATAACAGTCAGGGTGTAAAGTCCAGGACTCGGGGAGTCATGGATGAGGTGGAATCAACGAAGACCTGTCATTCCAGGGATGTCTAAATCGGTTCCGGGAATTCCAGGGACAGGACGGCGGCGGGGGTGAGGGCGAAGCCCTCGGGTCCGCGCAGTCGCCAGGCGCCCACGTCGGTGACGGGGCCTCCGACGACTTCGGACTCACCGGTGTCGCCGCGCGTCTCGGCCTGGCCCAGGTGAAGGCACAGGTGGACGGTGGCATCCACGGGGTCGGCGAGCTTCTGCGCGGCCTGCTGGAGGATGCGCAGGGAGCGCTCGGCCTCGCGCAGGTACGCGGTGCGCTCCGGGGTGGGCGCGCCGTTCTCCAGGGGGCGCACGGCCAGGAGCGTGGTGCCGGACTGGAGCGCGAGCAGGAAGCCGCCGCCGCGCAGGCCCTGCTCCAGGCCATCCAGCACGTCGGCGAGCACCGCGTACATCGCGTCGTCGTCCTGGGCGGCGGAGGGAAGCACCACCTCGGCGTGGACGGCGAGCGCCAGCCGGGAGCGGTGGGCGGGCTGCACGGGCTCCTCGGCGGCGTCCGCGAGCGCGGCGAGGAAGGCGCCCACGGTGGTGAAGCGGCGGCTGGCGTCCTTCTCCAGGCAGCGCAGCACCACTGCGTCCACGGCGGGGGACACCGGGGCGATGGCGCTGGGCCTGGGCGCGGGGGCCTCCAGGTGCAGCCGCTCCAGTTCCATCCGGTCCTCGCAGAGGAACGGGTAGCGGCCGGTGAGCAACTGGTGCAGCAGCACGCCCAGCGCGTAGATGTCAGTGTACGGGCCAATGGTGCCGCCGCGGAACTGCTCGGGGGCCATGGCGTGCGCGGTGCCCAGCCGCTGGCCGGCGATGGTGAGGCCCTCCTGCGAGCCCTCCGCGTGCATCAGCTTGGCGATGCCGAAGTCGAGCAGCTTCACCCGGGGCTTCTCGCCCTCCTCCACGACGAGGATGTTGCTGGCCTTCAGGTCGCGGTGGACGACGCCCGCTCGGTGCGCCGCCTCCAGCGCGCCGCACACGGGCTCCAGGTAGGCGCGCGCTCGGGACGCGGACAGCCGGCCGCGCTCCTGCACCACCTGGCCCAGCGTGCGGCCCGCGAGCAGTTCCATGACGTAGTAGGGGCTGCCGTCCGGCATCAGCCCGAAGTCATAGACATCCACGATGTTGGGGTGGCGAATCTGGTTCACCACGCGGGCCTCGCGCACGAAGCGCTTGAGCATCTCGCCCTGGTCCGCCAGGTGGGGATGCAGCACCTTCACCGCGGCGCGGCGGCCCAGAATCCGGTGCTCGGCTTCATAGACGCTGCCGTGGCCACCGGAGGCGAGCAGGGCCTTGAGGATGTACTCGCCCGCGAGCGTGCCGGGGCCTCTGTCGCTCTTGCCCGCATCACCGCGCCCTCGCTCGGAGCCATGCAGATCCGCCCGTGCCTGGATGCGGAACGTGCTCTCGGAGTCGGCCGCCATGTGTGGAAGGCACCCTAGCACCCACCTTGGAGCCCTGCTGCATGCCCCGGGCCCGAAGCGACCGCCGCGTCGCGCCAATCCTTGTCATGCGTTCACCACCCATCACCTCGGGTGGGGGAGGGAGGGGCAGATGTTGCCTTGCGTATGCTCGGGCGCCCCAACACCCCGGGTGGTTGGACGCCGTGGCCAGGGACTGCTGGATTCCCGGGACGTGACCTCACGCGCGCGGGACGGGGCTGGTCGGGTGGATGGACGCCGCGCGGGGGGGACGGGGGGCCTCTTGATGACGACACTGGATGACCTCACGACCTGCGCCGGGATGGCGCTGGCGCCACCTTCCTCGACGGGGGCCTGCCTCATCCTCATCAGCACGACGACGCCGGCCGCCATCGGCAAGGCGTACCGGCTGGAGCTGGGGGAGCACATCATCGGCCGTGGCTCCGAGGCCACGGTGCGCATCGACGACCACGGCGTCTCGCGCAAGCATGCCCTCATCATCCGCTCGCCCGACGGGGGCTGCCACGTCACGGATTTGGAGTCGACCAACGGCACGCTGCTCAACGGCACGCCCATCGCGACGGCGGAGCTTCAAGAGGGCGACCGGCTCCAGATTGGCACCGTCACGGTGTTCCGCTTCTCCAAGCGGGAGCTGTTGGAGCAGCGCGAGGAGCAGCTCAGGCAAGCGCTGTCCGCCGCGCGCGTGGGCATCTGGGATTGGAACGCGCAGAGCGGCCGGGTGACGTGGAGCGAGCACGTGGACCGGCTCCTCGGGCTGCCCGTGGGCAAGCTGTCCGGTCGGGCCATGGAGCTGGAGGAGGTGGTGCACCCGGCGGACCTGCCGCGCGTGCGCGAGTCCCTGTCCACCGCGTTGGAGAAGAAGACGCAGGTGGACGTGGATTACCGCATCGAGCCGCAGGGCAGCGGGTGGCGCTGGATTTCCTGCAAGGGTGACGTGCTGTGCGACGCGTCCGGCATGCCCGCACGGGTGACGGGCACGGTGATGGACATCACCGCGCGCAAGCAGGCGGAGCAGGAGTTGAACCGCCAGGCGCTCATCTTCGAGAGCATCTACGACGGCGTGGTGATTACGGATTTGGGCGGCGGCATCATCGACTGGAACGCCAGCGCGGAGCGGATGTTCGGCCGCAACAAGTCGGAGGCGATGGGGCAGACGCTCTTCCGCGTGTTGCATCCGGACGAGCCGGACCGGCTCACCGGCATGGTGCTGGCGGCGCTGGAGAAGCAGGGGCGGTGGACGGGGGAGCTGGAGTTCAAGCGGCGCGACGGCACCACGTGCTGGTGCGAGTCCGTGGTCGTCCCGCTGCGCGACAGCGAGGGGCGCACGATTGCCAACATCATGGTCCACCGCGACACGTCGGAGCGAAAGCAGCTCCAGGCGCACCTCGTCGTGGCGGACCGGCTGGCGTCGGTGGGCACGCTGGGCGCGGGCGTGGCGCACGAAATCAACAACCCGCTGGCCTACATGCTCGTCAACCTGCACCTGGTGCGCGAGGGGCTGGAGCGGATGGAGAGCCAGGTGCCCGCGGCGGCCATCGCCTCGCTCCAGCAGTTGGTGCGAGAGACGACGGAGGGCGCCGAGCGCATCGCCACCATCGTCCGAGACCTGAAGGTCTTCGCGCGGGGCGAGCAGGAGGTGCGGCTGATGCCGGTGGACGTGCGCCGCGCGGTGGAGCTGGCGTGCAAGATGGCGGACAACGTCATCCGCCACCGCGCGCGGCTGGTGACGGAGTTCGAGCCGGTGGCCCCGGTGGAGGCCAGCGAGTCGCGGCTGTGCCAGGTGTTCCTCAACCTGCTGCTCAACGCGGCGCAGGCGATTCCGGAGGACCGCTCGCCCGAGCACGAGCACGAAATCCGCGTCGTCATCCGCGCGGGAGACCGTGGCCGGGTGCTGGTGGAGGTGCGCGACACGGGCATGGGCATGTCGCCCGAGGTCATGGACCGCATCTTCGACCCGTTCTTCACCACCAAGCCGGTGGGCGTGGGCACGGGGCTGGGGTTGTCCATCTGCCACGGCATCATCGAGTCCATGGGTGGCTCCATCCACGCGGAGAGCGAGCCGGGCAAGGGGAGCACCTTCCGCGTGGTGCTGCGCGCGGCGACGCGGGAGCTGGAGGTATTGCCCCGGCTGACGGCGGTGGTGGCCGTCAACGCGCGGGCGCGCATCCTCGTCGTGGACGATGAGCCGAACGTGACGCTGGCGCTCCAGCGCTCGCTGGCGTCGGACCACGAGGTCGCCACGGCGAACAGCGCGCAGGCGGCGCTGCGACTGCTCAATGACGGCAGCCGCTTCGACCTCATCCTCTGCGACGTGATGATGCCGGGGATGACGGGCATGGACCTGTACCACGAGCTGGGACGCATCGTTCCAGACCAGGCGGGCCGCATGGTGTTCATGACGGGCGGCGCCTTCACCCCGCGCACGGTGTCCTTCCTGCGCGAGGTTCCCAATCTGAAGATTTCGAAGCCGCTGGACCTCACGCAGCTCCGCGAGCTGGTGGGACGTTCGGCGGAGGCAGGAAGATGAGCAGTCCCCCGAAAGCCCTCGTGTCCTCCACCCCCGTCGTCCCCGAGTCCGCCAGCGACGCCCGCCTGTCGGTGGTTCCCGAGTCCGCGCCGTCCCCCGTCCGCGAGCGTCGGGAGTGGTCGGTGCGCGCGCTGGGGATGGGGCTCGTCGTCGGTGCGCTCCTGGCCGTCACCAACGTGTCCATGGGGTTGAAGTTGGGCTGGTGGGAGAGCGGCTCCGTCACGGCGGCGGTGTTGGGCTTCGGTGGCCTGGCGGCGGTGTCGCGCAGGCGCGGCTCGCCGTACACGCCGCTGGAGAACAACCTCACGCAGGTGGCGGCGGTGTCGGTGGGGGCCATGCCGGCGGCGGCGGGGCTCTTGGGACCCTTGCCCGCGCTGATGTTGATGGGGTTGGACCTGCCCGGCGTGGGGGTGGCGGTGTGGAGCGTGGCGCTGGGCGTGCTCGGCGTGCTGGCCGCGCACCTCTTGCGGCGCCGGCTGCTGGAGGAGGAGGCGCTGGCCTTCCCCACGGGAATCACCACGGCGGAGCTCATCACCGCGATGCACGCCTCGGAGCCCGAGGAGAATCGCGGGCGCGGCGTGTGGCTCGCGGTGGCGGCGGTGGTGTCCACGGCAATCACCGTGGTGCGGGACGTGCTCCAGAAGCTGCCGGGCATGGTGGCGGCGCCGGGCTCGGTGGGAGGCGTTTCGACGGCGTCGCTGACGTGGGGGCTGGCGGCGAGCCCCATGCTGCTGGCCGTGGGGATGATGGCGGGGCTGCACCTGGGCCTGAGCATGCTGGTGGGAGCGCTCGTGGGCTGGGGCGCACTGGCGCCGTGGCTCTTGAGCACGGGCGCGGTGAAGGAGGCGACCTACGACTCGCTCCTGAACTGGCTCACGTGGCCCGGCGTGGGGCTCTTGGTGGGCTCGGCGGTGGTGTCGCTCGCGGCGCAGGCGCGTGACTTCTGGGGCGCGGCGAAGGACGTGGGCTCACTGAAGTGGAGTGGCGTGCTTCCCCGGTGGGCGTGGCTGTGTGGCGGCGCGGCGGGCGTGTTGACGTTGGCGTTGGGCGTGGGCCTGTTCGGGATGAGCGTGCCGCAGGTGCTGCTGGCGCTGGTGGTGCTGCTGCCCTTGTGCGCGGTGTGCGCGCGGGGCGCGGGGCAGGTGGATGTCTCGCCGGTGACGCAGGTGGGGCAGCTCTCCCAGGTGGCGGCGGGTGTGCTGCTGCCTGGCGCGGTGGCGCCCAACATCGCGGTGGGTGGCGTGGTGTCCGGCGCGGCGGCCCAGACGGGCGTGAGCATGTGGGCGCTCAAGGCGGGGCACCTCCTGGGGGCCTCGCCAGGGCGGATGCTCGGGGCACAGTTGGTGGGGGTGCTCGCGGGCTCTCTGGTGAGCGTGCCGGCGTACCTGCTGCTGACGCGGGCGTATGGGCTGGGCTCGGAGGCGCTGCCGGCGCCGTTCTCCCATCAGTTCCGCGCGGTGGCGGAGCTGGCGGTGAAGGGGCTCTCGGGCCTGCCGCCGAACGCGGCGCTGGCGGGCGGCGTGGCGGCGGTCGTGGGCGCGCTCTTGACGGTGCTTTCGCGGGGTGGGGCGGCGCGGTGGATGCCTTCACCGGTGGCGATGGGGATTGGCTTCATCCTGCCCGCCTACTTCGCGGTGACGCTGTGCCTGGGTGGCGCGCTGGCGGCGGTGGCGCGGTGGCGCTGGCCTCAGGCGACGGTGCGCAACGTGCCCGCGCTGGCGGCGGGGGCGATTGCCGCGGAGTCGCTCGTGGGCGTGCTCATCGGTGCGTTGAAACTTCTGGGCTTCATGGCGTAGCACCCGACGGCTTCACACTGGAGGGACGCTCTCCCGTGCGCGCTCCAGCGAGCGGCGGATGCGCGCCTCCATGAGGTTGGGCAGTCGCGAGGCGAGCTGGAGCGCGTCCGTCAGGATGCGGATGGCCTCCTCGCGCTCACCCCGGCGCAGCGCCGCCAGCCCCATCATCTCCAGCACCTCGAGCGGCTCCTGCTCCACGGAGACCTGGGCGGACCACTCCTTCAGCGTGTTCCATGCCTCCGCCGTGGCGTCGCGCGTGGCCAGCTCCACCATGGCGAAGAGCACCTCCTCCGAAGGGCTCAGCTCCACGCCGTTGCGGCCCTCCGCCAACACCTGCCGCACCTGCGCGAGCAGCTCGCGGGCCCGCGCCTGTCGCCCGAGCCACGCCATGGTGCGCGCCTGGAGCAGCAGGGCCCACGGACGGGGCGCCACCTCCGGGTGCCTGCGCTCCAGCGCAATCGCCCGGGTGATGTGCGGCGTGGCCGCGTCGACGTCTCCAGCCTGGTAGTGCAGTTCGCCCAGGTTGTGCTCGGCGAAGTACTCCCAGCCCACCATGCCCAGCTCGCGTCCCAGGTGCATGAAGCGCTCCTGGTCCTTCAGCGCGTTGGCCAAATCCCGCCGGGCCACCCACAGGTTGCGGCGGTTGTTGATGGCGCTGCCCAGGTGGAACAAGTCGCCCCGCTCCGAGCACGCGGCGATGACCTCCGTCAGCACGCGGTCCGTCTCGTCGATGTCCCCCAGGTTGGGGAGCATCACCGCGAGCAGGAGCTGGGACACCACCTGCGTCTCGTAGCCCGCGTCACCCAGGCGCCGGGCAATCTCCGCCGCCGCCTCCAGGGGCTCGCGGGCCTCCTGCCACTCGCCCTTGCGGAACAGCGCGCGGCCCACCGCGAGCAGCAGGCGCCCCTGCACATAGGCGGAGCCCACGCGGGCCGACATCGCCTGGGCCTCCAGCGCGCGGGCCTCGCTGGCGGGATAGTCATTCACCCAGTCCAGGGCCATGGCCTCGTCCAGCAGCAGCTCCACCTCCGTGCGCGTGTCGCCCAGCCGGCGCGCCCGCTCCCGGGCGGCGGCGAAGTCCGCCAGCGAGTCGTCATACCTGCCGATGCGGATGCGCATCAGCCCCCGTCCTCGCAGCGAGGTGAGGCAGCGCAGCTCGTCGGAGCTGTCCAGCAGCTCCAGCGCGCGCGTGTACATGGCCTCCGCGTCGAGGAACGCGTGGCGTCCGCGCGCGGACTCGGCCAGGTCGATGGAGAGCGCGGCGGCCTCGTCGCGCAGGTCCGCGGCGGCGGCGTGCAGCGCCAGACGGGGCAGCCGCTGGCGCTCGCTGGCGCCCGTGGGGCCCAGGAAGTAACGGTACGCGGCGAGGTGGATGCGCTCGCGCTCGGCGGCGGGAAGCGTGGCGGCGACCGCGTCGCGCAGGAGCTCGTTGCGGAAGCTCAGGCCCTCCAGCCGGTGCGACACCAAGAGGCCGGAGTCGAGCAACCTGCGCGTCGCATGGCCCGCGTCCAGCGGGAAGCCTCCGGCGGCGCCGTCTCGCTCCAGCTCCCGCACCACGCCCTCCGCCGTGGCGGCGGTGAAGTCCGTCCCCAAGAGGGCGCACAGCCGGGCGTGCGCGGCCAGCGTCGGCGGCAGCGCCCCCAGCTCGCGGTCCGCCAGCCACTCCACCAGCCGCAGCTCGGGCACCTTCTCCACGCCGTCGGTGACGAGGTACCAACTGCCACCCGGGGCGCGCTGGCGGACGAGCCCCTGGCGCTTGAGGCCGCGCACCAGCTCCACCATGTAGAGCGGCACGTGCTGGGCGCGCTCGACGATGCGCTCCACCGCCTGCGCCGGCACGTTCTCCACCGGCTTGAGGAGCATGCGGCACAGCTCCTGCGCCTGCTCCGCGCCCAGCGCGCGCAGGGACACCGTGGACTGCCGCGCCGCGCGAGCACCCCACAAGGGGCGACTCTTCTCGAACCCCGGGCGCGCGAGCACGCACACCCAGATGGGCACGCTCGCCTCGGCGAGGCACGCGTACTCCAGCGCGTCCAGCGCCGTCTCCTCGGCGAAGTGCGCGTCGTCGATGACCAGGCACAGCGGGCGCTCGCGGGCGGTGGTGGCCAGCAGCTCTCCGGTGGCGCGCATGGCCAGGGAGCGCAGCGCGCCCGGCGCGGCCGCCCAGCTCTGCAGCTCCGGCCCGCCCGGCGCGTACCAGCCCAGCGTCGCGGCCACGCCCGGCCACAGCTCCGAGCCCAGCGTGGGGCCCAGCCGCTGCATGATGGCCGCGCGGCCCTGCTCCTCCGTGTCCGTGTTCTCGCTCTCGAAGGCGTTGAGGGCGCAGCGCAGGAGCGTGCGCAGCGTCCCGTCCGGGTCGCCCTGCACGGGCTCGCGCGAGCGCGTGGTGTAGATGCGAGTCAGTGGCAACTGCATCTGGAGTTCACGCGCGAGCGCGGCGGCGAGGTGGCTCTTGCCCAGTCCTCGTTCGCCCAGGACGGTGACCAGGGTGGGGGTCGCCTCGCCCGCGGCCGCGCGGGCGCTGTCCACCAACGAGGCCAGCTCCGCCTCGCGGCCCACCAGCACCTCGCTGCCCAATTGGAGCACGGTGATGTCGGGACGCGGCGCGGCGCCCGGAGACGCGGGGCGCAGGAGGCCAGGGTGGCCCGGCACCTCGGTGCATGGCACCTCTGGCACGGCCTCCGCGGCGGCCGGGGACAGCAGCAGGCCATGGGTCTCCGGCCCGGTGGGGTAGCGGTCCGCGCGAGAGAGGATGGCGCCCAGGTAGCGCGGAGTGCCGGTGGGGCGGCGCTGCACGGTGACGGCGGACACATCGACGAGGGCGCTCGCGGCGAGTCCCCGGTCGGCCAGTCCCTCGGCGGCGCGCATGGCCCGGCGCACGGGGTTCTCTCCCACGTCCGGGTCGAACACGGCGGCGATGCGCGGCCCATCCGTGAAGGCCAGGTGCCCACCGTAGGAGGCGAGCCCCTTCTGCAGGCTGACGGGGTTGGCGCGGGACGTCAGGAAGAGCACGGCGACGGAGCGGCGCACCTGCGCGGGGCGGGGCTCTCCGGGCGCGGCGGGCCTGGGCGTGATGGGCTCGGACGGCCGGTGCGCATGGGTGAAGGCCTCGCGCAGCGCGGTGGCCAGCGCGGCGGCGTCCTCGGGGCGGCGCGCGCGCTCCTTGGCCAGACAGCGCAGCACGACTTCCTCCAGCGCGGGAGGCACGGGCGCGAAGTCGGAGGGGGGAGGTGGGCGCAGGGCCAGGTGCGCCTGGAGCACTTCTGGCGTGGGGCCGAAGAAGGGCGGCCGGCCGGTGAGCATCTCGTAGAGCAGCACGCCCAGCGCGTACACGTCCGTGCGCGCGTCCACGTCCGAGTTGCCCGCGCACTGCTCCGGCGCCATGTACTCCGCGGTGCCGGCGAAGGCCGACGAGTCGCTCGTCGTCGCGCCCTCGCCGGGCAGGGCGGAGCCCTCCTGGAGTGAGGTGCCGCGCACCAGGCCGAAGTCGAAGACGCGCACCTGCCCGCCGCCGTCCTCGTTGAGGAAGAGGTGCTCGGGCTTCAAGTCACAGTGGGCGAGCCCCCGCGCATGCACCAGGGCCACGGTGTCCGCCACCGAGAGCGCCAGGGAGGCCAGCTCCTGGGCCGGCACGGGCCCCGCGGCGCGCGCCAGTCGCTCCGCCAGGGTGGGCAGCGGGACGTGCTCCATGACGAGGAAGCGGATGCCTCCGGAGAGCACGCCCACCTCGTACAGCGCGGGCACGGTGGGCGGCCCCAGCGTGCGCAGCGCCTCCGACTCCCGGACGAGCTGCGCGCGCGCCAGGGCATTGCCGGTGCGGGCCAGCTTGATGGCCACGCGCTGCTGGTCCGTCTCGCGCCGGGCGCCCAGGAGCACGCCGAAGCCGCCGCGCGCCAGCACCCCCTCCACGCGATAGCCGGGGATGAGGAGCGGGGCTGGCTCGACGACGGACGTCGCACGTCCCGCGCCCTCGGCGGGTGAGCTTGGCGGGCATGGCGCGTGGGAGCCTTCCCAACGCCGCCCACATGTCTGGCAGCGCGGCACGCGGCAACTCTACGCCAAATGCAATGGGGATTCAGGACACCCCTCGGTTACCCCGGGGGTCGGTCGCGCATCACCCGGACTCCAGGGCCTCTTGCTCATGCGAACGCATGTTCATTGCCCCGCTCCGGGCGCGATGCTGTCATGCCCGCTTCCATCGAGAGAGGTCCCATTCATGAGCCTGGCGAAGAAGCTGAACTTGAAGGAGGGCGTGAAGGCCCGGGTCATCGGCAAGCCGAAGGGGGTCGACCTGGACGATGTCGCGACGACGTCCTCCGTGAAGGCGGAGGCGCTGTTGCTCTTCGTGACGCGGATGGAGGACGTGGACACGAAGTCCGCGCCCGTCATCGCCGCCGCGAAGGAGGACCGAGTCACGTGGGTGGCCTACCCGAAGGCGGGGCAGCTCGACACGGACCTCAACCGGGACATCCTCGCCCGGCGTCTGGAGAAGGAGGGCATCCAGACCGTGCGGCAGGTGGCCATCGACTCCGTCTGGAGCGCGCTGCGCTTCCGCCCGGGGCCGTGAGCGCCTGTCGCCGACGTGTCGGAATCTCGCCGTGACGACAGGTTGCTTCCAGTGCTTCTACGGGCGGTGTGGTTGACTGGCCGCTCATCTCGCTGCTGGAGGTTGGCATGCCCTACGTCGACGGATTCGTCTTGCCGCTGCCCACGAAGAACCTCGCCGCCTACCGCAAGATTGCTCGCAAGGCCGGCAAGATCTGGCGTGAGCACGGCGCGCTCCAGTACACCGAATGTGTCGCGGATGATATCGCCGAAGGCCCGCTCGCCCTGTTCGCCAGGAGCGTGAAGCGCAAGGAGGGCGAGACGGTGGTGTTCTCCTTCATCGTCTACAAGACGAAGGCCGACCGCAATCGCATCAACAAGCTGGTCATGGCGGACCCTCGCCTGAGCGACATGACGCAAATGCCCTTCGACATGAAGCGGATGATGTACGGCGGCTTCAAGCCCATCGTCTCGCTGTAGCAAACCTCAGCGGCGTCCGGCGGGTGGGAGGGAAGGCCCGCCGGACACCGTGAGGGACTACGGAATCTCCAGGGCGCGAAGCACCGTGGAGTCCGAGTCCGGGGCTCGCACGCGCAACAGGAGCGCGGCGCCCGACTTCGCGGAGGTCAAGGTGTTGAACGCGTCGGACGCGTTGGACACCTTGCCATCACCGACCTGCGTCAACACCATGCCGGGCATCAGTCCCGCGCGCTCCGCGGGGCTGCCAGGCTCCACCTCCATGATTTGAGCGCCGCCGCCCTCCGCGTCTCGCAGGCTGATGCCCAGCTTGCGCGTGGCCGGCGCGGAGGCGTTGCGCGGCGTGATTTCCTCTTCGCCGCGCTGGGCCGGACGCGTGCCGAGCGTCACGTCCAGCGTCATGGGCTTGCCGCCGCGCACCAGCTCCACCTTCACGCGGCTGTCGGGCTTGAGCAGCGCCACCGCGCGGGTGAGCGTGCCGGCGGAATCCACCGCGCGGCCTCCGACGGAGGTGATGATGTCCTCTTCCTTGAGGCCCGCGCGGTCTCCGGGGCCTCCTCGGCTGATGTTGGCCACGACGGCGCCCTTGTTGGCGTCGACCTTGAGGGCGCGCGCCAGCTCCGGCGTGAGGTCCTGGATGGCCAGGCCCAGGTAGCCACGGCGCACCGCGCCCGTCTCCTGGAGCTGCGGTAGCAGCGCGCGGATGAGGTTGCTGGGCACCGCGAAGCCGATGCCACTGGCGCCGCCGATGATGGCGGTGTTCATGCCGACGACTTCGCCCTTCATGTTGAAGAGCGGCCCACCGGAGTTGCCGGGGTTGATGGCGGCGTCGGTCTGGAGGAAGTCGTCGTACGGGCCGGAGTGGATGTCGCGAGCGCGCGCGGAGAGGATGCCGGCGCTGACGCTGGAGTCCAGGCCGAACGGGTTGCCGATGGCCATCACCGCGTCGCCCACGCGCACCGCGTCCGAGTCACCCAGCGGCACGAAGGGCAGGTTGTTCGGCGCGCCCTTGAGCTTGAGCAGCGCGACGTCGGTGAGCGGGTCTCTCCCGAGCACCTCCGCGTCGAACGAGCGGCCATCCTCCAGTTTCACGCGCACCGTGTCCGCGCCTTCCACCACATGGTTGTTGGTGAGGACGGTGCCCGTCGCGTCGATGACGAAGCCCGAGCCCAGGCCCTGGCGCGGCTGCGGGTTGCCCTGCATGCCCGGAGGCATCATTCCGAAGCGCTCGGCCATGCCCGGAGGCAGGCCCTGCATGCCGGACATGCGCTTGGGGCGGGCCTGCACCTCCACATAGACGACGGAGCCCTTCACTGAATCGACCAGCGGCGCCAGCGAGGTGACAACGGTCGCGGGGTTGAAGCGCGCGGGCTGCACGGGCGCGCCGGAGGGCGTCGCGGCCGCGGCCATCGTCGTGGCGGCGACGGTGGCCGTGGCTTGAGAGGAATTGGAAGAACCCAGGGCCTGGGCTTGTCCGCACGCGAAGCCCAGCGTCGCGGCGGGCAGGAGGGCCAGGGCACCGAGGAAACGGCGAGAGGGGAGCGAGCAGGCCATCGTTCGTTCTCCGTGAGGCCGGAGTCAGTCCGGTCAGGAAAGAGTGTTTGAGAATCGGTTCAGATGTGGGGAGGACGCGGAATGGCTCCCCCTGGAGGTGGAAAGGTCTGCCGCTGGTCGTCCCCCGACTCCCGACGGCTGCCATTGCTCGGGGCTCGTTCCGCGAGTCCCCACATCCGAACCGATGCCAGACCCTTTTGCACGTGCCGGGCCAGGGCTTCGCGCGGGGTGCTCTCCTCTGAGCGTGGGGGCAGCGGGGCAAGAAGCTCGGGGCAAAGTGCCCCGCTCGGGGCAAATGTCCCCGGGGCGAAGTGCCTCCTTCCGCAGGGGAATGAAGTGGCACGTCGAATGCTCTGCCCGGGCTCGCTCGTCACATTCCGTACTTCCACGAGGAAGGCGGGAGGGCGGGCAGCCCACCACGCTGGAAGGAGTCGAACTTGATGGGGCCAGACGAAGAGCAGGAGCAGTCGGGAGCGCGGCCGTGGCCGCTCCCGGATGCCGAGCGAGGGCAGCGTCCGCGAGTCCTCGTCGCGGAGGACCAGCCGGAGATGCGCGCGTTGTTGCGCAGGGCGCTCCAGCGCCAGGGCTATGAGGTGGTGGAAGCCGCGGATGGTCCGGGCCTGGTGCAGGTCATCATCGACGGCTTGCTGGCGGACCAGACGCTGGTGCCGGACCTCATCATCACCGACGTGCGCATGCCTGGGTACTCGGGGCTGGAGGTGGTGGCGCGGCTGCGGCGCGAGGGTTGGACGACGCCGGTCATCCTCATCACCGCGTTTGGAGATGCGCAGGTGCATCGCGACGCGGAGTTGTTGGGCGCGGCGCGGGTGTTGGACAAGCCCTTCGCGATGGAGGATTTGTGCGCCACGGCGGAGGCGCTCGTCCCGCCGGTCCGCTGAGCCCCTGCCTGCTCGACGCGGGCGGGGACGGAGGCAGGTGCGCACTGTCGGAGGGTGCTCTCTCCGACCCGGTTGAGGCGAGCGCTCCTCGCCCTGCTTCCCCTGGTGCTGCTGACGTTGGCCTTCCTCGTGATGCGCCACGAGCTGCGCGAGCTGAATGTGGAGTCCGTGGCCCGCGGGCTGGCCTCGATTCCACGCGGGCGCATCGCATTGGCGGTGGTGTGCGCGGCGTGCAACTACCTGGCGTTGACGCTCTATGACGTGCTGGCGCTGAGGCACCTGGGGCGCAAGCTGCCGTATCGGCAGGTGGGCTTCACGTCCTTCGTGGGGTACGCGTTCGGACACAACATCGGCATGTCGTTCCTCACGGGGGGCGGCGTGCGCTACCGGCTGTATTCGGCGCGAGGGCTGACGGCGCTGGACGTGGCGCAGGTGGGGACGTTCAACGCGCTGACATTCTGGGCGGGGCTCTTGGCGGTGGCGGGCGTGGCGCTGGTGGTGGACGCGGGGCAGGGGGCCATGTCGTCGTTGTCGCTCCAGCCTGGGATGGCGCGGGGGCTGGGTGTGGGCCTGCTCGGGGTGTTGCTGGGCTACCTGGTGCTGTGCGCGCGGGTGCGGCGGACGCTGAAGGTGCCCCGGCTGCATCTGGAGGTGTCGTTGCCCACGCTGCGACAGGCATTGGAGCAGGTGGGGGTGTCCTGTCTGGACTGGTCGCTGGCGGCGATGGTGCTGTGGGTGTTGTTGCCTGCGGGGTCGGGGATTTCGCCGCCGAGCATGGTGGCGTTGTTCGCGGTGGCGCAGCTCGTGGGCATCGCCAGTCAGGTGCCGGGCGGGCTGGGTGTGTTCGACTCCATCATCCTGGCGGCGCTGACGCCGGGGGTGCCGGCATCGATGGTGCTTGGCACGCTCGTGGTGTACCGCATCGTCTATTACCTGCTGCCCTTCGCGGTGGCGGCGGTGCTGCTGCTGGGGCACGAATTGGCGCAGCACCGGGGCCAGGCGGCGGAGCTGCGGGCCCGCCTGGGACGGCGACGACAGGAGGGGTGAGTGGAGGTCGCTCATCTCTCGGGGCTGGCATCCTCCAGCGCAGGTCCGCGAGGATGCAGCGATGCGACCCCTCGCGTGCGCCGTGCTCCTGCTCTTCTTCTCGGCGTGTGCGACGTCGGCACCGGCTTCAAGTGTGCGCAGGCCCCCGAGCCCGAGGGTCGCCAATCTCCAGAGAGCGGCGAAGTTACCGTGGAGGGACGGTGGCCGATGCGCCGTCCATCAGGCCTCCCAGCCGTGGCCCGTGTTGGCGGAGCGCTGCTTCCAGGCTCTTGACCATGACCGGGTCCGATTCAATGACCCCACGGGCAGGTGCGCCGTTGCTTCGGCGGGCACGATGGTTCTGGGAACCGGCCTCTGCATCCTGGCTGCGCCGGAAATCATCGCCGGTGCCGTGGTCGTCGTTGGCATCTTGGTGGTGGGCGTCGCCATCAAAGAAGCGCTGGATGCATATGCCCTGAGCGGAAGTCACTCCGAGGAGGAAGAGGTCACGCTCCTGGCGAAGCCCGTCTCGCGGGAGTCCTCCTCGAAGCGGAAGCCTCAACCCGAGCCAGCAGGGCAGGACTGGTTTTCTCCAACGCCACCCGACTAGAGCGCCACCCCCGGTGCGAGCCCATCCCGGTGCCGCACCTTGGCGGAGATGCCGCGCATGACAGGTGCGCCGACCAGTTCCCTCCGAATCGTTTCCCTGGCAAGGACGTGCTCGTGAAGGGCAAGCGCTTCGACGCGCTGCAGGTCGGCGCGCGGGTGCTATGGGAAATCAAGACCGACCAATTCGACACGTACTCGGAATTCCTTCAGGAGCAGGTGGTCCGGCAGCAGGTGGCGACGATGCGAGAAGAGCGAACCATCGCGATGGAGTGTGGATATGGCTTCGTCGTCGGGGTGAGCACCGAAGCCCACAAGGAAGCACTGGCCGAGCTCGAACGCACCCTCAACATCGTCGTTACGGGATGCAAGCGGTGACCACTCGAAGAAGACTCAGCATCGCCGTCTACGCTCCAGTGCTCACGAGAAGTGATGGCCGTCCGCTCGCGGTCATCCAGGGGATGGAACGGGCGCTGCCCGGCTTGCGTCTGGAGTGGAAGGTCTCCGAGGACGGGCACCCCATGGCCTTGCAAGCTCGCGATGCGTGGCTCGCGGAAGAGATGAGGGACGGAGGATTTCCTCTCGTGTGCAACGGGGACGAGAGTCACCCCGTGACGGTCCACGGACTGCAAACGCCAGGGAGTCAGGCACCAGGTGGTCAGCCGATGCTCGACGTCCATGCGAAGCTCCCGCTGGACGAGGACTTGATTGCCGCGGCGGTGGGCGTGCTGGAAGGCGTGGCGGAGGGAGCGCGCGCTGGGGGCATGCGACGCCGACCAAGACGGCGGTGCGAATCGCGGGGCAGACAGTGGATCCAGTGCACAAACCTGGGATTCCGCCCCAGGAGCTTCCAGCGCTCAAGTTCCCCGAGAAAATCCGCTCGCCCGAGATTCCGTATTGCCTGGGATGGCTGAACTACTGGTCGGCCGCCACCGCCCAGACCCTTGGGTTCCCGGAGGCCTCGCGCGACGCCGAATTGCTCACGCGAGCGCGTCGTACGCTATCTGGAGGGTGGATTGTCCAGCTCACGGCCGCGCCACTGGACCTGGATGACCCCGCACATCTGGATGCGCTCCTGCTCGCCTATGCGCGGTTCCCGGAGATTGGTGGCCGCTCGGCTCCTTGACCATCCTGAACAGGGCCTCCGCGCGCGTGTTGTGCCGGCCTTCGTTTCCTGCTTCCGTGACTCCCGCGATGCGAGTTCATCAATCAGCGTGGGTGTCGGCGCTCTGTGTCCTGGGCATGGGGATGGGAAACGGCTGCAGCTGCGGCCCCGCGCAGCGGCGCATCAACCCGGATGGGGGCCCCACGCGGAAGGTCGCCCGCATCGTCCAGGAGTATCCACACTCGACGGAGGCCTTCACGCAGGGGCTCGTCTTCCACCAGGGCCGGCTCTTCGAGAGCACCGGCCACGAGGGCACGCTGCGCGAACTCTCCCTGGAGTCCGCCACGCCCGTGTGGATGGAGGAGTTGGGCAACATCTTCACCGAGGGCCTCGCCAGTGACGGCGAGCGCCTCTACCAAATCACCTGGACGGAGGGACTGCTCTACACCTGGAGCGGCCTGCCCCCTGTTCGCGAGCGCACCACGCGCTACTCCGGAGATGGCTGGGGCCTGTGCTACTGGCAGGGCCGCCTGGTCCGCAGCGACGGCAGCTCCACGCTGACCTTCCACTCACTCGACACCTTCGAACCCCTGGGCACGGTGGAGGTCACGCTGCAAGGCCAGCCCCAGGACCAGATCAACGAGCTGGAGTGCGCCAACGGCGTCATCTACGCCAATGTCTGGCACTCCTCGAGCGTGCTGGAGATCGACCCCACCACTGGCAACGTCATCGGCATCATCGACGCCTCCGCTCTCACGCGTGCCGTGGCTCCTCAGTTGGACAACCGCGAGGCCGTCCTCAACGGCATCGCCGTGGACCCCGGCACCGGCCGCATGCTCATGACGGGCAAGCTCTGGCCGAAGCTCTTCGAGGTCCGCCTGGAGACGCTCGACTGACGCTCAGGGCTTCTTCGCCTCGTCGTCGCGCTCCAGCTTCCGGTACAGCGTCTTCCGGTCCACGCCGAGGATGCGCGCCGCCAACGTCCGGCTGCCACCCACCGCCTCCAGCACGCGGTGGATGTAGCGCCGCTCCAGCTCCTCCAGCGTCACCAGCTCCGACGGGTCCGTGTTCTCTGGCACCACCTTGGGCTGGCTGTAGTTCCGGATGCGCTCGGGCAGGTCATCCACCGTGAGCTGCTCGAACGACGTGAGCGCCACCGCGCGCTCCATGCAGTTCTGCAGCTCGCGCACGTTCCCCGGCCACCCATAGGCCAACAGTCGCTGCGCCGCCGCCGGCGACGGCCCCACCACGCGCTTGTTGTTGCGCGCGGCGAACTGCTCGATGAAGCGCTGGGACAACAACAGCACGTCGTTGCCCCGGGCCCGCAGCGGAGGCAGCTCCACGCCGATGACGTTGAGCCGGTAGTACAAGTCCTCGCGGAACCGGCCCTCCTCCACCGCCAGCTCCAGGTCCCGATTCGTCGCCGCGACGATGCGCGCGTCGAACGCAATCTCCGTGTCCCCACCCACTGGGCGCACCACCCGCTCCTGGAGCGCGCGCAACAGCTTGGGCTGGAGCGTGAGCGGCAACTCGCCCACTTCATCCAGGAACAGCGTGCCGCCGTTGGCCTGGACGAAGAGACCCGTGCGCGTCGCCTTGGCGTCCGTGAAGGCGCCCTTGGCGTGGCCGAACAGCTCGCTTTCCAGCAGCGCCTCCGGCATCGCCGCGCAGTTGAGCGCCACGAACGGCCCCGCCGAGCGGCGACCCCGCGTGTGCACCGCGCGCGCCGCCACCTCCTTGCCCGTGCCGCTCTCGCCGGTAATCAGCACCGTGGAGTCCAGGTCCGCCACCCGGTCGATGAGCGCATAGGCCTGCTGCATGGCGGGGCTCTCGCCCACCACCGCGCCGCTGTCCTGCTGCCGCCCCAACTGCTGCCGCAGCCGGCGCACCTCGTCGCGCAGGGCCCGGTGCTGCACCGCGCGCTCCAGCACCAGCACCAGCGCATCCAGGTCGATGGGCTTGGTGACGAAGTCGTACGCCCCCGCGCGGATGGCGGCCACGGCCGTCTCCAGGCTGCCGAAGGCCGTCAGCACGATGACGGGGATGTCCGGCCGGTTGAGGACGATGCGCTCGCACAGCGCCAGCCCATCCATCCCGGGCATGCGCAGGTCCGTCAACACCACGTCGAAGTCCTCGCCGGCCAGTCGCGCCAGCGCCTCATCCGCGGACGCGAGCGCCACGGGCGTGTAGCCCCGGCGAGTCAATCCCTTCTCCAACATGGCGCGCATCTCGCGCTCGTCCTCGACCATCAGGACGCGGCCTGGCATGTGTCCCCTCCGCTCGGCAGATAGATGGAGAAGCAGCTACCGCGTCCCAGCTCGCTGCGCACGGCAATCCAGCCGCCATGGTCCCGGATGAGACCATACGAGACGGACAGCCCCAGCCCCGTGCCCTCGCCCACGTCCTTCGTAGTGAAGAAGGGCTCGAAGACATGGCCCAGCACGTCCGCGGGGATTCCGCCGCCCTCGTCCTCCACGTCCACCCGCACGTAGCTGCTCTCCGCGCCCCCGACGTCCGTGGGCGGCGTGGCGCGCGTGCGCGTCGCGAGGATGCGCACCGTACCGGGCTTGTTCATCGCCTGCAGCGCGTTCATCACCAGGTTCGTCAGCACCTGCTGCACCTGACCTCCATCGGCCTCCAGCATGACACCCGGGGGCACGTCGTCCACCAGGGTGATGCTCTTCTTGGAGGCCATGGGCCTGAGCAGCGACAGCGAGCGGTCCACCAGCTCCCGCACATCCTCCGGGGCCCGGTGCGGCGCGCGGCGCCTCGCGAAGTCGAGCAGTTGCCGGATGATGCCCGTCATGTGCTGGGCCTGCTGGGAGATGATGCGAGCGCACTCGCCCACCTCCTCGCCCTCCGCTTCGCCCGACGAAATCATCTTCGAGCGGCCCATCACCACGTTGAGCGGCGTGCCCAGCTCGTGCGCCACGCCGGAGGCGAGCTTGCCCACGGTGGTGAGCCGGTCCGCGTGGCGCAGGTGCTCCACCGCGGACAGGCGCGCGACCGTCTCCGCGGACAGGCGCGAGCGCGTCTCCTCCAACTGCTCGCCCATGCGGTTCATCGCGTCGGCCAGCGTGGTGATTTCGTCCCCGCGTCGCTGGGTGGGCAGCCGCACGCGGGCCGTCAAATCACCCTGGCCGAAGCGGTTCGCCAGTTGCACCAGCTCGTCCACCGGCTCTCCGACGAGCCTGCGTCCCATGGCCATGGCGGCGATGAAGAAGGCGAAGGTGATGGTGCCGGTGGCGACGATGGTGCCCACCACCGTGACGAAGACGTGCTGTCGCTCCTCGCCCAATGACTCGGTGATTTCGATGGCGCCGAAGCGCGGGCCGATGCGGACCGGCGTGTACGAATGCAGCAGGCCGGGCTCCGGAGTCGGGTCCACCATGGAGCCGTCCTGGCCCTGGCGCAGCGTGGCCAGCAGGCGCGGCGGGAAGCCGATGAGCGACGGAGTGCCAGGGCCCCCATCCAACCAGACCCAGCGCAGGTGGACCTGCTCCTGGTAGTTGTTGGACTGGTTCAGGAGCGTGAGGGCTTCACGCTCACCGGCGAGCTGCCACGCCTTGCCGATGGTGCCAGCGAGCGTGTGGCCGAGCAGCCGGTGGTCATGTTGCATGTCCAGCGCCGAGCGTTCCAGCTCACGGCGGACCTGGATGACCTGCAGCCCGGCGATGACGGCCACGGCGAGCAGGACGAGAGCGAGGGTGAACTTGCGAGCGAGTCTCACGGTGGGTCGAGGCTATTCCGGTCCATGCACCTGGGAGGGGTCGAATCCGCATGGACCGGAAGGAAGTACTCACAACGTACCGCGAGCGCCGAAAGAAGAGGTCAGTGCGTCGCGCCGGTGTCCTTGGTGGGAGTGGAGGCGGCCTTCGTGTGGGCCGCATGCTCCTTGGAATGCTTCGCCTTGGTGCCAGGCTTCGCGGGCGCCTCGGCGGCGGGCTTCTGCGCGGTGGGGGGCGTGCTCGGCTTGGGAGCCGCGGCGAACGCGCCCGTCGACAGCAGGGAAAGGCCGACAGCAAGAGACAGGGTACGCTTCATGGCTTCTTCTCCGGTCCGTGCCCGCGATGTCTCGTGGGGCACGGGGGGAGGGCCTGAGCATCCCCCATGCCAGGGCGGTGCTCGGCGAGACTTCCCTCGGAGGACAGCGTCCCAGCGGGATGAACTGACCCGCCGGGACCGGGGCACATTGCCCCGTCGGGGCGAAGTGCCCCCGCTTCAATACTGTTTGTCCAGGGCCACCACGTCGCTGACCAGGGAGAAGCCACTCGCGGGGCACGCGGCGATGGCGGGCTCCGACGTGTCCAACAATCCCCGGCGCTCGACGAGCGTGCTGCCCACGACTTCGTGGACGAAGATGCGCCCGCCGTTGGTGTCACCCAGGTAGGAGCGATTGCCCACCACGGCGAAGCGGCCGGCGGCCGGAATCGGACAGGAGCCGATGCCTGGCGAGCATTGGATGGGCGCGGTGGACACCACGCGGTCCTGCGCGTCGAGGAGCACCAGCGCCGAGCGCTCCACGGACAGCAGCTTGAAGTCGGAGTCATAGGTGGCCTTGCCGCCGCAACTGACGAGGAGCTGTTCGCCCACGGGCGCCACGGAGCTCGGGTTGAGGCAGCCCTCGCCCAGGTCGATGAGGTCCACCGCGCGGCTCGTCGGGTCGATGCGTGCGAGCAGGCCGGGCCCGCCGGGGCTGTACGTGACGGGGTTCAGGTTGTTGAGGGCGACGTACAGCTTGCCGTGGTGGCTGGCGATGCCGGTGGGCGTGGACAGCGTGGTGTTGCCGGAGAAGGGCTTGAGCGCGGCCCCCGAGGGCAGCTCGATGGTGTCCACCACGGTGGGCTCGTTGTTGGCCAGTGAGACGCGCACCACACGGCCCCCGGCGGACGGGTCGCCCAACAGGTTGCCATAGAGCGTGACCCAGAGGTCGTTGCCCGTCCACGCCATGGCGAAGGGATTGGTGTTGGCGCCGAAGCTCACGCTCGCGATGTCGGTGAGGGGGATGCCGTCGGGGTAGTGGGAGGGCCGGGGACCGGGGGGGATGGGGTCTCCCTCGCGACGGAGGATCTGAAGCGTGTTGTCGGATGAGTTGAGGATGTAGAGGTACGGGTCCAGGACCAAAACCTGGTTGGGAGCGCGGCCCGTGTCGTTGCGCGCGGGCAGCACGCCGTAGTCACTTAGACGCGCCTGGACGAGCTTGCGTGTGGAGTCGAGCACCAGCAGCACGTTCATCATCCGCGCCGCGCTCTGCGGAGACGAGGCCACCAGGGTGTTCGGGCCCTTGAAGTCCGAGCCGGACTGGATGCCCACCACCTGCCCGGTGTTGAAGCACGTGGCCACCACATCGTAGGTGCACACGCCGCCCCGGCAACTGCGAGCGTCGCCGCAGGCGTTGTCGCAAGCGCCGCAGTGGAGGTTGCTGACGGCCGGATTGATACACCCGTTTGAACACTGAAGCATGCCCTCAGCGCAGCTCCCCTGGCAGTCGCCATTCATGCACACCTCGAACGGTTGGCAGACCTTGCCGCCTTCGCCCGCGCAGCCGCCGCAATGCTGGGGCGAGGACTGGGTATCGACACAGGCGTCGCCGCAGGCCGTGGCGCCCTGCTGACAGCGGCACGCGCTCTGCGCGCAGAGCTGTCCGGTGCCGCAGGTGTTGCCACACTCGCCGCAGTTCGCGGACTCGCTGGTGAGGTCCACGCAGGTGTCCCCGCAGCGGGAGAGTCCCTCGCTACAGACAACGCCTTCGTCGGGGCAGCCCGTCAGCAGCAGGCACGACAGCAGGGAGACCAGGACGGCGACGTGTCGCCCGGGAGGAAGTGGCGCGGCATTCATGGGGTGTCCGCCTTTTTTCGAGGGGAAGAGGGAGAGACGTCGAGCGACATCGCCACGGAGGCGAGCACGGCGCGGCCCGGCAGGGGATAGCCGTCGAAGTCCTCGACGAAGGTGTCGAAGACATTCTTGAAATCGAGAGAGAGGGTCAGTGCGGGATGGCGTCCCAAGATAGTGGACACGCCCGCGTGCAGCAGCGCCCGGGCCGGCAGCACCAGCTCCCCGGTGCGGTTGCGAAGCTGCGAGGATTGGGCCCGCAGCTCCACGCGGCCCGTCAGCCAGGAAGGCCCGGCGGCCACGCGCGCGGACACGGTGTGACGCGGACGGAGCGGAAGCTCCTTCAGGTAGTAGCGCGGGTCGTCCCGGAGGTTGCGCGAGACGAGCACCGTGTACGCCAGGGAGCCCGACATGTAGGGCGTGGGTCGCGCCTCCGCGTCCACTTCCAGCCCCGAGACGCGCGCCGAGGCGAAGTTGAAGGGCTTCGCGGCGAACGGGGGATAGGCCTCGTAGGCGATGAGGTCCTCGTAGAGGCTATGAAAGGCACCCACGGACACGAGCGAGCGCTCCGTGTGGTGGGCCAACGCCACGTCCGCGGACACGGCCCGCTCGGCGCGCAGGTCCGCGTTGGGCAGCAGCGTGCCCTGGCGCACGTACAACTCCAGCATCGAAGGCGCGCGGTGGGCCTGTCCCACGTTGGCGCGCAGCTCCAGGCCGGCGGGCAGTGACACCAGGGCCCCCAGCTTGGGAGACCACAGTGTGTATGGGCCCACGCGCTCCAGTCGCAGCGAGGGCGTCACGTGCAGGCGTCCCGAGAAGAGCGCGACGTCGTCCATCGCCATGACGCTGGCGCGCAGCCAGGACGTCCGCTCCTCCGTCGGCGTGGCGACCCCGTTCGTGGACAGGCCTTCGCCACCCACGCTCGCCAGCGCTGAGACGACGTGCGAGTCACCCAGGGGCCTTCGCCCCTCGAACTCTCCGCCACCCGCGCGCAGCACCTGCACGCCCTGCTGCGACACCGGGCCGCCGGACAGCTCCAAGCGCTCCTGTCGGAAGTGCGCGCGCGCCGACACGTCGACCCGGTTCGCGAGCGAGCCGAGCACGCGCAGGCTCAGCACGCCCCGGCGACTGGACTGACGAGCGTCCGCGACGGGGTTCTGCACCGTGCCCGCGAGTCCGCGTCCTTCCAGCGAGCCCTCGCCCATCGCATCCACCACCACGCCCGGAGCCAGCCGATGCCTCACGCGCAGCAGCGCACCCGCGCCCCGTGCATCGTTGTTGTCGCGCCGTCGCGTCTCGGGCGCGTCTCCCGGCAGCGTGGGCGTGGTGTCGAAGGGGTAGGAGAAGCCGCCAGAGGAGGTGCCACCATGCACGAGCAGGAGCAGCTCACTGTCCAGCAGCGGGCCGGTGGCGGCGAGCCAGCCCGTCGCCGTATCCCAGCTTCCGTAGCTCACTTCCCCGGACAGGCTCAGCGTGTCGCCAGGGCTGCGGGTGACGATGTTCACCACCCCGCCGAGGCCACCACTGCCATAGCGTGCACCCGCGCTGCCACGCAGCACCTCGAACTCGCGAGCGAGCGCCAGGGGGATGCGCGACAGGTCCGCGCTGCCGCCCGCGCCGTTGAGGGGGATGCCGTCGAGCAGCACCAGCGTCCCGTTCGACGAAGCACCGCGGACGACGAGGCTCTTGCTCTGGCCATACCCGCCCGACTCCTGGATGGCGACACCGGGTGACGTGGCGAGCACCTCGGCGGTGTCGCGGGCCGTGCCGCCGCGCTCCTCCACGGAGATGACGGTGACGACGCTGCTGGGGTCTCGTTGCGAGGCGCGGTCCATCGGCTCGGGGTCGGGCACCTTGCCCACCACGTCGATGACCTCGGACAACGGTGGGGTGCCAGCGTCCTCGGAGGATTGGGCCCGCACGGAGGCGCCTGTCAGCAGCGCCAGTCCCAGGCACCACCTCGCGAACGCTGTCCTCACGCTCCCGCACCGGGAGCGAGTCCCGGACCGAAGCCGAGAATGGAAGCCCGGCGCAGCGAGCCGAGCATCCGCAGCAGCCGTCCTTCATCCAGCGTGGCGTCTTCCCGAGCGGCACGTTCGAGCAATCGCCAGCCCGTCATGCGGGGTTCGATGGTCTCCACCAGCTCCGCGAGGGAAGGGGAGACGAGCTGGAGCACCGTGCCCCACGGAGTCCGCACGCGGAACGCGCCACAATGTCTCCACCCGCCGGTCATCTGGCGCGCATCCTCCAGGGCGCGACCTTCCGCGTCCAGGGCGAACCCGAGTGGCTCCTTCAACAGGTGCCCCAGGTCGTTTTCACCCGCGAGACCGCCGGGCTCGGGAGGAAGCCGCTCTCCGAGCACGTGCAGTTCCAGGTCCAGCAGTGAACCGTAGGCCGCCTGCTTCATGACGAGGTGCTCACCCAGCACGCAGCCGTCGAGCCCCGTGGACAGCAGGCACCACAGGGCGTCCTCGGGTGTCTCGACGATGGGCTCTCCCGCGACGTTGAAGGAGGTGTTGAGCAGGACGGGCACTCCGGTGCGGGCATGGAACGCCGTGAGCAGCGCGTGCAGCAGCGGGACGTGTTCCGCGCGGACCGTCTGGACGCGGCCGGTGCCGTTGACGTGGGCGACGGCGGGGACGCGATGACGCTGCGCCTCACGAAAGCGCCACACCCGCAGCATGAAGGGACTGTCGTCGGACTCCTTGGCGTCGAGGTCGAACCACTCGCGTGCGTGCTCCGCGAGGATGGCGGGCGCGAAGGGGCGGAAGGCCTCGCGGAACTTCACCCGGCTGTTGAGGACGTCCTTCATGTCACCGGGACGCGGGTCGCAGAGGATGCTCCGTTGCCCGAGCGCGCGCGGGCCCAGCTCGGAGCCTCCCTGGAACCACCCGAGCATCTTGCCCTCCACCAGCAGGTCCGCGACGGCGGGCACCACCGAGGGCAAGCGACGGGATACGACGGCGGGCGTCGCCTGGATGGCGCGCTCCATCCAAGCGGAGGGATACGTCCTGCCCACGCTGTCCTGCTGGAGCCTTCGACTGGAGCGATGTCCTGTCAGGTGCCAGAGCCCGTGGTACGCCGCGCCCAGGGCCGTGCCACTGTCCTCGGCGGCGGGCATGACGTAGACGTCCCGGAAGCCCGCTTCGGTGAAGAGGCGCTCGTTCGCCACGCTGTTGAGCGCGACGCCACCCGCGTAGCAGAGCGTGTCGCAGGACGTGCTCGCGCGCAGTCGTCGGACGACGTGTAGCAGCCCTGCTTCCAGCGCCGCCTGTGCGGAGGCCGCGAGGTTCCGATACTCCTCCTGTCGCGCGGGCCAGCGCTCGTTGTGAGGGAACCGCCGAGGCACGGCGTCGGAGAAGACGAACCGTCCGTCGACGATGTCGAAGAAGTCGGTGATTGGGAACTCGGGCACGCCATGGGGCGCGAGGCCCATGACCTTGCCCGGCCCTTCGAGCACGTCCAAGAAGAGCTGTCGCCCGACGGCGGAGTACAGGCCTCCCAGGCTGCCGAAGCGTGGCATCCCCTGGAAGCGCTCCAGCTCCGCGGAGGCGGTGACCTCCAGGAAGGTCCCCAGGTGTTTCTCCAACGGGACGAAGCCCTCGGGTGAGGCGCGGTAGACGGAGAGCGTCTCCTCTCCGCGCCGCTCGGAGACGACCGCCGCCAGCTCCTCTGGGGACAAGTCGTTGACGTTGGAGCCGAAGCCGTCGACGACGAGCACCAGGGCCTCGTCGAAGCCGGACGTGGCGAAGGCGCCGACGGCGTGTCCCAGATGATGGGAGAGGGTGAGGGTCGGCACCCCCGTCCTGTGGAGGGCGAGGTCGGGGTTGGCCCGCACGTCGAACAGGGGCCCACGAGGCCCCATCAGCGAGCAGCACGCGACGAGGCTCAGGTCCTCGGGTTGGATGCCCGCGTGCTCCAGGCAGTAGCGCACCGACAGCGACGCGAGGCCGCCAGGAAGCCACGCCCGCTTGCGGCGCAGCAGGCGTTCTTCCTGGATGGCCACGACCACTTCGTCGCCGCGCAAGAGACACGCGGCGCCGTTGTGGTTCGACGCGCCAATGCCCAGCACCCACGGAGCGCTGTGGCCCGACATGGTGGCGCCTCAGTTCGCCGGAGCGGGCTCGGGCCTCAGGGAAGGTGCCTGGGGAGGAGCCACCTTGGGAGCCTGCTTGCGCGGCTCGGGAGCGGCGGGAGTGGGGACGCCGACGTTGAAGAGGTTGACGAGCACGCCCACGGCCGCGAGCTGGGACGTGGTCGGGTTGTAGTCAATGGCCTCGCCGATGGGGAAGTCCACGGAGCTGGAGGCCTGGACCTGGAGCTGCCCGGCGGGGGTGACGAGGACGGTCCACAGCAGGCCTTCTTGCGTGGTGGCGAAGACGTACGGCTGGCCGCCGACGCGGGCCATGGCGGCGCGGAACGCGAAGGACTGAGGCAGGGACAGGTTCTGCTTCAGGTCCACGGAGCCCTGGGACTGGAACTCCGCGGGGCGCACGCGGAAGAGCCACGTATTCTTGTCCGAGGGACCCACGGAGCAGGCCACGGCGACCAGGTGGTCATCGAGGATGGCCAGGCCGTTGATGCCGCGCTGGGCGCTCGGGTTGTAGCGCTTGCGGGCGAGCACGTTGCCCTGGGGGAGCTGGAGCATCACCAGGTCGCCGTCCTCCGCGCCGGTGATGACGATGCCATCGCGCCACGCGACGATGTCGCGCACGTTCCAAAGCTGGAAGGGGCTGGGGATGGGGTTGGGGGAGCGGACGTTGAGCTTCTTGTGCATCGCGAGCTGGCGGCCGTTGCGCGAGACGCTCCAGATGAGGACGAAGCCGTTCTCATGGCCCGTCACCAGATACTCGCGGTTCGCGTGGACGACGAAGACGCCGCTGTTGGCGGTTCCCACGTCCGCGTCGTAGGCGAAGTTCTCGAAGCGGAACTCGCGAGGGAGCCTGTCCAGGTGCGCCGGCTCCGCGTCCTCTTGCAGCGCTGAATCCCGCTCGCGCCAGAGGGTGATGGTGGTGCTGTCGTTGGAGGTGACGAAGGTCCGCTCGTCGCGAACGGCCATCATCTCCACGCCCCGGTTGGCGGGGGTGCGCAGGACATCGGTGAGCATGGGCCCCCACTCCGTGGGGCCCGGGGGACGGAAGAACGTCATGGAGCCATCCAGGCGCCCTACGATGAAGCGGGTGGAGTCCAACCACTGCAACTGTTGGGTATAGGGATACGTGGTGCCCACGGGTGTGAGCACTTGCGCGGCGAGGTTGCTGTCGGTGGTGCTGACAGAGGCCTGTTCCTGCGCGTGGGCGTCGTGCTGACAGGCCATGGCAAGCAGCAGCACCACGCGTGGCAGCACACGGACGAATCCATCGAGCTTCATGTCGAGCCTCCTCCTACATGCGCTTCAGTCGGGAATCCCCAAGCGCCCCCCTCGGCGGGATGGAGTCAGGCAAACGTTGTCATGTGCTCGGCCAGGGTGGATGCCAGGCGATTGTAACTCTCCTCACGACGGGTGTCATGGTTGCACAGAGGTGCTGTCAGGACTGGCAATCCCTTGCGCTGGCGCAATGAGTCGATAAACGACCTGCTGAGTCGGGGATTCTTGAACAGGTCATGGATGAACGTGCCGAAGATGGGCAGTCGCTCATGCACGGCGCCGTCGACTCCGCCCGCATGGGCGTAGAGCGGCCTCGCGCTCGCATACCTGACGAGTCCGGAGTGGATTTCATACCCTGACACCGCGCCCGCGCCCGCGAAGGGATTGTCAGACGTGGGCGTGTAGTGACGATTGAAGACCGTCTTCCCGGGTAGGAATTCCACGTCGATATCCAACAACCCCAGGCCCGTGGTGCTCCCGTGCTCGGACTCGCGGCGCCCCTCGTCCAGCAACGCACGCCCCAGCATCTGGAAGCCCCCGCAGATGCCGACGATGGGCGTGGTGGCGCTCAACTCCTGGAGCACTCGCTCGAAGCCGATGCGCCGCAGGTGATGCAAATCCCCCACGGTGTTCTTGGTGCCGGGCAGGATGATGGCGTCCGGCGCGCCGAGCTGGTCCACCGAGCGCACGAACCGGACGCGCACGTGGGGCTCCTCCTGGAGGTAGTCGAAGTCCGTGCTGTTGGAGATGTGCGGCAGGTACACCACCGCCACGTCGATTTCCGGCGCACCCTGCATCCGAGGCTGGACGCGGTCCTCCTCCTCCAGCGCCAGCGACAGATAGGGAATCACCCCGACGACAGGCCGCTTCGCGTGGTGCTCGATGAAGTCCACCGCGGGCTGGAGCACCTGCCGGTCTCCTCGGAACTTGTTGATGATGAAGCCGGCGATGCGCTCGCAGTCCTCCGGCGCCACCAGCTCCAGCACCCGCAAAGTGCCAAGCAGCTCCGCCGCGATGCCGCCCTTGTCGATGTCCACCGCCAGGTACACCCGCGCGTCCAGCCGGTGCGCCACCTCCATGTTCACCACGTCGAACGGACGCAGGTTGGGCTCCGCGCAGCTCCCCGCGCCCTCCGCGATGACCAGGTCGTAGTGGCGCGTCAGGTGGTCGATGGACTCCTGGATGGCGGACAGCTTGAGCGCGCGGTGCGTGTCGGAGAGGAAGTACTCGCGCGCGTCGACGTCCTGGTGGGGTCGGCCGTGGATGATGAGCTGGCTGACGCTGTCCGACTTGGGCTTGAGCAGCAGCGGGTTCATGTGGACGATGGGCCGCTGCCTCGCCGCGAAGGACTGCACCGCCGTGGCTCGGGCGATTTCCTCGTTCTCCTCCGTGACGAAGGAGTTGAGGGACATGTTCTGCGACTTGAAGGGGGCCACGCGCAGCCCCTTGTTCGCGTACAGGCGGCACAGGCCGGCGACGAGCGTGGTCTTCCCCACGTGGGAGCCCGTGCCTTGAATCATGAGGTGGGGTTGCTTCGGCATGGCGGGCCTCCTGGCGCGCGTGCACTATAGGGCGCCAACCTCTCACGGGTTCCTCGCCGCTCATGTCCGTCGCACGCTCTCTCTTCCTGCTCGTCCTCTCCTTCACGCTCCTCGCGGGCTGTCAGCGCTCGGCGCCGGCCCCGGAGGCGGGCGCGCGGCGAATCGTCTCGCTGTCGCCCGGCATCACGGAGACGCTCTTCGCGCTGGGTGCGGGAGAGCAGGTGGTGGGCCTCTCCGACTGGGCCTCCTGGCCCCCCGAGGCGGCGTCCGTGCCCAAGGTGGGCTCCACGCTGTCGCCCAACTACGAGGCCATCGCCCGCCTCAAGCCCACGCTCATCATCGATGAACAGGTGAAGCAGGCCCCCGCGGGCTCGCTGTCCGCGCTCGCCCCGGTGAAGGTGCTGCCCTGGCTCTCCGTCGACGACGTGGCGAACGGGATTCGCGAGCTGGGCCGCCAGACGGGGCGTGAGGACGCCGCCACGAAGCTGGCCCAGAAGGTGGAGACGACGCTGAAGCGCAAGCCTCCGCCGGATGCGCCCCGCGTGCTGCTGGTGATTGGAGACCCGGAGGCCGCGCTCACCAGCATCTGGTACATCCGCAAGGGCTCGCTCCATGGCGCGGCCCTGGAAGCCGCCGGCGCGCGTAACGCCGTCGCCGAGGACCCCGCGGGGCCGCCCAACGTCTCCGTCGAGCAGCTCATGACGTTGGACCCGGACATCGTCCTGGTGCTGGTGGAGGGCCCGCGCCTGACACCGGAAGAGGAGGCGCGACAGCTCGCCCCGTGGAAGCAACTGACGGTGCTGCGCGCGGTGAAGCAGGGGCGGGTGAAGCTCGTGGCTGGCCCGGGTGTGCAGTCCACCGGCCCTCGCATCCTGGACGTGGTGGAGCAGCTCCAGGCCGCGCTGCGCTTCGACGCGAAGACCCCATGACGTCTCTTCTGGAGGTCTCCGGGGCGACGGTGCGCAAGGGCGAGCGGGCGTTGCTGGAGGACGTGTCCCTCCGCGTCGCGCCTGGAGATTTCGTCGCGGTGGTGGGTCCCAATGGCGCGGGCAAGACGACGCTGATGCGCGTGGCGCTCGGCCTTCAGCGCCCAGACGCGGGCCGCGTCACCTTGAATGGACGCGACGTGGGAGCCCTCTCGCCCCGGGAACGCGCCGCGTTCCTCGCGTGGCTGCCCCAGCGCGTCCAGGTGTCCGAGCCCATCACCGCGCAGGAGCACGTGGCCGCCGCGCGCTACCGCTTCACGGAGTCCCACCGTCGCTCGGAGGAAGCCGCGCTCGTGGCGCTCGCCCGAGTGCAAGCGGAGCCCCTCGCCTCGCGGCCCATCACCGAGTTGTCCGGCGGAGAGCAGCAGCGCGTCGCGGTGGCGGCGCTGCTCGCACAGGAAGCGCCCCTGGTGTTGCTGGACGAGCCCGCCAACTTCCTGGACCCGGCCCAGCAGTTGGAGCTGTACGCGCTCGTGGGGCAGATGTGGCGCTCGGGGCTGGGCGTGCTGTGCATCACCCACGACATCAACGTGCTCGCCCATGCGATGCACGCTGGCAGCGAGGGACGGATTCGGGTGCTGGGCTTGTCGAAGGGCCGCGTCGCCTTTGAGTCGCACTACGACGCCCCGGACCTGGGTGAGCACCTGGGCCGGGTGTTCTCCGTGCGGATGCGGGGCGTCGAGGTCGAGAACCGCCGGGTCTTCGTGGGCATGTCCCTGGAGCGTGGGGAATGAGGACGCGACTGGTGGTGATGCTGGCGGTGTGCGCGCTCGTGATCGCCGTGGCGCCCTTCATCGGGCCGCCGATGCCGCCGGACGCGCGCGACTTCATCCTCTGGCAGTTGCGCATCCCCCGGACGTTGATGGCGCTGGTGGTGGGAGGCACGCTGTCGCTGGTGGGCGCGGTGTACCAGTCCCTCTTCTCCAACCCGCTCGCCGCGCCGAGCACCATTGGCACCACGGCCGGCGCCACGCTGGGCGCGTTGGTGGCCATCGTCCTGGGCGCGCGCACCGCGCTGTGGGGCCTGCCGCTCATCACCGGCGCCGCCTTCGTGGGCGCGCTGGGGGTCAGCCTGCTGGTGGCCGCCATCGCTGCGGGGCGCAACGTGCGGATGAATGACCTGGTCCTCGCGGGCATCGCCTTCTCGATGGCGGCGGGTGCCATCTCCACGGGCGTGCAGTTCTCCGCGGACTCCGCCGAACTGCTCACGGCCATGCGGTGGACCATGGGCCACCTGCCGCAGGTGGGCTATCAGAACATCGTGATGTTGCTGCCCATCGCCGCCGTGTCGGTGGTGGGCCTGTTGACGCTCACGCGCGCACTGGAGGTGTTCATCTCCGGCGAGGAGCACGCCGAATCGCAGGGCGTCAACGTGCGCGCGGTCCGCATGGCATCCATCGGCCTGGGCGCGCTGGGCGTGGCGGGCTGTGTCGCGTGGTGCGGTCCCATCGCCTTCGTGGAGCTCATCGTCCCCCACATCGTCCGCCGTGTGCTGGGCGTGAGTCGACGCGTGCTGCTGCCGTGTTCGGTGGTGGTGGGCGCCAGCTTCCTCGTGCTCTGCGACGCGGTGGCCCGCATCATCTTTCCGGGCAAGGAGACTCCCGTGGGCCTGGTGACGGCGGCCCTGGGCACGCCGCTCCTCATCTATCTGGTGGCGCGCAAGTCGTCCTGAGCCGCTCAGCCCTGGCAGGGCAGGGCGGTGAGACCCCGGAACACGGCGGTGTCGCGCCGCTTCCACGCGCCGGGCACCAGTCGCAGTCCAGGCAAGTCTCTCGCCAGCATGCCCAGCGCGCCCTGGGCCTCCATGCGCGCGAGCGCCGCCCCGACGCACTGGTGGATGCCGTGGCCGAAGGCGATGTGCTGGAGGTCCGTGCGTTGGATGTCGAGCGTGTCGGGATGCTCGAAGCGCCTCGAGTCTCGATTGGCCGCGCCCAAGAGCACCCAGGCCCACTCGCCCGCGCGCACGGTGGCGCCGCCCACCTCCACGTCCTCCTGGGCCATGCGCGAGCAGAGCTGCAACGGCGTGTCGAAGCGCAGCACCTCCTCCACCGTTCCCTTGATGCGCGAGGGCTGCGCGCACAGCGCCTCCCATTGCGCGCGGTGCTCCATCAGCGCCAGCACCCCATTGCCGATGAGGTTGACGGAGGTGTCGTAGCCACCGAAGAGCAGGAGCATGCAGGTGGGAAGCAGCTCCTCCTCGCTCAGCGCCTGCTCATCCTCCTGCGCGGCCACCAACAGGCCCAGGACATCGCCGCGACGCGACCGCCTGCGCCGGGTGACGGAGGCCTGGAGGCACTGGCTCACCTCGCGCGTGGCGGCGCTGGCGGCTTCGCGCACGGCCAGCGGAGTGGAGGCATCTCCACAGCGGGCGAGCGCGAGCGCCCACCGCTGGTACAAGTCCGAGTCCAGGTCGTCGGCGCCCACGAGCCAGCGCAGCGTCGTCCGGGCCAGCGGCGCGGCCAGGTCCGCGATGATGTCCACCTCGCCCCGGTTGCGCGCCTGGAAGAGGAGGGCCTCCACCGTGGCGTGGATGTTCAGGGACAGCTCCTTCATGCGCGTGCCCAGCGCGCGCTTCGTCACGGCGCGCAGGCGCGTGTGGTCCGGCGGGTCCATCAGCAGGAACCACTGACTGTGCATGGCGGACAGCGCCGCGAGCGCCTCCGGAGGCGCGGGGAACTCCTCGGGACGACTCTTCCGCGCGTTCGCGATGTTCCGGCTGAAGCGCGGATGGGAGAGCACCTCCACGCAGTCCGCGTGGCGCGAGAACAGCCACAGCCGCAGCTCCGGATTCCAGCACGCCGGACGCTGGAGGAGTTGCTCATAGATGGAGTAGGGATTGCTCAGTGACTCGGGTGAGAAGGGATTGAGGCGCTGCGTCTCACGGACTCCGGGGACGCCAGGCGGCGCGGGGGCTTCACCTCGCGAGTCGGTCTCCATGCGACAGGCCCCCCTGCGCGTCGGACGGTCAATCCCAGACAGAAACGAACCGAACCGTGAACGGTGAAGGGTACGCCTCGCGCCCGAAACCAGTCAAACCGAGGGCCCGGGTGAGTGTCTGGCCCGCCGTGTCAGGGCTCCGCGTTCATCAGCTTCACCACCGGCTCGTCGCCGTAGAAGTCGATGACATTCACGGAGGCGTGGACCTGGTCCAGTCGGAACAGGTGCTGGTCCGCCATGCCCAGTGACTCGGCGAGGAGGGTGCGGTTGACGCCGCCATGCGACACCAGGGCGAAGCACTGTCCGGTATGCCGAGCCCGCAGCATGCGCCCACCGACACGCACGCGCTCGCGCATCTCGGAGAACGTCTCTCCCTCCGGAAACCGCACCCGGGCCGGATGCTCCATCCACTCCGCGTACACGTCCGGAAAGCGGCGCTCCGCCTCCTCGTAGGTGAGGCCCTCGAAGAGGCCGAAGTCGATTTCGCGGAAGGCCTCCTCCACGCGGATGTCCAGGCCCCGGTCCGCCGCCAGCCGTCTCGCCGTGTCGAGCGCCCTGAGCCGGGGGCTCGAATAGAGGGCCTGGAGCTCCACCTGGGCCAGCAGGCGCGCGGCCCGCTCCGCCTGGACGTGGCCCTCCGGCGCGAGGCCCACGTCGAGCCGTCCATAACACCGGCCCTTCATCTCCTCGGAGGGCCTGCCGTGCCGCACCAGAATCATGCGCGTCACGCCGCTCGGCATTCGCCAGTCCATGCCGCGTTCCGCTCCTTCCCGGGTGACTCAGCCGAGCGCCAGCGCCAGCACGAGCACCAGCGCCTCGCACACCTCGGTGTTGGCGCCCATGGTATCGCCGGTGATGCCGTCAATCTTCTTCCGGCACCAGAGGCCCTGGAGCGCTGACACACACGCCACCATCAGCAAGGCCACGCCGCCCTTCCAGCCCATCAGCCCCAGGGCGAAGCCGAGCGCCAGCACCGTGGCCCCAAGCACTTCGACGCGGCCGACATAATCGGTGATGGCCATGCCGATGCCACCGCTCCGCCGCGCATACGGCAAGAGCCACCCCTGCGGAACCGAGCCCCAGCGCCCCAGCGCCAGTGCCACCACCAGCGCCGCGTCCGCCTGTCCGCGCTCCAGCAGCGCCGCGAGCGCGCTCGCCTTGAGGCCCACGGTCAGCAGCAGGGCGACCCCGCCATACGCGCCGATGACGTGGTCCCTCATGATGCGCAGCACGTCCTCCTTGGTGCGCCCGCCGCCGAAGCCGTCCGCCATGTCCGCCAGCCCGTCCAGGTGCAGCGCGCCGGTGAGCAGCGCGTAGATGGCGAGCAGCAGGTACGCCGTCACCATCGACGGCAAGAGCGGGTAGAGCGCCAGGCGCACGCCGACGAGCAGCGCGGCGAGCAGCGCGCCCACCAGCGGAAAGCACAGCGTCGCGCGGCCCACGTCGCCAGCGTCGAACGTGGCGGCCCCGGGGACGGGGATGCGGGTGAGGAAGGCGATGCCGGCGAGGAGTCGCTTCATGAGGGGCTCGGCGCGACTCCTGCCACGTTTCGACCGTGGGAGCGAGCCTCAGCGCCGGGTCTTCTCCGCCACGCCCGCGGAGGCGAACGTCGCCATCTCGTGCAGCACATGCATGCTGCTGTCCATCAGCCCCATCGCCAGCACGGCGCCCGTGCCCTCGCCCAGTCGCAGGCCCAGGTCGAGCAGGGGCCGCAGCCGCAGCGCCTCCAGCACCCGGCGGTGGCCCGCCTCGCGCGACATGTGACTGGCGAGCAGGAAGGGCATGACTTTGGGACACAGCCTGGCCGCCACCAGTCCGGCGACGGAGGAGATGAAGCCATCCAGCATGACGGGGACCCGCCGGGAGGCCGCGCCCAGCGCCGCGCCAGCGAGGCCCGCGATTTCGAAGCCGCCCACCTTGGCGAGCACGTCCAGCGGATCCGCCGCGTCCGGCTGATTCACCGCGAGCGCGCGCCGCACCACGTCCACCTTGCGCGACAGGCCCGCGTCGTCCACGCCCGTGCCGCGCCCGGTGGCCATGTCCGGTGACACGCCCGCGAGCACGCACGTGAGCGCCGCCGACGCGGTGGTGTTGCCGATGCCCATGTCTCCCAGGCCCAGCAGCGTCACGCCCGAGTCCGCCAGCTCCAGCGCGAGCAGCGCGCCCACGCTCAGGGCCTCCTCGGCCGTCTTGCGTGACATGGCCGGCCCTCGGGCCAGGTTCGCCGTGCCCGGGCCCTGGCGGTGCACGCGCACACCCTCCAGTCCTTCCACCGGCACGCGCACGCCCATGTCGACGACCTCCACGCGCACGCCGTGCTGCCTGGCGAGCACGTTGATGGCCGCGCCGCCCCGGGCGAAGTTGGCCACCATCTGCGCCGTGACTTCGGCGGGGTAGGCGCTCACGCCTTCCTCCGTCACGCCGTGGTCCGCCGCCATCACCACCAGCCCCTTGCGAGGCATCGCGGGCGCGGGCTCACCCCGCAGCGTGGCCCACTGACACGCCAGCTCCTCCAGGCGGCCCAGGCTGCCCTGCGGCTTCGTCTTCATGTCTAGCAGGCCCTGACACTGCCTCCCGGCCTCGGCGTCAGGTTCGGGAATCCTGGCGAGCACGTCACGGTACGCAGGCATGGGGCCCCCTTTGGAGGAAACCCCTTCAAGCTAGGCGCGCGCGGTGCCGTGAAGCAATGACCGTGGATGGGCCCGAGTGCAACGTGCTGCACGGTGGTGGACACAAGCCCGCACGCAAGTGCCTGCCCCGCGAGACGGGCGCACCGTCGCGCAGTGAGGGATTGGGCGCCAGCGCGTCGAGTCACCGACAGCCCGGGGGCAAGCGCTCCTGGCGCGCGGCGCGACGCGGGTGAAAGTGCGCGGGCCGCTACACGGCTGTCCCGGGTCCTGGGGTGGCGGGGGGGAGGCGCTCGTGAAGAGGAAGGCATGGTGGGGGTGGCTGGCGCTGACGGCGCTCGTCGCGAGCTGCAAGTGCGGGAGCGAGACGGACCCGACGGGCACGGGAGGCAGCGGAGAGCCGCCGCCCCTGGTGGAGGTCACCACTCCGGAAGGTGGCGAGCGGGTGTCGCTGGCCATCATCGAGGCCTTCACGCGCCGCGAGGGCACGCCGACGCGCACGTCGTTCGTGACGAGCGAGGAGCTGGTGGTCCGCGCGCGCGTCACGGGAGGCGAGGCGGGGCTGGTGGACCGCATCCAGTGGACGGTAACGGCGGTGGGCACGCGCACCGCCCCGGCCGAGCCCGCCACGGCGACGGGCGCGGAGCTGACGTTCCATGGCAAGTCCTCGCAGTCGGTGGCCGGCAGCCGGGACTCCAACCCTCCGCTCGAGTACGAGGTGCTGGGCGTGCTGGACCTGGACGATGGCCGGAGGCTGGAGGTGAAGCTGCCGCCGTCCTCGTTCCTCCGCCAGGACGAGACGGACACCCTGAGACAGGAGTATGTGGATTACGATACGGACTTCCAGCCGACGCTGGCCAACGTCCGCGTGGCGGGGAACCCGACGCTCAACCGGGGCAACTACACGCTCATCGCCGAGGAGACGCCGGGCGACCTGGACAAGCTGCTCCAGGAGGTGGACGCCGAGCTGAACAAGCTCCTCAAGGATGACGTGCAGGTGGTGCCGGTGGGCACCCTGACGCGGAGCCCCGCGACGGTGGTGGTGTCGCCGGGGCCGTCGGTGCTGATGCTCGGGCCGCTGGGGGACACGAATCCCAGTGGAGACGACGTGTGCTCGGGGGCCCGGGTGGGCGGCCTGTGCGCGGGCTCCATCCTCGCCGGACCGAATCGCCGGGCCGACACGACGGCGAACAACCGCTCCACGACGGTGAGCGTGGAGCCCTTCATCACCAGCGCGTTCCGCAACCCGCAGCGCAACCGGTTCATCGGCTCGGGCTCCATCAACAGCCGGCACACCCGGGGACGCGCGCTCGACATCGCCCCGCGCTCCATGGTGGTGCCCGGCCGGGACACGCGGCAGCTCATGTGCCTGGTGGAGCTGGCGGGCATCCGGGTGGTGGGCGAGGAAGACAGCTTCACGGAGAACGGGCCGGTGACGTTCCTCGACTGCAATGACCCGGCGGCGGACCACGTCCACATCCAGCGTTGAGCCAGGAGGACAGATGAGCGCGAAGGTTCTACTCGTCGCGGGGTGGGGGTTGCTCTCGCCCGTGCTGGCCCAGACTCCGCCATCCCCACCGCCCTCGGCGGCGGCCAAGCCCTCCGTGGCGACCCCCTCCACGCTATCGCCCACGGCGAAGGAGGGCATCCGGCTGGCGCAGAGAAATTGCCCCTCGGACGGCTTCGACAAGGCGGGCTGCGCGAAGGCCATCGCTCTGCTCCAGGCGGCCGCGGCGGAGAATCCGGACCAGCAGGACGTGCAGCTCGCGCTGGCTCAGGCGTACTGGAACACGTCGTTTCGCGAGTCACCGCAGGCGCGAACTCAAGGCGACTTGCGGCAGCGCGCGTTGGACATCTACCAGCGACAGGTGGAGTTGGGGTCGAAGGACGCAAGGCCGTACTGGGAGCTGAGCCTGCGACAGAAGGACGAAGCGGGGCGCCTTCCGCTGCTGCGCCGCACGGTGGAGCTGAACCCGTCCCACCCGCAGGCGAACCGGGAGCTGGCGCGCACGGAGCTGGCGGTGGGCGAGGTGGACGCGGCGGTGCGCAGCTACCAGAAGCACCTGGAGGTGAGCCCGTATCGCGACTCGAGCGATGCGCTGGCGCACCTGGACTTCGCGAAGCGGCTGGAGGACGTGGGGCGCCCCAAGGACGCGACGCAGGTCACCGAGCGCGTGTCGACGCTGATGCAGGGCGAGCGTCGCGCCACGCGCTGCGAGGTCTGGCGGGCCGCGGACCCGAAGCTGTACGAGCAGCAGGCGGAGCTGTCGAAGCAGGTGAAGGCGCTGCTCCCCTACTGCACGGAGACGGCGTCACTCCAGCAGGCGACGGACCTGGAGCGCCAGGGTCGGGTCGACGAGGCGATTGTCGCCGCGAAGCGACAGATAGCGGAGAACCCGAAGGTGGAAGGCGCGCACGTCATGCTGGAGCGCCTCTACCAGGACAAGGGCGAGCCCGCGCAGGCCGCTCAGGTGGCCACCCAGCATCTGGAGCAGGAGTCCGACTCGAAGGAGAAGTGCGAGCGCTTCAAGGAACTCGCGCCCGCCACCGTGCGAGCCATGCCACAAGACCAGGTGGAGACCCTGCGGCGCGACTGCCGACAGCCGTGAGGGCCGGCCCGCTCGTGCTCAGCGCTCGACGCCGTCGGGTGTCGGCGCCTCGCGCTCCCCGAGGAAGCGCCGCCGCAAGGTCTTCGTCACCTCCGCGTCCCAGCGCGGGGACAACAGCTCCACGAAGGTCCTCCGCCAGCGAAGCGCGCACGCGAAGCACGCCAGCGTGGTGAAGAGGCCGATGACGGCGTTCTGCCACGAGGACAGGTTCCACTGCCCCTGCCAGAACCACTCCCGGAAGGTGATGGGCCAGTAGTAGTGGATGGGCCACCCGGGCCCGCTGCCCGCGAGGTCGCAGAGCAGGTGCAGGTGGAAGGTCCCCAGCGCGAGCAGCCCCACGCGCAGCCGCTGTCGTCCCAGCGCCATGCACACCCCAGCGGTGACGAGCGCGCCCACGAAGCCGTGGAACAGCACATGGTGATAGCGCACGTACAGCTCCTCACCCCCGAGCAGCGTGAGCCCGTCCAGGTCCGGCGCCAGGCCCGCGCAGGTGACGAGGATGCGGTCTCTCCGCTCACGCAGGCTTTGCGCCGCCAGCCAGGAGAACTCCGCATGGACGAGGGGATTCATGAGGCCGTTGAGCCTACGCCAGCTTCGCGCTCACACCGGCACGGGCGAGCGCCGGGGCGTCCCCAGCAGCTCCAGCGTCCGCACCGCCACATCCGCCAGCGTGGCCGAGCACGGCTGACAGCCTCCTCCACAGCAAGGAGACCAGTCCCCCTCCGGGTCCCTGAGCAGGGGATACACGCAGCTAAGTAGGTAGTCCGGCAGCCCGGCCTCCTCGGAAGCACGGCGCAGCGCCTCCTGGACGGTGGGGTCCTTCACGTCGAGCACGCCCCCTTCATAACGGTGCGCGCGCCCCTTGGGGACCTGGCTTCACTCCCGGGCAGGCGAGCAGCCCTGCCCGTCTCCTTCTGGAGCCCCCTCGTGGATTTCTATTGCGTGCACTAGTTAGGGGCCTTACTAATTGGGGCGGCATCCTTTCGCCGAGCATCGAGATGAGCGTGAGTCCTCCCCCCATCACCCGCTTCGAGCGGCTGCAGCGACTGGCGAAGCGCTTCCCGCAGCTCGACTCGAGCGGCCTGGAGACGTGCATCACCCTCTTGCGCCTGTCGAACGACTTGTCGGACGCCTACGACGCCAGCCTGGCGCGACACGGGCTGTCGAAGGGGCGCTTCACCGTGCTCGTCCGGCTGTACTCCACCAGCGAGACGGAGGGCGGCCGAGGACTCATTCCGGCGGAGCTGGCGGAGAGTTCGTGCGTGAGCCGCGCCACCATGACGGGCCTGCTCGACACGCTGGAGAAGGACGGCCTCATCTCCCGGGAGGACCACCCGGAAGACCGCCGCATGTACACCGTGCACCTCACGCCGAAGGCCCGGCAACTGCTCGAAGGGATGCTCCCCGAGCACTACCGTCGCGTGGCCGCGCTCATGTCCCCGTTGAGCGAGCAGGAGCGCGACACCCTGCGCGAGCTGCTGGCCAAGGTCTCCACCGGTCTCCCCGCCTTCCGCGAGCCGTGAGCCACCCCTTGCCCTCCTGATTCCCCTCTGCCGGACCCGGCGGATGACCCGCCGCATCCGGATGGTTAGCCACCAAATCATCGACTCGCTGAACCTTTGAGAACCACCATGAGCACTGCTTCCCCTTCCTTGGATGTGCAGGACAACGATGTTCCGAAGAAGCTCCCCTCCGTCGCGAGGGAGCCCGCCGCGCCGCGCTCGCGAGCGAAGAAGGTGTTGCCCGCCCTCGTCGCGCTGGCGCTGGTGGGCGGCGGTGCGCGCTGGGCGCTGACGCGTGGCCACGAGTCCACGGACGACGCGCAGGTGGAGGGCCGCATCGCCAACGTGTCGCCGCGCGTGTCCGGCATGGTGGCCAAGGTGCTGGTGCGCGACAACCAGGCGGTGAAGGCGGGCGACGTGCTCGTCGAGCTGGACTCCACGGACCTGGACGCGAAGCTGGAAGTGGCCCGCGCGGATGTGCTGAGCGCGGAGGCACAGGCGTCCAACGCGCAGTCGCAGCTCTCGCTCACGGAGGCCAATGCCGGGGCGAACCTGCGACAGGCGCGCGGCGGCGTGACGCAGGCCAACAGCGGCATCAGCTCGTCCAAGGCGGCGCTGGACCAGGCGCACGCGGACGTGGCGGCGGCCGAGGCCCGCTTCAAGCTGGCGGACGCGGACATGACGCGCGTGAAGACGCTGAAGGAGCAGGGCGCGGTGACGCAGGCGGACCTGGAGGCGCGGCAGTCCGCGTATGACCAGGCGAAGGCGTTGCTGGACGTGTCGCGCGCGCGGCTGACCTCCACGCAGGCGGGGGTGCAGGGCTCCTCCGGTGGACTGGAGACGGCGCAGGGCAAGCTCGCCGCCGCGGAGACGGGGCCGGTGCAGGTGCAGGCGGCGCAGGCGGCGGTGAAGCTGTCCGACGCGAAGCTCAAGCAGGCCCAGGCGGCGCTGCACCTGGCGGAGCTGGCCGTCTCCTATACGCACGTCCGCGCGCCGGTGGACGGCGTGGTGAGCCGCCGCACGGTGGAGGTGGGGCAGATGGTGGGCCCGGAGCGTCCGCTGATGGCGGTGGTGCCGCAGGACGACGTGTGGGTGGTGGCCAACTTCAAGGAGGACCAGGTCGGCGAGATGAAGGCGGGTCAGCCGGTGGAGGTGGAGGTGGATGCGTTTGGCAGCCACGCCTTCAAGGGCCACGTGGACAGCCTGGCCGGTGCCAGCGGCGCGCGCTTCGCGCTGCTGCCTCCGGACAACGCGTCCGGCAACTTCGTGAAGGTGGTGCAGCGCATCCCCGTGCTCATCCGCTTCGACGGTGAGTCGAAGGTGGCCCTCAAGCCGGGCATGAGCGCCGTCGTCACCGTCGACACGAGGAGCAACTAGTCGTGAAGGGCGACGTCATCACCGGTTCAAAAACCGGTATCACCATCGCCGCCATGGCCGCGGCGCTGATGTCCGTGCTGGACATCTCCATCGTCAACGTCGCGCTCAGCGACATCCGCGCGAGCTTCGGCACGCCGTTGGACCAGATTGCCTGGGTGTCCACCGGCTACATGATGGCGAACGTGGTGGTCATCCCGATGACGGGCTGGCTTCAGCGGCGCTTCGGCTTCCGGCGCTACTTCACCGCGTCCATCCTCATCTTCACCGCGGCCAGCGTGCTGTGTGGCCTGGCGTGGAACCTGCCTTCGCTGGTGGTGTTCCGCATCCTCCAGGGCATGGGCGGCGGCGCCATCATCCCCACGTCGCAGGCCATCCTCTTCGCGCGCTATCCGCAGAAGGAGCACGGCATGGCCGGCGCGCTCTTCGGCCTGGGCGCGGTGACGGGGCCGCTCCTGGGGCCCACGGTGGGCGGCCTGCTCATCGACGTGGCGAGCTGGCACTGGATATTCCTCATCAACCTGCCGGTGGGCCTGTTCGCCGCGTTCATGGCGTGGCGTCACATCAAGCAGGAGGACTTCCAGCCCTCCACGGCCCGCGTGGACCGTTGGGGAATCGCCCTGCTCGCGGTGGGCATGGCGGCGCTCCAGTTCGTGCTGGAGGAGGGCACGCGCGAGGACTGGTTCGACAGCATGAAAATCACCGTGCTCGCCGTGGTGGCGGGCGTGGCGCTCATCACCTTCGTCGTCCACCAGTTGGAGACACCCGAGCCGGTGGTGGATTTGCGGGTGTTCGCCAACCGCTCCTATGCGGCGGCCACCGGGGTGAACTTCCTCGTCGGCACCGCGCTGTTCGGAGGCTCGTTCCTCTTCAGCCTCTTCTGCGGCACGGTGATGCACTACTCGGCGCTCGACATCGGCCTGGTGTTCCTCAAGGGCAGCTTCATCCAGGTGCTGTTGATGCCGCTCATCGGCAAGTTCGGCGGCAAGCTCGACGGGCGGTGGCTGGTGGGCCTGGGAATCATTGGCATGTGCCTGTCGCTGTGGACCAACGGCCACTTGAGCAGCACGGCGGACGAGGCGACGCTGATTACGCCCGTCTTCATCCGCGCCTGCTCCATGGGCTTCATCTTCGTGCCGCTGTCGGTGATGGCGCTCAGCAACCTGCGGCCGGACCAGCGCGGCAACGCGGCGGGGCTCTTCAACCTGACGCGCGAACTGGGGGGCTCCATCGGCACCGCGTGGATGAGCAGCGCGCTCAACCGGCTGACGAAGGTGAACACCACGGCGCTCACGTCGCACGTGGACCCGTACAGCCAGGTGACGCAGGAGCAGCTCGCCGCGCTCAAGGCCACGGTGGCCTCGCGGGTGACGGACCCGCTGTCCGCCGCCTACGGCCTGTTCAGCCAGCGCATCAACATGCAGGCGCTGGTGCGGGCCTTCAACGCCAACTTCACCGTGCTCACCGCCATCTTCGCGTGCTCGCTGGTGCTGGTGTTCCTCCTCCAGCGCGCCAACCCCGGCGTGAAGGTGGAAGGCGCGCACTGAGGCTGTCTCCCACGCGCCGGAAACAAGAAGCGGGTCCGCTCCCCGAGGAACGGACCCGCTTTCGTTTTCCAGGCAGTGGCGAGGGCCGTCGGTTCAGCTCAGCGCCGACGGGCGCGGACTTCCGCGGGCTTGCGACGACGGCTCAAGAGCCCGGCCATGGCCAGCAGCGCGGTGGCGGCGACGAACGGCGCTCCACCCGTGGCCGACGCGCCACATCCCTGCGGACCGCTGTCGGACAGCGGGTTGTTGGGGCCGTTGTCATCGTTCACCACGCCGACGTTCGGCGTGCCGGTGCCGGGCAGCGTGGGGACGGAGATGACCGGCGGGGTGGGAATCGGGGTGGGGGTGGGCTCCGGCGTCGGCGTGGTATCCGGCGTCGGAGTGGGCGTGGGGGTCGGCTCCGGCGCGGGCTCGGGGACGGGCTCGGGAGCCGGCGCGGGCGGCATCACGTCCTCGAGCGTGGTGCTCATGGTGAAGCCATCGTGGTACACGCTCGCCTCGGGCTTGATGGTGTCCTCGCGGTAAAGGCCGAGCTTCAGGTAGTTCATCTCACTGCCGAACTGCGTGGCGCCCATCGTCTTCGGCAGCGCCACCTTCCCGTTGTGCCAGAGCTGGACGAAGCCGACCTTCGCGTTGGACGACCACTTCACCTGGAGCACGAAGTCGTGCCATTCGCCTCGGGAGAGGGGACCTTCCCAGGAGATGGGGGCCTCGGAGCCGCCCACGCGCAGGAACATCCGGTCTCCCTTCACGAAGAACTCCAGCGGCGGCGAGCCACAGCAGCCCTCCTGGTGCCACTGCGCGAACACCTGCCACCCGTCCGACAGCGGGTAGTTCTGGGGGAACAGCGTGCTCCACTTGTAGAAGTACGTGGAGCCCGTCTTCTCTTCACTGATGTAGAGCAGCTCGTTGCGGTTGCCGCTCGCGCCGATGGGGTCATCGCCCTGGCGCACGGTGGCCTTCAGGGCATAGCGGCCTTCGCGCACCATGTCCGTCACCACCTGGAGGCGGCTGTTGGAGACGCTCTGCGAGCGCGTCCACTGCGAAATGTTTCCGGTCTCGAAGTCGCCCTTCCACACCACTTCAGCGGAAGCGAGTGAGGGAACCACAAACACCAGGGCGGCGAGTCGAAGGAATGCGGTCAAACGAGGTCCTTTCATTCCGGGTTGGCGCATGGGGACACCCGGCCGGGCGTGCTACTTCCCGCTCATGACTGGCTGCCAACCCCCAGGACGTCGTGCCCTCGGTCGCTTGCTCGCAGTGGCTCGAAGCGACACGGCGCCTTCGTCCTCGTTCGCCGCTTGTCTCATGACGCAATGATTCTCGGGGGATGGAGCGCCGCGTCGTGGGTGGGTGCCCGAGCCACCTCGCGTCGAGCACGGCTCGCCTGCTGCCCGGCCTGGGGACGTGCCGTCGTCCCGCACGTCTGCCGTTGCACGGGAAATCCAGACCTGCGTCCTCCGCGCGCGCGAGGATTTGGAGACATGTCCGTTCGTACGAGGCGGACGTGGACTCCCGAACGTCCTCCTCGGAGGAGCGGGGTGTCTCATTTCCGTCGAAAGTCGGCGACAGCAGGAGGGTTGGTGTAGAACCCGACGCGTGGGCGGCTGCTTGGGGGAGTTGCCCGAGGGGGCAGCATGTTGAAGTCGACGTACGACAAGGCCCTGGTCCTGGCGTTGGCCGCGCCCGTGCTCGTTGTCACCTTCCTGCTCGCGCGCACACCGTCCGGGGGGAACGGGGTGGAGACGCGATTCTGGGCCGAGCGCCGGGCATCCGCGCGCATCGAGGCCCGACTCACCTATCCGGAGGCCGACCGCTATCGCCCGCGCGTCTCCGCCGGTGGCTGTCTCATTCCTCCCGAGCCCATTCCGTTGAAGGAGCTGGCCCGGCTGGAGGAGGACGGCGACTGGGCGGGCATCGCGGCCGCGTACGGTTTGCAGAGCGAGTGGAACCAGGCCGGCTCCTTCCTGGAGCGGATGACCGCGTCACCGGACCGCGACAGCGACCTGGCCGCCGTGCACCTCGCGCGGGGAGCGCACGAGAAGGCGCTGCGCCTGTTGGACGGTGTGCTGGCGTCGAAGCCCGCGCACCCGCAGGCCTTGTGGAACCGCGCGCTGGTGCTCCGCGACATGGGCCTCACCATGAAGGCGGCGGAGACCTTCGAGAAGGTGGCCGCGCTCGGTGAGCAGGGGTGGAGCCGAGAGGCGAAGGCGCACGCGCTGACGCTGCGCGAGGAGACGCAGGAGCGGGCCCGCAAGTGGCGTGGCGCGCGCGACGCGACGCTGGCGCTGATGGACGACGCGCAAGCGCCGCTGCCTCTCCAGGAGGCGCGTCAGAGCCCGGGCGTCGTGCGGCAGCACTTCTACGACGTGGTCCGCGCGGCGCCGTCCAAGGAGCGCGTGCTGGCGTTGATTCCGCTGGCGCGGGAGCTGGACCGCATCCAGGGAGGCTCCTCGCTCGGGGACTACGTGACGCGCGTCGCCTCTCGCGACTTCGCCCGCCGGGGCGAGCTTTCGAAGGGCTACGCGGAGCTGGTGCGCAAGCGCGTCAGCGCGCCGGAGTCGCTGGTGGAGTCGGTGCGCGCCTCCGGGGAGGACGACCTCTTCGTGGGACTGGCGCTGCACAACAAGGCCGCGCTGCGCTACTTGCCGGACCTGGTGTCTCGCGCCCAGCGCGAGCAGGACTCCTGGTTCAACCTCTTCCTGGAGCGGGAGCTCGCGCGCAAGGAGACGGCGGACGGCGAGTGGTGGAAGGCCGAGCAGCGCCTGTTCAACGCGCTCCAGCGCTGCCGCGAGGGCGCCTTCTCCACGCGCTGCGTGGAGCTGGAGATCCGCCTGGGCATCCTCTACGCGGACCTGCGGCGGCTGACGGAGGCCGAGCAGCACACGCGCACCGCCTGGTCCTGGGCGCGCCAGCTCCAGGAGTGGGATTTGGAGCTGACGGCGCTGGAGAACCTCAACCACATCGCGAGAGACCGCGGCGATTTCTCCAGCGCGATTGCCTACGTGGAGGAATGGTCCGCTCGGGGCGGTCGCGATCGCATCGACACCTGCTACTGGTCCCACATCAATCAGGCCCACACGTACTACCTGGCGCTGCGCCCGGAGGCCGCGCGGGGCGCGCTGGACGCCGCCGCCGCGTGCCCCCAGGCGCCGTTGGACCTGATGTTCGGCGCGACGTTCGCGGAGCTGGCGCGCGCGCATCCGGACCCGAAGGACGCGGAGCGGCTGCGCCACGTGCTCGACGTCGCGCGGGTCAGCAATCCCATCCCCGGCGACGCGGTATATGCGCGCTACATCGAGGGCCGCTTCGCGCTGGACCGGGAGCACGCGCGGGGCGTGGAGTTGCTCACGCGCGCCATCGAGGACGCGCGGAAGCTGCCGTCCACCGACGTGCTGGCGCGCGAGTCGTGGACGCTGAGCTACTCCTCGCTCGTCACCGATGCGGGGCGCACCGGCGACTACGCGCGGGTGCTGGAGTTGATGGCCGCGCAGCTGGAGACGCAGGTGCCCACGAAGTGCGCGCTGGCCGCCGCCGTGCACAGCGAGCGCTCCGTGGCCGTCGCGCGTGGACCGAACGGCGAACTGGTGGGTGACTACCAGGGAGACCGCAAGGCGCCCTTCGCCGAGAGCCCCAGCGCGCAGCTCGTCCCCGAGCGGGTGCGGCAGGCGCTGCGAGGCTGCCCCCAGGTGGACGTGCTGGCCTGGGCGCCCGTCTTCGGGCGCACGGACCTGCTTGCCTCGGAGCAGCCCTGGAGCTTCCGCATGGGACGCACGCCCCCGCCCGCCGGAGGGGCGCCCACGTCCCGCAGACTGGTGGTCTCCAGCGTGGAGGCGCCCGCGCTGCTGCAACTGCCCCGGCTGCCCAACTGGACGCCGCCGACCGAGCCGGAGCCCACGGCGCTGGAGCTCTTGTCGGGCTCGGACGCCACGCCCTCGCGCGTGCTCTCCCGCATGTCGGACGCGACGGAAATCGAGATTCACGCGCACGGCATCAGCGACCCCGTCCTCTCCGACGCCGCGCTGGTGGTGTTGTCGCCCGAGGGCAACGGCCGCTACGCGCTGACGGCGGACATCGTCCGGAAGCAGAGGCTGGCGGCCGCGCCCCTCGTCTTCCTCGCGGCGTGCAGCGCGGGCCGGCTGGCCTCCACCACCACGCACGAGCCCTTCAGCCTGCCCGCGGCCTTCATCGAGGCGGGCGCGCGCGCGGTGCTCGCCTCCACCGTGGACATCCCCGACGCGGCCGGCCGCTTCTTCGACGGCGTGCGCCAGCGCATCCGCCAGGGCACCGCGCCCGCGGTGGCCCTGCGCGACGAGCGACAGAAGTGGCTCGCGCGCGATGCCCGCAACGGCTGGACGCACCACGTGCTGCTGGTGGAGACGTCCGACTGAGCCTTGCCTCTTTCAGAGGGGCGTGGGCAGGTACGTGTTCCCCTGGGGCACGAGGAAGTGGTGGAACGTGACGGACGCGCTCACGTCGAGCGCGTGCACCCAGTGCCACCAGCCCACGGGGATGAACACCAGCTCCCCGGGCTCCAGCACGGCCTCCACCACGTGCGCCTCCGAGTACAGCGGGTAGCGCTCGCCGTCCGGATGAGCCGCGTCCACGTGGCTGAACGTCCCGTAGCGCGGGTACATCAGGTGCCGCTGGAAGGAGGGGATGAGCTTGATGTGCTTGCGCCCCATCACCTGCGCCAGCAGCACGTTCATGTTGTCGTGGTGCAGCGGGGTGACGGTGCCCGCCGGGCCCAACAACAGCGTCATCATGTCCGGCCGCAGCTGCGCGTCGATGATGCCCTGGGGCGCGCGCACGTCGTCGCGCAGCGGCTTGAGGCCGTCGCGCTGCCAGTTCTCGTTGCGCGGCACCATGTAGTAGTCGTTCGTCGCGCCGCCCGTCGCCACGCGGTGCACGTAGTCGGAAAAGCGCATCGTCTCGCGGTGCTTCTCCGGCTCGGGCGCGTGGTCCGGGTTCGACTCCCGCCGCGTCATCACCTCCACCTCCGCGTCCCCCGCGCGCTCCGCCAGGTACGGCAGCGTCCAGCGCTCCAGCGCGGGCCAGTCCTTCATCAACCCCGTCAGCACCACCGGCCGGTGCCCGAAGTAGTAGCGCGTGAAGAACTCGTCGGCGCTCAACCCCTCCCGCCGCTCCAGCCCCGCATGCCCGCCCGACTGCCGGTGCAGCGTGCTGTAGACATCCATCACGGACTCCAGCCAACCGTAGCGCCGCCCCAACCGCTGACACGCCTGGAAGAACGGGTGCGCCTCCACGCGCGCCACCTCTTCCCTCGCCACGTCTTCACCCACGCCCACGCCCATCAATGCGCGACACGCCTCCTCCCGCGTCACCCCCAGCGCGAGGTTCTCCACCAGCCAGACCTGCCATTCCAAAGCCAACCGGGACGCATCCGCGCTCATTGAGAAATCCTTGGATTTCATGACTCAAACCACCCCCCGCCCTCTCACGGAAACGCAGCGGAGCATGTTAAGGACGGCGACAGCTTCAAAGTTTCATCCACCAGCAACTTGTACGTGCTGCCTGTATCCCAGCACGAGGAGCGAGCGCATGACGCCCGGTTCCAAGCAGTCCCCGAGTGTCCAAGTCGTCGAGTCGAGTGCCGCGGACGCCCACGTGAAGAACAACTACGTGGACTGCGCCACCGAGGTGGGGGTTCAGCGCCAGCGCAAGCCTCTGCCGATGCCGTCCACCCCCGCCCTGGCCTCCGCTCCGGAGCCTCGCTAGGCCGCTTCCCTCACCAGCGGCGGGGCCCGCACCCCACCCCTGGAGATCCATGCCCGGACGGGAATGACCCCCCTCCGGGCATTTGCTTGTCGGTGTCCTTGCACTTTTTTCTCAAGGAACGGGCGCCTTCGCGTCTTTGACTGGGAAACCTGCCGCGCGAGCATGTAGGACAACATGGCAAATCTCTTCAACCGGGAGCGGAGGCGCTACGAGGCGTTCATCCGACAGCACCGGCCCAGCCTGCTGGGTCTGGCGCGCCGGTTGTCCGCCCGTTCGAGCCTGGAGGCGGAGGACCTGGTCCAGGAGACCTTCGAGCGGGCGATGAACGAATTCGAGGCGTTGAAGGACCGGACGGACGCGGCGGCGGCGGCGTGGTTGTGCACGACGATGACCAACCGCTTCCTGGATTTTTGCCGCAGGCAGCGTACGGAGTCGCGGGGGATGCCACACCTTGCCCTGGTGCAGGAGGGGGTGGCGCAGGGGGAGGCCCAGGAGAACTGGGAGCTGGTCAGCACCGAGGAGTTCCAGAAAGCGGTGGAGCGGCTGAAGCCGCACCTGCGCGACGCCTACCGGCTGCACGCCGAGGGCAAGCGCTACAACGCCATCGCCGAGCATTTCAACGTTCCCGTGGGCACGGTGGGCAGTTGGCTCACCCTGGCGCGCAGGGACCTGAAGGACTTGCTGCTGCCACAGGTAGCGGTGGCCCGGGAGCGGGGGGCAACGAGCTCATGACGACGCCATGCACCAACAACCGACTGCACCTCTTCGTGGACGGAGAGCTGTCCGCCACGGAGGCGGAGGCCTTTCGCCAGCACCTGACGCGGTGCGCGGAGTGTGAGTCGGGACTGAGGGACTTGCTGCAACTGGAGCTGCTGGCCGCGAGGGCGCTGGGGGGCGCGGCGCCCGTGGCCGAGTCGCCGGACGTGGTGGAGCCGGTGACCGCGAAGGTGGTGCCGCTGCGGGCCAGGCTCCAGAAGGTCTACCGCACGGCGCTGCCGCTGGCGATGGCGGCGGGCCTGGCGACGGTGTTCATCCGCTTTCAGGCCCCGGTGGAGATTCCGGGCGAGGTATGGCTTTCGAGCGCGGACTCCCGCACCTTCGAGGCGCGGTTGAGCCACCCGAAGGCGGACCGCTTCCTCCCCTACAGCCCGATGCGCGGCACCAGCCAGGCGACGGAGATGTTGCCGCTGCGTCCGCTGGCGGAGCTGGAGGAGCGGCACGACTTCAGGGGAATCGCCGCGGCGTATGCGCTGCGCGGTGACTGGCAGCAGGCGGAGGCGTTCCTCGGCCGGGAGCCGGAGTCCGCGGACAAGGCGAACGACCAGGCCGTCGTCGCGCTGAGCCGGCAGCGGTACGAGGAGGCCCTGGGCCTCTTGACGAGCGCGCTGCGGCAGAATCCGAATCATGCGCAGGCGCTGTGGAACCGCGCGCTGGTGTTGCGCGAGCGGGACTTGCTGGACCGCGCGGCTGCGTCGTTCGACACGGTGGCTTCGCTGGGTGAAGAGGGCTGGAGCGCGGAGGCCCGCCGGATGGCCGCCGAGCTGCGCACGCAACTGGCGGAGGAGCGCGTGCGGTGGCGGCGGCAAGTCACGGATGCGTGGCTGACGCTGACGGGGGACGCGCCCTGGGACGTGAAGCAGCTCGCGCAGCGGCCGGTGGTGGCTCGCGCGGCGCTGTACGAGGCGGTCCGCACCGTGACTTCGAAGGAAGACGTGGAGGCGCTGTTGCCGCTGGCGAAGGAGTTGGACACGCTGGGTGGGGGCTCGGTGCTGCAGGAGTATGTGCGGCAGGTGGCGACGAAGGACTTCGCCGCGAGGGCGCCGCTGGCGCAGGGATATGCGGGGCTCCTGAGGGAGCGCGAGACGAAGAAGGACGCCACGGCGCTCCTGGAGTCGCTGCGTCGCTCGGGGGAGCGGGACATCTACTTCGGGGCGCTGGTGCACACGGGGAGCGCGGTGGTGGATGCCACGGCGCTGAGCGCGTTGCGCGGCTTCGCCGAGGGCACGCCGGACCCGTGGCTGCACCTGCTGGCCGAGCGCGAGGGCATCCGCCGCGAGCTGGCCGCCGGCCACACGGCGCTGGCTGAGAAGCAGTTGATGGACGCGATGCTGACGTGCAACGGGCTGGGCAACATCGTCCCGTGCATGGAGCTGAACTGAGCAGTCGCTTCTTCGGAGCCTGAAGCCGTCAGGGGGTCGGTCCATCAGGGCCGGCCCCTTCGCATTTTGGAGGGAGTCGTCACTCCGGGCCTGGGGCACCGCGCGGTGCTGGCGTGGAGGTCACTCCTGGAGGGATGCCCGCCGCGCGCCGCCCATCTGGCTGCCGCGCTGTTGTCCACCGTGCGAACGCGGGCTCGTGTCGCGCACGGGCGCATCCTGCGTGGCAGGCTCGCCCGCATGCCAGAGTTCGCGCCCCGCAACATGAGCGACTACGCGGCCACCCACCGGGACTTCCGATGGGAGCGGCCCGAGCACTTCAACTTCGCCACCGACGTGGTGGACCGGCACGCCGCCGAGCGCCCGGAGTCGCTGGCGCTCCTGTGGTCCGACGAGTCCGGCCGCGAGCAGCGCTTCACGTGGCAGGGCGTGCGGCAGCGCTCCATTCATGCCGCGCAGTTCCTCACGGGCCTGGGGCTGAAGAAGGGCGACCGCGTCTTCATCATCATGCCCCGCGTCCCCGAGTGGTGGTTCATGGTGCTGGGCTGCATCCGCGCGGGCATCGTCTTCATGCCCGGCACGCCCATGCTCACCGTCAAGGACATCCGCTACCGGCTGGTGGCGGCGGACGCCAACGCGGTCATCGCGGACATGAGCTGCCTGGACCGCTTCGAGGGACTCGCGGGCACGGGCCGCGTGGAGACCTGGGTCGCGGTGGGCAAGGGCGCGCCCGCGCCGTGGGTCTCCTACGAGGCGGGCACGCTGGGCACCGGCGCGCATGGCCAGGTCTTCTCGCCCACGCGGGCAGAGGACCCGCTGCTCATCTACTTCACGTCCGGCACCACCGGGATGCCGAAGATGGTGCTGCACACGCACGCCAGCTACGGCCTGGGCCACGTGATTACCGGGCGCTACTGGCTGGATTTGACGCCGGAGGACCGGCACCTGACGCTGAGCGACACGGGCTGGGCCAAGTGCGCCTGGGGCAAGCTCTTCGGGCCGTGGAGCCAGGGCGCGTGCAACGTCGTCTACGACTTCCGGGGCCGCTTCGACGCGGCGAAGATTCTCGAGGTGCTGGAGTCCCAGCGCGTCACCACCTTCTGCGCGCCGCCCACCGCGTGGCGCGCGCTGGTGCTTCAGGACCTCCAGGCCGTGGACCTGACGGAGCTGCGCCACACGGTGAGCGCGGGCGAGCCGCTGAATCCAGAGGTCATCGACTCGTGGAAGGCGGCTACGGGGCTGCACATCCGCGAGGGCTACGGCCAGACGGAGACGGTGGTGGTGGTGGGCATGTTCCCCTCGGTGGCGCCGCGCGTGGGTTCCATGGGCAAGCCGTCCCCGGGCTTCACCGTGGGCGTCATCGACGACACGGGCCAGGAGGTGAAGGACGGCCAGGAGGGCGACATCGCGGTGCGGGTGGCGCCGGAGCGGCCGGTGGGGCTGTTCCAGGAGTACCTGGGCGATGACGCGGCCAACGCGGCCTGCCGCCGGGGCGACTGGTACGTCACCGGGGACAGGGCGGTGCGGGACGCGGAGGGCTACTTCTGGTTCGTGGGCCGCGCGGACGACGTCATCAAGACGTCCGGCTACCGCGTGGGGCCGTTCGAGGTGGAGTCCGCGCTGCTGGAGCACTCGGCGGTGGCGGAGTCGGCGGTGATTGGCGTGCCGGACGACAAGATTGGCCAGCGTGTGAGGGCCTACGTGGTGCTGGCCCCGGGCTTCACTCCGTCACAGGAACTGGCGAAGGAACTCCAGGAGCACGTGAAGCGCACCACGGCGCCGTACAAGTACCCGCGCGAGGTGGAGTTCGTCACCGAGCTGCCCAAGACGGTGAGCGGCAAGATTCGCCGCGCGGAGCTGCGCGCCACGCCGCCGAAGCCGGGGTGAGGACGTCACCCCGGCTCCCGGTTTCAACGCCTGGCTAGCTGCTCCAGTCCGAGTGCACGAAGCCGGCGTCGGGCTTGTCCCGGCGCTGGTACGTGTGCGCGCCGAAGTCGTCACGCTGGGCCTGGGTGAGGTTCTGCGGCAGCTCCGCGCTGCGGTAGCTGTCCATGTACGCCAGCGACGAGCTGAACACGGGGATGGGGATGCCCAGCTTCGTCGCCGTGCCCACCAGCTTGCGCCACGACGGCGCCATCTTCTCCAGCACCGGCGCGAAGGCGTCCGACACGAGGAGGTTGGGCAGCTCCGGCTGGCGCGTGAAGGCCTCGCGCAGCGGGGTGAGCAGCTTCGCGCGGATGATGCAGCCGCCCCGCCAGATGCGCGCCATCTCCGCCAGGGAGACGTTCCACTTGTACTCCTCCGACGCCGTCTGGATGAGGCGCATGCCCTGCGCGTACGTCACCACGCGCGCCGCGTAGAGCGCGTCATGGGCCCACGCGCCCAGTTGCGCCTTCTCCTCGGCGGACAGCGCCTCCGAGGGGCCCTTGAGCTTCTGGCTCGCCGCCACGCGCTGGTCCTTCATCGAGGACAGGTTGCGCGCATCCAGCGCGGAGGCGATGGAGGGAATCGGCACGCCCAAATCCAGCGCCACCTGCACCGTCCACTTGCCCGTGCCCTTCTGCCCGGCCTTGTCCAGCACCAGGTCCACCAGCGGCCTGCCCGTCTCCGCGTCCTTCTTGCGCAGCACCTTGATGCTGGTCTCCAGGAGGAAGGACTCGGCGATGCCCTTGTTCCATTGCGAGAAGAGGTCCGCCACGCCCTCCGCCGACAGGCCCAGGCCCCGGCGCAGCACGTCGTACGTCTCCGCGAGCAGTTGCATGTCCGCGTACTCGATGCCGTTGTGCACCATCTTCACGAAGTGGCCCGCGCCGTCCGGCCCCACGTGGGTGACACACAGGCCCTCGTCCGTGCGCGCGGCGATGGCCTCCAGCACCGGCTTCACCAGCGCATACGCCTCCGTCGGGCCGCCGGGCATGATGGACGGGCCGTGCCGCGCGCCCTCCTCGCCGCCGGACACGCCGACGCCGAGGAAGTGGAAGCCCTTCGTCTTGCAGAGCTCCTCGCGCCGCCGCGTGTCCTGGAACCAGGAGTTGCCCGCGTCCATGATGACGTCGCCCGGCGACAGGAGCGGGAACAGCCGCTCCATCATCTGGTCCACCGGCGCGCCCGCCGTAATCATCAGCAGGATGCGCCGGGGGCGCTCCAGCCGCGACACGAACTCCTCCAGGGACGCGGTGCCCTTTATCTCCGGATGCCCGTACTTCTTGTGCATCTCGTCGATGCGCTCCGGATGCCGGTCCCAGGCGGTCACCCGGAAGCCGTGGTCCGCGATGTTCAGGGCCAGGGCCGCGCCCATGACGCCCATTCCCGCCACGCCGAACTGCGCGCCCGTCTGGGCGCTCGCTGCCGCACTCATGATTCCTCCGAAGATGGCCCGCTCACCGTCCCGCGGCGGCGGAGTCCAACATCCACTGCGCATTCGTCACCCGGGCCGCCGGGAGCGCCAGGTCTCCCGCGAGCGCCCGGTGCACCGTCTCCCGCTTGCCCGCGCCCGCCACCAGCATCAGCACCGCGCTCGCTGACAGGAGCGTCGGCATCGTGAGCGTCATCCGCCAGGGCGGCGGCTTGGGGCCCACCACGGACAGCACGCGCCGGCTCTTCTCCTCCAGCGCCGGGTGGCCGGGGAAGAGGCTGGCCGTATGCCCGTCCTCTCCCATCCCCAGCAACACCACGTTCAGCATCGGCGGCAGGCGCGCCTCGTACTCGCGCGCTGCGACTTCGCGGTCCCCGCGCTCGCCCTCCATGCGGAACACCTGCGAGGGCGACAGCCGCAGCGGCGCAATCAGCGTCTCCTCCACCATGCGGTAGTTGCTGTCCGCGTCATCCGGCGGAACGAAGCGCTCGTCCACGAAGTACAGGTCCACCCGTTCCCACGGCAGCACCAGGCGCGACAGCTCCCGGTACGCGGGCCCCGGCGTGCCTCCGCCCGACACGGCCAGGCTCACCCGCCGGTTCATCGCCAGCGACATCTGGAGCGAGCGCGCCATCCACTCGGCGGCGGCGCGGGCCAGGTTCTCCGGCGGGAGGACGCGGGGAGGCAGCGAGTTCATAGCTGCGTCCACCGTCGCCCGTCGCGGGCGAGCAGCGCGGAGGCGGCCTGGGGGCCGGTGCTGCCGACCGCGTAGGAGTGCACCGTGCCGCCCTCGCCGGACTCCAGGGCCTGGAGGATGGGCGTCACATAGGCCCACGCCTGCTCCACGCTGTCCTGCCGCGCGAAGAGGGTGGCGTTGCCGCGCATGCAGTCCAGGAGCAGCCGCTCGTACGCCTCCGGCACCGGCTTCTGGAAGCTCTCCTCGTAGTTGAAGTCCATGGTGACGCCCGCGATGTTGACGTCCTCGCCGGGCACCTTGGACTCGAAGGAGAGGGCGATGCCCTCCTGGGGTTGGATGCGCACCGTGAGCACGTTGGGCTGCAGCCGCTGGCAGGTGGCGCCCTCGCCGGAGAACAGGCCGATGGGCACCGACTTGAAGTGGATGGACACCTCCGTCATCCGCTTCTTCAGGCCCTTGCCCGCGCGCAGGTAGAAGGGCACGCCCTCCCAGCGCCACGAGTCCACGCTGAGCTTCATGGCCACGTACGTGGGCGTGCGCGAGTCGGGCTTCACGCCCTTCTCCTTGAGGTAGCCCTCGTACTGGCCGGCCACCACGGAGCGCGCCACCTCCTTGCCCTCCACGGGGCGCAGCGCGCGGAACACCTTGTTCTTCTCGTCGCGGATGTCCTCCGCGCCGAAGGACACCGGCGGCTCCATGGCGCACAGCGCGAGCACCTGGAGCAGGTGGTTCTGCACCATGTCCCGGATGACGCCCGTCTCGTCGTAGAAGCCGCCGCGGCCCTCCACGCCAATGGACTCCGCCGCCGTGATTTCCACATGGTCGATGTGGTTGCGGTTCCACAGCGGCTCGAAGATGGCGTTGGCGAAGCGGAAGACCAGGATGTTCTGGACGGTCTCCTTGCCCAGGTAGTGGTCGATGCGGAAGATCTGCTTCTCGTCCAGCACCGCCGCCAGCTCGCGGTTCAGCGCGCGCGCGCTCTCCAAGTCATGGCCGAAGGGCTTCTCGATGACCAGCCGCTGCCAGGGCTTCTGGAGGGGGTGCTCCTCGCGCTTGACCAGTCCGGCGCCGGCCAGGCTGTGCAGAATCTGGGGGAAGGTGGAGGCGGGGGTGGCCAGGTAGTAGAGCTGGTTGCCCTCGGTGCCCTGGCGCTGGGCGACCTGCTCCAGCCGCTCGCGCAGGCGCTTGAAGGCGGCCGGGTCGTCATAGCCGCCGGAGATGCCCTCCAGGCGCGGGGCGAACTTCTGCCACGTCGCCTCGTCGAGCGGCTGGGTGCGCGCGAACTTCTTCAGCCCCTCCTTCACGTGGTCGCGGAAGGCTTCGTCGTCGAGCTGCGAGCGACTGAAGGCGACGACGGAGAAGTGGTCCGGCAGGAGGTTGGCGCGCGCCAGCTCGAAGAGCGCCGGGAACAGCTTGCGCTGCGCCAGGTCTCCCGTCGCGCCGAAGAGCACCACCGTGCACGGGTCCGGGCGCGTGGCGCGCAGCAGCGGGTCTCCCTCTCGGGGGTGCGTCTCGATGTGCAGGCCCTGCGCGTCCATTCCGTTGCCTCCTCGGAGTGACTTCGTGGGGGGGCACCTTACGCCGCTCCAGTCGCCTCGCGGCAAGCCAGAGTGCGTGCAGTGATGTGCGCGTGACGTCTGGAGCGTCCGAAAGCGCGCCCCGGGGGCCTGCTCTAACGGCGGGCCTCGGAGGTCGCACGGGTCATCGGCCTTCCATCCGTGGTGGCCTGGGAGGCTTGCTTCGATGCCTCGAAGGAGGCGATTCGGGGTATCCTGTTGCCCTGAGACGCCCGCCCTCCGGGCAGGCGTCTCGCGCGTGCCCGGGCGGTGGTGGCTGTATCGCCCCCTCCCGGCACGCTATGTCCGGTGTCCGATGATGACCTATCGCCTCGAGCCTTCCGGCCCTCCTCGATGAAGTACCTCGTCACCGTCTGGTTCTGGGTCGTCTTCCTGCTCACCGCGCCCGTGCTCTTCACGCTGGGCGCGCTGCTGCTGCTGGTCACCTGTCCCTTCGACCGGGACCGCCGGATGTTGCACTGGCTGGTGTGTGGCTGGTGCCATTGGCTGTGGCTGCACCTGTCCCCGGGCTGGCGCACGCGCTTCGAGGGCAAGGAGCACCTGCCCAAAGGCCCGTGCGTCATCGTGGTCAACCACCAGTCCGCCATGGACATCCTCGCCGTCATGGGGCTGAACCACCCGTACAAGTTCGTGGCGAAGGCGTCGCTGTTCAACCTGCCGCTGGTGGGCTGGATGATGACGCTGCTGGCCTACGTGCCCATCGTCCGGGGCTCGTCCAGCGCCCTGCACCAACTGCTGGACCCGTGCCGCAAGTGGCTGCGCCGGGGCATGCCTGTCCTCATCTTCCCGGAGGGCACCTATGCCACCGGTGGCCAGCGGCTGCCCTTCAAGCGTGGCGCCTTCCAGCTCGCGCTGGAGGAGCATGTGCCGGTGGTGCCCATCGTCGTGGAGGGCACGACGCAACTGCTCGACGGAGACGGCCCGTGGATGAACGCGCGGGCGTCCATGCGCGTGCGCGTGCTTCCGGCCCTGCCACCGGAGTCGCTGGGACAGGACGCGGGAGAGCTGGCGGAGCGGGTGCGCACGCTGTACGAGCGCACCCTCGCCGTGGGCCGCTGAGTCACGCGCATGGGCTGGCTGCTCTGGACCTTGGAGACGTGGCTGGCGGTGGTCGCCGCCTGGGCGCTGTCCGCCGCGCTTTTGCGTGAGCGCTCCACGCTGGAGCGCTGGATGGCCGCGCTCCTCTTCGGTGCCGCGAGCATCCTCACCTGTGTCCAGGGACTGGGCCTGCTGGGGCAGTTGGGCCGCGTGCAGCTCGCTGTCGCGGGGCTCGTGCTCCACGGCGCCATGCTCGCGGTGGCTGTGTCGCGCGTCGGCGTCGCGCAACTGCTCGCCCGGCTGCGCGCGGACGTAGGCGCTCCCGTGCGGCTCCTGCGAGACATCCATCGGCGCCAGGAGCTGGCCGCCTGGGCGCTGTTGCCCGCGGCGTGCGCGCTCATGCTCTCCAGTGTCATCGCCTGGTCCTTCCCCAACTGGGCCTGGGACGTCGTCTGGTACCACGTCCCCAAGACGAACTACGCGGTGCAGACGGGCAGCATCGCCTGGGTGGACACCTCCGTCTGGTACGTCAACGGCTACCCCGAGCTCACCGAGCTGCTCTCCGTCTGGAACGTGCTGCTGCCCCGGCACACGCGCCTGGATGACCTGTCGCAGGTTCCCTTCGGCCTGTTGGGAGCGCTCGCGGTGGCCGCGCTCTGTCGCCGTGCGAGCGCGAGCCCCGCGCTGGCCGCGTCGCTGGGCGCGATGTGGCTCGCCCTGCCGGCGGTGTTCCTCCAGCTCCACACCTCGCACGCGGACGTGGTGGCGGGCGCGCTGTTCATCACCGCCTTCTATTTCCTCACCGAGAAGGACTGGAGCCCCGTCGCGCGCACGCTGACGCTGCTGGCGCTGGGCCTGTACGCGGGCACCAAGGTGACGGGCCTGTTCCACCTCGCGCTGCTGTCGCCGCTGCTGCTCGTGCGCGGGGGGCTCGTGCTGTGGCGCGCGAAGGGCGCGCGGTGGCGGACGCTGGGGCAGGCGGGGCTCGCGGTGTCGCTGCTGCTCTGGCTGGGCGCGCCCACGTACGTGGAGAACGCGGCGCGCACCGGCAATCCGTTCTGGCCCGCGCGGATGCGGGTGCTGGGCCGGGAGCTCGTGGGCACCATCGGCGCGGATGAAATCGCCGGCCCGCCCGCCTTCTTCGGCGCGCCCGGAGCGTTCGAGCGCATGGTGGACAACTGGAGCGCGAGAGAGGGGATGTACTGGCCCGACGTGCGCGAGCGCGCTTTTGGCTGGCTCTTTCCGTATCTGCTCCTGCCCGCGCTGCTGTGGGTGAGCGCCTCCGCCCTCTTCAGTCGCGAGCGCTGGTTCAGGTTGTCGCTGTCGCTGCTCGCGGGCCTGGCGGTGCTGGTGCCCGCCGCGTGGTGGGGGCGCTTCACGCTGGCGCTTCCCGCCGCGGGGCTGGTCGCATTCGCCGTGCTGCACCGGCAGGTGGGCACGCGCTATCTCCAGGCGCCGCTGTCCGCCCTCGCGGCGTTCCTCTGCGTGGCGTCCTTCGCGAAGGCCTCGGTGGGCTATCGCGTGCTGCCGACGGTGGGCCCGCGCGCCTCGCCGGACGTGCGGGACGAAGACAGGATTCGTCTGCAGATTGGCTGGCTGTGGCCGCTGGACGCGATGCGCCTGCGCGAGCAGGAGCTGCGCCCCGGTGACGTGGTCGCCTACGACAGCGCGACGTCCTTCCTGGGCGAGTACTGGACGGAGGACCTGCGCAACCGCGTCGAGTACGTCAACCACGAGGGCGATGACGGCATGTACCTCGACAAGCTCCGCGCCCTCCGGCCGCGCTGGGTGAGCGTGCGTCGGGGGAGCCCCGCGGAGCGCCTGCTGCGCGCGCGGGGGCAGGCCTTCGAGCATCTCTTCGATTGCCCCCTCAGCTCCGCCGTCATGTACCGCGTCACTCGCGCCGACTGGTAGGTGGCGCGACGCCACCGGGGGGCGAAGGCCACGGCCTCGCTGGAAGAAACTAGTGAGGGTGCGAGCTCGCGCGGCGCGGCCAACTGAAGGACGGGGCGCCCGTGCTCCGTGCTGTATCTTCCGGGCCATGCGCCAACTCTTGACTCTGCTGCTGTTGCTGGCCGCGCCCGCCTGGGCCGCTGTACCGACGGGCTTCACCGAGACGCTCTTTCAGTCGAATGACCTGAACCAGGCCACGAGCATGGCGTGGGCCCCCGATGGTTCCGGGCGCTTGTTCATCACCATCAAGTCGGGGGCCATCCGGGTGGTCTCGACGGCGAACGGCCTGCCGCAGACGACGACGCCGGGCGGCACCACGCTGGTGACGAGCCTGTTCGCGACAGAGCCGGCCGTCCACACCAACAGCGAGTGCGGCGTCATCGGCATCGCGTTCGACCCGAACTACATCGTCAACCGCTACGTCTACGTCTTCGTCACCGTCTCCGCCACGCAGCAGCAGATTGTCCGCTACACGGACTCCAACGGCACGGGCACGGCGCGCACGGTGATTGTCTCCGGGCTGCCCACGCGCGGAGAGAACCACGATGGCGGCGGTATCGGCTTCGGGCCGGACGGCAAGCTGTACTTCTCCATTGGTGACCTGGGGAACGGCACCGGCGTGGATGCGGACCTCACGTCGATGGCGGCGAAGGTGAACCGGGCCAACCGCAACGGCACGCCCGCCAACGACAACCCGTTCAACGACGGCGTGGGGCCGAACAACGAGTACGTCTGGGCGCGCGGCTTCCGCAACCCGTTCACCCTGACCTTCCAGCCGAGCACCGGCCTGCTCTGGGTCAACGTGGTGGGCACCGGCTACGAGCAGACCTTCGTCGTGAACCGGCGCAACCACGCCGGCTACAACGACTACGAGAACAACCAGCCGGCCGGAAACGACTACATCACCCCCGTCATCAAGTACCGCACCAACAACCTGGACACGCGCACCCTCACCGGGACGGGAGCCGTGCGCGCGGGCGGCGTCGCCACCTTCACCACCACGGGCACCCACGGCTTCCGCAAGGGCGAGAAGCTCACCATCGAAGGTGTCGCGGACGCGTCCTTCAACGGAGACTTCTATGTCGCCAGCACCCCCAGCGCGACGACCTTCACCCTGACGCAGACGGGCCTGCCCGATGTCAGCAGTGGCGGTGGCACCGCGAAGACGCAGGAGCTGGGGGGCTGCATGAACGGTGGCGTCTTCTACGACTCCACGCTCTTCCCGGCCGAGTACCGCGGCAACTACTTCTTCGGCGACTACAACTCCGCCAACTTCATGCGCGTCACGCTGGCGGAGGACAACACCGTGGCGAAGGTGGACCTGTGGGGGACGAGCTTCAGCTCGTATGTCGACGCGACGGTGGGACCGGACGGGGCGCTGTACACCATCGGCGTCTCCAACGGACGCCTGCGCCGCATCGTGCCCACCGCCCCCGGACAGCGCCTGGTGGTGTCCGGGCTCTATCCTCGCGTCGTGGAGGGGGGCCGGGCCACCTTCACCGTGCGGCTGGCGGAGGCTCCCTCGGCTCCGGTCGTCGTGGACGCCTTCCGGGCGGCGGGCGGCAGCACCGACCTGCGCCTGTCCGGTGTCTCCACGTTCACCTTCACGCCGCAGGACTGGAGCGTTCCCCGCGTCGTGACGATTGAGGCGCTGGAGGATGCGGACGCGGTCGTGGACACGGCCACCTTCACCGTGGCGTCGAGCGGGCTGACCTCCGAGTCGGTGCTCGCGACCACCATCGAGGACAACTCCGCGCAGCTCGTGCTCTCGTCGAGCAACGTGCGCGTCACCGAGGGTGAGACGGCGACGTTCGACGTGTCACTCAACCGCGCGCCGGCGAGCAACGTGACAGTCACGGTGGCGCGTACCGCGGGCGACACGGACCTCTCCGTGCAGTCCGGTGCCTCGCTCACCTTCACTCCGGCCAACTGGAACACGCCGCAGACCGTCACGCTGAGCGCCGCCTCGGACGCGGACAACGCGGACGGTGTCGCCACCTTCACCGTGTCCGCGACGGGCCTGGATTCGCGCGCTGTCACGGTGACCGAGGCGGACCAGCAGGACCTGGCGCCCGTCATCACCTCCACGGCCCTGACCACCGCGGTGGTGGGCAACCCGTACCGCTACGACGTGGAAGCGCAGGGCCGGCCGGCGCCCACGTACTCGCTCACCACCTCGCCGCCGGGCATGTCCATCGACGCGGCCACGGGCCTCATCTCCTGGACGCCCACCACGGCCATGACGGTGGAAGTGGTGGTGCGCGTGGTCAACACCGTGTCCCCGGCCGCGACGCAGACCTTCTCCATCACCGTGAAGGCGGACGAGGCACCGGTCGCGGTCCTCACGCGGCCCACGGCGGAGGAGCGCGTGTCGGGTGCGTCCGCGGAGTTCTACGGCGACTGCATCGACGACTCCGGCTGCACGCGCGCGGAGTTCTTCGTCGACGGAGAGCAGCGCTACGTCGACGAGCGCACGGACAACCACTTCCACTTCGGCGGCGAGCACAACCGCTGGGACACGACGGACCTGGCACCCGGTGGCCATCTGGTGAAGTTCGCGGTGGTGGACACCGCGGGGAACCGGAACGAGGTCGAGGTGAAGGTGTGCGTCGGTGATGGCGACTGCACGCTGGTGCCGCAGGGGCCTCCGGATGCGGGCTCGGAGCCGGACGCAGGCTCGGAGCCAGACGCGGGTGCACAGCCCGACGCGGGTGCGCGGCCCGACGCCGGTCCCATCCTCCAGTCGCCTGGGGAGGATGACGGCTGCGGCTGCGGCGCGGCGCCGGTGGGCCCGCTCGCGTGGGTGGCCCTGGCCGCGCTGGCGATGTCGCGCCGCCGTCGTCGTCAGGACTGACGGACGCGTGCCTTGAGCACCGGTGCTCGCCCGGCCGCCTGAATCAGGGTGTCGGCCAGGGCGAGCGCCGGAGCGATGTGGGTCTCCAGCGTCTCGGTGGACTGGGGGACGCCCCGGTGCTCCGCCTCCAGCAGTCCGGCGACGATGGAGAAGCGCTGATAGTGACGATGGGCGCGCAGCAGGTGTTCGCCCACCTGGGGCTTGGTGAGCAGGGCGTGCGACTCCGGCGACAGGCCCTTCAAGTCGAGCGCGGAGTCCAGCGCCACGTCACCCAGCTCCTCGTCGCGCGCGCCGAACAGCTTCAGGAACTTGTTGCCCAGTCCCTCGGTCTCTAGATGGAGCTCCTGGGGCACCAGGTCGCTCACGTCCAGGCGCAGCACCATCACATGGTACGTGCCCTGGCCTCGGCCGCGGACCTCGGTGAGCAGGGAGAGCTGCCGGTCCTGGTGGAGCCCCTGCACCTCCATGAAGTCCTTGGAGCTGGTGAAGCTCCAGCCTCGCCGCGTCGCGAAGACGAGCCACGCCTTGCGCTGCCGACGCTTGTCCCTGGCGGCGAGGGCGAGGACGAGCACGGCGAAGAGCGCCGTGCCCAGGAGCGCGAGCACGGGGAAGAGGGCGGATTCCATGGAGGCAAGCATCTCCCCGAGGGGGCGGGCGCGGCCAGTCACCTTCTGGGGTTCACCGGGCCCTCAGGACGCGTGGGGCAGGGTGGGGGTGCAAAGCCGCGAAATTCCAGGTGCTTGCCCATATGTCAGAGGGAGCGTGTAAGGGAGCAGGCGCCCGGCGCTTGGAGCAGGCGGCTTCCCCGGAGGAGGCTGCCGGGCGGCCTGAGTGCCGTGGGGTGAGGGAGGGTGAACGCGGGATGCGCTTGCTGCACACGTCGGACTGGCACCTGGGACACACGCTGTACGACGTCTCGCGGGAGGCGGAGCACGGCGCGTTCCTGGAGTGGCTGCTGGACACGCTGGAGGCCCAGGCGGTGGACGCGCTGCTGGTGGCCGGCGACATCTTCGACACCTCCAACCCCAGCGCGGAGGCCCAGGCGGCCTGGTACCAGTTCGTCGCGAAGGCCCGGCGGCGGTTGCCCCGGCTGGACGTGGTCGTCATCGGTGGCAATCACGACTCGGCCGCGCGGCTGGATGCGCCAGACCCGCTGTTCGCGGCGCTGGGCGTGAAGGTGGTGGGCGGGCTGCCGCGTGAGCGGGGCGCGCTGAACCTGGAGCGACTGCTGGTGCCGGTGCACGACGCGAAGGGGCGCGTGGGGGCGTGGGTGGCGGCGGTGCCCTACCTGCGGCCGTCGGACCTGCCGCCGGTGGCGGAGGACGCGGGGGACCGGTTGGTGGAGGGCGTGCGCGCGGTGTACTCGGAGGTGCTGCAGGCCGCGAGGCACCGTCGTCAGCCGGGGCAGGCGCTGGTGGCCATGGGCCACTGCTACATGACGGGCTCGGAGCTGTCGGTGCTCAGCGAGCGGAAGATTCTTGGCGGCAACCAGCATGCGCTGCCCGTGGAGTTGTTCTCGGACGACGTCGCGTACGCGGCGCTCGGGCACCTGCACAAGGCGCAGCGCGTGGGTGGGCGCGAGGGCGTGCGCTACAGCGGCTCGCCCCTGCCGTTGTCGTTGTCGGAGGCGGGGTATCGGCACCAGGTGTTGCTGGTGGACTTGAAGGGGGACGTGCTGGAGGGCGTGCAGTCGCTTCCGGTGCCGCGTCGCGCGGAGATGGTGCGCGTGCCGGCGCGGGACGCCGCGACGCTGGAGGAGGTGCTGGCGTTGCTGGAGGCGCTGCCGGCGCTGGAGGCGGACGCGGAGGAGTGGCGGCGGCCGTATCTGGAGGTCTGCGTGTCGCTGCCCCGTCCGGAGCCGTCGCTGCGGCAGAAGGTGGAGAAGGCATTGGAGGGACGCGCGGCGCGACTGGTGAAGCTGACGCCCGCGTACACGGGCACGGGAGGCGCGCTGGCGGAGGTGAGCCCGGGGTTGTCGCTGCGAGAGCGCACGCCCGAGGACGTCTTCCGGGCGCGGTATGCGCGGGACTATGAGGAGCCGCCCTCCGAGGTGTTGCTGGAGGCGTTCCACACGCTGTTGACGCAGGTTCAGGAGGACGCGTCATGAAGGTCCTCTGCATTCGTGGCAACAACCTGACGAGCTTCGCGGGGAACTTCGCGCTGGAGCTGGACAGGCCGCCGCTCGACAGGCTGGGGCTGTTCGCGATTACGGGCGCGACGGGCGCGGGCAAGAGCACGCTGTTGGATGCGCTGTGTCTGGCGCTGTTCGACCGGACGCCGAGGCTGGGTGGGCGCGGGGGTGTGCCGGTAGGGCGCGCGGACGAGGAGGAGGAGGCGCGGCTGTCCGCGTACGACGTGCGCGGGATGCTGCGGCGAGGCGCGGGCGAGGGCTTCGCGGAGGTGGACTTCCAGGGGAAGGATGGGAAGCGCTACCGGGCGCGCTGGTCCGTGTGGCGGGCGCGCAGTCGCGCGGAGGGGCGCTTCCGGCCGCAGGAGATGACGCTCACGGAGGTGGCCACGGGACAGCAGTTTGGCCGCACCAAGGGCGAGGTGCTCTCGGCCATCCAGGAGCGGCTGGGGCTGTCGTTCGACCAGTTCCGGCGCTCGGCGTTGCTGGCGCAGGGCGAGTTCGCGGCCTTCCTGAAGGCGGATGCGAACGAGCGCGCGGAGCTGCTGGAGCGGATGACGGGCACGGAGGTGTACAGCCGGCTGTCCATGGCCGCCCACGAGAAGAACAAGGGTGAGCAGGAGGAGCTGACGCGCCGCGAGCAGGGGCTGGCGGCGATTTCGCTGATGGAGGCGGGGGAGCGCGGCGCGGCGGAGGGGCGGCTCGTCGAGGAGGCCCGGGCGCGCGAGGAAGTGGAGGCGCGGCTGGGGGAGGCGGAGGGCGCGGCGGCGTGGCATGCGGAGCGGGCGGCGCTGGTGGTCGCGCAGGGAGAGGCGGAGGCGCGGGAGGCGAAAGCGACGGAGGCCCTGACGGCGGCGGCGCCTCGGGCGAAGAAGCTGGAGGAGGTCCGCGCGGCGGAGTCATTCCGAGGGCCGGTGACGGCGGCGGAGGCGGCGCGGCGGCGGTGGGAGGAAGTGGACGCCGCGCGTCGGACTCGCGGCGCGGAGGTGGAGGAGGCGAAGGCTCGGACGGCCGGGTTGTCGGGGGCGTTGCGGGTGGCGGAGGACGGTCGAGGGGAGGCGCGGTCGGCGCTGGAGGTGGCGGCGCCTGCGTTGGAAGCGGCGGCGGAGCTGGACGCGCGGAGTGCGACGGCCGCGCGCGAGGCGGAGGAGGCGCGGGGCCGGGCGCGGGTGTCGGAGGCAGAGGCGGCGAAGGCCCGGGCGGCGTTGGAGGAGGTCGTGGTCCGCGAGGAGGCCGCGCGGGTGGCGGGTGAGGGGGCTCGGGTCTGGTTGTCCGAGAAGGCCCACTGGGAGGCGCTGGCGAGGGAGTGGCCGCGCTGGCAGCGCGAGCTGGAGCGCTACGAGGCGGCGCTGGGCGAGGGACGGACAGCGCGGGCGACCGTGGAGAAGCTGCGCGGGGACGTGGACCTGCTGCGGGACGCGGAGCGCCTGAGGCGTCAGGAGCGGGACTCGGTGGCGGAGGCCGAGGCGCGTGCGCAGGCGGCGGCGGCGCATGCGGAGACTTCGCTGGGCGAGGGGACGGGCGTGGAGCGGCGGGTGCAGCGGGAGTCGCTGCTCGCGAGGCAGGAGACGCTGCGCGCGCTGGAGTCGGCCCGGCAGGGGCTGTGTGCGGGCGGGGCGGAGGCGCGAGATGCCGCGCGCGAGGCGGCGGCGGCCCAGGAGGAATCGGAGTCCGCGTCAGGAGCGGTGCGAGACGCGGGGATGCGGCGGGTGGAGCGTGAAGCGGCCTTGAAGGAGGCGCGTCGTGCGCTGTCCGTGGCGCAGGCGACGCAGGGCCACGCGGCGCAGCGGGCGCTGCTGCGCGAGGGCGAGGCGTGTCCGCTGTGTGGTGCCACGGAGCATCCGTATCGGCACGAGGTGCCCGCCCTGGCGGGGCTGGTGGCGGAGTCCACCGCGCGGGTGGAGACGCTGGAGTCCGAGCGGAACGAGTGCTCGCGAGAAGAAGTGGACGCGAGCGCGAGGCAGGCGGCGGCGAGAGCGCGAGTCACGCAGGCGGAGTCTCGGCGCGAGGGCGCGGCGGCTCGCTGCACGGAGCACCGCGACGCATGGGCGCGTGGGCGCGAGCAGTGGCGACGGGCGCGAGCCTCCGGAGAGCATGGTTCGGCGTCCCCTGATGATGGGACTGCTCGGGTGGGCGCCGTGGGCGCGCGGGATGCCGCGTCACCGAGTGGCGAAGGGGTGAGCCCGCGAAGTGCCGGTGCACGCGACACAGTGCCCGAAGCGGGCTCGGCACCGGAGGCGGGCACCTGGCTGGAGGCGATGGTCGCTGACGTCCAGGCGAAGCTGTCCGCGTTGAAGTCCGAAGAGGAGGCCGCCGAGGGGCTGGCTCGGATGGCGCGCGAGGCGCGTGCGGCGCTGGAGGCACAGCGCACCCGACGAGAGGTGGCCACCGAAGCGCTCCGGCGCGCGGAGGAGTCCTTCACGCGCGCGGAAAGTGCGCTGAAGGAGGCCCTGGCTCGGATGGAGGCGGCGGACGCGACGGTGCGGCAGGTCCTCGCGGACGTGTCTCCCATCTTCGCCGCGGACGCGGGATGGGAGGCCAAGCTGGAGGCCGCTCCCGCGGACTTCCGGCAGAAGTGCGGCAAGCGCGTCTCCATGTGGAAGGAGCGCGAGGACATCGTCCAGAAGGCGAAGGCACGCGAGGACGAAGAGCAGCGACACCGCGCACGCGCCCAGGGCTTGCTGGAGGTGAGTGCCCGTCGCGCCGAGGAGGACGCCGCGCAAGCCGTGCTCAAGGAGCAGGCCCGGGATGAGGCGGCTGGGGCTCGCGCCGCGCTGCTGGAGGGTCGGCCCACGGAGGAGGTCCGCGCGGAACTGCGAGCGAAGCTGGACACGGCGCTGGCGGCCTACGAAAAGGCGCGAGCGTCGGCCGAAGCGGCTCGGCAGGCGGAAGGCGTGGCCCTGGCCCGCGCGGAGGACGCGGCGCGCGACCTCGCTCGGGCGCAAGAGGCCCTGGAGCTGGCGCACAAGGAACTGGAGCAACGGCTGGTGGCCCGGGGTGTCTCCCTGGACGCGGTGAAGGCGTTGCTGGCGAATGATGCCGCATGGTGCGAGGCGGAGGCGCGGGCGCTGGCCGTGCTGCGCGAGGCCCAGGCCCAGGCGCGCGCGGTGCACGACGAGCGTCGCGAGCGGCGCACGGGCCACGAGGCGAGCGGACCGCCGCGCCTCTCAGAGGAGGAAGCAACCGCCGCCCGGGAGCGCCTGCGCGGAGACGTGGAGGTCCGGAGGCGAGCGGAGGCGATGCTGCGTGCGCGACTGGAAGCGGACGACTCGGCCCGAGCCCGTCACGGCACCGAGGCGCAGGCCATCGCCGAGCGCAGGCGCGCGGGCGAGGTGTGGAAGGCACTGGGTGAACTCATCGGCTCGCACGATGGAAAGCGCTTCAAGGTCTTCGCCCAGAGCCTCACGCTGGACGCGCTGTTGCTGCACGCCAACGCGCACTTGCAAGAGCTGGCGCGGCGCTACCGGCTGATGCGAGTGCCCGGGCATGACCTGGACCTCCAGGTGGTGGACGGGGACATGGGCGACGAGGTGCGGGGCGTGGCCAGCCTGTCCGGAGGCGAGAGCTTCCTGGTGTCCCTGGCGCTCGCGTTGGGGCTGGCCTCGCTGTCCTCGGAGACCACGCAGGTGGAGACGCTCTTCATCGACGAGGGCTTCGGGACGTTGGACCCGGAGACGCTGGAGGTGGCGCTGGCCACGCTGGACGCGCTCCAGGCCACGGGGCGCCAGGTGGGCATCATCTCCCACGTCTCAGGGCTGGCGGAGCGCATCGGCGTGCAGGTGCGCGTGGTGAAGCAGGGCGGTGGCCGCAGCCGGCTGGTGGTGGAGGGAGACCTGGGCCTGCCCTACGTCGCGGTTCAGCAGCTCGCGTGAGGTCCGAGCCTCACACTCCCGTGCCCATCAACCCGCGCACCACGGCGGCCACGGCCAGTGGGGTGGCCACGCGGTCATCCGAGAGCGCCGCGAGGGCTCGCGCGAACTGCTCCGCCGAGCCGAAGCGCTGCGAGGGGTGAGGCGCCAGCGCGCGGTCCAGCACCAGCGCGAGCGCGTCCGACACCTCGGGGACCTGCATCCGCACCGGCTTCACCCGGCCATGGCGGATGGCGGACTCCACCTCCTCGCCAGGACCGGAAGGGAAGGGGGACTCCAGCGACAGCAGCTCGTACAGCAGCACCGCGGTGGCCCACAGGTCCACCGCCACGGACACCTCGCCCGCCAGCAGCTCCGGCGAGCGGTAGTGCTGCTTGCCCAGGCGCCGCGCATCCAGCGCAATCCCCGCCCGCGAGCGCGCCACGCCGAAGTCCGCCAGCTTCACCTCACCGGTGCGCGACAGCAGCACGTTGTGCGGCGACACGTCACAGTGCACGACGCCCAGCGGGCGGCCCGTGGTGCTCGTGGCCTTGTGCGCATGCGCCAGGCCCTCCAGCACCTGCCGGACGATGAGCACGGAGATGTCGATGGGCAGCTCGATGCGCCGCCGCCGGCATTGCGCCAGCACCCGTCCCAAATCAGGCCCCTCCACCAGCTCCAACGCGAGGTAGCCCCCGTCGGCCAGCTCGCCGTACTCCACGAAGCCGACGATGTGCGGATGACGCAGGCACCGGGCCAGCTCCGCTTCATGCAGGAGCTGCTCATGCGCCTCGTCGTCGTGCGAGCGCTCGGGCCGCACGCGCTTGAGGGCCACGTGCTCCCCGGCCCTCGGGCCCTCCTTCACGCGCGCGAGGAACACCTCCGCCATGCCGCCGCGCCCCAGGCGGGACAGCAACTCGAAACGGCCACAGTCCCTCGGCCAGGTCTCCACGGCGACGTCCATGACTCAGTTCGCCCCACCCACCAGGCTCGCCAGGTAGTGGTCGAGCGTCCGGGAGAACGTAGCGTCGTCACTGAGGAACGCGAGCCCCACGCCACCGCTGTAGGGGTCATCCACCACGTGCACCACCACGGCCTCCCCTTGGAGATGCTCTCCGTTGGGCAGCCTCACGTCCACGGTGACGACGCTGTCGGTCGGAGGCCGGTGCGCGGTGCGCACGAAGAGCCCCCCGTTGGAGATGTTCAGCGCGTGCTCCCGCACGAAGTCCAGCTCGGTGCGGAACTCCAGCTCCAGCCGCACCGCGAAGCGGCGCCCCCGACGCTGGGGACTGCCCGGAGGCGTGGGCGGCACGCGGCGGGGATCATCCTCCGCCAGGGGCACGGCGGCGACAGGCGGTGTCGCCGGGGCCGAAGGAGGCGCGGCGGGCACGGGGAGCTCGGGCCGGGTGGCCAGCGCGCTCACGTGCTGCTCCAGCGCGCGCGCGGCGGCGGTGCGCTCGTCGCCACCATAGGCGCGTCCTCCCGCGAAGGTGCTGTTGCGAAGCGCATCGCGCTCCAGCTTGGGCAGGCGCCACAACTCCACGAAGGTGCCACCACTGCGCTTCACCTCGTCGGCGAGCCGCTCCACCGCGGCACGCGGATAGCCAGGGGCCTCCACCTTGAGCTCGATACCGGCCTGCTCGGCCTGCACGGCGACCACGAGCTGCATCGATTGAGCGGAGGGCAGCATCTCGCCAAGCCCCTCCACCACCGCCGCGGCGCGTTCTGGTGAAGCCCCTCTATTCCACAATGCCGCGAGACCGAAGACAGGCACGAAAGGGACGATAGCCGACGCTTCCCACCCCGCGAACTCTGTTCGCCAACAGTCATGGCGCAATCCGCCCATGAGGTTGGACAGCGAGCATACGAAGAGCGACGAAGAACTCGTACGCGGGGGAATAGTCCCTGACCAAAAAGCCCAGGTCTTCATAGACTTCGATTTCCCCCTGACTCATCCCAACCCCCCCCGGAGTCAGGGCCATGGAGTCGAATGATGCGCATGCCCTTCGCCCGGCTCATTGCCTGCGTGCTCGTGTCAGCTTCGTTGCTGGCCGGATGCGGTGGTTCCGACCCAGACCCCAAACCCACTGGAAACAACGACGACGACGCGGGGACGCACGTCCCGGACAGCGGCCCCCCACCACCGGAGGACGCGGGCGTCGAACCTGACCCGGACCCCGACCCGGGGACGGTGCCGACGGATGTGAACGACAGCAAGAACCCGACCAAGGACTCCGACTGCGACGGCCTCACGGACGCGGAAGAGTTCGCCAACGTCTATGCGGGTGGGTTGAAGACGGACCCGGGCAAGCGTGACACCGACGGCGACGGCATTCGCGACGGTGTGGAAGTGGGTCGCACCTCCAGCGTGGACCCCAACTGCTCCTTCCGCGCGGACATGGACCCTTCCTCCGTGACTTCGCCGGTGAAGGCGGACACGGATGGCGACGGCATCCCCGACGGCCTGGAGGACACCAACCGCAATGGCGCCCGGGAGGTGGGTGAGACGGACCCCAACGCCATCGACTCGGATGGTGACGGGCTGGCGGACGGCGTCGAGGACGCCAACCACAGCGGCACGGTGAGCCCCGGCGAGACGGACCCGCGCAAGCGCGACACGGACGGCGACGGCCTGTCGGATGGGCTGGAGCGGACCATGGGCACCAACCCGCTCAACCCGGACACGGACGGCGACTCGTGCAGCGACGGCGAGGAGGACCGCAACCGCAACGGCGTGCGGGACACCGGCGAGACGGACCCGAAGGTGGCTGACTGCGCCGCCTCCATCCCCGACGCGGACTTCGACGGCATCCCCGACGCGGTGGAGACCGCCACGGGCACCAACCCGAACGCCGCGGACACGGACGGCGACGGCCTGAACGACGGCATCGAGGACGAGAACAAGAACGGCAAGGTGGACGCGAACGAGACCGACCCGCGCCTGACGGACACCGACTGTGACGGCCTGCAGGACGGCCCGGGCCGGGGGGGCTTCCTGGGTGAGGACGCCAACGGCAACGGCAAGGTGGACGGGAACGACACGGACCCCGCCAACCCGGACACGGACGGCGACGGCCTTCGCGACGGCGTGGAGCGCGGCGTGACGACGGCCGCGGCGCCGCGCAAGGACTGTGGCTACTCGGGGGACACGGACCCGAGCACCACCACCAGCCCCACGACGGCGGACTCGGATGGCGACGGCATCGCGGACGGCGCGGAGGACGCGAACCAGAACGGCCAGGTGGACACGGGCGAACTGGACCCGAAGAACCCGGCGGACGGCGCGCCCAACACGCCCGCGGGTCAGGCGTGCCGCGCGAGCAACCTGCGGCCTGTCACCTTCAAGGAGGACAACGGCGCGGACGTGCGGCTCGCGCTGCCCGCGACGTTCAAGGACGCCAACATCACCAACATCACCGTGGCGGGCTCCACGGTGGGCGTCATCGGCTGGGATGACACGAAGCAGGTGACGCTGATTGCGTACAAGCGTCCCCAGGTGGGCGGCTCCACCACGCCCGCGGGCGACGAGGCGGGCATCCGCGGCAGCGCGTTCTCCACCGCGACGAGCGACTACGCGCAGACCTTCACCACCTGGGACGGCTACGCGGCGCTGGCGGCGCGCTACTCGCTGCCGGGCGGTGATGACCTGAAGGCGCAGACGAACACGCTGGTGCGCTCGCTGGTGCCCTCCAGCACCGGCTCGCTGGCGGGCGCGGCGGGCATCACCGGTCCGTTCACCATCCAGGCGCAGTACGTCCACCGCTCCAACGACAGCGTGCTGGTGGTGCTCGCGATTACCCCCACGACTCGCTACAACGAGGCGGGCAGCCTGTTCGCGCTGGCGGACACGGCGGGCGGTTCGGCGCTCGCGCAGTTCGGTGACGCGGACGCGGTGCAGTGCGAGCTGTTCACCTCGCGCCAGGCGGTGGTGGACTTCCTCTTCGTGGTGGACGACTCCGGCTCCATGTCCAGCTCGCAGCAGTCGCTGGCGGACGCGGCCACGGCCGTGGCGAACAAGCTGGCCAACTCCACGCTGGACTGGCGTCTGGCGATGATCACCACCAGCTACACCTCCACCAACAACAACCACGTCAACCGCAACCTGGTGCGTGGCTTCACGCGGAACGTCAACCAGTTCCGCGCGTGGCTGACACAGAACAGCACCTGCGCCACCGGCCAGTGCAACAACCTCACCATCCCCGCGGGGACGACGCCCACCACCTGTACGAACAACCAGTCGTGCTGGGTGGGTTTGAGCGGCAATGGCGACGAGAAGCCCATGGACGCGGTGCGGGCCGCCATCAACAACGTGCTCGTGCCGAACGGCACGTCCTCGGACTCGCGCATCCGCGAGGGCGCCAAGGTGGTGGTCGTCATCCTCACGGACACGCACGACTACTCGACGGACTCCATCGCCACCTTCGAGCAGTACTTCCGGAGCACCGGCACCACGGCCGCGACGAAGAACCCGCTGAACCAGGTCATCCAGGTCCACGGCATCATCTGCCCGCCGGAGTTCGCCACCAGCAACACGGCGACGTGGTGTCACAACCAGGAGGACCCCCGCAACCCGAAGCACCTGGACATCATCCAGGCGACGGGCGGCGTGGTGGGCAGCATCCGCAACTCCACCTCCATCACCACCACCATCAACGGCATCATCGACAGCGTCATCGCGTCGGTGGGCTACCGCACGCAGCAGCCGCCCATCGGCGCGTCGGTGAAGGTGTCGGTGGCCTCGGTGGCGGACGCGGTGGCGTGCCCCACGGCGTCGGACCTGCCGCGAAGCCGCACCAACGGCTTCGACGTGGATGGCATCAACCGGACGCTGTCGTTCTTCGGTGGCTGCCGGCCGCTGGCGGACAACACGGCGGCGGCGGTGTCCTACCGCTACTGGAGCGACCGGACGACGAACGCCAACGGCGTGCCTCCTCCGTGCCGCGCGGACCCGTACTACGACGCGACGGAAGCGGACTACTGCGACGGCAAGCTCTCCTGCAACCGGACGACGGACAAGTGCGAGTGCCCGTCGGACTGCGGTGGTGGTGGGGGCGCTCCGGGCCAGGTGTGCAACACGGACCCGGCGGTGTGCGCGTACACGTGTGCCTCGGATTGTGGTGGCACGTGCGGCACGTATGAGTCGTGCAACTCGGCGACGTGCGCGTGCTCGTGCGTCCAGACGGCCACGTGCGCGGCGGGCTACAAGTTCGACCCGAACGTGTGCGCCTGCGCGTGTGACACGTCGTCGCTGAGCTGCGGCTCCACGGCCACGCCGGATGCGGCCTCGTGCTCCTGCGCGTGCAAGGCGGACTGCGGCGGCTGCCCGTCGAACACGGCGTGCAACCCGAGCACCTGCGCCTGCGAAGGCATCATCGGCTGACGGTGACGTGAATCGCCGGCCCTCTTTTGAGGGCCGGTGCTTCGTCGGAACATGAAGAAGGCCCCGGTGGCGGCATGCCTCCGGGGCCTTCGTGCTTCAGGGCGTCGTGAGCCCGGGGGAGGAGGCCCGGAGCTACCGGCCGGCGGTGAGGCCCGTGGGCGCGGTGGCGGTGCGGAAGATGGGGTAGACGCGGTGCTGGGTGTCACGAGCGGGGTGGCGCTCGTAGAAGAAGCGCAGGCGCGCGCGCGGGTCCTTGGCGAAGGCGGCGTCCTTGAGCTTCGCGTCCCACTCGGCCTTCACGGTGGCGTCCTTCGCGAGCAGCTCCCGCGCGAAGGGCTCCAGCACGTAGTCCTCGACGTATTCCTTCTGCTCGAAGTGGGCGTTGAAGAAGCCCCAGGACAGCAGCGAGTCTGGCGCGGTGGGCTCCAGCAGGTGGGCCACCAGCTCCACGCCCGGCTGCGCGGTGGGGACGTACAGCGCGCCCGCGGCCATGGCCTGTGACTGCTTCTCCCACGCGCCCTTCACGGAGAGCGTCTGACGGCCCTCGTTGGACTGGGGGCTCCACTTCGCCTCGGTGGCGCGGAAGACCTCCACGTCGGTGGCGGGCGTCGGGCGGGACAGGCGCTGGAAGCGCAGGCCGTGGGTGGTGAGCTTCTCGGCCACCCAGGCGGCGTGGGACGGCGGCACCAGGTAACCCCCCGAGGGGATGGAGACGGTGAGCGCGGGCTCCACCTTGTCGAAGTACGGCACGTTCCACACCTGCGGCTTGGAGTCGTCGTAGCGAATCCACGTCTGGCCGGAGACGTCGGAGGCGCCGCGCTCGTAGGCGTAGCCCCGGAAGGCGATGGGGTGGTTCTCCGACGTGTTCTTCCACGCGACGACGACGTCGCGCACCTTGCCGGACTGGGTCTCCGTGTCCACCGCCTTCACGGCGCTCATCAGCCCAGCGCCATCGCGGGCGACGAGGCGCAGGAGTCCGGCGACGACGTCGCGCGTGGCCTTCACGCGCTCGGCATAGGGCTTCCACGAGTGCGTCTCCACGAGCACGCCGAACCGGTGGTGGGCGGCGGCGTAGGCGTGGCTGAAGCGCGGGGGCGGCACGCCGTAGGCGAAGCCGGACGTCGGGTCATCGTCCTGGAGGAACGAGGGGTAGAACTCCAGGGGCTGGTGGCCTTGCGTCTCCAGTTCCTGGAACAGCTCCTGGCGCAGCTTCACGCCGAGGGTGCGCAGGCTCTCCGGGCCGGACTTCTGCGGCTCGATGCCGACGGCGACGTCGGGCTCGAACTTGGCGCCGTCGGTGACGTGGAGGTCCGCGTAGACGAGCGCGTTCCAGGAGTGGAGGTAGCGCAGCAGGGCCACCATCTCCGGGCTCTCCGCCTTGACGTAGTCGCGGTTGAGGTTGAGGTTCCGCGAGGTGACGCGCCAGCCCATCTCCTCGGGGCCCACCTGATTGGGGCGGTTGTTGGGGCCGAAGCGCTCGTGGCCGTCGACGTTGAAGACGGGGACGAAGACAGCGGTGACGCCCTTGAGGACTCCCGGCAGCGTCTTGCCGGCGAGGATGTCTCGCAAGAGCGCGAAGCCGGCGTCCTTGCCGTCGATTTCACCGGCGTGGATGCCGCCCTGGAAGAAGACGACGGGGCGGCTCTTCTTCGTGTTGGCGGCGGGGGTGAGGGTGCCATCGGCGCTGGCGACGAGGGCGAGCATGGGCCGGCCCTCGGGGGTGGTGCCGAAGGTGTCGCAGCGCACCTTGCCGGGGTAGGCCTTGGGGAAGGCGCGGCAGAGCGCCTCCACCTCGGGGTAGCGGCCGGTTCGAGTCCAACCACTCTGCTCGGACGCGGTGGTGAGCGGCGGTGGGGACTGGGAGAGCGCCAGGGAGAGGGCGGTGGCGAGGAGCATGGCCAACCCTCAACACAGGCTCTGGTGGGTTTCAACCGCCTCGCACGGTGAGTGTTCCACCCACCGGTAGGACGTGGACGTGCTCTCGCGGCCAGCCCCGGCGCTTCCACTCGGCGTCCAGGCGGCGGGGCGGTTCGTCGAGCGGCTCGTCGGTGAGCTTGAACGTCCCCCAGTGCATGGCGAGGAACTCCCGGGCGCCGAGCGCCTCGAAGGCGCGGACGGCGTCCTCGGGGTTCATGTGCTGGCGGCTCATGAACCACTCCGGGTCATAAGCGCCAATGGGGAGCAGGGCGGCGTCGAGCTTGGGGAAGCGGCGGCCAATCTCCTGGAAGCCATCGAACCAGGCGGTGTCACCGGAGTGGTAGACGCGGGCGCTGGAGCCCTCGATGACGAAGCCGCCCCAGAGCATCTCGTTGGCGTCGTTGAGGCCGCGTCGGCTCCAGTGCTGCGAGGGGACGTAGTGGATGGTGACGGGGCCCACTCGGGTGGACTGCCACCAGTCCAGTTCGGTGACGGCGAGCTTGCCGCCCTTGAACACGGGAGCGTGTCCCAGGCCGGTGACGATGGGCGCGCCCACGTCGTTGAGCGTGGGCAGGTCCAGATGGTCGTAGTGGTTGTGGGAGACGAGGCTTGCCGCGATGGGGGGCAGCTTGTCGATGGGGACGCCGGGCGGGACGTTGCGGTGGATGACGACGTTGATGGCGTCGCGCAGCACGGGGTCGATGAGGAGGGACAGGCCGTCGAGCTGGACGAGCCAGCTCGCGTGGCCCAGCCAGGTGAGGCGCGCGCCCTCGCCGGGGGCGGGAGGCGTGGCGAGCAGGGCGAGGTCCGGCTCCACGCGAGGGACGGGCGCATGGCCGGGAGACTTGCGGCGGCGGCCGGTGAGCTTGTCGGCGACTGCCCATTTGAAGACGGTGCTGAACGGCTGAGGGCCGCTGCCGTCCAGGTTCTTGAAGCGCAAGGCCATGATGCGTGCTCCTCGAAGGACACCGGAGCCCGAGGCCCCGAGCCTCTGTCATGCTCGCGGGACGGTTCGGTTCGCAAGGGGAATGGAGCCCCTATCATGGTCGACATCACACATCGCACGCTCGAGACGAACGGGATTCGCCTTCATGTCGCGGAGGCGGGGAAGGGGCCTCTCGTGTTGCTGCTCCATGGGTGGCCGGAGTCCTGGTACTCGTGGCGGCATCAGCTCCCGGCGCTCGCGGCCGCGGGCTATCGCGTCGTGGCGCCGGACGTTCGAGGTTTTGGACGCAGCGACAAGCCGGGGCCCGTCGAGGCGTACAGCATGAAGAACCTGGTGGCGGACTTCGTGGGGCTGCTGGACGCGCTCGGGGAGAAGACGGCGGTGGTGGTGGGGCACGACTGGGGTGCGGCGATGGCGTGGACCTGTGCCGCGCTTCATCCGGAGCGCTTCAGGGCCGTCGTCGGCATGAGTGTTCCGCATCTGGGGCGTACGCCCATGCCTCCCACGCAGCTCTTCAAGGCGGTGTTCAAGGAGAAGTGGTTCTACATCCAGTACTTCCAGCAGCCCGGCGTCGCCGAGGCGGAGCTGGAGGCGGATGTCTCGCGGACGATGCGCACGGTGCTGGCGGGCAGCGTCGCGGGCTTCGACACGACGTCGGAGTTGGTGCGCGCGAGGAAGCAGGGGGACGGGTTTCTCACGGGCATCGAGACGCCCAAGACGTTGCCTGCCTGGCTCACGGAGGAGGATGTCGCGTACTTCGTAAAGGAGTTCGAGGGCAGCGGGTTCCGGGGTGGGTTGAATCGCTATCGCAACATGGACCGTGACTGGGAGGAATTGCCCGAGCTGGCGACGGTGAAAATCGAGCAGCCCGCGCTGTTCATCACGGGAGAGAAGGACCCGGGTCGTGCGCTGGCGCCGGTGGATTTGATGAAGCCGCTGGTGCCCCACTTGAAGGACATTCTCGTCATTCCTGGCGCGGGACACTGGGTTCAGCAGGAGCGTCCCGCCGAGGTCAATGCCGCGCTGTTGTCGTTCTTGAAGTCGCTGCCCGCGTGATGTCGAGGTGGGCTCGGGTCTGTCACCAGTCGGGGTGACAGACCCAGGGACTGGAGGGGCGACGCTGGAAGCAGCGGTAGGCTTCGTCGCAGGTGTTGGGGCCCTTGGGGTCGCAGGGTTGCTCGCAGGCCCATCCGTCACAGACGAGGCCATCAGGGCAGGGGGGGAAGTCCTTGCCGCAGCGTTGCTCGCACTCGGACCAGATGCGGTCGGGGAGATGGGTCGCGTGCATGAACTCGCACGTCTGGCCCGAAGGGCAGGGTGTCTGTTGGCATTGGGGGCCGAACACCCTGGCGCAGGCGGAGGCGCCCTGTTCGTGGCGGATGCAGTGCTGACCTTCGGGGCAGCCGCTCTTCTCACAGGTGGGGAGGCAGAGCGGTTCGGGTTGGGTGTCCGCGCAGAAGAAGTTGGGAGCGCAGCTGCCCGGCTCCGTCAGTGAGCAGGTGCGCGCGCAGAAACCGTCTCGGCTCCCACATATCAGTCCTGGTGCACAGGCCTCTTCCCGAGAGGCGGGAACCTTGATGCACCGCTCTCCTTCCGTGCGCACGCCGAGAAGCAGGCAGTAGCGCACCATGGGACCGGGGCCTTCCGTCGCGAGGAGGCGACAGTGCTGCCCATCCTCGCATTGCGCATCTGTGATGCATTGGCTGTCAGCGCAGTACTGAGCATGTGCTCGGGCGTCCATGAGGCAGCCCAGGGGGGCCTCACAGTCGGCGCTACGAGTGCAGTTCCGGTGATAGGTCCGCAGTGGGCCGCGTTCCTCTTTGGAGAGGAGGGGGCTGACGGGGCGCCCTCGAAAGTGTTCCGGTTGCTCGGGTTGGAGTGTGCCGCCGAGGATGAGCACCAATGGCAGCGGAAGGAGCAGCGCGACTCCAACCCCCAGGGGTGTCCGCCAGTTCATTCCACTTCACCACAGCGTTGGATGCATTCCGCGCTTTTCGAGGCCGCTCCGCCACAGTAGCGCTCGCGCTCCACGCTGGAGCAGCGCGAAGGGATGTTCTCCAGCGCATCCTGATGCGCGGCCCGGTCCACGAGGCCATCACGTCGATGCACCTCCGGGCAGCCCATGACGGCGCAGGACAGCGCACAGACCCAGAAGGTCATCCACGGCATCGCTGTGTCCCCCGGGAGGATGCGCTGCGAGGTCATCCTACTGAAGGCTGATTCTTCATCTGCCGATGCACGTGTTGTGACTGTGCATGCCAGGACACTGCGAAGCTCTCGATGCAGGTGATGCACGCGGAGATGTGCAGTTGTTTGTGGCCGGGCGCCGAAGCAGGCCGCGCACGTCAGGCACCGGTAATGGTTCGATTCAGGATGAGGAGTCACACGGAGGGACATGTTGTCGGGAGCATGGATGGCAGCATCTTGGGTCGCGGATTCCTCCGAAGATTCGGAACGGAAATCTGAACATGGGATGTCAATGAACCAGATGAACAAGCACCAGTCCGTTGTCCAATGCATCATCTCGCTCCGTACATCCATTCTCAGGATGTTCCTGAACTTTCAATGGGGCGATGAAGGGCCGCAGCCTCCGTCGTCGGGTTCTCCGTCGGGATTTCCCAACGAGAGCCCCTGAGAGAGGATCAGGGCTCGAACGGCGCGGTCATTGTCGTTCGGCATGATGCATCGCTCGGTTCGCAAGCCGGGTGTGGATTGAAACAGATTGCCGTTCTCGATTTTCGGTATGTATAGCAGGGCCACCGCTGAGGCCGTTCTGCTTGGCGGTGGACTCTGCTCGGACTTCGCTGGGCCGAAACGGCGTCACCAGTCGGGGTGGCAGACCCAGGGGCTGGAGGGGCGACGCTGGAAGCAGCGGTAGCCTTCGTCGCAAGTGTTAGGGCCCTTGGGGTCGCAGGGCTGCTCGCAGGCCCAGCCGTCACAAACGCGGCCGTCGGGGCAGGGGTGGAAGTCCTTGCCACAGCGCAGCTCGCACTCGGACCAGATGCGGTCGGGGAGACGGGATGCGTGCATGAACTCGCACGTCTGGCCCGAAGGGCAGGGTGTCTGCTGGCACTGAGGGCCGAACACCCTGGCGCAGGCGGAGGCGCCTCCTTCGTGGCGGATGCAGTGCTGTCCTTCGGGGCAGCCGCTCTTCTCACAGGTGGGGAGGCAGAGCGGTTCGGGATAGTCGTCCACGCAGAAGAAGTGGGGTGGACAGGTGCTGGCGTCATCCAGACTGCACGGTCGCCCGCAGAAGCTTCCTTCGCGGGAGCAATACAGCCCGGGCCCACAGGCGCCTTCCTGGGACTCGGAGATGTCCACGCATCGCTCGCCTTCCTTGCGGATGCCCACGGGCACGCAATAGCGCACCACGGGGTCTTGTCTCGCGGTGGCGAGGAGTCGACAGGTCTGTCCGTCGGGACACTGCGCATCCGTGAAGCACTGGCTGTCCGTGCAATAAATCGCGCGAGCACGCTCATCGAAGAGGCAGCCCAGTGGCGGGTCGCACCCCACTTTTGCACCGCAGTTTCGATGGTAGGTCTGGAATCGTGAGCGTTCTTCTGGCGTGAATACGGGACTGACCCGCCGGCCCCGGACGTATTCAGGAAGGTCTGGTTGCAGCAGGCTGCTTGTCGTGAGGACAAGAGGCAGTGGAATCAACAACGCGATGCCTGCTCCCAGCATCGTTCGCACGTTCATTGCTGACCGCCACACGTCTGGATGCACGTCTCGCTCTGCTCGCGACCATCGCTGCAGAAGAGCCTGAAGTCGTCCTCGGAGCAGCCCGTGGGAATGCTCTCCAGTGCATCCTGATGCGCGGCCCGGTCCACGAGGCCATCACGTCGATGTACCTCCGGGCAGCCCATGACGGCGCAGGACAGCGCACAGACCCAGAAGGTCATCCATGGCATCGCTGTGTCCCCCCGACAGAGGAAACGACACAGGCATTCTACCGAAGGTAGGAAGTCCCGGAGACAACCTGGGTGATGGGCGAGTGGGACTGTGCACGCGCCGACATCGCTCACCCACACGGCCCCGCACTCCCTTATATAGAACGCGATGCTTCCCACCGCCGGCTCCACGACTCGCAAGCTGCTGCTCGCCTTCGGTGCGCTGGTGGCGCTCTTCACCGCCGCCTCGGGCTTCGCGCTCGCTCGGCTGGCGGACATTCACGATGCCTCACATGAACTACGCGAAGCCGGCGGTCGGGTTCGCGAGGCACTCGAGCTGGCGACCGCCGTGAGGGACCAGTACGCCCATCTGGCCCACACCATCATCCTCGGCAACGCCAGCCACGTTCACTTCCACGAGGAGTCGCGAGCGCGCGTCGAGACGCTCACCCGCCGGCTCCGAGAGCAGGCTCAAGACGCCGAGGAGCGCGCCTGGGTGGCGGACATCCAGGAGAACGGTGACGCGCTGGACCGCCTGTACCGCGAGACGCTCCTGCCCGCCGTGCTGGCGAAGGACCACGCCGCCGTCACCGCCGCCCACGGCCGCGCCCTGGAGCGCGTGTCCCTCATCCAGGCCCGAGCCGAGGCCCTCGCGCGTCGCTTCGACACCTCCCTCGGCTCCTTCGAGGAACACGTCGCAGCCGTCGAGCACACCAGCTTCCGCTGGGCCCTGCTCTTCCTCGGCGGCGCCACGCTGTTCGCCGTGGGCGTGGGCATCTACATCGGAAACTCCGTGGCTCGCCCCGTCGCACGCCTGTCCGACGGCGCCGCGAGACTCGCCCAGGGCGACCTGCACACGCGAATCCCCGAGGACGACCCAGGAGAACTTGGCCGACTCGCCGCGCAGTTCAACCGGATGACCGAGGCCCTGCGCACGCACCAGACCCAGCTCGTCCAGCACGAGAAGCTCGCCAGCGTCGGCCGGCTCGCCGCGGGCGTCGCGCACGAAATCAACAACCCGCTCGGCGTCATCCTCGGCTATGTGCGCATCCTCCAGCGCAAGGCGGAAGGCGCCCTGGCCGAGGACCTGAAAGTGGTGGAGGAGGAGGCCGTGCGATGCCAGCAGATTGTCGAAGGACTCCTCGACCTCTCCCGTCCGGGTCAGGGCCCGGTGGAACAAATCCCCCTGCGCGAGACGTGTGAGGACGTGGTGGCGAGGCTGCGCGAAGCGGAGAGACTCGGGCAGGTGGACGTGCGCGTGGAAGGTTCGGCGAGCGCGTGGGCCCAGCCCGCGAGACTGCGTCAGGTGCTCCTCAACCTGGTGAAGAACGCCGCCGAGGCCGCGGGAACACATGGCACCGTCGAAGTGCGAATCGCCCCCGCGAACGACGGTGGCGCCAGCGTCTCCGTCTCCGACTCCGGCCCCGGTGTGAAGCCCGAGGACCACCGCCGCCTCTTCGAGCCCTTCTTCACCACCAAGTCCACGGGCACGGGTCTGGGGCTCGCGGTGAGTCAGGCCATCGCGGAAGCCCACGGAGGACGCATCGAAGCGGACACGGGCCCGCTGGGAGGCGCGCGCTTCACGTTGCGATTGCCCCCCGCGTCGGCCGAGCGGGAGGCGATGGCGTGAGCACTCAAACCCAGCCTGCCGTCCTGGTGGTCGACGACAAGGAGAACATGCGCAAGCTGTTCTCCCGCATCCTCGGAGACGCCTACGCGGTGACGGAGGCCGCTGACGGCGAGCAGGCCATGTCCCTCCTGGCGTCACGTGACTTCGACGTGGTGGTGACGGACATCCAGATGCCCGGAGCGGACGGCTTCGCGGTGCTGCGCGAGGTGAAGCGCCGCGCGCCCGGCACGGAGGTGATTCTCGTCACCGCGTTCGCCAGCATCCCCAAGGCCGTCGAGGCCATCAAGGAAGGCGCCTACGACTACCTCTCCAAGCCGTTCGACCCGGACGAGGTCGCGCTCGTCGTGGCCCGCGCGCTGGAGAAGCGTCGCCAGGGACGAGAGGCCGCGGGACTGAAGGCGCGTCTCGCGTCAGCCCCTGAACTCCACGGGCTGCTGGGAGGCAGCGCCGCGATGCACGCCCTGCACGGCCTGCTCTCCCAGGTCGCGACCAGAGACCTCACCGTGCTTCTCACGGGCGAGACAGGCACGGGCAAGGAGCTGGCCGCGCGAGCAGTCCACAAGGAGAGCCCCCGCGCCGCGAAGCCCTTCGTCGCTGTGAACTGTGGCGCGCTCCCCGCGGAGCTCGTGGAGAGCGAGCTGTTCGGCCACGCGAAGGGCGCCTTCACGGGCGCCACGGCGGCGAAGCCCGGACTCTTCGAGGAAGCCCACGGCGGCACGCTCTTCCTTGACGAGATTGGAGACCTCCCGCTGCCCGTGCAGGTGAAGCTCAACCGCGCCCTCCAGGAGAAGGAAGTCCGACGCGTGGGCACCACCGTGCCGGTGAAAGTAGACGTCCGCGTGGTGGCCGCCACGCACCGTGACTTGTCCGCCGAGGTGGCCTCGGGCCGCTTCCGCGAGGACCTCTACTACCGCCTCAACGTGGTGACGGTGCGCCTGCCCGCGCTGCGAGAGCGACGCGAGGACGTCCCGCTGCTCGCGATGTATTTCCTGTCCCGCTCGGGACGGCCCGAAGTGGAGAGCTTCACCGCCGAGGCCCTGCGCGCGCTCGCGTCCTACGACTGGCCCGGCAACGTGCGCCAGCTCGAGAACGCGGTGGCGCGAGCCGTGGCCGTGGCCCGAGGCATTCGAATCACTCCTGAGGACCTTCCTCCCGAAGTGGCCACGTCACGCGGTGTCACCTCGGGCGCTACGGCCCCGGGCGTGAGGGCCACCGCCGAATCCCTGGCGAAGCTGCCCTACCGCGAAGCGGTGGACGGCGCTCGCGACACGGTGTCCCGCGAGTACCTCACCGCGTTGATGCAGGAGTTCGGCGGCAACGTCACCCACGCCGCCGAACGCGCCGGCATGGAGCGCGAGAGCCTCCATCGACTGCTCAAGCGCTACGGCGTGCGTTCGGACGACTTCAAGCGCTCCGAGTGACGCGCCGCCACACGGGTCAGAATGCAGGCACCACCGCGCCGCCGTACTGGGACTCGATGAAGTGGCGCACCTCGCCGGACTGGAGCGCCTTGAGCAGCACGCGGACCTCGGGGCGGGACTCGTCACCCTTCCGGACGACGAGCACATTCGCATAGGGATTGCGCGTGGAGGACTCGCGAGCCAGCACCTTCGCGTCCAGCTTCAGGTGCTTCTGCGCCTCCAGGAAATAGTTGCCATTGATGACGGCGGCGGCCACGTCCTCCAGGGTGCGAGGCTGCTGCTCGGCGTCTATCTCCCGCAGCTCCAGCTTGCGAGGATTGCCCACCACATCACCCACCGTCGCGACGGCGCCCGCGGTCTCCTTCAATCGCAGCAGGCCCTGGTCCGCGAGCAGGTGCAGCGCGCGCGAAGCGTTGCTCGGGTCCGAGGGAATCGTCACCTGTGCTCCCTCGGGCAGCTCCGCGAGCTGGCGGAACTTCGTCGAGTACAGCGCCAGGGGCTCCAGGTGCACCGCGCCCGCGCTGCTCAGCGAGAGCTGACGGTCCGCGGAGAATCGCTCCAGGTACGGCACATGCTGGAAGTAGTTGGCGTCGAGCTGCCCATCCGCCAGGGCCACGTTGGGCTGCACATAGTCGGTGAACTCCACCACCTCGATGCGCACGCCGGAGCGCAAGGCCACGGGCACCGCCGCGCGGAGAATCTCGCCATGCGGCACCGGGTTGACGCCAATCCTCAGCGTGGGCACTCCGGGCGCCTCGCCGGTGGCGGGGGCCTCCGATTTCTTGCAGCCCGTCCCCACGAGCAGCGCGACGGAGACGGCGGCGAAGGCCAGGGGGATGATGAGGAATGACGCGGGTGGCTTCATGACGTGTGGATTCCGAGGGGAGAGGCCGCGGGCAACAGCGAGGCCGGGCGGATATTTCAGTCGTGCGCGCGGCGGGAGTGGGGCGAGGTGTGGTCGAAGCGCGAAGCCACTCCGTCACCCAGCCACTGCACGAGCTGCACCAGCGCGAGCAGCACGGCGAGGCAGCCCAGCATGACGTCGGTGCGGAAGCGCATGTAGCCGTACTTCACCGCCAGGTCTCCCAGCCCACCTCCGCCCACGGCGCCCGCCATGGCGCTGTAGCCGAGCAGGCTGATAACCACGAGCGCGGTACCGCGCACGAGAGAAGGCAGGGCCTCCGGAAGCAGGACGCGGAAGACGACGCGGCGGTGGGTCGAGCCCATGGCGATGGCGGCCTCCACCAGTCCGGAGTCCACCTCGCGCAGGCCCTGCTCCACCACGCGGCCCATGAAGGGAATCGCCGCGACGACCAGCGGAACGATGGCGGCGGTGGTGCCAATCGTGGTGCCCACCAGCAGGCGAGTCAGGGGAACGATGGCCACCATCAAGATGATGAACGGCACCGAGCGCCCCACGTTGACGAGCATGCCCAGCACGCGGTGAAGCGCCGGGCGCTCCCACAGTCCGCCCCGGTCCGTCAGCACCAGCAGCACGCCCAGGGGCAGCCCCGCGAGCACCACCAGCACCGTGGCCACCGACGTCATGTAGAGCGTCTCCAGCGTGGCCACCCACAGTGAATGCGTCAGCTCACCAGGCATGAGCCGCCTCCTCCGACGTCACACCCTGCTCGCGCAGGAACGCCAGGGCCTGGCTCACCGCGTCCGGAGCCCCCGTGAGCTCGAAGAGCAGCCGCCCCACGCGCGCCTCGCCCACGCGCTCCAGTGAGCCCTCCAGCAGGTGCGCATCCACGTCGAAGCGACGCGCCAGGGTGGAGAGGATGGGGCGCGTGGAGTGCTCGCCGGACAGCGACAGCTCCACACGCTGACCGCCCCGCAGGACGGCACTCTCGCCCGTGGTGAAGGGCGGGTAGCACAGCCCATGCAGATGCGTGCCAGGACGGGAGAGCAGTTCCACCACCTTGCCCTGCTCCACGAGTCGCCCCTGCTCCAGCACGGCCACGGTGTCGCAGATGGCCTTCACCACCTCCATCTGGTGGGTGATGAGCAGGATGGTGAGCCCGAGCTGTCGGTTCAAATCCCGGAGCAACGCCAGCACCGAGCGCGTCGTCTCCGGGTCCAGCGATGACGTCGCCTCGTCGGACAGCAGAATGCGAGGACGCGGCGCCAGGGCGCGGGCGATGCCCACCCGCTGCTTCTGTCCACCCGACAGCCGCGCCGGGTACGTGTCCGCCTTGTCCGACAGGCCGACCAGGGCGAGCAGCTCCGCGACACGCGCGCGAATCTGCTCGCGCGGCAGCCCCGCCACCTCGAGCGGATACGCGACGTTGGCCGCCACCGTCTGCGAGGAGAACAGGTTGAAGTGCTGGAAGATCATCCCGATGCCCTGCCGCGCCAGGCGCAGCTCCTCGGGACTCAGTGACAGCAGCTCCTTCCCATTCACCCGCACGCGGCCCTGGGTGGGACGCTCCAGCAGGTTGACGCAGCGGATGAGGGTGGACTTGCCCGCGCCGCTCTGTCCGAGCACGCCGAACACTTCTCCCGGGTCCACCCGCAGCGACACGTCCTGGAGCGCCGACAGCTCGCGCCCGCCCTGCCTGTACACCTTGCTGATACCGCGCAGCTCAATCATCCACCGACTCCCTGCGGTGTGTTCGCCAGCTCCTCGGCGAACGCGGCGAACGAACTCCAGTACCGCTCGCCCGTGTCGGGCAGCACGGTGAGCACCGTCTTGCCGGGCCCCAGGCGCCTGGCCACCTGCCGGGCCGCATGCAACGCCGCGCCACTGGAGATGCCCACGAGCAGACCCTCACGGCTCGCCAGCTCCCGCGCGGCGAGGTACGCGTCGACATCCGCGACGTCGATGACCTCGTCATAGACGGAGCGGTCCAGCACCTCCGGCACGAAGTTGGCGCCAATGCCCTGGATGCGATGCGGCCCCGCCTTGCCCTGGGTGAGCAGGGGCGAGCGCAGCGGCTCCACCGCGATGACCTGCAGGGACGGGTTCTCCTTCTTCAGCACGCTGCCCGCGCCGGTAATCGTGCCGCCCGTGCCGATGCCCGCCACGAAGGCGTCGAGCTTGCGCACGTCCAGGTCTCCGAGAATCTCCTTCGCCGTGGTGCGCCGGTGGATCTCCGGGTTGGACGGGTTGCGGAACTGCTGCGGCATGAAGCCCTTGTCGCCCAGCTCCTTGATGAGCTCGTCGGCCGCCTCGACGGCGCCATTCATGCCCTTGGCCGCGGGCGTCAGCACCAGCTCCGCGCCATAGGCCTCCAGGATGCGGCGGCGCTCCACGCTCATGCTCTCCGGCATGGTGAGGATGATGCGGTAGCCCTTCACCGCGGCGACCATGGCCAGGGCCACGCCAGTGTTTCCGCTGGTGGGCTCGACAATCGTCATGCCCGGACGCAGGCGACCCTTGTTCTCCGCGTCCTCAATCATCGCCAGGCCGATGCGGTCCTTCACGCTGCCACCGGGGTTGAAGGATTCGACTTTCGCCAGCAGCGTGGCGGCGTCAGGGCCACCGACGCGCGACAGGCGGATGATGGGCGTGCGGCCAATGAGCTGCGTCACGTCGGGGTAGATGTTGTTGGGCATCCGCGTCTCGGGGGTTGGGGCCGGGACTTCGATGCTGCGCCCCGGCGTGTGGGGAAAATGGAACGGCCCGTCTCCAGGTTTCTGGGGGACGGGCCGGACACGCCTGCGCGCGAAAGACGCTCAGTACGCTCGAACGGACGGACCCGTCGTGACGCGGCAACACATGCCGCGACAACAGGACCCGAACGGAGCGACGAAGCAGAGCATCGGCTTCAGGACGTAACCAATCCGCCGGAGACTGTCAACCCGACCTCCCTGTCATGCGGCCTCCTTCAAGGCCCGGCCCAGCGCGAGCGCGAGGTCCGCCTGGAGGTCCTCCAGGTCCTCCAGTCCCACCGAGAAGCGGATGAGGCTGTCGGTGATTCCGCGTCGCTCACGCTCGGCGGCGGGCACGGAGGCATGCGAGTGCCTCGCCGGCACGGTGATGATGCTCTCCACCGCGCCCAGCGACACGCCGAGCAGCGGCAGTCGCAGCGAGTCCACGAAGGTCGCCGCCATCGAGTCATGGGCGAGTCGGAAGGACACCACCGCGCCGGTGCCCGGATAGAAGACCTCTCGAATCTCCGGCCTGCCTCCGAGCCAGCGCGCGAGCACCCCGGCCGTGCGCACCTGCCGCTCCATGCGGACCTGCAGCGTCTTGATGCCGCGCTGGAGCAGGAAGCAGTCCTGCGGCCCGAGCACCGCACCCACGGCGTTCTGGAGGAAGTAGACCTCCTTCGCCAACTCCGGCGTCTTCACCGCCACCGTGCCCGCGATGACGTCGCTGTGTCCGCCCAGGTACTTGGTGGCGGAGTGGATGACGATGTCGGCGCCCTCGGTGAGCGGACGCGAGAGGTAGGGGGACAGGAAGGTGTTGTCCACGATGAGCAGCGCGCCGTACGTCCGCGCGAGGCTGGACATGGCGGCGACGTCCGTGCGCCGCAGGAAGGGATTGCTCACCGTCTCGACGAGCAGCCCCTTGGTGTTGGGGCGGAACGCGGCGCGCACCGCGTCCACGTCCGACGTGTCGACGAAGGTGGCCTTGAGCCCGAAGCGGCTGAAAACCCGGGTGAGGACGCGGTAGGTGCCGCCGTAACAGTCGTCGGTGACGACCAGGTGGTCCCCCGCGCTGAAGAGCATCAGCACCGTGGACAGCGCGGCCATGCCGGAGCCGAAGGCGAAGGCCCCGGCGCCCTCGTCCAGCGACGCGAGGACGCCCTCCAATGCCTTGCGCGTGGGGTTGCCGGAGCGGGCGTAGTCGAACTCGCCGGAGTGCTCCAGGCCCGGCTGGTCGAACATGGAGACCTGGTAGATGGGCACCGCGGCGGCGCCCGTCACCGGGTCGACTTCATGACCCGTGTGCAGCAGTCGGGTCGCGAAGCTCGACGGGCTGGGAGCGCCCTTCGAGCGCCTGGGCCAAATCGGAGATGATGTCATGGCTGTCCTCGATGCCCACGGAGAGGCGAATCAATCGGTCGGTGATGCCAAGCTCTTCCCGGCGCGCGACGGGGATGTCGGCGTGGGTCTGCGTGGCGGGGAAGGTGATGAGGGTTTCGACGCCGCCCAGGGACTCGGCGAAGAGGCAGATGCGCACGGCGGCGAGCACTTGCGGCACCAGGGCCGCGTCGGTGACGTTGAAGGAGAGCATCCCGCCCGTGCCCGGGTAGTAGACGCGCTCGACCTTGGGGTGGCTCGACAGGAAGGCGGCCACGTCGCGGGCGTTGGACTGGTGGCGCTCCATGCGCAGCGCGAGCGTCTTGAGCCCGCGAATCACCAGGTAGGAGTCCTGCGGCCCGAGCACGGCGCCGATGCCGTTCTGGACGAAGGCGAGCCGCTCGCCCACCGCCGCGTCCTTCACCACGAGCGCTCCGGCGACGACGTCGTTGTGGCCGGCCAGGTACTTGGTCGCGCTGTGGACGACGATGTCCGCGCCCAGCTCCAGAGGCCGCTGGAGGAAAGGTGTGTTGAAGGTGTTGTCGACGATGAGGAGCGCGCCCGCCTTCCGGGCGATGTCCGCGAGCGCGGGCAGGTCCGCCGTCTTCATCAGCGGGTTGGTGGGCGATTCCACCAGCAGGGCCTTGGTGTTGGGGCGCAGCGCCGCGCGCACCGCGTCCAGCCGCGTGGTGTCCACGAAGGTGTGGGGGATGTGGAGCAGCTTGTCCACGAGTCGGAACGTCCCACCGTAGAGGTCCTCGGTGAGGACCAGGTGGTCCTCGGGGCCGAGGAGCTGGAGGGCGCAGTGCAGCGCGGCCATGCCGGAGGCGAAGGCGAGGCCCCGGTTGCCTCCTTCGAGGCTTGCGAGCGCGTCCTCGAGCGCGGCGCGGGTGGGGTTCTTCGTGCGCGAGTAGTCGTACCCGGTGGAGTGGCCGAGCGCGGGGTGCTGGTAGGTGGCGGACTGGTAGATGGGCACGGCGACCGCGCCGGTGGACGGGTCTCTGCGGGTGCCGGCGTGGACGAGGGCGGTGGCGAGCTTCATGAGGTGGCTCCTGTTTCCCGGTGGGCGAGGCTCAGCGGCCCCGAAGCGTTTGGGAGACGCGGAGAATATCCGCGAGCACGCCAGAAGCCGTGACAGCGCCTCCCGCGCCCGCGCCGCGCACGGTGAGGGGGAACTCGCTGTGCCGCGTGGTGGTGAAGGACACGAAGGACTCGGAGCCGCGCAGGTCCGCTGCGGGCTGCCCCGCTTCGACGGCGGTGAGTCCCACTCGGATGACGGGCGCGTCGGTGCCCAGCCGCGTCGGGTCGATGCGCGCCAGATAGCGCAGCACCGTGCCCGACTGTTTGCAGCGCTCCACCTTCTGCGTGTACTCCGCGTCGAGTGCCCGGAGGCTCCGCAGATAGGACTCGGGGGAGTCGCCAGCGTCCGAGGGCTCGGGGACGAAGGGCTCCAGCGCGACGTCGGCGAGTGACAGGGACAGGCCCAGCTCCCGCGCGAGGATGAGCGCCTTGCGTGCCACGTCCGCGCCGGACAGGTCCTCGCGCGGGTCTGACTCGGTGAAGCCCCGCTCGCGCGCCGTGCGGACCGCCGTGGAGAGGGGGACGCCCGAAGTCAGCTCGTTGCAGATGAAGCCCACGCTGCCGGACAGGGACGCGGTGATGAGGCGCACGGTGTCGCCGGTGCGCACCAGGTTGGCGAGCGTGTCGATGACAGGAAGACTGGAGGCAACCGTCGTCTCGTAGTGGTACGCGACGTGGTGATGGCGGGCTTCGGCGAGCAGCGCCTCGCGCTCGTTCCAGGGCAGGGCGAGCGGCTTCTTGTTGGCGGCCACGACGTGGATGCCCCGACGGAACGCCTCCGTGTAGAGCGAGGCCACGTCACCGTCCGCCGTGCAGTCGACGAGGATGGGCACGGGCAGTCGGCGCAGCTCGTCCAGCAGCGGCGCCAGCGCGCGCGTGCCGGGTTCGCCTCGGACGACGCGGGCGAGCTGCTCCTCGATTCCATCCAGGGCGAGCCCGGTGGAGTCGAACAGGGTGCGTCGGCTGTCGGCGATGCCCACCACGCGCAGCGCGATGCCATGGCGCTGGCGGAGCTGCTCCTGCTGGGTGCGAAGCTGTGCGAGGAGCTGTCCGCCCACGGTGCCCTTGCCGAGCACGAAGAGGCTGACCTGTTGATGGGCGAGGTTGAAGGCGGCGTGCGTCGTGCGCACCGCGATGGCGGTGTCCTCCGCGTCCACCACGCAGGAGATGGAGCGGGAGCTGGCACCCTGGGCGCTCGCGCGCACGCCGACACCCACCGCGCCCAGTGCGCTGAAGAATCGGCCGGCCACGTTGACGCCATGGCCCATCGCCTCGGCCACCAGGGTGACGAGCGTCACCGGCTCCCGGACACCGAGCGGCTCCACCTCGCGGCGGGCCAGCTCCTGCGCGAGCTCCGTCTCCAGGGCATTTCGAGCGCGCGGTGCATCCGGTCGTGGAACGACGAGGGCGATGGACTGGCCGTTGGCGGACTGGGCGGTCATCCACACCGTGACGCGAGCGGCGCGCAGGGCGGCCAGGGCGCGCTCACCGAGTTGGAACTGGTCGGACAGCTTGCGCACTTCGATTCCCAGCAGGGCCAGGTCCTCGCGCGTGGCGATGCATGTGGGGCGCTGGCCGTCACGCGAGCCGATGGCGTCGATGAGCGTGCCCGGGTGGTCCGGGTGCATGGTGTTGCGGATGCGCAGGGAGATGCCGGCCTCGATGAGGGGAATCATCGTGCGCGGGTGCAGCATGCGGACGCCGACGGCGGCCAGCTCCAGGCCCTCGCCATGGGTGAGGTGCGCCACGGGATACGCATCACTGACGAGGTCCGGGTCGGCGGTGTGAAGGCCAAGCACGTCGGTCCACACGGTGACTTCGGACGCACCCACGCCTTGAGCCACCAGGGCCGCCGTGTAGTCTGAGCCGTTGCGGCCCAGGGTGGTGGTGCGTCCGTCGAGTGTCGCGGCGATGAAGCCGGGGATGATGGGGAGGGTGGTACCCCACTCGGCGATGGCGACCTGAAGTCGCTCGCGTGTCCTGTTCACGTCCACGCGCGCGGTGCCGAAGGTGTCGTCCGTCACGAGCAGCAGGCGGGCGTCGCGGAAGTGGGCGTCGGTGCCCGCGGCCCTGAGCAACTCGGCGAGCAGGGTGGCGGAGATGACCTCTCCGAATGCGAGCACCTTGTCCTTGGATGCGGGGGAGCACTCGCGGGTGAGGGAGATGCCCTGCAGGAGTTGCTGGAGCGGGGCGAGGAGCTGGTCGACGCGCGCGGCGAGCGTGGTGGACTGCGCTGGGTGGAGCGCGGCGGCGTTCGTCTTGGCCAGGTGGGCGATGCGGGCCACCACGGTGAGCGAGCCCTCCAGCTCGCCGCGTGTAGCGAGGTCAGCGGCCTCCAGGAGCCAGTCGGTGGTGTCACCCATCGCGGAGACGACGACGGCGAGCGGGCCCGTGCGGGAGTGTTTGCCAATCAGCTCGATGACCTGGCGCAGTCGGCGGGGTGAGCCCACGGAGGAGCCGCCAAACTTCATCACCCGAAAGGAATTGCTGCTCATCTGCGAACCTCGAACGAGGGCCATGGCCCTGAAGACATGAGAGGGCGCGAGGACGCGCTGTCGACACACGTCGAGCGAGCGCGGCGACCAGGCGCCGACGAAGAAAGGAATGGGAAGTGGAGTGGGAGCCCTAGCCGGCGTGTAGCGTCCCGCGCATTCGCGAGACGGTGACGTGGCGGGCGCGGCGCATTCGAGCGCTCTCGCGGCTAGGGAGCTGCGTGGCGCGAGGGGATGCGGCGGAGGTGGATGGAACCACGGAGGTCCTCTCTCACCGAAGCTGAGGAGCTGCCTCGCTTCGGACGCTTGGTTTGCCAGTGGAGCACTTGCTCCCCGAGCCGCATCGTTTGGACACCTTGGAGGTCCGTCTCCAGGTTGTCGGGCCACCGCCGAAGCGGTACCGCTCTTGATGCTGCACGCGAAATAAACGGGATGCGGGGCCTTGTCAATCCCTCGCACCGCGACTGCGCTAGGTTTCGCCCGATATGCCGCTCATTCGCGACTCATGGTGGATGCTGGTTGCAGCGTACTTGTTGGCTTGCTCCTCCGTTCAGCACGTCCCTGACCCTCAGGAGATGGGCGAAGAGGACGCGGAGTGTTCAGCTCCCAGTGAGGACCGGTGTGTCACGCTCCTGTGCCTCGGAGCCATGTGCGGTTTCTACCGGTGTGAGGACGTGGCCGGCGACATCGAGCTCGCGCGCTTTCCTCCATCACGTCCACCGGCGGCGGCAGCGGCACCTGGGATGGGACCTCGACGGAACCGGGGCGGTGCTCAGCAACTCCCCAAGGGCGCCGTCATGGTCTTCCCGAACTGGAATGGTGCCCCCGAACGCATCATCCCCCCTTCGCATCAACTCCCGCGGGGCCGGTTCGAGAAGCATCACATCTTCCCCCAGGCAGAAGATCTGGCACGGTGGTTCGAGCGTCAGGGGCTCAAGATTCACGACTACACCATGCCCATTCCGCGAGACCTTCACCGACGGATTCACGATGGAGGTCCGTCAGGAGGTGCCTGGAACGAGGCCTGGCGCGAGTTCATCCGGAGAAACGATGATGCGAGGCCTGAGGAGATCTTCAAGCACGCGGGCGAACTCATCTACCGATTCCAGCTCCTGGGCGGGCCCATTCAGCCCTACCATTCCAGGCCGGGAACGTGATGCGCGTCTTTGAACTCAGGTGGAACAAGTCACTCTGGCCTCGCTTCAACGGGAGCCTCAACGCCGCGCACAGGTGGGGGCTGCCTGGCGCGCACTGCTCGGCGTGCGGCGCGACCTGGAGTTCCTCGGGACACCAGTATCCGGCAGTCGACCTGTCCGGACTGCCAGACCAGGACGAGTTCTTGAAGGCTCGGCCCGAGCCCGTCGCTGAGTTCGCGCGCCTTCGGGAACGAGTGAGGCCGCTGGCACCGTCGACCGCGACGTTGCCACCTGGGACAACATTCGGCCCGCTGGTGGGGACTGCTTCCGGCAGGTTCGCCGCCTTCTCGTGGTTGGGCGACAGCTTGTTGCTCGTTCGCAGTGATGTGCAGGAGGGGCTTCAAGCCGAGGGCGTGCGCGGCCTCATGGGATGTCGAACGGAGCTGCGCTTCCGTCAACAAGAGCCTCCCTCATTGCTGGAGCTTCAGATCGAACCTTGTGGACGGCTACACCCGGATTGTCTCCCTCCGGATTCGCCTCCGCCATGCGTGACGTGTGGAAGGGTCGGGCTTCGCCTGCCCGAGGAGCCCATCCTCGACGCCGCGACCTTGCCCCTGGACCGTGACCTCTTCAGGGTTGGCAACTTCGCCACGGTGATTGTGGGAACCGAGCGGTTCATGGAGTCGGTGCAGCGACTGTCCCTGGAAGGAATCTCCTTTCGAGAGCTTCCGGTGCGCTGACCGGGTCCAGCACACGCTCTGGCGGCGGGTTTGTCCTGCTCCCGCCGCCGCCCATCCTCTCAGCACTGGCTTTGTTCAGCGCTCAAGGCAGGCACTGGCCCGGATTGGTCATGTCGGGAACACACTTCTCGGTGAACAGCCGGATGTCGTGAAAGACAACCTCCGTCACCGCGTTGAACGAGGTCTTCACGAAGACTTCGAGAGCGACATCCATGCCGGGCTCGACGGTGGTCTCGACCTCGTATGCGGTGACGGCCCCGTTTCGATTGAAGGGCAACTCCAGGCTTCGTGCTTCGGTCCAGGTCGACTGCGTCAGGTCCCTCTTCTTGAGGACCAGGACCAGCGAAGTCGCAGTGCTGCAGCCTCCCGTGCCGGCGCAGAAGAACTCGTCAGAAGACGCGAGCACCGTGCCGCGCACCATGGCGGGGCGGATGTGGTCCACGAAGGAAGTCACCCGTGCCTGGAGGGTCGGCGAGCCGGTGTATCGGCTCCAGGAAGAGGCCTGGTACGTGGGAGCCACCGAGTTGCAATGGACCGCCTCGGCTCGATACAGGAAGTCGCTCGTTCCCCAGGACAACGACCAGGTCTTCACTTCACGAATGCCCTGGGCCGCATCCGCGCGGACGTACGTGGAACCACTGGTGTAGCGCCACCAGTAGTCAGCCGGGGTTTGCCCCGCAGGGCACGCCGTCTGCTTCCCACTGTCCAGCCAGCAGGCCCACCCCGAGGGTGTGAGACCGGTGTCACAGATAGGGAGCGTCACCTCGGTGCCGGTGAGCTCTCCCTCCTGTGAAGCGAGCGTGTCCAAGTCGTTCGGGTTGGCGTCTTCGGGTGCACCGCAGGCTGCGGCACCCAGCAGAGACAGCAGGGCCACACTTCGAGTGATTCGCTTCACGTTGCTTCCTTGGTGGGATGAGGCGTTGAAAACGATACGGAGTGAGCCCTGACTCCTGGCACCGCACCGTGTTCGCCTGGGCCCATCACAGTGTGATGGAAGGGGTCACACCCGCTGACGACCCACTCGTGCCCAACCCGTTGGAATCGTTGGTCTTCGGAATGGGTATGCGACTTGCGTTGGTTGATTGGTGAGATGAGCGAGGACATCGAGGCGACGCGGGAGGACGGTGACGCGGTGACGCGCGCGCTGGTGGAGAACCATCGCCAGTTCCTCGCCTTCGTGGAGCGACGCGTGGGCAACCGAGCGACGGCCGAGGAGATCCTCCAGTCCGCCTTCGTGAAGTCGCTGGAGAAGGGCGACACGCTGCCGGAGCCCGAGGGTGCGGTGACGTGGTTCTACCGGCTCCTGCGCAACGCCCTGGTGGACCACCACCGTCACCAGCAGGTGGAGGCGCGGGCCCTGGCGCGCGAAGCCCGCGAGGCCGAGGAGCCCGCAGAGGACCCCGAGCTGAAGCAGACCGTCTGTGCCTGCGTGGGAACGCTCTTGCCCACCCTCAAGCCGGAGTACGCGGAGCTGGTGCGACAGGTGGACCTGGAGGAGCGCGCGGTGCCCGACGTGGCGCGTGAGGTCGGAATCTCGCCCAACAATGCGGGCGTGCGCCTTCACCGGGCGAGGCAAGCCCTCAAGAAGCAGCTCGAGCGGAGCTGCGGCTCCTGCGCGGCTCATGGCTGTCTGGACTGTTCGTGCAAGGCACGCTCTTGAACAGGCGGGAGGCAGGCCGCTCGGGTGGCCGGAGAAAGCACTTGCCGAAGCGCTGCTCCCACCGTTAACTCTTCGCGAGGTGCCGAGGGGCGCCTTCCCGAAAAGACGACGTCACCCTCGCTTCTCCCGGCAGGCCCACAGTTTCCGATGAGTTCCTTCCACGGCCCGTGACACGGGTGGGGCCGCCAACGAGGGACTTTTCATGGAAACCGTCTCGCGCCACGCCGAACCGCTTTCCCTCCATGAGTGCAAGGTCCGCGCTTCGCTCCTGCTCAAGGAGCTGGGCTCGTCCGACTCGGCGCGAGCCACGCGGGCCGCGGAGCGACTGCGCGCGCTGCCTGCCTTCGCGAGCCTGTCCCTCGGCGAGGTGCTCGCGCGTCGGGAGACGGTGCAGCGCAAGCACGTGCTGGCCGTCATCGCGCGTGAGCAGGGACACATTACCTGGAGCGACTTGAAGCATGCGCTGGAGGCTCGGGACGCGCCTCGGGTCGACTTCGAGCGGCTCCTCGAGCGCGCTGGCCCCATCTTCCTCAACCACTGGTTCGCGACGTACGAAGAGGCCGTCGCTTCGCTGCGCGTCTCGGGAGGTCATCTCTTCCCCTTCCGTGAGCAGTTCTTCGTCTGCCAGCCCGCGTTGTTGACCGCGCTCGGACTGGACCCGTCCGACGTCGACTGGAAGCTGGCGGGGCCTGACTGGCTTACGCCGTTGGATGCACAGGCGCATGCGCGGCTGGAGCAACGCCTGCTGAAGCTGTGCGGTGCCGACACCGCTGAACCCTCCTCTCCTCCACACAAAAGGAAGTCCGCCATGCCGTCCACGGATTCGAGCCGAGCGCGCCGCTCGGACCTGAAGCGCGAGTACAAGGAGAAGCCCCCAGCGATGGGCGTGTATGCCGTGCGCAATCGCGCCAATGGAAAGGTGCTGGTGGGCGCGTCGCTCAACGTCCAGGGCATGCTCAACCGCATCCGCTTCGAGCTGACCAGTGGCATGCCGCGCATCCCCGCGCTCCTGGAGGATTGGAACCGCCATGGCGCGGACAGCTTCTCCTTCGAGGTGCTCGACGTGCTGGAGCCGCCCGAGGAGCCCAACACGGACTTGAAGGCGGAGCTCCAGGTGCTGGAGAACCTGTGGCTGGAGCGCCTCAAGCCCTACGGGGACGCGGGCTACAACGAACCTCCGAAGTGAGCGGCTGGGGCGGGGCGTGCGCACCCTTTCCGAAAGTCACCTGTAAGAGCTGGCCGGGGAGCTCGTTGGCCTGGGTGAAAGGAGAGACGCACCATGAACCGCCACTCCCACCCTCACTTGCACACCCGCTCGCCTCCGACGCCCCCTTTGCCTCCAGGCGAGGGGGCTCACCCCGTCGACCCCGTCTGCGGGATGAGCGTGGACCCGACCGCTCCCAAGGGCGGCAGCTTTGATCACGACGGGCACACCTACTCGTTCTGCAACCCGAAGTGCCGGGAGCGCTTCCGCGCGGACCCGGCGCGTTTCCTCGCGCCCGCCGAGGAGCAGGAGCCGAAGCCCGTCGCGCCAGGAACGATGTACGTGTGCCCCATGGACCCGGAGGTACGTCAGGACCACCCGGGGGCCTGCCCGAAGTGCGGCATGGCGCTGGAGCCGGAGACGCTCTCCGTGCCGGAGACACACGTCGAATACGTGTGCCCGATGCACCCGGAGGTGGTGCGGGATGGGCCGGGGAGTTGCCCCATCTGCGGCATGGCGCTGGAGCCGCGCACGGTGTTGCCGGAGGACGTCCCGGACCCCGAGCTGAAGTCCATGTGGCTGCGCTTCCGCGTGGGCCTGGGCCTCACGGTGCCGCTGCTGGTGCTGGCGATGTCGGACATGATTCCGGGGCAGCCCGTGCAGCATGCGGTGCCTGCCTCGGTGCTGGCCTGGGCGCAGCTCGTGCTGGCCACGCCCGTGGTGTTGTGGGGCGGCTGGCCCTTCTTCCAGCGCGGCTGGGCCTCGGTGCGCAACCGGCACCTCAACATGTTCACGCTCATCGCCCTGGGGACGGGCGCGGCGTATGTGTTCAGCGTCTTCGCCACGCTGTTCCCCCACGTGTTGCCGCAGGGGCTGCGCACGGGACATGGCGGCACGGCGCCCCTCTACTTCGAGGCCGCCGCCGTCATCGTCACCCTGGTGGCCTTGGGACAGGTGTTGGAGCTGCGGGCTCGGCACGCGACGTCGGGGGCGCTGCGGTCGCTGTTGAGTCTCGCGCCTCCGGTGGCTCGGCGGATGCGTGAGGACGGGCACGAGGAGGACGTTCCGCTGGCGCATGTGCATCCGGGGGACAGGCTGCGGGTGCGACCGGGCGAGAAGGTGCCGGTGGATGGTGAGGTGCTGGAGGGCGCCAGCGCGGTGGACGAGTCGATGGTGACAGGCGAGTCGCTCCCGGTGGAGAAGTCGCCGGGCGAGAAGGTGACAGGCGGGACGGTGAACGGCACGGGCTCGCTGGTGATGCGGGCCGAGCGCGTGGGCAAGGACACGTTGTTGTCGCGCATCGTCCAGCGGGTGAGCGAGGCGCAGCGCACCCGCGCGCCGATTCAGCGACTGGCGGACAAGGTGGCCGGCGTCTTCGTGCCGGTGGTCATCGTCGTGGCGGTGGTGACGGCGGTGGTGTGGGGCGTGTGGGGCCCGGAACCTCGGTTGGTGCATGCGTTGGTCAACGCGGTGGCGGTGCTCATCATCGCGTGCCCGTGCGCGCTGGGCCTCGCCACGCCCATGTCCATCATGGTGGCCACGGGGCGCGGCGCGCAGGCGGGGGTGCTCATCCGTGACGCCGCCGCACTGGAGCGCCTGGAGGCGGTGGACACGCTGGTGGTGGACAAGACGGGGACGCTCACCGAGGGCAAGCCGCGCCTCGTGTCGGTGGTTCCCTCGGAGGGCTTCGACGAGGCGACGCTGCTGCGCCTGGCCGCGAGCCTGGAGCGCGGCAGCGAGCATCCGCTGGCGGAGGCGATTGTCTCCGGTGCGAAGCAGCGTGGCGCGGTGCTGACGGCGGTGGAGGACTTCCGCTCGGACACCGGGAAGGGCGTGGTGGGGCGCGTGGACGGCGTGGAGGTGGCGCTGGGCAACGCGGCGTTGATGGCGGCTCATGGCGTGGAGGCCACGGACCTGTCGGCTCGCGCGGAGGCGCTGCGGCAGGAGGGGCAGACGGTGGTGTTGGTGGCGGTGTCGGGGCGTGTGGCGGGGCTGCTTGGCGTGGAGGACCCGGTGAAGGAGTCGACGCCGGAGGCGCTGGCGCTGCTGCGTCAGGAGGGCCTGCGAGTGGTGATGTTGACGGGGGACAGCCGCACCACGGCGGAGGCGGTGGCTCGCCGGCTGGGCATCTCCGAGGTCATCGCGGGGGTGTTGCCGGAGGGGAAGGGTGACGTGGTGAAGCGGCTCCAGCAGGAGGGCCGCGTGGTGGGCATGGCGGGGGACGGGGTCAATGACGCGCCGGCGTTGGCCCAGGCGGATGTGGGCATCGCCATGGGGACGGGCACGGACATCGCGATGGAGAGCGCGGGTGTCACGCTGGTGAAGGGGGATTTGCGGGGCATCGTCCGGGCGCGGCGGCTGAGTCAGGGCTCGCTGCGCAACATCCGGCAGAACCTCTTCTTCGCCTTCATCTACAACCTGCTGGGTGTGCCCCTGGCGGCGGGGGTGCTGTACCCCTTCTTCGGCCTGCTCCTGAGCCCCATCTTCGCCAGCGCGGCGATGAGCCTGTCCTCGGTGTCGGTCATCGTCAACGCGCTCCGGCTGCGGCGGTTGAAGCTATAGGCCGGGGAGGGGGCGCCCATTAGACTGCGTCCATGAGCTCCCGCGAGGAGGCGCGCACCCCAGGTGCGGCCGCCGGTCACGTCTCCGTCGTTCACCTGCCGAATGCCTGGTTCATCCTCTGTGCGTCGCGCGAGCTGGGGGACAAGCCACTGGCGCGCACGCTCCAGGGCACGCCGCTCGTCCTGTTCCGGGGCGAGGGTGGCAAGCCCGGCGCGCTGATGGACCGCTGCCCTCACCGCAATGTGCCCCTGTCGCTGGGGCGGGTAAAGGAGGGACAGCTCCAGTGCGGCTATCACGGCTGGCGCTTCGACACGGGCGGGCAGTGCCGCGCCATTCCGGGCTTCCTCGGCGAGCCCGAGGCCCGCACCCGCTGCGCGACGTCCTATGCGACGCGCGAGCAGGATGGTTTCGTCTGGGTGTACTCCACGCCGGGCGCGGAGCCGACGACGGAGCCGTTCCGTTTTCCGCTGCTGGACGCGCGCGACTACACCACGGTGCGACGCGTGCTGCGTGCGCCGGGCTCGCTGCATGCCACGCTGGAGAACACGCTCGACGTGCCTCACACGGCGTACCTGCATGGTGGCCTGTTCCGCACCGAGGAGAAGCGCAACGAGATTGACGTGGTGGTGCGCCGGAGCGCGGACAAGGTGGAGGCCGAGTACATCGGCGAGCCTCGTCCCAGCGGTGTGGTGGGTCGGCTGCTGGCTCCGGGCGGCGGTGTGGTGCAGCACTTCGACCGCTTCCTGATGCCGTCGATTGCCCAGGTGGAGTACCGGATTGGCGAGGGCAGCCACATCATCGTCACCTCGGCGATGACGCCCGTGTCGGACTGGGACACGCTGGTCTACGCGGTGGTGACGTTTCGCCTGCCGCTGCCGCGCTGGTTGCTGCGCGCGGTGCTTCCGGTGGCGATGCCGGTGGCGCTCCACATCTTCAGCCAGGACGCGCGCATCCTGCGGACCCAGACGGAGAGCATCCGCCGCTTCGGTACGGAGACATATGCCTCCACCGAGATTGACGTACTCGGGCCCGGCATCCTCCGCCTGCTGCGTGCCGCGGAGCGTGAGAAGCCTGGCGCGGTCGCGGATGCCGTGCATGAGACGCGACTGAAGATGCGGACCTGAGCAACGGTTCGTCCAGCCAGGACCTGTCCGAGCTGGACGAACTCACTGACGTCGCTCAGCCCTGTCGGAACCCCGCCGGTGATGCGGGCAGTGCCTTGGGTGGAGCATTCACGTCGATGCCGTCCTGGCGCAGTTCCTCCGTGTTCGCCGCTACCGCCAGCGTGCCGGGCGGGTTCTCGTACCAGCCCGGGTCACCGTCGCCATCCAGCCGCTCGCGCACCTTGAGCACGGTGAACATGCCGCCCATGGTGATGACGTCGTGCTTGCCGCGCGCTCCGCTCATGGGAATGGAGTTGGCGGGCACCGGCATGCCCATCTCCACCATGTCGCCCATGCCCGTCTGCCCCATGGTCATGTAACCCGGCAGCAGCGTGCGCACCTTCGCGTCGAGCCCGCCTGGATTCACGCCAATGAGGTTGGGGATGTCATGCCCCATCTGGTTCATCAGGTGGTGTGTCATGTGGCAGTGCATGGCCCAGTCGCCGGGCGCATCGGCCACGAACTCGACGGTGCGCGTGCTGCCCACCGGGACGAGCACCGTGGTCTCCGGCCACTGCGCGGACTCGGGGATGCGTCCCGCGTCCGTCTCGGTGATGCGGAAGTGGTAGCCGTGCAGGTGGATGGGGTGATGGTCCATCGCGCTCAGGTTGCCCAGACGGATGCGCACCCGCTCGCCCTGGCGCACCACCAGCGGCTCCGTGCCGGGGAACGCCTTCGCGTTGAACGTGAGCAGGTTGAAGTCCGTCATCTCGTTCGGGTCCGGCCGTCGCGCACCGGGGTCCACGCGCCACTCGTGCAGCATCATCGCGAAGTCGCGGTCCACGCGCGGGCCCACGGGACGACGCGGGTGCATGATGAACAGCCCCACCATGCCGAGCGCCATCTGCGTCATCTCGTCATGGTGCGAGTGATACATGCCCGTGCCGGCCTGGCGGATGGTGAACTCGTACCGGAACGTCTCGCCCGGGGCGATGGACTTCTGGTTGAGGCCGCCCACGCCGTCCATGCCGTTGGGCAACAGCAGGCCGTGCCAGTGCACGGTGGTGGGCGCGGGCAGCCGGTTGGTGACGTAGAACCGGACGCGGTCTCCCTCCACGACTTCGATGGTGGGCCCGTGCACCTGGCCGTTGTAGCCCCAGCAGTGGACCTTCAGCCCGGGAGCCAGTTCGTGTTCGACCTCCTCGGCCACCATGTGGAAGACCTTCACGCCGTCCACGAGCTTCCACGGCAGCTTCGAGCCGTTCGGCACGGTGACGGGGCGATAGTCCCGGTTCGGCATTCCAGGGGACAGCCAGTCCCGTCGGCCCGCGCTTGGTGGGGACGCACGTGGCGCGGCTTGAGCCTGCGCGACACCACCCCGGAGCAGCAATGCGCCACCCGCGAGCGTGGCTCCAGCCGTCGCGAGCATTCCTCGTCGGGTCATCGCGCCTGGAGCGGTCGTCGTCTCCGTCGTGTCCTCCTCATCCTGTGCGTGGGGAGAGGAGTCAGGGGGAAGGGGATTCATGGAGTCGCTCCGTGGCCGTGCGCGGGGGGATGGCCATTTCCAGAAGGGGGTTCAGTGGGAGGCATGGGGCTCGGAGGCGAAGACCCAGGAGGGGTCGCCTCTGGCGGACGTTCGGATGCCGGGGGCGAGGTGTCGCTCGGAGTGCTCTGACGTGAAGTCGCACCGGGCAGACTGCCGCCGACGAGTTGCTCCAGCTCCGCACGAGCCATCCAGTAGTCGCGGACAGTCTCGATGAAGGCGCGGTACGCCTCGACCTGGGACTGCTTCGCGTCGAGCAGCGCGTAGAGGCCAATCTGCATCGCGTTGTATTGGAGCTGGGACTGCTCGACGACCTTCTCGCGCAAAGGCAGGACGACGCGCTGATAGCGCTCGGCGACGCCTCGGAGCGTCAGCAGGCGGGCCCTCGCCGCGCGAACTTCAGAGCGCGCGTTGATGGACAGCTCCGCGAGACGACGCTCGCCTTGGCGATGCTGGGCCTCCAGCCTGGCGATGAGCGCCTGTCGCTGGTCGAAGATGGGCAGCTCCAGCGTGAGCGTGGGCCCGAAGAGTCGCGGACCGTTCGCGTCCCGGTGCGTATGGAGGCCCACGTCGACGCGGCCGAAGAAGCGCGTGCTGCGCGCCAGCTCCAGCGCGTTCCACAAGAGCTCGGACTGCTTGCGCGCGGCGTCGATGTCGAGCCGCTGCCGGATGGCGAGCGACTCCAGTCGCTCCAGGGTCGCCTCCTCCGAGGGCGGTGCCGGGAGCTTCTCGGAGATGGCCCATTCGGTGCGAGGTCCCCACAGGCCCAGCAGCCGATTGAGTCGCTCGCGGTCCTCCACCAGCGTGAGTTCCTCGCGCGCCAGCTCCAGCCGTGCTTCCTCGGAGGCTGCCTGCTCCGTGGCCAGCTCCAGGTCGGTGATGTTGCCCGCGCCATGCTGGAGCGTGGCCAACTCGGCGGCGGCCTCGGCGGCCTGGAGGACCATGCGGCGCAGCTCCACGAGCTGCTGTCGCGCCTGGACTTCACTGAACACCTTGCGTGCTTCCGCGGCGGTGGCGAGCGCTTCATGCGCGACGCGCAGCGTGTCCGCGATGAACTGCTCCTGAGCCACGCGCTTGCGCAGCGGCAGGGTGAACAGCTCCACGAAGCCCTGCACCAGTGAGAACTCCGTCTCGCTGACGCCGTCGTTGGTGAGCGGGAAGCCGATGCTCGCATCGAACGACGGGTTGGTGAGCAGTCCCGCCTGCACCATGTCCGCCTGGGAGATGCCCAGGTCCTCATAGGTGGATTGCAGGGCGGGGTTGTTGAGGAGGGCCACCTCGACGGCGTGGTCGGAGGTGAGGGCGCCCTTCAGCAGTCCATCGAGGTGACGCGACACCTCCGCGTCCTCGGGCGTGCCCTGGTTCCATCGTGTCTTGCGGCCGATGCGCTCCTCGACGAGGGTGGCGACCTCCGCGTGGCCTCGCTCCTTCTGGATGGAGGCACAGCCGCCCGCGAACAGCAGCGCGCAGGCGAAGGTGAGCAGTCTCACGGATGGGCTCCGTGTCCTTCATGGACGGGAGCGGGCTTCTTGGACGGCGCGGTGTCCTCGGGCTTCGTCGGCGTCAGCTTCATGCCGCACTTGGGGCAGGTGCCACCCGGCTTGTCGGACTGGACCTCGGGGTGCATCGGGCACGCGTAGCCGGCGGTGCCCGCGTCTGGCGTGGAGGGCTTCTGGGGGTCGGTGTGCCGAGCGTGCGAGTCCGTCGCGGGAGGACGGGAAGGGGGCGTCGCCGCGAGCGCGGTGGGCAGGGAGGCGGGCGGGGACTCGGGCGCATCGGGGCTCGACGGGTCCACGGCGGGAGCGAGCCTCCTGGGCTCGGAAGCACAGGCGGCGAGCGTGACGAGGCTCGCGAGGACACAGAGGAAGGAACGCATGAAGGACCTCGAAGTGGCGCGCTGTGACAGCGCCAGGAATCGCTGCGCTGTTCAGCAAGGCCCAGGCCATGTCGACCCAAGAGACAACTCCGCGGATTGACGACGTGCGCGAGGTCGAGGCGCGAGCTGGGCTCGAGCGCCGGTGTAACCGGAGTCATCACACTGTGATGGCTGGAGTGGTGCCTGGCTGTTCACCGGCGCACTCCACTTGCCCCCTGAAACACGAAGCGCGGGGAGCGTCCCGAAGGACCCTCGACCCGCGCTTCACCACATTTGCTTCAGCGTCTGACGCTCAGGAGATGCCCTTGCGCAGCCGCGTCCAGTCGAAGTTCGGCGCCGGGTCGTTCTTGCGGCCCTTGGGCACCGCCACGTCCGCGTGGCCGACGATGTTCTTCATCGGCACGTCGTACTTCTCCTTCAGGTGGCTCGTCAGCTGGGTGAGCGCCTTGTACTGCGCCTCCGTGAAGGCCGTCTTGCCGCTGCCGTCGTTGACGATTTCGATGCCGATGGAGCGCCCGTTGACGTCCGTGGGGACGCCGTGCAGCTCGCTCTTGCCCGCGTGCCACGCGCGCTTGTCGTCACCGACGAGCTGATAAATCTTTCCGTCGCGGTCCACCATGTAGTGCGCGGACACTTTGCTGTCCGGGTTGCGCATCCACGACAGGTCGGCCTTGCCGTCGTTGGACGCGGTGTGGTGCAGGACGATGGTGTCGATGTCCGCGCCGTTGCGGCTGTCGGAGTTGGGCGAAGGCGCGCTGATGACCGGCGGCTTGGCGCCCGGCGTGGTGGGCGTCGTCGGCGTCGTGGGCGTGCCCCCCAGCGCCTTCTTCAGCGCCGCCTGCGTCTGCTCACCGTAATAGCCCGTGGTGGGAAGCTTCTTGTCACCCTGGAACTTCTTCACCGCCGCTTCGGTCTGCGCGCCGAAGGTCCCAGGGCCCGTGGCCACCTGCGCCTTCGTCAGATAGCCCAGCTTCACCAGCGCGTCCTGGAGCTGCTTCACCTTGGGGCCCGTGTCGCCCTTACGAAGTCCCGCCGGAGGCGCGGTGACGGCAGGCGTCGCGGCCGCCGCCTTGTTGGTGGTGGTACGGGTCGCGGTGGAGGAGGGAAGGCGCACGCTCATGAGAGGCCCCGACTTGTGGAATAGGGGAAAATCACGGGATTGTCGGTGTTCCAGGCTGAAAGTTGCCGATCCAAAGCCTGGAACACCTTCCCTGTCTCTCAGGTAACACTCAGGTCACAGTCGTCGACCTGCGCGCGGCCGCACGGTGGCGGAGCCGCTCTCTCACTCCATGAACGAATGCGTAGAAGGTGGGGAGCACCAGCAGGGTGAACAGCGTGGAGGTCACCAGCCCGCCGACCATGACGACGGCGAGGGGCCGCTCGATTTCCGTCCCGTGCAGGGGCAGCACGAGCAGCGGCAGCAGGCCGAGGATGGCCGTGGCGGCGGTCATCAACTTGGGTCGGACGCGACCTAGGCTTGCCTGACGAATGGCCGCGTCGAAAGGCATCCCACGCGCGAGCAAATCCTTGGTCTGTGAGACCAGCACCAGCCCGTTCTGCACGGCGATGCCGAACAGGCCGATGAGCCCCACGAGGCTGGAGACATTCCACGTCTCTCCGGCGATGAGCAGCGCGAGGATTCCGCCGACAAAGGCATCTGGCAGTGTGGCGAGAATCACGAGCGCCTCCGCCACCGAATCCAGCGCCAGGTACAGCAGGATGAACACCGCGAGGATGGCGACGGCGATGGCCATGGCCAGCGACTGCGCGGCGCGCTGCTGACTCTCCACGCGCCCGCCCACGTCGAGGAAGTACCCGGTGGGCAGCTTCAGCTCGGCGGCCAATCGCTCGCGCACCTCCGCGGCGGTGCTGCCCAGGTCCCGGCCGGAAACGCTGGCCTCCACCGCGAGTCGACGGCTTCCTGCCTCGCGGCGCACGCTGCCCGCGCCGAAGGTCTCCTCGATGGTCGCGAGCTGACTCAGGGGGATTCGCGTGCCGTCATGTCCGTCCACCAGGAGGTTGCGCAGCGCCTGGAGGTCTCCCCGCTTGTGGTCCGCCAGCCGAAGCACCAGGTCGTGCCGCCGCTGGCCCTTCCACACCTGCGAGGACTCCTCGCCCACCAGCCCCACGCTCACCGCGCGGATGACGTCGCCGGGCGTCAGTCCCACCCGCGCCACCGCGGCGCGATTCACGGTGATTCGAAGCTGCGGCAGGCCGCTGAGCTTCTCCACGCGCAGGTCCTCCACGCCGTCCACCTTCGCGAGGATGGCGCGCGCGCGTTCTCCCAACGCGGCGAGCGTCTCCAGCTCCGGCCCGAAGATGCGCACGGACAGGTCCGCGGGACTGCCGCCCAGGCCCTCGTCGATGCGCATGCCCAGCGGCGTGGTGAAGAGCGTGGTGACGCCGGGCACTCGCGCCACGGCGACGCGCAGGTCCGCCTCCAGCTTCTCCAGGCTCCTGCCCCTGTCCTTCTTGAGCACGACGAGGACGTCCGAGACGGTGTGAGGCATCGGGTCCTCCGTGCGCTCGGCGCGGCCGGTGCGCCGCACGACGTCTTCCACCTCCGGGAAGCCGAGCAGCACGTCCTCCACCAGGTGGTTGAGGCGGTCCACCTCCTCCAGTGACGCCTCGGGGGGCAGCACCGTCTGCAGGAGGAAGGCGCCCTCGTCCAGTCGGGGCATGAAGTCGCTGCCCACCGCGAAGGCGAGACCCAGCGCCGGCACGGTGATGGCGAGCGCCACCAGCCGCACGAGGCCCGCCCTGCGCATGCACGTGTCCAACATCGGCGCGTAGGCCGACTTGAGCTTGCGGATGAGCCACACGTCCTCGGGCTGTCCCGGACGCGGGGCCTTGAGCAGGAGCGACGAGGCCACGGGCACCAGCGTGAGCGCCAGCGCCAGTGATGCGGCCAGACACGCCACCACGGCGGCGGCGAGGGGCTGGTACATGCGCCCCTCGATTCCCGTCATGGCGAACAGCGGGATGAACACGGACACGACGATGAGGGTGGCGAAGGCGATGGGACGCCCCACCTCCAGCGACGCGGCCAGCGCCTCGTCGCGCACGGACTTGCGGCCCGCGCCCTCGCGCAGGTCATGGATGATGTTCTCGGTGACGATGATGGCCGCGTCCACCAGCAGGCCCACGGCGATGGCGAGCCCGCCCAGCGTCATGGTGTTGATGCCGATGCCGGCGAGCTTCAGGAGGATGCCCGCCAGGGCCAGTGACAAGGGCAGGGTGAGGGTGACGATGAGCGCGGCGCGCCAGTCTCCCAAGAGCGCGAACAGCACCAGCACCACCAGCAGCGCGCCCAGCAGGATGGCCCGGCTGACGCCCCCCAGCGCCTCGTCCACCAGCACCGACTGGTCATAGACGACGCGCAACTGCACGCCCTTGGGCATCGACTGCTCCAGCTCCTTGATGGCCTCGCGCACGCCCGCGGCCACCCGCTGCGTGTCCGCGCCGAACTGCTTGATGACGCGGCAGCTCACCACCTCGCCCTTGAGGCGGTGCGCGATTCCCCGGCGCAGCGCGGGGCCTTCGCGCACGTCGGCCACGTCCGCGAGCAACACGGGCGTGCCCGCTCGCAACGCCACCACCGTGCTGTTCAGGTCCTCCACCGTCTGTGCACGGCCAATCGCTCGCACCGTCCACTCCATGGGGCCCTGCACCACGAAGCCGCCGGACGCGTTGAGGTTGGCGCCCTCCAGCGCGTGCTCCACCTCGTTGAGGCTGATGCCGCGCGCCACCATCTGGTCCGGGTCCAACAGCACCTGGAACTGCCGCAGGTAGCCGCCCAGCCGCTCCACGCCCGCGACACCGGGCACGGCGAGCAGCCGGTTCTTCACCTCGAACTCGGCCAAGTCCCGCAGCGCCATGAGGTCCGCCGCGCCGGGCTCCGCCTCCAGGGTGAACTCGAAGACTTCATTGAGCCGGCCGGTGAGGCTGGAGACGAGGGGCGCGTCCGTGCCGGGCGGCAGCTCGCCCTGGGCCTGGGCCACGCGCTCGGCGACGTACTGACGGCTGCGGAAGTAGTCCGCGTCCGGCTCGAACTCCACCGTGACTTGCGTGACGCCCAGCTGCGACGTGGAGCGGATGCGGCGCACGTCGGGCAGGCCCGCCAGGGCGACCTCCATGGGAATGGCCACCGCCGTCTCCAACTCCTCCGCGCCCATGGCGGCGTTCTGGACGATGACGTTGAAGATGGGGGCGGACAGGTCCGGGAAGACGTCGCGGCGAAGCCCGTGGAGCGCCACCGCGCCGAAGGCGGACAGCGCCAGGGCCAGCACCACGGTGAGGCCAGGCCGCGCGAAGGACGTGCGCAGGATGCGCCCCACCAGGGAAGACGTGGGCTCAGTGGCCATGGTCTTCACCTCCGCCGGCGGACTTCTCGACTTCCGCCTTGAGGAGGAAGGCGCCGTCCACCACCACCTGCTCGCCGACCTTCAGGCCGGAGAGCACCTCCACGTGGTCTCCCAGCGTGCGGCCGCGTCCCACCTCGCGCCGCTCGAAGGAGCCGCGCTCTCCGGTGGGCAGGAAGGCCACCCAGCCGTTCTCCAGTCGCTGGAGCGAGGCGGTGGGCACGGTGGTGATGGTGCCATCCGGGCTGCCGAGCGGAATGGACGCGGTGGCGGACATGCCCGGCTTGAGCAGGCCCTCGCGATTCTCCAGCACCAGCCTCACGGGGATGGTGCGCGAGGACGCATCCACGCGCTGCCCCACGTGGCCCACCCGCGCCGTCAATTCCTTGCCCGGGAAGGCGGCGAAGGTGACGCGCGCCTCGGCGTCCTTCTGGATGCGCACCGCGTCGCGCTCGAAGGCGTGGACGATGAGCCACAGCGAGCCCAAATCGCCGATGCGGAAGAGCGGATGCTCCGCGTCCGCCATCTGTCCCATCCTCGCGTCGCGCTCGATGACGGTGCCGGAGATGGGCGAGCGCAAGATGAAGCCCGGCGTGCCCGCGCCCTGACGCAAGTCGTCCTCGCTCGCGCCCAGGGCCGCCAGCTCCGCTCGGGCCGCGGCGACCTCCGCCTCCGCGCCCGCGGCTTCGACTTCCGCGGCCTGCACGTCCTTCTGCGCGACGATTCGCTCGGCGGCGAGCGCGCGCTTGCGCTCGGCCGTCTGCCTGGCGGCGGTGGCGCGGGCCTTCGCGGACTGGAGCGCGGCGCGGGCCTTGCCCAGCTCGGGGCTGCGCAGTTCCGCCAGCTTCTCGCCCTCCTTCACCTCCTGGCCGGTGGTGACGAAGACGGTACCCACCCGGGCGGAGATGGGAGACGCCACCTCCGCGTAGGCGTCCTCGCTGAACATCAGCTCACCCAGCGCGGTGACGCTCTCTCCACCGGGCCTCGCCGACGCGGGCGCGGTGGTGACTCGCAAGTCGCGCAGCATCTCCGGCGCGATGTGGACGTGGGACTCGTCGTGTCCTTCGTCATGTCCCTTGGGCTCGGCGCCTTCTTCGTGCGCGTGCTCGTCTTCGTGCTCCGGCTTGTCGGACTTGCAGGCGGAGAGTGCGACGAGGGCGGACAGGAGCAGATGAGAGGGCTTCATGGCAGGACTCCTGTTTCGACGGCGAGCTGCACTCGGGCGAGCGCGGCCTGGAGGTGACTGTCGAGCAGCGCCACGCGCGTCTCGAGCGTTTCACGGCGGACGAGGAGCAACCCCGCGAGGTCCATCTCCCCGGCGTCGTAGGACCTGCGTGAGAGCGACTCGTTCTCGTCCAGCAGCGGCAGGGCCTCTTTCTCCAGCACCTCCAGCGCCTGCTGACGCCGCATGTCTCGGATGCGGGCGGCTTCCACCTGGGCATCGCGCGTGCGGCGCGCGGCCCCCAGCAGGGTGCGCAGCCTTCTCACGCGGGCCTCTCCCGTCACCTTCGCTTCCTGGCCCCGGGAGAACACGGGCAGCGGAACACTCAGGGTGCCGAGCCACGCTGTCTCGTTCACCTCCTTCTCGTAGCGCACGCCCACGCTCAAGTCGGGCAGTGCCTCCGCGCGTCCCAGTCGCAGCTCCGCCTCGGCCTGGGCGAGCGCCGACTCCAGGGCGCGAACATCCGCGCGCTCGGAGGTATTGGTGGGCGCGGCCACCGGCAGGGAGGAGAGCTCCCGGAGCGCGCCGCTCACCGCGAGCGGCTCCTGGAGGGACAGTCCGAGCCAGGCGCGCAGCTCGCTCAGCAACGCGGCCTCCTCGCCTTCGGCCACGACGACAGCCGCGTGGGCCCGAGCCAGCGCCACGCGCGCCACGTTGACGTCCACCACGGGCACGTCGCCCGCATCGAAGCGCTTGCTCGCGGAGCTGGCCAGGTTCTTCGCGGCCTCCTCCGTGTCTCGCATCAGCCGGGAGAACTCCCGGGCGTAGAGCGCGCGCAGGAACGACGCGGCCACTTCACCGAGCACCCGCCGCTCGGCGTCCTGCTGCTCGGCGCCTTCCCGGGCGAGGCCCGCGCGCGCGGACTCTCTTCGGGCGCCCTGCTTGCCTCCCAACTCGAAGGGCTGCGCGAGCCCGAGTGAGAGCTGGAGGCCGCGCGCGCCATCTTCCTGCCTGCGCGGGCCTATCTCGGCGTTGAGGGTGGGGTTGTCACGCAGCCAGGGGGAGGCGCCGGCGACGGCTCCTTGTGCCTCGGCGACGCGGCCCTCGGCGTCCAGCAACGCGGGAGCGCGTTCGCGGGCCAGGGCCAGGGCTTGTTGGAAGGACAGCTCGGAAGGTGAAGCGGTGCTGGCGCAGGGCCAGACCAGGGCGGCGGTGAGCCCGAGGGCCACCGTCGCGGAAGGATTGAACACGGAAGAAGACCTCGCGAAAGGGAAGCGAGCGTCAGGCGCGAGGTGTCCCGGTACCGCCGTGGACGCACCTCACCTGGAATCGCTCGCGCGAAGAGACGGACGCAGCCTCAGGCGAGGAGGGCTTTGGGGACGTGGAGGATGTCGTCCAGGTCCGCCGAGGCGGGCGCGGCCTCATCCCAAAGGACGAGACGTGGCCGGGGTGCTTCCAGGAGCAGCGAGGGAGGGGAGACGGGCGCGGCGATGGAGCGCACATGGCCACAGCAACTGCAGTCCGCGCAGTCCGGCGCGCACTGACCGCTCGCATCGTCATCCGGGCAACGCTGCGCGCACACGGTCTCCGTCGCGTCGGCGATGGCCATCCACAGGCCACCCTCCGTCGGGGCGAACAGCAACAGGCTGAGGCATAGCCAGATGCGTGTGAGCACGATGCCCGCTTCTAGCATGGCCCCGGACGCCGCGCACGTGGATGCACGCTCAGCGTGAACCAGACATCGGTTGATGAGGATGCCTGCTCGTCCGCGAGGGCCGGTGGAGTGTCGTCACACCGGCGCCCTTTGCGTGAGTGTGCGTCAGGCGACGCGCACGGGTGCGGGCCGGCCCAGAATCAGCTCGGTGGAGAAGTAGCGCTCCATCCGGTCCGGGAACACCGTCACCACCTGCGAGCCGGGACCCAGTCGCCGCGCGGCCTCCACGGCCGCCACGTAGTTGAGGCCGGAGGACGGACCCACGGGGAAGCCTCGGCGGATGAGGGCGCGCGCGGTGCACATGGCCTCCTCGTCCGACACGTCCAGCTCCACGCGCCCCGGCATGTCCGAGTCGCGGTACAGCTTGGACATGCCGTCGACGACGCCGGGCACGCGCGGACTGAAGCTGCAACATTCGATGTCGCAGCCGAGCCCCGCGATGGGACGCGCGATGAAGGCCGTCACCGGACAGCCCGCTTCCGCGAACGCCTGGTACAGCCCCACCACCGTGCCGCCCGTGCCCACGCCGCTCACCACGCCGTGCACCAGGCCGCCGGGAATCTGGGACAAGATTTCCTGCCCCGTCCACACGCGGTGCGCCTCGGCGTTGTCCGGGTTCTCGAACTGGCGGGGCGCGAAGGCCTTGCGCTCCCGGGCAATCTCCTCGGCCTTGGCGATGGCGCCACGCACGCCCTCCGCCCTGGGCACCAGCACCACGTCGCCGCCGTAGGCGCGGATGGTGAGCACGCGCTCGTCGGTGACTCCCTCGGGCATCACCGCGGTGAAGCGCACGCCCATTTGAGCGCTCGCCAGCGCGAGCGCGATGCTCGTCGAGCCGCTGGACGCCTCCACCACCTCGCCGCCGGGCTGCAGCTCGCCCATGCGCCAGGCCTTCTCTAACATGTAGCGCGCGATGCGGTCCTTCGTGGAGCCACTGGGGTTGAGGAACTCCAGCTTGCACCAGATGGTGGGTCCCTCCGGGTCCAGCCGGACGGGAACGAGAGGCGTGGGAGCGATGGCCTGGAGAAAGCGGCCATCCGCGGGCAGCGGGCGACAGGGAGGGCGCATGAGGTCCTCCCTATCGCGAATCGCCTCCGGCCGTTAGCGTCCCGCGCGTCTTCCCGACGGACGGGGCTTCCATGGGCCGTCCGCCCGGCCTGTAAGGAAGCGCCCGTGGGCGGCGATGGATGTGGCGCGACCGAGGGCCGGCGGGTACGAAGGAGTACCTCTGCCCCGTACTTCATGAGTCCTTCCTCCTCTCCGGTCATCCTCAACGTCAATGACGATGTCGCCAGTCGCTATGTCACGAGCCGGGTGTTGGGGCTCGCGGGCTTCCAGGTCGTGGAAGCCGGTTCCGGTGGCGAGGCGCTGGCCCTCGCGGATGAGCACACCGACCTGGCCATCCTGGACGTCCGCCTGCCGGACATCAGCGGGCTGGAAGTCTGTCGCCGGCTGAAGCTCTCCCCCCGCACCCGGGGCATGCTCGTCCTGCATCTGTCCGCACAGGCGGTGGGGCCGGGCGACCGGGCTCATGGCCTGGAGCACGGCGCGGATGGCTACCTGGTGGCCCCGGTGGACCCCGAGGAGCTGGTCGCCCAGGTCCACGCCCTGCTGCGGCTGCGCCGCGCCGAGCGCGAGGTCCACGCGCTGTCGCAAGAGGTGGAACGTCAGCGACGCTTGCTCGACATGGCCATGGCGTCCGCGGCGGACCCCATCGCGCTGTTTGACGCGACGGGACGTCTGCTGTTCGCCAACCAGGCGGCGTACGCGGCGCGCGGCAGCCACGAGGCCCTCGTCTCGGGTGAGTCGCTGGGCGCGCGGGATGCGAAGGACCCGTCGCTCGCGCCCTTCATCCGGCTAATGGAAGTGGCGCTGCGCACCGGACAAGTCCAACGCGGCGCCGTCACGCTGTCGACGGACCAGGGGCCCCGGCACTTCGACTTCACGCTGTCCCCCACGCTGGACGGGGACGGCAAGGTGGCCGCGCTGATGGCGACCTCGCGGGACGTCACCGAGGAGCGCAGCGAAGAGGAGTTCCGCGAGCAGTTCATCGGGATGCTCGGGCATGACCTGCGCAATCCGCTCAACGCCATGTCCATGTCCGCGCAGCAGCTCAAGCGGAAGGGCAACCTGGACGAGCGTCAGTCCTCGCTCACCGAGCGCATCCTCACCAGCGCGGACCGGATGGACCGGATGATTCGCCAGCTACTGGACTTCGCTCGCTCGCGGCTGGGCGGTGGTGTCCCGGTGGTGGCCTCGGACTGCGACGTCTTCGACGTGGCGCGGCGCACGCTGGAGGAGATGCGCGCCAGCCACCCTGGCCGGATGCTGGTGCTGGAGGTGCTCGGGGATGGGCGCGGCGCGTGGGATTTGGACCGGCTCGAGCAGGCGTTCAGCAACCTGCTGGCGAATGCGCTGAAGTACAGTCCTGTGGACAGTCCTGTGCGGATGTGGGGCGATGCGGGTGAGCGGGAAGTGGTGTTGCGCGTCCACAACGGCGGGCCGCCGATTCCTCCGGAGGAGCTGCCCCACATCTTCGCCGCATGGCGTCGAGGCTCGCGGGCCGTGCAGAACGAGGCGGTGGCGTCCTCGGGGTTGGGGCTGGGTCTGTACATCACCCGACAGATTCTGCTCGCCCATGGCGGCGAGGTGACGGTGGAGTCCAGTGCGTACGGTGGGACGACCTTCACGGTGCGGCTGCCCCGGGGGTGATGATGACCAGCTGACGTTTGAAATGCCGAATGGCTCGCCGTTGCGGGGGGCCATTGCCACCTTTCCGTCATGTCGCCCGAGAAGCTCATCTTCGCGCAGTCCGTCGAGGCCCTCTTCGTGAGGGCCCTGGGTCCCTACCTGACGAAGGAGGGGCGCCAGCGGCTGAAGGGGGTGGGCCTGGACTTGTCGGAGCGGTTGCGACCGGCCTACTCCCTGGAGCAGTGGCGCGCGTTCCTGCGGGTGGCCGTGCAGGACATCTTCCCGTCGCTGCCGGCGAAGGACGCCTGGCTGGCGCTGGGCGCGCGTTATCTGCAGGGGTTCCGGCAGACACCGGTGGGGCGGGCCAGCCTGTCGCTCGTCACGCGGCTGGGGCCCATGAGGACGCTGGAGCGGGTGCCCTACAACGTGAGGGCCGGCAACAACTTCAACGAGGTGCGGGTGGAGGAGTCCGCCGAGGGCTCCGCCACGCTGTGGATGAAGGACGTGGCGGCGGACAACCCGTACTTCTCCGCGGGCTTCCTGGCGGAGTCGCTGCGCGTCGCGGGTGCAGGGCACGTGTTGGTGGAGCCCATCGCCTTCGACGGCACGGCGGCGACGTACCGCATCGTCTGGAGCCGGATGGCCCTGGCGCCGGTGGGTGAGGCCGTTCCCGCGCCGGGGGCGTGAAGCGCTCTTCGCTCAAGGCGTGAGGAAGGCTCGCAGGTGCTCCCGCTCGTTCTCGAGCGACGCGGTGGTCCACGCTCGCTGGAGTGAGGGGAGGGGCCACAGGTCCATGTCCTGGGGCTGGGTCACGCGCGCGAGCTTGAAGGCATGGCGCTGTGCCGCGCCGACGTTCTCCCGTCGCTTCGGGTCGTTGAGCATTTCCACGCCCTGAATCACCATGCGCAGGCCCACCAGATACTCCACGAGCGTGGTCTCTTCGACGATGCGCTCGCCAATGGAGGACAGCACGTGGCCCAGTCGCTCACGGTCCGCGGCCGGGAGCGTGTCCAAGACGAGTGCTCGCTGGGTGAGGCGGTAGGGACCGGTGAGCGCCAGCTCTCCCACGAAGGCGGAGAAGGCACGGGCCTGGGGGCGGGAGACCTTCGCCAGCGTCAGGAGCCGCATGGCCTCGGTGTACATCGAGAGAGTCGAGGCGGTCCGATAGTCAGCGAGGTCGGCGATGCGCTCCAGTTCGGCGAGTTCTTCCGGAGTGAAGGGCGCTTTCGGGTCGGTGTCTCCCAGGAGCAGGAGCAACCGGAGTTGCATTTCCTGGGGAGCCTCGGCGGCGAGTTTTTGGAGGCGTGGCTTGAGCGTGGCGCGTGCCTTCGCGAGCGCCTCGGGATGTTGTGGCCCGGCGGTCAGGAAGTGCTCGAACGCGGCGCGTAGGAGGATGGGGTCCTTCACGTCGTCGAGGTGCGTGGCGAGCCACTCCAGGGCAGGGCCTCCGAGCACGTTTCCCGAGAGCGCGAGGATGAGGCGGACATCCACGGCTTCGATGCGTTCCCAGGCGGCTTCGACCTCAATCTTGCCATCGCTGGACGAGGTTGGCGGCTCCAGCAAGAGGCGGCTCTCGGCGAAGTGGGGGCGCCCTGCCTGGGCCCAGGCGCGAAGGAAGGCGGCATGCCAATCGAGCTTCGGCTGGCGGCGGCGCTGGTCCACCAGGGACGCGAGGATGACGACCTCCGGGTCCTTCGCGGCGACCGCGCGAAGCCGCTTCAGGGATTGCTCCGCCTTGGGTAGCGCGCCTTGTTCCAGGAACACGCACGTCTGGACGAAGAGGGCGCTCGCATCCTTGGGGGCTTCCTTGAGCGCCAGTGCGAGTTCCTTCTGGGCCTCTACGTCATTTCCAGACCGGGCGTACTCGGAGGCGCGTTGGATGCGCGTGGTGAGGGGTTCCGCCTCGGCCTTCTCTGGAGGAGCGGCTCCGAGACTCAAGGCCGCGACGACGAGCCACGGGAGGAAGGGCGTACGCATGTCCCCAGCTTAACGGTGCAGTCGCCCGGTCTGGGAGGGCGGAGCCCCGTTCGGGCCGGTTTCTACCCCCGTGGAGGGAGAGACGTATTCCGCGACATGGGTATCGTGGACCTGCTTCTTCGGGGGGCCATGCATGCGTGAGCTGACGTTGTCGGTCGCGATGACAGATGTTCCGTTGTCAGGGCCGACCCGCTTCGCCGCACTCGGGCTTGCCGCTCCCCGCGAGAATGCCTCCTTTCCGCGACTCCGTGCGCTGCCCTCTCCGCGCTACTTGGGCTCGTTTTCCGAAGACGCGCTGGTTTGGGAGGGCTCCGGTCGTACCTCCTGAGAGGTAATGCCTTGGGTCGAGGGACGGGCTATCTGCTGTGTTGCTTTGGTTGTCCAAACATCCAGGGAAGGGGTTCCCAGGATGCCACGCAAGAGGGAGATATGAAATGGCGACTCTCAGTGCTCGACTGCGTCGTTGGGTGATGATTGTTGGTACCGCCGCCGCGTTGGGGGCGGGCACTGCTTATGCGCAGAGCCGTGAAGTGGCCTGTTGCTATCCCTGCACGTGCCTGCCCAATGGCAGCACCGGCTTTTGCTGTGGCCCATGCTAGGGCGCATCGCTGTTCCTGGGGGCGTCTTTGTCGGGGTCGCGTTGCTTTCCTATTTCCTGGTCAACGGCCTCTGGATGCTGGTGTCGGTTGAATCAGGAACCTGTGGGGCCGTCACGGCAACGGCGTGTGTCGCGGGCATGCCGAAGGAGCCGCGTTCCGAGAGCTATTCAGCCACTCGGGCCCTGGGAGTCCACCAGGACGCGGCCGAGGGCGTCTCAGCCGTGTCGATGACCTACGTCAACACGAGCACGCGAGTCGCGGACGCCAGGCCAGAAGTCACGAGGACCTCTCTTACTCCCATCCAAGAAGAGGATGGCCACCGGGCTCAACAGGTCGCGACGCTTCTGGATGAGAGCCGGGCCTCGCGTCCGGGTGAACTGCTGGACTGCTCCCTGACGGATGGAGGGGCCTTCCGCTGTGGGGAGTGCGCGACCGACGGGGATTGCCCAGAGGGGGAGGGGTGCGTCATCGATTACAAAGAGGGCGCCTTCCAGTGCGCGGCCAGCGATTGTGAGGATGACTCACAGTGCTCTGACGGATTCGTTTGCCGCGTCGCCGCGGGAGGAGTTCCGGGCCCGGTGATTCGCAGGTGTCTCCAGGCGGGAACTCGTCGCGCGGGAGAATCGTGTAGTCGGTTGCCGACGAGTCGCGCGGAGGCCTGTGAGGAGGACCTGTACTGCATCAATCACCGCTGCGGAGCTCTCTGTGTGCCGGGAGAGCCGGGAGGCTGCCCGGATGGACATACCTGCGAGGAGAGCTCCAGTGGCGCCGCCTGCCTCCCTGATTGCCGAAAGCAGGGATGCTCCGAGGGCGGGCAATGCGCGCCGCTCAATGGAGGAGGCTTCCAGTGTCTGGACCTCGTCGTGGACGAGTGCTCCGACGCGAAGCCGTGCTCGGAGGAGGAGAACTGCATCGTCAGGGGGAGGGCGGGACGCGCGGGACGGTTCTGCGCGTCGGCCTGTGACTCCTGGCGCTCGGAGAGCTGCTCCTCGGGCCAGGTCTGCGGCCTGGGCGGGCCCACGGGTAGCGCGTGTTTTTCGAGCTGCGACCCACAGGACCTGCGCTCCTGCTCGGTGGGGTGGCTTTGCACGACGGTGTCCGAAGACCTTCAGAGCTGGGGATGCCTGCCTGACTTCATGAGCGGGACGACCCCACGCCCCGCCCACCAGCGCGCTGTGTTCGCGGCGACGCCGTGAGGCGCTTCTCCAGAAGAGGCCGTGTCCCAATCATGGAGACACGGCTTCCTCACGAAGCCGAAGCTCAGGGTGACGCCTGACCGAGTTGGGTCGGGATGTCACGGATGGTGCCGGGCTTGATTATCTGCAGCACGGACTCTGGAAGGATGTCGAGCAAGTCCGGCATCGCGAAGGCGTAGGCGAACTTGCCCTCGTTCTCCTTCCATAGCCCCTCGATATGGAGTCCCAGGACCGTGTCACTCTCCATGTCCACGAGTGGCGCGCCCGAGACACCATGCGTGGTGCTGATATCGCTGACCAGCTTTCGGACTTGTCGGTGCTCAAGTCCACGCTGCGGCGTGAACGACAGCAGCCGACCTGGCATCAGTCGCTTGGTGCTGAACTCGTTACCCAGGAGAGGGTCGATGAATCCTTGAGGCAAATTACCGCCCGACACAGGATACCCGACGACATAGACATACTTTTCGAGGTGGGCCCTGACCGCGTCCTTGTTCCACTCCAGCTTCACGTAGGGGTGCTGCAACGAGTCGTGGCTTGCGATTTCGAGCAGGGCGAAGGAAAGACCACCATACCCGGGAGTATTGTCGACCGCGAAGAGAATCCTTGTGACGTGATGGACGTGTTCCATGGGGCTTCTGGCGTTGTCGTCGAAGGTGAACTCCCAGGACTGTGCTGGCAGGGAGACGGGGGATTCGTGTCCGAGCATCTCGCGCGGAATCTTGTGCCCCACCGTCATGATGATGTTGGGGGCGACGGCGAATGCGGTCTGGTACGCCTTGCGGTCTTGGGGGTCGTCAATGATGGGTATCGAGAGGGATCCGGTAGCGCGGCTGATGGTGAAGGGCTCGCTTCGGGTGGACTTCATCACCTGTTTCCAGGTGTCCGACAGTGGGTCGATGATCGCGTCGCCCTGGAGACGCAGCGCGGGACGCGCCTGGGCCATGACCTTGAAGGCCTCGTGTCCGGTCTTCCTCGCGGCCAGCGCGGCCTTGGCCGACGGTGTCTGGGTCTTCATGAGGGCGTACTTCGTCCGGTCGCCCTGGGCCTGGGCCAGGTCCTGCTCGGTCTTCTGTTCCGGAGGAAGCAGCTCGATGACATCTGCTCGGAGGCGATAGACCTCGGGGAAGGTCGCCGAGCCATCCACCATCCGGTTCAAGAAGGCCCGGAGCTTCTTCATCGTTTCGATGCTGTCCGCGCCGAGCCCGCTCAACGTGGCGCTCCTCTCGCGAAGATCAATGTAGGTTGTCCATCCCTCGGCCCAACCACAGAACTCGGCACGGGACACCGCTGCCAGGTCCTCCGCGCTTGTCGCCCCCTGCGCCCAGATGAGGCCGCATGCAACGTGGAACGCCGCCTTCTCGATATCGGGCTGCCCGGAGACGTTCAGCGTCTGGCCATCGATGGGGTGACCGGCGGCCGTTCGCGATGGCCCCTGTTTCCAATTCACCTCCACCCGCACCCCACTGCTACTCTTCTGCACGGTTCCCACGAGTTCGTTGGGTGTGCTGACCCATTGACGAATCTTGGCCAGCAACTGTGTGACGTTGACGCCCTGGATGGTGAGTTCAACCTCGGAAAACTTGCTGGCGGCGATGTTGAGAGGATCAACCTCCTTGGGCAGGAAGGTGGAGTCTGGCAGGGGTGTATTTCCCGCCACGTTCCCGGCAGCCGAGGAACCGCTTTGGGCGGTAGTCAATCGTTGCGCCTCCTGGCGCAGCAGGTACAGCAAGGTCTTGTGGTAGGTGGCCACCAGTCGTGGGAAGGACTTCGCTTCGCTGGATTTCTCCTCCCCCATGTCTACGAGCTCGAACTTGCCGATGTAGAGGTTCTTGTCGAGCCAGACCCTGGTGAACTCGTTGTAGAACAGGAAGCCGAACCCCACGCCGAGCGTCGCCAGCGCGGCGGTATAGACGAGCTTCGCCACGCACTCCTGTAGCGTCATCGCGAGAACCTCGGTCGGTGGCGGAAGCCCATGCCGACGAAATCAGGTGGTGAGGGGGAAGCGGAATGGTAGGCGTGCGCTTGAAGGGCTGACAAGCAATAGCCGAATGCCACTCCGTGCTCACCTTGGAGTCCCGTTTGGATTGTCTTCTCGGGCCGTCCGCTGAGGGAGCACCCAAGTGGGGCATGTAGGAGCGGCTCCTTCTGCTCCACGCGCGCGTTGACGCCCGCCTGTACCTGTGTTCAGGCTTCTTGCGGAGAGGTGCGCATGCCCCCGCAAATCAGTCTCGACTTCGCCGCCGAGTGCGCCGCGCACCCGGCACTGGCGAACTTCCACCCGGTGGTCCGCCGCTGGTTCGCCGAGCGACTCGGCGAGCCCACGCGTCCCCAGGTGGAGGGCTGGCCGCTCATCCAGGCCGGCCAGGACGTGCTCATCGCCGCGCCCACGGGCAGCGGCAAGACGCTCACCGCGTTCCTCGCCGCGCTCGACTCGCTGTTCCGGCTGGCGCTGGAGCGGAACCTGGAAGACCGCACGCAGGTGCTCTACGTCTCGCCCCTCAAGGCGCTGGGCAACGACGTGCAGAAGAACCTGCTCCAGCCGCTGGAGGAGCTGCTCTCACGCGCCCGCGCGGAGGGCTACACGCCCGGCGAGCTGCGCGTGCAGGTGCGCAGCGGTGACACACCCGCGTCCGAGCGCGCGCAGATGGTGCGCCGTCCGCCGCACATCCTCATCACCACACCGGAGTCGCTCTACCTCTACCTCACCGCCGAGCGCGCCCGCGCGACGCTGCGCGGCGTGCGCACCGTCATCGTCGACGAGATTCACGCGCTCGCACGCGACAAGCGGGGCAGCCACTTCACGCTGTCCATGGAGCGATTGAAGGCGCTCACCGAGACGCGTCCACAGCTCATCGGCCTGTCCGCGACGCAGAAGCCGCTGGATGCCATCGCCGGCTTCCTCACCGGCGCGTCCCACCGCGAGTGCCGCAAGGTGGAGGTGGGCCACCTGCGCCCGTGGGACTTGAAGCTGGAGATTCCCGACGCGGAGCTGTCCTCGCTGGCGAGCCACGAGATGTGGGGCCAGGTCTATGACCGCCTCGTGACGCTGGCGGGTGAGCACCGCACCACGCTCATCTTCGTCAACACGCGGAAGATGGCGGAGCGCGTGGCGCATGATTTGGGCGAGCGACTGGGTGAAGGCCTCGTAGCGGCCCACCATGGCAGCATGTCGCGCGAAATCCGGCTGGCGGCGGAGGAGAAGCTCAAGGACGGCCGACTGCGCGTCATGGTGGCTACCGCATCACTGGAGCTCGGTATCGACGTGGGCAACGTGGACCTCGTCGTCCAACTGGGCACCACGAAGGCCATCTCCGTGCTGCTCCAGCGCGTGGGCCGCGCGGGCCACCACAAGGCGGCCATCTCCAAGGGCATCATCTTCGCGATGACGCGCGACGAGCTGATGGAGTGCGCCGCGCTCCTCAACGCCGTGCGCGAGGGGGACCTGGACGCGGTGCGCATCCCCCAGAAGCCGCTGGACGTGCTCGCGCAGCAAGTGGTCGCCGCGTGCGCGTGCGAGGAGTGGGACGAGCGGGCCCTCTTCAGCCTCTTCCAGCGCGCATACCCCTACCGCGACCTGACGTGGGAGGAGTACCAGGGTGTGCTGGAGGTGCTGTCGGAAGGCATCGCCGACCGACGTGGTCGCGCGGGCATCCACCTGCACCGCGACCGGGTGAATCAGCGCCTCAAGGGTCGGCGCGGCGTGCGCATCACCGCGCTCACCAACGGCGGCGCCATTCCGGACACCTTCACCTTCAGCGTCACCGCCGAGCCGGAGGGCAAGGTGGTGGGCACGCTGGACGAGGACTTCGCGGTGGAGTCGTCGCCCGGAGACGTCTTCCTCCTGGGCAGCACCGCGTGGCGCATTCAGCGGGTGATGGGCAGCACGGTGATGGTGGAGGACGCGCGCGGCGCCGCGCCCAACGTTCCTTTCTGGCGCGGCGAGGCACCGGGACGCACGGACGAGCTGTCGCTCCAGGTCGGCCGACTGCGCGACGAGCTGCTCAACCGCGACGACGCGGCCCGCTTCCTGGAGCAGGAGCTGCGCATGCCGCCGCCCGCGGTGGATGCGCTGCTGGGCTACCTGCGGCTGGGCAAGAAGATGCTGGACGCGGTGCCCAGCAATCACCTCGTGGTGGCCGAGCGCTTCTTCGATGAAGCGGGCGGCATGCAGCTCATCATCCACGCGCCCTTCGGCAGTCGCATCAACCGGGCCTGGGGAATGGCGCTGCGCAAGCGCTTCTGCCGCTCGTTCGACTTCGAGCTGCAGGCGGCGGCGACGGAGGACGGCATCCTCCTTTCCCTGGGCGAGCAGCACTCCTTCCCGCTGGCGGACATCTTCGACTTCCTGCACCCGGACCAGGTGGAAGAGGTGCTGGTCCAGGCGGTGCTCCAGTCGCCGTTGTTCGGCACGCGCTTCCGCTGGGTGGCCACGCGGGCGCTGGCGCTCAACCGGATGATGGGCGGCAAGCGCGTGGCGCCCAACCTCCAGCGCGCGCGCAGCGAGGACCTGCTGGCCGCCGTCTTCCCGGCGCAGGTGGGCTGTCAGGACAATCACGGCGGCGGCGACGTGGAGCTGCCGGACCATCCGTTGGTGAAGCAGACGATGGACGACTGTCTGCACGAAGCCATGGACGTGGAGGGCCTGCGCGAGGTGCTCCGCCAGATGAAGGACGGCCGCATCCGTCTGGAGGCCCGCGACGTGCCGGAGCCGAGCGTCTTCGCGCACGCGATGATTCACAGCCAGCCGTACACCTTCCTGGATGACGCGCCGGCCGAGGAGCGCCGCGTGCGCAACGTGGCCTTGCGACGCGCGCTGCCGGCAGAGGACGCGGCGGCCTTCGGTGCGCTGGACGCGACGGCCATCGCCACGGTGGTGGAGGACGCCGCGCCGCCGATGCGCGACGAGGACGAGCTGCACGACATGCTCCTCCAGTGGGTGCTCGTGCGGGACTCGGAGATTCCGAAGGGACTGGCGACTCCGCTGTTCGAGCAGGGCCGGGTGGCGTGGCTGGACCTGCCCGCCGGGCGCTTCCTCGTCGCGGCCGAGCGTGGCAGCGCGGTGCGAGTGCTGTTCCCAGAGGGGGTGACGCAGCCGCCGTTGCCGGTGCTCGCGCATGACCGGCCGGTGGAGCGCGAGGCCGCGGTGCTCCAGGTGGTGCGGGGGCGGATGGAGAACGTGGGCCCCACCACGGTGGCGGAGCTTTCGCGCCTGTGCGTGTTGAGCGAGGACGAAGTCAACGCGGCGATGCATCAGCTGGAGATGCAGGGCACCGTGCTGCGGGGCCGCTTCCGTCCGCTGGAGACGCCGCTCGCGCCGGGAGAGGCGCTGCCCCTGGAGTGGTGCGACCGTCGCCTGCTCCAGCGCATCCACCGGATGACGGTGGGGCGGCTGCGCCGGGAAATCGAGCCGCTGAGCGGGCGCGACTTCATGCGCTTCCTCTTCCGATGGCACCACATGGAGGACGTGGACGCGCTGCGCGGCTCCACGGGACTCATCAAGGCGGTGCGGTTGCTCCAGGGCTACGAGGCGCCGGCCTCCGCGTGGGAGCGCTTCCTCCTGCCCGCGCGCATGCGGGGCTACACGCCGGACATGCTGGAGCGGGCCTGCTACGCGGGCGAGGTGGCCTGGGGTCGGCTGACGATGAAGGACCAGCCGAAGCCCGTGCCGGGACCTCGTCGTGGCGCGCCCGTGTTGCCACCGGAGCCGGAGGTGCCCGCGCCCACGCGCTCGCGTGCCTCGCCCACGCGCAACGCTCCGCTGACCTTCACGCTGCGCGAGGACCTGGAGTGGATGCTCGCGGCGGCGCGGCCTCACGCGGTGCTCGCGGATGGGGACGTGTGGACGCCACCGGACCTCAGTGCGGCAGCGAAGGACGTGGTGGCGGTGCTGGAGCGACGGGGGGCGTGCTTCTTCCAGGACCTGGTGTCCCGAGCGCGACGGCTGCCGGCGGAAATCGAGGACGCGCTGTGGGAGTTGGTGGCGCGCGGCCTGGTGACGGCGGACGCGGTGCAGAACCTGCGCGTGCTCCAGAGCCCGGCGCATCGCAAGCGGCAGAAGCTGCTGCAGCGCGGAGGGCCTGGACGCTGGAGCCTGCTGGCGCCCGCGGAGCCGAAGACGTCCGACGAGGTGATGGACTCGCTGGCGCGCCTGTTCCTCCAGCGCTACGGCATCGTCTGGCGGGATTTGGTGATGCGCGAGGCGCTGGCGCCCACGTGGCGTGAGCTGCTGTTCGTCTACCGACGCATGGAGGCGCGCGGCGAGGTGCGGGGTGGACGCTTCGTGGCGGGGTTCGTCGGTGAGCAGTTCGCCCTACCGGAGGCGGTGGACATGGCGCGCGCGGTGCGGCGGCAGCCTCCCTCCGGCGTGCGCGTGCAGCTCTCTGGCGTGGACCCGCTCAATCTCACGGGCGTGGTGACGCCGGGGCCGCGTGTGCCCGCGATGCCGGGCAATGTCGTCACCTACGTGGACGGTGTGCCGGGCGGCGTGGACGCGCTGGAGGACGAGTCCGAGGAGAACGTTGGCGATGACACGGAGGGCGGCGGCGGGGTGGCGCAGGCGAGCTGAGAATCCGCGTCGGCATGCACTCCCGGTGTTAGGGTCCCCCTCGCTATCTTCAGGAGGGGGTTCTCTCGAATGCGTCGTCTATTGCTCGTTGGATTGTTGCTGCTCTCGGCCACGTCGTGTGACGAGTCCGGCGATGGTCCAGATGCGGACTCCGGCACCGTCGCCGGGACGCTCACGCCGTTCCGCAGCAACGAGCAGTCTTCCGAGGGAGGCGTCTCCCGGGCCACACACCTTCCCTTCGGCAAGGGCGTGCTGGCGAGACTGAAGGAGCAGCTCCGCGGTACGAAGGAGCTGCGGGTGCGTCGCGCGGCGCTGGAGCAGACGGACCCGGGCCTGCCCATCATCCCCGCGCCTCTGGGGCCTCCGCCGCTCGCTCGCGTCCCCCAGGAAGACGCGACGATTCCCGGTGACGTCGTCGTCCGCTTCGAGGAATCGGGCGTGTCCCCCGAGCGCGTGCTGTCCGCCACGGCGCTCCCCGGCTACCGCGCGGTGCACAAGGGCTACGCGAGCGAGCACCTGCACCTGGTGGGCTTCGAGGCGGAGGACGGCCACGCGGTGACGGCGGGCGAGACGCGCGAGCTGGTGTCGAGGCTCGCGGCGGTGCCGGGCGTGCGCTTCACGGACCGCAACCTGCGCATGTACAAGACGGCCGTCCCCGACGACAAGGGCTACGGCCTGCAGTGGCACTACCCCACCATCAACCTGCCGGCCGCGTGGGACATCGAGTCGGGCGCGGACGGCGTGGTGGTGGCCGTCATCGACACCGGCATCGTCTCGCACCCGGACCTCAACGCTCATGTGGTGCAGGGCTACGACATGATTGCCGACCCGACCAACGCGGGTGACGGCAACGGCCGTGACCCGAACCCCTTGGACGAAGGTGGCGATGAGCCACAGGGCGGCTCGTCGTGGCATGGCTCGCACGTGGCGGGCACCGTGGCGGCGGTGACGAACAACGGCACCGGTGTCGCGGGCGTGGCCTGGAACGCGCAGCTTCTGCCGGTGCGCGTGCTGGGCACCAAGGGTGGCAACAGCTTCGACATCGCGGCGGCCATCGCCTGGGCCACCGGTGGCACGGTGCCTGGCATCTCCCAGAGCCCGGCCAGGGCAGCCAAGGTGGTGAACATGAGCCTGGGTGGCACCGCGCCGCCGCAGGCGCTCTACCAGGACGCCATCGACGCCGCCGTCGCGCGTGGCGCCATCATCGTCGTCGCCGCGGGCAACGAGAACGTGGACGCCTCCAACAGCACGCCGTGCAATCAGGAGAACGTCATCTGCGTGGGGTCGACGGGCCTGTCGGGCCGCCGCAGCAGCTTCTCCAACTACGGCGCGCGCGTGGACGTGGTGGCCTCCGGTGGAGAGATGCGCGAGGACCTCAACGGCGACGGGTACGCGGACGGCGTGTTGTCCACCGTGCTGGATGACAACCGGCAGCCCGCGTATGCCTTCTCCCAGGGCACCAGCATGGCGTCGCCGCACGTGGCCGGCGTGGTGGCGCTGATGGCGGCGACGGCGGCCAAGCTGACCGCGGACCTCACGTCGGCCCAGGCGGAGAGCGCGCTGAAGGCCACCGCGACGCCGATTCCCGCCGCGCAGTGCACGGGTGGCTGTGGCGCGGGGCTCATCAACGCGCAGGCGGCGCTGCGCCGCATCCAGAGCACGGACCCCTCGCTGGAGCTGCCCAAGCTGAGCGTGTCGACGACCACGCTCTTCTTCCAGCAGAGCGCGACGCAGCAGCTCACGCTGAGCAACGTGGGAGGCAATCAGGGAGGCAACCTCGTGGTGACGGCCACCGTCTCGGGCCCCCAGCAGTCCGCGGTGACCTTCCCAGGGGGGAGCACCAAGACGGTGCCCGCGTTCGGCTCGACGGCGCTGGACGTGGCGGTGAACACGGCGGGACTGACGGATGGGGACTACGTGGTGACGCTCAATCTCGTGGGCTCCGGCGCCGCGGGCTCCGCGACGGTGGCGCTGAAGATTGGCGTGGGGTCGTCGAGCGATTTGGATGCGGTGGTCGCCTTCGTCTGGCAGGACGCGGTGTCGGGCGAGTGGGAGGCGGCCGACGAGGCCATCACCGTGGCGCGCGCGTCGCGCGGCTATGCCTACTCCCTCGCGCTGGCGCCCAGGACCTACTACGTGCTGGCGACCATCGATGACGACGAGGACGGCGAGCTGTTCGAGGACGGAGAGCGCACGGGCTTCTGGCGCAACATCGACTCCTTCGAACCCCTCGACGTGGAGACCGGTGCCTCCACACCGAACATCAGCTTCGACCTGCTCCCGCTGGCGCCCATCGACGATGACCCGACGCTGGACGTGGGCGCATCATGCGGGGGTGACTTCGACTGCCCGGGAGGGTTCTGCAACACGAACTTCCCTGGCGGCTACTGCTCCCTGGTGTGCAACGCGGCGGCGTGCCCCACGGGCTCCAAGTGCTATGTCGTGAGTACGTCGGGCCTGAAGAACTGTCTGGACAGTTGCTCTCGCGAGGTGGGCACTGGCCGGGGCGACTGCCGCTCGGGCTACCTCTGCTACAGCGACGGCACGGGCAGCGGTTTTTGTCAGCCGAGCTGCATCGGCACGGGCCTCTCCTGCTCGTCTCCCGCGACCTGCCGGTCCGACGGCTTCTGTCGCTGAGTCGCTGTCCGGAGTGAAGCCGGTTCCCGGGGCAGTGAGACCGGGGACCGCCGCGCTCAAGCCGAAGCGCGAGCGCGTTCGAGCAGCACGACGCGGCTGTCCACGTTGAGCACCTGGACGTCGCCTTGGAGGGTGGCGAGCGGGGTGACCCAATGGGCATGGCCGCAGACCACCAGCAGTCCCTTGCGCTTGCTGACGCACTCCCGGATGACGGGACTGCCGCGCAGGCGCGTGCCCTCGACGTCCGGCCCCTGATGCAGCACCAGCAGCTCCGGTGACTCTCGCAACGTCGCGCCGAGCTGTCGCAAGTGCTCCGCCTCGTCGCGCCGCCCCGGCTTGTCCGCGTTGCCGATGATGCCGCCCACGCCCCCCACTCGGAGGCCTTCCAGGTCCACCACGTCTCCGTCGAGCAGGTGGATGCCGGGGCGCTGCTGGAAGCGGGCCTGCTCGCGCGCGCCGCCGAACGTGTCGTGGTTGCCGGCCACGCCCACCACCCAGCGGAAGTGCTCCGCGAAGGCCTGCCAGACGGCGCGCACGTCACCGGAGGCTCCGCGCACGTTCGCATTCGCGTCCGAGTACAAGTCCCCCGCGAGCACCACGCCGATGGTTCCCGGCATCGGCAGCTCGCCCAACTCCCCGAGGATGGCCAGCTCGTCGGCGAGCACCTCTCCGAGCAACGCCACCGCGCCGTCCTGGAGCGCATGCGGGGCCACGCCCTGGAGGTCGGAGAGCACCAGCAGCGCGGAGACTTCATCCGGCAGCGTGTCCACCGTGCCGCGCAGCAGGGGAAACCACACAGTCTGCGTGCCACCTCGCGGCGCGGCGGATTGATAAGGCCAACTATGACTCGGTACTTCGTCCAACGTCAGGATTCGCATGGCGCCCCCGGTCGGCCGCCTCCCCACGTTCCTGACAGGGGCTCCCTCTGGTCCCCGTTGGGATTTAGCCATTCCCTCCGCGCCTGGGTGAGGCCATGTTGGTCTCACCGTGTCCCTGCCGCAGCGACTCAAGACGGAGACCCGCCCCCACCACGAGCGCGCCGAGTCCGCTGTGCGCCTGCTGGAGCCTGGGCTGACGCTCGAAGGCTATCGCCGCCATCTGGAGGCGCTCCACGGCTTCCATCTCCCCGTGGAGGCGCGACTCACCACCGTGCTGGACCTGGCGCTGCCCGACCTGCTCATGCGCGAGCGGGTGAAGGTGCCGTGGCTGGAGGAGGACCTGCGTGGGCTCGGGCATGACACGCCCTCGCTCGCGCGGCTGCCGAAGTGCCCGGAGCCACCGCCGCTGACGGGACTGCCCGAGGCGCTCGGAGGTTGCTACGTGCTGGAGGGCGCCACGCTCGGAGGCCAGCTCATCCTCCGGCACCTGCGCCGCCACTTCGAGGGCGCCCCCGCGGGCGACTTCGTCTTCTTCCGCGCCTACGGAGACGACGTGGGCCCCCGGTGGCGCGCGTTTGGCGAAGTGCTCACGCGTGCGTCCGTGGACGCGGCCGACCCGACCTTCGATGACCGCGTGATGAAGGGCGCCCAGGAGACGTTCGACGCCTTCGAGCGCTGGCTCCGTGGCGAGCTGCCTTGAGCGGCGCTACAGGGACGTCAGGCCGCCGCGCAGCATGAAGTACACCACCACGCCCGTCACCGACACGTACACCCAGATGGGCGCCAGCCACCGCGTCACCTTGCGGTGCCGGGGGAACTCCTTGCGCCACGCGAAGTAGAAGGCCACCAGCGCCAGGGGAACGACACCCATGGACAGCAACACGTGGCTGGCCAGGATGCACAGGTACAGCCCCCGCCAGTCCCCCACGTAGCGCGTGTCGCCGTGCACGTAGTGGTAGGTGAGATAGCAGACCAGGAACAGCGCCGACGCCACGAAGGCCGCCACCATCAGGTACTGGTGCACGCGCCGCGCGCCGCGCTTGATGGCCACCCAGCCGGCGATGAGCAGCGCCGCCGCCGTCGCGTTCAGGCTCGCGTTGACGGCCGGCAGGAAGCGCAAGTCCACGCCCTCCACACCGCTGCGTCGGCCCATCAAGATCCACGCGATGAATGCCAATGCCGCCGCGGAGACGACACCGGTGAAGACATAAAAAGCCCGGTCACTCACTCGGGGCTGAAGCGGAGCAGAGGTGGCGTTCGACATGCGCCCCTATCTCCCGCGACACGTCCGCCGATGCAACCGACACAGTAGCGATACATTGCTGTGCCGACATGTCGGATGAAGGATTCTGTTAGGCCGGCTGGATCTTCTCCCGGTAATTCTTGCATACTCAGTTACGGTCGCCCCCGACCCCCCCCCTCCACGGAGGTTCCCCGTGCTCCGCAAGCGTTGCCTTGCCACCCTGGCTGGCGCCGCCTTGTTCCTGGCTCTGCCAGCCTCCGCCGATGAGGCCGCTGTTTGCGCGCCCGTCGCGAAGGTCCGCCCCGAAAGACATCTGCGGCAGCTGACGCTCGACCTGCTCGGTCGGCCGCCCACTTGGGACGAGTACAAGGCTGTCCAGGCGAAGGGCTCGGTGTCCGAAGAGGACGTCCGCGCCATGATGAATGACGAGTCGTTCTACGCGCGCGTGCGCAACTTCCACCGCGCTCTCCTCCGCTCGAACATCAGCGCGAGCATCTTCGACAACGGCAACTCACGGCTGGGAGGCAACGGCACCACCGCCGCCTTCGGCTTCGCGAACAATCCGTCCACGGCGCTGCGAGGCGTCAACGGTCAGTCCTGCAACTCCGACATCGAGCAGAGCAGCTGCTTGACGACGATGCAGGACCCGCACGCCGCGCCGCTCACGGCCGTGCCGCGCACCAAGTGCACCGACGACATGGGCGTGCCCATGCCCGTCAGCTACGACTACGACACCAACTACTACAGCTGCCCGGAGCTGGCGGTCGCGACCAGCAACGCGGTGACGACCTGCGCCGAGCTCGCCGCGCTGCCCGCGTCCAACGCCTGGGGCAAGTACCGCTACTTCTGCGACAACCGCGGCGCCGCGGCGACCGTGAAGTCGTATCTGTGCACGCCTGACAAGGCTCCCGGCAAGCCTGGCGCCGCGCTGACGGTGGAGGCGACGGACGCCAACGGCTTCGTGGTGTCCTTCGACCATCCGACTCCCGAGACCAAGCCGAACCTCCTGACGCTCAAGCGCTGCACGCTGGACCTCAACCTCAACAACAACGTCAAGGGCGCCTACGCCCCGGTGCGCGGCTGCATCCAGCGCGAGGGCTTCGTGACGAAGCCCGCCGGCTACTGGGCCCCCGAGGGCGCGCCGACGACGGTGAAGGTGTGCGCCGTCGAGGCCCAGGAGCGCGACCAGAATCCCTGGACGCGTGAGTCCTGCGAGACGGCCCGCTTCGCCAATGACCGCAGCTGCGGCTGCGGCGAGGGCATGCGCCGCTGCGGCGTGCCGGCCATCGGCGCGACGACGGACCCGCTCTACGTGCGCAACGTGCACGACTCGCGGGTGACCGCCTTCAACGAGGAGCCGCTGCGCATCGCCGAGTCGGTCGTCCGCCGCGACGAGCCCTACTACAACATCCTCACCACGCGCCGCTCGTTCGTGAACGGCACGCTGTCGGAGTTCTACCGGAAGCGTCAGGGCGTGGGCGTGTTCAGCGCCACCGCTCCGGCGGCGCTGGAGTCGATTCCGGCCATCGCCTACAACGACATGGCGAACTGGAAGGAATACACCCGGGATGAGTCACACTCCGGCGTGCTGACGACGCCCGGGTTCCTCTACCGGTTCCCGACCCACCGGGCCCGCGTCGCCGAGTTCTACGAGGCGTTCCTCTGCAAGACCTTCGTGCCGGGCTCGGAGGCCTCCCTGCCCAACCCCGAGGATGCCTGCAACCGCGAGAACAACCTGGCCAAGCGCTGCGGCTGCAACTACTGCCACGCCACCATCGAGCCCACCGGCGCCCACTGGGGCCGCTACGCCGAGCGCGCCGCGCAGTTCCTGCCTCCGGACCAGTTCCCGCGCTTCGACCCGAAGTGCCGCGACTGCGCCATCAACGGCGACACCAACTGCGGCGGCGAGTGCTCCCAGTACGTGATGCAGGCGTATGACGGTGACGGCGCCAGCAGCCTCGGCATGCTCAAGACGTACCTGTACCGCACGGCCGACGAGGAGCAGAACATCGAGGCGGGCCCGCGCCTGCTCGTCGAGCGCATGTACCAGTCCGGCGAGCTCGAGCGCTGCACGGTGAAGCGCGTGTGGAACGAGTTCCTGGGCCGCCCGATGACGGCCGAGGAGCAGCGGATGTACCTGGCGCCGCTGGCCAGCGACTTCGCGAAGAATGGTCACCGCTTCAAGGCGCTCATCGAGCGCGTGGTGACGACCGACGCCTACCGGAGGATTGACTGATGCGCCGCGTGCTCCTGACCGCCGCGTTGCTCGCGCTGAGCGCCGGCTGCAACAAGTCCTCGGAAGAGAAGCCCGGTCCCACCCTGGACGGGCAGCTCGAACCTGTCGCCAACCCCCACCAGCCCGGGGACTTCGACCCGCTGCCGGACCCGGAAGAGCAGGGCGGTAGCGTGGGCCGGGCCCCGCGCCGCCTCACCGTCTCCCAGCTCGACGCCGCCATCCTGGAGGCCGTCGGCCGCCGCTGGGTGAACGGTGGCGACGGCATCGACGCGCGCGCCTCGTCCCTGGGCCGCGCCGACTTCGCCCTCGTCTCCAGCGAGAACACCGAGCCCAACCTGGTGTTCGCCAAGTTCCTGGAGGATGGCGCGCGCTTCGTGTGCATCGCCCAGGCGGCGGATGAGGTGAAGCAGGCGGATGCCTCCAAGCGGACGCTGTCGCGCACGCTGCCGGGCACCTGGGATGACCTGCGCAAGCTGACGGATGCGCAGGTGCGAGAGTTCCTCGTCTACAACTCCCTGCGCTTCTGGGGTGCGCCCCTGGAAGGCGAGGAGCTGACGAAGTGGGCCGGCTTCTTCACCCAGGCCTCGGCCCGGGCGGAGACTGCCAAGCGGCGCGCGGACGCGTTGGCGGTGACGTGCATCGCCATGCTGACCGACTCGCGGTTCATCACCTACTGAAGCTCGGAGTGACTTCGATGAAGAAGAATCGCCTCGACGAGAACCACCGTCCCGAGCGCCGCACCTTCCTCAAGGCCGCGGCCGGCTTCATGGGCTCCACGCTGCTGGGTGGACTGCCCTTCCGTTCCTTCGCGCAGGCGGCCTCGCTGGCCCCGGCCGACCGCTGCTTCGTCTTCGTGTACTTCAACGGCGGGTGGGACCAACTGCTCGCCTTCGACCCGAAGGACCCGGACGAATTCACCGCGGACCGCGCGGCGGAGACGCGCATCCTGCCGGGCTACAACCTCATCAACGATGCGCGCTTCTCCGCCATCCCCCTGCGCCCGGAGAAGTCGGGCGTGGGCCGGTCCAACATCGACTTCGGGCCCGCGGTGGGCAAGCTGTCGGAGCACTTCGACCTGATGACGGTGGTGCGCGGCATCAACATGAACACGCTGGGCCACGAGGTGGGCTACCGCTACTTCCTCACCGGGAAGATGCCCATCGGCAGCGCGGCGCGCGGCTCCTCCACGGCGACGGAAATCGTGGGGCAGATGAAGCCCCGCGTGCCCATCTCCAACATCGCGTTCAACGTGGAGTCGTACAACGACCGCTACCCCGGCTACGCCAACGCGCTGCGCGTCAGCCGCAAGGACGACCTGCTGCTCACGCTCAAGCCCAGCTCGCAGATGCTGGACAGCGAAATCGAGAAGCAACTGGTCGACTTCCGGGGCCAGCCCATCACCTGCGAGGAGGCCGCCTACGGCGCTCGCGGCGTGGGCACCACGTACCAGAACAGCCGGGACCAGATGCAGCAGGTGATGGCCCAGAAGCTCGAGGAGTCGTTCAAGTTCGAGCTCAACACCCCGGAGATGGCGGCCGTCCGGGCCGCCTACGGCCTGGACCAGAGCGGCCGGTACGACACCGAGGCGGGCCGTGCCGCCATGGTGGGCACCGCGCTCAAGCGGGGCATCGCCCAGTGCCTCACCATCAACCTCACCGGCGGCCTGGACACGCACTTCGGCACCCAGCTCACCCACGCGAACAACCAGCGCCGCGGCTTCGACGCGCTGGCCAGCCTGGTGGCCGACCTGCGCGCCAGCGGTCACCCGTCGGGCGGGACGTTCATGGACCACACCACCATCATGGTGTTCTCCGAGTTCTCCCGCACGCCGCTCATCAACAGCGCGGGCGGCAGAGACCACCACATCTCCAACTCCTGCATGCTCATGGGCGCGGGCGTGAAGCACAACTACGTCTTCGGCAAGAGCGGGGACATCGGCATGTCGCCGGGCACGTTCGACCTGCGCACCGGCGCGCTCGACCCCCGGGGTGAGAACATCTTCCCCGAGCACATCATCGCCACGGTGCTGGCGTCGGCGGGCCTGGACTACAGCATCACCCGCGTGAATCCCCTTCGCCCCATCCTCGCCTGAGCCGCATGCGCACCCATCCCCGAGCCCCCCGGGAGATGGACGAGGGGCGGTCCGCCGCCCCCGTTCTTCTTCGTCTCCTTCCTCTCTGCGCCGCCGTCCTCCTCACCGCGTGCGGCGACGAATCCCTCCCGTTGGACCGGCCTCGGCCCGTCTCCTTCCGGCCCGTCGAGGTCCGGTCGAAGACGGCGCTGGCGTCGGCCCCGGGCTTCGCGGACCAGTCCGGTGGCGGCATCTTCGCCAACACCACCGGCACCGTCGTCCGCATCCGGCTGGACGGCTCGCTGGGAGCGCTCGCGCCCCACCCGGGCAACAGCGCCGAGCTGGGCACGGTCAACGCCGTGTTCCGCATGGGGCCGCACAGCGCGCTGGTGGAGGCTCGGAACGGCCTCTTCCTCGCCGAGTCGGGGTGGCTCATCTCCCCGCCGTGGCGTGACGCGCTGGGCCTGGGCATCACCGCGACGACGCAGTCCGCGGACGGCGCGGTGTGGCTGGCGCATCCCACGGGCCTGTTCCAGCTTCGCGACGGCACGCTGTCCGCGCTGAAGGTGAAGGGCGAGGCGCTCACCGGAATCACCGCGCTGGCGGCGGCCCCGACGGCCGAGGGCTCCGCGGGCGTGTGGTTCCTGCGTGACGGCAAGCTGCACGTCGCGGTGGCCACCAGCCTGGTGCACTTCGACGTGCGCGAGGCGGGCGCTCCGCTCGAAGAGGGCGAGGTCGTGGAGTCGCTGGCCGGACTGGGCCCGGGACTGGGCACCGCCGGAGAGCTGTGGCTGCTCACCAACCAGGGCCTGCTGCGCCGGCCGCGAGAGGGTTGGCGTCGGGTGTCCCTGCCGCAGCGGCCGGTGCAGTTGCTCGCGTCGGGCCGCTTCCTGTGGGTGAAGTCGAGCGACGCGCTGCTCCTGTACGACGCGGACGCGAACGAGTGGGGCCTCGCGCAGGGCATCGACACGCGCGAGTTCCGCTTCCTGTCCGCGGACGAGAGCGGCTGTGCGTGGGTGCAGCTCGGCGGCGAGACGGTGGCGGTGAGCCGCTCTCCGGCGCCGCGCGTGACGGGACTGCATCAGGGCATGCAGGTGGTGGAGGACGGGCTGGTGGTGCGCGCGGTGATGCCCACCGGCGTGAATCCCGAAGCCGTCGTCTTCCAGGTGGGCGGCGTGGAGTTCCCCGCCACGGGCGAAGGACCGGTGTACAGCCTGGGAGGCCAGGAGCCGGACGGCACCCCGAAGCCGTACTCCTTCGCGGGCCTGGAGGCCGGTCGTCAGGCGCTCGGCGTGGTGGCGCGCTTCCTGGATGGCACCGAGGCCAGGCGCCTGGTGCCGTTCGACTACCAGCCCGTGAGCACGGTGGCGTTGAGCTGGGCGACGGACATCCAGCCCATCTACCTGTCGCGCTGCGAGAAGTGCCACTCCACCGGCCCCGGCCGGGCGCTCAACACGTACGAGTTGTGGAAGGAGAATGCGCCGCTCATCACCGCCTCGGTGAGAGACCAGCGCATGCCCGCGGATGGTCCGTTGGACCCTCAGCTCATCTCCCTCATCCAGCGCTGGGCCGCGTCCGGCGCGAAGCCCTGAAGCCCTCCGTCGCACCCGCCTGACCCCCTCGAGGCACACCATGATTCGATTCCCTCGCGCGGCCCCCCTCCTCGCGCTCCTCGTCGCGGCCTGCTCGGACGACCTGGACCCCGCGCGTGAGAACGAGCCTCCTCCGGAGGTGGACCAGTGCACGGGCCGCGCTCCGCTGACCCTGCGCGCCGAGCCCCCTCGCGTTCGCGTGGGCAGTCCGGTGTCCCTCATCGCCTCCGGTGGCAGCGGGCAGTATCGCTACCGGCTGGAGGAGGGAGGCTCGTCCGGTGAGCTGCGAGCGCAGCGCTTCATCGCGGGGCACACCCCGGGCACCGACACGCTGGTGGTGGAGGACGCCCGCTGCGAGGGGGACGCCCGCACCACGCTGGAGGTGACGGCGCTCTTCGACGTCGCGCCGGCGCGCGCGCAGCTTCGACCGGGCACGTCCTTCCAGGTGGCGGCGAAGGGCCTCCTGGGCTCCGCCCGGTACAACCTGACGCAGAGCCTCTCCGGCGGCACGCTCTCCGCCGACGGCCTCTACACGGCGGGCCCCACCGAGGGGCTGGACCTCATCACCGTGCTCGACTCGCAGACGGGCGACGAGGCCATCCTCCAGTACGAGGTGAGCAAGACGGCCCGGCTCAACGGCGCGCCCGCGTTCCTCGCGGTGCCCTCGGGCTCCTCCGTGCCGCTGGCCACGCGCGGTGGCAGTGACAGGGTGGTGTGGACGAAGGTGTCGGGCCCCGGGACGATTGCCGCCGGACGCATCGGCTTCCTGGCGGGCGACACGGGCGCGGCGGTGCTCGAGGCGGCCGACCCGTTCACCGGAGACAAGGCGTCGGTGACGGTGGTGGTGCTGGACGAGCTGACGCGGCCGGGCCTGGCGCACGGCCGGCTCACGGATGCCGCCACCCTGGTGACGGCGGACTTCGATGGTGACGGCACGCTGGACCTCGCGGTGGGCCAGCGCGAGAGCGACATGGGCCGGCCCACGGGCGGCGCCGTGTTCATCTACAAGGGCGGCAGTGGGGGCCTGGAGGCCCAGCCGCTGTGGGTGCTCACGGGCGACACGGACACCGCGCAGTTCGGTGACGCGCTGGCCGCGGGTGACTTGGACGGTGACGGACGCGCGGAGCTGGTGGTGTCCTCGCCGGGCGCCGACGTGGCCACGAGCAACGCGGGCGCGGTGTACCTCTACACCTTCAAGGGTGGAGCGCCCGCGCCGCTGCGCTTGCAGCTCGCCGGCCTCTTGAGGGATGCCGCGTTCGGCGCGGGCCTGTCCGTGGCCGACATGGATGGCGACGGCAAGGTGGACCTGGTGGTGGGCTCTCCCGCGGGAGACCTGGCGCCCAGCAACACCATCCGCGCGCGCGGCACCGTGGACATCTACCTGGCCACGCCGAGCGCGCCGGTGCCGGACCTGCCCACCATCCGCCTGGGTGGCTCGGACCTGTCGCCCGCGGGCGTGCCCATGGCGCGCACCGGCTCCGACCTGGGCCGCGCGCTGGTGACGGCGGACTTCAACAAGGACGGGCGCCTGGACATCGCCGCGCTCAGCCGCGTGTCCCGCTACACCGCGGAAGGCGCCGTCTCCGGCACGCAGGTGGCCATCTCCGTCTTCTTCGCGCGCTCCGAGGGGATTCGCTTCAGGGCGAGCCCGGATGTGTACGTGCTGCCCGCGAACCTCGCGGACTCCAATGAGGGCACGTGGCGCCTGGCCGCCATCGCCGGAGACGACACGCGTCCACCCCTGCTGATGGCGGTGGCGGACCGCGCGGACTCGCCGGACCTGACCGCCAGCGGCGGCGTGCGCTCCGGCGCGGACTCGGGAGGCGCGCTGCTGTTCGATTTGAGCGCCTACGCGCCCACGGGTGACCCGGCCATCACGCCGCCCCAGGTGAAGCGCGAGGAGGCCTTCGCGCGCATCTACGGGGACACGGCGGGTGTCGTCGCGGGACGCAGCTTCGCGGTGCTCGACGTGGACGGCACGCCGGGTCCGGAGCTGGTGCTGGGCGCGCCGTATGCCGCGCCTCCCGGGCCGGGCGGCACCACGCTGCGCTTCGGCGGCAAGGTGCTGGTGTATCCCCTGTCGACGCTGACCCGAGGCGCGGTCATCAACAAGTCGCTGACGGCGCTCAATGGCGCGGCGAAGTCGGACACCCTGGGCTCGGGCCTGGCGGTGTGGCGCCTGGCCGAGGGTGATTCGCTGGCGGCCTTCTCCGGTCGTTCCTCGTCCGAGCAGGGGGCCTTCACCGGCCGCGTGGAGCTGTTCCGCCGAGGCGGCGCCTCGCTGGCGGAGTGGGCGCGCACCAGCGCCAACGTGCCGGCGAAGCCCAGCGTGGAGCGCGTGGGCGAGCAGGTGGCGGTGGCGGTGGGCCCCAAGGGGGCCGTGGCGCTGCTGGGCGCGCCGGGCTGGTCGGGTGCGGGCGCCAACGGTGATGGTGACGCCATGTCCATCGGCCGGGCCTACGTGCGCGAGGTGGCCCGGGCCGCTCCCGCCGTGGTGGTCGAGGAGGGCGCGCCTTCCCCGCACAAGGCGGGCCGCACGGTGGGCATCGACGTGGCCTTCACGGACTTCAATGGCGATGGTCGGCCGGACTCGGTGGTGGGCGCGCAGGGCTTCGTCGTGCCAGCCAGCAACAGCGCGGAGCTGGCGTCGACGTACCAGACGGTTCGACCCGAGTGCCTCACCACGGGCACCCAGTCCGTGGGCGGCGTGCTGGTGTCGCTGGGGCAGGCGGATGGCTCGTTCAAGCCCGCCTATCGCGTGTGGGCGCCGCTGCTGATTCCCACCTGCACGCCGGAGACGGACGCGAAGTGCAGGCGCTCGGCCCTGGGTCGCGGACTGGTGGGCGGCTTCGACTTCAATGGCGATGGCAAGGAGGACGTAGGCGTGCTGCGCGACAGGGGCATGGAGGTGTTCCTGGGCCGGGCTCCGGACGATGCCTCGCTGACGAAGCTCACCATGACCTGTGACTCGGTCTACTCCTGGCCCTCCCTGGCCCTCCAGACGAGCGCGCCGACGTCGCTGGGGGACATCAACGGGGACAGCTGCGACGACCTCGCGTGGCGGTACGCGGAAGGCGCTCGCTCCGGCGTGGCCATCCTCTTCGGCTACAACGCGGCCGGTGGGCGCTGCGGCGGTCGCACCACCGCGACGGTGTGGCGCATCGCGGGCGACAGCGAGGTGCAGCTCAACAACCTCGGCCTGGGCCTGGCGATGACCCGCGCGGGCAAGGTCATGGCCAACGCCGGCGGCACGACGGGGGACCAGCGGGACTTCCTGGCCATCAGCGCCACCGCGGTGCCTTTCAACGGCGTCACCCAGCCCGTCGTCCTGCTCTTCGACAAGGCGCAGCTCACGACGGAGATGGCGAAGAAGCAGGCCGCTGGCAGCCCGCTCGTGCTGGGCGCCTTCGGAGATGGGCTGACGCCGGTGGTGCTGGTGCACAAGTCGCGCGCGGTGGGCTTCGGCACGGCGCTGGCGGGCAACGTGGACCTGTCGGGCGACAACGTTCCTGATTTGGTGGTGAGCGCGCCGGGCGCCTCGGAGGCCTCGGATGGTGGTGGCGCCGTGTTCGTCTACGCAGGCGCGCCCAACCTGAACGGCGCGCTCTCGCCGTACTTCACGATTGTGGGCGACGGCGCCGAGCGAGCACAGGTGGGGCAGGACCTCGCGCTCGTGCCGGGCTCGGGTGGAACCCCGCCAACAATGGTTATCGGTGCACCCCGGAGCTTCCGGACAGGAACGCAGAACGGGACAGCGTTCGCGTTGCCGCTGCGCTTCTAGCGCGGGGCCATTGGGAACCGCGCGCGGCCGGGCCTATCCTGGGCCCGGCCTCATCGCGGGAGTCTCATGGCAAGGGATTGGGAGCAGGAGTGGAGTCACGGCGAGCAGCGTGCGTGGCTGGAAGCGCCGGACATTCTCTGGGCGCGCTTCCGAGGGGCCATCACCGAGGACACTTCGCGCTGGTCCTGCGGTCTCTACAAGACGCTGTCCGCTGACGGGCGCTTCTACCTGGCGGCGGACATCACCGACTCGCAGCTCAGTCCGGAGTCCCGCCGCTACCTGGTGGACCACGCGAAGGCGGACTGGTTCCTGGGCATCGTCTACATCGGCGCGGCGCTGGAGCAGAAGGCCACCACCAAGAGCCTGATGGTGGGCTCCATGCTCAGCGGTGGGCGTCCGCTCGACGTGCGCTACGTGGACACGCTCGACGAGGCCCGTGCGTGGCTTCAGGAGCACCGCTCGCGGAACGCCTCGCGGTAGAGCCCGTGGTTCAGTGAGACGTGCCCTCGTCGGCGGGACGAGGCGCGGTTTCCTTCGGCAGCGCGTTGGCCAGCGCGGCGCCCCCGAGGATGAGGGTGCCGCCCACGACGAGCGACAGTGTGAAGGGCTCACCGAGGAAGGCGACGCCCAGCACCACCGCCACCAGCGTGTCGAGCAGGGCCATCGCGCCCAGCGCAGTGAGCGAGATGCGCGGCAGGAGCCAGTAGAGGCACAGGTACGTGAAGGCCGTGCCGAACACCGCCAGGTAGAAGACGGCGCCCAGCGCGCGCGGCGTCCAGTTTCCGGGCGAGCCCGACTCCAGCAGGAAGGAGAGCGCGAGCAGTGGCACCGCGCTGCTGAGCGTCTGGCCGAACACGAGTATCTGCGCGGGGACATGAGCCATGTATCGCCGGGCCAGCACGTTGGCCACGGCGATGACGGCCACGGCCACCAGCGTCAGCACAACGCCGAGCAGCACCTTGCCAGACAGCTCCAGGCCCTCGACGCCCGAGGCGTGGAGCACTCCCACGCCCACCGCGCCCAGGCCCGCCGCGAGCAGCTTGCCCGGCGTCAGGGGCTGGTCCGGCATCAGCACGCGCCCGATGAGCAGCAGCCACAGGGGGAAGGTGGAGAACAGCAGCGCGGCCCAGCTCGAGGGAATCCACTGCTGCGCGAAGAAGAGCAGGCCGAAGGGCACGGCGAGCTGGAGCAGGCCCAGCGCGGCGATGCGCCCTCCGGTGCGTGCGTCCACCCGTCCCCGTGCGCGCGCGAAGGGCAGCAGGAAGAGTCCCGCCACCAGCATGCGAGTGCCGAGGAAGCGCAGCGGCGGGAGGTCCTCCAGGCCCACCTTCACCACGGACCAGGTGGAGCCCCACAACACGAAGCACGTGCAGTAGGCGAGGGCGACCTTGAGCGGGCCGGCCGGCTTCACGGTGCCGGATGCGGTGGCGGAGTCCATGGTGGCGTCGCCATAGCACCCGCTTCGGGCGCGTGCACCGAAGCGCTTCACGTGCGAGGGAGGGCAGGCGACCGGGCGTCAGTCAGGCAACCGCCGCGGGTGCTTCAGCGCGGGGGCGAACAAGTCCCCCACGGCGTCCAGGCGCTTCTTCAGTGTGCGGAGATTGAAGCGCGCGGGGTCCAGTCTCCGAGTCACCTCGCTCCACTTCAGGGGCGCGGAGAAGGGCGCGGCCTCGCGAGCGCGAAGCGAGTAGGGCGCGACCACCGTCTTGCCGCGCGCGTTCTGGCCCGCGTCCAGATAGAGCCGGCCCTTGCGCGCCTCGATGCCGCGCACCGTGGTGGCCAGGTCTCCCAGCCGGGCCTCCAGCGCCTGGGCCAGCGCGTTCGCATGGGCCTGGACCTTCGCGTAGGTGTGTCCCGGCGCCAGTGGAATGAGGACATGCAGGCCGCGCTTGCCGGAGGTCTTCGGGTAGCCCTCCAGGCCCTGCTCCTCGAGCAGCTCGCGGAGCGCGAGCGCCACTGTCACCACGTCGGACCAGCCCCCCTTGCCTGGGTCCAGGTCCATGGCGAGGAAGTCCGGCTGCGAGAGCTTGGGCGCGTGACTCAGCCACATGTGCAACGTGAGTGCGGACTGGTTGGCGAGCCAGAGCAGGGGCTCCTCGCCGTTCACATTCACGTGTCGCAGGGACTTCTCCACATGGCGCACGCTCAGCGTGGGCACCCAGGAGGGAGTTCTAGACAGCTCGTGCCGGAAGAAGCCCGGGGCGGCGATTCCCGCGGGCCACTGCTGCACGGAGATGGGGCGGTCCGTGAGGATGGGCACCAGCAGCGGCGCCACCTCGCGGTAGTAGGCGAAGACGTCCGCCTTCGTCAGCCCGGTGCGAGGGAAGAGGACGCGGTCACCGTGGGTGAGCTTCGCGAGCCCTGCCTCGGGTTCCTCGCGGCGCTCGGGTGCGGACGTCCTTGCGACCTGCGCCCGGGGTGCACGCAGCTCTCCGGTGGCACGGCGGGTCCCCGTGCGTGTCGACCGCGAGGAGGCCGCGCGCTGCTTCGTGCGACGAGGTGTCGTGTGGGCGGCCTTGGACTCACTGGGAGCGGGCCGCTCACGCACTACCTCGTAGACATGGGTGTCATCTCCTGCTTCCTCGGTCCGCGCGAGCCGCGCCAGCATGGGCGCACCCATCCGCTCCAACAGCTTCTTCGGCGTCCGGGGCACCGCCGCCGCGCGGCTCGGGCGTCCAGCGCTTGCCTTGCGAGCCACGGCCTTCTTGCGACGGTAGGCGCGGAGTCGTGCGTTGGAGCGGTTCACGTCTCAACGGTTGGCATCCGGAGCGCCTGTCGCAATGTCGAGCGGGCGCGGGCTCGGCGCGGAGAGTCACCAGCCGACCAGGCCCCTTCCGGCTCGCCCCGTCACCGATGGCTTCGCGCGAGTGCGGTCCGCCCTGGCTGACGGCGAGCGAGCGCGTGCGCATCTGTATCCGGGAGGATGCATGGGCACCGAGGCCGTGGGCTGGTTCAGTTCCTTCGTTCTGTTGATGACCCTGGGAACGCAGATCCACAAGCAGTGGAAGTCAGGCTCCAGTCAGGGCGTCTCCAAGTGGCTCTTCGTGGGACAGATGACGGCGTCCCTGGGCTTCACCGTCTACAGCGTGCTGGTGCGCAACTGGGTCTTCGTGGTGACGAACGCGCTGCTGCTGGTGAGCGCCGTGCTCGGGGAGCTCATCGTCCTCCAGCACCGCCGCGGAGCGCGCCGCTCCGCCGCGCCCGCCTTGCGTCCGGCGCGGCCTCCAGTCTGAGCCGCTGCCCGCTTGCCCGGCATCAGGGCAAACGGACCTGGGACTTCCGGGACGGGTTGGCCTTCGGGAAGAGGCTTCTCACATTGCACGCGACCCTGGCGCGGAGGAAGTCGACATGGCCGAGAAGTCCGAGGTGGCACGACTGCGGAGCCTGGCCCAGCTCGACGCGGATGCGGTGGGCGCGTACGACGCGGCGCTTGCTCGAATCCCGGAGCCGCTGGTCCGCGAGCGGCTCGGCGGGTTCCGTGCCGACCACCTTCGCCACGTGCAGGAGCTCAACGGCTTCATCCACCACTTCGGTGGCGCACCGGTGGACCTGCGGCCGGACCTGAAGGGCGCGGCGATGAAGGGGCTCACCGCGATGTCCAGCATGATGGGCACCGAGGCGGCGCTGGTGGCCATGCTCGGCAACGAGGAGTTCTCCAACCGGGCCTATGACCTGGCGCTGCGCTTCGACTGGAGCCCCGACGTGCGTGTGCTCATCGAACGGCACCGCGAGGACGAGCGGCGCCACATCCTCTGGATTCGCGAGGCCGTCCGGACCCGCCCCTGGGAGCGGGCCTCCGCCCATGAGGGTTCCGAGGTCCAGGCCTGACCCCTGGAGGCGGGCGGGGTTGCGCCGTCCGATATGTGAGACACATGCCGCCGTTCTAGGCTTCCGGACAGGGATTGCCTGGAGGCGGCATGGTTCGCTGGGTCGTGGTCTTGGCGTGTGCGTTCATGGTGACGGGCTGCGCGGCCCATCGCAGTGAGCTGGATTATCCGGACCGGGAAGCCATCTATGACCGGCCGCTCGCGGAGATGTGGCCGGAGGTGCGCGGGTTCTTCACGCGCAACGAGCTGCCCTTCCGCGAGGACACGGGCAGCATGGTGCTGGAGACGGAGTGGCGGCAGGAGTTCGGAGGCTCGAAGATTTCGGGCTTCTTCCACCGGTACATGGTGGTGGGCCGACGCGAGACGCCCACGTCGAGCAAGCTCCAGATTTTCCGCATCACCAAGAGCCTGAACAAGACGCTGTCGCCCCCGGGCAACCAGATTGACTGGGGGGTGAGCCGGAGTCTGGCGGGGCCCGGGGCCGACCCGGCGCTCGCTGGGATGAGCGCCGAGGACGCCGAGGAACGGCTGGCGTTCCCTCGGGGAGAGAACGGGTTCTTCGCCGAGTCGGGGCAGGGCCAGCGCGACATGGTGATGGAGTGGCGGGTGTTCCGAGAGGTGGCGCCCGTGCTGGCGAAGGAAGAGAACGCGCCCAAGCCGGTGCAGGTGGCCAAGGCGCCGAACGCGAAGGAAGCGCCGTCGAAGTTCGCGGTGGAGTGCGGTCTGCCCATCATCGGCCTGGGCAAGCAGGCGAAGCCGGGCGCGGTGCTGCTGCTGGGCGAGATGCATGGCACGCAGGAGGTGCCGCGGTTCGTGGCGCAGACCGCCTGCCAGGCGACGGTGGCGGGCATGCCGGTGACGGTGGGCCTGGAGCTGCCGCTGGAGAATCAGGGCCGGGTGGATGCGTTCCTGGACAGCGAGGGTGGGGAAGAGGACTGGCTGAAGCTGATGGAGGCGCCCTTCTGGCGCAGCCCGTATCCGGACGGTCGTGGCAGCGCGGCGATGGCGAACATGCTGGAGCACCTGCGTCAGTTGCGCTCGCAGGGCCTGGACGTGGACATCTTCGTGTTCGACCACCCGAAGGCGAACGGGCAGCAGCGTGAGGACGCGATGGCGGCGACGGTGGCATTCCAGGTGGAGTCGAGCCCCCAGCGCTTCCACGTGGTGCTGTCGGGCAACATCCACTCGCGCACCAAGAAGGGCCTGCCCTGGGACCCCCAGCACCGGCCCATGGGCTTGCTGTTAAAGGAGAAGCTGGACGACGTGGTGGCGCTGGACATGGCCTACGCCACGGGGACCACGTGGATCTGCTCGGTGGACTCGAAGGGCGTGCGGGACAGGCTGGACTGCGGCGTGCGCGAGGCGAAGGGCAAGGACAACGGCGAGCGCTACTTCGTGCACACGTGGGACTCGGTGAACTCGGAGGGCTACCACGGGGTGTTCTACGTGGGCGCGGTGAACGCGTCGGCGCCGGCCATCCGCGTGGGTGAGCAGGGCCCGGGCAAGGAGGGCAGCAAGAGTCCCTTCATGCAGGAGGCAGGGACGCTCGCGTCCTCGCGCTGATTCGGGGGCGATATGCCACCCTCCAGGTCGCGTTCCATTCTGGGAACGTGAGATCCGGAGGGTGGATGCGCTCGGTACTGTATGCGGTGGTGTTGTTGGCCTGGAGCCTGGCGGGCTGTTCGGCCCACCGGAGTGACTTGGAGATTCCGGACCGGGAGGCCATCTACGACCGGCCGCTCGCCGAGATGTGGCCGGAGGTGCAAGGCTACTTCACGCGCAACCAGCTCCCCTTCCGTGAGGACAAGGGCAGCATGGTGCTGCAGACGGAGTGGAGGCAGGAGTTCGGAGGCTCGAAGATTTCGGGCTTCTTCCACCGGTACATGGTGGTGGGCCGACGCGAGACGCCCACGTCGAGCAAGCTCCAGATTTTCCGCATCACCAAGAGCTCGAACAAGACGCTGTCCCCTGCTGGCAGGCAGTTGGACTGGAGCCCCTCGCGGCACCTCATGCGGAGCAGCGAGACTGACGCCGCGCCGACGTCGGGAGGAAGCGAGCCCCTCACCACCGCCGAGGACTGGGAGGAGGTCATCGATGCGCCGCGCGGAGAGAACCTCTTCATCGAGTCGGCTCAGGGCCAACGAGACTTGTTGATGGAGTGGCGGGTGTTCCGCGAGGTGGCACCGCTGCTGGCGAAGGAGGAGAACGCGCCCAAGCCGGTGCAGGTGGCCAAGGCGCCGAACGCGAAGGAGGCGCCGTCGCAGATTTCCATGGAGTGTGGTCTGCCCATCATCGGCCTGGGCAAGCAGGCGAAGCCGGGCGCGGTGCTGATGCTGGGCGAGCTGCACGGCACCCGCGAGGTGCCGCGCTTCGTGGCGCAGACCTCCTGTCAGTCGACGGTGGCGGGCATCCCCGTGACGGTGGGGCTGGAGTTGCCGCTGGAGAATCAGGGCCGGGTGGATGCGTTCCTGGACAGCCAGGGCGGGGAGGAGGACTGGCAGAAGCTGATGGAGTCGCCCTTCTGGCGCAGCCCGTATCCGGATGGCCGTGGCAGTGAGGCGATGGCGAACATGCTGGAGCAGTTGCGCCAGTTGCGCTCGCGGGGCCTGGACGTGGAGGTCGTCGTGTTCGACCACCCGAAGGCGAACGGGCAGCAGCGCGAGGACGCGATGGCGGCCACGCTCATCCACCAGGTGGAGTCCGCGCCCCAGCGCTTCTACGTGGTGCTGTCGGGCAACATCCACTCGCGCACCAAGAAGGGCCTGCCCTGGAACAAGCAGCACCGGCCCATGGGCTTGCTGTTGAAGGAGAAGCTGGACAACGTGGTGGCGTTGGACATGGCCTACGACACCGGCACCGCGTGGATCTGCTCGGTGGACTCGAAGGGCGTGCGGGACAGGCTGGACTGCGGCGTGCGCGAGGCGAAGGGCAAGGACAACGGCGAGCGCTACTTCGTGCACACGTGGGACTCGGTGAACTCGGAGGGCTACCACGGGGTGTTCTACGTGGGCGCGGTGAACGCGTCGGCGCCGGCCATCCGCGTGGGTGAGC
>NZ_JAAIXY010000023.1:0-49726 GCF_010894455.1 Myxococcus eversor | reverse complement strand
AAGGGCAAGGACAACGGCGAGCGCTACTTCGTGCACACGTGGGACTCGGTGAACTCGGAGGGCTACCACGGGGTGTTCTACGTGGGCGCGGTGAACGCGTCGGCGCCGGCCATCCGCGTGGGTGAGCGAGGTCCGGGCAAGGAGGGCAGCAAGAAGCCCTTCGCAGTCGAGGCGGAGACCTTGGCGTCCTTCCGCTGACTCGGGGGCGATATTCCACCCTCCTGCCCGCGTTTCCTGCATGGCACGGAGGGTGGATGCGTCAGATAACGTATACGTTGTTGCTGTTGTCCTTGGGTTGGTTGGGTTGCACGGCCCACCGCGGCGCGCTGGACTATCCGGACCGGGAGGCCATCTACGACCGGCCGCTCGCGGAGATGTGGCCGGAGGTTCGGGAGTTCTTCACGCGCAACCAGCTGCCCTTCCGCGAGGACCAGGGCAGCATGGTGCTGGAGACGGACTGGCGGCAGGAGTTCGGAGGCTCGAAGATTTCGGGCTTCTTCCACCGGTACATGGTGGTGGGCCGGCGCGAGACACCCACGTCGAGCAAGCTCCAGATTTTTCGCATCACCAAGAGCCTGAACAAGACCCTGGCCAACTCGGGCAATCAGGTGGATTGGAGCCCCACCCGCGCCTGGGACATGGGGCCGAGGGGACCTCGTTCGGAGGAGGAGAAGGACGCATACCTCGCTGAGCCGACTCAGCCACAGAGCGCGCCGCTGACCTCGTCCGAGGACTGGGAGGAGGTCATCGCCACGCCTCGGGGAGAGACCTCGTTCTTCGCGGAGTCGGGGCAGGGGCAGCGAGACCTGGTGATGGAGTGGCGGGTGTTCCGCGAGGTGGCACCGCTGCTGGCGAAGGAGGAGAACGCGCCCAAGCCGGTGAGGGTGGCCAAGGCGCCGAGCGCGAAGGAGGCCCCGTCACAGTTCGCGGTGGAGTGCGGCCTGCCCATCATCGGCCTGGGCAAGCAGGCGAAGCCGGGCGCGGTGCTGCTCCTGGGCGAGGTGCATGGCACGCGGGAGGTGCCGCGCTTCGTGGCGCAGGCCGCCTGTCAGGCGATGGTGGCGGGCACTCCGGTGACGGTGGGCCTGGAGCTGCCACTGGAGAACCAGGGGCGCGTGGATGCGTTCCTGGACAGCCAGGGGACGGAGGCGGACTGGTTGAAGCTGATGGAGGCGCCCTTCTGGCGCAGCCCGTATCCGGATGGCCGTGGCAGCGAGGCGATGGCGAACATGCTGGAGCACCTGCGTCAGTTGCGCTCGCAGGGCCTGGATGTGGACGTCTTCGTGTTCGACCACCCGAAGGCGAACGGGCAGCAGCGTGAGGACGCGATGGCGGCGACGGTGGCATTCCAGGTGGAGTCGAGCCCGCAGCGCTTCCACGTGGTGCTGTCGGGCAACATCCACTCGCGCACCAAGAAGGGCCTGCCCTGGGACCCCCAGCACCGGCCCATGGGCTTGCTGTTGAAGGAGAAGCTGGACGACGTGGTGGCGCTGGACATGGCCTACGCCACGGGGACCACGTGGATCTGCTCGGTGGACTCGAAGGGCGTGAAGAGCTCGCTCGACTGCGGTGTGCGTGAAGCAAAGGGCAAGGACAATGGCTCCCGCTTCTTCGTGCACACGTGGGACTCGGTGAACTCGGAGGGCTACCACGGGGTGTTCTACGTGGGCTCGGTGAACGCGTCCGCACCGGCGGTGCAGCGCGGCCTGGGGCGTCCGGGCGCGGATGACAACACCGTTCACCCGGCCTCGGACCAGGGGTCCAGGGTGGCGTTCGTGCGCTGACAGCATCGCTGGCGGACCGTGTCTTGGCTGCTGCGGGACGCGGTCCGCTGGCATACGTTGTCGGGGTGAGCGACATCACTGTCTACCAGCCGGACTTCCTGTACGTGGGAGGCCGGCTCATCGAGGGGCTCGCCCTGGCCGTGGGCGCCGAGGGCCGCGTCGTCGACGCGTCGTCCGTGCCCACCGGGGCGAGCGTCGTCCGGCTTCCAGGCCGCGCGCTGTTGCCGGGCCTGGTCAACGGCCACTCCCATGCCTTCCAGCGCCTGATTCGCGGACGCACCGAGTACGTCGTCTCCGGGCGCGAGGCGGATGACTTCTGGAGCTGGCGAGAGGCCATGTATCGCGCCGCCGAGGCCCTGGGGCCCGAGGACGTGTACGTGGCCTCGCGGCAGGTCTTCGTGGAGATGGCGCTGGCGGGCATCACCACGGTGGGCGAGTTCCACTACATCCACCACCAGCATGACGGCACGCCGTATGCCGACCGGAACGTGCTGGCCCACGCCGTCATCCGAGCGGCGCGGGACGCGGGGCTGCGCATCTGCCTGTTGCGCGTGGGTTATGCGCGCGCGGGCTTCCAGGTGGCGGCGAATCCCCGCCAGCGTCGCTTCATCGACCCGGACGTGGACACCTTCCTCGCGTCGGCGGAGTCGCTGGCTCGCGAGGTGGGCGACGACGCGGCGGTCAGCGTGGGATTGGCGCCGCACAGCGTGCGCGCGGTGACGAAGGACTGGCTTTCCGCCGTCTCGAAGGTGCGAGGGTTCCCCGTGCACATGCACGTGGCGGAGCAGCCGAAGGAAATCGAAGCGTGTCTCGCCGAGCATGGGCGTCGGCCGGTGGAGCTGCTGTCGGACCTGGGGCTGTTGACCCCGGGCTTCACCGCCGTGCATGGCGTGCACCTGACGGACGAAGAGGTGGCCATGCTGGGCACCGCCCACGCGACGGTGTGCGCGTGTCCGTCCACGGAGCGCAACCTGGGCGACGGCATCGTCCCCGCGGACGCGCTGGCGAAGGCGGGGGCGAGCATCAGCCTGGGCTCGGACAGTCAGGCGCTGGTGGACCTGCTGGACGAGGCGCGGCAGCTCGAAGGGCACCTGCGGCTCGCGAGGCTGCGGCGCGCGGTGCTGGACCCGGGGGGCGGGGAGGTGTCGGGCCTGGCGGCGCGGCTGTTGGGCATGGCCACGGTGGAGGGGGCGCGCAGCCTGGGCCTGTCCTCGGGGACGCTGGAGCCCGGGGCGCTCGCGGACTTCTTCACGGTGGACGTGGGGCACCCGTCGCTGGTGGGCGCAAGTCCTTCGTCTTTGCTGGCCTCCATCGTCCTGGGCGCGGACAAGGCGGCGGTGCGCGAGGTGGCGGTGGCGGGGCGGCTGGTGGTGCGGGACGGCCGGCATCCGCTCGCGGAGGAGAGTGGACGCGCCTTCCAGGCGCTCGCGCGCACGCTGTATCCCTGACGGGGCGTGGGTGACAGGAGGCCCTTCCGGGGGCTGGCGCCAGACGCCAGGGGGTGGCATGACGCGGCCACCGGAGGTTGTCTTCATGAGCGACACGCTGCCCGCGCTGCGGGCCACCCTGACGGAGCTGGTGGCGATGGACACCACCTCCGCGCGACCCAATGCCCCGCTCATCGACTACGCGCAGGCGCGCCTGGAGAAGGCGGGCTTCAGCGCCGAGCGTCAGCGCTACACGGATGACGCGGGTGTGGAGAAGGTGAATCTGGTCGCAGTGAAGGGCGGCACCGGACGCGCTGCGCTCGCGCTGGTGGGGCACTCCGACTGCGTGCCGTACGACGCGGCGTGGACGGACGCGCTGAAGCTGACGGAGAAGGAAGGCAAGCTCTACGCGCGCGGCGCCTGCGACACGAAGGGCTTCATCGCCTGCGCGCTGCACGCCGCCGAGCGGGCCACGAAGCTCCAGGCTCCGCTGATGGTGGTGCTCACCGCGGATGAGGAAGTGGGACTGGTGGGCGCCAAGAAGCTGGTGGCGGCGGGACTGGGCCGCGCGCGGCACGCCATCGTCGGGGAGCCCACGAAGCTCACGCCGGTGCGCGCCAACAAGGGCTACTGCCTGGCGGAGGTGGAGGTGCTCGGCAAGGAAGGGCACAGCGCGTATCCGGACACGGGCGCGTCCGCCATCTTCCGCGCGGGGCGCTTCCTGAATCGCCTGGAGCAACTGGCCATGACGGTGCTGCGCGAGGAGCTGGACGAGGGCTTCCAGCCGCCCTTCACGACGGTGAACGTGGGTGTCATCCAGGGGGGCAAGGCGAAGAACATCCTGCCCGGCTCGTGCCGCTTCACGGTGGAGTGGCGGCCCATTCCGGGGCAGCCGACGCAGCGGGTGGCGGAGCTGCTGGAGTCCATCCGTCAGGAGCTGGTGCGCGACGAGCCCGCCTACGAGGCCCACATCCGCGTGCTGCGCACGGACCGGGGCGTGAATACGCGCGCGGACGCGGAGGTGGTGCGCTTCCTCACGGAGGCCAGTGGCAACGCGTCCACCACGGTGCCGTTCGGCACGGAGGCTCCGCAGATGACGGAGCTGGGCGCGGAGGCCGTGGTGTTCGGCCCCGGCGACATCCGCGTCGCGCACCAGACGGGCGAGTACGTCCCCACCGAGGACCTGGTGCGGTGCGAGGCCGTGCTGTCGCGCGCGGTGGCGCACTTCTGCGGCGAGCGGTGAAGGGCGCGCGGCTCCTCGTGCGTCGCGGGGCTCCCGTCGTTATGAAGTCGCAGACGGCGAACACCCCGTGCTCGCACTCCGGCCTCTTCCTTTCTGGACCGACGACATGAGCCCCTCCGCCGCGACGCCGCGCAAAGTCCTCTTCCTGCTCGCCAGCGCCCGTGAGAACGGCAACGCGGAGCAACTCGCGCGCAAGGCCGCTGAGCCGTTGCCACCCGGCACCGTGACGGACTGGCTCCGCTTGAATGAGTACCGGCACGAGGCCTTCCAGGACCTGCGCCACGCTCCCGGCGGCTACGCGGCACGGCCCGCGAACCCGGAGATGCTCGCGCTCGCCGAGCGGACCCTCGCCGCCGACGAGCTGGTCATCGTCGCTCCTGTGTACTGGTACGGCCTTCCCTCCAGCGCGGTGTCCTATCTGGAGCACTGGTCCTGGTGGTTCCGGCTGCCGGAGCTGCGCTTCCGTGAGCGGATGCGCGGCAAGGTCCTGTCGCTCGTGACCACGCACTCCTCCGACGAGGATGACGGCGTTGCCCAGCCCTTGTTGATGAGCCTCCAGCTCAGCGCGGACTACATGGGGATGGGCTGGCGAGGCGCCCTCATCGGCCACGGCAACCAGCCCGGAGACGTGCTCCAGGATGCTCGCGCCATGGCGGGCGCCCGTGAGTTTCTCCTGCGTCCCGTGGCTGTCGCGAAAATCGAAGCTGCCTGAGCTTGAGACGTGCTGGAGTGCGAGACAGAGGCTCGGGACTTCATTGTCCCGGGCCTCTTCTCGTTTCGGGACGGCTCAGCTCCGGGGCAGCGAGCAGTGGTCCAAATCCCTCAGCACCTTGCGCGCCTCGGCGATGAGGTCGTGGCCCTGGAGCCCCTGCGCCACGCGGGCGATGAGCTTCATGTCGGGCGTGAGGCGGTAGTAGCCCTTCGAGCGCTGCACCAGCCCGGCGACCTTCAGTCCATCCAGGAGGGCGTCCGCGCCCAGCGTCACCGCGACCCGCTGGGTGCCGACCTCCAGGCCGCGCAGCCGCAAGTCGCGCATGTCGATTTTCAAGAGCGTCAACTCGGAGAGGTGGTCCACCTCGTCGGGCGCCTCGCCGTAGCGGTCCACCAGCTCCGCGCGCAGGTCCGTCACCTCGTCGGGGTGGCTGGCCTGGCTGAAGCGCTTGTAGAAGACGAGCCGCTGGTGCACGTCCGCGACGTAGTCGTCGGGGATGAGCGCGGGCATGGGCAGCGTGACGTCCGGCTCGATTTGCACCTTGGGCGGCTGGCCCTGCAGCTCCGCGACGGCCTCCTCCAGGAGCTGCGCGTACATGTCGAAGCCAATCTCGGCGATGGCGCCGGACTGCTTCTCGCCCAGCAGGTTGCCCGCGCCGCGAATCTCCAAATCGTGGCTGGCGATGGAGAAGCCCGCGCCCAGCTCGGTGAAGTTCTGGAGCACCTCCAGTCGCCGCTGCGCGTCCCTGGTCACCGCCCGGCGCGTGGGCACCAGGAGGTACGCATACGCGCGCTCCTTGGAGCGGCCCACGCGGCCTCTCAGTTGGTAGAGCTGCGCGAGGCCGAACTGGTCCGCCCGGTTCACAATCATCGTGTTGGCGCTGGAGATGTCGATGCCGCTCTCGATGATGGAGGTGCACAGGAGCACCTGGTGCTTGCGCTCGGTGAACTCCAGCATCACCTTCTCGAGTTGCCCGTCGCCCATCTGTCCGTGCGCCACGCCGATGGAGAGCTGCGGCACCAGCTCTCGCAGCTGCTGCTCCATGGACGGCAGGGACTCCACGCGGTTGTTCACGAAGAACACCTGCCCGCCGCGAGCGACTTCCCGCTCAATCGCCTCCTTCACCACCATCGCGTCGTACTTCATGACGAAGGTGCGGATGGCGCGCCTGTCTTGAGGCGGCGTGGCGATGATGCTCATGTCGCGCACGCCCGACATGCTCATGTGCAGCGTGCGGGGGATGGGCGTCGCCGTCAGCGTCAGCACGTCAATCTGGGAGCGCCACTTCTTCAGCGACTCCTTCTGCTTCACGCCGAAGCGCTGCTCCTCGTCGACAATCATCAGCCCCAAATCCTTGAAGGCCACCTCTCCGCCCAAGAGCTTGTGGGTGCCGATGAGGATGTCGACCTTGCCCTCCTTGGCGCGCTTGAGGATTTCCCGCACCTCCGGCGGCTTCTTCATGCCGGAGATGACCTCCACCGCGACGGGGTAGTCCTTGAAGCGCTTCCTGAAGGAGAGGAAGTGCTGCTGCGCCAGCACCGTGGTGGGCACCAGCACCGCCACCTGCTTGCGGTCCAGCGTCGCCTTGAAGGCCGCGCGCATGGCGACCTCCGTCTTGCCGTAGCCCACGTCGCCGCAGACGAGCCGGTCCATGGGCTCCGGCTTCTGCATGTCCGCCAGCACGTCCTCAATCGCCTTGGCCTGGTCCGGCGTCTCCTCGAACTCGAAGTCCGCCTCGAACTGGGCGAAGTAGCGGTCCGGCGCGCTGAAGGAGTGGCCCGGGTGGGCGCGGCGCGAGGCGGCGATTTGCAGCAGCTCCGCCGCCATCTTGAGGAGCTGCTCCTTGACGCGCTTCTTCGTCTTCTCCCAGCTCGTCGTCCCCAGCTTGTCGAGCTGGATGGTGTCCGGGTTGCCGCCGGTGAACTTCTGGATGAGCCGCATGCGGCCCACCGGCAGGTAGATTTTGTCCCGGCCCGCGTACTCCAGGACGAGGAAGTCCCCGGGCACCCCATTCACCTCCATCTTCGTCAAGCCCGAGTAGCGGCCGATGCCGAAGTCGGTGTGGACGATGAGGTCGCCTTCCTTCAGGTCCTTGAAGCCCGCGCCGAAGGCCTCCATCTTCTTGCCGCGCTTGACGCGCCGACGCGCGCGGACGCCGAAAATCTCCTCGTCCGACAGCACCGCCAGCCCGCCCGAGCCGTCCACGAAGCCCTGGCTCACCTCCCCCGTGAAGAGGTGCGCCCACACCGACGACTCGTACAGCGTCGACGCGTCCGTCATCGGCTCGGTGTGCACCTTCACCATGACGTTGCGGTCCAACAGCAGCCGCTTGAGCCGGTCCGCCTGGCTCAGCGTGCCGCACGCCACCGCGCACGCGACGCCCGAGTCCCGCCAGCGCTGGAGCCGGTCCACCAGCGGGGACAGCGCGCCCTCCTCGCCATGGTGCGCGAGAATCGCCTCCCGCAAGTCTTGAGTGCCGCCGAACTGGAAGAGCACCGGCGGCTTCTCGGACTGCGTGAGCGACAGGCCTCCGCCCTCGACGACGCGGTATCCGCCCAAGAGCTCCGCGACGGCCTCGCGCGAGAGGAAGTGCTCGGCAGGCGGGCGCACCAGGTCCTTGCGCTCCTCGGCCGCGGCGAAGGTGCGCTCCAGCTCGTCCCACAGCGCGTCCGCGGCGCGCCCCAGCTCCAGCGGGTCGTCCAGGTAGAAGACGGGCGCTTCCGTGCTCCACGCGCGCAGGAAGTCGAACACCGTGGCCAGCCCGCCCTCGAACAGCGCGGGCAACAGGCCCTCGAGTCCGAAGCCGGGCATCCCCTCTCGCAGCGCGTCCAGCCGCTCGCGCAACTGGATGGTGGGCAGGTTGATGTGCTCGGCCACCGCGCGGGCGGCGGCCTCGGCGCGGGGACGGGTGTCCTCGGTGAGCAGCAGCTCCCGCGCGGGCACCAGGTCCACTTCCTTCAGCGCGTCCACCGTGCGCTGCGACTCCGGGTCGAAGGCGCGGATGGAGTCGATGGTGTCCCCGAAGAACTCCAGGCGCACCGGCTTGTCGTAGAGCGGGCTGAAGACATCCAGCAGGCCGCCGCGCACGGAGAACGTCCCCACGTCCTCCACCAGCGGGCTGTTCTGGTAGCCCATCCGGGACAGCTTCCGCGCGAGCGCGTCCCGGTCGTAATCCTGGCCCACCACCACCCGGTCCGTGAGCGCGGCCATGACGTCGGGGCGCAGCACGCGGCGGTGCAGCGCGCGCAGGGACAGCACCAGCACCGGGAAGCGCGTGCCTTGAGACAGGTGAAACAGCGCGCCCAGCCGCTCGGTGACGGCGGCGGCCTCCGGGGACAGCTCGTCGTAGGGGAGCACCTCGTCGGCGGGCAGCCGCAGCACGCTCGGCCGCAGCAGCGTGCCGGTGCCGCCCAGGAAGAAGGCGAGGTCGGCGGCCAGGGCATCGGCTGCCTCCTCGTCCGCCGCCACGCAGACGAGCGGCGCGCGGGCCTCACGGTGCAGGCGCGCCAGCACGTGGCCCCGGGCGGAGCCCTTCAGGCCCTGCGTGCGCGCGCGGTGTCCCGGGCGCAGCTCCGCCAGCAACCGGGCGAAGGTGTCACCCGCCACGCGAGGCTCGCCGCCCTGCCGCGCCGCCTCGCCATCCAGCCTCTGTGTGAAAGGAGTGTCCATGAGTGGACCCCTGAGGGCCGCAGGGTAATTAGGGGCATGCCCCTGACAGGTCAACGACAGAGCGCATTGCCTGTCGTGTGTCGGAGCCGACGCGACCCCGAATGCTGTGTCCTCCACGAATCAGCCATACCAGGGGTGGGTTGGCCGCATGCCCGGGGCAGGACCTACTCTCCTGCAAGGCATCGCTGGGGGGTGCCACACGCCAGCCATGCAATCCGGCCGTTGGATCAACAGGGTGATGAGCGGGGCGGGCGCACCCCCCTCCGAAGCAGTGATGGTGCTGCGCAGCGTTCGCTCCGCTGGGCACGGCATCCTGGACTTCGAGTGTGTCTCCGCGAATGCGCACGCGGAGCGCTGGCTGGGGCGCGAAGAGCGCTCGCTCGTCCGCCAGAGACTGCTCGAGGAAGCACCGTGGGTGGGCGAATGTGGCCTCTTCGCGGCATGTGTCCGGGTGGCGGTGCGCCGCGAGCCCGAGGTGGTGCGGATGGCCCGACAGTCGTCGGTGGGGCCCGTCTGGCTGCTGGCGCGCGTCTCTCCGTGGGAGGACGGCGCCGTCGTCTTCCTGGAGGATTTGACGGAGCGGATGGCCGCCGAGGAGACGCTGCGCAGGGACCATGACCTGCTGCATGCCGTCATCGAGAGCGCCACCGACGCCATCTACGTGAAGGACGTGGATGCGCGCTACGTGCTCATCAACCCCGCCACCGCGCGGGCCTTCAACCGGACGCCTCAGGACATCCTGGGGCGCACGGACCTGGAGCTGATGGGCGGAGACGTCGCGGGGCCCACGCTGGCGCATGACCGCGCGGTGATGGAGTCCGGCGTCACGGCCACCTACGAGGACTCCGAGGGCGGGCCGGGCAGCGACTGCATCTGGCAGACGACCAAGGGCGTGCTGCGCCGCGGCGATGGCACCGTCTACGGCCTGTTCGGCATCAGCCGGGACGTCACCGCGCGCCGCCGCCAGGAGCTGGAGCGGGACGAGGAGGCGCGCTTCCAGGAGCGCTTCATCGGCGTGCTGGGGCACGACTTGGGCAACCCGCTGGCGGCGGTGCGCCTGTCCGCCGCGGCCCTGCTGGCCCAGGCCACGCTGACGCCGGAGGTGCGGCGCGTGGCGCAGCGCATCGACGGGAGCGCCGAGCGCATGACGCGGCTGGTGAAACAACTGCTGGATTTCACCCGCGCGCGCATGGCGGGAGGCATTCCCCTGCGCCCGCGCGAGGTGTGCATGGAGTCGGTGTGTCGTCGCATCATCTCCGAGCTGGAGCCGGCCCATCCCCAGCAGCGGGTGGACCTGGAGGTGGACGGCGAGTCAACCGGCGTCTGGGACGAGGAGCGGCTGGGACAGGTGCTCTCCAACCTGGTGGGCAACGCCCTGCAGCACAGTCCGAATGGCTCGTCGGTGCGCGTGCGGCTGGCGGCGAGTGATCCGCTCTTCCAGCGCGTGGAGGTCCACAACGTGGGGCCGCCCATTCCGGACTCGCTGCGCCCGCGACTGTTCGCGCCCTTCCACCGCGCGACGCCCGAGCCGGGCATGCCCCGGCCGCACCGTCACGGGCTGGGCCTGGGGCTCTACATCGTCTCGCAAATCGTCACCGCCCACGGCGGGTGGGTGGATGTCGCGTCCTCACTGGAGGCGGGGACGTGCTTCTCGGTGACGCTGCCCCGCGTGGTCCAGGCCCAGGACGAGTCCCAGATACGCACCGGGCCTGAAGTGGGGCGGGCCGCCAGGCTTCAGTAGCGGCCGTAGCGGGCGGCCGCGCGCAGGCGAATCAAATCGTTGAGGACGCCGGGGTCCACCAGCTCCAGCGCCGCGGCGCCGGAGATGCCCGCGTAGCGGGAGCGGTAGTCCTCCTCGTCCTCCTCGTCGTCGCCCTTGTCGTCGCCGCCCTTGTCATCCCCGTCCCCACCGCCCTTGCCGTCATCGGGACGCAAGGACAGGGGCTCCGGCCGGGACACGCCCGGCTCGATTCGGGGAGTCGTCAACGCGTCCGCGCGCACGGAGGAGAACAGTCCCGCCATGGCCAGGCAGAACACGAGGGCGGTGGAGAGGGTCTTCATGGGCGGCTCCGTTTCTGTGTTCGGCTGACGCGGCCTCTCCCGGGGTTATTCAGCGCGCCTTCCGGCCCCTACTTCGCCTTCATGGTGCGGATGTATCCCACCAGCGCGTCAATCTGCGCGGCGGTGAGCTTGTACTTGAAGGCCTTCATCTTCGTGTTGCGAGGGGAGCCGTCGGCAATCGCCTGTCGGATTTCCGCGTCCGACTCGGCCGCCTGCCAGGCGGCCTGGCTCATGTCGACGATGGACTCCTTCTGACCCATCTTGGTCTGCGCCTTGCCGTCATCACCGTGACAGGACTTGCACTTGGCCTTCCACACGTCCACGACGTCATCCGCCGCGTAGGCGCTCGGGGCCAGACACAGGCTCATCACCAGGGCGAACCGCTTCATCATCGTCACTGCCTCCTCCTTGGGAGGAGGCAACTGTGGCACGGAATCTCGTGCTCAGGGAGTGCAGCCGACGGCCGTGGGCGCCAGCTCGCAGTCGGTCATGGTGACGTTGCCGGTGAGGGCGTCCACGTTGAGCACCCGGTCCGGCACGGCGACTTCCTGCGGCCCCAGGCGCTTGCGAAGGATTCGCAGCGTGCCCGCCGCCGGCGCCGCGCGGGAGGCGTCACACATGGCCGTGGGGGTCCCGGAGACGGGCCGGCCGGACTCCCCCAGCCAGCACACGCCGTGCAAGCTGGTGATGTCCAACTCGGGAGGCAGGGGGATGGCGTCGCCGACCTGCGCGCACGTGCAGCCGCTCGTGCCACAGGCGGCGGAGATGCACTCGGTGCGAGGACACTGGGTGCCCCAGGTGTCTCCCGGAGCGCAGTCCGGCTTCTCCCAGCGCAGGGCCGGGACGCTCACTCCGTTCTCGAAAGTCGTCGTCCGCGCCAGGCGCACGGCCTGCCGGGAGATCCGGGCCTGCTGCCGCGCCTCCTGGGCGGCGATGAGGATGGTGCGCGTGGCGGCGCCCGCGCGCTGGTTGCGCGTCAGCGCCTGGAAGCCCGTCGTCGCCAGGCTGGTGAGGAGCCCGAGGATGGCGAGCGCCACCATCAGCTCCAGCAGTGTCATGCCGTGTCGTGTGTTCCGCATCTCAGCCCCCCGCGTACCCGAAGTTTCGCGGCAGCACGCGAATGAGGAAATGCCGCCGCTTGTAGCCATCCTGGGGATTGCCCTCGTCGTCGAGCGTCGTGCCGGCGTCCCCCAGGAGCTTCAATGCCTGGGTGTCCGGCCTGTTCGAGCGCGCGGTGATGAGCAGCTCCACTACGCGCACGCGCCGCATCAGCTCGTCGCGCGCGCTGCCCGGTCCGAACTCGCTGGCCCCCATCGTGCCCGCGTCGCCCGGGATGAGGCTCCAGCAACCGGCGTTGTCGCACTGGTCCACCGCGGGCCTGGGGGGCACGGCCGCCGTGTCCGGGAAATAGCGAAGGGGGGCGGCCGGATTGTCCAGGTCGGCGACGCCCAGGCGGACGCGCAGCTGCTCGATTTCCTCCGAGAGCTGCTGGAACTCCTGGGCGCCCAGCGCGCCGTCCGGGTCCATCTCCAGCACGGGCCTGCCGCTGATCCAATTGACGCGGAAGATGCGCGACGAGAGGGGCAGCAGGAGCGGGTCCTCGTCGGTGTTGGCAATCCACAGCGCGGAGGTGTCCGCCCCGGTGCCGGTGCAGAAGCTGGTGGGGGAGTACGCCGAGGCGGCGGGCGCGCCCGGTATCCAACCCAGGTTGTTGTTGCCGCCGGGGGAGGGGACGTTGCGCGTGGCCTGGGCCACGCCCACGCAGGCGCCGCGCACGCCCGGGTCGGCCAGGACGAGGGGGGCTCCGGCGGGGATTCCCGCGTCGGTGTTGGCGGGGGCCGGAGTGTCCAGGCAGAGGGGCCCGACGCCTCCCTGACGGGAGTCGGTGCCGCTGCCCGCGCAGCCAATCATCCGCAGCGCGCGCGTGGCATCCGCTTCATAGATTTCCAGCACGTCGGAGCGCAGGTTCACGTAGACGCCGGTGGGCTGCGCGAAGCCGGCGGAGGGCCCCGCGTTGGTGTTCGCCCAGACGGCGTAGCGCACCTCGGCGTTCGAGCCGCCCAGGAACAGGGGCGCGCTGCCGAACCCCTCGCCCGCGCGTTGAATCGCGGGGGTGAACAGGTCGCGCGCCGCGCGCCCGGCGTTCTGGGTCTCCATGGTGCGCTCCTCGAGCAGGCCGCGCCGTTGGAGGTAGGTGCCCGCGGACACGGCGCCGGCGATGACCACCAGCGCGATGGTGCTGGCAATCATCATCTCGATGAGGCTGAAGCCCCGGGGGGGATGGAGTGGTTTCATGGTGACATCCGTGTCTGCAGGGCCACGGCGCGGCGGCCCGCGTCCGGGTCCAGCCAGCTCACCGTGACGCGCACGTTGACGACGTTGAGCAGCGTCTGGCTGGCGACGACGCGGACGAGCTGCGGTGAGCCTCGCTCCTCGCCCTCCATGGGCGGGTCCACGTCCACCGCGACGTCGTACTTCAGGCGGATGGGGTCTCCCGCGCCGGGGAGGACATCCCGAGGCGTGCCATTGGAGCTCCACCACACCGGACGCGTCTGGCGGTCCAGCGCTTCGATGTTGGCGCAGGGCCGGGCCGGGGCCGGGGTGACGCACTTCATGGCGGAGATGCGCTCCAGCTCCTGCTCCGCGATGAGGCCCGCCTGGGCCTGGATGAGGTTGCGGCGGTTCTGCTTGGCGGAGGCGAGCACCGCGAGCGCCACCCCGAGGATGCCGAACACCACCACCGTCATGGTGGCCATGGCCTCCAGCAGGGTGACGCCCCGGCGCGTACGTCGTGACGCGAGCATGAAGGTCCTCACGGGATGATTCCCTGGATGTTGCCGCCCGGCCTCACGTCCCAGATGAGCGTGCGGGACGTGCTGCCGTTGCCGGTGCCCGTCTCGTTGTTGAACTGCTTGCCGGCGCCGGTGCTGGTGATGCCGTTGGTGCCCTGGAAGAAGACGCGCTTGTCGAAGGCCACCGGCTGCGTGAGGCCATGGCCCTCCAGGCTCTTTCCGCTGTCCGACGTGGGCGTGCCCTGGGCGGCGCTGTAGGCATACATCCGTCCGCTCTCGTCCGCGTCGAGGCTGCACAGGTTGGCGGACGTGCCCACCGCGGTGGCTGTGTGCACGGTGCCTTCGTCGTCCACCGTGACGCCGCCCCAGACCACCTGCCGGTCGTCCAGCTCCCGCACCCACGCGACGCTCCTGCCCGTGCAGTTGACGCTCAGCGGGTTCGGGTCGTCGAAGGCCATGACGTGGTAGCGCGGACGCGGGTCCTGGTCGGCGACCTCGTTGTCGTCGTCCGGGTTGTTGCCCGTGCCCACGAAGATGCGCACGGACGTACCCGCGCCGGTGCGCTCCTGCGTCACGGCGATGTTGGAGTAGATGCTCTGCTGGTCGTTGTTGCGCACCCTGGCGTTGGTGGCCGGGTTCCGGTCATTGCGGGCGTCCGCGATGACACACGCGCTGACGGCCTTGCCCAAATCCCTCGACGCGTCCACGTCCCGGAGGTTGACGCGGAAGATGCGGCCCTTCGTGGTGGCCACGTAGACGACGTCGTAGTTGCTGTCGTTGTCGGCGTCGATGGCGACCGGGGCGCTGCCGATGCCCTCGCCCGCGTCGCCCAGGACCACGACTCCCGCGAGCTTCTTCTTCTGCGCCGTCCCGCCGCTCTGGTTCACCTGGATGGGCAGCCCCGTCTTCACGTCGACCAGGTACAGCGTGGCTCGCGTGGCCTTGTTGTTGTAGCTCTTGGGCGTGTAGTCGCTGGCGAAGGCCGCCACCCACTTCTTGCCGCCCTTGGCGCCGAAGTCCATGCGCACCAGGAGGGGGTTGTGGCGCGAGCCGCTGGTGTCCGGCAGCAGGTTGGGGTCCGGCGAATAGTCCCGGAAGGTCTCTTCCAGCGTCAGACAGCTGTTGGACGCGGTGGCGCAGGGGACTCCCGCGGTGGTGAAGCGGTCTCTCTGGGCGTCGAACTCCCAGAGGATGCCGGGGTAGCCGTTGGCCGTATCCGCGGGCTTGGTGACGTCCAGCGCGAAGAAGACGCTCTGCCGGGGGCCCGTGGGGCTGACGAGCACCGTCTTGGCGCCCAGCCGGTCCCCGGGCGTCGTGCTCAGCTTCCACATGTTGCCCGTCGAGGGGTCGTGGCCCTTGTCGGCCGTGTATTCGGCGTCCGAGCGCAGGTCCACCGCCGCCACCGCCGGCGAGGCGTCCACCGTGGCGCGCTTCGTCTTGTCCTGTCCGCGCACGTAGTTCTCCGCGAAGAAGCGCAGGAGCTTGCCGGGCAGGTACGCATACAGCTCATCACCGCTGCCGTACTCGCGCGACGACGAGCAGCCCGTGGCGTGGGCGAAGTAGCCTCGGAAGTCCTTGAAGCTGGTGCAGGTGTCGTCCCCCGAGCGCAGCTCTCCGAGGGACAGCGCGTGCAGGTAGCCCGTGGTGCTGCCGATGAAGGCCACCGCGTCCCGGTTCTTCAGGGCGTTGTTCCCGATGAAGGTGTTGCTGCGGAAGGCCTCCTGCTCGTTGGGCGACGCGCGCTTGACCCAGGTGGGCTCGCTGGCCGGCCCGACGATGGCCGCCGTCGACAGGTTGATGCCACCCATGGGCCAGGTGCGCCGTGTGACGGTCTCCCCGCCCGGCACGGTGGTGAACTTGTTGCTCTCCCAGCCATAGAGCCAGTTGCGCAGGGTGTTGCGGTCATTCTGGTTGCAGAGGCCGTCCTGGTTCAGGTCGTAGCGGCCCGCGAGCGAGCCGATGCAGAAGTTCTTCGTCTCGTCGTTGGAGGCCGGGGCGGTCAGCGCCGTGGGGAACAGCGGGCTGGCGTTGTTGCCTTCCGCTGACACGCTCTCCAGCGTGACGCGCTGCGGGGTGGTGCCAGGCAGCGTGGTGAAGAGCTGGCGCTCCAGCGGGTTGGTCGTCCGGATGAATTGGTTGAGCTGGTTGCCCGCGTTCCACTGGTCCCAGTTGTCCGATGCGTCGTTCTGGCTGGAGGGGTTCTCCGGCTCATAGAGGCGGCGCAGGTACACGTGGCCGCGCTCGGACACGTCCAGGCGCCGGTCATAGATGCGGTAGGACGGATAGAGCCGGTTCGAGGGAGTCGGTGAGTTCTCGTACCACGGGTCGGGCGAGTACCAGGTGCGGCCCGGAGTCTCGGACAGGCCGAAGATGATGGTGTTCGCCACGGGCAGCACGGAGGCGCGGCCGTACTGACCGGCCTTCTGCGCCTTGTAGGAGATGTTGACGTTGGAGATGGTCGGCTGGCAGGACTCGCCGGGGCTTTCGAAGATGGCGCGCCAGCACAACTGCGAGCCGGTGTAGCCGCGCTCCAGGAAGTCATTCACCGACCGGGTGATGTTGACGCGTGAGCCCGGCGTGGCCTGCGCGTCCGGGAAGGGCACCGTCACCCAGGACGGGTTGGGATTGGGCTGGAAGTCGGGGTTGGTCGTCTCACAGCGGTCCACGCACATCTTGCAGTCCAGCGACACCTGATAGGTGATTTGGGGCCGAGGCTGGTACGTCCCGCTGCCGTCGGGCTTGGGCAGGTTGATGTTGGGACTGCAGTCGGCCTGCACGCCATTGACGTTGTGGTACGGCGTGTCGTCGATGGTCATCTCGACGGAGGTGATGGTGTAGTCCTGCGCCACGTCGAGCGAGATGCTGGACACGATGTCCGACTTGAACGTGCCGTTGTTCTGCTTGTTGATGAGGATGACGGTGTCGTCGTAGGTGCGGTTGCCGCCCGAGTTCTGGTCTTCCCAGCCCAGAATCCAGACGCGGGGGTTGTCCACCGGGGCTCCCACCAGCGTGTGGGCGGCGCGCTGGAAGTAGGAGTAGACCGTCTGGTTCTGGGCCGAGTTGAACCGGACGTCTCCATACGTGGCGGAGCGCAGCCGGTTGTAGGCAACGGTGTCCAGCCAGCCGCTCCTCAGCTCCTTGGTGGTGACGATGTTGCCCGCGGTCTGGTGCAGGTCCAGGTTGAGCAGCGTCTTCGTGAAGAACACGTTGATGTCGCCGTGCCCCCACAGGTTGCACTGCAGGCGCGTGGTGCCATCGGGACGCGTTATCGTCTGGGTCATGAAGCAGGTGTCCGTGGCGTCGCCGTAGACCTGCTCCACGTAGGTGACGAGGAAGAAGACGATTTCCCGCCCGCCCTCGATGCGCCCCATCTTCTGCCGGCGGTCCTCCTCGTTGGGGGCGGCCTGCGGGTTCTTCCCGGGAATGAGCATGCCCCGGTTGTCGAAGGCACTGGCCTTGTAGTCCGGCAGGCCGTCCTCGGCGTCGCCCGAGGGCCTGTCCCAGATGGGACCGACGGGAGTCCTGACGCCGTTGATGTCGCTGTAGGCGAAGCGCGGCTGGAAGCACTCCGCGGTGGGCGAATCGCCCGCCGTGTTTCCATTGGGGCAGTGGTTGCCGTCATCGTCCGTGGCCAGATAGATGAGCTTGCCGATGCCCCGGTTGCCGTTCTCCGTCGCGCGCGGCTCGAGCAGGTTGGGGATGTGGGGGAACAGGCCCCGGTCGCTGAAGTACTCGTTGACGAGGTCGAGCGCGGCGCTGCTCGTCTTCATGTAGTCGTTGGTCAAGAGCGCGCTGGCGTAGTCCACCACCCTGCGGCCCACGACGCCTCCTCCCGGCTGGGCGCCATACCCGCCGCCGGGCCAGCGACGGGGGCCTCCCGTGGCGGCGTAGCTGGTGGGGGCATTGCAGGGGCCGGTGAGCAGGTCCGGCTCGCGGAGCGTCACGTTGGTGCCGTCGGGCCGCTTGTGGACGAAGGTCTTCGCCTGGCCGCCACAGCGGGGGCCCAGGCCGATGTACCGGTTGGGACTCAGGTTGTAGAGGTCCTCGTGGAAGTCCGGCACGCCGTTGTTGTCGGTGTCGAGCAGGATGTCGTCGTTGTTGTTGGCGGGGTCCTGGATGTCGACGTACCCGCCCTTCACCAGGTCGTCGTAATAGAACCAGCCCAGGGTGTTGGAGGCGCCGCCGCCGGCGTTGTCATGGACGATGAGCGCCTCCAGTTCCTGGTCGAACGGGAGGATGATTCGCTCCGGGTCCAGCACGCTGCGGTTGGTGTTGAGCCGCAGCTTTCCGTCGGGCGTCAGGATGATGGCGCTGGGGGTGCCGGCATCCGCCGTGAAAGGGGGCTGTTTGTCTTCGCCCGTGGTGTCGATGCAGGGGTTGTAGGAGGCGGTCCCTCCGTCCTGGGCGAAGGCCGCCAGGGGGACGGTGAGGGCCAGCGCGGCGATGATGAGTCTGTAGAGGCGCGGCATGGCGAAAGTCCTGGGGTAGGAACTGAAAGGAAGAGAAGGGGTCAGCACTCGCCGTTGTTGGCGGAGCCGTTGGCGTCCTCGGGCGAGCAACTGCCGCCGGCGCCGAGGCCGCTGGTGATGAGGGCGCGGATGATGACGCGCTGGGGTTGGGTGTTGTCGCGACCGCGGACCTCACCCACGGCCACCAGCCAGACACGGTTGTTGATGTCGGCGCTGCGGTTGCCGTCGCTCTCGTTGTCGTCGACCAGGAAGACCCGGTAGAAGAGCCGCTCCTGGGTGGGGTAGTCGAAGATGCGCACCCCGTCCGGGCCGGTCAGCTCCTGGTTGGCGGAGGCGACGTCCGAGTCGATGGCCGCTCCGGAAGACGCGGCCGCGAGCGAGTAGGGCGTCCAGGGGATGACCTCGTACCAGGGGACGGCGGCGGTGCTGGGCAGGCCCGCCTCACCCTGGACGTAGCCGTTGAGGCCCGTGCTGTTGTAGGCGTTGCCCAGCGCGAGGAAGACGGGGCCGAAGGAGCGATTGCCTCCGAGCAGCAGCCGCACCGTCTCCCGGGCCTCGGCCAGCCCCGCCTCTGCGGCGAAGTGGGCCTCGCGGTTGCGGCGCTCCTGGGCCTGCAACGCGCTCTCCGCCGCCACCTTGCGCAGGGACACGACGACGGCGGCACTGATGAAGGCGATGATGCCCAGGGCCATCAACAGCGCCATGCCCCGGGAGGCATGGCGGAGGTTTCGCGACATCGGGATGACGGACGGGGGATGCACCAACGGCTCCTTGCCGACGCGCGGCGGGACGAATGCCGGGGTGCACCTGAGCAAGCCTTGGGCCCGCTTCCCGGGAGCCCTCGCGCCAATGTTCTCGGCCGCTTGTCTTTGACGCTGGGTGAACGCTGACGCACCTGGACTGACAAACCTTTGCGGACATCGCAAAAGTTGCGAGGGCCACTTCTACCCATGTCAGGACGGGCGGTGTGTTTGTCCTTCAAGCAAGACAGGACAAATCACGAAATCGCGCAGTATCAGCGACCCGGGTGGGGCCAGAAGGACACTGCCCCGCTGGGAGGTGCGAGCCACACGGATTTCAGGAATTGGGTGGCTTTGCGGTCCGCGTCGTCATCCCGGGTGAAGCCGTGGTGCAGGGTGGCCAGGAGGAGCAGCGTCGCGAGCGCGGAGCCGAGCGCCGCCAGGGTGGGGCCGCGTCGTCCAGGAGACGTCGCCAGCACCCCGAGGACCCAAAGTGTCACACCGCAGAGGGCCCCCAGGAAAAGGATGCCAGCGATTGGCTGGGGGACGCCCAGGAAGGAGAGCACGGAGGGCGGGTAGAAGCCCGCGCTCAGCAGGGGCAATGTCAGCCCCCCCAGGACGTCCGACACGTCGTCTGGGATGTAATTGACGAAGGTGGCCAGCCCCGTGGTGAGGATGGCAGCCCCGCACAGCATGGCCGCCATCCCCAGGGCCCACGTCCGTCCGCCCGCGCGCAGCCGCTCCAGCCACAGGCCACAGGGCAGCAGGAGGAAGGGAATCAGCCCGGTGAGGTGGCGGGGGCCCGTCGTCCAACCCCAGGAGTCATAGGAGAAGGAGGACGTGAAGTAGAGGTAGCCGGCGAGGAGCGCCGCCGTCATCCACGCCAGGGCGCGCTGTTCGGCGGAGCCGTCCACGCCGCGCCGGAAGCACAGCCGTGTCAGGCCGGGAATGGCCAGCAGCAGGAACGGCGCGAGGGTGAACAGCCCTCGCAGCGGCGAGACGAGCGACAGGGTGAAGGCGCGCGGGTCCGGGGTGCGGATGCCCAGGAAGCCGCCCAGGTGCCACGGCTGGTAGCCGGAGTCGTTGAGGTACTTGTACCCACTTGTCAGCGGATGCCCGAAGGTGGCCTGGTGGTACGCCATCAGCGCCAGCACGAAGGGCAGCGCGCCCAGCGTGGCGAGCACGGCGGCGCGGCCCAGGCCCTTCCAGCGCTCGCGGGCCGGAGCGTCGCGGAAGAGGAAGGTGAGCGTGGCGTACAGCACCAGCCCGAGGACGCCCAGCGCGCCGGTGTACTCCGCCGCCACCGTGGCGCCGGCGCATGCGCCCGCGAGGACGTAGCCCCGCTCGCGCCACTCCCCGCGCGCGCAGCGCCACAGCGCGAAGAAGCCGGCGAAGAGCAGCACCGCCGTCGTCTGGTGGCTCATGAACAGCAGCGAATAGCTGAACGCCAGCGAGCCCAGGCCGTACGTCACGGTGAGGGCGTCGGCGACGGGCGCCGACAGGGATGCGCGGAGGTAGCGCCGCACCAGCCACAGCAGGCCGAGGGTGGGCAGCACGGTGAGCCACAGGCGAGAGAAGAAGACGAGCGGGACTTCGGGCACCGGCTCCGGGCCGGAGGCGGCGCGCAGCACGGCGTACACCGGCGCGGCGGCGAACGAGAGCAGCGGCGCCTTGCTGGGGTAGTACTTCCCGTCCTTCACGGACAGGTCGCCCACGTAGCCCCGCTCGCGCAGCACCTGGTTGATGTCCAGCGTGCCGTGCTCCACCAGCGAGATGCTCTGCCAGAGCCGACACAGCTCGTTGGGGGAGCGCAGCCCCGGGTGGTACGGAAACAGCAACACATACAGCGCCGCCAGGGCGACCCAGACCGCGCGAGGAGCGCCCCGGGAGGCCAGCAGGGGCGTCCCGGTGGGGCTGGGGGCCGAGGACTCCGAAGCGGGCTGTGACTCGGTGGCGGGCCCGGGCGCCACGCTCACGGTGCGGCGCTCCTCGGGGTGTTCCAGGTCGTCGATGAGGGGCTCGCGGGGAGGCTCACGCCTCGCCTCCGGTGACGCGAGCCACGGCGAAGAGGCTCATGCCCACCGGCAGCGTCACGTTCGCCTCGGCGCGGGCGAACAGCGGGGCCAGCGTGTCGTAGATTTTCAGCTGGAGCTTCGGCACGGAGCGGCGACGCAGGAGTCGACTGTTCACGAACCAGCCGGGCATGCCCACCAGGTTCATCCACTCCAGCTTCTCCACCACGAAGCCATTCTCTTCCAGCACGGCGCGCAGGGTGGCGGGGGTGTAGCGGCGGTAGTGGCCCACGGCCTCGTCGATGCTGCCGAACAGCTGCTCCAGCGCGGGGACGAGGATGAGCACCCGGCCTCCGGGCGCCAGAATCTGGCGGAAGCGGCGCACCGCGGACCCGTCGTCGGGGATGTGCTCCAGCACGTTGGAGAGGACGATGGTGTCCAGGCGCTCCTGCTTGAGCGACTCCCAGTCGGCCAGGGCCACGTCGGACAGGTACGGGCGGACGTGGGGGCGGCCCCGGAAGAGGTTCTTCAGGCGGTCGACGTAGAAGCGGTCGACCTCCAGCGCGATGAGCAGCTCCGCGCCGGATTCCAGCTCGCGGGTAATCGTGCCGATGCCGGCGCCAATCTCCAGCACGCGACGGCCCAGGTGCGCGCGGAAGCGGCGGCCCAGCCACTGGTTGTAATGGGTGGCGCCGTCCATGCGCTCCAGCGTGGTGTAGCCCTCGTGCTGGTTGTCCGCGTCGTCGCGCACGGTGGCGTAGCGCATCAGCGTGCGCAGTTGCGACAGGCGCGCGGCGCGCGGGCGGCGGGGCACGGCCTGCATCGGCGGCAGGGAGACCTCGGTGAGGCGGTAGAGCTGCGCGGCCAGCTTCACCACCAGCTCCGCGTCCACCGCGTCGTCGTCGCTGGTGAGGGTGACGGAGCGCAGGGCCTCCGTGCGGAACGCGCGCACGCCGCTGAGCGCGTCATTCACCGGCACGTCCGTGACGAAGCGGGTCATCTGGCCCAGGGCGCGCTCGGCCCACAGCTCCGGCTTCAGACCCGGCGGGCCCCGGCGACCGAAGACGGCGTCCGCGGTGTCCGCCTGGAGCGGGCCCATCAGCGACTCGTAGGCGTCCGTCGCGTAGGCCTCATCCGGGTCCTGGAGCACCGTCACCGCGCTCGTCACGTGGGACAGGGCCGCGCGGATGGACGCGCCCTTGCCTCCCTGGACGCTGAGCACATGCAGCCCGGGTCTCGAAGCCACGTCCGGCTGGCCGTCTCCGGCGAGCACCACTTCGGCGCGGCCGGCGAGGGCGCGGGCGAAGTGGGAGGCGGCATCCACGGTGGAGGAGTCAAAGGGGATGATGACGGAGTGCGGGAAGCTCACGTCGCGCTCCCTAGCACAGGCCGTCGGGATGCGCGCGTTCCACCCTGGAAGAAGGGTGGACGGGGGGCTTCCAGGCGACGGCGGAACGATGGACAACCCGAGGCGGACACGGCACGCTCGATGGCTGTTTCACGGGTGTGGGTGAAGGTCGGGGCCGGCATCCGCCGGAACGGGGCCGCACCGAAGCAATCCAGGCTCGCGGGAGAGACAAGACGTGGAAGGAACCGTGTTCGACCCGGCCGGTGGTAGCAGCGGCCCGACGCCCGCGGGATTGATGCTCCGCGCGCGGGCGCTGTGGCGACGCAAGTGGGTCGTGCTCGGCGTGGCGGTGGTGGTGGCGGCGCTGTCGGCCGTCTACACGCTGCGCCAGCCCAAAATCTACTCCGCCAGCACCTCGCTCATCATCGACGTGACGGCGCCTCGCTTCCTGGACGGCGAGGTGAAGGAGGTCATGGGCGAGGAGCGCAGCAACTACTGGTTCAACAAGGAGTACTACGCCACGCAGAGCGAAATCATCACCTCGCGCGCGGTGGCCAGCCGGGTGGTGGACAAGCTGGGGCTGTCCACGGACCCGGGCTTCCTGGGGCTTCTGGGGCTGCCGGACGAGAAGGCCCGGGTGCAGGCGATGCAGGGCGCGGACGCGGTGGGACTGCTCCAGTCGCGCATCCGCGTGCTGCCCGCGAAGGACTCGCGGGTGATGAACATCGCCGTGGACGACCTGGACGCGCCGCGCGCCGCGCTGCTCGCCAACGAGGTGGCCGGCGCGTACATGGCGGAGAACCTGGCGCTCAAGCTGCGCATGACGGAGGACGCGCGCAGCTGGCTGGAGGGGCGGCTGGAGGACCTGGAGAATCAATCCAAGGCGAGCGAGATGGCCGTCTACGACTTCAAGAAGGACGCGGACATGTTGTCCACGTCGCTGGAGTCGCGGATGAGCATCGTCAGCGACCGCATCAACAGCTACAACCTGAACCTCACCGAGGTGAGCACCCGCATCGCCGCGATGCAGGCGCGCGTGGAGGCCATCCAGAAGCTGCGCAAGGCCTCGCCCGAGGACGAGCTGTGGGCGGAGGCGCTGCCGGGGGCCAAGGACGGCTCCATCCAGGACCTCAAGAAGGCCTACACGGACGTGCGCGTGGCGTGCGCGGAGCTGTCCGAACGCTACCTGCCCGAGCACCCGAAGCTCCTGGAGTGCCAGGGCAAGCTGGCGGTGATTCAGGGAGACTTCCTCAAGAGCCTGCGCAACCTGGTGCGCTCCGCGGAGACGGAGCTGTCGGAGGGGGAGGCGCAGCGCAAGAACCTGGTGCGGCTGTTGGACGACGCCAAGGCCGAGGCGTTCCAGGTGAACAAGAAGTCCATCGAGTACGACCGGCTCAAGCGCGAGTCGGACAACAATCAGCGTCTCTACGAACTGGTGCTCAAGCGGCTCAAGGACATCGAGCTGTCGGGCCTGTTGCGCACCAGCAACGTGCGCGTGTTGGACCCGGCCCGGCCGCTGTTCGCGCCGGTGAAACCGAATGTGAATCGCAACCTGATGGTGGGGTTGGTGATGGGGCTGCTCGCGGGCCTGGGCGTGGCGCTGCTGCTCGACTTGCTGGAGAACAGCGTGGCCACGCAGGCGGACGTGGAGGAGCGGCTGGGGCTGGCGTTCCTGGGCGTGATGCCGCGCATCGAGGGCAGCCGGGTGCCGAAGGACCGGGACCTCTACGTGCACCGTGAGCCGAAGTCGTCGGTGGCGGAGTGCTGCCGGGCCATCCGGACCAACCTCCTGTTCATGTCGCCGGACACGCCGTTCAAGACGCTGGTGGTGACGTCCAGCGGACCGCAAGAAGGCAAGTCCACCACGAGCATCAACCTGGGCGTGGCCATGGCCCAGAGCGGCAACCGGGTGTTGCTGCTGGACACGGACATGCGCAGGCCCCGGCTGCACCGCGCCTTCGGGGTGCCCAACGAGCTGGGCATCTCCTCGCTGGTGGTGGGCGAGGGCACGCTGGACGCGGCGGTGAAGAGCACCGAGGTTCCCGGTCTGTTCGTGCTGCCGTGCGGCCCCATTCCGCCCAATCCGGCGGAGCTGTTGCACACGCGGGCCTTCGCGGAGCTGTTGAAGGCGGCGGCGGGGAAGTTCGACCGCGTCATCCTGGACAGCCCGCCCCTCAACGCGGTGGCGGACGCGGCGGTGCTGGCCACGCAGTGTGACGGTGTGGTGCTGGTGCTCAAGGCGGGCAAGACGAACCGCGAGTCGGCTCGACGCGCGCTGCGCTCGCTGGCGGACGTGCAGGCGCGCATGTACGGCGCCATCCTCAACGACGTGGACTTGAAGGCGCCGCGTTATGGGGACTCGTATCTGGCCTACCAGCAGGGCTACGGGCAGTACGCCGAGGAGTCGAAGGACGGGGTGACGCAGTCGTGAGCGCGCCCCGGGTGGGAGCGGGCCCGCGGGTGTTGCACCTGGGCAAGTTCTATCCGCCCGCGTCGGGTGGCATGGAAGGCCATCTCCGGACGCTGGTGCTCGGGCAGGCCGCGCTGGGCGCTCGGGTGGAGGTGATTTGCGCCAACCACTCGGCGGATGGGACAGGGACGAGTCACGAGTTCCTGGGGCGAAGTCCCACGCGCGAGGACTGGGATGGTCCGGTGCGCGTGGTGAGGCTGGGCCGCCGCGCCTCCGTGGCGCGGATGGATGTGTTGACGGACCTGCCCGGGGCGCTGTGGCGCGCGCTCGGACGGGGCGTGGACGTGGTGCACCTGCACACGCCCAACCCCACCATGGTGTTGGCGCTGGACGCCGTGCCCCGACTGCCGCCCGTCTTCATCACCCACCACAGTGACGTCATCCGTCAGCGGGTGGCGGGTGCGCTCTTTCGCCCCTTCGAGGCGCTCCTTTATGCGCGGGCGTGCCGGGTGCTGGCCACCAGTGACGCCTATGTCTCCGGCTCCGCGTTGCTGCGCGCGTTCCGCTCCAAGGTGCGGGCGTTGCCCCTGGGCATCGACGTGTCGCCCTTCCTCCAGCCGTCCGCCACCGCTCTGGCGGAAGAGGCCCGGTGGCGTGAGGTGGCCGCAGGGGAGCCGCTGTGGCTGATGGTGGGCCGGCTCGTCTACTACAAGGGATTGTTCACCGCGCTGGACTCCCTGACGCGAGTGCCGGGGCGGCTGGTGGTGGTGGGCGAGGGGCCGGTGGAGGCGGAGGCGCGGCGCCGGGCGAAGGCACTGGGCGTGGAGGCGCGCGTGACGTGGGCGGGCTACCTGTCGCCCGACGCCCTCGCCGGTGCCTATCGCGCGGCGACGGCGCTGTGGTTTCCCAGCAACGCGCGGAGCGAGGCGTATGGCTTGTCCCAAGTCGAGGCCATGGCCAGCGGGCTGCCGGTGTTGAACACAGCGATTCCTCACTCGGGCGTACCCTGGGTGAGCCGCCACGAGGAGACGGGGCTGACGGTGCCGGTGGGGGACGCGGTGGCGCTGGCTCGCGCGGCGCGCAGGCTGCTGGAGGAGCCGGGGTTGGCGGAGCAACTGGGACGCGGAGGGCGCGAACGCGCGTTGGGTGCGCTGCGGCACGACGTCATGGCGGCCCGCAGTCTCGCGCTGTACGCCGAGGCGCTGGGGCGTCAGGTTGCCTCGGTGGAGGTGCCGCCCGAGACACCCGGGCGAGCCGCTTCGGGAAGGGTCTGAAGCTTGCGTGTGCTGCATGTCTATAGCGGCAATCTCTACGGGGGCATCGAGTCCTTCCTCGTGTCACTCGCGCGCGAGTCGGCGCGAGCGCCGGGGGGCTCGGTGCATGAGTATGCGCTGTGCTTCGAGGGGCGGCTGGCGGATGAACTGCGCGACGCGGGGGCGGCGGTGCATGTTCTGGGGGCGGCTCGCGTGGGGAGACCCTGGACCGTATGGAGCGCGCGCCGCGCGCTGCGCTCACTGCTGAATCGCGGCGGCTACGCGGCTGTGGTGTGCCACGCGGCGTGGCCCCAGGCGCTGTTCGGCCCCGTGGTGCGCGCGGTCGGCGTGCCGCTGGTCTTCTATCAGCACGACGTGCTGTCGGGAGCGCACTGGGTAGAGCGCTGGGCGGGTGTCACAGCGCCGGACCTGGTGCTGTCGAACAGCCACTTCACCGCGCGCTCGCTGGAGCGCATCTATCCGCGCGTGCCGTATCGGGTGCGACATCCGTTGGTCCCTGCGGCGGCGGAGGTGTTGTCGGCCCCGGAGCGGGCATCCCTGCGCGCGGAGCTGGGGGCTGGGGAAGGAGAGGTCGTCGTCCTCCAGGCCTGCCGCATGGAGGAGTGGAAGGGGCACCGCCTGCTGCTGGAGGCGCTGGGGCGGATGCGCGAGGCGAGGGGTTGGAGGTTGTGGGTGGCGGGCGGCGCGCAGCGCGAGGCGGAGGCGCGCTACGAGGAGGGCCTGCGTGCCCAGGCGCGGGCGCTCGGCTTCGAGGGGCGGGTGCGGTTCCTGGGGCAGCGCTCGGACGTTCCGCGATTGATGCGCGCGGCGGACGTGCACTGTCAGCCCAACACGTCTGCGGAGCCTTTCGGGCTCGCCTTCGTGGAGGCGCTGCAAGCGGGGCTGCCCGTGGTGACGACCGTGCTGGGCGGCCCGCTGGAAATCGTGGACGCGACGTGTGGCCAGCTCGTCGCGCCCGAGGCGGGAGCGCTGGCCACTGCGCTGCTGCGGCTCGTGGTGGACGCTGAGGCGCGGCGTCGGCTGGGCGCGGGAGGTCCGGCCCGCGCCGCGGCGCTCTGCTCGCCGACTGTGTTCCTGCGGGGCCTGGATGAGGACCTGGGAGATGTCATCTCGGGAGTCGCTTCGTGAGCGCGCGTCGAACTCCACGTCCTTCCGTTCCCGCTCGCCAGGGACTCCAGGGGCCCGGCGTGCTCGGGCGTCGGCTCGTGCGCCGCACGTCAGAGGGGCCACTGGAGCCCCGGGTCGTGCACTCCGCTGGGTTTCTGTCGTCGAGCAAGCTGGTCCCCATCTTCATCGGCCTCCTCATCACCTGTCAGCTTGCGTTGCTGGTGGAGGCCATCGCTCCGCTGCGCGTCGTCGTTCGCACCATGGCGTTTGGCCTGAGCCTCGCGTTGCTGGTGCTGGTTCCGGGGCGCGGCCTCAAGCACCCGGCATTGCCCTTCGTGCTGGCGGCGCTGGGAGTCACCGCGCTCAACTTCTTCAACCCGGGTACCATCAGCCCACTGGGAGGCGCGGCGCAGTTGGGTATCCAGTTGTCCATCATCGCGCCGCTGGTCTGGGTGACGCGTCTATCCATTGACGCGAGAACCTTCCGCCTCACGCTCGCGCTGCTCTTCTTCTTCAACGTGGCGAGCGCGGCGACGGGTGTGCTCCAGGTCTACTTCCCGGGCCGTTTCCAACCGGTCGTCTCGTCCGCGGTGCAGTCACAGGGCGAATCGTACCTGCGCAGCTTCGAGTTCGAGACAGCCAGCGGCGAGCGCGTCTACCGCCCCATGGGGCTCACGGATATACCGGGTGGCGCGTCCACGGGCGCCTTCTACACGGTGCTGCTCGGCAGTGGCTTCTTGCTGTCGTCGCGAAGAGGGTTGACGCGGGGACTGAGTATCGGGGGCATCCTGCTGGGGTTGCTCTGCCTCTACCTGTGCCAGGTTCGTGCGATGGCGCTGATGCTGGGCGTCTGTCTGGTTGCGATGGCCTTCATGCTCGCGCTCACTGGGAGGGTGGCGCGGCTGGCGAAGCTGATCGCAGTGGTGGGAGTGTCGGCGGTGTTCGCCTTCGGGTGGGCCGTCGCGGTGGGCGGCGACGCGGTGCAGTCCCGCTGGGACAGCTTGTTCGCAGCGAGGCCGGAGGAAGTCTACCGCAGCAACCGTGGCTACTTCCTGGAAGGCACCTTCGAGCTCCTGCTCCCCGAGTATCCGCTGGGCGCGGGCCTGGGTCGCTACGGCATGGCCAACGCGTACTTCGGCGACAACTCCGACCCAGAGCACCCTCCGCTGTGGGCGGAAATCCAGTGGACGGCGTGGGTCTACGACGGCGGAGCGCTGGTGATGCTGCTCTATCCGTTGGGGCTCCTGGCGACGATGGCGTGGGTGTTTCGCCTGGCCCGGCGGCGCGAGGACCTGGGCGACGAATTCTGGCTGTGGGGCAGCGTCATCTTCGCCTACAACCTCGGTGCGCTGGCTCTGACCTTCAGCTACGCGTTCTTCATGAGCCAGATGGGAATGGAGTTCTGGCTGCTCAACGCGGCGCTCTTTGGCGCCTGGACTCATGCGAAGACCGTACACCCTCATCACCGGTGACTTCGTTGCCACCGGTGGCATGGACCGGGCCAACCTCGCGCTCGCGCTCTGGCTGGCGAAACAAGGCGGCCCCGTGCGACTGGTGGCGCACCGCGTGGCGGACGAGCTGCTCGGCTTCCCCAACGTGCGCTTCGTGCGCGTGCCCAAGCCCGCGAACTCCTATCTGCTGGGCGAGCCGTTGCTGGATGCCATGGGCCGGGCCTGGGCCCTGCGCACGCGCGCCGAGGGAGGCCGCGTCCTGGCCAATGGTGGCAACTGCATCGTCCCTGGCGCCAACTGGGTGCACTACGTCCACGGGGCCTATGTCTCGGAGCCAGCGGGTGGTGCGCTGCGCAGGCTCAAGGGACGGGTGAGTCACGAGCACTTCGTGCGCGAGGAGCGCAAGGCGCTGTGGCGCTCGAACCTCATCATCGCCAACTCCGAGCGGACGCGGACGGACCTGGTGGCGGCCACGGGGGTGCCCGAGGCGCGCGTGCACGTCGTCTACTACGGCGGTGAGGCAGAGCGTTTCCATCCGGTGTCAGCCGAGGAGAAGCGCGCGGCACGCGTCGCCCTGGGGTGGGCGGAGGAGCGTCGCGTGGCCCTGTTCGTGGGGGCGCTCGGTGACAGCCGCAAGGGCTTCGACTCCCTCTTCCACGCCTGGGCGCGGCTGTGCGCACGAGAAGACTGGAGCGTGGACCTCAAGGTGGTGGGCGTGGGCGCGCAGCGCGAGGCGTGGGAGCACGAGGCGCGGGTGCGAGGCTTGTCCCAGCGCATCGAGTTCCTCGGCTTCCGCCGCGACGTCCCCACACTGCTGTCGGCGGCGGACCTGCTGGTGGCACCCACGCGGTACGAAGCCTATGGGCTCGGCGTGCACGAGGCGCTGTGTGCCGGATTGCCCGCGCTGGTGAGTCGCTCGGCGGGCGTCGCGGAGCGCTACCCGGCCTCGCTGAGTGGACTCCTGCTGGATGACCCGGACGACGTGGAAGGTCTGGTCCGCGCGCTGGAGTCCTGGCGGGAGCACGAGGCGACCTGGGCTCCGCACGTGGCGGCCCTGTCCGAGAAGCTTCGCGCGTGGAGCTGGGACGACATGGCCGCCTCGCTCGTCCAGGTGATGGAGCGGGAGGGCTGAGCCTCAGCGCCGCGCGAGCAGCTCGTCGAAGAAGTCCAGATGCGCGCGTGCGACGACGGGCCAGGCGAAGCGGGTGACGGCTCGCTCGCGGCTTCGGGTGGCCAGCTCCCGTCGTCGCTCCGGATTCTCCAGCAGCTCCCCCAGCGCGCGCGTCCACGCGGAGGTGTCCGCCTCCGGCAGCACGAGCCCCGCGTCGCCCATGGTGTGAGGGATTTCGCCCGAGTCGCTTCCCAGGACGGGCACGCCGCACGCGAAGGCTTCGGAGAGCATGCGGCCGAACTGCTCCTTCCACCGGGGCGTCGTCTGGCTGGGCGCGCAGAGCACATCCATGGCGTTGAGCACGCGCGGGACTCCGTCATGGGACACCCCCGTGAGCACGCGCACGCGGTCTCCCTGTCGCGCGGCCCAGGCGCGCAGCTCCGCCTCCTGAGGCCCGCCTCCCGTGAACAGCGCGCGCCATGGGCTCTGGAGGTGTTCCAGCGCTTGCATCAACAGGGACAGGCCCTTCTCGGGAACGAAGCGCCCCAGGTAGCCCACCACGGGAGGCCCGTCGCTCTCCCATCCCAGCGCGCGTCGCACGGCGGCTCCCGAGGCGCGGTCGGGGCGGAACAGCTCTGTGTCCACGCCCATGGGGATGACTCGCATGGGACGCGACGCATAGCCCGGCCGGCCGAGCAGGTTGTCCTTCACCGTCGCGGCTCCGGTCACCCATCCCACGCTGCGCCGCACGACGAAGCGCTCCGCCTGGGCGAAGGGTGGGGGATAGTGCTTGGAGAGGTTCTGGAACGTGCTGAAGACGAAGGGCACGTGGCGCGGGGTGAGCATCGCCGCCTCGAGGCCCGCGAGGACGTAGGGCTCCTCCCAGGCATGGACCAGGTCCGCGCCTCGGAGGTGCTCGCGCAGCTCCGGGCCGTAGACGAAGGCGTGCGGCGAGCGACTCAGGAAGGCACGGATGCCATGGACCTTCGCGGCTTCGTCCGGTTCGTGCTGGAGGTGGATGTGGCTGAGGTCGCCGTGAAAGAAGCGGGGCGCCACGGCGGTGACGTCCCACGCCGCTCCGCCGACGCGGGCCATCTCGTTGGCGAGGCGCCGGTTGAGGGTGACGACGTACGAGTGCGAGACGGTGACGAGTCTGCGAGGCCGCTGCACGGGTGCTCCGATGAGCGGTGGACCAAACCAGAGCCCCCGAGGACGGTCAACTCAGCGCTCGTCCCGCAGCGTCCGGTACACGTCGAGAATCTCGCGCGCATAACGCTCGCGAGAGAAGCGCTCCACGGCGGTCTGTCGAGCCGCCACACCCAGTCGCTCACGCAGCGGTGCGTCTGTCAGCAGGCGCCTCAGCGCCGCCACCAGGGGCCGTGAGTCTCCAGGTGGAACGGTGAGGACATCCGTGCCGTCGGTGAGGGCCTCGGCCGCGCCGCTCGCGCGCGAGACGATGGCGGCCCGCCCGCAGGCCAGGGCCTCCGCGATGGTGAGGCCGAAGGGCTCGCGCCGGGTGCTGGCGTGCACGAAGACGTCCAGGGCGCGGTAGACGGCGGCGGGCTCCGCCTGGAAGGGCACCAACCCCACGCGTCCGGAGAGCTTCCAGTGGTCGATGAGCTGGCGCAGCTCCGCCTCGGTGAACTGCGAGCCCGGCGTCTGGTACAGCGGCGCACCCACCACGTAGAAGCGCACGGACACCGTCGGCTCCAGCCGCGTCAGCGCCGCCGCCGCTTCGAGGAAGACGTCCTGCCCCTTCCAGCGCGCATAGGTGGCCACCAGCCCCACGCGCAACGTGCCCGCTGGCGCAGGAGGCATTCCCGCGAGCGCGTCCAGGTCCGCCGGGACACCTGGGGCGAAGCGCTCCGTGTCCACACCGTTGTAGACGACGTGGACGGGCACCCGGCCGAGCACCCCGCGCGCATCCTCACCCACGGCGCTCGAGTTGGCGATGGCCGCCGACGCCAGTGGCGCCAGCGTTCCCAGCGCGCGCCGCACCAGGGGCCGCTCACTCAAGAAGTCGTGGATGTGCCAGACGCGCTTGAGCGGCAGGCCCGCCGTGACGGGACTCAACAGGTGAGTCTTGATGCCATTGGAGTGCAGCAGGTCCGGACGCAGGTTCTCGACTTCGTGACGCAGCGCACGGCCGTAACCGGCCAGCAGCGCGGGCGCGGGCAACAGGCTGCGCGCGAAGCGCCACGTCTCCCATGAGGTAGGGCCCCGCAGGGCGCTGTCGCCCAGGCTGGACAGCTCCTTCGGAAGCGGGAGGAGTCGCGCGTCGACGCCCAGGGCCCGCGCCGAATCGACCAGCAATCCCTCGGAGCCCGCGAGCAGGAGGAGGGACAGTGACGGGTCCAGTTGGCGCAGGCAGGCCATCAGGTCCAACAGCGCGCGCTCGGCGCCACCGAGGATGCCCACCGGATTGAGGAAGAGGACGCGCACGCGCCTGTGACCGAAGCAGAGCCCTCCGGAACCGTCAATCACCGGAGAAATCAAGTCAGATGAGTGAATCCAGGAAAGCGTTCTGATACGGACCCGCATCGGGTTTCAGTGAGATGGCTTCCACCGGGCGTGCCGAGCGATGATGCGCGGGACGATGAGCCCATCTCGAAAATGCCCGCGCTGTGGGGCGGACCATCGACCGGGTGTGACGGTATGCCCGCAAGAGGTGTTTCGAGCCGGCGTCGTGGCACGGGCAGGTGCGTATCGCCCGGACTCGGAAGAGGACACGGACGAGGCCACGTTCAAGCGTGAGCGGCATCAGCTGTCGGAGCCCGTGCGGCCCCTGGTGGAGGGTGTTCCCGCCGCGTACGCGGCGCGGGCGATGAAGTGGGAGGAGTCCGTCACCCGCGACGTGCTGGTGGGCACGAAGGTGGGCGACTACCTCATCAAGCGCCGCATCGGGCGCGGCGGCATGGGCATCGTCTACGAAGGGGAGCACGCGGTCATCGGACGCAGGGTCGCCATCAAGGTGATCCGCCCGGACTTCGTCGAGGTCGGCCGGGCGCGGGACCTGGCCACGGAGGCGCGCTCGGCGGCGGCCATTCGTCATCGCGGCATCATCGACATCATCGGCTTTGGCGCCATCCCCGACGTGGGGCAGTACCTGGTGATGGAGTACCTGGAGGGCACCCCGCTGGATGAGGTCATCCACCAGCGCGCCCCCATGCTGGAAGCGGAGGTCATCAAGATACTGGATGCGCTGCTGAGCGCGCTGGCCGCGGCGCATGGAGTGGGGGTCATCCACCGCGACCTCAAGCCGGGCAACGTCTTCATGGTGCGCGAGGCCGACGGCAGTGAGTCCGTCAAGGTGCTCGACTTCGGCATCGCCAAGCGCAGTGAGGCGCCGTTCGGCAGCACGCCGCAGACGCACGCCAACGCCATGGTGGGGACGCCCGAGTACATCGCGCCGGAGCAGGCCTGCGGACATGAAGTGAGTCCGCAGACGGACCTGTATGCCGTGGGAGTCATCGCCTACGAGATGCTGACGCGGAGGCTGCCCTTCGAGGGTGAGTCGGCCATGGCCATCGTCGTGCACCACGTCCGCACGCCGCCGCCGCCGCTCGCCAAGCACCGGCAGGTGAACGCGTCGCTGGAGGCCCTGGTGATGAGGCTCCTGGCGAAGGAGCCGTCCGAGCGGCCCGCGTCCGCGGAGGCCGTGCGTCGCGAGCTGAAGCTGGTCCTCGCGGGGTTCTCCGAAGGAGTTACACGGCTCTCCGCGCCGCCTCCGGAATTTCGTGCCACGGAGCTGCTCCAGGCCCTTCCCATGATGAAGGGGAAGGCAGGGCGTCGAGGCCGCCGTGTCGCCATCTCCGAGTCCGACCGTCCGACGAATGTCCTGGTGACGCCCACGATGTTGCTGGAGGCGACGTCGCTGGACCACAAGGCCGTGCGCCCGCTGCGCTCACGCAAGCTGTTGATGGGCGGCGCGCTGGTGCTCGTGGTCCTGGTGGGCGGCTGGGCCTTCCTGTCACAAGCCCGGACGCGCGCGGCCCGTCGTGATGCGCCTCGTGCGCGCGTCCAGAAGACCGCGTCTCGGGGGATGGGCACGGTGGTGCTCAAGGTGAACGGGCCTCCGCTCCAGGAGGTGTTCGTGGATGGCAAGAGCCACGGCGAGAAGTACGTGCTGGAGCTGCCCGAGGGCACCCACCGGCTGGAAGTGCATGGCCGTGGCCGTGAGGCCTCTCACAGCAGCTCCATCGACATCCGCGCGGGTTCGTTCATCGAGCACCACGTCACGCTGCCGTCGCTCCTGTGAGTCAGCGCGGGAGTCGCTGATACGCATCCAGGATGGCGCGGGTGTGAGCCGTCCACGTGAACTGTCCCGCGCGGGCGATGCGGTCGGCGCGCGGTGGAGGTGGCACGCGTCCTGTGAGGAGCGAGTCGACCGTCCCGGTCCACGAGGAGAGGTCTCCGACGGGACAGTAGAGGCAGGTTGCCTCACCGACTTCACGCAGCACGGGCAGGTCGCTGGCCACCACGGGTGCACCGCAGGCGAGGGCCTCGATGAGCGGGAGTCCGAAGCCCTCGGCCTCGCTGGTGATGAGCACGGCCTTCGCGCCGCGGTACAGGCCCGCGAGCGTGGCGCGCTGCTGGAACGGAGGTTGGAACAAGGCGTCGCCGATGCCGAGTCGCGCGACGTGCTCCCGCTGCGCCGAGTCCAAGGCGCCCCCCTGCTGGACGAGGCACAGGTCTGGATGGCGGGAGCGCAGCGCGGCGAAGACGTCGAAGAGCACGTCCAGGCGCTTGCGAGCAATCGCGCTGCCCACGTGGAGCAGGTACGGCCGGCTCGCCAGCGGTGCGAGCACCTCCTGACTGCGGTCTCCTGGAACGGGCTCCTCGCGGTACTCGGGAGCCGTGCCGAGCGGCGCCCAGACGAGGCGGGCCGGGTCCACCAAGCCATGCGCGAGCAGCTCCGCGCGCACGGCCTGGGAGTTGTGGAAGACGATGGCGGCGCGTTCGAGCCCTCGGAGCTGGGCCGTGGCCATGAGGCGGAACCACGCGGGGCGGGCTTCACGGTGCGGCTCCACGATGGAGCGGAACGCATCCAAATCGTGGCAATAGACGCCGGTGCGTGAGGCGGGGAGCGCGTGGACGAGCTGCGCGTAGGAGTGGTCCACGATGTGGAACGCCTCGAACCGGCGCCGCGCCAGCAGCGCGCGCGCGGGATAGAGCCCGAAACGAGTGAGGAGGCGGTCCGCGTTGAACGCCGCGCGATGCGAGCCCAGGCGTGGGAGCCGACGCACCACGGAAGGCAGGGCAGGGCGCAGCGCTCGCGCGGAGACTTCGTCCGGGCAGGCGGCCAGTCCGTCGAGGAGCGACTCGCCCACGAGGTCCATGCTGTGCCAGCCCTCCTCGCGAGGGTCCATGAGCACCGCGAGTCGGAGGGGCACCGAGGACGTCACGGGATGTTCCCTGGAGCGTGAAGGGCCATGGAGTGCGCGAGTGAAGACCTCGCGAGGGTGATGTTGGAGACGATGCCACGAGGACGACCTCGCGGCTCGGGAATCACGGGGCCGCGCGCAGCAGTGCTTCCACGGTGCGCTCCAGCGCGAAGCGCTCGCGGTACAGCCGGGCCGCGCGTTCGCCCAGGGCCGCGCGCTCCTCGGGCTGGGACAGCAGTCGCTCCGCCACGCGGACGAGCGCCTCCGGGGTGAGGTTGTCCGCCAGGGCGACGGCGCCCGATTCACGCCAGATGGGCTCGGTGAGATGACCCGGCTGGGTGACGAGCGGACGGCCCAGGGAGACTCCCGCCATGGTCGTCGTGCGGCGCGTGCTCACGCCATCCGGGTAGGGCTGGACCAACAGGTCCATGGCCGCGAGATGGGCCGCGACCTCCTCGGATGCCAGGGCATCTCGTGACTGGACTCGCGAGGCGAGCTCCGGATGGAGGGCGCCCAACTCCTGGACGAACCCCTGACTGCCTCGTCCTATCAGCAGGGCCTTGCGCTGCCCGTCCGCGCGAAGCAGCGGTACCAGGACCGACATCAGGGGCCCGCCGATGTGGGCCCCATAGGTGCCGAAGTGTCCCAGCCACGGGCCCGCGCCCAGGGCCGTCTGCGTCTCCGCGCGGGCGGTTGCTGGCACCTGGGTGGGGAGGGTGCTGGGGATGGGGCACCACTCCGCGCGATGTCGGAGGCGCGGGGGCAGGTGCTCCGCCCAGGAGGGAATGGACACGAAGGCGCGGTCCGCCACCTCGCCCACCAGTCGCGCCATCACCCGGGTGACACCCGCGAGCAGTTGATGGCGTGGCGCGGCCGAGAGGCTCCAGGGGTACACGATTTCGTGGAAGAAGACCCAGCGCTCGTCCCGATGCCGCGAGGCGAACCACGCGCAGAAGGGCACGTTCATCGCCTTCATCCCGAACGCGTGGGGCACGTACTGGAGCAGCAGCCTTCGAGGCGCACGGTGGCGATTCAGCTCCCGCGTCAGGTGCGTCAGTCCCGCCGGAGTGAAGAGCCCGGACATGCGATGCACGGTGACGCCGTGCTCCATGCGCGCGCTCGCCTCTCCTGGTGCCCAGACGTGGACCTCCTGGTCTTCTCGGGCAAGCGCCTGAGCCACCAGCGCCGTGTAGTCGCTGACGCCGCCGGGTTGGGGTGGATACTCCCCGGTCAGCAGGTGCCAGGAAATGGGCGAGGCTTCACCCACGGCTCAGCAAGCTTCCATGTCGCGCATGGCGAAGAGCTGGAAGGCGTGCTGGGGAAAGCGCGTGGTGAACGGCTCTGTGAGGATGGACAGCCGGCTGCCCAGCCGAGAGGGCCGGATGCGCGGCAGCGCGAAGTCGCCACGCAGGGGCTTCCAGCCACTCATTCCGATGACGCGATAGCCGCGCAGCTCGAAGTCATACACCTCCCACCCGGAGCGGTGGACCTGGTGCACGTTGTTGTCCCACTCGTCCTGGGGCAGGAAGCCGTTGGGCGTGAAGACGACGACGCGCTTGCGTGCCAGCGACTCCATCATCTCCAGCAGCCGGTAGCCCTCCGGCTTCTCGAAGTGCTCGATGACGTCCAGGGCGATGACCGCGTCGAAGCTCTTGGGGGCGAAGTGCTGGCCCACCTGGAGCAGATCCATCTGGTGGTATTCGTGGTGGATGTTCGCGACGCGGCTGCGCTCGATGCTCGCCGAGTAGCCATCGACGCCCACGGTGCGGGAGAAGTGATGGGCGATGTTCTTGAGCGGAGAGCCGTAGCCACAGCCGATGTCGAGCACGCTGTCACAGGTGCCCACCAGCGCCTCTCGCAGGGTGCGGTGAAAGACCTCGTGCTCGCCGACGAGCACCTCGCGCTTGAGGAACTGGAGGAGGGAGTGGCTCGGTGACATGCCGGGCGGACCGTATCCTCGCGGCTTCCTGGGTGGCAACCTCGCCTCACGTAGAGCATCCGGGCGGACGAGCGAGCCCGGCGCTTCCTAGGGCGGGGGTTTTCGCGTTGCTTGTGAGGGTGGGACGGCCTCGGTAGCATCTACGAGCCCATTCGAGCCGCATGCCCGAGTGGATGCCGTCCACGTGGGCCGGCCCTCCTCATTGAAGCCCGGGAGCGGGCCTCCCTCTTGCGATGAACGCGACCGTGGCACCCGAGGTGGACACCGGCGAGGTGAAGGCCCGTGCCTTGAGAGGCATGGTGGTCCTGGTCGCGCGTACGGTGGCCTCGCAGGGCTTGCGAGTGGTGAGCGCCCTGGTGCTCTCCCGACTGTTGTTCCCCGCGGACTACGGCCTGTTCGGCATCGTCGCCTATGCGTCCTCGCTGGGAGTGTTCCTGGGGGACCTGGGGCTGAGCGCGGCGCTTGTGCGCCAGTCGCACGAGCCCACGCGGGATGAGACCTTCACCATCTTCTGGTGCCACCAGGCGCTCACGGCCGTCATCGTGGCCGCCGTCTGCGCGCTCGCGCCTCGCCTCACGGAGGGCTATGCGCTGGGACAGGAGGCGGTGCCCATGGTGTGGGCCATGGCGCTGGGCCTGTTCCTGTCCTCGCTGCGCGTGATTCCCCTGATGACGCTGGAGCGAGCCCTGGCCTTCTCCGCCATTGCCCGCGCGGAGCTGGTGGAGAACGTGGCTCAGGTGGCCAGCACCCTGGCCCTGGCGGCGGCGGGACTGGGCGCCTGGGCATTGGCGCTGGGCACTCTGGTGCGCGGCGCCGTGGGGCTGGTGTGCATCGGTTGGGCCTCTCCGTGGCGCCCGCGCGGGACGTTCCGCGTGGGGGTGCTCCGGCGGCTGTTGGGCTTCGGGCTGGCCTTCCAACTGCCGCCGCTGGTAGCGGCGTTGGTGGCGGGGTGGGTGCCGCTGGTCGTGGGGCACGTCCTCGGCAAGGACGCCGTGGGGCTGGTGAACTGGGCCTGGGCGCTGGCTTCCACGCCAATCATGTTGAGCGTGGTGCTCAACCGCGTGGCATTTCCGGCGTACTGCCGGTTGCAGGACGACCCGGTGGGCTTCGCGGAGTACCTGCGCACCTCGCTGCGGCGGTTGTCCACGGTGCTGTTGTTGACGCTCCCCGTGGCCGTGTTGGGGATGCCGGTGCTGGTGCCGCTGTTCTTCGGCCAGCGCTGGGTCGAGGCGGTGCCGCTGGTGCAGTGGTTCAGCCTGGAGTGCCTGCTCGTCACGATGATAGGGCTCCTGGCCACGGCGCAGAACGCGGGAGGGCGCCCCTGGGAGCGGCTGGTCGTGGTGGTGGGCGCGGGAGCGGCGAAGTGGGGCCTGGGCACGTGGGCCATCCATCACTTCGGATTGGCCGGAGTGGGGCCGGTGGGGACGGTGGTGGTGCTGGGGGAGGTGGCGGTGACGGCGTGGCGCGTGTCGCGGCTCAACCCCGCGCTGCGAGGCCTGGCCGCCCGGGTGCTGGAGCCGCTGGTCTCTGTGGGGCTCCTCCTGGCGATGACTTTCATCGCGATGCACTCGTGGTGGCGTGGTGGCGAGTGGGGGCGCTGGGGGACGGGAGTGGTGGTCTTCGCCGGGCTCGTGTTCGTGCGGGAGCGAATCCCCGGGACGCTCTCACTCGTGGGCGAGGTGCGCGACATCCTCGCGTTCATCCGAGCGAGGCGGGATGCTCGGGTGGTCCCGGCGAGTCCGGTGTCATGAGAGGGACGTGAGGCAGCCGATGACGAAGCCGGACCTGGTCATCTCCATCGTCAACCACAGCAACCCGGAGTTGCTGCACGACTGTCTGCGGACGCTGTACGCGACGACGCGGGAGTGCACCTTCGAGGTGTGGGTGGTGGACAACGCCACGGACGGTCGTGGCGTGGAGGCCATGCGGCGCGACTTCCCCCAGGTGCGCTGGCTCTTCAACTCCGCGCGCAAGGGTTTCTCCGCCAATCACAACCAGGTGTTGAGACAAGCGCGAGGGCGCCACTTCTGCATCTTCAATGACGACACCCTCGTTCATGAGGATGCGTTCGATTCGCTCGTCCGATTCATGGATGAGAATCCACGCGTGGGCATGGCGGGTGCGCGGCTGTTGAACGCGGACGGCACCATCCAGAACTGCACCTTCAGGCCCATGTCGTTGTCCGGGCAGCTGTTCGACCTCGTGTTCCTGCCGCGTCCCTTGCACTTCCTGAAGACCAAGGACATCGACCCCGCGCAGTACGGGCACGAGGATGCTCGGGTGAGCTGGGTGCTGGGGGCCTGCATCGTCGTGCGGGAGGAGACGCTGGCGGAGGTGGGGTTGCTCGACGAGGAGCTGTCTCCGCTGGGAAACACGGAGGACACGGACTGGTGTGTCCGAGCGTGGAATGCGGGCTGGGAGGTTGGCTTCTGTCCGGAGGCGATGATTACGCACCTGACGAGCCGCTCGTTCCGTCCCTCCGCCACGGGGCCGGACAAGGTGCGCATCGAGCTGTGGCGCACGCGGGTGGCCTACTTCCGCAAGCACCATGGTCGGCTGCGGGAGTGGATGCTGCGCGCCATCCTGGTGGGAACGCTGCCATACAACTCGCTGGTATTGACGCAGACGTTGCTGCGCGGGCGCATGGCGCTTCCGGAGTACCGGCGGCAGCTCGCCACCTTCCTGCGCATCTCCGAGATGGGGCTGCGGACGCGACTCTGACATGCCCTTCTTCTCCATCGTCATCCCTACCTACAACCGGGCGAGGCTGCTGGAGAGGACGCTGGCCTCCGTGTTCGCGCAGGAGGAGCGGGACTACGAGGTGCTCGTCGTGGACGACGGCTCCCAGGATGACACGCTGGAGGTCCTCGCGCGCCAGGGCGAGCGGGTCAGGGTGTTCCAGAAGTCCAACGCGGGCCCCGGTGCCGCGCGCAACCTGGGCATCCAGGCGGCCCGTGGCGAGTACGTGGTGTTCCTGGACAGCGACGACCTGTGGTTCCCGTGGACGCTGGCGTCCTACCGGCAGGTGCTGGAGGTACACGGCGCGCCGACGGTGGTGATGGGCACGTCGGTGACCTTCCGTGACGAGGAGGAGCTGGCTCGGGTGGCTCGGGAGCCCGTGAGGGCCTCGCTGTTCACGGACTATCTGGCGAGCGCCCTGGACCGGACTCCGCGCACCGCGTGTGTGCTGGCGGTGAGGACGGAGGCGCTCAAGCGCGTGGAGGGCTTCACGCCGCTGCGCATCGTCGCGGAGGACCATGACCTCCTGTTCCGGCTGGGGACGGAGCCGGGCTTCGCGTGGGTGCGGACGCCGGTCATGGTGGGCTACCGCAGGCACGAAGGCTCCGAGTCGACGATGCTGGAGTCGAGCCATCAGGGCATGGCGTACCAGTTGATGCAGGAGCGACTGGGACGCTATCCCGGTGGGGCCGAGCGGAGGCGCGAGCGGCTGGAGATGTTGCTCTACGCCACGCGGCACGTCTCGCATGTGATGGTTGATTACCGGCGCATGGACCTCGCGTTGGACTTGTATCGACGCGGCCTGCCGTTCCACCTGGAGGTGCCGCGCTGGCGGTACCTGCTGGGGTTCCTTCCGAAGCTGGCGGTGACAAGGGTGTTCCGACGCCTCACGGGGCGGTAGTCAGCGGCCTCGCAGGCCGGCTCTCCCAAGCGGCATCCGTGTCCTCGCCCGGTCGTACGCCCTCCTCGCCATGTCGACGACCTGCCTGGCGAGCCGGTGACGGAGGTCGGGCCGGGGCTGCGCATCTTCCATGGGACGTGCGCATGCGCGTGGCTGCCGGAGGCACGACATGGATGAGATTCGCTCGGTGGGGACGGAGAAGGGCCGTGGAGCGCCGACCCGTGGCACGGCGAAGGCTTGGGGTGGCATCGACCTGGGCGGAACGAAGATTGAGGCGGTCATCATCGATGAGACAGGCAAGCCGATAGGCCATGCCCGCCATCCGACGCCGGTGCAGGGCAAGCCGGGGGAGGTGGTGCGGGAGATGTATGGGACCCTGGAGGAAGCGGCGGTGACGGCGGGGCTGTCCTCGCGGCGGCTCGTGGGCGTGGGAGTGGGGGCGCCCGGCGCGGTGGACGCGAATGCGGGGACGCTGGCCCGGGTGAGCAACGTGGGGCGTGGGTGGACTGAGCCCTATCCCATGGCGAGCGACCTCTCGGACCTGGTGCATGGCCGGGTGGTGCTGGGCAACGACGTCCAGGTGGCGGTTGCCGCGGAGTATCGCCTGGGCGCGGGAAGGCCTTATCGCTCGGTGCTGGGGGTGTGGTGGGGCACGGGCGTGGGCGGGGGCCTCGTGTTGAACGGGGTGCCTTGGAGGGGCCGTGGGGCGGCGGGTGAAATCGGTCACATGGTGGTGAAGCCAGACGGGGCGCGGTGTGGCTGTGGTCGCCGTGGCTGCATGGAAGCCTACGCGGGGCGTGCGTGCCTGGAGCGTGATGCGCGCAAGGCCGAGGAGGAGGGCGAGAAGACGGTCCTCTTCGAGTTGATGAAGAAGAAGCAGCGCACACGCCTGACGAGCAGCATCTGGAAGAAGGCGCTGGAGGACAAGGACGCGCTGGCCACGAAGCTCATCGACCGGGCACTGCGGATGATGGGGGTGGCGATTGCCTCGGCCATCAACCTGACGGACGTGGACGCGGTCATCCTGGGAGGCGGCCTGGGCACGAGGCTGGGCGAGGAATACGCGGACCGGCTGTATGAGGCCATGCGCCCCCACATCTTCATGCCCGATCGTCAGCCCCCGGTGCTGGTGGCGGAGCTGGGAGAGCTGTCGGGAGCGATTGGTGCGGCGCTGCTCGCGGAGTCTCCAACGAGTTAGAGCCAGTTCTCCGAAGGCTTGGCTGGGTCCATGTGCGGTTTGTCCGGTTGAGAATGAATTACAAGATTTGCGTATCTGGCAGAAGCCTCTGCAGATATGCATTGAAGGCAGTCTGTCAAGGCATAGGGCAATCATCGTTCATGCATGACTCTCACAGCTTAGAGTCCGACGATTTCCTCATCGCGAGTGTCAGAGGTTGACTGTAAACTGGCGACCACTTGGCTTCAGATGCCCATTCCGCACCCAGCGGGATGGGAGTCGCGGGAGAGGGAAGATGTTTCGGACGGGGAGTCACAGCGCGTGCGGACGGCCGCGGGGACAGTGGCGAAGTGTCGCAGTAGCGGTTGCACTCGGCGCGTGGGGGCTTTGGGGCTGCGATTCGCCCGTGGAGAAGCAGCCTGTACCCCCGAAGGACGTGAGTCCGGTGGTGCGCGAGTGGCGCCCAGTGCCGACGACGAAGCCGGCGGACAAACAGGTTGGGGATGATTGCAGTGTGCACGGAGCGTCGGAGTGTGTGAGTGGATTGTGTACACGTGTGCGCGCGCAGCGAGGCTTGGGGTATGTGTGTAGTACACGTTGTCAACAATCTTCGGAGTGCCCGAGCCAGTGGCGCTGCGTCAGTGTGATTCCTGGAGCGAAGGAGGCAGCTTGTTTGCCGCCCATGCCCGCGACGGCGCCCGCAGCCAGAGGGACTTGAGACACATTCAGATGAAGTCCTGTGGTCTGTGAGTCGACCAATGCTCCGCTTCACCAGCCTGGATTCGCGAAGGCTCGCGTATTGCCATGGCTGATGTCACGAATGTTGAGGATGAGGTTCAAGATGACTCCGAATGCTAGGTGGCGTTTTGTAGGTCAGCGCAGTGGAAGATGGATCGTTGTCTTGTGCGTGGGACTGTTGGCGGCCTTTGGAGCCGTGGCACTTGATAGTGAGCCCACGATTCCTGAGGATGACCTGAACCAGTTGGTGGAGGGGGCTGGTTTTAAGACTCAGATTCCATTGGGAGGGGCAGGAGAATTTGGAGCGTCAGGAGAAAGCCCTGTCGCGCTTGGCTCGCTCAAGCCCAGTTATACACAGTCAGACATCTCAATCGCAGGTCCCTTTGGCGCTCTGACACTGGCTCGGTCAGCATCAGGAGCGCCTGGGGCTTGGCGTGAGGGCAAGACGACTGCTGGGGTTCAGGGGTCGCCATTCGGGTTCGTCCGGGATTCCAATGGATTCTTCCGCCTGCGGTGGTGGCACAACTTGCATAGTTACGTCTCTCAACGCACCGAACTTCCGGAGGGATGCCCGTCTGGTGAAGAGTGCGATCCAGAGCCGCATACCTACTGGGACTTGTATGGTGGGCCTGCCGGAACATCAAAAACATTCGAGGCCTGTGATGGATATGGTTGCTTCGGAAGCAACTATTCGGAGCAGGACCTCAAGTTGCAGTACCTGGAAGATGGGTTTGTCGTACATACGTCCAGTGGACGTTATCATTATAAGGCTGTTGGTGGTTCGATGGGACTTTGGTTCCTCAGTTACATCGAGTCATCTCAATACGATGAGGCGAATTGCCTTGAAGAAGATGCAGGAGTTGACGTTGCGGCGTCCTGTCATCGGCGCAGTGCACGATTGCATTATGAAGTGCCCGAGGAGTGTGAGGCCGGCACCCAGGCTGAAACAGCTCTGACGATCGGGGCAAATTATCCCAGACTCAAGTCCGCTGTGGCCGCGAATGGGGCCAAGCTCGTCTTTCAGTACCAGCGGTTGCCAACGCGCGCTCCGCACACAGTGGTGAGTGGAACCAGGACCCACGAATGTGTCCTGGCGTCTGTCGATCTCGTAGGACGTGACGGAACCGTGGAGCCCTCCGTCGTTACTTATCAGTACGCGGATGGGGCCGTCCCAGATGCTGGAGTTCAATCCGTGGCGGGTCTGCTGGCGGGAGCCGAATGGCCTGACCGAGATGGGGGGGCGGCCCCTGACTCCAAGCTTGAATATGCATATCAGTCAGGCGATGCCGGAGTCTGGGAAGTAAGGCGGAACGGCGTGACCATCGTTCACCAGATGCTTGGCGGCGACGGCGGCACGGTGAGCGAAGATTACGATGGTCAAGCGTCACGCGCCGCAGGTGACCGCTACACCGTCACTGCCCAGGAGAATGGATGTTGGCCTGGTGTCTTCCAGCCGACGGGCGCTTGCAGGACTCAGAACCAATACTTCACAACGTTTGCTAGAAGTATTGGGGATGGGGATGGCTACTTCGCGCAGTTGGTGACTCAAAAGTTCACGGTGCAATCGACAGGCAGTGGCCCTGAAGGAGACCAGGGGCCGACGGTCCGTGGGTTGGTCACGACGGTTCAGTGCGGCGATCAGCCATGTCCCGGAATCGAGGCTCCGTTCAACGCCTCAAGTGCCGAATGGTATGTAGGAGCACTCGACGCCGGCATCATCATGGGCCAGAGGCGAGGAGTTGAGGTTGCCACTGGCGAACTCCACTCCAATGGTGCCCATACGGTCTACGACCATGAACTCATGCCGAGTGGCATTACTCCGGCGTATCCGGGGTTCTTGCCATCCGCCGAGTTGCGCACGGTGTACCAAGGAGCTTCAGGCTCGGATGGGACTGGGGCACTGCTCAAGAGTGAGTTCAAGTATCTTTACGGAGGCGCCGGCCGTTCTGCGCCTATGCGCGCATATGAGCAACAGTTGGAGATGGTCACCACCTCATCGTCATTTAGCGATGAGGATTCGAGCCTGAAGGTGGAGACTCGGCGGCAGTATGACCCGGTCACAAATCGGCTGAATGCATCAATTCGCACAGGATATACTTGGGTCTTCTCCACGCAGACGCACAATTGGTCTCTCGAAGAGCGGTCCGTGGGGACCTTCTATCTCACGCGGAATGTCTGCTCGGGGCAATCCGTGAATGACGCTCAAGGCCGAGTTCGAACGGTTATGGGACCGTGTGCGGTGGCGGAGGGTAATTTCACGGAGTGCGCCTATAGGGACCTCAATGAGGACCTCGAAGCGGACCCAGTTCCCATTGGAGTCTTTGATTACTGGGACTCGACGGCGGTGGGCGACCGTGCGGGGCGGCTGAAGTCAAAATCGGTCTATCCCAATGGCTGTGGCTCTACGCCCGTCGTCACGTATTACGATGCCTATGATGCTCGAGGGCGGCTGTTGCAGACGACGGACGCCAACGGGGTCGTCACCCGTTATGAGTACAAAGGCACCAGGCTCCTGAAGAAGATCGCTGCCGCCGGGGATGCACAGCTCCAAGCAGTCACCGAATACGGGTATGACGACAACGCTACGCACGGTGATTATATCAAGCCCGAGGCCACGCCCTATGAGGTGCTATGTTACCGGAAGAACACGCTCCCGAACGAAGGGTGCAAGGGCGGCGAACTCACCACGTTGCTTCAGTGGAAAGCCAAGTCCGCGTGGCTCACGGGTGCGACCTACACCGAGCGAGTGGATTATTCGTACCATCTGGGACGCCTGCGCAGCGAGACCTTCCGGGATGCCACGGGCCAGGTGCGGCGGACGCGGTACTACCAGGGAGACCCGCTGCAGAGGCAAACATTTGAGGCGTGGGGCGCAGCAGGGCCCTCCGTGGGCGCTGACACCCGCTATTCGCAGACGAGTCTCTTTGATAGGCAGGGCAATCGTGTTGGGCTCGGACAGCCCTATCAGCCCACGGCATCGGATCCGGAGCCGTTTTGTGGTGGTTTCGATCCAGCCACCCTTGGCACGGGCATGTCGCGTCAGCCCGCGAGCCCGCATTGCAAGGCATTCGCATACGACAGGCTGAACCGGCTCGTGGGACTCTTGGAGCCGGTCGACAGTTCGAGCAACACGGGCGAAGCGGCGAAGATGTGCGTGACTTATGACAACGCGGGGAACCTGCGGAGTCTACGTCAGGGGTGCCCCCGAGGGGGGAACGCAGGGGATTGCAGCCTGTGTGGGCAGCCTCTGCTGGAGTATCGGCATGACGATTTTGGCCATGTAGTGAGAGTAGATGCCCCCTGGGGCACGGGACCGCAAGACGCCGAGTCCGGGTCTGCAGGGCGGGGGCGCTTCCAATATGAGTACGATGCGGCAGGAAACCTCATTCGCAAGCAGACGCCCACGATGGCTGCTGCTGCGGATCCGCAGTGGGTAGAGAACGCCTATGACCAGATGAAGCGCTTGTTGAAGTCAGAAGCGCTGAAGTTTGAGGGAGGAGACAATAAGAGGGAGACGCTATTTGAATATTTCTATGATCAAGCAGTGACTCCTCCGTGGGGGTGCCCGGGATTTGCTCCAAGCAAGCCGTCCAAGGCAATGGGGCGTGCACAGGTACTCACCGATTCTTTTGGAGACAGCTGGTACCAGTATGACTCCCACGGCAACATTATCAATATCTACCGAAGTCGGGCTCAGACGGGGCTCAGTCCTCGCTCTGGGTTGTGTTATGACGCGGTCGGCCCCAATAATCCATCGTCCGCGAGATATTACGACAGTGGTGGCAGACTGCTGTCGGAGATGTATCCGGGGGGGCGCCTGTTCAGCTACACCTACTACCCAGGAGCAACAGGTCTTTCCCACCGAATCGAATCGGTGGATGTTGTCCTGTTCAATGGAGTGAGCAGCACGTCAAATGGCTGGGACTCGTCCATCCGGATTGTCGAAGACATCAAATGGGAGCCTTATGGAGGGCTGCTCTCGTACGTGATGATTGCCCCGAAGGCACCTGTGGGCGCTCAGAAGGCTCGAGTCCATTACCACACGGATGGGGTGAATCAGCCTCTCTCTAGTTGCAATAGCACCGCCTTCGCGGGAGGGACGGACACGACGGGGCGTATCTTCGGCCTCACTGTGTCGACGCTAGATGCCGGCGGGACATTGGGAGACATCCTCAAACGTGTGTACACGTGGCGGGGCGACCAACTCCTCCAGGAGGACACGTGCATGCTGGAGACAGGGAACGTGCCCCCCACCTCGATTCGTTACGCGGATGCAACGAGTGGAGCACCAGGATACGACGCGCGGTTGCAGCTGAAGAAGGCGCATCGGATCGCCAATGCCTCTGCGACCGCGGGAGGGTCTTTCGAGAGTCGCGCGTATGCGTACGACGCGAGAGGCAACCGGACCCTGGATGTTCAAGATGGATGGCGATTCAAGGGCGAATACAACAGCAGTGGCAGTCCGCGTGTGGATCTACTGATGTCGCGCACCCTGGAGGGGACTCAGTGTGGCGGCTCGATTTGCCCACCGCGCTTCACGGTGACGCAGAGATACAATTACGACGCAGATGGGCGGGTGAGCCAGATTGCGACGTACAAGAAGGAGTCGGATAGCGTCTCGTCGCCCTTCTATGCGTTGACCCTTGATGCAACGACAGACAAAGCACATGCTGCAGTGGGGGCTGTGTATCGTCAGGTGACGGACAGCGAGGGGCGCACGTACGAGTATTTTTATGATGCGGTAGGACGGAGGCGCCTGAAGCGACACTGGATGAGTTCGCCAGAGATGTTGTTGGAGGACGAGTACTTTTACGACGGGACGCGACTGGTGGAGGACTGGGGACACACCAGCTTCAATCTGGGCACTGCGGACTCGGTGCATGACGAGTACATCTGGCTGGGAGATAGGCCGATTGGCTTCTTCAAGGTGAGGATCAGTCAGGCCGGGCAGAGGGTGAAGGACTTCGAAGGGGATTGTCCGCGGAACGGAGAGGCCGCGCCGTGTGGTCTGTACTTCCTGGTGGCAGATGGGCAGGGGAAGCCGGTGTTGGCGCTGGACTCATACCGTCGGGTGACAGGAGTGGCGGACTATGACCCGTACGGGCACGTGAACCGGACGACGCTGGTGGCGGACTCGCCTGTGCTGGGGACTGGGCAGAATGCTCTCATGGTGACGGCCCAGGTTCCGAAGTCGAGTGCATTGGTGTCGCAAGTGAGAGCACGTTTCCCGCTGCTGGATGTTCAGGGAATCAGTGGCGTGTACTTGGCGGATGGGAGCGGAGTGTTGCTGAACGATGTGAATGGCCAATCGTCTCTGCTGAGTAACGTGACAATGGCCGGGGCCATTTCGAGCTGGGTGGTGCCGAGTTCAATCGGAACAGTGCAGGTGCGCTACCAGTCCGCGTCAACCTTGGGGGAAACCCAAGAGGCGGCACTCGGGAGTGTGGAGTACCGTCGGTTTCAGTCAGGGGCGGCGCCGGTTTGGACGCCACTGCGCTTCCCTGGTCAGTACCACGACGAGGAGACGGGTTTCTTTGAAAACTGGAACCGCTTCTACGACCCCTCAATCGGCCGGTATTTGGCGCCCGAGCCCATGATCACCCGGCCTGGTTGGTTGCTCGAGGGAGGCGTGGCAGGGCGAAGTGCATTCATCTATGCCTATGCGGGGAACAATCCTGCGGGATTTACTGACCCAGATGGCTTGAGAATTAGCTATTACAATAGCAAGGGGAAGCCGATTTCTGCCTTGTCGTCTGTTGAAGATTTCATGGCAATGCTCACTGCAATGGCAGTGGTTGATGTGCTTGCCTCAAGCGATGATGAAGTAGTTGCCGAGGCTATGGTGGCGATGCGCGATTCCCCACTTTATGATGTGAAAGTGACGTTGAATGTGAAGAAGGAAGGCGCGAGCAGTTCGAATGGGACCACCGATGAATTGCAGACTGGTAGTGATGTGCTTGTCGCTTCTGCTGCGTTGATATTTCATGCGGTTGGTGGGCAGAAACTCGACTCAAATGGGAACCCGATGTTCACCCCGAAAGGGTATAAAATTTGGGCAGGTATCCCCGCATCCATGCCAGGGACGTTTGCCCATGAGATGGGGCATGCTGCGTCTAATTTCAATCGGTGGCGAGCGGGGCTGCCTCCAAGTCATGGCTATGACCCTAAATCAGGATCAATGGCCGTTCGATTCCAGGGTGCGTATGTTGGAGACCCGAGAGCAGTGCCGAGAGTTCCATATTCGGGGCCGATGCCGAAGCAGTGGGGACATATGGAGTAAGGAGTAAGGTGTGAACATTCTGCGAGCCGTACTCATGGCCTTGCTTGTCTCTGCTCAGGGCGCTGACGCAATAGAACTAGAGCCGCCAACGGTTAGGAGTCCATATGTGGTAGTAAATCCTGCCGACGCGCCCAGCCGGAAGAATAATAAGAAGTGCTCGATACGAGGGCGAATTCTTGTGCGGGGAGAAATTCCGGACGGAGCAAAAGTGCTCGTGGTGCAAGGGGTGGTTGCGCCATCAGGCCGCATCATGCCCAATGATGTGAGTGTCGCGAATGGTGCGGTTGATAGATTGGGAAGGTTTGAAATTGTGACTGAGTCGCCTCTGCCACTCGTTTTCACTAGCGTTGTTCCTGGCTACGAGAGTGCTGTCATAGTTCTCAACACCTGCCGCGTATCACTCGATTTCCACCTCTAAACCAACGATCTCGATTCTCGCACGACGTCAGGAGGCACGCCTGAGGTCGGTTCGGCGCAGGGATGGACAGGCAGAGCGCTGTTCATTCCGCGCGTTGAGGTAGGCATGTACCCGCGCCATGAGCTGAGCCATGGTGCGGCAGCGGTGATTTCGCGTGACGTTGGCGTGCAGGTCCAGCCACACGCGCTCGATGCGGTTACCCTGGGGACAGTAGGGCGGCAGGAAGTGGAGCACGATGCGCCCTCCAAGTTGGGCAAGGGCTTTGCGAGTCTTCTGGCTGGTGTGGACCGCGGCGTTGTCCAGCATGAGGTGGATGCGGGGAGCGCGCCGATACTCACCCGCGAGGCGCCAGAGCAACTGGATGAAGAGGTCGCTGGCCTTGGATTTGCCCTCCACCCACGTCAGCTTCCCTGTGGGCTTGATCCGCTTCAGTGGACACCAAGGAAGAGGCAGGTACGGTGTCCAACATGACGGAAGTGAAGAAGCCACGACGTCCCCGGCGTAGCTACACGGAGGAGTTCAAGGCCGGGGCGGTGAGGC
>NZ_JAAIXY010000022.1 GCF_010894455.1 Myxococcus eversor | reverse complement strand
CGTGGAGCCAGACGTCGGAGGAAGAGAAGGAGATGAAGGAGGAAGAGACGAGGCGAGTGACGCCGCGGTGAGGGACGCAGACACCCTTGGGCTCGCCCGTGGAGCCGGAGGTGAACATGACGTAGGCAAGGTCATTGCCCGTCACATCCAGAGGCAGCGTGGAAGAAGGCTGGCCTGCGATACGAGAAGCCTCCTCATCGATGACGAGGAGAACGGCGCCAAAGGCCGGCAAGTCGTCGACGACGTCGGAGTGGGAGAGGACGACTCCCGCGGCGGACTCGCGAAGGACGAAGGCGAGACGCTCGGAGGGCCAGGCCTTGTCGAGAGGGACGTAGGCCGCCCCCACCTTGAGGATGGCGAGGAGGGAAACAATGAGGTCCGCGGAGCGGTCAAGGCGGACAGCGACGCGAGAGCCCGGGAGCACACCCAACGAGCGCAGGTAATGAGCGAGCTGGTTGGAGCGCGAGTCGAGCTGGGCGTAGGAGAGCGACTCCTCGCCGGAGACGACCGCGGCAGCGTCAGGCGCGAGCGCGGCCTGCACTGCGAAGAGGTCCTGAATGCTCGCGTTGCGCGGGTAGTTCGTCGTGGTGCCATTCCAGCGCGTGAGCACCAGTTGCTTCTCGTCCGGCGTGAGCAGCGACATCCGTCCGAGCCGTGCATCAGGCGCGGTGACGGCCTCCGTGAGCAGCACGGAGAAGTGCCGCGACAGGCGCTCCAGGGTCGCCGCGTCGAAGAGGTCGGTGTTGTAGTTGAAGACGCCCGAGAAGCCGCTGCCGCCCTCTTCGAGCAAGAGACTGATGTCGTACTTCGACGTCTCCAGCTCCGGAGGAAGGTGCGTGAGGGTGATGCCAGGAAGCGCGAGCGTCGAGTTCGGCGTGTTCTGAAGGGTGAGGGTGACCTGGAACAGCGGACTGCGGCTCAGGTCACGCTGCGGCTGAAGCTCCTCGACGAGCTTCTCGAACGGGACGTCCTGGTGCTCATAGGCGGCCAGGGTGGACAGGCGCACCTGTGCCAGCAGCTCACGGAAGGACTGTCGGACATCGATGCGCGTGCGCAGAACCAGCGTGTTGACGAAGAAGCCGACCAGGCCCTCGGTCTCCGCGCGGTTGCGATTGGCGATGGGCGAACCCACCAGGACGTCGTCCTGGCCCGAGTAGCGTGACAGCACGAGCTGCCACACGGCGAGCAAAATCATGAACGGCGTAGCGCCTTCGCGCTGCGCGAGCTCCCTCACCGCGTTGCTCACGCTGGCGGACAGGGAGATGGGAAGCACCGCGCCATGCTCGGTCTGCGCGGCGGGACGGGGCCTGTCGGTGGGCAGCTCCAGCGCGGCGGGCGCTCCGGAGAGCTGCTGCTTCCACCAGTCCAGCTCCTGACGAAGCGTGTCGCCGCTGAGCCGCTGCCGCTGCCAGACGGAGAAGTCCGCGTACTGGATGGGCAGGGGCGCGAGCCGCGCGGACTCGCCGCCGGAGAACTGGCGATAGAACGCACCCAGCTCCCGGACCATGACCTCCGTGGACCAGCCATCCGAGATGATGTGGTGGACGGTGACCAGCAGCAGATGGTGGTGCGCGTCGAGCCGAAGCAGCGTGGCCCGGACGAGCGGCCCACGGGCCAGGTCGAACGGACGCAGGGCCTCTTCCCGCATCAGCCTGCGCGCTTCCTCATCCCGGTGCGATGGCTCCAGCAGCCCGAGCTCCTGCACGGGCAGGTCCACCCGCGCCTCGGGCTCGATGACCTGAACGGGCTGCGCATCACGGACGACGAAGTGCGTGCGCAGCACCTCATGACGCTGGACGAGCGCCCGCAGGGACTGCCGCAGGGCCTCGACATCCAGCTCTCCTTCGAGCCGCAGGGCCGCGGGCAGATTGTACGAAGCGGTGCCCGGCTGGAGCTGGTCCAGGAACCACAGACGCTGCTGTGCGAACGACAGGGGCAGGTCCCCACCGCGCGGAACCGGGCGCAGCTTCGCCGGGCCCGAGTCCGCAACAGCCCCACCCGAAGCGACCTGGAGCCGCTGAGCGAGCAGCTCGACGGTGGGCGCCTCGAACAAATCGCGCAGCGGCAGCTCCACGCCGGTGGAGGCACGAAGCCGCGCCACCAGTCGCGTGCCCAACAGCGAGTGACCACCCAACTCGAAGAAGCTGTCGGTGACACCGACCCGCTCGATGCGAAGCACCGAGGCGAAGAGGGAGGCGAGCAGCTCCTCTGAGGGCGTGCGAGGCGCGACGAACTCGCGCGAGGCGGGGACGAAGTCCGGGGCCGGGAGCGCCTTGCGTTCCACCTTGCCACTGGGGCTCAGGGGGAGCGCGTCGAGGAAGACGAAGGCGGAGGGCACCATGTACTCGGGCAGGCGCTGGGAGAGCGCGGCCCGGAGTGCGGCGGCGTCGACATCACCGGAGGAGACGACGTAGGCGACGAGACGCGCCTCGTCGCGGACGACGACGACGGTATCGGAGATGGAGGGAAGCGAGCGAAGCGCGGCCTCGACTTCACCCAGCTCGATGCGGAAGCCGCGCAGCTTGACCTGGAAGTCGGAGCGGCCGAGGTACTCGAGAGTGCCGTCGGGCAGCCAGCGAGCGACGTCGCCGGTGCGGTAGAGGCGAGCGCCGGGAGTGGCGCTGAAGGCGTCGGGGATGAAGCGCTCAGCGGTGAGGTGGGGCTTGCGCCAGTAGCCGAGGCCGACCTGGACGCCGCCGATGAAGAGCTCGCCCGGGACGCCGACGGGAGAAGGCTGGGAGTCGGGGTCGAGGACGTAGAGGCGCGTGTTGGCGACCGGCCTGCCGATGGGGATGGAGGAGCGAGAGGAGCCGCGAGCGCAGTGGAAGAAGGAGACGTCGACGGCGGCCTCGGTGGGGCCGTAGAGGTTGTGGACCTCGGCGGAGGCAGGCAGGCGCGCATGGGCGCGAGCCACGAGGTCCGAAGTGAGGGCCTCACCACTGCACACGACGCGGCGCAGACCGGAGAGCTTCTCGACGCCCGGCTCCTCGAGGAAGGCGCGGAGCATGGAGGGGACGAAGTGGAGCGTGGAGACGCGCTGCTCGGCGATGAGGCGCACGAGGTAGGCGGGGTCCTGGTGACCACCGGGCTTCGCGAGGACGAGGCGAGCGCCCGTCATGAGGGGCCAGAAGAACTCCCAGACGGAGACGTCGAAGGAGAACGGAGTCTTCTGGAGGACCGTGTCCATCGCCGTGAGGGCGTACTGCTGCTGCATCCACAGCAGGCGGTTGACGACGCCTGAGTGGGCATTCATGGCGCCCTTGGGGCGGCCCGTGGAGCCGGACGTGAAGATGACGTAGGCGAGCGAGTCCGGGCCGGCGAGCGACTCGAGCGAAGAGGAGGGCCGGCGAGAGACAGCGTCCCACTCGGAGTCGAGGCAGAGCACGTGAGCGGCGTGCGGGGGGAGAACGGACTTCAGGTGCTCGTGCGTGAGGAGGACAGGCGCGTCGGCGTCCTCCAGCATCCCGGCGAGGCGCTCACGCGGATACGCGGGGTCCAGGGGCACGTACGCGGCGCCAGCCTTGAGGACGCCGAGCAGCGCGACGACGAGGTCGAGCGAGCGCTCCAGGCAGACACCGACGAGGACGCCGGGGCGAGCACCGAGCGAGCGCAGGTGGTGCGCGAGCTGGTTGGAGCGCGAGTCGAGCTGGGCGTAGGTGAGGACGCTGTCCTCGAAGCGAATGGCCTCCGAGTAAGGCGTGCGCATCGCTTGCGACTCGATGAGCGAGTGAAGCGTGGCCTCACTCGGGTACTTCACCTGCGCGCCCTGGAAGTCGGCGAGGAGCTGATGGTGCTCCTCGTTCGTGAGGAGGGGCAGCTCGGACAGGCGGGTGTCCGGGTTGGCGGCCACCGCTCCGAGCAGCGTGTAGAAGTGACCGCGCAGCCGCTGGATGGTCGCGACGTCGAAGAGGTCGGTGTTGTACTCCAGCCAGCCGAAGATCTCGTCCGGCCGGTCCTCGCGCAGCTCCAGCAGCAGGTCGAACTTCGCCGAGCCCGGGTCCACCAACAGATAGGTGGACTGCAGCCCCGGCATCGACAGGTCCTGGCGCGGGGTGTTCTGGAAGCTGAACATCACCTGGAACAGCGGGTGACGGCTCAAGTCCCGCGGAGGCTGCAGCTCCTCCACCAGCTTCTCGAAGGGCAGCTCCTGGTGCGCATACGCCGCCATGCACACGTCCTTCGCGCGACGCAGCAGCTCGCGGAAGGTGGGGTCGCCGCCCAGGTCATTGCGCAGGACCAGGGTGTTGACGAAGAAGCCGATCAGCGACTCCAGCTCTGGCACGTTGCGACCGGCGATGGGCGAGCCGACGGTGATGTCCGTCTGCCGCGAGTGCCGGTGCATCAACGTCTGGAACGTGGCCAGCAACGTCATGAAGAGGGTGGCCCCTTCCTGCTGGCTGACCTCCTTCAGCACGCGCGTCAGCGCGACGGGAAGCGTGACGAACTGACGCGAGCCTCGGTACGTCTGGCGGGCGGGACGCGGCCGGTCCGTGGGCAGCTCCAGCGGCTCCGGCAGCGTTTTCAGATGTTGCTTCCAGAAGTCCAGCTCGATGCGCAGCCGCTCACCCTGCATCCGCTCGCGCTGCCACTCCGCGAAGTCGGAGTACTGGATGGCGAGCTCCGGAATCGCGGGCGTCTGGCCCGTGACCTCCGCCGCGTAGAAGGTCATCAGCTCGCGAACGAAGACACCCAGCGACCAGCGGTCCGTCACCAGGTGATGCATGGTGACCAGGGCCACGTGGTTGTCGGGACCCAGGCGCAGCACCTTGCCGCGCAGCAGCGGTCCACGCGCCAGATCAAACAGGCGCTGGGACTCCTCGCTGGTGCGGCGCTCCACCTCCTCGTCCTGCTCCGCCTTGCCCAGGTGGGAGATGTCCTCCACGGGGATGGTCAGCGTCAGCTCCGGCAGGACGATCTGCACGGGGAGCCCGTCGTCCCTCGCGGCGAACACCGTGCGCAGCGACTCGTGGCGCCGCACCACCTGGTTCACACACCGCGCCAGCAGCGGGATGTCCAGCACGCCGGTGAACTGCACGGTGATGTGGACGTTGTACGCGAAGGCCTGTCCGCCCTCGAGCTGGTCCACCACCCACAGGCGCTGCTGCGGGAATGAAGCAGGCGCGGGCTCGGTTCCGGCGCGACGCGGAATGGTCCGCTCGAGCGCCTGCGTCGTGGCGGCCTGGAGCTGCCCCTTCTTCTCCTTGAGGAGCAATTCGTACAGCGCACGCTGCTTGGGAGTGAGCTTGTCGAGATTCTTGGAGCTACCGCTCATTGCTGGACTCCGACTGCGGAGCCTCCGCTCGCTGGGATGACCCAGGGCGGAGGGGAAGGTTGCTGGGGCCGAAACGGGGTCGTCGGCCCGACTGAAATTCGGTGGGGGCTAGCTCGAACGTCTGGCCAGCTCGGCTTCAATCTCTTCGTCGCTGAGGTTGGACAGCTCCTCGAGCGCGGCGTCACTGGCGGCCTCTTCGAGCGCGGTCTGGTGGTCCGCCACCAGCTTCGCGAGGGAGGCCACGGTCGCGGCCTCGAAGAGCTTCGCCAGGGGAATGTCGAAATCGAACTGGGTGCGCAGGCGTCCGGCCACGCGCGTGGCGAGCAGCGAGTGGCCGCCCAGGTCGAAGAAGTTGTCGTTCAGTCCCACGGAGTCCACGCCCAGGACTTCCTGCCAGATGGCCGCGAGCTGCTTCTCCAGCTCGCTCGCGGGCGCCACGAAGGGCGTCTTCGCGCGACGGGGCTTGCCAGCCGCGCGCGCACCCGAGGTGGGCTGGGACGTGTCGCGCTGAATCCACAACTTCCAGCGCTGGGCCAGGTCACCCGTGGCGACGACGACGTGGCCATCCACGCCGAGCGTCACCAGACGACGGACGGCCTCGGCGCCCTCCTGGGGCGTCATGGCGTACTGGTCCATGCTGGTGCGCACGTGGTTGTGCTTCGTCTCCTCCGGCCAGGGGTCCCACGACGCGCTCACCCAGCGCGTCCCGGTGCTTCCCGAGTGGGCCTGCGCGAAGGCGTCCATGAAGAGGTTGGAGGACGCGTAGGTCAGGTAGCCGAGGCCACCGAGGACTGCGGCGTTGGACGAGAAGAGCAGGGCGAAATCCGCCGAGCGGGTGCTCAGCACCTCCTGCAACGCGTAGGTGCCGTAGACCTTCGGACCGAACTGCGTCTCCGACTCGCCCCGGCCAATCTCCGTCAGCGGGTTGTAGAGCGATGGGCCATGCGTGACGCCCGCGCAGTGGAGCACGCCATTGAGCGCGCCGAACCGGGCCTCCACCTGCGCCACCGCGGCCTCCAGTTGCGCCGCGTCCGCGACGTCCGCGCGCACCACCATCACCTGCGCGCCAAGCCGCTCCAGCTTCCGCACCTGGAGGATGCGCTGGGCCACCGCGTCGTCCTCGGGATGCGTGGCCAGATACGAATCCCACTCGGACGTCGCCGGCAGGGCGGTGCGTCCCAAGAGCGCCAGGCGGGCCTTGAGCGTCTGGGCCAGGTGCTCGGCGAGCATCAGGCCCACGGCGCCAAGGCCACCGGTGATGAGGTAGACGCCCTGCTCACGCAGAGGAGCCGCCGCCTCGCCCGAGTGCTCCAGCCGCAGCGGCGCAAGGGTCTGCGTGAAGCGGTGGTTTCCGCGCCACGCCACGACGGCGTCGCGCGTGCGCTGACTCAGCTCGGCGACCAGCCGCTCCGCGAGCTTCTCCACGCCGGCGCCAAGAGGCTCCGGTGCAATCAGGTCGATGCAGCGCGTGCTGACGTGCTCCTGCTCCTGCGGAATCACCTTGCACGGCCCCAGCAGCGTGGCCTTCTCCGGGAGGGCATTGCCCTCGCCCGCCACGTCATGCAGCCGGTCCGTCACCACCTCCAGGCGCACGGGACGGGAGGTGTCTCCCTGCGCGAGCGCCTGTCCCAGGTGCAGGAGGCTGTAGTAGCCCGTGTCCTGCACCTTGCGGAACAGTTCGGGCCCCGGAAGGCCCTCGCCCGACGAGGCGAGGCTCCACAGGTGGACGACCACGGACGGGCTCAGCTCCTGGTCCGCCAGGTCCTTCCACAACGTGGCGTAGTCCCCGCGCAGGCGAGGATCCACCGCATACCGGCGCGCGGCGTCCCGCATGAAGGAGTTTCCCTGGCGCACTCGCACCACGTCCTGGCCAGCCTCCTCCAGGCGGCGGCACAGCGCCTCGCCGACGCCCACGCCGTCCACGAAGACGACCCAGCAGCGACGCTCGGCCAGGGCCTTGCGGTCCAGGGCCACGGGCGCAGTGCGGTGCCACGTGGGCGCGTGGAACCACTCCGCCATGTCCACGAGCTTGCCCTGCGGCGCCTGGGCCTGCGTGGCCTCGACGCGCGAGCCCGGCGCCACCCAGTAGCGCTGACGCTCGAAGGGGTACGCGGGCAGCGGCACGCGGCGAAGGACGCGGCCCTCGCTCACGGCTTCCCAGTCCACCTCCACACCGTCCAGCCAGAGCTGCCCCAGCGCGCCGAGCACCGCCACCGACGCGGGCTGGTTCGTCCCCGACACGGGCAGGCAGCCGTGCACGGAGCGAGTCCCCGTGCTCCCGGCCAGCGCGCGGGCCTTCTCGACGAGCGGCCCCGCGGCCCCCATCGCGAGCACGACGCGAGAGGGCTCCTTCACCAGCTCGCGCAGCGCATCGTCCATACGCGGCGCGCGGCTCGTCGCGTCCTTCCACGTCTCGGGGCGGGTGGCCTCGGCGGACGTGAGCAGGGCTCCCGTGGCCAGGGAGTAGAGCGGCACCTCCGGCGCCTTCAGCGTCGCGGCGTTCGGTGAAAGCTCACGCCCCTCGGCTCGGGCAATCGTCAGGGAGAGGGCCTCCTCCAGCGGGAGCGTGCCCGCGAGGCTGGCGGCGATCCACGCGCCCATGCCTTCACCCAGCATCGACTCCGGCTGCACACCCCACGACATCCACAGGCGCGCCAGGGCGTACGCCTCCACGAAGCGCGCGGCGGCGGTCACCGCGCCGGAGACGGCCGGTCGGCTCCCGTCCTCGGGATACAGCACGGCGCGCAGGTCCACGCCGAGCCGCGACTGGAGCAGCTCCGCGCACGCGTCCACCTCCGCGCGGAACGCGGGCTCCGAGCGATACAGCGACTCCAACGGAGCTTCCGCTCCGGCGTCGGAGAAGAGGAAGGACACGGGGCGGTTGCCCGTCTCGTGCGTGCCGGAGAGCACGCGCTGCGGCTCCGCCATGCGCAACACCCGCATCGCATCCTGTCCATCGCGCGCCACCAGGACGCGGCGGTGCGCATGGGCCTTGCGGCCCACCTGGAGCGTGTACGCCACATCCGCCAGCGTCTGCTCCGGATGCGTCTCCAGGTGCTGCGCGAGCCGCGCGGTGGCCGAGTCGAGCGCGGTATGGCTGCGCGCGGACAACACCAGCAGCTCCCACGGACGGCCCGTCGAAGCCGCGGGCGCGGGAGGTGCTTCCTCCAGGACGATGTGGGCGTTGGTGCCGCCGATGCCGAACGAGCTGACGCCCGCGCGCCGGGGCGTCCTGCCGCGCGGCCAGGGCTGGAGCGCGGTGTTCACATAGAAGGGCCCGCTGTCGAAGTCGATCTGCGGGTTGGGGGACTCGAAGTGGAGGCTGGGCGGGACCTGCTGGTGCTTCATCGCGAGGATGGCCTTGAGCAGGCTCGCGCTGCCGGCCGCCGCGTCCAGGTGTCCCACGTTCGTCTTCACCGAGCCGATGGGCACCGTGCGACGGCCCTTCGCCTTCGCGCCGAACACCTTCGTCAAGGCGCGCAGCTCGATGGGGTCTCCCAGCGCGGTGCCCGTGCCGTGCGTCTCCACGTAGGAAATCGTGTCGGCGGGGACTTCCGCCGCGGCGAGGGCGTCCTTGATGACGGTGGCCTGTCCCTGCACGCTGGGCGCGGTGAAGCTGGCCTTCACGGCGCCGTCGTTGTTGATGGCGGAGCCCTTGATGACGGCGTGGATGGTGTCTCCGTCCGCCAGCGCGTCCTCCAGCCGCTTGAGGACGACGAGGCCGATTCCGCTGCCGAAGATGGTGCCCGCCGCCTTCGCGTCGAAGGCGCGGCAGTGGCCGTCCGGCGAGGCGATGCCGCCGTACTGATACAGGTAGCCGACCTTCTGCGGCACGTTGATGGCGACGGCGCCGGCAATCGCCATCCGGCACTCGTCCGCGAGCAGGGCCTGTCCCGCCAGGTGCAGCGCGACGAGCGCCGTGGAGCACGCGGTGTGCACCGAGTACGCGGGGCCTCGCAGGTTGAGGCGGTGCGCCACGCGCGTGGTGAGGAAGGCCAGGTCATTGCCCAGGCCAATCTCGAACGGGTCCAACCCGCCGAGCGCGGAGGGATTGGAGAAGAGGTTGAAGACGTACGTGTCCGTGCGCGCTCCGGCGTACACGCCGATGCGACCCTTGAAGCGCTCGGCGTCGTAGCCCGCGTTCTCCAGCGCCTCCACGGCGCACTCCAGGAAGACGCGCTGCTGCGGGTCCATCACCTCCGCTTCCTTGGGGGTGACGCCGAAGTAGCCCGCGTCGAACAGGTCCGCGTCCTCCAGGACGGCGGCGGCCTTCACGTAGTTCGGGTCCGAGCGGATGGCGGCCGTGTCGAGCGCGCTCGCCTCCAGCTCCGCGTCCGTCAGGAAGCTGATGGACTCCACGCCGTCCCGCAGGTTGCGCCAGAACGCCTCCAAGTCACGTGCACCCGGGAAGCGCCCCGCCATGCCGACGACGGCGATCTCCAACCCCGTGGTGTCCGCGCTGGATGAATCCGTGGCCATGTCTCTCTCCAAAGTCCCGCTCAAGTTTCGACCTTCCTCGCCCGTTGCTGCTTCAGCGCCGACTTGCGACGCTGTTGCCGCCCCTCGTCTTCCGCGTCCGCCTCGTCCTCGGCCTTCGAGTCCGTGGCCAGCCCCACTCGTCGGACCAGGTCCTCGAGGAGCTGACGCGCCTTCATCGTTCCGTGCTCCGCGCGGAGCTGTTCTCCCAGCCGCGCCGCGGACGCCTGGATATCCGCGCGAGCGTGCACCGCGCTCAACGCGTCCCCGAGTCGCTCCGTGCTCAGCTCACCAATCGGCAGCGCCGCGCCCCCGCAGCCCTGCTGCTGGACGACCTCGCCCCAGGTGAACTGGTCATACGTGTGCGGCACCACGACCTGCGGGACGCCCGCCCGGAACGCCGCGCCCGTGGTGCCCGCTCCGCCGTGGTGCACCACGCACGACACGCGCGAGAAGAGCCAGGAGTGCGGCACCTGTCCCAGGGCCCGCACCGTCGGAGGGAGGGCGCGCTGGCCCAGGCCGCTCCATCCGTGCTGGATGAGTGCCCGTCGCCCCGCGCGCACCGTGGCGGCTACCAGCGTGTCCGTCAGCGCCGCCGGGTCCGCGTGGGTCATGCTGCCGAAGGTGATGCAGACGGGCGGCTCGCCCTCGGCGAGGAACGAGGCCAGCTCCGCGTCCGGAGTGAAGGCCGGCTCGTCGACAAGGCAGTACCCGACCGTGTGGTGGTGCGGGGGCAGGTCCGAGGCGGGAGGCCGCACGTGCCGGCTCAGCGCGGTGAGCACCAGTTGATTCGACAGGCCATCCACCAGCGGGTTGTCGAGCGGCGGAAGGCCGTGGGCCTCGCGCAGGGGATTGACCAGTCCGCGCACGGCGAACTGGAAGGCGGGGCTGCCGCCGCCGCTGCCACTGTGTTCCACCAGCACCGTGACGAAAGGCAGGTGCGTCAGGTCATGCACCATGCGCGCGACGGGCTGGACGCGTCCGCTGACGAGCACGTCCGCGCCCTGACACGCGGCGCGCAGGTCCTGGAACATGAGGGGCAGCGCCTCCAGGAGCGGCTGGAAGAGCTGGAGCATGCCGCCGGCGGAGTGCACGACGTCGGGGCTCCCCATCATCGCCTGGGTGATGCCGCTCTGGGCTTCCCGCAGGTCGGGGCCCACCGGAATGAAGTCGACGTCATGCTGTCGGGCGAGCGCGCGGTACGACGGCGCGGCGGCGAGCACGGGCTGGTGTCCGTGACGCTTCAGCTCGACCGCCAGCGCCACGAAGGGCTGGATGTCGCCGAGGGTTCCGAAGTTGGTGAGGATGGCTCGCATGGGCGGGGGCGTGGAGGTCGAGAAGGAGCCGCGACGACTCAGTCGCCTTCCTCCGGTTCTTCATCGTCCGCACGGCGACGGGAGCGCTGTCGCTGGAGATTCTGCTTGCGGCGCTGCACGGCGGACTCGCGCTCGTCAGCCTCGCTGTTCGCGGAGCCGGGTCCCGCCTCGGGAGGCTGGAGCAGCACCGCCAGGGCCTTCACGGTGACACCCTCGTAGAGGCTGGACGCGGGAACGCTGACGTTGAGCCGCCGCTTGAGGCGGTCACTGAGTTGCACGGCGATGAGGGAGTCGCCGCCCAGCTCGAAGAAGTTGTCCTGGATGCCGATGGGCGCGACGCCCAGCGTCTGCTGCCACAGGTCGGCGAGCGTCCGCTCCATGTCCGTCGTCGGCGCCACATAGGCGCTGCGCAGGTTCGCCGGCCGCGGATGCTGAGGCCGCGCCGCGGGCTCCTCCCGCGTGTCCTCGGTGCCGAGCGCTTGCGGCGCCGGGGACAGCCGCGCGGCCACGTCGTGGGTGGACACCACCAGCCAGGGGCCCGTGGCATGCGCGAGCGCGCGGCTCAGGGCCTCGGCGCCTTGCTCGGGCGAGAGCGCCAGTCGGTCCAGGGCCTCACCGCGTGCACCGGGGTGCGCGCCGTAGTCCTCCACCTTCACCACGTCCCAGCCCAGGCTCAGCCACCGCCGTCCTTCATGTGACGCGGCCTGGGCGAAGGCGTCCTGCCAGGCGCTCGCAGCGGTGTGCGCGACGGTGGCCATGCCTCCGAGCACCGCGGAGATGGACGACGCCACCACGCGGAAGTCCAGCGCCCGGTCTCCGAGCACCGCATCCAGCAGCGCCAGTCCACGCGCACGCGGGTCGAAGTGCCAGGCGGTCTCCTCGGGCCCCGTCTCCGAGACGAGCCGCGCCACCTGGTCCTTGGGGAGCCACGCCGCGTGCACCACGCCATGGAGCGCGCCGAAGCGGGCCACGGTCGTATCGATGGCCTCGCGCAACGACTCCTGTCGCGTCAGGTCGGTGGGCAGCACCACCACCTCCGCGCCCAGGGCCTCCAACTGCCGCGCGCGGCGGATGCGCTGCGCCCACGTCTCGCTCTCTTCGTGACGGGCGACGTGCGCATCCCAGGTGTCGCGCGACGGAAAGCCGAGCGGCTCCAGGCAGACGAGCTTCGCTCCGGGAGACAGGCTGGCCAGCGCGCGCCCGTTCATCGCACCCAGGCCGCCGAGGCCATGGACGAGCAGGTACACGCCGTTGGGGCGCGCGCTCGGATGCGGCGCGGGCACGTCGGGAAGGGGCAGCGGCTCCAGGCCCTGCACCCAGCGGTGCGGACCGCGCAGCGCCACCACCGTCTCACGGGGCAGCGAGCGCAGCTCGGCGCGAAGTGCCTGGAGGCTGGTGGCGGAGAGTCGTGCCTCCGGGCTCGTCACCATGTCCACATGGTGGAACCGCAGGAACGGATGCTCCTGCTGAATCACCCGGCAGGGGCCGAGCAGCGTGGCCTTGTCGGCGCGGAGTGACTCATCACCGGTGACGTCGTGGACGTGGTTGGACACCACCCAGACAGTGCAGGGGCGCTCCGACGTCAGCTCGACGAGGGCCCTCGCGAGGCCGACGAGCGTGAAGTAACCGCCCGCCTGGACCTGCGCGAAGGACGCGGGTGCATCCGTGGTGAGGCTCCACAGATGCAACACGGTATCAGGCAGCCGGCCCGCGTCCCGCAGCGCGGTGGTCAGCGCGCGAAGGTCCGACAGCGAGCCCGGCGCCACGGTATAGCTCAATTCCCCAGAGTGACTGAAGCCCGCGCCTGGACGCACGCGGAGCACCATCCGCTCCTCGCCGGGCTCGGGCGCAAGCAGTGCGTCGGTGGGAGAGGACTCGTCCTCGAAGACCAGCCAGACGCGCTGGTTCGCGGCCTTCGCGGTGCGCCCGGGAGGCAGCGGCGCGCGCTTCCAGGACGGCGCATGGAACCAGCGCTCCATCGGCGCCTGGGCGAGCGGCAGCCCGAGCGTCTCGCTCGCGACGGGCGCGGCCTCGACGCTGGGCTTCGTGTCGGGCTCCACCCAGTAGCGCTTCCGCTCGAACGGGTAGGTCGGAAGCGGGATGCGGTGGCGACGCCCCTCACCGTGGAAGCCGCGCCAGTCCACGGTGACGCCGGCCTGCCAGAGTCCACCCAGCGTCGTGTACGCGTGCGGGGGCGCATCGGCGGCCACGGTGTCCTGCGAGGAGGGCATCGAGCTGAGCACCGGACGTGACGCGGTGGCGTCCGGATAGCGCCGCGTGAGTCGACTGAGCACCTGTCCCGGACCCGCCTCCAGCACCACGCGCTTCGGGTCGGAGAGGAGCGCGTGCAGTCCATCCGCGAAGCGCACCGCGCCACGCAGATGCTGGGCCCAATACTTGGGGCTCGTCGCCTGCTCCGTCGTAATCCACGTCCCGGTGACGTTGGAGACGAAGGGCAGGGTGGGCGGACGAAGGCTCACGGCCGCCGCGCGTGCCGTGAAGGCCTCCAGGATGGGGTCCATCATCGCCGAGTGGAAGGCATGCGACGTGGCGAGCACGTGGCTGCGAACGCCGGCCTCATCGAGCTGGCGCTTGAGCTTCTCCACCGCTTCCGTCGGCCCGGAGGCCACGCACTGCATGGGCGCGTTCACCGCGGCGAGGCTCAGCTCGGTTCCGAGATACGGACGAACCTCGTCCTCGCTCAGCGGCACCGCCAGCATGGAGCCGGCGGGCAGCGACTGCATCAACCGGCCGCGCGCGGCGACCAATTGGAGCGCGTGCTCCAGCGTGAAGACCCCCGCGAGGCACGCGGCCACGTACTCACCAATGCTGTGCCCCAGCATCGCCGCGGGCTTCACGCCCCAGGACATCCAGAGGCGCGCGGTGGCGTACTCGATGACGAACAGCGCCGGCTGGGTGAACTCCGTCCGAGCCAGCGTCTTCTCGTTCTCCGCCGGGTCCCCGGACTTCGGATACATCACGTCCCGCAAGTCGCGCCCGCCCAGATGCGGCTTGAGCAGCTCGGCGCACCGGTGGACTTCGACGCGGAAGACGGGCTCCGCGTCATACAGCGCTCGCCCCATGCCCACGTGCTGCGAGCCCTGTCCCGGAAAGAGGAACGCCACCGGGCGCTCCACCGCGTCCTGGGACTCGGTGTGGAGGCGGGCATCACCTTCCTGGGAGAGCACCTCCACCGCGTCGCCCACGCTTCGCGCGAGCAGGAAGCGCCGCTGCGAGAAACGCTGGCGTCCCGCTTGGAGCGTCCAGGCCACGTCCGCGAGCTTCGCGTCGGGCTGCGCCTTCAGGGCCTCGGCGAGACGCCGCGTGCTGGCCTCCAGCGCGGAGGGCGTGCGCGCGGACAGCGGCAGCAGGTGCCACGGGCGACGTGAGGCCGTGCTGTCGGGCGTGCGAGGCGCCTGCTCCAGCACGACGTGCGCGTTGGTGCCGCCCACGCCGAAGGAGCTGACGCCGCCGCGCCGGGGCAGCGCGCCCGCGGGCCAGGGCTTGAGCGTCGCGTTGACGTAGAAGGGACTGCCGTCGAAGTCGATGGCCGGGTTGGGCCGCTCGTAGTGGAGGCTGGGCGGCAGCTCACCGTGCTTCACGGCCAGGGCCGTCTTGATGAGGCCGGTGATGCCGGCGGCGGCATCCAGGTGGCCCACGTTGCCCTTCACCGAGCCCAAGGCGCAGAAGCGCCTGCGCTGAGTGGAGGAACGGAAGGCGCGCGTGAGCGCTTCCACCTCGATGGGGTCGCCCAGGGGCGTCGCGGTGCCGTGGGCCTCCACGTAGCCGATGGAGTCCGCGTCCAGTCCCGCCGCCGCGAGCGTCTCCGCCACCACCTGGGACTGGCCCTCGATGCCCGGAGCGGTGTAGCCCGCCTTGAGCGCGCCATCGTTGTTGGTGGCCGAGCCCTTGATGACGGCGTGCACCGTGTCGCCATCCCGCACCGCGTTGCGCAGCTTCTTCAGCAGCACGACGCCCGCGCCACTGCCGAACAGCGTGCCCCGGGCCTTCGCGTCGAACGGGCGGCAGCGGCCATCGGGAGACGCCATGCCTCCCTCGGCGTGCCGGTAGCCGTTGAAGAAGTTGACGTTGACGGAGGCGCCGCCCGCGAGCGCCATGTCGCACTCGCCATTGAGCAGGCTCTGGCAGGCCAGGTGCACCGCCACCAGCGACGTCGAGCAGGCGCTCTGCACGGCGTGGCTGGCGCCTCGGAGGTTCAGCTTGTACGAGACGCGGGTGGCCAGGAAGTCGGTGCCGTTGCCGATGTTCACCTGCACCGGCTCCACGGACTCCAGCACGCGGGGATTGCGCGCCAGGTTCATCAGCAAGTACGTGTTGAGCGTGGCCCCGCCATACACGGAGATGGCGCCCGGGTAGTCGCGCGGCGAGTAGCCCGCGTGCTCCAGCGCCTCCCAGCAGACCTCCAGGAAGACGCGGTGCTGAGGGTCTGTCAGCTCCGCCTCGCGGGGCGGCATGTCGAAGAACGCGGCGTCGAAGGACTCGGGCTCCGGCAGCACCGCCGCCGCGCGCACGTAGTCGGGGTCCGCCACCAGCTCCGGGGGGACTCCGGCCGCGAGACACTCCTCGGGGGTGAAGAAGCGGATGGACTCCACGCCGCCGCGCACGTTCGCCCAGAACTCGGCCGTGTCGCGTGCGCCTGGAAAGCGCCCGGACATGCCGATGATGGCGAGGTCTGCGTTGTCGATGTCTTCCGGCTGCTTCACGTCCACGTCATCCGCTCCTTCGCTGCTCTACTCACGGCGACTGCGCCGCTCCCTGCGCTGGGCTCCCCGGTTCTGACTCGCCTCGAAGGTGGGGGCATCCTCCGGAGCCGGCAGACTCCCCAGCCGCTTCGCCAGCGCGGCCACGGTGGGCGCCTCGAACACGGAGGTGAGGGGAACGTCGCGCCCCAGCTCACGCTTCAGGCGACCGACAATCTTGAGCCACAGCAGCGAGTTGCCACCGAGGTCGAAGAAGTTGTCGTGGATGCCCAGTTGCGCCAGTCCGAGCTGCTCCTGCCACACCTTCGCCAGCGCCAGCTCCACGTCATCCGTCGGCGCCACGTACTCGGTGCCGAGCTGGGGCCGCTCATGCGTCGCGCCACCCGCCGCGTCCGCCTGCTTCCCCGCGCCCTCTCCCCGCACCCACCGCGCGACGCGTGACACGAGGTCGCCGGTGGACACCACCACCTGTCCGCTCAAAGGGGATTCCACCACGCGGCGGAAGGCCTCCACCGCCTCGGTCGGAGACATGGCGAACACGTCGATGCTCGTGCGGACCTCGCGCGTCACCTCGTCCATGCCGGGCCAGCCGTCCCAGTTGGTGCTCAGCCACCGCGTCGACCCCTCGCGCGAACGCGAGACGGCGAAGGCATCCAGGAACGCATTCGCCGCGCCATACGCCGCGAGCCCCAGGCCTCCGAGCACCGCCGCGTTGGAGGACACCAACAGCACGAAGTCCAGCGACCGGCCCGTCAGCGCGCGCTCCAGCGCGTAGGTGCCATGGACCTTCGCCCGGAAGTGGGGAGCGCAAGCGGCGGCGTCCAGTCCGGAGAGAAGCGCCACCGCGCCTTCACCCGCGAGGCCCGCCGCGTGAATCACTCCGTCCACCGCGCCGAAGCGAACGTCCGCCTCCGCGAGCGCCAGGCTCAGCCGTGACTCGTCCGCCACGTCGGCGCGGACCACCAGCACCTCCGCGCCCGCCGCTTCCAGCTCACGCACCGCGCGCTGCTTGTGGCCGCCCGGGTCCACCTCCAACCCCGCGCGGCTCACCAGGATGAGCCGGGCTTGATGGGCGCTCGCCAGGTACCGCGCGAGCAGCAGGCCGACGCCACCCAGGCCACCGGTGATGAGGTACACGCCCCGGGCCTTGAAGGGCTGCGCCGCCAGGGCATCCTGCTCCAGCCGCAGCGGCTCATGCGTCTGCGCCAGCCGGTGCGTCCCGCGCCAGGCGACCACGGGCTCCTTCGTGTCGGAGGTGAGCTCGCGCAGCAGGGCGTTCGCGGCCGTCGACACTCCGCCATGGCCCAGGTCCACGTAACGGCAGGCCAGGGTGTCGTGCTCCTGCGGAATCACCTTGCACAGCGCGGGCAGGGTGGCGTGCTCGGGAACGACTTCGTCCGTGCTCTCCACGTCGAACGCCCCGCGTCCCACCACCGTCAGCTCCACGGGGCCGGGGAGGGATTCCTCCGCCAGCGCGCGCGTGAGCCGCAGCAGGGGATGGAACCCGCGCTCTTGCAGTTGCTCGAAGCGCGACTCGGCCGACTCGTGCTCGGCGCCGTCGAGCCCATCCAGGCTCCACAAGTGGACGATGCGCTCCACCTTGAAGTCCTTCGCCTTCAGGGCCAGCAGCAGGAACGAGGGCTCCTGCGTGTCCACGGGGTCCATGCTGAAGTGGTACTCGCCCAGTTCCTGGAGCCGAGCGCCGCGCGACACACGCGCCACGCGGTGACCGGCGCTCTCCAGTCGCGTGGCCAGGGACTCGCCGACGCCGCCCGCATCCAGGAACACGACCCAGTCGCGTGTCGTGCTGGCGCCCGCGCGAGGCAGGGGCAACGGCGCGCGCTTCCACGAGGGCACGTAGAACCAGCCGCCGACGTCCGTCGTCTTGCGCGTCGCGCCTCGTCGCTGCGTGGAGGGCGCTTCAGGCGCGAGCCAGTAGTCCTGTCCCTCGAAGGGATAGGTGGGCAGGGGAACGCGCAGGCGCCGCTTCTCGCCGCGCACGCCGTTCCAGTCGACGTCGATTCCCGCCGCCCAGAGCTTGCCGAGCGTGGCGGTGAGCAGCTCCTCGTCGGGCACCGGGTCCTGCGGATGGCGCAGCGAAGGGAGGACGGGAGGCGCCTGGGGGCCGGTGAGCTGGAGTCGCGCGAGCGTGCTCAGCGTGCGGCCAGGGCCGACCTCCAGGTACACGCGGTGGGGAGTCTCCGCCAGCGTGCGGATGCCGTCGCCAAAGCGCACCGTCTGCCGCAGGTGACGCGTCCAGTACGCCGGGTCCGTCGCTTCCTCGGGCGTCATCCACGTGCCGGTGACGTTGGACATCAACGGCAGGGTGGGCGCGTTGCGCTGGAGCGTCCCGATGAACTCCTGGAAGCGCGCGAGAATCGGCGACACCAGATGCGAGTGCGCCGCCACGTCGATGGGGATGTGACGGAACTCCACCTCGCGGCGAGTCAGCTCCGCCGCCAGGGCCTCGACGGCCTCCACCGTGCCGGCGACCGCGCACTGCGAGGGCCCGTTCACCGCCGCCAGGGACAGCGTCTCCCCAAGCAGGGGCCGCACCTCGGACTCAGGCAGGGGCACGCTGAGCATGCCGCCACCGGGCAGCTCCTCGAAGAGCTTGCCGCGCAGCACCACCAGCGCCAGCGCGTCCTCCAGCGAGAACACGCCCGCGAGGCAGGCCGCCGTGTACTCACCCAGGCTGTGGCCGATGACGGCCTCGGGCTTCACGCCCCACGACTCCCAGAGGCGCGCCAGCGCGTACTCGACGGTGAACAGCGCGGGCAGCGCCAGCGAAGTCCGCTTGAGACGCTGGCTCGCGTTCGCCGCATTGGCCGCGTCCGGGTACATGACGGGCTTCAGGTCGAAGCCCAGCCGGGGGCGCAAGAGCGCGAAGCACTGGTCCACCGCTTCGCGGAACGCGGGCTCCGCGTCGTAGAGGCCCCGGCCCATGTCCGGGTACTGCGCGCCGCCGCCGGGGAACATGAAGACCGCCGACGTCGTGGCGGAGCCGGGCGCGAGCGTGAACAGCCGCTGCGGGTCCCTCGTCTCCAGCACGCGCACGGCGTCGTCGCGGTCGCGGCACACCAGCACGCGCCGGAGGTCCAGCGCCTTGCGGCCCATCTGCAGCGTCCAGGCGACGTCCGCGAGCGACTGCTCGGGGTGCGTCTTCAAGTGCTCCAGAAGGGAGGTGGTCTGCTTCTCCAGCGCCGTCTGCGTCCGGGCGGAGAGCACCAGGAGCTGCCACGCGCGCGCCGAGTCTCCCGGCCGGACGAACGGAGCCTCCTCCAGGATGACGTGCGCGTTGGTGCCGCCGATGCCGAACGAGCTGACGCCCGCGCGGCGCGGCGTGGCGCCCTCGGGCCAGGCCTTGAGCGCGGTGTTGACGTAGAAGGGGCTGTTGGCGAAGTCGATGCGCGGGTTGGGCGCCTCGTAGTTCAGGCTGGGCGGCAGCTCCCCGTGCTCCAGCGAGAGCACCGTCTTCACCAGCCCCGTCACGCCCGCGGCCGCGTCCAGGTGGCCCACGTTCGTCTTCACCGAGCCGAGCCCGCAGAACCCACGCTTGTCGGTGCCGGCGCGGAACACGGTGTCGAGCGCCTGCACCTCGATGGGGTCTCCGAGCGGCGTGGCGGTGCCGTGCGCCTCCACGTAGCCGATGGAGTCCGGCGCCACCTCCGCGATGGCCTGGGCCCGGGCGATGACCTCCACCTGGCCCTCCACGCCGGGCGCGGTGAAGCCGACCTTCATCGCGCCGTCGTTGTTGATGGCGGATGCGCGGATGACGGCGTGGATGGTGTCGCCGTCGTTGAGCGCGTCCTCCAGGCGCTTGAGCACCACCACGCCCGCGCCGCTGCCGAAGAGCGTGCCCTGGCCCTTCGCGTCGAACGCGCGGCAGTGGCCGTCCGGAGAGGTGATGCCACCTTCCTGGTAGTGGTAGCCGGTGCGCTGCGGCATGTGCACGGACACGCCACCCGCGAGCGCCACGTCACACTGGTAGCCGAGCAGCGACTGGCAGGCGAGGTGCGTGGCCACCAGCGACGTGGAGCAACCCGTCTGCACCGTCAGCGCCGGGCCCTTGAAGTCCAGGTGATAGGCCACGCGCGTGGCGAGGAAGTCCTTGTCGTTGGCCACCATGGCCGGGAAGGTGTCCTCGGCCTGCTGGAACTCCGCGCGTGAGAGCAGGTTGAAGAGCAGGTAGCTGCTGAGGCTGGAGCCCGCGTAGAGGCCCGTCGTTCCGGGGATTCGCCCCGGCGCATAGCCCGCGTTCTCCAGCGCCTTCCAGACACACTCCAGGAAGACGCGGTGCTGGGGGTCCAACAGCTCCGCCTCGCGAGGGGCGTAGCCGAAGAAGCCCGCGTCGAAGCGGGCCGGTCGCTCCAGCACCGGCGCCGCGCGGACGAAGTGGGGGTTGGCCAGGAACGAAGGGTCAACACCCAGGGACTTGAGCGCGTCGTCGGAGAAGAAGGTGATGCCTTCCACGCCTTCGCGCAGCAGGCGCCAGAACGCGTCCACGTCCTCGGCACCAGGAACGCGCACGGCCATGCCGACGATGGCCACCGCCAGCCCCACGTCCCCCTGGTACTCCCGCTGTTGCCCCATGATGGTCCTACCCCTGTTTCCGTGCCCGTTGCTGTTGCCGCTTCAGACTCTCCAGCTGACGCTTCGCCCGGTCCTGCGCCGTCTCCACCGAGGAAGCCCCGGCCGGAGTTCCCTGACGCACGAAACGGGCGAGCGCGCTGACGGTGGGATGCTCCAACAGCTTGAGCAGCGGCAGCTCCCCACCGAGCACCGCCTTGAGTCGGGTGTGCACCTGCACCATCAGGAGCGAGTGGCCACCCAGGTCGAAGAAGTTGTCGTTCACGCCGACCTGCTCGACCTTGAGCACTTCCTTCCAGATGTCGGAGATCTGCTGCTCCAACTGGCCCTGCGGCGCCACGAAGGCCGCGCGCGAGGCCCGCGTCGCCGTGGGCGCGGGCAGGGCCTTGCGGTCCACCTTGCCGTTGGGCGTGAGGGGCAGCGCCGGCAGCTCCACCACCAGCGACGGCACCATGTGCTCGGGCAGTCGCTGCGCCACCGCGTCGCGCAGCGCGGCCGCGTCGATGGCGTGGCCGTCACGCTGCACCACATACGCCACCAGTCGCACGTCGCCCGGCGTGTCCTCGCGGGCCACCACGACGGCTTCGCGCACCTCCGGCCTGGCGCTGAGCACCGCCTCGATTTCACCCGCCTCGATGCGGAAGCCACGCACCTTGAGCTGGTGGTCCACGCGGCCCAGGAACTCCACCGTGCCGTCTTCGCGCCAGCGCGCCCTGTCGCCCGTGCGGTACAGCCGCGCGCCCGGCTCGCGGGAGAACGGGTCCGGCAGGAAGCGCTCCGCCGTCAGCTCCGGACGCGCCAGGTAGCCGCGCACCACGCCCGCGCCACCGATGAACAACTCCCCGGGCACGCCCACCGGCACCGGGCGCATCCGCGCGTCGAGCAGGTAGAACTGCGTCCTCAGGAACGGCGTGCCGATGGAAACCACCGGCGCGGACTCGTCGCGCACGTCGTGCGTGGACGACCAGATGGTCGTCTCCGTGGGGCCGTACATGTTGAGCAGCCGCGAGCCCTCGCCCAGCACCTGCCGCAGCGATGCGCCGAGGGAGGAGGGGAGGGCCTCGCCGCCGACCATCAGCCGGTGCAGCCCGCCCACCGCCTCGGTGGACTCGGGCTCGGCCATCAGCGCGCGCGCCAGCGACGGCGTGCATTGCAGGTGCGTGACGGCGTGCTCGCGCAGGTTGAGCGGAATGGAGCGCGCGGTGCCGGAGCGACGGCCCTCGCGGTCCGCCTGGAGCTTCACCTCGAGGAGCAGGGGCAGGCTGGCCAGCACGGTGTCCGCGGGGATTCCGAAGTCGATGAGGCAGCCCACCTCGTCCACGCCCAGCGAACGCAGCCGCTCCATCTGCTCACGCACGGAGCGCGGGGTGCCGAACAAACCGCTCGTCTCGAAGTAACGCTCGAACGCCTGCGCCGCCAGCCGATCCAGATCGGCCTCGGTCGCCGTGTTCAGGTCCACGCCCAGCGTCTGCCCCAGGCCTCGCATCAGGTCCGCGGAGCTGCGCAGGTAGTCGCGGAAGGGCTTCTCCACCACCGAGCGCACCTGGGCGGCGTCCTCGCCGATGAAGGTGTGGAGCATCAGCGTGACGTGGCCGTCACCCGCGTGGCCCGCGGCGCGCCAGGCGTCACGGTAGAGGACCAGCTTCTTCTCCAGGTCCTCCCACGTCTGTCCCAGCAGGTGGGTGAGGACGTGGCAGCCCAGCTTGCCCGCGGTGAGGAACGTCTCCGGGTTGCCCGCCGCCGTGAGCCACACCGGCAGCTCCTTCTGCACCGGGCGGGGCCGCAGCGTCACGTCCACCTGCGCGCCCGCGCCGCCCGTCATGCGCAGCGTCTCACCGCGCCAGAGGCGACGCACCGTCTCCAGTCCCTCCAGCATCAGCTCGCGGCGCTTCTCGTAGCGCTCGGGCGCGAAGACGAAGTCGTTCGCGTGCCAGCCGGAGGCGACGGAGATGCCCACTCGGCCTCGGGAGATGTTGTCCACCAGCGCCCACTCCTCGGCCACGCGGACCGGGTGGTGCAGGGGCAACACGACGCTGCCGGCGCGGATGGCCACGCGCTCCGTCACCGCGGCGATGGCGGCGCTCGCGACAGAGGGGCTGGGGTACAGGCCGCCGAAGGCGTGGAAGTGGCGCTCCGGCGTCCACACCGCCGCGAAGCCATGGCGGTCCGCGAACTTCGCGCCCTCCAGCAGCAACCGGTAGCGGTCTCCCGACGCCGCCTCCGCGTCATCCGCGAAGTAGAAGAGGCTCATCTCCATCGGCTTGCGCTTCGACGCGGAGGCCCGCGCGGGCGCTTTGATTGACGCGCCGTCGCCCTGCACCACCACCTTGAAGCCGCGCGTGAGCGTCCACAGCAGCTCCAGCACGGAGATGTCGAAGGAGATGCTGGTGACGGCCAGCCACGCACCCGCGGGCTGGTCGCCGATGCGCGCATCCATCGCGGTGAAGAAGTTGGCCACGCCGCCATGGGGCACCATGACGCCCTTGGGGCGCCCCGTGGAGCCGGACGTGTAGATGACGTACGCGAGGTTCGCCGGGCCCATGCCGGAAGGAGGAGGCGCATCGCGCCCCGCGCCGGCCGTCAGCGCCACGCTCTCCAGCGGAACGACGCGAGCGCGTCCCGCGGGCACGGTGCCTTCCAGGTGCGTCTCCGTGAGCAGCACCGTCGCGCCCGAGTCCTCGAGCATGTACGCCAGTCGCTCGCGGGGATAGTCCGGGTCCAGCGGCACGTAGGCGCCGCCAGCCTTGAGCACGCCCATCATCGCGACGACCATGGCCGCCGAGCGCTCCAGGCACAGGCCCACCCGCACCTCGGGCCCCACGCCCAGCGTCCGCAGGTGCCACGCCAGCGCGTTGGAGCGCGCGTCCAGCTCCGCGTACGTGAGCGCCGCGTCGTCACCCACCACGGCCACGGCGTCGGGCGTCTTCGCCGCCTGGGCGCGGAACTGCGCGTGGATGCACGCCGCCGCGTCCTCGGGGGCCGAAGGCGTCAGCTCGTTCCAGTCCACCAGCAGCCGCCGCGTCTCCACGGCGTCGAGCAGGGGCAGGTCCTCCACCCGCGTCTCGGACGTGTCCACCGCCGCGCGCAGCAGCGTCTCCAGGTGCTTCGCCAGGCGCGCCACGGTGGCGGCCGTGAAGAGGTCCGTGCGGTACTCGAGCGCACCGGCGAGGCCGTCCGCCGTCTCCGCGAGCGACAGCTGGAGGTCGAACTTCGACGTGCCCTCCACCGCGCCGTCCGGCACCGGCAACACCGGCTGCCACTGCATGCCCGGCACCGTCAGGTCCGTGGGAGGCAACGCCTCCAGCAACAGCGCCGTCTGGAACAGCGGGTTGTCCGCGCCACCGCGAGGAGCCCGCGCCGCGCCGACGACTTCCTCGAAGGGGAGGTCCGCGTGGGACAGCGCCTCGTGGAAGGTCTGCCGAGTCCGCGCGAGCAGCTCGCGGAAGGACGGCTGCCCCGACACGTTCGCCCGCAGCACGAGCGTGTGCGCGAAGAAGCCCACGACGTCGCGCAGCTCAGGGCGCTCGCGGTTCGCCACCACGGTGCCCACGCCGAAGTCTTCCTGGCCGCTGTAGCGGTGCAGGAGCGCCGTCCATGCCGCCGTCAGCGTGACGAAGAGCGTGCAGCCCTCGCGACGCCCCAGCGCGCGCAGCGACTCCACCAGCGAACGCTCCAGCGTGAGCCGGTGCAGAGCGCCCTGGAAGCCCGGCTCCCGGGGACGGGGGAAGTCGGTGGGCAGCTCCAGGCGCGACAGGCCCGCGAGCTGCTTGCCCCAATACGCCCGCTGCCCGTCGAGCCGCGCGCCCAGGCCCTGCTGCCACCGCGCGAAGTCCGTGTACTGGAGGGTGGGGAGCGGCAGCTCGGCGCCTGTTCCGGAGACCTGTGCCCGGTACAGCGCCGCCAGCTCACGCGCCAGCACGCCGATGGACCAGCCATCCGTGGCGATGTGGTGCTGGGTCATCAGCAGCACGTGCTCGTGCTCACCCAGGGCCACCAGCGAGGCGCGCACGGAGGGGCCCTCGGACAGGCGGAAGGGCTCGCGCGACTGCTCCAGCGACAGCCGCCGCAGCTCCGAGGCGCGGGCCTCGGACTCCAGCGCGCGCAGGTCGAAGCGGGGAAGCGCCAGCGGCGCGGGCGCGCGTGTCACCAGGCGCGGCTGTCCGTCCACCTCGGGGAAGCCCGCGCTCAGCGTGGGGTGCCGCGCCAGCAGCGCGTCCAGGCTGCGTCCCAGGGCCTGCGCGTCCAGGGGGCCGGTGAGCCGCAACTGGAAGTGGAGGTTGTAGAGCGCGCTGTCCGGCACCAGCCGGTCCAGGAACCACAGGCGGAGCTGGCCCGACGACAGGGGCAGCTCACCCTCGCGAGGCCCCGCGGTGAGCGGCGGCGCGACAAGCGAGGTCTCCGGCCGGATGCCCTGCCACGCCTCCAGCAGCTTCGCGGCGGCGGCGTCCAGCGTCGGGCTCATCCAGAGGAAGGCGGCGGGCAGGGCCACGCCCAGCTCCGACTCCAACTGGCCGTGCAGCTCCAGCACCATCAGCGAGTCGAGTCCCAGGCTCGCCAGCTCCGTGTGGCCCGGCAGCTTCGCGGCGTCCATGCGCAGCGTGCGCGCTACCGCATAGCGCAGGTAGTCCTGGACGTGCGCGGCGCGCTCCGACTCGGCCGCCAGCGCGAGCGTCTCCTTCAGGGGACGCGTCGGCGCCGCGGGCACTTCAATCGCCTCGGGCTCCGTCACGGAGGCCTCGACGACTTCCAGCTCGCCCGCCAGATAGGCCGCCTTCGTCGCCCGGCGCTGAATCTTCCCGCTGGACGTCTTGGGGATGCTGCGCGCCACGAGCAGCACCACGCCATGCGCGTGGACCGCGTGCTGCTCGGCGCACGCGCGACGCACGGCTGAGACGACCGCGGAGGCGTCGAAGCCGTCGCGGATATCCACCTCGGCCGCGAGCACCAGCTTCTCCTCGCCCTCCACGTCCACGCTGAAGGCCGCGCAGCAGCCGGCGCGAATGGCGCGGTGCGCGCGCTCCGCCTCCAGCTCCAAATCCTGGGGGTACAGGTTGCGGCCCCGGATGATGAGCAGGTCCTTGAGCCGGCCGGTGACGAAGAGCTGCCCTTCGGGCGACAGGAAGGCCAGGTCTCCGGTGCGCAGGAACGGACCTTCGCCCGAGGCCAGCCGCGCCCCGAAGGCGTGCGCCGTCTCCTCGGGCCGTGACCAGTACCCCTGCGCCACGCTCGGACCCGACACCCACACCTCGCCCACGGCATTCGCGCCCAGCGGCTCGCGCGTCTCGGGATGGACGATCAGAACCCGCTGGTCAGGGGCGCTGATTCCCGCGCCCACCAGCGTGCGCACGCGCGCGTTGTCGGTGGCCTCGGTCGGAGCCTCCGCGCGGCCCTGCTCCAACGCCTCCGCGGTGAAGCGACCGTGCACGACGGGCTCGCCCTGCGTGCCACCCGTGACGATGAGCGTGGCCTCCGCCAGGCCGTAGCAGGGATAGAACGACGTGCTCTTGAAGCCACAGGGAGCGAAGGCGTCGGCGAAGCGCTCCAGCGTCTCGCGCCGCACCGGCTCCGCGCCGTTGAAGGCCAGGTCCCAGCTCCCCAGCTTCAGCTTCGCCCGGTCCTCAGCGGTCGCCTTCCTCACGCACAAGTCGTAGGCGAAGTTGGGCCCGCCGCTGCACGTCGCCTGGAAGTGGGAGATGGCCTCCAGCCACCGCAGCGGGCGCTGCAGGAAGGAGATGGGCGACATCAGCGTACAGGGGAAGCCGAGGTACATCGGCTGCAGCACTTTTCCGATGAGCCCCATGTCGTGGAACATGGGCAGCCAGCCCATCCCCGACGAGCGCGACGCATCCAGCCCGAACCCTCGGGAGATGAGTGCCTCGTTGTGGAGGATGTTGGCGTGGCTCACCATCACCCCCTTGGGATTACCCGTGGAGCCTGACGTGTACTGGAGGAACGCCAGCGTGCCGCCCTCCAAATCAGGACGGCGCCAGTCCGCGGCCTGAGCCTCCGGCACCGCGTCACTGGCCAGCCACTTCAGCTCCGCCAGCTCCGGCGCCTGGGGCGTGAACAGCTCCGACATCTCCAGGATGAAGCTGGTGGTGAGCACGTAACGCGCGCCGCAGTCCTGGGCGATGGCGCGCAGGCGGGGCAGGGTGCGCTCCAGGCGCGTTGGATCTGGCGGGTAACAGGGGACCGCCACCACGCCGCCGTAGAGACAGCCCATGAAGCCCGCGACGAATTCCATGCCGGGCGCATACAGCAGCAGCGCACGCTGCCCCCGAGCCCCCGAGGCTTCCAGCAGCGCGCCCAGCGCCCTGGCGCGCGTGTCCAGCCGCGCGTAGCTCCACTCCTCGGTGGGGCCGTCGACATCGCCCGATTCCAGGAAGCGATACAGCAGCGAATCACCCTGTGTCTGCGCGCGGTGGCACAGCAGATCCACGAGGTGGGGGAAGTCACCCGGTGACGGCTCGTTGCGCTGTTTCATCCCTGCTCCCAGGCGGACGGCTCGCGAAGTGGGTTCCGCGGGCCCGAGGAGTAGGCCGCTCCTGGGACCGCTTCAGTCCAGTTGGCTGGTGAAGTCCTCGACCCTCAACAGCGGGCGGATTCGACAATCCGCCTCGCGAGGGGCGCGGCCGCGGTGCTCCCCCCGGTCTGCCGCGAGGAACCCGCTACCGCACGGGGGCACGGCACCGGTACCGGGAGCCGTGAACGAGGAAAATTAGGTCGGAGGTGAAGCATGCCCTCTGGCTTCATCCCTTGTTTTATCTGGAATGTCTAGTCAGCCTCGAACGGCGCTAACTCCTTGGTTTGTCAGGGGGTCAGGCACTTCTGATAAACTGGTACGCTTCGCTCGCGAGACCGCATGGCTTCGACTCAAGTTTCGTCGTACCCCCCGGGTCCCCGGGGGCTTCCCATCTGGGGCAACATCCTGCGACATGAGACCGACCCATTGGGTCTCTTCGTCGATGGTTTCAGGGCGCACGGCGACGTGGTCCGCTTCCGGTTGGGCGCCCACGCGACCTACATGGTGAGTCATCCGGACCACGTCCGTTATTTCCTCACGGAAAACGCCCCCAACTACTCCAAGCCGGAGCTGGTGGATGACCCCTTCCTGGGCAACGGGCTCTTCGTGAGCGAGGGGAACTACTGGAGGCGGCAGCGGAGGCTCGTGCAGCCCGCCTTCCACCGGGAGCGGCTGACCGGCCTGCTGGCGGGCATGGTGGACCTCATCCAGCGCAAGCTGAACCACTGGGAGGTGGCGGACAAGCCGGGGCGGCGGTTCGACATCGCGGAGGAGATGGGGGTGCTCTCGCTGCGGATGACGACGCGGGCGCTGTATTCAGAAGAGCCCGACGAGCCGATGGCGGAGGCCATCCGCCGGATGATGTGGACGATGAACGACCGCGGCTCGCTCCTGTACCGGCTCCTGAAGCTGGAGCGGCTGCCCATCTACAAGAAGAAATGGGCGGACTTCTTCGCCACGCTGCGCCAGCTCAACCGCAAGGCGAAGGAGGTCATCGCCCGGCGCAAGGAAGGCGGCCCCGAGGACGACATCATGTCCATGATGGTGGCCGCGAAGGACCGCGACACCGGCGAGGGCATGACGGACAAGGAGCTTCGTGACGAGTTCATGAACCTCTTCTCCGGCAACGAGGGCCCGGGAGCCGCGCTGGCGTGGGCGTGGCACCTGCTGTCGACCCATCCCGAAATCGCCGACAAGCTGGCGTCGGAGAGCGCGGCGGTGCTCGGAGGAAGGGCGCCGACGCTGGAGGACCTGCCGCGCCTGCGCTACGCCACCCAGGTGTTCGAGGAGACGCTCCGCCTGTATCCCACGGCCTGGCGCCTGCCGCGAGTGGCCAAGGAGGCGGACACGCTGGGCGGCTACCCCGTGGCGCCGGGCTCGGTGGTCATGGCCATCCCCTACGTGCTGCACCGGCATCCGGAGTTCTGGCCGTCGCCGGAGAAGTTCGACCCGGACCGCTTCGCCCCCGAGCCGCGCGGCGCGCGCCACAAGTTCGCCTACCTGCCGTTCGGCGCGGGCCAGCACATCTGCATCGGCAACAACCTGTCGCTGATGTTCGGCGCGCTCGTGCTGGCGATGGTCTCCCAGCGCTACCGCCTCCGCGCCATTCCCGGGCGGAAGGTGAACATCTATCCAGGCATCTCCCTGTTGCCCCACGGCGGGCTGCCGATGACGCTGGAGCCCCGGAAGTGACGTGACGTCATGCCCGCGGCGGGCGAGATTCAGCCCGCCGCGCGCGCCGCTTCCTGTTCCTTCGCCGCGTAGAGCGCCTGGATGTTGGCGCCTCCGAAGCCCCGGGCCTGCTGGCGCTGGATGACCTCGAAGAAGAGGGTGCGCCGCGCGTGCTGGGAGCGGGTGAAGACCTGCAACAGCACGCCCCAGGCGTCCCGGTCCATCAGGATGTTGCGCTCCTGGAGCAGCTCCCGCCGGAACGGGCCCAGCGAGCCCAGGCGTGTCTCCAGCCCTTCGTAGTACCCCCGGGGCGCGTCGAGCAGCTTCACGCCGCGCTGGGTGAGCCCGTCCACCGCGCGGGAGATGTCGTCCGCGAGGAAGGCCAGGTGCTGCACGCCCGCGCCGCCGTGGGCGTCGATGAAGTCCTCGAGCTGCCCCCGTCGCGCGCCGGAGACGGGCTCCTGCAGCGGGAAGCACACCCGGCCCTTCGCGGCCTGCACCACTCGGGAGCTCATGCCGCTGTACTCGGTGCGCACGTCCTCCTGGTGGGTCTGCTCGAAGCCGAGCACGTCCACGTAGAAGCCCACCGTGTCGAGCAACTGGCCCCGCTCCAGCGCGAAGGCGAGGTGGTCCACTCCGGAGAACAGCGCCGCTCCCGAGGGCCCCGCGTCCACCGGCAGATACGCTCCCGGGAGGAACGCGCCTGACGGAGTGTCACGCTGGATGAGCGAGTGCACCCAAGTGCCGGGTCCGGAGATGGTGGCCTTGACCACGCGCTGGCCATTGGCTTCGTGGACGAAGGGCTCGGACACCCCGCGGGCGCCCCGGCTCACCGCCTCGCGAAAGGCCTTGTGCACGTCCGGCGTCGCCAGCGCGATGTCGCGCACGCCATCGCCGTGAGTCCGTACGTACGCGGCCACTTCTCCGCCGGCGCCCAGCGCGGAGGTGACGACCAGCCGCGCGTCTCCCTGCTCGAGCACGAAGGAGCGACGGCCCGCCAACCCCGTCTCCGGTCCGCCGCTGGCCACCATCCGGAAGCCGAACGCGTGACAGAAGAAGTAGGCGGAGAGCGCCGCGTCGCCCACGAAAAGCTCGGCATGATCCACGCGTGTGAACTCCACTCGGAGAACCTCGATTCAATGGGCTGGGCTATTCCAGGCCAGCCTGATGGGAGCGCCACACGGTTGCTTCGTTGTAATAGCCAATTATCATGGATAATCGCCGTAAACCACTCAGTGCGACATCTCCGAGGGCGGACGGTGTATCACCCGAGGCTCACGCCCAGAGAGCGTGTGCGGTGATATGCCACTCGTTGCTCACGCCGAGACGGCGGTGGGCGCGGGTGCGGCGTCTTGCGTGGAGACGAGCTGCCCTGACTCGAGCTTGAGCAGGTGGTCGGCCAGGTGGAAGTAGCGGTCATCGTGGCTGATGACGAAGACGAGCTTCCCCTGGTTCTTCAGCGCGGGGAGCATCTCCCGGTAGAACAGCTCCCGGAAGATGGGGTCCTGGTCCGCGGCCCACTCGTCGAAGACGTAGATGGGGCGGTCCTCCAGGAATGACGTCAGCAGGGCCAGGCGCTTTCGCTGTCCCTGGGAGAGCGACACGGTGGACAGCTTGCCGTCCTCCACCTTCACCTTGCGCTCCAACTGGAGCCGGGACAGGTAGCCGCGAGCCTTCTCCTCGAGCCCGGGGTGGTCCAGGCCGAGCATGCGCTCGAAGAGGTGGAAGTCGAAGAAGACAGAGGAGAAGAGCTGCCGGTAGGCGCGGCGATTGGACGCGGTGATGGGGACGCCGTCCACGCGCAGCTCGCCCTTCTCCGGCGCGTAGAGGCCGGTGAACAGCTTGGCCAGCGTCGTCTTGCCGCTGCCATTGCCGCCCACGAGGAAGACGAGCTGGCCCCGGTGCATCGTCGTGTTGATGGGGCCCAGCGTGAAGCTCGCGCCGTCCTGCTCGCGGTAGTAGGTGTGGGTGACGTCCGCCAGCTCGATTCGCTCGAACTTCGTCGGCACCGCGCCATCGGCGGCGGGGGGCTCCGGGTCCTCCAGCGACAGGCCCAGCTTCTCCAGCTTCTTCATCGCCACGTGGCTGCGAGACAGGGCTGGCCACTGATTCAACAGGCCGTCGAGCGGCTGTTGCAGATACAGCACCACCAGCGCGTACGCGGCCAGCGTGGACATCTCCACCGTCTGGAACCGGGGCACGCCGAAGAGGATGACGGCGATGACGGCCATCACCATGAAGCCGCCCCAGCTCCCGGTGACGATGAAGAGGTTGTTCGTCGAAAGGGAGACGCGGGAGACCTCCTCGGCCGTCGGCTTGAGCTCCTTGGCGAAGAAGTCCTCGCTGCGCGCGTGGTGGAGCTGCAGCTCCTTGGCGCCGTCGATGAGCGTCCTGAAGCTGGAGTACAGGGCGTCGTGGCTCTCGCGCCGCTTGAAGAACTGCGAGTACGCGTAGCGGTTCGGAATGGCGACGCTCGCCATCACCACCGCGATGACCGCGAGGATCATCATCAGGAGCGGCCCGGACAGCCACGCCAGGTAGACGAGGCAGCCCACGAGCGTCGCCAGGCAGATGATGACGCCGGGGATGACGGAGATGGTGCTGTTGATGACGGCGATGTCCTCCGTCAGCGCGGCCAGCAGCTTGTGCGAGCCGGCGTCCTCCAGCTTCCGCAGCGGGGCCGCCAGCATGCGCCGGCACAGCGACAGTCGGAGGTCCAGCAGCGCCACCTGCTGCATGGAGCTCAGCTGCATCTGCGACACGATTCGCAGCACCAGCACCGCCACCGCCAGGCCGACGAACCAGGGCATCAGCGGCATCGCGTCCGCTACCGTCCGGGACGTGAGCGTCTGGTTCATCACCGCGACGAGCGCCGCGCTGCACGCACCCGTGAGGATGCCCAGGAGCGCCGCGAGGATGATGGGGAGTTTGGACTTCTGGAAGAGCAGGGCGAGCAATGACACGACGGCTCCCGGAGACCCGGAGGGACCTGAGAATCGGGCCCTCGCCGCTCTCATACGTCATTGCCGCGCGAAGTGATACCCGGGGACAGGCTGCTTATCGGGTTATCATGGTGCCAGGCGAGACAGGGTGCCGCCACCCTTGGCGGGCGGGCCGGGGGCACGGAATACTGGGGGGATATGCGACTGCCCTCCTTCGTCCCCGACGCGTTGACAGCCCTGGTGCTTCTCGGGGGGACCGCCTGGGTCGGGCTCGCGCTCGCCTTGACAGGGGCGGGGCCCGAAGGCGCGCACCTCCTCAGGGCGTCGGGTGCGCTGGCCGTGGCGGCCGTGGCCCTCGTCGTGTGGCGGCGGTTCGGCTCGCGCCTGGGCGCGGTGGCGTGGGTTCTCGCGGTGTGTGGGGGCCTTCACGTCTGGGCTTATTCCCAGGCGCCGTCGACCGAGCGGGACTGGGCGCCGGACCTGGTCCGGGTGGCTCGCGCGGACGTGGAGGGTCCGCGGGTGACGATTCATGACGTGCGCGACTTCCGCTACCGGAGCACCACGGACTGGGATGCCTCCTGGTACACGGCCACGTATGACGCGCGCGAGCTGACGGGCGCGTGGTTCATCGTCGAGCCCTTCTCCGGCTTCTATGGCGCCGCGCACACCATGGTGAGCTTCGGCTTCTCGGATGGCCGCTACCTCGTCTTCTCCGTGGAGGTGCGCCGCGAGAAGGGGGAGACGTTCTCCGCCGTGGGAGGCCTCTTCCGCCAGTTCGAACTCGTCTATGTCGTGGGCGACGAGAGAGACCTCGTGCAACTGCGCTCCAACCACCGGCACGACGAGGTGTACCTCTACCCGGTGACCGCGTCGAAGGAGCGCATCTCCGACTTCTTCCTGGACATGGTGGCGCGGATGAACGCGCTGCACGCGAAGCCGGAGTTCTACAACTCGCTCACCAACAACTGCACCACCAACCTGGTGAGCCACTTCGAGAAGGTGAGCGCGCTGAAGGTGCCGTATGACCACCGCACGCTGCTGCCGGCGTTCTCGGACGCGCTGGCGTACGAGCTGGGCCTCATCGAGACGGACGCGCCGCTGGACGTGGTGCGCGCGCGGCACCGAATCAATCCGCGCGCGCTGGCGGCGGCGAACCAGCCCGACTTCTCGCAGCGCATCCGCCAGGCGGAAGCGCGCGCGGTCGACTCAGCTCCCTGACGCGGCTTTCAGGACGGGGGCCGGCCCGGTTTCCAGGTGGCGGACGTAGTGCGCCTCCAGCGTCGCGAAGTAGCCGCGCTCCTCCCACAGCAGGGCGAGCAGCCGGTCCGCCAGCGACTTCACCTCCGCGCTCTCTCCCGGCTCGGGCGTGCGCGGGCCCGCGTTCTTCGGGTTGAGGAACACGCGCGTGGCCTCGGCCACCAGCATCCGGCTGCTGGCGAAGAGGCGCCGCAGGGCCTGGTTGACGGGCCGCGCGTCCACCTCCGCGCAGGCCGCGACGATGGCCGCGTGGATGGCTTGGGGTTTGTCGCCCTGGAGGCTCAGCGCGTCCAGGTCTCCGCGCTCCAGCGCGTGGTGGAGCAGGTAGCCGTGGTGCAGCGACACGGAGGCCACGTCCACGCAGTCCTTCACCCAGAGCACGAAGAAGATCTTCCGGAAGAGCTTCTTCACGGGCAGGAGCATCATCCCCTTGAGGTAGCCGACCAGCCGGCCGCCCATCGTCCGACCCAGGCTGGAGCCCGCGAGCGCCTCCACGGCCCGGGGCGGCGCGCGCAGCCCTCGCTCCTCCAGGAGCGAGCGGACCAATTGCTCCCGCACCTGGAAGAGGGCGTAGTCATCCAGGAAGGGGACGGGGATGAGGGGCGTCAACCCGGAGGCGACGGCATGCAGCGCCACGCGCCCCAGGGGCGGAGACGACGGAGGGCTCGGCGTGGGGCGGGGGCTTGGCTCGCTCATCACTCATCTCTATGCGAAATCCGGCGGGCGATTGCGTCAGGCCTTCGGCCCGCTCGGCCGGTGGACGGACAGGCTCAGCCCTGACGCGAGCCGCGCGCGTGGGGCAGGAGGACGGAGTACAGGGTGCTCATGACGGGCGTGGGGACGCCGAGCGCATGCCCGCGCCGCGCCACCGTGCCCTGGAGATATTCGACCTCCAGCGGCTTGCCCGCATCGAAGTCCACCATCATCGACGGGCGAATCTCCGGGGCCATCGCCTCCATGAAGCGCACCACGTCGTCGGGACGCGTGGGGGTGGAGACGCCCTCGGCGGCGGCGACGCGGAGCACCTCTGCGACGGCCTCGCGGAAGACGTCCCGGAAGAAGGGGCCTGCTCTCAAGGGTCCAATCGAGGAGCGCGCCGCGGTACAGAAGCCGGCCATGGTGGCGAGGAAGGCGAGCTTCTCCCAGAGGGGCGCGCGGATGTCGGCCACCGCCTCCGTGTTGAGCCCCGCCTGTGCGAGCACTTCGCGCAGCGCCTGGACGCGCGAGGACACGCGCGAGATGTCCCCGAAGGCCTCCCCCAGCACCACCCGGTGCAGCGTGCCCGCCTGGCGGATGACGCCGGGCTCGGCGATGGCGGTGGAGACGTAGGTCGTCCCTCCGATGACGACGGGCTCGCCCACGGCGGCCGCCACCTCGGAGGGACTGTCCACGCCGTTCTGGAGCGTGACGACCACCGCGCTGGAGCCTCCGAGCGCGGGACGCTCCGACGCGGCGAGCAGCGTCTTCACCTGGGGCAGCACGCTGGCGACGTCGTAGTTCTTCACCGCCAGCACCACCACGTCCACCGGCCCCAGCCGCGCGGCGTCCTCCTCGGCGCGGACAGGGACGGTGAAGTCTCCCTCCTGGCTGAGGATGGTGAGGCCCTTCTCCCGCATGGCCTTCAAGTGCGAGCCGCGCGCGAGGAAGCCCACCGCATGGCCCGCGCGCACCAACCTCGCGCCGTAATAGCCGCCCACTCCACCCGAACCGACGATGGCGAATCGCATGGCTCGCGAGGATAGCGAGGCGCCGTCACTCCCGCAGGAGTGTTTCGACGGCGCCTCGCACTGAAATCATGTCTCAGCCCGCCAGCGGTCGGATCCGCGCCCCGGTGTCCCAGCCCAGGGCCCCGGACGCGGCGAGAACTTCGGCGCTCGGCGTTCCCGCCTGGGCGATGAACTCCGCGGCGGCCTCCGGCGAGGCGCAGGCGCCGAGGATGCGCTCGGGAATCATGAAGGCGCTGACGATGGCGTCGGCCACCCGGTTGTCCCGGCTGCCCGCGACGAGCAGGTCGATGACGTGCGGCGGAGGCGGCTGCAGGAGCGCGTTGGTCCAGTCCGTCGCCGGGGCCACGGCGGCCCACATCCGCGTCTCCGTGTCGCGGCAGAACTTCTCGTCGAAGGGGCGCTCGGACAGGAGCGCGTCCTGGATGGCGATGGCCAGCGTGAAGGCGGAGGCCGACGCGGCGTTGGCGCCCTGGCCCGCGATGGGGTCGTTCGTCACGTGCGTGTCGCCCACCGTCATCACGAAGCGGCCCTCGCCCACCTGGGCCCAGGCGCGGCGCACCATGGGCGTGAAGCCGCCCTGGAGGAAGTCCAGCGGTCCACGGACGCCGAACTCCGTCGGGTCGATGCGCTCGTACGTCGCGGGCGCGTGGCGGCGCATCAGTTCCAACAGCATCTTGTCGAAGCCGGCCGGGTCGTCGTCTCGCTTGCGGGAGATCATCGATGCCAGCTCGGTGCCAGGAATCGCCTCGATGAGCGTGCTGGGAACGCGGCCGTGCCGGGTGATGATCTGCGATTCGAAGACCTCACCCTGGCCCGGCACCAGGTTGACGTGCATGCCGAAGGGCTCCGGCATCCGCAGGCCCTTGAGCATCGAGGCGAACAGCACGCGCGGCGGCTTGTCGTGCGGCGACAGCTCCGGCACGCGCGGAAACAGCGTGTTGAGTCCGCTTCGCCCGGTGGCCACCACCACCAACGCGTGGCGGCGCGTCAGTCCCTCCAGCGCGGCCAGATCCACCGGCATCACCTCCAGCCGACCGCCCCGCTCCACGAAGGCCTCCGCGAGCCGGGGCTGATAGAGGCGATAGTCCACGCACAGGCTGGGCTCGCTCACCCGCCCCTTCAGGCTGAACGGGTGCGGCCCGTGGACGTGGATGGCGCAGCGGTTCATCGCCAGCTCGGGCGCGCCCCAGAAGTCCACATACAGCTCCCGCTCCCGCGTGCGTGTGGGCGCATGGTGGGTCACGGTGTTCAGAAGTCGGCCCGTGCGAAGGGCGTCTGGCTCCTGCTCCGCGTAGAGCGTGACGGGAATGCCCTGCGAGAGAAGCTTCAGACCCAGGTGCAGACCGGCAGTGCCGGCGCCGACGATTCCGATGCTCGCCATCTGTCTCTCCTTCACATTTCCTGACTTGAAAGACTTTGAGTCAGGACCGCCCCTCAGGGGATGTGGGGTTCCCCGGGTGTTCCGGGGTGCGCAAGGCTCCATATCACAATGCGAATGGAGTTCTTTAGACTGGTCATACCCCGAGTCTTAGGACCATGGGGGTCCCCAGGCACCCGTTCGCGATTGGACCGTTGGGTTCCGGGTTGGGTACGGACAGTCGACGGCCCTACAGTCGAGGGATGAGCGCGGCTCTCGACGTGGTGCTGGAAGTGGGTGACGTCACCGAGATGAAGGCAGACGTTGCCTTGTTCAAATATGCACAAAGGCTGTACGGCGCCTCCGGCGAGGCCTCGCGGCGACTGGCGGCCGCGGGGGTGGCGCCCGAGCAACTGGCGGTCCAGCCGGGTGAGCACCGCTTCCTGGAGACGCGCGGCGCGCTGGCCTCGCCCCTGGCGCTCTTCGTGGGCACGGTTCGCCTGGGCGCGTTCGGCTACCACGAGATACGCCAATTCACCCTGCGCGCGCTGAAGGCGTTGGAGGCGCAGCCCCACCTGAAGCACGCGGCGGGCACGGTGCACGGCCCCAACTACGGGCTGGACGAGGACGAGGCGGTGCTGGCCTTCGTGGGCGGGCTCATCGAGGCCTTCCAGCGCGGCACGGGCCCCAAGGGGTTGGAGCGCTTCACGGTGGTGGAGCTGGACATGCGCCGCGCGCTGCGGCTGCGCAAGACGCTGGAGCGGGGCCTGGGGGGAACGCCCGGCGTGGAGCCGTTGCCGGGAGGCGGCTTCCGGGTGCGGCGCAACAGCGCCTTCGTGCAGGCGCCGTCCATGGCGAGCGCGGGCACGGTGTCCATGGCGAAGCCGCATGCCTTCGTGGCCATGCCCTTCGCGCCCGAGCTGGAGGACACGTACCACTACGGCATCCAGGGGCCGGTGAATGCGGCGGGGCTGTTGTGCGAGCGCGTGGATCAGGCCGTGTTCGATGGACCCATCATCCAGCGCATCAAGGAGCGCATCGACACGGCGAAGGTCGTCATCGCGGACCTGTCGCTGGCCAACCCCAACGTGTACCTGGAGGTCGGCTATGCGTGGGGCAAGGGGCGGCCCACGCTGCTCCTGGTCCGCGACGTGAAGGAGCTGCGCTTCGACGTCGCGTCCTACCGGTGCATCGTCTACCGCAACATCCGCGACCTGGAGTCGATGCTCTCGCGGGAGCTGGGGCGGCTCGACAAGCTGGTGTGAGGCGGACTACCAGCCGCGCGCGGCGACGGGCCAGTTGGCCGTCACGGTGTCGCCGCGCAGGACGTGCAGCCGTTCGTGCAGGTTGACGGCGGCGCAGACGTGGTTGGGGACGACGCGCAGGCGGTCTCCCACGCGGGGACGCCAGGATGTGTTGGAGACGTCGAGCAGGCCGTGCTCCTCGGAGACGCTCCGGACGACGAGCTCCGGCCTGTCCAGCAGGGCGCCGTAGCCGCCCGCCGGCGCGAGTCCTTCTTCCTTGGCCAGGGCCTTGGAGCCCGCGTCGACCACCACCTGTCCGGGGACGGCGGTGCTCACCACCGTCGTGAGGACGGAGAAGGCACAGTCGCTCCACGCGCACGCGCCGAGCGCGGCGGTGTTGCGGTCATTCAGCACGTTGATTCCCGGGCGGATCTCCGTCAGGCCTTCCACCTCGTGTGAGCGCCACAACATGGGCGTGGAGCCTCCGCTCACGACTTCGGGGCGGAGGCCCTCGGCGGCGAGCGCGTCCACGAACTCACGCACCCGCGCGGCCTGCTCCCTCACCGCGGATTCCTGTTGCTCCACCGGCGCGCGCACGTGGCCCGGATAGAAGATGACGCCTCGGTACGTCACGGAGGGCATGGCGCTGATTCGACGGGCCAGGGCCACGGCGTCGGCCGGCGTCTGCACGCCCACGCGACGCATGCCCAGGTCCAGCTCCACCAGCACGCCCACGGTGCGGCCCGCGTCATGGGCCGCGCGAATCAAGCCCTCGAGCACCTCCGCCGAGTCGAGCGCCACCGTGAGGCTCGTGCCGCGGGGCAGGGCCATGAGCCGCGCGAGCCTGCCTGTGCCCACGGGGGGATAGGCCAGCAGCACGTCATCGGAGACGGTGGCCATGAGCTCGGCTTCGCGCGGGGTGGCGACGGTGACGCCCACGGCTCCGGCGGCGAGCTGGAGCGCGGTGAGCTCCGCGGTCTTGTGCGTCTTCGTGTGGGGGCGCCAGTGCAGGCGGTGCTCGCGCGAGTACGCGGCCACGCGCCTCAGATTGGCCTCCACGCGGTCCAGGTCCACGAGGGCGGCGGGAGTCGTGAGCGCTTCGAGCGGGAGCAGGTCCATGCCGCGCAATCTGTCACCGCGCGCGTTGACGCTCCAGGTGTCCGTGGGCGCCGTTCGACATGACGAGGCCCGCCGAGAGCCCGGAGTATCTCCTCCGGGCCCAGGCGGGCCTCACGACAGCGCGAAGGCGCGGCGCGCTACTGCGGCTTGGGCGCCGCCACCTTCTTCGCGGGCGGCAGGTACTTCACGCCGAGCTGGCTGAAGATGAAGGAGTACGCGTCCACCTCCTCCTCGATGCGGGAGTTGAGCGGGGTGCCGGAGCCGTGGCCCGTCTCCGCGTCGGCGCGCAGGAGGATGGGGTTCTTGGCCGACGTGGCCGTCTGCATCCGGGCGACCATCTTCCGCGAGTGGAACGGGTCCACGCGCGGGTCATTGGCGCCGGAGGTGAAGAGCACGGGCGGGTACTTCACGCCGTCCTTCACGTTGTGGACGGGCGAGTACGCCAAGAGCGCCTTGAACTGCTCGGGGTCCTTCACCGTGCCGTACTCGGTGACGTTGAACTGGCCGTTGGACGTGCGCTCCGAGCGCAGCATGTCGTAGAGGCCCACGCGGGCCACCACGGCGCCGTACGCCTCCGGGTGCTGGGTGACGACGGCGCCCATCAGCAGTCCGCCGTTGCTGCCGCCCTGGATGGCCAGCTTCTTGGGCTGCGTGTACTTCTGGTCCACCAGCAGCTTCGCGCAGGCGTAGAAGTCGTCGAAGACGTTCTGCTTCTTCGTCAGCGAGCCCTCGGCGTGCCACTTCTCGCCGAACTCCGAACCGCCGCGCAGGTTGGCGATGGCGTAGACGCCGCCCTGCTCCAGCCACAGGCCCGCCAGCGGGCTGAAGCCCGGGCTGATGGAGATGTTGAAGCCGCCGTAGCCGGTGAGCAGCGTGGGGTTGTTGCCGTTGAGCTTCGTGCCCTTCTTCTTGAGGATGGTGAGGGGGACCTTGGTGCCGTCCTTCGACGTGGCCTCGGCGCGCACCACCTCCACGTCACTGACGTCCAGCGGCGAGGTCTTGGCCAGGGCCGTCTTGGTCACCTTGCCGTCCGCGGCGGTGAAGCGGTACCAGGCCTGCGGCTGCACGAAGCTGGAGTTGCTGAAGTAGATGTCGTCGCCACCCGCGCTCACCAGTCCGCCCACCGAGGACACCGGCGGGGTGGGGACCAGGCCCAGGTCCTTGCCCTTCAGGTCCACCATGCGCAGCTGCGACGGGCCGCCGAGCTGCTCGCTCACATACAGCCGCGACTTCGTCGGGAAGAAGCCCTGGACGCTGGCCTCACCCTCGGGCAGCAGCACCGTGGCCTTGTCCAGCGTCGGCGTGGCCAGCGCCAGGCGCAGCACCTTGCCGCGCGGCGTGTCCTGCCGGCTGAGCAGGTAGAGGGCGCCGTCGTGGCCGAACCGGGCGCGGATGACCTTGTCCGCGAACTTCGTCACCTGCGTCCACTTCCCGTCGGGGCCGTGGAGGTACAGCATGAACTCGCCGCCGTCGCCGTTGGCGACCATCGCCTTGACGTACTTGCCATCGGGCGACGTCTCCAGCTCCGTCATGGCGATGCGCGGGAAGTCCTTGCCCAGCGCGTACGTGTCCTGCTCCGTGGGCGTGCCCAGCTTGTGGAAGTACACCTGCTGGAAGAAGTCGCGGTCCGCCGCGGGACGCTCCTCGCCGCGCGGATAGCGGGTGTAGAAGTAGCCCGTCCCGTCCGCGTTCCACGCGAGCCCACCGCCCGCCGTGCCGCCGTTGACGCGGGGCACCACCTCGTTCGGCAGCGGCTTGCCCGTGGCCACGTCGTAGACGGAGACGTCACCGCTCTCCGTGCCGTTCTTCGACAGCGACACCGCCAGCTTCTTGCCGTCCAGCGTGGGCTCGATGAAGTCGATGGTGGTGTGACCCGACGGGTCGATGACCATGGGGTCCAGCAGTGAGCGCTCCTTCGACGTGTCGTCCGGGGAGCCGATGACCACCACGTACGGCTGCTGCCGGGGCGGCTGCATCTTGATGCCGACGAGAGTGCCGTTGGCCTCCGTCAGTCCCCCGTAGCCCGGGGACTTCCAGGACAAGAGCTCGGAGACGCGCTGACGGATGCCCTCGCGGCCCGGCAGCTTGTCCAGGATGGCTCGCGTGTGGGCGTTCTGCCCGTCGTTCCACTGCTTCACCTTCGCGTCGTCGGTGGCCTCCAACCACTGGTAGGGGTCCTTCACCTCCGTGCCGTGGTAGGTGTCGACGACCTCCTGCTTCTCGGTGACGGGCGGCTTGGACGCGCCCTTGCCGGCGGCCGGGGACGTGAGTGGCAGCAGCAGTGCCGCCGCGGCCATTGCGGTTGTCAGCTTCATGTTCACCTCGAGGATGGGAAAGCGGGCGCAGCCTGCCACGTCCCATCTCCCATGGCGCTCTTCCCGACAGGGGAATGTCGTGATGGGACGGGTGTTCCCTCGGGTTGCCGCCAGGCGTGCGGTGCGTCAAACCCGCCGGGGAATTCGAGGACGCCCCACGTCAGGGCGCGCGCAGGGGCAGCTCCACCAGCGCGGCGGCGAAGCGGTCGAAGGCCTCATTGGCGGGGAGGGCGGTGCTCTCGTCCATGTTGCCGAGCATCAGGGCGAAGACGACGCGGGGATGCTCGGCGTCGCCGGGTCGGTCCACCACGCCCGCGAAGCACTTCTGGCCGGAGAGCGTGCCCGTCTTGGCGCGGATGCGGCCCGCGGTGAGGGGCGTGACGGGGCGGGTGGCCAGCGTGCCGTCGACGCCGGCCACGGGCAGGCTGTCCACCAGCGCGTCACCGTAAGGCTCTCGCAGGCTGGTGAAGAGCACGCGCGCCAGGCCTCGTGCCGTGGCCAGGTTGTAGCGGGACAGGCCGCTGCCATCGACGGGGCGCAAGTCGCGAGCGGGGATGCCGCGACGGGTGAGCTCGTCCGCGAGCGCGGTGCTCAGCGTGGCGTAGCCCTCCGTGCCGCTTCTCTCGCGAGCGAAGCGCAGGCCCAGGCGCTCCGCGTAGAGGTTGAGGGACTCCTTGTTGGTGGCCTTCACCAGCTCCGACAGGGGCGGGCTGACCAGCGTCACGAGCGGCTCCGGCACGGGCGGACGCAGGGGGCCGGGGGCCTCCAGGGTGGCGGGGAGCCGGGGGATGCCGCGCTTGAGCAGGGCCTCCTCCACGCAGGCGGAGAAGAGGATCTGGGGCTCGTCCACGGAGAGCCTCACGGCGGCGGAGCGGGGGCACTGGTTGACGGGAGAGCGCCACACACAGCGCACGCCCGGGGCGCCGCGCTGGCGCGTGCAGGAGAGGCTGGCGCGCTCCGCGTTCGCGTCCACGCGGACGATGGCGGAGAGGGTGGCGAAGGCGGGGGTGAGCTGCACGGTGGGAGGCAGCGCGCAGTCGGCGCCGTCCGCGCGAGACAGCGCGAGGTCCACCACGTTCTCCCGGAAGACGAAGGGCGTGGGCGCGGCGCTGTACGCATAGGCGGCGTCGTCCCAGGCCCAGCCCGGACCGAAGGCGGCCTCCACGTCGTCGGTCCCGCGCACGCGCACCTGTCCGCGCCACTGCTGGACACCGCGCGCCTGGAGCGCGTCCGCGACCTGCTCGCAGGCCAGCGCCGTCTCCGGAAAGCGCCACGAGCCCAGTGACGGGTCGCCCGACGGGTCCACCACGAGGTCTCCGAGGTAGAGCCCGTTTGTCAGCGTGCCCTCCAGCGTCACCGGCGTCTGGAAGCGGAAGTCCGCCCCGAGCGCGGAGAGCACCGACGCGGTGGAGACGACCTTCATGGTGGACGCGGGCAGCAGGCGGACGTGCTCACGGTGCGCGTACAGCGGCTCACCGGTTCGAGCGTCCAGCACGAAGGCGCTCGCGAGCGCACCCTCGTCCTCCAGGGTGGCGAAGAGGCTGCTCGCCACCGAGCCCACGGTGCGCGCTTCGGGGTGCTGTGCATGGCGACAGCCGGACAGCAGGGAGGAGGCCAGCAACAGGGAGAGGGGCAGGGCGCGGCTGATCACCCGCGCCACGCTAACGCTTCGCGGACGTGGGTGTCATGCGACGCGGTGTCGAAGCGAGGGCGGCAGGCCACCCCGGCCGTCCGGTATGCGACCCCGCCGCTCAGGCTCCGTGGGATGGGGGCGGATGTGCCCCAGGCGAATGCGAGGAATTGGGAATCGGGGGGATGCCTTGATTCGGAGGCGCGGGTTGTCGCAGAAAGGGCCCTGCTCATTCTTGCCCTGGATGGATGGTTTCCGATGACGCCCGGCTTGATGCTGTCGCTGCTCCTGTCGCAGACGCCCGTGCCCGACATCCACTACACCGCCGCGACGGTGGAGGAGGGCGAGCAGCGCACCCTGGAGAGCTACTCCTTCACGGAGTGGGAGCCTTCCGAAATGAAGGAGCCCCTCTACGTGGGCGTGGATGAAGCGAACCTCCGGCAGACCGCCTCGGCTGAAGGCGCGGTGGTCGCCACGCTGCCCCTGGGCGCGGCCGTGCGGGTATTGGAGAAGGGCAAGGAGCGTCTGAAGGTGGGGGAGTACGTCAACCACTGGTACTCGGTGGAGTACGTGGACGCGAAGGGCACGGCCGATGCCGCGGACGACGTGGTCTCCAAGGGCTGGCTCTTCGGCAACACGCTGACGCCGTTCCGCTTCGAGGAGGACTTCGACGGGGACGGGGAGAAGGAGGTCGCCACGGTGGTGATGAGTGGAGACTTCAAGATTCGCGTCCGCGTCCTGGAGCCGAACGTGAAGCCGCCGCGACGGGTGAGCAGCGTGGACGTCTCGCCCTCGGGCGAGGGCTACCTCAGCGTGAGTGGAGGCCGGGCGGAGGTGAAGCTCGTCCCCGCGAAGAAGGCGGGCGTCGTCCTGTTGCAGGTGGATTCGATGCCGGAGGCGTGCGCCGACTTCAGCACCACGTACGTGAGCTACACGGGGCAGGGGAAGAAGAAGGGCGTGCTGGGCAAGGCGAAGGTGGCGCTGGGCCTGGTCGGCCTGTCGGACCCTCCGAACAGCTCCAAGTTCAAGGTCTCCTTCCATGCCGGGAAGAAGCAGGCCACGGTGGTGCGGACCACGGTGGATGACGTGGATGAGGAGACCGGCAAGGAGCAGACGACGAAGGAGCAGACGCGCTATCAGCTCAACGACGGCGTCTATTCCGCAGTGAAGCCCGCGGGCTCCTCCGTGGCGGAATCGAAGCCTTGATGGACGACGAGTCCCGGTACGCAGGGACTCGTCGCCTCATGTCAGTGTTTCGCGAGAGCTGGACTCAGGGCACGAAGTTCAGCTCGTAGCCGATGTTCATGTGGAAGAGCTCCGGCCGGCACGTCGGATCCAGGCTGCGCACGGTGGCCTTCCAGCAGAGCTGGTCCCCCGAGGACGGCGAGAGGTCCAGGATGGTTGAGGACTGTCCCTCGGCGAAGGGAACCGGCATCCACGAGGGCGAGGGGTTTCGCTGGCAGAAGACTCCCGTGCACACCTTGCAGTCGGTGGCGATGGCATAGGAGAACTCGGTGCCCGTCGGCGCCGTCTGGCAACTCTGTAGATTCCCGTCCGCCTTTTCGATGCGCACGCGAGAGATGGCGCAGTGGCCAAGCGCGTTGTCGCTGAGGACATGGGAGCGCACGAGCCCTGTCGTGGAGCTCGCCTTGAGGAGGAACGTCACGTTGTTGAAGTTCCGGTCGCCTCCTCCATTGAGGTCCTCGAAGCCGAGGAGCCACGTTCCAGGAAGCGTGGTCGCCGTCCCAATTTCCAGGTGCGGCATGCTGCCGTGGCTCGCGGCGAGCACGCCGCTGCGCTCCTTGGGCAGGACGATGTTTCCATAGCCAGGTGTCCGGAGCCGGTAGTAGGCCGAATCGTCCAGCCAGCCGCAGAGCCGCTGACTCGACCCGCCCAGTGCGCAGGAGTAGTTGTTGGGGTCCTGGGGGGTGCATCGCTCGTCCGCAATGCAGCCCATGTTGTGCTCGGCCACGGGAGTGGTGCCCACGGAGTCCTGGTCCAGATTCCAGCGTGACTTCGAGAAGAAGACGGACGTGGGGGACCTCAGGTGCAGTGTGCATCGGCCATCCACGGCCTTCTTGAGACACGGGTACACCGTGCCGTCGTCGTTCGGAAGATGGGTGGGGTCGTAGTAGGCGATGAGGAAGAAGACGAGCTCCCGGCCACCCTGGACGAGTCCCAGCTTCACCGTGCGGTCGAACGAAGTGATTCCAGGGTCCGGATTGGTGGCCCGGCGCAAGCCCGAGGGCGTGTATGCGGAGACGTCGTAGTCGGGGATGCCTTCGGACCAATCGTCGCTGTCGTTGACGGGAGCGAGCCGCTTGAAGGTGGTGAAGTTGGAGTCGTCGTCGGTGAGCAGAAAGGGCAGATTCCCCAGTCCCTTGTTTCCGTTCTCGGGCGCGGCGGGCTCGAGCAGGTTGGGAATGCGCGGAAAGAGTCCTCCATCGGAGAATGCGCCGTTGGGGACGTTGGAGGAGAGGAGGGCGCCGACGACATCCACCGGGATGCGCTCCGACGTCCGTCCCGGCCGGGCATCGTCCAGGGTGAGCCGCGAGAAGGCCGTGGAGCAACTCGCGTTCAGCGCGAGGTCCGGCACGCCGTAGTTGAAGCCACCCGAGTAGAACGTCTGGAGGCAGCGGCGCGCCTTGCCAACGTAGGGGCGCGCCTGGGAGCCGTTGAATGGGGCGAGGTTGTAGAGGTCCTCGTGGAAGTCCGTGATGCCGTTGCCGTTGGTGTCCACCAGGGTGTCGTCGGAGGAGTCAGGAGTGCCCTTCGTATCGACATAGCCTCGGGCGACAACGTCGTCGTAGTCCAGCCACCCCATCGAATGAGATGCCACGGAGGTCTGGCTCAGGAACGTGAGCGAGACGTCGTGCTCCGTGGGGAAGACGATGTTCTCGGCGCCCAGTGCGAACGGCTCGGGGTATGGGTTTGGGTACTGGAGCGCCCCGTTCGACGTGAGGACCATGTTCAGGGGCCGCTCGAACTGGCCTGTCGCGAACGGGGCCTGTTGGTTCTCGTAGAGGGTGGGCCCCACGTGGAAGGAGAAGTCCACTTCGGCGGAGAGGCCGTGTGCGTTGGTGACGGTGACCTTCACGGGAGAGGTGCCGGGGATGATGCAGTCCGGAGCGGTCCAGGTGACCTCGCTGATGCCCTCGCCGTGAACCGGCTCGTCGAGCTCTCCCGTCGTGGCTGTCCAGGTGAAGATGAGCCTCCCGCCCTGGGAATCACGCGCCCTCGCCACCAACTGCACGGTGCCGCGTGAGGGCACGACTGACTGGGACTGGCTGATGCTGAGAATCACGGGCGGTGGCGGGTTCCTCGCTGCGGCTGCCCGGGTGCCCGTGGTCAGCAATACAAGCGTGACGACGAAAGCCAAGCAGCTTAGAACTTGAGTTGGAATCAATGACAAGACAATCCCCCTCGGATTGACGGTTGATGGATGCGGCCCCCGGGCTGACTCTAGCCTTTCAAGGGCGCGCTCATCGACGTCGCGCCATCAGCCGACTGACGGTGACGGCTCGTGCCGCGACGCCACGTTTTTCTGAGGGAGTGGGTCGAATCAGAACCGGCCGACGAGTCCCGCGAAACCGCCAGCCCTCGACGCGCCCACGGTGGGGGCGAGCAGGACTCCCTCATCTCGATGCTGGCTTCGCGCGGAGAACCCACCCCCGCTGAATCGGTGTGACAGCTCGTTGAGCAGGAGCGCGCCCGCGGTGGGAATCAGCAGGCTGAGCGCGATGTGGGTGCCTCCCTCGGTCACGAACGGTTCGCCCGGCGCGTTGGTTCCCGTCATCAGGGCCACGACCACCGTGCCGAGCCCTCCACCCAGCACGCTGAGCGCGAAATTGCCGTTGCTCCCGAGGGCCCGGCCCGTGGCGAAGACCCCCACGCCCGAGCCGGCAGACATGCCGATGTAGATGGGAATCAGGCTCTGTCCGCAGTGGATGGTGCCCGGAAAGGAGCCGCAGCTCGTGAGCCTGCCCATGGAGAAGAGTCCTCCGATGGTTCCGCCAGCGGCGGTGCCCGCGGCGCCGCCCAGGAGCGTCCCCGCGAGTCGGACGCGGGTATCGATGGGCGCGGAGGAACCCTCCACTCCGCTCGGGGTGTCTTCGGTCGCCGAGGTGAGGGGAGGGGGGCTGAGTCCCTCCTGGGCGAGGACGGGGAAGGACAGCAACGCGACGACGAACAGCGTCGAGAGACGAGCGGTCATGACAGGCACCCGAAGCTCGTGCGCCCGGCCGGGCACTTCACTTCAGGGTGGGATGTGGGAGTCGCCAGGAATGACATGCGCGAGTGGCCCGGGTCCGCGCATGACTGGCAACCCCACGATAGCTGAAAGCCAGGTGGCCCAGGCAAGGCGTCGGAGGTCATGTCTCGGCTAGAGCTGGCCGGCGACGCCACCCATCCGTCCGCCGTGCGGTGTCACTCCGAAGGTGAACGTGGGCATCGGCGCACCCAGACCGCGTGTCTGGGATAGGCGAGACACCATGGGCGGCTCCGAGCGGGAGAGTTCATAACCCATCACGGCGCCGAGGGGTGGGAGGGCCAGGATGGAGATGATTCCGAAGAGGTCGGCTCCATCCCGGGCGAAGAACCCCAGCACGCCCGCGCCCGTGCCCGCCAGGGTCGCCAGGAGCGAGCCCCGTCCCTTCATCAGCGCACCCGTGTCCCACTTCTCCAACCCGAGCGTGAATCGTGAACCTTGGCCTATTCTTGTCACGGAGAGGTCCGAGCCCGCGCACACGCATGTTCCGGCCAATACCCTCCAGGCGTCCGATGCCGAGCGCCAGTTGGAGGGCCGCGCCGAGGTCCTCGCAGCGGCCCGGCGTTCCCATGCGGAGTTGGAGCTGCTGCTGTCGGGCTGGGGGTGGCGGCGCGCGCTGACACGAAGCCCTGAGTGGGTGCCTGAGCTCGTGGAAGGGGCGGCTGCGCTGACGGAGGCGCTGGAGCGAGTCCATCGCCGCGCGGAACTGGACGCATGGCCCGCGACGATTCCCGTGCTGCGAATGGCGCGGGAGTTGTCGGCGCGGCGTGAGCGGCTCCTGGCCCTCGCGCGGCGCAGGCTGGAGGCGCTGGGTGTGTCGCCGGGGCATGGGTCTCTCGAAGAGACGCTGACGAGACTGGAGGTGCTGGCGCGTCAGTCCGCGAGCTGGGAGTTGGATTCTCGCGAGGTGCTCGTATTCGAGACGGATGCGCGTTGGAGTCGCCAACGGGAGGTCTCTCAGAGGGACTCTGGCCGCATGGCGACCCTGTTCGGGCCGTACGCAACCTGGCGCGGGTGGGTGCCGGGCTCGGGACAAGCGCGGCTCTCCAACGAGCGGTTGATCTGGCGCTCCTCGTTCGGTGGGCCCCGAAGCGTGCGCCTGGATGACCTTCCCGCGGAGGGACTCCGGCTCGACGCGAACACGCGGGAGGTTCGCGCAAGCGGGGATTGGGGCGTGATCGCTCGGCGGAGCGTCGACGCCGTGAACATCGCGGCGTTGGTGGAACTGGTGCGCTGGCCTCGCCTGCGCGACGCGCTCCGCTCCGGCAGGCGGTTGGAGTCAAGAGCCCTCTTTCCCGCGAGGCTCGAGGGCGCGCCGGGACACTGTGTCCTCGGCCTCGAGCACCTGTCCTTCATCTCCGCGGGGCAGGGTCCGCAGACGCTGGGTGCCATCACTGGCAGGACGGCGTCCCTTCCGGCGTTCGACGCGGACCGACTGGTGGAGCTGCTGCGGTGGCTGCCGGAGGCGGAGTTCGATTCAGCCCTGGGCCGCGTGCTGGCTGTCACCGCCAGCCGGCGCTGGAGCCGTGCGCAGGTGGTCCGCATCGAGCAGGAGTACGTGGGGAGACAACCGATGCCCCTGGTGGACTCGCTCCGGTTGGAGTGCGGCGGTGAACGCTTGCTCGGCTTCCCGAAGGATTCCCAGGAGGTGGTGGCGGATGGGCTCCTGCGAAATTTCCCCCGGAGGCAACAAGGACCCTGGGCCCTGAAACGTCCGCCGCCGTCGATCGGCGGGCAGCACCAAGAGTGCCTTGACGCCTTGGCTCGGGCCCCCCATCCTGCCGCGCCCCATGCCTGTCCTTCGTGGTGCCGTCACCTTCTCGCGCTTCCGGGTCGAACCCGCCAAGGAAGCGCCTTCCGACATCAAGCGCTGGCTGACCCGTGGTCTCAAGGCGCACGCGTTCGAGCCCATCGACCGTCGCTCCGAGGATGACCGCGCGGCCGGCTTCGTCGAGCTGGAGAACGCGGACGCCGTCGACTTCTCCGTCGGCCGTGTCTTTTACGGAGAGTACGTCCTCTTCTCCTTCCGCATCGACTCGCTGAAGGTCCCCGCGTCGGCGATGAAGGAGGAGATGGCGAAGTGGTCAACGAACTTCGAGGCGGAGAATGACCGTCCGCCCAGCCGTGGCGAGAAGACGCAGGCCAAGGCGCAGATCAAGCAGATGCTCCGCACGCGCGCCACGCCGCGCACCAACGTGCTGGACGTGAGCTGGAACCAGAAGACGCAGCAGCTTCAAATCTGGGCCGCGTCGCGCAAGGTGGTGGAGGAGATCCTCATCGCGCTGGAGAACGCGCTGGGCCTGAAGCTCGTGGGCTTGACGCCGGCCGCCATCGCCCAGACGTCGGGAATCGACGAAAACGCGCTGGGGCCCACGGCGGAGCTGATTGGCATGGACCTGCCGGCGACGTCGGCGGAGGTGGCACATGGCGAAGCGTGAGCAGGCGCGGGCGGATGCCGCCTTCGCGCGAGGTGATGTGGGCGTCGATGGCGCCGCCACCGAGGAGACCAAGGACGTCGCCGAGGTGGAACGAGGGCAGGCGCGCGAGCAGCTCCTGCGAGGCCGCGCGTACCTGGGCCGCGAGCTCCTGACGTGGATGCTGTGGCGCTCGGAGACGGGCGACGCGCTGGTGGAGCTGGAGGGCACGGGCGTCAACGTGCTCTTCATGGGTCGCATCACCCTGCGCGGCGTGGCTGGCGACGTGACGGAGTTGAGCGCGAAGGGCACGCTGGCGCCGTACTCGGAGCAGGTGAAGCACGCGTTGGACAAGGGCCTCCTGGTGGCCCAGGCGCGCATCCGCTTCACGCACGGCGAGAAGGAGTACGAGGCCACGCTCGACTCCGAGTTCCTCGACGTGCGCGCCGCGAAGCTGCCCGCGCTGATGAGCGAGGAAGAGGACGACCAGCTCAACGAGCGGCTGTTCCTCACCGAGCAGCTCTCCGCGATGATCGACGCGCTGGTGGGCGACTTCCTCAAGATTCGCGTGGGGAAGACCTGGAGCAAGCAGGTGGTGCCGGCGATGAAGGAGTGGATGCGCGGCGACGAGCAGGGCGCCAACGCCCTCTCCAAGGCCGCGCGCGCCCGGGGCCGTGACGCCCGCGCCGCTCGGCACTGAGCAGGCGGGCTCGAGGGTGGACGTCCGGAATCGTCGGGACAACGTCATTGTCCCGGTCCGGGCGTCCGCCTATCCCTGAGCCTTCGGTGGTCGCTGCTCGCGCACTTCAGTGAGAGGAGACCACCCCGTGGTCCGGGTACTGCCCGGAACAGGAGGCAGGTGGTGCTCGAATCCCTCTGGCAGGACCTTCGCTACGGCACGCGCATCCTCGTCCGCAGCCCGGGCTTCACCGTGGCCATCCTGGTGACGCTGGCGCTGGGCATTGGTGCGAACACCGCCATCTTCAGCGTCATCCATGGCGTGCTGCTGAGGCCGCTTCCGTATCCGGACGGAGAGCGGTTGGTGCACCTGGAGCAGCCGGTGGCGCGGCAGGGAGGCGAGAGCGCGGGCTTCTCGCCGCTCGAGCTGGAGGACTACCGGCAGCGCCTCACGGGCATCCAGCGGCTGGTGGAGTACCACTCCATGCCGTTCAACATCGTGGGGCAGGGTGAGCCACGGCGGGTGCAGACGGCCGTGGTGTCCTCCGGCTTCTTCGACACGCTGGGCGTCCGCCCACTGCTCGGTCGCACGTTCCTGCCCGACGAGGAGAAGCCTGGCGCCGCGCCCGTGCTCATCCTCAGCCATGCGTACTGGCAGCGCGAGCTCGGTGGGGACCCGACCATCGTCGGAAAGACCTTCACCATGAACGGGCGCACGCACACGGTCATCGGTGTGCTGCCACCCGTGCCCCAGTACCCGGGGGAGAACGACGTGTACATGCCCGTCTCCGCATGTCCGTTCCGCTCGGGTGAGCACTGGGCGCATGCCCGCACCAGCCGGGGGCTCACCGTCCTCGGGAGGCTGGCGCCCGGCGTGTCGATTGTGGAGGCACGCGCCGAACTGGAGAGGGCCGCCGCGAGCCTTCATCAGGCCTGGCCCGAGGCCTATCCAGAGGCCCAGGGATTCACCGCCACCGCTTCACGCATCCAGGACAGGCTCGTGGCCCGTGCGCGTCCCACGCTGCTGCTCCTGTTCGTCACCGCTGTCTTCCTGCTGCTCATCGTCTGCGCCAACGTGGCCAACCTCACGCTGGCTCGGCTGGCGCGCCGCGAACATGAGCTCGCGGTTCGGGTCGCCGTGGGCGCGGGCCAGGGTCGGCTCGCGAGGCAGTTGCTGACGGAGCATCTGTTGCTGTCGTTCCTGGGCGGACTGCTCGGGCTCGTGGTGGCCGTCGCCGGGATGGAGCTGCTGGTGGCGTTCGTCGCTCGCTACACGTCCCGCGCCGTCGAAGTGGAGGTGGGCGCGCCCATGCTCCTCATCAACCTGGGGTTGTCGCTCGGCACGGGGCTGGTGCTCTCGCTGCTGCCGGCGCTTCCCGCCCGCACGCTGTTCGGCGCGGTGGCCAAGAACGGTTCCAGTGGTTCACGGGTGAGCCCGCGGTTGCGAGGTTTCTTCATCGTCTCGCAGGTGGCCCTCTCTTGCGTGCTGTTGGTGGGCGCGGGGTTGATGTTGCGCAGCATGGTGAGGCTGCATCGGGTGGACCCGGGGTTCGACCCGGAGAACGTGCTCACCGCGCGGGTGGACCTCGGGTGGGACCGCTATCGGGAGGATGACAAGGTCCGTGCCTTCGCCGAGCAGTTGGTGCCACGCCTGGAGGGGCTGCCGGGTGTGACGGTGGTTGGCCTCGCCAACGAGCTCCCGCTCGGAGGCAGCGAGCCGTGGACGATGGCGTTGCAGGTAGAGGGCGAGGAGGTCTCCGCCGGACAGGTGCGTCCGCGAGCGGACCTGCGCAGCGCGACCAGTGGCTACTTTCACGCCCTCGGAGTGCCCTTGTTGAAGGGTCGCCTCTTCGAGCCTGGAGACCGTCCGGACACTGCTCCCGTCGTCGTGGTGAACCAGGCCTTCGCGCGCACCTATCTCGCGGGCGGGGAGCCGCTGGGGCGGCGCATCTCGTTCGATGAGGGGCGCAACTGGGTCACGGTGGTGGGGGTGGTGGGAGATGTGCGGGAGCGCGGGCTCGGAGAGGATCCACCGCGCGAGGTGTATCTCCCCTTCGCGCTGCAGCCCTTGCGGGACATCCGGGTGCTCGTGCGCACGAGCGGAGCTCCGATGGCGCTCGCGCCACACGTGCGTGAGCTGGTGCACGAGCTGGACTCCGTGCAGCCGGTGACGGACGTGCGCACCCTGTCGAGTCTGCGGAGCGAGTCGCTCGCGGCGCCGCGCCTGATGACGTTGCTCCTCGGCTTCTTCGCGGTGCTGGCGTTGGTGCTGACCTGCACGGGATTGACGGGCGTGGTGGCGTTCTCCGTGAGCCAGCGGGTGCGAGAGCTCGGTATCCGTCTGGCGCTCGGAGCCGAGCCCTCCAGTGTGCTGAGCCTGGTGCTGCGTCAGGGCATGAGCCTGGTGCTTGCCGGCCTGCTGATGGGGACGGCCGGCGCACTGGGGCTGTCGTGGCTGATGGAGGGGCTGCTGTTCGGAGTGGAACCCACGGACCCTGTGACTCTCGTGGGAGTGGTGTTGTTGCTGGGCGGTACGGGAGCGGTGGCTTGCCTGCTGCCCGCCTTGCGTGCCGCCCGGACGGACCCGGCCATCGCCCTGCGGAGCACATGATGCCCATGGTGTAGGTGCCCCATGGCCCGGCGGGCGGGATTACGATGCCGGGTCTCGAGGTGCACATGGCATCGGCGGTGCGGCGTGTGGGCATTGTTTGCTACGAGGCTCTGGAGGCCTTGGACCTCGTCGGGCCGCTGGAAGCGTTCTCGAAGGTCCAGACCGACGGACAGCGCCACTATGAGGTGGTGCTGGCGGGCCTTCACCTGGGGGAGTTCCGGTCCGAGTCAGGGCTCGCCTTCAAGCCGCATGTCCTGCTGGAAGAAGCCAAGGGGCTGGACACGCTCATCATTCCAGGAGGCGCGGGACTCCGGAGACCCGAAGTCAGGGCACCGGTGGTCCGTTGGCTCAGGGCTCATGGACATACGCTCAGGCGAGTCGTCTCTGTCTGCACGGGCGTCTACGCACTCGCGGACTCGGGCCTGCTCGACGGTCGGCGGGTGACCACGCATTGGCAGTTCGCGGAGGACGTGGCGGCTCGCTTCCCGAAGGTCCGTGTCGAGCCAGATGCCCTGTTCATCAAGGACGGTGCGTTCTACACGTCCGCGGGAATCACCGCGGGCATCGACCTGGCGCTCGCGTTGATTGAAGAGGACCACGGTCCACGTGCGGCCCTCTCCGTGGCGCGTGAGCTGGTGATGTACCTCAAGCGCCCGGGAGGTCAGGCCCAGTACTCGGAGCCACTGCGCTTCCAGGAGGAGGGCGGTGGGCGCTTCGGAGACCTGACGAGCTGGATGGTGGTCAACCTCGCCGGAGACCTGTCCGTGGAGGTGCTGGCACGCCGTGCGTGTCTGAGCCCACGACACTTCGCCCGGCAGTTCCGGACCGTGTTCGGGCAGACGCCCGCTGCCTATGTGGAACGGCTTCGTCTGGAGGAGGCGCGTCGCAGGCTGGTGGATGGAGATGGCGGCATCGAGCAGGTGGCCCTCTCCGTGGGGTTCCAGAGCGCGGATGTCTTTCGCAGGGCCTTCGAGCGCCGCTTCGGTGTAGCTCCGAGCACCTACCGTCGAGGCTTCGGCACCCCTGCGTTCCTGTCAGTGGAGTGACCGCGAACAGTGCTGTCCGTCGAGGTGGCAATGCCCAGATGGAGCCATCCATCTGGGACATCAAGACATGGTTGAGGCCAGCGCCGTGCGGAGACGTCACTGCATGAAGAGGACGAACGTCTCCCAAGCGCCGACCGCGGGGCGGTCGGCGTTCACCGCGCCCGAGTAACCGCCGCCGCCGCCGTTCTCGGCCACCACGTATTGTCCATTGGAGGCTTGCAGGGCCACGCGGTCTCCGGTCTGGAAGCGGCTCCGCCCTTCGATGTTGACGAGGCGGAAGGACTCCCAGCCCTGGGCGACGGGGCGGTTGGCGTTGACCACACCGCCGCCACCGTTTTCGGCCGTGACGAACTGGCCGTTGAAGGCGCGCAGGTTGATGAGGTCATTGTTGAGCAACTCGCCGCCGTTCAAGTCGACGTAGCCGAAGCTCTCCCAGGTGCTGATGGCCAGACGGTCAGCGCCCACGAACGAGCCGCCGCCGTTCTCCGCGACCAGGAAGTGGCCCGTGGCGGTACGGAAGGCCAGGGTCGCTCCGCTCCGGGGATACATCGCGAGCAGCGCGGTGACATCGCTGCCCGTGAACTCTCCGGTCTCCGACGAGCGGAAGCATGCATTCATGATCGAACCCCCGACCACCGCGTTGGTCGGCGTGCCGGGAATGTGGATGGCACCGACGCCCGCGGTGCCCTCGTTACCGCCAGTGCCGCAGCTGATGGTGCGGTTGTAGTAGTCCGAGTGACGGAAGCCGATGGTGTGGCCGAGCTCGTGAGTGATGACATGCTCGATGACGTCGACGCCGTACTGGCTGAGCAGGCCGCCAATGGTGATGGACCCGAACGGCAGGCCATTGGCGGGGAATCCCGCCACGCCGCCGTTCATGTTCGGGTCGATGTTGGCGTTGATGGTGAAGCTGCAGCCGGTGCTCGGCGTGCGCGCCATCGAGAATCGGAGCGACCGCTCCGAGTAGTTCTGGATGGCCAGGTTGAGGGCCGTGCTGAACACCCCGGTGAAGGCAGCGCCATTGACGCAGATCTTCGTCACTGCCGGGCCGACGAGGTTGGTCGTGCGGTATTGCTCCTCGGAGGTGGGGGCCTCCAGCATCTCGCGAGAGGCCTCCAGGCTGACCTCCGCGTCCCTGCCGACATAGACGGTCTCTCCCGCGACCTGGATGTCATTGGCCGGGAAACCGGCCTGTATCAGATTGTCGACAATCTCCTGTGTCTGTGCGGGCTGCTCTCCGCAGCCGACGACCAATGCGCTGCTCGCGACGAATGCGAGAATGAAGCCCTTCAAGGTCCTGGGGGTGTGGTTCACAGACAATCCGGTCGTGAAGGCTGGGCGGATGAGACATCGCCTGCTCGAGCCTTCTCGCGAGCAGGTTGGCCACTGCCCTATCGACCTTCATGTTCAGCGGCGACGAATTCGCGGGTGCTCCGCGCCCGTGTGTCGTCTGGAACTTCACGGCGTCATCGCGGGACGCAATTGTGTTCCTCAAAGACACACTGTCGTTGTCGCGGCGCGCGGCTCGTGGGTTGTCGGCGCCTGCGGGCTCACGGTGCGGGAGGAGAGAGCGCCCGGAATCCCTCCGCGAGCGCGAGGCCGATGTTGCCCATCAGGTCCTGTCGCGCGTTGACTACATAGAGATGGGGCGTCAGCGCCCACACCTCTCGGACGATGCGGCGCGGAGGGGGAGGGGGCTGAGTGCTCAGCTCCGCCTGGAGCAGCGGCAACACCTTGTCGGACAGCCGCAGTGCCGTATCCATCACGAAGACCGCCACGTGCGGACGCAGCGCACGCACGCGCCGGAAGAAGGCTCCTACTTCATCTGGCGCAAGGTGCTTGGGTGGCGAGGACTTCATCTCCAGATAGACGAGCCGTCCCTCCGCCGCGCCCACGACGTCCAGGTCTCCGCCGACGTCGGGCGCGTGGAACTTCACGCCCGCAGCCACGTCGAAGCCGAACCGGCCTCGCAGCTCGTGCGCGACGTACCACTCCAGCGTGCCGCCGAAGCTCGCGGCTGGGTACACGAGTTGGTATCGGCCATCCGCCTCGCGCGTGGCCAGGTCCAGGGACACCAGGTCCTCGGCGAAGGCGGTGGCGCCGGCCTCCTCCAGATATCGCGTGGCCTCCACGGGCGTGAAGCTGCCGTGTCGCAGGATGGCGCCGCGCAGGAAGAGGCGGAACGCATAGTGGCCCAATCGCTCCACGAGCCGCTCCGCCCGCGCGCCGCTCACGTCAGCGGGGAAGGGCAGGTCCAGCGGCGCGACGGTGGCCTGGAACCCCCGGCGCGCCAGCATCGCGAGGGGCTCGTTGCCGGGTGCCAACAACAGGCGCGGCGTGGGCGATGCGCTGGCCTCGCCCAGCTCCAGCTCACGCGCCGTGGGAAGGTCCTCCTCGGGGGGCGGCTGCTCCGTCATGGCCTCACCCTAACCCGGGGCGCGACAACGTGCGCCACTTGGGGCAGGACGTCAGACGATTCGCGTGCTCCATCGAATGACACCACCTCGACCATGTCGCATGCTCCGCGCACGACCTTCGAGTTATCGCGCGACGTTCCATGGTTCGCCCAGGTCGACCCTCGGCTCACGCTGAAAGGTGAGGTCGACGCTTACGAGCTGTCGCGCAACGCTCCGTCGTCCAACACGGAGCGATGCCTGGCTCACGATGAAAGAGGAGGTCGACGCTCACTGCACGTAGACAGGGCAGTAGCGCAGGAACTCCGTCACGGGAGGCTGGCAGAGCTGGAGGATGCGCGAGTCGTCACCGAAGCTCTTGCTGCGTGCCTGGAGGTAGCAAGCCGCTGGGTCATCGTCGTTCGTCGCGAACTGACAGAGCTGGAGCGCCTGTGCCTGGGTCAATGAGCCCTCGTCCTGGACGCGCAGGAAGCACTTCGCGGGAGCATTGGAGCGGGCGCCGCGACAGAGCTGGGTGGCCACGTAATCGTCGCTGAGGCCTCCCTGGCTGGCGGCCGAGTAGCAGGAGACCTGGGGGGCGAGCGCCACCTCGCCGTCATCGTCGTCCTGCGCGAGCCCGCTTGCCGGAGCGACGAGCAGGAGCAACGCACCCAACCCTCCCGTGCTGGCGAGCGACAGGCACGACCGGAACCTCAAGCTGGATGATTTCATCGCGGGCCTCGTCCGGAGAATCTAGGACTCCGTCCGCCCACGGGACTCGCGGCCCGTGCAGTCGCCCCCCGTCGGGACAGGCGGGAAGGCGCCACCCGGGCCTCGTGCCGCCTACCGCACGGAAGAAAACGCACACCCGCTGAAACCGTCTGTCCCCTGGCCTGCCCAGGATGACCGAGCGCCTTGTACAGTGCCCGGCGCGCAGGGCAGCGGAGGGGACATGGCCAACGTGGCATCCAGCCTGGGCTCGGAGTGGCGGGCATGGCTGGCGGAGAACGTGGTGCGAGGCGTGTCCTCGGCGCGACTCGTCGACACGCTGGTGTCGGCGGGCATGCCGCTCGCGAACGCTCACGCGGAAATCGAAGCCACCCGTGCGCACCCGGCCGTGGCGGCGGGTCTACGTCGCATGGGTCCCCACGAGGACATGCTCTCGCTGCTCGACACCCGCGTCGCGCTGCACCGTCACTCCGGACGCCACCAGCGCCTGGAGCGCCAGGAACACCTGGCCGTGCCCACGCTGATGGAGCGCTACTACCTGGCGCACGAGCCCGTGCTGCTCGCGGGCTTCATGCGGGACTGGCCTCTCATGGCGAACTGGCGGCCAGAGGCGCTCTCACGTCGCTACGGAGACGTGGAGGTGGAGGTCATGGCGGGCAGGGAGTCCCGCGCGGACCACGACGTGGAGCCGGATGCCTGTCGCGCGGTGATGCGCCTGGGCGAGTTCCTCCGCAGGCTGGAGGAGGGCGGCCCCACCAATGACCTCTATCTCACGGCCCGCAACTTCGCCCTGGAGCGAGAGGAGCTGCGCGGGCTGCTCGACGACGTGCGCTATCCACCGGGCCTGTTGCGCGCTTCGGCGCGGGCCGGCGCCGTGAAGCTCTGGGTGGGTCCCGCGGGCACGCGGACGGAGCTGCATCACGACCTGGGCACCGTCCTCTTCGGACAGGTCTTCGGCCGCAAGCGCTTCCGACTCATCCCCTCGTTCCACACCCACCACGTCTACAGCCACCTCGAGGTGTGGAGCCAGGTCGACGCCGACCGTCCCGACCTCACGCGCTTCCCCGCATACCGCGAGGCGGACGTCCTCGAAGTCATCGTCGAGCCCGGAGACATGCTGCTGATTCCCGCGGGGTGGTGGCACTGGGTGCACGCGCTCGACGTCAGCGTGTCCGTCACCTTCCAGGAGTTCGACGTCCCGGAGGGCAATACGTGGTGGAAGCTGGGATGATGCCCATGCTCCGCGCCGTCATTTCTCCAGCGGCGGCGTGGTGGGCGGCGGGGTGGGAACGGCGCGCTCCTCGGGCGGCGCGGAATGACCTCCCGGGTTGGGGACGATGCGCGGCGCTATCCGCGTGGCCGGGTTGGGTGGCGGGTTCGGGACGATTTTTGGAGCAGGATCCTTTGAAGTCGTCATGCGGTCCCCAATGCAACGGTGTGGCCTACCCGAGTGGTATATCGCACCGCGCGAACCATGACTCCTGACGAGCGCGAGAGCCTGCCGCCCCCGGTGCGTTCCTGGCTCGCTGAAAACTTGACCGCGGGCGTGGACCCCTCACGGCTCGTCCAGGCGCTCCAGGCCCGTGGCCTGTCCGAACCACAGGCGCGTGAAGCGGTGGACGCCGTGGCCTCGCACCCCGCGGTGCGTCACGGCCAACAGGCCCATTTCCGGCGCCGGGAGCTGGAGGGGCTGCTGGAGACGCGGGCCCGACTCCATGCCCAGCGCCACCCTGGCACCCCTCCAGTCGGCGTGGAGCGACAACGCCACCTGGCCCCCAAGGACTTCTTCGAGCGCTATTACGTCACCAACCAGCCCGTCATCCTGGAGGGATTGCTGGACGACTGGCCGGCGCTGACGCGCTGGAGTCCGGAGTGGCTGGCCGAGCGCTTCGGTGACGAGGAGGTGGAGGTCATGGCGGGCCGCGACGCGGAGCCGGACCCGGACTTCCATGCGGAGCGCCTGCGCCGGACGCTGCCCCTGCGCGAGCTGGTGTCCCACGTGCGCGACACGGGTGTGTCGGACGACGTGTACCTGGTGGCACGCAACAGCCTGTTGCTGCGCGCCGCGTTCCGTCCGTTGCTCGACGACCTGACTCCACCCAGGGGCTTCATCCATCCGGACCTGAGCGCCCCGGACAGCGTGCACCTGTGGTTCGGCCCCGCGGGGACGGTGTCGAACCTCCACCACGACCACCTCAACGTCCTCTTCTGCCAGGTGCTGGGCCGCAAGCGCTTCTGGTTGGCGCCGCCCTGCGAGACGCCTCGGCTCTACAACGACAGGGGCCTCTACAGCGCGGTGGACATCCTCGCGCCGGACCTGGGCCGCTTCCCGGACTTCGCGCGCGTCACGCTGCACTCCTGCGTGGTGGGGCCGGGTGACGCGCTGCTGATTCCGGTGGGGTGGTGGCACGCGGTGCAGGCGCTCGACGTGAGCCTGTCGGTGACGTTCGTCAGCTTCGACCGGCCGGAGCGCAACGTGGAGTGGCGCGACTATTGGATTGGCCCCAGGCCAGAGAAGGTCCACCGATGACGGATGCGGACACGCGCGCTCCTGGAGCGCGAACGACGGGCTCGCTGGCGCCGGAGTGGCGGCGCTGGGTGGTGGAGAACCTGCTGCGCGGCGCGGAGCATGACGACCTCGTGGCTGTCCTGGAGCGCTCGGGCGTCGACGCGTCGCTCGCTCGCGCGGCCGTGCGGGCCGAGGCCGAGGACCCCTGCTACCTGGGCGCCGCGCGCGCCGTCGCGATGCAGCGCAAGCTGGAGGGGCTGCTGGACCTCTACGCCGACCTCCATCGCCAGTCGGCGGGCCCGACGCACGTCGCACGCCACGACGCCTTGTCGCCCGAGGACTTCTTCGAGCGCTACTACTTCCAGAACCTCCCCGTGCTGGCCCCTGCCACGGTGCTCATGGACGCGGTCTCGGAGGACATGGGTTCGCGGCTGGCCACGCTCGCGAGCGGAGCCAACGCCACGAGCGAGGCACCCGGCGCCTTCGTCGTGCCTCCGGGCTCCAGCGAGCTGTCGCGCATCTCGGTGATTGCGCCCCCGGGCCTGGTGACGGCGGAGGCCCCCGCGGGCCTGTGGTGGGACGAGCCGGGCGCGGAGGTGCCCCTGCGGCCCTCGCGCCGCAACACCCTGGTGTGTCAGGTGCGAGGGCACCGCGGGCTCCAACTCGTGCCCGCCCATGCGTTGCATCGCGTGCTGGGCGCCACCTCGGTGCCGGACGGCGTGCCGCGCCTGGAGGTGGAGCTGTCGCCCGGTGAGCTGCTGCTGCTTCCCGTGGGGTGGTGGTTCTCGCATCGCTCGCCAGAGGGCGGCGCAGCGATTGTCTTCGAGTCCTTCGCCGCGCCCGAGCCCAACGTGTCGTGGACACCCCGGCCGGAGTCCCGCGAGCCTACGCCTCCTCCTCGCTCTCCAATCGACTGAGGAGTTGTCGGGCCAGCTCCCGCAGCGCGGGAGCGGAGGGCTCGCGCTCCAGTCGCACCAGGTCCTCTCGGATGAGGGCGAGCCGTCCCGCCTGCGCGAGAATCTTCAGCGCTCGCGACTGCACCAGCTCCTCGGGGGGCATGGAGTGGGGGACGGGCGGTTGTCCTCTCAAGGGGACACGGCCTCGCTGCGCCAGCAGCTCCACCAGCACTCCCACGTCGGCGTCCTCCAGGGGGCCGACCTCCATCTGCTCCAGGGCCCCCATCAGCTCCCCCCAGGCGAAGCCGCGGGACGGAGGTTTTCGCTCCGCCACCATCCGCCTGAGCTGTTCGCGTGTCGTCGGCATGACAACTCCTAGCGTGTCCACATGATGTCTATCTCCGGGACCTGCTCCGTCCCGACGGTGATGCCGAACTCGTTGCGCCCCAGGTCCACCTCCCAGAGTCTTCCGTTCGCGCGCAGCGTCCCCATGAGGAAGGGCAGCGTCGGATGCAGGTAGCGGCGTCGGAAGGAGGACTCCGCGCCCAGTCTGACGGGGCGGCCATCCGCCGAGGGCAGCGGCATGTCCAGCTCCACCGCCTCTGTCCGGAAGCAGGCGTCGTAGAGATACAGCCGCCCTGAATCCTCCAGGAAGTTGAGGCAATGGCCGTCGTCCCAGCCAGCCATGAAGACATACCGGGACTCCACGCGGCCCAGCAGCTCCACGGGTTCGTCCGGCGCGAAGGGATAGCGCACGCAGTCATGGAAGCGCCCCTGCAGGCGCGTCAGGCGGCTGGGCTCGAGCTGGTTGATGCCCGGCGCCACCGCCACCATCGCCTCCCAGCGCACCTCGTCCGTGCGCGGGTCGTCCTTGGGCACCAGGTGCAGCGTGCGGCCCTCCAGCGTCACGCCCTGACAGTTGGCCAGCTGCTGGAAGAGCTGATACCAGCCGCCGCACATGCCGCCGCCCACCGTCAGCATGTGGCGCACCGTCCACGCGGGCACGCCGTAGCGAAGCCCCGTCTCCGGCAGGCCTCGCAGCAGCGCGTCGCAGATGTCCTTGCGCGACTCCAGCCCCGCGCACCAGCGGGAGGACCAGCGCACCAGCGGCACATAGGCCCCGGAGGGCGGCGCACCCGCGCCTCCTTCGCGCATGGGCGCGCCGGTGGTGAACAGCTCATGTCGGCTGTTGCCCAGGAAGAGCTGGCGCGCGCTGCCGTCCGCGTCCGTCCACTCGGCCACCCACTGGAGCTCCAGCGAGTGCGTGCCGATGTGGTTGGGCAGCGGCCGGTTGAAGGGCACCGGCTCCGCGAGCGTGCTCCAGCCCGCCGTGCGCTCCAGCGTCACCGGGTGCGGCCCGAGCCAGCGGATGGGCGTGTCCGGGCCATGGGCCGGGGACAGAGAGCGGCCGAAGGCGCTCAGCTCGAACGACGCGGGGACGAAGTGGTTCGCGAGCAGGGAGACCTGGACGGAGGGCCGCGCGCCGCGCACGTAGGCGATGGGCTCGGCGCGGTGGTCCCGAATCCACTCCGGCTGTTCTCCCAATCGGGTGTCGGTGATGGGGCTCCACAAGGCAACCGTGCCGCTGTCCGCGTCTCCTCGGTCGAAGTGCAGGCTGTAGATGGCCAGCGGTTCCGCGATGTGCATGTCCACCCCCCCCTTGCCCGTGCCGGAGGGGCACGGACACTGCGTCACGGCCTCCGGCGACACCCCCACGGGCCGCCGGTGGTCCTACTCATACAACAAGACGCGCGTCACCCACGGCGCGCCCTTCACCTCGCGCAGCCAGCGCAGCCGCTCCGCGCGCAATGCCACCGCCGGTGTCGCCCCCGCGTGGATGCGCTCCCGGACGCCCTGGAAGAAGCGGCCCGCCGAGTCCGGGATATCCACCGTCGCCGCGAACACCGCGCGTGCCCCCGCGCCGACGAAGGCCTGGGGCAGTGATGACGTCTGATGCAACAGGGGCGGCAGCCGCGCCGCGCTGCAAGCGCCCAGCAGCACCACCGGCGAACCCTCCAGGCGCACCTGCTTCAGCGCCTCCGAGGTCAACGCGTAGCGCCCGTCATATTCGGGAGCCAGGGCGATGACGGGGGCTTCGGACAGGCTGCGGTCCACCACTCCGTGCGCGTGGAACTCGATGTCGGTGGCCCGCGCCATCGCCTCCAGCACGCGCGAGGGCGTGGCCTGCGCGCCGGACAGCTCCATCGACTGGCCGATGGGCGCGGGCGTGGACTCCCACGAGGACAGTCGCGCCAGCCCCAGTCCCGAGGGCGTCTCCACGTTGGCCACCACCAGGTGCAAGGGCGGGGGCGGCTTCGTCTTCGGCTCCGCCGCGACGCCCGTGGCCACGCGGTAGCTCCACGCCATCTCCGGCGGGAGCAGTCCGGCCCGGCTGTCCAGCGGAGGCGCCGCGAGCACGTCCACCCGAGGGCACGTGCGCAACAGCGTCAAGAGCTTCTCCGGCACCAGCCCGGACAGGTCTTCTCCCAGCGGCTCCTTGCGGGAGGCGTCATGGTGACCGAGCACCTGGCCCCGGGGCCCGAGCGCGACCACCACGGTGCGCTCGGCTTCCGTCGCGGCGATGAGCGCGCACTGCTTGGGACTGGTGACGCCCAGGTGCCTGGCCACGACGCCCGGTACCTCGGAGAATGCGCCCGCCTCGCCAGCCGTGACGGCCATCGTCTGGTAGGCCACCGCCACCGCGTCGCGCGCGTCCGCGTCCGTCGCCAGCAACGGCGCGGCCTGCTTGATGAGGGCGGCGAGCCGCTCATTGCCCTGCTTCCGGTCCTTCAGCAGCTCGAAGCGCGCCCGCACCAGTTGGGCGAGCATGCGGCGACCGGGAGTCTCCCGTTTCGCCTCGGCCCGGGCCAGCTCCGCGCTGATCTGCGCCGCGTCCTCGGGCCGAGGGTCCATCCGCATCAGGTCGGTGAGGGTCCAGGCGCCGATGAGGTCCACGGACGTGGCGCACTCCTGCGCGAGCACCATGGCGCGGCGGGCCTCCTTGGGCCTCAGCCGCATCAGCTCCAGGGACGCCAGGTTGCGGTGGACGTAGTTCTTCACGCCGCAGGAGTCCGGATCTCTCGCCAGATACTCCAACAGGTATGCGCGCGCGGAGGCCACGCGGAACTGGAAGCGGGCCGCCTGGGCGAGCGCGCGCAGGGCCGCGGACTCCAGCCCCCACTCGCCCATCGCCTGGGCTTCGCGCCAGCTCGCCAGGGCCGTCTCCTCGGCTTCCGACAGCCGGTTGGCGGACGTGGCGCTGTGGCTCATCTTGCGCAGCAGGTCCGAGCAACGCGGGCGCAGCCGCTTCTCGCGACAGAACGTCAGCGCGGCCTTGAGGCGCTGGTCCGCCCGCCACGACTCGCCCGCGAAGCCCTCCTGCCGCGCGAGCTCGTCCTGCACCAGCAGGTGGATCCACGGGTCATCCCACTCGCGGGCCAGCTTCTCCAGCTCCTCGGGCGGGCTCTGGGCCTCCGGCGACAGCAGGCGCGCGCCGAGCAGCAGGTCCTGTTCACCCGCGCCGCGCAGGCGGGTGAGGAACTCCGCCGAGGCGGGCTGGCGCTCGCGCACGAGTCGCGCGTACTCGGCGGCCAGTGGCGCGCGGCGCGTGAAGTCCCGTGTGGCCACGGCGCGCGTGTGGTCCGCCAGGGCGGTGCCACCGTGGATGCGGTCCAACAGCTCCGCGAGAGGCAGGAGCGCCAGCACCCGGGCGGACGTGGGCGCGGTGCGCACGGCGTCGTAGAAGAGGCCGCGAGAGATGCCGGGATGCTGGCGGGCCTCTTCCAGAGGAATGGGGAGCGTGGGGTCCTGGGCCAGCTTCGTGAGCGCGGCCAGCGTGCGCTTCCAGGACGTGTCCCGCTGACTCACGGACGCCCGCAGCGAGGCGGCGTGCTCACGGGCCTCCGTGCTCCAGCCGGGCTCACCCAGGGCGGCGACCTGGTCGAAGACGGAGGCCGCGAGCAGGTGCAGCCCCATCTCCCGCAGCACGAGCGCCCGGTTCCACAAGGCCTGCGGATGACGGGGCGAGGTCTCCAGGATTCCGTCGAGCGAGGTCAGCGCCTCGTCATGGCGCTTGAGCAGGAAGGCGGCGACGGCCTGGTCGTTGTCGCGATTGAGCGACGGCGGCGCGTGCGCGAGGTGCGCGAGGCCTTGCTGTGGATCTCCATGAAGGAGGTAGGACGCGGCGATGCCCGCGCGGTCTCCGCTCTCCTCCAGTCGGGCCAGCTCCCTCAGGGGCACGGCGATGGAGGGACGCTCCTCGCGGGGCCGGACATAGGGGCGGTGCACATCCGCGGCGGGGACGCTGAGTCGGGGCTCCAGCGGACGGGTGCGGGTGTCGGTGAGCCACAGCAGCTCGTCGCGACGGTCTGTCAGCGGCCCGGAGCGAGCGATGAGGAGGGCGGGGAAGACCAGCAGGGGCAGCAAATGCCACGCACGCAGGCGCGGGGCGCGTCGCCCGCGAGTGGACTTCCCTGGTGCATCCAGCTCTGCCGCCATTCGCTGGACCCTCCCCGTCGCTCCACGTCCCATGGCGTGGAGCCGTCACTGAGACTCCGAGTCTTAAGCCATAACGTATGAGGGGAACAAATCGTGGCGGAAATCGTGTCAGTGAAATGCGCGCCGGGTTGGAGTTGACGGCCTGAGTCAAGACGACCCGGGTGTGCGTTGGCGAAGCCCGAGGGGCCTCCCGGAGCTAGGGTGACGCCATGTTCATCGTCATCCTCGGCGGTGGTGTGTCGGGCCTGTCGTGCGGCATCCGGTTGCTGGAGGCCGGGCACTCGGTGGAGGTGTGGGCGCGAGAGCTGACGCCGCACACGACGTCGGATGTCGCCGCGGCCGTCTGGTATCCCTACCGGGCGTGGCCGCAGGAGCGCGTCAATGCGTGGGCGAAGCGGACATATACCGTGCTGGAGTCGCTCTCGCGCGAGCAGCCCTCCGCGGGCATCCTGAGCGTCCCCGGCGTGGAGGTGTTCCGGCGTCACGTCGAGGACCCGTGGTGGCGCGACAGCGTGCCGGACTTCCGTCGGGCGCGCGCGGATGAGCTGCCGCCGGGTGTGTTGGAGGGTTATCACTTCACCGCGCCTGTCATCGAGATGCCGCGCTACCTGCCGTTCCTCATGGGGCGCCTGCGCGAGCTGGGGGGCCACGTCGTCCAGCGAGAGGTGCGCTCGCTGGAGGAGGCATGGGCGCGCGCGTCCCTCGTGGTGAACTGTACGGGCCTGGGGGCGCGCGAACTCGTGGGTGACGAGACGCTGTTTCCGGTGCGGGGTGAGGTGCTGCGGGTGACGCCGCCTCCCACGGACCGCTTCATCTTCGACGACGAGTGCGAGCACGGCATCGCCTACGTCATTCCCCGCGCCCACGACTGCATCCTCGGCGGCACGGTGGAGGAGGGGAACGCGTCACTCGTCCCCGACGCGGAGGCGGCCCGGGGCATCCTGGAGCGCAACGCGCCGCTCCTGCCTCCGGGCGCGCCGCTGAACGTCGTGGAGCACAAGGTGGGGCTGCGCCCCGGCCGTCCCACCGTGCGACTGGAGGCGGAGGTCTTCGGGGAGCGCGTCGTGGTGCATGACTACGGCCACGGCGGCGCGGGTGTGACGCTGTCGTGGGGGTGCGCGGAGGAGGTCGTCCAACTCGTCTCCGCGCACGCCCGCTGAAGTCATGCCCTCGCGCGGAGCACCTGTCCGAAGCCGCGCTCCTGGCCCAGGGCCGGTGACACCGCGCCTTCCGTCACCGCCTCGCGTCCGGAGATGAGCACCGCCTTCACCGCGGCGTCATTGCGGCGCACCAGCCGGACGAAGCCGCCGAAGTTCTCCATGGGCGCCTCCGCGATTTCGTCGAGCTTCGCGTCCAGGCCCTCGGGGTTGATGACGACGAGGTCCGCGCGGCTGCCCTCCGCGAGCACGCCCGCGTCCAGACCGAACCACTCGCCAATCTCGCCGGTGAGCCGGTGCACCGCGCGCTCCACCGTCATGAAGGGCTCGCCGCGCTTCTGGGCCTCGCGCACCAGCCGCAAGAGGCGCAGCGGGAAGTTGTAGTGCGCCATGTTGCGCAGGTGCGCTCCCGCGTCGGAGAAGCCGACGAGGATGTCCGGGTGCTGGCAGATGAACTCCAGCTCCTCGCGCCTGTCGTTGGCCATGACGGTGTACCAGCGCAGCGCGTCCCCATGCGTGGCCACCAGGTCCAGGAACACGTCCACCGCGTCGCGGCCCTGCTCCTGGGCCACCTGCGCGAAGGACTTGTCCACCATGCTGGCGTCCGGGCACGCGAGGATGCGCGACTGGTTGAAGTCGCGGTGGAAGGCGCGCGGCAGGAAGCGGTTGGTCCACTGGCTCCGGAAGCGCGAGCGATACTCCGGGTCCTTCAAGAGCCCCGCGCGCGAGGCCGCGTCCTGAAGGTGCAGGGCCGCCGCGCCCGCGCCGAACTCCTCGAAGACGACCAGGTCGATGCCGTCCGCCCACAAGTCGAACACCTCCGGCAGGGCCTGCCAGCGGAAGTTCGCGCCGAACAGCGTGTTGGCCGCGCGCGACAGGACTCCGATGAGCCGGTGGATGCCCCGGCTGGCGCGCGGGTCCATCATCGAGATGACCGTCGTCTTCAGCGTCTTGCGGAACAGGCCCATGCTCTCCAGCAGGAACAGCACCACGTTCACCTTGGTGCTGATGTTGGGCACGCCCTGGAAGACGCGGCCCCGCTCGCGCAGCAGCTTCGTCAGTCGGCGGTACTCGCTCCAGCGCGCGTAGGTGGAGGGCAGGGGCCTGCTGCGGACATCGCGCGAGCCGCCCATCTTGTCCCACTTGAGCGTCATGATGGACATGCCCAGGTAGCCCAGGTCCAAGCCCTCGGTGACCATCGCCTCCATGCGGCGCAGCTCGTCCTCGGTGGGACGCAGCCCCGGCTCCAGGCTGCGATGCAGGCCCATGGCGTGCGCACGCAGCGCGGAGTGTCCCAGCATGGACGCGACGTTGGGTCCCAGCGGGAGCGTCTCCAGGTGTTCCAGGTAGCCGCCCAGCGTGTCCCACGTCTTTCGCTCCTCCAGGAGCGTGCGGACGGCGTCGTAGGGGATGGCCTCCACGCGGCAGAACATGTCCGCCAGGTCCTCGGGCTTTCCCACCGCGAGGCTGAGCGAGCAGCTCCCCACCACCACGGTGGTGACGCCGTGGCGCACCGACTCGGAGAGCGATGGAGCCAGCTCCACCTCGGCGTCGTAGTGGGTGTGCAGGTCGATGAAGCCGGGCGTCACCCAGTGGCCGGCGGCGTCGATGACGCGCGTGTTCGGCCCGCGCTCAATCGGCCCTTCCGTGAGGGCGGCGACCGTGCCTCCGCGGATGCCCACGTTCAGCTTGCGCGGTGCGTTGCCCAGACCATCGAATACGAGTCCGTTCTCGACGATGAGGTCCATGCGCCGAGCCTAGGCCCGTCGTTCTGTCCACTTCCACCCGGAAGCCTCCGACACGAGGGCCACCGGACAGTCGGGCGCGGTGCGTCATTTCGAGACGGGCGCTCCCGCGACGAGAGGAGGGGCGCCTGCTCGCAGGGCCGCTCTCACGTGCTCCCATGCCTACCTTGGCGTCCTGACCACACGCACGCGACACGAGCGCGGGAGGCGAGAGATGGCACGGACACGCTGGCAGTGGCTCACGCTTGTGGGCCTGGGGACGTCACTGGTGGCCTTCACGGGCTGCGATGACACGAAGGTGCGCGACAACTCCCGTGAGGTTGGCCGCGAGGTGGGGAACGCGGCGAGGGAGGTGCGCGACGGCACGCGCGAGGCGGCGAAGGACATGAAGACCGCCGCGGAGGAGGCCTCGCAAGGTTTCAAGGAAGGCATTGGCGGTTCGGGCGCGGCGAGCGACGCGGCCACGCCGGTGCCGAACCACACGGAAGAGGACCGGGAACGTTCGGTGGATGACCGCGATGTGCCGGGTGAAGCACCTCCGCGCTGAGGTCGGGGCGGCCCTCCTGGCGCGGTGACTCGACGCGGTGCCAGGATGGTGCGCGCGGCCATGCAGCGGCTGGCGGGGGCCCCATGAGCGAGCTGGAGCTGGACAAGGTGTATCGCCGGGGTGAGGAGTCCTCCGGCGTGCGGCGCATCCAGGAGTGGCTGTCCCTGAATGGCTTCGCGGTCGCCGTCGACGGTGAATTCGGCGCCGCCACGGAGGCGGCCCTCAAGCGCTTCCAGGCGCGCGCGGGGCTGCCCGTCTCCGGTGTCGCCGATGCCGCGACTTTCGAACGTCTGGTGTCACCGCTGCGCGCCGCGCTCACCGGAGTTCCCGTGTCGGGCCGCTCCCTGGGCTCGCTGACGGTGGCGTACGCGGCGCAGCACCTGCGTCAGCTCCCCCGGGAAGTCGGTGGACGCAACCGCGGGCCGTGGGTGCGGCTGTACCTGGATGGCAATGAGGGCTCGTCCTGGTGCTGGTCCGCCGGCTTCGCGACGTACTGTCTCCATCAAGCGGCGAGGACGCTGGGCGTGCCCATGCCGCTGGAGCGGACCTTCTCCAGTGACCTGCTGGCGGCGCAGGGGCGCGCGCGGGCGAGCTTCCTCTCCACGATGAGCGCGCCGCCGGACCGCACGCGCATCCGCCCGGGCAGCCTCTTCCTGCGGCGGCGCACGCCCGGAGACTGGGCCCACGCGGGCATCGTCACCGAGGTGGATGAAGAGACGTTCCAGACCATCGAAGCCAACACCAACGACGACGGCGCGCACGAAGGCTACGAGGTCTGCGCGCGCACCCGGGGCTTCAAGAACGTGGACTTCGTCCTCTTGTAACGCCGCCGCGCCTCACGTGGGCTTGCCAGGCGTCGGCTTGCCGTCGCGAGTCTTCGCTGGCTTCAGCGTGTAGTGCGCCAGGACGGGCTGATGGTCCGAGGACTCGGTGCTCCGGTCCACCTCGAAGAGGACGGGCTCCAGCTCCGGGCTGGCATAGAGGTTGTCGAAGCGCTTGCCCGTGGCGGGCACGACGCCCGCCGCGTCCGGCAGCGAGGTGAGCGTGGCGCTGTCGGCGATGTCCTGGAGCCGCAGCCAGTGCTCACTCCCGCGCGGCACCTTCCCCGAGCGCAGCTCCGCGCACGCCTGCTTCGGCGTCATCATCGCCCCCTCTGCGAGGCGCACGCGCGCCACGGCGGCGTGGGCGATGGTCTCTGGCAGGCCCTGCTCCATCACGTGCAATTCGTGGCGCAGCCGAGGGTCCGCGATGTTGCCCACGCCCTTGTCGCCGACACTCGCGTGAGGCTCGCCGTAGCGCACGGCGTACTCCTCCACCGTGTCCGTGTCGTCGTACGTGATCAGGTGGGCCATCAGCCAGGAGCCCCCGCGCTTGATGGCGGTGTTGGCGTTGAAGTCACCCAGCGCCACGGCGTGGGGGACCTCCCGGTGGCGCAGCAGCGAGTTGAGCTGCCGCATGTTGTGCGCGTTGATGGCGGAGTCCCCCAGCGTGTGGTGCACGTTGTAGAGGACGACGGGCAGTCCGCCGACCTCCAGGCGGACGTACAGCGCGCCCCGGTCCTCCGGCAGCTCGCAGACGTCCCCACCCCGGCGCTGGATGGCGGCGGCGCGCTCCGCGTCGGAGAGGGAGTAGGTGAAGTGGGCCGCGTCCACCAGCGGATGTCGCGTGAGGAACGCCTTGCCGTTGATGAGGCGCGCGCCGTTGCCTCCGTCATGGCCGAAGTACGCCAGGTGGAAGCCATAGCGTGCCGACAGCAACACGGAGATGGGGACGTTGGCCTCCTGCAGCCCGATGACGTCCGGCATGCGGCCTTCTGCCTCCAGCCCGTCGAAGTACGCCAGCAGCGCCGCGCGACGCTCGCCTCCGAGCAGGATGTTGTAGCTCATCACCGACAGGCCGGGGCCCGTGGGAGGTCTGACTTCCGGGTTGCGAACGATGAGCGTGCGACCGTCCCCGAGCTGCCGGGCCGTCGTCGGCAGCTTGAAGGCGTCGAGGCTCGGCAGGGTGAGGGTGGGGTCCCTGCGAGGATGGGGCTCCTCGGGGCTGGTCGCCATGCGGCCGAGCAGCGGGCCCACGCCCGGCAGGTGCTCGAGGACCTCGGGCACCTTCATACGGGCTCCTGGGACAGACCCCTCTCGAGAGGGGCGTGAAGCAGCGAGTCGTGCTGGCGAGCGACGTTGTCCACCAATCCTCCTGGGTGTCCTCAAGTTCGATGCGGATCCTCCGACTCGCCAGGGGGCAGGCCCCTTGGAAAGCGTGATTCGGCCATTCTCGCCGGGACGGAAAGCGGGCAGGCGGCGGGGCCATGGCCTCCTCCCCAGCAGGTCGAGAGGCGGAGCGGGGGGACCTCGTGGTTGAATACCGGACATGACGCGGCTGTGGTTGCTGGTGATGAGTGCGGTGGGAGTGACGGCGTGCGCGACCACGCCCCGAGCGGACTCGGCGACTCCTTCTTGTGAGCAGGGTGCGGTGCTGCCCTGTCCGGAGTGGGGCGCCAAGCTGCTGCGCGAGGGCGACCGTCCCCGCGCCATCGAGGCCTTCGCGAAGTCGTGCGCGGAAGGCGACCTGTCGAGCTGCATGACGGAGGGCCAGTTGCGCAAGGAGTCCGGCGACCTCGTGGGCGCCGAGCGGACCCTCACCAAGGTCTACGACACGGGAGACGAGAAGGCCGCCCTGGCACTGGCGGACGTGCACGAGGCCAAGGGGAAGCCCGTGGACCTGCGGGCCGCGGCCCGGTTGCGTCGCGAGGCCCCCGCGATGAACAAGCCCGCCACGGAGGTGGTCTTCGCCATGCGGACGGGCAGCGAGATGGGCACGGGCCTGGAGCTGTCCTTCAACCTCCAGCCGATGGCCTTCATGGAACGCCGGCTGGGCTTCGGCGCGAACATGGTAGTGGGCGGGGAAGACGGGCTGGTGGAGGCCAACGGCTTCGCCGCCTATCAGCACTACCTCACGCCCTTCGTGGTCCCCTATGCGCGGGCCATGGTGGGAGGCATGGGCTCGGGGCAGGAGACCTTGCTGAACGTGGGCGGTGAGGCGGGGGTGAAGCTGTGCCTGGAGGACGTGGGCCACCTGAACGTGGCCGCCGGCGTCTCGCGCGGCAGCGGGGGGTATCTCTCGGTGGGCCTGGGGCTCAATGGCCTCATCGTCCTCGCCATCCTGTTGCAGGTTCGCTAGCGCCGACACCCGTCCGCCAATCCCTCTCCGGAGGCAGTGTCTCCTTCGCCGGGGTGGCGCTTCCGCCGGGAGCACGTGCCAGCTTCACTGTGATTCCGCCGGTGTGCTCCGCGCGTCTGGGTCCTTGGGGACCGACCTTGCGTGCGTGCTGTCTGGCGTCAGGGCTTGTCACGGGTGACTGCGTGGTGGGTTGCAGATGTGACAACGACTGTTTGACTCGCTTGGCGACGCGTTCCTAGCATCGCGTGACATCAAGGCGGGGGGACTCACCACTCACATGCCGGCATTGACTGAGTCACCCGGGTATCTCTCCCAGGGCGAGGACTCGCTCTATTTCGTTCACCACCGGGCGCGGACGGAGCGTCGGGCGGCGGTGCTGCTCGCGGGGCCGTTGGGGCTGGAGCGTGCGCACGGCTACGTCGTGTGGGTGAGGTGGGCGCGCTTCCTCGCGGCCCGGGGCGTGGAGGTGCTGCGGCTGGACTACCGGGGCTCCGGCGAGAGCACGGGGCGCTTCGACGAGATGACGTTTCCTCGCTGGGAAGAAGACCTGCGCACGGGCCTGGAGCACCTGCGGCGACTGAGTCCCGGTGTGCCATTGATGGTGCATGGGCTTCGACTCGGCGCGTTGCTCGCGGCGCGGGTGTTCCGGACGGAGCGGGTGGATGGACTCCTGATGTGGGAGCCGCCGGAGTCAGGGCGGGCGCATCTGATGGAGGTGCTGCGCCGGAAGGTGGCGGCGGACAACCTGGAGGGGACGGGAGGGGAGGCGCGCTCGCGCGAGGACTACGTGACGCAGTTGGAGGCGGGGCGGCACGTGGAGGTGGAGGGGTTGCCCTGGTCTCGCGGCCTGTGGCGCAGCTCGGAGGGGTATGGGCTGGCTGTGCCGGAGAAGGACGAGGCGCGGCCGTGGCGGGTGGTGCATTTGGATGGACGTCCCGCGGAGCGCTTCCTGGCGCCGGGGAAGAGTCGGTCGGTGCGGGCACCTCGGCCGTTCTTCTGGTCGACGAGCAACCGGCTTTTGCCGGAGCTGGTGGACCTCTATGAGGATGGGCTGGGGTTCATCGCCGGGTCGGGGGCGGGCCAGGAGGCGCGGTCATGAGGGAGCTGATCCAGCTCGAGGTGATGGGCCATCGGCTGTGGGGGACGTTCCATCCTCCGTCACCGTCCGCGCCCCGGCGCTCCGTGGGAGTGCTCTTCCTGAACCCGGGGCATGTGCCGCGCTCGGGTCATGGAGGGCTGTCGGTGCTCGCGGCGGACCAGCTCTCCGCGCAGGGCTTCCCGTGCTTCCGTGTGGACCTGCCGGGGTTGGGGGACTCGGATGGGCCGCTGCCGGAGATGACGTCGGAGCTGTACCAGCTTGTGTGCAAGGGCGGCTTCGTGGACGTGGCGAGCGCCGTGCGGGAGGAACTCCAGCGGAGGCATGGGCTGGAGGGGATGTTGATGGGCGGGCTGTGTGGGGCGGCGACTACGGCGCTGTATCTGGCGGACCGTGAGCCGGAAGGCGTGCACGGCCTGTTCATGTTCGAGCCGGAGTTCTATCTGTCGGAGCAGGAAGCGGCGGCGGTGGGGGGGGAGGGGACGGCGGTGGAGGCGGAGCACCCGCGACTGTCATTGAAGCGGGTGACGTCGAAGTTGTTTTCGTACTGGGGATGGATGCGAATGCTGACGCGGGAGAACGAGTACGCGCGGCTGTTCAAGTACGTGCCATTCCCCCGGCAGCGGTTGTTGGACTTGTTGATGGACTGGGATTCATTGCCGGCGGTGGCGAACGTTCCGCTGGTGCGGGCGTGGCAGCGTGTGGTGGAGCGCGGGCTGCCGGTGCTGGTGCTGACGGCGGAGGGGAAGTTGAGGGATGTGTTCTTCGACCGCATCCACCGTTCGGCGCTGGCGGACCTGCCGCACCCGAACCTGTCGCGGATTCGGCTCAAGGGCACCAATCACATCTTCACGACCGGCGGAGCGATTGAGGCGTCGGTGGACCACCTGTCACAGTGGGCCTCGGAGCGCTTTCCGAGCTCCAACACAACGCATCTGCCCATTCCGCCCGACGCTATGCGTCCGGGTTCCGAGCGGGTGGTGAGCTGAGAAGAGTAGCCGTCCGACCGCGCGGCGTCTGGGGCCCGGCTTGATACAATGACTCTCAGACCCGCAGGAAGAGCTTCATTCCGTAACCATCGCACTCCGTGTCCTCGTCGGACAGGCCCAGCATGGGCGCGAGAATGGCGAACTCCTTCTCGCCCATGAGCCGGCGGATGGCATCGGGGTCTCCCTCCTGAAGCTCGACGAAATTCGAGAAGCGCCCAGAGACCTCGTAGTGCTCGTCATCACACTCCCATTCATGGTCGCCGATGAGACCGAGCTTCGCGGTGGCCCGTCCGTAGACCTGCGAATTGCCCGCGGCGTAGAAGCCGAAGAGGGCGCCTCGGAGCGCAACGTCCATATGCACCCGCAGGTCGCCTTCCAGATAGAGATGGCGGGCATCGATTCGACCCGTGACGACGAGCTTGCCGCTCTCGTCCGTCCCGACGGCATCGCTGACCCTCAGATTTCCCAGAATCAGCAACGCCCCCCGCTTCACCTCAAGCTCCCCTTCGAGCGCCAGGTCTCCCTCGTGGACCCAGGTGTCACCGTTGAGGAACGTCGCGTGCTCCTCGAGCACGAGTTCCGCGATGTCTCTGGCCCTCCGAAGCCGAGGCTTCAACGACTCCAGTGTATGTGTCGTCACATTGCTCGTGCTCTCGTGTGGTGAAAGGCGCCTCGTGGGAACGAGGCGCCCAGAGGCTACGCCGCGACCAGCCCGGTTTCCGCCTTGCTCCGAGCCTCACGCTTCTGGATGGCCAGGAACAACGCCTCGTGCGTGGCAGGGGAGGCCAGCTCCACCTCTCCGCCCGGAGCCCCGAACGCGCCCACCGCGTCCCGCAGCGCCTCGCGCACCGACAGCGCCAACATCAGCGGCGGCTCTCCCACGGCCTTGCTGCCGTGAATCGTGTTGTGCTGCCGCGCCCGCTCCATCAGTCGCACGCGGAAGTCCACTGGCGCATCGCTGAACGCAGGCACCGGATACGTGCTGGCCGAGTGCGTGAGCAGCCGTCCCTTCGCGTCCCAGCGCAGGTCCTCGCCCGTCAGCCAGCCCGTGCCCTGGACGAAGCCGCCTTCAATCTGGCCCCGGTCCACGCCCGGATTGAGCGAGTCGCCCACGTCCTCCAGCAGGTCCACGCGCAGTACCCGCTTCATGCCCGTGTGGCCGTCCACCTCCACCTCCGTCACCGCCGCGCCATACGCGAAGTAGAGGAACGGCTTCCCCCGGCCCTTCGCCTTGTCGTAGCCGATGCCCGGCGTCTGGTAGTAGCCCGTCACCGAGAGCCCTACGCGCGCCATATATGCCGCATCCACCACCTCCGCGAAGGACACGGACGCATCCTTCACCCCGACGCGCCCGTCGTGGAACTCCAACGCCTCCGGCGCCACGGTGCGCCCATGTCGCTCCGCCAGCAGCTTCACGGCCACCGGCGCCAGCCGCCCCCGCAAGGTGACGCACGCCTCGCGCACCGCCGCGCCATTCAGGTCCGAGCCCGAGGAAGCCGCCGTGGCAGATGTGTTGGGCACCTTGTCCGTCACCGTCTTCGCCACCCGGATGGCTTCCGCCGGCAATCCCAGCTCGCGCATGGCCACGCCCTGAATCTTCGTGTGCAGGCCCTGGCCCATCTCCGTGCCGCCGTGCGACAGCATCACCGAGCCGTCCCGATACACATGCAGCAGCGCGCCCGCCTGATTCAGGAATGTCGCCGTGAAGGAGATGCCGAACTTCATGGGCGTCATCGCCAGCCCGCGCTTGATGCGCGGTGAGCCCGCGTTGAACTCCTCCACCTCCCGACGCCGACGCGCGAAGTCCGACGAGTCCTTCAGCTCACGCCACAGGTGCGGAAGCCGCTCGTCCTCAATCTCCTGCCCGTAGTGCGTCGTGTTCGTCTCACCGGTGCCCCGGTAGAAGTTCCGCTCGCGCACCTCCTCCGGCGGCAAACCCAACGTGCGCGCCACGCGGTCGAGGACCTCTTCGCCCACGAGCATGCCCTGCGGTCCACCGAAGCCGCGGAAGGCCGTGTTGGACACCAGATGCGTCTTCGCCACGCGGCCCGTGTAGCTCATGGCCGGGACGTAATAGGCGTTGTCCAGGTGGAAGAGGGCGCGGTCCGTAATCGACTCGGACAAGTCCAGCGACCAGCCCGCGTTCGACACGAGCTGCGCGCGCAGGGCGAGCAGCTTGCCCTGCTCGTTGAAGCCCACGTCGAACGTCGCATGGAACGGATGACGCTTGCCCGTCACCATCATGTCCACGTCCCGGTCCATCATCCACCGCACCGGTCTGCCCGTGAGCCACGCGGCCAGCGCGACAATGGCCGCCGGCGAGTTGCCCTGCGTCTCCTTGCCACCGAAGCCGCCGCCCATGCGCGGGGACTGCACCACCACTCGGCTGCGCGGCAGGTGCAGCACGTGGGAAATCACCGCCTGCACCTCGGAAGGGTGCTGCGTGGAGGAGACCACCGTGACGTCGCCGTCATCGCCCTTCTCGGCGTAGGCCGCCTGGGTCTCCAGGTAGAAGTGCTCCTGTCCGCCCATCGTCACCGTGCCCGACAGCCGGCGCGGGCTCGCCGCGAGCGCCGCGTCCACGTCGCCGCGCCGGATGACGTGCGGCTCGGTGTGGTAGCTGCCCTGCGCGATGGCGTCTTCCACGGTGAGGACGGCCGGCAGCGGCTCGTACTCCACCACCACCTGCTTCGCGGCCTCGCGGCACGCGTCGATGCTCTCGCCCACCACCACGGCGACAATCTGCCCGTGGAACAGCACCTCGTCCTTCGCCAGGAGCGGCTCGTCGTGGCGGATGGGTCCCGTGTCGTTCATCCCCGGGATGTCCTCCGCGAGCAGCACCGTCACCACGCCCGGAAGGGCCCGTGCGGCCGTCGCGTCCCTGCGCAGGATTCGCGCGTGCGCATGCGGCGAGCACACCGGCCACACCTCCAGCATGGGCCGCGACTGAGCCACATCATCCACGTACTTCGCGGCCCCCGTCACATGGCCCAGCGCGCTCTCGTGCCGCAGCACACGGCTGGCGTCCGCGGGCGCCTCGGCGTGCCCGGAGATGAAGCCCGGTGCCGCGTCCAGCGAGGGACTCTGCTCCCCCGAGTAGAACTTCTCGAACAGGCTCACGATGAGCCCGCGTCGATACTCCGCGCTCCCGCGCAAGTCGCTGATGGGGGACAGCTCGCCCGCGAGCACCGGCAGCGCCTTGTCCACCGTCTCCCGCGTCCACGGCTGTCCTACGAGCATCTCCTCGGTGCGCCGCGCACGAATCGGAGTGGCCGCCACACCGCCGTAGCCGAGCCGCGCCGCGCGCACCACACCGCCCGCATCCAGCTCCACGCAGAAACCCGCGGCGACGATGCTGATGTCCAGCTCCCGCCGCTTGGACACCTTGAACGAGTCGGATACCCGCTTGAGCCCGCTGTCCGCCGAAGGCCCATGTGGAATCACGATGAAGCGCACCACCTCGTCCACCTGGAGCGCCGTCTTCCGGTACGCGAGGAAGAAGTCCGACAGCGCCACCGTCCGCTCGCCCTTCACCGACGACAGCACCATCCGCGCATCCAGCGCGAGCAGCACCGGCGCCAGATCGCCAATCGGCGACGCCGTCACCAGGTTGCCGGACAGGGTGGCCCGCTGGCGAATCTGGCGCGAGGCGAAGACGTTGAGCATCTTCCCCACCTCGGGAACGTCCTTGCCGAGCGCGTCCTCCAGCTCCACGAGCGATGCCGCGCCTCCCACGTACCAACCGTCTGCTTCACGGCGGATGGCGCGCAGCGACTCCACGCCCTCGGTGGAGATGAGGAACGGATAGCGCCGGGCCTTCTTGGTGATGTCCACGCCCAGCTCCGTGGCGCCCGCCACGAGCAGCGCCTCCGGGTGCGCGGCCTTCAGCGCGAGCAGCTCCTCCCACGACGTGGGCCGCAGGAACTTCTGGCCGCCGGCCTCATAGCTCAACGCCGACACCGGAGAAGCAGGGCCCCCGAGCGGCGTGCCCGGCAACGGCTGCAAGCCCACCGCCGCGTCACGCGCCGCGAGCGCCTCCATCATCGCGTCGCGGATGGGCCGGTAGCCGGTGCAGCGGCAGATGTTTCCACAGAGCTGGTCCGCCACGGCCTCGGGAGTACAGACCTCCGGCCGCGAGTACGCCTCCGCCATGGAGACGATGAAGCCCGGCGTGCAGAAGCCACACTGCGAACCGTAGTGCTTCACCATCGCCTGCTGCACGGGGTGCGGCTTCTCTTTCGAGCCCACGCCCTCCACCGTCACCACCTCGCGCCCGGCCACCATGGGCACCAGGGTGATGCAGCTGTTGAACGCGCGCAGGCAGCGGTTGCCCTGGGCGTCGCGGTCCACCATCGCCACGGTGCACGCGCCACAGTCTCCCTCGGCGCAGCCCTGCTTCGTCCCCGTGGCGCCCCTGGCGCGCAGGAAGTCGAGCAGCGTGGTGTTGGGCGACACGTCCGCGACGCGGACCAGGCTCCCGTTGAGCCGGAACTCGAACATGGTGCTCATTCTCCAGACGAAACCCCGCGCAGGCGGGGCGGCTCCGAGGCGGATGGCTCGGGGCGGGTTTCAACGAAAGGGTGGTGGTGGAGCTGGAGCAGTCCCGCGGCGATGCTCACCGCGACCTCCTGGGGCGACTTGCCCCCCAGCTCCAGCCCCATGGGGCACTGCACCCGGCTCAAGAGCGACGTGGGCACGCCTCGCGCTTCCAGTCGCTGCCGGAAGCGCGCCCACTTCGTCTTGCTGCCGATGAGGCCGATGTACCGCGCCGGCTTCTCCAGCGCGGCGGCGATGATGTCCTGGTCCAGGTCATGCCGGTGCGTCATCACCGCGACATACGTCCGGCGCGCGTCCCACACGGCCCCCGCCACGAAGTCCTCCCAGGACTCCTCATGGCGAGCCACCGCCGAGGGCACGCGCTCGCCATGGAGCCACTCGGGGCGCTCGTCCACCAGGTGCACGCGGAAGGGCGTCCCCTCCAGGATGCGGCACACCGCCTGGCCCACGTGCCCGGCTCCGAAGAGGTACAGGCGAGGCCCGTGGTTGACGGGCTCCACGAAGACGTCCACCACGCCCCCACAGCACTGGCCGAGCTTCGCGCCCAGCGGATATCGATAGGTGCGGGACTCGCCGCGCTCCAGACAGGCCCGCGCGTCGGCGAGCACGAGCTGCTCCAGGTGTCCGCCGCCCACCGTGCCGTGAAACGCACCGTCCCCACGCACCAGCAGCTTCGCGCCGGGCTCGGCGGGGGTGCTTCCCTGACACGCTGTAACGGTGGCCACGGCGAAGGGCGCATCCTCGCGCGCCCACTCGCCCAGCTGGCGGACCCAATCCCACATGGTCCCTGTGAGTCTGCCACACCCGGAGTCCGCCGGGGGATGCTCCCGTCCTGGAGTCCGAGGGCTGGACGGCGGCTCGGTGTCCGAGCCACCCCCTCCAGAGGTGCGGAGGGGCCATCCCCAGAGGGAAGACGCCCCTGTCAGGGGCTCAGCTCGTCGCCACCGCCCCGCCAGCCGCCTCGGTGCTCCGGCGCATGGGCTGGGCCTTGCCGTACGTCAGCGAGCGCCACACCCACTCCATGGGCCCGAAGCGGAAGCGCGCGAGCCACAGGTGGCTCGCCACGATCTGCACGGAGAAGACCCCCAGGCAATAGAGGATGGACAGGCTGGGCGTCAGCTTGGCGACGAGCCCCAGGCCGTAGCCGTAGAACACGAGGATGCTGATGACGGACTGGCTCAGGTAGTTCGTGAGCGCCATGCGACCCACCGGCGCGAGCACGGACAGCAGCCGCTGCCACGTCGCGCGCTGGAAGAGCAGGGTGATGCCCGACACGTAGGTGGCGGCCATGCCCAGCTCGCCCATGGCCCGCACCGGCGCCAGCGCCATGGGCACCCACACCGGCAGCGTCTCCGGGGTGATGACCTTGCGCAGCACGAGTTGCTGGAGCACCACGCCCACGCTGCTGCCGAGCAGCCCCAGCCCCAGCCCCCAGAAGAACAGGCGGCGGAAGAAGGCCAGGTGCTGGGGTGCGTCATGGAACAGGCGCTTGCGGCCCGCATAGAAGCCCAGGAGGAAGCGGCCCAGCAGCGCCAGCGCGTTGACGCTCATCATGAGCAGGAACTCGCGGCGCCAGAAGTACAGGCCGGCCTTCGCCACCGCCCACCAGTTCCCGTTCTGGAAGACCGACAGGGTGTCCGCCTTGAGGGCCGCGCCGCGCTCCATCTCCACCTTCGCCAGCTCGGCGGCGGCCTCCGGCGAGGCGGCCATCAGCTGCGGCAGCTTGAAGAGGACCGCGCTGACGATGGGCCACACGAAGAGCAGCACCGCCGCCACCTTGAGAATCGTCCGGTCCTCCCGACGCCGGAACCACAGCAGCGACAACCCAATCAGGGCGTAGTTGCTGAGGATGTCCCCGTACCAGATGAGCGTCAGGTGGGTGAGCCCCAGGAGGAGCATCACCGCCAGCCGACGGACGTACACGCGGGTAATCGGCGAGCCCCGCGCCTCGGCCCGCCCCAACTGCACCGCGAAGCCGAGCCCGAAGAGGAACGAGAAGATGGTGATGAACCGCCCGCTCACCAGCGTCGTGACGACGGGCAGCAGAATCTTGTCGAGCAGCGTCCCATTTGCGAACAGCGCCTCCAACTGCTCGCGGGGGACGAAGGCCCGTCCGCTGAACCACATGAAGGTATTGGAGATGAACACGCCGCAGAGCGCGAAGCCGCGCAGCGTGTCGAGCAACACCAGACGCTCGCCCGAGTCGACCGGACGTGCCTCCGGGGTGGTCACCGCGGATGGTGCAGGAGTCATGGGTTCGGAAAGAACGTCCGAACCCGCGTTTCATTGCCGGTATTCCACGGCAGCGGTGGATTGCGAGCCCTTCCCGAGGAGCAGGTGGGTCTACACGCCGATGCGTGGGCAGACATCCTTCACGATGCACTCGTCGCACTTGGGCTTCTTGGCGGTGCAGGTGTAGCGACCGTGCAGGACGGTGGCGGGGCCGAAGAAGGTCCACGCGTCCTGGGGCACCAGCTTCATCAGGTCCTCTTCAATCGCCTCCGGCTTGTCGTGCTTCGTCAACCCAAGGCGCTGGCTGACGCGGGCGACGTGGGTATCGACGATGATGCCGGACGCCAGGTTGAAGGCGGTGTTGAGGACCACGTTGGCCGTCTTGCGCGCCACGCCGGGCAGCGTCACCAGCTCGTCCACGGTGCGGGGGACCTCGCCGCCGAAGTCCGCGAGCAGCGCGCGGCTCATGGCCTGGACGGACTTGGTCTTCTGCTTGAAGAATCCGGTGGGCTTGAGGTCTTCCTCCAGCTCCGCGGTGTCGGCGTCCGCGAAGGCCTGGGGGCCGGGGTACTTGGGGAACACGGTGGCGGTGACGCGGTTGACGCGCTCGTCGGTGCACTGCGCCGCGAGGATGGTGGCGACGAGCAGCTCGAACGGCGTGGACCAGTTGAGCTCGTAGCGCGCGTCAGGGTGCTTCTCACGCAGGCGCTCGAGGAGGAGGGCGGCTTTCTCAGCGGGTTTCATGGGGTGGGGAGGACATCCTACCCGGGATGTCTGACAGACACGGCCCCGGAAGTGGTGGCGCGGTGCACGCCGGAGAGCGCGCACTCCACTTGACTCCTCGAAATGTCGGTGCAGGGCCGCGCTCATCCCCAAGCGCTGGCGTGTCGCCGGCGAGCGGGGTGAGGGGGGACCTGGACTTCATGGGCGGCGGATTCCATGTCCCTGGGATGACGACGCGTGGTGGCAAGCAGCATCCAGGGTGCCCCGCGGTTCAATGTTCCGCCTGGCTTGGAGATGCGGTTGGCGCGGGGAGGCGAGGCGCCCAAGTGTTATGTGCCATTCCATGCTGCGTGCGGGCGGTTGAGTGGAGAGGGATTCTCGGGCAGTGTGGGTTTGGATTCCGCCGCGAGGAAGTCCGAATCGATTGCATGTGAATGCAAGGAGGCGCCATGGCTGGAATGTCGATTGCTGTGATGTTTTCGATGGGTGTGTTGTTGGGCGCGGGAGAAGGTGTGGTCGAGCCAGCCTCGTCGGCTGAGCCGCGGGTTTCGGGCGACGACACGGACTTCCGCTGCACCGAGAGCTACTGGGTCTACTATTACAGTGACTCGACCTATGTGACGCTCGTGGGAGAAGGATACTGTCAGTGCAATCGTATCGCTGTGCTCGTCAGCGGGAGGACGAGCCAGTATACGCAGTACTCCGCGTATGAGACGTGTCTGGATTCGGCTCGGGACTATGTGACGCCGAGAGAGTGAGGGGCTCGAATTTGAGGTCGTGCTGCTCGTACTGCCGCCGGAGCACGACCTTCTCGATGCCCACCCGCGTGGTCCCCCGTTGGTCTCCTCAGCCGCGCGACTTGCGAGGCAGGGTGCCCATGGACTTGGAGATGATTCCGAGCATCACCTCGTCGGCGCCGCCACCGATGGAGCCCAGGCGCAGGTCGCGATACGCGCGCGCCAGCGGGTTGTCCCAGGTGAAGCCCATGCCACCCCAGTACTGGAGGCAGCCGTCGACCAGCTCGCGAGCGAGCCGGCCCGACTTGAGCTTGCACATCGAGGCGAGCTTCACCACCTCCGGGTCGTCCTTGTTCTCGATGTACAGGTCCACCGTCCGGTAGATGAGCGCGCGCAGCGCCTCGACCTCCGTCTGCAACTCCGCGAGCCGGAAGTGCACCGACTGGTTGTCCAGAATCGACTGTCCGAAGGCCTTGCGCTGGCGCGCGTACTCGGCCGTCTGCGCGATGAGCCGGTCGAAGGTGACCAGGTTGCTCGCCGACACGAAGAGCCGCTCCTCCTGGAACTGCTGCATCTGCATCGCGAAGCCGCGCCCCTCCTCGCCGATACGGAAGCGCGCCGGCACGCGCACGCCGTCGAAGAAGAGCTGCGCGGTGTCGGACGCCCACATGCCCAGCTTGCGAATCTTCGAGCGGGTGATGCCCGGACGGTCCATGGGCACGATGATGAGCGACTTGTTCGCGTGCGCGGGTCCGTCCCCCGTGTTGGCGAGCAGGCAGACCCAGTCCGCCTGCATCCCGTTCGTAATCCACATCTTGCCGCCGTCGATGACGTAGTCGTCACCGTCCCGGCGCGCGGTGGTCGTCACGCTCGCCACGTCGGAGCCCGCCCCGGCCTCGCTCACCGCGATGGAGCACACGCGGTCCCCGGCGAGCGTGGGCGTGAGGAACTCCTGTCGCAGCGCGTCGCTCCCGAAGCGGGCGAGCGCGGGCGTGGCCATGTCGGTGACGACCCCAATCGCCATCGGCAGCGCGCCGCAGGTGCAGTGGCCGAGCTCCTCCGCGAAGGCGACGGAGAACGACGCATCCAGCCCCAGCCCGCCGAACTCCGGGGGCTTGGTGATTCCGAGCAGCCCCAACTCACCGAGCTTCTTGAACACCTCTCGCGCCGGGAAGAGCTCCGCGGCCTCCCAGGCGTCCACGTGCGGGTTCAGCTCCTGCTCGACGAACTTGCGGACCGTCTGACGGATGGCGCGGTGTTCCTGGGTCTGCGGCATGAACTTCCTCGGGGGCTGGGGAGCGTCCATCGCACCTCCCACGCCAGTGGGTCCCGAGTCTGTATCTCCCATCCCCGGGAAAGCAAGCGCGACTGCTTGTTTAGGGGGCACGGCGCCATCCCCGCGCGAGCCGCGGAGAGGGACGTCCGCCTTGGAGGTGTGCTTGAGGCGGTCTGCATCCAGGTCTTTGCCGTGGGATTGGGGCACGTTTAAGTGAGACCGCCACGCGCTTTCCCGTCACGAGAGACCGCATTCTTGTACCCGTCGCACTGGCTTTCGGCGCCACGTCGCATAAAGGCTTCGTGGGGGGCGCCATCGGTCGCCGCTGCCCTCTTGTGTCGAGCACCCATCTGCCTTGACGTGAGCGTTTGCTGTCTTAGCTTGGGAGCAGAACCTTCCCTGGCGAGACTCGCTCGGGGCAAAGGCTTCATCCCCCACGAACCCGCCTGAACTGGAAGCGCATCACCGCGCTTCGTCCCGGTGGGTCCCCCCTCGGAGCCTTCTTGACTTCCTTTCTCTCCACTTCGCGCCACCCGTCCATTCAAAGCAGCCTCGCGACCCGGCTTGGCATCGTCCTGCTGACGCTCGCCATCACCGCCTGCGGCGGGACGGATGACCCCGCGCCGATGCCGGTGCCGAGTCTCACCGCGACCACTCCCGTGGACAGTGCGACCAGCGTTCCGCTCAACGCGACGCTCTCCGCCTCCTTCGACCTGGCCATGGAGGCCCTCACCGGGACGACCTTCACGCTGAAGCAGGGGACGACCGGCGTCACGGGAACCGTGGCGACCAGCGCCGATGGAAAGACGGCGACCTTCTCGCCCTCCAGCAGTCTGACCGCGAGCAGCGTCTACACCGCCACCATCACCACCGGAGCGAAGTCCGCGGAAGGCACCCGCCTCGCGGCGGCCCGCTCCTGGAGCTTCACGACGGGCGTGGCGGCGGACACCGCCCCACCGCAGGTCAGCTCGACGACCCCTGCCGCCGAGAGCGCCGGTGTGGCCATCAACCGGAAGGTCACGGTGAGCTTCAACGAGGCGATGGACCCGCTCACCTTCACCTCCGCCACCTTCACCGTCCGGCAGGGCGACACGCAGGTGCCCGGCACCGTGGTCTACGGCCCCGGTACCACCGCGACGTTCACCCCTGGGAGCGCGCTGGCCTCCAGCGCCATCCTCACGGCCTCGGTGAGTACGGACGTCAAGGGCCTGAACGGCAATCGACTGGCGAGTGCCTTCACGTGGAGCTTCACGACGGGCGCCTCGGCCGCCATGGGCCCCATGCCAGTGTCGCTGGGGACGGCCGGCAACTACGCCATCCTGGCCAAGTCGGGCGTCTCGACGGTTCCTGCTTCCTCGGTGACGGGCGACATCGGGCTCGGCCCGGCCGCCGCGAGCTACCTCACCGGCTTCTCGCTGGTCGCGGACGCCACGAACATCTTCGCGTCCTCCCCGCAGCTTGTCGGCAGGGCCTACGCCGCCAACTACGCGGTGCCGACGCCCTCCAACCTGACCACGGCGGTGGGCAACATGGAGGGGGCCTACACCGATGCCGCCAGCCGGCCGACGCCCGACTTCCTCGAGCTGGGTACGGGCGACATCGGCGGGAGGACCCTGGCGCCGGGGCTCTACAAGTGGACGAGCACGGTGACCCTCCCGACGAACGTGACGATTTCCGGCGGCGCGAATGACGTGTGGATCTTCCAGACCACGGGAGACCTCACGGTGGGCGCGGCCCAGCGCATCACCCTGAGCGGCGGCGCGCAGGCGAAGAACATCTTCTGGCAGGTGGCCGGCCGGACGACGATGGGCGCCGGCTCGCACTTCGAGGGCGTCCTGCTCTGCAAGACCGACGTCACGCTGGAGACGGGCGCGACGATGAACGGCCGCATCCTGTCGCAGACGCAGGTGGCCCTTCAGAAGGCCACTGTCACAGAGCCTCCCCGCTAGCGCCGGGACGCTGAACTTCGGGGGCAGGTCCACGTCACGGACCACCAGGCCGACGGGCCTGGTGGCGGTCTTCGTTTCGGGGCTCTTCGCGCGAGCTACTTCGGGCGCGCGTTCATCGTCTCGACCTTCTTCCGCGCCTCTTCCAGCGGGGGTACGTTCCACTTCGCGCGCTCCTCGTCGGTGATGGAGGGGTCCACGGCGTGCAGCTCCCACTTGCCTTCCACGACGCGGAACTGCGTCCCGTACAGCTGGGGCTTGCCGAGATGCATCAGCTCGCGGTCCTTCGAGGCCGCCGCGAGCCAGCGCGCGTGCTTGAGCGTCGGGTCCAGCTCCGCGGCCTTCACCGCGAGCGCGTGGGAGCGCTGGTAGTTGGCCACCTCCATGCCGTGTTGGAACACCATGGCCGCGTGGAAGTAGTCGAGCCCGACCTTCGCGCCGCCCGCATCCAGGATCTGCTGTACGCGCGCGCGGCGCGCCTCGTCCCGAGCGCTGACGGTCTTCCAGTCGAGCTTCGTGAGGTCCGGGCCCATCCGGTCGGCCTGGTCCGCCCGGTCGGCCTCGCCGAGCAGCCGCGCGCATTCGACAGCACTCGGCGCGCACTCATTCGTGTCGCCGGCCCTATCGCCATCAGTCCGCACGCGACGCGGGCACCCACTCCATGGCCACGGAGGGAGACTCCTCCTGGGGCTGAGCTAGTTCCAGGGATAGGACGGCTCGTAGGTGCTGCGGTCGCTCAGCTCGAAGGGGAGCTTTCCTGTCAGGACGAGCCCCACCTCACGGCCTCGCCGGACGCGGCCGGGGGCTCCGTCCGGGCCGAGTCCTCCGCCCTTGTCGCTCAGGGGGATGCCGATGCGCACGCCCAGGGACGCGTAGATGCCCGTGATGAAAGGGGTGATCTGCAGCCCCGTGGTGGGCAGGTGCTCCTGGGTTCCGGTGTGGTGGTAGACGCCCAGCTCCAGTCCGGCGAAGACAAGCGTGCCTTGGACGCCGCCGGCGAGGCGGGCGTGTCCCTGGGGCATCCACTGGGCCTGGGCGAAGGCCCCCACGCTGTGGACGTCGTTCAACCAGTTGAGGGTGGTCTCCAGCCCCAGTCCGAAGCGGGGTTGGTCCGTGAGGTCGTTGACGCTCACGAGTGGGCCGACGGTGAGCCAGGTTTCATCCTTGGGGAAGGAGACCTGGGCCCGCGACGCGAAGGGGAGGAGGACGAGGAGGAGGGCGGGGAGGAGACGTGGGGACATGGTGTGCTGGAGTTGCAACGCGCGGACCCCGAAAAAGGCTTGGCGGAGATGGGGCTGGGGCGTGTGCGGGGACGCGCCGAGGCGCTGGGCTGTGCAGTCGCGTTTACATCTGCATCAGGACTGTGCAAGGAGTTGCTCGCTCTCGAGACGGAGGCGTTCCTCGGCGGATGAGCGACGCTGGCCGGCGAGGGGACATGGGTATGACAGTCGAGCTACCGTGCGGCCCCATGAGCGAAGCGGTCGCGAGTGAATCGTCCCCCCAGGTCTCCCAGCGCGGAGGCGGTTTCATCACCGGTGCGGCCATCATGCAGGCCCTGGTGGTCCCCTACCTGCTGCTCGCGGGACTCATGGCCGCCGAGATGTCCGCGCTGCTGTCCACGGCGCTGCTGGCCCACGGAGTCGTGGTGGCCGTCGCGGCTGGGTTCCTGTTCCGCCGCAGACTCTGGGCCTGGCGCCTGTCGGTGGCCCTCGCGACCCTGGCCTTCATCGTGGGCGCGGGCGTGACGTTGATGCCGCCAGCCTGGGTAGGGGCAATCCATGCAGCGGGCGCAGCCGCGCTCCTGGGCCTCCTGCTCGCGGGCCGCCCCGCCGTCGCCTGAGTCACCGCGCATGACGGAGCATCCTCACGAACTCGACCTGACGAAGCTTCCCCAGCTCCGCTCGGAGGAGGTGAAGCTTCTCTGGGTCTCCGACTACTGGGATGGCCCCCTCGAGGGCATGGCTGAGTACCGCGGCGAGCGATGCTTCTATGTCGTCGCGGAGCCAGACCTCATCGGCGCGCGCGATGAGACGCGGCGGTGGGTGCTGTACCGACTGACTCCGGAGCAGCTCCGGGAGGAGGAGCGCTGGCAGGCCCTCTTCGTTCTACACGTCGGCGCTCATTGGGATTTCACGGGGACCCCGGCGCCTGAAGGAACGCATCCTCATCCAGAGCGGTTCTACGAGCCCTATCGAGCCGAGTACCACCCGCCTCTCCTGGGGCCAGGGCAGGCGCTGGGGTGGGTTGAGTCCTTCGCCTCCTCGTGACAGCCAGTCCTACGCCGGGCGGTGATGGATGTTTCCGCGTGGATCAGCGCGCCTTGCCCGCGCGCTCCAGGAGGAGGCGCTGTGTCTCGTTGCCCTCGGTGCCTCCTTCGCGCTCCAGGATGTAGTCGAAGAGCGAGTCCTCGCCCACCGTCACGGGCGAGCCCGCCTTCAGCTCCGGCACGGCCTCCGGCTCACTGTTCAACACGCCATGGAGCGCGCTGCCCTCCCACCGCGTGACGTGGACCCACATCCACTCGATGCCCCCGTCATGGGTGGTGAAGCGGGCCTTCACGAGCAGCTTCGACTCCAACTCCAGTCCCTCCTGGAAGCGCGGCTTGATGCGCGTGAGCAGGTCCTCCACGGCGCGACGGCTCGCGGCCAGCAGCTCCGGGTCCTCCTCGACATGGACAATCTCGGCTTGCGTGCCGAAGACCTCGGCGATGGCGGCATAGGGGCGCTCCGAGGGGTTGTCACCAGGCCGCGCCTTGAAGATGACCTCCAGCAGCGGGTTCTCACCTTCCACGTCGCTCGGGTCCACGGGGAGCAGGCCAATCAAGGTGCGCCGGGGCGCCTCGGGCGGCACCTGCTCCAGCAGGGCCTCGCGATAGGAGGCGAGCTTCAGCGCCTCCACGGAGATGGGGAAGACCCCATCCTTACGGATGGCGGTGCCTTCGAGCATGAGCTGGGCGACGAGGTTCAAGAACGTGCCCACGGTGTGCGCGAGCGGCGCTGGGACCTGCTGCACTCCCAGGTCCGGGAGACCGAAGGTGCCCAGGCCCACGGTCATGAGCCGGGCGGTGCCGTCCCATTCCGAGTAGACACGGGTGTTGAAGTGGCGTTGCGCTATCGGCTCGCCGCCGTTCCAGTCCGCGAGCCTGCGCTCGTGCCAGCCCTCCACGGAGAAGAACTCCCCGGCGTGCTCGTCCCACAGCAGCCCGCCGCTGGCGCGGGCCAGCTCCAGCGCCAGCGCGTGCGCCTGCCGCACCGCCTCGAACGCCGGGGGCTCGGTGGTGAACTCCAGGACGGTGACGCGCTCGGAGGCCGCGAGCCGCGCCTGTTCCTGGGGCGAGAGGCCGCGCGCGGCGATCTCCAGCATCCCCTGTTCGGGAAGCGGGTGGTCCTTCAGGGCCCGCTCCGAGGCGCGCACGGAGGGCAGGGGCGCGCCTTCCCCGGCGAGCCGCAGCGCGGTGAAGCGCTCGCGCACCAGCTCCTCCACCTTCGGGAGGACTGGGACGCTGGGCTTCGGCGTGTGGATGACGGCGAAGCGAAACGTGGCGCGCGGGGAGAAGAGCGGGCCTGGAGGCAGCGGCGGGGGAATCGGCCGAGGCGTCGCCGCCCGGGTTGCACAGCCCGAGAGTACGAGCGCACAGACCACCGCGCCCCAGAACCCCAACCGCCTGGCGGTCACACCGCGCATGCTCATCCTCACGCCCTGTTCGAAGAAGGTAGGTGACGGCAACCTACCACCCGGGGGCGACAGGCAGCGCCGTTCCAGTCCCCGCTTCGTCATGGCGGAGTCGGCACCGTGCGCGCCGACCGGGCGTCCAGGAATGGGGCAATCAGATGCCAGGGTTTTGCATGAAAGGGGTTGACCTGGATTAGGCTCCAGTCCCGCCATGGCCCTGCACTCATTGCGTCTCTGGACATGCGCACTGCTCGCGCTGTGCGCATGTGTCGCGGTTCGTCCTGCCCAACCCACCGTGGCCACTTCCACCTTGCGTGAGCAGTGCCGCACGAACCTGCAAGCCTGCCTGGACCTGGAGGAGCGTCCCTTGTCCGAGGAGGAGGCGGGATGCGAGCGTGGCGATGCCACTGGCTGCTTCCTGCTCGGGCTGAACCTTGTCTCCACGGGCGAGGCCCGGGGATACCCACTGCTCGGCAGGGCCTGCCAGGAGAAGCACTTCACGGCCTGTGAGCAGTTGTTCAGGGGACAACTCTCAGGGAAGGGAGGCCACCCGGAATTCGCGGCGGCGCGCCTCATGCTGGAGCAGTCCTGCGCGGATGACGAGCCGATGGGCTGCTTTCTGCTCGGTGAAATCCATTCGCACCTCGGTGCGGGAGAACTCGACGACGCGCGGGCACTTACTTTCTACGAGAAAGCGTGTGAGCGCGGAGTGGTGCGGGGCTGCACGAGCCTGGGAAGCGCACTGATTGTCGACATGAAATTCTCGGGGGAGGTCTCACAGGCGGACCGTGCGAGGGCGGAGGCGCTGTTCAGTCGCGCGTGCGACGGAGGTGACGGGGAAGGTTGCTTTGGCCTGGGGCGGCTGGCCCTGGGGCCGCGGGGGAGGGGTCCGGTGCCGGCCGCATGCGAAGCCTTCAAGAAGGGGGGTGAGGCGGATAGCGAAATTGCCTGCGATGGCCATGGATCCGTGTGCGACTTCGACTTCAGTCGTGACCACACCTTCCTGCGTGATTCGGAGCAGGGCTGTAAGGAGGGAAGCAGCGAGGACTGCGAGGAGGCGGGCCTGGCCCATGAGGAGGGGACGGGCACGAGAAAGTCACTCCGTCGCGGGGCGAAGCACTACGCGCGCGGCTGCGAGCTCGGCTCTTTCCTGTCGTGCGAGCGGCTCGCGAGCCTCGAAGGCAGTGGCTTCGACGGTGCGTCCCCCCAGCCGGAGAAGGCGCGTCAGCGCCTGCTCGGGGCTTGCGAGCGCAAGCTGCCGCGCGCGTGCGTTTCCGTGGGAGGGGCCCTGCGCGAGGGGCGGCCCTGGCTCCCCAAGGACCTGAAGGCCTCCTCCGGTTACTATGCGCGCGCCTGCGAGGAGGGGGACGTGGAGGGGTGTGAGGCCCTCGCCCTGGCCTACCGGGAGGGGCGCGGCGTGGACCAGAGCCACGAGCGGGCCTTCGAGCACTTCCTCGTGGCGTGCGGACCGGGCCGCGTGGAGTCTTGTGTCAACGCGGGCGCTAGCGCGGAGGCCTTGAAGAGACGCGAGGATGCCGTGCGAGCCTACCAACGGGGCTGCTTCTGGGGCACGGCGGCTGGGTGCCAGGCCCTGACCCGACTGGGTGAGGCCACCACGCTCGTCGAGCGCTCGCAGCGGGTGGAGTTGCTCGGGGCTCGCGACCCAAGGGAGAAGAGGCCCGACCTGCTCCTCCTTCCGGACTCCCCGCTGCTGCTGGCCTCCGGCCGGGGGGGGCGACTTCAACTCATCGATACCGCACGGGGCGAGGCCGTGGGGGCGCCGGTGGACCTCTCCAGCGAGGAGGTTCGATGGAAGTCCCCATTCGGGCAGGAGAGTCTTGTCCGCAAGCCCGACAGCCTCACGCTGAGCTGGGATGCTCGCGCGCGGGAGCCCTTCGGCTTCTTCGAGGACTCCCCGCGAGGGATGCGGCTCTGGCGGCCGGGCCGCGCGCATCCGCTCTCTCCAAATCCAGAGGAGAAGGCCCAGCAGTGCCTGCCGCTTGCGTACCATCCCTCCGGGCACAGAGTGCTCATGAAGCTCGCCTCCATGGGCGACTGCGGCAAAGGCTCGTCCGAAGTGCAGCAGTTCGACGTGGAGACAGGCCAGCCCGTGGGCCAGCGCGTGCAGCTTGGGGGCTCAGTGGAGTTGCTCGCGTCTTCGGCCGACGGCTCCCGGTATGCCGCGGCGCTCGAGGGCGGAGCGGTGCGGCTCATCGACGCGGTGACGGGTGAGGTCACCGAGCTCCCCGGTGGGCACGCGAAGCACGTCGACTCGCTCTCCTTCCATCCCACGAGGTCGCTGGTGGCCGCGGCGTCTCGTGAAGAGGGCATCGTGCGACTGTGGGACCTCTCCGGAAGCACGTCGGAGCCGGTGACGATTCGCGAGCGCGCGACGCAGGTTCGCTTCAGTCCGGATGGGACGCTGCTGGCCGCGGCGGAGGGTGACAGGGAGCTCCTGCTGGTCGATGCGCGCACGGGCCAGCGGGCTTCGCCCCCCATTCCGCTCTCCAGCGGCGTGTCCCACCCGCTCATCGTGTTCAGCCCGGACGGCAGGCGCCTCGCGGTGGCGGACTCGGGGGAGGGTGTGCTCCTGTTGACGCTCCGGGGGGCCGCTCCGAGCGGGAGCGTCGCGTCCGTGCCGCCATGGTTCACGCGGATCCGCCGGCTCGAGCCGCATGCGATTCCGAAGCCGCCACCCATCCTGATGGGAGGCCGGATCGAAGGGTCGGTGAAGTTCGAGGGCAAGCCCATCCCCGGCGCGGTGGTGGTGTTGACGCCCGGTTGGGAGTGGGGCGATGCCCAGGCGCTGGGCACGAGGCGCTACCCGGTGAGGCCGGATGGAACCTTCGTGCTGACGAACGTGCCGCGCATCGAGTGGCGTCTCTCGGTCGAGGCGCCGGGGATGATGGAGTGGTCACGGACCATCAGAGGGCGCGGGCAGGCGCGGCACACGGGCATCGACGCCCAACTCGGGCGCTCGGCCACGTTGCGAGGCCGGGTGCTCTCACCCGCGCGGCGGCCCGTGGCTGGCGTGAAGGTGGCCTGGCGGGTGAAGGGGTTGGGCGAGGTCTCCTCGTGGTGACGGACGCGCGCGGGCGGTTCGTGCTCGATCATCTGCGGCCTGGCTCCTACTTCCTGAAGATGAGTGTCTCCAATGGAGACCTCCTCAGCCAGCAGGTGACGCTCGACAAGCCAGCGCCTCGAGACGTGGAGCTGGTCCTCCGCCAGCGCAGCGACCCCGCGGTGCTTCGGCTCCGTGTCCTCACGGCGAGTGGCAAGCCCGTCGCCGGCGCGGAGCTCCTCTTGGCACGCGGCGTGAGCGGCGTCACGGACGCGCAGGGCCGCTGGCACACCGACGAGGTGTCTGCCGCCGAACCCGTTGCCCACTGGAAGGGACGCATGTACAGGCCCACCCCAGAGTCGGTGTCGATTCCCTATGCGGAAGAGGTGGTCATCACCATCCCGGACGCGGAGTTCTGAGCGACGGATGGCAAGCCGCTCCACCTCGCGTTGATGCCCAGCCACCAGCACGAGTCCACGAAGGCCTGGGTGCCTGTCGCGGCCATCTCAACGAGGGTCAGCACGCATGTTCAAGGACAGCGCCGCTTCAGGACTCGGGTCCGAGTACCACCCGCTCGACTCTCCCCAGCTCGAGAATCCCCACCCGTTCCTCGCGCGTGCGCGTCGGGAGGAGCCGGTGTTCTTCAGTCCGGCGCTGGGGGCGTGGGTGGTGACGCGCCATGCGGACATCAGCGCGGTGGTCGCCGATACCGCGCGCTTCTCGTCCGCCGAGTCAATCACGGTCGGTGCCGCGACGACGCCTCCGGAGGTGGTCGCCGCGCTGATGGACGGCTATCCGCTGGTCCCCAGCCTCGTCGACAATGACCCGCCAGCGCATTCGCGCTTCCGGAGCCTCGTCAGCAAGGCCTTCACCGGGCGGCGCCTCACGGAGAAGGAGCCCTTCATCCGCGCCCTCGTGGACGAGCTCATCGACTCCTTCCGGAACGAGGGGAAGGCGGACCTGTTCCTCCGGTTCGCCCACCCGCTGTCGGCCAGCATCATCGCGGAGATTCTCGGCATCCCTCGCTCGGACATCCACAGGTTCCGGCGCTGGTCCGACGAGCTGTCCACGGTCCTCGCGGCGCATGGCCCGCTTGAGCACCAGGTCGCATGCGCGCGAGGCGTGGTCGACTTCCAGCGCTACCTCGCCGCGGCGCTCGAGGAACGCAAGACTTCTCCCCGGGAAGATCTCCTGAGCGACATCGTCACCGGCTCTCAGGGGATGACGCCGCCCCTGAGCATGGCGGAGCTCGTGAGCATGCTGATGCAGGTGCACTTCGCGGGGCACGAGACGACCGCGGGCCTCATCGTGGGCGCGGTGGAGCTGCTGCTCGAGCATCCGGAAGCGCTGCGGGCCCTTCGGGACGACCCGGGCCTCATCGCGGGCGCCGTCGAAGAGGCGGTGCGGATGACCTCCCCCGTGCATGCCATGTTCCGGACCGCGCTGGAGGCGGTGGAGCTTGGGGGTGTTTCCATTCCCAAGGGAGCCCACATCCGGATTGTCTACGCGTCGGCCAACCGCGACGAGGCCCGGTTCCACGAGCCTGAGCGCTTCGACATCCGGCGGGCTGACGTCAAGAAGCACCTCGCCTTCGGGCAGGGCATCCATTTCTGCATTGGCGCGCCGCTCGCGCGGCTGGAGGCACGTCTGGCGCTGGAGGCCCTGCTCCGGAGTCTCCCGGGGCTCCGGCTCGTGCCAGGGCAGACGCCTGGCTTCTTGAGGAGCGTCACCGTCAGGAGGCACGAGAGCCTCCAGGTCGCGTGGGATGCCCACGCGACCCAGGCTCGCTGACGACGGGCCTTCGGCGTCAACTCAACCGTCTACCACCCGTTCCGATAGACGGATTGTCGCACCGCTCCATCAGGGGCGGTGTAGAAGACATCGAGATGTCCAGATGCCTTGCTCACGGCGCCTGGCGCGAAGGACAGCTCACCGCCGAGCCACGTCCAACCGCTCCAACTCGCGCCATTCCAGCTGTTGATCCACAGGCTGTTGTCCGCGCTTCGGGCGAACACATCCAGCAGGTTGGCCCCTCGGGAAGCCACTGCGGGGGACGAAACGAAGTTGCCGCCCAGGGATGACCAACCCGTCCATGTGGTTCCATTCCAGGACTTCCGGATGATGGAGTTGTCTGTCCCCCGGGCGAACACGTCGATTCGGTTGGCGCCCCAACTCACCGCCGCTGGTTCCGACGCCAGGGTACCGTCGAGCGAGCCCCACGGGCTCCAAATGGATCCATTCCAGTAGGACTGCCACAGCTTGTTGTCGGGCCCCCTGACGAACAGGTCCATCCGGTTCGAGCCCCACGCGGCCACGGTGGGTCCCGAGGTGAAGTTACCACCCAGCGTAGACCAGTTCGTCCACGTGGTCCCTGTCCAGGACTTCTGCTGGATGGTGTTGTCGTTTGCCAGGGCGAACACGTCGATGGTGACTGAGTCCTTGCTCACCGCCACGGGGGCTGACGACAGGGAGATGCCGCCGAGCGAGCCCCACGTGCTCCACGCTCCATCCCAGTACCGCTGCCACAATTGGTTGTCGGCCCCTCGGGCGAATACGTCCAACCGGTTCGTGCCGCGAGCGGCCACCGTGGGCCCGGAGGTGAGATTGCCTCCCAGAGAGCCCCAGGGAACGCCATACGTCTGCTGCACTCCTCGTTGGTCCGTGACGCTGAGGTTGCCATCCCCATTCCACTGCGGATTGCAGTAGTTCATCACCGAGCTCAGGTCCCACGCGCCGATGGTCAGGTCACCATTGGAGCCTTGCGGGGGCTCGGTACAAGAGCCTGGAGTGTCCGCGCGGTTCTGCTCGTGGGCGTAGCCCAGGGCGTGGCCGAACTCATGCACGGCAATCGTTTCGATGCAGTATTGGAGTGTGTTCTGGCAGCTTGGGCCCCAGTTGATGAACGTGAAGTTCAGCACCACACCCGCGGAGACGCCGTTGAGAGTGTTTCCCAGACCCTTCGCATGCGGGCCGACGTCGCTGATGTTGAGGCGGATGCCCAGGGTCCCTGCCGCGCAAGTGCCCCAGCCGGTGAATCGAATCCCGGAGCGGGCTTCCCACGTACGTGTTACCGCGTCGCGCACCCACTGCCGCTGCGTGGCGCTTCCCGCTCCTGGGTTCTCCCAGCATACGGACACGCTCATCGGCCGCCACAACCGCGCGGAGGCCACATAGAGGTCCGCCTCGCTATTGCGCATGTCCCCTGCGGGCGCAGTGCCGGGCTCCGCTGCCTCAGGTGCTTCCGTGGCGCTGCCACAGCCGAGCAAGGTTCCCAACCCCAATGCAGCGAGCAACACCGCCCCCCGGCGGGATGCGATTCCAATCAGCATGGCGTCCGTCTCCACTCTTCTTTACCAGACGGGCCAGGAATGGTCCTTTCGTCTTGGCAAGGAAGTGGGACGACTCTTTGACAGGTCTGTCTGACATGCTGTTAGTGAATAGTGCGTGCCGGCGCCGATCTGGTTGCGGCGGATGTTTCCTGTCTTGTTGTTGCGCACAGGCGCGCTGGGGAGACGAGAGAGAATGCGGAAAGGCAAGCTGGGTGAGCGGGCTTGCCCGCACGAGCCACTTCCATGGCCCGCACGCATTTGACAGCAGCAACCCCACGCCCTGCTGTGACTTCCGAGGACCGAGGCACCTTGAACGGACGCGGATGCATTCCTGGCAGGGCTCTTGTCCTGAAATCGCTGGGTGATGTTGGACCATTCTTGGTTTCCGGTCTTCTTGATGTCAGGGTGTTCCGCGACGCACAGGGGCAATTCCATGTCACCGCCTGATTCGCCGACATCGAAATACATCTACATGCCAAGCGATCTGCGCCGCAGTGGGAAGAAAGTTGTACTCCATGAGGCGCTGAAGGCTCATCTCGTCACGGACCAGGCCCATTTGTCGGAGCCATGCGACATGTTCGGCGCGAATCAGGTCAAGCTGGGAGTATGTCTCCGATGGAAAGTGGTGTGCCTGCCGCGGCGTGTTCTGCCAGCAGTGCACGCATGGCGCAGGCAATCTCATCTCGTCCACTAGAGGCGACCGCGATATTCACATTCATGCGGATGGCCTGTTCCGTGCGTTGTGTCGCCGATGTCAGTGAGTCCGCGACAGTGGCGGGCCGCATCGAGATGTCGCCAAGAAGCCGTATGCGCCAGCGCCCATCGGCTGCCAGCTCATCAATCAGGTTCGTGATCGAGACGAGCAGCCCGCTGAGTTCGGTGGGATCTCGACGCAGGTTCTCTAGCGATAGAATCGGCTGGACCCAGTGGGTCTGCCCCTATGAAGGTCGCACGAACCTGCGGAACGGCCCGGAAGAGGACGGGACGGCAGGGGACGCGGAGGGATGCCGCAGTGGAGTCGTTCCGGGCGGGTGCGAGGTAAGGGCGCGAATCTACTGGGCTTCTGCACCGTCCATACGAGGGCTCGGTTCCTTCTGCCCCCCATCCAGCGATCAGCGTCGCGAGGAGCGCTCGGCCGCGAGGAGGTCGAGCGCGCGGTCGACTTCCGCGGGGCAGAGGAAAGCGCATTCTCTGCTCCGGCAAACGGCCGTCGAAGGGTATGAGGAACACCATGAGCGCCGAGAGCACACCTACCGAGCCCGAAGTGATGGAGCCTACGTTCTGGCGGAAGAATGGCTGGTCGGCCCGGGTCATCAAGTACGAGGATGATGACGGCTGGGCCGTGGAGATCCGCAAGCAGGGGATCGCCGAGCCCGTCCTCATCAGTCCGTGGGTGATGGGCCGCGACAAGAAGAACCCCAAGCCCTTCGATGCGCCAGCGTTCGCGACCTTCGTGAAGACGGCCTCGGAGGTCCTCGACCGGTCCGCGCGACAGCGCGACCAGGCCATGACGCGGAAGCTCTCCATCGCCTGGGAGGGCCGCTGGTACGAGGTCCGGCTCGAGCTCGTGGCCGATGAGTATGATCCCCACGCGCTGCTCCTGGCCATCGACAACGCGGGCGCGACCGTCGCGAAGCATCGCGTGCCCACGAACTTCAAGTTCAGCAGAGACGTCGCCAACGAGTGGGTGCGCGAAGGCTTCCCCGAGCCCTGAGCTGGCTGTCCTCGACGCCCGGAGTGGTCCCCGGCCACTTCAGGGCTCCGGCGGGTAGAGACTCGCGCGTGGAGGAAATGGCAGTGCGATTTCCGCAAAACATGCGGAATCCGCATCCACGCACTTCCCCGCAGCACGGTCTGTCATGAGGACACGCGGCGCGGACGCGAGGTTCCGGGGGCCCCTCCGCTCGAAAGCCTGACGTGCGACGAGCCTGGAATGACAAATGCTAGGGAAACCTCCCATGAAAATCCAAGCATGGGCCCTGGCGGGCATGGTGATTCTGGGCAGCGGCTGCATCTCCAGCATTCGGACCAGCAGCCACTCATTCCTGGATGCGAAGGAGTCCGAGGCGCTCCTCCAAGGAGGCACGGATGACGCCGCGCGGCGCATCACGGAGTTGATGAGCAAGCGCGGCTTCCCGGTGACGGAGAAGCAAGTCCGCAAGGACAGGAGCGTCGTCTATGTCTTCAAGGGACAGCGCACGGCGTTGACCACGGTGTCGGGGACCAAAATCGTCAGCGGCTCCACGAACACGGTGGGGTCCGTGTTCTTCGTGCTGCTGACGCCCCGCGAGGACGGCGTCACCCGGATGGACTTGATTGGCAAACCCACCATGGACGGCCGCGCGGTGTGCAGTGACGCCCCGCCCGCCTGGGTGCCGAGCTGCGACAAGAATGTCATTACCGGCTCGCTCTGGCACGGCCGGGACCAGATGACCGGGAAGGAGGAGGCGGAGGCCATCCGCGGCATGCTGCTGGAGCTGGGGTTGGGACAGACCAGCGGCCCTGGTGCGTTGATCGCCAGGCCGGAGGCTCCGCCCGAGGCCCCCACCCAGCCGACCTGCGTCGCCTCGGAACATCCGGATTGGGCGAGCGCCTCGGCCGTCGAGAAGAAGAAGCTCCTGGAGATGTGCCGCGCGCCGGCCGCCCAGTCCGCCGACGCGACCTGACACCCGGTCAGTTGAGCGCCGACAGCTCCGCGGTGCTTCACCTCGCCCTCGAACTCCGGGCGCCACGCGCACCTTGCGCGCGTGGCCCCGGGGACCTCCCTACCGCGCGGAGTCGTCCTGCTCGGAGCACGCCGAGGACGCGTCGACGTCCTCGGAGGACATCAGCTCCTCCTCGATGTCCTCGGCCGTCAGCGTGGGCACGCACGTCGTACCCGAATGATAGAGGTCCGCCCACATTCCGCAGGTGATGACTCGCGAGGTCCAGGGCACTGCACACTTGAGGCTGCACGACTCGAACTCTTCACAGGCGATGTCACAGTCCAGCGGCAGCGCCGACGCGGACAATGGAGCCAGCACCAGCGCCAGGACACCCGCGAACGACGACTTCGAGATGAGTTTCATGTGGTCTCCGCGACAGGACTTCGGGTTGAGCAAGCCGTGCCACGTCACACGGCGGCGCAATTATCCAGCTTAAGCCGGAAAACATCAAAGTCAGTCATGCCGGGTCGGGCGCCACTCCCCATGAATGGACGGAACACCGGGCGACGCGCACGCGAGCGCCATCGGCGGTGAGTCGCTCGGGATGTGGCCCGCCGGGCGCGGCGGTGGCTCACGGCGCTTCCAGCACCGTCTCCTGGTTCGGGAGGCCCGCGCGGGGTTCTCCCATCGCGGTGCGCACCCACCGCGCCAGCTCCAGCGGGCCTGCGTCCGGGCGTGCGCGTCGCGGTGGGGTGAGCATCCGGTGCAGGGCCTCGGCGGAGGCCACGCGGTCCTCCGGTCGCCTCGAGAGGCAGGTGTGGCGCACGGGCCTCAGGTCCTCGTCCACGTCGGCCAGGGCGCCGAGCTTCGCCTCGCGGATGTTCTCCAGGGTCTCGAAGGGCGTCTCCCCGTCGAAGGGCCTGCGCCCGGTGAGCAACTCGTGCAGGAGGATTCCGAGCGAGAACAAGTCACTGGTGGCGCCCAGCACTCCGCCGCGGGCCTGCTCCGGGGACATGTAGCCGTAGGTTCCCTTGCGCACGCCGGAGCGCGTCTGGTCCTTCGGCAGGGTGGCCTTGGCGATTCCGAAGTCACCCAGGTCGTGCACGCCCACGAGGTTGCGGTGGCTGAGCCTGGCGCCCAGCCTGCGATGTGCCCCACGGCCGCGCCTCGGGGACTCAGGGCGAGCGCCACCAGGGTGGAGCTCATTCCACGCAGGGCCCCCACGCCGCGCGCGCACGGTGCGCGGGGCAAGTCGTGCGCAGCCGAGCAGCAGGTTCTCCTCGGAGCTGAGCTTCGGGAGCGGCCGGTGGGGCCATGTGGTCTCCGAGTCGCGGGCCACCCCGTCCGCGACGACGAACAACCCCAGGTCTCCCCGGCTCACCCAGGCATCCTCGTTGTGCGCACGGCGCCCCACGTGCGTCCATCCCGCGCTGTCGATTCGCATGGCCTGCTCCTCCAGTGCCCCGCTGCATGGGCAAGAAGGAGTCCGCCGCCAGGGCCCCGAAACGACGTGGGCGCCTGGGGTGTGCGGTCCCCAGGACGCCCGTTCGGCGCTCCCTTCACTGGGGAGCCTGGACCCCAGGGGGGGCGCCGGAAAAGGCAGACGCCGTTGATCGTCGGAATCAGGGCGCGACGGTCAGGTCCCCGGGAGACCGGGGCGCCACCTCGTAGGTGGTCTCGTACTGGGCGGCCAGTCCCACCACGGTGAGGGTGTCTCCCAGCTTCAGCGCCTGCAGCCCGCTCGCGTCGAAGCCGGCCGAGACGTGGACGAACACCTGCACCTCACCCGAGCCGTCATTCACGTAGAGCTTGTAGCCGTAGGGCGAATCGTCCTGGAACGTCTGCGTCACGTCGCCCGTCACCTTGATGATCTGACCCTCGACGGACTCGTTGACGGCGCCGGTGGTCACCGTCTTGGCGGAGACAGTCTGCGAGCCGCTCAGCAGCTCCACGTCCTCGGGATTGGCCTTCAGGATGCGCAGCTTGTTCTGCTCGTCGAGCGTCCCGGTGACGCGGACGCGGGAGCCCAGATTGAACGACTGCTTCTGCTCCATCTTGACGTAGACGCCGCTCGTGGCGTCCTGCAACGCGAAGCCCTCGTCGCCCAGGGCCGAGGCGAACGCTCCGGGCTGGACGCTGACGTAGCCCTCGATGGTGGCCTGCGTCCCTGTCGCCTGCGCGCGCGCCTCGGCGATGGGAGTCGAAGTCGACTCGTCCGAGTCGTCACAGGCGGCAATGAAGACGCACAGCGCGGTGAACAACGCACGGGAGAATCGCGGAAAGCTGCTTTCGAATGGGGTCATGCCGCCCCTTAACGCGGAGCGGCTCTCGTGAGCAAATCAACAATCAAAAGGATTCCGCGCGGCTTTGGCGGGCTCGGTGGGGACAGCCCGGGCGGATGCGTGAACAGAACGCATGTGAAGCACCTTACAGTCGGCGCCAGCATGGCATGGAGCCCTCCCAATGTCGGGATGTTTGGACTGAACTTCCCGACGTTGCCATTCACTCGTCTGGGAGGACGACGCCATGAAGAACTCCATGACCCTGGATGCGGGGCTCGAAGCGATGGGCGAGGCCACCGCGGCTCGGCTGAAGCTGACGCCCGAGCAGCGGGTGCTGCTCGCGAATCATGTCGACGCCGAGGGAGATGAGGCAAAGGCCTCCATGGTGCTCGGCGAGGCCGTCGACATGCCCTTCAGCATGCCCATCGTGGGAGGGATGGGCTCGCTCACGACCGAGAGGCAGATCACCGCCTGGGTCAGCCTCTCGGGCTATTTCCAGGTCGCCGCGCCGCCGGAGGGGACGTGGAGCATCCGGGTGACCGACATGGCCCGGAGCGGTCGACTCGTCCTGGCCGCCCAGGGAATCCCGTGCGGCCAGCAGGTCCCTTTCTCATACAGGACGGGAATCACGTGCCAGCTGAGGTTCTCCGTCCAGTGGAGCCAGGCGGACGACACCACGCTCCAGGGGCAGGTCCACACCCGCTACTGAGCCACCTTCAACGGGCGGCTCGCCGGAGCGCGGTCTCGAAATGGGCGGTCACGCAGCCGGAGCTGCTCGCTCGGGCTGCCGCGTCTCATCATCCGCCCAGCCTTCGATACCATGCGTCGGTCCGGGCAATGGCATCCTTCCCGATTCTCAACGCCATTGACTGCTCCGCCGCGATTTCAATCCAGGGTGCCAACAGCCGATGGACCTCCCGGTAGAGAGGGAGCGTGTCCCCTTGGCCGACATCTCCGAACAGGGGCCTTGGCCCCGCCTGGATGAGGGTGCCATGGCGACACTCAATCAGCTCGATGTCGCTCGGAAGCAGGCGCCGTAGGACCATGGCGCCGCCGAGCTGCTTCAATCTCTCGGAGTCGATCATCGTCAGCCAATTCACTCCGGGGATGCCATCACCGCCGGCCGCCTTGGCGTCGAAAGGGATGCGGACGATGTTGATCCCTGGATGACGCATCGACATGTCCCACGCATGTGTTTCGCTCGCCTGCTTGTCGTAGCGCGAGCACTCGAAGGTGAAGCCCGCGAGTCCACTGCGGAAGGGAAACACATCAGCCAGTTGCCGCACGAACGCGAGCATCTCGCCCGGCGTTTCCTGGGCGGCTCCCGCTGGGAGCGCCAGTGACAAGATGTTGGCCTGGTTGCTCGCGTCCACGTTCCAGATTTCATACTTGGCGACAGGCGCCTCCTCGGGGCCCTGGCTGGCCTTGAGTTCCAGCGCGAGGTAGTTCTTGCGAGGCGTCGTCGGCGCAAGCCACGCGCCGAGCAGGCCGAGCACCCGCTTCGTGACGGGCTTGTGGGCCTTCATGGTTTCGGTGGCGTGAAACGTCAGCCTCTCGGGCGGACACCGGGCCAGGAACAAGTCCCAGGTGGACAGCAACCCGGCGGCCTCGTCATAGAACGAGCGATGGGTGTACAGGTTGATGCCGAAGACCAGTGAGGTCAGCCTGATGTCGCCCTGAATGAGTTCGAGGCCCTCGGGCATGAGGGTGGGGGGACGTTCGGTGACCATGGAGTTCCGGGAGGCTGGTGCTGGGGTGGCGTGACGCGGGAGCATAGCCCCTGTCTACCTCCCGGGAGGTAGAGCCAATCCACACCGACTCCTGAGATGAATGGCGTGTCGAAGGCCTTCATCTCCAGGAGTTGGCGTGAACGTTCCATGGGTTGCCGTGCTGCTGATGCTGCCGGCCGGATGTGCGACAGCGCGTGAGGTGCGGCTCGACGTCGGGCGGGGCGAGCCCATCGTCTACACTCCTGTCGAGTCCGACCCCATCGAACTGGATGCGGACGCCTTTGGAAGCGCGCTCACCCGCCTCGCGCTCGAGCTGCAATGGGAGTCAGCGCACCAGGAAGCGGGGCCTGGCCGTGCGGCGGGTCCCTCCGCGGCCTCATCCCATGAGCGCACCTGTCAGCGGCAAGGCTCTCCGACGAGGTGTCTCGGGCTGCTGGCGAGAGGATTCGCGGTGGGCCCCCGGGAGCGACACATGCTGGCCCTCGCGTTCTCCCTCGACCCGGTCTGGAATGAAGTCGAGGATGCTCTCGGCGAGGCGGTGAACCCCCTCGTGTGGCGAGCCATGGTGGCCAGCCTGGTGGAGGCGGTCCTCTCCAGGCCCGAGGAGCGTGAAGCCATCGCGACCGTGGCGACCCTCATCGCGTATCTGGGCACGGGGCCGGTGTGGACGCTCCAGCGGGGCTTCCAGCGCCTCCAGGAGGAATCCCGGGACGCGCGGAGCCTCGAGGAGCTCGAGGGCGCGGGGCACCGCTTCGGGCGCATCCTCGGCGACAGCGGCACGCGGGTCCTGGTGCTCGTCGCGCTGTCGATGCTGGGCGGCGAGAGCGGCATGGCGACCGAGGTGCACGCGCTGCCACGCTTCGCACGGGCGGCCGCGCGAGCCCAGATGGAAGGCGGCTTCCTGCTCCCAGCGGCCTTGCTGGGCGAGGTTCAGTCGCTCTCACTTTCCTCGGCGGGGGAGCTGAACGTGAGGCTTGTGCCCACGGCCGTCGCCGCCGTGGCCCTGGGCTCGGGTATCGGCGTGGAGGCCTGGCCCGCCGCGAGTGTCGTGCAGGGGGACCCGGAGGGTGTCGTCCATCACATCTGCGCGGACGTACACGACGTCGCGGAGATGGCGGGCGACGCATGGGCGCCGGAGTTCGAGGAGCTCTTCGCGAAGGCGGAGATGAAGCTCAGCGCCCCCGAGAATCAGGTCCGCATCCGAGGGCACCGGGGGCCGCACTCCCGCGAGTACCACAACGAAATCTTCAGGCGCGTGGCCCTGGCGACAGGGGGCTGCCGCAACCCCACCCAGTGCCGGCTCGCGCTGACGGACGAGCTGGCGAAGATTGCCCGGGACCTCGTGCATGAGAAGTCCGTCCTGCGGAAGCTCGTGACGAACAAGAGCGTCTCGTCGAGCGTTCAAACCGAGCTGTTGGACGCCATGCGATAACGCGCATACTGCTCTCGTCAGCCGCACATCGGCGAGAGGTGGTTCCGTGAAACATGCGTGCTGGGCCCTCGGCGCCATGCTGGTGATGACCGCTTGCGCGGCGCCCTCGACGCTGAGCCCCATGGCCATCCGGCTGGCGCCCGGGAGCGCGCGGCACGTCACGACGCGCGGCGGGCTGCGCACCGGGCCCCGGTTGACCGTGCCTCTCCAGGAGCCCGAGTCCTTCGAGGGCAACGACAAGCCCTTCTCGTCGCCCCAATGGGCCGTGGCCTACGACTTCGACGTCATGGTGCCCGTGGACGGGCCCACCACCCAACTCCACCTGGGCTTCCAGGGCGAGCTGGGCTGCGGCGCGGACACGGACATCAGCTGTCCCGTGCCCGTGCCTGGCTACGGCCTGTCCATGGGCCTGTCACACCACCTGCGCTGGGGCCGCTGGAGTCTCGCCCCCGCGTTCATTCTCCGCGGTGCCACGGACTTCGGTCTCGGCAGCGAGGGTGGGCCCGGCAGCATGTTGGGCGTGGAGGGGTCCCTCTCCCTGGGCGTGGACCTGGGCGGCGCGACCGTGGGCGTGGTGCCCTTCTTCGGCGTGCACCGACTCATCGTGTCCGAGCGGACCGTCAGCGCCACCTACACGGGTCTTGCCCTGGCGGGACATTTCGCGATGGAGGATGGCTCCTTCCTCGAACTCACCGCGGGGGCTGGCCACGTCAAGGTTCGCGGAGTGGAAGGCTGGTGGGCGCCCATTTTCGGCCTGCGCGGGGGCCCGTGAGCAGAAATTTTTGACAGTGCATGATGTCTTGAATCCCGAGATTCGAGACGGATTGCTCATCCAGAGTTGTCGCTGAGGGTTTGGGGTGGGGGCGCGCTATGAGACATGGCGCGCGGCCACGGTGGGAAGCCCACGCCGGGCGGCGCGTTCCCTCGTAGTCAGATAGACGAGCATTCATGTTCAAGCAGGCAGCAGTCCTCGCGGTGACCGGTGTCGCATGGCTGGTTGGTTGCGGCGGTATGGACCCGCGGATGGAGAACGAGGAGATCATCTCCAACCTCATCGAGGCCGGCTATCCGGCCAGGGACATCCGGGTCATCGACGAGGCTGTTTTCGTGGGCGGAGACACGCGTGTGACGCTCCAGGCCTCCCGAGAGATGCTTCAGGCCCCCCCGGGGAGCGCCGAGCAATACAGCTCGACCAACGTCGTCGGTCCCGGAGTGACGAAGATCTGCATCAACCCCACGGCCGGATACAACAGCTACTCCAATTTGAGCCAGGGGCTCGACCTGGCCATCGCCAACTACAACGAACTCGGTCTGCGATTCACGTTCGTGCGCGGTTCGACGATCGGCTGCTCCGCGACCATCGTCGCGGCGATCTCCATCAAGGAGAACAACTGGGCGGACTTCCCTGCGTTCGGCCTGCCCGGCGGGTCCATCAACATGCTCCCCGCGCTGGACACCTACAACCTCGACATCAACGAGCACATCATCACGCACGAACTCGGCCATACCCTCGGCCTGCGCCACACGGACTACTACAACACCAGCATCAGTTGCCTTCGCCCATACCCCGACCCCGAGTCAGATCCGGAGAATGTGGGCGCCATCCACATTCCGGGGACGCCGACCACCGCCGTCTACGACGGGTCCGTCATGAACGCCTGTTCCAACCTCGGCAGTACCGGCGAGTTCACCAGCACCGACGCCACCGCGCTGAGAGCCCTCTACGGCCCGAGCGAGGTCCCGAACTGCTTGAACGTCGACCTCACGGTCTTCCGAGGGCAGACGGGGGCCCAGGGTCGCTGCACCTGCTCCTCGGGGGGCTCAGGGCCTGTCTGGGGAACGAATCTCTACACCGATGATTCGAATATCTGCACCGCCGCGGTGCACGCGGGTGTCATCTCCACCAGCGGTGGGACGGTGGTCGTCGAAATCCAGCCGGGCCAGAGCACCTACGTGGGGACCACCCGCAACGGCGTCACCACGAACTCCTACGGCGCCTGGGCGGGGAGCTTCCGCCTCATCGGTGCTCAGACGCCTCAGCCGCCGCCGATCTGCTCCAGCTTCAACTTCATGTCCTATCGTGGGCAGAACGGGACGCAATTCCGGTGCAACTGCCCGACGGCGAGCCTCGGAGCCTCGATCTGGGGGACGGACCTCTACACCGATGACTCGGATGTCTGCACGGCGTCCGTGCACGCGGGCGTGATTGCCTCCACTGGTGGACAGGTGACCGTCACCATCCAGCCGGGGCAGGGCGGCTATGCGGGCGCCACCCGCAACGGTGTCACCTCGTACGCCTACGGTTACTGGCCGGGGAGCATCTCCCTCAGCCCGTAATCGCCCCGTCGGCGATGGGCGGCCCGGAAAGCAGTGCTCCGGGCCGCCGCGTTCAATTCGTCCCATTCAATGACAGACTCTGGAAGACCCACGAGGGTTTTCGCCCACCCGGGCCACTTCGAGCCGTGTTGTCCTGCCTGATGGAGCAGGAGCGCCCGCAGACGCCCGCGACCTTCGCGGCTCCGCGCTCCTATTGGAGGCGACAGGACCCGGCTCCTCAAACGGGGCGAGGCCCCTTGAGGGCTCCCGCACCGAAAGCCCCTCTAACCAGCTGTCACCTCGAGAGCCACGCGTCGAAGTAGCCGTTGGCCGAGAGGAAGTCGGTACGGCCATCGCCGTTGAAGTCTCCCACCACCACGCCGTTGCGCGCCTGGCTCAAGCAACTGGAGGCGGAACTGCACCAGCTGGGTGGATGGGCTTGGAAGACAGACGGGAACGAGCCATCCGCGTCGGCCATCCACGTGTCGAAGTAGCTGTTGGCCGAGAGGAAGTCGGTACGGCCATCGCCATTGAAGTCTCCCACCACCACGCCATTCCGTGCCTGGCTCAAGCAACTGGCCGCGGACCCGCACCAGTTGGGTGGTGGCACACCGTAGACGTAGCGGCTATCTCCACCAGGGTTGGCCAGGAAGATGTCGAAGTGCTGATTGGCCGAGAGGAAGTCGGTACGACCATCACCGTTGAAGTCCCCGCTCACCACGCCATTCTGCGCCGAGTTCAAGCAGCCGGACGCGGAACTGCACCAGACCGGGGGTGGCACACCGTAGACATAGCGACTATCTCCACCAGGGTTGGCCAGAAAGGTGTCGAAGTGCTGATTGGCCGAGAGGAAGTCGGTACGCGCATCGCCGTCGAAGTCCCCCACCACCACGCGGTTCAGTGACTGACTCAAGCAACTGGCCGCGGACCCGCACCAGACCGGGGGTGGCACACCGTAGACATAGCCGATAGTTCCATCAGGATTGGCCAGGAAGGTGTCGAAGTACTGATTGGCCGAGAGGAAGTCGGTACGGCCATCGCCGTTGAAATCCCCCACCACCACCCCGTTCTGCGCCTGGCTCACGCAACTGGCCGCGGAACTGCACCAAGGCGGTGGTGGCACACTGTAGGCATGACGGACAGTTCCATCCGGATTGGCCAGCCAGATGTCGAAGTTGCCGTTGGCCGAGAGGAAGTCGGTACGGCCATCGCCGTTGAAATCCCCCACCACCACCCCGTTCTGCGCCTGGCTCACGCAACTGGCTGCGGAACTGCACCAAGGCGGTGGTGGCACACTGTAGACATGACGGACAGTTCCATCCGGATTGGCCAGCCAGATGTCGAAGTTGCCGTTGGCCGAGAGGAAGTCGGTACGGCCATCGCCGTTGAAGTCTCCCACCACCACGCCATTCCGCGCCTGGCTCAAGCAATTGGCCGCGCTGCACCACGAGGGGGGCGGAGATGAAATGGTCGTGAACTTCAGGCAGAGCCGCTGGCTGTCCGCGACGTCGCAGTACGCGTCGATGGCCGGGCGCACGTAGGTGATGTCCTCGCCACGGCAGCCCGTCTCCGTGCAGGTGTTGACGATGTTGCAGCTCCCGTTGGTGACGTAGTCGGTCTCGCCACGAACCAGGATTCCGGCCACCGTGTAGCCCGACGTTTCGTACACGCCCGAGCCGGAGTTGCCACCAAAGGTGTCGGTGTTGGCCACGAAAAAATCCCGCACACCCGCGCGTGCATCGCGGACCGAACCGCCTGAATCAATCTTGAACGGGATGCCACTCCCAGACCCGATGACGGCCAGGCCTGCGCCCACGGCAAGCGCGCCATGGCCCGCGCGAATCGGCGCAGGCGTGAAGCGCGGAGTCGCCGGCCGGTCCAGTCGGATGACAGCGTAGTCCAGATTCTGCCCGCTCACGGTTCCCTGCTGGCGCACGACGATGGATTGACAGGAGAAGACATCCGCCGTGGTGATGGTCTGAATCGAGGTGGCACCTGTCCGGTAGAAGTTGAAGACGAAGCGGGTGTTCGCACAGGCAGAAGAACTGGTGATGCAGTGCCCAGCCGTGAGCACCAGGTCGTCATCGATCAGCGTGCCAGAGCAGAAGGCTGGCGTCGGGTCATTCCGGAATCGCTCTGTCGCGCAGAGGTTCGCGGCCTGGCCCAGCGACGGCGCGTTGAAGGTGACGTTGTTTGGATTGGAAGTGTTGATTCTGGCTGGGCTCATCAGCGCGACGGTGGACTGTTGTGCCCGGGCGCGCAGGACAGTGTCCGCATGTGCGAATACGTCCGTACGGTTGTCGGAGCCATATACCACCGGAGCCTTCTGGGAATTCATCGTGGCGCCAGCGTCCTCATCACCAGGCGCACAACCCCAGGACGTTATCAGCGAGAATGCAAGCAATGCCGCATATGTGCGTCTATTGTTCATGTTCAGCCCCAATGCCAAGTTTATTGGCGGCACATAGACTGGCCCACCTCGCTGTGAGTGGCAAATCTGTTCGCAAGCGTGTCTAGGAAAGGCAAGGACTCGGCACCCAGGACATCCACCCCGGGCCAAGAGCCCGTGCGCATGTGATCCAATGCGGTCATAAATAATCAATAGTAGCTGAATTGCATGTGCGCGAGACAGGCGCACTCGTAGCCTGGCAGGGTGGTCACCATCCGTCTGACTGCCCATGCAGACTTCAGGTACTTCCGCGTCGACCACGTGGGGAGTGCCGGGTCTTGGGTGGTGAGCACCATACCCGTCGCTCCTCATCACCTGGACGAACGGCGATTGACGCGCCCGCAGGACGAGGATGCGGGCGCCGTACGTCACACCCACGCCGAGAAGCGGCCGCCCGTGTCCGCGCCGCGAGACCGGAGGCGCTTGCTCGCGTAGATTGGCGTCCCTTCCGCTGGAGCCGCCACATGCGCAATCTGGATTTCAGTTCCTGGCAGGCGCTCCTGTCGACGCTGCTCGGCCTCGCCATCTTCACGCTGCTCGGCGTCGGCATCCGCCTGCTCGCGATGCAGACGATTCAGCAGCGCCGCGAGCGTGAGAACCGGCAGATCAACGAACGCCTGCGCACGTTGATCGCCGCCTACAAGACGCTCGGCGGCTCGTTCACCGGAGACCTCGCCGTCGACCCGACGCACTTGCGCGAGCTGCGCCAGCGCGCCGCGCTCGCTGGCGCTCCCGCCGCGGCCGTCGCCGAGTCCGTACCGGCGGTCGAGAGTCTTCGTCCAGGCGATGACCGCTCGCGCCGCGTGCGGGACGCAGTCGAGGCGGCCCTGTCGGACATCATCCTGCTCGGGACCGAGGACCAGGTGCGGCTCGCGGCCAAGGCCGCCACCGAGCTCGCCGAAGGTCGCCCGATTCACACGCACGACCTCGTCGTGTCACTGCGCGACTTCATCCGCACGGTGCTCGATCTCGAGCCAGTGCCAGCTTCGCTGGTGATTCCGAAACAAGGCCCAACCCGTCCCTCCGCGGGCGGCGCACGTGGCAAGGGCGAAGGCGCGGGGAAGGACGACGCGCGACAAGGCGGAGGCAAGGGCACGGTTGGAGGGGGTGGTGGCGGCATGGGGTTGGGCATCGGCGCCGGCGCGGGTCTCGGGCTTGGCGGCCACCTGTCTGATGACGACGAACATCGCTAGGGACGCACTGCCCATCCGGGCATCGCTTCGATGAAGGCCTGCATTGGCGCGTCGCCCTCGACCTGTGGTTCGAGACCGTCCCAGCCTGATGTCGTGGCTGCCGGAAATCACCCCTTTGGGGCAGCTCCTCGGCGGCACCCCGTGCAATAGGTGGAGGCGAGCGACGTTGAACCGTCGTGGTTCGGATTTCGGGCTCAGGGGTCCTCACAGGCAACCCGAGCGGAATCGAGGGGATATCGTGAGCAAGGCATCGTGGCTGCCACTGGCGGCGCTGTTTCTGGGGAGCACTCCGGCACAGGCACAGGAGGCGCCGGGTCCGAACAACCGGGCCGAGGCCATCAAGATCATCGCGGGGCTTCGCAGGATCGTGGCGCCGGAGGGGCTGGAGCGCACCGAGAAGCTCCGCATCGGAGGCATCGACCAATGGGTCTCGGTCCGCAGCCGCGACCCGCGCAATCCCGTGCTGCTCGTGCTCCATGGCGGCCCCGGCTGGGTGGCGATGCCGACGAGCTGGTATGTCGCGCACGGCTGGGACGAATTCTTCACCGTCATCCAGTGGGACCAGCGCGGCGCGGGCAAGACGTACGTCGCGAATGACCCGACCACGGTCGCCCCGACGCTCACCGTCGAGCAGATGCACGCCGACGCCGAGGAGGTCGTCACATGGGCGCGAAAGACGTTCCGGAAGGAGAAGCTGTTCGTCCTCGGCCATAGCTGGGGGAGCATCCTCGGACTCACCCTCGCGGAGAGGCACCCCGAATGGCTCCACGCCTATATCGGCGTCGCCCAGGGCATCGACGCACGCGAGAGCGAGCGGCGCGGCTGGGCCTGGACGTTGAAGCAGGCGCGCGCGACGAAGAATGAAGAGGCGATCCGCGACCTCGAATCGATCGCGCCCTATGCCATCGGCAAGACGCCGGTGCCACTGAAGGACATCCAGCTCCAGCGGCGCTGGCTCAACTTCTTCGGAGGGGCTGCCTATCGGCGTCCCGATGCGAGCTTCGAAGGCGCGGCGGTGAATCTGTCGCCCGAATACACCGACGAGGAGGTGCGCCAGGTCTGGAAGGCGGGAGACCTCTCGGCCGAGAGCCTCCTGTCTCCGATCCTGACGACGGACCTGACGCAGGTGAAGCGGCTGAAGACGCCGCTGCTCCTGTTCCTCGGACGCCACGACTACAACGTCTCGGCGACGGTTGCCGCCGAATGGTTCGCGAGCGTCAAGGCGCCATCGAAGCAGCTCGTCTGGTTCGAGCAGTCGGCCCACGAGCTGATGGCCGAGGAGCCGGGAAAGATGCTGCTCTCACTCGTCCGCCATGCCCGTCCGCTCGCCGAGCGCGCCGGCGATGTCGCGTCCGCCAGCCCCCCTTAGCGCGGGACTGTGTCTCCGTCGCGCCGGGTCCGCGCGGAACTTCTCTTGCACGAGTGGTTTTCGTCCTCGGCCGCCGACCTTTATCTCCTCCCTCCGTGCAACCGAGTGGCACCATCCACTCCGCGTCCCGGGGGAGCCCACCGTTGAGAACCTTGCCCTTGCTTTTCGTCGCCACGCTCGCGGTCTCCACGGTGGCCCACGCTGGAGATCCTCGGGGCATGCTCTCGATGTGCCGCGACGACGCGCGCACCGCGCTGCGTCGCATCCGGGAGCGAGGCCGCGCCGAGGGGGCATCCCTGCTCCGCACCGTCGATGAGGTGTGCATCCGGGGGAAGATGGCCCCGGAGATGCGAGGGCTGCCCGGCTACGAGGAGGTCGTCCGCGACTACGAGGAGGCCAGGCGCCTGTCGCAGGCCGCGGTCGACTCGGTGGCGGCGACGAGCCCGGGTGGAGACGCGCAGTCGGTCCGCGCTCGCTGGGAGGCGCGGCCCAAGCGCTGTCAGAACACGCTCGACTGGGACGCGGCGCTGGGAATCAAGCGCGAGGCGTCCTGGAGCAATCCCAGTCGCATCGGGGGGAATCAGCCCATCGCGCCCGGCAGCCTCGCGTTTGGAATGTTCTCCCAGAACAGCGCGCCGAGAGAATCATCCCCCTACATCGGCCCGGACGACCACCTCGTGAGGCTGGCCTGCGGTTACGACGTCGGGGGCGTGGACCCCTCTGCCGCCAGGCGGCCCCGACCTTGGGACGGGGCGCTCCCCGATGGGGACCCTCGCTGGCTGTTCACCCGGGCACTCCAGAAGGGCATGGCTGACCCGGCCCGAGCCACGCTCTACCGCTTGTCCTTGGGCTTCCACTGCTACGACGCCACCGCATGGAAGGTGCCGGCCTTCTACCGTGCGTACCTCCACTGTGACGAAGCCAATGACAAGACAGTCCCCACGCCGGAGGAGGTCGGAGCCGCCGCCGAGGCGGTCTTCCCGGGGCGCTCCTGGGAGAAGGCCAACCTCGTGTTCGCCGCGCAGCGCGCGCTCGAGGCCCGGAAGCGGGTGGACGCCGCCTTCCTGGAGGCCGAGGCCCGGTCGCCTCGGATGAAGGCCCTGTTTCGCGACTCGGCCGACGCCGCGCGGCGCGAGCACGCCGAGTTCCTCGTGCGCTACGAAGCGGAGCTGCGGACGCTTGCGCCCATGACCGCCGAGGCGCTGCGGCCCGGGGCCCACGAGCAGATGCCCGCCGACTGCGCGGAGACCCTGCTCACCCTGCGCTCCAGGCTCGAGGCCGAACTCCAGCCCAAGGACGCCGAGGGTGTGCGGTTCCTGCGCGGCGGCCATTCCCTCGGATTCCAGCTCACCGAGGCGCTCGCCGCCTGCTACCTGGTGCGGGGAGACGTCGCGCGGGCGGAGCTGGAGTCAATGAGCCTGCTGAAGAGCTCGCGCCGGGTGACCGAGGAGGAGAAGGTCTTCTACGCGCGCCTGGATGCGCAGATGCAAGCCCGGCGAGACCTCCCGACGCAGGAGCAGCGCCAGCAGGCCATTCCCAACTGGGAGTCACTCGAGGAGCTGCCCCAGGTCCCCCTGACGCAGAGCGCGTCGTCCGCGCTGATCACCCAAGTGCGCGGCATGGAGGCCTCCACGCTCCTCATCGGCAGCGTCGAGAGCATGCCCGCCGTGGTGGTGTCGAAGCGTGAGTCTCCGGAGGGCGTGTGGATCACCGTCAAGAAGTTCACGAACTCCTATCGTGAGCTCGAATGCCAGGACACCCGCGAGCTGCTGCACTTCAGCGTCGTGGGGCGCACCCTCAAGCCTGTCTTTCGTCAGGAGTGCAGGAACGTAGGTCCGGTGAAGAAGCAGACCCTCCAGGCGCAGCCCGTGCTCCTCTCCAAGGAGGAGGCCAGCCTCGTGAAGCAGGGCATGCAGCTCGAGGTGCTGGTCACCTCGAACGAGCCGGCGGACTCGGTGCTCGTGAACCTCTGGAAGAAGCAGGGGAAGAAAGAGGCGCTGGTCGTCGACGGCATCCGGCTGCGGTGAGCCGCGGCGACCCGGAATGTGGCGAGGGCTCCGTCATCGTCGTCGAGGGCGGCTCCGACCGCATGCTGCTGCACCAGGCAGGACTCCTCGAGCGTCTGTCTCATCTCCACCGTCCTGAGCACGACCCGCCTCGCCCTACTGGTCGCGGCGGGGCACGGGAGCGGGTGCTCATGCTGTCCCCGGACCTCAGGGGCTGCCGCGGCATCCCACTTCGGGTACGTTGGGCCACTGCATTCCGCTTTGCCTCCCAACAGCGCGAGGCGCGCTAGAGTCTCATGGCATTCATTGGGGGCAGGCGAGGCGAATCCAGGAGGAATTCAACGCCATGCGCAACAAGGGACTCGTCTTGCTCGGGCTGGTGCTCGGCTGTGGCATCACGGCCTCAGTCCTCTGTCACAACCTCTGGGGTTACTACATCACGCCGCCGAGTGGCGCGAGCGTGATTGCCGCTTCACGCCGGCTCGAGGCTTTGACCCATTTCAGGGTCGATCCAGAGGGAAGGGTGGAACGCGTTGATGGCTACGCCATCGTTCCGAGCGAATTCGTGGGGTGCACCCTGTTCGATTTCGAGACGCGGTGCATGAACGACAGACTGATGGCCGCTGTATTGACGTTGCCTGGAGATACCGCCCGAACTGAACCGTTGGAATCTCTTCGTCCTCAGATTGAGCGTACCTGTGGCGAATGGTCCACGGCTCGCTGGGGTGTGGCAATCGCGGTGCGGGATGCCGAGGGGCCGGCGCGCCTGATCAGCTGCACAGCCGGCGAAGTGACCAATGATCGCTACGCCCATCGGGAGATACTGTTCTCCGAGAGAGGGGAGCGGGAGGTGGCATTCTTCTGGTACGAAGTCTCGGGTCTTGAGTTCCTCACGGTGACGTTTCTCTTTATCACGCTGATGTTCGCGAGTTGTGGCCTGCTCGCGTGTGGTTGGGTCGCGTGGGGAAGCTGAGGCAGCCCCTCGCCGAACCGACTTGAGAGTGGGTTCCCACATGGCTGGTCCGCCTCGCGTCCCATTGCTGGGCACAGGCTGTCAGCACCGCGCACCAGCCGTCGTGTCGGGGGGACGTGGCCCGCAGGCGCCGCGATGGAATCAACCGGGCTTGGAGGCGACCGGAGCCGAAGGTGCGCGTCCGCGCTCGACGGCGTCCAGGCGGGCCATGGTCTGCGCGTAGAGGTGGTCCAGCTTGGAGTGGAGCTGTGTCACTTCCATGCCGGCGCGGATGTTGGCTTCGTATTCGACGTCGGAGCGGATGCGGTCCTTGGCGGCCTGCCGGCTCTGGCTGATGAGCACGAAGCAGGAGAGGAAGATGGCCTCCAGGCTGACCACCATGGTGAGCAGGCCAAAGGGGAACGGGTCGAACGCGTGGAACGTGGGGACCCAGCCCAGGTTGATGGTGATCCACACCGCGAACCACACGGCGTGCAGCATCATGAAGGTGAAGGTACCGCTGAAGGCGGCCAGTCCATCCGCGAGCCGCTGGATGGTCGTCAGCCGCTCCTCGACCATCTCGTTGGGGCTGAGCGATGGCCGGCTGTGCAGCATCTTGTCCGCTTCGCGCAGTCGCCGGCCGATGGCGGTCAGCACGTCCATGGCGCTGGAGGGGTGGCGCCGGAAGAGGAGCTCGAGGTCCGCGCGGTCCACCTTGAGGGCGGACGTGTCCTGGATGGCGCGGGCATCCGCGCTGCGTGGATCTCCATCCAGCAGGGACAGCTCGCCGAAGAAGTCTCCGCGTCGTGCGGTCTCGAAGACGATGACCTGCCCGGTGGTGTCCTCGACGGAGATTTGAACTTCACCGGAGCTGACGATGTAGATGGCGCCGCCGGGGTCTCCTCGGCTGAAGACCTTCTCTCCGGCGGACAGGCGCACCTCCTCGAGCTGGTTGGCGAGCAGCGCGCGTTCCTCGTCATCGAGGGCGGCGAAGAGGGGCACTTCCTTGAGCAGGGCGACGTCGGCGGGCATGACGCGGAGTTCCTCGCGAAGGGCTGCACCGTGCGCTCCGCAGGCTGGCACCTTCCGCGCCATTCGCCCAGCGTCACCGCGTCACAAGTCGTGGGTTTCTCCGGGGCCGAAAAGTGAGGCCCGGCCGGATGACTGTGGCTCCAACGAGTCGCCGTGCTTCCGCGACGTGGCTCACGGCGAGGGAGGCGCTCGGGAGGCTTTCGGCTCGACGGTGGAGGCGACGTTCTGCGGGGTGCCGTCGGAGAAGGGCCTGACGTCGAACTGGACGCGGACGGAGCGGCCGGGCTTCAGGTGCTCGCGCAGATAGGTCTCGATGTCTTGGTCTCGGGGCACAGTCATGCCGGCGATGCGTGTCTGATGTGTCACGCGGATGGGAATCGCGGCGCCGCTGGGGCCGGTGACGAAGAGTGTTCCGGGTGCGGCTCCCAGCACCGGGCCGGAGAAGGCGCTGAGTGTTCCGGGCGTGCCCTCGGCGTCCGGGGACGGGGCAGGGGAGGGACGGGCCGAGTCCCCGCCCGCCTGCGTGTCCACGGCCAGGGCCATGGGGGGCGTGCTCAGCAGGAGTCCGAGGAGCAGGTGCTGGGTCCATCGTTTCATCACGGGCCTCCTGGGCCGGGCGGAGCAGCTACACGGGGAAACGATGGTCATGGCCTCGCGTGAAGGCAGGGCCTGCTTGGACTGACGGGGGGCATATCTAGAGATGGTAGGGTCGGCTCGGTGCCGGGATGGAGCACGGTGATCAGTTGCTGGCGTCCGAGTGGGGAAGGTCCGCATGCGAATGACAAACTGGGTGACCTGCCTCGGGGTGATTCTGTGGTCCTGCGCGACGCCATCGAGCGTGGAGCTTAGCGGTGCCGCGCCGTTGCCAGTCGATGACGTGTCGGCCGAGGAGTGTGCCGCGACGGCCGGGGACGACAGTGCGTGTGTCGATCTGTCGTGCGTGAGCGGCGAATGCGGGCTGTACCGGTGCGAGGACCTTGCCTCCGCACCGGTTGCCTTCCGTGGGCCGATCCCGGCGCCTGCGGCATCCTCACAGCAGCGACTGTGGGGCATGGCCCAACCGCTCCCAGGTCGAGGCCCCGTTCTCGTCATCCCGTGGAATCGTTCCGAGGAACTGCCGAGCCAGGCGCGACTCCGAAAGGCCTATGCCGAGTGGGCCAGCGTCCCGAAGGAAAAGCACCATATTTTCCCCCGAGCGCTCGAGCAGTACTTCGCCGAACGCGACATCAACGTGCACGAGTTCGCCCTCGCTATCGACGTTCGCCGTCACAGGCAAATCCATGACGGAGTTGACGGCGGTCCGTGGAACGAAGATTGGCGCGCCTTCATCGAGAAAAAGGAGAAGGGGCGACGGAAGGCGAGGAAATGGGAACTGATGGAGCACGCAGGCTTCATGATTCAGAAGTACCATCTGGTGGGGATGCCCATGTCCTACTGGACGAAGCTCGATGAGTTGTTCGCCGTGCCGGTGAGCGGAGCTGGAGGGAAGTGATGCGCTACTACGAGTTGCGTCGTTCGCCGGGGCATCGCGATCCGACCTACTCAGGCGGCTATGAAGGCCGGCACCAATGGGGGCTGCCAGGTGCGGTGTGTCCCACCTGCCATGGCGAGTGGGCCACGCTGGGGCTCGACTATCCAGCAGTCGATCTGAGCTCACTGCCGATTGAACGCGAGTATCGTAAGGCACGGCAGACGATGTGGGACGAGTACGCGCGGCTCCGTGATGCCGTGCTGCCATTGCTGCCAGCGGGTGCGTTGGTGGCGCCAGGTACTCACCTGGGGCCGCTGGTGGGCAGGGCCCGCGGAAACCTGCCGCCTGTCGTCCTCCAGGAATCGTGGAGGCTGCTGGTGCACGGTGACGTGCTCAAGCAACTCGAGGACGCGCGGCTCACGGGAGTCACGCCCGTTGAGGCGCGTATCAGCGGGAGCAAGCGTGGCCCTTTGTACGAACTCGCACTCATGCCGCAAGGGCGCCTGGCGCCAGAGTGCCAGCTGCGGTTCTACGGCAGTGGTCCCTGTGCGACGTGTGGCGAGCAGGAGTACGATATCCCCGAGCCATGGTGGATCGACGCGACGAACCCTCCATCCCTGGATCTGGTCCGCTTCGCAGTGATGCCGACCTTCATCCTGGCGAGTGAGCGGTGTGTCGAGGTCCTCGGCGAGTTGCTGACTCTCAGCGGAGTGATCGCGGTGGAGGTTCCGACGGCGCCCCCGCTTGGTCCTCATCGAGGAGTGCAGCCGTAGACGTCTGCCTGTCGGCGAGCAGCCAGCGGGCTCAATCCTCCGGTGCGGCACCATGGACGCCAAACGACTCGAAGCGCTCTCGCGACAACCCCTGCACGTCGCCGCGCTCGGATGGGCAGGCAGCGAGTGCCTCACCGCGAGGGCCAACTACGTGCGGCTTGAAGTGCGTGACGAGGCCGGTCAGCTCCGACTCGAGCACGACACGTGGCGGAAGGATGGTCGGATCTTGCGCGACATGCGCTTTGCCGGCGCTCACCTCGTCGCTTCGATCGGCGACATCTTCGCCGACGGGCTGCGAATCTGGGACGTGCAGAGCTCGGTCGAGACCTCTCGCGTCGGCCCTTCTTGGCACGTCGAGAGTAGTGGGGTGTTATGGAGTGACCCGGTGCAGCCGCGTGCGCTCGTTCGCAATCGCGCAGGTGTCGCGATACTTGACGCGACGACGTTTGACCTCACTCGCACCGCTCGGTGCGCCGTCGACGGCGGCCCTATCGCTTACGACGCTCTCCACGACGTGCTCGCAGTCGGCGATGGCTTTGATCCGACACAGCTCACGCTGCGCGACTTCGATGGGCATTTCCTCCGGACACTCTTGCTCGAAGGCAGTGAGGTGGATGACCTGCGGTTCTCGGGTGACGGTCGCTTCCTGGCGGTCCAGTAGGTCGGAGGAACATTCGTCGTGAGGGACACGGCGACGCTCGACGTGCGCTGGGAGAGCGCGAGTGAACGGATCTTCGCGGCATCTCCTTGTGGACGCTGGCTCGCCCTTGACCAGGTTCTGGTCGACCTCCATTCGCTCGCCACGGTCCCCCTGCCAGCCGCTGACGGTGCATTGTTCGACCCTCGCGCCGGCGAGCTTGTCCTGGCCGATCCCCAGCGCACCTGGCGCGTACCTCTCCCATGAGCCCATGGGGCCGTGCCGGAGGGATGGACGCTCCCACCGGGCCGGCGTAGGGTCCGCGCCCGTTCCCCCTTTCTCCCGAGTGAGAAACCCATGGTCTCGGCCATCTTCAATCCGGCCCGCTGGACGCCCGTCGAGGGCCACAAGTTCAAGGACATCACCTTCCACCGCGCGGTGGACCAGGGCACGGTGCGCATCGCGTTCAACCGCCCCGAGGTGCGCAATGCCTTCCGTCCCCGCACCGTCGACGAGCTCTCCCGAGCCCTGGAGGCCACGCGCTTCATGACGGACGTGGGCTGCGTCCTCATCACCGGAAACGGCCCGTCCCCCAAGGACGGCGGCTGGGCGTTCTGCTCCGGGGGAGACCAGCGCATCCGTGGCAAGGACGGCTACAAGTACGAGGGCGAGGACGGCGAGTCGGACCCGGCGCGACTCGGCCGGCTGCACATCCTGGAAGTCCAACGGCAGATCCGCTTCCTGCCCAAGGCCGTCATCGCCGTGGTGCCGGGCTGGGCCGTGGGCGGTGGACACAGCCTGCACGTCGTCTGCGACATGACCATCGCGAGCCAGGAGCACGCGGTGTTCAAGCAGACCGACGCGGACGTGGCCAGCTTCGATGGGGGCTATGGCTCGGCGCTGCTGGCTCGGCAGATTGGCCAGAAGCGGGCGCGCGAAATCTTCTTCGTGGGCGCGAACTACTCGGCGCAGGAGGCCTTCCAGATGGGGATGGTCAACGCCGTGGTGCCGCACGAGAAGCTGGAGGACTTCGCGCTCGAGTGGGCGGCGGAGATCAACACCAAGAGCCCCACCGCCATCAAGATGCTGAAGTACGCCTTCAACCTGCCCGACGACGGCCTCGTGGGACAGCAGCTCTTCGCGGGCGAGGCCACGCGCCTGGCCTACGGCACCGACGAAGCCCAGGAAGGCCGCGACGCCTTCGTCCAGAAGCGCAAGCGCGACTTCAAGCGCTTCCCCTGGAGCTACTGAGCCGCGCGCGGTTCCGAGTGACTCGGCCCGCTTCGGAGACACCGGAGCGGGCCGTTCAATGTTTCGTCCCTACGCGGTGAACACCACCGACGGGGCCGAGCGCTTCGCGGGGCCATGGTAGACGGCCTCGATGTTGTTGCCGTCCGGGTCCAGCACGAAGGCCGCGTAGTAGCCCGGGTGGTAAGGCCGCTCACCTGGTGCTCCGTTGTCCTTCCCACCCGCCTTGAGCGCGACCTCGTAGATGCGCTTCACCATCTCCGGGTCCTTCGCCTGGAAGGCCAGGTGGACGCCACGCCCGGCAGGCGCGCCGGGGTCCGCGGTGCTGACGAACAGCTCGTCCGCGAAGAAGTTGTCGGGCCCATGTGAGCCGAGCGGGATGCCCAAGACTTCGAGAATGGCCTGGTAGAACCGCTTGCTCGCCGCCATGTCCCTGGCGCGGAGGTGGACGTGGTCAAGCATCCGGCCTCTGTGAAATTCCATGGTGCTCCTCGCGAAAGTATGCGCCCCTCGGGGGTACGCGTGGAGGCGCGAGGCTGCCATGAAACCCCATTTCCTGACCTTCTTTTGCGAGCTGGCACCAGAGCCGCTTCGCGAACTGTTCAACACCGAAGGCGTCGTCGACGACCTCCAGGCGATGCGCGCCGGGGTGAGCCTGGGCCTCCTCGACTTGAGCGCCGAGCGCGCCGAAGTCGTGCGCCTCCTCAACCGTGCTGGCATCCCCGTCACCGCGTGGCTCCTGCTCCCTGTCGAGCAGGGCTACTGGTTCCATGCGGGCAACGTCCCGCAGGCACGTGCACGCTACGAAGCCTTCAGGACGTGGACGGCCGACGAGAAGCTCCAGTGGGCCGGCGTGGGGTTGGACATCGAGCCCGACATCCACGAGCTGCGCAGGTGGGCGGAGGCGCCGCTGCGGAGCCTCCCCGAGATGGTGTCGCGGCTTCTTCTCCGGGGCGGGCGCACCCGTGAGGCGCGAGCGGGCTACCACGCGCTGGTGGAGCGCATCCGCGCGGATGGATACCGCGTGGACGCGTACCAGTTCCCCTTCATCGTGGACGAGCGACAGGCTCGCTCCTCGGTGCTGCGGCGCGTGGCGGGCGTGGTGGACGTGCCCGCGGACCGCGAGGTGCTGATGCTCTACACCAGCTTCGTGCGCCCCCGAGGGGCCGCGCTCCTGTGGAGCTATGCGCCGGGAACAGGCTCGCTCGCGGTGGGCAGCACGGGCGGCGGTGTGGAGCTGCCGGGCATCCTCGCGTCGCCGCCACTGGACTGGACGGAGCTGTCGCGTGACTTGCGGCTCGCGGTGCGGTGGACGCACGACCTGCATGTGTTCAGCCTGGAGGGCTGCGTGAAGCAGGGCTTCCTGTCCCGGCTGCGCGTGTTCGACTGGGATGCGCCCGTGGACCCGCCGTGGGTGGAGTCGCGGCGCGTGGATGCGGTGCGCCGGGCCGCGCGCGGAGTGCTCCAGGCGTCGGGTCGGTTGCTGCGCTGACAGGGGAGGGGGCGCACGGAGTGTCGGGGCGACCACGGAAGTCGCCTCGCGTCATGGTGCCTTCGCGGGTTTGAAGGGTTGACGCTCGACAGGCGCGGCAGTGTCATGCGCCCGGATTGCCCCCGAGCTGATGCCCCGCCCTGCTCGGGAAGGGAACGACATGACCGACCGCCCCCAGACGTCGAAGCTCCTCGGCGCGCTGCTGTTGTCCGCGAGCCTGCTCCAGGCCGCGCCCGCCGTGGCCGCCACTCCCGTCAACTCCTCGGCGGTGCCGAACGGAAACTTCGAGGTGGCCGGAGGTTCCTCCTCGGTGCCCGCGTTCTGGCGCTCGCAAGGCCCCGGCAAGGTGGCCTCCAGCGCGGAGGGCAAGGTGGAGGGCTCGCGCGGCATGCTCATCGAGAGCCCGCAGGGCGGTGGGGAGACCACCGTCGAGTCCGAGAGCCTCAAGCTCCAGGTGGGCCAGCTCTACCGGCTCAGCGCCTGGGTGCGCACCAAGGGCGTCCAGGTGGACCCGGAGGCCCGCTATCCCACGGCCCACGGTGCCTGCTTCTCGATGAAGAGCTTCCCCTTCACCAACTGCGCGACGGCCCCGGGCGGTGAGGCCGGCACCCGCGCCTCCGTCCTCTTCTTCGCCACGCAGTCCACGGACCGCGTGCAGCTCCACCTGGGCCGCAACGGCAAGGCGACGGGCTCCGTCTGGTACGACGACGTCCGCCTGGAGCCCGTGGAGGATATCACCGCCTATGTCCCCATGGAGTCGGTGCGCTGGGCCGGCAAGGGTTTCCGTTACGACGACGGCGGCTGGATCTACGTCCACATCGAGGGCGAGCCCTACGAGCGCGGCGTCCAGTTCGGCGAGCTGACCTCGCAGGAGATTGTCCGCTACATCGAGAAGCTCGGCATCCAGAAGGACAAGTCGGACGCGGCCAAGGGGTGGAGCCACCAGCGGCTGCTCGCGGACTCGCTCTTCCTGCGCAAGTTCGACGCCGAGTACCTGGAGGAGATGAAGGGCATCGCCGACGGCGCGAACAAGGCCGGCGCGAAGTTCAAGGACCGCGAGCTGGACGTGCTGGACATCGTCACGCTCAACACCGCCGTGGACGCGGGCCAGCTCGAGGAGGCCAACCGCGCCACCTCCACCTCGCTGTCCGGCCGCACCTTCCTCAAGGCCGACGAAGAGGCCGAGCGCGGAGGCAAGGGCGACCACTGCTCCTCCTTCGTCGCCACCAAGTCCGCGACGAAGGACGGCCGCGCCATCATCGGCCAGATTTTCATGTGGAACGGCTACACGGGCGTCCACTGGGACGTGGTGCTGGACGTGCAGCCCACCCGGGGCCACCGCTTCGTGATGCAGACCTTCCCGGGCGGCATCCACAGCGGCGCGGACTGGTTCATCAACTCCGCGGGCATCGTCATCGGCGAGACGACGGTGGGGCAGACGCCGTTCGATATGAATGGCTCGCCGCAGAGCAACCGCATCCGCAAGGCGGCGCAATACGCGTCCTCCATCGATGACGTCGCCCGCATCATGAAGGACAACAACAACGGCCTGTACACCAACGACTGGACGCTCGCGGACACGAAGACGGACGAGGGCGCGTGTCTGCTGCTCGGCACGAAGAAGACGCGGCTGTGGCGCACCGGCAGCAAGGGCAACGCCTCCGACACGCCGGGCAACCTCAAGGACTTCATCTGGGCGAACAACAACAACCGTGACTTGGAGGTCCGCAAGGAGTCCGTCTCCAACCCGGACAACGCCCCCGCGGACCTGGCCTTCAACACCTGGAACCGCGACATCGCCTTCTGGGAGTACTACTCGAAGCTGGGCAAGCAGGGCTTCGACCTGGACTCCGCCACGCGGATGCTGGCCTCCAGCCCCATCAACCGGCCGCACGCCTGCGACGGCAAGGTGACCACGTCGGAGATGGCCGAGAAGCTGATGTTCCTGGCCCACTACGGCAAGACGACGCTGCGCGAGAAGATGATTGGCAGCCGCTTCATGCCGGACCTGCCCGGCGCCACGCCGCACCTGTCGCTGGGCTACACGACGTTCAGCCCCATCTACGTCGCCGCCAAGCTGAAGGAGGCGCGCAAGACGTGGAAGGCGCCGGAGGAGCCCCAGACGACGAAGCGGGACTTCTCGCGGGTGAAGGACACGGTCGGCTTCGACAAGTCGCTCCTGTGGGCCAACACGCTGTTCCCCGCGTCGGATGGAGAGAACTGGCTCATCAGCGGCACGTCCGCGTACTGGAAGCTCTTGCGCGACGTGTCGGCGCACGAGGACAAGCCGGAGAAGGCCTTCGATGCGCAGCGGGACGCGCTCGCGGACCTCAATGACCGCTACCTCTTCACCACCTCGCGCGAGGCGGACGTGCTGCCTGCCTCCGTCAAGACGGAGTACGGCCGCTATGGAACCTACCTGGTGCCGCGCATCAAGGGCACCTTCGCGCTGCACCAGCTCCGGCTGCTCCTGGGCAACGCGGACTTCTCCAAGGTGATGAACGCCGTCCACACGCGCTACGCGAACAAGGACATCTCCACGGCGGACTTCAAGCGCGCCGCGCAGGAGGCGGTGGGCAAGGACGTGGGCCCCTTCGTCGGCCAGTGGCTGGAGCGCACGGGCCTGCCGCAGCCGCGCTTCCGCGCCACCGCCGCGCAGGTGAAGGACGGGTACGAGGTGACGCTCAAGGTGGAGCAGCCCGGACCGAAGCCCTGGCACTTCGTCACGCTGGTGGAGGTGCACACGGCGAAGGGCTCCACGTTGGAGCGCGTGGAGGTGAAGGGCACGGCGAGCGAGACGTTCGTCCTGCGCACCACGGAGGCGCCCGTGCGCGTCGTCTTCAACGCGGGCAACGACGTGCCGGTGCCGCGTGAGCGCTACCAGGTCCTGGCCAACCAGACGGATGCCTGGGAGAAGCTGCTCATGGTGCACGGCACCGCCCGGCAGACGGAGTCCATGCGCACGCTGGTGCTCGGCTACCGCGAGGCGCTGGCGGATGTCTTCACCGAGCGGCTCGTGCCGGTGTCTCCTGACTTCGAGGTGACGGACGCGCAGCTCGCGGAGCGCGACCTGGTCGTCTTCGGCGGAGCGGAGGACAACGCGCTGCTCGCCCGGCTGGCCGCCGAGAAGAAGCTCCCCGTGGAGCTGGGCCGCCGCTTCTTCCGCTGGCAGGGCAAGACGTATGGCCGCCCGGACGACGGCATCGCCTTGGCGCTGCCCAACCCCTGGAACCCCAAGCGCGCCCTGTACCTCTTCGTCGCCAACAGCGGCATCCAGCTCTGGCACATGACGCGGACGTACCAGCGCAACCTCCAGGGCTGGGCCCTGTTCCGAGGCGGCGACGTGTCGACGAAGGGTTTCCATGACCTGGAGGCGTTGTCGCAGGACGTCACGGTGACGCCCGCGCCCGCGCCCGCCGCGCCCGCGGTGCCGGCCCCCGCCGCCCCCGTGCCCGCGCCCGTCATGGGCCAGCGCTGAGCCCAAGGTGGGCGCTCGCGGCCTCGCCTCCTGGACGGGGGCGGGGCCGGAAACGGCTGTTTCCACGGGATTGCAGGGAGGCTTGGGGCCTCACCTGAGGAATAGGGCGCGCGCGCGGGTGTTTTTCCTGCCTGCCCGGATGGACGACGACCATTCGGGTCCGGCAGCATCCCCCGTCCCTTTTTCCTCTCGGAACCTCATGAGCCCCAAGAAGTCCATTGCCCACCGCGCGTGGGCGACCAGCGCCCTCGGAACCCTGTTGCTGACCGGCTGCGCCAGCGCGCCGCGGCCCGCGCCCACCGAGGCGCCCGCGCCTCCCGCCGCGTCCGCATCCTCGACGACGCCCGTCGCGGAGGCCGTGTCGGAGGAGACCGTGCGCGCGCTCGGCGTCGAGCTGAAGAACCTGGACCGCACCATCCGTCCCCAGGACGACTTCTACCGGTTCGTCAACGGGACGTGGCTGAAGAACACGCCCATCCCCGCGGACCGCGCCCGCTATGGCTCGTTCATCGAGCTGGCGGACAAGTCCGAGCTGGCCCTGCGCGCCATCATCGAGGAGTCCGCCTCCGCGAAGGAGCGCGCGCCGGGCTCCACCGCGCAGAAGGTGGGCGACCTGTACAACAGCTTCATGGACACCGAGCGCATCGAGTCGCTCGGCATGAAGCCGATCGCCCAGGAGCTGGCGCGGGTGAAGGGGCTGAAGGACAAGGCCCAACTGCCGGAGCTGTTCGTGGAGCTCCAGCGCAGCGGCCTCCAGACGCCCTTCACGTTCTTCGTGGGCCAGGACCAGAAGCAGGCCACGCGCTACATCGCGTACGTCAGCCAGAGCGGCCTGGGCCTGCCGGACCGGGACTACTATTCCAAGCAGGAGCCGCGCTTCATCGAGATTCGCGCCGCCTACGTGGCGTACATCGAGAAGCTCTTCACCCTCGCGGGGGAGAAGGACGCGAAGAAGGCGGCCGAGGCCATCCTCGCGCTGGAGACGACGCTGGCCGACAAGAGCTGGGACCGGGTGAAGAACCGGGACCGCGAGGCCACCTACAACCTCAAGAGCGTCAAGGAGGTCGAGGCGCTCACCCCCGGCTTCTCGTGGACGCGCTTCCTCAAGGCGGCGGGCGCCCAGGCGACGCCCGGCGTCATCGTCCGTCAGCCGGCGTACTTCGAGGCCGTGGCGGGGCTGTTGAAGACGACGCCGCTGCCCGTGCTCAAGCAGTACCTGACGTTCAAGGTGCTGTCCGGCCGCGCGCCCATGCTGTCGAGCGCCTTCGAGCAGGCCTCGTTCGACTTCTACGGCAAGACGCTGCAGGGCCTTCAGGAGAACCGTCCGCGCTGGAAGCGTGGCGTGGGCGCGGTGGAGGACTCGCTGAGCGAGGCCGTGGGGCAGCTCTACGTGGAGCGCCACTTCAGCCCCGCGTCCAAGCAGCGCATGGTGGAGCTGGTCAACAACCTGCGTGAGGCGTTCCGTCAGGGCATCGACGGGCTGGACTGGATGAGCGCCGAGACGAAGGCGCAGGCCCAGGCGAAGCTGTCGAAATTCAACGTCAAGATTGGCTACCCGGACAAGTGGCGGGACTACTCGCGCCTGGAGATTGTCGCGGGCGACCTGTTGGGCAACGTGCGTCGCGGTGATGCGTTCGACTTCCAGCGGATGGTGGACAAGCTGGGCAAGCCGATCGACCGCGAGGAGTGGGGCATGCCGCCGCAGATGGTGAATGCCTACTACAGCTCCACGATGAACGAGATTGTCTTCCCGGCCGCCATCCTCCAGCCGCCGTTCTTCAACCCGGACGCGGACGACGCGACGAACTACGGCGCCATCGGCGCGGTGATTGGTCACGAAATCAGCCACGGCTTCGACGACCAGGGCAGCCGCTCGGACGGCGACGGCAACCTGCGCAACTGGTGGACCCCGGAGGACCAGGCGGGCTTCAAGCAGCGCACCGCCGTGCTGGTGGAGCAGTACGCCGGCTTCAGCCCGCTGGAGTCCATGAAGGTCAACGGCGAGCTGACCCTGGGTGAGAACATCGGCGACGTCAGCGGCCTCGCGGTGGCCTACAAGGCCTACGTCCAGTCGCTCGGAGGCAAGACGGCGCCGTCCATCGCCGGCTTCACGGGCCCGCAGCGCTTCTTCCTCGGCTGGGCGCAGGTCTGGCGCGGCCTGTACCGCGACGACGCCATGCGGCAGATGCTGCTCACCGACACCCACTCGCCGCCGCAGTACCGCGTCAACGGCGTGGTGCGGAACATGGCGGAGTTCTACGAGGCGTTCGGCGTCAAGGAGGGCGACGCCGGCTGGCTCGCCCCCGAGAAGCGCGTGAAGATCTGGTAGTTCCCTGACGCTCCCACCGTCCGACGTGGACGGTGGGACAGGGTGGGGCGCTTGCTTGGCCCCTCCCTGAAGGGCCTCGTGAGGCTGGCTGGACAGGGCCCGGCGGATGTTTACGCTGGGCCATCCCGTCACCGAGGTCCCTCGCGTGAACTCTCTGTTGCTTCGGTTGGTCTGTGGTCTGCTGTTCGCCGCGCTGGTGCTGGGGGCCGTCGTTCATCCTCCCGACAACCTCACGCAAGGACTGGGGATGATGCTCCCCGCGAGCATGCTCCTGGGCGTGGCCCTCAAGGGCCCCCGGCGCAACCTCATCCCGAAGAAGAAGTCCGCCGTCCCGGTGCCCGCGTCAGAGGCGCCGCCCTCCGTCTGACACGCGTCAGGCGCGCCACTCCAGCTCGATGTCCGCGCGCTCGTAGCCCGCCTCGCGCGACACCTCGTCTCCCAGGCGCGTCGTCACGAAGCCGTGCTTTCGGTACAGCCCGAGCGCGGGCGCAAGCTTCGTGTTCGACACCAGGTACACGCGCCGGGCGCCCTTCTCGCGAGCGACGCGCAGCACCGCCTCCATCAGCACGTCGCCCAGCCCGTGTCCCCGCGCCTGGGGAGACACGGCCATCTTGCACAGCTCGAACGTGTCCGGGTCCTCGCGGCGCAGCGCGCACGTGCCCAGCACCTGGCCGTCGACGAGGGCGAACAGCACCTCGCCGCCGGGCGCGACGAAGGTGCCGTGCGGGTCCGCGAAGGAGGCCAGGTCCTCCGGCTCCAGCCGGAAGTGCGTCTCGATCCACTCGCGATTGAGCCGCGCGAAGTCCTCGCGGAACCGCTCCTGGTAGGTCAGCACCTCGGCTGGCATGGCGCGCGCTCAGCCCTTCTTCGCGGAGGGCTTGTTGAGGTGGGCGAAGAAGTCGTTGCCCTTGTCATCCACCACGATGAAGGCCGGGAAGTCGACCACCTCAATCTTCCACACCGCCTCCATGCCCAGCTCCTCGTACTCGAGCACCTCCACCTTGGTGATGCAGTCCTTGGCCAGACGCGCCGCCGGGCCGCCGATGGAGCCCAGGTAGAAGCCGCCGTGCTTCTTGCACGCGTCGGTGACGGCCTGGGAGCGGTTGCCCTTGGCCAGCATCACGAAGCTGCCGCCCTCCGCCTGGAACTGGTCCACGTACGCGTCCATGCGACCGGCCGTCGTCGGACCGAATGAGCCAGAGGCATAACCCTCCGGCGTCTTCGCGGGGCCCGCGTAATAGACCATGCGGTCCTTCAGGTACTGCGGCATGCCCTCGCCCCTGTCGAGCCGCTCCTTGAGCTTGGCGTGGGCGATGTCGCGCGCCACCACCATGGGCCCGGTGAGCGACACGCGCGTCTTGATGGGGTAGCGCGACAGCTCCGCGCGCAGCTCGCTCATGGGGCGGTTGAGGTCCAGCTTCACCACCTCGCCGGCCAGGTCCGCCTCCGTCGGCTCCGGCAGGTACTTCGCCGGGTCCGCCTCCAACTGCTCCAGGAAGACGCCGTCGCGGGTGATTTTTCCGAGCACCTGCCGGTCCGCGGAGCACGACACGGCGATGGCCACCGGGCACGAGGCGCCGTGGCGCGGCAGCCGGATGACTCGCACGTCGTGGCAGAAGTACTTGCCGCCGAACTGCGCGCCGATGCCCATGCGCTGCGTGAGCTTCAGCACCTCCTGCTCCAGCGCCACGTCGCGGAAGCCCCGGCCCAGCGCGTTGCCCTCGGTGGGCAGCGTGTCCAGGTAGCGCGCGGAGGCGTACTTGGCCGTCTTCAGCGCGAACTCCGCCGACGTGCCGCCCACGACGATGGCCAGGTGGTACGGCGGACACGCCGCGGTGCCGAGCGCGCGAATCTTCGCGTCGAGGAAGGCCATCAGGCTCGTCGGATTGAGCAGCGCCTTGGTCTCCTGGAACAGATAGCTCTTGTTGGCCGACCCGCCGCCCTTGGCCATGAACAGGAACTTGTAGGCGTCACCGCCCGTCGCGTAGAGCTCGATTTGCGCGGGCAGGTTGTTGCCGGTGTTGGCCTCCTTGTACATGTCCAGCGCCGCCATCTGCGAGTAGCGCAGGTTGGACGTGCGGTAGGTGTCGAAGACGCCGCGGGACAGGGCCTCCTCGTCGTGGCCGTCGGTGAGGACGTGCTGGCCCTTCTTGCCCATGATGATGGCGGTGCCCGTGTCCTGGCAGGACGGCAGCACGCCACCGGCGGCGATGTTGGCGTTCTTCAGGAGCTCCATCGCGACGAAGCGGTCATTCGCGGAGGCCTCCGGGTCCTGGAGGATGGCCGCGAGCTGCCCCAGATGGCCGGGGCGCAGGAGGTGCGCGATGTCCCGCATGGCCTCCCGGGTGAGCAGGGTGAGCGCCTCGGGGGCCACCTGGAGGAAGGTGCGTCCGCCGGCCTCGAAGGTGGAGACGTGGTCCTTCGTGAGCAGCCGGTAGGGCGTCTCGTCCTTGCCCAGCGGAAGCATTTCCTGGAACTGGAAGTCGTTCATCGCGCGCGGCCTCTTCGGGGGAGTCTTCGGCGCCCAGGACTAGCGCCCTTGGCGGCGGGATGGGAGCCAAAAACGTGGCGGGGCCACACGCAAGGGCCCTGTAGCGCCGGGACATGGGGTGAGGGGAGGGGGGGCGACGGTCGGATGGTGGTCAGCTCGCCCGGCTGACAACTCGCGACGGGCCCAGGTTGTGCGATGCTGTGAACCCCCGTGGCTTCTTCCTCCGTACAAGCACTGTGGCTCTGCATCCTGGCCCTCGTCGGCGCCACGGCGCGGGCGGCTGAACCCTCCACCGTCGAGCAGCGGGCCCGCGAGGACCTGGACCGCCAGCTCCAGGCCCTGGTCAAGACGCCTCCCCCAGAGGTCGTCATCACCTACGAGGGCCTGCCAGGAGAGGGCACCGCGCGGCCCTACAAGCTGCTGGAGGTGGACTTCATCCTCAACGGTCAGCCCCTGGCGGTGCCGGGGTTGGACGTCATCTCCGGCCCGGGCATCCATCGCCTCGCGGCGCTGAAGGTGGAGGAGGGCTCCTACACGCTGGTGTCGCGCGTCACCTATACGAACAGCGACTCGTGGAGCCTGTTCAGCGAGGAGAGCGGCTTCCTCTGGAAGATGACGGCCTCCGTCACGTTCCAGGCGCAGAAGGGGCTGCGGATGCGGGTGAAGGTGGTGCCCAGCATCAACCCCAACGCGCCCGACCCCCGGCTCAAGCTGAAGCTGTCTCACGATGTCTCGGCGGAGATGACCGCGCCGCTCGCGGACGCCACGCTGGCGGAGGGCCAGGACGCGGGCCCCCCTCCCGTCGTGGTGGCGCAGGTGCCGCCTCCCGTCACGGCTCCGCCTGTCACGGTGACGCAGGTGCCGCCGCCCACGAAGCCCCCCGACCAGGGCCCGGTGGCTCCGGGACGACTGCTGTTGAAGGTGCTCGCGGGGAAGAAGCCCGTGGCCGCCACGGCATACGTGCGAGGCGGCCGGGGCGCGCCGCAGCAGGTCCTGTTGGACAAGGCCGCGCGCAAGCCGGCGGCGGTGATGCTGCCTCCGGGTGAGTACACGGTGGACGTGCTCTCCAAGGGATTCCTGGCCCAGACGCGTCAGGTGAAGGTGAGCCGCGAGCGCGAGGCCACGGTGGACTTCGTCCTGGCGCCCGCGCCGGCGAAGAAGGACCAGCAGGCGCAGGTGAAGGACGAGCGCGTGGAGCTGCCCACGCCTCCGGGCTTCGAGGAGAAGCAGGCCGCGCCGCGCAAGGCCTCCACCTCGGACCTGGCCCTGCTGGTGGACATGATGGTGCGGGACGAGACGCTGCGCCTGCGCCTGGAAGGTCACACCGACAACCGCGAGGCGCCGGCGCCGGCGCGACAGGCGCTCTCCGAGGCGCGCGCGAAGGCCGTCGCGGACCTGCTGGTGAAGGCGGGGCTGAACCCGTCGCGCATCGACGCCTCCGGGCTGGGAGACACCCGTCCCAAGGCCCCCAACCTGATTCCGCGCGGGCGCGAGCTGAACCGCCGCGTGGAGATCGTGCTCGTCAAGGGCAAGTAGAGGGCCCGGCCTCCTCGGGGCTCCTGACGTGTGCTTGGATGAGCCTCCTTTCAGGGGGAGCGTCCATGTCGTCCCAGGATCCGGTGAAGAACACGTATCTCGACCAGGTGCAGGAGCAACAGCAGCGCCTGGAGGTGGACCTGCGGGCCCGCAAGCAGATGGTGGCGCCACCCACGGTGCAGGCGGCGCGCGCGGCCCGCGCGGGGCCGCTCCAGGGCAGAGGAGGCGGAGGCGGTGGTGGTGCGCCTCAGGGCAACGCCGTGGACGTGCGCATCACCGGCTTCTGGCGCTGGAAGACCGTCGTCGTTCCGCCCAATGCGTACGTGGTGCACACGCGTCGCGGACACGCGCAGCCGCTGACGCTCGGGTTGGGGGTGTCGTTCGGTTATGACCCGGCGAAGGACTCGTTCCTGGTGGTGCCGGGGGCGATGCAGACCATCCTCATCAACGCGCACTGCATCTGCCGCGAGCTGCAGGGCCTGCTGGTGCAGGGCTACGTGCAGTGGATCATCGAGGACTTCGGCACGGCCTACCGCAAGCTGGACTTCACTGACGTGGAGGATCCGATGCGCGTGGTGAACGTGCAGCTTCGCGAGCAGGCGGAGGCGGCCATCAAGGACAAGGTGGCCACCATGACCATCGACACGGTGCTGTCCGACAAGCAGCCCATCATCGAGGAACTCACCGCCCGGCTGCGGCACGTGGCGGAGGGCGGCGGAGGCACCGACAAGGGCCTGGGGTTGCGCATCGTCACGGTGCAGATCAAGGAGGCGGTGGTCAGCTCCGCGCGCCTGTGGGAGAGCCTCCAGACGCCGTTCCGCGCCGAGCAGGAGCGCATCGCCCGGCTGGCCTCGCTGGGGAAGGAGGAGTCGCTGGCCCAGCGCGAGCTGGAGGTGGAGCAGACCCGCGAGCGCATGCGGCTGGAGAGCGATGGCGAGCTGTCCGCGCTGAGGGCGAGCAAGGACGCGCAGGCGTATGACCGCGAGCAGTCCGAGCGACTGCGGCGACAGCAGCGCGAGGAGGAGGACGAGCGCAGGCTGGCCACGGAGCGGCAGCAGACGGTGCTCCAGTCCGCGGAGCTGGAGAAGGCCCGGCTGGCCGGTGAGGCGGAGCTGGCGCGGCTGCGGCAGGAGGTGGAGGCGGCGAAGCTCAAGCGCACCGCGTTGGCGAACACGGACGCTCGCGACGTGGAGCGCGCCGCGGCCAACCGTCAGGCCCGCGCCGAGCTGGAGCACCTGGAGTTGCGCCAGCAGATCCTCAACGGCCTGAGCGCGTCCAACGTGCAGGCGCGGCTCGTGGAGCTGCTGCCCGCAATCGCCGAGAAGCTGCCGCAGCCTCGCGAGCTGCGCTCGGTGTCCATCGGCGGCACCGGGGGCGTGCAGGACGGGCAGGGGCTGACCACGCTGGTGGCGCAGATGATGGCCCTGGTGAACGTCCTGAAGACGGAGCCGCCCGTGGCTCCAGTCGCCCGCGCCCCCGGCCTCACGCCGGACGTGGAGCACCCCACGCCTGATTGAAGTTCGGCCCCCGGCTCCCATCCTTTATCCTGATTTGCTATTATTTCAGGTTGGGCGGCTTTGGGAGCCACCAGAGGGGGAGTCATGCGAAATGTCTGTTTCGTGGGGTTGTGTTTCGGAGTGTCCGTCGTGCTCTCGGCGTGCGGCAGCGTCGAACTGGAGTCGGGAGGTGCTCCGTCGAGCACTCCTGATGCGTCCTTCGAGGAGTTCAAGGCGCGGGCGTACAAGGAGCCCGACTCGAACGTCCATGTCGTGCCGCCAGATTTGGCTTTCGAGGGCGACGCGGCGCTGCGCGCGTATCACGACCGCTACGTGCGACAGGACGGACTGGGGACTCGCGAGGATGCGCTGGCCGTGGGGTGCCCCAACGGGGTCCTCGTCATGTGGAATTCGACCGAGGTGCGCGACCTGCGGTACTGCGTCAGCACGGCGTTCGGTTCACGCCATGCCGCCGTCGTCGCGGCGATGAACGGCGCGGCGGCGGACTGGGAAGCCATCGCGGGCGTGAACTTCATCCATGAGAGCTCGTTCGACGGGGCCTGCAGTGCCTCCCAGACGGGCGTCGTCTTCGACATCCGTCCGATCAACTCGAGCGGCAGCTATCTGGCTCGCGCGTTCCTCCCGAATGCGTCCCGTGCCTCGCGCAACCTGCTCATCGACAACACCGCGTTCGGGACCATCGCTCCACTCACCCTCAGGGGCATCCTCCGGCACGAGCTGGGACATGTGCTGGGCTTCGTGCATGAGCCGGTTCTCATCGGGCTCTGCCCGAAGACCACGGGCGCGTGCCTGCTGACGGACACCGCGGATACCAACTCGGTGATGGCCAACTACGCGTGCGGCCGGCGGGCGGGAGACCTGGTGTTGAGCGCCCAGGACCAGACGGCGGCGGCGTTCCTGTACCCGCTGTGACGTGTCGCGCCCTTCGCGCGGTCATCGTCCCGCGCGAGGGGCCTTCGTCGCCGGTGTCACGACGTAGGCGCCTGTCTTCGCGACGACCGAGGTGCGAGGCACCTGGCGGCCCTCCTCGAACAAGGCGTACGCGGGCTGGAGGCTCTTCCAGAAGGTGAGCAACTCCGCGTCCGTGCCGGCCTCCTTCTCCATCGCCGCCATCCCCGCGGCGTCGAGCCTGCGCGGGAAGATGTGGATGGGCGCGTCCCGCTTCGTCCGGGCGCGCGTGTCCAGCGCCATGAGGTACAGCTCCTCGATGGGCCTGTCCTCGATGGCGATGCAGCCGATGCTCACGCAGTTGCCGTGGACGAAGATGTTGCCGCCCAGCCGGACGCCCGGCTTCTGGTGGTGCTTGTCCGCCGCGTTGGGATAGCTGACCCGCACGGAGAGGTGGAAGTTGCTCACCGGGTTGAAGAGGTCGAGCGTGTAGAAACCCTCGGGGACCTGGAGGTCGCCCTCGCGACGCTTGGGCCCCAGCTCTCCCGAGGCGGCACAGAAGGGGTACGTCTTCACCTTCACCAGCGGCCCGTCCTTGGGGCCCGCCCAGACCTCCAGCTCCTGCTCGTGCTTGAAGGCCCGGACATAGAGCTGGTCCGTGGGCCAGGGTGTCCCAGCGGTGGCGAAGAGCGCCGTGACGTCCTTCATCCGCGACGCGCGGGCGGTGGCGACGCGGTCCTCCGCGTGGGCGCTCAAGGACAGAAAGGCGCCAAGGAGGCAGGCGACGAGTGCGAGGGGGGTCTTCATCGCGCGTTGGACTCCGCGGGGCTGCTCATGGTTCCAGGGTATGTCGCTCCTTGCGAAGAGGGCGCCAGCGGTAGGCGCACTCCGTGAGGTGGAGCACCGAGTCCAGCCGGGAGCCCGGGGCGAGCGGCCCCTCCTCGAAGTATTCGCAGTACAGCTCCACCGGGGTGCAGAAGCGGGCGTTCCACGGCTCGCGGTCGATGGTGAGCACATAGACGAAGTCGCCCGAGACGCCGAACGCGTCGTAGCACTCCACCAGCGGCTCATGCAGGTCCTCCAGCCCCGTCCACACGCTGCCCGGCGGGGGACGCGTCTGGGGCCGGGTGTCGAACACGCCGACGAGGCGTCCTCCGGGAAACCCCGCGTCCGGGTCCGCCGCGAGGGTGAGCAACTCTCCCTCGCGAGCCATCACCATGTGCGCCTCGCCGAACTCGTGGAAGCGGAACTCGTCCAGCGTATTGCCCACGCGGCGCATCACCGGGTCGTTCGTCTCGCTGCGCACGAAGTAGCCGCCACGACGCCACTCACCGCGCGCGTTGCGGTAGCGCACCGACGCCCGATAGCTCACCTGGTAGAAGCACACACCCAGCAGCGGAGACACGCCCTGGGGGCGCATGTCGCGCAGGGACGACATCAACACCTGCACCCACGCGGTGCCCCGATGAATCTCCGGAACCAGCGGCGCTGGCAGCAGTCGCGCCAGGCGCTCCGCGTCCACCGCGTAGTTGAGCGACACGGCCTCCACCCAGTGCGTCTGTACCTGGGTGAGCCAGGGCACGGACGGGCACTCCTCCATGCCAGGAGGAGAGGGGCTCGGGTCCTGGCTGCTCGCGAGCAGCAGGTGGGCCTCTCGCAGGGCCTCGTGCCCCAGCGGTGTGGGCACCCAGCGGCGGCGCTCCTCACGAGCCAGGCCCGCCACGGCAATCGCACGCAGCGCCGACGCGGGGTCCGTCACACCGGCCACCGTGAGGCGCGAGTGAAGCTCCGACTCGTCCAGCCCCCAGGGCTCGGTCGCGAGGGCCACCAGCGCGGCGAGCGACTCCGGCTTCATCATACCAGCCGAGCCTCGGGCGTCCGGGCCGCGAGCCTTCTCAAGCGGGCGCGGTGGAGCGCGAGCCCGCCGCCGAACTGCACCGCGAACCAGAGGGCCGCCAGCAGGCTGAAGCCGTGCTCCGGCAAGCGCGTCATCACCAGCGAGACGACCGCGAAGAAGGCGGCCACCGTGAACCACACGCGCCCCATCAGCGCGCCCATCATCGAGAAGGCGGTGGCGAACAACACACAGGCCACCGCCGGCATGAACAGCCGGTCCAGGCCCAGCAGCCAGTTGATGAGAGCCACCAGCCCCATGCCGCCCATGAACGTGGTCCAGATGGCCCAGATCTGCCGCTCGACGAAGGAGCGTGCGCCCGCCGTCTGGCCGCGCTTGAGGATGAAGATGGTGGAGATGTTGAACGCGAGCACGACGCACCAGAGGACGGCGTAGGCGCCGGGCGTCCGGTCCCCACGATTCCAGAGCCACTGCGTGGTGGTGAACCCCGCGGCGTTGGTGAAGGCGTGGAGCATCCAGATGACGCCCCAGTTCTGGAGCGCCGAGTCGTCACGCGCCTGTGTCACGACCCGGCGGATGAGCTCCAGGGCCTGGTTCGCTTCTTCACGGTTCATCGTGCCGCGGAGTCTACGCGACCCTCTGAAAGGAAGGCGTCCAGTTCCTCCAAGGGGAGGCTCCTGGGCGGCGGGCTCTGGGCCACGGCGTCCCTCGCGGAGAGCGCCAGGGTTCGCGCCCGCTCGGGCTCGACGCTCGAAAGCCTGAGCGAGCGGGCGAGCGCGAAGCGTGTCGAGGCGAGGGTGAAGGCACTGGCGCCTTCCTTCTCCCAGCCCTCCAGGGCCTGCTCCAGAAGCGTGCGGGCACCCGTGAGGTCTCCGCGCGCCAGCAGCACCTGGCCCAGCAGGGAGCGGGCCTCCGCGACTTCTTCCGCGTCCGGTGTCGTCGCTTGTTCGCGCAGCTTCAGTCCCTCGCGGGCCGTGCGCTCGGCCTCCGGGAGTCGGGCCTCGCCGAGCAGCGCCTGGGCCCATCTGCACAGGGGAGTGGACAGCTCGTCCTGGGCGCCCAGCTCGCGCAGCAGCGCCACCGCCTTGCGTGCCTCGTTGGCGGCGGGCTCGAAGCGGCGGACCCGCAGGAGGATCTCCGCGACGAGCGTGGACAGCTCCGCGTGGCGTCGGCTGCGACGTCCATCGGACCGCGCCGCATCCAGCTCCCCGCGCACGGCCTCCACGCGCGCGAGCGCCTCGTCCACGCGACCGAGGTCCGCGAGCGTCACGGCGAGGTGTCCCGAGATGAAGGCCCGGTCCGGGTGCCCGGGTGGGCGGCTGCCCTGGGCCAGTGCCCACGCGCGCTCAAGAGCCACGCGCGCCTGCTCGAAGTGGCCGCGCGCGCGATGCACCGCTCCGATGTTCGCATTCAGGTTCATGAGATAGCTGGCCGGCTGGCCCGCGCCATGGATGCGCTCGAAGAGCTGGATGCTCTCCTCGAAGGTCGCGAGCGCCTCGTCGAAGCGGCCCATCTTGACGAACGTGGAGGCGATGTTGTTGAGCGTCATGGCCACGAAGGAGTGCTCGTGTCCCACGTGCATCACCAGCAAGTTCCGGGTGCGCCGCTGGGTGGCCAGGGCTTCCTCGAAGCGGCCCAGTCCGCGCTGTGCGGTTCCGAGTGCGAGGAGCGCATCGACCAGGACGTAGGCGTCCTTGCCGTGGGCTCGCTCACGCAGGACGAGGCTCTTCTCGAGAAGCGGAACCGCCTCCGCGTGGCGTCCCTGGCGGGTGAGCACCATGCCTTGGGTGAAGGCGAGGTTGGATTCAAGCTGAGCGTCGCCACCGATGCGCTCCAGGAGCGATTGCGCCAGCTCGCGCCAGAGGTCGGCCTGCTCCGGGCGCTCCGCCAGCTCGCCCTCGACGTAGACCAGGTTCACCATCGCCTCGATGGCATGCTCGTCATCCCGTCCCGCCTGGGAGGCCAGCGCGGCGCGCCGGAGCAGTTGCCGGGCCTCCTTCTCGTCGCGCTCATGGAGCCGGATGCGGCCCTGGGCGAGCAGCGCCTCCCCGAGCAGCGGTCTGTAGTTCGTCGCCAGGGCCTGGCTCTCCACGGTGGTCGCCAGCTCCAGGGCCTCCTTCCAGCGTCCGGCATGGTCTCTCGCCCTCACGTCCGCGAGCAGCTCCTGGGCGGCGCGCACCTGCTCTCGCTCCTGGCCTCGCGTGGGAGGTGGCACGGGCCGGGCGAGCGCCTCCACGTCCGCGCAGCGGGAGGTGGGCACCAGTCCACGCACCATCTGCGGCGCGTTCGACACCTCGCTGGCGCTGGCGGTGTTCAGCACGTCCACCATCGCGTGCAGCTCGCGCTTGCGGCGCTCCAGGCAGTGCATGCGCAGGTCCATCGCCGCCTCGGATTGCTCATGGCGGACGAGCGTCGCCTCGCAGGCCTCGCGGTGGGCCTCCATCCACTGGCCGGCGTAGCCATCCAACGAGCGGACCAGCGTCGCGTGCAGGGCCTCCGCGCCGGGGGAGCTCGTGGCGAGGAAGGCGTCGCGGAGCGCCAGCTTGCGAGCCGCGTCCCACACCCCCACGAGTCGCGAGGGGCTGTCCGCGCAAGGTTGGGGACCTCGCACCACGAAGAGGAGGGTGAGAGCCGCCGCCACGCCCAGGCCCGCACCCAACGCTCCGAGCCAGCGCGAGGTCCTGGGAAACGCCGCGCGTTCCAGCGCGGTGAGCAGCGCGTCCATGGAGGGGAAGCGGTCCTCCGGCGACCGTGCGAGGCCTCGCTGCACGGCGGTCTGCACCGCGCGGGGGACGGACGCGCGGTTGAGGGGCTCCCGCTCGCCGGGCTTCGCCCCGTGCATCCCCTCGAAGAGCGCGACACAGAAGCTGAACTGGTCCGAGCGCGCATCCACGCGGCCTCCCGCCAGTCCCTCGGGAGCGATGTAGCCCGGCGTGCCCGCGGCGGCCGTGCTCACGATGCCGGGAGCGTCCGGTCCGACGGCGAGCGTCTCGGATGCTCCGGGGGATGACGCGGTGGACTCCGCGCGGGCGGCGAGGCGGGCCAGGCCGAAGTCGGTGACCTTCACGCGGCCTTCGCGGTCCACCAGGACGTTGTCCGGCTTGAAGTCGCGGTGGATGACGCCCGCGGCGTGAGCGGCGGCGAGACCTCGGCCCGCCTGGAGGTACAGGCGCAACACGCCTCTCCACTCCGGCTTCGTGGTGGCGAGGTGCTGGCGCAGCGTGCCGCCTTCCACCAGCTCCATCGCGATGAACACCCGGTCATCGACCCTGCCCACGTCATGCACGGCGACGACGGCGGGGTGCTGGGTGCGCGCGGCGGCGCGGGCCTCGCTCAGGATGCGGTCGGTGGAGTCCACCGCGCCTGGTGCGGCGTGCACCAGCTTGAGTCCGATGCGGCGGTCGATGCTGGGGTCATAGGCCGCGTACACCACGCCCATTCCACCGGCCCCGATTCGCTCCAGCACCACGTAGCGTCCCAGCAGCGTGCCCCGCTCCAGCGCGGCCATGGGGATCCCCTTCGCGGCGACCGTGTCCTCCACCAGGGTGGAGGGCGTGGGCGAAGGCTCCTGGCGTGGCGAAGGGGTGGACGGCGCGCGAGCCACGAGGAAGTCCGCGAGCTGGGCCTGGCAGGTGGCACAGCCATCCAGGTGGGCCTCCGCGCGTGCGCGCAGTTCCCGCGAGGCCACGCCATCCGCGAGGTCGAGGAGCTGGGGTTCGTCGAGGCACCGCGAGTCGTTGGACGGAGCCATGGCACTCATCCTTCGTCGAGCAGGGAAGACAGGCTCACCGCGAGGCTCGCGTCCATCACCCGCAACAGGCTGTCGAGCTGGGAGACATTCAGCGTCAGTCGCCGCGAGAGTCCGGCGCGAGTGCCTTCCAGCAGGGACTGGCGGGCGCGCGTGAGCCAGCGAGACACCGTGGAGGCGTGGACCTGGTGGAGCGTGCCCAGGGACTCCACACCCAGCCCCTGTCCCAGACTCAGTCTCAGGAGATTCCGGTCCCTGGGCGAGAGCTGCGACAGCGCTTCAGCGAACGCGGCGCGGAAGGCGGGGCGATAGCGTTGCTGGATGAGCGCGAGCTCCGGGTCCGCGCCGTGGAGTTCCGACACGAGCGGCGCGTCGTCCAGGGACACGGCGCGAGGCGGGCCGCGCTTGAGGGACAGGGCGACGCCCACCGCGATGGCCTCCGTCCAGCGGCGAAGCGTGCCGCGTCCGGCGTACTCGGCGAGGCGCGGGCCCTGACGGGCGCTGCCCACCAGCAGCTTCAGGCGGGTGAGCTGGAGCACCTCGTCCACGAACGTGTCCGAGCGGTCCACCCGGCGCACGGCGCGGGACATGGGCAGGAGCACCACGCGCTGGAGGGCCTCGAGCGCGGCGCGGTCTCCGTCGAGACAGGCGCGGGCGAGGTAGAGGTCCTCCGCCTTCAGCGCATGCAGGCCCTCCGTGAGGGGCAGCTCTGGAGGAACGCGCTCGCCCAGGTGGCGTGCGAATGTGTCGCCAGACAACACGACGCCCGGCCACGCTTCGTGGCTGCGGTCCAGTGCTTCCCCCAATCGCCCTGCCAGGACTTGTGACTCGTCCGGGCCACACGGACGCGACGCGCCCGCGAGAAACGACAGCACGAGCTCCATTGTGTGCGGGACTCTATCGGATTCGAGGCTCGGCGCCGGAGGCGTCGATGTGCGCCTCGTGTCAGCGCGTCGTCGGAAACCAGACCTGATGAGTCATCCGGGGTGGGAAGCGTTGTCGAGCGCGGGTGCGGGGAGACAGGCGTGGAGCTTCCGCTGGATGGCGTGGAGCGCGAGACGGGAAGCCTGACCGTGGGGGTGGGGGAGTGCTCGGCGCGGGATGGAGATGCACCTTCGTGCAGGGCATCGGTCCGACGTCGAGGCGGTGGAGCATGGGACCCTCATGCAATGGTGGCTGACACCTCTTCGTGTTACCTCCCAACCCGCCCATGAAGACACCTTCGTCCCCCTTCTTGATTGTCAGCGTCGTGTTCGTGTCCCTGTCGTTGAGTGTCTTTGCTTGTTCCGGTGAGCCCTCGTCGACGGACCAGGACGAGGACGGCGTCGTGCCGACCAAGGACGGCGGTGGGCCCGAGCGTGACGACGGTGGAGACGGGCCTGGACGCGAAGACGCTGGCGGCCCCGGTCGAGATGACGGAGGCGAGCCCGGTCGTGAGGATGCGGGCGGGCCCGGACGCGAAGACGCGGGTGCACCGGGGCGTGAAGACGCGGGCGGGCCCGGACGCGACGATGGTGGAACGCAGGAGGCCGATGGTGGAACCACGGAGCCGCGAGATGCGGGCGGCTCGGGGTCCTCGGATGGTGGCGACTCCGGCACGGACGGTGGCCGCGGTCCGGACCCCATCGACGCCGGCCCCGCCGATGCGGGGACACCCGATGCCGGGCGGGACGCGGGTTCCATCGAGGTGCCGACGGATGGCGGCACGCTCATCACCGGTACGTTGTCGGGGACTCTGACGGCGGCGGGCTCGCCCTACCGGGTCATTGGCAATGCGCAGGGCGTCGTCACGATTCCGAAGGGACAGGTCCTCAAGGTGCAGCCTGGCGTCCTCCTCGACTTCAAGGGGCGTCCGGAGGTGACGGAGGCCGATGTCGCGGCCGGGGCGCCGGGCAGCGTGATGAACCACCAGAAGGGCCGCGTGGAGCTGCGCGTCTACGGCGGCATCCAGGTGAGCGGCACGGCGGAGAAGCCCGTGGTGCTCACCTCGACGAATCCGTATGGCTGGTGGGGGATGAACTTCTACGGAGACAACTCGGTGGGAGATGGCCACCCCGTCTTCGACCACATGATTTTCGAGAAGGTGCGCAAGAACGAATACAACGGCGACCGTGACTGGACGCGCGGCGCGCTGTGGGCCTACTACCCGGGGCCGGTGACGATTCGGAACTCGCTGTTCCGGGACAACCTGTCCGCGGCGAAGTGCGGCGCGCTGGACCTGATGTTCACCGTGGGCTCGCGCGTGGAGAGCACGGTGTTCGAGGGCAACCGCACCTCCGACATCGACCGCTTCGCGCAGGCCGGCACCTCCTCCATGGCGGGCGGCGGAGCGATGTGCGTGACGCACGGCCGGGACTCCGTGGTGCGCGGCAACACCTTCCGGAACAACGGGCTGGAGGCGTTCCGGGGCAGCCTGTGGAGCAGCCTGGTGGTGAGGCCCCTGCTCGCCTGGCCCAACTCGCAGAACATCTACGACCTGGGCGGCGGCGCGGCCCTGCACTACTTCCAGCCGAACAACGACCTCATCGAAGACAACCTCTTCGAGGACAACTTCGTGACGAAGGGCCCGGCGGCGGCCATCTACCTGGAGGACGTGGGGACTCGCGCCGTCACCGTTCGACACAACCGCTTCGTGGGCAACCAGGCGGGGGCGGGAGGCGTCGTCGTCTGCAACCGGGGCAACGGCGGGGTGGAGCTGGTGGTCGCGAGCGACAACGTCTTCGAGGGGAACGTGGTGAACGGCGCCCCCGCCCCGAACGTGACGGGCGACTGCACGGTCGCCGCCCAGTAGTCGGCGCGAGTCCTACCTTGTCGCCATCCGGGGGGCCGGGGCCTCGAATAAAGTGGCTCCGGGCGCGTCAGGAGGACTTGTACACACCAGCGAGCTTCGCGCTCACGAGGACCCCCCACCATGAACGCTTTTTCATCCGCCGTGCTCGCGGGACTTCTCTTCGCGGGAAGCGCCCAGGCCCAGTCCCGCGCCAACCAGTGGGAGCGCGCGCAGAACCGCTACGAGGCGAATGAGGACCGCCGCGAGCTTCGGGACGACCGGATGGACGTGGCGGAGCTGAAGTCCGTCCTGGCACGCTTCGACAAGTCCTGGGCGCGTCGTGACGTCCGCGAGATGGATGCCGTGGAAGCGCGGCTGCGCCAGCTTCTCCACGCGGAGCTGATGGAGAGCCGCAATGAGTTGTCGTCCTCGCAGCGGGAGGCCCAGCGCAGCCAGCGCGAGGTGCGCGCGGAGCAGTGGGAGGTCCGTGACGATGCGGCCTGGGGTCGCCGGGCCGCGTACGTCAGCGACAAGAGGGATCTCCGCGATGATCGGCGGGATGCCCGGGACGACCGTCGCGATGTGAAGGCGGAGGTCGCCACGCTGCGCTCGCGGCAGGTCATCGCCCGGGAGCTCGCGGAGCTGGAGGGCCGCAGGGCTGGAGGCGCGCTGCACCGCAAGCGGGACCTCATCCAGGAGCTCATCCGGCTGGCGGAACGCGAGGTCCGCGAGGGCAAGCAGGAGCAGCGCGAGGACCACCGCGAGCGGCGCGAGGACCGCCGCGAGCACCGCCGAGGCTGAGTCCGGCGATTCGCTCGCCGGGTGACACTTGCCGCCAATCCGTGTCGTCCAGGCTTTCGCGAGGGACGCGGGCCGGCGTTGACTGCCGGCCGTGGGAATCTGGTCGAAGAAGAGCCTCGCGAGGCTCCAGAATGAGGATGGCGAGGGGCACGAGCTGCATCGCACCCTCAATGGGCTCCAGCTCACGCTGCTGGGAATCGGAGCCATCATCGGCGCGGGCATCTTCGTCGTGACGGGGACGGCGGCGGCGCAGCATGCGGGGCCCGCCATCGTCCTGTCGTTCATCCTGGCCGGGCTGGGCTGCCTCTTCGCGGGGCTGTGCTACGCGGAGTTCGCCTCGATGATTCCCGTGGCCGGCAGCGCGTACACGTATGGCTACGCCACCCTGGGCGAACTGGTGGCGTGGATCATCGGCTGGGATTTGATGCTGGAGTACCTCTTCGCGTCCTCGGCCGTGGCGGTGGGGTGGTCCGGTTACCTGACCGCCTTCCTTCGCGACTACGCGGGCTGGGAGCTGCCCGCGGCCCTGGCGAATGCCCCGCTCGGCACCACGCCAGACTCGCTCGTGCCGCACGCCACCGGAGCGCTCGTCAACCTCCCGGCGGTGTTGCTGGTGGGCGTGCTCACGGCGCTGCTCGTCGTCGGCATCCATGAGTCCGCGCGCGTCAACAACATCATCGTCTTCGTGAAGGTCGCCATCGTCCTGCTGGTCATCGGCTTCGGCGCCTTCCATGTCGAGCGCGAGCACTGGACGCCCTTCATCCCTCCCAACACGGGGCGCTTCGGGGAGTTCGGCTGGAGCGGGGTGCTGGCGGGGGCGGGGGTCATCTTCTTCGCGTACATCGGCTTCGACGCCGTCTCCACGGCGGCGCAGGAGACGCGCAACCCGTCGAAGGATTTGCCCACGGGCATCCTCGGCTCGCTCATCGTGTGCACGGTGCTCTACGTGCTGATGGCGGCGGTGATGACGGGGCTGGCCCCGTACCGCACGCTGGACGTGCCCGAGCCCGTGTACGTGGCCATCTCCGAGGGAGGTCCCGCCTTGCAGTGGCTTCGTCCCATCGTCGGCGTGGGGGCCATCGCGGGCCTCGCCTCGGTGGTGCTCGTCATGTTGATGGGGCAGCCCCGCATCTTCTTCGCGATGTCGCGCGACGGGCTGTTGCCGCCGTTCTTCGGTCGCATCCACCCGCGCTACCGGACGCCCTATGTGTCCACGCTCATCACCGGAGGCGTGGCCATGGTGGTGGCGGGGCTGTTCCCCATCGGATTGCTCGGGCACCTCGTCTCCATCGGGACGCTGTTCGCGTTCGTGGTCGTCTGCGCCGGCATCCTGGTGTTGCGCTACACGCGGCCGGACCTGCCCAGGCCCTTCCGGACGCCCTTCGTGCCCGTGGTCCCCATCCTGGGCATTCTCGTCTGCACGGCCCTGATGCTGGGCCTGGGCACGGAGACCTGGATACGGCTCATCCTCTGGCTCGCGCTGGGGCTGGTCATCTACTTCGGCTATGGCCGCAAGCACTCCCGCGTCGGGCGCGAGGAGTCGGCCACGCGGACGGACCCGCGCTGAAGTTCTGTGCTCTCAGTCGTGGAGGGCCACGGGCTTGAAGTGGATGCGCTCGGCCTCGGGGTGGACGTAGAAGGGGCGCACGCGGATGCCGGTGTGCTCCTTCTGGAGTTCCTCGGCGGCGTGGCGCAGGTCTTTGACCTGTTGCTCCGCGATGAACTCCGGCCCCATGGTTCCGTGGCGGGAGTGGTAGTAGCCGCAGTTGGCGTGCGCGAGCAGGAGCACTTCCTCGATGTGGTGGCCGATGATGAGGAAACGGGCCGCGCGGGTGATGGTGTCGCTCTCCAGATAGTCGGCCGTCCAGCGGTTGAGCAGCGCGGGGCCGCCCGGAATGGTCAGGGTGTCGATGCGCTCGTGGCCCAGGTGGGTGGCCAGGTCCTCCACGGCGTCGGTGAAGCGGCCATCCGAGCAGTAGATGGCGAGCACCGTCGGGTGGTGGTGCTCGTAGCGGTGGCGGGAGACGAACGGCTTCTCGTCGTCGATCATGGGCGCACCCTACCGGGTTTCCCCTCGGGGGGTTCGAGCGGATGCGTGCTCGACCGTCCCTCCCTGTCGTCCAGGGGCTGGCGCGTACCCGGTGGGTTCGGTGGCGCCAGGGGGCGGCTTGATGGCGGGTCCAGGGAGGCCCATCTGTGTCCGTGGTGCCGTGCCCGCTGTCTTCTCCGCGCCCGGCTCAGCAAGGACTCGTGCCATGGCCAGAAAGCCTCGGTTCCCTCGGAGGGTGGATCGTCACGTCTACCCGGCCCCTGAGTACCGCTTCTCGAAGGCGAAGATAGGGCTGACCTACCGGGACTCGAAGCCGGACTTCCCGCGCCAGCCGTCCGCGCCAGAGCGAGCGCCCAACGTGCTGCTCGTGCTGCTGGACGACGTGGGCTATGGCTGGTCCAGCGCGTTCGGCGGACAGGTGGCGATGCCGACGGCCGAGCGGCTCGCGCGGAGCGGGCTGAAGTACTGCCAGTTCCACACCACCGCGCTCTGCTCGCCCACGCGGGCCGCGCTGCTGACCGGCCGCAACCACCACAGCGCCGCGTCCGGAGTCATTGGGGAGATTGGCACCGGCTACCCCGGCTACACGGGCATCATCCCCAAGAGCTGCGGCACCATCGCCGAGGTCCTCCAGCAGAACGGCTACGGCACGGCGTGGTGGGGGAAGAACCACAACGTCCCCGACAACCAGACGAGCGCGGCGGGGCCGTTCGACAACTGGCCCACGCAGCGGGGCTTCGACTACTTCTATGGCTTCATCGGCGGAGAGACGGACCAGTTCCGTCCCGCGCTCCATCGTGGCACCGAGCCGGTGGAGGCCAGCCGGACGCCCGAGGAGGGCTATCAGCTCACGAGAGACCTCGCGGATGACTGCATCGGGTGGATGCGCCAGCAGAAGTCGATTGCCCCCCAGCGTCCGCTGTTCCTCTACTTCGCGCCCGGCGCGGGCCATGCGCCGCACCAGCCACCGCTCGACTGGCGTGGCCGGCATCAAGGCCAGTTCGACCAGGGCTGGGACGCCTACCGCGAGGAGGTGTTCAAGCGGCAGGTCGAGCTGGGGGTGGTTCCTCCCGACGCGAAGCTCACCGAGCGCCCCTCGGAGATTCCAGCCTGGGATTCCTTCGATGACGAGCAGAAGCAGCTCTTCAGCCGCATGGCGGAGAACTACGCGGACTTCCTGTCCCACGCCGACCACGAAGTGGGCCGGGTCGTCCAGGCCCTCGATGACCTGGGCGAACTGGAGAACACGCTCGTGCTCTACATCATCGGGGACAACGGCTCGAGCGCGGAGGGCACGCTCACCGGCACCCTCAACGAGATGCTGACGCTGGGGGGCTATCCGCCGGACCTCCAGCAGCTCCTGGACCGCAAGGAGGAGATAGGTCTTCCCGGCACGTCGCCGCACTACCCGGTGGGCTGGGCCTGGGCGGGTGACACGCCGTTCCAGTGGACGAAGCAGGTGGCCTCGCACTTCGGTGGCACGCGCAACCCGATGATTGTCTCGTGGCCTCGCGAAATCACGGAGGGCGGGGGCTCGCGCTTCCAGTTCCACCACGTCATCGACATCGCGCCCACGCTGCTGGAAGTCATTGGCATCACCGAGCCGACGATGTTGAAGGGCACGCCGCAGAAGCCCATCGAGGGCGTCAGCCTCGCGTATACCTTCGATGAGAAGGGCGAGGACGCTCCAAGCACCCGCACGACGCAGTACTTCGAGATGTTCGGCAACCGGGCGCTGTACCGCGATGGCTGGATGGCGTCGTGCAGGCATGGACGGTTGCCGTGGCAGACGGTGGGGACGGCGGACTTCGCCCAGGACCGGTGGGAGCTCTACGACCTCCGGGGAGACTACAGCCAGGCGGTGGACGTCGCGGCCCGGCATCCGGAGAAGCTGCGCGAGCTCCAGGACCTGTTCATGGTGGAAGCGGCGAAGTACGGCGTGCTGCCCCTGGATGACCGGTTCATCGAGCGCGCGGACGTCTCGCTCCGCCCGAGCTGGTTCTATGGGCGCAAGCGCGTCACCTTCTACTCCGGCATGACCTATCTGCCGGAGGGCAGCGCGCCCAAGACGAACAACATCAGCTACACCCTCACCGTCGGAGCGGAGCTGCCCTCGGAGGGCACCGAGGGCGTGCTGGTCTGCGTGGGCGGCGACATGGGTGGCTGGTCGCTGTACGTGAAGGACCGGCGGCTCGTGTACCACTACAACTTCTTCGACATGGAGCGGCACGAGACCGTGTCGGACATCGAGGTCCCCACGGGGCGGGTGGAGCTCAAGCTCGCGTTCACCAACGAGTCCGACACGCTCGGTGGCCCCGCGTCGGCGCGCATCTTCATCAATGGCCAGGACGTGGGGCAGGTGGCCATTCCGCGTCAGTGCCGCGGGCGCTTCAGCACCGAGTGCATGGACGTGGGGATGGACTCCCGTTCGCCCGTGAGCCGCGGGTACCTGGATCGGGGGACGTTCCCCTTCACGGGGCGCATCGAGTACGCCACCTTCGACTTCGACCTGGAGGTCGCCAACCGCGAGCTGACGCCCGAGGAGCGGCTGGAGCAGCACGTCCGTCTGGACTGACTTCCACCCACCGGGAGGGCGGCCAGTCGTTCGTCCTCCTGGTGGGGTGGCCAGAATCGGGCCAAGGCGTTAGACACGAGCGCATGTCTTCTTCCAGCCGTGGTGGGCACATCTCAGGGCTGCGACTCGAGCGGGTGAGGGCGTCCCGCCAGTTCGCCGAGGGTCGGTTTCGCAACACCGCGCCCGTTCACCCTGGCATCCAGGGCAACCCCTTGCCGTTGTTGGGCGAGTACTTCTGCGGGGGCGAGCAGCGCACGCCGCCGGGGCCGTTGCCCCTGGAGAATCCGTTGGAGGCCTGGGGGCGCAAGCCCGACAGCGGTCTGCGGGTGACGTGGCTGGGGCACAGCACGATGCTGCTGGAGCTGGACGGCGCGCGCATCCTGACGGACCCCGTGTTCGGCGAGCGCGCCTCGCCCATTTCTTTCGCCGGGCCTCGTCGCTTCCACGAGGCGCCCGTGTCCCTGGATGCGCTGCCGGAGCTGGACGCGGTGCTCCTGTCGCACGACCACTATGACCACCTGTGCCGGCCCACCATCCATGCGCTGGCGAAGCGGCGTGTGCCGTTCGTCACGGCCCTGGGCGTGGGCGCCCACCTGGAGGCCTTCGGTGTGGCGCCGGAGCTCATCACCGAACTGGACTGGTGGGAGCGGACCACGGTGGGGCCGGTGGCGCTCACCGCCACGCCGTCGCAGCACTTCTCCGGGCGCGGGCTGGGAGACCGGAATCGGACCCTCTGGGCGTCGTGGGTGCTGGAGAGCGACAAGCACCGTCTCTTCTTCAGCGGCGACACCGGACTGACGGAGGAGCTGCGCGAGGTGGGGCGGCGCCATGGTCCATTCGACCTGGTGATGCTGGAGGTCGGCGCCTTCCACCCGAGCTGGGGCACCATCCACCTGGGCCCGGAGAACGCCCTCAAGGCCCATGAGATGTTGGGAGGTGGCCGGCTGATGCCCGTGCACTGGGGCACCTTCAACCTGGCGCTGCACGCGTGGGACGAGCCCGCGGAGACGCTGCTCCGCTTGGCCACCGAGCAGCAGGTCCGGCTCTTCACGCCCCGCCTGGGGGCCGCGAGCGAGCCCCTGCGGCTGGAGCAGGCCACGCCCTGGTGGCGGGAAGTCCCGGTGGGAGCGCCCTCCCCGAAGCCGGTCCTGGCCGGGTAGGCGGGCGCTCCATCGACCGGGCGACGGGGCTCCACGGGGCCCCTGAGTCGATGTCTTGGAACGCGGGCGGGGGGATGGGCATCTCTCCTTCATCGGGTGGACTTCCCCATGACCATGCCCCTCATCGCGCTCGCGGCAGTCGGTTCAGGTGCGCTGCACGCACTGGCGGGACCGGACCATCTGCTGAGCCTGGCACCGCTGTCGGTGGGGCGTCGACGGGGAGCGTGGCGGGTGGGGTTGTTGTGGGGGTTGGGCCATGGGCTCGGTACCCTGGTCGCCGCGGGTGTCCTGTTGGTGCTCCTGTCCGCCGTGCATCTCGAATCCATTGACCGCTGGGCCGAGCGCATCGCGGGTCTCGCGCTGCTGGGCATGGGCGTCTGGGGGCTGCGGCGGAAACTGGGCGTTGGTGATGCGAGTCAGGCCTCCCGAGGCGTGCTCGCCGTGGGTCTGGTGCATGGGCTCACCGGGGCGTCCGCGCTGTTGTTGCTGCTGCCCGTCGCTGTCTCGGGCACGGGGCCGGAGCAGGCCCTCTACCTGGGCGGCTTCTCCGTCGGCAGCACGCTGGCCATGTCCGCGCTCACCGCGGGCATCGCCGCCTTCTCCCGCATCCGTCAGGTCTCCTCCAAGTTCGCGACGCACGTGCCTCGCGTGGCGTCCACGGTGTCCATCCTCGTGGGCAGCGCGTGGATGCTCGGGAGCTTCTGAGCTCGTGCGCAACGCCTCGGACACGACTCGGGCCGGACTCCCCGCGCGTTCGTGGAGCCCGGCCCGTTCACTTCGCGTGTCCAGCGTGTGTCAGTGGACGCGGCCCGGAGGCAGGTTCGAGCGAGGCGGGAAGCCCGGCACGGCCGCGTCCAGGTTCTTCGTGCTGCTCAGTGAGCGCGGCGCGAGCAGCGACTCACCCACGGAGCCCGTCAGCGCCTGAAGGCTCTGCGGCGCTCCGCACACCAGGTTCTCCAGGTCGTCGTCCCGGCGGCCCAGGTCGTTGAAGACGCGCGGAGTGCCGGTGATGGGGTCCGGCGTCGCGCCCTGACCGACGAGGAAGAAGGACGGGCCCGAGGCGCTCCCGGCCGAACGCGGGAAGACGTGGAGGAAGGGGGTCTGCGTCTCTCCCGCGTGACAGCCGTTGCACGTGTTGAGGGAGAAGCGATGCCGCGCCTCGGGGTCCGCGCCCGGCGCGTTCCAGAAGAAGAAGAACGGAGTGAGCGCGGAGCCCGCGAGGAAGGGCTGCCCCTCGAAGAAGGCCGGCACCTGATGCGTGCCGCTCATCAGGGGCGCCAGGTTCTGCTGCACGTAGTTCGTCACCAGGGGCGAGCCGGAGTGGAAGAGCTCCGGCGTGAGGGCCACGGGAGCTGGCGCCAGTCCGGTGGGGCCGAAGTGGAACTCGCGCAGCTCCCACAGCGGGTCCAGCGCGTTCTCGTTGGTGCGCACCTGATGGATGGCGCTGCCCATGAAGTGTCCCGGTGCCACGAAGGACTGGGTGAAGCGGTCCGTCAGCGCCTGGAGCTTCGTGTTGTACGCCGGCGTGCCGAGACTCAGCGTGCCCAGCTCGTGCCAGTCGCGCGCCCAGCGCTGGATGTCCTCCGGCCCGTCACCGGGCAGCATGTACTCCAGGATGACGGTGAACGGCAGGGGCTGGCCGCTGGGCGTGGTGACGCCGAAGACGAAGCGGCCCTCACCCGAGTGCGTGCCCTCGCTGCGCAGGTCGATGCGGTTGACGATGGCGAGCAGTCGGAACGGCGCGGTGTTGAAGTCGAGTGGCGCGTTGGGACCACCGCTGCGCGTCTCCCAGGGCCCGAGCACGTCGGGACGGATGCGCGGGCGCGCGCCGACGAACGAGGCCTCGATGAACTGGTTCTCCTCCCACGTCTTCAGCCAGTTTCGCACCAGCTCGGAGGGGCTCTGCCCGCCGTTCATGCGGCGCATCAGCGTGCCGAACGTCCAGACGCCGTTGCCCGTGGTCCGCACCGGGTCCTCCACCACGGACAAGTCGGTGATGAGCAGCTCTCGCTCGGGTGTCACCTGACACACGCCGGGGCCGCAGGCCGTGGAGGACTCGCAGCCGTTGACCGCGTCGCCGTCGCAGTCGAAGGTGCCCACCGCGCAGCCGAGGCCACATGTCCCCGCGCCACAGACGCCACTGGCCGAGGCCGCGCCACCGCACACGGTGCCGCACGCGCCGCAGTTCGCCGCGTCGTCCATCCTCGACGTCTCACAGCCGTTGCTTGGATTGCCGTCGCAGTCCAGGAAGCCCGCGACGCAGGTCTCCGTGAAGGACGTGCAGGCGGACTGATTGCCCGCCGCGTCCCGGGCCCTCGCGAAGACGGTGACACCGACCTGGTTGGCGAGCAGCGGCACCAGCGCACCGCCGGCATTGTCCAACGGCACCTCCGTGCCCATGGGCGTGGTGCAACCCGCGTCGGAGAAGAGGACCACGCGCGTGAGGGGCTCGCCCTGCGCGCGCACCGCGCTGACGAAGGGCGCCTGTGGGAAGGGCACCAGTCCCGGCGTGAAGAGGGGCGGCGGCGGCGCCAGGTTGTCATGCGTGTACGCCACCGACGGGGAGCAGCCGGACAGGTTCCCCGCGGCATCCACGGCGCGCAGCGTGAACGTCGTCACGGCGTTGGTTCCCACGGACAGGTTGAAGCTGAAGTTGCCGGTGTTGGCGTTCGCCGTGGTGGTGGTCAGCGGCGTGCCTCCGCAACTGGAGTTCTGGAAGACGCGGACGAGCGCGCCCGCCTCGGTGCGGCCGTTGAGCTGAGGCGTCAACTGGGTGCCCGCGGCGCTCGGGACGAAGGCGAGTTGGAAGGGGGTGGCGGGGGCCAGGTTGTCGTGCACGTAGCTGATGGGCGCCGAGCATGCGGAGACGTTGCCCACGGCGTCCTCCGCCTTCGCGGAGAAGGTGCTCGTGGTGTTGGCCGTCATGGTGAAGGCCCGGGTGAAGGTGCCCGTGGCGTTGGCCGTCACACTCGCGATGGCGGTTCCGGCGCAGGTGCCTCCGGAGAAGAGGCGCACGGTGGCGCCCGCCTCGGTGGTGCCCGCGAGGGTGGTGCTGGTCTGCGTGCTCGGGGATGCCGGCGTGAAGCCGGTGAAGACCGGCACGAGGGGCGCCACCGTGTCGCGCACGCAGCCGAGCAGCTCCAGCCGCGCCAGGGAGATGACCTCGACCCCGGTGCGAGCGTCATTGTCGTCCGTCACGTTCAGCCGGAACTTGCTGAACGTCTTCGGGCTGGTGAGCGTGTACTCGCGGCGCTCCGAGCCCAACCAGTTCATCTCGTCGACGCGCGTGTCGACCGTCACCCACGTGCTGCCGTTCCAGCCCTGGAAGGTCCAGTTCTTTGGCGCGCGCGTGGTCAGGTCGCCGTTGGTGAACTTGAGGGCATATCGGCTGATGATGCGCGGACCGTCCGGCCACTCGTAGGCCACCCAGGCGGGGGTCTGCGTGACGGCGGAGATCCACATGGAGGCCGCCGTGTCCACGCTGTCGAAGGCCTTCCATGCATCGTAGCTGGCGCTGTAGGCGCCCGACGCCGTGACGATGCCGGAGGGCGCGGTCGCGCTCGTCATGTCCGGCACCTGGTTGACGTTGGTGGCGCAGGCGCAGTTGTAGAAGCTCAGCTTGCCGATGGAGAGGACGTCCACGCCCGTGCCGGCCGCGTTGTCCTCCGTCACCATCAGGCGGTACTTGCTGAAGGCCGTCGGAGTCGCGACGGCGAACTCACGCAGCTCGCTGCCACCCCAATTCGTCTGGAGCGTGCGCGAGTCAACCGTGGTCCACGCGGAGCCGGACCAGCCCTGCAGCGTCCAGTCCCTCGGCGCTCGTGCCGTGAGCGAGCCGTTGGAGAACTGGATGGCGTAGTGGGTGACAGTCCTCGGTCCGTTGAAGAACTCGTAGGTGAGCCAGGCGGAGCCCTTTCCGCTCGCGGAGAGCCACGGGGTGGTGTCACTGCCGTCGAGCGCCATCCAGCCGGGGTTGGAGGCACTGAACTGGCTGGAGGCGATGGCGAGCCCGCTCGGGGCGTCGCCGGCCGTCATCGCGGGGATGAGGCTGTCGCCGCAGGTGAGGCCCTGGGTGGCGGCACCCAGCGGCTCGGGAGGGGAGTCAACGGGCGGCGGGGCGTCCTGACACCCGGGCACGAAGGCCAGGGTGAGGGCGCTCGCCAGGAAGAGGCTTCGGACGGACATCGGGCGATGCATGGACACGCTCCTCGCTGCGGGCCGCCGGCGAACGCCGGAGGCACTGGAGGACCGTGTCGTAGCGGGACGTGTCGAAGGCGAGGTCCGGCATGTGACGGAAGCGCCGACGCCGGTGACGAGTCGTCCTCCGCGCGGGACGAGCCCGGGGCCTGTCACCGGGGACCGGCCCTCCTGTCCTGCCTGGTGGCGGTGGGGATGTTCATGCTGGCGTGGGCCTGGTGGCGTCGCTGGCCTTCAAGGGCTGACGCTCAGCGGCCCAGCAACGCCGCGCGCAGCCACGCGGCGAATGTGCCCACGCCCGGCGTCACCTGCGCCTGCGTCCACCTCAACCTGCGCACGTGACGGCGGCTCTTCGCCTCCGAAGCCAGGGGCCCCAGCACCGCGAGCGCTTCGTCCCGCTGCTTCTGCCGCGCGAGCAGCAACGCCAGGTCCAGCTTCACCTCGAACAGCGTCGCGTCCAGCGCCAGCGTCTCTCGCAGCAGGAGGATGGCGCCCGTCCGCTCGGCGCTTCGACGGAAGTGGAGCCGGCCCCGGAGCAGCGTCTTCACCGCCTCCGCGCGGTGTCCCTTCACGACGTGGAGCTGAGACACCTGTCGCCAGAGGTCCAGCTCCAGGGGGAACAGCTCCGCCGCCTGCGCATACACGGCGAGCGCCTTGTCCGCGAAGCCCTTGTCCAGGTGCGCCTGGGCCGCCGCGCGGAAGCTCTCCAGCGCGGCCTCCGGCTGTTTCACCCGGGCCAGCAGCGGCGCGAGCTTGCCCAGCACCACCGCGTCCTTGGGCTCCAGCTCCAGCGCCTTCCTGTACCCGGAGATGGCCTTGTTCAGCCGGCCCTTCGAGCGCGCCACGTCCGCCTCGGTGACGAGCTCCGAACGGGACGGCGGAGTCTTGCTTCCGAACAGCATCGCGACTCCGCATTGAAGTCGCCTCGCGCGCGGAGAGCAACCCCACGTGAGCCGCCAGGGTGGGACGTGTCAACCAGATGAAACAGCCGCGCTGGAAGTTTCGCCCGTGAAAACAGGTGAGCCCGATCAGGGTGTCCTCCTGACCGGGCTCGGGGTGCTGCCATTGATGAGGTCCGCACGTTTAAGACTTCGCCTCAGTGTGATGCCCCGTGTCCTGCGATTGAACGACCGCCGCGCAAGCAGGTGAAGCGGCGGGCTGGAATTGCACCAGCATCTCGGGGAGAAGGGCGAAGCCGGTAGATCGGACCTGCGACAGCGAATGCTGAGTCTGGAGTGAGAATTTGAACGTGGGGTGCTTCGCGGGCCCTTGATGTCGCTTGCCTCTACCAGTTGGGCTACCCCGCCGCAGAGCGTGGCGGGGGCAGGGTTTGAACCTGCACTGAAGGCGACCGGGGAACGCTCGGCGTCAACTTGCTGCTGAGTTTGAGTTTGTACTCCGAAAGGACTGCGCGGCTGAGTCTAACCGAAGAGATAGCCGAGGAGAACCTCGCCCGACTTCATCTCCTCCACCTCCACGGCGTTGGCTTCCTCGCGCGCGAACTTGACCGCCTGCTGGAGCTTCTCCACCCGCTCCACCAGCTCATTGACCCGGACGGCGGGGAGGGCGCCCGAGTACTTCACCGTCTTCCAGTAGCCGACGACGATGTCCTCGTAATAGACCTCCACCTGGGCGGGGTGCTTCTCGGTGGCCTCGGCCTTCACGTGGTTGCGGGGGACCTTCTTCGTCTTCGCCGTCTGCACGGGCTCCGTGGCCCACAGGCCCTGCGCCGGGTCCGGAACCCAGGACTCCGACGGGTCCAGCGTGGGCAGCTTCTTCACGAAGGTCTGCAGGTCGACGAGCTGCTTCTCCAGGAAGAGCAGGTACGTGGCGGGGGCGCCCTTGAGGAGCACCTTCCCATCGACACGCACGTCCGCCTTGGCGTGACAGTTGGTGAGGTCCTTGGTGGCGGTGACGTCGAAGAGCCGGGTGAGGATCTCCTTCGTCTTCTTCAACACGTCGTCGGAGCGCACCTGCACGCGCGTGGACTCGGGGGGGAAGCGCTCACCCTCTTCGTCACGGGGCTGATAGGTGCGGGAGATGCCGTTGAGCAACTGCGGCTTCTGGAGGTCGTGGTGGGCCTGCGTCAGCTCCTGCTGGGAGCGGTTCTTGACGCCCTTCTCGACGGCGATGATCTGATTGAGCTTGGTCATGATGTTCGGGTCTTCGAATTTTTGAGTGGGGGCCAGGACGGTGTGCCCGGAGCGTACCTGACGCCGGCGCCGGTTCTCAGTCGGGCTTTCCGTAGCCCACGAGCGTGTCGTCCTCGAACTCCGCCACCCATCCCCCCGGCAGCGCGAGCGCGCTCATCAACGCGGGGCGACGACGCAGCAGGGAGTACACGGGGAAGGTCTCGAAGGTCTCATCGCCCGGGGGGCCAGGGGGGACGATGAGCCAGCCGGAGTCCGTGCCCTCGGGGGCCCGGGCGCGCGCCATGGCGACGCGGGAGCTCCTGTCCCATCCGGGCACGGCCGCGACCTTGTCTCCATAGCGAGGAAACAAGGGCTCGGTGCCTACCGTCTGCGTCGTCTCGAGCATCCGCCCCTGGATTCGCAGCGTCACGGTGATGTCGTCGCGCCAGTCGTTCAGCGGGTCGCCGTCGAAGTCGGGCTCCGTCACCACCAGCGAGTCCCCGCGCGGGTCCAGGCGCAGGCTGGACCAGCCGAAGCGCAGCGTGCGTCCGGGGATGAGGCCGCCGGGCGGCAGGCGCGTGAGCACGCTCAGCACCCACTCGGCCTGTTCCTCCGCGTCATCCGCGCACATGAGCACCACGTGCACCCCGTGCAGATGTCGCTCCAGTCGAAGCTGTCCCATCTCCATCCCTCCCGCCTCGGCCTCGCGTCCACCGCGAGGGCCGCCGGGCAGCATGTCGCGAACCCTCGCGTCGAGGAAGCACGGCGGTGGGCGGATTACCGTCCCTGGAACACCGGGGGCCTGCGCGCCGCGGCCGCCGCGAGCCCTTCGCCCAGGTCCGCGCTGCCGTAGCTCTCCGCCTGGAGTCGGGCCTCTTCCTCCAGTGCGCGCTGGAGTCCCGCGCGGTCCAGGCCTAGTCGCTGCTTGAGTCCACGCGTCGCCAGCGGTGCGTTCGCCGCGATGTTGGTCGCGAGCGCGCTCGCGCGGGTCCGCGTCTCCGTCGCGGCGGTGGCCTCCAGCGCCAGTCCGAGCCGCACCGCCTCGCGGCCATCGAAGCGGCGGCCCGTGAGCAGCAGCTCCGCGGCGCGCTGGGGGCCCGCTCGCATCGGCACCAGGTACGTGGCGCCCATGCCGGGATGCAGGCCGAGCTGCACGAAGTTGAGGGCCAGCTTCGCGTCCTCGGAGACGATGCACACGTCGCACGCGAGCGCGACGCACAGCCCCGCGCCAATGGCCGCGCCCTCCACCGCCGCCACCGTGGGCACGGGCAGGTCGAGGATGCTGAGATAGCGCGAGTAGAAGTCGAGCATGAAGCCGCGGGCCTCCTCGAAGGAGACCTGGCGCAGTCGCTCCAGCATCTGGAGGTCGCCGCCCGCGGAGAAGGTGCCGCCCGCTCCGGCGAGGACGACGGCGCGCACGTCATCCCTCCGGCGCAGCTCCTCCACTCGGGCCCGCAGCGCGTCTCCCAGCTCGGGAGTCATCGCGTTGCGGCGCGCGGCGTCGTTCAGCGTGAGCGTCGCGACGCCCCCTTCAATGTCGAGCAGTACGCCCGTGGCCTGGACAGTCATGGGCGGACTGTAACCGCATCCACCCTCGCGCTCGGCGCCAAAGGCACGGCGAACGCGAGGGCAGGGGCCGTGTCGGCTAGAACGCCCGGTTCACGGCATAGCCGCAGATGCGGTGCTCGGCCTTGTACGTGTTGGGACCGGGAATCCCGTCGATGGGGCCCGTGTAGCCGAACTCCCGGCCCACCGTCTGGACGCGCTGCCAGTAGATGGCGCCCGGGATTCCATCGTCCTGTGCGGAGGTGCGCGGGCCGCCCCGGCGGTTGAGCTCTCGCGCCGTGATTCTCACGCGGATCTTCTCCGTGACGGGCCCGGTGACACCGTCGATGGGGCCCGTGTAGCCGAAGTCCCGTTGTCCCACCGTCTGGATGCGCTTGTAGTAGATGGGACCAGGGACTCCATCGTCCTCCGTCGACGTCCGGGGAATGCCTCCGCCACCACCACCGGGCAGGGGGCCATGGTCTGATATGACGCTGCCCGCGTAGTCCAGCGACCAGCCGAGATACCGCGCGCCCGAAGCCGACGAATACCCGGACACGCTGTTGATGCCGATGGCGTTGCCCCAGCTCTGCGACAGCTTCCGCGTGGCCATGAAGACCGTGGTGCCACCGCCGTTGAGGTCCAGGCCCACGTGCCCGAACGAGCCGATATCCCACCAGTGGAACGCGCCCGCGGGTGCCTGGGCGGCGGAGTACGGCTGCCGTGTCGACGCGTGGTAGGCCTCGATGGCCGACGGCCGCGCGGAGGACTCGGGGAACCCGCCGAAGCGCCACATCAGCGACGCGCACCACTGGTCCCACGTGCCGCCGTCTCGCGTGGGATGGGCCGACGCGTAGGCCCGCGCCCGGTTGTAGATGGAGGTGTTCAGCTCAGCCGTGCTCGTGTCGAGCGCCTCGGGCACGTCCGCCACCACCTCGCCCTCGCCACCACATGCGGAGAGCCCCACGAGCAGCAGGACGAGCAACGACGACATCCGTTTCGTGTGCATCTTTCTTCTCCAGGCGGGTTGTCCCCGCGAGCAGTCCTCGGGCCGCGCGCGGCGAGCCTGTGTCTCACCGCGATTCGACCCCAGGGGTCCACACGTTGTCGGCCCAGGGCTGTCCGGAGTTTCTGGTTAATCGAAACGCGGTAGCTCCTCTGCGGGCGCGAAGCCGAACCCCGCACGAAGCCTCCGCTCCTCCGCTCCTGCGGGTTTGATGGCGCGGCCTACGTCGTGGGCGCTCCACCGTCCATCAGCTCCAATTGGCCCGCCGCCTCGACCTTCACCGCGTTGAATCCTCTCATGTGTCTTGCTTTGCCCGCACGCGCGGATGCGACGGCTTTCTTGTTTGGATGATATGGGCTCGGGACGGCCAAACTGTTATTGACTGACGGGTGGTGGCCAATCGCAGTGATGTCCAGATTCGTCATCATGGCGCGCGGCTCTCCAGAAGCCCATTCACGGGCCTCCGAGCTTTTCACGAGATGAATCCAACCGGGGAGGAAATGGTCATGTTCGAGCAGTCTTTGGGGGCGGGCCAATGAAGCCGTCGAGCGAAGCGGGGCGGGCACGTCGGACGGTGTTGGTCACCGGTGGGTCCAGCGGCATCGGAGCGGAGGTGGTGAGGGCCATGTCGGGCCAGGGGGACCGGGTCTGGCTGACCTACCATCGAGGCAGGGAGCGCGCGCTGGCGCTGCTCCGGGAAATCAGCGCAGACGAGGACCGGGGACATCTGGCCCTGCCGTTGGACCAGTCCAACGCGGCCCAGGTGCAGGCGCTGGTCAGCGGCCTTCCGGGCCCGGTCGATATCCTCATCAACAACGCCGCGCTGGGGACGGAGACCGTCAAGGCCGAGGGCGGCGGGTCGGCGTTGATGGAGGATGAGCTGTTCTTCCGGGTCAACTGCCTGGGCCCGCTCTGGCTGACCCGCATGCTGGTTCCGAAGATGCTGGAGCAGGGGAGTGGCACGGTGGTGATGCTCTCCAGCGTGGATGGCGCCTTCGCCGCCTTCCCGGGGTTTCGCGCCGCGGACGGAATGAGCAAGGCGGCCATCGCCTTCCTGACCCGGCAACTGGCGGCGGAACTGGCTCATGAGCCCGTGACGGTGGTGTGCGTGGCGCCCGGTGCCACCGACACACCGATGTTCCGGGCGAGCACCTTGGCGCCCCTGAGCGACCACGCCCGGCGCGCGCTCATCGCACGACTGCCGAAACAGCGATTGATTGAAGCGTCGGAGATCGCGGAGCTGGTGCGCTGGCTTTGCGAGCCCCAGGCCCGTGTTCTCCATGGCGCGGTCCTGGATGCTTCCCTGGGGCTGGGCGTTCATCCAGGGCTTTTGACAGGTCGTTCCCTCTCCTTGGATTGATTCCGGCGGAGCGCGCCGGGGAAGGCTGTTGCCATGGCAAAGGAAACCGAAGCGTCGTCGCCGCCAGGCGACAGGTCGTCTGATGGCGTCTGGAACCTGGAGGAGTGGGACCAGGCGGTGGACGTCACGGTGCGGCGGCTCCGGGACTACGTGGACACCAGCCAGGGAGGGCACGCGCGGGTGACGGCGCGGCGCCCTCCCTCCGAACTGGCGCGGGAGCTGTCACTCCACCGGTGGATTCGGGAAGGGGGCATGGACGCACAAGCGCTCGATGACTTCCTGAAAGCCTATCTCTCGGAGGGGACCCGGCTGCACCATCCGGGATATCTCGCGCACCAATGCGCGACGCCTGACCTGCCGGCGGCGCTGGCGGACCTGGTCCATGGCGTCACGAACAACGCCATGTCCCTGTATGAGATGGGGGCCTCGGCCGCCACCGTCGAGCTCACCGTCATCGACTGGATGCTGGAGAAGGTGGGGTGGCGGGGTGGCGTTTCGGGGGGCGTGCTCGTTCATGGCGGCTCGCTGGCCAACCTCACGGCGCTGCTCGCGGCGCGGGCCCGGGCCTTCCCCGGGGCCTGGACACAGGGAGCTCCTCGCGAGGCGGTCATCCTGGCGCCGGCCTCGTGCCACCTCTCCATCAGGCGAGCCGCGGCCATCATGGGTCTCGGGTGCGATGCGGTGGTGGGGCTGCCCTGTGACTCACTCGGGCGCGTCGTCGTCCAGGGTGTCCACGAAGGCCTCGCTGCCCAGGCGCGGCGGGGACGCACCGTGGTGGCCGTGGTGGCCAATGCGTGTGCTCCCGCCACCGGGCTCTATGACGACCTGGTGGGCGTGGGCCAGTGCTGTCGCGAGCGGGGGGTCTGGTTCCACGTGGACGCCGCGCATGGAGGCTCGGCCCTGTTGGATGAGGTGCTCAAGTCCCTGCTGAAGGGAATCGAGCAGGCGGACTCCATCATCTGGGATGCGCACAAGATGATGAGGACGTCGACGCTGGCGGCGGCCGTGCTTCTGCGTCGGAAGGAGGACCTGGACCGGGCGTTCCGCCAGGAGGCGGACTACCTCTTCTTCGAGGATGAGCGCGGCGGGCCGGACTTGATGCAGCGGACCGTGGAGGGCGCCAAGGCGGAGCTCGGACTGAAGCTCTTCCTCAACCTGGCCTGGCGGGGAGAGGCGGGGCTCGCCCGATACGTGGCGGGTCGTCATGCCACCGCGCATCGCTTATGGGCGTTGCTGTGCTCGCACGACGACTTCGAGACGCCCTTCGAGCCGCAGAGCAACGTGGTGTGCTTTCGCCACCGTGACGCGGCGGGAGACTCACGGCAGGTCGCCATCCGGGACCGGCTCATCTCGGAGGGCCACTTCCACCTGGCGTCCTCCGTCGTCTCCGGCACGCGCTGGCTGCGGGCGACGGTGATGGCGCCCGCCACGGATGAGCAGACGCTCCACTCTCTGCTGGACGCGGTACGGCGGGCGGCCCGGGACGTGGGCACGAAGGCGTAGTCAGTAGATGGTCAGCGACAGCTCATCGCCGGGGCGGACGGACATCTCCTGCTCGCTCTCGAAGGTCCTGTCGCTGCCCAGGCTCTTGTGGCCCAGGGTGCCGATGATTTCGATGCCGAAGCGGATGCGGTCCGTGGTGCCCACCAGGTCGGGAGGCAACACGAAGTTGCGCGTCGTCATCCCCGGCACCGTCCCCAGCCGCAGCCGCCGCGTCCCCGTCAGCGCGTAGAGGTTGACGTCCACGAGCTTCCGGCTCTCCACCGCCACCGTCGTCTTCGGGGGGGGGGGCCGGTTCGGGTCCGCGGCCGCCCCGTGCGCCCCTCCACACGCTGAAGCCACGGCAAAGAGCACGAGCAGCAGGGTGGGAAGGGCGGACTGGGTACGCATGGGAGCTCGCTTCCGGGGAAGGACTACCGGGGCGTTGAGATTTGCGTGGAGCCTTCCGCCCGGAGCGACTGGGTGGCGAGGCCGGACATGCTCTCCGCCAGCCCCTGGACGGAGCGGGTGGCTTCCTGCGTCTCCTGCACCGTCTTCAGGGTGCGCTGCATCTGCCCGGACAGCTCCTGGATGGCCATGGCCATCTGCTGGGTGCCCGAGTCCTGCGCGCTGACGGCGGCGGTGATCTGCCGCATGCTCGCGCTGGAGTCGCCAATGAGGATGGCCAGCTCCTGGAACTGCGCGCTGGATGTGCGCACGGCATCCAGGCTCTGCCGGACGCGCTCGTCGCCCTTCTCGCTGAACTGGGCCGCCTCCCGCATGCTCGCGCTCACGCCGTTGAGCACCTCGCGGATGCGGTGCGTGGCGCGGATGGACTGGTCCGCCAGTCCGCGCATCTCTCGCGCCACCACGCCGAAGCCCCGGCCGCTCTCTCCGCTGCGCGCCGCTTCAATCGCCGCGTTGATGGCCAGCATGTTGGACTGGTCCGCCAGGTCCTTCACCGAGTCGACGATGCCGGACACCTCGCGCGTGCGCTCGTCGAGCGCGAGGATGCGACGGGCCATCTCCGACACCTCGGAGCGAATCGCCGCCAGGTCCGCCAGCGTGCGCTCCAGCGCGGCGCTGCCCTCGCGGCCCACCTGCTCGGCGCCCTCCGCCGACGCGGCCAGCGAGCTGGCCTTCTCCGCCGTCATCTGCGACGAGCGGCGAATCTCCTTCACCGTCTGCTCGGCCTCCTGCAGCGCCGCGGCCTGACGGCTGACGCCCTCGGTCTGCTGGTCGCTGGTGGAGCGCAGCTGCTGCACCACCGTGGCCAGCTCTCCGGCGCCGGTGCCCATGCGCTCGGCCAGGTTGCGCACCTCCAACTGCCGCTCCTCCAACTGCCGGGTGTGGGCCTCCAGCGAGCGCACCACCTCCATGGAGCGTCGCGCGACGATGCCCAGGAGCGACAGCGTCAACGCCAGGTAGCCCCAGTGCGACACGTTGCCCAGCGAGAAGGGCAGCACGCCGATGACGGGCAGCACCGTGAGCGCGAGGAAGAGGACGAGCCCCGCCAGGCCCGCCACGAAGATGCGGGCGTCGGGGTTGCCGCGCCACGCCTCCGTCGCCGCCACGCTGAAACAGATGAGCAGGATGGAGAACGAGAAGGGCAGGAAGGGCACCAGGATGCGCTGCGCGGTGCCCAGGTCCGCGAATACGAACAGGGCCGCCACCACGCAGAGCGCCGAGTAGCCCATGGCCCCCATCCGGAACCAGCGCCGCTGGTTGTTGAGGAGCGCGTCCGACACGAACTCGATGAGGCCCGACACGAGCAGGAAGATGCCGAGCACCGTGAAGCGCGTGGCGGTGATGGGCGCGTCCCACAGCGCGTTGGGCATGCCGCTCAGGCCCAGCAATACGAAGCCGCCGCTGGCGGAGAACACCGCCAGGCCCGCGAGCATCCGCCGACGCCAGTGCAGCAGGAACGCTCCACCGGAGCCCACGGCCACCGCGAGCAGGAGCATGCCCATGACGAACGGCGCCTGGCCCTCGCGCGTCACCTTGGCGAGCAGTTGATGCCTCGAGCCGATCAACGCGCCTTGCGCCACGCCGATGTTCGGGTTGCTCGACTGGACGCGCAGCAGCAGATGCCCACCGAGCGCGGTGCGCGGTACCGGCACCACGTGCCAGGCCATGTTGTCGGACAGCTCCGCGCCGGACGTGTTGAGTCGTCCGCTCACATAGACGCGCTGACCGTTGGCGTAGGCCTCCACGGCATTGGTGACTTCACCCAACATGACCGCGGGCTCCGCCCAGGGGCCTTGCGGCAGCGGGATGCTGATCCACAGGAAGACGTTGTTGCCGCGTCCAGGTGGCGGCTTGAGCGCTTCCATCGTGCGCCACTCGTCCGCGATGTTCGCGGTCTGTGCCCACAGGGGAATTCCATCCGCGCCCTGGGGCGAGTCACCCCAGCGGAAACGCCAACCCTCCAGCACCGGGACGGCGGAGCTCGGCTCCTCCTCCGCTCGGGCCGTGGGGGCATGGACGAACGCGATGAACAGCGCGCAGCCCAGCAGCACCAGACGCGCGGCTCGGCGCGACGGTGCGTGAAGCCTCACGAACGAGGCAAGGCTGTCGAGGGGTGTCGGGGAAGGGCGGTAGGCAGCCATGAGGTAGCCAATGCTCGACCGCCAGCGCATGGCTGTAAATAGGTCTGCATCCCCTGACATGTAGGAAAGGGTTCGGAAGGGGCTGTAGGGAAGTGGGAGTGAAACTTTCTCGACGCGCCACGCCACCCATTGGGAGGGGCGATTGTGACCCAGATGCACATGTCTCGGGACATCGTGTCAGGACTGGACGAAAGGGAAGGCTTTGGCGGGTGAGGCGTGTCCTGGGCCGGGCGGGCCGTCGTGGACGACTCGCCCGGTCTTCCTCATGGAAGGGCTGACGCCTTGGCCTCAGAAGGAGCGGAAGATGCCGCGCACGCCCAGGGTGAAGAGCGCGTGGAAGCCGTCATCCACGGCGGAGACGGGAGACGTCTGCGCGGGCAGGCCGGTGATGTTCACCGTCTGGTCGCCGGTGCGCACGGTGTAGCTGCCGAGCGACGCGGTGACGATGGGGCCGACGGCCAGGAATCGCGAGACGCGCACGTCGCCTCCCGCGCTGAGGCGCACGAAGGTGGGGCCCCGGTCCGTCACCTTGGTGTCGATGCGCGCGGGCACGGTGCCTCCGCCCGGCAGCGGGACGACCGTGTCGCCCTTCACGTGGCTCTTGAGGAACTCCATGCCCACGGCCAGCCCCACCCAGGGGTCGAAGCCCGACTCCGGCTTGATGTGGAAGCGCAGCTCGGGGCCGAAGCGCCACTGCCAGGTGTTGCAGTCGAAGCCCTCCGGACAGGAGATGTCGTTCGTCTTGGTGAAGACCGGCTCCCAACTGCCCCAGACGCCCGCGTAGACGCGGGGGTTGATGCGATAGCCCAGCTCCAGGAGGATCGGCAGGGATGCGCTGGCGCCGTCGGTGATTTTCAAGTCCTCGCGTGTCCCGGTGCGCGACGTGCCGTCCTTGTAGACGTACCCCGCGCCCAGGCCCAGGTTGACGCCCAACGCGAGCTGGAAGCCGGACATCCCGTGCTCCGCGCGGACATCCATTTTCACCTCGCTCGACTCGCGCGTCTCCGATTCCTGCGCCACCGCCGTCCCGGAGATACCCAGGGTGGCGATGACAGATAGCGTCCAGCAGTGCCTCATGGCCATACGAGCTGCCTCCAATGCGTTTTTGCGGGGGTGGGGCGAGAAGTGACCAACGGGGGTGGCCTCCGTGAAGCGGACTCCAGGGCCGAGCGTCCGGGGAGGACACAACCTCCCCCGGGGTGTTGGCCGCCCATCACCCCGGAAGGGGTCAGGTGTCCACGCGAAGTCACGAGCCGACCTCCCAGGTCGGTCTCCTTCGACAAGGAGTCACGCGCCTGGAGCGCCGCCCGCTCCACCCGGAGCCAGGCATCCCCAGGTTGCCCGTGAGGAATCTCGGCGCGGGTGGCCAGATGAAAGAGGGGCGGCATGGAACACGCCAGGGAAGGCCGCTGGAGCTGGATGGACGTGCTGCTCGGAAAGCCGCTCACCACCGCGCAGGCGTCGCACGAGCAGGTCGGAGTGCTCGCCGGCGTGGCGCTGCTCGGGCTGGATGCGCTGTCGTCCGCCGCGTATGGACCGGAGGCCGCGCTCACCATGCTGCGCCCGCTGGGCCCCTCGGGCGTGAAGCTGTTGTTTCCCATCACCGCGTGCATCGTCGGATTGCTGGTGGTGGTGGCCGCCTCCTATCGGCAGACCATCGCCGCGTATCCGCGCGGAGGTGGGTCCTATACGGTGGCGCGTGAGAACCTGGGCCGGCGGGTGGGGCTGCTCGCGGCCTCCGCCCTGCTCCTGGACTACCTGCTCAACGTGGCGGTGGGCATCTCCGCCGGCGTGGGTGCCATCGTCTCCGCCTTCCCCTCGCTGGGGCCGCACACGCTGGGGCTCGCGCTGGGGTTGCTGGGCCTGCTCACGCTGGTGAACCTGCGAGGCGCGCGCGAAGCGGGGGCGCTCTTCCTGCTGCCCACCGGGATGTTCATCGGCTCGCTCTTCATCCTGCTCGCCGTCGGCGCCTGGCGGGCCTTCGCGCAGGGTGGGGCGCCAGCCATCGACGTTCCTCCGCCCGCGCTGCCCCCGCCCTCGGCGAGCGTGGGGCTGTGGCTGGTGCTTCGGGCCTTCGCCAGCGGCTGCACGGCGATGACGGGCGTGGAGGCGGTCAGCAACGCGGTGCCCATCTTCAAGGCGCCGTCCGTGAAGCGCGCGAGGCTCACGCTGTCGCTCATCATCCTCGTCCTCGTGCTGTTGCTGCTGGGCGTGGCCGCGCTGTGCCGCGTCTATGGTGTGGGCGCCACCGCGCCCGATGGCCCGGGCTACCAGAGCGTCCTGTCCCAGTTGCTGGCCGCGGTGACGGGGCGGGGTGTCTTCTATTACGTGGCGATGACGTCCATCCTCGGCGTCCTCGCGCTGTCGGCCAACACCAGCTTCGCCGGCTTCCCTCGCGTATGCTGGCTGCTGGCGCTGGACCGCTACCTGCCCGTGGCCTTCGTGCACCGGGGGCGGCGACTGGCGTATTCGCGAGGCATCCTGCTGCTCTCCGTGCTCGCGGGGCTGATCATCCTCGCCGCGGATGCCATCACCGACCGCCTCATCCCCTTGTTCGCCATTGGCGCGCTCCTGGCGTTCACCCTCTCGCAGACGGGCATGGTGGTGTACTGGACGCGTCGCCGCGAGGCCGGGTGGCGGTGGCGCCGCGTGCTCAATGGCGTGGGCGCCCTGCTGACGGGGCTGGCGTTGTCCATCGTCATCGTCGCCAAGTTCACGCATGGCGGCTGGGCCGCCGTCGTCATCATCCCGCTGGGCGTGCTGCTCTTCAGCCGCGTCCACCGGGCCTACCTGCGTGTTCGCGAGACGACGGGCCTCAGGCGTCCCATGGCGTTGGAGCCGGGCGGGAGCATGGTGGCGGTGGTGCCCATGAGCCGCTGGTCCCATGCGTCGGAGACGGCCCTGCGCTTCGCGCTGGGGCTCTGCCACGACGTCCGCGCGGTGCACGTGCGCACCGACGAGGCGGAGGACGCCCCAGACGCCCTGGCCGAGCAGTGGGCCACCCTCGTCCAGGAGCCCGCCATGCGGGCCCATGTCCAGGTGCCGAGGCTGGAAGAGGTTCCTTCTCCCTACCGGGGGCTCGTGCAGCCCTTGCTGGACTATGTGGACGGGCTGCTCGCGGAGGACCCGCGCCGCACGGTGGCCGTCGTCCTGCCGGAGCTGCTGGAGAGCCAGTGGTACCGCGCCGTCATGTATGGGCGTCACTCCGAGCTGCTGCGAAGCACGCTGCTGCTGTCCGGAGCCCGGCGTCTGGTGCTCATCAGTGTGCCCTGGTACCTGCGCACCGAGGACCAGGCCCAGCCCGGCTCCGCCCTGGGGCCCACCGGGGAGTCCGAGCCCGTGGCTCCCGCCTGAGGCGCGCGGCTTCCTCACGTCTCGACTGAAGTTGTTGCAGGGCTCCTTTGTCAAAATTTTCCGTGTAGGTTGTTTCCCGCGCGTTCTGGCCCGCAGCCTTCATCGCCCCCGGGGATGGAGGCCGAGCCATTCATTCATCAGACATCGCCTCTCGGGCTCCCGGCATCCGAGAATGCATGTCTGCTCATGCCTCCTGGCCAGCAGACATCAAGACTGGCGGGCATTCCCAGACGCCAATCGGGATAGTTTGGGAACCAAGCCAAAGCAGGCACTCTCCGTGCAGGACGTCGGGCGTCCCTGGCAGCAACCCCCATGGGCGCGGAGGCGCAAAGATGAATCGCAGATGGTTTGGAGTTCTGCTCGGTGGAGCGTTATGGGCCCCTGGTGTGTGGGCCCACGATTTCCGAGCGGAGAAGCTCGTGAACGGCGTGAAGCTCGCCACAATCAACACCTACCCCAACACGCTCACCTTCACGTTCAGCGCGACGAACATCCATCCGACGCTGGAGTCGATCCTCCTGTTGGCGGAGGACCCGCTCCTGACGGCATGCACCCTCACGCCCGCGCCGCCGCTGGCGGTGCCGGTGGGTGGCAACATCACCTATCAATGCACGTTCCCGGTGCCCAACTTCGAGGCCTGCGAGGCGCTGGGCCTGTTGGACTCGAATCCGTCCACCCCCGATGACACCGTGTCGTTCACCAACGTCTTCAACATCGGCTGGGACAGTGGCTCCGCCCAGGACACCGTCAACGTGCTCTGTGCCCAGGAGCGCATCCTGTCGTGTGATGACACCGTCTATATCTCGACGGCGTCCTCCTCCAGCTCCGGTCTGCCCGTGGGGCCCTCGCGCCTCTACGTGTTCGACCCCGCCTCGGCGACGCTGGCGCTCCAGGGGTCGACGTCGCTGCCGTACAACGCGCTCGCGTTCAACCATGTCGATGGCTTCCTGTATGCCATCAACTCAGACGGCGTGAACGCGCCCAACCTCATCCGGGTGGATGCCAACGGCTCGGGGAACATCATCGCGCCGCTCGTCACTGGCGCCGCGAACACGGCCCTCTGGGGCGCGGGCGCCATCCTGGGGGATGGCTCCTTCCTCGGGTTCGAAATCACGAGCAACCACCTGGTCCGCGTCAACACCACCACGGGCGCGACCTTGTCGGATGTCGTCGTGGGCACCCCCGCGAATTTCCGGGTGGCCGACTTCGCCGTCAATCCCATCAACGGCCTGCTGTATGGCTTCAACAGCGCCACCCAGCGCGTCACCATCATCAATCCGTTGCTGGGCACCCACACGGACTTCGTCCTGCCCACGCGCATCAACGGCGTGCTGTCGGTGGGCAACTCGATGGTCTCCGCGGTCTTCACCTCCGCGGGGGAGCTGTTCTTCTACGGCTCCACCAACGCGAACGTGAACCTGGCGAATACGTTCTATTCGGTGAACCTGGTGACGGGGGCGTTGACCACGGTCTCCACCGGTCCCACCACGCAGTTCGCGGACGGCGCGACGTGCGCCTTCCCCCCGCCTCCGCCCGTGGGTGGGAACGGCACGCCGATGCTGACGAGGGATCACGGCTTCTTCGGCTCCAGTGAGGAGGCCCTGAGCCAGTGTCTGGCGCAAGGCCCCATCTCGCTGGGCAACCTGGGCACCGTCACCACGATGGAGAACGCGCTGGGCGTCCTCTGGGCCAACCCGGGCATCGCCCAGAATGGGGAAGTCCGCTCTGACTTCGAGGCCCTCAAGGTGAGGGTCGCCCGTGAGCTGCTGACGGCCACGTGCAACGAGCGGTTCTTCGGTGCGAAGGCGCCGTCGCTGACGGGCATGGAGGCGTGGGTGGCGCCCAGCCGGATGATGCTGGAGCCGGCGCTGAAGCTGCTTGAGAAGCACAACCGCTCCGGGCAGCGCAGGGCGGTGCCGCTGAACAAGAAGATCTGGAAGCTGGATCCGCTGCTGGGGCAGGAGCGGGCCGTGGAACCGCGGTTCTGAAAGGGGGGATGACATGAAGACGAACTCAAGATGGATGGCCTTGTCGGGGATGTTCCTGGCGCTGACGCTGAGCGCGTGTGATGGCAACAGCGGGACGGACCCGGTCGACGTGCCCGAGGGAGACCGGTTCGAGCTGCGGCTGCTTGGTCAGGACGCGGAGCTGTACGAGAAGGTGCTGCTGGGCGTGGGGCGCATCGAAGTCATCGCGCAGGGCAAGTCGCTGCCGTTCCAGCTCTCGCCGTCCGCGCGGTCGATGGACCTGTCAAAGTCGGACCAGGCCCACCTGCTGGGGTATTTCTACCTGCCGGCGGAGGCGGACACGGCGGATGTGCGTGTGCACTTCGATGACGTGGGGGCCTTCCGGGAGTCCGGTGCGCCGGGCCTCATCAACGCGCGCTCGGGTTCCATCCTCTTCACGACCAAGCGGGCGGAGCTGGAGAAGCGCAAGCACGTCGTCATCCAGTTGCACCTGAAGGACAGCCTCTTCCAGGGCCGCGGCTCCAAGGTCCTGCTCCCCTCGACGTTCATCGTCCACTGAGGGTAGGGCGAGCGGGGGCGCTTCGGCGCTCCCGCTCTCGGAGCAGAGGTCTCACGCCATCCCGAGCGCCGCGCCCACGGCGACACCGAGCAGGGTCGCTCCGACGAGGAGGAGCCTCTCCTTCAGGGCGGAGTAACGACGGTGGTGGGGCGCGGGCGACGGAGGCGGCGCGGGCTTCGGCGGCGCGCTGATGGCCACGGGCGCGAGGTACGGCAAGAGGGCGGCGTCGAACTGAGTCGCGGGCTCGGCGTCGAGTTGGGGCGCGAGCGCGGCGTCGAACTGAGTCGCGGGCTCGGCATCGAGCTGGGGCGCGAGCGCGGCGTCGAACTGAGTCGCGGGCTCGGCATCGAGCTGGGGCGCGAGCGCGGCGTCGAATCGGGTCGCGGGCTCGGCATCGAACTGGGTCGCGGGCGCGGCGTCGAATCGGGTCGCGGGCTCGGCATCGAACTGGGGCGCGGGCGAAGAAGCAGCCCGTGTGGCCAGCAGGGTCTTTCGCGCCGGCGCCGGCTCGGCCCGCTGTGCGAGCGGCTGGGTGACCTCGTCGTCCAGCGCTGTCTCCGTGTGAGCCTGGGCCGCCCATGGCCTCAGCGCGCTCGCCATCTCCCCGGCGTCGGCGAAGCGCTCCGCGGGACTCTTGTGCAGGGCGCGCGCGAGCACTCGCGAGAACTCCTCGGGCACCTCGGGCCGAAGCGTGGAGGCCAGCGGCGGCACCTTCTCCACGATGGCGGAGAAGAGGGCCACCGTGTCGGCGACGTCGATGGGCTGCCGCCCCGTCACCATCTGAAACAGGCACGCCCCCAGCGAGTAGAGGTCCGCGCGCGCATCGACCGGCTGGCAGCGGACCTGCTCGGGCGCCATGAAGGAGGGCGTGCCCACCCACGCACCCGCCTCCGCGCCCACCGCCGAGGCATCGTCCTCGTGGAGCAGGCGCGCCACTCCGAAGTCCAGCACCTTCACCTGGTCACCGGCCTCGCCCGACACGATGAAGAGGTTGTCCGGCTTGATGTCGCGGTGGATGACGCCCGCGCGATGCGCGGTCTCCAGCGCGGACAGCGTCTGGATGGCGATGGCCACCGCGCGCTCGAGCGGCAGGGGACCTTGCTGCTTCAGCAGGAGCCTGAGCGTCTGGCCGTGGAGCAGCTCCATCACCATGAACGGAGGCTCGTCCGGATTGCACTGGAAGTCCTTCACCTCCACGAGGTGCGGATGCTGCAGGCCCGCGATGGCGTGCGCCTCGCGTCGGAACCGCGCGATGACCGCCTCATCGTCGACCAGGTGCTGCTGAAGCACCTTGATGGCCACCGCGCCATCCTCGTCGACACCGGCCGCCTCGTAGACGATGCCCATTGCCCCCACGCCAATCCGCTGACGCAGTTGATACTTCTGGCCCAGCAATGTCCCGACCGAAGCTGACGAGCGGCTCATGTCATCACGGGTATATCGAAGGCGCCCACATGGCGAGGGGTATCCGCCCGATGACGTATGTCCCAGTCGTTGATACTGGGAAAGCCCAGATGACTCCGACGGAGCGAGGCGGAGTCACCCTCGACTCCGCCTGGGGATGTCTCGGCAGGTGAGTGGATGGTTCTCAGCGTGAGAGAGGCTTGCGTGGCCCGTGTACCGCGACACTGGATTCAAAAGGTGATGCCCAGGCGAAGCAGGTCCAGGTTCAGGTCGGTGACGGCGCCATCCGAGCGTTTGTCCGCGAAGGAGGAGCCGTACGTGTAGCGCACGTCGAGCGGCTGGCGTCGCTGGTTCACCCCGTAACCCATGCCGAGTCCGAAGACGGGCTCGAAGAAGAAGCCGGAGCGGCGCGTCACCACCCTGTAGCCCACGTCCAGCCCGAGCGTGGCCTGGAAGCCGTGCTCCTCTTCATAGGTCAGCGCGAAGGCCCTGCCCGACGGACGGAAGCGTTGGGTGTCGACGCTCCACATGCCGGTCAGCCGGGGCTGGATGAAGAAGCCTTGTCCACGCGCCTTGGGCCACGGCTTCCACGCCACACCGAGAGAGACCTTGAGCTGGCGCAGCGACGCGCAGCGCATGGACTCGCGACGACAGGTGGTGCGCGTCAGCATGGGGGTGACCTCGAGCACCGCCATGGTCGAATCCGACAGGTTGCGGCCCACGCCGATGGGCACCGCGACGTGGAGCTCCTCCGAAATCAGGCCGGACGACAAGAACACCAAGGCATGCAACACAGGCGACAGCCAGATGGACGTCTTCGGGACGTCCTCGGACCGCACCACGTCGGGCATGGGGGCATCCACCTCGGCATGGACCGCGGGCGCGAGGAGGAGCAGTGCGACGAGGGCTGGGCGGATCAGACAGTCGCTCCTGTGGCTGAGTGGCGATTGTCTCCAAGCAACAGCCATGCCTCATCGCGCCGCCCTGGACGGTGTGAGGGGGCGGGCCTTTCAGCGCGACACGGCTGTCATTCTCCCCGCGCCCGGATTCGTGGCGGTGATGTCGTGGTGGGGAGTCCTGGCTGACCACCGCGAAGCCCGGGCCCGCAATGTGAAAGGGGTTGGACGGCCCGCGCCATCCAACCCCTTCTTGCTGCCCTGGCGGTCTGGCGACGGACTAGAAGTCCTTCACGCGGTCCGCGAGGTCCGCGTTGTCGATGAACGCGTTGGTGTTGCCCTGGATGTTGGCGACGCGGCGGTTGCGCTCGATTTCAGCGGCGTCGACGCCGTCCAGCTTGTTCCACGCCTTGAGGGCGGCTTCCTCGTCGGCGGGGATGGCCTTGTTGTACGTGGACGAGAAGTAGAACATCGCGCGCGCCACGTTGCCCTTGTGGGAATCGGGCGGCTCGAACACGGTGTTGCCCTTCGCGTCCGTGCCCAGCTTGGCGCCGTTGTGGCTCCACTTCACGTTCACCACTTCGCCGAACGGGAAGCTGCTGCGCCGCGAGTTGGCCTTGCTGTCGGTGGGGAACAGGTGGTGCAAATCGCTCTTGGCCGCGCCCGTGGCGCCCTTCGACTGCGGCCAGGTGTGCTCCACGTTCATCACGGCGTTGTTGGGAATCTTCCCGCCCTTGGTCTCCACGCCCGTGTAGACGCACTCCACGTTGCCGGCCGCGTTCACGTCCAGGCTGGAGAAGATGATGTTGCGCGCCTCGTTGTAGCTGACCACCTTCTTGCCGGAGGACGCGTCCCTCACGGCCTTCAGCAGCGCGTCGTCGCGCAGGCCATCGAACGGGTCATCCGACGGCTCGGGGTCCGGCTCGGGCGCCTTCGTCTCGGGGACGATGTTCATGCCCCACTGCTTCAGCGTGCCGACGTCGCCCTTGGCGCTGTCCCGCACCTCCAGCTTCCAGGTGCCCTTGGTGGACTCGCCCGCGAACTCCTTCAAGTCGAAAGAGCCCTTGAGGTCGTCCGCCGAGCCGCCCGCGCGGTTGGACACCACCGCGGTCTTGCCCGACGGGGACGTCAGCGTCACCGTCAGGTCGCCCCGGTAGGTGTGCGCGATGTCCAGGTCCAGCTTGAGCGACTCCACCTTGGCGTCCTCGGCGACGTCCAGGGTGCTGGTGACGGTGGCGCTGTCCTTGATGGCCGCGTTGGGGCTGGTGCTGGGCGTCAGCGGCGTCGCCACCGCGCCAGCCGCGGCCTTCAGGTTCGTGGCCGCGGCGTCCGCGACGGTGGGCGCCACGGGAACGAAGACGGCGCCGAGCTTCGTCAGCAGGGAAGGAGTGAGCCCCTGTCGTGCAGGCTCGAAACCGGTGCGCGCCTGGGCTGGTGCCCGGGGTGAAGATGTTTCACGCGCGGTTTCAGTTTCAGTCGGGCGAGCAGAGAGGGGCGAGCGGCGGGGGCCGACGACACTGGTCATGCGGGTATTATCGGCCCCGTCGCCTCGGAGGTTGTTACTACCGTGTGGATTTTTTGACGCAGCCGGAATTGCGGGAAATTCCAGCGGTGTCGCACCGGTGTCCCGGGGTGGGGGAGCCCCTACCGGCGGATCAGCTCGGAGAGGGGCTGTCCCTCCGGACCCACGCCATCCAGTCGCACGAAGTCCACGGAGAAGGGCCAGGACGTCTTCACGAAGATGTGCTCGAGCTGGGCCAGGTTGGCGCCGAACTTCGTCCACGCCTGCACCACGCACCGGCCTCGCACCTGGGCGGTGGTGATGTCGACGGGCCGCCCGGGGAAGGACTTCAGCCGGAGGTGCACCCGCCAGCCGTCGGCGGTGGCTTCCACCTGCTGGGCGTCCTCGAGGCCATACGCGGGTTGCTCGATGCCCAGGAGCTCCTCGACCTCCGCCTCGCCGCGCTCCAGCATCCGCCAGTACACGTGCACGGGGCGCGCGCCGACGGGGCGGCAGCTCTCATCCAGGCTCACGGCGTAGTGGACCTGATTCCGGTTCTCGCTCCGGGAGAGGAAGAAGGCGGACGGCGCCTGGGTCGCGACGGGCTCGGCGGCGACGGCGACGGAGGACGCCAGCAACACGGTGGCGGCCCCTCTCTTGAACCAGGTCTTCGGAAACATGCGGGTCCCCCTGTCTCGGCGGAGTGCCTGGGTCTGGGATGCTGGGAGGTTGAACACCCCAGGTCTCCCAAGCTGTCACTCGTCCGAGGTCCTTCGGCGGGCGCTGCCTAGCATGGAAGTCGGGGCAGGTCCGCAAATTGGTGTTGGAGAGGCTTCAACGCCTGACAGTCCGGCCCAGGCTCGGAGGGGGGCTGCCCGTTCGGCGCGGACCCGAGAGGCTTCACATTCGTGGGCAGGGGATGAACCACGGCTGATGGGAGCCCGTGTCGTCCACGGCGTGGAAGTAGATGCGGTCGCCCACGCGCGCGAAGCCATCCGCGCGGGACGATGCCGGGCCGGGTCTGATGTCCACGAGGGGCCCGGTCGTCGCGACGCTGCCTCGCGTGAACCAGGGCTCCAGGTCCGCGCCGCTGGTCGTGGCGACGAACAGCGCGTCACCGGCGCCCGTCGGAAACAAGGGCGAGGAGTACTCGTCGCCCAGGCTGAGCGCGTTGGAGAGGGCGCGGGTTCCCTCCGCGGTTCCATCCGAGACCCAGAGGGTCACCTCGCGAGGCGCGGGGCCGAGGGTGGCGATGGCCACGGAGAAGTAGAGCCGGTCTCCCGAGACGGCCATCTGCTGAAGATAGGGGTATGCGGCTTCCTGGCCTGCATAGGGATTGGGGAGCGTCTTGACGGAGGCCTTGCCACCGCCCGCCAGGGAGAGACTCTGGATGCGCATCAGCATCGTCTCGCTGTCCACGGAGGCCACGTAGACGGTGTCGTTCAGCGCCCCGAGCAGGAAGACAGTCTTGCCGAAGGTCTCCAGCCGGACGGTGCCCGCGGCCGTGCCGTCCGTCTTCCACACCTCCGTGTTCGCGCCGTCGTTGAACAGGAACAGCCCCACGGCTCCCGCCTGTCCCGTGTTGCTGAAGAAGTAGACGACCTGGGCATCGAGCTTCTTGACGAGCTGGGTTCCGCTCGCCGTTCCATCGGTGCGCCAGAGCGCGGTGCCTTGCTCCGGTGAGGCGAGGAAGAAGAGCAGGTTGTCGCCCACCCGCAGCGTCACATTGCCGAGCATCGATGTGGTGCCGAGGTTCGCGAACCGCACCGTGCCCGCGTCCGTGCCATCCGAGCGCCACAGCTCCACCTGGGGATTGCCGGGGGCAAAGCCCCACTGGCGCAGGAAGGTGAGCTGTCCGCGCTGCGCCGCGACGGCCGCGAGATGGGTGCCGTCGGGGCCCGGAGTGAGATCCTTGACGAGGTGGGTTCCCGCCTCGGTTCCGTCGCTGACCCACAGCTCCTCGCCCGTCCCTGGCTCATCGAACTGGAAGAAGAGCTGGTTGCCCACGGGGAACAGGGTTCGGAGCGCGGGGACGCCGACGGGCGCGGCTGGGAAGGTTTTGACGGGGACGGTGCCTGCCTCGGTGCCGTTGCTTCGCCACAGGGTCGCGCCGCCGTCGGACAGGTTGGTGGCGAAGTAGAGCGTGCCGAGCATGTCGACGAACGACTCGGGGAAGGGGCCATTGCTGGATGCCCCGGACCCTGGCGGGATGACGACCTTCAGTCGGGACGCTTTTCCAGGACAGGCATGGAGCGGCGCCTCGCGGATTCCCTCGTCCGTGCGGGGTGCCATGGCGGCTGCCTGACCCGCGAGTCCCAATCCCAGCAGGAAGTACCAATGCCTTGCTTGCATGTCTGTTTCCTCTCCGGCCCAGAACCGACAGAGGGTGGGATGTTCGGCCCCGTTCGCCAATCCGGCTTCGAGACGAGCGCCTATTCGGGAGTGGACACGGGGCGCATCGTCTGGCGGGGCGCTCAAGGGCTCCAGCACCTCGACACCTCGCGCTGAATCCACTCTGATGCCCGGCGAGGTGGAACACATGAGGAAGCGGAGTCCCTTCATCGCGGTCGCATCGACGGCCGTCCTCCTGGCGACCACGGGCCTGGCGCGTGACACGAAACCCGCGCCGGAGGACGGGGTTGCCTGTGCAGGGGCGGCCCCACTCACCGAGCAGCTCGTCAACGACGCGGCACAACTGGGGCTCAAGGGCGTCGCGACACGCGGTGACCTGCTCGTCGGCAAGCTGAGCTACCTGCGCGAGCCTCGGGAAGCCGCTGAAGCCGCGAGCGGGATGGTGCTCTTCATCAAGGGGCCGAAGGGCTGGCGCGCGGTGATTCCCCGTCATGAAGAGGAAGAGGTTGGCCTCTACGTGACACCATCGAGCCGCAAGGTCATCGTCATCACCCAGCGACAGATTGGCGACCCGGGACAATCGTTCACCGTCGTCCGCTCCGACGACGACTTCGCCACCGCGACGTGCGCGACGCTGGGCTTTCCCAGGGATTTGAACCAGCCCACGTGGAACGGTGAGTATCTGGAGGTCCACGACCTCGACATCAGCGCGAGGGGGCGCGGAATGCTCGTCGGCTCGGCGGGGCTGGAGCGCACCGACGAGAAGCCTCGCACGCTGTGGTTCTCCTATGCCACGCGCGATGACGGCCGCTCCTGGGGACCACCGCGACGGCTGGTGAAGCAGCAGGAGGCCCCCAAGGGCATGCTCGTTCCGGCCAGCCTCGTGGAGGCCACGGCCCTGGAGGCGGACCTGCGCGCCTTCGTGTCGCGGGCCCGCGCCGAGCCATAGAGAAGCTCCCGCTCACGGAACGAGCGGGTGGACTGCCATGCGCCTCAATAGGAGGCGCAGTCGTTGAGGTCGTCGCTGGTCGCGGCCGATGCATAGTTTTGCAGTGCGCCTGGAGTGGACTCCCGTGCACTGAATGCCCTTTCCTTCGTGTGTGAATGGTCCGCGAACTATTACGGGCGCGGAAAAGGCACGCTACTGGCGGCTTGCTCTGCTCACTTCTTCACCTCTACCAGCGCGCAACGCCTGGGTGGTTCCAAGTCCAAGACGCTTTTGGATAGAACCCCTGCCATGACAGTCGCCGCCTTTCGTCTGGGCATGCTCATCCCAGAGTTCCCCACGCAAACGCACGCCTTCTTCTGGCGGGAGATCACCGCCTTGCGTGCCGCTGGGGTCGAGGTGCACATCTTCTCCACGAGGCGCCCCGTGGAGGGCTGCCCTCACGAATGGGCGGAGCGCGCGGCCTCGGAGACGACATACCTCTTCCCGCCTCGACTCTCGTCCGCACTGCTCTCGCCGAGGGACTTCCCGGGCATGGCCCAGGCGCTCGCGTATGTCTCCAAGCTCTCGGTGAGCGTGAAGCAGAAGGCGCGAGCTCTGGGGATGCTGGCCTGCGCGGTCGACTTCCTCCATCACGCACGCGAGCGGAAGCTGGACCATATCCATGGTCATTCCGCCGCGGACGCCGCGCACGTGCTCGCGCTCTGCAGGATTCTGGGTGGTCCTCGCTACAGCTTCCACCTCCACGGTGATCTTCCTGTGTATGGAACAGACCATGCCGCCAAGGCCTGGGACGCCACGTTCGTGGCAGCCGCAGCGCGCCCCATGCAGCGTGAGCTCATCAAGGACGTGGGTCTGCCGCCGGAGCGGACCTATACCCTGTGGATGGGCGTGGACACCGACCGCTTCACCCCTCCGGCCCAGCGCGCGGAGTCTCCTCGGGGCCTCCACCTCGCTTCCATTGGACGGCTGCATCTCTGCAAGGGTCATGTCCATACCTTCGCGGGACTGCGCAAGGCATTGGACCGGGGCCTGAAGGCCCACCTCACGTTGGGGGGAAGGGGGCCTCACGAGCAGGAGATCCGCCAGTCCATCGCCCGCTTCGGATTGCAGTCGCATGTGGACATGGTGGGGCCGCTCGGAGAGGCAGCGGTGATTGACCTGCTGCACCGCGCGGATGGCTTCGTGCTCTCCAGCATCGGCCTCGGCGAGGCCTCTCCCGTCGCTGTCATGGAGGCGATGGCCTGTGGCGTCCCTCCTGTCTGCTCCATCATCGGGGGCACGCCGGACATGATTTCCGACGGGACGGAGGGATTGCTGGTGGCCCAGGGGGATGAGGAGGGATTGGCGAATGCCTTCCTCCAGCTCGGGCAGGACGCCGCGCTGCGCGAGCGGATGGCCAGTGCCGCACGCGAACGCGCCGTGCGCTCCTTCGACTATCGAGAGACAAGTCGCCGATTGCTGGAGGCCATCCAGGTCTCGCGCGCGCCCCTGCCTCAGTCCGCGTCGCAGGGGACGGCCCCCCGCTCTGATCAAGCGGCGGCCTGAAGACGTCCGCGACTCGAGAAGGCCGGCGCGTACTGGAGGCTGCCCGGCATCGCCTGTCAGTCGCGGCGAGGTGAGAGGCGTTGCCCCCGTGTGAATGCGGCCCGCCCACGCATGAGCGTTGGGCGGGCGCGCGGGGGACTACCGCGTGCAGGTATAGCGAACGATGCAGCCGCCCACGTACACCGGGGTGATGATGCCGTCCTCACAGAACCCAGGGCCCGGATAGACGGGGTTGGGACAGATGGCGTTGGCGGTGACGTCGGGAACGCACTGGAAGCCGACGAGGCACTTGCCCGAATAGATGGGATAGAGCTCGCCGTTCTCGCACAGCGGATACATCACATCCGGGCAGATGTGGGACGGGATGGGGCTGGCGGCCTGCTCCTTGGTGGCCTCTCCCGAGGTCTCCGTGACAGGGGCTTCCGGCCCACAACCGACCAGCGCAAACAGACCGCACACCACAGCGAGGCGTCCAAGGCTGTTCATCTAGGGTCTCCGTGACAAGCCCGCCAAAGCGGCGGGAGTGCGGAGCGTCTACCAGTCCCGGAGGGGTCCGGCAAACCCAGGTGAGCTGGACGTGTATGCGGCCTGCCGACGAGGGGGGCGCCACCCTGTGGGGCATGCTGGTGACGGCGGCTTCGACTGACTTGGCGAAAGGTCGGTCGCGGACCTTTGAGCGCTAAAGACAGTCGCCGCTCAGTGGCCCAATGCTCAGCGGGCCCGTCGTCCAGCCGGAATCCGCTGGAGTCGTTTCTCCGTCTGGCTCGAGCCGTACCTCGAAGAAGAAGCGCTTGCCCTGGTCGAAGTAGTACTTCCCCGCCAGCAGTTTCCAGGCCCGCGCCGGCTTCTTCTCCGGCGTGATTTCCACGCCACTCCTCAGAGGGCGCCACTCGCCCGTCGGGTACGCGTACGTGTCCTGCTGGGTTGCCATGACGCGCTTGTCCGCCGCGAGGGTGATGCTCTCGGGAATCTGCCCGGGTTGCAGGAACCACCAGTCCGATGTGGCGCCAAGCACCTTCTCCTTGATGCCCTTCTCATTCACGAAGACGGAGATGGCCTTGCGCCATTTCTTGTACTCGTCACTCGCCTTGAGTGCCTTCAACCCCTTCGAGTCTTCGTCAATCTTCGGAAGGAGGGCCTGGGCATCCTTCTCCACGGCCACCGACAGGTCTGCCAGCGCCAGGTACATCCAATTGCTCTCGAAGGCGCAGTAGTCGAAGTCGTCTGCGTCCTCTTTTCCCTGGTTGAGCAGCGTGGTCGTCCGCGCCCGGTTGAGGCGGGCGTAGGCATTGGAGGGGTCCTGCTTCAGCGCCTTCTCGAAGAGGGCATGGGCTTTCGCGTAGTCCCCCTTGTTGTACGCCGCGAAGCCCTGGGCGTTGGCATCGGGCGCCTTGGCCAACACGGGCCCGGTGATTCCCAGACAGAGGACCAGGAGCAGCGGAACACGGGGGGACGAGGTCAGAAAGGTAGCCATCACATCCGTGGTTTCTAGCACACCCCGTGTGTCCCGGATTTCGCCTCTGGCGTTGCCCTGCTGGGGCTAGGTCCTCCTCGCGACGGCGAGCCAGGTCACACCGCCGAGCTGGACCTTCCCGTCCCGTCGATGGTGCTCGCATTCACGGGCCACGCCCTCTTCCCAGCTGCGCTGCTCCTCGGGCGTCAGCTCCGCCACGAGCTTCGCGACGGGCCCTCCGAATTCTCGAATCCAGCGCGCGACCTCCGCGCCGTCCGCGGCTTCCATCACGGGGATGTGCATCGCCTCGACGTGCTCCAGCGTGAACCCGCTGTGTGCCAGGACCGTGCGCAAGCGCTCAGGGTCGGAGAAGCGGAACACGCCAGGGGCCTCTGAATCGATGGGGGGAGGCTGGCGGAAGGGCTCAATGCTCTTGCGTGGCAGGGACACGTACTCCACCTGCTCCAGGCCCGCCCAACATGCGCACACCAGGCGTCCGGAGGGGCGCAGCGCGTGCCATACCCGCGCGAGCGCGCGCTCGGGCCGGGCCATGTACATCAGCGCCCAGCGCACGGTCGCCGCATCGAAGGACTGCTCCGGCAGGTCGAGCGCCTCCGCGTCCACGGCTCGAAACTCGATGTTGGAAAGGTTTTGGGCTCGGGCCTGCTCCCGCGCGGCCTCCAGCATGCCGTCGACCAGGTCCGTGCCCAGCACGAAGCCCGTGGGCCCCACCCGCAACGCGGCCCGGAGGGAGGGCTCGCCCATGCCCGAAGCCAGGTCGAGCACCCGCATCCCGGGTTGGAGGCACGCCAGGTCGAGCATCCGCTCGCTGACGGACGCGGTGAGGCGGGACTCCATCTCATGGTACCGGCGGACGATGGCGACGCGCTCGGACCAGGGGGACTGCCGCGGGGGGCTGGGGGCTGTCATGGGATTGTTCGGGCAGGGTTGAGAATGGCGCGACCGGCCCTAGAGCCTCTCGCATCTAGCGCAGCGCCGCGAGGGCCGCGCTGACCTTCGCCACCGTCACCGACACGGGCGTCGTCACCTCTGGAGAGAAGATGGCCACGCGGAGCTCCTCGAAGGCCCATCTCAACTCCTGTGCCGCCTCCTGGTCTCGCAGGGTGGCGCGCCTCGCGAGGAAGGTTTCCCACAGGGGGGTGAAGGGCGCCGCCTTCCCTTCGTCCTTGGCGGGGTTGTTCACCGCACGCGACAGCCGTGCCTGGGCCGCGCGGAGGTAGCGCGGGTAGTTCATCAGGCGCACGAAGGGAATCCACTCGATGAGGTTCGCGGGGAACAGGTGCCCGAGCTGCGCGCGGATGTCCCGCACGGCCGCCGCGCCGCTCGGCCCCTTCGAGGCGGCTTTGAGTGCGGCGAGCGTCGCGGCGAGCTCCGAGGAGGTGACGACGACGGCGTTCGCCCAGTCCCGGGCCGTCGGCTCGATGCGCGGTGAGCCCGCATGGACCAGCGCCTCGAAGGCCGCCTTCGCGCGGGGCAGCGGCGCACCCGGTGCGAGCTTGAACGCATCATCGACGCCGCGTGCGAGGACGAGCGCCCGGAAGGCGTCGGCCTGGCCCCGCGCGGGCGGCGCGCCGTCCAGGGACGGGAAGGGCGGCGGCATGCGCGAGCCGCTGACGGCCACGTGTCCGCGCGCGGCGAGCATCAGGAGCCGGCGGACCCCCGTGCGCGTGGCCGCGTCGGCGGCGGAGGCTGTCTCGAGCAGCACCAGGTCCACGGCGGCGCCCCGGTCGACGAGCGCGGGATAGCTGCTGACCTCGAGCCCGCCGACCCGCCGGGTGACCACGGCGGGCAGCTCACCGAAGGTCCAGGCCGTCAGCCCCTTGCGCTCCCAGTCCGAAGTCGGCGCGGCGCTGCGCAGCGCCGCCCGTGCACGTCCCCCGTACTGCTCGAGCAGCGCATCGGCGTCGCGGCTCCGCGCGAGCTCCTTTCCCCGCTCGTCGAGCACCCGGAGCGTGATGCGCAGGTAGGGCACCACGGCATCCGCTCGGAGGGACTCCTCGGGCACGTCCACGCCGCACAGCCGGGACACCGCGCGCGAGAGTGCTGGAATCATCGGCCCGCGGAAGGGCACGAGTTCCTTCACGAGACGGTCGACCAGGGCGGGCAGCGGCCCCAACGACTTGCGTTGGGCACGGGGGATCTGCTCGAGCAGCGCGGTGAGTTTCTCCCGCTGCCACCCGGGGATGGTCCAGTCGAGCTCACCCGGGACCAACTGGGCGAGCAGCAGCAGCGGCACGCTCAGGGTGATGCCGTCGTCCTCGGCCGAGGGGTCGAAGGTGTACGTCACCGGCACGGAAGCGCCGTTCAGGGTGATGGCGTCCGGGTAGTGCGCCGGGGACAGGCCCGGGTCGTGCGAGAGGGCATCCTCCATCGAGAGGACGAGCACGTCGGGGTCGGCTGCCTCGGCCTTGCGGCGCCAGGCCTCGAAGCTCGCTCCGTCCATCACGTCCGCTGGGAGGCGCTCGTCGAAGAACGTCAGCAGCGCCTCGTTGTCGAGCAGCTCGCTGCGCCGTGCCTTGTCCCGCAGGCGCGCCACGCGCTCCAGCACCTGGCGGTTCTTCTCCTGGAATGTCCCCCGGGTGCGGTACTCGCCGCGCACCAGGGCATGCTCCAGGAACATCAGCCGTGCCTGGGCGGGGTCCATGCTGGCCAGGGGTACGGGGCGCTCCTTGAAGACTTGAAGCCCGAAGAGGGTCGCGTTCTCCTTCACCACGGCGCGTGCGGACTTCTCCGACCAGTGCGGGTCGGAGTAGCTGCGCTTGAGCAGGTGGGGGGCTGCCGCCGCGAGCCACTCCGGGTCGAGCTTCGCCACGGTGCGCGCGAACAACTGGGACGTCTCCACGAGCTCGAACGCCATCACCCAGGCCGGGGGCTTCTTCGCGAGCGCCGACGAGGGGTGAACCATGAAGCGCGTCTGCTTCGCACCCGTATAGACGCGCTGCTCCGGATTCCACTGGCCGATGCGGGACAGAAGCCCGGTGAGGAGCGCCTGATGCAGGAGGTCCCCGCGCGCCGGGGCGCCCCGGCCCTTGCGTGGCAGGCGCAGCTCGCGGACGGTCTCCTCGAGCTGGCGCTGGACATCCCGCCACTCGCGCACCCGGAGGAAGGACAGGAAGTTGTCCCGGCACACGCGCCGCAGATGGGACGTCCCCCGGCCCTCGGCCTCGCTCACGAACGCCCACAGCTTGAGGAGCCCGGTGAAGTCCGAGTGCTCGTCACGGAAGCGCCGGTGCAGCTCGTCCGCCTTCTGCGCGAGCTCCCGTGGCCGCTCGCGCGGGTCCTGCAGGTTGAGCGCCGCGGCGACGATGAGCACCTCTTCCAGGCATCCGTATTCGGCGCCGGCGAGAATCATCCGCGCGATGCGAGGGTCCACCGGGAAGCGCGCGAGCTGGTGCCCGAGCGGCGTCAAGGTGCGCTCCTTGCCCTCGATGGCCCCGAGCTCCTCGAGCACCCGCCAGCCCTCGGCGATGGCCCTCGGCTGGGGCGGATCGAGGAAGGGGAAGTCCTCGACGTCACCGAGGCCGAGGGACTTCATCCGCAGGATGACCCCCGCGAGCCCCGTGCGCTTGATTTCCGGGTCGGTGAAGGCGGGCCGGGTGGTGAAGCTCACCTCGTCGTAGAGGCGCACGCAGATTCCCTCGCGCACGCGTCCGCAGCGCCCCTTGCGCTGGTCGGCGCTGGCCTGGGAGACCGGCTCGATGTGAAGGCGCGTGGTGCCCGAGCGTGGGTCATAGCGCGACAGGCGCGCCACCCCCGTGTCCACGACGTAGACGATTCCCGGGATGGTGACCGATGTCTCCGCGACGTTGGTGGCGAGGATGACCCGGCGCTGGGGGATGGTGGCGAAGACGCGCGACTGCTCGGCGGCCGACAGGCGCGAATACAGGGGCTGCACCACCGTGCCGCGGAGCGAGCGCGCGTTCAGGGCATTTTCTGTCTCTCGGATTTCCCGCTCGCCGGGGAGGAACACGAGGACGTCCCCGTCCGGGTCGAGCGTGAGTACGTTCGCCACCGCATCGGCGACGGAGTCGGTGAGCTCGTCGTCCTCGGGGGGCGGCTCGTAGAGCACGTCCACCGGAAAGGTGCGGCCCTCGACCTGGATGACCGGAGCGCCCCCGAAGAACTGGGAGAAGCGCTCGGTCTCGATGGTGGCCGAGCTCACCACCACCTTGAGGTCGGGGCGCTTGGGGAGGAGGCGCTTGAGCCACCCCAGCAGGAAGTCGATGGTGAGGCTGCGCTCGTGGGCCTCGTCGAGAACGATGGTGTCGTAGCGGCGCAGGAGCGGGTCGCTGTGAATCTGCGCGAGCAGGACTCCGTCGGTCATGAACTTCACGGCCGTCTGCCGGGACGAGCGGTCCTCGAAGCGAATCTGGTAGCCGACGTCCGTGCCCAGCTCCGTGCCGAGCTCGCGGGCCACGCGCGCCGCCACGCTCGTCGCGGCGATACGCCGGGGTTGGGTGACGCCAATCTGGCGCGGGCGGCCGCGCCCCATGGCGAGCAGGACTTTCGGCAGCTGCGTCGTCTTCCCCGAGCCGGTGGCCCCCGCGACGATGACCACCTGATGGGCGGAGATGGCCTTGGTGATGTCCTCCACCCGGCTCGAGATGGGGAGCTCGGGGGGGAAGTGCAGGGTGGGCAAGCCGCCGGGGGCGGGGACGGGTGAGTCGCCGGACATGGACGCATGGCCTAGCACTGAAGCGCACGCTCCGCCCCTGATGAAATCTTGTGGGCACCGGCGCGCCCTCACAGGTCGCCCGGCAAGGACTGAGCCCCTCCGGCATGGCCTGCTTGCCATCCCACCAGCCGTCCGTGGCAATCTGGCCGGATGAACCGCGTCCTCCTGCTGGCCGGACTATTGAGCCTCGTTGCGTGCAAGGGCTCCATCGGGTCCAACGACACCAACGACGGAGGTCCCAACAATCCAGGGGGACCCGATGGTGGACCCGGGGGGGACCTGGCCGCCGCGTGCGTGGTGCAGTCAGTGCTCGCCGCTCGCTGCGCGAGCTGTCACGGCGCGCTGCCGACCCAGGGGGCGACGATGCCGCTGCGCGCCCTGCACGACATGCGGGTGAGCTCGGCGACGGATGGGAGGCTCAGCAACGCCCAGCGCGCGCTCATCCGCATGCGCGACAACGCGTCTCCGATGCCGCCGGTCCCTCATGAGCGCGCGAGCGCAGCCGAGCTCACCGCGCTCGAGACCTGGATCGGGGAGGGGATGCCCCTCTGCAATGGCACGGACGGCCCGCCCGCGACGGTGGTGCCCGAGCCCAACCTGCTCGATCAGTCCGCGCTCTTCAGTTGCACCGAGGGCGTGCGCTCGGATGCGCCGACGCGCATCCGCCGCATGAACCGGCGCGAGTTCACCCGCAACGTCGGCGGCTCGGTGGAACGCAGTTGGACCGGGTTCAGCTTCTACGACAACCCGCTCGACCCGAGCGCCATCGAGCAGTACAGCTCCTGGGCCACGGACGAGACGCTGGACGAGGCCTCGGTGGAGCTCTTCCTGCCGGTGGTCGGCGAGGCCGCCGCGCCGTGGACGATGAACTACCCGGATGGCAACCGGATGGAGCGTGTCTTCACCGACAGGCGCTTCAACTGCATGTTCGTCGAATCGAACCCGAGCGACTCCTGCAAGCGGTTCCACCTCGGACAGATGCTCGAATTCGGTGTCTTCTTCCGCCCACCCACCGAGGATGAGCTCACCCGCCTCACCGCCTTCGCGACCGCGGTCATCGCGCAGGAGCCGAGCAACTCCCCGCAAAACCGCGCGGACTCCATCACGCGGATCTCCAACGCCGCGTGGATGATGACCGGCGCCATGTTCCGCCGCGAGATGGGCGGCGCGCCGGCGGACGGTCGCGTGGAGCTGACGAGCCTCGAGCTCGGCTCGCAGCTGTCCTACGCGCTGGCGGGGCGCGCGCCCTCGGCCACGCCGAGCTTCGTGTGGCCGCATTACTCGGCTCCCCTGGAGGGGCATCTGGCGGACGTGGCCACCGCCGCGAAGGACGGCTCGCTCATGCAGGATGCGACGACCACCGCCCTGATCCAGAAGCACCTGGGCGGCGTCGACGCCCTCCAGAACGGGACGCCGCGCTTCGACCTGGTGCAGGACTACAACGAGGATCAGCGCTCCAAGCGCGGGCAGTACTGGCTGGGTGACGGAGTCGCGGGCTTCTTCCGCGAGTGGCTCGGCTACGGGCACGTGTCCGCGGTGTTCAAGGAGTCCCCGGCGGCGACCTCGCGCTTCGAACTCGAGGGGCTCGGCTACATCAGCGCGGTCTCTTACGACAACCTGCTCACCAACTTCCATCCGCTGGAGCCGACCTTCATCCAGCAGTTCGATGATCTGATCGCCCGGGTGGTGGTCGAGGATCAAGACGTGCTGGCGAACCTGCTCACCACGCGCACGTTCTACGTGCCCTCCATGCAGAACGCGGCGTACGACTCACACAAGGGCCTCTCGCACCCCTACAACGTCAGCGAGATCCTCCCGGCGACCGTCGCGGGCCGCTGGAAGGCGCTGCCTGCCGCCGAGCGCGCGGGCGTGCTGACCCATCCGGTGTGGCTGGCGGCGCACGGCGGCAACTTCGAGGATGACCCGTCCATCGTCCACCGCGGCAAGTGGGTGCGCGAGAACCTCTTGTGCGGCTTCGTCCCGCCGCTCAGCAGCGTGCAGGTGGCGGCACAGGTCGGCGCTCACGCGGCCGACAAGAATGCGCGCCGCCGCCTGCAGGAGGCGACCGCTGGAGCGCAGTGTCAGGGCTGTCACCGCCTGATGGAGCCGCTCGGCCTGCCCTTCGAGATCTACAACCACGCGGGCTTCCTGCGCGCTCGGGACCACTCGACCAGCGGAGGCTGGACCACGCCGGACGGAAGCTCGACGCTCACCTCGATGCCGGACCCCGCGCTGAACGGCGCGGTGCGCGACGCGGTGGAGCTGAGCGAGCGCCTGGCGACCTCGCCGCACGTGAAACGCTGCTTCGTGCGACAGGCCTTCCGCTACTTCATGGGACGCCCCGAGAACCCGAGCGACGCCTGCACGCTGACGCGGATGGAGCAGACCTATGATGAGAACCATGGCTCGTTCTCCAAGATGCTGACCACGCTGATGACCAGTGACACCTGGAAGACGCGGCGTGTGCCGCAGGCTGGAGAGTGACTGCCATGTTCTCGCGACGAACCGTCCTGAAGGGCATGGCCGCCGGCCTCTTCGCGCCCTACTTCCACGACGTCTATGCCCAGTCGCCAGCGTTGCCGGCGCGCCTGGTGCTGGTCCTCGAGTGCAATGGCGTCTACCCCCGCGCGCTCCTGAGCACGGGCACCCGCGCGGCGCTGGGTGGACGCGCCAACACCTCCGACCGCCTCTTCTGGGACGCGTACAAGGACACGCCGCTGGTGCGTGAGGGCGACAATCTCGCCAGCGCGATCAGCCTCGGGCCGCTGGCGGCGTCTTCCGGCAACATCGACCTGGTGAATCGCTCCGCCGTGCTGCTGGGGCTCTCGAACCTCATCGCGGGCGGCGGGCACTCCAGCGGGACGGGCGGGCTGAGCTGCGCGGTGAACGGCGCGGGCGCGACCTTCGACGCCGTGATTGCTCCTCGCCTGCGCCGGGGTGCACCGTTCGACGTGCTGCGCCTGGGCACCAGCTCCGCGCGCGTGTCAATCGTGTACGAGACCTGCGCGCTCGGACCGCGCAAGCCCGCGGGCATCATCGTCAACCCGTCGCTCGCGTTCGACAGCACCTTCGGGTCGCTGCTCGGTGGTTCGACGAATGGGCGAGACCGCAAGATGCTCTTCGACTTCGCGTTGGCCGACTCGCGGAAGGCGCTGGCGGAGTTCCGCGGCAACTCCAACGAGCGGCTGAAGCTGGAGCGCTACGTCTCCTCGCTCGAGTCGCTGCGGACGCGGGAGGACCAGCTCGCGGGCATGGCGGACCGCGTGCGGCCCTACCTGCCGCTGGCGCCGAAGGACAACCCGCTCATCACCGGCGCGGGCTCACCGCCCGACTCGCTGAAGTGGTTCGAGGCGCAGTTCCAGATCGCCACGGCGTCCCTCCTGGGCGGGTTGACGAACACGGTGGTGCTGGCGACGGGCACCTCAGGTTTTGACGTGGCCTACGGCCCGGATGTGACCGACATCCCGCGACACAGCCTGCAGCACGGCCTGGATGCGGGGCAGAACTGGGATCGCGTCGCCGAGGTCACCCGTCGCCACGTGCAGTTGGTGGCGAACCTGGCGAGGACGCTGGCCGCCACGCCCGAGGTCGGCGCGAGTGGATCGATGCTGGATCACACGGCGATTGTCTTCATGTCCGACAACGGCGAGCAGCACCACTCGACCTCGCGTGAGTGGCCGAAGCTCGTGGTGGGCGGCAACGCGCTGGGCCTGAAGACAGATGGGCGCACGGTGGTGTACCCGAAGTACGACGCGGCCCGGAACCGGCAGGTCTCCAACCTCTTCAACACGCTCGGCCACGCGTTCGGAGACGCGGACTTCAATACCTTCGGGCAGGAGGGCAGCACGCGAATCGCTCCGGGTCCGCTGAGCGAGCTGTATGGCTGAGCCTCGGGTTCGTCATCCCGCCCCGTCCCATGCTGTTTCCTGGTGTGCCTCTCAATCCTCGCTGGAGGGGCACACTGGGGGCACATGGCGGCTCTTTCGCTCGGTCCGGAGTGTCAGGCAGGTCCGTCCAGCACCGGCCGCAGGAGACCTGCCCTCGAAAGCAGCTCACGCACTCGCTTCGCCAGCGCCAAGTGCTCGGGGTTGGTCACCGTGAAGCGCTCGGGGGTGAGGACCACCAACGTACCTTTGCCTTCGACCTGCTGAATGCGCACGGGAGCCGGCAGCGGTGGCACCGTCCCACGTCGCAGGGACAAGTATGTGACCCAGCCGACGAACGTCCCTGTCCTGGCCTCATCCGAGAGCTTCTCGCGATGCTCCCACGAAGTGGCGAGCGCCCAGTCCGCATCCCAAGCCGATGCCATGCAGCTCACCACATGGGGCAGCACGGGAGCCGCGATTATCCGTTCCGCGTTCGGTCCATGCTTTGGGAGCGTCATTACGCACGAGTTGGGAACCGCCTCCGAGTAGGCGCCACACGTGAGTCGCAGATCCACACCATCCGCACCAGCTCCCCCGTTGCCGAACCAGAAGCTGAAGCCCAGTTGCTCGATGACCGGGCCACCTCGTTCGTGGTTGACGCCACGCCGGAACTGCGCGGCAAGAGTCGGCACGTCTGGCGGCATCAGCGGGTACTTTTGCGCGTCCTTGCGTGACTTGGTGGGCTTGTACCAGTGAGCAAGAAGCGGGTCGCACTCAGCCATGAGGTTGAGAAAGTTTGCCGTGCGCAAGGCACAATCTTCGGGGGACTCCTTACGAGGCCCCCAGTAGGCGCCGGCATAGTAGGTCTCGGCATGCGGAGCGGCCTCGGGTGTGGTGGCCATGTTGTTCTCCCCTCAGAGCGCCGGAGTGTGAAGGACATTTATGCCCTCGATACCCGCGCCGTCCAAGAGCCTTCGGAATGCCGTAGCTGCATTGGCTTCGGCGACATGCCATTCAATCAGGATGCCCAGGCCACGTACCTTCGTGGTTTGCCGCCTTGCTTGTTCAACGAGCCCCTGTGCTCCGGAGTACCGGAACCATTCCTTGGGCTCCATCCCGTCGAAGAACTTCGCATAGCCCGGCCCTTTGGCCTCCAGTAGTACGCGGTTCTTGAATCCGTCGAACTTCACGCCGCCGGCCTGCGTGCTCATGCCGCCGACCCAGTAGGCATCATCGGCAGAGTGGCCCGTCACCTGTTCCTGGTAACGACGGGCAGGCGCCTTCATGGACTCCTTGGCCGGCCCCCACTGCCCAGGCCCCTTGGAAGGTCCCCCTTGCTTCGCGGCCGTGCTCGCCCTCTGAAGGATGATGGCTGCGCCAGGCCCACCGCTCAGCACCGCCGCCGCTCGCCCCACCGGCACCGCGACGCGCCCCATGACGAGTGCCCCCTGGGCTGACAGCGACAGTACCGGCACCTCGGCTGTAGTGAGCGTCGCACCTGTCAGCGTGCGCGTTGCGGCAGCCGCCGTGCCCCAGGTGGCGATCAGGTTCGTCACCATCTTGGAGACGGCCTGCACCTGCTCGCCGCGCGGCATGTACTGGAAGCGCTCCAGGTACTCGGGCGATGAGGCCAGCAGCGCCGCCACGGCGGCAGGCATGTGTCTTAGCGCCGCGAGGGTGTCCCCTGGGGACGTGGAGAAGAGCTGCCCCACCGCCAGCGCCAGCCCGACGAAAGCCTCTTCGGCTCCGTCCAGGGTGCGGCTCAGGTAGTCGGCATCGTCGTGGACGTCAGCGAAGGCGCCTCCTCCGGTCTCCTCCAACCGCACGTTCAGTTGTCGGAAGACACCGCCCTTGCCCGAGTAGAAGACGCCCAGCTCGAACTGGCCGGCCCGGAAGGCACCGTCCTTCCACTCCACGGTGCCCACGCGCTGCTGGGTCTGCCCGCTGCGTACCCACGCGAGGCAACCGTCAGGACGGAGGACCGCCAGTTGAGTGAAGCGCCCGACTCGCCGCACCAACTCGGCCCGCGACACTTCGCCCGCGTCGAGCACCTCGCGCAGCATGAAGCCCACCGCGACGCGTGCCGGGAACTGCCCCAGCGTCACGTCCTTGACGGTCAGCGCCTTCAGCAGTCGCGCGGCGTGTGTCGGCGTGAGCGAACTGCCTGACACGGGACGTTCGTCTTGGTCCCCGAGCCCCGCGTCACGAAGCAGCGCATCGAACGCATCGCTCCTCTGTGCTCGGGGGGGCCCTCCTTCTCCGAATAGTGCGGAACGCTGCTGGAAGGTGCCCCTGCGCGTCGAGGGTTCAACGCCAGCGCATCCCGTCACGGAGAGAACGGTGCACAGTATCCAGAGGACAGAACGCATTTTTCACCCTCATGCCTCTCTCAAAGGAAGGCAAGCGGGTTGAATGCTGGCATTTCCGTCTGACAAATAACTGGGAATCGACTGCGCGGCGGAATCTTACAACGTCACCCCGACATGCATCGAGGTCCCGTCAGGGGCGTGTTGTAGTTGCAGGTGGCGAGACTGCTATCTCTCGAAAGGAAGCAATGATTCGCAACCATAAGATTGTGTTTTCCATTCTCTCGATTTGCCTTTGCTCGCTCGAGGCCCTCTCTGAAGACAAGGTAAAGTCCGCGCCGACTCAGGGCGCTGTTGATGTGAAGAAATTGGCCACCGCATTCCCCGACTCAGCAAAACGAGATCCGCTTAATACTACTTGATCAGATGCGGGACGGCCCGAGAGGAGGAGCGTGAGCTCCGAGTCTGCGGAGGCACAGCGGGCAATGGCCGATGCGGCGCAGCAGCAGGTGCTGAAGGCGACGTCGAACCTGGGGCAGCGTCCACGGCGTCTTGCTCCGGGGGGGAAAGCGCTCTTCGGAGCGCGAGGAAACCGTGGGCCACCATGCACAGCGTGGCGTGGTGATGAAAGCCTCTCCAAGTGCGGCCCTCGAAGTGGTCCAGCCCTACTTCGCCCTTCATCTCCTGGTAGTCCCGCTCCACGCGCCAGCGCAGCTTTGCCAGGGTGACGAGGCGTTTGAGAGGCGTGTCCGCCGGCAATGACGAGAGATAGAACTTCGTCGGCGCGGCTTCCCCCTGCGGCCACTCACACAGCAACCATTCGGGAGTGCCTGGCGCTTTGCGGACGACGTGGCCTTCGGCGACTTGGATTCGCACCGCGGCGAAGGTGGAGGACTGTGTGCCACGACTGCCCTCGCGCCAGCTGACACGGCGGTACTCCTCTTCGGGCAACTGGCGCGCCAGCTCTTCAATCGTCCAGGGCTGCACGCCGCTGTCGGTGACGAAGCGCGTCCGAGGGCGCCCGTACTCGCCCGCCTTCTTCACGGGCAGGTGCGGCGCAGTTCCTGGAGGCCATACCTTGTGTTGCCCTGGCACGCCGACAAGGTAGGGCAGTCTCCGAGCCGTGAGCCCTTCGCGGAACTCTCGGCAGTTGCCATACCCCGCATCCGCCAGGACGACATGCCGCCGCACGCCCCATTTCAGCGCGTCATCCAACTGCTCCAGCGCAAGCTCCCATTTGCGCGCGGCTCCCACCGTCTCGGGGACACCTACCGCCTTGCGCCGCGCCGTGTCCCTCACCCAGTCCTCGGGCAGGTACAGCCGCATGCCGATGCATCCGCTGCCTCGCGGCCCCGCCAGATGCAGGCTGACGGCCACCTGGCAGTTGTCCGTGCGCCCCAACGTGCCCGAGTACTGCCGGGCCACCCCCACCGAGTGCTGCCCCTTCTTGGGAAACCCCGTGTCGTCCACCACCAGGGCCTCCAACTCCGGCACCTCGGTTTCCAGTTTCCTCGCCAGCCGTTCTCGCAGCGCCTCGTCACTCCACGTCCCCTGCGAGACGCACTGCTGCAGCCGCTGGCGCATCGCCTCCACCTCGCGGGTGTCCTCAACCAGTCGGGACGCCATCGGCTCGATGCTCTTGCGTTCCCCGTCCAGCAGCAGGCCCGTCACATAGGCCTCCATGGCCCGGCGCCGCTCCAGCCGCCCCATGCCGACCACCATCTCATCGAGGTAGGCGCTCAGCGCCTCATCCAGCTTGCGCAGATGTTCGGGTGTCATCCCGACCGTAGATCATGACCGCTACCTGGATTCAAGTGACCGAGTAGTCCTAACCACTCCCGGAATCCGCACGCATTTACGTGCGGGGCAGCGCACTTCACCGCTGACTCGGCCCAAGCCGAAGGGCCCACGTAACCATGAGCAACGCACTCACGAGGACTGCCACCGCGCAGGCTGAGGCTGGCGGGCGCGCTATCCGCCCTTCGGGAACTACCTGCTCGACGTGGCGGTCGTCCGAACGAAGGAGGGCTTCAAGTGGACTTGACCCGGCGTAGGGCCATTGCAAGGCGCACGTGTCCGGAAGCTGTGCGACCAAACTCGGCCTGATGATGACCGCCCGTGGAGAGTCCCGTTCATGGGCCGCTGGCGGCGTTGTTCCGGCCCAAAGGAGCAACACGGAGCGGCCAAAAACGAACGGGGCTGGACGGTTTGCACCGTCCAGCCCCGCGTTCCTACTTGTCCCCGACGGGATTCGAACCCGTGTTACCGGCTTGAAAGGCCAGCGTCCTGGGCCTCTAGACGACGGGGACGTCGCCACCTACATGAGTCGCGGGGGGATCGAACCCCCGACCCTCGGCTTAAAAGGCCGGTGCTCTACCATCTGAGCTAGCGACTCGCACTATTCTTTTGTCCAAAATCCACGTGCGGCCCTCCCGGGCCTCGGAGGCAGGCGCTTCCTACCCGAACTCCTTCGCGCTTTCCACTGGCGAGCGCACGTCCCCCTTCCTGACGATGACTCCCCGACTCCCGGTGAACGCCGGGGGCCCCGTCCCCACGCCGTCGTCAGGCATCGGCGGTATACAGAGGGCATGGCCCACCAGGACCTCCCCCCTGAAGAACACGAAGACCTGGAGGCCGAGGACGGCGAAGAGAAGGCCCCGTTCCGCCGCTACCTCACCCGCTCGGGCGCCGAGCGGATGCACCGGGAGCTCATCCGCCTGCTCAACGTGGAGCGCCCCAAAGTCACGGCCGAGGTCTCCGCCGCCGCCGCCCAGGGCGACCGCTCCGAGAACGCCGAGTACATCTACGGAAAGAAGCGCCTGCGCGAAATCGACCGCCGCATCCGCTTCCTACAAAAGCGCCTGGACACCGCCACCATCGTCACGCCTTCTGAACAGAGTGACCGTGCACACGTTTACTTCGGCGCCACGGTCACCCTCGAGGACGAGGACGGAGCTCGCACGACGTACCAGATAGTCGGGTCCGATGAGATCGATGCCGCCGGAGGTCGCATCAGCGTGGAGTCCCCCATCGGGCGCGCCCTCTTGCGCAAGAGCGTGGGCGACTCCGTCGAGGTGCACCGCCCCCGGGGCGACATCGAGCTGACCGTCATCGACATCCGCTACGACTAGGAGGCCCCATGCCTCGGACGCTGCCCATCAACACCCGCTTCCGCCGCATCTATCAGCACCTGAGCGGGGCGGACCTGGCCGCGCCCGATGTCGAGGAGCTCTCCCTCGAGGACCTGGGCCTGGGCGACTCCCAGAAGACCCGCGTGGGCCTCCTCTTCGGCACCTACAGCCACCAGGGTCTGGAGCGGGTGCTCCGCGCCTACGGCCTGCTCCAGCGCGCCGAGGAGCGCGTGGGGCCCATCGAGCTGCGCATCCAGGGCGAGGACCCGTTCCGCCCCCGCGTCGTCCTGTGGAGCCGTCGCTTCTATGCCCCCGTCGCCGACCTGTCCCTTCGCATGGCCACCGGCGCCGAGGTCGGCCTCGGTGACGTGCTCGCCACCGTGCCCCTGCTCTACGTGGACGCGCTGCTGCTCCAGAACCCGGGCCGCTCCTTCGACTGGCACCGTCCACCGCTGCCAGGACAGAGCCACCCCGGGCTCGCGCTCTCCGCACCCCTGCTGGAACTCCTGATGCTCATGGCCCGTCGCATCGGCGCGGAGGCGCTGGCCCTCACGCCTTCGACCTTCGCCGCCGCGAGCGTCTATGACCGGCGCTTCCTCTTCGTGGACGGAGCGGCCCAGGGGAGATTCCTCGCGCTGCGCGGCGCTGGCGGGAAGCGGCCTCGCTGGCTGCTCGCGTGGGCCGTGGAGCTGGGCTGCATGCGCGACGCCGACGGGCAGCACATCCCCTTCACCCCCATGCCCATGCTGTCGCCGCTCAGTCGCAGGTTGATCCGCTCGTTCGACGCCAAGGCCTGGGCCGAGGCCCGCGAGCAGACCGGCCGGCGGGTGCTGACGCTCGACGAGGAGGCGCTCCAGCAGCGCTTCCCCTGGGAGCGCATGCCCCCGGGGCCACCACCCGAGCGACTGGCGGAGCTCTTGGGGTACGACCCGCTCGCCCCCGTGCTCGCGCACTGAGGGGAGTGGCGTGGGGTTTCGAACAGCCCGCGCCTCCGACACCATCCTGGCTGCTTCCGTCGGAGCCCCTGTCTATATTGGAGTGGGCGTCAGGCTCAGCCACGTCGCACGGTCCCCAGCGGTCGCACCCGAACCAATCAGGTCGCGCGAACCCACGATGCGAAAGAACTTCATCCTCGATACCAACGTCCTCCTTCATGATCCGCGCAGCATCTACGCGTTCGAGGACAACAACGTCATCATCCCCATCTACGTCATCGAGGAGATTGATCAGTTCAAGAGAGATCTCTCCGAGCTGGGTCGCAACGCCCGCATGGTGGCGCGCTACCTGGACACGTTCCGCGCGGAGGGCTCGCTGAAGGAAGGGGTGCCCATGCCCAGGGGCGGCATGCTCCGGGTGTGCTTCACGGAGCGCGACCTGCCGCTGTCCATGGCGGACAGCAACCTGATGGACAACCGCATCCTCGCGGTGGCCATCGACCTGATGGAGCAGGAGCCCGACACCCAGGCCGTCTTCATCACCAAGGACACCAACCTGCGCATCCGCGCGGATGCGTTGGGCCTCATCGCCGAGGACTACGACACCGAGCGGGTGGAGATCACCGAGCTGTACACGGGCTTCACCGAGCGGCTCGTCCCCAAGGAATTGGTGGACCAGATGTACAAGCCCGGCGCGGAGGTGGAGCTGCCGGACGTGGACACGCTCTTCCCCAACCAGCTGGTGCTGCTCAAGGACGAGACGAACCCGTCGCACACCGCCATGGGGCGGCTGCACGGCCTGAAGAACCGGCTGGTGCCGCTGCTCCGCCAGAGCAAGGAGGGCACCTGGGGCATCCGCCCGCGCAACATGGAGCAGGCCTTCTGCCTGGACCTGCTGCTCAACGACGACATCAAGCTCGTCACCATCGTCGGCAAGGCGGGCACGGGCAAGACGCTGCTGGCCATCGCCGCGGGACTCCAGAAGGTGACGGAGGAGAACCTCTACCAGAAGCTCCTGGTGAGCCGTCCCATCTTCCCCCTGGGACGGGACATCGGGTATCTGCCCGGCAGCGTCGAGGAGAAGCTCAACCCCTGGATGCAGCCCATTTTCGACAACGTGGAGTTCCTGATGAACCTCAGCCGCGCGGACAAGAAGGCCGGGCGCGGCTATCACGAGCTCCTGGACCTGGGGCTGATGGAGATTGAACCGCTCACGTACATCCGTGGCCGGAGCATCCCCAACCAGTTCATCATCGTGGACGAAGCGCAGAACCTCACGCCCCACGAGGTGAAGACCATCATCACCCGCGTGGGAGACAACACGAAGATCATCCTCACGGGGGACCCGTTCCAGATCGACAACCCCTACGTGGATTCGACCAACAACGGGCTGGTGCACGTGGTCAATCGCTTCAAGAGCGAGAAGATCGCCGCGCACATCACCATGGCCAAGGGCGAGCGCAGTGCCCTGGCCGAACTCGCCGCCAACCTGCTCTAGGCACCCGCGGGTGCCTGTTCGAAGAGACGTGTCATGACGACCGACGGCCCTGGAGATACCCCTCCGGAAGACGGAGAGAAGAAGCCCCTCATCGAGTACCCCTCGGTCTACACCTTCAAGGTGATGGGCCTGCAGGGCCCCGGCTTCCCGGAGCACGTGAGGGACTTGTTCCGGAAGATGATGGGCACCGAAATCTCGCCGGACTCCATCCGCGAGCAGCCCAGCAGCAAGGGCAAGTACCTGTCCCTCAGCGTGTCGGTGTACCTGCTGTCCGAGGAGCAGCGGCGCACCATCTATGAACACCTGAAAATGGACCCCCGCATCGTCTACTACCTGTGACGCCGGACGCGCGCGGCCTCCTCCCCCGGGTGGGAGGCCCGCGCCGTCTCTGGAAGTCCGGGCGGGGTTGGGTATATGAGGAGCCCATGAGCCCGGCAGACTCCTTTCCGCTGTACCACCCCGCGGACGCCCGGCGCGCGTTCAGCTCGGACGACGTGACTCGGCGGTTCGCCAAGGTGGCCCAACTGGAGCCTGGCGCTCGGGTGCTCGTGCTCGGGTGTGGCGCGGATGGCGCCGCGGCGCTGCTGCTGGCCCGGGAGATGGGCTGCTCCGTCGTCGCCGCGGACATGGACGAGTCCCTGGTCTCCGCCGCCCGCGAACGCGTGCGCAACCAGGGCCTGACCGACCGCATCGACGTGCGCGGCGTGTCCCTGGATTCGCTCGGCCTGCCGGATGGAGCCTTCGATGCCATCCTCGTCCAGGGCCGGGTGCTGTACACCCTGCGCGGGACGCTGGCCGCCCTGAGGCCGCTGCTGGCTCGACGAGGGCGGCTGGGGATGACCTTCCCCGCGAGGGTGGGGCGCTTCCTGCCCAAGGCCGCCGCGGAGCTGTGGGAGCGCCGTCTGGGCGCGCCCCTGTTGCTGCCGCGCGAGCTGCTCCAGTCGCTGGAGCTGAATGGCTTCGAGCCGGAGTCGGCGGAGTCGCTGCACGACGTGGAACTCGACGACTACTACCGCGAGGTGGAGGCTTGTCTGCGGCCCACGTCCGGCCCCCAGGCATCCCCGCTGCGCGAGGAGCTGGCGCTGCACCGCGAGAGCAACGGCAAGGCCAGCGTCAGCTACGCCTTCCTGGTGGGACGCCGCAAGGAGCCGGGCGAGAAGCCTCCGGCCTCACGCGACAGGGGCTGAGCGGAAGTGAGGGGAGGGCGGCAATCGCACCGTCCCCCCGCGGCGCGGGCTAGTTCAGCGCGCCGTTGAAGTCGACGAGCTCGATGGACTCGGGCGCCACCGACAGCGACACCTGGTCCCGATATCCGGCCGCGTCGCCGCCCACCTGGAAGGGCATGGGGCGCGCGAAGCGGATGGTGGCCTCGCGGACGTGGAAGTCGTGCAGGCCCTCGGGGAACCAGCGGCCGTTCCACAGCTTGGGCAGGTTCGCGAGCACCTGCGTGGGCGTCACCTGGCCCAGCCGCAGCTGCATGAAGCCGCGCCGGCCACACGCGAAGGGGAACATCCGGAAGCCATAGCCGTAAAAGGGCATGGTGCCCGCGGCGGCCATCATCGTCTTGCCCCGGAAGATCAGCTCGCCAGGGGCCACCGGCTCACCCGTGGGCTGGCCGTCGGGACCCAGCCGGTACGCCTCGCCCGCCTGGCCGTTGACGACCTCGCACTCCACCCACGTCGAGTGCGTCAGGTAGTGCGGCACCGTCTTGCAGGCCACCGCGGAGAAGTACCCGCCGCTGCCGGACAGCATGCTCTTGAAGAGCCCCTTGCCCAGGTTCTCCTTCACCCAGATGTAGTCGTTGAGCACCTTGCCATCCACGCCCAGCCCCGCGAAGGGCGCGCGCTGGCCGTCCACCATCAGCAGGTCCATGGGGCGGAAGCCCGGGACTTCACCGGTGCGGGCGCGCAGCACGTCGTTGAGGATGCCGTCGCCCCGGGTGCCGGAGGCGTTGACGTGGGCGGCGATGCCATTGCCCGTGCCCAGCTTGAGGATGCCGAAGCGGGGCGCCTGCTGACCGGCGAAGCGGCCTCGGGCGCCGACCTGCTGGAGGATCTCGTTGACGAAGCCCATGAAGGTTCCGTCGCCGCCGCCCGTGAAGACCATGGGATAGCCGCGCTCCAGCACCGTCTGGGCGATGCGCCGGCCGTCCAACTGCGAGCGGGAGAGGAACAGGTCCTGCTCCGGCACCACGTGCGACAGGGACTTCACCACCCGGGCATCCACCTTCCGGGCGTTGGCGTTGAGGAGCACCGCGACCTTGGGTTCGACGGACGCGTCCGCCGACGGGGAGCGGCGGAGGTCCGGAGAGCGCAGGGGCTGAACCAGCATGGGGACAGGCTCCAGGGTAGGTGCGGGTGGGGGAACCCGACATCGACGCGCTGCCGCAATGTGCACTTTCATTGCCAACGGGTGACGCGGGGCGTCAGCAGGCGGGCAGGCATGTCATTCCAAGGGGTTGCAGCGTTGGTTGCAGTGCGGAAGGTCGCCCGGTTGCTACCTGGGGGTGGCGGGGGTGTAGAGCGCGTTACGCACCCGTGTCGTGAAGGTGGCGATGGCGTGACGCGGCAACCAGCCTCGTGCGCACTGCGCTACGCACCCGGGAGCATCACCTTGTGTCAGAGGGCCCGACGTCGCCTCCGGTTTGACACAGGGGGGTGGGTGGTTACGTTGGGCATACATCAGGAGCTTTCGCAGAAAACGCAGTTATTTCCGGAGGATACGAACCGTGGGCAAGATTATTGGGATCGACCTGGGCACCACGAACAGCGTGGTGGCGATCATGGAGGGTCGCGAGCCCAAGGTCATCGTCAACGAGGAAGGCAGCCGCATCACGCCCTCGGTCGTCGCGTTCACGAAGGACGGCGAGCGGCTGGTTGGTCAGGTGGCGAAGCGCCAGGCCATCACCAACCCGGAGCGCACCATCTACTCCAGCAAGCGCTTCATGGGCCGGCGGCATGACGAGGTGACCGAGGAGGCCAAGCTGGTCCCCTACAAGGTTGCTCGGGGGCCCAACGGCGACGCGCGCATCGAACTGGACGGCAAGCAGTACAGCGCCCCGGAGATCAGCGCGCAGGTGCTGTTGAAGCTGAAGCGCGCGGCGGAGAACTACCTGGGTGAGAAGGTGACGGAGGCGGTCATCACCGTCCCGGCGTACTTCAACGACGCCCAGCGCCAGGCCACGAAGGACGCGGGTGAAATCGCGGGCCTCACGGTGCGGCGCATCGTGAACGAGCCGACCGCGGCGGCGCTCGCGTACGGCCTGGACAAGAAGAAGGACGAGAAGATCGCCGTCTACGACTTCGGCGGCGGCACGTTCGACATCTCCATCCTGGAGGTGGGCGAGAGCGTGGTCGACGTGCTCGCGACCAACGGCGACACGCACCTGGGCGGTGACAACATCGACCAGCGGATCATGGATTGGCTCATCTCCGAGTTCAAGAAGGACACGGGGTTGGACGTCCAGAAGGACAAGATGGTCCTCCAGCGCCTGAAGGAGGCGGCGGAGAAGGCGAAGATCGAGCTGTCGAGCGCGACGGAGACGGACATCAACCTGCCGTTCCTCACGGCGGACGCGTCCGGTCCGAAGCACCTCAACCTGAAGCTCACGCGCGCCAAGTTCGAGGCGATGATCGATGACCTCATCGAGCGTTCGCTGGAGCCGTGCCGCAAGTGCCTGAAGGACTCGGGCGTGGACCTCAAGGACCTCAACGAGGTCGTGCTCGTGGGCGGTACCACGCGCATCCCGAAGGTGCAGGAAGCGGTGAAGCGGCTGTTCGGCAGGGAGCCGAACCGCTCCGTGAACCCGGACGAGGTCGTCGCCGTCGGCGCGGCGGTGCAGGCCGGTGTTCTCTCCGGCGAGGTGAAGGACATCCTCCTGCTGGACGTGACGCCGCTGAGCCTGGGCGTGGAGACGCTGGGTGGGGTGATGACCAAGCTCATCGAGCGCAACACCACCATCCCCACGCGCAAGTCGGAGACGTTCTCCACGGCGGCGGATGGCCAGTCGCAGGTGGAGATCCACGTGCTCCAGGGTGAGCGCGAGATGGCGAACGACAACCGGAGCCTGGGCCGCTTCCACCTGACGGGCCTGCCGCCCGCGCCGCGTGGCGTGCCGCAGATCGAGGTGACGTTCGACCTGGACGCCAACGGCATCCTCAACGTCAACGCCAAGGACAAGGCGACGGGCAAGGAGCAGAAGGTCACCATCACCCACTCGTCCGGTCTGGCGAAGGACGAGGTGGAGAAGATGGTCGCCGACGCTCGCTCGAACGAGGCGGCCGACAAGGAGCGCCGCGAGCTGGTGGAGCTGAAGAACCAGGCGGAGGCCCAGTCCTACGCCGCGGAGAAGCTCGTCAAGGAGAACAAGGAGAAGCTCACTCCTGACGTGGCGAAGGCGCTCGAGGACAGCGTGGCGGAGCTGAACAAGGTCCGCGAGGGTCAGGACAAGGACGCCATCAAGTCCGCGCTCGAGAAGCTCCAGGCCGCCAGCTACAAGGCCGCGGAGGAGATGTACAAGGCCACGGGTGGTGCGCCGGGTGGCGAGCCTCCTCCGGGCGGCGGCGCTGCTCCCGGGGCTCAGCCGGGCGCGAAGAAGGACGACGTGGTGGACGCCGAGTTCCGCCAGTCGTAGCCCCCAGGGCCCCGTGAGGCCCGGGTGGTGAAGCAGAGGGCCGGTGCTCCCGCCACACGCGGGGCGCCGGCCCTTCTGCGTTTCCGGGCCCGAGGCTCCAGGCTTGGAGTTGGGGGCCTCGGGATGTTCCGAAACGCTGGATGGCCGTATGCGAGGCGGGACGAGGGGTGGGCGGCAAGGGGTTGAGGGGACTGGGACGCGTGTTGGTGATGGGGATGCAACGGGGCGGGGGCTCCACGTCTTCGTGTGAGGTGCCCGCATGACTCGCGTCGCGTCCCCGCTGTCCTCCGCCACATCCCTGCCTGTCGAAGGCGAGGTCGGGGCGGCTTCCCTCGATTCCGTTCCCGCCCGTGGCACTCCGCCTCCGATGAAGGGCACTTCGGCCAGCACGCTGGAGGTGTTCCAGGGCCAGGTGCCCGGAGGCTCGGGAGGCTTCCTGGTGCCGGGGCCTCGCTGTGGGCCCAGGACGGGCGGGTCGAACGACTTCGACTTCGCGGTGGGCGGCTCGTTTCCTCCTCGGCCCATGGGGAGCGTTCGGGAGCAGATGAAGCAGGGCGCCTTCACGCTGGCGCAGTCCGAGGCGGCCACCGCGAGCCTGGCGTTGAGGGGCGGAAGCGTGGTGGAGGCCTATGCACGGGGGCACCTGCGGCTCCTGGAGCCCAGCCCTCCCATCCAGGGGGCGTCCACGTCCCTGACGGACTACACCAGCGCGCTTCCCGGTGTTCCACCGGAGGCGGCCTGGGCCTACTTCGTGCGCAACCCCGGGCCCGTGTTCGAGTCCGCGGGCATCCGCCTCCAGCCGCCCACCGGGACGCTGGCGGATGGGGCGAAGGTGTTCCTGGAGGAGAAGGGGCCTCCTCCGGTCTGGGCCCCCGTGGCGTTCCAGTTGGAGGCCAAGACGCTCACCGTGCACATCACCACCCTGGACGGGCACCCGCTGCGGGGGACGAACCGCTTCGTATTCGAGGAGGATGGGGCGGGTGGAACGCGACTGCGCCAGTACTCGGCCTTCCAGGGCAGCTCACCCGCGACGACGGTGGGTCTCAAGCTGATGGACCCCATCGAACGGCAGCATGACATCTGGCGCGGTGTGCATGCGCATCTGCATGACACGCTCGTATCCCGCTGACATAGAACCCAGGGTGGAGGTGACGCGGATGGTGCTGAGGACGACGCCGCCGGGAAACGATGTGATCCTCTACGACGGGCATTGCCGCATCTGCAGCGGCGCGGCCCGCGAGTTCCAGAGGATGCTGGGGGGCCGGGGGACGCAGCTTCGCTCGTTCAGGGACGAGGGCGTGTTGGAGGCCTTCCCGGGCATCAGCGCGGAGCGGTGCGAGAATGCCATGCAGCTCGTCCAGGCGGATGGGCGGGTGCTGGAAGGGGCGGAGGCCATCATCAGGGCGCTGGGCAGGCACCCCTTGGGTCGGCTGCTGTACGTCTATTACGTCCCCGGGCTCCGTCAGCTCTCGGACGTGCTCTACCGGGCCTTCGCCCGCTACCGGTTCAAAATCGCCGGCCGGACCTGTTCGGACGCGGGTTGCGCGGTCCACTTCAAATAGACAGAGGGCGGCGGGTAGCATGGGTTCGTGCAAGCCCATCCGCCGCCCTATCTCCAGGCCGCTCGCGCCTTTCGCCACTTCTTCAGTGAGCTGCGGGACGTCTACCTGGAGCGAGAGACGCTCTTCACGCAGCTCGAGCTGGCCCTCCTGAGTCGGGAGCATGTGCTGGTGATTGGGCCCCCCGGGACGGCGAAGAGCGCCATCGCCAGCGCGGTGCTGGGGCGCATCATCGACGAGCACACCGGCCAGCCCTCGCTGTTCTCCAAGCAACTCGCCGAGTCCACCGTGCAGACGGACCTGCTGGGCCCCGTGGACTTCAAGGTCCTGACGGAGACGGGGCGCACCGAATACCTCACCGACGAGGGCATGCTGGGCTCGCAGCACGCGTTCCTGGATGAGATCTTCGACGGCCGGGACATGCTGCTGCGCTCCATCCTCAACGTGCTGTTCGAGCGTGAGCTGAAGCACGGCCGGCGGGTGACGGCGGGGCGCACCGAGTGCGTCATCATGACGAGCAACCGGTATCTCTCCGAGGTGCTGGCGCGCTCACCCGAGCTGTTGCTCGCCTTCGCCGACCGGCTGAGCTTCATCAGCTTCGTGCCCAAGTCCTTCGCCCGGAAGGAGAGCCGCGCGGCCATGCTGCAGCGCTTCGCGCAGGGCGCTCGGGCGGACCTGCGGGCCCCGCTCTCGTTGCAGCAGGTGGACCTGTTGCAGGACGCCGTGTCGAGGGTGAAGGTCCCCAGTGAAGTGCTGGAGGGCGTGGAGCTGTTGGCGGAGGCCCTGGAGCGGGCCCTGACGGCGCAGGTCTCCAAGCTGCCCGACTACGTGCCCACGAAGTACTTCTCCCAGCGCTCCGCCGTGAAGGCGCTGTGGGCACTGAAGGCCGCGGTGGTGAGAGATCAGATCTACCGGCGGCCGGAGCGACCGCTGGAGGCCACCGTGGAGGACCTGGACGCGCTGCGCTGGTTCTTCCTGCTCGGCGGTCCCCCGTCGGCGGAGACGGAGGCGCTGCTCAAGTCGGTGGTGGATCCCCGAGAGCGTGCTCAGCTCGAAATCGTCCGGCTGGAGCAGCGCACGTTCGACGAGGTCATCGCGAAGGTGCGGCAGGACTTGGGCGGGGGACAGGAACGCGAGGCCCAGTCGCTGGGCTCGTCCGACGAGGCGTCGGCGGTGGAGGCGCTGTCACGCAACTGGCAGCCGTCCATCGCGTCCACCTCGGCGCGCGGCCTGCTGACGAAGCTGGTGCCCGGCCCTCGCCATCCTCAGAACCGCGCCCCGCTGCTGGTGTCCGCCCGGGCGCTGGTGGCGGCGATGGACCAGCGGCTCGCGCGAGGCCTGGCGGGACAAGGCGAGGGGCGGGGAGGGCTGGCCCTGCTGACCTCGTTCCAGGACGTGCTGGAGCTGTGCCGAGTCATCCCCGAGCTGAAGGTCGGTCTGGCTCCACTGGGCGAGTCCACCGCGCGCTTCCTGGATGGGGCGCTGGAGATGATTGCCCTGACCGCGGAGAGCGCGGACTTCGAGGAGGGCCTCAAGCTGGAGGGGTTGGTGGGGCTGGCGGACAACCTGGAGGAGGAGCTTTCCAGGACCGCCGACCTGGTGGGCATCCTCGGCGAAGGTGCCCCCGTGGTGGTGGAGCGGCTGCGCAAGGCGGAGGCCGACGCGCGAAAGCGGGTGGTGGGTGCGTTGCGGCGCCGGGCGACCGTCGCGTTCCAGGGGACGTCCGCTCGGGGCCGCAAGGAGCCGCTGGAGACGCTGGCGGCGGACTCGCGGCGGCTGTCCCAGTTGGAGCAGTCGCTCGTCGCCTTGGACCCGACGCAGCGGAGCTTCAAGGAGGAACTGCTGCTGCCCCTGGGCCTCGCGTATGCGCGCGAGGTGCTGGCCTCCACTCCGTTTGACCGCATCGAACAGTATGGGCGCGCGGTGCAGGCCGTGGCGGAGAACCTCCGGCGCGAGGGCCTGCCCGTCGACGTGGTGATGGGGGAGTGTCAGGGCATCCTCGACGGTCGGCTCCGCGAGCACGCCCGCCACCTCACGCGCGATGGGACGGCCCCGTCCCCTCCGGCCGCCTCCGTCCTCAACGGCGATGCCTACGTCTTCTACCGGGGAGAGTTCTCCACCAAGGCGCCGGATGGCGAGCTGGCGGCGTTGCTGGGCCTGGATGGACAGCTCGCGTTCACCCGGGGAGGCTCTGCCTCGGCCTTCTTCTCCGAGAGCGCCCGCGCGGCGGTGGCCCAGGCGGAGCTCACCTTCATCCACACGCGCGTGAAGTACCTGCGAAGCTGGCTCACGCAGCTCCTCACCTCGCTGCCGACGCCCGAGTCCTTGACGGAGCGGCCCGACGTGGAGCGCACGGTGGACCGCCTGGTGCGCAGTCGCTTCCCGTTGCTGGCCTTGAAGGAAGGGGAGCTGGTGCGCCTCAAGGGCGTGCTGTCGCTGCTCGCCGCCATTCCAGGCGACGTGGGCGAGAGCGCGCAGCGGCTCGACGTTCAACTGCGAGGCATCGACGAGGACTTCGGACGATACAGCCGACAGGTGCTGGAGCGGCGGTCCGCCGCGTGAGCACGCCCTCGTCGGATAGGGCGCGGAGGGACGGCTGAGCATGCTCTCCCGGCGGCTCACGGACTTGAGACGGCGCCTGGATGCGCTCCGCCAGCCGGTACCTCCAGCGAGCGGGCCGCGCTGGTGGACCTTCGGCCGCAAGGTCACCGGACACGGCGACCTGGCCCTCCCCGTGCTCGCGTTGCTGGACCGGGAGCTGGACAAGGTGGGCGTCCACACCTCCGCGGATGCGCAGTTGCTGCGCGAGCTGGGGGCTCGTCGTGGGCTGGCGGGGGCCTTGTCCCAGGGGCTCCGGTCACGGGCCGGGCAGGCCCTGCAAGAGATGGAGGAGTGCGTGGAGCGCGTGGAGCGCGCCTGGCGTGCGGGAGTGATGCCGCCAGGAACCGTCACGGTGATCGAGCGCGCCTTCGTCCAACTGGCGCGGGCCGTGAAGGTGGCCGACGTCTTCGCCCGTCCGCCGTCGGCGCCCGTCGATGACGACGAGGACTTCGTCGCCTTCGAGCGCCCGGCTTCCGCGCGGAAGCAGCGGCCGCCCAGCAGCTCCCGGATGGCCGTGGCCGAGTACTTCGCGCTGCGCGCCCAGGAGAACGTCGTCGACGTCGTGCAGAAGCGCAGGGATCTGGACCTGGCCCACGAGATGTTGCTGCGCCTGGGCGCGGACCATGACCGCGAGCGCGGCCTGCCGTTGCGCCGCGAGGTGGCCGAGGCCCGCGAGCGCACGCGCGCCGTGCCGGCCGTGCGCTCCCTGGAGGAGTTCCTGCGCCACGTGCGTCACGCGGCCCGACATGACCCTCAGGCCGCATACCGTTCCCTGCGTGGCCTCTATGAGCGTGCGCTGGAGGCGGGGGACCTGGAGCTGGCGGCGTCCGCGCGCTCGGCGCTGGAGCCCCTGTTGCCCTCCCGCGCCCACCTGACGGACCTGGTGGAGCGCGCCGAGCGAGAGGCGCTGGCCCACTGGTTCGGTGAGTCCGCGCCCAAGGAAGCGCGGTCAGAGACAGCGGCTCCTCGCCCGGACGAGCTGCTGGCGGACCTGGCGTTCTCGCTGCGGCCCGAGCAACTCGCCACCTTCGAGCTGGCGGCGGGGTGTGCCCGCTACTTCGATGTGGAGGACGCGCTCTCGGAGGAGATCGTCCTGGCGGAGACCCAGGTGTCACGGCCCGTGCCCCGGCGCGTTCCCTATCCCACGCAGACCATGACTTTCGAGGTGACGGGCGGCTTGCACGAGGTGAACAACTTCGTGCTGACGGACCCCCGGATGCTGCTCAGGGACCTCGCGGCCAACCGGCAGCTGGTGCGCGCCTATCTGGAAGAGGCGCCGCCGCCGCAGTCGAAGAAGGTGAAGCGCACCGCCGTGCGCGTCTATGTCTGCGACGCCTCCGGTTCCATGCACGGCGCCAGGGCTCGCTTCCGGGACGCCCTCATCATCGCCGAGCTGAACAACCTGCGCGTCAAGGCTCGACGAGGGGAGACGTTCGACCCGCTCTACTTCAGCTTCTTCAACGACGTGCCCACCGAGCTGGCCCGCGTCGACACCGCCACCGAGGCCACCCGGCAAATCGAACGACTCTTCCGGGACTCGCCGGCGGAGGGCCAGACGGATATCTCCCTCGCGTTGATGTCGGCCTTCGACTCCATCCGCGCCGCGCAGGGAAGGGACCCATACCTCGCCCGCGCCACCGTCGTCCTCGTCACGGATGGAGAGGACCGCGTGGACCTGGACCTCATCCGCCGCACCCGCGCGCCCATGGGCTCGCTGGACATCGCCCTGAGCTTCATCTCCCTGGGAGAGGAGAACCCGGACCTCCGCTCGCTCGTCCGCGAGCAGCGCGCCTCCGGCATCCGCGCCTTCTACCACCACCTCTCCGACGAGGAGATTCAGTGGGCCCGCACCGAGTTCGACACGCCCTGGCGCACGCTGCTGCCCCGGGATGTGCCCGCGACGCCGGACGCACTGGACAAGCTCGCGCCGCACCTGGAGGCGCTGGAGCGCGTCGCCACCGGGCGGAACACCGTGGCCCCCGTCGCCGTGGAGGCCTCGTTCGAAGCCCTCTTCCCTGAAGCTCCGCCGCGCCCCGAGGGCGGACAGGTGCCCGGCCCCGACGTTGTGGGACGCGTGGTGGACATCCTCGGCGCGCTCGTCGAGGCCGCCTCGCTTGCGCCCGCCGACAAGCGCGCCACGGAGAGCGTGGTGCTCCTCCAGCACCTGCTGGCGGTGTATGGGCTGACCCCGGCGCGGTACCTCGCCGCGCTGTCCGTGGGAGGACCGTCGGTGGCGGACGCGCTCACGCGGGTGCGGCTGTTGTGCCGGCCCTTCGGCTAGGCTTGCGTCCAACGCCATGTTCTTCGGCCTCTGGAAACGGAAGAAGGAGCGCGCCCGTCCGGCGGACCCGCTCGTCGCCTTCGACGAGCTGCTCGAGAACCTGGACCGACAGGCCGCCGAGCTGCGCAAGTCCGCGGCCACGTTGCTTGCCCTGAAAGGGGACCTGGCTCGCGCGGTGGAGCGCTACTCGCGCCGTCTGGACGAACTGGCCTCGCGCCATGCCACCGCCGCGTCGCGAGGGGACTCGAAGGCCGTGGCGGTGCTCACGAAGGACCGCACGCAGGCGGAGGCCCTGTTGGCCACCACCCGCGAGTCGCTGGAGCGCGCGGACTCGGACGGCAAGCTGCTGCTGGAGGCCGCAGCGGAGCTGGGAGACCGGGTGGAGGAGCTGCGCCGCGAGCGGGAGAGCGCCTCCGCGCGCCTCACCCTGGGCGGCATCGTCACCGACGCGCTGAAGGAGCAGGTGGCCCGCTTCGAACATGCCCTGGTGGTGGACGCGGCCCGCGACGAGGTGGAGCGCGCGCACGCGCTGGCGGAGGTCTACCGCGAGGAGCGCCAGGTGAAGGTGGAAACGGCGGACTGAGCTTTCGCGCTCAGGTGCGGCGCGCCGTCTGGTTCAGCGCCAGGACAAGGCGGACTGAGCTTTCGAGCTCAGGTGCGGCGCGCCGTCTGGTGCAGCTCCAGGACGATGTTGCCGCCCTTGAAGAGGCGCACCGCGCCGGACGTCTGGCTCACCACCAGCGCGATGCAGGCCGTGGAGGAGGTGATTCCCGCGGCGGCCGCATGCCGGGCACCCAGACCGAGCGGAATCTTCACCAGCTCGTCCTGCGCGGACAGGTAGCGTCCGGCCGCCAGCACCACGCCGTCCTCGCGGATGATGAAGGCGCCGTCCAGCACCGAGAAGTTCTTGATGGCTTCCCGAATCTTCGGGTCCAACACGTTCCGCTCGGCCTCGGACAGGCCCTGGAACGGGTTGATGGTCATCTGCCGGCTCTTCTCCAGCACCGTCGTGTGGTCGCCGATGGTGATGATGGTGCCGATGGGATGGCCCTCGAAGCCCTCCTGGCCAATCTGGAGCGCCAACTGGATGAGCGCATCCACCACCTGGGAGTTAAACTCCTCGCCCAGTTTCACACCCTCAATCGCGAGCCGATCATCCAGCGAGCCACCAATCCGCATCTGCATCAGGGTATCGGGAGCCCGACCCACACGGCCCGTCATGCAGAGCACCAGGTCGCCTTCCTTGAACGCGCCCTGCGAGAGCGCGGAGACGAGGGCGACCTTCACCCGCTCGGTGCGGGAGTAGTCGTAGGCGGGGATGACGAGCGCACGGACCTTTCGAAGCAGGTGCTCCTGTGCCAGCTTGTCCAGCGTCACCGCATACACGAGCTTCTTGCGAGCAGGCCGGCCCCGGAGTTCCTCGGGAGGGATGGGCGTGTCACAGATGTAGAGGAAATGATCCACATCGCTCTTGGCGGCCAGCGAGAGGGCCGAGCGCAGGAACTCCCGATCAAACTTCGTGTTCTCGCTCAACCGCCCTCCCATTCACCCGCAGTCGTGACTGGGTCAGCTTGACACCGACGGCTCCCTGAATAAAGCTTTCGGGCCCTTTTTTTGGGGGACAGGGCCCAAAACCCTCGCGCACTGGAGCGAAGGCTGTGAACCAGAAAGATCTCAAGCGTTACAAGAAGATGCTCGAGGACAGCAAGACGAGCCTGCTCGAGAACGCCAAGAAGACCCTGCTGGAGGAGGCGAGTTTCGACACGGACGACCTCCCCGATGAGATCGACCTGGCGTCTTCCGAGTACGCGCAGTCGATGCAGTTCCGACTGCGGGACCGGGAGAAGTTCCTGCTCACGAAGATTGATCGGGCGCTGGCCCGCATCGAGGACGGCACGTTCGGCATCTGCGAGCGTTGCGAGGAGGACATCTCCCCCAAGCGGCTGGAGGCACGTCCGGTGACGACGCTCTGCATCCGCTGCAAGGAGGAGCAGGAGAAGAAAGAGAAGTCCTACGGCTGAGGTCGTGGGGGCCCAGGGCCGCGCGGGAGTTCCCCGTGCGGCCCGGGCGCGAGTACCGGGGAGGGTGCCGCTTCAGGCCAGCGGCGCCTGGATTTCGACCCGGAGCAGCTGCCGGCCGATGAGGTAGTGGTCCCCGTTGTCCACGAAGGTCGGGCCGGCCAGGCGCATGAACGTGCCGTTGGACGAGCCCACGTCCCGCACGGTCAGCCGGTCCTGGCGGACCTGCAGCACCGCGTGACGTCCGGAGACGAAGCCGTCGGTGGGGAAGGTGAGGTCGCCCTGCTCGCGTCCCAGCAGGTTGTCGCCCTCGCGCAGCGGATACGCCGCGCCCCGGAGACCGCCCTCCAGCAACTGGATGAGCCGCAGGCGGTAGCCGGGATCCGGCGAGCCCCAGATCTGCGTCCCCCCGGGACCTTGCGTCGCGGTGGGGATGGGCTCCAGCACCAGCCGCTGGCGGCCCAGGCGCAGCTCACCGCCGGGGGACAGCTCCCGCTCCTGGCGCAGCCGCACGAAGACGCCGTTGGCGCCGCCCACGTCTTCCACCGCCAGCCTGGAGCCGGAGAAGAAGAAGCGCATCTGGACGGGCATGATGAAGGGGTCGTCCGGGAGGGAGATCTCCCCCTGCTGGCCGCAGGTGAGGGTGTCTCGCTGCATGCGGACGACGGACTCGGGGCCTCCGTCGGCCCGCACCACGCGGATGGAGACCTGGGGGCGCGTGGACAGGCTGGCCACGGCCATGACCATCGTCCCGGAGCGCAGCGGTGAGCCGCACGCTCGGCAGACGGTGGCATCCCGGGGGTTTTCGGCGTCGCAGCGGGGGCAGTATTCCATCGCTTCCATGAGGGCTCCGCGTTTCTACCAGGGGTCAAGCACGGTTGCTCGTCTTGCGAACGGCTTGCTCAGCACCCGAGCGACGTGGTGAACTCCGCCCCCCACCCTTCGGGGAAGTTGACTTGCACTGCCCCTCCTGCGGCGCTGACGCCCAAGAATCCTCCCGTTTCTGCCCGGCCTGCGGCGCGACACTCGTGCGCGCGCCGGATGCTGACGACTACGTCGGCCTGACGATTGCCCAGAAATACCGGGTCGAGGCCCTCATTGGCGAGGGCGGCATGGGCCGCGTGTTCCGAGCCCGGCAGATCTCCCTCGACAAGGTGGTGGTGCTCAAGGTCCTCCGGCACACGCTGCTGTCGGACGAGCGCACCGTGGCGCGCTTCCAGCGCGAGGCCAAGGCCGCCAGTCGTCTGAACCACCGCAACTCCATCAGCGTGCTGGACTTCGGCCAGGCCGAGGACGGCGCGCTCTACATCGCCATGGAGTACGTGGCGGGGCAGGACCTGCACCAGATTCTCAGCCGCGAGTGGCCCCTGGGCGAGGGGCGCGTGGTGCGCATCGTCAGCCAGGTGCTCGGCGCGCTGTCGGACGCGCACGGCGCGGGCGTCATCCACCGGGACCTCAAGCCCGAGAACATCATGGTGGAGCAGCGGCGCAACGAGCCGGACTTCGTCAAGGTGCTCGACTTCGGCATCGCCAAAATCACCGACTCCACCGACGACGGTCCCGCCCTCACGCGCGCGGGCTTCGTCTGCGGCACGCCCGAGTACATGTCCCCGGAGCAGGCGCGCGGCGCGACGCTGGACCACCGCTCGGACCTGTACGCCGTGGGCGTCATCCTCTACCAGCTCATGACGGGCCTCCTGCCGTTCGAGTCGGACTCGGCGGTGGGCTTCGCCACCAAGCACCTCACCGAGGAGCCGCCGCCCCCCACTCGGCGCCGGCCCGACGCGCGCATCTCCCCGGCCATGGAGCGGCTCATCCTGCGCACGCTCTCCAAGAGCCCGGATGACCGGCCCGCCAACGCGGAGGCGTTTCGCGCGGAGTTGATGGCGGTGGAGAAGGAGCGGCGTCGCACGGAGTCGCCCTCGCGGCGCCCCCAGCCGTCGGCGGTGCTCGCGCCGCTGCCGCGCAAGTCGTCCACCGGACGCAACGACGACGCCACGGCGCCGGAGTGGGGCAACGAGATGACGGTGGAGGCCACCGTCCGAGCGCTTCCGGACGTGCTCTCGCCGCTGCCCTCCAACGCCGACGCCATGCCCGCGACGCGGGAGAAGACCGACTCCATCATCCCCACGCAGCCCGGGGTGGGCGGCGGAGGGCTGGGCTTCTTCTTCAAGTCGCTCACCGTGCTGCTGGTGCTCGGCGCGGGCCTCTTTTTCACCTACTTCTATTACTTCAACGGCGGCGGGAAGACGGGCCCCATCTCCCCCTTCGCCATTCCGCGCAACGCGCCCGTGCCCGGCAAGGTGAGCACGTCGGCGGGCGACGCCGAGCAGCAGCTGTACGAGAAGCAGATCCTCGCGACGAACCGCAACCTGGAGGAGTCCCGCATGCACGTGCAGGCGGGAGATCTCGCGCTGGAGCGCGGAGACGCGGGGCTCGCCATTGCCAAGTACCGCGAGGCCTTCGAGAAGAACCCGGACCCGGAGCTGGCCCTCAAGCTGGGCGAGCTCTACTGGCAGAAGGATCAGCTCGAGGAGGCGCGCGGCTGGTGGTCGCGGCACCTGCGCGATGTGGCGGACTCGAAGGCCCGCGCCCTCATCGAGCAGCGCCTGGGTGGCGCGGTGGCCCGTCCGTCGAGCCCGTAGCGCGCGTGCCGGGCGAAGTGCCCATGCGCTCGCGCTGACTGACTAGCCGAGTGTCTCCACCTGGAGCACGTGCTGGCCCAGGCGGACGCGGTCTCCCGGACGCAGGGGACGCTCCTCGCCCGCGGGGATGCGCACGTAGGTGCCCAGGCCGCCGGACAAGTCGCGCAGGAGCGCTCCGGTGGGAGTGGGGGACAGCTCGCAGTGGCGACCGGCGAGGCCCTCGTCTCCCGGGAAGCTCAAGTCACAGTGCGCCTGTCCCAGCGTGAGCAGCGGGGCGGCCGTCACCACCGCGCGGCCTCCCCGGCCACCGAAGATGACCTCCTCGACGCCGTACACGGCCTGGCCCAGTGGCACCGGGGCACCGTAGACGAGGGGACGACCGGGCACCGGCACGGGCGTCTCCAGCCGGCCCGTGAAGCGGAACAGCCGCTGCCCCGCGCTGAAGTGGGTGCGCGCGGTGATGGCCTCCGTGCCCGCCACCGTGACGAACACGCCCGAGGCGCTGGACTCGTCTCGCACGAAGAGCGCGCCGTCCTTCACCAGGAAGGTGGCATGCAGCGGCGACACGAAGCCGTCGTCGGGGAAGAGGATGGCGCCGCGCTGGCGGCCGACGACGCAACCCGTGACAGGCAGCTTGTAGCGCTGGCCTCGAGTCGAACCCGCGATGACCGCCAGGCCGAACCGCGACGCGGCGGGGGCGGGACGGGGGGCGGCGACGGGAGGGGCCGTGGCGCCCGTGCGGCCGGGCAGGGCGGCATCCGGCACTGGAGGCGGCGGCCGGGTGTTGGCGGGCCCCGCTGGCGCCGAGCCCCGGGGAGCCAGGGAGGGCGGAGTCGCGGGCTGGCGGGTGCTGGCGGGCCGCTCCACCATCATCCCGGCGGCGGCCGTGGGGGGCGGCGTCCGAGCCGAGGGGCGCATCCCCGGAGGGATGGCGCTGGGCGGGGGCGGAGTGACGGGGGGGCTGGCGGGCTCGCCCGTCTTGGAGGCGGGGCCCGGGAAGGAGGCCACCGCGGCGGG
>NZ_JAAIXY010000021.1 GCF_010894455.1 Myxococcus eversor | reverse complement strand
CGGTGCGCACCTCCTCGTGCGAGGGCGGGGCAAAGTCTGTATCGTTCACGGCGGGGAACTCCTCGGCCTCCTCGCCAAAGGAGGACCGTCTCGGTTGGTTTCACCGAGGAGCTTCCCTCTTTCCCGCTCGTCCCTCCTCGCCATCTACACACTTATAGGGACACGACCGGTGCGTGACTTCGCCCGGCGCTCGACACTGCGAACGTCGCGTGTCGTCTGGCCGCCGCCTGCTCCGCTCACCCCGCGCTGCGCCTCCGGCCGGTCATGCCCACCCCTGGGCCGCGTGACGGCCCTCGGTCAGGGGCACGAGGGGCTCGTCTCCCTCCCGGGTGCTACACTCGATACGTTCGAGGTCCACCACAATGCCTGTCGCCAAGATGACCGACGCCTCTCCGCTGACGGACCCCAAAGGGGCGACCGCTCCCCACCTCAAGGGCATCTCGGGACGCGCGGGCACGACCCAGCCCCTCACCGAGCGGTCCTACAGAATCCTCAAGGAGCGGCTCGACAAGCAGGAACGGTTCTCCCCCGAGGAGCCCATCCAGAACGGAATCCCCAAGCTGGGCTTGCTGCTGGACCGCGCGAAGCTCCCAAGAGCCATTGGCGTGAAGATGGCGGACCTGACCGAGTCCTACAGCCAGCAGATGTGGGCGTTGGTCGAGGCCGCGCTCTCCGTCGAGCGGGACGAGGACGAGCCGTTCGGCCCGGAACTCGAGGGCGTGCTTGAGAAGAGCCGTGTCACCGCGCAGCGGTTCCAGGGGGCCCTGGATGAAATCGAACAGTGCTTCGCGCTTCTCCGCCAGGAGAGCTCCGAGGCCATCCGGAACGCGGCGGCGGCCATCTACGGCATGAACACCGACGACGACACCAAGTTCCAACTGATGAACGTGCTGTTCGACCGCTACGACGTCGCGTACAGCCACACCATCGAAGACGACGTGGTCACCGCCTATTTCTCCACACTCACGCCCCGACAGACCCTCCTCCCTCTGCTGAAGGGGTCGAATGTCTACAGGAACAAGAAGAACACCTTCGCCCATCTGCTAGCGGTTTCGACCAAGAAAAACAACTCCGATGAGCGCATGACCTGGGCAACGACTGCGGGGGGCACCACCATTGAAATGAAGTACCAGGTCCCTCCGAAGTTCGACACCAGCGTCTTCAGCGACCATGCGGGCTTCGTCTCCAGATTCTCATGCCAGGGGGCCCCGCCCCTCTTCGTCTATTATCACTCCCTGGAGCACGGGCATCAGCACACCAATACCCGGACCGCGTGGAACTATGGCTCCCATTCGAGCCTCAATTTGTTCAAGCAGGGCTCGGGGAAGTTCGACCCCGAGAAGTCCTCCAAGCTCGCCGTCCACGACCATCGTGAGGCCTTCCTTGGCAGCCTCTATCAGGAACTCGATTTCCTGCTCGGCATCGCCCGGAACGAGCAGGCCAATGTCCTGGTCGTCGTAGGAGAGTGCTCGCTCGCCATCCACGAGGGCATCCTCGAGAGCATCCTGTACCGCGTCCAGAACGATCTGGACATCAATGACATCCACCGTGTCTCCGCGGACTCGCTGAACGTGTATGGCGCGAGGACCCAGGCCCAGGGCTTCGACTTGAGGTTCGAGAACGCCAGCAAGTCCGAGTACAAGGGCGGGAAGCTTGTCGCTGGCATGGGCGTCCACGCCTTGACGGGGTACCTGCTTCTCAACACGAGCAACCCATCCCCCGGCATTGAAATCGAAGCCTCGTTGCTGACCCTCGTGGACGGCACCCGACAGAATCTGCTCACGTTGAAGTACGGGCCCCACAATGAATTGCACGCAATGACGCACCTCCTCAACGGCAAGGAGGACGCGCTCGCCGTGGAGCTGAAAAGCAGCGGTTATGTGACGGTGGGCGGGGATTTGAACAACCTGACCCTCGGCACGGAGTTGGTAGAGACTTGCGACAGGGAGGGACGTCGCTTGAGCATGGGCAGCAACTCAACCTCCACGGAGATGTACGACAAAATCGTGATCCTCTGACTCGACTGTGGCCGAGCAAGCTGGTTGAGGATGGCCTCCGCGAAATCAGACCGACGACTCTCCCACGCTTCGTATGGGTCCTCTCCGGGGAGCAGGCAGATGCGGCAAGCTGCCAGCAGGGCGTCTCCGTTCCTCCCCCAACCCCCTTCCTGAGCAACTACCCCCGATTCGGGACTTGACCAGGTCAGAACACGTCGCGTCGATTTCGAACCCCGCGAGCACACCCAGCCCCAGCCTCGGATAGGTGAAGGTGGTCGTCGCGGTGACGTCGGCGTACGCGAGGAACGGATGCCAGGAGCCCTGGACTCCGAGCACCGCGGTGGCGCGCGCGAACCGGAACCTCGTCTCCACTCCCACCAGGCCCCCCAGTTCTCGGTCTCGATGGTGTCGAAGTCCGGCACGGGGCGGTCCACCGACACGAAAACAAACTCCGCGCCGGTCCCCATCCACAAGGGCAGGCTTCCACGCCGCGCGAAGAGCATCGCCGAAGTGCTCAGCGTACGCAGGCGGATGCGCTGTTCGCCGGTGTCGTCGAGGGTTGGCGCGGTCGCGGCCAATGACAATCGTGCGTCGAGATCGTGCACCAGCTCCACGCGAGCCCCGAGCGCCACCCCCCAATGCGACCTGGTCCTCGCCCGAGGAGGTCCGCACCGGTCCCCGTGCGCCGAACGAGAACCACGGCGTGGGGAACGACCTGCCGGCGAGCGAAAAGCGCCTCGAGCCGCCGAGGGGCTTCCGGGGAGCGGCGCTGCCAGGCCATTCGCCGGTGGTGTATGCGCCGGAGGGAGGGCGGGTGGTGGACATCGACGCAGTGGGCGCGTGCTACCGTCCGTGGATGGCAAACCACCTCGCCTGCATCGGAATCCACGCCAACGACCAGGCGACCTTCGGGCGCGTCATGGATTCCCTGCTGAAGAACACCACGAGCGCGGGCACGGCGGGTGACCACGAGTTGAAGGTGTGGTCCGACGCTTCGGGTGCGAGCTACAGCTTCGTCTTCAACCACGCGAGCAAAGTGGAGTGCTCCATCCCGAGCTTCCGGGCGGATTCGCGCCTGCGGGTCCGCGCCATCGGCTTCGCCTCCCACAAGAGCTGCCGCTTCTGCGACCCGCTGGAGGCCGAGATGGTGGACGCCGAAGGCCACGTCTTCTACCCCTTCGCCACGCAGCTCGATGACATCGCGCTGGTGCGCGAGCGCATCCAGACCGGCACGGAGCTGGAACTGGCGCCGTGTGCCTTCGCCGAGTCGCTGCAGGCCTGGCCGGACGAGGCGGCCTATCAGGCCTCGCGCAAGCCGGGGAAGGCGCCGCGGGTCTCGAAGGTCTTCGTGCCCAACCCCGCCGCGCTCCTGTCCAAGGGCGGCCCTCCTCCGCCCGTCGCGCCCCGGGTCCACTTCACCGGGCACGTGGAGGCCGCGGACGTGCGCACCAATGGCGTCACCGGCCATACGTTTCAGCACGCCCTCGTGAAGACCTACGGAGGCACCTACGACGTCCTCGCGGCGGCAGACGAAAAGACTCCTCTGCTGTGGCCCGGCAACATCGTGAGGGGGAATTTCTGGCTGGTGGCGCGCGTGACGGCCGGGCTGTGATGAGCCCGACCGAGAGAGAGGCCAGCACTGTCTGACAGGCGGGCGATGGTTGTCCCGCGCCGAGCCCGGCCGGGTGTAGCCCCAGGCGCCCTCCGCGTCCGGCGTGACGACCTCCAGCGCCCACGGCAAGGGCCGGCCTCCCCAGGGCGAAATCGATGTGCCTCCCCGGCAAGAAGGACAGGACGGGAGCGACGACGTCGTCGACCTGAGTCTTGCGCCGAGCGTCGTGAGGAACATGACGTATCGGCCTCGGCTCGTGTCGGGACGCGTGCGTGCCGTTCCTTCGGGACGGCGCGCGTCCCGGGTTCAGGCATTACAGTCCTCCGCGTCACCTGGAACAGGAGGCTGCAATGCGTTTCATGCGCCACGTGGTCGTCGCGGTGGGGCTGTTGGGGTGCGGAAGTTCAGCACTGGACCCGAACCCGCCCGACGAGGTGGGGCAGGGGACGCGGGGAATCGTGGGCGGCATCGAGGCCTGGCCCTACTCCTGGCCCTGGATCGTCAGCCTGCAATCCATCGGGTACCACTTCTGCGGTGGCAGTCTGGTTCGTGTGGGGAGCCAGGCCCGGACGGACATCGTCATCACCGCCGCGCATTGTGTCGCCGATGATCGCGTCCCCGAATTCCGGGTCGTCGCGGGGGTGCACGACGTCCGCGCACCGGGGGCGAGGCAAGTCACCACCCGGGTGGCGAAGATTGTCTATCATCCGGATTACGACCCGGAGACGTCGGAGAACGACATCGCCGTCCTCAAGCTCGAGACGCCCGTCGAGTTCGGAAGCGGGCCCTCGACGTCCTGTGGACGAACCTCCATTCCGCACCGCTCCTCGCGGTCATCTCGTCCCCCTGTCTGGGGTTGGCCGGTGGCCCAACCCGTCTGTCTGCCTTCATCCGGGCAGCAGGTCCCCGTCGGCGCAATCGCGTCCATCGCGGGCTGGGGGCTGACGAAAGAGGATGACTACGACACGTCCAGCATCCTGATGCAGGTGCGGGTTCCCATCGTCAGTGATGAGGCGCTGATCGCCGCCTACACCCAGGAGCGGATTCCCATTGCTCCCGCGCTGATGTTCGGCGCCGGGTATCCGGAAGGGGGCAGGGACTCGTGTCAGGGAGACAGTGGTGGCCCCCTGGTCCTACCCGAGCCGGATGGGGCCTATGTGCTTCACGGCCTCACGAGTTTCGGCCTGGGCTGCGGACGACCGGGACTTCCCGGAGTCTACACACGTGTCTCCCACTACCTCCCGTGGCTCCACGCGCGGATTCACGAGCTCAGCGGTGTCCAGTAAGAGCCCCACCTGCCAGCGTAGCGTGGCTGTCCTCGTCGACCAACCGGTCCTTGCCCCGTGGAGCATGCTCCTCGTTCGTCGTCACGGTCATATTCGCGGCTCACTTTCTCACTCCTGGTGAAGGTCTGGCCATGCACGCGGAGGTGTCCTTCAAAAAGCAGGCGGCATGACCAGACATGAGGACTGCCTTCGTAGAGCACTTGTCCACCCGCTCGGGTGCGACACAGGCCTCTCACGACAGGAGAAGAATCCGTGCGTGTCACATCCTCTCTCGCATGCATCACCCGCTGGCTCATCCTGGGGCTGAGTCTCTTCGGAGCGAACGCCTTCGCGGGCTACGTCTCCGCTCCGGATGGGTACGTCCTGCTCGGCATCGAAACGTCGAACCGCTACTACGTGGCGGGCGGGGCGCGCTTCTTCATCCCGCCCGCGCAGCACAGCCTCTACTCGGGCCGCTCGTTGGTGCCCCTGCCCCAGGCCACCATCGACTCGTATACCCAGGTGCCCATGGACGGCACGCTCTTCCGCCAGATTGGGACCAGCCCCATCTACGTCGTCGTCGGACAGCGACCCTGGTGGATTCCCAACCCCACGGAGCTGGATGTCTGGGATGATTGGAAGGTCGTCCACGACATCCCGAACAGCAACTGGTCCGACCCCTTCATCGATTACACCTACGCCATGAGTCTCCTGGTCCAGGAGCGCACGACGAGTCAGGTCTATTTGTGGGTTGCCGGTGCCAAGTACCTTCTCACCGACCCCGCGGACATCGCCTATTTCGGTGGCTACAGCAGCGTGAAGACGGTTCCGCTGGGCACGATGGCGAGCATCTCGAGCGAGCCGTGGTGCGGCGCGGTCCTGCGTGAGCGCTCCAGCGCCACCCTGTACGCGGTGGGGTTCATCAGCAGCCTCTCCGGCCTGCGCAAGAACGTCACGACCCATTCGACGCACGGGGTGGTTCCGGATGGCGCGCTCTCGGCGTTCCCCACCATGTCCGTCAGCTCGCTGTCCTGCATCTGGTAGCGCGTGCTCGCGGGAGGGCCTGTCGCACGGGCCCTCCTGCGGTCTGCTTGCACGTACGGGTAGCCAGTGAGCCACACGAAAGCCCAGCCCTACGCCAACTCCCCCAGGAGGACAGTATTCCTCCTGGGAGAGCTCGAAGCATCGCGGAAGGCCATCTCCTCAACCAGGAGCGCCATCCACCCTCCGCGACCGTCTTCACAGGCCTGCCGCTACAGCCCGTAGTTCGACAGGTTCGGCGAATTCAGATGGCTGATCTTCGAGAGCGCGGTGGCGCTCGGAGCAGGCCAGCGCCACCCGTTGAACACGGCCGTCAGATTCGTGTTCGCCGCGAGGCTGGTCGCGACGATGAAGTTGTCCACCGTCTGCTGCGTGGTGCTGGCGTTGGGCTGGTTGTCCGCGTGCTTCCACACCAGCTTGATGAAGTCCCGGTCCGGGTGGGCGCTGGCAATCCGCATCACGAATGAGGCGAACAGGTCCGCTCCACCGTAGGGGCTGCCCGGGATGCCCAGGTCCTGGGCCAGGGTGTTCTGCCAGGTCAGGCTGGTGTTCGCCAGGTACGTGTCCACCAAATCGGAGACAGCCTGTTTGAGGGCGGGGAAGGTCATGCTCCCGAAGTTGGCGCCGTCCACGCCCGCGGCTTCCATGGAGTAGAAGCGCATGGCGACCGCATACCCGGTGACGACGCTGCCACCGTTGCCCCTCTTCGAGCCGTCAGGGTTGGTGAGCTGGTCCTTGTAGGAGAGCTCCGATTCGAAGAGCCAGAAGTTGCGGCCCAGCTCATAGAAGACCGCCTGGTCGAAGGTGGGCCGGGGATACGTCGTCGGGTTGGCGAGCGAGTCGCGGACGCCCTTGTAGAGGGCCTCGTACGTCGCGTTGGACAGCTCGATGCCAGTGCTGCCCAGGCGCCCGCAGGCCGCGCCGCAGTTGGGCTCGATGACGGTGAAGGTGAGGCGGCTCTGGTAGTGGTTGGCGGTAGGGGGCGTGCGGCCCGTCGCCTCCACGTACCAGTCGTAGGCTGCATCCAGGACCTGGACAATCTTGGCCATCACCGCGGGGTTGTTGTCCGCGGCGGCCGAGGAGTTGTAGTGCCCATTGGCCCGCGGGGTCTGGATGGCGACCTTGCGGCCGGGCCACGGGTAGAAGGTGCCGCTGGCGCGCGTCGCCCCAGAGGTATTGGGCAGGTGCATGGAGACGTAGTGGAGCGTCTCGGACTGGGTGGCGGGCGGGCTCAGGAAATACGACTGCGAGCCAAGGTTCGTCGTCGCGGGGGAGGTGCGAGGCTTGCGGCAGCGCCACAGGGACGAGGCGTTGGTGCCCTGGGGGGCGCCGGTCACCTTCGCTTCGTAGCCGCTGCCCACATAGTTCGAGCAGTAGCCGCCCAGGTCGGGCCCGTTCACCACCGTGGTGGTGGTGCTCTGAACCCAGCACGACCAGGTGTACGCGTCGTTCGCGTTCGCCACCCGCGCCTGGGAGTTGGCGTCGCGCATCGTGCAGGCGGTCTGCATCACCAGCGCCGACTCGTTGAGGGAGGCGCGGCACATCCACTTGCTCGCCGCTCCCGGGCCCGTCTGCGGGCCATCGAGGAAGGGCGTCGCGGTCGGATGTCTGTCGAGGCAGGCGGCCTCGAGGTTCGGGCTGCCGACGCGCGTCCCCGCGGCGACGGCGGGGTTGTAGCAGCCCCACGTGTACGCGTCGTTGACGTTGCTGGCGCGGGCAAAGGAACTGGCGCCGTTCCGAATCTGGCAGGCGGTGTTCATGATGAGGGGCTGGTCGGAGTAGCCCGACTTGCGGCAGACCCAGTTGTACGAGGCATAGGAGCCAACCTGGGGGCCGTTCAGGGTGGGGTAGTAGCCCGAGCCCACCTTCTGCGTGCAATAGCCATTCAGGTCGGGATCCACCACCCTCGTCTCGGGCACGGAGGTCGTCCGGAAGCAGCCCCACGTGTAGGCGTCATTGGCGTTGGTGGCGCGCCCCTCGACACCCGAGCCGAAGTTCTTGGTGCACGCGACGTTCATGTCCAGCGTGTAGGTCTGGGGCTTGCGGCAGACCCAGTTGTACGCCGCATTCGTCGCGACCTGCGGGCCCTTGAGATGGGGCTCGAAGCCACTGCCCTTCGTCGCGCAGTACCCCCACAGGTCCGGCCCTCCTACGTTGTTGTCGCCCGGCCTGCGAAAACACTCCCATGAGAACGCGTCGTCGGAGCCGCGGGCCCGCGCCTCCGCTCCGGCGCCGTTGCTCATGGTGCACGCGGTGGCCATGTTCACAGCGCCGCCATCGTCGAACGACGGGTCCGAGGCGACGGTGTAGACGGTGTGCGCCTGGCCGTTCCGGTCCTGCAGCGGCAACTGGAAGCTGAAGCCCCGGTTGCCGGAGATGCCCGCCGCCTGCGCGGCGGCGCTGTACTCGTTGGCCTGCACGGTGCCCAGGAGCGGCCCGGTGGGACCGTCCAGGTAGAAGCGCACCTCGGCGGAGCCCGACGGGACGTTGGGGGCATAGGCCCAACCCCTCACATACCCATCCGATGAAATGCTTTGCACGGCCCCCATGGGCGCCGCCGCCAGCGCGGCCCCCGGCAGGAGCGTCAACCCCGCGAACAGTGTCCCCAAACCCAACCGCACGCGCAGCCTGGCAGGGACGCCCCGCAATGCGGGCGCCCGCCTCGTCTCGACTTGCTTCGTCATGATGGAACTTCCCCCTCTGATGAACACCCGGAACGACTGTCCCGGGTGTTGTTCCATCTGACACTGTGGGATGTGTTGAGTCTAGAATTTCACAGGGAGTGTGAAATGGAGGAGACCTGCTCGGTTGGGGCATTCGTGACTGGGGGCGCGACCTGCGAGGTCGGCCTGGACCGCCGGAATCAGCGGCGCCCCCGCGAGACGTGTCCCACCCTCAGGGGACCGCGGCGTCTGTGATGACGTACCCCACCGAGCCATTGCAGGAGGTGGTGGCATAGCAGCCCACGCGAATCTCCGACTCGCCGGCGCCTGTATCCGGCACGGCGTAGGTGAAGTTGGAGAGGCTCCCTCCGCACGCATCATCGTTGAAGGCGACCTGGGTGCTCGGCGTGGTGGGGCCGAAGAGGCGCACGAGGGTGTCGCCGACGCCGGACGCACCCGCGACGCCGCACGTGCCGAGCTGGAGGCGCTGGCCCGGGCGCAGATAGATGCTCCGGTTGAAGGTGTTGACGGTGGCGTTCTGCGTCTTGGTGGCGGTGAAGTTGAACGCGCCGGCGATGGTATATGCCGCCGTTCCGTTGCAGGGGTTGTTGGCGAAGCAGCCGACGCGGACCTGGTAGGTGCCCGTCGTAAGCGCCGTGAAAGTAATCTTGGAGAGCAGGCCGCAGCTGTCATCGTTCTGGGCGACCTGGGTGCCGCCAGGCCCGAACAGCTTCATGTTCGTGTCGCCGACGGCCGAGGCGCCCGCCACGCCGCACGTCCCCACGGTGAGCGTCTCCCCCGCGCGCAGGTAGATGGCCTGGTTCGCCGTGTTGACGGTGGCGTTGTTGGTTCCGCTGACCCTGAAGGGCAGGGTGTTGCCACGCGTCCCCGCGTACGGAACGGGGCACGACGTCGCCCGGGCACAGGGATAGGCCGCGTTGGCGTCGTTGGCGCGCCGGTACTCACCGCCGGAGCGGGTGGCGAGCGCGGAGAAGAGCTGGTCGTCGCAAATCCAGGGGGCGGCGGTGGTGCAGGTAGCCGCGGCGGATGCGAGCGACTCGAACTGTCCGGGCCACAGCTCCAGGTCGGTGGAGGACACCCAGTAGGAGGTGCTTGTCTTCACCAGGCTGGCATTGGCCTTCGTGTAGACCTTCCCATGCCAGCTCGCCAGGTTCCCCACCGTCCCGTTGGGCCCCGAGCACTCGCCGGTGCTCGAGTTCTCCTCGCCGTCCGTGGCGATGTAGAGATTCGTCGTGAAGCCCGGGTCCTGCGTGGACAGGTTGTCGATGGCCCAGCACATCGCATCCGCCAGCGGCGTCACGCCCGAGCAGCCCTCGGCCGGCAGGGCTTCGATGGCGGCCTTGGCCGTGGCGTAGTCCACATAGTTCACGGTGTGCTTGGTGACGACCGTGCCCGCGAAGCTCCAGACGGCGACGTGCGTGCGGTCCAAATCGTTGGGGTCGAAGAGTCTGTCCAGCTCCAACAGGGCCTGCTTCCGGGAGTCATAGCACCGGGAGTTGCCCGTGCTGGCGCGGACCGTGGTCAGCGAGCCTGAGCGGTCCATCAGGACCAGTCCATAGCGGTTGGGCCCCAATCCCTGGACCTCCGGGCCCGCGAAGGAATGCTCCGCCTGGATGAGCCTCGTGGGCGTCCGGGGACCGTCGCGGCTCACGTCGTCATTCACGCGCGGGTCCGCCACGAGCGAAATAGCCTGTCGAGACTCTTCAGGGAGGGGAGTCGAGGACTGCTCGGTCCCCAGGTCAGGCCCACAGGCGATGAACGCCGGCATCACCAGGGCACACCACAACATCTGCTTGAGAGTGCGATTCACGCGGGCTCCAATGGACGGGGTTGCTGGCAGATGAATCGTCTGACGCACTCAAAGAGGGACATTTCATTTCAGGCGGCTGCTATTTGGGCCCGCGCGGAGAAATACAGTCGAGACGGGTGCCGCGCTTGCGGGCGCGATTCACGAAGCGCTTGAGCAGGCTTCTCACCGTCTTGGGTGACAGTGACAACTCCTTGCCCACTTCCGTGTGGCTGCGTCCCTCCACGAAGTGGAGGATGGCGACCGTCATGGTCCGGGGTGACTCGCCACGGGTGAGCATGGCGAGGTCCCTGGCCGCCTCGACGCGCGCCAGGTTGCCGGAATGCGAGGGCTCCATGTCCGGGTCGGGAGCAGGGGACAGGAGATGGGATGGGCCATGGCGTGCCCGCCGGAATCGTCGGCGCAGCCGGTCAATGGCCAGACACGTCGTCACTTCGTACAGCAGGGATGGCGTCTCGCGTGGAGAGGCAGCCAGCCGCTCCTGTCGTGAGACGAGCGCGACGAAGACGTCCTGTGCCACGTCGCGCGCCTCGTCCGCGTCGCGCAGGAGGAAGAAGGCCCGACGGTAGATGGTGGCGCCGTGGCGCTGGTACAGCGCCAGGAGGTCGGGTGGCACTCCGCTGGCCACGGTCCGGGTGGAGGGCTGTGAGCCCTTGCGCTGGATGGCCATGTCTTTCCCCCCGGACACGATGGACGGATGCCAGACACGTAAGGGTTTCCCCTCGGGTCGGGTGGCCCATGTGAAAGGACTGGCGCGGTGGCGTCCTGCGACGCATGTCCGCCCAAGGGCGAACGCGGAGGTGCCGGAGTCTTCGTTCCTTGCTTGATATCCCGGGGTGGGGAGCCGTCAGTCGCGGTGAGGCAAGGTGGCCTTGCCCGGACGACACAAGCGCCGGGAGAGCGGGAAGGGAGGTCTCGCCCCGCCGGGAGCCCGGCCTGTCATTGCACGCGCGAAGGACACGGACGCATGTCCGCCTTCGTGTTCAGCGTGCGTCGACGCCAGGCAATTCCCACCACCAGAGTCCCGTGCCTTGCGCCGGCCCGGCCTGCTCGGTCCGGGCGTCGACCCGGTGGAGCTGGGACGTGAAGGAGGCCTTGTCGCCGAAGGCACGGAAGCGCAGCGTGGTGAGACTCCAGTCCAGATTGGACCGCACGCAGAGCCCGATGTTGTCGATGGAGTGTGCCAACTCGCGAGAGGCCACTGGCCTGATGCTGTCACGCCGCCTCAGGTAGAGCTCCATCAGCTGATTGTGGACGGTGACAATCTTCTCGGCGGCCTCATCCGGAGAGAGGGCCGCCTTGGTGGCGAGCGCCTCCACGGTGTTGACCATCGCGCCCTTCTCGACTTCCTTGCGACGCTGGTGAGTGAGCGGCGCGTCGAATCGCTCGTGACGGTCCTTCGCGCGGCGGTGCGGTTCAGTGACCGGGGCCTTCATCTGAGCTGCCAGCGAAAGCTCGATGCCCAAGCCATGGAGCGGTTGAGAGCCGCCACCTCCCTCTACGTACGTGTCGACTGAGCGCCAATGCGCAACACGCCAGGCCCAGGTCGAACTCCAGGCCCTCGGTGGTTTCATGTTGGCGCGGCTGGTGCCTGGCTCGTACGGGGGGGCGGCTCACTGCATGTCAGTGACGATCAGCGCCTCGCACGTGGTCGGCTCGATGTAGGAGTAGGTCGTGTCGATGGTGCAGATGGCTCCGCCGAAGGTGGAGAAGCGGACCTGCGCCGAGCAGCTTCCGCCGACGTCGCTGACCTCTATCTGCCAGAGGCAGGTCTTCGCGTTGGCCGGATTGAACGGGTCGACCGTCCAGTAGTACTGGTGGATCGCCGGCGACCCCGGGAAGGGAGCGGCGGAGTTGATCTGGAATCCGCCAAAGGTGAAATGGGGGACGGGGGGATAGGGCGTGAGCATGCCGCCAAAGCTACCCGTGATGGACCCGAGGCCCAGGTAGAGGTTGGCGTAGGTCTGGTTGAAGACGTAGATGCGCTCCGCCGCGGGAACGCTTCACGTTCCTCGTCATGGACCTCTCCTCTGTTGATAGTGCCGGGGCGACGCCAATGATTCACACACATCGCCAGTGCGTGTCCACCCGCTCCTTCCCAAGCGACAGCGTTCGGGAGCGGGTTGTACCCCGATGAAGGCGACCTCACGGCGAGCGGCTGCGGGGTCCAGCATCCGGCGATGGGCTCAGTAGCCCACGTGCAGCCGACCTTTGGGCAGGGCCTTTTCGAGGCGCTTCACCTCCGGTGCGGGAATCGCATCCAGGCCCAGCTTGAACTGCTTGAGGCGTGCGAGCGGAGCGAGGTTCGCGGGCAGCCTGGTCAGCTCGCCTTGCAGGAATCCGGAATGCGTCAACTTGGGGAGCCGGCCCATCCCGTTCACCAGCGCTTGCTGCTTCGCCGGACTCATCTTGAAGAAGCGCCACCACCAGAGCTTCTTGAGCTTCGGCAGTCGCGTCAGCACCTCGGGAAAGCCCTGCAGCGCCGTGGCATCGAGGTACAGCTCCTCCAAGGACTCCAACTCGCCGAACGACTCCGGGAGCTGGGCGAGCCTGTCGCAGTACCGCAGGCTCAGTGTCTTGAGCGCGGGGAGCCGGCACAGCTCCACGGGCAGGGAGGTCACCGGCACGCGCTCCAGACTGAGGGAGCGCAGCGCGCGCAGCTCACCGATGCGCGGTGAAATCGCCTCGATGGGATTGGAGTCCAGCGTGAGGCCCTCCAGTCCCGTGAGGGAGAAGACCTCGTCCGGAATGGCCTTCAGCTTCTTGAGCCCGAGCCCGAGCCGAGGCGCTTTCGCCCCCGCCTCAATCTTCTCCCTCGCCGCGGTAATCGCCTTCTCCACCGGGCCGAGCCGCGTGTCCGCCAGCACGGGCTTTCCCGCCCGCAGCTTCTCGCGAAGACCTTTTCGGTCCAGCGTCGAATCGATGACGCCATCCTCGTCCTCTTCCTCGACCGTATAGGCTCCTCGCAGCAGCGCCTCATGCGGCTCCAGCCGCTGGCGAGGTTTGTTCGAGGCGGTGAGTTTGCTCCCCACGAGCACGTCCACATCGAGCGCGCCCGCCACCTGGATGTGGTGATGCTCCTCGATGAGCGCCCGCGCCTTCAACCCGCCGCCGACACAGAAGACGTCATCGCCCGATGAGTCTCCAACAAGGACGCCTCGAATCCGGACATCCCCCGCGATGAACATGGCGGAGACCGTCGCCACGTTCTCCACCTCCAGGTCTCCCAGCACGACAAGAAGCGTGTGGTCGGCCGAGTGTCCGTCCTCGAGAAGTCCCTTCAGCCTGACGCTTCCGGAGACGACGAGCGGCCGGGGGCCGACGACGAGCGAGTCCGCCTTCAGGTCCCCTTCGTGGAACAGGACACCCTTGGCGGTGATGCCCTTCCACCAGGAGGACAGCGTCTTTCTCCACGCGGGCGTCGCCGCCGACTCCACGCGGGACCAGGCATCCCGCGCGGAAACCTCACGCCCCCAGTTCTTCACCGCTCCCTGCTTCGCCGCCATCGTCCAGATGCTCCCCGCCGAGATGATTGACCGTGCGGAGCATCAGGTCATGGACAACGGCGGCCTTCAACTCCGCACGACCCCGTGGCACGCGGGTCCAACCTTCCCATGGGGCCTGGCAGCGCCCCATGTTCGACCTGACCGGCCTCCCGGAACGTCTCCTGATGCAAGATTGCTCCTGCCCTGGAGGGGCGCCCGCCGGATGCGCCATGGGATGACTAGCGGATGACTCCCTGGGCATCGTAGATGGTCTTGGTGGTGGAGCCAGTGCTGAGCACGACTTCGTCCCCGGCGAGTCCGTCGATGTTGGCGATCAGCTGCAGGGTCCAGAATCCGGCGACGGGGTAGTCCCGCGTGGAGCGGCTGGCGTCCCGGACAATCTTCACCGTGGAGACGTTGTTGATGATCAACTCGGCGCCCGGCTGTCCGTTCGTGTCGGCGACTCCCATCAACGCCCAGGTGCCGCTGGAGATGGCATAGTCACGGGTCGCTGCAGCCTTGTGCTCGATGATTCGGATGGCGCCGCCCGTGTTGATGGGCAGCTCGGTCGCCCCATCACCGGTCAGGTCATGAAAGCCAAGCGGCGTCCACGCGCCCCCGGAGATGGCGTAGTCGCGCGTCGCCGCGGTCCGGTGGGTGATGACCCGGACGAAGCTCCCCGCGTTGACGGCCAGCTCCTGCCCTGCCGCTCCGTCCATGTTGCTGAATCCGATGGGAGCCCAGGCACCCCCGGAGATGGGGTAGTCGCGCGTCGCCGCGGTCCGGTGGGTGATGACCCGGATGAGGTTTCCCGCGTTGAAGGCCAGCTCCGCGCCCGCCGTGCCATCCATGTCCGTCGCCTGAAGGAACGTCCAGGCGCCCGTCGAGATGGGGTAGGTGCGATTGGCGCCATTCGTCTGCTGAACCTCGATGTAGCTCAGGTTGTTGTAGACGGACTCCAGCGTGCCATCTCCGTTCAGGTCCCACGCTCCCATGAAGGTGCCCGCCGCATACACGGGGCTTGCGCTCAGGGTGAACAGCAGGAGCGTCGCCTGGACGAAGGAACTGCCTGAAACCGATGCACTCTTCCGGGACATGTGCGCCTCGCGGTCCTGATAGTATTTGCAGGCAGGACTACCAGGAAATATCCCCAATTCGAACTGGGCGTGTAAATGACCTGGCCGGTTTCCAATCGCGGTGGTCCCTACTTGAGGGCGGAAGTCGGAGGCGCGGCGCGGCCAATGCACCGCGCCAACCCTGTAACGCGTTCGGCCATGGGTTGGCGATATCGCTTGTTTAAGAATTGCGCTGTTTTCATGTTTTACTTCGTCTCTGTCTCTTTCGTGCTCCCGGAGGACACGATGCGAAGAACAGACTCGAAGCGGGCATTCTTGGTCGGGCTCATGGTGACGTTGGCGGCAGGTGTGTCCCTCCCGGGATGTGAAAGCCCGCGAGGGCTGGGGGAGGCCCACGAGGAGCTGGGGCTGGAGGAATCGCTGAGCACGGATGGAGGGGGCGCCAGTGGCTACGTCGCACCTCCCGAGCTCACCAACCCCCTGTACCTGCCTCCGAATCAAATCTCGGCGGCGCAGGACATCTGCGGCGCGGGGGCGCACTTCGCCGAGCTCGGTGCCTGCACGACTCCCGTGGGGAACTCGTTCTCCATCAGCGGCAAGGATTGCAAGGTGAAGCAGGCGTCTCAGGTCCGCTACAACGGGCTCCCGCATTGCTGCACCACCTGCGAGGTCAACGCCAACACCGCGTTCAACAACTTCATGGGGCTGGGCGGCGCGACGGGGATTCAGATTGCGCCCATCACCCAGGCCGGCTGTGACACGCCCGGCACCTTCACCGGGGTCAACAATCCCCTGGGTGTCTATGCCACCATCGCCGCCGCCGCGGGCATGGCTCCGAACTCTTGCGACGCGGACCCCTCCAAGCTCAAGGACCGTCCCGGGTTCATCGAGTTCACGGAGGACTCCGGAGTGCTGAACGAGGGGAGCTCGCGGGCGACCTTTGGATTCTTCATCCAGTCGGTTCAGAACGGGCAGACCGTGACGTACTTCACGCTCTTCAGCTACGACAAGACGAGCACTGGGAACTGCGCCACCGAGCTCTTCCTCTTCGGACCCGTGGTGCCCGGACAGTCGCCTCCGCTGGTGATGGGACTGGCCATCGACAAGAACGGGAACCTCCTGGCGGAGGTGCCGCCCGACATCGCGGACGTCAGCAACTACCTCGGAGGGGACCCGGAGCCCGTCAAGCCAGGGGTGAGTCCCAATCAGGGCTGCCGTGCCTGTCACACCAATGCCAACTCGGGCCCCAACCAGACGCAGCCGTTCCCCTGGAATCCACGGCCGCGCCCGAATCCCGACGGCGGTGGGGGCGACGACCCGTGCGCTCCGCCTGACGCGGGGCCTCCGGATGCCGGCCCGCCTGACGCGGGGCCTCCGGATGCCGGTCCTCGTGACGCGGGACCTGCCGACGCCGGGAGTCCCAATCAGAGCTGCCATGCGTGCCATGGCATGGCCAACCCGGGCCCCACTCCAACGCACCCGGTCCCCTAGACTCCCCGATTCATCTCAACAGCGCCTCGAGCGACAACGGTCCCTGGGTGGTCTCCTCCTGGGCTCCAGCCAGGGACCGATAGAGCGGGGGCAGTGCTCTTCGAGGCATGAGTCGCGGCCTGACCGTGCGCAGTCGCTCCAGCAGCCGAGACCATCCGGGTGCCTCGCGCTCCGCATCCGCCTTCCGTGCGAGCGCCCGGAGTGCCTTGAGGTCCAGGGGCGCCAAAGGCGAGAGATGACAGAAGTCATCCAGACGCCGCGCCAGCTCCAGCACCGCCGCGCCCGGGGGCGGCGGTCCCTCTCCCAGCACCCACCGCGCGATGGGAAGCGCCTCGGCTGGCGTAATGGGAACAGGCGCATGAAGCCGGGAGAGCTCGCTCGCGAGCTTCGCGCGCACGTCCTCCACGGTCCGCGCGAGCGCGAGACGCGTCTCCGTGGCGGGCGCCCGCTGGAGCAATGTCTGTGCTCGCGACAATGCGCCCACGGACTCCAGGGTGAGTCCCACCCTCAGCGTACGAAGCTCCACGAGGGCATCGCGAAGTCTGGGCAACATGGCGACGAGGACCCTCGCATCGCCCCCGGTCGCGAATGCCGCTGCATCCACGACGGTGATCGGCGTGTCCTCGCCCATCACCGGCCCCAGGACCCGGATGAGCTCGTCCGCGATGCGCGGGTCGACCTCTGCCTCCACATCGACCACGGCTTCGAGGCGCGTGGCGAGGCCGCGCAACGCCGCGGGACCGGCGCCACGCGGGAGCGCCCGGAGCGCCTGCAAGAGTTCCTGTCTCGCCGCTTCGACCAACGGACCTCCCAAGCTCGACACCTTCCGCCGACACGAAAATACGGCCTGTTCACCGCGCTTCCCTGGGTGTGTGGCCTTCACACCGGCTGACACAACTCCAGGTCGCGCACCCGCGTCCTTCCTCGGGTGCACGGCCCGTACTGGGTCACCGAGCCGTGCACCTCGGCCAACGCGAGCGCCTTCAGCGGGTGCACGGCCTTCACCCCACGGACTTCACGCCTGCTTCTGGCCGTGCTCCACGCCGTTGCTCTGCTGCGGCTTCGAAGGACGCTGCGGCGCCTGCGGCATGGCCCCGTTCTGGAGCACCCGCGCCATCAGCGCACCCAGCAGCCCTTGCCCTCCCGCCCCCTCCTGCCCCAGCGCGATTTCAGGGACGAGCTTGACCCCGTGCTGCGCGAGCACCGTGGCCAGTTGCACCGCGGTGAAGGCCTGGGCACCGAGCGCCGTCACGCCGGTCCGATACGCCTCCGCCTTCGCCTCGCCGATGAGCCGCGTTGCCTCGGCCTCGGCGCCGCCGTGCAGTCGCTTCGCCGCCGCCTCTGCCTCCGCACGCTGCCTCATGCCGTGCGCCTCCGCCTCCGCTTGCAGCCGCGTGCGGGCGGCCTCGCCCTTGGCCGTCTCCTCCACCGCGAGCGCGCCCTTCTCGCTGATGGCGACCATCTGCTCGCTGCGCACCACCTCGCCCTGCATGTTCGCCACCGACGTCGCGCGCTCCAGCTCGCGGCGACGGACTTGCGCCTCGCGCTGCACCTCGTACGTGCGCTGGAGTTCCTCGGCGATCTTCCGGTCCGTCTGCGTCTTCATCAGCTCCGCCGGCGGCTGGATGTCGCCGATGAGCGTGTCGATGCACTCGACGTCATACGCACCCAGCGCGCCACGGATGGCCTCATACGCTTCTCGCTGGCGGTCCGTGCGCGCGGACAGGAACTCCAGCACCGACACCTGCTGCGCGGAGTTGCGGAAGTAGTTGGCCACCGTGGGCTGCAGTACGTGGTCCACGAGGTTCTGCATGGAGCCCACGCGGGAAATCACGCGCGGCGCCTGCTTCATGCTGATGTGGATGATCTGCGACACGTCGAGCGTGAAGCTGAAACCATCCCGTGAACGCACGGTGATGGGGCTGAGCTTCTCGTCGTACTTGTGCTGCTCGGTCCGCTGGGCCCAGTTGAGGACGATGTTCGTCGTGGGCACCAGCTCCACCTTCATCACCCGCGTGTTGAGCGGATGCTTGCCCGGCAGCAACGGTTCAATCCACACGCCCTTGCGCCCACGCTCGACGAGGTCTCCATGGGTGAATTCGTCGCCCGACACGTCCAGGTGCTCGCGGCCCACGTAGCTGACCACGACGCCCACGTAGCCGATGGGGACCTCTGTCATCGGAGACTGTTCCACCCGTACGAACCACGGGTTGAGGTTCCACGAGCCCGACAGCAGCACCTGCTCTTGCAGGCCTCGGCAGCCTCCCTCGTCCAGGAAGCGCTGCGCGCTCTGGAACGAGTCATGCCCTTCCACCGGCGAACCCGCCAGGTCCCCCGAAGGAATGGGGCGACCGTCCAACGTCGTCACGATGCCCACCTTGTCCGGGCCCATGTTGAAGACCTCCAGGTCCTCCGTGGACATGTCGAACGCCTCCGCGTTCTCCGGGGTGATGACGGTGAACAGCGCGGGGTTGATGCGATAGGTGCCCGCGGTGAGGAAGGCGAGCTGGCGGCCCTTCTGCCCGCCCTCGTCGAGGAACGCGCGCGCGTCCTGGAAGGCGTCGCAGTCCACCTCGCGCCCGAGGATGTTCCCGGCCGGAATCGGCGCGCCGCCGTTCGCGACGACGAGCGCGATGTGTCCCTGCCGCACCATGACCACCGGGACGTGCGTCACCTTGAAGCGCCAGAACGGGTAGCCGAAGTGCCACCCCGGCGGGAGCAGCTCCGCCTGGTAGCCGGCCTCGCCCTCCAGCGCCACCAGCCGTCCGGGCGGCAGCGGCGCGCCGTACTTCTTGATGACCAACCCCGACTCGTTCTCGCCGATCACCTGCAAGCCACTGAGCACGAGCACCAGCCCGATACCCAGCAGCAGCGCGACCCCGACCAGAACCACGTTGTATTCCATGAGGCCCTTCTCTTGCGGCCCGCGGAAGCGCGGGTGGCCCCCCTCAGTGCATGCCCCCTGCCAGGGCCAAGTGGCCGGAACTCCTGGAACTGCTCGGCTGGCGCCTGATTCAAATCATGCTGTTTCCATGTTTGAATCGTGGAATGCGTAACTTTCACTGGAAAGGTCCTGCTCCAGGACGAGCCCTGCTCCAGCATTTGAATGATGCGGGCTGGCGACTGGGAGGAGCCGAGCCCCGGGTGACGGTGGTGTGCTCCGCGCAGCCACGGCTCGCGAGCGCGCCGAAGACGGGGCGGTGGTTGTGGCTGTGTGAAACGCCCGTTCCTGTCGATGCGCTCCGGCTCGCGGTGGAGCAGGGGGCCATGGACGTGTTCTGGAAGGGCGCGAGCGACTGGGAGGCGCGGCTGGTGCGGCGGCTGGAGGAGAGCCTCATCGAGGCTCCGGCGCCGAACGTGCCGGGGACGCTCATCGCGCACAGCGCGGCGGCGAAGGCGCTGCTCGCGCAGCTCGCCCAGGCCGCTCGCACCTCGATGCCGGTGCTGCTCACTGGAGAGACGGGAACGGGCAAGGAGGTCGCGGCGCGGCTCATCCACGAATGGTCCGAGCGGCGCTCGCGCACGTTCGTGCCCATCAACTGCGCGGCCATCCCCAATGAGCTCATGGAGGGCGAGCTCTTCGGCTACGCGAAGGGCGCCTTCTCCGGCGCTGTGCATGGGTATGACGGACTGGTGTCCGCGGCCGAGGGTGGCACGGTGCTGCTGGACGAGATTGACGACACGCCGCATGCGCTCCAGTCGAAGCTGCTGCGCGTGCTGGAGGACCGGGTCATCTCGCGACTGGGTGAGAACGCGTGGCGCAAGGTGGACTTCCGCATCCTCGCGGCGACCAACCGGGACTTGAAGCAACTCATCGAGCGCGGGCTGTTCGGCGAGGACCTCTACGAGCGCCTCGCCACGGTGCAGATTCACCTGCCCCCCTTGCGCGAGCGGCAGGAGGACGTGGCGCCGCTGGTGCTGCATTGGATGGAGCGCTACTACGCCGTCGAGGAGCCCGCGCCGGACAGTCCCCGCGTCCGAAGCGCGACGCCCGAGACGCTCGACGTGCTGCGCGCCTATCCGTGGCCCGGCAACATCCGCGAGCTGCGCAATGTCATCTACGGCGCGCTGGTGGCCAAGCGCGTCGGCGACGAGTTGCTCGTATCGGACCTGCCGCGACGGCTGTGGCAGCGCGAGCGCGCGAGCAGCTCCGTGCTGGTGTCCGAGCACGAAGTCGAGCGCCGGGTGACGCTGGGGACGATGAACCTGCGCGCCGAAATCGAGCGACTGGAGCGAATCGCCCTCAAGGCCGCGTTGCGGCGCGCCAGCGGCAATGCCGCGGAGGCCGCGCGCCTGCTGGGTGAGGTCGGCCGAGGCACGGCGAAGGACCCTGGCGGCACGGTGCGCACGATGATGAAACGGCTCGGCGTGACAGCTCGCGGCGGCAAGTGAGCCCCAGGGGCGGGTGACGAGCCCCGGGGGAGGCACATCCGCCATGGTGGACACCGTGCCTGCCGCTTCCTCGGTGTTCCCTGGGGCGGCTCAAGCCTGGACCGGGACGCGCACGTCACCCGTCCGCTCGCGCTGCTATCTGGCGCGGGGACGCCCTGTTTTCTCGGCCAGCGTCGCTCGAAGGCGAGGCGTCGCCAGCTCCACGAATGCGCGGACCTTCGCCGTGCGCGCGCTCGTGGCGGGGTAGACGAGGTGCACCGGCACCGGGGGCGGCTCGAGCTCGGCGAGGAGCACCACGAGCGCGCCGGAGCGGACGGACTCGGCGACCTGGTACGAGACGACGCACGTCACCCCGACGCCGTTCTTCGTGGCACCAATCGCGGCCTCCGGGAGGTTGACGCTCAGCACCGGCGTCACGCGCACCTGCTTCGCACGCTCCCCCTCCCGACGCGCGCCGAACGTCCACGTGTCGTTGGGCGTGACGGCGGTGCAGACGACGCAGCGGTGCTCCGCGAGCGCCGCCGCCGAGGTCGGTCGCCCGTGCCGAGCGAGATACGCGGGGCTCGCGACGACGACGCGGCGCACGCTCCCCACGGTCGTCGCCATGAGGGCGGAGTCGGCGAGATGGCCGATGCGTACGGCGACGTCGATGCCCTCTTCGACCACGCTGACGACACGGTCGAGCAGGAGCAGTCGCGCGCGCACCCGCGGGTTCGCGGCGAGGTATTCGTCCACGAGCGGGCGCACGTGGAGCGAGCCGAACGAGGTGGGCGCCGTCACGGTGAGCAACCCCTGCGGCTGGGCCGCCGCCGCGCCCGCGGACTTCTCCGCGTCGTCGAGGTCGGCCAGCACGCGGCGCGCGACGACGAGGTAGCGCTCGCCCGCCTCTGTCAGCCGGAGCGAACGTGTCGTGCGCCGCAGGAGCGTCGTCCCGAGGCGCTGCTCCACCGAGGCGATGGCGCGGGTGACAGAGGCAGGAGAGCGGGAGAGCGCTCGCGCGGCGGCGGACAGGCTGCCGTGGTCGACGGCGACGATGAAGGCGCGGAGCGAATCCAGGCGGTCCATGATTCTTTCAGGATACGCAAAAATGGATTGCGCTGACCGGGCATTCTCATCGGCGCCTCTGGGCGACATGTTCCTGGGTGTGGCGACGACATGCATCGCGGGGACGGACATCGACTTCCCCGTCGTCCACCACCACGCACGCTGAACACGAAAGGAGGAGAACGATGCGCGGCTTTTCGGAAATCGCCTTCACTCCCATGGTGAAGGCCGCCCAGGAGAAGATGGGGAGTCGTCGCTCATACGCGCGCCTCGAACACGGCCCGAGCACCCCCGACACTCTCGGCGAGGACGAGGTGGGTTTCCTCGGCGAGCGCGACAGCTTCTACATGGCCAGCATCGGTGAATCGGGCTGGCCCTACATCCAGCATCGCGGTGGGCCCAAGGGGTTCGTGCACGTCCTCGACGAGCGAACCCTCGCCTTCGCCGACCTGCGAGGCAACCGGCAGTACATCAGCGTCGGCAACGTCGCGAGCGACGAGCGTGTCGCGCTCATCTTCGTCGACTATCCCAACCGTGCGCGACTCAAGGTCCTGGCGCGCGCCACGACGGTGACGCGCACCGATGACCCGGAGCTCTTCTCACGCGTCGCGGGGGACGCACCGGCCGAACGCATCTTCGTGCTGCATGTCGAGGGGCTGGACTGGAACTGCCCTCAGCACATCACCCCACGCTTCACGGAGGACGAGGTGCGCGAGATGGTGAATCCCTTGATGGAGCGGCTCAAGTCCCTGGAGCGCGAGAACGCATTGCTTCGCGAACAAGCGGGTGGCAGTGCGAGCAAGCGCGCGCTGTCAGCGAAGACGCCGTGAAAACTCGTGAAGGTCACCCTGGGTGTCTCACTCCTCGTCAGCGACGGAGTCTCTCGCCACCTCGGACATGGGGACGAACCTGTCCGGCATCATCAGGTCGAGCGTTCCGTCCTCTGAGGTCGGGTAGTGGAACGCTTTGTAGGGAACGCCGAAGTTCCGCGCCACGTCCAGTGTCTCGTGGAAGGTGTGGACCGGCGTCAGGCCCTGGTTGTACGTGCGCGCCCAATAGGCGAACAGCGCGTAGGCCACCGCCGTCTTCTCCTCGTCGGAGCCTCCCACCTTCTCGACGAGTTGGAGCATCCGCGCCGTGGTCATCGAGCGCCCGGCGGTGATGGGCGCCGACATGAGCCGCGCGAGCAGCGTGTCCGGGTTGTTCTCCAGCCGGGTGCCGACGTTTCTCCGCCCCTTGGCCTTCGACGACTTGTCGATGGCCCCGACGGTGACACGCTTGAGCTTGTCCTTGGCGCGCTCCTGCTGCTGCGTCTTGAGATAGCTGGCGATCATCCCGTAGGGCGGCAGCTTCTGTCCCTCTTCCGCGCGCGCCTCCACCGTCTGCTGTGGAGTCTGGTTGTCGTTGAAGCTGAGCTGGCCGAGGCCCTCGAACGCGAGCCTGGCCTTGCGGGCCTCGATTCTGCTCTCCAGTTCGGCGATCTCCAGCTCCAGGGTCTCTCTCTCCTCGAGAGTCGAAGCCGCCTTCACCTCCTCCCGCAGGCGACCTATCTTGTCGAGCGCCGCCAGCGACTTCTCGGCCGCGCGGATGGCTCGTTGGATGGTGAGGTCGAGCAGGACTTCGTCGCGTTCCTCCTGGTCCACCAGCTTGGTGGCGCGATGGTGCCGGACGCTGGGAGGTCGGTCCTGGGTGAACTCGGAGCGGTCCTCGTCGAGCATGGTGGTTTCGAAGGCCTTGTCGGGCGCGTCCGGCAGCACCGGAGCGACGCCGAACGTCTCGTGGACCTTCGCCGCCATGGACCCGGCACCCGAGGAGCTCCACCGCTCCATCAAGTCATGCAGGAAGGTGATTTGCGCGGTGATGACCTGCTTGTTCTCGGAGATGGCCCCGGGCGGCTCGCGTTTGTCGGTGTCCTTGAACACGCTGAAGAGGCTGGTGACGGTCTTCTGCCAGGAGTAGCTGCCGACCAGGCGACGCTCCAGGGGTTCGACGAGCTGTCGGAAGTACGAGGTCTCCACTCCCATGAACTGGTCGACCTTCTCCCGGAGGGACTCGAGCTGAGCCCTGACCCAGTCGTCGTTGTTGACGACGTCGGCCAACTGGCCTTCGTACGCCATGTTCTTCTGGTATTGGGGATGCGTTTCGTGCGCCAGGGCGAGCGCCAGCTCCTCGACGTTCTCGAACTCCTTCCACTCGGCCCGCTCGTCGACGCCCGTGGTCGAGGCGACCGCCGTCGTATGCGCCCCAATCCAGCGGGCGAGTGTCTTGGCTATCTGACCTTCGTTATTGAGGGTGTGTTCCTTCAGTCCCTTCCACACGGCGACATTCTTGGGGCTGACCCCTTCCTCCGGCGTGGCCTCGTCCGGCAGTCCCCGGAGGAACTCCATCACCTGGGCCAGGACTTCGTCGAAGTCGTCCATCGACAGGAGTCGCTTCATCGTCGAGCCCGAGAACAGGTGGTACCAGGACGTGGACTCCCTCCCCAGGACGACGGAGCGCTGCACCGTGTCGCCCGCCGAGGCGATTCGCTGCACGGGTTGCGCGTCTTCCACCTGTCTGCTGGCGGCGGCGCGGGCGCCCATGCGGTCCGCCTCCGCCTCCAGGGCGGGGTCGTCGTTCAAGGCGGCGCCCTGCGTCTGACCTGTGGGGGAGACACGCCCTTGCGCCTGCTGCACGACGTGCCACGCCTCGTGAGGCAGGTTGCGCTCCTGGCCCGGGGCCAGATGGATGTCATTCCCCTGGGCATAGGCCAGGGCCTGGAGCTGCGCGGGCTGGGAGGAGTTGTAATGCACCTGGACATCGTCCAGGGACATTCCGGAGAGCGACTCGATGCCGGCCTTGAGGGTGTCGGGCAGGCCCGTGCGGTTCTCCTGCCGTTGCACGGGTGGGGAGGAAAGCGCGCTCGCCAGCTTCGCCTGTGCGGCGACGCGAGGACTCCGGTCGTACATGGACTGGAGTTGCATCAACGAGGCGACCCTCGGGCCCTGGGGCAACGCGGGTCCGGCCGCGGTGTGTTCCGAGAGGCTGTCGCTCACGCCGCTCCTGGCGGAGTGCTCACTCCCGGGCCTCTTTTCCGGAGCCTCCACTGCCTTCGACGCGAACGTTTTCAAGCAAGGCCTTCCGGAGGGTTGAGGCGCGGCGAAGCGCCGCTCCCTCAACGCCATTTTGATGTCTGTGTGGGTTTCCGGCAGTGTGGCAGCCCACGAGGGACGCGAGAAGGAGCGGGGACGTCTCTCCCACTGGCTTGACCTGCCGGGGGAGATTCCTCCGCCGCGAGGCTCCCACTCGAAGCGGGCTCGGTACATACCACTCGGGTGGTATGGCCTCCCCAGCTGAGGCAGCTCAATCTTCCCGAGAAATATGAGCGCGCGAGGCGCTTGCGAGCTCGGTCCAGGTCTTGAGCCGCGAACAGCCGCTTCGTGTCATGCCCGAGGAGGAGAGTATGTCAGGTAGCAGTGGAGGCCCGTCGTGGCGGCCTGAACCAAGGCCCGTCACGAGGCCCAAGGACGAAGGAGACGGCGGCGGTGGAGGAGGTGGAATCCCCGACGTATGCAACATCCAGGAACCGACCACCCTCAACTCCCCTGACCGCACGGTCATCTCGGGGCTCCGGGCAGGAGATGTTCTCGACGTCGTGTTCGAGCGCGGTCCTCCCCAACGGTTGGTTGCAAAGACGGCGGCAGGTGTGGTCGCAGGTGCCATCACGTCACCCTCGTTGCTGCAGCTCATCCAGTGCATCACTCAGTCCAACGTCAGGTACGTGGCTGTGGTCCTCGGCGTTCGGGGTGCAGTGTGCCAGGTCAGGGTGCAGCCACAATGACAGCCATCACCATCGCAGGTGGTGTCTACTATGAGCGATGCATCTGGCCTGACTGGAGCCAGCTCTACGGGTCGGCGGGGCGTGCCGCAGCGGCGCTCTCCGGCCACGTCGACATCATCACCCTACGCACCTATGCCCGCCCGGACGTCGCTACCCACTTTTCTCAGTACGCCAGTCAATACGGCTTCACCTTCGACTCTGTGCCCACCGAACAGGTGGTCTCGTTCGAGTACATCCACAGCCTGTCGGTGCCCCTCATCCGGCCAGCTCCGGTGATGATTTCGCCCGATCCTCCCATTCCGGTGTCCGCGTCAGTCGTCTTGCGCTTCGGAATGCTGGATGGCGGTGCCCGGGTCGCAGCCGAACGCTGCGTCTATGACCCACAATCCGCTTTCCGTCCGGAACCGTTCGACGCCAATGGCAGTACCGCGAAGCATCTGGCGATTGTAGCGAACCAGGGAGAGACGCTTGCCCTGGGAGGAGGCAACGACCCCATCGTGGCAGCGCAGTCCTTGTTGAAACGCGGTGCCGAGGTCGTGGTTGTCAAGTCCGGAGCAAAAGGCGCATATATCGTGGAGGCGAGTGGCGTTTCCCACGTCCCAGCCTACCGGACGGACCGGGTCTGGACCGTAGGCTCGGGGGATGTCTTCGCGGCCATCTTTGCCGCCTACTGGGGTGTTCACGGCACCACCACGGTCCATGCAGCAGAGCTCGCCTCCCGCGCGGTCGCCACCTACGTCGATTCGATGTCGCTCCCCGTTCCGCTACCACCCGTACTGCTCCTGAATCTGCGTCCCGAAGCCGTGGCCGCTGGCGGGAAGGTCTACCTCGCGGCTCCCTTCTTCACGCTCGGCCAGCGCTGGTTGGTCGACGAGGCACGGCGAGGCCTGCGTGAACTGGGGCTCGAGGTCTTCTCTCCCATTCACGACGTGGGTGCCGGCCCGGCGGACCAGGTGGCTCCAGCTGACCTCGCAGCGCTCGATGCCTGCGACGCGGTATTCGCAATCCTCGATGGCACGGACAGCGGCACCTTGTTCGAAGTCGGCTACGCGCGTGCCCTTGGCAAGCCCGTCTATGCGCTCGCTCAGACTGTCTCCGATGAGGACTTGAAGATGGTGCAGGGCTCCAACTGCCGCATCTTCGACGACTTCGTGACGGCTCTTCACCATACGGCGTGGCGGACATGAAGACGGCGCTGCTGCTCTCCGGTGGCATGGACTCGATAGCCATCGCCTGGTGGCGACGACCGGAGCTGGCCATCACGGTGGATTACGGCCAGCGCCCCGCATTGGCGGAGTTTCGTGCCGCGGCGTCGGCCGCCGAGGCGATGGGAATCGAGCACCTGACCGTGAAGGCCGACCTCAGCGCCCTGGGCAGCGGAGACATGGCTGGAGCCGAGCCCCTGTCCCTTGCTCCTGTGACGGAGTGGTGGCCGTTCCGGAATCAGATGCTCATCACGCTCGCGGCCATGAAGGCCGTGGCCCATGGCGTCCAGCGTTTGCTCATTGGAACCCTGAGGACCGACGGACTTCATGCGGATGGTCGGCCGGACTTTGTCACGACCCTCGACGCGCTGCTGCGACTGCAAGAGGGTGGACTCCAACTGGAAGCACCCGCAATCGCGCTGACCTCCGCCGAGCTGATCCGCACCTCGAACATCCCCATGGAGGTCCTCGCCTGGGCACATTCCTGCCACGTAGGTATCCATGCCTGTGGCCAGTGTCGCGGGTGTCAGAAACACTATCAGACCCTGGCGGAGCTTGGCGTTGACCCCTATTGATAGAGATCCGCGACCGAGGCGGAACGCCGGAACGCCGGACCCGCTCGACTGGCCCGTTCGGTCCCGTGTGCTCTGTCCGCCGGTAGTACCGCCTATCCCCCAGACCTTCGCTGCTGTCTTGGAGGCACGATGCTCGATTCGAGTCATGCGGCGGGCCTCGCTCCGAGAGCTCGTCAACGTGCTCGCGTATGCGACGCGCCCACGCGCCCTGCGTGAAGGGGATGACCTCAGGCGGTCACAAAGGCCCAGCCCATCGGCGGGTGCGCTTCATCCCATCGAACTCGTCCTCGTGGACTGGCGAGGAAGCCCACGTATCACGCGCTACGACGCATTTTCACACCAGCTCGAGTTCCTGACAGTCGCCGAACCGGAAGCGCTCAGGCGCTTCATTCGAGCATGTGGCGACCTTCTTCCCGAGGTTCAGGGGACCGCGCTCGTCCTTATCGGTCATCTCTCCCGCGTCGCGGCGGTTTATGAAACGGCGGCTTCTCTCTTGTGGCGTGATGCGGGGGCTCTGACGCAGACGCTGTTTCTCACCGCGACAGCTTTTCGGCTGGCCTTCTGTCCGCTCGGTATCCTCGGACATGAGGTCGCGCAGGCGCTAGGACTGCCTGGGGATGCTCTCGCGACGGGCGTTGCCTTGATGGGACGTTCCCCTTGAGCTTTCGAGTCGAGGTGGACACCAGAACACTTGCCGGAAGACGACGCATGTAGTCCCACATCAGCCCGTCAAGCATCGCGGCTGGCACCTTGATAGCGGCGGCGAACGTCAGGAACGCCGTCTCAAGCTCACGATAGTGGCGCTGCGGCTCCTGCTCCTGGGAGAAGAGGCCCATGTGCCGTCCCGCACGGAGGATGTGAACGTCGATGATGGCGACCTCGCTGGAGTTCCTGAAGTTGCGGACGATCCACGATGCGGTCTTCAGCCCGATGCCAGGGAGTTGCGCCAAGCGGTCCCGCAGCACCGTGTCGCTGACATGGAATTCCAACGCCGCGAGCTGGGCGAGGCACGCCGACAAATAGCGCGCTTTCTGCTTGGGGAAGCGATAGCCAAGAGTCCGGCCATGGATGACGAACGGCTTGCTCAGTGCGATCTCAAGAGCCTCGGCGGTGGGCGTCCCCACCAGGAGTTCCTGGTCCCGCAGCCGTGCGAACGCGGCGAGACCGAGCTCTGCCTTCATGCCAAATCCGCCCAGCATGCAGGCCGCCACTTCCTCTGCCAGCGTCCGGCCAAGGCGCAAGTCGCGATAGCTTCCGAGCTTTTCGTGCTGCCATGCCTGTCCGTGCCAGAACGCGGGCGTCAGGAGTTCCTCGAAGGCGCCCCACTGAATTCCCGGTAGCACATGCGACTCGGCCTGGGGCATCGGCAGCTTATGGACCTTGCCACCTACGACTGAGTACATGACCTGCATGGCATCTCCAAGGTGGCCTCCTCGTGGCGAAGGAGCGCGACGGCGTGGCAGTGCACCACGGACTTGGCGTTCCGCGAAGCCTTCTTGCCGCATCGTGGTGGATTCTGATCGCCGTCCGAGTAACAAGCGAGGGGGTAGCATCCGGATGATGCTGCGGTGCCTGCTCAGGTAGGACGGGTGTATCGCGAGTCTATCTAGAAGGAGAGTCTTGTGTATGTCCTTATTGAGGTGGTCGTAAACTCTAGTGGCAAAAGCCGGGGTCGAGCGGCAGAGCCCCTGACACAAGAAAACTCCATCTGAGCTACCTGTCGAGTGGGACTAAGTCGCATTGCGACTCAATCTTGATGGTTGTTCCTGTTTGAGTTTCCTTGCGATTTCGACGCCTAGGGAACTTGCTTGATTGAATCCGACAGGGAACTCACCCAACAGCGCGGCGGCGGCGACTTCTTCAGGGCGATACCGTGCACAGCCGATCTCCTTTCTGACCGCCTCCACATGTTCCGTTTCTGCGCCCTTCTCTTCTAGCTCTTGGACGATGCGTTCGTGAAAAGACTGGTCTTCCAGGCGTTGAGGCCATTCCTCTTGGCGAAGAAGCTCAAGCCCATAGGTCTTGAGCAGCGCCATGACGAAAGTCGCGCAGGTCAGACCACAACCATCGTTCGTCAAGAAGCCCAGCGGGTCACTTTTGAACGTCCCGTCTGTATAACGAAGGCCAGAACCTATGTGCCGTGACGGAGCAGCCCGGTGCTTCTCCTCAAACACCGAGCAGAATTGGCTGATGACTTCAGCGACCTCTTCAGGTAGGTTCAGCGCAACCCAACGGTATCTTGTGGAACTTTCAGTGTTGCTCAGCACATCTGATGCCACAAAGTGATGCCAGCGGAAGTGAAGAAGTTTCGCGAGGCCTGTACTGGCATCCTTGTACGCCATGCCTACGTGACATCCATCGAAGTGAGTGAGGACTTTGATGGCGACAGCGAGTTGCTGGATCTCGCTGAAGGGCCGCGCAGTAGGTACATTAAGCCGTGACAGAACATCTGCATGAGTTGTCGCGAGGGCTGGCGCGTTCATGGCTATTTCACATAGGCAAGGAGCTGTTGAGCCCGCTCTGGAAGTAGCGCCTGCACTCTGTTCACTATATTCATGCGCAATCGCTCCCGTGAGATGAATTGCTCTTTCGCGCGACCTGTTGCCATCAGGAATGCTAGTAGTGGCTCTACTGTATCAAATCGGCTCACATCGACCCGCTCTAGCAGCGTGTCGCAGCGTCTGATTTCCTGTCGGGCAAAGAGCTCTTCGATCGCATCAATGATTTGACCTACCGCAGGCCCAGTCTGGCCGGAGAGTGCGCGCAGATAGAGCGCTTCTAGCCAGCCGTCGATGTCCTCAAGTGGATTGGGGGGCCTCCCATGGTCCTCGCGTACCAACTCCAGCGCCTCGGAGCGATAGCGCCCATCTAATCCACGTCTCCCGGGATATCGCTTTGCAGGCAGCCTCCATGAGGAGTCCACGGGTTGGGGTATCTCCAGCAGTAGCGGAGTTTTCGATGCCATCAGCCCTCCTCCGTAACTCGCAATTGCTTCTTGAGCGCGCGCACCTCAGGGTTGAGCCGGAGCGTTCGATCCTGGAAGACCTTTGACAAGGGTGACAGGAATCCAATCACAGTGAGCGGAACCTGATCGAGCCCAATCTCGACTTCGGTGTATGCGCGGATGTCGGTCCTCAGTTGTTCGATGGAGGTTGTAACGTTGCGATTGAGCAACACTCGCAGTTCGCTCAAATCCTTGCGGTGCCTAGCATAGTACTCCAGCGCCAAGATGACATCGTTCCTGTCGGGAGTGGTGATGAGAAATGGGCGTGCTTCCCACACCAGTTTGTCTCGTTGTTCATGCCACGCAGGGAAGCCCGTGGGCATCTCTCTACCGCTCGAAATGTACGAGAGGAGCACGAGTACCTCGTGCGCGAAGCCATGAAGCCCTGGTGGCAGATCGATGACCACATCGGTTAATGCCGCTTGCTGTGATGCCATGCCTTCCAACAGCCATGTCAAACGTTGCAGCCAAGTGAAAGCCTGATCCCGAAAGAGCCAGCCGAGTGCGATGCCAATGTCCTTGCCCAGTGGTGAGGACGGCAGATAGAGCACTCGGTCGTCTCTATCTTCATGCCGCCAGCAGAGCGCTTCGATTTGGCACTCTTGCTTCAAGTCACCGTGCAGGAAGATGTCATTCAGGAAAGGAGGCGCCGGGAACTGTTCTTCTAGCGTGGCGTCCTTGCGCCTCATGCGGAGACGAATCGTCTCTTCCCGTGATAGAAACCTCTGAGTGGGTGGTGCATAAAAGTCCAACGCCCCATCTGCACTGGCGACTAACGGTGCGCAGAGTAGCAGTCCGTCGGCCAGGGAGGTACCCGTGAAGTCCGCGTCGAGGAGCACGCAGGTGCGGCCTTCCTCGCTCAGGAGCTTGGCACAGGCAATGGCTAAGGTCGACTTGCCCACGCCCCCCTTCGCTGAAGCAAAAACATGCAAGGCAATGGTGCGACCAGTCATGAGCAGAGCCTATAGCATTCCGACATAGGAGAGAATCTTCCGCATCTTATCACTCTGATTATATGGGGGCTTGGCCGCCAACCTCCGCAGCAACTCTTGCGCGGCGGGAATGACCTCGGGCGCTCCTAGTACGATGACAGTGGCGACACTGGCGGCAAAGGGCACCGGGTCTATACCCCTATTGGTGATCTGCTGGAGCAGGCGTTCCGCGTCAGAGGCTAGCTGGTCGGGAGCCACGTGAGAGAGCGCCGAAAGGTAGCTGCCAAATAGGCGGGGCGCCAATGAGTCGGAGAGCACATCCAGCAGGAGTTGTTCCACCTCGTCCTTCAGGTGAAGGTGGCCTGCGCCATAGAGTTGAGCGAAGCCATAACACCGCATCACCAGCGCACCATCGAAGCCGGAGAGGGACTTCAGGTGCTCCTCTAAGGTGTGCCTCTCCTCTGGCGTGATCTCGTGGATCTTGCCGGCAAGCGTCAGAATGAGACGTTGTGCGAGAGGCCAGTCCACGCGGCCTTTGTCCTGCGGACTCCGGGGCAGGTCCGTCAACCAGCGCAGCCGTTGTCCTACGGGAAGACGGAGCACTACCTCGCTATTGAGGCGCAGGAGTGCGGCAAGCGCGAGGTCCGGAATGGCGCTGGGGCCATGCCAATCCAGAGCTGATGGCGTGGCGCCACGCTCCCGGAGTGCACGTTCCTCCTCGGTCGGCGGACGCGAGGCCAGCTCGATGAGCAGGCCCTCAAGTGCCGGTGAGGTGATGCTGATGGGGCCCGCAGAGGTGATGGGTGGAACTGGGGAGGCTTCTTCATTGAGTGCGGACCCAGCTTCCTCTTCCGTCGGCACCTGCTGTGGGAGTTCTTCCATGAAGCAGAGTGCGTACAGCAGGGTCATCAGGCGATAATCAATCCGCGTTCGTTCGAAATGTATGGGGTGGAGCAGATCAGTAGGTGCACCAGGTATCGGAGGAGGCGAGACTTTCCGGAGCGACTGCAGCCCAACAAGCCTAGCGTCCGGTGGCATGCGTTCTAGTTGAAGCCAGAACCACTGGAACAATCGATAGGTCAGCCACAGCCCGTCTTTGAATGGAAGTGGCCCGGGTTCGGCCATCTCGTGGATTACTGTGCCGCAGAGGCGCAGTAGTCCTGCTTCCGCCTCTGCGAGTGTGTGCTCTGCTGGACTATTCATCGCAGAGCGCAGCACTGCCGGTAGCAGGATTGCGAGCTGCTCTCGCAGGTCGACCTCGCGCGTGCCACTCTGAACATACGGACGCCGGCTCGCGGCGAGCCGGAGGAAGAAAATGTCTCCGGCCAGTCGCGGCGCTGGGTTCATATCGGGGTTGCTCAGGCGGGCCAACGCCCGCTCGGCGTCTGCTTGATAGAGTTCTTCGTCTTGGGTGACGCGTGGATGCGCGGTTAAGGATGGAAGCAAGCCTGGGACCTCGCAGGAGAGTTCAAAGAGGTCGCGACGATCCAGTCGCGTCTTCCAGAGCCCACGCTGCATTCGCTCCGCGACGATCTGACGCAGAGGCTTCTCTTCGAGGTTCCCCGGGGGCTCCGACAAGAGGTCGCGGACATCCTTGATTTGGTTTGGGAATACGAACGTGCCGTAGCGACGCAGCCACCCCCAAGACTGGATGCGCGAGGGGTTCTCCCTGATGGATCGCCACGAAGAAGAGAGCGTTTGCTGCGCGTAAACTCGGCGCAACGCCTTGTTCGCTGGCTCTTCGGAGAGCCTCAGCAGCAGATCATAGATGCGCCCATCGTGGACCCCCTGTAGCGAGGCGAGATCGCGGGCGAACTGGCGCGCCGCCTTGGTCCAATCCTGGATGCGGAGGAGGACGGATTCAGGCGCCACCAGATCTGCCGTATTCGTTCCAACGGCAGGGGGATCCATTCCGAGTTCCTCTTCGTTGAAGAGGAATTTCGTGTCCCCGTCTGCGAGCCTTTTCGCCCATGACCCCAGGAGCGTCTCGATGTCCTGTGGCTCCGTTTCGGCTCTACTGCCGTTCGGAATACGAGAGAGCGGGCGATGCCCCCAGTTCGCTGTGATGACGGAGGCAGCCGTCAGGGCTGGCGTCGTGAGGGTGAACCGCTCGACCATGAGTGGCAGTAGTAGGACGATCGCACGAGTGTCCCGTACCGTTTCCGGATCCTTCACTTGATCCAGTTGTATCCAGGCGTCACGAAGAGCTTGGTCGAAGGCCGCACGACGCGGCCCCTCCCAACCTGCCCATGCGTGAAGGAAGCTCCAGAGCCTGCCAGCGTCGGTCTCCGTCGAGAGGCGCATCATATCGCCCGAGTCCTCGAAGGACTTCCTGGGGGCTCCAATCGCAAGTAGACAGAGGAACCCGAGAAGCATCGGGAGCAGACTTCCGTGAACGGCCTGATCGACGCTCTCGGCTCGTGCAAGCAGCGTGGTCGCCAAGGTCTGGGCAAGTTCTTTTGAGATAGTTTTTGCGCCGAATGCCTCCCATATGGTCTCCGAGTACAGGCCAGCCAGTCGGAGCCCGGCCATTGCTGCGCCCGAATGCTCTCGGCTCTTTGCCATCCACTCGGTATTGGTGAGCAGAGTGCTTGACTCTTTTGTGTTGAGCCCGAGGGGAGGGCGGGCCAGGGAAAGCAGATCCTCGGCTCCCAGCGCATCCGTGAAGCCAAGTCTAGCAAGGGTGAAAATTGCTAGACGAGAACTTTCCCCGGGTTGCAGATGCCGGACGAGCGGCGCCATGTGAATGATGCGGTTGCTCACGCTTCTTATGCGCGAGGCCAATTCCACAGCGGCTTGCGGCGAGTTCCAGGCGAATTGACTCACCTCACGGATGTCGGATCCGAGAGGCTTTGTCACAAAGAAGTCTGCCGTGACCAACCATGGGATGGGAGAGTTTAAGAGGTGTTGACGGTAGGATAGCCCGTTGAGCAAGGGCTTTCGGATGAGTTGCTCGGAGCCTTCTGGATCTTCCAAAGAGAACAGAGGCGGCAGATCTGGCAGGGGACGTTCGATAGTCGAAACCCAGCCTTCGGCACGACCTACGGCAAGCATTCGATGGATCGCGTTGGCAAGATCCGAAGCGGCGATTTCTGCCCTCAGCGCATCTCTACGCGCTTGGAGATGGCGCAGGGTGGCTGGTCCTACCACCAGCTTCTCTGGTGCGATGTCCAGTAGAAGTCCTAGTACCCCCTGCTCGAAGAAGATCATCAGGGGCGCGAAGGTCATTGCGAATCGCGGAGGTAGCGGGGCTCGCAGGCTTGGCACGGGTTGCAGCGCAATGGACAGGGCCCGCAGCAATCTGTCACGCCGCCTATCATCAATGAGGGACTGCTCGCTCATCATGATGATGAGGTTCTCAAGAGGGAGGATAGGCGCGTTCTCCGTCGTTGAGCGAGTGGCGGCGATGGGAAGAGCGCGCTGGGCTGCCCAGACAAAGTCGTCAGTGAGGTGCGGCTCCTTGCTGACATCTACCTTCGGTGATTCGTAGAGGAGGTTAAGGAGTCGCTCGGAGCGCTCATGCACGACGCGTTGGGTGCGCTGCTCAAGTTTTGCGGCAGCATCGACGATGCTATCCCAGACATCGCGGAATAGGAGGACCCGTCCAGCCCCTCGACCGAGTGCCTCGCGCAGCTTGCCGAGCAAACCTAGGTGCTGAAGCACGAGGAGTTCTAGCTCGCCCATCAGAAGCTGCTGGCCCGCGAGGCTGGGGATGGGGAGTTGTGAGGCGAGCGCTACGGGCGCACACAGGACTGGAGGGCTTCGTCTATCGGCAATGGGCCCAACAATCAGGGCGAAGTTGCTAGCTGCATGGGTGCCGGTGAGTTCACAGAGTGACTCGAAGGGGAGGCGGCCCTGTCGGTATTCCTGATATGCTGCTGTCGAGAGTTTCTGGTCGTCGATGATACGTTCCTTGACTCGATCGATGGGGACGGCTTGCACTAGGCCGCTTGTGACCAGTGTTTGGAAATCAATGGGCGCCTCCTCCTCAGGGGAACCCAGTGCAATCAGCAGTTGTAGGCGGTGAAACTCGGCCTCAGAGTTGCCTGGGTAACGTTCTTCCAGGGCATGTGCTACCTGTCTGATGCGCTCCCTTGCAGTGTCGTCAAGACGGCGCCCTACCTGTTGGAACTGCGCGCATTGTGCCAGCATCGCGGGCGAGAGGTTTTCTCGATGTTCCTCGAAGATTCGCCAAGCTTCACCTGCGGCTTCTTGATGTCGTGCGATTTGGAAGAGCAATGCGGCGATGTGAAACGAACTAGCGATGTCGCTGGGCTCCAGGGTCCGATATTGGCGCCAGAGCGCGAGCGCTCCGTTCAGATCTGAGCCCTCGGCAGCCGTCGCACGTGCGATGAGGATTTCGGGGTGCTGCGAGTCTGCAAGTGGCTCCAGTACGGCATGGGCCTCGTCGAGCTTCCCCGCGGAGTTGAGGCACTGCCCAAGCAGCAACCGCATCCCACGGCCTGGGAGCGCCGCGAATGCAGATCGTGCATGAGTAAGCGCTTCGTCAGGGCGAGAGGCCTGACGAAGCAGTAGGGCCGCGATGAACTCGATGGGGGCTCGATTCGGGTAGAGCTGCGCTAGTTCCAGTACATCCTTCAACGCCCGTTCGCGATCTCCACTGACTTTCACCATCTCGGCGCGATGGAGCTGCTCGGACCAATGTGCTTGGTTTTGCGGAAGGAGAGCGAGGGCGGCATTGAGCTTGCCTTCCTTCGCCAGGGTCTCGGCGCGTCTGAGCCGCTCCATCTCGTTGTCTTCACGTCCGATGCGCTCGTTCGAGCCCAGTGCTTCAAGCGCTTTCGTCGCTTTTTCTATCCCTTCTGTGTCCTGGACGAGGCGGGAGACGCCGAGCCGGAGTTGCTCCTGAAGGATGCAAAGCGGGCGGGCGAGCCGTGCTTTTCCCAGCCGAGCTAACGTATTCTCAACCATGGATAGTAGCCCGCCTCGATCTTCGGTGGGAATCCACTGGGCGGCTTCCATCTCGAATACGCTTTGAAAGAGCGCCTGGGTCAGGGCTGAGGCCGCACCAAGGAGGATGAGAGGATCATTGGGGTGCTCATCCAAGAGCCGAACCGCCTCGTGGGCCGCCTCGGTCAGCTTGCCTCTTTTGAGCAGTAGTTGGATGAGCTGAATGGTTAGTACGGAAGATGGCTCCCGTTTGTCTCCTGGCAGGTGGCCCTCAAGTACTTCGAACAGCTGGCGTACCGCCTTCACTCGAGGGGAGGAGTCTCCCTTAGGAAGTACCTCCCGAGCCAAAGCGCGGTCACCTAGTTGCGCCAGTCCTTCCGCCAGTGTCGCACGTCCATCAACTCCGAGGCTTGCCAGCGACTCTTGAGCAACTGCCTGGAACGTTGGCAATGCCGCTGCTTCTTGAAGGCAGAGCATGCAGGACGCTGCGTTCAGCTTGCAGACTCCAAGCAGCCGCTGCAGCACATTGTCCTCTGGGTCCTTGAGCACAAGCAGCTCTGCTTTTGTTCGAAGCCGCAGGAATGCTTCGCGAGCGCCCTCGTAGTCTCCGGTGTCGAAGAGCTCGTTTGCATGCTGCTGTTCTTCTTCAAGATGTCCACGAACAGCCATCGCATAGGCGGCGGCCTTGATAGCCGCTGGGGCGGCAGCCTTGCGGTCATGGATCCCTTGGATGAGTGCCTTGAGCCAGGGTACTAGATGGTCAAAGTTGTTCAGCCAAATACCCCGGAGGCCGGAGGCCATGGCCTTGGCCTTATTCTTCCCATCCCCAAGGGTGAGCCAGAAGGGTCCGGCGAGCTGTGCCTTGTACGCCCCTCGAAGAGCATTGACGACCTCTTGGATGTCAATGTCCGAGTAGCTGTACCCTACGAGTAGCACCTTGTGAGGCGGTTGGAGGAGCGCATCCAGTCGGTGCTTCCATGCACTCGCGTCGCCATGGCTGATGCGAAAGTAGTCTTCGATCTTCAGGACAATGGTCTCTGGGCGATCAAGGTCTCCATGGAGCTTCAGAAGTTGACCAGGACCGAGTTCCTGAAGCCCCTCTACGTCATCGGGAAGCACGACCCTGGGCGGCTTACCTGTATGCGCGGCAAGCGCCTGTTCAAGAAGCCCGTCGTAGTTGGTGGTGACGAAAATAGTTCCTGGAAGCTCTGCGAGCGCCCAGTGCGTCGGAGATGGGTGTGAACTGGCGGAGCGCAGCTTGGCTGAGAGCCGTCCGGCGAGCCAGGACTCCCCCATGAGTTGCGCGATCGCGGAAGCCTTGAGTAGCTGGTCTTTTTCCGTGGAGTACCAGCTCTCTAGTTCGTCAAGTTCAATTCGCTTCTCCGGTGAAAGCGCGGAAGACTTTGCGTCGAGGAGGAGCTCTTCGAGGAGATCGTTCCACAGCGGCAGCCCGGAGTCGTAGGCGGCTCCAGCGCCGATCAGGACGACGAGGGTGCCACTAGCCCCGGCCTCTGTGAGTTCGGGTGGTACGGGAGGCAGTACGACGGCGCCAAGGCTCGACATGAGGCGCAACATACCAAGGGCACGCTAGTTAGGGGCGCCATGGGAGGAGGGACGAACTCTCGCCGACGGTTCGTATCGCCCATGCTTCATGCTGGGGATTTCGACTCGACCCTCGCCATTGGGGGAGCAGAGGGATGCCGAGCCTTTGAGTCGGCCGTCCACTGTGGGAGACCCGAGGAGCCGGCAACAGTGGCGAAAGTCGAGTCTTCCTCAATACGGGATGCCCCTGGCCTCACGGAGGCAGGCACACATTCAGCACGAACGTCGCTGCCTTGGCCTCCACGTCAGCGAAGGCAAGGTCGGGCAGCCCATCGCCATCCCAGTCCGCGATGATTGCGTCCTGGACGTTGAACCCCCATGACGTCTGCGGCCCCAGGGCGAACGTTCCAGGCGCTGACTGCATCACCATGCGGCTCTCCTGGTCGCCGAAGGAGAACAAATCCGCGCGGCCATCCGCGTTGAAGTCCGCGCTCAGGATGCCGGTGCCATAGCCAATCCCCAAGGTGTGCTGCGGCGTCAGCGTGGGCTGTCGGGCCGCATCGAACGTCAAGAGCCCCACCGCGCCCCTGTCGAGCAACAGTCCCACGTTCCCCTGTCCATCCAGGTCCACGCGCCCCATGTTCCGGTGCGTGTATTCACCGGTGAAGGACGTCTGCCCGGAGAACGTGCCGTCCCCCTTGCCCCAAAGGACATAGACCTGACCCAGGTCGATGTTGGGATTGCCGGGCCTCATGACCGCCAGGTCCATGTGTCCGTCCCGGTCCAGGTCCGCGGAGAGCAAGGTGTCCACGGTGTAGTTCGCGGTCACCTCCACGGTGGCGCGGGGCGCGAACTTGCCGCCGCCCGTGTTGAGCCACACGCTGAGCTTGATTTTCGAGGACGTGGTTCGCTCCGTCGACACCAGGTCGAAGCGGCCATCCTCATTGAGGTCCACCGCGATGAGCTCGGACCGGCGGCCTGCCTCCAGATATCGCTCCGCCGGAGCGAAGCCGCCGCTCGTCATCCGCCTGAAGACGACGAGAAAATCCGTATTCGACTCAAAGCTGGGGGTGGCGGTGATGGCGGCCAGGTCCTCCCGGCCGTCCTCGTCCAGGTCCACCGCGACGATGTCCTGCGCGCCCCCCGTGGCCGAGCTGCCCGCCGGAGGCACGAAGAGGGGTGAGAGCAGCGCGGAGCTTCGAGTCGGACTCCCCGACAGCGACAGATGGATGGCGTTCTTCTCGAAGCTCCCAGCGGCCAGGTCCGTGGCGCCATCTCCGTTGAAATCGCCACTGGCGAGCCCTGCCGGGATGCCCTCGAGCTTGATGCTCTCCGGCGCCTGATTCCCACCCCAGAACAGTCTCACGGCGAAGCGGTCGGCGAGCGCCACATCCATCTTCCCATCGCCATCGAAGTCCCCCGCGGCGGGAGAATAGACGTTGCCGCTGAAGCCATGGCTGCGCAGCGGAGCGAAGGTCGAAGGCGCCGTGCCGCCCTGCAGGATGTTGAGCTGGGAGCCGGGTGTGCTCGTCCAGAACAAGTCGCCCCTCCCGTCGCCGCTCATGTCCGCCACGATGGGGCCCGTCCAGGTTTCGCCCACGGGCGGAGCAAAGGGGTGCTCATTCACCAGGGCCAGCGTTCCTCCCGAGGGACTGAACACACGGACCCTCTCCGGGTGGAGCAGGGCCAGGTCGTCCACGGCGCCGTCGTGGTCGAAGTCACCGGCAATCAAATCACCATAGCAACTGGTGCACGGAGCATACACAGGCACCCTGAACGAGCCTGTCCCCGCGCCGTTGGCCTGGACGATGCGGTTGTTGGCGGTGTCGAGCCGCGCGTAGTCCACATACCCGTCGCCATTGAAGTCGGCGACGGCGGGGCAGTCGTGCGTATTGGAGGAGATGATGGTGGTGGGCGGCGAGTAGAAGGTGCCGTCCCCCTTGCCGCGGTAGAGCAGCGTCTGTCCAAGCTCGATGTGGGCGAAGAGGTCCACAATCCCATCCGAGTTGAAATCCCGGGCGGTGAGGCAGTCGAACGTGGTGGTGCGATTCGTCCCCAGGGGCACCTCCAGGGGGGCCTGGAACGTGCCCGTGCCTTGGCCGAGGTAGAGGGCGAACCCTCCCGTCTTGTTCGTGCCGTCGGTGTCCATGATGACGGCGACATCCAACTTCCCATCCCCATTGAAGTCGGCCACCTCGGGGGGCGCATTTCCGAAGATGTTGGTGCTGCTGGCGGAGTTGGCCAGCCGCGTGAAAGTCCTACCGGGGCCACTGGCCAGCACGAAGATGTTGAACAGGTTGCCCACGAGGACGTCGTGCTTCCCGTCTCCATTGAAGTCCCCGGCCCCCGTGAAGTTCGGTCCGGTGGGGAGCCTGAAGCTGGACACGGGAGTGAATCCGTTCGTCTCACAGGCCAGGGGCACGACGTGGCGGTGATACGCCGGAGCGGAGGGGCGGCCCAGGCCCCCTGAGTTACGAGCCCTCACCTGGAACAGATAAGTGGTGCCGGAGACCAGTCCCGGAATCGTCGCCACGCGCGCACCCGCTGGAACGGTGACGGAGCCGCCAGCCGGGGAGGCCGTGACGACGTACTCGGTGATGGGGTCCGTGGCGGGCGCGGAGGCCGCGTTCCAGCGCACCACGGCTCCGGCCACGGTGGACACGATGCGCACGTCGGTGGGCGCTCGAGGCTGGGCCCGCAGGAAGATGGGCGCCGAGGTGACGGCCGGGCCCACTCCCACGTCCGTGCGCGCCGTCAGCGTGAACGTATACGTGCTGTCGGCGGCAAGCCCCGACAGCCTGAGCACCGTGGGCGAGGCGGGGAGGTTCTGCTCCAGGCCCGAGGGAGAGGACGTCAGCTGATAACCAGAGATGGGCCGGCCACCATCGGAAGCAGGGGGCTGCCAGTCCAACTCGAGCTGTCCCTGGTGGTACACGCCCGTGAGGTTGAGGGGGGCCGAGGGCAGCGAGGGCAGCGTCACGGAGGAGGTGGTGGCGAGGGCCCCCACACCTGACGAGTTCTCCGCGGCCACGCTGAAGCTGTACGTGCCGCCATTCGAGAGCCCCGACACGAAGAGGCTCGTCGCCGAGGACGAGGCCGTCTGGGACGTGCCGGTCGGATGGGTGGTGATGACGTAGCCGCTGATGCTCGCCCCACCGTTGCTCGTGGGTGCCGTCCACTTCACCGTCGCCGAGCGAACGCCAGACGTCACCGAGACGTTCTGGGGCGCGCTTGGAACGGCCGCGGCTCGGACCGTGGTGCTGGTGGCGGTGGAGGCCCCCACCGCGTTGGTCGCCACCAGCGTGAACGTGTAGGTCAGCCCGTTGGTGAGGCCGGTGACGACAGCCGATGTCTGTGTCGTATTGAGGACCTGTCCGCCCGGGGCGGTGGTGACGGTGTATCCCTGGATGGGCTGCCCGCCGTCCGAGGGCGCGGTCCACTCCAACCGCACCGCCTGGTCGGCGCCCCTCCGTTGGGTCCAGGTCGGTATGCCCGGGACGGCGAAGGTGCGCACCTGGGCCGACGGGCTCGAGGCCTGTCGGGTTCCGTCGGCGAAGAGGGCGGTGACGGTGAAGCGATACTGGGTGCCGTTCGCCAGGCCGGTGACCACCGCCGTGCGCGCCGAGGGACCGACGGTGACCTTGGCGCTCGAGGGCGTGGCGATGACCTCGAAGGAGGCCAGCGCGCTGCCCGAGGGAGCGGGCGTGTAGCCCCATGAGACGGTCATCTCGCGGATGCCCGGCGTGGCCGTCACGCTCGTGGGCGCGGCCAGCGCCTGGGGGCCCGCGTCGTTTCGTCCGGCGTCGGATGCACCCGCATCGCTCGGGCCCGCGTCGGCGTCCGACTCGCCAGCATCGCTGAGAGGGGGCTGGCCCGAGTCGCGCTCGCTCGTGTCAGGCGTTCCCCCCGCGTCGGTGGGCCCCGCGTCCGCCAGGAGCTGGTCGCCGGGGTCGGCGGAGTCCTCCGAGGACTTTCCACCACAGCCAACGGGTCCAAGACCGACGAGTGTCGCTGCCAGGAGGAGGATGACAAGTCTCATGATGCCTGTGCTCTCAGGTGGGCCGGTTCGTCCGAGGAGTGCTGTCCTCCTCAACGGCCCCTCCGGGAGAATGTCGCGAGGAATCGGATTCAGCGAAAGCGAGCGGGCCGAGGACCCCCTTCGGCAGGGCTCCAAGGCGCATCCCCCCGTCCACACGACGTCGCGCGCGAATGGAGTAGCGGGGTTGTTATCGTCATGGAGAAACGAAACAAAGAATTTCGCGCCGTGTGCCATTCCGACAGGCGCGCCATCATCAAGAGCGGGATGGGTAGGACTGGGGCGTAAGCGCCTCGCCGGATGGTCCAGCCTCGGGTCGCCCCGTAACCTGACAGCGACCCTGTTTGCCGCCCTGCGCCATCCAGTGGGGCGGGTGCGAGCGACCCAGGGTGAATCGTCGGCTACAAAACACTCTCCTGTCCTTCTGGGCATACCCGGAGTGTGTGCTTCTTCACTTTTTCATTACGGTGTCCGCGCCGTGCCGGCCGGCGCCAGTCCTTGGTCCCCGGCCGGCGTCAACGCAGCCGAGGAGAACCTGTCATGACGATGAGGAATTGGTGTCTCGCAGTCCTGGCGCCCGCGGTGCTTTCGTTCGGGTGCCTCGAAGCTCCCGCGGTAGACCCGTCGCAGAAGGCTCCCGGGGAGGTGCTCGAAGGGACGGTGTCGCAGGAGCTGGCCACCTTCACCGGCACGGTGGTGGACCCCAGCGGCCAGCCGATTGCCGGCGCCCAGGTGGTCATCAACGGCATCAACCGGACCACGGACACGGCCGGCAAGTACTTCGTGTCCGTCAACAGCACGACGGGCTACATCATCAGCGTGAGCAAGGCGGGCTTCGCGCCGGATACGGACTACCTGAGCGCGGGCCGGCTCAACAGCACCCACGTCCTGCCGCGCGCCCCCATCAAGCAGTTCAGCGCGACGCAGAACATCCTCCTCGAGACGGGCGGCCTGGTGGTGAGCATCCCCGCGGGCTCCCTGGTCAACGCGGCCGGCCAGCCGGCGACGGGCACGGTGCTCGTCTCCGCCGCCACGTATGGCCCGCGCGACATGCCGGGTGACTTCACGGCGGTGAACCAGAACGGCAGGCAGGTCGCGCTCGAGTCCGTGGGCGCCTTCTTCATCGGGGCGAGCACCGCCGACGGTCAGGCGCTGAACCTGGCCAAGGACCGGACCGCCCAGGTCTCCATCCGCGTTCCGCAGGCGGCCGGAGGCGTCATGCCCTCCTGTGTGTTCACGGGGTTCTGCCGTGCCGCCGCGTGGCGGTTCGACGCCACCCTCAACCGCTGGGTGGAGCAGCGCGCCAACTTCCGCCCGGACAGCTCCGGCAGCACCTTCACGCTCATCGGCGGCCCCGCGTCCACGCCCAGCTCGGTGGTTCCGTCCAACGGCGGCCTCGGCACCTGGAACATCGACCTGGAGATGACCACGCCGGCCTGCACCACCGTCGAGTTCGTGGGCTTCCCCGCGTACTGCTACGACATCAAGCTCAACCTCGCGATGCAGAACGCGGGCAACACCTTCGTCCCCTTCACGGACACGGTGACGCCGAGCATCCCCTTCGTCGTCCTCTACAACAGCCGTCCGAACGTGGACCAGGAGGTGGGCGTCGAGTTCCCCGGTGCGCCCGCGGACTGCGCCGCCAACATGACCATCTTCTCCAACCCCAACCCGACGGACCCGAGCACGTATCCCATCTACACGCCGACGGGCGGCTTCACCCAGTTCAACTCGGGCGCGCCGTGGGGCGGCACGGGCTTCCCCAAGTCGACGGTGTCCCCCTTCGGCGACATCACCCTGGCGGACATCGTGAACGGCACCCAGCCGTGCAACTCCTCGGTGACGTTCGTCTACAACCCGTGAGCCGGGCCTGAAGCACCGGCGCGGCCACGGTGGGCCGCGCCGGGACTCACCGACTCAAATCATCAGGTCGGCGTGGTGCAGGTGCAGGTGCTGGCGGGCGCGTAGCAGGCGTTGCTGCTGGCCGGGACGATGGAGTAGCAGTGCGCGCGTCCGGCCATCACCTCCGTGTCCGTGTAGGTGGTGCCGGTGACGGTGGCGACCTTCGCCTTGCCGTAGTTGCACGCGGCGAAGCCGTCGGACTTCATCACCCAGTACTGGTTGGCTCCGGCGACCGCGGTCCAGGACAGCGACGCCTGACCGACGCCCGGCGTCACCGTGAGGGTGGGCGCCGTGGTGGGGCCGCCCGCGCAGCCCGCGTTGATGCGCGCTGGCGAGGAGCAGGCGATGTTGTGGCGGGCGAAGGCGGCATGGATGGCCGACATGTGCGGCGTGCCGTCGATGAGGTTGCCGTTGTCGTCGTCCGCGGCCAGCCACTGCATGTAGCCGTTGGTGGCGGCGCAGCCGCTCGACGTGCCGAGCGTACAGTCACAGGCGTGCCAGGTGCCGATGTTGCCGCTGCCCTGGTAGAACAGCTTGTTGCCCATGATGTTCGCCGTGTTGGCGTCGTAGCTGAACGGCGCGGCCCGCAAGTCACGAGCGACCAGGTCCCACGCCGCCTGACGGACGGGAGAGGCCGCGCAGTGGACCTGCCTTCCACATGGTCCTCCACCACCGCCGCACCGACCACAGACGAAGTTCTGCGGCGTGGCGGGCGTGTTGGGGGCCTGGGCGGCCCAGTCGGCGTCACGCACGCCCGAGCAGCGGCTGGCGCACCAGGGCGCGCCCGTCTGGGCCTCGTTCACGTTGTAGCCCGTGCCGTCCGGCGTCATGCCGCAGCCCTGGTCCCCGGTCTGGAAGAAGCCGTGGCCCACGCACGACGTGGGGAGCCGGTAGATGGCCGCGATGTCCGCGTAGGCCTCGCTGGAGTTGCTCAGCGTGCCGGCGACGTCGTTGTCGTCCATGCCATGGCCCCACTCGTGGTCGAACACGGCGGCGATTTCGCCCGTGTTCCGGCACCCGCCGCCACTGCGGAAGAAGTTGACCGTGGACCCGGTCCAGAAGGCGTTGCAGGTGCTGACGATGTTCATGTTGGAGGTGAGCTGACCGTTGAGCCACACGTTGGTGGGCAGCCAGCCTCGGGCAATCTGGGCAATCCGGTTCAGCTCGTAGAAGGAGCTGCGCGACGCGGAGGTGTTGCCCGCGGAGAAGCCCGGCGAGGCGCAGTCGTGCTGCGTGGTGACGCCGCCCAGGTCGATGGTGCCCGCGGCGGAGGCGGTGACGGGGCCGCAGTTGTCCTGGATGCGGATGTACTTGCCGTTGAGCGTGGTGGTGGTGGTGCCCGTCGTGTAGTTGAAGACGCCGGCGCTGTCCGTGTAGTCGTCCGGCGCCACGAAGCCGGTGTCGGCCCAGGGCATGGGCGTGTTGGCGAAGCTCAGCCCGCACGTCGCCGTGCCGGTGCAGGACTCGGTGTTGGTCAGCGGGAAGGCGCCGCCCTTGATGCTCTGGTCGAAGTAGTGGTTGTCGTCCTCGAGCGACAGCACCTCGCCGCGCGTCGCATCGACGGTGACCTTCCATCGCTCGTGCTCACCCGGCTGCTGGAAGCCGTAGCTCCACACGAGCTGGTGGCCGTAGGACTCGCCGAAGGCCGCGCCCTGTCGGGCCACGGGGACGATTTCGAGCGTGGGCTGCTTCCAGAACGTCGGAGGGCTCTCGTAGATGCCGAAGCGCTCGAAGCCCGCCATCATCGCCTGCTCGGCGGCGAGCAGCGGCAGGGGAGAGATGTCCACGTTGGCCCAGGACTCGGTGCCCATCAGCACCAGGTTGCCGTGGCTGATGGTGGCGGCCAGGCGTCCGTAGCGGACGGGGATGCCCTTGAGCTGCTGGGGGATGGAGACCTGCCACAGGTGCTCGGAGATCTGCTCGACGCGGGGCTCTCCCAACTGGAGCACGTCCACGCCGAGCGCGGCCTGGTTGGACTCGATGAAGCGCAGGACCAGGTCGCCCACGACGGCGGAGTCCACCCGCGCGACGCCGCGCCCGAGCTGCTGGCGGACGTTCTCCAACGTGAGCTTGTTGCCTACGCCGGTGCCCGGGATGAGGGGGATGGAGCCCATGAGGTTGGCGGCCGTGCCCGTCTGGGCATCGACATAGACCTGGAAGCCGCGGCCGTTGCGCGCGAAGAAGTCATCCCACGCGCTGGCGCTCGCGCGGCTCAGCTTCGGCAGCGCCTCCTCGAGCGACAGCTGTCCGCTGGGGATGGTGAGCTCGGGCTTGAAGAAGGCCTGGCTCGCGAGTGAGCCCGGCGCGGATGGCGCTTCCGGCTTGAACGCCCACGCGGGCGCCGCCAGCAGCGCGGTAAGACAGACGGCGGACTTCAAGACATGGTGCATGTAATGGCTCCCTCGGCAGTGTTTGACTGTCTGGAACGAGGGATGACCGACGCCAGGGATGGCGCCAGAAATCCCCGAGTTCCTTATATTTTACACTTCACTCAGGGTGTGCCCTGGAGGGCGGGATGAGTGTTGGCTGGTGGACACTCTCTGTGCGAGTGGCCCGGGCGGGGGACTCGCACGTCTGGGAGCCCCTGGAATGGGCGACAGCCTGGAGCCTGCTTCCAGGTCCGGCTAACCTTGGGAGGTCGTACTTCACCGCCGATGGAGCTGGTCCCACATGTCCGAGCAGAAGCCCCGCCTCACGCGTCCCGTCGAGAATGTCCGCGCCGAGCTGCTCGCGGATCCGGACACCCAGCGCATCGCCAAATCGGTGGGGATGGAGCTGGCGGCCTACGTGGAGCTGGTGCTCGACTACGCCCAGCACCCGGAGAAGGAGCCGGTGCTGCAGGTCGTCCCGGACGAGGCGCTGCGGGCCGCCGGGTATGATCCTCCGACCCTCCAGGAGGTGGGGGAGTTCTTCAAGAGCGCCGCCCGGGGGGAGCTGGGCCTGGGGCCGCCGGCCTCCTATTCCACGGGCTTCGAGGCGAACCAGTCCGCCTCCCAGAACAAGCCCTCCTTGCGGGGCGACGAGAACCAGCCCCGGGCCGAGGCGGATGAGGCCAAAGGCCAGGCCCTCCTCAAGGACCTGCCCCAGGTGCCCGAGCTCTAGTCTGGCGGACGCAACTCTCCCGGTCGGTCCTCGATAATCACGTAAACCTACATTTCACGAGGAAATCCCATGTCCGTCGGCGGCTCCAGTGGCGCGGGTGGTAGCAGCGGTGCGAACAGCGCGAGCAACTCGGCGAGCAACGCGGCCAGCAAGGCCGCTGACGCCGCGAGCAAGGCCGCCAGCAGCATCAGCAACGCGCTGGGCGGGATTGGCAAGGCGCTGGGGGGCCTGGGTGGACTGGCCAAGGGGATTGGCGACGCGCTCGGCAAGGTCTCCGAGGCGCTCGGCAAGGTCTCTGGGCTCCTGGAAAAGGGGCTCAGCGCCATCACCGGGCCGCTGAAGGACATCGTCGGCAAGGCGCTGGATTCCCTGCCGTTCGGCATCGGCCAGTTGGCCAAGCCGTTCGCGGACAAGTTCATCGACAACGGACTGTCCATGGTGGCCGGTGGCCCGCTGGCGGGCGTGAGCAGCATGCTCGGCAAGGCGCAGAACGTGGGCAAGCTGGCGGACACCGTGGAGACGGTTCGCAATGCCGCCACCGTGGCGGGGGACATCGCGCAGGGCAAGTTCAACGCCCAGCAGCTCGCTGCCTTCGCGCAGTCGCAGCTGGTGCGCGGACAGTAGGACTGGCCGGGAGCCCGCGAGGCTCTCCGTGCATCCGCCCCGGTGTTCCATGCTCATGGCATGGGGCCCGGGGCTTTTTCGTGGGCGCCTGCGGGTGTTCGTTCCAGCTTGAAATCGTCTGTGCGGAGCTACTGACTCAACGTTGAGCGGCGTCCCGCCAGTCTGACAGCAGGCATTTCTTGCGGTCTGTCTTCGCCCTGTCGGTGGGTTGGGACTGGTTAGGGCCCCACCCAGCGGCGCCTTACCCATGCCCTTATCCAATGCCAATTGGTGCGGACCATGGAGTTTGACGATGGCGTGCCGCGCCACCCTGTCTGGCCTCTGGGGACCTCTTCAGATAGTGGGCCGGCCGGACAGCAACGGCTCCAGTTCATGCGTAACCGACCGACGGCGGGCGTCCTGAACCGGGGCGGATTCGCCGGTTCACTCCGGCATGCGACGACCCAATCCGGATGAGTGGACGCAGTTGGTGGAGGAGTTCGAGGCGAGCGAGCTGACGCAGAAGGAATTCGCGGACAGACACCAGGTCTCGCTCGGTGCCTTCCAGTACTGGCTGTACAAGAAGTCACCGGCCACGCCGGTTCGGCGGTCCGAGACGGGGGGCAGCCCTCGGGCGGCGTTCCTTCCCAAGGTGAAGATTCTCTCCTGGGACGCCGGCGGCTTCGTCCTCACCTACAAGCGCTTGGAGCAGGGCCGCTTCCGCCTGCCTGCCTTCGCCAAGGACGCCTTGGGAGCGCAGCTGGATGCCACCCAACTGTCCATGCTCCTCGACGGAATCGACGTGACGCACGTCCGGAGACCAGGCAAGTGGGCACCGCCCCCAGTCGCCGAGGCAATGCCCGTCAGTGGTGGGCTGGTTCTCCCTGAGAGATGGCAGCGTTCGCCGAGACGCACCAGTGCGAGTGGCGTGAGCGAGCCGAGGAGCTCGAGCGGGAGAACCTCACCCTCAAAGAGCGCGTGGGCCGCATCGAATCCCAGCTCGCCCTCCTCCAGCGGACCGTCTTTGGAAAGAAGAGCGAGAAGCTCCCCGCGTCGAGGACGAGTTGCGAAAGTCCTCCGGGGACGTGCTCAGGCCGCATGAGGCGACGCTGAAGGAGCGGCGGCGGAAGCGCGAGGCGCGCGCGACGTTGCCCGAGCGGGTGATTCACCATCGAGTGCCCGACGAAGCGCGGCGGTGTCCGGCCTGCGGTGGTACGGCGTTGAAGCCCCTGGGCCCCGGCAAGCGCACCGAAATCCTCGAGCATGTGCCCGCACACGTGGAGCGGCAGGTCCACCTCCAGGAGACGCTCGTCTGTCCCTGCGGCGCGGGCATCCTCACCGCGCCCGCGCCGAAGGCCATTGAGCAGGGCCAGTACGGCCCGGGCTTCCTGGCGCACGTGGTGACGGCGAAGTGCTGCGACTCGATTCCGCTGTATCGCCAGGCCAAGGCCCTGGCCCGCGCGGGCATGCCCGTGGCGCGCACCACGCTCTGTGACGTCTTCCACGAGGTGGGCCGGCGGGCCACGGCGCCACTCGCCGAGCGCCTCCTGGCCCTGGGCAGGAAGAACTATCTCTTTGTCGGAAATGACGAGGCAGGTCGGAATCTGGCGGGGCTCAGGTCCCTGGTCGCCACGTGCGAGGCGAACGGCGTCAATCCCGAGGCGTACCTCGCTGACGTGTTGATGCGCCTTGGCAGCCACCCCGCGTCACCCGTCGGTCGGTTGCTCAAGGGCGGCGCATGAGGCTGACGCGATTCTTCGCGAGCGGCCCGCGCGTTGTCCCAGTGGGTCGGCTCCATGGTGCGGGACGTTGGACAGGCTGACTAGCGATTCTCCGGCGCCACCCATTCTCGCCAGCTGCCGCCGTCCCACGACAGGATGTCTTCCTCGCCGAACGCCCAGAGGACGCCGTCCCTGGCGTGAAGCGCCATGGTGGTGACGGAGTCCTTCGGACCGACGTCGACTTCGCTGACCTGTCCGTCTTCCAGCACGCCCAGGAACTCGTTGCCGGCCAGATGGAGTCGTCCCATGAAGCGCTCCAGGCTCCACCAGTTCTCGGACGGCGCTTTCTTGTCCCAGACGACGTGCCAGCCGTTCTTGTCACCACACAGGACAAGACCCCCGTCACCGCAAATCCAGACCTTCCCATCGACACAGCGGACCTCGGCCAGGGTCTGGTCGGTGGGCGATTCGCATTGCTTCCAGGCCGCGCCGTCGAAATGCCAGATCTCCCCATCATCGCCCACGGCGTAGACGTCGTTCCGCGCGAACCCGTCGATGGACGTGAATCCGGTCCACGGCCCCTTGGCGCGCCGGTCGAGCATGGAATCGCTGAGCAAGCGCCATTCCGCACCGTCCCGGCGATAGACCTGACGACGGTAGCCACAGATGAACAACGCACCATCGATGACCCGAATCTGGCTGAGATAACCGAACTTCTTCTCGGGGGTGCCAGTGCCACCTGTCGAGATGCGCTCGATGCGCGGTGCTTCGCCGTTGCAGGCGACCACTTCACCGCGCTTGCCCAGCAACCACCAACCGGCATCGGCGCTGCCTGGCTGAGCCAGATGGGTCAGCGAGGAGAGCTCGAACGCGAACTCCTGCCTCGACCACTCATCGCCGCGGACGGTGTAGAAAATCGTCGATTCCGTCTCGTCGGGGTTGTCGACAGGGCCCGCGAGTACACCGAGGACGCCGGGGCCGGCATGGCCTCCCCGATAGAACACCCTGCCTGACTGTGTTGCCGACATGAACTCTCCGGGTTGGCACCCGCATCAGGTCGCCTCGAGCGATGCGGGTTTCCATGTACACCCAATGGTCCCCAAGCTGGACGGAGTTTATGACGGAGCCCCTGTGTAGCCGCGGCGCGGGCCGTGCTCGCTGACGCCTTGAGCGGGTGTGTCGGGTCGCGTGCGGCGCCTCGACAAGCAGAGGCGCCGCAGCAGTGCGGACCGAGTGTCCCGGTCAGGGGGGATTGCACTGGCTGTAGGAGTCGTTGACATACGTGCAGGTGAAGCCAGCCTGGCAGCACGTGGGCCCCGTCCAATTCAACCCGCCGCATTGTCCGTAGGTCACCGCGCATTCAGGGGGCGTGTAGCAGACCTCCAGGCCGGGCCGATTGGCGATGTCCGTGCTCTCGCTGCTGTAGAAGATGGAAGGCACCGAGACAGCCGTCGCGGCGGTGTCGAGCAGGAGGCCGTTGTTCACGAGGCTGCCGGAGCCCCAGTCGGTGACCAGTCCCGTGACATTCACGTTCCGCGCCGACAGGAGGGCAGGAGGGATGGTGGCCCGCACCGTGGGGCTGAACTGCTGATTGAAGCTGTTGAAGGTCACCGTGAATTCGTCCCAGGCGGCAGTGGCCGCATGCACCGTGACGGCGTTGAGCTGCGCCACGGCGAACAACTGGAGCGTGGCGGAGTTGATGGTGGAGTTGGACGGAATCGAGCTGACGTCGAACTTCAGGAGTGCTTCCTGCCGCGAGGCGAGGACGATGGGATTGAGGTAATCCACGTTCAACTGCAGGGACCCGAAGTTCGAATTGGGAGTCAGCGAGGCAATCGTGGTGTCGGCCACCGTCCCGTTGGCGCCGCGTCGGAACGTCACGCAGGTGATACCGGACAGGGATTGATTCGAGGAGTCCTCCTCGATGCTCGCTTCATCGGGCCCTGTTCCACAGGCCGACAGGAGTGGAACGGACAGCAGGAGCAGCCAGACAGCGGGAGAAGTGCCGGTGAGAATGTCGCGGTGAGAACGCATGGTCTTCCTCTCGGGTGACGTCCGGGAAGCCCTGAGTGCCGTATGGTTTTTGATGGCCGAACGTCGAAGCCATCATCGACGTGTCAACTCACCGGCAATACTGTCGACAAGGACGATGGCTTTGTCTTTGGAATGACAGACGTCCTGCCCGCAGGATATTCACAAGCAGATGCCCGTGCGGGTTGAGGCGAAGCCCGCACGAGTCCTGCCTTCACCAGCCCGCGCTGAACCCGCCTTCGGGAAACGACTGCTTCGCGAGGTCCTGCATGACCGGGAATCCGTCCAGGAAGCCGGCATCCGGGAGGGGGTTGCCCTGGGCGTCACGGAACATGAGCATCCGGCAACTGAAACAGGCCACTGCGTCCACAAACGTCTTTCCAATCCAGAAGCGGAAGGCGATGTCCGGGTTGAAGCCACACTTCCTCTCCGGGTAGGGCACGAAGTCCTTGGGGGATTTCCAGATATCCGCCAGGGCCCTGCGCTGCCTCGAGCTCAGCTCGGGACCTTCCTTGGAGTAGACGAAGTAGCCATTGCCAGGAGTCGTCTCATCCCGCTCCCCTGGCCCCACCATGTCCGCGATGAAGATTTGCACCCGGTCCGGGCGGCGGAAGAAGTCCTCTGGCGTGGGCGGGTCGGAGCGCCCGGCGGTGGCGCTACAGGACGTGGAGGCCGTGGCGAACAAGACGATGGCAAGGAGTGCGGATCGCATTCTCCAAGCCTACCCTGAATTCCATGTCACAGCCCGGACCTGACGCGTCAGGGCCTCACGACGTCCTCGATGAACCGGCCCAGTGCCTCCGCCATCTTCGCGTGCGTGCCCGCGGAGGGGTGCCAATCCTCTCCGACTCCGTCGATGGCCGGGTCCTGCACGGCCATGACATGGCGATAGACGCGGGCATCACCCTGCTGATTCCTCTCCGCCACCAGTTCGGTGAGCCAGTGGCCGACATGCACGGACTCCACCGCGGGCATGCCAATTCCCTCGGCTTCCTTGTAGCCGTCCGTCATGGTTCCCATCGTGCAGATGATGTGTGCTCGAGGGTGCAGCGTCCTCAGTCGCCCGAGGAACGCCCGATAGGCCGCCTTGAACGCCGTCTCATCTGGAAGGTACTCGGCGGTGCCCGAGCCCGCGAAGGTGTCATTGGTGCCGGCGTTGATGACAATCACATCGGGTGACTCGCCGGAGAAGTCCCAGGCGACCGGATGGTCCGGGACGGCGAGCTCGTAGATGTCCGGCACCCGTCCCACCCGCGAGGCGTCCAGGTTGCGGTACATGCCTCGACCCGAATAGCAGATGTGGACGGACTCGGCCCCCAGGCGCTGGGCCGTGAGCCAGCCATAGGTCCGTCTGTGATTCTCGTTCTTCGACGTGAAGGTGGGCGCGCTCCATGGGGGCGGCCGGGGGAAGACGGTGACATCGTTGCCGTAGCCACAGGTGATGGAGTCTCCAATGAACTCCATCTTGAGCTCCGGGCGGGCAGGGGGCTCCCTGGGCTCACCGTGGACCTCGAGCGCCACGAACTCGCTGTAGCCTACCGAAGACTCGGTGCGCTTCATGAGCTCCACCGTGTGCAGTCCTTCGGTGAGGTCCGTGGCGAGCTCATAGAAGGACTGGCTGCGCCGCACCTCCAGCAGCTTCGGCTCCGCCCCATCAATCACGACATCGAAGAAGTTGGTCCCCGTCGCGCCGCCAAGGCCCGCGTCGTTGAGCCGCATCCGGAGGGCGTCTCCCCAGAAGCTCGCGCGAACCGTGACGCCGGGATGGGAGAAGATGACGCCGTTGTCGGAGTCGTACGTCCGTCCGATGTACTGCACCCGGTCGTCGGACGCCGGAACGGTCACCCACTTCACCGATGTCGGTGTGTCGGGAAACTCCGCCGGGTCGCACGCGGCCATTGTCAGACACAGGGCGAGGACAGTGGGCGGGAGGCTGCGCGAGGATTTCAGTCTCGTGGACATGGGTGGCGAGAATCATCGTGGCGCGCGGGCGGGCGTTCAAGATGGATGGCCCGGGTGTCTGCCATTCGAAGCTCTTTGGAGCCCCTCACGGACCTGGGGTAGCCTCGTGGGTTCCGGTGACAAGGGGTGGGCACGAATGACGAGTGGTTCGCTGAGGTGGGCCTCATTGCTGTGCCTGGGAGCCCTGCTCCTCACGGGGGCTGCCAACGCCCAGGGTTCCACCACGACCTCCACGCCGGAGGCGCTCCGCGCCGAGCGCCGGATGCGCCTGGTGAAGGTTTGGGGTGACGTCCGGTTCCGCCATCCCCGGGCCTTCTCCATTCCCGCCGAGTGGGATGCCGCCTTCCTCTCCGCGCTGCCCAAGGTGGAGGCGGCGCGGGACGCGGAGTCCTATGCCGCCGCGGTCCAGGGCATGCTCGCGACCCTGGGAGACGGGGCCACGCGGGTGGAGCCTGAGACTCCGCCCACCGTCTCCAGCAAGCCCCCCACGCTTCGCGCGCTCAAGAGCTGGGAGAAGGACGTCCTCGTGCTCGACCTTCGCAACCTCCTGGGGCCCCAGGGGTATGCGTCGTTGCAGGAGCTGGAGGGGACGCTGGACGCGGACGCGGCGAAGGCTCGCGCGGTGGTGTTGGACCTGCGCATGCGCGGCCTCCAGCGCTACGGCGTCTCGTGGATGGTGGCGCGGCTGTTGCCCCACTTCATCGACGGCGAGCTGAGCGTTCCTGGCTTGCGCGCGCTTCGCCACGATGGCCTGCGGCCACAGGATGACATGCAGAGCTTCTACCGCTCCGAGTTCAAGGTGCCCACGGCGGAGGTCGTCACGGGCACCCCGGGCAAGAAGCCCGCGCTGCTCGTCTTCCTGGTCGACGGGGACTCCGCCATCGACCTGTCCATCCTGGCCCTGCGCGCTCGCGGCAAGGCGCTCCTGGTGGCCGAAGGCCCGCTCGATGACGGCGCGATGAACACCCAGGACTCCTTGCCGCTGGGCGAGGGATACCGCGTCCTCTTGAGCCTGGACGAGCCGGTGCTGCCCCTGGAGCCGGACGTGAGTCGCCCCGTGCGTGCGCGTCTGGAGGGCCCGGATGAAGGGATGCGACAGGCGCTCCTGCTGGCCTCACGCCCTCCCAAGCCGAAGGCCCTGGCAGCGCTCTCACGGCCCACGGCCGCCTGGCGCCCGGAGCCGAGCTACCAGGACTCGCTCTATCCTTCCCGTGAGCTGCGGCTGCTGGCCGGGGCCAAGCTGTGGACGGTGGTGCGCTTCTTCTTCGCCTACCCGGAACTGATGGACCGGCCCTGGGAGTCCCGCTTGCCGGTGCTGCTCGAGAAGCTGGACGCGGCGAAGGACGCGACGGCGTACGTGCTCGCGTTGGCCGAGGCGACCACCTGGCTCCAGGACGCCCATACGCGAGTGCGAGGCCACCCGGAGCTTCAGCGGTTCTACGGCGTCATCCCGCCGGTCTGGGTGACGGACCTCGACGGCAAGGCGGTGGTGGTGAAGGTGCGCGATGCGGCCTCCGCTCAGGGGCTCGCTCCAGGCGACATCATCGAGAAGGTCGACGGGGAGCCCATCGACGCACGGGCGCGCCGTTTCGCGCCCTACGTGGCGGCCTCACTGCCGGGCTACCACAGGGACATGACGCTGCTGCTCGCGCTCGGGGGCGAGGAGGGCTCCACCGCCGTCCTGGGCGTGCGAGGTGCCCAGGGGCGCAAGGAGGCGAAGCTCATCCGCACGCCCCGGGCGAAGCTGCCTCCTCCGACGGGGGCGTCCTACCGGGTGATGGAGGGGAACATCGGCTTCGTGGACCTGGGGACGCTGGAAGTCGAGCAGGTGCCCCAGATGTTCGAGGCGCTCAAGGACACTCGCGGCATCGTGTTCGACCTGCGTGACTATCCGCGCGGCACGCTGTGGGCGCTCGGGCCCTACTTCGACGTGAAGGGCTCACGCCCCTATGCCGTGTATGAGCGCCCCTATGTGGGCGGCCCGCGGCACGTCGGCTGGGTGAAGTCCGTCGACGCGCTGGCGGAGAAGGGCACTCCCAAGTATCGGGGCCGCACGGTGACGTTGATTGATTCGCGAGCCATCAGCCAGTCCGAGCACACCGGGCTGATGCTGGAGGCCGCGGCGGACACCGTCTTCGTGGGCAGCGCCACCGCGGGCACCAACGGCGATGTCACCCAGGCGGTGCTGCCCGGCGGCGTCACCTTCTATTTCACCGGCCAGCAGGTGCGTCACGGGGATGGTCGGCAACTGCAGCGCAAGGGGCTGGAGCCCCACGTGATGTTGCGGCCGACGGTGGCGGGGCTCCAGGCGGGCCGCGACGAGCTGCTGGAGCGCGCCGTCCAACTCCTGAGCAAGGAGCCCGCGCAAAAAACCGCGGCCTCGAATCGCTGAGTCAACGGCAGAACCCATCCGCGCCCGAAGGCCACCGCGCTCGGACTTATGAACTGGTCGGTTAAATAGTCTTGACGGGGGAGACCCCGGACTCTAGATATTTTAAACGACCGGTTCATAAGTCGAGGTGGGCATGACGGACTTCAGCGGCAAGGCGGCGTTGGTGACGGGCGGCACGCGGGGAATCGGCGCGGCCATCGTCCGACATCTGGCGAGGGGTGGCGCTGACGTCGCCTTCACCTATGCCAACTCCGGGGAGAAGGCGGCGGCATTGGTGGAGGAGCTCACGGCGCTGGGCCGACGCGGCGTGGCCATCCAGGCGGACAGCGGAGACGCTCACGCCGTCCGGCGAGGCGTGGAGCGCGCGGCGTCGGAGCTGGGGCGCCTGGACATCCTGGTCAACAACGCCGGCATCTTCCCGTCCGGGCCGTTCGAGGACGTCTCACTCGAGGAGGTGGACCGGACCCTGGCGGTCCACGTCCGGGGCGTGTTCGTCGCCACCCAGGCCGCGCTCGCCCACATGCCGCACGGTGGCCGCATCATCTCCATCGGCTCATGCTTCGCGCAGCGCGTGCCCTATGGCGGAGTCACTCTCTACGCGATGAGCAAGTCCGCGCTCGTGGGCCTGACGAAGGGCCTGGCGCGGGAGGTGGGCGAGCGAGGCATCACCGTGAATGTGGTCGACCCCGGTTCGACCGACACGGACATGAATCCGGCGGATGGCCCCCACGTTTCGGGCGAGCTGGCGCTCATGGCGGTCAAACACTTCGCCCTCCCCGAGGACATCGCCGCCACCGTGGGACATCTGGCCGGCCCGGGCGGGCGCTTCATCACCGGGGCTTCCATCGCGGTCGACGGTGGCTTCACCGCGTGACTCGCGTCCGTCGGAGGTGGTCATGGCGTGGCTTCTGTTGGTGGTGGCCGGCGCCCTCGAAATCGCCTGGGCGCTCGCGCTCAAGCGGGCCGAGGGGCTGACGCGATTCTGGCCGAGCGTGCTGGGAATCAGCATCGCCCTGGCCAGCCTCGTGCTGCTGGGGCTCGCGCTGAAACACCTGCCGGTCGGAACGGCCTACGCGGTCTGGGTCGGCATCGGCGCGGCCGGTGTCGCCGTCTCCGGCATGTTATTCCTCGGCGAGCAGGTCTCGGTGGCGCGCATCGTCTGCCTGGCGTTGATTGGCATCGGCGTCGCGGGCCTGAGGGCAATCGACGGATGACGACGAAGAAGGCGAAGCAGAAGCAGCCCGCCACTGTGATGGGACGGCCCCGAGGGTTCGACCGCGACGAGGCGCTCGTCGAGGCCATGCGCGTCTTCTGGGCCCGCGGCTACGAGGGCACGTCCATCCAGGACCTCGTCGAGGCGATGGGCGTCAACAAGCCCAGCCTCTATTCCATCTTCGGCTGCAAGGAGGAACTCTTCCGCGAGGCCGTGGAACTCTATGACAGGACCGAAGGCCTCCACGTCACCCGCGGCCTGGAGGATGCGACCTCCGCGCGCGCGGCGGTGGAGGACATGCTGCGCGCCAACGCGCGGGCCTATACCGCCGCCGACAAGCCACGCGGGTGCATGATTGTTCTGGCGTCGCTCCTGGGCGCGCCGGAGAACGCGGCGGTCCGGACCTTCCTCGCGGAGAACCGGCTGAGCGGTGAGCGCGCGCTGAAGCGCCGGCTCCAGCGGGGAGTCGCCCTCGGAGAACTCCCCAGGTCCGCCCCCGTGGAGCAACTCGCCGCGTTCTACACCACGGTGCTCGAGGGCCTCTCCATCCAGGCCCGCGATGGCGCGTCCGTCGCGAAGCTGAACGCCATCATCGATGCCGCGATGCTCGCGTGGCCCGCCACCGCCCGGTGAGCCGCGAGCCGGCGCCCCCGCTCGCGGCGGTGGACTCGATTCTCCGAGGGAGGCGGCTGATACACCCGGAAGTATAAGAATTCGAGATAAACTGATTGAGGTGCGGCGGCGAGGGTGGCGAGCGCTCCACCCACCCCTGAGCCAGCTGACCCGGTGGGGTGTCGAAGTCGACATGCCTCCCTCCCGGTGAAACATAGACCTGGATTTTTGCTCACAGTGCGGGCTGGCGGTCCGGGGCCTGGGATGAAACACCTGTAAACAGCGGCGGTCGTGACTCGCGGAGGGGCACCGGGAACCACTCCGAGTGAATACGTCCCGAGTGGAGACGAGAAGGCGGGCGCCGTGAGCCCCCCTCCGTGTCTCCGCGTCGGCCCATTCCCTCGGTGGGCCGTCCTCTCTGCTGATCGCTCCCAGAAGGCTCCCAGGTTCGGTGGAAATCCCGTATAGGGCCTGCTCGCAACGTGCGCTGCACGCGAGCGCCCCAGAGGGGGGATTTGAGCCCCGGGGACTGCTCTGGAGGATTGGATGGAGTTGTCGAGTCTCGAGTCGAATTTCTGGGCAATCGCACCGGGTGTCATCGGCGCCGTGGGACTGCTCTTCTCTGCGTACTTCTACTTCCGGGTCAAGGCACTCCCCGACGGCGACGCGACGATGAACCGCATCGCGGGATACATCCGCGAAGGCGCGATGGCGTTCCTCGTGCGTGAGTACAAGGTGCTCGCGGTGTACTGCGCGGTCATCGCGGTGTTCATCGGCTGGGCGCTCGGGGGCCTCGCGAGCGCGAGCTTCGTGGTGGGCGCGTTCTTGTCGCTGCTCGCCGGCTACATCGGAATGAAGGCCGCGACGTTCGCGAACGTGCGCACCGCGCAGGCCGCGCGCACCGGCTCGAAGCCGAATGCGCTGCTGGTCGCGCTGGATGGCGGCGCGGTCATGGGGCTCGCCGTCGCCGGCCTGGGCCTGATTGGCATGGGCGGCGTCTACTACTTCTTCAGGGGCCACGCGCAGCTGTCGCCCATCCTCCACTCGTTCGCCGTGGGCGCCAGCTCCATCGCGCTCTTCGCGCGCGTGGGCGGCGGCATCTATACCAAGGCCGCGGACGTCGGCTCCGACATCGCCGGCAAGGTCATCGAGAACATCCCCGAGGACGACCCGCGCAACCCCGGCGTCATCGCCGACAACGTGGGCGACAACGTGGGCGACGTGGCCGGCATGGGCGCCGACATCTACGAGTCCATGGTGGCCGCCATCGTCGCCGCCATGGCGATTGCCCTGACGGCCAACGCCACGGAGCTCTCCCGCCTCGTGGTGGACTCCTCGGCCACGGGTGGCGCGAAGGTGGCCGGCGTGGTGCTCCCGCTGGTGCTGTCCGCGGTGGGTCTCGTCGTCAGCGTGCTGAGCATCTTCATCGCGCGCGCCCTCAAGAAGATGAACCCCGCGCAGGTGCTGCGCAGCGCGCTCATCCTGCCCCCCGTCATCCTGGTGGGCCTGTCGTACGTGATGATGAACGTGTTCGGCCTCTCCCAGTCCATCACCGTGGCCCTGGCCGCGGGCGCCTTCGGTGGCGCCATCATCGGCCTCGTCACGGACTACTACACGTCCTCCACGCCGGTGCAGCGCATCGCCGAGGCGTCAATCACTGGCGCCGGCACCAACCTCATCCGCGGCCTCGCCGTCGGCATGGAGAGCGTGGGCATCTCCATGGCCACCATCGCGCTGGTGGCCTACATCGCTGACCAGGCGCTCGGCCTGTACGGCATCGCGCTGTCCGCGGTGGGCATGCTGGGTGGCACCGCCGTCGTGATGACGGTGGACGCCTACGGCCCCATCTCCGACAACGCCGGTGGCATCTCCGAGATGTCCGGCCTGGGCCCCGAGGTCCGCGCCATCACCGACGAACTGGACGCGGTGGGCAACACCACGGCGGCCATCGGCAAGGGCTTCGCCATCGGCTCGGCGACGCTCACCGTCATCGCGCTCTTCTCGGCGTTCAACCTGGAGGTCAATCACACGCGCGTCGCGGCCGGTCTGCCGGAGATGAGCCTGCTGCTGACCGACCCGAAGGTCATCGTGGGCCTGCTGCTCGGCTCCATCCTGCCGTTCATGGTGGGCGCCTCCACCATGCTCGCCGTCGGTCGCGCGGCGGGCGCCATCGTCGAGGAGATTGGCCGTCAGTTCCGCGAGATTCCCGGGCTGATGGAGCTCAAGGCGGACCCCGACCCCAAGAAGATCGTCGACATCGCGACCAAGAGCGCGCTGCGCGAGATGATCTTCCCGGGCCTCGTCGCCGTCGTCGCCCCGCCCCTGGTGGGCTACGTGCTGGGGCCCAGCGCCCTGGCGGGCCTCCTGGCCGGTGCGCTCGTCGTCGGCGCCACCATGGCCCTCTACATGGCCAACGCGGGCGGTGCCTGGGACAACGCCAAGAAGTACATCGAGAAGGGCAAGTTGCCGGGCCACGCGAAGGGCTCGCACGTCCACAAGGCCGCCGTCGTCGGCGACATGGTGGGCGACCCGTTCAAGGACACCTCGGGCCCTGGCGTTGCCATCCTCATCAAGGTCATGAGCGTCGTCTCCCTGCTCGTGGCCTCCCTCATCGCGCTCCGCTAGTCAGCGTCGATGACGCGGCGCCTCCTGACCCGAGGCGCCGCGTGCGTATGTAGGACAGCCAACACCTTTCCAAGACATGTCGGATAGGGCGCCGGGAGCGGCGCGCGAGCCCGTGATAGGCTTCACGGTGTTCCGCGACCGCCTGGGCGTCAGGCATTGGAAGCAGCAGACGCGCGCGCGTTCGCACCCGCTGTCTTCCGCTGTCAGAGAGGTGTCCCATGGTCCTGGAGCTCTCCCAGCAGCAGATTCGCCTCCTCCATGCCTGTCTGGCTGAGAGCATCGAGGAGCTGCACGACGAAGTCCTCCACACAGACATGCGCGAGCTTCGCGACGAGCTGCGGGGGAAGCTCCACGAACTGCAGGCGCTCCAGCGTCAGGTGGATGTCCTGAAGCAGGGCGAGCAGCCCGCCCTCTGACGGGGAGCGGCCCGCGCCTGCCTCGGGGGGGCGGGCGTCAGGGCTGGAGCTGCGCTCCCGCTTCACCCTGGCGTCGCAGCTCGTTCACGGCCTGCACCGCCTTGACGAGCGTGACGACGATGTAGACGCGGATGATGAAGCCGAAGACCTGGGGCTTGCCGCCCTGGGCGACGGTGTCCATCAGCGTGATGAGCGTGTCGCCGACATACAGGACGATGGCGAGGATGGGGGCCACGCGGGTGCCGCGATAGGTGAAGAAGCCGAGCACCGCCGTCACGGCGCCGAAGAGGACGGAGCCGATCCCCATGCCCAGTGCTTCCAGCGCCTCGTTGGGAATCGCCATGGCGATGACGCCCACCAGGGTGTTGAGGCCCGCCAGGAAGTAGAGCATGTACGCGGCGGACTTGATTCGCTGCTCGGGGTCCGTGCTGGAGCCGGGCAGGGGGACTCCATCCCGCTTCACCGCCAGGTCCACCTGGAGCACTCCCGACTGGATTTGGACGCTCAGGGTGCTCCCGTCAGGGAGCCTGAAGTCCACGCCCTTCTTGAGCTCGGACGAACCGCCATCCGTGGTCCCCACCACCTTGCCGTCGAGGGTGACGGTGAACTTCTTCCAGAACAGTCCCCAGGACAGTTCCAGGCGCTGCGGCCCTCCGGCCTCCAGCGCCAGCTTCTTCGAACCCATGTGAATCCCCCACCGCTGACCCGAATCGGGTCGTGAGGCGGAGGCTAGCCGTGCATGTGGGGCGATGCAAAAGGGGCGGCGGAGAGGGTCGTCCTTCTCCCCATCCCGCGAATCAGACCGCGAATTCGCCGTGTGCCGCGAGCTCCGCGACCCGGCCCGGCGGGGGCAAATCGATTCGTTTGTCCCGCTTGTCCTTCAGCCAGCCATCGATATCGAGCAGCCACCACTCCTCGATGGTCAGGGAATAGAACCTGCGAGGCCCCTGGCCCAGGAACTCCGTGGAGGGAAGCATCCATTGGCTCCTCACGGACTCATCCGGGAAGTTCCACTGGTAGAAGTGGCCGCGCCACTTCTCCAGTTCGAACTCATCCACCGCATGGCAGGTGCCGCTGAATTGCAGGCCATCCAGCCCGACTGGCGAGGTCTCTTGGAGGTCCGTCCGGAAGAGGGACCCGGAAAGCGCCGCGTTCTCCTCGATGTTGCGCGAGTGCCGCGCCTCACGCATCGAATACCAGAGGAGGCGAACCCGGGTGTCGATGTGAGGCACATAGTTGACGGTCGACGCCCAGGCCCTGCCCTCCGCCGAGGCGGTCGCGAGCGTGACGAAGCGAGCGGTCTTCAGGAGCAGCTCGAGCCGCTGCAGGAGCGCATGAGATTGCGTCGTCATTCGTTTCTCCTTCAGCCCAACTGGCAATCCAGCAGGATGGCGTGGGGCTTGCGCAGATAGGCTTCCATCCACGGGGGGGCCTCTTCGATTCGGGAGAAGCTCGGAGGCCAGACCGCTTTCCACTTCACGGAGGTGAACCCCGCCGCTTCCAGCGCTCGCTCCATGGATGCCCTGGACCAGTAGCAGGCCGTGACGCTGGCTTCGGCGGAGGAGTGGAAGAGGTCCAATCGAACCGGCGCTCCATCGACATGCGGTTCGTCCGCCACGAGGCAGAAGCCATAGGGCCTGTAGTAGCCGACGCTGGGGTCGTAATCCGGATTCAGGCAGGGCGTCATCAATCTCCCCCCGGGGCGCAGCACGGACGCCATCTCCTTGCACATCGCCTCCAACGCCGTGCGAGTCGTGGCATAGGGCAGGACATAGACCCCCACGACGAGGTCGAATGGGTCTCGCAGGGACGCCGACAGCTCGGAGGTGTATTCGATGCCTTGAGGTCTTTCCTCCTCGAGCTTTCGCGCATGTCTCAGCATGCCCGTGGCCTGGTCGTAACCCACCACGCGAGCGGCTCCTCGGGACTTCAGCAGTCGAGCGTACAGCCCGCTTCCACATCCATAGTCGAGCACGCTGCATCGCGTGAGATTCCCCAGGGCATGCAGCACGCTCGGGAATTCAATCTCTTCACGAAATGGCCACTCGTCGGCGCTCTCGTAGGCAGCACCCAGATCGTCGAACTGACTCTCGGAGGAAGAGGCTGCCATGGCCGTGTCTCCATTTGGATGAGAAGACTGTTGATGACATTCGCATCATGCGGACGCATGGGCTTTGCGTCAATCGGCCGCGAGGAATCAGGATGCGTCTGACGGTGCTTGTCGAAGAGGTTGGGGCGATGAGTTGCCCGCAGTGGAAATCAAACTCAAATCGGTGCGGGGTCGGGTCAGGGAAATCCAGTGCGTGACCCTGGTTGGATGTGTATGGTTTTTCGCCCGCTCGGGTAGCGGCTCAGCTCCGGGCCATCCACCCGGCGACGATGATGAGCAGCATCGTCAGGTGGAACCAGCCCAGGTTGCGCGCGAGCAGGGCCCAGCCCTCGCCGGAGCCGGGCGCGGTGCCCGCGCGGATGGCCGCCAGCTCCTGGTAGCCCAGCACGAGTCCCACGAGCCCTGGAGCGAACCCGAGGAAGCCCGCGGTGGCGAAGAAGAGCGCCATCGTCGCGCGCGGGGAGGGCTTCTCTCCCAACGCCACCTTGTGACAGCGCAGGCAGAGCATCCGCTGCACCTGCCACTTGCGGCACCCCTCGCACAGGAAGGTGCCACAGCGGCTGCAGATTCCATCAGCAGGGCGCTCGGGATGCAGGGGGCACGAAGGAGCGAGCGTCGCGTCCATGCCCCTCTGTCTACCATGCCCCCGTCGAACGGGGCACGCCGGACCCGGTGTGCCGGAGTCGGGGCCCGCGCTCAGACGGCCGTCCAGCCACCGTCGATGTCGAGCACCATGCCGGTGGCGTAGGCGCACGTCGCCAGGAAGTACGCGGCGTCGGCCATGTCGCGAGGGACACCCGGGCGCTTCATGGGGACGTGGCTCGCGAGCGTGTCGAGGAACACGCCCACCTGGGTGGCGGGCACGCCCCAGTCGATGGCGGTGTCACGGGTGAGGCCCGGTGCGGGCTGATTCACAAACGCGGGGCCCCTCACCCTACCGCACGGCATTCGATGTCCTTGCCGGACACGAACAGCATGAGGACCCACCCATGAAAAACAGACGCCTCCTTGTCGCGAGCTTCCTGGCAGCGCTCCTCTCTGCCTGCGGGAGCGGCACTGTCGATGATGCCGAGCCCCCACTGGAGACAGCGGAGTCCGAGCTCATCTCCTGCGGGCCCCTGTGCCCGCCTGGCTACACCCAGACGGGCTTTGCCTGCAGCACCGCGTGTTTCGGCAATTGTCCCAACGCGGTGTCCTGCTCGCCCACTCCGGCCACGGCCGCGGTCTGGGGGACGCCCCAGACGGTCAGCGTGCCAGCGGGCGGGCTGGCGACGTCGCGCATCTGCTGGAGGACCTCGGGGCTCCGGTATCCGGTGTGGATCAAGGTCAGCGCGAATGGCGCGCCCGAGCAGCTCTTCACGAAGGAGAGCAACGCCGGGCAGCACTGCGAGAATGCCCCGTGGATTCAGGCGAACAGCTCGTATGTGTTCAGCATCCGCACGGCGAAGTCCGGCGGCGCCATCCTGACGAGCGGCACCGTCGTCGGTGTCCCGGCGCCCTGACGCGAGCGTCCCCGCGCCTGGCTCGCCTGACGGTGTGGGGGGAATGGCTGGCACGACCCAGGAGGAGACCCGGGTCGTGCTGTCAAGAGCCGCGTGGGTGGGAGCCGATTTCGCTGCTCATTCCGGAAAAGCGTCACCGCCCGCAGCCAGCATTCCGTGGAAGTACGTATCCCTTGCGGACCGAGGTTCTCGCCACGACCGACGTACTGGTGGTGGCGGGAGCCTGGCGGCTGCCGTGTCTTTCAACGTGAACCTTCGTCGCTTGCGCAGCCCGATGCGTCGCGCCCGCCTTGGGCGTCACCCGAGAGAAAACTCACCATGCAGATGCGGAAATGGCTTGTCTCGACCGTGCTGGGCCTTGGCCTCGTAGGGGGTGCTGGATGCGGCCCCCTGGACGATGGACAAGCTCCTGGAGCCCCGACGGAGGCCACCCGGCCCGAGCCCTCGCAGGAGGAGTCCGGTGGGAATGTCTCCGCCATGGCCGCGACGGCCATCTCCTGGTCGGACTTCTCGGCGACGGAGGTCGTCTATCGCTATTCGTGTGCGACCACCGTCTACGCCCACACGTGTTCGTTCTGCGCGTCCGACGGCTTGTACTCCGGGGAGTACGCGACCAGCGGCTGCACGTCTCCTGGGGACTTCACGCACACCTGCTTCACCTGCGACAAGGCGCTCTTCCCGTTCACCGAGCGTGTCGAGTTGCCGGATGGTGACCTCATCGACGTGACCATCGACCACAGCGTCGCGGCCTCGGACGTCGTCGAGTTCCGCCTCCAGTCCGCGTCGGGCATCAGCCGGTGGAAGCAGGTGACGCTCATCAGCAGCGGCCAGCCCTGGAAGGTCTGGAACGAGTCTGGCAGCAGCTGGTGCAACTGGCCGTCGCCGTCGACCTCCAACTGCGACACCAACTCGGAGTGGTCGAGCGTCATGCTGGCTTCGGGGACCAAGTTTGTCTTCAGCAAGTCGAAGGGCATCTTCGGCACCCATACCGACGTGTACGAGCTCTCCAACCTCTCGTCGATGCTCACCGGCGGAGACCGCGTGACGTTCCGCTGGGTCCAGGACTGAGCGGTCGGTCATCACCGGGGGCAGGTCTTGTACCCGCCTGTCCCCGGGTTGTTTCGCTCCCAGGAGCCAGGCTCGATGTGACACGGAGTGTGGAATCCGGTGTACTGTGTGTCGCCCGACTCGCGACCCAGACATCCGATGCCGCTCGCCGCGTCACCGAAAGGCCCCCCTCGCCATGGACTCCTCTTCCTCGCCCAAGAACCCTCAGCGCGCCGTGGTGTGGTCCGCGATGAAGTCGTATGTGAACGAGGCCGTGTCGACGGCGAAGGCGCGGCTCAACGAGCATGTTCCTCAGCTCGGCGCGCTGGAGCAGAAGTATCGGCGGTTCTGGTTCTCGCGCATCTACCACCACAACTTCTGGCTGGACTCGGAGTCGCGTTCGGGGCCGGGCTCGACGCTGAAGGCGACGGAGTCCATCCGCCGGGAGCTGCCCGAGGTGCTCCGCAAGGCGCGTGCGCGGACGATGCTGGACGTTCCCTGTGGCGACTTCAACTGGATGAAGCACGTGGAGCTGGACCTGGACCAGTACATCGGCGCGGACATCGTCCCGGACCTCATCGCGCTCAATCAGCAGCAGCATGGCAACGAGCGCCGCCAGTTCATGGTCCGAGACCTCATCCAGGATGACCTGCCGAAGGTGGACGTGGTCATGGTGAGGGATTTGTTCATCCACCTGTCGTACCGGAACATCTTCCGGGCGCTGACGAACCTCCGACGCAGCGGCACCGAGCACCTGCTCGCGACGACCCACGTGGGACTGAGCCAGAACGAGGACATCGTCACCGGCATGTGGAGGCCCGTGAATCTGAGGCTGGCGCCGTTCAACTTCCCGGAGCCCCTGCATCTGGTGGAGGACCCGCACAAGGGCCGCCACATGGGCCTGTGGCGGCTCTCGGACCTGGAGTTGGGTCAGACCACCGGCGCCTGACGCGGACTGGCCGCACGCGAGTCCTGGCCGCGGAGTTCGGGCGGGAGCGGGGCGCGAAGCTGGAGGTGCTCGCCCGAGCGAGGGTGCTGGAAGGCGAGCGACTCCGCGTGCAGCAGGTACCCGCCGTCTCCGGGCAGGCCGGGGTTCTCGGCCAGAGGCAGGCCTCCCACTGCGAAGAGCGGGTCTCCCACGAGTGGGTGGCCGATGAAGGCCAGGTGGATGCGAATCTGCTCGGAGCGCCCCGTGTGGATGTCCACCTCGAAGAGGGTGTGCTCGGCGCGTCGCTCCAGCACCCGGGCTGTGCTGTGTGAGGGCTTTCCGCGCGCACTGGCGCCATGCACCTCGCCCAGCAACGGATGGGGTACCAGTCCGATGGGCGCGCGGATGTCGTATTCATCCTGGGCGGCGAGTCCCTGGGATAGCGCGCGGTAACGCTTGTGGACGCGGCCCTCGCGCCAGTCGCTCGCCAGGCGCGCGGCGGCGTCGCGGGTGCGGGTGAAGAGCACCAGGCCCGACGTCGCGCGTCCCAGGCGATGCATGGGGACGGCCTCGGGCCAGCGTGCCTGGACGAAGGAGAGCAGGGTGTTCTTGAGGAAGCCTCCCGAGGGCAGGGTCGGCAGGCCGCTTGGCTTCACCACGACGACCAGCTCCGCGTCCTCGAACACGAGGTCGAAGGACTGAGGCGTATCCGCCTCCTCCCACGGTGGGCGGTGCCAGCACAGCAACTGCCCGGGCTTCAGCGGCTCCGAGCCATCGGCGACGAGGTCATCGAGTCGCACCTCGCCCCGAGCGAAGCGCGCTCGCCATTCCTCCTCCGAGGAGTGGCGATACTTGTCCGTCATGTGGGCGAGCGCGCTGCTGCCCGGTCGGCTCCCGAGCTTCTCGCGGTACACATAGCCATCGTTGAGCAACACCCGCGCACCCTACACCTCACGGGCGCACGACGGGAGGCGTGGCTGGGCTCACACGGAGCCCTGTCGGTTTCGCCATCGCCGGGCGATGCGTCGCTCGTAGGCCCGAATCCCAGTCCATGGTGCCTTTCACGAGCCTGAGTCCCAGGTTCATTGGAGGAGGATTCCATGGCTCGTTCCGTCAAGCAGCCCGACGCGCCCTTGCCCCCCGGCACGCCCGCGCCACCCATCGACGCTCCGGTGTCTCCGGACCAGAGGCTCTCTCTCGAGCAGTTCCGCGGCGCTCCGCTGGTGCTGGTGTTCTACCCAGCCGACTGGAGCCCCGTCTGCAGCGACGAGCTGTCGCTCTTCAACGAGCTGCTGCCGGAGTTCGAGCGCCTGGGCGCGAAGGTGGTGGGCGTCTCCTGCGACGGCGTGTGGTGCCACCAGGCCTTCGCTCGTGAGCGCGGGCTCCACATGATGCTGGCCTCGGACTTCCATCCCAAGGGAGCGCTGTCGCGCGCCTACCACGTCTACCGGGAAGACGACGGCGTCTGCGAGCGTGCCCTCTTCGTCATCGACCCCGAAGGGAAGATTTTCTGGAGCTACGTCTCGCCCATGGAGGTCAACCCCGGCGCGGACGGAGTGCTGGATGCGCTGGAGCGCCTCACCGGAACGTTCAGCTCCGAGGCGGCCGGAGGACAGTCCCAGCAGGAGGCGAGTCCATGAGCAGGCTGCGCATTCCCGTGGGTTCCCAGGACCACCTCATCGGCCCGCCAACGGCACGACTGACGTTCGTGGAGTACGGCGACTTCGAGTGCCCCTACTGCGGAGCGGCCTACTGGGAGGTGAACAAGGTGCTGGCCGCGATGGGCGACCAACTGCGCTACGTCTTCCGTCACTTCCCCCTCACCGAGGCGCATCCCTTCGCGATGCAGGCCGCCGAGGCCGCCGAGGCCGCGGACGCCCAAGGCAGGTTCTGGGAGATGCACCGCCTGCTCTACGAGAATCAGGAGGCGCTCGACGCCGAGTCCCTGCTGGCCTACGCGCGGACGTTGGACCTCGACATGGGGCGCTTCGCCAGGGACCTCTCCGAGCACCGCTTCCTCGAACGCATCCGCCGGGACTTCATGGGTGGCGTGCGCAGCGGAGTCAGCGGCACCCCGGGCTTCTTCATCAACGGCCGGGGCTACCTGGGTGACTTCAGCGCACCCGCGCTCCTCTCCGTTCTCCAGGGCGGTGATGTCGGAGTGCCCGACTACTCCTGAGCCATGAACCGGAGCCCCCGGAGTCCTCGCCGCAGGCCAGGGTTCCGGAGGCTCGAGTCCTCTCGCTTCCCATGACTGAACAATGACAGTCTCATGGAGGCGGACACGCCGTCGGGCGCGGGGGCCTGCGTACCTTGGCGGTCGGGTGCTCCCACCCGTTGTCATCCCCCGGGGCCTTCGTGGCCCCACGCGCGAGGAGGCGCGTCTCCCAATCGCCATGCAATTCACCCTCCCAGGTCTGTGGGCCCACATGGGCCTCTTCGCGAGGCTCATCGTCATCGCGATGGGCGTCATGTCGGTGCTGTCCCTCATCATCGTCGCCGAGCGCGCATTGGTCTTTCGTGCGTCCCGTCGACACTCCCGCAAGTTCGCCTCGGAGATGGGCACCCTGCTCGCGAAGGGTGACTTCGACTCCGCCTCCCAGGGCAAGCCAGGCGCGGACGTGGGCTACCTGGGCCGGACCATCCGCGCGGGGCTGACGGCCTACCGCATCTCCTCGGACGACAGCCGCGACGAGGTCATGGAGTCGGTGGCACGCAGCCTGGAGCGTCAGGCGCAGCGCGAGGTGCAGAGCCTCAAGCGCGGCCTGGGCCATCTGGCCACCGTGGCCTCCACCGCTCCCTTCATCGGACTGCTCGGTACGACGATGGGCATCGTCTCCTCGTTCGAGCAGATGGGCGCGACAGGGACGAGCGGCCTGGGCACCATCTCCGCGGGCATCTCCGAGGCGCTGGTCACCACCGCCTTCGGGCTGCTCGTCGCCATCCCCGCGGTGATGGGCTACAACTCCTTGCAGGGTTGGGTGGACGCCCGCGCGGTGGACCTCGCCGAGGCGAGCAACGAGTTCCTCGACGTGGCGGCTCGGGCCCTCAAGCGCGCACGCGCCTCCGTGGTGGCGTGAGGCACGCGCGACCTACTCGGCGATGAGCAGCACCTCGCGGCTCGTCTGGTTCGTGGAGAGCGCGTACTGGTAGTCGCGCTCTCTCACCGTGACGCGCCGCTTGTGGCGCTGGAGCAGTCGCTTCAGCTCCTCGATGGAAGGCACGCCATCCGAGCGATAGGACACGACGAGGATGCTGTCCTTCCATCGCTCGAACACCGCCTCGAAGGCGGAGGCGATGCGCGCTGGCTGCGTCCACGGCGTCTCCACGCGACGGTAGGGTTTGTGTTTGTAGCGGTCATCGAACCGCTTCGGCCAATCCCTGTACTCCGTCAGCCCCTCCAGGAAGTGATAGAAGCCCAGATAGTCCACGCCGACGCCCTTGGCTGAAACATAGGGCGGGTCGAGGTACGCCAGGTCCGCCCTGCCTTCGAGGAGCGCCGCGTCCGCACACGTCGCGAGGTTCGCCCGGCCGTTGTCGAAGACGGCGTCGCTCGCGACAGCGGCTTGCTTCGCCACGTGGTCCGCGAAGGGCCTGTCCCATGTCGCCTTGTTGCCGAAGGAGCGCTCGACGGTCGCCTCGCGCATGTAGAGGTTGGCGCGGTGGAAGAGGTTGTACGGGCGCTTCGCGATGCAGGCCTGGAACACCGCGTGGTACGCGAGCGCTTGCCGGTAGTCCTCCGTCAGCTCCGCCAGGTTCTGCGCCACGACGTCGAGGAGCTGGTTCTCCTCGTCCGGGTAGTAGATGCCGCCGAAGGTCCTCGCGATGAAGTCCTCGTAGGTCCGCTTCCGTCGAACGAGGAGTGACACCACGTCTTCGGGCGCCAGGCGCGTCGAGGGGTTCTCGATGAGCGCCTTGCCGATGAGGTGATTGGAGCGGAGGCAGTCGTTGTAGTGGACCTGCTTGCCGTGCACCTTGAAGAGATAGGAGACCGAGCCCGTGCCGCCGAAGAGGTCGACCACGGAGTCGAACTCCAGCGGCCGGAGCTGCTCCCAGAGCCAGCCCAGGACCTTGAACTTGCTCCCCTGATATCGGGTCGCCGGGAAGTTCTCGATGCTGGTCAACCTCCCTCCACCGGGACCGGTTTGGGCGTCTCCGTGGAGGGCACCTGGTTCGCTGGAGCGATGGCGGGCGCGGACTCCGTGGCCTCCGGCGGCTCGTGCCCGCGCAGGGCGATGGCGGGCAGGGAGACGGACAGCACGCCCACGTCCAGGAACCCGTGGAACCCTTCGTCGTCCAGTGAAGGGAGCATGCGGATTCCAGGCGGAGTCCCGGCCGGAATCGCGACCTGGGGACCGGGGGTGAGGCCCATGACGTCGCAAATCATCTCCCCATCCTGCTCCAAATCACAGCCCCACCGCCGGCCCTGCGCGTAGCCCACCTCCAGGACCTTCAAGTCCCGGGTGTTCTGGAGCAGGTGCTTCGACATGGGGACGAAGTCGTCGCTCCAGTCCGCGTCACCCAGGCGCGTATGCGCATTGCCGGCGAGCACCAGGAACACGTCCTTCGGCCGCGAGGCGCGCGGGTTCAACACCTTGCGAGCCATGTGGGCATCGCGTGCCTTCCCATGATTCATGTCCGTGTCCATGGCCACCACGGAGACAGCGCGGCCAGCGGCACGCAGCGCGCGGGCCCGGTCGATGAGGTCCATCACCGCGCGGCTGCCTCGGCCGTCCTGCTGCAGCTTGCGCCAGAAGTTTCCCTGCAGCAGCGCATCCTGGTCCGCGGGCTTCCCGGCGCTGGAGAGATAGGTGTTGATGCGCTCCTGCTCCTTCTCCGGAATGGCGAGCGCCAGCGTGACGCCGTGTCCCGTCCGCGCGGCCTCACACGCCAGGTCTCCCACGGTGGTGGGAATCTCACGCGTGCCGAGCTGCTCGCCGATGAGCAACGTCAGCCCCGGCTTCAGCATCGCCTGGAAGCCCTGGACCTTCCGTTCGCAGGGCTCCTGCACCTCCTGCTTCCAGCGCTTGAGATAGAAGGTCGGGTCCCTGGCGAAGGAGTCATCGCGCGTGAGGCGCAGCGAGCCGGTGAGCGTCTCCAGCGAGGGGCGTGACTCCAGGCGCAGGGTGAGGGCCTGCTCCAACTCCAAGTCACGGGTGCCCTGGACGGCGCCGTCCATCTCCATCCAAGGCGCGTTGTCCCGCTCGCGCTGGGCCAGCTCCACGGGGGCGCCTCGCCTCACGAAGCTCTGCTCGAAGCGCTCCATCAACATGAAGCGCGAGTTCAATTCCCCCGAGGCCTCGGGCTTGATTTCGACGTCGTTGCCGAAGGACACGCGCTTCATGCGGAAGATGCGGATGACGGAGGCGCGCTCGGAGAGCAGCTCGCCGGCCACCAGATATCGCGTGGCGTCACCGTCGCTCTGCCAGCCCCAGGAGCTGTTGCCCATCTGCGCGGTCCGCCACTCGGTCAGCAGATACTTCGGGTCCTCGAGCGGCTTGAGCACCCAGCCCTTCTCCGTCATGAGCTTCGTGGCCTCGGCCAGGGCCTTCTCCACGGGCAACATGAAGATGTGCTCGTAGCGGGGTGCCTCCGGTGCGGGGGACGCGGGAGGTGGAGCCGGTGCCTGCGCCACCGCGTCCTCCGGGGGCCGGGCGGTTGTCGCACAACCGACAAGGAACACAGCGAGACCGACCAGGGCTCGACGCATCGACGGGCTCTCTTCCCTCAAGGTCCAACAGGAGGGCTGGAACGCTCGATTGCCCGAAGAATATCGCGAGGTGCCCGCGAACGCCTGCCCACGATACCGGGCCGACGCTGGCCGTTCCCTCACCTGCTTGGACGTCATCGAACCACAGTGAGGTGCCGGACGACTCACCGCTGCCGCCCCCATGCCCGGTGACGGGTCGTGCGGACGAGCTGGTGGGTCGTTATGCAGACGCCCTACTTTCAGGTCAGGAGGAAGCGTCCATGAGCGGAACCTCGTCACGACCCGTCGAGAAAAGCGGAACCTTCAAGCTGGGCGGCGACCTGCCCATCCATCGCCTGGGCTACGGCGCCATGCAGCTCACCGGTCCCGGCATCTGGGGCCCTCCCAAGGACAGGGCGGAGGCCGTGCGCGTCCTGCGCCGCGCCGTGGAGCTGGGGGTGGACTTCATCGACACCGCCGACTCCTACGGCCCCTTCGTCAGCGAGGAGATCATCGCCGAGGCCCTGCACCCCTACGCCAAGGGCGTCGTCGTGGCGACCAAGGCGGGGCTCGTGCGCACCGGCCCCAATGAGTGGCACCCGGTGGGCGCGCCCAAGTATCTGCGCCAGGAGCTGGAGCTGTCCTTGCGCCGCCTGAAGCTGGAGCGCATCGACCTGTACCAGCTCCACCGCATCGACCCGAAGGTCCCCGTGGAGGAGTCCCTGGGCGAGCTGAAGGCGCTCCAGAAGGAAGGCAAGATTCGCCACATCGGCCTGTCGGAAGTCTCCGTGGAGGAGATTGAGCGGGCCCGCAAGGTGGTGGACGTGGTGTCGGTGCAGAACCGCTACAACCTCACGGACCGCGTGCACGAGAAGGTGCTCGACTACTGCACGCAGGAGAAGCTGGGCTTCATCCCCTGGTTCCCTCTGGCCACGGGCGGACTGGCGAAGGCCGGCGGCGCGCTCGACTCGGTGGCGAAGAAGCACCAGTCCACACCCGCGCAGATTGCCCTCGCGTGGCTCCTGGCCCGCTCGCCGGTGATGCTGCCGATTCCGGGCACCTCCTCCGTGAAGCACCTGGAGGAGAACCTCGCGGGCGCGGAGGTGAAGCTCACCAAGGACGAACTGGACGCCGTGTCCGCGCAGGCGTCGGGGCGCTGAAGCCGCGACGTCCCGACGCGGCGAACCGCCGTGGGCCAGTCGACGCCCACGGCGAGCCACCCCTCGGCATCAAGGCGTGCCGAAGTCCTGGGTCCAGTAGTGCCGGTAGGTGCTGCCGGGGGCATTGAAGTAGCCGATGCCGATGTGCACGAGCAGCGGGTTCATGATGTTGGTGCAGTGCCCGCTGCTGGTCATCCAGCCGTTGACCACCGCCGCTGGCGTGGAATACCCGGCCGCGACGTTCTCCGCGGCGCGCCGGTAGGTGTAGCCCGTGGCGGTGATGCGCTGCCAGGGCGTGGAGCCGTTCGAGCCGGTGTGGCTCATGAAGTTGTTGGTGCCCATGTCCTTGGAATGTCTGCGCGCCGCGCACCGCAGGCTGGCGTTGTGCGTGAGCGCGGGAGCGGGCGCGTACGACGTCGTTCCACAGACGGCGCCCGCGGCCCGGCGTTGGTTGACGAGCGTGAGGACCTGGTCCTCGAAGCTCGCCCACGCCGGGTCCCAGGTCGCCACGTCGTCACACACCGCGCTGGCCGTGACGTTTCCAGAGGCCGTGCCACCGGTCTCCGTGCGGACCGCGGGCACCAGCGCGCCTTCCTCCTCCGCGGCGGAGATGGGCGTCTCGGGACCTCCACAACCTCCAAGCAGCGCGGCACCCAGCAGGAACACGGGAATGGAGCGGGAATTCATATCGAATCCTTTCTCAGCCAGACGTGTGGCCGCCTCGCGAAAGGCGGTTCCCTCATCCTGGCGAGGCTCGACTCGATGTCGAGAGGGAAACCTGCGCCCGCCTGCTCGCGCGGTGTCCTGCCGCCCATCTCTCTTCCAGGGGACCTCGTCGACATCCGAGCCATGAGGCCCGCGTTCGGGGGTGGTCTGGGGTACGCTGTAGGTGACTCTCTCAGCGAAGGCATGCCACCATGACCGCGCAGCTCCGCGACACCGTCGAATACCGCAAGCACGCCTTCGAGCTCGCGGGGGTCCGTGGCTCGGGCCTGTTCGAACCCTCCGCCCACGGGCTGACGCCCCGGTCCATGTCGACGGCCTGCCAGCGAGGCTTCCTCTGCCTCTACCGCGTCGCGGACAAGCGGCTCCAGTTGGAGGAGCTGAGAATCGGCCTGACGGCGGAGGAGGAGCAGGCCGTCCAGGAGGGCCGTGGCACGCCGCTGTCCGGCCTGCTGCCCACCTACCTCAGCGAGACGCACGAGCGGGTCATCTACACGCGCCTGCGCACCCCCGTGGCCTTCACCGGGGGGCTCCTGGTGGTGGACGGCTTCACCCGAGGGGTGCCCTACCACGACGGATTGCACCCCGCCTGGAGCAGCAAGCGCATCCAGGAGCTGCTCTTCGAGGGCGGGCGACTGGTGGAGGAGCGCGACTGCGGCGAGGTGATGACGCGCGTGCGTGAGCGGGTGCGCGAGAAGTCGCTTCAGCTGGACCTCGCGCCCCACCGGGCGCAGCTCGCGGAGTGGCTCACGGACGCGTTCCGCCTGGACTACGGCCTGGCGGCGGCGGGGGCACCGCGCGGAGGATGAACCGGGGGAGCAGCTCCTCGCGGAACTTCCTCCAGAGGCCCACGTGGTTGTAGTTGCCCGCGGTGAACATCACCACGAGCTCCAACTCGGGGACGACCATCACCAGCTGTCCGCCGTTGCCGCTGGCCTCGTACTCGGAATACACGCGGTCGCCGACGCGCAGCTCGTGGCGCCACCACGCATACCCGTAGGTCCTTCCGGGCTCCATCGTCGCGTGGAGCGCCGTGGAGCGCTCGACCCAGCGCTGGCTGATGATGCGCCGCTCGTTCCACACGCCGCCTGAGAGGTAGAGCTGCCCGAGCTTCAGCGCGTCGCGGGGCCGCATGAAGATGCCGCCTCCCAGGTACTGCTCCCCTGAAGGCATCAGGTCCAAGTGGTAGCCGCGCATCTGGAGCGGCTCGGCGACGTAGCGGGTGAAGAACTCCGGTATCCACGTGCGCGTGGCCTTGCTCAGCACGCCGCCCAGCAGGTTGATGTTCGCCGAGCAGTACACGCCCTTCGTGCCCGGCGCGCGCACCATCGGCAAATCCAACGTGTACTTGTACCAGTCGGGCACCGTGTCATCGAGCCGCTCCTCGTTGCCCGGCGAGGACTCGTCATCGTCGTCACACGCGAGGCCCGTCGACATGGTCATCAGATTTTCGACGGTGAGCTTGCGCTTGCGCGCATCCAGGTGGGCGAGCTTCCCGTTGTACTCGGGGAACAGGAAGACCACGGGCGTGTCGACGGTGAAGGGCGCGCCCTGGTCCAGGGCGATGCCGAGCAGGAGCGGCGCATACGTCTTGGCCGCGGAGCGCAGGTCATGGGGCCGCTCCTTGTCGAAGCCGTGGAAGTACTCCTCGAGCACCAGCTTCCCCCGGCGCGCGATGAGGAGCCCCTGGATGGCGGGCGTCGAATCAGGCCCGGGTTGCGGGTCCAGGATGCCCTGCACGAGCTCGCGCAGGGGCTCCACGTCCATGCCGACGTCGCCGGGCGAAGCCGTCGTCCAGCCATCCCGCTCCGCGACGGGCTTCTCATACACGTACGTGCCCGCGGCAGGCGTGCGCGGGTAGAGGCCCACGGCCTGGTCGCGCCCGCGCGGGGTGAAGTCGAACGTGGCGTCCAACGGCGGGTAGAACAAGGACAACCGTCGGGCCTGGGCATCGAAGCGCCCCTCCAGGCGAGTCGTTCCCTTCGTGGCGACCAGCCTGACGAGGCCGTCCTGGACGCTGACGCGAAACAGCAGCCTGTTGCCGAAGTTGCGCTCCGGGTTGCGGATGAAGGCGCTCAGCGTGCCGTCGGCGTCTTTCTGGACAACCAGGTACAGCGAGAAGCGGTCCTCCAGGGGCGCCACCGTTCCACGCCAGACCTGGGCCTGGAGGGCGCGCAGCTCCACCGGCGTGGCGAACGTCATGCCGCTGGTGCGCACGCGCGGCTGAATCCAGTGCCCGACGATGCGCGTCCGGTCATCGGTGAGCCGCGCGCGCAGCTCGCCCTGGCCGCCGGGAAGGACGAAGGAGACAGCCTTCCCCTCCTGTCGCACCGGCACGTCGAAGCCCGCGATGCGCGCGCGCCAGGCACTCTCCCCGCGCGTCAGCGTCAGCTCGCCTCGGACCTGCGGCCCCAGGACCTGCTCACTGCCCCAGATTCCCACGAGGGACTCGGCCGCCGCGTCAGTCGGCACGGGCGCGGCTCCCATGAGCCATGGGAGCCAGGCGAGGAGGAGCAAGCGTGCCGAGAAATTCCTGGTAACCGAGTTACGGATGGGAGCCATGCCGCGAGGCAACCTACCATGGCCCGGAGTGGGAGCCGCGCATGGACGCCTGGGTGGCTGCCGGCCGCTGAGGGGCCTACTTCGGCCCCTCGCGGAAGATGGCACCCGCGAGGGTGGCCGCCACCGTCACTCCGGCGAACGCCACGAGCGCCGCGGAGACGAGCGCGAACAGCATGGGCAGCCCCGCGCCGAAGTACACGACGGCGACCCAGCCCACCCCCGCCGCGACGACCATGCGCGCGGTGCCCGCGAGCACGGGCCAGAAGACGCGCGCCACGCCCTGGGCGGCGAAGCCCAGGACGAAGCCCAGCCCCAGCAGGCCGTAGAACGGCGCGACGATGCGCAGGTACAGCAGGCCCGGCGCCAGCACCGCCTCGTCCTTGCTGAAGAGGTGCAGCCACACATTCGGCGCCACGGCGGCGAAGAGTCCAATGGAGCCCGCCACCGCGAAGCCCAGCCAGCCGCCCACCCACGCCGTGCGCCGGACGCGCTCGAAATTGCCCGCGCCCGCGTTGGTGCCGACCATGGTGAGCACCGCCGTGCCCAGGCCGAAGAGCAGCGGCACGAGCAGGTAGTCGAGCCGGGACGCCATGCCGTAGCCCGCCAGCGCCTCCACGCCGAACAGGCCCACCGCGCCCGTGACGATGATGACCGTCAGGTTGGGCTGCACCGCGCTCAGCGCCGTGGGCAGGCCCACGCGCAGGATGTCTCGAATCAGGCGCGCCTCCAGGCGCACCGGCGCCAGGCGCAGCGTGGTGCGGCCCGACGCCAGGTGTCGCAGCAGGAAGAGCGCGGCGCCCACGTAGAACATCACCATGGCCAACCCCGCGCCCGCGATGCCCAGCGCGGGCAAGGGCCCGGCGCCGAAGATGAGCACGGGGGAGATGACGACCAGGATGCCCGCGCCAGCCAGCGTCACCGTCGCCGGCAGCTTGACGTTGCCCGCGCCCCGCAGCCCGGCCGCGAGCAGGTTGACGACCCAGAAGGGGATGGCGCCCGCGAACAGATAGTTCGAGTAACGGACCGCCGCCTCCAGCGCGCCCCCCGAGCCTCCCAGCGTCCGGTAGAGCATGGGGCCGAAGAGCCACGCGAGCAGCGTGGACGCAAGCCCCAGCCCGAGCGCCATCACCACCGCGTGCCACACCAGCGCGTCGGCGTCCTCCCGCCGGTTCGCCCCCACCGCCCGGGCAATCGCGGACGCCACGCCGCTGCCGATGCCGCCGTTGGACATCATCGTCATCAACATGAAGATGGGGAACACCAGCGACACCCCGGCCAGGGCGTCCGTGCCGAGGAAGCTCACGTACCAGGTCTCCGCCACCCCGACGAACGCCTGCGCCACCAGCACCACCGTGGTGGGCACCGCCAGCTTCAAGAGCGTCGGGAGGATGGGGCCGTGCAACAGCGCCTCCCGGATGCCGCTCGCGCCTCCGGGGCCTGGGGGCGTCCCGCGCTCGCTGCTGGCTTCGGTGCTCAAGGGGACCGCGCTCTTCAACTGCATGGTTCAGCTCCCGCGTGACGTATGATGAGCGTAATATGATGGGGCGGGGACTCGCAGTGAAAAACGCGCGAGGACGCAGGTGAGCACGAAATCCTTGACCGGGAGAAGGGGTGGGGGGAGCGGCTCTCCAGCCAGGTCCATGACCGAGCGCTCGATGGCGCGCGTCATGGCATCCAGCGAGAGCGCGGGGGAAGGGGAGTGTGAGGGTCTGTCGCATGAAGGTGCGTCCCTCGTCATGGTCCAACCCCACCCTCCAGCTCGGGCAGCTGCTTCCCCAGCTTCAGCGCCAGCCGCAGCCGCGGCTGCGAGTCGCTCCAAATGCTGACCAGATGGCACTAGCTTGAAAAAGCTGTAAAACCATGAGACATGGTTTCACTCGCAGTGATGTCCATGGCCCGTGGTCAGATGAGGAGTTCATCGATGAAACACCATGTATTCCGAGCGCTTTTGGCAGCAGCGACCCTTGGCTGGGTGGGGTGTGGCGGGGAGGGGGGTGAGGCCCTGGAAGGGGAGAAGCCGGCGCCCCTGTCGGCGGCGAAGTCGGAGGCGCTGGCCAGCGGCGGCGGCCCGGCCGTCTCCTGGGTGGCCCCCACGCTCGTCGTCAACAGCAACTTCCCGACGGGGACGCTCCAGTTCAACTCCGAGACGGACTTCACCCGGTTCCTGCGCGCGTTCGATGCCGCGGAGGCTCCCTCCACCGGCTCCATCACCGGCACGCACGCCTACAGCGCCGCCAATACCAACAGCGCCAGCCAGAACTACGTCACCTTCACCGTCTACCTGCTGGCGGGCCAGGACTTCGACGTCGGCACGTGCGGTGTCGAGGGCTCGGTGGCCTCGGGCGACACCTACCTGCGCGTCTATGATGGCGCCAACAACCAGGTCGCCTACAGCGACGACGCCTGCGGCAGCTCGGGCAGCCGCGCGACCTTCACCGCTCCCTCCACGGGCACGTATCAGGTCCGGATGGGCTGTTACTCCAGCAACTCGTGCAGCGGGACGACGGCCTATGTCGTCAACGACGCCATCGGCGCCGGGGCGACCTCGAGCGGCTTCGTCTCCTACAACACCGCGAACACCAACAGCGCGACCCAGAACCACGCGACCCTGTCATTGCAGCTCGAGCAGGGGCAGGCCTTCAGCCTCGGGACATGTGGCCTCGTGGGGTCTGCCTTCACGGGTGACACCTACCTGAGCGTCCTCAATGGCAGCAACGCGGTGGTCGCCAGCAGCGACGATGCCTGTGGTGGCCGGGGCAGCCGCATCGACTTCACCGCCGCCACCAGCGGGACGTATGAGGTCCGCCTGGGGTGCTACGCGGCGGTCGCCTGCACCGGCACCCTCGCCTACACCGTCACCGCGCCGCTGACGCAGGCGCAGATGCTGCCGGGGGGCTTCAACAGCGCGTTCGCGTCGCTCAAGGTCGCTTCGTTCAGCGACCCCGCGGGTGATGCCATCGTCGACGTCACCGAGGCCGAGTACCTGAACGACCTCAAGCTCTACCTCACCGACGACGATTCCATCCGCAAGCTCGTCGACCCCGAGCTGCAGGTCGTCGTGGGCAACACGCTGCGCCACATCACGAACCTGGGGGTCTTCACCGTCGAGCTGTCTCAGCTCGCGGCGTACCGGAGCTGGTACAACGCGAACAAGTACGCCATCAACGTCGACCCGAACTACACCTCGGTGCCGGGTGAGACGTCCCTGGGCGATGGCAGGTACCAGGTCATGCCGGGCGTCACGCGTGCGGTGGGCCGGGACTACGGCGTGCCCGACATGAAGCTGTTGGGCAATGACGAGGAGGGCGGCGGCGCTCAAACCCTCACCCAGAAGCTCGAGGCCCAGGGGGGGGAGTGGTCCGGGTCCGACATCCTGGCTGAGAAGAGCGAGGTCCAGGAGTCGAAGACGTCCTGCTCCGACGGCCTGACGGAGAAGGGCAACAAGGGCGGGGAGAACGGCCGCATCGCGTACTGGTGGGGCAAGGTCAACCTGCACACGACGGCGTCCGGGGCCTGGACCCACGACACCGACTGCACCTCGGGCGCGAACCTCGACCCGCTCGCCTACTGCCGCAAGTTCTGGCCGTTCACGGCCTCGGTGCAGGAGGTCCCCGTGACGCAGAAGCCGGGGGCCCCCTGGCTGTCCGCGGGTTGCACGGGCCCCACCGCCTACAACGGCCTGCGCGAGTTCCTCTGCAAGGACACCCTTGCGTGCAACACGACTCCGCCCGCCAACCTCCCCTATGCGTCCTTCCCCGTGGGCTCCAACTTCCGGCGCTCGGAGAACGTGGGTGTCACCAGCAACCGGCGCTTCGTCTTCAAGGCGCAGCACACCTGGCAGCCGCTCAGCATCATCTACGAGCGCATTGGCGTGAAGGCGAAGCTCCAGCGCAAGAAGCGCTTCCTGTTCGTCTCCTACTGGGGCCCCTCGAACGCCGACGAGATGGTGATTTCCATCGACAACATGTACCTCTGGACGGACTACATCTTCCCGGCTCCGCAGCAGTTCAACACCCTTGCGCAGCCGAAGTTCGACGGCCTGGCGGACTACAAGATTGGCAACTGGGTCGTGAAGACGATGAACCTCAAGGTTAACGCGAGCGCCCTGGGCTACCGGGTGACGACGGCCCAGATAGGGCAGTGGCTCAACAGCATCTTCAACTCGCTCATCGGCAGCACGTACCAGAACCTCTATGAGAGCATCGTCAAGAACATGATCGACTCCATCGATTCGACGTTCAGCCAGCGCTACAAGGAATACGCCAAGCGCGTGATGCAGCTCGCCGAACAGAATCGCCTCAAGTGGACCATCGGCGAGGCCCGCAAGCCGCAGTGTTATGGAGAGTCCAACCGCTGGACCTTCGACTGGAACATCGGGTTCGGTGACGCCACGTACGACTACCAGATGAAGACAGGCGCCTTCTCCGCGCGCGCCCGCGTCGGCAACGACTGGTACGGCATCCGTTTCGTGCGCCAGGATTAGAACCTGTTTCGTTAGGGAAGAAGGTCGGCCTCCTGCCGCGTCGAAGCGGCAGGAGGATGCGACCAGGGGGCGTGAAGAAGGACGACGGCTCGCGAGGCGTCGGTGGGGCGCACCTGGATGGCCGCGACGCAGGCAGGCCATCGCCACCTGGGTGGGGCTCGTGGGCTCGTTGGTGTTGGCGCGCGCCTTGGGCGAGCTTGCGCTGACCGATTCGGGCTGTCGGCGGAGCGAGTCCCCGCGTCAGGCCTTGCTTCAGGGCGACCGAGGTCGCGAGCCCTGCTCCGAGGGGCTGCCGTTGCCGCCCCGAGTGAACGTGGCCACGCATGTCCACCAGAGGTCACGGTCCATCCGTGGGCGGGGTGCTCCAAGCGGTTCACGGTGCGCGGCCCTGGACCGACGTGGAAGCGCGACGACGGTTCATCCTGGAGGTCGGCTCGTGATTCGTCTGAGCAACAGCACCCTGGTGTCCCTGCCTCCTGGCGTGGCGCGTCCCGCGTATGACCGCACCCGGGTGACGCCGGGCATCGCCCACATCGGCGTGGGCCAGTTCCATCGCGCGCATCAGGCGCTCTACCTGGACCGCTGCCTTGCCCTCGCGGGCCAGGAGCGCTGGGGCATCGTCGGCATCGGCGTCCTGGATGGCGCGAGGGAGCGTCACACGGCGGATGCGCTCCACGCGCAGCAGGGCCTCTACAGCCTGACGGAGTTCCCCGCGCGGGGGCGTCCCACGGTGCGAGTGGTGGGCTCGCTCGTGGACTACCTCCATGCCCCCCGGGACGCGGAGCGGGTGCTGGAGCAACTGGCGGCTCCGGACCTCCGCATCGTCACGCTGACGCTCACCGAGGGCGGCTACAACATGGACGAGGCAGGCCACTTCCTGCTGGAGACGCCCGCCGTCGCCAGGGACCTGGATAGTCAGGTGCCAACGACGGCCTTCGGACTGGTCGCCGAGGCGCTGCGGCGTCGGCGCGAGCGGGGCCTCGGCCCCTTCACGGTGCTGAGCTGCGACAACCTCCGCCAGAATGGCGACGTGGCGCGGAGTGCCTTCCTGTCATTCGCTCGGGCGCGGGTGCCGTCGCTCGCGAACTGGATGGAGGAGCACGTCACCTTTCCCAACGGGATGGTGGACCGCATCACCCCAGGCGTGACGGAGCACGAGGCGGCCCGGCTCAACGAGGCCAGCGGACTGGATGATGCGCTGCCGGTGTACTCCGAGGCCTTCATCCAGTGGGTCGTCGAGGACAGGTTCTGCGCGGGGCGGCCTCCGCTGGAGCGCGTGGGCGTCCAGTTCACCGACGACGTCGGGCCTTATGAGCAGGTCAAGCTGCGGCTGTTGAATGCCTCGCACAGCCTGCTCGCCTTTCCGGGCCTCCTGATGGGCTACCGCTTCGTCGCCCAGGCCATGGAGGACCCCGCGCTGGTGTCCCTGCTGCAAGCCTTCCTCCGAGAGGACGCGGAGCCATTGCTCCAGGCGCCCCCGGGCCTGTCCGTGCGGGACTACGGCGACACGGTGCTGGAGCGCTTCAGCAACCCGGCCATCAGCGACCAGCTCCTGCGCATCGCCAGTGACAGCGCGTCCAAGCTGCCCAACTTCGTCGAGCCCACGGCGCGCGAGGTGTTGCGACAGGGTCGGGACTCACGGCGTCTCGCGTTCCTGCTCGCGGCGTTCTGTGAGTACCTGCGAGGCGTCGACGAGCGCGGCCATGTGTTCCTCCCCGTGGAGCCCCACCTGACGGAGGCCGAGGTGCGGCGCGCGCATGCCACGGACCTGAAGGCGCCGCTGGGCCTGGCGATGTTCCGGGAGTGGGGATTGGCGGAGCATCCCGGCTTCGTGAGGGATTGCGTCCACTTCCGCAGGGAGCTGCGCTTCAAGGGCGTCTCGGCGACGCTGGCGGAGCTGACGCGGTCGATGGAGGAGGCCTCCGCCTGAGCGTCGCGTGGAGCACCCCGCCTCGCTGATGGCGGAGTCCTCCCTCGCCTGTCACACGCTGCAGCGCCTACTTGCTGTCGAGTGTGAAGACGCCGTCCCAGTCCTGGGGCGGAGGCGTTACGAGCAGGGTGTCGCACCGCGCGGCGAAGCGTTGCGATGGCGGGTCCTCGGGCGAGGCGAGGAACGCCGCGCGAGCTTCCGTGAAGCGCTGGGAGCGGTACAGCGCGAGTCCCTCGGCGAAGTGGGCGAGGTGTGGCGCGGGCACCGTGTCCGCGGTGCCCACGAGTTCGAATACGCGGACGGGCTGCTGCTTGCCCTTGACGCGCAGCAGGTCCAGCTCACGCGCCAGCACCACGCCGCGCGCGGCGAGCAGTGTGTCCTCGGCGACGAGCGTCCGGGTGCCGTAGACCTTGGCGGCGCCCTCCAGCCGTGAGGCGAGGTTCACCGTGTCGCCGATGACGGTGTAGTCCTGGGCCGCGCTGGAGCCCAGATTGCCCGCCACCGCGTGGCCCGTGTTGATGCCGATGCGGCAGTCGAGTCGCGGCAGCCCGCGCGCCTCGAACACCGGTGACAGGCGGTCCACCACCGCGAGCAGGTCCAGCGCGGTGAGGCACGCGCGCGCCGCATGGTCCTCCAGCGGAAGCGGCGCGTTCCAGAAGCACATGATGGCGTCGCCGATGAACTTGTCGAGCGTGGCCCCATGCAGCGTCAGCACGCCTGTCGCCTGCTCGAAGTAGGTGTTGAGCAGCGCGACCAGCTCTTCCGGGCTGAGCTGCTCGCTCATCGAGGTGAAGCCCACCAGGTCACTGAAGAGGACCGTGAGCAGCTTCCGCTCTCCACCCGGCGCAGCCTTCTCCGGGTTCTTGAGCAGCTCGTCCACCACCTGCGGCGCGAGGTAGCGCTTGAAGAGGCCCTTGATCTGGTCCCGCTGTCTCAAGCCGCTGACCATCTCGTTGAAGGACTGAGCCACCCGGCCCACCTCGTCGGTGCCTCGCACGGGCACCTCGACGGTGAGGTCTCCCAGTCGCACGCGCCCCGCCGCCGCCTCCAGCTCCACCAGCGGCGAGGCGAGTCCGCGCGCGAGGAAGAAGGCCGCCGCGAGCGCGAACAGCACGATGCCCACTGCAGTGGGCATCAGCCAGAGCTGGAAGCGCTGGAGGATGGGTTTGATTTCCACGTCGAAGTCCCTCAGGACGAACACCTGACCCAGCGGGGGGGACTTGTCGGTCAAGCCGCTCAGCGGCCCCTCGCGAACCAGGTAGAGTGTGTCGCCGAGGTACACATCGTGCGCCTGCCCGGCCTCCATGTCCGGGCCATCCAGCCGCGTCTCCAGCGGGAGCTGTGTGGCCATGGTCCCATCCTCCGCGCGCACGGCGAAGTGGACCTGGGTGTCCACCATCTGTGACCCCGAATCCGGCTCCTTCAGCAGCACGTCCGTTACCCACTGGCCGGACAGCACCACACCCACCGGCACCTCGTGCGATGTGCCATAGGCAGGCTGAGCATGGACGAGCAGCAGGTCTCCCTCGCGCAGGTCGTCCTGACGGATGAAGGTGAAGGGCAGGGCGCGCAACTGCGCGGGAGACCACAGTGCCGACCTGGGCCCCGTATTCAGCGCGGCGTCCAGCAGCGGCAGCTCCAGCGGCTTGTCCCCCAGTTGCTTTGGAGCAGCGCGCGTGTAGACCAGCCGCCTGCTCGCGTTGAAGAAGGCCCACGGCAGTTCGCCGCCGAAGGCGTCCGTGTCGGCGGAGTCGATGACGTAGCGCGCCTCGCGGATGCCGTCTGCCTCCGCCGTCTCGTCCCCGAGTCCGGCCTGGGCGTCCTGGGAGTTGACCGACAGGGACATCTCCCTGAATGAGCGGTCCTTCGCCCGCGCCTCAGCCACGTCGCGAATGCGCTCCTGGCTTATGCGGGCACGCCGCTGGAAGGACCCCAGCGTGCGCTCCAGGTCGCTGGCGATCTTCTGCCTCGCGGCGTCCTTCACCGCGAGCGTGGTGAGGACGAACGCCGCGACGAGCGACGCGCCTGCGAGCGCCATGAAGGCGAGAACGAGCTTCCGGGTCAGCGTCACCGCGGAAGATGATAGCCGCGCAAGGGTGCTCCCCGCGAGCCTAGGGACTCTTGTCTGAGTAATCAGGCCGGGGGCCGTACTTCTTGCCGTGCTTGTCCAGGTGGGTGTCGTCCGCGCGCGTCTCGGTCAGCTCGAGCGTGGCGGTGGCGGTGCCTCCCGACTCCACGACGACCTCCACGCGGGCGATGTCGCTCTTCTCGTCCCGCCGGTGCATGGCGAAGAGGGGATGGCGTCCGGGCGGCACGCCGCGCAGCTCGAAGCGCCCGTCCTTGTCCGTCACCGCGAAGGCCCGGTTGGGCACCACCACCACCGTGGCCACCATCTGCTCGTGGATGTCGCAGTACACGTCGATGATGCCCGTCTTCTTGAACGTCTCCACGTACGTCTCGCCCGGCCGGTTCTTCCCCGCGTCGAACCGGCGCGCCACCGAGCGCGAGAAGACGTTGTGCAGCACCACGTCCCGGTTGGCGAACTCCACCTTCTGGCCCGCGACGATGGGCAGCACCGAGGGGAAGAAAGTCTTGTCCCGCTGGCTCATCTTCGCCACCTCGGTGGGAGCCTCCTCTGTGTAGCCGGTGAGATAGACGACCACGCCGGAGCGGTCCGCCTTGGGCGTCTGCTTGCCGTCCGGACCGGTGACGAAGATTCGCACCTCGCCCCGCACGCTCCCCGGCTCGGCGCTCGCGAGCGGCGCGGCCAACAGCAGCGCAAGGAGAAGGAGCTTCACAGTGCCACCGCCCATATGAGCCTCGGCATGAAACGCGGGGTTTCGTCGGCGATGCCCGTCAACCCGACGAAGGTGCCCGCAGTAATCCACATGCGCCCGAACGTCCACGCCACGCTCGGCCCGACGAAGACGTGCGGGTCCGCGTCCACGTCCTTCAGGCCGAACTCACCGAAGGACTCCAGGGACAGCCGCAGCTCGTCCTCGATGACGGGATAGGAGACGCCCACGGAGTACGTCCCCAGGATTTGGACCGGCGCGTCGCTCGCGCGCAGCCCGGGGATGCCCACCTGCGTGCCCAGGTCCAGCGCCACGCGCAGCCCGCTGTCCCATTGGTACGAGCCGACCAGGTCCGCGTCCACGCGTGAGGGACTCGAGTCGCGGATGGACTGGTGCCAGACGGCGCGGATGAGCGGCTGGAAGGGGCGGTCATCGCCTCGGGGGAAGAGGCGGTAGCGGAAGTCGGCCTCGAAGGAGTCCAGCTCCGTGATGTCCCGGGTGGCGAGCACCTGGAAGGGAATGGCGAGCTCCAGGTGCTGGCTCAAGCCGATGACGGGCCCCCACCATATCCAGTAGACGGAAGGGCGACTGGGGAACGCGGGAGCGCGACTGCGCGCCCACAGCCACTGCTCCAGCTCGACGTCGCCCTTGGGCACGATGTCGGTGTCGAACGTCCAGATGAAGGGGCGGCGGCCAGCCAGGGCGGGCTCGGCCCACGTCACTCCCAGGATGCACGCCACCAGTGCCAGCCAACGGACTGCTCGCATTCGCGCTCCCCACCCCGGGCGACGGGGTGCTCGTGCTGGTGCCTAGCACACCACGCCCGGAGGTGGGACCGACAGGCGATTACAGCCGGTCGCTGATACGCTGCTGCAACAGCCAGTCGTAGAGTTCCAGGGTGGCGTAGGCGGTGTCCCACGTCGCCCCGTTGTGGCCTCCGTTGGGATAGATGGTGACGCGCATCTTGCTCTCACCCGGGCCGCACTTCGTGTCGAGGTGCGTCTTGAGGTTCGTCGCGCGGCCCGGCGTGTCCTGACCGCCGTGGAAGGCCCAGATGGGCAGCGGCTTCAAGTTGCAGACGTTCGCGTCGTTCTGGGGCGTGGAGGTGAACGCGATGGGGACGATGGCCGCCACCCGGTTCGTGTTGTACATGCCCAGCTCCAGGCTCATGTTGCCGCCGCCGCTCAGGCCGGTGATGTAGATGCGGTCCGTGTCCACGCGGTAGTCCTTCTTGGCGTCCTCGAGCAGCGCGAGCACCGCGGGCGCGGCGAACCAGCCGGTGCCCTCGTTGGTGAACGGGAGGCGCTGGGTGGGCGAGATGACGATGGCCTTCATCGCGGCGCGGAAGCTGGCGGAGGAGAACTGCTTGGCCAGGCCCTCCGGATTGCTCAGCACCGCGGTGCGGTCGACGGTGAGGGTGGCTCCTCCCAGGCCGTGCATCGCGATGATGAGGGGCCAGCGGGTGGTGCGGTCGTTGTTGTACTGCTCGGGCAGGAAGAGGGCGTAGTCGTAGCGGACGTTGCGGACCACCGTCTGCTGCCCGGCGGCGCACGTGGTGGCACCGGTGGGCGCGGCGGCCGGCTTGCCCATGAGCTTCAGCTCGCGCAGCCGGCAATAGGGCTTGTCCTTGCACACCACCCGGACCTGCGTGGTGACGACGGGCGCGGTGAAGGTGACTGTCTTCAGCGTGGTGCTGAGCGGGTTGCCCTCCACCACGGTGCCGGGAATGGTCTTCCAGCAGCCGCCATCCCAGGCCTGCAGCTCGAAGGCGGGCATCGCGTAGGAGGCGGTCGCCGAGGTGGACAGGTGCAGCTCCGCGCTGCGCACCTCGAAGGCACCCTGGAGGTCCACGTCGAGGTAGTTGTGCGTCTGGAAGTGGTAGCCGGACTCCCAGCGGGTGGTGAGGTTGTCGTCCACCGCGTTCGACGCGGCGAAGCTCCCGTTGACGGTGCCCGCGGAGGCGGGCTTGTGGAGCGCCACGTTGGTGAGCACGTCCGGCGCCGCTGTCACCGTCACGCTCACCTCGTCGGAGGCCGTGGCCCCATCGTCATCCGTGGCGGTGAGCCGGAAGACGAAGACGCCGGCGGACAGCCCGGCCACGCTCAGGTTGGCGGTGGTGGTGCCGCTCAACGTCGCCGAGGGACCGCTCACCTGCGTCCAGTTCAGGGACGTCACCGTGCCGTCCGCGTCCGTGGCTCCGCCAGCCAGCGTCACGCTGGTGGCAGGCAGCGTCAGCGACCGGTCCGGCCCCGCGCTGGCCACGGGCGGGATGTTCACCTGCGTCGAGTGGGGCGTGCCGAAGACCCACAGCTCCTTCACCCGGCAGTTGTCCGCCAGCGGGTCCCTGCACGACAGGCGCACCTTCGTCGCCGTCACGGGCTGGGGGAAGGTGGTGGACACCGCGATGCTCGTGTTGCCCGTCTGGCTGGCCCCAGGCAGCGGCTTCCAGCCCGTCCCGTCGTCGTAGAACAGCTCGTAGCTCTGGATGGGCCGGGTGTCGCGGAAGCCGGTGTAGAGCTCCATCCGGACCAGGTCGAACGTCCCTTGCAGGTCGATGTCGAGCAGGCGTGTCTGGTTGTAGATGCCCGGGCACCAACGAGAGTCATCGCCGGTGATGTTCCCATCCACCGCGTACTCGGGAAGAAAGCTCCCCTGGGTGGAGCTGGCCGTGGCGGGCTTGTTCAGGGTGACGTTGATGAGCTCGTCGATTCCGGCGCGCTGCCACGCGGGCTGAAGGGCGCGCTCGTCGCCCTCCGGCGCACCGCAGCTCACGAGCACGCTCGCCACCAACAGACGGGTGAGGGATTGAAGCCGTCGCAAGATGTTCCTCCTCGGGATGGTGAAGGAGGCATCTTGCATCGGTTACAGCGTTGCATAACTGTAAAAGTGGTTAATCTTGTAAGTCGACAAAAGAGCGGAGGCCGTGGGCCACGAAGCCCAGCATGAGGATGGAGGCGGAGGGGGTGTCGTAGAAGCGGCGATATCCCGCGCGGACCTGCTCCAATTCCTCCGGCGAGATGAGCCCGGCTTCCATCGCGGGACGCAGCCGCTCCGGGTCCAGCTGCCGTCGGAACGCCTCCAGGCCCAGGGCGTCGCTGTGGTACGCGATGACGTCCAGGCGGACCTCGGTGAACCCGGCGGCGGTGAGCAGCCGCACCAGGTGGCGTCCGATGAAGCGATTGCCCCCGCGCTGGAGCTGAAGCCGCTCCGCCTTGCGGTGGATGGGCGCCAGCTCCGGAAGTGACGGCTCCGCCACGCCCCACAGTCCGGCGTCCAGCTCGCTGACCACCAGCCGTCCCCCAGGGCGCAGCAGCCTGAGCGCCTCGCGCGCGGCGAGCAGGGGCTCCTCCAGGTGTTGAAACACGAAGCGCGCCAGCGCCAGGTCGAAGCGCGCGTCGGGGAGCCCCGTGTCCAGGACGGAGCCTTGGTGTACTCGCGCGCGTGCTCCCAGTCGCGCCTCCGCGAGCAGACACATTCCCGGGTCCAGCTCGACGACATGCACCGCGCCGGAGGGCACCAGCTCCAGCAGCTTTTCCGTGACGAACCCGGGCCCGCCTCCCAGCTCCACCACCGTCATGCCCTCCGTCAGCCCCAGCGAGCGCAGGAGCCGCTTCTCCTCCGGCCAGCTCAGCTCCACCTGTGACTTCAACCTCGCCAGCTCCTCGTCGAGCCCTCCCGGATTCTCCTCCGGACGGTACGAGCCGCTCATTCCGCGCCCCAGTGGCGAGCCCGCATCGGAAGCCCACCCGAGGGACGCAGCGTCACCAGCGCCTCCGGCTCGACGTGGTGGCCTTCCACGTGCTGGAGCTGGAAGCGCTGGACGACCATGGCCAGGACGAGCCGGGCCTCCATCATCGCGAAGTTGCGGCCGATGCAGACGCGCGGCCCTCCGCTGAAGGGGAGATACGCATACGGATGACGAGCCGAGGCGCGGCTGTCGCGGAAGCGCTCCGGGTCGAAGGTCTCCGGCTCGCTCCAGTAGTCCGGATGGCGATGGAGCAGGTAGGGACTGACGATGACCAGGGTGCCGGCGGGGAGGTGATAGCCGCCCACGCAGTCGTCCTCCCGGCAGATGCGCGACATCAACCACACCGGAGGATACAGGCGCATCGCCTCCTGGAGCACCCGACCGCCGAAGTCGAGCGACCGCACCTGCTCCGCCAGCACGGGCCTCGCGCCGAGCAGCGCCTGGGCCTCCTCGCGCACGCGAAGCCGCGCCTCCGGATGCAGGCCGAGCAGGTGAAGGCTCCAGGTGAGCGCCTTGGCCGTCGTCTCGTGGCCCGCCATCAGGAAGGTGAAGATCTGCTCGCGCAGGACCCGCTCACCCGCGGGCCCTTCGAGCTGTCGGGGATGCGCGTCCAGGAGCAATGCCAACAGGTCCGAGCCGCCTCCTGCCTCGCGGCGCCGCGAGAGGATGCGCTGGACCAGCGTGTCGATGAGCTGGCTCGCCTCGCGGAACTGTCGAAGGCCCACCGTGTCCCCGGCGTCGAAGCGGGACATGAAGTTGTTGAGCCGCTGCACCGCCCCGGCGAAGTCCGTGGTGGCGTCCTCCCAATCACAACCAAAGAGACAGCGGGTGACGATGCGAAGCGTGAGGTGTCCCAGTTCGCGCTCCACATCGAAGGGAATTCCCGTGCGTGCCGGGTCCTCCCAGCGGCGCAACATGTCCTCGGTGCACTCCGCCATCACCTGGACCCAGGGCTCGATGCGACTGTGCTCGAAGGCGGGGCGGGCCACCCGTCGCTGCTCGGCCCAGGCCTCGCCCTCGGTGGTCATCAAACCCTGGCCCAGCATGGGCAGAAGCATCATCAAGTCGGGCGTGCCCTGCTTGACGTAGTTGCGCGCGTGGCTCTGCAAGACGTGCTGCGCATGGAGGGGATGATTCACCACCACGGTGGACCATCCGCCCGCCGTGTAGCGGAAGAGGCTCCCGTGCTTGCTGGCGCTGTCGAGGAGGAAGCGCAGCGGCTGTGCGCGCAGCACTCCCAGGTCCGGGGCATCCTCCACCAGCGGAGGCGGGGGCAGGGTGAGGTCCGAAAGGCTCATGGCATCACCCGGGGCCCAGGCTCTGAGTCCTGGAAGAGGGGATGGCGTGCCGCGCGGTACGACGCGGAGAACACGCCCTGGAGCTTGCGGTACTCCCGCATGAACTCCTCCCGAGGCATCCGCGTCCGCGTCACCGCGTGCTGCAGGTCGAAGTGCTCCCACTGGGGCCGGCCATTCGGCTGCCGCTCCAGGATGTTTTCGAAGGACTCGCACGCGGGCGTGCCCGGCAGCGGCGTGAGCAGGGTGAAGGACGGGTAGTCGACGCCGTGCTCCCGGATGAAGGCCGCGAGCTGGTCGAACTCCCGGGGCGTGTACTCCGGCTTGACGATGAAGCTGGCGAAGACGTGGATGCCCAGCTCCCGGGCCGCCTGGAGTCCCTGGACAATCTGCTCGCGCGCCTGCCGCTTGTTGTAGTCCTTCAGCTCGTGGTCGAGCACCGCCTCCAGCCCGAAGAACACCCGCCGCAGGCCGATGTCCCGCCACCGGCGCATCAAGTCCAAATCCCTCAGGAACGAATCGATGCGGCAGTACGCGAAGAACTCCTTCTCCATCCGCGCGGCTTCAACCTGCTCGGCCAGGGCCCACATGCGGCGTGGGTTGACGAAGGGCTCGTCATCCACGAGGAAGACGTACCGCTCGGGAATGGTCGCCAGCTCCGCGACGACGTGCTCGACGTCGCGCTTGTAGTAGCGGCCATCCATGATCTTCCACAGCGAGCAGAAGTTGCACCGGAAGGGGCAGCCCACCGTGGTGCGCAGGAGCGCGATGGGCTTCATCCAGTCGATGAAGTAGCTCCCCCGGTCCTCCTGCACCAGGCTCCTGTCCGGAAAGGGCAGCGCGTCGATGTCCAACTGCGGCGGCGCTCCTCCGAAGCGGAACGTGTCTCCCGCGTCACGTGCCCAGGCGCCTGGGATTCCCCCGAGGCCCTTGCCCGCCTCCAGCGCCTGGAGGATGCGCCGGAAGGGGCGGACGCCCTCGCCGCTCACGACGCAGTCCACCTGCGGCTCGAAGAAGTCCTCCGGCATCAGCGTGGCATGGTGTCCACCCACCACCGTGCGGACGTTGGGCAACAACCCCTTGCTCTGCCGGCACAGCTCCAGCATCCGGAGCACATGCATGGAGTAGCCCGTGACGCCCACCACGTCGGGCTCGAAGCTCCACAAGGTCAGCATCAGGTCATGCGGATGCAGGCGCAGGTCCAACAACCGCACCTCGTGGCCGTCCTGGCGCGCCCCGGCGGCCAGGTATTCGAGCGCGAGCGGCTCCGCGATGGCGCCCAGGTCTCCCCAGCCGATGAGCTCCCTGCGCGCATTGGGATAGAGCAAAAGGACCTTCATCCGACGTCCTCCTTCGCTCGAGTGCCGAGCGCGAACTCACCCACCGCGCCCTCGACCCGTGACGGGATTCCACTGGCGCGCGCGAACAGCTCGGAGTCGCCGCCACCCAGCGCGCACGGCGCCAGGTCCATGGCGGTCGCCACCAGATAGAGCGTCTGGAACAGCACGCCGACGTTCTTGAGGATGAGCGCGTAGCCCATGGCCTGGTACTTCCAGAAGACGCGCGGGAAGCGGGCCGTGATGACGAGGAGCACCTGCGGCCGACCCTCCCTCGCGAGCGTGTGCCACGCCCCCTCCAGCAACTGCTCCACCTGGGGCGTGCGTGGCGTCAGCTCGCACAGCTCGTGTTGCCCGGAGCGGTACTGGTACAGGCCGGACTTCAGCCCGGTGCAGCGGTCCACGACGAGGTACAGCTCCAGCTCATACAGCGCGCCGCCGCCAGGGTAGGGTCGCTCCCCCAGCTCGCCATGGTCCGAGGAGAGGACCCGCCGCGTGCGCGCCGCGCGGTACAGCAGCTCGCCGAGTTGCTCCAGGCTGATGGCGGGCTCGCCATACGTGCGCAGGGAGCGGCGGCGCTCCAGCACCTCGGTGAAGGTCGAGTCCTCCCGCGCGAGCCGCTCCAGGTCGGGCCGGGGAAGCGGCACCACCACCTCGCTCATCCGAGGCTTCAGCAGGGGCAGGGGCTCCATCCACTGCTCGAAGCGATAGGTGGCGCCGTAGGGACTCGGCAGCCGCCCCAGCCGGCTGTGCGCGTGGAACGACAAGTCCTCCGGCTCCCAGAGCGAGAGCCGGGCGTCCTCCTCCCCGGGGACGTGCACCGCCTTCGCGTCCAGGAGCATCCCCAGGAGGAGGTCCACGGCCTTCAGGGGCAGCGTGGCGGCGCGCTCCGTCAGCTCGGGCAAGGAGCGCGGACAGGACAGCGCCAGGAGGAGCGCCGCCGCGCGGGCGTCATGCAGCAGCACCCGCGCGTGGGACACGGGCGCTTCCACCACGAGCTGGTGGTCCTCGCGACGCACGCACGCGAGCCGTGAGAGGACATACTTCGCCTCGGGCCGCCGAGGCTCCGAGTGGCCGGGGGGCGTGCTCGGCAGCAGCGTCGCCAGCGGCGCTTCGTCCATCAGCAGGGTTCGGCACAGGAAGTCGTTCCGCGCGAGGGATTGGAGCAGGTGCTCCACCAGGACGCGCGCGGCGGGCCCGTCATGCGGCTCCGCGGCGTCGAACATCGACTGCTCAGTGCAGCCTGTCTCCAGGCGCTGGAGACAGGCGAGGGCGCCGGGGGACAGCCCTCCGAACTCCAGGCCGAAGCGAGGACTTGCGACGACGCGCCGTCCATCCTCCAGCGCGTGGACCTTGATGCCGGGCGTGAGCCCGAAGGATTCATGGAGTCGCATCGCGTCCATCCCTCAGAAGAAGATGCCCGTGGGGTTGAGCTGATCTTCCCGAAGCGGCTGTGGAGTCCAGCCCAGGCGCGCGGGCACGTCATAGAGCCGGCCCGGCCCGAAGCGCTTCCAGAAGTGGCGCAGGCCGGGGACCATCACCTTGACCACGGGCAGCCCCACGTCGGACTGCGTCTGGTCCACCACCAGCGTCTCCAGGCCGGCCTGCCGCGCGTGCGCGACACAGCGCTCCACGTCCACCTTCAGGTCTCCCGAGGACAAATCAGCGCACGCGCCGAGGGGCCGCGCGGCGACGCTCGGGTCCGGGCGCAGGTAGGGCTGGTTCTCCACCGTCGCCGTCAGCCACCAGTTCACGGCCTCCCGCTCCGGGAACCAGTAGAGCGTCCGGCCCTCCGCGTCCCGCTGCTGCACGGCGGGGAGGAACTGATTCACCTCCGTGAGCGCTCGCAGCAACGCGACGCGCGCGTCCAGGTGCGCGCCGAAGCCCACGATGATGTCCTCCACGGGCGCGTCGTGGCGCCGCGACACCGCCGCGAGCGTGGGGATGCCCAGGTCCGCGGTGACGTCCAGCACCCACAGCTCCCGCTGGAGTCTCCGGTAGTGCTCCCGCAGCGCGTGCACGTACGGCAGGTCCACGCTGTCCAGGTCCACGGCGGGCCGCCGGGTCCGCGAGTACCACCAGAGCGCCACCGAGTCGCGCTCCACCAGCTCCAGGAAGCCCTGGAGGATGGCCTCCTCCAGCGTGTTGCCCGCCGCGCAGCCGTTGGAGTCGCTGGTGCAGAAGAACCCCTTGCCCAGGTCCGGATGCCCGAAGGAGCAGTACGCGCTCGGCACGTGGCGGAAGCACTCGTTCGTGAGGGACCACGCGCTCGTCCAGTGGATGCGCCGGTCCGGGTCGAAGGCCTCCGGGACATGGTGGAAGCCGGAGGGGTGCGCGGCATTCCACTCCGCGCGCCCGGCGTACTGCGCGGGGCTGAAGTTCATCAGCGCGTTGGGGTGGATGGCGTCGTCCCGCAGCTCGTGGAGGCTCGTCACCAGGCTCCACTCCTCGCCCCGATAGACGCCGGAGTAGCGCTCGATGGCCTCGCACAGCGCGCCCACCTTCGCCTGGGTGTCCGTCGTGCCCTTGCCTCCGCTGCGGCCCCGGAGGTTCAGCAGGACGAAGCGCAGGTCCTGCTGCATCAGCGCGAAGTTGTGGCCCGCCGCGTAGCTGTGGACCAACCCCGCGCCGCCGTCCGCTCCCAGGGCTTCAAGATTTCTCACCACGCCGGTGATGGGGCTGACGTGTTTTCGCAGGCGCGCCAGGGTCTCCTCGGGGGACTGGGTGCGGTGGCCTCCGTCGCCGTCGAACCGCTTCGGACACGACCGGGGGATGACGGGCTGGGGCGCTCGCGACGCGGGCTCCTCGCCGGAGCACACCGGACACTGGGGCCTGCGCACGAGCGGGTGACGCTCCAGCTCCAGCGTCGTCAGGTCCAGCGTGACGAGCTGCTCTCCGAGCGGATGCTCGGGGCCGAGCACCAGCGCCTTGGCCACCTCCAGCGCCGCGAGCTGGAAGGCCGCGCCCGTGCTCGCCGACAGGCTCGCGGTGGGCAGCACCAGGGGTTGTACACGGCCCTGCTCCCGCTCCAGGAAGGACTCGAGCTGCCGGTTGGAGCGCAGCCGCTGCGCCAGACAGGCCCAGCACGCCGTCACGGTGGGGCGGAAGACGGGACCCAGCCAGAGCGTGCCGCCCACGGGCCTCGCCAGCATCCAGGGCCGCCGCGCCGCGAGCGCCTGGCGGTTGAGCGCGTCGAGCGCCGGGTGCAGGTAGTCGTCGCAGAGCACCAGCTGGAAGCCCGCCTCGCCCTCGGTGCGGAGTCCCTGCGCGCGCAGCGCTTCCAACTGGCGCTCCTCCCACGCACCGCCCAGGCACACGACGGACACGGGCGTCTGGAGGCACTCGGCCACGGTGGCCATGTCCACGCCGAGCGCGTGCCAGAAGGGCGCCTCTTCCGGCGAGTCGGTGCCGCCCTCGAGGATGCAGCCCTGCTCCGCGGCGACCTCCAGCGCGTGGGAGACCTCCACCAGCGACAGCCGCGAGGAGAGCGCCGCGAAGACCTCCGGCAGCGAGTGTCTTCCATCCAGCAGGGGCACCAGCAGGGGAAAGGCACGGCCTCTCAAAAGCAGGTAGTCCTTCTCGTGCAGCAGCAGCACCGTCGACTCGTCGACGCGCTCCACGCGGCAATGGCTCTTCCAGACAGGTCTCGACAGCATTCGTGACTCCCGGGACATGAAGCGTGGGCACCGCTGGAGCGACAGGGGACCGGAAGCCCGGTGGCGCGCGCCGCCGCCGAGCCCCGGGATGCGCAAGGCACTTCAGGTGCAGGTGCAGCACGGACAGCAGCAGCAGCAGACGGAGACGTCCTTGGCCGCGGCGCCCGCCGTGCCGCCGGGAGTCACGGTGGGCTGCGGCGGAATGAACAGGGTGATGTCTCCGTCCTTGTTGCGGTCCCAGCTCTTGAGCTGCTCGTCATAGCCCGTGGCCGTCGCACCGCTGTACGCGTCGGTGAAGGCCACTGACTTGGGAATCGTGTCGAAGCCGTACACCTTCAACAAATCGGGGTCCTGCTGAATCTGGTCCTTCTTGCCTGGGTTCGCCCAGACATCCTGGATGAGCTTGGAGTACGCCGTGCGGAAGTCCGCCATGGTCTGCCCTCGCTGCGAGTGGTGAGCGGCCCTGGATGAAGACGCCAGTACGCGAAAGACACGCTCGACAGGGCCGCCGTTTCGTTGTGCATGGCGCGCGCCAGGGCGCATGGACTTTCATGCGCGAGTCTTGACGCCAGGATGCGCTGGGGCGGGCTCGTGAAGGCCGCCCCGATGCTTGCGTGCTGCAAGCATTTGCTTGTCACGGGGACGCCGGCCCACGCGGTTTCATCCCAGACGCGCGTGTGAATGAAGTGGGTTGTTCAGTTTCTTGACTGGATGAGGTTTTGCAGGCCGGTGCGCCCCGCTTCCCCCACCCTTGTTTGAGTTTGGAGCGGACGAATGCCGACGAGTCGAACCGACGCGTTTCTTCCGGTCATTGGTGAATCCATGTCCGGACTGATTCAGGTCCTGCGAGTCTTCACGCAACAAGAGGACACCATCCTCATCAGCGGCCCCACCGGCTCGGGAAAGTCGAGGCTGGCGCGGTGGAGTCATGAGCACTCGGGGCGGATGCAGGGCGCCTTCGAGGTGTTGGATTTGATGACGGTGCCGGAGGAGCTCCAGATGGGAGCGCTCTTCGGCTGGAGGAAGGGCGCCTTCACGGGGGCGGTGCAGAACAGCCCGGGATGCCTGGCGCTCGCCAAGGGCGGCACGTTGTTCATCGACGAAATCGACAAGCTCTCCCTGCGCGCGCAGGCGGGGCTGCTGCATGTGCTGGAGGAGCGGACGTACCGGGTGCTGGGAGAGGGCACGCTGCACCGCGCGGACGTGCGCTTCATCGTGGGGACGAACGTGGACCTCCACGAGGCGGTGATGGCGGGGCGCTTCCGGGAGGACCTCTACTACCGGGTCAACGTCCTCCCCATCCAGATTCCACCGCTGGACGCGCGTCGGGACGAAATCATTCCCTGGGCGCAGTACATGCTGGACCGGCGACACCAGGAGCGGGAGCGGGAAGGCCGGGCGCTCCTGTCCCCGGATGCGCAGGCGCAGCTGCTTGGCCGGAGCTGGCCGGGCAACCTGAGGCAGCTCGACAACATCATCCGCCGTGCCTACTCCCTGGCGGTGATGTCTCAGGAGGACGACGCGCTCCTGCTGCGGGACACGCATGTGATGCAGGCGCTGGGCTACGAGGAGTCGCCCACGTCGCGCTCGCTCATCGAGGCGCTGCGCGTGGCATCCGCGTGCTTCGTGATGGAGGCCCAGCGCGCCGCCGTGCCGTGGGACCTGGACCTGGCGGATGCCTTTCGCGGCTTCGTGCTCGGCACCGCCGTGCGGCAGGTGGGACGGGAGGAGGCCTTCCTGCTGCTGGGCCGCAAGCGGCTGTTGAAGAATCGCAATCACTACAAGGCACTCGAGCGGGAGCTGAAGAAGGTGGATGCCCTCGTGGAGGCGGTGGGCCAGTCCCCCTCGCCCTTCACGGACCTGGTGGACCTGACGCTCGGGAAGGCCTGAGTGCATACCGAGGGAGAGGAGTCGAGCGCGTCCGAGTCCTTCGAGGCGCTCTGGCGACGGCACCAGGGCGCGCTGCTGCGGGTCTGTGAGCGGACGCTGGGGGATTCGGATGCGGCGCGGGATGCGTTGAGTCGCACGGCGGTGCGTGTGTGGCTTCAATGGTCCAGGGCCTCCCAGACGGACTGGCCCTGGGCGCTCTTGCGTCGGGTGGCCATCAATGTCTGCATTGACCTCCAGCGGGAGCGGCGGCGTCTGGCGTTGCGGTGGACTCCGCTCGACGAGGTGCTGGGGGAAGGCGTGGAGCTGGAGGCTGCAACGCCTGAAGCGGAAGAGGAGGAGCAGCGGCTGCAGACGTTGTTGCTGAAGCTGCTGGAGTCCCTGCCGCCGCAGATGCGGGCCTGCGCGCGCCTGGCCTTCGTTGACCATCAGGGCTACGCGGACATCGCGGTGGCGCTCCAGTTGACGCCGGCGAACGTGCGCAAAATCGTGGAGCGCTCCCGCAAGCGGCTCATCCAGCCGCTGGTCCGGGCGGGGGTGATTCGCGACGAGGCCAGCTTCCACCGCTGGCTGTCGGGGCGGCGCAAGCGGACGGGGGACTGAGGTTCGTCGGGCCGGCCCCCATTCGTGAAGATGGGAGCCGGCCCGGCTTCAGACGAAGCCCTGGCTCACTGGCGCGCGGCGGCGATGGCGCCGGTGACGGTGGTGACCAGGGGCCCGATGAGGGAGGGCGCGGTGGTGACCAGGTGCTGGAGCACGTCCGACCAACCCTTGTCGGGCGCGGCCATGACGGCGGGCTGGTAGCCCTTGTTGGCGGCGGAGACGGCGCCGCCGATGGTGCTCACCAGCGGCCCCAGGAGCGCGGGCGCGGAGGAGGCCAGGGACGAGAACACGTCCGACCAGCCCTTGTCCGCGGCGGGCTGGTAGCCCTTGTTGGCGGCGGAGACGGCGCCGCTGATGGTGTTCACCAGGGGCCCGATGAGGGAGGGCGCGGTGGTGACCAGATGCTGGAGCACGTCCGACCAGCCCTTGTCGGCGGCGGCGATGGGAGCACCCGGCTGGTAGTCCTTGCTGGCGGCGGAGACGGCGCCGCTGATGGTGCTCACCAGCGGCCCCAGGAGCGCGGGCGCGGAGGAGGCCAGGGACGAGAAGACATCCGACCAGCCCTTGTCCGCGGCGGGCATGACGGCGGGCTGGTAGCCCTTGCTGGCGGCGGAGACGGCGCCGCTGATGGTGTTCACCAGGGGCCCGATGAGCGAGGGCGCGGTGGTGACCAGGTGCTGGAGCACGTCCGACCAGCCCTTGTCGGCGGCGGCCGTGGGAAGGCCGGTGGGCGTGCCTACGAGCTGCGACAGGCCCGCCAGGTTCGGCATCTGTGAGTACGACGTCATCGTTTGGACTCCTTCATTCGATTGATTTGCTGCGGGAGCCGTGGGCGAGCCCAGCCCGAACGGCAGGCTGACCGGGACCACGGTTTTCGGCGCTGCGCCGAAATCGGTGTTGAGGAAGACGGAGCGGGTGCTCACCCAACGGGTATCGGGCGTCACCAGCAGCTCGGGCGTCTGCTGGAAGCCCAGGCTGGAGATGCGCGCCGCGGACTGCTGGAGGCAGTCCGAATAGGAGACGTTCGGCGTCGCCCCGAGCACCTGGCCCAGGGCGAAGGTGAACACCGACAGGTTCTTGGTGAGTTGAGTGCCCGCGGCGGCGGTCTGCTCGGCGGTGCAGGCCGTCAGGAGCGTGCAGTTGGCCTGGGGCGGCTCGGCCGCCACCTGCGCGTCATAGGCCTTGGTGACGGGCACTCCGGTGATGAGCTGCACGGGCCTGCCGAAGCCCCGGAAGGGAATCTCCCCGGAGCGCTCATCGGAGCTGCGATGGAGCCACGAGCGCTGGTGCGCCTTCGCGTTGGGTTGGAACGCCTTCTCCCCCGTGGTGGCGCCGAAGTCACGCGGGTCGATGTATGCCTTCACCTTGGCCAGCTCGATGCGGCGGGTGGCGCCGAGCTGCTGCAACTTCCGGGCGAAGTCCGACGCGATGAACAGGTCCTTCTCCATGCCGCCGGAGTGGCACGCGTCCAGGACGGTGGTCATCACGCCCTCGGGGAGCTGCTGGGTCAGCTTGGAGAAGTCCTGGTCGAAGAAGAAGTCGTCGTAGAGCACCAGGCTCTCCCGCCAGACCTCGTCTATCTGCACCCGGTAGCCGTGCCCGGAGAAGAAGAAGACCAGCGCGTCGTCCTCCGTGGCGCCGTCCATCAGCCAGGCCAGCGACTCCTTCACGTTGCCGAGCGTGGCGTCCGCGTCCAGCCGGACCTGGATGTCCTTGGGCGAAAACCCATACTGGGTGCCCAGGAGGCTCACCATCAGGTTGGCGTCGTTGATACAGCTGGAGAGCTGATTGATTTGAGGCCGGTAGTTGTTGATGCCGGCGACGACGGCCTTGCGGTTGCGAATCCGGGTGCGTGGCTCGGAGGAGCCGCGCTTCGTCGACACCTCCTTGGGGGCGGGTGGCGGACTGGCGGGGGGCTTGGGGGTCGGGTCCGTGCCGCTCGGAATGGAAGAGCTCATGGCGTGCTTCGCCTCCTTGGGCGCTCCAGGGCACCGCGGAAGAGCGGTGGGTGGCGCGCCTTGAGAACGAGCCCAAGGCCCTTGAAGTGACAGGGCTACCGGTCGTCCGCCCCACCCCGGAGGGCTGTCACGAGCCCGGCTCACGCACCGTCATGAGAGGTGAAGTCACAAGGCGATTCGCGAAGGAGACAAGTGATGCCGAAGTATTGTCGGGAGAAGTTCGAGAACACCGATTCAGGGAAGGAAGTCTGGGTGAGCTGGCAGCAGGACAAGCATGTCCACGACGCCACGCTCATCACGACGATTGCCCAGTGGCTCGGCACGAATCAGGGAGGGACCTGGCAGGTGCGGGTCAATACCTACCAGAGCAATCAGTCCTCACCTGGGTTGAATGATTTGTCCTATTCAGGGTGAGGGCCCCGGGGTGGAGGGAGTCTCTATCTCTCTCCGCTCCCTCCACTCCGGGTCTGTTCAGTGGACCGGCCACGCCGCCGCATCCATGCCCCGTGAGCCGCCGAGCGGGTGGGCATGTGGGCCCGGACCGCGTTGACTCGCCTGGAGAGGCCCCCGAGAATGCGCGCTCCCCAGGCCCGTGGAGCCCCGCTTGAACCTGCTGACCCGCGTGAAGAAGAGCCTCCGGCACCGGGCGGCCCACCAGGCCTCCCAGCCCCTCTCCAAGCTGCTCAGCCTCACCGGCTTCGGCCGCTATGGGCCGGGGCCCCAGCTCAAGCGCCCGGAGCCGCTGCGGCAGGCGGGCATCCCCTACGAGACGTTCCGCTTCGACGTCGCCGGCCTGGAGCGCTTCTGGAACGAGCTGCAGGCGGGCAGCCCTGTCCTCCGACACTACTGCTCGCTCCAGCCCTACTGGGAGAAGCGCTCGCAGTACCACTACTCGTGGACGCAGCTGGCGCCGCTGCTGGCGCGCGAGGACGCCGTCTACGTCGACATCGCCTCCACGCTGAACAGCCCCTACCTGGAGGTCATCCGCGCCCTGGCGAAGACGCGCAACGTGTTCGTCCAGGACCTGGTGTTTCCGCCCGGCATCAACGGCCACGAGATTGGTGGCTCGGCGGCGGAGCTTCCCTTGGGCAATGCCTCCGTGGATGCGATGACGCTGCACTGCTCCTTCGAGCACTTCGAGGGCGGCGCCGACACGGGCTTCATCCGGGAGGCGGCGCGCGTGCTGCGGCCCGGGGGCCGGGTCTGCATCGTCCCGCTGTACCTGGGCGAGTATGCCTTCACGATGTGCGACCCCGCGTGGGGTTATGACATCCGCCGCGAGGCCGAGCCCGTCATCCACCTCTTCCCGGGCTGGGGAGAGCGGCACGGGCGCTTCTACGGCGTGGACACGTTGAAGCAGCGCGTCCTGGACCCCGCGCACGCGGCGGGGCTTGCGTCCCGCGTCATCTACTTCGAGAACATCCTGGAGCTGCACCCCACCTGCTACACGCACTTCGGCCTGGTGCTGGAGAAGCCCGCCGTCGGGTGAGGCTCGGTCCAGGCCCGTGCGGAACGCGGCCCTGAAGAAAGGCAGCCCTCCTTCCCGGGCACGGCTCGCCCGGGAAGGAGGTTGCCGCGCGTGTTACTTGTTGGCGGGCGCTTCCAGCGTCACCCAACCGCTGAGCGTCTTGCCGCTGTCGGTGTGGCTCTCCACGGCGTAGAAGAAGCGCCGGCTCGCGTCGTCGGCGTCGAGGAAGCGCACCGCCGTCGTCGCGTCGAGGTCCTCGCTGGCGGAGACCTCACCGATGGCCTCCATGTGGCCCGCCTCGGGGTTCGAGCTCCGGTAGACGACGTAGTGCTTGTGGTGGACGCTGTGCGGCCACGTCAGCTCCGCGTACTTGCCGTCGAGGGAGCGCACCGCGAGCTCCACCGCATCCGGTTCGGCGTTCGGCGAGATGACGTTGATGTCGTACCGCACGCCACCGATGGGCTCCTTCCGGTCGTCCATCTCGAAGATGTTCATGGGGAACAGGCCCTCTTTGCCGTGGGACATGAAGCGCACGTGGATGCGCTCGTCCAGCGGCTTGTCCGCCTTGAGTGCCAGCGCGCCACCGTGGCCGCCGAAGAACAGCGTGCGGCCCTCGACACCCTCCAGGCCCTCGGCCTCGCCGCCCGCGGCCTTCCAGAGCGCGAACAGCGTCTCCGTCAGCTCCAGCGTCACGGTGCCCGGGAACGGGTCCGCCTCGGGACGGATGAAGAGCTTCGTCGCGGCGCCCACGGTGGGGCGCACGTCATACGTGGTGCTGCCCGTGCCGCCGGACACCATCTTGACGATGTCCACGTTGCGCCAGGCGATGTTGTTGTTGAGCTGGGTGTTGGTGACGGTGTCGGAGCCGATGTACTCCGGGTAGGTCATCGGGTCGCCCTCGGAGACCCACCGTGCCAGCAGGCAGTAGTGGCCGGGCACCGGGACGTTGGCCCAGTTGATGCGGATGTCACGCGTCTCGCCCGCGTCCAGGAAGATGCCGTGCTCGGTGTGGATGCGCTTCCAGCTCGTCGAACCCCAGGAGGAGTTGCCGCCCGACGCCAGGTAGTAGAGGTGCAGCGACCCCCCAATGGGGCCGGTGGGGCGCAGCGGGCCGTAGTTGCGCAGCGTGACGAAGACGTAGTTGTTGGGCGTGCCGAACACCGGGTTGGTGGAGCTGGCGCAGCCGTTGACGTTGTTGCACACCTTGATGTCGGGGCTGGTCCAGATGGCGCCGGAGCTGGGCTCCCAGCCGTTGTCGGCCGGCGTGTCGCGGATGAAGACGTCGGACGGGGTGCGGCAGTCGCTCAGGAAGTCCTGCACGGCCAGGTGCGCGTCCGAACCATTGGGCAACGTCAGCCGGTAGCCGCCCTGGGAGAGGGTGGCGTAGTTCTGCATGATGCCCACCACCGTCGGGTCGGGCGTGCCGCCCGTGGGGACGTAGACGGCGTGAATGCGGATGCCCTCGTTGTAGGCCTCCTGGGCCTGGAGGCTGGCCAGGGCGTTGCCCGTGTACAAGTCGTTGAAGCCACCCGGAAGGTTGTCGGTGATGAGGACGACGACGCGGCGGGCCCCCGTGCGCCAGATGCCGGTGAAGGCGCCATTCTGGTTGGGACGGAAGGCGATGTTGTGGATGACGGTGTTGAGCGCCTCGTCGGACGCCTCCGGCAGGTTCGCCCCGCCCGACGCGCCCAGGCTTCCGACCGCCAGCTGCATCTGCGTGTCGTTGCCCGCACCCAGGTCCACCTGCACCGTGACGTCATCCTTGAAGGTGACCAGGCCCAGCCGATAGTCACCATTGGATGACGTCTGGATTTGTGACAGCAGGTTGGAGAAGTTCGACTGGAAGGCGATCAGCGAGCCTCCCATGCTGCCGGTGTCGTCGATGGCGAAGACGACATCCAGGGGGCCGCACTCGCAGCGGTCGACTTCAGGAGGCTTCGGGACGGGACCCGGCTCGGCGGGCCCGGGCCTGGCGGCCTGCGCGACGGAGGAGGTCATGAAGAGACAAAGGAGTGCCGCGCCGAGCCAGGTCATGGCTCGGGGGCGGAGCGTGGATGGCTTTGACATGTAGTGGTTTTCTCCTACGGGGTTTCCACGTCATGTCGGAGAGGAATTGGCGGGGCGTCGACGTGGTGAGCCGACTTGAGCAGGAAGCAAGCCATTGAAGACATGCAAGTCATTCAGGCGGTTGCGGGAAAGCGCGTGACGGGAAGGGTTACTCGCGAGGTGGTTCTGTGGAGTTTCCCGCTACACCCTGCCCGTGGCGGCCATGTCACAAGCCTGGAGCGGGTGTCGTCTCGGAGGTGTGCGGTTGGGGCTCCCCGACGCACGTTCTCCAACCAACCGAGTGAACCGTGACCTTCAAGTTCCTGAAGCAGCCGAAGACGCCTCCCGACTCCAAGCTCTGTGGGTTCTATGCCCTGTATCATTTCACCGACGGTGGATTGACCCGGGAACAGTTCATCCAGAAGGCGACAGAGCACTACGAGACGGCGCTCGGGCTGCAGCACAAGGAGGCGGAGGAGATGGTCATGGATGGCAATGACCCCTCCGTCCTGAGCCTCTACGGGCTGACGCAGAGCCAGGTGTCCGTCCTCGAGAAGCGGGGCGTGGGAGTGATTGCCGACACCACCCGCGGCCATTTCTTCACCGTCCGCCGGGAGAACGGCACCTGGTTCAGCTACGACAGCTACAACCATGACGCGCCCAAGGCCTACCTCACCTTCGAGGCGCTCAAGACGGCGGAGATTGGAGACAGCCAGGTCTGGGTCTGACGTCAGGCGGGGACAGCCACGGCGGGGCGTGCGAGATTGGAGCTTTTGACGAGGTCTCCGACTTGCTCGCTCGAATCCTCCCTTGGACTGCCGTGCTGTCCCTGGCTGTCTTGTTCACCGCGTGTGGCCATCGCCCGCCGGCTTCCATGCGCTGGGACTTCGAGGAGGGGCGGCTGCCCTCCGGCTGGACGCCGCACCGGGACGAGTTCGAAGGGCAGCTCGTCGTGGACGACACCCGGGCCCATGGTGGCAGGTATGCGCTGCATGCCCGCCAGCTGGTGGGGGGCCGCGAGGGCGGGCAGGGGGGACCGAAGAAGACGGTGCGCTATTCGCTGCCCGCCGACTTCGGCCCCGTGTTGTGGGGGCGGGTCTTCGTCTACACGACGCCTGTGCGCCCGGCCTCGCATGCGGGGCTCTTCAACGCGCGGTATCCCCGGCCCGGGAGCGAGGACGGCGCGTTCGAGTCGCTCGACTGGTACGAGGTGGCGACGTACCAGGAGAAGTACATGGCCATCTGGCACCCGCCGGAGCCGCCCGGCTTCCCGGAGTGGGTGCAGGTCTCCGACACGCCGCTCGTGCTGGACCGGTGGGTGTGTCTGGAATGGCTCTTCGACGCGGCCAACGGCGATGCCCCGGAGGCCGCCGAGCCCCGGGTCTGGCTCGACGGCGTGGAGCTGGCGTGGCCCCGGAAGTTCGTCTTCTCCGACCCGCCCACCGACACACCGCCGAAGCGGGAGAAGGCCCGGCACTTCACCGTGGTGGAGGCGGGAGTCTTCCTCTACCAGGGGCTCTCCGTGCCCACCGACTGGTGGCTCGACGACCTGGCCGTCGCCAGGCAGCGGGTGGGGTGCTCCTCCCCGTGACGGGGCTCAGGCGCCGCTCGGAGCGGCGTGAATCCTCAATACATACAGGAAGTCCTTGATGGCGCGGCCCCGGGCGACGACGAGTCCGTCCCGCAGGACGAGGGCTGCCTCCAGCGCGTCATGGAAGTGCGCCAGCGGTGCGGGGTCCGCCTGTCGATGGAAGGAGACCGGGCCCTCTCCGAGGACCTCCCAGAACCGGCGCCGCGTGACGTCGTCCGGCTCGGAGCCGCCCGGGAGCTCCGTGCGGAGTGTTCCCGTGGCGAGGTCGAACAGGCGGGTGCGCAGGTCATTGGCCTGGGTGACCAGGATGTCCTTGCCCACGGACACCGCGAAGGGGAGGGAGACATGGGGCAGCTCGTACCGGAGCGCGCCCGTCCCGACGTCGAAGAGGCGCACGCGCCTGTCGGTGCTACACGCCGCCACGAGCGAGCCATCCTCGGAGAGCCCTACTGCGATGACTGCTTCGTCGCAGACCTGGATGAGCCGCAGGGAGGCGCCCGTCGTCAGGTCGTAGACCTCCAGCTCGCCGGACGCTCGCCCCACGGCGAGGCGTGGGGGCAGCGTCGTCGTCGCATACGAAGGCTGATGCTCCAGGAGGGCGCGGGTGGTCAGGACATTCCTTCCGCTCGTCACCTCGTACACCCACAGGCGGGCGTCCTCGGTATAGCCACACACGAGGTGGGCGCCGTCGGGGGTGAAGGCGACGAGGGAGACGAGACCCTTCGCGCCGCGCAGCGTGTGCAGCAGGGCTCCGTCGGAGACGCGCCAGACTCGCACGCACCCGGGCTCGAGCGCCGCCGCCACGAGCTGTCCGTCCGGAGAGAGGGCCACGGGCTGGGGCTGGGTGTAGCGCTGCTTCGTGTCCTCCGGATTCAGCGGCTTGGCGAACAGCGACTTCAGTGGCGTCAGGCTCTTCAGGTCGAGCAACCGGACCCCCCGCCGGGGAGGCGTCTCCATGAAGAGTTGGATGGGATACGCGGCCAGGGTGCCGTCGGCGCTGATGCTCCACGGCTCCCTGGGCACCGCTTCCCCGTCGAGGCGGTACTCGCGAACGGCGCCCCGCGCATCGATGGCGTATCCGCCGTCATAGCGCTGGGCGAAGGCGGCCGCTCCCTCCGGCTCTCCCCACAGCTCCTGGACGCGCTGTGCTTCGACTCGCAGCGTCGGGGGCGGGGGGGCGTAGAGGTCGCTCACCAGCAGGCCGCCATCCGACGCTGTCAGGGCGAAGCGCTTGCCGTCGGGTGAGAAGGCCGCGCCGCGCTGATGGCCGTCGGAGGGATAGGGCCGGGTCCACAAGACGGTGCCGTCGCGCACCTCCAGGACCTCCACCCTGTTGTACGACAGCAGGCCCAGCCGGTTCGTGCCGAGCCAGCCCACCTGCGAATAGCGCCCCTCTCCGCGCGTGCCCGGCAGCCGGGTCCACGTCCGGGTGTCCGCCACGGCGATGCCCTCGAACACCGCCCAGGCAATCCACTCGCCATCCGGGCTGAACTCCACCGTGTCGACGTACCCATCGGAGTCGATGCGCGTCACCTGCGTCCACGTCGCGGTGTCCCAGATGCGCAGCGTGGAGTCGGACGCGCCGCTCGCGAGCCATTTCCCCGACGGATGGAAGGACAGGCTCAGCACCGACTGCTCATGTCCCTTCAGCGTCTTCACCAGGCGGCCTGAGTCCACGTCGAACACATGCACGAGCCACCCCAGGTTGCCGCTGGCGAGCAGGCGTCCATCCGGGCTGAAGGCGACCGAGGTCACCTGGCCCTCCTGTCCCGGAAAGTCCTTCAGGAGCGCCCCGGTCGCCACGTCCCAGATGCGCGTGTCGTGGGACCTGGAGCCCGACGCCAGCCGGGTGCCGTCCGCGCTCCACGCGAGTCCGCGCACCTCTCCTTCATGGCCCTCCATCACCTGGATGCACTCGCCCGTGGCCACGTCCCAGACGCGCACGTTGTCGCCTTCGGACCAGGAGCCGCTGGCGAGCCGCGTCCCCGCCGGGTTGTAGGCCGCGCACAGCACCTGGGCGTCGTGCCAGTAGAAGGAGTCCGCGCTCTCCAGGGCGCCGCGCAGGGGCAGCAGGGACTCCACCCAGGGCGCCGCGCCGTCCACGTCGCGCTGGCGCCGCCAGTGCTCGGCGAGCTTGAACAGATGCGCGTCTGGCGCGCTCCAGGGGCCCGGGCCCTCGGTCTTGAAGTGCGGGGCGGCGTCGGGCGCGTCGTGCCAGCGCAGGCGGTTGTAGAGGCACTGGAAGAGGGCCTCGGGGTGCGCCTGGAGGAAGGTGGCGTCGAGTTCGACGGCCTTGCGCAGGACGCGCAGCGTGCGCGGACCCACGGCCGGGCCGACCTCCTTGAGGACGAGCGCGTCCGGAGGTGTGCGGGAGAGCACCTCGTCCAGGGTGGCGAGCAGCGCCGTCACGCCCTGGGTGCTCACGAGGTCTTCGAGGGTGGACAGCTCGGTGAGGGACTGGAGGTCGTAGGTCATCGCGGGAGAGACTCTCGCACGACCTCCAGCCCCTGTTGGAGCGGGTTCAGGCGTTCTTCCGTCCGCGAGCGCGCGGGGCCTTCGGCTCGGCCTCGCCGCCGGTGGGGCCCGGGGCGTCCTTCATGGCCAGGACGGCGTCGACGATGTGCTCGGCGTCGATGCCGGCCGCGCTCAGGAGCTCCTCGGGCTTGCCGGAGCCGGGCAGCTTTCGCACCGCCAGGCGCTTCACGCGAGGCAGCGGCGAGCCGTCGTCGGCGAAGGCCTCGAGCACCGCGTCGGCGAGTCCGCCCTCGGCCCAGTGGTCCTCGACGACGATGAGCCGTCCCTGGGTCTCCTTCGCGGCCTGCCGCAGCGTCTTCACGTCCACGGGCTTCACGGAGTACAGGTCGATGACGCGCACGGCGACACCGGACTCCTGGAGTCGCGCGTGGGCCTCCAGCGCTTCATGCAGGGTGATGCCCGCGGCGACAATCGTCGCCACGTCCTGGTCGGAGCGCCGGAGCACCTTGCACCCGCCGAGGGGGAACTTCTCCGTGGCGGAGTAGAGGATGGGCGTCTTGGCGCGCGTGGTGCGCAGGTAGCTGATGCCGGGCAGGTCCACGAGCTGGGCCATCAGCGCGGCCGTCTGGTTGGCGTCGCTGGGGTACAGCACGGTGCTGCCCGCGACGGCGCGCATCATCGACAGGTCCTCGAGTCCCATCTGCGAGGGGCCGTCCTCGCCGATGGAGCAGCCCGCGTGGCTGCCGCACACGTGCAGCGTCGCGTTGGAGACGGCCGCCATGCGAATCTGGTCATACGCGCGCGACAGGAAGGCCGCGAAGGTGCTGATGAAGACGCGCTTGCCCAGCACCGCCATGCCCACGCCGCTGGACACCATGTTCTGCTCGGCGATGTACATCTCGAAGTAGCGCTGGGGATGGGCCTTCTTCAGCTCCTCCGAGTACGTGGAGTTGGACACCTCCGCGTCCAGCGCGACGAGGTCCGGGTGCGCGTCACCCAGCGCCTTCAGGACATCGCCGTAGACCTTGCGGGTGGCCACCTTCTCGTCGGTGGGGTAGCGGGGCAGATTCAGCGGCGCGGCGGATTCCCGGGCGGCGGGGTGGGTGGCCTCCGGCTTCTTCACGTCGAAGCGCAGGTTGCGCTCGCCGCCCAGCCCCTGGATGGCCTCGCGGGCCTGGTCCTCGGACAGGGGCTTGCCGTGCCAGCCTTCCTTGTTCGCGATGGCCGGGTAGCCGTGGCCCTTCTCCGTCTTGAAGATGAGGCAGGTGGGCTTGCCCGTCGTCGCCACGGCCTCCGCCAGCGCGCGGTCGATGGCGCCCAGGTCATGGCCATCCACGGCCAGCGCGTGCCAGCCGAAGGCGCGGGCGCGAGCGACATAGGCTTCGTCGTTCCAGCCCAGCTCCGTCGGTCCGCTCTGGCCCAGGCGATTCATGTCGATGAGGGCGCAGAGGTTGTCGAGCTGGTAGTGCGACGCCTTGTCGAACGCCTCCCAGACCGAGCCCTCGGCCGTCTCGCTGTCACCCATCATCACGTAGGTGCGGAAGCGCCGTTGGTCCAGCCGCGCCATCAGCGCCATGCCCACGCCGATGGCGAGCCCCTGGCCGAGCGAGCCGGTGGCCACGTCCACGAGCGGCAGCACGTGCGGGTTGGGATGTCCTTCCAGTCGGCTGCCGAACTTGCGCAGGGTCAGCAGTTCCTCGTCGTCGATGGCGCCCGCCGCCTTGAACGCCGCATAGAGGACCGGGCAGGCGTGGCCCTTGGAGAGCACGAAGCGGTCATTGTCGGGGGACTTGGGCTGCTGGAAGTCGAAGCGCAGGTACTTCTGGAACAGCACCGCGACGATGTCCGCCGCGGACATGGAGGAGCTGGGATGTCCCGAGCCCGCCGCTGTCGTCGCTCGGATGCTGTCGACTCGAAGCTGCGCCGCGAGCTCTGCCAGTGTGTCTGCCATCGTCTCTCTCCAGGCTGTAGGGGACCTCCGTAGGGTGTTGACGGTGGAGTCCCCGGTGAAGCGAGGGTCCTCTCTTCGAGGAGCAACCGGGCAGGGAAGCCCCGGGGCGCGGGCCTGCTCGCGCACTGGAGGGCATGGGCACATTGAAGACCAGGGGAGGACGTCCCATGAATCCACTGCGTCAGCTCGCGGAGTTCGGCCAGGCCGTCTGGGTGGACAACCTCCAGCGGAGCTACATCACCCAGGGCACGCTCAAGAAGCTCATCGACGAGGATGGGCTCAAGGGCCTCACCTCCAACCCGACCATCTTCCAGAAGGCGGTGTCGGGCAGTGAGGACTACGCGGACCTGTTCGCGGAGGCGCGCGCCAAGGGGCTCTCCGCCAATGACGTCTACGAGCACCTCGCCGTGCGCGACGTCCAGGGGGCCGCCGACATCCTCCGGCCCGTCTATGACTCGCTGAAGGGGAAGGACGGTCTCGCGTCGCTGGAGGTGTCCCCCCGGCTCGCGAACCAGACGCAGGCCACGCTCGAGGAGGCCCGGCGGCTGTGGAAGACGCTCGCGCGGCCGAACGTGATGATCAAGGTCCCCGGCACGGAGGCCGGAGTGCCCGCCTTCCAGCAGCTCATCTCGGAGGGCATCAACATCAACGTGACGCTGCTCTTCAGCCAGGAGCGCTACCGGCAGATCGCCGACGCGTATCTGAGCGGGCTGGAGAAGTTCGCCAAGGCGGGGGGCGATTTGAGCACGGTGGCCAGCGTGGCCTCGTTCTTCGTCAGCCGCATCGACGTGGCGGCGGACAAGGAAATCGAGCAGCGGCTCAAGGGGGCGGGTGTCTCCGCCGAGCAGCGAAAGACGCTGGAGGCCCTGCGTGGCAGCGGCAAGGTGGCCATCGCCAACGCGAAGCTCGCCTACCGCATCTACCAGGAGGTCTTCAGCGGCGCGCGCTGGAAGGCGCTCGCGGCGAAGGGCGCTCGAGTGCAGCGCGTGCTGTGGGCGAGCACCAGCACGAAGAACCCGAAGCTGCGGGACGTGCTCTACGTGGAGGAGCTCATCGGCCCCGACACCGTCAACACCATGCCCCCGGCGACCATCGACGCCTTCCGTGAGCACGGCAAGGTGCGCACCAGCCTGGTGGAGGACCTCGCCGGCGCCAAGGAAACGATGCGCCAGCTCGAGGCGAGCGGCGTCTCGATGAAGTCCATCACCGAGCGACTGGCGGTGGATGGCGTGAAGCTCTTTGAGGAGTCGTTCGACGCGCTGCTGGGGGCGGTGGGGGAGCAGCTGAAGAAGAAGTAGTCTCAGGGTTGTACCAAGCGCGCTTGGTCGGTCCGCGCATGGGTGACATGGTGGCGGCCGCCATGACCCGATTCGCCGTGACGATGCTCCTCTGCTGTGTCCCCTGGGTGGTGTTCGCTCAAGCTCCCGTGAAGGAGCAGTGGGTCGTCTCGACGGACCTCTGGGGCAATCCGCTCTACCAGGGCATGACGCTGGAGCGGACGGGCAAGCGGCTGGGGGGCGAGTTCGACGGCGACGCGCTGGAGGGCGAGCGGACGGGGCAGGACGTCCGCTTCACCGTCACGGACTCCAACAAGGTGCTCTCCCTCTTCACGGGCAAGGTGAGCGGGGACACGATGCGGGGCACCGCGGACATGCCCGACACCAACAATGCTCAGGCGCGGGTGAAGCACGCCTTCACCGCCCGGCGGATCGCAGAGCGGCTCGTGGGCCCTCCGCGCCGCCACGAGTTCAAGCCCACCACCTGGTCCAACGAGTTCTCCGCGACGCGCGAGCCCGTGCTGACGCTCTGGGCGGGCGACACGTTGAAGACGACGACGCTCGACTCGGGGGGCGTGGATGAGCAGGGTGTCACGCGGGCGCTGTTCGGCAATCCGCAGACGGGGCCGTTCTTCATCGGGGATGCGCGGCCCGGGGACATGCTGGTCATCCACCTGAAGCGTCTGCGATTGAACCGGCGCTCCGCGGACAGTCTCGACAGCATCGTCGGCAGGGCGATGACGCCTGTCTTGGCGGCGAAGGCGACGGGGCTGGGCAAGCCCGTGCGCTGGACGCTGGACTGGGAGAAGGGCGTCGCGCATCCGGAGACACCGACGGAGCGGCTTAAAGACTTCACCGTGCCGCTGCGGCCCATGTTGGGAGGGCTGGCGGTGGCGCCGGGCTTCGGGATGCCCGCCATCTCCACCGGGGACACGGGGCGCTTCGGCGGGAACATGGACTTCAACGAGGTGGTGGAGGGCAACACCGTCTATCTGCCTGTCTCGCAGCCCGGGGCCCTGCTCTACGTGGGAGATGCCCACGCCGCGCAGGGCGACGGAGAGACGTCGCAGTACGCGCTGGAGACCTCGATGGAGGTGGAGCTGACGGTGGACGTCGTGCGCGGCAAGGCGCCGTCGATGCCCCGGGTGGAGTCGCCCACGCACCTCATGGTGCTCGGGCAGGCGGGCTCACTGGACGATGCGCTGCGCCAGGCGACCAGTGGCCTGACACAGTGGTTGGAGCAGGACTATGGGCTGTCGCTCTCGGAGAGCGCGCAGGTCATGGGGACGAGCGTGCGGTACGTCGTCGCCAACCTCGCGGGGCGGAGTGTGGGAGTCGTCGCGAAGCTGGACAAGTCGCGACTGGCGAAGCTCCGCCCCACTGGGAAGTAGCGCGGCTCCACCATTGCAGGCCTGCGAGGCGTGACGCAGTGGGTGGATCAAGGCACCGCCCGCCCGCCTATCGCGGGGAAGCGCTCATAGGCACGGAGGAGCGCATCGAGGTGGGCGGGATTGTCGAGGTCGAGCGGCGCCTCCGTGAGTTGCACGAGCCAGCCCCCCGTCGCTGTGCGCCGCGCTCGTGAGAGCAGCTCGGCGTCGCGAGTGGGGTCTGGAAACCCGATGGCGTGCGCGGCGGCGGGCGACCAGTAGTTGATCCACCCCAGGCGCTGCGGAATCTCCGGTGAGCGAATCTTCACGGGAAGCTTGAGCGCTGGCAGGCCCCGAGGAGGAACCCCCGGCTTGTGCACGGGGTCGATTGTCTGCCGTGAGATCTCTACTCCCGCACGGAAGGGCGTCGCATGTCCCCAGAACGCCTGCGCACCCTCCGCGACACCCTCAAGCACATCCACCGAGACCCCCATCACGGTCTCGTCGAGTGGCAATTCGGCATGGACGTCCATCATGTGTTGGCCTCCAGCCGCCTGGCTCGCGAGGATCTGCAACCCAGAGATCGTCACGGGGAAGCTTTCGTCGCCATTGCATACCAGCGGGAATCTCCCCTTCCTCGTCTCTTCCGTGAGCCAGGTGTCGCGCTGAGGCAATGGGAGAGGCTGCCCTTCCTTAGAGAGCTTCCACTCCAGACGTAAACCGGGAAACGCCCGTTCCATCCCCTGGACGACGGTGAGCGAGCGAGCATCGCTGTCCACCAGCGCGGGTGCGTAGACGATGATGCCGAGGGTGTTGCGCCGAGTCATCGCTTACACCCCGTGACGACGAAGGTGAGTTCGGGCGCCTGGAACTGCAGCGCATCCTTGTGCTCTTCGGTGCTTACTCCTACGACGAAATCATACCCACAGGATACCGCGATGGCGTGCTCCTCCCGCAGTTCCTCCACTTGATCATCGACCACCTGCTTCTTGAGGAAGCCACTGTAGGTGTCGAATCGGTCGGTCTTGATCTCCCACAACGCGCGCGCGCCGACTTGCAGGGCGTCGAAGTATTTGGTGTCAACGAGCACGTCCATCCCAGGGTAGCGGTTGGGTGGAAACCTGTCGGCGCACTGGTCATGCGCGTCGTCTCCACCTCGATGCTTGACCGGAGTGGCCTTGCACCTGGGGTGACGCTCGCGCTCTAGGGGCTCGGTCGGCGCCGGGGGGAACCAGTCCTGCCCTGATGGTTCCAGTTTGGGATTCCGATTTGCGGAGAGGCCACTCGGAGTGGCTTCCGTTTGAGCCACGGGCTCTACTTCTTCCGGACTGCCTCGGCTCAGTTCGTATGCAGCCAGCGCTTCCTTGATGACGATTCCCACCACCACCGCGCCAATGATGATCACCGCGCCCACTGCGAATTCGGGGGCAGCCAAGATGCAGAGGCCGACTCCCAGGGCAGCCGCGCCCGCCGAGGCGACAGAGCACCTTCCGGTCGGGTCATTGAACCGGACCCGGTCATGGTTGATGGCTTGAAAGCACCGCTCCGCCAACACGGGCCATGGCTGGGAAGCCTCCCGGACGGCGCACCGTCCCCCGTCTCGCCAGGGCAGACTGGCCGCTCGCTGGAGGTTGGCGAGCCGTGGGTTCCGGGACATGTGCTCCGTTGGACTCGGTGCAGACGTCGCGCACGCCGAGAGGAAGAGCAGAAGTGCCGCGCAGGTATGGAGTCGCAGGGCTGTGTCCTTTCGAACTCGCGAGCTTACCTCCAAACACTCCCATCCCACGTCCGCTGGACGTGCAGGGTGCCGCCGTTCACCTGCTCATCCCACGTCAGCACGGGGCGGTCCTCCGCGCTCCAGCTCAGCCGAGGATTGAGCGCCACCGATTCGGGCGAGTTGACCTCGTTCAACTCGTCGCCCATGGGCAACCACCGCTGTCCATCCCAGCGGGCCGCGCGCAGCATGACGTTGGGGAAGTGCACGGTGGTCCGCTTGAGCCACGCGACGACGCAGCCGTCGAAGCCCTGGTCCGAGTAATACGCCTGGAGGACCTGCGGCGTCACATAGGTCCTGAGCAGTCGGCAGTAGGGAATATTCGAACCCGCGTCCTGGATGTCCTGCAACGTCAGCCCGACGCGCGGCGGCAGCGCGGTCAGGGCCTTCGAGGTGGATGGGGGTGGTGCGCCGTCTCCCGGCACCGGTGCCTCCCCACCACCGACGCAGCCCACGAGCAGGCCCCCGCACAGCGCTGCAACCACCCAGCTCCAGGACCACCTGCCCGAAACGAAACCCTTGTCTTGCATCTGGCCACTCCCATGAACGTCGGGTGGCTCAAAGCTGGACACGCACTTCTGGGGCATCAGGCAGGGCCGGCCGTCGATGTTCAACGGCCGACCCTGGGCGGCACTGCTCACCCCCGAGCCACGTCAGGGAAAGAAGGGCGAGCGGTCACACGAGAGGCTTCCTCCCGCGCGGTACAGCATGTCCTGGTAGACGATGGTGTTGTTGATGGGGAAGGCACTCGTCGCGGATGCCACGGTGGCGCCGCCGCGCACCAACCGGAAGCTCGGCGTGCCCTGCTGGAGCGGGACACGGAACGACTGGATTCCGGCCGCCACGTTCGTGCGCTGCACGCTGCCCGCCAGCTCGATTTCCAGCGTCGCGGGCGCCGTCAGGAACGCGAGCAGCTCGATTTCGTTCACCGCGGCCGCGCCATTCACCAGCCGGTACACGGCGCTCTGCTTCGTCAGGTCCGGCGCCGCGCTCGTCGAGTGCAGCCGGTGGAAGTAATACAGCGCATCCCGGACGATGGGCGGCTGCACGCCTGTCTTGAACCAGGCGGTGTAATACGCCGTCAGGTCGAAGGCGGCCCACTGCGTGCCGGAGGACGGGGAGAACTCCGTCGCCTCCGAATAGTCATTCCAGGTGATGAGCTGCACCCAGTCCGCGCCACCCTGGATGGCCGCGCCCCAGAGGGCCCGCAGCGCCTGCGAGTTGTTCGCCTCCGTGTAGACGAGGTCCTTGGGCCGCGAGTCCTGCAAGGCCACCGGCGCCATCCAGTGGAGTCCCATGCCGTGCGCCGTGCCGGGGTTGGCCAACTGTCCCGAGGCCCCGGAGAGCGTCCGGCTGCCCCAGGTGGACGTGCCATGCAGCGGGACCACCGCCTTGAGCGCGTTCGTCTGCGCCACCCACGGGTTGACGTACACGGGCCACAGCGCCGAGGAGATTCCACGCGTCTGGAGGGCCTGGATGGCGGAGGCCCACCACTGCGGCGTGCGCTTGTCCGCGTAGTACGGCGCGAGCAGCAGCCGCCCGTCCTCCAGGTGATACACCGCCGGGTGCGAGGCCACCGAGGCGATGGTGTTCACGAACGCCGTCAGCGCCTCCGCGTCGGTGCCCGAGTAGGTGGAGGTCATGTCCGGCATGAGGACGATGCGGAACCCGCTGTCGACGTTGCTCGCGGCCTGCAGCAGCTTCAGCAGCCGGTTCCAGTGCGTGCCGGTGTGGTTGAGGATGTCGTAGGTGAAGCCGTCCAGGCCCAGCGCCGAGGCGCGGCGCACCTCCAGCTCGAAGTTGGCCAGCTCGTAGTCCACGCCGGCCGCGCGAGGCGCCTGGGGCAGTGGCCGCTGCTTGAGGAGGCCGCCGCAGTACGCGAACTTGGAGTTTTCCCCGGTGGGCACCAGGTAGTGCCGCGCGTAGTAGTCGACCGACGGCTCCCGGTTGTCGAGCGAGAGCGGGTAGGGCGAGAAGTAGTGCGCGAAGACCTTCTTCGGTGCCGCGCGCAGCGTGCCCAGGGCCGGCAGATTCAGCGGCCAGCACGGCGTGGCGGGCGCGGCGGCGACGTCCGCCGTCAGCTCCAAGTCAAAGCTCAGGTCCGACGAGTTGAGCGTGGACTGGTGCACCTCCACCGCGAGCACGTTGGTGCCCGAGGTGAGCGCGGTGGCGGGCACGGAGACGCTGTGCCAGGTCAGCTCGGCGCTGTCGGCGATGACGGTGCTCGCCAGCGTCGACGCCGTCACCGCTCCCGCGGGCAGGTTGCTGCGAAGGACCTCCTGCCCGTTCAGGTAGACGATGGCGCCGTCATCGCGCAGCAGTCGCAGCACCATGTTGCTCACCCGTGTCGGGTCCGCGACGGTGAACGTCTTGCGCAGCCACGTCGTCACGTAGCGCGAGGACGTGCTGGGGCCGTAGGAGACCACCGTGGCCTCGTCGCCATCGCCGTAGCCGAGCTGCGCGGGGCCCTGCTTCCACGCCGTGTCCTCGTAGCCCACGGCCGTCCACCCCACGCCCGGGTCCACGCCTGTGTCGCGGTAGCGCCACGCGCTGCCTGGCGCGACGAGTGTGCTCGCCAGGTGCTGCTCCTCCGTTGTCGTGGAAGCGGGTGGGGTCTCCTCGGGCCGCGAGGCGGGGCCGCAGGCTCCAAGGAGGGGAATGAACAAGGCAAGCCAGACTGCTCGACGAGGGGGTGTGGAGAGCATGTTGGTGTTGTCTTCCAGGGGGTGTGTAAAAACAGGAAGACTTCCAAGTCATTGATAACAAGCGAGCCGCTGGTGCGTCCCGAGAATGTCCCGGGGCCTTCGCAATCCCACATCGCGCTGCGACACGACTGAGGTCGCCCGCTAGGGAGTCGAGTCCTTGTCCATGAGGTTGTAGACCTCCTGCACGTCGCGCAGCAGCTTGGGGAAGTCCAGCTCCAAGTCCCTCAGCAGGCCGGTGCGCATGTCGAACACCCAGCCGTGCACGGTGGGGAAGCCCTTCTCCAGATAGGTGCGCTGCACGGCGGCCGTCTTGACGATGCTGAAGCACTGCTCGGTGACGTTCAGCTCCACCAGCCGGGCGTAGCGGGCCTCGGGGTCGGTGAGCGCGTCCAGCTCCGCCTTGTGGAGCCGGTAGACGTCCCGCACGTTGCGCAGCCACGGGTTGAGGATGCCCAAATCCCGGGGCTGCATGGCGGCCTTCACGCCCTGACAGCCGTAGTGGCCGCAGACGACGATGCGCTTCACCGACAGGTGGCGGACCGCGTAGTTGATGACCGACATCACGTTCAGGTCGACGTTGTTGACCAGGTTCGCGACGTTGCGGTGGACGAAGACGTCCCCGGGCTCCACGCCCATGATTTCGTTGGCGGGCACCCGGCTGTCGGAGCAGCCGATGTAGAGGTACTCGGGGTTGTGCTCGGCGGACAGCCGCTCGAAGTACTTCGGGTCGTCCTTCGTCTTGGCCGCGGACCAGCGACGGTTGTTCTCGAAAATCTGTTCGTAGGAGGGCACGGACCGGGGGCATGCCCGGCCCGGTGCCCCCGCGTCAACGGGAGAATGTCGGTTCAGGTGCCGGCGGCCCCGCTTCAGCGAGCGAGCTGGATGGGCCTGGCGGACGCCAGCCGCACCTGGCGCATGTCGACGAGGATGTCGTAGGCGCCCGCCTCGGGAAGGAGGGGGCCCGCGGCGAAGCGGTAGAGGGCCCGCGGGTCGCGCTCGAGCGGGAAGCGCTCCCGGACGGCGGTGGCGAGCAGCTCCTTGGCCACCCACTCGGTGTCGACGGACACGGAGCCGAACTCGTCCAGGTAGCGCTGGGACGCGGACGAGTCCCGCTGCCGCGCGGTGAGGACGAAGACGCGCGGCTTGCGCGAGGGGACGATGGCGGCGGCTCCCTGCCGCATCAGCTCCAGCTCCCGGCCCTGGGGCCGCGCGAACAGCTCCACGGATTGCTGGTGCGCGAGCAGGGCGCTCACCGCGACGAAGCCGCCCAGCACCGCCACCGCCACGCGAGGCCCCCGCGTGGGCCACAGCTCTCCCAGCTTCAACACGGCGGCGAAGAAGAACACGCTCCACACGCCGGTGAGGGCATACAGCGTGCGGTACGTGGGCCACCGCTCGCTGGCGAGCAGGCTGGCGCAGTACGCGACGCCCGACAGGCCCACCAGGGCCATCACCCACGTCCCCACGCCCACGCGTCCCGCGCGCCGTCCCTCGACGACGAGCGCCAGCGCGAGCACCGTCAGCGTCACCCCCACCATGGGCCAGTAGCCCCCGGAGGGCGCGGCGTCCGTGTCGTTGAGCGCGTTCAGCGCCAGCGCGTTGGGCAGCACCTGGGTGACGAACCAGCCCGCCTTGTCCACGAAGTGCCGCTCCAGCACCATGCGCGGCGACGGCGTGAAGAGCCCCAGCCAGAAGGTCAGCCGGGTGATGACATAGGCGAGCCCCAGGCCTCCACCCACGACGAACAGGTGGCTGGCGAGCCAGCGCGCCGGCGTCCGCGCGTCGTCGAACCGCCGCGTCACCAGCGCCGCCGCGAGCAGCACCGCGTAGAACGGACCGCTCGCTTGATAGATGAGCGTCGACGCGGCCAGGGCCACCACCGCGCCCACGCACCAGGCCCAGCGCAGCGTCCCGCTCGCGGAAGGGCGCAGCCCCCGTCGCGCCAGGGCGAAGGCCGCGGCGCTCGCGAGCAGCGCCACTCCCTGAGGCCAGCAGATGCTCCAGCTCGCCACCACCTGCGCGGAGGGAATCACCGTGAGGAACGCGGCGAGCAGCGCGGCGGGAGCCCGTCGCCACCCCTCGGACCGCAACAGCAGGTAGAGCGCGAGCGACAGCAGGGCCAGCCCCAGCACGCCCAGCGCCCGCAGGCCGCTCAGTCCCTCCACGCCGTCCGTCTCACGCGTGGAGCGCTCCAGGAGCCAGCCATACAACGGACGGCCCATGGCGCCGCACACCCGCAGAATCTTCCCGGGCTCCTCGCGGGCCTCCCGCTGAATCGCGTAGTCGTCGCGCAGGCCATAGTGCGACGAGATGGCGCTGCCATAGACGACCCAGGGCAGCAGGAAGAGCAGGGCGGCCGTACCCAGTGCCCGGAAGGCACCTGTCGTGATGCGTGTCCGCAGGGGGAACCTCTGAAGGCTCACGACCCTAGCAGAGTCGTATGACGCGTCTCGGTATGCGTGAAGTCTCACGGAAAAGTGAAACGTTCCACAACGACTTCACCGCCCGGCTGCCCAGGCCCATGCGGCGTGTCCATCCGGACGAATCAGCAGCCCCCCGAGGCCATGGAGCGGTGTGGCGTCGTCGGAAATGTCGAGCTCCAGCACTTCCAGCCGGGGTGTCCAGCCCGGCGCGGGCTCCCACCGGGTGGGTGCCTGGGGGCCTGCCTTCGCGTGCAGCCACGGCCAATGGCCTCGGTGCAGGGCGGAGTAGAGCGGGCGCGGGCTTCCGTCGGAGAGCCGCAGGTCCCAGTTGGGAAGTCTCCGGCCTGTCCAACCCGGCAGAGGGGGCAGGGCCTGGAGGGGCGAAGGCACGGGCGCGTCCGGGTAGGCGACGTCGAGTCCGCCGAGGTGCTCGGCGAGCGGGCGATTCACGGTGGGGTTGCGCAGCAGGCCGTTCATCAGCTCCCGCAGCGCGAGCGTTTCCGGGGTGAAGCCCATGAGCGCGGACTGGGCCTCCGTGTTGCGCAGCAGGGCCTGGCCCACGCGGTGACGCTCGTGGTGGTAGCTGTCCAGCCGCGTGTCCGGCGCGCCCTCGCGCGGCACGGCGGCGAGCTTCCAGCCCAGGTTCAGCGCGTCCTGGAGCCCCACGTTGAGGCCCTGGCCGCCGGCCGGGTAGTGCATGTGCGCGGCGTCACCGGCGAGCAGCACGCGCCCCTGCCGGTAGGTGTCCGCCAGCCGCGTCTCGTTGCCGAAGCGTGACAGCCACCGGGGCTCGCGCATCCCGAAGTCGGAGCCCGCCACGTGGGCGAGGCTCGCGCGCAGCTCGTCCAGGGTGAGCGGCTCCTTCAGGCGAGGTCCCCGGGCGCATGCGTATCCAGCGAGAGCAGGTGGTGCGGGCGGCGTGGACGTGGGTGGATGAGCTGGGCGTGGAGGGGCTGACGATGCGTTTGTTGGCGCAGGCGCTCGCCGTCCAGGCGCCGTCGCTCTACTGGCACTTCCCGAGCAAGCAGGCGTTGCTGGAGACGATGGCGGACGCGCTCCTGGAGGACGTGGCGCGTACGCGTCCCCGGGGGACGGCTGGGAGCCGGTGGTGAAGGGCGTGGCGGAGGAGCTGCGGCGCGCGCTCCTGCGCCACCGGGATGGAGCCCGGGTGTTCGCCGGGACGTTCGTGGTGTCGGAGAACACGCTCCGGGTCAGCGAGCTGCTCATGGAGGCGCTGGGGCTGCTGGGCCTGCCGCCGAAGGAGGCGGGCTGGGCCACCTTCGCGTTGCTCGACTACGTGCTCGGGTTCACCATCGAGGAACAGGCCTTTGGTGCCCAACAGGGCGAGGGGCCTCCGGCGGCCGAGCGGATGCGGACGCTCGCCCTGTCGCGCTTTCCCCACGTGGCCCGGGCGGTGGACGCGCTGGTCGACCCTGACTTCGATGCGCGCTTCACCTTCGGACTGGAGGTGTTCCTCTCGGGACTGAAGAGCCGTCGCGCGCCGAAAGCACGGTGAGCCCAAGCCGGGCTTCCGCGAGGCATTGGACAGCGACCCTGGACCGCGGAGCACCCGGGCGCGCGTGTATCGAAACGGAAGGGATTGGCAGGTGACGTCGGGTGACGGGCCGCGTCTGCTCGTGCACGCCTGAATGTCAGACTATTGGAAGCAGTCCTTGACGTCGCCCCGCCACGCACGCACCTCCATCAGAGTGGAAGTGCTTGCGTGAAATTCGAGTCCCGGCTGCCTGCTCACAATGTGACCATCGAGGGCTGGGTGGTGGAGTGGCTCGCGCTGCACTGGCAGATGCCCGCGGCCTCCATCGACACCCGGCGTCCCCTCGTCGAGCAGGGGTTGGACTCCGTGGGCGCCATCTCCCTGGCGCATGACCTGGAGCAATGGCTGGGTTTGCCGCTCACCCTGTCCTTCCTCTGGGAGCAGCGCACCATCGAGGCCCTGGCGCGCGCGCTGGCCTCCCCCGACGCGCTGTTCGCCCTGTCGCCTCCGAGCGAATCCGGCGAGGCGCTGGTGTCCTCCTCCGGGGAGACGCCGCCCGCGTCCCTGGGCCAGCAGCGGGTCTGGCGCCTCGACACCCTCCAGCGGGGCAGTGCTCGCTTCCACGTCCATTTCGGTCTGCGATTCGACGGTCCCCTGGATGTCGAATCGCTGAGACTCAGCCTCCAAGAAATAGTGCGACGCCACGAGTCGTTCCGGACGACGTTCCGCGAGCAGGACGGGCGGCTGACGCAAGTGGTGGCGTCTCCGCCGCGGCTGGAGCTGCCCGTCGTGGACCTGCGCGCGGAGCAGGCCGGTGACGAGGAGCAGGCGCTGCGCTCCGCGTCCTTCCGGACACTCTTCGATGCGCAGGGCCGCACGCCGTTCGACCTCCAGTCAGGTCCGCTGCTTCGCACGACCCTGGTGGTGCTGGCGGACCAGACGCATGTCCTGCTGGTGACGCAGCATCGGCTCATCACGGATGGGCCGTCGCTCGGAGTGTTCAGTCGGGAGCTGGCGTCGCTGTATCGCGTCTTCCAGGCGGGGGTGCCGTCGCCGCTGGCGTCGCCCTCGCGTCAGTGGGTCGACGTGGCGCGGTGGCAGCGGGCCTGGCTGGACAGTGAAGCGGCGGCGCGGCAGCGCGAGTACTGGAGCGCGCGGCTGGAGGGCGTGCCGGCCCTGACGCTGACGTCGCGAAGGGCCGGGGCCGAGGACACCCGGTTGGGAGGACTGGTCTGCTTCGACGTGCCCGTGGCGCTGACGTCGGCGTGGAAGGCGCTGGCGAGCGGGGAGGGCGCCACGCTGTTCACCGCGCTCTCGGCCGCCTTCTCCGTGCTGCTGCGTCGGCATGCGGGCCAGGAGGACCTGCTGTTGGGCACCGTGGTGGCCAACCGGGGGCGGCGAGAGCTGCGCGACGTGGTGGGCTGTCTGGCCAACACCGTGGCGCTCCGGTGTGACTTGACGGGCAACCCCTCGTTCCGGGAGCTGCTCGCCAGGCACCACGTGCGCACCACGGAGGACCTGAGTCATCAGGAGCTGCCGTTCGACGAGGTGGTGCGCCAGGTCCGCGACGCGCGGGGCGCGCCCCCGACGGTGCAGGTCGCTTGCGTGTTCGAGAACGCGGCCGCCTTCGAGGTGGCCATCCCCGGCCTGTGCTGCACGCTGCTGTCGGACACGCCGGATGCGTCGGTGCCGGGCACGGCCCGCCATGAGCTGACGCTGCTCCTATGCGAGGACCAGGGGAGCCTGCGAGGCGCCTTCGAGTACGCCTCCGACGTGTTCCTGCCGGCCGAGGTCGAACGGCTCGCGGAGGACTTCCGGCGACTGCTGGGGCGCGTGGTGGAGGCGCCCGATGCCAGGCTGGATGAGTTGACGCCTCCAGCCCTCGCCACGATGACGGGGTGACTCAGGCGCTGGCGTCCGAAGGCGGAGTCCCCGCGGACTGGACCTCCGGCACCGCCTCTTCCAGGGCCATCCGGGCCTCGTCGAAGTCCCGGAGGGCCGAGTCCACGAGCGCGCCCCATCGCTCGGGGGGCTCGCGCTGCGAGCGCATCTCCAATTCCTCACAGGTGCGGGAGAGGCGGGCCGCGCCGAACAGGGCCGCGCTCGAGCGCAGGCTGTGCGCGTGTCGCGTCAGCGCCGCCGCGTCCTGCTCCTCCAGGGCCACGCGGAACGAGGCCAGGTGTTTGTCGGCGTTGCGCAGGAAGTCGCGCACCAGGGTGGTCAGCTCGCTCCTGTCGGAGCCGGTGAGCAGCTCCAGCCGCTGGAAGGCCGTCGTGTCGAAGATGACGGTCGGTGGCGCGGGAGGCGGTCCGAAGCGAGGCGCCTCCGCCGCGTTCTCCAGCGCGGCCACGAGCAGCCCCACTTCCACGGGCTTGGTCACGAAGTCGTTCATCCCCGCCTGGAGACACAGCTCCTGGTCTCCCTGGATGACACTGGCCGTCATCGCGATGATGCGAGGGTTTCCATAGCGCCGGATGTCCGCGCGAATGCGCCGCGTGGCCTCCAGGCCGTCCATCTGGGGCATGTGGACGTCCATGAAGACGACGTCATAGGGCTCGCGCTCCAGCGCGCTCAGGGACTCCTCGCCGTTGCCCGCGACGTCCGCGTCGTAGCCCAGCTTCTTGAACAGGCGCAGGCCGACCTTCTGGTTGATGGGGTTGTCCTCCACCAGGAGGATTCGCAGCGGCAGGCGCTGGCTCAGGGTGACGTCCAGCTCGGCCGCGGGCCGGATGGGCACCACCTGGCCTTCCCGGAGGATGACCTCGAGCGTGAAGGTGGAGCCGACTCCCACGGTGCTCTGGACGCGGATGGTGCCGCCCATCATCTCCGACAGCCGCAGGCTGATGGCGAGCCCCAGCCCCGTGCCGCCGTAGTGACGGCTCGTCGAGGCGTCCACCTGGCTGAAGGAGCGGAAGAGGCGGTCCATCCGCTCGGCGGGGATGCCGATGCCCGTGTCCTGGATGGTGAAGCGCAAGGGCCAGCTTGGGGCCTCGGCGTCCGGGCGCGCGTCGCCGCGTGAGACGTGGACGGTGACACCGCCCTCGTGGGTGAACTTGAGCGCGTTGCCCACCAGGTTGACGAGCACCTGACGCAGCCGCGTCTTGTCGCCGAACAGCGCGTCGCGCACGTCCTCGTCCACCGAGTGGCGCAGGGTGAGCCCCCGCTTCGCGGCCTGCGGGCCCAGCAGTCCCAGGCACTCCTTGAGGCTCTGGCGCAGGGAGAAGGACTGGCTGTCCAGCTCGAAGGCGCCGGCTTCAATCTTGGAGAAGTCGAGCAGGTCATTGATGAGGCGCAGGAGCGAGTCGCCGCTGGTGTGGATGACGTCCACGCACTCCTGCTGCTCCTCGGTGAGGGACGTCTCGCGCAGGAGCTGGGCCATGCCGAGCACGCCATTCATGGGCGTGCGAATCTCGTGGCTCATGTTGGCCAGGAAGCTGGACTTGGCGGCATTGGCGGCGTCGGCCTCCGCGCGCGCGGCGTCCAGGGCCACGTTCTTCTCGCCCATGGCGGAGAGCGCGTCCTGGGCCTCGGTGACGTCCAGGAAGGCCCACAGCCGGCCGCGCGCGGAGCCCCGGCGCGCGGGCACGCAGGAGACGGACAGCGTCTGGTGCGGAGACTCGAAGCGCCAGAGCATGTTGCGCAGCTCGGGCTGGCTGCCGTCGAACATGCGCGCCATCCGCTCTTCGATTTGAGCGCGGTTCTTCGCGCGCTCGCGCAGGGTGGCCATGGCGCGGGACATGAGGTGGGCGGGCACCTGGCCATCCGGCAGCCCCAAGAGGAGGGCGCCCGGCTTGTTCACCCACGTCTCCACGCGGTTCTGCTCCAGGAAGACGAGCCCGCAGGGCACCGCGTCGGTGATGGAGTCCACGCGCGCGCGCAGGTTCTCCGTCGCGCCTTCCAAGTCACACTCGCGCGCGGCGGTGAGCAGCAGGCCGGACAGCGCTCGCAGCGCGGCTTGCTCGGCGGGCGTGAAAGGGCCTGTGCCGCGGCGCAGGAGGAGGAGGGCGCCCTTGCGGTCATCGACGGACTGCCATGGCAGCACGGCCATCGCCCCGCGCAGCGGCTCCGGGAGGCCGAGGTCCTGGGGACTCGGGTCGAAGAAGCACCACTGCGTCTCGCCCAGCACGCCCCGGAAGAGGTCCTCTCCCAGGTGGGCCAGCCGGGGGCGCGCGGCGGGAGTGCCCGCCAGCTCGAACACCGTGACTGCGTCGATGCGGCGCAGGCTGACGGCCACGTCCGCGCGACACGCCTGACGCACGACTTCCAGCACCCGCGCGAGCTGTCCACCATCCCGAACCGACAGGGCCTGCACCGCGGCCACCATCAGCTCCATCACCGAAGAATCCACGGGGGACGGTACGAAAGTCCCCCCCGGAGTGGACGCATCCTTCTCCGACAGGCTCACGAAGCGGCGAGTGCCTGGGCGATGAGCGCGTTGACCTCGTTCGGCGCCGTCATGTGCGGCAGGTGGCCCTGGTTGGGGACGTAGTGAATCTGTCCCTTGGGCAGGCTCTTCGCCAGGTACTCGCCCACGTGGTTGGGGACGGCGAAGTCGTGGAGCGGCTGGACGACCCAGGATGGGACGTTCAGTCGGGTGACCTGCTCGCGGAAGTCGGACTCGAAGATGATGCGAATCACGCCGATGGCGATGTCGGGCCGCAGGGCGATGAGGGACTCGGAGAAGTCCTTGACCACCTCGGGCGTGGCGGAGGGCCCGACGGCGGCCTGCGCGAAGCCGCTGGCCCAGGCGTCGAAGTGCTTCTCGATGGTCTCATAGAGCGCGTCGATGCCCGGCCGGTCGAAGCCGCCCAGGTAGTCGGGGGCATTGAGGTAGCGCGGGGACGCGCTGATGAAGACCATGCCGCGGAAGAGCTCCGGACGCAGCAGCCCCGCGAGCAGGCCAATCATCCCGCTCATGGAGTGGCCCACGTAGAACACGTTGCGCGCCTGGACGGCCTCCAGCACTTCCATCAGGTCCAGCGCGTAGCTCTCCAGGCCGGCGTAGCGGTGCGGACTGTAGGCCTCCAAATCGGAGCCCTGGGCGCCCACATGGTCGAACAGGACGATGCGGTGCGTGTCCTCGAAGGCACGTACCTGATTGCGCCAGGCGGTCTGGTTGGTGCCGAAGCCGTGGGCGAGCACGAGCACGTCGTCACCCCGACCGACGACCTGCACATTGTTTCGAGTGAGGACCGTCTTGGACATGGTCTGTCCATTGTAGGCCAGGCGCCCCATTCACGCGGACCGCGCCCGCATGCCCTCCGGTCGACCACTCAACGAAAGCGCCGCGCGGACCCACCCCGTGTCGTGGAAACCCCTGGGTGGCTCCAGGTCGGGAAACGTGGGGTGACGCCGCGAGGCGGTGCTCGCGCGGGCCACATCAGACATTCGCCGCGTCGGCCCCTCCACGATTGGAGGTGCCATTGTCCGCGGTCGCCCAGTGGGCAGCCGGTCGGGTTGAGAGGGATTCAGCGGGTGATGACAACCGGCGCGGGAGGAGCGCGCTCCATGGGGTTGGCAATCGTCCTGACGATGGTGGGCATGATGGTGTCGGTCACCCCAGCGGTCCCCGAGGCACGTCGCCCTGGCACCACGGAGTGGAACCTGAGTCAGCCCGCCACCGGGACCCAGTTGGAGGGGTACGCCGGAGCGACCAGTGTGCAGCGCGGCGAGTCCATCGACATCCATGTCCGGACGGACGGCGCGCGCCCGGTGAGCTGGGAGCTGTACCGCATGGGCTACTACGGGGGCACGGGCTCCCGGAAGATGGCGTCCGGTGGCCCCATCACCATCGGCCCCCAACCCACGCCCGTGGCGGACCGGACGACGGGACTCGTCGAATGCCGCTGGCCCACCAGCTTCACCGTTCCGACGCAGGCGAGCTGGCCCAGCGGCGTCTACCTGCTCAAGCTGCGGCGTGACGACGGGCCCCAGTCCTACGTCATCTTCGTCGTGCGCGCGGACGAGCGGAAGAACACGGGCGTCCTCCAGATTCCGTTCACCACCTTCCAGGCCTACAACGCGTGGGGCGGCGAGAGCCTCTACTCCACCTCCCTGGGGCTGTCCGGAGGCCACGCCAAGGCGGTCTCGTTCGACCGGCCCTACGTGGATGGCAACGGCGCGGGCGAGTACTTCTACGCCACGCACAACTTCGTGCTGTGGGCGGAGTCGAAGGGCTACGAGCTGTCCTACGTCACCAACGTCGACGTGGACAGGAATCCTTCGCTGCTGCTGGGACAGCGGCTGTTCCTGTCCGTGGGACATGACGAGTACTGGTCCCGCCCGGCCCGGACGGCGGTGGACGCGGCGCTGGCGTCGGGGGTGAATCTGGCGTTCCTCGGCAGTGACACGAGCTGCTGGCTCATCCGCCTGGAGTCGTCGAGCGAGGGCGCGTCGCGGCGCAAGCAGGTTTGTTACAAGGACGAGGCCCGCGCGGAGGACCCGCTGGCCGGCACTCCGCTCGTCACCGTGCGCTGGCGCAACGCGCTGCTCGGTGAGCCGGAGAACGGACTGGTGGGGGTGATGTCCGACGCGTGGGGAATCATTCCCCAGCCGTACGTCGTGCACACGCCGGGCGCGTGGCCCTTCGCCGGCACGGGGCTCGCGCAGGGCGACTCCATCCCCTCCGTCGTCGGCTATGAAATCGACCGCGCGTGGACGAACGGCGCGGGGCCGCCGGGCTTCGTCTCGCTGGCGACGTCTCCGGCCATCAGCAACAAGGGCGAGCCCAACTGGCACACCTCCGGCCTGTACACCGCGCCCTCCGGCGCGTTCGTCTTCTCCAGTGGTGGCATCTCCTGGTCCCAAGGGCTGTCCCATCCCCACTTCGCGGACCTCCGCGTGCAGCGCATCACCGACAATGTGATGCGCAAGGCGGGGCTGGTGCCCACGCTCGACGGGGACACCTTCGGCGCGCAGAACCCCCGGCCGGTGGACCGCACGGGCCAGTCCGCGGGCGTCTCCACCTTCGCCGGAGCCGCGTTCCAGGAGGGCTTCGTGAACGGCCCCGCGACGCAGGCGCGCTTCCGCAGACCCGTGGGCGTGGCGGTGGACGGAACGGGCACGGTGTTCATCGCGGACACGGGCAACCACGCGGTGAGGCGCATCGCCAACGACGAGGCCCGCACCGTCACCACCATCGCCGGCACGGGCTCGGCGGGCGTGGGGGAGGGGGCCGGCGCGATGACGGCGCTCCGCTCGCCGCAAGCCATCGCCATCGCCCCGGACGGCACGCTCTACGTGGCGGACACGGGCAACCACCGCATCGTCCGCATTGCCCGGGATGGACGCTGGACGGTGAGCACCTTCGCGGGTTCGAAGGATGGCCGGCAGGGCAGGGCGGATGGCGTGGGCACGGCCGCGCGCTTCCAGACGCCTGGCAGCGTGACGTTCGCCGGCGCGGACCTGTACGTGACGGACACCTTCAACCACCGGCTCGCGCGCATCTCTCCGGAAGGGAGGGTGAGCACGGTGATTGGCACCCGGGGCTCTGGCAGCACCAACGGCCCCGCCAGCCAGGCGCGCTTCCACCGGCCGACGGCGGTGGCCTTCGGCGGGGGCGCGCTGTGGGTGGTGGACACGGGCAACCGGCTCATCCGCCGGGTGGCGATGGATGCCAGCTTCACCACCGCCACCGTGGCGGGTGCCGTCACGGGGGGCTTCTCCGACGGCGCGGGCGGGGCGGCGCTGTTCCTGCCCATGCTGGGCGCGGCATATGTCGACGGGAGGCTGCTGCTGACGGACACCGGAAATGAGCGCATTCGCGCGCTCGTCGGCGGACAGGTGCGCACCTACGCGGGGACGGGGGCGCATGGCGCGCGCGACGGCGCGGCGGCGGAGGCGACGTTCAGCCTGCCCACTGGAATCGCCGCGCTGTCGGGAGGAGACGTGCTCGTGGTGGACCAGGGCGCGTCGACGGTGCGCAGGCTGCTCGCGCCGTCGAGCGGCGGAGGACCGCGCCCCGTGCCGCGAATCACCGGCGGACCTTTCTCCGGGACCGCCGCGCCGCTGGACGTGTTCCTCGATGCGACGACGAGCACGACGACGGAGCCGGGGAGCTGGATTCAGCGCTTCCGGTGGGACTTCGGCGACGGCACCACGTCCGACGCGGCGTACCTGGAGCACCGGTACACGGGCGTGGGCCGCTACACCGTCACCCTCACCGCGACGGATGCCAAGGGGGTGAGCGCGTCCACCACCCAGGTCATCCGCGTGGGCGTGCCAGTGGAGGGCGCGCCCTGAGACACCGTGGAGCCGTCAGGACTTCGCGAAGGCGGGCGGGTCCGGGATGGAAATCGTTCGTGTCTGGATTTGAGAGGGATTCACTCGCGCCCTGGGCGTCGAACTGTCGACAGATGTCCCGGTGTCCCCGTGTGCGGGAAGCGTCCGATGACGAACGCGGGGCCGACTCGGGCCGACACGGCCTTGGACCTGGCACTAGGGTCCTCGGCCGTGGAGACAGGGGATGCGGGTCAAGAACAGAGACACACGGGAGGGCTCCGGAAGGTGGGGTCCTGGTTCCGTGCGGGCGCGTGGAAGAGCGCGGTGGCACGCGTCGTCTTCGTGAGCGTGGCGTGGTGGGCCCTGTGTGACGGGGACCCGAAGAGCTTCGCCTTCGGCCTGCCCGTCGTCCTGACGGTATCGGTGGTGAGCTTCCTCTTGAGTCCGCCCCAGGGCTACGGGTGGCGACTCACGGAGGTCATACGCTTCGCTGGTTTCTTCCTCGCGGGCTCCGTCCATGGAGGCTTCGACGTGGCGCGCCGCGCGCTGGCGCCGAGCCTGCCCATCTCTCCGGTGTTCGTCCGCTATCGGATGCGCCTGCCCGAGGGCGCGCCCCAGACCGTGTTCCGAATCACCCTCAGCCTGATGCCGGGCACGTTGAACGCGGACGTGCTCGGAGAGGAGCTGGTGGTGCATTCGCTCGTGGACAAGGGCGCGGGCATCCACCACGAGCTGGAGAAGCTGGAGTGGCGCGTGTCGCGACTCTTCGGACTGGGGATTCCTCCGCCGGAGCCGGAGCCCGTCCATGCATGAGCTGCGCACGGGCCTGGCCTTCTTCCTGCTCCTGAACATCCTCGCGGGCCTGGTGCGAGTCGCGCGCGGGCCCACGCTCACGGACCGCTTCATCGTCGCGCAGCTCTTCGGGACGACGGGGGTGGGCGTGCTCGTGCTGCTCGCGGCGGACGCGGGCAGGGACGCGCTGCGGGACGTGGCGCTCGTGTTCGCGCTGCTGGCGCCCGTCACGGTGGTGGCCTTCGTGCGCTTCGCGGTGGGAAGTGACGCGGACGCGAAAGGCGCAAGCTCCGGTCCGGACCAGGAGCCGAGGCCGTGAGTCCCCTGGAGCTGCTCTCCGCGGCGTTCCTCTTCGCCGGAGCCGCCTTCTGTCTGGCGGGCACGGTGGGCGTGCTGCGCTTCCCGGACGTGTACTGCCGGCTGCATGCGCTCACCAAGGTCGACAACCTGGGACTGGGGCTGGTGGTGGTGGGGCTGGCGCTGCGGTCCTCCTCGTGGGCCACGGCGCTCAAGCTGTTGCTCGTCTGGCTCTTCGTCCTCATCTCCAGCGCCTTCACCTGTCAGCTCATCGCGCGCGCGGCGCTTCGCAGGGGGGCCGTGCCCTGGGGAGGGCGGCGGGAGCCATGATGGACGGGCTGCTGGATGGATGCCTCGCGCTGTGTCTGCCCTTGCTGGCGTACCTGGTGCTGAGGACCGAGTCGCTGTCCCAGGCGGTGGTGCTCTTCGTCGCCTTCGGCCTCTTGTCCGCGCTGGGCTGGGCACGCCTGGAGGCCCCGGACATCGCGCTGGTGGAGGCGGCCGTGGGCACGGGCCTCACCGGCGCGCTGTTGATGCACACGCTGAGCTGGACGGAGGAGACGCCGCCCGATGTCCGCGCGCGAGCCCGGCGCAGGCCCTGGGCGCTCCTGGCCATGGCCGCGTTGACGCTCCTGCTCGGGTGGGCGGTGCTCGCGCTGCCGGCCGACAGTCCGGGCCTGGGCTTGGAGGTGGATGCCCGACGGGAGGACAGCGGGGTGAAGCACCCCGTCACGGCCGTGCTGCTGAACTTCCGGGGCTACGACACGCTGCTGGAAATCGCGGTGCTGCTGGTGGCCGCGCTGGGGGCACGCGCGGTGAATCCGCGCAGCGAGCGGGCCTCTTCCGAGGCCGCGAAGGACCCGCTGACGGGCGAGCTGTTCCGGATGATGACGCCCGCGCTGCTGCTGGTGGCGGGCTACCTGGTGTGGGTGGGTGACCATGGCCCGGGCGGGGCCTTCCAGGCGGGCGCCATCCTCGCGGGAGGCGGGGTGGTGGCGATTCTCACGAGCAGGATGGGAACGCCGCGCATGTCCTCGCTTCGGGTGCGCTGGGCGCTGCTCACCGGCCCGTTGCTGTTCATCGGCGTGGCGGTGGCGCCGCTGTTCTCCGGAGGGCGGCTGCTGGAGTTTCCCGAGAAGTACGCCGGGACACTCATCTTCATCGTGGAGATGGCGCTGACGGTCACCATCGCCATGGTGCTGCTGATGTTCTTCCCGGGGACGCGTCCTCCGAGGACGGGGCGAGGGAGCGCGCGATGAATCCGTGGCTCGTCTATGCCCTGTCGGGAGTGGCGTTGTTCAGCGTGGGGCTGGTGGGCCTCTTCTCGCACCAGCACGTGGTGAAGCGCATCCTCGCCTCGAACATCACCGGCTCCGGAGTGCTGCTCGTCCTCGTCGCCCTGGCGCGGCGCGTGCCCTCGGGTCCGCCGGACCCGGTGCCCCACGCGCTGGTGCTCACGGGCATCGTCGTGTCGGTGAGCTCCACGGCGTTGGGCGTGGCCCTGGCGCGCCGCATGGCCCGGCTCCAGGCCGAGGCGACGCATTCCCCCGAGCATGAGCCCCGCTCCGACGGGGAAGGTCCATGACGAGCGTGGCGGCCTTGATGGCGTGGCCGGTCATCCTCCCCCTGCTGGGCGCGGTGCTGGCGCTGCTGGTGGGGCGCCCGGGTGTGCGACTGGTCGCGGGCGTGGCGTCGGTGGCCACGCTCATGGCCTCGTCGAGGCTCGCGTGGGAGGTGGCCCATCAGGGAGTGCTGCGCCAGTCCATTGGCGGGTGGGGCGCTCCCCTGGGCATCGAGTGGCGCGCGGACGGCCTCGCGGCGCTGATGCTGCTGACCATCGCGCTGGTGGGACCGCTCATCAGCGTCCATGCGCTGGACCACTTGGGGGACCGCGAGGACCGGGAGTTCCTCCCGCTGTGGCTGTTCGTCTGGTGCGCGCTCAACGCGCTGGTGCTGTCGGACGATGCCTTCAACCTCTACGTCACGCTGGAGTTGACGACGCTGGCGGCCGTCGCGCTCATCGCGGTGCGCCGGGATTTGCCGGGGCTCGACGCGGGCCTGCGCTACCTGCTCTTCGCGCTGCCGGGCTCGCTCTGCTACCTGCTGGGCATCGCGCTCCTGTACGGCGCCCACGCCACGCTGGATGTGGGGACGCTCGCCCAGCGCGTGCAGCCGGGCCCGGTGACGTGGGTGGCCGCGGGCCTGGTGACGGTGGGGCTGTGCCTCAAGACGCCGCTGTTCCCGCTCCATGTCTGGCTGCCGCCGACGTACACGGGCGCGCCCACGCCCGTCACGGCGCTCCTGTCGGCGCTCATTTCGAAGGGCTCCTTCTACGTGCTGCTGCGGCTGTGGCTGGAGGTCTTCGCGCCCGTCCTGGACGCGCGGGTGGGGCAGCTGCTGGGCGTGCTGGGCGCGGTGGCGGTGCTGTGGGGCTCGTTCCTGGCGCTGAGCCAGACGCAGCTCAAGCGCGTGGTCGCCTATTCGAGCGTCGCGCAGATTGGCTACCTGTTCCTCGTCTTCCCCATGGCGACGAGCGGGGCTCGCGCGGGCGCCATCTACCTGGTCGTCTCCCATGCCGCCGCGAAGGCCTCCATGTTCGTGGCGGTGGGGAACATCCACCAGGCGGTGGGAATCACAGCGCTCGGCGGCGTGCAGGGTCTGGCCTACCGGATGCCCTTCACGTTCCTCGCCATGGCGCTGGGAGGCATCAGCCTGATTGGCATTCCGCCCAGCGGAGGGTTCATCGCGAAGTGGCTCCTCTTGAATGAGTCCATCGGCACGCGGCAGTGGTGGTGGGCATTGGTGCTGCTGGCCGGCAGCCTGCTGGCGGCGGCGTATGTCTTCCGCATCCTCCGGGGCTCGTTCCTGCCGCTGCCGGCCGAGGTGAAGGTGCGCTCCATTCCCCTGCGCAATGAACTGGCGCCGCTGGCGCTGGCGCTCATCGCGTTGGTGCTGGGGCTGGTGCCCTGGTTCCCGTTGGAGCTGCTGGCCATCGGGGCGTCGCGATGACGAACACCTGGTTGCCGCTGTCCGTGCTGCTCAGCTCGCTCTTGCCGGGGCTCATCATCTTCCTGCTCGCCGAGGAGCAGCGGCGCACGCGCACGTTGCTCAACCTGCTCGCGGCCGTCACCAAGCTGGTGCTCACGGGCGTCATGGCGTGGGGCGTGTTCCAGGGGCGTCAGTACGAGACGCGGCTGCCCTTCTTGCCCAAGGCGGACCTGGTGCTGAGGGCGGACTCCTTCAGCCTGCTCTTCATCACCCTGTCCGCCGTGCTGTGGTTCGTGACGACCATCTACGCGGTGGGCTACCTGGAGGGCACGGACCATCGCAGTCGCTTCTTCGGCTTCTTCTCGCTGTGTGTCGCGTCGACGATGGGCATCGCCCTCGCCGGCAACCTGCTCACCTTCTTCCTCTTCTACGAGATGCTCACGCTGTCCACGTACCCGCTGGTCATCCACCGGGGGACGCCGGAGGCGCTGCGCGCGGGCAACGTCTACCTGCGCTACACGCTGAGCGGGGCCACGCTGCTGCTGGCGGGGGTGGTCCTGCTCTACTCGCTGGCGGGCGCGGTGGAGTTCACCGAGCGAGGCGCGCTGGGCGCCGTGGCGGCGCACCGCACCGAGCTGATTGCCGCCTTCGTGCTGTTGATGGGAGGGCTCGGGGTGAAGACGGCGCTGGTGCCGCTGCATGGCTGGCTGCCGGTGGCGATGGTGGCGCCCGCTCCCGTCAGCGCGCTCTTGCATGCCGTCGCGGTGGTGAAGGCGGGCGCCTTCGGCATCACCCGCGTCATCTACGACGTGTACGGCGTCTATCTGGTGCATGACCTGGGGGTGATGCAGCCCCTGGCCATCGTCGCCGCCGTCACCATCCTCTTTGGCTCGGTGCGCGCGCTCCAGCAGGGCGACTTGAAGAAGCGGCTGGCCTACTCCACGGTGAGCCAGGTCGCGTACATCGTGCTGGGCGTCTCCATCTTCGGGACGGCGTCCACCATCGGTGGGCTGGTGCACCTGGTGCATCAGGGGGTGATGAAAATCACCCTGTTCTTCTGCGCGGGGAACTACGCGGAAGAGCTGCACGTGCACCGCGTGAGTGAGCTGCGGGGCGTGGGGCGCCGGATGCCCCTGACGACGGCGGCCTTCACCGTGGGCGCGCTGGGGATGATTGGCATTCCCCCCGTCGCCGGCTTCATCTCCAAGTGGTACCTGGGCATCGGCGCGCTGGAGGCGCACCAGCCCTGGCTGGTGGTGGTGCTGCTGACGAGCAGCCTGCTCAACGCGGGCTACTTCCTGCCCATCGTCTATTCCGCGTGGTTCCAGGCCCCGCGCGAGGCGTGGAAGCCGAGCCCCGGGCGGTGGGAGATTGGCCTGTTGTTGCTGTTGCCCACGGTGGCCACGGCCGTGCTGTCGCTCGCCGCGGGCCTCTTCGCCGGGGCGGAGCTGAGCCCGCTGGGCTGGACGCGGCTCCTCACCGAGCGGGAGTTCCGTCCATGAGGGCCGACGAATGGGCCTCGCTCGCGGTCATCGGGACGCTGCTCGTGCCGTGTGTCCTGACGGGGATGGTGATGCTGCCCCTCACCCGGCGCGTGGGCATGGCGCTGGCGCCGTGGGCCGCGCTTCCGGCGCTCGGGTTGGGTCTGGGCACGGGGGCGACCGTCCACTGGAAGTCGGTGCTCCTGGGGATGCAGTTGTATGCGCCGGACGAGGTGACGCGGACGTACCTGCTCTTCACCGGGGTTCTGTGGCTCTTCTCCGGCCTGTTCGCGCGCGGGTATCTGCGCGAGGACGCGCACCTCGCCTCGTTCTGGGGATTCTTCCTGGCGACGCTGACGGGGAACGTGGGCGCGGTGCTCGCGCGGGACGTGGCGAGCTTCTATCTGTTCTTCGCGATGATGACGTTCTGCGCTTACGGGCTCGTCGTCCATGAGCGCACCGAAGCGGCGGCTCGGGCGGGCCGCGTCTACATCGTCATGGCCTTGTTGGGGGAGGTGCTGCTGCTGGCGGCGTTCTTCCTCCTGGTGGGGACGCGCGTCAACCTGTCGTTCGACGACGTGCCGCGCGTGGTGGCGGAGTCGTCCCATCGCGACGTCATCTGCGTGCTCATCCTCGTCGGCTTCGGCGTCAAGGTGGGCGCCATCCTCCTGCACATGTGGCTGCCGCTGGCGCACCCTGTCGCGCCCGCGCCGGGAAGCGCCGTGCTCAGTGGCACCATCATCAAGGTGGGTGTGCTGGGCTGGTTGCGCTTCCTGCCGCTGGGGCACGCGAGCCTGCCCACGCTGGGCACCGTGTGCGTGGCGGCGGGGCTCACGGCCGCGTTCTATGGCGTCGCGGTGGGGCTCACGCAGCGGGAGGCGAAGACGGTGCTGGCCTACTCCAGCATCAGCCAGATGGGCTTCCTCACGCTCGCGGTGGGGCTGGCCCTGGGCGCCCCGGAGGCGGCTCCCGTGCTCATCGGCGCGGTGCTCGTCTATGCGGTGCACCACGCGCTGGCGAAGGGGTTGTTGTTCCTGGGCACGGGCCTCCTGCCCGCGACGGGACGACGGGGCTGGCGGGGCGTGCTGGTGCTGGTGGGGCTGACGTGGTGCGCGCTGGAAATCGCGGGCGCGCCGCTGACGAGCGGGGCGCTGGCGAAGCTCTCATTGAAGTCGGCGGAAGCCGCCGCGCACGCCTCGGAGGCGCTGCCGACGCTGCTGTCCCTGGCGGCGGTGGGCAGCACGCTCATCATGGCGCGCTTCCTGGAGTGCACCGTGCCCAAGGCTCCCGAGCAGGGGAAGGCCGGCGCGGGAGGGATGCTGCTTTCGTGGGGGCTGCTGCTCGCCGTGGACACGGTGCTGCTCTTCTGGCCACCGGTGGGACGTGACGAACTGCCGCACCTGCTCGCGCCGAAATACATGGTCTCGGCGGCGTGGCCCGTCCTCGTCGGTGGACTGGTGGCGGCGGTCGTGTGGCGCTCGCGGCGGTGGCGCACGTGGCGCGTGCCGGTGCTTCCAGCAGGAGACGTGCTCTGGCCGCTGATGCGGGTGCTGTGGCCGGGCTGGCGCCTGCTGACGACAGGGGCGGACCGTGAAGAGGAAGAGCAGGCGGAGACGGCCGCGCGGCTTCAGGGCGGGTTCGCGAGGTTCCGGAAAGCCTCGCTCGACGAGGTCGAGAACGCCGAGGCGAGGCTGAGCCGGTTGAGCCACGTGGGCCTCGCGCTGCTGTTGTTCCTGGGAGTCTTCATCCTGTTGTTGGTCCGGTAGGGGGAGGCGTTACGCGCTCCTGCGCTCCATGCGCGGCTCGGCGATGGACAGGACGGGGCGCAGCCGGGCGGCCTCGGCGAGGTGCCAGTCGCGGCGGGACTCGTCCAGGTCCGCGAGCTGGGTGTGCGCGTCGGCGGCCTCCCACGGCATGCCCTGGAGCTTCGCGGTGCGCAGGGCGGCCTCGAAGCCGCGCCGCGCCGACCCGGGCCTTCCCTCGGCCAGGGCCAGTCTGGCTCGGAAGAGGTGTGCGGCTGGCAGGCCGAGCGCGCAGCTCCGGGCACCTTTCTCCAGCGCGCGGCGGAGTCGATGGGCGTGCTGCCTCAAGTGCTCAGCGTCCTTGTCGCCGCGAGCCCGCGCCTCGCGCCAGAGCTCCAGGAAGGTCTCCGCCAGTCCGGTGTAGGAATACACCGTCGCGATGCTCAGCGCGCTGTTCAGGATGGCTGACATCTGCTGCTCCGCCAGCACCCGCGCGCGCGTGGCATCTCCAGCGCGCAGCAAGGCCAGGGCGATGAGGCCGGTGATGGAGGGGTCGTGGTACGTCTCCGGGTCCAGGGACCTCGCCTGGAGTCCCTCCAGCGCCGCCTCGTGGTACCCCGCGAGCATCAGGAGGATGGCCCTGTCCTCTCGGACCCATTTGAGCGTCTGGGGGTCCTCCCGCCTGCGGCCCGACGCCTCCAGTTCCAGTGAGCGCTCCATGGCCTCGCCGGGTCGTCCCTGGAGCAGGTACACGTGGAACAGCAGGAGGGTGGCCTCGTCCGCCAGCCGTTGATTCCCCAGCCGCGTGAAGCCCGCGATGCTCTCCGTGAGCGACTCCTCGCACTCGGGGAAGCGCGCCGCGTTCAGCAGGTACATGGACAGCGACAGCCGCGAGAAGGCGGCGGCCTGCCGGTTGTTCGCCTGATTCGCGAGCCTCAGGCTGGCGCGTCCGTAGGCGGCGGCCGCCCTGTGGAGGGGAATCGAACCCAGCACCACCGTCAGCGAGGCGTAGGCGCGCGCACGCAGGCTCGCGGAGCCAGACTTGTCGGCGAAGCGGGCCATCTGGAAGGAGTAGTAGCCAACGCCGCGCCAATCCGCGGCATGGACGGCGAGCAGCGAGAGGTCCGCGCAGGTCTCCGTCAGGTCCACCATCTCCTCGAAGCGCGTTCCGATGCGCATCACCCGTCGCAGGCCCGGCACCCAGCTCAGCAGTTGCCGCAGGGCCGCCATCGCCGTTTCCAGGCCGCGAGCGGCGGGACGCGTGGGCACCGGGTGCCCCATCAGCGCCATGGCCGCGAGGAGGTGTCGCCGGGCCTCCTCCTGGCGGCCCAGCCACCTCAAGGCCCGTCCCAGCTTTCGCTCCCAGCGCGCGCGCCGCGAGGGAGGCACGCGCTCGGCGCTCGCCTCATCCAGCTCCAGCGCCCGGGTGAAGAAGGCCACCGCCTCGCTGGGCGCATGCGTGCTCATCGCCTGCTCTCCGGACCGCTCCAGCGCGTCCAGGGCCTTGGCGGGCACTCCCGCGCGCAGCCAGTGGTACGCCAGTCGCGGGTGGTGGGGCGTCAACTCCGTCGCGTGACGCTGCTCGTACCAGCGGGCGACCGCCTCATGGAGCTGCCGCCGCTGGGAGAACAGCAGCAGGTTGTAGGCCACCTCCTGGGTGATGACGTGCTTGAAGAGGTAGCTCAGTTCCGGGGTGTTCTCCAGCGGCAGCGCCAGGTCCTTCTCCCGCAGGCTGAGCAGATGCGAGCCCAACTGGGGACGCTCGTCCGGCAGAGGATGGACGTCGCGCAGCAGCGCGCCGCTGAACGTGCGACCGATGACGCTCGCGGCCTTCAGCGTGAGCTGCTGCACGGGCGTCAGCCGGTCGATGCGGGTGGTGATGAGTCCCTCCAGCGTGGAAGGCAGTCCCATTGACTCCAGGTCTCCGGCCTCCGGGGTGAGGTGGCACACGCCGCGCTCGACGAAGAGGAGCCCATGGTCCCTCAGGGCATGGGCCAGCTCCTCGCTGTAGAACGGATGTCCCTCCGCCTTGCGCTGGATGAAGTCGGCCACCGCGGGCTGGAGCCGGGTCACCCCGAGCCGGGCGCAGACCAGGGCTTCGACCTCCTCTCCCGACAAGGGGCCCAGTCGAAGGCCCTGCGTCGTCCCTTGCCTGCGCAGCGCCTCGAGCGCGGGCGGCTCCACCGGCATCGGGCGCAGGCCCACCACGAGCAGCCAGTCGGGGAGGTCCCGGCAGAGGCGCCGCAAGAGCTCCCATGACGCGGAGTCCAGCCAGTGGCCGTCCTCCATCAGCAGCACACAGGGCCCGGCCTCTCCGAGCAGCATCAGCATGAGGGCCTGGGTGGTGTCCGCGCGCGCCTCGTCGCGGAGCTGCTCCGTGCGGTCCGTCTCCGGCAGCTCCAGCAGGAGGACGGGGTTGAGGAGCGGAGCCAGGGCGGCATTGCCGGGCAGGCGGGCCCTCACCGCCGTGCGTCGCGCTTCGAGCGAGGCGCCCGCGGGCAGTCCGAGCAACGCGGAGAAGAGGGTGCGCCAGGCGAAGTAGACGGTGTTGCTCTCCGCCGCGTCCGCGCTCCCCGACAACACGCGCAGCCCGCGCGCCTTCGCTCCCTCCGCCGCGTAGGTGAGCAGGCGCGACTTGCCCTGGCCGGCCTCGCCTTCGAGGAGCAGGGCCCCGCCCGTGCCTCGGGTGGGGCTCTCCAGGAAGGAGTCGAGGGTGGCTCGCTCCCGCAGCCGTCCCACCACGGGATGGACCCCGCGGTGGCCGCGCGTTTCGTCCAGGCTCCCCGGCCGGAACCGACGCACGGGCTCCGCCACCCCCTTCACCTTCACGGGAGGCAATCGCTCCGTCCACAGCCGCTCGCCCACGGCCTGGGCGGTGGGCTCGTCGAGGAGGATGTCGTCGCGAGCCTCCTGCATCAGCCGCGCGGCCAGGTTCACCGTCCTGCCCATCAGCGCGTATTCGTAGCGGACCACACCGCCTCGCAGGCCACAGCACACCCGTCCCGTCGCGATGCCGACGGACGCCTTCAGCCCCTGCGCCTGGAGCGAGCCCCGCGCCTGGATGGCCGCCTTCACCGCGCGCGCCGCGTCGTCCTCGTGCGCGCACGTGGGCAGCCCGAAGCCCGCGACGAGGACCAGGCCCTTGTCGTCCACCAGGAGCTGATTGACGCTGCCTCCTTGCGAGTAGACGGCCTCCTGGAGCGCGCGCACCGCGTCCGACAGGCGGGGCAGCAGCGCCTCCGAGGCCCCCTCCGGAAGTCCGTCCAGACGGAGGAAGAGGACTGTCACCCGGCGCGGCTCGGCGAGCCACTTCCGGTCATGGACCTCCAGCGCCGCCAGCAGCCCCCGCGACACGAAGGGCCGCAGCGCCGCCACCGAGTCCTCGCCGAGCGCGGCCGGGGGCAGGGGCCAGGGTTCGGGGGCTGGCAGCGACAGGATGCGGGCGATGCCCGAGTGTGAGACGTCCCCCTGCGCCTCCTCGCCCAGCAACTGCCAGAGCGGCGCCGACACGCGCACCTCCCCCGGCGAAGTGACGTGCTCCACCTCCCGGAGCTGCGTGAAGGGCGCTCCGCGCACCAGGGCCTGCCAGCGCCCCTGGATGCCGCCGGCCATGACGGCCTGCACCTCGCCAGCGCCCAGCGCCACCCGGAGGGCCAGCGCGTGTTCCCGGAAGAAGGGCGTGCGCATGGCCTGCTGTAGCGCCAGGCCACATGCCACCGCGCGACGTGCCGCCTGGGTGAGCGAGGTCTCCGCTTCCCTCAGTGGCCACAGCGCGAGCAGCGCGTCCCCCGGGAAGTGGAGGATGTCCCCGCCATGCGCGGTGACGACCTCCACCAGGGGCGTGAAGAGCCGCTCCAGCAGCCGTGACAGCTCCTCCGCGCCCGCGGCGCCCTGCTGGACCAGCCGCTCCGTCAGGGGGGTAAAGCCAGACACATCCGCGAGCAGGACCACCGAGGCGAAGCACTCCGACTCGGGGGCCTCGGGACGGCGCGCTCCGCGACGTGCCAGCAGGGCCGGCACGCAAGGCAAGAGCTGCTGGGCGGTATCCATTCAACCTCGCGCTGAATCCAGACGTCCACACTACAGGGGCCACGCGAGGTTTCGAAAAGAATGCCTGCTCACCCGGTGGGCGGATGAGCAGGAGTTGGGGACCTCAGGCGCGCTCCACCCTCAGGCGCGCGGGCAGGCCATTGAGCTGGACCTCCTCCTCCTGCCCCGTGAGGCCCTCCGGACCCACATGGATGGAGGTGGCCAGCGTCTCCCGGGCAATCAGCTCCCGGCCCTCTTCCGTGACGCGCTTCACCCGCGCGTCACCATCCACCCAGAGGCGGATGCGGTCCGTGTAGCCCAGCTCCATGTCCTTGCGAGCACCCTGCACCCGCGCCAGCAGCTCGCGCACGAGGCCCTCGTCGACGAGCGCCTCCGTCAGCTCGGTGTGCAGAACCACCACACCGGCGCCCGTGCCCGCCGCCGCGAAGCCCGGGTTGGCCTCCACCAGCGTCTCCAAATCATCTCCGGAGAACACCAGCGTCTCGCCCGCGAGCTGGAGGACCACCTGGCCCGTCTGGAGCAGCTCCCGGTGCAGCGCGCGGCCGTCACCGGTGTCGAACGCCTTGCGCACCGGCGCGAGCTTGGGGCCGAGCCGGCCTCCCACCGCGCGCAGGTTGGGGCGCACGCGGAAGCGCACCACGTCCGCGTCCGGGCTGCCCGGCTCCACGAAGCGCACCTCGTGGACGTTCAGCTCCTCGGCGAGCAGGTCCTTGTACACGGCCAGCCGGTCCGTCATCTCCTTGCGTGCGAGGATGATGTCCGCGCGGGCCAGGGGCTGGCGCACCTTGAGCTTGTTGTCCGTGCGCACCTTGAGTCCGGGGGACACCAGCTCGCGCAGGGCGGCCATGTCCACCGCCAGCTCCTCGTCGATGAGGCTCGCGTCCGCGCGCGGGAAGGAGGCCAGGTGCACGCTCTCCGGCTGCGTCTGGGGCCAGGCCTTGCGCACCAGGTTGCCCCACATCTCGTCGGAGAAGAACGGGACGAAGGGCGCGGCCAGGGCGGTGATGGTGGTGAGCGCCTCGTAGAGGGTGAAGTACGCGTCGCGCTTGTCCTGCTCGAAGCCGGGCTTCCAGAAGCGCTCACGGCTGCGGCGCAGGTACCAGTTGGACAGCGCGTCCACCAGCGCGACCATGCGCTGGGCCGCGTCGTACACCTGATAGGTGTCCAGCGCCTTCTCCACGTGGCGCAGCGCGAGCTGCACCTCGGACAGAATCCAGCGGTCCAGCATCGGCCGGGCCTTCACCTCGCGCCAGCCCTGGCTCTTGCGCACGGCCTCCCAGGGGGCCTCGCTCGCGTCCGGGTTGCCCTGCGCGGGATTGAAGCCGTCGATGTTCGCGTAGATGGTGAAGAACGAGTAGACGTTGCGCAGCTTGACCTGGAAGTCCTTCTGCAACAGCCGCACGTTCGCCAGCGAGTGGCGCGTGTTGGACCAGGTGGGGCTCGCCGCGTAGAAGAACCAGCGGAACGCATCCGCGCCGGGAGCCTTGGCGGCGGGGTCCTTCACCGTCACGCGCTCGGACGGCGCCAGCCGAGGCACCTCCACCGGCATGACGCCCGCGCCCTTCGCGGACGGCGCCACGCCGAGCGTCTGGAGCTCCGCGGGCGAAAGCAACACCACGCGGCGCTTGAGCTTCTTGTGCGCCTTCACCGTCGCGGTGACAAAGACCTCCGGCCGGTCCGGACGGAACAGCTGCACCCTGGCGCCTTCCTGCAGGTCCAGGCCCTCCAAATCCTCACGCGCGATGAGCGCCACGCCCGCCTCGGCCGGCGCGCCCGCCTCCGTGGCGGACAGCACGGCGAAGTCCATGCGCACTTCGTCGAGGATGATTTCGGGCGGCGTGTAGTTGCCCTTGGACTTGGACTCCTTGCGGCCCTCCTTGTCGGAGACGTGGCCCAGCACGATGCAGCTCTTGTACGGGTGCGGCCACTCGCGCTGGGGCGTCAATCCCAGACGGGCCTGCGTCTCCTCGTCGAAGACGAGCGTGCTCACCATGAGCAGCGAGTAGAACCAGCCACGCGTCTGGTCGATGGCCTCGGAGATGAAGTCCGCGGGGAAGGCGCGGTTGAACTTCTCATGCGAGCCGGGGGCGTGTGGGAAGCCCCACTGCGCGAAGGGCATGCAGCCGGAGTCGAACCACACGTCGACGACTTCGGGCACGCGGTTGAAGCGTCCCGGGGAGCCCGGCTTCTCGTACGTCACCTTGTCAATCCACGGCTTGTGGACGATGAGGTGCTTCGCGTTGGATTCGTGGGGCTTGCCCTTGAGGAACGCCGCCAGCTCCGCCTCCACGGCCGCCAGGTTGCTGCCGGGCTTGTCACGCAGGGCCTGGAGTGAAGGCACGGCCTCCACCTCGCCCGTCTCCGAGTGAATCCACAGTGGCAGCGCGGTGCCCCAGTAGCGCTCGCGCGACAGGGCCCAGTCCACGTTGTTGGCCAGGAAGTCGCCGAAGCGGCCTTCCTTGATGTGCTCGGGCACCCAGTTGACGGCCCGGTTGTTTTCGATGGCGCGGTCCTTCACCGCGGTGGTGCGGATGTACCAGGCGGGGCGCGCGTACTGGATGAGCGGGTCGTCATCCGCGCGCCAGCAGAAGGGGTACTCGTGCTTGTACTGCTCGGTGACGAGCAGGAGTCCGCGCTCCTTGAGGTTGCGCTGGATGTCCTTGTCCGCGTCCTTCACGAAGCGGCCGGCGACGAGCGGGACTTCCTCGGAGAAGGTGCCGTCCGGCTTGACGGCGCAGAACAGCTCCATCGCCTCCGGCTGGACGAAGCGCGTGCGGTCCTTGCGGTAGGCGTCGTAGTCGTCCTCGCCGAACGCGGGGGCGATGTGGACGATGCCGGTGCCCGTGTTGAGCGTGACGAAGTCCGCGCCCAGCACGCGCCAGGCGCGGGTGTCGTCGCCGCCGTCGCGCAGCTTCAGCCGCGTGTCGCCTTCGCGCGCGAAGTACGTGTCGAAGGGCGGCAGGTAGCGCTGGCCCACCAGGGTGCTGCCCTTCTGGGTGGAGAGGACGGGCAGGTCCTTCTTGAGCTTCTTGGCCAGCTCCTCGCGCAGCGCGGCGGCGATGATGAGCTTGCGGTCACCGGCGTCCACGGTGACGTAGTCCACGCCGGGGTTGACGGCCGCGTACATATTGGACGGCAGCGTCCACGGGGTGGTCGTCCACACGAGCAGCGAGGTGTCGGGCGCATCGCGCAGGGGGAAGGTGACGTAGACGCTCGGGTCGTCCACCGTCTTGTAGCCCAGGCCCACTTCGGCGGAGCTGAGCGCGGTGCCGCCCTGGGGCCACCACCACACGACCTTGTGGCCCTGGTAGAGCAGGCCCTTCTTGTGCAGTTCGGCGAGCGCCCACCACACGCTCTCCACGAAGCCGCGGTGGTAGGTGACGTAGGCCTCGTTGAGGTCCACCCAGAAGCCGATGCGCTCGGTGAGACGCTCCCACTCGCCGGTGTAGCGAAAGACGGATTCGATGCAGCGCTCGGTGAAGGGCTCGACGCCGTAGCGTTCGATTTCCGCCTTGCCGTGGATGCGCAGCTCCTTCTCCACTTCGACTTCCACGGGCAGGCCGTGGGTGTCCCAGCCGGCCTTGCGGGGGACGTAGTGGCCGCGCATGGTCTGGTAGCGGGGGAACAGGTCCTTGATGACGCGGGTGAGGACGTGTCCGTTGTGGGGCAGGCCGTTGGCGGTGGGCGGGCCCTCGTAGAAGACGAAGCTCTTGGCGCCTTCGCGTGCCTGGAGCGAGCGCTCGAAGATGCGGCGGTCCTTCCAGAAGGCGAGGATGCGGCGCTCCTCGGCCGGGAAGTCCATCTCCGCGGGCACGGTGTCGAACAGGGGGGCGGGCGCTGACTCAGGCATGGTGCGGTGCTTGATAGCACCGCGAGCCTGGGAGGGAAGAGCCCCGAAGGGGCGGGTGCTCACTCTCAGGGGAAGCAGGGCCCCAGGGCGCCCTTCGAGGTCCACCGGGCGGGGAGCCTGGCTGTCAGGACGCGTCCCACCTCACGGCCTCTCTTGACGGGTCTTTCCCTCCCAGTGATTCAGAAATGTCGTTCGTGGAAGTCCAGGGACTTCGCACTCGGCGGCTCAGCGTGCGGCGGAGCGTGGAGCGCGGACGAAGAGGCGCCGCGCGGTGCGCAGCAGCAGGTCCTTGTAGCGCGGCTGCGCATATCCACGCTCCAGGGTCAGGTGCTCCCAGTTCCGCACCGACAGCAGCGTCCAGAGCAAATCAGTGGCCTCGTCCGGTGTGTAGTCGGGTGAAAGGGTGCCATCGGCGCGGAGCGCCTCGATGGCGGCGGCGCAACCTTCGCGCATGTCCTCCATCCGTTTGCGCCAGGCCTCGGCGGCCTCTTCGTCGGTGTCGCTCATGGCCATCAGCGCCTTGGCCACGCCTCGTATCTCCGGGATGTAGTCGGCCCAGGCTCCGACATAGGCGTCCAGGCGCTCGACACCGCTGCGGGCCGTGCGACTGGGGACAAGGCGTGCGCGCACGTCCTTCAACTCGTCCAGATAGAGCGTGGTGGCAATCAACAGGGCCGCCCGCGTGCCGAAGTGCAGATAGACGGCCTGCCGGCTGAGCCCGGCCCTCCGCGCGATGTCGCTCATCCGCACCGTCTGACCCCGGCCGGTCTCCAGCAGGTGCAGCGCCGCCGCGAGGATGCGGGTTCGCGTCTCGGGTGATTCACTTGACATGATGTAAAGTCGCGAATAATCAATGCCGAGTCAATTGACACGGTGTCAAGCGAGGACGGCAATGCAAAGCAGATGGACGAAGACGGTGCTCCTGGTCGCGGGCGTCATCGGCAGCCTGATTGGCGCGCCCCTGCTGTTCATCCCCAAGGTCTTCCATGGCTGGAGCGGCATCGACCTCGGCGGCCAGGTCAGCCTGTTGAGCGAGGTGCGCGCGCCGGGCGGGGCATTGCTGGCCTGCGGACTGGTCATCATGGCCGGCGCGGTCTGGACTCGACTGACCTTCACCTCGCTGGTGGTGTCGACGACGCTCTACCTGTCCTATGGCGTGTCGCGAATCCTGAGCCTGGTCCTGGATGGCGAGCCCGCGCCCGAGCTGGTCGCGGCGATGGTCGCCGAACTGGTGATCGGCGCCATCTGCGCGGCGCTGCTGCTCTCGGCTCCGTCGACGGCCTCATCCGAGCCGAGAGATGGGCGCTTCAGGCGAAGCGCTGGTCGAGCTTCGTGAGCTGGCTCGTGAAGCCTTCCGTCTGCATCTTCGTGAACTCCTCGCTGTGCATCGCGTCCGTGGTGACGACCATCCGGACGCGGTCGCCGTTCGGGAAGAAGCCCACGGCAATCCTGCTCTCGTAGGTCGCGACTCCCGGAATGAAGTCGATGACGTTCGTGATGACGAGCCGCGAGTGGGGCACCACCTCGGTGAAGCTGGAGCGGGTCGCGTGCGAAGTCGGCTGGCCCGCCGCCTTCATCGCCGCAATCATCTCCGGCGAGTCGGCGATCATCTCGTACCGAAGCGTCCCTCCAGCACGAGCGTCGAGCTCCTGGACCTCGGCGCGGAAGCCCTGCGGCCCCCACCACGACTCAAAGCCCTCCTTCGTGGTCCAGAGCTCCCAGAGGTCCTGGATGCTCGCCCGGTACGTGCGCTCGATGACGACCTTCGCGTGACCGCGTGACGTGTTCTCGTGGCTCATTCCCGCGTACCTCTTTCCTTGACTCGACGAGTCTGTTGTTTCTTCTTCTCCAGCGCGGCTTCGAAGCGTTCGAGTCGCGCCTCCCACAATTGCCGGTACTGGGTCAGCCACCCGTCGAGCTCGCGGAAGGGCTCTGGCCGCAAGGCGTAGAGGCGACGCTGCCCATCCGGTCGCATCGAGACGAAGCCCGACTCGGAGAGGATGCGCAGATGCCGCGAGACACCGGACTGGTGGATTCCGGCCTTCTCGACGACATCACTGACCTGCTGCTCGCCCTCGCGAAGGGTCTGGATGATGAGCCGACGCGTCGGGTCGGCGAGCACCTGGAAGACGTCGGTCTGCATGTTCGTGCATATACACATCAGTGCATATATTCGTCAAGGTCATGAGGCGTGCGCCCGGTCCGGTGGGCGGGGCCTCGCCTCGATGCTCTTGGAGGGGACGGGCTCTCCCGGCGTCACGTCGTGGGAGTGAGCACTCCTTCCTCGTGCCATGACAGACCACGCACCAGAGCAGCGCGTGACGGAGGAGGTCAGCGCTCCAGTCCCCGGCTTCTTGCGCCGCAAGCTCCAGGACCACGAGAAGCGGATGCAGCGCTGGGAGTCTCCGCGACACATCCTCGACGGCCCCGCTCCCGGGCCGGGGGACATCCTGCTCAACGGCAATGACTACCTCTGCCTGGCAAGGCACCCCAGTCTCGCGCAGGCCGCCGTGGACGCCGTCGGGCGGGAAGGTCTGGGAGTGATGATGTCGAGCGTGTTCCAGCGGGGCGCGCATTCTCGACACACGTTGGAGCGGCGGCTCGCCGCGCTGCTTCGCGCGGAGTCAGGCATCCTGTGTCAGTCCGGTTACTGTGCGAACGTGGGCCTGCTGGAGTGTCTGGCGGACGAGCAGGTGCCTGTCTACATCGACCGGATGGCGCACATGTCTCTCTGGAGGGGAATCCAGAGCGCGGGGGCCACCGCCATTCCCTTCCGTCACAACGACGTCGACGACCTGCGAAGGCGCCTGGCTCGCACCGGCCCTGGTGTCGTCGCGGTGGACTCGGTCTACAGCACGAACGGTTCTGTCTGCCCGCTCGCGGACGTGGCGGAGCTCTCCTCGCGGTGCGGGTGCGTGCTGCTGGTGGACGAGTCCCACTCGCTGGGCACGCACGGGCCCCGCGGCGCGGGGATGGTGGTGGGGCAGGGGCTGCTGGAGCACGTCCACTTCCGGACCGCGAGCCTGTCCAAGGCCTTCGTCGGACGGGCCGGCTTCGTCGCCTGCATGCGCGGCTTCGAGCGCTACTTCGAGATGAAGTCAGGCCCGGCCATCTTCAGCTCCGCCGTGCTGCCCCACGACATCGCGGCGCTGTTGGCGGCGCTGGACCTCATCCGCGACGCGGACGCACGTCGTCAACGGCTGCATGTGAATGCCGCGTATCTCCGAGGGCACCTGGAGGCGCTGGGCTATGACCTGGATGGCGGCGCGGCCCAGATTCTCGCGCTGCAATCCGGTCTGGAGGCTCAAACCCTGCGCCTCAAGGACGCGCTGGAGGCGCGAGGCATCTTCGGCTCCGTGTTCTGCGACCCCGCGACGCCGGTGAAGCACTCGCTCGTGCGCCTCTCCGTCCACAGCGAGCTGTCGCGGGACGACCTGGACCACGTCGTCGACGCCTGCCGGGAAATCCGTGACGAGGTGGGCCTGTCGAGCTGGGCCTCCACTCGTCGCCACGAGGCACGGCACCCAGCGGCTGAGAACGCCTCGCCGATGTTCAGATAGAAGCGTGGCTCCGAGCCGTGGAACCGCTCTTCCGCGAGCGCCGTCGAGTCCGCCTGCGCTACTGTCGCGGCCAGGGTCGGTCATGGACTCAATCTCCGGCGTCACCTCCGGGGCCCGGAGTCCCACTGCTTCAAGGGTTGGGCGCGAATGGGAACCAAGGAGCAGGACGCCCGGGAGCGCATCCTCCGAGCGACCATCATCTGCCTCGAACGGGATGGCCTGGACGCCACGGGCATCCGGGAGATTGCCCGCGAGGCGCAGGTGAACAGCGCGGCCATCAGCTACTACTTCCGCAGCAAGGAGAGGCTGATTGCCCAGGCGCTCGAGGCCACGCTGGAGCAGGCCTTCGGGCACGTGCTCGCTGACTTCGACCGGCTGCGCGCCGAGGGCCTGGGCATCCGCGAGGCGTTCGAGACGCTGCTGGAGGACGTCATCGGCAACGTGGGGCGCTACCCGCGCATCGCGCATGCGCACCTGAATGACGCGCTCGTGCACCAGCGCTACGACGGCGCGGCCATCCGGGAGCTCAACGCGTTCCTGGAGGCGCTGTCGGGCAAGCTCGCGCCGGATACAAAGCACCTGACGGAGGACCGACGCCGGCTGGCCCTCGCGCAAATCTGGTCCTCCGTGTCGCTGCTGTCGATGATGCCGCGCGTGTTCGACCAGCTCATCCTCCTGGACTTCAGGACGCTGGAGACGCGACGCGCGTGGGTGAAGCAGTCCTCGCGCCTGCTCTTCGCCGCCTGAGCCAGGACCGCGCCCGAGGTCGCGGAGCGTCGACTCCAAGTGCGGTGGATGACTCCTCATCCATCTGGAGGCGTCCGACTGGAAGTCCTGAGGACTGTTCATCCGTGGGCTGTCCTGCGCCGAGTGGGAAGGGATGTTCCGGCCGGCCCGACAGTTCCCGAAAGTAGCGATGTCCCTCGTCACGACTCGCGGGCTCGATTGAGCGGTGCTCCCCGGGGGGAGTGTCTGTCATTCGTGACTCGCGGGAGGACCGCATGCGTCTTGTGTCGAAGTGGCTAGCCTGTCTCGTGCTGTGTAGCAGCGCGCTGGCATGGGCACTCCAGCCCTCACAGCCTGGCTCGTTGGCGAGCCAGGCGTTCTTCAAGCCCGAGCTGTACCTGCCTGTCTCCAATGTCTCGCTGGAGGAGGCGCGCTCGAAGCTGAAGGGCGCGGGGCCGGGCGTCTGGGAGGACTTCTTCGCGCGCAACGGGCGGGACTTCCACGTGTACCTGGACCCGCTCACGGGTTCGCCCACCGCCATCCAGGGCGCCATTCCGCTCATCCCTGGGACGGGCGTGGGCAACACGGTCAGCCTGTCCACGCTGCGGGAGCAGCTCGGCCGCTCCACGGAGGAGGTGGACGCCGCCGTCGTCGCGGACGTCCTCTTCAAGTTCCTCCAGGACAACCAGGCCGCGCTGGGCGTGGACCTGTCGCAGTTGGGTGCGCCCCTCGTCACGCGAGTGACCGACGTGCTCTGGCACGTGCGGGTGCCTCAGGAGGTGGACGGCATCCCCGTCCGGCATGGCCAGCTCGTGGCGACCATCAACCACGGCAACCTCGTGCTCCTGGGCACGGAGGCGTGGAGCAACGTCACCGCGTCCGCGCGGCCCACGCTGAGCCCCGAGCAGGCGCTGACGGCGGGTGGAGAGCGCTTCGGCCTCCTGGAGACGCCGGGCGCGTTGTGGCAGGCGCCCACGCTGGAGTTCGCCCCGATGGCGCGCGCGGACGCCGGCTTCGGCGAGGGCTACCGTCACCAGCTCGTGTGGACGTATGGCTTCCAGAACCCCGGGGAAGGGGAGCGCTGGAGGGTGACGGTGGACGCGCACTCCGGCGAGGTGCTTGCCCTGGAGGATGACAACCACTACCTGGACGCCACCATCAAGGGCGGCATCTACCCGCTGAGCAACACGGAGATCTGCCCGTCCAACACGACGTGCGGGACGATGCAGGTCGACTCGCCCATGCCCTGGGCGAATACGGGGCTGGCCGCGCCCGACAACTTCACGGACGGCGCCGGCGTCTTCAATTATGGCTCAGGCAACGTCACCACGACGCTGGCCGGCAAGTACGTGCGAGTCAGTGACGCCTGCGGCTCGCCGAGCACCAGTTCGTCCACTGGCAACATCCAACTGGGCGGCACCAACGGTCAGCATGACTGCGCCACGGGCGGCGGCGGCGCGGGCAACACGCCGGCCTCGCGCTCGGCCTTCTACGAGCTGAATCGCATCGCCGAGCTGGCGCGCGGCTGGCTGCCAGGAAACACGTGGCTGAAAGGACAGCTCACCGCCAACGTCAACATCAACAGCACGTGCAACGCCTTCTGGAACGGCTCCACCGTCAACTTCTACCGCAGCGGCGGCGGGTGCCGGAACACGGGCGAAATCGCCGCCGTGTTCGACCACGAGTGGGGCCACGGCATGGATGACTTCGACTCGGGCGGCGCGCTCTCCAACTCCAGCGAGGCCTACGCGGACATCGCGTCCATCTACCGGCTCCAGGCCTCGTGCGTGGGTTATGGCTTCTTCGCGACCACGGACCTGGGCTGCGGCAGGACGCCGGACGGCACGGGCTTCAACCAGAACGAGGCGCAGGCGGGCGGGACGTGGTGCAACGCGCGTTGCTCCGGCGTGCGCGACGCGGACTACCTGGCGCACGTCAACCAGACGCCTGCCACGCCGCGGAACTTCGTGTGCTCGCGCTGCTCCTCCGGCTCCGGCCCCTGCGGTCGGCAGGTGCACTGCGCCGCCGCGCCGGTGCGTCAGGCCGCTTGGGATCTGGTCGCCCGCGACTTGCAAGCGCCGCCGTTCAACTACGACTCCAACACGGCGTTCATCATCGGCAACAAGGTCTTCTACCAGGGCAGCGGCAACGTGGGCTCGTGGCACGCCTGCAACTGCTCGGCGGGGACCTCCGACGGCTGCGGCGCGAGCCATGGCTACATGCAGTGGCTGGCCGCGGATGACGACAACGGCAACCTGAATGACGGCACGCCGCACATGACGGCCATCCACGCGGCCTTCAACCGCCACGGCATCGCCTGCTCCACGCCCGCGCCCACCAACTCCGGCTGCGTGGCGGGGCCGAAGACGGCGCCCACCGCGACGGCCAGCCCCAGCGATGGCCAGGTGGCGCTGAGCTGGAGCACGGTGCCTGCCGCCAGCGAGTACTGGGTGATGAAGACGGAGGGCTACGCCGGCTGTGACTTCGGCAAGGTGCGCGTCGCCACCGTCACCGGCACCACGTACACGGACGCCGAGGTCGCCAACGGGCGCCAGTATTGCTACTCCGTCGTCCCCGCCAGCTCCACCGCCTGCTACGGCCCCGCCGCCGCGTGTGTCTGCGCGACGGCCGGCGGCCCTTGTACGCCTCCGGGCACCGCCACGCTCTCCACGCCCGCGGATGGCGCGGCGAATGTCGCGCTGGCCCCCGTGCTCGACTGGACGGACGTGTCGGGCGCCACCGCCTATGAGGTGCAGGTGGCCACGGACGCGGGGTTCGGCACCGTGGTGCGCTCGGCCACGGCGCTCACCAGCAGCACGTGGACGGTGTCCCCCTCGCTGACGGCCAGCACACCGTACTTCTGGCGCGTGCGCGCGGTGAGCGGCTGCGGCACCAGCGCGTACAGCACCGCCTTCCGCTTCACCACGGCGGACACCACCTGTCAGCACGCGGCGGCTCCCACGCTGTCCACTCCGGCGAATGGGGCGACGAATGTCGCGCTGGCCCCGGCGCTCGACTGGAGCGACGTCACGGGCGCCACCGCGTACGAGGTGCAGGTGGCCACGGACGCGGGCTTCTCCAACGTGGTGCGGTCGGCCAACGCGCTCCCCGGCAGTGCGTGGACGGTGTCCTCCGCGCTGACGGCCAACACCCGGTACTCCTGGCGGGCCCGCGCGGTGGATGCCTGCGGCGCCGGCAACTACAGCACCGGCTTCGACTTCACCACGCAGACGGGCGGTGGCACCTGTACGTCCCCGGCACTGGCCACGTATGACGCGACGCTGCGCACCCCCGTCTGCGGCAATGGCTGCGGCTGTGACACCGGCACGCTGGTCAACAGCCGGGGCAGCCAGTTCCTGGCGGCGGAGCCCCACACGCCCAACACGCTCGAAGGGTGCCCGGACGGCCCCTTCGGCTTCTACCACTTTGACGAGAGCATCGACCGCGTCGTCCTCAAGAGCGTGGACGGGGGACCCATCACCCCGGGCAAGCAGGTCAAGGTGGACGTGACGGTGTGGTGCTACGACGCCACGGACCGGCTGAACCTGTACTACGCCCCCACCGTGTCCGGCCTCCCCACGTGGACGTCGCTCGCCTCCGGCCTGACGTGCACGGGCCGCGGCGCGCGAACGTTCAGCCACACCTTCACGGTGGGCGGCACCGCGGGTCGGCACGCCCTCCGGGCGCAGTTCGTGGAAGCCTCCAGCCCCGCGTCGAGCTGCACCTTCGGCCTCTATGACGACAACGACGACGTCGTCTTCGGCGTGGCGGCGGCCGTCGCGTCCAGCCCGGCCAGGCCCCAGCCCACCCAGGGACGCACGCGCGCCGCGCGCTAATCCCTACCGTCCAGGCCGCCAGCCCTGTCGCGCCGCACGCGTCAGGGCTGGCGGTGTCGTCCTTTACTACCCAGCCCTCCCGGGTCATGCCCTCCAGGGCGAAGTCGCCGACCCATGCCGTCAGGCCATGGCGAGCTGCGTCAGGGTTTGCACGGTGGGAGGGTACAGCAGTTGTGTTCATTTAAAAGCAAGACGGTATGCGGGGTCTGGCTGGTTCGTTCCCAGGTCCAGGTAGAATTTCACTTTGCAGGCAATTCAAGCCTGCTGACCAGGAGCGCGCATGCAACAGCTTCCAGCCCCGGCGTTCATCTTCAATCTCAGCACCGGATACTTCGCCCCCCGGTGCCTGCACCTCATCGCGCAGTTGGGGGTGGCGGATGTCCTGGGCAATACACCCATGAGCAGCGAGGAGCTGGCGCGGGCCACGGGAGCGCATGCCGACTCGCTGCACCGGATGATGCGGCTCTTGGCGGCGCATGGCGTGTTCGAGCGGCGTGGGGGCGGCTGGGCCCACAACGACTACTCGGAGCACCTGAAGAGTGGTCACCCGCAGTCGCTGAAGTCGCTGGTGATGATGTTCGGGGACGACATCAACTGGCGTTCGGCCGGGGCGCTGGGCGTGTCCGCGCGGACGGGCCAGACGGCTTGCGATTCCGTGACGCCAGGGGGGCTCTGGCCGTACCTGCAGGCCCATCCGGAGGATGCGCGCGTCTTCGACGCGGCGATGACAGGCAAGTCGCACATGGCCATCAACGCGGTGCTCCAGGCGATGGAGTTCCACCGCTACGAGCACATCGCCGACATCGCCGGAGGTCGGGGCCACATCCTGTCGGCGGTGCTCGACGCCACGCCTCGCTCCCAGGGCACGCTGTTCGACCAGCCGCATGTCGTGGAGAACTCCCTTCAGCATCCGCGCATGAAGAAGCAGGGAGGAGACTTCTTCGTGGGGCCGCTGCCTCGCGCCGACGCGTACATCCTCAGCAACATCGTCCACGACTGGGCGGACCCGCAGGCCATCTCCATCCTCCGGCAGATTCGCCAGGTGGCCCCGGCCCACGCGGAGCTGCTCGTGCTGGAGATGATGCTGCCCGAGGGCCCGGAGCTGCACCCCGCACTGGTGATGGACCTGGTCATGCTGTCCCTCGCCGGCGGACGCGAGCGCACGCAAGTGCAGTACGACGCCCTGTTCGCCGAGGGCGGCTTCAAGCTGGACCGCATCATCCCCACCCACAGCCCGTACTCCATCCTGGTGGGCAAGGTGGCCTGAGGCCAAGTCCGCTATTTCGTTGAATATGCCACTGTGTGACAAGAGACGACCCGAGGCTCCGCGCACGAGTCGCGCGGAGCCCTCGCGAAAATCACGCTAGGCTTCAAGGCTCCTTCCCTTCGGGAGCCGCACCATGATTCGGAGTCTCTCCGTCCTGTGCCTCATCGCTTGTTTCGCCTCGGCGTGCTCGGGTGACTCACCCGAGGGCGCGGGTCCCGACGAAAGCCAGACGGACGCGGGCGGCGACGGCGGGACGGGGCCCACGGACGGTGGCGCCCTGGCCGCGTGCGAGCCCTTCGGCCGCTTCGGCGCGCCCGGCAACACGCTCACGCTGCCCGGGCCCAGCGCGAACGGGGAGATGTACATCCCGGATGTGCAGGCGCGCTTCCCGTCCACGAACTGGAGCACGTTGGACAGGCTCTACATCCCCGCGGGGAGATACACGCTCATCAACCTGGGCAACCTGCCCAACCGCCCCGCGAGCCGCCCGCTGGTCATCACCAACACGGGGGGCCAGGTGGTCATCCGGCCCAACCCGGGCAGCACCCAGGGCTACATCTGGTCCATGGGCGGGGGCTCCAACTGGGTGCTTACCGGCCGGTATGACGCGGACTCGGGCACCGGCCACGCGGACTTCCCGGGCCACCGCTGCGGCGCGTATGCGACGTCGCGAGAGCGCTACGGCATCCTCAGTGACGACATCTTCCTGAATGGCGGCCACATGGGGCTGGGCATCGGTGGCGCGCACAGCTTCGAGCTGGAGTACCTGGAAATCACCCGCGCGGGCTTCGCGGGCCTGCGCATCACCCGCTCCCCCAACGGCGACGGCACGGTGTCGCCCATCAACGACATCAAGCTGCACGACCTCTACATCCACGACACCGCCAGCGAGGCCATCTACTTCGGCTCCACGCAGGGCGCGCCGACTCCGCTGGGCTCCAACCTGAAGGTCTACAACAACCGGCTGGTGCGCACGGGCACCGAGTCCCTCCAGATTCAGAACCTGGGCGACGGCACGGAGGTGCACCACAACGTCTTCGCGTATGGCGCCATCGACTGGCGAGCGGCCTTCTCCATGTACCAGGACAACAACTCCCAGGCGCAGGTGCGCGGCGGCACCATCCGCTTCCACCACAACGTCTTCCTCGGCGGCGCGGGTGCGCTGCTCAACTTCTTCGCGCAGGCGGAGGCCGGGGACCTTCCGCTCAACGTCGAGTTCACCGACAACTACTTCGCCGACACGTTGTCCCTGGGCATCTGGTTCGGCGGCACTTCGGGCGCGGGGGCGAAGTTCAACTGGGAGCGCAACGCCTTCCGGGGGCTCGACTTCGGCTACCAGAGCGTCTATCCGACGGCCACGGACCCGGGCGTCGTGCTCAGCAAGGCGGGGACGATTACCTCGCCCATCACCCTGAAGGAGAACCGGTGGGAGGGCGGCCGCAGGCTCATCTCCGGCCTGACGGGCGGCGGCGGCACGGTGGGCTCGGTGACGGCCACCGGCAACGTGAATGGCGCCGTCACCGCGCTCACGTTCGTCAACACGGGCCTGCCCGCCGGCACCGCGACGCGCCAGTTGGAGCGCTGGACGGCCAAGGCGACCCTGGCGCCCAACTCACCGGACATGACGTACGCGGCGGGGGCGCTGGTGATGCACGACGGGCAGCTCTACCGGGCGAAGGCGCAGAACACCAACAAGCCCCCTCCGGCCAACACCGCGCAGTGGGAACACCTGCCCCTGCCCGTGGATGACCTGCGCACCGCGCCCGGCACCGAGTGGGCTCAGCGCGGCGTGGGCCTCCTCGACGTCGCGCCGTAGCGTGCCTTGAACCACCCGGGCGGAATCACGCACCTCCGCTCGGGTGGTTGTCATGGAAGTTTTCAGCAATGGCTGACACGCGGTGTTGAGCCGTCTGTTTTTCTCAGCCTGTCTCTCCCTTCTTTTCCCATTTCCTGAGATAGCGGGCTCAAAGGCGAGCATCCTCGCCGAGCAGCTCATCAGGAGATTTGGATGACATTGAAGGTATTCAGTCAGGGTGTTTCATGCTGGGTTGTATCCGTCTCATTGCTGGCGCTGGGAGGCTGCGGGCCGCTGGAGTCCGAGTCCCCGGAGAGCGGCTCGGCGGTGGTGGGCGAGGCCCGGCAGTCGGTGTCCACGGTGAGCCACCGGGCGAGCACGACGGCGTGGGTCAAGGGCGCCGCGTCTTTGACCCTCAACAAGCCGGCGGGCACCGTCGCGGGTGACGTGTTGCTGGCGCGCCTGAGCAATCGCAACAACGTGGCGGCGGTGGCGACGCCACCCGCGGGCTGGACGTTCCTGCGCTCGGACCAGAGCGCGTCCCAAATCAAGACGTGGGTCTTCTACAAGGTCGCCGGGACTTCGGAGCCGGCGAGCTATGCGTTCACCTTCGACGCGTCCTACTACCTCGCCGGCAGCATCTCCGCGTTCTCCGGCGCGAATCCCACCCACCCCATCGACGCGCACAGCGGCCAGAAGAACGGCAACCTGGCCACCATGGACAGCCCGGCCATCACCACGACTTCGGCCAACGGGCTGGCGGTGTGGTTCGGCACGCAGCTGTGGGCGGGAGCCACGTGCCCCACCAATCCGCTGACGCCTCCCACGGGGTTCACCGAGGCCTTCGAGGCGTGCTTGCAGTCGTCGGACCGGGGCATCCTCTTCGACATGGCGTGGAAGGAGCTGGGGGCGGCGGGCGCGCAGCCCGCGTTCAACGGCGTGTCGACGCTGCCCAACACCAACACCGCGCAGGCGGTGGCGCTCCGGGCCGCGGACGCGCCCACGTGCACCGTGGGTGACACCTTCGCTCCGGCGTGGACGCTGATGGGCAACGTGTCGGCGCCGCTCATCGTCGAGCCCTCGGGCCTGGCCGCCAGCCGCGTCACCCCGGGCGCCATCTACGTCCACAACGAGGACGTCAACGACATCGTCGCCATCAGCACCACCAACGCGGCGACGCTGGGCTCGTTCAAGGTGGCCGGCGTGACGCCGCAGGACTGGGAGGACGTGGCCACCGGGCCGTGCCCCACCGGCTCCTGCATCTACATGGGAGACATTGGCCGCTCGAGCGCGAGCCTGCCGATTCCCCCGAACACGTTCTTCGTCTACCGCATCCCCGAGCCCAACATCGGCGCGGGCCAGACGAGCGGGGATTTGACGTCGGAGAAGTTCCCCTTCGTGTACCCGGATGGCGGCAAGGACGCCGAGGCCATCATGGTGCACCCGGCCACCGCCGACATCTACGTCATCACCAAGTCCGGCACGGGGTTGAGCAAGGTCTACAAGATGCCCAATCCGCTGCCGGCGCCGGGCGTCCAGTCCACGCTCATCTTCGTGTCCAACCTCCAGTTGCCCGTGGTGCCCGACCAGCCGAACTGGTCCTACACCACGTCCGCGAGCATCCACCCGTGCTCCAACCGCTTCATCCTGCGCACGTACAAGGCTGTCTACGAGTTCCGCGCGGCGCCAGGGGCGGCCTTCGAGACGGCCTTCGCCGCGGCGCCCGTCACCCTGACGGACACGGTGGAAGGACAGGGCGAGGCGATTGAGTACGACCCGAGCGGCGCGAGCTATTACACGATGAGCGAGAGCCCCTCGCCCTTCAAGCTCAAGCGCGTCCTGCGTCAGTAGGCGTTGAAGCCAGGTGTCCCCGGAGCGGGCTTCGTCCGGGGACACCTGGAGGTGTCATTGCCTACCAGTCCGTGCCGCCACAGCCCTGGCCGGCGCCGTCGCAGCGAATCCAGCCCGGGCTGCCGGGGGAGTCCGACTGGTAGTTGCACTCCCAGCTCCCGTTGCAGCGCAGCACCGAGCCGTTGTCGCAGACGAGCTCCAGGAAGCAGGGACCGTCATAGTCCGCGACCTCCGGCTCCGGCGCCGTGGAGCGCGCCAGGGCCACGGGGGGAATCACCACGCCCAGACTCACCGCCGCACTCAGGGAGATTGCGAGCCACAGCTTCATGATGACCAGCCTTTCGTGATGGGAGACGCAAAGACTAACACGGAGAGATGACACGTCGGAGGCCCGCTTCGTCGTGTGACAGCCGACGACATCAGGGCGTCTGGCGCACCTGGCTCACGAGCCAGGTCTGTGCGTCGGGCCGGCTCCAGAACTCATCCCAGCCGCTGTGCGCGCTTCCAGGCATCACCGTGACTTGGAGCTCGCCGGTGTAGCCGGGGCACGCCTGGACCTGCATCACCAGGCCGTTGGTGGGGTTGGTCCACCGCCAGGCGTTGAACACCCCGTCGCCCGAGTTGCCCGCGGCCCAGAGGGGGAAGTCCTCCAGGAGGCAGATGGGGTTGGGGCTGGGCGTGGTGTAGGCCAGCGGCATGCCGCCCGCGTAGGTGCTCCGGTACTTCACGAACTGGTCATTCACCGCCGCGCCGCCCCAGGACAGGCCCGTCATCGTCACGCGGTCCGGGTCGATGTTGTAGAGGCTGATGGCCTGCTGCACCAGGGTGTGGGTGAGGTCCACGTGCCAGTAGCTGTCATACGGCGCGCCGATGTTGGGGGCGTGGGGCGCGATGACGACGGCGGGGTAGGAGTTGACCAGGGGCTTGCCGGGGATGAGCTGGCGGATGAAGCCCTCCGGGTTGCCGAGCACCTGGGTGTGGTCCGCGCTGAGGGTGCTGCCGCCCCGGCCGTGCAGCGAGACGACCAGGGGATACTTCTTCCCTGGAAGCGCGCCGTACTCAATCGGGAGGAAGACGGCGGTGTCGTAGCGGCCGCCGCGAGGCCAGACGTGAATCTTGCCCGCGCGCGGGTCCACCGGCGCGGTGCTCGGATGCGCCGTGACGCTCACGGTGTCCGACGCGGTGGCGCCGTTGTTGTCGGTGACGGTGAGGCGGAAGATGTACGTGCCCGCCGTCAGGCCGCTGACGCTCAAGGTCCGCGTCGTCGCTCCCGTCAGCGTGGCCGGCGTGGGGCCGAAGGCCTGCTGCCAGAGGATGCTGGTGATGGTGCCGTCCGGGTCACTCGCCGTGCCCGTGAGCTGGATTGAGTGGGTGGGCAGGACGACGGCATTGTCGTGGCCCGCGAACGCGGTGGGCGGCTGGTTGGCGAGGCTGACACCCCGCACCTCCAGCTCTCGCACCCGGCACAGGCCGTCGGTCGACGCGCGCTTGCACTGCAGGCGCACGTAGCGCGTCTGCACGGGCTGGGCGAGCGTCAGCGTCCAGGTGGGAAGGGTGTTGTTGGTGATGGAGGTGCCGGCAATGGTCTGGAAGCTGTCCGTGGCGGCGAGCCGATGCTGGATGTCGAAGTCGAGCATCTGCTGTCCCACGGAGGTGTCGCGACCGGAGTGCAGCGTGAGGCTGTCGATGCGATGGACCTCCTGCAGGTCCACCTCCAGCCACTCGGGAGTCGTCGCTCCGGGCGCCGCGGCGGAGGCCCACCGGTCATCGCCGGTGAGGATGCCGTTGAACGCCTTCGCGTGTCCATACTGTGTGGGATAGCCGTTGGCGTGCACCGAGGACGCCGAGGATGCCTTTCCGAGCGCGACGTTCGTCACCTGCGCCCAGGCAGGCAGGGCCAGCAAGGACAGCACCGCGGCGAGGAGGGGGCGGGAGTTCCAATGCATGGGAGTCCTTTCGAGGAGGGGCTCCCAGGATTGGATGGGTTGAACATGGTGTTAAGGGAAATCTTCAATCCCTTGTTTTTGCAAGGGATTGGCGTGCTACTTTGTTGCAAATGTACTCACGGAGCATAAGCCCTCGCGGGCTCAGGCGTTGAAGCCGCCGTCCACATCCAGGGTGGCGCCGGTGACGAAGGAGGCGCCGGGGCTGGCGAGGAAGGCGACGGCGGCGGCAATCTCCTCGGGCTGTCCGTAGCGGCCGAGCGCGGTGCCCGCCATCCGCACCGGGGCGCTGGCGCCCGTGGCCAGGTTCATGTCGGTGTCGATGGGGCCGGGCTGGATGAGGTTGACGGTGATGCCACGCGGGCCCAGGTCGCGAGCCCAGCCCCGGGTGTACGCGGCGATGGCGGCCTTGGTGGCGGCGTAGTCACCCAGTCCCGCGAAGGGCGCGTGGCTGGCGACGCCGGAGCCGATGGAGATGCTGCGTCCGCCTTCACGCAGGAGCGGCACCGCGGAGCGGACGGCGGCGACGACGCCGTGGACGTTGACGGAGAACTGGCGGTCGAGCGCCTCGATATCCGTGGACGGGTCTCCGACGACGCCGGTGTGGAAGATGCCCGCGTTGTTGACGAGCACGTCCAGGCGGCCGAAGCGCCGGGCGACCTCGTTGACCAGGGCCTCCACCTGTTGAGGGTCGGCCTTCAGGGCCTCGGCGCGGACTCCGCGCGCCTTCAGCTCCTCGACGAGGGCCAGGGCCTTCGCTTCGGAGGAGGCGTAGCTGATGGCGAGGGAGGCGCCTTCATCCGCCAGGGCCCGGGCGATGGCCGCGCCCAGACCGCGTGAGCCGCCGGTGATGAGGGCCACCCTGCCTTCGAGATTCTTCCTTGTGCTCGGGACAGGACTGTTTCCAGTCGAGTAATAATCGCCGCGAGCCCGGGGCCACGCCCGGGTATCTGAAGCGCAAGGGCACGCCAATGCACCCCACGGACCTCCAGGAGGGCCACGATATCGTGAGCTATTTCTCCACGAGGACGGGGCGGCTCATTCCGCTGTCCTTCCTGCCTCGGGAGGGAGAGCGCATCGATGTGATGGGACGCTCCAGCGTGGCCGTCAACGAGAGCACCGCGCACTTGTCGGCGGTGCTGGCGGGGCTGGGCTCGTCGCAGCTTCCCGCCTTCGTGGCCCGGCCGCATCTCGACAGCGGGGCGCTGGTTCAAGTCCTGGCGGAGTGGCAGGGGGCGCCGTTCCCCCTCTACATCGTCTATCCGCAGAACCGGCACATGAGCGCCAAGCTCCGCGCGTTCGTGGACTGGACGGTGGTGGAGCTGTTCGCGCCGTTCCGGCCCAAGCGGGAAGTCGCTGAGCTGGCGGCCCGACGGTGAGCGTGAATCCGGTAGGGTTTGTCCATGGCCCCCCGCACCTCCGCATCCGCTGCTTTCGACCTGGGAGAAGTCGACCTGCCTGAAGGCATCCTCGTCATCCTCGACCCCGGGCTGGGGCGGTACTGGCGTCACGATGAGGCGCCCACGTCGCCGCGCAAGAAGGACCCGGAGCAGTGGGACCTGCGGCTCGTCGGACGTGACGCGGAGGCGGCGGGCAAGGCGTATGACCGCGAGTTCGATTCGCGCTTCCTCTTTGACCGCACGGACCCGCAGGACGCGATGACCCAGTTCGCGGCGTTCGCGAAGGAGCGGGGCTTCGAGGCACATGCGGAGGTGTTGAAGACGCGGGTGCCTCACACGGAGCGGACCCGTCGGGCGCTCGAGCATGGTGGGGGGCTTGGCGTGGTGAAGTACAACGGCCTGTGGGCCGTGGCGGTGGGAGGACTGCCGTCTGACCGGGGCCTGAAGGGATGCACCTGTCGGCGCGCTGTTCCGGCTGGAGGGTGAGCGCTTCGTCAAGGAGTAGGTGTCACCACCGGCTCCAGGGGTGCGTCGGACTGGAGGTCCGGCGCTATCGCGTGGCGGACTTCTTTCGTGCAGAGGGCCGCTTCACCGGTGGCTTCCGGGTGGAGGACTTCTTCGCCGTCGTGGCCTTCTTCGCAGCGGTCTTCGCCGTGGAGGTCTTCTTCGCCGCGACCTTCCGCGGGGACGTGTTCTTCGCCTTCGCGGAGGTGGCCTTCTTCGCGGGAGCCGTGGCTCCGCTGGTCAGCGCCTTCGTCCAGCGCTGGATGTAGTCCGCGCGAGTCGTCGCGTCGGGGAGTGCCTCCGCGTGAAGGGCGACAGTGACTCCTCGCGCCGCCGGGAGGACGCGGAGCTGCGCGGTCCTCGGGCGTGTCCACTCGAGGCGATTCAGTCGGATGCGAAGCAGCGTCGGGGGCCTCGCGCGAATCACGACGACGTCCGTGCCGTCGTTGAGCGTGGTCAGGTCTCCCTCATTGAGCGTCGCCTTCGCGGGTGAGAGCCATCGCCCCAGGCCCCTCGCGTCCGCCCAGTTCCGCCACGCCTCTTCGGCCGTCATGTCGAAGGTGCGACGGGCTCCCGCCGCATACGTCCCATCCGCTGCAAGTCCAGCCGGCATGTGTGCTTCCTCCTCGGACGCGGACCCTGGAGGCGTCGGAGCGTCCAGGCAACCCGGAAGTGACAACCCTCGCGCGGCCCGTGTCCACCATGGTGTAGAGGGTACGCCGTGAGCTCCACTCCGCCCCTCGCCACGCTGCTCCAGGATGAGACCCGCCGCTATGTGCGGAGCTATCGCTCGGCTTCGCTCTGCGCGGGCCTGACTTCACGCGGCGAGCATCACGTCCAGGTCTTCAGGGGGAAGGGCGCACCGCCTCCCGAAAACGCCTTGTTCTCCCTGGGTGGACTCACCCATGTCTTCACCGGCGCCCTGCTCGGCCTCCTGGTGGAGCAAGGCAAGGCACGGCGCGACATGCCGCTCTCAGAGGTGATTCCCCGCGCGCTCCTCCCCGATGCGGACGCGGGCCGGATCACCCTGGAGCAGCTCGCCACGCACACCTCCGGCATGCCCCACCTGCCGCCCAATCTGGATGCGGGCCCTCGCAATCCCGAAGACCCGTTCGGCCACTATTCCGCCAACCTCTTCGGTGACTTCCTCCGCACGTACCACCCCCAACTCCCACCACCGCGTCCCGTCTCCGAGTCCCTGCTCGGCATGGGCGTCCTGGGCCATGCGCTCTCCCGTCGCGCCGGGCTCAACTACGGACACGCGCTTCGAGATGGACTCTTCACGCCCCTGAAGCTCAGCGACACCTCGGCACGCGTGACGGACGAATTGGCCCCGCGCCTCCTCGCGGGACACACCGCGCGCGGCCGGCCCGTTCCCGCCTGGACCTTCCCCGCGCTTCCTGGAGCGGGCGCCCTCCACTCCACGGTGCCAGACCTGCTGCGCTTCCTCGACGCGAGCCTCGGCCGCGCCGACGAATCCCTCTCACGTCCCTTGAAGTCGACGTGGAGTCCTCGCACCGAGGGCGGCCCCGCGCGCATGGGGCTCGGCTGGTCCATCTCCCAGCTTCGTGGACACACCGTGGCGTGGTGCTCGTCGGTGATGGGCGGCTACGTCGGCTTCCTCGGCCTCGCTCCCTCCGTGGACGCGGGCGTCGTCCTGCTCTCGAACCACGGCTGGTCCCTGTTCGCCGCGCTCCGAGGACGCGTGCCCCTGGAGGCCCCTGGCTTCGCGCTCCTCTCCCGCCTGCTCACGGAGACGACAACCGAGGCCCGCCCTGCTCACGGGAGGTAGGGCTGGTTCTCCGCGAAGTACTCGAGCGTGTCCGCGTTGGTGAGCGCGAGCAGCGGCTGGGTGAGCGCCATGGCCAGTGCGTTGACCCGCCCGTAGGCGTGGTCATGCGTGTCCGCGACGGCGGTGAAGTGGCTCATCTCATGGAGCAGGGTGCCGGCCTTGGAATCCTGCCCCGTCGCGGGCGCCGGCCAGAACGCCCTGCAGACATGAATCGTGTACGGCTGGTTCTTGTACACGTAGGCGTACGCGGAGCTGTCACAGGCGCAGTCCACCGTGATGGCCCGTGTCTGGAATGCGTCCCTGATTGCGAGGAAGTGGTCCGTCGCCTTGTTCCAGTTCGCCGGCGAATAGAGGCCGAAGAGCGTCAGGTAGCGCGTGGAGAGCGCGGGCGTCTTGTGCGTGCCCAGATAGGCGTGGGCGGCGCTCGCCTGGTCCTGGCCATTCCTCACCGCGTCGGAGACCGCGTGTTGCTGCTCCTGGGAGCAACCCTCGAAGGTGAGTGCGCTCGCGAAGGTCTTGCGCCGTGGTGCCTCCTCCTCGCGGCGGCTCTTGCGCCCCTCGATGAACAGGCTCACGGAGTTGGACGCGAAGCCCGCCAGCTCGCCATCCCGCCGTGGGTCCAGCAGATAGCGGAAGGTATAGGTGCCCGTGGTGGTGAGGTCGTAGTCCTCGGAGACGGTGACGTCCCCCGTCAGGCTCTCGCCGGGGGCGAGCGTGACCAGGTCCTCTTGCGTCGGTGCGGGGCGCTTGTAGTGCGCGCCGATGTACCCGGCGGGCTGCCCGTCGCGCGTCACGCGGAGGCGGTCTTCCTTGTAGCCCGTGCCAGGCGTCTTCCACTGGAGCAGACGCACCGGCCGGGTGGACGTGTTGGTGAGGGTGACGGAGACCGTCACGTCTTCGCTCGCGACGAACGTGGTCCGATTCGCCACCAGGACCGCCGACACACTGCCGGGAGAGGGGCGCTGGCTCGTGTCGGTGTCAGGAGGGGTGTCTTCGGGTGGCGAGCCGCATCCGGCGAGGAGCACCACCACGGCGAGGGCTTCACACCCCTTTCCGAAACTCCCCAGACGCTGACGCATGCGGACTCCTCTTCAGTCTGAAACCGCCCACCGGAAGGCACCTGGCTCGTTCCGGGGGACTGGATTTAGGGATGAGAAGAATCCATGCCAGGAGCCTGGAGGGGCATGCTCCTGCTCAGGACCGCACGAAGGCGCTCGCATCGGGCAGGCCGCTGCCCGAGGTGTCCACGCCCATGGCGGTCAGGACGCCGGAGAAGATGTCGGGCTCGTTGGACGTCACCTTGCCGGGCTGCGGAGCGCCAGTGCGTGCATCGAAGCCGTAGGTGAGCGTGGTGAGCGGGTCGACACCGCCCAGCACCGTGTTGCCGTGGAGGCGGGGCGACAGCAGCAGGACGCCGTTGTTGAGGTCATGGCCGGAGCCGAACGCCGTGGCCCCCGCGGTCCGGTTGCGCGTGCGCCCGAAGTCCGTCGCCACATAGACGAGCGAGCGGTCCCACAAGCTCTCACCCGTGGCCTCGTCGAAGGGCTCCGACTTGAGCAGGTCGATGAGCTTGTCCACGACACCCAGGACGCGCGCCCACATGAAGGCCTGTCCGGAGCGGTGGTCGTTGTGGCTGATGTCGAAGGCGAGCGGCGGGTTCGCGATGCCGTCCTCGCCCCCCACCACGACGTTGAAGGACGGGCCGAGCGTCACCGTCACCGACACCCGGTACTTGAGCAGGAGGAAGGCCAGCGCCGCCTGCCCCTCCACCGGGTCCGTGAAGTAGTTCGGGAAGGCGGCGCGCACGCGCACGGCGTCGGGGGAGTTGGAGAGGCCGTACTCGTTCAGGGGGATTCGCGGGGGCAGGTTCGGCAGCAGGTTGAGGCGGCCGATGAGGTCCCGAGCCTCCAGCGCGGGCTGGCCCACGCCGCGTTGCTCGTTCCAGCGCATCAGCGCGGGCGCGTTCTCGAACGTCTGTCCGAAGACGGAGCGGGCGTCGAGCGTGTCACGCGTCTGGCGAGCCCGCGCGAGCACGTCGCGGTCCGGCAGGTCCTTGAGGCCCTTGCTTCCGTCGAGCCCCAGCGGCCAGAACGAGGGGTCCGTCACCACCTCGCCGTAGCAGTGCGCGGGGAGGGAGGCATCCGTGCCGCGCTCGGCGTAACCGCTCACACCCATGTTGACGTTGGGGATGGGGAAGTCCGCGCCGTACTGGAGGGCGACGCATTCCTGGAGCGTGCGCCCGCGCCACGCGGCGTTGCCCGTGAGGCTGCGCTTCTGGGCGATGGCGTGGTTCACCGACGTGCCCACGGTGGTGGCGACCAGCATGGAGTCCTTGTGCTTGCGCACGAAGGGGAGCTGGTCCGTGTTCACCGGCACGGGGATGCTGCCCAGCCGGGGGCTGCTCACCTTCACCGCTCGGAACGGCGAGCCGTCCACGCCGAGCACCTGCGCATCCGGGAAGGTGTTGAGCTTGTCCGCCTGCGCCCCGGCCTCCGACGCGCGCACCGCGAGCATGCTGTCGATGATGGACGCGCCGCCCGTGGCGCCCACGACGATGAGGAAGCGCGGCTTGCCGTCCAGGCGAGACTGGCGCACGCCGCCGCGCTCCTCGAGGGCTGCGGGTGTGTCGAGTCCCTCCCGACAACCCGACAGCAGGGGGCCGAGCACGGCGGAGCCCGCCGCGTACATCGACAACGCCTTCATCAACTCCCGGCGCGAGAGCCGGCCATCCTTGCGGAGCGACATGGGGATTCCTCAGAAGAAGACGGACTCGGCGGAGGAGAGGACGACGAAGCAGGCCGCGGTCATCCAGTCGCGACCCGGCTGGGGACTGCCCGAGGACTCGACGTCGGTGGCGAGCTGGACGAGCGCCGTCGTCTCCGCCCCGGTGGGCTCGCGCAGCAGGCCGCGCTGGTAGAGCGTGGTGATGGCGGCCCGGACCTCCGGGCCCTCGCGGCTCGCCAGCCGGCCACTCGCGTCCAGCGCGACGCCGGCGAAGATGACGGCGGTGGTCGGCGTGGCGATATCCATCGAGGCGCGGCGCGCGCACGCGGCCAGGGCCAGCCGGTCCACGGCGATGGGGGACGTCACTCCGGACGCGGGCAGCGGCTCGTACAGCCCGCTGCCATAGGGCTCCACTCCGCCCAGCGTCACGGTGTGAATCTTGTTCGCGCAGGAGTACTGCCCCAGCTCGTTGCACACCTGCTCGGGGGGCAGCGAGAGCGCCGCCGCGAAGTCGGTGTTCAGCCGCTCCGGGCCCTTCCGGCGGAGGTTGTTGCGCGAGGAGCGCGCCACGCCTCCATCCGGAGTGGGAGTGCCGGCGTCGGCCTGGCCGTTGACGGGGGGCGGGTCCACCACCCGGGCAATGGGCTGCTCCGAGCAGGCGGCGAGGGCGAGGAGTCCGGGCAGCAGCAGCCACGTGCGAGCGAGGTCAGGGCGCACCGTACGCCTCCGTGCGAATCAGGTCATGGAGCAGGCGCTGCACGCTGTAGCGGTGCTCGCCCTTGAAGCGTTGCCAGAGCGCGACGAACTCCGCGTTCTCCTCCGCCGTCGGCGGGTGCCCCACCAGAAGCTTCCAGTAGTCGGTGACGGCGGCCACCGCGAAGGCGTCACTGTCAGCGCCGACGCGGGCCCATTCCTGGAGGTCCTTCACCGGCTGGCCGAAGAGGTAGCCCGCCTCCGGCGTCTGGGTGATGGTGGGCGAGACGTCGGAGAAGAAGCGCTCCAGGCGGTTCGGCACGTAGGTGGCGGAGGTGGCGCCCGCGATGCCCTGGTAGTTGCGGAAGGGATAGCTCAGCGGGTCCAACGTCGCGTGGCAGGCCGCGCACGCGGGCTCGCGCACGCCCTTGGCGTCGTAGTCCCGGGGCTCGCCCGGCACGCTGTGAAGGCCTTCCTGGAGGGCGATATCCAGCCCCAGGTACGCGCGGTAGCTCTGCGCCGCGGCGTTGCGTGGCAGCGCGGTGAACATCACGAAGGTGACCAGGCTCCACGCGGAGGTGAGGTTGCCCGCGCGGCGCGACTCGACGACGGACTGGGAAGGCAGTGACGCCACCTGCGTGTAGCGCGTGGGGTTCGTCTCGCGTCGCACGTAGTAGCGGGCCGTCATCACCTCCCGCGCGTCGTGCTCGTCCAACTGCGCGTAGGAATAGAGGGCGTAGTCGTCGTCATAGTCCGCGAGCGGAATGGGCCCGGCGTTCTCGCCCGCCTTCACGGAGCCCACGGGCCGGATTTTCGGGTGCGCCAGCTTCCAGAGCTGCCCGTCCTTGCCGCGCCAGAACTCGCTCCGCGTGCAGCGGTCCAGCTCCGAGTCCAACCGCGCGAGCCGTGCGTCCGAGCTCAGCGCGGTGAACTCCTGGAGCTGCGCGTACGTGGGCGACTGGCCACAGAAATCCAGCAGCACGCGGCGGTAGGTGAAGCGCGCGTCGTGGCCACACACGTCGTAGCCCGGATTGGAGCCCGCGCCGCCGCAGCCCACCGGAGTCCCGGGCGTGCTGGTGGGGTCGGCGGGCAGGGTGCCTCGCAGCAGTTCGTCCAGGTTGGCGGCGCCGTCACCGTCGGCGTCCTCCGCCTCCACGGCCCGGAGCGCGGCGGGGAGGGCGGCGGCGAAGTCACCGTCCGACAGGGGGCGGGCCGCGCCGGGCGCCAGGTGGGGCTCCAGCGAGGTGCCGAAGACGTTCCGCTGGGGCGGGGAGGAGTGACAATGCGTGCAGGCGGGCTGACGGCCGACGCAGGTGGGCGCGGTGGGATACGTGGCGCACAACACGCCCGCCGCCGGGGGTTTGGCCTGGGCCACTCCGGACAGGCAGAGGGCGGCGGCCAACAACAGTCGTCGAAGCCCGAGGGGCGCTCGGGGAGGCGGGGTATCGAACATGGGCTGGACACACCAACAGCCCCTGCGCGAAAAGGTTGCGGCACTGATTCAAGCGCCGTGGCAGCCTACGCCCCCCGAATCCCATGGTTGAGTACGATCCGCATCGTTGGTGGAGTTACTTCCACTACCTCAAGGGCTCGATGGTCCGCGAAATCGTGGCCCGGGTCATGGTCTGCGTCCTGTGGGCACTGGGCGTCACCATCTTCCATTCCCATGTCCGCTCGGTGGCGATTCCCCCCACGGTGCACACGCTGGCGGGAATCTCCCTGAGCCTCCTGCTCGTCTTCCGCACCAACTCCTCCTATGACCGGTTCTGGGAGGGACGGAAGCTGTGGGGCGGCATCGTCAACGAGACGCGCAACCTGGCGCGCGCCGCGGGCGTCTTCCTCCATTCCGAGCCCGCCCTCTACGCCGCGCTGCTGCGGTGGACGGCCGCCTTCCCCTTCGCGTCCGCGTCGTTCCTGCGCACCAAGGCGGAGCTGGGGCCCCTGGCCCAGGAGCTGCCGCCGGACGAGGTGGCGGAGGTGATGCGTGCCCAGCACGTGCCGTTCGCCGTGGCGCGGAAGATGAGCTCGCTGCTCGACGCCGGCCGGCGCCAGGGCCTGTACTCCGAATACGTGCAGATGCAGTTGGACCAGGACGTCCACCTGCTCGTCGACTACATCGGCGGATGTGAGCGCATCCGCAAGACGCCCATCCCCTTCGCGTATGTGATGCACCTGCGCCGGGCGCTGCTCGTCTTCTGCTACACGCTGCCCTTCGCGCTGGTGGAGTCCTTCGGTGGGCTGACGGTGCTCGCCACGTTCATCGTCGCGTACATCTTCTTCGGCATCGAGGAGATTGGCGTCGAAATCGAAGACCCCTTCGGCCACGACGACAACGACCTGCCGCTGGACGCCATCTGCAACACCATCCACGCGAACCTGAACGCGCTGCTGCCCGCCGAGCCGCAGTCGCGCCAGGCACCCCCGGCCGCTTGAGCGGGGGCTCTCAGCGGCCGGACACGGAGGGCTCGGGCGGCGCGTCGTAGGTGCACAGCCACAGCCCATCCTCCGGCTGGCAGTGCGCGCCGCGAATCTTCTGGAGCCAGCTCACCCGCGAGGGGATGACCAGATAGACCGTCTGGGGGTCCATCCTGCCCGCGGTGATTTCGGCGTCCATGCCCAGGCAGTACGCCTGCGCCTTCGCGTCGTCGATGCGCGCGACATATCCGCTGTTGAAGGTGAGGCCCAGCCGGTACGCGCGGTAGGCCCAGCGGTGGAAGTCCATGGGGCCCGCGCGGCAGCCCCGGCCGGAGCCGTCATGCATCTGCGGCGGGTAGAGCGCCAGGTGCTCGCGGCCCTTCGCCGCCTCCGTGAGCGCGAGCGACGGAAGGGTGTTCCAGGTGCCGCCGCCCCCCTGTGCCCTCCGCCCTTCACCGAGGTTGAGGTCCAGTCCCTGGATGAGCAGCAGCAGCCCCGCCAGCGTGGGCGCGAGCGACGGGCGCACCAGCCGAGGCAGCGCGAGCGCGGCCCCCACGAGCAGCAGGTAGTGCAGGGGCCAGATGAAGCGGCCCGAGGAGCGGAAGGCCTCCGCCCACTTGAGCACCGGGCGATAGAGCGCTGACAGGTCGGCGACCTGCTGCCCCTGGAACTTGACGCGCCACGAGAGGGCGAAGAAGGCGAGGGCCAGCGCGACGAGGGTGACGGGCACCCATCTCCGCCACAGCGCGAGGATGCGCCGGGGCTCACGGGCCATGAGCACGAGCACGAGGGCGAGCGCGACGAGGCCGCCAGCGCCCAGGTAGCCGAAGCCCTCGTTCTGGCTGCCGTGCCTGGGCAGCGGGGGAAGGAAGCGGGACCAGCGAATCTCGCCGTGGCCGATGCTGTTGAACAGCGTGGTCAGGTCCGAGGAGTAGTCGCCGAAGTCGGTGGCGCCCACGGGGATGCCGGTGCCCAGGTAGCCGAAGGCGAAGAAGAGCCCCAGCACGGACGCGAAGCAGGCCACCGCCGCGAGCGCGGGCCACGCGAAGGGGAGCTTCCGCTCCAGCGCCGTCCGCGCGCACAGGGACAGCGCCAGCGGCAACGTCATGGTGGCGATGACGGGGTGGACGCCCGCGGCGAAGACGCAGAGTCCCAGACTCATGCCCAGCGCCTGCTTCGCGTCGCGCGCGTCGCGCTGGGGCATCAGGTGCAGGCCCACCAGCAGCACCAGCAGCCAGTGCGCGCACAAGGCCTCGTGCGCGAAGGTCATCCGCGACAGCAGCACGGGCGACAGCACCAGCATCCCGCCCACGCACCATTGGTGCTGAGGGGGGGCGCCCATGCGCCGCGCCACCCACGCCGCGGACGCGCCCTGCAGCATGAGGCACAGGCACATCCACGGGCCGATGTACTGGAAGTCCGTGGGCAGCATGAAGGAGAAGGGCCGCAAGAGCAGGCCCACCCACGGAATCGAGTCCGTGTACCCGAGCGACGTCCCCAGCGGATGGAGGTAGTTGGGGGTGGCCCCCAGCGGCAGGCCGAGCGGCGTCTCGCGGAAGAAGAGCCACCCCAACAGGTGCTGGCTGAAGTCATCCCGGATGAGCCAGCCGATTCGCTGGGGGTCCAGCGCGTTCGGCCCGAAGGTCGCCAGGAACGTGAGCAGGCCGACGAGCGCCGCACCCAGCGGGCCCGCCTGGGCCGTTCCCCACCGCACGAGCGACTCCCGGACGCGCCGCAGTCGCTCTCTCTCGGCGCGCGGCGCCGACGGTGTCTCGGTGGGGACGGGGAGGGAGGCGCTCGGGTCCGACATTCGTCGAGTGCTTGAGCACGGGACTTCCCGCCCCGTCAAGGCGGTGGAGCGTGAGGCCCAGGGGCTCGCCCGCGCCGACGCTCCGTCCGGCTCAGAGGCCCGCGAGCCGCGCCAGGACGCGCGCGGTGTCCTTCTCCAGGAAGTCCACCAGCTCTGGCGCGCGCGAATGCCGGATGAGCGGCGCGTTCTGTCCCGCCCACAGCGACAGGATATCCTCGCGCCCCTGTCGGGCCGCCGCCTGTCGCAGGGGTTGGGTGAGCCAGTTCTGCACGGGGTAGGGCGGAATCTCCCGCTCGTGCGGCGTCAGCTCGCGCAGGAAGCGGTTCTTGATGCCGCGCGCGTAGCGACCGGAGAAGACGCGCGTCAGCACCGTGGCGCGCGCGGACTCCTGGCGCAGCGCCTGGCGGTAGGCGTCACTGGCGTTGGACTCCTCGCACGCGAGGAAGGCCGTGCCCACCTGGACGCCCTCCGCGCCCAGGGCCAGGGCCGTGGCCACCGACCTGCCGTCCGCGATTCCCCCGGAGGCGATGACGGGCGTGCGCACCCGGTCCACCAACTGCGGCACCAGCGCCGTCGTCGCGGGGGACTCCTCCGCGGGCCGGAGGAACGAGGCCCGGTGTCCTCCCGCCTCGCTTCCCGAGGCGACGATGAGGTCCACGCCCGCCCGCTCCAGCGCGAGCCCCTCGTCCACGTTCGTCGCCGTCCCCGCCGTGACGATGCCGGAGGCCCGACACGCCTCCAGGATTCGCGCCGAGGGGATGCCGAAGATGAAGCTGAACACCGGCGGCTTGAGCGCCAGCACCGCCTCCACCTGCGCGTCGTAGTCCTGGGAGAAGGCGCTGGGGTACGTGGGGAGCGGCACCCCCAGCTCGTCGTACCAGGGCTTCAGCCGGGCGACGCCCGCCTCGAACTCCTCCGGCGTGGGGCGCACGTCCCGCTCACCCTCCAACGGGACCCACAGGTTGATGGCGAACGGGCGCGTGGTGAGCCCCCTCAGCTCCCGGACGGTGGCCTCCAGCTGAGCCGCGCTCAGGTGGTGCGCGCCGAACGAGCCGAGCCCACCCGCCTCCGACACCGCCGCCGCCAGTCGCGTCGTCGACATCCCTCCGCCGAACGGCCCCTGTACCAGGGGGAGCCGGGTTCCAAGCATCCGTGCCACACGCGTCTCAGTCCACATGGGAAGGCCCTCGCGTCGTCGTGCCGCGCCTGTCCTAGCGGCGAGCAGCCCGCCTGGCGACCCGATGTCCTGGCGGGCCGGGCCCCTGGATGAACGTGAGGAGAAGCCGCGCTTGTGGCCGCCATCCGCGTCACCCGGCAAGCAGCGCTTGCCCGCGACGGGGGTGGGTGCCAGCGTGCCGCGCCGCTCCATTTCTTCTCCAGGGCCTCACCTCAGGGGAACCGACCATGAATGCACCGGGACCGACGCTCGAAACCGCGCGCCTCATCCTGCGCCCCACGGCGCGGGAGGACTTCGAGGGCTTCGTGGCCCTGATGGCCGACCCCGAGTCCGCGCGCCACATCGGTGGCCTCCAGCCCCGCTCCGTCGTCTGGCGCTCGATGTGCGTCATGGCGGGGGGATGGGCCCTGCATGGGTTCTCCATGTTCTCCGTGCTGGAGCGCTCCACGGGCAGGTGGGTCGGCCGGGTGGGGCCCTGGCAGCCCGAGGGGTGGCCGGGCACGGAGGTCGGCTGGGCCCTGCTGCGGGAGACCTGGGGCAAGGGCTACGCCACCGAGGCCGCCACGGCCGCCATGGACTGGGCCTTCGACAGCCTGGGGTGGACGGACATCATCCACTCCATCGCCCCGGACAACGTCGGCTCCCAGCAGGTGGCCCGCCGCCTGGGCTCCACCCCGCGGGGCCCCGGAAGGCTCCCCGCCCCCATGGAGAACGTCTCCGTGGAGCTGTGGGGGCAGGGCCGGGAGGCGTGGAGGGCCCGCCGCGCTTCGTCCAATGGCTGACCCAGGGTGGGATTCCGGGGCAAGGAAGGGGCCCTGGTGTTATGTCCGCCGGTGGGCTAGTCCTCGCCCCTGGGACGTGTCTTCCCGCTTGCTCCCTTTCTCTGGGGGCAGGGGGGCGATTAGATTCGAAGTGTCGCACGGAGAGGCACGCACCGTGCGCGAGTGTCAGAGGGGCGGGCCGCCCGCCGTACGCGTCGACCCACCCCATGCCGTAACTCAGCGACCTGCCCACCCTTGGGACAGCAGGTCCTTCCACCCTTTCGCAGGAGCGTCACATTCTTAGGGATCAAAGAGGCAACCGCGGCGGGAGCCGCGACCAGAGAACCAATCGCCGCATCCGCGCCCGTGAAGTCCGGGTGGTCGGCTCCGATGGCTCACAGCTCGGAGTCATGCCGCTCGAGGCCGCGCTCGACAAGGCCCGCTCGGAAGGTCTCGACCTCGTCGAGGTCAGCCCGATGGCCCAGCCGCCAGTCTGCAAGATCATGGACTACGGCAAGTTCAAGTACGAGGAGAAGAAGAAGGCGGCGGAAGCCAAGCGCGCCCAGCTCATCGTGCACCTCAAGGAAGTGAAGCTCCGTCCCAAGACGGAGGACCACGACTACGAGTTCAAGGTCCGCAACACCCGCGGCTTCATCGAAGATGGCAACAAGGCGAAGGTGGTCATCCAGTTCCGCGGGCGTGAAATCACGCACAAGGAGCAGGGCACCGCCATCCTCGACGACGTGGCGAAGGACCTGAAGGACGTCGCGGTGGTGGAGCAGGCCCCGCGGATGGAAGGGCGCCTGATGTTCATGATTCTCGCGCCCACGCCGAAGATCGCCCAGCGCGCCCGTGAGCAGGCCCGCGCCGCGGCCGGTCCCAAGCGGCCCTCCGCCCCGACGTCTCCCGACAAGGCCGCCGCGCCCGCGACGGGCAGCGCGCCGGAAGAGGACGCGAGCCCCGCGGCGCCTCCGCCCGCGGACTCGACGGGCCCGACGCCCTGAGACCCATAGCCCCCGCACGCGGTGGACAGCCTCCACCGCGTGGGGGGCCTCTCGGGGCCTCACCCCTTTCCGCTTCCTCGGAACGGGGTGCCCGAAAGCCGCTGGCTGGCGAGCCTCCGAGGGCCTGCCTCGTGAGCGTGGGTTCGCGGACGGTTGAGGGGCCTCGGCTGATCTCCCCGTCCCAGGCCGGTGTAGGCTGATAGACTGGAAGACCTGGAAATCGAACCAGCTCATGCAGCAGAAGCTTGCCGCCGACATGTCGACCACCGCCGTCCATACGAAGGGCAAGTCCGCGCAGGCCCCGCGGAGCGTGCCGGCCTTGACGGTCGTGTCGCATCCGCATCCCCAGCGCATCGGTGAGCGGCTGTTGCTGGAGGTGCTCGCGAGCGTGGGCCGCACGGCGGCCCTGTCGCGCAACGCGCCGGACTTCTCCCGTCCGGGAGGGCTCCTGGCGCTGCCCCTGGGAGACCCCTTCCTCAGCCGGACGCCGGTGCTCTTCGAGCCGGGCTCCAACGGCGGTCTGCGCCTGCTGGTGCCGGAGGACGGCACCCAGGTCTGGGTGGCCGGGGAGTCGGTGGCCGGGGGCCGGGAGTTCACCCAGGAGGAGCTCGTCGCGGGCGTGCCGCTGGTGCTGGCCGAGCGCGTGGTGCTGCTGCTGCACCTGGCCTCCTCGGGTGGGGATGTGCTCACCAAGGACCTGGGGCTCGTGGGCCAGGGCGAGGGCATCCGGCAGCTTCGCGAGGACATCCTCCGGGTGGCGGACCTCCAGGTGCCGGTGCTCATCCGGGGCGAGACGGGCACGGGCAAGGAGCTGGTGGCTCGCGCCATCCACGACAACGGCCCGCGTCGCGCGGGGCCCTTCGTCAGCGTCAACCTGGGTGCGCTCTCCAAGGAGCTGGTGGCCGCGGAGCTGTTCGGCGCGCAGCGGGGCGCGTACACGGGCGCCAGTAGAGATCGCGAGGGCTTCTTCCGTGCCGCGCACGGCGGCACCCTGTTCCTGGACGAGGTGGGCGAGGCGCCCCCCGAGGTGCAGGCGGCGCTCCTGCGCGTGCTGGAGACGGGCGAGGTGTACCCGGTGGGCGGCCACACGCCGGTGCCCGTGGACGTGCGGATGGTCGCCGCCACGGACTCGAATCTGGAGGCGCGAATCGAAGAGCGCCTGTTCAAGGCGCCGCTCCTGCACCGGCTGGCGGGCTTCGAACTGCGGGTGCCCGCGTTGCGCGAGCGGCGCGAGGACATTGGCCTCTTGTTCCTCCACTTCGCGCGCCAGGAGCTGGAGACGACGGGCGAGACGTGGCGGCTGGCCTCCACGGATCCGCGCGCGCAGCCCTGGCTTCCGGCGGCCGTCGCCGTCCGGCTGGTGCGCTACGCGTGGCCCGGCAACGTCCGGCAGCTTCGCAACGTCACCCGGCAGCTCGTCATCGGCAGCCGGGGCCTGCCGGGCCTGCGCATCGACTCGCGGCTGGAGCAGACGCTGGACGCGGAGTCGCTGCCCGTGCCGGGCAAGGTACTGGCGGTGCCCGCTCCGGGCGTGCCCGAAGCCGCCGAGGCGAAGTCGTCCCGGCGCAAGCCATCCGAAGTGGGGGAGAACGAGCTCTTGGAGGCGCTGCGCGCCTGCTCGTGGGACTTGAAGGCCACCGCGGATTTCCTCGGCATTCCGCGCCCCTCCGTCTACGTGCTCATCGACAAGAGCTCGCTCATCCGCACCGCGCGGGATTTGAGCCCGGAGGAAATCACCCGCTGCTTCCAGGAGTGCGAGGGTGATTTGGACAAGATGGTGCAGCGGCTGGAGGTCTCCCGCCGCGCCCTGCAGCGCCGCGTGCGCGAGCTGGGGCTGTCGGACGCCTGAGTGGACGCGTCAGCCCTCGGGCATGACACGTCGTTGACGCGTCCATTCTTCCTCGTCGCCGCGGGCCCGGACGGTGTTTCCGAGGGAGCCGCGGGTCGGCGCGCGCTGGTACGGTGTCTGCAGTCTGTTGCCGCAGACAGTCAGTCCAACCCACAGAAGGAGCCACGGCCCATGGCCAATATCGTCATCAGGATTCAGTCGACAGGACCCACCCCGGAAGAGGCCCGCGTCCGTCACGGCGACGAGGTGACGTTCACCCTGGATGGCGTCGTGTCCGCCGAGGTGAAGTTCCCCGACGGGACGTGTCTCAATGCGCCCGGCCCGTTCTTCCTGAACAACGGCTCCCTGGCCGCTTCCAACAGCGAGAACTCCGTGACGCTGACGTGCGCCACGGGCCTCTACGGGTTCCAGGTGATTCTGCCCGACGCGAAGCACGGCCCGGGCAACCAGTACGAGACGAAGAAGGGCGGTCTGGACGTGACGACCGACCCGCCGAAAGACCCCCAGAAGAAGTAGTCGCCGCGCCTCAGGGCGGGGGAGGGCGGGCCGACAGCTCCGAGTCGGAGGTGGGCCTGCCCTTCCATCCCGGCGCGAGGTGGGGGTTGCGCAAGAGCGCGGCCTCCGCGTCCTCTCGGGCCTGGACACGCCACGCCTGCTGCTGCTCGGTGGGCGCGTTGTCCGCCAGCGCGAGCCGCAGCCCCGCGCGCAACAACAGGGCCCGTGACCACGCCGGCCGCGCCGCCACGATTCGCGCGACGTGCTCCAGCCCCCGCGTCAGCATGGGCGTCGCGTCCTCTCCCTGCGCCTGCTTCCAGCGCCCCCACGCGAGCTGCAGCTCTCCGGCCGCCAGCACGTACTCGTGCCGCCGGGGCGCCAGCTCCACCGCGTGCGCGAGCGCCTCCGCGGCCTGCTGGAAGTCCTCGTCCTTCGCGGTGCCTCGCCGGGCCTTGTCGCGGGCGCGCACGTCCAGCACGCCACCCTGGTAGCGCCACGCATAGGCCAGCTTCGGGTTGAGCTCTCGCGCGCGGGTGAGCGCCTCCTCCGCCTGGGCCAGGTCCTTGCCCACGTCGCGCCCGCGCGCCAGCGCGTGGGTGGCCCACAGCACGTGCACCCGCGCCAGGTTGGTCCACAGGTCCGCGTCGCCCGGGAGCAGCTCCAGCGCGCGGCGGTAGTCCTCCTTCGCCACCTTGAGGCTCTGGCCGGGGTCTTCCCCTCGCGCGACGAGGAAGCCCGCGCGCACCGCCTCCACCTCGCCCAGGTTGTTGTAGGAGAAGGCCTGCTGAGGGGCCACGGCGCGCGCCTGCTCGAAGGCCTTGCGCGCCTCCGTCAGGAGCGCCGTCACGTCCTTTCCATCCTCCCAGCGCTGCTCGGCCTGCCACAGGAGGGCGGCGCCCAGGCCGTTGTGGAGCTGCGGCAGCTTGGGGTTGATGTCCCGGCCCCGCCGGTAGAGCGCCAGCGCCCGCTCCAGGTCCGGCTCCGGGTCCTGCCCGTGCTCCTGTCGCCAGCGCGCGAGCTGCTCGGACACGTCCGCGCCCTGGTAGCAGGCGATGACGTTGCGGGGGTTGAGGGTGAGCGCGCGCTCGATGGCCTCTATCGCCCGCGTCAAATCGCCCGAGGCGTCCGGCGCGCTGGGGATGGCCGCCCGCGCGCGGTAGGAGTTGCCGAGATTGATCCACGCGTCCGCCTGGTTCTCCCTCACGCGGATGGCGGCGAGGTACGCGTCGATGGCCTTGCCCTGGTGGTCGAGCGAATCCTGCCCGTGTTCGCTCTCGTAGTCGGCCCACACCTGGTGCGTCAGGCCCAGGTTCGCGTGGAAGGCGTAGTCGCGCTCCTCGGGACTCAGGCGCTCCAGGGCCTCGATGGAGAGGCCGAGCTGCTCGCGCGGGTCCTGCGACAGGCGCTGACGGTGGCGGGCCCACAGCCGGTGGATGATGGCCAGCTCCAGCGTGACGCGGTCGCTCGGGGGCGCCAGCTTCAGCGCGGCCTGCGCCGCGTCGATGGCCTTGCCGAACAGCAGCTCCACGTCGTCGGTGTTCTGGTTGGCGTGCTGCTCGCCCAGGCGCCGGTACAGCCGCGAGCGCACCACGAGCGAGCGGTGGTGGTCCGGCGCCGCCTTGAGCGCGTAGTCCAGCGTCTCCAGGCCCCGCTGGTAGGGCGGCAGCACGTTGCCCGCGCCGTACAACTCCATCACGAGCGCGGCCAGCTCCAGGCGTCCCAGGGCGTAGTGGCCGTCGGGCTGGCTCTCCGCGGTGGCGATGGCCGCCGCGTACGCGCGCCGCCCGGCCTCCAGGTCCGCCTGCGAGCCGACGCCGTCTCCCTGATGCCAGCGCCCCATGGCACGCGCCAGGTACACGTCGCCGCGCAGCAGCGGCGCCTCGTAGAACCAGGGCTGGGTGTTGCTCATCGCCTCCAGGTGCGCCAGCGCCTCCTCGTGGCGCCCCTCGTGGAAGGCGAACAGGGCCTTCACGTACAGCGGCGGCGCGGGGACGTCCGGCCCTTCCGCCTGGCGCAGGTACGCGAGCGCCGGGTCTCGATAGCGCTGCTCCAGCTCCCGGCGGCGCAGCTCTCGCTGCTCGGGGCTTCGGCGCTCCACGTCCAGCAGCAGCTTCTCCCGGTACTGGTCGCCCAGCACCAGCGCCAGCGCCCAGGCCGCGCGGGGCTCGCGGTAGCCGTGCTCCCACGCGGACTCGAGCTTCCGGCGCGCGCCCTCCACGTCACCCAGCGCGAGCAGCGCGCGGCCCAACGCGTAGTTGCCGGGGCCCACCGCGTGCTCGCCCGCCTCCTTCACCTCCACCTCCAGCGCATCCATGCTGGCGCGCAGGGACGCGCGGTCCTCGCGCGTGTCGTGCAGGCGCGACAGGAACGAGTAGCGCGCGGCGGCCTCGATGCGCTCCACGCGCTCGGTGAAGCTGCGCGTGAGCCGCTCGCGCTCGGCCACCTCGCTGCGCGCCAGCACCGCCTGCCCCAGCGCCAGCGCCACCACCGTCAGCGCCGCCAGGCCCGCGCCCAGCGCCACGCGGTGCTTGCGCGCCTTCTTGCGCAGCCGGTACCCCAGGCCCCGCCGCGCCTGCACCGGCTCTCCGCCGAGGAAGCGCTCCAGGTCATCCGCCAGCGCCCGCGCCGAGTCGTAGCGGGCCGAGCGCTCCTTCTCCAGGCACTTGAGGACGACGGCCTCCAGGTCCTGGGGGATATCCCGGTCCACCGCGCGCGGCGGACGGGGCTCCTCCGTCTGGAGCCGGGTGATGATGTCGTGCTCGTTGGTGCCGTGGAACGGCGTCTGTCCGGTGAGCAGCAGGTACAGCGTGGCGCCCAGGCCGTAGACGTCCACGCGCCGGTCCAACCGCGCCGTGTCGCCCTTGGCCTGCTCGGGGGCCATGTAGTGGGGCGTGCCCATCACCACGCCGTGGAGTCCGCCCTCCTCGCGCCAGTCCCGCGCCAGACCGAAGTCCATGACGAAGGGCGCGAAGTCGCCGTCCTCCGTGCGCTCCACCAGGATGTTGCCGGGTTTGATATCGCGGTGGACCAGTCCCGCGCGGTGCGCGGCGTGCACGCCCTCGGCGGCCTGACGCAGCACGAGCACCTTCTGCTCCGGCGTCAGCGAGGGCGCGAGCTGCCCCAGCGACTGGCCGGCCACGTAGCGCATGGCGATGTAGCCGCGCCCCTGCACCTCGCCGACCTCGTACACCTCGCACACCCGCTCGTGGCGCACGCGGGCCTGGGCGCGGGCCTCGGAGAGGAAGCGGCGCGCCAGCTCCGGGTCTCCGCCCTTCACGAACTTGAGCGCGACGTTGCGGCGCAACAGCGGGTCATACGCCAGGAACACCTGGCCCATGCCGCCCTGGCCCAGGAAGCGCACGGGCTGGTAGCGGTCCCAGTCCGGCACGGGGAAGGACGGGTCCACGCCCGAGCCTTCCGAAACGGCGGAGGCGGACGGGGGAGCCACCACCGGGGTGTCCGGGTCCAGCGTGGGGGCCTCCAGCGGGCCCTGGCCACTGGCGCCTCCCAGCTCCCGGGAGACCTCTTCGCGCAGCTCGCTCAGCGTGTGCTCGCCCAGGCGCCCCTGCTCGCGCAAGAGCTCCAGGGGACTGCGCCCCAGGTCGAGCGCCTCCTCGCGCAGGGCGGCCGCCTCCTCGGTGGAGACGAGCCCTTCGTCCAGCGCGAGGAGCAGCTCCTCCTCATACGTCTCCTGCTTCTTCCCCGCGATGTCCACGGCCCCCAGCATACGGGGTTGCGCGGTCATGCGGGGAGACCCGCCGGGAGGCCCACGAGTCCCCGGAGGGGGCCGGGGACTGGGGGGAGGGACGTGGACCTCCCGGCGGAAACCGTTCGCTACTGGCGGCGCTGCTTGCGGCGCAGGCGCAGTCCCAGCAGCGCCAGCAGGGGCAGCCAGGACGTCGCGGGGGCCGCGCTGCAGCCTCCGCCCGCGAAGGCGCGCGTGTTCAGCACCGTCCACCGGTACTCGGCGGGGGTGGCGTCCACGTTGCCCGCGCCGTCGGTGGCGCGCACCCGCAGGGTGTGGTCACCGTCGCGGACGTCGTAGGTGTCCCGACAGGCGACGAAGGGCCCGCCGTCCAGGCTGCACTCGTACGCCACGCCGTCCTCGTTGGAGGCGTAACCGAAGGGGGCCTCCGGCTCGCCGGTGCGCGCCGGCGGGTTGCGGCTGAAGGACGTGTCGGGCGCCTGGGTGTCGATGCGGAACGTGTCGACATTGGAGGGCGCGCTGGTGAGGCCCGTCACCCGGTCCGTGGCGTTGGCGACCACCGAGTGCGTCCCGTCCGCCAGCGGCGTGGTGGGCGTGCAGCTCCAGGCGCCCGTGGCGTCGGCGGTGGCGGTGCACAGCACGGTGTCACCCTCGCGCACCGTCACCGTGGCGTTCGGCACGGAGGTGCCGGAGATGGCCGGGGTGGACGTGTTCAGCAGCGAGCCGTTCGCGGGGCCGGTGATGACGGGCGCGGCCGGCGGCGTCCCGGCCACGGTGAAGGTCACCGGAGCCGAAGGCGTGCTGGTGTTGCCCGAGCCGTCCGTGGCGACAGCGGTGATGGTGTGCGGGCCATCCGTCATCGGCGTGGCGGGCGTGCAGCTCCAGTTGCCCGTGGCGTCGGCGGTGGCGGTGCACAGCACCGTGCCCCCCTCGCTCACCGTCACCGTGGCGTTCGGCTCGGACGTGCCGCTCAGGGGCGGCGTCGAGTCGGGCGTGGTGGAGCCGTTGGCGGGGCCGGTGATGACGGGCGCGGCGGGCGGCCCGTTGTCGATGGTGATGTTCACCGGCGGAGCCGTCTCCGTGGCGCCCACCTCGGTGGAGGTGAGGACCACCGAGTGCGGACCCTCGGGGATGTTGCCCAAATCGCACACCCAGTTGCCGCTGTTGTCGACGACGGCGGTGCACGCGGAGGTGGGGCTGCCATCCACGTAGACGTTGATGGTGGAGCCCGGCGAGCCGGTGCCCCCGATGACGGGGTTGGACACGCCGCCCGGGGTCGGGTCCGTCAGCACGGGAATGAGCTGGCAGATGGACAGCGAGTCCACGCGGTAGGACACCGCGGTCTCCGAGTTGTTGTTCAGCGCGCAGTCGGTGTCGATGAGCGCCAGGCGCACGTCGCCCGACGTCGCGTCGAAATCGCGGCGCAGCGGGAAGCCCAGCTCCATGGCGGCATCACGCGTGGTGGACGCGGGGCCCCCCGCCGGGACGTCGCCCAACGAGAAGTGCTGTGTGCCCGCGCTCGTGTCGTGGTTGAAGCCGAAGATGCCCGGATACCAGTTGGTGCCACCGGAGTAGCTCACCGCTCCGGAGACGTAGCCGGTGCGGTAGCGGCCCGGCACCGTCAGCAACGCAACCACGGCGCCCGCGGGCAGCTCCGGCTCGGAGATGCTGGACACCTGGGTGCACTGGCTGCTGCCCTGACGCGTGATGAACGCGCGCACGTTGGTGTTCTGGCAGCCATGGCCCGCTTCAATCGTGCAGGTGGCCGAGCAGCCGTCGTTGGCCGTCGTGTTGCCGTCGTCACACGCCTCGGAGGAAGCCTTGATGCCATCGCCGCACGTCACGGCGCAGACGGACGGATTGCCGGCGCAGCCATGGCCCGGTTCAATCGCGCAGGTGGCCGCGCAGCCGTCGCCGTTCGTCGTGTTGCCGTCGTCGCACAGCTCCCCGTTGTCCAGCATCGCGTTGCCGCACACGTTGGCGGTGACGCAGACGTCCGTGTTCGGGTTGCAGGTGCCGCTCTCGCAGACGCCGGAGGCGCTGCAGGGCTGGCCGTTCGCCCAGAGGCAGCGAGGCGAGCAGGTGTCGCCGCTGTTCAGGTTGCCGTCGTCACACACCTCGGAGCCGGCCACGACGCCGTCGCCGCAGGTGGTGGCGCAGGTGGAGGGCGCGCCGGAGCAGTTGTAGCCCGGCTCCCGGCCGCAGATGCCGGAGCAGCCGTCGCCGTTCGTCGTGTTGCCGTCGTCGCACGTCTCGCCCGCGTTGATGACGCCGTTGCCGCAGGTGTTGAAGCAGACGTTGCCAGGAGGCGGGCAGCTGTAGCCCGGGTCCACGGCGCACGCGGTGCAACCGTCGCCGCCCGTCGCGTTGCCGTCGTCACACGCCTCGGTGCCGGCGGTGAGGCCGTCGCCGCAGAGCGTGGTGCAGGTGGAGGGCGTGCCGGAGCAGGAGTAGCCCGTCTCCACGCCGCAGCCCTGCGAGCAGCCGTCGCCGTTCGCCGTGTTGCCGTCGTCGCACGTCTCGCTGGCCTCCCGCGTCCCGTTGCCGCAGGTCTGCGCGCACACGGAGGGCCCGTTGGAGGGCCTGCTGCAGGAGTAGCCCGGCTCCGTGCGGCACTCGGTGGCGCAGCCGTCGCCGGAGTTCAGGTTGCCGTCGTCGCACTGCTCACCCGGGTTCACCGTGCCGTCGCCGCACGTCTTCGCGCAGGGCTGGCCCACGGTGGGGCAGGAGTAGCCCAGCTCCAGGGTGCAGGCGTTGGAGCAGCCGTCACCCAGGTTCGTGTTGCCGTCGTCGCACAGCTCGCCGGAGTCCAGCCGCGAGTTGCCGCACAGCGGCGCGCAGTTGGACGGCTGGCCCACGCACTCGTAGCCGCTCTCGATGCGGCAGGAGTTGGAGCAGCCGTCGCCGGACAGGCCATTGCCGTCATCGCACAGCTCGCCCGGGTCGACCGCGCCGTTGCCGCAGGTGGTGACACACGCCTGGCCCGGGGTGGGGCAGGAGTAGCCGGGTTCGACGCGGCAGGACGCGTTGCAGCCGTCGCCCACCGTGCCGTTGCCGTCGTCGCACTGCTCGCCCGAGTTGAGCAGGCCGTTGCCGCACGTCGCCGCGCAGGAGCTGGGCGTACCCGCGCAGCCATAGCCGGGCTCGATGCCGCAGCTGGAGCTGCAGCCGTCGTTGTTGGTCGTGTTGCCGTCGTCGCACTCCTCACGCAGGGACACCGCGCCGTCGCCGCAGCGGTCGTCGTAGGCGTCCACGAAGAGGTAGCGGAACGCGTTGGGCGTCGAAGCCGCGTTCTCGTTGCACAGCTCGATGCGGTTGAGGCCCGTGCGCCAGGCCGCCGTCGTGCCGAACTCCCGGATGATGTTCTTCTGCCAGGAGTTGCCCGCCGGCTCGCTCACGGTGATGGGCGTGAAGGGCGTGCCGTTGACGGACGCGCTGTCGAACTCGTTGTCGTTGAACGTCGCCAGCCGCATGCGGAACTGGGCGATGTTCGTCGTCGAGGGGATGATGAAGTCCTGGTAGACGCACACGGGCGCGCCCAGCGGGGCCGCCATGAAGCGGGCCGTGGTGATTTCCTGCGGCCAGTCATTGGCGTTGCGCACGCCCGTGGCGGCGCCCGTCGAGCCACCCGTATAGAACCAGTGCGGGTCCGCGCCGACCTCCAGTCGGCGGTTGTTCTGGTCCACGCCGGTGTTGAAGAACGCGAGGCCCGCCCTCACGCAGCGGCTGGGCGTTCCCGCGCAGGCGAAGCCGGGCTCCACTTCGCACATGCGGCTGCAGCCGTCGCCTTCGGTGCGGTTGCCGTCGTCGCAGATCTCCTGGTCGAAGTTCGGCCACTGGCGGTTGTTGAACGTGCCATTGCCGCACAGCGACAAGTCACACGTGGCGGTGCAGCCGTTGGCGCCGGCGGCGGTGTCGCCGTCGTCACAGGCCTCGCCCGGGTTGACGACGTTGTTGCCACACAGCGAGGCCAGCGAGCACGCCCGTCCGGGGACATGACAGAGGTAGCCGGCCTCGATGACGCCGGTGGCGGAACAGCCGTCACCGCTCACCGTGTTGCCGTCGTCACACTGCTCGCCGGGCTGGATGCGACCGTCGCCGACGACGGGAGGGGCCAGCCGCGACGTCAGCACGGCCTCCTCGACGGGAGAGGGCGCCGGGGTGTTCTGCTCGCAGCCGGTGAGGACGGTGAAGAGCGCGAGCGCGAGCGCGGTGGACAGGCCCGGGCGCCAGGACTTCGCGGGCTCCGGACAAAGGGGTTCAGGGATTCGTGGGTTCATGAGTGTCTGCCTCACTTCTCGAGGGTGTCGGCGGGAGCGCCCTGCTTCGTCTCGACGCCCTCGGCGTCACCGACGATGCGGAACTCCACGCGGCGGTTCTTGGCGCGGCCGGGCTTGGTGGTGTTCTCGGCGATGGGCTTCGCCGGGCCGAAGCCCTGCGAATCCAGCCGCTCGCGGCTGAGGCCCTTGTCCACCAGGTACTTCACCACTGCTTCGGCGCGGCGCTGGGACAGGTCCAGGTTGTAGTCGGCCTTGCCCGTGTTGTCGGTGTGGCCCTCGACGCGCAGCTTCTCGATTTCAGGGTGCGACGCGAGGATGGACGCCACGCTGTCGAGCAGCTTGTGGCTGCGCGCGCTGATGACATCCTTGTTGTTCTCGAAGAAGACGGACTCGAGGATGCGAATCTGGCCCTCTCCAATGTTCGCCAGCTGCTTCTGCTTGCAGCCGTGGTTCTTCTCCGTGCCCGGCTCGTCGGGGCAGTTGTCCAGCCGGTCCACGAGGCCATCGCCGTCGCGGTCCTTGTCCGGGCAGCCGCGGTTCTCCTTCGGGCCCGCCTCGTTCATGCAGGCGTCGCGCGCGTCGGCCACGCCGTCCTGGTCGTTGTCCGGGTCCGGGCAGCCGTTGGCGTCCTCGAAGCCGTCCAGGTCCTCGGGCGCGCTGGGGCAGGCGTCCTTGGAGTCGGCCAGGCCGTCGCCGTCCGTGTCCGGGTCATCCGGGCAGCCGTCCGCGTCCTCGAAGCCGTTGAGGTTCTCCGCCTGGGCGGGGCAGCGGTCCGCCAGGTTCATCAGGCCGTCCTGGTCGTCGTCCGTGTCCGCGCAGCCGTTGAGCTCGGCGAGGCCCGGCGCCGTCGGGCAGCGGTCCGCCACGTTCTTCACGCCGTCGCCATCCGCGTCCAGGTCCGGACAGCGGGCCGCGTCGTGGGGCTTGCCCGCGACACATGACGCCACCTTCGTGGTGTCAGGGCCGAAGTTGACGCCGCCCAGCACGCGGAACTCCGGGGTGCCCGGCGTCTCGCCGAAGCCCGGGCCGCCCATGATGTAGAGCTCGGCGCCATTGTTCGGCTTCGAGCGCAGGCCGAGCAGCACCTCGAGCGACTTGGGCGCGTCGGCGAAGGGCAGCGTGCCGCGCACGACGAGCTCCTCGCGCAGGCCGAAAAGGTTCGCGGTGAGATTCACACCGCCGTTCATCTCCACGCCCATCTCGTCGCGCAGCGGGTCCGCGCCGGGGGTGAGGGCGTACGTCTTGGTCCGCACCAGCGCGCCCACGTCGGCGCCCAGGCGCCAGGTGTCGCCCAGCTTCTTGCCGAGTCCCACGCGCGGGGTGAAGACGAAGCCGTCATCCTTCGTGAGCACCTCCTCGCTGCCAAAGGGCAGCGCCGCGCCCAGGTGCAGGCCCACGTCCAGCGGCCCGCCGCGCGACTCCGACAACAGGCCCGCGCGCGCCTGCAGCCAGGGCGTGCCCAGCGCGAAGGTGCCCGGCTTGTCGATGCCGAGCGCGCGCGTCTCCGGGCCCCACTGCGTGACGACGGGCACCTGCGCGCCCACTTCCAGCCAGTCCGTCACCGCATAGGCGCCGCTGAAGTGCACCGACACGCGGTTGGAGACGACGGTGCCCTGCACCTCGTCGTTGCGCAGCAGCACCAGGGGCTGGTGCTCATAGTGCGCCGTGAGGCCGATGCGGAACGTTCCGTCCGGCAGCAGGTCGCCGGTGGACAGCACGAGGCTGTCCTTCGCGCCTGGGTTGAGCTGCAGCCGCTCCAACTCGATGCTCGGGATTCGCTGGGCCTGCGCCTGGGTCGAAAGCGCGCAGAGAACGGCGAGTCCTCCGAGCAGGGGATGACGACTTCTAGGATTCAAGGGTTCCTCCACATCCGCGCGGCTCATCAGGAGCGCGCGCGGCCTTCAGCCACCAAATGTGTGCGAGCGCACATTTGCACGCCCTGGGCCAGGGCGCCGTGAGGAGTCGGCCAGGCGTGGAGGGGCCCTCCTGACGTGTCAGGGCACGTTCGGACGCGAGCGCGCGTGCCGTTGACGTGTCAGGTCAGGGGAGGGTGGGGACAGACCCTCCCAGGCTCACGAGGGGCCCGGGAGGGAGGGGCGCGTGGCTAGCGCAGCGGCAGGTCGAGCCAGGACGGTCCGCCGAGCGCGAGCGGCGCGCCGGTGGTGTTGGCGTCGAAGTAGAGCGGATCCTCGGTGTCGACGACGAGCGCGAGCTGGTGCCAGGCCGGGACGTCGTACGCGGTGGCGGGGAACACCAGGTTCAAGTCCACGGGCGCGCCAGGCGTGGCGCCCTGCCAGCTCAGGGGCACGTGGGTGATGAGGCCGCCGAAGTCGCCGGCCAGGTCATACAGGTAGGCGACCACGGTGCCCGACGCCGTCGTCGGGGTGATGCGCAGCCTCAGCGTGGCCACGCCACGGATGGAGATGGCGCGCGTGGAGAGGGAGGAGGTCCACACGCCCGCGTTCAGGCGGTTGACGCCCGGCAGCCACACGATGGGGGGAATGCCCGTGAGCGCCTGGAGCCCGTTGGTGAGCAGCGCGACGCCCGCGTCGGCGGTGGTGTCGAAGCCGCTGAAGACGGTGCGCGAGGAGGTGGAGGAGGAGCCTCCCAGTGTCCCGGTGCCGTCAAGCAGGCGGATGGCGCCCAGCGCCTGGCGCTGCGTGCCCGAGGACACGTCGGCCCAGTTGGCATAACCCTCCACGTCGCCGTCGTAGGTGCGCAGGACGACGGGGGCCTCGTTGCCGATGCCCGTGTTGATGCCAGCCACGTACTGGTCCATCCAGCGGTGCACGCTGGTCCAGACGTGGTTGTCCAGGCCGAGCAGGCCCGTGGCCTCGACGACGGCGTGGTCTCCCGGGGCGAGCTCCAGGCGCTTGGGGCCGGTGAGCTGACCGAAGAAGTCGACGAGCTGGTTGGGGGGGAAGAGGCTGTCGCCGTACGCGTTGGCGATGAGGATGGCGGGCGCGTTCGTGTTGATGCGGCTCACGTAGGTGGAGGCCGAGCGGATGCGGCCCCAGCTCTTGATGGCCTCGATTTCGCGGTTGGCGAAGTAGTTGTCGATGCTGGTGCGCAGCTCGGGGCTGGGCCGGCCCAGCAGGCGCGAGGCGATATCCAACAGGGCCACCGCCTGCGGCCTGCGGGTGTCACCGCCGTACAGCGACGCCACCAGGTCCGTCCATCCGGAGAGCGCGGCCACGGCCTTCACGCGCGAATCGAACCCCGAGGCGATGAGGGCGATGCCGGCGCCGTACGACACGCCCGCCAGGCCGATGCGCGCGCTGTTCGTGGGCGTGTTCGCCACCAGCCAGTCGATGACGCGCGAGGTGTCGGCGATGTCCGCGGGCCCGCCGGTGTCGATGCCACCGCCCGACGCCCAGAAGCCCCGGGGCGTGTACGACAGGACCACGTAGCCCTTCTGCGCCAGCGCCTTGGCCTGGGCCAGGTACTCCAGGTCATTGAGTCCCCAGCTCGCGATGAAGACGACGGCGGGGTGGGGACCGGGCGTCGTCGGCGCGATGAAGTTCGCCTTCAGCACCACGCCGTTGCCGACCGCGATGTCGACGAACTGGAAGGCCGTGGTCGGCACCGCCGCGAGCACGGCGCTCACGACAGGGGTGGGATGTGGAACGGCGGCGTTCCCGGCGAAGGGGAGCAGCAACGCCAGGAGGAGGGACGGCAGTCGGAGCAACCGGGGGGCAAGACGCTGCGCCATGGAGCACCTCGGGACTGCTGGCTAGAGGGGGCGCACACCGTACCGCTCGATTGATTCGTCAATCAAGGTTAGTCCAGGACGGCTTGTTAAGCATGATTCAACGTCCAGGGAGGGAGTAGCGGCCTTCCTTGTGGAGCTCGCGGCTGATGCCGTGGAGGAGGTCCTGGGCGCGAATCTCCTGGGGCTCGCGGACGATGGCCTTGAGGCAGGCGTGGCGGAGCACGTTGATGATGGCGCCACCGGACAGCTCGTGCTCGCGCGCCAGGCGGGGCAGGTTCACGTCGGCCGCGAGGGTGAAGGGCTTGTCGCGGAAGCACGCCTCCCAGAGCCGCAGGCGCTGCGCGGGGCCGGGCATGGGGAAGTGGATCATCGACTGGAAGCGGCGCGCGAAGGCCTCATCGAAGTGGGCGCGCTGGTTGCTGGCGAGCAGGGCGATGCCCGGGAAGTCCTCGATGCGCTGGAGCAGGTAGGAGATCTGCTGGTTGGCGGCGTGGTCATTGGCGTTGCGCGACTCGGTGCGCTTGCCGAAGAGGGAGTCGGCCTCGTCGAAGAAGAGAATCCAGCGCTGGAGCTGGGCGTGGTCGAAGAGGCTGGCGAGGTTCTTCTCCGTCTCGCCGATGTACTTGGACACCACCTTGGAGAGGTCCACGCGGAAGACGGGCATGTTGGTGGCCTTGCCGAGCAGCGAGGCGGTGAGCGTCTTGCCGGTGCCGGGAGGGCCGTGGAAGAGGCTGCGGTAGCCGGGCTTGAGTTGCTTGCGCAGGCCCCACGTGTCCATCAGCGTCTCCTGGTGGCGCGCCCAGGTGATGATGTCCTCCAGGTCATCGCGCAGCGGGCCGTCGAGCACCAGGTCATCCCAGTCCTGGAGCGTGGTGATGCGCTGGGCGGGGAACTCCGGGCCGAAGGGCGGCTGGTAGGTGCCTCCGGTGGTGAGGCGCTCCAGGTACTCCGGCGTGAGCTGGAGGGCGGCGGACAGGGGCGGCTCGTCCGGGTGACGGCGTTCCAGACGCAGCACGCGGCGCGCGAGGAGCGGGTGCTCGGGATGGAAGAGGCGGTGGTGGGAGAGCCGCTGGGAGAGGTCCTCTCCGGCGAGGAGGAACAGCGCCGTCTCGCCGGTGGGGAGGAAGCCGCCGTGGGAGCTCCCCGCCAGTCCGCCGAACTCGGTGAAGCGGCGGTCCAGGGCCTGGTTGCGGATGAAGAGGGGGTCCAGGGCCGAGGGCTGGACGTGGGGCAGGTACGCGAGGACGAGGAGCAATCGCTCGGGGGGCTGGAGCTTCAGCTCACGGAGGACGTCGGAGTAGGGCGTGGACTTCTTCGGGAGGCGGGGTGGGGGGAGGGCTTCCAGGAGGTCTTCGTGGGGCGTCCCTCCGGCGTGTTGCTTGAGGCGGAGGTCCAGGAGCTGGCTGAACCAGGAGACCTCGGCGCGGATGAACGTGGCATTCGAGGCGGGAGTGGTGGCCATGGCGCTACCAGGAGACATAGAGGGGCTGAGGCATCCACGGATGGGTGAGGATGGAGATGCTCCAGGGGACCTGGTCGACGAGCACGTCGAGCGTCTTGCGTTGCACCTGGAGCTTCCAGCGGTCGTCGAGCTGCTCCAGTCGGCCTTCGCGTTGGAGGAAGGTCTCTCGCAGGCCGGCGACGGAGGTGTTGGCGATGATGGTCCAGTTGGCGATGAGGGCCTTGAGGAGTCGGTCGCAGAGGGACTGCTCGCGCTCGGTCAGGTCGATGCCGCTGGGGACGGGGGTGGGGACGGAGAGGCCGCAGAGGATTTTGTTGAGGACGAGCAGCGGCTCGGGCGCGGAGGTGCGGCCGTCGACGAGGTACTGGAGCAGGTGCACCGCGCGCGTGGCGGGCTCGGGGTCCAGGTGGGTTTTTCCCGTGTCGTCGACGCGCGACAGGCCGAGCTCCCGGAAGAGGTGGGGGAGGAAGGGGCTGGCGAGGACGAGGCCCGCGTTGTCGATGTAGATGGGCGTGCCGCCGTGCTTCTCCTCGCCGAGTCGGAAGGCGGTCCGACCGGGGTTCTTCGAGGGGCGGGAGCGCGGGGTGCTGGAGCGGCGCGAGTCGGGGCGGGTGGTGGTGGTCCACGCGGTGACGAGGGCCGCGCGTCGTTGAAGGAGCAGGGCGCCGAGGCGCGGGACGGCTTCGTGTCGGGCGAGTTCGATGGCGCGCTCGAGGAGTCGCTCGGCGGTGCTGCGCGAGTCTCGGTGGCCGGGCTGGGCGGTGTGGAGGCGCGCGGAGAAGTGTTCGAAGAAGGCGGACACGAGTTGTTCCAGCGTGAGGCTTCCGCCAGGACGTTCGCCGAGCAGCTCCAGGACGAAGCGCCAGAAGGCGGACCGCTCCGTGAGCGCGGGAGTTCCAGGAGGAGCGACCTCCTGCCACGCGGCGGCGAGCACTTCAGTGGCGGAGAGGAGCGCTGCGTGGACGTGGGGCGCGAGCACGGCGCTGAAGCGCGCGAGCACGGAGTCCGGAAGGCTCCGGGCCCAGTGTTCCTGGAGCCGCTTGCGGTGGGCATGGCGACGGACGAAGCCGCGGAGCACTTCCGGTGATTCATCCAGGAGGGACTGGAGCAGGCGGAGCAAAGCATCGTCTGACAGGCCGGCGTAACGGTCCGCGCTCTCCGCGAGCAGGAACGAGAAGAGGGCCTCGCGTGCTTCGTGTCCCGCGAGATTCGCGGACTGGGCGGCGGCGGGTGTTTCGTCGGAGCTCGGCTCTGGCGATAGCTCGTTGCCTGGATGGGTCGAGGCGTCGCGAGGAGGCGGGGAGGCGAGGGACGCCGTAGTGGCTGTTGGTGGCGACTCGTGCGCAAGGGCGCGGTGGTCGTGCGAGGCCACAGGAGGACGCGGTGCCTCCGCGATGGAGCCAGGAGGGTGCGGCGCTGAGGAAGTTGGCGGTTGCTGAAGGAGTGAGTCCTCGCGGGAAGAGGTGCGCGCGGGCCTGTCGCCTTGGAGTTCTGGATGGGCTGCTTCCGTCGGAGTGTTTACTGCGTGCGAAATGGCTCCGCGTGAATGCTCGGGACTCGTGGATGGCGATTGTTCGGCGGGTGCAGTGTCGGAATGCCTCTGATGAATGGAGGCTTCGGCCAGTCCTGGCGAACGTGAACGCCCGAGGCTCTCTCCTGACTGTTCGGACTGGGTAGCGTCAGGCTGAATCGGATGAGCGGTCGCGGCGGTCGCTTCTGTCGAACGTGAACGTCCAAGGCTCACGGAGGACGGCTGTTCGACCTGGGCAGCGTCAGGTTGTGTCGGATGAGTGGACGCTTCAGCCGCGTCTGGCGAACGTGAATACCCAAGGCTCGCGGAGGGCGGCTGTTCGGCCTGGGCAGTGTCAGGCTGCCCTGGATGCGTGGACGCATCGGTCACTTCTGACGAACGTGAATGCCTGAGGCTTGCGGAGGGCGACTGTTCGACCTCGGCAGTGTCAGGCTGCCCTGCATGAGCGGACGAATCGGCCACTTCTGGCGAACGTGAACGCTCGAGGATTGCCGAGGGAGGCTGTTCGGCCTGGACAATGTCAGGCGGCTTCAGATGACTGGAGGCTTCGTGCACCTCTGGTGGGAGTGAAAGCCCGGGGCGCGTGGAGGGGGACCGCGCGCCCAGAACAGCGTTGGCATTTCTCGGATGAACGACTTCGTCCACCTCGGGCTGTTGTGAATGCCCCAGGCCCGTGGAGGCTTGCTGTTCGGTAAGGGCAGCGTTGGGTCGCTCCGAATGAGCGGAAGAAGAGTTCACCTCCGGCGAACGTGAATGCCCGAGGCTCGTCGATGGCGATTGTTCGACTGGAACAGCGTCGGGCCACTCCTGATGAGTGGAAGGCGCATCCACCTCTGGCGAGCGTGAACTCCTGAGGTCCATGGAGTGCGGCTGTTCCGCTGGAGCAGCGTTGGACCGCTCCAGATAAGCGGAAGAGGCATTCGCTTCCGGCGAACGTGAACTCCCGAAGTCCGTTGAGGGTCGCCGTTCGACCTGGTCTGCGCCGGACTGCTTCGGATGACCTGAGCCTTCTTCAACCGCCGGCGAAAGTGAGTGCCAGAGGCTCGCGGAGAATGGCTCGGTAGGGGACCCGTGCTTCGCCAGAGAGGTGGGTTCCGCACTCGCGCCGGGCGCTGGAGAAGCTCCGAGGCTGGTGGGATGGAACTCGTTTCGATTCGCCGCCTCTGTCGCCTTGGAAGCCAGTGCCGCGTCTGTTTCAAGCGCACGCGCTTGTCCGGGACGTACGAGTGTCGGATCGACAAGCGCCGTATTCGTCCGCTCCGACGGGGTGACTCCCTCTCTTGCCTCGTGCGCGAGAGCAGACTCGCGACTCGCAGGTGATGACTCGACCAGTCCCGATGATGGCGTCACCGACGAAGGAGCTGCTTCGAGCGCGAGTGATGGATTGAGGTCCCCGATTGAGGGCACAACCTGTCGTGCGGAGTCTCGCACCTCATTCGCTGCCTGAATGCGCGGAGGCATGAGGCCAATGGATGGTGAGTCGACCTCGGTATCCACTTGCCTAGGATGAAAGCCCTCCGCCTCTTCTTCCTGCGCGCGTGCAGGGTCCCTCTTCACGCTGGATGGTGAGGTGCCCGCATCCACGAGTTCCGCATCGACTTCGTGCGTGGGCGAAGTCTCGATGCCCAGGTTGGATGGCGAAGCCATCGTGTCCACGAGCCGAGGAGCCGGCTGCTCCGCCTCTATTTCGTAGGTGCGAGAAGTCTGGAGGCTCGCGGCGGATTGCGGAACCGCCATGTCCACGCTCCGAGATGGCAGTTGCTCCCCATCTATCCCGTGCGTGCGTCGCGACTGGTCGCGCGCGGTAATCTCCGAATCCACCGCGTCCACGTGCCGAGGAGGAATGTGCTCCTCCTCCTCCGTCGCTGTTGACCGGAGTCCGACGGATGCCGCCTCAGTCAGGACTGCATCCACGGAGGAGACCGATGGCGCGAACATCTCTGCTTCTTCATTCCCCCGTGAAGGCCGATGACTCACGGTTGAAGCGTGAGCAGGGTCCACATCTGCCAGCGCACCGCGGAACGCCTCAACCTGCTTCGCCGGCAACTGTCCCGCCGCCTCCCAAACCATGACGGTCCGAAGCAGGACCCCATGAACCTCACCCGGAATCACCGAACCGAACAGTCGCTTCAACAACCGACTGAACGCGCCCTGTGCCAGCGGAGCCGTCTCCCCCAGCAGCAACAACTCGTGAAACACCTCTTGTCGAGCCCCCTCCCTGCCGCGTGGAAGGAGCCGCTCCGGCAAAGTGTTCAGCGCCCGCACCAGCGCATTCAGCGTGCCCGCCTCACGGGGACGCAGCAGGTCCATTGCCCGCTCAATCAGCTCCGGCTCGCTCTGCTCGACCAGCGCGGTCCTCAACACCTCCACGTCGCGCAGCGCGAGAAGGAAGTGTCGAGTGTCCTCCGGAAATGAAACCAGCAGCGCCGCCAGCAGCGCCGCCACGGTAGGCCCCGACTGCTCTCCGAATCGGAGCCGACTCACCAGCGCCGACTTGAGCGCATGGGCCTCCCACCGGGACAGCTCCGCCTCAGGAGAGCTCCGAGCCTCCGCGAACGCCCCCGCACGAGGCGCCGCCAGCTCCTCCAGGTCCACCGGCCGCCCATCCAGGAGCGCGGAAATCAACCGAGCGAAGAACAGCGGCTTGTCCTCCGCCCGAGCCACGAACACCGGCAGCGCCGAGCGCAGCGGACTGCCTTCATCGCCAGAAGGAGGCATCAGCCGCACGAGCAGCTTCGCCAGTGTCTCCTCCGGAATCCTCCGCACTGCGCGAACCAATCGCGTCAGAGACCCGCCAGGGTGCTCCCACGCAAGCGCCCGTCGCTGAAGTGAACGGGGCAGCTCCGGCAACGTCGCCACGAGGCGCTCCGCCGTCAGCTCCGGCATGCGCACGAGCGTGCCCCACGGCAACACGCCATGCTGAAGGTAGTAGCGAAGCGCCTCCGTCAGCTCATAGCGAGCCGATGCCGTCTCCGGCACCGTCAGCTCCTCCGCGTCGTACTCCTCCACGTCCGCGGCTTCCGGAACAGGAGGAGGAAGCTCCCGCACCAGCTCCCCGATGACGAAGGACAGCGAGGCCAGCACCGGGTGCCGTTTGCGCACCTGCTCCAAGCCGATGCCCAGCGTGGTGAGCAGCTCCGGATACTCCAGACCCTGACTCTCGGCGACGCCTTCCAGGAGCTGCTTCAGCGCGCTCTTGCGATTGAACTGTGAACCCGCCTCCTTCACCAGATACGTCAGCGTCAGCGACCAGAGCAGGCGCGACAGTCCGCGGTCGCTCAGCGGCACGACGGGTTTGACCCGATGGAGCGCCTGGAGACTGACGATGTAGTCGATGAGGAGCGCCGCGTGCTTCGGCTCCAGGAGCGTGATGAGCCGCTCCAAGGAGCGCTGGTCCAACTGGAGTACCAGCCGGTCCAGCACGTCTCCCATCGAGGCATGCGTGCCGACCAGTCGAACCAGGGCCTGGGGGTCGCTCATGGCCACCTGCGCGAAGAGGGCTCCGAAGGAGAACCCCGCGCCACCGGGTGCCCAGTACGGCAGCGTGCCGTGCAGCAGGTAGTGCTCGAACAACTCCAGCCGCACCTCCGCCTCGGTCCGAGGCTGCTCCCCAGAGGGCGGCGCCACACGTCGGGCATGCACCGCCTGCTCCACGACCTCGCGCAGCCGGGCGGTGAGCCGCTCTTCCACCACCTGCTCGAAATTGTCGAGAGGCACCGTCCCCAGGTCCACATCCAGCCGGTCGATGCGCAGGTGCAGGCCCGGAATATCCACCGCGTCGAACACCTGCTCGATGATGGCCAGCAGGCGTCGCCGGTTGAAGTCGCTCAGTCGAGGTTGAAGCTCCAGCGCCTGGGCCTCGGACTCCAGCTCCACGTGGAGCGTCTGCTTCCGGATGTGGTGCCGCGAGCCCGTCATGCGGGAGCCACCTCGGACTCGCGCGTCGCGGCCTCCAGGAAGTCCCGCAGTCGAGCCGATGCCGTGGCCAGCCCCTCCTCCTGGCGAAGCGCGTTCCTCCAGGCCCAATAGAGCCGCTCGAAGCGAGCCATGCGCGAAGGGCCGAGGAACAAGCAGTCCGCCACCACGAGCGCGGGCGCGTTGCTCCGGATGACCTCGCGAGCGAAGGTCTGGAACTCCGAGTCACTCCACTGCCGCGTCGCCGTGGAGATGACCGCCGTCACCGTGAAGCTGTAGGGAAACGCATCCTCGCCGTCGCGACGCGCGGACCGCAGCAGCAGGTGCTCCACGATGTAGAGCTGCGAGCGCTGCCGGTTGAGCGTGGCCACCTGGTCGACCAGCGCATGCGCGCGGGCCACGGCGCTGCCGGTGTCCGGGAACTTCCCCGCCAGATGCCACCCTTTCTCGGAAGGCGCCTTGCACACCAGCGCCACGGAGGACTCGCCCGGCAACGTCCCCACGCGGAAGTTCTCCAATGCGCCCGCGGCCCCAAGGAAGGCACCGCTCACCGCCTGTGCTCTCAACGGGGAGGCGGACGGACTCTCCGGAGCGGGCAGGGACGCGACGCTCGAGAAGCGCTCCTCGATGGTGTCCACATGCCGAGCCAGCGCGCGTCCCTCTGGCGCGGGCTCACCCGAGTCCGAGAGGTCGAGTCCGTGCTCGTCCAGGGTGTCGATGAGCGGCCGTGCATCCGCCTCGTGCATCCCAAGCTGGATGCGGCTCTTGATGGCCATGCCCGCGACATTCCCGGGGCCCGGTCGCTCCAGGTAGTCGAAGCCGCGTCCGCGTCCGTGCGTGCTCTGGACCAGGTGATGGAGCAGCGCGAGCTTCGCCTCCATCAATCGCTCTGACTGCAGCGCCTGCGGACTCCCCTCCCAGGCGACGTCCGCCACCGCGTCGTCCTCGAGTCCCTCCGCGCACAGCGCGAGCAGGACATCGAGGAACCGGTTGCGGCGCTCGGTGACGGGGTCCTGGCTGGCGACCAGCTCCCTCAAGCCGCGCTCATAGCCCGACGAGTCCTCGCCAGGAGCCTCCCGCTTGAGCAGCGCCTCCACGTCGGGGACGGAGTCGGCGAGCGACTGCGAGAAGTACGTGCGGCGCAGCTCCGAATCGCCGGAGAACAAGTCCCGGACGCGCGAGAGCTGAGCGAAGAAGTCCGCGAGGAGCTGCTCGAAGACGAGCAGGTAGCCCTTGAGCTGCCGCGCCTGTCCCTGGCGTGCGAGGGGCGCTGCTTCGGGAAGCCCCGCCGAGCCGATGCCGTAGACCATCGGGTACTGCGTCTGGATGGAGGTGTAGCTTCGGAAGTCCTGGCGCTGACCTCGGGGCATGGCGAGGTACTCGTCGTACTGCGGCGCCAGGGGATACGTGCGGCGCTGCTCGGCCCACAGGCGCTCCAGCTCCCGTCGCACGCGCGCGGGCTGGGGCTTCACCTCGACGCCATTGCGGAACAGGCGGATGGTGAATCCGCCCCGCTTCGCGTCCGTCGCCGTGTCCAGGACGAGCACCTGATTCAACGCGACGGGAAGCGAGCCGTCCGGTCCCACCGCCACCGCGTCGTTCGCGCGGAGGCTCACGTTGCGGACGCTGGTGACGCCCGGCGTCTGGACCATCACCCGCGTGAGGTCCTGGAGGGAGATGGAGGTCGCCTTGGGTTGAAGCTCCGCGTCGGCGATGAAGCCGTTCTGGAGCAGCGGTCCCTCGAAGATTTCGTCCGTCGTGCGGCCCTCGTCGAGCAGGGACTTCAGCGACTCACGGCGAGGCTCCGGCGCGAGGAAGTTCCCGATGTCGAAGAACAGCCCGGCGAGGATGAGCTCGGGTGTGCGGCTCTCGTCGATGCTCGCGTCGGCGGAGACGATGGCCTCCACGTTCTCCAACACGGTGATGTCCCGCAGGTCCTCGCACAGCCCGCGGTGCCGGTGGTAGACGCGGCGGACGGCGTCGATGATGGCCTCGGGGGAGCGCTCGTCGGTGGCGCAGTCGTGCTGGCCCGGTGCGTAGATGCCCAGGTCATAGAGTCCCTGCACCTCACCGGACGTGACGGGCGTGAGCCAGACGTTGCCGACGGTGGGCACGCGGTCGATGAGGAGCTTGCGGTAGTCGCGCTCCGTCACCGGGTTGCACGGGAGGATGTCGCGCGCGGGGAAGAGGCCCTGTCGCGCCGGGTCGATGAGGCCCGTCACCGGGTCCAGCAGCAGGTCCGCGAGGGGAAACGAGGCCCGGTAGGACAGCTCCGTGAGCGCGTAGCAGAGCTGCTCCAGCGTGGTGACGCCCGGGTCGGTCTCGTTGTAGTCCGTCCAGATGTTTCCGGAGAGCTGCTGGATGAGCGCGGTGCCCTCTTCCTTGAGGGCCCCGTAGTTCAGGCCCACGTTCGCGGGCGGCTCGGCGGTGACGGTGACGGGCTCTGCCATGGGGGGCTCCACGAAGACGAAGGGGCTCAGTAGCCTTCCGCCAGGGGCTCGGCGGCGGGCGCACCGGCGGCTTGCAGCTCATGCCGCGTGGCGGAGGTGAGGAAGTACCAGTCGGACTCCAGCGCCTCGGGCGGCGGCGTGTGCCCGAGCTCCAGCGACAGCAGCGCCTGGACATAGGGCCGCGTCTGGATGAAGTCGGAGATGTCCGCCTCGGACGCGTACTGTCCCTGCCGCGTGGCGCGCGACGCGTCTTGGTACCAGGGCGACAGGTACTCCACGAGCTCGCGGTCCAACTGGTCGATGCTCGCGCCGACGTCCTCACCCACGCGGAAGTCCACCAGGGCCTTCACCGTGACGCGCACGTAGATGGGATTGACGACGCGAATCCGGGCGAAAGGACTGGCGCGCTCCTGGAGATAGCCCTGGATGCGCTCCAGCATGTCCGACGTGACTTGCGGCACCGTGGCGTCCGCCGACGTCGTCCCATCCCTTCCGGGAACGACAACGACGAGCACCGCGCCAGGCACGCCGGACTGGAGTGGCGCGTGGGCCGGCAGGGCCTTCACCTTCCAGATGGAGGGGAAGCGCTCCAGCACCAGGCGCTCGTAGTCCCACGCGAGGATGGCGCGCTCCTTGTGACGCAGTCGCTCGGACGCGCGGGCCTCGAAGGTGCGAGGCGTCTCCGGAGGACGTCCGCCGAAGGACGGCATCGGCTGGGAGATTCCGCCGATGTCGGGCAGCTCCTGAACGGAGAGGGTGATGCTCCCGGCCGGAACGGGCGTCTCCACGTCCACGCCGGGCTCCTGCCGCGTGGAGAGCAACGCATGCGGGATGACGTCGAGCGTCCGGGGAAACGCCTCCGCGTCGTCCGCCACCGAGGCGCGCACCCACTGAAGCTCCGACTCCTCACCTCCGGAGGGCATCAGCGTGCTCCCCTCGGAGCTGAAGGCCGGAAGACTCAACGCGAGGATGCCCGTGCCCTGGAAGCCTCCCGTCGTATCGAAGAGGACCTGCGAAGGCGCGAGCGCGCTCCACCCCGCCGCCGTGAGCAGGTCCCACCGCACGACGGGCGGCGCACCCTCTCCCAGGAAGGTGCCGCTCAACTGGAACAGCAGCGTGAGCGTCTGCGCTGTGTTCAGCCCCGTGAAGCCGAGGAACAGATTGGCCGGCGCCTTGAACCGCGGCAGCAGCGACAGGGGGCGCTTCGCCTCGGGCGTCACCTGCTTGAAGCCCTCGAAGGGCAGCAGGTGGAAGAAGCGCATGTCCTCCAGCGTGCAGCGCGCCGAGTAGTGGAGGCTCAGCTTCTGGAGCTGGGGCAGCCACGGAGGATTGGGGTACTTGAGGTCCTTGGGCTCCACCGGGCTCAGGGGACTCTGGTCGAGCGGGTCCGGCAGCTCGGCCAGCACCGCGTTCAAGACGTTGAGGGTGTAGAGCGAGTCACCGAAGGCATACGACGGCGCGGCCAGCCGCAGCTCCAGCGCGCTGGTGGCGGGGTCGTAGTAGTCGGGCGGCGTGCTGGGGCTGATGTCGAACTGCTCCAACACCGTGTCCTTGCACAGCTCGCCCCTCACCGTGGGCGTGGGATTGGCGCAGTCGTCCTTCGTGCGGAAGAGATAGCCGCGCACGGTGTCCCAGTCCTCCGCGTCCTCCAGCGGCGTCACCGGGGAGAGCGGCGACATCAGCGGCTGCAACATCCAGGAGCCCGGCTGGAGTACGCGCAGGTCCGCGAGGAAGCTCTGGTTGTCGAAGAGGTCGGCCGTGGGCTTGCCGTCCGGTCCCACCACATAGTCACGGTAGTAACCGTGAAACCCATCCTTGTTGGAGGGCAGGTTGAACCAGTCCAGCGAGAGACGCAGGGTGTCGGGCTGTTTGACGAACAGCTCCGTGTGCCGGATTCGCACGTAGGAGCCGACGACGGGCTCCGAGCCGAACAGGGGCCAGGGCACGTTCGGGTCCACCTCGCCCTGCGTGTTCTCCACGCTCACGCCGGACAGGTCGGACACCTGTACACGCAGCTCCAGCGTGGAGAAGTCCACCGCGTCCAACAGCGACACGGGATGGACTTCGACGTCGCCCTGCAGCAGGACGGGCTCGGACTTCAGGAAGGCCCGGAGCGTGGGCAGGTCCGGAGTGGGGCCGGTGCCATTGGGCACCACGGAGGGCGCGGAGGGCGTCAGCTTGAACCAGAGCCCGAAGCCACTCAGTCGCGGCTCGACCTCGCCCCGAGGGGGTAGAGGCGGGAGGACGGGCTCGTAATTCTCCACCGTCAGCCAGCCGTCCGCGGTGGAGACCTGGAGTGTGAAGGACTCTTGCAGCACCTGGCGGAGCACGCTCCGCTCATCCAGCCCTGTCGCCGAGGCGAGCGCCGTCAGCAGCGTGCCCAGGCGCTTCGCGGAGGCCGGCGCGAGTGGAACCTCCAGCGTCACCTCGCGAGTGCCACCCGTCAGCAGCAGGTAGCGAGACGCGAGCGCGAAGCCGAGCGTCGCGGGCACGGTGACGGTGGTGGGCGTCATGCCCGTGCGCACGGCGCCGAACGTCGCCCAGCCGGGAAGCCGCTCGTCGGAGGACGACTCCGCGTCGGTCTGCTCCGGCTCCAGCGGCATCTCCGAGGAGAGCACCTGCTGGACGACGGTGAGCGCGTCCTCCTCGTCCCCTAGCGGAGAGGCCAACGGCAGCAGGGGCCCGCTCAGCACGCGCAGCGCCAGGCGCCGGGCCACCGTGGCCGGCGTGACGCCCACCGACGTGTCCGAGGCGAAGAGGATGTCCTGCCCATCCGGCCGCTTGCCCGCGGGGAACAGCGTGCCCCGAGGGACGAGTGCCTCGCGCACCTCCTCGTCCTCGGCGAGGGTGAAGGTGAGGTACGTGCTGTCGGGGAGCGCGGCGCGGTGTTGAAGGCGCAGCACGTCGCGGTGATAGAAGCCGGCGTATCGGCCCGACACCGTGTTGACGGTGTCCTGCGCGGTGCGGAAGAGCTGCACGAAGGACATGTACAGCGCCAGGTGCGGCGGGTGGTTTCCCGTCGCCAGCGCCGTGGGCAGCAGCGTCGCCGTGAGGCCCTGGAGCCGCGACAGCGCATCGAGGAACGGGTCGAGCAGCGGCTCCAGTCTCGCCGCCGCCGCGCGCGCCCGCGCTTCCTTGGAGGCGCCCTTGTAGCTGGCGCCGTCCGCGGGCAGGTCCTCCAGCCCCCAGATGGGCAGCATGCCCTCCGTGTCCAGCCGCACCGCTCGCCCGAGCGCCTGGGGCAGCCCCGCGCCCTTCGCCGCGCTCACCAGCGCGCGCAGCGCCACGGACAGCGGCCCCTCCACGGCGCTGACCAGGCCCTGGCCGAGCAACCGGGACAGCTCGCCCTGCGCGCCCAGGCCCGTGCCCCTCAACCAGAGGTCGAAGCGACGGGCCAGGCCGAGGACGAGCTGGAACGCGTCCGAGAGCGTGGAGAAGGAGCGCTCGAAGGCGCGGGCCGCGTCCACTTCGCGCAGGGTGACGAGGAAGCGGTCCTCCACCGCGCTCGCGTCCAGCGCGTCGATGGAGGCGAGCACCATCACCGGGTCCGCGAGGAAGAACTCCGCCCAGTCTCCGTCCCGCGTGTTCTTCAAGTCGTAGAAGTAGATGAGCGCGCCGAAGCGGGGCGCGAAGTCGAGCAGCTCCGAGCGCGTGCGCCCGTCCACCGGCGCATGGCCCGCTTCCAGGGCGCGCAGCCAGCGTCCCAGTTGGCTGGGCGCATCGTTGATGGCGACCTTCGTATCGCGCGGGGCCATGGGCTAGGGCCCCTGCACCGGGATGCTGCCCTCCTGGAGATAGAAGGGGTAGACGAGGTTGCTGCGCGTGTTCGTCTGCGTGACGATGTACGAGATGGTGATGGACAGCATCCCATCCACCGACGCATCCCGCTGCACCGTCACCGCGTCCACGGCGATGCGCGGCTCCCAGTAGAGGATGGCCTGCTGGACGTAGTCCTGGATCTGCCGCGTCAGCGTGGTGTTGATGCTGCGGAAGACCATCTGCCGCAGCTCGCAGCCATAGTTGGGGAGCATCATCCGCTCGCCCAGCGAGGTGGACAAGAGCACCCAGAGGCTCTCGCGGATGTCCTGGTCATCGCTGACCATGAGCAGGCCGCCGGTGCGCCGGGAGAAGGTGGGTGGAAAGCTCCACCCGGTACCGAGGAAGGAGGGGGGCTGGTTCTCCATGGTGGCTCACCCTCCAATCATCACCGTGGGAAACCCCACGAGGATGGTGCCGCCGTGGGCCGTCTTGTCCCCGAGCCGCGCGGCGGGAAGTCCCATCACCTTCACCGTCGTGGAGCCCTTCATCACCGCGTCCGGTGGCCCCACGCAGATGGCCACGTCGCCGACCTTGGCGGCCGGCAGCCCGCCAATCAGCACCGTGGGAGCGCCGGGGCCGGCGATGGGGCCTCCGACGTGAGGCACCTGCACGGGGCCCACGGGGGTTGTCATCGGGCACTGATGGAAGTCCGTGACGCGGGCGGCGGGAGGCATGGGGCGCACCTTTCGGGGACAGCGCTCAGTTGATTTTCACCAGCGAGCCGCGGACGGTGAGGATTCCACCGGACTTCACCTCGGTCTGGGTATTGCCGCTGGCGGAGAAGCTCACGGACGCCTTGTTCGCCACCTGCTTGCCGCTCACGGAGACATTGCCCGTGGCTTCCAGCGTCAGGTTGGCGCCGGCCTTCACCGCCACGTTTCCCTTGGCGGTGATTTTCACGTCCTTGGCACTGTCCAGGGCGATGCCGCCCTTGGACAGGGACACGGTGTTGCCGTTGCTGTCTTGAATGGAGATGGCGCCGGACGTGTCGTCCAGCTTCACGATGTGATTGCCGGGCGTCTTGATGACGATGACCTTCTTCTCGTCATCGAACGACAGCTCCAGCTTGGACCGCGTGACGACGGCCTTGCGCGTGTTCTTCTCGTCCGGGGGATACGCCGGCGCGCGCTGCTTGCTGTACACGGAGCCGAGGATGACCGCGTGGCGCGGGTCCTCGTTCATGAAGCCCACCACCACCTCGTCGCCGACCTCCGGGTAGAACAGCGCGCCCACGCCGCTGGACGCGTAGAACGTCCCCAGCCGCGCCCACACGCCCTTGCTCGGCTCCTGGAGCAGCGGCAGCCCCACCAGCACGCGCAGCTCGCCGCCGGGGTCCTTGGCCACCTGCTTGACCACGCCCGTCTGCAGTCCTTTTATTGGCGGAAGCTGTCCGGCCGCGTCCGGCGCCGCGATGTCCGGGTTCTCCGCGGTGAACCAGCGCGGCGACAGGCCGAAGTCCGCCGACGTCATCCAACGCCCGTCCTCGATGTGGTGGTGCACGGCGCTGATGAAGGCGGCGCCGTTGAAGCGCGGCCCCACGCCCCCCAACTCCAGCATCTTCCCCACCTGCGCCAGCGCGCTGCCGTGGAAGCGCACCGAGCCGCGAATCTTCGCGAGCTTCGACATCAGCAGCTCCGCGGAGGCCCAGTCCTGGAGGTCCGCGGGTTGCAACTCCGCGCCCGTCTGGAGCGCGAACTTCTTCGCGCCGAACACCTGCGCCAGTTGGGCGGAGGTGACGTTGCCCTGCTCCTTCACGGAGACGCTTCGCGGGCCGGACTCGATGAGCTTCTGCGCGCCCGCGTCCCAGGTGTAGCCCTTGATGGCGGACGCGTCGAACTGGGTGGTGGCGTCCATCTCCACCTGGAGGTCCAGGATGGAGCGGCCATAGGTGAGGTTCAGCACGGGCGTCTGCGACGTCTTGGGCTCCGCCACCGTCACCTCGCCGCCGTCCGCCATGACGACCAGGCCGTTGAGCTGCGCCCGCGTCACCATCAAGTCCCAGTCGGTGGCGTAGTACTGGACGATTTCGTCGTGCACGGCCGTCGTGGCGGTGACGTCGCCGGACAGCCCGTTGCGCGTCAGCAGCGTCTTGATGAGCGCGCTGTCCTTCACCTTCTCGAAGAAGCCGCTCTTGCGCTCCAGCGTCATCTTCATCGCCTCGTCGGTCAGCTCCACCACCAGCTTGGAGCCGGAGGACTGGTCGATTTCGAGCCCCTGCCGACAGACGATGCCCTGGAAGATGCGCGTGTTCTCCCCGTCGTAGCCGGCGGAGATGAGCACCTTGGCCCCGGGGATGAAGGTGTCCTTGCTGCTGATGGGGAACAGGCCCGTGGACGCGCTGCCGTCGAACAACACCAGCTTCGCGCGCGGCAGCTTGTTGACGCCCAGCCACGTGTCCACGCTGATGACCTGGTACGTCTTGGGGATGACGGTGCCGTTCGACTCAATCGTGAACGTCGCCAGCGCCCCTTCGTTCTTCTCCGGAAAGGGCGGGGTCATGCCTGGGTCTCCTTCAGCGGAGGAAACAGCAGCTTCGAGCCCACGGTGAGCCGCCGGAAGTCGGACAGCCCGTTGACCCGTGCCACCTCGAGATACAGCGCGCTGGTGCCGTAGATGCGGAAGCACATCAGCGGCAGCGTGTCTCCCGCCTGCACCGTGCGCACGTGCGTCAGGTCCGGCGAGCTCATCCTCGCCTGGAGCGCCAGCTCCACCTCGTCGTTGTAGCCAAGGAACGTCCCCTTGGCCCGCGCGCGCAGCGGCGTGCCATCCGGCTTGAACAGCGTGTACGTCATGCTCAGCTTGGACAGCTTGCACTTGAACAGGAAGGTGCCCCACGACATCTTGAGATAATTGGGGCTGTGGATGTTCCCGTTGTAGGTGAAGACCAGCTTCTTGAACTTCGCCACCTGCTCGGCGATGCCGTCGTCGGTGAAAGGCATCAGCCCCGGCAGTGGACTGGGCACCACGCCGGTGCCGTCGAACACCAGCTCCAGCTCCACCGTGTCCGCGGGAATCCGGTTGAAGTCCGGTGAACCTCCGGGGCTGCCCTGCGTCTGGTTGTCATTGTACTTGACGCAGTACGTGTGCGAGTACGACGCCGGGTTGATGTACACGGTGTAGCGGCCGACCTCCGACGTGAAGTCGGACTTCTGGTAGGCGATGACGTTCATCTTCTCGAGGCTGCCGGAGAACCCCATCGCTACCGCTCCTGTCGCGCCTTCAAGATTTGGAGGACGCGGCGCACGCAGTCCTCCACCACCTTCTGGTGCGCCTGCTTCTCGTCGTCGCAGCCGCAGTCGCCCACGGGCGTGCTGGGCGTCTCCGGAATCGCCTCGCCGGAGCCGCCCCGCACGCTCATCTGGATGCCGACCTCGTTGACTTCCAGGGGCATGGCGCGCGCCTCACATCAGCCGGGACGTGAGCTGGGCCAGCTTGATGGCCACAGAGGCCGGGCTGCCCAGATTCACGCGCTCGAAGTAGTTGTAGGACAGCTCCAGCGACTCCGTGAGGATGCGGTTCTCCGTGGAGCTCATCGGGGACACCTCCCAGCGCAGCGGCCAGGCGTTGATGAAGCCCCACGCCACCAGTGGAAGGCCATCCTCGTTGAGCAGCAGCACGAGGATGTTCTGTGGCAACAGCGGCAATGACAGCCCCGAACCCACGCTCTGTCCGAACCACTCCGCCAGGAACGAGTCCCGCGTCACCACGCCCCGCTTGAGCACCAGGTTGGAGTACTTGGCGGCCTTGGGCAGCTTGTGCGTGAAGCGATTCTCGCCCCCTTCCGTGACGTCCTCCGTGTCCCAGCGGGCCTCGATGCCCGAAATCTCCTGGAACGAGGCGTCCAAATCGCTCGCCGCCGCGAGCAGGGTCGCGGAGCCGAGGACGGAGACGCTGAAGTAGAACGCGCCGGGCGGGTAGTAGGGTTCGGACATGGCGATGGCTGTGATTACGGCGCGGCGACGACGAGCGTCTCGAAGGCGACCTCGAGCGACTCCACGGCGACCTCGTTGCCTTCCGACTTGAGGTCCGTGCCGGAGAGCTTCGTGGGCCACGCGTTGTTCAGGGTCCACGTCATCTTCGGCGCGCCCTTCTCATCCAGCAGACTGATGATGACCGTCCGCCGGGTAATCGTGTTCATCTTGATTTCGTTGTACCAATCCCAGAAGCGGGCATCGTTGATGAAGATGCCCTTGCGCAGCTTCACGTTGCCGACCTTGCCCAGGCCCGGCATCTTGATGGGAAAGAAGCTGGGGTTGTTGCCGTGCCGGTACTCGATGACCTGCGTCTCCGTCTCCAGGCCATCTACTTCCTGGAAGCTGACGGACGTGTCGTCCCCCAACTGGACGGAGAAATAGAATTTCGGCAACGGCCAGATATCGTTTTGGACTTCTCCTGCCATGGCGGCTCCTCGTTGAACTCGTGAAGGGTGGAATCAGTCGTCGAAGTCCGGGCGGGCGCTACGCGCTGGCGCCTTCCATCTTCTGCTTGAAGGTCAGCTCGATGAACTCCGCCGGGCGGATCATCTGCAGGGTGACCTGGACGACCATGTAGCCCTCCAGCACGTCCTGCGCCGTCATGGTGCTGCCCAGGCCACACTCCACGCTGAACGCATCCGACGCGGTGGCGCCCAGCAGGCCTCCCTGGGACCACAGGCCCTGCAGGAAGCTGGACACCATGGAGGTGACCGACGCCCAGGTGTTGCCGTCGTTGGCGGCGAAGACGAAGCGGTCCAACGCGGCCTTGATGGACTGCTCGGCGTAGGTGAGGGTGCGGCGCACCTGGATGTAGCGCCAGTCATTGCTGTTGCCGTCCAGCGTGCGCGCGCCCCAGACGACGGAGCCCCGGCCCACGAACTCGCGCACGGCGTTGACGGCCTTGCCGTCCACCGGGACGTTGAGGTCCGCCTGCTGCTCGTTGTTGAGCTTGAACGTGGTGCTGGTGACGCCGGTGAGGCTGACGTTGGCCGGCGCGTTCCACACGCCCCGGTTGGCATCGTTCCAGGTGTAGATGCCCGCCATGGCGCCGCTGGACGGCAGCACGTCGTCCTTGCTGGTGATGATGCGCAGCATGTCCGTGAGGAGCGGCAGCGCGGCGGTGAGGTTCTGGTTCAGCGCGAGGATGTCCTCGGGCGTCGTGACGGTGCCAATCTTGGCGATGTCCGCGTCCACGGCCGTCTTGCGCGCGGCGGCGTTGGCGTAGAGGTTGGCGCTCTCCAGCAGCAGGATGGACTTGAGCGTCGCCTCCGTCTTGATGTTGGTGTAGTCGAAGTCGCTCACCTCCTGCACCGTGGTGTGCAGGAAGGGGAAGTAGGTCATCCCGTAGTTGAGGAACTTGCTGCCCAGCACGCCCCGGTAGTCGGAGATGACGGTGGACAGGGTGGCCTGGGTGACGGTGGCGGAGCCATACACGTCCAGCACGGCCACGCGGTCCTGAAGCGCGCCGCACTGGGCCAGCATCGCGGTGGCGACCGTCCCGTAGTCCGCCAGCGCCGTCAGGTTCACCGCGTCCGGCACCACGAGCATGGTGGGGCCCACCTGCTCGGCGATGACCGCCAGGCCGCCGACGAGCGTGGCCGGGTCCAGCGCGCTCGTGTAGTCGCCGACGGAGACGATGTACGCGCTGCCGCCGCCGTTGGCGTAGAACAGGCGCAGGCTGTTGAAGAGGACGTACTTGGTGCTCACCGCGGGGATGAGGTCGTAGTACTTCCAGCCGGGCGTCGCGCCGCTGTCATACACCTTGAAGTCGTAGTCGCCCGACTTCTGCTTGGCGGTGTCGGTGACCTCGGTGAGGTCGAACGTCGGGTCCGGCGCCCCGCCGAAAATCTGCTCGTAGTCCGCCAGCGAGCCGATGCGGATGGGCTTGTTGGGGATGGGCTTTCCGCTGAGCGTCGCCGTCTGGGTGTAGCCGATGAAGGCGGGCACCGCCGTCTGGATGCCGACGACGGAAGGCGGGAAGGCGTCCAGCTCGGTGACATAGACGCCGGGGGTTTTACGGGCTTGCCTGATGGACATCGGGTCCTCTCTTCGCTGCGTGGGTGGGCTTCGGGGTTCAGAGGTTCAGGTAGATGTCCGAGTAGTCCCGCTGCTCGAGTGGCGAGGGCTGGGGCGCTCGGCGCTGGCCCGAGGGACGGGTGGCGCGCGGGACACCGGGAGGGGGGCCCACGCGGGGCAGCACCATCGCGGGCGAGGCCACCGGCACGTTGGACATCAGCGTGCTCTCGAAGACGCCCTCGGCCCGGCTCCCCGTGAGCTCGAAGAGCTGGTCGGGGACCTCCTGGAGCGGCAGCTCCTGGTCCGCGACGAAGAGATAGGCGTCACCCGCTCCGGCGACGGTGACGGGCACCGGGCCGGAGAAGGTGACGGGCTGGGGCGAGCTCACGTCGAGCAGCCGCAGCACGTCGTAGCGGACGCCCCGGGGCGGCACGACGTAGTAGCACCAGCGGGTGCTCCGTCGCTCGAAGCGCAGCTCCGCCCGCAGCGGGACGATGCGCGTCTTCTCCGCGCCCAGGGACAAGTCACACAAGGGATACAGGCCCACGTCGCCGGGGCTCGGCTTGGACAGCACCAGGTCCAGGAAGGCCAGCGGCGTCGGGTACGCCTGGGTGTAGAGGATGGTGCCCTGGTGCAGCGTCGCGCCGGCGGCGTCGAGCTGGCGCACGGTGTAGATGCCCTCGGGCAGGGCGGAGAGGTCCAGGTAGAGGAAGTCGCCCACGCGCTGCTCGGGGCCCTTGAGCCCTCGCGTCGCGCGCACCTCCTCGCAGGTGATTCGCGAGGGGGACTGCTTCTGGAGCAGGGCCACCGGAATGCTGCAGGGCCTGCACAGGACCTCGGCGCCGGAGAGGTCCAGCAGGACGACCTCGTCCGCCCCCGGCAGGAGCGGCACCTGCACCTGCACCTGCACCACGCGCTGCCGGCTGGCCTCCGTGACCTGCTCGCCCGGGTTGATGAGGACGGGGAGCGACGCGGTGCCCGCGCAGTGGAGCTCCTGGTCCTCGGGGGAGGGCTGCTCGCCGGCGAAGTGGGCCTGGAGGTTGTTGAAGTAGAGGTTGACCTCCGTGGGCTGGAAGTCGCTGGGCAGGTCCGTGAAGTTGACGAAGTAGGGCGTGTCCGGGACGAGCACGAAGGACAGCCACGTCCACTGGCCCAACTTCTCGCGGCGCTCCATCGCCTTGAGCAGCTGCGCGCGGCGGTTGTAGTCGTAGAGGACGGTGAAGGAGGTGCCCTCGTCGCGGAAGATGAGGCCCAGGTCCCTGAGCAGCGCCGCCGTGGCGGACGTGGGCCGGCAGACCAGGGCCGGGCAGCGGCCCTCGGAGCGATTGAAGTAGGTGTGCCGCAGGTCCACGCTCAAGAGCCGCTCGAAGGTGTAGCGACGCGGCAGCGTGACGTCCTCGAGCGGCTCTGGCGCTGCCAGGCCCTTGGGGATGTGGCGCCGCGCGAGCTCCCCGGGCCTCAGGGGGCCGCGCAGGGCCCGCTCGTTGGCGCGTCGGAAGCGGCTCATGGCAGGACCGCCTCGGGCTGGCCGGGCGCCTCGACGCCCTTGGCCGCGGGCACCTGGGCCTGCTGGGCCTCGCCCCGGTAGGGAATCATCCGGACCTTGTAGAAGACGGACGGCAGGTACTTCACACCCGCGAGCCCCATCAGGTGGTTGAGGCCCAGCAGGTCCAGGTCGACGAACTCGAAGGTGAGCTTGTCGATGTCCGGGTCCAACCCCGGCAGGCTCTGCTGGGTGAACCACGGCGTCTGCTGGAAGAAGCTGATGACGTGGGAGATGGCCTCCAGCCCCACGGGGTACGCCTGGTCCTCGAAGTTGGCGTACAGCAGGACGAAGAGGTCGATGTAGAGCGGCGGCGCGACGATGCCGTACGTGTCGGCGGACACGGGGACGTTGCGGTTGTACGTGCTGACGATGGTCTCGTGCCGGATGTTCGCCAGGAACATCACCACCGCGTCGCGCGCGGGGGCCGCGGGACTGCCTTGATTGTCCGTCAGGTTGGAGAGCACCACCCAGGGCTCCTGCCGGGGCGCCGCCTCCGCGTTCCGGATGAACTCATCCAGACGCCTGCGGACCAGCTCCAATGTGCCTCCCAGCTTGCCCAAGACAAGACTCCGCCGAGCACGCCCGCCGGGCGTGTCTGTGATTGGTGTGGATGGTGAGACCCGGAGGGCCGCCGGGGTTTTGCGAGCGAAGATGGAACCGCCGACCGTTCGCCACAGCCGCTGAGTGATTCACGCGAAGGTTTGATTCGTGTGATGGTCAGACAGTAACAGGGAAAACAAGTGTGTCAATGGGGGTGGACTTGTCTGACTTGGCGGGGAGGATGTCTTTTGAAACCCCGCGCGTCTGTATTTGAAGGCTCACCGGAGGGTGGATTCAGGCGGTGGGGCGCGCGGCGACTTCCGCACGTCGGACGTCCTGCCCCCGAGGGGCTTGGGCGGGTGGACGGAGAATCGCGGGGCTCACCTGGAGGGTTCGTGGGGGTGGGCGTCCCGGACAGCGGGCCTGGGTGGGGAGGCCCCGCGTCGACGGGAGGAATCGCCGCGACGCCGCGCGGGCCGGATTTTCGGCCTCGGGCGCGATTTCGACGGGGGAGGTCGGGTGGACCCGGGGGCGGCCGGCCGGGGACGTAGGACCTGGAAACGAATGAGTCCGCCCTTCTTTCGAAAGGCGGACTCGGTGCAGGTCAGCGACTTCCGGTGAGGAAGTCGGTGTGAAGAGCGGTCAGGAGAGCGAGGCGGCGTCCAGGCCCGCGTCGGCCATCAGCAGGGCCAGCTCCGCCTTGAGCTTGTCCTTGGCGCGAATCTCGAGCTGACGGGCGCGCTCGCGGGAGAAGCCGAAGTGCTCACCCAGCTCGCTGAGCGTCATCTCCGCGTCACCCATCACCCGGTTCTCGATGATGAAGCGCTCGCGCGGGTCCAGGCGGCGCAGGGCGCGCTGCACCAGGTCCCGGGTGAGGCCCGCCTGCTGGCGGTCGGCCACCTCGTCCTCGTGGGACGCTGCGGAGGACTCCACGAAGTCCAGGTGGGTGGCGTCGCCGTCCTCGCCGACGGGCGCGTCGAGCGACAAGTCCCGGCCGCCCATGCGCTGCTCCATCTCGCGCACCTCGGAGGCCTTCACGTTCAGCTTGCGGGCAATCTCCTCCGCGTTGACGATGCTCGCGTCACCGGCGCCCATGCGCTCCAACTCGCGGCGGGTGCGCGCCAGGCTGAAGAACAGCCGGCGCTGCGCCTGCGTCGTGCCCAGCTTCACCAGGCTCCAGTTGCGCAGGATGCAGTTCTGGATGTACGCGCGAATCCACCACACCGCGTAGGAGATGAGGCGGATGCCCTTGTCCGGGTCGAACTTCTGCACGGCCTTCATCAGGCCGATGTTCGCCTCCTGGATGAGGTCCGACATCTTCAGGCCGTACGAGCGGTACTCGTAGGACACCTTCACCACGAAGCGCAGGTTGGCGGTGACGAGCTGGTGGCCCGCCATCAGGTCGCCCTTGCGGAAGCGGCGCGACAGCTCCTGCTCCTGCGGCTGGGTCAGCAGGGGGTACTTGTTGATTTCCGAGAGGTACGTGGAGAGGGAATCCGGGGAGGAGAAGTGGGAGGTTTCCTGCATGGCGTCTCTCGGGGAAGGGGGCCGGTGGGAGCCGCGCATCGGCGGCACGGGACGGGTCCTTCGCAATGCATGTGCCACGGCACTTGCGGACCATTTCCCAGTGAATGCGAGGGTTTGCATCACCGGGTCAGGGTGCTTAAGGGCAGGACCCTTTCGTTTTTACAGGGGGGTGATCCGAAGACTCTTCCGACTGTTTCCCGGCTGACAGTGGGGAAGGGTGGGAGCGGAGGAGGCATCCAGGCGAGCAAGGTGGCGGTTGTGCGACGCGTGTCCGCGGCCCGGGCGCGTCATCGCCACCTTGGTGGAATGGGGACCCTGTTCCAGCTCTTCGCGGTGTCGGCGGTGGTGATGGGGGTGTCGCAGACCATCGCCCGCGAGCGCATCTTCGCGTCGCTGCGTGAGCGGCTGGGCGGGAAGGACACGTGGTGGGGCTACCTGGTGTCGTGTCCCTACTGCCTGTCGCACTACGTGGCCTTCGTGTTGGTGCCGCTCACGGGGACGTATCCCATCGACGTGGTGGTGGGCGGCTGGCCGGGCCTGGTGCTGCGGTGGCTGTTGTCGGCGCTGCTCGTCACCGTCATCGCCGCCTTCTACCGGGTCATCTTCTGGTTCGTGGATGAGAGCCAGGGGCTGGTGAAGCGGCGGCAGCGGACGGAGGAGGAGGAGGTCGCGACGAAGCGGCTGGTGAGGAGACAGGTGGAGCAGCGGGTCTCCGCGGACGAGGACTCCCCGCCACCGCCGCCGCACTGATTGCGTGGGATGTGCCCCGTCCGGGCTACCCGTCAGCCCGCTCGGCATGCGAAGAACGCTGAAGAGATGGCGGACGAATCGAAGCAGGTGGTGGACGACCCGAGGACGCGGCGGGCCTGGGTGCTGCCCGCGCTGATGGTGCTGCTGCCGGTGGGGTTCTTCTTCCGGGCGTTCTTCTGGAGCGACGTCTTCATCGCCGGTGACACGCTGCGCGCCTTCTATCCGATGCGGGCCTTCTGGGCCGCGCGGGTGGCCGTGTTCGATTTGCCGGAGTGGTTCGCCTTCGATGGCTTCGGACAGTCCTTCCTGGGCATCTTCATCTCGGGCGCGTTCCACCCCACGACGCTGCTGCACCTGTTGCTGCCGCTCGGCGTGGCGGTGAAGGCCACCATCCTCGCTTGCTACCCCGTGGCGTTGCTCGGCACCTGGGCGCTGCTGCGGCAGTACGACGTGCCTCGCGCCGGGGCCTTCTTCGCGGCCCTCTGCTTCACCTTCAGCGGCTACCTGGTCTGCATCACCAACAATCCGACCTATCTGCTCGCGGCGAGTACGGTGCCCGCCGCGCTCTGGGGGGCGGTCCGCTTCCTGCGCGCGCCGTCGGTGGGGCGGCTGGGGGTGGGCGCGGGGCTGCTGGCGCTGGTGGCCTTCGCGGGGGATGCGCAGGGCTTCGCGATGACGAACGCGCTGGTCGTGCTCGTGGCCGCCGTGGACCCTGGGGTGGGCGCGTGGCGACGGCGGCTGGGTGTCTGCGGGGTGTTGGTGGTGACGGGGGGCCTTCTGGCCGCGCCGCAGTTGTCTCCGGCGGTGGGGCTGGTGCTCTCGGGTGAGCCCGGGGCTCGCTCGGCGGCGGAGGCGCAGCGCTTCTCGCTCCATCCGCTGCGCCTGTGGGAGCTGCTGGTGGGGCCGTACCTGGCGGACAAGGAGGGGCTGCGCGGCATCCCGGAGATTGTCGTGCGTCACCTGGTTCCGTCGGGAGGATTTGGTCGCGTCTGGGTGGACTCCATCTATGTCGGGACACCGGCCTGTGTGCTGGCATTGGGCGGGCTCATCGCCTCCGCGCGGCGTCCTCGTGCGTGGGTGCTGGCGGGGGCGTGGTTGTTGTTGCTCGCGCTGAGCCTGGGGGATGCGCTGCCTGTCTATGGATGGGTGTATCAGGTGTTCCCGCTGTGGCGGCCGTTTCGCTATCCGGAGAAGCTGGTGCCGCTGGTCAGCCTGGGGCTCGCGGTGGCGGCGGGGCTGGGGTGGAAGCACTGTCTGGGAGAGGGGGGCAATCGGCGCGCGGTGATGGGCGCGGGGGTCTTCCTGGCGTTGCTCGGGGGA
>NZ_JAAIXY010000020.1:57135-213022 GCF_010894455.1 Myxococcus eversor | reverse complement strand
TGTGCTCAACGCCTTCCGGCATCACGGCGAGCGGCGGCCCCCACCCGTACGCCAACGTCGATGCGGTCCTCACGTGCTCAACGCCTTCCGGCATCACGGCGAGCGGCGGGATCCAGTGCCGACGCGCCATCAACGAGAAGGTCAAGTGCTCAACGCCTTCCGGCATCACGGCGAGCGGCGGCAGGTGACTGGCGGCGGCACTGTCGTCTCGGAGGTGTGCTCAACGCCTTCCGGCATCACGGCGAGCGGCGGCGCGCAGCTCCGAGTCCAGCAGGCGTTGTGTGACGGTGCTCAACGCCTTCCGGCATCACGGCGAGCGGCGGCAAGGACGCCATGGCAACCAAACCAGAACGCGAATTGTGCTCAACGCCTTCCGGCATCACGGCGAGCGGCGGGACGGACGTGGTACGCGATGAAGCAGGCCACCAGGTGCTCAACGCCTTCCGGCATCACGGCGAGCGGCGGGGTGCCTCGACGCGGGGTGCGACGGCGTCGAATGGTGCTCAACGCCTTCCGGCATCACGGCGAGCGGCGGCAAGCCCGCGTGTTTCAGTGGGTCAATGATATCAGTGCTCAACGCCTTCCGGCATCACGGCGAGCGGCGGGGTGCCCTCCCCCTCGTCTGGCACGGGGTTGAGTGTGCTCAACGCCTTCCGGCATCACGGCGAGCGGCGGCGGCATCCGCAAGTTCTCCATGTTCTTCACCAGCCGGTGCTCAACGCCTTCCGGCATCACGGCGAGCGGAGGCAGTGCAGGCGAACCCCCCGTGCAGTGACTTCGGGTGCTCAACGCCTTCCGGCATCACGGCGAGTGGCGGAGCCGCACCAGAATCCCAAGCAGTTCCAGCATCTTGGCTCCCCCCCTTTTCAAGCACCCCCACCCTTCTCGGCGCCATCTCCACCCGCGAGCCATCCCACATCATCCAACCTCCTGAATCTCCAAGCCTTTTCCCCATTCATGCACCTATTCACCTGTCAAAGAGCCCCAACCCCGCGTCACGCCAGGGCTTCCGCCCATTTCCCCCATCCCCACCTCCGCCACGCCGAGGTGCTTGAAAGTCCAATCCCTCACACCCCGCTCCCGACGAGCCCGCACTCCACCGCCCCCCAGAAACAAACAAAGCCCGGGCGTCTCCGCGCCCAGGCCCGCCTGCTCCCATCTCAAACCCCTACACCGCGCCCGCCACCCCCTGCTGCTCACGCGGCCAGGTCCCCACGCCGACGCGCAGGCGCGTGGGCAGGAACAGCCCGCACCCCATGTGCCGCCTCCCTCCCATCCCCCGCGCCTGCAAGAGCACCGACGCACGCGGCGACAGGTTGCTCAGCATCAGCCCATAGCCAATCACCTTCTTCCCCGCGATACCCACCACGCGCCGCCGCCCCACATGCACCGTGGCCTCGCACCCCAGCTCCGCCAGGGCCCGCTTCACCGCGCCGCGGAAGCTCGCGTCATCCACCGCGTTCTTGAACGTCACCACCCGCGCGGACAAGGACACCGGCGCCTCCAGCGGGAACACCCGTGGCATCCCCAGCGCCACCTCCCCTCCCCCCACTTCAATCGCGGCGCCCCCCAAAGGCAGCCACACCGGCAGCGTCTCCGCGGGACACCGCACCCGCAACGTCCCATGCCCCACGAGCAGACTCTTCCCGCTCGCTCGAGTCCCTCGCAGGTTGAAGATGCCGACGTCCTGGCGCTCATGCAGCCCCGGCAGCCGGTGCGACAGCGCCGAGAACAACGCATACCCATGGTCCAACGGAACCCCACCGCCTCGCGCGGGGTAGACGAGGTCAATCACTGACATGTTCAGCCTCGATGGCCCCGCCTCGGCGGGACGATCCTACGGGGGAAGTCCTCGCCAAGACCCCTGACGAGGGCACAGAGGTGCCAGCCCCGCGAACGGCGGCGCGACGCCACGGGCCCACCCTCCCAGGAGGGTGCCCAGGCACGTCCGAAACTCGGGGAGCAGGGGTCATCACGCATCTCCACGGGGAAGACGCCAACGCCGCGCGCATCCCTCGCGGCCCCTCACACATTTCTCCCCGCCTCCCGCCGAGCCACGCCCCCTCGCCTCAGCGACCTCCCTGCTTCGAGCGCCGCCCCTTCCTCTTCGCGCCCGCCTCCCCAGGCTCCTGGAGCGCGATGCGCCGCGCCACCTCCGCCGCCGCGCGGACCTGCGGCGCGAGCACCTCCCCGGGCGCCTCCCCCGCTCCCCACGACGCCGGCGCCCCCAACTGCCTCAGCACCGCCCCATGCACCACCGGCGCATCGAACGAGAAGCTCAGCGCCGGCAGCGGCGCGCGCGGCACGTCGTAATCAGCCGGAGTCAGCTTCCCAGGCTTCACGCCCGGCGCCTCCGACACGGGCTCCGCCACCGCCCGCGTCCCCCGCCTCCGCTTCGCCGGAGTCGACGGCGAAGTCGCGGCCGGACGCGTCTCGCCCACGCGCGCGGCGCGCAGACCGCCGAGCACCTGCTCCTTCGTCCTGCCGCGCAGCTCGAACAGGAGGAACGGGTCGCCGTCCAACGCCTCGCCGAGCACATAGTGCGTGGCGGCCACGTGCTTGCACGGGTCTCCCCAGTCCGGACACGAGCAGTTCGTCGTCAGGTCCTTCCGGCTCTGGGGGAACAGGCTCACCTTCGCCGCGAGGAACACCGCGTCGATCTCCTGCGGCATCGTCCCCGCGAGCAGCTCCGCGGCGTACCGTGCCTGGCCGGCCATCCCGGCGATGGCCTTCTCCCAGACGGCGTCGCTGAACTGCCCGAGCTTCAGCGAGATGGCATAGGGCCGAGGCCGTGAGCCCGTCACCTTCGCGGTGACTTCACCGCCACGGATGACCAGGTCATGCGTCCGCCCTGCCCGCGCATACGTCCGCCCCCGGGCCAGCCGCCCCGAGTCACCCCCCAGCACGCGCTCCAGCGCCTCCAGCCAGCGCTGGCCCCACCACGTGGAGCCGGCCTTCTTCATCTTGATGCCGTGCTCGGGCGGCGGCTTCTTCGGCGCCGACTTCCAGCCCCAGTCGCCCCAGCGACTCATGACCCCACCTCCCGCCGACGCGCCCCTCGTCGGGACGCGCTCCGCCGCGGGGCCTCCACCTCGCCCTCGCCCTCGTCCGCGACGGCGCCCGCGGACAGCGAGAACAGCTCGCGCAGCGCGGCCGTGTCCAGCTCCGTCACCCAGCTCTCGCCCGCGCCCACGACGCTCTCGGCGAGCTGGCGCTTCTGCTCGAGCAGCCGGTCAATCTTCTCCTCGACGGTGCCCGCGCACACCAGCTTGTGGACCTGCACCGCGCGCTTCTGGCCGATGCGATACGCGCGGTCCGTGGCCTGGTCCTCGACGGCGGGGTTCCACCAGCGGTCGTAATGGAACACATGGCTCGCGGCCGTCAGGTTCAGGCCCGTGCCGCCGGCCTTGACGGACAGCACGAAGATGCGCGGGCCATGGGGCTCCTCCTGGAAGCGCCGCACCGCCTCGTCGCGCGCCTTGCGGGACGTGCCGCCGTGCAGGTACAGCACCTCGTGCCCCAGGCTCTCCGACAGGTGCGCCACAAGCTTGTCCCCCATCTCCCGGAACTGGGTGAAGACGAGCGCCTTGTCCCCCGCGGACAGGGACTCCTCGAGCATCTCCGTCACGCGCGCCAGCTTCCCCGAGCGCCCCGGCAGGGGCCCCGACTCGCCGAGGTACTGCGCGGGGTGGTTCGCTATCTGCTTGGTGAACAGCAGCAGCGCGAGCACCCGGCCCCGACGCTCGATGCCGTCGGACTGCTCGATGCGGCGCAGCTCGTCGTCCACCACCGCCTTGTAGAGCGAGGCCTGCTCGCGGGTGAGCGTGCAGACGACCTTCATCTCGTTCTTGGCGGGCAGGTCCGCGATGATGGTCGGGTCGCTCTTGAGGCGGCGCAGGACGAACGGGCCGATGATGCGCCTGAGCAGGGTGGCGGCCTCCTGACTGCCATGGCGTTCGATGGGCAGCGCCAGCTCGCGCCGGAAGGTCTCCAGGGGCCCGAGCAGGCCGGGGTTGGCGAACTCCAGGATGGACCACAGCTCCGCGAGGCGGTTCTCCACCGGCGTGCCCGTGAGGGCGAAGCGCTCGCTGGCGCGCAGCGCCCGGGCCGCGCGGGCGGTGGCCGAGGCCGAGTTCTTGATGTTCTGCGCCTCGTCGAGCACCACCGTGGCCCAGTCCACCTTCGCGAGCAGCTCGGCGTCGCGGCGCAGGAGGCCATAGGTGGTGAGCACGAGCACTCCCGGTCCACGAGGCACATCACGCGCCGCGCGGGCACGCTCCGCGCCGTAGTGGGGTGTCACGCGCAACGAGGGCGCGAAGCGGGCCACCTCGCGCTCCCAGTTGCCCACCACGGAGGTGGGCGCCACCAGCAGCGTGGGCCGTGAATCGCGGGGCGCGCGCTCCAGCCGTCGCAGCAGGAAGGCCAGCATCTGCACCGTCTTGCCCAGACCCATGTCATCCGCGAGGCAGGCGCCGAGCCCCAACGAGGCCAGCGTGTCCAGCCAGTGCAGCCCTCGTGACTGATAGGGCCGCAGCGTGGCGTTCAGGGCGCTGGGAGTTGCCTGGGCCGTGGCCCCGCCCGACCGCAGCCGCCCCAGGCGCTCCTCGAGCACGCCGGTGGCGAGGACGGTGACGGGGAGCGAGCCGTGGCGCGTCTCTCCGAGCAGGGCCACGCGCACCGCCTCGCTGGCCGACATCTGGCCGGGCCCCTGGGCCAGGTGGCGCTGGATGGCGTCGAGTTCGTGGGGATCCACGGCGACCCACTCGCCCCGGAAGCGCACGAGAGGCGCCTTGCGCTGGGCGAGCAACTCGAGCTCGCGCGGGGTGAGCGGCGTGTCGCCCAGAACGGCATCCCAGTCCACGCGCAGGAGCGCGTCGAGCCCGAGGCCCGCGGCACCATCGACGACGCCGGCAACCTTCGCGTTCGCGCCCACGCGCATTCGAAGCCGCAGGCGGCGCCGGCCCGAGGTGGTGAGTTCCCCGGGGACGATGACGCCGAAGCCCGCGTCGGCGAGCCCGCGCGCGCCCTCGGAGAGGAACGCCCAGGCGTCGTCGGGTTCGAGCAGGAGGGCCTCGGGGCGGGGGCTCTCCAGCACGAGGGCGATGGGCGCGAAGAGCCGGGACGCGCGACCGAGCGCCTCGAGCAGTGACTCCTGCGGGTCGCGGAAGGCGCGGCCGAGCTTCTCCAGGCGGTGCCCGCGGGACTTCCAGACGTCGGTGGCGGACACGAGCAGGCTCGGGTCATCGGGCGCCTGGAGGTGGAAGCTCAGCACGAAGGGCTCGCGGTCCTCCTTCGGGGGCTCCAGCCGGAAGCAGGCGCGCAGTCTGTCCCTGGCGCCGAGCGCGGGCTCGCTCCAGCGCGTCAGCTCGTCGACGACGGAGCGCTCGGCGAAGCCCTCGGGGGCGAAGTCACGGCGCGCGCCCGAGAGCGCCGCGCGCCAGCGCTCGTCCCAGGACGCCGGTCGACGAGAGGAGGAGCGGGGAGACAGGGAGGGCCCGCCGCGCGCGGCGCGAACGAAGGCATCGACGGTGGCGTCGAGGAAGGCGCGCAGCAGCGCCTCCGGGGCCCAGACGGCAGAGCCTCGTTCGGGGTGCACGGGGACGGCGTGCGCGGCGGCGGGCATGCTCCGGGCGAGAGCGACGACGCGGCTGGAGTCCTCGGAGGCGGAGAGGGCCGCGGCCCAGCGCGCCTCGATGCGCTCGCTCCTTCTCAGGAGGGTGGGCACCACGCGCTCGCGCGCGAGCAACTCCAACGCCAGCTTGCTGGCGAGCGTCCAGAGGGCGAGTGAGCCGGGGAAGGACTCGACCTCTGAAGTGGGCGCCACCGCGAACCGCTCGACGGTAGCGGCGAGCGGCAGCCCGCGGCCCGCGCACTCCCGGAGCCCCTCGGGGGTGACAAGGACGGCGGAGGCGCTCTCGCCCGCGTCGCGCAGGTCGGAGAAGGCGCGAGGCAGGGGCTCTCGGCCCCAGAGGAACAGCGTCTCGGCGTCGGGAAGGAAGACGAGGGGCATCGGACGACAATCTAGTCCCGTGTCCTCGGAGGGGTGGGAAATGAAGCGGGACGCCCGCACGAACGGTCTCCAGTGGACCGTTCGCCAAGACCCGCATCGACGGCTCGGGCCCTGTCCGCTCCGCCACGCTCACTCCCTCGGTTGCCCGCCCATCGGCCCTCGCGCATCCACGGTCGAGACCACCTCATGCAACGCCTCGCACGAGCCACTCGCGAAGGGATTGTGGAACGACCCCAACAGCGATGCAGCAACTCACGCTGGCGGGAGCCAGTACCAACTCCCGTTCGAGCGGAGTGCACCAGCGAGGAACTCAGAGAACGAGGCCGCAATCCGCAGGCAGTAGTCGGGGTCCGGGAAACCCTCGCGGTAGCCATCGCGCAGAGAATACCGACCTGACTCCTGGTGGCTCACGTCGAGGAGGATGTAATTGCTGTCCCGTACCGCGCACACCGCGTACCAAGACTCGGGACCCGCCTTGTCGGTGTCGTCCTGGCTCATGACCACCCGCGCACGCTGAATCCTCGACAGGGGGAGGAACGAGAACGCGGGGTCCCTGAACGTGGGGGCGCGGGGGTCGAATAGGTCGGCACCATCGCAGTGCAGGTAGAAGGCACGCAGGTCCGGGTCGAGGCTCCACCCCACTCTCTGCTCGAACGCTTCGATTTGCTCGGGCGTCGCAGGAGGGTTGGGGGAGTGGAGGCGCGACACCTCGGCAAGGAGTTCGGCCATGCTCATGGGCTACTCTCCATAGGGGTAATCAGGCCCGACCTGGGTCCATGGAGGGCTGTTCGCATAGCACTGGTTATAGAGCCCGTTCAGCGTGTCGTGAATGTCCTTGGCGAATGGAAGGATGTTCTCCCAGTCGGTCGGGTTGCCACCGTGCTTCAAATCTCGGATGTGGTGCCCTGGATAGGCCAGCCCGGTCTTATCGGTGGGCCATGCACCGAAGCGGGCTGCCCACTGTTCACGGAACCCGTCACGGACGTTGTCCCACTGGGCACGCGATGACTGATTCGCACTGACGCTGATTGTCGAGTAGTTGCAGCAACAGTGCGTCATTCCGAAGCGGCTTCCGGCTCGCACGACAGTGCCCTGAAAATCCATCTTCACATCAGCCAGCCACATGCAGCCCTGGAGTGCATGACCACTCCCCGCGCACTTCTCCCGGCAGTAGTTCATGAGCTGGTTGCTGCACTGCCACGGACCGTAGTGGATGACGGTGCGAAACTGCCCCCCGCCCGGCACATTGACCTCGGGGCCTACCCACTTCCGGACTGCGGCATCCGGCCGTGAAATGGGCCCCTCCGCACATGCGGCGTGGCGCAACACGGCCGTCAAGACTGAGCGAGTACGACGGGTGCGCCACCTGTTCTTGTTTGTCATGGCGCGCAGTCTGCCGCGCCACTCCCACGTGTCCGATTTGACGGGGGTACATCCAGTACCACCAGCCCCCGCTCAGCCCACCGTCACCTTGCGCACGCCGCGTGCCTCCAAGAGCGCGGGCAGCCGCTCACGCTGGTCACCCTGGAGCACCAGCGTGTCGTCCTCCACCACGCCTCCGCACCCCAGCGAGTTCTTCAGCGCCTTGAGCCACACCTCGCGCTGGGGCACGGGCAGTTCCAGATGTTCCACCACCGTGACTTCCTTGCCGCCCCGCCCCTTGCGCTCCATCCGCACCACCGCGCGCGCCGGGCCCTTCGGCTCGGGCTTGCGCACCGGTGCCGCGGCAGGCGCTGCGGGCCCCACCGGCAGCGCCTCCCGCTTCGCCGCCAGCGCGGCGAAGGGATTGTGGAACGGCCCCACCGGAGCCGCCGGCTCGTCCTTCTTGTCACGCTTGCCCATGACGAGACGCCCGCCGTCGCTCAGTGGTTGTGGCCCGCGTGGTCGTCCTGCGGCATCGCGCGCGGCGGAGGCAGCACGTCGAACGCGGGCGCGCTCGGATTCCCGTTCGCCATCACCAGCGCGTACAGGAATGGCGCGGACGGCATTGCCTGCCGCCCGTTCACCACCACCAGCGGCGTGCCCGTGAACTGGTAGCGCAGCGCATACGCCGTATCCTCCTGAATCTTCGCCGCCGTCGCCGCGCTCGCGATGCACGCATCCAACTGCATCCGCGACACCGAACCGGAGGAGGCAATCTCCATCACCCGCTCCGTGTCCAACACCGCCTGCGCCGCGAAGAGCTTCTCCCGCAGCGTCCAGAAGTCCGGCGCGCCCTCCAGGCAGATTTGCGCCTTCGCCGCCACGCACCGCACCGTGGGCGCATCCGGCCCGCGCTTGGGCATCGCCGGATTGCACGAGCCATCCAGCGGGAACTGCCGCGCCTCCAACGACAGCCTGCCCTCCGGCACGCGCTTCTTCAGCACCGCCAGCTCCTCCACCAACGCCTTGCAGTGGGGGCACTTGCTGTCCGTCCACTCGACAATCTTCACCGGCGCGTCCACCGGCCCATAGCGGTGACGCGCGGGCGCGGCGGCGGCCTGCGGCACGCCGTGCCGGTACTGCGCCAGCGCGTTGGAGATGAACTGCTGCTGCGCCATCGGCAGCCCGCGCAGGTACGCCTCCAGCGACGCGGGCGTGGCCGCCTCCGTCGTCGACGACGAGGCCACGGGCAGCAGCTCCCCCACCTTGGGCTGCGGCGTGGACAGCGAGCGGCCCGGCAGCAACACGGCAACGAATACGACGACGGTGATGCCGACCGTCCACTGGAGCCCGGGGACCCACTGGCCCGCACCGGCCGGCAGCCCCTTCCACGCGACACCGGCGATGGCCGCCACCAGCGCGTACGTCCCCAGACACGTGGGGCACACCACGCCCGTCTGGAAGCTCGCGAAGGCGAACACGAGCACCGACACCACGCCCGCGATGGCCGCGAGCCGCAGCCCCTGGGCCGCCGGACCCACCGGCTTCCCCGAGCGCGCACGCGCCAGGTACAGCGCCGACAGCGCCACCACCGTCAGGCCCCACACGAGCCCCAGGCCCGCGACAGGGATGCCGAACAGCTCATGCATGCGGGTGGCGAACGGCGAGTTCCACACCGTCTCGCAGTTCACCGTGTCGGACACGCCACACACGGTGGAACCACCGGCGCGCAGCGTGAGCAACTGGCTCCACTGGAAGACGGACAGGACGCTCGCGGCCACGCCCAGCACCAGCAACACCACCCCGACGCGGAAGGGGACGGGGGTGGCGGCCTTCTGGGGAGAGGACTTCGGACTCATGCGTGCTCCGGGGGCGGGGTCATCAAGACAAGCAATCGGGCGGAGTCGGGGCCATCGTTGGCGACACCGTGCTCCGCGCCCGAGGGGGCGAAAACCGCCGCGCCCACACCGTGGACCTCCTCCTCGGCGCCGACGCGGAAGCGGCAACGGCCTTCCAGGACGACGTAGACCTTGTCGGAGGTGGCGTGGTGATGCGGCTTCTGGGCCTGGCCAGGCGCCAGACAGTAGACGTCGAGGAAGAAGCGCTCGGACTGGAAGACGTTGAGCTTCCGGAGCTTCTCCGGGGAGAAATCCTGGAAGGACGACAGGTGCTTCACATCCATCGTGGCATTCGCTCCTTCGCCTCTATATAGCGACGGACATGGAACCGCTGTCTCTGCATTTTCTTCACGAAGAAGCGGGGGCCCGCTTCATCGATGTGCGCGGCCGGGAAGTCGTGGCCGGGTATGGCAACGGCGAGGACGGCTACCGGGCCGCCGTGGAGGCCGTGGCCCTCCACGATGCCTCCTACCGTGAAATCCTCCGGATAACGGGGGAGGACAGGGCCTCCTTCCTACATGGAATGGTGACCCAGGAGGTGAACAACCTCCCCGTCGGAGCCGCCACGTACGCCGCCCTGGTGAATGTGAAGGGGGCCATGGTGGCGGATGCCCGCATCCTCAAGCGGGAGGCGGACCTCTTGATGGATGTGGAGCCGGGCCACGGCGCCAAGGTCCGGGAGTTCCTGGAGAAATACCTCATCTCCGAGGACGCCGAGCTGCACGACGCGACGGGCGAGTACGGCATCCTCCGGCTGCTCGGCCCCCGGACGGCGGGGGTGCTGGGCGAAGGGTTCGCTCCCCTGGCGCACCAGGCCACCCGGGCGATGACGCTCGCCGGGCAGGAGGTCCTCCTGGTGGGCAACACCTCGGTGGAGCCCCATGGCGTCGATGTGTGGGTGCCGCGCGCGGGCCTGGAGGCCGCGTGGCGGGCCTTGAGCCAGGCGGGCGCCGAGCTCGGCCTCAAGCCGCTGGGCTTCGAGGGCCTGGAGCTGTTGCGCGTGGAGGCCGGGGTCCCCCGCTACGGGCAGGACATGGTGGACACCACCATCCCCATGGAGGCCAACCTCACCGGGGCCATCTCCTACAACAAGGGTTGCTACATCGGGCAGGAGGTCATCGCCCGGGCCACCTTCCGCGGCCACATGAACCGCAAGCTGACGGGCCTGCTCTTGGGCGAGCTCGACGCCGCGCCGGGCACGGAGCTGCGCCGGGGCGAGAAGAAGGTGGGCTGGCTCACCAGCGTGGTGCGCTCGCCGGCCCAGGGACAGCGCGTGGCCCTGGGCTACGTGCACCGGGACTCGCTGGAGCCCGGCACCGAGCTGACGCTGGCGGGGGGCCCCGACACCGTGAAGGTGGCCCCCCTGCCCTTCAAGGCGTGAGCGTGACACCGCTGTCAGTGGAGCCGTGAGTCACTGACAGCCTTGTCGCCCGCACCTCGGGGTTCCTCCCCTGGGGCCGTGGAGTTACGGGCTGTTGAGTATGGAACGGGCCTTGCTCATCCGGGCCCCCGCTCATGAAGCCCTCTTCACTGACGTGGTTGTCCTTCCTCTCTGGCGCCACGGTGATGGCGTCGGAGATGGCCGCCTCGCGACTGGTGGCCCCCTACTTCGGGAGCAGCACGCCGGTGTGGGCGGCGCTCATCTCCCTGGTGCTGGGAGGGCTTGCGCTGGGGGCGCACCTGGGCGGGCGATGGGCAGACCGCGCGGAGCGACTGGAGCCGCTGCGCATGGCGCTGTGTGTCGCGGCGCTGCTCCTGGCGGCCCTGCCCTTCCTGGCGAGGGCCCTCTTGCCGGGGGCCACGACGGCGGTGATGACGGGGCGTCCACTGGAGGCCATGGGGCGCGTGGCGTTGGTGGTGCTGGTGGCGGTGCCGCCGCTGCTGGCGCTGGGCGCGGTGGGGCCGTTCCTGTTGCGGGTGGGGCTGGGCGGCGTGGCGTCGGCGGGGGCGCATGCGGGGCGGCTGTCCTCGGCGTCCACACTGGGGAGCATCGCCGGGACGCTGCTGGCGGCCTTCGTGGTGCTGCCGTGGCTGGGCACCGCGCGGGCGATGGCGTGTTTCGCGGGGCTGCTCGGGCTGACGGCGGCACACGGGCTCGGGTGGAGGTGGCGGGTGGTGGCGGTGGGCGTGCCGGTGGTGGCGCTGGCGTTCGGAATCCATGCACTGCCGCGACATCCGCGAGCGCTGGAGGTGGCCGAGTCCCCCCATGCCTTCGTGCAGGTGCTGGAGTCTCCCGAGGGGACTCGGAGCCTGGTGTTCGACGAGGGCTTCGCGGTGCAGAGCACGTGGTTGCCCGGGCAGCCGGTGCGGGAAGAGGTCTTCGCGCACTACCTGTTGACGCCGGCGATGGCGCGCGCGGAGCCTCGGGCGCCTCGCGTGTTGCTGCTGGGGTTGGGGGCGGGCACCAGCGCGCGCGGGCTGCGCGAGACGTATCTGGGGGCGCGGGTGGTGGGCGTGGAGCTGGACGCGGCGGTGGTGCGGCTGGCGCGGACGCACTTCGGACTGGGGGCCGAGGTGGAGGTGCACGTCGGGGATGCACGCGCGTTCCTGGAGTCGGACTGGCGGCGCTACGACGTCATCATCGTCGACGCGTTCCGCTTCCCCTATGTGCCCTTCCATCTGACGACCCGTGAGTTCGCGCGGAGCGTGGCGGAGCACCTCGTTCCTGGCGGAGTGGCGTGCTTCAACGTGGGCCGTTTCCGCGAGGAGCGAGGGGTGGTGGACGCGGTGGGCGGCACGCTGGCGTCCGTGTTCCCCCGAGTGCTCGCCGCGGATGCGCGCAACCACAGCAACACGCTCTTCTTCGCGGGCGAGGAGGGCATGGCGGAGCGGCTGGCCGCGAGGACGGAGCGGCTCCCACTCTCGCTGCGCCCGCTGGCGACGCGTGTCGTCGGAGAGCTGCGCGCGGTGGCCTCGGGGGAGCCCCTGACGGATGACCGGGCTCCGGTGGAGCTGCTCACCGACGCCATCCTCCTGCGTGCACTGGTGCGGCCGGAGGGGCTGCGGTGAAGGCCCTGCCTCGCCTGCCAGAGTTCTTCGCCCCACTGCCCCTGGCGGCCGTGGCGTTGATGGCGGTGAATGACCGCTGGCTCAAGCCCGCCTTTCACAACACGCTCACCGGCAAGCTGTCGGATGTGGCCATCTGCTTCTTCCTGCCGCTCTACGTGTCCGCGCTGCTGGCCCTCGCGACTCGCTGGCCGCGAGGTGTCCGGCTGGGAGTGGGCGCGGCGCTGACCGCCGTGCTGTTCACCGCGCTCAAGGTGTCGCAGCCGCTCGCGGACCTCTTCTGTCAATGGCTGCGTCCCCTGGGCGCACCGTTCGGACTCACCGGCTTCCGCGCGGTGGCCGACCCCACGGACCTGCTCACCCTGCCCTTCATCGCGGTGGCGATGCTGTACGGCCGCGCCACGCTGCTCTCCCAGACGCCGGCCACGTCCCTCACTCCCCCCGGAGCCTTGTCATGAAGCCCTTGCTGAGAAACCTCGCCACCGTCGCCGCACTGGCCACCACCGGGCTGCTGCTCGTCGCCGACTCGTCGCGCCGCTGCGAGCACGGCGCGCTCAATGTCGCCTTCGACGTCAGCGGCAACACCTGCGGCACCAATGGCACCTTCCGCGTCCTTTCGGATGAGGACTCGTGCGAAGTCACCACGCAGGGCGCGGAGGCGCTGGGGTTCCCCGCCTTCGGCGATTCGACCCAGGACTCCCTGGACATTCCCAAGGGCGAATGGTCGCTGCATGACCGCAACCACACCGTGCACCTGGGCGCGGATGGCGGTGTCGTGCGAGCGGACGCGGGCTCCACGACGACCATCGACGCCAACCGACACTGCGAGAACACGCTCGAGGGCGACAAGCTGCGCCTGACGTGCATCGACCGGCGCAGCGACCTGTCCGGAGACGAAGTGGCCCGCTGCGAGGCGACGCTCACCCCGCGCTGAGGCTCTTCACCAGCCACCCCACCGCGCCTCCGCCCAGCACCAGCCAGGCGGAGTTGACGCGGAAGCGAAGCAACAACACAGCGGACGCGATGGCGAGCCCCACCGTCCACGCGTCCACCAGCGCCGCCCGGCTGAGTTGCCACGTCACCACGGCCATCAGCGCCAGCGACGCCGCGTTGACACCATCCAGGAACGCTCCCGCCGCCCAGGAGGCGCGCAATCGCGGCACCAGCGGCCCGCTGAGCGCGACGAAGAAGAACGCGGGCAGGAAGATGCCCACCGTGGCCACCACCGCTCCCGTCATTCCCCCGAGCACGTAGCCGATGAACGTGGCCGTGGTGAAGACAGGACCGGGCGTCACCTGCCCCACCGCCACCGCGTCCAGCAACTGCGCCTCCGACAGCCAGCCCAGCCTCTCCACCAAATCAGCGCGCAGGAAGGCCAGCAGCACGTAACCGCTGCCGTACAGCACCGAACCCACCTTCAGGAAGAAGAGGAACAGGCCCTGCTGCGTGAAGGGCACGGCCGCGCTGGCCCCGCCCAGGGGAAGCATCAGCGCCCATGGCGACACCATGGAGTTCGACGAGGGCCCCCGCGCCCGGCGGTGCTCCACCGCGCGCCACGCGAGCACCCCGAGCCCCGACAGCAACAGGAGCAGCAGCTCGTTGACGCCGAGGAACGCCGCCGAGACGGAGCACAAGGCCACGACGGCGGCGAGCTTCGTCTTCACCACGGTGAGCGACAGCCCCCACAGCGCTTGCAGCACCACGGCGATGATGACGGCCTTCACCCCGGACAAGAGCGCGCTCACGTCCGGCAGGGTGCCGAAGCGTGAGTAGGCCCAGGCGAAGCTGGTGACGATGAGGAACGCCGGGAGGATGAAGCAGACCCCGGCGACCAGCAGGCCGGGCCAGCCGCCGCGCCGGTGGCCGATGTGGATGGCCAGCTCCGTGGAGTTGGGACCGGGGATGAGGTTCGCCGCGCCGAGCAGGTCCACGAACTCCTCGCGCGTGAGCCAGCGCCGACGGCGCACCACCTCGTCCTCCATGAGCGCGATGTGCGCGGCGGGTCCACCGAAGGCCGTGGTGCCCAGCCGGAGGAACAGCAACGCCAGCTCCCGGAGCACGGCGGCTCGGTCGCTCGGCGAGGAAGACGTGGGGCTCGCGGGCTCCAGGGAAGGCATCTCCACGAAAAGCTACCCCAGGAAGAGGGATGCGCCGCTGAAACAACCAAGCGACTTCCCACCCATGCACGGTCCTTGTCACGCGGGCCGCGTCCTGGATTCATGCCCGGCATGACCACCCCAGACTCCACGCTGCTCGCGGCGGCCGTCGTCGAGAGCCAGGCCGGCTACACGCAGTCGATTCGCACCGGCAAGCACCACTTCCAGGCTGACGAGCCCACAGCCCTTGGTGGCGCGGACCAGGGCCCGGCGCCCTATCAACTGCTGATGGGCTCATTGGGCGCGTGCACCGCCATCACCTTGAAGATGTACGCCGCGCGCAAGGGCTGGGACCTGGGGCCCCTCACCGTGAAGCTCAAGCTCTTCCGCGAGAACGGCACCGAGCGCGTGGAGCGCGTGCTCTCCGTGGGCCCCACCGTGAGCGAGGAGCAGCGCGCCCGCCTGCTCGAAATCGCCGCCAAGACGCCCGTGACGCTCACGCTGTCCCGAGCCCTGGACATCCAAACCACGTTCGCACCAGCGCCCTGACCCGGGCGAAACGGAGGGTGTCTCGACGCGCGCCATGTCTCGCGACTACCGTTGAGACATCGCCAACTCGTGCAAGGGGTCTTCCGATGCTCGGTGGTACCGGCCGTGAACTCGCGGAGCTGCTGCATCCCATCACTCCCGAGGATTTCCTCGCCGAGTACTGGGAGAAGAAGGCGCTCTTCGTCCGGGGCACGCCCGGGAAGTTCAAGGGGCTGTTCGACCGCGAGCGGTTCGACAGGGCCATCCTCCACGCGGGCTTCGACAAGCGAGCCCCCGCGTCCTTCGGCATCCACTCCTTCTGGCGCAACCGTCACGACCAGTACGCCGCCATCCAGATTGAGCCGCAGCAGGTCCGCGAGGCGCTCACCTCGCGCACCACCGTCTGCGTCAACGACATCGGCGCGGGAGACCCGGGGCTCGCGCGCTTCGCGGCCGATATCAAACGCCAGCTCCAGTTGACGAGCCCCGTCCGCTTCAACTGCTACCTGTCCCCGCCGGGCGAGGGCCTGGACACGCACTACGACGCGCGCCACGCGATGGTCATCCAGATTGAGGGCCGCAAGCAGTGGCGGTACTCGCGCCAGCCCGCCATGAACTACCCGCTGCGCAACGCCATCGTCGAGCAGGACGGCCGCGTCCGGCAGAGCGACGGCAAGCCCATCAAGGACGTGGCCACCCCGGATGCGAGCCAGTTCGAGGAGGTGCTGCTGGAGCCGGGCGACCTGCTCTACCTCCCGCCGGGCTGCTGGCACGACGCGAAGGCCAATACCGAGTCCTCCCTCGCGATGAACATGGCCTGCGAGACGGTGGGCTTCTTCGGCATCCTCGGACCGGAGCTGGAGCGGGTGCTCCAGGGCCGCGTGGAGTGGCGCGCCCTCGTCCCCGCCTCGCTCGCCTCGCCCACCACGGGTGGTGCCATGCCCCCCGAGGTGCGGCGGTTCATCTCCACCCGCCTGGAGGAGTTGCAATCACTGCTCGGAAAGCTGGCGGCGGATGACACGGAGCTGGAGCGCCTGTGGAGACGCGCCACCACCACCAGTCCCCAGCCAGCCCCGGCCCGCCAGACGGCGGAGACACCGCTCCAGCCCGACGTCGTCCTGGTGCGCACCGAGCCATATCCCCTCGTCTACGCCGCGCGCCCCGCCACGCCGGGCGCCGCGATGTCGATGGTGTATGTCTATGGCGCGAACACGGAGGTCGCCCTCGGTGGAGACGCGCTGCCCCTGATACGCGCCCTCTCCGAGCGACAGCGCTTCTCCCTGGCCGAAGTGGAGATGTGGACGGGCGGCCTCCGTCTCGAGCAGGCCCACGAGGTCCTCAAGGTGCTCGTGGCCCGGGGCCTGCTCCGCCCCGAGTAGGCGTCAGGGGAGCCCGCCCGGATTGAGCAGCCCGTCCGGGTCCAGCTCCCGTCGCAGCACTTTCAGTCGCGCATACGCGTCGCCGTAGAAGCGCTGCATCAACTCTGGCGTCAGCTCGTTGCAGCCGTAGAGATACGGCCGGCCACCCAGCTCCAGGCAGCGCGCCAGGAAGTCGCGGTGCGCCTGCCGGGCCAGCTCCGCCTTCGCGTCCTCGCCGGGTTCGATGCGGTAGTAGACGCCGATGCCGTAGAGCCTCGACGCCGTCGTCCCAATCGAGCGGATGTCGAACGGCCAGCGCACCTCGCCCCGCTTCAACGCCAGCATCCGCACCAGACAGTTGTCGTCCCAGACGCGCTCGCGTGGACCGGCCTCCAGGTATTGCACGAAGGCCTTCAGGCCCTCGTAGTCGAAGCAGTAGTCGCTCCAATACTGGCGGGGCAACGTGTCCAGGGGGCCGTCGGCCCGCGTCCGCGCCTGGATGAAGTAGCCCGGACGGACGAGCAGGTGCGTGCGCCGCTGCGCCTGCTTCTCCAGTGGCCCCGGAATCGGCGTGGACGCGGCCTTCGCCTCGTCCTCGTGGCTGGCGCCGAAGACGCTCTGCACCTGCCCGCGCTTCTGCTGTCCGAAGAAGTGGTCCGGTGAGGCCCCGTCGAAGTCCGCGGTCCATGCCAGGGACTCCACCAGCGCGCCCAACGAGTCGAACTCGTTGATCTGCACGCGCACCGCCGGACGATACGGATGCGTCCGCATGACGACGCGCTCGATGACGCCCACCTGCCCGAAGCCCCCGAGCGCGTACTGGAACAGCTCACCGTCCTCGGTCCGCGAGCACCAGCGCGCGGAGCCATCCGGCAGGATGAGGCGCAGCCGCTCCACCTGGTCCAGGTGCGCGCCGTACTGCAGCGAGCGCGCGCCATAACCCGCGACGGACAGCGTGCCACCCAGCGCCGTGGCCATGTGGTCCGTGAGCACGGGCGCGGTGCGGCCCACCATGTTGAGCGCCGCCTCCAGCTCGCCCCAGCGCGTGCGCGTGGTGACTTCCACCGTGCCATCCTCGTTCACCAGGATGTCGGGCTCGCCCCCCACGTTCTCCACGACGATGCCGCCGTCGCTGAGCGACTGCGCTCGCAGCGAGTGGCCCGAGCCTCGGACGGTGACGGAGACACCGCGCTCGCGCGCCACCCTCAGCGTGTGGACCAGGTCCTGCTCGCTCCAGGTACGCACCACCACGGCCGGATGCCGCTGCTGGATGCCGCCGAAGTCGTGGCTGTAGGGCCGCAGCTCCAACGGTGAAGAAAGGATGGGTTGTCTGACGCCGGCGCCGAGCGCCTTCACGAGTGCGTCCTTCTCTGCCGCCGACATCTCCATGCTTCACACTCCGGAAGAACCCCGCGTCGCGCACCCGCCGCCACGGCGCTCGGCCGAATCATGACCCAGGTTGGGGCGAGACAGACAGGCCACCGTGAAAGCAGCGAAACAAGAAGCTGTTACAGTCGCTGGCAGTGCACCTGAGCGCCACGGGCGCCCCGAAGGACAGGCGATGCGCTTTCTCTTCACGTCCCTCACCAGCTACGGCTCCCTCGGTCCCGCCATCTCCGTGGCACTGGAGCTGCGCAAGCACGGCCATGAGGTGGCCTTCGCCACCGGCCCCACCATGAGCCCGCTCCTGGAACGGGTGGGCCTGCGACGCATTCCTCGCGGCAAGGAGGACGGCCCCAGCTTCGTCGTCGAGCGCACCGCCAACCCGCTGGAGCAGGCCCGGCAGGTGAAACACATCGAATACGCCCTCACCGAGTTCCCCGCCGACGTGCTGGTGGGACAGGCCATGGCCTTCGGCGCGGTGCTCGCGGGCGCCCGGCACCAGATTCCCTCGGCGGTCATCGGCCTGGCCGCCAGCATCCTGCCCACCGACGCCATGCTGGAGCGGATGTCCCCCGAGTTCCGCGCCTACCAGGTCCACCGGCTCGCCGGCACGCTCCCCTATGACGAGTTCCTCAAGGACCGCTACGCGCGGCTGATGGAGTCCTACGATTTGGGCAGCGAGATGTTCTGGCTGCCCAAGCGGGACGTCCCCTCCAGCCAGTCACCGCTGCTGGGAGACCTGCACCTGCTTCAGACTGTCGAGGAGCTCGAGGGTCCGCTGGACGTGCTGCCTGAAGTCACCCACCTGGTGGGCAGCCTCGGCTGGGACTTCATCGAGCCGAACCCGGAGCTGGAGCAATGGCTGACGGAGGCGCGCGCCTCGGGAGAACCCATCCTCTATGCCCAGCCCGGACGCGTGTTCAACTCTCCCGGCTTCTGGGAGGAATTGCGCGACGCGCTCGGAGACAAACCCATCCGGGTGGCGGCCTCCACCGGCCGGTTGGACCGCGACGTGGGGCGCGTGCCCGCCAACTTCTTCGTGCGGCCCCATGTCCCCCAGGCCACGGTGCTGCCCTTTGCCCAGGGCATCATCTCCAGCAGCACCACGGCCGCCGTGCTCGGCGCGCTCACCCATGGACTGCCCCTGTTCCTCATTCCAGGCGGCGGCGGTGGAGAGCAGTCTGACTTGACCCTCCGCTGTCTGGCCGCGGGCGTCGCCGTGCACCTGCGCCCCGAGGATGTCACCGTCGCCCGGCTCGGCGAGCAGGTGGAAGCGCTGAGAGACAACGCCTCCTTGAGACATCATGCGCGGCGGCTCCAACACGCCTTCGCCCAGGCCCCGGGAAGCGCTGGCGCCGCGTCCCTGCTGGAGCGGCTCGCCGTCGAGCGGCGCCCCATTCTTCGCACGCGGACGCAACCCCTCGCTCATGAACTTTTATGACGAGAACTCGCTGAATTCCGGCAATACATTCAAGTATCAGTGAAAAATGATACCCCCGTCTTGCCGGCGGTTCGTTAGTCAACTCATACTGGGCTTTCTCGGGAGGCGTGCTGACAGGCGAATCCCGGGTGCGTTGCCGCAGGTCCCTCGCTGTACTCCCGTTGTAAAGGAGAAGCCCATGTCTGATTCCGTCAAGTCTGAGATCATCCGTGCGTGGAAGGACGAGGAGTTCCGCAACAACCTGTCCGAGTCCGAGCGGGACCTCATCCCCGCGAACCCGGCCGGCATCCTGGAGCTGACCGACGAAGTCCTCGGCGTTGCCTCGGGCGGTCTGGCCGCGGCCAGCTGCGACTGGTGCAGCTGCTAGTCTCAATCAGGACCGTGCTTCACTGCCCACAAGGCAGTGGAGCCGCCTGAGATGTGTAGCGTTCTCACAGTGCCTCCAGTGCCCACACCCCTGGCGGGAGCCACCTTGGCGAAGGGCCATTCATGAGCGCGCCCCCCTCCTCCATCTTCCGCACCGGCGCCTTGGAGCGCTTCGTCCAGGGACGCTCCCAGTTGGTGCTCCCCGCGTTCGTCGCACCGCGCGCCCAGGCCCTGATGTGGTTGGCGCTCGTGCTGGTGCTGGGCTGCGGCGCGCTCGCCTGGAGCGCCCGGGTTCCCCGCTTCGAGTCCGGCGTGGCCATCGTCGTGGAGGGCACGCGCGTCAGCCCCCTGGCCCGGCCGGGTGAGCCGCTGCTGCTCGTCTTCCTGTCGCACCAGTCGCTCCCCGCGCTCCAGCCCCAACAGCCGCTCGTCGTGGAGCCCTCGTCCCCCGCCGCCCGCCTGCGCGCGGAGGTCCTCACCGTGGAGCCTCAGCTCCTGAGCCCCAAGGCCGCGCGGGAGCGCTTCGGCGTGGACCTGGTGCCGTCCCAGCTCGGCGCGGCTCCCTCCGCTGTCCTCGTCGCGCGGCTGAGCGCATCGCCCGAGGGCCCGTCGCCTTCCGACTTCCTGGGCGGCACCTTTCCGGTGAGCGTCCGCGTGGGCTCGCAGCGACTCATCGAGCTGCTCGCGTTCAACCGTGACGCCGCGCGGAGCCACGGTCGATGAGCCTTCCGACCAGGCCCGCCGCGCCGTCCTCGGAGTCCACCGCGCAGTCCTCGGCTTCGGCCACGGCGCCCCAGGAGCCCACCGCATCGCCCCCGGATTCCCCCACGCCGTCGCCCCGGCTGTTGGACCGGGTGATGCGCCTGCTGTGGCCGCTGGTGCTGTGGTTCCGCCGTCGGCGCGTGCCCGTCATCCTCCAGCTCAGCACGCGGGAGTGCGGTGGCGCGTGCCTGGCCATGGTGCTCTCGTATTACGGACGCCGCACCGCCGCGGCCGACTGTCGCGAGTGCCTGGACACCGGCCGTGACGGCGCCTCCGCGCTCGCCATCGTCCGCGCGGCCCGGACACACGGCCTCATCGCGCGGCGCTACTCCGTCACGCTGGCCAACTTCCACCGCATCCCCCTGCCCGCCATCGTCTTCTGGGAGTTCAACCACTTCCTCGTGGTGGAGCGCTGGACGCCGTCCCACGTGGATGTCGTCGACCCGGCGCGCGGACGTCGCCGGCTGACGCCCTCGGAGTTCGACGCGGGCTTCACGGGCCTGGCCCTGTCGTTCGAGCCGAGCCTCCAGTTCCAGCGCCGCAAGCACTCGGGCGATTCGTCCTGGCGCACGGTGCTGTCCTACGTGGTGGGCGTGCCGCGCTTCGGCGCGTTCCTGGGACAGATTTTCGCCGCCTCGCTGATGATGCAGGGCATCGGCCTGTCGCTGCCGCTGCTCACTCAAGTCGTCGTGGACCGCGTCCTGCCGTATCGCGCCGTGGATTTGATGACGGTGCTCGGGCTGGGGATGGCGGTGCTCGTGGTGGCGCAGGGGTTGACGAGCTACCTGCGCTCGGCCGTCATCATCTACCTGTACGCCCGCCTGGACTCGCGGATGATGCTGGGGCTGTTCGGCCACCTGCTCACGCTTCCGCTGCGCTTCTTCCAGCAGCGCACCACGGGCGATCTGCTCACGCGGTTGGGCAGCAACGTGGCCATCCGCGAGGCGCTCACCAGCCGCACGCTGTCCGTGGTGCTCGACGGCCTGCTGGTGCTCGTCTACTTCACCATCCTGCTGTTCCAGGCGCCGCTGTTCGGCATCGTCTCCATCATCATCGGCGCCATCCAAGTGGCGCTGCTCTTGAGCACCAACCAGCGCATCCATGGCCTCACCCAGGAGAGCCTGACGGCGCAGTCGGAGTCGCAGAACTACCTCACCGAGGCGCTGATTGGCGTGGCCACGCTCAAGGCCTCGGGCGCCGAGCAGCGGGTGCTGGACCACTGGTCCAACCTCCTGATGAAGCACCTGAACGTGACGGTGCGCCGCAACCACCTGTCATCGGTGCTGGACTCCGCGCTGCTCACGCTGCGCACCTTGGCTCCGCTGCTGCTCTTGTGGCTGGGCGCGCGCCAGGTGCTCGCGGGGGAGATGTCGCTGGGCACCATGCTCGCGCTCAACGCGCTGGCCGTCTCCTGCATCCAGCCGCTCGCGTCTCTCACCGCCACCGGTCAGCAGCTCCAGATGGTGGGCGCGCACCTCAACCGCCTCATCGACATCCTGGAGGCCACGCCGGAGCAGTCGCTGCCGGACGTGAAGCCCATCGACAAGCTGTCCGGCCAGGTGGAGCTCAAGGACGTCAGCTTCCGCTACTCGCCCGAGGGACCCGTTGTCCTCGACGGGATTTCGCTGAGCATCCAGCCCGGGCAGAAGGTGGCGCTGGTGGGACGCAGCGGCTCCGGCAAGACGACGCTGGCCATGCTGCTGCTCGGCCTGCACGAGCCCTCCACGGGCGAAATCCTCTACGACGGCCAGCCGATGCAGTCGCTGGACTACGTCATGCTGCGCGGGCAGTTCGGCGCGGTGCTCCAGGAGCCGTTCCTCTTCAGCGGCTCGCTCCGGGAGAACATCACCTTCAGCGACCCGTCCCTGCCGCTGGAGCAGGTCATGGAGGCCGCGAAGCTCGCCGTCATCCATGACGACATCGAGAAGATGCCCATGGGCTACGAGACGGTCATCTCCGGCTCGGGCGGCTCCGGACTTTCGGGTGGACAGCGGCAGCGGCTCGCGGTGGCCCGGGCGCTGGTGCGCAAGCCCGCGCTGCTGCTGTTGGACGAGGCCACCAGCCAGCTCGACGTGCTCACCGAGAGCACGTTGGACGACAACCTGGGGGCGCTGTCCTGCACGCGCATCCTCATCGCCCACCGGCTCAGCACCGTGCGTGACGCGGACCTCATCCTCGTGCTGGACGGCGGCAAGCTCGTCGAGCGGGGCACCCACGTGGAGCTGATGGGCCGCGAGGGCCACTACGTGGAGCTGGTGCGCAAGCAGCTCTCGGAAGACGCCCCCAGCAAGGGGGCCGCCGAGCTCCCCCCTCACTCCCAGCGGCTCAGCGGCTGAGCTCCATCCCCGACACGCAACGAAGAGAGGCTCCCCCTGCGTCTGTCCATGGAAGACTATCTGCGGCTCGCCGTGCCGTTCGTCCCGCCAGCGCTCGTCTCGCCCGAGGCGCTGCGGCCCATCCTCGGAATCGCCCGTCAGCTCCCCCCGTGCGCGAGCAGCGGCTTCGAGTGCAGGCTGGGTGACGACGCGCCAGTGGGGGACTTCCTCATCAACCTGCTCGCCGCCGATGGCACCCGCGCCGCCTTCGCGGGACACCACCCCGACTACCACCCACCCGACGCGTTCCTGCACAGCCCCGTCTGGCAGCGCGTGCGCGACTACTGCCGGACGTGGGCCAGTCCTACCTCCCCTCTGCACAAGCGCGTGAGGGACATGTGGCTGGAGTTCGACCTTCAGGAGCTGGAGGGCGAGGTCCCCATCCCCGGTGTCTTCTTCGGGCCGGAGCAGCCCCCGGAGGACCTGCTCGACACCGTGCGCGGCAGCCTGGAGTTGCTGCGCGGCCCCGGGCGCGCGGACATCCCCCCGGCGATGCTGCGCTGTCTGGAGCTGCTGCCCGGCCCGCCGCGCATCGAGCAGGTGGGGATGATGTTCTCCCGGCACACGGACGCGCTGCGGCTGTGCATCCGCGGGCTGCCCCATCAGGGCCTGGGCACCGCGCTGCGCGACGCGGGTTGGCCGGGCGAGGCCGATGTCCTGGACGCGCTCCTGGAGGAGACGCGGCCCTTCGTGGACGACTTCACGCTCGACATCGACGTGGGTGAGGGCATCCACCCCAAGCTCGGCCTGGAGTGCATCCTGGACCAGGACCCCAGCCCGGCCCGCTGGCAACGGTGGTTGGACACGCTGGTGGCGCAGGGGCTGTGCACGCCGCTCAAGCGCGATGCGCTGCTGACCTGGGCGGGTGTGCAGAGCTCCCTCACCCACGAGGGACAGTGGCCAGAGAACCTGGTGCGCGCCAGCGAGCGGATGCCCGGCCAGCACAGCGGCTTCGCCCGCCGCATCAACCACGTGAAGCTCATCCACCAACCGGGGCAGCCGCTCCAGGTGAAGGCCTATCTCGCCTTCCGGCACTACTGGTTGCGCAACCCCTCCCGCCCGCTGGCCACCTGACGACCGGCGCGGTGCCACCCAGGTGGCCCCCACCGGACGCGGCACTCCTCGACGACCCCCATCATGTCCCAGCCGCCGCCCGACCTCGCCTGGTACCACGCCCTCACGCTCACCGAGCGCATCGCCTCCCTGCGTGCCCACCCGGACACGCCGGGCGGCTCGGTGGACGCGGCCCTGGCGGAGCGCCGGCTCAAGCGCTGGCGCGAGAAGCCTCCGCTCTCCGACGACGCCCTCTTCGCGCAGCGGCTGGCCTCCGCGGGAATCTCCGAGGACACGCTGCGCCAGTTGCTCGGTGAGCCCATCGAGGCCGTGCGCGCCCGCGTCCCCGTCGCGCCCGCGTGGATGCATGACGTGGAGGCGGCCCTGGCGCGGCCCGCCCCCACCACGCGCCTGCCCTACCCCGCGTCGTATGTGAACAGCCCGAACGCGGCGCTCATCGTCGCCGCGGAGCCCTTCCTGCGTCAGGGCTTCGAGCGGCTCCAGGCAGGAATCTCGGCGCTCGTCGCCTCGGGAGCGGCGCTGCCCTTCGACCCGGAGACGGTGGGCGGGGTGCTCTTCGCCTCGCTGCCTCCCACCGTGTTGGACCTGCTGAGCCGCACGCTCGTGTTGGAGCTGCACGTGGCCCGCCTGTCGGAGCTGCTCGACGGCCAGACGCCGCCGGAGCGCTTCCAGTCCTTCGTGAAGCGGCTGCGACAGCCCGACGTCCTCGCCGCGCTGTACCGCGAGTACCCGGTGCTGGCTCGCAACCTGGTGACACGTGTTACCCTGTGGGCCGACACGAGCCTGGAGTTCCTCCAGCGGCTGTGCGCGGACCAGGAATCACTGCGACAGATGCTCCATTCCGGCAAGGAACTGGGGCAACTCACCGAGCTGAAGGCGGGGCTGGGAGACATCCACCGGGGCGGCCACTCGGTGGCGCGCGTCACGTTCTCCTCCGGGCTCACCGTCATCTACAAGCCTCGCTCGCTGGCGACGGACCACCACTTCCACGCGCTGCTGGAGTGGGTGAACGCGCGCGGTGTCTCCACGCCCTTCCCGCTCACCCCTCGCGTCGAGCGCGACGGCTACGGCTGGGTCCAGTGCGTGGAGGCCGAGACGTGCACCGACGAGGCGCAGGTCCACCGCTTCTACCAGCGCCACGGCGGCTACCTGGCGCTGCTGTACCTGCTGGACGGCACGGACTTCCACTTCGAGAACGTCATCGCCGCCGGTGAGCACCCGGTGCTCATCGACCTGGAGTCACTGCTGCATCCGCCCCTGCGGCTGACGGAGCAGGCGGACCTGCTCTTGCGCGAGCAGGAGGTGTTCGCCTCCGTGCTGCGCGTGGGGCTCCTGCCGGGCCGGGCGTGGGAGGACGCGCGCACCGCGGGCGTGGACATCAGCGGCATGGGCAACCCAGAGGGCCACGCGGGTAACCGCAACGCCCCGACGATGGAGGGCGCCGGCACGGACGAACTGCACTACACGCGCAAGCCCCGCGCCTTCCGCCGAGGCCTCAACCGCCCCACCCTCAACGGCGAGGACGTGGACCTGTTCCACTACCAGGACAGCGTCGTGCGCGGCTTCTCGGAGGTCTACTCGCTCTTGCGCCAGCACAAGGACTCGCTGCTGGGCGAGTGGGGCCTGTTGACGCGCTTCGCGCACGTGGAGGTGCGCACGCTGCTGCGGCCCACGTTCGTCTACAAGACGATGCTCATGGAGAGCCACCACCCGGACCTCCTTCGCAACGCGCTGGACCGCGACCGTTTCTTCGAGCGGCTGTGGCTCGACACGGACCGCTTCCCGTTCCTCACGCAGGTGAATCAAGCGGAGCGCCAGTCCCTGGAGCGCGGCGACGTGCCGCTCTTCACCACGGTGCCGGACAGCACGAGCGTCTGGGGCGAGCCCGGCGAGGAGATTCCCGGCGTCTTCGACGAGCGGGGACTGGAGCGACTGAAGAAGCAGGTGGACCGGCTGGGCGAGCAGGACTTCGAGAAGCAGGTCTGGGCCATCCGCGCCTCCTTCGCCACGCTGGGAATCGAAGCGGACCCGCTCCGACTCGCGCGCCACGAGCCCGTCCCGGGCACCACTCCGCTCACCCGCGAGCAGTTGCTCGACGCGGCTCGCGCATTGGGTGACCGGCTGGAGGTGCTCGCGGTGGGCGGCCGCGAGGAGTGCTCCTGGTTCGGCCTGACGCTGGGGTGGAACCGGCAGTGGCGGCTGAGCCCCCTGGGGTTGGACCTCTACGGCGGACTGCCCGGCGTCGCGCTCTTCCTGGCGACCCTGGGCGAGGTGACGGGCGAGGCCCGCTACACGGAGCTGGCCTGGGGCGCCGTCCGCACCATGGAGCGCAAGCACGGCGAGCCCCGACATCAACCGGCGTCGGTGGGCGGCTTCCTCGGATGGGGCGGACTGCTCTACACGTACACGCAGTTGGGCACGCTGTGGCAGCGGCCGGACCTGCTGGACCACGCGGCGACGTGCATGGCTCAGTTGGAGCCGCTCATCGAGCAGGACGCGAACTTCGACATCCTGGATGGCGCGGCCGGGTGCATCCTGGCGCTCGCGGCGCTGCACCGCGCGGCGCCCTCCGAGCGCGTGCTGACGGTGGCCCGACGCTGCGGTGAGCACCTGGTGGCGAGCGCCCGCGCGCAGAAGGTGGGCGTGGGCTGGCACTCGCGACTGGAGCCGGACGCGGCACTGACGGGCTTCGCTCATGGCACCGCGGGCATCGCCCTGGCGCTGGTGGAGCTGCATGCGCTCACCGGCGAGGCGCGCTTCCTGGAGACGGCGCGACAGGCGCTGGCCTACGAGCGCTCGTGCTTCGTGCACGAGAAGGACAACTGGCTCGACCTGCGGGGCCGGCCCGAGACGCCGCGCTTCAAGACGTCCTGGTGCCATGGCTCCACGGGCATCGGCCTGGGACGGCTCGCGTCCCTGCGACGCATGGAGGACAAGGTGGCTCGCGAGGAGCTCGCCGCCGCGCTCCGGGACACCCGGGCGCTGGGCATGGGACGCGACCACTCGCTGTGCCATGGCGACCCGGGCAGCCTGGAGCTGCTCCTGGCCTCGCGCGAGGCGGCGGGTGGGGACGCGGCGACGGACGACGAATTGGGGCGCTGGGGCGCCACGCTGTTGGCGAGCGCCAGGAAGCATGGCTGGCTCTCCGGCGTCCCCCTGGGTGTGGAGACACCTGGGTTCATGGTGGGGCTTTCTGGAACCGGCTACGCACTGCTGCGCCTGGCCGAGCCCCATCGAGTACCCTCGGTGCTGATGATGGAAGCGCCGCGAGGCGCGCGACGGTGAGCGTGGGTGGCGAAGTCGCTCCAGGCGACCCGCGAGAGTTTTCGGAGGATGGAATGACGACGACGGCGAGCGGTACGCAGCCCCCCAGTGCCCCGGAAGCAGGCTTCCTGGCGGGCACCCCTGGCGTGGACACGGGCAAGTCCCTCATCACGCTGGACGGGCTGACGAAGGTGTTCGAGACGGAGGAGGTGGAGACGCACGCGCTCTCCAACATCCACCTCGACATCCGCCAGGGTGAGTGGGTGGCGATTGTCGGCCCCTCGGGCTCCGGCAAGTCCACGCTGCTCGCCGTGCTGGGGTTGCTCGACACGACGACGCGGGGCACGTACCTGCTCGACGGCAAGAGCGTGCTCGACTTGTCCGCGTCGGACCGCGCGCTGGTGCGCAACCGGCACATCGGCTTCATCTTCCAGAGCTTCAACCTCATCGGCGATTTGACGGTGTTCGAGAACGTGGAGCTTCCCCTGACGTACCGGGGAATGCCCGCCGCCGAGCGCAAGCAGCGGGTCGAGCGCGCGCTGGACAAGGTCGGCATGGCGCACCGCGCGCGGCACATGCCGGGGCAGCTCTCCGGCGGTCAACAGCAGCGTGTCGCCGTGGCGCGCGCCGTGGCCGGAGACCCGCTCATCCTCCTGGCGGACGAGCCCACCGGTAACCTCGATTCCAAGAATGGCGAGGCGGTGATGCAGTTGCTGTCCGAGCTGCACAAGGGCGGAGCCACCATCTGCATGGTGACGCACGACCCGGCGCATGCGCGCGTCGCCACTCGCACGGTCAGCCTCTTCGACGGCAAAGTCACCCTCGACGAGCGGCGCTGACGTGCACCGGGCTTCGACGACTTCACCGCGCACCACTGCTATCCTCAAGTTCTCCGCAACCCACGCTTCCCCGGAAGGCGTCCGCCCGCCGGACTCCGGTGCCCGTCAGCTCCCTCCTGACGGCGTGACAGGCCCAAGACACTGACCATGGACACCTTCCTTCAGGACATGCGGTACGCGGTGCGCGGGCTCGTGCGCGACAGGGCCTTCACGCTGGTGGCGGTGCTGACGCTGGCCCTGGGCATCGGCGCCAACACGGTCATCTTCAGCTTCCTCGACGCGCTGATGCTGCGGCCCTTCGACTTCCCGCAACTCGACAGGCTCATCTTCCTCGTCGAGGCCACGCCGGGGTACGCGCGCAACCAGCTCTCCGCCGCGGTGGTGGATGAACTGCACCGCAACCCCCAGTCCCTGGAGCGCGTGTCCGCCTTCCAGACGTGGGACCTCAATCTCACCGGGACGAATGAGCCCGAGCGGCTCGTCGGCTACCGCGTCACGTCCGACTTCTTCGGCGTGCTGGGCGTGGGTGCGGCCCAGGGCCGCACGCTGCAACCGGACGAAGGCGAGCCCGGCCACGAGCGGGTGGTGGTGCTGAGCTACGCGCTGTGGGAGCGGCGCTTCGGCGCGGACCCCGGCATGGTGGGCCGCTCGGTGACGCTGGATGGGGAGCCCTACACGGTGGTGGGAGTGATGCCCTCCGACTTCCGCTTCCCCAAGGCCGCGCAGCTATGGGTGCCCACCGCGCTGCCCGCCAACGCGCAGACGATGTGGAGCGAGCACTCCTATCAAGCCGTGGGTCGACTCAAGGAAGGCCTGTCGGTGCAGTCGGCGCGCTCGCAACTGGCGCTGCTGGAGCCGCGCATGGCGGAGCTGGACCCGGGCCATCGGGTGTCCGCGATTCCGTTGAGGGAGTACGGCGACGGGCCCATCCGGTTGATGCTCTGGGTGCTGATGGCTGCCACCGCGCTGGTGCTGGGCGTCGCGTGCGCCAACGTGGCGGGCATGCTGCTGGCCCGAGCGGCGCGCAGGGCCCAGGAGATGGCCATCCGTGGCGCGCTCGGCGCGGGGCAGGCTCGGCTCACGAGGCAGTTGCTCACGGAGAGTTTGCTGTTGGCGCTGCTCGGAGCCGGAGGTGGCCTGCTCCTGGCGCTGTGGGGCATCGGCCTGATGCGGGCGGGTGTTCCCGCGGACGTGGGGCGCTTCGTGCCCGGCTGGCACAAGGTGGGCATGGATGGACGGGTGCTCGCCTTCACGCTGGCGGCGGCTGTCATCGCCACGCTGGCCTTCGGACTGGCCCCCGCGCTGCGCGCCTCCAAGGTGCAGCCCGCGGATGCGCTGCGCCGCGAGGGACGTGGCGGTGGCGCGGGCCGGCAGCGGCTGCGGCAGATGCTGGTGGCCGCGCAGTTGGCGTTCGCCCTGGTGCTCACCGTGTGCGCGGCGCTCAACGCGCGCAGCTTCGGCGCGATGATGGAGGCGCCCGCGGGCTTCGACCGTGAGCGGCTCTTGACGCTGAAGTTCGGCATGAACGAGCAGCGCTACACGGACCTCGCGTCGGTGGTGCGCTTCCAGGACGAGGCGCTGGCGAAGGTCGCCACCCTCCCCGGCGTGCAGGGCGTGGCCGCGACGAACAACCTCCCCCTGGGCCCCAGTTGGAGCCGGGGCACGCTGCAGGTGGAGGGCGAGGCGCCGCTGGCCCAGGGCAACGTGCGCTACGTCTTCTTCCAGGTGGTGACGGAGGACTACTTCCGCGTCATGTCCATTCCCCTGCGCGAGGGCAACTTCTTCACGCCGCAGGATGGGCCGGGCGCGCCTCCCGTCGTCCTGCTCAGCCAGGCCCTGGCACAACGCCACTTCCCGGACGGGAGCGCGGTGGGCCGACGCATCTCCATGAACGACGTGGACGGCAAGCCCGTCTGGCGCACGGTGACGGGCGTGGTGGGTGACGTGCAGGTGGCGACGTTCGGCAGCGGCGCGGGTGACTTCGCGGCGGTGTACCTGCCGCAGCGCCAGGAGACGACGCGGGACATGTACCTGGCCGTGCGCACGGCGGGAGACCCCACGGCGCTCACCCCCGCGGTGCGCCGCCTGCTGTCGGAGATGGACGGGGAACTGCCGATGACCAACGTGAAGCCGATGACCCAGGTCGTCAGCGAGACGCTGCTGGCCCCCCGCCTCGCGGTGGTGCTGCTGCTCGTCTTCGCGGGCGTGGCGCTCGCGCTCAGCGCGGTGGGCGTCTACGGCGTCATCTCGTACAGCGTCAGCCAGCGCACGCACGAGATTGGCGTCCGGATGGCGCTGGGCGCCAAGCAGTCGGACGTGGTGTGGCTGGTGCTGCGCCAGGGCCTGCAACCCACCCTCATCGGAGTGGGGCTGGGACTGGTCGGCGCCATCGGCGCGGCTCGGGCCATGTCCGGGCTGCTCTACGGCGTGAGCGCCTTCGAGCCCGTGCTCTTCGCGGGCATGGCCCTCTTCCTCGTCATCGTGGCGCTGCTGGCCACGCTGATTCCCGTCCGTCACGCCATCCGCGTGGACCCCATCATCGCCCTGCGCGACGAGTGAGTCCGCGCTTCACGTCGTCAGTGAGAGACGGCCGCCCCGCCGCTCATTGACGACGTGCCCCCAGGCTCGCGGGCCTGGAGGAGTCGAGCGAAGCTCAGGCCGGCGCCGCGTCGGGCTGCCGGTCCGGGTGAGACGCCTGGAACGCGGGAAGCTCGGCACAGGCCGCTTCGATTCGCAGCAGCGTGGGGTACGGCGTCATGTCCAGCGCGAACCGGCGCGCGCCGTACAACTGGGGGACGAGGCACACGTCCGCCAGCGTCACCGTGTCACCCACGCAATAGCGCCCGACGGTGGGCTGCACCATCTTCTCCAGCGCCTCCAAACCTCGGGTGCACCAGTGCGCGCCCCACGCCTTGTCATCGCCGTTGAGCTCGTGCTTGACGCGCTGGAGCACGCCCAGGTTGTGCAGGGGCTGGATGCCGGAGTTGACGTACTCGGCCAGCATCCGCGCGCGGGCGCGCAGGTACGTGTCCTCCGGGAAGAACGACGGCGACGGGAAGGTCTCCTGGAGGTAGTCGAGGATGGCCAGCGACTGGGACAGCCGGCGCACGGTGCCATCGGCCTCCGTCCACTCCAGCGTGGGCACCGTCCGCATCGGGTTGAGCGCGCGGTACGCATCCGAGTGCTGCTGGCCACCATCCTGGAGCAGGTGCACCGGCACGTACTCGAAGTCCACGCCCTTGAGGCGCAGGCCCAGCCGCACCCGCCACGAGGCGGAGGAGCGCCAGTAGTTGTGCAGCCGAGGGGCCTTCATGACGGCTTCACCACCTTCTGGGAGATGCGACCGAAGACGCTCTGCCCGTCCTCGCCCGTCATCTCGATGTCGATGGTGTCGCCGGGCTTCATGAAGGGCGTCTTCGGCTTGCCCTCTTCAATCGTCTCAATCATGCGCTGCTCGGCGAGGCAGGAGATGCCCCGGGCGCGGTCCACGTTGGACACGGTGCCGCTGCCCAGGATGGTGCCCGCCGTGTAGCCGCGCGTCTTGCACAGGTGCTGGATGAGCTCGAAGAAGGAGAAGTGCATCTCCGGGCCCGCGTCGGTGTCACCCACCTGGACGCCGTTGAGCACCGAGCGCAGGCGCAGGTGGATGCGGCCCTCGCGCCAGGCCGGTCCAATCTCGTCCGGCGTCACCGCGAACGGACTGAAGGCCGTGGCGGGCTTGCTCTGGAAGAAGCCGAAGCCCTTGGCCAGCTCGTCCGGGATGAGGTTGCGCAGCGACACGTCGTTGGCCAGCATCAGCAGCTTGACGTGCTTGTCCGCGTCCGCGGCCTTCGTGCCCCGAGGCGTGTCGCCCAGGATGACGCAGACCTCGCTCTCGAAATCCAGGCCCCACGCCTCGTCCGGCAGGGGAATGTCCGCGGTGGGCGCCAGGAACTCGCCGGAGCCACCCTGGTACACCAGCGGGTCCGTCTTCAGCGTGGCCGGCGGCTCCGCGTTGCGCGCCTTGCGCACCAGCAGGACGTGGTTGATGTAGGCACTGCCATCAATCCACTCGTAGGCGCGCGGCAGCGGCGCATGCAGGGCCGACTGGTCCAACGGGCGGCTCTGCACCGCGCCAGCCTCCAATTGCGTGGCGAGCGCGCGGAGCAGCGGCTCCTTCGTGTCCCAGTCGTCCAGCGCCGCCTGCAGCGTCAGGGCGACGTTGGTGGCCAGCGCATAGGCCGAGTTGTCCCGCTTGACGACGATGAGCCGCCCGTCACGGGTTCCATCCTTGAGCGTCGCGAGCTTCAATCCCGGGCTCCCCGCGGCCCGGTGGAAACAGCGGGGGCCGCCTCATGTGCTCGGCTTTTCCGCCGGGGCCCCCAGGGTGTCAAGCACAGGGCGCGAATGCGCCGCGGCAATCGTCACGGCGCGAAAAAAGTGTCCCCATGGCGGCCCGTGAAGCGAAGTCCTGTCCAGGCCGCTCAGAAAATGCGGACCGCTCGCGGCGGAAATCTACCAGCAGCTGGAGCGTGCCGGCAGCTGCGCGAAGTAGTTGTTGCCCAGGTTGCTGTCCCACTGGCCATGGGACGTCGCCGCCAGGGAGATGTCCCACGCGTTCTGATTCCCGTTGGAGTTGAAGGCGTAGAAGAAGAGGTCGCTCTCCACCGCCGTGGGCTGCTGGCACACCCAGACGCCGTCCTGGCCACCGTTGGCGAAGTGCTCAGCGCACTGGGGCAGGTTCTGGTACTGCATGCACTTGATGCAGGCGCGCGGCCCCGCGTTCAGGAAGACATAGGCATCGTTGTTCGTGCCCGCGCTGGCGGCCAGCGTCTGCTGACGACCGTTGAGCTGGATGTAGATGGAGATTTGATTGTCCGGGTACAGGCCGCGCAGGTAGCCCCGGTACGCGACGGTGAGCGTCGCCAGGCGGCCGGGCAGCCGGCGCGTGTGGCGGATGACCTCGAAGGGCCCCGTCGTCGCGGAGTCGTACACGCTGCAGATGGGGTAGTCGGGCGGATAGTCGGAGGCGCGCGCGGAAGAGACGGGGAGCAGCACGGACAGCGCGAGCACGGCCAGGAACGTCTGCGAGAGCTTCATCGGTGGGACCTCGAGCAGGAGCGAAGGGGCACGGAAGTTCACTCGCCGGCGTAGCATGTGCCCCCCACGTGTCGGAAGACCGCGCGCTCGCCTCGTCGGCCGCTGGACGGGCAGGCTTCCCCGCACGCTCGTCGAGCAGGAGGGAAACGGAGCGCGCGCGGCTGTTGAAGGCTGAGTCGGCACACGGGGGACGTGCGTCGGCCCCTCCCCTTGGCGGCGTCCCGTCCGACACCCAACCTTGCCGGAAGGACGGAACGCGCGGCCAACCGCATCGCAGGGGCGCTGCGGAGGTGGAGCTCGAGGACACTGAATGGCTGAAGGCTTCCAATACGCCGGCGCCGTTCCAGGAGAGCCACAGTCCGGCCGCCGACTGGGCAACCGGTTCGAGCTGGCCCAACGCCTGAAGGCCGGACGTGGAATCTCCACCTGGGATGGGGTGGACCTCCGCACCGGGGAGCGCATCGCCGTCAAGGTGACGTCGTCCACGGCGCTCGTCCCGGCGGCGCGGCACCGGCTGGAGCACGAGGCCGCGGTCCTCGCCCACCTGGACAGTCCCTTCATCGTCCCCGTGCGGCACCTGGGCACCTCCGGGGACTGGCTCTATCTGGTGACGCCCTGGCTCCAGGGAGAGACGCTGGAGGCACGCCTGTCGCGCGGTGTCCTGAGCGTCCCGGAAGCACTCGCGCTGGGTCGCGACTTGCTGTCCGCGCTGGCCGAGGCCCACCGCCATGGCGTCCTGCATCGGGACGTGAAGCCCACCAACCTCATCGTCTCCGGCCATCCGCTCTCCAGCGCCACGTTGATTGACTTCGGTCTCGCGCGCAGCGAGCGGTTGGACCCTTCGCTGAGGGATTTGCCGGTGGGCACCGCGCGCTATCTGTCGCCGGAGCAGGCCGGCCTGCTGCATCGACCGGTGGAGGCCACGTCGGACCTGTACTCGGCGGGCGTCGTCCTGTTCGAGGCCCTCTCCGGAGGGCCCGTCTTCGCGGGCGACTCCGTGGGCGAGGTGCTGCGCCAGCATCTGGCGGCCCGGCCCCGACTGCGCGCCGTGGGCGTGGAGGCGCCGCGCGCGCTCGAGGAGGTCATCTCCCGGCTGCTGCAGACGGACCCGTCGGACCGCTACCAGGCGGCCAGCTCCGCGCTCGCGGACCTGATGGAGTTGGAGGAGGCGCTCGCGCGGGGCCAGGTGGAGCCCGCGCTCGTCACGGGCGCCAGGGATGCGCGACGCAGCCTGGCCGAGCCGTCCTTCGTGGGCCGTCACGAAGAGGTGGCCACGCTGGAGCGGGAGCTGGAGCAGACGCTGACGGAGCCGGGACGGCTCGTCCTCGTCGAGGCCGAGTCGGGGGGAGGCAAGAGCCGGCTGCTCGACGAACTCGCGGCCAGGGCGGCCCGCCACCATGCGTGGGTGTTGCAGGGCCAGGCGCAGGACCAGGCCGCGCGCCGTCCGTTCCAGCTCTTCGCCGGCGTGGCCACGGGCATCGCCCAGGTCCTCCAGTCGAGGCCGACCCTCACGGAACCTTTACGCGAGAGGCTCGCGGGACAAGAGGTCAGCCTGTGCGCGGTGCTGCCGCAACTGGAGCCCGTGTTGTGCGCGCGGTCCGCCGCGCCCGCGCGAGGCCTGGGGCCGGAGTCCCTGGGCGAGAGCCGGAGCATCTGGGCGCTCACCGCGCTCCTGTCCGCGCTGGGCACACGGGATGAGCCCACCGTGGTGGTGCTGGATGATTGCCAGTGGGCGGATGAGCTGACGCTGCGGGCGTTGGAGGCCTGGTCTCAGGCGCGGCGACAGGGGAAGGGACGCGTGCTCGTCGTCCTCGCGTTTCGCGGCGAGGACATCGGCCCCACGCACCTGCTGCGCAGACTCGCGCCCACCGCGCACCTGAAGCTGGCCTCCTTCGGCGCCGCGGAGGTGACGCGGCTGGCGGAGTCCATGGCCGGCGCGCTGCCGCCGGAGGCGACGGAGCTGGTGGCGCGGTTGTCCGAGGGCAATCCCTTCATGGCCAGCGCGGTGCTGCACGGGCTGGTGGAGGACGGCGTGCTCGTGTCCGGCACCTCCGGGTGGCAGGTGCAGCCGGAGGCCATGGCGCACGCGCGCTCGTCGCGGCAGGCCGCCACCTTCCTCGTGCGCCGCTTGCGTTTGCTTCCCCTGGTGGCGCGGCGGCTCTTGTCAGTGGGCGCGGTGCTGGGCAAGTCCTTCGAGCTGGCGCGAGTGGCGGCGCTGTCGGGCACCTCGCCGGAGGAGCTGGGCGCCGCGCTGGAGGAGCCTCGCCGCCGGCACATGTTGTGGGGAGAAGGCACGCGCTACACCTTCGTGCACGACAAGCTGCGCGAGGTGCTGCTGGACATGCTGACGCCGCAGCGGCGACGGGAGCTGCATCGGCTTGCGGCGCGCTCCGCGGCGAGCCAGTTGCCGCAGGACTCGTTCGAGCTGGCCTATCACTTCGACGCGGCGGGTGAGTACGCACAGGCGCTGCCCCACGCGCTGGTGGCCGCGGAGCTGGCGCGCAGGCGCTTCGCGCTGGAGACGGCGGAGCTGAACTACCGCATCGCCGAACGGGGCGCGGCGGGCGCGGACGCGGGCACGCGCTTCCGCGTCGCCTCCGGACTGGGCAACGTCCTCATGCTGCGCGGACGCTACGAGGAGTCCCGCCAGCAACTGGAGCGCGCCCAGGCCCTGGCGCGGGACAAACAGGAGCAGGCGCGCGTCCTGGGCCACCTGGGAGAGCTGGCCTTCAAGCGCGGCGACTTCGGTGAGGCGACGCTCGCGCTGGAGCAGGGCCTCAAGTTGATGGGGCGGTGGGTGCCTCCCGGGGGCGTGCTCACCGGCGCCAGCGCCGTCTGGGAAATCCTGGCGCAGGCGGCGCACACGGTGGCGCCGCGCAGGTTCCTCTCCCGCAGGCCGCTCGCGGGCGGGGAGAGCGACCTCCAGGCGGTGCGCCTCTACAGCCGGCTCGCCTATGGCTACTGGTACCGGCGCGGACGCATGGCGGTGCTGTGGGCGCACCTGCGGGACTTGAACCTCGCGGAGCGCTACCCGCCGACGCCGGAGCTCGCGCAGGCGTACTCGGAGCACTCGCCCGCGCTCACCACGGTGCCCTGGTTCCAGCGCGCCTTCGCCTACGCGGAGAAGTCCCTGGCGATGCGCCAGGAGCAGAGTGACTTGTGGGGCCAGGGCCAGACGCTGCACTTCTACGGGCTGGCCTGCTACGCGGCCTCGCGCTTCCACGACTGCATCGAGAAGTGCAACGAGGCGATTCGACTGCTGGAGCGCACCGGCGACCCGTGGGAGGTGAACAACGCCACGTTCCAGGTGGCCATGGCGCTCTATCGGCTGGGCCGGCTGCGCGAGTCGCTGGAGACGAGCCAACGGCTGCACGCAGCCGCCCTTGCGCTGGGAGACCGCTACTCGGCGCGCCTGGGCCTGGAGGCGTGGGCCAAGGCGTCCGGCGGGAGGATTCCGGGCACGCTGCTGGACGGCGAGCTGAACAACTCCGACCAGCCGGACCCGCAGAGCTACGCGGGCGTGCTTCAAGCGGAGGCGCTGCGCCGGATGCGTCAGGGCGATGCCGCGGGCGCGGTGGAGGTGCTGGAGCGCGCCTCGCGTCTGGTGGACGAGGCACACCTGCGTCAGGAGTACGTGGCCCCCATCGGCCCGCTGCTGGCGACGGCGCTGCGCCTACTCGCGGAGAGCACGTCGCCCCTGGCCGCCGCGCGACGCGAGGCCCTGCTCAAGCGCGCCGACGACACGGCCCGACGCGCCCATGCGCTGGCGCGCACCTACCGCAACAACCTCCCCCATGCGCTGCGCGAGCGGGGACTGGTGGCCGCCCTGCGAGGCCAGCCCCGCGCGGCCAGGCGCTTCCTGGAGCAGTCTCTGCAAGTGGCCGATGCCCAGCAGATGCGGCACGAGCATGCCCAGAGCCTCAAGGCCCGCGGAGAGCTGGGCCGCGCGCTGGGCCAGGCCGACGCGGCGGCGGACCTGGCCACGGCCACCCGGGCGCTGGAGGAGATGGAGGAGGGCCTGTCACCGGAGGTCGCCGCGCGGGGAGGCACCCGCACCCTCTCCCTGGTGGACCGCTTCCCGCGCGTGCTGGAGGCTGGCCGCAGGCTCGCGTCCGCCCTCTCGCGCGAGGCCGTGTTCGAGGCCGCCCGACAGTCCATGCTGGAGTTGCTGCGCGCCGAGCACTGCGCGGTGGTGGACCCTCGGGATTTGCCCCACGACGAGGACGCGGACGCGGTGGGCATCAGCCGCACCGCCCTCGCTCGCGCGATGGAGACGGGCCGAATCACCGTGCTCGGACAGGGGCTGCCCGGAGGCGTGAGCGAGAGCATGGAGCTGCTCGGCGTGCGCTCGCTGCTCTGCGCCCCCCTCCAGGTGCGCGGCAAGACGGTGGCGTGCGTCGTCGCCACGCACCGGCAGGTGGGCGCGCTGTTCGGCGAGCTGGAGGAGCACCTGGCGGAGTTCGTCACGGTGCTGGCCGGCGCCGCGCTGGAGAACGCGGAGAACTTCGCGCGCATCGCCGCGCTCTCCGAGGAGCAGGGCCGCCTGTACCGCGCCGAGCAGGAGGCGGTGCGCCGCCGCGATGACTTCCTCTCCATCGCCGCGCACGAGCTGAAGACGCCGCTCACCTCGCTCCAGCTCCACATCCAGGGCCTCCAGGTCCAGGCCCGCGCCACGGGCGGCCACCTGCCGCCGGAGAAGCTCACCGCCAAGCTGGAGTCCGCCTCCGCCCAGACGCAGCGCCTGGGGCGATTGGTGAGTGACTTGCTGGACATCTCCCGGCTCGCCCAGGGCCAGCTCCACATCAAGCTCTCCGAGGTGGACCTGGTGGCCCTCGTCCACGGGCAGTTGGAGCGCAGCCGCGAGGCGCTCGCTCGCGCCGAGTGCCCGGTGCGACTCCTCGCCCCCGAGCACCGCCTCGCGGGCTACTGGGACGCCATGCGCCTGGAGCAGGTGGTGGGAAATCTCCTGTCCAACGCGATGAAGTACGGCGCCGGCCAGCCGATTGAAATCACCCTGGAGCAGCGGGGCAGCCACGCGCGACTGCGGGTCAGGGACTTCGGCATCGGCATCGCCGACGAGGACCGCTCGCGCATCTTCGGCCGCTTCGAGCGCGCGGTGTCCGTGCGCCACTACGGCGGCTTCGGCCTGGGCCTGTGGATTGTGCGGGAAATCGTCCAGGCCCTGGGCGGCACCATCGACGTGGAGAGCACGCCGGGCGAAGGCTCCACCTTCACCGTCACCCTGCCCTGCTCCGGGCCACCCTCGCAGCTCGAGCCACCCGGGCCGCCCGTGCACTGAAAGCGAGCCCCAGGCCTCAGCGGCGGGTCAGCTCCAGATAGATGACGTTGTCCTGGCTGTCGCGGAACAGCCGCACGGAGTCGATCAACTCCAGCGGCACCTCGGCGAGCAGGGCGCGCATGTCGTCCTCCTCCCGGTAGGTGAGCCACCAGTCCATGAAGGCCTCCATGTAGCCCGTCTCCGGAGGAAAGCGCGCGAAGTTGGCCACCAGCAGCCGTCCCCCCGAGCGCAGCATGCCGAAGAGCAGCCCGGTGAGCCGCGTGGCGACGGAGGCGGAGAGGTAGTCGTAGAGGCCCGCGGAGTAGACGAAGTCCAACTCGCTGAAGGCCACCTTGCCGGCGAGCAGCGCGCGCACCGAGCCGCAGTGGGGGCGCACCACGTCGAGCGGCTGGTGGTGCGAAATCTCAGCGAGGCTCAGCGGGTCCTGGTCGAACGCGATGAGTTCTTGAACGCGGCGCTCGCGCACCGCCGCGGAGGACTCGGCCTCGCGCAGGTGGCCACACGCGACGGAGAGGATGCGCGCGCCCTGGGGAACGCGCTCGGCCGTCGCGTCGAGGGCGCGCGCCAGCAGCTCACGTCGCTCGCGCACGCTGACCGCGCTGGGTTGCTGATGCATGTACCGGTAGACCTCACGGCCCGCGTGAAGCTCGTCGGCGGCCCGGTCCATGTACAGGTAGTCGATGAGGGCCGCGTCTCCCGCATAACCCCGGGGGCGTTCGAAGGCCCTCCGGGTGAAGGGACACTGGTGGACGAACGAGCGGAGCGGGTGCTTTCGCGCGGTGTCCATGCAGAAGGACTTCCAGTCCTCCTCGTTCCAGCGGCGCCGCAAGGTGAGCAGGCCCAGGTGGAGCGAGTGCATGTCCTGATGGAGCACTTCGTCCTCGGCGGCCATCATCCGCTCGTGGATGCCATCGAGCCACCCTCGGGCTTCCGCGAGTGCTTCGTGGGCTGGACGCTCCGGGATGGGGAGGACCAGTTGGTTGCGCTCGACAGAGGGGACAGGTGAGGGGACAGGCGTTGGCCTCGGCAGGCGGGGCGTCGTCTGGGGGTCGTGCATCGTCCAACACAACCCGGGAGGGGTATGTATGCACTTCCCGCTTCGAGGCCCTCTTGCCAGCCCGGTCCCAGAAGCAGGCATCCGAGCGCGCCCCTGGAGCCCTCCTGGACTCGCGCTCCCCTGGAGACAGCCCCGAGGCGGCTCGCGGCGGGAGGCGTCCAGGCAATGGCGCCCTGGGCCATTCGTGTAGAAGGCACGGGACACCGCGCCAGCACCACCGCGCGAGTGTCTCCCCTGCGCACCCCACTTCCCCCGGAGCCGTCATGCCGACCTGGTCTTCCCTGTCACGAGCGCTGGCCGCCGTGGCTCTCGTCCCCACTCTCGCGCTGGCCGCGCCCAAGCCGGAGCCGACCGGCGCCGAGAAGAAGCCGGGCGCCGCGCGGGAGACGGCGCGCCCGTCCAAGCACTACGCCATCGAGCAGTTCATGAAGACGACCCTGATTCGGGGCGCGTCCTTCTCCCCGGATGAGCAGCGGGTGCTGTACTCGTCCAACCAGACGGGCATCTACAACGTCTTCTCCGCGCCGGCGAAGGGCGGCAAGCCCACCCAGCTCACCCGCTCCACCACGGACAGCACCTTCGCCGTGGGCTACTTCCCCAAGGACGAGCGCATCCTCTTCACCCGGGACCAGGGCGGCAACGAGCTGCACCACCTCTACGTGCGCACGCCGGACGGGCAGGAGAAGGACCTCACGCCGGGCGACAAGCACCGCGCGGTCTTCTTCGGCTGGAGCCAGGACGAGTCCGCCTTCTACGTCCTCACCAACGAGCGCGACGAGCGCTTCATGGACCTGTACCGCTACGACGCCAAGAGCTTCGAGCGCAAGCTGCTGTACCAGAACGAGAGCGGCCTGGACGTGGGCGACGTGTCCCCGGACGAGAAGTGGCTCTCCCTGGACCAGACCAACACCACCGCCGACAGCGACGTCTTCCTCCTCAACGTCGCCACCAAGGAGCGCAAGCACCTCTCCGCCCACAAGGGAATCGCCTCCTGGTCCTCGGCGACCTTCGACCCGACGTCCTCCGCGCTGTACCTCATCACCGACGAGGGCACCGAGTTCTCCCGCGCGGTGCGCTACGTGCTCGCCACCGGGAAGATGGAGGAGGTGGAGAAGACGGACTGGGACGTGATGTACACGTACTTCTCCAAGAACGGCGCGCTGCGCGTCACCGGCATCAACGCGGACGGCCGCACCGCCATCCGGTTGCACGACGTGAAGGCCGGCAAACAGCTCGACTTGCCCAAGCTCCCCGAGGGCGACATCACCAGCGTGTCCCTGGGCCGCAGCGAGAAGCGCATGGCCTTCCACCACAACGGGGACCGCTCCCCCAGCAACCTGTACGTGTTCGACTTCGCCACGAAGAAGGTCACCCGGCTGACGGACAACCTCAACCCGGAGATCGACGCCAAGGACCTGGTGGACGCGGAGGTGATGCGCTTCAAGTCCTTCGACGGACTGGAGATTCCGAACATCCTCTTCAAGCCGCACCAGGCCACCGCGAAGCAGCAGGCGCCCGCGCTCGTGTGGGTCCACGGCGGCCCGGGTGGCCAGTCCCGCAAGGGCTACAGCGCGATGATTCAGTACCTGGTCAACCACGGCTACGTGGTGCTGGCCATCAACAACCGGGGCAGCTCCGGCTACGGCAAGACGTTCTTCACCGCGGATGACCAGAAGCACGGCAAGGAGCCGCTCCAGGACTGCGTCGAGGCGAAAAAGTACCTGGCCACCCTCCCCTACGTGGACGGCTCGCGCGTGGGCATCATCGGCGGCAGCTACGGCGGCTACATGACGCTGGCCGCGCTGGCCTTCCAGCCGGACGTCTTCAACGTGGGCGTGGACATCTTCGGCGTGTCCAACTGGCTGCGCACGCTCAAGAGCATGCCCGCCCACTGGGAGTCACGGCGTCAGGCGCTCTACCAGGAGGTCGGCAACCCGGAGACGCAGGAGGCGATGCTGCGCGAGGTCTCCCCGCTGTTCCACGCGGAGAAGATTCGCAAGCCCCTGCTCGTCATCCAGGGCGCCAATGACCCGCGCGTGCTGAAGGCGGAGTCGGACGAAATCGTCCAGGCCGTGCAGAAGAGCAAGGTCCCCGTCGAGTACGTCCTCTTCCCCGACGAGGGCCACGGCTTCACCAAGAAGAAGAACGAGGCGGAGGCCTACTCCCGCACCCGCGCGTTCCTGGACCAGTACCTGAAGAAGCCCGCGAACGCCCCGACGAACTGAGCCGTCCGCGTCCGGTGCGCGCTCGAAGGGGCGCGCACCGGCTCCGCCACCTCCTCTTCCCCTCCGACGTCCCGCAGCGCCTCCAGCACCGCGTCCATGGAGGCGAAGCGCTCTTCGGGCCGCTTCTCCAGGCAGCGGCGCACCACCGCCTCCACGGCCTGTGGGATGGACAGCTCCGGCCGCACTTCACGGAAGGCCGGCACCGGCTCCTTGTGGTGGGCGAAGACCAGCTCCAGCGGGTCCTCCGACTCGAAGGGCGCGCGCCCCACCAGCATCTGGAAGAGGACGACGCCCAGCGAATAGATGTCCCCGCGCGCGTCGGCGACGCCACGGGCCCGCTCTGGCGCCATGTACGCGTGCGCGCCATGGAACGAGCCGCTCACGGTGATTTCCGGCACCGAGAGCCGCTTCGACTCCGCGGCGACGGGCCGCAGCCGACCGAACCCGCGCACCTTCACATGCGAGGACTCGCGCCCGGACGCATCCGTCACCAGCGTGACGTGGGCCGGCGTCACGTCCCCGTGCACCACGCCCCGCTGGTGCGCCTGTCGCAGCGAGCGCCCCATGCCACGGGCCAGCTCCACCGCGCGCGCCCACGGCAGCGGCCCCGAGGCGAGCACCTGGGCCAGCGTGCGCCCCTCCAGCCACTCCAGGGCGACGTAGGGCGTACCCACGTCCGTGCTGCCCGCGTCGAGCACGGTGACGGTGTTGGGGTGGCCCAGCCTGGCGGCGTCACGGGCCTCCTGGAAGAAGCGCTGCCGTGCCTCCAGGTCCTCGGACGGCGCCGTCAGCACCCGGAGCGCCACTTCCCGCTCCAGCGGGAGCTGGAGGGCCCGGTACAGCGGCGTGGAGGCGCTTTCGCTCACCGCCTCCAGCACCTGGAAGCGGCCATGCAGCTCCCCGCCCACGAGCGGGTCCACGCCCCACGGAGGGGATGCCTGCGAAGGGGTGGGGTGCTCGGTCTGCATGGCGGAATCTCCTCGGAACACTCCCAGGCGCTCGTCACGACGACGTCGAGCGCCCGTGACGGCCCCGACAACACGACGCGACACCTGGGAACCCGGGGCCACGCCTTCAGCGCGGCCATACCGGGTCGGCGGCAGGGACGTCATTAGCCGGGGGGTCTGACATTCCGGGCGCTTCCGGACAGGGCGGGAGGACCTACCTCCCCCCAGGACATTGGAAGCGTCGGGTATCGGAGTGTCACCGGCTGAGGCTAGGATGCCGGGCCTTCGGAGCCGTCACCACTCATGCCATTCCAGATCAACGTTCACGCGCAGGACCGCATCCTCGAGGTCGTCTATCCCCCCCAGGTCACCTCCGCCGACCTGGCCGAGTACCTGACGGAGGTGAAGAAGGCGATTGTCGCGTTCGCGGGGGAGTGGTCCGCGCTGGTGGACCAGTCCCAGTTGAGGGTGATGCCCACGGACGTCGTGGCCTCCATGGCGGGGCTCAATGCGTACGCGCAGTTGCATGGGATGCAGCGCTCGGCGCGGGTCGTCACTGACGCCCCCTCCGGCCTGCAGGCCTGGCGCATGACGAAGCGGGCCATGCTGACCATCCCCACGCGCACCTTCGAGACGCGGCAGGATGCCCTGGAGTGGCTGCGCAATCCCGACGCGGACTGAGCAATCACCTCGGAGGGCGGCTGCCCTTCCGCTGGCCGGCTCCTTTATAGTGGCGACCTGCCTGTCCCCGCGGCGGGCATCGGTCCCCCATCAGGAGTCGTCTTCACATGTCCAACACCCGGAATGGCGCCGCCCGGAAGTTCCTTGGCGCGCTGCTGTGTACCTTCGCCTTCACCGCCTGTCAGCCGGGCCCCGAGGCCTCGCCTGGCGAGGAGGCTCCGCAGACTCCTGAGACGGAGACCGGCGAGCAGCCCGTGGTCTACGGCAACGATGACCGCAAGGACGTGTTCGAGCACACCGACGCCACGCTGAGGGCCCGGGCCGAGCAGGCCACCGTGGCGCTGATGTCCCCGTCGGACTTCAACGCGACCAACCCCAACAACGTCACCTTCAACGGCCCGAACCTGGGCACGTACGAGAACCTCTGCACCAACCAGCGCTTCCGGACGGACCCCACGGCGGCGTGGTGCTCGGGCACCCTCATCGACGATGACCTGGTGCTGACGGCCGGCCACTGCGTGGAGACGGCGGCGGACTGCCGCAACACGCGCTTCGTCTTCAACTACTACCGTACGTCCGCCACCGCGCTGAAGACGGTGACGACCGCGGACATCTTCTCCTGCCAGTCCATCGTCGTGCAGAAGCTGGAGACGACGGGCGGCCGCGACTTGGACTTCGCCATCCTCAAGCTGGACCGCTCCGCGGCGCCGCGCTTCACGCCCGCGCCCGTGCGCGCTGGCAACACGGCGCTGGCTTCTGGCGCCAACGTGGCCGTCATCGGCTCCGGCAGCGGCATCCCCTTCAAGATTGACTCCGGCGGCTCGGTGCGCACGCCCAACGCCACCACGCTGGACTACTTCGTCGCGACGACGGACACCTTCGCCGGCAACTCCGGCTCGGGCGTGTACGAGACGGCGGGCCACACCCTGGCGGGCATCCTCGTGCGCGGCGACACGGACTACGTGCGCAGCGGGAGCTGCTACGTCGTGAACACCTGCTCGGAGACGGGCTGCGGCGGCGAGGAAATCACCTACGTGAACAACGCCATCACCGCGCTGTGCCAGGCGTCCACCAGCACGCGGCTGTGCGGCTCCGGCCCGCCGCCCACGGGCGGCAGCAGCTTCACCTTCTCCGCCAGCAACACCGCCAGCGCCACCACCAACACCGCCAACAAGACGGTGGCCCTGACGGCCGGCCAGAAAATCACCCTGGGCACCTGCGGCGTCACCGGCGCCTCCGTGACGGGTGACTCCTTCCTGCGCCTGTTCGGCCCCAGCGGGGGCGAGGTCGCCAGCAACGATGACGAGTGCGGCGGCCGGGGCTCGAAGCTGACCTTCACCGCGACGGCTGCGGGGACTTTCGAGGTCCGCGCGGGCTGCTACTCCTCCGGCGCCTGCTCCGGCACGGTGGCCTGGACGCTCGAGGGCGGCGGCACCGGCCCGACGCCGTCGAACGGCTCCTTCACGTACACCGGCAGCGCCACCAACAGCGCGCAGACGGGCACCACGAACCGGGACATCACCGTGGCCGCTGGCCAGAGCATCTCCTTCGGCACCTGCACCGTGGCGGGCTCCACCGGCACCGGCGACACCTACCTGCGCCTGTACAACAGCGCGGGCCAGCAGGTGACGAGCAACGACGACTCCTGCGGCGCGCTGTCCTACGCCAACTACACCGTGCCCGCGGGCGCGGGCGGCACCTACCAGGTCCGCGCGGGCTGCTACGGCAGCACCTCCTGCACCGGCACCGTGGCGTGGACCGTCCAGTAGCTCCGGGGTCCTGACGCACACAGTCCCTCGCGGGCGGTCCGGGAAGCCGGGCCGCCCGCTTTCTTTTTCCGGACACCCCACCCCCCACGTCGCGCACGGCGGGCCGCCCACCTTCCCGGCCTTCGACACAGGGTCCTCCAGCCCCCTCACCCCGCGCTTGACAGCCTGGGGGCCGGGGTCTAACGCACGGCGACATGAGCACTGCCCGGTTCCCGCCGTCCCCGACGCGCCCGATTCTCAACGAGGGTCCGTTCCGCGCCCTGCTGCTGGAGAACATCCACCCCTCGGCCGAGGTGCTGCTGGCCGCCGAGGGCTTCGTGGTGGAGCGCACGTCCTCCGCGCTCAAGCCGGCGGAGCTGGCCGAGCGCCTCAAGGGCGTGCACCTGTTGGGCATCCGCAGCAAGACGACGGTGCCGGCGGAGTCGCTGGTGCACGCGGACGAGCTGCTCGCCATCGGCGCCTTCTGCATCGGCACCAACCAGGTGGACCTGACGTCCGCCAACACGCACGGCATCCCCGTCTTCAACGCGCCGTTCAGCAACACGCGCAGCGTGGCGGAGATGGTCATCGCCGAAATCATCGCCCTGACGCGGCAGCTCTTCGACCGCAGCCGCGAGGTGCACACGGGCCAGTGGCGCAAGGTCGCCACCGGCAGCCACGAGGTGCGCGGCAAGACGCTGGGCATCATCGGCTATGGCCACATCGGCTCGCAGCTCGGCGTGCTCGCGGAGTCCCTGGGCCTGCGGGTGCTCTACTTCGATGTCATGACGAAGCTGCCCCTGGGCAACTCGCGCGCGGTGGGCACGCTGGACGAGCTGCTCGCCGAATCCGACTTCGTCACGCTCCATGTCCCGGCGCTGACGTCCACGCACATGATGATGGGCGCCGAGCAGCTCGCGAAGATGAAGCAGGGCGCCTGCCTCATCAACGCCAGCCGGGGCACGGTGGTGGACATCCCCGCGCTCGCGGCGGCGCTGCGCTCCAAGCACCTGGGCGGCGCCGCGGTGGACGTCTACCCGGAGGAGCCCGAGGGCAACTCGGATGGATTCGTTACCGAGTTGCAGAACCTGCCCAACGTCATCCTGACGCCGCACATCGGCGGCTCCACGGAGGAGGCACAGGCGTCCATCGGCAGGGAGGTGGCCGTCAGCCTCTCCAAGTTCTTCCGGACGGGCGCGACGACGGGCTCGGTGAACTTCCCCATGGTGGAGGCGCCGCTCATCCCCGGCACCCACCGCATCCTCAACGTGCACCGGAACATCCCCGGCGTGCTGCGCGACATCAACCGCATCGTCTCCGACTTGAACGCCAACATCCACGCGCAGGTCCTCAGCACGGACGCGAACATCGGCTACCTGGTCATGGACCTGGACCAGGACGTGTCGCGCCCCGTCTGTGACGCCATCGCCGGCCTGACGACGGACATCAAGACGCGCATCGTCTCCTGACGTGACGCGAGCCCGCAGGCGCGCTCAGGCGTCCAGGATTTTGCCGGGGTTGAGCACGCCCCGGGGGTCCAGGGTCCGCTTGAGCGCGCGCAAGAGGGCCAGCTCCTCCTCGGAGCGCGAGTAGCCCAGGTAGTCCTTCTTCAACAGGCCGATGCCGTGCTCCGCGGAGATGCTGCCCGCGTGCTTGCGCACCAGCTCGAACATGGTGGGGTCCGCCTGCTTCGTGTGGGCCAGGAACTCCGCCTTGTCCAGCGCGTCCGGCTTCATCACGTTGACGTGCAGGTTGCCGTCGCCGATGTGGCCGAAGAGGCAGATCTCCCACCCCGGGTAGCGCGACTGGAAGACGGCCTCCAGCTCCGCGCAGAACGCCTCCAGGCCCGCGACGGGCAGGGAGATGTCGTTCTTGTGGGGCAGGCCCGTGGCGGACAGGCTCTCGCTGATGCCCTCGCGCAGCGCCCACAGCTCCGCGGCCTGGGCCGCGCCCTGCGCCTGCGTGCCGTCCGTCACCAGCCCCCGCTCGAAGAGCGAGCCCAGCCACGCCTCCACCGCCGCCGCGTCGCGGGGCTCCGCCTCCAGCAGCACGTAGCAGCCGCTGGGCGCTTCGAAGGGGGAGCGCAGCTTGCGGTGGCGCTGCACGCGCGAAAGGCACCGGTCCGTGAAGAACTCGTAGGCGGAGATGAGGAAGGCCGTCTGCTGGCGCGCGTCCCGGAACAGCCGCAGCACGGAGGCCACGTCCGGCACGGCGAAGAGGAAGACGTCCTGCTTGCCGGGCAACTGCGTCAGCTTGAGGGTGGCCTCGGTGATGACGCCCAGCGTGCCCTCGCTGCCGATGAAGAGCTGGCGCAAATCCAGGCCGGTGTTGTTCTTCTCCAGCGCGCCGTTGAGCTCGAGCACGCGGCCGTCCGCCGTCACCACCTGGAGGCCCAACACCCAGTTGCGGGTGAGGCCGTAGCGGATGACCTTCACCCCACCCGCGTTGGTGGCGATGTTGCCGCCCACCGTGCTGGAGCCCTTGGAGGCGAAGTCCACCGGCCACGTCAGGCCATGCTCGGCGCAGTGGCGGTGCACCGCCTCCGTCACCGCGCCCGCCTGCACGCGGACCGTGTTGCCGAGCAGGTCCACCGGGCCCAGGCGCGCCATGCGCTGGAGCGACAGCACCACCTCGCCCTTCGCCGCCACCGCGCCGCCCGCCAGGCCCGTGCGCCCGCCGGAGGGCACCACCGCCACGGCGTGCTGGTGGCACAGGGCGAGCAGTCGGGCGACCTCGTCCGTGGTGCGGGGCAGCGCCACCGCGCTGGGGGCCGGGGCGTATACGCGCGTCCAGTCGCGCCCGTACTCCTTCAACTCCTCCGCGTCCTGGGTGAGGAAGTCGGCGGGAAAGCCCTCGGAGAGAGCGCGGAGGAAGTCGGCGGGGAGCGAGGCGCTGGACATGCCCCAGGCGTATTGCAGGTCCCACCCCGTGACAAGGTGCGGCGAGGGCCCCGGCGCGTGGGAGGTCGCCCGGAAATCACCCCGGACGGCCCAGGAAAATGGGCTCGCTGCGTATACGCAGGCGACGCCTGTCGGACTGCCGGGGCGTCCCCGTATCCCACCCACCTTCAGGATTCCCGAAGATGCACCCGAGCCGAGTCCTCCGCGCCGCCACCCTGCTGCTCGCCACCCTGACGTTGACGCCCTCCGCGCTGGCGGCGGCCGAGGAGCCCCAGTTCGACCTGCCCTACGTCTTCGAGACGGTGGACAGCTACGAGGTCGTCCACGCGGACACCATCCAGGTGACCGGCGTCCTCCAGGGAGAGAGCGCCCCCCGGACGCTGGAGTTCAGCTTCCCCTACTCGCCCAGCAACTACGACAACAGCCAGCACATCTCCCGCTGTGACCGGATGGCCTTGCTGGTGATGAACAAGCCCGGGGCCTACCTCCTCGAGATGACGCTCAAGCTCCGGGGGCAGATGGTCACTTGCAAGCTGACTCGCCGGGCCGCGACGCCGGCACCCTGACGGAAGACGGTCTTCTCCATGGACACGATGCGAGGAGTCTGGCTGGCGCTCGCGCTGGCCATGGCCGGCCTTCAGGCTGGCTGCGGCGATGGCCTGGGCGGCGGCGCGGAGCAACCAGACCGGGACCGGGACAACGTCCCGGACGACAAGGACTGCGCCCCGGAGGACAGGATGCGCTGGCGCGAGGTGTCGGCCTTCCAGGACACGGACGGTGATGGCTGGGGCGAAGGCCCCGCGCAGACGGTGTGCGCGCCCAATGTCCTGCCTCCGGGTTGGGCCCCACGGACCGGGGACTGCGCTCCGGCGGATGCCAGCCGGTGGTTGCTGCTCACGGGCCTGTACCCGGACCTGGATGGCGACGGGGCCACCGCCCCGGGCCCCGTGGACGTCTGCGCGGGAGCGGCCCTCTCCGGATACCTCCAGCAGGCGGGGCCCTCGGACTGTGACGACCAGGATGGACGGTTCCAGGCGGCCACCTGGGCCTGGCCCGACCCGGATGGGGACGACGTCGGAGAAGGACCTCGCGTCGTCGCCTGTGCTGGCAGGCCCGCGCCCACCGGCTTCTCGCTCGTGGAGGGGGACTGCGCGCCTCTTGATGCCACGCGCTCCGTGCTCCGCGCCTACGCGTACGTGGACAATGACGGAGACGGCCACACCGTGGAGTCCTCGGGGACGCTGTGCCTGGGCGACCGACAGCCCCTGCCCTCGGGTTACTCCACCCAACCTCAAGGTGCGGACTGCGATGACATGGACCCGTCGACGTGGCAGGAGCGCGGCGTCTTCGTGGACACGGATGGCGACGGCTTCGGCGCCGGGCCCTTGTCGTTCCAGTGCCTGGGTGCCCGGCTTCCCCCGGACCATTCACTCCAGGGCGAGGACTGCGCCCCGGAGGACAGGACGCTCTGGCAGTGGCGGGGCTACGCGCACCGGGACGCGGACGGAGATGGGGACACCGTGCCGGAGAATGGCGTGCGGTGCAGCGGGGCGGCCCTGCCCACGGGTTACGCCCTCTGGCCGAACGGACTCGACTGTGACGACCACGACGCCTCCGTCCGGGTGAGTTGGAGCGTCCACCCCGACGAGGATGGGGACACCGTGGGCGCGGGCGCGCGGGTGACGGTGTGCGCGGGAATGACGGTGCCGGCGGGCTACTCGACGGTGGACACGGACTGCGCTCCCACGGTCCCCAGCGACTGGCAGCGGCTGACGTACGCGCATCGCGACGCGGATGGGGACGGCTACACGGTGCCCCAGTCGGGAGAACTCTGCACGGGCGCGGCGCTGCCTCCGGGCTACCAGGTGTTCGAGCAACGCCGGGACTGCGACGACACGAGCGCCGCGCGACACACCCTGGTCCAGTCCTGGAGTGACGAGGATGGAGACGGCGTGGGCGCTGGAGAGCCCGAGTCGCTGTGCACCAACGGCCAGGTACCCGCCCCTGGGTCGGCTTTGGGGACTGACTGCGCGGATGACGATGCCACGCGCTGGCGGCAGCACGCCTACGCCCATGTGGACCGCGATGAAGATGGCGCCACGACACCCGAACAGGGTGGACTCTGCGCGGCGGACACCCTGCCCGCGCCCTACTTCACGAAGGCCACGGGCAACGACTGCGACGACGCGGACGTGGAGCGCTCGCGCTGGGTGGTTCTCTATCCGGACCTGGATGGCGACGGCGTGGGCGCGGAGCCTCGACAGATTCCGTGCCTCGGCGCGGCGCTGCCTCCGGGAATGTCCCTCCACGGCTACGACGTGGACGACAGCGACCCGGAGGTGAACGTGGACGCGGAGGACGACCTCCAGGTGGGGCTCATCCTGGGGATGTGATTCGCATTCCCGCGCGCTGACGACAGGCGAACCCTTGCCGCTCAACTGCTCACCGAGGGCCTCGTCGACGAGGTCCTCGTCAAGCTGAACCCGGTGCTGCTCGGCGCGGGCATCCCCCTCGTCTCGCGGCTGGGCTCGCACGTCAATCTGGAGCTGCTGTCGACCAAGGTCTACCAGACCGGCGTCGTGCTGCTCCAGTACGCCGTCACGCGCTGAGCCCTCGCGCGCCTGGGCGCCCCGGAAGGGGATGCACTCACTTCCGGGCGCTCTTCTGCTCTCGTGTGGCGGCGTCCGGCCAGGTGCGGAGAATCCACTCGGCGTTGGATTGCGCGGACCACTCCACCTCCCCTTTCAGGACCTGCGAGCCGCGGCTGACGCGGAACACCTGAGTCAGGGGTGTGTTGTCCCGCTTCAACAAGGAGTCCTGGGCCGACCAGCTCACGCCCCCAGTGGACGTCACCAGCTTCGTCAGCCAGGCGTCGAACTCCTCGCCGGACAACCAGCGGAGCTGCTCCACCACCTGGCCCACCTCCGCCTCCAGCGCGGACTCCCGCCCCGTCACCACCGAGAGCACCTGACGACCCGCTTCATCCGGAAGGAAGCTCACCCCGCCAGGACGCAACACGGCCCACCCGGGGCGGGCCACCTTCCCCTCCTCCTCCAGCGAACCGAAGAAGACCACCACATCCCCGAGCCGCACCCCGGAGCGCACCAGCCCGCGCAGGGGTGGCTGGCTGTGCAGCTCCAGGAGCGTCGCGAGCGCCTCCGAGTCCGCGAGCTCTGACATCTGGAACCGTGGCTCACCGTCCACCTTCAAATCGAACGCGGGGCCCTTCCCCAGGTGGACACCTCCGGGAGCAATCGTGGACAGGGGGACGGAGACCGCCTCTCCGAGCGTCGGCATCCACAACAGCCGCTTGCTCGTCATCCAGACGCGACCCGACCGGGCCCACAGCCAGAACACCGGAGAAAGGATGAGCGCGACCAGCGCCACCATCGCCCAGCCCTTCCCCAGCAGCGGCAGGAGGAGCACACACACGAGCGAATACAGCAGGGCCAGGGAGCGCGGGACCGTCTGCCCCAGGGAGATCGGCGAGGACCGGGCCGACTGGAACAGCAGCACCTCTCCGGGTCCGAGCGACAGCATCGTCCGCTTGCGCACCAACCCGTCCAGCCGCGCCAGCTCCACCTTCAGCACGGGGGCACCGGCCACGGACACCAGCCGGGACAGTCGCTTGCGCACCAGCGTCCGCAGTCGCTCCCGGCGAGCCTCCAGCTTCCGCAGCCCCTTCATCACCGGCAGCGTGTCGGCCCAGCCTTCCACCCGCGCGCGCCGACTCGTTCGCTCCAGCGCCTCCTCGACGGTGGACTCCTGCTCCAGCCACTCCGGGACGAGCATGGGCTGCTCGCGCCACCGCCGCTTCCACCCCGGGCCGCTCAGCACCGACTCCAGAAGGGCGTCGCGCCGCAGCGCCGCCTCCAACACCTCCGCGCGGCCCTCGAGCTGGACGCGAACATCCTCGGGTGTGGGTCCTTCCGACGACTCCGCCCGGGTGCGGATACCTTCGCTCATGAGCCGCTGCCCACCTTGCGCCGGTCCTCATCGCTCGAACCCTGGCGGCCCTCGCGCCAGGCACGCACCAGACGATAGCCGCTCTCCAGATCCGATGGCGCCAACCGGCCGACGAGGACCTCCGCGCCCCGGGTGATGTGAACCTGCTGCTCCAAAGGAGTGTCCTGGGCCACCCGTGCATCCCCCGAGGACCAGGCCGCGCCCCCCGTCGCCGCCGCGGCCCTCGCGAGGTACGCATCCAGCTCCGCCTCGGGCTGCCAGCTCAGTCCCTCCAGAACCAACCCCAAGTCGAAATGAAACGGCAGATTCCGTCCCGTTGCCGCGTGAAACAAGACCGCGCCTTGGTCGAAGTCCCGGAGGAAGAAGACGCCACGGCCCAGCAACACGGCGCGGCCCGAGAGCCACGCCCCGTCGCGACGCAGCCGCGCCTCGAAGGACACCAGCTCCACCTGCCGGTCCACCCGGGACGCTTGCTCCCGGATGCGGGCATCGCGAAACAGTTCCAGCAGGACGCGCAGCCGACTGGCGCCCGCGACAGTGAACCCCTTCAACCGGATGAACTGGTCTCCGCGCACGCAGACCGTTCCCTCGGGTCCATCCAGCATGACTCCATTGTCCGCCAGCGAGTCCAACCGCACGGCCGCCGGGGGCTCGTTTCCAGGCGCAATCCACACCAGGCGCTCCGGCGTGAGCCAGACGACGCCCGGGGCACTCCTTCGCTGCAACACCACCGTCGCTATCAACAACCCGCCCAGCGCCGGTCCGCCACCCACCAGCGCCACGCCCCTCTCGCCGAGCACCAGCAGCACGAACATCCCCACCAGGAGGACCAACCAGCCCAGGGCCAGGACGAGGGACGCCACGGACTGCGACGACCCGTCCGGCGCGCCGATGCGCAGCGAGAAGGGCTCTCCCGGCATCCGCTTGAGGGAGACCTCCTGGGAGCTGACCTCCTCCAGCTTTCGCAGCCCATCCTCCAGCGACAGGGACTCCGGCGCGAGGCTCCGGCGCAACAGCACGCTCCGCACGCGCAGCGTCAGTCGCTCGCGGACCTCGCGCACCTGACCCACGGTCCTCGGAATCGACGAGCCCTCCAGCCAGCCCTCCTGTCCGCCGCGCCGCTCGGTGCGCTCCAGCGCCTCCAGCAGCGTCGGCTCCACATCCAGGACGCCCTGAATCAGCGAGGGGTCTTCCCGCAGCGTCCGCCACCAGCCGCGCGAGGCCAGTGTCCCGTGGAGCAGGCGATAGCGGTGGAGGGCGGACTCAATCAACTCCACGCGCCCCTCCAGGCGGCGGCGCAGGTCCCCCTCGGACGGGCGCGACTCGGTCGTCACCGCGCCGATTCGGTTGCGTTCGGACATTGCCCTCGCAGCATAGCCCGCCGGGCCCTCCCCCCGGGAGCAGGGCCCGTGCGACCCAGGACAGTCCCGACGGCGACACGAGGGAATCCCCATCCACCATGCCTAGGCTCGCGCTCACGCGCCGCTCGGGGCGCGCCTTGCCGGGGGGCGCGGCATGGACCGCATGCGAAGACCCTTCCTCATCGCCTCGCTGGTGTTGCTGGCGCTCTGCGTGCTCGTGGAAGTGGGCTCGCCCATCCTGCTGCCCCAGAAGTCGCCGGACTGCTCGGCGCTGAGCGGCACGAAGCCCTGCGCTTCCATTCCCGGGCTCCCGGAGGACTGCCGTCCCCTGCACGCCGCCATCTGCGACGGCGAGGACGTGGACCCCTCCGACGTGGTGCGCACGCAGAAGGAGAACCCGCCCACGCCGGGCCTGGGCATTCCCTATCTGGCCCTGGTGGACGCGCTCCTCTTGCTCACGCTCGCCCTCATGGGCGCGAGCCTCATCATCCCCGAGCGGGTGCAGGGACGCGTGCAGGGCCTGGCCACGCTCATCGGCGCAGTCGTGGCGCTGCTCACCGGCTTCGGCCTGCTGCTGGCCGCCATCGCGCTGACGCTCACGATGATAACGCTCGTGGCCTCGGTGCCCTTCGGCACGCTGGCCTATCTGGCCGTGTGGGGATTCTTCAACCGGGGAGGCGCGGCCGGCACGCTGGGATTCTTGATGTTCCTCAAGCTCGCCGCGGGCGTGTGCCTGGTGCTCGCGCACCAGCGCTTCCTCCAGAACAAGGGCCTGGTGCTGCTCTACCTCACGTCGCTCCTGGCCAACGCCGTGGTGTCCTTCCTCCACGGGCTGGTGCCCATCATCCTCGTCAGCATCACCGACGCGGTGGGCGCCATCATCGTCGCCATCCTCGGCCTCATCTGGGCCGTGCTGCTGCTGGTGGGCGCGCTGGTGTCCATCGTCAAGGTGCTGCGCCTCAAGCGCGCGGCGCCGGCCTGAAGCACCCGAGGCTCACCGCAGGCCCAGCTCGCAGATGGGGCGCTGTGGCGGAGCCCCCAGGCACGTCACCTGGAGGTCCGCGCCCTCCTGCATGACATCCAGCTTCTTCGACTCCTTGAGCGGATCGAACTTCGCCGGCACGGACGGCTTGCCCCGGGACACCAGCTCCACCCTGACCACGCCGGGAGGCCGGAGCACCAGCTCCAGGGTGCGCAGCCGCGTGTCGGACGCCTTCACGTCCACCCGACAGCCGCCGCCGCTTGGCAGCGTCAACACGCCCTCCTGGAGGGGACACGTCGCGGCCAGCTCCGCGGCGTCCACGGGCTTGGGCTTGATGAACCGAGCCCGGAGCTCCTGCGCGCTCTTCGTGGGACTCTCGCGGCTCGCGGACTCATCCCTCGCGCCCAGGCCCACACCCAGGACATAGAGCGCGACGATGGCGACGATGGCCAGGATGAGCACGACATGGATGGGCTTCAGCTCGGGCATGGCGCGGGCTTATTGGACCTGCGGCTGGCGCAGCTCCTGTTGCAGACGCTGTTGTCGCTGCATCTGCCGCATGATTTCCGCATTCTGGGGGGACACCTGCAGCATCTCCTGGTTGAGGACCTGGCCTCGGATGAAGACACACTGGCCATTGCTGCAGACGGTGAAGTTGGGGCACGGGCCCGGGCATTGGAAGCCCAGCGGGGCGACCTGGCAGGTGCCCGCGCAGAAGCCGGAGAGGCAGACCTCGTTGGACCGGCACGGCTGGCCATCCGGGAGCTGGCAGAGCTTCGTGGTGCCGCAAATCGCCGGTTGGCGGCAGTCCACGTTGCTCTCGCAGCGCCCGTCATCCCGACTGCACTTGCCGTCGGCGCGGCAGTAGAAGCTGGAGCAGTCGCTGTCGCGCTCGCAGTCCTGCTGGGACTCGAGCAGACACAGCCGGGAGCCGGGCACCTCCGTGCACTTCAGCGGTCCCGGGCAGTCACCCTGACTCGCGCACGTCTGGCCCAGCGCCAGCTGGCACTCGCCCCGCCTGTCGCAGAAGCCGGTGGAGCACATCGCGCCGCCGTCACAGGCCTTGCCCGCGGACACCAGGCACGCGCCGCCATCCGGACTCGTGCACGTGAGCCCCTTGTCGCATTCCCCATCCGGGCAGGGCTCGTTCAGCTTCGCGCCGCCCCCCGAGAGGAGGCCAATCACCGTCCCCAGAATCAGGATGACGCCCGCCGCCAGCGCGACCCACATCCACGGGAAGGGCTTCTTGGGCGGTGGCGCGGCGACGACTTCGAAGGCGGTGGCGGGCCCCTCCGCGTAGCGCTCGTCCGGGTTCGTCACGTCCACCACCAGCAGGTGGAAGGTGAAGCGGCCCGGCGGTGTCCCTGGCGGGACGCGCAGCTGCACGTTGAGCTGCTGGGTGCCGTCCGGCGCGAAGTCCCGCTCGTCGCCGTTCGCGATGGTGGCCCACTCCGCCTTCGCGCCGGGGCCTGGGACGACGGACGCCCGCGCGCGGACGGGGGCACGCAGCGCGTTGGACACCGTGAAGGCCACCTCCCCTTGTCCCGTCGCGTTCAGACGGACGGAGTCCGTCACGGCGGTGATGTCGAAGGCGCGGGGCATCAACGGGCTCCTTGAGGCGGCTGCGCGAAGCGCAGCTCATAGGTGACGTACGCGGGCTTCTCCCGCTCGATGATTCGTTCCAGCAGCAGCCGGTGGGTGGCCACCGCCGAGGGCGCGAGCACCAGCACGTGGAAGGGCCGGGGCCTGCCGTCGGCGCCGGGCACCGCGTCGTCCACCTGGAAGTCGGTGCGGCCGGTGGCGGTGGTGAGGAACAACCGCAGGCCGCGCGCGGTGCCGCGCCAGCGCGATATCTCCACCGCCTGCGCCACCAGCTCGCGCAGCCGCCCCAGGCCCGTCGACACGGGCAGGTCCATGCCCACCCAACGGGCGAGGAACGGCACGAAGCGGTCCGGCGCCCGACGCGGGTCGAAGTGGGACTCCAACCGCATGAGCACGTCCTCGCTGGGCGCGTGCAGCGCCTCCATCACCGCCAGGAGCGCGGTGAGCGGCGAGCCCGAAAGCACGGTGCGCTGGAAGACGCCCGGCAGGAGCCGCTGGATGTCAGGGCTCCGCATCGTCCGTCACCACTTCCAGCGTATGCGCGCCGGAGCTGAGGAGCCACGTGGGCGGCAGCGTCACCTTCTCGGTGAACTCGCGCGTGGAGACGGGCTCATAGCGCTCGCTGCCCCGGGGACGCCGGAAGACGCCGTCCGGTCCTCCCGCGAGCAGCGGCGCACCCGTGGGCGAGGCCGCCAGCGCGAACACGGGCTGGAACAGGCGCTCCGCCTCGCGCAGCGGCAGGCCGCAGCCCACGTCGGGACGCCGCCAGGAAGCGCCCGGGCGACTCGAGTCCACCCACAACACGCCCACGCGGTGGCTGCCCGCGTACACCGTGGAGCCGCTGAACGCGAGCGCCAGACAGCTTCCGCCATCCCAGTTCCTGTCGAAGGGGCGCCACCCATCCGGAGGGTCCGCGCTGCCCATCAGCTCCCAGCAGAGCGCGCCCTTGCCCGGGTCCGCGCCACTGGCCGCGGCCAGGCCCGCCCAGAGGAAGGAGCGAGGCCCGTCCTTCTGGACCTCCAGCACGCGCACGTCCTGGCCCTTGGGGCCGATGGGACGGAAGGTGCCTCCGCGTCCACCGCCGCTCGACAGGAAGACGCCCCGCGTGCCCATGGCCGCCACCGCGACGTTCACCGCGCCGCGCACGTCCGTCGTCGCGGCCACCGCGTAGAAGCCCAGGTCTTGATTGGCGGGGTCCACCAGCACCTGGATGGGCGTGGCCCCCGGACGCGACACCAGCTCGAACAGACCCACGCGCGTGGCCAGCAGCAGCACCGGCACGCCGTCGCGCTCCGCCCACGTCAGGTCCTCCACCGCGTCCAGCGTGTGCGTGGTGTCGTCCCACGTCTCGCCGCAGTCGTAGGACATGTGGATGCGGGAGCGCTTCGAGTCGGAGACGAGCCGCGCGCACGCGGCGACGAGGCCCGCGCGCTGGGGATGCGCCTCCACCGCGTCCACGTCCTCGCCGGGGAAGAGGCCCGCCCGCTCCCAGCCGTCCGCGTCGTTCACCGTGCGGAACAACGTCTCGCCGCCGCCCGCGTAGAAGGTGCCCGGCTGGAAGCTGTCGGCGGCGAGCGTGCGCACCTCGCGGGGCACCTCGTCCACCAGCAGGCGCACCTTGTCGAGGTAGCTGACGCCCGGCTCGGCCAGGAGCGCGTCGTATACGTGCGAGGCCCGCAGAGCCTGGCCGAAGCGCCAGCCCTCCGGCTGCAGCGCCGAGGGCAGCGGCGTGAGCACCTGGTGGAGCCGCTCGGTGAGGCGCGAGCGCAGCGCCGCCGTGTCCTCCTCGCGGTGCGCCACCACTCGCGCCTGCACGCGCACCGTCTTGTAGCGCGCCCACTCCACATGGCAGGTGGTGCCCAGCGGACGGCGCAAATCGAGCTCCGTGTGGATGCGCGCGCGGGCCTCCTCCGTCTCGTGCTCGCGCAGCGCCGCCTCGGTGATTCCCTCGCCCGAAGCGCCGCGCACCTCCGGCGGCAGATGCGGGACGAGCAACACCTCCACCGTGCCCGCGGGGGCATGCGACCAGAGCTGCGCCAGCGTGACGGCCCTGGCGCGCGCCACCGCGCCGGAGCTGCGCAGCGCCAGCAGCTCGAAGTCCCCGGCGGTGACGGCGCGCCGCAGCGAGTGCAATTCCTGGGGCCCGCGCAGGAGCGCGTTCTCCAGCGTCTCCGCCACCCGACCGCCCGTGGCGGGGCGGGGGTTGGTGACCTTCAAGCCCGGAAGGGGCGCCTTGAGCACCTCCAGCGTGCCCGCCGCCACGTTGCCCGAGGCGCCACCCCCGCGCCGGTACCAGACGCGAATCTCCCGCCCCACGCCGGGCACCGCCGCCAGCGTGCGCGGCTCGTTCAGCTCGCCCGCCTCGTTCGCCAGTCGCACCGAGGACGCGAAGGTGAGGGTGCCCGTCATCCGGTCCGCGACATAGGCCGGCTCGTCCGGGCCCAGCGCCGCGAAGTTCTCCACCTCGCGCCAGATGCGGAAGGTGCGGCCGTCATGGCGACGGGCCGGCGCTCGCGCATCCAGCTCGCCGGGTCCCGCCTCCACGCCCACGACGAGGTCCAGCGAGTCCCCAGTGGGCGCGACGATGGGCGGACGCTTCACCTGCACGGTGAGGCCCGGCAGGCCCGTGCCCACGCCCACCTTCTCTCCGTCCACCGGGTCGCAGTGGTAGGCGAGCACCTCCACCTGGGTGGCACCGGGCGGAATCGTCACCGCGTCCGCCGTGTGGAAGACGACGGGCTCCACGCCCGCGCCGGCGCGCGACAGGGTGACGGGCGTGTTGCGCGGAATCTCCGTGGGGCGCTCGGAGGCGCGGGCCAGGGAGAAGCGCAGGCGCACCGACGCGGCGGCGGGCGGCTGGAGGCGCACGCCGAGCAGCCGGAGGAACTCCACGTACGCCTTCTCCGGCAGCCGGTTGAGCCGGTAGAGCATCGTCTCGGTGAGGTGGGAGAAGACCTCCACCAGCACCATGCCCGGGTCGTGCGGCGTGAGGTCCGTCCACTCGGGACACAGGGCGAGGATGCGCGAGCGCGCCTGCTCCACGAGCTGCGCGAAGCTCCGGTCGTCGAGCCGGGGTGTCGGCAACGACGTCATGTCGGGCCTCCCGAGAGCGAGTAGGGATACGCCAGCCGCTCCGTGCGGCCGGTGGAGCGCACGCGGTACTCCACGGACACGTCCAGGCGGAAGCCGTCCTCCGCGCTCCGGGTGGCGTCCAGGTGCAGCACCTGGATGCGCGGCTCCCACCGGTCCAGGGCGCGGCGCACGTAGTGGATGGCGAGCCCCGCCGTGGTGTCGTCGTTGTTGGCGAAGAGCAGCTTGTGCAGCTCACAGCCATAGTCCGGGCGCATCACCCGCTCCCCTGGCACCGTGGTGAGCAGCAGCAGCACGGCCTGACGGATGGAGGCGTGCTCCTCCACCATCTCCACGCGGCCGGTGGGAGCCACGCGCAGGCCGGACTTCTCCGCCATCTCGAAGTCCGGGTGCGCGAAGCGCCAGGTGCGGAAGCGAGGCCCGCTCATCGCTCCTCCGTCACCAGCGTCTGGCCGGGCGCGTTGACCTTGTACTTCACGATGCCGGGCGGGGTGCCGTCCGTCAGCCCCATCAACGTGTCCAGGCAGACGGGCTTGCCGTCGATGGTGACGAGCGTTGAGTAACCCTGTTGCACCTTCAACGTGGTGGTGCAGGGCTTGATGGTGGGGCCGATGTTGGGACACCCGCCAATGGGACGGCCCTCCGGGTCCGCGCGCACGAGCAGCGGCCGGCGCTCCACCGTCACCCAGGGCTGCGAGTTCACCAGCCCCACGCGCCCCAGCTCATGGGCACACACCACCAGCGCGTCCACGGTCAGCAGGCGCATTCAGCCCCTCCGGAAGTCAATGGACCGTCCACGGATGACCACGTCCTGCCCGGGTGCCTCCAACTCCATCGCCACCTTCGAGTGCAGCCGCACCCCCTTCGGTGACAACTCCAGGTAGCTGCCGGTGCCGTCCTCCAGGCGCAGCGTGCGGCTCTCGTCGTCCAGCTTCAGCCGGTGCCCGCCCGTCGTCAGCAGCGTGTAGCGCCTCACCGAACCGCCCTCGACGCCCGCGTCCGGAGGCCCCCCGCCTCCGTACAGCCCGCCCACCACCACGCCGCGCGCCGGGTCCTCGCCGCCCAAGGCGAGCAGCACCGTGTCTCCCACGTCGGGCAGCAGCATCAGCCCCTTGCCGGAGCCGCCGCCCGCCGCCAGCACCTGCATCCAGTCCGTCTCCACGCCTCCGTATGCGGGCAGCGTCGCGCGCACGCGGCCCCGTCCATCCGGGTCATCCACCCGGCTCACCACGCCCAGCGTCACCGCGGAGGCGCGAGCCCGAGGCCTTCGCGGAGGCGGCGCGGAGGACAGCTCCGAGACGAAGCCCTGCCGCGCGTCGATGCGATGCATGACGCTGGTGAGCACGTAGCGGCCCGCCACCAGCGCGGCCACACCCGCCACGTCCACCCGCGTGCCCGGCCGCAGCCGAGCGTCGCCCTCGGCCAGGGCGGTGAGCACCACCTCGCGTGCGCCCCGGTGGTCCAGCTCCGCCTGCGCCGCGGCCTCGACGTGGGGGATACCCTCCGCCGCCTCGTCCACCAGCGAGCGACGCGACTCTCCGCCCACGCACTCTGGCGAGACTCCCGCCTCCACGTCCCGCCCCACGCGAGGTACATCCGCGCGCCCCGCGTGCGCCTCCGCGCGCAGCACGTCCCAACCCTCGGCGGACACCTCGCGGCAGGCCGCGTCGCCATTCATCTCGATGGACGCCTCCAGCAGCGACTCGCCCAGGAGCAGCGACACGGGCGCGCCCTCGCCCTCCAGCGTCATCAACCGCAGCGTGTCGCCATGGAGCACCGGGAACAGGCCACAGCGGTCCGCGTACTCCACCAGCAATTCCAAATCGGATTGGCCATGCTGGATGAGGTAGCGCCACAGCGGCCCGGGTGACGCCGCCTTCACGGAGAGGCCCAGCCCCGAGACGAGTTCTTTCGCCAGGTCCTCCAACGTCACCTGCACGTGCGCGCGCACCGGCTGCCGCTTGCGCAGGCGGTGCAGGACGTCATAGCCGCGCACCCGCACCTCGCGCGCTCCGCCCCGCGCATGGGAGAACTCGACGGCCGTCACCTCTCCCAGGAAGAGGTCCTCCAGCGAGGACGAGGCCGCCACGCGCAGCGAGGTTCCCGGAGGAAGGCCCGACGTGGCGAGCACGCCGCGCGGGTCGGTGAAGGTCAGCTCGCACTGCGTGGGCAGCGCCAGTCGCTGCGACACCTGGATGGACGCGAGGGAGCGCAAGTCCCCCGTCGGCAGCGGCGCGCCGCCCACCTCGATGCGCAGCTCGGGCAGCCCCCGCACCTGGCTCACAGCACCCTCCGGAGCGCCTCTGGAGTGGGCAGGCGCAGCACCTGTCCAGGAGGAACGCGCGAGGGGTCGGCGATGCCATTGAGCCCGGCGATGAGGCGCCACATCGACGGGTCGCCGTAGCGTTGGTATGCGATTTCATCCAGGCGCTGTCCCGAGGCGGGCGTGCCGTCCTCGCCCTCCTGGGCCCCGAGCACCGTGTGCGCCTCGTAGTCCTCCGGTGTCAGGGCCGCGGCCACCACGTCCGGGTCCGGAGGCTCGCCGCTCGTCACCGGCTGCCGCACACCTGTCTCGTCCTCCACGCGCACCATTCGCAGGCGCAGCCACGAGCGACGCGGTGCTCCCGTCGCGGTGAAGTGCTCCAGGCGTTCGGCGATCGCGGCCACCACGCCCAGGAACTGGGTCCGCTTGCCCCACACCACCCGCGCCAGCGACGGCCGCATGCCACCGTCCTCGCGCAGGCCGTTCTCCGCCAGCCGCCACAAGGGCTCGGTCAAGTCACGCACGTCCGCCGTCTCCAACGTGGAGCCGGACAGCGAGACGTCGAAGAGCAGGTCCAACGTCAGCTCGGTGGTGCCTCCTCCGGTGAAGAGCAGCGGGTCATCCCCGGGCCCACCCCATGGCAACGAGCCGCCCAGCGCGCGCCTCGGACGCAGGCCCGCCTCCCGGCGCAGGACGAGCGTCTCCGGGTTGAGCAGACACCCGATGCGCTCACCGCTCGGCTCGATGAGGAAGGCCACGCGCTCCATCAGTCACCCCGCTGCTCGCGCTCGAGCCGGCGCAGCCGCGTCCACAGCCGAATCTCCTCGGCGACGTCCGGAGACTCCGGAGTCAGGGCGGTGGGGAGCTCCGGCCAGGAGGCGTGCTCGGACGGGGCGGCATCCTCGGAGGCTCCATGTGGCTCATCTCCCACCGGGGTGGCGAAGCGCGAGGCGGAGTGCTCCTCCGCATCCGTCCAGGTGCGTGGCGCGAACGGAGGCGTGGGTTCGTGGGACACATCCCGGCGCACCGCCTCGGCCTCCCGCGCCTGGACTTCGTCCGGGCCTCGACGCACACGCCACGGCTCGCCCGTGGACCGGGGCAAGGCACGCGGCGGAGGCAAGGACATTCCGCTCGTGCCCTCGCGTTGCAACTCCAGCGCCTGGGACGCGGAGATGCCCTGGTGAAATCCGGAGGCGCACAGGCTCCGCTCTCGGTCCTCTTCACCCAGCGGAGGCACGCACACCTCGCAGGGAGACGCGGGCGAGGCGGCCACCATCACCGGATTGGCGAAGGGCGGCCCTCCCATCATCGGCGTGGGGACGGGAGTGACGGGCCCCTCACTGGAGGACCGCCCCGACACCACGGGAGCAGGTGTCGCGGGAGGCGATGAGAAGGGATGCGCCGGCGCCAGGGGCTTCAGCTTCGAGGCCCGCGACGGCTCTTCGTGATGAGCGCTCACGGGGCCCTGGCCGCTGACCTCGCGCCGCATCGACACCGGGGCAACAGGCTCCACGGGAGCACCCGGCGCGACGCGGCGGGAGGAGGGCGCGGGGAGCACGGCGGGCCGCGAGGCGTCGCGAACCGGCGCGGGCCGCGCGGAGGCGGACTTGTCGGGCTCGCTCGCGCGCAGCATCCGCGCCCGGAACGACTGGTGGGACTCACTCACCGGGAGCGGCGCCTCCGGCTCCGCCAGTCCCTCCACGAGATGGGGCGCGACCTTGCGCACCCGGGCCACCCAGTCCGCGGGAGGCGTCTGGGTGCGCCGCCCCTGGACATCGCGGATCCAGTGCTCCGGCGGACTCAGCCCCGTGGGAGGCGCCGTCACCGTGACGGGCGTGGAGGCGGTGGAGGCACCGTCGATGGAAGAGGGGCTCGCGAGCTCGGGCGGCACGCGCGCCTGGGCGAGCGCGGCGGCGAAGTCGCTCTCCTCCTCGGAGAGGACGGACTCCGCCCACGCCTTCATCTTCCGGGCAACGGCGCGCAGCCACGCGCCGGGCACGGGTCCGCGCGCGGGCTCAGCCACGGGTGATGGACTCGAAGACGAGGGTGAGTGAGTCGATGGCGATCTGCTGGCCGAGCGCATCCAGCGGCGCCGCCCGCCACTTCTTCGGCCAGGCATCGTTGAGGTTCCAGCGCAGCCTCTCCGTCACCCCATCCATGTCCAAGAGCAGCACCGACACGTTCTTGCACTGCGGCACGCCGTTCATCGACGCGAGGAACCAGTTCCACAGCTCCGGCGACTGGGTGACGCCATAGCGCAGCGTCATGTCGCCGTGCGTGACGGGCCCCGCCAGCCTGCGCGTCACCGGTCCCGCGCCGCCCTCGCGGTAGTGCAGCGCGGCGACTTCGACCTCCAGGCCGGTGCACTGGGTGAAGTGCCCCTCGTTCACCCCGTCGATGAGCAGCTTGAAGTTGTACGCGCGGAACGGGTCCGCGCGCGCGCCGGGCTGCGCGCCCGCCTCCTGCTCCGGCGGGGCCGCCTCGGGAGCCTTGGCTTCAGCCATTGGACACCTCCTCCACTTCCGCCCCGCCCGCATGCTGGCCGATTCGGAAGATGATGAACTCCGCGGGCTTCACCGGTGCCAGGCCGATGACGGCGATGACCTGGCCCTCGTCGATGGTCTCCTGCGTGTTCGTCTGCTCGTCGCACTGCACGAAGAACGCCTCTTCCTTGGTGCGGCCCATCAGCGCGCCGTCGCGCCACAGCCGCAGCAGGAACGCGCTCACGTCGCGGTGGATGGACTTCCACAGCGTGGGGTCGTTCGGCTCGAACACCGTCCAGTTGGTGCCCAGCGCGATGGACTCCTCCACGAAGTTGAAGAGCCTGCGCACGTTGACGTAGCGCCACTCGCTGGCGGCGTCCGCCACCGTGCGCGCGCCCCACACGCGGATGCCGCCGCGCGGGAAGTAGCGGATGCAGTTGACGCCCATCTGGTTCAGCTCGCCCTGCTCCTCCGGCGTCACGTCGCGCACCAGCCGCATCGCCCCGCGCACCACCTCGTTGGCGGGCGCCTTGTGCACGCCCCGGGTGACGTCCGTGCGCGCGTAGATGCCCGCGATGTGCCCGGACGGCGGCACGTTGACCATGGTCTTCCCGTCGCCGAGCGGGTCCGGCGTGGAGAACCACGGGTAGTAGAAGGCGCCGTAGCCCTGGTCGGACATGCGGCAGCGGATGCCGGCGCCCTCGTCGCCCGAGTAGATTTTCGTGAGGCGCTCCACCTCCTCGACGTCCTCGGGCGCGTCGAGGATGGCGATGCGGTCTCTCATCTTTTCGCAGTGGGACAGGAGCGCGTCCCACGCCGCGGGGTTCGTGAAGCCGGGCGCGGCCACCATGGCCACCTCGCTGACCTCTTCCAACACCGCCACGCCCTGCCGCTTGCGCGCGTCGCCGACGATGCTCTCGCTGTCGCCGATGTTGACGATGAAGCAGCGCCGGCCACCGTTCTCGAAGAAGCCATACACCGCGCGGGCCAGGGCCGTGCCTGGCGTGCCGGGAGGCGCGAACTCCTTCACGAACTGCGCCCAGCCATTGACGGGCACCGCCTGATTCAGCCGGGCGCCGTGAGCGGGCGCCCGGCCCACGAAGGCGGCGGTGGTGGTGCCCACGCCCTGGATGGAGCGTGTTCCGCTGGGAACCTCCTCCACATAGACGCCAGGCGTCAGGTAGCTCGTCGGCACGTCAGTCCTCCTTCAGCGGCAGGCGAATGAGCAGTGGTTGAGGCTCGGAGGCGAGCGCCTCCGGCCCCAGCGCGAGCAACTCCCCCTTCGCTCGCACCTCCAGCCGCCCCAGCGTGGCCACTGGCGGCACGCGGGGAAAACGAAAGCAGCCCTTGTCGTCGGTGCGAGTGACCAGGCTCAGCCCGGGCAATTCCACCAACGCACCGGGGATGGGCACGTCACCGGGCCCGACGACACAGCCGAGCAGCGCCTCGGCGGGCACCGCCTGGGTGATGACGGGGAAGCGCACGCGGTGGACGATGGGCTGCGGACGCTCGCGGCGCACGGGCAGGCGCACCCGGAAGCCGGGACGCGGAGGGATGCGCAGCCCCGCCCAGACGGTGGCGGGCACGGGCGTGAGGTCCACCTCGAACTCCGACTCCTCCATGGCCGAGAAGACCAGCTCCCCCAACAGGCGGTGGGCGAGCTCGGGTGACTCCGCGCCCGCGGTGACCAGGTAGCAGACGGAGATCTGCAGCGGCACCCGGCGCCCGCCTCGAGCGGGAGGCGCGGGCCCCAGCTCCAGCAGGTACAGACACACGCCGCGCTCAACGGCCTCACGGTCCGGTGCCCCCAGATGCACGGGTGCATCGCCAGCGATTCGGCCTGCCCACGACTTCAAACGCAGATCGACTTCGTCGATCATCCGGTCCCCCGAGGTCCTGGGCCGGTGCTCACGTGCCTGCATCGCCAGTGACGTCCGGGCAGGCAAGGTGGCATCGGCTGCGGGCCGCGGTAATTGGTCCGAAGGACGGAGCCGCCGTCGCGGGCTCAACACGCTGGCGCGCGTGACACGTGCTTCGTCGGACGGAGCACAGAGCCAACGCGAACTCGTGAACCGAACGGGTGCGCCCCCCGCACACCTCCACCGCGCGCGGCTCCGGTGGACGCGCATGTCCGTGAAGCGCTCTCCGCACACGAAGCCACAAGAAGCGCCCGCTCGAGCGTCATCTTCGCGACCCTCTCGCCGAGCCTCCATGCCCCGACATGCTCGCCATCAACAAGCAGGCGCAACTCAATGACGGCACCGGCAAGGACGTCAGCAGCGAGTCCATCGCCGACGCGAAAGTGCCGCTCGACATCACCTGGCTCGGAGGCAGCCGCATCACCCTGCCCCTGTGGCGCGAGCCGACAGCACCCACGCGGCCCTGAGCCAGGGACTCGCGTGGAGGATGGACAGCGTCAGAGCGAGTGACAGACCTTGGGCTGGAGGGGCGTGGTCAGCAGCACGCCCTCCGGCAGGGCCGTCGCTTCCTTCCATGTCGTCACGCTCGCGAGAAACCGCCGGGCCTCCTTGTCGACCTGCACGATGAGGCCTCCTTCCCCCAGCGACATGAGCGAAGCGCCGCCGGGCCCTTCATGGACGCGCACGCGCTTGTTGTCGCGGGTGATGCGCTCCACAACATGGCGGAGGATGCTCGTCGGCTCCGGCGTCGAGGCGTCGCACCAGGACTCCACGGCCGACAACCAGAGCGTGTCGCCCACCATCACGGCCTGGAGGAAGCGGTGCTTCGCCGGCTCGGTGTTGTGCGGAATGCTCCGACGCGTCGACTCCTCGACGAGCATCTTCCCATCCCTCACCCAGCCATCGGGGAGCCCGAGCAGCACCGAGCCCTCGGAGATGAGCTCTCCGTGGGCCGACACCGAGCGAATGCTCCACTTGCCGTCGGTGGCCACGTCGCGCCATCCACTGAACTGGGGCAGCGTGGGATTCGTCTGGTCGCCGTTCTGGACGCGGAAGGCCCACTTGCCTCGGGCCTCGCTCCACTGGAGCGCCTCCGGGCCGCGATAGTCCGGAGCGGGGCTCCGCACGGGAGTCATCGGGTTGCCTGTCACGGCATCACGGATGCTCACCTCCAGGTCCGTGAGCATCGACGTCAGGCCCAACCCCAGGGTTCCCCGGACGAGCAGCACACTCGCGCGGTCGACCGACAGACGCGCGAGGATGACGCCGGGTTCCTGGGGCCCCGCCGGCAGGAAGCGACGCTGCTTGGGCAGATAGACACCCGCGCGGAGCAACGCGGGAGGCGGCGTCGTGAACGCCTCCGAGTCGTCGCCCTCCTCGCTCCGTGGCGCGGCGGGCTTCCACCACACCAGGGGAAGGCCCTGGTTCAGCGCCGTGCGCCAGGAGGCCTCGAGCCGAGGCAGTCGCGCCGCCAACGCCCGTCCGGGCTCGCTGTCACGCAGCGGCGCGAGCCCGGCGTCATTCGTCCAGAGGGAGGCGAAGCGCGGGAGGTCGGCCTGGAGGAGTGCTTCGATGTCCCGTGCCGCCGAGGCGAAGTCCTTGCGTCCGACGGCGGCGCGCACGGACTGCAACGCCGACTCCGTGTCCTGGATGGCCTGGGTGGGGTCCACGCCGAGCAACAGCGGGACTTGAGCGGACGCGGTGGCGGGTGGCGTCCCCACGGCCTGTGGCGGAGGAACGGGTCCGGTCGAGGACGGTGGGGTGCCAGGCGTCGCCACCGAGGACCGCTGTTGGAGGACAGGCGCGGGCGGGGACGACTCGGCGGCGACCGCCTGCCGACAGGCACCGGTCAGCAGCGGAAGCACCACCACCATCCACCCGAGCGCCAGACGCCACACCACGCCCTCCGACGTTCGCCAGGACGACACTGCCCCGCCTCGGGCTCCGGCCCCTCGCGAAGGAACCACGCTCACCCGACGCCCCATGGACGACCTCCCGCGACTCCCGAGCAGCGCGGGATTGCGTCGGCCCTCCGTCACGAATCCGCTCGCCATGACGAGCCTCCCAGGCGGACACCACTTGGACCGTTGACGTTCGTCGCTCGCGCGCATGGGGACCATCTTGGCACCGACCTCAGGGTGCGTGCAGGTGGAGGCGCATCTGTCCCAGCTCGGCCTGGAGCGTGGCGGACTCGGGGGTGACGGCCGTCAGGAGCGCATCCGTGGCGGCCGTCGCCGCGCGCAGCCGCGTCAGCCACTCCCGGCTGTTCGCCGTCGCGTCCACCTGGGCTCGAACCGTCCCGTCGGCGTCCTGCAACATCTCCAGCACGACGGAGCCCGCGCCCTCGCGGTTGTTCAGGTACGTCACCACGCGCTGCACCGTCTGGAAGAACTCGAACCAGTTCGCCACCGTGGTGCCATTGCCGGGGCGCACATCCACGGCGTTCCCCGCGAGGTGCTGTCCCGCCCGGGCACTCAGCGCGTTGACCTCCACCGCCACATGGCTCAGCAGCACCGTGACGCCGTGCTGACGGTCGTTGATCATCTCCAGCGCATCCAACAGGCGCATCCGGAAGCGCGTCGTCTGCTGCGGCGCCGCGGCCAGCGCCGTCAAATCACAGAGACGGTCCACCGTGACTTCATAGAGGTTGTCATTCCACCGGACCTCCGCGTACCCCTGCGCCGGCGCCACGGAGGGCACGGGATTCACGAAGCGCACCACGTACCCGTTCTCCACGGCGATGGTGCTCGCCACCTGTCCGCGCGTCTTGTCCTGGGAGCGCAGAATCTGCTCGTGCCGCGCGACGCGCTCGTTCATCCACTGCATGAATACGAGCGGGTGCAGGTGCCAGACGTGCGAGTCGCCCAGGAAGGGCCCGATGACGGCCTCGGTGGCGGCTGCCTGCATGTCCGTGTGGAAGCACAGGGGACGGATGTTCGCCTCCCACTGCTCGTTGGTGAGCGCCTGCGTCAGCGCCACCTCGACGGCCGGCTGCCCCACGACGATGGTCTGCGTGAGCTGCTCCCGCGTCTCCAGGCTCCACTCGCTGCGGAAGCGCACGGCCACCTGGCGCAAGTCGCTCACCGCGGTGCGGACATCGACCTGGGTGATGGGCGGATAGCCCCGCCCCTGGAGCCAGTCATCCAACGCGGGCAAATCACAGACCAGGTCCTCGGTGGTGTCCTCCATCCGGTTGGCGGCTTCCACCCACGGGCTGTCGGCGAACCGGGACACGTCCGCGGTGGTGAAGACCTCCACGTGCACCGTGGGCCCATACACGGGCCCGGTGGCATCCAGTCCGGTGATGTACGTGCCCGAGTGGCCCACCAGGTCACTGAGCAGCACGGTCTGGTCGGGATAGAAGATGTCGCCGTTGTCGGGCGCCCGGTCCGTCGGATGGTCGATGAGGTAGTGATTGAGCCAGTCCGGATGCGCCGCGTAGTCCACCACCGGCGCCCCCACATCGCTCCGCGCAATCACGTTCGGCCGCAGGTGCATGTAGAGCGAATAGACCGTCTCGGTGGAGTCGGCCCCGTAGTCGATTTCCCCCGCGCGGTTCGCGTCCTCGCGCACGTGCACCTCGTGGCGCACGAGCACGAAGCAGCGGCTGTAGCGAGGCTCGACTCCCTGCACCAGCCCGTTGGCGACGCGCGCGGCGACGATGCGGCCATTGGCCATGGCGTAGACGGGCCGCGCGTTCTCCCCCGAAGCCAGGTGGACGCCGCCGTGCCACAGGCGATTGAGGCCCACCGGGAAGTAGCCGCCGCCCGTGCCCTCGCAGGCGGTGAAGTAGTCCTCGCGACGGCTGGCGACGTTGTACGCCGTCATCGCGATGTAGTCGGCGGAGCGCGCCGTCTCCAGGTAGTTCAGCGCCCGCGTCGTGTCGTCCAGGTTGACGGGGTACCACCACTCGTCGCTGACGCCGCGCTTGAGCCGGTAGAAGTCCATGGACGCGCCCGGGTCCGAGCGGTCCGCCTGGATGTTGTTGTGCCCGATGATTCCCTGGAAGGAGCGCACCCGCTCCTTGTTCTGGAGCACCGCGGGAGTGTTGAGCTCGATGAGGTCCTGGACGTCAATCCAGGGCTGCTCGACGCCGGTGGCCGGATGCAGCAGGAAGGCCTTGGGGATGCGATTCATCTCGCACATGCACTTCGCCCACTTCACCAGCGTCTGGTACTGCTCCTCGGTGAAGAGCACGTCCAGCGGGTACGTGGCGCGGTTGTCATTGCGCGCGTCGTCGAACGTGGCGACTTTGATGTAGTAGTAGGCGCGGTTGGCGCTGGTGCTCTGGAGCACCGTCCCGCCATTGATTTTGCCCAGCTTGAAGCGGCGCGTGCCGCCCGTCTTCGAGCCCGGATGCATGCTGTAGTCGCACTCGTCCGGGAAGGTGGCCACCGTCTGGAAGTCGATGCCAGGATAGCCATTGACGCTGTAGAGCGCGGGGCCCTGCTGAATCTTGCCGAAGCGCGCCAGCTCCACGCCGATGGACGTGAGGTTGACGAAGCTGTACTGCCCGGAGAAGTCGGGCGCACCGCCCACGTGGTTGGTGCGGACAATCATCTCCTCGCACTGGAACAGCGTCCCATCCAGGTCGATGTTGAAGGTGGCGCCGTACCAGTCCGTGGAGGGCGCCTGCCAGTTCCCCGCCACCCAGCCGTGGGTGTAGTGCAGGGTGATGGTCCGCGTGACGTCGCGGTGGCGCGTCGCCGCGTTCCACGCCGGGGCGCTGGTGGGCGGCTGCTGGTCTCCCACCGCGGTCAACACGTCGGTACGTCCGTAGAGTCTCAGGACTTCCGGAACGGGCATGGTGGCTCCACGCGAGGTGACGGCGCGACAAGCGCCTCAGACGGAGAAGAAGAAGGTGTGGCGCGGGGTGATGGGCAGATAGCTGCGCTGGTAGCCGGCCTGGGCACCGTAGAGCTGCGCGCCCGGAGGACTCTGGCGGGAGAAGTCCGGCGGCGGCTCCTCGAAGAAGACCAGCTCCACGCGTCGGTTGACCTGCGAGCGCAGGTTGTCCTGGCCCTGCCCTTCGATGGGCCAGTCCTCGCCGCACCCGAGCACCGCGGGCGTGGCGAAGCTCAGCGCGCCCCTCGCGGCCTTCAGGTCCACGCGGCCGGCGACATACGTCTCATAGAGCTGGAAGACGGCCTTCCAGTCCTCCACGCCCGGCGCACGGGAGTCCGGCGGCTTCGAGCCGTGCGCGGCCTCCACGCCCTTGCGGAACGCGGTGAGCGCCGCCGTGGTGCGCGAGCCGTGCCGCCCATCGATGCCACCCGGGTCGCAGCTCCAGCCGTACTCGTCCGCCACCCAGGTGAGGACCGTCTGATAGTCCTGCACGGTGTGCTCGGCGCAGGAGGCCGCCCAGCCCGCCTTGTCGCCCGTGAGGAAGTGGTGGACGTTCTCGGCGCGGGCCTTCGACAGGGCGCGGTTGGAGCCATCCCCTCCGACGCTGTCGGTGTGCCCGGCGACGAGCAGCGTCTGCTTCTTCTCCAGCGCGTACTCGAGCGCGCGGATGACACACGTCAGTCCCCCCGTGTGGCCCTCGCGCCAGTTCTCGCGCGCATGGGGCGCGGGTAGGAGCACGGCGCTGCCGGAGTGGAAGTTGAGGTCGTCCAGCTCCACCACGACGGCCGCGCGGCGCTTGAGGACCAGGGTGTGGGCCTCACCCGTCGGCAACCCGAGGCCCGACGTGAGCTTCCGCGCGGTGACCTTGTTGTGAGACATCCTCGCCCCCTGGAGCTCTGTTGGAAGCTGAACTCTAACCGCTTCTTCACCGCGCGTGCGAGTCTCCGCGTTGAGAAGTCGGAGCGCGTGGGTGGCTCGCGCCCGCCTGCCCCGCATGTCACGGCAGCGCTCCGCTCCGCCGGGAAAACCCGCGCGGGAAAGCCAGGGCTTTCCCCGCCTCGGACACGAGGGCACATCATTTTCGTCCACGCGACTTCCGTTTCAGCGCGTGCCGCCGAATGATGGTCGCCGGGCCGGACATCCTTCGTGGAACAGCACATGACGACGGCAACACCTTCGACGAGACGACGTGCGGCATTCCTCCGACGACATGGCGCGGCCCTGGCTGGCCTCGTGGCGGTCGCCACCGGCGGCGCCGCGCACGCACAGGAGACGGGGGGCTCGGAGCACTACCGCCTGGGACTGCTGGTGGATGCGGGCGCGCCCCATGGCATCGGCGTGTCCGCGGTCTTCAAGCCCTTGCCCTGGCTGCGACTGCAGGCGGGCCCCACCACCAACACGCTGAGCCTGGGCCTGCGCGGCGGCCTCAGCATCCTGCCGATGCAGACGTTCATCTCCCCTTCCATCAACGTGGAGGGCGGGCACTACCTCGGCTCCGACTACAACGACGTGGTGGACTGGCTGGGGGCCACGCCCACGTCGGCCACGTCCTCCATCCGCGACATCAGCTACGACTACGTCGCCGGCAGCGTGGGGCTCGAAATCGGCGCCTCCAGCCGCTTCAACTTCTTCCTGCACCTGGGCCTGAGCTACGTGCGCATGGGCGTGGACGACGCGAGCGCGCTCATCGAAGACGCCACGGGCGAGTCGGACATCACCGCGCGCAACCTCACCGTGCGCGCCACCATCCCCTCCGTGAAGGTGGGCTTCCTCTTCTATTTCTTCTGAGTCTGGAGACACACCATGCGAACGAATACCTTCCGCGCCCTGGTGCTCTCCACCTGTGCGCTGGCCGCCACCGGCTGCGACTCCCTCTTCTTCATCGAGGCGGAGGCCGAGGAGATCTGCAAGGCCGAGCCCGACGTCGACTTCCCCGCCGCCCTCCCCGGCACCCTCAGCCTCCAGTACTCGCTCGACTTCCCCCTGGGTGACTTCGACGAGGTGCTCCCGCAGGACACCGACGTGGAGACGGAGCTGCGCCTCAAGGTCTTCGAGGTGACGTCCAGCACGGACCTGAGCGGAATCGAGCGCGCGAGCGTCTCGGTGGTCCGTCCGGGCACCAGCGAGAGCATCCTCATCGGCGAGTACCGCCGCGCCAACACGTCGCCCACGCAGTCCATCCGGCTCACCGGCAGCGGCGCGGTGAACCTGCTGGACATGGCCCGCGAGGACTCGCTGGAGCTGGTCTTCGATGCCCGCGGCTCGCTGCCCACGCGGGACTGGAACGCGCGGCTGGAGGCGTGCGCGGGCGTGCGCGCCAAGGCGAACTACTTCGACCTGGTCTTCTAGACCCGCGTCACGGGTGCGCGGGGGACGCGGACGTCAGGCGCTCCCCCGTGCCAATGGGCACCACCGGTACCGCGGAGGCCGAGGGCTGCACGCCCAGGTACTCGCGCCGAGTGCCCAGCACGTTGTCGAAGAACGGGTGCGTCACGCACCAGTTCGCGTTCTGGTCCGAGCCCAGGTGGTGGTCATAGTGCCAGGGCAGGTGCTCCCGGGCCCACTGGGGCTCCAGGTGCGCGCGGCGGTGGACTCGGTAGTAGTTCACCGCGCAGGCCCACACGGTGCCCACGAAGAAGGGCGCCACCGGGAACAGCGGCGCGTGCGCCAGGGCCACGGCGGCCAGCCCGAGCAGCTCCTTCGTCTGCGCGGACCACGTCCACAGCGAACGCAGGTACTGGTCATCCAGCATGTCGTGCTTGCGGGACGCCTGGTGGTGCTCGTGCCAGTGGAAGCCCCAGAAGCTTCCCCGGCGTCGTCCCAGGCCATGCAGCACGTACTTGTGCAGCGCCCATTCACCGAAATTGGAGTACGCCCAGCCCAGAGGGATGCCGATCATCGTCGCTCTCCAGGGGGGCGCCCGGCCGACACCCCACCCTCAATATCATGACTATTTGGTCACTCTTTATCTATCACGCAATGAGTCGGAGCGCACGATGGTGAGCCGCGACGGCACGAGAGACAGGGGCGTGGAGGCGGACAAGCGGCCGGGGAGGCCGGGTGGCCCGAGGGAGACTGCGCGGCGGGAGCGGACGAAGGAGTTGGAGGACGCGGCGCTGAAGCTCTTCGTGGAGCGGGGGCTGGACGCGGTGACCATCGACGACATCACCCAGGCGGCGGGCGTGGCCAAGGGGACGTTCTACCGGTACTTCGTCGACAAGGCGGGGCTGGTGGAGGCGCTGTTGGAGCCGGTGCGGGGCGAGCTGCTCTCGGGGTTGGAGGCGTGCGGCCAGGCGCTCGGGAAGGCGCGCGGCGTGGAGGCGATGTTCGAGGCGTACCGGGCGATGGCGGCTGTCATCGCGAGCGCGTTGTTGCAGTACCCGGGGGTGGTGCGGCTGTACCTCCAGGAGAGTCGGGGGCCGGCGGTGGGGGCGCGGCAGAAGGTGGCGGAGCTGGCGCGGGAGGTGTCGCGGCACGCGGTGGACATCACCCAGAAGGCGCACACGCATGGGCTGTTGCGGCCGATACGGCCGGCGGTGAGCGGGCTCGCGGTGGTGGGGGCGGTGGAGCGGTTGTTGCTCGCGGTGTTGAGTGAGGAGGACATCGGCAATCCGCTGGAGTTGCCGGATGCGCTGACGACGCTGGTGTTGGATGGGCTGCGAGTGCCGCCTGGGACACGGGAGGGGCGCCGGAAGTTGGACGGAGGGGCCAGGCGCACTTAAGGGTGGAGTGTGGCGCGCAAGCGGGCCCTGGGTGGCTTCAGCATTCCGTGGTGGGCGTGGGTGGGGCTGGCGGCCGTCGTGCCGGTGGTCCTCATCAACGGGGCCATCTCGTGGCTGGGTGACACGCATGTGTCGCCGTTGTCGCTGTCGTTCCTGGAGATGAAGGTGAACGCGCTGGGCACGTATGTGGCGCACCGGCCGTCGTGTCTGTGGGATGGGCACGAGCCGCTGGAGCCGCTCATCGCGCGGGCGGAGCGGCGGCACGGGCTGCCTCCGGGGTTGTTGCAGGCGCTGGTGCTGGTGGAGTCGGAGGGGCGGGTGCACCGCATCTCTCCGGCGGGAGCGATGGGGCCCGGGCAGTTGATGCCCACCACGGCGGTGATGCTGGGGGTGGCTGACCCGTTCGACCCGGAGCCGGCGTTGGATGGAAGCGCGCGGTATCTGGCCGAGCAGCTTCGAAGGTTTCGGGACGTGAAGCTCGCGGTGGCCGCGTACAACGCGGGGCCCGGTTCCGTGAATGGGCGCGTGCCGAGGAACGGGGAGACGGAGTACTACGTGCCCAAGGTGCTCACGGCGTGGGTGCAGACGAGGCCGCCGGAGCCGCCGCGTCCTGTGCCGGTGGTTGCGGCCCGTGCTCGGCCCGTGGTGGCTGCGGTGGCGAAGCCCGTGGCGCCTGTGCGGCCCGCCGTGGCGGCTGTGAGCAAGAAGACGGTGGCCAAGGTGGCGGCGAAGCCCGTGGCGCCTGTGTGGCCCAAGGCCGTTGCGAAGCCAGTGGCGGCGCCAGCGCGCACCACGGTCGTCGCCAAGCCGGTGGCCCCCAAGGCGAAGCCGAAGACAGAGGCTGCTCCCGCGAAGGCGCCGACTCGTGCGACGCAGGCGAAGCCCTCCGTCACGGTGAACACGCGCCCGGGTTGAGGCCTCCCGAGTTGTCGCGGGAGAGCCCCACCATCAAGGCCCTCGAACAGGTGGCCTTGGCCATTCGAGATTCCACCAACGTCATTCGTCGACGGGAACCAACTGCTCGATGGCATCGTAGGCGAGCCCTGGTTTCGTGACAGGCTCGACAACCCGAGGTGCAATGAAACGAGTCCCGGGTCGACCATGAAGCGAGCCACCCGCATCCGTCAGTCCGAGGTCGCCTTCCGCAGCGGCACCCGACTGGTCCTGTTCATGTTGGCCCTGTGGCTGTGCGCGATGCTCTTCAGCGTGACATGGGCCGCGAAAATCACAGGGGCCCTGGCTCTCTTCTTCACGGCCACGACGGCCCTGGAGGCCTGGAACGTGTGGCGCCTGCGCCGCCTCCCACCCGAGGAGCCAAGACGAAGGTGAACTCGGCGTGAGCGCGAGGCCGCATCGGGCGGATGACCGACCTCCTCCCGTTGACCGACCTCGGGCGAATGACGGACGCGCGGCGTGAAGCACTCGTGCGACGAGTAGCTCACGCATGACGACTCCTTCCACGCCCCGAGGCTCCATGAGCAAGTCCTTGAAGGTCACCTTCACCCTGCTGTCGGCGGCGCTCGCCTTTGTGGCCGGAGTCACGCTGTTCGGCGACAACATCCGCAAGCACTTCGGCGCGACCTGCGGGGCGCTCGCCGGCAGCCCGGACGTGGTGGCGCGCCAGAAGACCCTGCGCAGCTTCGGAGCGAACTCCGAATATGACGGCGCGTCCTCCTCGCCATCCCTGCCCCGCAAGTCGATGCAGCACTTCAACCCGGGCGCCTCGGAGCCGGCGATCTCCCCATCCTATCCCGTGGAGCGCCTCGCCCCCAACGCCTACACCCGCACCGCAGATGACGCGCTCTCCACCTTCGCCGTGGACGTGGACACCGCCTCCTACGCCCTCTTCCGCCGCGCCGTGCAAAACAACCGGCTGCCCTCCGCCCACACCGTCCGCGTCGAGGAATGGGTCAACTACTTCCGCTACCGCGTCCCCGAGCCCGCCCCCGGCGAAGGCGCCTTCCACGTCGCGCTGGAGGCCGCGCCCTCCCCCTTCACCCCGAGCCAGCACATCCTCAAGGTGAGCCTCCAGGGCCGCCACGTCGCCCAGGCCCAGCGCAAGTCCACGCACCTCGTGTTCCTCGTGGACACCAGCGGCTCCATGTCCGGCACGGACCGACTGGAGCTCGCCAAGACGTCGATGAAGCTCGCCGTCGCCGGCCTCAACCCCACCGACACCGTCACCATCTCCACCTACGCGGGCGACGTGCGCACCGTGCTCGACACCACCCCCGCGAGCCAACGCAAGCACATCGAGTCCGTCATCGACGAGCTCTCCTCGGGCGGCGGCACCGCCATGGGCAGCGGCCTGGAGCTGGCCTATCAGCACGCCGTGCGCATGGCCGGCGCCAACCGCGTCTCGCGCGTCGTCGTCCTCACCGACGGCGACACCAACCTCGGCCGCAATCAGACGGCGGACTCCATGCTGGAGAGCATCAGCCGCTACGTGAAGGAAGGCGTCACCCTCTCCACCATCGGCTTCGGCATGGGCAACTACCGCGATGACCTGATGGAGCGTCTGGCCAACAAGGGCAACGGCAACTGTTTCTACATCGACTCCGAGCGCGAGGCCCGCCGCGTCTTCCAGGAGCAGCTCGGCGGCACCATGGAGGTCATCGCCCAGGACGTCAAAATCCAGGTGGAGTTCGACCCGGCCGCCGTGCGCGGCTACCGGCTGCTCGGCTACGAGAACCGCGCCATCGCCGACAAGGACTTCCGCGAGGACGCCGTCGACGCGGGCGAAATCGGCGCGGGCCACACCGTCACCGCGCTGTACGAACTCGACTTGACGGGCGAAGGCTCCACCGTCGCCACCGTCCGCGTGCGCGCCAAGAAGCCCGGCGACTCCGAGGTCTCCGAGCAGCGCTTCGCCCTCCCGCGCAACCGGGTGCGTGAATCCCTGACGAGGGCATCCTCCGACCTGCGCTTCGCCGTCGCCGTCGCTGGCACCGCGGACCTTCTGCGCGGCACCGCGCCCACCGATGACCGGGGCTTCTCGCGCATCCACTCGCTCGCGGAGGACGCGGTGGACGGTCAGGAAGACCGCGCGGAGTTCCTCACCCTGCTCGGCAAGCTGCGCGCGCTGATGTCACCCCGCGTCGCCAACTCGAACACCTACTGAGTCCGCGACGACAGCGCGCTCGCCGCGTCCCGGTCCAACCACACCTCCACGTCGCGGTGCAGTTGCAGGAAGGAGGCGGGGCAGCGCGGAGTCACGGGGCCCTCCGCCATGGCCTTCACCGCCTCCGCCTTGCCCTCGCCAAACGCCAGCAACATCGCGCGCCGCGACTGGATGAGCGCTCCCATGCCCAGGGTCAGCGCCTCCAGCGGCACGCGGCTCGGGTCATCGCCGAAGAGCATCGCATTCGCCTCGCGCGTCGCCCGACTCAGCCGCGTCCGGTGACACCGCGCCAACAGGTGGTCGGCCGGCTCGTTGAAGGCCAGGTGCCCGTTGGCGCCAATGCCCAGCAACACCAATCCCAGCCCACCCTCGGCGACAAGCTCCGCCTCGTAGCGTGCGCACTCGACCTCCGCGTCCGGCGCCGCGCCGTCGAGGAAGTGGATGCGCTCCTCCGACAGGTTCACCTTCCGGAAGAAGTGCCGCTCCATGTACGCGCGAAAGCTGCCTCCGTCCTCGCCCGACACCCCGAGCAGCTCGTCCAGGTTGAACGTCCGCGCACGAGACCAGTCCAGCGCCCTTCGCTCGTGCAACGCCACCAGCTCCCGGTACACGTTGAGCGGCGAGCGCCCCGTGGGCAGCCCCAACACCAGCGACGGATGAGACGTCACCGCCTCCGCGACGCGCGCGGCGCAGGCGATGGCCGCTTCCTGCTCGGACTCGAAGACTCGAAGGTTCAAGGAGGCTCCCGCTCGCGAAGAAGGCGCGCACACGAGCATAGAAGCCACACCTTCAACACGAGCCCCGAGTCGGGAACGCGTTCACCGTGCGGCACGTCTGTGACAGATGTGGCAACTGTCACTTTCCGATAATGCACAAACGCAACGCGTCATGCCGCGGGCTTCGCGCGCGCGGGCGTCAGCGCGGAACGGCGGTAGAGTCGACGGATGGACCCCTTCGTCAGCCTCGACGCCACCGCCCAGGCCGAGCTCGTCCGCGGTGGGGAAGTCACGCCACTGGAGCTGGTGGACGCGGCCATCGCTCGCATCGAGCGCCACAACCCGAAGCTCAACGCCGTCGTGCACACGCAGTTCGACACGGCGCGCGCGCGGGCGAAGACGCCCCTGCCCCAGGGCCCCTTCACCGGCGTGCCCTTCCTGCTCAAGGACCTGCTCGCCGCGCAGGAGGGCTCCCCGCTGCGCTTCGGCTCGCGCTTCACGAAGGACTTCATCCCCGAGCACGACAGCGAGCTCGTCAAGCGCCACCTGCGCGCGGGGCTCGTCATGCTGGGCACCACGAACACGCCGGAGCTGGGCCTGTTGCCGACGACGGAGGGCACGCTGCACGGCCCCTGTCGCAACCCGTGGGACGTGACGCGCTCTCCAGGAGGCTCCAGTGGCGGCGCGGCGGCGGCGGTGGCCAGCGGCATGGTGCCCTTCGCGCACGCGTCGGACGGCGGCGGCTCCATCCGCATCCCCGCGTCGGCCTGCGGCCTGTTCGGCCTCAAGCCCAGCCGGGGCCGCAACCCCACGGGCCCGGAGCTGGCGGACGGCGTCCACTGGCTGGTGGGCGAGCATGCACTCACCCGCACGGTGAGGGACAGCGCCGCCCTGCTGGACGCCACCGAGGGCCCCGACGTGGGCGCGCCCTACGTCGCCCCGCCGAAGACGCGGCCTTACCTCATGGAGGTCGGCGCACCGCCTGGCCGCCTGCGCGTCGGCCTGACGCTGCGCAACGCCGTGGGCGCCCCCGTCCACCCCGAGTGCCTGGCCGCCGTCGTCGCCACCGCGCGATTGCTGGAGGGCCTGGGCCACTCCGTCCTCGAAGGCAGCTTGCAGATACCGGGCGACGAGGAGCTGGGGCAGCACTTCATGACCGCCTGGGCCGCCAGCGTGGTGAACAGCATCGAGGGCCTGGGCCGGCGCATGCGCCGCGCCCCGTCACCCGAGGACTTCGAGCCCTTCACCTGGGCGCTCTACCAGTTCGGCCTGAGCCAGGGCCTGTCGGCCTACCTGCACGCCCAGGCCGAGGGTCTGCGCTTCGGCCGCGCCTTCGCCCGGCGCTTCACCGACGTGGACGTGTGGCTCTTGCCCACCGTCACCGAGCCCGCGCCCCTGCTCGGCACGTTCGCCGCCCCGCCCGACGAGCCGCTCGGGCCGCTGTTCCGCGCGGCGGCCTTCACGCCCTACTGCCCCATGGCCAACATGGCGGGCAACCCGGCCATGAGCGTCCCCCTCCACTGGAGCCCGGAGGGGCTGCCCGTGGGCGTCCAGTTCATCGCCCGCCACGGCGACGAGGCCACCCTCTTCCGACTGGCCTCTCAGCTCGAGTCGGCGCACCCCTGGACTCACAGGCGCCCCGCGGTGTTCGGCTAGGGGTCGCCACGTCCGTCGGAGAGCGCTCGGGCAAACTTCGCGAGCACGCGTGCCGCCGGGCGCGATAGAACCCTCCCCATGAAAGTCGCCGTGCTCACCGGCGGGGGTGACTGCCCCGGCCTGAACGCCGTCATCCGCGCCATCGTCCGCCGCGCCAACGCCCACGGTTTCGAGATGATGGGCCTTCGAGACGGGTGGAAGGGCCTGCTCGAGGACAACCACTTCCGCCTCACGCGGGAGACCACCTCCGGCATCCTCCACCGGGGCGGCACCATCCTCGGCACCTCGCGCGTCAACCCCTTCAAGGTCGAGAACGGGCTGGAGAAGGTCAAGCGCGCCATTGAGCGCAATGGCATCCACGCCGTCATCGCCATCGGCGGCGAGGGCACGCTGTCCGCCGCCACGCGCATGTCGCAAGAGGGCCTGCGCATCGTCGGCGTGCCGAAGACCATCGACAACGACCTCAACGGCACGGACTTCACCTTCGGCTTCGACACCGCCGTGTCGATTGCGACGGAGGCCGTGGACCGGCTGCACTCCACCGCCGAGTCCCACAAGCGCGTCATCGTCTGCGAGGTCATGGGCCGACACGTGGGCTGGATTGCCACCTACGCGGGCATCGCCGGCGGCGCGGACGTCATCCTCGTCCCGGAGATTCCGGCCGACCTGGAGCGCGTGGCCGAGCACATCCAGCGCCGCCACGCGGGCGGGCGCACCTTCTCCATCGTCGTCGTCGCCGAGGGCACGCGCATCAAGCTGGCGGCGGACCAGAACGAGCAGCTCGTCACCAGCGGCTCGCTGGACGAGGCAGGCCGGCCGCGCCTGGGCGGCGTGGGCAACATCGTCGCGCACGAAATCGAGCGACGCACTGGCTTCGAGACGCGCGTGTCCGTGCTGGGCCACATCCAGCGCGGCGGCGCGCCCACCGCGCATGACCGCGTGCTCGCCACCCGCTACGGCGTCCACGCCTGCGACATGGTGGCCCGCGGCGAGTTCGGGATGATGGCCGCGCTCAAGGGCAACGAAATCATCAGCGTGGACCTGTCCGCCGCGACGAAGGAACTCAAGAAGGTGCCCAAGGAGTTCTTCGAGGTCGCCCAGGTCTTCTTCGGCTGACGCAGTGCGATAACAAACGAGCCACATGACGCGGGGCGCTGGCTCGTGTGCGCATCCGGTAGCATCGGTGGCCTACCCTCGCCGTGAAGGGACGGTGCCGATGCTTCCAGGACGCATGATGGACTTCCCGCTCACCCTGACGCATTTCCTGGAGCGCGCGCGGACGTACTTCCCGCGCTCGGAAATCGTCAGCCGCAATCCGGACAAGACGACGCACCGCTATACCTATGCGGACTTCCACCGGCGCACGTGTCAGCTGATGAATGCGCTGACGCGGCTGGGGGTGAAGGCAGGCGACCGGGTGGCGACGCTGAGCTGGAACCACTACCGGCACCTGGAGGCGTACTTCGGCATTCCGGCGATGGGCGCGGTGGTGCACACGCTGAACCTGCGCCTGCACCCGAATGATTTGGCGTACATCGCGCGGCACGCGGAGGACACGGTGGTGCTGGTGGACCGCTCGTTGTTGCCGCTGTTCGAGAAGTTCGCGGCGCAGGTGCCGAGCATCCGCCACGTCATCGTCATCCCGGACGCGGGGCCGGCGCCCGAGGGGATGCTGGACTACGAGCAGTTGCTGGCGAAGGAGTCGGTGGACTTCGACTTCCCGACGCTGGATGAGAACAGCGCGGCGATGCTCTGCTACACGTCGGGGACGACGGGCAACCCGAAGGGGGTGCTGTTCAGCCACCGCTCCATCGTGTTGCACACGCTGGTGTGTTGCATGAAGGATTTGACGGGCATTGGCGAGGCGGACTCGGTGCTGCCGGTGGTGCCCATGTTCCACGCGGCGGCGTGGGGCCTGCCGTTCGACGCGCTGCTCACGGGCGCGCGCATGGTGATGCCGGGGCCGCACCTGGACCCGCCGTCGCTGTTGGACTTGATGGCGGCGGAGAAGGTGACGATTGCGGGCGGGGTGCCGACCATCTGGCTGGGGATTCTGGCGCTGTTGGACCAGGACCCGAAGAAGTGGGACCTGAGCGCGGTGCGCACCATGTTGATTGGTGGCTCGGCGGCGCCTCCGGCGATGATTGATGGCTTCCGTCAGCGGCACGGGCTGGAGGTGACGCACGCGTGGGGCATGACGGAGATGAACCCGGTGGGCACCATGGCGAAGGTGAAGCAGGAGCTTCGCCACGCGGACGCGAAGACGCAGCTCGCGGCGCAGGGCTCGCAGGGCTTCGCGCTTCCGTTCGTGGAGACGCGGGTGATGAGCGAGGAGGGCAAGCCGTTGCCGTGGGATGGCTCGACGATGGGCGAGCTGGAGGTGCGCGGGCCGTGGGTGGCGGGCTCGTACTACGGCGGCGAGGGGCAGGACCGCTTCACGGCGGACGGCTGGTTCAAGACGGGTGACGTGGTGACGCTGGACGCGGATGGGTATGTCCGCATCTGCGACCGGAGCAAGGACGTCATCAAGTCGGGTGGCGAGTGGATTTCGTCGGTGGCGTTGGAGAACGCGCTGATGAGTCACCCGGCGGTGCTGGAGGCGGCGGTGTTCGCCGGGCGGCACGCGCGCTGGGACGAGCGTCCACTGGCGGCGGTGGTGCTGAAGCCGGGACAGACGGCGACGAAGGAGGAGCTGGCCGAGCACCTGGCGAAGCAGTTCGCCAAATTCTGGCTGCCGGACGACTACCTCTTCATCGGCCAGATTCCGCGCACGTCCACGGGCAAGTTCCTCAAGACGAAGCTGCGCGAGGATTACGGCGACCACCTGCTCAAGAGCGCGCCCAGCGCCGCTGGGTGAGTCCATCGGACATCCGGGCCCGTCGTCCTCGTGGTGAGGCGGTGGGTCCGGGCGTCAACCGTACTGGTCGATGAGCTGAATCTTCCGGCTCCGGCACACATCCTCGAAGTCACCCCGGTTGAAGGTGATGAGACCGTGCAACCGGTTCTTCGGGTTGAGCAGCATCAGCCGCACCACCCGGTCCACCAGACTCAAGGCGCGGTAGCTGCCTCCTTGCCTCTTCAGCTCCTCGAAGCACTCGCCCAGCGCCTGCTCCCGCATCTTGCGGTCGAACAACATCGACAGCCGGTTGCGCTGCCGCAGGCGTTTCAAGTCCCGCTCCATCAGCCCCAGCGAGTCACTGCGCCGGGCCATCCGGGTCGACACCGTTTCATAGAGGATGGGCCAGGGGACGACGAGCTCATGCGTGGCCGAGTCGAAGAGCTTCTCGAAGAGGGCCTCCGCGACACCGTGCAGACCCGTCCCGCGAGTCGTACATCGCGATGAGGAAACAAGCATCGACGCAGACCTTCATGCGTCGTCCTGCTCCTCTCCAGCGACCTCGGTGTAGCCGACCCAGGAGGCCGGACGCCGGCTGCCGAACAGCCACTTCCCGCTCCACTTCCCATCCTTGTCGGGCCCAATCAGATAGGCCCGACCCTTCTTCCCGATGATGGGCTTGAGGGCGCGCTTGAGCTGCGTGGGCGTCAGCGCCGTCGTGAAGGTCGCCATGCCATCACCGCACTCGCGCGCTTCCAGCTTCGCCAGCCACCTGTAGAGGTCGTCGTAGTTGCCTCGAAGCCCCAGGTCGAACGAGAGCCAGTACCGTGTCATGCATCCTCCCTGACGAGGCCGTGCACCACCCCGACGAACGGGGGCCCGCACAGGCGCGAGGTCCGAGCCCTGTTTCTCACCCTCCAGGTCGCGGCGTCTACTGCCTACCGGAGTTCGTGGAATCGGAGGAGGACGGGCCGGGGAAGTCGCTTCGATAGAGGGGCGCATGCAGTCTCACAGGTTGGACGGTCCGCGCCCGTCGAGTGGGCGCGGACCGCGATTCCTGCAAGCAACACGCCCTTCTCAGGCGGGTCCTGACGTCAGTTGGCGCCGAGGCAGACGCCGCCGCAGGTGGTCTCCACCTTGCCATCCGGTTGCAGGAAGAGGTCCACCTGCTCGCGGCCCTTCACGTTGCGCCGCACGCCCTCGTGCACCGGGTTGTCCTGCGCGGGCAGGTCCGCCACCGTGCCCGGAAGCGGCGAGGGCAGCCCGAAGTCGAACTGCACCAGCGCCGCGCCTTCGATGGCGCCCTCGAACACCGGCAGCTCCGGCACCCTCCACGTCGCCGGGAGCTGCTGCGTCAGGCCCATCGCCCGCGCGTGAAGCTCCGTGGCCACGTTGGGCACCTGCGCATCCCCCAGCCCGTACTGCACCAGCACCCGACGCGACGCCGGTCCACCCGTGTACGGCGTCGTCAGCACGTGTGGCGCGTAGGTAATCGGGTCGATGCGGTCGAAGCTCGTCTGCGTCAGCGCCGCGAACTTCTGCTGGTCCAACGCATCCGGCACCGCCGCCGCGATCGCCTGGAGGAACATCGCGAACGGCTTCGCGCGGAACATCATCAGCGAGAAGTCCGCTCCACCCACGCTGAACACCGCCCGGGAGATGTGCGGCGACAGCGCCACGTACGTCCCACCCAGGATGTGCCCCTGGCTGATGCCGTAGAAGTACGTCTGGTCCGGGTCATACACGAGCACCCCGTTGTCCTTCAGCTCCGCCACCTCCTTCAGCGTCGTCCGCGCCGCGTAGGTGACAGCCATCTGGTTCACCATGCCCTGGTGCACCCGGTCGGTGAAGCGCAGCGTCTGCGCGGGCTGCTGCGACATCGCGCCAATCACCCCCGGCGCATCCGCCTGCGACATTCCCCACCAGTCCACCGTCATCACCACCATCTTCGTCGCCTGCACGAAGGGCCGGACGAACGAGCCATCCGACTCCCCCTGACTGCCGAAGAAGCCATGCCCGAACTGGAGGAAGCGCACCGGCGCCACCGCCTGCCCCCAGACACTCCGGGGAATCTGGAGCGTGAAGGGCACCTCCGCCTCGCCATTGCGCCGCACCCGGCCCTGCTCGTCACGCGCCAGCAGCGCACCCGCCTGCGCAGTCTCCATGAAGAGCGGCACCCGCAACGTCCCCTTGATGCGGCGGAAGATGTTCGCGTCCACCTCGTCCTTCACCTCCGTCACCGTGACGACGGGCGGCGTGGCCTCCATGGCCTCCATCGCCAGTCGGCGCACCTCCAGCATGTCCCGGGTGACGTTCTCCTCCGTCTCCGTGGTGAAGTCCCACGCGAGCTGCAACTCGGAGCGCGCCACGCCCGCGGCCTCCAGCGCCGGGAAGATGTCCGCCTCGTACCGCGCGGCCAGGGGCGCCAGCAGCGGGTCTCCCGCCGTCTGTCCATCCCGGATGCGGCGGAAGCCCTCCGGCACGGGCACCGCCGTCCCGTCCTTCGCCTTCAGCCCGCGCAACGCGACGATGTAGCGAGCCCCACCGCGCAGCCGCACCACCGGCCGCAGCAGCAACGCCCGGTGCGCGTCGTCCGGCGCGCGTGGATCCAACTCCGCGAAGTGCAGCACCCCCGTGCGCGCCTCCGCGTCCAGCACCACCGTGGTCCCCGACGTCGCCGCCATGGGCTGCGTCACCGTCGGCAGGTTCGTCGCGTCCACGCCCCCCGGGAAGAGCGCGAGCATCTGCGTCCCATGCGAATAGCCATCCGCGGGATGCAGGTCCGTGAAGTCGAAGGGCGTCCCGTCCTTCATCTTCAACTTCGCCGCCGTGCTCAGCTTCACGCGGTGGCCCGAGGGCAGCGCCGCATCCTCCTGCAGGAAGTAGTTCGACGGATACGGCAACAGACAGTCATGCTCCGACGCCAGCGGGTTGCAGCCCTCCGGCACCTCCAGCGCGGGCAGTGGAGGCCCCGCGTCCGGAGGCCCCGCGTCGGGCGTACCTCCGCCGTCGGGCTGCTCCTGCCCTGCGTCCGGCGACGCGTCATCCTCTGAATCCGAGCACGCGGTCATCGCCAGCAACGACAACGCCAGCACCCACGCGCCGCGCTTCTTCATTCGCTCCCACATGGTCCGAGGACTCCTCGTGCGAACACAGATGTTTGTGTCACGAGGATGTAACCTGCGACGTCACCTGAACAAAGCCTTGTCTCACGACGCGGCGCACCACGCACAGCCACGACACGCCCCGCGTGCGAGGCCCCGCGCATGGTTGTCCAATGTCGCACACCCACGTCTCCCCGGAGCCGGCTCGGGCTCCACGGAGAGTGAGAGGAATCAGGCAAGCAGTGCGACAGCGTCAGCCCGAGCTCCAGGCTGACGCTGTCTATCCACGGATGTTTCAGATTCCGCAGATATCCTCGGCCAGCGAGATGCACGCCGAGATGAACTGCGCGGTGGTGCAGCCGCCGTTCTGGGTGCAGACGATGTCGCCGGTCCCCGGCTCGCTACACCACTGGAGCGTCACCCAGCACGCGGCCTGGGTGACAGTCCGGTCTCCCTCGATGGCCTGCGCGCTCACGCTGCTCTCTCCCGAGGCATCCCGCACCGTCACGGGCGTGCCGTCGCTGCGCGTGGCCTCGTAGCGCGGGCCCAGCTCTCCAGAGACAGCCTCGGGCGAGGACGCCTCGGGTCCACACCCCGTGAGCATTCCGACAGCGAGCCCCGCGACCACCATGAATGACAGCGCCTTCATATGGTTCTCCTGGGTGATGGGACTCACCGACCTGAGCCCCGCTACCCATATGCAATGATTGTCTTTTCGCCTCTATCGTTGATTGCCACTATCTGAAATGTTTTCAGGCCCGTCTCAAGTCTGGGATTACAGTCCGCCGCAACCACTGCGCATGGATTGAGCCCTGGAACGCTCGACATGAAACCTTCCGTCCATCCTGGGCCCGGGCGTCCTCGTGTGCTCGCATGGGAGCGTCATCTGGTGGACGACAGCCGGGGGCGCGCCGACGTCGCGAGCGTCCGCCAGCGGCTCCGGGTTAAGTTGCGGCCACCATGCCGTCCGTGAAGCAACTTCGCCCGTTCGCCCTGGCAACCCTGGAAGCCTTCCTCGATGCTTCCGGGCCCGTGGTCCTCGTCCAGCAGCCGCCCGAACCCGTCTTCCAGCAGGTGGCGATGCGGCTGGGCGAGGCGCGCACCGTGGGCATGGCCCATCGCAGCCGGCTGGTGGACCGCCTCTTCGTCATGCTCCGCGGCTTCGATGCGCTGGAGGTCCACTTCCTGCGTCCGGTCGTCGATGGCCAGGAGCTGACGGTGGGGAGGATTGAGGGCTGCACGCTGCTCGTCCCGGACCCGTCGGTCTCCAAGCACCACGCCACGCTGAAGTGGCACGCGTCACGCGGGGACTGCTCCGTGAAGGACGTGGGCTCGATGAACGGGACGTGGGTCAACACCGCGTCGCTCACCCCGGAGCAGGAGGTCCTCCTCACGGATGGAGACGCGCTGGGTTTCGGCGATGCCCAGTTCCTCTACCTGCGCACGGAGACGCTGCACGCGCACCTGCGCATGGCCAGCCCCGGCGCCCGGGGCTGATTCGCCCTCGGCGGGAATGTCGCGTCGGGCTCCAGCGTAGGGAGGACGGCCCGGCGCTCCGCCGCTCCTGGCCGAGCCCCAGGGCCCTGCTCTCTCCTACATCGAGCCACTTCGTGCGGCGGGGCCGACGATTCGCCGCTATGACTCGGGCTCTCCAGCGCGTGGGAGTGTGTGGATGGGCAGGCCGTTGCTTCTCCTCTTGGTCTATGTGGGCGCCTGGGGCGTGCTGCGGGCGCTCTGGCCCGACCTGCTGCGTGGATGGCGGCGGTGGGTGCTGCTGGGCGGCTCGGTGGGCTCGCTCGTCGTGTGGCTGGTCCCCCTGCTGGCGGGACCCCAGGTCGAGGTGCCCGCCGCGCTCCGGATGTTCACCGTGGGGTGGTCCGTCTCCGCCATCATCGTCCTGCTCATCGGCTCACCCCTCGCCCTGCTGCGAAAGTGGGTGGACCGGAAGAACGCGGTGCTCGCGCCCTCCGTCCCGCTCGACTCCGACGTGATTGCCCCCATCACCCCGCCCCCCGCCCTGGGTGGGATGAGCCGCCGCACCCTGCTGACCCACGCGGGGCGCGCGGTGCCGGTGTTCGCGGCGGGAACGAGCACGATGGGAGTCGCGGGCGGCTCCTCGGGCTTCACCGTGAAGTCGGTGGAGGTGCGCCTGCCTGGGCTGCCCCCCGCGCTGGACGGGTTTCGCATCGGCCAGATTACCGACGTACACGTCGGCACCTTCATCGACACCCAGTACCTCCGGGACACCGTGGCGGCGATGAACGAGGCCCAGGTGGACCTCCAGGTGATGACGGGGGACCTCATCGACGACCTGGACCAGCTCGACGGCACCATGGCCGCGCTGGAGTCGTGCAAGGCCCGTCACGGCATGCTGGCGGTGCTCGGCAACCACGAGCACTGGCGCGGCCTCGACGAAGTCGTGCGGGCCTATGCGCAGTCCCAGGCGCGCGGCGGCCCGGTGCGGCTGCTGGTGGACTCGTCACACGTCATCGAGCACGGCGGTCAGCGCGTGCGCGTCGTCGGCGTGGACTACCCCATGTCCGGCCGCAGCCACCGCGTGAAGGCCGAGCGCATGCTCCAGTCCGCCGAGAAGGCCTTCCAGGGCACCTCCCCCGACGAAGTCATCCTCTGCCTGTCCCACCACCCCGACTTCTTCAACAACGCCGCGGAGCGCGGTGCGCGGCTCACCCTCGCCGGCCACACCCACGGCGGCCAGGTGGCGTTCTTCGGCGTGCCCGCGTTCTGGTTCGCCTTCCAGTACATGCTCGGCCGCTATCGCCGAGGGGACCATCAGCTCTATGTGTCCGGCGGCACCGGCCACTGGCTGCCCTTCCGATTGGGCGTCCCGCCCGAGGTGACGGTGCTCACGCTGCGCGCGGCGTAGGCTTTTTTCAGGACGCCACGGGCGGCGACTGCTGCCCGTACGTCTTGAACTTCTCCAGCACCCGCGCCATCTCCGCGTCGTCGAGCAGCACGGGCTCGCCCACTTGAAGCGCCCGCCAGTACATGGCCGCGAGCGTCTCCACCTCCACCGCCAGCTTGAAGGCTCCGGCCAGATTGCTCCCCAGCGCGAGCATGCCGTGGTTCGCCATCAGGCAGGCCTTGCGGCCCTCCAGCGCCTCCAGCACGTGACGCGCCAGCGCATCGGTGCCGAACGTCGCATAGGCCGCGCAGCGCACGTCCACGCCTCCCGCCGCGCAGACCATGTAGTGGAAGGCGGGAATGCCCCGGCGCAGACACGCCAGCGTGGTGCAGAACATGGAGTGCGCGTGCAGCACCGCGCCCACCTCCGGACGCGCCACCAGGATGTCCCGGTGGAGCTGCCACTCCGACGAGGGGCGCCTGCGTCCCTCGTGGCTCCCGTCCATGCGCATGAGGACGATGTCTTCCGGCGTCAGTGCGTCGTAGTCCATGCCGGTGGGCGTCAGCAGGAAGCCCTCCTCCACGCGCAGGCTCAGGTTGCCGGATGTCCCCTGGTTGAGCCCCGACGCGTTCATCTTCCGGCAGGTGGCAATCATCGCCTCGCGCGAGGCGCGGTCATCCCGGCCGCTCACGACACACCCCTCGCGCGCTCCGGGAAGAGCGAGCGCAGCCCCTCCTCGGTGGCGGGACACACGCCCCGCTCGGTGATGAGCGCCGTCACCAGCCGCGCTGGAGTCACGTCGAACGCGTAGTTGGCGGAAGGGCTGCCCTCCGGCGTCACCCGCACCGTGGCCACTTCACCCGACGCCAGCCGCCCGGTGACGTCGCTCAGCTCCCGGCCGTCGCGCTGCTCAATCGGAATCTCCCGCACGCCGTCCCTCAGGCTCCAGTCGATGGTGGGCGAGGGCAGCGCCACGTAGAAGGGCACGCCGTTGTCCTTCGCCGCCAGCGCCTTCAGGTAGGTGCCAATCTTGTTCGCCACGTCCCCGTGCGCCGTGGTGCGGTCCGTGCCGACGATGCAGAGGTCCACCTGTCCGTGCTGCATCAGGTGGCCTCCCACGTTGTCGGCGATGACGGTGTGCGGGACGCCGTGCTGGCCCAGCTCCCAGGCCGTCAGCCCCGCGCCCTGGTTGCGAGGACGCGTCTCGTCCACCCAGACATGCACGGGCAGCCCCGCGTCGTGCGCCAGGTAGATGGGCGACAGCGCCGTGCCCCAGTCCACCGTCGCCAGCCACCCGGCGTTGCAGTGCGTGAGCACGTCCAGCCGTCCCCGACGGCCCTTCCGCGCCCAGGCGGCCTCCAGCAGCTTCAGGCCGTGCCCGCCCATGGCGCGGTTGATGGCCACGTCCTCGTCGCACAGCTCGGCCGCGCGCTTCTTCGCGGCGCCCTCTCGCTCGGAGACGGGCAGCGGCTCCAGCAGCCGGCGCATCTGCTCCAGCGCCCAGTGCAGGTTGACGGCGGTGGGACGCGTCGCGCCCAGGACGGAGAGGGCCCGGCTCAGCGCCGCGTCCGACGCGTCCTCGCGCAGCGCCAGCCAGACGCCATACGCGGCGGTGGCGCCGATGAGCGGAGCGCCTCGCACCCGCATCTCGCGGATGGCGTGCGCGGCCTCTTCCAACGTGACGAGTCGCGCGGTGACGAAGGCATGGGGCAGGCGCGTCTGGTCGATGATGCCCACCGCCTGCCCGTCGGGCTCCAGCCAGAGGGAGCGCGTGGGCTTGCCCTGGACCTTCATCGGCTCAGCACCCGGCCGGCCACGGCGGACAGCTTCTGTACGAGCGCGGAATCCCGAGCCTCGGGCGCGGTGATGAGCGCGTGGTCCAGGGCGCGCTGGCAACCCTGGCGACAGGGCCCCTCGTGCCCGCCGAGCAGCGGGGCCACCTGCTTCACCAGCCCGCGCGCCTTGCCCGCGTTGCCCAGCAGTACGGACACCACCTGGTCCACGGTGACGGCGTCATGGTCCGGATGCCAGCAATCGAAGTCCGTCACCATGGCCACCGTCGCGTAACAGAGCTCCGCTTCCCGGGCGAGCTTCGCCTCCGGCATGTTCGTCATGCCGATGACGTCACAGCCCCACGTCCGGTACAGCCGGCTCTCCGCCAGCGAGGAGAACTGCGGCCCCTCCATCGCCAGGTAGGTGCCGCCCCGCCGAGCGGCCACGCCCAGCGTCTCGCACGCGGACATCACCGCGTCTCCCAGCCGCGAGCACACCGGCTTCGCCATGGACACGTGCGCCACGAGCCCCGTGCCGAAGAAGCTCTTCTCCCGCGCGAAGGTCCGGTCGATGAACTGGTCCACCACCACGAAGACGCCCGGCGGCAGGTCCTCGCGCAGGCTGCCCACGGCGGACAGCGAGAGCAGGTCCGTCACCCCGCTGCGCTTGAGCGCGTCGACGTTCGCCCGGAAGTTGATGTCGCTCGGGGCGATTCGGTGGCCCCGGCCATGGCGCGGCAGGAAGACGACGCGCTGCCCCTCCAGCGTGCCGAAGCACAGCTCGTCGGACGGCTCGCCAAACGGAGAGGCCACCTTCTTCCAGGTGACGTCCTTCAAACCGTCAATCTGGTACAGGCCGCTGCCACCGATGATGCCGATGACGGGTGTCGAGGCATGGGACATGGGCGCGTCTCCCGATAATGAAAGGCGCGCCCAGCGTACCAGCCTCCCCACCCGGGGCCCCAGCTTCGCCGGTTGACAGTCCCGAGCGCGGGTTTATATTCAACCTTATGGTTGAACAACATGCCACCCAGCTCGACAATACCTTCCACGCGCTGTCGGACCCGACCCGACGGGCGATGCTGCGCAGCCTGTCCTCGCACGAGCGCAGCGTGGGCGAGTTGGCGGCCCCCTTCCGGATGTCCCTGGCCGCCGCCTCCAAGCACATCAAGGTGCTGGAGCGCGCGGGGCTGGTGCGCCGCGAGGTGAAGGGCCGCACGCACGTGTGCCGACTGGACGCGAAACCCCTGTCGGAGGTGCGCGACTGGCTCCACTACTACGAGCGCTTCTGGAGCGAGAGCCTGGACGCCCTGGAGGCGCTCCTTCGAGCAGACACACCTTCCCCCGCTGCATCCCCTCGCAAGAAAGGACGCTCGCGATGAGCACCGACACCTCCATCCAGGTCCAGCTCGTCCGCCACTTCGACACGCCCGCCGAGCGCGTCTTCGACGCCTGGGTCGACGCGAAGCTCCTGGGCCAGTGGATGTTCGGCCCGCGCGTCCGCACCGAGCAGGTCCTCCACCTCCACGTCGACGCTCGCGTGGGCGGCACGTTCTCCTTCCTCGTGCGTCGAGGGGAGACGGACATCGACCACATCGGCACGTACCTGGAGGTCGACCGTCCGCGCCGCCTCGTCTTCACCTGGGCCATTCGCGAGGACGTCATGACGGAAGAGGACATCAGCCGAGTGAGTCTGGACTTCCGTCCCCAGGGCACGGGCTGCGAGCTGACGCTGACCCACGTCATGTCCTCCAAGTGGGCCGAGTACGCCGACCGCACGCAGGCGGGCTGGGCCACCATGCTCACCGCCCTCACCCGCGCGCTCGTCCCTCAGGAGTCGCACCATGGCTGAGTACGGAGCCGTCACCGAGCCGCAGACGGTGCGCCTGGAGCGCGTGTTGCCCGGGCCCATCGAACGCGTCTGGGAGTTCCTCACGGACTCGGAGAAGCGCGGTCAGTGGCTGGCGGCAGGAGCGCTGGAGCCGCGCGAGGGAGGCCGCGTCGAGCTGCGCTTCCTCCACTCCACGCTCTCCCACGAGCCCGTGCCCAAGCGCTACGAGGTCATGCGCGATGGCCACCGGCACATCGGTCACGTCACCCGCTACGAGCCTCCCCACGCGCTGAGCTACACCTGGGCCGAGCAGACGGGCGCTCCCTCCGAGGTGACGTTCGAGCTGAGCGAGCGCGGCACCGAGGTGCTGCTCGTCCTCACGCACCGCCGGCTCGTCACTCGCGCCGACCGGGTCAACGTCGCCAGCGGCTGGGACACGCACCTGGGCATCCTCGACGACCGTCTCTCCGGTCGGGAGCCTCGGGGCTTCTGGTCCACGCATGCCCGACTCGAAGCCGAGTACGAGCAGCGACTTCCCCACGACTGACGCCCCTCGCCCCGTCGCTGGCCAGTCCTCGAACCACGCCCCCGCATCCCGGGCCGACCGAACGGCGGACGCTCTGGACTCACCCTGTCGCCTTCCGCGAAGAGGTCCACCTTCCCGGGGAGAGTCATACGCCCCGGGAGGCCGCCATGAACGTCGAAGAAGTCATGTCCGAGAACCCCGTCACCTGCCTGCCGGACACCGGCATCGAGCAGGCGGCGCGGTGGATGGTGGAATGCGACTGCGGGGCCCTGCCCATCATCGACGTGGACAACAGGCCCATCGGCGTCATCACTGACAGGGACATCACCTGTCGCATCATCGCCAAGGGGAAGGACCCCTACATGCTCAACGTGAGCGATGCGATGTCCACTCCCGCGGCCACCGTGTATCGCGACACCAGCCTGGAGGACTGCCTGGAGTTGATGGAGCAGAGCCAGGTCCGTCGCATGGTGGTGCTCGATGACGAAGGCTCCGTCTGCGGCATGGTGGCGCAGGCGGACCTGGTGAAGCAGTTGGGCGCGGAGGAGACCGCGGAGCTGATGCGCGAGGTGTCCGTCGACTCCGAGTCCCCCTCGCAGGTCCACTGAATCGAAGACACCCCCTCGGGGCGCGCGACAACGACACCCGCGCCCCGGGGCCCGCTTCAGCTTCCGCCCAGGGCGAACACGGCCATGCGGCGCACGCGTTCCAGCCCCGACTGCTCCAGCACATCGTTGTGGCCCGCTCCGGGCACCGTCTCCACGGTGGCGTGAGGGAAGCGCGCGCCCAGCCTGCGCCCCATCTCCACCGGAATGAGCGTGTCCTGCTCCCCATGGATGATGAGCACCGGCAGGGTGATATCCGGCGCCTTCGACGTGGAGTCGAAGCGGTCCCTCATCAGCAGGGACGCGGGGAGGAATGGAAAGGCCAGCCCCGCCACCTCCCAGATGGAGGTGTAGGGCGCCACCAACATGATGCGCGCGCCGTGGCCCCGACGCGCCATCTCCACCGCCACGCCCGTGCCCAGACTGCGGCCACTGAGCACGGTGCGCTCCGACGGCACGCCCTGCCCTCGCAGCATCGCCAGCGCCGCCTCGGCAGCCGCGTAGATGCCCTGCTCCGAGGGTTGTCCGGGCGACGCGCCATAACCCGGGTACTCGACGGCCAGGAAGCCCAGGCCGTTCTGGTTCATCACCGTGCCCAGGTCGAGCTGGTCCAGCAGCTGCTCTCCGTTGCCATGGAAGTGCACCACTGTCGGCGCCCCAGGAGGCCCTGGGAGCTGGAGCACGTCCACGTATGCCTCACCCGTCAACGGCAGGCGCCGGAAGCCGAGCTGCGCTGGCAGCGGTATGGGCGCCTTGGGCGCCGGGTAGAGCAACGGACGCTGGAGCGCGAAGGCCGCGACACACAGGCCCAGGTACACCACCGCGAAGACGGAGAGGACGATGAGGAGCACGCGACGTGGCCGGACCATGAGAGTCCCTCCAGTCTGCCCCATCCTGGCCCGCGCTACGCGAAGAGGCCCAGCGACGGGCCCGGGGTGAAGCCTGGGAACACCCGCGTCAGGTCCACGCCAGGACGGCAGGCACTCAGCACCTCGGCCAGTGGCGCGCGCACGTCCGTCCACGCGGGCACGTCCCGGCCGTCCTGGAGCCGGTCCGGGGTGAGCGACTCGAAGCGCCCGTAGACGCGGCCACCCTTCACTCCGCCGCCGAGCACCAGCATCGCGCTGCCCACGCCGTGGTCCGTTCCCCGGCTGCCGTTCTCCCGCACCGTGCGGCCGAACTCCGTCAGCACCACCACCGTCACCCGCCCCAGGAGCGGACCCACGTCCCGCGCGAAGGCGGACAGCGCGCCCGCGAGCTCCGTGCACCGGTTGGCGAAGGTGCCCGTGGCCGCGCCCTGCGCCGCGTGCGTGTCCCAGCCGCCCATCTCCGTCGCCGCTACTTCCAGGCCCACGTCGCCGCGGATGAGCCGAGCGATATCGGCGAGCCGCTGCCCCAGCGGGCCGCGCGGATACTCCACGCCCGAGGTGGGAGGCAGCCGCGCCAGGTGCTGCTCGTCCAACTGGGAGAGCGCATCGAAGGCGCCCTGGCCCGTGGTGCGCAATGCCTGGTCCACCGCACCCGCGTAGAGCGCCGCGAAGCCCCGCGTCGCCTCGGCGCCCCGCTTTCCCGCGCGGAGGCGGAACTCCTCCAGGCGACCCATCGCCAGCGCGCCCGCGTCACCGAACAGCGCGCGAGGCAGCGTGGCTTGCAGGGCCACGGCGCGCAGCGGCGCGGCGGACTCCTCGGCGGAGAGGGCGCGGTTGAGCCAACCGTCCGGCGTCGACTTGCGGCCCGGCGTCCCCGACTCCACGAAGTCCTGTGCGTCGAAGTGCGAGCGCACCGGCGTGGGCAGCCCGACGCCGTGCAGCACCGCGAGGTGGCCCTCGTTCCACAGTGACATCAAGGGAGCCAGCTGGGGATGCAGGCCGAACGGACCCGACAGCTTCAGCGCGGCGCCTTCGCCCGTCGCTCGCAGCGCCAGCGTGGGCCGCGCGCGGTGGTAGGCCGCGTCCTCCACGGGAGGAACCAGGGAGAGGCCATCCACGCCTCCCCGCAGGAACACCGTCACCAGGGTGCGACGCGAGGCAGGTGAAGCGAGTGCCCGGTTGGAGAGCGAGGGGGCGAAGGCCAGCCCCACACCGGAGAGGCCCAGGGCGCGCAGCAGGAGGCGTCGGGACAGCAGCAGGCTCATGGTTTCCGTGAAGCTCCGGCGAGTGGAGACAGGCTCCGTCCAGCGACACAACACCGGACCCCGCCGGAAGTTACGAACCGCGATTCAGGGGGCCCTGTCCCCCTCTTCCAGACACTCGCGGAGGGCTCAGTGCAGGCGCGTGTCGAAGCCGAGCGCCCGTCCCCCTTCAAAATACTCCGGATGGTCGGCCACCAGCGTGGCTTCCCACTCGTTGACGTCCTTCAACAACCGATGGTCCGGCGCGAGCTTCCGGGCCGCCTCCCAGCACATCCAGGCATCCCCCGTCGCGTATTCGCTCAAGTAGATGTCACCCAGGTCCTTGTAGGCCCCCGCGAGGAACGGGTTGACCTCGATGGCGTCGAGCAGCAGTCCGCGTGCCTCCTCATCCTCCTGGAGCGCGCGGTGGGTGCTGGCCTGGAACGTATTGAGGACGTGTGCCTTGTTTCCGGCGGGCCCTCTCAGCTCGACATAAGTGGCGACCACGGCCCGGGCCTCCGCTTCGTTGCGAGGAGGCTGCGTGAGGGCCTCTCGCAGCCTCCGCACGTGCACGTCGGTCTCCTGCTGAAGGAGGGCCCCGAGTTCCGACGGCGACACATCGGTCTCCAGGCTCAGCTCCATCAGCGCGAGCGTCCCTTCGAGCCCGCGACCGGCCTGGAGGGATTGCTTCGCCTCCGCCATCCGTCGCGTCACCACCTCCTGGTTGTCAGGCACCTCCCCCAGGAGCACACGCTCGATAGAGGCGTTGACGGGGCTGTCCTCATGGGGGCGAAGCACCCGGCGAAGTCCTATGAGCGGAAGCGCGACATCGGGCACGACGTCGACAGCGTGGACGCGCAGCGAGACTTCATGTGCCGGGGACTCGAATGGCTGCCGCGCGAAATAATGGATGTCGCGAGGAATGCGGTCCCCAGAGGCCAGTCGCTCCAGGACAAGTGGGTGGCCCTGATAGACGTACCGCAGGAACTGGACGAACTGTCGGACCTGCTCGGGCGGAGCATCCGTCCCTTCGTCGGAGAACGAGAACAGCCGACGTCCCGCGGCGGTGGCGAACACGGTGTGCCCCCGCTCCGACACGACCGAGATATCGCTCCGCGTCGACCCACCGATGACGGACCGGAAGAAGCCACGGAGCCCGCCGCTCCAAGGAGTCTCGCTGTCAATCGTCCGCCCTCGCGACTTGTCGAGCGCCGAGAGGTGATGTTCCACCATGACGGGCTCGAGCTCCGCCGTGTCGCCCTTTCCGGCGGCAATCACGGACCGACCCAGCTCACGGTTGGCCAGCTCCATGTGACGAAAGCCCACGGTCGCGAACAGCGACTCCTCCCGGTACGTCCTCGCGGCCTCATCCAGCACGATGCGACGGCGGCGCGCGAAATCCAGGAGGACGTCCGTCCCTGAAGCTTCGCGATAGCGAAGCCAGTCCCGCTCCAGCCTGACCTGCATCGTCCGGTTCCGGGCGGGAACAGGCTCCGCACCCTTCGGCCCGGCTCTTCCGCCGGACTCGGTGACGCGCAGCTTCAGGTCGAGCGCCATGTCCCCTCCAGATGGCTGCCTAGAGAATGGCCCTGACGAAGAGAGATGAGACCCACACGGCCCAGAGGAGTGAAATGGCGAGCAGGACGGCGGCGACCGGGCGCACCCACGTCGGCGTCGGCGACTTTTCGCGCCAGGGCAAGAGCATCAGGTAGCCGCCCGCCAGCGAGGGAATGGGGAGCAGGTTCAGGGACGCCATCCGCGCGCTCATGATGCCCCACGCCCGCACCAGCTCTCCGTCACGGAGCAACCCGACGAAGCGCTCCACGCGCCCCGGCAGCGCGGGGAGGTTGAACACCGCGGGGAAGCCCTCGGTGAACTGATGGAAACCCTCCGCGGGCCCCAGGCACGCCATGGCGACGCCAATCTGCACGTACCAGGGCACGGCCAGGGCCAGGGCATGCAGCGGGGGTGGCAGCGCGAGCAGCCGGCTCTTGAGCGTCTCCGTCGAACCTTCCTCCGCCTCAGGCACGAACGACGCGGAGCTGCCCAGGGTGATGGGGTGCAGGCTCCAACCGATGCCGGCCATGCGCCACGCCACCAACTGGGGCCCGTAGCCGATGCGCACCGCGAGAGGGCGCGCCCCGAAGGCACTCGCCACCACCGCTTGCGCCAGCGCCCACATCACGTTGACCGCGAGGAACAGCACCCACAGCCAGAAGAAGAGGGCGACTCTGTCCATGTCTGGAAGTCTAACCTCATTCCACCAGGACTGACTCCCGGGTCCGTCCAGACGCCCTGTGCCTTCTGTCTCGATAACGCACGAGGGCACGGCTCATGAGCGTGTGTCTTTAGCAATCTATTGTCGCTGGAACTCCGGCGAGCCGAGCAACAACCCGGCAACGAGTTGCACATCCACGGGGCTCGGCTCTCCTTCGGCGCTGGCGGCCTCGGTGCGCTTGGACAGCGCCGCGAGCACCGTGGCCCGTGTCTCCTCCGAGGGCGTCGTCCCCAACAGCGCGCGCCCCAGCGTGTCCACCCAGGCCTCCGCCGTGGGCGTCGACGGCGTGGCCAGTGACGCCAGTGACACGCGCGCTCCTGGCACTCGCCCCGACACCAAATCCAGACTGAAGTTGAGCCGGGCCACCAGCGCGCCACTGTTCACCCACGGCGCCGCCACTTCCGGAAAGCCCGTGGGCGCGGGCGCGCGGTAGAGCGGCTCCCCCATCCTCGCCAGCGCCTGCACCAACCTGGGACGCACCTCCACCTGCGCCCCCGTCGCGCGCAACGCCGACACGACGAACTCGAACGGTGTCTTCACCTTCGCCCCGCGTGCCTCGGGCGCCCAGAACTCCGGCGAGTCGATGAGCGCGCGGTACATCGTGGGCAGGTCCCCATCCGAGGAGAGGAACACCTTCGCCAACCGGTCCACCAGCGCCGGCGGCGGCGTGTCCGAGACGAAGCGCCGCGCCAGCTTCGTCGCGAGGTGACGCGCGGTCGCCGGGTGCCGCGCGAGCAGGTCCAACACCTTCTCTCCATCCGCCTCGCCACCGCGCGCGGGGATGACCTGTCCGAGCACCTGCTTGGCCTCCATGTCATGCGCCCGCCGCCGGAAGACGAACTCCGGCTCGCGACGCGGACGCCGGATGCTCCACCCCGTGAAGCTGCGCGCCACCTCCCGCACGTCCTGCTGCGAATAGCCGCCGTCCACGCCCAGCGTGTGCAACTCCAGCAGCTCGCGCGCGTAGTTCTCGTTGAGGCCCGGCTTCGGCTCGGACTCGGCGGGGTCCTCGTCGTCGCCGTCCCCGTCATCCTCCATCATCATCGGCGCCACGCCGCGCCTCGTCAGACGCTGCCCCAGCTTCGGCATCCCGTCGCGAGTGCTCCTCCAGTTGTCCAGGTAGAAGAGCATCGCCGGGTGGCGCGCCGTCGCCTCGAGCAAATCCCTGAAGCGTCCGAAGACATGCGGGCGAATGGCGTCGCGCTCGTAGGACGTCACCATCCACCTCACCGCGCCTTTGTCCGCGGACACGTTGAAGTGGTTGAACCAGAAGTCCACCAGCACCTCCTCGAGCGGATTGGGCCCCTCCACCGCCCGGAGCACCTTGGCGGCGGACAGCTCCAAGCCAATCCGCACGGGCCGCATCAGCTCGCGGCCATCCAGCAGCGCCTGCTCCCGCTCCTTCTTGCCCGGATAGTCGCTGGCGAGCTGGGTCATCGACATCGTCAGGGTCGGAAACTCCTGGAGCTTCGCCTCCAACGCCGCAGACACCGGGGCGTCCTTCCGCGCGAGCCGCTCCTCCACCCAGCCCCGCACGCCCAGCCGGCGGACCTCCGCTAAGTCTCTCTCCGATGGCCCGAAGGCCCACCGCTGAAGCAGGTGCACCTCCGCCCCGGGGCCTTGGTCCGGTGGCGCTTCACTGCGAACGACAGGGTGCGGGGTGCTCGCACATGAGAGCAGCACCACCGCCAGGGAGCAGAGGGACAGAAGGCGCATGACGAAGCCTTGAACACGCGGAGGCGCCCGAAGTTACAGCGCGTTCATCGGCACTCGTCTGCCCTCCCCTCGGGCCGCCTCGACGAAAGCACTCGCGATGTCAACCATCACTTGCCGCGCGAGGTCCGCCCCAGACCACACCAATCGTTGCTTGAACCTGGGGCCAGGATACCTTTCGTATGGATTCCAACGATGGATGGGTGCCCCCCGGCACCAGGCCGGTCAACCATCGACCCGGACCTACATGAGCCCTCCACCCGACATGCGCGTCCCCGCGAGAGCGTCCCTGGGCGTGCTGCTCTCGCTGATGCTGCTCAGCGGCTGCGACGCCTTCGACTGGAACAGCGACACGAGCGGCACCTCGGACCGCCTCACCGCGCCCTTCGAGCCCCATGTGAACCTGCTCGCGGACGTGAATCGCGACGGCACGGTGAACGCGGCCGACGAAACGGACGAGGAGCTGTGGACCGCCGAGCGGGGCGCCATCTTCCTGGCCAACATCGACGATGACCAGAAGCGGTGTGCCTTCAGCATGTCTCCGTCCGCCATGAGCGATGACGCGCTGGAGGCCTGCAACGACGCGGCGGACTCGGAGATCAACGGAGACGAGGACCTGTGGGACCTGGCGCGGCTGCGCGTGGAGCGCTGGGCGGAGGCCCCGGACTACGCGGTGGGCACCGTCTCCGTGGGAGGCCCCGCGAGCGAGAAGGTGCGCCTGTTCAAGCAGATTGGCGACGAGTTCTTCTCGTTCCGCATCCCCAACCTCCTGCCCTTGTCCGCGAAGGACTTGAGGGAGGGCGTGAGCATCGCCCTCGAGGCGAAGGACATCGTGAGGGACCCGGACCTGTGGGACGGGTACGCGGACGTGGTGCTGACCATCTACCACGTGGACCGGCCGACGGAGCGCTTCCAGGACACGGTGCGCCTGCGCGTCGCGCCGGTGGTGATGTTCCACCACCTGACGCCGGTGCGGAACGTCTACGTATCGCGGCTGGATGACGAGGATTCGTCGCGCTTCCGGCAGGAGCTGGGCGGGGCGCTCGCCGAGTCCGGTGAGCCGACGGCCTTCTCCGAGTTCGCGGTGGATGACCTGTGGGCGCAGGACTATTTCGAGCCCGCGTACATGTCGATGCCCAGGTTGGGTGGCCGAGGCGCCCAGCACGTCATCCAGGTCAACTACCGCGCGGCCAACGCGAACTGGAACTCGTCCCGGATTCCGCTGCGCGAGGCGGGCCGCATCGTCTACTGGCTCCGAGGCAGGGACCAGGCGGCGGTGTCGCAATACCAGCCAGGCCTGTCCGCCGAATCCCAGACGCTCAACTCCCTGGGCAACACGGAGGTCATTCCTCCCTATGAGAAGGACGGCGTGAAGTATCCCCTGGGGCGCCTGTTGCGCGGCCGGGGCCCCAGCTCCGAGCCCGACTTCCAGCCCGACCCCAGCTTCACGAAGATGTTGGACGCGCAGGCCGTCCAGCCGGTGGTGTACCTGGACACGTCCTGGCTCGCGGTGGCGCACGTGGATGAGACCATCAGCTTCCTGCCCGCGAACACACCGCGCGGTTGGATTGCGCTGGTGGCCGACCCCGCCCAGGCGCGGCGCATGTTGATGAAGGCCCTGGAGGAAGGACACGGCGAGTCCAAGCTCTTCGAGGACAGGCGCTGGCTGTACGACCGCCCCGCGGAGGTGACGGTGTCGGCGCTGCTGGACCATGCCGGGGTGATGGACACCAGCGCGAGGGCGGCGCTCGAAATCGACGAGCAACTGCGCATCCTCCGCGCGGAGACGGGCCTCACCGACGACGAGATTGTCCGCGTGCCCTTCCTCTTCCAGAGCGCGCCCAACGGCGCCACGGCGCTGCAACCCGGGACGGTGAATCTCCTGTCGGTGTCGCGCTCGATGGTCATCGCGCCGGACCCGCATGGGCTCGTCATCGACGGGAAGGACATCTTCAAGGCTCAACTCGAGGAGGCCCTGGCGCCGCACGGCATCCGCGTGCACTGGACGGACACCTGGGACCTCTACCACGTGGGCGGCGGCGAGATTCACTGCGCGACGAACAGCGCGCGCGACGTGCCTTCAGCGAAGTGGTGGGAGAGCGGCCGATGATTCGCGCACTGACCTGGAGCATGGGAGCCGCGCTGCTGTTGACACTGTCCGCTTCTTCCGCCCGCGCACAGACGGGCACCGACGACGGGCTGGGCGCGCTCCGGGAGGAAGTGGCGCGCGCGCGCAAGGAGACTCCCGAGGCCTTCGTGCGCCTGGAGGCGGTCATCCCGCAGGTGACGGTCCTGGACGCGAGGAAGCGGGGCACGCTGGCCGCCGCCGCCGCGCTGTTCCGGGATTTGGGCGCGCAGGCGCTGTGGCCCATGGTGGAGCGGCTCGCCTTCGACGACGCGGGGCAGGCGCCGCAGCCCGTGCGCGACTCCGCGAAGCTGGCCCTCCAGGTGGGCATGGTGGAGGCCACCGGTGACTTGCGCGACGCGCGGCTCCTGCCGCTGTGGAAGAGCCTGCTGGAAGGCTCGGAGACCCGGCGTCCCGCGCGCCGTGCCGCCGCGACGGCCCTGGCGAAGCTGGAGTCCCCGGAGGCCGCGGCACTGCTCATCGCCCTCTCCCATCAGGAAGGCTCGCGAGGAGAGACGGTGCGAGAGGCCATGGGCCGGTGTCGCAGGCTGGTGATGGCGCAGGCGCTGGCGGAGGCCCTCGCGCTCAATCCGGCGCCCTCGGAGACGCGTCGGCTCGCCGTGGCGCTGGGCGACGTCGGCTCCTTCTGGGCGTGGAAGACCTCGCAATCGAAGTCCCGCGAGGAGGAAGGCGCCGTGCGCCGCGTGGCCGCCGAGGCCCTGGTCGGCGCCTGGATGAAACAGACCGGCGACATCCAGCAGGCCATCACCCAGGCCCTGTTGCGCGTGGATGCACCGGAGACGGTGTCGCTCATCCAGGCGATGCGGACCCGGACAGAGGAGCCGCGCCGCGCCGCGCTGGAGGACCTGGAGCAGCGGATGCTGCACAACCCGCTGCGCTGAAGCGGCGTCAGGGCGCCTCGATTTCCATGCGGTAGCCCACGCCGCGCACCGTCTGGATGGCGAAGCGCGAGGCGCTGTTCCAGCCAAGCTTCTTCTTCAGGCTGGAGACGAAGTTGTCCACGGTATGCGGGTCCACGACGACGTCGCGGCCCCACACCGCGTCCAGGATGTCGTCGCGGCGCAGCACGCGCTCACGCTCGCGCACCAGGAAGGCGAGCAGGTCGAACTCCGTGCGCGTCAGCTCCACGTTGGTGCCCTCGGGCGTCTCCACCTTGCGGCGGTCCAGGTCCATCCGGTAGCCGCCGAAGCGCACCTGCTTCGCCGGAGCACCGCCACCCGCGCGGCGCACCAGCGCGCCCACCCGGGCCAGCAGCTCGCGCAGGCGGTAGGGCTTGCCCAGGTAGTCCTGCGCGCCCGCCTCGAAGCCGCGCACGACGTCGTCCTCCAGCGTGCGCGCGGTGAGCATCAACACGGGCGACGTGACGCCCTCCTCGCGCAGCGTCCGGCACAGCGTGTAGCCATCTCCGTCCGGCAACATGACGTCCAGGAGGAGGAGCTGGAAGGCGCGGCGCGCCAGGTGCTCGCGAGCCTCGCGCACGGTGGCCGCCTCTTCCACGGCGTAGCCGCCCTGGTGCTCCAGGCTGTCGCGCAGCGCGAGCCGCAGGTTCGGGTCATCCTCCACGAGCAGGATGGTGGGCTGGGTGGGGTTCATGGCGTCGCGTTCGGGGGAAAGGAGAGCTCGAAGGTGGTGCCCTCGGGACTGGAGGCCACCACGTGAAGGGTACCGGAGTGCAGACGCATGATGCGGCGACACAGCGCCAGGCCCAGGCCACTGCCAGCCACTTCCCTGCCCTGTCCTGGCAGGCGGACGAACTCCCCGAAGACGCGCTCCCAGTCCGCTGGGGGAATTCCCACGCCGTTGTCGGAGAAGCGCACGCGTCCACCGGGCAGTGTCTCCACGCGCAGGCGCACGGGGTTGCGCGTGTTGTAGGCGCAGGCGTTGCGCGCGAGGTTGGAGAGCAGCAGGCGCAGGAGCTGGGCGTCGGCGCGCAGCGTGAGCTCCCCTGCTTCCGCCTCCAGCTCCACGGGGACCTTCGACCAGGACTCCAAGTCCCGGCGCAGGAGCGACACGATTTCGTCCAGGCGCACCGGCTCCAACCTGGGCACCCAGCGGCCCTTGTCGATGCGGTTGAAGGACAAGAGGTTCTCCACCAGGAAGCCCAGCCCGTCCGCCTCGCGGACGATGCGCGCCGGATAGTCGCGGGCGTCGGTGCCCTCGGCGAGTCGCCACTCCAGCGTCTCCGCGAGCAGGCGGATGGAGGCCAGCGGCGTGCGAAGTTCATGCGACACGGTGGCCACGAAGTCGCTCTTCAGCTCCAGGAAGCGGTACTTGCGGTGCTGCGCGAGGAAGGCCAGCGCGGCGATGCCCAGGGCCAGCCCCGCGCACAGCACCACCATGCCCGTCTTCAAGCGGTAGCGGCGCTCCAGCGCGGTCTCCGCCCGGGCCCACTCGGGCGTGGCCACCGCCAGCGGCAGCGCTTCCAGCGACAACACTGGCGCGTCTCCGAGCAATCGCACGCTGCCCTCCGCGTCCAGCAACCCGCGCTCGCGCATCTCGCGAGTGAGTGACGCCAGCAACTCCGTGGCGTCCACCGCCACGCCGCGCACCTGGTTGCCACCGCGGGGCTCCAGGTACCACCCGGCACGCACCAGGGCTGGGCCCGGGAGCAAGGCCGGCAGGGGCAGCGGGCTCGCCGTCAGCTCTCGGGCGCGCGACGCGAAGTCGTCCACTGGCGCGCCCACCTTCGTGGACAGCGCGGCCACCCGCTCCATCAGGAACTGGAAGTCCGCTGGGGTGAAGCGCGAGCGGCGTGACAGCAGCAACCGCTGGAGGCCATCCAACCGGCCCCCCTTTCCATCCGCCAGTCCGTCACGCACCAGCGCCTGCATGAGCTGCGGCACCGGGTCGCCGCGCTCCGCGAGCGACTCCAGCACCACCAGCAGGCCCGGCACGTCCCGCGTGGAGGCGAGCACGTATTGCGAGCGATGTTGAAGCAACGCCATCAGCGCCACCGTGGAGGCCCGACGGTCTCCGCGCGTGAGCGCCAGCTCGACCGCCCGCGTCCGCGCGAGCCGCTCCGCCCACGGGTCGTCCAGGTCCTCCGCCACCTCCGTGCCCGCGCGCAACCGTGCGTAGCGTTCGCGGGCGGGCGACACGTCACCGGTGTCGTGAAGCGCCAGGCGGGGCAGCACCTGGGTGCCGCGCTCGCGCAGGTACAGGCCCGTGGCGGGCGCGAGCGGGTCCGCCACCGCGGCCTCCAGGGCGGGCTTCGCCGTCTCCAGTTTGTCGTGCAGTGACTGCGTCAGCGACGCGCGGGCGTACTGCTCCAGCGCCTCGCGTCGCGAGTCGAGCGAGAGGCGCGCGTCCTCCCGCTCGTTGGCGAAGATGCGATGGAGGTAGCCCAGTCCCCAGCCGAGCCCGGCGAGGCCGAGCACGAGGGCGACGAGCATGGGAAGCAACCTGCGGAGCATGCTCGCGGCTACCTTCCGGAGGCCGGGAGGTTGTCGGGGTCCATGTTGGACAGCGAGCCTGGAGGGCCGAAGCGGTCCCTGCGCTGGTCCAGCGCGCCTGCCTTCTTGATGAGCGCACCCAGCTCCACCACGTCCGGACGACTCGCCAGCGGCTCGCCGATTTCCTGCCAGAGCGCATGGAGCCGCGCCCAATCGAGCGTGCGCGTCCAGTAGGAGCCCCGCAGCTTCTCCGCGAAGGCGGCGGCCACGTACGTCAGCCGCGTGGAGGGAGCGACGCGGGTGGCGGAGGAGCGCAGGACACTGGAGGGCAGCAGCTTCTGCACGCGGCGCCACATGGTGTTCTCGCCCTCTTCGTAGAGGACACGCAGCGTGCCGAAGGCGATGGCGGGGCCCATCAGCTTCACTTCGTAGACAGCCGTCACCGAAGTGCCCGCCGCCAGCGGCACGGCCACGGGCTCCGCGTCATCGTCGAACGGCTCCGGCGTGGCGGACTGGTTCTCGTACCCCACCAGGCGATAGCGGGCCACGGCCTTCCGGTCGAACTCCAACTGCACGCCCACGTCGGTGAAGGCCTCGCGGGCCCGCACGCTCACGCGCACGACGTGGTAGCCCTTGCGGCTGGGCGACGGGAAGCCCTCCACGTGGATGGCGAACGGGCCCACCACGTCGCCGTCCTCGCCCGGCTCGAAGCTGTTGACGAAGTCCTCCACCCGCACGGCCTCCTCCGCCGGCAGGGAGTCGCGCGCCAGGTAGCCTCGCGTCAGCGCGTACGACGCCGTGCTCACCTGCAACGTGTACGTGGAGACGCGCTCCTCCTCCGTGTCGATGGTCGGATTGACGCCATGGCCGCGCGTGTCCGAGTCGCGCAGGGGCCTGCTCCCCGGAGTGAAGAAGAGACTCTGCCCCGCCCCCTCCGGCGCGAGCGTCGACGCCTGGGGCAGCGCCCAGGGCGGTGCCCTGTCTCGAATGTCTCCAGCACGGGGGACGACCATCCACGCGACACCATCCGACTCCAGCCGCAGCGGCGGGGCGAACGGCGCCAGCGGCGAGAAGGAGTGGGACGCGGTACCACTCGCCACGGCGGGAGGAAAGGGCGAAGCGAGGGGGGACAACTCCACCGACACGGTGAGCGTCTGGCCCGCCTCCACCTTCACATCCACGCGCGTGGAGGCCTGGAAGGACTCCTTCTCGAAGCGCAGCGAGTAGAGGCCCGCCGGGAGCGAGGGGAGCTGGTAGTGGCCCCGCGCGTCCGTCAGCGTGGTGCGCGGCGACGCGAGGGCCGAGGACGCGGCGGAGACCTTCACCCCCGCGAGAGGTTGCTGGCCGCGCGCCTGGAGGACCGAGCCCGACACCGTGCCCGAGCCGCCCTGGGCCCACGCCGACATGGCGAGGCACAGGAGGACGCCGAGCAGGGAGCGCAGGAGAGCGGTCTTCATCGTGGGACCAACGCGGACACCGGGCGGAGCCTTCCCTTCGGATTCAGCCCAGCGTGCCGCAGGTGGCGCCCGGCTTCATCACCGTTCCATCATGGAGCCAGGGCGTCTTGGACGCTCGGCGCTACTTCACCGGAGCGAAGGGCACGTCCAGCACCGGCCGGGACTTCGCGTCGGGCAGGTCGTAGTGCCACCACTCCATGCGGTTGGGAGCGAAGCCCGCGCCCTCCATCGCCTCGCGCAACACCTCGCGGTGCTGACGGGACACCTCGGTGCCACCCGCGTAGCCGTGGTGCGCCGCCGGCGTGAAGGTGTCGAAGGGCGTGGGCATCTCCACTTCCTTGCCCTCCAGCGTCACCATCGTCAGGTCCACCGCCCCACCCCGGTTGTGGTTGGAGCCCTTCTTCGGGTCCGCCACGTAGCCAGGGACGGGCATGATCTTCCACATCTCGTACTGCACCGCGCGGGGCCGATAGCAGTCGTAGACCTTGAGCCGGTAGCCCTTGGGCCGCAGCGCGTCCGCCGCCGCCTTCAACTTGCGGGCGGACTCGGGCAGCAGCAGGCAGCGCGCCGTGTCCGGGTACACCTGCTTCTTCAGGAAGTTGTCCGCCGTCGCGTACTTCAAGTCGAGCGCCAGGTCCTCCACCACCGTCGTGGCGTCCACGAGCGGCGCGATGTCACCGGGCTTCGCGCCCTTGCCCGACGTGGAACTCGACTTCGCCGTCGCGGGAGGCTTCTGTGCCCCGGCATCCTGGGCCAGCGCCTCGCCGCCCACGCACAGCCCCAGCACCACCGCCCAGCCCAACCGCGTCGTCATGCTCATGCCCCCACCGTGTAGCGCGTCGGGTCCGGGACTCCGGCCTCCTCGAAGCCCTTCTTGCGCAGCACGCAGCTGTCACAGCGCCCACAGCCGAGCCCCTGCGCGTCCGGGTCGTAGCAGGAGTGCGTCATCCCGTAGTCCACGCCCAGGCGCGTGCCCTCGCGGATGATGTCCGCCTTCGTCATCCCAGACAGCGGCGCGTGCACCGTGAAGCTCGCGCCCTCGACGCCCGCCTTGGTGGCCAGGTTCGCCATCTGCTCGAAGGAGCGGATGAACTCCGGCCGGCAGTCGGGATAGCCGCTGTAGTCCACCGCGTTGACGCCGATGTAGATGTCCGTGGAGCCCACCACCTCCGCGAGTCCCAACGCCAGCGAGAGGAACAGCGCGTTGCGCGCCGGCACGTACGTCACCGGGATGCCGTGGCTCATCTCGTCGGCCGGCCGGTCCTTGGGCACGTCGATGTCCGCGGTGAGCGCCGAGCCGCCAATCTGGCGCAGGTCGATGCTCACCACCCGGAAGTCCTTCACGCCCATGGCGGCCGCGACGTCACGGGCCCGCTCCAGCTCCACCGCGTGCCGCTGGCCATACGCCACGGCCAGACACACCGGCTCGAAGCCCTTCGCCTTCGCCATGGCCACGCACGTCGTCGAGTCCAGGCCACCCGAAATCAACACCACCGCACGCTTCGCCATCAGTCCCTCCGGACTCCCTGCACCTTGTACGCCGTCTTGCACGTCGTGGGAGTACACGTACAGGAGCCCGGCAGGAAGACATCTGTCAGCGAACCACACGCCAGGGACACGTCGTAGCCATTCTCCGTGGGGGCCGGCGGGCTGGCGTCGGGGATGCCTCCATCGAACGCGGCGCAGTTGCGGTTGAGCAGGCCCGCCTGGCTGTCGCTGAAGAGGGTGACGTTGAGCGACTCCTCAATCTGCGAGTCCTTGCAGCCGGTGCCACAGGAGGAGCGCGGCGCCGTCGCCTTGAGCTGGGAGTCGACGAGCTGCCCCTCGTACTTCGCCTCGCGGTCGAAGCCCTGCACGGTGAACCAGCCGGCGCCTCCGTCGTCGTTCTTGGAGAACGTGCCCTCGAAGCGGAATACGCCGCCGTCGTCGAGCTGCGCGAACTCCGGCATCGCCGCGTCGCAGGTGGTGTTGGCCGGGTCCAACCGTGCCTCGAACTGGAAGGTGCCCAGGAGCTGATTGCCCGGGTACACGGGGTCCGAGAAACAAGCCATGGCCGTCACGAGCGCGGCGGCGGGGAGGACGGAGAAAGCGAAGTGCTTCAGGCGCATACGGCGCGGAGGCTACACGGCTACCCGACGTCGAGCACGGAAAGGGCCACGGCCCGGAAGGCGCCCCCACGTGCGAGCACCGCGCCCACATCCACCCGCGCCGGGTCACTCCCTCGCACCTCGGCCTCCAGCCGCGCCAGGACGCGCCCCGCGGCGAGCGAGGCGGGGACCGCTCGGAAGGCCGTCACCGCCGCCGCCTCGAAGCCGGGCACCTCGCCGGGACGCGACAGCTTCACGCCGTCCGCGCCCAGCGCGAGCGCCAGCGCGCACAGGTAGCCCAGCTCCACCGTGCCGAAGCACGAGAGCGCACCCGCGCCCAGCACCAGCTCCTCCGCGTTGAGCAGGTACGCCTCCACGCCACCCGACGGGTCCACGCTCACCCGCAGGTGGCTTCCGCCCAGCGACGACAGCATGGGGCGCAGCGCGGAGAAGAGTCGCGGGAAGCGCTCGGCCGTCACCGGCAGCGCGTTCGGGGGCAGCGGATGCTCGAAGCCCGTGGGCACTGGCAGCGCGGACACCGTCGCGGCGGGCACCGTCGCCGTGCTGGAAGACAAGGCCGCGCCGACACCATCCGCGCGCTCGGCGGCGTCCCGACGCTCCAGCAGTCGCAGCGCCTCCGCGAAGAGCGTCCAGCCATCCACGTCCAGCGGAGTGGCGCGCAAGAGCTCCGGCCAGACGCGCACCGCGAACGGCGCGCCCTCAATCACCGGAGAGAGCCGCTCGCATGCGAGGCGGAGGACCTCGGCGGACAGGACTCCCGCGTCGAAGAGGCGCTCGGCGAGCCGCGCGGCGGGCGCGATGAGCTGCTCTTCCAGGTAGCCCCGGAGGATGGACTCCAACATCCCGGGCTCGTCGGTGAGCCGCTCGCGCAGCCGCAGCGCCTCGCCCGTGAGGCCGCGCTGCTCCGCGAGCCTCGCGCGGCGGGCCAGCCGCTCCTCGGTCTCCGGCAGCGCCTCCAGCTGTGCGACGGCGTCCGCCACCTGGCCCACGGCCTCGTAGGCATCCGCCAGGCGCTCGCGATGAGGCGTGGCCGCGTCGGGCCCCTCCTCCACCATCAACCGCTCCGCGAGCGACACGAAGACGGCGGGCTCCTTCGACTCGTCCACCAGCGCCAGCAGGTTGCGCAACGCGGGCAGGCTGGTGCCATCCGCGTCCAGCGCGAGCTCGAAGGCCGCGCGAGCCTCGGCGGGCTGGTCCAGCGGACTGAGCAGCAGCTCGCCGTGCTCCAGGTGCAGCGTGGCCCGGGCGCGGGAGTCCTCCTCTACCTCGATGAGCCGCGCCAGCGTGCGCGCGGCGGCGTCGAAGCGGCCCAGCCTGAGCTCCAGCGCATGACGCTCGCGCAGCAACGGCTTGCGACGCGACGTCCACCCCTCGGCGGCCATCAACAGCGCTTCCACTCGCGCCGAATCCGACAGCACGCGCACCCGGCCGAGCACCGCTTCCGAGAGCGCCACCGGGTGCTTCTCCAGCCCCGGCAACAACAGCGTGAGCCGGGTGCCGAAGTTCGCGTCGGATGACAGCTCGTCCAGGGCCCGCAGGCGCTGGAGCACCGGGGCATCCGCCGCGCGGAGGACTTCGTCGCGCAGTGTCACCGCGAAGGCCTCGTCGCGAGAGAGGGAGAGGGCCGCCAGCTCCAGAAGCCCTTCCGCGTCGCGCTCGGCGCGCAGGCCGTCCGCGAGCGCGGAGGCATGGGCCGCGTCCGTATCCGGCTGAGCGACGAGGGCCCACAGCGCTTCGCGTGTCCGCGCGGTGTCTCCGGCCTGCGCGGCCATGGCCAGCGCATCCGTCAGCTCGCCGGCGGCCATGGCGGGCGCGAAGCCCACCTGGAGCGCGCGCGTGAAGGCGCCCAGCCGACCGAAGCGCTCCGCCAATTCCGCGGGCTCGAGGATGTCTGGCGCCTCGGTGGCGATGCGCTCGATGACCTCCAGCGCCTCCCCGTGCTCGCCCGCCTTCTCCCAGAGGTCGGCGGCCTCCAGCAGCAGCGGCGGACGCTCCTCCGGCGAGGCGAGTCGCGCGGCCTGGAGCAACGCCTTCGCGGCGCGAGGGGCCTCGCCCAGGGCGCGATGCAGGTGGGCGATGCGCATCGCCGCGTCCACGTCCGGCTCGGTCGCCACGGCGGCCTTCGCCGCCTTCAGCGCATCCTGCAACCGGCCCGCGCCCTCGAAGCCCCGAGACGCGGACAGCAGGAGCACCAGTCGCTCGCGACCGGAGACCAGCTCCGCGCGCGCCACCTGTACCTCGGCCCGACGCGCGGGCACATCGCCCAGCAGCTTCTCCAGCTCCTCCAGCGCGATGGCGTAGCCAGCACCCGAGGCACCGCGCTCGACGACGGCCTCGAGCGCCTCGCGGGCCTTCGGCACCTGGTCCGCGTCACGGAGCAGTGAGGCCAGCTCCAGACGCAGGACGGACGCCTCATCCGCGTCCTCCAGGCGCGGCACCAGCCGCTCCAGCGCCTCCAGGAGTCGCGTCGTCTCCCGCCGCTCACGCAGGCCCGCCACCAGCGCACGCAGCGCGGTGACGTCCTCGGGAGCGGCGTCGGCCGCGCGCTGGGTCAGCTCCCAGGCCGCGTCCACATCCGCGAGCGACTCGGCGGCCACGGTGGCGGCGGCCAGGAGCAGCTCGGCGGCGCGGACGCCACCCGCGGCCTCGGCGCCGGACTCGTACACCGCCAGCAGGTCACCGTGACGACCCAGCGCGCGCAGGCCCGCCACCGCCCGGTCGATGATGGACGCATCCGCCGGACGCAGCCGAGCGAGCGGCAACAGCGCGTCGATGGCGTCCCTCGGGTCATCGAAGAGGTCCGCCGCGCGGCGGTACAGCACCTCCGCCGTCGCCGTGTCTTCCGCATACCGCGCGAGCTGCAACGAGGCCCGGTACAGGCCTGGCGCGTTGCCCGTGCGCGAGTGCACTTCCGCCAGCAGCGACAGCGCCTCACGGCCGCGCTCGCCCTCTGGCTCCAGCGACACCACCGACTCGAAGGCATCCGCCGCGTCGTGGTACGCGTTCGCGCCCAGCGAGGCATGGCCCAGCCGCAGCCACGTCCGCGCGCGCACCGTCACGGGCAGCGTCTCGCCCCCAGCCGACAGCAGGCGCCGGTCATACGGGCGCGCGGCGGCGGGGCCTCCACTCTGGGCGGCGAGCTCGGCGCGCGCGGACAGCGCCTCCACGTCGTCGCCGGAGCTGGACAGGTATACGTCGAAGGCCTCGGCGGCCAGCAACGCCTCGCCCGCGTCCAGCAACCGGGTGGCGCGCTCGCGCAGCAGCGGCAGCGATTCCTCGGGAGGCAGGGCCGCGGCGCGCAGGGCCAGCAACTCCGACAGCCGGCGCACGTCTCCGGCTGCGCGCTCACGCACACGCTCGAAGGCCTCCGCGCTCGCGGGGCTCAGCTCGAAGGCCCGGTCCTCGCACAGCAGCGCGCGCTCGCGAGCACCGACCGCGCGGAAGGACCGGGCGGCGGCGAGGTAGCTGTCCGCGGCATCGGCATCCGACTGGCGCTGGGCCCGGCGCAGCATCAACTCCGCGAGCGACTGCGGGTCCTGCGTCTCCTCCAGGAAGGCGCGGTGCCGCGAGAAGACGGGCTCGCGGAAGGGGTCGGCCTCCAGCAGCACGGCATCGAACTCGGCCGCGTCCGCGTGACGATTCACCTCGTGCAGCAGCTCCGCGGCCTGCGCGGTGAGGTCCAGGTCATCCGGTCGGGCGGACCGCGCGGCGATGAAGGCGGCGGCGGCGGCATCCGGACGCCCCGCCCTGTCGCGGTACAGCACGGCCGCGCGCTGGAGCAACGCCGCGCGACGCTCCGAGTCCGCCTCGCCCTCGGCGCACTCCTCGTACCAGGCGGCCAGCTCCGCCAGCCGTCCGTCCCGCTCCAGCAGTCGTGCCAGCAGCGTCTCGGCCTCGTCCAGCGAGCGGTCCTGCCGCAGCGCTCCGCGCAGGAAGCGCTCCGCTTCCTCCGTGTCCGAGAGCACGCCCAGGTGCAGCTTCGCCAGCCGCAACCGCAGCGCCGCCGCTTCCTTGGCGTCGTCCAGCAGGGGCAGCGCGCGCTCCAGCCAGAGGGCCTCGGCGTCGGCATCGTCCCGGCGCTCCGCCAGCGCCGCGCCCAGTCGCGCCGTGCCCAGGTCCTCCGCCAGCGAGAAGGCGCGGTCCAACGCGCTCTCCGCGGCGGACAGGTCCAGCTTCACGTCGCGCAGCAGCTCCGCGCGCCGACGCTCGCACGCGGCGGCCTCGGGTGCGCGACCCCGCGCCTCCAACAGGTCTCGCGCATCCGCCAGCGCCCGAAGCGCCTCGTCCGCGCGGCCCGTGGACTCCGCGAGTCGCGCCTCTTCGTCGTACGCCGCGAGCGTCGCGGCCACGTCGCCCACCTGGAGGCTGAGCGCGGCCACGTGGCGCAGCTCCGCGAGCAGCTCCAGCGAACGCCCCGTGTCGCGATACAACGACGCGAGCTGGAGGCGGAGCGGCAGCGGCGTCTGCGCCATCTCCGCCGCGCGCGCCAGGAGCGACGCCGCCACACCCGCGTCGGCGAGGGCGGCGCGCGCCTTCTCCGCGAGCACCACGAGCCGCCGCACTGTGTCCTCGGAGGGCGCCAGAGCCCGCGCGTGGGTGACGAGCACCTCGAACGCGCCGCGCGGGTCGTCCTTCTCCAACAGCGAGGAGAGACGCTGCACCGCGGGCTCGCACAACGGCCGCTCCAGCAGCAGCTTCCGGTACGCCGCCACCGCGCGCTTCGTCTCGCCCGCGCTCTCCGCCAGCTCCGCCAGCCGCAGCCAGGTGGACTCGGCCGCGTCGGGGTTCGCGGCGAAGTCCGCCGTCGAGGCCAGCGTCTCCTGGAGCGGCAGGGCCTCCAGCACCGCGCCGCGCAGGTAGAGCAACTCCGCCAGCGACGCCAGCTCCGCGCCCCGCGCCGGCACCAGCGAGTGTGCCTTGCGCGCCAGCTTCAGCGCGCGGTCCAGGTCCTGGGCCTCTCGCGCGTACGCGGCGCCCTCGCGAAGCAGCGAGGCGGCCTCGGACGTCGTGGCGCTCTCGGCGGCCGTCTCCAGCAGGGCCGCGGCCTCGCGCAGCTCACCGCGCCCGGCCACCAACGACACCAGCCGGCGTCGCACGTCCGCATCGCCGGGAGCGAACCGCAGCGACTGGCGCAGCGCCGCTTCGGCGGGAGCCGGCTGCTCCAGGCGCTCCAGGTAGAGCGACGCCAGCTCCGAGTACATCGCCGCCGCCTCGGACGGAGGAGCATGAGGCGCCTCGGCCGAGAGCAGCTCCGCCAGCGCGGCCCAGTCCTCCAGGGCTCGCAGCGCGCGCTGCAGGGAGACGGTGGCCTGCGCATGACGCGGTGCCAGCGCGAGCGCGGCCTTGAGGCTCTCCCGAGCGTCCGCGAGCTGTCCGCGAGCTTCGAGCAACGTGGCGCGAGCGAGCAGGGCCTCGACCCGGCGAGCCGTGGGGCCCTGACGCGCGGCCTCGGCGAGCGCGGCGACCTCCTCGTCCGGACGCTCGTCGCGGTGGGCCAGGTCGGCCAGGGCGAAGTAGGCGTCGCAGCGCTCGGCATCCGACGGGGACAGCGCCACGGCGGACACCAGCGCCTCGCGCGCGAGCCCCCGCTCATCCTTCTCCGACAGCACGACGGCCAGGGCGAGCAGCCGCTCCCGAGCGCGCGTGCCCAGTTGGGCATCGGCGACCACGGCGCGGCGCCACACTTCCAGCTCTCCCGCCTCGTCACCCGACTCGCGTGCCAGCTCCGCCAACGCGAGCAACAGCGCCGCGGGACGACGGGCCAGCTTCGCGGCCTCGGAGAAGTCCTCGCGCGCGGCGGTGATTCGACCGGTGGCGCGGTGGAGTACGGCGCGACGCGCGAGCAGCTCGGCGCGGTCCTCGCCCGTCGCCGACGACACCAGCGCGCCCAGCAACTCCAGGCGCTCGGCCTCCTCGTCCGACGAGCCGGTGCCCGGCGGAGGCAGCAGGTCGAGCAGCGCCTGCGCCGCCCAGGTGTCCTGCGGCTCCTCCAGGCGAAGGCTTCGCAGCGAGTCCACCGCGGCGCCAGCACGGCCGAGGACGAGGGACAGCTCCGCCAGCTCACGACGGGCCGCGCGCCGAGGCTCACCAGACAGGCGAGGCCACAACTCCACCAGCAGGTCAGCCAGTGCCTCGCGAGCGCCCGCCTTGCGGTGCAGGTTGACCAACTCCACGCGGGCGTCGAGGTCCTCGGGAGCCCGGATGCAGTACTCAGCCAGCAGGCGACGCGCGGAGTCCGTCTTGCCCGCGCGCACGGCGGCACTGGCGGCCTTGCGCGTGAGCGCCACCCGCTCCGCCTCGCGCGGCGCATCCGCGTCCACCGGAGGCAGCGCCAGCACCGCCTCGAAGTCCTCCAGCGCGGCGCGTGCATCGGTGGGCAGCTTCAGCTCACCGCGACGCTGACGCGCGGGCGCGAAGGTCGAATCGCGCTCCAGGGCCTCGGCGAGGAACGCCTCCTCGCGACTGGTACCCGCAGCCAGCAGCGAGGCGCGGTAGAGCAGCTTCGCGCCGGAGCGGGCCTCCGGCACCAGCACGGCGCGACGCGCGTACAGCCGGGCGGCCTCCAGCTTCTCGCCGCGCTCCAGCTCCAGCTCGGCCAGCGACTCCAGCACCTCGGCCGCCAGCGGGCCCTGGGGACTCGCCTCCAGCGCGGCCGTCAGGCGCAGCAGCGCGGCGGCCTTCTCGCCCCGCTCCAGCAGGGCGCGAGCGCTCTGGAGGAACAGGGGCGCGGCCTCCTCGGCGCGGTCGGCGCCCATCAGCGCCTGGGCACGGCCGGCCCACAGTTCGGCCAGGGCCTGCGTCTCGCCCGCCTCCGTGTAGAGCGACTCCAGCCGCACGGCCAGCGTGTCGTCCAGCCGGCGCAGCGGCAGCGCCTGCGCATACGCGGCGATGGCGCCCTCGCGGTCGCCCAACATCTCGCACGCGCGACCGAGCCGGGCGCGCACGTCCGCCAGCTTCTCCGGCGCGGCGGTGCGCGGCAGCGTGGACAGGAGCGACTCCAGCGCGCGTCGGGCGTGCTCGGGGCGCTCGCAGCGCAGCGACAGGTCCGCCAGGTCCAGCAGCACGGCGGAGTCCGGGGCCAGCCGCGCCGCCTTCTCCAGCGACACCAGCGCGTCACCCACGCGGCCCAGGCGGGCCTCCAGCACCCCGGCCAGCTCCCGCAGCGCCGCCGCCGCGAGGCGCTTGTCACCCTGCGCCTCCGCCACCCGCGCGCGCTCCTCCAGCGCCACGGCCAGCCCGGCCATGTCCGCGCGCTTGCGCTGCAGGGCGCACAATTCGCCCAGCGCCGGCAGGTCATCCGGCTCCGCGCGCAGCACTTCCTGGAGGGAGTGCACCGCGAGGTCCAAATCGAAGGCCAGGTCGCGCGCGGCCACCGCGAGGCGGCGGTACTTCTGCGCGCGCTCCTTCACGTCCGGCGCCAGTCGAGCCAGCGCGGACAGGCACCGCGTCAGCAGCGGTCCATCACGCCGCGCCTCGGCCAGGGCCAGCAACGACTCCAGCGCGGGCCGGTGGTCCGCGTCCGCCTCCAGCGCGAGCAGCAACAGCCGCTCCGCCTTCTCCGGCTGCTGGAGTCGACCGCGATACAGCTCACCCGCCTCGGCCCAGGACGCGGCGCGCTTCGCCGGCTCGTCCAGGAGCGCGGCGGACTTCTCCAGCGCGTCGGCCAGCTCCAGCGACTTCCCGGTGATGCGGAAGTACGGAATCAGCTCCTCGAGCGCCACCCCGTCGCGAGGGTCCAGCGCCAGCGCGGACTCGAGGTGCTCACGCGCTCGCGCCGGGTCTCCCAGGCGAGAGCGGTACAGCCGCGCCAGCGCATGATGGCTGGCGTGCGCGGCATGGCGGACGCCCTCGGAGCGAGGCGCGGGACCCGCCAGCTCCAGCGCCTGCTGGTAGCCCGCGAGCGCCTCCTGCAACCGGCCCAGTCCCTCCGCGACGCGCGCGGCGGCGAACAGCGGCTCCGCCTCGCCGGGCAGCAGGGACACCGCCTCGCGGTAGCGCAGGAGCGCGTTCTCCGGCTGCTTCAGGCCCTCTTCCCACACCCGGCCGGCCATCAGGTCGGCGTGGCCCACGCGGTCCAGCTCGTGCCGGGCCATGGACACTTCGCGCAGCCGGTCCAACGCCTTCAGCGCGCGCAGGTGCTCGCCGCCCCGGTGGCACAGCTCACCCAGCAGCAACAGCGCATCCGACTGGTCCGGAGACAGACGCAGCGCGGCCTCGCAGTGCAGGCGCGCTCCGGCGATGTCGTCCTCCGTCTGCGCGCACAGCCGGGCCAGGTGCACGTGTGCGTCGGCGGCCTCATGCGGGTCTCTCGCGAGCGCCGCCAACCGGCGGTAGGCCCGCACAGCGCCCGCCCTGTCACGCGCCTGGTCCGACGCGCGCGCCAGCGCCTTCAGCGAAGGCAGGTGGTCCGGCTTCAGGCCCAGCAACTCATGCAGCGCCTTCACCGCCACCTGGGGCGCGGTATCGCGAGAGCAGCGGGCCGCGGCCTCCGCGGAGAAGAAGGCCGCGGCCTCCTCCGAGGTGCGACGCGCCAGCGCACACAGCGCCAGGTAGCGCTCGGCGGCGCGGGCACCCTCGCCCCGGCGCTCGCGCACCACGGCCTCGCCCCACAGCGCGGCGGGGCTGCGGTCCCGACGACGCTGGAGCGTGGCGGCCACGTCCAGGGCCAGTTCGTGCGCCTGCGGGTCGGCCACCAGCAGAGACAAGAGCCGCTCGGCGGCGAAGGGGTGAGCCTCCTGCGCGTCTCCGGCCTGGAGGTATTGCTGCCGCGCCTCGGCCAGCCGCCCCTGGGCGATGAGTCCCTCCGCGTCCGCGAAGGCCCGCGCGCCCTCCAACGTCAGGAGCAGCTCCTCGTCCGGCGTGGCTGGAGGAGGCAGACCGCCCGCCGCGAAGCGCAGCTTCAAGCCCGTGCTCGACACCTCGGCGGCGGACAGACGCGCGGTGTCCAGCGACGGCATCTTGTAGCCACGGCTCACCGCCGCGAGCTGACACAGCGCGGGCAGCACCCGCGTGGAGAAGCCGGAGGCGCCGCGCACCTCCACGTCCGGCACCAGCGCCAGCGCGCCCACGGCGGCGGACAGAAGCCCCGGCACCTGCACCGACGGCGTGGAAGAGAAGCCGTACAGGCGCACGTCGTAGAGATAGACGGCGAGCTTCTCGCCATCCGCGTCGAAGGCCACCTTGAACGTGAAGGGCGTGCGCTCCGGCGCGGGCAGTCGGCCCTGCCCTTCCAGGTACCCGGGACGGAAGTGCAGCCGCAGCTCCTCCAGGCCCGCGAGCCGCCCCGCCAGCTCCGCCACCCGCCGCGTCACCAGATCCGCGTCGACGGACAGCTCCAGGAAGCCGAAGTGCAGCTTCTTGCGCTGATAACGCGTGGCCCCGGCGCTGACGTTGAAGGGGAAGCTGACGTCCGGAATCTGGAGCGCGAAGTCGGAGATGCGCAGGCCCGGAACGACTTCGAGCGCCGGGAAGCCCACGAACGCCCTGCGGTCCAGCAGGCGCAGCTCGGGCGTAGCGGCGCGCGCGTCGGGCGCCGCGGTGGGCTTTAGGGAGTCGCTCTCGTTGGCCATCGCGGGAGCCTGGAAACTACCACGGCCTCCAAGCGCCCGAAATTTATGACAATCCCCCGCCCGGGGGGCAGCCGGAGGGGCTTGGCGACCCCAGGGCCGCATGCGTTGTTCGTCATGCGCGCCGGGGCGAAGTCGGACAATATGCGCCCGGCGTGCTGGCTCCCGACTCCCTCGTCCTCGACGGTCGCTTCCGTGTACTCCGTCCATTGGGTTCGGGCGGAATGGGCGAAGTGTACCTGGGTGAACAGGTCTCCTTGGGCCGCAAGGTGGCCATCAAGGTCCTTCACCACGACCTCAACGCGCAGCCCGGCATGGCCGAGCGCTTCAAGCGCGAAGCCCGCCTCCTCTCCGCTGTCGAGCACCCCTCCGTGGTGCACATCGTCGACTTCGGTGAGTCCGGCGACCACGCCTGCCTGGTGATGGAGTTCGTGGAGGGCGAGAGCCTGTACGACGTGCTCACCCGGGGCGCCATGCCGCCGGGCCGCGCGCTGCCGCTGCTCCATCAACTCGCGGAGGGCCTGGCCGCCATCCACGACAAGGGCATCATCCACCGCGACTTGAAGCCGGAGAACGTCTTCATCTCCCCCGGCGCGCGCGGCGAGCAGGCCCGGCTGTTGGACTTCGGCATCGCCCGGCTGGTGGAACCGGACGCGCAGAGCAACGTCAGCCAGGTGGGCGTGGTGCTCGGCACCCCGGAGTACCTGTCGCCGGAGCAGGCGGTGGGCGCGAAGGTGGACACGCGCAGCGACCTCTACACCTTCGGCGTGCTCATCTACCGCGTGCTGTCGGGGCGGCTCCCCTTCGAGGGCCCGCAGGCGCGGCACTTCCTCGCGCAGCACGCCTCCCACGCCCCACTCCCACTGGACCGGGCGGCGCCCTCGCTGACGCGCTACATCGGCCTGTTGTCGCTGGTGATGCGCCTGTTGGAGAAGAACCCGGCGAAGCGACCCCAGAGCGCGCACGAGCTGGCGGATGCGCTGGCCGCCGCGCACTCGTCGCTGTCCGCCTTCACGCCTGGACTGGGGACTCCCGCCTACGTTGGCGCGCCCACCACCACCACGCCCTCCGGCACGTCCGTCTTCGGCGCGGGAGAAGCGACGAGCACCGGTGGCCCCAGCGGGACGTCCGTCTTCGGCGCGGGAGACGCGGCACCCGCGCCGCTTCCGAGCCGTAATAGCCAGCGCACCGCCGCCTTTGGCCTGGAGTCCTCGCCGGGCACGGACAGCGCGTCCCCCTCGCCCTCGGCGATGCGCACGGGCACGGCGGCGTTCGGGACGAAGCCCACGCTGTCCGGCAGCACGTCGACGGTGAAGCCGCAGAACCTGACGGTGATGCTCACCGACATCCAGGGCTTCACCGAGCGCACCAGCCGGCAGACGCACGAAGAGAACGCGCGGATGCTGGAGACGCATGACCGGCTGTTGATGCCGCTGGTGAGGGAGCACGAGGGACGGCTCGTGCAGAAGCGCGGAGACGCGCTGCTGGTGGTGTTCCGTTCGCCGACGTCGGGCGTGTTGTGCGGCATGGCCATGCAGGACCGGCTGTGGCGGCACAACCAGGCGCTGTCCCCCGAGGAGCGGCTGCACGTGCGCGTGTGCCTGCACGCGGGCGAGGTGCTGCTGACCTCCGACACCGTGCTGGGCGAGCCCATGGAGGTGCTCGAGACGGTGGAGCACGTCGCCGCCGCGGGCCAGGTGACCTTCACGGAGGCGGTGAACCTGGCGCGCAACCGCGCCGAGGCGGAGGTCGAACCCTGCGGCTCCATCACCCTCCCCGGCCGCGAGGAACAGCTCCAGCTCTACCGCTGCCAGCAGGTGGAGGAGGGACCTCCCTTCGGCAGTCGCTTCGAGAAGCAGAACGCCCTCGCGGTGCACCTGGCGCCGGCGGTCCAACGGACTCGCGCGGCGCTGGCGCCCATCTCCCGGGGGATACAGGCCGTCTCCAGTGCGCTGCGCTCGGGCAAGGCGCGACTGGGCACGGGCCTGACCCGCCTCAACGCGTTCCTGACGGTGCCGCCCAAGGTGAAGGAGGGCGTGAACAAGGCGGTGCTGCTGGCGCGTGCGCAGCCGCGCGCGACGATGGCCGTGCTCGGAGCCGTGGTGCTCCTGAGCGGCGGAGTGGCCGTCGTGCTGCATCTGAACAGCCCCGCCGTGCGCGCCATGTCGCTGCTCCAGGAAGGCAAGAAGGACGAAGCGCTGGCGCTGCTGAACGAGACGTCGAACGAGGAGCAGAAGCAGGCTCCGGTGCGGCGCGCCCTCGCGGCCACCCACCACGCCCTGGGCAACCACGACAAGGAGCGGGTACTGCTCACCTCGCTGGACCCGGACGGCCGCGCCTCGGTGGAGGACTCGCTGCTGGATGGGCTCGCGGAGGACTTCGGCGGCGGCGACAACGACAACTCCAAGGGCAGCACCAGCGACCTGCGCAGGCTGCTGAGCAACCTCCCGAAGGAGCGGGTTCGCCCGTACTTCGAAAAGCTCATCCAGGGCGAGTACTCACCGAAGCAGTGGGGCGCACTCCGCTACCTGGAGTCCGCCAAGCTGACGGAGGGAGTGGACCTGGTATTGGCCTACTCGAAGGCCCTGGAGGCGAAGGAGTGCAACGTGCGCAGACTCGCCGCCAGTCGGCTGGGCGCGCTGGGCAACATGGACGCGGTCCCCGCCCTCATCCGGCTCGCCGAGCTGAAGGAGACCAAGGGCGACTGCGGCCAGGGCGAAGCGAACAAAGCCATCAAGGCGCTGAACAGGAAGGGCGGCTGAAGCCCGGGCGGTGAGTCACCGCCCGAGCCTCCGGACGTGCTCAGTCGTCGTGCCGGGCGTGGCCCTTCTTCTTGCCACGGCCATGGTGGTGGTCGTCGTCATCCCAGTCGTCATCATCCCGGTCGCCACGCCGGGCCTTCACCTTCTCGTCCACCTTGAGCAGGTTGCGAGAGAAGGCGTCGTAATCCAGATGCAGATGGCCTTGTGCCCCGGGCGCCGAGGCGAAGAACTTCACCTTCCAGACGTCGTTGCCCGTCCGGTGCGCTTCCTTGAGCCGGCAGTCGAACCGGCGCGCGCGACACTCGCCGAAGCCCCGGTCCACCGCCTCCTTGTAGGACATGGCGGACGGACGAGGAGGAGGACGTGAAGGCGCGGGGCGGGGCGGTGAGCGCGAGTGGACGACACAGCCCGACGCGAGCAGCAAACCACCGACAAGCAGGGCGATTCTCATGCCCGCCATGACGCACCAACCGCGCGATGCTTCAAAGCCACGCGGGGTGCGAGGCACCGACTGGAAATCTACAGTCCGTCGGGAGAGGCGAAGGCCACGAACAGCTCGCCCGTGAGATACGCGCGTCCGCCCTTCGTCGCGGGCCGCAGGAAGTCATTCACCACGGGTCCGCCCTGCGCGAGCTGGTGCTTCTCCGGATACGACAGGTTCATCCGGCTGCGGGCCACGCCCTTGCTGCCCCGGTGGATGAAGGTGACGGTGCCGTCATCGGCCACACCCTCCACCACGCCGATGTGGGTCATCCCGTCATTGCGGCGGCCATCGCGATTGCGGTCATACGTCTCGCGGAAGAACACGAGGTCCCCGGGGCGCGGCGCGCGGTGATGCAGCCGCTTGCCCTCCGTGGCGCGACGGAAGATGGCGGACACGGCGTTCTCACCGGCCTGGAAGCCATGCGCCACCAGGTCGATGCCGGCGGAGAGATAGGCCAGGCGCACGAAGCCGGAGCAGTCATTGGGCATGCCCCGGCTGACCTTCGCGAGGTTGCGCTCACCGACGAGTTGCATGGAGCGCGTCACGATGAGCCGCGCCAGTTGCATCGGCGTGCGGTACGCATCCCAGAAGCCCGCCGCCAGGTCCGTGGACGGAGGGACGACGAGCGCGACGGCCTCCAGCGCGGCCGCGATGACGCCCGTCACCAGCGGTCGCTCCTTCTCCTCGGAGACGACGGTGGCCACGACGCGCGGAGCCACCTCGGCCTTCGGCGCCGCTGGCGCGTCGGACTTCACCGGGGGCGTCTGTACGTTCGCCGAAGTCCCGACCTCACCCGGTGCCACCGAGCCCACATCCTCGGCGTGGACCATGCTGGACGGCTCGGTGGAGGGCGCCGCCACGACCTGCTCGGTGGGTGCCACCGCCGCGAGTGGCGCCACCTCCAGGGCGGCCCCGACGTCGCGGGACTGCACGGTGGCGCAGCCGATGAGGGCACACAGCGGAACGGTGGCGAGCAGGCGAAGACGGGACAACCGGAGGCCCTTCCGAAAGTTGGCGCCGCATTCAATCCCACGTTTTTGGGGGTCCCGCCAAGAACTCGAAGTGTCAGCCCTCCCAGGTGGACAGCAGTGCGCGGACCCGCGCGTACCTCTGGAGGAGTGCGGCGCGGTGGGCGCTGAGCAGCACCATGGAGCCGATGACGACGAGGCCCAGGACGAACAGCGACGCGGCGGCGATGCGGTGGTCCCTCATGCCGAAGCGCACCAGGTTCGCCACGATGCACGTCACCATGAACGCGGTGCCCAGGTACACGTAGGAGCGGATGCGCAGGGCGATGCCGAAGCCCACGCCCACCACGCAGAGGAACACGCACAGCAGCATGGCGCCGCCGTCGTTGAACATCAGCGGCTTCCACGCCCCCGCCACGTAGATGACGGTGACGGCCAGCGCGCGCAGCCGTGCGTAGGTGTCCTCGTCGACGGCGCCTCGGAACACGCGCAGCAGCGCGAGCAGCGAGAGCCCCGCGGGGATGACGTAGAACTGCGGCTCACCGTTTCCGGTGCCCTGCCACACGAGGTAGAGCGCCACGTTGAAGGCCACCACCGACGCGAGCGAGGCCACCCCTCTGCGCGTCGGGTGCGACGCGAGCGCGGCGAAGTGCGCGGCATGGCCCACGAGCAGCGCGGCCACCTGGAGCGGCTCGCTCCACGGCGCGGAGAACAACCCCGCCAGCGGGAAGAGGAACGCGCCCCACAGCGCGGGCCCGCGGAAGACAACGAGGCTGGAGCCCTCGCGCTGCACGAAGAAGTAGAGGCCCGTGAAGAGGGCGCCGCCCACGAGCGCCGCGAGGCTGTCCCCGGTGCTCGGGTTGGCCCCCATGCCCAACAGGCGCACGGAGAGGTAGCCCAGCACGAGCACGGCCTGGGCGAGGAACGCCGCCGGCTCGTCCTTCTCCACGGCGGCGTGGCGAACCAGCGCGACGAACAGCACCGCCAGCGCCGTGCAGGCCACCAGCGCCTCGCGCAGCGCGCCTCCCGTCGCCCCCAGCATCGTCAGGCCGAGCAGGACCTCGCTGAGCGCGACGACGGTGAAGCCCAGCCCCACGCCCCGACGCACCTTCGCGCCCGCCACGAACAACGCCAGCGCGGCGAGCACGGCGCTGGCCGCGCCGAAGTGCGGGAGGATGAACTCCGAGCCGCGCCCGGATGAGAACACCGCGCCCAGGTGCATCAGCGCGCCGTGCGCCGCCGCGAGCGACGCCAGCCAGCCCACCACCTCGCGCTCGCGCCGACGCCACACCACCGTCCACGCGGAGGCGAGACCGAAGAGGAAGCACAGCAGCGTCGCCACGTGCTTCAGGTCATTCAGCGTGGCCAGCGACAACAGGGCCAGCACCCAGCCACCATGGTGCAGCGAGGCCCCGACGCGAACCCCTCGCTCGTCGAGCACCATGCCACTCACGCACAGCACCAGGCCCGCGCCGCTGATGACGGCGGGCAGCCACAACCACGGCACCGCGGCGACCAACGAGGCCGCGAGCAATCCGATGGCCACGTTCGCCATCCACCGCTCGCGGGCGAACATCAACACCAGCGACGTGAGGACCGCGCCCGCCGCCATGGGCGCCGAGAGCGCGCCCGGCCCCGCATCCACCAGTCGGCCCAGGAGCAGCAGCGCCAGCGCTCCGGCGCTTCCCACCCACAAGGGCTCGCTCCAGGTGCCCTCCAGCCCGGGCGTCAGCTTCGACGCCACCGCGCTGAGCGCACGCTGCACGCCACCCGCCTGACAGACGGCGGACAACAGGCCCACGCCCAGCGCCACCGCGACGAAGGCGAGCCCCGTCTCCGGCCTCCACTCCAGGAAGCGATGAGTCTCCGTCTGGCCCACGGTTGCTAGCGCGAGCACCCAGACGGCGGGCACCAGCAGCCACCGGCGAGACAGCAGGAACGCGGACGCCGCCACCACGGCCGCCAGTCCCACGAGCCGTGGCTGCGAAGGCACATCCAGCACCGGCACCACCGCGACGGCCAGCGCGGTGATGACCGCGGCGCGCCGCAGGTAGACATCCGCCGGGCTTCGGAAGAAGGCCCACAGCGAGGACGGCGCATGGTGCTCGGCCAGCGCCACGGCGAGCAGCAGGACGGTGACGACAGGCCGTGCCTCCGGAATGACGAGCAGCAGGAGCGCGGCGCCACACACGCGCATGAACGGGCGAGGCCCTGGCATCAGCGCCAGTGACGCCGTGAGGAAGTACACGGACACGGGCTCCATCCACGGCGACATCAGCATCATCGAGGTGAGGCCGGCGAGGCTCACCTGCATCCACATGGACAGCGTGTCACTGTCCACCTGCTCCCGGGAGCGCATCAGCAGGGAGCTGAACGCGGGCAGGTGCGCGGCGGCCCGCGCCACGGCCAGCGACACCAGCGGCAGCGCGTACGCCCAGGTCGGCGGAGCACCGCCCATCGCCAGGAAGCCGGCGAAGGCGTACGGCACCGAGAGGCTGGCCAAGAAGGGCTGCCGGTTGGCGCGCGTCCACAACAGCGGAAGCAGCATGGCGCCCGCTACCATCCACGCGGGATGCGCGTCGTCCCAGCCCACCACCACGAGGGCCAGCACCAGGGCCGACGCCAGCGTGGCCACCCCCGCGAAGCGCTTTCCGCCCGTGCCCACGGCCAGCACCGCTGGAACCTCCTCCGCCACGGCCAGCACCGCCAGCACGGCGGACAACCCCAGCAGCGCCAGCGGCCCCTCCGAATACAATCCCATCGTCGCGTACAGCGCGGCCACCGCGACGCTGAACCCGGCCGGTATCGCCCGAGCGGTGAGCAGGGCCGCGAACGCCGCGCCGACCAGGAACAAGCCCTCCTGGGAGTTCCGCGCCTGCTCCACGGCGACCAGCGGGAAGATCCACGTCACCACGGCGGCGGTGATGGTGCTCGCGCTGCGACCCCAGCGCGCAGCGCAGAGTGAGGCGCCCAGGCCCCAGAGGATGAACAACCCCAGGGACATCCCCGGCTTCATCATTCCGTGCCAGGGCGCGTAGAAGTTCGAGATGTCGGGGAGCAGCGCGAAGGCGCCGAGCACCACCGCCAGGGGCCGGACGCCACGCAGTATGCGCGACGACACGGCGACGGCCGCCGAGGAGAGGAGCACCACCATGCCCAGTCCGCTCACCTCGCCGATGACGCCGGACGCGAAACCGAACACCGCGTAGAAGACGGCGACCACGCCCAGCAGACGCAGCACCCTTCCGCGCTCGGCGAGCACCGCCAGGGCCAGCGCCACGAAGACCAGCGAGAACGACATCGCGGTGGAGGACACCTGGACCGCGAACTTCGGAACGAGGGCCGCCACCAGCAGGGCGGCATAGGCCAGGGCGTACTCGTTCCGGAGCGTCCACGCGACGATGAGCATGCTCACGGCGCACAGCACCGCGCCCGTCATGCCCAGGAAGCTGAAGTCGCTGAAGAGCCCCAGGCAGAAGCCCCCGGTGGCCACGAGGCCCACGATGGGCGAAAGCAACGCGCGCGTCCGCGCCGTGCACACCGTGCAGACACCCGCGAGCGCGAGCACCAGCAGTCCGGACACGACGGAGGTGGCTGGATTCGAGAGCACGCTGACGCCCAACACCGGCACCAGCAGCGACAGCAGCGCTCCGACCACCTTCAGGTTGAAGCGGTCCACCAGCAGGCCGGTGGCCAGACACACGATGGACAGCCCGAGCGCGCTCCAGAAGGCCGGGCGCATGTCGGGCCCCGCCATGCCGTAGAAGGTGAAGACGACGCTGGCCACGGCGGTGGAGCGGAACAGCACCTCCGCGAAGGCGATGTCCCGTGCATTGCCCGTGCGCTCACCGCGCCACAGGCGCGACACCGCGAGCACGACGCCCGCGAGCACGAACGGAAGCGCCGTCAGGGCGCCGTACTGCACGGGCAGCTTGTCCGCGACGGGATAGCCCAGCGAGGCCTTGAACGCCTCAAGCAGGCGCCTCAGGGGCCCGGGAACGAGCTGCCCGCTGGTGGCATAGGCGAAGTAGGACGCCGCATAGGCGGGGTACACCCACGGGAGGCGACCGATGGCTCCGCGCGCCAGGGACACCAGCGTCCAGGTGAGGATGGCGGCGGTGATGAAGAAGGTCGGCGGCGGCGCACCGATTGCGGCCACCAGACACATCACCTGAAGCGAGGCCACACCCAGGGCCAGCGGGTCCGCCGCGCGCTCGGGAGGAAGCGAGCGGAAGCGCTGCGCGGCGGCGAGGACGAACGCGATGAAGGGCGCGTAGACGCTCACCTCCGGCGGGGTTCCGGCCGCGGCGAGCGCCACGTGGAGGCGAACGGCGTAGATGACGAGCAGGTAGAGCGACGCGCCCAGGGCGAAGGTGAGCGCGGTGCCCTCGCGCGGCTTCGGCACGGGCCGGGAGGACAGGAGGAAGAAGAGGACGCACGGCAGGATGTTCAGCCACAGCGCGGCGCTCCCGAGCTTCGCGGCCAGCGGCGCCAGCCCCATCATCAGCGTGCTCGCGATGAGGGCCACCTGGACGAAGGGACGGGAAGGCGCGTCGTACGCATCCGCGGGCTTGCGCACGAGGAAGGCCGCGCCCACGGACCAGCCGAGCAGCAGCGGGATGAGCGTCATCGTGTTGACGCCCCCGAGGTTCAGCGCATCTCCGAACTCCAAGGGCCCCAGCGCGATGCCGACGAGCGGCGCGGACGCGGAGCCGATGATTCCCAGCATGCGCCCGGCACCGCGCAGCTCCTCCTTGCGGGCGAGGTAGCCGCCCAGGAGGGAGAAGCCGGCGGAGGAGACCGTCGTCATGAGGAAGACGATGAGCGAGCGGTGGACGGAGGAGATGCCCGCCCAGCTCTCGAAGACCAGATAGACGGTGCTCGAAAGGATGAGGAAGGCGCCGATGAACCACGGAATGCGCTCGTAGAGGAACGGCTTCCACACCGTGCTCCACGTGGAGACTTCCTCGACGAGTCGCGCCGTCGCGCTCCGGGGCGGAGGCGCCTCGAACGAAGGCTGCGAGGGATTCTCCGGCAGCGGATGCGCATCCGCCCCAGGCCGCGTCGGAGGACGCACCCGACTCTGGGCACCCGAACGGGCCTCTTGGGATTCAGCCCCTGTCTGCGAGTCGGAGGCCGGACCATGAGGTCCCGACGCGGCACCATGTCGCGAGGACCGCGCCGCCTCCACGGAGGCCGCCAGCAGTCGCGCCGCTTCCTCGCCCTTGACCACCGAAGCGCCCGACGCCGCCCGCGCCGCGGCGGCTTCCCGCGCCGCCTCATCCCGCGAAACCACCAGACCCTGCAGGCCAGCGTCCTGCTGCGAGGCGACGGAAGGCTCCACGACATCCGAAGCCGCGAAGTTCGTCACACCCGCGCGCGCCAGCTCCTCATCCGAGAGCCCCGAGACTGAGAGATGCGCCGCATCCGCCCGAGCCACTTCCTCGCCCGAAGCCGAGAAGCCCGTCACATTCGAGTGCACCGCTTCCACGTCCGAAGCGTCCGCGACCGCGTGATGCCCCACGCCCGCCTCGGCCGAGCCCGCCATCTCCGGCGAAGCCATCGCGACAGGCGCGGGAGACTCGGCGAGCACGGACAGGAGGATTCGAGACTGACGCTCGTAGCGCTCCGAGAGGAAGCGCCGGACGTTGGAGGGAACCTCCGAGGTATCCCAGCGGGTCAGCTCGGACAGGAGGAAGTGGACGTGAGCAAGCTCCGCTTCCAGCTCGGAACGGGGGCGCGAGGTCATCGCCGTGCCACACATGGCGCACTGGCTGAAATGACCCAGGCGCTCCTGTCGGCAGTCAGGGCAGTACATGGGGTTCCCCCTCTACAACGGACATGCCACGCAGAATGCCCGGGTTCTCCCACGGGAGGAAACCGGACCATCGACTCCAGGTGCGTCGGTCGTGTGCCACCTGTGCAGCCGGGTGCACAACAGGTGCGTGCACCCCGACGCACCCGTCAGGCCCCTGGGTCCCGCTGGCCCTCGGCCCCCTTCCATGAAAACGTCATCCCCGCATGAGCACAGACGAGCTGCGACTGCGTCCCATCCAGGTTGAAGACAACCCTCACGTCGCCGCCATCATCCGCGCGGTGATGCCGGAGTTCGGCGCGGATGGCCCCGGCTTCGCGCTGCATGACGCCGAGGTCGACACCATGACCGCCGCCTACGCGCATCCTCGCCACGCCTATTTCGTGGTGGAGCGCGCGGGCAAGGTGCTGGGCGGCGGAGGCATCGCGCCACTGCAAGGGGGCGACCCCAGCGTGTGCGAGCTGCGCAAGATGTACTTCCTGCCCGAGGTCCGAGGATTGGGAGCCGGCGAGCGCATGGTGCGCCGCTGCCTCGACTTCGCCCGGGAGGCGGGCTTCCAGCGCTGCTACCTGGAGACCTTCGCTTCGATGACCCAGGCCCAGAAGCTCTACCGACGCCTGGGCTTCGAAAAGCTCTGCGCCCCCATGGGAAGCACCGGGCACTTCGGCTGCGACCACTGGTACGCGCTGGACCTGACGAAGCCGAGCGCCTGACGCGCCCCCTGCCCCACCACCGGGCAGGAAGCACCCACGAGCCCCCGCATCAACAGGCCCTCACCTTCCCTCGAAACCCAGGGAGGCGAGGGATGTCGACGGCACCTCGAAGAAATCGCAGGGCCCCGTCCAGCACGAGCCCGCGGACCGCGCGCGCGAAACCCACCCCAGGCGTCGTCACGGAGCCCGAGCCGCGGCCCGACAAGGTCCCCTTCGACATCGACGACGTGCTGGCGCGCGTGCGCGAGTCGGTGCGCGACTTCGCGGACGCGGCGATGTTCGCGCTCTCCGCACGAGGCCACGACAGCCTCTTCGAGCAGCTCGTCGCCTGCATCCTCTCCATCCGGACCCTCGATGAAGTGAGCCTGCCCGCGGCGCTCGCGTTGCTCCAGCGCGCCTCCACTCCGGAGGCACTCGCGCGCATGAGCTCCGACGACATCGACGCCCTCATCCGCCCCGTCACGTTCCACGAGGCCAAGGCGCACCAACTCCACGCCATCGCCGTGCGCACCCGGGACGAGCTCGGAGGCACCCTGCCCTGCGACGCCCAGGTGCTCCAGTCCTTCAAGGGCGTGGGCCCCAAGTGCGCGCACCTGGCGCTCGGCATCGCGTGCGGCCACGAGGCCATCAGCGTGGACATCCACGTGCACCGCGTGACGAACCGCTGGGGCTACGTGAAGGCCCGCTCCCCCGAGGCGACGATGGCCGCCCTGGAGACGCAGCTCCCGCGCAAGTACTGGGTGGAGCTGAATCGCCTGCTGGTGCCCTTCGGCAAGCACGTGTGCACGGGCTCGCGGCCCAAGTGCTCCACGTGCCCCGTGCGCGACGCCTGTCGTCAGGTCGGCGTGACGAACCCGCGCTGACCGTCAGCGGTCATGGCCCACCAACTGGGTCGCCCTGCGAGCCAGTCGTCGCCACGGGTTGGTGCGGCCGCCGTTCTCCAGGGAGATCTCCTTGGAGACACGCAGGTCCTTGGCCCAGCAGCGCTCCATCTTCCGCACGAACTCCGCGTCGTTGATGACGAGCGAGCCCTCACCCAGCTTGTTGAGCGACAGCGAGTCCAGGTTGGTGGAGCCCACCACCGCGAGCCAGTCATCCACGAGCATCGTCTTCGCGTGCATCATCGACGGCTGGTACTCGTAGATGCGCACGCCCGCATCCAACAGGCGCTCATACGTGGAGCGCTGCGAGGCGCGGATGACCTTCACGTCGTGGATGGGCCCGGGCCCCAGGACGCGAATCTCCACGCCCTGCCGGCACTTCTCCTCCAACTGCTCCAGAATCTCGTTGGGTGGAGAGAAATACGCGTTGGCAATCCAGAGCCGCTCGCGAGCGGCGGCGATGACCATGCGCACCATGCGCTCCGCGTCGGTGATGCCCAGCTTGCCCGAGCTCTCCACGAAGCACGCCTCGGCATCGCCCACCAACATAGGCTCCGGGAAGGTGCTCGGCGGCAGCAGCCCTCCGCCCGCCTCCTGCCAGTACCGCGAGAAGGTGAGCTGCATCTCACGCGCGGAGGGGCCCTCGACGCGGACGCTCGTGTCGCGCCACTCCTCGGGGGCCTGACCGTTGCCCTCCCAGACCTTCCAGAAGCCGAAGCCGCCCGTGTAGGCGATGCGCCCGTCGACGACGACCAGCTTCTGGTGCGTGCGTCCCAACAGCCGCCCCATCACCTTGCCCGCGAGCAGCCGGTAGTAGTGCACCTCCACGCCGGCCTCACAGAGGACCTTCTCGACCTTCTGGTCGAAGTCCTTGTCGCCGCGAAGCTCCTCACTGCCCACCGGGTCCACCACCACGCGGCACGCCACTCCCGCGCGGGCGCGCTCCACCAGCGCCGCCACGATTCGGTCCGACACGTCACACGGTCGCCAGATGTAGACCATGATGTGGACGCTCTCCCGCGCCGAGCGGATGTCCTCCAACATCCGGTCGAAGACCGCGCCGTTGTCCAAGAGCTCCAGCTTGTGCCCCGGCATCAGCGCGGCGCCCGTGGACTGATAAAGAGAGAACGAGAAGCCCTGGGGCCCGGGAGGCAGCACATACGGGCCATGCATCTCGTGCTCGCTGCGCTCCCGCGCGCCGTCGAAGCCGTGGGCTCCGGGCTGGGGAAGAATCTCGATCTCCGACAGGTCCTGGGACTCGTCCATGACGTGGCAAGCTAGGAACACTTCCTCGCCCCGGCATGCAGGGCCTGCCCGCCTGCCCGACAGCCGAGCGCTCTCTTCCATTGCCGCCCGGCGCCATGCTGGCCACACTGCGCCCGTTCCCTCGCCTGATGGAGTACCGACCATGGTGGAAGAGATTCGTCCAACCGCGAAGGAGCTGCTGTCGCTGCCGCGCCTCGCGCCCCTGGTGCCCATGCTGTACGTGGCCTGGACGGACGGAGAGCTGACACACGCGGAGATTCGGATGCTCGGCGCCGCCGCCCGCGCCCAGCCCTGGTTGGACCTGCGCTCCACCACCGTGCTCGCGCGCTGGTTGGACCCGCTGCTGCCGCCCACGTCGAACGAGCTGGCCCTGGTGCGCGAGCACATCCGCTCCGCCGCCGCGCGCCTGTCGCTCAGCGCCCAGGACAGCCTCGCGGAGCTGGGCGCGAAGCTGGCCGAACTGGTCTCCGGTACCACGGAGCTCCCCCCCTCCGTCCCCGAGCTGGTGCGCGCGCTGGCATCAGTCGAGGCGGTGCTGGGCGTCTCCAGCCGGGATGCGGTGCGCGCCCTCGTCCCCTCCGCCGGGCACGAGCCGCGCCGCATCGGCCCCACCGAGCCCACCTCCTTCGCGCCCGAGGCGCTGCGCGCGGTGCTGGACCGCAAGTACCCGGACGTCCGCGCGAAGGTGCGCACGTGGCTGGAAGACCCGGCCTTCCGCCAGCAGCCCACGCTGGACACGGCGAAGCAGCGCGAGCAGACCTTCACCTGGCTCAAGCAGCTCGCGGACGAGGGCCTGGGCCACATCGCCTTTCCCGAGGGTGACGAGGCGGGCGCGGACCTGGGCGCCTTCATCGCCGCGTTCGAGACGCTGGCGCTCTTCGACATGAGCCTCGTGGTGAAGGCGGGCGTCCACTTCGGCCTGTTCGGCGCGAGCATCCTCTTCCTCGGCACGGAGCGGCACCACCGCGAGTACCTGCCGAAGGTCGCCACGCTGGAGCTGCCCGGCTGCTTCGCGATGAGCGAGCTGGGCCACGGCTCCAACGTGCGCGACGTGGAGACGGTGGCGCGCTACGACGCGGAGGCCGGGAACTTCCTGGTCCACACGCCGACGGAGTCCGCGCGCAAGGAGTGGATTGGCAACGCCGCGGTCCACGGCCGCATCGCCACGGTGTTCGCGCAACTGGAGGTCGGCGGCAAGGGCCTGGGCGTGCACGCCATCCTGGTGCCGCTGCGCGACGCGCGGGGCCAGCTGATGCCCGGGGTGCGCATCGAGGACTGCGGCCGGAAGATGGGGCTCAACGGCGTGGACAACGGCCGCATCTGGTTCGACCACGTGCGGGTGCCTCGGGAGAACCTGCTTGACCGCTTCGGCCAGGTGAACGCCGAGGGCGAGTACACCAGCTCCATCCCCAGCGACGGCCGGCGCTTCTTCACCATGCTGGGCACGCTGGTGGCGGGCCGGGTGAGCGTGGCGTGCGCGTCCTTGAGCGGGGCCAAGAGCGGGCTGACCATCGCCGTGCGCTACGGAGACATGCGCCGGCAGTTCGGTCCTCCGGGCGCGCCGGAGGTGCGGCTCCTGGACCACCAGACGCACCAATTGCGCCTGCTCCGGCCGCTGGCGAAGACGTACGCGCTCGACTTCGCGCTGGAGTACCTGGTGGAGCGCTACGTGAAGCGCACCGAGGAGGACGCCATGGAGGTGGAGGCGCTGGCGGCGGGCCTCAAGGCGTATGCCTCGTGGAACGTGACGTCGGTGCTCCAGGAGGCGCGCGAGGCGTGTGGAGGCCAGGGCTACCTGGAGGCCAACCGGCTGTCGGGGCTGAAGGCGGACACGGACATCTTCACGACCTTCGAGGGCGACAACACGGTGCTGATGCAGTTGGTCGCCAAGAGCCTGCTGACGGACTACCGGCAGCGCTTCGAGGACGACCGCGTCTTCGCGGTGCTCAAGCTCATCGCCGAAAGGGCCACCGCGGTGGCGGACCGCAACCCCATCGCGGCGCGGCGCACCGGCAGCGAGCACCTGCGCGACAGCGAATACCAGCTCCGGCTCCTGCGCTACCGCGAGGAGGACCTGCTGGCCTCGGTGGCGAAGCGGCTGCGCAAGCGGATGTCCGCGGGCATGGAGGCCTTCACCGCCTTCAACCAGGTCCAGGCGCACCTGGTGGCGGTGGCGCACGCGCACATCGAACGCGTGGTGCTGGAGCAGTTCCTCCACGGCGTGGCGACGGTGAAGGACGAGGGCCTCAAGGTGGTGCTGGGCCGGCTGTGCGACCTCTATGGCCTGTCGTGCCTGGAGTCCTCGAGCGGCTGGTTCCAGGAGAACGGGCTGATGGAAGGCAACAAGGCCCTGGCCATCCGCAAGGAGGTCGTGAAGCTCTGCACGGAGCTGCGGCCGGACGCGGTGGCGCTGGTGGATGCGTTTGGCATTCCGGACGCCTGCCTCGCCTCGCCCATCGGACTGGGCCACCTGTCGGCGTGACGTGAGGTGAACACTCGCGGGCCCTGGGGGGCTGACGGCCTGGGTGGGGCTGCGCAGCTTCCCAGGCCATGAAAAGCCTCGCGACGACGATGTGGCTCTGCATGCTCGGACTGCTGTCCGCGTGTGCGTCCGTATCTCCGGTGGAGCGCGCCGCCGCGCTGGAGGAGCAGAACCGCCAGCAGGCGCGGGTGCTCACCGAGGAACTCTACAACCTGCGCAAGCTGGACCGCGTCGCGGAGCTGTTCTCCGAGGACTACGTCGACCACTCGCAGGGCGCGCCCACGGACGTGGTGGGTCCGGCCGCCGTGCGCCAGCAGGCCGAGGCCACGTTCCAGGCCTTCCCGGACCTGCGCTTCGACGTCCTCCACGTGGTGGCGGACGGAGACATGGTGCTGGTGCATTGGAAGGCCCAGGGCACGGACGCGCAGCACACGGACGAGGCGGGCAAGCCCCGTCAACTCGCGCTCAACGGCCACTCGCTCTACCGGATGCGCGACGGCAAGGTGGTGGAGTCGTGGGACATCTCCGACCGCCTCGCCCCGCTGCTGCAACGTGGTTACAAAATCGTCCCGCCCCAGCAGTGACGCGGTGTCACTGGAGGACGGCGGGCGCCTGGAAGACCTCGCCGTCGAGACCCTCCACGCGAAGGCTGGCCCCGTCGGACGGGCCCACCCTCAGCTCCACGCGGGCCTGACCCCGGCGGTCCACCAGCAGCAGTCCCGGAGAGCCGTGCTCGTCCGCGCCCAGAATCGCGCGGGGCCGGCCATCCGCGTCCGCCAGTTCCAGCCGCGAGGAGCCATCCACCTGGAGGCCCACCGAGAACAGGTCCACGCCACCCGGCTTGGACAACGTCAGGCGTGGGGCTTCATCCGAGTACACGGTGAGCTCGGCCAGGGACTCGCCCCCGGCCGTGGAGAAGCGCAGCCGGGGTGAGCCATCCACCGCCACGCCCAGCAAGGCGCGCGGACGGCCCGTGCCGTCATGCAACACCAACCCCGCGGCGCCCGAGTCATCCAGCCCCAGCGAAGCCCGACGTTGCCCCTGCGCGTCGTTGAGCACCAGGCGCGAGGCCACCAGCTCCCCACCCAGCATCGGCGCGGGCTTCAGCGCCGCGGTGCCCAGCCCCACCCCCGCCAGCGCGAGCGCCGAGAAGGTGAGTCCCTGCAACCGCCGACAGCGGCGCTCCAGTCGCTCCAGCCGCGCATCCACCGAATCCATCTCGAGCCTCCCGCCAGGGCCAACGGCCCCTGGACCCCCACAGCCTAGCGGAAAAGGCTCGGATGGACCGTCCACCGGTGACGTCAGATGTCGACGTCGTTCGAGTCGGCGTTGTTGACGTAGTCCCGCGTGTCTCGGTTGATGGGACGACCGCGGCCGAAGAGGAAGCCCAGCTTGAACTGGATGAAGCCGCCGTTGAAACCCGCACCCAGCTCCGACTCGGAGTCCGTGGTGTTGAACTCGCCAATGACAGGGACGGAGATGCCCACCTCGGGCATCAGCCGGAAACCCTCCGTGACACGCAGCGCATAGCCCACGGAGGCGCCCACGCTCAGCAGATTCACGGCCGCGCTCTCCGTGGAGCTGCCCCCCGAGATTCGCGTCGCGGACACCCGAGGACCCAGCACCAGCTCCGAGCCACCCGCCGTCTTGAAGCCCACCAGCACGGGCAGCGCCACGTTGACGTAGCTGCCCACCGTGTCGTCGTCGCTCCCCAGGAAGACACCCATCACCGAGGGCGCCACGGAGATGGCCAGGTCCGGGTTCTCGGGGCTGGTGAGCAGGAACTTCGACTGGAGCTCGGCCAGCGACGAACCGAAGCGCACGCCCAGGTCCACGCGTTCCGTCACACCGAAGCGCGCAGCGAGGTCGATGTGTGGATAGTAGATGCCCCCCGAACCCGTCTCGCTGTCGCCGATGACTGCGGCGCCTCCGACACCCGGTTCGATGGCGAACTGGAACTTGCCCGCGCCCAGCGTGTCCGCCGTCTGCACATGACTCACCGAAACACAGCCCGTTCCCGCAAAGCCCGCGCACAGCGCGAAAGCCACCACGGCACGACGCATCATCTGGATTCGCCCCACGTCCAAACGCCCCCTCATTGGAACGTTGCGAGGGCTCCAGACGTTGGGGGGTTCTGAACATTCACCGGGAATATCCAATCCAGACACCTTTTCGTCAGGACTCGCGGCCCCCGGGGGCTGACAGCGGGGTGTCGGCAACGCGAGAATGCGCGAATGAGACAGCTCGACCAGGAGCGGTTGCTGGGAGCCTACCGGACGACGCGGTATGTCATTCGCCCGCATGGCTCCACGGATGGCGTGGAGCAGGTGCTGCGAGTCGGAAGACTGCACCCCGCCCTCGACGCCGCCCTGGCGGCACGAGGCCACCGGGAGTGGGCCTTCATGACGGCGTGGAACCCGGGCTCCCGCCCTCGAGGCAAGGACGAGAACCAGCGCGCACAGGAGCGACTGGTCTCCCAGCTCATCGCGGGTGGCTGGGTGGTGGCGCCCGCCATTGGCGAGGCGGAGGACGGGAGCTGGTCCGAGCAGAGCCTCTTCGTCCCGGGCCTGCCCCGCGCGGAGGCGGAGCGCTTCGGTCGCGCGCACGGTCAGGTGGCCGTCCTGGTGGGTCGCACCGGAGGTCCCGCGGAGTTGCTGCTGTGTGGCAACGAAGCGCCGCCAGCCGCACCATGAGTCCGGGCGACAGTCCCCCTGTCGAAACGAAGTCGGGGCGCGAGCTTCACCGCGCCGCCATGAAGTCGCGCCATCGTCCACGAACTTGAGTAGGTTCCCCCTCCCTGTTCGCTGGAGTTCCGTCGATGCCTCAAGCCACACCGCGCTCGTCTCTTCTGGGAGCGCGCCCCAGCGTCTTCCTGCTCGCCGGAGCGTTCGTCACCGGCATGTTCCTCTTCGCCCATGGTGGCTGCGGAGGTGACGAGTGCCAGGACGCCGCCGACTGCCGCTTCGACAACAGCGCACCGGCCGAGGGCAAGGAGTGGGTCTGCGAGGACAAGCGCTGCGAGCAGCATCCCGCCCAGCAGCCGCCCCTGGATGCGGGCTCGGACGCGGGGATGCCCGACTCGGGGACGCCCGACTCGGGGACGCCCGACTCGGGGATGTCCGACTCGGGGATGTCCGACTCGGGGATGTCCGACTCGGGGACGTCCGACTCGGGTCCCACCACGGTGAGCGTGCAGGTGCTGGCGTTCAATGACTTCCACGGGCAGCTCGAGGCCCCCGCGGGCCAGATTCTGACGGGCGTGGCCCCCGACGGTGGGCCGGTGCGGGTGAGCGCGGGCGGCGTGACGTACTTCGCCCGGCACATCGCGGCCCTGCGGGCCACCAATCCGAACACAGTGGTGGTGGCGGCGGGAGACCTCATCGGCGCCTCGCCGCTGCTGTCGGCGCTCTTCCACGACGAGCCCACCGTCGAGGCGATGAACCTGATTGGCCTGGACCTGGTCGCGGTAGGCAACCACGAGTTCGACGAGGGCAGCACGGAGCTGTTGCGCATGCAGTCGGGTGGCTGCCACTCGGTGGATGGCTGCCTGGACGGGGATGGCTTCCCGGGCGCGAAGTTCAAGTTCCTGGCGGCCAACGTGGCCACGGGCGTGGACCGCACGCTGTTCCCCCGCTACGACGTGCGCGAGTTCGAGGGCGTGAAGGTGGCCTTCATCGGCATGACGTTGGAGGACACGCCGGAAATCGTCACGCCCACGGGCGTGGCGGGGCTCACCTTCAAGGACGAAGTGCAGACGGTGAACGCGCTGGTGCCGGAGCTGCGGCGGCAGGGCATCGAAGCCATCATCGTGGTGGTGCACCAGGGTGGAATTCCGACCTCGGGCTCGCTGGTGAACGAATGCAAGGGCGAGGGTGCGGACGGCCTCATCGCAGGTGCCATCGTGGGCATGGCCAAGGGCCTCGATGACGCGGTGGACGTCATCGTCAGCGGCCACACCCATCAGGCCTACAACTGCGTCATCGATGGCAAGGTCGTCACGAGCGCCTCGTCGATGGGGCAGCTCGTCACGGACATCGACCTGACGTTGAGCAAGGCGACGGGCGACGTCGTGCAGGCGCGAGCGAACAACGTCATCGTCACTCGCGACGTGCAGGAGGTCGGCGCGGTGAAGGAGCTGGTGACGAAGTACCAGGAGCTCGTCACGCAGCGGGCCAACCGGGTCATCGGCTGGGTGGCGCAGACGCTCAGGACACAGACGGACTCCGCGGGCCAGTCCACCCTGGGCTTCGTCATCGCGGACTCGCAGTTGGAGGCGACGAAGCCCGCGAACCTGGGTGGGGCGCAGGTGGCCTTCATGAACCCGGGCGGCGTGCGCGCGGACATCGCCCAGGGCGAGGTCACCTACGGCGAGGCCTTCACCACGCAGCCGTTCGGCAACAGCCTGGTCACCCTGACGCTGACGGGCGCGCAAATCGAGCAACTGCTGGAGCGGCAGTGGCGGCCGTCGGGAGCCACCCTCATGCTGCTTCCGTCGGCGGGCTTCACCTATGCGTTCAGCGCGTCGGCGCCCATCGGAAGCCGCGTCGACCCGGCGTCCATCCGGATCAACGGCGTGCCAGTGAACCTGACGGCGGAGTACCGCGTCACCGCGAACAACTTCCTCGCGGGTGGGGGTGATGGCTTCCCGGTGCTCGCCGAGGGGACGAACCGGCTGGGTGGCGCCGTGGACAGCGACGCGCTGGAGGCCTACCTGAAGGCGCACAGCAGTCAGGCGAGCCCCTTGCCCGCCCCCGCGCTCAATCGCGTCACCGTGCTGCCGTAGCGGCGGGCTCCGGCCACGTCAGGGGATGGGTCCACGCCCCTGACCGCCGGAGGGCACATCCTCGCCCCCGCGTCCGGGGACTTTTTCGGGGGGGGTGGTGGAGCCCGGGACGATTTCAATCTCCTGGGCGCGCGTCACCCTGCGGGCAAGCGAGTCGAACTCCAGCTCCACGCCCCGGCCGGGCTTGTCCTTCAAGCCGAAGCGGATGCGCCAGAGGTTGGGGCGGACCTCCACGGCCTCGCCGGCCTGCGCCAGGACGAAGCTGTTGTTGCGGGCGTATTCCTCGCCGGCCTGGATGACGTCGCGCTCGCCCAGCTCCGCCTGCACGTCGGCCGAGGAAGGGGGAACGGGCGGGCGGCCTGTGGGCCCCACGCAGCCTGCTCCAACCAGCAGGGCGGAGGGCAGCAGGAGGCGACGGAGGGTGCGCGAGCGGAGCCAGGACATGTGTCCAAGTTTGAGCATCGGCCGTGCCACTCGCAGCCGAGGGAGCGGGCACGGCGGCGCGCGGGATTCGCGCCTGCTCGGTGCACCAGCGCAAGAGCTGCGCGCGGCGGGTGGCGGGAATCAACGGGCGGGCTCGAAGCACCCACCCGGGGCCCCCGCTCCGCCACGAGAGCGGGGGCGGTGTGACGGGGTGTTACTTGTTGGGGGTGGACGACGGCGGCGAGATGAGGCGCTGCTTCTCCACCACTTCGTCGATGAGGCCGTACTGCCGGGCATCCTCGGCGCTCATGAAGTAGTCGCGCTCGGTGTCCTTCTCGATGCGCTCGACGGTGTGGCCCGTGTGCTTGACGATGAGGCCGTTGATGTAGCTGCGCAGGCGGAGGATTTCCTTGGCCTGGATGTCGATGTCCGTGGCCTGGCCCTGGGCGCCGCCGAGCGGCTGGTGAATCATGATGCGGCTGTTGGGCAGGGCGTAGCGCTTGCCCTTCGCACCGGCCAGCAGGAGGAGGGCGCCCATGGAGGCGGCCTGTCCCACGCAGATGGTGGACACCGGACACTTCACGTACTGCATGGTGTCGTAGATGGCGAGGCCGGCCGTGACGGAGCCGCCGGGCGAGTTGATGTAGAGGTTGATGCCCTTGTCGGGGTCCTCGGACTCGAGGAACAGCAGCTGGGCGACGATGATGTTGGCCACGTCGTCGTTGACGGGCGTGCCCAGCATGATGATGCGGTCCTTGAGGAGCCGGCTGTACAGGTCATACGCCCGCTCGCCGCGGTGCGTGGTCTCAATGACGAAGGGGACGTTCATGGCTCCCCTACCCTAATCGTCCTGTGGCGCTCGCGCCCGCTCGTTCTTGCCGCAGCGTGCGCTGGCCCACGGTTGGGACGGGGGAAGGCCCCCCGGATGCCCCTCGGTGGGGCGTCCGGGCGAGGTGTAGGACAGGGGGTGCCTACAGGCCGGTCATCTTCTCCGGGCGGACCCACTGGTCGAACTGCTCGGAGGTGAGCAGGCCCAGCGCCACGGCGACCTCCTTGAGCGTCTTGCCCTCCTTGTGGGCCAGCTTCGCGATTTTCGCCGCGTTGTCGTAGCCGATGTGGGGGTTGAGGGCGGTGACGAGCATGAGGCTGCGCTCCAGGTTCTCCTGGATGCGGGCGCGGTTGGGTTCGATGCCGACGGCGCAGTTGAGCCGGAAGCTGCGCATGCCGTCCGCGAGGAGGCGGCAGCTCTGCAGGAGGTTGTGGATGATGAGGGGCTTGAAGACGTTGAGCTCGAAGTTGCCGGAGGCTCCGCCGATGGAGACGGCGACGTCGTTGCCCATGACCTGGGCGCAGAGCATGGTGAGGGCCTCGCTCTGGGTGGGGTTCACCTTGCCCGGCATGATGGAGCTGCCGGGCTCGTTCTCGGGGATGGTGATTTCGCCCAGACCCGAGCGGGGGCCGGAGGACAGCCAGCGGATGTCGTTGGCGACCTTGAAGAGCACGGCGGCCAGGCCCTTGAGGGCGCCGTGGGCCTGGACGAGCGCGTCGTTGGCGGCCAGCGCCTCGAACTTGTTGGGGGCGGTGACGAAGGCGAGGCCGGTGAGGCGGGCAATCTCCTTCGCGACGCGCTCGGCGTAGCCCTTGGGAGCATTGAGGCCGGTGCCGACGGCGGTGCCACCGAGCGCGAGCTCATGCAGGTGCGGGAGGGTCCGCTCCAGGTGGGAGCGCGCGAGGTCCAGCTGCGCGACGTAGCCGCTCAGCTCCTGGCCCAGGGTGATGGGCGTGGCGTCCTGAAGGTGGGTGCGGCCAATCTTCACCACGTCCATGAAGGCGCGGGACTTGTCGGCGAGGACGTCGCGAAGGGCCTTCACCTCGGGGATGACGTGCTCGATGAGGGCGGTGGCGGCGGCCACGCTCATGGCGGTGGGGAAGACGTCGTTGGAGCTCTGGCCCTTGTTGACGTCATCGTTCGCGTGGACCTTGCGGCCCTCGCCGCGCTCTCCGCCGAGCAGCTCCGAGGCGCGGTTGGCGAGCACCTCGTTGGTGTTCATGTTCGTCTGGGTGCCGCTGCCGGTCTGCCAGACGGACAGGGGGAACTCGGCGTCGTGTTTTCCGGCGAGGACTTCATCGGCGGCGCGGACGATGGCGTCGCCCTTCTCGCGAGGCAGACTGCCGTTCTCCACGTTGACGAGGGCCGCGGCCTTCTTGACGAGGACGAGCGCGCGGATGAGGGCGGGGGGCATGCGCTCGGTGGAGATGGCGAAGTTCTGGAGGCTGCGCTGGGTCTGCGCGCCCCAGAGGCGGTCGGCGGGGACTTCGATGGGGCCGAAGGTGTCCTTCTCGATGCGAACGTTCTGGGTGCTCACGCGCGGGGCTCCTGGTGGAAAGTGTCCGTGAGCCCACGAATAACAGGCTGGAGCCTTCGGCACCTGGAAGGAGCGCGGACCGTCGGTCCGTGAGCAGTCCAGGAGTCAGCCGTGCACCCGTCGGCTGTCGTCGGGGGCCTGCTCGCGCTCGTGGGGTCCATAGTCGCGAAGGACCGTGGCGACGCGCAGGCGGTAGTCGGCGAAGACGGAGTCCCGGCCCCGGGCCTGGGCGGCGCGGTGGGCCTCCAGCTGACGCCATTGCTGGACGGCGGCCTCGTCGCGCCAGAACGACAAGGAGAGCAGCCGGTCCGGAGAGGACAGGCTCTGGAACCGCTCGATGGAGATGAAGCCATCGATGCGAGCCAGCAGGGGACGCAGCTCGGCGGCGAGGTCCAGGTACTCGCGCTGTCCATCCGCGCTGAGCCGGGCTTCGAAGATGACGGCGATCATGAGTGAGCCTCCAGGGAAGAGGGAGCGGAGAACACAGGGACGCGAGCATTGAGCGAGGGCATCCACGAAGCGCCGAGGCAGGCCGAGCGAAGCGAGCGAAGGTCCGTGGGCAGCAGCGCGAGGAGAGCGCCCTGGGAGATGGCCTTCGCCAGCGCCGCGCCAGGGCACGCGTGAGCGCCCGCGCCGAACGCAAGTCCCCGAGGCTGCGTCCGATGGAGGTCGAACCGCCACGGCTCCAGATGAAGGGAGGGGTCCCGGTTGGCGGCGGCGAGGACGACGAGCGCCGCGTCACCAGAGGCCATGGACTGTCCGGCGATGACGGCGTCCGTGGCCAGAAACCGCCGGGTGTTCTGGACCGGAGATTCGAACCGGAGCACCTCGTCGAGAAACGAGGGAAGCAGCGACACCTCCACCCGCAGCTCCGTCAGCAGGGAGAAGTCCAGAAGCAGGACGCGAAGAGCCTGCCCCAGCAGTCCCGCCGTCGCGTCATTCGCCTGCAAGAGCAGTCCTATGGCATTAGCGACCACCACGTCCGAAGAGTCCTGGAGCCCCAGCGCCATCGACTCCCGAACCAGCAAGGCAAGAGCCCCGTCACCCGAGGAGCACTGCGCCTCCAGAGAGGAGCGGAACAGTGAGCACAGCGACCGCGTGGCCTCCACCGCGGCCGTCAGGCTGTCCGGGTGTGCCCCCGGAGCGATGCAGCGAACGAAGTCCCGCGTCCAGGAGGCGACCCGTGGAAGTGACTCGGAAGGAAGCCCCAGCAGCTCACCGAGGACATGAACCGGGAGCAGGAAGGGGAGTGAATGGGCCGACTCCGGAAGCGCGAGTCGGAGGGTCCACCGCCGGGAGACCTCGACGACCCGAGGCGAATCAAAAGTGGCCAGGAGGCCAACGAGTGCGCGTCGCGCGAGCGCATGAAAAGGGCCGTCGTTCATGCGAGCGAGGAGTCGAAAGACCTCGGAGGGAGGCGACCCGCGGAGGGGGCGCGGCACGGGCTCGGAGGGAGGGCGGACGCGGCAGGAGGGATGGGTCAGCACGGCCTGGACGGCCTCCGCGCTGGAGGCAACCCACAACCGAAGCGAGTCATCCCAGTACAGGGGCCGTTGGGAGACGAGGTCCGCGTAGAAGGGGTACGGGTCCGGGTGGGTGGCGGCGGCGACGGGGTCCAGTGGGGGAGGCATCCGGAGTCCTCGAGCCGCCGTGCACACCAGGATGGAGTGCGAGGCGGTGAGGTGCTTCTACGGGTCCCCGAGGACGAACGTTTCGGTGCTCACCGAAATGAGCAAGACGGTGTGCACGGAGGCCAAGTGACGCAAGGGAGCGGGACGGCCGGCGTGGGGGGCCCCGTCCGCTGACGGGGGGACCCGCGCCGAGCCGAGGGGCCCGCGAGCCGTGCTCACCATGTCCGTGGCCCCGTGCCTCAGACCCGGCGTTCCATGCGAGGAGCGTCAGAGGACTGACCGAGTCCCGACAGCCACTCCATGGAGCGCTGCAGCGGAGCCCGCGCCACGGGGGACGAAGGAGTGAAGCCCCAAAGGAGCAGGTACACCAGGGGCAGCGTGCCACCAGAGAACAAGGTGGCGACGACGAGCGCCACGCGGATCCACGCCACGTCGATGCCCAGCTCCCGAGCCAGCATCGCGCACACGCCCGTCAGCGCCCGCCCCTCCACGCCCCGATGAAGCCGCTCCACCCGAGTCCCACAGCGGGGGCACTTCGCGGCCTCCGCCCTCATCTCCTCCGCGCATCCCGAGCACCGCTTCATCGCTTCCATGTCCTGCCTCCCCGGAGCGGGCAACCCCTTGGCGCCTGGCGCCCGCATCCCTACCTACGCAATCTGGCGTCGCTGATTGCCTGCCGCCTGGCCGTCGCCCCCTCCCCTCCAAACCCGCGCCACGTCTGTTGATTTACAGATTTAATCCGCCGGGTGTTGACAGCATTACAGCCGAGCAGGCACAAATTGACCGACACTTCCCTTCCTCCCTCGGAAGATCCATTTTCCGACCCGTTGGAAGTGATTTACAACGCAGCATGCCAAGGAGTTTTTGATGACCTCGGATGCCCCCTCTTCGAAGACCCCGGCCTTCAGCGCTGGCGTGGCCGTGAAGGGTCCGTGGCACCCCGATTACGCCGAGGTCCTCACCCCGGCCGCCCTCGACTTCGTCGCCCGCCTCGCGCGCTCCTTCGGCGAACGCCGTGAGGCGCTCCTGGAGCGCCGCAAGACAGTCCAAGCGTCCTGGCGCAAGGGCGAGCGTCCCCACTTCCTCCCCGAAACGAAGGCCATCCGGGACGGCCAGTGGACGGTGGCTCCCCTGCCCCCGGACCTCCAGGACCGCCGCGTCGAAATCACCGGCCCCGTGGACCGGAAGATGATCATCAACGCCCTCAACTCGGGCGCCAACGTCTTCATGGCGGACTTCGAGGACGCCAACAGCCCCACCTGGGACAACGTCGTCCGCGGCCAGCTCAACCTCCGCGACGCCGTCCGCCGCCGCATCTCCTTCACCGCCGATGGCGGCAAGCACTACGCCCTCAACGACAAGCCCGCCGTCCTCTTCGTGCGTCCTCGCGGCTGGCACCTGCCCGAGCGCCATGTCGAAATCGACGGCAAGCCCATCTCCGGCTCCCTCTTCGACTTCGGCCTCTTCTTCTTCCACAACGTCCGCGAGCAGCTCTCCCGCGGCACCGGCCCCTACTTCTACCTGCCGAAGATGCAGAGCCACCTGGAGGCCCGCCTCTGGAACGACGTGTTCCTGCTCGCCCAGGACACGCTCGGAATCCCGCGCGGCACCATCAAGGCCACCGTCCTCATCGAGACGCTCCCCGCCGCCTTCGAGATGGACGAAATCCTCCACGAGTTGCGCGAGCACTCCGCCGGCCTCAACTGCGGCCGCTGGGACTACATCTTCAGCTTCATCAAGACGCTCCAGTCCGACACCAGCGTCGTCCTTCCGGACCGCGGCCAGGTCACCATGGACAAGGCGTTCCTCAACGCCTACTCGCAGCTGCTCATCCAGACCTGCCATCGCCGCGACGTCCACGCCATGGGCGGCATGGCCGCGTTCATCCCCATCAAGGGTGACGCCGCCGCCAACGAGGCCGTCCTGGAGAAGGTCCGCGCCGACAAGCTGCGCGAGGTGAAGAACGGCCACGACGGGACGTGGGTCGCCCACCCCGGCCTCGTCTCCCTCGCTCGCGACATCTTCGACGCGAACATGAAGGGCCCCAATCAGCTCTCCAACAAGCGCGAGGACGTCCGCATCACCGAGGCCGACCTGCTCAAGGTCCCCTCCGGCACGCGCACCGAAGAGGGCCTGCGCCACAACCTCCGCGTCGGGATTCAATACACCGCCGCGTGGCTGGGCGGCCTGGGCTGCGTGCCCCTCTACAACCTGATGGAGGACGCGGCCACCGCCGAAATCTCCCGTGCCCAGGTCTGGCAGTGGATCCACCACGGCGCCTCGCTCGACGACGGCCGCAAGGTGACGCCCGAGCTGTTCCAGACGCTGCTGGGTGAAGAGATGGCCGAGCTGGAGCGCGAAGGCGTCCAGCAGCGCTACGGCGCCGAGCATGTCACGCGCGCCCGTGAGCTTTTCGAGCGCCTGTCCACCGCTTCCACCTTCGAGGACTTCCTCACCCTGCCCGCCTACGCGGCGCTGGATTCCACTCGCTGAACCTTCGTTCTTCTTCAACCCTTCACTGCCGCACCGAGGAGCCTGCGATGTACGACGCCACCACGACGACCCCGGATGCCTCTCCCCACGCCAAGCTCCACGCTCGACGCTTCGAGGGCATCACCCGCAACTACACCGACAAGGACGTGCTGAAGCTGCGCGGCACCCTGCCCATCAGCTACACGCTGGCGGAAGTCGGCGCGAAGCGGCTGTGGGAGCTGCTCCACACCGAGGAATACATCAACGCGCTCGGCTCGCTCACCGGCAACCAGGCCGTGCAGATGGTCCGCGCGGGCCTGAAGGCCATCTACCTCTCCGGCTGGCAGGTCGCCGCGGACGCCAACTCCGCCGGGCAGATGTACCCGGACCAGAGCCTCTACCCGGTGGACAGCGTCCCCGCCGTGGTGAAGAAGATCAACAACGCCTTGCGCCGCGCGGACCAGATTGACCACGCCGAGGGCCGCAACGACCGCTACTGGTTCGCGCCCATCATCGCCGACGCCGAGGCCGGCTTCGGTGGCCCGCTCAACGCCTTCGAGCTGATGAAGAGCATGATTGAGTCCGGCGCCGCGGGCGTCCACTTCGAGGACCAGCTCGCCAGCGAGAAGAAGTGCGGCCACATGGGCGGCAAGGTGCTGGTGCCCACCAACCACTTCATCCGCACCCTCACCGCCGCGCGCCTCGCCGCCGACGTCATGGGCGTGCCCACCCTGCTCGTCGCCCGCACGGACGCCGACAGCGCCAAGCTGCTGATGAGCGACTCGGACGAGTACGACCACGCCTTCATCGACCGGAAGAATGGCCGCACCTCCGAGGGCTTCTACCGCCTCAACGGCGGCATCGACTGCGCCATCGCCCGCGGCCTCGCGTACGCGCCCTACGCGGACCTGGTGTGGTGCGAGACCAGCACCCCGGACCTGGCCCAGGCGAAGAAGTTCGCCGAGTCCGTCCGCGAGAAGTTCCCCAACAAGATGCTGGCCTACAACTGCTCGCCTTCCTTCAACTGGAAGAAGAACCTGGACGACGCCACCATCGCCAGGTTCCAGCGGGAGCTGGGCGCCATGGGCTACAAGTTCCAGTTCGTCACGCTGGCCGGCTTCCACGCGCTGAACCACTCGATGTACGAGCTGGCCCGCAAGTACAAGGACCGCGGCATGGCGGCCTACAGCGAGTTCCAGCAGGGCGAGTTCGGCTCGGAGAAGGACGGCTACACCGCCACGCGTCACCAGCGCGAGGTCGGCACCGGCTACTTCGACCAGGTCGCCGAGGTCATCTCCGGCGGCTCCGCCAGCACCCTGGCCCTGCACGAGTCCACCGAGGCCCACCAGTTCTAGTCGGCGCCTTTTTCCGCTGATCCATCCGAGGGCCGTGGACTGGGGGCACCTGCCCGTAAGTCCGCGGCCTTCGGTCGTTTTTCCGCCGGGCAGGCAGGCTCCGCGCGCCGGGACGCAACTTCCGGGGCCTTCGGGCGATAATGTGGGCAGACCTCCGAGAATCGCGCTTCGTGCGCCCTCGGACCGCCAAGGAGCGCACCATGAGCCGCATCAACAACCTCACCGGTCCTCGGGTCCAGGTCCCCACGCCGCAGGCCAGCGCCGCGTCCTCGCGCGCGGGCTTCGGCTCCCTGGTGCAGCAGCACAACAACAACATGATGTCGGCGGCGAACCGCCCGGGTGACCCGTCGATGTCCACGGGCGGCCTGGTGGTGCAGTCGGCCCTCAACTCCGTGGGGGGCTCCTCACACGGCGGGCTGCTGAACTCCTACCTGTCGGCCGTGGGCCGTCCCCCCGTCGCCAAGGACGCCGGCTCCGCGAACGGCGCGCAGGACGCGTCCACGCCGGCGGCGGGCTCCAAGGAGGCGGAGGAGCAGAAGGTGATGATGGAGCTGGCGGAGCTGTCCGCCGCGACGCTGAGCAACTCCATCTTCCACATGGGCAACCGCACGAAGGTGTCGCTGGAGAGCTAGCGCTTCTTCGTCTTCTTCTCGGCGCGCTTGAGGTACTCGGCGCGCTGGCCCTGCTGGAGGTCCCCGGAGCCGTCATACGGGGGCCCCGCGTCCGTGCGCTGACCTCCGTCCTGCTCCGTGATGTCGTTGAGGAATCCGGCGCGTCCCTCCGCGGGGACCTTGTCGCCGTCCGCCTCCGGGTCCTTCTGCTTCTCGGGGTCCAGCGGAATGCCGAGTGACTTCTGGAGATATTCCTTCGGGTCCATGGGTGTCGCTCCTTCGAGGGTGGCTTCCGCCCGTGACTCGAAGGTGGGGATGACCGGACACTTCGCGCAGCGAGGGGCCCGGCGAGCAGGCCCCCGTCACCTCAGTTGAGGTACTTCGGGCGAGGCGGCGTCGCGGGCTGCTGACGCATCATCGCCAGGCCCTGGCGCGTGAGGATGAAGCGCACCACGCCGGAGCCGCGCTCCGTTTCGATATCCGCCTCGAAGGCTGGGCCGGCGATTCCGCCGAGCGCCACGTCCTTGCGCAGGTTGCGCACCTTGCCGCTCAGCATGTCTCCGGCGACGTCCCTGGCGCCCTCTCCCCGCTCGTGCAGTTCGTACGCCGTCTGGTGCAGCGTCATGGCGAGCGAGGGCGTCAGCGGCTGGGAGCTGAAGAGGACGGAGATGAGCAACCAGTAGGGAGGGGTCTCGTCGGAGGACATCGCGTTTCCATCCTAAGCGCCTGGGCGCTCGCGGGCCCGACGAAGTGAAGGAGCCAGCAAGTCCGTTCAGGGGGCAGACGTCTCCGGCGGCTTCGTCGCGACCTCCACGGTGCTCACGCCACTGCGGGTCAGCACCTCGCCGAGGACCTCCACGAATCGCTCACTCGCCATGATGCGGCACGGCGTCACGGCAAAGCGGAAAAGATCCAGGGATGGGAGGTGCGTCGCGTCCAACCACCACCGCTCGGGCAGCTCGTACTCCTGCAGGCCACACGTGGTGCAGGGCCCCTTGCCGTAGAATCGCGGCTGGCACTCAGGTGCCAGCCGACCTGTCGGCATGATTTCGAGTTCGTACAGCGGGCCACGCTTGCTCCCGCTGATGCGCGCCTCCACCGGCGTGATGCCCGTAAGCCGCGCGTCTTCAAGCGTCTGGAGAACGTCACCGTGAACGAGCAGTCGCCACGATTCCTGGAGCACGAGTGGCGGCAGGTTGCCTCGGGCCCTTCCCACCAGAGGCCCAAGCCCCAGCGCTGGCTCCACCAGCGCACCCGCCGGTAGCAACGGCACCACTCCATCGCGGAGCCGCGCATACTCTTCCCACATCGTCTGCCGAGCCTTGCGGTACTCCCGCTCGCTTGGCAGTGCAGTCAAGTCGACCGTGGGATAGTCGAGGCCCAGCGTGGCCCACTCGCCATGGCAAGTGGGACACACGGCCCCTGGCAGCTTCCAGGTCCGGCGGGCCTCATATCCCCCTGGGTACATCGGGTCGCGACTCGCCAAGGCCTCATCCAGTTCGAAGAAGCGCATCACTTTCCTCCCGCTCCTCGAACCGGCACGGCGAACAGCTCATCGAGCTTCGTCCAATACGACATGGGCATCCCGACCAGGTTGTAACGCTGAATCATTACGCCCGCGTATTCCATCAGCTCCCATTTCATCGCCCTCCGGCCCTTCTGTTCCTTCATCCGGATGAAGGCGCGCCAATCCTTGTTCCATGGCCCACCGTCCTTGCCGTCATGTATTTCCCGATGACGCCGCACGTCGATAGCCAGGGCGAACTCATGGATGTTGATGCCACGCTCGGTGAAGTACTCCTCCAGCGCTCGGGGGAAGATGTGGTGCTTCTCCTTCGGCACGGTGGCCCACTCGGCATAGGCCTTCCGGAGGCGCGCCTGGCTCGGCAGCTCCTCCGCGCGATTCCACGGGATGACGAGCACGGGACCCCGGCCCGGGAGCGGTTGGGCTGCTCCCCACAGGCGCTGCTGTGAGGACGCGACTGGCACCGCCGGCATCGGCCCACGGAATGCCACCGGCGCCGACGCGAGGTCCTCGCATCGGTACAGCCCGCATTCGCCGCTCGCGCACGACAGGGCGACACACCCACCGTCCTCAGCCGACGCGGCACACTCCTCGGCCGACACGTCGTAGGCCGGCAACGGCGCGAAGTCGCTGTGCGCCACGTTCGATGGTGTCGCGCACGCCCACAGCAGAGCCCCAAGGCAGAGCGCCCAGGTCTTCACTCGCATGCATTGCTCCCCGAACACTTGGTTTGGATGACTCAGCCCGCCCGGGGCCTGCGTCGCGAGGCGATGCCCTCCGCCAGCGCCACCTGCTGCTTCCAGTGGCCATACAGCCGCCCCTGGGAGGCGAGCTTGTCCAGCTTGCGCTGCGTCTCCTCATCCACCCGCCCGGGTGCGGCGTCGCGATAGGGCGTGCCGGGCAGCGGCATGAAGGTGTGCCCGTGGACGCGCGCGCCCAGCTCCGCCAGCCGCTCCATGAGGGCGACGGTGGCCTCCACGTCCTCGGGCGCCTCGCCCGGCAGGCCGAGGATGAAGTCCACGTTGGGGATGAAGCCGCCCTCCACGGCGAGCCGCGTGGCGCGCACCACCGTCTCCACGTCATGCCCCCGGCGCGTGGCCTGGAGGATGCGCTCGGAGCCGGACTGGCCGCCGATGATGAGGTTGTCGTTGTGGACGTAGCGCTTGAGGACCGCGAGCGCCTCGGGCGTGACGTGCTCGGGTCGGACCTCCGAGGGGAAGGTGCCGTAGTACACGCGCCCGTCGGGAGCCATGGCCTCGCGCACGGCGGCGAGCAACTCCTCCACTGCGGCCAGGTTCATCGTCTCGTCGCCAGTGCCGTAGGACATGGACGTGGGCGTGATGAAGCGGATGTCCCGCCGTCCCGAGCGGCGCAGCTCCCGGGCCCAGTGCGCGATGTTGGGCACGGAGCGGTGACGGAAGCGCGCCTTGCTCATGAAGGGCGTCTGGCAGAACCGGCACGCATAGATGCAGCCGCGAGTAATCTCGATGGCGCCGTACATGGCGTTGCGGGCTGCGAAGGGAGGGAAGTCGTCGAGCTTCACACCCTCGCCCCGGCCATGCTGCACCAGCTTGCCGTCCTTCAGGTGGGCCACGCCGTGCGTGTCACGCGGGTCCTCCCCACGCTGCACGCGGCCGAGCAGCTCGCGCAGCGAGTACTCCCCTTCCCCAATCGCGATGAGGTCGAAGCCGGCCTGAAGCGTCTGAACGGGCTCGGCCGTCGCGTGCACCCCACCCGCGATGCAGAGGACGGAGCGCCCTTCCAGCCGCTCGCGCACCCACGCGAGCTCCTCCGCCGAGACGGCGAAGCTGGCCGAGTAGAAGGACCACGCGGCCACCACGGTGTCACCGGCGTCGGCGCGCTCCTTCACGGTGGAGAGCAGCGTCTCCCTGTCGCGGGGGAAGAAGAGCTTCACCTCCGCGAGCGCCGGGTCCGACTCGACGGCGCCCGCGAGCACGGTGAAGGCGTACTTGCCCGGGTACTGATAGCTGAGGACGAGTGAGACGGGACGGTGCGGCACCATGAGCGAATGCATGATGCCACATGGTCCGGGCCGCGAGGACGCAGGAGAGCAGGCGCCTCAGCGGGCGGTGGGCGCGGCGGGTGCGGGCCGGACGAGGCCGAGCACCTTGCCGGTGAACTCGGAGAACTCCAGGACGTCCTCGGGGACGCGCCCGTCGGAGTCCGACATGCGCACGGCCACGAGGTCATACTTCGGCAGCACCAGCACGCGCTGCCCACCCTGGCCAATCGCCGCGAAGCCGCTCGGCGGCCCCTCCACGTGCTGCTTGAAGTTGTGGGGAGCGGACTTCTCCATGAAGGCAGTGAGCAGCGAGGCATCTCCCAGCTTCTCCACGAAGGTGGCGAAGAACGCGCCCTGCGGAATGGGTCGGTCCGCGATTTCACGCAGTCGGGCCAGAGGCGCCTCGGGGAAGCCATTGCGGCGGGCCTGCTCCAGCGCATCGGTGCCGAGCGTGACGGACATGCCCTCCTCGTAGATGAGCCACCAGAGCAGCCCCGCCGTGGGCGTGTGCGGCTGAGAGGGAGCACCGCCGAGCGCCTGGATATACGACGCGCTCAGGATGCGCTTCCCCTGCCACGTGCCTCCTTGCAGCAACATCTGCCCCACCTTGGCGAAGTCCACCGGATGGAGTTGCAAGCCCGCCATGCCCACGGGGTTGCCGGACGGGTCCTTGTCCCAGCGGAAGTCACGGATGCCGAGCGGCGTGAAGAGCTTCCGCGCGAGATACACATCCATCTTCTCGCCCGACGCGCGCTCGACGATTCCCGCGATGAGATTGGTCGCCTTGTTGTTGTACGCGTGCTTGCTGCCGGGCTCGTCCACCACCTCCGAGTCCAGTGCGTAGCGCACGAAGTCCTTGGACTCGTAGATGTCGAAGGCGGTGCGTTTCGCTGCCAGCCCCGACGTGTGATTGAGCAGGTGCTTCAGCGTCACCTTGCCCTTGAGGCCGTCCTTCCACTCGGGGAAGAAGGCGGAGACCGGGGTGTCCACGGACGGAATCTTCCCCTCGTCGATGAGCAGGCCGATGGCCAGCGCCACCATGCCCTTGGTGGCAGACATCGCCTCGATGCGATGCGTCTCTCCGCCGAAGTACCACTCCCCCACCAGCTTGCCGTGGCGCAGCAGCACCAGGCCCGCGGAGCCCGACTTCTCGGCGGCCTTCAACAGCTCCTCCAGCGCGGGCTCGGACAGTCCCGCCTCCTTGGGAGAACTCCGCTCCAGTCCAGCACCCACGCCCCAGGTGCGCCGGGCCTCCAGCGCATTCTTCCGAGCGCGCACCACCAACGCGTCGTAGCCCGGCAACGTGCGCAGCGGGGCCAGCGCCTCGGCGTGCAGCAAGCCCCCTGGGTTGGACAGTCCCTTGTCGAGGGCCCGCTCCAACCAGGTCATGGCCATGACCGTGTCGCCCGAAGCCGCCGCCATGTCTGCGGCGCCGCGAGCCACCTCCTCGAACTGGTGTCCCGCATCCCAGACCTGTCGCAGCTCGGCATGCCCCTTCGCCGCGTCCCCCTCGTTCTGGGCCATCCAGGCACGCGTCATGGCGGCGGTGGCCTCGGGAGAAATCACCACCGAGGCAGGAGTCGGTGGAGGCGAGGTCGGCTGGGAATGGGCGCAGGCCAGCAGCGCGCAGAGCGGCAGGAACAGGGCACGTCGTGACACGGGAGACTCCAGAGGAACCCAACTTGGGGTGAGGGGTACCGAGACAATCAGCGTCGGATTGGCGAGAGAACGACTCGCCTCCCCCCTCATTTCATTACGCCGTGTAAAGAGACACGCGGACGTGCCTCCTCTGGCGCGATGACCCCCTGGCCCTGTGTCCCGCGGACGTCAGCCGACAGAGGAGGCGAGGAGTTCCCACGCGGCGCGAACGTGCCGCTCCTGCGTCGTCGAAGCTCCGATGGCCATCCGCAGCACGTAGCGAGCAGGTGCCCCCTCCACCGCCGGCAACACGGTGTGCGAGAGGAACATCTGGCCCGAGGCATTCACCCGCTCCAGCAGCTCCCGATTGCGCGCGTCGGTGGCCTGGGGTGTCTCTCCAGAAAGAGGCTTCAAGCGGAAGCACACCAGCGACAAGGAACGAGGCACGGCCACCTCGAAGCGCGCCTCCTCGGACACCCAGGACTCGAAGCACTCGCCCAGCCGCACGTGCTCACGGATGTGGGCCCGCAGTCCTCGCGCGCCATAGTGGCGCAGCACGAACCACAGCTTCAGCGCGCGGAAGCGGCGTCCCAGCGGCACCTGCCAGTCTCGGTAGTCGACGACGGCGCCGCTCGCGCTCGCGGCGTTGCGCAGGTACTCCGGCGTCACGCTGAGCGCATCCAGCAGCGCCTCCCTATCCCGCTTGTCGAGGGCCACACACCCGCTACGCAGCCTCCCTAATTCAACACACCGCCAGCACACACATCACCCCTGGGTTCACTCAACCCCAGGGCGCTCCATTGACGCCAGGACACACAGACTCCAAAATAACACAATGCACACCCCCATAGATGCAGTCGCGAGGCTACTCCATATAGATCGAACCCTCCAACACGGAGAAGACTGGCTATACGGCGACACTTTCGGAATCGATCGGCGGCGCTACCTCATCATCCTAACAAACACAGAAAACCTCACCAGTCGAATCACCGAAGAACTCAGCAAAATCAATCGCAGAACATCGCGCGCCCTTGCCCGCGCCGCAAACACCGAAATTCCTGGTTCAGTCCTCGATAGCCACATTCACAAAACAATCATCATCAAAACCTCACCCGGCCCCGTCAACACAATCACACTCGACGACGAGACCAACCCAGACTGGCAAGCCCTCCACCTCAACGACCTGCTCTCTGAGCAAATCCTTAACTTACGTCTCTCGCAAATCCCCCAACACATAAAGTCTCAACCACTACCCAGCCCAATAGGCGAATTAACGACCATAAAACCATCCAACTTCATAGATCCGGAATTCACAGAAACGGCGCCGCCAACTTCCCACCTCGCCCCGCCAAGCGCCACCCAGGCAATTGCAGACTGGTCAATCGCAGTCGAGGCGCCACCCTTTTTGACCATTTTTGGAATCGGAGGCATAGGTAAGTCGACCCTGCTAAAACTCGCCGGCGCGAAGCTCTGGCAAGGATTCCTAGACTACCAGCACTCGACCATACCCGTGTATGTCCCCATGCGAGGGATTCCAGCAGGAGCCGACATCGATCTCGCAGCACACATCAATTCATTCCCCCTCTTCAAAAGCAGAACAACAGCAGCAGCCGTAGAAGAGCTCATAGCATCCGGATTACTCACCGTTTTTCTCGACGCCTTCGATGAGCACCTAAAGTTCTCAAATCGAAGCGACGCGGTCCGCTTCCTAAAGAAACTCCGAGCGTCCTATGCGCCACCCGAAAAGCAACGCGCTTCAAAGATCATTCTCACATCGAGGGACTACTACCTCACCACGGACAAAATCTTTAACGACGAACTCGACGGCCTTGCTCGGAAAATCACTCTCAAGCCCTTCAACAGAGACCAGCGCCGCCGATTCATAGGCATCAGCGTCGGACACGTCCTGTCAACAGAACAAGTCGACAACTGGTGCAATGCACTGGAGCAGGTAGCTGGCGGAGTATCAGGCGGCGACTACCTCGTTGGACACTCTCTATTCCTCCATGCATTCAGCAACTACATAACCGGAATCACGCCTAAGGGGACCGACACCACCTTGCCAGTTCAAAGTCCAGAAGACTTTGCCAACATACAGTCATCCCGCCTTTTCGACCAAGTCATTGACCTAATAAATCAACGTGAATACCAGGAAAAAAGCAATTGGGGTACTGAACTGTACGGGCGCCTGAAAAACAACTGGCACAAGTCCCCATTTACCCCCGAGAATCAACGCCGCTTCTTCTCCGAGATTGCACGACTCATTCTCCAGGAGAAACGATACTACACACGTCCACCGCAAGAGGAATCCATAAAGGGAATCCTCATTGAACGCCAAACGCACTACGCACTCCAGGCATCATTCGGCATTCCACAGGCCGATCCGGAACTCGATCCAGGCGTAAAAGACCAGATTGAGAACGAAGCTCTCCAGTGCATAGCTAATTTCCTAAACCACCACCCACTAACCCAAGGCACGCAGACCGGATTCAACGGCTCACACTTTGCCTATCAACACCCTGCCTACAACGACTACTTCATCAAAGAGTACCTCACCATTAGGTTCTCCGAACTCGCCTCCAAGCTAAATCAAAAGGACACAACCCACTCAGCACTAGCAGACATCGTCGTCACCCTCGTCACAGAACTAATCGTCACCGAGGTTGAAGAGCGAGCAACAAATGCACTCTTCTTTCTATGCTGGGACAACCAAAGCATCTCACATCTCAGCTCCGCCCTTGAGCGTCTTTTCTCCCAGCCAACCAAAATCGGTGGCGAAGAGTTCAGCTACCTGCTGACATATGCATTAGTCTTCGTCAGGCTCTATCGCGACATTCGCGAACTCCCGGTGAATCTCAGAAATCTATGCTTTGACAATGGCAAAGACGACGACCTAATCCTGCTTGATGGGCAAAGCCTCAACAGATATCTATCCGACCTAAGCCTCTCCCTGTGCACCTTTGGCAACCTCCAGCTCAAGAACACGCTTTGTCGCAATTGCGATTTCCTGCATATCTCTGTTCGCTCACTCGCGCTCAGCGGAACAGTCGAGTTTCATGGGGGACACCTCTACCTCGTATCGGACGACGAGCGCGGCGCACAAGCCCTCGCAGAAGCGATGTACCCCACTGGAGTGCAGACAAAAATCATCCTCAAGGATGTCAAGATTCACAAGGAAACCTGGGACGCTCTTCAGATTCTCGCCCAGAGATACTCCAACGTCTCCATAGTCCATGACAACATCATCATTACGGACTTCGAAGAAGAACAAAACTCATCAGAAAGCGCGGCCAAGCGACTAGCCAACCAACTAATGCGACTCGTCAGGAAGGATCGACGCGGCGAGTTCGGCGTCTACAAGCATAAATTATTCGGACGCACCGCTGTCCCTTCAGCCAAGACTTCCGCAGTCGAAACCTTTCTCATTGAACAAGGAATCGTCGAACTACGTGGCGACATCTTCATCATCCCAGATGACAGCATAATGTATCACCCGGATGGCCTCTACGGTCGTCTCTTCTCAGAAGTCGCCGACTACTGGAAACCGCGAATAGAGAAGCTGGAAGGGATTCTGCAGTTCTAGTTTATGCGACACTCGTACTTTGTCTCGCTCACAGACTTTCAACAGATGTGGGCGAGACTCCCGGCAAAAGCAACTACTCGCGAGGGCGCCCCCTCAGTGCGTTTTAGCGGAAGAGGCGAGGAGTTCCCACGCGGCGCGAACGTGCCGCTCCTCCGTCGTCGAAGCCCCGATGGCCATCCGCAGCACGTAGCGAGCAGGTGCCCCCTCCACCGCCGGCAACACGGTGTGCGAGAGGAACATCTGGCCCGAGGCATTCACCCGCTCCAGCAGCTCCCGATTGCGCGCGTCGGTGGCCTGGGGTGTCTCTCCAGAAAGAGGCTTCAAGCGGAAGCACACCAGCGACAAGGAACGAGGCACGGCCACCTCGAAGCGCGC
>NZ_JAAIXY010000020.1:0-57035 GCF_010894455.1 Myxococcus eversor | reverse complement strand
AGGCATTCACCCGCTCCAGCAGCTCCCGATTGCGCGCGTCGGTGGCCTGGGGTGTCTCTCCAGAAAGAGGCTTCAAGCGGAAGCACACCAGCGACAAGGAACGAGGCACGGCCACCTCGAAGCGCGCGTCCTCGGACACCCAGGACTCGAAGCACTCGCCCAGCCGCACGTGCTCACGGATGTGGGCCCGCAGTCCTCGCGCGCCATAGTGACGCAGCACGAACCAGAGCTTCAGCGCGCGGAAGCGGCGACCCAGTGGCACCTGCCAGTCTCGGTAGTCGACGACGGCGCCGCTCGCGCTCGCGGCGTTGCGCAGGTACTCCGGCGTCACGCTGAGCGCATCGAGCAGCGCCTTCCTGTCCCGCATGTAGAAGGCATTGCAGTCGAAGTTGGTGAGCAGCCACTTGTGCGGATTGAAGGCGAGCGAGTCGACGACCTCCACGCCATCGAGCAAGCCGCGATGCTCCGGACACACCATCGCCGAGCCCGCCCATGCGGCATCGACATGCAACCAGCCGCCCGCTGCGCTCACACCCGTGCGGGACAACACCTCACCCACCGCGCGCACGGGGTCCACCGCGCCGGAAGACGTGCTCCCCACCGTGGCGCACACGAAGAACGGCTGGCGCCCGGCGGACAGGTCCTCATGGATGGCGCGCTCCAGCACATCGACACGCAGCGCATGGCGCGAGTCCGTCTCGATGAGCCGCACATGCGTCGTGTCCTCGGCGCCATGCGCCACTCCACACAACATGGCCGCCTTGAGCACGGAGGAGTGCGCCTGCGTGGACGCATAGGCCACCCACTCGGAGTCAGCCGGTGCGCCGTGACGACGGGCTCGCTCACGCGCGGCCACCATGGCGACGAGCGTGGCCTCGCTCGCGGTTCCCTGGATGACGCTGCCTCCGGTGGCGGAGGTGGAGCGGAAGTCGTCGGGCAGGCCCGTCAGCTCCGCGAGCCAGTCGAGCACCCGCGTCTCCAGCTCCGTCGCCGCGGGACTGGTGGACCAGAGCATGCCCTGCACACCCAGACCCGCGGACAGCAGCTCTCCGAGCACGGCGGGCCCGGAGGCATTCGCGGGGAAGTACGCGAAGAAGGACGGTGACTGCCAATGCGTGAGCCCCGGCAGGATGATGTCCTCCAGGTCCTTGAAGATGTCCTCCCAGCCGGACTCACCGGCGAGCCCCTCCTCGGGGGGATGCGCGGGCAGCTTCGACGCGACGCCACCGGGCGCCACCTGCGAGCGCACGGGGAAGGACTCCAGCCGCGCCTGATAGTCGGCAATCCAGTCCACCATCCGGTGACCGAGCTTCCGGAACTCCTCCGGGCTCAAGTGGGGCACGCCTCCATCACTACCCGTCGAGTCGTCGCGCATGCGCGGTTCCTGGCATGGGCCTCGTGAAGCTTCAAGCGACGCAGGTCACCCTCTTTTCAGGAAAAAGACTTATTCACGTTTTCCTCACATTGTTATGGAAAGAGTCATGGTTTGCTCGGGGGCATGACCCCAGACACCACGAGACGTGCACCGATGTGTCGATTGAATCGAGGGCTCGGCCTGTACGGAGTGCTCGCGCTGACCTTCGCCGCGCTGTGCTGGCCCTCACAGGCCCAGGCGCAGGCCTGGTCGCTGACGACCGCGCAGCGACAGGCGTTCCTCCAGTACTACGCGCCCGTCGTCCTCAAGCGAGGCAACGGGAACGACGGCCGGCACGGCTACGACTGGGTGACGAACTTCGACTTCGACCGGGATGGGAACTTCTCGAACAACAAGCTGAACTGGAAGCAAATCCCCCAGTACATCGACGCGTCTCGCACGGGACCCAGCGCCTGGTCCGGCTGGCGCGTCCGCCCGACGCTGTACACGTCGCTCATCGAGTTCATGGACGGAGGAAAGAACCTCGTCCTCATCTACCACGTGTATCACGCGCTCGATAAGAACGCGGCCGGGGACTACCAGCTCCACGACTGGGAGCGGGTGGAGATGCTCGTCCAGAACGTCGTCGGCAATCCGGGCAGCGGAGAGACCGTGGCCTACGCGGTGGTGACGCAGCACAAGCGCAACGTCGTGCGCCGCGCGGGGCACGTGGACCTCAACTTCATGCAGACGGCCACGGGCAAGCACCTGCTCATCTGGCAGGCGGAGTGGTCCGACAAGCTGGCGGCGGCGCACGGGCAGGAGCTGCGGTTCTGCACGGACCCCTACTCGTTCTTCGCGGGCCGCATGGCGAGCGCGGGCAAGGCGGAGGCCGGGGTCAACAACGACGGCAAGAAGAACGTGCACTATGCCTTCGTGCCGGAGGGCTCGGCGGACGCGGTGGCGGCGTTCGGCGCGCAAGCGCTCACGTATGCGACGGCGGACGCGCTGGCCAGCCGCTACGACAACGGGAAGACCATCACCTGGCCCAACGTGAAGCGCATCACCTACGAGCTCCAGGACCTGGCGGACATCCTGCCCACGCACTGGCAATACGGTGGCTACGCGACGCACTGGAAGGACACGTCCCCCATCGACTTCTGGCTGGAGAGCCCCATCGTCAACGAAGCGGGCCAGGCGGAGGTGAGCGCGGGGATGCAGCGCTTCTTCCCGCAGACGCGCGACATCGAGAACGAGGATGACCGTGAGGGCTACATCGCGAAGAAGTGGCTGCTCGGCACCTTCGAGCTGAACGACAGCGCCTCCGACTTCGGCGGCGGTGGCTCCAGCGAGTTCCACGACAACGCCTACGCCAGCAGCGTGGCGGACTCACGCGGCCGGACGCGGGCGAGCGCGAGTGGCTACGGCACGTCGCCAGGGGCCTTCTGGTGGCAGCACGACTACTTCGTGCACACGGGCTTCACGGACTCGAAGGACGGCGTGGAGCACGGCTTCTGGCTGCCGGGCGCGTGGTACTCGCCGACGAACGGTGGCTTCGACGGGCGCTGGGTCCAGCTCTTCGATGACCGCCCGGGCCTGGAGTCGGGACAGCGATAGAGCACCGCGCACTGTCCGCCCGCACGCCAGCATCTCGAACGCTGGCGTGCACGGGCCGATTCAGCGCAGGTCGAGCAGCCTCGGGTCGGCATCCTGCTCCCGCGCGGTCCTCTTCACCTGGCCAGGACCCCCTTTCGCACCAGCTCGCGGAAGGAGCGCGCCGCTGGGTCCAATTGGGTGCGCTCGTGCCAGCACATCGAGATTCTGACGGAGTGCGAGGGATAGGGTGCGTCGACCGTCTGCACCGTGAAGCGCGCCCCCTGCTCCACCACGAGTGACTCTGGCACCGTCGCGACCAGCTCGGTCGAGGAGACGACCGCCGCCGCGGCCGTGAACGAGGGCACCGTCATGACGACCTCTCGTGGGATGCCCGCGCGCGCATAGGCGGCACCGACGGCGTCACGGAAGCTCTTTCCCGGCACCATCTCCACGCGGACATGCCGCAGTCCGCCCAGCGCCCGCGCAGACAGTCGCTTGCCCAGCACGGGGTGCCCCCGGCGCGCCACGAGCACGGTGCGCTCCATCAACAACGGCTCGGTATGCAGGCCCGTCCCCTGTCCCGCGACGCCCAGGTGGAGATCCACCTGCCCCGACCCCAGGTCGCCCAGTGAGACGAGGGAATCGATACCGACCACGCGCAGGTGCGCATTCGGCAGTTCCTTCCTCACCAGCGCCGCGATGCGTGGCACCCACGTGAGCTGTCCCGCATCCGCGGCGGCCAGGGTGAAGGTCTGCTTGCACCGCAGCGGCTCGAAAGGGACTTCATGGAGCGCGAGCTCCATCTCCCGAAGCCCGCGTCCAATCGCGGGAGCCAGCGCGAGCGCTCTCGGCGTGGGGACGATGCCCCGCCCCTTGCGAGTCACGAGCGGGTCTCCGAGCAGGACGCGGAGCCGGGCCAGGCTGTTGCTGATGGCCGACGGGGTGACATGGAGCCGCTCGGACGCGCGGACCACGCTGCGCTCGGAGAGCACGGTGTGGAGGACCAGGAGGAGATTGAGGTCGATGGCCCCTATCTGAATGCTCATGAAACGTGAGGTTACTGCTCACGAATCATCACGACCAGGGAGGTGTCCCCAGCCGCATATTGGGCGCATGCACAGACTGCTCGGCTGGCTCCTCACCGGTGCGCTCATCGCGTGCCACGCCTCTCCACCCATCGCTCCCCAACGTACGCCCATGTCCTCCACCCACCAGGTTCCTGTCCTCGACTCCTTCATCTCCTACCGTGAGGAAGGAGCCGGCTCGCCCATCGTGTTCCTGCACGGAAACCCCACGTCCTCGTACGTGTGGCGCAACGTGATTCCACAGCTCGCTGGCCGGAGCCGCTGCCTCGCGCCCGACCTCATCGGGATGGGGAGCTCCGGCAAGCCCGACATCGCCTATCGCTTCGGGGACCACGCGCGGTATCTCGACGCCTGGTTCGACGCGCTCGACCTGCGCGACGTCGTGCTCGTCGGCTACGACTGGGGTGGCGTGCTCGCCCTCGACTGGGCTTCACGACATCCGGACCGCGTGCGAGGCGTCGTGGTCTTCGAGACGTTCCTCCGACCGATGCACTGGAGCGACTGGTCGCCCGAGGGTGAGCAGATGTTCCGCGCGCTGCGCACGCCCGGCGTCGGAGAGAAGCTGGTGCTCGAGCAGAACCAGTTCCTCGTGCGCTCGCTCGGCCATGGCATCAAGACGGGCCTCACCGAGAGCGCCCGCGAGGCCTATTACGCGCCCTACCCCGACGCCGCGTCACGGCGCCCCATGCTTCAGTGGCCGCGAGAGATTCCCATCGACGGCGAGCCGGCCGACGTCGTCGCCGTCGTCGAGCGCTATGACGCGTGGCTCGCGCAGCCGTCCGCGAAGCCGGCACTCCTGCTGACCTTCGGCGACGCCGGTCTCAGCGCACCCGCGGTCATCGAGTGGGCACGCAAATCCCTCCCAGGCCTCGAAATCGTTCCGCTCCGCCCGGCGGGACACCACGCGCCGGAGGACGCACCGGACGACATCGCCCGCGCCCTCCAGGGCTGGCTCGACCGCCACGGCTGGTAAGCCTCCGTCGCGACGTGTGGCTCGACTTGCACGCTGCATCAGCGCAGGTCGAGCAGCCCCGCGTCCGTGACCTTCTCAAGGCCCGTCAACCAGGCGAACTCGTCCGTGTCGTTGTCGTACACGCCGATGACCCCACCCCTCGCGCGCAGGACGAGCCTTCTCCCATCCTCGCTGATGTCGTGCACCCCCTCCATGCCGTCAGCCTTCAACTCACGGACCTCATCCCGGTCGAGCGAGTACTCGTACAGTTTGGAGACGCCCGTGGAGAAGTAATTGCTCTGGATGAAGTACGCCGTCTTGCGCCGCGCGCTCGCCTCCAGGAGTTCGCCGCCGCTGCAATAGGTGTCGTGGGTCCCCCAGACCTTTTCCTGACCGGTGCGCAGGTCGAGGCGACGATAGGTGGCGGGATTCGACTCGTCGCAGCCTCCCTCATCGAACACCCCTTCGCGGTAGAACACCATCGAGTCCCCCAGCACCATGGGCGACAGGAGTCCCTTCCGCTTCTGCTTCAGAGGTGGCCCGAGCTTCCAGGGCTTCGTGCCCGTGGGGTCCAGCGTGGCGACGCGCACGCCCCCGCGCTCGTGCCTCATCACCGTGCGCGACTCTCCCAGGACCAGGTCGTTGCTCGCGGTGTCCGTCACCTGCGTGGGCAACACGTGAAGGCCCTCGGGCCTGGGCCCGAAGCTCCAGCTCCACCAGTCCGCCGTGGTCACCGTCCCATTGGCGACGAGCACGCGAGAACCGTCGGCTGTGAACTGCTCGGGACGCTGCGAGTGCTGGACATGGTTGCTGGTCCATTGCGCCGGAACTCCCGGGGTGATGGCCACGACGCCCTCCAGGTCCCCCATCACGAGCATGTGTCCTCCCTTGGCGCGCCCCGCCTTGTCGGTGGGCACGTCGACCTTCCGGCCCGACAGCGTCACGCTCACCAGACGGGTCGACGAGATGTCACCCATGATGGAGACAGTCATCGCCCAGCGCCCCGTGGGCGGATGCACGGCGAGGAACCAGATCGAGCACGGCTCTGTCTCCCGAAACAACTTGCCCTTGTCGGGTCCCCCCAGCATCCGGTGCTCCCGCACCTGTTCGCAGTCCGCGAGCGTTCGAGAGCCCTCCGTGTCGATGTAGAGGACCTTTCCAGGGGCGAGGGCAATCAACGGCGCCGGGGACACCGTCGTCTTGGGAGACACAGGGGTTTCGGCCCACGCCGTCGCGGACGTGGCCAGCAGTGCGGTCAGCACCGTGCTGCGCAAGATGTCGGGCATGCGCCTGATGACGCACGCACCCATGCGGTATTCACCGTGCGTGTGATTGTTCCACGTCAGCGTCCTGCTCCAGTGCCTCGCGAACCTCCTGGAGCGTCGTCAGCGCGGTCTTCAGCGATGCCATGGACACCCGGCCTCCCACCTTGTTCGCCCACGCCAGCTGGCGCGCCTCCACCTCGCGCAGCCGCTCGCGCCCCTTCGTCGTCAGGGCAATCAACTTGGCCCGGCGATGGTGCGGGTTCTCCTGGTACTCGACCAGCCCCTCGGCCTCCAGCGCATCCGCTGTCTGCTGCACGCTCTGCCGCGTCAATCCAATGGTGCGCGCCACGTTCGCCACCGGCGTCGGCTCATGGTCCACCACGCCCAGCACCTGCCAGCGCGCGCTCGTGAGCCCGGACGGCGCGGAGAGCCGCTCGCCCGCGGCCAGCAGCAAACCGTTGCTCCGGAAGATTTCGAGCACCAGGTCCGTGAAGGCCGACCCCGCCGCCGTGTGTTTCGCCATGCGCAACAAGTTGTCATTGTGACAGATACCTGTCAATAAACACGACGGGCCCGCCACGGGGCCTCCACGAGCCGCCACGCGAAGTGAACGAGGCATTGAATATCCGAACCCCCGGGACGGTCGAGGAGGAGTTCTCTGCCGTGGGAGCCCACCATGTCGCGTCATGTCTCCGGCCTTCTCCTCTTGAGCCTCTTCACCACCGCCTGCGGAGGCGCGCGTCACCAGGCGCTGCTCGAACGCCGCGACGCCATCCGGGCCTCGAACGAGGCGTTCGAGTTGAAGGAAGTGGAGACCTACCGCAGTCAGGACGGGTTCCAGGAGACGCGGTGGGGCATGTCGCCCGATGAGGTGCGCGCCCTCTATCCCGAGGCCTGGGTGACGCCCCAGGGAAGCCTCCAGGTCCGCACCCACGTCACCGAGGCGCCCGCCGCCGTGGAGTTCCTCTTCGCCCGCGAAAAGCTGGCGGGCGTGAACATCCAGTTCGAACCCATGACGCACGTGCGCGGGCACGTCGAGTGGCTCTCGGAGCTGCTGGAGTTGAAGTACGGCGCCCCCATCTCCCATGAGGACACGGCCATCACCGCGACCCGATTCGTCCAGACGCTCGAAGTCCTCCACCTCACCACCGCGGTCGTCGAGCTTGCCAGCACCCTGAAGCACGGGAGCGGCATGGACTGGGAGGCCGAAGCCGAGCGCCAGAGAGTCCTGGCGAGCGCTCGCGAGGATGTCTTCGAGGCCCAGCATGACTTCGTGATTGAGATGGCGTGGAAGAACTCGGAGACCGCGCTCCAGTTGATGGCACGACAGCACCCCCACAGCCGCGCGCTCGGCCTCCAGTACGAAAGCCGCCGGCTGAAGCCCTACCTCCAGGAGGCCTCGCAAAGCCAGGAGGCGCGGGACCAGGAGGCTCGGCGTCAGGAGGCCCAGCTCCAGCTCAAGCGTGAGCTGGCCCAGGAGCTGTGAGGAGAAAGGCTCGCGCCCTCGAGCACTTCGAGGGCACGAGTCCCTTCCAGACCGCGCGGTGACGAGGGGCGCTCAGGAGCGACGACGACGCACGAGCGCCAGTCCCATCAATCCCAGGAGCGCGAGCCCCATGAGGGGTCCGCCAGCGCTGTTGCAGCCCGCGGCCTCCGCGTCCGAGCTGTCGGGTGACACGCCCGAGGGAGGCAGCACGCCACCGGGGCCTTCCTCCGGCAACGTGCCCGCATCGCGCCCTGGCTGGGTTCCCGCGTCCGTGGGCTCCTCCGGCTCCGGGTTCGACCCCGCGTCCACGGCAGGCGTCCCCGCATCCGTCGTCGGGGCGCCCGCATCCGTCGGCGTGCCCGCGTCCGGCGTGGGAGTGGGCGTCGTGTCCAGCACGTCCGCCAGCGTCGTCGCCTGGATGAAACCATCGTGGTACAGCACGCCCACCGGCTTCACCGTGTCGCTGCGATACAGGCCCAGCTTCAGGTAGTTGTTCTGGCCCGCGTACATCGTCGCGGCGCTCCGCTTCGCCAGCACCTTCTCCTTGTTGTGCCACAGCTCCACGAAGCCCGTGCTCGCCTTGGCGGACCACTTCACGTGCAGGATGAACTCGTGCCACACGCCACGCTGGAGCTTGCCGCGCCACGGAATGGTGGAGTCGGAGTTGAGCGCCATGCGCAGCTCCTCCCCGCGCACGTAGAACTCCAGCGGCGGTGAGCCGCAGCACCCGTCGTGGTGCCACTGCGTGAAGAGCTGCCACGTGTCCACGCTGGGGAAGTCCGTCGCGAACATCACCTTCCAGCGGTAGTAGTACTCGGAGCCCTCCTTCTCCCGCCCCTGGTACACGAGCTCATTGCGATTGCCGCTGGAGTTGATGGGGTCGTCGCCCTGCTTCACCGTGACCTTGAGCGCGTACTTGCCCTCCGCCACCGGGTTCGTCACCACCAGCAGGCGGTCGGAGCTGACCACCTGCTCGCCTGAGTACTGTGAGCGGTTGCCCGTCTCGAAGTCGCCGCGCCAGACGACTCCAGCGAACGCCAGGCTGGGAACCATCCACATCGCAAGCAATCCAGGAACAAAGACTCTCAATGGCACGCGTCCTTGCGAAGGTTTGAAGCCAAACGGTCGACGCACCGTAGCCGAAACCCTTCCAGGCTTCATTCCCCCCTCGGGTTGTTCCCACTCGCCTGACAACAGGGCGAGCTTCCAGACAAGGGGTTGGACGTTTGATAAATGTTTCACCCCGCGAGCCCCTCCAGAGGGCCACGCGCGCCTGCCAGGGCGGACAGTTCACCTAATGACTCAACGCGTCATACAAGGAAACAAGCGAGCGTGAGCTGACCGCGGTGAGGTGGTGTGGTGTATGGTCCCCACCCCTTCCGGCGCCCATTCAGGGGCGTCCCGGGTGCACCCATGCTTGTCCTGCGTGACGTCCAGAAGACCGACCTGGCCGGCCTCAAGCGGCTCGCCGCCGTGCTCAACACGGTGAACCTGCCGAACAACGAGGAGACGCTCGAGAACATCATCGACAAGTCGGTGAAGAGCTTCGCCGGGAAGGTGAAGAACCCCTTCGAGCGGGAGTACCTCTTCGTCCTGGAGGACGTGCGCAACGGGCTCATCATCGGCACGTCGATGATCATCGCCCAGCACGGGACGTACGAGGCGCCGCACATCTATTACGAGGTGAGCGAGCGGGAGCACTACTCCGCCTCCCTGGAGCGGCACCTGCGGCACAAGGTGCTGTCCATCGCCTACAACTACGAGGGCCCCACCGAAATCGGTGGCCTCGTGGTGGACCCGCCCTACCGGGCCACGCCGGACAAGCCCGGCAAGCAGCTGTCCTACGTGCGCTTCCTCTTCCTCGCCATGCACCGGCGGCTCTTCCGCCCGCGCGTGCTGGCGGAGCTCCTGCCGCCCCTGCTCCCCGACGGACGAAGCCTCTTGTGGGAGGCGTGCGGCAAGAAGTTCACCGGCCTGACGTACCTGGAGGCGGACCGCCTCAGCCGGCAGAACAAGGAGTTCATCAAGGAGCTGTTCCCCGCGTCGGACATCTACGCGTCGCTCTTCCCGGACCGGGTGCAGAAGGTGCTCGGCGAGGTGGGGCCGCAGACGCGCGGTGTGCAGCGCATGCTGGAGCGCATCGGCTTCCGGTACGTGGAGCGCATCGACCCCTTCGACGGCGGACCGCACTTCGAGGCCAACACCGCGGACGTGTCGCTGGTGCGCAAGTACCGCACCGTGAAGCTGGCGGACGAGGACTTCGAGCTGGAGGGAGACGACATCCTCGTCGCCTTCGAGCGTGAGTCCGGTCGCAACCGATTCCGCTCGGTGCGCTGCCAGGCGCGGCTCGACAACCAGGTGGCCTACCTGCCCGCCCGCGCCAAGGAAATCCTCGGCGCCGACGCGGGCGCGAAGCTGTCCATCATCCCCTTCGAGTAGCTCGGCCCCGCGAGCCTCACCGTCGGCGCACCACCCGGTGCGTCCCGCGCAGGAGCGACAGCCACCGCGCCCCGGCCTCCAGCGCCGGGCCGCGCGCGTCCTCCAGCGCCACCGGCAGGTGCGTGTCCGCTCGGACGTCATCCAACGACGTGGGGTCCAATTCCAGCGTGCCCCCGCCCACCAGCGCCACGCGCACCCACGCGTGAGGCCGCGCCGGCTCGCCGTCCACCACGAGCAGCCCGTGCACCAGGGCCACCTTCACGCCCTTCTCCCGAGCCCAGGCCGCGAAGCGCAGCGCGTGCGCCAGGCAGCCTCCCGCCTCGCCCGCACCGTCCTCGCTCCAGTCGGCCGCGCCGGGCCCCTTCTCGGGAAACGCCGCGTGCACCCGCGCCGCCAGGGCCCGCGCCGCCCCCACCGTCCAGGGCGTCATGCCCTCCAGTCGTGAGGGCACCTCCAGTGGCGGCACCAGGGCCAGCGCCCCCGTCTCGCCCTCCACGGGCAGCCCCTGGGCGAAGAGGTCCGGCGGGGCGCGCAGCCGCTCGCCCGGCGCCGCCACGGTGAAGCGCGACTCGCCCACCTCCAGCACGTCCATGCGCCCGCCCGAGTCGTAGCGCGCCCGGAAGGGGGCCCCGAGCAGCGTGCCCTCCACCCACGGCGCCGCGCCGCCCGTGACGCAGTGAGGGCCCTCACGGCCGGACAGCTCCTCGCGCCCCGTCACGCAGCCCGGCGCGGGAGGCCCTCGCCACAACCACAGCGCCTGGGGCACCACCGCCCGGCCGGCCAGCCGACCCGCCGCGTCCACCTCCACCGTCACCTCGCGCCGACGCTCCCCGTACTCGCCTCCTCGCGTGTGCAGGTGACGGCTCTGATACGTGAAACGCCCGGCGGCTCGCGTCAACGTCACCGTGCCCACCGGCACCCCGCGCCAGGAGAAGACGAAGCGCGTCTCTTCGCCCCGAGGAGGACGGGAGCCGCCCTCATTTTCTGGGCTGGCTGGATTGACGGGGAGCGCGAGGACAAGGAGGGCGAGCAGGACGGACACGGGGCTTCGCAGTCTGCGGCGTTTTGCGGACCGGCGCGAGAAGGCGGGGTAGCCTCGGTCGTTCCATGGGCGCCAAACGGTACCTCTTCGCGTTCGGCCTCGCGGCCGGCCTGCTGTCCGCGCTCGTGTTGGGGGGCGTCCTCCAGTTGAGCGGCCAGCGGATGGTGGCGTCCTCCTGGCTGGCGCTCCTGGTGGCCACTCCCGTGCTGTACCTGACGGGCGGATATCTGGCGTGGTTCCGCTGGGCGGCGCTGCGGCGGCTGGCGCGTCGGCGCGTCATGGCCCGGCTGGCGGAGGGCGACCTCACCACCACGGGCGGGCACAAGTACGAGGGACACGAGGACGTGCGCCGCCTGGTGCTTTCGCTGCGCCGCGCCCTGTCCCAGGTGCAGCGGGTGACGGCGAACCTGCACCGCACCAGCACGGACGTGAGCGAGCAGGCCCGCATGCTGCTGGAGGCGGCTCGGCGTCAGGGCGGCGCGGTGGAGCGCACGCTGCACTCCGTCAGCGGCATGGGCGGCAGCCTCCAGGTGGTGGGCAAGCGCGTGCACCAGTTGGAGGTGTTCGCAGTCGACACGACGGGCGCGCTCCTGGAGATGACCGAGCGGCTGGAGCAGGTGGTGGAGTCGCTGTCGCAGGTGAACGACTTCGCCAATCACACCACGGCGCTGATGCAGGCGATGAGCGAGCGGCTGGCCAACATCGCCTCGTCCGGTGACGAGCTGGCGCGCTTCGCGGGCGAGGCCGAGAACTTCGTGGCGCTGGTGGAGGGCGGCATCGACTCCGTGCGCCGCCGCGCCAGCGAGACGAACCAATTGGCGCTCGCGGTGACGGCGACGGCCGAGCGCGGCGAAGTGCTGGTGGCCGACAGCGTGAAGGGCATGTACCGGGTGGAGGAGACCGTCCGGAAGGCCGCGGAGCTGATGGGCACGCTGGGCTCGCGCTCGGCGGAGATTGGCCGCATCGTCGACGTCATCCAGGAGATTGCCGACCAGACGAACCTGCTCGCCCTCAACGCCGCCATCATCGCCGCGCAGGCGGGTGTGCACGGCCGGCCCTTCGGCGTGGTGGCCAACGAGATTCGCAACCTGGCCGAGCGCACCACGCGCTCCACACGCGAAATCGCGGCCATGGTGACCGGTGTGCGCGACGCGGTGGTGACGGCGGTGACGCTGGTGCACGAGGGCCGCGAGCAGGCCACCGCGGGCGTGGCCCTGGGAGACCGCGCGTCCGAGGCGCTGGTGGAGATTCGCTCGATTACCCAGCGCACCTTCAGCGCCGTGGAGGCCACGGTGATGGAGACGCAGCGCCTGGAGGCCCAGGGCGCCACGGTGGTGGAAGCCAGCCGCCGCGTGGCCCGCCGAGTGGAAGACGTCACGCGCATGGCGATTGAGCAGTCCGGCCACGCGCGCGAGCTGGTGCGGCAGACGCAGGAGATGGCCCGCGTGGGCCATGGCGCCTCGCAGAAGGCGGAGGACCAGGCGCGCACGGGCCGCGACTTGTCGGAGTCGGTGGTGCGCCTGAGCGCGGCGATTGAAGAGCTGCGCACCGCCAACGTGGTGCTCACCAAGGCGGACTCGTCCATTCGCGAGGAGGTGGCGCAGGTGCGCGAGGATGCGCGCCGGGTCATCCGCATCGGCGATGGACTGACGCGCACGGTGGACCAGTTGGGCCACGAGGCGCTGGGTCTGGAGACGGAGGTGTTCCGCTTCCGGCTGCCAGAGCCGCGCACGGGCGGCATGCTGCGCGTGGTGCTGCACCAGGCGGCCTCGCTGCGAAATCGCCAGGCGGTGGACCCGCTGTTCAGCGTGGAGAACCAGCTCTCGGAGCTGACCGCGTGCGCGTTCTCCGGACTGGTGCGCCTGGAGGACGGCGGGCTGGAGCCGGACCTGGCCGAGCGCTGGGACGCGGACCCCTCCGCGCGCCGCTACCGCTTCTATCTGCGCCGGGGCGTCACCTTCCACGACGGCGCGTTGCTGACGGCGGGCGACGTGAAGCGCCACCTGGAGCGGCTCCTGGACCCGGCGGTGCGCTCTCCGGACCGCAGCCTGCTGGAGGACGTGGAGGGCGCGCCCGAGTACACGTCGGGCCTTGCGCGCGAGGTGTCTGGAATCGAGGCGCTGGACGACGCCACGCTGGAAATCCGGCTGCGCGAGCCCAAGGCGTTCTTCCTGCACCTGATGGCGCTGACGCCCACGGCGGTGGCGCGCGTGGACTCGAATGGCAGGCTGGTGGGCACCGGACCCTTCCGCGTCATGTCGCTGGAGCCGGAGCGCGTGGTGATGGAGCGCAATCCATCCTACTGGCGCACCGGCACGCCGCTGTTGGACCGGCTGGAGTTCCAGTTGGTGAATTCGCGGCAGGAGGCGATGACGCGGCTGCGCGAGGGCGCCGCGGACCTGGTGTCCTTCCTCTCCGCCGAGCACGTGGAGGTGCCGGGCCTGGAGTCCTTCCAGGTGCTGGCCAGCACCACGCCCTCCACCGCCTTCGTGGCCCTCAACCTGCGCGAGCCGCCCTATGACGACGTGCGGGTGCGACGCGCGCTGCGCGCGGGCATGGACATCGTCGGCGCGGTGGAGCAGTTCCACCCGGGCGCCCGAGTGGCGCGCACGTTGACTCCGCCGGAGCTGATGGGCGGCACGGAGGTGGGGCCCGCGCCCGCGCCCGACGTGGCGCTGGCCGAGCAGTTGTTGCGCGACGCGGGCCTGCGCCGGCTGCGGCTCACGCTGCACCACCCGGCGGGCCGGGACACGTCGGCCGAGGACGCGGTGCTCTTCCGCCCCTTGTTGCAGGCGGGCCTGTTGGAGTTGAAGCACGTGGAGATGGCGCCGGAGGAGTACTCGGCGCGGCTGCGCGAGGGACGGGTGCCGGCCTTCCGCACGCTGTGGCTGGCGGACTTCCCGGACCCCGACACGTTCCTCTACTTCCTGCTGCACTCCAGCGCGCAGACGGTGTACCCGCTGGGCTACCGCAACCCGGAGCTGGACCGCATCACCGCCGAGGCGCGCGTGTCCATCGACCCGGGGTTGCGTCAGCAGCTCTACGTGCGCGCCGAGCACCTCTTCCGCGACGACTGTCCGCTCATCCCGCTGTACCACGAGCGAGTCCACGCGGCGGCCAGCTCCACGGTGCAGGGCCTGCGCCTGCACCAGACGCCACCGCAGGTCCGCTACGAGGACCTGTGGGTGGACCCGAACAGCTCCGAGTGACTCACGGCGACTCGCGCCGCGTCGCTCCCGGCGTGCCGTGTCGCTGGGGCCAGCCGCGCGGCTCCACCTGGATGCCGGGTCCCATTCCGTAGGACTCCAGCTTCCACACCCCGTCGCGCTCCAGCACGACGAGCAGCTTGTCCTCGAAGAAGGACGCGCCCGCCACCACCGTCGGGCGGCCCGGCAGCGGACACATCATCAACTTCTGTCCCTGCGCGAAGAGCTGGAGCCACACCTGCCGCCCATCCGGCCGCTCCGTGTCCGAGAGCACGCCCACCGCGCCGCCGTGAATCAGCGCCGCGTCATGCAGCGCTCCGGGCTCCGTCGCGAAGGGCAGCACATCCACCTCCCACGACACCTGCCCCGTCTCCGAGTCCACCGCGCGCAGCACCGTGCGCTGCTCCTCGGGCGTACACGGCAGGCCATCCGCGCGGTCGCACGATTGAGCGAACAGATAGCCCGGGGTTCCCCCCGCCGTGAGCAGCGCGGGCTCGGCCAGCGGCGTCAACGCGCGCGTGCCCGCGTCCCAATCCACGGCCTGTTGGGAGCCGCCATCCGCCACGTAGAACTCGCGCGCGCCCACCATCAGTCGGCCTCCCGCCACCGCGAGCGACGCGAGGCCTTGCGCCACGCCGCCATCCTTCCCGAGCGAGGTGATGGACACCTCCGTACCTCCGTCCGGCGACAGGTCCGCGCGCTCCAATCGCTGGCTCCCCGTGAAGCGGAACGCGGTGTCCTCCATGTCGACGACGACGCGAGCCTCCCCACTCCACGGCTCGACGGGCCCCGCGCGCACGAGGGAGCCCGCGTCCTCACCACGTCCGGAGAGCCAGACCCAGCGCTCGCGGCTGGGCGCCGGAAGAGGCCCCACGCCGCCGTCCGGGTCCACCTCCGGCATGCCTCCCCAGGCCACGTGCGCGATGACCTCTCCGCTCGAGTTCAGCGCGACCTGCCCCGCCGCGACATGCCCCACCCACGCGCCCGCGTCCGCGTCAGCGCCCATGGACTCCCACGAGGCCTCCCACTGTCGAGCGCCGGGCCCGCGAGGGGCATAGGACTCCAGCCCTTCCGGAGCGAGCACCACCACGCCCGCATCCGACGCGGCCAGCAGGGTGCGGGAGCCTCCGTCGGGATAGGGCGACTCGTAGCGCAAGAGGCCGCCCTGCGTGAAGGAGACGAGCCGGCAGCCCGCGTCACCACCGCACACCGAGGTGAACAGCGCGCCCTCCTGGACGAGCAACGCGGGCTGGCCCACGGGCTCGCCGCCCAGGTCCTGGCTGAAGTCGACCGGAAGGTCTCCCGCGTCGGGCTTCTCGCACCTGCCATCCTGACAGGTGCCTTCACCCTGGCACGCGGTGGCGGGCGCGCAGACCATGCCATCCGGCGTGGGCAACTCCTGACACGAGCCCCTGAAGCACAGGTTGGACTGCTTGCAGTCCACCGGCCCGCACGGAATGAAGTCCTGCGCGTCCACCTCCTCGCAGCCGTCATCGCGGTCGCACACGCCCACCTTGCACGGGTTCTTCGGCACCGGACACGCGACGGGCGACGTCACACACCCCAGCGTGGGCGAGCACCCATCCACCGTGCACGGATTGTCATCGTCACACGAGCGCTGGGCGCCCACGCACGCGCCCGACTCGCAGCGGCCGTTCGTCTGGCAGCGACTGGTGGGGATGCAGGTGGCGCCGTCTCCGAGCGCCCGCTCCACGCAGGTGCCGGTGGCCAGGTCGAAACTCGATTCGAAACAGGGTCCAGAGGGGACGCAGTTGAGCGGCCTCACGCCGAGCCCCGTGAGGCGCACGGTCTCCGTGCGTCCCGCGCCCGTCAGCGTCAGTGTGCCCTCCGCCGCGCCGTTGCCCGCGAAGAAGTCCACGTCGACCGCGATGGTGCCACTGCCCGGCACCGTCACCTCGGCGACGTCCACCGTGAAGGGCGAGTCCGAGGAGGCCTTCACCGCGACGCTGGCGCGCCCGGTCGCCACCAACGTCACCTGACGACGCGTCAGCGAGCCCTCCAGCGCGCGACCGAAGTCGACGGCCTCCTCCTGGGGACGGAAGCCCTGGCGCGCGCCGCCCACGCCCGGGTCATCTCCACAGCGGCAACCCGCCACGGACAGCACGAGCGCGACGAGCAACGAAGTCCCTGGGTGGATGCGCGAGGCCATGGAGGTGACTCAACCGCGCCGGACCGGGGCCACGCAATGTCGGCGTGGAAGGCAGTCCGCCCATGGACTCACGGCCCGGGGGCGGGCGCCCGTCGCCGAGCGAACATGCGCACCAGCACCGCCACGACTCCCACCACCACCAGGCCCACCACCGCGTACTGGTAGCGGCTCATCAGCGCCGTCAGCTTCTCGAGGTTGCCGCCCACCGCCACACCCAGCGCGAGCACCAGGCCCGTGTGCGCCATGGCCGACACCGCGCCCAGGCCCAGGACGTTGACGCGAGGCATGCGCGCGGCGCCCGCGGCGACGAAGATGAGGCCTCGGATGCCCGGCAGGAAGCGATTGGCCAGGAGAAGCCACGGCCCGTTGCGCCGCATCCGGGACTGCACCTCCTCCAGGCGCGCGTGGGTGATGCCGAAGTAGCTGCGGCCCGGGTGCGCATCGAAGCGCCCCGCCAGCCAGTGGCCCACCATGTAGTTGATGGCCGCGCCCACCACGCTGCCCGCCGTCACGACGAGGAACACGAGCAGCCACGGTTGCGAGCCGCGCACCGCGTACACGCCCCCCAGCAAGGTGATGGTGTCCCCGGGGAAGGGTGGAACGACGTACTCCAGCGCCGCCGCCAGCCCCAGCACCAGCAGCCCCAGCGGGCCGAGCGCTCCAATGAGCTGGTCGATGTATTCCACCATCCGCGCGAACAACCTCCTCCGGGTGCCAGACACCCGTCATAAGGCAGCCCCGGCGGAGGGGAAAGCGTCGCTGCTGGATGGTGAACAGAGTCACGTGAGCGCGGGCGCCAGGACGTCGGCTATGCTTCGCCCCCATCACCATGATTCTTCCGCGCCATTGGGACAGGCTCACCGCTGCCCTGCACGCCGTCGACTTCAACGGGAATCCCGAGGAGGCGTGGAGGTTCCTCGTCTACCAGGGGTTCGCCGAGGACTCGGAGGACGGCCTGCGGTTCTTCGAGGACGTCGTCGACAGGAACCGGGACATGGACCACCCGACGGGCAGCGGTCCGGTGGGTTTCATCTCCGGGGAGCTGATGCGCGAGCAATTCGTGCAGCCCATCCATTCCAAGGACCCGGAGGGGCGCTTGTCGAAGCGCGCCTTCCTCCTGTGGAAGCGCAGGAACACGCCCGTGTGACGTCCAAATCGGGTAGGCTTTCATTTCAGGAGGAGTGCCATGCCTGTCAATACCGGGGTCAACAAGCTGAGCGTAGTGACCAAGGACAGTGGCGGTGTCACGGTGGCCTTCCCTGATGTATGCAAGACCCCCGGTCCCGCCGGGCCCGTTCCCATTCCCTACCCCAATGTTGCCCAGTCCTCGGACACGGACAAGGGCACCAAAAAGGTGTCAGTGGGTGGAAACCCCGTTTGTGTGAAGGACTCCAACTTCAAGACAAGCACCGGCGACGAAGCGGGGACAGCCGGTGGCGGCGTGGCCTCCAGCAAGACCAAGGGCAAGGCGGAGTTCGTCAACTTCTCTTTCGATGTCCAATTCGAGGGGAAGAACGTGGCGCGTGCCTTCGACTTGATGCTCCACAACGACAAGAACACGCCTCCTGTCCCCCTGATGCAGGGCCCCGTCGTCGCCCTGGGCGGTCGTGAAGAGCCTCCAGAGTGTGTGGTCTGCGAGGAAGAAATCTAGGAGCACGGGCCCGCCATGGACAACGGCAAGAAGAAGCCCGCGCCACGCCCACCTCTCCCGGTGGAGAATCCCATCCGCGAGAGCAGACTTGGCTGGGTGGTGGGAGAAGCAGGGCGAGGGAGGCTGCTGGTGGACTTTCCAGACAACCCCCTGGGGCCGCTCGCCGCTCGCACCACCGTTTCCCTGGATGACGCGGCCCAGAAACAAGCCGTGGCGCTCCGGCAGGAAGCCGTCCTCCTGTTCGAAGGTGGAGACCCGGCGCGACCGTTGCTCATCGGGCTGTTGCAGTCCTCCAGTGAGACCCCTCTGACGGATGCCCTTCTGGCCGAGCCCCTCGAGGAGCTTCCCACCGAGGCCAGGGTCGACGGTCGACGGGTGGTCATCGAGGGCCGTGACGAGGTCGTTCTGCGTTGTGGCAAGGCGACCCTGGTCCTCAAACGCAACGGAGAGGTGCTGCTCAAGGGCGTCAACATCCGCACCGATGCCGAAGAGGTCCAGCGCATCCGTGGTGGCAAGGTGCAGATCAACTGAGGGGCCTTTATGCCCACGTCGAAGCACGAATCGAACGACCTGAACCTGGAGGACAAGCACGTCCGGGCCAAGAAGACCACCGAGGGCGGGCGTTGCCTCGCGCCCTATAGCTCCTACGCCCAGCAATCGTGCAGCTATCGGTTCCAGGCCTACAAACAAGCGCTGGATGAGCGCACGGTCTACAACTGGGACAAGTACAAGTCCGTTGGCGCAGGGAAGAAGAACCTCGTCTTGATTCGCCAGCGAAAGGCGGCCAAGGGCGAGAAGCGCTGGGAGAAGCAGAAGGTGCGTGTTCCCACGAAGGGAGCCTGGGACGTATCGGAGACCTCCGCCAACTTCCAGCGAAGCTGCAACGCGCCGTACTGGTTCGAGGCGCACCACATCATCCCCCACAGCCAGCTCAAGACGGCTGTCGCCAGCGTGGGCGCGGGTAAACCCAACGGTTACAAGATGCAGCTGGTCGTCCGAAGAGGGCTCCTGGGTGAAGGCTACAACCTCAACCACAAGGTCAACATGTTCATCCTCCCCATGGCCGCCGAGGTCGCCAAGGCGCTGCGGCTTCCCAAGCACCTGGGGTCCCCCAGCCACCGGGACCACCCCCGCTACAGCCAGCACGTCGAAGGCAAGCTCAGCAAGTTCTTCGACCCCGTTCTTAAGTCCAAGAGCAAGCACCAGCAGAAGATCAAATACAAGCCCGTCAAGCAGAAGCTTGAGTACCTCTCCAAGAGTCTGCGCACCAAAATCAAGCAACTGGGCAAGAGCCTCTGGGGGACCCAGGACGACGTCTCTTTGAACGACATCAATCCCAACAATGACATAGGGGCGCTCGATGTCTAAGACCGCCCGCGGCGCCAAGGCCGCCACCAACTCTCAGCGATTCTTCCTGCTGGACCTGCTGGGCGCAGACAACAAGGACCTCTGTTTCCTCGATACCTTTGTCAAAGGCATCGAGGATGAGCGCTGGCGGCCCGCTGGAGGAGAGCGCCTTTCACCTGTGTATCCCAAGAAGCCGCTCATCGCCCTGAGCAAGAAATACAAGGGCATCGAGTTGACGGACTTCCTGGCCAACTCCTTCAACTGCATCGTGGGCTCAACCGCCTTCAAGGAAGCCGTCGAAGCACATTGTCCCAAGGACACCGTCGAGTTCCTTCCCTTCACGCTGATCGACCACCGCGGCCGGCCCCACAGCGACGACTACTTCCTCATCAATCCCCTGGGCACTTTCGACTGCCTGGACTTCAAGGCCAGTGACATCGGCTGGAGCGATGACACACCCGACGAAATCCTCGATGTCGAAGAGCATGTCCTGGACCGCGCGAAGATGAAGGAGGCCCCCCAATTCTTCCGCATTGACAGGGACATCACCTCCTACGTCCTGGGAGTGGAGCTGATTCGTGAGATGAAGAAACGGGCCCTTACGAACGTCATCGTGGAGGAGCTTGAGTTCAGCGACAGCCGTTGAGCACGCCCACTGAACGCGGCCCACCCTCTTCCCCATGTCCCCCAGCCATCCGCGCCGTCCCCCCATCGTCTGGAGTGTCGTCCAGGAACACCTGGACGAAGCGGCGTTCTTCTGGCGGCAGAGACAGCGCACGTTGCGAGCCCCGGACCATGACCTCTCCGAGCTCGCCGATGGCGAAGAGCGCCGCTTGCTCGCACACATCGCGGGTCTGCATGCGGGAGGCACGATGGTCGCCGAGCGGCTCCTGGTGCCCCAGCTCGAAGCAGAGGATGTCTGGGTTCGTACCGTGGCGACCTACGCGCTGCTGACCCTGGATGTCGCCCGGTGGGGGCATCGCGTGCTTCAGCATCTCGAACAGGCACCCGCCGAAGAACAACTTCTTCAGGCCCAGGCCCTCACCCTCTGTGCCAGCACGGAAATCGACGGGCTGCTGCGCGAGGCGCTGCCCGGTGCCGAACCGGAGTTCCAGGCGGTCCTGCTTGAAACCCTGCGCCTTCGGCGCAACGACGTCTCCTTCTTTCTGGCGCGGCTGCCACCGCCGGAGTCTCCCGAGCTGCTCGCAGCGGCCATTCGGGCCGCGCGGCATTCGCCAGACGCCGTGGTGGCGACCTGGGTCGGCCACGGTCTCCGCGCGTCGAACGCTCGCTGTCGAAATGCCGCCCTCGAGGTCGGCCTCGTCCGTGGGTGCATCCCGCCCACCGCGCGCGCCCTTGACGGCACGCCTGGGCGCACTCCGCTCACCGCCCTCGCGATGTGCGGGGACAAGAAGAGCGTGGAGCGGTTGCTCGTGCGGGCCCGGGAGCCAGCGACTCGTTCAGAAGCACTGTGGGCCCTGGCGCACAGTGGACGAAGCGAGGCGATAGAGGCGGCTCTTGGTCACGTGCGCGCCAGCGCGGATGCGCTGGCGGCCGAGGCCTTCCGCCTCATGACAGGCATCCCCCTGGAGACCTACCTGACGCCCCTCGAGGAGGAAGACGCAGCGGAGCCCGAGGCACCCCTCGAGCCGAAGGACGAGGGCCTCCCGGACGCCTCCTTCCTTCCTGGCCCCGTACTCCCCGAGGGGCAGGTCCGCGCCGATGCCGTCGACCGGTGGTGGCACCAGGAGCGCTCACGATTCGCATCGGGCGGCCGCTACATCTGGGGGAGACCTTGGACTCCAACAACCGCGCTTCAGGCGCTGCTGGAAGTGCCCATGACGCGCAGACCCGGCCTGGCGTGGGAGCTGGCCGTGCGCAGCGGCGGCACGTGCTGGATTGAGACCCAGGCGTGGGCCAGGACACAACGACAGCAGGTCAGAGCCTTCCTTCCTCGCCCCATGGGCTTTGGGTCCAGTTCGTTCGAGGTATGGGCCGGGGGCAACGCGCATTGACGCCCACCGTGATTACAGGCGCGGGTGCCATCACCTCCGTGGGACGCGGTGTCGCGGCCACCTGCGCGGCCATCCACGCGGGCATCGCACGCCCTCGTCGAGTCAACGCGCTCAACATCGTCGAACCAGAGACCCAGGAACTCATCGGCATCCAGTCCCATCCCGTCCATGGCTATACGGAGGGCTTCAGCCTGCTGGGACGATGGATGCGACTGGCGCGAGGCAGCGTCCAGGACTTGATGTCTTCGGGCCTGACCTCCGAGGGAGCGAGCCCGCGCTTCTGGGAGTCGACGGGATTGGTGCTCGTTGTCGGGGAGCTGGATGACCAGACCCTCCTCACGGAGGACGGACAGGCCCTGGCTCGCATCCAGGACGAGTTCCTTGAACCGTTCGTTTCGACGCTGGGAGTCGCCATCCCCTCGAGCAACGTGCGGTTGCTCGCCCGAGGACACGCGGGAACCGCCCTGGCGCTGCAGTCGGGCATGCGGCAATTCGCGGCGCGAGAGCTGGAGCGACTGCTGCTCATCGCGGTGGACTCCTATATCGACGGGCTACGGCTCGAGGGGCTTCTGGAGAACGGCCGCCTGAAAACGGAGGAGCAGTCCGTGGGATTCGCCCCAGGAGAGGCGGGGGTGGCCCTCCTGTTCGAGACGGAGCCCAGCGCGCGGCGAAGGACCGCCCGCCCCCTGGGCCAGGTCCTCACCGTGGCCACGGACCAGGAGCCGGAGCAGCTTCCACGCATCCAGCGAGGACGCGCCCTCACCCGATGCACCCAGCGGCTCCTGGACGAGACGGCGCCATCAGCGACCTTCCGTGGAGACCTCTACAACGACCTCAATGGTGAGACCTGGAGGGCGCAAGAGTGGGGACACGTTCGAGTGAACCTGGGCCAACGCATGGACCTGTCCCAATGGCATCTGCCCTGCAACTCGGTCGGTGATGTCGGCGCGGCCAGCGGAGCGCTGGGTATCTGTCTCGCGCTCCGTTCTCGGGATTCACTCCAGGGCGCCGAGCCCCTCTCCCTCGTGCTCTCCAGCTCCGACTCCGGTGACGTGGGCGGCATCGTCCTGCGAACCCCGGAAGGGGGACAGCCATGAGTTCGCGGTACCTTCTCATCTACGTCGGAAATGCGCTCAACGAGAACCTCGACCTGCTTCCGGAAATGACGTCGGACCCGGTGGGGCGCCATCGCATCCTCGGCTTCTGTCAGAACTTCCGCATCGCGGGAATCGGGGAGCTGTTGATGACGGGGCTCGCGGACGAGTTCGTGCTGCGGTTGCACCAGAGCGGGCGCGCATATGCCGCGTGGCTCCGTCACGCCAGCGAGAAGGAGAAACGGACCGGGCAATCACCACCGTTCTTCGACGCCATCGCCGCTGGAGACTTTCAGGGGGCCTTGGACATCGCGCGCCTCTCGAAACGCATCTGGGCACGCGGAGTGGAATACGAGGAGGACTTCCTCTTCGTCGAGTTCCTCATGCAGCGGTTCTTCCTCGATGCCTCCCCCGAGACGGGTGAGTCCCTGCTGAAGCGCTACAGGACGGTCCTGAAGGGCTCCGAGGACCTGAGGCTGGAGGTCTGCATCGCCCTCCAAGAGTCGAGTTCGGAGCGCTTCAACGACGCCCTCGCGAGCTATCTCTCGGAATGGAAGGACCAGCAGGACCAACTCGAGGAAGAAGGGGGCGTGGCCCCCGAGGTCCTGGCAACAGCGGGGCGACTCTGTGTCGAAGGGGTTGCGCTGGCCCGACTCGCGGAGCGCATGGGTCTGGAGACCGAAGAGGACTACTTGCTCGTCCCGTCCGTAGCCCGCGAGGCCGTGTCCATCACCTTCAAACCTGACTCATGGATGGACCTCTGATGGGAGGCGCCGGACTTCACGGCACGCGACCCTACGGGGCCTCGGGTTCGTCACGCACCGCGAGCAGCGCGAGCGACGTGCCCCCGGGACGCAGACAGGCGACACCCAGGCGCGTGGCTCCGCCCATGGACTGATGCGGTGGCACCTGGAACCGGTACCACCTGCAGAGCTTCAGTCGGGCCGACAGCGCCGCGGCCTCCAGCGGTGCGTCGAAGCCACTGAGCCCCGCCAGCGTGCGCCACAGCGCGAGCCGGCCGTACGCCGCGCCCTCCGCGCCCTGCCATCCGCGCGCGCCCAGGGCCGCCAGCGAGAACAGCTCCGGCACCAGTTCATCGGGATTCGTCCGCTCACAGTCCACGGGCGAATCGCCGCGCAGCAGCTCCAGGTCCAGGTCGACGAGCAGCGAGGTGATGCTGTCGGGTGGGGCCAGGGGAAGCGCGGGGCGCAGCTTCAACACGCGCTGCTCGACCTGGCTGGGAAAGCCATCATCACCCCGTCCGGAGATGACGGCGGCGAGCGCGTGAGGCACGGGCTCGTCACGCACCACCAGCTTGACGTTGGGCGTGGTCATCTCGTCCTCGTCGTCCTCGCCCGACGCGCGGGACATGGCCGCGGAGAGGGAGCCCACCGCGGAGGCGAGGTCGTCGACGCCCGGCTCCCGCCCCAGCGCGGCTTCCCAGGGCATGCGCGTCAAGGGAAGGACCGCCAGCGGATGCTCCTGGTCGGCGAGCGTCGCCCACAGCTCGCGCACCAAGGGCTCCTTGTCCAATGCCACGCCGCGAAGGACGAGCTCCTGCACCGTGCACGCGAACAACTCCGTGAGGTCCTCGTGGCCCTGACGTCGCGCGAGCAGTTCGACGAACGTCGCGGCGGAACGATGGGAAGCCAGCAGGTGGGCGAAGTCCCTCGCCCGCCGCGAGGAGGAGTGCCGTCCCTGGAAGCTCGAGTCGCGAGGCTGGCGTGCGAGCTCCAGCAAGGCCAGGGCGCTCTCGAGACGCGTGTTCCGGGCAAGCACTTCTTCCACCCGGTCGGAGACGGAATGCAGACGCCAGCGCTCTTCGGAGGGCGTGGACTCCTGGCGCGCCTCCAGTCCAGCGGCGAGCGCCACCAGCGTCTCGAAGTCACCCTGCTCGCCCAGACGCTCGACGCGCGCGAGCACCCCTTTCACGCCGGAGGAGGTGCTGACTTCGTCGAGGAGCGCGCTCACCGTCGAATGCATGGCCGGGCAGCCTAGAGGAACACGCGTCGAGGGTGGCGCGGAAAAAGGAATGACAGCCAACGCTCGGGACGGCCCGGGGTGCGAGGCAACGCGCTGCACACCCCATCGCGGTGGGTCGGACATTCAATCGAGCACGTCGTGCGAGGTGGCACCCTTGACGCACGGCAGCGTCATTGGGAACTCCCTGTCCAGAGGTTGACCGACATGACAGGGCCGTCTCCCCATCCCCCCGAGAGGCGCCCTGGTCAGGGGATGCGCTGGCCGGCGATGGGGCTGCTGTCGGCCTCGGCCGTCATCGACCTGACCAATGTCGCGGCGATGGCTGAGTACGGCCTGGGCTCGGTGGTGCTGTACCTCATCCCCACGCTGGTGTTCCTGCTGCCCGCGGCCTTCGTCGCCGCCGAGCTGGGAAGCACCTGGCCCGGAGGTGTCTTCACGTGGGTGCACGAGGCGCTGGGTGAGAAGTGGGCGTTCTGCGCCGCATGGCAGCAGTGGGTGCAGAACGTCATCTTCTATCCGCTGCTGCTGTCGTTCGCGGCGGGCAACCTCGCGTTCGTCGTGTCGCCGGAGCTGGCGCGCAGCGGCCCGTTCAATGGCGCCTTCGTGCTGGCGGGCTTCGGGCTGTGCGCGGCGGTGGCCATGCACGGCGTCCGTCACGCCTCGCGCTTCTCCGTGTGGAGCGTGGTGCTCGGCATCGTGTTCCCCACGGTGCTGCTGACGGTGCTGATGGGGGGATACCTCCTCGGAGGCCATGCGTCGGCCACGCCGCTGGATGCGCGTCACGTCCTACCGCGGTGGTCCGGCATCGGAGGGCTGGTGCTGGTGGTGGGCAACATCCTGGCCTACGGCGGCGTGGAGGTGAGCGCGGTGCACGTCCGGGAGATGCGTGATGCGCGCCACGGATATCCGAAAGCCATGGCGGTGATGGCGTTACTCGCGACGCTCATCTTCGTGTTTGCTACCCTGGGGGTCGCCGTGGCCGTCCGGCGCGAGAAGCTGGATTTGAGCGCGGGGCTCACCCAGGCGTTCGAGACCTACCTGGCCGCGTATGGCTTGCGGTGGCTGACGCCGGTCATCGCGCTGCTGTTCGTGCTCGCCACGCTGGGCTCGGTGCTGACGTGGATGCTCGGCCCCAATCACAGCCTGTTGTTGGTGGGGCGCAAGGGATTGCTGCCACCGTTCTTCCAGCGCACCAACCTCCATGGCACCCCGACGGCGCTCCTGGGCACGCAGGCGGTGCTGGTGACGTTGCTCACGCTGGTGTTCTTCGTCGCGAAGGACGTCAATCAGGTCTACTGGGCGCTCGATGCGATGACGACGCAGCTCTACATCCCGATGTATGGGTTCATGTTCGTGTCGGCGTTTAAGCTGCGCCGCTCGCGTCCAGACATCCCGCGGGGGTACCGGGCGCCCGCCCTGCCATTTCTCGCCTGGGTGGGAATCGTGTCCTGCGCCCTGGCCTTCATCGTGGGCTTCGTGCCGCCCGAGCAGCTCGGGGTGAAGAACCCCCTCGCCTATGTCGCGCGGCTGGGGGGATTGGTGTTCACCCTGGCCGCCGTGCCCTTCGTGCTCTACGCGCGGCGACGGCCGGAGTGGCGACAGCCGTCCGCGTAGTCCCTCGCTGAAACAAGACGCCTGCCTGGTCGCCCCTCGCGCCGCGCATTCACGCGCATGGCGAGCGGGCGCACGCCCCATCCCGAGGCTCAGAGCCCAGGCGCGCCGAGGTCCGCACCGACGGCACGGTTGCTGGCAGACGCGAACATCTCAAGCACCTTCAATGGCATGATTCCCCGCACCTCACCTACGCTAGCCGCCAGCGCACCATGCCACTTCGCTTCGACAAGAATCCGGGAGAGCTTCAGCCCGCCGGGACGCACGTCGCACGCATCCCCTCCGGAGTCTCGAGCAAGCAGCAGTTGATGAACGCGCTCGAAGCAGCGCTCCGGTTGCCAGCCCACTTGGGCCAGAATTGGGATGCGCTCTCGGAAGTCCTCGGAGACCTCTCCTGGCTTCCCGCTGGAAGAATCAGCCTCCTTCATGACGAACTTCCCACTCTCTCCGCCGAAGACCTTGGTGCCTACGTGCGCGTGTTGGAGGAGTCCTCCCGGAGCTGGCAGCCCGGGGATGCCTACTCGCTGGACGTGGTGTTTCCGCGGAGCTGTCGTCACCGGGTCCTGGCGCCACTCGCCGACCTCCGGCCCAAGTCCCCTTGGCGACGGCTCAAGGCAGAACTGGCCAGGGCTGGCAGCCTTCCTTATCCAGTCGAGCGTGAGTTCACTTCACTGAAGGCCGAGGGCTTCGACTTCGTGATGAGCATCGTCGAGCAGCGTGACGGGTCAACGCGTCAGCTTGTAAATGCGCTCTCGACGGCATTCACGATGCGACATTGGGACCGGACACGTCTTGCGAGAGCACTCCCCAGCCTCTGCATCCACGAAGAGCCCGGACTGAGGGAGACGGCCGTACGCATCCTCCTCATCCTGCTCGACTTGAACAGGATGGCCCCCGGTGAACGAATCCCTTACGACGATGCTCGTTTGTGCGCGGCGCTCCTTCGCGAGGCCCTCGCCTTGGGCGTCCAGGAGAATACAGAGGCGGTCGCGCGCAAGCACCTCGCGCGAATGTCCTGACCATCGCGCCTCCAGTGGCCCCTCACTCGTGGGTGGCCATCGTCTTCCGACTCGGCCTGCCACCCCTCTCCTGCCGCTCTGCCTGCCGGTCCGGAGCCAACCTTGGATGAAGGCGGCGAGCCCGAACTCGCCAGACAATCCGCCGATGCGGCCTGAATCCCCGCTCTACCGGTGCGGCCTCCCGACGCCCATCCTCGAATAATCGCCCGCCTTCAGCGGGTCCATCGAGGACACGTCATGGCCCATGAACACCCGACACACTCCGCCCACCACATCGTGCCGGGCTTCGGCGCCGACCGCGCCGCCCACTATGACGCCCAGGCCGCCATCAACCTCGCCGGCGCCCCGGCCGTGTATGAGCTCGGCGTCAGCGCGCTGACAGCCCAGCTCGACGGCCGGGAGGCCGCCTCCATCCTCTTCGTGGGCATGGGCACGGGCGCGGAGCTGCTGCCCTATTTGCGCTTCGATGTTCCCGGCTGGCGCTTCACGGGCGTGGACCCGTCCGAGGCCATGCTCGATGTTGCCCGGAAGCGACTGGAGACCGAGGGCCTGCTTTCTCGGACGCACCTGCACGTGGGCGAGCTGAAGACCCTGCCTCCCGGGCCACCCTTCGACGGCGCTCAGATGATGGGCGTGCTGCACCATGTAGAGGGCGAGGAAGCCCGCCTCGAGCTGCTGCGAGAGGCGACGCGGCGACTCAAGCCCGGAGCGCCCTTCGTCGTGGGTTGCCGTGTCGGCAATGACCCCGAGCTGATGGACGTGGAATTCCGACGGCTGCGGGCCCATGGAGTCCCGGCCGAGGCACTGGAGCATCGGCGCAAGCGAATGGCGGAGATTCGCCCCATCGGGTCCGACGCAGCCATGTTCGCGCTGCTCGCACAGGCCTCACTGGTGACGCCGCGCCCCCTCTTCGTCTCATTGCAGTTCAAGGTCTTCCTCGCCCGCTTCGAGCCTGGAGCAAACCGCTGAAGCCCCATCGATGGCGGCCGTGCGTGAAGCGCAGGCGTGCGCCGCAAGCCACGCCTGCCGCCGCCTCGGTGTCGACCTCCACGTAGGGGGGGCCAAGGTCGAAGAACGTCCCTGCCCTGGACTCACGTGGGCGTATGCTGGTCACGGGTTCGGGAGGAGTTCCTTGCACCCCACCAGCACCCTCGAAAAAGACGCCGTGAGGCGGCCCATGCTGTTCCGCTGGAGGAATCACCTACCCGAAGACACGCTCCGCCACTGGGCCATGAGCCACGGAATAGACACGACATGACCGAAAAGAACTTGAGAGAGTACCGAGCAATCATCCAGATCGGGGGCAACGCTCAGACTGAGCCTGGTCTGCGAGTCACCGTGATGGCAACCGACGTTGAAGAGGCCTACATGCTTCTTGCGGAGAAGCATGGCAAGGGCACCGTCTTCGACCTGCACAATGAAGAGGATGCGAACACGATTCGATAACCATGCCGGATGAAAGATCGGCTCCGGGGTAGATGAGGATGGGCTCGCGGTCTTCCAGGTCGCGGGGCCTCCTCGGTGAGCAGGGGGCAGGTGCGCGTCGCAAGTCGCGCCCGCGGCCCCATCGATGTCGGCCTCCGCGCATGCGGGTGGTGTCAGAAAGTCCCTGCCCTGGACTCACGTGGGCGTATGCTGGTCACAGGGGCTACAGGTCAGTCTTCGGGAGGAGTTCCTTGCAGTCCACCAGCTCCATAGAAACAGATGCGGTGAAGCGGCCCATGCTGTTCTGCTGGAGGAGTCCCCTACCCGAAGACACGCTCCGCCGCTGGGCGATGGGACACGGAAGTGTCCCCACGGACCTGCTACGATTCTGGTCGTCGACGGGAGGCGGAGAGGCGTTTGAGACGGAGACGTTTCTTTCCCCCGCTGGAGATCCAACAACCGGGGACGACATCGACGGCATCACCTCCAGTTATCGGAGGGCCGGACTTCCGCCCGACTGGGTCGTCTTCCATGTCGGCCTCGGCCTCTCCGCTTTTCACCCGATTGATGGGCGCTTTGCCTGGTTCGACAAGCATCCGGGAGAGCCGACGCAGGTCTTCGACTCGTTTGATGGCTGGTATCGAGGCACGCTGCGTCACGAGTACGCGGACCGATACGGTCTCTGAGCATCCCGCATGCAAGCACTCGAAAAGCAAAGGGCCCCATCAACTCAACGCGAGCGAGCGAGTGCGCCGCTCTCTTCTTCAAGTAGCATCTGGTGCAGCCATGGCATTCATTCGCGGAAACAGGTGCGGCATCTGCGAGGAACCCATCAATGAGACACCTGGCGCCTCACTGCCCCACTTCGTGAGGAATCGACAAGACCCACTCTTCGCGCTTTCCGGTCGCTCCTTTCACATGGAGTGCTTCGAGGCTCATCCCTTGACGACCCTGGCACTCACGCTCAGCAATGAAAGACTCCGGCGAGTCAAGCGTGCCAAGGGCATCTGCACGACCTGTGGAGAAGAGATTCATGAGAACTGGTGCAACACGGAACTGCTCACGAGCGACTCCACATCTCCGTTGTACGAGTTCAACTTCCTCCACTTCCATTCGACCCACCTGGCAGCCTGGCCACGCTTCGAGCAACTCCGCACGTTGATGGAGGAACTCGAACACGCGGGGAGATACGAAGGCCCTCCCATCTGCGCCAAGGAGTCCTCGCTTCAATCCCCTCGCAGATGAATCCCACACGAGCCGACGACCCTGGCGCCTCTTCGAGGAAAGAGCTGAGTCTTCGTCAACGGGCTCATGATCGAATGAACGGGCGTCCCTCAAGTTGTGGCATGGCCGCTTTTCAGGAATCCTCTTCCGCCATGGCACACTTCTTTTCGGGACACAGCAGGTGTCTCATCTGTGAGCGCATCATCGAGTCTACCGAGGACTTGAGAATGTTCCCGGCCTTCCTTCCGCGCGGGCACTCCCCGTGGTCCTATTCCGATGGATGCTTCCACCTGACGTGCTTCGATGGGTGGGAGTGGCGCGCGACATTCCTGCAGCTCTACAGCGAGGCTCAGCGGATTGATGCATCAATCCCGAAGGGCCTGACCTTGGAGGAGAATGAAGCGTGGCACTTGCGTCAGACCCTGGAATGGCACCAGAAAATCCTGCACGAGGACAAGCTACGGTCCAGTTCGTCACGCTGAGTCCCTCCAATCCAACCCGACGCCAGCCGACAAGGCCCCATGGCCCAAGAGACCCAAGATTCCATTCAGGGGTTTGAGTACGACTGGCTGGCCTGCGACCAGGACGGATTCGTAGGTTTCTTCAGCACCGCGGGCGGTGGTTATGCGCCAGACGAGTTCCTCCAAGATGTCGACGCACACGACCAGGCGATTTCCGCCATCCGGTCCATGGCGCCAGGCACGGAGTCGATACCCGAACCCGGGCAGCTCTCCGAACCGGGGGACCCATGGCAACAGATGGCGGCGAGGGGGCTCTATGCCTTCGACTCCTCGTTCCACGGGGGCCCCCTATCAGCGCACCGCCGCACCAACAGTCCCCGTGCGACTCAGCGACCTCCCCGAGGCGGTAGCACGGGTCGCGAGGCAGATCGTCTACAGGAGACTCCGCGTCTCGGAGCTCAAGTCCATCAGCGAGGACCAGCTACGGGTCCGGCCCGAGCAGCCGCTCCCCTGAAAGCCCGCTGGCATCATCGCACCGACCGTCATGAGCAATTCGCGCCCAGAGAAGCCACGCTGATCTCAGCGTAGGTCTTTGCCCACCCAGCGCCGGCTGGATGCACGTCCCGCCCCATGGACGGACTGCTCGCCCGCGACGTGGACATGCGCCTCCCAAAGCTCGCGGCGCGTCCATTGCAGAACACGTGGACACCGCGAGCGCATCTGGCGACCGCTGAGTCCTCCACCGGCGGGAGCCGGGCGGGTTCGGCCTACAGCCAGACGTCTCGCGAGACGACTACCTCGCCAGCTCTGAAAGCTCACCATGCCTCGAACCTCCCGTGCCGACACGCGGCAGTGGCACCGCCATGCCCGTCGGTTCGCACTCCTCGCCATCACCATGGCTCTCCCGACGCTGGCAGCGCAGCCGGTAGTCACATCGCTATCACTGGATGCGGGAACGAGCGTGGCTCCCATGGGCTGCAACGGCTGCGAACCGCCGCCGGATGTCTGCGAGCCCGAACGTTGTGATGGGCTCGACAACGATTGTGACGACCTCATCGACGAGGGAGTCACCCTCACCCTCTATCGAGATACGGATGGAGACCATAAAGGCGCCGGCCCTGGACGACAAGGCTGCCTGGCCCAAGGGTGGGTCACCAACAACAGTGATTGTGACGACAACAATGCCTCCCTATGGCAATGGGTGAGGTACTACCGCGACGCGGACGGCGACGGCTTCGGAGCCCCGGGCAACTGGAAGGATGCGTGTGGAAAGCCTGCCGGCTACGTCACGGATGCCACCGACTGTAACGATGGCTCGACATCCATCAAACCCGGAGCCTTCAAGTCCTGCGGGATTGGAGCATGCACCAACAGCATCCCGGCATGCGTCAACGGTGCCGAGTCAGCTTGCATCCCCAAGCCCGCGACCACGGAAGTGTGCGACCAGGTCGACAACAACTGCAATGGACTGGTGGATGACCTGCCGCCGGTCTCCTGTGGTGTGGGCCTCTGCCAGCGAACCGTGGCGGCCTGCGCCAACCACTGCGAGTGGGAAGAGCCCCGCGATGGGAAACCACCCGTTGAGGTGTGCACCTGGGGGGCGAATATCTGCAAGCCGGGCACGCCTCGAGCCGAAGTCTGCAACGGAGCGGACGACAACTGTAATGGGACCGCCGACGAAGGCGTCCTGCTGACGCTCTATCGCGACGGGGACGGCGATGGGCATGGAGCGGGGGCCCCAATTGGAACCAGTTGCAGCCTGCCTGCCGGGACGTCATCCAGTGGCCTGGATTGCAACGATGCCAACGCAGCGGTGCGCCCAGGTGCCCTGAAGCACTGTGGCGTGGGAGCCTGCGCGGCCAGCATCCAGTCCTGTGTCAACGGCATGGAGCAGACCTGTACGCCGCGTCCTCCCGCGACGGAGTCCTGCGACCAGGTCGACAACGACTGCAATGGGCAGGTGGACGACGTTCCGCCCAAGACGTGTGGTGTCGGTGCCTGCATTCGCAGCGTTGCCGCATGCGCAATGGGCTGCTGGGAGGAAGAGACCGAGGACGGCAAGCCTCCAAGGCAGATGTGCGAATGGGGGGACCATGGCGTCTGCGTTCCAGGTCAACCTCGTACGGAGGTCTGTGCCAACGGCCTCGACGAAGATTGCAGTGGCCTGCCTGATGACGCCAGCGACACCTCCACCTGGGTCCAGTTCTTCGCAGACCAGGACCACGATGGCCATGGCGCCAACTGGGAGCCCCAGAGCGCCTGTCGACAGCCCGCGAATACATCCCGGACTCCGGGGGACTGTGACGACAACCGGGCCGACATAAGACCAGGGGCAGTCGAAGTCTGCGACGGTATCGACAACAACTGCTCGGGAGCACCGGATGAGTCCGGTGTCTGCGAACAGTCCCGCTGCTAGTAGCCGCTTTTCTTTCGACCCCGCCATGGCTGGCACCGGGAGATGACGTCCTGGCGTCCAGGCGCGGCCACAGCCACATCTTCATGAACGGCGACTCGACATGAGCCCAGACTCAAGACCTCCATCTTCAATCTTTCGCTTCCTGACTGCACACCTCACCTTGCTCTTTTATGGAGCGCAGCTCATCAGTTGCATGCCAGGAGCATCCCCGTCCTCTGAAGCGGAGGACACAACACGCATCCAGATGGATAAGGCCCTTGGGGCGCAGCAAGGCATTCCCTTTGAACTGCGCTCGGACACGATTCTCGACACGGGTCCGGCCAACGAACAGGTCCCCGGGATAACCCCCTTCACGGCGGATGTGACCACGAGCGGCTCCGCGGTCGTTTCACTTCCCCTCTGGGTTCCACCGGGGCGCGCGGGCATTCAACCCTCGCTCTCGGTTGTCTACGGCAGCCAGGGAAGCGATGGGCCGATTGGGCCCGGGTTCAACCTCGCAGGGCTGTCGCAGATCACCCTGTGCCCCAACTCCTTCGCAAGGGACGGCAAGCTCCAAGCCATCGACTTCTTCCCAGGCGCGGGCCTGGACGATATCGACGAATACAGCCCCGTGTATTGTTTGGATGGCACTCGGCTCGTCGCCACGGGCTATCCCTCATTCAAGACGGAGCAAGATACCTATTCATCCATCCGTGAGCTTGACAGGCACGGCATGGCGCCAGCGACGTTCGAGGTGCGCGGGCGTGATGGACTCATCCGGACCTACGGGCGCACTTCGACAGGGCATGGAGGTCATCGCGACGACGCCCTCATCCAGGGGAGGTACGAGCGGCTCGACCAGGGTCCAGGAGGGAGCATCCAAGTCGGCTGGACTGACTCGGTGACCCTCGCCTGGGCGCTCGCCGCCGTCGAGGACCGCTTCGGCAACCGGATGGACGTGTTCTACGAGCAGGCTCCCCTTGGTGCCGCCTCGGGCGCCTGGCATCGCCCCATGCGCATCACCTACACGCAGTTCCGCGACGCGTCTGGCACCATTGAACCGGGGCAGCGAGAGGTCAGCTTCCACTACGAATCCCGGCCTGATGTCTTCACCGGCTATCTGGCGGGCGTCAAGGTCGGCCGCGACTTTCGACTCTCTCGAATCGACATGAAGGCCCCTGGTCTCGCAGCGGGCGCCAGCAACCTGTCCACCGTGCTGCTGCGCTCGTACAAGCTGAAGTACCTGTTGGGCTCCATCAGCAAGCGAAGCCTCCTGACGGAATTCCAAGAGTGCGACGGTAAAGACATCTGCAAGACGCCCGTGCGCTTCGACTGGGAACAGGGTTCCTGGGATTTCCAATACTCGCCAGCTCAGAACGTCAGCGATGCCGCTGCGGGCGCGGGCCTGAATGCCTTTGGCCTGGGCGCTGGACGCCAGGGTCTCGCGTACTTCGTCCGGTCCGACAAGAAGAGCGAGGACGACGGCGTCTGGACTGATGACGTTTCCGGGGTGACCACAGACTTCAAGGCGCAACTCTGGCAGGACACAATGCGGCTGTTGCAGTTTCCGGACGCGGAGTCGCCATCGCTCGTGGCCTCGGATGTCACGGGTGGCTCAATCTGGTTTCCCTACTTCAATATCGAAGGAACCAGTTGGCTCGAGGACGTCTGGGACTTCGTCTTCGGAGACAACGATCCAGGCGACTTCTGCGGGGAGCGCCATGAGCGCAACCTGTACCCTGTCGTGACGGATTGGGACGGCGCTGGTCGCTCCACCGTCACGCCGCTTTCCTGCGACTGGGACAAATCCGATTCCGGTGGGCACCCTGTCCCCAGGTATGGCTATGCCCGTGCCGGTGACCCCAAGCAGCAAGTCAGTGGCTCGGAGCCGAACTCCCAGTACTGGCTCGACGTCGATGGAGATGGCCGCAACGAGCGCGTGTGGATGGGGCAACACGAAATCGACTTGACGGGAGACTCCGACAACATTGTTCCAGCCAAGCGCAGTGTGGCTGTCACGGAGACTGCCCGGGGAAGGAAGACCGCGAAATCTCCAGTCGGATACTTCCAACAGTCCAGCACCGGCGTGCGCGCCATCGACCTTGATGGAAGCGGAAAGATGAGCCTGTTGGGTAGAGGCCCTGTGAGCAGCACGTTCCTCGATGCACTTGTCTATCGAGAGAACGCAGCGAGCACGCCAGATTTCGCTGCACTGAAGCCAATCAAGACCACCGTACGAATTGCTCCAGAGGTGCCATCTGGATCGGGAGTGATCTTCGATTCGTTCCACCTCGTGGACGTCAATGGGGATGGTTTGCAGGACGCCGTGACCCTGCACCAGAGGGGCCCTCTGACTGAACCCTTGAAACTCCGAGTGCAGCTCAACACGGGCGCGGGTTTCACGGAGATTCATGAGACCAGTGTGAACGGCGACTTCGCAAGCCGGCTTCATTTCGCCAAGACGGAACACGGCGACTTCGATGGCGACGGACGGATCGACTTCGCGATTTTCAGGCCGGGCAGCCCGGTTCGGCTTTTGCTCGCGGGTGCACAAGGAGAGTTCAGCCGATACGAGGACCTTTCTCTTCCCAGCGGGGACAACAAGGAGTGGTCCCAGGTCATCGACGTCAACAACGATGGCATCCTGGACTTCACCTACCGCTCAGGAAACGAGTTGCGCATCGCGCGTCGCCTGAAGCCGGTGGACGAACTCAAGCGGGTGCACGGCAACATCCAGCGAGCCAACCACCAAGGCTACTCCGGCCTGAACTACTCGTTCGAGTACGCACCGCTCTCCCAGAACAATCCGCACGGTGCCGTCGCACCGAGCGAGCCTTTCTATACCAAGAGCTACACGGCGGCGCCGACGATGCCGCCATGGCTGCGACTGCCGCCCGAAACGATGCGGGTCGTGTCGCGCATGTCCATCAACTCCAATGACCAGCGAGTGCAGAGCTGGCGCCATCTCTATCGAGATGGGCTCTCTGATACGCGAGGACTGGGCTGGTTGGGTTTCGGGCAGCGCATCGTCATCGACGAGGTGACGGGGACTCGCACCACCACCACCTACGACAACAGAACGACGGTCGAGGTCGCGAACCGCCAGGCGATGGCTCCCCTGGCACACCTGCCCAGGGAGGAGACCGTCGAAGTACCGACGGATGCGAACACCCGCCTCCAGACGCAGCGCCAGTGGTTCTATACCCGCACGCCCGCGGCCTATGCTTCGACGTACCAGCAGTACCCCAGCCGCATCGTCGAGACGGTTCGCGAAATCAGGAACGGCTCCTCGACGGTCGTCTCCGAGTCGGAGACGCTCACCTCGCTGGATGTATACGGCACCCCGCTCGCGCAGACCGTGCTCATCCACGGGGCGAACACGACCGAGCAGGTGAAGACGCTCACCGTGCCGGACTTCAACACCAGCACCTGGCTACCCCAAGGCACCTGGACCGTCAGCACGTCCTGGATGTCCTGCCCCAGGGCCCCTGCGATCGGCTGCTCGGGACAACCCGACGCCGCCAACGTTCGCACGCAGCAGGTGACCTTTGGTTCGCACGGTCAGGTCGAGAGCGCGGAGAACGAGCCGTCGCTCATTGGCGAGGCCGTGACTCCCACCACCTCGGAGACGTACCTCAAGACGATCTTCACCCGAAACACCAAGGGCCTCGTCGAGCGGGTGTCTCAGCAAGGCAGTGGTGTCACGCGTTCCGAGTCAGTGGAGTACGACGGCCTCGACCAGACGCAACTCTCCACCACCACGGATGCCGAAGGCGCCACCTGGCGGTATCTCTTCCATCCGGGCCTGGGGGTCCTCGCTCAAACGGCCGACCCCAATGGCGTCCACGTGCGCTTCCAATACGACGGCTTCGGTCGCCAGCGCATTGTCACGCCAATGTACCGCGGCCCCTCCGAGGCACCCGCGAACAAGTCCATCGTCGAGACACACTACGAATGGAACGGGCCCCTGCCGCAGCACCGAACCCAGGTGGCCACGAGCGCCGCCATGAAGGATGAGTCCCTCACCCGCTTCGACGCGATGGGGCGTCCGGTGGTGAATCAGTCCGCGCGCTTCGACGGACAAATGGTGAGCTCCACCGCCACCTACGACGCCCTCGGGCGCTTGGTGAAGCGGGAGATGCCCAGGACCGGTAGCGAGCAGTCCACGTGGGAAGGCTACGAGTACGACGCACTCAACCGAATCACCGCTCGCCGCTTCGGCGATGGCACCACGGGCCTCTCCGGCAAGCTGCTCGAGAGCTTCAGCTACTCCTCGCCTGCGCCCTACTCCTCGCAGGCGATGGCCACGGATGCACTCGGCCAGGTGAAGAAGACGCTCGTCGACTTCCGTGGGCTCATGACACAGGCCACCGAGGCCGCGGGAACCTCCAAGGAAGCGACCATGACGTACTCCTACGGCCCGTTCGGCCGCCTGGACTTCATGGACGACCCGGCTGGCAACCGGAACTCCCTTTTCTACGACGCCAAGGGACGCCTGGAGCACACCGTCGACCCCAACGCGGGAACCCGATTCTTCCTCTACAACGCCTTCGGCGAACTCAAGAGCGAGTCCGACGCCTCCGCCGGCGCGGCCGGGCGCATCACCACCGAATACCAGCGAGACCTCCTCGGCCGCGTCCTCTCCTCCGCCAACCAGAAGGAGAATCTGGATTACGTGTACGACGACGGGCCGGGCGCCATGCGCCGCCTGACGCGCGCGACCCGGACCCCAGTCGGCAACCCCGGTGGGGTCGTCATCACGGACTACATCTTTGATGCCTTCGGGCGCGAGACGGACGTCGCGCAGCGCGTTGACGGCGAGGCGCTCGTGATGAGCCGTCAGTATGACGACTACGGCCGCACGAGCCGCCTCACCTATCCGGTGGCGCTCAATGGAGTGCCCTTCTCGATCAACCGCTCGTATTCGGACCGAGGAGACCTCTCGAGCATCTACCGGAGCAACTCCATCACCAATTATTGGCGGGCCTACGAGCAGGACAGCATGGGCCGGCTGAAGACAGCCCATTATGGCAACGGTGTCGCACGCCTCTTCCGCTATGACACCCAAGGCCGCCTGCGCTTCACCGAGGCCACGCAAGGAGGCACCAGCGTCCAGCGACTCGCCTACGAGCACACCGAGAACAACAATCTCTCGGCTCGTCATGACCTCGAGCTCGGCGTTACCCAGAAGTATACCTACGACGCGCTCGATCGCCTCGAGAGATGGAAGGTGCAGCAGAACTGCCAAAACCTCGACGTCCAGTTCCAGTACGACAAGCTCGGCAACATGCTCAGCCGCGCTCCCGTCGCCGGCTCGGAGCCCTCCACCACGCTCGACTACACGTCAGGCACCACAGGTGGCCCTCACGCTGTCAAACAAGCCCAGTTCGGCGCCGAGTCCTTCACCTACGAGTACGACCACCGTGGCAACCAGATTGCCTCGCGCGATGCCCAGGGAGCCCTGGTTCGCGCGGTGCAGTACACCTCCTTCAACCTCCCCGAGAGCGTCACCTCGTCGAGTGGCACCGTCCTCTTCGACTACGACGCCTCCGGCACCCGCGTCCGCAAGCGTTCCGCAGACGGTCTCGATGAGACCGTCTATCTCGGGGGCCTCTACCAGCGTCGCAAGCAGGGACTGACCACCACCCACATCCTCAGCATCCCCAGTCCCGAGGGCGTCATCGCCGAGGTCTCCTGGGACGAAGGCTCCTCCACGGAGTCCACGCGCTACTTCCTCAATGACCCACAGGGCAGCCCCGACACCGTCACCGACGCTTCAGGCACCGTGCTGGAGCGCATCAAGTACGAGCCCTTCGGCGCCAGGAGGCAGTCGAGCAACCTGGCTCAAGCATTCACCTCGGGCCACTTTGGGGCGCGAAGGGGGTTCACGGGGCATGAGCACGACGACGAACTGAGCCTCATCAACATGCGGGGGCGTGTCTATGACCCACGACTGATGAAATTCCTCAGCGTGGACCCGGTCATCGCCGAGCCGGGTTCGGCGCAGGCACACAATGCCTACGCCTACGTGCTGAACAATCCCACGCGCTACACAGACCCGAGTGGCTTCACACCTCATGGTGGAACACTGGTGAGCAGATGGGACGGCGGCTGGACGGGGGCTCCTCAACTCAACCAGAGCATGATGGAGCGGACCTTCTATGCTGCGGAGCCGCCCCTGTATCTGCCCCGCATCGACCTCAGGGTCCCCAGCGTCGAGACCCTCGACGATGCCAAGGCCCAGCCCGATGCCCGCCACACGAACGACATCGGGCAGAGTTCCGGTTCCTCCAAGTCAGCCCTGACGTCACTGCTGACCAAGGCTTCTGCGAGCTTTAACGAAGGCGCGGAGATGGTCCCCTGTGGACCACACCTGGGATGCCGCGCGAGCAAAGCCTTCGTTGGTTCGCAACTCGACAGCATGTTGAATGCGTCGGCGGCGTATGACAGGTACGCCCCTGTCAGCAAACTCGCCGCAGCCAGCTTCGCTATCAACGAGTTCGTTCCATTCGTGTCAGCGGGTGAGAGCTATCTCGAAACAAAGTCAGCCTGCGGCAACGGGGAAACCGGCCGCTGCGTCGTCGGCGCAGGGAAGACAGCCTTCTACACACTCGCCTCTGGCGCCAGCATCTTTTCCGCCCTCGAATCGGGAGGTAGCTTTGCATCCGCGCTCAGAACCCCCGTCAAGAGTGCTCGTGGCGCGCTGGACAAGATGGCTCGAGCCATCACGACTCAAGCCCCCCCGCCCCATGGGTCTTTCTCCATGACCACGAATGCAGCAGGTGGAGAGGTCTGGACCTCCAACGGGAAGATCATCCAGTTTGACTTCGCTCACCTTGTGGAAAGCGCCCGCCAGCGGGGCGATGTACACATTCTCTCGGGGGCTCACGGCTCACGCGGGGGCCAGATCACTCCGGCGCCAAATTTCCTCAGGGAGGACATGCTTCGATGGAGAGCTGCCCCCAACGTGAGAATCCATGATGTCAGCAGGCTGGAGGCCGACCAGATTAGGAGCATCCTGCGAGGTAAGGGAACCATCGTCGAAGGCCTCTGCTATAGTGATGTCTGCCTCGCACCCTTCAGATAGACACGACATGACCGAAAAGAACTTGAAAGAGTACCGAGCAATCATCCAAATCGGGGGCCACGCTCAGACTGAGCCTGGTTTCCGGGTAACCGTGATGGCAACCGACGGTGAAGAGGCCTACATGATGCTTGAGGAGAAGCATGGCAAGGGCACCGTCTTCGACTTGCACAATGAAGAGGAGGCGAACACGATTCGATAATCATGCCGGCTGAAAGATTGTCTCCGGGGTAGGTGAGGATGGGCTCGCGGTCTTCCAGGCTGCGGGGCCCCCTCCTCTGCGGGGAGGGCACGGGCCATGGTTCCAGATCAGGCCTGTGCCCTCTCCAAAATCAGGAGCAGCGAGGGACTGCTACGGGTCCGGCCCAGACAGCCGCTCGCTTGACTGAAGCAACTTCCGGACGACACCTTGCGGGATTCGAAGAGTTCGCGCCGAGCAGCAACTCAGCATGGCCCACGCTCTGGGAGAATCCATGAGGACTCCTGAATTTGGTCGCTTTGGCCGCGCGCGCGTTTGGCTCGGGGTCACCTCCGCGACGCCAATTGACGCAGCAGGCGTTGCCAGCCGAGTGTTATCAGCAGGGTCGACAGCGCCGTTGCTTCACGCTGTCGGTATCGAAGGACGACGCGCTGGGGGCGATACTTGAGCAACTCCTGCTGCGCTGATAGGGGTTGAGCGCAACCGAGAAATAGCCCGACAGGTGCATCCAGGCTTCACCATGAACACTCCCAAGAGCCCCTGGCGACGACTCAAAGCGGAACTGGCCAGGGCGAACCTCATCCCCTCTTCTGTCCGAGACGAGTTCACGGCTCTGAAACAGGAGTCCTTCGACTTCTTGATGAACATCATCGAGCGGCGCGACGGCACTTCTCGACAACTCAGGAACGCACTCTTGATGGCCTCGAAGATGCGGGGCTGGGGAAGAGCGCGTTTTACACTCACGCTACCCAATCTCTGCGAGCACGAAGACATCAAGGTGCGGACCACGGCACTCCGCATCCTTGTCTTGTGGCTCAAGCAGACAAGAGCCTCCCCAGCAGAACGAATCGAAGGCTACGATGAACGCTCCTTCGACGAGCCCATCAACAAGGCACTTGCGCTCGGGGTTGACGAAGGCACTGCGTATCTCGTGCGCAAGCATCGGGACCCTCCAGCGGAGTAGCGCCTTCACCGCATCGGAGAGATTCCCACCGTGCCTTCGTCCGGTGTGAAGCGTCTGCAATCCCTCACACCATCACCAGCACCGAAGTACACGCCCTGCACCGCCGTGCCTCCACCGGAATCGTCTCACGGCATTCCGGGCACACCTTCGTCGTGGCCGGCGCGGGCTCACCCTTCTTCCCGTGCTTCGCCCACACCTGCCCCACCTTCGCCACCACGATGAACAGCACCGACGCGATGATGAGGAAATCCAGCACCGCGCCCAGCAGGTGCCCCCACCGCAGGTTCAGCGACGTCGCCGTCGCGTTGCGCCAGTCACCTCCCGGCAGCACCGCGCCGACCACGGGCATCACCAGGTCCGCCACCACCGCCGTCACGATGGCGGAGAAAGCGTTCCCCAGCACCACCGCCACCGCCAGGTCCACGACATTGCCCTTCAGGGCGAACTGCTTGAACTCCGAGAGCAGGGACATGGGTGCACCCCTCCGTCACCGGATCGCCTGCTCCCCGTATGCCTTGGCACCAGCCGGAGGGCCCCGGAAACGGACGGAACCCTATCCGCCCCACCCCGCACCCTCGGCTCGCCCGACAGGGCACACTGTCACGTGGTGGGCGAAGGCACGGGCACCGGCATCACCGTGCCCCCGTACTGCGTCGCCGCCAACGTGCCGCACGCCGCCCCAATCTCCTTGCCCCCTGAATACCGCCGCGCCACCGGCGCCTTCAGGACCTGCAAGTAGTCGCGGAACGCGCTCAGCTCCTCCGCCGACGGCGGCAGGTACTTCCCCGTCGGGTCCGTCACGTCGATGAGGTCCACCTTGATGGGAATCCCCTCGAAGGCCACCTTCAGCGCCTCTGCGTCCTCCCGCTCCAGGTTGAAGCCCGATATCGCCACATAGGCAATCATCGCCCGCTCTCGCCGCACCTGGCTGTACTCGCGAATCGCCTCAATCAGCTCCGGCAACGGATGCGTCTTCTCAATCGGAAGCACCTTCATCCGCTTCTCCGGAATGGCGCTCGTCACCGAGAAGGCCAGCCGGTACGGATGCCCCTCCTTCGTGTAGCGCCGAATCGCCGGCACATGCCCCGCCGTGGAGAAGGTGATGGACTGCCCCGAAATCGAAAAGCCCGCCGGATTCGAGAGGATTCCCGCGGCCCGCAGCGTCTCCTTGTAGTTGAGCAGCGGCTCCCCCATCCCCATGAACACCACACCCCGCACCGGCCGGTCCGCCTCCGCCCGCACCTGAAGCACCTGGTCCAGAATCTCCCAAGTCTGGAGGTTCCGTTTGAAACCCAACTTCCCCGTCATGCAGAAGTCGCACGCCAGCGCGCAGCCCACCTGGCTGGACACGCAGACGACGTACTTCTCGTCGAAGATGGGAATCCGGACGGCTTCAATCCGCCCGCCCAGGGGCGAGTCGAAGAGGTACTTCACGAAGCCGTCGTCCGCCCGCCGCCGCTCCACCACCTGGAGGCTGGGCATCTCGGCGTGGGCCTTCAGGTAGTCCGACACCCGCCGGGGCACCTGGGGCGAGCGCGCGACTTCCTCCACCGAGCCGAGCCCGTGGGCGAAGACGGCGGCGAACACCTTGCGGACCGCGGTGGGGGACGGGGAGAAGGGCGCGAGCGCCTCGGCCAGCTCCGGCAGCGACAGTTGCTTCAGGTTCACGAGGCGGACTTGATTTTGGTGCGAAGGAACTCCGTCAGCTTGGAGCTGACCTCCTTCGGCATCCTCGCCGCCAGCGCGCGCTTGCACAGACTGGGCGTCGCCCGGTACGTGTTCAAGAACTCCTCACAGGGCGAGCACCCCGACAGGTGCTCCTGGAGGTGGCGCGACTCCTCGGGCGACATCTCGCCCTCGAGGTATTCCAGCAGGAGGTTGATTGAGTCTTTACAGGTGTACATCCGAACCTCGGCTGGCTGCGGCACGCCCTCGTCCTCGCTTCGGAAGATGCGGAGCCCCCCAGTTGCGTTTCACGGCCCGCGATTGTCCCGGTTGTAGAAGGCGTCAATGGCCTCCCGAAGCGCGAGACGAGCCCGGTGCAGGCGGCTCTTGATGGCGGGAATGGAATCCCCCGTCACCTCTGCAATCTGTTCGTAACTGAGGCCATCCACGTCTTTCAAGAGGAAGACCTCACGATACCCCTCGGGCAGCCGATCCGCCGATTGTCGGATGGCCTGCCCCAGCTCGGCGTCCAGGGCCTTCTCCTCGGCGTCCCGGCTCCAGTCCGACACCGGGTAGTCCGCGAGCGTACCCCGGGGGGTGAACTCCGGCCCCTGGAGCTCCACCTCGGCGGCCTGCGTCACCCGCCGGTGGCGCAAGCGCATGAGCGCATGGTTGGCCGCTATCCGGTGCACCCAGGAGCCGAAGGCCGCATCCCCGCGGAAATCCTTGAGATGTTGGTAGGCCGACAGGAAGGTGTCCTGGGTGATTTCGGCGGCGTCCGCCTCGGAGCGGGTCATCCGCAGGGCGAGACCGTACACCTTGTCCTGGTGCGACTCCACCAGGGCCTCGAAGGCGGACATGTCCCCATCCTGCGCGCGGGCGAGGAGCTGGCGATCATCTTCCGTGGCGACCTCGTCGGACATGGCGGGGCGCACCCAACCAGCCGGAAGCGCCTTCGTCAAGGCCGGTTGCGAGCTCTCGTCGAAGGCCGCTTGCTGACGTGTTGACTGTCCCGGACCCAGAGCCGGAAGGGCTCGTGCGCCCACGCCCCCGCGTAGTCCACGCCGATGCGCGGCCCCCGCTCCACCCGCGCCTCCGCCACCTCCACCCCCGGCAGCAGGTGCAGCCCCGGTGAGCTCAGCTCCTGCCGGTTGTGCGCCAGCGTCAGCCCCAGCGCCTTGCACAGCTTTCCCGGCCCATCCGTGCGCTCCTTGGCTTCCAGTCCCTCCACCGGCTCCACCGCGCGCACCAGCACCGCCGCCGCGACTCCCGGCGCGTCCGTGACGACGTTGAAGCAGTGGTGCATGCCGTAGATGAGGTACATGTATGCCCGCCCCGGGGGACCGAACATGACCTCCGTGCGCGGGGTGAGCCCCTTGGCGGCGTGGCAGGCCAGGTCGTGCTCCCCGATGTACGCCTCCGTCTCGACGATGCGACCCACCCGGCGCTGGCCGGCGGCATCCACCACCACGAGGAGGGTTCCCAGAAGGTCCCGAGCCACCACCAGGGCTGGCCGCGCATAGAAGGAAGTGGGCAAGGCGGTCACGGGCACCCCGGGATTGTACCGGCCAACACACCGGTGCGCCGGGGAAGGTGCTTCCGTCCTCCAGCGAAAACCCGCCGCGCATTTCTCGCCACCGGACCAGTTCACTCCGGGGCAGGGGTGGTGCAGATTGCGCCGCACCATGTCCACCCCCGGCCGGCTCTCCGGTCTCCTGCTTCCGCTGTTCTCTCTCCGCGCCCCGACGGATTTCGGCATCGGCGACTTCGGCGCGCTGGAGGGGATGTTCTCCTGGATGAAGGCCGCGCGTCAGAAGCTCTTGATGCTGCTGCCGCTGTTGCCCACCGCGCCCGGCGACTCGAGCCCCTACGCCACCCGGTCGGCGTTCGGCCTCAACCCGCTCTTCATCGACCTGCACGCCCTGCCGGAGTTCATCGCCTCCGGCGGCGAGGGCGCCTTCTCCGAGGAGCAGCGCAAGCAGCTCGCCGAGGCCCGCGCCGCCCCCCGCGTCCGCTACGACCTGATCTTCCCCCTCAAGGACGCCGCCTTCGCGCGCGCCTTCGACACCTTCGAGGCGCGGCACTGGTCCCAGCAGACGGAGCGCGCCCGGGCCTTCGGCCAGTGGCGCGAGGCCCAGGCGGGCTGGCTGGAGACCTACGCCCTCTTCACCGCCATCAGCGAGCAGGAGCAGCGCCGCGCATGGTGGGAGTGGCCGGAGGGCCTGCGTACGCGCCAGCCCGAGGCGCTGCGCGCCAAGGCGACGGAGCTGGAGCGCCGGGTGCGCTATCACGCCTGGCTCCAGTGGGTGGCCGAGCAGCAATGGGACGCGGCGCGCGCCAGGGCGAAGACGCAGGACGTGCTCCTGTGCGGCGACGAGCCCTTCATCATCGGCCAGGACAGCGCGGACTGCTGGGCCAACCCCACCATCCTCCGCCGCGACGCGCGGCTGGGCGTGCCGCCGGATGACTTCTCCGCCACCGGCCAGGACTGGGGCCTGCCCTACTTCGACTTCGCCGCCATGCAGAAGGACGACTACGCGTGGCTGCGCGCCCGCGCGAAGAAGGCGGCCAGCTACTACGACTTGCGCCGGGTGGACCACGCGGTGGGCTACTTCCGGCAGTGGATTCGCGACGAGAAGACGCCCACCGGGCGCTTCATCCCCCCGGACGAGGAGAGCCACAAGCGGCAGGGCCGCAAGCACTTCGAGCTGCTCTCCGAGGGCGCGGGCATCGTCGCCGAGGACCTGGGTGTGATTCCCCCCTTCGTGCGGCAGATACTCGCGGAGCTCAAGCTGCCCGGCTACCGGGTGATGCGCTGGGAGCGCGACGACAGCATCTACCGGAACCCGCACCAGTTCCCCCCCGTGTCCCTCGTCACCACGGGCACCCACGACACCGACACGATGGCGGAGTGGTGGGAGGGCGCCCGCGACGACGAGCGTCAGGCCGCCGCGCGCGCCTGGCCGGAGCTGCGGGGCGTGACGGTGACGCGCGAATTCACTTCAGAGGTACACCGGGGCCTGCTCGCCGCGGCGCTCAACTCCAGCAGCGACTTGTGCGTACTGCCCTGGCAGGACGTGCTCGGCACCCGGGACCGCATCAACCTGCCGGGCTCCATGAGCGACTCGAACTGGGCCTACCGCATCTCCCAGGACGTGGGCACGCTGATGACGGACCCGTCGACGCGCGAAGCGGCCGAGAAGCTGGCCTGGCTCACCGCCTCCGCCCGCCGCTGAACCGAAGGCACCGCTGAACCGTCCGGGGGGAGGTCCTCCCGGACGGAGTCACCTTGGCCCCACGGTTGTCAGTTGATGCACTTCACCTGACCGGGGAAGCCATCGAAGATGGCGCAGCGGCGATTCGCGTTGGCGCACTCCAGCCTCGCGCAGACGTCCTCGGTGACACAGATGGGCGGCGAGCGGCCGAATTCCAGGAATACCTCGGCGCAGAACTCGAAGGAGTCCGCGCAGCCGAAGGAGCCGCAGTAGTCCGCGTCGGCCAGGCTCTCGCCCTCCTTCACGCGCACCACCTCGTCATCATCCACGCCGCAGGCGGCGGTGGCGAGCGCCGACACCACGCAGAACACCAGGACCTTGATTCGCCGGGACAGGAGCATGGGCCCCAATCTGGCGCACCTTGGCGCGGCTTGCACGTCTCCGTGTCCGTCCAGCAAGGACCAGCCGACAGGACCCGTCGACAAGACGTTGGAATGCGACAAAGGGATGGGCGCGTCCTCCAGAGGACGCGTCAGCCGCCTGCCTTCCTTGTATGAACAGTCCGTGGCCGTTGACCTGCTCCGACTCCTCCGCCTCGCCACTGTCGCCTCGCTCCTGAGCGTCGCGGCGTGCGCCACCACGTCCACCCCGCCTCCGGGCCCCAAGGTTTCCAAGCTGGAAATCGAGGGCACGAAACACGTGAGCGAAGGGGACATCAAGGACCGCATCCTCACCTCGGGGACTCCGTGGTGGGCGTTCTGGCCCTTTGGCAGCCCTCACTACTTCGACCCCAACGCGTGGCAGGCGGACCTGCGCCGCATCGAGCGCTACTACCAGGCCCAGGGCTTCTACCAGGCGGAGGTGGTGGACAGCGCGGTGGAGCCCCATGGCAAGAACGAGGTGAAGCTGGCGGTGCAGGTGAGCGAGGGCGAGCCCACGCGCATCAGCGAAGTCCAGGTGGAGGGCCTCCAGGCGCTGCCGGACTTGCACCGCGAGGAGCATCACGAGCGGGTATTGGACAAGCTGCCCCTCAAGAAAGGCGACATCTTCCGCGAGGCGGCCTGGGAGGAGACCAAGGCCCGGGTGCAGGAGGAGCTCCGGGAGCTGGGCTACGCGGAAGCGGAGGTGTCGGGCGAGGTGCAGGTGGACGTGGACACCCGCCAGGCGAAGGTGCGGCTCGACGTGAAGCCAGGGCCGCGCTACCGGTTCGGCAACACGTTCGTCGCCACGGACGCCAATCCCCAGGTACCGCCGCGCCGCATCATCGAGCAGGTGCAGGGCGCGCTGAAGAAGGGGGACTGGTACAGCGAGACGGCGCTGGCGGAGGCCCAGGCGCGCGTGTTCCGCATGGGCGTGTTCGGCGCGGTGAAGGTGAACCGCGGAGCGCCGGACCGGGAGTCCGCCACGGTGCCCGTCGTCGTGGACGTGCGGGAGGCGCCGTTCCGCTCGGTGAGGCTGGGCGGTGGTATCGGCGTGGACGCGGCCCGTCAGGAAGCGCGCGTGCTGGGGGAGTGGAGCCACCGCAACTTCCTGGGCGGCCTGCGCCGCGTCACCGTGCGAGGCCGCGCCGGCTACGCGTTCATCCCCCACGTCCTGTCGCCGACCAAGCAGGGGCCCGTCTTCGAAATCACGGGCGAGTACGAGCAGCCGCGCTTCCTCTTCCGCGACTTGCGTCAGCAGACGTCGCTCACGTTGGAGAAGGGCCTGGAGCAGGCCTACGACTTCTACGGCGGCAGGCTGCAACTGGGCGTCATCTGGCAGCCGCACCGCAGCTTCTCCGTGTTCCCCTCCTACAATCTGCAAATCTATCGGCTGTCGGGCCGGGTGAGCGCGGACTCGCGCGTGCCGCCCGTCGTGCTGGGCTGCAGCTCGGACGCCCTCCAGTGTGACGTGGCGCTGAGCTTCCTGGAGGTGGCCTTCTCGTGGGACCGGCGGGATGACCCGGTGGAGCCTCGGGATGGTTACTTCCTGAGCCTGTCCGTGCAGAAGGGCGGCAGCATCTTCTTCGGCGACTTCAACTACATCCGCATCCTGCCGGACCTGCGCTTCTACTACTCCTTCGGCGAGGACAAGCGCCTGGTGCTGGCGGGCAAGGTGCGCGCGGGCACGCTCAACCCCGCGGGCGGCTCGCAGAGCTCCATCGTCACGCGCTTCTTCTCCGGTGGCGCCACCTCCATGCGCGGCTTCAATGGCCAGCGCCTGTCTCCGCTGGCGGCGCTGGCGAAGCAGGAGGACCTGGACGGCGACGGCGTGCCTGAGACGACGCAGACAAAGGAGTGGGAGACGGTGCCGGTGGGCGGCAACAGCCTCGTCGAGACGTCGCTGGAGCTGCGCTACCAGATATCCACCAGCGTCATGCTCGCGGCCTTCTGGGACACGGGCCTGGTGGGCGTGGAGGGCTTCGAGTCGCGCAACGCGCCGAAACTGTTCGGTCCCGACCACTACCAGGCCGTGGGCTTCGGTCTGCGCTACCTCACGGTGGTGGGCCCGGTGCGCCTGGACATCGCGCGGCGGCTGAATCTGGGCCAGGGATTGCCCGTCGCCACCCCGGGGTACATCTATCCGACGTCCGGAGGCTGCTTCGGAATTGGCAGCAAGTGGAAGCCGGACGGCCCCACCTCTCGCGGGGCCACCTTCGCGGGAGCGCCTGACGGGCAGTGCGCGCTGCACCTGTCGATTGGAGAGGCGTTTTGAAGGGGCGACGCTGGGCACGACGACTGCTGTTGGGCCTGCTCGGACTGGTGAGCCTGGTGGTGCTCGCCGTCTTGGGTGCGCTCGTCTGGGCGACGTCATCCCCGGGTGAAGGCTGGCTCGTCCGCAAGGGCCTCCAGTTGGCCAACGAGCGGTTCTCCGGCCGCCTGGAAGTCGCGGGGCTGGACCTGGCGCCTCCGGGCGTCGTCCTCACCGGCGTGAAGCTGTATGACCCGGAGGGCGAGCTGGTGGCGGAGATTGCCCGCGTCGAGGCGCGCGTGCGCCTGGGCGGCCTCATCCGTCAGCACGTCAACGTCACCGAGGCGCGCGTGGTGCAGCCCCGCCTCTACCTGGCCCAGGACGAGCGCGGGCTGAACCTCAGTCGAGCCATCGCGCCCCGCGTGCCCAAGCCCGAGGAGCCGCCCTCTCCTCGCGGCAAGCTGCGCGTGGAGCTGCAAGAGCTGCTGCTCGAGGACGGCTACGTCGACTTCAAGCAGGAGCTTGAAGAGGGCGGCGAGCGAAAGGTGCGTCTGGAGGACTTCGACGCGGAGGCGTCCGGTCACTTCGCGGCGGCGACGCAGGGCTTCGGCGCGACGCTGGAGGCCACGGGTGGACTCGCGCTGCCCGCGAAGGGGCCCGTGCGGCTGTCGTTGAAGGGCGAGGGTGAAGAGGGCGCGCTGAAGGCCGACGTGGACCTGGACCTCGCGGGCCTGCTGCTCGACGCGAGCGCCTCCGCCCAGCTTCCTCCCGAGCCGCCGCCGGGACAGCTCGCGGGCGCGCTGAAGGCGGACGTGGACGTGCGCCGCCTCACCGTTCCGCCGGAGCTGACGCGCGGCTTCCTGCCCACGTGGCCGCTGCTGGTGCCAGTGAGTCTCGTGGGCAAGGCGGGCATCGACGGAGACCTGGCGAAGGTCGACGTGCGGGGGACGGCCGCGGACGCGAAGCTGGACGTGAAGGGCGACCTGGACCTGGAGCGGATGCGCTCCACCGGCGTCTCCGTGAAGGCTCGCGACGTGGACCTGTCCGCGCTGGTGAAGGAAGGGCCGAAGACGAGCCTCTCCGCGAACCTGGACGCGAAGGGTGGCGGCACGAGCCTGGAGACGCTCGACGGCGAGGTGGACCTGACGGTGTCGCCCTCGCGCTTCCGGGGCCAGCCGCTGGGGCCCGTGGAGCTGCATGCCCGCGCCAAGGACGGGAGCTACACGCTGTCACGCCTGCTGGTGCTGGTGCCGGGCGCCTCCCTCCAGGCCAAGGGCGCGGGCACCCTCGACTCGATTCGCGTGGACGGCAGCCTGACGGCGGGCAACCTCGCCCTGCTGTCCGACACGTTGACGAAGCTGCTCCCCGGCACCGTGCCGCCGCTGTCCGGCAGCGGCACGCTGGAGTTCCGTGCGGAGGGCCCCGCGCGCACGCCGGGGGTGATGGTGCAGGGCAACTTCACCGCGCTCTCCTACGGAGATATCGCGGTGAAGAACCTCACGCTCCAGGCCGAGGTGCCGGACGTCACCCGTCCGCTCACCACGGACGCCACGCTGGTGGTGGGCTCGCTGCGTTCCGGCGAGCGCTCCTTCCGGGACGTGTCCGCCACCATCACCACGCAGGAGCGTCGCCTGGAGGTCAGCGTGCGAGCCCTGGGCGATGCGACGCTGGGCCTGGGATTGAACGGGCTGGTGGATGAAGACAACCAGGGCCTGGCCATCCAATCGCTGGTGCTCTCGTGGCCGGAGGCGACGTGGAAGCTCCAGGCGCCCACGCATGTCGGCTTCGGCGGTGGCGGCGTGGTGGTGGAGCCCGCGCTGAAGCTCGCGTCGGGCGGGCAGTCGCTGTCGGTGCTCGGCTCGCTCGCCAACCAGCAGGTGACAGCGCGCGTGGAGCTGGAGGCCGTGGACCTCACGCTGCTGCCGCGCATCGCCGTCCCGGAGGAGCTGGGCCTGGGCGGCACGGTGTCGGGCTTCGTCACCGCGAAGGGCAAGCTGCCCCGGCCGGACGCGGAGACGAAGCTGCGTTGGCAGAACGGAACGGTGAAGGGCTACGAGAACCTCCAGCTGGCGCTGGACGCGCGCTACGTGAAGGACCGCGCCACGGGCACGCTGGCGGCGGGACTGCCGGTGGCGAAAGTCATGGCGGACTTCGACGTGCCGGTGCAGGGCGTGCTGAAGCGGCGCAAGGACGCGCTCTCCCTCAAGGTCGACCTGGAGGACCTGGACCTCGCCGGGGCGATGAAGCTGTTGGGCCGCACGGAGCCGGTGAGCGGCGTGGTGGCGGGCGAGCTGCGCATCGACGGCACCGCGCGCGCGCCCCGGCTGGACTTCGTGCTGCGCGGCCGGAAGCTGAACTACACCGCGCCTCCGCCCGGCTTCGCCCTGAAGCAGCCCCTGGATTTGCAGCTTCGCATGACGTCGGACCCCCAGGACGCCACCCTGGACGCGCGCCTGGACGTGACGGGCCTGGCCTCCCAGACGTACGTGGTGCTGCACACGCCCTTCACGCTGGGCGGGATGATGGCGCGGCCTCCCAAGGCCGATGACATCCTCTCCGCCTCGGTGGACATGGAGGCGCTCATCGCTGACTTGCCCCTGGCCCAGTTCGAGGGCGTGGGCGGCCTGCAGAAGCCCGCGGGCACCGTGTCCGCGCAGCTCCTCCTCTCCGGCTCCGCGCTGGTGCCACAGGCTCGGCTGAGCGTGAAGGCCGCGGGCCTCACCGCGTATGGCCTGCCGCCGGTGCACGGGCAGCTCGGCGTGGTGGGTGATGACCAGGACGTGAAGGTGACGCTGGCGGCGCAGCGGGACGAAGGGCCCCTGGCCCAGCTCGACGTGACGCTGGATGCACCCCTGGGCGCGCTGCAGGACCAGGAGGTCTACGGACACATCCCCTTCCAGCTCAAGGGCCGCCTGGGCCCGGTGGAGCTCCGGGACCTGCCCGGCGTGGCGAAGGCCCGCGCGACGGGGGCCGCGGCGCAGAAGGTGAGCGCTTCGTCCAAGGGCATCCAGGGCGAGCTGTCCGTGGAGCTGACCGCGCGCGGCACGCTGGACACGCCGCGCATGGAGCTGACCGCCGGCGTGCAGAAGCTGGGCATGGGCGAGCTGGCCCTGGGACAGGCGCGCCTGCACTACGGCTACCAGAACGCGCGCTCCGCCTTCGACCTGCTGCTCACCGCGCCCGCTGGCGGCACCCTGCTGGTGGAAGGCGGCGTGGAGCTGGACGTGTCGCTGCCCGCGATTCAGCAGGGACTCAACACCTCGAAGGCGCCGCTGGACGTGACGCTCAAGGCGCGCGACTTCGACCCGTCCTTCCTCTCCGGCGCGGTGGAGATGCTGCGCAGCATCGGCGGGTTGATTCAGGCGGACGCGAAGCTGGCGGGCACTCCCGCCGTGCCCACCTTCCAGGGCTCGCTGGCGTGGAAGGACGGCAAGCTCGGGCTGATGGGCCTGGGGGAGTACCGCGAAATCCAGCTCGCGCTGGAGGCCAGCCGCGAGGCGCTCGCCATCAAGACGCTGTCCGCCAAGGCCGGTGGCGGCACGGTGTGGCTGGACGCGCCGCTGACGGCGACGCGCGCCCCGAATGGCGAGTACGAGCTGACCAGCCCCGCGGGCAAGCCGTATCCCTTGATGGCTCGCGACTTCCCCATCGTCTTCGACGACCAGCTCATCGCCGTGCTGAGCATGAAGGCGAAGGTGGAGGGCACGATTTCCGAGCGGCTCGTCAACCTGCGCAACGTCTCCATCCCCGAGGCCACCATCGAGCTGCCCGAGGTGAAGCGCAAGGACCTCCAGGACCTGGAGCGCCCCGGGGACGTGGTGCTGGTGCGCAACGGCACGCCCATCGAACGACGCAGGCGGAAGCAGACGCAGCAGCCCTCGCCCGGAGACCCCGAGCCGAACCAGCAGCCCACCACCGAGCTTCCGCCCACGCCAGAGTCCGCGGAGGACCTGGAGTCGGGCGACGAGACGCCGCCCCCCGGGCGCGCGTACTGGGTGAACGTGAATGCGCCGCGCAACATCTGGGTGAAGGGCTCCGACCTCAACGTGGAGCTGGGGCTGTCGGAGGACTTCCGCGTCGAATACACCGACGTGGCGCGCCTCTTCGGTCAGGTGCGCGTGCTGCGCGGCCGGGTGGACGTGCTGGGCCGGCGCTTCGACGTGCAGCGCGACAGCATGGTGAGCTTCACCGGGCCGCCGACCGTCCCGTACATCAACGTCACCGCGGAGCACCGCAACGACAGCGCCAACGTCACGGTGTTCGTCACCATCCGAGGCCAGGGCCGCGACATCACCCTGAAGCCCACCAGCGAGCCGCCGCTGCCGGAGTCCGAAATCTACACGCTGCTCGCCACCGGCCGGCGCACGCTGGAGCGAGGCTCTGGCGCGTCGATGACGGCCAGCGCCCAGGCGGCTTCCGTGGTGGGCTCGCTCGTCGCCAACGAGGCGCGCAAGGCCCTGGCCGCGAAGCTGCCGCTGGACGTGCTTTCGATTGAGGCCGGCGGCGCGGGCATGGCCGGCACCAAGCTGGAGGTGGGCACCTACGTCACCGACAAAATCTACGTCGGCTACACCGGACGCGTGGGCGCCAACATCCAGCAGGGAGAGAACTCCAACGCGGTCCGCTTCGAATACCAGTTCGGACCGCGCTGGAGCCTGGAAGGCCAGTACGGCGACGCGCGCTCGGGTGGCCTGGACCTCATCTGGACCAACGAGTACTGACGCTGGCCGCTACAGCCAGTACATCTCGAAGCAGGCGCCCACGGGGCCCGCGCCGCTGTTGGGCGCCATGGGCGAGCTCACCCACGCGCCGCCCACGCCGCACTGGCTCCACTGCTGGTCCGACGAGGACTGGACGCACGTGCGCGCGGGCACGCCGCGGCCCAGCGTGGCGGAGGAGCACCACGGCCACGACTGGGTGCAGTTGCCAGGCTTCGTCGTGGTGCCCGCGGTGAAGACGCCGGACACGCACTGCCGCCACACCGCGTCCGACGAGCTCTGCACGCAGCCCAGGTTCGGCACCGTCGTGCCCGCCGTCTCCGACACGCAGCCCGACGTCGTCGGCGCGTCCCAGTTGAAGCCGCCATCCGCGTAGCGGTGGTAGATGCTCGCCACCAGCGACGAGCCGCCCACCGTGGTGCGGCCGCACTGCGTCGCGTAGGCGCCCACCCAGGGCGTGTACGTGTACAGCGCCGCGGTGGCCTTGTTGGTCGGCTTCACCGAGCACGGGTCCAACGTCGCCTTCGTCGTCCCCACCTTCCAGCCGGAGACGGTGGGCCGCCCCGCGTCCAGGTCCGTGAAGTAGCCGCGCAGCTTCTTCGCCGAACAGTCAATCTGCTTGCCGAAGCCCGTGTATTGCGCGTCACACCCGCTGCCGTCCGGACAGCCACAGCCGGTGGCCTTGGCCAGGTTGGTGGAGGTGCCGCTCTGCACCAGGCTCGACTCCACCTGGATGCGCGCCAGCATGTACAGCGGGCTGATGCCGAACGCCTTGGAGCGCTCGACGATGAGCGCCGCCGCCGTCTTGTTGCTGAAGGCCGGGTCCCGGTAGTTCGCCAGATACGAGCCCTGCTGCGTGAGGAACGCCTGCACCTGCTCTGTCGTAATCCACTGGTGCCCCAGGAGCTGCGTGTCCTCCAGGAGCCGGTGCATGTCGTACTTCACCGTGGCCCGCTGGAGCACCTGCCCGGTCAGCTCGTCGATGACCTCGCCTTCTTCGTCATCGACGACGGGACCACAGCCAACCGCCAGCAACGCGGGCACCACCAGCCACCACAGTCGCGTCTTCATCACGGCCTCGAGGGGATGTGCCGCGCCCGCGAGGAAACCCAAACCACCCGGCGGGCTCGGCAGGGGGGAACCCTCACGTGTAGTCGGCGCGAATGCCGCGATTCAAGAATTTCTTGAATTGAAAGATTAACAGATTGTTATCACGAGGCTGGATGTCGAGCGGGGAAGCGGTCAGGACGGCCCCCTGTCCCGGAGTCTCGGGTCCTTGAGCCGTGCAGGGCGTGACGGGGTAGCGTGACTGTCGTCATGCGCATGCACACTTCGACGTGGCTGAAGCGAGTCGTTCCTCTCACCCTCTGCCTGCTCGTGTCGGGAGGCTGCTCCAGTTCGGACGACGAGGGACGTTCGCCCTCGGGAGACGCGGGCACGGACATCCCCGACGGCGGAGGCAACCCTCCGGATGGTGGCCCCGTCGGCACCGGGTGCATGGGCGAGACGTTCCTCGCGTCCGTGGGGAAGAACCGGCTCCTGGTCGGCGCGCAGATGGAGGACAGCACGGCGGCCGGTGCGCCCTTCGACGTGCACTACCTGTACGTCGCCAGCGGGCTGGTCGACTCGACGAACATCTGCACGTCGTGCACGACGGGATGCACCACGTCCGGGACGTCCTGCGCGGGCGCGTCGTGCGCGTGGTGGGGATGCTGGCAGGACGTGTCGCAGCCGCCCGGCGCCTACGTGCGCGGCCACGTCTCCGGAGCGAAGGGGCGCCAGCAGCTTCCCTTCATCACCTACTACCAGCAACTCCTGGGCGGAGTCGGGCCCGCGCGTGAGGGTGAGCAGCAGCTCCAGTCGCTCAACGACGTGGCCATCATGCGGCGCTACTTCGCGGACTGGCGCTTCACGTTGCAGCAGGTGGGCAGCGAGCGCGCCCTGCTCCACATCGAGCCGGACCTGTGGGGCTATCTCCAGTTCTTCGCCAGGAATGGAGACCCGGCCACGGTGCCCGCGCAGGTGGCGAGCGCCAATGCCACGGACTGCTCGGGGATGGCGAACAACGCCGTGGGTGTGAGCAAGTGCATGATTGCGATGGCTCGCAAGTACGCGCCCAACGCGAAGGTGAGCCTGCACGCCAGCCCCTGGTCGACTCGCACGGACGTGTACCTCAACACCAACGCGTCATTCGATATCGCGGGGGAGGCGCGAAAGGTGGCCGACTTCCTGCTGAAGCTGGGCGCGGCGGACACGGACTTCATCGTCGTGGAGGCATCGGACCGCGACGCGGGCTTCTACGACAGCGTCGGCGAGGACACGTGGTGGGACGCGAACAACGCCACCCTGCCCCACTTCCGCCAGGCGTTCACCTGGGCCAGCGCCATCTCCGAGCGGCTCAACAAGCCGAACTTCTGGTGGCAGCTCCCGGTGGGCAACATGAACCTGCCGAACACGAACCAGAAGTGGAAGGACAACCGCGTGGACTACTTCTTCTCGCACACGGCGGAGCTGGCCGCCGCGCACTCCGTCGGGTTCTCGTTCGGCGCGGGTGAAGGCCGGCAGACTTCGCCAGAGACCGACAACGGCAATCTGTCCAGCCGGGTGAGTGCCTACAAGCGCGCGGGTGGTCAGGCTCCCTGCGCGCCGTAGCGCGCCTCCTGCTCCTGGGTGCCTTCGAGGACTCCGCTCGAAGGCACCGCGCCGCTCAGAACAGGCGCGAGTAGGTGGGCTTCGCCTCGGGGCGCGGCACCCAGCGCTGCCCGTCTCGCGGGAGCCACAGCACGTGGAGGCGCTCCACCGGGCCTTCGTACCGCACGGTGTGCTCACCTCGCGTCAGCGTGAACTCCACCTCCGTGACGCGGACTCCGTCGACGAACAATGCGCCCGACTCCAGCACGGACGCGGGCTCGACGAAGTAGCGCCCGTCGCGCACGGCCAGGAAACGGTCCTCCAGCACCCTCTCGGGTGACACGTCGTACCGCCGCCCCCACAGGAACAGGTCTCCGTCATAGGGCTGGTAATGCGTGTCGAGGAAACCTCGCAGCGACGGCGGCAACCCCGAGGTCCGCAGGTCATCCACGCGCAGCACACAGCCGCGCTCCACCAAGGCCTTCGGTACTTCACGCGCCAGCACGTCCGGGATGGAGCCCCGCAGCCAGGCATCCGTGTAGAAGTAGAAGTGCGCGTGCGGCCGGCTCACGTAGCCCCCCGAGTTGTCATAGACGACATCCTCCGGCCCCGTGAGCGTGCCGATGCGCGCGAGCACGTCTTGCTGTCTGGCATTGCCTCCTCCATCCAACAAGGCCTCCAGCCTCCAGAGCTGAAGACAGAGCAACACGCCCAGCGCCAGGCTCGCGACGACGCGGGCCCCAGGCGAGCTCCAACCACTGAAGGCCGCCACCACGCCGCGCGCCATGAACGGCGCGAGCACGCCCAGGAACGGCAGCAGGCTGTATGGGAATGGCGCGCGCTGGAGCGCATACGAGCCGAACGTCGCCAGCACCGCGAGCAAGAGCGGCAGGTCCGCGTGCTCCCAGCGCTCCCTTCCCGAGCGCCACCACGCACGCACCGAGACGAGGAACCCCAACACCGCCACCGCGAAGAGCCAGGGCTGCTCACGGACCATCGGCAACAGGTAGTCCCGCCACGAGAAGCCCGGGTAGTGCCGCTGATGCTCCGCGCCCCACACGAAGCACCA
>NZ_JAAIXY010000001.1 GCF_010894455.1 Myxococcus eversor | reverse complement strand
TGCTCGACACCGACTCCGCCAATCAGTAGGCCGCTCCCATCTCCGAGCGCGCTCGCTCACGCTCGCGCTCGGTGATGCCCATCAACCAGGCGGATTGCTCGTCCATCAACCAGCTCGCCTCGCAACAGCGAGGATGAAGTCGAGCGCCGTCCTGGACTCGGGCGCGGTGGTGAGCGCCTCGAAGAATTTGCGGCGCACGTGAGCCCAGCACCCCACGCGCACGCGTCCGTCTGGCAGCGTCACGCGATTGTAGCCCGTGTAGCCATCCACCAGCAGATAGCCCTGGGTGCCTCCGAGGACCTCCAGCGGAGTGACGCCAGAGCGGCTGGCGCTATGGACGTAGGCGATGAGCTCATCGGTGCGGAAGGTCCAGACGTAGGCCCTGCGCGTCTTGCCCTCGTCCAGCACGCGCTGAGGTGTCTCGTCGGCGTGCACCCGGGAAGACTCTCTCACCAGGGCCAGGAGGCGAGAGGCGAGCGGCGCCAGGGCCCGGCCCACCTCGTGGAAGATGTCACACAGCGTGGTGCGCGCCACGGGCACACCCGCACGGGCAAGGGCCTTGGCCTGGCGGTAGAGCGGAATCGAGTCGCAGCACTTCGCCGCCACCACGTGCGCGAGGAAGCCCGGGCCATACTGGCCTTGCTCAATGGCCTTCGGCGCGGGCGCCGTGAGGATGCCCGCGCCACATGGGCAAGCGAGCGTCTCCTGGAGATGGACCTGGCGCTCCACGTGCGCGGGCACGTACTCGATGAGGTCGGTCCGCTTGCCAGGGCCCAGCGGCTTCAACGCCGTGCCGCCGCAGGACGGGCACCGCCGCGCCTCATCGGGAACGCGATGAGGAATCAGCCGTTCGGGCAATGCCTCCCGTGCCTCACGCTTCAGCCGCCGCTCTTTCAGTGTCGCTTCACGCGGCCTGGGCGCGCCACCCGAGGCCTTGCGCAGCTCGTCCTCGACACGGGGGAGCTTCTCGCTCTTCTTGCCGAAGACGGTCCGCTGGAGGAGCGCGAGCTGGGATTCGATGCTGCCCACGCGCTCTCTGAGGGTGTGGTTCTCCCGCTCGAGCCCCTCGGCTCGCTCACGCCACTCGCACTGGTGCGTCTGGGAGAGCGTTGCCATCTCGCTGGGAAAACCAGCCCCCCGGTGGCGGGAATTGCCTCGGCGGCTGGGGGAGGTGCCCACTTGCCTGGCCTCCTGACGTGCGAGACGTCGATTCCGTCGAGCAGCATGGCCAGTTGGGTGGCATCCAACTGCGCTCCCAGGGCGTCCTCGGCGAAGGCAGGCAGGCGGAAGCGGCCCTGCTCCAAACGTTTGTAGGTGAGGACGAAGCCGCCTGCGTCCCAGGAGAGAATCTTCACCTTGTCCCCTCGCCGCGAGACGAAGACGAAAAGGTGCCCGGCGTAGAGGTTCTCCTTCCACTCACCGCGCACTATCGCCGCCAGCCCATCAATGCTGTTACGCATGTCCACCGGCTCACGCGCCAGCAGGATTCGCACCGCCCGGGGGAGCAGCAGCATCAGCCGAGCACCGCCAAGAGGTGCGCGAGGTACTCGGCCCGCGTGCCCTCCGGGAAGCGCAAGAGTCTCCCGCGCGGCAGCGCCACCTCGAGCATGAGTCCCTCTGGTGCCCGGGGCGCGGCAGATGTGACCACCTCCACGGGAAGGAACGCCGCCCGGGGCCTGTCCACCGATGCGGACCTCCGCTCCGGCGCGGACCTGGACTTCTTGTACAGCCAGTACTGGAAGGCGCCGAGAGAGACGTCCCGCTCCGCCACGAACTCCTTCTGGCTCACCCCACTCGCTTCGAACTCTTCCACCAACTGCTTCCACTCATCCGGACCTGGTCGTCGCATGCCGGAGTGAACCGGCGGGACCACCCCAGGTCAGGACGCCGGCCGTCGGTCGGTTACGCTCGAAGTGCACGAAGAAGCGGTGCCGACATCTTGCCTTTGGTGAGCGGTTGTCCGTCCTCCTGGCAGAAGACGAATCGACCCCGAAGGTGTCGGTGGGCCTTGAGCGCGTACACCACGGACGCAGGCAGTTCGACCGACCGCTCGCGACCGCCTTTCGGCAAGCCCTCCACCCCTCGCCAGATGGCTCGGCGGACGTTGAGCGTGCTGCGCGGCAGGTCCAGGTCATTCCACTGGGGCCCAACCAATTCCCCCTGACGCAGCCCGGCCTTGATTGCGACGAACAGCACGGCGCGCCATTCAGGCTCGGCAAACGAGAGAAGATGTTCGGCTTCCTCAAACGACAGGAAGTCGAATTGGGGTTTGGGGAGTCTCCCGAAGAGCTTCACGCGAGGTGCCTGCTGAATGACCTCATACGATTCTGCGAGCGCCAGGAGCGAATGAAGTACAGTCAGAACGTTGTTGATGGTCTTCAAGCTCAGGGGCTTTGGACCGCTGTTCTGCCGCTTCTGGATAGCTCGCTTTGACGTGAACTCCTTCCGTTTGCTTGTTGTTGTTCTCGCTGAAGGTGAGGAATCGCGGCGTGAATTGCTCCAGTGTAGGCGCGCTCCCCTCCCCCGGCATCTTCTCCTTTCCGAAGGTCCCGTTGCGCAGGTCGCGTTCGTAGGCATCAGCACCACGGCGAGTTTGAACGGGCGAGAACTTCACGACTCGCTGTTTCCGTCCGTCCGCGTGCTGAAACACGAAGTCCACTTGCCACGCCTCCTCTGACTTCCCTTCCTTCGTCGTCCACTTCCGCAACCTGACGCTCATCGTCGACTCCCAAGCGCAGAATCGCGGCCCTTACCCAAGGGCCACGTTACCAGTGCGTCGCAGCGGATGCGGAGGGCTTTCCCGATGCGGGCGACTCCCGGCACTTGCCCGAGCCGGATGGCCTCGTAGAGCGTCTTTCGGTTCACTCGTAGCAAGGTGGCGGCCTCTTCCACGGTGAGGAAGGAAGGGAGAGCTTCCGGGCCAGTAGAGAGGGGCTCGGACATGGCTACCTCGGAAAGACGCGGCGGGGCGCGAGGCGACCAAGGGCGTGAAGCCCGATGCCGACGGCGTCCCAGACGTTGTGATGGAGGGTGGCGGCGCTGGGCAGCTCGACGCGAAGATGCTCGGCGGCGTCGAGGCGCTGTTTGATGCGCTCGATGAACGCGTCCGGGTCGACGGTGCCCTTCCAGTCGCGCGGGTAGATGCTGCGACGGCTGGCGACGTTCGGCAAGAAGCCACCGAGCATCCCCACGACGCCCGCCAGTTGGATGAGGTCGTTCTGGTCGCCCTTCTGGTGCGCGGCTGAGTAGACGCGGGGCATCTCGATGATGAGCTGGAAGGGCTCGTCACCCACGCGAGGACGGAGCCACTCACGGACCGCGAGGGCCATGGATGCCCACGAGGCCAGCGACAGCTCGCCGTCCTGACGCTCGGGGTTCTTCGGCAGCCCGGCGGCCAGGAGTGACGCGCGTTCGTGCACCGGCACGTCGAACAACGCGACGCCGCAATGCCGAAGGCCAGGGTCAATGGAGACGAGCTTCGTGGCGCGGCGCTCGGGGGGATTCTCGGAGGGAGGTGTTGTGCTCACTCCTTCTTCAATGGGGACACTTTCCGCGACCGGTTCCAATGCGCGGCGAGAGGCCCGCAGGGGAGTCCGCGTTGAAGGTCACTGGGGTACTATGCGCGCCGCATGAACTCATTTGAGTGGCTGGGAAACGTACTGGCAAACATCGGCTCGTATCCGATGCGCGCCCGCGCGCTGTACGTGGAAGAAGGCGCACCGTTCGACGTGAAGGCCCGGACGATGGTGCTTGAGCATGACCTGTACTCGGACGAGTTACCCGAAGCTGCACAGCGCTTTGCGCTGAGGCGAACTCTCTCCGTCTTGGATGCTTCAGGTGTTGTCGAAAATGCCCGGCGGCAGAAGCCCGATGTCAGCCCCGCCGAACTTGTTCAAGCGTTCAATTTCTACTGGAAGCGGGACGCGTTCATCGACTTCTCCCGGTTGAACGGAAGTAAGTGACAGTCCCTGAGATCAGGCCGCCTTCCTTTTCCTCCGGCTCCCACACCATGAGACGCCCTGTGCCGTCCCTCACCGTGGCCGATTCCTTTGAGAGCACGCGCGAGAGGGCGGGCTCGGCCTCGATTGCTCCCGCGAGATCCGGCGCCACCTCGCGCATCGCTTGCCGCATGAGTTCCGCCATGCGCTCGGCGGCGTCGTGAAGTCGGTTGGTGCAGTCCGCGCGCAGCTCCGCCACCAGTTCGTCATGCACCATGAGGACGAGGCGCGAGCCCCAGAGTGGGGAGCGACGGTCCGCGTACATCTCCCGGGACACGCGCCAGGTCGCCAGCTTCGCGCCCACGGCACCGAGCCCCTGGAAGGGGGGGGGTTGAGCCACTGCGTGTAGCTGCACCCTCCCCGGAGAATGTCGGCGCCCGGAATCATGACGTCCACGAGCTGGCCGTTGCGCGTGTACGCGCTGGCGCGGGCGAAGAGGGCGCGCTGCTCGGCTTGGTCCGGAATCGGTGCTCACCTTGGCCCGGTACACGCACCTGGCGCCACGCCCCGGAGTGCGCTACTTCCCTCTCACCGGCCCGCCCCTCACACACACCAGGGCGCGCCTTCCAAGGATGGCCCTCCAGCCGCTACTGGTGGGCCTTCCGTCTTTCTGGGAGACGCGCGCGGGAGCGGACCTCACTGGCTCCACGGGCCGTCCACAAGTTTTCGGTCTCCCTCGACCCATATCCCTCTCTCGGCGGACCCCTCGTCCTCGGCTCAGGCGCAAGCGCTGTGCTGACCTGGACGACGAGAACGTAGGAACGCAAGGTCCACCCCTGACCAGATTCCCGCGCTTCTTGGAGACCATCAACACTCTATGTGCTGGGCACGAGCGGCCCCCTGTTGTTCCCGACATCGGAAGGGACGTTGCGGCTTGGCGCGTTCGCTTCGTTGGGACTGGGTTTGGACAATGCGCGCTAACCGGCCCCGCAACGTGGACGGGACTCCGAGCCATGTCGGGGTGACGTTGTAAGATTCCGCCGCGCAGACGGTTCCCAGCCGTTTGTCAGACGGGAATGCCAGCATTCAACCCACTTGCCTTCCTTGGAGAGTGGCATGGGGGTGCTGAATGCGTGCTGTCCTCTGGATACTGTGCGCCGTTCCCTTCGTCACGGGATGCGCTGGAATTGAACCCTCGACTCGCAGGGGCACTTTCCAGCAGCGTTCCGCGCTTCTCGGGGAGAACGCTCCAGAGGCTCGTCACCCCCGCGGACAGAGGAGCGATGCGTTCGATGCGCTGCTTCGTGACGCAGGGCTTGGGGACCAAGATGCGCGTCCCGTGGCAGGCAGTTCGCTCACGCCGACACACGCCGCGCGACTGCTGAAGGCGCTGACCGTCAAGGACGTGACGCTGGGGCAGTTCCCGGCACGCGTCGCGGTGGGCTTCATGCTGCGCGAGGTGCTGGACACGGGCGAAGTGTCGCGCGCCGAACTGGTGCGGCGTGTGGGGCGCTTCACGGAGTTGGCGGTCCTCCGTCCTGACGGTTGCCTCGCGTGGGTGCGCAGTGGCAGGACGCAACAGCGGGTGTCCCCCGTGGAGTGGCGCGATGGGAGCTTCCGAGCGCACGGCTTCGAGCTGGGCCGCTTCTACGACGGGCGGACGGGTGTCTTCCGCTCGCTGAACGACGAGCTGCGGGAGGTGGACGGATTCCCACTGGCGGACGTCCACGACGATGCCGACGTCATCAGTCGCACGCTGGACGGAGCAGAAGAAGCTTTCGTCGGGCTGGCGCTGGCGGTGGGCAAGTTCTTCTCGACGTCGCCCGCGGACAACCTCGCGGCACTCCGTCAGATGCCCGCTGCCGTGGTGGCATTGATGGAGTCGTCACCCGAGTACATGGAGCGCTTCCAGTACATGACGCGCGGCGAGCAGATTCAGGCCGTCTCCAAGCTGGTGACGAACATCATCGCCACGTGGGGCACGGTGTCATCTGCAACGCGCACGCTTCAAGGTGCGGCGCTCGCTACGGCGGAAGTGCCGGTCCTGTCGCTGTCCGCGCAAGGGGCACTCGCCATGGAGAGCGTGGCGGTGCCAGTGGGGCGAGCTGCGGCGGTGCTGAGCGGTGGGCCAGGAGCCGCCATCATCCTCCAGCGTGCGGCCACGGCGGCGAAGCAGGGGGGACCTTCCAAGGGGCCTGGACAGTGGGGGCCGGCCAAGGAATCCATGTCCCCCCGTGCGCGGCGCTACCAGGAACAAATCACGGGCCACACTGCCGACGAGGCATACTGGGTCGGTGGCGTAGGCAAGGGCAGCGGAGGCGTGAAGTTCGATGGGTACGGGAAGGGCATATTGCAGGAGGCGAAGGGACCGGGCTATGCAAACAAGTTCCTCGACAACCTGAATCCGAAGCAGTGGTTCAAGAACTCTGGTGCGGCGGAACTAGTCAAGCAGGCTCAGCGTCAGGTGGACATGGTGCGGAGAACTGGTGTCCCTATTGAATGGCACATTGCAGAGGAGAAGGTGGCCAATGCAATCAGGCGGTTGTTCGAGGACAACCAACTCAGCGAGATCAGAGTTGTCTACACCCCAGCTCTTTGAGCGAACAATACCGTGACTGGTCAAGCTAACGTGAAGGGCTACCCCGAGACCTACTATGCCGGGGCCTACTGGGGTCCCCGTAGAGAGTCACCCGAAGAGTGCGCTCGGCGTACAGCGTCATTTCTTGACTTCCTTGCCCCGGGCGACCCCTTCCTGGCCCAGTGGTACAAGCCCACGCGGTCGATCAAGGATGCGCGCAAGCATCCGCTGATGCCTCCCGATGTGCCAACGCTCACCGAGCTATTCCGGCGAGGCGTCAATCGCGAGAAGGGGGGGCCAGCTATAGAAGAGCTAGGCTTCTCATTCTGGTTTGGTAATGGTGGAGGGGACTACGACAGCGCGGACCTGCGGATTCTCTGTGGATGCTACTCTGAGGCTGTCTCGAATGCCTGCGTCCTGGAGTTGCCGACGCTCGGCCATGGGTCGAATGCGGAGCGAGTGCTCACCTCGCGTGTACTGAGTGCCGCAGTCAGGGGCATGGCGCTTGCGTGGGATCCAGATTGGAGCATTGCCATGTCGCACGCGCATCGGGACATGGTCCAAACTCGGCGCATTCCGAAAGCGCCCTACGTTGGGTGGGTGACCTATCTCGCGCGGCATCGAGGCACGGTGCCCCCCCTTCCCGCTCCGGTGCGCATCGAGAAGGTAGAGGACAAGGGCACTCTGATTGTCCTCACCCCCGAGCGCTTCACAGCCAGCAACCCGGAGCATGTGGCGCTGGCTGAGCGGGTGCGGGAGCTGCTGGACCGAGCTGGACTGTTGAAGCCGCTCCAGGCCCAACCGTAGGAACAAGAGGGGCCGAGTTACCTGTCGCTCGGCCCCTCTCGAAGCGGGTTGAAGACGGCCTCCGTTAGGCCCCGCCATGTTGCACGTATGTCGCATGAACCTGCGGAACGCGCTGGACCATGGCGGTACGACAGGGCACGAGGCGGGACGTCGATTCCGAATCATTCCAAGGGGTTGCGAGGTAAGAGCGCGAATCTGCTGGGTTTGCGCACCACTCGGATACGGGTTCGATTCCCGGCTCGTGCACTTCTAACTGGCTGGAATCGGTGAGGAAACCCTTCCGGTTCTGGCCATGGTGCCCCGCACGCGCCCTCGGGCGCCGCGCCAACACACGAACAGCATCCTTCTTCACGTCTGGGCAATGCCTTACAGGTTCATGACGAATAGCCCCTGAAAGAAGCAGCCACACCCACACCGAACGAAGAGTGAGAACGCGCGGCGGAGCATCGCCGCGAACGACGCGGGCCCACGTGAGGGCCCGCGCCACTTCAGCGCAACAACACCTGGGCCACCTTCACGAGGGCATCGAGCTGTTCTTCATCCATCTTGCGCGCGAGGCCGGTGAGCTGGCGCAGCTTGGGCGCTCCACCCCGTCCACGCGCCCCCTTGCTCGGCTTCGCCCCTTCCTCTCCATCCGTGAGGCCCAACAGCTCGTCCGAGGAGCGTCGCAACACGGAGCACATCCGCAGCAGGGTCTGGACGCTGGGCAGCATCTTCCCGCGCTCCAGCCGGCTGTAGACCATGTGCGCCAGGCCCAGCTTCTCGGCCACCTCCGCCTGCGTGAGCCCGAGCTGCCCCCGGGACTCTCGAGCGGCACTTCCAATACGGATCGCCAGTTCTTCGTTCATGCGTCGGGGTACCAGGAACACCGAGAGCCAAGGTCTGGCGCGGGCAGGAGCGCCAACGCCTCGCGGACGCTTCTTCCTGCCGCATCTCGGTGGCCATGTCGATGCACGAGCAACACCGCGCCTCGCGGTGCCCCTATTGGACGGTCCTGCTGGGGGCAGGCACCTCCGGGGGCTTGCCGCCCAGGAGGAAGGCAACGGGGATACGGAGGACACCGCACAGGCTCACCAGCGTGGGGAGGGTGGGCAGCAGCTTCCCGCGCTCCAGGCGGCTGAGGACCAGCGTCGGCACCTGGATGGCCTCGGCCACCTGCTCTTGCGACAGGCCCGCTCGATGCCGGGCGGAGCGGACCTGGGTTCCAATCCTCTGGGCGAGATTCTCGTTCATGGGGAGACCTGGGGAAGGGGGAGGATGCCGCGTGAACGGCCATCCGAGCATGTTACCCATCAGATTCAACGATAATATACCTTTTAGGTCCAACCCCCCTTCACGCGACTTCGCGGGTGGAACCCATACGAGTTCCCTTGCGGGTTGAGGACATGACCAGGAACACCGCCCCTACACACCCCGCCCGAGGCGAGGCGGATAGAACCCTCCCCTGCATCCCAGCGTGCTTCCGGGCTGTGGGCCAGAAAGGAGAACCCCTCGGCTCGTGAGGTCGTGCTCAAGGTGCTCGGTGCGGCTCGGGGGCTGAGCGACGTGCACCGGGCGAAGGTGGTGCATCGGGACCTGAAGGAAAGCAACGTCGTCGTACGGGCCTCGGACGGCGAGGCGGTCGTCGTGGACTTCGGCGCGGGCGGGTATGAGAGCGCCCCCAGCATCACCGGAGGGTGCTTCAACCGGGAACCTCGGCGTACTGCGTGCCGGAGGACTGGCGCTTCCTGCAGGAGTACGATGGACGAGCGTAGCCACTTCCCACCAGCCCGGTCCCTCTGACGGCCTGTATGCTCTGGGCCTCGTGGTCGAAGCGGAAGCGACGCCAGAGACTGCAATGGGGCCGTTCACCCACAATCTGTGGGGACCGGGTGGCTTGCGCACAATCACGCTCTCCGGCGTGCCGTTCCAGCAAGCACACCGCCAGCTCCACGCGCTCGGCTCACCAAATCAACCCAGAGCGTCTGTCTGCTATAGCTGACATTGCTCGATTTCGTATCGACGATGGGCCCCACTGAAAGGAGACCAGCGAGAGGAGGGCGCCGCATGCGGTCACGAGGGTCACTGCCCTTGCTGCTCGTGCTGCTGGCCGGCTGCAGTAGCACCACGAAGTCCGTGCGTCTTCACACAGACCAGGGCGAGCCCATCGTGCTCACTCCACGCGGCGACGATGCCGCACCAGTGGAGCTGGACGAGGACGACTTCGTTGAAGCCCTGGAAACACTGGCCCGTAGTGCTCGGCCTTCCACGCGTCCCCAGGAAACGGCTCGGCGGCTGTTCGAGATGGATTCGCGCAGTGGGTCGTACCTGTACGAGACACGTAGCCACCGTGGCGTCCCGCTGGGACCAGGCGAACATCTAGAGGGAGAACCCACCACGATAGAGGTGGGGTTGACGCGCGCCTATCTGCGCTGGTGTGAGCGCACGAACAAGCCCGGAGATTGCCTGCGTCTCCTGGTGGAGAGTCCCACTGTCTCCGGGGATGGCCGCTACGCATTGGCCATGGCCCTGGCCCAGGGCGCCGTAGTGGACGAAATGATGGACGGCTTCAAGGACATGGCCAACCCGCAGGCCATGATGTCGGCGGTTCTCTGGACGTGGACCACCTACTGTATCTTGCTCGCGGTGCCCGAGCCCTTCTCGAAGGGTGCCGCGGCCGTGATGACGGCCTCGCTCATTGCCTACGTGGGGATCGATACGTTCTGGAGCCTTGTCATGGGCTTCAAGCGGCTGGTGGAGGAGGCAGGGCAAGCCACCTCGTTCGACGAACTACGCGAGGCCGGAGAGCGCTACGGCGAGGTCATGGGCCGCAACGCGGCGCGAGCGTTCGTTCTGTTGGCCACGGTCGCTATTGGGAACACGGCGGCTGGGATGGGGTCGAAGGTGCCCATGCTCCCCGGTGCCGCGCAGGCGGCGGTGCAGGCCGAAGCGCACATGGGCATCCGTCTCGCCGCGGTCGCGGACGTGGGCACGGTGGCCGTGAACGCGGAGACCATTACCATCGCTCTCGCGCCCGGCGCGCTGGCCATGGCAGCCAGAGGCACAAGCAGCAGCGGTACCGCCGCGAAAGCTCGCCCTCCTGGTTACAGGGCCTGGGGCTCGTTCAGTGGCTTCAAGAAGGCCCTGGGCCCAGCAGGCCCAGGGAAGGAATGGCACCACGTCGTCGAACAGACCCCGGGCAACGTGAAGCGCTTCGGCCCCCAGTCTCTCCACAACACCGAGAACGTCATCCCGCTGGACACGAAACTGCACACCGACGTCAGCGCCTTTTATTCGTCGGTTCGACGCGATATCACAGGCTCTCCGTTGACCGTTCGGCAATGGTTGAGCACTCAGTCCTTCGAAGCCCAGCGTGACTTCGGGGTGTTGGCCATCGAGAACATCAGGAAGGGGCTTTGGAGATGAAACTGGAGGATCTTGTCGAGCAGTTCGCCCAGAACGTCGTCGCGCAGAACGAGGCCATCTTCCGTGGCGACGCCAAGACCGGGAACAAGCACGCCAGGAAGTACGGTGACGCCGTCGACAAGCTCCTGGCTCAGGGCAATGCCGGGCGCGACGCGCTCGCCGTGCTGCTCAAGCATGAGCGAATGGACGTGCGTGTCATGGCCGCTGCCCATCTGCTCCGGTATCGGACGGTCGAAGCCAAAGCGGTCCTGGAAGAAGCAGCCAAGGGGCAGGGGTTGATACCATTTGGAGCCCAGCAGGCGCTGAAGCGTTGGGAAGAAGGAACCTGGGCGCTTGACCCGGAGTAACCACCCATCCCAAGGCAACCACTCCTTCCAACACCACAGGAGGAGCGTTGCGGAAGCACGGTCAGTTCCCGCCCTTGCATTGTCGTAGTCGAGCGGATTGGCGTCTCGCCGCAGGTATCGACTCATGAGGCTCCTCACAGGAGAACGAGCCCCATACCAATGCCTCTCACGCGAGCCCCTGAAAACCAGCGATTTCGCACTGATACGTCAGTCCATTGCCTTGACGTTTCAAGGCCTGGAGCTGACACGTCAAGGCGCACCGGCTCGGACTCCACTACGCTCCATCCGGATTCGACCTGTGAGCGCGCGGACACTCGTGCCCTCCCCGCACGCCCCTTGTCGTCCGCTCGACGAGCGCGGTCCGCCGACCTCTCAGATTCGGCGACAATCCTGGAATTCACTGTCCTGAAGGAAGCGCGGGCACCAGACCCCGGGACGAACGACATTCCCCTGTCATCCGTCCATCCTCAGCGCGTTCAAAGACAGGATTCATCGCGGCGCCACCTCGGAGAATGCTGCTCATGAACACGTCGTCCACTGAGGGCTCGGCGACCTCACCGCGACGGAGATGGAGCGAGAACACCGTGACGCATCGGGCGCCGGATTTTCTCCGGCAGCTCGGAGCTCCAGAGAGAGCTCGTGGCCCGCTCCATGGGCCTCTGACGGAGAAACACATCCATGTTGTTCCAGTATCTTGAAGACAGCGCCAGGGCCGCCCCCGCTCGCCTCGCCGTCCTCGACGCGGAGCGGAACCTCTCCTATGGAGAGCTCGACGCGGCGGCGAATCAGGTGGCCCGCGCGCTGCGCGAGCAGGGCATCGGCCGGGGCGCCCGCGTGGGCCTGCACCTGGACAAGTCCCTGGAGGCCGTCGTCGGCCTCTTCGGCATCATGAAGGCCGGTGCCGCGTACGTCCCCATCGACCCGGCCTCCCCCGAGTGGCGCGTGAAGTTCATCGTCCGCGACTGCGCGCTCTCCGGCGTCCTCACCACTCCCGCCTGGCACTCCGCCCTGCGAGACGTGGAGAGCCTGCGCTGCATCATCCTGGTGGAAGCGCGCCCGACGAACACGCTCCGCGCTCCCCCCGAGCAGGGCGGCCCGGTGACGCTCACCTGGGCCAACGTGCGCGCCGGGTCCAGCGCCCCCCTGGAGCCGCTCGCCGAGTCCTCGCCCGAGGACCTGGCCTACGTCCTCTACACCTCCGGCTCCACGGGGCAGCCCACGGGCGTCATGCTCAGCCACCGCGCCGCTCACGCCTTCGTCGACTGGGCGGCCAGCATCGCGGGGGTTCGGGCCGCGGACCGCGTCTCCAGTCACGCGCCCTTCCACTTCGACCTGTCCGTCTTCGACCTCTTCGCGACGGCGAAGTGCGCGGCGACGCTCGTGCTCATCCCCTCCTCGCTGTCCGTCTTCCCTCGCGAGCTGGCGGACTTCATCGCGGACCGACACATCGCCATCTGGTACTCGGTCCCCTCGGCGCTCACCCAGCTCGTGGCCCGAGGCGAGCTGACGCGGCACGCATTCCCGAGCCTGCGCACCGTGCTCTTCGCCGGTGAGGTCTTCCCGCTCAAGTACCTGCGCCAGCTCGTCCTCACCCTGCCGAGGCCCCGCTACTTCAACCTCTACGGCCCCACCGAGACGAACGTCTGCACGTTCCACGTCGTCACACCCGCGGACCTCGCGCGCTCCGCGCCGCTGCCCATCGGCCAGGTCTGCTGCGGCGACGAGGTCTTCGTCGTCCGCGATGACGGCGTCCTGGCGGGAGACGGCGAGGAGGGAGAGCTGTGCGTCGCGGGGCCTACCCTCATGAGTGGCTACTGGGGCATGGAGGAGCGCACGCGGCAGGTGCTCGGCCCCATTCCGGGCCATCCCCTCGCCTACCGGACCGGGGACCGCGTCATCCGGGAGCGCGGGGGCACGCTGTGCTTCCTGGGCCGACGGGATGACCTGGTCAAGGTCCGAGGCCATCGCATCGAGCTGAGCGCCGTGGAGGAGGTCCTCCTGCGCCATCCGGATGTGGAGGAGAGCGCCGCGCTGACCCTCCCGGACGAGCTCACGGGCAACGAGCTGCGCGCCTTCGTCGTGCTGCGCGACAACGCAAGCACCAGCCCCCAGGACTTGCGGCAGCACTGCGCGGACTATCTCCCCCGCTACATGATTCCCGCGCGCATCGACGCCTGCGAAGCCCTGCCGAAGACGACGACAGGGAAGAAAGACAGGGTCCGGCTCCAGGAGCACGCGCGACAGCTCGTGTGAGCCACCTCACGAAGACAGTGTCTGCCCCATCGGGCCATCGACCCGAGGGACCTCGTATTCCCTGAAGCCGGAGTGAGCATCCGTGAACCCGACAGTGGCGAGCGACACCGACAACCGGCTGCGCGGCCGTGGCGACCAGGAGTCCGACTGATGCACCCGGACATCTGGAGGGCCTTCCAGCGGCTGCGGACGCTGCGCTCGGAAGCCCCACCGCTGGTGCCGCGCGAGCACGTCGAGGACCCGCCCGCCTCCCTTCAGCAGGAGCGCCTCTGGTACCTGGACCAGGCGAGCCCGGGCGGCACCGCGTACCACCTGCCCGTGGCCTTCCGCCTCTCCGGCCCGCTGGACTGGCGCGCGCTGCGCCTCTCCCTGGAGGCCCTGGAGCACCGTCACGAGTCCCTGCGGACCACGTTCGAGTCCAGCCGAGGCAAGGTCGTCCAGCGCGTCCGCTCGCCCGGCGCCTTCGTGCTCCCCACCATCAGCCTGCGCGACGGGGCACCGCAACGCGAGCAGCAGGAGGCCCGGCTGCGCGAGGCGCTGCATCGAGAGGCCTGGCGCCCGTTCGACCTCCAGCGGGGTGCGCTCTTCCGCGCGGCGCTGTTCGTCCTCGGCGCGCGGGAGAACGTCCTCCTGCTCAACTTCCACCACATCATCTACGACGACGCGTCCCAGGACGTCCTCTTCCGGGACCTCTCGGACCTGTACACGCTCTTCCACGAGGGGGGCCGCTCGCGCCTCACGGAGCTGGACGTGCGCTGCACGGACCATGCGCTCTGGCAACGCAAGTGGCTCCAGGGCAGTGCCCGCGCGGAGCTTCAGTCGTACTGGCGGGAGCACCTGAAGGAGCGGTTGCAAGGCCCCCGCCTCGCCTCGCCTGCCCTCGCGGGGAATGTGGCGACGCGGGGCCCGCGCGCGCAGGGGCGGCTGCCCATCACGCTCTCCCCAGAGCTCGCCAACGCCATCGTCCAGTTCACCCAGGAGGAGGGCGCTACCGTCTACATGGTGCTGCTCGCCGCGTTCCATGTCCTGCTGCACCGCCACTCCGGTGGGCAGGAGCAGCACTTCGTGTGCAGCCCCATCGCCAACCGGCCTCAGGCGGAGACCGAGCACCTCATCGGCTACTTCGTCAACCTGCTGGTGTTGCCAGCAGACCTGCGAGGCGACCCGAACTTCCAGCGACTGCTGGAGCAGGTGCGCGGAGTCGTCGCGGGCGCGCTGGCACATCAGGACCTCCCCATGCAGCTCCTGGACGGAGTCGACCTGGGCGGAGAGCCCCTCTCCCAGGCGCTCTTCGCCTTTGAGCACGCGCCGCGTCCCCCGCTCCAGTTCGCGGAGCTGGACATCGAGCCCGTCGAACTCGAGGGCGGCACGTGCGACTTCGACCTGTTCCTCGCGCTCCACGAGGAGCAGGGCGTCATCTCGGGCACGCTCAAGTTCTCCCGCCAGCGCTTCCACGCGGACGGGGCGGCAAAGCTGCTTCGCGACTTCGTGACCATCCTGGAGCAGGCGATTTCCGCGCCGGGGCAGGCGCTCTCCGCCTTCCTCCCCGACGTCGTCGCCCCGCGAGTCACCCCGTCACCCGGGCTTGTCACTTCGGAGCCCGCGCGTGCTCCTTCGGTGGGGCCCCTGGTCGATTCCACGGAAGTGCTCGCGGCGATGAGGATCGCCCGGCCGGAGCAGCGTCGGGTGCTGATGCGGGACTACCTGCGAAGCACGGTCATCCAGGTCGCGCTCAGGGGGCAGATGCCGGACGCGCCCTTCCAGTCGCTCCAGGAGCTGGCGCTCGACTCGCTCCGGCTCATCGAGCTGACCGGACGCATCCGCACCGAGCTGTCCATCGACATGCCCGTCTCCCACTTCTTCGAGGCGACGAGCGTGGAAGGGCTCGCGGACGAGCTGCTCACTCGGTGGCTGCGCACGCAGTTGACGGAACCCCGGGCCACTCCGACGGGTGGCCGCCGGGAGTTCCTCACGCGGTAGCCGCGCCGCGCGCACAGGGGATGGCTTCGCCCAGGGGGCGCCATGGACATCCGGAGGCCCTGGGAGGAGGCTCCCCTGCCCCCCAGTCCTGCATCCGGGCGGCTGGGGATGCTCCAACCCCTCAAGAGCGTTGATGAATTCGGGGTCCAAGCCCTGGGCCACCCCGGGCGGGTGGGCCCGGGTGCCCGGCTCTCCACTCTTCGACGTCCGGGATGCGCTCCACGGTCGCATCCCACCTTCCCCCTGTTATAAAGCGCCCCCCATGCTTGAGACCGTCACCAAGGGCTTCCGCGCCGCCAAGAACCGCCTCGCCGGCAAGAGCGAGCTCACCCCCGAGCTGGTCGACGAGTCGCTGCGCGACATCCGCGTCTCGCTCCTCGAGGCCGACGTCGCCTTCGACGTGGTGAAGAAGTTTGTCGCCCGCGTCCGCGAGAAGGCCGTCGGCGAGCTCGTCCAGACGACCATCACCGATGCCTCGGGCCAGAAGCGCAAGGTCAGCCCGATGGACCACTTCATCAAGATCTGCCACGACGAGCTCGAGGCGCTGATGGGGCCGGTCGACACGAGCCTGAACCTCAAGCCGAAGGGGCAGCTCTCCGGCATCATGATGGTGGGCCTCCAGGGCTCCGGCAAGACGACGACCACCGGGAAGCTCGCCAACCGGCTGCTCCAGCAGGGGCGCAAGCCGTTGCTCGTCGCCGCGGACATCTACCGCCCCGCCGCCGTGGATCAGCTCAAGGTGCTGGGTGAGCGGCTCAAGGTGCCCGTCTACCACGAGCCCGGCGTGCAGCCACCCGAGCTGGCCCGCCGAGGCTATGCCGCCGCGCGCGAGCAGAAGTGCGACGTGGTGATCATCGACACCGCCGGTCGACTCGCCATCGACGAAGCGCTGATGAACGAGCTGGAGTCCATCAAGACCAACGTCCACCCGGACAACATCCTCCTGGTGTGCGACGCGATGATTGGTCAGGACGCCGTGCGCACGGCCGCCGAGTTCGACCGGCGCCTGAGCCTGGATGGCTTCATCCTGACGAAGCTGGATGGCGATGCTCGCGGCGGCGCGGCGCTCTCCATCAAGGAAGTCACCGGCAAGCCCATCAAGTTCCTCGGCATGGGCGAGTCGATGGACAAGCTGGAGGAGTTCCGCCCGGAGGGCCTCGCGGGTCGCATCCTCGGGTTCGGCGACATCGTCGGCCTGATGAAGGACTTCGAGAAGGTCGTCGACGAGAAGAAGGCCGAGGACGACGCGCGCAAGCTCTTGTCCGGCCAGTTCTCGATGAAGGACTTCGTCGAGCAGATCCGCATGGTGCGGAAGATGGGTCCGCTCAAGGACCTGCTGGAGAAGTTCCCCCTCTTCGGCGACCTCACCGACCAGCTCAATCCGGACGAGAAGGAGCTGACCAAGATTGAGTCGATGTACGACTCGATGACGGAGAAGGAGCGCCTGCGTCCGGACCTCATCAACTCCAGCCGGATTGGCCGCATCGCGAAGGGCAGCGGACGAAAGCCGGAGGACGTGCGCGAGCTGCTGCAGAAGTTCGGGATGATGCAGCAGGTGATGGGGAGCATCGGCCAGAACCCGGGCCTGCTGGGCCGCATCCCCGGCTTCAAGCAGCTGGGTCAGCTGTCGCAGATGCGCAACATGGACCTCTCCAGCATGTTCGGTGGGGACCCGAAGATGATGGAGAAGATGATGAGCGGTGGCATGCCCGGCATGGGGATGCCCATGCAGCTGCCGCAGGTGGCTCCCGGCTACACGCCGCCCATGGGTCAGGCCGCCATGGCGAAGGCCCGCCTCATGGGCTACGCCCCTCCCGCCGCCGGCGGGAAGCCCGAGGACCGCGACGCCATCAAGGAGCGCCGCAAGCGCGAGAAGGACAACAAGAAGAAGAACCGGAAGAAGAAGTAGGGCCGGGTCGGTCCTCCAGGTTCATGTCGACGGTGAAGCCCGTGCTGCTCGGAGGAGTCCGAGGGGCGCGGGCTTCTCGTTTCACGGGGCGTTGCGGTTCACGGATGGAGGTCCATGGCGACGGACGGGCTGCCAGGGGCACAGCTGGCCGAGGGGAACCGGAGCTGACGCCGTCGTGGTAGGCATCTGGGGGCCGGGATGGGCTCCCAAGGGGGGGCCAGAGCGTGGAACGCACCCTGCACAGTGGCTCCTTTCATGACGAACCGACTTCGCCTTTCCGTCCCCCTTGTCGCGGTCTTCCTGTGGATTGGGTGCATCGATGTTCCGGACATCGTGGATCCGCCGGAGCCACCCGATGCGGGAGGTGCGCTCCCCGATGGAGGCTCGACGCCGGATGGTGGTGGAGCTCAGTCACCTGATTTCGAGCTGGGAGTCAGCCCGACGGAGGACTCGGCCCTCCAGGGTGGAACGAAGAGCTTCCAGGTCAACCTGGTCCGCAAACAGGGCTTCAGTGGAACCGTGTCGGTTGCACTGGTCAATCCACCGCAGGGTATCTCGGCGCCAGCGGTGACCATTCCAACCACTGGCAACCTGGGTACGTTGACCGTCACCGTCGCAGCGAGCGTTGCCCCTGGGCCGGTTGCGCTCACGGTGAGAGGAATCGCCGGGGCAGTCAGTCGGGAGCAAGTCGTCTCGCTGACCGTCGTTCCCTTGGGTGAACTGGCGGTGTCCTGGGTCTCCCCCTCCGAGTCCCTCAGCTCGGTCAACGGGAGCCTGTCGGTGGAAGTCTCCGTGGAGGGCGGCCAGCCGGAGACCGTGGAGCTGCTGAAGGGGGACACCGTGCTCACCGCGTGGACGTCCCCGCCGTATACGTATGCATGGGACACGAGGAGTGAGCTCGAGGGAGAGCATCTCTTGTCGGCTCGTGCGACACGAGCAGGCGGGACGTTCACCAGCGTCACCCGGACCGTGGTGGTGGACCGGACGGCGCCTCAGGTCGCGACGTGGACACCCACCCGAGGTGCGACGCTGGTGAGCGTCCATACGACGGTCCAGGCGACCTTCAGCGAGCCGCTGAGGGCGTCGAGCGTGACGGCCTCGAACGTGGGCCTCTCTGGCAATGGAGGGGTCGCCCTCGCCGCTTCGGGGGAGCTGTCGGCCGATGGTCGCACGCTCACGCTCACCGCCCTGTCACCGTTACCCGTGTCGAGCACCGTGAGCGTGAGACTGGGGACGACCGAGAACCCCCTCACGGACCTCGCGGGCAATCCCTTGGGGGCCTCGGGGGCCTGGAGCTTCACCGTCCCCTACTGGCTCCCCATGGGCGGCGCCATCAGCGCGTATCCCGGAAACACGTCCGCGGAGAACGTGGTGATGAAGGTGGGAACAGACGGTGCTCCAGTCATCGCCTGGTCTGAGTCCGACGGAGTGACAAAGAACATCTATGTGGCCAGATGGGATGGTGTGCAGTGGCTGTCTCTCGGGACAGCATTGAGCGCCGTGCCCGACAGCGGCACGCACGCAAGACGTCCAACACTGTCTATCGATGGCACAAACACCCCGATCGTCATCTGGGAGGAACAACTGTCCAATGGAATCCACGTAAACCTCTACGGTCGAAGGTGGACCGGCACCGAATGGCTGCCTCTCCCGGAATTTCCGGCACTGAGCCCCGGCACAAACGCTGCGCGTGACCGGGCTTCGGCTGCCGTGGATGGGAATGGGAGACTCCATGTGTATGCTGATTTCTACAATGGGACTTCCAATCAGATCGCCAGCTTCAACCTCCAGCGAGGGGGCACGAACTGGACAGACTCTCAGGCCTCGTTCCCCAGCGAAGAACTCCAACGATGGAACGTCGCCGTCACAACCTATGGGTCGAGCTCCATCTTCGCGGCGTATACAGCCATCATCAGCTCCCAGACCTCGGAATATCGTGGCGTCACGGTGCTGAAGGATCACTGGATTCCCATTGGTGCCCCTCTGATTTTCAACCCCGATCACAGCACCGCATCAGTGCCTTCAATCAAGATAGATGGTGCTGGCAATCCGTATGTCGCTTGGGTCGAAGCTCCCAAGTCGAGTACGAGCGGCGACATCTTCGTGGCACATCACAACGGAAGCCGCTGGAACATCCTGGGGAACAAGCCCAACGGAAGCCTCACTTCAAATGAGGCACCTTCTCTCGGTATCGACCAGCAAGGGAGCCCCGTGGTCGCATGGAGCGGATTCCTCGCTCTTGAGCGAGTCGTCGTGGTCAGCCGGTGGGACGGCGAGCAGTGGACCAGGCTCGGCCCACCCCTCAATGCCCAGTCAGGCGCGAGCACCGGCGGATTCAGCCCCTCCCTGGCATTCGACGCCGCCGGCCATGCCATGGTTGCATGGCATGAGCTCAGCGGGGCGACTTCAGACGTCTTTGTCTTCAGACACAACCAGTGAGATGACTTGAACGGTCACTGTCCACGCTTCGGCACCACGAGGCCCTGGCTGAGCCGCTTGAGGACTCGCTTCTTCTGGCGGCGCTTGTAGGCTTCATGCGAGTTCTCACCGAGTTCGTTCTGCCGCGCGGTCTCCGCGTCGACAATCTGGAACTCCACGAGTGAGATGACGACGCGGCCCTTCCGTGGCCGCGTGTCTTCTTCAGGCAACGGCAGATAGGCATCCATTCGCACCGGGATATCCACCACGAAGTTGAGTGCGCGATAGCTGCTGCCAGAGAAGGTGTTGCCGCTCCGGTCCTCGCGGTCTTCGTAGTTCCTGTCCAGGTGGAGATTCGGGATGAACTGCTCGAAATGAGGGTACTCCTCCAACACGCTTTTGAAGGGAAGCAGCGTGTTCTCGGTCTGACCGGGCACGACGAGATGGAAGGGAAACAGGCGCTGCGTAAGGTAATACAAGACAGGAAGTAAATCCTGGCGGGACCGCGTCACCACACGAAACCGGGTCCGGTCATAGACCTGGGCCGCCACGGTCTCCTTCTTTGCGAGCAGCTTGGTGACCAGCGAGTCCTGCGTCTTGATGGAATGCGCGAACTCCACCACGGGAAACCCCTTCTCCTGCATCTCGCGCGCGACGCTCAGCACCTTCTCCATCACCAGCTCCGCCAGCTCCGCCTCGGAGATGGCCAGGCGAAAGAGGAGGTCTCTTCCCTCGATGTGCTGGATGACGTGCATCACCTTCAGCACGACACAGGCGATGCGTCGGTGCCGGGCATTGCCCTTCGCTCCAGAGGCCAGCAGGAAGAGGTCGTGAATCTCCTCGGGCTTGGCGACCGCGTCCGCCACCCGGTAGTTGAAGGTCTTCCGAAGGTACGCCACGGCCTCCGACAGGACGAGGCGGGCCCATGCCTCGTCATAGGGGCGGGAGACATCGAGCTGACAGAGGCGGAGGAACCGGTCGACCTCGTCCCGGGCCTGGAAGTGCATTCGCCGCCAGTCGATCACCGAGCCCCCTCGCAAGATGAGGCGGATGCGCTCAAGCTCGCGAATGCCCATCTCTGCGACCGTGCGAACGGGGATGTCGGGGAGAACGGGAGTTAGGGTCGGGGCCTTCACGCCGATCTTCCTATCCGAGCAGAGCAGTTCGGGAAAGCCTTCTGGCGAAGCAAGAAAGGCCCTCGCTCCGACGGAGTGAGGGCCTCGGGTCCTGCCGAAGTGACGAAAGGGCTACTTGGAAGCCAGCGGCTTGTCCGCCGAGTACTGGACCTCGGAGACCTTCTGCCCATTCTCGGTGTAGGTCGCCTCGACGCCTTCGCGCTTCCCCTTCACCCAGGTCTGCTCCATCTTCTTGGCGCCATTGGGGAAATACTCCACGCGCTGGCCGTGGTAGTCGTTGTTCTCGAACTGGGTCTCCCCGGTCTTCACGCCGTTGGCGTCATAGAAGGTCCAGCGCCCCGAGCGGAAACCGTCCTTGTATTGCCCCTCGGACTGCTTCTGACCGCTGGCCCAGAAGTCCATGTAGGGGCCATGTAGTGCGGGCTTCTGCGGAGTGGAGCCCACTCTCACGCAGAAGACCCCCATGTCCTTGCTCACCCGGCCGCCCTTCTGCACGGTTCCCGCAGGGCACTCGAGGCGGACTTCGCGACCGATGGCAGAGTCCTCAGCCAAGGCATGCGTTGCAAAGGCAGCGACACACAGCGCAGCAAAACGATAACTCATCGAGGTCTCCTTCTCTTCCGTCAACTGGCGCCAAGCGCCGTCGCACATTCAAACGAGAGGTGGGGAGGCCTTATTCACGTCCCCTTTGCCCGCTCGAAACGATGAAGTCGGACATCCCAAACGCGCGAAGCCCCACCCCTGGGTAGGGATGAGGCTCCGTGCTCGTTCTCACCGCACAGACGAGAACACTCCGCTCCACGAACTAGCGGTTGAGCTGCGCGCAGATCTCGTTGCCATTGGTGAAGTACAGTCCAATGGACAGCGTCGTCGCCGTGGCGCCCGGGCAGAAGTTCATGGTGAACTCCGCGTTCTTGCCCGCGTTGGACGTGCTGTACTCGGACGGACGGATGGTCTGAACGCCATCCAGCTGGCTGCCATTGACTCGCACGTAGAACAGGCCGGGGAGACCGCTGACCTGGGCCGGGAAGGTCGTCGTGCCAGTCGCGGGCTGGTAGGCGCGGACGCGGGCCTTCGCGGTCATGCCGGTAGTTCCACTGCCCGTGCCACAGAACGAGTCCTGGCCGAAGGAGACCTGGGTGATGTCGTAGATGATCGGACCCGTGGACGAGATGGTCCAGACAGGCTGCTTGCCGCCCTGGGCAGGCGTGAAGTTCGCGCAGGTAGGCGCCGGAACCTGGGTGCAGGTGCCGCTGCTGCAGAAGTCGCCATAGAGGCAGGTGCTCTGGGCGGTACCCGTGCAGGTGTCGCCAGTGGAGCTGTCTTCCTCGCACTGGCCGGACGCCGTGTCGCACACGCGACCGGTGCCGCAATCACTGTTCGAGCCGCACTTCGGCACGCAAACGGTATCCAGGTCGGAGCAGACCATGTCGGTCGTCTCGGAGTCCGCGCCGCCGTTGCAGAGCACGTCCGTGGAGCACTGGCAGATCCGCGTGTTGGCCTCGCTGCTCGTGCCACCCAGGGGCGCGCACGTCTTCGCGGAGTCCGGACAGTCGGCACCAACATCACACGTCGTCACACAGACACCCGCATCCGGGTGGCAGATCTCCGTGCCGGCACATTCGTCGTTCGAGGTGCAGAGCGAGTTACCCGGCTCGTCGTCACCGCAACCGGCCATCAAACCGCTCATCGCGCCCAGCGCCGTGAGCACCAGCATCATCTTGCGAAGCTGCATGTTGAGAATCCCTCCGTGAGTCTGCTTGGAACGTCTCTCTGGGGGCCTCCGGCCACTGACTTCAGACCCCGACGTCCATGCGAGCGGCTCGGCTTTAGTCCCGCCCGTCCTGACGTGTCAACGAGTGTCGACACGCCTACCAACGCATCGCCTTCGCGGAAATTCAGCCCTCACGAAAGCGAACACTCACATCAGCCCCAGGCGCGCCCCACGTGTCACACCGGACCCGGAAAGCCCCTCGCCCGCTCAGAAGGTGAACGGGAAGTCGATGGGCTCGCCCTGCTTCTTGTGACGAGGGAACGCCCAGCTCTTGATGAGCCCCGAGATGCAGCTCGCCATGTACGTGGTGCGGTACTCATCCGTCTTGCATGTGACGTTTGCCGTCTTGCCACTCGTCTGGATGGTCCACCGCATCACCAGCTTGCCGCTCAACATCGGGTCCTTCTTCTTCTGCTCGTTCACGCACTTCACGATGGCGGGCTTGTTGTTCAGCACCACCTCCATGATGTCGGAACGCTGGAGCGTGTCGCGCACACCACCGCCCCCAGGCTCGGGAGGAATGTAGGCGGTGGGCCGCGACTCAGAGGGCTTGGGCTCGTTCTTCGGCTTCTTCGTGCCGAACAGCTCGTCGAAGTCGTCGTCGCCATCGCTCGCAGCGGGCCGCTCCGCGCGCGCCACGGGACGCTCCTCGGGCTCTTCCCTGCGACCCGCGGACGAGGAACCACCCGTCTTGCGCGGTGTTGATGGACGCTCCACCTTCGCCACGGCGGAGTCGAGCGGCTTCGCCGCATCCACCGGAGGCGTGGCCACGACCGGCGCCTGAGCGACGACCGCGGGCGGAGGTGTCGCCACCGGCTGCGTCGGCGTCCCAGCGGCCACTGCCGGATTCGCCGCATCGGGCGTTCCAGCCGCGACGGGCGGAGGCGTTGCCGAACCCGCAGGGGCTCCCGCCACCACGACGGGAGGCGTCTGCACGGGCGCGGCCACGGGCGGAGGATTCACGGGGGCCGCGACAGGCGGAGGCGCCGCGGCGACAGGCGGCGCGGCCACCGGCGTTGTCACCGGAGCCTCGACCTTGCTGTCACCCTTCAGGGTGAACGCAAGGACACCACCGCCGAGCCCCAGCACCCCGACGGCGATACCCACCATCAGGCCCATGCGGTTCTTGCCGCCCTGCGAGGAAGCGCCACCCTGCTGCGCATACGTGGGCGCATAGCCCTGCGGCGGATACTGCGCGGGACCGGGCTGCGCATAGTGCGCGGGCTGCTGCTGCCCATACGGCATCTGCGCGGGCTGCCCATAGGGTGCCATGGGCTGCTGAGGATGAGGATACGGCTGCTGGACCTGCGGCTGCGCCATCTGCGCGGCCATGGCCGCGCTCGCTCCCATCAGCGACGGAGAAGACACCGGCTCCGGGGGAGGCATGGGCACATCGAGCAGGCGCGACTGGGACACGGGCTCGCGGCCCAGCGGAGGCGCGGGCGTCGGTGGAGGCTTGGAGAACGCGTCGTTCTCCTCCTTCACCAGCGAGGCCAGCACACTGGCGGCGGAGGGCTTCCAGCCCGCCGGCGCCTCGTGGGAAGAGGACGGCGGGGGCGAGCTGTCGTTCTTGGACACCTTGCCCGCGCTGAACGCGGACTGCACCGGCCCGGTTTGAACCGTGGGCGAAGTGCCCGACACCGGCTCAGGCGCGACGATGGTCGGCTTCGACGGACGCGGGGCGAGCACCGACGCCAGCTCCGCCGTCTCCGAGAGGGGAATCCAGTCGCTGAAGCCGGAGCGCCAGCAGAGGCTGTCGGGTCCCACCTCTCCGCGGTCCCAGGCGTCCTTCACCTTTTCGACGGAGAGCGGCCCCACCTGCTTCTCGTCGATGGCCACATACCAGTCGTGCGAAGAGGCCTGGGGCTTCGCCTCCTCCTTGTCGGGCTCGTCCTCGGCCTCGGCCAGCTTGCGCACGTTCTCCGCCGTGGCTTCGCGCGCCGCGGCTTCTCCGAGGGCTTCACCCGTCGGAATCTTGTGCGTGCCAGAGCTGAGGACCTGGTCGAACACGGCTCCAATCTCGTCCTCCTCCACGTCGGTGAAGAGCCCGCCCTCCGGCGGAGTCCCCAGCGTGGCGGGCAGCGAGGCGGACGATGACGACTCGGCCTCCTTGCTCGGAGTGCTCGCGCCGTTCGAGGCGGAGGCAGGGGCGGAAGAAGTCGCGGGCTCCGACGGGGAATCCTTCCCCGCCGCGGCGCCCGCTGGGCGCACGGTGATGTTGTGGCCGCACTTCTTGCAACGAACCTTGACCCCCTTCGGGCCAACTTTGTCGTCGCTGATCATGTACTGCGCGCGGCAGCTGTCACAGACGAAACGCATCTCTTCCGCAAGCCTCGGAAATGACGGGAGAAATCCCGTCGGAATCGTAGAAGTGCCCACTGGAGGGGTCAAGGATCAGTGCCTTGACCGCCCGGTCGCTCATCAACGCGTGAACCCTTCTCGGGGTTCTATCGTGCTATCGACGAACCTGCACCTCCACGTGTGTGCCAACAGCCACACGCAGGTTGTGGAGCTCTTCGGACGTGGCGAAGACGAGCAACTCCTTGAGCTTGTTGCGAGGCGCCACCCGGAACGAGCTCCCCGTCTCCCCCTGGACCAGCCGGCGCACCGGCTCCATCTCCCCGGCGACAAAGAGGCCCGCGCGCGACGCGGTGAGCTCCGCGCCCTCCAGGAACTGGCGCACGGACTGAGGTGTCGCGGTGGGAAGCCAGGCGCGCGCCGCCTTCGCGAGCGCCGCGCGGTCCACGTCGGTGAGGACCTTCTCCAGGGCGCGCCGCTCCATCTCCACGCCGTGGAGGGACTCGGCGACACGCACATTGCCCACCACGAGGTTGAGGGCCGCCTGGAGGATGGCCTCCAGTCGCTCCGCGGGCACGTACTGCGCGAAGGCCAGCTCCGGACGGGCCAGCGCGAGGGCACGCCCCAGGAGGTAGTACACCTCCTTCTGTCCCTGCTCCGCGAAGTACTTGCCACCCACGCGAACGCAGGGCGGGTGCGTCTGCAGGAGCTCCACGTTGACCAGCGGCTCCGGTGCGGGCTCGTTGGAGCGTTTGGCCATGCGCTCGCGCGTCGCCACGAGGAAGGGTGAGTACAGCTCCACGCCCTCCATGCCCAACAGGCGCGCCACGTAGCGGTAGTGGTGCACGTGGTACTCCTGCGCGCTGGCCACGTCGATGCGGTGCTTCTTGGGCACCAGCTGGTACTGGGTGAAGGGCACCGCGTACAGGTGTCCCGCCTTCGCGAAGAGCAGCCCGAGCAGCTCCGCCAGCGGGCCCCGCGACTTCGGGTGGAACAGCTGCGTGTGCCACAGCTGGTCGTCCACCGGCCGCTGCGCCACTTCCTTCTTCTTCGCGTAGGGCCCCAGCTTGGAGAGGATCTCCTTCTCGTCCTCCCCTGCTTCACCCAGGAGCCCCGACGCGGCCTGCGCCGCGAGCCACGCCAGGTCGTAGTCCTTGCGCAGCGCCGCCAGCCGGACGATCTGCCCGCACACCTTGCGCGCATCCGTCGTGTGAGGCAGCGCGCGACGAAGCGCGGCGATGGCCTCTTCCTCCTTGCCGGGCATGTTGCCGGCGAGGTCCGCGAAGGCCTCCTGCACCGCCGCATCGTCCGGGAGGCCCTTGGCGGCCACGCCATAGGCGGCCACCGCGCCCTCTGGATGCTTGAGCACCTGGTGGTACAGGTCTCCCAGCGCCCGCCACAGCGCCATGCGCGCCACGTGCGTCTCCGGCGTCTTGGGCAGCCGCCCGAGCATCTTCGTGTAGTTCTCCTCCAACTGCTTCCACTGGCGGGCACCGCCGAGCATCGCCTCCAGAGAGCTGAACGCCTCGACGAAGCGCGGGTCCAGGTCCAGGGCCGCGTTGAACGCCTGCGTCGCGCCCTCCACGTCCTTCAAGTCATCGCGGCGCAGCTCGCCCAACGCGAACCACACGCGCTTGGCCTTGTGCGGCTCCGAAGCGAGCGCGGGCAACGCCAGCATCCGCGCCAGCACATCCGCGGCCTTCTGGCCCTGACGCGTCTCGCGCAGGAGCACGTACAGCTGGTCCATCACCTCCAGCGCGTCCGGCTGGACCTTGAGCGCGCCGGTGAAGGCGTCGATGGCCATGTACGGGTCATGCAGTTCGTCGCGGGAGATGCGGCCCAGGTCCAGGTACACCTTCGCCTTGGCCTCGCCCTCCAGCTCGGCGACGAGTTGCTGGCGCAGGTCGGCGGACTTCTCGAACTGCCCCGCCTTGTCCATCAACACGACGAGCGCGCGCAGCGTGGGCTCGTGGCCCGGGTTGATGGCGAGCGCCTTCTCGAAGTGGTTCTGCGCGCGGTCCACCTGGCCGAGCGCGGCGTGGATGTCACCGAGCTGCCAGTAGACCTCCACCACCTCCAGGTCCGTGAGGTCCTCGCGGTGGTGGATGAGGATGGTCTGGAACACCTTGAGCGCGCCCTCGTAGCGGCGCGTCTGGACCAGCAGGTTTCCGTAGCCCTCGAGCGCCGGCAGGTACGTCGCGTCGCGCTCGTACGCCGTCTCGTAGCAGCTCAGGGCCTTGTCGCGGCGCCCCAGCTTCTCCGCCACGTAGCCCAGTCGGTAGAGCTGGCGGCACAGGTCCGCGGCAGTGGCCGAGTCCTTTTCCACCATGGCCTTGTCCGACAGCTTGCGCGTGACGATGTCCAGCATCCGCTCGGCCATCGCCCACTCCTCGTGGGCGATATAGACGTCCGCCAGCGGGCGCGCGGCCTCGACGCTGTCCGGGATGTGCTTGAGCGCCTCTTCCCAGTAGCCCGTGGCCGTGTCCCGGTCCTCGCGCGTCTCCGCGTGGTAGCGCGCCACGTCCAGCAGGGCGCGACCCTTGGCGGCCGGGTCCTCGGTCTGCTCCGCCTCCTGGCGCAGCGTCTGCTCGTAGCCGCTCCAGTCCTTCTCCTGCTCCTGGATGCCCTTGAGGGCGCGGATGCTGGGCAGGTGGCCCGCGTCGATGGCGATGGCCTGCTGATAGGCACTCCGGGCGCTGCCCGAGTCCATCAGCATGTCCTCGTTGATCTTCCCCAAGCGGTAGAACAGCTCCACCGCGTCCTTCGACTGGCCGGCGAGCTCCGCTTCCTTCTGGAGCATCTCCAGCGCGAAGGGCCAGTTGCCGCTGCGCTCGTACAGGTTGCCCAGGGCGTGCAGCGCGGGACGGCTCTCGGGGTCCGCTGCGAGCGCGGCGTGGTAGCTGTTGACGGCCCGGTCCACCACCTTGAGCGACTGGTACTGGACGTTGCCGATGTCCACGTACAGCTCGGCCTGCTCCTGCGGGCTGACGGCCAGGGAGAGCTGCCGCTCGTAGGCGTTGATGAGGTCTTCCCAGCGCGCCTGGGCCCGGCGCAGCCGGATGAGGACCTTGATGGCCTGGACGTTCTGCGGGTCGATGGAGAGCACGCCCTCCACGCACACGTCCGCGTTGGCCGGGTTCTGGTACTTGTCCTCCCAGATGCTGGCGCTGCGGAAGAGGACGCGGACCTTCTCGCGCCAGTCCTCGCTCAGCTCCAGCATCCGCTCGTAGATGGCGAGCAGGTCCGCGGGCTGGTCCAGCTTGGTGTGCAGCCGCTCCAGCGACTCCAGCGCCTCGCGGTTGACCGGGTCCAGCTCCAGCGCCTGCCGGAAGGCGGCGACGGCGGAGTCGTCATCGGAGAGATCTCTCTCGAAGACTCCGGCGACCTCCACCTGGATGCGCGCGCGCTCCTCGGCCGTGTCCGCCAGGTCGCGGGCGCGCAGGAGCGTCATCGCCACGTCGCGCCACGCGCGCTGGCGCCGGTACAGCGCGGTGAGCACGCCGAGCGTCTCCGCGTCCGGCTCCAGCTCCAGGGCGCGCAGGAGCGCACTGGCGGCCTCCGACGGGTCCTCCAGCTTCTCGTCCCAGACGCGGGCAATCTCCTTCAGGATGCCCTTGCGCTGCTCGATGGAGCCGGCGGCCTCGAGCTTCTGCTCCAGCGCCACCACGTACTCGCGCTCCTGGCCGCGACGGTGGAAGACGGCGGCCAGTCCGTCCAGCGCGGTGGCGTTGGTCGGGTCGAACTCGAGAATCTTCCGGAACGCGGCCTCCGCGGCCTGCGGGTCATCCAGGCGCGTGTCATGGACTCGCGCGAGCGTGGCATAGAGCCGCTCCGCCAGCGGGCCGCGAGGCAGCTCGTCCGCCACCTCCTCGAAGACCGCGGCCAGTTCCTCGTGGCTGCCCGTCTCGTCCGCCAGACGCTCCACTTCCTCGCGCAGCGAGTCGTCCGAGGGGTCGAGCTGCAACGCGCGGCACAGCGCCAGGAAGGCCACGTCCTTCTGACCCAGCCGCTCTTCCTGCACCCGGGCCAGCTCGCGCAGCGCGGCCATCTTCTCTTCGTCCGTGACGAAGTGGGGCATGTAGCGGTCGACCGCCGTCGCGTACGCGCGCCAGTCGTTGTACGTGCGGTACAGCTCGCACACCCGCCCGTAGGCCGTGCGGTTCGACGGGTCCAGCTCCAGCACCTTCTCCAGGGCCCCCGAGGACTGCTCGGGCTTGCCACCCGGCCCCGCCCACAGGTCCGCCACCTCGAAGTACGTGGCGACGGCCTGCTCACGCTCCTCGGCGCCCAGGTGTACCTGCACCTTGAGTTCCAGTGCACGCACGGCGTCATTCCACGCGCGCAGGGAGACGAAGAGCGCGTGCACACGCACGAGTTCCTGAACCAGGTGCGGCTCCACCTCGAGCGCGCGGCGGGCGGCGTCCAGCGCCTCCTCGCGACGACCCATGCCGGCCAGCACTTCCGCCAGGCGCAGGCGCAGCGCCTTCACGCCTTCACTGTTCTCTTGCAGGGGAATGAGCCGGCGCAGCACGCCGACGAGTTCCTCGCGCTGCTCCGTCTCATCGTACAGCTCGCGCAGCGTGTCGAGCACCGCGCGATTGCGCGCGTCCCGGTCCAACGCCGCCTTGAAGTACGGCACGGCCGCATCGGGCTGCTTGAGCAGCCGGTACACCACGCGGCCCAACCGCTCGTTGAGGCGCACCACCTCGCGAGGGTCCAGCGTCATCGCCAGACGCCCTTCGAGCAGTTCGCGCAGGTCCTGCGGCCGGTCCGCGCGCTCGTACAGCGACTCCAGCGCGGAGAAGGCCTGGTCGTTGCGCGCGTTCTTCGCCAGCAGCTCGCGGTACAGCTCGATGGAGCCGCCCAGGTCGGAGAGCCCCTCGGCGGACACCTGCGCCATCTTCGCGAGGACGCGGTCCCGCTCCGGCCCCACGACCTTGTCGGCCTGGAGCTTGAGGATGGCGTAGAGCTTCTCCGACGCCGAGGCGCCTTCGTAGATGCTCTCCAGCAGCCGCGCGGAGGCCAGATGTCCGGGCTCCAGCTTGAGGATGGCCTCGTACGCTCCCGCCGCGCGGTCCGGACTGTCCAGCCGCTCCTGGTAGAGCTGCCCCAGGCGGAAGAGGTATCCCACGCGATCCACCTGCTCGGTGGACGTGGAGACCAGCGCCTCCAGGATTCCCGCCAGCTCCGGCCACGCCTGCAGCTCCATGTACAGGCGGTCCAACGCCACCAGCGCCCGCCCCTGAACGGCGACGTGCAGCGTGCGCGCCCGCTCGTAGTAGGACACCGCGCGGTCGGAGTCGCGCAGCTTCGACTCCAGCAACTGGCCCAGCTTCAGGCACACCTGCGCCGCGTCCGCGGCCTCGGCCACGCGTGGCAGGGCTTCCTCGTACGCGGCGACCAGTTCGTCATAGCCGTCGGACGCGTCCGTCGCGTTCTCGAGACGCCGGCGCACCTCGCCGTCGTTCGGGTCCTCCTTGAAGGCGCGGAAGAGGGCCAGGAACGTCAGCTCCACTTCGCCCTGCGACTCACGCAGCGTGGCCAGCTCGCCCAGCAGCGCCTTGCGCTCGAACGAGTCCGCGGACACACCCACGCGCGTCTCGATGACCTGCGCCAGCCGGGGCACGTCGCCGCTCGCGCGGAAGGCCCGCAGCAGGGTCTCCACCGCGAGCAGGTTCTGCGGCTCGCGCGACACCAGGCCCTCCATCCGGCCCACGGCGCCGGGATGGTTGGGCTGCACCGTCAGCACCTCGCCGTACAGCGCCAGCGCGCCCGTCCGGTCCAACAGCCGCGTCTCACGCACCGAGGCCAGCCGGAACTTCAGCTCCAGGCCCGCCTCCGGGGGCATCAGCGCGATGCGGCGGGCCAGCACGTCCGCCAGCTCCGGCCAGCGCTCCTGCTTCTGGCAGAGCGCCTCCATCCGCTCCAACGCGGCCATGTCGTCCGGCTTGAGTTCCAGCAGCCGCCGGAACGTCGCCAACGCACCGAGCGCGTCCTGGAGCTGCTCCTCCTGCAGATGTCCAATCTGGAAGAGAACCACCGCGCGACGGGCCGGTTCCTCGGCCACGGCGAGTTGACGGCGCAGCACCTCCAGCAGCTCCGACGGCTTGCCCTGCGAGGCCACCAGGCGGACCGTGCCATCCAACGCCTCGGTGTCCGTGGGACGCAGCTCCAGCACGCGCTTCCAGGACGTCAGCGCCTCGGAGGGCTCACCCAGGTCCGTCTGCAGTCGCGCCAGGGTCCGGTACAGCTCGGCCCGCGCGGCGTCGCCCGCCTTGGGAGCGACTTCCATGATGACCGCGCCCAGCTCCTCGGGAGCCTCGGCCCGGTCCACCAGCGACGCGCACAGCTCCAACGAGCGCAGGTCGTCGGGCAGCTCGCGCAACGCACGCGTCGCCGCCAGGAAGCCCATCTCCGCGTTCTCCAGCGGGCCGGCATACATCTCCGCGATGCGACGCAACAGCGCCGCGCGCTCCTGCGGCACCGCCTCCGCCGACACGCGGGACTCCAGCATCTCCACCTGCTTCAGGTGGTTGCCCACCGCGACGAAGACAGGCTCCAGCGTGCTGGCGGCGGCTCCTCGCAGCGGGCTCTCCGAGCGGGCCATCTCCTCGAGCGCGCCCACCGCGCCCGCATGTCCCGCCCGGCGCGCCAGCACTGACTGGTACAACTCCAGGGCTCCGCGCGGGTCATCCAGGCGCGAGAACTTCAGTCGGCCCAGGCGCACGCGCAGGTCGGAGGCTTCTTCCTGTGCGCCACGCGCGTCCGCGAGCTGGGTTTCCCGCTCGATGTGCTGCGCCAGCTCCGGCCAGCGCTCCATGTCCGCCAGCACGCGTCCCAGCAGCTTGATGGCGTTCGCGTTCTCCGGCCTGAGGGCGAGGACCTCGCGGTACGCCTGCGCCGCCAGCGCCTTGTCCGCCAGCGTCTCCTCGGCGAGGTGCGCCAGCTCGAACAGGAGATTCACCTGCGACGCCGGGCTTGGCTCCGCCGCCACCTGACGCCGCATGACGAGCGCCAGCTCACGGTGCGCACCGGTGCGACGGTGGACGCGGGAGATGGACTCCAGCACCGCCTTGTTCTTCGGGTCCCTCCGACTCACCTCCTCCAGCGCCCGGACCGCCAGGTCGTAGCGCTTGAGGCGGTTGTCGTAGAGCGTCGCCAGCCGGCGCCACAAGTCACCCGCGAGCGGCTCCTGCGTGTCGCGCTCCAGCTGGTCCTCGTAGGCGCCAGCGACTTCCTCGAACGAACCGGAGTCGGCCGCCAGCCGCTCCAGCTCGTCACGCACCGAGGTCTCCTGCGGGAACTCGTTGAAGGCCCGCAGCCGCGCGACGAACGCGAGCGAGGTCTGCCCCAACGCCTCGCGCAGGGTGGCGATCTCCTGGATGTGCTCCAGCCGCCGCTCCGGCGCGACGCCGGGCAACAACACCTCCAGCACCTCCACCAGCTTTCGCGTGTCGTTCAGGCCGCGATAGACGGGCTCCAGCAGGCGTGCCGCCTCCACGCGGGGCCCATCGTGCGCCATCAGGCGCTCCAGGCCCGCGACCACCTGACCGTCACCGGGCGCCAGCTCCAGCAGCCGGCGATACACCGGCAGCGCCTCCGTCGGCCCCACTTCCTTCTCGAGCAACTGCGCGCGCTTCAGCAGCCAGCTCCGTCGCGCGGCGTCATCCGCGGCGCCCTCGGCGAGCTGCTCCAGCACGTCCGCCTGCTCCACGAACCGCCGCGCCTTCGCGTACAGCTTCTCCAGCGCGAGCAACCCCTCTGGCACCCGTCGCAGCGCGAGCGCGGAGCGGTACGTCTCGACGGCCCGCGCGTCCTCACCCGAGTTGGCGTAGGCCTCGCCCGCCTTGAGCAGCAGTCCCACGCGCTCTTCAGCGTCCTGGGAGAGCTGGGCCTGACGGGTGTAGACCTCGGAGAGGCTCTTGGCGTTCTGGCCCTTCTCGTACAGCCGGGACAGCGACTCCAGGGCCTGACGGTCCTGCGGGGCGTCCGCGAGCAGGTTCTTCCAGAGCCGCGCGGCCTCCTCGGGCTGATCCAACGACTCGCGAATCTCCGCCGCGCGACGCAGCAACTCCAACGCCGCCGGCTCTCCCTCCGTGAGCTCCACCGCCGCGGACTCGTAGATCTCCGCGAGCACCTCGTGGCTGCCCGTCTCGCGCGCCAGGCGCTCCAGGTCGGGACGCACGCCGTCCCGGTCCAATCCCTGCGCGAAGGACTTCACCGCCGACATGAAGGCCAGCGACGGCTGCCGCATGTCGCGCTCGTAGATGCGGCGCACCTCTCCGGCCAGGAGGATCTTCTCCACCGTGAGGGCCGACTCCATCCGTACCTCGCGAAGCGCCACGCGGCGGGCATGGTCCCCCACCTGCGCGAGCACCGGGTCCAACACCTCCAGCGCGGCGCCACTGGCCGTCACCGCCGCCTTCACCCACGCCTCCAGCGCGGCGCGCGAGCCGGGATGACCGGAGTCCTCGGAGAGGATGCGCCTGTAGAGGCCCAGCGCCGCGTTCGGGTCGTCCAGCACCGTGCGCTGCAGCTCCGCCAGCCGGAAGGAGACTTCTCGTCCCTGCGGGCTCTGCCCCTCCTGGTTGCGGCGCAGCGCCAGCGCCCAGGCGAGGTCCTGATGCTTTTCCAGCTCCGTGTAGAGCCGGTCCAACGCCGCCGCGGCCTCACGGCTCGCCGAGTCGCGCTCGGCGATGGCTCGCCACGCCTCCGACGCGCTCTCCAGGTCCGACAGGCGCGTCTCGTGAAGCAGCGCGGCCTCGCGCAGGAACGCGAGCTGCTCGGCGGGCTCCGGCGACGCGGCGGCCAGCTTCTCCAGCACCTCGGCCAGCGCGGCCCACTCCTCGCCCGCGCGGTGCAACCGCTGCAAGGAACGAAGGCTGTCCAGGTTGCCCGGCTCCAGGGCCAGCAACGCACGCAGCGCCTTCACCGCGCCCGCCTTGTCGTCGAGCTTCTTCTCCTGCACCTCGGCCAGCTCGCGAAGCAGTGCGCCGCGCGCGGGCCCCACGTCGCCCTCCTCCGCCAGCTCCGCGATGATCTCCGCGTAGCTGTCCACCGAGTCCGCGTCCTCCGCCGCCTGACGCGCCGTGGAGCGAAGTCCCGCGTCGCCCGGCGCCAGCCGCAGGGCCCGCGCCAGGGCGGCGAACGCCAGCTCCGGCTGCCGCAGGTGCGCCAGATGCACCTGCGCGGCCTGCCGCAGCACCTGCACCCGCGCCGCGTCGTCCTTCGCCACCTCCGCCAGCACGTCCAACGTGGCCACCAGCTTGCGGTGGTCCTTGGTCCGCTCGAGCGCGGGCAGCAGCACGCGCGCCGCCGCCTCGCGCGAAGGCCCCGAGGCCAGCATCGCCTCCAGCGCAGCGAGCGCATCCGGGTCCGAGGGACGCTGGAGCAGGATGTCCGCGTAGCTCTGCACCGCCTCCGCGCTGCCGTCCTGCGTGCCCTGCAGCAACTGCGCGCGCCGCAGCTTCAGACGCGACACCTTGTCCGACTCGCCCGCCGACTCCGCCAGGCCAATCATCCGCGCCAGCGTCTCGCCCAGCTCGCGCGTACGGCCCGCCTTCTCGTACAGCTCCGCCAGGCGCGGCAGGTGCCGGCCTTCCTCGGCGCCATGCGAGAGCGCTGAATTGAGCGCCTCGGCGGCCTGCGCCGGACGGCCCAGCTCCACGTTCAGGTCCACGAGTTGGAGGAGCAGCTCCAGTCGCTCTGCCCCGCGCGCGCCGTGGATGCGCTTGCGCAGCAGCTCCTCGGCGTCCGCCGAACGTCCCGCGCGCCCATACAACCGCACGAGCCGCTGGAGCACCGGACCCGACTCCGGAGCCCGCTCCACCGCAGCCTCCAGCGCGGCGATGGCATCCGCCACCAACCCGCCCTCCTCCGTCAGCGTCGCCGCCTCGGTCAAGAGCGACAGCGCCAGCGTGGGGTCTTCCGCCTCCGTCGCCAGCGTGCGCAGCACCCGGCTCAGCTCCGCGTGCGCGGACAAGTCTCTCGCCAGCCGCAGCGCCTCGGCGCGCGTGGAGTCATCCCTCGGGTCCTCGCGCAGCACGCGCACCCGGGTGTCGAAGGCCGCGCGGCTGTCCGCGAGCTGCTTCTCGTGGATGCTCGCCAGCAGCGAGTAGAGGCGCTTGCGCGCCGTCGGCTCCGTCGTGGCTTCGAGCTGCTGCTGGAGCGCCGCCACCTGTCGCTGGTGGTCTCCCGCGCGCCCGTAGTGCGCCGCCAGCGCCTCGGTGACCTCCTGCGTCCGCACCCCCGCCGCCGCCAGTCGCTCCAGGCCGCCCACCACCACACCGGTGGACACGTTCTCCGACAGCAGGCCCAGGAACAGGTCCGCCGCGTCCTCCTGACGTCCCAGACGCTCCGCGTACAGCTTGGCCTGCCGCGCCGTCCACTCGTTGCGCTCCAGCTGCGTCTCCGCCAGCGACGCCAGCCGTCCCGCCAGCGACGCCGCTTCGTCGAAGCGCGACAGCGCCACGCACAGCGCCTGCAGCCGCTGCACCGCGCCCACCTCGTCGGGCGCGAGCTGCATCCACTCGCGCACCAGCGGCTCCAGCTCCTCGGGCGCGGCGCCAGCGGCCTCGCGCCGCGTCACCTCCGCCTCCAGCCGGGCCTTCGGGTCATCCGCGAGCGCCGCGGCCGCCTGCAGCGACTTCACCGCCTCCGCGGCGACCTCGTCACCTGGAAGCCGCGCCAGCACCTCGCGCCACGCGGCCTCCGCGCGCACCGGGTCCGCCAGCGGGCCCTGGAGCAGCTGCGCCAGGTGCCGCCACAGCGTCGCCGCGACCTCCACCACCGGGGCAGCCTGCGCCGCGCGCTGCAGCGCCAGGGCCAGCGCGGGCCGCGCATTCGCCTTCTCCGCGTGCTCCACCACCGAGCCGAGCAGCAGCGGACGCGCGGGGTCCAGCTCCAGCGCGCGCGACAGCACCTCGAAGGCGCCACGCGCGTCGTCCTTCTCCTCGAACATCAGCGCGAGCGCCTCGCAGAAGGCCACCCGCTCCGCCCGGGGACGCGGCGCCAGGAGCGCCAGGTCCAGGAGCGGCACCACGGCTTCCAGCTCCTCGTCCTCGGCCAGGAGCCGCGCCAACTGGAAGGCCGCCAGCGCATGCGTGGGGTCCAGCTTCAGCGCCGCTTCCAGGTGCGCGCGCGCCGCCGCGCCGTCCTTCAACTGCGTCAGACACAGCTCCGCCAGGCGCAGCCGCATCGCGGCCTGGCCCGACTTGTCCTTCACCGTGCCCAGGTAGCGCTCCAGCACCACCACCGCGTCCGCCGCCCTGCCCCCCTCCAGCAACAGCTCCGCCGAGAGGCTCGCCGCGTCCGCGCGCGACGGGTCCGCCGCCACCGCCTTCTCGAAGGCCCCCAGCGCGCCCGGCGCGTCGTTCAGCCGGCCCAGCCGCAGCGTGCCCACGCGCAGCCACAGGTCCACCTGCGCGGCGCGGTCCTTCACCTCGCCCGCCATGGATTCAATCTGCGCAATCGCCGCCGCGAAGTCGCCACCGGAGCGCGCCGCCATCTTCTCGATGAGCGACAGTCCCTCGGGCATGCCCGGCCACAGCAGGAAGCAGCGGTCCAACGCCTCCTTCACCTTGCCGGCGGCGCCCGGGTCGTACCAGGCGAACAGCTTCGCCACGAGCAGCGACAGCCGGGCGGCGCTCTTCCTGTCGCGCTCCTCCAGCGACATGCTGCGCAGCATCCGCACGCGGTCCCGCCACGTCTGCTCGAAGCGCTGCAGCGCCCGGGTGGCCTTCTCCACGCGCGCGTTCTGCGGCTCCAGCGTCCGCGCGACTTCCAGCACCCGCTGCGCCAGCTCATGCTCGGTGGGGTCATCCACCAGTCGCTCGGCCAGCGCCGCGTACTCCTCGGACATCCCCGCGTCGCCCAGCGCCTCGCGCTCGCGCTCGAGCGCCTCGAAGGCCGTCTGGAAGCGCTCCTCGGACAAGAGCAACTGCCGCACGCGCCGGAAGATGGCCCGGTCCGACTTCGCCCGCGCCGCGCGCTGCAGGCACAGCACCGCCCTGTCGCGACGGAAGAGCTTCTGCTCGTAGAGGTCCGCGGCCTTCAGGTAGTGGCCCGCGCTCTCCTCGCCCTGCGTGGAGCTGCCCAGGCGCTCCAGCACGTCCGCGAGAGCGGCGGCGTCCTGACGCGTCTCATGCAGCCGCTTGAGGCCCCGCAACGCGGGCAGCGGCTCCTTCGCCACGAGCAAGGCGCGCTTGAGCAGTTCCTCGGCGCGAGGTGCGTTGCGTTGACGCTCGTGCGCCAGCTCCGCGGCACGGCACAACAGGCGCACGGCCTCGTCGGTGGCGACATCGCGCGAGCGACCCTCGTACAGACGAATCAGCTCTTCCACGCGGCCGGCTTTCTCCAGGGAGGCCTCGGCTTCGACGAAGCTCCGGTCATCGGACACGCGCAGCGTGGGTCGAGGAGACGTGGGCTGTTGCATGGGGAGGGCGGGCCTCGGGGGTGAAAATGGAACGCAGCGGGGGCGCCAGCCGCCGGACTCTACCGGCCGCGTGCGCCCCCGAGCAATCGTGCAAAACCCGCCAAAGGGCGGGAATCATTGGCCTTCTTGCTACTCGGCCGAGGAAGCGTCGGGGGGAACGTCCCCTTCCTCGCCCCCCGCGCCGCCGTCAGACGACTCGGCGGAGGCCGGGGTCGCCACGGGCGTCTCCGGCAGGGCCTTCGCACGCTCCACGCCAGCGGTGTCGTTGAGCTGGGTGTAGAGGGCCACGGCCTTGTCACGCTGCTGCAGCTCTTCGGCGAGCTGGGCGGCGCGAGGCAGGTTGCCGAGCTTCTCGTGCAGCGGCAGCGCCTTGTCCTTGCGCCCCGCGGCCTCCCACGCCTCGGCGGAAGCCGCGACGTCGCCCAGCAGCTCCAGCCACCGGGCACGGCCCGCCGGCTTCTGCTCCTGCTCGGCCCGGGCCAGCTCGCGCTGAGCCAGCTCCTTCGCCTCTTCATCCAGCTTCAGCCGCTGCATGAAGTGGAACGCCTTGGGAGGAGGCAGGGTGCCCAGCACCTCCACGGCCTCGCGACGCTGACCCGCCGCCACGAGCAGCGTGGCCGCGCCCAGCCGGTCCCCACGCTCCACCAGGCTCTTCACCTCGAGCCCGCGGATGCGGTTGGCGCTGGCCATGTCGCGCGAGCGCTCATACGCCTTGCGCGCCAGGGTCAGCTTCCCCGCACGCTCGTACGCGAGCGCCGCCTGGTCGAACTGGCGAGCACGCTCGTACAGGCGCGCCACGTTCTCGAAGTCGCCCTTGCCAACGTAGTGCTCCATCAGGAGCTCGTAGGCACCGGCCTTCTCCAGCGTGGGAGCGAGCTGATCCGGAGGCAGCGTGCCCACCAGCCGGCGCGCGGCATCGTTGTCGCTGCCCGCCAGCGAGGTGCGCAGCGCGCTCTTCAGGTCGCCGCCCGCCTCGAACAACCGGGTGGCGTCCGCGAAGCCATTGTTCCGCTCGTGCAGCCGGGCCGCGTCACGCGTGCGCCCCATCGCCTCGAGCTGCTTGGCCTGGTCCTTCCAGTCGCCCGTCAGCTCCGGCATGGGACGACGCTCGCCCCGCTCCGGACGCTCAGCGCGCTCGGGACGCTCACCGCGAGGCGCCCGCTCCGGACGCTCACGCCGCTCGCCCCCCGCCGCGCCGCGCTCGGGACGCTCACCGCGAGGCGGCCGCTCCCCTCGCTCGGGACGGTCGCGACGCTCACCGCGCTCCGGACGCGCTTCCGTCCGAGCCGCCGGCGCCGCGGGCTCCTCGACCTCGGGACCCGGCTGACGGCCGCTGGCGGCGAAGGCCACCTCGGCTCGCTCCCGGTCTCCCGCCGCGCGCCAGACCTGTCCCACCAGGAACAGCACGTCCGTCCACGCGTCGAGCTTCTCCTTGGCCGGATCCACCGCGGGCGCCGCCGGAGCAGCCGCCTCGGCTGGAGCCGCGGCCTCCGTCGTGCCTTCCGCGCCCTCCGCCGGAGCAGCGGCCTCGGCCGAAGCCTCGACCGGAGCACTCGCCTCCGCCTCCGCCGGGGCCGAAGCCTCCGGAGCGGCCGGCTTGGGCTGGCGCTGCACGCGCAGCATCGTGGTGATGAGCTTGCCACGCGTGTTGAGGTCCAGGTCCTCCAGGGACTTCAGCCGCATGGGCCGCAGCGAGCGAACAATCGCCTGCAGCGGGCCCTTCTCGGCCACGAAGTCCGTCTTGGAGAACGCCTTCTCGAGCGCGTTCAGCTCGGCGATGACGCGCTGCCCAGGGCCCACGGGCCCCTCGTCACGTCCACGCCCGCGGCCATCACGGCCACGGCCTTCGCCCCTTCCACCACCAGGGCCACCCGGACCGCCTCGGCCACCAAAACCACCGCCAGGACCGTCACGGCGCGGGCCCTGACCCGGCGCACCCCCGTCACGACCACGCCCACCCGGGCGCGGCCCACCGCTTCCATTCTCCTGAGGCACGTCTTTCTCCCGCTGGAACTAGAACGCGTAGCGAATGTTCGGCGCCACCGCGAACCCGAACGAGCCTCCGGAAACGAGGTAGTTCCCCGTGACCTCGAGCCCCACGGAAAAGTGGCGCAACCGTGTGTAGTACTCCACTCCGGGCCCGGCAAACACAAGAATGTCGGAATCCGGAAGGAGACGCTTCGGCGAGAACATCGCATAACCCGCGCCTGCGCGGACATAGAACCACGTGCGCTTCACTTCCTGGCTGTCGGCCAGGCCCACCAGACGCGCGCGCAGCACCGCGCCGGGGACGAAGGTGGAGAAGTCACCGGACACCGCGCCACCGGACTCGCCGATGTACTCCGCGCTGGTGCGGATGCTGGAGCCCATGATGAACAGGCCCACGGACACCCGCTCCCCCAGGTCCACGCCGAACTCCACCTGGGCCATGGGGCCCGAGGAGAACGGCCGGGGCGTCCCCTCCGCCGCGGGGGGATTGGTCAGGAAGAGCGGACCGCCGAGCAGCGCGAAGTAGAAGCCGCGCTCGATTTCATCGAACGTGACGGCGGGCTTGTCTCCCGTCGCCGTGGGGGGTGGTTGCTGAGCGCTCGCGGCCACGGGGAGGACGAACACGGCACACAGGGCAATGGAGGCGAGGGCTTTCATGCGGTCCTGAGGTTGACGTGGCTCCCACGGGGGACGGGAGCCGGGGTGACTGCGCGGGCGGCCCCGGGGAAGGGCCGCCCGTGAAGCGGAGGAAGGCCGGCGCTATTCGCCGGACTGCTTGAAGATGAACGGATAGGTGACGACCACCACGCCACCGCCCTTGGGCTCGGGGAACTTCCAGGTGCGCACGCGGCCCGCCACGCACGTCTCCAGCTCCGCGTTGCCCGCGGTGGACTGCGCCACCGAGGACGACGCCACGGAGCCGGTGGCGGTAATCACGAACTTCACGGCCACCTTGCCGCCCAGCTTCGGGAAGCGGTTGAGCAGGCTTTCGTAGCAGTAGCGGATCTGCCCGCGGTTCATGTGGATGACCTTGCGGATGAGCTCCTTGTCCAGCGAGCCCATGACCTCCGGCTCGGACGAGGTGATGCCCACGTCGACGCTGGACTTGCCACCCAGCACACCCACGCCGGTGCCGTAGCTTCCGGTGCCACCACCACGGCCCTTGGTGCCGATGCCGCCGATGCCCACGGTGTCACCCGTGCCGCCACCGCCGCCGCCGGAGCCACGCAGGCCCAGGCCACCGAAGCCGCCCGAGTTGCCCGCCTTGGCGCCGAACATGTTGCCCATGGCGCTCTTCAGGTCTCCGCCCAGGCCCTTGCTGCCGAACACGGTGGAGATGCCGCCCTTGCCGCCGCCGAAAATCTTGGCGGTCAGCGCGCGGGCCTCGTCCTTCTTGTTCGGGTCGCCCTTGGGCGCGGTGCGGTTGTTGGTCTTGGGCGTGTCCTTCTTGCCCATCTGCCCCTCGTCACCGCGGCTCTTGGCCGCCATCTCGCCGCTCTTCTTCGCTTCCTTCTGCTGGTTGAGGCGCTCGAGGAACTTGTTCTTCTGCGTCTCGGGCGGCTTGATGATGAGCTTGGCGATGCGCGCCTGGTTGGCGGACAGCTCGTCGGAGTACTCGTCACCCTCGCCCGTGCGGTTCATCGCGGTGATGACGAACGCGGTCGCCGCGAAGAACATCACCAGGAAGATGTTGACCGCCGTGTAGTCCAGCGACTCGCCCAGCGGCGCGACGACGCGCTTGGGCACGGACTGGAAGGTCGCCTCCATGGTCACGCCGCCCAGGTCCACCCAGAAGAAGTCCTCCGCGTCGAGCGTGAGCGTGTACGCGTCCCCCTCGTGCGAGGCCTTGCCGGACTCGAGGACCGCCTTGAGCTCCAGCGTCTCGCCCTTGCGGACCAGCCCGCCCTTCATCTTCCCCGTGAAGCGCACGACGAAGGCCTGCCCGTCCGTGCGCAGCACGTCGAAGGTCGGCGCGCCCAGCTTCGCGTCACCCATGACGAAGTCGACACCCGCGGCGGTGCCCACCGTCACGGCGCGCTTCGAGCCAGGACCGACGAAGAACTCGCCCACCCGCTGGTCACCCCAGGAGAAGCGCAGCGCCACGCCCTGAGGGCCACTGGACTTGGTGCGGCGCACGGTGCGAACGCGCGGCGCGGCATCCTCGACCGGGGCCTGGGGCGCCGGCGCGGACTCCTCCGCGGCGAGGATGGGGCTCTTCTGCGTGGCGGCGACGGAGGCGTCCAGCGCACCCGGGTTCGCGGCGGCGACAGGGGCGGGAATGGACGGCTGCTCGGCGGCCTCGGCGGCGGCGGCCTGCGCCAGGCCCGTGGCGGCGCTGGTGCCGCCCACCACGGGGTTCTTCTCCGTGGTCGCGTCCGTGCTCGCGGCGGCCGAGGACAGATTGGCGGCCGCGACGGCGGCGGGGTTCTCCAGCCGGATGGTGGTGGCGCCCACCCGAATCTCGTCACCGAACGTCAAGAGGCCCTTGTTGACCCGCTTGCTGTTGACGTACGTCCCCTCGACGCTGCCCATGTCGATGATGGACATGGAGCCGTCGCCGGCGACCTCGATGACGGAGTGGATGCGGCTGACCTTCTCGTCCTCCAGGCACAGGTGCGCCGAGGACAGTCGGCCAATCTTGATGATGTCGCGCTCGTAGTCCTTGGTGGCGACCAGCGTGTCGCCCTTGAAGACCTTGAGTGTCAGGGGAACGGCCATGGGGGCTCCTGCGAAGGGTTGATGCTCTCTCTATGGACAACGCTCGCGCCGGCAGGTTCCCACCGACGCACCGACGCCTGTTACAGCTCGCCCACGGACTGCATCACCTTGTCCTCGAAGTCCTCGCGGATGCGGATGAGGTTCGAGTGCTTCACCTTCTCGCGCGCGTCGATGTACTCGCCGTCCGGCTTGGTGAGGTCGCCTTCGATGGTGTCGTCCTCGAAGTCGATGTTCGTCGTCTTGGAGTAGCGCACATTGCCCTCCCCGCCCCCACCCGCCGGCTTGGCCGCATCATCCTGGGCGAAGGCCGGAGCCACCGCGAGCACCGCGCACAACATCAGAGCCTTCCGCATCACTGTCTCCCACAAGGGCCCCGCCGGGCCCGTTCCACGCCGCATGCCCGCGTCAGCACGGGCAGCGAAGGTTCGCATCATCCCCCCAGCCTTCGCCACAGCGAAGGCACCCGGGGGCATCCCAACTTTCACAGCAGGTCGTCTTCAGGCTCACCCGGCTCGGAAGGATCCGCCGTGCCTGGATTCTTCGGTTCCTGCGCGCCCGCAGCAGGAGGCTCCCGCGGGGTCGGCTGGGGCGAGGAGCCCCCGGCCGGAGTGACCTGGGGAGCCGTGCCCGTGCCGTTGGCCGGAGCCACGGCGGCGCCATTGGGCGCGGGCGGCTGCTTCTTCTCCGCGGCCTGCATCTGGACCTGCTGCTTCTTCTGCAGCTCCTCCATCTTCTTCGCCTGCTCCTCGGCCGCGACGGCCTCGCGCTTGGCGCCGACGATGGCCTCGGCCTCGCGCAGCAGCCCGAAGACGGGGGCCTCCGCGGACAGGGCCACGCCGTCGCTCGCCAGGGCGATGTACTTCTTGTACAGCTCCACGGCGCGCTCCGGGGCGTCCTTCACCTTGTGGAGCAGGATGGCGCGGTTGAGGTGCACGGCCGCCAGCTCCGTATCCAGCTTCTCCGCCTCGTCGTACTCCTGCATCGCCTTGTCGTACTGACCCTGGCCCTTGTAGGAGAGGCCGAGGTTCAGGTGCGCGGTGGCGTTCTTCCCGTCGGCCTGGAGGATGCGGCGCAGGTGCTCCTCGGCGCCGGGGTAGTCCTCCGCGTCCAGCGCGAGCTGTGCCAGCGCGACGTGCGACGGGACGTAGTCCTCGCGCGCCTCCAGCGCCTTCTTGAAGGACAGCCGCGCCTCGTCGGCATCCCCCTCGCGCAGCAGGATGAGGCCCACCGAGTGGTGCAGCTCCGGATCCGAGCCATCCAGCTTCACGCCGCGCAGCGCCACCAGCTTCGCCATGGAGAGTTGCTTGCGGTCCAGGTAGCTGCGGATCATCACCTTCAGCGCGGTGGTGGACGCCGGATCCCTCATCAGCGCGGCACGGGCCAGCTCCATCGCCTTGTCGTGGTCGTTCTGCTGCCGGTAGATCTCCGCCAGACGCGCGCGGGACTGCGCGTCATCCGGATAGCGCTGGAGGACCTCCTGATAGAGGGCCACCGCGCCGGCCACGTTGCCGCCGTTCTGCTCCATGACGGCCAGGTTCTCCGACGCCTGGCGCAGCGAGGGCTTCTTGGTGAGCGCCGCCTTGTAGCGGGCCTTGGCCTCCGGGATGTTGCCCTGGCGCTCGGCGATGACGCCCAGGTTGTACTCGGCCTCGGCGAGGTTCGCGTCCGACTCCAGCGCGGACTTGAACTTGCGCTCCAGTGCCGGGTAGTCGAACGCCTTGGCCTTCTTCTGCGTGTCGAAGGACTTCACCGCGTCCTCGAAGCGCGCCTTGGCCGTGTTGGAGATGGGCGGAGGCGGAGCGTCCTTCGGCGGCGCCGTGGGGGCCTTCGCCACGGGGTCGGGGCCGGTGGCCTTGGACGCGGTGCAGCCGGCGGCGATGAGCGACGCGGCCGCCAGGAGGGGGAACAGGCGCATGGTACGGGTCGTCCGGTTCATTAGAGGAAGTCCTCCGGCTCCTCGTCGGCCCCCGCCTGCTTCGCGGGCTTGGTGCCGTCCGGGGTGGAGGGGGTGGCCTTGGTGTCCACCTGGGTCTCGGTCTGCGAGCGGAGCTGCGCGGTGAGGTCCGTGAGGTCCTCCTGCAGCGCCTGCTTCTTGCCGTTCTGCGCCTCCGCCACGGCCGTGGGCGCGGGCGGCGGCACATCCTGGATGCCGGCCAGCACGTCACCACCGATGATCTGCTGGCGGCTCTTCAGCGCGACCTTCTCCTCCGGCATCTCCGGGTAGCGGTCCGGCTGATACGTGGTGCGCAGCATCTTCAGGCTCTCCGCCGCGCAGGCGTTGAACACGTCCAGTTCGCGGCTCTTGGCCACCGTGGCGGCGAACGCCTCCGTGGCCTTGTCCTTGAGCGGCTGGGCCTGATTGGTGAACTCGTCGCGCAGCGCCTGCTGGGCCTCTTCGTCCAGGCCGCGCGGCATGGGCGCGTTGATGACGCTGTGGGCGAAGTGGTCATACGCCAGGCCAATGCGGTTGAGCGCGCAGAGCGACGGCTCCGGAGCGCCCAGCGTCACCGTCTGCACGTACTTCTTCTCCACCACCTGCAGCGCGCGGCTCTTGTCCTGGATGCTGTTGCGGAAGCGGTCCGGCGACGGCGGCGCGCCCCAGTACAGCTTCAGGCGCTTGTACTCCTGCCAGTCCAGCTCCACGCCCAGGAACTGCCCCTGGGCGGCGGTGGCCAGCGCGGGCTTCTCCAGCGTGGTCTGCACGCGGCGGGGGAGCTGGTCGAAGTGCTCGCCCACGCGCTTGTACATGCGCGTCACGTCGCGCGACTTGTTCATCTTCTTGTACAGCTCGATGATCCGCCCCTCGGCGGTGAGGAACTTGCTGGCGGAGCGCATGTTGTCGCGCTCGTACTCTTCCAGCATCTTGATGGCCTTCATCGCCGCGCCGCTCTTGCCCGTCAGGTCGATGATGGACAGGCGGATGTCATCCGCGTCCTTCGCCTTCGGCCACAATTCCAGGTAGCGCTCGCGGTTGCGCAGCGCCGCCTTCGTCTGGCCCAGACCCTCGCGGTAGGTGGACGCGTTGAACAGGGCCACCTGCGCCTTGGCCTCGTCCCACTTCTGCGGCACCGCGGGCTTCTCGTCGCCGCCGCCCTTCTTGTTCTTGCTGGACTTGCTCGGGCGCGCCTTGCCGCCGCCCTTCTCCGACACGCTGCGCTCGTAGCCCTTCACGTACAGCTCGTAGGTCGTCGCGGCCTGCTCGAAGTCGCCGATGGCCTCCAGCGCTTCCGCGTTGGCGTAGATGGAGTCCGGCACGTACTTGGAGCGCGGATACTGGGCGAAGAGTCGGGAGCGGACCTCAATCGTCTTATCCAGCATCTTCGCTTTGTAGTAGTCGACGGACGCGTTGTAGAGCGCCAGGTCGGCGATCTCCGTCTGCGGGAAGTCGTGCACGAAGTTGAGGTACGCCTCGGCCGCCTTGGAGAACTCCTTCTTCTCCTCCAACTGGCTGACCAGCTTGAACGACGACTGCTCAATCAGCTTGGCCAGGTCGTCGCGGAACTTGCCGGTGGCCAGCTTGTCGTTGGCGTAGAAGCGGCGCGCCCACTCGTTCACCTTCGCGAAGTCCTGGAGCAGGTTGTACGAGTCGAGGATGAGGTTGGCGCTGATCTCCGCCGCGCGCGAGCCGTCCTCGAACTTGTACTCGGGGTAGCCGAGCGCGATTTCGCTGAAGCGCAGCACCGCCTCGTCGAAGTGATTGTGGCGGTAGTAGATGTTCGCCGCCTTGAAGGCGATCTCCACCCGCTTCTCACCCTTGGGCACGTACTTGAGGTAGCGCTCGCACGCGTCCAGGAGCGCCTTCTTCAACGTGGGGATGGTGGCCTTCTTGGAGAGGTCCGTGCCCACCGACTCGCTCTTCGCCTCGCCGCGAGACTCGGCGGACTTCACGACTTCGTCGTAGGCCAGCACCGCGTTGTAGGACGCGTTCGACAGCCACTTGCCCGCCTTGCCCGGCTTCGGCTTGCCCTTGTCGTCCTTGGCCTCCAGCACCTTGGCGTCCTGGAGCACGACGAGCGTGTAGTTGGCGGCGGCCTTCTCGTAGTTCGACAGGTTGTCGTTGAGGAGCTCCGCCCAGAAGAAGCGCAGGTCATACGCCTTGGGGTTCTCCGGGAAGAGCGTGAGGTAGTCGCTGTAGACGGCGTCCGCGTAGCGGAACGTCTCCTCGTTGCGCGTCTTCTTGCCCTCGTTGTGCCAGGTGACGGCGAGGTTGGACAGCGTGCGCTCGGACAGCTCCTTCGCCTCCGCGAGCAGCTTCTTGTCCTTGTCGTCCTTGATGACGCCGGAGCTCTCCACCTCCTTCATGATCTTCACGAGCCGGCGCACCTGGGCAACGGTGCGCTCCTTGTTGCCCATGCGGAGGATGCAGTCGACGATCTTCCCCTGGAAGCCGGGCGCCTCGGGCGACAGCGGCTTCTCCTTGATGAGGGAGTTGAAGGTGATGGCCGCTTCGCGGTCCTTGCCGTCGCCGTAGTACATGTTGGCGAGCTGCTTCATCATCGTGAAGCGGTCCTCCGGGTTGGAGGCCACCTTGCCGAAGTCCGCGCGCGCCTGCGCCACGTCACCCTCGTGCGCGTACGCACGCACGTAGTCGGTCCGGGCCTCACGCACCAGCGAACCCTTGCCGCTCTTGCCGCCGTCCCGCTCCACCGCGTTGGCGCCGGCCAGCTCGCCGTACAGCACCACCGTCTTGAACTTGTCCTTCGCCGCCCCGTACTCCCCCATGTTGTAGTGACACCAGCCCTGCTTGTAGAGGGCGAACGCGTACACCTGGCTCTCGGGGAACTCGGCGGCCTTCTTGTAGGCCACCAGCGCCTTCTCCAACTCCGGGCGCTTTCCCTTGGAGTTGTTGAAGTAGTACTCGCCGAAGGCGAAGTACGCGTCCGGGATGAACTTGGACGTCGGGTGCTTCTCCACCAGGCGCTTGAAGGCCACCAACGCCTTGCGGTCCTGGCCCTCTTCCATCAGGTACTGACCGAGGAAGAAGAGCACCTCGTCCGTGCGCTCGAACTTGGGGTGCTCCTGGACAATCTTGGTGTACTGCTCCACCGCGAGCTTTCCGTACTCCTTCTGCTTCGCGACGAACTCCGCCTTCTCCGCCTTGGCCTGCTGCTGGGCCGCGGTGTCGTTGCGGTTCATCGCCTTGATGAGGTCGTCGTCCTTGCGGTTGGCCTCGAAGAAGTAGAACTTCGACTCCTCCCAGTAGAACTCGCCCAGGCGGAACAGGAGGCTCGGGACCTCTCGCGGATCCGGCGACAGGGAGATGATCTTCTTCAGCGAGACGATCTGCTCGCGACGCTTGGAGGCCACCTGCAGCTCCACGCCCAGTCGGAACTGGTCGTACTGGAGCGCGGGGGCGACTTCTTCCTTCTTCTTCTCGCGGGTGATGTCGCCAGCCAGGGACTTGTCCAACGCGGTGCTGGACTTCTGGCCAAGGTCGGCGTCACGCGGCGCTTTCTTCTCCTGAGCGGCGGAGGCCGAGGCCAGGAGGACGAGGCAGACGAGGAGCGAACGGCGCATGGTCTTCCTAAGCGGGGGGGACCGGCGTCCCCGGTTGCCTACCGAACAGGCAAGTGGCCGGGAATCTTCGGGAATTTCCATTCGGGGAGAACCACTATGCGCGGTTTCCAAGTGCAGGGTCAACCCTGACTGGCTGGCCATGCCAGAAGTGGAAAGCAGGCCGGCAAACTTCCAGAACTGCTGTGAAATTGATGACAAGACGGTTGCCTTGTCGGACCCACCGGGTATGGGGGAGCGGACGGCCGTCTGCCCGGCCGCCCTGCTCGGAGTGGGTGTCGGATCATGAGTCTGTTGCCGGAGAGCGCCAGCTTCGAAGAGCTGGTGCAGGACTACTTCCTCGCGGTGCGTGGCGCGGGGCTCATGCTCTCGGCTCTGGACTCAGAGTTGCTGACCGCGTGGGCGCGGGAAGGCGTCCCGTTCGAGGTGGTGGCGCGCGGCATCTCCCGCTCGGCGGAGAAGGCGCTGTGGGATGCGCGTCCCGGTGAGCCCGTGCTGCGCAACCTGCGCGCGTGCCGGCGGCAGGTGGACGCGGAGATCAAGAAGTACCGCTCGCTGACGGCGGGCGCGGGTGAGACACCGGCCCCTGAAGCTCCCTCCAGACGTCGGAAGGCGCTGTCGTGGGAGGAGACCCGACACGCCCGGCTCGTCGACGCATTGGAAGACCTGGCGGGGCGGGAGCAGGCCCTGGCGCCTCGCGTGGCATGGCTGCGCGGCACGGTGCTGGCGACCATTCCGGGAGAGCCGGCGGCGTTCGATGCGCAGGAAGCCTTGAGTTTCCTGGCGCTTCTGAGGGCCCTTCCCTTCGGGCAGCGACGCGAGGTGTGGCGCGACGCGCTTTCGGTGGGTTCTGAACAGCAGGTGATGTCGGTGCGCGCGCGGAGGCTGTCCCGGCGATTCCGGGTGGTGGCGGCGGTGCGGCGGCGACTGGGCGTGAAGGAAGTCTGAAAGCGCGGCACTACTGCTCGCCCGTTCAGTTTGCGAGGAGGCGGCGAAGGGTTCTGCTATGGCGATGCGCGAGACGGGTGTGGGAGCGAAGGCGACTGGGGACGGGTGCCGCGTCTGTGCCGGCCGGACGTATGTCATCGAACGGCAGGGAGACCAGGCCCAGGCGCGCGTCTGCGTGTGCTCGGAGAACTGCTCCATCTGCGGCGGGCGGGGCCACGTGCTGGTGGAGCGCGAGGGCGTCTACAGCAAGAAGGTCGGGCCCAAGCAGTACGAGGTGATGGAGCCGTGCACCTGCACGCGACGACGGCGGCGGGTGGCCATCTTCAACGACGTGCGGATGCCCGGCGTGATGGCGCACGCGTCCTTCGACAACTACCGCGCCTTCAACGAGGCCCAGGACCGGGGCCGTGGCGTGGCGATGCACTTCGGCCACCAGTACGTGAAGGGCGCCACGTCCAAGGGCTTCATCCTGAGCGGTCCGGTGGGCACCGGGAAGACGCACCTGCTGGCGGCGACGCTGGGCCACCTCGTCATCGAGATGGGCGTGCGCGCGCGCTACGTGGAGATTTCGCTGCTCTACGCCACCATCCGCCGAGGCTTCCAGGACGGAAAGAGCGGCGGCGAAATCATCGGGCCGCTGTCCGAGGTGGAGGTGCTGGCCATCGACGAGCTGGGCAAGGGACGTGGCAGCCCGTTCGAGATGGAGACATTGGATGAACTCATCGCCCGCCGCTACAACGCGGGCCGCACCACGCTGTTCGCGACGAACTACTCGCTGGAGCCCGAGAAGAAGCAGCGCCCCCTGAGCCCCACGGGCTACCGGACGACGGAAGACGCGAAGGCCGTGGTGAAGGAGGCGGAGCTGCTGCGCGAGCGCGTGGGAGAGCGCATCTACAGCCGCCTCTGCGAGATGTGCACCTTCGTGGAGCTGCCCAAGGACACGCCGGACCGGCGACGCACCCGACAGGAGATGGACACGCTGCACCAGCCGCCCACCGGAATTCGCGGCGCCGCGCGGTGACCCGGGCGCATGACTGACGCCATCCTGGTCCTCGTCACCGCGCCCTCCGCCGACAAGGCCGCGGAGCTGGCGCGGACGCTCGTCGAGGAACAGCTCGCCGCCTGCGGCAACATCCTTCCCGGCCTGCGCTCCATCTATCGCTGGGAAGGCAAGGTGCAGGACGACGCGGAGGCGCTCATCCTCTTCAAGACGAGGGCCACGCTCTTCGAATCCCTGCGGGCTCGCATCGTCTCGCTGCACCCTTACCAGGTACCCGAGGTGCTCCGCGTCGACATCGCCGATGGCCACGCGCCCTATCTCGCGTGGATTCTCGACAACACCCGCGCCGCGCCCTGAGCAGACGCCAGGCACTCACGACGCCGGTGGCTCGGGGGCCTTCTGCTCGGGCTCCTCGCGCGCCCCGGGTTCCGGGTGGAAGACGAAGCGTCCGTCCTGGAAGTCGACGCGGATGCGTTGGCCCTCGCGCAGCTCTCCTCGGAGCATCATCCGACTGAGCTCCGTCTCCAGCTCGCGTTGGATGACGCGGCGAAGCGGACGGGCACCATAGCGCGGCTCGAAGCCTCGCTCGGCCAGCGCGTCGCGTGCGGCGTCCGTCAGCTCCAGGCCCACGTTCTGCCCATGCAGCTTGCGGCGCGTGGCCTCCAGCATCGTGTCGACGATACGGCGGAGCTGCTCCGGGTTGAGCGAGTGGAAGACGATGATTTCGTCGATGCGGTTGATGAACTCCGGCCGGAAGTGTCCGCGCAGCGCGTTCATCACCGCCTCGCTGGCCCGTTCCCGTCCCGTGCGGTCCTCGTCCGCCGAGCTCTGGAAGCCGAGCGCCGCCCTCGCGGCCCCCATCGCCTCCGAGCCCAGGTTGGACGTCATGATGATGACCGTGTTCTTGAAGTCCACCGTGCGGCCACGGGAGTCCGTGAGGCGCCCGTCGTCGAGCATCTGCAGCAGCAGGTTGAACACGTCCGGGTGCGCCTTCTCCACCTCGTCGAAGAGCAGCACCGAATACGGCCTGCGGCGCACCGCCTCCGTGAGTCGCCCCGCCTCCTCGTAGCCCACGTAGCCCGGGGGCGCGCCGATGAGCCGGCTCACCGTGTGGCGCTCCTGGAACTCGGACATGTCCAGGCGAATCATCGCGGCCTCGTCGTTGAACAGGTACTCGGCCAGCGCACGCGCCGTCTCCGTCTTGCCCACGCCCGTGGGGCCCAGGAACAGGAACGAGCCGATGGGACGGTTCGGGTCCTTCAAGCCCGCGCGCGCCCGGCGCACCGCCTCGGAGATGGCGCGCAGCGCGTCCTCCTGTCCCACCACGCGCTGCTTCAGCGCGGCCTCCATCTCCAGCAGTCGCTGGCTCTCTTCCTGTTGCAGCTTGCGCGCGGGGATTCCCGTCCACTCGCTCACCACGGTGGCGATGTCCTCGGGCGTCACGGTGGGCTCGGTGACACCACGCTTGAGCTGCCACTGCGTGCGCAGACCCTCCAGCTCCGTGCGCAGCGTGTCCAGTTCGCCCTTGAGCCGGCTCGCCTCCTCGTAGCGCTCCCCCGCCACCGCCGCGCTCTTGTCCTTCTCCTTCTGCGCGAGCATCTCCTCCAATTCGCCCAGTCGGTCCGGCGCGGTGCGCGCACCCAGCCGCACCATGGCGGAGGCCTCGTCGAGCAGGTCGATGGCCTTGTCCGGCAGGAACCTGTCGTTGACGTACTTGTCCGACAGCTCGACGGACGCGGTGAGCGACGTGTCGAGAATCTTCACGCGGTGATGCGCCTCGTACGCGTCGCGCAGCCCTCGCAGAATCTCGATGGCCTGCTCCGGCGTGGGCTCGGCCACCATGACGGGCTGGAAGCGGCGCTCCAACGCGGCATCCTTCTCGATGTTCTTCCGGTACTCCTCCAGCGTCGTGGCGCCCAGGCACTGCAGCTCGCCTCGTGCCAGCGCCGGCTTGAGCAGGTTGGACGCATCCACCGCGCCCTCGGCGCCACCGGCGCCCACCACCGTGTGCACCTCGTCGATGAAGAGGATGATCTGCCCCTTGAGGGCGCGAATCTCGTCCATCAGCCCCTTGAAGCGCTCCTCGAACTCGCCCCGGAACTTCGTGCCGCCCAGCACGCTCCCCAGGTCCAGCGACAACACGCGCTTGCCCTTGAGCACCTCCGGGATTTCTCCCGCGACGATGCGCTGGGCCAGTCCCTCCGCGATGGCCGTCTTGCCCACGCCCGGCTCGCCGATGAGCACCGGGTTGTTCTTCGTCTTGCGGCTCAGGATGCGGATGACGCGGCTGATCTCCTTCTCTCGGCCGATGACGGGGTCCAGCTCTCCCGCTCGTGCCAGCACCGACAAATCTCTCGTGAAGCACGTGAGGTTCGGCGGAAGTCCTCCACTGCCTTGCCGCCCACCGCCTCCCGCCGACGGCGCCGACGGGCCTCCCACCGAGGCGAGCAGCCGCTTGCGCAGCTCGTTGACATCGACGCCCGAGAGGAACTGCGCGGCGTAGCTCTCTCCCTCCATCAGGACACCGAGCAGCAGGTGCTCGGGACCGATGAAGCTGTGCCCCATCTGGAGCGCCTGGAGGCGGGCAATCTGGAGCACCCTCTTCACGCCGGAGGACAGCGCCACGCCCTGCGCCTTGCGTGGCTCGCGTCGGGGCATCACCGCGTCCAGACGGGCCTCGAACTCGTCCACGGGCGCGCCCGCGTGCTTCAGCGACTCGCGCAGCTCTGGCACGGAGTGCATCAGCGACAGCAACAGGTGCTCGATGCGCATCCGCTCGTAGCCCGAGTCGAGTGTCATCCGCGCCGCGCGCTCCAGCACCTGCTGCGCCATCTCGGAGAGCTGCGTCAGGAGATTCTCCCGACCTCGTGGACGCGGCCCCATCATCTGCTCGACGAGGCTCTCCAGACTGCCGAACCCGTTCGCGTCCCCCAGCCCCACGCCCATCGCGCTCGCGCAGTGGTTGCAGAAGTTGAGGGTCGTCTCCTGCCCGTTCATCCGCTTCTTGAGCATGACCGCGGCTGGGCGGGTCCGGCAGTTCTGACACAGCATGGTCGACGACCTCCGCGCTCCACCTCCGGGCAAGCTAGGAATGGCGTGGGCGGCGGACCACGGAAGGCCGCTCCATGCGGAGCGAGCATCCTGGCGAGGCCTCTTCCTCCCTCTCGGGAAGAAGTGCGCTCCAACGCCCTCGCCCTACCCCGAGGAACGAGGAACACTTCGGCGCGCGGCGTGGCGCGGCCCCGGCTCCGGACGAAGCATGTGGAGAAAGTCCTCCAGCGCCCGAGCGATGTCCCACGACCGACTCCTATTCAGTCCGAGCCAGCGCCGCTTCCCCTGCTCCCCCTTCCCGAGCGAACATGTCGGAAGTTCTGCCCATCCGCGCTGAGAACGAGGCTCCACGCGCCGCTGTCCCCTGAACCCGAGCGAGCAGCCCTGATGCCCATGCCCCGTCCCGCCTGGTCTCCTCCACGCCGAGTGCTCGCCACGCTCCTGTCAGCGTCGTTCCTGGGCGCGTGCGCCACCGCGCCTCGAGCGGTGAAGGACGAGGGCACCGAGCGCATCGAGGACATCATCGGCCGAGCGGACCGCGAGGAGCCGATTCCCGAGGGCATCACCTTCGTTCCGGACACGACGCCGCTGCCGGGCGAATCGCTCGCCCTGCTCGACGAGCCCGCCGAAGCCGACGAGGACGAGGCACCGCCACCTCGAAGAGGCACCGTGGAGTCCTTCACGGAGCAGCCCTGGTCGCCGTACTCCGCGCCTCAGATGCTGGGCTTGTGCACGCGCCCTCCGCACGGCGCCATCCTCTCCGCGCCCGTGCCGTCCTCGTGCATGCTGGCGCCGGGCAGCATCCGGTTCCACATCGCCCCCAGGCCCGGGGGAACCATCCCGGGCCTGCTGCCCTAACCGTTCCCCATCACCGAGCCGCTGACCACTCGCGACAAGGGCGGCCCGAGCGAAGGTGCACGGGAGCGCGCCGAGAGAGCCCTGAGGCCCCCTCGGCACGACGGACCACTCAGGCGTTGGCGATCGACTTGGGCGGCAGCTTGAGCACCTGGCCCACCTTGATGTGGTCCGGGTCCTTGAGCTGGTCCTTGTTGGCGTCGAAAATCTTCGGGTACAGCTTCACGTCGCCGTAGATGTCCTTGGCCAGCTTGCCCAGCGTGTCGCCGGACTTCACCGTGTAGAGGCCATACGGCTCCGCGTTCGTCACGGTGAGGTTCACCATGACCTCCTGTTGCCACTGCGCGTGCTTCGCCTTGATCTGGTCCCAGATGCGGTCACGGTCCCACGCGTAGTCCACCGAGCCCTTGAGGATGAGCTTTCCACCCTCCTCGCGGGACTCGACCTTCGCGCCAATCGTCTTCGCCACGTCGAGCACGTCCTTGTAGTCGTTCTGCAGGGCCATGGGCGTTCCTCCAATCGGGTCAGGTCGCACGATGTCCACGTGACTGTCGGCGTGCGAGGGAGCGCACTGTAGGCACGTGGGCCTCGGCTCCCGTCTCGCCCTCCAGGCCCTCATCACTGCGTGCCATTCAACAGTCGCGTGTGGGCGCGCGCTCCCCTGCTCAACGACAGTCCCCGCGAGCCCCTGGCCCTCGTCAGTAGTGCGGCCGAGGGGCCCTTTCCATTTCGCATCAAGTTCGTGATAGCGATTGGGCACCGAGCCACGGCGCTCCTTCACCAGTGCATCACGCGCGGGAAGGATGACAGGCCGCCTGCTGTACGAGGGAACGGACGGCGCGGGGAAGCAGAATAGCGCTCGCCCCCTCGAACGTTCCTTGGCTCGCTCAACCCCCAGAGGAGTCGACCCCCCTATGTCCACGCTGCGCAGCCTGTGCCTCCTCGGAGCTTTCTCCGTGGGAGCCCTCGCCTGTAACGGAAACAAGGAGCCCCCCTCCCCCTCGGGCACCATTTCCCTCCCCACCCGTCCCTCGCCTCCCTCGACGGGCACTCCCACCCAGCCCTCACCCGAGCCGACGTCGCCTCCCGTGACGGAGGTCCCGACGCCCACGCCCACTCCAGGGCCCTCGCCCACCGAGGAGCCGGCGCCGCCCCAGTATTCGCGCGAGTGGTACGTCAGCCCGTCGGGCAATGACACCGCCGCGGGCACGCAGGCCAGGCCGCTTCGCACCATCGCCAAGGCGCTCACCCTGGTGGGGCCCGGTGAAATCATCCGCGTCCAGCAGGGCACCTATGCGGAGAAGCTGGTGCTCGACTCCAACGTCCGCGCCGGCACCGCCAGCGCTCCCATCACCCTGCGCGGCGAGGGTATGCCCAAGCTCGTGCCCACCTCCGCCGGTTGGTACATGGTCCTGGTGCAGCGCCCGAACTGGCGCATCGAGGGCTTCGAGTTCGACGTGAAGGGCGCGCGGCAGATCGCCGTCACCTTCGCTGGAGACACCCAAGGCACGGTGCTGGCCAACAATGAGCTGCACCATGGCTCCTTCGGCAGCGGCATCAGCACCGATGCCAGCGCGCGCGGCGTCACCATCGAGAACAACCACATCCACCACTTCGCCCGGGGGGCCGACGACTCGCACGGCGTCGTCATCGCGCCCACGTCGAAGAACATCACCGTGCGCGGCAACGACATCCACGACAACTCGGGTGACTCCGTGCAGTGCCTCGGGCCCGAGGGCTTCAGCAATGACGCTCCCGCGAGCGGGGTCCTCATCGAGGACAACGACATGTACGACAACCGTGAGAATGCCGTGGACCTCAAGACGTGCCACGACGTCACGGTGCGCGGCAACCGCATGCACGGCTTCACCAAGTCGACCACGTCACGGGGCGAGGCGGTGGTGGTGCACTACTCCGCGAAGAACATCATCCTGGAGGACAACGACATCTCCGACGCCGCGCTGGGCATCGCCGTGGGCGGAAACCGGGTGGGTGCTCCGCCGACCAACGTCTCCGTGCGGCGCAATCGCATCCACTCGCTGAAGATGCCCGAGGGCTCCGCCATCCGAATCGAGAACGGCGTCGACGTGCGCGTGCTGCACAACACCGTCACCGGGACGAAGGGCTTCGCGCTGGTGCTCGGACACGGCACCGGCGGCGACTCCACCAACGTGGCGGTGCGCAACAACCTCTTCGTCACGCGCAACGCCGTCAACCTGGGGCCCTACACCTCCGGGCTGGACATGTCCGCCAATGTCTACCAGCCGGGCGCGAACTTCACGACGGGCAACTTCTTCATCCCCGAGGACTCCTGGGTGGGTGAGCTGCTCGCGGCCTGGAAGCAGCAAGGCCAGGACACGAGCTCGGACGAGTCCGACACCGCGCTGGTGGACACGAACGACTTCATGCCAGGCGCTGGAGCGGTGGACCGGGGCATGGACCTGGGCCTGCCCTTCTGCGGCTCCGCGCCCGATGTCGGCGCGGTGGAGTCCGACTGCGCGGCGGGTGCGCAAACCGCCACCGCCACGCTCACCGAGTAGCAAGAAGGTACGGGGGACCTCCTGGCGACAAGCCTGGAGGTCCTCACGCGCTTCACCCTCCGAGCAGCTCGCGGTGCAGCCTCGCCGTCAGCGGCTTGAGGTGGGGCTTGTCCACGAGCAGCGTGAGCTGGAGTGGCGACGTGTGGGCCGCATGCACCTTCGCGCCCAGCTCCTCCGCCACCGCCAGGGCCTGACGCAGCGGCGCCCAGTCCGCGTTGAGCCCCACGCCCACGCAGGTGACGGTGCCCTGCTCCTCGCGCCACGACACCGCGCCGTCGAAGCGCGTGGCCAGCTCCTTGCGCAGCGCCTCAGGGCCGTGGATGTCCGCCAGCGGGACGAGGAGATACGCGTGGCCGGCGCCGCCCCGCAGCCCGTCGAAGCCCAGGGAGCGGCCTCGCACGCCTCGGGCATCGAGGAACTCCAACAGCTCCGGCAGAGGCACCTGCTCGCTCACCGCCAGCACCGCCAGCTCCGCGTCCGCGGTGACGCCCTTCACCCGGTGGTCCGACGGCGCCGTCAGCTCGCGCACCTCCGTGCCGTTGCCCGGCGCATGCGCCGTGCGCGCGAGGATGGCGATGCCTCGCGACTTCGCCCATTCCACCGCCTGCGCGTTGAGCACCTTGGCGCCCGCGCTCGCCAGCTCCTGCATCTCGTCGTAGCTGAGCGACTCCAGCTTGCGCGCGTCCGGCACCACGCGCGGGTCCGCGCTGAAGATGCCGTCCACGTCGGAGTAGATTTCACACGCCTCCGCCTCCAGCGCCGCGGCCAGCGCCACCGCCGTGGTGTCCGAGCCTCCACGCCCCAGCGTCGTCACTTCCTTCTTGTACGAGACGCCCTGGTAGCCGGCGACGATGACCACCTTGCCGCGCGCCAGCTCGTCATGGATGCGATAGGGCCGCACCTCGACGATGCGCGCCTGCGCGTGCGCGTCGTTCGTAATGATGCCGCTCTGGCTGCCGGTGAAGCTGATGGCCGGCACCTCCATCTCCTGGAGCGCCATGGAGAGCAGCGCCATGGAGATGCGCTCACCGCACGTCAGCAGCATGTCCAGCTCGCGTCGCGCGGGGTCCGGGGACACCTGCTTGGCCAGGGCGAGCAGTTCGTCCGTGGTGTCGCCCATGGCACTCACCACCACCACCACCTGGTACCCGGCGTCGCGCTTGTCCTTCACCCGCCGCGCCACCTTGCGAATCTTCTCCACGTCGGCCACCGACGAGCCGCCGTACTTCTGGACCACGATAGGCATGAGCGTCTCACTACCCCTGTTGGGCGTGTCCGGGGAACCACACCGAAGCGCAGTCTTGCAGGAGCCCGGCCAGCGCGGGGAAGCACCCGAGCCGAGCACCGGGCGTCGCCTTGACACCCCAGGATCGACCCCTATAGTCGGCGGCGGTCTGCCCGGGCCGTCCGAGAAACACCTCCACGGCCGGCGGCCCAGGGTCGAGCGCGTCTCTCCTGGAGCCTGCCCATGGCGATGATCGAGGTACAGCACCTCACCAAGCGGTATCGCGACCGCGTGGCCATCGACGACCTCACCTTCAGCGTCGAAGAGGGCGAAATCCTCGGCTTCCTCGGGCCCAACGGCGCGGGCAAGTCCACGACGATGAAGATTCTCACCGGCTTCCTCCCGCCATCGGAAGGAGTCGCCCGCGTGGGAGGCTTCGACGTCTTCACCCATCCGCTGGAGGTGAAGCGCCGCATCGGCTACCTGCCGGAGACGCCGCCCCTCTACCCGGATATGACGGTGCACGGGTACCTGAAGTTCGTCGCGGCGCTCAAGCGCCTGCCCTCCCGAGAGCTCAAGGGCGAAGTCGAGCGGGTGGCCAGCCTCACCGGCGTCACGCACGTGCTCGGCCGCCTCATCCAGAACCTGTCCAAGGGCTACAAGCAGCGCGTCGGCATCGCCCAGGCGCTGCTCGGCTCGCCCCAGGTCCTCATCCTCGACGAGCCGACGGAGGGATTGGACCCGGCGCAGCGCGCGGAGGTGCGCGCGCTCATCAAGGGCCTCGCGGGCAAGCACACCGTCATCCTCTCCACGCACATCCTCCCGGAAGTGACGATGACGTGCGAGAAGGTCCTCATCCTCAATCAGGGGCGCATCGTCGCCTACGATGACCTCCGCAAGCTGGCGGGCTCCCAGGGCACCTCGGAGAGCGCGTCGCTGGAAGAGGTCTTCATCAAGCTGACCGCCGCCTGAGCGCGGCGCCCGTCCCCTTCTTCAAGGAACCCCCCGGTCCATGCGCATCGCCCTGGCCATCGCTCGCAAGGAACTGTCCCTCTTCTTCACCACCCCGTGGGCCTATGGCGTCTTCACCGCGATGGTGGCGCTGTCGTCCTTCTTCTTCGTGAACCTGCTGGCGACGTTCCAGCAGGTGCAGGCGCAGGCTCGCGAAGTCACGTGGGCGATGATGCCGCCGGACATGACCGCCTACCGCAACCTCACCGACGGGGTGATGGTGCAGCTGTGGGGCATGGTCATCGTCATCACCCTCTTCGTCGCGCCCTTCCTCTCCATGCGGCTGTTCGCGGAGGAGAAGCGCAACAAGACGTTCGAGCTGCTGATGACCGCGCCCGTGCGCCCCATCGAAATCGTCCTGGGCAAGTACCTGGGCGGACTGGGCATCATCTCCACGACGCTGGGCCTCACGCTCGTCTTCCCGCTGGTGCTCTCATCATTCGGGCAGGCGGAGTCCGGCACCGCGCTGGAGTGGTCCACCGTGCTGCTGGGCTACGGCGGCGTCCTGCTGTGGGGCGCCACGTGCATGGCGGTGGGCATGTTCATCTCCGCGCTGACGGAGAGCCAGATGCTGGCGGCCTTCCTCACCTTCGCGGTGCTGCTGCCGTGGATGATGCTGTCCGGCGTGGCGCAGGCCACCGAGGAGCCGCTGCGCTCGGTGCTGACGTATCTGTCCTTCGACGCGCAGCTCCAGAACCTGCTCAAGGGCATCCTGGATGTGCAGACGTTCGTGTTCTTCGCCTCCGTCATCGTCTTCTCGCTGCTGCTCACCCACCGCACCGTGGAAGCGCGGCGCTGGGCCTGACAGGGCCCGCGCTCACGCGAAAGGGAATCTCCGCACATGAACGCGACCCTCCTCGGTCGGTACCTGGGCGCCTTCGGGCTCCTGTTGCTGCTGTCGAGCCCCTTCACCCTCTTCATCACCTCCGGCAGCCCCATCGCCACGGGTGTGAAGGCGGGCCTGGGCCTCGTGCTCATCGCCGTGTATCTGGCGACGAACCTGAAGCACTTCGGCAAGCTCGCCTCGCACCGGTCCAGCTTCTTCTTCCTGCGCACGGGCGTCACCGTGCTCGCCGTCCTCGTCGGACTGGTGGCGCTCAACTACGCCGCGTTCCAGAAGAGCCTTCGCTGGGATTTGACGAACGCGCGCATCCACACGCTCGCGCCACAGACGCTCGCCACGCTGGAGGCCCTGCCAGAGAAGGTCCTCGCCATCGGCTTCGTGCCCCCGACTCACGAGTCCTATGGACTGTTGGACACGTTGTTCCAGCGCTACCGCGCGCAGGCCCCGGAGCGCTTTGAGTTCACCTTCAAGGACGCTCGCCGCAGCCCGGACCTGGTCGCGAAGTACCAGCTCAAGGAAGACCAGGCGAGCGTGGTGCTGGTGCGCGGAGAGGCTCACACGACGCTCCAGGCCGTGTCCGAGCAGGACCTGACGAATGCGCTCATCAAGCTGAACGCGGTGGGCACCCAGCGGGTGTACTTCGTCACCGGTCACGGTGAGTGGCCGCTGGCCAAGGACGAGGCGGCTCCGAACGACCCCGGCGCCACCATGTCCGAGCTGCGCAGGCAGTTGCTCCAGGAGGGTTATGGCGCGGAGGCCATGTACCTGGCGGGCGCGACGGACGTTCCCCGGGACGCCTCGCTGGTCATCATCGCGGGGGCTCGCGTGCGCTTCACCGCGCCGGAGGTGGAGGTGCTGCGCAAGTACCTCGCGGGCGGAGGCAGGCTGCTCTACTTCACCGACGCGGGGCTGGAGGATGGCCTGGGCTCGCTGCTGGCCGAGTACGGCATCCAGTTGGACGAGGGCATCGCCGCGGACGCGCAGTTCAACAGCGGCAACCCCTATGTCGTGCTCTCACGGTTCTACAGCAACCACGCGATGGTGCTCCCGCTGCGTCAGCGCGGGCTGAACGTGGAGCTGCCCACGCCGCGCAGCCTCACCCTGCTGCGCGAGGGACTCGCGGACGGCGTGCGGGTGGAGCCCGTGGTGCACACCTCGCAGTACGGCTGGGTGGAGACGAAGCCCGAGGAGAACGCCGTTCCTTCCGACGGAGAGAAGACGGGTCAGCTCACGCTGGTGGCCGCAATCATTCGCGACACGAAGGACGCGCCGGACAAGCGCTTCGACGAGGCGCGGCTCGTGGTGATGGGCGACTCCGAGCTGCTGTTGGACCCGAACTGGGGCCATGAGCCCAACCGCAACCTGGTGATGAACGCGCTGGGCTGGGCGTCCAACCAGGTGACCAAGGTCACCCTGCGCCCTCCGGACCGCGAAGTGTCGACGCTGGAGCTGGACGCGGACGACATGGACCACATCCGCTTCATCTCCACGGACCTGCTCCCCCTCTCGATGATGGGACTGGGACTGGCCATCTGGCTGACGCGGCGGAACAAGTGAGCGCCACGGGCAAGAGATTGGTGGCGGCGGTCCTCGCGCTGGGTGCGGGCGGGCTGGCCTTGTCCGCGTGCTCCGAGGGTTCTTCGCGGAAAGCGACCGAGCCTCCGGCGGTGGCAGCGCCACTGTTCGCTCCGCCGTCGAGCGGGACGCAGGGCACAAAGGCCGCGGCGCCCGTGTTCACTCGCATCACCGTGCGCGCGCAAGGAGACACCACGGAGCTAGCACGCGAGCCGGATGGAACGTGGCGCATCGTCGCTCCGGTGAAGGCCCGCGCGGAGGCCGCCGCCGTGGAGGCACTGCTGGAGACGCTGGGGAGCACGGCGTCGAGCCCGCTCGTGAAGGACGCCCCCACCGACGCGGACCTGGAGAAGTACGGCCTCAAGTCGCCCGTCTTCAGCGTGACGGCACATGCCTTCCTGCCGGATGCGAGCGGCGGAGGTGAAGACGTCCCCAGCCGTCAGCACACGGTGACGCTGCACGGTGGCGTCGAGAACATGTTCGATGGCTCCGTGTATGTGCGCCGGGATGGAGACGCGAAGGTCTATGCGGCCCAGGGCTCGGTGCGCTGGAGCCTGGACAAGGACACGTTCGCGCTGCGCTCGAAGGAGCTGCTCGGCGACCTGGAGGCGAACGAGCTGACGCTCATCGAGGTGCGGGCCAAGGAACGGGGCTACGTGCTGGAGCACGAGGCAGGCACGACGAAGTGGCGCCTGACGAAGCCCCTGCCTGAGCGCGCGGACGAGGCTCGGGTGACGTCATTGTTGAAAAATCTGAAGGAGCACCGGGCGCTCTCCTTCCCCACGGACTCCCCACAGACGCGGAAGAAGTGGGGCCTGGAGTCGCCGCTCATCGATGCTCGCTTCACGCCACGCTCGGGCGAGCCCGTCCGCATCCGGCTGGCCCAGGTGATGGAAGACGGTGCGCCTCGCGTCCATGCACTGCGGGAGCAGGGCTCCGACGCGGTGCTGGGCGAGGTGCCCGAGAGCGCGCTCGCGGCGCTCGACGTGGACGTCCTGGAGTTGAAGGACAAGCACGTGCTGAACTTCCGCCGCGAGGACGTGCGACGCGTGGTGTTCCATCCTGGCAACGGCGTGGCGCCCATCACCCTGGTCAACACGGCCGGAACGGATGGCGGCTCGGAGTCGTGGCAGGTGGAGTCGCCCAGGCAGGGCAAGGCTCAGCATTTCCGCGTGGTCTCCCTGCTGCGCGTGCTGGGCACACTGAAGGCCTCGAGCTTCGGCGAAGCCCGGCCCAAGAACTGGGCGAAGTACGGCATTGGCGATGCCTCGCGCGGCGCGGTGCTGTTGGGCGCGGAGGGTCGCGAGCTGGCGAGGCTGTGGCTGGGTGGCGATGTCCCGGACGAGTCGGGCCTGAGCTACGCGCGCGGCTCCGGGCCCGAGGTGATGGAGGTCTCCGTCGAAGGACTCGCGCTCCCCATGCGGGCCGAGGACCTGATGGAGGGCACTCCGGCTCCGGCGCCCACCGAAGCACGCGGTCCGTGAGGCTGAACCCGCCCTTGTAGTGACAATCCACTACGTCCTGAAGGTAACGCGGCGCGGTGCCCGCTTTGACGCGCGACCCGTGCGCATTCGCGCGGGCCTTCCCTCGGGAGATTGTGCGACGGGCTGACATTCTCTGGCAGTGCTTTGTGCTTTCCTCCTTGGACCTCGCTCCCTAGCTTCCATGCACACCCCAAGACGTCTCGTGGAGGCAGTGTCATGGTGAGCACGGCGGAAAACCCTATTGGCCTGAATGGCTTCGAGTTCGTGGAGTTCACGAGCCCCGCTCCCGAGGCGATGGTGAAGCTGGTGGAGAAGCTGGGGTTCACCGCCTACTCCAAGCACCCGAGCAAGGACCTGGTGCGCTACAAGCAGGGCGACATCAACCTGCTCATCAGCCGTGAGGAGACGGGACAGGCCGCCGAGTTCCGCGCCGCCCACGGCCCGTCCGCCAACGCCATGGCCTTCCGCGTGGCCAATGCCCGCACCGCGTACGAGATGGCGCTGGAGCGCGGCGCCAAGCCGGCCGACCCCGCCGTCAGCTCCCTGGGCGAGGGCTTCTATGTCCTCCAGGGCATCGGTGGCAGCCTGCTGTATCTCATCGACCGGCACGGCCCCAGCGGCACCATCTACGACTCGTGGGTGCAGATTCCCGGCGCCGCCGAGGCCGAGGCCCGCAACAGCGTGGGCCTGGAGTCGCTGGACCACCTGACGCACAACGTGCGCCGGGGCGAGATGCGCACGTGGTCGTCCTTCTACAACCGCATCTTCGGCTTCACCGAGCAGAAGTACTTCGACATCAAGGGTCAGGCCACCGGCCTCTTCAGCCAGGCCATGATTGCCCCCGACCGCGCCATCCGGATTCCGCTCAACGAGAGCCAGGACGAGAAGTCGCAGATCGAGGAGTTCATCCGCCTGTACAAGGGCGAGGGCATCCAGCACCTGGCCCTGTCCACCCAGGACATCTACACCACCGTCGAGAAGCTGCGCGCTCGCGGCGTGGACCTCCAGGACACCATCGAGACGTACTACGACCTGGTCGACTCGCGCGTGCCCAACCACGGCGAGGACCTGGCGCGGATGAAGGCGAACCGCATCCTCATCGACGGCAATGAGCAGGAAGGCCTGCTGCTTCAGATCTTCACCGAGAACCTGTTCGGGCCCATCTTCTTCGAAATCATCCAGCGCAAGGGCAACGAGGGCTTCGGCAACGGCAACTTCCAGGCCCTGTTCGAGTCCATCGAGTTGGATCAGATCCGCCGCGGCGTCATCAAGGTCGACAAGACCCGGAAGTAGTCCTCGGCCCGACTTCGGAGGAGCGACACGGTGACTCTCGAGAATCGAACCGCTGTACCTCCGAAGAGCGGGCTGCGACAGGCGCCCGGCGACTACCTCTCCGGCTTTGGCAATGAGTTCGCCACGGAGGCAGTCCCAGGTGCCCTGCCCGTGGGCCGCAACTCACCGCAGCGCGCCCCGTTCGGGCTCTACGCGGAGCAGCTCTCCGGCACGGCCTTCACGGTGGCGCGCCGGGAGAACCGCCGCTCATGGTTGTACCGGCTGCGGCCGAGCGCGAACCACCCCGCGTACAAGGCCCATCCGCACGGCCTGCTGCGAAGCGGTCCGTTCGATGAGACGCCGCCCACGCCCAACCGGCTGCGCTGGAGTCCCCAGCCCATGCCGACGGTGCCCACGGACTTCGTCGAGGGACTCATCACCTACGCGGGCAACGGGGACCCGGGCACGGGGGCGGGAATCGCCATCCACCTGTACCACGCCAACCGGTCCATGACGGACAAGGTGTTCTACGACGCCGACGGCGAGCTGCTCATCGTTCCGCAGGCCGGGCGGCTCACGCTCGTGACGGAGCTGGGCGTGCTGGACTTGCGGCCCGGCGAGATGGGCGTGGTGCCCCGGGGCGTGCGCTTCCGCGCGGAGCTGCCCGAGGGGCCGGTGGCCGGCTACATCTGTGAGAACCACGGCGCCCTCTTCCGCCTGCCGGACCTGGGGCCCATCGGCTCCAACGGACTGGCGAACGCGCGCGACTTCCTGACGCCGGTGGCCGCCTTCGAGGACGTGGACCGCCCCACGCTCGTGATTCAAAAGTTCCAGGGGCGCCTGTGGGCGTCGCAGTTCGACCACTCGCCGCTCGACGTGGTGGCGTGGCACGGCAACCTGGCGCCGTACAAGTACGACTTGTCGCGGTTCAACACCATCAACACGGTGAGCTACGACCATCCGGACCCGTCCATCTTCACGGTGCTGACCTCGCCCAGTGAATCGCCGGGCACGGCCAACTGCGACTTCGTCATCTTCCCGCCCCGATGGATGGTGGCGGAGAACACGTTCCGGCCGCCGTGGTTCCACCGAAACGTGATGAGTGAGTTCATGGGGCTGGTGCAGGGTGTCTATGACGCGAAGGCTGGAGGATTTGCTCCGGGTGGCGCGTCCCTGCACAACTGCATGAGCGGCCATGGTCCGGACCGGGCGAGCTACGAGCAGGCCATCCGCGCGGACCTGAAGCCGCACAAAATCCAGGACACGCTCGCATTCATGTTCGAGTCCCGGTGGACCATCCGCCCCACGCGCTTCGCGATGGAGTCGGCGGCGATGCAACTGGACTACGACGACTGCTGGGCCGGGTTCGAGAAGGCCCGACTGCCTTGAGCCTGCCTCCGAGGCAGCGCGTCCTGACGACGCCCCCCGACGTCGAGCTCTGCCCGGTGGACTCGCTGGAGGACCCGGGCGCGCGCAACGTCGTGCTCCAGATTGGCGAGGCCTTCTTCCACGGCTTCCTCGTGCGCAGGGGCGCGGAGGTCCACGGCTACGTGGACAGGTGCCCGCATGCGGGGCTGCCGCTGGCGCGCGTGTTGGACAAGTACCTGACGCCGGACAAGCAGCTCATCGTCTGCTCGTGGCACGGCGCCCTGTTCCAGCCCGAGGACGGGAAGTGCGTCGGAGGCCCGTGCAAGGGCGCGACGCTGACGTCCTGGCCCGTGAAGGTGGAAGCGGGAATGGTCGTCACCGCCGAGTCCGACGCTCACACCTCCAGCAGCACGTAGCGCTGGTCGGGCGTGTTCTTCGCCAGCAGGGGCATGGCCACGTTGAAGACGGGGATGCCGTTCTTCGTCTTGCCCTGGAGCGCGCCGTGGTGCGCGTGCCCGTGGAACACCGCCTCCGCGCCGTAGTGGTCAATGGGCATCGCCAGGCGGCTCGTCCCCAGGAAGGGACGCAGCTCGATGTTCTCCCCCTCCAGCGTCTCCGGGATGGGGGCGTAGTGCATGATGACGACCTTCCTGGGCGTATCCAGGTGGCTGAGCGCCGCCTCCAGCTTCAGTGACTCCGTCACCGCCTCCTGCACGAAGCCCTTCGTCTGGGCCTCGCCGAAGGCCTGCAGCGTCGCGTTGCCGAAGCCGCCGCAGAAGCCCTTCACACCCGCCACGCCGAGCACCTTCTCGAAGATGAAGTGGTCCCCATCGAGAATGTGGACGCCCGCCTTCGCGAGCTCGACGCAGATGTCCTTCACCTGGCCGTGCTCGTAGTCGTGATTGCCGAGCACCGCCGCGCACGGCACGCGCAGCGCGGACAGCTCCTCGGCGAGCACCTTGCCCTCCTCGAGAAGGCCTCGGTCCGTGAGGTCGCCGCACAACACCAGCAGGTCCGCCGTGGCGTTCACCTGCTTGACGAGGTGTCGAAAGCGTCCGTGCTGGTCATCCCGGCAGTGCAGGTCACCGACCGCCGCCAATCGAATCTTCGAGCTCGGATCCCTCGCCACGCACGCCCCCCTCTTGTCGTTCGTTCTCGTCCCAGGCCCGCCCGTCCCCGAACCCCCAGTGGTGGATATCCACGTGGTAGTTCACCTTGGAGACGAGGTTGCCGCGACACAACTTCTCCTCCCAGCGCCCCTCGTGGACGCTGTCCAGCGTGCGGCGCATCAGCTCCGCCATCACCCAGTCCGGCACCACGTCCCGCTCGGACGGGTAGGCGAAGCGGAACATCATCAGGTGGCTGAGCAACACCTCCCAATACCGGTCGAAGCGGCGCATCAGCCGCTCCCAGTCCATCTCCCGGCCCGCCTTGAGGATGAGGTGGTTGACGTCCGCGCCGTCGTAGCGCTCGCGCTCGACGACGAACGCCTTGGACCAGATCATCTCCTCCGCGGGCGCCACCAGGCACTCGTGTCCGAAGATGGTGGCCGTCCTGGCGTATTGGAACCACTCGTCGTCGACCACCGCCACGCCGTTGCCGGACGAGAAGATGAAGTCGACGAAGTAGTCGCCCTTGAAGGCCTTGTAGAGCCACACCTCGTCGGTGCGCTCGGTGCGCCAGCCGTCCTTCTCCAGCACTTCGAGCGCCCGGAGCGCGTCCGCCTTTCGGGGGAACAGGTCCAGGTCCTTCGTGTCCCGGTAGATGCCGGTGAAGGTGGCGTACGCGTACGCGCCTCCCACCACGAAGGGCACCCCCGCGTCTCGCAACAACCCCACCGCCCGCGCGCGGGCGTTGATTTCATCCGGCGTGCGCTCGCGCTCCGCGAGGGACGCGTCAGTGCCCATCTCCCCGGGATGGTTGGGGTGTCGTTTTTCCATGGGCGAAAGGTAGGAACGGTTCATTTCCGTCGTCCGCCGGCCGGCTGAAGTCGCCCGAAGAGCGTCCTAGCGAGCTCCAACCCACTGGAATCCCAAGGCTTTCAAAGAGCGTGCAGGCGCGCTTTCTGTTTTTCGCCAGGGCTGTGTCCATAGGAGCGAACACGCTGCCGCACGGCCCGCCGGGGGCCATCCGAAAGGTAGAAGGACCATGCTGCGCAAGAGCCTGCTGTGTGCCTCCCTGTTGCTCGCTGGATGCGATCCTGACTCGAAGCAGGACGCTGATTCGTTCCGCCAGGGACTTCCGTCCAAGCAGATGGTGGAGGTCGCCTCGCCGGGTCCGGGCGGCCAGGGACTGGTCGCCGCGTACACCCAGGGCCAGACGGCGGAGTACTACTTCCTCACCGTGGCCGCCGCCGCGAGCATCAACGGCGGAACGCTGGCGGTGCTCAACCTGGTCGAGGAGATCGTCAAGTATCCGCCGTCCTCCATCCAGGGAGAGGTCGCGGTGTGGGGTCCTCACACGGACGCCCTGAGCCCCACCACCTGGAAGCTGACCGTCACGCGCACCGACGATGACACCTACTCGTGGGTGCTGGCGGCCAAGGCCAAGATCGAGCCTGACACGAACTTCAAGACGGTGCTGTCCGGCTCGCACACGGCGGCGGTCGACGAGAACGGCGAGCGCCGCTCCGGCTACGGCTCCGGCCAGTTCATCATCGACTGGGACAAGAGCAACGCCCTGCCTGGCAACGAGGACGAGACGGGCGTGGCGACGATGGAGATCCGCTACGCGCGCACGGCCCCCGGCACGGTGGCCTCGGTGGAGGCGGACTTCAAGGTGGATGCCGGCGGCGGAACCCTCGTGGATGCGAACTATCGCTTCAAGCAGGCGCCGGGCATGGGGGGCGAGCTGGACTACGTCGTGAAGCAGAACATCGACGTGGACCCCTCGCGTTCGCAGTTGGAGAAGCTGTCCATCAAGAGCCGCTGGGAGCGCACGGGGCTTGGTCGCTCGGACATCAAGCTGTCGGGCGGAGACCTCTTCGGCGAGGCCACCATCAACGAGTGCTGGGACAGCAACTTCCTCAGCGTCTACTACGCGGTGAGCTTCAACCCGGCCATCGGCTACGGGGCGGTGGGCGCCTGCGGGAGCTTCAACGCGGCGGTCTACTCCACGCTGTGAGCCCGCTCGCGCTAGTCTGCGGCGCGTGACAGGTCCCCGTCAGCCGGCCCTCAGGGTCATCCCAGGTGGTCCCCAGCCGGACCGGCGTGACTTCCTGCGCGACTTGTACACGCGGTATGGCGGCAGCGTGATGGGACGCTGCCGCTACTTGTTGAAGGACGCGACGAAGGCGGAGGACGCGATGCATGACGTGTTCGCCCGAGCCCTCACCCACGCGGACGACTTCCGCGCGGACGCCTCGCCGCTGACGTGGTTGATGAAGATCGCCACGCACCACTGTCTCAACCAGCTCCGCTCGGAGCGCGCGGGCTGGCGTCAGTGGTTCGAGCGGGACGCGGAGGCACGCTCCGAGGCCCACGGTGGCGCCGGAGAGCTGGAGACGCGCGACCTGGTGCGCCGGCTGCTAGCCCGGGTGGACGAGGAGACGCAAGCGGCGGTGGTCCACTACCACGTGGACGGGATGACATTGGAAGAGGTGGCCGCGTTGCTGGGGCGTTCCGTGCCCACGATTCGCAAGCGGCTGGAACGCTTCGCCGAGCTGGGTGGAGAGGAGCTGAAGGTCCGATGAGCGCGCACGAGTCTGAGTGGACACTGCGACGCCTGCACGCCGGTGAGCTGGCCGCACCCGAGGCCGCTCGCGCCAGCACCCACGCGTCGAGCTGCGACGCCTGTGGCGCCGTGCTGCGTGGCCTCGAGTCGAACCAGGCAGGCTTCGAGGCGGCGATTCCTTTCGAGCGCTTCGAGCTGGAAGTGCAGCGCGCGCTGGAGCGGCGGCGGGCGGCCCTGAAGCCCTCCCCCCGGCGCTGGGTGGCGACGACGGTGGCCCTGGCCGCGTCGGTGCTGCTGGTGGTGCTGGCCCGACCGCTCTTGAACCAGGGTCCAGGTTGGGATCGGAGCAAGGGCAGCGCGGACGTGGCGGAGCTGCGCATCGGCGGGGGCTCCGGGCCCCAGCGCGAGGTGAAGCCGGATTCCATCGAAGCGCTGGAGCCGGGCGAGCGGGTGATGCTGGGCTACAAGTCGGGCACGCACCGGTACGTGGCCGCGGTGTCCGTGGATGCCATCGGCGAGGTGACGGCGCTGCATCCGGAGTCCGGCGCGAGCACGCCCGTGGAGCCAGGCGCGGACCTGCACTGGCTCGAGGGAAGCTGGGAGTTCACCGGCTCCGGGGCCGAGCGCGTGGTGCTGGTGCTCGGCGACGAGCCCTTCACGGTGGAGTCGCTGGTGGAGGCGACGCGGCGCGCCTTCGCGGCGGCGAACGGAGAAGTGGCGCAGATGTCCCCGCTCGACGTGCCGGGTGCGCAGACGCACTGGATGCTGTTCAAGCCATGAGGCTCCCCCTGCCCCCTTCCTGGCGCGCGCTGGCCGCCCTCTTCCTGCTCGTCGCGTCGGCAGCGCACGCGGACAGCCTGCGCCGCTTCGCGCTGGTGGCGGGCAACGACGAGGGCGGCGACGAGACGCGGCCCCTGCGCTTCGCCCAGGACGATGCGCGAAAGATGCACGGCCTGCTGACGCGTCTGGGCGGTGTCGCTCCCGGTGACGCGAAGCTCCTGCTCAACGAGTCCTCCAAGGACTTCCTCGCGGCGCTGACGGCGCTGGAGGCGCGGGCGAAGGAGGCTCAATCGCGAGGTGAGCGCACGGCGCTGCTCGTCTACTACTCCGGCCACGCGAAGGACGGCACGCTCCGCCTGGGCAACAGCCGGCTGGGCTTCGAGGACCTCAAGCAGCGGCTGTCGAATGCGCCCGCGGACATCCGCATCGCGATTCTCGACTCGTGCCGCTCCGGAGCGCTGACGCGCACCAAGGGCGCGCGACGGGCGCCCCGCTTCGAAATCGAGTCCGGCGCCGCGCGCGACGCACGGGGGCTGGTCATCCTCACCTCCAGTTCTGCGGACGAGGACTCTCAGGAGTCGGACGCGCTGAGCGGCAGCTACTTCTCCCACCACCTGGCCAGCGGCCTCTTGGGAGACGCGGACAGGAGCGGCGACGGACGGGTGACGTTGTTCGAGGCGTACTCGCATGCCTACGCCCGCACGGTGGCGGACACGGCGGCCAGCAGCGGAGGCGCGCAGCACCCGACGTTCAGCTACGACCTGGCGGGCAACGGGGACCTGGTGCTGACGGACCTGCGCGCGGGCGGTGACGGGCTCGTGGTGCCTGGCCTCGCGCCCGCGGGCACGTACTACTTCGTGGACCCCGCCGGCTTGGTGGTGGCGGAGCTGGACAAGCGGCCCGACGTGGAGCGCCGCGTGGCGCTCGCTCCGGGCACGTACCGCGTGAAGCGTCGTCTGTCGGACCGGCTGCGCATCGGCGAGGTGGAGGTCTCCCGGGGGCGGCAGGTGGTGCTGGAGGAGGCGCGGCTGCGAGACGCGCCGTTCTCCGACGACCCGGTGAAGGGCGCGGCGCCGGAGGGCGGTGCATGGTGGACGGTGGGCCTGTCCGGCGGCGTGCAGTCGTTCCTCGATGCGCCCACGCGCGACACGCTGTTTTTGTCCGTGGGGATGCTGGGTGCGGAGGCGCAGCTCCACGACTACTTCCGCCGCGACTGGGTGTGGGGCGTGGACGTGGCGGTGGGCGGGAAGCAGGCGGTGCTGACATTGCCCACGCTGTCGGGGCCCGCGTACCGGTACTCGGTGACGAGCCTGGGCACGACGCTCACCTCCGAGTGGCCCCAGGGGCGGGTGACTCCATTCGTCGGCGCGCGGATGGCGTATCAGGTGATGCGGCGCGACTTCGCGGACGCGGCCTACCCGGACCAGAAGTTCGCCATGTTCTCTCCGGGCGTGGTGGGGGGAGTGCGCTGGCAACTGCTGCGGAGCCTGCACCTGACGGGCAGGGGCCGTCTCCACTACCTCCTCTACACCGTGGACGAGCAGCGCTCCCTGGGCTTCTGGGAGCTGAGCGCGCTCGTCACGTACCAGCCATGAAGGAGCCTTCGATGCGACACCTGGCACCTGCCTGTCTCCTGTTGGCCCTGACCGCGTGCGGCGGCGACTTCTCCAATGACGACCTGGAGTTCCTCAACGCCCTGCCCCAGCGCGCGGACCTCTCGGTGACGACTCCGGGCGAGCGCATGGGCGGCGGCACCGGCCAGCGACTGGTGCGCCAGGGCAAGGTGGGAAGCCCCAGCGCCCTCATGGAGAAGCTGGGTGACGCGTCGACCCTCGTCGGAAACACCGATGAGACAGGGCGCGACATCAACGAGTCGATTGGCTCCCTGCTCGACTCCGTGGAGAACATCACCAAGCTGCCCCCCACGAAGCGGGAGCCGAACCGCAGGGTGTGGGGACCCGTCCTGGGCAAGAACGACATGCAGTTCGACACGCGCTTCGTGATGACCCGCGAAGGCGAGCGGTTCGACTACCAGACGCAGTACCGCCGGACCGGCGGGGGCGAGGGGGACTGGTGGAGCTTCCTCGAGGGCACCTTCCAGGCCGACGGGGGCGTCCGGAAGGGGACGGGGCGCCTCTATGTCGACTGGAAGCGCGCGCGCGAGGAGGAGTGGCTCTTCTCCGTCGACTTCCTGGACGGACAGGAGATCCGCTACCAGACGCAGCGGCTTCCGACGAAGGTGGAGCTGGAGTACTTCGGCCCCCTGCCGGACGTCTTCCCGGGGCGGTACATGTACCGCGAGGCGGAGGGAGACCTGGCGGAGATGACCTTCGAGATGCGGGGCACCGACTTCGTTCCGGGGGGACTGCCGGAGAACGTGGCGCTCGTCACCCGCTGGGCGCCGGACGGCCGGGGCACGGCCCTGCTGGAGATCCTCACGGGGGACATCGTCGGGGCGAAGTACACCGAGTGCTGGGACGCGCAGGGCCGGGTGACGTTCATCTCCCGGAGCTGGGACTTCCTCAATCCGACGGAGGGCGTGCGCGCCTCCTGCCCGGACATGTCGGCGCTGGACCGGTAACCGGGCAACCCTCCGAGCGGAAGCGCGCGGGACACCCTGGGCCGCGTGCACGGCTGGTATAGAGTCCGCCGCCATGAGCGAGCAGCAGGGCAAGAGTACGGAGCAGACAGCACGGCCGGGAACCTGGGCCAGTCTGGCGCGGGCCATGGCCTCCTGGCGGACGGCCTCCGTCACCCTGCTCTCGTTCTCCTCGGGCCTGCCGCTCGGACTGGTGTGGATCGCCATCCCCGACTGGCTTCGCAGCATCGGCGTGGACATCCGCGTGGTGGGCATCATCACGCTGGCGCAGGCGCCGTGGTCCTTCAAGTTCCTCTGGTCACCGCTGATGGACCGCTATGTGCCGCCCTTCTGGGGCCGGCGGCGGGGCTGGATGGCGGTGGCGCAGGTGGCCCTCTTCGCCACGACATTGGCGCTGGCGGGAATCGGAGAACATCCGGAGACGGCGTGGGTGGTGGGCGCGCTGGCCATGGCGGTGGCGTTCTCCGCGGCGACGCAGGACATCGCCATCGACGCGTACGCGGTGGAGGTGCTGCGCAAGGAGGAGCAGGGCGTGGCGGTGGGCGCGCGCGTGGCGGTGTACCGCGCGGCCATGTTCATCGCGGGCTCGGCGGCGATCACGCTCGCGGGCCGCGTGTCGTGGAAGTGGGTCGTCATCGGGCTGGCGGCGCTGTACCTGCCCATGCTCATCGTCACGCGCTTCGCGCCGGAGCCGGAGGAGACCTTCACGCCTCCGAAGTCCCTCAAGGACGCCGTCTGGTATCCCTTCGTGGGCTTCCTCGCGCGGCACCGGGCGCTCGAAATCCTCGCCTTCGTCTTCCTCTACAAGCTGGCCGACAACCTCGGCGGCACGCTGTTGCGGCCCTTCCTGGTGGACATGGGCTACAGCGACCTGCACCGGGGCGTGGCTCTGGGCACCATCGGCCTGTTCGGCACCATCGCCGGCACGCTCGTGGGCGGCGCGTGGACGACGGTGCTGGGTCTGGGCCGCGCGCTCTGGGTGTTCGGCGTCATCCAGATTGTGTCCAACATCGGCTACGTGCTCGTCGCGCGGGCGGGAGCCCCCACGCCGTGGCTGATGTACATCGCCATCGGCTTCGAGAACGTGACGCAGGGCCTGGGCACCGGCGCCTTCTCCGTGCTGCTGATGCGGCTGACCCAGAAGCGCTTCTCCGCCACCCAGTTCGCGCTGCTCTCCAGCCTCTTCTCGATTCCACGCGTCGTGGCGGGTCCCATCGCCGGCTTCCTCGTGTACGCCATCGGCTGGGAGCCCTTCTTCTGGTTCACCATGGTGGGTGGCATCCCCGGCCTGCTGCTGCTCGCGCGCTTCGTGCCGCTGGGCGTGAAGGACCCGGACTTCGACGTGCAGAGTCGCCCCACCACCCGCGCCGTCACCCGTCCCGTCCTCCTGGGCAGCGCGGCCTTCGCGGCCGTGGTGGGCATGGTGCTGGGCGCGATGACGACGGCGCTGCTCACCGCCGTGCAGAACCTGCGCAAGGCCCCCGAGAAGGGCTTCGACTTCGCCACGCCCTTCACCGCGCTGTTCCAGCCCTCGGGTGTCACCGACTGGGTGACGCTGGCCGGCATCGTCGTCTTCGGGTTGACGGTGGGCCTGCTCACCGCGGCCGTGCTCGCCGCGCGCTCCGGGGCGTTCTACCTGCCCGAGCAGGAGGCGCCCCCCACCCCCTCCGGCGCCGCCGGCTCTTAGCGAGGCACCCGCTTCGAGCCCGGGAGGGTCCGGGTCCACCCGAGGACAGCTCCCTCTCAAGGGTTGTCCATCCGTCGCGCGCCGCGTTTATGTTGGCGGCGACATGGCCCATCCCCTCGCTGGAAAGCTCCCGCCGGAAGACCTCCTCATCGACCCCGAGAAGCTGTGCGCGCGCTACTACGCGGAGCATCCCGACGTGGCCGTGCCCGAGCACCGCGTCGCCTTCGGCACGTCCGGCCACCGGGGCTCCTCCGCGCGCACCAGCTTCAACGAGGCCCACATCATCGCGGTGACGCAGGCCATCTGCGAGTACCGCCAGCAGCAGGGCATCGACGGGCCGCTGTACCTGGGCATGGACACCCACGCGCTGTCCGCGCCCGCGCAGCAGACGGCGCTCGAGGTGCTGGCCGCCAACGGCGTCCAGGTGCGCTTCACCGACGGCGCCACGCCCACGCCGGTCATCTCCCACGCCATCCTCACGTACAACAGGGGCCGGGGCGCCGGGGGGCTCGCGGACGGCATCGTCATCACCCCGTCCCACAACCCGCCCGAGGACGGCGGCATCAAATACAACCCGCCCAACGGCGGCCCCGCGGACACGAACGTCACCGCGGGAATCGAACGCCGCGCCAACGCGCTGCTCGCCACCCGCAACGCGGGCGTGAAGCGCACGCCGTACGAGAAGGCGCGCACGGCCCCGACGGTGAAGCCCTACGACTTCATCACGCCCTATGTCGAGGACCTGGGCACCGTGGTGGACATGGAGGCCCTGCGCGGCGCGAAGCTGCACATCGGCGCGGATCCGCTGGGAGGAGCCAACGCCGCGTACTGGGAGCCCATCGCCACGCGCTACGGGCTGAACCTGCGCGTGGTGAACCCGACGGTGGACCCGACGTTCCGCTTCATGCCGGTGGACCATGACGGGAAGATCCGCATGGACTGCTCGTCGCCGTACGCCATGGCGAACCTGGTGAAGCTCAAGGACCAGTACGACATCGCCTTCGGCAACGACGCGGACTCGGACCGGCACGGCATCGTCACCCGCTCCATCGGGTTGATGAATCCCAATCACTACCTCGCGGTGGCCATCCACTACCTGTTCCAGAATCGGCCCGGCTGGAAGGCGGACACCGCCGTGGGCAAGACGCTGGTGAGCAGCGGCCTCATCGACCGCGTGGCCGGAAGCCTGGGCCGGCGCGTCGTCGAGGTGCCGGTGGGCTTCAAGTGGTTCGTGGACGGGCTGCTGGACGGCTCGCTCGGCTTCGGTGGCGAGGAGAGCGCGGGCGCGTCCTTCCTGCGCCGCGACGGCACCGTGTGGACCACCGACAAGGACGGCATGCTGTTGGACCTGCTCGCGGTGGAGATTCTCGCGCGCACCGGCAAGGACCCGGGGCAGCACTACCAGGAGCTGGCGGAGCGCTTCGGCACGCCGTACTACGCGCGCATCGACCAGGCGGCCACGCCCGCGCAGAAGTCCGTGCTGAAGAAGCTCTCACCGGAGGCGGTGAAGGCGACGAGCCTGGCCGGAGAGCCCATCCTCCAGCGCCTGACGCGCGCGCCCGGCAACGACGCGGACATCGGCGGGCTCAAGGTCGTGGCGCAGAACGGCTGGTTCGCCGCGCGGCCGTCGGGCACCGAGGACGTGTACAAAATCTACGCGGAGAGCTTCCGCGACGACGCCCACCTCCAGGCCATCCTCCAGGAAGCACGCGCCATCGTCGACACCGCCTTCGCGGGGGCGTAGGACTCCCCGCACATGGTGAAGACCGTCCTGATGTACGTGCTCGGCCTGTTCATGGTGGCCGGTGGCATCAATCACTTCGTGAACCCGCGCGCCTACGTGCGGATGATGCCGCCGTACCTTCCGTGGCACGGCCCGCTGGTGTTCCTGAGCGGCGTGGCGGAAGGCCTGCTGGGCGTGGGCCTGCTGGTGCCAGCCACGCGAGGGGGGTCCGCCTGGGGACTCATCGCCCTGTTCGTCGCCATCTTCCCGGCCAACCTCCAGATGGCCCTCCAGCCAGAGCGCTTCAAGAAGATTCCCCGCCCCCTGCTCTGGGCCCGGCTGCCCCTCCAGGTCGTCCTCATCGCCTGGGCCTGGTGGTACACCTGATCCAGAGGTCCGGGCGGGACGGCGCCTGTCCGCCCGGCGGCCCTGCCCGTGCGTCCTTCCTTGACTCCCCCCGGGGTGGTCTTTAGTTTTCACCGTTTCAGGTAGCCCCACCGAAATCCGAAGGACGTTCCATGGCTCGCGTCACAGTCGAAGACTGCCTCCCCCTCGTCGACAACCGGTTCGCGCTGGTGCTGCTCGGTGCGAAGCGCGCGCGTCAGCTGATGGCCGGCGCCCGCCCCATCATCGAGAGCTCCAAGAACAAGCCCCCCGTGCTGTCGCTGCGCGAGGTGGCCACCGGCCGCGTGAAGTTCGACCGCGACGTGCGCGAGGCGCTCTCCGGGAAGTACACCCCCGAAGAGGCCCGCAAGTAGTCTTGAAGTCCTAGGTTCCCTTCCCCTCGGGCCTCACGGCCGGGGAAGGGGCCTCCGGGATGAGCCCCTGGGCGCGCATCCACCGCACGGCGCGCGCGGCGACGGCCTTCTCTCCCTTGTAGCCGAGCAGCGGCACCAGTTGGACGACGGGCACCCAGCGCACCTCGTCCACCTCCACGCGCGGCCCCGGCAGCGGCCCCAGCGCGCCTTCCTGGTACCGGAAGAGGAAGAAGTGGACGCGCTTGAAGATGCGCTGCCCCCGGAACTGGTAGACGTAGCGAATCTCACCCAGCGGCGCGACGAGCGCGGCGGTGAGGCCCGTCTCCTCATGCACCTCGCGGCTCGCCGTCTGCTCCGGCGTCTCGCCCGGGTCCACGTGTCCCTTGGGCAGCGCCCACAGGGGACGGCCATGCGGACGGATGACGACCACCTCCCAGGTGCCGTCACTCTCCCGGATGACAATCCCGCCTGCGGACGCCTCGCGTGGCATGCCCACCTACCCTAACCGAAGGCGGAGGGCCGCGGGGACTCAACCACCGTGGACGAAGTGACTCAGCTTCGCGTCCGCCCCCAGCCGGTAGGCGTACCGCAGGTCCGACAGCAGCCGGTCCAACCGCCGTTGGGAGACGTGCCCCATCATCCGCGAGCAGAAGCGCCGGGAGACGCGGTTGGCCTCCTCGTACCGCCAGCGCTCCTGGGTGGACAGCTTCTCCCGGTAGGACACCCGGTCGAACAGCCGGGTGAGCAGTTCCTGGGCCCACGCCTCCACCCCCTCCCCCCAGCGGGGCAACAGGCAGATGGCGAACTTGTCCACCTCCGCCTGCGCCTCCAGCTCCAGGAGCGACACCGTCCGCCCGTGCGCCGCCGTGTGGGCCATGTAGAGGAAGTGGCTGACGCCCTCGGCCACCTGGCAGTAGCCCCCGAGGTCCCCATCCAGCAGGTACCCCAGCGGCCCGGCCTCGTAGGGCTTCAGCCGGTCGAGCAGCGCGGGGGACAGGTACAGCGCCATCTCCAGCGCGTCCCCCGACTCGTGCACCAGCAGCTCCTCGTCGCTGCGGCCCGTGGCCCCCAGTTGGACGGCGGCCTCCGTGTCCACCACGAAGACCTCCGCCCGAGCTTCGCACGTGAAGCCATAGATGGCCTCCAGGTGGTCCTGAACGCGGCCAATCATCGCGACCTCCGTGCCACCGCTAGTTGGGAAGCTGCCCCTTCGCGTGCGGCATCATCCCCGCGTCCACCAGCACCCGCTCCAGCCTGTCGTTCCCCGTGCGCGCCCACGACTCGTAGACCTTCAGCGCCCCGGAGGGCCCGGCCTGGACCATGCCCCTGGCCGAGATTTCCTCCAGCACCTCCACCACCGCGCGGAACTTGTCGTGCAGCTCCCGGTACATCCCCGCGAAGCCCGCGCGAGGGGACAGGTCCGCCACCTGCCCGTACGCCGTGCCTCCCATCTGGATGTAATAGTCCGGACCCACCACCCCACCCTGGAGCGCGCCGGAGAAGAAGCCCACGGTGTAGAGGGAGACATCCCCCAGCCGCCGCAGCGTCCGGATGCGCGCCTCGCGCTCTTGCTGGAGCGCCTGGTGGTAGAGCAGCGCCAGGGGCTCGCGGCCCTTGCGGCCGTCCTCCTGGCGGTCGAACAGCATGTCGGTGCTGGCGAAGTCCACCAGCAGGTTCACCAGATAGAACTCCGTCACCTCTTCCAGCGAGACGCGCTGACGCGAAGTGACCTCGTCCAGGAGCGACTTGAAGAACTCCTTCAGCGACAGGGACGCCACCAGTTGACTCATCGACACTCCCGTCCTTCCACCCGGCCGACAGCGCCTTCGGGAATAACGGAACGGTAACAACCGACCCCCCGCGCCGCAAAATCAGGTTTCAATGATTCCAAGCACTTGCGCTAGCACTCGACCTCTGAGAGTGCCAATTTCCGCGTGCGGGGGCGGCGAGCAGCCGTCCTCCGCCGCAGGTCCGCGGTGCGGGGAAAAAAGCAGCAATGCCAGGCGTTTGGCATGTCGAAGCGCGGGCCGTCAGCGTCGCTTGACGGGTCGACTTCCCTGGTTATTATCCGCCGCGCCTAGGCGTTAGCACTCGCGAGGTGCGAGTGCTAAATGCCGCGGGTCGTCACGGCCCTTTTCAACCCCCAGTGGTGCCAAGAGCCGCCCGGAGCTCCCGGACGGAGGCGCCCATCAAGGAGCAGACCATGAAGATTCGTCCCCTGCAGGATCGGCTCATCGTCAAGCGGGTCGCCGAGGAGAACAAGACCAAGGGCGGCCTCTTCATCCCGGACACGGCGAAGGAGAAGCCCCTCGAGGGCAAGGTCATCGCCGTCGGCAACGGCAAGGTGCAGGAGGACGGCAAGGTGCGTCCCCTCGACATCAAGGCCGGCGACACCATCCTCTTCAGCAAGTACGCCGGGACCGAGATCAAGCTCGACGGCGAGGAGCACCTCATCCTCCGCGAGGAGGATGTGCTCGGGATCATCGAGTCCTAATCCGGCATCCCCCACCCCTTCACTTTAAGGAATCCCCATCATGGCGAAGGACCTGCTTTTCGACGTACGCGCCCGCGAGGCCATCCTCCGTGGCGTCAACATCCTGGCCGACGCGGTCAAGGTGACCCTCGGCCCCAAGGGCCGTAACGTCGTCATCGAGAAGAGCTTCGGCTCCCCCACCATCACCAAGGACGGTGTGACGGTGGCGAAGGAAATCGAACTGGAGAACAAGTTCGAGAACATGGGCGCGCAGATGGTGAAGGAGGTCGCGTCCAAGACCTCCGACGTCGCCGGTGACGGCACCACCACCGCCACGGTGCTGGCGCAGGCCATCTTCCGCGAGGGCGCGAAGCTGGTGGCCGCCGGGCACAACCCGATGGACATCAAGCGCGGCATCGACAAGGCCGTCGCGGTCATCGTCGCGGAGCTGAAGAAGCTCGCGAAGCCCACCAAGGACAAGAAGGAGATTGCCCAGGTCGGCACCATCTCCGCCAACGGCGACGCCACCATCGGCCAGATCATCGCGGACGCGATGGAGAAGGTCGGCAAGGAGGGCGTCATCACGGTGGAGGAGGCCAAGGGCCTGGAGACGACGCTGGACGTCGTCGAAGGCATGCAGTTCGACCGCGGCTACCTGTCTCCGTACTTCGTGACGGACCCGGAGCGGATGGAGGCGGTGCTGAACGACGCGCTCATCCTCATCCACGAGAAGAAGATCTCCTCGATGAAGGACCTCCTGCCCATCCTGGAGCAGGTCGCTCGCGCCGGTAAGCCCCTGCTCATCATCGCCGAGGAGGTCGAGGGCGAGGCCCTGGCCACCCTGGTGGTGAACAAGATCCGCGGCGTGCTGAACGTGTGCGCGGTGAAGGCGCCGGGCTTCGGCGACCGCCGCAAGGCCATCCTCGAGGACATCGCCACCCTGACGGGCGGCCGGATGATCGCCGAGGACCTGGGCATCAAGCTGGACACGCTGACCCTGCAGGACCTGGGCAAGGCCAAGCGCGTCACGGTCGACAAGGACAACACCACCGTCGTCGACGGCGCGGGCAGCCAGCCGGAGATCGAGGCGCGCGTGAAGCAGATCCGCGCCCAGGTCGAGGAGACCACCAGTGACTACGACCGCGAGAAGCTCCAGGAGCGTCTGGCGAAGCTCGTGGGCGGCGTGGCCGTCATCAACGTCGGCGCGGCCACCGAGACGGAGATGAAGGAGAAGAAGGCCCGCGTGGAGGACGCGCTCAACGCGACCCGCGCGGCCGTCGAGGAGGGCGTGGTTCCTGGCGGTGGCGTGGCCTACATCCGGTGCCTCAAGGCGCTGGAGGGTCAGACGTTCGCCGAGGGTGAGAAGTTCGGCGTGGACATCATCCGCCGCGCCGTCGAGGAGCCCCTGCGCCAGATCGTCGGCAACGGCGGCCTCGAGGGCAGCGTCATCGTCAACAAGGTCAAGGAAGGCACGGGCTCGTTCGGCTTCAACGCCGCGACGGGTGCGTACGAGGACCTGCTGGCCGCGGGCGTCATCGACCCGGCCAAGGTGAGCCGCACGGCGCTGCAGAACTCCGCGTCCGTGGCGTCCCTGATGCTGACCACCGAGGCGATGGTGGCCGAGCGTCCGAAGGACGAGAAGGACGCCCCCGCCGGCGGTGGCGGCATGGGCGGCATGGGCGGTATGGGCGGCATGGGCATGTAGTCGCCCCCCCACCCCGGGCTTGTCGTCCGGGGTGGACGCACCACAGGCGGCCTCCGGTTCCTCTCAGGGAGCCGGGGGCCGTCGTGCTTTCATGCGCCCGGTGGCGCGCGGAAGGCCACGCCCTTACGTTGGGAATGAAGGAGGAGACACCGTGAAGCCCGTGAAGATCTACACCACGAACTACTGTGGCTTTTGCGTCCGCGCGAAGGACCTGCTCAAGCGCAAGGGCGTGGACTACCAGGAGCTGGACGTCACCGGAGACGACGAGGCGCGCGAGAAGCTGGTGGAGATGAGCGGAGGCCAGCGCACCGTGCCCCAAATCTTCATCGGCGAGACGCACGTCGGCGGGTACTCGGACCTGGCCCAGCTCGACAAGGAAGGCAAGCTGGAGCCCATGCTCCAGGCCTGAGTCGCAAGCAGGCGGGCGAGCGCCCTTCACGGGGCCGCTCGCCGCGCCGTGCCTACCTTACCGCCATGGCGGACCACCCTTTCTCGGGAGGCGGCAATGGCAGGTGAAGACGCGCACGACAACGTCATCAGCACGCTGTACCACCTGCTCAAGGGCGCCTCGACGGCGGAGCAGTTCATCCAGGACGCGGAGCGAGCGGGAGACCCGGAGCTGGCTCAGTTCTTCCGCGACTGGCGGGAAGAGCAGCGTCACCTGGCGGAGCGGGCGAAGAACCTCCTGGGCGCGCGACTGGGCTCGCCGCGGAAGGCTCCGGACACGGACACGTCCACCGGTCGCAAGCGCGGCGCGGGCTCGGGCAAGCCTTCCACGAAGGGGCCCGTGTACCGGGACCAGAGCAACGCCGGGGTGAAGTCCGGAGGAACCAGCTCGGACGACCTGGTCGACGAGCTTTCCAAGGAGTCCTTCCCCGCCAGCGACTCGCCCTCGACGTACTGATTGGGCTTGGTCCGCGCGTGACGCTGGATTCGCGCGGGGTGTTCGTCTTGGATGCCGGCCGTGAGCTTCTCGAGCGGCCCTTCCCACCCTGGACGACGACTTCCGGCGCACGTGCGGCCGGAGAGCGCCCGAGGGCCTTGCTCCAGTCGCGCGACACCCCGCTTGCACGGCGACGAACGTGCGCTGGTGGACAGTTCCCGACGAAGCCGAGCACGCCGGCCCCAGACGTCCATGGCGTACTGGGGCCACGTGCATGTGCACCGCCGAGAACCCGCCAACGACTCACCGCTGTCTCCCCGGCTCCGGGCTCCGCGCTCGGGGTCTTCCTTCTTCCGAGGGAGGCTCGCGTGCAACAGCCCTCCAGGAAGAATCTTCCACTCTCGTTGCCCTGGGCTGATGGGGCACGAGCAGATGGTGCGTCGGGCTTGCCCGCCCGGTCCCCTCGCACCTAAAGAGGACCCATGATGGAACCCAGGCCCGAGGTCACCCAGACCACCCAGACGGACAAAGAAGAAGGCCGCACCACCCGCATCCCCATTCACGAGTGGACCGTGGAGGTGGTGTCCGGCCCCGACAAGGGAAAGAAGGTGACCACCCAGGATGGCTTGGTACGGGTGGGCTCGGACCCCGCGAGTGACCTGGTGTTGACGGACACCACGGTGAGCCGCCGCCACCTCGAGGTGGAGCGCACGCCGCGCGGTCTGCTCTTGCGCGACACCGGCAGCCGCAACGGAACCTTCCTCGACGGGCGTCAGGTGCTCCAGGCGTACCTGGGGCGCGGCGACAAGGTGGAGCTCGGCAAGACGAAGCTGGCCGTGAAGGTGGCCGCGAAGCCCACCGAGGTGGAGCTGGCGGGGGCCGAATCCTTCGGCGCGCTGGTGGGCTCCTCGGAGAAGATGCGCTGGGTCTTCACGGAGCTGCGGCGCGTGGCCCGCGAGGACATGAGCCTGCTCATCGAAGGCGAGACGGGCACCGGCAAGGAGCTGGCGGCGCGCGCGGTGCATCAGCACTCGTCGCGGCGTCACGGCCCCTTCAAGGTGGTCGACTGCAACCTCATCTCCGAGGAGAAGGCGGAGCGGGAGCTGTTCGGCGGCCTGCGCGCGAGCGACCCGGAGGACAGGGAGGCGCGCGGCGTCTTCGAGGCCGCCCGGGGAGGCACCCTCTTCCTGGATGAAGTGGGCGAGCTGCCGCTGATGGTGCAGGGCAAGCTGTTGCGCGTGCTGGACGCGCGCGAGGTGCCCTCGCTGGACGGCCAGCCGGTGCCGGTGGACGTGCGCGTCATCGCCTCCACGCACCGCAACCTGGAGGAGGACGTGCGCCAGGGCCGCTTCCGCGCGGACCTGTACTTCCGCCTCGCCGTCGCGCGCGTGCGCCTGCCGCCCCTGCGCACCCGCCGCGAGGACCTGCCCTCGCTGGCGCAGGCCCTGTCCCAGACGCTGCGCGCCAGCGTGACGCTGACGCCCCAGACGCTCGCGCTCTTCGAGGGCTACGACTGGCCGGGCAACGTGCGCGAGCTGCGCAACGTGCTGGAGCGCGGCGCGCTGATGGAGGAGACGGGCAACACCAGCTGGCTGGACTTCCTCGCCCAGCCGTCGCGCCGCCCGGACGGACAGCCGCCCGGCACCCACGTGGCCACGCTCGTCACCGGCATGCCGTACCACGAGGCGAAGGACAGGGTGCTGGCCGACTTCGAGCGCCTGTACTTCGCCGAGGTGATGCGCGAGGTGGGCTTCGACATGAAGGCCGCCGAGCAGCGCACCGGGCTGTCCATGCAGAGCCTCTACCGCCTGCTCAAGAAGAACGGCCTTCGCCTCAAGGACCTCAAGAACGCCGAGGGCCTGGAGAAGTGAAAGCCCCCTTGCAGTTCCACCCCAGGGAGAACAACCGCATGTTGCGTCGTCTCGTCGTAGCCTCCGTCGTCTTCACCGCCGCCTGCGCCGGTCAGCAGAAGCCCGCCGAGAGCGCCGACGCGGCCGCCAAGCCGCTGACCACCGAGGAGCGAGTGCGCATTGGCAACCAGCCCGCGTTCGACGTGGCCACCTGCTTCCCGCGCGAGCTGACCCTGCCGGCCTCCAACCAGGGCGTGCTGGTGGGCGCCATGCTCACCACCCGGCCGGAAGTGCTGGAGTGTCTCGTGTCCCCGGAGAACCGGGGCCCCGCCGAGAAGACGGTCGCCTCGGTGAAGACCACCGTGACGGACGCGGGCGGCACGCACGCAGTCACCGGGGAGAACCTCACCCCCGCGGGCACGCAGTGCATCCAGGCCGTGGTGGACAAGCTCGTCAAGCCGAAGCCCCTGACCAAGGGCGCCCAGCCGCTGGAGTCCACGGCGACCTTCGAACACGACACCACGGCCAGCGCCACGGTGAAGTTCGGCGTCAACGACGGCTCGGACTTCTCCGGCGCCGTGCGCCTGGCCCAGCAGGGCTGGTGCGACTGCTACGCCAACTTCAAGGAGCAGACGCCTCCGGTGCTGACGTCCCACGTGACGCTCACCAAGGGCCAGCCCGTCGCCGAGGTGACGTTCGACGCCTCCGGCAGCACCGAGGGTGACCAGCTCGCCGCGTGCCTCAAGACGAAAGTCGTCGCCGTGCCCGCGAAGCTTGCCACGGACAAGCTGAGCTACCCGCACCGCTTCGTCCACTTCAACTCGGGTGCCACCGAGGCCGCCAACGCGCTGCCTCCCCAGCTGCGCTTCTTCCAGCTCGAGGTCGTCCGCAACCAGCGCGCCGCGGACGCGGCCATCGCCTTCGGTTCCCGCGCGGCGGCCGCCGAGTCGTTCGAGGCCGTGGTGGCCAAGTACCAGAAGACCAAGGACTACAAGCTGTTCGACGAGCTGGCCGGCAAGTGCAACGCGCTGGTGGAGGCCGCGCAGGGCTGGGTGAAGGCGCTGGAGGCCCAGCAGGCCGTGGACCAGGCCTCCGTGGCGCTGGTGCAGGAGCTGAAGACGACGGACGCCGAGGGTTGGACGCCGGTGGAGACGGCCAGCCAGGCGGCGCTGACCAACACCCAGAAGGACCTGACGGCCGCCCAGGCCCGCGCGGACGCGGACCAGAAGGCGTGCCCGAAGAAGACCTACAAGGGCAAGTAGCAGTCCCCAGCAGGGCTGAAACGCACGAAGGCGCGGGACCCGAACTTCCGGGACCCGCGCCTTCTGTGTTTCCAGCGTCGTGAGGACGACTACGCGCTGATCTTGTCGTCGTTGGCCGCGCTGGCCTCGCTGATGCGCACGCTGACGAGCTTGGAGATGCCCGGCTCCTCCATGGTGACACCGTAGAGGGTGTTGGAGACCTCCATGGTCCGCTTGTTGTGGGTGATGAGGATGAACTGCGACTGGCTGCTCATCTCCTTCACCATGTCGTTGTAGCGGCCCACGTTGCCCTCATCCAGCGGCGCGTCGACCTCGTCCAGGAGGCAGAAGGGCGTGGGCTTGATGAGGAAGATGCCGAAGATGAGGGCCACGGCGGTGAGGGCCTTCTCGCCACCGGAGAGCAGGTTGACGCTCTGGAGCTTCTTGCCCGGCGGCTGGGCGACGATTTCCACGCCCGGCTCGCCGTTGGGCCCGTCGTTGGTGAGGACCAGGCTGGCCCGCCCGCCGCCGAACAGGCGGGGGAAGATGGCCTGGAACTTCTCGTTCACCACGTCGAAGGTCTGCTTGAAGCGCTCGCGGCTGGTGGCGTCGATGCGAGTAATCGCCTCGCGCAGCTGCTCCATGGAGGACTGGAGGTCCTTCTTCTGCGCGATGAGGAAGTCGAAGCGCTTGGACAGCTCCGCGTGCTCGTCGATGGCGGTGAGGTTGATCTCCCCCATCTTCTCCACCTGGGCGCGCAAGTCCTTGAGCTCGGCCTCCGTCTCCGGGGCCAGTGAAGGCAGGAGGTGGTAGCGGTGCAGCTCCAGCGCCAGGTCCACCTGGTGCCGCTCGCGGATGCCGGCCGACAGGTGCTCCAGCTCCAGGGCAATCTCGCGCTCGCGCAGCGAAATCTGCGACAGCCCCTGCATCAGCTCCTCCACCCGGCCGCGCAGCTCGCGGAACTGGGCGTCCTGCTCCCGCACCTCCGTGGAGGCCGTGGTGTGCGCGGTGCGCCGCGCCTCCAGGCCCTCCGCGGCCACGCGGTGCTCTTCCACGCGCTGGGCCAGCCCCGCTTCCGTCTCCGCCGTGCGCCGCGCCAGCTCCTCGGTGCGCGAGCCACCCTCGGCCAGCGTCGCCTGGAGGCGCGCCACCCGCGTCTCCATTTCCCGGCGCTGCGTCACCAGGCTGTCGAGCTCCTTGCGCGCGGACTCGCCACGCTCGCTGCCGGCGGCGACCTTGATGCGCAGCCCCGTCAGCTCGCCGTTGGCCGTCTCCGAGCGCTGGCGCAGGGACTCCTGCTCGGAGGAGAGCTGCCGGACGCGCTCCTCGCGCGCCTCCCGGTCCGTCTGGCCGTGGGCCACCTCGCCCCGGCTCGTCTCCTCCTCGTTGGCCAGCGCCATGTGGCTCTGCCCCAGCTGCCCGTCCTCATGCTCCTGGGCCCGCAGGCGCTCGCGCACCTTCGCCAGGTCCTCACCGGCTTTGTGGAGGTCCTTCTCCTGGCTGGCGAGGTTGACCTCCTCGGCGTGCTGGTTCTTCGCCAGCCCCTTGAGGACGCCCTCGGTGTGCCCCATCTGCTTCTGGAGCGTGTAGTGCCGGGTGAGGATTTCGTTGTAGCGCTCCTCCACCCGGGCCACCTCGGTGGCCAGCTCCGCGATTTCGCGCTTCTTCTGGAGCGCGCCCACCGCCGCGCCCTCGCGCTCACCGCCGACAATCGTCCCGTCCGCGCGGAAGACCTCGCCCTCCTGCGTGACGAGCGTGCACTGCGGGCCACCGGCCTCCGAGTACGCGCGCGCCGACGCCAGGTCCTGGACGATGACCACGTCGCCCAGCAGCATCCGCACCACGGGCGCCAGGGCCTCCTCGCACGTCACCTCGCGCAGCGCGTGGGCCAGCACGCCCGGGCGCTCGAAGTCCGGCTCCAGCACGGGCTGCAGCGTGTCCAGCATGGGCACGGGCAGGAAGCTGCCTCGCCCCTCCGCGTGGCCCTTGAGGTACTCCACCAGCTCCACGCCCTTGTCGCGGCTCTCCACGATGACGTGCTGGAGCCGCTCACCCAGGGCGGCCTCCACCGCGCGCTCGTAGCGCTGGGTGACGGTGAGCACGTCCGCCACGAGGCCGAAGATGCCCTGCTCCCGGGCCACCGTGCCGGCGCGCATCATGACGGCGCGCACGCCCCGGTCGAACCCGTCGTAGTTCTTCTGGATGTCCTCCAGGGACGACAGGCGGCTGCGCTTGTCGCTCAGCTCCTCGCGCAGGGCGATGACCTGGACTTCGTTCTCCGTGAAGGTCGCCCGGGTGCGGGAGAGGGCGTCCTCCTCCTGCCCCTTGCGCTCGGCCAGCTCCGCGGCGAGGTGCCGGGTGTCCTCCACCCGCTTCGCCACGTCGCCGCGCACCGACTCCAGCTCCGTCTCCTGCGCGCGCAGCCCGTCCAGCTCCGCCTGGAGCCGGGCCCGGCGCGCCTCCAGGTCCGTGCGCTGGCGGGCCAGGTTGACCAGGTTGCTCTCGTGGTTGGCCAGCCGGGAGGCCACCGCCACCAGCCCGGCGCGCTCCTGCTCCAGCCGCAGGGCGACCTCCGTCTGGAGGTGGTTGACGCGGCGCAGCTCCTCCTGCGCCACCTGCATCGCGACCTCGTCCTCCTTCCACGAGCCGGCGATGCCGGACAGCTCCGCCTCGCGGGCGGCCATGGCGTCGGACATCTCCGCCTGCCGCGCGAGCAGCCCGTCCAGCTCCGCGCGGGCCTGCGTCACGCGGCTGTTCGTCTCGTCGAAGTCACGGCGGCCGTAGGCCAGCTCCTGCGTGTCGCGCTGCACGGAGCTTTCCAGCGCGTGCACCTCCGCGGCCAGCGTCTGGAGGGCGGCGGCCTCCGCGTCCAGCTCCGCGCGGCGACGGGTGATGGCCTCCTCCAGCTCCTTCACCCGGTCCAGGCTCTCGCGCTCCTCGGAGCCCAGGTTCTGCAGGCGCGACTGGAGGACCTGCTTCTCCGCCAGCAGCTCCAGGTGGCGGTGGCTGGCCGCGTGCAGGTCGATGTCCCGCATGCGCTGCTTGAGCTTCTTGTACTTCTCCGCCTTCTTCGACTGGCGGGACAGCGCGTCCAGCCGCTTCTCCAGCTCGCTGGTGATGTCCGTCACGCGCAGGAGGTTGGCCTCGGTGGCCTCCATCTTCCGCTCGGCGGCCTTGCGGCGGGCCTTGTACTTGGTGACGCCCGCGGCCTCCTCCAGCAGGTGGCGCCGGTCCTCCGGCTTGCTGGAGACGATGAGGCCCACGCGGCCCTGCTCGATGATGGAGTAGGCCTTGGTGCCCACGCCCGTGCCCAGGAACAGCTCGGTGATATCCAGGAGCCGGCACAGCGTCTTGTTGATGAGGTACTCCGAGTCCCCGTTGCGGAACAGGCGCCGCGTGACGGTGATCTCCGAGTAGCCCTGGTACTGGGGCGACAGCTGGTCCGTGTCATCCACCAGGAAGGTGAGCGACACCTCCGCCATGGACAGAGGCGGCTTGTTCTCCGAGCCGTTGAAGATGACGTCCTCCATGCCGCGGCCACGGAGGTTCTTCGCGCTCTGCTCACCCATCACCCAGCGGATGGCGTCCACGACGTTGGACTTTCCACAGCCGTTCGGGCCGACGATGCCGGTGACGCCTTCGTCGAAGGTGAAGACGCTGCGCTCCATGAACGACTTAAAGCCGGTGATGTCCAACCGCTTGATACGCATGCCAGCGGGCTCCTGGATGAAGCGCGAGATACGAAGTGAAAAGTGAGCGCGAGGCCGAAAAATCGGCCTCGGAACGATCAGCAGGAGTACCAGCCGCCATCCAGGCGATCAAGCGTGACCATGCCACGCGTGGCCATACGTTCGGCTGCTTGCCCTTCAAAAGGACGGGAGTCTGACAGGAGGGTCCTCTCTTGGACTTGCGCCCTGGCCGCCCCACCCTACCTTCCCATTGACTTTTCTGGAGGTTGCGTACGTACCAGCCCTTTCTTGCCCTGACGCTCCTTCTGGGAGCGTCCCCTACGCCGGAGGTAACACCCCGGTCTGACACGCAGGCGGTGCAAGCCGCTCCGGCCGCCTGCCCCCACCCGTATTTCCCGTTGGAAGAAGGGCTGACGCTCACCTACCGGGCGGGCAGGTCGTCGGAGATGGTGCTGAGCACCCACGACGTGACGCCGACGCCGGAGGGGCTGCGCGGCAAGGTGGCCGTGAAGCTCAAGGGCCGCCAGGGAGAGACGGAGGCCACCTGCACCGCCGCGGGCATGAGCACGGGCCTGGGCGGCCTGGAGGGCACGCTCCTGTCCGCGTCCGGCATGGATGTGCAAGTCGTCAGTTCGGAAGGCATGGCGGTTCCCGCGCTGTCGAGCATGGTGATTGGCGGCACGTGGAAGAACAGCCTGTCGGTGAAGCTCCAGCCCCCCGTGGGCAAGACGAACGGCATCCGGCCCATCATCGCCACCACGTTCGACAAGGAGTCGACCGTCGTGGGCGAAGAGGAAGTCACCGTGGCGGCCGGCACGTTCAAGGCGCTGAAGGTGAAGAACATCGTCACCGCGCGCGCCAGCCGCCCCGGCTCAGAGGGCCGCTCCATGGAGAGCCACATCTGGTTCGCCCCGGGCGTGGGCATCCTCAAGCTGGCCACGGCCGAGGGCACTGATTTGGAGCTGCTCAAGGTGGAGCGGCCCCAGCCCGTGCAGGCCAAGTCCTCCGGCAACGCGAAGCGGCCCGTGAAGAAGGCCGCGGCCGACAAGAAGGTGCCTTCGGCGCCCTGAGCGGAGCCCGGACGCCCGGGACTTCAACGCTACGCGGACTCTCCGCCCGAAGAAGCGGGCGGTGTCTCGTCCGGGGTGCCCTGCTGCGACTCTCCCGGGCCCGACGACGACGGCGTCTCCGTGGCCGGGCGCGGCGCGGCGGCGCGGGACTGGGGCTCCACCGTCACGCGGACGACGCGGGGCCCGTCCACCTCCTCCACCAGGATTCGCCACATATCCAGCCGCAGCGAGTCCCCCTTCTCCGGGACGCGCCCCAGCTTCGCCATCAGGAAGCCGGCGATGGTCGTCACCTCGCCCTCTTCGTCCTCATCCAGGTCGAAGGTGACGTCGAGCCGCTCCTCCAGGTCATCCAGCTGCGCCGTGCCCGGAAGCTCGAAGCGCCCACCCGGCAGCGAGCGGACCTCATCCATCCGCCGGCCCAGCTCCGCCACGTCGCCGACGACTTCGGCCACCACGTCGGAGATGGTGACGAGGCCCGACGTGCCGCCGTGCTCATCCACGACCAGGGCCGTCTGACGGCGCCGGCGGCGGAACTCCGCGAGCAGTTGCTCCAGCGTCGCGTTCTCCGGGATGAAGAGCACCGGCCGCTGCACCTGCGCCAGGCTGCGCAGCTCGCCGCGCGACAGGAGGAAGAAGAGGTCCTTGGCGTTCACCACGCCCTCCACCTCGTCCAGGTTGCCCCGGCACACCGGCAGCCACGTGTGCCCCGCGGCGCGCGCGTCGGAGATGCACTTCTCCAGCGGCTCCTCCACGTCCAGGAACTTCACCTGGTTTCGCGGCACCATCACCTGCCGCGCCGTCTTCTGCGCCATCTCCAGCGCGCGCTCCAGGAGCTCCGCGCGCGCCGTCGTAATCGCCCCCGCCTGCGCGGAGCTGTGGAGGATGACGCGCAGCTCATCCTCGCTGTGCGCCTCGTGCGACTCCCCCACCGAGTGGAGGCCGAAGGCGCGCAACACCCACGCGGCCAGCCCGTTGAGCAGGATGATGGCGGGATAGAAGAGGAAGTAGAACGCCCGCATCGGCAGCGCCACGGCCAGCGTGGTCGCCTCCGCGCGCTGGATCGCCAGGCTCTTGGGCGCCAGCTCTCCCAGGACGATGTGCAGGAAGGTGATGATGCTGAAGCCGATGACCACCGACACGGTGTGGGCCAGCGTGGGGCTCGCGCCCTCGGGCACCAGCTGCGTCAGCACGGGCTCCAGCAGCTTGGCGAAGGCGGGCTCACCCAGCCAGCCCAGGCCCAGCGAGGCCAGCGTGATTCCGAACTGCGTGGCGGACAGGTACGCGTCCAGCTTCTCCACCATCCGCAGCGCCTGCGCGGCGCCCGGCGTGCCCTCGTCCACGAGCGACTGCAGGCGCGTGGCGCGAATCTTCACGATGGCGAACTCGGTCGCCACGAAGAAGCCGTTGGCGAAGACCAGGAGGATCGCCAGCCCCAGGAACACCCATTCCATTCCCATGGCTCAGAACAAGGCGTCGAAGTCGGCGTCGCCCTTGAGCGCGTCGAACATGGGGTCCGTGGACAGCCACCCCATCACCTTCTGACGGTCCGCCGTGAGCGCCGCCTTCAGGTACTGCACCGCGTCCTTCGGCCTGCCCCACAGGGCGTACAGCGCCGACAGGTTGTAGTTGAGCAGCAGGTCCTCCGCGTTCAGCGCGCGAGCCCGCTCGTACGCGCGCTCGGCCTCCGCATAGAAGCCCTTCTGCGCGTAGCAGATGCCCAGATCCAGCTGCGCCTCGAAGTTGTCCGGCTCCAGCCGCACCACGTCCTTCAACAACGTAATCGCCGAGCGGTAGTCGCCCTCGTCCATCATCAGCGCCGCCAGTTCGTGCCGGGGGAACGCGTCCTGGGGGTCCAGCTCGATGGCCGCCTGCAGCTCGCGCATCGCCTCTTCCACCCGGCCCTGGTCCGCGTACGTGAGGCCCAGGTTGAGGTGCGCGTCCGGGTACTCCGGATCCAACTCGATGGCCTCCTTGTACTCCTCCACCGCCATCTCCCCGGCGTGCGTGGAGAGGAAGCAGGCCAGGTTGTAGTGCGCCGTGGCGCTCTCCGGCTCCAGCTTCAGGGCGGTGAGGTACTCGGTGAGGGCCTCGCGGAAGAGCTTCTTCTCCGCGTAGACGGTGGCCAGGTTGTCGTGCGCGTGCGCCGAGCTCGGGTCCAGGTCGATGGCCTTCTTGAACTCCTTGATGGCCTCGTCCAGCCAACCCCGGTCCGCCAGCTCGATTCCACGAGTGTTGTGCTCGTCGGAGAGCGCGATGTTGTCCTTTTCCCGGGCCATGAGAGCGCCGGGCAATCTACGCGTCGCGCAATGAAGGGTGCAAGGTAGAGTTTCCCTCCGTCCATGCGCCACGCCGCCCTCCTGCTCCTCCTGTTCTCCGCCTGTCACCCCCGCCCCGCCCCCGTGCCGGAGGCTCCCACCCCCTCCACCGCCCCCTCGGTGGAGACCCGTTCTCCAGAGGACGCGGGCCCTCCCGCGAGCGCCGAAGCGACCGGCCCCCTGGACGCCGGGCCCCCCGCCCGCCCCATCACCCTCGTGGTGGGAGGGGACGTGACGCTGGGCCACAACCACCAGAAGTACTTCGACGACCAGGTGGCCAAGGGCCGCTCCCGAGAGGAGATGCTCGCCTACGGCTTCAAGGAGGTCCGGGCCCTGGGCGACGCGGCCGACCTCTTCGTCGTCAACCTGGAGTGCCCCTTCACCGAGGGCGGCGAGAAGCTGGCCAAGAACTTCAACTTCCGAGCCCGGCCGGAGCTGGTGGGCGCGCTCCTCTCGGGCGGCGTGGACGTGGTCAGCCTGGCCAACAACCACCTCATGGACTACGGGCCCCAGGGGCTGGTGGACACGCTGGTGACGCTGGAGGCCGCCCAAATCCCCTACTTCGGCGCGGGCAGGACGCTCGCCGAGGCGCGCCGCCCCGCCGTCATCACCGTGGGCGGAGTGAAGGTCGCCCTGCTGGGGTACTTCTTCCTGGGCGAGCGCAACATCGAGCCCCCGGAGGTCTACGCCACGGAGACGACGCCGGGGGTGGCCGGCCACTTCTCGGACGTGGACGTCATGGAGCGCATGCTGCGCGAGGACATCCTCGCCGCGAAGCACCAGGCGGACGTAGTACTGCCCTTCTTCCACTGGGGCCGCGAGGGCACCTACGTGCCGGAGCCCTACCAGGTGAGACTCGCCCACGCCGCCATCGACGCGGGGGCCGCCGGAGTGCTGGGCAGCCACCCCCACGTGCTCCAGGCGATGGAGCTGCACCGGGGGGCGCCCGTCGTCTACTCGCTGGGCAACTTCGTCTTCGGAGGAAACTGGAATCCGCGCGACAAGCGGGGCGCCCTGTGGAAGGGCCGCTTCGGTCCGGGGGGCTACCTCTCCAGCGAGGTGTTGCCGCTGCGCACGGACCGCTTCCCGGAACTCCCCTTCCAGCCCGTACCCGTCACCGGGGAGGCGGCCGAGGAGGTGCTGCGCCTGTTGGCCAACAGCTCCTCCGGGGTGGAGCGGATGCTCCCCGAGCTGGAACCGTGGGCAAGGCCGTCTCCCTCCCCCGCGACAGGCGGGAGGGAGTAACCGGAGCGTCAGACCTTGTTGTTGGACTGGCCCTTCTTGGCGCGGCTGCGGCGGCGCTTCAGCTGGGCCTTACGGCCCTTGGCACGGTTGGCGACCTTCTTCTTGGAACGATTTCCCTTCTGGGCGGGCATGTGGAAGGACTCCGTGTGGTGATGTGAGACCGACCGCCAAGTGGATCCGGCGGTGAGGGCGGCCCTTCTTTCATGCTACCGCCCGAGCGGCCAAGGAATTTCTTGACTCCGTCCTCCCTTGCCAGCAGCCGGACAAAGGGGCAATACCCCCTGGAACGACGATGATTGACAAACTTGAAGACGTCGAGCGCCGGTTCGAACGCCTCACCGCGGACCTGTCGAACCCCGACGTCCTCGCCGATTCGGCGAGGCTCCAGAAGGTCTCCAAGGAGCGTGCGGGCCTGGAGAAGCTGGTGGACACGTTCCGCACGTACCGCCAGGTGCTCGCCGACCTCAAGGAGGTGGAGGCGTGGCTCGACGCCGGCAGCGCCGACGAGAAGAGCTATGCCCGCGAGGCCCTCCCCGGACTGAAGGAGCAGCGCGACACCCTGGAGAGCTCGCTCAAGCTGCTCCTGCTGCCCAAGGACCCGAATGACGAGAAGAACGTCATCCTGGAAATCCGCGCGGGCGCCGGTGGCGACGAGGCGGCGCTGTTCGCGGAGGAGGTCATGCAGATGTACCTCCGGTACGCGGATCAGCGGGGCTGGAAGGCGGACATCATCGACATGAGCGCGGGCAACGCGGGCGGGGTGAAGGACGCCACCGTGACGCTGTCCGGCGACGCCGTCTTCAGCAACCTGAAGTACGAGTCCGGGGTGCACCGCGTCCAGCGCGTGCCCGCGACGGAGACCCAGGGCCGCATCCACACCTCCACCATCACCGTGGCCGTCATGCCGGAGGCGGAGGAAGTGGACGTGAAGCTCAACGAGGCGGACATCGACCGACAGGCGATGCGCTCCACGGGCGCGGGCGGTCAGAGCGTCAACACGACGGACTCCGCGGTGCGCCTCACCCACCGGCCCACGGGCATCGTGGTGAAGTGCCAGCAGGAGAAGAGCCAGTTGAAGAACTACAACATGGCCCTTCGCATGCTGCGCGCGAAGATCTACGAGATGGAGCAGGAGCGCATCCGCGCCGAGCGCGACTCCACGCGCCGCTCGCAGGTGGGCACCGGCGACCGCAGCGAGAAGATTCGCACCTACAACTTTCCGCAGGACCGGCTGACGGACCACCGCATCAGCCTGACGGTGCACAACCTGCCCGCCGTGATGATGGGCGACATCGAGGACATCATCACCGCCTGCCGCACCTACTACCAGGCGGAGGCGCTCAAGGCTCAGATGGGCGGCCCGAGGCCCCAGTCCGAAGCATGAGCAGCGAGCCCTGGACCATCCGCAAGGTCCTCACCTGGACGACGCAGCACTTCGAGAAGCGGCAGGTGGATGCGCCGCGACTCACGGCGGAAATCCTCCTGTCGCACGTGCTGAAGACGGGGCGCGTGCGGCTGTACGTGGACCTGGACCGCCCCCTGACCAAGGAGGAGCTGACCTCCTTCCGCGCGCTGATTGAGCGGCGCCTGGCGGGCGAGCCCACGCAGTACCTCACCGGAACGCGCGAGTTCTACAACCGCGCATTCAAGGTGGATGCCCGTGTGCTCATCCCCCGGCCGGAGACGGAGCTGCTCGTCGCGGCGGCCCTGAGCGTCCTGCCCAAGGACGCGCCCGCTCGCGTGCTCGATGTGTGCACCGGCTCCGGCTGCATCGCCATCAGCCTCGCGGCCGAGCGCCCCCAGCTCGCCGTGACGGCCACGGACCTGTCCCCGGACGCCTGCGCATTGGCGAGGGAGAACGCGGAGACGCTCAAGGTCTCTGACCGGGTGACGGTGCTCCAGGGAGACCTGTTCTCCCCCCTGCCCGCCGACGCGAGCTTCCACGTCGTCGTCTCCAACCCGCCCTACATCGCCTCGCACGAGATTCCCGGCCTGTCCGCGGAGGTGCGGCGCGAGCCCAAGCTGGCGCTCGACGGTGGGAACGACGGGCTGGTCGCCCTGCGACGGGTGGTGACGGAGGCGCGCAAGTGGTTGGAGCCTGGCGGCCTCCTTGCATTGGAGATGGGCGAGACGCAGGGCCCCGCTGTCCTGGAGCTGCTGCGCGCGGCCGGTTACGAGGACGCGCGCGTGGAGAAGGACCTGGAGCGGCGGGAGCGCATGGCATTTGGGACACAGCCCGCGGCCAGCGGGCCACAGGGCTGAGGGCCGGACACAGCATGGACAAGATTGTGATGAAGGGCGGCGCGGAGCTGCACGGCGAAGTCGTTGTCTCTGGCGCGAAGAACGCGGCGCTGCCCATCCTCGCCTCGGCGCTGCTGGCGGATGGCACCTCCACCTTCCGCAACGTGCCGGACCTGGCCGACGTGGCCACCATGCTCAAGGTGCTGCGCACCATGGGCTGCGACGCGGAGCGGCTCACCGCGCGCAAGAAGGACGTGTGCGAGGTGGGCGTCAACGGGGCCATCACCCCGGAGGCCCCGTACGATTTGGTCAAGACGATGCGCGCCAGCGTGCTGGTGCTGGGCCCGCTCGTCGCGCGCTTCGGCCGAGCGCGGGTGTCCATGCCCGGCGGGTGCGCCATCGGCGCGCGCCCCATCGACCAGCACCTCAAGGGCCTCAAGGCACTGGGCGCGGACATCCACCTGACGGAAGGCTACGTGGAGGCCCGGGCGAAGCAGCTCAAGGGCGGCACCGTCAACTTCGACGTCATCACCGTCACCGGCACGGAGAACGTGCTGATGGCGGCGGTGCTGGCCAAGGGCCGCACGGTGATGGAGAACTGCGCGCGCGAGCCCGAAATCGAGGAACTGGCCCGGGTGCTCAACAAGATGGGCGCCCGCATTGAAGGCGCCGGCACCTCCATCATCACCGTCGAGGGCGTGGAGGGCCTCACCCCCGTCGACCACGCCATCCTCCCGGACCGCATCGAGGCGGGCACCCTGCTGGTGGCCGCCGCCATCTCCGGCGGCAACGTGCTGGTGAAACACGCCGTCCCCGAACACCTGGACGCCGTCATCGACAAGCTGCGCGAGGCGGGGTGCACCCTCACCGCCGAGGCGGGCGGCCTGCGCTGCAAGGCCCCTCGCACCCTCCACTCGGTGAACATCACCACCACCGAACACCCTGGGTTTCCCACCGACATGCAGGCACAGCTCATGGCGCTCATGTGTGTGAGCCATGGGACATCCGTCATCAGCGAAAACATCTTCGAGAACCGCTTCATGCACGTCCCGGAGCTGCACCGTCTGGGTGCGGACATCACCGTCCAGGGGCATACGGCGGTGGTGAAGGGTGTGAAGACACTCAGCGGCGCGCCTGTCATGGCGACGGACCTGCGGGCGAGCGCTTCGCTCATCCTGGCGGGCCTGCGCGCCGAGGGGCGCACGGACGTCAGCCGCGTCTACCACCTGGACCGCGGCTACGAGCGGCTGGAGCGCAAGCTGCGCGCCCTGGGGGCGGACATCAAGCGTGTGACAGCGAAGGCCTGAGGGATTGGGGGCCACGGGGCCGGACGACCCCAGAAGGCGCGTTGCCAACAGAAGCAGCAACCTGGGTTGCATCCCAAATTTCGCACGACCTATCATTCTCCGAACCACTGGGGACGCGTGTCCCCCATTGAAGGAGATTGACCCGCGCCATGGATTGCCCCAGCTGCAACGTCGAGATGGTTGATCTCGAGGGGGATGACCAGACGTTGCGAAAGTGTGGAGATTGCGGCGGACTGTGGATTGACGTCGCGGACCTGAACCGGGTCCTCCTCCACAACAACCTCACCGGGCTGGAGAGCCAGGGCGGTAAGGTAGACGCAGAGGCGTTGACTGGCCACTGTCCCGAGTGCCACGTCGACCTGGTCCGCGTGAATGGCGGCGACCGCCAGCACCCGCTGACCTACGACACCTGTGAGTCCTGCGGCGGTATCTTCCTGGAATCGGAATTCCAGGACGCCACCGACGTGAAGATCGCCGTCGAGGAAATCATCGCGTTCTTCCGCCACTTCAGTGGCAAGAAGAAGGCAGCCTCCCTCTAGGCGGACGACCGGACAGTCGCTCCGGCTCAGGGTTGGCCGCGGAAAGCGCGGCCCCACTCCTCGGCCGCCGCGCCGTCGAGCTCCAGCGTGGCTCCAGCCGAGGTGGCCCCTTCCGGGGCGGCCTTCTGGAGGCGCACCGTCACCTTTCCGCGATGGGGCACCTCCAGCGTGAGTCGGGAACCGGACAGGGCATAACCGCCCGTCACGGTGCTCGGCTCGCCCTCCAGCGGCTCGTGGGTGAAGCGGTACGTCCCGTCGACGAAGATGGACAGGAAGCGCTCCGGGGCGCCGTCCATGCCGCTGAACCACGTCCCCAGCAGGGGCGCCAGGCGCGCGTCGTAGCGCAGGCGGGGCGCGAGCCACGTGCCGTTGAGCGCCTTGCCTCCCGAGTAGAAAATCAAGTCGGTGACGCAGACCGGGGCGCCCTCTTCGGCGCCGGGGAAGCGCTCGGCCACCTCCAGCGTGAAGCGATTGCCCGTGAGGGAGGGGCTGATGGGGACCGCCTGGAGGCCGCGCTTGTCCTCCACCTTGAGGCTCTTGGCGGAGTCCACGCTGGTGAGGGTGAGCTTCTTCGCGCGGGCGTGGGCCTTGTACGCGGCCTTGTCCGTCCCATCTCCCGTGTAGACGCGCACCTCGTCGATGGTGACGACGTCCTTGAAGCCGATGGTGACGGGGGCCGGGGTGGCACCGGTGGCGCACCACGCGGTGGTGTCGCGGCCGTCGAGCAGGTGGAGGGGCGAGTAACGCTCGGGCTGACGCTCGCGCTCCAGATAGTCGGAGGCCTGGGCGTACCCCGGCGGGGCGTTGGACGCGGCGGGAGCGGCGGTGGAGAGCAGCAGCAAGGCGAGGGGGAGGCGGCTCATGGCCCCATCTTGGATCGCTCCACGCGGATGGCTCCAGTCCCTGGCCAGGAACGCCGTGCCGAGGGGGGCCAGGGGCCCGCTTTGCGACACGGATGAAAGCACGGGCCCGGGTGTTGGGGTGCTTGACACCTGGACGCCGCGAGGAAGTGATGCGGCCCGATGCGGAGAGAAAACGTGATGCGACGCTGGGGGTGGGTCTGTGTGCTGGCCGCGACGCTGGTCGCCTGCAAGGACGACAAGCCGAGCGAGGTGCCCGACGCGGGGCCCGTGGAGACGGGGCCTTCGGCCCTCACGGAGCAGGAGCCCAACGAGCGGCCCGAGCAGGCCCTGGCGCTGACTCGGGACAGCGTGGTGACGGCGGACCTGGCGGCCCAACCGAACAAGGCGGACGAGGACTGGTATCGGCTCGCGCCCCCCGCCCCCCGCGTGGCGGACGTCACCGTGTCCGGGTTGCCCGGCGGAGACATCACCCTGGAGGTCTATGACCGGGACCGCAACCGGCTGGCCTCCATCAACAGCGAGGGCGATGGCAAGCCGGAGCGCTTCCCCAACCTCTACGTGGAGGGTGAGCGCTGGCTGCGCGTGGCCCCCGCGCGCAAGGGCGTGGGTGGGGCCTACACCCTCACCGTGAAGATGCGCGCCGCGAACGACGGCGAGGAGCACGAGCCCAACGACAGGGCGGTGGACGCCATTGCCCTCCCCCTGGGTCAGACGGTGACGGCGTTCCTGGGCCACGCGGGCGACGAGGACTGGTACCGGGTGGAGCTGCCGGAGACCGCCGCGCCCACGAGCGCGCCCGCGGCGAACGACGCGGACTCGGGGGCCGGGGGCACGGCGCCCCAAGGCGCCTCGTCTCCGGGTGAAGCGCCCGCGGAGGGAGCGACGACGCCTCCTCCGAGCCCCGTGCCTGGAGCGGCCACGGGGACGCCCGAGGAGGGCGAGGCCCCGCTGGAAGCGCCCCCCTCCCCCACGGGCACGTTCGGTGGGGGTGAGCCTCCCGCCGCGCCGGCTCCGGAGACGGGCGTGGCGCAGGTGACGGACGCGGGAGTGGCGGCGCCTCCGCCCGAGCCTCCCTCGGTGGCGCTGAAGATCGACCTGTCGGCGGTGGAGAGCGTGCGTCCGGAAATCTCGGTGCTGTCGGCGGCCGAGGCGCCCCTGTTCTCGCTGCGTGGCAAGGAGGGCGAGGCCCTGTCGCTGCGCAACATCGGGGTGCGTGCGACGGACCGGGTCGTCTACGTGGTGGTGAAGGGCGGCTGGACGGGGGCGGGCAAGGAAGCGCGCCGCACGTTCAACCCGGGCACGCCGTACACGCTCACCGTGACGCAGGAGGAGGCTGGGGCGAACGCGGAGCTGGAGCCCAATGACGAACTCTACAAGGCCACGCCGCTGACGGCCGGTGGGTACCGCGAGGGGTTCCTGGCGCCCAAGGGCGACGTGGACCACTTCGTGCTGCGCACGACGGAGCCGGTGCTGGCGAAGGTGGAGCTGACCGGCGTGGAGCGCCTGGACCTGGTGTTGTCCATGGTGGAGCCGCCGCAGGGTGACGGGCAGCAGGAGACGGTGCTCCTGCGAGCCAATGACGGCGCGCTGAAGGAGCCCGAGCGCCTCAACAACGTCGCGTGCACCGGCGCCTGCTACTTCCGCGTGGAGGGCGCGTCGCGCAAGGTGGAGGGCAAGTGGGTGAAGGACTTCGAGAACTCGGAGCAGCCCTACCGCATCAGCGTCACCACGGTGCCGGACAACGGTGGCGAGGAGCGAGAGCCGAACAACACGGTGGAGCGCGCGCAGGAGCTGACGTTGGGCAAGGCGGTGCGCGGCACGGTGTTCCCGGTGAAGGACACGGACTACTACCGGGTGGACCTGTCGGACCGGCCGGTGCGCACGCCGCTCAGGGCGACGCTGCTGGGCATCCTGAAGGTCGACGTGGGCCTGTACCTGCACCGCGTGCAGCCGGACGGGAAGCTGTCGCTGGTGCAGACGGCGGACCGCGCCAAGGGAGACCAGCCGGAAAGCATCCGGTTCAGCGCGGAGCCCGGCGTCTACATCTTCGAGGTGCGTGACGCGAAGAACCGCGAGGCCAACTTCCAGGACTCGTACCAGCTCACCGTCGAAGAGGGCGAGTAGTCGAGGAGCGCGGAGCCCTGGCGACGGACGGGATTCGAACCTTCGACCCCAAGCTTGGAAAGCTTGGGGTCTCCCGGTCGACGGAATCCAAGGAGTCCACTTGGTGACGCGGCCAGGGGCCCGTTACCCGGTGAAGGAGCGAATCCAGGGCACGTACGTGAGCACGTCGGTGAAGACCGTGTACGAGTCGCAGGAGTAGCCACGGCCCCAGCTCACGATGCCGCGCAGCACGCCGCCGGCGGCCAGCGGGCCCCCGCTGTCACCGTGGCAGCCCCCCTCGATGCCGTTGGCGTAGCCCACACAGAGCTCGAAGTTGGGGTAGAGATTGCGCAGCAGGTAGCCGTCGCAGGCGGAGACGGGGTTGTTGGGCAGGTTTGCGTACTTCAGGCTGTTGGACTGGCCGCTGCCCGCGAACGTATTCCCCCAACCGCTCGCGGTGAGGTAGGTCAGCGGCGCCGTGTCAGTCGGCAGCGCGAGCGGCAGCACCGCGTAGTTGAACGCCAACGGTGAGGACAGCAGGATGACCGCCACGTCGTGCACCGGCGCGTTGCCCGCGTAACCGAATGCCGGGTGGTACGCGTAGTTGACGATGGTCCGCGCCTGCTCGGTGGACTCGTAGGTGTTGATGATGTTGTCGCCCGCGACAACCACAATCGACTGGGGGCTCACGCCGACGACGCAGTGGGCCGCGGTGACAATCCAGTTCGCGTTGACGATGGTCCCACCGCAATAGTGACCGCCATTGACCAGCAGGCGGACCTGGTACGGGAACTGGTTCTGGTAGGCATAGGCGCCACCGATGATCTCCTGCTCCGCCTCACCCACGGCCGCGTTGGCCTCGGGAGCAGGAGTGACTTCGGCCGGAGGCGGAGTCTGCTGGGGGTCCTGCTGGGGCTCCACGGGCACGCCACAGCCGACGAGTCCCGCCGCGATGAACCCCGCGAACAACATCTGCCGCTTCATGGTGTCTCCATTTCGGGCCATGGGCCCAGGAATGCCACGGAGGACAAGGCACACACTCACGTCGTGGCACCGCCCCGAGATGCACAAGCGGAACCGCCCTCCGCGGCGCGAGGTCTGTAAGGCAAGCCTGCCTTTGAGTGCAAGCTCTTGCAGGGGCGCGGGATTTTCCCCATGAGGGCGTCTGGATTCACACGCGATTGATTTGCCTTTTCCGCGAAACCAAGACGCGACATGTCGTCCAGCAAACCATTGCATGACTCCAGACGAAAATCGCATCCTGCGGCGCCTGATGGACGGCCGCGCGGTGTTGAGGCACAAGACAGCCAGCGGGCGCATTCCCGTCGGGTGCCCTCCGCCCGTCAGTCGGAATGGCCGCACGCGCCTCGGACAGCGTCGGCCAACTCACCCACGGGCGGCAGCAACCCATCCATAGCGTTGGCTGAGTCAGCAGGACGTTCGACTTCGACGTGCTCGCCTGCGTGAGGTGTGGAGGCAGGCAGCGGGTCTTGCCTTACGTGAAGGGGCCACCGGAGTGCGGGCGATTCTGGAGCACCTGGGCTTGCCCACGGCATGTGCGAGGTCGGCCCCGGAACGAGGTCCGTCCTCCGAAGGCATGTACCCCGGTGTCGTCACACGGCTGAGACATGCCGCGTCACGCTTGCGTCAGGCGCATGTGCTATCCCCCGGAATTCTTCACCTGGAGGAAACGCATGAATTTCCGCAATTTCGCGCTCGCTTTAGCGCTGTCTCTCGGAGTCACGGCCTGTGGCAGCACGGCCCCCGACGAGTCGCCAGTCGTCCCTGTCGAGGAGACGGGTGTCTCCACCGCCGCGGCGACGGCCACCCGCATCTACGCGTACGAGCCCACCGGCACGCACGAACTCAGCTTCGAGACGCTGGGCACCTTCGAAACGCGCAACAACCGCCGCGTGCTCGTGATTCGAGGCACCACCAACCGCTACATCAGCGATGTCTTCAGCTTCGTGCCGGATGACGCCTTTGGCACGGCGAGCGTCATCAGCGAGCGGCGCTTCGAGGTGGTGCTGGAGGAGGGCCACGAGCTGAACACGATGCTCTCCGGCCTGCCGCTGCTGGTCTCCATCGACACCTTCACGGGCTCGCCGACGCGGTACTACGCGCAGATCATCCTCGCGCCCCGCTTCTTCGACTTCCGGGGGCCGAACTCCATCTCCGTCTTCGAGAACGTCGACCCGGTCTACGTGCGCAACACGGCCGGCACCGAGGCCCTGATGTACCGCGGCCGGGTGGACTCGGCGGCCACGTCGCTCACCGTCACCGCGCCGGACGGCGTGCCGACGGTCTCCCGCGTGGACGCGGACACCTTCAACCTGGACTGGCGCTACCCGGCCGTGCACCAGGCCGTGGACCCGCACACCATTCCCCTCACCTTCACCGCCGCGCTGTACACCGGCGCCGTGGTGGACGAGACGGCGCGCCTCGTGGTGCGAGTCACCGGGCTGGCCATCAGCACCAACGACGACCCGTACAACACGTGGCCGTCCCCCGCCTGCCAGCCGTCCGTCTACAACTGCTACCACTCGAAGCCCGCGGGCACGCTGGACTTCAGCTCGTGCGGTACCTACCGCCAGGTGCAGCGCTGCACGTACGCGAGCGCCTGCGAGGTGCTCCCCGGCCAGCCGCTGTCGCTCACCGAAATCGGCTTCCCGCCCCCGGCGCTCGCGCTCCAGGCGCCCGACTCCGACGCCTTGGCCACGACGTGGTACGGGTGGGTCGGCATCGACGCGTACAGCACCCCGGAGTGCCCGGCCACGCCGGTGACCATCCAGGCGGTGGTGGACCACCTCCACGAGACGACGCAGGTAGTGCCGCCGTTCGATTGGGGCGAGGCCACCGACCGCGCCGGCCTGGTGGTGGACAACTACTTCTTCGACGCGAGCAGCTCCCCGCTGCTGGCCGCCATCGACACGTTCGCGGGCGGTGGCCCCATCCAGGCGTGGTTCGCCTGGGAGGAACTCCCCTGCAACAACTGCCACAGTTACGCCGAGTACGGCGTCCTGTACTACCCGAACAGCGGCAAGGTCATCTCACTGAAGAGCTACCACGGCTACGACTGGTGATGAGCTCCCGCCCGGGCCGCCTCCAGTGGCCCGGGCAGGCCTCCTCCAGGGAGCCGCAGCGGCCTGCCTTTCCGCGCGAAGGCCCACCTGGAGGACGTCCGGTGAAGTCGCATCGTTTTCGTCCGCTGTGGGCTGTGAGGGAGGTGAGCCCGACGGTTCGTCACTCTTCCCACGCCCAAACGCATCCGTCAGTCGGTATCGCCGCGCGCGCCCCGGACAGCATCAGCCAGTTCACGTACGGGCGTCAGCAATCCATACATCTCGATGGGGGTGCGCGGGACGGCAATCACCTCCACCGTCAGGACGCCGTTGTCGATGGCGAAGGTCTCGAAGACGCGGGCCAGGTCCAGCAGGGGCCGCCGCATTCCCGCGCCGAGGAGGAAGGCGCGGGCCTTGGGAGTGACGTTCCTCAGGTCCAACGCGTTATCAAGGCTGGCATCTCCAATATCCTCGTCTTTCACGCCGAACAGTCTGAGGAACGTGTCGCCCAGCGTCTCGGGCCGGATGGTCACCTCGCGCGGAAAGCCATCACCCAGCCCGTGCCGGATGATGGTGACGATGTGGAAATGCCTGCCGAAGCCCCGGTGCTCGGTCTCCACGGTGATCGTCCGCCCGGCGTGGCGGCCCTTCATCTCCATCGTCCCCGCGGAGTACATGAACCCGGGCTTCGCGACGAAGGACCAGCCGCGAGTGTTCGCGAAGTCCTGCCAGGTCTTGAGTTGCTGCTTCCAGCGCTGCCAGCGGACGTAGCCGATGAGGCTCGCGACCCCAAGGCCGACGCCGAAGACGCTGGAAAAGATGCCCATGTGTATCCCGCTCATTCCCGTGAGCATCCCTGTTCTGCCCGTATCCGCCAACCCCTCCACACGCGCATCCCCCCGGACGGGACGCCGCGGGGCGACCCTCGATTCGAACGGAGAGCCCTGGGCTGTCATCCCGCGACGGCGCGCCTGATGGCGGGGCGCCGGGTCTGGCACACGACGTAGTCGACGAGCCGCGAATGTCTCTCAAGGAGCTTCATCGTGTTCGCCAGGTGAAGAATCGACGCCAGGACCAGGTCGGCGGCGGTGAAGGAGGCCCCGGCCACGAATTCCCTGCCGTCGAGCCGGGTGTCGATGACGGTGAGCACTTCATCAAGCCGGGCGAGCTGCTTCGAGAGGTCGGCCTGGTGTTCGTCGGGCAGTTGGGCGTTCCGGTACTGCTCCAGCACCAGGGGTTCGAGCGTCACCTCGGCGAACAGCAGCCATTGAAGGTAGGGACCGCGCTCGCTCGACGCCGGGGGTGGTGCCAGACGCTTCTCTGGAAATCGGTCGGCCAGGTAGAGGCAGATCGCCGGTGATTCGAACAAGGTGACGTCTCCATCCACCAGGACAGGGACCTCTCCGAATGGGTGCAACGCCAGATGGGCCGGTGTCCGGTTCTCCTGCTTCGACAGGTCGAGTTTGACGAGCTCGTAGGGGACTTCGAGCTCCTCGAGCAGCCATCGGGGACGCGTCGCCCGGGTCCGGGGCGCGAAGTAGAGCTTCATGTGAGCACTCCTGCGACGGGGTCATCGGGTGCCACCATGCGGTCCGGGCGACTGTTGGACAATGCGCTCGCATGCTGACTCTTTGTCAGGCTAGCCTTGACGATGATGATTTCACCGGCCGACATGGTTCTCTTCGCGGCAGTGGTTCGCGAAGGCAGCTTCAGCGGAGCCGCGCGGCAGCTCGGCATCACGAAGCAGACCACCAGTGAGCGAATCGGGAAGCTGGAGAAACAGCTCGGGGTGCGACTCCTGGAGCGGACCACTCGGCGGCTGCGCGTCACGGGTTCGGGCGCGGTGTACTTCGAGCGCTGTTCCGCCATCGCCGCGCAGATCGACGAGGCCAACAAAGAGGTACAGCAACAGCAGGTGGAGCCGGTCGGTCTGTTGCGGGTGTCCTCGCCGGTGCTCTACGGCCGCCGCTACCTGGCTCCGGTGGTCTCGAAGTTCCTCGGACGCTATCCCAAGGCACGGATTGAAGTGGTGCTGGCGGATCGCCGCGTCAACCTCATCGAGGAGGGACTGGACCTCGCGATTCACATCGGACCACTCGACGACGCATCGCTCGTCTCGCGCAAGCTCGGAGAGGCGCCTGTCTACTGCGTCGCGAGCCCTGGGTATCTGTCGAAGCATGGAGTGCCGCGCGCCCAGGACCTCGCCTCCGCCCGATGCGTCGGCTTCAGCGCGTTCGAGACCTGGCAGGTCATGGGGGTGAAGTCGCGGATCGACCCGGTGCTGATTGTGAATGACCTGGAGGTCGCGTGTGAGGCGGCCCTGGCTGGAGTCGGAATCGCGCGCGTTCCGGCGATCCTCTGCCGAGATGCCGTGCGTGAGGGTCGACTGAAGGTCGTCTTCGGTCCCAAGCCAGCGATGGTGAGAAGCGTCTACGCCCTCTACCCGAGTCGGCTGAACCTCCCCGCGAGGGTCCGGCTCTTCGTGGATGCGATGGCGACCCTGGTCGAACCCATGTTGCCTCTGCACGGACCTTCGCGGCGAAAGCGCTCGTGATGGGGCGCGTCGAGTCGTCAGTGGGCGATCCATTCGCCTGCATAGATGAGCCCCCAGTCATGGGATGTACCGGACCTGGAGAAGGCTCATGGATACACGTCACCGGCATCGGAAGAGGCCAGCGCCGAGAATATTCCGGGCACGCCGCTGAATCATCCGATGCACCTCACGACAGGCGCGGCGCAATCCCCCTCGCATCGAAATGACAAGCAAGCCCGTGTAGAATGACAAGGCTGTCCATTCCATACCGGGAGTACACACATGAAGCCGTCTGGAATCATGTCGGCGTTGTTCGTCGGTCTTTCACTCATCGGGTGTGGTGGAGCGGAGTTGGAGCCCACTCCCGTCATGCCGCCCGAGGAGGTGGCTACACATTCCCAGTTCGCGACCTGCATCGCGATCTGTAACGGCAATGCCCCCTCCGTGTCCTGCTCCGGCGCCACATGCTCCTCCACGAATGGCCAGGGCGTGACGTGTGATGGAGTGTTTACTGCCTGCGCTCCACCCTCCTGCTCGGGCCTCCCCGCATGCGGCGACTACGGGAACCAGCCCTGCTTGCGGAGGCAGGTGGGGACGACGATGGCGTGCTGCACAGCGTCCGGGCAAGACGCGCTGATATGTGGGCTCAGCTCCAACTCGCCCACGGGAGCCCGGTGGCTCTACTTCTGAGCGAGCCAAGCTGAAGAGCGGCCCGAGGCCCGGAAACACGAAGGCCGGTAGTCCCGAGTTTCCTCAAGAACTACCGGCCTTTACGAGTGAGCGGCGGAAGGGATTCGAACCCTCGACCCCGAGCTTGGGAAGCTCGTGCTCTACCAACTGAGCTACCACCGCGAACCAACGAGGCCGGATGTACCGCAGGCCCCAGCGAGCGTCAAGGACGTTGCCAGCGCCCTGCCCTCTGACGTGTCGCGGGCAACACCCTCCGCCCGGCCATGGGGACTCCGCGCCTCACGTGCCCCGTGGCGCGCCCCTCCCGCGGTACCGCGGACCCGCACACGCGGCGTGACCTCGCCGCCGCCGCCCGGAGGCTCGGACAGCGAGGAAGTCACCTCGCGAATCGCTCAACGCAATTCAGATACACATGTCCTCGGGAAACCCAGACGGCTCAGCCCCGGCACAGTCCACGTCGCATCCCTGAACGCAGGTACCGACAAACTGAGAAGTTCGGCTCCGGCTGTCCATACCAGACAGGGTCATCCCGCACCCTTGAATCTGACACAGCAGGCCACGGCTCCGAGCCGGACACCCGGTTGGTAGGAATCACCCAGACGCACCAGGCCAAAAACAGCTCACATCCAGCCCCCTCCGAGAGGTCGTCCCGCACCCGCGCGTCAAATACTGGGAGCCCCCACCACAACTACAATTAAACCAAATTTTTCATATATTTCGGATCATTTGCATTAAACTAGGAATACGTGTTTCCTCGCACGCCCAGTACCGCCCCGCACAGGGGCGGCTGACCCGCAGCGCAGGAGCACGACATGTCCGTAGGTGCATACCGAAGGCGACTGTTCCAGGCGGTGGTTTTCACGGCGACCCTCTCCGGGTCCACGGCGCTCGCAGTGGCGCCGGAGTCCGGCGGCGAGCGGCATTTCGATGCCCGTACCGCCTACAACGCGCAGGCGCGCTTCGGCTTCTCGACGGTGCAGAAGGCGCACGTCGCGGCGCTGCGCCAGGCCATCCCCGACCTGCTGGTGGAAGTGGACGAGTCGAGCGGCCTCGTCCGTTCGCTCACCAACCCCGTGGGCGCGCTCTCCGGTCCGAGCAGCGGTGACCCGATGGCCATCGCCCTGGACTTCGTCCAGAAGCACCACGAGGCGCTCGGCCTGGGTCTCAATGACCTGGCGAACCTCGAAGTCACCGACCGCGTCTTCTCCGACGTGAGCGGCGCCACGCACCTGTACCTGCGGCAGACGTTCAAGGGCCTGCCCGTGTACAACGCGCAGTTGCAGATCAACGTGGGCAAGGATGGCAGCGTCCTGGGCGTCCACAGCGACTTCCTGCCCTCCATCGAGTCCTCCATCTCCGGCGTGGAGCCGCGCCTGAGCGCTGGCGAGGCCGTCGCGGGCCTGGCCCGGCACCTGGGCGTGAGCCTGCCGAGCGCCCCGCGCTCCCTGAAGGCGGAGTCCGGAGTGAAGCGCCGCACGGGCGTGGAAGTGGATGGCCTGTCGCGCGAGCCCATCGTCGCGGAGCTGGCCGTGCTGCCCATGCGCCGGGGCGAGGCGCGCCTGGTGTGGCACTTCCAGGTCCACACCCTGGACTCGCAGCACGACTACGACGTGACGGTGGACGCCAGCTCCGGCGAGGTGTTGACGCGCCTTGACTGGGTGGCCGCGGATTCCTACCAGGTCTATCCGGTGCCGGTGGAGAGCCCCAATCACACCACGCCCCTTCCCCCCGCGGACGGCCGCACGACGGTGGCCAACCCCGCCAACGCCACGGCTTCACCCTACGGCTGGCACGACACCAACGGAGTCGCCGGCGCGGAGTACACGATTCCGCGCGGCAACAACGTGCACGCGTACGAGGACCGCGACGCCAACAACGCCCCGCCCACCACCGGCCAGCCGGACTGCGGCGCGGCGATCAACTGCGTCTTCCCCATCAACCTCTCCTCCGCTCCGTCCGCGTACATCCCCGCGGCCGTCACCAACCTGTTCTACTGGAACAACATCATCCACGACGTCCAGTACCAGTACGGCTTCAACGAAGTGGCCGGCAACTTCCAGCAGAACAACTACGGCCGCGGCGGCGCGGGCAACGACTACGTGCAGGCCGAAGCGCAGGACGGCAGCGGCACCAACAACGCCAACTTCTCCACGCCCGCGGACGGCAGCCGCCCGCGCATGCAGATGTACATCTGGACGGCGCCGACGCCGGACAAGGACGGCGACCTGGACAGCGGCATCATCGTCCACGAGTTCGGCCATGGCATCTCCAACCGCCTCGTCGGTGGCCCCAGCAACGTGTCGTGCCTCGGCAACCGGCAGCAGCCGGGCGAGGGCATCAGCGACTTCCTCTCGCTGTTCTACACGGCGCGCGTCGGTGACACGGCCAACAAGATTCGCGGCGTGGGCACCTACGCCCTGAACCAGGCCACCACCGGCAACGGCATCCGCACCCAGCCGTACACCCTGGACTCGACGCGCAACACCTGGACGTACGCGAGCATCAACGGCATGGCCGTTCCGCACGGCGTGGGCTCCGTGTTCACCCAGGCGATGTGGGAGGCCTACTGGGCCCTCGTCACGCAGTGGGGCTTCGACTCGAACCTCTACAACGCCAATGGCAACGCCGGTAACCAGCGCATGATGCTGTACTTCACCGAGGGCCTGAAGCGCACCGCTTGCAGCCCGACGTTCACCCAGGTGCGTGACGGCATCATCAGCGCCGCCACCACCCTGCACAACGGCGAGGACGTCTGCCGTCTGTGGAAGGCGTTCGCCGCCTTCGGCCTGGGCACCAACGCCGTCTCCGGCGGCTCGACCAGCACCACGCCGACCAACGGCTTCGCGCTGCCCACCACCTGCCCCGCGACGTTCGACGGCGAGACGCGCCTGTAATTCCTGACACACCGACGCACCGGACCGGGGGCCTCTCTCACGAGGGGCCCCCGGTTTCTTTTTCGCGGCGGACGGCCGGGTGACACTCGCGGAGGCCTCGGGTGTTTCGTTGGGAGTTCCACACCCCTGGAGACATCCCCATGATTCCCACGCGCCTCATCGCGTGTCTGACCGGTGCGTTCGCACTGGGCGGACTGACCCAGTGCACCCCAGCGGCCCCGGAGCAGGACCCGGTCGACGGCACCCAGGGCACGGCTCCCGAGCTGGAAGAGGGCCAGGCCTCCCTTCATCACGGCGGCATGGGCAAGAGGCTGTTCAGCCAGGCCTTCCCGAACACCAACGGGCGCTCGTGCGCCACGTGCCATGTGCTCGAGGACAGCACGGCCCTGCGTCCCGAGCACGTCCGGGCCCTGTTCGCCTCGAATCCGGCGGACCCGCTGTTCAACCGCATTGACGCGGATGACCCGAACGCGGCGGTGCCCACCTACGAGCACCTCCAGAAGGGGCTCGTCCGCGTCGTCATCCCCCTCCCCGCCAACATGGACGTCATCGACGTCCAGGGACACGTCGTCACGCCAGGCGACCGGAAGATTTCCGTCTGGCGAGGCGTCCCGAGCATCCAGGACCTCGCCCTCACCGGGCCGTTCTTCCAGCTCGACGGGCGCGAGTCGAACCTGGAGGACCAGGCCCAGGCCGCCATCACCAGTCACAGCGAGGGAGCCGCCGTGCCTCGCAACCAGCTCCGGCAGGTGGCGGACTTCCAGCGAGGGGAATTCACATCCGCCCGCGCGCGGTTCGTCTCGGACTTGAGCAACGCGGGAGTGCCGCTCGCGAGGATTCCCCTCCCCGAGGACTTCATGTGGCTCACGCCCCAGGAGCAACGAGGTCGCGAGGTCTTCAAGGTCGGCTGCGAGCCCTGCCATGGCGGCCCGACGCTGAGCCGGATATCAACGCCAGCCATGCGGGAGCTCGCCTCCCATTTCCCGGTGACGAAGGCCGATGGCAACGTCCTGTTCACCCACGTCCCCGGGGCGGGCCCCGTGCCCATGCAGGCGCCGCGCTCGCCGCCGGACATCCTGAACATCGGGTTCGCGAGCTTCTCCTACCTGGGGCAGGTTGGCCTGTTCCCCGCGCTGTTCAACGCGGACCTCGAACTGCCGCGCTACCGGTTCCGCTTCTATACGGACGGCACACGCCAGCACCCGGTGACCGACCTTCCTCCCATCCCGGTGACGGCCAGCGGAGCGCCGTATGATCCAACTCCCGCGGTGGATGAGAGCGGAGCGCCCATCGTCGGCCCCAATCTCTTTCCTCAGTGGTTCTCCACGGACCCTGGCCGGGCGCTCATCACCGGCAACCCGCTGGACTTCGAGGCCTTCGACATCCCCACGCTGCGGGGCATCGCGCGGACGGCGCCCTACTACCACGACAACAGCAGCGGGAGTCTGGAGGACGTCGTGGACATCTACAGCCAGTTCGTCCTGCCCTTCACCGCGCCCCTGAACCTCCCACCCGTCCATCCACCGGAGACCCCGGGCGGACCTCCCGAGTCCCTCAATCCCACGCAGAAGCAGGACCTGCTGCGGTTCCTCCAACGGCTTTGAGCGGAAGATGACACGGTGCGGGGTACCCCGCACCGGCGCGCGGGCGGGCCTGCATCCCGCCTGACGCAACTTCTCTCCCCCACCCGTTGATAATTGGAAAAGTCCTATTTCCAGGGGGAGCGCCACATGTCCATTTCTTCCATCGGCCGAGATCTCATCGGAGGCATCACCCGGCGCCTCGGGGTGGACGGAGCCGAGCCGACGCGAGCGAAGACCGAGACGGCGTCTGGGACGGCCCCCGCTCCCGCGGCGCGCGCCCAGGTTCCAGGATGGGATGGCAGAGACAGCTTCGAGGCCTCCCGGACGACCGCGACGGCGACGCCAGAGCCCGGCGGCGCGACGCGGCCGGACCTCGCCCAGATTCAGCGCGACTTCCAGACGGCGGACGACTCGGTGGTGAGCTGGAGCCCGAAGGCGGGCGGCCTCATTCCCATCCCTTTCGCGCCTGAGTACGACGTCACCGCCACCGAGGGGCGGATGCTGGACGGGCTCGCGGCCTCGAACGGGCTGCTGGGTCTGAACACCTTCAACAACATCAAGGACCAGGCCCTGGAGACGTCCTCGCGTCTCTATCCGACCACGGGCACGCCTCCAGGCCATGTGCCGGAGGAGCGGGTGGGCGAGTGGCGGGGCCAGGACGGCCACCGCGACGCCTTCCGCCATGCCTACTGGAACGCGCTGATGACGCGTGAGTTCGGCGCCGAGTGGACGCAGCAGTTCGCCACCGCCCATGAGGGAATGCCTGGCAACCCGGCGGACCGCGAGGCGATGGACCTCTACAACAACCAGGTCGGCCGGCAGATTGCCCTGGACAACCCCAACGCGTCCCCCGAGGAGCTGGCCACGCTGGTCCAGCAGGCCGTGACGGACGGGAAGATGGTGCTGTTCGACCAGCGGGGCCAGTTGCAGTGGAGCGACCGCGTTCCAGTCAATCAGCACGGCCTGTCGAATCTCGTCCCAGGCACGGGAGGGCAGCCGGTGCCTGGTGGAGATGTGTACGCCGACCCCTACTGATAGGTGACAGGCACGCGGAGGATGAGGAACATGCGGCGCTGGACGTGGCTTTGCGCCGCGTTGCTCCTGCTCACAGGCCTGGGGGTCTACATGATGTCCACATCGCGGAAGGGTGCCTTCGATTCGGAGCAGTGGAAGGCACAGCGGGGCAGTGGCGCGGACAAGAATCCGCGCGTCGGCATGGTCGTCGAACTCAAGCAGAAGCACCTGCGCGAGGGCATGAGCCGCGACGACGTGCACACGTTGCTCGGAGAGCCGGAGCAGCGGCGAGGGACCAGCGAGGTGTATGAGCTGGGCGTGTCGCCCGTCGGCGTCTCCTACGAGTCCTTCGTCATCGACTATGACGCCCAGGGCCGCGTCACGCAGTACCGCGTCACCCGGAGTTGAGGCGCATCAGCGCGCGTGCGAAATTGGCGATGCATCACGACCAAGGAGCGCACGTGCGAAGACTTGTCGGAATGGTTCTGGCCGTCGGACTGCTGGTGGGTTGTGGCGTCAACGAAGAGGACGCGGGCCTCCAATCCCCACCGGTGAGCGACCCCCAGGGCGACGTCGAGGCGATGGCCTGTAACGACTGCGGTTGGCTCTGGGTGCGGTGTATGTCGCGCGCCCAGACTCCCGAGGCCGAGCAGGAATGTGACGCCTCGCGCCTGCTCTGCGAGGAAACGTTCTGTCCTTGTCCCGGACTGGGCTGCCCCAGCGGCTCATAGGGGTTTCCGCGTCGCACGTTTGTCCCGCTGGGCAGTATCAGCCCCATTGCCTATCCATTCTCCCCTCAGCCTTTTCCGAGGGGGGAGTACATGCAGGGACTGTCGACACTGGACTCCGAAGCGCGGGCCGCGGTTCGCTCCGCTGTGTTGAGAATGCGAACAGTCGCGGACTGTGTCGTCACCCCGCATCCCCGCAATGAGCAGAAGGCCCCGGGAGGCTTCCTGATACATGTGGCCTCCCGGGGGCCGCTGACCGAACAGGCGGTCATCGAGCACATCCGCGCCACGTGTCCCCCGCAGGTTGGCCCGCTGCACGTGGTCCTGGTCCATGCCATCCCACCTTCGCGCCAGTTCCTCTCGCGGGAGGACTCCGGCCTCGCGGTGCTCGACGACACCCTGGTCGACACCTGCCAGCGGGTGGTCGACGGTTTGCTGGGCTCCGGCCAGTTCCAGGTGTCCGTCGCGGATGCGGGCCACACGCCCGAAGCCCTGAGGCTCCGACGCGCCCCAGCCGATGCGCCGACGTCCGACACCCTCACCGACCCGGCCGCTTCGATGGCTCGAGGACATTCGGCTGCGGCTCCCGCGCGACTGGCCATCGCCGATGGTGGCCCGGCCCGCTCGGGAGCGGAGCAGACGCTGACCGATGTCCTCCTCGCGGCCGTCGAGCGCAGCCCGGAACAGCGAATCATCCATGTCGAGGCGGACGGCGTCGAGCGGACCGACACCTACCGCGACCTGCTCTCGCGGGCCCTGCGCGTCGCGGGCGGACTGCGGAGCGCGGGGCTAAGACCTGGCCAGGCGGTGCTGTTCCAACTGCCGGGGACTCGCGACTTCATCACCGCGTTGTGGGGCACCCTCCTCGCGGGCCTGGTTCCCGCCCCCGTGGCGACTCCGGCCGAGTACGCCGAGGGAATTCCAGGCGTGAGCAAACTCCTGGCAGCCTGGCAGGCACTGCACGAGCCCTGCATCCTCACGGATTCATCCAGGCTCGCGTCGCTCCACGCGTTCGCCGCGAACAACGGCCACACGGTGACGGCGGCCTCCGTCGACGACCTCATCCGCCACGAGCCGGTGGCGCCCTATCGCGACGCATCTCCCGATGACGTCACCCTGCTGCTGTTCACCTCGGGCAGCACGGGCACGCCCAAGACGGTGCCCTTGCGCCATCAGTCCATCCTCACCGAGGCCCGTGGCTCCGCATGGGTGAAGCGCACGGGGCCTGAAGACGTGTCCTTCAGCTGGATGCCGCTGGAGCACGGCGGCAGCATCGCGATGATGCACATGGGGAACCTGCTCTCCTCCTGCACGGAGGTCCATGTCCCCATGCAGCGCATCCTTGGTGAGCCCCTGCGCTGGCTCGGCTGGATGGAGCGCCATGGCGCCACCCTGAGCTGGGCACCTCACTTCGCCTTCGGCCTGATTGTCGGAGAGCTGGGCCGCCAGAAGAGCGCGCGCCGATGGGACCTCTCCCGGGTCCGGATCCTGATCAACGGTGGAGAAGCCATCTCCTCCAGGACCGCCCGGGAGTTCCTGCGCGCCCTGGCGCCCCACGGCCTGCGCGACACCGCGATGTGGCCGGCCTGGGGCATGTCGGAGACGTCGTCGGGCGTCACCTACTCCACCGAGTTCAACCTCTCCACCACGTCCGACGACGACGCCGTCGTGTCGCTCGGGCAGCCCATCCCCGGCGTGCGACTGCGCATCGTCGACGACACGGACCGCGTGCTCCCGGAGGGCGAGGTCGGCTCCCTCGAGATACAAGGGCCCTCGGTGCTGCGAGGCTATGTCGACAACGACGCCGCCAACCGCGAGTCCTTCACCGCCGATGGCTGGTTCCGCACTGGCGATCGCGCCTTCCTCCGCGAGGGCCGCCTCACGCTGACGGGCCGCACCCGCGACACCATCATCATCAACGGCGCCAACCACTTCGGCCACGAGATTGAAGCCACCGTCGAGGAGCTGCCCTTCATCGACCGCTCGTACACTGCGGCCTGCGCGGTCCGCCCGAATGGGGCATCGACGGATCAGCTCGCCCTCTTCTTCCACCTGCTGCCGGGGACGAACGAGCAGGAGGCCTCGCGAAGGATTCGCGCCGCGGTGGCCAGGGGCCATGGCGTCAATCCCGACCATCTCGTCGCCGTCGACAGGGAGGACATTCCCAAGACGGACCTCGGCAAGATTCAGCGAACGCTCCTCGCCAGTCGATACGCGGCGAAGCTCGCGTCAGCGGAGCCACGGGCGGACGCGAACCATCGCCTGCCCGCGTGGTTCTACCGGCGCGCCTGGCATGCCGCGCCCCTCGACGCCGACCCGCACGGCGAGGAGCGGAGCGCGACGGTCCTCCTCATCGAGGGCGACCCCCATCTCGGGGAAGCCCTTCGCCAGGAGCTGGACGGTCGCGAACAGCCCCATGTCACCGTCGTCCCGGCGTCGACGCCCGGGCTCGTTCGCGAGAGCCCTCGCGTCTACCGACTGGACACTGAGAACCCGAGCCACCTCCTCCAGTTCCTCACGGAGCTGCGCGAGGCCGGGCTGCTGCCTCGACACATCCTCCACCTCGCCGCGCCCTCCCCGGTGGGAGTCCCGGAGTCCTTCGAGGCACAGCGCGAGGCGTGTCTCCGCGCTTGTGGCTGGCTCGTCCCGCTGCTGCGGGCACTCGACGCCTCGCGCCCCGAGCAGGTCCTGCTGCGAGTCATCGCCACCCATGGACAGCGCGTCCTCGCTGACGACCCGGTCGCCGTGCACCACGCTCCCGTTCGCGGTCTGCTGGCCACCGCCCAGCTCGAGCTGCCCTGGTTGCGCGCGAGCCACCTGGACCTTCCACCCGGAGCCCCCGACGCCAACGCGCGCCGCATCCTGTCCGAGGTGGATGCGCTCTGCGTCGAGCCCGGGGTCGCCTGGAGGGACGACGGTCGCCATGTCCTCCGGATGGAGCCCACCCATCCCGGGGGCGCGCTCATCGACGCCCCTGGGTTCGAAAGAGGAGGCCTCTTCGTCCTCACGGGAGGGCTCGGCCATCTGGGACGGCTCGTCGCGGAATGGCTCGTCACCCGGTACGACGCCCGCGTGCTGCTGCTCGGTCGCACCCCCGAGGCGTCCCTGCACGAAGCGTCGCGGACAGCGCTCGCGTCGCTGCGCGAGCAGGGCGAAGTGCTGTATCGCTCCCTCGACGTCGGGGACTCGGACGCCGTCCGGCTCGCCGTCGAGCACGCGGAGGCGCGGTGGTCGCGTCCCGTGGACAGGATGCTGCACCTGGCGGGGACCTACGAGGAGAAGCCCCTCCTCGAGATGACTCGCGAGGACCTGGCCAACGCGCTGGCCCCGAAGCTCGCGGGCGCATGGAGCCTGTGGCGGCTCGTGAAGCACAGGCCCGGCTGTCGCCTCATCCTGTTCTCCTCCGCCGTCGGCGCGGTCGGCGGCGCGCTCCAGGGCGCCCATTCCGCCTGCAATGCCGCGCTCGACGCCTTCGCCGAGCAGTGTCATGCCGAGAGCCGCCACGCGGCGCTTCCTCCTGCCTGTCACAGCATCGGTTGGAGCTACTGGCGCGGTGAGCGCACCGCCGACCTGGAGGTGACGGGCCAGGCCGTGGCGCGCGGCCACGCGCTCATGGAACCCGCGCAGGCGCTGGAGTCGCTGCCCATCGCCGCCGCTTCGTCGGATGCCGTCAGCTGGGTCGGAGTCCTCCCGGGCGGACATCACCTTCGCTCACGACTTGCCGGGCCTCCCCGCGCCGTGCGTCGCGTCTTCGCCCGAGGCCCAGCGCCGTCCCTCGATGCCGCGAGAGGCGCGCTCGCGCGGATTCGCGTCGTGGATGTGTCGGGGCTCCCCGTGGCGATGACCGTGGCCGAGACCACCGACATCATCGCCCCGGCGACCAACACCACGGACTCGGTCCGAAGGGTGCGTCGTCTCTTCGCCGAGGTCCTCGGCCAGCCCGACATCGGCGCCGACGACGACTTCTTCGACGCCGGAGGCAATTCCATCCAGCTCGCCCGACTGCACCGGGCCCTGGAGACGGACCTCCAACGCGAGGTCCGTTGGGCCGACGTGCTGCGCTGCCGCACCGCCAACGCCATCGCGCGCCTCCTCACGGGCGAGGAGGCAACGGAGACGAAGTACCTGACCTTCCAGGGCATCCGCTACGCCTACCGCGTCGTGCCGGGTCCCGAGCAGCCCCTCATCGACTCACCGCTGCTCATCATCAGCGGCGCCTTCCAGGACATGTATGCACTGCCGAAGCTCGAGCATCTGCTGCACCCGCTTGGCACGCTCATCATGGCCGACCTCCCCGGTTCCGGCGCGGCGGATGACCTGTCGTCGGAGCTCGGCTTCGACTTCCTCGCGGACTGCCTGGAGCACCTGAGAGTCCATCTCGGCGTGCCCCGGCTCAACGTCATGGGCATCTCATACGGGGGCTCGACCGCCTACGAGTTCGCGCATCGCTACCCGGAGAGCGTGGACCGCCTCGTCCTCGTGGGAGCCGCATTGGAGCTGCCACGGGACTCCGCCGCCCGGGTCGACGTCCGCGCCGAGCAGATTCTGGAGGGACAGCTCGACGCCTTCGTCCAGGGCCTGGTCCGAGCCACCATGAATCAGGACCCGCGCAACCACGTCCGTGAAGCAGAAGCCACCCGGGTGCTGGTGGAGAAGGCCTTCTATGCGGTCACTCCGCGCGAGGCGAACCGATACGGCGCCGTCCAGAACCGGCTGATCGCCAAGGCTCGAGACCCCAGGCTCCACATCCTGGATCGCCCCACGCTTGTCTTCACCGGCGAGTTCGACCCGCTCACGCCGCCGGAGCACGTGCGAAACCTGGCGGAGACGATTCCCGGGGCGCTGTTCACCACCATCCGCGAAGCCGACCATCTGGTCCTCATGGAGCGGCCTGAGGAGATGGCCGACCTCGTCAGCCGATTCCTCCAGGACCACGACCTCTTCCAGCTCGACTACATCTCCGCCATCGAGTGCCCCACCTCCCGGAATGGTGACGAGGTCGAGACCGTGCCACTCGAATCCTCCCGAAAGGATTTCCACGACGGCGCATCTGCTTGACGTGTCTTCACCCGAGACAGACGACCACGGACGCGGTGATACTCGACCGCGCGGTCTCCCGGGACTCCCCGGGGCGTTTCACACCTACGGCTGACATTGAAACAGGCAGCTGAGACTAAAAACGTCACAGCGAGTTCTGTCTTCACTTGAGGTGCCGTCTGTCATATTGGGCCGCCGGGCGCTCCCGCGAGCGCTCCATCCCAATCAACCGACAGAGGTCTTCATGAAGACGATGGCTGGAATTTTCGTGGTGTTCGCGCTGGTCCTGACGGGTTGTGAGCCCGCCCCCTCCGAGGCGCAGACGCAGGCAGTCGAGGCCACGCCCTCCGAGGAGACGGGCCAGCAGGAGTCGTCGCTCGCGAGTGGCGACTGCACGGTGAGCTTGAAGTGCGCGAACGGCGCGACGGCGTCCTGCAGTGGCACGCTCAGGCGGTGCTCCATCGATGACACCGGAGCCGATCGGGTGTGGTGCGACGACGTCGCCTATAACTGTTTCATCACCATCCCCACCTGTGGTTGTGGTCGGGACAACTGCTGCTCGGAGGTCTGCCTCCAGGACCCGGACTGCGGCTCGTGTGTTCCTGGCCGGACCTGCACGTCGAACTCCCAGTGCGGAGGCACCATGGCGGGCCGGTGCAACACCGTCACGAACAAGTGCTCCTGCATCATCGGCGTGGACGGCGAGCGCGCGGACTGAGCCGGTCAGCACGGTGCCCTCCTGAATTCAGGAGGGCACCGCCCAGCAATTCCCAAGCCATCGTGAGCACCTCGGATGGGCTTGTTGCGTGACGGCCTTTGTAACCTCTCATATCACAGCCCGGGTGGGATTGTGACCTCCGGCGATACACGTCAGACGGGGTGCCTAGGGTTCGCGTCACCATGAGGGCAGCAAAGCCATCCATGGATTGACGGCCCATGTGGGCCACACGCATGAGGGGTTGTATCAATGAAGAAGCGAGTGATGGGCCTGGGAGTGGTTCTGGCGGTCCTTGGTGCTGGCGGCACGGCCTGGGCAGGTTACCGGGACAGCATTCCTGTCGTCCTCGACAGCGCGAATCGCACCTTCTACGCCAGCATGGGAGGGGCGCGGAACGCCACCGACTCCTGGTCGTTCGTCGAAATCGTGTTCGAGAGCAACAGCGTGGTCGGCGAGCGCGCGCTGGTCGCCGCCCGGAACTCCTCGGCACAGATGGGCGTCTGCATCACGTCGTCCGCCGCCCACCTGGCGGCGCTGAGGACCATCACGGAGGACGGGTATCTTCGCGTGTCCTGGGATGCGAGTAACAACTGCACCTCCGTCGAGGTGCGTGCGACGTCCTATCTGGACATGAGGACTCCGTAGTCGTCACCGGTCCGTCGCGCCTCCCGCACGCCACGGGGAGGCGCGACGGGCGTTCGCGGGTGGGGCGCCTTCACCGACCCAGAGGTTTTCATGAGCATCCGTTCGACTGTCTTGTCTCGCGTTGGCATCCCGCTCCTGGCGGCGTTGGCGGGCTTCGGCTTCGCCCAGGCCTTGACTCCGAATCCAGTGGACGGGGAGTTGATGAGGCGGCTCGAGCGGCAGGACGCGCGGATGGAGGCGCTGGCACGCAGGCTGGAGACTCAGGTGGCGAGCCCGCCTGTCGCTCCCGGCCCCAGGGCCATGGTGGGCATGGACCTCACGGGGCTTCGAGGAGAGCTCCGCGAACTGCTGCGGGAAGAGCTGCGCACGGCGATGGCCTCTGTCGCCGACGGTCCGGTCCCAGAGAAGGCGCCGACGCCACCACCGCCCACGTCGGAGAACGTGGCCGCGTTCGAGAAGGTCGACCGGATGGTGGAGGACAGCCTTGCCTCCGGAAGCTGGGGCCGCGCACAGATTCAGGAGCTGCGGATGCTCCGGGGGCAGATGACGGATGCGCAGTACATGGAGCTGGTGCGCAAACTGCTGACGGCCATCAACAGCCAGCAGCTTCGGGTCGAGGAGCGCGGTTCGCCCATCTGACGGCCGCGCTGGAACATCGCGGTCGACGCATGGGCCCCTTGAGCCTCAACACCACTTGGCCTGGCGTGACCTTCCGTCTCCGCGCTCGACCACGCACACCGATTCAATCCAGAGCACTTGCCATCTCTATCTGGTACTGCTCGATTTGCGTCGACGACGGACTCCAACGAAAGGAGCCCAGCGCCAGGAGGGCTCCGCATGCGGTCACTTCCCCTATTGCTCGTGCTGCTGGCCGGTTGCAGCAGCACCACGAAGTCCGTGCGGATTCACACAGACCATGGCGAGCCCATCGTGCTCACCCCACGCGGCGACGATGCGGCACCCGTGGATCTGGACGAAGACGACTTCGTTGAAGTCCTGGAAGCGCTGGCCCGTAGCGTGCGGCCTGCTGCGCGCCCCCAGGAAATGGCTCGGCGGCTGTTCGAGGTGGATTCGCGCAGCGGCTCGTACGTGTACGAGACACGCAGCCACCGTGTCATCCCGCTGGGTCCAGGCGAACATCTGGAGGGAGAACCCACCTCGACAGAGGTGGGGATGACGCGCGCCTACCTGCGCTGGTGTGAGCGCACGAACAAGCCCGGAGATTGCCTGCGTCTCCTGGTGGAGAGTCCCTCTGTCACCGGAGATGGTCGCTACGCATTGGCCATGGCCCTGGCCCAGGGCGCCGTCCTGGACGAAATGATGGATGCATTCAAGGACATGGCCAACCCGCAGGCCATGATGTCGGCGGTTCTTTGGACATGGACCACCTACTGCATCTTACTCGCCGTGCCCGAGCCTTTCTCGAAGGGTGCCGCGGCCGTGATGACGGCCTCGCTCATCGCCTACGTGGGTATCGACACGTTCTGGAGCCTCATCGTGGGCTTCAAGCGACTGGTGGACGAGGCGGAGCGGGCCACGACGTTCGACGAGCTACGCGAGGCGGGAGAGCGCTACGGCGAGGTCATGGGCCGCAACGCGGCGCGAGCGTTCGCCATGCTGGCCACGGTGGCCATTGGGAACACGGCGGCGGGGATAGGGTCGAAGGTGCCCATGCTCCCCGGCGCAGCACAGGCCGCGGTGCAGGCCGAAGCGCAGATGGGCATCCGTCTCGCGGCGGTCGCGGAAGTGGGAACGGTGGCAGTGAGTGCCGAGACGGTCACCATCACCCTCGCTCCCGGCGCCGTAGCCATGGTAGCCAGTGGCACGAGCGGCGGCCGCTCCGTCAAGGTGCGCCCCACGGGCTACAGAGCCTGGGGCTCGTTCAGTGGCTTCAAGAAGGCCATGGGTCCGGCGGGCAAGGACAAGGAGTGGCACCACATCGTCGAGCAGACCCCGGGCAACGTGAAGCGCTTTGGTCCCCAGGCCCTCCACAACACCGAGAACGTCATCCCGCTGGACAAGGGCCTGCACACCGATATCAGCTCTCTCTACTCGTCGGTCCGCTACGATATTACTGGGTCGCTCACGCAGACCGTCCGTCAGTGGTCGAGCACGCAGTCTTACGAAGCCCAGCGTAAGTTCGGGCTGTTGGTCATTGAGAACGTGAAGAAGAGGGTCTGGTGATGACGTTGGAAGAGCTGGTCGAGCAGTTCGCTCGGAATGTCACGGCCCAGACTGATGCCATTCATCGAGGAGATCCCAGGACGGGGAACAAGCACGCCAAGCAGTACACCGCCGCGCTTCAGGCGTTACGCGCGCAGGGGGATGCTGGACGAGATGCCCTCGCCGTGTTGCTGAACCATCCTCGTAAGGATGTTCGAGTCATGGCGGCTGCGTTTCTGCTCCGGTACCGGACGACGGAAGCCAAGGCGGTATTGGAAGCGGCAGCGACCGAGGGAGGGGTTGCCGCCATCGGAGCGATCATGACGCTCCAACGTTGGAAGGACGGCACCTGGGCGCTCGACCCGGAGTAACCGCCTATTCCAAAATCGCGCATCACCATGACCAGAACGCACGGTCCTCCTCGTATCTCCATCGCAGTGCGCGAACGGGCGACGTGGATGTCCACTCGCCGGAAGGAGACCCTCATGCGTTCCTACTCATTCCTCTTGGGCGGCTTGCTGCTCGCGGGCTGTGGTGGCTCGGCGGGCCCCACTGCGACCTCGCCGGAAGAATCCCTCACCACTGGACTCACATACGAGCAATTCAAGGCCTCGCTCTATCAGGAGCCCGACACGGGCCTCTACCTCGTCGAGGGAGACATCCCCATCCATGGGGAAGAGAAGCTGCGCGAGTACTACGCCCGAAGCGTCCAGCCAGGAGGCCTCATCATCCATCAGACGGGTGGCGGGGACACGGCATGGACTGGACCCCAGGCGAACAACCTCACCTACTGTGTGAGCACGTCCTTGAGCCACCACGCCAAGGTCGTCGAGGCCATGCAGCGCGCCGCCCTCTTCTGGGAGGCCGAGGCCTACGTCGCGTTCCGCCACGACTTCGGACAGGACGGCAACTGCCACGCCTCCAACAACACCGTGGTCTTCGACGTGCGCGTCGCCGCGTCCAACGCCCCGTACGACGCGCGGGCCTTCCTCCCCAATGGGGCGCGCTCCAACCGAAACGTCCTCATCCACCCCAACGTCGTCATCCAGGACAGCGTCGACGAGCTGACCGGCACCCTCACGCACGAGCTGGGGCACGCGCTGGGCTTCCGTCACGAGCACACCCGCGTTCCGGGGACGCCGTCGCCCTGCGCGGAGTCCAATGACTGGCGAGCGCTGACCCCTTTCGACTCCACCTCCATCATGTATTACAACACCTGTCCTGGCTTCACGGGGCTGTGGCCCATCCTCAGCGGCTGGGACAAATGGGGCGTCGCGGACAAATACAAGCGAGGCCCCCAGGTGGTGGCCGGCGACTTCGACGGCAACGGTCTGGATGACGTGCTCGGCTACCACCCGGGCAACGGTCAGGCGTGGGTGGGGTTCTCCAACACGCTCGGGAGCTGGAGCCGCTCCACCAGCATCATGAGCGCGGGCTTCGACTTCGGGTCCGGCAATGACCGGGTGGTGGTGCTCGACTTCAACAACGATGGCCGCGACGACCTGTTCGTCTACCGTCCCGGGGGCGGTCCCGCCTACGCGATTCGGGGCAATGCCGACCGCACCTTCACTACCACCACGGCGACGAGCAGCTTCGCCGGCTTCAACTTCAGCGGGCCCCATGACCGCGCCGTCGCGTTCGACTACGACACCGATGGCTTCAAGGACCTCTTCTTCTACCGGCCGGGTGGGAGCGTGGCCTGGGTGGCTCGGAGCAACGGCGACGGGACGTTCTCGCAGGCCTTCGCCAGCACCTCGGGCATCGCCGGCGCCGCGCTCCAGGACACCCGCGACCAGGTGCGGGTGCTCGACTCCGACAACGATGGCCGCGACGACCTGTTCTTCTTCCGCCCGGGCGGCAACCTGGCCGCGTTGATTCGCAACACCACGACGGGCTTCACCGGCAACCAGGCGTTCGGCTTCGCGGGCTTCGACTTCCTGGACAGCAACGATGACGTGGTGGTGCTCGACTTCAACGGCGACAACCGTGACGACCTGCTGATGTACCGGCCGGGGCATGGCGTCGCCTACCTGGCACGCAGCCTCGTCACGGGCGGATACACCCTCCAGTCCGGAAGCAGCTCGGGCATCGGGGGGTATGACGTGCTGGACCGTTGGGACCGCGCGGTGAAGCTCGACTTCAACAACGACGGCTTCGACGACCTGTTCTTCCACCGTCGAGGCACCCAAGCCGCCTACATGCTCCAGGGCAATGGCGCGGGTGGCTTCTCCATCGCCTACGGCGGGTCAGGCATCGGCGGCACCTGGGCGTATGACTTCACCCAGCACCAGGACAAGGTCGTCGTCCTCGACCACGACAACGACCAGCGCGACGACGTCTACCTCTACCGCGCGGACATGTACCGGCAGGTCCAGTCCATGGCCAACGGACACTTCCTCGCCTTCTCCCCGGACGCGGCCATCGCGCCCTGGTGACGACCGCTCCCAGCACTTGGGGGCGCGAATCCCGCCGCGGGCATTGGCCCATCCGCCTCGCGCTGTCCTCCAACGCGGCACGAGCCACCGTGCCGCGTTCCTCCATGGCTCAAGGGAGCCTGAAGACCCGCAGGTTCTCTTCGCCCCTGCGCACGTAGACGAGGGCGTGGTGCGTCGCCAGGTAGAAGAAGCGGTTCTTCACCAGCTCATGCCACCCGCCGAAGGCGCCAGCCTCGTACTGGGGAGCCTCGCGCAGCGTGAGGGCCACCGGGTCCACCTCGTAGGTCCGGTACTCGAAGCTCCCGTCGCCATCGCGGTCATACCGGAACGCGGCGATGTAGCGATTGAGCGGAGGCACGTAGGCGAACACCTGGCCCTCGAAGTATTCGCTGAAGCAACGCGCACGCACCAGGTCGCTCGTCAGCTTCAACTCGCCCCATTTCGTCGTGTCCAGGTCGTAGGTAATCAGTCGGGGAAAGTGCACGTGCGGCTCCTCGTGCCCCGGGGCCGGGAAGCTCACCAGCGTGCGCCCCACCCTCGCCATCTGCGCGAAGAACCAGGTGGGAGGCGTGATGACCTCCCACTTCCAGGACTTGTCCGCGGCCCCGAACGACCACCACCGCGAATAGTTGCCGTTCTCCGTGGGGCCGAATACGTAACGGCCCGCCACCTCGTCCCAGAACGTCCACCCGGCCGCGCCACCGTACCCCGTCTCTCCGTTGTAGGAGGCACCCGGGGTGTTGAACGGGTTGTGGCGCGTCCACTTGCGCGTCGTCAGGCTGTAACGCCACATGCGCCGGACGCCAAAGGCAATCTCCTCGAGGTCCGGGTTGTAGACGAGCCCGTTGTAGGTATGACGGGCCGTGGGGTTGCCTGTCGATGCGGCGGGCCGGGCCGGGTCGAAGAACTCGTCCCCGGTGACGTCGCTGTCCGGATGAGCCTTGGCGTACTCCGAGGCGGGCGGATAGCTGCTGTAGGTATTCCCCCAGGGGACCCCCGTCCAGTTCGCCGAGTGGTCCGGGAGCTGCTCGATGCTCCAGCGCATCTTCGCCATGTCGAAGCGATAGATGCCGTTGTTGGAGCTGTCCGCGTGGCCCCCACCGAAGGCCCACCACCGCGCGCGCGGCGCATCCAGCGCCACACCCGAGTATGCGTTGATGACCCCGGCGAGTCCCTGGGAGCCGAGGTCTCGGAAGCCAGGGAGCGCCGCCTTGACCTCCGCGTCGAGCGTGGTGAGAGGCGTCCCCGCGACTTCAATCCACCGGTCCTTCGGGACGAGCGCCCACGACACCTCATTCACCAGCCCCGTCGCGTCGCGCCCCGGCGTCCACACGTTGCCCACCAACGTGCCCGACTCCGTGCCGTGGCCCCAGGTGAACTCGGGAGGAGGCTGCTGCCCGCCATCCGGTGAGGTCGTCCCACCGTCAGGCGAAGGCCCTCCGTCCGGCGAAGCCGTCCCACTGTCAGGCGAAGGTCCTCCGTCGGGGGTGTTCGTCCCGCCGTCGGGAGAGGGCTGCTCCCCGGGAGAAGGGTCCGACGAGTCGCACCCCGCGACGACGCCGACCACCGAGAGCGACACGATGAGAATCCAAGAAGACAAACGTCGGCTCAGATGGCCGGTGGTCATGCACTGCTCCAAAGACAAGGAAGCTGAATGCCCGCGCGCCAGTCCAAGGCAAGTGACATGCCATGGGGCACCCGCACGAGCACCCCTGCGGAGGCGCATGGCGGTACAGGCCCGCCGACGTGAAGACAGGGGGGACCACCCCACATCGTGTGGCCCATGTGCCCCACAGTCCCCCCTCCAACGAGGTCCAGGTCTATGGTCCGGCCCCATGAATCTCGTCATCACAGGCGCCAACCGTGGCATCGGCCTCGAACTCACCCGGCAGTCCCTCACGCGTGGAGACACCGTGTACGCAGGAGTCCGAGAGTTGGCGCAGGCCCGCGAACTCTCCGCCCTCGCGGGAGCCTCGGGTGGCCGGCTGCATGTACACGCCCTCGACGTGACCCGCGATGAGAGCGTGAGTTCGTTCGCCGCCGCGCTGACGGGTCCGGTGGACCTGCTCATCAACAACGCGGGTCGGCGCACCCGGAGCGATGACCTCGAGGACCTCTCACTCGAGGACGCACTCCAGATGATGCAGGTGAACGCGCTCGGAGCCCTCCGGGTGACACGCGCGCTGCTGCCACGTCTTCGGCAAGCACGCGGGGCGAGAATCGCGAGCCTCAGCTCGGCGCTCGGCTCCATCGCCGACAACACGTCGGGCGGAGGTTATGGCTACCGGATGTCAAAAGCGGCGCTGAACATGGCCACCCGCTCGCTCGCGGCGGACTTGCGCGGCGAGGGACTCATCGCGGTGGCCATCAGTCCCGGCTGGGTTCAGACAGACATGGGCGGAGCGAGCGCACCGACGCAGGTGTCCGAGTCCGCCACGGGGCTGCTCACGGTGCTCGACCGCCTGACGCTCGGGGACAGCGGCGGCTTCTTCGACTTCCGGGGCCAGCGCCTCGACTGGTGAACCCGGTGGCATGTCCGGGCGTTTGCCGGGTGGCGCCGGAGATGCCGCTGGAGGGCCGAGGGCTTATGGTGCCTGGGTCAAGTGCATAGGAGGCTTCCATGCCCAGCATCCGTGACTCCCTCCTTTGCCTGCACCCATCGGTCCTTGCCGTGGTCCTGGCGCTGTCTTGTACACGCGCGCTCGCCGCCGATGCACCGTTCCCGGCCAACGGCGTCCGGCACTGCGACCAGTTGTTCCGCGACGCCGCGCAGGCCTGTGCGGCGTTCGTCAAGGGTTTCGACCGGGGCGGCATGGTCGGTGCGCCGGCGTATGAGGGACAGGGGGCCTTCCGGTGCTACTTCAAGGACGGAGACGACGAGAAGGACCAGGTCGCCGCGAATGTCGACTGCCCGCCGCAGGCAAGTGCCGCGGGGCCCGCGACCTGCCGCTGCGACGGAGCGCTCGTCCACGTCAAAGGGGCTTGCGTTGAACCCTGCCAGGCATCGGGGGACTCGCTGGATGACGGCGTCCGCGTCGAACCGGGCAAGGTGGCGGCAGAGGCCGCGAAGGCGGACGGCGGCCCCTGTGCGGAGCTCGACGCTCTCGCCGGTGAGGCATTGAAGAATGAGCTCGTCAAACGGGTGGACACCCTGAAAGAGCGCGCGCATTCCGAATTCGCCGCCGACCCCAGCGTCGCGATGCAGGTGCTGACCGACAAGGAGGTCGCCTACATGTTCGGCGGAGGCGGATATCGGCCCAATCCCAACGTCGGGTCGGGCAAGAACGTGCAGACGATGACCGAGGGGTTGTTCAACGTGCTGTACGGCAAGGCCCTCGAGCGACTGACGGCGGGCCACCTGCAGAGCGACATCTGCGTCTCCCCCTACCTCGACCATTTGTCAGACGTCGTCCAGATGAACAAAGGAGGGGCCCCCGACTTCGTCGGTAAAGACAAAGCGAAGGGGTTGGAGATCGACATCACGACGCCACCGCAGGTGCTGGTCAAGCAGAGGGAGGGAAAGCAGTACAGGTTCATCACCTACGCGCGGAGGCTGAGGCTGAACGAGGCCGGCATCGCGGTGAAGCTCTAGACTCCGGCGCAGGAACGGACCAGAAGTCGCGGGAACAGACCGTGTTTTCGCCTCCTGGCTGGGGCCCAATGACATCGCCGGCCCGGTCCTCCCAGCGGGGACTTCCGGCGACATCCCACTCCAGGAGCATCCACACCATGAGCACGGCCCATTCCCCCTCTCATCGCGGGCTCGACGCCCTGCTGACGCCCCAGAACAGCGTGGTGCTGTTGATCGACCACCAGCCCTACCAGTTCGCCAACCTGCACAGCCACGAGCCGACGATGGTGTTGAACAACGTCATCGGCCTGGCCAAGGCGGCCAAGGTCTTCAAGGTGCCGACCATCCTCTCCACCGTGCTCGAGGAGCGCGGCGGCTACCTCGTCAAGGGCCTGCAGGACGTGTTCCCCGAGCAGAAGCCCATCGACCGCACCTTCATCAACACCTGGGAAGACGGCCGCGTGGTGGACGCGGTGAAGAAGACCGACCGGAAGAAGCTCGTGATTGCCGCGCTGTGGACCGAGATTTGCCTGGCCATGCCCGCGATTCAGGCCGCCGGTGAAGGATATGACGTCTATGCCGTCACGGACGCCTCGGGCGGCGTCACTCGCGAGGCGCATGAGATGGCGGTGAGGCGCATGCTGCTGGCGGGAGTGACGCCCATCACCTGGATGGCGGTGATTGCCGAATGGCAGCGCGACTGGGCCCGCGAGGCCAGCGCCGCCGAGCTCTCCGCCGTGATTGGCGAGCACGGCGGCGGCAGCGCCGTGGCCTTCGCCTGGGAGATGCAACTGCTGGCAAGCCGGGCAGGCAAAGGCGCCTGAGCGCGCGTCCTCCCGTGTTCGGGGAAGACACGCCGTGGAGACACGCGTTGAACGACTGAGCCCATTGCCCGAGAACGTGGTCGCGCTTTCCTCCGTCCGGCGGCAGTGGAATGGAATCTGTGTGGATGTGAATGAGAGCCAGAATTCGGGCCCGACCGGGTATTCGCTATGCCTGGAAGACCGCACTCGACTGAGCGCGCTGCTGGATGAGGTGGGAACGCCCTGCGAGCCCCGCCTGCGCGAAGGCCAACCCTGCCCCATCGGCTACGTTCCCCGGCAGATGAACATCGTGCCCGCCGGCATGACGCTGTGGGGTTACAGCGCCGGCGCGTGCACGGTGCGAGATGCCGTACTCAACTTCGACCTGTCGAAGCTGGACGAGCGCCTGGGCCAATCGCTGCGCCACGCCGACCTGGAAGCGCCGCGGTTGCGCTTCGCTGACGACCGACTCTGGACGCTGATGCGCTTGCTCGCCAAAGCGGTGGATGACGACGACCCTTCCACCCAGCTCTATGGCGATGGGTTGACCGCCGCCATCTGCGCCGCTCTGGGCTCTCGCCGAGGAGAAGGCCCATCGCCGAGCAAGGGTCTGGCACCGTGGCAACTGCGCCGGGTGATTGACTTCCTGGAATCGAGCCTGCCCGAGCGCGTCGAACTGTCGAAGCTGGCCGCACTGGTGGACCTGTCACAGGCGCACTTCAGCCGCGCCTTCAAGTCCTCCACCGGCCTGGCGCCGTATCAATGGCAGCTCCAGGCCCGCCTCAAGCGCGCGCAGGCGATGCTGCTGACGACGCCGGCCTCGTTGGAGCAGGTCGCCGAAGCCACGGGCTTCGCCGATGGGGTGCACTTCGGCAAGGCGTTCAGGCGGATTCATGGCACCCCGCCCGCGACGTGGCGGAGGGAGCACAAGCGCTAGCCGGGAGAGTCGCCTCCCCTCTGCCTGGCGCGACTTCAGCGACGGATCAGCACCTGGGAACCCTCTGGGCCTCCCTCCAACCGGTAGCCGGCCCGCCCCAGGCGTTCGGCCCGTGCCACATCCAGCCCGGCGAGGTTGCTCTCAAGAAGCCATCTGCCAGCCGCCTGTTTGGCGAGCGTCAATTCGGGCGCGACCGCGCCTTCGAGGAGTCCCTCGATCAATTTCATCTGCCCCATCAGGTAATCAGGCCCACCCAGTTGCTGATCACGACGACGTTCGTGCAGGAGCTTGCGAGAATTGATTCTCGCCAGGCCTCCAGCCAAGGACGTGGACTCCCATCGCTGAATGTCGCGCTCCGCAGCGAGAATCTCCGCCCTCAACTTTCTACTTGTTTCAGTCCAGAGCATCCCACGAGGAGGCAGTGGGAATCGGGTGACCGTAGCCGCTGCTTCCTTCAATGGTAGACAGGCCGGCCCTGTCTCGAAGTCCGCCGACCACGCGTCGCGTTGAACGGAGAGCCGCGTGAGGGAGAGAAATGGCGCGGCCCTCCAGAGCGCCGAAAGGGTGTTGACAATGTCTCCCACCCCATCGGCCCGTTGCAGCCGAAGCATCACCCCATCGCGGCTCTCGTGAAGCACCTTCACATTCGCGCGGGCAACGGCTTGCGTCAGCCTGGACAGCAACTCTTCCTGGTCGACTGGGGGGCAGTAGAAGCGCAGTCGGTGTTCGATTGCTTGTAGCTCACGCTCGCGCTCAACACGGTTCTCAAGCATCTCCACCAACTCAGCACGCGCAAGGCTTGAGCTTCGCTTCAGACTCCTCAACCGCCGAATCTCTTCCGTCTCACAGGCCGTGCAACCCAGGGTCACCACGAGAATTCCTGTCCACACCGCCACGGGGTGACCCGCCATCTCAGCCGTCCCTTCCATGTCTTGGGGCGCCACCCCATCCCACGCCGGGCGCCCGTCGGCGGTGGACCGTCAGTTCTTGACGACGGTGGTGATGATCAGCGGCGTCGGCGTGCCGATGAACGCCCCAGCGGTGGTGGTGCACGGCATGGGCACCTGTGAGAAGTCCGCGGCGTAGTAGCCGTACGTGGAGCCATTGCCCTTCTCGTAGAACTCCTGTCCGTCCGGGAGGACCACCTTCCAGACGTAGTTGATGCTCGTGTACTGCGTGGAGGTCCGCGCCCGGATGACACCAGTCACCGTGGTACCCCAGTGGTACGGAGCCACGGCCGGCACCTCCACGGTCTGCGGCGCCGGAGCCCAGTCGAACGGGCTGGAAGGGCCCGAGCTTCCGCCCCAGCCGTAGATGAGGAACACGCTGGTCCCCCAGGGCAGGTCATCGTTGCGGTACGTGAGGGTGATTTCCGCCTGGGAGGTGCTGAAGTAGCCACACGTGTTGAGCACCGTCCGCGCCTGGACCCACTGCGAAGCCCCGAGGGCCGAGGTGGACGTGAGCATCAGGGCGAGCACGAGCGCGGGGCGGGAAAGTCGGGACATGCGAAGACTCCAGGGAGTGGTGTGACGACCGCGTCCCATACCAGAGCCGAGGGGGCGCTGGAACCCGGGGGGCCGGCGACGTGATTGAATGTCGGTCCGACACGAGCGGCCTCTTTCGTCGAGCACGGCCACGCATGCCTCGCGAGCCCCCCATCGTCCTGCCCGTCCTGCTGCCGCTGCTGCGGCATGCCAACCCCTGGGCGCTGCTCCTGGCGAAGGAGGCGGGCTATCCGCTCTCCACCGCCAGCCTCCTCTCCGAGCGCTATGGCTTGAAGAGCGACGAGAAGCCCTTCGTGCGGGAGCTGCTCGACCGCAAGCGCAACTTCTGGGTCTTCCGCTGCGACCAGCGTCGCTTCGCGGGCGACTTCGTCGTCGTGGACATGGCAGAGCCCAGGCCGGCGAAGCGCCAGGTCGTGGTGCTCGACTTGAAGATGGGTGCGCCCCTGGTCCTGGGTGGAGGAGGGGCTGGTATCCAACTCACTCACGCCCAGGACGCGGTGGAGGGTATCGCGGCACGCAAGGGCGTCATCGCACCGGGCACGCCGTACGTGCTGGCGACAGGCGACAAGGACGTCAATCTCGCCTGGCTGCGCGCGTAGTCGCCCCAGACGCCAAGCCTCGCTACACGACGAGCGACCCGAGGAGATACAGGTTGACGCCCAGCACCATCGCGGTGGCCAGCCAGGCCAGCGCGCGCCATGCCGGTGACAGCGCGAGGGCTCCGAGCCGACCGCGGTCGCTGGTGAGCAACACCAGCGGCACCACCGTGAAGCCGAGCTGGAGGCTCAGCACCACCTGGGACACGATGAGCAACTGACCCGCGCCCTGGTCCCCGGCCATGAGGATGACCGCGAGCGCCGGGCAGAGCGCGACGCCCCGGGTGATGAGCCTGCGCACCCACCGCCGGACCCTCAACCGCAAGAAGCCCATCATCACCACGTCGCCCGCCAGCGTGCCGGTGATGGCCGCGCTCTGCCCCGCGAGCAGCAGCGCCAGCGCGAAGACCGTCGCCGCCAGCGGACCGAGCAGCGAGCTCAGCAAGGCGTGCGCGTCCGACAGCTCGACCACCTCGGTGTGTCCGAAGCGATGAAACGCGGAGCCGGCCAGAATCAGGATGGCGGAGTTGATGAACATCGCCGCGCCGAGCGAATAGAGGGTGTTCCACGTCCCGCTCCGCACAGCCTCGCGACGGCCGCTCTCGTCGCGCGGAAAGTCACGCGTGTTGACGAGCTGGGAGTGAAGGAAGAGGTTGTGCGGCATCACCGTGGCGCCGAGGATCCCCACCGCCAGCGTCATCATCCCGCTGTCGCGCAGAATCGCGCCCGTGGGCAGATAGCCGGCGAGCACCTCGCCCGCCACGGGACGACTCAGCACCAGCTCGAACGCGAACGCCGCCCCCACCGTCAGCACCAACCCGAGCACCATCCATTCCAGCTTGCGCGGCCGCGCGCTCAAGAGCCCGAGCAGCGTCAGCACGTCGAGCGTGGTGATGAGGACGCCCGCCCACAGCGGAATGCCAAACAGGAGGTTCAGCGCGATGGCCGAGCCGAGCAGCTCCGCGAGGTCCGTGGCGGCGATGGCGATCTCCGCCGTGAACCAGAGGGGAATACGCCAGCGCGGATACGCTTCACGACAGGCCTCCGCGAGGTTCTGCCCCGTGGCGATTCCCAGCCTCACGCTGAGGCTCTGCAGCAACATGCCTATCAGGCTCGACGCGAGCACCATCCAGAGCAGCGCATAGCCATACCGCGAGCCCGCGGCGAGGTCCGTCGCCCAGTTGCCTGGGTCCAGATAGCCGACCGCGATGAGCGCCCCGGAGCCGGCGAAGGCGCCCAGCCCCCGCACCCGCGCCCCACGGGGCGGCAGCGCCTCCGTGAGCGGCTCCGCCTCCGGAGAGCCCGGCCTCGGGAACGACAGGTCCTCACGCGTGGATGTGCCGTGTCTCGACATGACCGACGTCGCTTCGGCTCAGAGCGGGATGATGGGCGACTTCTGGGGCGGAATCCCCGCGAGCACCGACTCGTCGATTCTCAGGTGCCCACGGACGAGGTCATGGGGCGTGAGCGACAGCCACCGCCGCAAGGAGAGGTCCTCGAAGTGGTCGCTTCGGAACGTCTCCAGGAAGCGCAGCGTCGTCTTGCCCGTGTTCTCCACGTAGTGGGGCATCATCCGAGGCACGTAGCCCACGTCCCCGGCCATGTAGTCGAACGTCGCGGCGTTCGACGACGAGGCGAACACCGTCATCCGCGCCTGACCGGAGATGTAGTACTGCCACTCGGCGGCGTTCGCGTGCCAATGGAGCTCGCGCATGGCGCCGGGCTCCACCTCCACCAGCGCGGCGGCGATGGACTTCGACGCCTGGAAGTTGGACGAGTCGACGATGCGCACGGTGCCCCCCTTCGTGCGGATGGGCTCCTGTGAATGCAACCGGTAGCTGAACCACGGAGACACCGGCCCCTCGCCCCCACTCTGGTCCAGGGTGAGGCTCCCCACCGGGCCGGGCTCCTGCATCAGGAAGATGTAGAGCTCATGCGCCGGGATGTTCGCGAAGGCGCTCTCCGGCACCCCAAAGTTCTTGGCGAGCACGTCCTTCGGGATGTGCGCCAGCCAGTCCGTGAGCAGGAAGGTCTCGTTCTCGTCGAAGGTGCCGTTGTCGAAGACGAGCAGGAACTCGCAGCCGTCCGGCCCCAGTCCCTGGATGGAGTGTGGGACCCCAGAGGGGAAGAACCACAGGTCGCCTTCGCTGACGTCGTCGAGGAACGTCTTGCGGCCCCGGTCCACGGCGCTGATGCGCGCGCGGCCCTTGAGCATGTAGGCCCACTCCCCTTCCTTGTGGAAGTGGAGCTCCCGGACGGCCCCCTTCTTGAGGCGCATGTTGACGCCGGCAATCTCGGTGGCGATGGGGAGCTCGCGGACCGTCGTCTGCCGTGCCCAACCCCCTTCCTCCAGTCGCATGCGACTGTCCGCGAAGGACCAGCGGAGGTTGGGCATCGAGCCATGGTCCGTGCGCGGCGGGACGAGCAGGTTCGGATTCTCCGCCTCGCGAGGAGGGTTCCTCGGCCCCAGCACCGTGGCACCCGCGCCGTTGCGGATGGGCTGTGGCGGAGCAAGCTGTGGGCCGGTTCGCTCGACGAGTTCGTCTGACATGGAAGGACATCCCTGTTCGCGAAAGACCACCGCGGCACGAGCACGCGGAGTCGAAGGGCGCAGAACCTAGGCACCTCTCCGCGAGACGTCGTCGAGCCGCGGTGGCATTGCCGCCCCGGCAACCCTCCGTCTGTCGCGTGGGGGAACTCGAAACGCGGGGGTGTTCGCCCGGAGAAGCGAACCCATGTCATCAGGACGAGGGCAGCGCGGTGCCCCCCTGGAGCCTTCGCGCCTCAGCCCTTCTTGTCGGAGTCCGGACGCGCCGTCGGGCCCACCACGTGACGCGAGAGCGCCTTGAAGGCGGAGAGCCACAGCTCCACCTCCCGCCTCGTCAGGGCCGAGCGGGTCAGCGAGTGGATCATCTCCGAGAGCAGCGCATCCGGTCCCTGCGTATTGAGGAAGCCCACCCCCAGGAGGACCTGACGCATCCAGGCCTGCAGCGACTGCACCAGCCGCAGCGGCGCCCCGTCCACCGCGCCCGGCGGCGGCGCCTCCACCTGCTCGCGCGCGCAGAGGTACATGAGGACCGCCGCCGCCTGCGCCAGGTTCATGGAGGGCTGCTCGGGCCGCGTGGGGATGACCAGCGCCTGCTGGCAGTGGCTGAGGTCCTCGTCGGACATGCCGCGCTTCTCGCCGCCGAGCACCAGGGCCACCTTCCCCCGCTGCGAGTGCTTCGCCATCAGCGCCACCGCCTCCTCGGGAGAGAGCGTGGGCATGCCGCGCAGGTTCTGCCGCGAGGTGGTCCCCACCGCGAGCACCACGTCCTCCAGCGCCTCGGGCAAGGTGGGCACGATTCGCGCGGCCTCCAGGATGTGGCCGGCGTGCACCGCCATGCGCCTTGCGCCGTCCATCTCCTGAAGCTGGGGGTCCGAGAGGACCAGCTCCGCCACGCCGAAGTTCGCAGCCAGGCGCGCCACGGCGCCGAGATTGTCCGGACCCTGCGTCTGGTGCAGCACGACACGCAGGTGGGAGGTGAGAGCCATGCGGCCACCATACCGGCCGCGCCCGGCCTCCGTCGCGCACATCCGCTCCGGCATGCACCACCGGGGCTCGGGCCTTCCGCGTTCCGAAGGACCGAACCCCGCTCCGTCACCACTCCGCGGACGTCACCCCGTCCCAGGGTCAGTCGTCGTCGCCGTCACTCTCGTAGACCGGATCCGGCACCTCATACCTGCCATGGACGCGGTTCTGCGCCTGGCAGTTCTTGGTGCACTCGCTGGCGGGAGGAGAGTTCTCAATCGCATCCTCCCCCAGCACTCCGCCCATGCGGCCACCGGACGTGACGCGCCAGATGGTCTCGCGCTCGTCCTGGACGAGCTTCGCGGCCACCTGCGGGCTGTCCTTGCCCCGGATGAGGTTCGAGTTGCCGAAGTTGATCTTCCCCGTGTACGGGTTGGTGAAATAGAACACGGCCGGCCCCAGCGTGTGGACGAAGTCAACCGTCCCCGTCTCGGTGGCCCACTCCGGCTCCAGTTGGAAGATGCCTCCCTGGGCGCAATCCTTGGCCTGGATCTTCATCTTGAGCGTCTGTCCCTCGCGAATCAGCCGCAGGGTGCCATCCTTGAGCTCCACCCGCATGGAGCTTCCATCCAGCGTCACCGCGCCGAGCAACGGCTCCTTGCGCGTGAAGAGCACCGTGGTCACCCCGCCCGTGATGTCCAGGGGGTTGTTCGTGGCCTTGAGCGTGTAGTTGTAGACGGCCAGCGTCGACACATCGACGTCGAATTCAATGTAGGTGCCGCGGACCTTCAAGATGCCGTGCGAGGGCAGCCTCGAGCTGGGGACCTCCACCCGGGTCTCCCCTCCATTGCCGCCACCGCCACCACCACCGCCGCTCCCACCACTGCCACTCCCGCTGGCGCTGTTGACGTTGAACAGGGGCGTTCCATTGGGGAGGGTCAGGACGAATCCGCCGCCCTGACAGGCGGTGGAGTTGGCGGCATGTGAGGTGGGTACGCCGAACAACGCGCAGAATCCAAACGAGAGCAACGCGCCAAAGGCGCGCGGCCGGATTGACAGACGCATGAGGGTATTCCTTTCAGGGAGTACTGGAAACAAGGACCGCATGGCTGGAGCACAGCCGCCACCACCCTAACGACTGCCTTCAACATACGCAAACACAAATACAAACATCCCCACCTCCGCGCGAGAGGGATTCCTGAGAAAGCCCTCAGCCGCGAGCACCGCTGGGATTCCTGAGGGTTTCCTAAGCCAGTCAGCGGCGACATCACGCCCAAAGAGTCACACAGCACCAACAAGGTCATTACACAGAGACTTCTCAGCCACGACCTCACACGCCCCTCTACCCTCAGTGACTTGGCGAGGTTATGGGGCGGCTTTACTTCGCCAGGATTGTTTGCCTATGAGTCATTGCATCTCGCTGTCGCCTGAAGGCGCTTCGAGATGACCCGTAAGTGTTTCCCCGAGGGAACACATCCCAAGAAGCGTCTCAGCTTGAGAATGTTCTCAGGGATGACGGGCACACGGCTGATTCAGGAGGGGACCCATGTCGCCACGAAAGAGATTGGATGGAGCAAGGTCGCAGCCGCGGCTCCCCGGGGTATGCCGGGCGCTGCTGACCGCGCTGTTCAGCGCGGGGGTGGCCTGCCAGGCCCATCCCACCGACAGCGCGCAGGAGGCGGCGGTCTCCTCCGGGACCCAGCCGCTGGCGCGGAAGGCGATGCCCCAGGTGGAGCCCGCACCCGTGGCCGGCGCGCGGGTGTCGTGCGCGCGCACCCTCACCGCGAACGTGGTGGCGTTGGATCAGGTGTACACCTACAACCGGCTCGGTTCGTACAACCCCACGGGGATGCTCTACGCCCTGAAGCGGGACGTGGAACCCATCAGCGCCTCCAGGCCCCTGGGCCCCGGCAACGTGCGGCTGAGGTCCGACAAGCGCCCGCGACCACTGACCTTGCGCGCCAACGTCGGTGACTGTCTGCGCATCCAGTTCACCAACTGGCTCGCGCCCACGCGCGCGGAGATTCCCAGCCCCTCTGAATCCCAGCCCACCGCCAGCCAGGTGGCGCAGCCCACCGCGGGCTTCGGCATGGTGCGCAAGCTGCTGCCCACGTGGCTGGTGACGCCCTCGTGGGACCCGCTGGCCTCGCTGGTCGCGGGACACGCGGTGGGCGGGACGTGGTTCGGTGCCGCGCCGGAGGGAGAGGAACCCGAGGAAGGCGAGGAGCAGGAGGATGCGGACCACGCCCACAAGGACAACTCCCCCTTCACCCGCCGGGCCTCGGTGCACGTACAAGGCCTGCAATACCTGAGCATCCATGACGACGGCGCGCAGGTGGGAAGAAACCCCAGCTCCCTCGTCGCGCCGGGCGACAGCACCACGTACACCCTCTACGCGGACCACGAGGGCGCCTTCTTCATGTACAGCATGGGCGCCTTGTTCGGCGGCCAGGGTGATGGCGGCTCCACCGCCCAGGGCCTCTTCGGCGCCGTCAACGTCGAGCCCGCTGGCTCCACCTGGTACCGCTCCAACGTGTCAGGCGACGTGCTCCAGGCCGCCACGCGCAAGGACGCCCAAGGACGGCCCCTGTCCAACCCGGACGGCACCCCGCTCATCGACTACGCGGCGCGGGACTCGCGGGACAGGCCCCTGCTCAACATCCTCGACACGAAGACGAATGAAATCTGGCACGGGGACCTGGAGGCCATCATCACCGGCTATTCCCGCAGCAGCGTGGGCACCTCCACGTCCAAGGACCAGGGCCACTTCCGCGAAATCACCACGCTCTACCACGACCAGATCAAGGCGGTTCAGGCCTTCGACGAGCTGGAGTGGAACCCGACGTTCCACGGCGTGCGCGACGGCTTCGGCGTCAACTATGGCGTGGCGGGCCTGGGCGCGCAGTTGATGGCCAACCGCGCCAAGGTGGGCCCCACCAAGGACTGCGCGGACTGCGCCTTCGAGGAGTTCTTCCTCGAGTCCTGGGCCAACGGCGACCCGGCGATGAACGTGGAGAAGGACTGGCAGGGTAACGCCGTGCGCGCCCTCTATCCGGACGACCCGTCCAACGTGCACCACAGCTACCTGGGCGACCCGGTCCGCATCCGCAACATCCACGCGGGGCCCGCGGAGACCCACGTCTTCCACCTCCATGCCCACCAATGGAAGTTCAACCCCAGCGACGACAACTCGACCTATCTGGACTCGCAGTCGATTGGACCGGGCGCGGCCTTCACCTACGACATCAACTACGGCGGCGCCGGCAATCGCAACCTCACCGCGGGCGACTCCATCCACCACTGCCACCTCTACCCGCACTTCGCGCAAGGCATGTGGGCGCTGTGGCGCGTGCACGACGTCTTCGAGGCCGGCACCCAGGACCGCCGCCTGCCGGATGGTGAGATTCCCGGCGGCACGCCCATCCCCGCCCTCATCCCCATCCCCAGCCGAGCCATGCCGCCCATGCCCACCTACGTGGACACGGTCGTGAAGGACGCGGGCGGCAACCTGGTGTCGCGGCCCGCCTTCCCGGGCTACCCCTTCTACGTCGCGGGCAAGGCTGGCCACCGCCCGCCGCAGCCGCCGCTGGACATGGAGGAGGATGGCGGACTGCCGCGCCACATCGTCACCCGCGCCATCGGCCCCTCCACCTATGGGATGCCCGGCAAGCGCTTCTACGTGGACCATCACGCGCTGGAGGTGAAGCTGCTGCCCCCGGACGGCACGTTCCTGGAGAAGAAGGCCATGGCCTTCCATGGCGGCGAGTTCCCCGGCGCCACCTCCGCGCAGCGGCCCTTCTATACGGCCGACACCGTCGCGGCCTATCCGGCCTGGACGGCGACGGGCAGCAAGGGGTTCTTCTACGTCAACGGTCGCAAGCCCGTGGCGGGCGCGCCCTTCGCGGACCCGTGCCCCGCCTCCGCGCCACGCCGCGAGTACCGCGCGGCCTATCTGCAGATCGACCTGCAGAACGTCAACCGGGAGGGCTGGCATGACCGCCAGGCGCGCCTGATGGTGCTCAACGGCGACGTGGCGGACACCCAGAGCGGCCTGCGGCCTCCCGAGCCCTTCTTCTTCCGCGCCGAGTCAGGCGAGTGCATCAACTTCTACGCCACCAACCTGTTGCCCAAGGAGCTGGAGGCGGACGACTTCCAGATATTCACCCCCACGGACACCGTCGGGCAGCACATCCACCTGGTGAAGTTCGACGTGATGGCCGCGGACGGCGCGGGCAACGGCTGGAACTACGAGGACGGGACGTTCTCCTTCCAGGAGGTGCTGCACCGCCTGGAGAAGATTGAGACCGCGGGCGGCGCCTACGCGGCGGATGGCGCGGTGGACACTCAAGGCCCGCGAGTCCACCTGTCGGCCAAGGCGCACTCACGCCTGGGCATCCTGGGCGCGCAGACCACCACCCAGCGCTGGTGGGCGGACCCGCTCACCGACTCCAAGGGCCAGGAGCGCCCCATCGAGACGGTCTTCACCCACGACCACTTCGGTCCGTCGTCCCACCAGCACCACGGCTTCTACGGCGCCCTCATCGTGGAGCCCAAGGGCTCGAAGTGGAGGGACCCTCAGACGGGCGTCTTCTACGGCACGCGACCCAGCGATGGTGGCCCCACGAGCTGGCAGGCGGATGTCATCACGAAGGACCCCGCCAACAGCTTCCGCGAGTTCGCGCTCGCCTTCGCCGACTACTTCCCCGCCTACGATGCGTGCGGCCAGCCGGTGAACGCGCCCAACTACAAGGAGACCGTGCTGCCCTGGGCGGTGGACTTCGAAGCGACGCCCATCCCCGAGGCCATCAGCGCCGGAGACCCGGGCGCCATGGTCATCAACTACCACAACGAGCCCATCCCCCTGCGCGTCGGTCAGCGCGCCTCGAGCTGTGGTCACCATGTGCTCCGCACGGACGAGCGCGCGGACATGGCCAACGTCTTCCGCTCGGACCTGCACGGCGACCCGTACACCCCGCTCCTGCGCGGCTACGAGGGCGACAAGGTGAAGATTCGCCTCATCCAGGGCTCCCAGGAGGAGCAGCACTCCTTCTCGCTCCATGGCACCAAGTGGCTGCACGAAGGCGCGGACCCGCACAGCGGCTACTTCAATGCGCAAGGCATTGGCATCTCCGAGCACTTCGAGTTCAACCTGACCAACGGCCTGCCCGCGCTCGGAGGCACCTACGAGACGGCCGACTACATGTACCAGAGCGCCTCCTCGGGTGACTTGTGGAACGGCATGTGGGGCCTGCTGCGCACCTACAAGAAGACGCAGACGGGTGTGAAGACGCTGGGACATCTGGCGCTCCAGGCCGCGGACCTGTCGACGATGGACCCCGCAGCCAGGTCCTTCCGCGCGCAGCTCGCGGGGAGCGCCTGGACGCCCGCGCCCCTCCTGGAGCTGCCCACGGAGTCCGTGCTCGGACGGATGGACCCCGACACCGAGGAGACCATCCAGCGCTCCTATGAAGTGGACGACGCGGGTCAGCAGGTCCGGGAGCGCAAGCTGAACTACGCCATGACCTACCCCGATGCGATGCGCCAGCTCGACGCCGCGCTCGTGCGACAGGCGGAGGCGCAGGGACGGTTCGGACAGAAGGCGGCGAACGTCGATGCGTGCCCGCGTGGCAGCTCGGTGCGCCTCTACCGGGTGTCTGCGATTGACGCGGCCAGTGGGTTGCCGGGCGGTCGCCTCGTCTACAACAGCAAGTACGACCTCTACGACCCCGACGCCATCCTGTTCGCCCGGGACGAATACCTGGCGGACCTCAAGAAGGGAGCGCGCCAGCCCGAGCCGCTCATCCTGCGTGCCCGCGCCGGCGAGTGCCTCCAGGTGGAGCTCACCAACCGCCTGCCCGCCCAGCTCAGCAAGACGCCGCAGTGGGCGTACCACACGGCCATCACCCCGTATTTCAACGTCAACCAGGTGAAGCCCTCCAGCCACGTCTCGCTGCATCCGCAGCTCGTCAACTACGACGTGAACACGGACGACGGCGCCAACGTGGGCCTCAATGCCCTCCAGACGGTGCCCCCCGGTGGCAAGCGCGTCTACCGCTGGTACATGGGTGACTACCGCAGCTCCAACTCCGGCTCGGCCACGCGCCGAGGCATCTACACGCCGGTGGAGTTCGGCATCGTCAATCTGCGCAACATGGCGGACGTGGTGAACCACGGCATGCACGGCGGCATCGGCGCGCTCATCGTCGAGCCCGCCGACGCCGTCTGGACCACGGACGTGGGCACCGACGCCCAGGCGCGCGTGAGGTACAGCCTCCCCGGCACGGGCGACGACGAGGAGGAGGACGAAGACGAAGAAGACGAGGATGAAGAAGACGAGGACGAGGAAGGCAGGACGGAGACGTTCCGCGAGTTCGTCATCCTCTACCAGGACGACCTGGGCCTGCATTCCAGCCAGTCGCGCTTCTGGGACACGGAGGGGCTCGGCAGCGGCACCGCCCTGCGCAACACCCGGGGCATCGACGACTCCCAGGACACCGGGCAGAAGGCATTCAACTATCACACCGAACCGTTGTGGGCCCGCCTGGGCCTCCCTCCCCAGACAGACCCCGGGCTCCTCAACGACCAGGAGCTGGGTGACCTGTTGAGCTCCGCGGCGCACGGAGACCCGGCCACGCCTGTGTTCACCGCGAACGCCGGTGAACCCCTGCGGGTGCGCGTGGGACACCCCTCGGGACACTCGCGCCAGCATGTCTTCACGCTCCACGGCGCCGAGTGGCCCTTCAACCCCTGGGCCCAGGGCGCCTCCTCCCTGCGCATGGGCCCCCACCCCACCTCGAGCATCGTCTCCAGCCAGGGCACCATGTCCGTCATGCAGTCCTGGAACTTCAATCCCTTGTACGGCGCGGGCGGCATCTCCCGTGTGCCCGGGGACTATCTCTACCGCGACCAGACCAGCTACCAGTGGAGCAGCGGCGGCCTCTGGGGCGTGGTGCGCGTGAAGTAGTTCCTCGTGGTTCTCCGGGCCGGCGCGGGGCTTCAACGTCCCTCGCCGGCCTTCCTTCTCCGCAATCCCATCCACCATGCGAAAGCACTCCCTCTTCATCGCGGGCGCCGCGCTCGCGGCAATCCTAGGCACCGCGCAATGGCAGTCGCGGCATCGCGGCGCTCCGCCCGTCGTCACCCGTCCCGAGCCCGTGGACCTGCCCGCGGCCCCCGCCGTGAAAGTGACGCGTCCCGAAGTGGCCGTGAGCTTCGACTTGCGACTGCACGCCCGGATTCCAGGCGCAGAACGTGGGACGCCGTTGGAGGGGACCGCGCGCTTCGTGCTCCAGAATCCCCGCACTGGAGCGCCGCTGAGCAAGGCGCGCCCGCTGGGCTGGATGACCCGGCGCGCGCGGGGCCAGGCCGCGCCCGACGAGGCCACCTGCAAGGAGCGCATCCAGACCTATCTGGGAGGGCTCCTGTCGGCGCGGGCCGACGCCAACTTCAATTCCTATCTCTTCCTCACCCTCAACCATGACCAGACGGTGTCGGTGATAGACCCCCAGATTGCCCTCGACCGCACCAAGCTGCAGAACCTGGTGTCGCTGGGAGGCGAGCCCGCGGACTGGGCGCTGCCTCCCGACCGGAAGGCGCTCTTCCTCTCCATCCCCGTGCACGGCACGGTGTCCGTGGTGGACCTGCGCCGCTTCGTTGTCGTGCGCAACGTCCCCGTGGGAAAGAAGCCGGGCCGGCTGGCCGTCAGCCCGGATGGGCGCACGCTCTGGGTGGCCAACGAAGGCGATGGCACCGTGTCCGTCCTCGACACGGCCTCCTACCAGGTGCTGCGCACGCTCGAGGTGGGCGGTGGCGGACACGCCTTCGCCTTCAGTGACAACGGGCGGACGGCGTGGGTCTCCAGCTCCGAGGGCGAAGCGCTGGTGGCCGTGGACCTGGCCTCGCTCCAGGAGACCGGCCGCGTGGAGGTGGGCCGTGGCGTGGGCGACATCGCCTACGGCGAGGTGGCCAAGGCCCTCTACGCCGTGCGCGAGCCCACCCATGAAGCGCTGGTGGTGGACACCACCCGCCGCGAGGTGGCGCGCCGCATCCCCCTTTCGCCCTCGCCTGGGATGCTGCGCTTCGACCCCTCCGGCCGCTGGGCCTTCGTCCTCTACCCGCACGGCGACAGAGTGGAGGTCCTCGACGCGGCCTCCAGTGTGCTCGCGCATTCCCTCACGGGGTTCTCCGCGCCGGACCAACTGGTCTTCACCGACGCCTACGCGTACGTGCGCAATACCGAGGACGCGCGCGTGTCGCTCATCGAGCTGGCCTCGCTGGCGAAGAAGGAGGGCGAGCCGTCCATCGTCCATGTGGTGATGGGGCAGAAGAGGCCCTCGGAGGCCAGGGGACTGGGCCGCTCCGCGCCCATCGCCCCGATGCCCGAGGGCAACGGCGTCATCGTCGCGGGCACCGCGGATCGCGCCCTCTTCCTCTACAGCGAGGGAATGATGGCGCCGCGTGGCACTCACCTGAACTACGGCCGCGAGCCCAAGGCCGTGCTGGTGCTGGACCGCTCGCTGCACGAAGTCGAGCCCGGCGTCTTCACCGCCGAGGCCGTGGTGCGAGAGAACGGCGTCCACGACGTGTACTTCCTCCTGGAGGACCCGCGCACCATCGCGTGTCTGGAGTGGGACGTCCGGGGCGTCCCCGAAGATGCCTCCACCGTCCGCAAGCAGCCCCTCGCCCTCACCGCTGACTTCGACGCCGGCGCGCCGCTCACGCCTCGCGTGTCCACCCCGCTGCGCTTCAGGTTGGCGCCCCTCCCGGACGCGAAGGACCCGCGCCCGGTGAGTCCCGAGGAGGTGCAGGTGTTGGTCTTCCGTCCGCCCTCGGGCCAGTGGCTGGAGCGGCCCGTTCCCCGGCGAGTGGAAGAGGGGCTCTTCGAGGTCGACGTCTCTGTTCCCGAGCCCGGGCAGTACCAGTTCCTCGTCGGCGTGGAGGGCCGAGGCGCCCCGCTCGGCACACTCCCCCACTTCACCCTGCGCGCCCAGCCCTCGCTGGCGGCCCTCCCTCCCACCGAGGTCCATCCCCGATGACGAACGCTCCCCTGAAGGCCCTCGTCCTGCTGCTGTTCTTCAGCGCCACCGCTCCGGCGGGTTCGTTGGCGCAGGACACGGCGCGAGTCCCCGCCCCCGCCTCACCAGCGCTCCGCATCCAGGTGCCCGATGTCCTCCTCGTAGATCAACACGGCAAGCAGGTGCGGCTGGGGTCCGACCTCGTGCGCGGACAGACGGTGGTCATCAACTTCATCTTCACCCGCTGCAAGACCATCTGCTCGCCGATGACCGCCACGTTGGCGCGCGTGAGCAAGGAGCTGGGGCCTGACAGCCCGGTGCGCTTCATCTCCATCACCCTGGACGTGGCCAACGACACCCCCGAGCGCCTCGCCCGCTTCGCCGAACCCTTCGCGCCTGGCCCGCGCTGGTCCTTCCTCACCGGCGAGCCCGCTCGCGTGAAGGAGGCCCTGGTCGCGCTGGGTGGCTACGCGCCGGACAAGGAGGCCCACCGCCCCCTCGTGCTCGTGGGCAACGCGACAGCGGACATGTGGCTGCGCGTGGACGGCCTCGGCTCGGCCTCCTCCATCCTCGAGGCCATTCGCGAGGTCCGCGCCGCCTCCGCGCCTCCCGTGGAGCTCGACACCGCGACGCCCTCCGCGCTGGACGCCGCCGCCGCGCGCTACTTCACCAACACGGAGCTGGTGGACCAGCACGGCAAGACACACCGCTTCTACGAGGACCTCATCCGGGGCCGCACGGTCCTCATCAACTTCGCCTTCACCGCGTGCAAGGGCGTCTGCTCTCCCATGACGAAGCACCTCGCCGAGGTCCAGAAGAAGCTGGGAGGCCGCGTGGGCAGGGACATCACCATGATCACCCTCTCCGTGGACCCCGCCAACGACACCCCGGAGACGCTCGCGCGCTTCACGAAGAAGTTCGGTGTGGGGCCCGGCTGGTACTTCCTCACCGGTGCCCCCGAGAACATCTCCCTCGTGCTCAAGAAGCTCGGGGGCTTCACGAACGACCCCAACACCCACGGCTCCACGCTGCTCATCGGCGACACCACCACTGGCATGTGGGTGAAGGCCCCCGCGATGTCGGAAACCGACAACCTCGTGTACGCAGTGGAGCACCTGGATGCCCCCCGGTAGCGCCCCGCCGAGGATGCGTGACGGAACCCGCGCCGTCGGCATCTCGAGTGCCGCACGGTGGGCGCTCGCGGTCCTGGCGTCGATGTGGCTCGGGTGCAAGCCATCGGCGAAACCTGCTCCCGTGGACCCGATGTTGGCGAAGCACGGACGCGGCCTCTTCCAGCGAGGCATGAGTGTCCGGGACACGCCCCTGGTGGGCCAGCTCGGCTCCGAGCGCATCGAGCTGAGCGGCTCCGTGGCCGCGTGCGCGCGCTGTCACGCGCCCTCGGGACGCGGCAGTGAAGAAGGTGGCGTGGACGTGCCGGACATCCGCCCGGGAGCCCTCCACCACTCGCGCGCGCGTGACTCGGGGGACCTGGAGGACCGGGCGCGCCCCGCGTATGGACGTGACACGTTGCTGCGAGCCATCACCGAGGGCCGCTCGGCCAGCGGTCGAATCCTCGGGGCGACGATGCCGCGCTATGTGCTCTCCCCGGCCGAGCGCGAGGAACTGCTCGCCTATCTGGAGACGCTGGGTGAGTCACCCGACCCCGGCATCACTCCCACCACCCTCACGGTGGGCGCGGCGCTGCCTCTGCGGGGGCGGTTGGGTGAAGCCGGGCAGGATGTGGAGCAGGTGCTGCGCGCGGCCTTCGAGGAGGTGAACGCGGAGGGAGGCATCTTCCGGCGGCGGTTGGAGTTGGTGGTGGAGGACGACTCGGCGCTCCACGACTCGAAGTCCTCGCCCGTGGGGCCGGATGCCACCGCGCGATTGCTGGAGCGCGGAGTGCTCGCGCTGGTGGGCAGCCTGCGCAAGGGTGTGCCCGCCTCGGACGCGCTGCTGCGGCGCGAGGGAGCACCGCTCGTGCTCCCCAGCGCACTCGCCGACGAGGGCCAGGGCGGAGACAGCCCCATCTTCTTCCTCTACCCCGAGGAGTCCACGCAGGCCCGCCTGGTGGTGCAGCACCTGGCGCGCACGGACGAGTCCTTGCTGCGCCGTCAGGCCCTGGTGGTGGTGCGCACCGAAGACGCATCGGGCCTCGCCTGGGCCCGTGCGGTGCGCGAGGAGGCCCTGCGACGCGAGCTGCCTCCACCGGTGGAGATTCCCCTGAGGAGCACGGCTACGGACCTCGCGGCGCTCCAGCCCCTGCGTCAGGCGCGGACACCCGCCGTGCTCTATGCCGGCCCGCCCGAGGGCCTCGCGACGCTGGTGGAAGCGCTGGCGTCCTGGGAGCAACAGACGCGTGTCTATGCACCCGCCCGCCTGGCCGCTCCGTCCTCGGTGACGAGCGGGCCGCTCCCGGTCTTCTTCGTCTACCCGCCGGGAGTGGAGGCCCGCGAGGAGCACCTGCGCGCCTTCACCGCCTTCCTCCAACGCCACGGCCTGCGCCCGCGTCATGTGGCCTTCCAGCTCGGCGCATATGCGGCGTCGCGAGTGCTGGTGGAAGCCTTGCGGCGCTCGGGCGCGGACGTCACGCGCGCGGACCTGATGCTTCACCTGGAGGCGCTGCGGGACTTCGACACGGGAGTGACGCCCCCGGTGACGTTCGGGGTGAACCGTCGCGTGGGCGTGCAGGGAGCCCAACTGGTTCGCCTGGACGGAGTGAGCGGTCGACTGGAGGCGGCCTCCGACTGGATTGCGCTCTCACCCTCGCTCAGCCCTGGTGCCGGGTGGGCAACTCCAACACCACCTCCGCTCCCCGACTCCGGGCGGAGTTCACCCAGACGCGGCCCCCGTGCCGCCGCGCCACCTCGCGGACGATGGCCAGCCCGAGGCCCGCTCCGGGCGTGGCGCTCGACAGCTTTCGAAAAGGGGCGAACACCTCTTCCCGCTGCGCGGGCGGGATGCCAGGACCCTGGTCCACCACGCTGATGCGCGCGTGCGCGTGCTCCCGCCACAAGCGCACGTGGATTTCCCCACCCGAGGGAGAGAACTTGAGGGCATTGGACAGCAGGTTGTCCACCGCCCGCCGCACACCCCCTGGATCGAACCAGACATCCTCTCGCGTGGGGGACTCCAGGAAGATGATGAGCCCACGCGCCTCCGCCTCAGCGCGCGCCGCCTCCACCGACTGACCCACCACGTCGACCAGGTTCGCCTTCGTCCTGTCCCACTCGCCCCGCCCCGCCGCCGCCAGCTCCAGCAGCTCACCCGCGAGCACCGCCAACCGGTCCACCTCGCCTCGGACCGCGCGGAAGGACGCCAACAGCTCCTCGTTGCCGCGCTCGCGTCGCAGCGCGAGGTCCATCCGGGTCCGCATGAGGGAGAGCGGCGTGCGCAGCTCATGGGCGGCGTCCGCGATGAGCCGCCCCTGCTCCTCCCGGGCGCCGCGCAGCTTGTCGGTGACTTCGGCGAGCACATCGCGCAACTGGCCAATCTCATCCGAGTCACCGTCCAGCGCCGGCGCCTGGGAGAAGTCACCCTCGCGCAGAATCCTCAGGTGGCCGGTGATGGCGCCCAGCCGTCCCGCCAGGCGCCGGGCGAGGAAGGTCTGGAGCACCAGCAACAGCAAGCCCAGGAGCGCCGCCATCGAGAAGGCCCTGCGGTAGTAGCCGCGGACCGATTCATCCACCTGCGCCATCGTCGCCGTCAGGCGCAGCGCATACAGCTCACCCTGGGGTGAGCGCACGCTGACCACCGCCTCGCGCACGCGCGTTCCATCCGGCAGGGCGCGAGTCGAAAGCTGGGGCGGACTCCGTGGGTCTCCCGGCATCAGCAGGGTCGTGACGACCTGCTCCTCCGGCAGCGATGGATGCTGCATCAGGAGTCGCCCGTCCTGGCCGAAGAGCTCTCCTTGAGGGGCGAACGGCTGGACCTGCGCCAGGAGAGGGTACATGGCGAGGTTCAGGCTCTCGCGCTTCTCGGAGCCCTCGAAGAGGCTGACGCTGAGGCTCTCCACCGCGACCTGGGTCAGCAGGGCATGGTCCAGCGCGGCTTCCAGGTCATAACGGAAGAGCTGCCCGGCGACGACGAGCGCGGCCAGCGCGGCCAGCGCCGGCACCAGGGCGCCGAGCAACCACAGACGGCGTGCGAGCTTCATGACGCACGCGGTCCCTGCTCGATGAGCAGGGTATATCCCACGCCCCGCACCGCGCGGATGGAGACGTCCCTGGCGCCCAGCCGCTCCAGCTTCGCGCGCAGATATCCCACGTACACCTCCAGCACGTTGGGGCTGCCCTCGAAGTGAGGCCCCCAGGCCTGCGCCATCAGCCTCGCGCGCACCTGTTGCGTGCCCGGGTGTCGCGCCAGCGAGGACATCAGGGAGAACTCGCGCGCGGTGAGCGACTCCTCCTGGGTTCCACGGCGCAGCACCCTGCGGCGAGCGTCCAACAACACCGTCCCCATCCGCACCGGACCGCCCTGCTGGTCGTCCCTGCGGTGCAGCGCCTCCAGTCGCGCCAGCAGCTCGTCGAAGTCGAAGGGCTTCGACAGGTAGTCATCCGCTCCGGCGCGAAGCCCCGTCACCTTCTCACCCGGCGTACCGCGCGCGGTCAACATCAGCACCGGCGTCTGCAGGCCCGCCTCACGCCATTGGCGAAGGACGGACACCCCATCCTGGTCTGGCAGGGACCAGTCCAGGAGGATGACATCGAAGTGCTCGAGTTCGTCCTGACGCAATGTGACGCGCCCTTGATGACAGACAAGAACCTCGTGCCCTTCCTCCTCCAGGCCCTGCCTCAATAGAGCCACCATCGTCTCTTCATCTTCGACGAGCAGGAGCTTCAAGGCGCTGTGCCCATGCATCATGATTGAAGGGAATGAAATGTTTCACTCTTCATGACAGGAGGCCCCCCGGGCCGACCGGACTTGAAGGCAGCAGGTGTCGTTTCACGCCTGTGACCTCCTGACAGCTTGGATAAGCTTGTCTGAAGTCGCTGTCCTTATAATCAGGGAGCACGGGCCTTTGCAATATCTGCCATGATTTCGGGCCCGGGGAATGGCAGCGCAACTCGCGCTGGCCCGCACTCCCGGGGATTCCTGTGAGAATTCTAAGGCAGGCGCAGGAGCGCGGCCTGTGCCACTCCGTATGTATTTCAAATTGTTTCGTTGGAGGCGCCTCCCTTTTGGGCGACTGCGTCATCGCGATTCAAGGGAAGGGATTGGATGGGTTTGAGGCCCCGCCGCCCGCGACGGCACGGGTGTCACGGCACGTCAGCGATTCACCGCGCTCATGTCCGGGTAGCGCTGCCCCGTTGCCGCGCCCACCGGGAACACCGAGTCGAGCTGGGCGAGGTCCGCGCCCGTGAGCTCCACCCGCGCGGCGCCCGCGTTCTGCTCCAGGTACTTCACGCGCTTGGTGCCGGGGATGGGCACCACGTCCGGGCCTCGCGACATCACCCACGCGAGCGCGAGCTGCGCGGACGGCACGCCCTTCTGCTTCGCGAGCTGTTCCACCCGCTGCACCAGGTCCAGGTTCTTCTGGAAGTTCTCTCCCTGGAAGCGCGGGTTCTGGCGGCGGAAGTCGTCCGCGGGCAGGTCCTCGAAGCGCTTGTACTGGCCGGTGAGGAAGCCGCGCCCCAGCGGGCTGTAGGCGACGAAGCCGATGCCCAGCTCGCGCACCATGGCGAGCACGCCGTCCTGCTCCACGTCACGCGTCCACAGCGAGTACTCGGTCTGCAGCGCGGAGATGGGATGGGTGGCGTGCGCCTTGCGAATCGTCTCGGGCGCGGCCTCCGAGAGGCCCAGGTAGCGCACCTTGCCTTCACGCACGAGCTCCGCCATCGCGCCGACCGTCTCCTCGATGGGGACCTTCGGGTCCACGCGGTGCTGGTAGTAGAGGTCGATGACGTCGACCCCCAAGCGCTTCAGCGAGGCCTCGCACGACTGACGTACGTAGGCAGGGTCACCTCGGATGCCCAGGAACTCGCCCTTGGCGCCGCGCACGTTGGCGAACTTCGTGGCCAGCACCACCTGCTCGCGGTGGCCGCGAATCGCACGGCCCACGAGCTCCTCGTTGGTGAAGGGCCCATACATGTCCGCGGTGTCGAGGAAGGTGATGCCCAGCTCGATCGCCCGGTGGATGGTGCGCAGGGACTCCGCTTCGTCCCCCGCGCCATAGAATTCGCTCATCCCCATGCATCCGAGTCCCAGCTCCGAAACCACCAGTCCCTGCCGGCCCAGCTTGCGCTGCTTCATGGTCATGCCTCCGCTTTCCGCGTGAAACCGCCGCGCGCTGAAAATGCGGCGGGGGCAAGCGCGGTGCACCGACCCGGTGGCGGACGGAAGACGGGCTGCCTCCTCGACAGCCGCGAGGCATCGGCCCATCTCCCGCCCGGATGCGGAGCGAGCGGTCGACCTCAGCGCTTCGCCTCGATCTTCAGTCGCTCATCGCGAAGCTTCTCGCCCTTCAGGAAGGCCTTCATCCGCTCCAGGATGCGAGGGTCCGACTGGAAGAGGCCGTCATGTCCCGCGCCCTCCAGCACCAGGTGCACGGCCTGGGAGAGTCCGGGGCGCAAGGCCTCCGCGTTGTCCGGGCTCGTGCGCCCATCCAAGGTGCCGCTGATGAGGAGCACGGGCGCCGAGGCCTTCAGCGGGCCTCGGAAGGATTCACCCAGGTCGCTCACTCCAGACACATCCCCCGCCAGCAGTGCGCCTGGGTTGGCGCTGCCACCGAGCACGGCCTTCGACGCCTCCTTCGCGATGAGGGCGTGTCGCGCCGGGCTCACGCCGGAGGCCGCATCCATGGCGAGCGACATCGGGTCCAGCCCCCCTTCGCGCAACATGGTCGCGAAGGGCGCCATCGGCTCGTAGTTCCCCGCCTCCAGCGCGGGAAGCAGGCCGAGGAAGCGCCGGAAGGTGGCGGGGTCCCGCAGGGACTCGAAAGCAGCACGCTGAAGGTCGAAGGGGCTGACCTTCCAGGTGTGGCGTTCCCCCTTCGCCGGGTCCGTGAACTCCACGATGCGGGGCTCGCGCCGCAGCGCCTTCAACAACTTCGCCAGCCGCGCCTTCAGGCCCGGTCCGCGCTCGCCCTCGGCGCGCAGCACGGCATCCCAGCGGTCGAGCAGCGCCTCCGCGTGGGCGGGCCGCTTCCAGGTGTCGTCCGGCCCCTCGATGCCGGCGAGGATGATGTGGTCCACCCGCTGCGGGTGGCGCCGCAGGTAGGCGAGACCCAGGTGGGTTCCGTAGCTGATGCCCCAGAGGTTGAGCTTGGGCGCACCCAGCGCCTTGCGCAGCACCTCCAGGTCGTCGGCGCTCTCCACCGTGGTGTACGCGCCCAGGTCCACGCCCGCAGCCATCCAGGTCCGGCTCGCCTCGGCGGCGGCCTTCTTCACCGTGGTGTCGAGCAGCGCCTCGTCCATGGGCTGCTCGAGCGGGACAGCCCAGCTCCGCGCCAGTTCGGGATGGGGATTCGAATCGCCGGCGCCGCGCTGATCCAACGCGATGACATCGGCCACCTCGCGCAGGGCGAGGAACAGGTCGAAGCGGACACGGCGCGCGGTCTCGATGCCGGAGCCGCCCGGGCCCCCGGACAGGTACACGATGGGTGCCGCGGGCGAGGGGTTCGTGCTCTTGAAGCGCACGAAGCGCAGGGGCAGGCCCGGGCCCTCGGGACGAGCGTGACGCAGGGGCACGGTGAGTGTGCCCAGCTCGGCCTGAACGCTCCGGCCGTCGCGGGCCTGGAAGGTGTGCGGCTGCAGTTGCAGACCCTGGGCATGGGCGAGGGAGGGCGGAAGGGTGAGGGCAAGCAGGAGCACGGCGCGCATGGCGTTCCTCCGAGAAGGGCTTCAACGAGAAGGAGGATGCGCTGGCCAGCACGGCGCGTGGGGTGCCGGTCGCCCAACGTCTCGCGGCGTCGTTGAAGTGCGCGTGGTACTTCGCCGGGCTGCGTATGCTCAGGCCCATGATGTCCTCCACCCTCGTCACGGGATGCTTCGCGCTCTCGCTCGCCGCCTCGGCCGCGCTGCCCTCCACGCGGCAGGGACTGGTGCAGGTGAACACGGAAGAGCTCCCCCCAGAGGTCGCGCTCTCCGCGGACGCACCGGGCTGGCGCACGGTGGCGGCCGACCAGGTGAGCGAGGGGACGGGCCCCTATTGGCTGCGCACGCAGGTGGACGTGCCCCCGCGAGAAGAAGGAGCCCCGACGCCTGCCCTCGCCCTGTCGGTGCTCGGGTCATGGGAGGCCTGGTGGGACGGCAGACCCCTGGGCCGCAACGGACAGGTGGGGCGAACGCCCTCGGAGGAGGTACCGGGACGCGTCGATGTCCAGCTCCCGCTTCCGCCCGACCTCAGCGCGCCGGGCCCTCATGTGCTGACGATGCGCGTCTCGGCGCACCAGCTCGGCTTCCAGCCCGTGGGCACCATCCACCGACTGCAGGTGGGCGAGGCCGCGTCACTCGCTCAGACGCGGATGCTCGGCATGGTGCCAGCCCTTTGCATGCTGGGCGCGCTGGTGCTGATGGGGCTCTACCACCTCGCGCGCGTGCGGCTCGCTCACGGCGGGCTCGCCACGCTGCTGCTCGGCGTGCTGTGCCTCTCCGCCGCGGCGCTCGTCCTGCTGGAGGCGTGGCGCGGGCTCGCCAACTATCCCTACCCACAGCACGCCGTGCGGCTGCGACTGCAGGCGGCGGCCGTGCTGGCGGTGGCGGCGCTGCTGCCAGCGACCGTGCATGCGGCCTTCGGCGAGCCGCGCCGCTGGCTGCGGTGGCTGGGACTCGGACTGGGGCTGCTCTCGCTCGTCTTCGTTCCGGGCTTCGATGGCAAGAGCAGCATCGCGCTCGGCGCCTCGCTCGTCGTCTCCACTGCGCTCGCCGTGCTCGCGTGGCGAAGAGGAGAATCGGGCGGGGCCCTGGGCACGCTGGCGGGACTCGGTTTCGCAGGGGTGCTCTACCTGTTGGAACCCTGGGGCTTCTCCGAGCGCGGCTTCTTCCTCGCCTTTGGAGGGCTGTTGCTCTGCCTCACGGCGGTCCATGCCCGGCAGCAGCGCCGGCAACAGGAGCGGTTCGAAAGCGCCACGCGCGCCGCGGAGCGCCTGCAACTGGAGTTGCTCAAGCGCAGCCTGCAGCCACACTTCCTGATGAACACGCTGGGCGCGCTGAGTGAGTGGGTGGAGACGGAGCCCGCGCAGGCCGTGCGGTTCATCGAGGCCCTGGGCGCGGCATACCGGCACCTGCTCGCCGTCTCCGGTGAGCGCACCATTCCGCTCGCTCGCGAGCTGGAGCTGTGCCGCGCCCATCTGGAGGTCATGGGCTGCCGACAGGGCACGGCCTTCCAGTTGGAGACCGAGGGCGTGGACCTGGAGGCCCCCGTTCCCCCTGCCCTGCTGCACACGCTGCTGGAGAACGCCTTCAGCCACAACCGCTACGTCTCGCCCCACACCTTCCGACTCCAGGGCAGCCTCGTCAACGAGGGCGCCCGGCCGCGGCGGCGCTACGCCTTCCTCGCCCCCCTGGGCACGGGCATGCGCCAAGGGGGCGGTGAGGGCACCGGCTCGCGCTACCTGCGCGCGCGCCTGGAGGAGGCCTTCCCCGGTGCGTGGCGGCTCGAGGACGGGCCCACCGAGGCGGGGTGGATGACGCGGGTGGAGGTGCCGGCGTGAGGATGCTCATCGTGGAGGACGAGCCGCTGGCGGCGCGCCGTCTCGCCCGGCTGTGCGAGCAGCAGTTGGGGCCGGGCACCCCGCCTCCGTGCGTGTGCGCGAGCCTGGATGAGGCGCGCGCGCTGCTGGCGGAGCGCACCGTGGACGTGCTGCTGCTGGACCTGAACCTCTCGGGAGAGGACGGCTTCGCGCTGCTCGCGGAGGCGGCCGCGGGCGCATTCCAGACGGTGGTGGTCTCCGCGAACACCGACCAGGCGCTGCGCGCCTTCGAGCTGGGGGTGCTGGACTTCGTGCCAAAGCCCTACACGCCGGAGCGGCTCGCCGTCGCGCTCGCCCGCGTGGGAAACCGCGCGGCCACGGCCTTGCGCACCCTCGCGGTGAGGAAGGGAGGAGGCGTGGTCCTCGTGCCCCTGGACTCCGTCGCGTACATCCAGGGCGCTGGCGACTACGCGGAGCTCGTCCTTCGCGGAGGTGGCACCGAACTGAGCGAGAAGAGCCTGGAGCGGCTCGAGCAGTTGCTCCCCGCCGACTTCCTCCGCATCCACCGCTCCTATCTCGTCCGGGCGACGGACATCCGCGAGCTCGTCGCCTCGGAGGGCTCACGCAGCGCGGTGGAGCTGCGGGACGGCACCCGGCTGCCGGTGGGCCGAAGCCGACTGGGAGCGCTGCGCAAGCGACTGGAGGCGTAGGCGTCGCCGGGGGATACACGCCAGGCAGCCAGAGACCCGCCACGCCTGGCGCATCCGCCGAGTTCTCTTGCCGTGGCGGAGAGGATTGTGTCTGCTCCGAGCCATCCAACCGTCGGGAGAACCACGCCCATGTCGAAAGAAGGAGTCAGCGTCCTGGCCAAGGAGGTTGGAGACGACTGGAAGGAGCACGCGTACTACGAAGAAGTCGAGCGCTTCATGCCGGACGCCTGGAAGAACACCATCTGGCCCGTCATCGGAGAGTGTGACTTCTCCTCGTCCCTGGACCTCGCGGCCGGTCACGGTCGGAACACGGAGTACCTGCTGCCCCTCGCGCAGCGGATCCACGTGGTGGACATCAACAAGGAGAACATCGACTTCTGCCGTCGCCGCTTCGCGGGTCGGGACTCGAAGATCACCTATGTCGTCAACGACGGCTCGTCCCTCGCAGCGGTGCGCAGTGGTTCGGTGACGCTCACCTACTGTTTCGACGCCATGGTCCACTTCGACAGTGACGTGGTGCGGGCCTATCTGCGCGAGTTCTTCCGCGTCCTGGAGCCGGGCGCACACGCGTTCATCCACCACTCGAACTACACCGGCAACCCGTGTGGGAAGTGGATGGACAGCCCCAACATCCGCAACTTCATGAGCAAGGACCTCTTCGCGCACTACGCGCACAAGGAAGGTCTGACGGTCGCGTCCCAGCGGGTGATTGATTGGGGTGGCCATCCCGAGCTGGACTGCCTGTCCCTTCTCCGAAAGCCGAACCCCATCACCCGGCTCACCGGAAACCACACGCGGCGCGACGGGATGCTCTTCGTGCTCGCGGGCGCCCACGAGTCAGCGAAGGCCATGCTCGCCCATCCAGCGACGCTCACGCTGGATGCGCATGCCCACGAGTGGTGCGGGCGGCTCGTCGTGCAGCAGGGGGACAACGTCCTCGCCACGTTCGACGTGCATGAAGCACAGCCGCAGTCGAAATCCTGCGTCTTCGAAGCCGAGGCCGGAGAGCTCGTGTTCCGCGCCGAAGACCGGGGCGACGGCCGCTTCGAGGCCTGGGTGAAAGGCATTGACGTCCGCTGGCGGAAGAAGCCGTGACGTCCGCGGCATGAGCAAGCGAGGTCCCCGTCACGAGGAGGGGACCTCGACGCGTGACGGGGCGGTTTGACGGCTCCTGGCGGAGGGCTCCAGCGCCGCGCCGATGGAACTGGCGAGCAGGACTGGAGCGAATGCGTCACGCCACCGGGCCGGCCACGAGGCTCCTTCGCGAGAGCGCCCGCAGCTTCAGCACCTGGTACGTGGCCCCGAGCAGGAAGAAGACCACCAGCGCGAGCAAGGCGGCCTGAACGGGAGGCGACTCCGGACTGCTGGCGATGGGCTGGCCCGCGGGCAGGCGCGTCAGCGTCTCGTTGATTCCAGGCACCAGCAGCACCATGAAGCTGGCGGACAACGTCAGCGTCTCCACGTAGGGCGTGGCGCGGCCGAGCCCACCCATGCGCGAGGCGGCGACGCCCACCGCCATGAGCACGAGCGCGAGCAGGCCCAGGCCATGGCCGGGGTTGAAGCCGCCCGTGCTGGAGAGGCCGAACGACGTGACAATCGACGCCACCATGCTCAACAGATACAGCCGGCCCACGCGGGTGCCGGGGTCGATGCGGCCGTCGCGGAGGAAGGCCCAGCCTCCGAAGATGAGGGGGGGCAGGCTGACGACGGTGTGGATGATGCCGAGGGTGGACATGGGGTTGGCCATGACGGGGCTCCTTCTTCGGATGTCGATGAGGCGGGGATGAAAGGTCAGGCCAGCAGGTACTCGCGCACCATGGCGCGAGCCCGATGGAGGCGGCTCTTCACGGCGGGCACGTCTTCGCCCAGGCGCTCGGAGATTTCGCGAATGGACAACTCCTCGAAGTCGCGCAGCAGGACGACCTCCAGGTAGTGCGGGGGCAAGGACTCCAGCGCGGAGGCCACGTCGACCCGCGCGGACTCCGACGTGTGCGAGCCCATCCACTGGTCGGCCAGCGCCTCCTCGTAGGGGTCCTGCTTGAGCGTCACCCGCCCCAGGCGTCGGCACTCGCGCTGGACGATGCGGAACAGCCAGCCCGACAGGGACGCCAGCTTCCGAACGGAGCCCAGGTGGCGGGCCAGCACGAGCAGCGACTCCTGGACCGCGTCGTCGATGTCGTTGATGAAGCAGCGCTGCTGCGCGTACCGCCTGAGGTTGGGCTGAAGCGCCTGGAGCAGGCGGAGCATCGCGTCACGGTCACCCGCGTGGGCCGCGAGCAGCATCGCGTCAGGAGCAGCGGGCAACGGGTGGGCGGCCATGTGAGCACCTGGAAGACGGGGGCGGGGAAAATGCCCTGCCTCACCCATTAAGAGGCGGGCACCCTCCGAACGGATTCGCGACCCGGACGATTTTCTTCGGACCCGCGCCGCCAGAGCCGACGAGGTATCTCAACCCCTTGAATCTACACGCTGGGCGCGGCCCCATGGAGAGAGGGCACGCCCGAGTCCTCCGCCTTCGAGCGGACGCTACCCGCCGCCATTTCCACCGCATCGGAAGATGCCGCCCACCGTGTGACCGGCGGGCAGGGAAGGATGCGTCGGCTGGAGCTGGATGCGCGCGCCCACGCCCAGCGAGCACCCCATCTCCGACGTCGGCGTGTACACGTCCGCGAAGTCGATGGAATCGGCGCGCCCATGGGGGACGATTGTCTTCGGAAGTGCCGGCTTCGGATGCGGAGCGCCGCTACCGGGGGCGACGAGGGAAGTAGACAAGCGATGCCGGGGAACAGCACGCGGCGCCACCATGATTGTCTCTGCTTGGATTGAGCCCGAGTCATTCCTCGACTGGGGCAACAATGACTCTCACTCCATGACTCCGCTCACCTGGAGCGAATCGTCCGTGCAGAGGGCCTCCAGGGCCGCCTTGTCTGGTGTTTCGATTCGGCGCAGGATGGCCCGAGGTTCGCGCAAGCCAACGTACCCATTCATGCCCAAGCTCGAGAACCTTACGTCGTTCGGAGCGATTTCGTTTCCGTCCTTAGATGGGACAGGATGCGAGCAATTGGTCGTCTGCGTTTCCGGGCACTTCGAGTTGCCTCGTGCCGGACGCGCGTCAGACACGCCGCCTGCACGGAGTGATAGGCAGGGGCCTCCACCCCTGGTGGACAGCTACTGGCACTCTCCAGAGACGTCCAGCCTGCGAATGGAGGGGCAGAGCACCTGGTACCGCCCGGCGACCGACATCTACATTTCAGGCCGGGCATGGGCCCCGCGCGGGCGCCCCGTGAAGGAAATGCAGGTGGCTGCCCGGATTGGACCCTGTCAGAAAACACTTCACGTCCTGGGCGAACGCGTCTGGGCGCGAGGAGTGCTGACCTTGCAACCCTCGGTGCCCCTGCCCTTCGACTCCCTGCCACTCGTCTATGAGCGAAGCTTCGGCGGACCCATGGAGGCCCGGAATCCGGTGGGGCGCGGGTTCCATGGCTCCTCCAAAGCGGCTTTGGAACAGCCCCTCCCGAACTTCGAGGACCCAGCGCATCGGCTGACTCATTTCAGCCAGCAGGTGCCACCCTGGGGGCTCGGACCGCTCTCGCGATACTGGCAGCCAAGACTTGCCTGGGCCGGGACGTATGACGAGGCCTGGGTCGAGCAGCGAGCGCCCCTCTGGCCAGCCGACTTCGACCCTCGATTCTTCCTGGCCGCGGCGCATGGACTCGCCGCCGCTCCCTGGTTGAAGGGCGGCGAGCCTGTAGTGCTCTCAGGCCTCTCGCCAGATGGACCGCTGTCCTTCCCACTGCCCCGACATCGGTTGGTCATCAAGGCCATCTTCCGCGACAGGGTCGAGCGAAGGCCCATGGTGCTCGACGCCGTCCATATCGAGCCCGACGAGCGCGGACTGACCCTCATCTGGCGTGCGGCGGTGCCGGTCCATGGACTGCTCTCCAAGCACGAGTACACAGTGGTTCGAGAGCTGGAGCCCTGGGAGGAGCCACTCTCGTGACGCCCGGAACCGACGCAGTGGCGGTGCTTGGACTGGGACTCTGCACACCGCTGGGCCTGACAGCCCCCACCACCCTGGTCGAGATGGCGGCCGGCACGGTTCGCTTCTTCCTGACGGGAGTCCTGGACTCGACCGGGGAACCGGTCCGGGCCTCGATGTTGTCACTGTTGGAGACGCGGTGTTCTCGCACGGACCGCATCGTCGCGCTCGCGGCAACCGCCCTCCAGGAATGCCTCGATGCCGTGCCCCTGGACAAGAGGGAGACCCTTCCCTTGTTCATGGCGCTCTCCGGCTCTGTCGGTGGTGTGGACGTCGAGAGAACACGCCTGTTGGAGGCGCTCGCACAGGTGGCCTCGCCCTACCGACTCCATCTGGAGGCAGACGGGCTCTGCCACGAGGGACGGGCAGGTTTCTTCGCGGCCCTGTCTCGGGCCATGGCGGCGCTGCATGCGGGCCGAGCACGACAGGTGCTGGTGGGTGCCGCCGACTCGTTTTGCGATCCAGGCTCATTGAAGCAGTTGCTCGGCGGGCGACGCCTGCGCTGTTCGACGGTCCGCGACGGAATCATCCCCGGGGAAGGAGCAGGCTTCGTGTTGCTCACACGGGCCTCGACAGCCAGACACCGGGGATTGCGCCCGCAAGGTCTCGTCCTCGCCGCCACTGTCGCGAAGGAGCCCCGCCCCATGACGTGTGGCAAGCCCAGCCTGGCGGAAGGACTCACGACGGCGTTCCACTACCTGCGCACCCATCCGGCGACTGAAAGGAAAAGAGTCGCGCAGGTCCTGTCCTGCCAGACGGGAGAGACCTTCTGGGGACATGAGTTCAATCGGGCGTATCTGCGCAATGCCTCGCTCATGCCCGAGCCGCTACGCGTCATGCTTCTAGCGGAAACCCAAGGAGACGTAGGCGCTGGCGCTGGCGTGGTCCAGTTCGGGTTGGCGCTTCAGCTGTTGGGAGAGCAGGTCTCGAGTCCAGCATCCGAAGCCCGGATGCTCGTCTACGGCTGCTCCGACGAAGGACAGGTCGGAGCCTGCATCATTGGAAGGGAAATATGAGCGACGTCTTCGCCAATGGGAGGACCATCGTCCATTCGGGTGATGGTGGAACCAATACCTGCGCGGCCCCCGACGTCTGCAAGACTCCCTCTCCAGGTGGGCCGGTGCCCGTGCCCTACGTGAACGTGGCCAGGAACAGCGACCTGGCCGAAGGGAGCACGTCGGTCACCATCGACGGGAACCCGGTGGCACTCAAGACCTCCAAGCTGGGGACGAGTTCGGGAGACGAAGCAGGCACGGCGGGGGGTGGACTCGTCTCGGCAAAGACGAAGGGGAAGATGACCTGGGGCACCTACAGCCTCGACGTGAAGTTCGAGGGCAAGGGTGTCGTGCGCTTCATGGACGTCACCCAGCACAATGGGAATACATTCAACACGGCCTTCATGCAGGACGGGCAATGTGGCTTTGCCTATGGGGATGATCCGGTCGGCGCAGGCTGTCCCAGGGCCTGTGGGCACGAAAAGGCGGAACACCGGATCCTGGAACGACCCGAGAGCACCGCGCTGGCCGTGAAGCTGATGGGGACGCTCGACCACATCAGCATGACGCCCAAGCTGAGCCACCTGGCAGTGTTCAAGAAGAAGGGGGGCTACATGCTCGGAGTACTGGTGTGCGCGTGTCGGCAGAAAATCTACGCCGCCATGTCCGGAGATGACCAGGCGCTGGACGGCTTCAAGAAGGCCGTCGAGTTGCTCAATGAGCACGATGCAAGGAAGCGCTGGGGGGTGTGCGATCCGGTCGACTTCTCTCAGGTCCAGGATTCCATGGGCCTCATTCCAGACGGGCAGGCGCTCTTCCTGGAGGCGCTGCCAGCCCCCAGGAATCCACCCGGGGCCTGCGCGGCGCCCAAGCTCATCCAGAAGGCGCATCAGGATGGACACAAGCCAGGCGCCATGACCGAGGTGTTCTACTTCCCGGAGGCCGCCGTGGAGCGCGCCAACAAGAAGAGCAAAGTGGGGGTCCGGACGACCGTCGGCGTCACCTATTTCAAAACCCTCGGTCAAGAGACGCGACAGGTCACCGAGGAGTTCCGGCATGGTGATGTCGTGCCATCCTGCGAGACCTGCCAGATCCATCTGACGCCCATGCTCTGCCCTCCCCACAAGCCCTGCCCCGAGGAGGCTGCTTCATGATGGATGACTTCATCGCGCTCCTGGGCCGCTACGACCCGGACTACCCAGCCACCATCCGGGGTGCCCCCCATGAGCGAATCGCTCGCTTCGCGGACCTGGTCGGCCGAGAGCTGCCCCCTCACTACGTGGATTTCTTGCGGAGGATGGGGAGCAACATGGGGAGCCTGGAACTCCCCGCCGTGAGCTTCGAGCTCGATGCGCTCATCGAAAGCCTCGAGTCGGAAGAGTGGCGTCCGCCGCCTCGCTACGTCCTGGTGGCCATGGAATTGAAGGACCCCTACTTCGATTACTACCTCGACCTCGACTCACCCAGTGAGGATGACTTCTGGGTGGTCCGGTTCGAGACCGGTGGCAACGCCGTGTTCGAAGGGCGTGTCCACCCGGGCTACCACTCCCTCAGGGCCCTGCTGTTCTCCCTGGGGTTCCTGTCCAAGCGCCTGAAGCCCATGCCAGCCCGGACGACGATGATGATGTCCCTCTCCGGGCAGCAGGAGAGCCGCGCTCCCCAGTTGAAGCAGCTCCAGTCGCTGAAGCAGATCGCCCTGAAGTCGGGGTTCGAGCACCTTGCACACGCGGGGCCCTCCTGCCTGCTGCTTGACCGCGAGGACGCCGCCATCTACGCGCACCACCCACCCCGGGGTGGGCTCATCGTCGAGGTCGCCTCGATGAGCGAAGCGGGGTTGTCGAAAGTCACGGAGGTGCTGCGTGACAACACGCGCCTCGCCTGACTCCCAAGGCCCCCGGCGCGAAAGCATGAGCCTGAGGGCGCATCCAGGAGCGGCGGCATTCCTGAGAGAGTTTCAGGAGCAGCACCTTTCGGAGGTGGACTTCCTTCTCGAACAGCGGAGGCGCTCGTTCGTCACCCCTGGTTGCTCCTGGATGGAGGCGGAGGAGCTCGAGTCGCGCCTCGCACGCCAGGTCGGAGCCCTGCGCGCATCAAGGGACATGGCGGTGGCGTGTGCTCGCGAACTCCTGGCCACGGAAGACGAAGGGCAGCTCCGGGCGGGGATTCATGTCCTGGCCTCACTTGCGCTCGAGCGATGCGACTTCGACGACCTCCTTCAATCCCGTGAGGAGGACCGCACAGACAAGCTGACCGTGTGGACCGAGGCGCTGGTCCTCGTATCGAACCCGGGGCTCGCGGACTTCTGTACCCGCGCCCTGAGTGACGGACGTCCCGAAGTGCGGGCCGCGAGCGCGGCACTCCTGGGACACCGGAGAGAAGGCGCGCCCTCCAGACTTCTCGCGCTCCTCGACGACGAAGACTCCTCCGTGAGGAGAGAGGCCGCCCTCGCCCTCGCCCGGCTCCGCCATCGACCTGCCCTCGCCCCCATCGAATCCAGGCTCTCCCATGAGGCCCCTCATGCAATCGAGCCCTTGGCCCGCGCCGCGCTGATGCTGGGTTCGAATCTCGCACTGCCCCTCTGTCGGCAGCGATGCGCCGAGGGACAGGGGACGCCTCCTCTCTTGAGGTTGCTGGGGTTGGCGGGTGACTCACAGGCACTGCCTGTCTTGCGACAGGCATGCAGGCGTCCTGAACTCGCTGTCGCAGGGCTCGACGCCATGGGGATGCTCGGCCTGGGCGCCGCGGTGACCGAGCTGCTGTCCCACCTGACGCTAGAGTCGGCCACCAGCGCTCAAGCCGCGGCCAGGGCGCTTGGGCTGCTCAGTGGCGCGCAACTGAAGCAACAAGCACGTATGGCCTCGGAGGAGGCGGAGGTCGAAGACGGAGACGTCGAGGTCGAGCAATGGGACCAAGACCCCGAGCCATGGCATCGCTGGTGGGCAACCCACCAGCACCGGTTTCACCGTGGGGTGAGGTGGCGCCACGGCCATCCATTCAGCCTGGGTTCCTGCCTGGATGAGCTGAAGGAAGCCCTGGCCCCACCGGAGACCCGAATCCGCGCGGCGCTCGAACTCACGCTGCAGGCTCGACGGCCCTTCGACTTCGAGCACGACTGGCCAGTCCCCCGGCAGCGGCAGCGCCTGTCCGCCTGGGAATCCGCTCGCGACACCTCCAGCAACCAGGCTTGAGCCAGCTCTCCGTGGAGGGGTTGAACGTGCCGCTACCCGCCCGTTTCGTCAGCGCCGGGCCATCGCGCTCGCGCGAACCGCGTCCACGAGTTCGGCGTTGGTGGGGGACCGCGTGCTCGCGCTCCTTCGCCATGGCGAGGGGGCGACGCCGGGGCAGGTGGTGAGGCGCTTCTTCGAGTCGTGGAGGACGGTGCTGGTGAAGACCGACTGCCAGGCCGGGTGCGCCATCGCCGCCGTGGCCAATGCGCGGCTGGAACATCCGGAGCTGGGCGCGCGGGCCGCGTCCGTCTTCGTGGCCTGGGAGCGTGAGCTCGGAGAGCGCCTGGTGGTGGCGGGAATGCCTCACGCGAAGGCGAGCAGCGCCGCGGCGCTCATCCTGGCGTCGGTTGAAGGCGCGTTGATTCTCTGTCGTGCCCGAAAGGAGATGGCTCCGTTCGACGCCGTCCGGGACGCGCTCATGGACTTCGTCGGTCCGTGAGCACCTGCCTGGACTCACGAAGTGACGTGGATGTGACATCCCATTCAATGGCAATCCGTGGATGATGCGAAGGCGTCGCGACAGGCAGGGGCCCGCGACGCACAGGTCGTTCCACCAAGACGCAACAACTCAAGGTCCCTCCATGTTCAAGCATACAAGGCAGTTCTCCGTGAAGTTCCTGGCGTCCCTCGCCGTGAGCGCCCTGGTTATGGGCTGCGGAGAGGGATTGGAGTCGGAGGCCCCCGCCGGAGGCCTTCACACCATCCAGCAGGGCTCCATCTGCGGCACCACCACGGATTGGGAGGATGTCGAACCCTGGGCCACCACCCGTGGTGGGGCGTGGGGCAACTACGTGCTGCGCACCCAGCGGGCGGTGGGCATCATCCGGCTGCGCGCCACCGGCGCGTCGGAGTGCACCGGCACGCTCATCGCGGAGAACATCCTCCTGACGGCGGGCCACTGCTTCACGTCCACGGCGGACGCGGCGAACTACGACGTGGTGTTCAACTTCCAGGTCGACCCGACGAGTACGCTGCGAACCACCACCACCGTGCAGATCGCCGAGGGACTCGAGCGCGTCCAGTTGGGAGGTCTGGACTACGCCGTGGTCCGGCTCGCCAGCCATGCGGGCAACACCTTCGGCAGCATGCGGACCGTCAACGCGCTCCCCACCGTGGGACAAATCTTGAGCATCACCCAGCATCCGAATGGGCTGCGCAAGAAGTACCACGAGGGCCACTACGCGAGCCGGCTCGTCGACGGCCAACTCGCCTACGCAGACATCGACACCGACCATGGCTCGTCCGGCTCCGCCGTGCTGTCGAGCGACGGGGTGGTGGTGGGCGTGCATACCAATGGCGGCTGCACCAGCTTCGGCGGCTTCAACACCGCCACGTCGATGCCGGATATCTACTCGAACTCCACCGTCATTCCCGCGCTGGCCTTGATTCGAGCGAATGGCAATCGCACCTCGCAGGGCAGCATCACCATGAGCACCTCCACCCAGTCCTGCACCCGCACCGGGAACTTCGACGACATGGCGAACGGATGCGCCCTGCGTCTCACCACCGGTAACGTCGTCACGGTGAGCTGCACCACCAACGGACAGGTCGACCGGTCCATCGCCAACTTCACCGCCTCCGGTGCGACGCTCAGCTTCACCTCATCGAGCGCCACCAGCGCCACCGCGACCTTCACGTACGCGGGCACTGGCGTGGGCGTGTCCTGCGAGTTCACGGACTGAGCTGACGAACTCCGACGAGGGCCGTGCGGGTGTTTCGCTCGCACGGCCCGTTGGCGCGGAGAAACCAGCTCGATGCATCAACGGACCGGCGGAGGCTCCCGCGAGCCCCGCCGGGCCTACGAGTCCTGCTGGAAAGTCCCTGCCTAGAACAGGTCGTGCGCGGGCCAGGCGCTGACGCCGTTCACGACGTTCCACATCAGGCCGTCGAGGTTGATGTCGGACGTGCCCGAGCCGGCCCGGTTGTTGGAGTTGGTCATGGCGGACCAGGTGAATTCCTCGGAGCGGCTGGGCCCATAGCGGTCATCGGTCCGCACCAACAGGGCCAGGGTGCCCGGGACGTAGCCTCCGTGCCACCAGTTGGGGAGGCTGTTCACCGACCAGCCCTTGGCGTAGTTGACGGGGTTGCCCAGGGTGTCGAGCGCCGTCGTGCGGGTGGTCATCGTGGTGAGGGAGCTTGGGCTCAGCAGGTCCGGGACGGTGGAGTACCCATCCGCTCGCACGGAGACGCGCAGCAGGTCGATGGGCGTGACGACCCAGCCGCCGTGCGCATCCATGCGACGCACCGGCATGCCGTACGGATTGAAGGCCCCCGCGCCAAGCTGGTAGTAGACGACCTCGTTCGACAGACGCGCTGCCAGGGTATCGCCCCCGACGGCGAAGCTGGTGGCGCCGCTGGGCGTGAACACCTGGCTTTGCATATAGGCGTCATAGGTCATCCCCGTGACGCGTTCGATGATGCGACCGAGGACGCTGTAGCCGAAGTTCGAATACTGGTACGTCGTCCCCGGCGCGAACTCGAGCGGCACGTTCTGCAACACCCACTGGATGAGCTGCGCGTGCGTCATGCCCGTGTTCATGAACATGGGGTCGCCCGACCCATCCGCGCCATCGTTGTCCCAGCCGCCCGCGGTGTGCTCCAGCAACTGCTGGACGGTGATGTTCAGGACGCGGCTGTCCCGGTAGGTGCTCTGCGCGCCGAACGTCTCACCGAGCAATCCGCCCCTGCCGAAGACGCGGTCCGTCAGCTGAATCTGGCCGCTTTCAATCAGGTTCATGATGCCGATGGAGGTCATCGGCTTGGACACGCTGGCGACGCGGAAGCGGTGGGAGGAGTGGACCGGGGTGCCGCTGCCCTGGTCGGCCAGGCCATAGCCCTTGGCGAACACGAGCCGTCCACGACGGGTGATGGCCAGCGACAGGCCGACGGTGTTCGTGCTGGCCATCGCCTGCTGGACGGTGGTGTCGATGTGCTGCAGGTCGGCCGCGCTGAACGTCAGGTTCCGCCAGACGAGCGCGAACTCGGGCTGGCTCCCGTTGTTGTGCGCCGCCACCACGAGGGGGCGATAGCCCTGGTTCTTGAGGTCCGTCGCGGCCTGTTGATACGCGGCGGAGGTGAGGCCATGACGCGCGGCGATGGGAATCCCCGCTGACGCATGGAAGATGGCCGCGTACTTGTCCGTGCCGCCCACGTTGTAGCTGCTGACCTTCGCGAGCTGGTAGCCCTGGGACGCATTGGTGTTGAACGTGGACTGGTATTGGGCCGAGGTCAGCCCGTGGTAGGCCCGCGCGGCCGGCCCGCTGGTCTGCTCCCAGACGGCCGCATAGCGCTCCGCGCCACCGGACGTGTAGCCACTGACATGCACGAGCCGGTAGCCCTGCCCGGTCCAGGTGTTGAACTCCGTCTGGTACTGGGCCGCGGTCAGGTCATGGCGGGCCGCCCACGCGGCGACACCGTCCGAATGGAAGATGACCGCGAAGTAGGCGACACCGCCGACGCTGTACCCGTTGACCACCACCGGGCGGTATCCCTGCGCATGCTGATTGACGGCGGTGGTCTGGTACTGCGCGGAGGTCAGCCCGTGGAAGGCCCGCCAGGCCGGGCCGCTCGTCTGTTCCCAGATGGCCGCGTAACGGACACTGCCTCCCTCTTCGTAACCGCTGACATAGGAGAGGCGATAGCCTTGCCCGGTCCACGTATTGAATTCCGTCTGATATTGGGCGGCGGTGAGCGCGTGGCGGGCCACCCAGGGGTCATAAGGACCGGTCAGTGCCTGGGACGTGGCCCCCGTAGAGGCCTGGGACTCCTCCTCCGGAACCCCGCATCCCACGAGGGAGACCACCAGCACTGACAGCACTGTCAGAAGCGGCTTCATTCCAAAAGACTTCATGCTCGAGAGCTCCTGCTTGACGTTGACGCTGCCCCCAGGAAACGAACCCAGGGCGCATTTCACCTCAACCCGGGCAGAAAAAATCCGTTCGATGGACGGACCCTTGACTGAACGCGCTTTCAGCCCCACCCTGGGCGCGTGAAGGCGCGCCCCATCGACAATCCGCCCAACCCCTGGGCGAGCACCGAGGTGGAGTACCTCGACGAGATTCCTCCGTCGCGGCTGGAGGTCTTTGAAGACCACAGCAAACAGGTCGTCTCGCACAACGACAGCCCCGACGTGGGGTTCAGCTGGAGCGTCAATCCCTATCGCGGCTGCCTCCACGCCTGCGCGTACTGCTACGCACGGCCCACGCACCAGTACCTCGACTTCGGCGCGGGCACGGACTTCGAGACGAAGCTCGTCGTGAAGCCCCGCGCCCCGGAGCTGCTGCGAGAGCACTTCGAGCGCCCGTCCTGGAGGGGAGAGACGGTCGTCTTCAGCGGCGTCACCGACTGCTACCAGCCGCTCGAGGCCTCCATGCGCCTCACCCGCGCCTGCCTGGAGGTCTGCGCCGAGTACCGCAACCCCGTGGGCATCATCACCAAGGGCGTGCTCATCGAGCGGGACCTCGACGTGCTCCAGCGCATCTCCCGCGACGCCCGGCTCTGGGTCAGCGTCAGCCTGCCCTTCCACAACGCGGAGATTGCTCGCGCCATGGAGCCCTACGCGGCGTCGCCCCAACGGCGGCTGCTCGCGATTCGCCGCCTCTCCGAGGCCGGCCTCAACGTGGCCGTCTCCGTGGCCCCCATCATTCCGGGGCTCAACGACGAGGACATCTCCCGTGTGCTCACCGCCGTGCGGGAAGCGGGCGCCACCCGTGCGCACTTCACGCTGGTGCGCCTGCCCGGCCCCGTGAAGGACGTCTTCGAGGAACGGCTGCGCGCCAGGCTGCCCCTGCGCGCCGAGCGCGTCCTGCACCGCATCCGGGAGATTCGCGGTGGGGAGCTCAACGACTCCCGCTTCAAGCACCGCATGCGCGGCGAGGGCCTCTACGCGGAGACCATCCACCGCCTCTTCGAGACGACGGCGCGCAAGGTCGGCCTGCGCACCTCCTTCATCACCGAGGACGCGCCGGACACCTTCCGGCGCCCGCCGCGCAAGCCTCCACCGTCACCCCAGCTCAGCCTCTTCTGAAGGCGAGAGGGCCCCAGGCGCTATTTGCGTATCGCCTGGACGATGCTGATGAGGATGACCGCCCCCACCGTGGCCACCGCCAACGAGTAGAGGTTCAACCCCGTCACGCCCCGGCCTCCCAGCAGACTGAACAGCCAGCCGCCCAGCATCGACCCGACGATGCCGGTCGCGATGTTGGCGACCAACCCCATCCTCGCGTTCGTGCCCTTGATGATGCTCGCAATCCAGCCCGCGATACCGCCCAGCACCAGCCACGCGCAAATTCCCATGTCGTCCTCCTGACCGGCCGGTTGCTATCAGACCCGGCGTCGCCGTCCAGCCGGGCACCTTCCTACTACGTGCCACGCATCCACGTATTTCAAGCGTCCTCCTGCCGGGCTGAAAACGCGGAAGGCGCCCCGTGCCTTGGTCCAGGACACGGAGCGCCTCCAGGTGCTGCGCTGAGAGACGGACGACTCGCTCAGTCCTTGCCGAGCATCCCGTCCTTCAGGCCGTCATCGACCGGGTCCTTGCCCAGCCACACCGAGAAGAGCGCGTCCGCGAAGTCCTTGCCCTCCACGGAGATCTTCTCGCCCTCCTTCTTGCTCTGGATCTGCGTCCCCTTGCCCGGGGTGTACGTGAGGATGAGCTCGTCGCCCTTCTTCAGGTCGGGAATCTCCGCGGTGAAGGTGTCCAGCCGCGCCTGGAGCGCCGGCATCTTCGCGCCCGCGTTCTTCTTGAAGCCGTCGACGATGGCCTCGGTGATGGTCTTCTTGTCCAAATCACGGAGCATGTACATGCGCACGCGCTTGATTTCGTCCGCGGCGAGGACCTGCGCGGCGTCCTTCGACGGCGTCTCCAGGTACAGCCCCACCGTGTAGACCTTGACGATGAACTTCTTGCGAAGGCCCACCCCGTTGAGCTTCAGCTCCTTGTCGCCCACCTTCGCGGTGTCCGGATAGTTCACCCCGGCCACTTCCTTGGCGAATGCGGGCACGGCGAACAGCAGGCAGAGCGCGACAGCGGACAGCGTGGCTTTCATGAAACCCTCCAGCATGAGTTGTTCCGCGAGTTCGACGGAGACTACCCGCGGGTCTTCACGAAATGTTCCATGAAGGTGACGAGGGTGCGCACATTCTCCACAGTCACCGCGTTGTATGTGGAAACCCGGATTCCCCCCGCCGTGCGGTGCCCCTTCAGCCCCACCATTCCTTGCTGCTTCGCGTCAGCGACGAAGGCCGCGTCCAGCTCCGGCGTGGGCAGGTGGAACACGATGTTCATCACTGAACGGGACTCGCGCTCCACCGGCGCCCGGTAGAAGCCGGAGAGCCTGTCGAGCGCGCCGTACAGGAGCTCCGCCTTCTGGCGGTTCCACGCTTCAATCTGTGCAAGGCCGCCCACGCTCTTCATCCACGCGAGCACGTTGCGCACCAGGTAGATGGCCAGCGTGGGGGGCGTGTTGTAGAGCGAGTTGTTCTCCGCGTGGATGGAGTAGCGGAAGATTTTCGGGAGGTCCTTGCGCCCTCGCGCGATGAAGTCCTTCGCCGCCACCACCAGCGTCACGCCGGAGGGCCCCAGGTTCTTCTGCGCTCCGGCGTAGACGAGCCCGTAGCGAGACAGGTCCATCTTCTTCCACAGGAAGTCGGAGCTCATGTCCGCGACCAGGGGGACAGAGCCCACGTCCGGCACCGTGTGCCACTGGGTGCCGTAGATGGTGTTGTTGCTCGTCAGGTGGACGTACGCGGCCTTCGGGTCCAGCTTCAGCTCGTCCTGGCGCGGCACCCGCGTGTAGTGCTTGTCGGGCTGCACCGTCGTCACCGCGACGCGGGCCTTGCCGTAGTACCTCGCCTCGTCGAGCGCCTTCTCGCTCCACACGCCCGTCATGAGGTAGTCCGCGCTCGTGTCGGGGGTGAGGAAGTTCATCGGCACCTGCGCGAACTGCTGCGACGCGCCGCCGGTGAGGAAGAGCACCTGGTGGGTGGTGGGCAATCCCGTCAGCTCGGTCAGCAGGGCAATGGCCTCGTCGTGGACGGCCTCGTATTCCTTGCCCCGGTGGCTGTGCTCCATCACGGACATGCCGGAGCCCTGGAAGTCGAGCAGCTCGTCCCGGGCGCGCTCCAGGGCGGGCAGGGGCAGGCCGGCGGGGCCAGGGTTGAAGTTGATGACGCGCATGGCGGGGTCCTCGCGGAAATGAAACGGCGGGACACATTCTTCCCCCCGAGGCCCCCCCGGGAGCCAGTAGGAAGCGCCCCGCCCCGCCCGCTTCCTGGCGTGCTCAGGGGCCAGTCGAGCCGGACGCGTGGCCACCGGACACTTCCGGAGGTCTAGGAGGACAGGTGGGTTCCACGGAGGGACTGGCGGAATGGGTGCGGCGCGCGGCGAGTGGGGAGACCTCCGCCTTCAGTGAGCTGTACCGGCGCACTCGTCCCCTCGTGGCGAGGCTGATGGCGGGGTTCGCCCCGCTCGACTCCGACGAGGTGGAAGACGTCATCCAGGAAACCTTCGTCCGGGCATTCCGTGCCCTCCCCCGGCTCAAGGAGGCCGGCGCCTTCGAGGCATGGCTCCTGTCCATCGCTCGCAACCGGGCCCGGACGCGGCTGGAGCGCAAGGCGAGCCTGCGGCGCCTGGAGGACGACATCTCGGACCCGGAGCCGGAGACGGTGCCCGCCCTCCCGGAGGCCCTCCAGCTCGAGCGTGACATCGAGGTGGTCCGCCAGCTCATCTCCGAGCTGCCAGATGGCGAAGAGAAGCGGACAGTCCAACTTTTCTATATCGAAGGAGAGCTCTCCGCGCGGGAGATTGCCGAGCAGTTGGGTGTGGGGAAAAGCGCGGTGACGATGAGACTCGAGCGCTTCCGGGGTCGTATCAAGAGAGAGTTGCTGCGGCGAGTGCTCGCCGGTCGGTGGGAGTGAGTGTTCATGAGACACCTGGATGACGAGGCGCTGAGCGCCCTTGCCCGTCGTGAGCCGGAGGCGGTGAAGTACTTCCGCGAGCACCTGGCCACCGCGTGCGAGGCGTGTGAAGGCTTCCTCGCCACCCACTCCGGCCCCGATGTCCTGGATGGACAAGTGGACGCCGTGCTCCTCGCCCTGGCCCCGCCCCGCACGGACGCCCCGCTGGACGAGGTGGGCTTCGCCCGGGTGCGCCGCGAGCTGCGAAAGCCCCACCTGGACACCCGACGGTGGGGCCTCATCGCCGGAGCGGTGGCCGCGGGCCTGCTCGCTATCATCGTCGTGCCCCGCTTGAGACAGGGCGGCAGCGGCGTGGAGCTGGGACCCGCGTCCCAGGAGTCGGGCGTGAAGGGCCAGGTGGGCCGAATCGCCCTGGAGCTGGCGGTGGTGGCCAAGGGCTCGGATGGCGCCCTGCGCCGGTTGGACCCGGACACCCTGGTGGATTCCGACGACGTGCTGCTCCTGCGCTACCACGCCACCGAGGCGGGCACCGCCCTGCTCTTCCAGCGGCGCGCGGACGAGGAGCCCCAGTTGCTCGGCACCTTCGAGTTGGAGGCGGGGACGCATGACCTGCGAGGCCCCCAGGGGCTCTCCGGGGTCAGCCTGGAGGGCGAGTCGGGCCCGCTGACGCTGTGGCTGGCCGCCTCTCCCGCCGGACTGGAGCCCTCGCCGGACGAGGTGAAGCGCGTGCTGGTGGGTGAAGGTGAGCGGTGGGAACAAGGCACGTTGGCGGTGACGAGGTTCGACGTCCGCGTCCGAAGCGGCCAGAATCCCCGCTAATCAGGCAAGCGTGAGGAACCTTCTTCCCATCCTGCTGGTGGCGCTGACTGCGTGCGCGACTCCTTCGTCCCAGGGGATGGAGAAGGGCGGACTGGTGCCGCTGCGGCTCGACGAGGAGGCACTGTCGAGCGCGTACACGCCCCGGCGCATGGCGCTGCTGGTGGGCATCTCCGAGTTCGACGACCCCCACTGGCGCGGCCTGCGCTACCCCGCCAAGGACGCCACGGACCTGGCGGCGGCGATGTTGGACCCGGCGCGCGGGCGGTTCGACCAGGTGCGCGTGCTCACTCGGCCCGAGGACACGACGCGCGCGGCCATCCTCGCGGCGCTGCGGGAGTTGCGGAAGCAGGCCCACCGTCCGGACGACGTCGTCGTCGTCTACTTCTCCGCGCACGGCACCCTGGCCCGGGACGCCACGGGCGAATTGCGCCGCTTCCTGGTGACTCGGGACGCTTCTTATCGCGCCATCGCCCAGACGGCGTTGTCCATGGACATGCTGAAGGCGGAATTCGACGCGCTCTCCAGTCGCCGCAGGCTCCTGGTGCTGGCCTCCTGTCACAGCGGCAACGGCAAGTCGCTGTTGCCCAAGGAGCTGGAGAAGGAGCTGGCGGGCGTCAAGTCGGGCTTCTACGCGCGCCCCCTGGAGGAGTCCTCGCGAGCGTCCATGGTCTTCGCCGCCTGTGACTGGGGCGAGACGGCGCGCGAGGACGAGGGGCTGCGCAACGACATCTACACCCACTTCCTCGTCGAGGGCCTGGGCGGAGGCGCGGACCGCAACACGGACGGCGCCGTCACCGCGACGGAGGCGCATGACTACGCGCGCAGGCGCACCTTCGCCTTCACCGAGGGCCGCCAGCGCCCGTCGGCGGAGATTCTCGAAGTGGGCGCCGACCCGGTGGTGCTGTCGGGCAACATCGCCCGGACGGGCCGGCCGGAGCTGTTCTCCTACAACCCCCGGCTGGACGGCTTCACGCTGAAGGTGGACGGGGAGGCGCGCACGGAGCTGCCAGGAGGCGCGGCGGTGACGCCCGGCAAGCGCACGGTGGAGCTGACCAAGGGCGACGCGGTGCTGCTGCGACGCGACGTGGAGGTCAGCGCCGGAGAGCGGCTGCCGCTGGAGCAGCTCCTGTCGGAGGCCTTCCCCCGGCGCTCGCTGTCGCTGCTCGGGGGCATGTTCACCTTCGCCGATGAGCGCAGCCGCAAGGAGCTGTTGCCGCTGGCGCCGGAGGTCGCCGTGTCGCTGCGGCTGGAGGACCGGCCGCTGCCCGACTTCGGGCTCTTGTTCGACGTGAGCTTCAGCACGGGACGGCGCGCGCTCCAGCTCCAACCCGACGACGAAATCCCTTTCCGCTACACCACGTTTTCGGCGGGCATGGCCCTGCCTTACCTGTGGCGGTGGGAACGATTGACACTGTTCGCCGGTCCTCGTGTGGCCGCCCTGTACCTGGGACGGTCCTTCGAGGTGGACACCCTGGCCAGCGGGCAGAGCTTCTTCACCGTCAGCCCTGGCGTGGTGGGAGGAATGGTGCTGCGAGTGGGTGAACGTCTGGAATTGATGACCCAGGCGCAGCTCATGCTGACGTACGTGGTGGTGGATGGAGAGGGACAGGCCGTGGGATTCACCGGCGGCTGGGCCGGTGTGGGGTATCGATTCTGATGGGTTCGAGACAACACATCGCGTTGGGAGTCGTCCTGCTGCTGGGAGCGGTGGCGTGCGGCAATCTGGAGAACGCGCCGCTGCGAGTGGGGACCATCGAAGGGCAGCTCACGGAGTTCGACCCGGCGGTGGCGCTGGTGTCCCTGGTGGGGGCGCATGACGTGCGCTCCTCGGTGGACGCGGAGGGCCGGTTCAAGCTGGAGGGCGTGCCCACGGGGCCCGCGGAGCTGTTCGTGGTCGCCACGGCGGAGAAGGCGACGCGGGTGTCCGTGAAGGTGTCGGGCGGCCAGTCGGTGAAGCTTTCGCGCGTGGCGCCCCGGGACGCGGGCTTCTTCGAGATGCGGGTGAAGGCCTCGCATGGCGAGCGGGTGGCCGGCGTGGAGGTGTCCGTGCTGGACACGCCCTTCGAGCGGCTCGTCCTGGATGGCGCGGGGCGGCTGCGCGTGGGGCCCCTGCCGGATGGGTGCTACGGGCTGAGCATCGCCGGCGTGGGCTTTCCCAGCGTCCAGGCCGAGGCGTGCGTGGGCTCGGGCGAGAAGAAGGAGCTGCGCGTCGAGTTGGAGCCCAACGCGGAGCTCGTCAACCGCTGCGGCCTGACGGGCTGCGCGGACGGACTGGTGTGCAACCCGGGCGGCAGCTGCGTCGAGTGCCTGCTGGACGCGCAGTGCGGCGCGGGGATGATCTGCAAGGGCTTCCGCTGCGGAGCGGTGGGCCCGCGCTGCGGCGCGTGTGATGTCAACGGGGGCTGCGCGGAGGGCGCCGCGTGCCAGCTCCTCGCCGAGGGCGGGGCCACCTGCGTGAAGCAGTGCAGCGAGTCCATCAACGAGGAAGACCGCGTGGCGAACCGGTGCGAGGCGGGCTTCACCTGCCAGCAGGGAAGCTGCCTCCCGGACCCGGCGCGCTTCGAGGGCTGCCGCGCCCTGCTCCAGCTCGGCGCTGAGTGCGCGGACGACACGCGCTGCCAGAAGCTCGGCCTGCCGGATGGGGTGTGCCTGGAGAAACAGTGCACGGTGTCCTGCACCCAGGACGTGGAGTGCCCGGGCACGTCGCGCTGCGAGGACTCCGCCGTCGGCCAGGTGTGCTCACTGCGCCACTGAGGCGTCGGGAGCCCTTCGTCCGAATCACGCGAGGGGCGCCAGCACCAGGCCCTCGCGAGACAATCGCGCCACGGACTCCAGGATGTCGGCCTCGGGCATTCCCGTGGCCGTCGCCACGTCCGACGCGGACAGTCCCTCCACCGCCATCTTCAGCACCAGCAGCGCGGCCGGCGTGGCCTCCTGGTAGTACGTCACCAGGCGCTCCGGATGACGCCAGAGCAGCGCCAGCTCGTCTCCTGCTTCGGGCCCCCGCGCCGCGCCCTGGCCCCGAGCGCGCACCCAGGCGCAGATTCGGAACGGCTGCTCCAGCACCACCAACGTGGGATTCGGCGTCAGGCGCTCCACCGGCGCGGGCGCCTCCGCTTGGGAGACGAACACCGCGAAATCGGACCACTCGAAGCGCGCCAGCGCGGGCGCGTACGGAGGAAGCCCTCGCGACGACACCGCGTCCGCGACGAAGGCCGGGAAGCCCTCGCCCACGCGGTTCACCTCATGGTGCCGCGCGGGCCGCGTCAGCGTGAAGTCCTCCACCAGCGCAAGCCACGCCTCCGCGCCCACCGCGCCTCGCAGCAACGGGAAGAGCTTCTCCAGCGCGGTGCGGACATGGCCTCGCACGAAGTCGCCGTAGATGGACACGCGCGAAGAGGGCGCGCGCCACTCCGGATGCGCGGTGTAGAGCCGCTCCAACGACTCGCCGCCCGGCCGCGCCAGGTAGCTCCCCATGCTGTCGAAGAAGTGTTTCAGCGAAGGCTTCATCGCCCCGCCCCTTCTCGCAGCGCCGCGCGCGCCAGGTCCGCCTCGTCGAGCACCGCCGCCATCGACGGGATGTCCTGGTCCCACTCGATGAGCGTCGACACCGGCCCGGTGCGCGCAAGCACGTAGCGGTACAGCGACCACACGTCGTCGCAGACGCGGTCGCCGTGCGTGTCGATGATGACGTCCGGATAGGTGGTGTGCCCCGCGAGGTGGATCTGAACCACGCGCTCCAGCGGCAGCGCATCCACGAAGGAGCGGGCGTCATAGCCATGGTTGCGCGCGTTGACGTAGACGTTGTTCACGTCCAGCAGCAGCCCGCAGTCGGCCTCCTCCACCACGTGCCGCAGGAAGTCCGCCTCCGACAGCGTGCCGCCGGGCATGTTCGCGTAGTAGCTCGGGTTCTCCAGCAGGAACGGCCGGCCCACGCGCGCCACGACTTCGCGCACGCGAGGCACCACGTGTTCGACGACGGCCTCGGTGAAGGGCAGCGGCAGCAGGTCATGCAGGTACACGCCGCCCAGCCGCGAGTAGCACAGGTGGTCCGAGAAGAACGGCGCGTCCACGCGCTTCACGAGCGCCGCGAGCCCCGTGACGTAGTCCTCGTCCAGCGCGTCCGGCCCGCCGATATCCAGCCCCACTCCGTGAGGCAACACCGGCCAGCGCTCGGCACACGCGTCCAGCGCGCGCTGGGAACGGCCTCCGAGCGAGAGGAAGTTCTCCGGGATGATCTCCACCCAGTCGAGCGTCCGCTGGGTGCGGGGCAGCTCCTCGTAGAAGCTCCGGCGCAGCCCGATGCCCACGCCCAGGGGCGAAAGGCCGTGTCTTCGCGCGTACGTCGTCGCCACCACGGTCAGCCACCTCCCCGAGAGACAAATGAACCGGGCGGCGGGAGGTGCTCTTCCCACCGCCCGGAGGTCGGCGCGAGGGGGCCGGTGCCTTCACCCGCCCCCGGTGCGCCGCGGACTACTCCTTCTTCTGGCCGTTGCAGCCGCCAGCGCCGCAGCCGTGCTCGGCGCCCTTCTCCGGAGTCGCCGCGGGGGCGCCTTCCTGCTTCTGCGCGCCGCAGCCGGCCTCGGCGCCCTTGCCGTCCGTCTTCGCGGCGCCACAGGAGCCCTCGGCGCCCTTCTCCGCGGCGGCCGGCGTGGCCTCCGCCGACTTGGTGGACGCACAGCCGGTGGCGAGGGAGGCCAGGGACAGGGTGCCGACAATCGCCGCAAGAGCCTTCGCGTTCATGGTGTTGCTTCCTTTCGGTACTGCGTTGAGGGGGAACTACGGTTTGAACTGCGTGGAGCCCCAGGCGTCGACGGAGACCTCCGCGGTCTCCCCCACCTTGAGCACCAGCGCTTCCGTCCGCTGGATGCCATAAGCCTCGAGCGGAAGCTGGAACTTCGCGCGCACGCGCAGCAGGTCACCTGGCGCGCGGTGCTTCGTCTCGGCCGACTCCTTGAGGGCCGTCGCCGTCACCTCCACCACCTCCTCGCGCGTGACACCGCGCAGGGTGAAGCGGCCCTTGCCCTTGAGCTTCACGGGCTTGCCCGGCTCCAGGGGCGCGGGCACCGCCAGGTTTGCGAACTCGAAGACGATATCGGGCGACTTCGCCGCGTCCAGCCAGCGATCATTCTGGAGATGCCCGTCGCGCGTCTCGTTGCCCGTCTTGAGGGACTTCACGGGCACGTGGAAGCGGCCACTCACCATGCCGCCCTTGAGCTCCACCCGCCCCTTCACCTCGTTGGACAGGCCGTTGATGACCTCGAGCGGAGCGTCCAGCATGAAGGCGACCGTGTCCCGCTGGTTCGGGTCATTGAAGATGTAGACCTGGGAAGCGGCGGCGGGCTCGGCCGCGAACGCGGGCACTCCCAGGAGCACGACGAGCGCCAACAGGGTTCTGGACATGGCGGACCTCATTTACGGATGTCGGGTGGCTTGCGGATGCATCCGATACGCAATTGCCCGCCCGCCGGTTACGCCCTTCCGCCTCGTCACTCATCGCGAGGCCTCGCGGGTACGCCCGACCTCCATCGCCTCGCGCAATGAGCTGTTCCGGGCCGGTATCAGCTCGATGCCCTCCGCTCCCGCCGACACACCCAGCGCTTCTAGCAGACCTTCCTGCTCCACAAAAGCCGGGCGCCGGAGGTGTCGCGCGAGCAAGCCATCGAACAGCGGCCGCCCCGCGACGGCATCCACCGCCACGCCGAATGCACCGAACGTGGAGGTGCTCCCGCGCTCCGCGAGCAACTCCAACACGTCCTCCAGTTGTCGCTGGTTTCCAGTGACACGGCGGATTTCCACATCGAGATGCAACGCGAAGAGCGCGCCCGTCCAATACGTCCCGAGCGCGAAGTCTCCGTCGGTGATGACCTCTTCCATCGTGCGGGCTCCCGCCGCGCGGCGTCCGCGCGCGAAGCCATCCACCAGCTCCTCCCAGGCGCGCTCGGCGCTCTGCCTCCCCGAGCGCGCGCGGGCCAGCTCCGTGAAGTAGGTGGCCAACCCCTCCGACAACCACGGCACGCGCGGCAGGAACGCCGGATGCGTCAGGTGGAGCAGCTCGTGCAACACCACCCAGTCGCGCGCGAAGGAGTCCGCGCTCGCCTCCTGTCCCACGAGCACGGAGATGCTCGGCGGGGAGCTCCAGAGCACCATGCCGAAGAGGCTCGGGCCCTCGTGTCCGGGCACGGGGATGACGCGCACCGTGGCGCGCGGATACGGAAACGCGCGGCGCACGGTGCGCACCTCATCCGCCGCCTGCTTCAACCAGCCACAGACCTGGGTGTCATCGACCGAGGTGAAGTGGCCGAGCACCGCCACGTCCAGCACCGCGTCCGGCAACACCACCTGACAGCGGCGCCCGCCGAAGCCATGGAAGCCCGAGTCCACCAGGTCCTCTGCGCGGAGCCGATACAGGCCGGTGTCATCCGGCTGCCAGGGCAGCAGCGCGTCCGTGCCCTCGACGACCAGCTCCACGCGCAGGTCGGGCGGCGCCTGATTGGGGCGGATGAGGTACACGCGGCCCGCGACGTTCCGTGCGTCGCCTTCGCCTCCACCCGCGAACAGGTTCGCGCCGCGCGAGCCGTGGCGCGCATCCAGGTCATAGCGGTAGCGCAGGAAGCGGATGTCCGTGGGGAGCAGGACCAGGCCCTCATCGCTCACGCGCAATTCGAGCCGCTCGCCGTCCTCGCGAAACGCGCTCACGGCGTGCACCCCACCCGGCTGCGTGAAGCGGAACGCGCGCGGAGTGCCCCGCACCAGCACCACCTCCACGTCGAGCGCATGCGTGGGCTCGCGCACGTAGGTGATGTTGTAGCGCAGCGCCGCCGGGTCCTTCGCGGCGCGCGCCCTCGGCACGCCCAGACAGGACAGCCCCAGGAGGACGAGCACCCCCAGCACCCAACGGCCGCGCGCGAAGGACATCACCACCTCCAACGACATCCCGGCCCGGAGGCGAGGTGTCGGAGAGGCGAGCACCACGCTCGGGCCTCCCTGTCCCCTCAGTGTCGCTTTTTCGGAGGCGGCGCGCCGCCCGCGAGCAGGAACGCGCGCGCCGCTTCCAGGATTTCGTCCGAGAGCGGAAGGTGCTTCGTCGCCCGCGCGAGCGTCATCGCGCCGAAGAGCAGCGCCACCGTGGCCAGCGCCCGCTGTCGTCCGGTGACGCCCCCTTCACCCGGGACATGAGCCCGCAGCTCGTCCGCCAAGGTCTCCAGTCCCTGCGCGAGTGCCTCGCGGGCCTCGGGCGTCCCGCGCGTCAGGTCCGACAACACCGACGGCATGACGCAGCCCGTCTCCATGTTGTCGCGGATGTGGTGGTTGAGGTAGCGCCGCACGAAAGGGTCCAGGAAGTCCGCGCCGCGCAGCTCCTCCAGTCCTCCGAACCAGCGCACCTGCTGCTGCTGGAAGAACGCGCGCACGGACTCCGCGAGCAAAGTCTCTTTCGAGGCGAAGTGGGCGTAGAAGCCGCCCACCGTCAGCCCCGCGGCTTTCATGACGCGCTCCACGCTCGCGCCCGCGAAGCCCTCCTTCCGGAAGAGCGTCTGCGCCGCCGAGAGGATTCGCTCGCGGGTGGCCTGTTTGTGCTCGGGTGCGTAGCGCATCGTCGCGCCCTCTACTCCCGGCCGCCCGGGCCCGGGGGCCGGAACACCATGCACGTGGTGGTGCCGTGCGCGTACAGCTTGCCGTCCGCGTCCGTCAGCCGCGCCTGCGCCGTCGCCACGCGGCCTCCCACGTGGATGACTTCTCCCGTACACGTCAGCTTCCCGGTGTCCTGGGAGATGGCGCGCACCATGTTCACGTGCAGCTCCAGCGTGGTGTAGCCCGCGCCCACCGGCAGCGTGCTGTGCACCGCGCACCCGAGCGCCGAGTCCAGCAGCGTGGCCGCCAGGCCCCCGTGCACCGTGCCAATCGGGTTGTAGTGGTACTCCGCCGGCTCCACCACGAACACCGCGCGCCCCTCCGACACCTCCACCGGAGCGAAGCCCATCAGCGCCGCGATGGGTGCCCCGGGCACCTCACCCCGGACGATGGCGCGCAGGTACTCCAACCCCGACAGCGACTTCGCCGCCGCCACGCCCTCGCGAAAGTCTCCCCACGTCACCGTCCTCGTGCGCGTCCCGGCCGTCCCGTCGCTCATGGGCCCCTTCTCCTTCCTCATGGAATGATGGACACCATCATCCGGATTCCGGATATTCCACATCACCGACAATCAAAGTTGCCAGATGGGATGATGGTCATAATACAAAGGGCCATGCAGCGCACGCCACGAAAAGGAAGGCGCACGAGCGGCCGGGCCGTTCGTCTTCCTGGCGTGTCATCCAAGGGAGCGGCGGATGCAGAAGCGGCGCGTGGTGGTGACGGGAATGGGGCTCATCAGCCCCGCGGGCACGGGCGTGGAGAAGAGCTGGGAGGCGCTGGTGCGAGGCCAGAGCGGCGTGGGGCCCATCACCCTGTTCGACGCCAGCGCGCTCGACTGTCAAATCGCGGGCGAGGTGAAGGACTTCAAGGTCGACGACTACATCGAGCGGCGTGAGTCGCGACGGATGGACCGCTTCGCCCACTTCGCCGTGGTGGCGGCGGACATGGCGCTGGCGGACTCGGGCCTGAAAGTCACGCCGGAGAACGCCGAGCGCATCGCCACCATCATCGGCTCCGGCATCGGCGGCATCTCCAGCCTGGAGGAAACGCACCGCCGCACGCTGGAGAAGGGGGCGGACCGCATCAGCCCCTTCTTCATCCTCCAGATGATCATCAACATGGCGCCCGGCTACGTGAGCCTGCGCCACGGCCTCAAGGGCCCCTCCTGGGCCCCCAACTCCGCGTGCTCCACCAGCGCGCACGCCATCGGCGAGGCGCTGCGCGGAATCCAGCGCGGGGAGTTCGACGTGGCGGTGGCCGGAGGCTCCGAGGCGCCCATCTCCCTGCTCGGTGTCGGTGGCTTCGCGGCCATGCGCGCCCTGTCCCTGCGCAACGACGCGCCCCAGGCCGCCAGCCGTCCCTTCGACAAGGACCGCGACGGCTTCGTGCTCGCCGAGGGCGCGGGCATGCTCATCCTCGAGGAGTTGGAGCACGCGAAGGCCCGAGGCGCGCGCATCCTCGCGGAGCTGACCGGCTATGGCGCGAGCTCCGACGCGCACCACATCACCACGCCCGCACCCGAGAGCGAAGGCGCCCAGCGCAGCATGCGCGCCGCCCTCAAGGACGCGGCCCTCTCGCCGTCGGACATCGGCTACGTGAACGCCCACGGCACCTCCACGGACGTCGGCGACCTGATGGAGACGCAGGGCATCGCCCGCGTGTTCGGCGACGCCGCCAGCACCGTGGCCGTCTCCTCCACCAAGTCCATGACGGGCCACATGAACGGCGCGGCCGGCGCCGCCGAGGCCGTCATCAGCGTGCTCGCCCTCACCCGAGGCGTGCTGCCGCCCACCATCAACCTCCAGAACCAGGACCCGCTCATCACCCTGGACTGCGTCCCCAACGTCGCGCGCGAAGCCCGCGTCGACGCCGTCATGAGCAACTCCTTCGGCTTCGGCGGCACCAACGTCTCCCTCATCTTCCACCGGCTGATGGCTTGAGCCCCAAGCTCGGAAACGGCTCTGTAAACCGTGAATCCTGGTTTACCAATACGCAAAACCGGCTTGGCGCGCTGCGGCGGTAAACTTTTGACAACGTGCGTCGAACTCCGCCTGAAACGCACATCCGCGCGCGGATAAAGCGCAGCGATTACATGTGGTTGCGCATACTCAGGGGCCAATCGCCATGTGGACGACGACCGTTCCGTCGCCCGCCACACAGGGAGCGGCCTCAAGAAAAACGTTGATTGCAAATCGGTAAATCGATTTGCAGAGTGGTTCAGAGGGGCGAGGGCGCGAGAGGCCACGCGCACTCCGACGGGACCCGACTCCGCCATGAACGACAACGCACTGAACGCCAACGTGGGCCTGAAGCTCCGGGGCCTGCGACTCGCCCGCAATATCAAGCAGGCGGACGCGGCGAAGGATTTGGGGGTCTCCCCCGCGTATTTGAACCTCATCGAGAAGGGCAAGCGGGTGATGCCCTTCCCGCTGCTCTGGAAGGCGCTGCGGTATTTCGATCAGGACCCCGAGCAGTTCATGTCCACGCTGGGCGAGGGGCGCGTGGACGAAGCGCTCGCGAAGCTCCTGGACGAGCCGCTGCTCAAGAGCCTGGACATCGACCCGGAGTCGCTCCAGTCGCTGTCCGCGGAGCCGAAGCTCGCGGGCACCGTGGCCGCGCTCTTCAACCTCTACAAGAACACGCGCACCCAGTTGGAGAACGTGCTCGCGCAGCTCAACGTGGAGGAGCGCACGCGGACGCAGGGCGGCAGCGCGGGCAACGGCACCGTGCCGGGCGTGCGCTTCGACTACTCACCCTTCGACGAGGTGAGCGACTTCCTGGAGACGCACCGCAACTACTTCCCGGAGCTTGAAGAACAGGCCGAGGAGCTGCGGCGGGACATCAGCCTGGAGCGCCAGCTCACCAGCGGCCAGCTGATGCAGTTGCTGGAGAAGCGCTTCGGCTACCGCGTGCTCATCGACGCCTCGCCCAGCGGCTCGTCCGTGGTGCGGCGGTTGGACCCGGAGGAGCAGACGCTCACCCTGTCCCCGGACCTCACCGAGCAGCCGCTGAAGTTCCAGATCGCCGCGTCCATCGGCCTGTTGATGCTGGACAAGGAGAAGCTGGTGGAGCGCATCCTCGGCGCGGGGCGCACCCGGCACGGGGAGACGACGCGGCTCATCAAGGTGAACCTGGCCAACTACTTCGCCGGCGCGCTGATGCTGCCTTACGGGGACTTCTTCAAGGAAGTGCAGCGCACGCGCTACGACGTGGAGCTGTTGTCGAGCATCTTCGGCTCCACCTACGAGACGGTGGCCCACCGGCTGTGCAACCTGTCGGACCCCAAGCGCCCGGGCATCCCCTTCCACTTCCTGCGCTCGGACATCGCCGGCAACATCTCCAAGCGCTACAGCGGCACCGGCATCCGCTTCGCCAGCGGCGGCGGCAGCTGCGGCAAGTGGGCCGTGCACCTGGCCTTCCTCAACCCGTCGCAGCTCACCCGGCAGTACTCGATGATGCCGGACGGCACGACGTACTTCTGCTTCGCCAAGGTGCAGCTCCAGCCCACCGAGGGCTCCATCGTCAAGGGCACCGCGTACTCCATTGGCCTGGGCACCCACGCGGAGAACGCCAAGTACCTGGCCTACGGCCTGCCCACCAACGACTTGCGCAAGGATGCCATCCCCTCCGGCATCTCCTGCCGCTTCTGCGAGCGCACCGACTGCAACCAGCGCGCGGCGGCCAGCTACCGCTTCGCCTTCTCCTTCGACGAGTACACGAAGAAGGACTGCTTCTTCTCCCCACTGCTTGGCTACGAGCAGGCCGACAAGGTGGAGAAGGAGAAGGACCGGCACCACGCCCCGCCGCCCCCCGCGGGCGCGTCCGTTCCCCCGGACGTCAATGGCACTGACCGGAGCGAGAAGCACGATTCGTTGGACAAGGCGGCCCGGCGCCGCAAGGGTGGCGACGCGTGAGCACCCACCCGCCCGACGACACCGAACGCGCCCACTTCCTCGAGGCGCTCCAGAAGCAGAAGAACGAGCTGGCCACCCTGCGCATCACCGGCTCGCCCACCCAGGTGGGCCAGGGGCTGGTGAGCCTGGCGGAGCTGCACGGCATGCTGGAAGACCATGCCGCCAGCCGCCAGTGCTACGAGGAGGCCTTCGCGATGTTCAAGGAGGCCGGCTACAAGCCGGGCCAGGCCCAGGCCTGCTTCGGACTGGGCGTGGTGAAGGCGAACTTCGAGGACCACCGAGGCGCGGTGGAGCTCATCGCCCAGGCCGCGAAGCTCTTCAACGAGACGAAGGACCGCGAGGGCGAGGCCCTGTCCCGTGCCTGCATCGGCGAGTCCCTGCGCGCGCTGGGCCAGCCGGAGGCCGCCGAGGAGAAGTACCAGGAGGCCCTCATCCTCTACCGCCAGACGCGCAACACCGAGCGCACCGCGCGGCTGCTGCTCGACATCGGCGACATCCGCATGGAGAAGGCCGAGTACGAGCCGGCTCGCAAGCGCTTCCTCGAAGCCATTCCCATGCTGGAGCAGGGAGACGACGCGGAGGCGCTCGCGCTGGGCCACCTGCTCCTGGGTGAGTCCGAGGGACTCCTGGGCAACCACGAGGGCGCGCGCACCCACCTCCTGCGCGCGGTGGAGCTGTACCAGGAGCTGCACGACCACGTGTACGAGGCCCGCGCCCGGTGGGATTTGGGCCTGTCCTGCTACTACTCACAGGACCTCCCGGCGGCGCGCAGCCACCTGGAGGCGGTGATTCCGCTCTACGAGGAGCAGAACCGCGCGGACGAGGTCGCCAAGGTGCGCAACATCCTCGCCCACTTCGCCGCGCGCGGCGCCTGAGGCGCCCACCCACCGCCCTGCTCCGGGCGCCGCATCACGCTTGGATGCCGGCGCCCACCGCCAGGGCCAACAGCCCCAGCACTCCCGCGGCGATGACGGCGTAGCGCCACTCACCGCGCAGGCCCAGCAGCGTGCCCGCCACGCCCAGCCGCGCCACCGGCGTCACCAGCAGCAGGGACGCCGCCGCCTTGCGCAATTGGTCGATGGCCACGTGCGTCGCCTCGGTGCCTGGCAGCGCCTCCAGGCCCAGCGACAGCACGAACATGCCGCCGCTCAGCACCGCGCCCACGCGCAACACCCGGGCAATCCACCGGTCTCCCGCGAGCGTCCTGTCCCGGACGCGCGTGACGCGCTGGGACGGTGCCTCGGCGAGCCCCTCGGTGATGGGCTCCGCGTCCAGCTCCGGCGCCTCGGCTTGCGCCGGGGTCGCCACCATCGCGTTCTGCCCCATCACCGCCGGGTCCGACATCGACATCGCCGCGGAGACCCGCGGCGGTTCAGCACCGTCCGGGTCGCCTTCACTCACTCCCACACGCTCGGCCACAGTCCCGCCCCTCCCTTCCACAACATCTGCCCCGCCACCGACAGCAGCACCAGTGCGAAGAGCTTCTTGAGCACCGCCGTGGGCACCTTCGGCATCAGCCGGCTGCCCACATACGCGCCGGCCAGCACGCCCACCACCAGCGGAGACACCAGGGCCAGCTTCAGGTGTCCGCGCAGCGCGTAGGCGGCCACGCTCGCCGCGCCCGTCACGCCAATCATCAGGTTGCTGGTGGCGCTGGCCACCTTGAACGGCACCCGCATGCCGTAGCTCATCAGCGGCACCTTCAGCGGCCCGCCGCCCACACCCAGGAGCGCGGAGAGCCCGCCCGCCACGAACGAGCCGGAGATGCCCAGCGGGTAGTTCGTCGGCTGGTAGTCGTCCAGCGTGGCCGGCTCCCCGCGAGGTGAGCGCAGGAGGATCATCTGCAGCGCGACGTAGAGGGTGAACAGGCCGAACACCACCGCCACCATCGCCGGGGCGATGAGCGCCGCGACCAGTCCACCCGCGATGGCGCCGAGCACCGTGGCCAGTTCCAGCGTCAACCCCAGTCGGATGTCACTCAAGTGGTTGTCCACATACCCGGCCGCGGCGGCACACGAGTTGGCGACCACGCACATCAAGCTGGCCGGCACCGCCTCCTCGAGCGGCAGCCCGAAGCCGAGCACCAGCGCGGGCACCAGCACGATGCCACCTCCGATGCCCAGCATCGCGCCCAGTGCCCCCGCGAGCCCGCCCACCACCATGAGGAGAAGAACCGTCATTCGTCACGAGGATAGGAGCGTGCCAACGCCGCGCCCAGAGCCATTCCCTGGTAGGGAACAAGCTCGCCAGGACGGTTGCTCTGCATGCGAAACGACCCTGCACCCGGGGGCGATGCGCGGCGCGCTATGCGGCACGTACGCCCAGGTTTCCCTCGGGAAACGCCTCCAGGAAGCGGGCGCGCGTACGAGGTGTGAAGGTGCCCCTCGCCATGTAGCCGTGCAACCTCCGAAGGACTCCACGTGCCGACTCCAGCGCACCTTCTACCTCCTGCGCGAAGTCGAACGTGTCGTTGCGATACAGCTCCTGGAAGGACAGATGCGCGAAGGCGGGCAGCGCGCGCGTGCGGCCCATGGGGCTGGAGAGGAAGAGGCCGGAGACGTAGAGGCCGCGCACCCAGCCATCCACCTCCGCCTTGGTCGGCGCCTGCCCCACGCGTTCCTGGGACGACAGCCGCACCAGCTCGTAGATGCCCCGACCGATGCCGCGCCAGGGGAAGCCGGGACTCTTCACCACCTGACACTTCTCGCGCAGCCGGGGCGTGCCCAGGAGCTCCACGCCGTGCAGTTCGCGCAGGTAGAAGAGCGTCTGGGCCCATTCGATGTCGCGGTGAGCCGCCAGGGCCCGCTCGCCACGACGGCGGTGGCGCACCACCAGGTCGTCCACCACCGGATGCAGCCGCCGGTCCAGGCACAGGTGAGTGAAATAGCCGGCCAGCAGGGCCAGTCCCGGCTCGGTGCCCACCAGCGCGCCGGTGGCCACCAGCTCCGCCATCTTCAGCCCGAAGCCCACCGGCGCGCGCTCGTGATACAGCCGCGAGAACAGGGGAAGCTCCCGCTCGGGCAGGAACGCGGCGAGGCCCCCTCGGACGCCCTCGCACAGCGGCAGGTCCGGCAGCGCCACGCCGAAGCGCGCATAGGGCAGGTCCTCGGAGAGCGCGCGCACCCATTCCGCCGGCAGCTCTCCGGGGTTGGCGGCCAACCGTTCGATGGCGGTCAGATGCATCAGCAAGGTGGGCATTGCCTGACTGCTACCCAGGCCCCTGCTGCAATGCAACGCTCGAATGATATCCAGCGCTTTGCGTGCAACAAGGTGGGCGTTACAGTCCGCGCCCTCCCCTGCATCCCCACTCCCGTTCAGGAGCTCATCGGCCCATGAATTTCACCTTCGTCTCCGGCGACGCCACCCTCGCGAATGGCGACCTGCTCGTCATCCCGCTCTTCGAGGGCGAGCTGGGTGAGGGCGCCCCGGCCAGTCTGGCTTCGGCGGACAAGTCGTTGGAAGGCCGCCTGCGCGGCGCCGCCACCCAGGAGGGCTTCAAGGCGAAGGCCGACCAGTCCCTGGTGATGCACACCCTTGGCCGCACGACGGCGGGCCGCGTGCTGCTGTTGGGCCTGGGCAGCCGCGCGCGCTTCCACCCGGAAGTCCTGCGGTTGGCATCGGGACGCGCGGCGAAGACGGCCCAGCGGCTCAAGGTGACGTCGCTCGTCGTCGCGCTGCCGACGACTCAGTCGCCCGCTGACGCGGTGCGCGCGGTGGTGGAGGGCCTGGAGCTTGGGGCGTACCGCTTCGACAAGTACAAGTCCTCCGCGCGCGAGGAGAAGGGCACGCCCAAGCCCATCAAGGTCTCTCTCGCGCTGCCCGAGGGCACCGAGAAGTCGCGCGACGTGGAGGACGCCCTGGCGCTGGCGAAGCGCGTGGCGGAGGCCTCCAACTGGGCGCGTGACCTGGTGAACGAGCCGCCCAACGCGGTGACGCCCACGGTGCTGGCCGAGGCCGCCCGCAAGTCCGCGCGCGAGCACGGGCTGAAGATCACCATCGGTGGCAAGCGCGAGATTGAAAAGCTGGAGATGGGCATGTTCCTGGGCGTCACGGCCGGGAGCACGGAGGAGCCGCGGCTCATCCACATCGTCTACACGCCGAAGAACGCGCGGGACGCGAAGCGTCCGCCGCTGGCGCTGGTGGGCAAGGCCATCACCTTCGACTCCGGAGGCCTGTCGCTCAAGCCCACCGAGGGCATGGTGGACATGAAGACGGACATGGCGGGCTCGGCGGCCGTGCTGGGCGCCATGCAGGTCATCGCCTCCATCAAGCCGCCCTTCCCCGTGCATGCCTTCATCGGCGCGTGCGAGAACATGCCGTCGGGCAATGCGTACAAGCCGGGCGACATCCTCACGTCGCGGCTGGGCAAGACGGTGGAGATCACCAACACGGACGCCGAGGGCCGGCTCGTCCTGGGCGACATCCTCACCTGGGCCTGCGAGCACCAGCCGTCCGCCGTCATCGACCTGGCGACGCTCACGGGCGCGTGCATCGTCGCGCTGGGCAACTACATCGTCGGCGCCTTCGGCGACAACGACGGCACGGTCAACGAAGTCCTCCAGGCCGCGCGCACCGCGGGCGAGGAGATGTGGCGCCTGCCGGTGAGCGAGCTGCAGAAGGACGCGCTGCGCTCCGAGGTCGCCGACATGAAGAACTCCGGCGAGCGCTGGGGTGGCTCCATCAACGCCGCCCTGTTCCTCAAGGAGTTCGTCGGCGAGACGCCGTGGGTACACCTGGATATCGCCGGTCCGTCCAACAGCCCCAAGGAGCGCGGCTACAACGCCAAGGGCGCCACCGGCGTGGGCGTCCGCACCCTGGTGGAGTGGGTGCGGCTGCGCGCCGAGACGCAGGCCACGCAGCCTCCCGAGGCCCCCGCGAAGCCGGCCCGCGCGGCGCGTGGCGCCAGGAAGTCCGCGCGGAGCTGAAAGCCGCGCCCCGCCTTCCGCGGCCCGTCTCTCAACGACGGGCCGCGCGCCAGACACGGTGAAGCGAGAGCCTTCCGACTCAGGGCGCCGCGGCCTGCGGCACCTTGCTGGGAGGGGGCTTGCGGTTCGGCAGCGGGCGGATGCCCTCGATGAGCGCATCCACGTTGAGGAGGTCTCCGGGCACCGCCTGCGCGGGCCAGGTGGCCAGCATCATCAGCACGCGGCCTTCCTGCCCGTCGCGCACGGCCACGCGGCCATGCACGTTGTCACCCACCTTGAAGCTGAAGCCCACCGCCGTGTCCGACAGCGACAGCGGCACCGGGTCCGTGGTGATGAAGCCCGGCTGTTGACGCAGGCCCTCCGCCAGTCGCTCGGCGAACTGGGTGGGCGTGGCCACCGCGGGCGCCACCTGGAGCACCACCTGCGCCCCGGACGACGCGTGACGCAGCACCACCGGAATCGCCAGGCCCTCCGGCGTGCGCTCGTTCGACACATCCAACTGCCATTCGTCGCTGGGACGGATGATTTCGAACCCCAGCTCCTCGTCCACGTACGGCCCGGACACGGAGGTCGTCAGCGCCTCCATCTTCCCCGAGCCACCCGTCCCAGGCTGCGCCGCGTCCGCCTTCACGGCCTGGCGCGAGCTGCTACAACCCACCGCGCCCAGCACCAGAAACCCCCACGCCAGCTTCCGCAACACACCCATGACCATCGTCCCCCGACCACGAACGCCGTGGCCGCGAACGTGGGCATGTGGCGCCTGCTAGGCCAGCCCTCCCTGGAGGGTGCGGTAGGTGTTGGACAAGCGCTCGGCCACGTCGGGAGGCAGCACGTTGCGCGCGGAGAACAGCGCGTACGAGACGATGGCGTCCAGCGCCTCCAGCGTCAGCGCGCGCGACACCGCCTCGCCCCCACTGGACAGGTTCGCTCGCAGCCGCGCCACGTCCACCCGCCCCTCCGCGCTCAGCACCACTCCCGCATACGCGTCCTCGAGCCCCGAGGGCGGTGAAACCAAGAAGCCCCGCAGCAGGTCCACGTCCTTGCCCGCGTCGCGCAGCGCGCGGTGGATGAGGGACAACAGCAGGTTGTAGCGCTCCTCCGCGGACAAGAGCTCCCAGGCCATGCCCTCCACCGCGGGCACGGGCGGCACGGGAGGCGTGGCGGAACGCACCGTCAGGTGGCCTGCCTGCACGCACTCCTCCAGCCACGTGAAGAACGCGTGGTGGCCGCTCTCGCGCACCGTGCGGAGGTCGCGCAGCGTGGTGCCCGCGCCCAGCTTCTGGAAGAAGCGCTCCTCGCCCGGACGAGGCCCCTTCGGCCCCGCTTCCGCGCGCATGTCCTCCGGATAGCGCCGCCGCCATCGCGACAGCTCCTCCGAGCGTTTGATTCCGGTGAGCACCAAATCCCGCGTGCGCTCCGGCAGCTTCACCACGTCCGCCATGGGCGCGGGGCCCTCGATGAAGAGGAAGCTGCCCTCCGTCAGCTCGAAGAGGCTCAGCACCACCTCCCGCACCACGTACGTCATGGCGCTGTAGAGGTGGGCCTCGGACACCAGGCCCTCGGAGGTGAGCACCTGGCCGATGCGCCGCGATGGCATCACGCGCGACAGCGCCTGCGTGAGCTGCGCCTGCGTCACCAGCCCCAGCCGCACCAGCACCGCGCCCAGGCGCTCCCAGCGCTCCGTGGACGTGGCGAAGACCACCTGCCCATCCCGGAAGGACACCGTGCGGCGGACGGCGCCGTGCTGCACGGCGAGCAACCCGCTGCGAATGCCCGTCAGGACGTGGGCAAACACTTCCTCGACAGAGAGCGTCCCGAGCGTGCCGGCCAGGAAGCCGGCGAAGCCCGTGGGCTCATGGAGGAGCACCATCCCCTCCGGCCCGTGGAACCAGGCCGAGAGGGGACGGGAGGAGGACAGGCCAGCGGCGAGCGACTTCTCCAACTCCAGTGAAGTCGCCTCGCCACCGACACGGGGCGTGGCCTTGGGTTTCTGGGCCACCGCCCGTGCCCTCCGAACCGCGTGATTACTTCTGCGCCGTCGGCTTCAGCTCGGCGTCGATGATGCTCTTGAACTCTTCGACGGGCTGCGCGCCCGACAGCATGATGCCGTTGATGAAGAACGCCGGCGTGCCGCTGACGCCGACCTTCTGCGCGTCCGCCATGTCGCTCTTCACGGTGGCGGCCTTCTCACCGGAGTCCAGGCACTTGTCGAACTTGGCCTGGTCCAGCTTCAGCTCGCCCGCGTACTTCTTGAGGTTCTCCACCTGCAGCGCGGACTGGCTGGCGAACAGCTTGTCGTGCATCTCCCAGAACTTGCCCTGGTCATTGGCGCACAGCGACGCCTCGGCGGCCTTCTGCGCCTCCTTGTGGAAGTCCAGGGGGAACTGGCGGAACACCAGCTTCACCTTGCCGTCGTAGTCCTTCATCACCTGGTCCACGGCGCCGATGGCGCGGCTGCAGAACGGGCACTGGAAGTCGCTGAACTCGACGATGGTGATGGGCGCGTTGTCCGGGCCCTTCGACGGGCCGACGGCGGAGACCGTCTTGCGCTCGGCGGGCGGACGCGGCGGCTCCGGCAGCGTAATCGTGACGTTGGCGTTCTTGCGCAGCTCCGCGAAGAGGGCCTGCGCGCGCTCCTGCTTGGGCTGCTGCGTGAGGAACTCGAGGATCTGCGGCTTCATCTGCTCGAACGTCGAGCCCGGGGGCAGTTGGCCCGCGGCGCCGTCGTAGACTTCCTTGATCTTCTCCTCGGTGGGCGCGGGAACCTTGTCGTCGATCTCCGCCTTGAGGAACGCGTCCTGGGTGATGCCGCGCTTCTTGGCCTCGGCGTCGACCAGCTTCTCCGTCACCATGCCCTCGAGGCCGCGCTTGCGAATCTGGAACTGCTGCTTCTCCAGATTGGCCAGGGGCTCCTGAACGCGGTCGTTGAGTTCCTTGTAGGTGATCTTCTGGCCGTCCCCGAAGGTGGCGACCACGGTGTCCGGGGTGGGCTCACCAGCGGCGGCCTGGGTTGCGGGAGCCTGCGCGGTGACCGGCGCCTTCTCCTTGTTGCAACCGGCGGTGAACGAAGCCGCCAGCAGCGCGGCGAGGATGACGGTGGTTGGACGCATGGGCATGAGCCCGCGACTTAGTCGAGCCAGCCCCGACCTGCAAGGAAATGCCAAACCAACTCAGGCGACGAGCGGCTCCAGCTCCAGCGCGCCAGCCAACCCCGGCAGACCCAGCTCCAGGCCCTCCACGTCGCGGCGACGCGCGGGGACAATCTCATAGCAGCTCGGGTCCGAAAGGACCTTGCGAACCAGCTTGTGATTGAGCGCGTGGCCCGTCTTGTAGGCCGTGAGGTGGCCAATCACGGGGCGGCCGAACAGAGACACGTCACCGATGGCGTCGAGAATCTTGTGACGCACGAACTCGTCGGTGAAGCGCAGCCCCTCCGGATTCAGGATGGAGACCTCGTCCACGACGATGGCGTTGTCCAGCGAGCCGCCGCGCGCCAGGCCCAGCTTCTTCAGCTTCTCCACGTCGCGCAGGAAGCCAAACGTGCGCGCGCGGGAAATCTCCCGGGAGAAGTCCCGGTCGCTGAAATCCAAATCAAACGCCTGACCCTGGATGACCGGGTGTTCGAAGTCGATGGTGCAGCTGATGCGGAAGTGGCGCGACGGGGTGAGCGAGGCCTGCTTGTCGCCATCCACCACCGACACGGGCTTGCGGATGACGAGCAGCTCCTTGGGCGCGTCCAGCTCCCGGATGCCCGCGTCCTGGATGAGGGCCGCGAACGGGGCGGCGCTGCCATCCATGATGGGGACTTCGGGGCCGTCCAGCTCCACCCGGGCGTTGTCGATGCCCAGGCCCGCCATGGCGGACATGAAGTGCTCCACCGTCGCCACCTTCACGCCGTCGCGGCCCAGCGTCGTCGCCAGCGCCGTGTCCACCACGTACTCCGCCAGCGCGGGGATGCTCACCGGCCGAGGCAGGTCCGTGCGCACGAAGACGATGCCGTGCCCCGCGGGCGCCGGACGCAGCGTGAGCGTCACCTTCGCGCCCGAGTGGAGCCCGATGCCCTGGAGGCTGGCGGTCTTCGAGAGGGTGCGCTGGTTGTAGGAAGACGGGGGCATGTCGGTGTCGCCTCGTGGCTGCTCGTGCTGCGGGACTTCCGAACGGTCATCTGGCCAGATGGCGCCGGAATCGTTCAACAGTGGTCTGACGCGACGCGCAGATTCAGCAAATGGCATGCCACGACAGTGTGACAGCCTGCCTTCCGTGGTGGGGGGCTTGGATGCCGCGAACCCCTTGGAACGGCTGGCATTTTTCTGACATCGCGGTGGGTGCCCATCGTGGCCAGCCACCCTCCCCCCGTCCGAGGGTTGGTGAATTCACCCGGAACCGTGACATTGGTGTCCGGGAATTCTTCACCGCCTCACCCGCCGCCCTGCCCCAATGACGCGCTTCGCGATGAAGCGTGTCTTCCATGCAACACGGGGGCGTCCATAGCGCAAGGAACTGGCTGGAAGCAAACACGCCCCGTACGAGCACACCCCGTGGGGGGTTGCGTCATACGGGGCGCGTGGGCGTGGGTCGAAAAAGTCCCCGCTGGGAGCGTCAGCGCGAAGGGAGCGCGACAAAGCGGTCGCGGAGGGCCTCGGCTTCCTGGCGGTCGAACCCCCTGCCCTGGAGGAGGGTGCGGCGGCTGACGGAGTGGAAGGTGGACTCGAGCGTCTGGCTGAAGCGGCGCAGGTCCTCGGCGAGCCGCGTGCGGATGCCCGGGCCCTCCGGCGGCCAGGGCAGCTCCACCAGGAGCGCGGTGAAGCGGTCGAAGGCGTCGTAGTCCGCGTAGCGCAGGAGCTGGTAGCCGCCGTCGTGGAAGTACGCGAGGAAGCTCTTGAGCACGTCCAGGGCCCGCTCGGCGGAGGGGACGTCGTCGGCGCGCAGGTGGCTCTCGGCGGCGCGGCACAACTGGGCGTACACCCACAGGTCCTTGCGCAGCCGCAGCGCGGCGTCCTGGGGGCTCACCAGCGCGTCGAAGACGCCCTCGGACAGGCCGCCGTTCGGCGCCAGCGCCTCCACCAGCGCGACGACCTGGGTGCGCAGGAGCGACGTGAAGGCGGCGGCGGCGCGAGCGGGCGCGTCCGGCTCCTTGTCCACGTGGGCCAGCACCTCGCGGCCGATGCGCTCCGACTCCTTGGCCAGATCACGCGCGGTGCGCAGGGCCGCGGCCTGGAGCACCTTGGAGCCCGCCTTGGGCGACAGCTCCGCGTGGAGCCAGGTGGCCAAGGCATGCGTCTCGCTGCGGACCAGGGCGAGCACCACCCGCACCCTCCGGGGCACCGGTGGCGTCCCCTCCGCGTCCACGTACGTCAGGTAGTGCAGCAGGCGGAACAGGCCCAGGAACGCGGTGGTGAAGCCCGCGCGCTGCTCCTCTGGGAGCTGTGCCAGCAAATCCAGGAGGCGCACCGAGCGCAGCCGGTCGTACTCGACGCGGAACTCCAGCGGCCGGAAGGGCCGGAAGTAGCGGTTGAGGACGATTTCCTTCAGGGCCAGCTTGCCCAGGTCCTGGAAGAGGTTGAGGCGCGCGGTGGGCAGTTGGAGCAGGTGGTCCAGGAGGTTGCGCAGCGCGTCCAGGTCCTCGCGCAGCACGAAGAGGCTCTCCGGCGGCGTCTCCTGGTCCAGCTCTTCCTCGATGAGTGCGCGACGCACCCGGTCATCCGCGAGCTGGGTCTCCACGTACTTGCGGAAGACCATCTTCTGGTCGCTGTCCGGGTCCTGGAGGTGACGTGCGACACGGATGGCGCGGTCCATGGCGTCGCGCACGTCCACCAGCTCCTCGTGGAAGTCGCGGGTGACGAGCGGCCGGTCCTTGGCGTCCACCACGGTGGTGAGGTTGAGGTAGCGCTCCACCGCGCGCAGGAGCATCTCGAACTCGAAGAGCAGCTCCTCGCGGCCGTCCACGGGGACGTTGCGCAGCCAGCGCTCGCGCTCGGCGAGGAAGCCCGCGCGCGACGTCTGGGAGGCCCGCATCAGGTCCGCGTAGAAGTCACGCGCGACGCGGAGGGTGGTGAGTCCGGAAGCGGGAGACGCGGGAGTGGTGGCCTGGCTCATGGCTCGCGGGTTTCAGAAGAGACTGCCCTGGGGCGTGGGCGGTAGCGGCTTCTTGAAATACTGGTAGGTGCGGTGCGTGGCCATCCGGCCCCGGGGCGTGCGCTGCAGGAAGCCTTCCTGCATCAGGAAGGGCTCGTACACGTCCTCGATGGTATCGCGTTGTTCGCCCACGCTGGCGGCGATGGTCTCCACACCCACCGGGCCGCCCCCGAACTTGTCCAGGATGGTGAGCAGGATTTTACGGTCCATGGAGTCCAGGCCGCTGGCGTCCACCCCCAGCCGGTCCAGGGACTTCTTGGCCAGGTCCAACGTGATGGTGCCGTTGCCTTCGACCTCCGCGAAGTCGCGAAGCCGGCGCAGGAGTCGGTTGACGATGCGGGGCGTGCCGCGCGAGCGGGTGGCCACCTCGTGGGCGGCCCCCTTCTCCAGGGGGATGCCGAGGATGCGCGCGGAGCGGTGGATGATGAGCTCCAGGTCCTTCGCGTCGTAGTACTCCAGCCGCTCCTGAATCTGGAACCTGTCGCGCAGGGGCGAGGTGAGCAGGCCCGTGCGCGTCGTCGCGCCGATGAGCGTGAAGGGCGGCAAATCAATCTTCATCGCCCGGGCGGCCGGCCCCGTGTCGATGGTGATGTCCAGCCGGAAGTCCTCCATCGCCGGGTAGAGGTACTCCTCCACGGCCGCGTTGAGCCGGTGGATTTCGTCGATGAAGAGGACGTCGCGCGCGTCCAGGTTGGTGAGCAGGCCCGCCAGGTCGCCCTTGCGCTCCAGCGCGGGGCCGCTCGTCACGTGGATGCCCACGCCCAGTTCGTTGGCGATGATGTGCGCCAGCGATGTCTTGCCCAGGCCCGGGGGCCCGGAGAACAGACAGTGGTCCAGGGCCTCGCCCCGGCTGCGCGCCGCCTGCACGTACACCTTGAGCTTCTCGACGACGAGCCCCTGTCCCACGTACTCGTGGAACGAGCGTGGACGCAGGGAGGCCTCGAGCCGGACGTCCTCCGGGAGGACCTCTTCGGAGAGAGTGTCGGACTTCCTCGCCATGACCATGGGACCCTATACAGGAAGGCCGCGCGTGTCGCCCACATCCTCGGGCGCTGGACCCGGGGGCCCGGCAGGCCAGGGAGCTCTCACGGTCATGATGGGTTTGCACGCCACGCCCCGAGTCATCCATGAGCCAGCAGGCGACCTGCGCCGCCCCCATGTGCGAGCGGCTTCGCCGCCGGTGAGGAGGGGTGCGCACGGAGACTGGGGGAGCGTGTGGACTGGCGGACGCTCGGGTGAAACACGCGGTCGTTGCCTGGCTTCCGCGTGGCCGGCCCGGAGAACATGGCCCCCCCGAGTCCCGTTCGTCGCGCCGGTCTTCGACCTCTTGCTGTCACGGTGAAACCATGAGCCAGAGCCCCGCGTTCCGCCCCCTGCCCTTCCTCGCCGAGGCCCACGCCGAGCCCCTGCCGGGCCCGCGTCTCCAGAAGCTGCGCCGCGCGACGCTCGAGGCTCGAGAGCGCTTCGTCCAGGAGGGCCCCGTGGCGGCCGTGGCCACGTGCGAGCTCGTCACGTTTCCATACCCCTCGCTGTTCGCCTTCAGCGGGGCGGCGCTGTCACCGGCGCCATACGTGATGATGACCAACCGCATGCAGGTGGTGCAGTTCGTCGACGCCCGGGGCGAGCGGCGCACGCTGCTCTTCAATCCGTCCGACTACGAGCGAGGCGTGGCCGCGCCATTCTACCACGCGCTGCGCGAGCGCTACGGCGGCTTCGTCTCCGACAAGGTCATGTCGACGAAGCACGGCACGGTGCAGAGCCACCTGGCCTCGCTGGGGCTGACGCCCGCGGACGTGGACTACCTGGCCTTCGACCACCTCCACATCCAGGACCTGCGCGGGTGGCTGGGCGGTGAAGGCATCTCCGCGTACTTCCCCCGCGCGAAGCTGCTGGTGCAGCGCGCGGAGTGGGAGATGGTGAAGGAGCTGCACCCCATGCAGACGGTGTGGTTCGTCCCCGGAGGCACCGAGGTGCCGGCCGAGCGCGTGGTGCTGCTCGACGGGGACACCTGGCTGGGCGTGGGCGCGGCCTTCCTCAGCACGCCGGGACACACGCGCGGCAACATGTCGCTGGCGGTGGCGACGTCGCGCGAGGTGTTCGTCGTCAGCGAGAATGGCGTGGCCACGGAGAGCTACACGCCGCTGTTGTCCGCCATCCCCGGGGTGCGCCGCTTCGCCGAGCACATGGCCTGGGAGGTGGTGCTCAACGGCAACACGCGCGAGGACTCGCTTTCGCAGTACTCGTCCATGGTGGTGGAGAAGCTCTTCGCGGGGCACTCCGCGGTGGAGGGGGCGTTCATCAACTTCCACCCCTCCTCGCTGCTGACGTCACACCTGCTCTCGCCGGGCCTGTCGCCCACCATCGTCCTGCCCGCGCCCAACTTCGGCGACGTGCGGCCCACGCCCGCGAGCCGACGCGCGGCCTGAGCTCAGCAGCCCCGCCCGTCCGAAGCAGCCCCGCCGAGGCACTGCCCGAAGAGACGCAGGGGCGCCACCCACAGCGCCTCGTCCGTCAGCGTCTCGCCGGCGAGGAAGAAGAGCTCCGAGCCCAGGCGCACGAACGAGTACGGGTCCGACGACGACGCCCCCGGGGCGATATCCGTCAGCCGGCGCGTGTTCCACAACCACCCGTCGCTCATCCACGCCTCGCGGCCGTGGAGGACGGTCTTCGCGGAGAAGAACAGGGAGCCGTCCTCCGCGACCAGACTCTCCGGCTCGCTGCCCTGCTCGCCCCACTGGAGGTCCCAGACCATCCACGTCCCCAGGAGCGTGCCGTCGCTGCGCCACAGTTCGCGCCCGCGCCAACCGTCCTCGGCCGCGAAGTAGAGCACGCCGTCCATCGCCACCAGGTTCGACGGCAGCGAGCCCTTGGGCCCCGGCCAGATGTCGCGCACCACGCGCGTGCCCGCCGCCGTGCCGTCGCTGCGCCACAGCTCTCCACCATGGCGCGTGTCGCCCTGCTCTCCGAAGACGCCGTCCGCGCCCGCCATGAAGAACACCTGGCCATTCATCGCCGTGAACGACGAGGGGAACTCGCCGGAGAAGTCCCGCACCCGCGTCGCGGAGCCCTGACGCTCCGACGCCACCCACAGCTCCGCGGTGTCCGTGCCCACGTCCCGCAGGAAGAACAGGCGACGGCCCGACGCCGTCAGCGAGGACAACACTCCCACCGCAGACTCGTGGAGAATGCGCGCCTGGCCCTTGGAGTCCACCGACCACAGCACCGCCGCCTCGGACGAGTACGTCACCAGCGCGAGCTGGTCCCCCCACGCCGTCAGCGATGTCAGAAGCAGCGAGCCCGGCCCCGGCGCGAACTCGCGCACCAGCCGCGTACCCGCCTCCGTGCCATCCGTGCGCCACAGCTCCTGGCCGTGCGCGAAGTCCGTCGCCGTGAAGTAGACCCAGTCGCCCACGCGGGTGAGTGCCCCGGGCGCCGAGCCGCGCTCGCCGGGCAGCACGTCCTTCACCATCACCGTGCCCGTATCCGTTCCATCCGTGCGCCACAGCTCGGGCCCGTGCTCGCCATCATCCGCGACGAAGAGCACCCACGACGCGAGCGGCGTCAGGAAGCGCGGCACCGAGCCCATTCCGCCCGGACGAAGGTCCTTCACCACGCTCGCGCAACCCGCGCGGCCCTTGCTGCTCCACAGCTCGCGCCCCAGGCCCTCCGCCTCCGCACTGAAGAACAGGCGCCCCGCGCCCCTCGACAGCCACTCCGGCTTGGAGCCCGGCACCTGCTCCGGTCCGCAGGCTCGGCGCGCCTTCTCCTCGTCGGTCTCTCCCGTCGCCGCATCCACCGAGGACCGGACCGACGCGATGGCCTCGCCACCCCTCACTTCAGCGGCCGGGCCACACCCCACCCCGATGAGACTTCCCACGAGAACGGACACGAGCACCGGGACGCCACGCCATGCCTTCATGTGAGCAACTCCTTGTCCTGGGTGGGGCTCCCGCCTCCACCGCTGTAGCTGGAAAGTGTCACTGCTGGCGGAACTGGCTACCCATGGTGGGAAGTGAGGGGCCCAGGCTGTCCGCCATCCTGCGACGCACGCCGACCCTTGCCGCCAGGCCGACAGAGGGCTCGTCGGACCCCGGACCGTTTCGGTTTCTTAGAGGAAAGAAGCTTGTGCGGGCTGGTCCGGGAGGTCCCGAATTGGCCACCCGGTCACAACCGCGTCGCTAAAGGTCCAGAACTCTTCAGGCACCTGCCCGGAGGGACTTGAGGGCCTCGCGGAAGAGCGTCTGGAAGGATGCGTCGGCGCCGAGCCTGGTGATGGCCAGCTCCGCGGCCTTCTCCGCCTGCGGGGGCTTGTAGCCAAGGTTGAGCAGGGCGGAGACAAGGTCGGATTGCGCCCCCTCCGACTGGGCCACCGGGGCCGTCGTCCCCCGGGAGACCGCCTCCAGGTGGACGTTCTTCATCTTGTCCTTGAGCTCCAGCACCAGCCGCTCGGCGGTCTTCTTCCCCACGCCGTGAATCTTGGCCAGGCGCGCCACCTCACCGCGCGACAGGGCCGCCACCAGCTCCGGCACCTCCATGCCCGACAGCACGCCCATCGCCATGCGGGGGCCCACGCGGGAGACACCGTTGAGCAGAAGGAAGACCTCTTCCTCGGCCCGGGTCAGGAAGCCGAACAGGTCGAAGGCGTCCTCGCGCACCACGGTGCGCACGCGCACGTCCACCGCCTGGCCCTCTGGAGGAAGCTTCCCCAGGGCCAGCGTGGAGAAGTTCACCAGGTAGCCCACGCCCTGCACGTCGATGACGGCGCTCTCGGCATCCTTCTCCAGCACCACGCCTCGCAGCCGAGCGATCATCCCGCCTCCGGGCGCCGGTAGGACGGCGCCAGTCTGTCCGCGAGCAGCGCCGCGGCGCCCTTGCGCTTCTTGCCAGCCGTGCTCGCCGAGGGGACGGCGGCGCGACCATGGTTGAGGTGACACAGCGCCACGGCCAGGGCATCGCTCGCGTCCGCGCGCCCCAGGTCCACGGCCTCCAGCTTGAGGAACGTCCGCACCATCCGAGCCACCGCGTCCTTGCCGTCCGCGCCACCGGCGCCCACCGACTTCTTCACCTTCGCGGGCGCGTACTCGAAGACGGGCAGCGACACCTGGGCCGCCGCCAGCAGCGCCACGCCGCGCGCATGTCCCAGCACCAGCGCGCTCCGGGCATTGCGGAACGTGAACAGACCCTCCACCGCCACCGCCTCCGGACGGAAGAGCGCGAGCTGCGCGCTCAGCGCGGCATGCAGCTCCTTCAGGCGGAAGGCCAGCGGCGCCTTTTCATCCACCTTGATGACGCCGTGGCCCACATGCACCAGTCGGCCTCGCTTCTCTTCCACCACCCCGTAGCCCATGAAGCGGCTGCCAGGGTCCACTCCGAGAACGCGCACCGTTCACTCCGTTCCACCGACCGCTATTGCGACAGGGACTCCATCAGCGACTCGTCTATCTCGAAGTTCGCGTGCACGTTCTGCACGTCGTCATTGTCCTCGAGCGCGTCCAACAGCTTGAGCATCTTCTTCGCATTATCACCGTCGAGCTGGACGGTATTCTGCGGCAGGTACGCCCACTTCTGCTCGCCCAGCGGCAGGCCTCCGGACTCCAGGCCCGTGGCCACCGTGTGCAGGTCCGCCGGCGCGGTGCGCACCTCGAAGCCGTCCGAGCCCTGGGGCACGACGTCCTCCGCGCCCGCCTCCAGCGCCTTCTCCAGCACCGCGTCCTCCTCGGGGCCGGGCTTGACGGTGACGATTCCCTTCTTCTGGAACATCCAGGCCACCGCGCCCTCGGCGCCCAGGTTGCCGCCGTGGTGGCCGAACGTCGAGCGCACGTCGGCCGAGGTGCGGTTGCGGTTGTCGGTGACGCACTCGACGAGGACGGCCACGCCGCCGGGGCCGTAGCCCTCGTACATCACCTCTTCGTAGCGCTCCCCTTCCAGCTCGCCGGTGCCCTTCTTGATGGCACGCTCGACGGTGTCCTTGGGGATGTTGGCTTCACGGGCCAGGCCCAGCGCCACACGCAGACGCGGATTGCCAGCGGGGTCTCCGCCTCCCAGTCGCGCGGAGACGGTGATCTCCTTCACGACCTTCGAGTAGAGCTTGCCCTTGGTCGCGCCCATCGCGGCCTTCTGGCGCTTGATCTTCGACCACCGATTGTGACCGGACATGAAGGTGTCGCCTCTGGGCGGCCTTGTCTCCCAGCCCGGGGCGCGGAGTCAAACCTTCAGTCCGGCTCCTCTCGCGGCGCCACCGGAGGGGGCTCGACGCAGGGCGTGGGCTCGAAGAACCCGAGCACTCCAGCCCCACCGCGTGCCCGCTCCCGTTCCTCGATGAAACACGCGGGCACCAGCACGCCCAGCGCGAACAGGCGCGTGGACGCTTCGTACGCCACCGCCTCCGGGTAGCGGCACTCCAGCAGCACCGCGCGCACCGTGCGTCGTCCATCGAACAGGCGCACCACTTCGCCCACGTCCTCGGGCAGCGCGGGCAGCTCCTCCGACAGCCGCGCGAAGTCCACCGTGAGCCGCGAGGCCAGCGGCAGGCCGCGCGCCCTCAGCGCATCGAAGCGCTCCAGCGCCGGCAGCACCGTCTCGCACAGGTGGGCCCGGTCCATGGAGAACGAGCCCTTGTGCAGCTCCGGCCCCAACGCCACCGCGTATGCGCCGCTGGCGAAGCCCAGCATCCGGCGGAACGCGAGGCTGCCGCGCTCGCCATGAAACATCGCGTCGACGACGAGGCCATGACGGAAGGAGAACCAGCCCTCCCCCTCCGCCAGGACGAGCCGCCCGGAGCGCACGCCCGACAGCAGCGCCCGCGTCATCCGGGGAAGCGGCACCCTCGCGGTGTGCGACTCGAAGGTCGCCGAGCCCGTCGCGTGCCCCGACTTGAGCCGCGCGAGCGACACCACGTCTTCCACGTCCACCGGACGCGTCAGGTAGTCATCCGCGCCCACGCCACCGGCCAGGTCACGGTGGAAGTCCTCCTCGTGCCGCGACAACAACAACACCGGCAGGTGCGCGGTGCGCGCGTCCGCGCGAATCTGTCCGCACAGGCCGAAGCCATCTCCGTCCGGCAGCTCCACCTCCGCGATGACCAGCCTGGGCAGCGGCCCCTCCGAAGCCAGCGCCTCCAGCGCGGCCTGCGCCCCACCCACCATCAGCGCCTCGAAGCCCGCCTCCACCAGCGCCGCCGCCAGCGCGGCCTGCGCGACCGCGTCCGAGTCCACCAGCAGCACCCGCGCCCGGCTCCGGCCTCCGCGACGACGCGCCCCCACCTCCGGCACCACCGGGGCTGTCGACGCATTGCGCTCGGGGAGCTGTGTAAGCGCGGCAGGCATGGATACCGAATTATTCCAGCGAAGCCTGATAGATTGGCAACCTGGACACAAGTCCTCGGAATCGTTGAGTTTCGGTAACAAACAGGTCGCGGTAGGGTGCGCCGCATGACGCGCTCAGTCTCCTCCTGGCTCCTGTTGTCCGCGATGTCGCTGGCCTCCGCCTCCGCCGCCCAGGAGGCGACGGCCGGGCAACCCGGGGCGGAGGGCCGCGTCGAGCAGCTGTCCGCCGCGTCCGAGGAGAATCCGCACGGGGCGGTGATTGCGCCGGTGACGCTGCCGGCCGGGACGACGTCGCTGTACGGCTACGCGGGCGCGCCGGAGATCGGCGTGGGCTTCCGGCAGGGCATCTCCAGCGTCGAGTTGGAGGCGCGCGCGCGGCTCAACTGGTTCCAGCTCTCCGCGGCGTTGGAGCTGGTGGGGCGACTGAAGGTGCTGGAGCGCGGCTCGGTGTCGCTGGCGCCGACGCTGGGGGTGGGCGTGGTGTTCAACACCGGCGCCACGTACATGGACGACCAGAACGCCTCGGGCGTGCTGCTGCGACTGTCCCCGGGACTGGTGGCGGGCTGGAAGGTGGCCGACACGGTGACGGTGCTGGGGCTGGTGGACCTGCCCTTGGACATCGGCATCTCGAAGGGGGAGCAGCGGCGCTTCCAGGCGCTCGGCGGTGGCGGCGTCGAGGTGTACCTGGGCAGCAACGTGTCGGTGCTGCTGGCGGGACAGCTCGGCACGGACACGTTCCGGGAGCGCGCGGGCCTCACCGACACGCGGCTGGGCTGGGCGCTGAAGGCGGGCCTGGGCGCGCGCCTCTTCTGACTCACGTCAGGCCGAAGCGCTCCAGCTTCTTGAGCAGTCCCTGGCGAGACAATCCCAGGGCCTCCGCCGAGTGCGTGCGGTTGCCACCGAAGCGCTTCAGCGCGTCTTCGATTTCGCGACGCTCCAGCGCCTCCACTTTGGCGGCCAGCGTGGTGGCGCCCGGGGCGCTCGCGCGAGGTCGCTCGCTGCCGGTGAAGGACAGGTCCTCGGGCTGGAGCTCGCGGCGCTCTCCGGCCAGCACGGTGGCGCGCTGCATCTCGTGACGCAGCTCACGCAGGTTGCCCGGCCAGCCGTGTGACGCGAGCGACTCGGCCGCCGCATCCGACAGCAATCTCGCGCGGCCATCCGGGCACAGGTGCGCGCACTGGTTGAGGAAGTGCTTGGCCAGGAGCGGCAGGTCGGAGGCGCGCTCACGCAGGGGCGGCAGCCGAAGCTCCACGCCCTTCACGCGCCAGTAGAGGTCCTCGCGGAAGGTGCCATCCTGGAGCATGCGTCCCAGGTCCTGGTGCGTCGCGGAGATGAGGCGGATGTCCACGTGCACGGGCAGGTCCGCACCCACCGGCAGGATGTCGCCCGTCTCCAGCGCGCGCAGCACCTTGACCTGGAGCGACGGCGTCATGTCGCCCAGTTCGTCGAGGAACAGGGTGCCGCCGTCCGCTTCCGCGAAGAGGCCCCGGTGGTCTCTCGTCGCGCCGGTGAAGCTGCCCTTCACGTGGCCAAAGAGCGCGCTCTCCAGCAGCGTCTCCGGAAGCGCGCCGCAGTTGACGGGGATGAAGGGGCCCGCGTGGCGCCGGCTCTTCTGGTGTACCAGGCGCGCGAGCAGCTCCTTGCCGGTGCCGTTCTCCCCCGTGATGAGCACGGGCAAATCACTGGCGGCCACGCGCTCGGCCAGCGACAGGGCGGCGAGGAATGGAGCGCTCTGCCCCACCATGGCCGCATCTCCCGCGGCCCGCTCCAGGGACGTGCGCAGCGCCTCCACCTGGCGCTCCAGCGCCACCCGGGCCAGCGCGCGCTGCACCACGACGAGCAACACGTCCGGGTCCACGGGCTTGGTGAGGAAGTCGTAGGCGCCGAGGCGAATCGCCTCCAGCGAGTGCCGCGTGTCACCCACCCCGGAGACGACGATGACCTTGGTGCCGGGCCGGGCGTCGAGCAGCGCGGCCAGTCCCGCGAGGCCCGCGGAGACGCTGCCATCCGGAGGCAACATCAAGTCCAGCAGGACGAGGGGAAAGGGGCGCGCGTCGAAGGCGGCGCGAGCGGAGGGACGGTCTCCCGCCTCCACCACCTCATAGCCCGCGTCGCGCAGCAGGCCTCCGTAGACCTTGCGGAAGGCGGAGTCGTCGTCGACGAGCAGCAGTGGATGGGCGTGCGCCATGGAGTGGACTCAATCCGGCAGGGGGGCCTGGCGCGGCGTACCCAGAATCTCCAGGGTACGCATGGCCACCTGGATGAGCGTCTGGGCGCACGGCTCGCAGCCACCGCCACAGCACCGGGGCCAGCGGCCCTCGGGGTTGCGCAGCAGCGGGCGCACACAGGACTGGTAGTAACTGGGCAGGCCCAGCTCCTCACTGGCGCGGGCCAGCGCGGAGTCGAGCGGCGACGGTGTGGACTCGGTGACGTCGGACACACCCGCTTCATAACAGCGGAGCGGGAGGGAGCGCAGCGGGGAGGCACGTTCGTCCTGCTGCGAGGGACAAGAAGAGGCAATGGCCTCCTCCTGTCGGGGGCTTACAACAACAGCCGCTGTGTCGGTCCGGAGGGCGTCCCCGACTCGGGTTGGCACCGGGCGCACCAGTGCGTGTTGCGACCTCCGACACGCTCGTGGCGGATGGGCGTGGCGCAGCTCGGACACGGCGCGCCGGTGCGCTCGAAGACATTGCGCCGGTGCCTCGCCTGTCCCTTCACCCCGAACAAGTCCCGCTGGGTGCCTCGCAGCGACAGGCCCTCTTCGAGCACCTCGCGCATCGCTCGATGCAGCCGCGTCAGCTCTTCTCGCGTGAGCGACGTCGCCAGGCGACGGGGGTCCAACCCCGCCTTCCACAGACTCTCATCCGCGTCCCGATTCCCCAGCCCGGCGATGACACGCTGGTTGAGCAGCACTGTCTTGAGTGGACTCCTGCGGCGCGACAGTCGACCCGCCAGGTGGTCCACGGTGAAGTCCGCATCGAGTACCTCCGGACCCAGCTCCTCCAGCTTCAGTCGCGTGCTCAGCTCGGTGGTACGGGCCACCGCCATGCGCGCGTAACCCAGGGTGTCCGTGAGCCAGAGTTCCTCATCCGCGTCGAGCTTCAGGACCACCAGACTCTCGGCTGGACGCTCACTGCCCACGGGCCGCAGCGACAGCGAGCCCCAGAGCATGAAGTGGACCGCGAGCGTCTGTCCGTCTTCCACATGGCCCCCGACATCGAGGGGACCTCCGCGCGCCATCCAGTCCTTGTTCCCCGGACAGTGACGTCTTCAGCCGCGCACCACCACCTCGCGCACCTCGCGAGACACCTCGCGCACGTCCACCTTCACATCGAGGAAGTGCGCCATCGTCTCCAGCTGCGTCACCGAATGCCCATCCAGCGGTAGCGTGCGGAACTCTCCGCCTCGCGCCAGCGCGAATAGCAGGAGCAGCTGGTCGCACAGGTGCTCGCCCACCGGTACTTCCGCGTCCAGGTAGCGCTTCACCTCGCTGGCCACCTCCTCCGCGACGACTTCGGCGCGCTTGCCTCGCTCTCCGAAGCCCGTGAAGACCTCGGTGACGTGCTCGCTCTCCACCTCTGCCACCAGCACGTTGCCCGGGCCCGTGGTGCGCTTTAGCTCCTCCACCCGCAGCTCGTCCGGGCGCCACTTGAGCAGCGCGCCCGCCGTCTCCATCTCCCGCTTCGCCACGTCGAAGGGAATCATCGCCACCACCGCCTTCACGTCGCGGCGCAGCACCCGCCCGCGCTCCAGCAACGAGAAGGGCTTCATCGACCCCGGCCGCACGTCCACGCGGAACTTCCCGCCACCCGCGGGGAAGAAGCCAGGACGCTCCAGCGTCGCCGCGACGTCCGGGCCCAGCTTGCGCAGAATCGGCAGATACGCGCGGGTGAGGAAGTCGAACGGCGGCGCCGCCGGGTTGTGCGTCCCACCCTCCAACATCAGCGTAGAAGGCTCCTTCGCGGCCAGCAGCGCGGGAAGCACCGTCTGCAACACCAGCGTCGCGCTGCCGGCCGTGCCCACCGCGAAGTGATAGTTGCCCGCGGTCAGCGCACGAGGACGGAACGTCAGCTCCTTCGAGCCCAACTCCGCGCCCGAGACTTCCGCCGCGCCCACCGCCTCGGCGGCCTTCACGCCCGTCAGGTGCTGTCGCAACAGGCCCGGCTTCGCGCGGCCCGCGCGGATGTTCGTCATCGTGAAAGGCGTCCCCGTCACCAGCGACAACGCCAGCGACGTGCGCAGCACCTGGCCGCCGCCCTCTCCCCTGGAACCATCGATGCGCAGCATGTGTGTCTCTCCTGCTTTTCCCACGCCTCACGGCCCCGCGCCGGCATTCTGACACCCTTCCCAAAATAGCGGCGCCCGCTCCCCCACTCTGGCGGCCTTTCGGCCTCTTGGGGGGAACGGGCGCCTCGGTGTCGTCATCCCGGCATGGCCACCTCGCGTGTTGGGGGTTGTCGTTGTCCTTCGGCTACCCCTTCACACAGACGACCTGCTTCAACGTGTGGACCACTTCGACCAGGTCCGACTGCGCCGCCATCACCGCGTCGATGGGCTTGTACGCCGCCGGCGTCTCGTCAATCACGTCCACGTCCTTGCGGCACTCCACGCCCTCGGTCGCCTTCGCGTGGTCTTCCAACGTGAAGCGCTTCTTCGCCGCCTCACGCGACATCACCCGGCCCGCGCCGTGGCTGCAGGAATGGAAGCTGTCCGCGTTTCCCTTCCCTCGGACGATGTACGAACGCGCCCCCATGCTGCCGGGGATGATGCCGAGGTCACCCTCGCGCGCCCGCACCGCGCCCTTGCGCGTCACGAAGCAGTTCTTCCCGAAGTGATGCTCACGCGACACGTAGTTGTGGTGGCAGTTCACCGCCGACTCAGACAACGAGAACGGAGGCAGCTCACCACTCAACTGCAACGCATCCACCGCGCCTCGCAGCATCAGCTCGCGGTTCATCGCCGCGAAGTCCTGCGCCCAGCTCACCGCGAAGACATAGTCATCGAAGTGCTCCGTCCCTTCCGGCAGGTACGCCAGGTCCGCGTCGGGGAGGTTGATATGCCACTGGCGCATGTCCTCCTTCGCCAGCTCGATGAAGTAGCTGCCGATACGGTTACCCACGCCACGCGAACCGGAGTGCAACATCAGCCACACGCCATCCGACTCGTCCAGGCACAGCTCGATGAAGTGGTTACCCGTCCCGAGCGTACCCAGGTGCGCCAGCTCCGGCCCACGGCCGATGCGAGGGTGCTTGGCGACGATGCGGTCATACCCCTCCATCAACCGCGACCACACCTGCTGATGCGAGGCCGGAGCCACGCGCCACGCGCCGACGTCATTGCGGCCCCCGTTGTCCGAGCGGCCATGCGGCACCGCCCGCTCGATGGCCGAGCGCACCCCACGCAGCGAGTCCGGGAGCTGGTCCGCGCGCAGCGTCGTGCGCACGGCGATCATCCCGCAGCCGATATCCACACCCACCGCCGCCGGCACCACCGCGCCCACCGTCGGGACGACGCTACCCACCGTCGCACCGTAACCGCGGTGCACGTCCGGCATCACCGCGACCCACTTGTGGATGAAGGGCAGGCCGCGCAGGTTCCGGAGCTGCTTCTTGGCCTCGTCCTCGAACGGCACACCCAACGTCCACGACTTGATGGGGCGACCCGCCTCGTCCGACAGCACCTCGTAGCTCACCTTGTTGCGCTCCATGGCCTTCACCTTTCGGTCGTTCGCCCGGGCTCTGTTTCCCGGGCACGGAGGGACGTAGAGCAGCCGGCGTGCCAACCCTCGCTCCGAGGGAAGCCCCTGGACATGGCTCGCCATCCCTATCTCCTGGGATAAAGTCCTATTCAAATGGCGAAGACGCGAGCGAAGCAGACGGTCGTCCTCGGGATGCTCGGGACGACGCTGGACACGGGGCAGGGCCCCGGGCGGTGGAGCAAGTGGCGGCCCACGGTGGCGCTGTGCCAGCAGGATGACCTCGTGGTTCACCGGCTGGAGCTGCTGCACCCATCGAACGCGGCGGGGCTCGCGTCCACGCTGGTGGGAGACATCCGGCAGGTGTCTCCGGAGACGTCCGTGCGCGCCACGCCACTGGACATCCGAAACCCGTGGGATTTGGAGGAGACGTACGGCGCGCTGCTCGACTACGTGCGCGCGTATCCCTTCAACCCGGAGGAGGAGGACTATCTCGTCCACATCACCACGGGCACGCACATCGCGCAGATCTGCATGTTCCTGCTGGTGGAGAGCCGGCTCATCCCAGGCCGGCTGGTGCAGCTCTCCCCCGCGGGCCGGGACAAGACGGGCACCGGCGCGGGGACCCACACGCTCATCGACCTGGACCTGTCGCGCTACGACACGCTGGCCACGCGCTTCCAACAGGAGCAGCGCGAGGGCCTGTCCTTCCTCAAGGCCGGCATCGACACGCGCAACGCCGCCTTCAACCGCATCATCGAGCGAATCGAGCAGGTGGCCACCCAATCGCGCGCGCCGCTGCTCATCACTGGCCCCACCGGCGCGGGCAAGTCGCAGCTCGCCCGGCGCATCTACACGTTGAAGAAGTCGCGAGGCACCGTCAGCGGACCGTTCGTGGACCTCAACTGCGCCACGCTGCGCGGCGACGGCGCCATGTCCGCGCTGTTCGGCCACGTGAAGGGCTCGTTCACCGGAGCGCTCCAGGACCGGCCGGGACTGCTGAGACAGGCCCACGGCGGCGTGCTGTTCCTGGATGAGATTGGGGAGCTGGGCGCGGACGAGCAGGCCATGCTGCTACGGGCGCTGGAGGACAAGCGCTTCCTGCCTGTCGGCTCGGACCGGGAAGTCGAGAGCGACTTCCAGCTCATCGCCGGCACCAACCGGGACCTGCTGGTGGACGTCGAGCAGGGGCGCTTCCGGGAGGATTTGCTCGCGCGCATCAACCTGTGGACCTTCCGACTGCCCGCCCTGAGGGAGCGGCCGGAGGACATCCCGCCCAATCTCCTCTACGAGTTGGACAAGGCCTCGGAGGCGATGGGCGCGCGCATCACTTTCAACAAGGAGGCCCAGGAGCGATTCCTGCGCTTCGCCACCTCGCCCGATGCGCGCTGGTCGGGCAACTTCCGGGACCTCAACGCCGCGGTGCTGCGCATGGCCACGCTCGCGCCCGGAGGCCGCATCACCCGCGACGTGGTGGACGAGGAACTGGAGCGGCTGCGCGCGCAGTGGCGCACGGGCGGCTCGCGCCCCGGGCCGTTGCAATCCGTGGGGGCTGGAGACCGCGTCGCCGAGGTGCTGGGAGAGACGTTGGCCCATGAGCTGGACCGGTTCGACCGCGTGCAGCTCGCGGACGTGCTGGGCGTCTGCCAGGGCGTGCGCTCCCTGTCCGAAGCCGGACGCGTGCTGTTCTCCCAGTCCCGCGCGAGGAAGGCGAGCGTCAATGATGCGGACCGCCTCAAGAAGTACCTCGCGCGCTTCGGCCTCACCTGGGCGGATGTCAGCGGGACGGTGAGCCCTGACTGACGAACCCGAGGGCGGCGCGGAAAAAGCACGTCCACGCCTCAAGGGTGGTGACGCTCGGCGTCTTCATCGGTGTTCCACGAAGAAGGGGGGGCCGTGAGCCGGACGGGCCTTCGACGGGACCATCGCCATGCCTACGCCTCACCGCCCCCTCGTGCCTCGATGCAGGAGCGCCGCGTGGCTCATCGCCACCGCCCTGCTCCTGAGCGGGATGCGCGCCGGGGCGCAGGTGCGCGAGCCCGACAACTTCCTCGCCACGTCCGTCACGTTCTCCTCGGCGCCCCGACCGCGGCAAGTCTCCACCCGGCACGTCTCGCCCACCATCGCCGCCGGCTTGCGCGTCTCCGAGCATGGCCAGCTCCGACTCGACTGGGGACTGCCCTACACCGCGCTGAAACCCGATGGCGGAGTGGAAGGGTCCACGAGCCACCTGGGCTCGTCCAACCTGCTCGTGGGCCTGCACCATGTCCGCACCTTCGCGGACGACAGCCTGTTCGTCCGCATCGGCGCGGGAGTCGCCCTGCCGCTGGCCCGCCATGAGGACGCTGGCGTCGTCGGCGCCCGGACGGCTGAGTCGGAGGGCGTCAACTACGCCACCGCCTCCGCCGTGCGTGGGCTCGCGGACCCGTGGCTGTGGGCGCTCGATACGACGTCCATCGTCCTGCCCATGGCGGTGGGTGTGGACCTGCCCGGCTTCCAGCTCCGCGCGGACGTGGCGCTCGGCATGCTCATGCCCGTGTCCCGCTCCGCGCGCGATACCCACTTCGTCGCACAGGCCAGCGCGGAGGCCTCGCTCGGGCTCGGCATACTCGAGCCCGGCGTGCGCGCCCAGGTCGTCTCGCCCCACCTCACCGAGGCGACGTGGGACGGAGAGGACTCCCAGCTCTCCCTGGAGCCTTTCGTCCGTGTGCGGCTCGGGCCCGCGTTCGCCCGGGCGGGCGTGCGCATCGACCTGAGCGCTCCCGAGTCGGGCCCCACACCCAGCACCTCACGCATGTGGGCACTGGGTCTGGGGCTGGGCGTGGCGTTCTGAAGGCTCCGCTACTTGATGAGGTAGAAGGCTTCCTGGCGCGGCACGAAGAACTTCCAGCCCTCCTGCGTGAGGTAGGCCGGGTCCTCCTCCATCACCGCCACCTTCTGCCCATCCCACTCCGGCACCGGCGTGGACGTGTTCAGTTCGATGGCGATGTATGAGCCTTCTCGTAGCGCCTTCGGTGAGTCCTTGCGCGTCGACGAGCGGAAGTCGATGGAGGCTCCCAGCGCGTGGCCCTGGTTCCCGAGGGGATGGCTGTACACCTGCGCCTCGATGCCCCGCTCCTTCATCTCCGCCATCGTCTCGTCATACACATCCGCGGACGAGCGGCCCGGTCGGGAGGTCTTCAACATCAGCACATCCTGGAGCGCGTTCGTGTTCGCCAGCGCCTTCTTCAGTCCCTCGGGCGCGTCCTTCTCACCGTCGCGCAGCACATAGGCCATCTTCTGCCAGTCGGTGTGCAGTCCCAGGTAGCTGATGCCGAAGTCCACGTGGATGAGGTCGCCGCGTTCGATGACCAGGTCCTCCTTCGCCACGGCGAGGAAGCCTCGGGACTTCGCGGGGACACCTCCCTTGCGCTGCACCCGCATGTCCGGCTGGAACCACGTGCCGACGCCCAGCGCGCCCAGCCTGTCGTAGAGCCAGCGGCGCACGTCCCCCACCGTCGTCTTCCCCGGCACGATGACCTTCGAGGAGAAGGCCTGCTTCACCACCGCGTCCGTCAATTCCACCAGCCCCCGGTAGGGCTCCCACTCCTCGGGCAGCCGCGTGTCCAGGTACTCCTCGATGAGCGGCGCCGCGCTCACGAAGCGCGCCTCCGCCTCCGCGCCGAACGCGTCCACCAGGAAGGCATGGCTGTCTTTCGTCAGGCTGCGTGTCACGCCCCGCTTGCCGCCAATGCCCAGCGCAATCGCCTTGGGTTGGTGGCGCGCGTCCAGCGACTTCAGGGCCTCAGCGGGGGACTGGCCCTCCTCGGGCACCTCGAAGAACCGGAGGATGGACTCCTCCGCGTAGCCCGTCAGCGCCACGCGCTTCAGGCCCTCTGCTCCCGCGTCCACGAAGACGAAGATGTCCCGGTTGCCCGCGTACGGACGCGGTGGCGCCACGAACTGCGTCAGCGGATCATCGTGGAACTCCTCGTTGACGATGATCCACATGCCCACGCCGTGCCTGCGCATCATCTCCAGCAGCAGGCCGTGGCGCTTGTCCAGCCAGTCCTCTCGCAGCGCAATCTGCTGGGACATGGGCAACAGCTTGGACGTTTCGTCGTTCCGCTCCGCGCTCCGGGCGCCAGTACAAGCGGACAAGAACAAGAGCGGCAAGGCCGCCCACTTCAGCAGGGTCATGAAGGACTCCGAGTCGAGTTGGAGCCCCACCCTAGCGCCGGCATGCCCTTCGCCGAAGTCCCCCACCCCCGGAGCCCTTGGAGACTCCGGAGGCGGAGGACCTGGGGCGCGTCCTGCCACCTGCCCCCTCGTCCGCCGCACCTGGCCCTCTCGGATGACGCCCCCCCGCGACCGTCAAGTCCCGCGCGTCGTCTCCCCCACCACTACGACGCCATCCGATGAGGTTGCTGCCGTCCCCCGACGTCAGCCGCCAGCGTGATGCGTTTCCCCAAACCCTCGCGCCGTGAATCTCAATAACTGGCGATCTGAAAATCCAGGTCGTCAGCCAGGAGGAGCTCGGTCCGCGGCCCCTCCTGGTCCTGCTCATCCCCCCCGAAGAAAGCCCCCCCCACCCGACTCCCCCCACCCGACTCCCGCTCGCCCCCCTCCACCAGCGCCCCCCAGGCGCCCCCGCCCGAACCACGCCCATCCTCCGGTGCCCACATCCCATGGGAGTCCCCATGGCCCCGCGCGTCACTCCGGAACATCACTCCCCCCTGTCGCGATGCAGTCGAAGCAGCCGTACTCCCCCGTCGCCGCCCTCTTCCTTCTGAAATACGTTTCGAGCCTTTTTCCTTGAGCCTCCTTGTTCAAAAAAATTCAGGGCGCCTCCTCCCGGAAACGCCCCGAAAAACATGCAACTCTCTCGTAATTCGGGAGAGCCATGAAACGGCTGTTACTTGTTTCAGCGCTCGTCGCTCACGGTTGACGACTCCGCCGGAGGAGGCGGGGGGATGGAGAGCTTCGCCGAGAAGACGGGCGTGGCTTCCTCCCCAGGGGCGCGCAGGCCCCTGTCCCGCTCCGGCGGTGGGTCCGGAATCTCCTGGGCGATGATGTCCGTACCGGGCTTCCCCGAGCTTGAGTTCCTCATGTGTGAATCCCCCCCTGTTCGACGTTTCAAGGCACGACGCGCCGTCGCGTGGACGCAAGCGTCACCTTCAGAACGCAGGGGGTCGGAATCCTTGAAGGCGCTTGCGCCACGTCACTCGAACAGGAGGACCTGGGCGGGCCACGTCGCGGCCGGCTCGCGGGCAAGCCACGCCAGGCGCTCATCACGCAGAGCCCGGGAGGCCGGGGCCCCCGCGCGGATGCGCTCGCGCACGGACTCGAAGAAGCGCCCCGCGGTGTCGGGGATGTCACCGGTGGAAGCGAGCACCGTGCGTGCCCCCGCCTCGATGAAAGCCACCGGAAGGCTCACGGGCTCATGCAGGAACGGCGCGGCGCGAGCGGCCCCACACGCCGCGAGCAGGACGAGGGGCGCGCCAAGCAGCGGCTGCTCCCGCACCTGGGCCGCCGCGAGTGCGTACCGCCCGTCCTCTTCCGGAGCGAGCACCAGCAACGAGGCGTCTGACAGCTCCGGGCTGAAGAGGCCGTGCGTGTGGATTTCAATCTCGCGCGCGTGGGCCATCTCCCGCAGCACGCGCGACGGGGTGGCTCCCGCGCCGCGCAGCTCCACGCGCAGCGGGTCCGGCACGCGGGGGCCTTCCAGGGGAGAGAGCTTCTCCAGCCCGAGCGCCTGCGGCGCCTCTACCCCCGTGACGACCAGGTGGTGCCCAACAGGGCCGTGCGCCTCGGGAGTGGGCCCACTCCGGCCCACGCGATAGCTCCACGCCAGGTCCGCGGGGAGCAATCCGGGCAGGCCATGCACGGGCGGCAGGGCCAGCACGTCCACGTGCTCACAGCCCCGGAGCGCCGCCACCAGGCGCGGCGGAACCAGGCCCTCCGCCGTCCCATGCAGGGGCGTGGAGCGCTTGTCGTCATAGACCCCCGCCAGCGCCCCTTCCGCGTCGCGCACTGTCACCACCGTGCGCTCGTGGTCCACGGACACCGCCAGCACACAGCGCTCCGGAGCGGGCACGCGCAGCGCCTGTCCCATCAGCTCCAGCACCTGCTCCTGGACACCCGAGCGGCCCGCGTCGCTCACCAGCACGCCGTACGCGAAGCCTCGCGCCTTGCGAGCGTCCACGTCCCGAGGGAGCGACTCCGCCGCGTCGATGGCGCCATGAAGCAGCTCCCGGCCCGACGCGCGCTCGCGCTCCAGCATGAACTGCCCTTCCAGGAAGGTCAGCATCGCCAGCTCTCCCGCCGTGCGCGAGCCGCGCCGCAGCTCGTCGAGCGTGCGCCGCAGCAGATCCTCGTCGCGGACCTCCGCGCCGTGGCGGGCCAGATACGAGAGCACCCACGCGCCCGACATGCCCAGGGGCCGTCCGCAGCGGGTGGCCTGCTCCAGTTCCTCGCGGGCCTCGACCGGACGGAAGTCGGACCAGGCCACCGTGGCGAGGTTGCGGTGCGCGTACGTGCGCTGCTCGCAGTCATCGGGAATGCGGGACAGCGACTCGCGCAGGAAGGCCCTCGCGCTCGCCGTGCTGTGGCGATAGCGGGCGATCTGCGCCATCTCCTGGAGGAACTGCTGCTCCAGGTTCCACTCGCCCAGCTCTCGCGTCAGGCGCCAGCCTTCACGGGCCTCCTCCAGCGCGTCGGCCGGACGGTGCAGGCGCACGAAGAGGTCCGCCAGCCGTCGTCGCAGCGTGGCGCACCGATAGGCCAGCCCCCGCCCCGAACACGACGCCAGCGCCGCGCGCAGCCGCTGCTCCGCCTTCCACCACTGCCCCTCGCGCTCCTCGCGCACGGACAGCTCGCGCTCGGCCAGCAACACCAACCAGGGGTCTCCTCCCGCCCGGGCGATGCGCACGAAGTCATCCACGTGGCTCGCCACGGCGTCACGCGACACGAGCGCGCCCAGGTACAGGTCCTCCTCGCCGGAGCGCCGCAGCGTCTCCAGATAGACCTCTGGCGTGGGGTGCTCGCCGCGCAAGAGCCGCACGTACTCGCGCGCCAGCGGACCGCGTCGCTGGAAGTCCGCGCGCGCGACGGCGTGCACGGTGTCTCGCAGCGTGGCGCCGCCCTGCACCTCGTCCAGCACCGCCGCGAGCGGCAGCAGTCGCAGCGCCGCATCCCGCGTGGGCGCGGCCCTCAGGGCGTCATAGAAGGCCAGCCGCACCACGCCCGGGAAGCGGCGGGCCTCGTCCAAGGGAAGCCGCGCGCCCTCCAGCGTGGCCAGGTTCTGCGCCGCCGCCCGCGCGTCGTGGAAGTCCCGCGAGCGAAGGAGCGTCTCGCTGCGCAGCGCCTGGGAGCGCACCCGGGCCTCCTCGCTCCACCCGGCCTCGCCCTGCTTCGCCACCACGTCGAAGGCCTCCGCCGCCTGGAGCGTCAGCCCCATCTCCCGCAGCACCAGCGCCCGGTTCCACAGCGCCTGCGGATGGTCCGGCGACTTGCGCAGCACGGCCTCCAACAACTCCAGCGCGTCCTCGCGGCGGCCCTGCTCCAGCGCGATGACCGCCAGGTCGCTGTCACGGTCCAGTGAGGCGGGAGTCCTCCGCAGGAAGTCCGCCGCCTGCCGCACGTCCCGTCGCACCAGGTACGCGGCGGCGATGCCGTGCAAATCTCCCCGGTCCTCCAGCTCCGCCAGCTCGCGCAGCGGCAGGGGCGTCGTCACCACGGGAGTCTCGGGCCCGGCGCGCATCGGTACGTAGTGCCGATACCCGTCCGCCCGCGCATAGGCGACCCGGGCCTCCAGCGCGCGCTGCGCCGGATGCGCGGTCCACACCTCTGGCGGCGTGTCCCGGGCGCGCGGCACGGCCAGCACCAGCACCAGGAGCCCCGCCGCCAGCGCCACCGCGCCCGCGGCCCACCAGCCCGCCGGCAACACCGCGCGCAGCCGCTGGTGCCACACGGGCTTCGGCCAGGGCGGCGCGGGCCACGACGGAGGCGACTCATGGCGCGGCGCCTCCTCCTCCACCTCATCTTCGAGAGGATCCCCCTCCGGATGGAGCGCCTGGAAGCCGAGCAGCTCCAACTGCATCGCCTCATGCAACCCGGAAGCGCACATCGCGCAGCGGGCCAGGTGGTGGCGGAAGTTCTCCTCGTCGACCGGGGGCAACTCGCCATCCAGGAACAGATACAACCGATGACACGGAGGGCTCATACCAGCCCTCCGCCGTCCGTCAGCGGCATCAGCAGCTCGCGCAGCTCCTTGCGCGCCTGGAACAGCCAGCTCCCCACGGTGCCCTCGGGAACCCCCATGCGCTGGGCGATGGCCCGGTAGCGCAATCCCGTGGCGTGCAGCTCGAACGCCTCACGCACGCGCGGATTGGGCAGCCGGGAGATGGCCTGGACCAGGTCCGCGTCGGTGATGCGCTCCCACATCTCTCCCGTCCTGGCGTCGGGAGACTCCACGTCCTCGCGCACGAGCCGGATGTCCCGGCGCTCCTGCTCCAGCAGCTCCGTCCTGCGCTTGCGGCACTGGTCCAGGAAGTGATTGGTGAGCGCCCGGCACAACCACGCCCGGTACACGGGCTCTGGCTGCGCGGACAAGGTGGCATGGTGGACGAGCGCCCGGACAAGCGCTTCCTGCGCCAGGTCTTCCGGGTCGATACCACCCTGGCCGCACAGACGCCTCGCCAATGCCACGAGCATGGGCCTGACGCGCTGAGCGAACTCTTCAAAGCCTTCGTGTGCCACGGCGGCACTGTAGGCCACGGTGAATCGCTTCACCGAGGCATTGCGATGGTCCCTCATCGACCCCTCGCCCTCCTTCCACGCCCACTCGAAACGCAGCCACCCGGAATCCTTGGGTCGCCGTCCGGAAACCGACGCAACCACGCCGGTTTCCGCCGCCTCCCCGACACCGTTGCAGCCCCCAGGATGGAGTCGACCCGCCACCTGGAGGACGCCACGTCCGCCGCTTCCAACACCCGGCTGGAGGTCCCACGGACGGAGCGTCGGCCAGGACCTCGCGCTGTCGCGAGTGACTCGCTCAGCCCGGGGGACCGGTGGGCGGAGGGTCTCTCACATCCGGACGCGCCGACTCCGGCGGGGGGACGGCGGCGTCTGCCGGCGCGTCGGATTCCACCACGGGCGCCTTCTTCGGAACCGCCCCGCTCACCGCGGGCCCTTGCAGGGCAGGGGTCTCCTCCGCCGGCTTCGCTTCGCTCATGCAGCTCGTCATGTCGCACGGCTCCTGGGGGCCACCGTCCTCACTCCCGCAGGATGCGGGGCACCGGCGGCCCTCAAGCCATAGAACGCACGACGTCCTGCTTGTTGCCGGAAACCTCCAACGTCACAACCCTCGAGGCGCGCCTGGACAGGCGCTCACTCGAAGAGGAGGACGTGGGACAGCCACCGTGCGTCATCGGGGTGCTCGCGCAGCCAGAGAGCGCGCGCATCCCTCAGCGCCACGGACGGGCGCGTGCCCGCGCGGATGCGCTCACGCACCTTCTCGAAGAAGGCCCCCGCCGAGTCGGGAATCTCCACGGAGGCGGCCAGCACCGCGCTCGCGCCCGCGGAGATGAAGGCCACGGGCAGGCTGTAGGACTCGTGCGGAAATGGCGCCGTCCTCGCCGCGCCACACGTGGCCAGCAGCACCAGCGGCGCATGCTTCAAGCGCGTCTGACGGACCATGTCGGCGGTCAGCGCGTAGTCACCATCCGCATCCGGCGCGAGCACCACCATCGAGGCATCCGACATGGAGGCGCTGAACAGCCCATGGGTGTGGAGTTCAATCTCGGACGCGTCCGCCATCTCTCGCGATACGCGCGACAGCGTGGCCTCCCCACCCCGGAGCTCCACGCGCCACGGGTCCGGTACGCGCGGCGCGGTCAGTGCCCCCAGCTTCGGCAATCTCAACGCGGGCGGGCTCGCGACTTCCGTGACGACCAGATGCCTGGAGCCCCCATCCTGAACTGGCGTGGGGCGCCCACCGCGTCCCACGCGATAGCTCCACGCCAGCGTGTCCGGCAGCAACCCGGTGAGCCCGTGCACGGGCGGACGGGTCAACACATCCACGTGCTCGCAGCCCGTCAACTCCTTCAAGAGTTCTTGGGGCACCAGCCCCGAGGCAACGTCGCGCAGCGGCTCCCGTCGACCCGTGGAATACGCCCCCTTCAGCTCGCCATCGGGTCCACGCGCGAGCACCAGGGTGCGCTCGTGCTGGAGCGACACCGCCAGGAGACAGCTCGTGGGAACGGGCTCGACGCGCAGCTCGCGCGCCATCAACGACAGGGCCTCGTTCCATGCCCCGGCACGCCCCGCCTCGGACAGCAGAGCGGAGTAGCCGAAGGCCAGGGCCTTGCGCGCATCGACGCTGTCCGGCAGGTGCTCCGCCATCGACACGCCTCGCCAGAGCAGCGCCTGCCCCGTGTCACGCGACTGCTCCAACGCGAACTGGCCCTCGAAGACGAGCAGCAGCGCCTCGCGGCCCGGGGAGACATCCGACTGTCGCAGGTCCGCCAGGGCGCGGCGCAACCAATGTCCGTCATGCGGCCGGGGCTGGAAGCGGGCCAGCTCCGACAACACCCGCGCGCCCGTCATCCCCAGGGGGCGCTCACACTCCAGCGCCCGCTCCAGTGACTCGCGCGCCGCCTCCGGGCGGAACCGCTGCCACTCCAGCAAGGCCACGTTGCTGTGCACATGCGTGCGCTGCGCGCAGTCCTCCGGCATGCGGACCAGCGACTCCTCGAGATAGGCCCGGGCACTGGTGAAGGAGTGCTGGTAGCGCGCCACATCCGCCAGTTCCTGGAGGAACACCTGCTCGTAGCGCCACTCGCGGGCCTCCTGCGCGCGGCTCCAGCCATTCCATGCGTGTTGGAAGGCCTCCGCGGGTCGGTGCAGCTCCAGGTACAGGTCCGTGAGCGCCTGCTCCAGTCCCAGGCAGCGATACACCAGGCCCTGCTTCTGGCATGAGTCCAACGCCTCCACCAGTCGTTGCTCGGCGTTCCACCAGCGGCCCTCCCGTTGGTCCGCGCGCGCCAGCTCCAGCTCTCCGAGTACCCGCATCCACGGGTCCTCGGAGGCCCGCGCCAATCGCACCAGCGCCGCTGAATCCACCGGCTGTCGCGCGAAGCCCGCGAGCACGAGCGCGCCCAGGTAGAGGTCATCCTCCCCCGAGCGGCGCAGCTCCTCCATCACCTCGCCCGAGGGCGACAGCGTCCCCAGCACGAGCTGCGCATACCTCCGCGCGAAGGAGCCCCTTCGCGTGAAGTCCCGCTCCGCCACGCGAGCCAGCCACGTCTGGAGGACGCTCCCCCCGTAGCGCTCGTCCAGTGCCCGGGCCAGCGGGAGCAACCGCAGCACGTCCTGTCGCCGAGGCGCCGCGCGCACCGCGTCGTAGAAGGCGAGCCGGAGGATGCCCGGATGGTCCCTCACCGCCGCCACGGGCAGCGGTGCTGACGCATCCGTGAGCAAGTCCCGCGTCGCCGCGAAGGCGTCCTTCCAGGCCCGCCCGCGGGAGAGCGTGGACTCGCGCAGGGCGCGCTCCCGGTCCGCGGCCTCCTCGCTCCACCCCGGCTCTCCCAGCTTCGCGACCTCACCGAACGAGTCCGCCGCCTGGAGCGTCAGCCCGAGCTCCGCCAGCGTCAGCGCCCGGTTCCATAGGGCCTGGGGATGTCGTGGCGCGACGCGCAACACCTCCGACAGCAGCTCCAGCGCCTCTTCCAGGTGCGCATGCCGGGTGTCGAGTGGCCCATCCTGCCGAGCCTGCTCCAGCGACAGGAGCGCCAGGTCACAGTCCCTGTCCACCGAGGGAGGCAGGCGCTTCAGGAAGGCCAGCGCCTGACGGGGCGCGCCATGAAGCAGGTACGCCGTGGCGATGCCATGCAGGTCTCCCCGCGCCTCCATTCGAGACAGCTCATGGAGCGGCAGCGACGGGACGGCGGGGCGCTCCCAGCCTCCACCCCGGTCCGGGACATAGGGCTGATGACGCGCATCCACGGCGCGATACGTCACCCGCGCCTCCAGCGTGCGCGGGCCGTCCTTCACCAGCCAGGCCAGGTCGTCACCGTTCCAGTGGCTGGCGCTGGGAGATATCAACAACATCGCGAAACAGGCGACGAGCACCCTGAACCCGGAGCCGACCTGCCCCCGCCGGGGCCACCAGCGCTTGCGCTCCCTGGACGCGGACGGCGGTGCCATGGGCGGCGCGAGCGAGGGCAGCGCCCGGTGCGCCAGCAGCTCCAGTTGCAGCGTCTCGCGGAAGCGCGCCTCGCAGCGCTCACACCCGCCCAGGTGCTGACGGAACCCGCACTGCGCCTCCGCGCTCAGCTGTCCGTCGAGAAAGCGAGGCAGGTCCTTGCAGTCGGCGCTCATCGCCGCCGCTCCCGGCGTCGACGCTCGGCCGTCTCGCGCAGCAGCTCTCGTAGCTCCAACCGGGCGTGATGCAGGCGCGCGCCCACCGTCCCCGGCGATACGCCAGTCTCACGAGCGATGCGTGCATAGGACATCCCTTGGAGGTACAGCTCGAAGGTCAAACGGAGTCTGGGGCTGAGAAAGGTCAGCGCCCGCTTCACGTCGTCTTCACCGACGTGACACCACAACTCGTCCTGCGCGGCTTCGTCGAAGTCCTCGGCCTCTTCATGCAGCTCGAGCAGGTTGCGCAGCCGGTCCGCCTCGCTCTTGCGGCGACGGCACCGGTCCAGGAAGCAGTTCTCGGCGACCCGCCCCAACCAGAAGCGCTGCTTGTATGACTCCCAATGCCGGAGGTGCTCCCACTGGAGCAGCGCTCGCAACAACACATCGTGCACCAGGTCCTCGACCTCGTGCTCGATACCCACACAGTACTTCCTGAGAATGGCAAACAATACGGGTTGGAACTGGCGAGCGAAGACCTCGAAATCCGTCCCCGGCGCCCCAGACGGAGGCTCCACCACCCTCAATCCTGGCCTTGCCCTCATGGCCGCCTCCTTCCCATTCACCAGAGAACGCGGCAGGTCTGCTTTGTTGCCGACAACCTCTTTTCCTCACAGCCACGGCACTCCCGCGACATCCGCAAACCCAGGAGGCAAACTGTCTACATATCGACAGTATGACTTCAGGAGGCGGCGGCGGATAGGGGTACAGGCTGCGATTGTGGAAGCGTCAACACGAAGCTCGCGCCCCCCAGGGACTCGGAGCGGCTGGCCCGCACCGAAGCTCCGTGACGTTCCAGGATTCCCCGGGCAATCGCCAATCCCAGACCTGTTCCTGGCCGGGGTCCCTCGCGACGCCGCCCCGTGACGAAGGGTTGGAACAGCCGGGGGAGCAGCTCCGGGGGGATGCCGGGGCCGTTGTCCTCCACGAAGATTTGGAGACTCGCATCGACGCGCTCACAGCGCACACGCAAGGCAGGAGCGGGCGTGTCGCGCAGCGCGAGCAAGGCATTCTCCAGGACAATGACAAACACTTGCGAGAGCTGGGACTGGTCCGCCTCCAGCTCGAAAGGCTCGCCGTCTGGAAGTTCGAATGAGACATCCGGCGCCAGCGCACCCAATCCCTGTCGCGCGGTGGAGTACGCCAGCGCCACGGTGGCCAGCATGTCCACGCGGCGCAGCTCCAGCGGTCGGGGCCGGCCGTAGCGCAGCAGCTCGTCCACGAAGTGCCCGGCGCGGGATATCTGCTCGCGCATGGCGGCGACGGCGTCCGCGTCCACGCCCTGGCGTTCCAGGAGCTTCAGGTGCGCGGCGAGCACGCCCAGCGGGTTTCGCACCTCGTGGGCCACCGCGGAGGTGAACTGCCCCAGCTCCGCCAATCGCGCCGCCTGGTCCGCGCGGGCCTCCTGCTCGGCCAGCGCCGCCACCAGCTCGGTGCCGGTGGCGCGGCCCTTGAGCAGTCGACGGCCCAGCCACTCCTGAAGGCCCTGACGCAGGGGCTCGAAGGCGAGCGCCGCCAGCGCCAGCAGGAAGAAGGCGCCCACCCGGTACTCGAGCAGGAAGGGCTGCCCGCTGCCCGCCATCAGCGTCAGCACCCCGAAGAGGAAGCCCGCCGACAACACCGCCGCCATCGCCGAGTACACGAGGCTGCGCTCCAGCAGCCGCCGCTCCCCTGGAGGCTGGTGGGAGTTGACGACGTGCACCAGCACCAGCAGCGAGGCCAGCACGCCGTACATCCCGAAGGGCAGCGCGTAGCCCCCCGACAGCAGCAGCGCCGTGCCCAGACCGCCTGAGTACGCCAGCGCGCCGACGATGCCCAGGCTGCGCAACAGCGGCCGGCGCTCCGGCGTCTCGTGAGGATAGGAGCGGGCCAGGTGCAGCAGCGGCACCAACGCCGCGGAGACCGACAGCGCGATGACGGGCCAGAACAGCGGTCCTCGCTTCATCGCCAGCGGTCCGTACAGCGCATCCGGGAAGAGCGCGCCCACTCCGGTGACGACCACCGCCACGGCGTAGGCCAGCGCCACCTGTCGGTAGGAGCGCTGCCGGGTGACGTCGTACGCGACATGGAGGTACGCGGCGGCGGTGAAGGCCCCGCTGGCGGCGAAGCGCTCTCCCAGCCACGCGTACCGGGGCACGCATATCAAGAGCAGCGAGCCGCTCCAGACGGCGGTGGCCAGGCAGTACAGCGTCAGCCCCCGTGCGTCCCGGCCGCGAAAGGCGGCGGTGAAACACAAGAGGAGCGACACCGAGAGGACGGGCACGAGGCTGTAGGCGAACAGGGGCCCCATGGACGGAGTGTGGCAGATGTTCCTAGGCTGCGCGCCCCGTCGGCGCCTCCGGGCGATTCGGCGTCACCAGGAGTCATGAGCAGTGCGGCACTTCGCCATGGTCGCGGCCGGGGCCACCCTCTGGGGGTGTTGGTCCCTCTTCCTCCGGCCCGCGGGCCTGTCCTGGGCCCAGAACGCGCTCCTGGCCCTCATCGCCATGTCGCTGCCCGTGCCCTTCCTCCTGCGCGGCGCTCCCTGGCGTGACAGGCGCGCGACGGGGGCCCTGCTCGTCGTGGGCCTGGCGGACGCGGCCAACATCAGCCTCTTCTTCGCCGCCATGAAGCGCGGACCCGTCTCGGTGGCGGTGCTCACGCACTACCTGGCGCCCCTGCTCCTGGCGCTCGTGGCCCCCTGGGTGCTGGGCGAGCGGAGGTCCGTCCGGGCCCTGGTCGCCGCGCCGGTGACGCTGCTGGGGCTGGTGCTGCTCATCGGCCGGCCGGATGGGACGGGTGGCGTGGGGATGACGGCGGCGCTGGGCGCGGGAAGCGCCCTGTTCTACGCGGCCATCGTCCTGGGGACGAAAGCGGCGACACGGGCATATTCTCCCCTGGCGGTCGCGTCGCTCCATGCGCCGGTGTCCGTGGGGGTGCTGTTGCTCATCGCCGGGAGGGACGCCTTGCCCTCGGCGATGGATGGGGCCACGCTCCAGGTGCTCGCCGGTGGCGCGGTGTGCGGACTGATGGGGACCTTCCTCTTCAATACCGGGCTGCGACATGTGCCCACGGCGGCGGCGGGGGCCCTGACGTACCTGGAGCCTCTCACGGCCTCCCTGGTGGGATGGGCCGTCTTCGCGGAAGCTCTCACCCCTGTAGGGGTGGCGGGCGGACTGCTGGTGTTGGCGGCGGGGGTCTGGGTCGCCTCCGAGCGGAGGGCGGCCGTGGCCGTCGTGTCCCTCCCGTCCGCCACGCCATGAACCCTCCACTGAACTCCCCACTTGCAAGGTCGGGGAATCCTTTGGTCCTCTTGGGTCAACGAAGCTCTTGCTTGCAGTGCAGCGCCTTGGCGACGCCGTATGCCCATGGAAACCGCAGCAGACAGCCGTGAGTATCGCGTCCTCTTCTTCTGTCCCGCGTCCAACGCGCGACTGGAGCGGCTGGAGGCACCCGTGCGGCGATTGCTGTCACGCATCCAGGCGCCCCCCGCGGAGCTGACGCCCATCCAGGAGTCGGGCGCGCTCACCGAAGCGGGTTGGCAGGTGTATCTGGTGCGCTCCCTCACCGAGCGCTCCGCGGCCCAGGCCATGGCCGCGTACGTGAGCGAGGCGACGTGCGCGCTCGCGGCCGAGGTCGACGCGGAGGTGCTGGGCCTCTACGTGGACGTGTCGGGTGACTCGGCGCGCATCTGCCGCTGTGGGCCGGAGGACGGGCCGGAGACCTTCGCGGGCCGACGACAGGCGGCGCTCAACCGCACGGCCGAGTGGTTGGAGGTGGCGCCCATCCTCCTGTCGGCCATCTTCCAGCTTGACGTGCCGGACGCGGACTACGAGCCTGACGCGGACGACCGCTACGTCGAGGAGAAGCTTCGTGAGGCGCGCGTGCTGATGGAGCGATACCGTCAGGGGAAATGAGGTCTCGAACTCCGGAGGACCTCGCGGGTCGCTGTCCGCGCTGTTTTCTGCCCACCCTGTTGTGCCTGTGCGCCGAACTGCCCGTCGTCTCCACGCGCACCGAGCTGCTCATCATCCGTCACCACAAGGAGACGCTGAAGTCGACGAACACGGCGCGCATGGCCGCGCTCGCGATGCCTCGGTGTCGCATCGTCTCGTATGGCTCGCCGGCCGAGCGCTTCGATGTGTCGACGCTCGAGGACGACGGCGCCACCTGGCTCTTGTTCCCCACGACGCAGCAGGCGCCCGCGCCAGATGCCGCGCTCCCGAAGCGACTCATCGTCCTGGACGGGAGCTGGGGTCAGGCGAAGCGCATGGTGCAGCGGGTGCCCGCGCTGCGCCGGCTGCCGAGCCTGATGCTGGCACCGCCGCCCCCGGACTCACGCAGGCTGCGCAGGCCCCCGCATCCGGATGGAATGTCCACGCTGGAGGCCATCGCCGGCGCGTTCGCGCACCTGGAAGGCGAGGACGTGGCGAGGCCTCTCTACGCGCTGCATGAGCTGATGATCGACCGCGTGCTCGCGAGCAGGGGGCGAGGGCCAGGCCCATTGTGCGACGAGGACGACGGGGACTGAACGCCGCTCAGCAGGACGCGCCGTCGGTGCAGCGCGCCTTGCGCATCTCCGCGGCGAACGGCGTGGGCTCCAGGAAGCCGGTGATGCGCGGGCGCGTGAGCACCTTGCCGTCCGGCGCCACGAAGGCCACCGTCGGCAGGCCCTCGACACCGAAGCGCTCCATCAGCGCGTCGAGCGCGTCTTCGCTGTTCGTCGCGTCAATCTTGATGTTGAGGAACTGCCCTTCCGACGACTGCGAGATGACCTCGGGCGCCGGATACGTCTCGCGGTCCAGTTCCTTGCAGGCCGCGCACCAGTCCGCGAAGAAGTCGATGAGCACCGGGCGCCCTTCCGTCTTCGCCTGGGCCAGCACCTTCTCGAACGCATCCGCGGAGAATGTCGCCTGCTTGGCGGGCATCACGTGGTGCCACTGCCACGACGGCGCGCGCGGCGGCTCGGCCACGCCCAGGCGCACCCACAGCTCGCCCACCGGGCCCGCGTCCAGCGCGCCACCGCGAATCACCAGCGCCACCACCACCAGCGCCACGCCGAACGCCTTGAACGAGAACTCCCGCGCGCCCTCCTTGAAGGAGCGGTGCACCGCGCCCACCAGCACGCCCACCACCGCCAGCACCGAGGCCACCACCGCGCCCGGCACCCGGCCCAGCTCCGCGCCCAGCAGCTTCACCACACCGCGCGCCCACGGAGACGCGTCCTTCAGGTAGCTGAAGGCCAGCGCGACGAGGACGATGCCCAGCACGCTCTTCACCCACTCCATCCACACGCCGCTCTTGGGCAGGCGCACCGTGGACACGCCGAGGATGAAGAACGGAACGCCGATGCCCAGCGCGTAGATGAACAGCAGCGAGGCGCCCAGCGTCGTGTTCGCCGTCTTCGCCACGAAGGCCAACAGGCCCGTCAGCACCGGCCCCGTGCACGGCGCCGCGAGGAACCCGGACACGCTGCCCATCAGGAACGCGCCCGCCACACCCGCGCCACCCACGGAGTTCAGCCGCGTCTGGAGGCTCGACGGCAGCGCCAGCTCGAAGGCGCCGAACATGGACGAGGCGAGCAGCAACAGGAACACCGCCAGCCCCGTCACCACCGCCGGGTGCCCCAACATCGAGCCGAAGGCCTGCCCCGTCTTCGCCGCGAGGATGCCCAGCGCGCTGAACACCACCCCCATGCCGACGATGTAGGACGTGGTGAGCAGGAGCGCCTTGCCCCGGCTCTCCGCCTTGCGGGCCCCGAAGACGGACACCGTAATCGGGATGAGCGGGTAGACGCAGGGCGTCAGCGCGGTGAGCAAGCCGCCGCCGAAGACGACGGCCGCGCCCACGAAGAGGTTGCCCGATTCGAGGAAACGCGCCGCGTCGAGCTCCGTGCTGGGCCCGGTGGGCAACAGCCAGGGCACCACGGCCACCGCCACGCCGGCCAGCAAGGCCATCAATCCCAGCTTCTTGGCATTCATGCGCGCTTCACTCCGTCTTCCCCAAAGGGGCCTGCCTTGTATACGCAGGCCCCGGTCAGCGGGCTACTGCGCCGTGGGGGTAAGCGAGGAGACAGGCACCTTCAAGCCCGCGGAGCGCGCCAGCCCCATGACCCCCTCCACCGCCGCGGCGATGTAACCAAAGGGATTTGCTCCATCCACCGCCGTGACGTGGACTTCACCCATCTTCTGCTGGAAGGCCGCCGCCACCTGAGGCAACTGCTGCGCGAGCGTCATCTGGATGACCTCCGGACTGATGGTGTTCTCGATGTCGCGCATCGCGCGGGCCCGAGCCAGCTCCAGCTCCTGCCGCGCGTTCTCCCGGCGCACCTCCAACTCCGCGATGGACACCTCCGCCTCGGCGATGGAGCGCCGGGACTGCACCACCTGGAGCTGGGCCTTGAGCTTCTCCACTTCTTGAATCTGCTCGGCCAGCTGGCCCTCGTGACGCGCCGCTGTCTGCTCCTGCTCGCGGCGCAGACGCTCCAGCTCCATCTGAGCGCGGGCCGTCGCCTGGTCCTCCTCACGGCGAAGGCGCTCCAGCTCCATCTGCGCCCGGGCGTGCTCCGCCTCCTGCTCGCGCTGCAGGCGCACCAGTTCGAATTTCGCCTGCGCGGCCTCGGCCTCCTGCGCCAGCTTCTGCTTCTCCAGCTCCAGCTTCGCGCGGCCCACGTCCGCGTCCTGCTCTTGCTTGAGCTTCTCCAGGGCGATGCGCGCGCGCGTCACCTCGATTTCCTGCTCGCGCGCCAGCTTCTCCATGTCCACCTGCGCGCGGCTCGTCGCCAGCGCGCGCTCGGAGACAATCTTCGCCTCCGACAGCCGCGCCTCGGCGTTGAGCGTCTCCAGCTTGGCCTGCTCGTCGGAGACCTGCTTCTTCTGACGGACCTCCTGCTCGGCGGCCAGCTTGGTGAGCGCCACCTCGCGCTCCACCGTGACCTGCTCCTGCTTCAGCGTGCGCTCCTGGGCCAGCTTCGCCTCGGCCACGCGCGCGGCCACGGCCAGCGTCTCCAACTGGGATTGCTCGTCCGCGGTCTGCTTGCGCTGGCGGACCTCGTCTTCGGCCTCCAGGCGCTGGAGGTTCAGCTGTCGCTCGGCCTCGGTCTCCTCGCGGTGGACGAAGCGCTCCTTGGCCAGCTCCGCCTCGCGCGCCTGCCGCTCCTGCTCGCGGCGGAAGCGCGCCTGCATGTTCTCGAAGACGGTGGACGACAGGACGCGCACGTCCTGGATTTCAATCGTGTCCAGCAGCACGCCCCAGCCCGCGTCCACCGAGTCTTCCAGGCGCCCCTTCCCCGAGAGCACCGGCGCGATTTCACGCATCAGCTCCGTGGCGATGCCCTCCTTGCGCCGCGACAGGCACTCCTCCACGGAGAGGTTGGCGACGAGGCGCCGCGCCGCGCCCACGAACATCTCCCGCAAGAGCTCCGCCAGCTTCTCCTGCGCCCGCTCCGGGAAGGAGAAGTTGAGCATGCGGAAGGCCACCAGCGGATCCGCGATGCGGTACACCGCGAGGCCCGTCACCTGCACGCCCACCTTCTCGCTCGTCACCTGGTCCGCGGTGAACTGGAGCCGTTGGATGCTGGTGGGCACAATCGCCACCGAGTCTCCGGGCCACTTGAAGCAGCTGGCGCCCTGACCGCTGACATCGCGTACGCGGCCCCGGCGCATGTGGACGAGGAACTCGCTGGGCCGCGCGGTGATGAGGCCCCAGCGCTTCATCTTCTCCGGATCCTCCGCCGGCTTCCCCGCGCGCCAGCCGTCCGAGTAGCGGTTGCGCTCCATCCCCCCGCCAGAGCCACCCTCCACCCGGACCAGTTGCGTCCGGCCGGGCTCCGTGGACTCCACCTGCTGCTCCCTCGACCGGGCCGTCTGCTTCGCGTTCGCGCTCATGCCTGCCTCCTGATGGACCCACCCAGGTTGCAGCCCCCCAGCCAGCGCGGACCCCACGGGAATTCAGACGCTTACAGGCGATAGTAGCCCGGGTGCCGCGCCATTTCGGGGCACTCCGCTCCAGGATGGCCCACCGGGGAGTGATCCACCCTGGCCCAGCCGTTCCACCGCCGACATCCCCTCCACTCGGCCAGTCCCGGCAGGTCTCTCGTCCGCCTTATGTTCGCTTGACCCGAGGGCACCCGATTTTATAATTGACCAGTCCGGTCCACATTCATGTGTGACGGTGTATGCCCGCCGCAGCGCGCCCCCTGGGTGGCGCCGGGGTGCGGGGGCAGCAGTAAGCCCCTTCAGGAAGGTGTGGGAAGCGATGCTGAAGCTGCCGATCTACATGGACAACCACGCCACCACGCCGCTGGACCCGCGTGTGCTGGAAGTGATGCTCCCGTATCTGCGCGAGGACTTCGGCAACGCGTCCAGCCGCAACCACGTGTTCGGCTGGAAGGCCGAAGCCGCGGTGAAGAAGGCCCGCCAGCAGGTGGCCGAGCTCATCGGCGCGACAGACCAGGAGATTGTCTTCACCTCCGGCGCCACCGAGTCCGACAACCTCGCCATCAAAGGCGTCGTCGAGTACTACAAGTCGAAGGGTGACCACATCATCACCCTGAAGACCGAGCACAAGGCCATCCTGGACACCTGCAAGCGCCTGGAGCGCGTGCGCCAGGAGCGCCTGGACGAGCTGAAGCTCCTGCGCCTGGGACAGCTGGCCGAGCGCGACGTGTCGCCCGAGGAAGTGGCGGAGCTGGCCGCGAAGCATGATGTGGAGAACGACGCGACGTACAAGAAGTGGGCGGAGATGCCCACTGGCGGCGCGCGCGTGACGTATCTGGACGTGGAGCAGGACGGCCGGGTGAACCTGGAGAAGCTCGAGGAGGCGATGACGCCGAAGACGGTGCTCGTCTCCATCATGTTCGCCAACAACGAGATTGGCGTGGTGCAGCCCATCGCGGAGATTGGGGCGCTGTGCCGCAAGAAGGGCGTCCTCTTCCACTGCGACGCGGTGCAGGGCATTGGCAAGGTGCCCTTCGACGTGGAGGCGATGAAGGTCGACCTCGCGTCCATCACCTCGCACAAGATGTACGGCCCCAAGGGCATCGGCGCGCTGTACGTGCGCCGCAAGCCGCGCGTGCGCATCGCCCCCCTCATCGACGGTGGCGGCCATGAGCGCGGCATGCGCTCCGGCACGCTCAACGTCGCGGCCATCGTCGGCTTCGGCCACGCGGCGCAGCTGGCCCGCGAGGAGCTGGCCGACGAAGCCGCCCGCATCCTCCGCCTGCGCGAGAAGCTCCGGAAGGGGCTCACCGACGCGCTGGACATGACGGTGCTCAACGGCTCGCTGGAGCACCGGCTGCCGGGCAACCTCAACATCTCCTTCGCCCACGCGGAGGGCGAGTCCCTGATGATGGGCATCAAGGACGTCGCGGTGTCGTCAGGCTCCGCGTGCACGTCCGCCTCGCTGGAGCCGTCCTACGTGCTGCGCGCGCTGGGCGTGGACGAGGAGCTGGCCCACAGCTCCATCCGCTTCGGCCTGGGCCGCTTCACCACCGAAGAGGAGGTCGACTTCGTCGTCAACCTGGTCGTGGACAAGGTCCGCAAGCTGCGCGACATGAGCCCCCTGTACGAGATGGCCAAGGAAGGCATCGACCTCAAGAGCATCGAGTGGACGGCGCATTAGCGCGTCTTTCCAGGCAATCAGCGGGGCGCATGGCCCCTCGACCGGTGGGCATTGCTCCCCGGAACCTTTGGTGAGAAGCATCCGTTGAAGGAGTTGGCATGGCTTACAGCGACAAGGTCATCGACCACTACGAGAACCCCCGCAACGTCGGGACGATGGACAAGGAAGACCCGAACGTGGGCACGGGCCTCGTGGGGGCTCCCGCGTGCGGCGACGTGATGCGCCTTCAGCTCAAGATTTCCGACGATGGGCTCATCGAGGACGCGCGCTTCAAGACGTTCGGTTGCGGGTCGGCCATCGCCTCCTCATCGCTCGTCACCGAGTGGGTGAAGGGCAAGACGGTGGACCAGGCGATGACCATCTCCAACAAGGACGTGGCCCGGGAGCTGTCGCTGCCGCCGGTGAAGATCCACTGCTCGGTCCTCGCCGAGGACGCCATCAAGGCGGCCATCGAGGACTTCAAGAAGAAGCGCGCCGCTCGCAAGGCCCAGGCATCCTAAGGGCTGTAGGTGCGGCGAACTTCACGACTCCAGGAGGCGAAACCATGAGCGACCAGGCAACCCAGCAGATGACGCAGAGCCCGGTGCCTGGCCCCGCGCCCGTGGCCAAGGCCGCCCCCAAGGGCATCGTCGTGGCGGACAGCGCGGTGGCTCGGTTGAAGGAGCTGCTGGAGCAGCGCCAGACGCCCGACGCCGGCCTGCGGCTGGCCGTGAAGGGTGGCGGGTGCTCGGGCCTCCAGTACTCCATGGAGTGGTCCGAGAAGTCCCGCGAGCGCGACAAGATTTTCGAGCGGGACGGCGTGCGCGTCTTCGTGGATCCGAAGAGCTACCTGTACCTCATCGGCACGGAGCTGGTGTTCGAGCAGACGCTCATGGCCTCCGGCTTCAAGCTGAACAACCCCAACATCAAGGCCGCTTGCGGCTGCGGAGAGAGCTTCTCCGTCTGAGTGGGGACAGTCCCCGTCCCTTCCCTTCTGGAAGGGACACCGTCACGCGGGGTCCGGCCAGCCGCCGGGCCCCTTTCGTTTGTCCGCCCCACACCCCCATGGAGCACACCGAGTGAGGACCCACTTCGACGTCTTCGGGCTGCCGCGCGCCTATGACGTGGACGTGCCCGCGCTGGAGAAGCAGTACCGCGAGCTTTCGCTCCAGCTCCATCCAGACCGCGTGGCCCAGGCCGATGCGCGCGAGCGCCTCAAGGCCCTGGAGGCGACGACGGCCCTCAACGAGGCCTTCAAGACGCTGAAGGACCCGGTGCGCCGCGCCTTCTACCTCCTGAAGTTGCACGGGGTGGACCTGGACCGCGAGGACGCGGGCGCGCAGAAGGACATGCCCCTGGAGTTCCTCGAGGAGGTCATGGAGCTGCGCGAGGCGCTCGACGGGGCCATGGAGAAGAAGGACCTCGCCCGCGTGCAGGCCATGGGCGGCCAGGTGCAGGGAAGGCGCAAGGCGGCGCTCGACGAGGCGGCCGGTGTCCTGAGGGCGCTGGAAGGTGGGGGGCCAGCGGAGGAAGCGCCGGCCCAGGTGAGAAAGGCATCGCACGCGCTGGGGCGGGTGCGCTACTTCACGCGCTTCCTCGAGCAGGTGGACGCGTTCGAGGAGGAAAGTCTGTCGTGAGCAATAACGGCTACCTGCAGATCCACGACCCGCTGAAGCCCAAGGGGCAGGCGGTGGGCATCGACCTGGGCACCACACACTCACTCGTCGCGGCGGTGGCGCAGGGCAAGCCCCGCTGCGTCCCGGTGGACGAGGGCGACTCGCTGCTGCTCCCCTCCGTCGTGCACTACGGCAAGGACGGCGGCGTGCTCGTGGGCGTGCGCGCCCGTGCGCTGGCTGGCGAGCACCCCACCGACACCATCGCCTCCGTGAAGCGCTACATGGGGCGAGGCCCCGACGACGCGGAGACGCGCAAGCTTTCGCACTACAAGTTCGTGCCCGGCGCCAACGTGGTGCGCTTCGACGTGGCCGGCGGCAACCCGGTGACGCCCATCGAGGTCTCGGGCGAAATCCTGCGCGCGCTGAAGCGCCGCGCGGAGGCCCACTTCTCCATGAAGGTGGAGCAGGCCGTCATCACCGTGCCGGCGTACTTCGACGACGCCCAGCGCCAGGCCACCAAGGACGCAGGGCGGCTCGCGGGTCTGGAAGTGCTGCGCCTGCTCAACGAGCCGACGGCGGCGGCGCTCGCCTACGGGCTCGACAAGGGCAGCCAGGGCACCTTCGCCGTCTACGACCTGGGCGGCGGCACGTTCGACATCTCCATCCTCAAGCTGGTGGATGGCGTGTTCGAGGTGAAGTCCACCGGCGGCGACTCCGCGCTGGGCGGCGACGACTTCGACCGGGCGATTGCGTCACAAGTCTTCCAGGCGCTCGGCATCACCGAGCCCTCCCCTTCCCTCGTGGCCCAGACGCTGGCGGCCTCGCGCGAGGCGAAGGAGGCCCTCACCGACGCGCCCGAGGCGACCGTCACCGTGGGCGGCCAGTCGCACACCGTGAAGCGCGCGGACTTCGACGCCTGGATTCAGCCGCTGGTGAACAAGACGGGCCTCGTGTGCCGTCGGGCACTGAAGGACGCGGGCGTGGTGGCTGGGGAGCTGGACGGCGTCATCCTCGTCGGAGGCTCCACGCGCGTGCCCGCGGTGCGGCGCTTCGTGGCGGAGGTGTTCGGCCGCGAGCCGCTGGGCGACATCGACCCGGACCAGGTGGTGGCGCTGGGCGCCGCGGTGCAGGCGGACCTGCTCACCAACACGGACCGTCAGGACGAGGTGCTGCTGCTGGACGTGATTCCGCTGTCGCTCGGGTTGGAGACGATGGGCGGAATCACGGAGAAGTTGATTCAGCGCAACTCCACCATCCCCACGGCGGCGGCGCAGGTGTTCACCACGTTCAAGGACGGCCAAACAGGCCTGGACGTGCACGTGCTGCAGGGCGAGCGCGAGCTGGTGGAGGACAACCGCAGCCTCGCGCGCTTCACCCTCTCCGGCATCCCTCCGCTGGCGGCGGGCATGGCGCGAGTGGAGGTGCGCTTCCAGGTGGACGCGGACGGCATCCTCTCCGTCTCCGCGAAGGAGCAGAGCACCGGCGCGGCGCAGTCCATCACCGTCAAGCCGAGCCACGGCCTCACCGAAGAGGAGATCGAGCGGATGCTGCTCGACTCCATCGAGTACGCCGAGGACGACATCCAGGCCCGTCAGCTGCGCGAGCAGCGCGTGGACGCCGAGCGTGTGCTGGCCGAAGCGGACCGGCAGTTGCGCGAGCATGGTGCGCTGCTGGAGGGCGACGAGAAGGCCACCATCGACGCGGCGCTCGCGAAGGTGCGCGAGACGGCCCAGGGCAAGGACTACCTGAAGCTGAAGGAGGCCGTGCACGCACTGGACGAGACGTGCCGCCCCTTCATCGAGCGGGTGATGAACCAGGCCATCACCCAGGTGGTGGCTGGCCAGTCGGTGGAGGACTACTGACGTGCCCAAGGTGACTTTCAAGAGCCCCCTGGCCGAGGTCAGCGTGGACGTGCCCCCGGGGACCATCCTCCTGGACGCGGCCGAGCAGAGCGGTGCCCAGGTGGGCCATAGCTGTGGCGGTGTCTGCGGCTGCTCCACCTGTCACATCTGGGTGCGCAAGGGGCTCGACTCGCTGAGCGAGCAAACGGACGCGGAGGCGGACCGCCTGGACATGGGGTTCGACGTGCGTCCGTACTCGCGGTTGAGCTGCCAGACGGAGGTCAGCCAGGAGGACGTCACGGTGGAGATCACCGAGGAGTCCCTCACCGCGTTCATGGACGAGAACCCCGTCATCCGCCGCGCCCTGGAGTCCGAGGGGAAATGGCCGCTGAAGAAGTGAGGTTGTTACGTAGTTCTTGACGGCGCGGGGCAGGACTTCTATATGTCCGCCCCATCGCAGCAACGCCGCGACGAAGAACCACCTGCCCAGGTGGTGGAATTGGTAGACACACTAGATTCAGGGTCTAGCGCCTGCAAGGGCATGGAGGTTCGAGTCCTCTCCTGGGCACAAAGTTGAGAAGGGGTCCTGGTTTCAAACCAGGGCCCCTTTTCGCTTTTCAGGGCTGCGATTGTCCCCACTCTCACGTCCTCATGGTGGCGCCGGCTCCACGGACTCGTGGGCCACGTGGCTCGCGGCCTCGCGCGCCAGACTGCCGCCCTTGCGCAAGTCGCGGATTCGAATCTTCCGGACGTAGACGGAGATGGCCCCCACTCCCGCCTGACTCAGCACCGTCCCCAGGTGGGTGAGCGTGGCGAAGGCCGCCGCATCCTCGGCGCTGGCTCCCAGGCTGCGGGCCGCCCAGCTGGTGACGAAGTAGTAGATGCCCATGCCGGCCGGGACACCCGGGAGCGCCTGTCCCAGGGAGATGGCCCCCAGCACCACGGCGCCCGCGAAGAGCCCCCCTTCGACTCCGATGCCGTGCAGCGCCAGTCCGTAGGCCAGCGCGGACGCCATCACCGGGCCCACCGAGAAGAAGAGCACCTTGCCCATGCCCCGGAAGGAGCGCGCGGAGCCCAGCCCGTCGCTGACGTGGTGGAGGAAACCCTCCAGGCGCGGGAAGCGGTGCCGGCGGTGCAGCCAGTTCGCCAGCGGCGCGGACCAGTGGGCCAGCAGCACGACGAGGGCGACGAGCCCCACGCACAGGGACACCGCCACCTTGAGCTGCCCCTGGAAGCGGGAGAGCGTGGCACCGAAGGGCCCCAGCAGGGAGAGCGTCACCAGCAACATCAGCGCGGCGAACTCCATCAGCTTGCAGACGCCGACGGTGCCCAGGCAGCGCAGGAAGGGGATGCGCTCGGTGCGCGACAGGAGGAACGAGCGGAGGATGTCGCCCAGCTTCCCCGGCAGCGCGTTGTGGACGAAGGCGCCGATGGCGACCAGGTGGTAGCGCTCGCGAAAGGGCACGCGCTTGCGCAGCGTGCTCTGCCACTGCACCGCGCGCAGCGGGATGATGGAGCCCTGGAGCAGCACGAAGGGCAGCAGCCACACGAGGTGGCCGGGCAAATCCCTCAGGAAGTCCCCCAGCGGGAAGCGCGGCACGAGCAGCGGCCCCGTGCCTTGAAGGTTCCACCGGAAGAAGGCCGTGGAGAGCAGGACGACGGACAGCGCCAGCCCCACCACGGCGAGCAGCACCTTGGGCAGGCTCACGCCGCGCGCCGAAGGTCGGGGCCACGAGCCCCTGATGCGAGGTGGCTCGGGCGTCACTGGACCCACCGCAGTTTGAGTGCGGGCTCCAGATAGGCCTCCGCGAGCAGTTCGTGAAGGTCCGCGCAGTGGCCCAGTCCGGACAGGTCCACGGGCGCGTCGGCGGGCCAGCACACCAGGCTGTTGGCCTCCGTGCGCGTCAGTCCGCCGTGCGAGCCGAACTCCCAGGCGAAGCCCACCGTGCCACCTCGTTTCACCGCCTCACCGAAGAGGACCAGGTCTCCCGCGGTCTTCATCGCCGGCAGGCCCTTGAGGAAGTCCGCCACCGCGCGGCGGCTGTACTCGGGAGCCAGGGGCGCTCGCTCGATGTCCTCCGGGCCGTACACACCCCCGCGCACCACGGCCACCGCGGAGTTTCCCCGGCGCATCGCGACGATGCCGATGTCCGCGCTCCGCGTGGCGCGCGCCAGGACTTCCGGGTGACGCGCCAGCACCGTGCGCGCCTCCAGCGGCTCGCGCGCGCCGGAGAGATAGACATGGGCGAAGTTGCCGCACTCGATGATGACGGGCTTGAACGGCTCGCGCGCCACGGTGTCCACCTCCGGGAGCGGACGTCCCTCGCACAGGCCACGCGCCACGTCGTCGGACAGCGGGACACGCGCACCCTGCAAGAGCATGGACTCCAGACGCCCCCCCTGACGCTGCTCCAGCGGAAGGCTGTCCACATGGCCGTGGTCCGAGAGGATGACGACGTCGTATGGCCGCTCCACCGAGCGCGACATCGCATAGAGCTCCGCGAGGTACGTGTCCACGCGGTGCAGCTCCGTCAGCGCCAGCTCCGAGCGCGGCCCGCGACGATGGGCCACCTCATCGTAGTTGCCGTAGACGAGGTAGATGGCGGGAACGCCGCGCACCATGTCCACCAGCGCCTTGGTGTGCGCGAAGCTCCAGCCCAGGCGCTGGAGGAACACGCGGCTGAGCAGGAAGGACTGCTCGTGGCGCCAGTCGTGGAGTGAATGGCCCCAGTGGGCCACCTCGCGCGCTGAGTGCCAGGTGTCCATTCCGAACGAGCGAAGGAAGTCCCAGGTGCCCCGCGTGCGGCCCGCGGCCAGTCCCATCATCTCGTAGGAGAACGAGCGCGACATCAGCTTGAAGCTGCCCAGCGTGCTCATACTCCACGCGTTGTCCGCGCCCGCTCGAAACAGCGAGAAGTACCCGTGGCCACCGCCGTCCAGCAGGCTGTCGCGCCCCGCGCCTCGCAGCCGTTGATCGACGAGCAGTGCGTCCGAGGGCACGCTCATCTTCACCTCGCGGCCCAGCTCCCGGTCGTACCAGGAGTAGGCAGGCAGGTTCGATTCGCGCATGCCGTACAGCAGGCCCGCCTGGAAGTAGGGCGTGGAAGTGGGCGCGCCCCAGAAGGCGTCATCCAAATGAAACGAACCCGAGCGGATGAGTCGTGAGAAGAACGGCATCTTCCCGGCGACAATCGCCTCATCCAGAAGGGCCTTTGGTACTCCGTCTAAGTGGACAATCAGGAGGTTCCGACGTCGGTGCGCCGCTGCCGGCGGAACTTTCGCGCGAATGCGACGCGCAAGCCCGTGGGCCCACATCCATGAAGCTGGGGTAATGACACCACTCACGTTGACGCCTCCCCTCCCCCGGCAGGCAAAATGAGCACTTGGGGGGACGGCCGCCTTCAGCCGAAGGCAGCTCTCCTGGAAAGCAGGCGGGCAGGTAGCGCCGTCCTTCAGTCGGGATGGAACCGACTCAGAGAGGCGTCACCACGGTCCCCATGCTGATCTCCGCCGTCCTGCTCGCAACCCTCGCCGCCGCCCCGGTGCAGACACCGTCTCGGCCGGCGCCGGGATTGCCGCCCGCGAAGACGGACTCGGGCGCGGACATCATCGCGCTGCCGATGATGACGTTCAGCTCGGACAGCGGCATCAGCTACGGCGCCGTGGGCGGCATCTACCTGTATGGCCCCGGGAAGACGCCCTACGCGCATGGCATCGGCGCGCAGGTGCTGTTCAGCAGTCGCGGGGTGCAGAGCCACTACCTGCGCTACGACGGGCCGCGCCTCATCGGTCCGCTGCGCCTGGAGGCCGGACTCGAGTACCGCCGCGAGCTGCGCAGCCCCTTCTTCGGCGCGGGCAACCTGTCGGCGCCGGACTTCAAGGGTGATTTGGACAACGAGCGCTTCACCTTCGACAAGGGCTCGCCGGGGGCGTGGGTCCGCCTTCGTGGCCGGCCGTTCGGCCCCACGCATCCGCTCCAGTCCTACGTGGGCTACGCGTGGCGCAACACGAGCGTGAGCGCGGAAGACCAGTCCATGCTGACGCAGCAGCAGCCCATCGGAATCGAAGGCGGCTCCACCGGCCAGCTCCTCGTGGGCGCGCTGTGGGACACGCGCGACGACGAGACGGACCCGCTGGAGGGCGGCGTGGAGGAGCTGGCCCTGCGCGTTTCCGGGCAGGCCACGGGCAGCCGCTACCAGTACGTGGGCATCACCCTGAGCGAGCGGCGTTATCTGCGACTGTCGTCGCGGCTGACGCTGGCGCAGCGGCTCACCCTGGACATGCTCTTCGGCGACGTGCCGTTCTTCGAGTGGAGCAACACCGGCGGCGTGAATGTGTCGGAGGGAATCGGCGGCATGAGCAGCGTGCGAGGAATCGAGCGCAACCGCTTCTCTGGCAACATCAAGGCGTTCAGCAACACGGAGCTGCGCTTCCAGGCCGCGCAGATGCAGGTGTTCGGAAAGAACATGAAGGTGGGCGCGGTGATGTTCCTGGACCTGGGGCGCGTGTGGCACCCGGGCGTGCCGGACGGCAAGTGGCATGAGTGGCACCCGGGCATCGGCGGAGGCCTGCGCCTCACCCGCCGCGCCGCCGTGGTGCGCATGGACTACGCCCGCTCCACCGAGACGGGCCGCCAGCGCATCTACATCACCTTCGGACACATGTTCTGAAGAGCCCCGCGCACCCGCGCTGGACCCGGGCTCAGACGCGCGCGTCCACCCAGGCGCGCAGCCGCGCATCCACCTGCGTCTCGCCCCGGACGCCCTGCTCGGCCTCCAGCAGCAGCGTGTGGAAGCCACGCGACTCCAAGCCCTTGCACAGCTCCGCGCGAGCCTCCGCGTCGGGGGCGAAGAGGATGCAACCGTCCCCGCCCCCCGCGCCGGACAGCTTGCCCACGCAACCATAGGCCGCCGCCATCGACAGCACGCGGCGCATGGCTTCCGTCTCCAGCGGACCCAGCTCCAACAGCAGCTCGTGCTGCGCCTTCACCGCCTCGGAGAAGCCCCGGAAGTCCCAGCCCGCGAGGCCGTCCTCCATCACCTGCCCCACCGCGTTGGAGCGCTCGACGAAGGCCTGACGCCCCGCCTCCTCCAGCCGCGCTTCCACCTGGCCAATCAGCACCCGCGTGGACGCGCTCTCTCCCGTGAAGGCATACGCCATGGCCACCCGGGGCACCGGCAGCCGCCACACGTCCACCGAGGGCGACTCCGTCAGCGCCGCGCTCAGCCGGCCGCCATTGCTCGCGTCGGCCAGGGGCGTCACGTCGTAGCGCCGGTAGCGCAGCACGCCGCCCGCGAAGCTCGCGGCCACGTCTCCGCCGCTGCCCTTGCCACCCTGCCCCAGCGTGTGCGCCAGCAGCGCCAGCTTCAGCGCGTCGTAGCGCTCCTCCAACACGTAGCGCGCGCCCTCGGCCGCCAGCACCGCCGCGCACGCGCTGCCACCCATGCCCAGCTTCTGCCCGTTGGGGCCCACGGCGGAGGGGGCCACCGCGAAGTCGAAGCCCTGGCTGGCTCGGCCGTGCGCGCGCAGCGCCTCGTCCAGCGTGCGCGCCACGAAGGAGAAGCCCGCGGGCACCTCGCGCTCCCAGCGCACGCCCTTGGGCGTCATGCTGCCGCCCAGGGAGCCCTCCTCCAGGCAGACATGCACGCGCGCATCCTCGCGGCGCCGCACGTAGGCCGCGGTGCGGGGTGCCACCGCCGCCACCCGCGCCACTCCGCCCCACAGCACCGCGTACTCGCCGGAGACGAACAGCTTGCCCGGTGCGGAGAGGGCGCGCTCCATCAGAACAGGTGCTCCTGCTTGAGCACCGCGTCCCCGCCCGGCACGCAGCGAATCACGTCCAGCGCGCCACACGCGCGCGCCAGCGCCTCCGCGGCGACTTCGTGCGCGGCGTCCGTCAGCAGCACCGGGTTGGGGCCCGCGTCCAGCGTGAACCAGACGGGGATGCCCTTCTTGCGGTGCTCGCGCAGGTGCTGGATGAGGCCCAGCGTCGCCGCGTTCAGGTAGCAGAGCGGAGGGTCGGCCGCGAGCGACGTGGAATGCATCCGCCACGCGTTGCGCTCACACAATTCACCCAGCGCCTGCAAGTCCCTGCGAGCGATGTGCGCGCGGGCGCGCGGCACTTCCTCTTCCGCGTCCCGCACCCAGGCCGCGTAGTACGGGCTGGTGTCCACCGTCTGCTTCATCCCGTCGCGGGACTTCACGTCCTTCTCGCCCCTGTCCAGCACCGCCACCACCATGCGCAGGTCCGGCCAGTGCGCCGCGTCGAAGCGCTGCACCGCGAAGCTGTCGTCACCATCCGGACGCTCGCCGCGCTGCCACTCGCAGAAGCCGCCCTCCACGCTGCGACACGCGGAGCCGCTGCCCAGCCGCGCCAGGATGCTCGCCGCCCTCGAATCCGCCGGCAGTCCCGCCGCCGCGCGCCCGGCGACCGCGAGCGCCGCGAAGCCCGCCGCGCTGCTCGCGAGCCCCGCCGCCATGGGGAAATCTCCGCGCGAGACGACCTTCGCCGGACCCAGCGCGTCCTTCGTCTGGGCGCGCACCGACTCCAAGAGGCGCAGCACGCGCTCGCGCTCGCTGCCCTTGGACGTGTGGCCGTTGATCTCCACCGCGTCACTCGACACGCCGAACTCCACCGTCGTCGTCACCGACAGCGGCGACAGCGTCAGCGACAGGCTGGACTGGTGCGGAAGGATGAGCGCGTCGTCCCGCTTCCCCCAGTACTTCACGAGGGCGATGTTGGGATGCGCCAGGGCTGTGGCTTTCATGGGAACACTCACGGCGCTCGCGGACCCGCGAGCTGGCTGCTGAAGCAGCGCACACCGAGGCGGGTGAGCTGGACCACCGCGGCCTCCGGTTCGAGGAACAGACCGACCACGGCCCCGCCATCCCCACCCGCTCCGGTGAGTTTGGCGCCCAGCGCCCCCAGGCCACGCAGTCGATACACCATCTCTTCCAACGGCGGCGAGGACAGGCCCAGCGCCGCCAGCAGGCCCTGGTTGACGTTCATCGCGTCCCCCAGCGCCTCCAGGTCCCCCGCCTCCACGGCCTTCGCGCCCTCCGACGCCAGCCGCCCCATCTCCGTGAAGAGGCGTCGGTAGCGCTCGGGCCAGCGAGCCTGCCGCTCCCGCAACGCCCCCACCGTCTTCTTCGTGGGGCTGCGCTCGCCGGCCAGCGCCACCACCACCTTCAAGGGGCGGGGACTGTCCACCGTCCTGCCACGCCCCACCGTCGCCGCGTTGGGCGTGCGGCGATAGAGCAGGAGCCGCTCCTCCGCGCTGGTGGTGTGGTCCACCCCGGAAGGCGTGCCGTGGAACTCCTGCTCCATCTCCCACGCCACCCGCGCGGCCTCTCGCGGCGTGGGCTCCTTGCCCGCCGCCAGCAACAACAGCCGCGCGCACGCCACGGACAACGCGGCGGAACTGCCCAGTCCGGCCGACAGCGGCAGCTCCGGGTCCAACGTCACCTTCACCAGGGGCTCACCCACCAGCTTCGCCGCGCGCGCGAAGGCGACGGTGAGCAGCGCCCGCTGCCCCCGGCTCAACGTGGACGGAAGGGAGAGCTGACACTTCTTGGACGGAACGCCGCGCGCCTTCACGCCTTGCGACAGCGGGCCCGCCAGCGCGGGATGGCCGTACACGACGCTGTGCTCACCCAGCAGGATGACCTTGCCGGCGCCGAACGTGGACAACGAGGACGGGGTGCTCACGGCGCTCAGAGTGTCGTGCCCGTGGCGGCGGCGGCGTCCTCGGCGGACAGGCTGGCGAGAATCTCCCGCGCCTTCTCCACCTTCACGTGGCCCGCCTTCACCAGCAGGTCCGCCAGCTTCTCCACCCAGTCGCCGCGCGCGCCCGCCGTCACCGCCACGCAGCGCGCGTGCAGCGCCATGTGGCCCTTCTGGATGCCGATGCTGCCCAGCGCCCGGAGCGCCGCGAAGTTCTGCGCCAGCCCCACCGCCGCGAACACCATGGACAGCTCACGCACGCTCGAGGCGCGCAGGAGCTTCAGCGACGTCTGCACGCCCGGGTGCACCTTGATGGGGCCGCCCACCAGGCCCAGCGCCAGCGGCAGCTCGATGCGGCCCACCAGGTGGCCTTCCTCCAGGTACCACGTCGACAGCGGGCGGTACTGACCGCCACGGCAGGCGAACGCGTGCGCGCCGGCTTCAATCGCGCGCCAGTCCTGCCCCGTGGCGATGGCCACCGAGTCGATGCCGTTCATCACGCCCTTGTTGTGCGTGGCCGCGCGGTACGGGTCGGCTTCCGCGAAGCGGCTGGCCTGGGCGATGCCCTCGGCGATGGTCTCACCGGGCATCTCGAAGTCGGCCAGCATCGCCAGGGGAATCCGGCACGTGGCGCGCGCCAGCCGGCGATCCGCCAGGTTGGAGAGGATGCGCAGGTACACCTTGCCGCCGGTGATCTGCTCCACCAGCGGCGCCACGCCCTCCGCCACGGTGTTGATGAGGTTGGCCCCCATCGCCTCCTGCGTGTCGATGAGGATGTGCACCACGAGCAGCGGCTCGCCGCGCGGGCCCTCGGGGGCCGGCAGCACGCGCACCTCCACGTCCTTCGCCCCGCCGCCTCGCGCCACCATGGCCGGGTGGAAGCTGTTGGCCAGGGCCAGCAGTTGCTCCTTGTGCGCCAGGATCTTTTCCGTGGCCTCGGTCGGGTCGCCGTAGCGCGTCACCTGGACCTGGCCAATCATCATCGACTCGTCGGCCTCGGCGTAGAAGCCGCCCGCCTCGCGGACAATCTTCGCGGCGAACGACACCGCCGCCACCACCGACGGCTCCTCCACCGCCATGGGCACCAGGTAGTCGCGGCCGTTGACCTGGAGGTTGAGCCCCACGCCCAGCGGCAGGGAGAACGTGCCCACCGCGTTCTCAATCATCTGGTTGGCCAGCGCCGGCTGCAGGGCCTCGGCGCCGTGAAGCTGCTCCACGTCCGCGGGCGACAGCCGCAACATGCGCGCCAGTTGCGCGACGCGCTCGGCCATCGGCAGCTTGTGGAACCCGGAGAGCCGGGACGTCACCGTCTCAGACATGTTGAGTCTTCCTTCTTCCCGCGTCGATGCGCACGGCGGCTACAGCGCCGTCATCCAATCCTTCAACACTCCGGTCACCACCCGCGGCCGCTGCCTCAGCTCAGCGCAGCTTCTGCTTCCCGTGAGCACGAGCGCCTGTCGCAACCCCGACAGGATGACCTCCAGCGCCCGCTCCGCCGCCTCCACCCCACCCGCCTGTTGCGCCCGGAACAGCGGCAAGGCCATTCCGCCCAGGTCCGCTCCGAGCGCCAGCAGCTTCGCCACCTCCAGCCCCGTCCTCACGCCACCGCTGCCCACCAGTCGGACTTCCGGCCCCACGGCCGCGCGCACCGTCGCCACCGCCGCCGCCGTGGGAATGCCCCACGCGCTGAATTCAGCCCCGACCTGGGCTTGTACGCCCGATGCCCGAAGTTGTTCCACGCGAACCCAGGACGTGCCACCCAGGCCCGACACATCCAGGTTGCGGACCCCCAACTCCACCAATCGCCGGGCCACGTCCGGGCCGATGCCGCATCCGGTCTCCTTCACGAGCAGCCGGTCACCGAAAGCCTTCACCAACGCGGCCACCACGTCGTAGCCGCCCCGGAAATCCCTGTCGCCCTCAGGCTGGGTCAATTCCTGCCCGGCGTTGAGGTGCAGCGCGATGCCGTCCGCGCCAATGTCCTCCATCAACCGCCGCACCCCGTCCACGCCCAGCCGCACTGCTTGATAGAGACCGATGTTGCCCAGCAGCGCCACCGAGGGCGCCACCTGCCGCACCTGGTACGACGCGGCCCGCGACGCATCCTCCGCCATGGCCCGCTGACTTCCCACACCGAAAGCCAGACCATGGCGTTCCGCCAGCAATGCGAGGTCGCGATTGACCGCGCCCGCACGCTCGGTGCCGCCTGTCATTCCGGTGACGAGCAGCGGATGGCGCAATTGCTTTCCAAGAAACGGGGTGGAGAGGTCCACGTCCTCCGCGTCCATCTCCGGCATGGCGCAGTGAACCAGATGGACGTGCTCGAGAAGCGTGCTGTTCTCGACGGGCTCGACGTCGCCGGTGGCGCACAGGTCGAGGTGAGCGTCTTTACGCCGCGCTGTGATGTCCTCGACCATGTGAGAAGCGACCCGTCCCAAGTGCCCGTCAGGGCGTGTAAGTGCCCGATGGCTCGTGGGTTTCCTAGCAAGCGCAAGGGGACGGGCGCAAGCCAAAGGGCTCGAGCGGCCCGCGGTGGCGACTCAATGGACGGCTCGGGCTGCTGAACGGTATGAGGCCCGCATGAGCACGCCCCTGTCACCCAAGGTGGTCGTCTTCCTCCACAGCGGAGATTACGACCGGGTACACCAGGGACTGTCCATCGCCGCCGCGGCGACAGCCTCCGGCCGACGCGCGGAGGTGTATCTCTTCTGGTGGGCGCTCGAGCGCTTCTTGCGCGGCGACCTGGACGAGCCTGACTTCCCGGGCCGGGCCGACATCACCGACCGCTTCGAGTCGAGGGGCATGCCCACGCTGCGCGCGCTGCTCGAGCACCTGACCGAGTCCGGGCTGTGCACGCTCGCGGGCTGCACGGGCTCGCTCGGCGCACTGGGGGGCGAGCCGGAGACCGCGAAGAGTGGCATCGAGTTGTGGCTCGGATGGAGCGCCATCCTCCAGCGCACCGCAGGCGTGACGGACCGCTTCTACCTCTGACCCGCATGCGCCCCGGCCGCGCTCCACCGGGGCGTGCGCGCGTGCCATCAGTGTGACAGCTTGAAGCCCAGAATCACCGTGCGAGGAGCGTTGGGCCGCGCGCCAAACGGACGGCGGGAGACGATGTCCGCCGCGTCGAGCACGTTGCGTGCGCTGAAGTAGACCTGTCCCCAGCGGGAGAAGTTCCAGTTCGCGTTGACGTCGAACGTGAGCAGGGAATCCGTCAGCTCACCCGGCGGTGCCTCGCCCTGCCCCGCGGACTCGCGCATGGTGTCGACATAGAGCGCGCTCAGGATGACGCCGCCCAGCGCGCCCTCCACACCCGCCGACGCGTAGAGCTGGTGCCGGGGCACGTAGGGAAGCTCGTCTCCCGCCTTCACGTCGCCGAACTGCGGGTCCGCCGAGCGGAAGTCGTTGAGCAGCTCCGTGCGCGTGAAGGTATACGAAGCAGAGAGGGGGAACGTCACGCCGCCACCGGGGCGGAAGGTCTTCTCCGCGAAGACCTCCAGGCCGTAGATGTGGGCCTGGCCCGCGTCCGTCTGCCGGTCCAGGTCGTCGTCCACGCAGCCGCTGGAGAAGGTGCAGATGGCGGTGAGGTTCGAATAGTCGTTGAAGAAGCCGACGACCTCGAAGCGCTCGCCCCGGCGCGTCCAGCGGGCGCCCGACTCGTAGTTGATGCTCTTCTCCGGCTTCACCGAATCAGGCTGGCCCGGCGAAGGCGGCGAGAAGCCCCGGTACGCGCCCGCGAAGACACCCAGGTTCGGCGTCAGCGCGCCGTAGGCCCCCAGGCCCGGCATCAGCACCTCGAGCGCGCCGTCCGTGTCCTCGCCGGTGATGCGGTCATACGAGCGGGAGCGGATGACCTCCAGGCGCACGCCCGGCGTGAGGACGAGCGGCCCCCAGGCGATGGCGTCCGTCACGTGCAGCGCGAGGGCGTGGGTCGCGTCCTTGTTGTCGGCCGTGGTGGACGTGGGCGCGCCGGCCAGGACGAGGGCGCCGCCCGCCATGCGGTATGCATCCTCGGTGTGCTTGCGGTCGATGCTGTCGTAGTGGAAGCGCGCGCCGACCTCCAGGCTGTGACTCAGCGGGCCCGTCGTCGTCGTCCACCGCGCGATGCTCTGGAGTCCCTGCGAGACGAAGGTGCGGTCATTGGGGCCGATGAGCAGCGTGTCCTGCGTGGATGACGTGTCAATCTGGCCGGTGAGCACGCCGTAGTAGATGGCGTTGCGCGCGCTCGTCGGGTCCGCGAGCACGGGGGCGATGGCGGCGCCGCCGAAGCGGTTCAACTTGCGCCACGCGCGCGAGAGGTCGTTTCGGTAGAGCGTGGTGGTGAGGGCCAGCGAGCCGGACTCCAGCACGTGACTGGCCGCCACCTGGGTGCGGTGCCACTTCATCCGGTCCAACGCGCTGGCGACGTAGCGGCGCAGCGGATTCTCCCGGAAGTCCGCATCGGACAGGCCCAGGTACGTCTCGTTGGACAGCTCATCGGAGTAGCCCAGCTTGAGGTTGAGGCTCTGCCGGACCTCTCCATCGGGCACCAGGCGGTAGCGGGCCTTCGCCATCCACTCGTTGCGCCGGAAGCCCGTGGTACCGCCGCCGTCCAGCTCCTTGAAGCCGTTGCTGCGCAGGTGGATGCCCTCCACCAGGAAGCCCGCGCGCTCGGTGCTCGCGCTGAAGACGCCGTGCGCCTTGCCGTACAGATAGCCGCCTCCGGCGATGTCCAACCACGCGGACTCGGACGCGGAGATATCGCGGGTGAGGAACTCCACGGAGCCCGCCACCGTCTGCGGGCCATGCTGGATGGCGGAGGGGCCCTTGAGCACGCGCACCGACTGCATGCGGGTGATGAGCGGGAAGAAGTAGGCCGCGGGCGCGGAGTACGGCGCGGGACCGAAGAGGACCCCATCCTCCAGCAGCGTCACCTTCTTGCTGCGGTCCGGATTCACGCCGCGCAGGCCCACGTTCGGCCGGAGCCCGAAGCCATCCTCGCCGCGCGCGTAGACGCCGGGCACGCTCGTCAGCACCGCGCTGGGGTCGTCCTTCTCGTAGCGCTCCAACTGCGAGGGCTTGAGGACGTGGACCGAGCCGCTGGTGCGCGTCTCCGAGGTCCCCACCACCACGCTCTCGAACTTCCGTTGACCGGCCTCGGGCACGACGGCCTCGGACGCGACGGGCTCGGACGCGACGGGAGGAACCTGGACGGGTGCTTCACCGGCGACAGCGGGCTCTTGCGCCGGAGCCAGGGGGGCATCCTCGGGCCGCGCGGGGGGCGGCGCTGACTCCGACGGCCCTGGCACGACGACCGGTGCTTCTGGAGTGGCGGCCTGCCCGGTGGGCGCTGCCGTCTCCTGTGGCACGGACTGGGCGGCCGACGACGTCACGACTCCCAACATGAGCATCGGAGCCGTCCAGCTCCACGCCCGCCTCGACCTGCCCTTGAACCATGCCATCTGCGAAGAACGCCCTTGTCTCGATGGTGTGCGGTGGCACTGCGCCAGAAACCAGGAAGCCGGGGTGGCCGGGCCCCGTGAAGGGACCCGACTCCCCGGCTTCAGGACTGGGTGCTACGAGCTGTTCGCGTTACTGCTTGTCGGCCGTGCCGGCGACGACGATCTTCCCGTCAGACTGCACGACGATGCCGCGCACGGTCTCCTCGGTCTTGCTGGCGATGAAGTTGTGCTTGACGATGCCGCCCGTGCCGAACGTGGTGTCCAGTTCGCCGGCCGTCGTGTAGCGCACCACCACCATCTTGTTGTCGCCGCCCTCGGTGACGAAGCCCGCCGCGTAGACGCGGTTGGACGCGTCGAAGGCCACGGACCAGAAGCGGTCATGGTCCGTCTCGGAGATGGTCGCGACCTTGGCGACCTCCGTGCCGTTCGCGCCCACCGGGATGATGGCCAGCACGCCGTCGTCATCCTGTCCGCCACCGGCACGGTAGCCGGCCGCCGCCACCCAGTTGCCGTCCGCAGACTTCGCCACGCCGAAGAACGCCTGCTCCGGACGCTCGAAGTCGTACAGCTTGTATCCTTCCGAGGCGAACGTCGTGTCGCGCGCGCCGTTCTTGTCCGTCACGAACACCAGACCGGAGATCTTCTGCGCCGCCGGCGTCGCGCTGCCCACGGTGACAACGCGGTCATCACCGAGGACCACCAGGTTGCGGCCGCGGTCGTTGTCGTTGACCAGGTCCAGCAGGGCGACACCGCCCGTGCCGAAGGTCATGTCGCGCTCGCCCGTGGCGGTGTACTTGAAGTTCACCACGTCCACCGTGCCGGAGGACGCGCTGCGGCCGTAGCCGGTGGTGACGTAGCTGCCGTCGGAGAACTGGCCCACCTGGTACGCCTCGGCCATGCCCCACTCGGGGTTGCTCGCGCTGACGGGACCGAACGGCGCGTTGTTGACGACGCCCTTCCACCCGAAGGTGTTGTCCAGCGCGCCCGTGTCATCCAGGCGCGCCAGCACGATGCGGTTGGCCGCCTGCGTGCCCACGCCCGTCGGCTGGCTGGTGTAGCCCGACGCGACAATCTTGCCGTCCGCCTGGACGATGCCATAGCGCGCGCCGTCGCTCAGGTTGGAGATGTTGAGCGTGTGCACGCCGTCGGTGCCGAACGTCGTGTCGCGGGCGCCGTTCGCCGTGAAGCGCACCACCACGCGGTCCGCGTCGACGCGGTCACCCTCGCCACGGCGCGAGCCGAAGACGACGAGCCGGTTGGTCGCATCCGCCGCCAGACCCCACACGGAGTCCTTCGTTCCACCCGCCACGGTGCTCAGGTCCATGCGCGTGGTGCCACCGGCGCCGAACGTCGTGTCCAGCGTGCCGTCCGTGTTGAAGCGCGCCAGCGCGATGTCCGCGTCCGACACCGTCGTCACCGGGCCCGCGTCCGGCGTACCGGAGTCGGGGGTGCCCGAGTCGGGCGTTCCAGAGTCCGGCGTGCCGGAGTCCGGCGTGTTCTGCGGATCCTTCTCGTCGTCATCGCCGCACGCGCTGCCAAAAACGGCCAACGTGAGCGAAAGGACCGCCACGCCCACAAACGACTTGCGCTGCTCCATCCGGCTCTTCATGTGCATCCCTCTCCCGAGTAATATTCCGTAACCTGCTAACGATAATCGTTCTCAAAATTGGAGCGGGCTCGTAAAACGGATTCACACGGGCTGTCAAGAACTCAAGCCTCGAGCCCCCTGCCATTCACGAGAGAAGCGAGACCCCATGGACACCCAGACACCGGGCCTTTTCCGCGCGCGCCGCACCCGCACGCTCCTGCTCATCACCGCCTTGACGTGGCTTCCGGGCTGCAAGGAGTCCGACAAGGGCAAGGACGACGCGGGGCCGGGCGGGCCGGGCGAAACGGACACGACGCGAGCGGACCTCTTGAAGGCGACGGGCGTCTGCGTGGAGAAGACGGCGCGCCAGTTCCTGGAGGCGAGCACCGCGCTGACGGGTGCGGTGTCGCGGTACGCGGGCCAGCCGGACACGGCGACGCGGGAGGAGGCGCGCGCGGCGTTCCACGCGGCCATGGACGTGTGGCAGGTGGCGGAGGTGATGCAGGTGGGGCCCGCGGCGCCTCGCAGCGCGGCGGGCGGCGCGGAGCTGCGCGACAACATCTACTCATGGCCGCTGGTGAGCCGCTGCGCCGTGGAGGAGCAGGTCGTCAGCAAGAGCTATGAGACGGCGGGCTTCCCCACGTCGCTGGTGAGCCGGCGCGGCCTGTACGCGCTGGAATACCTGCTGTTCCACGAGGGGGAGGAGACGGTGTGTCAGCCCACCTCGCCCATCGTCGCGCAGGGCACGTGGGCGGCGCTGTCGTCGGAGGAGCGGGCCTCGCGCAAGCGCGCCTATGCGCTCGCGGTGGCGCGGGACGTGAATCAGCGGGCGACGCTGCTGGTGAAGGCGTGGGCAGCGGACCAGGACAACTTCGCCAACACGCTGGCGACCGCGGGCTCCGGCAACACGGTGTTCCCGACGAACCAGGCCGCGCTCAACTCACTGAGCGACGCGATGTTCTACTTCGAGAAGGAGGGCAAGGACCTGAAGCTGGCGCGGCCCCTGGGCATGCGCGAGTGCTCGACGGACACCTGCCCGGAGCATCTGGAGTCGCAGTTCGCGGGCCGCTCGAAGGCGAACCTGCGGGCCAACGTCCGGGGCTTCCGGCTGCTCGCGCAGGGCTGCGGAGAGAACTACGCGGGCACGGGCTTCGACGACGTGCTGGTGGCCGCGGGCGCGGAGGCGCTGGCGCAGAGGCTGGTCGAGCGCATCGTCGCCGCCGAGGCGGCCTTCGGCACCATCGAGGAGGAGGACCTGAAGCAGGCGCTGGCCCAGGACAAGCCGTCCGTGCGCGCGCTCCATGACGCCTTCAAGGGCGTCACCGACGTGCTCAAGACAGAGCTCGTCACCGTGCTGGATTTGGAGCTGCCTCAGTCCGTCGAAGGGGACAACGACTGAAGCGCCGCCACCTCGGGGCGGGCCTGCCCGGCGACGGCACGCCCGCTCCCCTGGTCGACGTCCAAGCGGCGACGCAACCCACTGGATTCATTACGATTTCCAGGGGCGTTCATTGACGTGCCGGCCCGCCTGTTTACGTTTCTGAAGCCCCTGACGGGGGAAAGGAACGAGACGACATGGCACTCACTGGCACCCACGAAACTTCCCGGAACGGCGGCGGACGTCCGGCGCTGCACGGCGGCGGTGGGTGGCACCGCCTGGGCAACGCGCTCAAGACGACGGTGCTGCTCGCGGGCCTCACCGCGCTGGTGCTCGTCATCGGCCAGCGACTGGGCGGCGCCCAGGGTTTGATGTTCGCCGGCTTCTTCGCCGTGGTGATGAACTTCGGTTCCTATTGGTTCAGCGACAAGATTGCCCTGGCCATCCATGGAGCGCGGCCGTTGCCCTACGAGCAGGCGCCGTGGCTGCACCAGATGGTGGAGCGACTGGCGACCCGCGCGGGCATGCCCAAGCCGAAGGTCTACATCCTGCCCACGCGCGCGCCCAACGCGTTCGCCACCGGCCGCAATCCCAAGCATGCCGCCGTCGCGGTGACGGCGGGCATCATGGACATCCTCGACCAGCGTGAGCTGGAGGGCGTGCTCGCGCATGAAATCGGGCACGTGCGCAACCGCGACACGCTCATCGGCACGGTGGCGGCCACGCTGGCCGGCATCATCAGCTACGCGGCGCAGATGCTCTTCTGGTTCGGCGGCTCCATGCTCAGCCGGGGCGATGACAGGGAAGGCGGCATCGGCAGCGCGTTCGCCAACCTGGGCCTGCTCCTCGTCGCGCCCATCGCCGCCACGCTGTTGCAGCTCGCCGTGAGCCGCTCGCGCGAGTATGGCGCGGACGCGACGGGCGCCGAGCTGAGCGGAGACCCGGATGCGCTGGCGGATGCGCTGCTCAAGATGGAGCGCGGCGCGGAGGTGATGCCGTACGACAGGGCGCCGGCGACGTCGCACCTGTTCATCGTCAACCCGCTGCACCGGGGGGGCGTGATGGCGCTGTTCTCCACCCACCCGCCCATCCCCGAGCGGGTGCGCAGGCTGCGCGCGATGAGCGCTCGCACGGGCGGCTCGCGCGCTCGCGGTGGCCAGGGCAGCTGGGAGTACGCGTACTGACGTGAAGCCCCCGCGCGGGGAGCGGCCGCACACGCCTCCCCGCGCTCAGTCCCCCGAGGCCGCCGCGTCCGGCGGACCGAACGCCGCCTCGGGGTCTTCCAGCAGCGCCTTCAACGTGTTGGCCAGCACGCCCGCGTGGAAGCCGTCGATGAAGCGGTGGTCGATGGACGCGTTGAGGCTCATCACCTTCCCGACCACCACCCGCCCCTCCTCCACCACCGGCGTGTCCCTCACGGCTCCAGGCGCCAGGAACACCGGCACCCGCGTGAAGGGCACCAGCGGCAGATACGCCGCGTCCAACCCCAGCTCCCCCACGTCCGTGACGATGGCGGCGCCGAACGCGTCCCTCGGCAGGCCGAAGCGGCCCAGGTCCAGGTTGAGCGTCACCGCCAGGAACGACACCCCTCCGGTGAACCACCGCATCAACGGCGCGGGCACCTTCTCCACCCAGCGCCAACCCTGGCGAGTCCCCGCCTCCTCGCGCGCGGCGTCCAGCGCGAGGACCAGGTCGCGCAGGCTCTTCTGGTCCGCGTCCACCACCCGCACCGGCGCCCATCCCGTCTCCGAGCGCAACAGCGCGGACACCGTGATTCGCTGACGCAGGTAGATGCGGTGGAAGCGCAGCACCGCGTTCGCGTCCGGGCAGCGCCGCAGCGCCTCCGCCAGCGCCTTGAGCACCAGGTGCGTCACCGTCAGCCGCAGGCCCGTGCTCCGCTGGAAGGCCTCCATGTAGACGAGCGCCCGGTCCATCCGCACCGCCAGCGTGCCGTAGACGGTGGGGTCATACGCCGTCCCCCAGCTTCCAATGGCCAGCTTGCGGAAGCTCGATACGCGCGGTTTGGGTCTCAGCTCCAGATGGGCCATGTCACACGTGCTCCTCGGGGCCTCCCGCGGGCGCGGCGCAGCATCGCGGCTCCCGGCGGGGCGGGGAAGACCCCGTCCGGGCGATTGCCCTCCGAGGGGGCCGTCGATTTCGCACGTGCACCCCTGCTCCGAACAGGGCATGGAGGCGGGGTACCGGGGCCGTCCGCTCTGCGCACCCTTGACGGGCCCGCGCTGGACGATAGGCTGCCCCGCTTTTTGCATATCCCTCCCGTGGAGGTCGTCCCGTGGTTCTCCTGGTCATCGCCCTGGCAGTCGGGCTCGCCATCTCGCTGTATTTCAACCTCTTCGTCGGCGGTGCGAAGCAGACGGCGCTCCCGTCCTCTTCCTCGTCCTCCAACACGCCCCGCGTCGAGCTGGAAGCCGACCACAGGGCCGCGCGCGCGAAGGCCGAAGCGGAGCTGCAGCGCAAGCAGAAGGAACTGGATGAGCAGCGCGCGGCGCTCCAGGAAGTGAAGGAGCAGCTCAAGCAGACCAAGCGCAAGGTCTTCGAGCAGAAGGAGGGCGACAAGGGTACGCAGGACCTGGCCAAGGCCCGCGCCGAGGTGGAGCGCAACGCGTCGCTGCAGCTCGAGCAGACCCGCCTGGAGCTGGCGCAGGTGCTCACCGAGAACCAGCGGCTGAAGGCGGAGTCGGAGGGTGGCCGTGGTCGTCGGCCGCCGCAGCAGGCCCCCGCCGCTCCCGTGGCGCCCGTCGCCACCGCGCCCGTGGCGCAGATCGCCGCCCCCGCCAAGGAGGGTGAGCAGGTGGTGGCCGCGGCCGTGTCGGTGACGCCGGTGGCCGAGGCCGCTCGCGAGGACCGGACTCCCCGCCGCGTCATCCGCGAGCTGAGCGAGGCGGACCGCGAGAAGATGGACCGGCTGGAGCAGGCGGCGAACAAGGACCGCAACCGCGCCGTGGAGCTGGAGAAGGAAGTGCGTCGCATCAAGGGCCGCAACGAGACGCAGCAGCGCGTCTACGCCGCGACCAAGGGCGACCTGGATTTGATGAAGGACAAGTACAAGGCCCTGGAGAAGCGGCTCAACCGCACGCTCCTGGAGCGCGACCTCATGCGCCGCGCCATCAAGGACCTGGAGAAGAAGACGGGCACCCTCGCTGAGCGCACCGAGCTCACCCCGGAGGAGATGGCCGCCAGCGACCAGCGCACCGAGGAGACCTCCCGCGTGCGCGCCGAATCCGAGGCCCAGTCCGCCGCACAGCAGGCGCCCGCCGAGGCCCCCGCCGCCGAAGTCACGGCCGCCGCCGAGGCCGAGCCGAAGTCCGCGCAGCAGGCCTGACAGGCCGATTCACCGCTTCGAGCCGAGGGGCTCGGTCTTCCGGATTCACTTCCGGAGGCCGGGCCCTTCGTCGTTTCGGAGGCCCGCTCACTCCCCGCCGCAGCCGCCACCGCCGTCGGAGGACTCCGGACCGCCCGCGCGCATCGTCAGGCCCATCTGGAGCTTCTCCATCAGCCGCTTCAGCTCCGACAGCTCCGGCTCCGGGAGGTACTCCCCCAGCTCGCCATCCATCTCCCGCAGCACGTCGAGCAGGTGGGCCAGGTCGTGCTCGCCCGCCGCCGTCAGCTCCAGCCTGAAGCAGCGCCGGTCCTCTCCGGCCCGCCTCAACACCAGCCCATCCTCTTCCAGCCGATCCACCAGCCTGCTCGCCGCGGGCGCGTCCACCATCATCCGCTCAGCAAGCGCGGACTGCTTGCGCACGCCCTCGGAAATGGCCTTCAGCGCCAGCAGTTGATTGAACGGGCGACTCGTCCGCACCCCGAGCTTGTCGGTCAGGTGGCGGCGAAGGCTGCGACGCAGCGAGGCGAGGTGCTCCGCGAAAGTCATTCGTCTGAAGAAATAGTTGTCGCCTACAATGGTTGTCAATTACATCTGCCTGACGCGATTCGTCGCGTGGGGGGAGTCGAGTCGCACCTGCAGTCACTCTTACCTACCCCCTTGGTATGTCCGCCTCCACCGTTCTCCTCCTGGCGTTCGTCGCTGCCTCGACGCCTGCCGCGCCGAATCCTCCTGTTCCTCCGCCCGTCCCCTTTCAGCCGAAGGTGGAGGACCCGATGTTGGCCCCGGTTCCTCCCGCCACTCAGCAGGTCAGCACCTGGGACCAGGCGCTGACGCTCGTGCGGGAGCGCTCCACGAACCTGCGGTCCGCCGAAGCCGGCATCCAGCGGGCCGAGGGCCGGTGGCGTCAGGCTTTGGGGACGCTCCTGCCCAACGCGCGCGCCCAGGCGAGCGCCACGCATGACTTCCTCAACCCAGACACGGCGGTGGGTGTGTTTCCCTCGCCAGCCCTGGACGGGCGCACGGGCACCGCGCCGATTCTGGGCTCGGTCTCCGCGTCGTTGAGCCAGTCGCTGGTGGACGTGGGCGCCTGGCGCGGCTTGTCGTCGGCCGCGGCCAATGAGCGCGGCGCGGTGGCCAGCCTCCAGGACTTGCGTCGCCGCCTCACGCTGGGACTCGCGCGCACCCTGGTCGCCACCGTGGCGGCCGAGCGGGCCGCGGAGCTCAACCGCGTGGGACTGCTCCAGGCGCTGGAGCGCTCCGCGCTGACGACGCGCTCCTTCGATTTGGGCGCGAGCAACCAGCTCGACGTGGTGCGGGTGAACCAGGACGTGGCGCTGGCGCGCGGCGCGCTCGTCGCGGGTGACGAGCAGCTTCGCCGGGCCCGCGAGGCGCTCGGCATCGCCCTGGGCTTCGGCAACGCGGTGGGCGTGGACACGTCCTTCAACCTGAACGGGCTGATGGAGGACACGCGCAAGGCGTGCACCCCGCTGGAGAACCTGGACGCCCGGCCGGACCTGGCCGCCGCTCGCGCGCAGGTGGAGGCGTCTCGCGACAGCCGCCGACAGGCGTCCGCGGGCTACCTGCCCTCGCTCGGTCTGACGAGCACCCTGCAAGGCGTGACGACGGACCCGGGCTTCGGACGCTTCTCCACGTGGAGCATCGCCGCGGTGCTGTCCGTCCCCATCTGGGAAGGCGGCCAGCGCGGCGGTCTCGTGAAGGAGCGCGAGGGAATCGAGCGGCAGGCGGCCGAGGCGCTGGAGGGCAGCCGCCGCGACGTGTCCGTCGAGGTGACGCAGGCCCGGCGCAGCATCGAGGTGGCGCAGGCCCTGGTGAAGACGGCGTCCGAGTCGCGCGAGCTGGCGGACCGGACGGACCGGCTCACCCGACGTTCCTTTGAAGTGGGCCGCGGCGACAGCCTGGAGCTGGTGCAGAGCGGAGCGGCCCTTCGCCAGGCGGAGTTGACGCTGGCGCTGCGTGAGTTCGAGCTTGTCCAGGCGCGCCTGGACGCATTCTTGACGGAGGCCCGGTGCGACTGGTGATGCGGGTGCGCCCCCTGAAGGCGCTGAAGATGACGTTGTGGAGTACCGCCCTGCTGGTGGCGGCGGGCTGCTCGGGCAAGGCGGCGCCTCCAGCCGCTCCACCTCCTCGCGAAGTCCAGGTGCTGACGCTGACGCCCAGCGAGGTGCGCGACACCGGGGAGTATCTGGGCTCGCTCTTGTCGCGGCAGAACATCACCGTGCTGCCTCAAGTGGCCGGCTACGTGCGCCGCATCCATGTGAAGCCGGGCCAGAAGGTGGAGGCCGGGGCGCCGATTCTGGAGGTCGACTCCCGCACGGAGACGGCCGCGCTCGACAGCGCCCAGGCGCAGCAGAGCTCCGCGCACGTCAGCCGGGAGCTGGCGCGCACCACGCTGGCGCGCACGGAGGCCCTCTACAAGGAGGGCCTGGCCAGCGCGCAGGAGCTGGAGCAGGGCCGCGCCCAGGTGGAGGCCGCCGAGGCCGCCTCGCGCTCCGCCGCCGCGCAGGTGGCCCAGCGCCAGGTGCAGCTGCAGTTCCACGCCGTGCGCGCGCCCTTCGCGGGCACCGTGGGCGACGTGCTGGTGCGCATGGGTGACTTCGTGGGCGCGACGACGCCGCTGACGACGATTGCCCAGGCGGATGTGCTGGAGGTCAGCGTGGCGCTGCCGTCCGAGCGCGCCCGCGCCCTCAAGCCGGACACGATGCTGGAGGTGCTCGACTCGCGGGGCAAGGTACTGCTCACCAGCCCCCTGTTCTTCGTCGCGCCGCAGGCGGACCCGCGCACGCAGTTGGTGGAGGTGAAGGCGGCCTTCCAGAACACCGCGGGCCTGCGCCCCAGTGAGCTGGTGCGCGCGCGCATCGTCTACGCCGTGCGGGACGCGCTGCAGATTCCCGCGCTCGCGGTGGTGCGGCTGAGTGGTCAGCCCTTCGCCATGGTGGTGCAGGACAAGGAGGGCAAGACGGTGGTGGAGCGCCGTCCCATCGTCCTCGGCACGCTGGGAGATTTGTCCTACGTCATCGAAGGTGGACTGAAGCAGGGCGACCGCGTCGCCGTGTCCTCGCTGCAGGCGCTGCGCGACGGCATGGCCGTGAAGGTGAAGTCCCCCGACGCCGGTCCGGGCGCCGGGTCCGGTGCCGCCACGGCGGGCAGCCGCTGAGCAGGGGATGGACCCAAGCCTCGCGAGCAGCGGCGCGAGGCCTGGATATCGCCATGAGAATGAGGGCCTGAACGCCGTGTTCGTCGACTTCTTCATCCGCAGACCCGTCTTCGCCATCGTCTGCTCCATCTTGCTGACGCTGGTGGGGGCGATTGCCATCCCCACCCTGCCCATCTCCCAGTACCCGGACCTGGCACCGCCGCAGGTGACGGTGACCGCCAACTACGTGGGCGCCAGCGCCGAAGTGGTGGAGAGCGCCGTCACCATCCCCATCGAGCAGGAGCTCAATGGCGTGGAGGGCATGCGCTACATCACCTCCACCAGCAGCAACGACGGCACCAGCCAAATCACCGTCACCTTCGAGCCCACGCGCGATATCGAAGTCGCCGCCGTCGACGTGCAGAATCGCGTCAGCCGCTCCGCCGCGCGCCTGCCCGCGCAGGTGAACCAGACGGGCATCGTCGTCAACAAGGCGTCCAGCCAGATGTTGATGACGGTGGGTCTGTCCAGCCCGGACAACCGCTACGACGCGAAGTTCCTCAGCAACTACGCCGACGTGAATCTCAAGGACGCCATCAAGCGCGTTCGCGGCGTCGGCGAGGTGCGCATCTTCGGCGAGCGCAAGTTCTCCATGCGCCTGTGGTTGGACCCGACGGAGCTGGCGCGCCGCAAGCTCACGCCCCAGGACGTGACGCGCGCGCTCCAGGAGCAGAACCTCCAGGTGGCCGCGGGCCAGGTGGGCCAGCCACCCTCCAGTGACGAGCAGCCCTACCAGCTCGCGGTCCGCGCGCGCGGCCGTCTGGTGGAGCCGGAGGAGTTCGGCGAAATCGTCCTGATGCGCGACGCAAGCGGCAAGGCCGTGCGCGTGAAGGACGTGGGCCGGGTGGAGCTGGGCGCGGAGAACTACGGCACGCTCCTGCGCTTCAACGGGAAGACGGGCGTGGGTCTGGCCATCTTCCAGTTGCCCACCGCCAACGCGCTCGACGTGCGCGACGGCGTCTTCAAGGAGCTGGAGCGCCTGTCCGTGCAGTTCCCGCCGGGCATGACGTTCCAGACGGGCACGGACACCACGCTCGCGGTGCGCGCCTCCATCCACGAGGTGCTCCAGACGCTGGTGGAAGCCATCGCCCTGGTCATCCTGGTCATCTTCCTGTTCCTGCACGGCTGGCGCAGCGTGCTGATTACGGCCTTCACCCTGCCCGTCTCGCTGGTGGGCACCTTCGCCTTCGTCCAGTTGATGGGGTTCTCCATCAACACCCTCACCCTCTTCGGCCTCACGCTGGCCACGGGCCTCGTCGTCGACGACGCCATCGTCGTCATCGAGAACATCGAGCGATTGATGGTGGAGCGACACCTGACGGCGCGGCAGGCGGCGCGCGAGGGCATGAAGGAGGTGGCCGGCGCGGTCATCGCCATCTCCGTCGTGCTGGTGGCGGTGTTCGTCCCGGTGGCCCTCTTTCCTGGAACGACGGGCGCCATCTACCGACAGTTCGCGTTGACCATCGCCGCGTCCGTGGCGCTGTCGACGTTCTGCGCCCTGACGCTCACCCCGGCCTTGAGCGCGCGGATGCTCAAGCACCACGTGGGTGAGAAGTGGGTGTTCTTCCGCTGGGTGGACAAGGTGCTGGACGCGACGCGCGCCTGGTACGGACGGAGATTGCGCGCGCTGCTCAAGCACCCGCTCATCGTCCTCGTCGCCTTCCTGGCCTGCATCGCGGCCACGGCGGTGCTGTTCCGGGTGACGCCCACGGCCTTCATCCCCGACGAGGACCAGGGCTACGTCATCATCTCCATCCAGGGTCCGGAGGGCATGTCGCTGGCGCAGTCGGAGAAGGTGCTGGCCCAGGTGGAGGACGTGCTCAAGCAGCAGCCGGAGGTGCGCGCCATGTTCGCCATCGGCGGCTTCTCCTTCCAGGGCACGGGCCCCAACCTGGCCACGGTGTTCACCAGCCTCATTCCCTGGGAGGAGCGTCCGGGGAAGACCCAGTCGGTGGCGGGGTTGGTGGAGCGGCTGCGCGGGCCGCTGAGCCGCATCGGTGGCGCGCGCGTCATCCCCTTCCAGCCTCCGGCCATCCGTGGCGTGGGCAGCGTGGGCGGCTTCCAGTACATCGTCGAGGACACGGCCGGCTCGCGCACGTTGGATGAGCTGGCGACGGCCACGCAGGACCTGGTGGCGAAGGGCAACGCGGATGGACGGCTGCGCGGCGTGCTCACCGCGTTCAACGCGGACACGCCGCTGTTGGACGTGGAAGTGGACCGTCAGAAGGCCAAGGCGCTCGGCATCCCCATCGAGCAGGTCTTCGGGACGATGCAGGTCTACATGGGCAGCCAGTACGTCAACGACTTCAACTACGCGAACCGGACGTACCGCGTCTACGTGCAGGCCGAGCAGCAATACCGCGACAGCCCGCAGGACATCGGCGCGTTCTATGTGCGCAGCGACAACGGGGAGATGATTCCGCTCGAGTCGCTGGTGAAGGTGACGCCCACGGTGTCCGCGCAGGTCATCCGTCACTACAACCTGTTCCGCTCGGCGGAGGTCAACGGCGCCGCGGCTCCGGGCGTCTCCTCCGGCCAGGCCATCGAGACGATGGAGGCGCTGGCGGCGGAGATTCTTCCCCAGGGCATGACGGCGGAGTGGACGGGCATCAGCCTGGAGCAGAAGGAGAGCGGCGGGCAGACCGTCATCATCTTCGGCCTGGGGCTCTTGTTCGTGTTCCTGGTGCTGGCGGCGCAGTACGAGAGCTTCAGCCTGCCGTTCGTCATCATCCTCTCGGTGCCCCTGGCCATCATGGGCGCGCTGGGGCTGCAGCTCCTGCGCGGCTACGCCAACGACGTGTTCTGCCAGGTGGGTCTGGTGATGCTGGTGGGCCTTGCCAGCAAGAACGCCATCCTCATCGTCGAGTTCGCCGAGCAGTTGAGGGAGAGCGGCAAGGACGCGCTGGAGGCGGTGGTGATGGCCGCCGAGGTGCGCTTGCGTCCCATCCTGATGACGTCCATCGCCTTCCTCCTCGGCGTGGTGCCGCTGATGACGGCGCAGGGCGCGGGCGCGGCGGCTCGCAACTCGCTGGGCACGACGGTGTTCGGCGGCATGCTGGTGTCCACCATCGTCAACCTGGTCTTCATCCCGGGCCTCTACGTGCTGATGCAGAAGGTGCGCGGCGAGTCCCGGCGGGAAGCGGCGGACGACGACGAACTCCCGGCGCACGCTCCGGCGCCGTGAGGCAGTGAAGGACGCCGCTGGCGGGCGAGGGAGCAACTGGCTCCCACGTCCCGGCGGTGAGGCCGCCCACGCTCCAGAAGGTCAGGAGCGTCGGGCGGCTTCGATGAGCTCGGCGAGCAGCGTGCGGTGACAGACGGGCTCCAGGATGCAGTCCTTGGAGCAGAGCAGCGTCACCGTCTCACCCCGGTCCACGCGCTCGGCCAGCTCCACGATGATTTCCCGCTGTGACTGCATTTCCTGGATGTACCGCGTTCGGTAGACATCCAGGGTTATCGGTGTCTGGCCCTTGCCGTAGAAGGCCTCGAAGAGGTCGGGGCTGGGGGCGAGTTCGCGGCGCCACGCGTCCCAGGTCTCCTTGGCTTTGGGGAGCCCGCGCGGCCTGTAGCGGCAGATGAGGAGTCGCAAGCCATCATCGGGCTCGCCAGGCACACACCAGCGACGGGTCTTGATGGGCATCCAGGGGCAACGCGGTGGAGTCGGCACCCATTCCGGAAGGGTTCACCCGACTTCTTACCGGACCTGGGCCGATCACTCGCGGTGGCTGTGTTGCAAGTCCTTGGAAACGCTTGGATCCACCGAGGCGAAGGACGCGGCACGCGCCCTGCTATGGGATGGCATCACGAAGCGCGGCGGAACGGCGCGGTGGTTGAGCAGGACGGGCGGTGGGTTGGACGGGGCGGTACGCAGGACGGGCGGCGGGTTGGACGGGGCGGCACGCAGGACGGGCAGCACGGGGCAGTACGGGCGGCGGGTTGGACGGGGCAGCACACAGGACGGCAGCACGGGGCGGTACGGGCGGCGGGTCGGGCGGGGCAGCACGCAGGACGGGCAGCACGGGGCAGCAAGCAGCACAGGGCGGCGGGTTGGACGGGCGGGTTGCAGCACACGGGACGGCTCGGGCGTGAGGGATGGGCGGTGGGGGCCGGTCCTCAGCGGAAGAACATCTTCGCGAGGACCGGTTTACCTTCGACGCCACCCATCCCCATCAAAACACCGAGAGTCCGGTCAGCGTCGTGAAGCGGTCCAGCGCTTCCACGCCAGCAACGGAGTTGCCGTGGGCATCCAGCCCCGGGCTCCACACACACAAGCCACAGCGATTCGGGATGACGGCGATGATGCCGCCACCGACACCACTCTTGCAGGGCAGGCCCACGCGATAGGCGAACTCACCCGCGGCGTCATACGTGCCGCACGTGAGCATCACCGCGTTGACCTGCTTGGCCTGGCTGCGCGTGAGCAATCGCTCACCCTTCGCGCCCTGCCCATGTCGCGCCAGGAAACCGCAGGCCCGAGCCAGGTCCGCGCAGCTCATCGACAATGAGCACTGCCAGAAATAGTGCTCCAACACGCGCGGCACCGGATTCTGGATGTTGCCGTAGCTCGCCATGAAGTGCGCCAGCGCGGAGTTGCGGTGGCCATGCTCGGCCTCGGACGCGGCGACCACCGGGTCGAAGTCCACGGACGCGTTGCCGCTCTCCGCCCGCAGGAACTCCCGCAGCAACCCGCGTGAGTCCCCCGTGAGGCTCAGCAGCCGGTCCGTGACGACCAGGGCCCCCGCGTTGATGAACGGGTTGCGGGGCACGCCCTGCTCATACTCGAGCTGCACCAGCGAGTTGAACGGATTGCCCGAGGGCTCCTTGCCCACCCTGCGCCACAGCGAATCACCGTCTCTGGCCAGCGTCAGCGCCAGCGCGAACACCTTCGAGATGCTCTGCACCGAGAAGGGCACCCGCCAATCCCCTACACCGAACACCTCTCCATCCACCGTCGCCAGCGCCATGCCGAACCGGGAGGGGTCCACCGCGGCGAGCGCCGGGATGTAGTTGGCCACGCGCCCCTGCCCCACCACCGGCCGGATGGCCGCCATCACTTCATTCAGAATCGCCTGGAAGTCGTCCATCACGTGCCCCGTCCGCCGAGGCCCGATGATAGCCGCGCCGGGAAGCGTCGACTCATTCACATCGGTGAACTGGAGAACCTGACCTCATGCCCCAGAGCACTGGGCATTCGCCAGTCACCCTCCACATTCCGCGGACCCGGATGAACGTGGGTCCGGGGAAAGGAAATGAATCGATGCGACATCCCCATTCATACCTCCTCGCCAGCAGCTGTGCGCTGCTCTGCGCCTGCGGTCCCATGGAGGAGTCGGTGGACCCACCGACCACCGACAGCGACTCCGGGCTCGAGCTGAGCCAGGACCTGAACAACCCACCGCAGTGCACCGGCCCCCAGTTCGTCGCGGACCTCGCGCCAGGGACCGGCTCGACGTTCCCGCTCGATAGCGCCGAAGTGGATGGCGTCGTCTACATGAGCGTCATCTACGGTCCGAGCCTCGACACCTACGCCCTGTGGACGCTGGAGGAGAAGTCGTCCGGGTGGAAGGCCACGCTGCTGCTCGGAAACCTCTCCGACGCCCCCAAGCGGATGACTGTCGTGGGCTCCAAGGTCTTCTTCATCCTCGACGATGGCATTCATGGCAGTGAGCTGTGGAAGACGGATGGCACTCCCGGAGGCACCCGGCTGGTCGAGGACATCAACCCCTTCGGCGATGCCTTCTCCGCCAACCCCATCAACCCAGTCGCCATGGGCAAGGCGCTCTACTTCGCCGCCGATGACGGTACGCACGGCACGGAGCTGTGGCGCAGCGATGGAACGACGGGGGGAACGCGCCTCGTGGAGGACATCGCCCCGGGCTTCGCGAGCTCTTCACCCGGGCAGCTCCTCCTGGATGGCAAGCGGCTCCTCTTCGCCGCGGACGACGGCGACAAGGGTCGTGAGCTGTGGAAGTCCAACGGCACGAGCGGCGGAACCCGATTGGTGCGAGACATCGCGCCCGGAGCCACGGACTCGTCACCCGATCAGCTCTTCCGCCTGGAAGACGGCACCCTGTTCTTCGTGGCGGATGACGGCACCCACGGTCGAGAGCTCTGGACGACGGATGGAACGAAGGAGGACACCGAGCTTGTCATGGACATCCGTGCGGGCTCGGAGGGCTCGGACATTGCCTGGCTGACCTCAGGGAAGAAGAAGCTCTATTTCACCGCGAACGACGGTGTCCACGGCGCGGAGCCGTGGACCTCGAGGGGTAAGGAGGACGACACGCGCCTCGTGAAGGACATCCGTCCCGGTGCCACGGGCTCGGCGCCCCGTGAACTGGTGCCACTGAAGGGCAACGTCATCCTGTTCGCCGACGACGGCACCCATGGCCGGGAGCCCTGGAGGAGCAACGGTACGACTGCGGGGACCTTGATGCTCGCGGACACCCACCCGACGTCGCCACAGCCGGGGTACGAGCCCTCCAGCCTGGTCGCCGGCAAGAACAAGGTCTTCTTCTACGCCACCACGCCCGGCGAGGGGAAAGAGCCCTGGGTCACCGACGGAACGACTTCGGGCACCCATCTCATCAAGGACCTGCGACCCGGGCCCGACCACTCCATCTCAGGAGACCCCTACCCGCCCTTCGTCGTGGGCGGCGGCGCGACGTTCGTCTACTACGAGGAGTCGGTGGGCGTGGAGCTGGCGTGGACCAACGGCACCGCGTCGGGAACCCGCGTGGCGGACATCAATCCGGGCCCGGACTCGTCCAATCCGGTCATCTTCCGCGCCACCCGAGACTGGGTGTACCTGGTGGCGGGCGATGGCGTTCACAGCAGCGAGCCGTGGGCCCTGTCCGTGGGCTGCTTCCCCAAGAACTGAGCCTCGAACACGAATCCGTGGCGATGGGTGGCCGGAGCAGGGAACCTGGTGTCCCAGCTCCGGCCATTCCGTCTGGTGGCTCACCGGTCTGGGTGAACCCGATCATTGGCGACGGTTCCTGGCTGGGCTTCAATCAGACTCCCGAGGCCCACCGCGTAGGGAAACCCAAACCACCACTGCTCCATCGTGAACAAGATGAGCGCCGTGGAGAACTCCATGCTGAAGTTCGACTTGTGCGCGGCGCGCATGAGGATGGCGTGGTGCTCGCAATAGAACGCGTCCATGTGCGCGAGGAACTCCGAGGAGGTGATGGACTTCATGCAGAGAAGCCTCGGGATGAGGTACTCGTACTCCACCAGCTCCATGGGGAAGCTTCCGCTCTCGACGGCGTCAACGACCGCGGTGTGGATGTCGATGGAGCCGGAGTGTTTCCTTCCAGCGACAGTCACGGTGTAGTGGAGCGGTCGGCGCGGAACCGTCACGCGTGACGAACCCGCTGGCTCGGTGGGCTCGAACTCCTTCGAATAACAGTCCGCGAGCTGGCCCGACTTGTAGAGGTCCCGGCGCTGAACCTGCCCACAGGCATCCGAGGCGAGCGCGAAGTAGCGCCAGAGGTCGTGCCTGTGGTTGCACATGTTCCAGACGCAGACATCCATGATGACGAACATCAGGGAGAACCGCTCGGGTTTGACTCCGCCCTCTGGGGTGAGCTCGGCGTTCACCATCCACACGCTGCGCTCGTAAGCCTCGATGAGCGAAGCGGTGGAAATCGAGCCGCGAGTCAGCGTCAGCACGCTCTGGGCGCATTCTCCGTTCCGGAGATCCGGACCAAGGTCGGCCCAGTCCTGGGTCAATCCCGTCAACATCAGGTCATCGCGACCGCTGTCGCCAGGGACACACGACAGGTAGTGGCCGAACATGCCCGAGTCACAGGCCTTGAAATCGCGCCAGCGGTCACGGTCCCCAAACACCCACGCGGTCAGCCCGGTCGTGGGGATGGCTCGGAGCTCCGCCTCCATCCTGCGTTTCCCGTCGATATACGCCATCTCGCCCAACAAGTGGGCCCTCCTGGTTCGCAGCTCCGCGGGAAGGTCAGGCATCTCCCACAGGCAACAGAGGTCCCTGACGTAGTGGTTGTGATTCGAGCCACCCACCGTGTCCAGGTTGTACTCGAGGTAGAAGCCGTAGATCAGGGTGCAGAGATAGTCCTGCCGCCAGTCGCCGAACTCGCCACCACTGAGTCCGCCGAGCCATGCCCCGGAGTTGAATATCGGGTAGGCCGCCGCACCGCGCAGCCCATGCTCGTCCATCACCTGGAGCCACGATGGGTTCGCGCAGCCTGACACCTCCGGGGACTTGGTGCTTCTCCCCTGGTTCGCGCCGCCTCGCGCCTGGGTCAGAATCTCCCGGACAAGCCCATCTTCTCCAGTCACGACCACAGGCCAGACCGGACCCGTCTCCGACGATGAATCAGAGGAGGTACCCGTGGTTCGGAGCTTGTTGATGTGCTCGAGGAGGGCACAGCCGTTCTCGAGAATCTCGCTGCACTCCCGGGTCCGGCCCTCGAACGCCGCCCCCAGGGCATGGGGGTCGTCACGCATGACACGCCGGAAGTACTGGGGCTCATAGCTCCAGGAGGGCGGCGCATCCTTCCCGGAATGCGCTCCATACAGCCGCTCCCGGAGCTGCATCATGTGCTTCGCGAAGGGGGACCCCTCGATGAACTTCCTGGGGTGGAGCACATCCATCACGGACTCATTGAACGGCGTGTTCGCATCCGTTCCCACGCGGACCGGCTCCGAGTGGATGCGCTCAATGAGCCGAGGCATACCGCCACCGATGTTCTCGCTGTGCTTGTCACGGGCCATGGCCTCGCGCGCCTGGGAGAGACAACGGCAGTCACTGCCGTGATGCTCCTCCTGGGCGACTGACTCCTTTCATCTCACAACACGTCAATCATATCTCAAACATCCTGCCAGACACCATTGACCGACCCCTTTCATCAGGCGTGGCGCCCGCACCTGAATCAACACATTACCCGCACTGGCTTGCCCGAAGTGACGCGACCTTCCCGGTCGCCACGAATCACGCGGCGGGGAGCGGGTGCGGGCCGACCGGACGGCGGCGGGAACGAAGCTGGCGGACCGCCGCTGGCATGGCCGAGTTCCGCCTCACGTGTCGCCCCGAAAGACTGACACTCGCGAGCACGGTGTCCGGAGGCGGGAATCGCGCGTCCCAGCTCCGGCCACTCCACCTGGCAGCTCAGCGCACGGCCAGTCTGGCGACAGGGAGTGAGCCTTCATGGCACGGTCCGTGCTGTCGGTCCCCACGCCATGGACTCTCTCCTCCAGGATTCCCGTCACGCGCTGCGCCGGTTGCGCCGCAGTCCCACGTTCACGCTGGTGGCGGTACTCACGCTCGCGCTCGGAATCGGGGCGAACGCGGCCATCTTCAGCGTGGTGCACACCGTGCTGCTGCGTCCCCTCCCCCTCCAGGACGACGCGCGCGTGGTGCGGCTGTACAGCGTGAGGAAGCAGGGCCCTGGTCCCACCTCGCCGCCAGACCTGGTGAGCATGAGGGAGCAGGCGCGCGCCTTCACTGGACTGGCCGCGCTCACGAGTGTCGAGCTGACCCTGGGCGCGCATGACGCCGAGGCCGCCCCCGAGAAGGTCCAGGGCACGCTCGCCACGGCCGAGCTGTTCCAGGTGCTTGGCCCTCGCGTGCACCTGGGCCGGGCGCTCCAGCCTGGGGACGATGCTCCGGGAGCGCCTCCGGTCGCCGTCATCTCTCATGGCCTGTGGCAGCGTCGCTTCGGAGGAAGTCCGACGGTGGTGGGACGAACCGTGAATACGGGAGCCCGCGTTCCCGCCACGGTGGTGGGCGTCATGGCACCGGGCTTCGACTTCCCGGCGCGTTCGGAGGTCTGGGTGCCCCTGGGCCTGGACGCGGATTCGCTGACGCCGGAGGCACGCGGTGCCCACTGGCTGGAGGTGTATGGACGACTCGCGCCCGGCGTGAGCATCGAGCAGGCGCGCGCCGAGGTCTCCGTGATTGCACGGGGACTGGCCGAGCAATATCCCCGCACGAACGCGGACGTGGGGGCGAGCGTGGAGTCCCTGCGCGACGTGCTGCTGGGACAGGTGCGTCCCTCGCTGCTGATGTTGATGGGCGCTGTAGGGCTGGTGCTGCTCGTCGCGTGCGCGAACCTCACCCATCTGCTGCTCGCACACGCGGCCACCCGTGAGGGAGAGCTGTCGATTCGCCTCGCCCTGGGCGCGAGCCGGGGCCGACTTGTTCGCGAACTGCTCGCGGAGAGCGGCCTGCTGGCGCTAGCGGGTGGAGCCATGGGGTTGCTCGCGGCCCTGTGGGCAATGGATGCGCTGGTCGCGTTCGGCCCCCGGGACATTCCGCGCCTCGACGAGGCCTCCATCGACGGCACCGTGCTCTCCTTCACCGCCGCGTTGGCGATGTTCACCACGGTGTTGTTCGGGCTCGTCCCCTCGCTGAAGGCCTCGCGCGTGTCACTCGGAAGCGGGCTGCGCCTGGCGAACGCGGGGAGTGGCGGTGGCGCCCACCACCACAAGACGCGCGCGCTGCTCATCGTCGGAGAGACGGCGCTCGCGGTGTTGCTGCTGGTGAGCGCGGGATTGCTGTTGCGCAGCTTCGTGCACCTCCAGCAGGTGGCCCCGGGGTTCGAGTCGGATGGCGTCCTCACGGTGAAGCTCGACCTGCCGCCTAATCGATATGGCTTCGGCACGGCCGCGCCCGAGGCTTTCTTCGACCAACTCCTCACGCGGGTGCGCGCGTTGCCCGGCGTCGAGGCCGCGGGAATCGTCGCGGGCCTGCCGATGGACGGCGGCAAGATGCCCCTCGACCTGAAGGACCCCCAGCGCCCGCTGCCGCCTGGGATGGAGCCGTGGAAGGCCAGCGTGCGCATCGTCAGTCCGGGGGCCCTGGAGACCCTGCGCGTGAAGCTCCTGCGCGGCCGGAGGCTGAGCGACGAGGACCGGGGTGAGGGCAGGCGCGCCGTGCTGGTGAACGCGGAGGCCGCGCGCGGGTTCTGGCCGAACGAGGACCCGCTGGGGCGGACGCTGAGCACGGACGTCAATTGGGGGAACGGTGCCTTCGGAGGTGTCGTGGTCGGAGTGGTGGACAACCTCGCCATCGACGGGCTGGCGGCGCCGGCCGTCGCGGAGGTCTATCTCCCCTATGAGCAGGCGCGCGGTACGCAGATGACTCTGGTGCTGCGGACGTCGGCGGACCCGCTGACGCTCGCCTCGGCGGTGCGCGCGGAGGTCCGGGCGCTCGATGCGAGCCTCGCGCTGGGGAGTGTCCGCACGCTGGCCTCGGTCGTGGACCGCACGGTGGCGCCGCTTCGCTTCTACCTGCTGCTCGTCGGAGTCTTCGCCGGGGTGGCGCTGTTGCTGGCGGCGGTGGGACTCTATGGCGTCGTCGCCTATGCGGTATCCCAGCGCACGCGGGAGCTGGGCATCCGCATGGCCTTGGGTGCGAGGACACACCAGGTGACGAACCTGGTGCTGCGTCGCTACCTGGGACTGACGGCGGTGGGGCTGGGACTCGGGCTCGCGCTCGCCGCGGGGGCCGGTCGGACCGTCGCGCATCTGCTCCATGGGGTTCAGCCCGTGGATCCGCTCACGTACGCGGTGGTGCTCGTGGTGCTGGGGCTGGTGGCCTTTGTCGCGGCCCTGCTCCCCGCTCGGAGGGCGGCGAGGGTGTCGCCCTCGGTCGCGCTCCGAGGCGACTGACGAAGCCGGGCCTGGGAGCCCTCAGCGGGCGTCGTGGAAGATGATGCCTGCCGTGTGCCGGTGACCCGAGCGGAGGCGGCTCACGCCGTGTCGCATGTTGACGCGATAGATGCCTCGCGTGCCCTGCACGGGGCGGTGGTGGACCGGGAAGATGACGCCATCTCCCTGGCGAAGCGGCACCACCTCCGCGCGGGACTGCATGCGCGGACGCTGCTCGGTGAGGACCAGCTCGCCTCCGGTGAAGTCTCGCTCCGGCTCCGACAGGAGGAAGGCCACCTGGAGGGGAAAGACCTCGTCGCCATAGAGGTCCTGGTGGAGGCAGTTGTAGTCACCCTCTCCGTACTGGAGGAGCAGTGGGGTCGGCCGGAGCTGCTCGGCCTGATGACAGCGCGCAAGGTAGGTGGCGTGCGTGTCTGGGTAGCGCGTGTCGATCCCCATCGCTTCGTTCCAGCGATTCGCGATGGCGGCGAGCGGGGGATAGAGCCCACTTCGTAGACGCGCGACGAGGTCGGGGAGCGGATAGGCGAAGTACTTGTACTCGCCCCGACCAAAGCCGTGCCGAGCCATGACGACACGACTGCGGAACGGCGCGTCCGAGGCGTAGAGCGACGAGAGCGCCGCGCACTCGTCGGGCGTCAGCATGGAGGCCAGCGTGGCACACCCGCGCATCCCCAGCTCCGAGCCGAGCCTCTCCCAGTCGAGCGCCTCCAGGCGCTGCTCCATGGTGGGCTGCTTCGACGAGCGCATCCGTCGGAGAGGGGCGGTCATGACAACGCCCCGCGCACAGACGACTGTGATGACATTGGCTTCTGCATCATTCCCCGCGCCATATGGACACTCCGCCCTCTGGTCACCGGTGGCTCGGTCAGCACACCGGACAGATTCAGGAGATGGCGCACCGGAGAACAGGTTGCGACCCGGTTGTTGCTGCGAACGTACAGTGCACGTGCGCCGCGACTGAATCACGCACCGTAAACGCGGGTGGTATCGTGCTCCGTGCGAAGCAACCGCGCGCCCAGCGCATCCAAGGTGGCTCCTTGAGCCGCCGACAGTCGAACCCCTGGCCGAGCCTTCTGCACCCTGGAGAGGGCTTGCTTCGCATCAGGAGCCAACCCGCGCGCCATGAGCACCGCCGCGGCAACCATCCCCGTGCGCCCGTGTCCCTGGGCACAGTGAATGTAGAGCGGCGTCGGCAGCGTGGCCCATGACTCGATATGGGACGCCAGGCGCTCCGCCGACGGTGCCGTCGCGTCGAGGATGGGCAGACACACGTAGTGCTCGACGCTCCGGATGCCCTCGGGCTCGATGAACTCGGACGTCAGGTCCACCACGGTCCGAGTTCCCACCGGTAGCTCCCCCGCCAACAGCCGGCGTCCAATGACGATGCCGGGCGCGACCTCGTCATGCACGGACTCACGCGAGAGCCGCCGGGCCAGGTGCCACGTCGCCCAGGTCATCAGCAGGTAGGGCAACAAGACGACCAGCGCCCAGGGCCGCATCCGCCCATCGCCGCGCTTGCCGAAGACCGCTGGCCCCGCCCCGACATACGCCACCGCCACCAGCGCGAAGCTCAGCGCGGGCCAGAGCAGTCCCCAGCCCAGGCCTCGAAGCTGGAAGGCCAGGACCGTGAGCAGCGCCGCGAAGACACCGAAGACGAATGAGTACTTCATGCCCGCCATGACCTGCCCCCCAGGGACGCATGCCGCGCGGGCGGCTCGATGTCTCCGTGGACTCCTCCCGGCGCGGTGTCGATGGCATCCCAGCCCACCGCTTCGACCTCATCGCTCATGCGCTCGAGTATCGGGCTGAACCCCGCCCCCACGCGAGCGCCTTGAGCCTCCGACAGCCGCTCAGCGCGGCGTCAGCTTGAGCAGCTTCCCGTCATCATCATCCGTGAGGAGATAGAGCGCGCCCTCCGGGCCCTGGACGACCTCGCGGATGCGCGCGTCCAGATCTCTGAGCAACCGCTCCTCGCCCACCACGCGGTCGTCCTTGAGCACCAGCCGCACCAGCGCCTGACTCGACAGCCCCCCGATGAAGAAGTTGCCCTTCCATTCCGGGAACAAGTCCCCCGAGTAGATGGTCATGCCCGAGGGCGAAATCACCGGGTCCCAGTAGTACACCGGCTGCTCCATGCCCGGGCCCTGCGTGGACTTGTGGATGGGCGCACCCGAGTACTCCTCGCCATAGCCGATGGTGGGCCAGCCGTAGTCCTTGCCCTTTTCGATGAGGTTCAGCTCATCACCCCCGCGCGGTCCCATCTCCACCTCCCAGAGCCGGCCCTGGCTGTCGAGCGCCGCGGACAGGACGTTGCGGTGACCCAACGTCCAGATTTCAGGGCGCGCGTCCTTGCGACCCACGAACGGGTTGTCCTTCGGAATGGAGCCGTCCGGGTTGATGCGGACAATCTTCCCGAAGTCGCTCTTCAAGTCGCGCGCCTGGACGCGGCCCGGGAGCACCGAACGCTCGCCCAGCGTGATGAACAGCTTCCCATCCGGCGCGAAGACCAGTCGCCCGCCCGCGTGCAGCGTCGACTCCAGCGTGGGCTCCATGCGGAAGATGACCTTCAGGCCTTCGACCTTGGGCTTCGCCCCATCCACCAGCTTCGCGCGCGCCACCGCGAGCCCGTTGCCGCCTTTGCGCGGTTCGTAATAGCTCCAGTAGATGAGGCCGCTCGTCGCGTAGTCCGGCCCCACCTCCACATCGAGGAGCCCACCCTGACCGCGTCCATCCACGGGCGGCAGCCCCGCGACCGGCGCCGACTTCTCGCCCTTCTGCGTGACGATGAAGAGCTTCCCGGTCGGCTTCTCCGTCACCAGCATGCGCTGGTCCGGCAGGAACGCGATGGCCCACGGCTTGTCGAAGCCCTTGGCCACCTCGGTGACCTGAATCTGCGTGCGCGACTGGACTCCCGGCGCGCGCGTCTGTCCCGGGAAGGCCGGCTTGAACTCGGGCACGTTGGGCGGCGCCGTCTCGACGGGCGCGCCCGTGGGATTCGGTCCCTGGCGAGGCTCGGACTGCTGGCTGCCCGCGGCGCCACCGGGGGCCATGTTGCCACTCGGCTTCGTGGGCTTGGCTGGAGCCTGCCCGTGGGCGGCCCCCGCGAAAGACAGGAGGGTGGTGCAGGCCAGGGTCGTCAACAAGGTACGCATGGACTCACTCCGCGAGCTGGGATGGAAACGAGGCTCTGACGGCGCGCAGCAAACCCGATGTGCATTGCGGGATGGAAGAAGGATGCGCTCAACGCGCGGAAGTGGACGATCCGCCAGGACACCTCGCGGAGACAGCCATGCCCCCGCTCAGTCGACGGGCATCTCGTCGCGAATCCACGCCGTCACGGAGTCCTGACGCGGCGCCCAGCCCAGCTCGCGCCGTGCCCGCTTCGCGCGCACCCGGCTGTTGGAGCCGAACGAGTAGCGCGCATGGCCCTCGCCCCACTCGCGCGAGGCCTCCTCGACGCTCCATGACCGCACCGGCCCCAGCTTCAGCCGCGCCGCGATGGCCTCGCCAATCTCCGCATAGGACGCCTCGCCGTTCTCCACGAAGTAGAAGGCCCCCGCGGGCGCCCGCTCCAGCGCCAGCGCGTAGAGCGTGGTGACATCATCCAGGTGCACGTTGGACCAGCGGTTGATGCCCTTGCCGACGATTCGCACCACCCCGCTCTTGCGAGCCTGGGCGACGAGCGGAGGAATCTGCACGCTGTCCCGGCTCAGGCCCTTGCCCGTGCCGTAGATCATCGTGTTGCACAGCACGATGCCGCGCGCGCCCTCGGCGGCGAGGACTCGATTGTCGAGCGCATGCCGCGCCTGCTTCTGCGGCTCGACGATGAACGGCGTCTCCTCGTCGAACACCTTGGGCGACAGGGCGTCGCCCTTCACGTCGTCGCCGATGACGCTGGAGCCGCTGGTGTGGATGAGCGGCTTGCCGGAGCCGCGCACGCCTTCAATCAACGCCAGGATGGCCTGGTCATGATCGCTGCTGGCCGCGTTGATGACGCCGTCCGCGCGACGGGCCTCGGCTGTGAGCAACGCTGTGTCGTCCAGGTCTCCGCGCACTGGCTCGATGCCGAGCGCGGCCAGCTTCTTGCCCTTCGCGTCGTCGCGCACCAACCCGCGAATGACATGCCCCCGGGCCTTCAGGTCCAACGCCAGGGTGCCGCCGATGAAGCCGGTGGCGCCAGTGATGAAGAGGTTCATCGCGAGGTCTCCAGGGAATGGGACAGCTTCAACGTGCGCACAGCATGCTCACGAATGAAGCCGCTCCCCGGCGGGGTTTTCCGACGCGCGGTGAACACTGAACACCCCGGTCCCGCTCACACGGCGGGCTTCGCGGGCGCCCAGTCCAGCGCCGTCCCACACGCCTTGCAGAAGCGCGCGTCCAGGTCATGTCCCTGCTTGCCACAGCCGGGACAGGCCTGGGTGTCCGGACGCTGCTTCGTGGCGGCGGCCAGCTCCACGGAGACGATGCCGGTGGGCACCGCGAGGATGCCGTAGCCCATGATCATCAACACCGACGCGATGAACTGACCGGGCACCGTCTTGGGAGTGATGTCGCCGAAGCCCACCGTCGTCATCGTCACGATGGCCCAGTACATGGACCTCGGGATGCTGTCGAAGCCGTGCTGCTCCCCTTCCACCAGATACATGATGGCGCCCATGACCACGTCCACGGTCAGCACGAAGCCGAGGAAGACGATGATCTTCCCCCGGCTCGCTCGCAGCGCGGTGAGCAGGACCTCCGCCTGCCCCAACAGGTGCCCCAGCTTCAGCACCCGGAAGACTCGCAGCAGCCGCAGCACGCGGACCACGAGCAGCGTCTGCGCACCGGGGAAGATGACGCTCAGGAAGGATGGGAGGATGGCCAGCAGGTCCACCAGCCCGAAGAAGCTGCGCGCGTAGTCCAGCGGCCGGCGCACGGCGATGAGCCGCAGCACATACTCGAGCGCGAAGATGACGGTGAAGAACCACTCCGCCACCTGCAGGGCGGTCGCGTACCGGACCCGGATGGAGGACACGCTCTCCAGCATCACCGCCGCGATGCTGAAGACGATGGCCCAAAGCAGGGCCACGTCGAACGCCTTCCCCGCCGGAGTATCGGCCTCGAAGATGATGGTGTGGAGTCGGGCGCGGAAACCACCCTGGGGGCTCTGCTCGGAAGACCTGGACACGGGGCGGCAGTCTAGGCGCAACCCGCGGCCGGACGCAGAAGCTTCGCACCCTGGGTGGGTTGAGCCCCGTTACAGACGCCCGGACCCCTTCGAGGGATGCACGGGCCGGCGGACGCGACCTCCACGCTTCACCTCGTCGGCCCTGCACACGCGGACCCGCAGGAAGCGCTGGAGCTGGTCCAACGCCAGATCGTGGTCCGTGTCGCTCTCCGCGCAACAGCAGTCGCTCAGCACGGTGATGTCGTACTCGTGCATGTGCGCGTCATGGGCGCTGAAGAAGACGCACAGGTTGGTGGCGATGCCCGCCATCAGCAGCTTCTTCGTCCCCAGATACTCCAAGAGGGGAACCAGCGACGTGGCGAAGAAGGCCGAGTGCTTGGGCTTGAGGACGAAGTAGTCCGTGGCATGGGGCCGCAAGGCCCGGGCGATGCCTCGGCCCCGGCTGCCCGCCCGGGTGCAGTGCCGGTAGACGTCCCGGAAGTTGCTGCGCCAGTGGTTGAAGTTGTCGTTGACGTAGATGACCGGCACCCCCGCCTTGCGCATCCGCTGGGCGAAGGGCGCCAATCGCTCCACCATCCGCGACGCCCAGGGGAGCACGTGCTCTCCCCCGGGGAAGTCCAGGTCGTTGATGACGTCGATGATGAGCAGCGCGGTGTCCGAGCCCCTCATCGGCTTCGAGCGCGACCTCTTCCCGGACTGCGGGCCCGGCTTGGCCACAGGCACCTCCCGGCGCCTCAAGGTAGCCACGGCCCGGGCGACTGAGCAGTCCCCCAGGGAGCCACGGGCTCGAACGCGGCACGTCCAGGCGGACTACAGCCTCGCCGTGACGCTCAGGAGGCGAACCTGGGTGTTGATCCACGGGATGTAGTTGGAGACCCGGGCATAGATGCCGGGCAGGCCGGGCCTCGCGCAGCCCACGCCAAAGCTCACGATGCCCTGGAGCACTGGCTTGCCCTGCGCTCCGAGCATGAAGAGCGGTCCCCCACTGTCGCCCTGGCAGGCGTCCTTGCCCCCCTGCGAGTACCCCGCCCCGAGCATCGCGTAGCGATCGATGTGGATACCTTGAGAGCGGTAGGCATTCACCATGAGCTGATGCGGGATGGTGGGGACCCCTACCTGCATCAGGACAGGGGACGTGTCATATCCGCCCTCGCGTGTCAGGCCCCACCCCGCCACTGTCGCCTCGGCGTTGTCCGAGACGGTCTCTCCCGCGAGCGGGAGCAGGATGGGCAGGACCGTGGAGGAGAACTTGAGGGGCTTCTCGAGCTTGACGACGGCGATGTCGTTAATCGTCGTGTCCGGGTCGTAGGCCGGATGGTAGACAGTCTTCACTCCTCGGACCGTCTGGGTACCCGCCCCGGGACGCATGAGGTCGTGAATGCCCGCGGAGACCGTTAGACTCGACGTGCCGTCATAGACACAGTGCGCGGCCGTGACGATGATGTCCGACTCCTGCTTCGTCGCGCTGACCCGGATGAGAGAGCCGCCGCAGAAGTGGCTCCCGTACTGCTGCATGCTGACAATCCAGGGGTGGCTCCCCGGGCGCGCCTCCACGCCTCCGACAATCTCCTGGCCGATGCTCTCCACCGCATCGACGCCCTGCACCTCCGGACCACCACAGCCCACCAGCCCCACCGCGACAACGACTCCCAGCACGAAGCGCATCGACCCCTCGGATTTCAAGTTCGAGGCACCTTGTGCAAGCCGAAGACCACGCGCGCGGTAGGGACGGCTTCGAGGGAAGCCGCACGCGAGCCCCGGGCTGAGTCGAGCCGTTGACGTGTCAGGCGCGGTCCAGGTCGCCACCTGACACGTCACGGCCCCTCGGCTCAGTGGCCTTCCGCGCCCGTCGCCCCCGCCGGAATCACGGGGGCCTCCCGCTCCGCCCCGCGCAGGGCGAACTTGCGGATGACGATGTAGAAGATGGGCGTCAGCACCAGCCCGAACAACGTCACGCCGAGCATGCCCGCGAACACCGCCACGCCCATCGCCTGGCGCATCTCCGCGCCCGCGCCCGTGGCCAGCGCCAGCGGCACCACGCCCATGATGAAGGCGATGGAGGTCATCAGGATGGGCCGCAGCCGCAGCCGGCACGCCTCCAGCGCCGCCTGCACCACGCCCATGCCCTCGTCTTCCTGCGCCCGCGCGAACTCGACGATGAGGATGGCGTTCTTCGCCGCCAGGCCCACGAGCACCACGAGGCCAATCTGCGTGAAGATATTGTTGTCCCCACCCACGAACCACACTCCGGCAATCGCGCTGAGCAACGCCAGCGGCACCGTGAGCAACACCGCCAGCGGCAGCGACCAGCTGTTGTATTGCGCCGCCAGAATGAGGAAGGCCAGCAGGATGGCGAGCGGGAAGACGAACAGGCCTTCCTTGCCGGCGAGCTTCTCCTGGTACGTCAGGTCTGTCCACTCGAAGCCCATGCCGGCCGGCAGTGTCTCGGCCGCCACGCGCTCCATCGCCGCCACCGCCTGTCCCGTGCTCACGCCGGGCGCCGCCGCGCCGTTGATGTCCGCGGACGGATAGCCGTTGTAGCGCAGCACCTGGTCCGGCCCGAACGAGGGCTTCACCGTCACCAGGGACGCCAGCGGCACCATGCCGCCCTGCGGGTTGCGCACCTGGAGTCGGCCGATGTCCTCCGGCTCCATGCGGTGCTTCGCGTCCGCCTGGACGTTCACCTGGTACGTGCGCCCGAAGCGGTTGAAGTCATTCACATACAGCGAGCCCAGGTGAATCTGGAGCGTCTCGAACACCGAGCCCAGCGGTACACCCTGCTGCTTCGCCTTCACCCGGTCCACGTCCGCCTGGAGCTGCGGCACGTTGATTTCGAAGCTCGACATCAGGCCCATCAACTGGGGCTCGGCCGAGGCCTTCTGGACCAACGCCTGTGTGGCGGCGTAGAGCGCCTCCGGACCCAGGCCCGCGCGGTCCTCCACCTGGAGCTTGAAGCCCGCCATGGAGCCCATGCCCGGCACCGGGGGCGGAGGGAAGACGGCCGCGAAGCCCTCCTGGATGCCGCCCAGCTTCATCTGGATACGGCCAGCGATGGCGTTCGCCGACATGTCCTCCGCCTTGCGCTTCTCGAAGTCGTCGAGAATCGCGAAGACGACGGCGGAGTTGGGCGAGTTGACGAAGCCGTTGATGCTGATGCCGGAGAAGGCCACCACGTTCGCCACGCCCTTCTCCGCCAGCATCAGGTCCGACATCCGCTTCACCACGTCGTCCGTGCGCTCCAGCGACGACGCGGGAGGAAGCTGCGCCAACCCCACCAGGTAGTACTTGTCCTGCATCGGCACGAAGCCCGCCGGCACCTTGTTGAAGCCCAGCCACGTCAGGAGCAGGAGGCCGCCGTACACGATGAGCGCCATCCCGCTGACGCGCACCACCCGCTTCACCAGCGACACGTACCCTTCCGAGGCCTTGTCGAAGAAGCGGTTGAACGGACGGAAGAGCCACCCGCCGAACGCCTTCTCCATGAAGCGCGTGAGGCCGTCCTTCGGCCCGTGGTGCCCGCGCAGCAACACGCCCGCGAGCGCGGGACTGAGCGTCAGCGAGTTGAAGGCCGAGAGGATGGTGGAGATGGCGATGGTCAATGCGAACTGCCGGTAGAACTGACCCGTGAGTCCGCCGAGGAACGCCGTGGGGACGAACACCGCCGACAACACGGAGGTAATCGCGATGATGGGGCCCGTCACCTCCGTCATCGCCCGCCGGGCCGCTTCCTTGGGGTTGACGCCCTGGGCGATGTGCCGCTCCACGTTCTCCACCACGACGATGGCGTCGTCCACGACGATGCCGATGGAGAGCACGAGTCCAAAGAGCGACAGCGTGTTGAGCGAGAAGCCCAAGAGGTGCATCACCGCCGCCGTGCCCACCAGCGACACGGGCACCGCCGCCAGCGGGATGATGGAGGCGCGCCACGTCTGGAGGAACAGCAGCACCACCAGCACCACCAGCACCACCGCCTCCAGCAGCGTCGTCACCACGTTGCGGATGGACGTGCGCACGAAGAGCGTCGGGTCATACGCGATGCGGTACTCCATGCCCTCGGGGAACGCGTGGTTCAGCTCATCCATCCGCGCGCGAATGCCCGCGGACACGTCCAGCGCGTTGGAGCCCGAAGCCTGGCTGATGCCGATGGCCACCGCCGGCTTCCCGTCCAACCGGGCGCGCACCGAATAGGAGTTGGCGCCCAGCTCCACCCGGGCCACGTCGCGCAGGCGCGTCACCTGCCCGCCCTCGCCCACCTTCACGACGATGTCGCGGAACTGCTCCTCGTCCGTGAGCCGGCCCTGCGTGGTGACGGTGAGCTGGAAGGCGGACTTCTCATCCGGCTGCTGGCCGATGACACCCGCCGCCACCTGCACGTTCTGCTCGCGGATGGCGCCCACCACGTCGCTCGCCGTGAGACCGCGCGCGGCGAGCAACCGGGGGTCCAACCAGACGCGCATGCTGTACTCGCCCGCGCCCAGCACGTTGACGCTCCCCACGCCGGGGACGCGCTGGAGCACGTCGCGCACCTGGAGCACCGCGTAGTTGGAGAGGTAGAGCGGCTCCAGCGTCCCGTCGGGCGACACCAGGTGCACCACCATCAGCAGGTCCGGGCTCGACTTCTCGGTGAGCACACCCAGCCGCTGCACCTCCGCCGGCAGGCGCGGAATCGCTCGGGCCACGCGGTTCTGCACCTGCACCTGCGCGGTGTCCGGATTCACGCCCATCGCGAAGGTGACGGTGACGGCCACCCGGCCATCGCTCGTCGCCTGCGAGGACATATAGAGCATGCCCTCCACGCCGTTGATCTCCTGCTCCAGCGGCGCGGCCACTGTCTCCGCGATGACGCCCGGGTCCGCGCCCGGATAGGCCGCGCGCACCACCACCGTGGGCGGTGACACGGCCGGGTACTCGCTCAGCGGAAGCTGAATCAACGACAGGCCACCGCCAATCAGCAGCAGCACGGACAGCACGGCCGCGAAGATGGGCCGGTCCACGAAGAAGTGCGCGAACTTCACGGCCGCGCCCCTTCGGCATGCTCGGAGCCGGCCATGGCCACCACCGTGGGCGCCACCGTCATGCCCGGCCGAGCCATGCCCTTGAGCACCACGCGCTCACCCGTCGACAGGCCCTTGAGCACCACGCGCAACCCGCTCTCGGTGGTCCCCAGCTCCACGCGCCGCTGCTCCAGCGTCTGGTCCGGACGCACGACGAGCACGTAGCGCCCCTTCTGGTCCGTCCCCACCGCCTGGTCCTGGATGAGGAGCGTGGGATGCGCCGCGCCCGTCTCCAGTCGCACCCGGGCGAACAGGCCCGCCGTCAGCTTCCCGTCGGAGTTGGGCAGCACCGCGCGCGCTCGCGCCGTCCCTGTCGCCGTCGCCACTTGATTGTCCAGGAAGTCCAGCCGCGCCTCGCGGGGGAAGCCCTCCTCACCCGTCAGCGCCACGCGCACCGGCACCGCGTTGACGCGCCCGTCCTTGCCGCGCGCTCCCGAAGCCGTGCCCGCGAAGCGCAGGTACGTCGCCTCGTCCACGTCGAAGTAGACGTAGAACGGCTCCACCGAGACGATGGTGGTGAGCAGCGTGGCGTTGGCGCTGCCGCCGCTGACCAGGTTGCCCGCCGTCACCAGCGCCCGCCCCACCCTGCCGCTGACGGGCGCGCGCACGCGGGTGTCCTGCAGGTCAATCTCCGCGGAGCGGGCCGCCGCCTTCGCGGACTCCACGCGCGCACGGGACTCCGCGCGCTCCGCCACCAGCACGTCGAAGTCACCCCGGGAGATGGCCTGCTCGGCCACCAGCTTCTCCCCTCGCTCGAACTTCTTCTCCGCCAGCGTGCGCCGCTCCTCGGCCTGACGCAGGTCCGCCTGGGCCCGGGCATGCGCCGCCTCGAAGGTGCGCGCGTCGAGCTGGAACAGCACCTGCCCCGCCGTGACGAGGCCGCCCTCCGCGAAGCGCACCGCGTCGATATAGCCACCGACGCGAGGCCGCAGCTCCACGCTCTGCACCGCCGCGAGCGTGCCGGTGAACTCGGCGCTGTTCGCCACCTGCCGGGTGACGACCTCCGCCACGACGACGGGCGCCGCCGCCGGTTTCGCGGGCCCTCCTCCTTGTTGCGCGTCCGAGCCCTCGTCTCGCGCGAGCACAAGACCACCCACCACCAGCGGGAGGGCCAGAGCCCCTCCCACCGCTGCACGTCTCCAATTCATGGCTGACTCCAACTTCTATTCAGGGGTCGGACACACCGGTGGCGCTCGCATGCCCGCGATTGCGCCTCCGGCGGCCCGTGGGAAACAGGAGGGGAACGACTGAATGCACTTCTCCCGGCCAGTCGGTGCGTCACCGCCGGAAGACAGGATGTGGATGTGTCTGGGACTGACTCAGGAGCCGGGCTTGCGGCGCGCCGAGCCTGGAGACGGGCTCGGCCCTCCGCGCGAGGACCGGTGGGGTGTTAGCGAGACGAGGAACGACAACAGCGTCCCGAGGAATGGGACACCCGAGGCGGAGCACGCCTCACCGCGGAGGTAATTTGCAACATTGCCCATTACTAATTGCCCCCGGCCCTGACGCGCAACGCAAATTGAAGCGGCCGGTCCGAGGTGGGAGGTCACTTGCCCGTGGCGGAGCACCCCGGAGGTGGCTTCCAGTCGCGCAGCGCCGTGAGCAGTTCGTCCTGCTCCTGGTCGACACCTTCGGGGGCATCCACCGCGCTGACGCCGGCCGGACGCGTGAAGTCGAGCAGGTCCACGGGCGCGGGGCTGGACGGGCAGCCAGGCTTGAAGGTCTCCTCCAGCGCCACGATCAACTCGTCCGCGTGGTTCTCCGCGGGGTCGGCGGACTCGGGCCACGTCACCTCGCCCGTGAGCGGCTCGCCTTTCGCGGGAGGAAACCAGGTCCAGCTCAGATGGGTCTGCCCGCTGTGGAACCACATGGAGCCGCCTCCCATCCCGGCCATGGTGGTGATGCCCGAGGGCCGCTCCCGCCATTCAATGGCATAGCCCGCGGGCACCGTGCGGGTGACCGGGCGGGCGCGCTCCACGGAGATGCCCTCTTCGCCGAGCAGGAGCACCCACGTCAGCTCGCGCAGCAGCTCTCGCGACAGGGCCCCCGCCGTCACCTGGGGACGACGGTTCGCCTGGGTGGTCTCCACATCCACGCGACCGATGCGCTCCGCGTCCTCGTACAGCGACAGCCTGCTGCAGCTTTGCGACACCCAGGCCGCGCCCGTCTCCAGGTGGTACGCGCGCACCTCGTCGCAGAACGAGTAGTGCCCCCGGCGGCCCCGCAGCACCAGCCAGCCCTCCGTCGGCGCGCGGAGCCGCACCACCGGAAGCACCTTCTCGAAGGACTTCGTCCCGCCCTCACAGGAGCGCCAGGCCGTGTAGCGCCAGCGCTTCGGCCGGGGCTTCGCGTCGTTCACGCAGGCCTTGCGAGCCTCCGCCTCCAACTTCGCCTCCGCCTTGTCGGCCTTCCGCTCCAGCTCTCGCAGGAAGGACGCCTCCATCCTCCCGGACCAGGCCTCCGTCTCCTTCGCGCAGGCCGCGTCCTTGGAGGAGCACAGCATCCCCGCGAGCCGGTGGTCCGGCTTCACGGTCTCCAGCGTCAGCACGTCGCGGGCCTCGGGCGGCAGCACCACCGTGCGCGTGCCGGGCTTGCCCAGCTCCAGGTAGGACTCCACCCAGCTCCGTCCCCCTTCCTTCCACCAGGTCTTCAAGCCCAGGAGCGGCACGTCCTCGGGGACGGGCTCGGGCTCCTCCCGGCTCATCTCGAAGCAGCGCGACATCAAGAGCTCGCGCAGGGCCGACACGCCGAGCTTCCCGTCACCGTCGTCCGGCAGCGCCTCCAGCCTCGCATCCAGGGCGAGCAGCCGCTCACGGGCCGCCGTCCACTCCTCGGGCGCGGAAGCGGGGCACGGGGTGAAGACCTTCTCGTCCGCGGGCGGCTTGGCGGACAGGAACACACCCAGGGTGAGCAGGGGCAGGAGCATGGGCCTTCCAGAATCGCTCATTTCCCCCGGGCGGAGCCAGGACGTCCCGGGGCGCGAGACTTCCCGGCGGCGACGGCAGATGCTAACCCCACGCCTGCTCATGCCACGCACGACGACCCTGGAGCTCTACAAGGAAGAGATGAAGTTCTCGGCCGGGCACTTCACCATCTTCTCCGCGACGCACCGCGAGAACCTGCACGGCCACAACTTCACCGTCTATGTCGCGCTGACGGGCGAGGTCGCCGACAACGGGATGCTCTCCGACTACGGCCCGCTGAAGCAGACCATCATCGCCCGCTGCCGCGCCTGGAACGAGACGTTCTTCCTTCCGGAGAGGTCCCCTTTCTTGAAGTTGGAGCGGGACGCGAAGGGCGATGTCCTGGCGCGCTTCAACGGGGAGGAGCTGCGCTTCCTCGCGCGCGACATCACCGTGCTGCCGGTGGAGAACGTGACGCTGGAGGAGCTGGCGCGCGTCTTCGGCGAGGAGCTGCTGGGAGACGGCTCCGCCCTGCGCAAGGACGGCGTCACGCGGCTGGTGGTGAAGTGCTCCTCGGGCCCCGGCCAGTCGTCCTCCTGGGAGTGGGAGGCGTCATGACGGACCAGGCCATCATCACTGGCGCCAGCCGGGGAATCGGCCAGGCGCTGGCCGCGCGCTTTCGCAAGGAGGGCTGGGGCGTGCTGAACCTGGCGCGCCAGCCGAGCCACGTGCCGGGTGTCGTGGACCTGGGCGTGGACCTGGGCTCCGGCGACTGGGAGCCTCGCGTGGAGGCCGCGCTGCGGGACACCGCGGGACAGGCCAAAGACCACCGCGTCTGCCTGGTGCACAACGCGGCCATCTATGACCACGACGACGCGCTGGAATTGACGGCGGCGCAGCTTCGCCGGGTGCTGGAGGTCAACGTCGTCGCGCCCGCCGTGCTCAACCGGCTGACGCGGCCCTATCTGGGCGACGGCTCATCCATCCTCTACGTGGGCTCCACGCTGTCGGAGAAGGCCGTGAGGGGCAACGCGTCCTACGTGACGTCGAAGCACGCGCTCGTGGGGCTGATGCGCTCCACCTGCCAGGACCTCGCGGGCACGCGCATCCACACCGCCTGCGTGTGCCCGGGCTTCACCGACACGGAGATGCTGCGAGAGCACCTGGGCGACGACGCGAAGCGCGCCGCCATCATCTCCGCGAAGTCGACCTTCGGGCGCCTCATCACTCCGGACGAAATCGCGAACGTCCTCTACTTCTGCGCCACCACGCCCACCGTGAATGGCGCGGTGCTCCACGCCAATCTGGGACAGGTGGAGACCTGAGGGCTCAGCCCTCGGCCGGGTAGACGGTGCACTGCGAGGTGCACGTCTCCGACACCCGCAGCTTGACGACGCGCGCGGTGGCGAAGCTCAGCCGCTCGAAGACCCAGGCGGCGAGCAGCTCGCTGGTGGGGTTCTCCAGGCCGGGCACGTCGTTGAGCAGCCGGTGGTCCAGCAGCGCGTGCAGCGGCTGCCACGCGGCGTTCAGCTCCGCGAAGTCGACAATCCAGCCGAAGTGCGGGTCCACCGGTCCGCGCACGGTGATTTCGATGCGGTAGCTGTGCCCGTGGACGCGCGAGCACTTGTGGCCGGGGGGGACGTTGGGGAGACGGTGCGCGGCCTCGAAGGTGAACTCCTTCGAGATTTCAGTCACCAGCGCGGCTTTCTTCGTCGAGACGGGCTCCATTGGACCGGCCTTCTACCCACGTTTGCCTCCGGGCGTCGAGCCAAGACGCAGGCCGGGCTCCCACCCCTGCCTACCGGCGCACGGCCGCCAGGATGTAGCGGGGCAACAGCTCCTCCCGGAAGGTCTTCCAGAGGTTGAACTGGCCGTAGTTGCCCCCGGTGAACATCACCGTCAGCTCCAGCTCGGGGATGACCATGACGTACTGGCCGCCGTTGCCGCCCGCCTCGTATTCCGCGTACACGCGCTCGCCCACGCGCAGCTCGTGACGCCACCACGCGTACCCGTAGGTGCGGTCAGGGCTCATCACCGAGTGCCGGGCGATGGAGCGCTCGACCCAGCGCTTGCTGACCACGCGCCTGCCGTTCCACACGCCGCCCGAAAGGTAGAGCTGCCCCAGCTTCAGCGCGTCACGAGGGCGCGCGTAGAGGCCGCCGCCCAGGTACGCCTCGCCATCCGGCATCAGGTTCATCGCGTAGCGGCGGAACTGGAGGGGCTCCGCCACGGTGCGGGCGAAGTGCTCGGGCAGCCATGTCCCCGTCGCGTTGCGCACCATGCCGCCCACCAGGTTCATCCCCGCGGTGCAGTACACCGCCTGCGGCTCTCCCGGCGCCCGGCCCATGGGTAGATCCAGCGTGTACGTGTACCAATCTCCCTCCTGCTCCTGGAGGGTGTTCTCGTTGCCGGGGGACTCGTCGTTGTCGTCGTCGCAGTCCAGGCCCGAGGTCATCGTCATCAGATTTTCCAGCGTGAGCGTTGCCTTGCGCGGGTCCGCGGGCGCGGCGCTCTTGTACGCGGGGAACAACGAGTAGACGGGCGTCTCCGGGGCGAGCTTCGCGCCCTGTTCCATCGCCGTGCCCACGAGTATCGGCGCCAGCGTCTTGGCCGCGGAGCGCAGGTCATGAAGGCGCTCCTTGTCGAAGCCGTGGAAGTACTCCTCGACGACGAGCTTGCCCTTGCGCGCGATGAGCACGCCCTGGATGTGCGGCCCCGGCGTGGGGCCCGGCTCGGCGTCGAGGATGCGCTGCATCAGCGCGATGATGGGCGCGGGGTCCATGCCCACGTCGGCGAGCGAGGCCGTCGCCCAGCCATCCTGCTCCGCGACAGGCGGACGGTAGGAATAGGCCCCCGGCGCCGGCGTGCGCGGGTAGAGCCCCACGGCCTGCTCCCGCTCCTTCTTCGTGAAATTGATGGGGCCCAGGAAGAGGATGGGCACCGTCAGCCGGCCGAAGCGCGGGTCGAAGGTGCCCTCCAGCGTCGTCGGGCCGCGCGGGTCCGTCAGCTTCACCGCGTTGCCCTGCATGGAGACGTTGAACGCGAACTGCCGGCCGAAGCCCTTCTCCGGGTCCTTCAAGTACGCCGCGATGGTGCCGTCCGGCCGCTTGTACACGACGAGGTACAGGGTGAAGCGGTCCGCCCACGGCGTCACGCCGCCCCGCCACACGCCCTTCTGGAGCGCGCGCAGCTCCACGGGCGTGGCGTATTGCACGCCGCCAATGACGACGCGCGGCTGCACCCAGTGGCCTCGGATGAGCTTGCCGTCCGCGCCGACGACGCCCCGGAACGTCCCCTGCCCTCCCGGCATCGTCACCGTGAGCTGGTTCTTCTCCAGACGCCCGGGGGCCTCATAGCCGCCGATGCGCGCGCGCCACGTGTCGCCGTCGCGGAACACCGTCAGCTCGCCCTGGACCTCCGGCCCGAAGACGGGCTCCCCTGCCCAGATACCGACCAGGCTCGACGCGGTGTCAGCGGGGGCCTCGGCCTTGGGGGCCACGACGGCGGCCTTCGCGGGCTCCGCGGCCTTCGAGGAGGAGGGCAACACGAGCAGCGCCAGCAGGGCGCCCAGGGAGGCGTGGGCCGTGGAGAGCATGGCGTGATTCCTTGAGGGACGGGCGAGGGGGTTCACCACGCGAGTTCCTACGCTGGGGCCTTCACGACGATTGCCACCCGCGGGCGCGAATGTCCCCGGGCGGGACGAGGCCCCTCGGGCTATCCTCCGGGGCCATGATTCAGGAGGCCAGGACGGCCGGTCGCCCCGCCGGGGGGCAGGCGGGAAGACGGCGCTGCTCGTGCCCGGGGCGCGGGCCGCTTGGCGATGACGCCCTGGCCGTTGCACGGTCCTCGCGCGCATGAAGCTCTCCCTCGCCACCCGCATCTTCCTGGGCTACGCGGTGGTGCTCGTCACCTTCGGCCTGGTGTCGCTCTTCAGCGTCGCGGAGCTGCACCGCAACCGGCTCGAAATCCGGCTGTTGAGCCAGGGCTATCTCCAGCTCTCGCAAGACGCGGCGGAGATGGAGATGAACCACGCCAACCAGCAGCGCCACACCGCGCGCATGCTGGAGGAGGACAGCGCGGAGATACGGCGCGCCATCATCCGCCTGGCCCGCGTCTACGTGCCCACGACCTTCATCTCCCAGCGGCTGGCCACGACGCGCGCGCGGGCCACCCAGCTGCGCGACATGGCCCCGGCGAGCGAGCTGCCCTTCATCGAGGAGCTGGAGGCGAGGCTCCTGGAGCTGGACTCGCGCTACCAGGAGTACGGCCGCGCCGCGGAGAGCGTGTTCGACGCGTTCTCCTCGCAGGCGCCGGACAAGGCCCAGGTGGACCGCGCCACCGCCGACGTGCTCACCATGGAGGACGCCATCGGCCGCGAACTGCGGCTCTTGCGACTGTCCTTGTCCAACCGCATCCGCGAGCGCGTGGACGGCGCCGAGGAGCGCGAGCGCCAGACGGGCCTGGCCATCATCAGCCTCTCCGTCGCGGCGATTCTGCTGGGCCTGGTCGCCACCGCGTGGTCGGCCCGCACGCTGCGCCCGGTGCGCACGCTCATCGAGGGCGTGTCGCGCATCGGCAAGGGCGACTACAGCGCGCAGCTGGGCGTGAAGGGCCACGACGAGGTGGCGGTGCTGGCGCGAGCGTTCGACCAGATGGCCCGCTCGCTCCAGGCGCGCGAGGCGCAAATCAAGGCGCAGGCGGAGGCGCTGATGCGCGCCGAGCAGCTCGCCGCCGTGGGCCGCATCTCCGCGCAAATCGTCCACGAGGTGCGCAACCCGCTGTCGTCCATCGGCCTCAACGTGGAGCTGCTCGGGGACGCGGTGGAGCGCGCCACGTTCCCCGCGCCCGACGAGGCCCACGAGGTGAAGGACCTGCTCTCCGCCGTCACCCGCGAGGTGGACCGGCTGGCGGACGTCACCGAGCACTACCTGCGCATGGCCAGGCCCCAGCGGCCGGACCTGGACCCGCGCGACGTGACGGCGGTGCTGGACGGCGTGCTGGACTTCTCTCGCGAGGAGCTGATGCGCGCGGGCGTGGAGGTGGTGCGCGAGTTCGCCCCCGCCACGCCGGCCGTGCTCGCCGACGAGGGGCAGCTGCGGCAGGTCTTCCTGAACCTCCTGCGCAACAGCCGCGAGGCGATGCCCCACGGAGGGCAGCTCACCATCGCCACCCGCCCCATGGAGCAGGACGTGGAGGTGACGGTGAGGGATACAGGTCAGGGCATGACGGAGGAGGTACGCCGCCACCTCTTCGAGCCGTTCTTCACCACCAAGGAGGGGGGCACGGGGCTGGGGCTCGCGGTGAGTCAGCAAATCCTCCAGGCCCACGGGGGCTCGCTCTCCTGCCAGAGTATTCCCGGCCAGGGCACGGCCTTCGTGTTAAGGCTTCCACGCGCATGAGCTTCAATTCGTATCGGGACGTTCTGCCCTCCGGGCTGCGCGTCGTCACCATCGAGACGCCCCACCTCCACACCGCCCTGCTCGCCATCTACGTCCGCACGGGCAGCCGCCACGAGACGCCCGCCAACAACGGCGTCAGCCACTACCTGGAGCATCTGTTCTTCCGGGGCAGCGCGGGCTGGCCGGACACGGTGAAGATGAACGCCGCCGTGGAGGAAGTGGGCGGCAACCTCAATGGCGTCACCACCCGGGACCACGGGTACTACTACACGCCGCTGCACCCCGCGCACATGCGCGTGGGCCTGGACATCCTCGGGGACATGCTCACCCGTCCGCGCCTCACGGACATGGAAGTCGAGCGGCAGATCATCCTCGAGGAGATGCTGGACGAGGTGGATGAGAAGGGTCGCGACATCGACCTGGACAACCTCTCCAAGAACCTGCTCTTCCCCGACCACCCGCTGGCCTTGAAGATCGCGGGCACGCGCGAGTCCGTCTCCGCGCTCGCGCACAGCCAGGTGCTGGAGCACTTCGCGCGGCACTACGTCACCGGCAACCTGGTCGTCACCGCCGCGGGCCGCGTGCGCCGCGAGGAGGTGCTCGAGTTGACGGAGCGCGCGTTCGCGCACCTGCCGCGAGGCCTGGCCAGCACGGAGACGCCGCCGCCGGAAATCGCGCCGGGGCCCCGGCTGCACTTCGTCTCCCACGACGAGTCGCAGACGGAGTTCCGCCTCAACTTCCGCACCGTGCCCGAGCAGCACGACGACTACGCCGCGCTGCAGATCATCCGGCGCGTGCTGGATGACGGCCTGTCCTCGCGGCTGCCGTTCGAAATCGTGGAGAAGCGGGGGCTGGCGTACTCGGTCCACGCGTCGCTGGACGGCTACCACGACTCCGGCCTGTTCGAGATCGAGGCCGCCAGCGCCCCGGAGAAGGCCGCGCAGGTGGTGGCCGAGTCGTTCCGCGTGCTGGGCGCGCTGTGCGACGAGGAGATTGGCGAAGAGGAGCTGGCGCGCGCCAAGCGCCGCCACCGCATGTTGCTGGAGTTCTCCCAGGACTCACCGGGGGAGCTGGCCGGGTGGTTCGGCGGCACGGAGCTGTTCCGCGTGCCGGAGACCTTCGAGCACCGGGCGGACCTGGTGGACTCCCAGTCCGCCGCGCGGGTGCGGGAAGTGGCCCGGCGCTACCTCCACCGGGACAACCTCACCGTCGTCGCGGTGGGTCAGAAGAAGGGGCTCAAGGCCTTGGAGCGCGTGGTGGCGGAGGCGCCAGGGCTGCCCGGAGCGCCCACCGCGAAGCTGCTGGTCAGCGGCGACCGCCGCGGATGATGAGGGGGCCGGTCGACTTCTTCTTCGTCGGCTTGGGCGCGACGTCCAGGAGGGCCTTCTTCACCGCCAGGTACTCGGCGTTGTCGGGCTCTCGCTTGAGGGCCTCGTCGATGATTTTCGTGGCCCGGACCATCTGCGTCTGGAGCTGAGCGGAGAGCTTCGCCAGGGCGACCTTCTCCTCCTGGGAGGCCTCGCCCATGGCCAGCAGACGCTCCAGGGACGCGTACGCATCCACCTTGCGCTCCGACTGGAGGAACAGGCGCCACAGCCGGGTGTGCACGGGCGCGAAGCGGGGCTCGGCGCTGAGGGCGAAGCGGTAGCTCTCCTCGGCGCCCTTCAGGTCCTTGGCCTCCTCCTGGGCACGGCCGCGCACGTAGAGGGCGCGAGCGAGGCGGGGGCGGAACTGGAGGGCGCGGTCCACCAGGGCGAGCGCGTCCGCGCGGCGGCCCTGGGCGAGCACCGTCTCCGCCATCCAGGCGAGGGCCTCGGCGTTCTGGGGTTCGACGTCGATGAGGGGCTTGAGGGCGGCCTCTGCATCCGTCGCGCGGCCCTGGGCGAGGAGGGCCCGGGCGCGCAGCATGACGACGTCGCCGCGGTTGGCGTCCTTGCCTTCGACGGCCTGGAGGTCGGCCTCGGCCATCTGCGGCACGCCGCTGACGAGGAAGTAGCGGGCGCGCAAGAGGCGCGCGGAGGTGTGCGCGGGGTTCTGCTGGAGCAGCTTGTCCATGAGGTTGGCGGCGAGCAGCTCGTCGCCCTTCATGAGGAGGACCTCCGCCTCCATGGCCTTGGCCTCCGGGTCATCCGGGCTGTCGCGCAGGACGCTCTCAATCGTGGCGAAGGAGGCGTCAATCTGGCCCTCGCGGGCCTGGAGCCGGGCGAGGCCGAGCACGTCCGATTCCGTGAGCAGGCCGGAGTCGCGCAGGGTGGAGAGGATGGTGAGGGCCTCGGCGGTGTTGCCGTTGCCCAGGTAGAGTTCGGCGAGCTGCTTCTGGATGTTGGGGTCGGTGCCGGGGATGAGGGCCTCGGCCTGCTTGAGGGACATGATGGCCGCGCCCATGTTGTTGTTCATGAGGTGGGCATCGGCCATGAGCAGGTAGGGCTCGGCGCTGTCGGGGGCGGCGGTGGCGGCTTTCTTGAGGGCCGCGAGTGCGGGGAGGGCCTGCCCGTTGGCAAGCTGGGCGCGGGCCTCACTCAGGGCGGACTGGGCCTGTTGGGCACGGTTCTGGACGGCTGCCACCTCCGGTTCCCTACAAGCAAGCGGGAGGAGGAGCGCCAGGGTCCAGGGAAGGGTTCGAAATCGCCAGGGCATCGCTGAGCGGGAGGGTACTGGATGTTATCCTCCCACGTCGATGGACCCATTCGTTCGGCGCCTCGTGGAGAGGCTCCATGACCCTAGCAAGCCACTGTCGCGTAATCGGCACTTCCACACCTTCGACACCCCGGAGGGGCGGACGGCGCTGAAGGTGGTCCGACGCCTGCGCAGTCTCCAGAAGGATATCCTCGCCTGTCGGGCGGAGGGCCGGCGGGCCCGCATCTTCCGGCGCGTCAACGCGGCGGGGGACCACCGCATCGAGCTGACGATGGAGCGCATCTCCGGCAAGCGGGTCTCCGTGCTCCAGTCCGCGGAGCTGGAGTTGCTGTCCGCGCTCCCGGGGGTCCGGGAGGCGCTGGAGATTCTGGAAGAGGCGGCCTGAGCCCGTCGTCCTGGCGTCGTGACTGTCGGCTCAGGCGTTGAGGCCGAGGAGGGATATGAGGGACGGTCCAGGCTCCTTGGCCTCGAACCCGCCGAGTCTCGTGATGTAGTCCGCGAGCCCCTTGTAGTGCTGGGCACCCACCAGGACGGACGCGTAGCGCCACCGACGGCGGCCGATCGCCAGGCGATCCGCGTCCTCCGGTTCCTCTGAATCCATCCATTCGCTCAGGTGGTCGTAAATCTCCGTGTCGGAGGCAATCAGCCGACCGATGAGGCCTCCGATGTCCTCCCCCACATCCAGACCGAGCGCGCTTGTCACCATTTCCGTGGACCCGTCGGTGTCCGCGTTCAGGACATGACCGTCAGCCTTTTCGGTCTGGAGGGCGGCGAGGGTCTTGTCGAAATAGCCCCGCTGCCCCTCGCTGAAGCTGGCGAGCCACTTGCCGTAGTCCTTGCGACCCTTGGCGACCTGCGCCAGGTGCAGGTTCTTCTCCCAGATGCGGGTAGCCTTGTTGTTGAACATGTGTTCGAGGAAGTTCTCCATCCGGTCGTGGGTCTCCCCGAGCAGGATGATGCGACGACGATTGTCGCCCTCGCCCCTCTCGAACCATCCTCGCATCGGCGCGTTCCACTCGCCTTTCGCGATGAGCGGCCAGGTCCGGGGGTCCGTGGCGAGGTGCTCACTCATCGGCGTATTGGTCCAGCCGGCCATGCCCCCGAGTGTCGTGCGGGTGAGCGCCTGTTTCTCCACCTGCGCCTCCGTCTGGGGCACCGCGAGCGCCCTGGCGGTGGGGTCCCCCTGCTCCACCTCGGCCTCATCGAGGAGCTCTTCGAGCCCCTCTTCATCGTCGGAGCCCTCGTGCATGCGCTGCACAGGGAGATGCCCCTGGCCAAGGGATGACGCCGCCAGTCGTTGGATGGGGTGCGCCGCTCCGCTCGAGGCCGCCTGCCGCTGCAATGCCTCGACCTTCGGGCTCGAGTTCAGCAAGTGCTGGTAGCTGGACGTCTTCTGGACTGCTGGACTCTGATTGGCGCGCGTCTGTCGTTGGACAAGGCCGCGCTCCAACGTCGTGCGCTCTGGACTTGCTTGGATACCTCCCTCTCTCGACTTGCGCTGGGCAAGGCCCGGGGCCGGTGCCACCTGAGGGGATTCCTGGGGAATGGCGCGCATGGGCTTGGCTCCTGACGAGAGTCATCAGCATAGACTTGGCGCTTTCGCTACCAACAGTTGTTGGCGGGTTGACCCGACAGGAGAGACTCGCCGCATCGGAATGCAAGAAGGAAGGCTACGGCCGCAAGAGCCAGGACAAGGCGAGCCCCAGGTAGGTCCCCAGTGAGAACCCCATCAACCCCGTGGTGATGCCGGAGACCATCAGCTCGCGGTTGCGCAGCGCTCGGGCGACGGGGGCGATGAAGGCCGGGCCGAAGATGGTGGCCGTGGAGGTAATCAGCACCGTGTCGGCGTCGATGCGGAACAGCGCCGCCAGGCCGAAATGCAGGACGATGGCCAATACCATCACGCTGGCGCAGAAGGCGAAGACAGACAACCCCGCGCTTCCCAATTGGCTTGCATCCGCCAACGTCCCCACCGCCACGCAGAAGACGAGCAGCGCGTAGTCCCCCAGCGCGTAGCTCCCAGGCAACGAGCGGACGGCGGGAATGAAGGACGCCGCCAGCGACAAAGTGGTGATGAGCAGGAGCACCGCCGTCGCCTCCAGTCTGCCCACGAGGGACAGGCTCGTCCCAGCGGACACGCCGCAGATGGCGACGGCCAGCAGCAGTGACAGGGCCAGACCTCGCGCGAACCGCCAGGAGAAACGCTCCTGTCGCGTCCCCTCCTCCTCGCTTGGGCCATCCCAACCTGTCGGATTCTGGAATGGGGGGAGGAAGGCCAGTGCGATGCGCTGTGCGACTGTCACCAGCACGAGCAGGTAAGCCGCCCCCGCGACGATGTCCGCCGTGTTGAGGAGCACGAAGGTCTCCTCACGCACCTGGAGCGCCACGCCCACGGCGTTCATGTTGGCGGTGCCGCCGACGTACACGCCCACCAGCATGCCGGCCATCTTCCACCACTCGTCCATCCGACCCGAGAAGGCGAGCCCCACCACGGTGGCACTCACAAGGGCGGACACACACGCGAGGACGAAGGACAACAACGTCGTCCGCGCGAGCCGGGTCCAGCGCGGCACGTCCGTCGAGAACAACAGGAGGGGAATCGCCAGCGGCACCGCCGCCTCGCTCACGGAAAGACTCACGCCCGTCTGGAGCGACAGCCCCGGAGCGTTTCCCAGGAGGATGCCCGCCGCGTAGCACATCACCACGGGCCCCACCCACTCCACGGGCTTGAAGGCTCGCGCTCCCAATAGGACGAGCCCTGGCAACCCCACCACGACGAGGACCTGGATGAGCGCGCTCATAGGACAGCGCCCGCGAACATGGCGGAGAGCGCGCCCCAGCCGAACCGGGGCAAGGCCATCGCGCGAATCTGGATGAGCGCGCTCATCCGTAGATGGAGTCCATGAACTGGCGGATGAAGTCCGCGGCCTCACGCCGGTCCGGGATGGCACCCAGCATGCCGTACATCGCCGCGCTTCCCTCGGGCGCCGGCTCTCCGCGCGCCAGACTCCCAGCACACTCACGCAAGTCCGAGAGAAACGGCTCCACCACCTTCTCGTGCGCGGGAGTCACCATCAGGTGCAGCGCGGGCGGCCCCATCTGCCTGTCCAACTTCCACCCTCGCGCCTCCATCGCATCCCCCAGCGCATACACATCCAGCGTGTCCGACGCGAAAGCGAAGACACTCAGCCGAGGCTCGCCCACCAGCCTCAAGCCAGGAATCGCGGTGACGCCCTCACGCAGTGCCCGAGCCGTCTCCAGCACCGTCCCAGCGAGCCGCAGATATCCCTCTTCGCCCAGGTACTTCAGGATGGCCCAGGCCGCCGCGATGGCACCTCCTGGCCGGGTCCCCGCCATCGATGGCGACGCGTAGATGCCTCCACACCAATCCGCATACGTGAAGAACTGGTACCGACGCAGCTCCGGCGTGCGGTACAGCACGAGCGACGCCCCCTTCGCCGCATAGCCATACTTGTGCAGGTCCGCCGACAGGCTCGTGACACCCGGCACCGCGAAGTCGAAGTCAGGCACGTCGTGCCCCAGCTTCCGCGCGAACGGCAGCAGGAATCCCCCCAGACACGCATCCACGTGAAAGAGCACCCCGTGCTCCTGCGCGAGCGCCGCCAGCTCCGCAATCGGGTCCACCAATCCGTGCGGATACGCCGGAGCAGACCCGACGACGAGCACCGTGTTCGCCGTCAGCGCGGTCCGAGTCGCCGCCACATCCGCGCGAAAGTCCGGTCCCAGCGGCACATTGACGGGCTTCACCCCGAAGTAGTGCGCGGCCTTCTGGAAGGCCGGATGCACGGACGCGGGCAGCACCACCTCCGGCGCCGTGATTCCCCGCTCCTCCCGAGCGAAGTCCCGAGCCGTCTTCACCGCCATCAAGATGGACTCCGTCCCTCCCGACGTCAGCGTCCCCGCGGCGGTTTCCCCATGGAACAACTCCGCGCCCGTGGCCACCACCTCCGACTCGAAGCGCGCGAGACTCGGGAACGCCAACGGACTCAGCCCGTTCTCGGACATGAACTCCGCATAGGCATCCGCGAGCAACCGACGGACGTCATCTCCCGCGTGGTAGACGAGGCTCCAAGTCCTCCCCTCCTTCCAGCGCGCATCATCGGCGCGCAGCTCGCACATCTGGTCGAGGACGTCCTGGTGACTCATTCCATGGGGGGCCAGTCGAGGCGAAGCGGTCATGGTGTTCTCCGGGGTTCAACGCGCATCGAAGTACACACCGCGAAGCCAGCGGGCACCCGTGAACGAGGTGCGAGCGTGAAGCATTCGCCAGTTGTCATAGAGGAGGAAGTCACCGGTCTGGAGCCGGAAGCGGAACTGGTGGCGCTCGTCCCGGACCAGCGTCGCGAAGCGGTTGTACGCGCGGTACCACGCCTCCATCCGAGCGAACGGCACCCGGTGCGGCGCGAGCGTGAAATAGCTGTACCGGATGCGAAAGCCCCCAGGCGCGTCGAAGTCGAGCACCGGTGACACCAACACCCGCTCGAACGCCGCCTGCTTGCGATGGAACGTCACCGGTACCGTGCGCAGCAGCTCGAAGGCCTGCTCGTCCTGGTCCGCCAGGTAACGCGCCGCCGCGAGCCCATCCACCACGCTGTTGTCCCCACCCGTCTCCGCGGGCCGCTGGCAATGCAGCAACTGGTAGCGCGGCGGCCGCTCCAGGAAGGGCTGGTCCGTGTGCAACTGCACCGCGCTGTCCGTGTAGCCCAACTGGTCCGTGTTCCGATTCGTCGTGTTGTCGGTGCGCAGGTCCTCGATGCGACCGAAGTGTGTCTCGATGACCGAAAGGCCCGCGCCACCAAAGAGGTCGATGAGCGCCTCCGTGTCCGCCCCGAAGCCTCGGACGATGACCGCCCCGGACGCCTCGAGTCGCTTCAGCGCGAAGGGCACGAGCGGCTCGCGCACCCGCGCGGCCTCCACCGTGAGCAGCCCGCTGTCCGAAGGTGGCGGAGGCACCGCGACGCGGTCGGCCGCATAGGCATTCGTCAGCAACCAGTCCGCCGAGTACCGACTCACCTGCCCGTCCGCCCGGTCCCCCCAGTCGATATCGAGGGCGGAGGCATCCTCCGAGACGCGCACCCCACGAGGCCTCAAACCCAACGGCAGCTCCGAGGAGCAGACAATGCGCTCACGGGTGAGCGGATGGCGGTCCAACTCCGAGTTGTGCCGCAGCCAGAACCAGTGGAAGTCCGAGTGCCGGGGAACCCCGTCTCCAGCGAAGTGGACCCGCAGGAAATCGTCATGAGGCTCGAAGCGGGTGATGGGCATGCGGAGACTCCGACGGAGGGACGCAAGGCCACGCACGCACGACGAGGTCAGGGCCTCATCGCCAGTACGCGGAACACCACCGGAGCAACGTGCCCGAGGCCCAAGGGCCGGGACTTCAGCGGAAACGAACCGGTGGAACGAAGGACGCTCGAAGCAGCTCGACTAACAACACTCGCCACGGCAACAGCGGCCAGTGGCGGTCGTCAGGAAGCTCGCGTTCAAGAGCATCATCGTGGCGTCACGCTAGCTGGCACCCTCCGCGGGCGTCAATGCCACCGGATGACATCGGCCACTCAAAACATGTGGTTGAAGTCGAGATAGAAGGCGGACGTGCCATCCCGAGGACTCACGCCGTAGTCCGCTCGGACGATGAAGGCGTTGTCCCAGGCCACTCGCAGGCCCCCACCTCCCGCGTACCGGAACAGCCCCTTGTCCCGAAAGCGAAGGTCCGTCCACACCTGTCCCGCATCGAGGAAGGCCACCAGCGTGAACTCCAGCCGCTGCTCCCACGGCCGCACGTCGAGGAAGCGCCAGCGCAGTTCGCCGTTGCCCACCGTCTTCACCTCGCCCTGCAGGCGGTTCTTCAGCAGCCCTCGCGCGGTGAACAGGCCGCCCACGCCGCCCCAGCCATCGCGCCACTCCACTCCGCCAAAGCCGCTGAGCAGGAAGAAGGGCACATCCCCTCCAAGCACGTCGGCCATCAGGCGCAACGCTGCCACCAATCGCTCATGTCCCAGGGGGTGGTAGAAACGCAGGTTCGCCGTGGAGCCCCAGTAGCTGAACGAGCTGCCCGTCGCCCCCACCGCGCCGCGTACCGCCAGTTCGTGGAACATGCCGCGAACGGGCGCGGGCTCGTTGTCACGCGAGTCCCACAAGAGCCCCGCCGTCACCTCCGCTGTCCGGAACGTCCCCTCCCCGCCTCCAGCCTCCAGCCCCGTCAACAGCCCCGCCCGAGCATCCTCCTCGAGCCGCGAGTCCCGCGACTGCCCCAGGTCCTTCGCGCTGTAGCGCGAGCGAATCCGCGTCAGGCGGAAGCGATAGCCCACGGACACCTGCAGTGGCCCTCTCAGGGTGCGCCGCGCGTTGAACACGACGCTCGGCAGCGTGCGCTGCTCGAAGCTGTAGTAGCGCAGGCCCCGGAATGAGGGATTGCCCGCGCACACATCCCGCGCGTCCTCCAACTGCTCCCGGTCGTCACACTGGGCGAAGTCCGGCTCGTATCCGGCGGCGGCGCCCTGGCCGAAGTAGGGCGAGAACCGCTCGTTGATGAAGCTCAGGTCCAACCCCAACCGCCAGTCCGAGTCGAAGAAGCGCGGCGCATCCATCATCAGCCGATGGGTGGCCACACCCCGCGTCGTCTGGAAGAACTGCGCGATGAGGGAGTGTCGATAAGGCCGGTACGTGCCATCTCCCGCATCCACCAGCAGGAGCCTCGCGCCGTAGCCGAACCCCTCGTCGCTGTTGAAGTTGAGCAGCGGCAGGCCCTGGACGCGCCACCCCGTGCGCGGCGGAGGCACCAGCGCTTCAATGGGAGGCTCGTCTGCCCAGGCCGAAGTCGCCCCCGTCAGGACGACCATCACCACGAACCACGCGAAGCGACACTGCGACATGCGAAGTCTCCAGGCTCACATTCGAGCCTGGAGACACCATAGCCTTCCCCGCACAGCCCATGACACTTCGCCCCGCGCGTGGGCCCGCTCTCACTCCAGCGGGCTGGACACGGCGTGCGCGGTGGCTGCCTTGGAGTAAGCTCCGCGGCTCGCTCACGAGCGCTGGAGGTAGACGCCCGCGGACAGGCCCTGCTTGACGTTGCGGCTCACCTCGTCGGCGAGCACCTCGTCCTGGCCCGCCTCGAGCGCATCCAGCGTCAGCCGCACCACCTCGACGGTGCTCGACTTCGGCGCGGTGACTTTCTCCGCCATGTCGGTGTCCATGTAGCCGACGTGCAGGGCCACCACCTGCGTCTTCTGGGTGCCCAGCTCCTTGCGCAATCCGTTGGTCAGCGCCCAGGCGGCGGCCTTCGAGGCGCTGTAGCTGGCCGAACCCGGGAAGGCCACCCAACTGAGCACCGAGAGCACGTTGATGATGGCGCCCCCGCCGTTCTTCGCCAGCACGGGCGCGAACGCACTGCTCGTCGCCAGGGGCCCCAGGTAGTTCGTCTCCAGTTCGGCGCGCGCGGCGGACAGCGCGTCCGTGCCCAGGAGGCTCGTGCCCTTCAGGATGCCCGCGTTGTTGATGAGCAGCGTCACGTCGCCCGCCTCGCGGACCAGCGCCTCCAACTGCTCGGGGCGGGTGACGTCCAGTCGGACGGGCACCACCCCTGGAAGCTCCACGCTCGAGGGCTCCCGGGCCGCCGCGTACACCTTGCGAGCCCCCCGCTCCAGCAACGCCTTCGCGAAGGCGAGCCCCAACCCGCGATTGGCACCAGTGACCAGGGCGACAGCATTCTTGACCTGCATGACACTCGACTCCGGCGTGACGGGGTGGACGGAAAAATCCGGGCGACCCCATGGATGAACGTCAAATGGACGGGCAGGCGGGCTCCCGAGTGCCCCTGTCCACCGTATGATGATCATAATATGGAGAAATTCGCACTTCATCGAAAAGCGACATGGGTGGAGGACTGGCCCGTCCGGGCGCCGCTCCCCGCGTCGCTCGCCTGACGGGGCGAGTCCAAGCTGACGCAGCCACGCCGCCACGGTCCGCGGGCGCTGACGCGTCCGACTGAAGCCTGACACGTCAGCGATTCCCCAGCGGCGACGCCCCGGGACCTCCCAAATCCATTCGCGTGACGCGTCAAGGCCGCATCCCCCGCCCCGCATGTCCTTGAAGACAGACACCCAGGAGCAGAAAGGACCTCGGTACACCCATTGCAGTGGACCGGGCCGACGCAAGGCGAATCCCACCCTCCCCCACGAGGCAGACATGTCACGAGTCAACCCACCAGCGATGGACACCGGAATGGACGATGGGCTCCAGCTCGACGTGGCCATCATCGGCGCCGGCGTCTCCGGCCTCTATACAGGCTGGAGACTGCTCGTGGGAGACCTGGCCCCCGAGGGCGTCCGCCCCGAGACAGTCCACATCTTCGAGCTGAGCGAGCGCCTGGGTGGGCGCATCGAATCCGTCTTCCTCCCTGGCATCTCCCTGGCCGCGGAGATTGGCGGCATGCGCTATCTGCAATCGCATGAGATTGTCAATTCGCTCATCACAAAGGTCTTCACAGAGGAGGTGACTCCCATCGACTTCCCCCTGGGCGACGACAGCAATCACTACCGCTACCTGCGCGGGCAGCGCTTCAAGGCCAACGAATGGGAGAACGCCCAGGCCGACCGCCGCACGTACAAGACGCGCTATTTCCTACCCGACGCGGTGGTGGGCTTCACCTCGGACCAGCTCTTCAACAAAATCATCTACGACGTGCTCATGGCGGACCCGTGGTTCCGGGAGAACTATCCAGGCAAGGCCACCTTCACGGCGCCCTATGACTATGCCTTCACCCTGACGGCCCGCGAATGGGATGACGTCAAACCCAACCTGACCTATCACCAACCAGGTCCGTACGACGGCCTGAAGGTCAATGACCTGGGCTTCTGGAACCTCATCAAGGACCAGGTGGGCCAGGAGGCCTACGAGTTCCTGGCCGTGGCTGGCGGGTACTACTCCAACACCATCAACTGGAACGCCGCGGAGGCCTTCCCCTACCTCGTGGGCGACTTCTCCAACGCGGAGGTGAAGTACCAGACGCTGGCGGGCGGCTATGACCAGGTCGGCAATGTCCTCGCGCAGCGCTTCCTCGCGCAGGACCCCAGCGGCAAGCGCGCCCACCTCTGGGGACAGAATGGCCTGCGGCGAATCGACCCGGCGCCAGGCGGCAGCCCGTACAAATACATCCTCACGGTGGCCAATGCCCAGAGCGGCAAGAGCTGGACGGTGTACGCCAAGGCCGTCGTCCTCGCCATGCCCCGCCGCGCCCTGGAGCTGCTGGAGGCGGACCGCTTCTTCGCCACGCCGGAGGTGAGCGAACAGGTCCGCAAGAACCTCGACTCGGTCATCTCCGAGCCGTCGTTCAAGCTCCTGATGGGCTTCGAGTCTCCCTGGTGGCACGAAGAGTTCAACGCCCTGGCGGGCGAGTCCATCACCGACCTGCCGATGCGACAGTGCTACTACTTCGGCACCGACCCTTCGAACAGCCACTCCATCCTGCTGGCCAGCTACAACGACATGCGGACCACCCCCTTCTGGTCCGCGCTGATGGCCTCTCCCCAGCGGAACCTGAAGCGTTTCAAGCCCCGGGCCACGCGACTGGCATCCTCGGAGTCCCTGGCCCAGGTGGAGTCCCTCCAGGCTCCGGCGGTGATGGTCCAGGAGGCCGTCCACCAGCTCCGGGAGCTGCACGGCCCGGAGAACCCCGTCCCCGACCCGTATGTCTCCTACTTCCGCAACTGGACGGATGACCCCTACGGCGGCGGCTACCATGCGTGGCAGGCCGGGGTGAGCGTGCGCGACGTGATGCCCTTCATGCGCCGCCCGGACCCCGCGGAGCGCCTCCACATCTGCGGCGAGGCGTACTCGGACCAGCAGGGCTGGGTGGAAGGCGCCTTCTGCGAGGCGGAGAAGATGCTCCAGGCGCACTTCGGGCTCGCGTGGCCCTCCTGGCTGGACAGCCAGTACTACCTCGGCTGGTAAAGCCAGACACCTCCGTCCCTCCAGAACGAAAGCAACGCAAACATGGACTCCTATGACGTGGTGGTCGTGGGCGCGGGCGCCATTGGCCTGTCCGCCGCCTGGTGGTGCTCGAAGGCCGGCAAGAAGGTCCTCCTGTTGGACCAGTTCGACTTCGACAACGACTTCTTCTCCTCCAAGGGAGAGTCCCGCTTCTTCCGGGTGATGTACTCCAATCCTCACCTGTCCCTGCTGGCGCAATCCGCCTATCCGCTCTGGCGGGAGCTGGAGGACGACAGCGGCCTCGACGGCATCCTCAACGACACGTCCCTGCTGTTCTTCGGCCCGCCCAGCGGGGTGAACACGCCCGAGGGCGACCTCAAGGACTCCCAGGCCGTCCTCGAGGAGCAGGGACTGCCCTTCACCCGCCTCACCGCGGCGGACTTCCCGGAGCGCTACCCCGCGCTCAAGGGGCTGAGTGACGACGTCGTCGGACTGGCGCAGCCCCAGGCGGGCGTCATCGCGGCGGACCGGGCCCTGCAGGCCCTCGCCCAGCTCTGTCGCAAGCAGGGCGTCACCATGATTCCCCGCCGGACGGTCAGCCGCATCCAGGATGCGCCGGGACAGGTCACCGTCTCCACCGCGCAAGGGGACTACACCGGCAAGAAGCTCATCCTGGTGCCCTCCGCCTGGACGAACCCGGTGCTCGACAGCCTGAACCTCCAGTTGGAGCTGGAGATCTGGACCATGACGTATGCGTACTTCACGGTGGCCCAATCCCAGTACAACTACCCGCTCTGGTTCTACTTCGGCGCACCCCAGTTCCCTGGCGATGACCAGACGACCTACTACGGCCTTCCCCCGCTCCTGACGCCCGGGCGCCTCAAGGTGGGCACGGACTTCACCTTCCAGAAGTCCCCGCTGCCGCCCACCTCGCCGCCCCAGGCGGACCCTCGGATGGTGGAGCTGCTCAACACCTTCATGCGGGCGCACTTCCAGGGACTCCAATCCCTGGCACAGGACCCCGTGGGCTGCCTCTACACGATGACCCCGGACCTGAACTTCGTGCTGGATGCCCTGCCCGGCCATCCGGACATCCTCCTGTTCACCGGTGACACGGGGCAGGCGTTCAAGTTCACCCCGCTGCTCGGGAAGATTCTCGCCGAGCTCGCGCTGACGGGCGTCACCCAGTTCAACATCCAGCCCTTCTCCATCCAGCGCCCCGGAATCCTGCGGCCCCGCTGAATCCTCTCACCCCGTCTCAATCAGGAGTGGTCCATGCCGGATACTGAAAATACAGCCAACGTCCTCGTCGTCGTGGATGCGGAGAGCATCTACAATGCCTACCAGGGGCAGTTCAGCACGGACTCCAACAGGCCCGTGTCCCTGGGCGAGAGCACGCCCTACATCTACATGTTCGTCCGTCAGGACGAGGTGCTCTCCGGTCAGGCCACGGATGACCTGGTCATCACCCTCAACACCAACAACAACATCCGCTGGCGCATCACTTCGCTGACCGGGAACACCCGCTTCAGCGTCGCGCTCAGCCAGTGCAACATCATCCGAGGCGTAGGGCTCATCACCCAGCCTGGCCTCATCGAGCCCACGGTGACGGTGCCCCTCCCGTCGGTGAATGGCTCCCAGGTGACGATCAACCAGACGCAGACCTATACGGACGCCTATTTCCAGGCGACGGCGGTGAACCCCTCGCCTCCCAATGTCTCGTACCAGTTCTCGTTCGTCCTGGCGAACAACGACGGGAACATCCTCAGCTACTTCTCGTGGGATCCGCAGATCTCCATCACCTCATGACGTCACCGGTTGGCTCGCCGACGGTGTCTGACTTCTTCCTTCGAAAGGCTTGGATGCGATATGGGACTGAACAGCGGCTTCATTGATGTGCTCACCGTGGTGGACGTGGACCAGGTCGTCAAGCTGCACGGCCCCAACGCGTCTCTCGACAACCCCCAGGTGTCCATCGCGGATTGTGTGTACATGCTCGTCCGGCGGGACTCGGCCGTGGGGGCGGAGGCGATACCGGAGCTGACGGTCGCCGCGAAGACCAACGACAACCTCCGGTGGCGGCTGGCGTCGCTGACGCTCAACACGCGCTACAGCGCCCTGCTCTACAAGATGACTGTCTCCGGAAATGCGCAGTGCATCACCCAGCCCCAGCCCCTGGTGTCCCACATCAAGGTGCCAGTCCCCGAGGTATCAGGCGGGCAGAGCAGCGGCTTCAACGTGCAGCCCTACGTGGACTTCTTCTTCCAGTCCACCGCGATGCTGCCCACCGCCACGCTCCCCGGCGCGCGGGTGACCTACCAGCTCTATCTCCAGGTGACGGACAACCAGGGCAACAAGGTGGGCACCTACTCGTGGGACCCGTACATCACCATCACGTCATAGGCCGCGCTTCCCATTCACGAGGAGACCCATCATGAGTGACAAGAACCGGCCCTCGGGCCACACCGCGCTCCCTGGGAGCGGCTGTCCGTTCCACCGGGGTGCGGGAAACGCGATGCTGTCCAAGGCGCCCTCCGGCAACCTGGTGCGCCCCCACGGCGGCGTGGGCACGGCCGTCTCCAGCAAGTCGGCGCAGTCGCTGAGCGGAGACAACGGCCCCATCGTCTCCGACTTCTTCCGCATGTTCCCGGACCTGGGCCCTTCCCTCTTCAACGTGGAGGACCTCCGGGCGCTCACCCTGCCTGGCGGCCCCATGGATGTGGCCAACCAGAGCCCGGGCCTCCCCCAGGACAACCCCACCATCCCCGCGGGCTACACGTTCCTGGGCCAGTTCCTGGACCATGACCTGACGTTCGACGTCTATTCGAACATCAATGGTCGGGACACCCAACCCAACCAGACGCGGGATGCCATCACCCCCACCCTGGACCTGGGCAACATCTACGGCCGGGGGCCCGTGCAGGACGCCTTCCTCTTCGACCAGAAGGACGGCGCCACGCTGCTGTTCGGCCGGCCCGACAATCCGGACGGCGACGTGCTCCGCAATTCACAGGGCACGGCCATCATCGGGGACCCGCGCAATGACGACAACATGTTCGTCGACCAGCTCCATCTGGCCGTCATCAAGTTCCACAATCAGGTGGTCAAGGACCTGTCGAGCCAGTTCTCTGGAGGGGCGCTCTTCACCGAGGCGTCGCAGCGCGTGCGCTGGCATTACCAGTGGATTGTCTACCACGACTTCGTGCGCCGCTTCGTCGGGGATGAGCTGTATGGGAAGCTGGTCAGTCAGGGCCCGCAGTACTTCCCGCCCAACCTCCAGGCGATTCCCATCGAGTTCTCCGCGGCCGCCTACCGCATGGGCCACGCGACGATTCGCGAGTTCTACCAGGTCAATGACAACTACAAGGGCGCGCAGATTTTCGACCTGCACCAGCCCGGGACGTTCCTGAGCCCGGAGAAGCGCGTGGACTGGAAGTACTTCTTCAACACCGACTCGCGCGTCACGCCCCAGGGCGTCAAGCTGTTCGACACGCTGGTGGCGTCAGAGCTGCTTCAGTTGCCCCAGGCCCTCATCCCCGGCTTCGACAATCCCCAGTACCAGGGCAAGCCGGATCCGCTCTACCTGTCGCTGCCGGGCCGCAACCTGCTGCGCCAGAATGAGTTCACCCTGCCGGCGGGACAGACGGTCGCCAAGGCGCTGGGGACGACCCAGTACTCCAATTCCCAGTTGGGCCTGCCGACGAGCTGGGGGAGCACGCTGGCGCCGCTCTGGTTCTACATCCTCAAGGAGGCGAAGCTCGCCAACCAGGGCCGCTTCCTCGGGCCCGTGGGCGGTCGCATCGTGGGTGAGACGTTCTTCAGCGTGCTCATCAACGACCCCCAGTCCTTCCTGCACAACAAGGGCTGGAAACCCACCTACGGCACGGGCGGCGACTTCACCATCGTCGACCTGCTGCGCATCGCGGACGCGTACAAGTCCTCCTGAGGTTCCCCCAGGCACGACTGTCTCCGGGCCCTGTATCGGGCCCGGAGACGCTCACCCACCTGGGGCTACTTGCCCCAGCGGAGCAGCTTCGTGCGGGCCGTCTCGGAGAGCTGCGTGACGACGAACTGCTCCAGCAGGGAGGGGTCCGGCTCCTTGCGCACGGGGTCCACCATGAAGTCCCAGGTCTCGAAGTCGGTGGGGTCCTGGAAGAGAATCAACCCCACGCCCATCCGCTGCGCCTCCGAGGTGAGGCGGGCTTTGTCCGAGTCATCGGGATTGAGGGGCAGCTCCAGGAGCGCGAAGGCGTGGGTCGCCGTTCTCGCGTGCGCAGCGGCCTCGAAGATGCCCGTGACGTTGAACTCCCACCGCGGCTTGATTTCGAACGTCCAGATATCGAACGTGCGCCCGGGCCAGTGCGAGAACGTGCGCATGCTGATGGCGGTGATGTCCGGCCGGGTCCAGACGCCGCCTGTCTTCCTGTTGCCCTGGTTGGCCGTAATCTCGATGTGGACGTCGTGGAGCCCGCGCTCCTTGGTCCACTTCTCTCGCAGCACCTCCAGGCAGGGGCCGTAGAGGTCCGCCTCGGTCCTGTCCAACAGGGAGGCGGAGGCCGCCGTTCCAGGGAGGGGCCCGGTGAGGACATTCACCTCCGGGGACTTCTCCTCCTTGACCAGCACCACACTGCCGCCGCGTCCCCTGCCCCGGAGAATCTGGCCATCCTCGAGGAGCTGATCCCGCAGGCGCCAATACTCCGCCTCCGACCAGCCCAATTCATTCATCAGACTGGTGTTGCCGGACGAGCCTCCCATCTGGGTCAGGACATCGAGGAACTTCTTCCGCTGGGAATCATCGAGGGGGCGCCCGGCCATTGACAGTCCTCCGTGCGAACAGGAGCCTGTCGATTCTGCCACGAATTGAGGACCGCCGGAGAAGTGACCACGCACGAAAGGAGAGCCCCCTCGCGGAAGCTCCCCCAAGCACGACCTCGAAGAGTGTGCTTTTGCCGCGACTCAGTGCGTCTCGACGTAGATCTGATCCAGGGTCGGGCTGAGGCCCTGGTTCTGGACGTACAGGCGCGCGCCGGGCCAGGCGCAGTTCAGGCTCGTGGGATAGACCTGATTCGGCGCCAGCAGGATGGAGATGTTGTTCGCGCCGCAGTACGCGTTGAAGCGCGTGGAGCGGGTGGCGGACATGTTCCGGACATAGAACGGCGTCGTGCCGAACAGCCAGGTCGAGAAGTCACGCGTCTGACCGCCAGCGATGAACGCGCTCTCCACGGCCTGCGTTGCTTCACCCATCTCCGGGTTCTGGGCGGCCTCCTCCGGCGTGTACTCCCCGCCGCAGCCCACCGACATCAGACACACCACTCCCATCACTCCCAACGTATTGAACGACTTCATGACTTCCCCCTCATTGCGAGTTACCCCTGACTCGGGGCGGCCTCTGTGTATAAGTACTTCCACGCAGTGTAAATGGTGTATTCATGACACCGCGTGGGTCTGGTTTGAGGGGATGGTTGTCATTGACCACGCCGTAACATGAAGGGTTACTGACGGGTGGCGGGCGACCCGGGCTCTGTTTCAAGCCCGGGTCCCTTGCTCACTCCGGCGGTCCACGCCTCGGCGGTGGCTGGGATTTCATGCGCTCGTATTCCTCATCCGTGAAGACACGGCTTCGCGTGAGGAACCGCACGCCGAGGGGCGCTTCCAGGCTGAAGCCCGCGCCCCTTCCCGGCACCACGTCCAGCGTCAGGTGCGTGTGTTGCCAGACCTCGAACTGCGCGCCGCCGATGTAGACGGGGCAGTCCTCGACTTCGCCCAGGAAGACGTCCCGCTGGCCGACACGGAACTCCTTCGCCGGGTAGCACATGGGCGCGCTGCCGTCGCAGCAGCCCCCCGACTGGTGGAACATCAGCGGCCCGTTCGCGGCACGCAGGGAGCGGATGACGGCGGCGGCCTCGGGCGTCACCGCCACCCGGGCCACCTCCTGCTCCGGCTGCCCACCCGCGCCGGGCCCGGCACGGGTATCACTCATCAGAAGAACCCCATCGCCTTCGGGCTGTAGCTGACGAGCAGGTTCTTCGTCTGCTGGTAGTGGTCCAGCATCTTCCGGTGCGTCTCGCGGCCGATGCCCGACTGCTTGTAGCCGCCGAACGCCGCGTGCGCCGGGTACAGGTGGTAGCAGTTGGTCCACACGCGGCCCGCTTCGATGGTGCGGCCCGCGCGGTACGCGGTGTTCGTGTCACGCGTCCACACACCCGCGCCCAGGCCATACAACGTGTCATTGGCCATGCGCATCGCGTCGTCGAAGTCCTTGAACGTGGTGACACTCACCACCGGCCCGAAGATCTCCTCCTGGAACACGCGCATCTTGTTGTCCCCCTGGAACACCGTCGGGGCCACGTAGTAGCCGCCCTTGAGGTCGCCCGGCAGGCTCACGCGCTCGCCGCCCGTGAGGACCTTGGCGCCCTCCTTCTTGCCGATGTCGATGTAGCCGAGGATCTTCTCGAGCTGGTCATTGGACGCCTGCGCGCCCAGCGTCGTCTCCGTGTCCAGCGGGTTGCCCGGACGAATCTTCTTCACGCGCTCCAGCGCGCGCTCCATGAACTGGCCGTAGATGCGCTCGCCCACCAGCGCGCGGGACGGACACGTGCAGACCTCGCCCTGGTTCAGCGCGAACATGGCGAAGCCCTCCATCGCCTTGTCCAGGAAGTCGTCGTCGTGCGCCATGACGTCGTCGAAGAAGATGTTCGGGCTCTTGCCGCCCAGCTCCAGCGTCACGGGGATGAGGTTCTCGCTCGCGTACTGGAGGATGAGCCGGCCCGTCGTCGTCTCACCCGTGAAGGCGACCTTCGCCACGCGGGGGCTGCTGGCCAGCGGCTTGCCCGCCTCGACGCCAAAGCCGTTGACGATGTTGAGGACACCTTCGGGCAGCAGGTCCTGGATGAGCTCGGCCAGGACGAGGATGCTCGCGGGCGTCTGCTCCGCGGGCTTGAGCACCACGCAGTTGCCCGCCGCCAGTGCGGGCGCCACCTTCCACACCGCCATCAGGATGGGGAAGTTCCACGGGATGATCTGCCCCACCACGCCCAGCGGCTCGTGGAAGTGATAGGCGACGGTGTCGTGGTCCAGTTCGCCCACCGTGCCTTCCTGCGCGCGGATGCAGCCGGCGAAGTAGCGGAAGTGGTCGATGGCCAGCGGCAGGTCCGCCGCGAGCGTCTCGCGCACCGGCTTGCCGTTGTCCCACGTCTCGGCCAGGGCGAGCATCTCGAGGTTCTGCTCCATCCGGTCGGCGATCTTCAGCAGGATGTTCGAGCGCGCGGTGGGAGACGTGCGGCCCCAGGAGACGCGCGCCGCGTGCGCCGCATCCAGCGCCAGGTCGATGTCCTCCGCCGTGGAGCGGGGAATCTCGCAGAAGACCTGTCCCGTCACGGGGGAGATGTTCTCGAAGTATTGCCCGCGCTTCGGCTCGACCCAGCGACCTCCGATGAAGTTCTGGTAGCGGGCCTTGAACTTCACCTTCGAGCCGGGCTGATTGGGGGCGGCGTAGATCATGAACGCTCTCCTTGCGGGTGGGGCTGCGGGTGGAAGCCCTGTCCCCCAGAGCAGCACGCATGCCATGCCCCGCACCGACGACGTCGCGGCGCGTCGTGTCCCGCGATGCGACACCTTCGTCCGCACGCATGGCGCACCTCGCGACAGTGTCGCGTCCGGTGTGCCACCGCCTGGATGGAATGTTCCGATGCGGGCGCGTGAGTGCACGCGGGCCCGGCCTCGCTCACAGCGGCCGAGCGGCCCGCGTCACGAGCGCGGAGGGAGCTTCAGGCCGAAGCGCTCCACCATCCGGTACAGCGTGCTGCGCGCGATTCCCAGCAGGCGCGCCGCGCGGGCCACGTTGCCACCGCTGCGCGACAGCGCCTCCAGGATGGCGTGGGCCTCCAGCTCCCGCAGGCCCGTGGCGCTGACGGGTTGCTGCTCGACGGCGGGCGAGGGAGCGGACGCCCGGCCCAGTTCGGGTGGGAGCGCCGCCGCGCTCACCACGGACTCACCACCGGCTCGCACCAGGGCCAGGCGCAACACCGTCTTCAGCTCGCGCACGTTGCCCGGCCACGCGTGGGCCCGCAGTCGCGCGAGCGCCTCGGCGGACAGCGTGCTCGGCGGATGGCCTCCTTCGACGCACAGCTCGGTCAACAACGAGCGGGCCAGCTCCGGCAGGTCCACCCGCTCTCGCAGCGGAGGCAGCCGCAGCACCGCCCCCTGGAGGCGATAGTAGAGGTCGCTCCGGAAGGTGCCCTCGCGCACGGCCGCTTCGAGGTCCCGACACGTGGCGCCGATGAGGCGGAAGCGCGAGTGCCTCACCCGCGACTCGCCCACGCGCGAGTACCCGCCATCCTCCAGTACGCGCAGCAGCATCACCTGCAACGCCGCGGGCATCTCCGCGAGCTCATCCAGGAAGAGCGTGCCGCCATCCGCCGCGGCCAGCTTGCCATCCGCCCCACCCGCGCGAGCCCCCGTGAAGGAGCCCGGCGCATGGCCGAACAGCTCACTCTCCAGCAACGTGCCCGAGAGCGCGCCACAGTTGACGGCGACGAAGGGACCGGATGCCACCGCGCTCGCGTCATGCACCGCGCGCGCGAGCAGCTCCTTGCCCGTGCCCGTCTCCGAGAGGAGCAACACCGGCAGCGTCGTCGGCGCGAACCGCGCGGCCTCGCGCAGCGTGGCGCGATGCTCGGGGTCACTCCCCTTCAGCCGGGCCCAGGCGCCTTCATCGGGGATGACTTCCGCCACCACGGGCCGCATCCGCGCCGTGACATGCGTCGCGCGCGGCTCCAGCCGCACCAGCACCGCCAGCGCCGAGTCGCCCTCCCCCACCGCCTCCGCATGCACCCGCCACATCGCGCCCGACGCCTGATGCCGCGCCTCCAGCGCATGGCCCCGCAGCGCCGCGTCCTTCAAGGCCCGCCAGGACAGGCCGAGCACGCGCCCCGGCGACACGTCCCCTCGCGAGGACTCCATGCCGAGCAGTGAGCGCGCCGCCCCGTTGAGGCGCCGCACGCGTCCCGGCGGCTCGATGAGCAGCACGGGGCCATCCTCGCGCGACAGGTGCGCCTCCAGCCCTCCTCGGGCCGCCGCCGCCACGCGCGCCCATGCCACCTCGCGCAGCCGCGCCTCCGCCGAGTGGGCGATGCTCGCCACCGCCACCAGCACCAGCGGGTCCGCGCCGCTCGCGGGGCCCGTGATGTCCAGCACGCCGACGACTTCGCCGAACGGGTCCTTCACCGGCGCGGCGTAGCAGACGAGCCCATGGTGCCGCTGCGCGTAGTGCGCGGGCCCCACCACGGCCACGGCCGAGGACTCCACCAGCGCGGTGCCAATCGCGTTGGTGCCGCGCGACACCTCATCCCAGCAGGCACCGGCCACCAGTCGGACGTAGTCCGCGTGGTCCCTGAAGTCGCCGCCCGAGCTGCGCGTGGCGAGGATGACGCCCTCCCGGTCCGCCAGGAGCGCCACCCGCCCCGAAGGCATGGGCGCGGCGGCGAGCAGGTCCAGGATGTCGCGGACCTCGTGCCACACCGGCTCCAGGCGGGCGCGACGCTCGATGAGCGCGACACCGGCGACGCTCGGGCCCTCGTCCGGCAGGCCCGTGCTCGGAGCGCCGAGCGCCCGCGAGCGCTGCCACCGCGACAGGATGGGCGGGGCCTCTGGAATCGAGGCCACCTCCCCATCGAGCGCGCCGACGAGAAACTGCTCCCACAGGTGCGCGGAGGCGCTGAGCGTGAGCGTTCCCATGGGACGTGATTATTCGGCCAGTCCCCACGCCGACGGCAACCCATGGCCTCCCCGAAACGCGACTGCTGAACCAACGCAGTGCGGCGTCCGGAGAGGCCAGGGGCCTGTCACCTGACTACTTGTCGGTGGCGTCCTCAATCTTGTCGCCCGCTTCCTCGGCGGCGTCCTCGACCTTGTCGCCCACCTTCTCGGCGGCGTCCTCGGTCTTGTCCGCGGCGCGCTCCGCGTCGTCCTTCGCGCTCTCACGGGTGTTGCGGTGGCAGCCCACTCCGAACGTCAGGGAACCCACCACCAGCGCCACCAGAATCTTCGCCTGCACCGTCAGCTCCTCGCGTGGCGACACCGGGCATCGCGCCCCGGTGTCGCATTGTGCGCGGGAAGCTAGTCACGACCCGCCGGCTGCCAAGTGCTCACCGCCAGGCTTTTCGCCGGACTCACGGGCTCAGAAGACGCAATAGCCATTGGAGCCGCAGGTGCCCTGCAGGCCCTCGCAGACGCAGTTCCAGTCGCCACCGCAGCGGTAGCCCGTGCACAACCCAGGGCCCCCACTGCCGCCACCCCCACCGCCGCCCGGATCCGGGTAGGTGTACTGGCACCAGAAGTTGACGCAGACGGCGGTGGCCGCCTCGGGGCAGTTGTCCTCGCAGTTCCAGTCCCCACCACACCGGGCCGGTCCACAGGTGAGCAGCGAGCTCTGGCTGCTGGAGTCCTCGCGAGAGACCAGCTCCTCCTCCGAGGACTCCGCGAAGGCGGGCAGCGCGGTGAGCGCGAAGGTGAGCACCACGGCAAGGCTCCAGGGATACGACACGCGACGCGAAGTCATAGCGGCTCCTCCAGGTGACCCGCCCGGGCTTCAGTCCAGGTCCCGTACGGGGAGTATGAGACTAGCACTCCTGGAAAGAGCCGTTCGCGCGGGCCTTCACCCGCGCCCGGATTCCGTCGTCAGGGGGAGGTGCTCTTGACGGAGCCCGGCTCGTCGGGCCAGTGCTTCAGGGTCTTCGAGTCGAGCTCTTCCTTGTCCGACGGCTTGGGGACGCAGCGCAGCGCGCCGTTTCGCTCGCGGACGCTGGGGTCTCTCGCGGACACCATGATGACCCGCTCGCCTTCGGGGCTCACCTGCGAGACGACCTGCTGCGCCTCCAACAGGGCCTGGAGCGAGGGCTTCGCGAACAGCTTCCGCGTGAGCTGTTCGGCGGGAATGCCCGCGTCGACCAACTCCCGGACCTCTTCACACAACCGGCCCGAGGTCCGCGCGCCCTCTGGCTCGAACTGGGGCCACGAGCTGCGCACCAGGCGCGCGCGCCCCGACATCAGCCAGCCCACGTGGTGCCCGATTCCCACCGAGGCCATCGTCGAGGCGAAGAGCAGGACGCCCACGAGCAGCAGCGACACGCTCCAGCGTGGGCGCCACGTGGAGGCCTCTGGTGCCCCGGCATGGAGCTGACGCCACAGCCACCGGAGGAACAGGTGGGAGCCCGCGCCGAGCATCGCCGCGACGACGAGGAACTCGACGATGGCGCCCCACCGCGGCGTCACCTCCGGCACCACCTGCTGGAGGAAGGACAGCCAGCCGAAGGCGAGCAGGAACGGCACGCTCAGGACCCAGACCTGCCCCATGCAGAGGAAGACCATCGCCGCGAAGACGCCGACCAGGACGAGCACTCCCTTCTTGCCCGACGTCACGGCGCGCCCTCCGCCACGAGCGCGCGGTGGATGTCCTCGACGGGGAGGCGCCGGAGGTCCCCATCGGTGAAGAGCACCCAGCGCTCACGTCCGAAGAGGCCCGGCTCGTAGGCCAGTGGAGCCGCGGGGGCGTCCGCCTTCTGCCCGCCGATGTAGATGAAGTGCAGGCCGGAGTCCCCGAGCACCTTCCAGCGCGCGGCGGGAAGCTCGGTGCCCTGGTCGTTCTGGGGGAAGTCACCGCCATGCTCGGCGGCATGGGCCCACAGCGCCACGCGCAGCTCATCCAACCGTTGACGCCGCGCCTGGACCAGCAGCTCCGCGTCCGAGGGAGGCGGCGCGGGGATGACCTGATACGTGACGCCCTTCTTCTCCCAGGCGCCCGGCGTCATCAGCTCGCGGCCACCGGCGATCATCGACAGGACGAGCTGGAGGCCCAGCCCCAGCAGGAACACCAACGCGAGCGCCGCCCGGTAGCTCAAGCGGGGCAGCCGGGGCACGTCCCGCCGCAGCCAGTTCCACAGCCCCCAGACGCCCAGCGACACGAGCAGGAAGATGGCGATGAAGAAGGAGATGGCCTCCAGCCGCTGCTCGGCGATTTCCGTGAGCGAGAAGCTGGGCATTCCCGCCAGGGCCACGGCCGGGGTCAGCAGCAGGAACGAGACGAGGGGCTTTGTCAGACGCACGCCAGGCAGTCTGCCTTGCTCGGGTGACAGGAAGTCAACCAGGCGCCCGGCTGTGCTGGGCGACCGGGCCGTCCAGGGCATCTCCCCCGAGGGTCTCTGCGTTCAAGGGGAAGGAACATCCTGAGACGAGCGGGATACCCATCGAGGAGGGCCGACGATGCGCACCTGGAAGAGTACCTGGCGATGGCTGCGCCTGGGGGGCGTGAGCGCGGGCGCGCTGCTGGCGTCATTCGGCTGCGCCATGGGGCCCGAGGAATTCGGTCCCCAGTTGAAGTCGACCGCGCCGACGCTGGGCAGCAACATCTCCATCTTTCGCGATGTGATGGCGCCATATGGCGAGTGGCTCCAGCTCCCCGAGGTCGGCTGGGTATGGCGCCCCGACGCGAAGCTCGTGGGCCTGGACTTCGTGCCCTACGCCACCTCCGGCCAGTGGGTGTTCAGCGACTGGGGCTGGACGTTCCAGAGCGACTGGGACTGGGGCTGGGCCCCGTTCCACTTCGGCAGGTGGTTCGTCGCGCCCTCTCAGGGCTGGGTGTGGTGGCCCGACGACGAGTGGGCCCCTTCCTGGGTGGACTGGCGCTGGGGAGAAGGCCTCGCTGGCTGGCAGCCCATGCCCCTGCCAGGGATGAATGTCCGGAGGCCGTGGACCTTCGTGGCCACCAGCGACCTGGTGCAACCCGATGTCAGCCGCTACCTGGTTCCACCTGGCCAGGAGGCCGCGCTGGTGGGAAAGACGCAGCCGGTGGGCGAGCGCGTGACGGGACGCACGGGCCAGTGGAACGTGGGCCCCACGCCCGACGAGGTGGCGAGCGCCACCGGAGCGCCCGTGCCTCGCACCGGGCCCATCGCTCCGCCCACGGGGCAGCCGCCCATCGCGGGGCCTCACGCCGCCGCGCGGTGACGTGAAGGGCGCGCGGGAGCCAGCGAACAGGAGGCTCCTTCCGGGGGGCGGGACGGGCAGGCCCGGGACGTCACGAGCGAGGGTGGTCGAACCCGCCCCCGACGTCCCAGCTTCCTGTCACGCATTGGCCGAAAGGAGCCCAGCACATGCCCTCAACCCCGCAGCCCTTCGTCAGCGACCTCCAGGAGATTCGCCGCAGAGCCCGTGAGCACCTGGAGGAAGGTGCCCTCACGGAGAACTACAAGGGCGATGTGAACACGACGCTCAAGCTGCTCAACGACGCGCTCGCCACGGAAATCGTCTGCGTGCTGCGCTACACGTTCCACTACGTCTCCGCCCAGGGCATCCACAGCGAGGCGGTGAAGGACGAGTTCGGCGAGCACGCGCGGGAGGAGCAGGAGCACGCGCTGCGCCTCGCCGAGCGCATCAACCAGTTGGGCGGACGCCCGGACTTCAACCCCGACGGCCTGCTGTCACGCAGCTCCAGTCAGTACGTCGAGGGGCAGAACCTGGTGGACATGATTCGGGAGAACCTGGTGGCGGAGCGCATCGCCATCGAGACGTACCGCGACTTGATTCGCTACTTCTCGGACAAGGACCCCACCACGCGGCGGCTCCTCGAGGACATCCTCGCCAAGGAGGAGGAGCACGCCAACGACATGCATGACCTGCTGGTGGCGCACCAGGGTCAGCCGATGCTCAACAACTGAAGCCGGCTCACGACACCGCGTGCCCCTCGGAGGAGACCGCGCTCCGGGCGGGCACGTCGGTCCGGGCCTCCCAGGCGCGCGCACTGGCGTCGCGATAGCTCACCATCCGTCCGAGGGCGGGCTCCCACAGGTTCAACCGCAGGCAGTGGGCGATGTCGCGCGGGCTCAGCGTCGTGACGTGCGGATGCTGGAGCTCGGGGATGGCCGCCATCGCCTCGGGGAGTCGGTAGAACGGGATGCGCGGGTTGAGGTGGTGCACGTGGTGGTAGCCGATGTTGCCGGTGAACCACGCCATCACCTTGCCGCAGCGCAGGTAGCTGGAGGCCTCCAGCGCGGAATCCGCGTGGGTCCACTGGTGCTCCGGCAGGATGCGGACCTCGTCGAAGTTGTGCTGCGAGTAGAAGAGGTACGTGCCCAGGGCATACGCGAGGAACAGCGGACCCACGAAGGCGAACAGGTACACGGCGGGGCCGAAGAAGACCCAGAGCGCCACGGACAGGGCCACGTGCACGCCGAGCGCGAGCCCGGACGTCCAGTAGCGCTTCGGGTCCTTCACGAAGGGCACCAGGCACAGGCTGATGAGGAACGCGGTGACGTAGCCGAACAGGATGGTCACCGGGTGGCGCTCCACCGCGTAGCCCAGCCGCTGCCAGCCGGACGCATTTCGCCACTGCTCGGTGGTCCACGTGGCGAACGTGCCCGCCGAGTCCGCGGCGATGCGCGCCGTGTTGGCGTGGTGGTGGTTGTGCGTGTCATTCCAGATGCGCGCGGGCGTGAGCGTCAGGATGCCCTGCACGTGGAAGAGGACCTTCGCCCAGCGCGACGAGGGCAACAGCGCCCCGTGCATGGCGTCATGGAAGAGGATGAACGCGCGGATGAGGACGAGCGCCTCCAGCACGCCCCCCACGACGCGCAGGGGCCACCAGGGCGCGGCCACCGCCAGCGTCACGGCCGCCGCGAGCGCGGCATAGGTGGCCGCCAGGTTCCAGCTCGAGCGCGCGACGTCCTGCAGGGCGAAGGGGCGCGTCCGGGCAATGAGCTCCTTGCTCGACGGCGGCGGTGCGGCTCGTTCCATTGAGAGGGGCTCCTACAAGCGTGGGGTGTGTCCGGCCCGGTGCCGGAGATGAGGAGCCAGCGTTGTCCCATCGCCATGTCACGCGTGGGTCAGCCGTTGAAACGACACGGAGCGTGACGGAGATGACGCGGTTCGCCGTGTGTAATGGCTTGCACGGTCGCGCCCCCTTCCTCCCCTGGCGACCGGGAGGCCCGGCGCCCGACCTTCTGGTGGGTTTGGGTAGAATCGGGAGTCGCTGCCTGTTAGGTCCAGACGTTCTCCAAGGAGCAGCCCGTGTTCCGCATCGAAACCGACCGGGACCTCATCGAGTCCTTCCGTCCGAGAGACCGCCGCGTCATCGAGATGCCGCCGGGCCTCACCTTCCCCTTGTTCGTGCGTGACTACGTGGCCTGGACGGAGACGTCCGGCTTGCGCGTGTACCTCGTCTTCTCCGCGCCTGGCAGCCACCAGCCCATCGGCATCATCTTCCGGCGTGACAGAGGCGGGCCCGACGTCGCCCGCATGTGCGAGTGGTGCCACGACTACGGCTCGTCGCACACGGTGGACCTGCTCACCACGGACGTGGACAGCAAGGTCCGCGTGGGCATCAGCCTCTGCGTCGACCTGCGCTGCAAGGAGAAGCTGGAGGACGCGGCCAACCGCGCCGGCAGGCACACCCTGGAGGCGCTGGACCAGCTGCGCGCGCGCATGTTCCGCTTCGCGAACGAGGCGCTCGGCATCGAAGCCAAGCCCTCCGCGCCCGCCGCCTGGTGACGACTACCCGACGGAGGCGTTGGCCCGCTGCACCTGCGTCACGCCGGGCAGCATGGGCGCGGGGTTGAGGGCCTGCACCAGCAGGGACCTCAGCGCCTCGCCCAGGTCGTCCACGACGCTCAGCGCGCCCGCGGGTGCGCCCTGGAGCGCCGCCGGGACTTCGGCGCCCACGACGACGATGGGCATCCGCGCCTCCCACGCCAGGTAGTGCGCCAGCCCCACCGCCGGCTCTGTCACGTCCAGCAGCAACGCCCCCACCGCGCCCGCGCTGAAGGGGCGCCACAGGGGCCGGGCCGCCTCGGCGGGGGGCAGCATGCAGAAGTCCAGCCGCAGCACCTCGCTCAGCACCAGCCGGCCCAGCGTCCCGAAGCCGCTCTTCACCGCGGTGGGCTCCGCCGACAGCGCCTCCAGGCCCGGCACGCGCGCCATCACCCGACGCGCGGCGGACGCGCCGCTGCCACACACGAAAATCTTGGCGGTGGCCACCCGCGACGGTGCCTTGGTGCGGAGGATTCGGCCCCGCAGCGCGTGCACCTCCGCCGCGCCCAGCAGCTCGTTGGCGTTGGCGTCCGTGCCATTCACGTCCGCCGGCCTCGCCACCCCGCGCTGCATCAGCGTGGACAACACGCCGAGCACTTCCAGGTCCGTGGCGGGCGCCAGGTCCAGCACCTCGCCCAGCGCGCGAGGCTGGCGCAAGAGGTCCATCACCTGCGCCGTCACCGGGTGCTGGTCCTGCTGGAAGGGCACGTCCGGCGCCAGCATCAGCCGCGTGTGGCGCGGGGGCAGGCCCGGCATCAGGCGATTGACCTCGTCCGACTGCCGCATGCCCTCCAGCAGCGCGTCGTCCATGGCGCGGTTGATGCGCGCCTTCGCGGCGCTGGCGCCCGGAGAGAACGTGAAGGTCCCATCCCCCCAGGCCAGCAGGCGGAACAGCGCCTTCTCGCCCTCCACCCGCCCCAGCTTCGAATTCACGGGGCGGCCCTCCACCACGTGGATTTCACCGCGCTCGTTTCCCCGCTCCAGCGACAGCTTCCCGCTGCGCCGGTTCATCCCGAGCAGCTGCATCAGGTCCGGGATGCTGAGCTGACTGAGCGAACCTTCGATTTCCTGCTGCTCGACCTTGAGGTCCTTGGCCGCCTCGTTGCGCCGGAAGATGTGCTCGATTCGGCTGAGCACCTCGTCCAGGTTGAAGGGCTTGCGCAGGTAGCCGTCCCGCAGGCCGCGATACCTATCCCCGTCGAAGCTCGACGTCGTGAGCACCACCGGGATGTCTTCAGTGCGCGGGTTGGTGCGCAGGATCTGGATGAAGGTGCGCGCCTCCAGCAGCCGACAGTGCTCGTCGAACAACGTGAGGTCCGGGTGGCGCAGCACCGCCACCTCCAGCGCCCGCGAGCCATCCGGCGCGTAGTGCACCTGATAGCCCTTGGTGCGCAGCGCGCGGGACAGCGCGCGCACGGACTCGAGGTCGGGGTCGGCGATGAGGATCTTCCGGACCTGGGCCACGGGTCGCTCCGCTTCCTGTCAGTAGGGCTGCAGGTCGTATTCGGCCTGCAGCTTGGAGATGAGCCCGTCCACCACGGCGGTGTCCGAGGTGTGGAAGCCCCACGTCGCGCCCCGCCCCCGCCGCTGGATGAGCGCATACGCCGCGCTCTCCGACAGCCAGAGGATGAACTCGTGCCGGGACACCCGCTCGTCGCCCTCCAGGAACACGGGCGTCAGCGCGGGATGCGACTCCAGGTCCACCCGGCGGCCCAGCAGGTAGATGCGCGAGGACAGGTCCGGCGGCGCCGACTCCAGCCCGGCCGCTATCGGCAGGTCCGCGCGAATCTCCGGCCCTCCCACGTACAAGAGGCCGCGCGTGCCCGGATCTCGGGTCAGCTCGCGGGCAATCTCCGCCTGGAGCTCGTCGAAGAGGACATCCGCCACCTTGCCTCGGCGGCTGGGCTCGGCGCGCTCGTCCACCGGCAGCCTGGGGCTGTTGGGCGTGCCCAGAAGCAGGTCCACCTCGTCCCAGAACGGCAGCCCGTCCAGCATCAGCCGCCGCTGGAGCGACGCGCGACGCTCGTCCATGCGGCGACGGCAACGGTGCACCAGCTCGTCGAAGTCCTCGCCGTCCTTCGGGAAGGTGCTCGCACCGCCCACGAGGGCCAGCGGCAGGCGCGACTCCACGTCCTGGACTTCAGGCTCCTCGCGCACCGCCGCCACCGCGCGACGCACGAACATCATCGCGCCGAAGAAGTCCGTCTCCGGCAGCAACAGGTAGAACTCCTGGTCGCTCGCCTTCGCGATGACGTCCGAGTCGCGGATGATTTTGCTCAGCGCGCGGATGATGCCGCGCACCGCCTTCTTCGCGTCCGCCGCGCCCTGGCGCACGCGCACCAGCGGCAGGTTGTCGATGGAGAAGGTCAAGAGCGAGAACGTCCGCCCGTATCGCCGCGCCTTGTAGATCTCCTTGGAGGCGTAGTCGGTGAAGTAGCTGAGGTTGTAGGCCGCCGTCTCGCGGTCTCTCAGGCCCAGGCGCTGGAGCGCCATCATCCGCCGGCCGTTCTTCACGCTCACGGCGGCGAAGTCCGCGAGCACGCGGGCGTCGCGCGAGTGCTCCTGCCGGAAGTCCCCGGTCAGCGGGTCCGAGAGCTGCGCGAGGCCGACGATTTCCCCGGAGACCATCAGCGGCACGTACAGCACCGCGGAGCGCTCATCCCGCGCGAACCACGGCTGAGCATCCCGCAGGCGCCCCGCCAGGGGTCCTTCCGGGTTCATCTTCTCCGCGAGGAACTGCTTGTCGAGCAGCCCCCGGTACGCGCGCAGCACCAGGTCTCCCCGGTCGTCCAGCACCCACAGCGCGGCGCTCTGCGCGTCGCACACCGCGGACAGCTCCGAGATGATGCGCTCCTGCAGCCACTCCAAATCCGACTGGGAGATGAGCTCCAGGCAGCGCTGGTGCAGGTTGTGGAAGCGGGCGAACTCGATGTTCTCGTCGCGCAGCTGGGTGCGCTCCCGGCGCAGGGCGGCGCGCTCCAGGGCGCGGTCCACCGCGAGCACCAGGTCCGTCTCCTCCACGGGCTTGGCCAGACAGTCCGCCGCGCCCGAGCGCAGCGCCATCTCCGAGCCCTTCACGTCGGTGCGTTGGCTGACCAGGATGACTTCCTGGTCCGGGTCTCTCTCTCGAAGGCGCGCGGTGAGCGCGAAGCCGTCGACGCCCGGCATCACCACGTCGGTGATGACCAGGTCGAAGGGCGTGCGAGCCGCCTCCTCGAGCGCCAACGTGCCGTTCTCCACCGAAACCACACGGTGCCCATGACGGGACAGCATGTCGCTGGCGAGCTGGCGGAAGAACAGATCGTCGTCGACGACGAGAATGGGACCGGCCACGCGCTGTCTGACCCGGGTGCGAAGGGGGAGGTCGGAGGTTACCGGCCCCCAGCAAGCGCGACAACGCCCTCGAAGACGAAGGCGACAGGACCACGGAGGCGGATGTCGGACAGGTCGGCGGGCACGCGGATGCGCAGGTTGCCTCCTGGCAGGGAGACGCGCAGCCAGGTGTCCGAGGGCAGCCGGCCCGCCAGCACCGCCGCCACCGCCGAGGCACAGGCCCCCGTGCCGCACGCCTGGGTGAGCCCACAGCCCCGCTCCCAGACGACGACGGTGAGGCCGTCCTCCTCCACCCGGACGAACTCCACGTTGGTGCGGTCCTGGAACGCGGGGTGCCGCTCCAGCTCCGGCCCCAGTCGGGGCGCGTCCTCCAGCGGCTGCTCCAGGAGGACCAGGTGGGGATTGCCCATGCTCACCGCGGAGGCTCGAAGCTCGGGGTGCCCTGGCAGCGGAGCGTCCAGGAACGGCTTCCCGGTGGCTCCTGACGGGAGGTTTGGGGCCACGAGCCGTGCTGGCCCCATGGAAATGTCCACCGCGACCACCCCGCCGTCGCCATAGCCGGGCATGCAGGTGAGCACTCCGGCGCCCGTCTCCACGTCGATGCGGCCCGGGTTTTCCCCGGACTGGTCGACCAGGTACTTCACGGCGCAGCGCAGGCCGTTGCCGCACATCTCCGCGATGCTGCCGTCGGCGTTGTGGACGACCATCCGAGCCAGGCCGTGCTTGGAGGGGAGCAGCGCGAGGACTCCGTCGGCGCCGATGCCGAGCCGGCGGTCGCACATCCAGCGCGAGGTCGCCGCGTCGATGTCCACGCCGGACTGGCGGCGGTCGAGGACGACGAAGTCGTTGCCCAGGCCCTGGTACTTGAAGATGCGTTCACGAACGTCCACGGTCGCAATCCTAGCGGTGGTCCGTCACTCGCGCTCGTCCGCCTTCTTCGGAGGTGTCGGGTCGGGCATGTCGAGCGCGGGCACGGCGGTGCGCGGGGGTTTGACCTGGGGGATGGTGGGAGCCCGGACGGGGATGCCACCCGGAGGGGTCAGCGCCACGCCCGTGCGCCGGGACAGCTCGCTCTTCACCGCGTTGATTTCCGCGTTGGCGCGCTCGTAGATGTCCTGGACGGGGTTGCCGCCGGCGCGGGCCACCTGACGGCGCAGGGCTCCCAGCTCCGTCTCCTGGGCCTGGAGCTTCTCCTGGAGCGAGTCCACCTCCGACTGGAGCTGCTCCATCTCCGCGGCCATCTCCAGGACGGCATCGGTCTGCGAGGCGGCCTTGAGCTCCTCGGTGGCCTTGAGCAAATCGTTGCGCTCGGCCTCCAGGGAGGTGAGCCGGGCCTGCTGCTCCTTCACGAGCGGCTCCAGGCGCTCCCGCTCGAAGCGGTCCTTGAGGAGGTCCTGCTTCTCGGCCGTGAGGGCCTGGGCCTGTTCCTGGAGGCGCGTCAGCTCGGTGCGCAGCGTGGTGAGTCGGTCGGACGTGGTGCCGTCGCGCTGCGCGAGCTGGCGGCGGGCCTCCTCCAACGACTCGGAGGCACGGGTGCGCTCGGCGCGCTCGGAGTCGAGCAGGCGGACCGCGTCCGTGGAGGCGGTCTCCAGGGCGGTGATGCGGCCTTCCAGTCGGACGCGGGCGGCCCGGGCGACGGTGAGGTCCGATTGGAGACGCTCCCGTTCGGACTCGGCGCGGGTCAGACGCTCCTGAAGCGCCTGGAGCGCGGTGGCGCTCTCCGTCGTGGAGGACTCCAACTGGGAAAGGCGGGCTTCGAGCGCGGTACGCCGGGACTCGAAGTCGGTGGTGGCCTCCGCGAGCTTCGCGATGTGCTCCTCACGCAGCGCCTCGGCGCGAGCCTGGAGCGCGGAGAGCTGGGAGTCGAGTTCGGCGCGGCGGGCCTCGGTGTCCGCGAGGCGCGAGGCCAGCGTGGCCTGGGTCATCCGCTCCGCTTCGAGCCGGGACGCCAGCTCGGCGCTGTCCGTGCGCTGTGCCTCCAGCAGTGCCGTCGTCTCCGTGAACCGAGCCTCCACTTGCGCTCGCTCGGCGCGCTGCGCTTCGAGCTGCGACGTGGTCTCCGTGAGGCGCGCATCCAGCGCGGACTGCTCCGCGCGGTGTGCCTGGAGCTGTGTGTCCGTCTCGGTGAGTCGAGCCTCCAGCGCGGCCAGGGCCGAGCGCTGCGCCTCGAACCGCTCCACGGTCTGCGTGAGCCGAGCCTCCAGTTCCACCTTCTCCACGTGGCTGGACTCCAGCTCGGTGCGCTGACGTTCGAGATGCGCGGTGAGGTCCGCGAACCGGGCCTCCCAATCCGCGCGGGCCTGTTCCAGCGCCTCCGTGGCCTCTCGCAGCCGCGCATCCAGACTCGTGGAGCGCTCCTGCTCCACTCGCGCCGACTCGGTGGCTCGCGCCAGCTCCGCGCGGGTGCTCTCCAACGCGGCCCGCTCGGTTTCGAGCGAGCTCTCCATCGCCGTGGCCTTGCCCGCGAAGCGCCGCGCCGTCTCGAGCTGCACCATGAGCAGTTCGGCGTTCTCGCGCTGGGCGACCAGTCGCTCCCTCGCGTCCACCAGCTCCGCATCGAGTCGGGAGAGGTGCATCCCCCGGTCGTGCAGCGCGGCCATGGCCCGTTGGAGCTCCATGCCCAGGCGCATCACTTCCTGACGTGCCGCTGCCAGGTGCGTCAGCTCGCCACGCAGGTCCAGGACCTCCTGGCGCGTGGTCTCCAGCGTGGCCTCGGTGGCTTCCTGCGTCCGCAGGCTCTCCCGAAGCTCTGTTTCACGTGCGGTGGCCTGGGCCTGAAGCTCTTGCAGGGCCCACTCCCGCTCGGAGAGCGTCGCGTCCACCGCGCGCTTCGCCGTCTCCGACTCGCCCAACGCCTGCTCCACGGACGCCAGTCGCGCCCCCATGGACTCCGCGTCGGACAGCCGTGCATCCAGGGTCGTCCGCAGCTCCCGCGCCGAATCCTCGGCCTGGGCGCGTTCACCCTCCAGGCGCTCCACGCTGGCGCGCAGCGCCTGCTCGCGAGACTCGGAGGCCTCGCGCAGCTCCGTCAGGGCCTGCTCGCGGGCCGCCAGCTCGGCACGCACCTGGGCCAGCGCCTCGCGTTCGGACTGAAGGGCCGCTCGCGCTTCGGCATGCGTCTCCCGCTCCCGGGCCAGCTCGGCACGTGCCGCTTCCGCGCCCTGCTGCTCCGTCGCCAGCGCGGATTCCGACACCGCGCGGGCGGTCGACTCAGCGGACAGGGCATCGCGAGTGCGCGTCAGCGACGACTCGACCTCCGCGCGCACCCTCTCTTCAGTGGCCAGGGCTTCACGCGTGCGTGCCAGCGAAGCTTCCGCCTCGGCGCGCGCGCGCTGCTCCCCTTCCAGCCGCTCGTGTACGCGAGCCAGTCCGGCCTCGCCGTCACTGCGCTCCTGCCGCTCGGTCTCCAGCTCCGCGCGAGCCGCGCTCAGCGCCTCACGCTCCGCCGTCAACGCGGTCTCGACTCGAGCCCGACCTTCGCGCTCCGAGACGAGTTCCGACTGGAATCGGGTGACGGTCTCGGACAGCTCGGCCGCCAGGGCTTCGCGCGCCTCACGCTCGGAAGCGAGAGACTGGCGCGCCTCCGACAGAGACGCCTGGGCCTGGGCCTCACCCTGCCCTCGGGATTCGCGCTCCGTGGCCAACGCCTCGCGGGCCTCGACGAGAGCCGCTTCGGCCCGTGCACGATGCTCCGATTCCGCCTGGAGTCGGACCTGGGTCTCCGTCAGCGCCTCATCGGCGCGTGTCCGCAGCGCCTCGACTTCCTCGAGCCGTGCGCGAGCCTCGGTCAGCGAGGCCTCGACGCGAGCCTTCTCCTCGGTCTCCGCCAGCAGGCGGGCTCGTGCCTCGGCCACCGTCGATTCGGCGAGTGAGCGCTGTTCGGCCTCGAGCTGAAGCAGGGTCCGGGCCTCGGCGAGTTCCGTCTCGACGCGCGCCCGCTCCTCGCCATCCTCGTGACCACGGCTCCGGGCCGCGGCCAGCGCGGTCTCGACACGCGCCCGCGCCTCGGCCTCGGACTGGCTCCTGGCCTGCGTCTCGGCCAGCGTCGCCTCGACTCGTGCCCTCTCCTGGGTCTCGTCCTGGAGGAGTGTCTGGGTCTCGGCCAGCGAGGTCTCGACTCGCGCCCTCGCCTGGGTCTCGCCTTGAAGGAGCGTCTGCGTCTCGGCCAGCGCCGCCTCGAAGCGCGCCTTGGCCTCGGCCTCGGACTGGCTCCTGGCCTGGGCCTCGGCCAACGCCGCCTCGACCCGCGCCTTCGCTTCAGCCTCCAACTGGCCCCGAGCCTGTGCCTCGGCCAGTGCCGTCTCGACGAGCGCCTTCGCTTCGGCCTCCGACTCGCTCCGAGCCTGTACCTCGGCGAGCATCGCGGAGACTCGCGCCTTCGCCTCGCTCTCTTCCTGGATGCGAGCCTGTGCCTCGGCCAGCGTCGCTTCGACGCGCGCCTTGGCTTCCGCCTCTTCCTGAAGACGGACGGTGGCATCAGCCAGCGCCGCCTCGAAGCGGGCCTGAGCCTCCGTCAGCGTCGCTTCGGAACGACTCCGACGCTCGGCCTCGGCCTGGAGGCGCGCCTGCGCTTCCGCCAGCGTCCCCTCGACATGGGTCCGCTGCTGCCCCTCTCCGTGAAGCTGTCCTCGAGCCTCCGCCAGCGCCTCCTCGGCGCGGGTGCGTCGCTGAAGCTCGTCCTGCAACTGGACCTGAACGTCCGCGAGCGCCGCTTCCCAACGGGCCCGGCGCTCCGTCTCGGCGTCCAGCGCCTCCTTCGACTGGTGGAGCGCGTGTCGTGCCTCGGCGAGTCCCGCCTGGGCCTCGGTGAGCGCGGCCTCCGCGGTCTCCCGACGCTCCTGCTCCGTCTCCAGTTGCGCGCGCAGGGTCTCCAGCGCGGAGCCCGACTTCAGACGGCCAGCGCGCTCGGCCTCCAGCGTGGCCTGGACCTCCGCCAGCGAAGTCTCCAGCGCGGCGCGGCGCTCCACCTCCGCATCCACCGCCTCACGGGTCCGAGCCAGGGTGGCCTCGGCCTCGACGAGCCGCTGTGCCGCGCTCTCCAGCTTGCCGCGTGAGACGCGCAGCGCGTCCTCGACAGCGGCGCGCGACTCCCGCTCCTGGTCCAGCTCTCCGCCCACGCGAGCGGCCAGGGCCGCCGTGGCGTCCCGCTCCTGGTGCGCCGTCTCCAGGTCCGACTGCACGGACTGAAGCAAGGTCGCCAGCTCCTCCGCGCGCTCGACCTCCTCGCGACGGGAGCGGCTCAGCGTGGAGACCTCGGCCTCCAGCTCCACCACACGGCGGACCAGCGCCTGGCGCTCCTCCTCCAGCTCCAGCTTGCGCGCCTCCGTCTCCGCGCGAATGGCGGCCTCGGTGCGAGCCTCGTCCGCGAGCGCCTCCGCGCGCACGCGCTCCGACTCCAGCACGCCTTCCAGCGCCGACAGCCGGGCCTGAAGTCCGGAGCGCTCCGTCTCCAGGGCCCCCGTCAGCCCCGCCTCCACGCGAGCGCGCTCCTCCTCCAACGCGGTGATTCGCTGGCCGGCCTCGTGGAGCGCCTCCTCCAGCTTCCGCGCGGTGGCGCGAGCGGACGCCTCGCCCTCCGTCAGCGCCTCCAGCTCGGCCCGCAGCCGTGCTTCCCGCTCCCGCGCGGCGACGAGCTCCGTCTCCTGACCACGCCCCTCGGCCTGGAGCGCCGCCAGCCGCTCCTCCGCGTCCCGTCGAGCCCCTTCGGCCGACGACACCCGCAGGGACGCCTCCGTCAGCTCGCGAGCCGCGCGCGCCAGCTCCGCTTCCCGCACGGACAGGGCCGCCACGGCATCGCGCGCGGCTTCCTCCGCCCGAGCCGTGCCGTCCTTCAGATGCTCCACCGCCGCCAGGGCCGACGAGTACTGCTCGGCGATGCGCAGCTCCCGCTCCCGGGCCGCGTCCGCCGCGCGACGCCGGTCCTCGGACTGCTCTCCGGCGCGCTCCGCCAGGAGCCGGTCCTTCTCCCGGTCGATGCGCAGCGTGGTCAGCTCATCCTGGAGCTCACGCACCTGGGTATAGGTCTGCGTCAGCCGCTCACGGGCCTCCTCCAGGGAGGTGGACAGCTCCTCGCGGCGCGCGCGCTCCAGCCGGAGCGACTCCTGCCCCGCGAGCACCTGGACCCCGGCCTCCGCCTGCACTCGCTGCGCGGCCTCGACCTCCAGACGCTGCGCCGCCAGACGGCGGTCCGCATCGCCCAGCCGCTCGCTCGCGACCTGGAGCTCCAGCTCACGTCGGCGCAGCCGTCCCGCCAGGTCATCCCGCTCGCGCTGCGACTCTGGCGTGCCCCGCGCCTGCTCCAACTGCGCGGTGAGCCGAGCCACCTCGTCCCGGGTCACCTCCAGCACGGGCTTGAGCGAGGCGACTTCCGCCTCACGGTCCGTCAGCTCGGTGCGAAGCCGCGTCAGCGACTCCTTCAACCGCGCGCTGCGCTCCTCCCAGGACTTCGCGCGCGCCACGACTTCGTCCAGCTTGCCCCGCGTGAAGGCCAGCGGCTCCGGCGGGAGCTGCACCCAGGTCGGGTCCACCGAGCGCGCGGGCTCCTGCCCGGCGACGACCACGAAGTACGCCGCCTCGCCGTTCTCCACGAGCGAGCCGTCCACCTGGAGCCCCTCGCCCCGCTCGAAGGCGAGCTGGTACCCCAGCACCGGCGACTGCGTGGCCACCTCCACATGGGGGAAGTGCACGTTGAGCGCATCCAGCAGGAGCCCGTAGGTGGGCGGGACATTGCCTTCCTCCGCCTCCACCAGCTGCGGCAGCGCCAGGCCCGCCACGTTGCGCAGGCCGCCCACGAGGAAGCCCTGCTTCGCCACCAGCCGCGCCAGCTCCGCGAGGAGCTCCGGGGCCCGGACGTACGGCGCCAGGTCCGCCACGAGCACCACGTCGAAGCTGCCCGGCTCGAAGTCGTCGTAGATGTTGGCGCGGTAACGCAGCGTGGGCCCACCGTGCGCCTTCTGCGCGGCCTGCACCGCCTTGATGTCCTCGTCACAGGCGACGACAGCCCGGGCTCCCCGCTCCAGCAGGAAACGCGCGCTCTCTCCTCCGGTGGAGGCCACCGCGTCGACCTCCAGCACGCGTCGACGCGCGAAGAGGCTCTCGGCGAAAATGTAGCGGGGCAGCAGTTCACTGGGCCCCATGCGACGGAATGTGTGATGCATGGGTGTGTTCGGGGGTGGGAGTATAGCCGTGGGCCTCCGCACCCCAAGGAAAGCGCCAGGGGCCGAAATCAGCCCGGCGCCCGGACGTCAGGAGAGCAGGCGACATGAACGGATCAGCACAGCAGGGCTTTGGCTATCGGGCACGGCGGACCTTCATCAGGCTGCTCGTCTTCTTCCTCATTCTCGGACTGGGCGGCGGAGTCGTGTTCCTCCTGTCCCAGCTGAACTCACGCACCTTCACCCTGGCGTCCGTGGACAGCCAGCTCGTGGTGATGAAGGGCCGCATGGCCCCCATGGGCTCCGTCCCCTACCGGCCCGGAGACCCCCGTCTGGCGGACGCCTACGCCCCCATCCCCCTGGAAGGTCAGGACGTCGGCTCCCTCATCCTGCGCAGCTTCACCGAGCGTGACGAACTGGACCGGGCCCTCTTCCCGCTCCTGGAGTCCATGGCCCGCCCCCGAATCGCCTCCGAGGAGCCCCCCAAGGTGGAGCAGGGCCTGTACTACCTGCGCCGCGCGGAGAAGCTCTCCGGCGTCACCGAGGAGCAGCGCCTCACCCTCCAGCGGCTCATGACCGAGGTGGCCTACTTCCAGGCCCGCCAGAAGCTCGAGGATGCCCGGAGGCTCGTCAGCGACGCCCTGGCCCAGCTCAAGCTCGCCGCGGAGAGCCAGAGCCGCCACGCGCGCAGCGCCAACCAGATGCTCTCCACCGTCGCGCCCCCCGCCCGCGCGCTCGAGGAAGCCCTCCGCCGCGCCGTCCACACCTTGAGTGGACCCCAGGAGACGCCCCGTGAGATGCCTCCCGAGCCCCCTGTCCAGTCACCCCCACCCGCACCTACACCGACCTCGCCGGAGGCCCCCACGGAGGGTGCCACCCCGACGCCGCCGGTGGATTCGGGGATGGATTCGGGCACGACTCCCTGAGCAGGGTCCGGGGGGCCCGTCCTCCCAGGTTCGATTCCACGCCCCTGACACGGAGTGTCCTCCAGTTCGTCACCGACTGTCATGAGCAGAACGTGATGCGGGGCGTTGGAGATCGATCATAGATTGCAAAGGACGGACCTACTCAGGCACTAGATCTCGCGTTGACACCAACGGGAGCCCCCAATACCTTGTGCCCGGTCGACGACGCCCCACTCGTCTGGCGGCGTCCCACGGGGCTCAGGGAGGGGTTGTGGTGTCCTTACACACAGCAGTCTACCCCGCATGTCACCTGAGCCTCCGGGTATCCTCGAGACCGTAGGCCCGCGCCAGTAAAGCGGGCCTTCCCCCTACACATCCGTGCAGTTATTGGTGGCCCGGGAATCCCCTCCCAGGGCAAGCTCCTCGCTTGTCCTCGTGGCCACGCCATTGCCCTCGTTTGGAGTGAGCCGCTCGTGAACTTCGAAACGCCCGTGAAGCCCGCCCCCGCGCCGATGCCCGTCCCGCCCGCCACCCACGCCCAACCCGGGCCGACCGCGAGCGTGACGCCCGTGGCGGAGCCCACGCAGAGCGAGTTCGCCCCCACCACGATGCGCGTGCGCAAGCGCAACGGCACGGCCGAGCCGGTGGACCTGAACAAGATTGTCCGCGCGGTGGGCAAGAGCTGCATGGGGCTGTCCCGCGTGGACGTGATGCGCGTGGCCACGAAGACCATCTCCGGCCTCTACGACGGCGCGACGACGCGCGAGCTGGACAGCCTCTCCATCCAGACGGCCGCCGCCCTCATCGTCGAGGAGCCCGAGTACGCGCGCCTGTCCGCGCGCCTGCTGGCCACCTTCATCCAGAAGGAGGTCAGCAACCAGGACATCCACTCCTTCAGCCAGTCCGTCGCCGCCGGCCACAAGCACGGCCTCATCGCGGACCGGCTGCTCCAGTTCGTCCAGGCCAACGCGCGCAAGCTCAACGCGGCCATCGACCCGTCGCGCAACGACTTGTTCGAGTACTTCGGCCTGCGCACCGTCTACGACCGCTATCTGCTGAAGAACCCGCAGACGCGCGAGGTGCTGGAGACGCCGCAGGAGTTCTTCCTCCGCGTCGCGTGCGCGCTGAGCGGCGACAACGCGAAGGAGGCCATCGAGCTGTACCGGCTGTTCAGCTCCCTGGAGTACCTGCCCAGCTCCCCCACCCTCTTCAACTCCGGCACCCGCCACGAGCAGCTCTCCAGCTGCTTCCTGCTGGACTCGCCGACGGACGAGCTGGACGCCATCTACCGGAAGTATTCGGACATCGCGATGCTGTCCAAGTTCTCCGGCGGCATCGGCGTGGGCTACCACCGCGTGCGCGCGCGCGGCTCGCTCATCCGCTCCACCAACGGCCACTCCAACGGCATCGTCCCCTGGCTGAAGACGCTGGATGCGTCAGTGGCGGCGGTGAACCAGGGCGGCAAGCGCAAGGGCGCCTGCTGCGTGTACCTGGAGACGTGGCACGCGGACATCGAGGACTTCCTCGAGCTGCGTGAGAACACCGGTGACGATGCGCGCCGCACGCACAACCTGAACCTGGCCAACTGGGTGCCGGACCTGTTCATGAAGCGGGTGGAGTCGGAGGGCGACTGGAGCCTGTTCGACCCCAAGGTGGTGCCGCACCTGACGGACCTGTTCGGCGAGGCGTTCGAGAAGGCCTACGTCGAGGCGGAAGGCTCCGGCCTGGCGATGCGCAAGGTGAAGGCGCGCGACCTCTACGCCAAGATGATGAAGACGCTGGCGCAGACGGGCAACGGTTGGATGACCTTCAAGGACATCAGCAACCGCAAGAGCAACCAGACGGGCCTGCCCGGCAACGTCATCCACCTGTCCAACCTGTGCACCGAAATCCTGGAGGTGACGAGCCAGGGTGAGACGGCGGTGTGCAACCTGGGCTCGCTGAACCTGGGCCGCCTGGTGGCGGACGGGAAGTTCGACTTCGAGCGCCTGCGCGCCAACGCCCAGCTCGCGATGAAGCAGTTGGACCGGGTCATCGACCTGAACTTCTACCCCATCCCCACGGCGGCGGACTCCAACCGCCGCTGGCGTCCGGTGGGCCTGGGCCTGATGGGCCTGCAGGACGTCTTCTTCCAGCTCCGCCTGCCGTTCGACGCCCCCGAGGCCCGCGCGCTGTCGCGGAAGATTTCGGAGGAGATCTACTTCGCGGCGCTGACCACGTCGTGCGAGATGGCCGAGCAGTTCGGCGCGCATCCTTCCTTCCCGGAGACGCGGGCGGCGAAGGGCGAGCTCCAGTTCGACAGCTGGGGCGTGACGCCGGAGGACACGGCGCGCTGGGATGCGCTGCGCGCTCGCATCGTGAAGCACGGCCTGCGCAACTCGCTGATGATTGCGATTGCGCCCACCGCGACGATTGCGTCCATCGCCGGCTGCTACGAGTGCATCGAGCCGCAGGTGTCCAACCTGTTCAAGCGCGAGACGCTGTCGGGCGACTTCCTCCAGGTGAACCGCTACCTCGTCCGTGACCTCCAGGCGATTGGCATCTGGAACGAGGGCGTGCGCAATCGCATCAAGATGGCGGAAGGCAGCATCCAGGACCTGAATGAGCTGCCGGAGAACCTGCGCGCCATCTACCGGACCGCGTGGGAGCTGCCCATGCGCTCGCTCATCGACATGGCGGCCGACCGCGGCGCCTTCATCGACCAGAGCCAGTCGCTCAACCTCTTCGTGGAGACGCCAAACATCGGCAAGCTCTCCTCCATGTACTTCTACGCATGGCAGAAGGGGCTGAAGACGACGTATTACATGCGCTCCCGCCCGGCCACGCGCATCGCCAAGGCGACGGTGGGCAACAGCACCGCGAGTGCACCCGCGCCGTCCGCGCCCGCCCCTGTCGCGTCCGCCTCGCCGGTGACGGACGCCGAAGCGGTGGCGTGCTCGCTGGAGAACCCGGAAGCGTGCGAGGCGTGCCAGTAGAGAACTCCTGATTCACTGATTTTTTCGTCCTGGCGAGCACGCGTGAAAACGCGTGCTCGCTTTGTTGTTTTCAGGGGCTGTTGAGACGTGGGCGGATGGCCGGAGGAATCGCCGCGAGAGCCGCTTGGACGCGTTCGCGAGCATGGTAAGGATCGCGCCCATGCTGCTGGAACCCGGACTGAATCTGACGCTGCGACCGATGGCCTACCCGGTCTTCTTCGAGATGTATCGGAACGCCATCAAGAACACCTGGACGGTCGAGGAGGTCGACTTCTCCACGGACATCGTCGACCTCCGCTCGAAGATGACGGATGCGGAGAGACATCTCATCCACCGGCTGGTGGCCTTCTTCGCGACGGGCGACAGCATCGTCGGCAACAACCTGGTGCTGAACCTCTACAAGCACATCAACGCGCCCGAGGCGCGGATGTACCTGTCGCGTCAGCTCTATGAAGAGGCCCTGCACGTCCAGTTCTACCTGACGCTGCTGGACACCTACGTGCCGGACCAGGCCGAGCGCGCGAAGGCGTTCGCCGCCATCGACAACATCCCCTCCATCCAGCGCAAGGCGCGCTTCTGCATGAAGTGGATGGACAGCATCAACGGGCTGAACGAGCTGAAGACGAAGGAGGACCGCCGCGCCTTCCTGCTCAACCTCATCTGCTTCGCGGGCTGCATCGAAGGCCTCTTCTTCTTCGCGGCCTTCGCCTACGTGTACTTCCTGCGCAGCAAGGGCCTGCTCAACGGGCTCGCCGCCGGGACGAACTGGGTGTTCCGCGACGAGAGCGCGCACATGGCCTTCGCCTACGAGTGCATCACCGTGGCCCGCAAGGAGGAGCCGGACCTCTTCGACGCGAAGATGGAGCGCGACGTGGAGGCGATGCTGCGCGAGGCGGTGGAGTGCGAGACGCAGTTCGCCCAGGACCTCCTGAGCGGCGGCGTCGCGGGCCTCTCCGTGCAGGAGATGCGAGGCTACCTGGAGTACACGGCGGACCAGCGGCTGCAGATGCTGGGGCTGACGCCGGTGTTCCGCACGAAGAACCCGCTGTCCTTCATGGACCTGCAGGACGTGCAGGAGCTCACCAACTTCTTCGAGCGCCGCGTGTCCGCCTACCAGGTCGCCGTGGGAGTGGGCGCGGCCAACGACGTGGTGCTCGACGCCACGTTCTGAAGTCCCCGGGCGGGCCCTCTTTCATGGGCTCGCCCTCCGTGTCACGCGGACGACTCGTCCCGGTAGAAGGTGGCGGCGATTTCCCTCTCGCCCCACCGCCCGGAAGCCGAGCGGTTCGAACCTCTCCCTAAGGACTTCCCCTGAGGAAGACGCGTTGCGCGCGTTTGACGCCGCCCGTGTCCTCGCCCGTCCTGTCGGCAGACGCGGTTGGTGGGAAACACTCTCCACGTACGAAGGTCCCGGCTGACAATCTTTGCCTCGACTTTCGCTGACCCGCCAAACCAGACTCCCGCCCACTCCAAGCCCACCCATCCAATGGACGCACGTTGCGTCTGGGCTCTGGGGAAGAAACCGACTCCGCCAGGTCTTCTGGCCATATGGAATCCCAGCACGCGCCGCGCGCGGTCCGCGGCGGTGTCTGCATTGGCCATGCGGCGCCCCCCTTGACGGAGTGGGGACGCCGACGGCGGAGCTTCACGCGAAACACGGGGGCGGACAATGGCAGACAGCACCGGAAGACTGACGGACCAGTTCAGCGTCGACAAGGACGGTGGCACCTCCTATGCCTTCGAGCTCAAGGTCCCCCCGGGCACGGCGGGCCTCGCTCCCGCCCTGGGCATCGCCTACAACAGCGGTGGCGGCGACGGGCTGCTCGGCGTCGGGTGGGGCCTGAGCGGGCTGTCCTCCATCACCCGCGCGGGCCGCACCGTCGCGCAGGACGGCCGGCACGGTTCCGTCAATTATGACCTGGACGACCGCTTCACCCTGGATGGACAGCGATTGATGGCCGTCTCGGGCGCCTACGGGCAACCCCAGACAACCTATTCCACGGAAATCCAGACGTGGCGGAAGGTGACCCCGCACTACCCTTCGGGGTGGGACTCTCAGCGAGGCCCCCAGTCCTTCACCGTCCTCACCCGGGATGGACAGACATGGGAATACGGGGCGACCGTGGACTCGCGCGTCCCCGCGTCCAGCACCGTGCCCTCCATCCGCCTCTGGTCCCTCAACCGCGTCACGGACCGTCACGGCAACTTCATGACGGTGACGTACGAGCTCGACGCGCAGAACAACGCCCACTATCCGAAGGTCATCGAATACACGGACAACGTCAAAAGCCCCATCGCGAAGAAGCGGCAGGTCCGCTTCGGCTACACGAACCGGCAGGACGTCACCACGGCCTATGTGGGCGGCCACCCCGTCCGCATGGCCCGGCTGCTCTCGCAGGTGCAGACCTTCGTCGATGACGTCCTCGTCCGCACGTATCGGTTCGACTTCCAGCCCAGCAAGTCCACCCGGCGTCCCCTGCTCCAGTCGGTTGCCACGGACGCGCGGGACACCTCCCTGCCCCGCACCACCTTCGCATGGCAGGGCCAGGCCGAAAGCGAGCCCACCGTCTTCCAACCCTCGCGCTCGCTGGGCAAGAACATGCCCGGAGGGCTGCGCATCCCCATGGACGTCAGCGGCAACGGCCTCACGGACGTGCTGCACGCCTACCACGTCAGCCAGCAGCTCCGGCTGGACCTCTACCTGTCCACCCGCAACGGGCTGGAGGGCCCCCATCCGGTGGACCTGGGCGGCGCGTCGATGGTGTGGGGCGGCACCTTCTGCCCGCTCGACGTGGACGCCGACGGCCACATGGACCTGCTCTACGCGGCCAACAACGGCGGCAGGCTGGGGTTGACGCTCTTCAAGGCCACCGAGCGCAACGGCCGCTGGACGCTGGTACGCGAAGGCGCCGTGCATGGGGCGGGGCCCGACAGCCTCCTGTGGGGAGGACGGCTGCACTCGCTGGATGTCGACGGCGATGGCCGCACGGACCTGGTCTACGCCACCAACAACGCGGCCCAGCTCAAGCTGGACGTCCTGTACTCCAATGGCAGGGCCTTCGCGCCCTCCTCCCACGGCCCCACGACGACGACGCTCCCCTTCGGCGGGCACCTGATGCCCCTGGACGTCGACGGCAACGGACAGACGGACCTGGTCCACGCCTCCAACGACGGGGGCTTCCTCAAGCTCACCTGGCTGCGCGCGGACGCCGAGCGCAAGGGATTCCAACAACAGAGCACACCCCTCTTGCCCTCCGGCACCCGCGTGCCCTGGGGTGGCAGCCTCATCCCCATCCACCTGAATGGCGACGGGCAGGTGGATCTCCTCAATCCCTATACAGACGGCACCACCCTTCACCTGCGAGCCCTGCACAACACGGGCAAGGGCTTCGTCCTCCAGGACCTGGGGAGCACCGGGCTCAAGTACGGCGCCACCATTCCCCAGCTCATGCCCGCCGACGTCACCGGCAGCGGGAAGGACGACCTGGTCATCGTCGGGGAACACCAACGCGACGGCTCGTCGAACCCCAGCCGCGTCGCCGTGCTGCTCAACGAGGCCGGCACGCTGCGCTACCACGCGAAGGTGTCCCAGGTGCCCGCCTTTGTCGCGGTGGGCGAGTCCACCGCCGCGCTCGGAGTGACGGGCGTGGGCAAGGCGGACCTCCTCCACGTGGACGGCTCCGGCGCGGCCCACCTGCTCTCGGCGACCCCCGAGTACCCCGACCTGGTCTCCACCATCACCAACGGCCTGGGGGGCCGCTTCGAGCTGTCCTACAAGCCCCTCACCGACCCGGCTGTCTACACCCGCGAGCCACCGGGCCAGGAGCAGGTCGACACCCAGGCGCTCTTCAACAACCAGCTCCCCGGGGCGACGTATGCGCTGGCCGCCAATCCGGGCAGCCAGGCGGGCACGGTGGGCATGAGCTTCGCCTCCCGCAGCGTCCAGTACCCACGCTACGTCGTGTCGGCCTACACACAGGTCTATTCGTCCACGCAGCGCTACTCCCACGGCTTCACGTACGCGGGGGCCCGGCTGAACCTCCAGGGACGGGGGTGGCTGGGCTTCGCAGCATGGAGCAAGTCGGACCCTCACACGGGCCCCGCGGGCGTGCTCACGGAGACGCGCTACCACCAGGAGTTCCCACGCACGTACGCGGTGCGGACGCAGACGGTGCGGCGCGCGTCGGACCGGGCCCTGATGGTCCGCTCCGAATACGACTACAGCACCCCGGCGAGCGCGGGGGTCTACCAGCTCCAGACCACCAGCGTGCGCAAGAAGCTCTACACCTTCGCCGCCACGGACACGCCGGACTGCGTGCGCATCAAGTCGTTCCAGTACGACGACTACGGCAACGCCACGTCCATCACCCAGAGCACCACCGGGGCCCCGTCCGCGCCCCTGCATACCCGGCAGACCTTCCAGAACGACGTGGAGAAGCACCGCTTCGGCTTCTTGAAGGAGCGCCGGCTCAGCGCCGACCCCGCGGGCAACGAGACGCTGCGCTGGGAGCGCATGACGTTCGACGAGTCGACCTGGGACGTGAAGACCCACTCGCGCTGGAGCAGCGGGGACACGTGGCAGGTCTACTCGTACCAGTACGACGACTGGGGCAACCAGACGCGCATGGAGGACCCGAGCAAGGGCGCGGTGACGCACGTCTACGACGCCACCTGGCGCACCTTTCCGAGCAAACGCGTGCTTCCCGCCACGGCGTCGGGACGCGCGCTGGAGGTCGACTTCCAGTACGACGCCGCCACCGGCGTGCTCGTCTCCCAGACGCAACCCAATGGCGGCAGGGAGGTCCACCAGCATGACGGGCTGGGCCGCCCCGTGGAAACCCAGCGCGTGGGGCCGGGAGGCTCGCTCGTGGCGACCATGCGCTTCCAGCGCGGCCAGGACGCCACCGGCAAGCACCGCAAGACGCTGACGCGCCAGGAGTGGAATCGCGACGTCTGGGCGGTGAGGACGGAGTACGTGGACGGTTTCGGCCGCGTCACGCGAACGGTGAACCAGGGCATGGAGAGCGGCGGACTCGTGGGCCGCGCCATCCTGGAGGACACGGCGCTGGACGCGCATGACCAGCCCGTGGAGCAGTCGCTCCCCTACTTCAGCGGAGATACGCCCAAGCGGGCCCAGGCCCTGTCCTACGACGAATACGAGCGCGTGGTGCGCCGTGAGACGTCCGGCGCGGGCACCTCCCCCAACGTCACCGCCTACGAGTACCCGCGCGCCAACCGCGTCGTGCTCACCGAGGGCGCCACGTCCCCGGAGCCACGCACCCGGACGCTGACCCACGGCTTCCATGGAGACGCGCAGTGCCTGGAGGAGCTGCAGGACAGCCGGGGCAACACCACCCGCTTCACCTACGACGCCGCGGGCCGACGCTTGAGCGCGACGGACCCCAAGGTGGACACCACGTTCTCCTACGACGGCCTGGACCGGCACTCCGCCATCACCACCCGCTCGGGCAGCACCACCTTCACGCGGGAGAGCTACGCGTACCAGGACGAGCAACGGCAGTGGACCCACACCGATGGCGCCGGACTGGTGACGACCTTCCGGCACGACGCGCTCCGGCGCATGGTGTCGAAGCAGGTGGGCAGCGAGCGGACGGACTACACCTACGATGACCAGAGCAGTCCCCACTCGCTCGGGCTCCTGACGGGAGTCCAGTTGCCCGACGGGACGGCGTATGTGTATGGCCATGACACGGAGGGCAACACCACGTCCGTGAAGCTGACGCTGGAGGGCACGACGTACGTGCTGGGCCAGGACTTCACGCCCACGCGGCTGCTCTCCCGCATCGTCTATCCGGACGCCGCCCGGACGGAGGTGCTCTACCACCGCGACGCGCTCCAACGCCTGCTCAAGATGACCGAGGGCGCCAAGGAGCACCTGGTCCAGTCTGACTTCACCCCCACCGGCGCTCCAGCGGTGGCCCGGTATGGCAATGGCGTGAGGACGGCCTGGACGTACACGCCGGACGGCCACCTGTTGACCCAGGATGTCTTCAGCCAGGACGAGCGGCCCGTGGCGGCGAGCACCCTGGAGTGGGATGCCTTCTGGCAGGTGGGCGCAATCCGAGACAGGCTGGAGGCTCCCCAGAACCAGACGTTCACCTACGACACCCTGGGCCAGTTGCTGAAGGCGCAGGGCGGCGGTTACGGGCTTCAGGAGTATGCCTATGACGGCGCCTGCAGCCTCACGCGCAAGGCGGGCCTCACGCTGGAGCGCACGGGCCATCAAATCTCTGGCGGCTTCTCCCCCTCCAGCTCGGACGCGCTGCACACGCGCTACGACGCCAACGGCAGCCTCGTCGAGCTGCGCTACCAGGGCCTCACCACCCACTTCGGCTACGACGGCGAGCGCCGGCTCCAGCAGGTGGGCGAGGTGCGCTTCTCCTATGACCAGGACGGACGGCGGCTGAAGAAGGCGGAGCCTGACCTCACCACGTACTACGTCGCGCCCTGCTACGAGGTGGTGGCCTTCTCCAATGGCGCGCGCCAGCACACGCGCTACCTGATGGATGGCGAGCAGCTCGTCGCGTCCGTCACCGTCGTGGAGTCGGGCACATCTCCCGGAGGACAGACGGGAGTGCCGGCACCGGGCACCCGCTACTTCCACGTCAACAACACGCGCAGCACCACGCTGGTGACGGACGAGCGGGGTCAGGTGGCGAGCGCCATGGATTACGACCCGTTCGGAACGCCACGCCTGCGCTCGGGCAGCGACGACTTCCGGCGGAAGTACTCCGGGCTGGAGCTGGACAGCACCGGGCTCTACTACGCGTCCTCGCGCTACTACAGCCCGCTCCTGGGAGGCTTCATCACCGCCGACACGCAGCTCGGCGCGCCCGAGGACCACATGGGGGCGTACAACCGCTACGCCTACGTCCTCAATGACCCGATGACGCTCATCGACCCGTCGGGCTTCGGCCTGTTCGGCAGCATCAAGAACTTCTTCACCAACACGCTGCCCGACTGGTTCTCCAAGAATTGGGAGCAGATTGTCTCCTACGCGGTGGACATCGCGCTCATCGCCGGAGGCATCGCGCTGTCGTTCGTCCCGGGCATGCAGGGAGTCGCCGCGTTCGCCGTGGGCATGGCGGTGGGAGGGCTGGTGGGCGCGGGCCTGGGAGGGCTCGCGTACAACATCAGCACCAACGCCACCGGCAAGGAGTTCAGCTGGGCGGACTGGGGAGCCCAGGTGGGCATCGGCGCGGCGGCGGGCGCCATCGCCGGAGGCTTCTCGGCGGTGGGGGAGCTGGCGGCGACAGGGCTCAACCTCGCGAGCCGGAGCCTGCTCAACGTTGGACTGAGGGCGGGCACGGACCTGATTGGCGGCGTGGTGTCCGGCATGGCCAGCCAGGTGATTGGCAACGCCGTGGCGGGCGCGCCCCTGGGCGCGGACCTCACGTTCGCCGCGGTGTTCGGCGGCGCGGCGGGGGCGCTGGGCAGCGTGGTGGCCTCTGGCGGCAAGGCCGCGCTCAGCCGCGTGGCCCGCTCGCTGGATGACCTGGATGGCCTGGCGGATGGCCTGCGCCGGGCGTCCTACAACGTCGCGGGAGGGCCGACGATGCAGCTCGAAATGGAGGGCATGCGCAAGCTCGTCGCGCTCACGCTGGGGGGAACCTTCGGCACGTCGCTCGGGTACACGTTCAGCTACCTGCACGCGGAGCAGTTCCTCCTGCCCGGGATGAAGTGAACCCGACGGACGTCATTCGCTGAGCCTGTTGTGGCCACGGCGGGTGGACCGTCGGGGCCTGGTTGCAGTTTCACGACGTGGAGGACATGCACATATGGAATCGACGACACGGACGAAACCAAGAATCCTCTTCACCGGGGCCGCGACAGGAAAGGACTTCAACGCGCTGAAGGACGTGGGTGAGGTCTCCGTCAAGAACGCCAAGGACGGCTTGGAGCACGCCGAGGTCCTCTGGGTCGATTGCGCGACGACGAAGCCCGACCAGTACGAGTCCCTGCTGCGCACCGCCCTGGACGCGGGAAAGATGCTGGTGCTCAGCCATCCCGACGCAGCGGCCCACCAGGCGCTTTCGGGCATCGTCGGGTGCCAGGTCGACGGCGAGGCCACGGCCCTGATGATTTCACGTGACATGGCCGCCGCCACCCCCTCCTGCTACTCCATCACCGCTCTCGGTGGCGCGGAGCACGTCGAAGACGCTCAGGTCCAGGAAGGGGGTGATGGCGACGGAGCGCCCTCCACTGGAAGGCCATCGGCGGCCACCCAAGCCAGACCGCCTGTCCTCGCGCGCGACGAAGAGGGCCCGCGACGCGACTGGGCTTCGCTGCTCGAATCGCACCGGACACGTACCCCGCGCTCGGTGGGAGGCCCTGGGCTGATTCCTCCCTCGGGCGTCATGTATGGGATGAGAACGCTGAACGGGAGTTTCAGCTCGCGCCTGACCAACTACGACGACTGGGCGGCTGCGAGCGGAAGAACCCAGGACATCGAGTATGGCTTCACCAGCTCGTTCTACGTGTACCGGGAGAATGGCAAGACGAGCGTCGACTACGTCGTCATCCGCGTCCAAGAAGCCACCTTCAGCCCCGGCACGTTCATGGTGAATGTCGACAATGCCAAGGGCTTCTGGCAGTTCGACCTGCATACAGAGTGCACCAACAACCGCAACGTGGCGTTGCTCAACAGCAGCCCGGGGACCACCAATGGCCCGGGAGTCGGCGCGCAGATCTCCATGCCCCTGCATGTGAAGTACGTCCAGGAGGGGAGCTGCGTCCCGAACTACTGGTCCGCGGCGCACGGCCCGACAGCACGCTCCATCGAGGCCTGGGCGCTCCTGAACCAGAGCAGCAACAGCTCCGGTGTCGCACGGTGGCGCGTCCACCACCGCGACTTCTGGAACTCCCAGAACGACCCGCCCGAGGACTTCGGTCGGTGGTGGTCCATGATGTACGACGGCGGCTACGGCGGTCGGGTCAAGACCTTGTCCTCGCTGGCCCGCAGCTCCTTCACCATCGAGACCGTCTCGGCCTGGCGCTTCAGCGCAAGCGTGGTGGCCTCCAACCCCAGCGTGACCTTCAGGGAAGCGCTGACCTACCGGCTCGCGGCGTTCGCGAATCCCAAGGGAACCGGGCGCAACCACAGGATTGCCTATCCCACTCGCTCGGGGAGCAATTCCATCAGCATCAACCTGGTGAGTGCGACGGACATCTCCAGCCCCTGCCGCTGACCCCGGCGCGGTGAACCCCTCCAGCGCCACGTGATAGACAGGGGGCACGCCCATGGAACGTGCCGCCCTGCTCTTCTGGCTCTGGATGCTCGCCTACGCCGTCACCGCCCTCTGGGCCTTGAGTCAGGCGGCGGTGGCCAGCTCGTTCGGCGTCAGGCCCACCCTGGTGAAGCTGGGCGCTGGCCCTCGCCTCATCACGTTGTCACTGGGCGGCATCCAGTGGGCCGTGCATCCGCTCATCCCCCTGGTCAGCGCCGTGCGCTTCGACGGACCGCCAGACGATGCATCCACGGAGGCCCCCGTGGAGAACCGCCTCCACCGGCTCCACGTCGTCTTGCACATGGCCACCATCCTCCTGCCCTGGGCCCTCCTCGTCGGGGTCGCCATGGCGTGCCTCGGCGCCGGCGAGGGACTGCGCCAGTTCTTCACCGGCTTCACCGTCCCCTTCCAGTACTCGAGACTCCCCGGCCGCATCGACGGCTTCGTCGCCCTGCTGCGCGACGGAGAACTGCTCCGCGCCTGGGGCCTTGCGAGCGCCAAGGTGGCCGCCATCAACCTGTTGCCCATGCCCATCCTCGCGGGGGGCTCGCTGCTCGCGCTCCCCTGGCGGCACCAGCGCTCGCGTCTCCCCGTCTGGGCCGCGGGCCTGAACTTCGTGACGCTGCTCGTGCTCCTGCCCTGGGTCGGCTACTCCCTCTACCTGTTCGGCGCCGCCATCTTCCGCTGAAGGCAGCGACGTGGCGCCGGCTAGGAGCGCTCCTGGAGCGCCAGCCGTGCGCCCAGCGCGACGAAGACGCCCCCCGTCACCCGCTGCTGCCACGCAGCGAAGCGCGGGTTGCGCCGCAGCCAGCCTCCGAACGCGCCCGCCACGCCCGCGAGGAACGCGAGCCACAAGGTCCCCGTCACGTCGAACAAGAGCCCGAGCAGGACGAACTGCAGGCCCGGGGAGCCTCGCGTCGGGTCCACGAACTGCGGCAGGAAGGCCAGGAAGAACAAGGCCACCTTCGGGTTCAGCACGTTGGTGACGACACCGTCGCGGAAGATTCGCCACAGGCTCGCGGGCTGCAGTCCCCGCACCGCCTCCGGCCCTTGTTTGCTGAGCAGCATCCGCACGCCCAGCCACACGAGGTAGAGCGCGCCCACCCACTTCACCACCAGGAAGGCCATGGCCGAGGTCGCCAGCAGCGCCGACAGTCCCAAGGCCGCCGCCGCGATGTGGAACAGGCAGCCGACGCAGATGCCCAGCGCGGAGACGAAGCCCGCGGCGCGACCCTGTCCCATGCTCCTGGCCAGCACATACATCGTGTCGGGCCCTGGCGTGAGGTTGAGGGCCAGTCCCGCGAGAAGAAAAGCCACCAGGCGCGTCGGCTCGAAGAGCATGTCGAAGGGCTTTCGTCGGGAAGGCACGGCCCCTTCCCACCCCTCGTATATCCCCGGAAGCCCCCCCACGAAAGTCACCAACAGGGGGCCCTCGCGCGACGAGCCCTGCTCTGGTGAGCGAGGCCCGTCCACGCGAAGCAGATGCCCTGGTCCCTACACCGGCGAGCGGGTGTGGTCCTGAGCGACACGCTCCTTGCGCTCGACATCCAGCGAGCGCTCGGCCGTGCGAGCGGTGATGGCGCCCGCCGGGCTGAACACGGTGCGGTACACCGCCGCCGCCAGCCCCGCGCCCAACAGCGGCGCGATGATGAACATCCACAACTGCCCGAGCGCCTGCCCACCCGCGAACACCGCCGGCCCCAGGCTGCGCGCCGGATTCACGGACGTGTTCGTCACGGGGATGCCCACCAGGTGGATGAGCGTCAGCACCAGACCAATCGCGAGGCCGGCGAAGCCCACCGGCGCCTTCGCGTCCGTCGCGCCCAGCACCGTCAACACGAGCAGGAAGGTGAGCATGACTTCCGCGAGGAACGCCGCCCCCGCGCCATAGCCCTCCGGTGAGGCGATGCCGTACCCGTTCGAGCCCAGCCCCGCCACCGACGCCTGGTAGCCGCCCGGTACGCCCTTGGCGATGAGCAGCACCACGCCCGCCGCCAGCACGGCCCCCAGACACTGCGCGACGATGTAGCCCAGGATGTGCTTGTTCTCGAACTTGCCCGCCAGCGACAAGCCCACTGTCACCGCTGGATTCACGTGGCAGCCGGAGATGGGCCCAATCGCATACACCATGGCCAGGAGCGAGAGGCCGAAGGCGAACGACACGCCCAGGAAACCGATGCGGTCCCCCGCCAGCACGGCCGCTCCCACGCCGCCGAGCACCAGGACGAACGTCCCGATGAACTCCGCCATGTACCGCCGCATCCCATCATTGATGCCCCCGGCCGCTGATGCGGCGGGGAGTCTCTTGTCTGTCGCTGAACGCATGCGCACTCTCTCCCGCCGCACGCACCAGGACACGAGCACTCGCGTCCGGCGCCTCGCGGCGCAAACAGTCCCACTTGGGACGCTGCGCATGCCCGGGCCGACGACAACGGGAAACCGCGCTCCACGCCTGGAGAGCGGCATCCACGCAAGGCGCTCGATACTCCGCCACCCTTGATTCACGAGCCGGCGGGAAGGCGACCCACTTCCCGCGCGGCCGGGGGCGACTCGGGGGCTACTTGCCCTTCATCACGCCAATGAATGGCACGTTCCGGTACTTCTCCCCGAAGTCCAGCCCGTAGCCGACGACGAACAGGTCCTCGATGACGAAGCCCTTGTAGTCGATGTCGATCTTCGTCCGCGCCCGCGCCGGCTTCTCCAACAGCGAGCACAGCTTCAGCGACGCCGGGTGCCGGGCCCGCAGGTTCTCCAACAGGAAGCTCATGGTGAGCCCCGTGTCGATGATGTCCTCGATGATGAGCAGGTGCTTGCCCGCCATCGGCTTGCTGACGTCGGTGGTGATGCGCACCTCGCCCGTCGTCTCCGTGCCGCCCTGGTAGCTGGACACGCCCAGGAACTCCAGGGTCAACGGCAGGTCCACCGCCCGCGCCAGGTCCATGGCGAAGAACGTGGAGCCCTTCAACACGCAGACGAGCGTCAGCTCCTTGCCCGCGTAGTCCCGGGTGATTTGCGCGCCCAGCTCCCGCACGCGCGCCTGCAGCTTCTCCTCGGAAATATGGACGCCGACTTCCTGCTCGTAGAACGCCAAGGCTTCCTCCGCGCTACACGTAGGCGTTGTTCATGATCTCCCCGAAGCCGCCGCCACCGGGGACGATGTACTGCCGGTCATCCAGGCCGCGCTCCTTCTCCCAGAGCGCGCCCGGCGCCGTGCCGAAAACTTCTGGAGGAGACAGCCCACGGTCCAACCGGAGCGCGTAGATGACCACGTCCGGATGGTCCGTCGTCATCTTCCGCAAGTACTCCGGCGTGACGATGAGGTTGAGGGTGATGATGCGCCGGGGCGTGCCGGGCACCTTCTCCTTGTAGAGCTTGATGGCGGTAGACAGGCTGCCGCCCGTGGCCCCCATGGGGTCCGGGAAGAGGACGAGCGCGTCATCCACGTCGCCGCCAATCTTCGCGCCGCCAATCTGCGAGCCCACCACCGTCTCGGCCGCGTCAATCATGCGGCTCATGATGATGTGGTCCTGCCGCACCACCGACGGGTCCACCGTGGCGTTGAGCAGGTCGTACGTCACCTGCGACGGCAGCGTGCCCGCCCGCGCGATGTTCACCGTCACCACGCGCACATGCGGGTCGATGACCTCGCCCTGGTAGAGCCCCTGCGGGGTGGAGTCGATCATCCGTGTCGGCAGGCTGACCATCTTCCGCGGGAACTCCGCGTTCACCACCGTCTTCACCAGGTCGCTGTAGAGCGTCTCCACCAGCCGGTTCACTTGCGGCTGGATGACACCCTTGGCGCACAAGGTGGCCAGTTGGGAGAGCAGGAACGGATTGCCCACCAGGTGGACGCGGGGTCCATAGTGGTGGGTCATCTCGTTCAACCGGAAGGGCACGTTCGCGTACAGGGTGTCACGCATGCGGTCGGTTCCTCTCGTGCCCTGTAGCGCGCGGGCGAAACGGCGTCAGTCGAACAGTTCGAGCGTCTGCGGCGGCGTGCCCTCGGTGGGCTCCGGCACGTGACACTTGCGGCAGCGGGGCTCGTACGCGCCCGCCGCGCCCACCACCACGCGCTCGCCACTGGAGACGATGCGCTGGGAGCGATTGGCCGGATTGCCGCAAACCACGCAGATGGCCAGCTCCTTCGTCACGTACTCCGACACCGCCATCAGCTGCGGCATCGGCTCGAAGGGACGGCCCTGGTAGTCCTGGTCCAGTCCCGCGCAGATGACGCGCAGGCCCTTGTTGGCCAGCGCCTCCACCACCGCGACGACTTCGGCGCCGAAGAACTGCACCTCGTCGATGCCCACCACCTGCGTGTCGGGCTCCAACCGGTAAAAAATCTCTTCAGCCCGCTCCACCGGCGTGGACGTCACCCGATGCTTCGAGTGACTCACCACCTGCGTCTCGTCGTACCGGTTGTCGATGCGGGGCTTGAACACCTGCACCTTCTGCTTGCCGTACACGGCGCGCTGGACGCGGCGGATCAACTCCTCCGTCTTGCCGGAGAACATCGAACCGCAAATGACCTCTATCCACCCGATATCTTTGGGGAATTGGTGCAAGGGACGCTCGCCTGGCCTGGGGGCGGAGGGGCGCGGATACTCTGTCACCCCCCCGCGGGAGTCAACCGCCAACCGCGTCCTCGTGACGGGGCCCCCGGGCACGCCTCCGCCCGCTTGCCCGCCCGCCCTTCCTCGGCCCGTCCGGGCGCTGGCAAGCCACTTGAAAGGGAACGCCCCCGGAAGGTCGGGACTGGGAGGCAGGGCGTGGCGACGACGACGATGGAGCAGGTTCGGGGCGCGGTCCGCGGTGGAATGGCTTCCTTCTATGCGTCGCCCGCCTCGGTGGCGTTGCTGATGCTCAACCTGATGGACGGGCTCTTCACGCTGCTCTTCCTGCAATTGGGCGTGGCGGAGGAGCTCAACCCTCTCATGCGTCTGGCCTACGAGCAGTCACCGCTCTTCTTCATGTTCGCCAAGCTGCTCATCGTGAACACCGGCCTGTGGCTCTTGTGCTTGCACCGGCGCCTGCGCGCCAGCCGCATCGCCATCCGAGCGGGCGCCGTCATCTACGGCATCATCGTGGTCTACCATCTGGCTTTTCTGACCCACCTGGTCATGCACTGGCCAGGAGCCCTTGGGTAGTCCCTCCCATCTCACTGGACTGTGAGCGAGTGGAACAATGGTGAGGGTTCTCCTTCACCATACCCTTGCATTTTGCACCCGGTATGTCCCAGGCTTCCCGCCAGCTCCGACCTTTCGGGTTCGGGGGGGGACCATGAACATCACCGACGTCCGGGTGTTTCCGGTCGAAGAGGACAAGCTCAAGGCGTACGTCACCATCACCCTGGATCACTGCTTCGTCATTCGCGACCTGAAGGTCATCCACGGCTCCTCGGGGCTGTTCATCGCGATGCCGGCGAAGAAGCGCAAGGATGGGACGTACAAGGATATAGCCCACCCGCTCAACGCGGACACACGCAGCCAGATGGAGCGTGTCATTCTCATGGAGTACGAGCGGCACCTCCATCAGGCGCAAGCAGGGATGCTCGGTCCGATGCCAGCAGATCTCGACTAACGTCCTTCACATCCGCGCGTGTCCAGGTTAGTCAGCGGGCCCATCATGCAGCCGCGCGACTTCAAGATCTTCGCCGGGAGCTCGAATCCCGGCCTGGCTCACCGAATCTGCGAATACCTCAAGCGTCCGCTCGGCAAGGCGGAGGTGGGGCGCTTCTCCGACGGTGAAATCCACGTCGAGATTGGAGAGAACGTCCGCGGCCACGACGTCTTCATCCTCCAGTCGACGAGCCCGCCGACCAACGACCACCTGATGGAGATGCTCATCATCTGCGACGCCCTGAAGCGGGCGAGCGCGAGCTCCATCACCGCCGTCATCCCGTATTACGGGTATGCCCGGCAGGACCGGAAGGTCGCCCCGCGCACGCCGATTACGGCGAAGCTCGTCGCGGACCTGCTGGAAGTGGCGGGCGCCGAGCGCGTGGTCTCCATGGACATGCACGCCGGGCAGATCCAGGGCTTCTTCAACATCCCCTCGGACCACCTGTACGGCTCGCCGGTGTTCCTGGAGGACCTGCGCAAGCGCTTCCCGGAGTCGCAGGAGCTGGTCATCGTGTCGCCGGACGCGGGAGGCGTGGAGCGCGCGCGCGCCTACTCCAAGCGCCTGAACACGGGCCTGGCCATCATCGACAAGCGCCGTCCGCGCCCCAACGCCTCCGAGGTGATGAACCTCATCGGTGACGTGGCCGGCAAGGACGCCGTCCTGGTGGACGACATGGTGGACACCGCCGGCACGCTCGCGCAGGCCGCCGCGGCGCTCAAGGCCAAGGGCGCCCGCCGCGTGGTCGCCTACGCGGTGCACCCCATCCTCTCCGGGCCCGCCATCCAGCGAATCACCGACTCGGTGCTCGAGGAGGTCGTCTTCACGGACACCGTGCCGCTGTCGGCCGCGGCGCAGGCGTGCTCGAAGATTCGCGTGCTCACCACCGAGCGCCTCTTCGGCGAGGCCATTGCCCGCATCCACCGGGCCGACTCGCTCAGCTCGCTGTTCGTCTGAGAAGCAAAGCGCCCGGCCACCGGGCGACTTGACTCCCTGGCCGGGGGCTGGCATGTCCGGCCTCCTCCAACGGTCCCCTTCGCGGCGCCGTCTTCGGGGCCCGCCACTGGGGCGGGATGCCGAGGGCGCCAGGGTGGCCGGTGGTCACCGCGGTATCCATTCCCAAGGTATTTTCATGTCCGACAACAAGAACACCCTCGAGGCGAAGTCGCGTGAAGGCTCTGGCAAGGGCTTTGCCCGCAAGCTGCGCGCCCAGGGTGTGGTGCCCGCCGTGGTGTACGGCAAGCACCTGAAGACGCCCGTGCACATCTCGGTGGACCCGAAGGCCGTGCGCGCGGCCATCAACACCCCGCATAAGTTCAACACCGTCATCCTGCTGAAGCTGGCCGGTGGCGACCAGCAGGTCCTCCTGAAGGACTACCAGATGGACCCGGTCACCCGGGACATCCTGCACGTGGACTTCATCGGCGTGCGCGAGAACGAGCAGGTCAAGGTGGACGTGCCGCTCGTGCTCGTCGGCAAGTCGGTGGGCGTGGCCGAGGGTGGTCTGCTCAGCCAGATTCGCCGTGAGATCCAGGTCTGGGCGCTGCCGAACGCCATCCCCGAGCGCATCGAGGTGGACGTGACGGCGCTGAAGATCGCCGAGGCGCTGCACATCAACGACGTGAAGTTCCCGGCCGGCGTGTCGGTGAAGTCGAACGTCAACTACACCGTGGCGGTCGTCGCCGCGCCCGAGGCGGCCGAAGTGGCTCCCGCGGCGGCGGCGGCGGCTCCGGCCGCGGCGGCTCCCGCAGCGAAGGCTCCCGCAGCGAAGGCTGGCGACAAGGCGGCGGCCCCCGCGGCGGCTGCCAAGGCCCCCGCGAAGAAGTAGTCGTCTTCCGGTGTACCCTGGACACGGGGCTGGCCTCGCCGAGGCTGGCCCCGTTTCTTTTTGGAGCCTCCCATGAAGCTCATCTGCGGGCTGGGCAACCCGGGGCGCGAGTACGAGCGGCACCGGCACAACATCGGATTCATGGTGGTGGAGGCGCTGCTGGCCCGGGCGCGCGCGGAGCTGAACCAGGAGAAGTTCGCCGCGAAGGTGGGCCAGGGAACCCTGGCGGGCGAGAAAATCCTCTTCGTCGAGCCGCAGACCTTCATGAACCTGTCGGGCCGCTCGGTGGCCGAGGCGGCGCGCTTCTACAAAGTCCCCCCCGAAGACGTGCTCGTCATCCACGACGAGCTGGATCTGCCCCTGGGCCGGCTGCAGCTCAAGGCAGGGGGCGGCAGCGGCGGCCACAACGGCCTGAAGAGCATCGTCTCCAGTCTGGGCTCGGAGGCGTTCATCCGCCTGCGCTTCGGCATCGACAAGCCGGAGGGCCCCAATGCCCGCGAACGCGTGGCCGGTTATGTCCTGTCCAACTTCGACGACGGGGAGCGCCGCCAGTTGGACGAACTGATGGACCGCGCCATGGACATGACGGAGTGCTGGGTGCGCGAGGGGCTGTCGGTGGCGATGAACCGCTTCAACCGGAAGGCCTGAGGCCCCCTCGTGGGGCCTGGAGGGCGGACAGGCGAGCCTTCCGGGAGCTTGACTTGCCCGGGGGGCCCTCCTAGAAGGCCCGTTCGCTCGCCGGGGTGGTTGATCCGGTGGGATGTTCTTTCACAGCTTCCCGTGTTGGTGCACGGGACGTAGCGCGAGGGTGACGGGCGCGCGGTTTCCCGTTCCCGGTGGTGGCCATGGGGCCATTCGCCGTTTCCCCGCTCCTCGGATTGTCCGGGGGGCACTCGACCCCAAGGGGAGAGAAAACATGGCAGAGACGCAGGCCGCCAAGCGGCTTCGTGAGTACGAGACCATCTTCCTGGTCAAGCCGGACCTGACCGACGACAACGTGGACAAGCTCAAGGAGCGCGTCCGTGGAATCGTCTCCCGCGAGGGTGGCAAGGTCCTTCGCTTCACGGTGTGGGGCAAGAAGAAGACCCTGTTCCCCATCGCGAAGCAGCCCCGCGCCATCTACGTGCACGCCAGCTACCTGGGCAGCTCGGGTCTGGTGGCGGAGATTGAGCGCAACCTGAAGAACCTCGATGAGGTCACCCGCTACATCTCCGTGAAGCTGGCGGATGAGGTGGACCCCGAGACGCGTCCGGTCCTCGAGGACCTGAAGCTCGCCGGCGACGTGGAGGAGACCCGTCCGGGCGCTCCCGAGCCGCGCGAGGGTGGTGGATTCCGAGGCGACGTGGCCGAGGAGTCCGTGGGCGAGGCGGAGGAGGAGTCGTCCGAGGAGGCCTGAGCGCCGCCTGGGACATTCTCTAGGGACCTATTCAGGAAACGAGAAAGTTCATGAGCAACGGAACGGAAAGCAAGACGGGCGGCTCGTCGGGCGGCCGCAGTGGCGGTTTCGGCGGCGGCGGCGGACCTCGCGGTGATCGCGGTGGAGACCGTGGCGGCGATCGCGGTGGAGACCGTGGCGACCGCGGTGGCATGGGCGGCGATGACGAGAAGCGCGGCGGTGGCCGTGGCTTCGGCCGCAAGAAGGTCTGCCGCTTCTGCGCGGAGAAGAACGCGTCGGTGGACTTCAAGGACCAGGCGACGCTGAAGTACTTCGTCACCGAGCGCGGCAAGATCATTCCCCGCCGCATCTCCGGCAACTGCGCGAAGCACCAGCGTGAGGTGGCGACGGCCATCAAGCGCGCGCGCGGCATCGCCCTGCTCCCCTACAACGCGGTGGTCGGCTAACCGCCGGGTCCGCTCAGGAGACTGAACATGAAGCTCATTCTGCGAGAGGACATCGAGAACCTCGGCAAGTCCGGGGAGCTCGTCACCGTGAAGGACGGCTTCGGCCGTAACTACCTGCTGCCGCGCAAGAAGGCGGTTCTGGCGAGCGAGCAGAACCTGCGTCAGCTCGATCACGAGAAGGCGGTCATCACCGCCCGCAATGCCAAGCTGAAGGGCGCCGCGGAGGAGCAGGCGAAGAAGGTCGGCTCCATCAAGGTCGTCATCAAGCGCAAGGTCGGAGATCAGGACAAGCTGTTCGGCTCCGTCACCGCGCTGGACATCGCCGAGGCCGTGGCGGCCCAGGGGCAGACGGTGGACCGTCGCGCCATCCACCTGGCCGACCCCATCAAGTCGATTGGCCACTACGAAGTCGAGCTGCGCCTCCACCGTGACGTGGTGGCGAAGATCAAGGTCGAAGTCGCCGCCGAGTAACGGCAAGCGACTCCACCTCACCGTGGTCTCGAGAAGGCCGTCCGGGGCAACCCGGGCGGCCTTTTCGTTTGGCGGGCCTCGCGCTCGTGCCGGGCGCGTCCGGTTCGCGCCGTGGCCGGTCCGTCCTACGACACGGGCGTGGAGGCGTTTCAGGCGGGTGGGTATCCGTGAGGCACAGGAGGCTCGCCCATGAGCACGCCCACCGCACCCGCCCCGCTGTCGTCCCCCGTTGATGCCCACCGTCCTGACCTGGACTGGCTCCGCGTCGTCGCCATCCTCGTGCTGCACCTGTTCCACACCGGGATGATGTTCAACCGGTGGGACTGGCACATCAAGGCGCCCTCGCTGCTGCCGGCGCTGGAGCCGACGATGGAGGTGCTGCACCACGTGCGCATGCCGCTCTTGATGGTCATCTCCGGCGTGGGCACGGCGCTGGCGCTGCGGCGGCGCTCGCTGCGTGACTTCGCGCACGACAGGACGCGGCGACTGCTGCTGCCGGTGGTGTTCGGCATGTTGGTCATCGTGCCGCCTCAAATCTACGTGGAGCGCGTGTTCCGGGGGAAGTTCCAGGGCAGCTACGCGGACTTCTATCCGTCCGTCTTCGGCTTCGTGCCCTACCCCGCGGGCAGCCTGAGCTGGCATCACCTGTGGTTCGTCGTCTACCTCTTCGTCTACTGCCTGCTCGCGCTGCCGCTCTTCTGGGCGCTGGCGACAGGGCGCGGGCAGGCGTGGCTCGCGAAGGTCGAGGCCTGGCTGTGCCGGGGCGTGAATCTCGGGTGGCTGTTCGTCCCGCTCTTCATCAACGACGTGCTGCTGCACCGCTTCCCGCAGACGCACGCGCTCCTCGACGACCCGAGGACCTTTGGCCACTACGGCCTGCTCTTCCTCATGGGCCACCTGCTCGGCCGCGTGCCCAGGGTCTGGGACGTCCTGGTCGAGCGCCGGTGGTGGATGCTGGGGATTTCGGCCGTCCTCTTCGCCATCATGATGCCGGAGAGCGAGTTCGACCTGGTGCCCGAGGTGCTCGGGGGCGCGTCGGCCCAGTGGCTCTTCATCCTGACCGCGCTGGGCTGGGCGCGACGGTGCGTGCGAACCGGGAGCCGGTGGGTGAAGCACGCGCAGGAGCTGTCGTACCCGTTCTACATCCTCCACCAGACGGTCATCGTCGTCGTGGGCTTCGCGATGCTGCGGCTGCCCGTGGGGCCGTGGAGCCTCTTCGGCTGCGTGCTCGTCACGACGTTCCTCATCAGCTGGGCCCTGAGCGAGCTGGTGGCCCGCCTGCCCTGGTTGAGGCCGTTCTTCGGGTTGAAGGCCCGTGTGGTGTCTCGTCCCGAAGTGAAGCTCCAGGACGTGCCCACCGGGCATACTGCGTGACGGAGCGCCCATGGCCGACACCCTCCCGACGCCTGCCTTCGAAGTGCCCTCGCCCCTGCCCTGGCGCTGGCCCCGCTTCCGGTTGCGCCCGGCGCTCGGGGTGTTCGCCTTCTGCCTCGTCGTGGGCGTGTCGTACGGCGCGGCGGTGAGGTTGGACCAGCTCGCCAACGGCTTCGACAGGCTCCCCGCCTCGCGCGCCTTCGCCTGGGAGCTCACCGGTGCGCTTTCGGCCTGGGCGGCGCTGCCCATCATCCTGACCGCGGCGCTGAATGCCCCGTCCCCGCGCGCCGCCGGGTGGGCGCGGTTCCTCGGGCTGCACACGGTGGGCTTCGCGCTCTACACCTCCGTTCACATCGTCGTGATGCTGGGAGTCCGCTACCCGCTCTACTCGCTGCTGGGCTGGGGCGAGTACGAGTACGGACCGATGGCCTTCCGCCTGCCCATGGAGGTGTCGAAGGACCTGATTGTCTACGGGCTCGCCGTCACCTTCATCAGCCTCTTCGTGGCCTGGAGGAATCAGCATGAGCGGGCACTGCGCGCAGCGGAGCTGGAGGGAGAGCTGCGGTCGGCGCAGCTCCAGTCCCTCACGGGCCAGCTCCACCCACACTTCCTCTTCAACTCGCTGCACACCATCAGCTCCGTCATGTACGAGGACCTGGAGCGCACGGACCGGCTGCTCAGTGATTTGGGCCACGTGCTGCGCGCCAGCCTGGAGCGCGCGGAGCCCACGTGGACGCTGGCCGAGGAGCGCACGCACACCGCGCGCTTCGTGGGACTCCTGTCGGCGCGCTTCGGCGAGCGGCTCGCGGTGAACTGGAGCGTGGCGCCGGGCCTGGACTCGGCGCGCGTGCCCTGCTTCGCGCTGCAGACGCTGGTGGAGAACGCGGTGAAGCACAACCAGGACCGCGTGGAGCCGCTGGAGGTGCGAATCCGCGCCCACGAGACGGCGGACACGTGGCGGCTGGAGGTCGAGGACACGGGCCGGGGCTTCGGCGCGGAATCCCCCGCCACCGGGACGGGCGTGGGGTTGGCGCACCTGGAGCAGATCCTCGCGCTCCTGCATGGAGGGCGGGCCCGGCTGGAGAAGGGACAGGGGCCCGAGGGTGGCGCGCGCGTGTCGCTGACCCTGCCTCGGGGAGCGCACCCGTGACGACCTTCCGCGTGCTGGCCGTGGATGACGAGTCGCCCGCCCGAGCCAAGGTGCGGCGGCTGTTGGAGGGCGAGGCGCGCTTCACGCTGGTGGGCGAGGCGGCGGATGGAACCGAGGCGCTCGCGCGCATCGAATCGTTGAAGCCGGACCTCGTCGTCCTCGACGTGCAGATGCCCGGCCTGACGGGCTTCGAGGTGCTGGAGGCGTTGGGCCCGGGGCCAGGCCCCTCCGTCATCTTCTCCACCGCGTATGACGGCTTCGCGCTGCGGGCCTTCGAGGCCCACGCGGTGGACTACCTGCTCAAGCCCTACGACGGCGAGCGGTTCGCCCGCGCGCTGGACAAGGCGCATGCGCTGCTGCTCGGGGGAGGCTCGGAGGCCACCAGGCTCCAGGCCCTGCTGCGGGAGGTGGCCGCGACGACGCCTCGCAAGACGCTGGAGCGGCTGGTGGTGAAGGCGGGCGAGGCGTGGGTGCCCCTGCGCCTGGAGCACGTGTGGCGCCTGTCCTCCGAGGACAAGTACGTGCGCGTGTACACGGCCCAGGCGGAGCACCTGGTGCGACAGAGCCTGCGCGCGCTGGAGGAGCGGTTGGACCCGGAGCGCTTCGTTCGCGTCCACCGCGGCGACATCATCAACCTGGACGCGGTGGCGAAGCTGGAGCCGTGGAGCCACGGCGATGGAATTCTGGTCCTGAAGAACGGCACCACGGTGGTGCTCAGCCGTACGTGGCGTGAAGCATTCCTCCAGCGCTGGGGCATGGAAGGCTGACTGCGGGCAGGTCCACCTTCCTCCCCCCACCCGCCGCTACAGGTCTGTGGCGGATAATTTCTGCCATGTCAGTGCCGCCTGTAGAGTGGGCGGGCAGACATGGAGAACTCCCTCGACCTCAGAGATGGGCGAAAGGTCCACGAGGACCTGGCCGCCGAGCGTGCAGTGCTCGGCGCCGTGCTCGCGGACAACTCGCTCATCTCCGCCGTAGGCGAAGTGGTCCACGCGGACGACTTCTCCAGCCCAGCACACGCGCAGATTTTCGCGGCGATGATTCGCCTGGACGGAAAGCAGCAGCAGGTCGACCACCTGACGTTGTCCGAGGAGCTGAAGGTCCTCGGGCAGTTGGTCGCCGTGGGCGGTCCCGCGTACCTGATGCGGTTGGACCAGGTGGTGCCGCTGGCCTCCAACGCCGTCCAGTACGCGAACATCGTCAAGGACCAGGCGCTGCGACGCCGGCTGGCGCACGTCGGCCGCGAAATCCAGGACCTCGCCAGCCAGGAGACGGGCGAGCTGGAGGTGTTGCTCGACGAGGCCGAGCGCAAGGTGTTCCTCCTCGCGGAGAAGAAGCGCGAAGGAGACCTGCGGCCCGTCAGCGAGCTGATGGAGCAGACGCTGGATCTGCTCGACAAGATGAAGGCGGCGGCGACGGGCATCACCGGCCTGTCCACCGGCTACATCGACCTGGACAACCAGCTGACGGGTCTGCACGCCGGCGAGCTCATCATCCTCGCGGCCCGTCCCGGCATCGGCAAGACGTCCTTCGCGATGAACATCGCGGTGCACGCGGCGCTGAAGGAGAACAAGGCCGTCGGCATCTTCAGCCTGGAAATGCCCGCGGACCAGCTCCTGATGCGTCTGCTCGCGTCCACCGCGCGCGTGGACATGAAGAAGCTGCGCGGCGGTCGCCTCTCGCCGCACGATGAAGAGAAGTTCCAGGAGATGGCGGGCGCGCTCTACAACGCGCCCATCTACATCGACGACTCGGGTGGCCTGTCCCCGTTCGACCTGCGCGCCAAGGCGCGCCGCGTGAAGCAGAAGGACCCCCGGCTGTCGCTGCTGGTCATCGACTACCTCCAGCTCATGCACCAGAAGGGCAAGGTGGAGAGCCGTCAGTTGGAGGTCGCCGAAATCTCCCGCGCGCTCAAGCAGCTCGCCAAGGAGCTGGAGGTCCCCATCATCGCGCTCAGTCAGCTCAACCGTAAGGTGGAGGAGCGCAAGGGCGGCAAGCCCATGCTGTCGGACCTTCGTGAGTCGGGCTCCATCGAGCAGGACGCCGACGTGGTGATGTTCATCCACCGCGAGGAGACGGAAGAAGGCCCCGACGGCAATCCGCAGGCGCCCGCGAGCACCGTCATCCCCGTGGAGCTCATCGTCGCCAAGCAGCGCAACGGCCCCATCGGCTCCGTCGACCTCGTGTTCCTCTCGGAATACACCCGCTTCGAGAGCCGCAGCCGAGGCGAGTAGCGCGGGAATACCGCGCTTCGCCCGCCCCTACTCCACGCCCGTGCGCAGGTAGCGCGCCACGAGCGCCCGGGCCGCGCGCGTCGCCGCCTCCAGCGTGAGTCCCCGCCCCAGCTCCGTCGCCAGCGCGGAGGCCAGACGACATCCGGTGCCACGACGCTCGGGAGCCCGCTCCAATCGCTGGCCCTTCAGGACGCGGACGCCCTCCGGCGTGGCCAGTACGTCCGCCAGTCCCTGCGCATCCGGCAGGTGCCCGCCCTTCACCAGCACCGCGCCGAAGCCCCTCGCCACCAGCGCGATTGCAGCCTCACGCGCCGCCACCACCGTATCCGGCACGGGCCTGCCCAAGAGCCACCCCGCCTCATCCAGGTTCGGAGTGAGCACGACGCGCGGACCGGCGAGCGACAGGTAGCGCCGGGCGGACAGGCGGGACAACAGCTGCCCGCGCGACGTCCGCACCACCGGGTCCACCACCCACCACGCCCGCGTCCCGGCCAGCGCGGCGCTCGCGGCCTCCAACTGCGCGAGGCCCGGCACCATGCCCCACTTCACCGCGTGGACATCTCCCAGCTCGCGCGCGGCGACCAACTGCGCGCGGACAACACGCGGCGGAGAGGCCACCCAGGAGAAGGTGGCGAGTCCCTGCGCCGTCTGCGCCAGGGGCACCGCCACCGGCTGCCCTCCGCGCGCACGCACCGCCGCCACATCCGCCAGCAGCCCCGCTCTTCCCGTGGGCTCGAGCCCCGCCAACAGGACGACGCGAGGAATCACCGCCGGTGCTCTCGCGCTTTCTGGATGAAGGACTTGTACAGCCCCACGTGCACGGGAATCGTCGTCGCCATGTACTCGGGATGCCACTGCACGCCCACGGCGAAGACATGCGCGGTGGATTCAATCGCCTCCACCACGCCATCCGGCGCCATCGCGCAGATGCTCACCTCGCGCCCGGGACTCCTCACCGCCTGGTGATGCGTGGAGTTCACCATGAGCTGGCCGTGCCCCACCGCCTCCGCCAGCAACGAGCCGCTGCGCACTTCCACCGGATGCTGCGGCTGCGTGCGGTCATGCTTCTGCTCGTGCTCACGAGCGCCCTGCACCTCGCGACCGATATCCTGGAACAGCGTGCCACCCAGCACCACGTTGAGCAGCTGCATGCCGCCACACACGCCCAGCACCGGCATGTTGCGCTTGAGCGCGCCGCGCATCAGCGCCGCCTCGAACGCGGTGCGCCCTTCCTTCAGCCCGCCCAGTCCCTCGCGAGCCGTCTCGCCATACGCTTCGGGAGGAATGTCGAAGGCGCCGCCGGTGACGAGCAGCCCCGACACGCGGTCCAGATACGCGTCCACGCACGTGGGGTCGTCCGCGTATGGCAGCACGAAGGGAAGGCCCCCGGCGCGCAGCACCGCGTCCGCGTAGGGCACCTTCAGCTCGTACCGCGCGAAGGGCTGATCCTCGGGCTGGCTCCAGTCCGGGGTGATGCCGATGTTGGGCCGCCGGGGCGGCTGGCCATGGTGACGCGGATGATTGTTCATGGGGGAGTCCGTCGGTCGACCCTACCCCCCCACACGGCCCCGTTCAAACGCGCCCGTCAGCAGGCGCACCCGCTCGGCGATGTCCTGAGCGAGCAGGACGTCCGACACCACCGCCGCGCCGTGCACGCCCGTCGCCGCGACGGAGGCCACGTTCTCGAGCCCCACCCCTCCAATCCCCACCACCGGCAGCGGGCTGCCCCTCACCACCCGCGCGAGGCCTTCCAGCCCCATCACCGGTGCGGGCACCTGCTTCGTCGTCGTGCCGAAGACGGGCCCCACGCCCACGTAGTCCGCGCCCGCATCCCGCGCGGCCATCGCGCCCTCCACGTCCCGCACCGTGACGCCCACCAGGCGGCCAGGCCCCAGGAGCGCACGCGCCGCCTCCGGGGGCAGGTCCTCGTCACCCACGTGCACGCCATCCGCGTCCGCCAGCAGCGCCAGGTCCACCCTGTCGTTGAGCAGGCACACCGCGCCCGCCCGCCGACACAGCGAGGCCACCTGCCGGGCCACCGCCAGGGCTTCTCGCATCGGCGTGCGTTTCATGCGCAACTGCACCACCCGGGCGCCTCCCGCGAGCATCCGCTCGGCCTTGAGCACCAGGGGCATGTCCCCCCGGACGGTGTCGTCGCACAGCAGATACGGGCCCGGGGGAAGCAGCGGACGAGGCGGGGCGTTCATCGGCACCAGGAAGGCGGGACGGCGGCGTTGACAGATGCCCCCTCTGCTATAAGGTAGCCCGCTATTTTCCAAGCAATTCCGAGGATTTGAAACATGGCGGACACGGTGGACCCCAAGTATCTCGATAAGCGCACCGCGGAGCGGTACCTGCGCTCGGGCCAGTTGGACGAGAAGGCGTTCGAGCGCCACGTGAAGGGCCTGCCGGATGTGGCGGACAAGGCCACGCCGGTGGAGACGTTCATGGACGACGACGTCACGGACGACTACGACGACGAAGAGGATGACCTCGACGAAGAGGACGAGGCGGACGACGAGGACGAAGACGAGGACGAGTCCTCCGACGTCGCCGACGAGACGCCCGTTTCCGCCGACGAGGCCGCGCTCAAGGACATCGCCGAGGGCGAGGAGCCGGGCACTCCATGAGCCCCGTGGACGAGAAGCGCGGCGAGACCTTCGTGATGCGGGGGGAAGCGCGCTCCGCGTCCGAGGAGGCCATCTCCTTCGGCACGTTCATCATGGGGCTGGGCACCGCGGTGCTCATCCACCTTGGTGATACGCCGAACCCGGAGACGGGCCAGACGTCGAAGGACTTGCCGCTGGCCCGGCAGAACCTGGACCTGTTGTCGCTGTTGCGGCAGAAGACGCGGGGCAACCTGACGGCGGACGAGGAGCGTCTCTTCGACAGCCTGCTCGCGGATCTCCGCCTGCGCTTCGTGGAGGCGAGCAAGCGGTGACGGCGCCTGTTCCCCGCTCGGGCAGGCTGCCCGGGCGCATCCGCTTCGCGGCGCTCGTGGGTGTCGTGCTCGCCATCTTCACCGGCTGGGGCGCGCTCAACGAGGCCATGGAAATGGCCCACTTCTACGAGGTCCGCTCGCGGCACATGGAGGCCGGCCCGCCGTTCCTCCTGGGCAGCGACCCCGCCATCCTCCAGAAGCTCCTGGAGGCCCAGTACCAGGCCCTGGAGCCCATGCGGGAGCCTCGCGCCGTGCTGATGGGCGTGCTCGCCATCGCGTGCGCCTTCGTCTTCGTGTCCGCCTCCCACATGCTCCGCTCGGACGGGCTGCCCCGGGAGGCCCTGCGGAAGATGCTCGGCCGCGCCGCGCTCACCGTGGCGGTGCTGCGCACCATCGACGGCGCCCAGTGGGCCGTGGTGTCCCGCCGCGTGGGCGTCACCCTCACCCAGACGCTCACCCAGCGCCCCGAGTACCAGGACCCCACGACGGCCGAGGTCGTCGGCAGCGTGGCCCCGTGGATGGCCCTGGGCCTGACGGTGCTGGGCACGGCCGTCATCGCGGGCACCTTCGCCCTGCTCGGCCAGTACTTCCGCAGCGACACCGTGCGGGACGCGCTCGTCGCCCAGGACAGCCCGGCCGACGGCTAGCAGTCCCGCGGCACTTCAGGGGGCGTGGGGTGCCACGCCGCCCGGCAGCAGGGCCTCCAGCGCGGACTCCACGTCCGCCGAGGTCTCCTCCTCCAGCGACAACACCCGCCCCAGCTCCGCGCGGGGCAGCCGCAGCAGCTCCTTGCGCGACAGTCCGAAGACGTGCGCCAGGTGCCCCATGGGCCAGCGGGACTGCATGTGCAGGAAGGCCGCCTCGTCCAGGTCCTCGGGGCGGCCCTCGGGCAGCTCCACGCGGTCGTAGACCACCCGCTCGCCACCCACGCGCCGTCCGTTGCCGTAGGCGACGACCTGCTCGCCCTCGTCCGGATCAAACACGTAGACGTGCACCGTGGCGTTGGCCGCCCGGGACAGCAGGCGAGGCAGCGCATGGTGCGCCGCATACCAGTGCGCCCCCGGCCGGCCCTGCGTGAAGGGGCCCACGTAGGCCAGTCGCACCACCTTGCGGCGCCGATTGACCGACACCTGCAGGCCGGTGGCGCCCGAGGCACCGTCCAGTCGCAGCGCCTCACGGGCCTGCTGGAGCAACTCCAGCCCGTTGAAGCTTTCGAGTCGAATGAGATAGCCGCCGTGCGCTTCCAGGTTCAGCCCCCCGAGGGTGGGCGCCGCCTATAACCGAGCCGCCACCCCTCTGGCAACTCAAGCACCTCGAAAACCCAGCCGCTACCAGGAGTCCAAAGTATTCCGCTTCCGGCGCAGGGTGACGCCGCGCGTTAAATAAGCCCGGCCGTTTGCCAAGCCCGAGTCGACTCTTACGTTGAGTGTATGCGACTCGATAAGTTCACGGTGAAGGCGCAGGAAGCCATCACGGAAGGCCAGACGCTGGCCCGCCGCGCCGACAATCCCCAGTACGAGCCGGAGCACCTGGCCGCGGCGTTGTTGGGACAGAAGGACGGCATCGTCGACCCCTTGCTGCGCAAGCTGGGGGCGGACGTGAAGCTGTTCTCGTCCCGGCTGGGCGAGGCGTTGGGCAAGCTGCCCAAGATGCAGGGGGGCGAGAGCGCGATGCTCGGCCAGCGCCTGCTGAAGACGTTCGACAAGGCGGACGACGAGGCCAAGGCGCTCAAGGACGAGTTCATCTCGTCCGAGCATCTGCTGCTCGCGTTGACCCAGGACAAGGGCACGACGGGCGAGGTCATGAAGGCGTCCGGCATCACCCGTGAGCGGGTGGTGGCCGCCCTCAAGGAGGTCCGCGGCTCCGGGCGCGTGACGAGCCAGGATGCTGAATCCACCTATCAGGCGCTGGAGAAGTACGGGCGGGACCTGACGGAGGCGGCGCGGGCGGGGAAGCTGGACCCCGTCATCGGCCGCGACGAGGAGATTCGCCGCTGCATCCAGGTGCTCAGCCGGCGCACGAAGAACAACCCGGTGCTCATTGGCGAGCCGGGCGTGGGCAAGACGGCCATCGCCGAGGGGCTGGCGCGGCGCATCGTCGACGGCGACGTGCCGGAGGGCCTGAAGAACAAGCAGCTCATCACGCTGGACATGGGCGCCCTGGTGGCCGGCGCCAAGTTCCGCGGTGAGTTCGAGGAGCGGCTCAAGGCGGTGCTCAAGGAGGTCGCCGACGCATCCGGTCAGGTCATCCTCTTCATCGACGAAATCCACACGATTGTGGGCGCGGGCAAGGCCGAGGGGGCCATGGACGCGGGCAACATGCTCAAGCCGGCGCTGGCGCGCGGCGAGCTGCACTGCATTGGCGCGACGACGCTGGACGAGTACCGCAAGCACATTGAAAAGGACGCGGCCCTGGAGCGCCGCTTCCAGCCCGTGTTCGTGGGCGAGCCCAGCGTGCACGACACCATCAGCATCCTTCGCGGTCTGAAGGAGCGCTACGAGGTGCACCACGGCGTGCGCATCCAGGACACCGCGCTGGTGGCCGCCGCCACGCTCAGCCACCGCTACATCTCCGACCGCTTCCTGCCGGACAAGGCCATCGACCTCATCGATGAGTCCGCCAGCCGCCTGCGCATCGAAATCGACTCCATGCCCACCGAGCTGGACGACATGCGCCGGAAGATGACGCAGCTCCAGATCGAAAAGGAGGGCCTGCGCAAGGAGACGGACCCGCACTCGCAAGAGCGACTGGCCGTCATCGAGAAGGAGCTGGCCAACCTGCGCGAGCGCTTCGACGCGCTCAAGGTCCACTGGGACGCGGAGAAGACGGCCATCGGCGCCATCCGGACGCTGAAGGAGAAGCTGGAGAAGGTGAAGAACGACCAGGTCGCCGCCGAGCGCCAGGGCGACCTCAACCGCGCCGCGGAGCTGAAGTTCGGCGTCCTGCCCTCCCTGGAGAAGGAGGTCCAGACGCAGAACCTCAAGCTCCTGGAGCTGCAGAAGAAGCAGAAGTTCCTCAAGGAGGAGGTGGACTCCGAGGACATCGCCGCCGTGGTGGCCAAGTGGACGGGCATCCCCGTCTCGCGGCTGATGGAGGGCGAGGTCCACAAGCTGGTCCACATGGAGGACCGGCTGGCCCAGCGGGTGATTGGTCAGCGCAGCCCGATTGAAGCGGTGTCCAACGCCGTGCGCCGCGCGCGCAGCGGGTTGCAGGACCCCAACCGGCCCATCGGCTCGTTCATCTTCCTGGGCCCCACGGGCGTGGGCAAGACGGAGACGGCGAAGGCGCTGGCGGAGTTCCTCTTCGACGACGACACGGCCATGGTCCGCATCGACATGTCGGAGTTCATGGAGAAGCACGCCGTGGCCCGACTGGTGGGCGCGCCTCCGGGCTACGTCGGCTACGAGGAGGGCGGCCAGCTCACCGAGGCGGTGCGCCGGCGTCCGTACACGGTGGTGCTCTTCGACGAAATCGAGAAGGCGCACCCGGACGTCTTCAACATCCTGCTGCAGATTCTGGACGAGGGCCGGCTGACGGACAGCCAGGGCCGCACCGTGGACTTCAAGAACACGGTGCTCATCATGACGTCCAACCTGGGCTCCGCCGACATCCAGTCGGGCATGGCGGGCAAGGAGGAGCTGGACGACAAGACGCGCGAGGACGTGATGGACGCGCTGCGCGGCCACTTCCGTCCGGAGTTCCTCAACCGCGTGGACGAAATCGTCATCTTCGAGCCGCTGCGCAAGAAGGACATCTACCGCATCGTCGACATCCAGCTCGCGAAGCTGGACAAGCTGCTCGCCGACAAGCGGCTGTCGCTGGAGCTGACGGACGCGGCCCGGGAGATGCTGGCGGAGCGCGGATACGACCCGACATACGGCGCGCGGCCCCTGAAGCGCGCGGTGCAGAAGAACCTGTTGGACCCGCTGGCGCTCAAGGTGCTCAGCGGTGAGTTCCTGCCGGGTGACACCATCCAGGCGGACGCGGGCCCCACCGGGCTCACCTTCGCCAAGGTGCTGGTGGACACGGCGAAGAAGGTGAAGCGCGCGGAGTAAGGGCCGGGCTCGTGCGTGCTCCGGGGCTCCACCGTCTCCCGGTGGGGCCCCGTGCGTTTTTCCGTCACTCGGAGTCGGACATGCTGTCGTCGGAGGCCTCGGAATCAGAGGCGGCGTTGTCCTGCCAGTGCTGCTCCATGGCGGCCACCATCGCGTTGATGGGATTGGCCTCACCGCCATAGAGCTGGCCGAACGCGGTGGGATAGGCCTTGCGGATGGAGCGGGCATGCTGCCGGAAAGCCATGCCCCTGAGGGCATCCAGGCCCACGCCCGCCGTGGCCATGCGGGCCGGGTCCAACCCGAAGATTTCGTACTCCTCGTCGGCATTGCTGCCATCCGACTCGGTCATCGTGTCCTGGACCGTCTTGAAGTCGAACATGCTGAACAGCGAGGCCTCGAGGTCGTCATCGTCGACGTCGCCTCCCGTGTTCGCGGTGCGCGCCACCAGCGCGTCGTCCGCCACGGTGCCGGCGCCTCCGCCGAAGTCCGCCTGGGCCAGGGGGAGCTTGCTGCGCACCACCAGCCACTGCTGGATGTAGCGCTGGAGCGATATCGCGAGCAGGGGCGAGTCATCCCCCAGGGCGTTGGCGTTGACCCGTCGGGTATTCAGCTCCGCGACCTCCGCCTGCAGCGCCGCCCTCTTGGGGCCTTGCAGCTGATTGCGCAGGCCCCAGCCCGGCAGGGCCCTCAGGTGGTCGTCGAGTCCGTTCATGCTCTGGGTGGCCTCAGCGAAGGACAGTCCCGTCAACTCACCGTCGAGCGTGTCCAGATACGATTGCCAGGGCGTGGTGTGGTGGCGCTCACTGGGCCAGAGGGAGCCCGCGCGGCCCCCCACATTCACCTCGGTGATTTCTCCCGCATCATCCGCGCCGAGTTGCACCGCCACGCGCTGGATGGGCGCCCCACCCGCCCCTAGAGGTGCATCCACCTTGCGCTGGACTGGCTCGGTCAGCTTCAGGCCCGAGGCGCGCGAGCCCATGACATCCGCTTCGCGCTCCAGGCCCGGCGCGTCGTTGAGGGACTCGCCTTGAAGCTGCGTCGTGGGCTGCACGCGCCCCTGCTTCTGCTGCACGACGTGCCACGCCTCGTGGGCCAGGTGCTTCTCCTGCCCCGGCGCCACATGGATGTCCGAGCCCTGCGTGTACGCCAGCGCCTGGAGCTGCGCGGGCGCAGACGAGTTGTAGTGGACCCGCACGTCGTCCATGGACATGCCGGAGAGCGACTCCACTCCGGACTTCAAGCCGTCGGGCAGCCCGGTGTCGTTGCGGGGTGACGCGCGGCGCTGGAGCGTCTGGGCCTGCTTCGCCTGGGCCACCACCCGGGGCGACGAATCGAACGCCCTCTGGATTTCGCCCAGCGCACGCGCCCGGGAGTTGCCCCCCGCGGTGACACTTGAGGGCTCGGAGATTGACTCATCCCGCGTGGACAGCGACTCCTGAACGAACACGCCCATGCGAGGTCTCCCGTCGAGACACGCAATGTACCGCGCAGGATTCAGAGGCTGACAGGATGCCCCGGGTGTCGCGCGCGTCAGGCGGCTTCACACCGGGGCAGGTCCTTTCCGAGCAGGGGACGTGGAGCGTCTCATCCCCACGTCCCCGTCCCCTGGCTCAAGAGGGAGAAGGCGGCGACTGCGACGCATCCGCGCCGTCCGCGCGAATCTTGCGCGAGTTCTCCTGCAGCTCCCTCCAGGAGGCCTCGTACTCCTGGCGCAGGCGAGACCACTCGCCGCCCTTGGCGGACATGAGGCGACGCAGCGCATCCCCCGTGCTCTTGAACGAGCCGCGCAGGAACTGGAGCTCCTGCTTCGTGAGCAGCGAGTCCTCGGCCCGCGTCTGGGAGACGTTCGCATCCCAGGCGTCGAACTGCGCTCCCAGCTCGCGCAGCTCCGCCTCGCGCTTGCGCTCGTAGGTCGCGCGCCTGACGCCCGCCTTCTCCTCCGCGTCGACCAGGGACTTGTTCGTGTCGTCACAGACCTGGAGCATCTCCTGCTTGCCCCGCTCGAAGTCCTCCGTGCCGCGCTTGCGCCACTCCTCCAGCTTGCGGTGGAAGGCCTCGCGCCGCTCCTTCACGCCTCGCAGTTCCTTCAGGTCGTCGTCCGCCTTGCGGATATCGGACTGCGCCTCGACTTCCGCGATTCGCGCGTCGATTCGTTGCTTCTCCGCGTCCATCTTCCGCAGATATGCCTCGCGCTCGTTCATGGTCTGGATTCCCCCTTCGTCGCGCCGCCCGGTGGCGGCTGCTCGCGAGGGTATGGATGAGGATGGCCCCGGACGTTGCGCACAGGCGGCGGCGCGAGGGCCCGGTGTGCCGTGCGGAGTGCTTGACCCGGGGCCGGCTCCGAGCGAAGAGCCGTGCCCATGAAGCCCTGGGAGACACTCGAGAGCGCCAACCTGCCGGACGTGGGGGAGCTGACCCTGGTCCGCCGAGGGGATGAATACGTCCTGCGCGTGCGCGGCCAGACGCTGATGTCCAGCAGGATGCACGGCTCGGAGGAGGCGCTGGCGAAGGCGGGCTGCGCCGGGGTGGTGGCGGCCGGAACCGGGCGGGTGCTCGTTGGAGGGCTTGGCTTCGGCTACACCCTGCGCGCCGTGCTGGACACCGTGGGCTCGGGCGTCCGCGTCTCCGTCGTGGAGCTGCTGTCCACCGTCGTCGCCTGGAACCGGGGCCCGAACCTGGCGCCCCTCGCTGGAGCACCTCTCGAGGACAAGCGCGTCACCGTCATCGAAGGGGATGTCGGCGATGTGATGAACCGCAACTCCGCCACCTTCGACGCCATCCTGCTCGACGTGGACAACGGCCCCAGCGCCCTCACCCACCCCGACAACCAGGGGCTCTATGGCCTGCGTGGCATCTCCAACGCCGCCCGCGCCCTGCGCTCCGGAGGCACGCTCGCCGTATGGAGCGCGGATTCCGCCCCCGCCTTCGAGCGCCGCATGGAGAAGTGCGGCTTCACCGTCGAGGTCCTCCGTCCCCACGCCCACGGCACCAAGGGCCCCCGCCACGTCCTCTTCATCGGAAAGCTGGGCAAGGGCCGCCGCTGAGCCGGGCCCCAGAAGGGCTCGACAGAATATGACGACCGGTATATTCATCTCCTCGTGAGCAAGGGAGAGGACACACGCTGGCGGATGATTGCCGCGGCGGCGGAGATGCTGGAGCGCTCGGGGTATGCGGGTGCGGGCATCCAGGAGTTGCTGGAGGCAGGCAAGGCGCCGCGCGGCTCGCTGTACTTCCACTTCCCGGGCGGCAAGGAGCAGCTCGCGGTGGAGGCGCTTCAGGTCTCCTCCATGGAAGTCACGCGGCTGCTGGGTGAACACCTCGCCAGCGAGAAGGGCCTCGTCTCCGGGCTGCGTCGCGCTCTGGCGACACTCGCTGACCGGGCGGAGGCCTCCGGCTTCGAGAAGGGCTGCCCCGTGTCGGCCGTGGTCCTCTCCTCGGGTGCCACTCCCGAGCCGGTGCGCGCGGCCGCCGCCGAGGCGCTGCGCAACTGGCAACAGCTCCTCGCCGAGCGGCTCCGCGCGGAGGGCCTCACGCCCACCGAGTCGCGGCGACGCGCGGCCCTGTTGCTCTCATCCATCGAAGGCGCACTGCTGCTCATGCGCGCCCACCGCAGCAGGGCTCCCGTCGAGGAGCTGTCAAAGGAACTGGAACGCCTGCTGTCGCTGGACTGACCGCGGGCCCGAGTCAACGCGGATGAGCCGCGTCGGCTCGACTCCATAATATGTAGACTGGTCTATATATATCGAGGTCATCATGTTGATGTCGTCACCAGATGCGCTCGTCATCGGATCCACGGGATTGATAGGGCGCTGGCTCGTGCCCGAGCTCACGCGGCGCGGGCAGCGGGTGGCCCTGCTGTCGCGCAACGCGGGGGCGCGGGCCCAGGCGTATCGGGACTGGGTGGCCGCTATGGGCGGCGCACCGGAGCGGCTCGTGTTCCTGGAAGGCGACCTGGATGCGCCGCGCCTGGGACTGAGCGCCGATGACGAGCTCGCGCTCCACGGCGTGCGCGACGTCTTCCACCTGGGCGCGCGCTTCGCCTGGCACCTGTCCGCCGATGATGCACGGAGAACCAACGTGGAAGGCACCCGCGCCGTGGTGGAGCTGGCCTCCCGACTGCCCTCCCTGCGCCGGCTCGTGCTCGTGGGCGGCTACCGCATCGGGCCTCGACTCAACGCCTCGGGCGCAGTCGTCCCCGCGCCCACGCGGGGCTTCACGGGCTCGGGCGCCTATGAGGCCTCGAAGGCGCTCGCGCATCAGGTGGCGCTGGAGACAGCCGCGCGGCTCGGGGTTCCCGTCACCACGGTGCACCCGTCCTCCGTCATCGGCGATAGCCGCACCGGGGCGACAGTGCAGAGCCTGGGGCTCGGGGACACGTTGCAGCGCGTCCACGCAGGGACGATGCCCGTGCTGCTGGGCTCACCGGAGACCTTCGTCCCCGTGGTGGCCGTGGACACCCTGGCGCGATTCCTCGCGGGCGTGGCGGAGCTCCCCGAGACACTCGGGCAGGAGTACACGCTGCTGGACCCGAGCACCCCTCCACTCCATCAGCTCATCCGGTGGGCGGCGGAGCGCTCCGGTCGACGGGCACCGCGCTTCACCCTGCCCGTCTCGTGGGTGCGCTGGCTGCCCGAGCGACTGCTCGGCGTGGCCACGGAGTCGCTCGACTTCCTCGACACGGCCCGCTACCCGGTGGAGCCCGCACTCACGCTGGCCCGCCGCATGGGAATGGAGCTCCCTCCGGTGCACACGGTGATGGACCGCTGGTTCGACTTCCTTCGCGCCACCGACTTCACCCCCGATGTCGAACGGGCCCGCGAAGCAGCAGTGCGTCCCGCCTGACCCCACCTGTCCAGAGCCCCCGCGCGCTCCTCGCACCGAGCGCCCCGTCCTGTGGTGTAGTGGCGCCGCCTTCGACACGGACCGGAGACCTCCTGGTGAATCGCCCTTCCCTGCTGGCCTTGCTCGTCGTCCTCCTGACCGCTCCCGTGGAGCGCTCACTCGCGGCGCAGCCGTCCGCCGTGCTGGGGGGCCTGGATGGCCTCTATCCGGAGCTGGACACCTTCTATCGGGACCTGCACCAGAACCCGGAGCTGTCGTTCCAGGAGGAGAAGACCGCCGCGAAGCTCGCCGAGCGCCTGCGCAAGCTGGGCTTCGACGTCACCACCGGCGTCGGTGGCACGGGCGTCGTCGCGCTCTTGCGCAACGGGCCGGGCCCCACCGTCATGCTGCGCACGGACCTGGACGGGCTGCCCATGGAGGAGAAGACGGGCCTGCCCTACGCCAGCAAGGTGACGGTGAAGAACCCCGAGGGCCAGACGGTGTCGGTGATGCACGCGTGCGGACATGACGTGCACATGACGGTGTGGCTGGGCACCGCCACGCTGCTGTCCAAGAAGAAGGACCAGTGGCGCGGCACGCTGATGCTGGTGGGCCAGCCCGCGGAGGAGGTGGGCGCGGGCGCCCGGAAGATGCTGGCCGACGGCCTCTTCAAGCGCTTCCCCAAGCCCGACTTCGCGGTGGCCCTCCACAACACCACCGCGGCTCCCGCCGGACGCGTGGAGTACGTGGCCGGCTACGCGATGGCGCACGTGGACTCGGTGGACATCACCCTCTACGGCAAGGGCGGCCACGGCGCGTATCCGCACACCACGGTGGACCCCATCGTCATGGCGGCGCGCACCGTGCTCGCGCTCCAGTCCGTGGTCAGCCGGGAGAAGCATCCCCTGGAGCCCGGCGTCATCACCGTGGGCGCCATCCAAGGCGGCACCAAGCACAACATCATCCCGGACGAGGTGCGCCTGCAGCTCACCGTGCGCTCGTACAAGCCAGAGGTACGCAAGGCGCTGCTCGACGGAATCGAACGCGTCGCGAAGGGGGAGGCCCTCGTCTCCGGCGCCACCCGTCCACCCAAGGTCGAAGTCACCGAGGGCACGCCCGCCACCTACAATGACCCGGCGCTCACCCGCCGCCTCACCGACGCCGTGTCGAAGGTGCTGGGCGAGAAGAACGTGGGCGAGGCCCAGCCCGTCATGGGCGGCGAGGACTTCTCCGAGTACGGCCGCGCGGGCGTCCCCGCGGTGATGCTCTGGCTCGGCGCCGTGGAGCCCCAGCGCTTCACGCAGTCCCGCTCGGGTGGAGAGCCACTCCCCTCTCTCCACTCTTCCGGCTTCATCCCGGACCGGGAGCGCACGCTGCGCACGGGTGTCACCGCACTGACAACGTCGGCCCTGGAGCTCTTGGGCAAGCCCTGAGGCGCCTTGGTAGAACGGCGGCATGCCCAAAGCCGCCCTCGCACGCGCGCTCCTCCTCTCCGCCTGCTGGCTCTTCTGCGCCTGCGCGCGGCAAGTGCCCGCCTCCGCCCCCGAGTCCGCCTCGGGGGGTGCCCATCCGCCCGAGAACTTCTCGAAGCTGGTGGACACCATCTTCGAGGCCTCGTTCGACTTCTCGCCCTCCAATGGCACGGCGGTGGGACTTCACGCCTATGACAACCAGTTGGAGGACCTGAGCCGGCCACGCATCGAGGCCCGCATCCGCGAGCTGGACACGCTGCTCGCGCGACTGCACGCCGTGGACAAGGGCGCGCTCTCCTTCGACGACACCATCGACGCGGAGGCCCTGGAGAGCCAACTGCTCGCGGAGCAGTACGAGCTGAGCGTCCTGCGGAGCTGGGAGCACAATCCCATGCTGTACGCGGGGCTGCCGGGCGGCGCCATCGACGGGCTGATGAAGCGCGACTTCGCGCCGAAAATCGAGCGGCTGCGCGCGGTGATTTCGCGCCTGAAGGCCGTGCCCGCGGTCTTCGCGGCCGGCAAGGCCAACGTCCAGACACCGCCGCGCGAGTTCACCGAGCTGGCCCTGCGCATGGCGAAGGGCTCCGTGGGCTTCTTCGAGGGCTCGGTGGCGACGTGGGCGAAGGACGCCGCGGGCAACGACGCCGTGCTCCAGTCCTCGTTCCTCGTGGCCAACCGCGCCGCCGTGGCCGCCGTGAAGGACTACGCACAGTGGCTGGAGAAGGACCTGCTGCCGCGCTCCACGGGCAAGTACGCGCTGGGCGAGGAGCGCTTCCTCACCAAACTGCGCTACGAGGAGATGATTGACCTGCCCCTGCCGGAGCTGCTCGCGCGCGGTGAGGCCAATCTGGAGAAGGACTACCGCGACTTCGTGGCCACCGCGAAGCGCATCGACCCGCGCCTCTCGCCGGCCCAGGTGATGGCCAGGATTGAAGTGGACCACCCCACGGCCCAGGAGCTCATCCCCACGGTGCGCCGCTCCGTGGAGGGCGTGCGCGAGTTCCTCGTCGCCAAGGACCTGGTCACCATTCCCTCGGAAGTGCGTCCGCATGTGGAGGAGACGCCGCCGTATGCGCGCTCGGGCTCCTTCGCCTCCATGGACACGCCCGGGCCCTACGAGAAGAAGGCCACCGAGGCCTTCTATTACGTCACGCCCGTGGAGCCCGACTGGGACGCGAAGCACAAGGAGGAGCACCTGCGCCTCTACAACGCGCCCGTCGTGTCCATCATCAACATCCACGAGGTGTGGCCCGGCCACTACCTCCAGTTCCTCTATGCGCCCCGCTTCCCCACGAAGGTCCGCAAGCTCGTCGCGGTGGGCAGCAACGCGGAGGGCTGGGCCCACTACGCCGAGCAGATGATGCTGGACCAGGGCTTCGGCGGAGGAGACCCGAAGCCGCGCCTGGCGCAACTCTCCGAGGCCCTGCTGCGCGACTGCCGCTACGTGGCCGGAATCAAGCTTCACACCGCGGGCTGGACGGTGGAGGAGGCCGCGCGCCTGTTCGTCGAGAAGTGCTTCCAACAGCCAGCCAATGCCTACGAGGAGGCCCGACGCGGCGCCTACAACCCGACGTACCTCTACTACACGTTCGGCAAGCTGGAGGTGCAGCGTCTGGCCCAGGACTACCAGGCCGCGAAGGGCCAGGGCCTCAAGCAGTTCCACGACGCCTTCGTCGCCCAGGGCAGCCTCCCTCTTCCGTTGGTGCGGCGGCTGCTCCTGCGCTGAGGACCGCGGGCCGCGACGAGGGCCTCCGGGCCGAAAGGCCCTCGCCGCGACTCGCGGGAGCACGCGCGTCCCCCAAGACGCCCGTGCTCCTCACTTCCCCTCGTGACTAGATGCAGCGCCCCGGGAAGAGGCTGAGGCAGCCCTCGCTCCCGCAGCGGGTGAAGAGCGCGCAGCGCCGGGCCTCGAAGTCTCCGAAGGCCCTCACCGACGTGGTGCGCCGCCCCTCCGCCGACGTCTCCACGCACATCTCGTAGTCGGTGATGGGCGTGTTCGGAACCTCGTAGAACGACTCGCCGGAGTTGAGCATCCCGCTGGTGGTCGCGCACGTCATCGCGTTCGCCGCCGTCGTCGCGCGGACCTCCACGGTGCGCACCGCGCACAGGTTCATGTCCTGGATGCCCACGACGAAGATGGAGCCCGAGGGGTCGCACGCTCCGCCCGTCACGGACCTGCAGCTGCCACCCACGCAGTTGCCTCCCGGGTTGCACATCTGACCGCTGGCCGAGTTGCAGCACGCCTCGCCCAAATCACCGCAGTTGCGGCACAGCTCGCCGCCCGACTCCATCACGCACATCAGCGAGCCACTGCAAGTCCCCGTGGCGCTGACGACGCAGCACTCCTGCCCCTCGGAGCCACACGGCACACACGTCCCGCTGTTGCACGCCAGCCCCGCGTTGCAGCTCGCGGAGTCGGTGCGGCACGCGCAGCCCTGCGTGCCCGCCTGGCTGGGGTCGCAGCTCGGGTTGCTTCCCTGGCAGCTTCCACAGCCCGCCATGACGACCATGCACAGCATCAACAGCCCCCGCAGGGGTGAGTTCAGGTTCACGATGGGATTCCTCATTCGCAGTATCGAAGGGAGCACGGTGTCGGCGTCGCTCATGGGCGCAGCACCAGGTGCACGGTCTGTCCCTCGCCATCCACCGCGCGGACCAGGACCTCGAAGTCGTCGGAGACGGCCAGCGCCTCCACGAAGCGGTAACCCGCCTTGGTCAGCTCCACGGGGGCCACCTGGGACAGAGGGACGCTCTTCTTCCCGTCCGGGGTGGAGATGAACGCCGACTGCGTCTTGCCATCCTCGGAGGTGGCGGTGCCCACGGCCCAGCCGCTGGCATTGAGGGACACGGCCTTCGCGGTCGCGAAACCCTCGGGCAGGGGCAGCCACTGCGTGCCGTCCTTCCGAGACCAGCGGAAGGGCTTGAGCTTCTTGTCGGAGGTGCGAACCGTTCCGAGCACCACGCCCACGTCGTTGAGCGCGGTGACTTCCGATTCCTGGTCCACCAGGACCTGGGACTCCTTGCCGACGATTCGCACCGCGCGGGTGCCCTTGCTCGTCGCCACGGTCGACGCGGCCTCACCCAGGGCGTTGAAGAAGATGCGACCCGAGGCGAGCCCGGCCAGGCCCTGGTGCTTCATCGGGCCGACCTCGTCCACCAGGTACACGGTGTCCTTGTCATCCGGCCAGCGCACCAGCGGGGTGCCATGCGCATTGCCCAGGAGCGCCTCGTAGCCGTCGACCCACAGCTCCGGGCCCGACTTCACCGCGCTGGCCTTCAGCCGGAATGCGTTGGGGCCCTTGGACGTGTAGGCGGTGCCGAACACGTCGCCGCTGCCACTGACGCCCTTCACCTCCACGCGGTTCGCCTTGAGGACCTCCTGGAGCGAATACGTGTCCTTCGTGGTGATGAGCGAGTCCGACTCCTGGTTCTCCAGCCGCGCCACCACCGAGCCCCCGTTCAGCACGAAGCGCGGGATGGAGTACCGCGGCAACGTGAACCAGTACTTGAAGGGGAACACGATGAGGACGCACCGCTGGAGCGCGACCCTGAGCGTCTGATTCACGCCTCCTGACGACGCCTGGATGACGGTGGGACCGGACCAGCCCGGGGGCAGCCGCATGGCGAAGCGCGCGGTGCGCTGGGCCTCGGGGACGCGCACGTTGAGCACGCCCACGCTCGCATCCACGCTCATCAACTCCACGAGCGCGCCCCCCGTGGGAGCGGGGCTGCTCAGCGTCACCTCGCCCACCAATTCCGAGGGGTCCGACGACTGGCAACGGTTGGTGGACGTCAGCACGCGAACCGAGGACAGCCGGGGACGGGGCATGCCCGCGTAGGCCACGAACTGGCGGACCGACACGGGTTCGGTCCAATCGAACTTGAAGACGATGTCCGTGTAGCCGTCCACCCAGACCTGGCTGCCGGAGGTCAACAGCAGCTCCACGTTGTGCGGACACGCGGAGTGGGCACAGAACGGGTCATCCGCTCCGCGCACCTGCCGGGCCAGGGCCTTCAGCGTGCCGCGCACGCGGGTGACGCTGTTGGCGCCGCCCAGGTAGTAGGGCGTCGAGAGCGTCTCGTTGAAGGTCCAGGTCAGGACGTTGCCGGAGCGCGAGCCGGACATGCGCAGCACCACGTCCGAGTTGATGCCGAAGTCGCGCGCGGGGACGTTGAGGTTCAGCGTGCCGGACGCCTTGGGCAGCAGCCAGTAGCCCGTGGCGTAGTCGTTGCCCTTCACGTGGATGCGCGCCGCGTTGAGGCGCACGTTGGTACCGCGCCAGACGTCGTCCAGGACGTCCGCCTGGGCCACCGGAGACCACCAGAGGCTGAGCAGGGCCACCAGGCCCAGCCCGTTCAGAATGCGTTTCATGAAGACCTCGAATGCTGGGAGTGATTGAGACAGGAGGCGAAGGGAAGCGGTGGCTCAGCCGTCACGCTGCGCGGAGGACTGGGCCATCAAGGACATGATGCGGGCGCGCACGGAGGACTGCTGTCCCGGGCGCAGCGCGAGGGCCTGGAGCATCTGGTAGATGGGCGCGCTGCCGTCGAGCCGGTGGGTGATGACGTTCAGGAGCGTGGACTCCGCGCCGGATGCGAGCTGGCCGGAGACGACCCAGGCCCGCAGTCGCTCCAGGTCCGCCGCGTCCAGCGTGCGCGCATCCAGCGCGTCGAGCAGCGCGGCCTGGACGACGCGCTCCTTCTCGAAGCCGAGCGAGTCCAGCAACATGCGGGTGGCCACTTCCTGCGGCGCCTTGCGCAGTGAGCCCGCCGCGGCGGCGCGCACCTCCGCCGAGTCCGCGCGGAGGTGGGGCCCCGCCTGGTCCAGCACGGACTCCTGGCCGGTGTTGCCCAGCGCGCGCAGCGCATGCAGGCGCTCCTCGTCATCGCGGGCATCGCGCAGCGCGTCCTCCAGCGGGCGCATGTACGTCGCCACCTCCGGGTCGCCCTCGGGCAGGTGCGAGACGACGCCGCCCAGGGCGTACAGGGACGCCCGCTCCGTGCCCACGTCGTTCGCCGCTCGGGCCTGGGCGTGCATCGCCGTGAGCATCCGCCCCGTCTCCGGCTCGGGCTCCTTGAGGAAGCCGGCGCGCTGCACCATGAACCCGAAGGCAGCCTCGTGCTCGCGGGCCACCGGCGACTGGAGCAGCTCGCGCATCGTGGCCTGCGCCTCGGCATGGCCAGCCCCGGCCAGGATGTCCATGGTCAGCTCGCGCAGCCCGGGCGACGCGCCCTTGCGCAGGAAAGCGCCCGACAGCTCCCGCGTGCGCTCGGGCTCCAGTTTGAGCGCGGCGATGGCGCGGCGCACGAAGCCGTCCAGGCCCGCGATGGCCTCCGGGCTCGTGGCGGTGGAGAGCACCTGGAGCACGCGGTCGATGGTCATCCCATCGGCCTGGCTGCGCAGCAGCGCGACCTCGGGGTCTCCCTCGAATGCAATCTGCGCGGGCTGGCGGATGATGGACTTGACCTCGCTGGTCGCGACGAGCGGCTTGAGCTCGCGGGAGGCGAACTCCACGCGCAGCCGCATCCGCCGCGACATCAGCGCGCCGCCGTCGGAGCGCGAGGCGTCCAGGGACTCGTCGTGGAACACGCCCGCCAGCCGCCCGTCCGGGGTGCGCTCGAAGCGCGTGAGCGAGCTGAGGTCCTGCTGGAAGGGCGCGGCCCCGCCCGCGGCACGCAGCTTCTGGTAGCGCGAGCGACGGCGCGTCAGCCTCGCGTCCCCATCGCCCTCGAAGCGGAAGCTGGCCTCCACGTCGCCCGTCTGGGTGGCCTCGAGGGCGTTCCACTCGGAGGCATCCTTCAGCTCGGTGGGGAACATCTCGGCCGCCAGCGTCTGCGTGAGCTGACGGAACATGGGCGGCTCTGCTTCCGAGTAGCGCACGGCCAGGAGCGCGCCCCGGGCGTCCAGCTCCACCCACGCGGAGGCGGACTGGGGAAGGTGCGCCGCCAAGGTGGCGGCGTCGGGGAGGAGCGGCTGGCCCGACAACATGGCCTCGTGCCGCTCCAGCGACTTCAGCGTCAGGCGCAGCCGCGTACCGGTGGGGCGCACCTCCAACGCCTGGAGCGCCAGCGAGCCCTCCAGGTGCAGCGTGCCGTCAATCGTCGTGGACTCGCCGGCGGTGGCCAGGGGCAGAGACACGCGCTGGAGGTCGTCCCAGACGAGGCGATAGACGCGCTCCTCGCCCAGCGTCCACTGGTACAGGGGCAGCCGCGAGTCGCTCACGACGGCCGAGGGGTCGGCGACCGCCGCGGTGGGGCGCGTGAAGTACCAGGCGGACAGCGAGCCGGTGAGCAGCAGGGTGGACAGCACGGCCGTGCGGACGGCGAACCTCTGGCGACGCATGACGGACTCCAGGAATCGGAACGGAAGAGGACTTGGGAAGGGGCCACCCCGACACATCTGCATCGGGGTGGCGGAAGAGAGGCCGGCTCCGCCTCGATGGGAGGAGCCGGCTTCTGGACCTGCGCGGGTGGCTAGAAAATCTGGGCCATCGGCACGGTCACTTGCTGCGTGTAGATGTTGTGCTTGATGCCGAACCCGCTCCACGTGAAGACGGGGAACTCCGCGGACAGGGGCCCCAGCTCGGCGAAGAGCATGATGCGGCCGTCCAGGAAGCGCGCCTCGATGTCGAGCTTCGACGTGAGCCGCAGGAACAGCGTGTTCGGGTTCGTCGGGTGCGAGGGCGAGCTCAGGTAGATGCCGACATCGCTGTACAGCGGCAGATTCACGCGGGTGATGGTCACCTCGCCGCGCACGGCCGCCTGGAGCCCCGGGATGCCGATACCCACCGACGCGAAGCCGTTCGCGGTGAGGTACGGGGTGATGATGCCGAAGATGTCCACGCCCAGCAGGTCCGCCGCGCAGTCACGGGTGATGGCGCCACCGAGGGAGATCTTGACGCCCGTCTCGGCGGAGACGCCGCCCGAAATGGTGACGGGGATGAACCACACCATGAAGGTGGTGGAGGCCTTGGCCGCGTCGCTCTTGTAGAAGGGCTTGTCCTCCGCGAAGGTCATGCGCAGCGGGTAGTTCCGGTCGTGGCTGTAGACGGAGAGGGTCAGCACGCGAGCGTCCAGCTTCAGCCGGATGCCGTTGCCCTCGGTGCCCGCCTCGCCGGCGACGTGGACCACCTCGAACCGCGGGGAGCCGAACACGTTCGCGGACGCGTTGAACTCCGCGTAGACCCGCGCGTTGTAGTCGCACCACGGCCCCGTCAGGCCGAACCCCTTCGCCTTCAGGTCGCCGCCGGGCGCGGTGACTTCCCAGCCCGCCTTGTAGTCGTAGCCACCGCCGAACGTGCTGTCGCCGGAGGAGCCACTGTCGCCGTGCTCACCGCCGTGGCGCACCAGGCCCGTGGACGGCTCCACCGGAGCGTCCAGCTTCGCGATGTACTGGCCGTAGATGCTCAGGTACTGGGTGAGCAGCGTGGAGTTGAGCGTGTAGTCCTTCTCCTTCAGCGCGGAGATCTTCAGCAGGTTCGCGTTGCGAACGAAGCTCTTCTCGCTGAAGTCGTTGCCCGTCAGGTTCAGACAGGCCTGCAGGTCCGCGGCGCGGCGCGGCCCCATGGCGGCGTCGAGCTGCCCCTTGTAGCGGCGCGGGCTCCAGTCGCAGGACGTCGCCTTCGAGCTGTCGAGGCAGCCCTTCTCCTGGGCCTGCACCAGCCGCTCCTCGATGGCCTTGTCGAGCACGTAGAGATGCTCGCCCGCGGCGTTGTTCAGCTCCTTCGGGTCCCGGTCCTGCCGCTTGTAGAGGGCGGCGGCCTGCTGCCACTCGGCGTAGACGGCCTCGCGCTGGCGCAGCAGGGCGGTGAAGACCTCCTGCTCCTCCTGGCGCACGGTGAGCACGTCGTCGGCGGTCTTGCTGAGCTGCTTGCTCATCGCCTCGTGCCAGGCGTCCGTCGGCGTGGCCCACTTGCGGGCCTGCTCGTTGTTGGCCAGGGACGCGGCCTCGCTGGTGAACTTGTAGCCGCCGACACCATCGGGGTACGGGCCCGGCGAGAACTCGAAGTACGCGTTCTTCGCCACCATCTGGTCCGCCCAGATGGGCGCCAGCTTCTTCTGGTCCTTGCTGTACAGCGTGCGGTTCGCGATGCCGTTCGCGCCGTACGCCGCGGTGAAGAGCGCCCGGTAGTCGTCACCGTACTGACCCGCCAGCCGCTCGAAGCGGCTGTAGCCGAGGTACTTCTCGTCCACGAACTCCTGGCACGAGGTGAGCTGCGTGCCGTTCTTGTCCCAGGCCTCCAGTTGGGTGAGGTACGCCTTCTCCGCCTTCGTCAGGTTCTCCAGCCGCTTGCGGTAGAGCACCTGGCCCTTGAGCACCTGGCCCGCGAGGCTCTGGTCCATGCCGCTGAAGTTGGTGACGCCCAGCGTGACGGGCTGCGTGCCCACCGTCGCCGTCTTGCCACCGAGCGCATCCGGCAACAGCGCGACCTTCTTGGGCGACTGCTCCCAGCGCGCCTTCCACGCCGTCTCCGTGAGGTCCTGGCAGTACGCGTCGAAGGACTTCCCGCAACTGCTCGAGCGGTAGTCCACGTTCGCGCACTGCTCCAGCACCGGCGTCGTGCACGGCGCCGCGACACTCGCGGGCGCCGCCAGCATCGTCACGGACAGTCCGGCCCAACGCAGCGGGCTCCCCAACAGACCCACTCTCTTCCCCTTGGTCATATGCAGCTTCGTCCTTGGTGTGGGGCCGGCTTCGGGCTCGGCCCGCGCAGCCACAGAGCACACGCTGTGCCGCGCGCTGCTCACTCGGGGACGGGAGGAGACGAGCGCGCCAGGCGAGGACCCGGGAGCAACACGGCGCCCAGGAGCGTTGCCTGCGAGGCAACAGCCTCCACGCGACACTGCCCGTGGGCCACGAAACGACGAACGAGCCCGAGGCCTCGAGGGTTCGAGGCCCGGACTCGGCCGGGGACGACTCAGCGCTTCAGGGAATCAGTGGCCCACGCGCTCGCACAAGTCACCGCGAGCAAAGGTCCAGTCGCGTCGGACGGTGGCGGGGACCACGCCCAGCACCGCCGCGGTCTCCTGGATGCCCAGGCCCGCGAAGTAGCGAAGCTCGACGACGCGGGCCAGCCGGGGCTTGAACGCCTCCAGCTCCACCAGCACCCGCTCCAGCTCCAGGACGTCGATTTCGACGCCGACCGGAAACTCGAAGACCTCGTCGCGCAGGTACAACGGCTCGCGGCGCGCGGCGCTCCGGCGCGCATTGCGCACCCGCACGCCCTCCACCAGCACCCGGCGCATCGCCTGGGCACCCGCGCCCATGAAGTGCCGTCGCCGGTCCGCGTCCAGGACGTCCCCCGACAGGCGCCCCCAGATGTCGCGCAGGAGCATCGTCGGGCCCGTGGAGAGGCGCGGTGACTCGCCATTCATGTCCGAATGCGTCATCTCCCGCAGCTCCTGGTACGCCACCCACCTCAGGGCGTCCCGAGCCTCCGCGTTCCCGTTGCGAGCGCCGTCCAGCAGCGATGTCATCTCCGACATGCCCATGGTGTCCTCCTGGGTCTCACATCCCATCGAGTCGCTTCGCCACGCCTGCCTACGATTTCGAACGAGTTCCCCCGCGAATCTTGAGAACAAAGAATTGTTTTTCGTGAATGCCGACAATTCCCTGCCCGGTGGGATTACCCAACCTGCGCTCCCAGGGTGGCCTCGCGCAACGCAACCCCACTGCTATTTCTTGAATTTCTCGCTTTTCCACATCCCCAGGGACCACTGGAGTACGTTCGCGGAGCGAGACGTCGGGTTGTCTGCGCCAGGCAGCCCTGCTCGCCAGGCGACACGCCATGCGGGCGGCCCATGCGGGCGGCACTGCGGGCACGGGAGGCCGTCGCCCGGGCAGCAGGCGCGCGACTTTCCGGGCTGAAGGTGAGTCCCGACGGACGTCAGACGGTGGGCAGCCAGAGGACGAAGCGCGCACCGCCTCCACGCACCCGCTCGTAGCGCAGGTCCGCGCGCATGCTCCTGGCGAGGCGACGGCACAGCGCCAGGCCCAACCCCACGCCGGGCGCGGACTTCGCCGCGGTCTGCACGGATTTGGAGAACGGCTCGAAGAGCTTGCGCGCGGTGGCTGCGTCCACCCCGGGGCCGTGGTCCCTCACCGCCAGCCCCACGCTCCTGCCGCGCCGCTCCAGCTCCACATGGAGGCGCTTGTCCGCCGCGCCCGCCGCGTACTTCGCTGCGTTGTCCACGAGGTTGAAGAGCACCTGCTCCACCGCGGACGGGTCCGTGAGCACGGCCACGCCCGGAGGCACCTCGACGTGGAGGGAGAGGCCCGCCTGGAGCGCGCGCTCGGAGAGCCGCTCCTCCATCCGGGAGAGCAGCGCGCCCACCTCCACGCGCACCAGTCGCGCGGGAGTCCGTCCCCGCTCGATTCGCGCATAGGCGAGCACGTTCTCCACCAGGTGACTCAGCCGCTCCGCCTCCCGGTGGAGGATGTCGAAGTACTCCTGGCGGCGCTCCGCGTCCGGCACCATCCCCGCCGACAGCATCTCCGTGTACATCCGGAACGTCGTCAGCGGCGTGCGCAGCTCGTGCGTCACGGCCGAGACGAACGCGCCCCGGCGCTCGCTGAGCGACATCACCCCGCCCAGGAGCGCCACCACGGCCACGCCCGCGAGCGCCACGCCGCTCCACGCCACCATCAACACCAGGGGCAGGGACGACAGCGCCCCCGACGAGCCCTCCTCGCTCGGAGCCGCGCCCGGCACCAGCCGCACCGGCAGCGACGCCAGCATCCGTCCCTCTCCCTTCACCGCCCCCGCGTCCTTCACGGGCTCCAGCGTCGCGCCCGGCAGCAGGTCCTCCACCTTCCCCTGGAGCCATCGCCGGAGCGAGGGCCAGTCCAGCCAGCAGCCCTGGATGTAGTCCTGCCCGTCCACCTGGACGCGCCGACCGAGCAGCAACGCGTCTCCCACCCAGATGGCCCGCATCTCCTCGACGACTTCCCGGGCGAGGGCCTGCTCCAAGGGCGCCACCTTGCCGTAGCCCACGACGTTCTGACTCGCGGCCTGGCGGGCGCTGCGGGAGCGCGCATCGAACTCGCTCGCGTTCTTCGTCCACTGGAGCGCGTCCGCCAGCTTGATACCAGCCCCCCGCCGCGACATGGGGACGGACGGAGTGGGAACGCGCCTCGCCAGCGCCTCCCCCACGCGAGCGTCCCGCAGCAGGCGCGACACCTGCTCCAGCCGCTCGCGAAGGACCTCCTCATCCACTCCGGGGCGAGGGAGGGACGGGGTTCGCAGCGCGGGCACCACCACCTGGGGCGAGGACACCGCTCCGTCGGGGCCCATCTGGAAGTGCAGCAGGACATGCTCCGGGGGACCCGCGAGCAGCGGCGAGGCCACCCAGGCATGGCCCTCGGGCAGAGGGCGCCGCTCCGCATCCAGGACGCCGCGCGCGGGGGCCACGGCCGCATAGGCCTCCACCGCCACCGCGCTCTCCCGAGCCACCAGCGGCAGCAGCTCCGAGTCGAGCCGCCACAGGGCCAGCCGCACGTTCTCCTCTCGCCCCGCGCTCTCACGCGCCTGACGGTCCGCGCGGTCCAACCGCAGGGCGAAGACAGACAGCCACACCACGCCGGCCAGCGCGAGAAGCAGACAGGCGCTCACCGCGAGCCAGACACGCCAGGAGCGAATCATCTCGGGCCGCCCGGCACGGAGAACATGTAGCCCTTGCCGCGCACCGTGAGGATGACGCGGGGCTCCGCGGAATCGTCGCGCAGCTTCTCCCGCAGGCGCGCCATCGTCATGTCCACCGTGCGCGTCTGCACGCTCCTCGCGGGCAGATGCCACACGCGTTCCAGCAGTTCCTCCCGGGAGACGGCCCGCCCGGCGTTCTCCCCCAGGTAGCGCAGCGCCTCGGCCTCGCGCTCGGAGAGGTCCGTCCGGGAGCCGTCGTCGAAGCTCAGCTCACGGCGCTCCACCACGAAGTGGCCTCCTGGGAAGTCCACGCGGGGGGCACCCTGGGGCCGCTCCGCCGAACGCCGGAGCACCGCGCCCGCCCGGGCCAGCAGTTCGCGCACCGAGAAGGGTTTCACCACGTAGTCGTCCGCGCCGAGCTTCAGCCCCATCACCCGGTCCTCCTCCTGGCCCCGGGCGGTGAGGATGATGACGGGCAGCGTCGGCCGGCTCTTGCGCACGGCCCGGAGCAGGTCCAACCCGTCACCGTCCGGGAGCACCAGGTCCAGCAGCACCAGGTCCACCAGCGTGCGCTCCGCCAGTCGCTGGCCTTCCTCACGCACGCCCGCTTCGAGGACCTCGTAGCCCTCGAAGCGAAGCGCATCCACGATTCCGCGCCGGATGGCGGGGTCATCCTCGACGACGAGCACTCGGCGCGCGGCCATGACGGCATCCTACTCCAAGGTGAACTGACGCTTCGCCGCCTCGCGGCTCACCACCTGGCCGATGACGCCATCCAGCGTGTCATCCTCCTTCGTGGGGTTCTGCTTGCGCGCATCCGCGAGGAACTGCTGGCGCGCCTTGCCAAGGTCCTGGATGCGCTGCTGGAGCGCCGCACGCTCCTTCTCCCGAGCCTCCAGCCACGCCTTGCGCCCCTCGCCGTCCAGGTTGCGCATCGGCTCGGGCAGGTCGTCAGCGGCGACGGCGCTCAGGTCCAGCTTGTTCTTCTTCACCGCGTCCACCAGGTCCCAGCTCTCGTTGGAGTAGTTCCCGGAGGACTTCGCCATCGAGCGCGCCGCCATGTTCTGCACCGACACGCCGCGAGAGAGGCTGTCCTGCTCCTGCTGCCGCATCTGGCTCGCCTTGCCCGCGGCGCCGCCATAGACGACGTAGGTCTTGTTCAGCTCCTCGCCCAGCTTTGCAATCTCCTGGTCCTGCGGCGCCGCCAGCTCCACCACCTTCAGGTTCTGGTCGATGTTCATGTAGCTGCCGTCGGCGAGCGTGGCGGCGGCCTTCCACTGGTCCGAGATGCCCTGCTCGTAGTCACCGCAGTGGATGGTGTTCACGGTGATGCCCTGCTTGCTGGCGGCGGACACGGCCTCGCGGAAGTCGACGGGGCCCTGGGTGAAGGTCTCGTTGCCGGCGATGAAGATGAGCCGCATCGCGTCCGGGTTCGTGCTCCAGGCGAGCTTCTGGGTGGCCTCCTGGATGACCTCGCCGCAGTGCTCGGAGCCGCCGGTGGTCCGCAGGGCGAAGAGGCGCTCGGAGATGGCATCCAGGTCCGTGGTGAAGGGCGTCAGCAGACGAATCTCATTCGCGCCCGCGCCCTCCCCCGCGTAGCCGTAGGCGTAGAGGGCCAGCTCGAGCCGGGGAGCGGCGCCCCCGCGACGGGCGCGCGCGAAGCGGTTCACGATGTTCCACAGCTGCGTGCGGGCCTGGTCCAGCAGGCCGTCCATGCTGCCGCTGGTGTCCAGCAGCAGGGCAATCTGGATGACGGGCGCCGAGGCGTCCACCGGCACGGGCTTCGCGGGAGGGACCGCCACGGGAGCGGGAGGCGCCACCGCGACGGGAGAGGGAGACACCACCACGGGCGAAGGCGGAGGCGGAGTGGACGCGGGCTTGCCCAACAGGAGCGCGGAGAGCGCGAGCACCGCGGCCGAGCCGAGGATGATGGGGAGCTTGAGGGCCGGTTTCATCGTGAGTCCTTTCGTGCGGCAGTGCCCTGAAGAGCACGCTTGGAACAGTAACGATGGAGACCGTCCGAAAGGTGTAACCGCCGTGTAACCGGGTGCGCGGCTACCGCGTGTCCCAGAGGAAACCCAGCTCCAATTCGAAGGCCTCGAAGGGCTCCGCGCGAACTATCGCGTGCGCCTCGTGGGTGACGGGCGGGGCGTAGCTTCGTCCCTCGAGGCGATGGACCTCCAACGTCCGGGCTATCGGATCGATGATCCAGACATGGCGCACGCCTTCGCGGGCATACAGGGGAAGCTTCAAGGAGCGGTCCAGCCGCGACGTGGACGGGGACAGCACCTCGCAGACCCAGTCCGGGACGACCGTGAAGCCGACCGTCTGCGGCAGCTCTGGCATCCGCTCACGTCGCCAGCCCGCGAGGTCTGGGACGATGACATTGCCCCCGGACGGATGAAGCTCCGGTTCGAAGAGGATGAGCCAGCCTCCAGGCCCACCCCGCCCCCGGTCGAACGGTCCGCTCAGCTCTCCCCCCAGTCGGAATGCCGCCAGCGCGTGCCGCGGCGCTGGCCGAGGGCTGACGTGCAGCACCCCATCAATGAGCTCCCCGACCACCGTCTCGGGAAGCGCCTCCAGGTCCGCATATGTGGCCGGCTTCTTGTCCATGACGTCCCCATACCCATAAGCCTCGCCGCCCAACCCCAGTTCCATGGTCATACGAGGGGAATAGCACCGGGGTCTGACGTGTGAGGGTGTCCATGCATCAACCACCCTCCCAGGTTGTATCGGCTGGACGGCGTACGCAAGGGGGCGATGCACCGCCACCCGGCTCGGGCCACACACGCGCACGCTGTGCAATCACGCGGCCATTGGCCCCGCCAGCTCAAGCACTCCGGAGCATCAGCCGTTCCACCACGGAGCGCACCTCACGCAGCCGCGCGGGGTCCGTCACGGCGACGAAGATGGTGTCGTCACCGGCCACCGTGCCGGCGAGCCCCGGAACCTCCGGCTCGCGATCCAACGCCAGCGCCAGGGCGGGCGCGTAGCCAGGCCCTGTCTTCACCACGAGCATGTTCGGCGGAGCCTCGATGATGCTGACGCGCTGCCGCTCGGTGGCCACCACCGGCTCCGTGGCCGCGCGCTGATAACGCCCGCCCACCTTCTGCACGCCCAGCTTCTTCAGCCGCCGCGACAGCGTGGACTGGCTCGGCGCCTGCCCTTCCGCTTCCAGCAGCTCCTGCAAGACCGCCTGATCGCTGATCTCCCGCTCCGAGATGAGCCGAAGGATTTCGTCGTCCAGGTTCATTCCCACCACCATGCATGCGCGTGAATTTCCATGCAAGGAACCCGCATGAAAGATTGCGGGAACATTACCCTTGCGCGTCGCGTCTTTCTGCATAATATCCGCGCCCCATTCGCGGAAATGCACGCATGCTGGTGCATATTCATCCACCTATGCATCCGGTCCAGGCCAGGGAGCGCAGGCCCATGAAGCACGTCACGCACATCAAGGATCTCGGCCCCGCGGGTGTAGAGGCCGTCCTCGCGCAGGCAGCGGCCTGGAAGAAGACGCCTCCGGGCCGTCATCTGGAGGGAAGCATCCTCGGGATGGTGTTCTTCAACCCGTCGCTGCGCACGCGCACCTCGTTCGAGGCGGTGATGCTGCGCGGGGGTGGCAACGCCATCATCCTGGACGTCGGCGCGGGCGTGTGGAAGCTGGAGCACCGCGAGGGCGCGGTGATGAACCTGGACCGGGCCGAGCACCTCAAGGAGGCCGCGCCCGTCCTCTCGCGCTTCGTGGACATGCTGGGCGTGCGGACCTTCTCGCAGGGTGGCGGCGACGAGGAGGACGAGGTCGACCCCATCATCAACGCGTTCCGCAAGTGGGCCACCGTGCCCGTGGTCAGCATGGAGTCCGCGCGTGAGCACCCCTGCCAGGGTCTGGCGGACGTGCTGACGTTGCGCGAGACGTTCGGCACCACGAAGAAGCTGCCCGTGACGCTGACGTGGGCGCCGCACATCAAGCCGCTGCCCAAGGCGGTCCCCAACTCGTTCCTCCTGAGCGCCGCGGCGGCGGGCTGCGAGGTGCGCGTGGCGCATCCTCCCGGCTTCGAGCTGCACCCCACCGTGCGCGCGGAGGCGGAGGCGTACGCCAAGGCCACTGGCGGCAGCATCACCTACACCCACGACCAGGACGAGGCGCTCGCCGGCAGCCGCGCCGTCTACGCCAAGTCGTGGGGCCCGACGGCCGCGGCGGCGTTCTCGCCCAACGACGTCACGGCGCTGCTCGCGTCGTATTCCGGGTGGATGCCCACGCTGCGCACCATGGCGAGCGCGGCGAAGGACGCCGCGTTCCTGCACTGCCTCCCCGTGCGTCGCAACGTGGAGGTCGCCGACGAGGTCCTGGACCACCCCAGCAGCCGCGTGGTGGACGAGGCGGGCAACCGCTTCCATGTCCAGCGCGCCCTGCTCCACTGGATGCGCTCGCAGTCCCGCTGAGCGGCGCCACCCAGGCGCGCCTCTCCCCTTCTCTTCCTTTCGAGGTCTCCCGTGCCCTTGTCACCCGACCCGTACTCCGCGCTTCGCAACGCCGCGCGCTATGTGCAGCAGTTCCGCCGCAAGACGTTCGTCGTGAAGCTCGGCGGCGCCATGCTGAGCGACCCGCGTCTGCGCCGCTCCGCGTGCGAGCAGATCGCCCTGCTGTGGACGTTCTCCATCCGCCCCGTCGTCGTGCACGGCGGCGGGCCGGAGCTGGACGCGCTGTGCGATGCGCTCCACCTGCCCGTGGAGAAGGTGGCGGGCCGCCGCATCACCTCCGGTCCCGTGCTGGACGCGGCGAAGATGGTGCTCGCCGGCAAGCTGCACACGGACCTGCTCGCGGACCTCCAGGCGGCGGGCGTGCCCTCCGTGGGCCTGAGCGGCGTGGACGCCGGGCTCATCAAGGCGCGCAAGCGTCCTCCCGTCATGGTGACGGAGCCGGGGGCCACCGAGGGCCGGCTGGTCGACTACGGGCTCGTGGGCGACATCGAGGCGGTGGACACGCGCGTGGTGGAGCACCTGCGCTCGGCCGACTACGTGCCCGTCATCGCGCCCCTCTCCGGCGGCGTGGACGGCGCCGTCTACAACACCAACGCGGACACCGTGGCGGCGGCGCTGTCGGTGGCCCTGTCGGCGGAGAAGCTCTTCTTCCTCGTCCAGGTGCCGGGCCTGCTGCGCGACCTGAATGACCCCACGTCGCTCGTCACGCTGGCGAACCTGACGGACCTGGCGACCATGGAGAACACGGGCGCCATCTCCGGCGGCATGCGTCCCAAGGCGCACGCCATCCGCCACGCGCTCGTGGGAGGAGTGGGCAGCGTGCACCTGGTGAGCGGCGTGGCGCCCAACGCGCTGTTGGAGGAGGTCTTCACCAACGAGGGCAGCGGCACCATGGTGGTGCGCGAGAAGGCGCCGAAGAACGCGGGGAACGGGGGATGAAGGCGGCGGAGCTGCTCCAGGCGCTGGTGGCCATCCCCAGCGTTTCGGGTGACGAGCGACTCATCGCGGACACGGTGTCCGGGTGGGCGGAGGGCTGGGGTGCGCGCGTCCAGCGGAAGGGCCACAACGTGTGGTTCTCCGTGGGAAGCGGGCCGCGCCGGCTGCTCGTCAACTCGCACCTGGACACGGTGAAGCCGTGCGCCGGGTGGACGTACGCGCCCCACGCGCCCGAGTGGCGCGAGGACCGCCTGTACGGACTGGGCAGCAACGACGCCAAGGGCTGCGTGACGGGGATGCTCGTCGCGGCCCGGACGCTCCTGAAGGAAGGCCCGCCGCCAGGCGGAGAAATCGTCTTCGCCTTCACCGCCGAGGAGGAGACGGGAGGCCTGGGCCTGGGCACGCTGCTGCCGGAGCTGGGCCCGCTGGACGCCGCGGTGGTGGGAGAGCCGACGAGCCTCAAGCCCTGCACGGCCCAGCGGGGCATGCTGCTCTTGCGCTGCACCGCGCATGGCCGCAGCTCGCATGTCGCGCACGCGCACAACGCGCAGGCGGTGAACGCCATCCACGTCGCGGCCGGAGACATCTCCACGCTGGCGGAGCTGCGCTTCCCGGCCCACCCGCTGCTGGGTGAGGCGCGGGCGCAGGTGACCCAGATTTCCGGAGGGCTGGCGCGCAACCAGGTGCCGGACGCGTGCGAGTTCTTCGTGGACCTGCGGACGACGCCGAGCATGGACCACGCGCAGGTGGCGACCCAGATTGGTGGCGTCTTGAAGAGCGAGGTGAAGGTGCACTCGGCGCGGTATCAGCCGAAGGCGACGGCCTCGCAGCAGCCCATCGTCCGGGCGGCCATCTCGGCGTCGGGCAACGAGCCGGTGGGCTCCAGCACCACGTCCGACTGGGCCTTCCTGGGCGAGCTGCCCACGGTGAAGGTGGGCCCTGGCGACACGCTGAGGAGCCACCTGGCGGACGAGTTCATCACCCTGGCGGAGCTGGACGCGGGTGCCGCCTTCTACACGCGCCTTCTGCGCGGCTACTTCGAGGAGGTGGCCCGTGGCTGAGACTCTGTGGGGCAAGGGCGCCGCGCTCGACGCGGTCATCCACCGGTTCACCGTGGGCGACGACCCCGTCGTTGACCTGGCGCTGACGCCGCACGACGCGCTGGGCAGCGCCGCGCACGCGCGCATGCTGGGCAAGGTGGGCCTGCTCAAGCCCGAGGAGTCGCGGGCCCTCGTCGGCGCGCTGAAGACGCTGCACGACGAGGCGCGCGCGGGTCACTTCACCATCCGCCCCGAGCAGGAGGACGGGCACACCGCGCTGGAGGCCGCGCTGGTGGAGCGCGTGGGCGAGCCGGGCAAGCGCATCCACCTGGCGCGCTCGCGCAATGACCAGGTGCTGCTCGCGGTGCGGCTGCTCCTGCGCGAAGAAGTCCTGGCGCTGGGCGCGGGCGCCGTGAAGCTGGCCGAGGCCTTCCTGGACTTCGCGCAGGCGCACGCCCACGTGGCGATGCCGGGCTACACCCATCTGCGACGCGCGATGCCGTCGACGTTCGGCATGTGGGGCATGGCCTTCGCGGAGGGACTGCTGGAGGAGCTGGAGGCGCTGCGCGGAGTGTGGGGCCGACTGGACCGCTGCCCGCTCGGCGCCGCCGCGGGCTTCGGCGTGCCGCTGCCCATCGACCGCGAATACGTCGCTCAGCTGCTCGGTTTCAGTCGCGTGCAAAGAAGCCCCATCGACGCGCAGAACGGACGAGGCCGCCACGAGTCCGCGGTGCTGGGCTGGGCCTGCAGCGTCGCGGGCACGCTGGAGAAGTGGCTGTGGGACGTGCAGCTCTACAGCACGGACGAGTTCGGCTTCCTCGGGCTTCCGGACGCGTTCACCACCGGCTCGTCCATCATGCCGCAGAAGAAGAACCCGGACGTGGTGGAGCTGGCGCGTGGGCGCTGCCGCGAGCTGCGGGGACTGGCGCACCAGGTGGAAGCGGTGGCGGGCGGCCTGCCCTCCAGCTACCACCGCGACTTCCAGTTGCTCAAGCGCCCCACCTTCGCGGCGCTGGCCTCCAGCCGCGCGCTGCTCGACGTGCTCGCCCGACTGGTGCCGGTGCTCCAGGTGAAGGCGGACGCAGCCGCGCGCGCCTGTGATGACACGCTGTACGCGGCCCACCACGCCTACACACTGGTGGCCGGTGGACAGGCCTTCCGCGACGCCTACCGCCAGGTGGGCCGGGAGCTTTCGGACGGCACGTTCCACCCGGACCGCGAGGCCCTGACGGCCACCCACCTGGGTGGCGCCGGAAACCTGGGGCTGCCCCAGGCCCGTGAGGAGCTGGCCGCCGCGCGCGCCTGGCTCGACGACACCCACCGCGCCCTGGCCACGGCCACCGCGCGCGTGTGGGACGTATGACCCCCTTCCCCGTGAGGAGTGACGACATGAGCAAGAAGAACGTGGTGCTGGCCTTCTCCGGCGGACTCGATACCGCTTTCTGCACGGTGTATCTGCGCGAGCAGGGCTACGCCGTCACCACCGTCACCGTGGACACGGGAGGCTTTCCGCCCGAGCAGCTCGCGAGCATCGCGGCCCTGTCCGCGAAACTGGGCGCCGTGGAGCACATCAAGGTGGACGCGCGCGGCACCCTCTTCCAGGGCTACCTGCGCTACCTCATCGCCGGCAACGTGCTGCGCGGACAGCTCTACCCGCTGAGCGTGTCCGCGGAGCGGGCGTGCCAGGCCGTGGAGGTCGTCCGCGTGGCGCGCGAGAAGGGCGTGCAGTCGCTGGCGCACGGCAGCACCGGCGCGGGCAATGACCAGGTGCGCTTCGACGTGGCGTTCCGCTCGCTGGCCGGTGACTTGGAGCTGCTCACCCCCATCCGCACGCTGGGCCTGAGCCGCAAGGAAGAGCTGGCCTTCCTCGCCGAGCGCGGCATCCACATGCCGCCGAAGCTGGGCTCCTACTCCGTCAACGAGGGCATGTGGGGCACGTCCGTGGGCGGCAGCGAGACGCTCAACTCGTGGAGCGCGCTGCCCGAGGCGGCCTTCCCCTCCGGGGAGATTCCCACCGACTTGAAGCCTCGTCCCCTGACGGTGGGCTTCGAGCAGGGCATCCCCGTGTCGCTGGACGGCAAGGCGCTGGGGCCGGTGGAGCTGGTGGAGGCGCTCAACGTGCTGGGGCGTCAGTACGGCATCGGCCGGGGCATCCACCTGGGCGACACCATCCTCGGCATCAAGGGCCGCGTGGGCTTCGAGGCGCCGGCCGCGCACCTGCTCATCACCTCGCACCGCGAGCTGGAGAAGCTGGTGCTGTCCGGCAAGCAGCTCTTCTGGAAGGAGACCGTGGGCAACCTCTACGGCTCGCTCTTGCACGAGGGGCACTTCTTTGACCCGCTGGTGAAGGACCTGGAGGCGTTCCTCAGCTCCTCGCAGGACCGGGTGACGGGCGAGGTGCGGCTGGTGCTGCACCCTCGCTCCATGGTGGTGGAAGGCGTGCGCTCGCCCTATTCGCTGATGGACGCGAAGGTGGCGACGTACGGAGAAGCGAACGTGTTGTGGACAGGCTCGGAGGCCGCTGGCTTCGCCAAGTTGTACGGCGTCGCGCAGATGCTCTCGCACCGGGCGAAGGGAGGCTGACATGAAGGTCTTCGTCGACAAGGTGGGAAGCGTCACCCGGAACCTGGGCCTGGGGCGCACCGTGCACCTCACGCCCGAGGTCAAGGCCGAGGAAGGCGCCGTCATCGCCATCCGCATCCACGGCGAGAAGACGGTCTACAACCAGCTCGAGGACGTCCACGGCCGCCTCGTCACGCTGCACGCGGGCGACATCATGGTGGGCGCGCTGGGTCACCGCAACGCGCTGCACGGCTACGAGGGCGTGGTGCCCGAGTCCGTCACCGTGGGCCAGCGGCTGCACGTGCTGAACATGGGCGGCGTCATCGGCAAGTGCACCTCGCACAACCCCGGCGTGGGCATGCCCTTCGAGGCGGAAGTGCTGGGCCAGGTGCTGGAGTTCCCGGAGCTGATGTCACGCAACGGGCAGCCCGCGCACGTGATGTCCGGCGCGCTCAAGGGCACCAACGTGGCGGTGAAGTGCCCCGTCGTCTACGTGGTGGGCACGTGCATGAACGCGGGCAAGACGTTCGCCGCCAGCGCCATGGTGCGCAGGCTGGCGCAGGCCGGATACCGCGTGGGCGGCGCGAAGCTCACGGGCGTGTCGCTGATGCGTGACACGCTGAGCATGCAGGACTCCGGCGCGGACGTGGTGATGGACTTCACGGACGCGGGCATCGTCTGCACGGGGCCTCGCACGGCGGCGCGAGTGGCGCGGGTGCTGTTCTCCGAGCTGGCGGTGTCCGACGTGGACGTCATCGTCGCGGAGACGGGCGACGGCATCATGGGCGAGTACGGCGTCCAGGCGATTCTGGCGGACCCGGAGCTCAAGGCGCTCGCGGGCGCGTGGGTGATGTGCGCCAACGACCCGGTGGGCGCGGCGGGCGGCGTGCGGCATCTGAAGGAGACGTACGGCATCGACGTGGACGTGCTGGCGGGACCGGCCACGGACAACGCGGTGGGCGTGCGCTTCGTGGAGCAAGTGGTTGGTGTGCCGGCGCGTAACGCTCGCGCGGACCCGGCGGCGTTGGGTGGTCTCATCCTGGAGAAGCTCTCGCCCAAGCTGGGCGCGGGGAGGAAGTCATGACGCGGGCGAACATCTACATCCTGGGGGCCTCCGGTTTCGGCGGAGGCGAGCTGTTGCGGATTCTCTCCGGGCACCCGGCGGTGGCCGGCATCCGCGTCGTGTCCCGGCACCACGCGGGCGAGCCCGTCCACAAGGTGCACCCGCACCTGCGCGGACTGGTGGACGCGAAGTTCGAGGCGGAGCCGGACTGGCGCTGGCTCGCGGACTCGCAGCAGCCCGTGCTGTTCAGCGCGCTGGGCCACGGCGAACTGGCCACCCAGTTCCTCGGCCTGGAGAAGAAGTGGGCCGAGGTGGGGCTCGCCGACCGCCTGCTGTTGGTCGACCTGTCCTCCGACTTCCGGCTGGACCACCCGGGGCGATACGCGGGCGCCTATGGCAAGCCGCACCCCGCTCCGGACCTGCTGGGCACCTTCACGTACGGCCTCACCGAGTGGAAGCGCGAGGAGATCAAGGGCGCCAGGCGCATCGCCAACCCCGGCTGCTTCGCCACCGCGGTGCAGTTGGCGCTCCTGCCCATCGCCGCCACGCCGGGCCTGGGCCTCCTGGCCGTCTCGGGTGTGACGGGCTCCTCCGGCTCCGGCTCGCTGCCGGGCGAGGGCACGCACCACCCGACGCGCGCGCATGACTTCCGCGCGTACAAGCCGCTGGAGCACCAGCACGAGGCGGAGGTCGAGGTCATGCTCGTGGCCCACGGCGCGCAGCGCCACCGGCTGGCCTTCGTGCCGCATTCGGCGCCCATGGTGCGCGGCATCTTCGCCACCGTGCAGTTCGAGTGGCCCGAGCACGGCGGCGCGGTGGTGACGCAGTCGCTGACGGACAAGTTCCGCCGCTACTACGAGGGATCCAAGTTCGTCCGCATCGTCGAGGGCACGCCGCGCGTCGCCGCCGTCACCGGCAGCAACTTCTGCGACATCTCCGTGGCGACGAAGGGCCGCTCCGTGGCCGTCATGGCCGCGCTGGACAACCTGGTGAAGGGCATGGCCGGCCAAGCCGTGCAGAACTTCAACGTGTCCCTCGGCTTCCCCGAGGACACCGGGCTGCGTCAGGCCGCCTGCTACCCGTGAACGACGCCGCGCCCGCTCCGGGAGCCATGGAGCGGGCGCGGTGGCCCACGGCCTCTTTCGAGGCCTGGGTTAGAGGACGCGGGTGACGGTCAGCTGCGACACGCCTTGCAGCACGGACAAGCCCTCGGGGTTGATCAGGCAGGCCAGGTTCAACAGCGCTGACGTATAGGTAATCGTCCAGGTCACGGTGGAGCCGTAGAACTTCCCGTGCAGCACCGTGCCCACGTAGGCCACCACCGTCGTCAGCCCCCCGACGTTGATGCTGGCCTGGGTGTAGTCGAACCAGGACGTCTCCCCCGTGTTCCAGGTGATGGTGGCCTCGGCTCCGCTCGTGGTCAGCGGACTCGAACACGTGAGCCCTGTCTCGAGGGAGGGACCAGTCGGCCGCCGTACATCCTCAAGGACCACGTGAAGTCCGCCAAGGAGCGCTGGGAGGAGGCCTGCTTCGTCCCGGCCGGCGCCACCCGCGCGGACTTCGAGCGGACGTGCGCCAACCTCGTGGATGAGCGCGGTGAGCGCTTCGAGCGGGGCCTCGTCGTCCGGAAGTACCTGCCCCTCAAGGTTTACGGCAGGACGCCCACCGGCCCCGCGCGCCTGGAGTTCCGCCTCTTCTTCGGACACGGCCGCCTGCTCGCGGCCGAGCCGTACCATGAGTTCGACGTCGAGGTGCCTGACTTCACCGCCTTCGAACCGCTGGGCCGCCGCATCGACTCACCCTTCTTCTCCCTCGACGTCGCCATGCTGGAGGATGGCGGCTGGGCCATCGTCGAGGTGAATGACGGCGGCGTCTCCGGCTTGCCCCCGGGGTTGGACCCTCGCACGCTCTTCGAGCCCCTGCTGGGGGCCGGGTAGCCAGGCACCCGCTACTTCGACCCCACTTGAGAGCACCCGTCACGGCGCGCACCTGGGTTATGGTGCGCGAAGGTTTGACGTCAAAACAGGCAAGGAACGATGCACTTCGAATTGGCCTTCGTCCTCATCTTCGCAGTCGCGACCGCGGTGGCCATCGCGGCGCGGTACTTCAAGATTCCCTACACGGTGGCGCTCGTCGTGGCGGGGCTCACGTTGGGTGCGGTGCACCTCTTCGAGCCACCGCACCTCACCAAGGAGTTGTTGTTCGCCATCATCCTGCCGGGCCTCTTGTTCGAGGCGGCGTTCCACGTCGAGTTCCGCAAGTTCTGGAAGAACAAGCTGGCCATCCACGCCATGGCGATTCCGGGCGTGGCGGCCTCGGCGGGGCTGACGGCGCTCCTCCTCTCGCAGTGGGTGGAGGGGATGAACGTGGTGACGGGCTTCGGGATGATTCCGGCGCTGGTGTTCGCGGCGGTCATCGTCTCGACGGACCCGATCGCGGTGGTGGGGTTGTTCAAGACGCTCGGCGCGCCCAAGCGCCTGCTCATCCTGGTGGAGGGTGAGAGCCTGCTCAACGACGGCACCGCCGTGGTGCTCTTCACGCTGGTGGTGGCGGTGGCGACGGGAGGCCAGTTCACCGTGGGCGGCGCGGTGATGGACTTCATCAAGGTCGCGGGCATGGGCGTGCTGGTGGGCAGCGCGGTGGGGTACGCGGCGGCGCGGGTCATCAAGCGCGTGGATGACGCGATGGTGGAAATCACCTGCACCGTCATCGCGGCGTACGGCTCGTTCGTCATCGCGGAGAACTTCCACTACTCGGGCGTCATCGCGACGGTGGTGGCGGGCATGCTCTGCGGCAACTGGGCCACGCACGAGGGCATGAGCCCCACCACGCGCGTCGCGGTGGAGAGCTTCTGGGAGTACTGGTCCTTCGCGCTCAACTCGGTGGTGTTCCTCCTCATCGGCCTGGAGGTGAACCTGTCGTCGCTGCTCGCGTCGTGGAAGCCGATTCTGGCGGCCTACGTGGCGGTCATCGCGGGCCGGGCGGTGGTGGTGTACGGCGTATCCGCGCTGTTGAAGCTCACGAAGGAGCGCATGCCCTGGACCTGGAGCGCGGTGCTCACCTGGAGCGGTTTGCGAGGCGCCATCTCCATGGTGCTGGTGCTCAGTCTTCCGGCGGACTTCGACCACCGTGAGCTCCTGGTGAACATGACGTTCGGCGTGGTGGTGCTGTCCATCGTCATCCAGGGCCTCTCCATGGCGCCGCTCTTGCGCAAGCTGGGCATCACCGGACTGAAGGATGCGTACCAGGAGCAGTACGAGCTGGCGCGCGGTCGGCTCGGGGCCATCCACGCCGCGATGGCCGCGCTCGAGGGCATGCGCCGCACGCGCGAGATTCCCGCAGAGGTGCTGACCCAGTTGGAGAAGGACTACCAGGAGAAGGAGAGCGTGACGGAGAAGGAGCTCGCCCAGCTCAAGCAGCAGTCGATGCGCTTCCATGAGGAGGAGCACCAGGAGGCCGTCCGCCGCATGCTCATCGTGGAGAAGGAGTCGCTGCTCAAGGCGTATCAGTCCGCCGCCATCGGCAAGGAGGCGTTCGAGCGGCTCACAGCGGAGCTGGATGAGCGCATCGCCCACGCCGACGCCGCCGAGATGCACACGTCGGTGCCCGCCATGCCCACGACGCCCACGGGCGCCGTCGGGACCTGACGTCCGGGGGACTTCGCGTCACGGGCTGCCTTCGCGGGCTCCCGTGACGCGGGTTTGAGGAGCCTGAAGTTCGCTCAGGCCGTCGGCGTCTTCGAGGTGTCGGGAGTCTCTGTCGACGCAGCGGAGAGGGATTGCTCGGGCAGGCGAATCACCGGGTCCGGGCGCTCCACTTCCGAGGGAGTTGCCTGCACCGCGCTCGCGGTGGCGGACCCGAGGGACTCCACCGCGGACACGGGTGTGTCCACACGCGCCTCGGTGCCTGATTCGGAAGCCGGGCCCGTGACGGACGTGTCCACGCGAGCCTCGGCGCTTGCGGACGACGCGGGTGCCTGGACCGAGGTATCGACGCGAGCCTCGGTGGACGACTCAGGCGCCTGGACGGACGTGTCAACGCGAGCCTCGGTGGACGACTCAGGCGCCTGGACGGACGTGTCGACGCGGGCCTCGGCGGACGACTCAGGCGCCTGGACGGACGTGTCGACGCGGGCCTCGGCGGCGGTCTGGGCCTCGCGCTGCTCCAGCCGGGCACCGCCCTGCTCCGCCGCGCGGAGGAACTCGTCGTACTCGCCCTTGCGCTCCTCGGCCTTGGATTGGGTCTTCTCGGATTGATTCGCGGCGGCGGCCCTTCCGGCCTTCAGCGCGCGCGCACTGACGACGATGCCCGCACCAAACACCGCGACGTTCAGCACCGAGCCCAGCCCACCCAGCCACAGCGAGTCCGCGCCGCCCTGGACGAAGCCCAGCGCGAGCACGAAGGTGGCACCGGAGACGGCCGCGCCACCCGCCGTTTGCCAGGGCTTGAGCTCCATCACCCGGCCCGCGCCGTAGCAGAGCACCGGCAGCACGCCGAGCAACCACACGTTCTCCAGCAGCACCGCCACCAACACCTTCAACGGAACGAAGGGCAGCGCCTGCACACGCAGACTCAGCCGCAGCGTCAGCGACACGCTGAGGGCAGAGCCCAGAACGAGCGCGATGAAACCCAGTCCGACGATGAACTGGAAACGACGGATTCGGACGCGCAGCGGCTCGAGGACACTCGGCTTGGGGCTCACGGGCAGGCAGCCTACCCCAGTTCAGCCCTCGTCCTCGTCCACGTCCGCTTCGCCGCCCGGTGTCCGAGGAGGCGGGCCCTCCGCGTAGAAGACCTCCTCCAGCACCAGCCCCTGGGGCGGCGCCGTCTGTCCCGCCAGCTTCCGGTTGCGCGAAGCCAGCACCTCCCCCACCCACGCCTCGGGCCGCTTCCCCTTGCCCACGTCGACCAGTGAGCCCACGAGGTTGCGCACCATGTGCTTCAGGAAGGCCGTGCCCTCCACCACGATGGAGATGGCACCTCCCGCCGCGCCCTCCACCGTGACGCTGCGCACTTCCCGCACCGCGTGCTTCGCCTGGCAGTCCGCCGCCCGGAACGCGGAGAAGTCATGCCGGCCCACCAGGTGCGCCGCCGCCCTGCGCATGGCCTCCACATCCAGCGGAGCGAAGACCTCCCAGTGCGTCGTGCGGTGCAGCGGGGAGCGCGTGCGACGATTGTTCAGCCGGTAACGGTAGCGCTTGCCGCGAGACCAGCGACGCGGGTCGAACCCCTCGGGCGCCTCCACCGCGTCCACCACCGCCACGTCATTCGGCAACAGGCCGTTGAGCCCCATGACGTACGCCTTCATGGGCAGCACCCGCTCCGTGTCGAAGCAGATCACCTGCCCCGTGGCGTGCACGCCGGAGTCCGTGCGCCCGGCGGAACGGACCGACACCGGCTCGCTCAAGAGCTTGGACAGCGCCTCCTCCATCACCGCCTGGAGCGAGCGCCCATTGGGCTGCACCTGCCAACCCACGTAGCGAGTGCCCTCGTATTCGAGCGTCAGCTTCAGCCGAGGCATGTCAGCGGTACTTGAGCCAGGACTCGAGGAGCTCCGCCACCATGCGTCCGGCGGGGATGTCGTTGCGACGGGCCACTTTCTCCACCGCCTCCAGCACCTCCGCGGAGAGGGGCACGGCCAGCATGCGCGGCTCGGTGCGCTCGTCGGGGCCACCCGGCGCCAGCGCGGCGATGCCCGGGGGAATGGTGAGCGGCGCGGTGACGGCGGGAGGAGGCTCGAACACCGGAGCTGGTGGCGAAACCGGGGCCGGCGGCGGCACCGGGTCCAACGTGGCGACGACCTCCGACAGCTCCAGCGCTTCCTCGGACGTCGGCGCGGAGGCGACGCGGTTGCGCTGCCGGCGCTGCTCCTCCTGGAGCTCCTCCTCGAAGAGTTGCTTGATGAAGTTGGCCAGGTGCAGCGGCGTGGGCGTGAAGTCGTACGCGTCCAGGAACGCGTCCAGGTCCTTCTGCATCTCCGCCGCCGTCTGGTAGCGCCTGTCCCGGTCTCTCTCCAGGGCCTTCATCAGGATGACTTCCACGCGCTCAGGCAGGTCCTCGCGGAAGTACGAGGGCGCGTAGATCTTCCCCTCGGTGATGCTGCGCATCACGGCGACCTCGGACTCGCCCGTGAAGAGCTTGAAGCCCGTGAGCCACTCGTAGAGCACCACGCCGAGCGAGAACACGTCGCTGCGACAGTCCAGCGCCTTGCCCAGACACTGCTCCGGGCTCATGTAGCTGAGCTTGCCCTTGATTTCGCCCGTGCGCGTCTGGCCCACCTGGTTGGCGGCCTTGGCGATGCCGAAGTCGAGAATCTTCACCGAGCCGTCGAAGGCGACGACGATGTTCTCCGGCGACACGTCCCGGTGGACGATGTTCAGCGGGCTGTCGTACAGGTCCGCCTTCGTGTGCGCGTGGTGCAGGCCCGCGCAGACGCACGAGGCAATCTTCACCGCGTACACCAGCGGGAAGGGAATCCCGAGCGCCTCCGCCTTGGGCACGACGCGGCGCATGTCCCGGCCGGCCACGTACTCCATGGCGATGAAGTAGCTCTCGGCAATCTTCCCCAGGTCGTGAATCTGCACGACGTTGGGGTGGTTGAGCTGGGAAGCAAGCCGGGCCTCGTTGAGGAACATCTTCACGAAGGCCGCGTGCTTGGACAGGTGCGGACGGATGCGCTTGATGACGACGGGCGTCTCGCGGCCGTCCTCGCCTTCCTGATGCGCGAGGAAGATCTCCGCCATCCCTCCGACGGCGATGCGGTCGATGAGCCGGTACTTTCCAAAGCGACCGGTTTCGCGCTGCTGCGGTGCGACGGGAGACATGGCGTCCCGACCTTACCCGCGCCAGGGGGCCCGACGCTAACGAAGTTGGACGACGTGGACCTTCAGGGCCGGCTCCTGGCCCGGAGGGCTCGGAAAGTCGAGGGAAGAAGGGCCCGAGGAGCTCACCGCCCTGCCCTGTCGTCCGGCCAGCGAGAGGCCCTCCGACACCATGGCCTCGAAGCGCTTCGCCGGCAGGCCCGCATGGTTGCAGCAGGCGACCAGCCGGCCTCCGGGCGAGACGACGCGCGCGGTGGCCTCGGCCAGGCGGGCGTAGTCGCGAGCGGCGGAGAAGCGGGCCTCTTTCGTGTTGGAGAATGACGGCGGGTCCGCGATGACGAGGTCGAACGTCTCGCCCTTCTTCGCCAGGCGCTTGAGCCAGTCGAAGACATCCCCGGCCACGTAGTCATAGCGGTCCACGGGCTGGCCGTTGAGTCGGGCGTTCTCCTCGCCCCACTCCAGCACGCGGCGGCTCGCGTCCAGGTTGAGCGCCCGCTTCGCGCCTCCCGCCGTCGCCACCACGCCGAACGCACAGGTGTAGGCGAAGAGGTTGAGCACGGTGAGGCCGCGCGCCTCCTTCAGCAGCCACGCGCGGGTGTCGCGCATGTCCAGGTACAGCCCCACCGAGAGGCCCTGGCCGGGGCGGATGAGGAAGGACAGGCCGTTCTCCAGGGCCGTGAGGGACTCCACCGGCTCGCCCCGGGTTGCGGTCTCCGGGGCCAGCGTCTCCTTCGCCACGTTGGCGAGGACTCGCGCCTCGCGGGGACGGCGCTTGAGATAGAGGCTCGTCGGCGCCCAGGCCGTCATGGCGGCGTCGAGCAGCGCCTCTTCCTCCGAGGGCGTGAAGTCGCGGTAGAGGCTGAGGACATACAGGCCGCCGAAGCGGTCCACCGTCACGTCGGGGACGCCGTCGGCCTCGCCGTGGAGGACGCGGAAGGCGGTGGTGCGAGCGTCGGTCAACAGGGGGCCGCGCCGGGCTTGCGCGGTCCGAAGCGTGTCCACGAGGGTGGGCATGGGCCCTCCCTGTATCAGCTTCCCAGTCGGGCGCGAGACCAGACGCGCTCGAGCGCCTCGGTCGCGGCGCGGGAGAGGTCCACGTAGTCGGTGCCCAGGAGCTGCCCTTCGCGCACGCGGACGCGTCCGTCGACGATGGTCCAGGCCACGGGCGAGCGGGCGAGCTGCCCAATGAGATACGGCGAGTAGCCCGTCTCGGGGTCGGCCGCGGGGATGGAGTCGTAGACGACGAGGTCCGCGAGGCTGCCTTCCTCCACGGTGCCCGAGGGCAGGCCGAACAGCCGCGTGCACAGCTCCGCAGGGCCGTTGACGAGCAGGTGAGCGAGGGTGCTGTCCACGTCGGGCAGATGCCCCGCGCGGGAGATGCGCAGCACGCCCACGAGGGCCGCGAGCAGCTCGTCCTGGAGGGTGCCGTGGCCGCCCGTGCCCAGTCCGAGCAGGTGCAGCCGCAGGAGGATGGCCTCCATCGGGTCCGTGCCGCGCTCCAGGGTGCGCACGCCTCGGGCCGCGAGCGAGACGAAGGTCTCCGTCTGCTCCAGGCGCGCGGCCTCGGAGCTGTCCAGCGCGCGCGCGTAACCGGCGATGGCGCGAGGACCGAGCAGGCCCAGCGCATCCAGCCGGGGAACCACGCGCTGACCGTGGCGGGCGTAGGTGGTGCTGAGGTCGTCCTCGTTCTCCGCGAGATGGAAGACGGTGGGGACTTCGAGCTCCGCGCTGAGGCGTGAGATTCGCGAGAGGAGTGCGTCCTCGCACGTATAGGAGGCGTGGAAGCCCAGGGCTCCGCGCACCAGGTGGTGCTTCGCGTAACGGCGGGCGAAGTCCGCGTTGGCGTCGAGCCACGCGTCGGCTTGCGCGGCGCCATCCATGCTGTGCGTGGAGTGGCTCGTCACCAGTCGAAGGCCCACGCTCTCGGCGGCGCGGGCCTGGGCGTCGAGCCCTCCGGCGACGTCTGAACAGGCGAGGTGCTCTACGACGAGGGTGACACCATCGAGCAGCGCGCGGGCGGCGGCGAAGCGCGTGAGGGCTTCGATATCCTCGGAGGAGACGAGGCGGGCCACGCGGCGCATGCGCTCCAGCCGCTCGCGAGGTGGCAGGAGGAGGAACTGGCCATTGGGCGGCAGGAGCTGGCCGTTGACGAGGTGCGAGTGGCTGTCCACCAGCCCGGGGGCGACGAGTCGGCCTCGACAGGCGACTTCCCAGTCACCCGGAAGGACGGGCACCTGGGCATCCGGAGCGACGCGGCGGATGACCCCACCTTCGACGACCACGGCCATACCACGCCGGACCCGGCCATCCGCCCGGAACACAGCGCAGTTTTTCAGCAGCAGGCGACCTTCCATGTCCGGCCTCTGTCATAGCACGGGTCCCGGAAGACGAGCGCGGGGTAAGTCCCGGAATCCGGGGTCCGAAACGAAGACTTGCCAGAGGAGGCGACTCAGGGCAGGGCGCTGCTCCGCCGAGCCACGGGGTCCGGGGACCGAACTGCCCACCGCCTACGAAGGGCCCACCCGGTCCACCCGACAGCCAGCGAGTGCGTGCAACGGTTCCATTCCCAATATGTATTACCGCCTCGGGCTCTCGTCGGTTCGTCGCGCCACGCTGTCTCGACTTCCGCCCGACGTGTCCCGCGCTCATCCCTGCTTGCGGGCTCAATGCGGGGAAACATGAGGCCCCGCAGGGTCAGCCCGCTCACACCGGCTGGGAACATCGCTCGGGCGGCCCTCCTCGCCCCTGCTGCACCCTCCCGTCAACAGGGCGTCCATCCCGCCGATACGCTGTATTGGTGAACAATGAGGCGCATTGTCCGGAGGGACAGTGTCGATGTCTGCTTTGTGCGGGAGGAGCGGGCGGCTGCTCGCGCATTCGAGGAGGGCGCTGTTACGAGTTGAGCCGCCGTGTAGAGGGGATCCCGAATGAAATTCCGCATTGCGCTGATTGCTCACGACACGAAAAAAGACGACATGGTCGCCCTGGCCGCCGGATACAAGGCCTTCCTCTCGACCTGCACGCTGACCGCCACCGGCACCACCGGAAGCCGCCTGACCCACGAGCTGGGGTTGGAAGTGAACCGCAAGCACTCCGGCCCCTTTGGCGGCGACGTGCAGATCGCCTCGCTGCTGGTGGAAGGCGAGATCGACTGCGTGATCTTCCTGCGCGACCCGATGACGCCGCAGGGACACGAACCGGATATCAACGCCCTGCTCCGCGCCTGTGAAGTGCACAATACGCCGTGCGCGACCAACGTAGCGTCCGCACATCTGGTGTTGTCTCAACTCCAGCAACGCGCAGCGGCAATGAGAAACGGAGGGAGGGAGTCCGCATGAACCGCGCCGGCGGGCCTGAAGACATGGAGTTGGTGGAGGTGGCCCTGCCTCCGCCCAGTCCGGGCGAAGGGCGGATGCTCATGAAACCATCCATCGGCCACCTGGACGGACAGGCACCTGGGCATCCGGAGCGACGCGGCGGATGACCCCACCTTCGACGACCACGGCCATACCGCGCCGGACCCAGCCATCCGCCCGGAACACAGCGCAGCTTTTCAGCAGCAGGCGACTTTCCGTGTCCGGGAACTGTCGTAGCACGGGTCCCGGAAGACGGGAGCGGGGCAGGTCCCGGAATCCGAAACGAAGACTTGCCAGGGTGGTCGGCTCAGGGCCGGGCGAAACGACCCACTGCCCTGTGCCGCTTCTTCCTGCGTGGTGGCGTCTTGCACCCGCCATCGAATCAGGGCGGGGCCGTATCACACCCCGTCTCGGGAGGGACATTCATCCGGGGGTATCCCGGTGCCCTGCACTTCCCCTCGACACAGCGCACTCGTGGCGCATCCGAGCACATGCCGCCAAAGTAGCCACAGGAAGCATGCACGCGGTGGCTGATGCGTGGCAGTTCCTCGTTCACTATCTTCTTCGAGCCGACCAGCCAACACGCGTCATATGGAACAGGCCACAACGCAACAAGAGAGCAGTCATCATCTGCCTGACAGGTTGAGCGCTCTTCTATCTCCTTGGCAGCGGCCCACCATGTGTCGCGGCATTCAGGAGTGAGTTCCCAATTGCCATTTGGGTCGAGAAGATCCTCCCGGCCTGCAGACACAAGGCACTCAGATATTTTCCTGGCATGCGCGACATCGCGAGGCACCACCGGATGCGCACACCCCCATAGAGGCAACACGAGGAGAAGCCCCACGCCCTGAAGAGCCGCCATGCCCTCCACTCCTGTCATCACCCTGCGCATGACATTCAAGGAATGACCTCCTCCCCCAAGGAGCGAGGCCGAGTCTCCATCCATCGCTCATGGTGGCGGGTCCGCAGTACGACCTGGAGCGTGACGACGGCACGATTGCTGGCGCCGGCCCTCCGCTCGCAGCAAACGCTCAATCTGTCTCCAGCCAGCGCACCATCATGACACTCCCGCCAGGAGAAGTTGGGCCAGTGCCCCCATTGCTCTATGCGGGGGCCTTTCAGGACAACTCCCGTCGTGCGCTGCACATGAGCAAGAACCTCGGGCCGCGATTCACACGAAGCGTTGGACTCTGCATGCCCCCAGAACATAAAGGCGAGTTGCCCGACCGATAGGTAGTCGAGCCAGACGCGCCCCGCCCGCTTCGCCAGCACCGCCGTTCCCGTAGGGGGAATTCCGACCGCGCTCCCCCAGGGCTCCGGGCAGACTTCCGTCAGGACCCGACCTGCCACATGGACGGGCACGCAACTCTTTCCTGAAGCTTCCTCGGCCAGTGAAGAACCCGAGATGAGCATCACTGCCCACGCACCGTGGAAGAATCCTCGTCGAACAGACATCAGGGCATCCTCCTTCGGGCCTACTTTCCTGAAGGCAAGCCATCGTCACCACTTCCCACGGGCGTAGTCAAGGAGTTCACGGAGTTGACGAGAACGATCTCCGGCCCCTCTTCTCTCGAAAGGACCATCCCCGTGAGCATGTCTCAGTTCCGTGATCCAGTTCTCCATCTCTCGTTGCTCAAGCAAAAGGAGCCTTCCAGCCCTGCGCAGAAAGAGTTCTCCGTCACGCGCGCAAATACGCTGACCTATCAACGCCTCCTGGCCCTTTCGTGGATACCTTGCAATCACAACTGCCTGCATCGAAGCATGGACCAATGCGAGTGCCACCGAGAGCGGCTCAGAAAACTCGCGAGTATTCAGATAGAATGTGCGAGTCACGGGACTGCCGCACGTCCCCAATGGAGCACAAAGCACCAAAGGGAAGTGCCAGACGGCTCTTCGGAAACGCAGGGGATCCGAGTCACGAAGAAGCTCGATGGCTTCGACCACCAGAGCAAAGTCATGTTCACTGTCCCCGTAAATCGTGAACCCCTCACAAGTACGCTGGTCATGCGCTGCCAGTACAAGGGGGTGCATCCATCGGTCAACCACCCACTTCAGACGGGCCAGGACGCTCACGGGATGACCTCGATTCCGGGAGAGAAGGCATGCACTTCTATCCCCAGGCAATACTAACCCATGCTTTCGGCTGCACCGGGAGACGCCCCATTTTACGCAAGGAGCGTCGAACCGTGACGGCGCCATGATGGAAACCGTGCCTCCATCCGATATGCTCCGTCGACGTCCATCCGAACACGGAAGCGCCGTAAGGCACCCCTGAATGTTCGCGCACCACGATTGGACGGCTTCAGGCGAACGAACCAACAAACCCACGGTGATTGGCTCGCGGCCCGGTGGCGATATGTCGCCATGGCCACGCTCCTAATACGACTTGGTCGCTTCAAGAATGCAGGAGGGTGGGCGAAGTAGTCCCCGAGCATGACGCCGAAGCAGGTGAAGCGACTGGAGGAGAGCTGGGGCATCCTTGAGTCGATGTTCTCGGGCCTGGGTCGAGTAGAATGGCGGCGGGCGATGAACTGGTACGTGAAGGGTCTTCTGCTTGAGGTCGAGCGCAAGAGCATCGACCCAGTGGCAGGTCCGCTGGTGGGGGAGGATGGCAAGAAGGAGGCCAGGCGCCAGTGCATCCAACAGTACGTCAGTGGCAGCGCCTGGGCAGACGCGGCGGTCATGCGCCGACTGGCGCTGAAGTTGGAGGCAGACCTGCCTGGACTTGAGGCCCTGGTGCTTCCGGTTTAGCGCGCCACGTCACCACAACTCGAATCGCGCGGCACACGCATCTTCGGATACCCGGGAATCCTGCATCTGCCATTCACGCAGCGCGTACTGGGCCTGCCCTGACATGAGACATTGAAGGAACCACAAGCAGCCGCAACCCGCTCAAAGTACTGCTGCGCATCATTCTTCAGCACGGACCGCGAAGAAACAAGCCAGCACCCCCCATGCAGGCTCGGCTGCAATGAAACCAGCACACATTCATCATCAGTCTCACAAGTCGAACGCAGTTCGAATTCACGAGCTGCATCCCACCAACGTTCGCGACACTCTGGCGTGCGAGCCCAACCCTCCGGAATACCAAGCACATCCGCTTGACCAGAACTCACAAGACACTCGGAAACTGCCTTGGCATGAACCACCCCTTGAGGAACAACCGAATGCGCACATCCCATCAGAAAGACCAGCAACAGAATCCTTGAGTTCATGTCACACCCGCATCATGGGGCCGGAAGAATCGTTCCGGGCTGACTCTCCCGGATATGCGCCATCCTCATCCACGAGCAGATAGCGGGGTCAATCTCCTGCGCCCTCGGCCGATAGGCATCAGTGGAGCTGCCACAGTCTGAAGAGGGGGCTCGGCCCACGGTGGGCCAGGGCCTCCTCGCCTCTTCGGCCTCCCAGCAAGCATGCCTTCGCAGGGGCCCCAGGAGCGAAGTAGCCTGCGGCCCACATGAGAACGCGGTCCCTCCTCCTTCCCGGTCCAGCGGCCCTGGCGGCACTGGTGCTCACCGTGCGGCTCGGGATGTCGCCGCTCAAGAACTTCGACCTGTTCTTCCACCTCGCCGGTGGACAGTTCGTCTTGAAGAACGGCTTCACCCGCATCGACCCCTTCAGCGTCACCGGCACCGCGGGCTGGGTCCCCCATGAGTGGGGCTTCGGTGTCCTCTGCGTCGCCCTGGTTCGCTGGCTGGGCGCCGCCGGGCCCGCCCTCCTGGTCGCCGGCCTCGTCGCCCTCAACCTCATGCTCCTGTGGACCGTCCTGGAGCGCGCGGCCTCGGGGCGGCGCGGGTTGCTCGCCGTCGCGACGCTCGCGGCCCTCCTCGTCGTCTATGCCCCCACGTGGCCCCAAGAGCGCCCCTACCACCTGGGACACCTGCTCTTCACCCTCGCGGTGCTCGCCATCCAGTCCTGGCGCGCCGGCAATGACCGCATCCTCTGGGTGTTCCCCTTCCTCGGCGCCGTCTGGGCCAACGTCCACGGGAGCTGGCTCCTCGGCCCGGCGCTGCTCGGCGCCACCGCTGTCGGTCAGGCCCTGGATGAAGGCACTCCGGAGTCGCGCCGCCGCTCGCTGCGAGCCATCGGCTTCAGTGTCGCGGCGTTCCTCATGGCGGGACTGGGGCCGGACGGGCTCAACATCTACCTGTACCCGCTCCACCATTCGCTGCTGGCGTCCACCCAGACCATCGTCGAGTGGCGTCCGCTCAACCTGGACCTCGCCTCGAGCTGGGCGTACCTCGCGCTCGGCGGCGCGGCCTGCTTCGCCGTGGGACAGGCCCGCGCGCGCAAGGTGGCCATTCTCCTCCCCGCCTTCGTCCTCGGTCTCGCCGCCATCAAGGTGCAGCGCCATGCGCCGTTCGCCGCCGTGCTGCTGGCGCTCGCGCTCCTGGAACATGTCGCGCTGAGTCGAGACTCCGCCGTGGCAACGGATGCGCCGGCTGGAGCGTGGAAGCGCTTCTGGGCGCGGTTCGATGCACTGACCGCCGGATGGAGTGACAAGGCGGGTGGCGCGCTCTGGCCCACGCTCGCCCTGGCGGGGCTCGTCTTGATTCATGCGCAGAATCCGATGCCGTTCGAGCAGGGCGTGAAGCGCTCCGTCATCCCCATCCCGGTCTTCGAGGCGCTGCGCAAGCACCCTCCCGGCAAGGTGCTCAACCCCTTCGTCATCGGCGGGCCCATCTCGTTCTTCGCGGGCGCCGACTACAAGGTGTTCATCGACAGCCGGAACGACCCGTTCCCCATGTCGGTCCACGAGGACTACGACAAGCTCGTCTGGGGCGAGCCCGGCTGGGAAGAAGCCCTGACCCGCTATGACCCGGACTACCTGCTCTGGGACATCGAGAACCCCGGCAACATCCTGCTCGACAACCTGAAGGTGCTCGGTGGCTGGCGCGAGGAGGCACGGGACGGCAACTACGTGCTGTGGATTCGCGAGCGCACCACCACGACGGGCCACCCATGACAGGGCGGCGGAAGGACGCACGGAAGGCAGGGCTCGCCGTCGTGGGCCTCGTGGCGATGCTCGCCTTCGCCTACAGCCCGGTGCTGCGGGGAGAGCTGCTCGCCGGGCGTGACGTGTTCCGCATCTTCTTCCCCGACTCCGCCTTCCTGCTGGAGTCCCTGCGCGCGGGCGAGTTGCCCTTGTGGACGCCCTACCTCCGACTGGGGCAGCCCTTCGCGGCCACGCTCTACTCGCAGGTGTTCTATCCACCGCGCTGGGTGGCGGTGCTCATCTCCGGCCCCATCGCCTCGATGACGGTGATGCACGTCGCGCACGCGGCGCTCGCGGCGGTGGGCGTGTTCCTGCTCGTCAGGAAGCTGCGCGCCTCATGGCCCGCGTCGCTCGTCGCGGGAGCCATGTTCGGCTTGTCGCCGATGATGACGGACCTGGGCATCCAGCAGAACGTCGTGGACGCGGCGGCATGGAGCGGGTTCATCCTCCTCGCCGCGCATGACCTCGCGCACCGGCCTGGACCCGGTCCGCTCTCTCGCCTCGCCATCTTCTCCGCGCTGTCTCTCTTCGCTGGCTCGCCTGAGACGACGCTGTGGCAGGGAATCGTCGCGGTGCTGGTGGCCATGCTCGGGGATTCGACGAGACGCCGGGCTTATGAAACAACCCCTGCGACTCGTGGACTGGCCGCCTCGTCTCAACCGATAGGCGCCTCTCACACCGCCGGGCCGAATACCGCCACCTCGACAGACAGGGAACAGGGAACGCCGCCCCGCGCAGGCGCTGAGTCAGCAAGCGCGGCACTTCAGCTCCATGCGGTCGCAGCGGGGAATCCGTCGACGGAAGTCGAAGCGCTCCCCCGTGATTCCCGGCTCCACGGCGTCCCCACTGCGGAAGCACCTTCAAGCTCGCGCGACCCACGGACCGGCCTCCGGGCCCGGGGGCTCGCCGTGGCTCGCGTCACCGGTGGATTCATCCTGTCCGCCGTGCTCGCCTCGGTGGCCTTGTTCCCGACGGCCGAGTTCGCTCGGAACTCCCTGCGCTCGCAGCGCGGCTGGGCCGAGCAGCTCGCCTGGTCCGTGTCCTGGCCCCAGGTGCTGTCCTCGGTGTGGCCGCTCGCGGACTGGCCTCGCGACAGGTACTGGGGCGAGGACCAGTGGTTCATCCTCAACCTCTTTCTCGGCACCCTGCCCTGCGCGCTCGCCATCATCGGCGGACTGCACGGCCCTCGTCGCGCGCGGCCCTTCGTGGTGGGTGCGCTCACGCTGGTGATGTTGAGCCTGGGCCGCCACTTCCCTCCCTCGGCCTGGGTCCTCCAGTCCGTGCCGCCCTTCTCCCTCTTCCGTTATCCGGCGAAGTACTTCGTAGGCGCGGCCTTCTGTCTCTCGGTGCTCTCCGCCTTCGGCCTGGATGCGCTGGGGCGACTGGCGCACAAGCTGCCCCCGTCTCGACTGAAGGCCGCCATCGCCTTCGTCGCCATGGGCGCCGCCATCGCCGCCATCGGCCCCGTCGTCCGCATGCTCCCCATGCGCGCCTCCGCCGAGGCGGGTGCACCCTGGGTGCCCTTCGCACTGGGGCTCGCCACCCTCATCCTGTTCCTGCTGCCGTGGTCCTTCGCGCGCCCGCGTCGCGTCCGCCATGGACTCGCGGCGCTCGCCGTTCTCGAGCTCGCCGCGGCGCACTCGCTCCTGGGCATTCCGAAATACACGCCCTGGGACTCGCTGCGACAGCCCTTCTCCTTGCGCGCTCTGCTGCCCCAGCCCTTCCAGGGGCGCATCAGCGCGGACATCGAAGGCCCCGAGGACCCCACCCGCGCCGTGGTGACGAACACCATCGAGCGCAGCCTCGACCGCCTCATGCCGAACCGCTTCGTCGAGGAGCGTCTGCCCGCGCTCGAAGGCTACGGCGCTCCCGAGCCCGCTCGCTCGGACCGCTTCCACCTCGCCGGAGAGCGCAGCGTCTATGACCTGGCCGGAGTCACCCACTACCTCCGCCAGGGCCCGCCTCCGTTCGAGGACCTGGAGCTGCTCCACCGCGCCGAGGACGGCACCACCCTGTCCCGCTCGCGCACCGCCCTGCCGCGAGCGTTCCTCGTCCAACGCGCCCGCGTGGTGACGGATGACGAAGCCCTGGAGGCGGTGCTGGATGCCGACCAGCCCTTCCGGGAGATTGCCTTCCTCGCCTCGGGCGAGCCGCTTGAACGCCCCGAGTGCGAAGGCTCCGTGCGTCCTTCCAGCAGCGGAGCCCAGCACCTGGCGCTGGACGTGAGGGCCTGCGACGACAGCTACCTCATCGTCTCCGACAGCTACTACCCGGGATGGCGCGCGACGGTGGACAGCCAGGACACCCCCATCCACCGCGCGGACCACTCCCTGCGAGCCGTGCGCCTCTCTCCCGGTGAGCATCACGTCCGCTTCGACTACACCCCGCTCAGCTTCCGCGCGGGACTCCTGTTGTCCCTGCTCGGCTGGGCGGGGCTCGGCTTCGTGTGGCTCAAGGCGAGACGGCGTCCGCTCGCCCGTGCGTGACGGACCTCACGACTCCGCGCCGTGTCGTTCCGCGTTCGCCACGAAGGCGTCGCGCAGGTACCGCGAGAGCCCGGGCTTCACGCTGTCGATGTTCTCCGTGAAGCGCGAGTCACTCACGTACATCTCCCCGAGCCCCCGGTGGATGACGTACGAGCACGGGTAGAACCACTTCGAGATGTACTGGCGATGCGCCTCCGCGAGCGCCAGCACCTTGGGCTCCGTCGGCGCATGTCCGGCACCCAGGTGCTCCCCGAGCGCCTTCATGAGCTGGTCCCCTTCCGCCTTGAGCGTGCTCCAGTCCTCCTTCTTGTAGCGCGAGGTCCGTCGGGCCGACTCCTTGTAGGCCTCCGTGTCGCCCCAGCGCTCCTTCACCTCGGCCTCGTACTTCGAAGGGTCGAAGTCCCCAAACGCCTCGAACATCTTCTCGCGGTCCATCGTCGTCCCCTGGTCCAGTGCGTCCAACGCCGCGTCCACGGCGTGGCGGAGTGCGTCCAGCCGCGAGGCCCGCTCGGTCAGCAACTGCCGCTGCATGAGCAAGGCCGCGCGAAGGTCGAAGCGAGAGTCCGTCAGGATGCGGCGAATCTCCTCCAGCGGGAAAGCCAGCTCCCGGAAGAAGAGCACCTGCTGCAGCCGCTCCAGGTCCGCCTGGGTGTACAGCCGGTACCCCGCCTCGCTGCGCCCTGAAGGACACAGCAGGCCGAGCTCGTCGTAGTGATGCAGCGCCCGAACGCTGACCTTCGCCAATCGGGCCACCTGGCTGACCGTCAGAGCCATCTCTCTTCACCTCGGATGAGATGTCTAAGGCCTCACGTCGCGTGAGGGTCAACCCCTCACCGCGTCGCGAGCGGGCAGCCTGTCACGGGCTCACTCGCCTCGCGCCACGTCGGGCGGAGCGTCCACCGGAGGACGGAAGACATACAGCATCAGCGAGGCCCCCTCGGCCACGCGCACCGTCGCGTCGCGCCGCAGCACCCAGAGCTGGCCCGGCTTCACCGGCCGCTCCTCCGCCGCCGTCAGCGAGCCCGCCCCCTCCGCGACATAGGCGATGACGGGCTCCGCACGCGTGGCCTTCAGGACGTGCTCTCCCTTGGCGAGCACCACGCTCGACATCTTCCCCTCCAGCGCCGGCAACGTCTCCACCGCCACGCCACCGGCCTGCTCGGCCAGCAGCACCAGCGCGCGGGTGGGCGCGTAGGTGAACGGCTCCGGCCCTTGCATCAGTCGCGCATCCGTCGGCTCGACGTACAGGTTGCCGTCGAAGCGCGGGGTCGCGAACACGAGGTTGCCCAGCATCTGGTCCTCGGCGCGGTTGAACCACGCGTGGCCGGTGAAGGGCTCGGAGGCAATCAGCGCGCCGGGATGATGCGTCCCGCGCCGCTCCGCCAGCACGCCATCCCGCCCCCAGATTTGATGCACCTCCGCCTGCCCCGCGACGATGACGGTCGCCTCGTGCGTGCGACGGTGGATGTGCAGCGGACACGCCTGCCCTCGCCCCATGACGTGCAGGTGCACCGTGGCGGTGTCCGAGAAGAAGAAGGTGTCGGAGACATCCGCGGCGTCGGGGTTCTTCTTCGCCAGCGCCTCGAAGACGGCGGGCACGTCGAAGACCTCCACCTCCGGGTCCTCGGGCACCGTCATCGCGCGCTTCACGGCGAACAACACCGCCAGCAGGAACACCGTCAGCACCAGCGACAGCGTCCGGTACAGCACCACCCGGCGACGCAGCACTGCAGAGTCCGCGGAGGTGGAGTCACGCAAGGAGGCATCCTGGACGTCGGCCCGTCTCCGGCCACCTGCACAGCGACCGAGCACGAGCGCACAAAGAAACATGGCGGGGTCCTCGGTGAAGAGGACTCCCGCCACGTGAGCAGAGGCACCGCCGAGAGGCGACGCCTCCGAGACATGAAAGCTTAGTAGGCGTTGTTCTCGCCGAAGCTCTTCATGGTCTTCTTGTTCAGGGCGACGTTGGAGCTCTGGCCGTCGTTGGCGACGTTGGAGTTACCCGCCAGGGCCGCCGCGGAGGCGCCGAACAGCTTGCGAATGTTGTCGCCGAACAGCGTCACGACGCCGATGGCGGCGATCGCGATGAGGGCAACGATGATGATGTACTCGGTCATGCCCTGACCACGAGCCTTGCGGAGCTGGTTCTTCTTCGAGATCGCCTTCATGGAAGTCTCCTGGGGGTTCAGAACGGGAAAGACACCCTGTTACTCGGGGTTGAAAAGCACAGTACGGGAGATCCCACCTGCACCTCCATCCGTCATCGGGAGGATGGGGCTAATCCCCTGTAATTCCCGGCGGATAGGCCTTTTTCTCACGGTTTGGATGCCCGCTTAGGGGCCAACCGGGGCTGCGACGGGGCTTTTCGGAGGGGCACACGCCGAGGCAGGGAGAGCATCGCACAGGTTGCGCACGGCCCGTGCGAGTTCCGCGTCGGCCGGGAACTCGGCGGCCACCTGCCGGCCCAGGGCCAGGGCAGGGACGGCATCCACCGGGGTCCACACCGTCCGCGTCGCCCAGGCACGCTCGGCGACGAGCTTCAGGTAGGCAGCGATCAGCCCTGGCTCCCGCCCACCCTTGGCCACCTCCGGCTCCAGCAGCTGCGCGGCCAGCGTCAAATCCTTCTGGGCCAGGGCGGCCTTGCCCAGCGCCACCGTCGCCTCGCGGTTGTCCGGGTCCACCGAGCGCCACAGCGTGGCCACGCCGCGCACCAGTGGATCATTCGCCGCGTGGTAGCGCTCCATGTTCCGGTACAGCCGCGCGGCCTCCTCCGCCGTGGGTGGGTGCTGGCGCAGGTAGTCCTCCAGGAACAGGCGCGAGCCCCCTTCCGGAGAGCGCCGCTCGTCCTTCACGCGCACGTCGATGTTCGCCACGAAGAAGGCGATGGGGGACGCGTACTCCAGCAGGTTGTGGTCGTCCGTGTTGATGGGGCCCGGGCCCGCGAAGGCGAGCTGCCCGTCCTCGCTGTGCACCTGCTTGGACAGGAGCGCGAAGACATCCGTCAGGCCCACGCGCGCCATGTCCGCGCGCACGTCCGGCACCGCCATCCGCTGGGCCAGGCGCTGAGCGTCGAAGGCCAGCGGCTTGCGACTGGCCACCAGCACCAGGTCATGCGGCCCCAGCCACGTCGTCGCATGCGGGAAGGTGTCGCGCAGCGTGCGCACCACCAGCCGGATGAGCTCGTCGTTGCTCTCGTAGGTGTGGATCCACTGCACCAGCACGCCGTCGTCCGCGAGGTGCCGGTCCACCGTCTGGAAGAAGTCCCGCGTGAAGAGGCCGGACACGCCCGCCACCCACGGATTGGAGGGCACGCTCACCACCAGGTCGTACTTGCGGTCGGCCAGCGCCATGAACGTCTTCGCGTCGTCGATGTGCACGCGCGTCCGGGGGTCGTCCACCGCGTTGCGGTTGTCATCCTTGAACAGGCGCGCCGCGTCGATGACCGCTGGCGCAATCTCCACCATGTCCAGGCGCTCCACCGGATGTGCCAGCACGCTGCCCGCTGTAATCGCAGCGCCCGCGCCGACGAGGAGCACGTTCTTCGGCTCGCGCGGATGCAGCAGCGCGCCCAGGTGACCCGCAATCACCTGCGTCTCCACGTCGCTGCCGTTGGAGGCGTCAATCTTCCCGTTGAGCTTCATGAAGCGCAGGTGGTCCGCCGGGTAGTCGGCCACCATCACCGTGGCGAAGGTGTCGTCCCGGTAGAAGACGGGGTGGATGTTCTTCTCCGTCTCCTCCACCAGCTTCGCGTAGCTCTCCGGCGGCTTCTGGTGGGAGCGGATGGAGGCGATGCCCGACAGCCGGACGGACCAGCCGCTCATCCCTCCGAGAACCACCGCCGCCAGCAGGGCCGCGGCGCCCACCGGCCACAGCGCGCGCACGGGGCTCGAGGGACGGTTCGGCAGCGCGTGGAAGGCCAGCGCGGCGGCGGCGAGGTTCGCCACCACGCCCGCCACGAAGTTGCCCTCCATGCCCCACCACGGCATCAGCACCAGCCCGCCCAGTGCGGAGCCCGTAATCGTGCCCACCGTGTTCCAGAGATAGACGCCACCCAGCTCCCGTCCGACTTCGGACACCTTCGCCGTGGCCACGCGCGCCGCCGCCGGGAAGGCCGCGCCCATGAAGAAGGTGGGCACCAGCAGGACGAGGCAGCAGAAGCCAAACGTCAACAACTGGAACAAAGGCCAGGTGTCCACCGAGCGCGTCATCATCCACTGCGCCGAGCGGAACAGGTGCGGCAGCCGCACGTAGAGCGGCAGGGCCACGCAGAGGCTGGCCACCAGCGCCACCTGCATCTGCGCGTACAGCTTCAGCGAGTCTGACTTCCGCGCGCGCGTCATCAGCCAGAAGCTGCCCAGGCCGATGCCCAGGATGAACGCGGTGAGGATGAGCGTGAAGGCGTACGTGGACGCGCCCAGGACGATGGACAGGAGGCGAATCCAGGTCACCTGGTACAGCATGGACGTGAAGCCCGACAGCGCCACGCCCACCAGCGCCGCGCGCACCGCCACCCGGGGATAGGCCAGGTTCGCCGCGCTCTCCGACACCGGCGCGGCCTGCCCTGGCGCCAACGCGGGAGGATGCCTGCGCGCGAGCAGGAGCGCCGCCACCGCCAGGAGCAGGTTCAGCCCCGCCGCCAGCTTCGCCGAGGCCGACAGCCCCAGCACCGGAACCAGCTTCGTGCCCGCGATGAAGACGCCCAGCGCCGCGCCCAGGCTGTTGACGGCATACAGCCGCGCCAGCTCCCGTTGCACTCCGGACAGGCTGTCCGCGAAGTGCCGCACCAGCGCCGGCAGCGTGCCGCCCATCAAGAGCGTGGGCACCACCAGCGACACCGCGGCCACCAGGAGCCGGGGCCCCACGCGCCACCCGTCCGGCACGCCAGGCGCCACCGCCAGCCACAGGGCCCCCAGGGCGTCCAGGACGTACGGGAAGGCCAGCGCGTACAGCGCCACGCCCAGCTCCAGCAGGCCGTACAAGGCCAACGGGCTCTTCACCCGGTCCGCTGTCCGCCCGAAGACAGATGCGCCGAGCGCCAGGCCGCCCATGAAGGTGGCGAGCACCACGGCATGCGCCTGACCACTGTTGCCCAGGACGTTCCCGAGATACTTGGACCAAACCAACTCGTAGACCAGCGCCGTACCTCCTGAAAGGAAGAGGAGGACGGACACAAGGTTCTTCGGGAAACGCGCGATGAGGGACATAAGGGGACAGCGCGGAACCTTACTCGTTATGTTCGGGACCCACCAATGAACGCCCATCTCCTGCAAGCCGCATTGCTCGCCTGGTCTCCTGGCCTGCGGGTGACCCGCGCGCAGGGAGACTGCGCCGCCGTGCTCCACCGCCCCGCGGAGGAGCTGCTCGACAGACCTCTCCACCTGGCCCTTGGCATCTCCCCCGAGCGGGCCCGTGAGCTGGACGCACGGGCTCGCGAGGACCGCCGCGCCGTGGAGTTCATCTCCTCGGAGCTGGGGAGCGAGGACGCCACACCGCTGCGACTGGCGCTCGGCATGGACGAGGGCGAGGCCAGCGCCTGCGTCCAGAACCTCAACGTCCTCCTGGAAGGCGCCCCTCCGGTACAGATTTCCCGGCTGTCCAGCTCGCTCAGCCACGAGATTCGCAACCCCCTGTCCTCCGTGAAGATGGCGGTGCAGACGCTGGCCCGGAACACCGGCCTGTCAGACCGGGACAGGCGGCGGCTGACCATCGCCAACCGCGAGATTCGCACCATGGAGCGCATGTTGTGGCTCCTGTCCGAGTACGGCCGCGACACCACGCCCAACATCGACGCGCACGTGCTGCGCTCGGTGATTCAGGAGGCCACGGGCATGGTGGCGCCGGAACTGGCCGAGCGGCGAATCGAGGTGCGCGTGGACGAGGAGGCCGAGCTGCCGCGCGTGCGCGTGGACCCCAACCGGCTGCGCCCCGTGCTCGCCCAGGTGTTGCTCAACGTGGCCATGGGTCGGCCCGAGGACAGTCCGGTGGAGGTGACCCTCCGCCGGGGCTCGCCGGGCCGCGTGCTGATGGTACTCAAGGACCCGGCCGCCGCCCTTCCTCCGGAAGAGAACGGCACCCTCTTCGAGCCCTTCGGCTCGAGGCTGGCGCGCGGCGCGGGGCTGTCACTCGCGGCGCTGCGGCGGGTGATGATGGGACAAGGAGGGGACGTCGCCGCCGAAGGCAGCGCCGAGCCCGGAATGGTCTTCACGCTCACATTCGCCACCTGAGAAGGAAGCCATGATGGAGACCCTTCTCATCGTCGATGACGACGTGTCTCTCCTCGAGACGCTGAAGATGCACTTCGAGGAGATTGAGCACGACGGCCAGCCGCGCTACCAGGTGGCCACGGCCACCAGCGCCGCCGCGGGTCTGCGCGCCGCGCAGGACTCCATGCCCAGCGTGGTCATCCTCGACATGATGCTGCCGGACCGCACCGGTCTGGAGATCATCGAGGAGATGAAGGGCCTGTGCGGCGACGCGCGCATCATCCTCGTCACCGCCTACCACGACATGGAGACCACCATCCGGGCGATGAAGGCGGGGGCCTTCGACTACATCCACAAGCCCTTCGCCGACCCGGCCGCGTTGGACCTCGTCGTCGAGCGCGCGCTGGAGTACCGCCAGCTGTCGCGCCGCGCGGACGAGGTGAACCGCGAGAACGCCGCGGTGCGCCTGGGCGACATCGTCGGCACCAGCCCCTCCATGCAGCAGTTGGTGAAGGAGATTGGCAAGGTGACGGGCAGCCACGCCACCGTGCTGATTACCGGCGAGAGCGGCACCGGCAAGGAGCTCATCGCCCGCGTCATCCACAACTACTCGTACGACGAGCCCCGGCCCTTCATCGGCATCAACTGCTCGGCCATCGTCGACACGCTGCTGGAGAGCGAGCTGTTCGGCCACGAGAAGGGCGCCTTCACCGGCGCGACGGCGGGCAAGCCCGGCAAGTTCGAGCTGGCCGAGGACGGCACCGTCTTCCTCGACGAGATTGGCGACATGTCGATGATGCTCCAGGCGAAGCTCCTGCGCGTGCTCCAGGAGCGCGAGTTCGAGCGCGTGGGCGGCGTCAAGCGAATCAAACTGCGCGCCCGCGTCATCGCCGCCACCCACCGCAACCTCTCCGAGGAGGTGGAGCACACCCGCTTCCGCGAGGACCTCTACCAGCGCCTCAAGGTGATTACCCTCCTGATTCCCCCGCTGCGAGAGCGGCGCGAGGATATCCAGCTGCTCGTCAAACACCTGCTCGAGCGCATCAACGAGAAGGTGCACAAGCGCGTCACCCGCGTGCCCACCGAAATCATGGAGCGCCTGACGCGCCTGCCCTGGCGGGGCAACGTGCGCGAGCTGGAGAACGTGCTCACCCGCGCCGTGGTGCTCGCGCCGGGCGATGTGTTGCGCGGGGACGACCTGCCCACGCTGGACATCCCGCCCTCCCCGGAGTCGGTCCGCGCCGCCAACAACACCCTCATGTTCACCGCCCCCTCGGTGGATGACGCCAGCCTCATCCCCACGCTCGATGAGGCCGAACGGATGCTGATCGCCCGTGCCATGGCCGTCACAAAGGGGCACAAGGGTCGCACCTGCCAGATTCTTGGAATCAGTCGCCCCACCCTTGAGCGCAAACTGCAGAAGTACAATCTTTCACAGGGACAGAACCCTTTAGGGCACGGGTTCACCGTGAAGGACGACCCGTGAACATTGTCCGGGTCGCGACAATGGGCCCTGCCCTTTGAACGTTTCGTTCAACATGATCAGACTGTTTGAACGTTTTGTTTCAGGTTTCGGACACAGACAGGTGGGTGCTACGGGCCTCTAGCGCTAAGTACCCGGCATTCCTGGATGTGTTCCTTCCGGAGCACTTCATTCCCGGCTGGCACGTTCCTTGGAAAAGGTAAGTCCCGTTGCCGCTGAAGCAGGCGGCCGGTCCTACCCCCGATTGCTTTCCACGGAGTGAATGCCATGCACGGTTTCAATCGCCCCCTCGGCCCCATCGGTTCCAACGTCGTGGCGCCGCTCCAGGCAACCAGCTCCGGGATGATGGTCACCGCGAACAAGCTGGTTCCGGGCCAGGAAGCGATCGACTTCAAGGGCTACTTCAAGGTCGAGTCCTTCCCGCACAACTCGACCATCTACCGCCCTGGCGACAGCACGGACCGCGTCTATCTGCTCAAGTCCGGCCGCGTGCGGCTGATGCGCATTGGCAAGAACGGCACCCGCTCGGTGGTGTCCATCCTCCGCCCGGGTGACCTGTTCGGCGAGCTGTTCCGCCCCGAGGGGACGCCGATTGAAGAGATGGCCATCGCCGCGGGCGAGGCCGAGGTGTGGAGCATCGAGGGCCGCGACTTCCGCGCGCAGCTCGAGGCCCGGCCCGCGCTGGCGGTGGACGTGGTGCGCGCCTACGCCGAGCGCGTGCGTGCCCTGCGCAAGCGCGTGCTGGGGCTGACCTTCAAGGAAGTGCCCGCGCGGCTGGCGGATACCCTGCTGACGCTGGTGGAGGCGCACGGTGAGCGCTGCCCCCACGGCGGTGAGACGGACCTGCGCGGAATCACGCAGCAGGACCTGGCGGACCTGGTGGGCGCGTCGCGCTCGTTCGTGTCCACGCTCATCAACGAGATGAAGCGCGAGGGCGTGCTCGGCAATGTCGGCCGCATCCTCTGCGTGAGGGACCAGAAGGCGTTGCGGAAGATTGCCTCCAAGGAGAAGTGAGCACCGACAGTCCTCCGCGCGCATCGCGGGAGACCTGACGTCAACGACGGGCCTGACCACGGGATGTCCACGTGGCCGGGCCCGCGTCGTTTGCGGGGGACGGCACACCCTGAGCGAGGCACGCGCCCGCGCGCCCCAGGTGCCGGGCGCCTGCCTCCGCGACATGGAGGCGTGACGCTCGACAGCGCTCACGCCCGGCGGCCGGAAGCTGGAACGCCTCCCGACGTGACATTCGACGGAACGTAAACCCGCCGAGCAGCGACTTCAGGCCCGGACCTTCAGCTCCTCGACCTCGGTGCGCAAGAGCCAGTCGTCCTGGAAGTCCGTCGCGGCGGCGGCGATCTGCGAGAGCCGCTCCTGCTTCGCCTGCCCGGAGTCGCGCAAGGTGCGCACCTCCCGGTAGAGCGCCGCGAGCGACGGGTGCAGGGCCAGCGCCTTGCGCTCCCGGGCCTTCGACTCGCCGTCACCTTCCGCGAAGGCCTCCAGCTCACCGAACCACTTGTCCCACGTCGCCGGGTCGGCCGGCCCACCCGCCACCGAGGGCAGGTGCGTGGTGACGAAGAGCTTCGTCACCGCGGGCACGTCGAGCGCGCGGCCCGCGAGTCGAGCCCGCAGCGCCAGCACCTCGCCTCCGCCCGCCGCGAAGCCCTCCAACTCCAGTCCGCTGGCCAACGACAACTTGAACGTTCCGCGCTCCGGGAGCTGGCCCGCACCGAAGGCCACCAGCGCCGGACCGTTCCATGGCCGACTCCCGTCCCCCTTGCCACCGCGCGAGGTGAGGACCGGACCCTCCATCCGAACCAGCGCGGTGGTGAGCCCCGGGGCCACCTCGGCGGGCGCGGCCACCGTGTCCAGCACGAGACCCGTCACCTCACGGCCATCCGCCAGCACCAGGTGATTCACCGTGCGCGCCTGACGGGCCACCTCCAGCCCGAAGTCGCCGCCGCGCTTCCACGCCAGCGTGGACTCGAACTCGGACAGCACCTCGAACAGGTGCTCGAAGTCCCGCGCCACGAAGAGCTGCGGCTGCATCCGGGTGATATCGAAGTCCGTGTCCACGCACGCCACGCCGAGCGGCAGCTTGCGCACGGCCGGCGTCAGACACTGTGCCGCCTCGCCGATGCTCGACAGCAACCCCGCGCCGTAGATGCGAGGCGACTCCAGGCCCCCGACGAGGCCGTACTCCGCCGTCCACCAGTACAGCCGCGTCGCCCGCGTGCTCTCACTCACATACCGACGACTGGCGCTCGCCGCCTCCAGCCGCGCCTCGGCGTGGGAGACTTCGTCCGCGCTCGCGTCCGGGTCCTCCTTCACCACCGACAGGTTGCGGATGGCGTTGAAGACGGCCTGGTCCTCCGCGCTCGCGATGGACTTGAAGCCCACCAGGCCGCACGCCTTCAGGTACTCCGAGTACCGCCGGTTGGCGATGATGGGCGCGTGGCCCGCGCTCTCATGGACGATGTCCGGCGCGGGCGTGTACTCGATGTGCTCGTGCGTGCGGATGTCCGAGGCGATGGCCAGCACGCCCAGGGACTGGAGCTCCGTGAAGACGGCCGGCGGGATGAAGCCGCGCACGCCCACGCACGCCCAGCCCAGTCGCGACAGCCGCTCGTTCATCTCGTCCAGGCTGGGGATGGACTCCAGGTTGATGCCCGTCGCCGCCAGCCCCTCCAGATAGACGGAGTGCGCCCGCTGCGAGAGATGACCGCGCAGCTTGCCCAGGATGTGGCGCCAGACGGCGTGGTCTCTCGGCGTATACGCGTCGTAGTCCTGGCTCACCACGTAGCGCCGCAGATGCGGCGGCAGGCGCGATATCGTCAGTTCCGTTGGCGTCATATCCGGGCACTCCTGGTGAAAACTTTCAGTCAGGAGAGGATACAGACGGGCTCTGCTCCGGAAAACCGGCAGAATTCGACATCTTCGTCGATTTAACGACGAGCATTCACACGCGCTGACGCAGTCCGTCCAAGACGGTGGCGGCGCCCGGGCTGAGGGAGCCGGAGGGCCAGAGGGCCACGACTTCCACGGCCTGGGGCTCGTCTTCCTTCAAGGGCCAGGCGTGGATGTCGGGGGGAAACGGGTGCATGGGGCGCAGGTCCGGCGTAATCGCGCAGGCCTTGAAGGCGCGCAGCAGTTCGTAGAGGAGAAGGAAGCTCTCCACGCGGGCCACCTCCGCCACCTTGACGCCGTGCGCGGTGAAGCGCGCGCTGTTCGCGCCGCCATAGGGGTCGTCCCGCAGCCAGTCCACGAAGGGCTGTCCGTTCAAATCCCTCACGTGCAGCGCCCGTCGGGACGAGGCCGCGCTCGCCAGGGCGCTGTCCGGGCCGGCGAGCACGACGAAGGACATGCGCAGCAGGGACTCGGACTCCACGCCCTCGTGCGGCGGCAGCGGGGTGAAGTCCAACGCCAGGTCCAACTGGCGCGTCTGCACCTGTCGTGTCAGCTCGTGCGGTCCGCCGAAGCTGAGCACCAGTTTGAGGCCGGTGGCCGCCGCGTCGCGCGCGACCTTGCCCAGCAGTGAGAGCGACAGGGTGGGGTTGAGGCCCAGGCGCACCACGGGCTCCGCGCTGGCCAAATCACGCAGCCGCTTCATGTCGAGCTGGTGCAGGGGCGTCTGCGTGCCGGCGAAGAGGCGCTCACCCCGGGCGGTGAGCTGGAGGCGTCGGCCGGGGCCCCGCTCCAGCAGCGTGGCGCCTTCGGCCAGCGCCATCTCCAGCGCGCGGATGTGCTCGCTCACCACGGAGCGCGCCACGCCCAGGTGCTCCGCGGCGGATTCGATGCTGCCCGCCTCCACGGCCGCGGTGAAGGACTCCAGCCAGACGAGGTGTCGCACCAGCTTGCGTGGCGGCATGCACCCCATCCTGGCACCGGCGAGCCGCCGGACACGAGGCATGAGAAAAGACCCACCCGAGGACTCGCGTCGCCCCGGCGCGCCTCCACTGCGAGGGGGCGGCCGGGCGGCCCTGTCTTCCTTGAACATCCGCCCCTGGCGGGCTAGCAGGGTGCGCGATGTCTCGGATGCCTCCCGCCACCGTCACTCCCGCAGAGAGGCTCCGCCAGCGGTGGGCCGGGGCCCTGCCCCTGTTGGGCCCCGCGCTGCTCTGGTGCACGTTGCACGGGTTGCTCGCGCTGCTGTTCTTCGGGGCTCCCCTGCTCGACTCCGTGGGGCGGTTGGCCAGCACCTTGCGGCCCGTGCTGCTGGTGGGCGGCGTCATCCAGGCGCTGTTCCTGGGACTGCTCACCTTCGTGGCCACCCTGCCCCTGGTGTTGCTCGGGCGGCGTTATGCGCTGGCCCTGCCCATCGTCGTGGCGCTGGGCGTGGCGCTGCTCGGGGTAGACGCGCTGGTGCTGTCGTCGCTGGGATTCCACATCAACGGGCTGGTGCTCGCCGTTGCGCTACAGCCGCGCGCGCTCGCGGAGACGGGGCTCGCGCCGCATGAACTGGCGCTCCTGGGCGCGGCGACGCTGGGCGTGCTCGCGCTGGATGCCTGGGCGGGCGTGCACTTCCTTCGGCGAATCCCCGGTCCACGTCACCTGGGTCGGCTCATCGCCATCCTCGTCGTGGTCGCCGGGGTGGAGCGCCTGACGAGCGCGTGGCTCGTCTTCGCCCACGGGGGCGCCGTGCTGCACGCGGCCACCACCCTGCCCCTGCAGCCCCCCGTGAGGATGAACACGCTGCTCATGCGGCTGACGAACCGGCCTCCCGCGTCCGGGCTGCGGCTGGGCGTGAGCCCCGAAGCCGGCATCCCCGCGTCGACCATCGACCCCGCTTCAGTGCGCTTCACCCGCCGGCCCGACATCGTCCTCATCCTGGTGGAGAGCCTGCGCGACGACTTCTTCCGCGCGGACGTCATGCCCCACCTCTGGCGCAGGGCGGAGCACGGCACGCGCTTCCTGCACCACCACAGCGCGGCCAGCTCCACGGACTACTCCCTCTTCAGCCTCTTCTTCGGACTGGAGGCGCAGCGTCGCGACGCGGTGGTGGGCGCGGGGCGCGCGCCGCTGCTCTTCCCCGCGCTCCGGGAGAATGGCTACCGCCAGGCCTTCTTCGCCGCGTCCTCGGTGGACTGGATGGGCCTGAAGGACACCGTGTTCCGCGACGTGCAGGGCGGCCTGCGCACGGACTACGAGGGCCGCAGCCACCTGCGGGACACCGCCATGGTGAAGGACGCGCTGGACCTGGCGCGCAAGACGCCCAGGGACACGCCGCTGTTCACCTTCGTGTTCTTCGCGGGCACGCACTTCGACTACGACTACCCGGAGCGCTCCGCGGTGTTCACCCCCGCCTGGGACGGCAAGGGAGGCCTTGCCACCGCGCGTGTCCCCGCCGAGCACCTCAAGGCCCGCGCCTGGAACTCCGCCTACGAGGTGGACACCAAGGTGGAGGAGCTCCTGAGCCAGTGGGAGGCCGTGCGAGGAGTTCGCCCCCTGGTCGTCTTCACTGGAGACCATGGTGAGGAGTTCCGCGAGCACGGCCGCGTCGGCCACGCCAGCGACGTCACCGAGCTGCAGCTCCATGTCCCCATGCTCGTGTTCGACGAGCAGCTCCCGACGGGTCAGATTGACGCCGTCACCGGCCACATCGACCTGGTGCCCACCCTGTTCGATTTGCTGGGCGATACCCACACACCCGAGCAACTGGGTGACGGGATTCCGATGAGCCGACCGGACCCTCGGCGCTACCTGCTCACCACCATCGGCTGGGAGGCTCGCTATGCGCTCATCGGTCGGGACTTGAAGGTGCGCTTCGGAGCGGGGCTCCCCGGCACGGAGCTCAGCGACTTGTGGGACCGCCCGCTGACAGACGCGCGGGAGCGCTTCGCCGCCGAGGCCCCTCGCATCCTCCGTCGACTCCGGGGCGGCGGCGCGCAGGGTGAGGCCGAGCCTCGCACCAGCCCCGCGACGGCGACCGAGCCTCCGCGCTGAACGCCGCTCAGAAGCGGACCCGCGCTCCGAGCGCGAGCGTGAACAGGCCCGTCTTCACGGTGCTCGGGTTCTGGAGGAACTGGACGATGCGGTAGTCCGTGGCCACCAGTTCGTAGTAGCCCTCCAGGTGCCGCAGGCCGAGCGATGGCACGGACCGGCCCGCGCTCCCGCCTAGCAGCAGCGCGGGCCTCAACGCCGTCTTGAACCAGTAGTAGCCGGAGACGTAGCGGTCCGGCAGCGTCAGGTAGTAGTCATCGCCGAAGGTGTAGCTGAAGGCCGCGCCCACGGTGAACGGACGGAAGCTCCACTCGCGATGGGTGAGGTGGAACGGGTGCCACTGGCCCTTGAGCGTGAGGGTGACGAAGTCCGCGCCCACCACCGCCTTGGGCGCCCAGCCCACGAGCACCTCCAGCTCCAGTTGCTCATCCAGGAAGGCCCACCCCGGCCCCGCCGCCAGCATGCCGATGGAGCCGGCGAACTGGAGCGCCGCGTGGTCCGGCACGTACCACGGTGCCGCCGCCTGCTCCGGTGACTCCGCTCGCGCCGAGCGCCCCGTGAGCAGCAGCGATGCCAGCAATCCTCCCACGAGCCAGGGGCGCGCCATCAGAAGGAGACCTGCTCGACGTTCACCGAGTCGCCCTCGACGGTGACCACCAGGTAGCTGTGGATCTCGAGCGCATCGGTGCAGAAGTAGCGCACGCCCCGCCGCGCGTCGGTGCTGAAGCGGTGGGAGTGACCATGGAAGGAGATGGAGACTCCGCGCTCCGCCTGGAGCTGCTCGATGGGCTCCGTCAGTGACGCGTCGAAGTCCGCGTGCCCGGGCGGCACATGCGAGAAGGTGAACAGATGCCCGCCGCCGGGCACCTCACCGAGCGCCGAGCGCAGTTGCTCCAGGTCCGGCACGTTGCCTGGGAATCCGTACTCGCGGGAGTTGGAGTCGAAGAGGATGAACCGGCTCCCTCCGTGCTCGAAGCTCAGGAACGTCGGGCCGAAGTGGTGAAGGAAGAGCTCCTTCCCCTGGCCGAGCAGGTCATGGTTGCCGATGACGGCCAGCGTCGGCACCGCCGACTCACCGAGCAGGTCCGCCACCCAGTGGTACTCCTGGGCCGAGCTGAACTCCGTCAGGTCCCCCATCTGCACGACGAAGTCGACGTCCCGCCGCGCGATGTCCCTCACCGCGTCGACGGTGTCGTCCTGGTAGACGCCGATGTCCCCCAGCACCACGAAGCGGAAGGCCCCGCCACTGACGTTGCGCTCGAGTCGTTCGACCGCCCGCGCATTCGTGTCACGCACACCCCCTCGGACTTCATAGGGGTGCAGCTCGAAGACGTCGCAGCCGGCGCAGAGCACCAGCAGCCATGGGACCCAGGACCTCACCGTCGTCCCAGGTAACGATGGGCTGCTCCCTCTTCAACCCTTGGCGCAGGGCCGCCCCAGTGGATGAAACATCCACTCATGAGAAACATCACGTGCTCGACAGTCACCGCTCACGCAGCAAGCACTCCCGTGCGTTGACGCTGTTCTCTGCTTCATCCCTGATGCCCGTGGCGCGTGGGAGTCACACACGTGTCATGAGGCCACGACCTGTCCGGGATATGCTCCAGGCGGGAGGTCATGCCCGGAGGGACGCGACGAAGCCCGGGTGGTGAAGCCGTGGGACGACTGCTCTCCTTCGCCCTGGTGGCGGCAAGCCCGGTGGGTGGCGTCCTCGCGGCCGTGCCGCTGGGCATCTTCGGCCTGGGCTATCCAGCGTGGGCGGTGGTCCTCGCTTGCGTGCCCCTGGGCTACCTCCAGGTCCTCGTCGTGGACCTGGGCTGGGATGGACTGGAGCGACTGGCGGCGTGGCGACGCCTGATGTCCCGCCCCCGGAGTCCTTTGGTGCAAAGGTTGCTGTCGCACTGCGGCGGCTTCTGGTCCACCGCCGCCCTCGTCCCCTTGATGGGACCGTGGGCGGTCATGGGCCTGATGAGGACCGCGGGCGTGTCCCAGCGGCGCGTGGTCGCGCCCATCCTGTTCGCGCTGGCCGTGATATCGGCCGGCCTCGGCCTGCTGTGCGTCGTGGTCCCCGAGTGGGTGCGCTGAACCAGAGGCCCACTCAGGCCGCGAGCGCCTTCGCGCCGTCCCAGTCCTCCACTTCGTAGAGGAACTTGGAGCCCTTCACGAGCTTGCGGTTGGCCGAGGTGCTCTGCACGAACACGACGTACTTCTCCAGGCTGGCGGGGCGGATGCGCACCGTCTCTCCCGGCGGCAACCCGAGCATCTCCCGCGCCCGCTCGCCGCTGTAGAAGTCGCCCGTCTTGCGGTCCATCAGCACCACTTCCTTGTGGCCCTGGATGGTCTCCGTCTTGGTGAACTCGTAGAAGCCCCGGCCCGTCTTGAAGCCCAGCCCGTTCTCCTGGACGAAGGCCTTGATGGGCATGTCGCCGTCCACCTCCAACGACTGGAACCGGCCGGGCGGCACGGCGCGCAGGTCCGTCTCTCCGTAGAGCGACTCCGTCTTGCGCTGGAGCATGGTGCTGAACATGGCGTTCAGCCCGCGGCTCATGCGCCCTTCCTTCGCAACCTCCGTCTCGTAGGCCTGGAGCCGCGCGTCGGACGACTGCTTGTAACAGACGGCCAGCAGCATGTCGGTGACGTGCGCGAACTGGTCCAGGCTCAGGTGGAAGCCGCCCGACTTCTCCGCCAGCTCCTTGTAGAACGGCGTCGCGTGGCGCCGCGCCAGCGCTTGCACCCCGTACACCGGGACGCCCATCCTACCCAGCGCGTCCACTTCCTTGCGCCAGTCCAGCCGCTTCGGGTTGTCCGACGGCCCGTGCGGCACGTCATCGCCAATCAGCACGAAGGCCCGCTGGTAGCCCGTCGTCCACGACAGGGATTGCGCTTCACGCAGCACCAGTTCGTAGCACTCCGGCGCGTCACCGCCGCCCGTCTGCCCCACCTTGTCCACGAAGCGCACCACGGCGTTCGCATCGTCCGTGAGGTCGAGAATCTTGGTGACGTACGTCGAGCCCGCGTCGCAGTAGTCGCCGTGCGCGATGACTCCAATGCGGATGCCGGGAATCTCCTTCATCAGCCGGGACACGGTGCCATGCAGCTTCTTTCGCACCTGCGCGAGGCAAGGGTACATGCTGCCGGTGGTGTCGAAGCTGAAGACAATCTCGACGCGATTATCAATGACTGACGCGGCCATTTTTCGCTCCCCTCGTGTGCTGCGATGGGATGAAGAATACGCGGTGGGTCTGACATTTCCGGGCGCTCGGACGGGCCTACGCGTGGGGTGGTTCCGGGGGCGAAACGGGCCCCTCCTGACAGGGGGCCGAGATGACCTTGCGGGCCTGTCGGGGGCGTGCTGAATAGCCTCGCCACAGCCCCAGACCGGGGCGCGGGGAGGACCTTGGTGGAGATCCAGAAGCCCTACCTGTTGTTCCTGGGGGATGTACCCGACCAGCTCGCGGCGAAGACGGCGCACGGCATCGTCGACTGGCGTCCCGAGTGGTGCGTGGGACAGCTCCGGCTCCCCGGCTGTCAGGCGGACTGTGGCCTGACGGACCTGGACATCGCCCAGGCGAAGGCGAAGGGCGCCCAGACGCTCATCGTCGGCGTGGCCAACGCGGGGGGCGTGCTCCCCGAGCATTGGGTGAGCAAGCTGGTGGAGGCCCTGGACGCGGGGATGGACGTGGCCACGGGGCTGCACAAGCGGCTGGCCTCCTTCCCCGCCATCGCCGAGGCCGCGGCGCGCAATGGCCGGAAGCTGCACGACGTGCGCATCCCCGACATGGACTTCGCCACGGGCAAGGGCACGAAGCGGCAGGGCCTGCGGCTGCTGACAGTGGGCACGGATTGCTCGGTGGGAAAGAAGTACACGGCGCTCGCGCTGGAGAAGGCGATGCGCGCCCGGGGCCTCAAGGCGGACTTCCGCGCCACGGGCCAGACGGGCATCTTCATCTCCGGCCGGGGCGTGGCGATTGACGCGGTGGTGTCCGACTTCGTCGCGGGCGCGGCGGAGTGGCTGTCACCCGCCAACGACGAGGACCACTGGGACCTGGTGGAAGGCCAGGGCTCGCTGTTCCATCCCTCGTTCGCGGGCGTGACGCTGGGGCTGATGCACGGCGCTCAACCCGATGCATTCATCGTCTGCCACGAGCCCACGCGGACGAAGATGCGCGGCGTCCAGCACGCCCTGCCCTCCATCCAGGCCGTCATCGACCGCACGGTGCTGGAGGGGCAGCTCACCAACCCGGCCATCCAGTGCACGGGGCTCGCCATCAACACCGAGCACCTGTCCGAGCAGGATGCCCTGGCGCTGCTGGAGCGGACCGGACGCGAGTACGGCCTGCCCTGCGTGGACCCCATCCGCACCGGAGTCGGCCCGCTGGTCGACGAGCTGGTGCGCCGCTACCCCGCGAAGGGCTGACCCGAGCCATGCGCAAGCTCACCATCAGGCACGAGAGCTGGCCCATCGCGGGCAGCTTCACCATCTCCCGGGGCTCGAAGACGACGGCCGAGGTGGTGGTCGTCACGCTCGAAGAGGACGGCGCGGTGGGGCGCGGCGAGTGCGTCCCCTACGGGCGTTATGGAGAGACGGTGGACGGCGTGCTGCGCGCGCTGGAGATCGCCCGGCCGAGCATCGAGGGCGGCGTGGGCCGCGACGGTGTCCCGGAGGTGCTGGAGCCCCGGGCCGCGCGCAACGCGCTGGACTGCGCGCTGTGGGATTTGGAGGCGAAGAAGTGCGGCAAGCCCATCTGGGAGCTGCTCGGAATGTCGAAGCCCCAGCCGCTCGTCACCGCGTACACACTGAGCCTGGACACAGCCGAGGCCATGGGGCGGGCCGCCGAGAAGTCCGCGCACCGTCCGCTGTTGAAGGTGAAGCTGGGCCGCGGGGGCGAAGGGGACATCGAGCGACTGCGCGCCATCCGTCTCGGTGCTCCCGCAAGTCGCCTCATCGTGGATGCCAACGAGGGCTGGGCGCCCCGCGAACTCCCCACGTTGCTCGCCGCCTGCGCCGAGATGGGCGTGGTGATGGTGGAGCAACCGCTGCCCGCGTCCGACGACGAGGGCCTGCGAGGACTGCGACGTCCCGTGGCCGTCTGCGCCGACGAGTCCGCGCATGACCGGCACGGACTGGCCACGCTCGTGGGCAAGTACGACGCGGTGAATATCAAGCTCGACAAGACGGGAGGGCTCACCGAGGCCCTGGCCATGGCGAGCGAGGCACGCGGGCACGGACTCCAGCTCATGGTGGGTTGCATGGTGGCGACTTCGCTGTCCATGGCTCCCGCCGTCCTGGTGGCCCAGGGCGCCGAGGTGGTGGACCTGGACGGCCCGCTGCTGCTCGCGAAGGACCGCGAGCCGGGCATCCGCTTCGAGGGCAACACCCTCTTCTGGCCGCCCCGGGAGCTGTGGGGCTGAGCCAACCGAGCCCCGGGCCTCCTCGCGAAGGGCCATCTCCGTCGTCCCGACACCATCCGGGGAAAGCCAGCCCTTGCCCCGCGCGGGCTGGAAGCACAGCATGCGCGGCCACAGTGTCCCCGAACGCCCCGAGCCCGAGCCCCCACCACACGTACACCGAGCGCCGTGCCGCCGCGGAGGCGGAGCTGGCCGCCCTGGACCGCGTCAGTGCCCGCTACGCGAACCTGCGCACCCTGGCCTTCCTCGTCGCGGCCATCATCTCGGGCCTCATCGTCACCGGGCGGCTGCCCAAGACGTGGTGGTGGGGCACGGTGAGCGCCGTCGTCGTCTACGGCCTCCTCGCGGTCCTCCACCATCAAATCTTCCGCCGCGAGGCCCGCCAACGGCTGTACGTCACCCTCAACGAGCGGGGCCTCGCGCGCCTGGGCCACGGCTGGCACGAGTTCACCGAGCGCGGTGAGCGCTTCGCCTCCCCTGCCCACCTCTACACGCCGGACCTGGACGTCTTCGGGCAGGGCAGCCTCTTCCAGCTCCTGAACGAGACGGCCACGCGCGCGGGCGAAGAGCGACTCGCGGCCTGGCTGTCGGCCCCTGCTCCGGTGGACGTGGTGCAAGCGCGTCAGGGCGCGGCTCGGGAGCTTTCGCCGCTCGTGGACTTCCGACAGGACCTCTGCGTGGAGGCACGCACGGTGGCGAAGGAGAAGGCCGACCCGAGCCTCTTCATCCAGTGGTCCGAGGCCGGGCCCTCGCTGGACTCCATCCGCTGGTCCCGCCCGCTCGCCATCCTCCTGCCGCCAGTGACGCTGACGCTCTTCATCCTGGGCGAAGTCGGCGTGCTTCCCGGCTCCTCCGTGTGGGCGGGGCTCGCCGCGCAGCTCGCGGTCGCCGTGGCCACCCGCCGCACCCTGCGGAAGATGGACGAAGGCGTGGAGAAGGGCGAACAGGGCTTCGTCCGCTACGCCCCCATCTTCGAGCGCGTCGAAGGTCAGCGCTTCGAGCATCCCCTCCTGCGCCAGCTCCAGTCCGGACTCCAGCAGCAGGGCGAGCCGCCCGTCTCCAAGCACTTCCAGCGCTTCAGCCGGCTGTTCTCGCTCATCGAATTCAAGCGGCACCAGTTCCACCCCATCATCCACTGGCTCACGCTCTGGGACATCCACGCGCTGTTCGCCCTGGAGAGCTGGCGCACGAAGCACGGCGCGCGGGTGCGGCACTGGTTCGAGGCGCTCGCGGAGCTGGAGGCGCTCTCCTGCGTGGCGGGACTCGCGCATGACCGGCCCGCCTTCGCGTGGCCCACGCTGGAAGCCGCCGGGCCGCTCGTCGAGGCGAAGGTCATGGGCCATCCGCTGCTGGATGCCCCCGTGCCCAATGACGTGTCCCTGCCGGGCCCCCGGCAGGCCCTGCTCATCACCGGCTCCAACATGAGCGGCAAGACGACGCTGATGCGGGCCCTGGGCACCAACACGGTGCTGGCGCTCGCTGGAGCACCGGTGTCCGCCGCGTCGTTCCGACTGTCGCCGCTCCACGTGCTCACCAGCATGCGGGTGAAGGACTCGCTGGAGCGCGGCGTGTCGTACTTCTACGCGGAGGTGCAGCGCATCAAGGCCGTGCTGGACGCGGCGCGCGCGGCGAACGGGCAGGCGCTGTTCCTGCTCGACGAAATCCTCCTGGGCACCAACACCCGGGAGCGACAGCTCGCCTCACGCGAGGTGCTCCGGCTCCTGCTCTCCACCGGGGCCTCCGGCGCGGTGACGACGCACGATTTGTCGCTGACGTCGCTGGCCGAAGAGACGCGTGACGCCCACGTCCGCAACGTCCACTTCAGGGACCACCTGGAGGAAGGAGAGATGGTGTTCGACTACCTGCTGCGCGATGGCGTGGTGGACACCACCAACGCGCTGCGAGTCCTCCGCCTCGCCGGTGTCCCCGTGGACGACCCCGAGGCCCCTGTCTCCTGACTTCGAGCATGGAGAGGCGTCACCAGCCTCCGAGCCCCGCAACGACACGGGCCCCGGGAAGCACTTCCCCGGGGCCCGCGAACTTTCAGTCGGTGAAGCGGGCGACTACTTCGCCAGCTCGATGAGCGCCGCGGCGCCCATGCCGCCACCGATGCACATGGTGACGACGCCGTAGCGGCCGTTGCGGCGCTTCAGCTCGCGCAGAATCGTCGCGACCAGCCGCGCGCCGGACACGCCCAGCGGGTGGCCCAGGGCGATGGCGCCGCCGTTCGGGTTCACCTTGTCCATGGGGATGCCCAGCTCACGGATGCAGTACAGCGCCTGCGGAGCGAAGGCCTCGTTCAGCTCGAAGACGTCGATGTCCTTCACCTCGAGCTTGTTCTTCGCGAGCAGCTTGCGCACCGCCGGCACCGGGCCGATGCCCATGACTTCCGGAGGCACGCCGGCGACGGCGAAGTCCACGAAGTAGCCCAGCGGCTTGACGCCCAGCTCCTTCGCCTTCTCCTCGCTCATCACCACCGCCGCCGCCGCGCCGTCCGTCAGCGGCGACGCGTTGCCGGCCGTCACCACGCCCTTGGCGTTGAACGCCGGGCGCAGCTTGCCCAGGCCCTCGGCCGTCGTCTCCGGACGCAGGATGGTGTCCACGGACACCGTCACCGTCTGCGCCTTGCCATCCTCGTCGTAGACGGTGGTGGTGACGGGGACGATCTCCTCGGCGAACTTGCCCGTCTCCCGCGCGGAAGCAGCGCGGCGCTGGCTCTCCGCGGCGAACTTGTCGGAGTCCTCACGCGACACGTTGTGACGGGAGGCGATGTTCTCCGCCGTCACACCCATGGACGAGTAGATCTCCGGGTGGTTCGCCATGATGTCCGGGTTGGCGCTGACCTTGTTGCCGCCCATGGGCACCATCGTCATCGACTCGGTACCACCGCCGATTCCGACCTGGATGTGCCCCGCCTGGATGGCCGCGGCAATCTGGGCAATCGCCTGCGTCCCCGAGGAACAGAAGCGGTTGATGGTCATCGCCGGTACTTCCACCGGCAGCCCCGCCAGGAGCGTGGCCTGACGGGCCACGTTCATCCCCTGCTCGGCCTCCGGCATGGCACAGCCCAGGACGACGTCCTCCACGTCCGACGGCTTGAGGCCGGGGACCTGGGCAACGGCTTCCTTGATGGCGATGGCGGCCAGCGTATCCGGCCGGGTGTCCTTGAACTCTCCCTTGTGCGCGCGGGTGAACGGCGTGCGGACCGCGCTGGCAATCACGACTCGACCAGGCATCTTGATGTCTCCTTGCCCGGGGAGTACCCGGGCATGCAGCGAAATTTATGTCGTAGCCAATGGATACCGGCCGGCCGTCAATTCCGCAGCGGCTTGCCCTTCTCGATCATGAACGTCAGGCGGTCCTGGGTCTTCTCCTCGCCGCACAGGCTCAGGAAGGCCTCGGCCTCCAGCTCCAGCAGCTTCTCCTCGGTGACGAGCGCCGAGGTGCTGGTGTCGCCGCCGGTGAGCACGCGAGCGAGCTTCTGACCAATCTTGCGGTCGTGCGCGCTGACCTGCCCGTTCATCTCCATGTCGTACAGCATCATGTCGATGGTGGCGTAGCCGCTGGGGCCGCCTAGCCGGAAGCGCGTGGGACGCGGCGCGCGGAAGCCCGCGTCCGCCATGCCCAGCACCCGAGCCTTCGCGTCCGACAGCAGGAAGTCCCGGTTCGCGCTGATGCCGTCCGTCAGGGACAGGAAGCCCAGCTCCCGCGCCTCTTCCGCGCTGGTGGCGACCTTCGCGGTGCCAATGGCCAGGAACACCTTCTTGAGGAAGGGCAGCGGATCGAAGTCCTTGTCCGTGGAGTACGCGCCGTAGACGTTGCGGAGCAGCTGCATGTTGCCGCCACCGCCGGGGATGAGGCCCACGCCGACCTCGACGAGGCCCATGTACAGCTCCGCGCTCGCCTGCACCGCGTTGCCGCCCATCGTCACCTCGGAGCCGCCGCCCAGGGTGAGGTTGAAGGGCGCCGTCACCACCGGCACCGGGCTGTAGCGCATGCGCTGGTTCACCGCCTGGAAGCCGGTGACGAGCTTGCGGATGTCCTCGTACTGGCCGCTCTTCGCCGCCCACACCAGCGCGACGATGTTGGCGCCCGCGGAGAAGTTGGAGCCGTCGTTGCCGATGACGAGGCCCTTGAAGTTCTTCTCCGTCTCGTCCAGCGCCGTGTTCATCATCTCGATGATCTGGTCATCGATGGAGTTCATCTTCGTGTGGAACTCCAGCAGCGTGGCGCCGTCGCCCAAGTCCCACAGGGTGGCGGAGTCGTTGCCGGCCACCTTCTTGTTGCCGCGCTTGAGGTACTCCACGCGCTGCGTGCGGGCGTTCTCCGGCACCACCTTCACGGACTTCGTGGGGATGTCCCAGTACGTGTCCTTGCCGCCCTCCACGCCATAGAAGGACTCGCGGCCCGTGGCCACCATGTCCTCCACCCACTTCGCCGGCTTGAGGCCCAGCTCCTTCATCCGCGCCAGGCCCTTCTTCACGCCGTACGCGTCCCAGACCTCGAAGGGGCCCAGGTCCCAACCGAAGCCCCAGCGCACGCCACGGTCCACGTTGACCACGTCGTCGGCGATTTCGGGGATGCGGCGGCTGGTGTACGCCAGCACGTCCAGCGTCACCTGCTCGGCGAACTTCGCGGCCTTGTCCGTGCCGTTCATGACGACGGCGACGCGCTCCTTGACGTTCTCGACCTCGCGGGCGGCGCCCAGCGACTCGAAGCGCACCTTGGCCTGCGGCCGGTACTCCAGCGTCTTCAAGTCCAGCGCGAGGATCTCCTTCCCGCCGCTGCTCTTGTCCTTCTTGTAGAAGCCGCCGCCGCTCTTGTCGCCGAGCATGCCCTTCTCCACCATCTTCTGGAGGAAGCCGGGGATGGCGAAGACCTCACGCTCCTCGTCCTGCGTCAGCGTGTCGTAACAGTTCTTCGACACGTGGACGAAGGTGTCCAGACCGACGATGTCCGCGGTGCGGAACACGGCGGACTTGGGACGGCCCATGGCCGGGCCGAAAATCTTGTCCACCTCTTCGATGGACAGCTCCGCGGGGCCCATGGCCGCGATGGTCCGCATCATCCCGTACACGCCGATGCGGTTCGCGATGAAGTTGGTGGTGTCCTTGCCGTAGACGATGCCCTTGCCGAGCACCTCTTCACCAAAGCGGTGGATGGTCTTCATCACCGCCGGGTCCGTCTCCGTGCCGGCGACCAACTCCAGCAGCTTCATGTAGCGGACGGGGTTGAAGAAGTGCGTGACGAGGAAGTTCTTCTTGAACGCCGCGCCACGGCCCTGCGTCATCCCGACAATCGACATGCCGGAGGTGTTGGAGGAGATGATGGCGTCCTTGCGGGCGTGCTTCTCCACCTTCTCGAAGAGGGCCTGCTTGACGGCCAGGTCCTCCTTCACCACTTCGATGACCCAGTCGCAGTCGGCGATTTTCGCCATGTCGTCATCGAAGTTGCCCACCTCGATGGCGGTGAACACCTGCTCGGACATGATGGGGCTGGGCTTCTGCTTGCGCATGTTGGCCAGCGCCCCGAGGGCGAACTTGTTGCGGAAGGCCTTGGTCGAAGTGTCTTCGCCCGGTGCGGCCTTCGGCGGAACGATGTCCAGGAGGAGCGCGCGCACGCCCGAGTTGGCCAGATGGGCGGCGATGCCGCTGCCCATCACTCCGGCGCCCAGCACAGCTACCTTGCGGATCCGCGTCGTCATTGGAAGAGGCTCCCTTGAGGGAAGAAGGGACTGCACAAATGTAGGCGATTGACCCGAAAGTCAATCTGTTCGGAAGGTGGGAGCACTCGCCATGCGTCGTCCCAAGGACTACAAACCGGACCTCCATGGCTCGCCCCGACCCGCACTCGTACAACGACAGCACGCAGCCTGAGACGGAAACCCTGGACTGGAAGGCTCGCGTCGACTTCCGGACCCGCCGCCTGCACGCGGAGGCAACACTGACGCTGAAGGAGGCCTCGGCCGGGCCCCTGGATTTGGACACCCGGGAGCTGGAAATTCTCAGAGTCGTAGACGGCAATGGTCGCCCCTTGCCCTACATGCTCGCCCCACCGGAGCCGATTCTGGGGAGCCGGTTGAGGGTGGAGCTGCCCTCGGGGGTGCGACAGCTCACGGTGCACTACCGCACCTCGCCCACGGCGAGCGCGCTGCAGTGGTTGACGCCCTCGCAGACGGCGGGCGGGCAGCACCCGTTCCTGTACAGCCAATGCCAGGCCATCCACGCGCGCAGCGTGGTGCCGCTGCAGGACACGCCGCGCATCCGCATCCGCTACCGCGCGTCGCTGCGAGTGCCCAAGGCGCTCAAGGCCGTCATGGCCGCCAGCTTCCTGCGGCGCGAGGAGCACGGCGTGGAGGCGGAGGAGCACTACGAGATGCCGCAGCCGGTGCCTCCGTATCTCCTGGCCTTCGCGGTGGGCAGCCTGGCGCCCAAGGAGCTGGGCCCTCGCTCGCGCGTATGGGCGGAGCCGGAGCTGCTGGAGGACGCGGCCGAGGAGTTCTCCGGCGTGGACGACATGCTGCGCGCCGCCGAGTCGCTCTTCGGCCCGTACGACTGGGAGCGCTTTGACTTGCTCACCATGCCTCCGTCCTTCCCGTACGGCGGCATGGAGAACCCGAGGCTGACGTTCCTCACGCCCACGCTGATTGCCGGGGACAAGAGCCTGGTCAACGTGGTGGCGCACGAGCTGGCGCACTCGTGGACGGGAAATCTCGTGACGAATGCCTCCGCGGAGCACTTCTGGCTCAACGAGGGCTTCACCGTCTTCGCCGAGCGCCGCATCCTGGAGGCGCTGGCGGGGCCGGAAGTCGCCGCGCTCAACGCCGCGCTGGGGCGCCGCGCGCTGGAGGAGGCGATGCACCACTTCCGCGAGCACCCGCACCTGACGGCCCTGCGCACGCACCTGACGGGCGTGGACCCGGACGAGGCCTTCTCCCAGATTCCGTACGAGAAGGGGTACCTGTTCCTCCGGGCCATGGAGGACGCCGTGGGGCGCGACGCCTTCGACGGCTTCCTGCGCCGCTACCTGGCCACGTACCGCTTCCGCGCCCTCACCACCGAGGAGTTCATCGCCTTCACCGAGCGCGAGCTGCCCGGCGTGCTGGCGAAGGTCGACGCGGACGCCTATCTGCAACGCCCTGGCATTCCCGCGGGCGCGCCCTCACCACGCTCCAGCCGCCTGGAGGAGCTGCTCCGCTTGCGCGGCACCGTGCCTTCGAAGGACGCGGTGAAGGACTGGACGCCCGCGGAGTGGCAGCTCTTCCTGGAGTGGCTGCCCTCGGACACGCCGCGAGACATGTTCCGCCAGCTCGACGAGCGCTTCGAGCTGACCAAGAGCCGCAACGCGGAGGTGCTGGTGGCGTGGCTGGTAGCGGCCTTGCGCGTGGGTTGGGAGCCGGCCGTGGGCCGCACCGAGGCCTTCCTGGGTGAGGTGGGCCGCATGAAGTACCTCAAGCCCCTGTACGGCGTGCTCTGCTCGTCACGCGAGTTCAAGGGCCTGGCGCGCTCGCTCTTCAAGAAGTACTCGGAGCGCTACCACCCCATCGCCCGTCAGGGCGTGGAGCTCATCCTGTCCCGCGCCTGAAGAGGCGCGAGGACCGTTGGGGAGCGTGGACTACTTCGCCGCCTGCGCCACGAGGCGCTTCTCGGCGATGTCCAGGTACTGGGCATCCATGTCGATGCCCACGTAGCGGCGGCCCAGCTTGAGGGCGGCGACGCCCGTGGTGCCGCTGCCGTTGAAGGGGTCCAGAATCAGCGCGTCCTCGGGGGTGCTCGCCTCGATGATGCGCTCCAGCAGCGCCACGGGCTTCTGCGTGGGGTGGCTGCCGAAGGCCTTCTCCTCGCCGCCGCGCGGGACGGTGAGCGTCCACAGGCGGCCCTCGCCGTCGGCCGTCACTTCCGCGTCGCCGGAGGGAGGAAGCGCCCAGGCGTCACGCATCTGCTTGCCGCCGTTGTCCGCCTTCATCTTCGAATAGTTGAAGACGTGCTGGAGCTTGCCGCCCGACTTCGGGGAGGCCCAGATGAGCAGCTCCGTCGAGTGGGTGAAGTAGCGGCACGCCAGGTTGGGGCTGGCGTTGGGCTTGAACCAGGTGACGGTGTTGAGCAGCTTGTAGCCGAGCTTCTGCATGGCGAAGCCGGCGTTGAAGATGACGTGCTGCGTGCCGCTCACCCAGAGGGTGCCGGTGGGCTTGAGCAGGCGCTGGCAGGCGGCGAGCCACGCGGTGGTGAAGGCGTGGTCCTCCTCCACCCCGCGCGACACGTCCCAGCCGCCCTTCTGCACCGACACGCGCTTGCCACCCTTGCAGGTGGTGCCACCGTTGGAGAGGAAGTACGGCGGGTCCGCGAAAATCATGTCGAACGTCTGGGGCTCGAACTGCTGCAGGAGATCCAGGCTGTCCCCCCGCAAGAGCGTCCAGGCGTCGCCCTTCGCGTGCACGCTCTCGTTGAGGGAGCGCCGGACAACCTTCAGGTTTGGGGCAGCAGCTTCCGCGAACATCACGCCTCCGTCGGACTCTTCGTCGTGGGACGCGGCGGAATGTGCCTCAACAGGCTGCTACAGCAATTTTCTGACCTGTAGCACCCTGAAACTTGACGAGGTGCTCAAGCCGTAGAAACACCGCGAGCAGGGCGGGAGCGCCTCTCGTGGAGGCGCTCCGACACCCTGCTCGCGGTGCTGCTTCAGTGGCTACGAAGCGCGACGGCCCGACTCAGGCCTTGGCCTTCTTGGCCTTGGCGACGGGGACCGCGATGTTGCCCTCGACAGGAGCAGCGTCCGCGCCCTTCGTGGGGTTCGCGGCGTACTTCTTCTTGAAGCGGTCGATGCGGCCGGCCGTGTCCATGAGCTTGAACTTGCCCGTGAAGAAGGGGTGGCAGTTCGCGCAGGTTTCCACCGCGAACGAGCCGCGGGTGGAGTGGGTCTCGAAAACGTTGCCACAGGCACAGGTGATGCGGGACGGCGGATAGACAGGGTGCAGGTCCGGCTTCATGACGCTCTCCAGGGTGCCTTGCCCCCAACCGCCAACGGCTGGGAGGTCCGACACTGTAATGGCCGGCGCTTATAACGGCGCGCCGACCGGGGCACAAGATCCGCCCGGGTCAGTGGGATGCCGAGCCAGGAGGCTCGATGCGTTCCACCGCTTTTTGAACGGCCGGATCCGCCGGCACGTCGCTCCCAAGCTGGATGTACGACAATAGATGCGTCCGGGCCGCGGGCGTTGCGCCCCCCGCCACCGTCTTTTCCAGGGCCGTGCGCCGGGCTTCCAGGCTGGCGACCGCTGCCTCGAGCGAGCGCTTCTGCGTCTCGTCGGTGGATTTGGCGAGCCGCTCCCTGGCCTTGGCCAGGTTGGTTTCGACGATGCGCAGGCCGTCGCGGGTGCGCGCCACCTCGGAGTTGTCCACGAACCGGCCAGGGCCGTTGATGGCCAGCTCCAGCTTCGCCAGTTGGCGCCCCCGGTCTCCCGGCGGGACGATGGTGGTCATCGCCATGCGCTGGGGGATGCCGGAGCCCCGGCCTTCGTGAGACGGCATCACGAAGTCCACGCCCTCCACCTCGTTGGCCAGCTTGAGCACCTCGTCGTAGGGCACGGCGGCGAGCAGCACCACCAGGTCCACGTGCTCCTGCTGGCGCAGCCGCTTCGCCTCGGCGGCCACGGCGGGACCCACCGGCAGGCCCTGCCGCATCACTCCGGCCGCCTTGCCCTGGGCCAACGGCTCCATGGGCTCGGGCTGGGTCGTCGCCGGGGAGGCGCCCACCACGCCGACCTTGAGGCCGCCGACGTCCACCACCGTGGAGGCGGGGAACAGCGGCTTGCCCTTGGCGTCCACGAGGTTCGCCGACAACAGCTTCAGCTTCGACTTGCGCGTCTGCTTGCGCAGGAAGTCCACGCCGAGGTTGAGGTCTCTCGTGCCCACGGCCATGGCGGTGGTGCCCTGCGCGTCCATCTGCGCGAGCAACAGCTCCGCGCGCGGCCGTGCATCCGGAGCGCCGCCGCTGTCCCGGCTCCTGAAGAGCGCGTTGCCCGCGTCCAATACGAGGACCGGTACGCCCTTGGCGCGCTCCTGCTCTATCGTGACTTTTCTTCTGGCCAGACCGCCAGACGGGTTGTGTCGTCAACCACAGGGGGCGATTTCGCCCCCATTGTCTCCGGTGAAGAGCAGCACCAACTGCTTGGGCGCCGCGCCCGCGACGAAGGGCAGGAGCAGCAGCGCCAGCGCGGCGAGCCGCAGGGGACGGAGGCTCACTTCTTGCCGCCTTTCTTCGCGGGGGCCTTCGCCTTGTCCAGCTCGGCGATGCGCTCCTTGGCCGTCTTCGCGGCGGCGGCCTTGGGGTAGCTCTTCACCAGCTCCTCGAGCGCCATCCGCGACTCGTCCTTCATCTTGAGCTGGGCGAAGCACTCGGAGGAGCGCAGGAAGGCGTCCGGCGCGGAGGGCGTCTTCGGGTGGTCCTGCACCACCTTGCCGTACTCGAAGAGGGCCTCGCGGCACTTGGACTCGGAGAAGTACGTCTCACCCAGGCCGTAGTGGGCCTCGCCCACCAGCGGGTCCTTGGCCCACTTCTTCATCAGCTCGGTGAAGAGCTGACGGGCCACGAGCACCTCGCCGGCCTTGGCCCGCTCCTGGGCGAGCGCGAGGAAGTCCTTGGGGTTGGTGGGACGCTGGAGCTCCTCGGCCTTCTTCTTGGCCTCGGCCTCCTTCACGGCGGCCGTGCCCTGCATCGCGAGGAGCTTCTGGTCCTGGGCGCCGAGCGCCGTCTCCAGCTCGGTGATTTTGTGGAGGTAGGTCTCCACCTGGCCGCGCAGCTGGGACAGGTCCTCCATCGTCTTCTGGAGCTGGACGCCGATGTCCGCGTCCTTGCGGCGCGCGGCGGTGTCCAGGCCATCCAGGGCCTTGGTGACCTCGGCGACCTTCTCGTCGATTTTCGGCAGGGTGGCGGCGAGTTGATCGCGCGCCTCCTTCAGCTCCGTCTGCATCTGCGCGGAGTCGGCGCCGAGCCGGTCGACCTTCGCCTCGAGGGCGCGGCCGCGATCAGCGGGATAGAAGCAACCAGGGAGCGCCACCAGCAGCGCGAACAGGACGAGCCTTCGCATGGGTCGGGCATCTTACGGCCAAATCGCCGGGCCGTCCGGACTTCTCGCAAGGCCCCTGGCGCCGAGCCCGCCCGCCTGCTTCGTCAGCGGCGGCTGCTGCTCGGGGGAGACAGGCGTCCGGCGGCGTGCGCACAGGCCACGCGGAGCCGGGCGGGGTTGAGGAAGAAGGGAACCGGGCGGGCCCTCCCCTCCTCCAGGGACACCAGGGCCCGGCGGTACTCAGCGGCGGCCTCAAGGGGGCGACGGCACTGCTCCAGCAGCAGCCCGAGCAGGTAGCGCGCGGCGGCATGGTCCGGGTCCAGCGAGAGGCAGCGGCGCAAATCGCGCTCCGCCACCGCGTCGGAGGCTCCCGAGGCGGCGCCGTCGAGGACGCAGGCGAAGAGCAGGTCGGCTTCGGCGGAGGACGGTGAGGGCAGCGCCGAGCCCTGGTCCGCGTTGGTGGGAATCGACGGCGAGCGGCCCGTTCCCGGCACGGACGCCCGGCCCGCGCCGAGGGGAGTCGGCGATTCGCGGCTCGCGCCCGACAGCGTGCGCCTCCCCGTGCTGGTGGGCGTCCGCGACTCCCGGCTCGTTCCCGATGTGAGCGCCCGGTCCGCGCTATTGGGTGTCGCCGCGTCGCGGCCCGCCCCGACGCCCACTCCAACGATGCTCGCCGGGGCCTCCTTGCCTGGATGCGGTGTCCCCTCGGACACGTCGACCCGGACGTGGAAGAACGCGGCCTCCGTGCGTGCCACCCGCAGCGTTGGAGGCACCTGGAGCAGCGGCTCCGCCGCGGACAGCACCAGCGTTCCCCCCGGCACGAGGCTGTCGGCCAGCGTCGCCACCGTCCGGTGGAAGGACTCCACCGTGAAGTAGATGAGGACGTTGCGGCAGAAGATGACGTCGAAGCACCCCTCTCCCACGGGCCGGGGATAGGGCACGTCCATCAGGTTGTGGACCTGGAAGCTGGCGCGCTCACGCAGCGCCGACACCAGCGACAGCTTCGAGCCCCTGGTCACGAAGTAGCGCTCACGCGGCCCCGAGGGCACCCGGCGCAGTTGCTCCGTCGTGAAAGAGAGCGCGGACGCCCGCCGCAGCGCCGCTTCCGAGATGTCCGTGCCCAGCACCGTGCTGCCAGGACTCGCGCCCGACTCGGCCAGGAGGATGAGCAGCGTGGCCACCTCCTCGCCCGTGGAACAGCCCGCGCTCCAGATTCGCAGCGGCCGTCCCCCCGCGCGCGCAACCAGCGGCGACAGCACCCGCTCCCGGAAGTCGGTGAGCTGGACCTCGTCGCGAAAGAGGTCCGTCTTGTTCACCACCACCGCAGAGATGAGCCCCTCCAGCTCCGCCGCGCCCGACGGCGACTTGAGGAAGGCCAGGTATTGGTGCGGCGTCAGCCCGCGACACCGCTCCGCCAGCCGATCATCCAGGCGACGAATCTGCGGCCCGCTCAAGGCCATGCCCGTGCGCGCCGTGAGGAAGGCGCGCACGGAAGACCATGGCGCACCCGGGGCGCGCACCGGCGGCTCAGCGCCCCACTGCGAGCGACTCACCCCGGGCCAGTCGCGCCAGCGTGGCGGCGACTTCGTCTCCGTGGATGAGGTGGTCCACCGCCTTGCGCTCCACCGCCGTGCCGGGCATGCCGAACACCACGCAGGACTCCTCGTTCTGCGCGAGCGTCAGCCCACCCGCCTGACGGATGGCCAGCAGCCCCTCCGCGCCATCTCCGCCCATGCCCGTCAGCACCAGCCCCACCGCCCGGCGGCCATACGTCCTGGCCGCGCTCTCCAGCAGCGTCGTCCCGGACGGCATGTGCCCGTCCCGCTCCACCCCCGCCTTGAGCGCCACCCGCCCGCGGAAGGGAATCACCGTGTGCATCCCCGGCGGGGCGATGAGCACGTGCCCTGGCATCAACGGCTCGCCGTCCTGCGCAAGCCGCACCTTCAGCCGGCTCGTGTTGCCCAGCCACCCCGCCAGCGACTCCGCGAAGGCCGCGTTGATGTGCTGGACGATGACGATGGGCGCCGGGAAGTCGGCCGGCAGTTCGGAGAGCATCCGGTTCAACACCTGCGGCCCGCCCGTGCTGGCGGCCACCACCACCACGCCCATGGACACCGCGGGCAGCACCGACGTCGTCACCCGGGGAGGGGTGATGGTGCCCTTCTGGGCCCGGCGCAGGTGCCGGATGACGCGCACCGAGGAGAGCAGCTTGATTTCCCGCACCAGGTTCCACGCCTCGGGGCCGGCGTCGATGGCGGGCTTGATTTGAAGCGCGAGCGCGCCCAGCTCCAGCGCGCGGTACGTCAGCTCCGGGGCCTGCGAGCGCGGGTCCGCCGTCAGCACCAGGATGGGCGTGGGGCACTCGGCCATGATGTGCTCGGTGGCCGTCAACCCGTCCATGACGGGCATGTCCACGTCCATGGTGATGACGTGGGGGCGCAGCTCCTTGGTCATCTCCACGGCCTGCTTGCCGTCCGCGCAGGAACCCACGACCTCGATGTCGGGGTCCTTGCTCAGCGCCTCGCAGATGAGCTGTCGGCAGATGAGTGAGTCATCGACCACCAGCACCGACACTTTCTTGCCCATGCCCTGTCCATACCCCGTACGCGAGGCCACGAGTATAGCCAATGCTCCGCCGTGTCCTCAGGAGGTTGAGCGGGGGCCCTTCAGGACAGGAGGCGGCCCACCACATCCACCAGGTCCTGGCGCACCAGATCTCCCTTGGTGATGTAGCCGTCCGCCCCGGCCGCCAGCCCACGCCGCCGGTCCTCCTCGCCACCACGGGTGGTGAGGATGACGACGGGCATCCGGGCCATGGTGGGATGCCCCTTCAGGCGCCGGGTCAGCTCCAGGCCGTCCATTCCGGGCATCTCCAGGTCCGTCACGACCAGGTCCACCGGCGCCCCTTCCAGGGCATCCAGCGCGTCCGCCCCGTCGGCGGCCATGACGGTGTCGTACCCCACGGCCTCCAGGAGGTTGGAGATGAGCTCCCGCGTCAACGGCGAGTCGTCCACCACGAGGATGCGGCGGCGGCGGGACTCGGCTCCGGGGGAGGTCGAGCGGGGCAGCTTCAGCGGGGACGTCCCGTGGGCGCTGGCGGTGAGCCAGGCGGCGGAGAGGACCATCGCCAGCCGGCCGTCGGCCAGGGACGTGGCTCCGGCGAGGTGGCCGAAGCGGGCCATCACCCCGCGAAGGGGGAGGATGGCCTGGACCCGCTCCTCCAGGACGCGGTCCACCACGACGGCGGCGGCGCCGCTCTGGCTGCGCACCACCAGGACGAGCTCCCCCTCGCGCACCTCCCGCTCCTGAGCCAGGCCCAGGAGCGCGCCCAGGGAGGCCAGCGGCAGCACCCGCCCCTCCACGAGCAGCGAGGGACGGCCGGCCACCTCGCACAGGTGGATGGGCTCCACCTTGAGGGCCCGCGAGACGTGGGTGGCGCTCAGCGCGAGCGTCTCCTGGCCCACCTGGACGAAGAGCAGCGGCGCCACGGTGAGGGAGACGGGGACGCGCAGCTCGAAGATGGTGCCCCAGCCGGGCGCGGACTCCACGCCCACGTCGCCGCCCAGGCCCTGGATGGAGGCACGGACGGCGTCGAGCCCCACGCCCCGCCCCGACAAGTCGGTGGCGACCTCGCGCGAGGTGAAGCCGGACAGGAAGATGAGCTCGCGGGCCGCGGCGTCCGAGAGGGCGTTGGCGGCGCTCTCGTCCAGGGTGCCCCGGCGCACGGCGACCCGGCGCAGCTCGGCGGGGTCCAGGCCCAGGCCGTCGTCCTCGACGCGGAGGATGATGCGGCTGCCTTCCCGGGCGGCGCGCAGCGTGAGGCAGCCCCGAGGGTGCTTGCCCGACGTCACCCGGTCCACCCGCGTCTCCAGGCCGTGGTCCAGGGCGTTGCGCACCAGGTGCATCAGCGGCTCGCGCAGCGCTTCCACCACGGCCCGGTCCGCGCGGGTATCCTCGCCGTCGACGACCAGCTCCACTTCCTTGCCGAGCGAGCGAGACAAGTCGCGGACCATGCGCGGGTAGGGCTCGAAGAGGACGGACAAGGGCAGCATCCGCAGGCCCTGCACCTCCTCCACGACGAGGCCCAAATCTCGGAGCTCCTCGTTGGACAGGAGCTTGGACTCGCGATGGAGGTCGGCGGCCAGCTCCTTGGCGGTTCCCAGACGGGCGACCAGGGCCACTGCCGCGGGCCCCAGGTCCTCCGCCTCGCGGGCCAGTTGACCGAGCTCCCGGGCCAGGGCCAGCCGCCGGGCGTTGGCGCGCTCTCGCCGCCGAGCCACCTGGGCCAGGTTGGTCACCGCGCTGGTCAACAGGTCCAGGCTGGCCACATCGATGCGCACCGCGTCCATGCGCGTCTCGACCTGGCGGGGCGCCGCGGTGGTGCCCCCTTGCTGCGCCCCACCCTGCCCCGGTGCCCGAGGCGCCGTGATGGATGAAGTCGCCGGAGAGGTCCCCGCTCCAGAAGCAGCGGTGCCAGTCCGAGAAGGGCTCGCGGCGGGGCTTCCTTCTGGGCGAGGCGCGGAGGGCCAATTGCGGGCCCGTGACGAAGCAGGCGTGCCGCCCGTCGCCAGGAGACTTCCCACCGGGCTCCGAGCAGGAGTCTCCACGGGAGTGCCGCTGCTGACCCGCCACATCCCCGTGCCCGAGCCACGCCGGGGCGTCTCCTCGACGGAGGCACTGCCTCCCCTCGACGTCGCGGTGCCTGAACCACTGTGCGCGCTCTCGACGGAGGCACCGGCCCCCACCCGCCCCATCCCAGCGCCCTGCACGAGAGTGCCGCGAGGTACGCCTGTGCCCTTGTCCTCCACCACCGCTGGAGCAGGGTTACCCGTGGCCAGCTCGGACGCCACGGCGGCGGCCCGAGCCAATGCGGCCAGCGACTCACCCGCGTCGACCCGGCGCGACACCGCGGGCTCCTGACCGACGACCTCCGACGAGCCAGCCCCCATCGACGGCCCATCCGCCTCCGCCCGGGTACACGCCTGGAGCCAGACCACGAGCCGCCCCACCTCGGGCGAAACCTCGGTCGACGGCTGGGCTCCCGAGAGCAGCAGCACCACGTCGGCGGCGCTGAGCAGCGCGTCCGTGGAGTCCGCCGACAGCGAATACCGCCGAGGCTCCGTGCAGCGGACCAGCTCCTCCATCTCGTGCACGAGCACGTTGATGTCGTCGAAGCCCATCATCCGGGCCTCGCCCTTGAGGCCGTGCAGCTCGCGCAGCGCGCCCCTTCCAGCCTCCGCGCTCGCCCCCGCCTCCAGCTCCATGAGCGCCCGGTTGATGCGCTCCAAGCGCACCGTCACCAGGTCCCGGAACTGCCTGAGGAGGCGCTCGCTCGGGTTCACCCGCCCTCCTCCCGCAGCGTCTCCTGGCCAATCTGGAACCGCTCCACCACTTCGCGGAGGTCCCTGGCCAGCACGAGCAGGTCCGTGTTCGCCGTGCTCACCTGCTTGGTGGCGTTGAGGCTCTGCTGGGTGATGCGCAGGATGTCCGCCATCGTCTCCGCGAGCTGGTCGGTGCCCGTCTGCTGCTGCTGCGTGGCCAGCGAGATGCTGCGCACCGCGTCCGACGTCTTCCCCGCGAGCTTCGTGATTTGCCGCAGTGACTCCGACACCTGCTGGGCCAGCGTCGTCCCCGTCTCCACCGCGCGCACGCCGCCCTCGGTGGCGGACACCGCCGCGGCCGAGGCCTCGCGGACCTCCTCGATGAGCCCCTCGATTTCCTTGGTCGACTCCAGCACGTTCTCCGCCAGCCTGCGCATCTCCGCGGCCACCAGCGAGAAGCCCCGGCCCACCTCCGCCGCCTTCGTCCCCTCCAGCTCCGCGTTCAGCGCCAGCAGGTCCGACTTGTCGGCCACGCCGTTGATGAACTCGACAATCTTGCCAATCTGTTGGACGCGCTTGTTGAGCCGCACCACCGCCGACGCAATCGCGGCGTTGTCCTGCTTCATGCGCTCCATGGAGCCCAGGAACGACTCCGCGCTGCGCTGTCCCTGCTGCGCGGCTCCCAGCGTCCGCTGGGCGATCTGCGCCACCGAGCCCGCGTTCTCCGCTATCTGTCGGGCCGAGCGCGCCAGTTCCTCTGTCGTCGCGCTCGTCTGGTCCAGCGAGCTGGCCTGCTCCGCGGCGCCCATCTCGTAGCGCCCGGAGGTGGTGAGAATCTCCTCGGTGGTGGCCGAAATCTGCGCCCCGGCGCGCTGCAGCTGCGACATCACATCCGCCAGGTGCGCCCGCATCGTGGTGAAGGCGGCGGACACATCCCAGATTTCATCCTCCGCCGGCACCACGCGGGGGCTGGCCAGGTCGCCCTCGGCGATGCGGCGCGCCTCGCTCGACAGCTCCCGCAGCGGCCGCCCCAGCAACGTGCCACCCAGGTACGCCGTGGCGAGCCCCAGCCCGAAGACGAGCAGCACCAGCGGCCCTCCCGACGCCAGCGCCTCCAGGCGCAGCGCCGAGGCCAGCTCCGCGCTCGGAGCTCCATGCTCCACCAGTTGGGCCAGCGCCCGCTCTCCCAGCGCCGAGGAGAGCTGCACCGACAACACCGCCGGCGTCACCACGGAGATGAAGGCGAAGGCCACCAGCCGCGCGCGAATCTCCGCCCGCCGGGGCATGGCCGCGATGAGCTGCGAGTGCGTCATGCCCAGCTCGGCCAGCCACAGCACCACCTTGCGCGAGCGCAGGATGACCAGGCAGTGCACCAGCAGCGCCGTCAGGGGACCGAACAACAGCCCCAGCCCGGCGATGCGACGGGACATGTCCACGTCCGCGCCGCCCGCGCCCCACAGCGCTGCCCCCAGCCCCACGGTGGTGAGCAGCCACAGCCCCAGCGAGCCCAGGAAGGACTCATCCGGCGCGCGCGTCACCTCCATCACCGCCGCCTTCAGGGACTCCGGCGTCGGCGAGATATCACCCCGCTCCAACCCACGCAGCGTGCGCAGCCGCCCGAGCGCCACGGCCGAGCCCACCACCATCGCCACGCCACACAGCAGCGCGCCCAGCCGGAGCAGCAGCGACAGCCGCCCGTCCACGGCCAGCGCGTCGGAGAGCGTGAGCCGGGCGTAGTGAAGCCCCAGCGCCGCGCCCATCAGGTTGGCCAGGGGCACCGGCAGCATCAGATGCCGGCTGAACGAGGCCCGCCGAGGGCCTCCGCGCGCGCTCATGCGTCCTCCCCGGCCACGACGTGGAAGCGCTCCACCACGCGCTTGAGGTCCCTCGACAGGGTGGACAGGTCCGCGTTCGCCACCGCCATCTGCTTGGTGGCCGCCGAGTTCTGCTCCGTGACGCGCAGGATGTCCCCCATGGCCGCGGCGAGCTGGTCGGTACCCGTCTGCTGCTGCTGCGTGGCCAGGGAGATGCTGCGCACCGCGTGCGACGTCTGCCGCGCCAGCTCCAGGATGAGGCTCAGGCTTTCGTCCACTTCGGCCGCCAGCACCGTGCCCGCGTCCATCGCCTTCAGCCCCGCCTCCGTCGCCATCACCGCCGCGTGCGTGGCGTCGCGAATCTCCGCGATGAGCTGCTCAATCGCCTTGGTGGACCGGATGACGTTCTCCGCCAGCCTGCGCATCTCCGCGGCCACCAGCGAGAAGCCCCGCCCCACCTCGCCCGCCTTGGTCCCCTCCAGCTCCGCGTTGAGCGCCAGCAGGTCCGTCTTGTCGGCCAGCTCGTTGATGAACTCCACCACCTTGCCAATCTGCTGCACGCGCTTGTTCAACCGCACCACCGCGTCCGCGATGGCCTGGTTGTCCTGCTTCATGCGCTGCATGGCGCCCAGGAAGGCGGCGGCGCCCCGCTGCCCCGTCTGCGCGGCGGCGAACGTCGACTCGGCGATGGTGGACACCGACTCCGCGTTGCCGGCGATCTGCTGCGCCGAGCGCGCCAGCTCCTCCGTCGTCGCGCTCGTCACGTTGAGCGAGCTGGCCTGTTCGTCCGCGCCGGACTCCTGCTCCCCGGACGTGGCCACCAGTTGCTCCGTGGTGGTGGAGATTTGAAGCCCCGCGCGCCGCAGCTGGGTGAGCGCCTGGCCGAGCTGCGCCTGCATCTGCGCGAAGGCGGCGGAGGTGGCCCACACCTCGTCCTCGGCGGCGATGACTCGTGGAGGACGCAAGTCCCCCTGGGCGATGCGGGTGGCATCCTCGGTGATGGCGCGCAGCGGCGCCGCGATGACGGTGCCCCCCAGGTATGCCGTCAGCAGCACGAGGATGGCGACCAGCCCCGCCACCGCCAGCCCTCGTCCGTCATCCGCCCGCCGCAGCGCCGCGTCCTGCTCCTCCGGCGAGTGGGCCCGCACCACGTCGTCCATGGCGCGCGAGGTGCGGCTGACGGTGGCGTCGAGGATGAACAGCGACGGCGTGAGCACCGCGATGGCGGTGAAGAGCACCATGCGGCGGCGGATATGCAGCCGTCGGGGCGGCGCCGCGGCCACCACCTCCATGGGCGACAGGCCCCGGGCCGCGATGAGCTCCACCGCCTCCCGGCAGCGGCGCACCACCAGCAGGTAGATGAGCAGCGCCGTCAGCGAGCCCAGCGACACGCCCACGAGCAGGATGCGCGGCCCCAGCGACAGGGGCGCGTCCACCCAGGGGATGAAGATGAAGGCCACCACCAACGCGCCCACCAGCCAGCTCTGGAGCGCGAAGGAGAAACACCGCTCGGGAAAGCCCCGGGCTTCCAACAACGCCGCCTTGAGATGCTCCGACGAAGCCGACAGCCGCCCGTCGCCCACGGCGTACAGCACCCGCAGCGAGCGCCGCGCATGCAGTTGGATGAGCCACAGCGACAGCGCCGTGACGAGGACGACGAGCCCCAGGAAGCGCGGCCACGACTCGACGGGAAGCGCCTCCGTCAGCAGGCCATGCAGCAGCGCCAGGGAGATGCCCACCGAGCTGGCGGGCGCCACCGGACGCGCCAGCCACCGGGCCAGGCCCCGCACGTCCCTGGGCCCCGTCATGCCGCCCCCCGAACCAGGCCCCGCAGGAAGCGCTCGAAGTCCGCCAGGCCCAACAGCGGCCACAGCACCCCGCGCGCCAGCACGAAACCCCGCAGGCTGCCCCCCGAGGCGTGCACCGTCACACAGGGCGCGGGAAGCACCGGGTGCGACTCCGCGTCGATTTCGAGCGTGTCCACCCCCACCGCGCCGCCCGAGGCCGCCACCAGCACCCGCATGGCGCCCGCCGGAGCCTGGAACGCCAGCCGGGCAGAGGCCGCGTCCGCCTCCTCACCGGGAGAGGAGATGGCGAGCACCTCGTGCGCGGCGAAGGCGAGCCGATGCGGGCCCGCATGGCAGAACAGCATGCCCCGGACGGGACTGGCTGGAGCCATGGGTCAAGCCCCCTGGCTGAGATGGTCGAAGAGCCCTTCGGGGTCGATGACGGCCACATCCCTGGGGCCACTCTTGGCGGGGCCCCGCAGGTGGACCTGGACGCCGGCGGAGCCCAGGGGCTCCAGCGCGCCCGTCACCGGGGACACACCCGCCACCGTGGACGCCGTGAGGCCGAGCGTGCCACGCGGCAGCCGCACCAGCACGGCCCGCCGCGAGGATTGGCTCACCCCCGCCACCAGCAGGCCCATGTCGACCACCGGGATGACCTCTCCTCGGTGGGCGAACACGCCCAACAGGTGGGCAGGGGAGCCCGGTACCCGCGTCAGCTCGGGGAAGGTAACCACCTCCGCCGCGCTCTCCGCGGGTACCGCGTACCAACTGCTACCGCAGGCAAAAACGAGATAGGACTGCCGCGCTTCCGGCTCGTGGACGGCCATGTGGCGCACAGCCTACCCCAGCCTCAACTAGCGCTGGAACTCGACGCGGCGGTTCTCGGACCAGGCGTCCTCGGAAGAGGCGTTGCTGGCCGGGCGGGTCTCACCGTAACCCACCGTCGTCACCGAGTTGGACTTCACGCCCAGGTCCGTCAGGTAGCGCTTGACGGCCTGCGCGCGGCGGTTGGACAGCTGGAGGTTGTACTCCTCGGTGCCGCGCTCGTCGGCGTGGCCCGCCAGGGTCAGCTTGCCCTGCTGGCCCGTCTTCAGGCACGTGGCCAGGTCGGACAGGCGCTGCTGGGCCTCCGAGGTCAGGGAGGACTCGTTGAAGCCGAAGCGCACCGGGCTCCAGTCGCACTTGTCGGCGGCGGCCGTCACGCAGCGGCCGGAGCTGCACTCCTGACCCTCACCGCAGTCGGAGTTGGCCGCGCAGGTGTCCGAGGGAACCTGGCAGCGGCCGGCCTGGCACTTGCCACCGGAGGGGCACGCCGAGTCGTCCTTGCACTGGGCCTCGGCGCACTTGCCGGCCTCGCAGATGCGGCCATCACCGCACTGGTTGTCCACCGTGCACTCGGGGGGCTTGGGCGCGCACTTGTTGCCCTGGCACGTAAAGCCCTCCTTGCAGTTCGCGTCGGTGGCGCACTCCTGGCACTGGCCCTGGACGCAGACCTCGCCCTTCTCGGAGCAGGTCGAATCGTCATTGCAGTTGGGGTAGCTGGGGGGGCAGCCGGTCAGCACGGCCATGGCAAGGCCGAGGCCCGCCCAAAGAGAAATCCGACGCATCATTCCTCCCGAAAATCTTGAAAACGAAAGAAGCACCCGCAGGGGGCGGGTATTCGGGTCGCGTGTAGTCGCAGTCGGAGGGGTGAGTCAAAGCATTTGTCCCTTTCGAGACACCCCCCCGCGCCCCGAAACCCTTGAATGTCCAAATAATTTCCGTGAGATTGTGGCCCTTGCCCGTGAAGCGGCCGCGTGACGTGGCCCCCGGCCGGGAGCGCCCCACATGCCCGCATCCGTCCTCATCGTCGATGACGAGAAGAACATTCTGCTGACCCTGAGCCAGTCGTTACAGCTTGCCGGGTATCAGACACATCTGGCGGCCAGCGGCCAGGTGGCGCTCGACGTGGTGAGCGCGCGTCCGGTGGACGCGGTGTTGATGGACGTGAAGATGCCGGACATGGATGGGCTGACGGCGCTGGCCCGGCTCACGGAGCTCAAGCCGGAGCTGCCCGTCATCATGATGTCGGGGCACGGCACCATCGACACGGCGGTGAAGGCGACCCAACTGGGCGCGAGGGACTTCCTGGAGAAGCCCATCGCCCGGGAGCGGCTGCTCGTCGCGCTGCGCAACGTGCTCAAGCACCAGGCGGCGATGGAGGAGCTCAGGGAGCTGCGCGAGCAGCTCGGGCGCTACGACATGGTGGGCAGCGGCCCGGCCATGCAGCGCATCTTCTCGCTCATCCAGCGCACGGCGCCCTCGGAGGGGCGGGTGCTGATTACCGGTGAGAACGGCACGGGCAAGGAGCTCATCGCCCGGGCGCTGCACCAGAACTCGCGGCGCAAGGCCAACCCGTTCGTGAAGCTCAACTGCGCGGCGGTGCCTCACGAGTTGATTGAAAGTGAACTGTTCGGCCACGAGAAGGGCGCCTTCACCGGAGCGGTGAGCGTGCGGCGCGGCAAGTTCGAGCTGGCCCACGAGGGCACGCTGTTCCTCGACGAGATTGGGGACATGCCGCCGGCCATGCAGGCCAAGCTCCTGCGCGTGTTGCAGGAGGGCGAGCTGGAGCGGGTGGGCGGCGCCGAGACGCTCAAGGTGGACGTGCGGGTCATCGCGGCGACGAACAAGAATCTGGAGAAGGAGATCTCCGCGGGGCGCTTCCGCGAGGATTTGTATTACCGCATCAACGTCGTCCAGATTCACTCGCCGCCCCTGCGCGAACGGCGCGAGGACCTGCCGGACCTCATGGGGGCCTTCCTCCGCGAGGCGTGCGCGAAGAACGGGCGCCGCCCGCTGACGCTGTCTCCGGACGCGCTGTCGGTGATGAGCGCGTATGACTATCCGGGCAACGTGCGCGAGCTGCGCAACCTGGTCGAGCGACTGGCCATCCTCTGCGAGGGCCCCATCGTCACCCGGACGGACGCGCTGGAGCTGCTGCCCCGGGGGCGCGGTGGCGTGCCGCCTCCGGTGGAAGTGACGGCGGCGCTGACTCCGCCTCCGCCCACCGTCGATTCGGCCGTGGTGGTGGCGGCCAGCACGCCGGCTCCGGCCCTGGTGGCGCCCCCTCCCCCGGTGTCAGCGCCCGTCCAGGCGGGCTTCCAGCCCCGGGCCGACAAGACCTTCCGCGAACAGGTGGAGGACGCCGAGCGGGAGATCATCCTGTACGTGCTTGCCCATACCCACGACAACGTGACGGAGGCCGCGCGACTGCTGGACCTGGAGCGTGGACACTTCTACAAGAAGATGAAGGCGCTGGGGCTGCGGCGGGGCTCGTCCGAGGCATGACCCACGATGTCTCCGGTCAGGAGACAGTCCATCGTCCAAGCTCAAGGCGAAGATGGGCCGTTGAAGCCTCCGCGGCACCGCCGCGACAGGCCCTGTTCCTCAACTTCGATTTGTCCTTCTTGCTCAAATCCCTCCAGGGCTCGAATGGGTGCGCGGTTCGAGACCGCCAGAGAACAACGGCTCTCCAGCCACCTCGCAGCGACTGCTCATGGAGAAACGAAGCGAGCTTCTGACCAGGCGTCAGCAGCTTCAGGTCCGAGCTCAGGAGATAATCGAGAACAGCGGGCTGTCTTGCTTCAACGGCTCTTTCGATGGCGCTCGCGACGACCCCTGTTCGCAGGTTCGGGAAAGCCTGCTTCGAGAGCATGGACTGGACCTCGCTCAGCGAGCCCTCATCGATGAACCGATAGAGTTTTTCGGCACGCTGCTTCTCTCGCGCAATCGAGACGACCCAGAGCAAGACAAGCCCGGCGAATGGCAGGAGAATCATGAGCCAATCCATCAACGTCCTCATGGCCTCATCATATCATCGACCCACCCGCGGAGGCCCGTGACGGAACATCACGGGCCTCCACCAGGCGGACTCAGAGTGGCTCGGCCGTCGCGCAGCTCGGGGACGCGCTCTCCGCCACTCCTCGCGTCAGGGACTTCCGGTTCGCGTCGGTGAAGGGAGACACGCCCAGCACCACGCAGGTCCGGTAGAGCAGCGCCTTGCTCGCGGGGAAGGCGGTGATGGGCGAGCTGAAATCGTTGTTGAAGTACACGCTGGTGAGCGCCGAGCCGTAGAACGGGCTGGAGCCCCACGCGAACTTCTTCCCCGTCACGCCCGTGTTCGGATTGAGCCCGCTGTACTGCGCGGACTGGAAGGGCCACTCGCCCGCGGAGAAGTCCCCGCTCAACAGCGCCCGTCCCGTGGCCGCCTTCGTCGAGCCGTTGTTGGTGCTGTAGCCGCCGTACACGAGCCCCGCGTCCTGGCCCAGCTTCAGCTCCACGAGCCCCAGCTCGTACAGCACGCCCGTCCCCGAGTGGCGCGCGAGCAGGCTGTGATACTTGCGCGTGGCGCCGATGGGCTCGTTCCACGTCCACCCCGCCTGCGTCGTCAACGAGCCCGCCACGGGGGACTGCGTGGTGAAGTGATTGCGCGTGTCACCCCACTGCACGTTGCTGAGCGGGGCCTGGGTGTCCGAGTCCGCGAACTCCACGACGCCGTAGGGCCCGCGCATGTCGAAGGAGAGCTGCCCCGCCACCGCCTCGCCCAGGTCCAACCGGGTGTCGAAGCGCGGGAAGTCCGTGCCCTTCTCGAAGACCCACCGAAGGGTGACGGGCACCATGAACTTCTGATGGGCCGCCAGCGCCGCGGGCGTATTCGCCGTCACATCCGGCATGGCGACGCGGGTGCCCCACTTCGGATAGGCCGTCGTGAAGGTATGGCTGGCGGACGTGGAGCCCGGAACGATGGCCGAGTGCGAACCCTGCACCGCGAAGCCGTACCCCAGCGGCGAGTCATCCTCTCCATGCAGCCCCGCGATGGTGCCGGACGAGCCGTTGTCGAACGTGCGGTACAGCTCGTGTCCGACGAAGTAGCCGAAGCCGCTCTCACCGCCGCCCGTGCCATCCACCGTCACCGTGCGCCAGTCCGCGCCGGCCTGGACCTGATACGTCAACTGGACGGCATAGCCTCCATTGCCCGCGGGCGTCTGCCGCTTCAGCGACACCGTGCGAGGGCGGCCCCGCGAGTCCGTCCACGTGTAGCGGTCCACCGAGTGTCCACCCACCACCGTGGACTCGCGAGAGACGCCGTCGCCCTGCTCCAGGCCTGGGTCCGTGGGGCCAGCGTCAGTCCCTGCATCCGAGCCACCGGCGTCCGGCGTGCCGGCATCACCCACTCCCGCGTCATCCGGACCCGGGTTGTCATCGTCCGAGTCACAGGCAGCGAGGCAGAGGGTTGTCGTCAGCAACGTCAATCCGAGCCATCGTCCGTTCGTTCGCATGTATCGCAGCTATCACGACTCACGACATCTGGCGCCAGCTCGGTTGCTTGATTCGTCACTCACGAGCCGTTCTGCTGAGATGACGACGGATGCCCTCGTGAAGCGCACGTGCCCTCAACGCCCATGACGGGGGACTCTATCGAGGCTCCATCGTCTAGACAGGCTGAAGGTTTCGTCCACGGTTGCTTGAAAACCCGGCGCGCACCGCGTCATCGGACGCACGGTTTCAGCGGAGTGTCCAATCACCTAATCTCGACGTGCAACATGCACCTGAGACCCGTTCCTGGAGGACGCATGCGAAGCATTCTCGGAGGACTGCTGGCGGCGGCGCTGTTCGTGGGCTGCGGTGGCGGAAACGAAGGCGGAGCCGAAGTCCCCTTGCCCGAGGGCGAGGTGTCCGCGCAGGCCATCTGCGACAGCCAGTACATCATCAAGTATTACGACAAGACCTATACGACGGTGCTCGGCACGATGCAGTGCGAGTGTGGCGCGTCGCCTGTCTACACCGGGGCCCTGACGCTCTATCCCAAGCGGTACAACCAGGGCACCTGTCCCTGAGTGACTCACGGCCCGCTCCCTGTCCCGGAGCGGGCCGCCCTCCTGCACGAGCCTCAGCAGGGAGTGCATTCCCTCACGGCATACTCCGTCCGCTGCCCGAAGAGCTTGCACGGCGTCCAACAACCACAACCTTCGGTGCCCACCTGTTGCGAGTACGTGTCGTCCGAGTAGTACTCGGTGAGACAGACATATCCACCACTGGCCTCCGCTTCGGACGGGCTCGACATCATCCCCATCGCGAACCCGAAGGGCATTCCCAGCACCATGCACACCGCGAGCAGCTTCTTCTTCATGTGAGCATCTCCGCGTCAAGGACCTGAACGGCGCCTTCCACTCGAGATACTGCTTCGTCGCCCCCTCGCTTCGGGGGCCGCGAAACCCTATCACAGGCATCCGCCAGGGCGGCGCTACGGAACCCCAAGCAGGCGCAGTCCCGCCGCGGTGACAGCCGCCGCCACCACCACCGCGATGAAGGGCAGCCGACGCCAGGCCAGGAGCGCTCCGACGAACACCCCCGCCGGCCTCGCCCACCCCGCGAAGCCTCCCTGCACAATCAACGTCGACGTGGCCACGAGCGCCGCCAGCATCGCGATGGTCGCCATGGACATCAGCCCCTGCACCCTTTCGGACAACTGGAGCCGCTCGCTCAACAACGGCCCCGCGATTCGAAAGCCGAACGTCCCCACCGCCAGCACCAGAATGGGCAACAGCGTCATCGCAGGGCCACTCCCACGGCGAGAATCGACAGCAACACCGGCACACCCACGGGCAACAACGGCGTCGCCGCCAGGGCGATGAGCGCTCCCACCAGCGCCACCCGTCGCCCCTTGGTGGCCTTGAGCCTCACCCCTTCGGACGCGTCCTCCTCCTTGGGCGGAAGCAACGACGGCAACAGCAGCGCGAGCATGCTCGCGGGGAACGCCGCGTCGAGCCCCAGGAGCTCCGGGTTGCCCACCGTGCGTCCCGCCCAGCCGCCCACCACCACGCCCAGGTTCCACGCCACGAACAGCATGCCGCCACACAACCAATAGGCGGCGCGCTTGCGCCCCGGCTCCCGCTGCGCCAGGGCGAAGGCCACCGACTCATCCACCATCAGGTGCGCGCCCAACAACCGCGTGGGCCACCGCTTCCCCAACACGTCCGCCACCGCCATTCCAAACGGCAGGTGCCGCGCGTTCAGCAACAGCCCCGCGAACACCGCCGCCACCGGCGTGGCACCCGCCGCCACCATCCCCACCGCGACGAACTGCGCGCCGCCCGCGAACACCACCACCGACATGAACAGGGCCATCCACACCGACAGCCCCGCCGCCACCGCGAGCGCGCCAAACGACACGCCCACCACTCCGGACGCCAGCGCCACGGCACCCACATCCCGGACGAGGGCGCGATCCACGTTTCCCATGCGCACCAATGTGGACAGAAGCCTGTCGTTCGTCAATAAGAACGACCATGCCGGTAAAACGAACGACCAGGCCACCCCGCCCGCTGGATGCCATCGCCATCGCCCTGCGCCGGGAGCGCGAGCGCGCGGACGTGTCGCTGTCGGAGCTGGCCCGGCGCGCCAACATCTCCAAGTCCACGCTGTCGCAGCTGGAGTCAGGCAGCGGCAACCCCAGCATCGAGACGCTGTGGGCGCTGGCCGTGGCCCTGGGCGTGCCCTTCAGCCGCCTGGTCGACCCGCCCACCCGCGAGGTGCGCGTCATCCGCGCGGGCGAGGGCGCCGCCATCCGCTCCGAGCAGGCCCACTTCACCGGCATCATGCTGTCCGCCTGTCCTCCCGGCGCACGCAGAGATATCTACGTCATCAGCCTGGAGCCCGGCGCCTCCCGCAACGCCCAGCCCCACATCCCCGGCAGCGTCGAGCACCTGGTCGTCAGCAAGGGCCGCCTGCGCGCGGGCCCCATCGACGCCACCGTGGAGCTGGGCCCCGGCGACTACGCGACCTTCTCCGGCGACGTGCCCCACATCTACGAGGCGCTCGCACCCCACACCGTGGCCGTCATGGTGATGGAGCACGTGTAGGGGCACCCACCCCCGGTGAGGTGGAAATGACAGCGAGCGGGCACAAAACGCCGCGGGGCCGGAGAACGAGGACGCTCCGAAGCTGAACCGTCGCTCAGGACATGGGAGACTCGGAGGAGAATGAGCACGGCCTCCATCCTCGGAATCGACTTCGGGACCACCAACACCTCGGCGGCCTTCTTCGACAAGGCGGGCAAGCTGCGGTTGGTGCCCGTGACGGACAAGAGCTTCACGCTGCCCTCGGTGGTGTGGTTCCACGCGGCGGACAAGGCCATCGTCGGCCACGCGGCGCGGCGTCAAATCATCGACGACCCCCGCCACACCGTCTTCGGCGCCAAGCGATTCCTCGGCCGCCGCTTCCAGTCCGAGTACGTGACGCAGCACAAGGACAAGTACGCCTTCGAGCTGGTGGAGGCCCCGGACGGCTACACCGCGGTGACGATGTACGGGAAGCAGACGTCGCTGACGGACGTCACCCAACTGGTCATCCGGCAGATTCTCACGCTGGCGACCCACGCGGCCGGAGAGCCCTTCCGCGAGTGCGTGCTCACCGTGCCCGCGCACGCCAGCATCCGCCAGCGCGAGGCGGTGCGACAGGCCGCCCAGCAGTGCGGGCTCCAGGTGCGCGCCATCGTCAACGAGCCCACGGCGGCGGCGCTGTACTACGCCAACCTGCGCAACCCCGAGCAGACGGTGATGGTGTTCGACCTGGGCGGCGGCACGTTCGACGCCACGCTGCTCGCGGTGCAGAACCGCGTGGTGAAGGTGCTGGCCACCGGCGGCGACGCGTTCCTGGGCGGCGCCAACTTCGACGAGCGCATCGTCGAGATGCTGGTGACGGACTTCCAGCGCCAGCACGGCATCGACCTGCGCGGCAACCAGGTGGTGATGCAGCGGCTGGTGTTCGCCGCCGAGTCCGCGAAGATGCTGCTCAGCGCGAAGGACTCCACCGTGCTGCGCGTGCCCTGCATCGCCCAGAAGGACGGCGGCTTCGTCGACTTCGACTACACGCTCACGCGCAAGCAGCTGGAGGAGATGGTGTTCCAGCTCATCGAGCGCGCCGCGTCCGCGTGCGACGACGTGCTGGAGCGCGCGAAGCTGAAGGCCGAGCACGTGGATGAGCTGGTGCTGGTGGGAGGCCAGACGCGCATGCCCGTCATCCGCCAGCGCTTCGCCCACTTCAAGCGCCTGTCCTCGGAGAAGGAGGTCAACCCGGAGCTGGGCGTGGCGGTGGGCGCGGCGATTCTCGGGCGCAACCTGGCGCGCGGCATCAGCGGGCTGGCGGACGTGGTCCCCATGCCCATTGGCATCATGGTGCCCGGCGGCGCGCAGCACGAGGTCATCCCCGCCAACACCCCCGTGCCCGCGACCAAATCCGTCACGCTGGAGCTGCCGCTCATCCCCGGCCCCATCTCCGTCGCCCTCTTCGAATCGCTCGACACCACCACGGTGGACCGCGAGCTGCTGGGCACCGTGCGCATCGACCTGGACTGGCGCACCACGCACAAGGGGCCCACCACCCTGGAGCTGCGGATGGGCCAGGACTTCGTCCTCAACGCGGCCCTCGTCTCACCCCAGGGCGCACGTCACCCGCTGCCCATCACCGACCTGCGCGCCCCCAAGCGCGCTTCGTAGCGCTCGAGGGGCGGACCACCGGAACGAGGCCTCCACCCGCCTCTTCCGGCGCGGGCTCACTGGTACTGGTCGGGCAGCGTCTCCGCGGCGATGGACTCGCCATCTCCCGGGTCCATCACGATGATTTCGGCGGCCGTGTGCACGCCTCCGGCGATGTAGAAGCCCACCCGGACCTGGGCCTCGTCGGTCAGTTGCCCCCGCTTGCGGGAGTCCGTCCAGGCGTAGGTGGTGCGGTCGTCGATGCGCAGCGTGAGGTCCTCTCCCGCGCCGGTGTCGTGGATGGTGAGGTGGTCCGGCCCCGCGTCGACGATGCGCCCACTCACCGCCTCGTCCACCTTGTCCAGGTCCAGGGTTGGGTTCTCGGTCTGCATGGCGCTCCCGTTCCGGAGGCTCCCCGCTCGGCTCCACCCTGACCACCAGGCGAGCCCGAGCCTCTTCGCCCGGCCGACACGGTGAGAGGAGGCCCCCATCCAGTCTTCAAGTTGCCCCCGACGCGCGCGCTGGGCCAGCCATGGCCCGCGCCCCTGCCCCGACTCCCTGCGACGGAGCACCGCGAGAGGGGAGCGGGCACGTCTGGCGCCCGCCCCCCTCCCGAGTCACGGGGTGCGGCTACATGCAGTTGGCGTTGTAGCCAGGGCCGCCGAAGTAGAAGTACCGGCCCCAGCCTCCCGGGTTGTTGCCCTGGATGATGTCGTAGCAGTTGCTGTCATTGCGCCAGGCGCCCAGCGACGCGGGCTCCCGGTAGGTGTTGGCGGTGTCCACGTAGAGCATGTTGCGCGTATAGGCCGAGAAGGAGAAGCCCTGCCCCGGGTAGGAGCCGCTGCCCATGTCCGTGGACGTGTGGAGGTTGCCATTGCGGTTGTCGATGATTTCACCGCCGAAGTCGATGACGTCGGCCCGGTCCATCAACCCCGCGGCGTCGAAGCGCGTGCGCGGGTAGTAGCCCACCCAGACGTCCTGGAACTTCAGCCACCATGCGCCGGTGGTGCCATCCTTGAACCACATCAGCTTGAACTCGTACTGCGGGCCGTTGAAGACGCTGTACTGGTTGAAGCCGCCGCCAATGGTGACGGTGTTGTTCACCTGGACGAACGCGCCGCAGCTCAGGTTGTAGCAACCGCCGCTGCCGTAGTTGTCGGGCGTGAAGTAGATGAAGAGGCGCGCCCGGTCATCGCCGTAGAGGTCCCGGTACTTCTGCCAGCCGGCCTCCACCGTCTCCAGCGTCGAGCCCGAGCCACGGACGACCCACATCTGCGACAGGCTGAACTCGTTGGACAGCTCCGTGAACGGGCTCCAGATGTTGAAGAAGGCCTCGGCGCCCATGTTCGCCACGCCCTGGGAAGCGTGCGCGTACTGGTGCAGGTCCGTGGGGCCGGCGCGCACCGACGGCGTGCCGTACCCCAGCGAGCGGAGCTTGTCGGTCTCCACCGAGGCGTTGCCACGCAGGTGGCCGGGGACCTTCTGACGGAAGTCGTCCAGCGACTCGAAGCGCTTGAGCGTGTCGAGCGTCAGTCGGACGATGGGCACGGAGCCCTCCGGGCAGCGACGCAGCGCGCCCGTGGCGTCCAGGTCGTCCGGCGCGGTCTCCAGACCCTCCAGCGTCGCGGGCTCGGGCCGCCACTTCACGTCGGGTGCCGTGGGGGACGCGACGAGGCGCTCGAGCGACACGGGCTCGGTTCCCGGCGCCAACTGGATGCGGTGGTGCGCCATGCCGGGCTGCCGCAGCGCGGGCTGCGCGTACAGCGGCACGCAGTCGATGCCATCACCGCCCTTGCTGGTGAAGCGGTGCACCACGGACTTCGCGTCGTAGAGCGAGTCGACGTAGTCCTTCATCTTCGCCAGCTCCGCTGAATCTCGCACGCGCTCCACCAGCCCCGCGGACGCGGACGACGAAGGCTCGGCTCCGGTGGCTTCGGGCCCGGCGACTCCGCCACAGCCCACCGCGCCCAGACACAGCCAGGACACAAGTCCCCATCGCATCCCTCGGCGCTGGACGCACGACGGCCTCTGCTGCTCACGCATATGTCGCCCCTTTTCCTCGTGGCTTGTCCGCTGCGATTCGCAGCAGGACAGGGAAGGAACGCTTCACTGGGAATCCTTCGGTTCGAGCCACGACTTCGTCATGCGAGGATGCGGCAACACATCGGAGGACTACGGCATGGTGGGAAGAATGGCGTTGGGCTGGACGCTGATCCGGGTTGTGTTTGGAATTGCACTGGGGCTGGGACACGGGCTGGGGAAGGTCACCGGGGACATGTCCAGGTTCGCCGCGGGCGTGGCGGAGCTGGGGTTTCCCTTTCCGCTCTTCTTCGCGTGGTGCGCGTCGTTGGCGGAGCTGGTGGGTGGGGTGCTCGTGGCGGTGGGCCTGTTCACGCGGCCGGCCGCGTTGTTCGCGGGCTTCACGATGCTGGTGGCGCTGTTCCGCCACCGCGCGGACCCGTTTGGCCGCATGGAGCTGGCGCTGCTCTATCTCACGGTGATGGTGGCGGTGGCCCTCATCGGCGGAGGGCCCTGGAGCCTGGACGCACGCGTGCGACGCAAGGCCTAGAGGCCGCCGGGCTGTGGGCTTCAACACCCTGCTACAGCGTCTCCACGCCCTGCCTCTATCGAAGCACTTGGCCCAGCCGCCGGACCTTCATATGCTACAGGGTGATTGTACCACCTACGCCCCCTCACTCGGCCTCCACAGACTCAGGCAGTCGCACGTTCAAGCCTTCGCTGCGCATCACATGAAGATCGAGAGGACCCTCCATTCCTGCTGTTCAGTGTCCCCCGATGTAGACAAGCGTAAGCGTCGTCCTGACTTTGTGTCAGTGCCAGGGAGTAGATTCTTCTTCATGGAAGACGAACTCACCGCATGTAGCAGCAGGCGAGTTCCGCCCGCGATCAAGAGGTGCTCCTTGAGGCGGACCGTAGAGCAAACGAATGGCAGACGGCCTACCGAACAATCTTCATTCTCAACCTCATCAACTAGAATCAACAATGTCCCATAAACAAGAACTTATCCGCCTATTCCACAGCATCGCTACAACCAATTGGGACGCCGCTAAAAAATCGGCCACGGCAATCGCTGCAGCAGAAGAGGAACGTGGCCACCATGTACTCGCATCTCAACTACGAAGCAGCCTAGCAACACACCCGCCCAGCGCCACTCACGGAGATCTGTTCTCCAAATCAAGTACCGAACGTCCTTTCACATCAACAGCGATATCCGCGCTCAATGCGCCGACTCCGCTCTCTAGCGTCTTCCTACCCAGAAAACTCCGAGATGGGATGGAAGCCATAATTAGCGAGCACCGGCACAAAGACATACTATTCGCAAACGGACTAAATCCAAGACGCCATCTACTAATTCACGGGCCCCCTGGCTGCGGAAAAAGCATGGCCGCACGAGCAATCGCGACTGAACTTGGGCTGCCAGTCTATGTTGTCCGACTCGATGCGATTGTCGGTGCATATCTCGGACAAACCGCCTCTCGCCTGCGTGAACTTTTTAGCTTCGCCGAAGCGTCAAACTGCGTATTACTTATTGATGAAATCGACGCATTAGGGCGAAGCCGAGGGGACCTGCGCGACATTGGTGAACTCGATCGCGTAACCATCTCGTTAATGCAAGAGCTAGAACACTCCAATCCCAGGGGACTTGTAGTCGCAACATCAAACGTTGCCTCAACTCTCGACAGCGCCCTCCTCCGACGTTTTGATACCATCTTCGAGTTCAAATCCCCCTCACGAGAGGGCCTAACTAGCTTCATCTCTCACGAGTCCCTCAAAAGAGACATCAAGCTCAACCCAAACACGCGCCGCAGAGCACTTCAAAGCAAAAGCTATGCAGACGCACTGAGGATTATCGACAACACTCAGCGCGAAACCCTGCTGCGGAAAGTACAATCATGACCACGCCAGCACGCCACTATTTCCTCAATGAAGGGCATGAACTCTCACGAGCAGAGAAGGAAGGCGGCGGTGGCAAACCTAAGTTCGGCCGAATCGATTGGGCTAAGCGAGGACAAATTCTTTCCCAGTCATTGACTGCGGCAAGACAGACAATGGATAGATCACTCGATCCCACAACTACCGATCGTCTCTTTCTCCTCGCAACGCCAGTACTGGCCATCCCCAAACTCTCTGACAACAAGAAAAAACACCCTACGGGAGAGTTTGATGAGCGACCCTCGTTTGCCGGAAAAGAATCCCTCATTTTTCGACGCTTAGGAATCGATCTTGTCGACGTTGCGGCAACAGGCGAAGCAGTTGTGCATGTCACCAGTCAACGAGTCGAGAAGCTCCTCAAAACAACTGCAGCTCTAGAAAAAGAAGGAGAGCGTGAACAAGCGCGCTGGGCCCCTTTAGATAGATTCGATGTGGTTCCGCCTCACATGAAAGTCGACGACTCGTGGCTCGAGAACATCAGCAAATCGACCCCCGTCGAATCAGTAATTAGACTACACGCCTCACTAACACGTATCGACATCGAACTAGTCCTAAGGGCAATTACAGAATCAATTCTCACGGAGGGCGAGACCCTAATCCGCGCCGGGCGAAGTTTTTCTGGACGGCCATGGTTTTCCGCCATGCTTCGTCGCAAGTCGATTGAGCGACTTACGAAGGAGTTTCCTTCTATTCAGGCAATACACCCACCCATGCTGACGGCGTTAGATGGGGCACGGAAGAAGTCTACCGCCAAATCAACCCAAACGGCAGTCCCCTCTACCCCGCCCCCTCTCACGACTACTCCTCCGAGTAATCTGCCTGTGGTGGGAGTGCTCGACTGTGGAATTCCACAGAACCACAACCTGCTCGGAAACTTTATTAGGGGACGATACACAGGAAGAAATTCCAGCGCGGTTGCCGGAGACCACGCATCACTTGTAGCTTCTCGTATCGTATTTGGCGAACTCAACTTCTACAGTGGAGTGAGTGTTCCTCCTCCTGGCAATATTGCAATTGTAGATGTCATCGTTGCCGATCCAATCCACAGCACAGCAGCCAAAACCGTAATTCAAGACGAAGACGTAGTTGATGCCATAGGAACCGTCACAACAGGCAACCCTGAAGTTCGGGTATTCAATTTAAGCTTCAGTGGCTCTCCTCTCCACAACGACGGACGAGTAGAGACAACTGAGCGTCTAATCTACGCACAAGATCTAGATAATTTCATATTCGCAAACGACGTAGTCGTCATAATGTCTGCAGGCAACTCCTTGGGTGGAATGCAGCCAACGAAGCTCTATCCGGACCACATCGACGATCCGCAGTGGAAACTAGGTGGATGGGTAAGCGGAATCAGCACACTCAAGTGCGGCGCCTTTGTGAGCCACCCCGTATCCACTGGAATTGTCAACACAGTGGGGTGGCCTAGTCCATTCACGCGCATCGGTCCACCTATCAGTCAAGCAGCAGCACCGGAGTTCTCAGCACCAGGAGGAGATGTTGGCGCCAACTACCAATCAATTCCTGGAGGGGGTGTCTGGTGCTGCTCAAGCACTGGGGAGTGGGAAGATCACCCCGGCACATCTTTCGCGGCCCCACTGCTCGCAAGAGAAGCAGCACTAACTGTAGAGCGTCTCCAGAAGATTGCTGGGCGGCCATTCGCAGCACTCGTGCGAGCAGTAATGACTCTCACCGCCGCACGGCGCGGGGAAAACACCTACACCAAGCCAATAGCAGCGCTGGCTGAAAGAAGCTTAGGCAGAGGATTTCCAGACTCGACTGTCCTCGCAACGCCTCGTGCAGAACGCGCATTAATTTTCTGGCAAGGCCTGCTAGAAGCATCAGGAGATATTGCTCGCGTACAATTGCCTCTCCCTAAAGCTTGGCTAGTCAAAGCAAAGGAACCGCGAGTTCGACTGATAGTCTCATGGGATCCACCCGTGAACCACGCAACACCGGAAACATGGGCCTGCCGCGAAGTAACAGCTCAACTACGGCCCGCCCCCAACGAGAGAGCGCTTCCGCCGAGCAAGAATGCAAGAGTTCGGAACTCTCCGCTGCTCGATCGCACTTACAACCTATCCGCCGTGCACCTTGATGAAAAGGGTATCGACATATCTGACGACCTATGGGTTGTTGAACTCTCGTACCAGGAAGTGGCCGCATATCCGGTTGGAGTGTCGATCGGCCCATCTCAACGGGTAGCATTCGTGGCCGAACTGACTGATGACCATGAATCACCGACTTCCCCACACGACGAGATACAAAAAATCAAACTCACACAGACCATGACTCAGTTAACCAACCCAATCTTGCCGCTCCCGACAGCTCTACTGGTGACAACAAAATAGCCTCATTGCAACCAAGTCTTTGGCCTATTCTCGTCTCGAAAAGCCGCTACGCCGCCACGCGCTCCACGCAAGCGGGCACGTCGTTCGTGGGGATGTTGACCACGCGCGAGACTTCGTAGGCCTCCATCCCGCCGTCGACGGCGGGCACCAGCAGCGGCAACAACACCGCCGCCTCCTGGGGCTCCGGACGCAGCCACACCTCCTGCGCTTGTGGCGACAGGATGACGGGCATCCGGTCATGGATGGGCGCCATCAGCGCATTGGGCCCCGTGGTGATGATGGTGCACGTGCGCAGCACCTCACCCGTGTCCGGCGCCGTCCACTCCTCCCACAGCCCCGCGAGCGCCAGGGGCTTGCCGTCCTCGCGGTGGAAGAGGAAGGGCGTCTTCGGCTTCGTGGATTGCTTCCACTCGTACCAGCCGTCCACCATCACCAGACAGCGCCGACGCTTGAGCGCGCTGCGGAAGCTGGGCTTCTCCGCCACCGTCTCGCCTCGCGCGTTGATGAGCTTGTTGCCGATGCTCGCGTCCTTCGCCCACGAGGGGATGAGCCCCCAACGGAACGCGTCCAACATCCGCGCGCCGTCGTTCGGCACCACGGGCATCAGCTGCGTGGGCGCCAGGTTGAAGCGCGGGCGGTCCACCGCCGCGCGAATGCCCGCGAGCCCCAGCTCCACCACGAGCTGGTCTGGAGAAGTCCGAACGGTGACACGGCCGCACATGGGCCCGGAGTATCTCCCTGTCCACGGAGAGACCCAAGCAATCCGTGAAGGGCCGCCCTGGCGGCAACCGGCCTGCCGACGCGGTAGACTCCAGGGAATGAGCGATGACAACCGTTCGAGCTTCGGCGGACCGTCGGAGCCGAAGAAGAATCCGAAGGTGTTCGGCGTCCCCGTGAAGATTGACCCGTACACCTCCGTGCGCCCGGAGCACCCCACCGGCGAGTACGGCATGCCCAACACGTCCACGAAGAAGAAGAGCGACAAGCCCTTCGACCCCTTCGCCGTCGTCATCGAGTCACCAGAAGGTGGCACCTGAACGACGCGGCGCGCTGAAACCGGCACCTCGTCCGCCGCCCCTGGTCTACATAGGCGGGCCATGAACCGGTTCACACTCCTGTCCCTCTGTGCCGCCTCGCTCATCGCCTGCGCGGAACGCCCCACCAAGCAGTCCCCAGACGCGGATGCGAGCCCTCCCGCGCCGCGCGCGGAAGCACAGGCGCCCGCCGTCGCGCCTCCCCCCGCTCAAGCCGTGGGAGCCCCGGACTCCGGAGCGATGGCGGACGCCACCGGGCCCTCGGATGCGAGCACCGCGAAGTGCTCGGCGATGGGCCTGCCAGTGCGCCCAGCGACCACCGGAGGCCCCCCGCCGCCGCCCAAGGCCGTGCAGAGCATGCGCGAGCGCATCATGGCCGCCGCCAGGGCCTGCGACTACGCGGAGCTGGCGAAGCTGGTCGACGAGAAGGGCAAGAGCGTGCGCTTCTCCTTCGGTGACGGGGACGACGCGGTGGCCTACTGGAAGGAACAGGAGGCCCAGGGCGAGCCCGCCCTCGCGCGCATCGTCCAGGTGCTGGAGCTGCCCTACGCGAAGGAGGGGGACATCTACTACTGGCCCTGGCTTCACGTCACGGGGCTCAAGACTCCGCAGGACCGCAAGGCCCTCGCCGGCATCTATTCCGACGCGGAGTTGAAGGGCATGCAGGAGGCCTTCGACGATGCCTATGTCGGCCTGCGCGTGGGCATCAGCAAGACGGGTGACTGGCAGCTCGCCGTCTCCGGAGACTGAGCTCCCTCCGCCGTTCGCCGCTCCAGGCCCACCACTCGCCGCGCGTTACATGCCATTGCCTGCACGCCCCGGAAAGGGCGATGCGCGCGGCGACATCCTGGCGAGCATGAGAAGACTCTCGCTGTCGCTCGTGCTCGTCGCCCTGCTCTTCGCCTCCACCGCACGCTCCGCCGAGGACACCGCCCGGCCCCGCGTCCAAGCCGCCCTGGAGGCCATGGGCGGGGAAGCCCGGCTGCGGTCCCTCTCCAGCCTGCGAATCCATGGCATCGGCCACTGGAATCTCCTGGAGCAATCCGAGCGCCCCACTCCCCCCTGGCTCGTCTCGTACGAGCAGCTCGAGGAGGTGCGAGACCTCCGCCAGCGCCGGCTTCGACAGCAGACGGAGGGCCGGGGCGCGGGCGGACTCGACACGTGGCAGGCCGTGACGCTGGTGATGGCGGACGGAGTCGTCGCCATGGAGCGCGGGGGAAAGCTGTACCCCGCTGGCGCCGCGCAGCTCCAGGACATGGAGGAGCGCCTCGACTTCGCTCCCGAGCGGGTCCTCTTCACCGCGCTGGCGGCCACGGATTTGCGCTCCGCTCCCGACACCGTGTTGCAGGACGTACCCCACCATGTGGTGACGTTCCACCAGGGACGCGCGACGGCGAAGCTGTTCCTCAATGCCCGCACCGGACTGCCCACGCAGGTGGAGACCGTGGACGCGCACCCCGGAGACTTCTTCTGGAGCGTCTGGGGTGACGTGCGCACCCGGCTGTCCTTCCAGTCGTGGTCTCTCGAGTCCGGCGGCCTTCGCTACCCGCGCCACTGGGAATGGGAGCGCAATGGCAACGCGTATCACTCCTTCACGGTGACGCGGCTGGAGCTGGACCCCACGCTGACCGAGGCGGACTTCGCCATCCCGGAGGACGTGCGCAAGGGTTTCGCGACGCGGAGCAAGACGACGGCGGAGTCCGCGCCACTGGGTCGGCCCGACCGTCCCGCCGTCGAGCTGGTCCCCGGCGTGGTGCACCTGCCCGGCGCCTGGGACGTGGCGCTCGTGCAGCAGGAGGATGGCCTGGTCATCATCGAGGCGCCGCTGTCCTCGGGTTATTCCTCACGGGTGCTGGACGAAGCCCAGCGGCGCTTCCCTGGCGTGAAGGTGAAGGCCGTGGTGTCCACCAGCGATGCGTGGCCGCACGTCGGTGGCCTGCGGGAGTACGTCGCTCGCGGAGTGCCTCTCCATGTGCTGGACCTCAACCGTCCGCTGGTGGAGCGGCTGCTGAAGGCGCCACGCACCCTCACTCCGGATGCGCTCGCGAAGTCGCCTCGCTCCGCGATGATTCGGCCCGTGGGCGCACGCACCACGCTGGGCTCGGGGAAGAACCGTCTGGAGCTGGTGCCGGTGCGCACCGAGACGGGAGAACGCATGCTCTTCGTCTGGTTCCCCGAGCATCACCTCCTGTACACCAGTGACCTGGTGCAGCCGCTGCCGGACGGCTCGTTCTTCAACGTGCAGCAGATCTCCGAGACAGTGGACGTGGCGGCGCGCGAGAAGCTGGAGGTGGCCCGGGTCTTTGGGATGCACTTGAGTGCCAGCGAGTGGTCCCGCCTCGCTACCGCAGTGGAGAAGACCCGCGCTCCAGCGCCCTGACGCGCTCCACTCCACCCGTGTGTGCGAAGATGGTCGAGGGCTGATTCCACGCGGCGGACCTCGAGCGAGCGCACACGATGGCGAACAGCGGTTCACTGACCATCCCCGCCTGGATGGGGAAACTGGATGCCACGGTCGAGACCCTCCTGGATGCACGCGACGTCTTCCAGGAGCGGACCGTGGATGTCGCCGACATCGCGACACGACTGGAGGTCTACGGCTTTCGTCTCAACGCCATCGCCGAGGCCGTGATGCATACCCTGGGCGGGTTGACCTTGACTGGCCTCGGACACCGCAAGTTGAAGTTCGATGCCGTCGAAGCGGCGTCATGGTTCGACGAATCCGCCATCCCCTACGCCAGGAAGTACTTCTCGGACAGCGTGACTCCGGTCGCGACCACCGACTTCACCATCATCCTCGTGTCGGCGGATGGCACGTGGTGGGCCCTGGACGAGCTGTGGATTCAGTACTTCAAGCTGCGGGGCTTCAACGAGGTGGTGCGCCTGAAGCTCCTGGGAGAGCGCACAGCCGGGGAGCTGGTGACACTGCAAGGGGAGATGCTTCCGGCCCAGTCTCGCTGAGACGCGCCACACGTGGTCCGCTCCACCAGCGTCCTGAGCGCCCCTGCTCAGCGAGCCCGGCCGAGCCTGCGCTCCAGCACGTCCTTGCGCCCCCGGCTCACACGCAGCCGCTGCCCCGTGCTCAGCACCACCACCATCTCCGTGGGCGAGTCGTGGTGCAGCTCGCGGATGCGCTCCACGTTGACGATGACCGAGCGGTGGATGCGCACGAAGCGCTCCGCATCCAGCCGGGACTCCAGCGCCGCGAGGCTCTCTCGCAGCACATGCTCCCGCTCCCCGACGTGCAACGTGACGCAGTAGTCGTCGGCCCCAATCCAGTCGATATCCGCCACCGGCACGAGCACTGAGCGAGTGCCCACCTTCACCAACAACCGGTCCAGGGCCTCGTCCGGACGCACCGGGTCCAATGAAGCGGTGGCCCCCATCCCCTGCGCGGGAGCCGCGTCCGCCAGCAGTGCGGCGAGCTTCCGCCCCAGCTCCACCGCCTCTCCCTGGCGCAGTCGCTGGCGGGCCCGATTCAGCGCCTCGTCGAAGCGCTCCTCCGCGAAGGGCTTCACCAGATAGTCCACCGCGTGCATGTCGAAGGCCCGGACGGCGAAGGTGTCGTACGCGGTGATGAAGATGACCGCCGGCATCATCGCCGCGCCCACCTCCCGGACGACGCCGAACCCATCCAGCTCCGGCATCTGCACGTCGAGCAGCACCAGCCGGGGCCGCAGCGCGTGGATGGAGGCCACCGCCTCGCGTCCATCGCGACACTCGCCACACACCGTCATGTCCACGTGTCGGCTCAGCGCCTGCCGCAGCCCTCGCCGGGCCAGCGGCTCATCATCCACCAGCAGGACACTCAGCTCAGCCACGCGCGGCCCCCACCTCGGACACCGTGGCGACGGAGTGGAACGGCAGCGTGACGGTGGCGACCGTGCCCACGCCTTCCCTCGGTGGAGCGACGACGACACGCCCCGCGTCGCCATAGAGTTGCGACAAGCGCGCCCGCGTGTTGGACAGGCCGATGCCCGGGCTGCGCTCCAGGTCGAAGCCCGCCGGAAGCCCCGGCCCGTCGTCCTCCACCTCCAGCGCCAGCGCCGCTCCCTGGCGACGCGCGCGAATGTGCAGCACACCCGCCGCCGAGCGAGCGGAGACGCCGTGCCGGATGGCGTTCTCCACCAAGGGCTGGAGCACCAGGTGCGGCACCCGCGCGTCCAGGAGCGCCTCGTCCACGTCCCAGTCGACACGCAAGCGGTCCTGGAAGCGAAGCTGTTGAATCTCCAGGTAGCGCGACAGCACCGCGACCTCTTCTCGCAATGAGACCTCCTGCGTGGCGCCCTGCCGCAACAACCCGCGAAGGATGTCCGAGAGCAGCACGAGCATCCTCGCGGCCGTGTCCGTCTCCTGCTCGCGCACCAGCACGACGATGGCGTTGAGCGTGTTGAACAAGAAGTGAGGATGGAGCTGGACCTGGAGCGCCTGGAGCCGGGCCTCCGAGAGCTCGATGGCGAGCACTGCCGCCTGACGCTCCTTCTCTCGCGCCCTCTGCTGGGAAGCGAGCGACTGTGCCACGCCGACCACCGCCGCGTAGGTCATCGCCATCATCGGCAACCAACCCAGCCAGAAGCGCAGCAGCATCGGCGCGAAGGACAGTCCACTCCCGCTCATTCCCGGGGCGAAGGCGCGCTGGCAGACGGTGTACACGAGCGCGAAGAGGCTCCCCACGCCCAGACAGGCCAGCAGGTGGCCCGCCCAGGCCCGCACCTGGAAGGGACGCCCCAGGCGCCAACGGCGGGCGAGCTGGAAGACGAGCGGCGTGGCGAACACCCAGACGTACCAGGCCGGGAGCTGCGACAGGAAGGCGCGCCAGGGCGCCAGGGGCCTGGGGCCCGACTGGCTGAAGAAGTACGTCTCCAGGGCCGACAGCGCCCCCGGCGCGGTCCACACCGCGACCCACGTCAGCCATCGCCGCCACGTGGAGGACGTCGTCTGTTCTTCCATCGGTGTCACGGTGCCGCCGAGTCTAACGGAGCCCCGGAGAGAGACCTACGTCGACGTCGCACCCGAGCGTCCGAGGAACATGCCTCCCTCGCCACCTCGGAAGGCCAGGGCACGGGCGGGGGCATCGCTTGCGAGCCCTGGCTCCGGTGCCCACCTGTCGGAGAAGGAGGCCAAGGCCCATGGGACTCGGACGGACGAAGGCGATACCCACCCTGGCGGTGACGGACTTGAAGACGGCCCGGCGGTTCTACAGCGAGGTGCTGGGACTCGAAGAGGTGCCCGAGCTGGGGGAGGAGGAAGGCGCGGCCATGTTCCGCGTCAGCGGAGATTCCTTCCTGCTGCTCTATGAGCGCTCGACGCCCTCCGGCTCCACGGCCACCGCATGCTCGTTCCCCGTGGAGGACGTGGAGGCGACCGCGGACAGCCTGCGGCTCGCTGGAGTGAAGCTGGAGGACTACGACATTCCGGAGATGGGCATCCAGACACGCAATGGCGTCGCCACCATGGGTGACATCAAGTCCGCGTGGTTCAAGGACCCCTCTGGAAACATCCTGGCCATCGACAATTCGCTCTCCAGCCTGGAGCAACGCGAGCGCGGGCCGCGCAGGGGCATGCCCGGGGAGGACCTGCACGCCTGAGGCACGGCGAGGGCGCCGCTAGGTCGGCAGCTTGATGCCGGACAGCCGCTGGTACAGCTCCACCGCGAAGCCGTCCGTCATCCCGGAGATGTAGTCCGTGACGCACAGGAGCCGCTGGTACATGGACAGTCGCGCGAGCGCCCCGCCGATGTCCTCGTTGAGCGAGAGCGGCTTGTCCGGACGCTGGAACAACTCCAGGGGGAGGAGCTGCCGCAGCTTCTTCTCCTCGCGGTTGGGCGTGTCCGTCACCACCGCCGCCGCGAACATGTCCAACAGCCCGCCCAGGGTCTTGAAGCCCGCGCTCTCGATTTGCAGCACGCGCTCGCTCTCGTAGCCCTGGCGCCGCGTCAGCTCCTTGATGTCCTTCAACGGCACGCGAATCTCTTCCCTTACGGAGATAAGAGAGGTCTCCCATTCGCCCGCCTCCATCGCCTCCACGTGCTCCAGGAACACCCGCACGCACGCCTGGATGAGCACGCCAATCGCTCGCGCCCGGGCCTGCGCCATTCGAGTCTCCGGGTGCGCCGGAGGCGGTCGGGTGTCCGCCTTCTCTGGTGGCAGCACGCGGTCCAGCAGCTCGCAGGCCTCCCTCGTCGGAATCAACCCGAGCTTCGCGGAGTCCTCCAGGTCGATGACCGCGTAGCAGATGTCGTCCGCCGCCTCGACGAGGAAGGCCAGCGGGTGACGAGAGAAGACGCCCTCCTCGCGCTCCCGCAGGCCCGCGGCGCGATAGGCCTCCAGCGCCAGCACGCGGTCGTCCTGGAAGTAACCGAACTTCTTCTCCGACACGCGCCCCTTCACCGGCACGCGACCTCCGGGGAGCACGGACGGGCGTGGGTACTTGCTCATCGCGCCCAACGTCGCGGCCGTGTAGCGCAGGCCGCCGCGCCGCTCGCGAGACTGGAGCCGATTGAGGATGCGGAAGCCCTGCGCGTTGCCCTCGAAGCCCTCCAAGTCCCTCCACTCCTCGGGAGTGCCGAAGGGACTCGGGCGCTGGGACGGCGCGCTTCCCGGCGCGGCGAGATGCTTCTCCACCCAGTGCTGGATGGCCGCCTCGCCCGAGTGGCCGAAGGGCGGGTTGCCGATGTCGTGCGCCAGGCACGCCGCCGCGACGATGGTGCCCAGGTGCGAGGGCTCCACCTTCACGTCCTGCATCTTCAGCCCCCGGCCCGCGAGCTGTCCCAGCGAACGCCCCACGCAGGACGCCTCGATGCTGTGGGTCAGCCGCGTGCGCGTGTAGTCGCTCGACGACAGGGGGAAGACCTGCGTCTTGTCGTGCAGACAACGAAACTCGCTGGAGAAGACGATGCGGTCGTAGTCCACGTCGTACGGCGTGCGCTCATCCAGCAGCAGGTGCTCGTCGGCGACGGGCGGCTTCTCCACGAGCGCCTCCGCCGGCTTCCCGTCCGAGCCCACCCGGTGCCTCGAGAGGAACTGCCGCCACCGCTCCGTCCGACTGCCGCTGCCCACGGATGCCTCACTGTCGCTGCGTGGAAGGACTCCGGGTGTCCATGCTGCTCCGCTCACACGCCGAGGCAAGTTTTCCCGGGAGCTCCCGCCCGGGGCACCTTCACCCACCCCGCCAGGCGGGCGGCGGCTCCGCTGTCCGGGAGGCCTCGTGGTGCTGGACGAGAGCGGACTCCCTGGGCAGCCTGCGCCCCCGGTTCCCTTCCCCACCGGAACCCAAGGAGTCCCACGTATGAAGCTCAAGGCGTTGTGCATCGCCGTGTCGCTGCTGGCCGTCCCTGGCGTGGCCGCCGCGCAGAGCCCTTTCGATTCCATCAAGAAGGCCGCCGGTGACGCGGGCAAGTCCACCGTCGAGAAGCGCGTCAACACCAAGCTCACGGACGAAGCGAAGAAGAACCAGTGCAGCTTCAAGACGGGCACCGCGGAGCTGACGCCCGGCTGCGACGGGAAGCTCAAGAAGCTGGCCAGCGCCCTCATCGACGCGAAGAAGCAGCTCACCAGCGCGGGCGTGAAGACCTACAAGTTCGAAGTCTCGGGCCATACCGACTCGACGGGTGACGCCGCGAAGAACAAGCAACTCAGCGAGCAGCGCGCGGAGGCCATCGTCAAGGAGCTGGTCGCCCGAGGCATCTCCCGTGGAGAAATCATCGCCGTGGGGCTCGGCGCCGACCGCCCCCTGGTGACGCCGGACAACACCGAGGCGAAGAAGGCGAAGAACCGCCGGTACGAGCTCCAGGTCCGCCTGTAGTCGTCCTCACCTCAGTGCGGCGGTGGCGGCGCCGTCCCCGTCATGGCGGGCGGCGTTGCCTGCTCCACGTCGTCGCTCGCGCGCGCGGCCGGGATGAAGGTCATCGCGCGCTCGGCGAGCGCGGTGATGGTGAGCGAGGGGTTGACACCTGGATTGGCGGAGATGGCCGAGCCATCCACGACGAACAGTCCCTCGTAGCCGAAGACGCGGTGGCGATGGTCGATGACGCCCGTCTGGGCCGAATCGCCCATGCAGCAGCCACCGAGGATGTGCGCGGTGGTGGGGATGCCCAGCACCGTCTCGCTGACCATGGTCATCGGGTAGCCGTCGAGCTTGTCGGACACGCGCTTCGCCAGGTCGAACGCCTCCGGCATGTTGGAGGTGGGCGCGGGGCCCGACTGCAGACCCGTGGTGAGTCCCTTGCGCAGCCCGGTCAGCAGCCCTCGGCGCCGCCGCATGCGCAGGTGGCCTTCCAGCGTGCGCATGTAGAGGAGAATCATCGTCCGCCGCGCGAAGTCCGGGACGAACCAGGCCTTGAGGAAGCGCAGCGGATGCCGCGCGAGCAGGGCGAGGAGCCGCGCCACGCGCGTGAGCATCGTCGCCCCGCGCACCTGCGGAGCCATCAGCAGGCGGAAGAACCCGGAGCCCGCGGAGTAGCGCACCGGCTCCAGGTGCGAGCGCTCATCGGTGTGCAGGATGGAGCCGATGGCGATGCCCTTGGAGAGGTCGTGGTCCTTGCGCCCGCTCACGACGCCCACCAGGGCCTCGGAGTTGGTGCGCACGCCGTCTCCCAGCCGCTCGGACAGGCGGGGCAAGCCGTCCGTCCGCTCCTTCAAGCGCAGCAGCAGATCCACGGTCCCCAGCACGCCTCCGGCGAAGACGACGTTGCGCGCGGTGAAGCGCAGCGGCTTCCGGGAGAACAGACCCGTGCCCTGGCGCGCCTCCACCTCGTAGCCGCCGTCCGGCAGCGGGCGCACCCACGTGGCCTCGGTGTCGGCGTGCAGCGTGAGGCCGCGCTTCTCCGCGAGGTGGAGATAGTTGCGGTCCAGCGTGTTCTTCGCGCCGTGGCGACAACCGAGCATGCAGCCGCCGCAGGCGATGCAGCCGGTGCGCTCCGGGCCCTCTCCGCCGAAGTACGGGTCCTTCACGGTGACGCCCGGCTCACCGAAGTACACGGCCACGGTGGAGGGCTCGAAGCCCTCACGGCCGAGGTCCTTGCCCACCTCCGCGAGCACCTGGTCCGGCAGCGTGGTGAGCGGATTGGCCGTCGCGCCGAGCATCCTTCGCGCGGTCCGGTAGTGCCCGGACAGCTCCTCCTTCCAGCTCGCGAGGTGCCCCCACGAGGTGGCCTGGAAGAAGTCGTCCTTCGGCTCGGGAAGCGTGTTCGCGTAGACGAGCGAGCCTCCGCCCACCCCCACGCCGGACAGCACGGTGACGTGGCGGAAGAACGTCATCTTGAACAGGCCGCGCCAGCCCACCTGCGGCATCCACAACCAGCGCTTCAGGTTCCAGTTCGTCTTCGGAAAGTCGGAGGCGAGCAGACGTCGGCCCTTCTCCAGCATCACCACGCGGTAGCCCTTCTCGGTCAACCGCAGCGCGCTGACGCTTCCGCCGAAGCCCGAGCCGATGATGAGCCAATCGCAGTCCATGCGTCTCCCGTCCTCACGTTCCGATGCGCCACCACCCCAAGTCGTCGCGACCGGGGCGCCGGGCTCGGCGGGAGCACTCTATGCGAAACGCCTCGGCCCTCAGGGCGACATGAAACCCGCCTGCACGTCGTGACGCCCGCTTGTCCGGCAGGGTGTCCTAAATCGTGATTTCTCCGGCCGCTCGTTCGGGGCGGGCGTTCCTGGTCCGCCGCTCGTCGCCCTCGGGAGGCTGCTGGCGTCGTTGAAAGGCGTGGTGCGCGAGCGGGCGAGTCCCGGTGACCCCTGGCGCCGTCACCTCGGAGCCGATGACGCGCGACGGATGGCGCCACCTGCTCACGGGGACTCGCGCGGGATGACGACATATGGTCCGGCCATGCCCCACGACGCCTTCATCACGAGCCTGGGAAAGTTCCTGCCGGGCGAGCCCATCACCAACGAGCAGATGGAGGACTATCTCGGCAAGGTCAGGGGGAAGCCCTCCCGGGCGCGGGCCCGTGTGCTGTCGCAGAACGGCATCACCCAGCGCCACTACGCCATCGACCGGGAGCAGCGCAGCCTGTTCCGCAACTGGGACCTGGCGGTCCACGCCATCCACGATGCGCTGTCACGCTCACCCATCTCCTTGGGGGAGATGGACCTGCTCGTCACCGCGACCACCCAGGCGGACCTGGTGTTGCCCGGCTTCGCCAGCCAGGTGCACCGCGCGCTGGGAGGGCCCGCGTGTGAGGTGGCGTCGCTCCAGGGCATCTGCTCCAGCGGGATGCAGGCGCTGCGGGCGGCCACGCTCCAGGTCGCCAGTGGAGAGGCTCGGCGCGCCGTCGTCTGTGCCAGCGAGTTGGTGAGTCGGTTGCTGAAGGCCAGCCACTACGAGGAGGTCACGGGTGAGGACACCGTGCCCTTCGAGGCGGAGTTCCTGCGCTGGATGCTCTCGGATGGAGCGGGCGCCGCCGTGGTGCAGGACCGACCACACCCGACGCGGCCCAGCTTGAAGGTGGAGTGGATGGACATCCGCTCTCACGCGAACCGGCATGAACTGGGCATGTACGTGGGCGCGAACCGGGGAGCGGATGGTGGCTTCGGGCCGGGGTGGATTGACTCGCCGACGTTCGGCGAGGCGGCTGCTTCGGGGGCCTTCAACATCAAGCAGGACATCCGCCGGTTGGAGTCGTTGGTCGCGCTGGGCGTGGATGGCTTTTTCGCGTTGATGGACCAGGGCCGGCTCAAGCCGGACGAAGTGGACTGGTTCTGCATCCACTACTCCTCGCACTTCTTCAAGCAGCCCATCGTCAAGCTGCTGGAGCGGGGTGGCGTGCGCATCCCCGAGGAGCGCTGGTTCACCAACCTCTCCACGCGAGGCAACACGGGCTGCGCGTCCATCTTCTTGATGCTGGAGGAGCTGGTGAACGAGGGGCGCGTGCGCCCGGGGCAGCGCATCTTTTGCATGGTCCCCGAGAGCGGCGGCTTCATCGCCTGCTATGCGATGCTCACCGTCATTGCGCCAGCACGGTCCCTCGTCCCCGACGTGGGTGTCTCGACTCCAGCCGCGAACACGCAGACCCCCACGAGTGCGGTCTCCGCGGAGCTGGGGCCGCTGCCGTTGAGCCCGAAGGAGGGAGGAGACCCGGTCCGCGAGAAGCTGGTGCGTGAGCTGACGCGGGTGTGGGTGGACTTCGAGGCGAAGCTCCAGCGGGTGCCGGTGCTCGACAAGCTGTCGCGCGGCGTGTTCACCGTGGAGGACTACCGGGAGCTGCTCATCAACATGCGTCAGCAGGTGGTGGAGGGCTCGCGCTGGATTGCCCGCGCGGCGTCGAGCATCACCGCCGAGCACCTGGCATTGCGTTCGTCCTTCATCCGCCACGCGCGGGACGAGCACCGGGACTACGAGATGCTGGAGCGGCACTACGTGTCGGTGGGTGGCGCGCACGAGGCCATCACTCGCGCTCCGAAGAACATTGGCAGTGAGGCGTTGTCGGCGTGGATGTTCCACCGCGCCAGCCAGGAGAACCCGTTCGATTTGCTGGGGGCGATGTTCATCATCGAGGGACTGGGAAGCCGCGTGGCCCGGCGCTGGGGTCTGGCCATCCGGGAGCAGCTGTCACTGGAGGACGAGCAGGTGCGCTTCTTCCTGTACCACGGTGACAACGACGCCACGCATCTGGACCGGCTGGACGGAGCGCTCGGCTCGGGCATCCTCACGCCGGAGCTGGCCGCGCGAATCGTGAAGACGGCGAAGGTGACGGCGCGCCTGTACCTGCTCCAGTTGGAGGAGCTGGGGAATGTCTGAGGCGCGGACGGGGCGCTGCGCGGACTATTCGCTGTCCCGGAGCCAGAACCACCGCTCTCCAGACCGGAGCGCCCCCGCCAGGAACTCGCCAAAGGAATCGGCGATCTTCCGGCAGTAGGCCGGGTCGGGGAAAGCCTCGTTGTAGCCGTCACGAATCGTGTAGCGGCCGTCGGGCTGTTCCCCCACATCCAGCAAGATGAAGTTGCTGTCTCGGACCTCGCCCAGGGTGTACCAGGTCGAAGGTCCGGCCCTGTCGGAGTCATCCTTGCGCATGACCCATCGGGCACGACGAAGCTGTGCCAATGGGAAGAATGTGAACGCCGGGTCCTTGAGGTCGAACAGGTCGGCGCCATCGCAATGCAGATAGAAGGCACGAAGATCCGGGTCGAGGCGCCACCCCGCGCTCCGCTCAAACTCTTCGATTTGGGCTGGCGACGCAGGAGGTCGCGCGTGGTGAAGCCGTGACACCTCCGCAAGCATTTCAGCCATCGACATGGGGCTACTTTCCATAGGGATAGTCCGGTCCCACGCTGGACCACGGAGGGTTGTTCGCGTAGCACTGGTTATAGAGCCCGAACAGTTCCTGGTGGATGGCCTTGGGGAACGGAAGGATGTTCTCCCAGTCCGTGGGATTGCCTCCGTGCCAGAGGTCCCTGACGTGATGCCCTTCGTAGAGCCGGCCGTTGGTATCGGTGGGCCAGGCCCCGAAGCGACCTGCCCACTGCTCACGAAAGTCCGTGCGGATGTTGTTCCACCGGCTCCGCGCCGCCTCGGTCTGGGCAGGGTTGAGTGTCGCGTAGTTGCAACAGCAGTGCGTCATCCCAAACCGGCTTCCAGCTCGCACCAGCGTGCCCTGAAAATCCATCTTCACGTCCGCCAGCCACATGCAGCCCTGGAGCGCATACCCGTCCCCTGCGCACTTGCCCCGGCAATAGTTCATCAGTTGCTGGCTGCACTGCCAGGGACCAAAGTAGATGACGGTGCGGAACTGTCCTCCTCCGGGAGCGTTCACCAGCGGGCCCACCCATTTCTGGACCAAGCTGGTGGTCTTGGGAAGCGGGCCCTCCGCGCAGGCAGCCAGCAGGAACTCGAGCGTGGAGAGCGCCAGGAGGCACCAAGATGCCATGGGGTTCTTGGTTTTCATGACACGCATTCTATTGTGCGGGCCTCACGTGTCCCGCTGCCCCAGTGAGCCATGGACCCCATCGAGCTGCTGAACAATCAACCGCATGACCCGAGGGACCCGGACCCCTGGGTGGCGCTGTTCCTGGACCGCAGCCTGCCCATGCACGAGCGCACCAAGGCCGCCCTGCTCGTGGACCAGCGCTCACGCTCGCGCCAGTTCCTGCTGCCCGTCGTCCGGCCCCTCGCGCGGATCTACATCGTCCTCTTCCAGGTGATGAAGATCTTCATCCCCAACCGCTTCACCTCGTCGAAGTGGCTCCACCGGCTCCTCGCCTGGGGCCTGCGCGTCTGGGTCAGCCCCGAGGCGAACTTCCTCATCCTGCGCCACTTCCACGTCGGCTCGGAGATCCTCGACTTCGTCGCCCGGAACACGAAGGAGCTGAACGTCCCCACCAACCCCATCCGCCCGACGAACCTGGAGCACGTCAAGGAGGAGATCTTCCTCAACCACGACCTCAACCTCTTCAACTTCGTCATCCGCCTGAACCGCGCACTGCGAGACCAGGGCAAGACGCTCACCCCTCCCGCCAGGCTCGACTTCAGCGGCGTGTCCGACGAGTTCCCCCTGGAGGAACTGCCCGACCGGTGGACGAACTTCCTGGACCTCCAGTCCGCGATTGAAGTCTTCACCCCCGTCTACCAACTGTTCCTCACCGACCGGGACTTCTGGCGCGCGAGCAACTCCCTGCAACTGGATGAGACCATCGCCATCTACGTCGCCACGCTCCTCCAGGCGCCAGGACTCGTCGCGCTGGTGAACAACCGCCACCCCATGGTGCCCCTCACGACTCTGCGCGCGGGCTTCCGCCTCATGCTCCACGGCCTGTCCGCGGAGTCACTCCACGCCTTCCTCGTCGAGTGCAAACACGGCCGGATGCCCCAGCTCGCCCGCGTCGTCGCACCGAACTTCCAGCCCTCCTCTCCCGAAGCGGCCTGACACCCTCGGCCCCTCCCCGCGGCGGGCGCTGCTGTTGACCCGGAAGTCCGCCGTGCATCACCGCACGGCGGACCTCCAAGCCGTCATCGTCGCGACGCCATCTTTCGAGCACGACGCGCGGCCGGAGTGTTCGCCACGTACTGCTGCCCCCGGCGTGACGCCGCGCGCTTGCGGCGGTCCGTGGCCTGCTTCTGCCTCGAGCTGAGCTGGTCCCACGCCTTCTTCGGAAGGTAGCGAGCGGTGGTGGCGCCCCGACGCGCACGTGTGGCGCCCGTCCGAGTCCCCCACTCCTCACGGGTCCACGCCGTCAGCGACTTCTGGGTCCCCGTCTTCCGGCCGCGATAGCCGCCTCCGGCCTTCGCGTACTCCGTCGCCAGGAGCTGCGCCTTGCGAGCGCTCCACTGTCCCGCGCGTCCGCCCCGGGTCCCCGCCATGAGGCGCTTCTTGAGGCGCTCCCTCAGCGCGGGCCGCGTATACCGGCTGCTGCTCGCGGTGGTGGCACGAGTCCCCACGCGGCGCCGACTCGTCGTGCTGACGCGGCGCGCCTTGGTGCTGCTCGTGCGGGATACCGTCCGCTTCTTCCGGGGCATCATCGTGCGGGTGCGCGTCGAGGCGCGCGTGCTCTTCCTGGCAACCATCAAGGCCCCCTCCCAGTGACTGGGCTGCGCGCCACAGTTGGGGACGGACAGAACCGCTCGCAATCGCCCTCTTCGCCCGCCTGCCCGCGACATCGAGGGCCTGCTCCCTCCGTCGCCCTGACGCACTCAGTCGGGATGGGGTTCCGCGGGACGGAAGAGCGCGCACGCCCGCACCGGCTGCGGCGGGTACTTCCCTGGCAGCAGCGGGCACATGATGAAGACGGAGGTCCGCGTCTGGACGTAACGCGGAGGCGCCGCACAGCGGTGGCAGAGGCTCTCCGGGAATGGGAGGGACTCGGGCGGTGGCGTCGTCATGGACTCACACATCTCACAATTCGAGGAAACAAAACGAAGGCGACTGCGGACAATTCAAATGACTCAGCCCCCCTCTCCACGAGGAGTCACGCGATGGCCCCTGTTCGCATCCAGAATCAACGGACTGTTCCCTATCGCCGGCCCGAGGAGGAAGTGGCGCCCAAGGCCCAGGCGAAGCCGGTGGCGGCACAGTCGGTGGCCTCGCCCATCGTCGATGAGTTCATTCCCTCCGCGGCCATCCCCGGCAAGGAGGTCCTCAAGAAGGTCCTGGACGCCGCCGAGAAGCTCGAGGGCAAGCCACTGACGGACGCGCAGAAGAAGGACCTGAAGGGCGTCTTCGGAGACAGCGTGGACCTGGACAAGGTCCGCGTGGTGGAGGGCCCCGCGTCCCTCTTCGACAACCTGAGTCGCTACACGCCCGCCTTCACCGCGGGGAACAAGATTCTCGTCAACCCGAAGGCGCAGGACGGCTCTCCGACGAACTTCCCGCCGTCGAAGGACCTGCTCACCCACGAGGCCACCCACGTCTGGCAGTACCAGAACCATGGCGCGGATTACGCCGCCAAGGCCCTGGTCGCCCAGAGCGCGGGACAGGGCTACGACTGGGAAGCGGGTGCCAAGGACGGCAAGAAGTGGGGAGACCTCAACCCCGAGCAGCAGGGCGAGCTCATCCAGGACGCCGTCAGGCAGGGCTACTTCGACGGCAAGCGTCCGTTCATCGGAGAGAGCGGCAAGGACCAGACCGCGTATCTCGACGCGGCGGTGAAGGAGCTGCGCGCGGGCAAGGGCGACCCGAACTGGGACTTCTCCAAGGCCACCGGCGAGCTGAAGGAGCTCAAGGACCAGATTGTCAAAGGCCTGAAGGACGCGGGCAAGCAGGTCTGGGACAACGTGACGGAGCCCCTCGAGAAGGCCAAGGACCGCTTCCTGGACTGGGTTCGTCCGAAGTGGCTGTGAGGAGGACCCGAGGCTATTCCGCGCTCACGGGCGAAGTCGGTTCGTGAAGCCACTGTGCGGCGGCGCGAAGCACGTCCTGGGGCAGGGAGTGGCCTCCGGCGAACTCCAGGTAGCGCACGTCGAAGCCCGCCGCGCCCAACTCGGCGACGATGCGACGGCCGCTCTGCTCGACGGGCAGCACCGCGTCCTTGTCACCATGGGCGATGAAGACACGCGGCACGCCCCGGGGCTCCGCCGCGTCAACGAACCCGGGTGAGAAGGCGAGGATGCGCGGGAACAGGTCTCCGTTGAGGATGCCGAGCGCCAGCGCATACGACGCGCCATCCGAGAAGCCCGCGACGGAGAGCTGCTCCTTCGCCACGGCATGGCGCGCGAAGACGTGGGCCAGGGCCCGGTCGATGAAGGCAAGGTCCTCGCTGCCTGTCGCCAGCTTGTGGTCCCACGTCACGCCCCGCGACTCCGGTATCACCAGGATGAGGCCCTCGGCCTCCGCCAGCGCCTGTGTCACCTCCAGCATCTGCGCCGCGTTTCCCATCGCGCCGTGCAGCAGCACCATCAGCGGCGCGGGCTGCCCCGGGCGATAGGAACGGGGCACGTAGAGCAGGCCGTCTCGCTTGCCGCCTCCAAGGCCCAGCGGATGCAACCCCACGAGTCCGGGCTCGGTGGGCGCCGCGCTGGGGCGGGCATGCACGCGACCATCCGAGGACACAGAGGGCGAGGCCTGGACCTGGGCCGGCGGGTCCTCGCGCGTGACGGCACGAGGAGTTCCGCAGTGGGTGAGGCCGAGGAGCCACGCGCCACTCACGAGCAGGCGCGCCCATCGCAACGAGTTCGCTTCGTGCATTGTCGTGCGCCTGTCGCTTTCGCGCTCACCAGAGCGGGGCCATGTTCTCCACGTACTTGAAGCCCGTGCCCGTGTTGAAGACCACCACGGACTCGTCCGGCGTCACCTGTCCTGCGGAGTGGAGCTTGCGCAGCGCGGCCACACAGGCACCGCCCTCCGGTGCGGCGAAGAGTCCCTCGGAGGCCGCGAGTTCCTTCGTGCCCTGCACGATTTCCTCCTCGGTGACGGAGATGGCCGTCCCGCCGCTGGCCTTCACGGCTCGGAGGATGAGGAAGTCGCCCAGCGCCTTGGGCACTCGCAGGCCGTGCGCATGCGTCGTCGCCCCAGGCCACATGGGGGCATCCGGCTGGCCCTCCGCGTGGGCCTTCACGATGGGCGCGCAGCCTTCGGCCTGCACCGCGACCATCCTCGGGCGCTTCGAGCCGATGAGCCCCATGGTCTCCATCTCCTCGAACGCCTTCCACATGCCGATGAGCCCGGTGCCGCCGCCCGTCGGATAGAGGATGACGTCCGGCAGCGTCCAGTCGAGCTGCTCCGCCAGTTCGTAGCCCATCGTCTTCTTGCCCTCCACGCGGTAGGGCTCCTTCAGCGTGGCGCACTCGTACCAGCCATGCTCGCGCGCGAGCCCCGCGCAGACCCGCCCCGCGTCGGTGATGAGGCCGTCCACCGTCTCGACGTGCGCGCCGTAGGCACGGGTCTCCATCAGGAAGAGACTCGCGATGTCCTTGGGCACGAAGACATGGGCCTCCAGGCCCCCTCGCGCCGCATAGGCAGCCAGGGCGCTCCCGGCGTTTCCCGCCGAGGGCAGGCACACCGCCTTCGCGCCCAGCACCTTCGCCATGCTCACCGCCGCCGACAGGCCGCGCGCCTTGAACGAGCCGGTGGGATTGCCTCCCTCGTCCTTCACCATGACGTGCTTCAAGCCCAGCCACTCCGACAGGCGCGGCGCCTTGAGCAGCGGCGTGAAGCCCTCGCCCAGGCTGAGCCGCTGGGCCGGGTCCTCCACGGGCATCACCTCGTGGTAGCGCCACATGGAGCGCTCCCGCGTCGCCAGGGCCTCGGGCCGTAGCGTCTTCGCGGCGCGCTCCAAGTCGTAGCGCGCGAAGAGCGGTGCGCTGCAGGACGTGCACAGGTTGAGCACGACGCCAGGCGCGAAGGTCCGGTCGCACTTCGTACAGTCGAGTCGGATGACAGGCATGGGACGCCGACTCTATTCCAGCCGGCACCCGAAGGCCGAACGTCTCGTTACCGTGTGGCCGCGCCCTGCGTCGGTGGCAGCCACTTGCGCAGCACGCCCGGCGCGGAGGACCGGTAGATGTTGTCGTGGCGAAGGTCCGGCCGGGGCTCGACCTCCCACTTCAGCCCCACGGGCGCGCTCACCCGGAGGACCTCCCCCAGCCGAGCGACGGCGGGGACGATGTCATCCACCTCGTTCGCCGACGACACGTACAGCTCCGCGCGCAGGTCCGCGCGGGCCGCGAGCCGCTCGCCCGCCTGACGCACCAGTGACTCCGCGTTCCACCAGATGCTGGGGCTCAGGGCCAGGTACGTGCCGAACAGGTCCGGCTCCAGGAAGAACGTCTCCACGATGAACAGCCCCGCGAGCGACTCGCCGATGATGGCCCGCTCCTCCGTCACGCGATAACGCCGACGGACCTCCGTCATCAGCTCGTCGCGGATGAACGCGCGGAACGCCTCCGAGCCTCCGGTGATGGGAGCAATCTCCTTGTCACTGGCCACCGTCGTGGGCCCCGTCATGTCACGCCTGCGCACCGTGTTCTCGATGCCCACCACGAGCATCGGCCGCAGCTCGCCCGCGCGAATCGCCGCGTCGACGGCCGAGGCGACATGCGGGAAGTCCTCCTGGAGCCCACCGTCCGGCATGTAGAGCACCGGGAAGCGCGCGTCCGTCGCCGCGTCGTATCCCGGGGGAGTGTAGACGGCGATGCGCCGCTCCTCCTTCAGCGTCGCCGAGGCGAGCGTGAAGAGTTGATGCGCGGGCACGGGCTCGGCCGCGGCGGCGGGAGGCTTCCCCGTCGATGCGCAGCCCACGAGGAACATCCCCAACCCCACGCACAGCATCGGCCATCGCATCCGAGTCACGCCTGTCCTCCCGACTTCAGTCCTTCAGTTCCAGCCACACCGGCGCATGGTCCGAGGGCTGCTTGCCCTTGCGCGCCTCCCGGTCCGTGTCCGCGCCCGTCAGCCGAGGCACCAGCGGCGCCGACACGTAGAGGTGGTCGATGCGCAGGCCCAGGTTCTTCGGGAAGCCGAGCATCCGGTAGTCCCACCACGAGAAGCGCTGCGTGTCCGGGTACAGCTTCCGGTACGCGTCCGTCAGTCCGAAGGCGCGCAGCCGCTGGAGCGCGTCCCGCTCCTTCAGCGTGAAGAGCGTCTGCCCTTCCCAGAGCTTCGGGTCGTAGGTGTCGATGTCCTCGGGCGCCACGTTCCAGTCGCCCCCGAGCACCAGCGCCTCGTCGGGCTTGTGCCGCGTGTCCAGGTAGCGCCGCAGGCGGCCGTACCACTCCAGCTTGTACTCGTACTGGGGCGAGTCCACCGTCTGGCCATTGGGCGCGTACGCGCTCACCACGCGGATGCCCGCCACCGTCGCGGCGATGAGGCGCGCGTGCGTGTCATCCACGCCGTCCGACAGCCCCTTCACCACGTCGCGCGGCGCCTCCTTCGCGAGGATGGCCACGCCGTTGTAGGTCTTCTGCCCGTGGACCGCCGCGTGGTAGCCGGCGTCGCGCACGGCCTCCATCGGGAAGTCGTCCTCCGTGCACTTCAGCTCCTGCAGGCAGAGGATGTCCGGCTGCGCGCTCTTCAACCACTCGAGCAGTCGCTCCTGCCGGGCCCGTACCGAGTTCACGTTCCAGGTGGCGATTTTCATCGCGGGCACCGTCGCACGACACCCACGCCCCCGCCACGGTTTTCCCCCTCGCGTGCGGCCCCAGGGACACACCCCGTCGCACGCCCTCGGGGCAGGCCCCTGGCACGCCCATCGCAATAGCCCCGGGTGGGAGGACTCCCACAGGAGCCCTCTCGGAGCGTTCTTCTCGAACGCCCCGCCTGGAGTCGAGGTCGCCATGAGCCCGAGGACGAGGAAGGCCACCCGCCGCACCCTGGGTTTCACCCTGCCCCCCGCGCTGAAGAAGTCCCTGCTGCCCACCTGCCTCGCCGCGCTCGGCCTGGCCGCGTGGACCGACGTGCCCCTGCCCGCCTCGCTGCGCCCGTGGCTCGCGCTCGCCGAGCAGCACGCGCGCACCCGCGAAGCCGTCACCCCCGTGGTGCCGAGCGACTTCGCCGAGGCCCCGCGACTCATTCCCCTCGCCCCTCCGGAAGTGACGAGCCCCATCGTCGAGCAGGCGCCCCGCCCCGCGCCCGAGGACGCCCTGGCGCTGCCCCACGAGCACGGGCGGCGCGTGGACCACCTGGGACGCGCGCGCTCGCTGCGAGAGCTGGGTGACGTGTCGGGCGCGCTCACCGAGGTGCGCCGCGCGCTGCATGACGACCCGGCCGACACGGACGCGCTGACGCAGGCCGCACGGCTCGCCCGCCTCCAAGGCCAGTCCGACGTCGCGCTGCTGGCGTACGCGCGACTGGGCCACCTGGTTCCCGAGGACGCGGGCGCCCTCATCCAGCAGGCCCGCCTGCTCGTGTCCCTGGGACGTCACGCGGAGGCGGTGCGCGTGGGCGAGGAGGCCGTGCTGCGCGCTCCCGAGGACGCGGAGGCGTATCAGGTGCTCGGCCGGGCACACCTGGTCGGCGGCGAACTGACGTCGGCCATCCTCCGCTTCCAGCAGGCCGTGCACCTGGAGCCCGAGCATGGCTACGCGCTCAACAACCTGGGCTTCGCGTACCTGCGCGCGGGAGAGAACGCGAAGGCGGCCGAGGTGCTCACGCAGGCCGCGGAGCTGCTGCCGAACGTGGCCTACGTGCACAACAACCTCGGCGTGGCGTGGGAGCGGCTGGGCCGTAAGGAGGAGGCCCGCGCCGCGTATGGCACCGCCACCCGGCTGTCCCCGCGCTACGTCCAGGCCCGCGTCAACGCGGACCGCATGAGCCGCGTGGCCCAGGTGGACCTGGACTCGCCCGAGGCTCGCGGACAGGAGGGCCTCTCTCCGCGGCCCGTGGCGCCGTAGCGCTCCCCTGCCCGCAGGCCGGCCTCCGGACGAAAGGAGGCCGGTCCGATTCCCGATTTCAGATGCCGACTTGGTCTAACGTGCAGCCCCCGTCGAGAAGCACATGACCCTGGCCCGTGTAATGCCCACTCCGCCCGAAGCTCCTCCTCCTTCCACCCCGGCGCCCGCGCCCGTTCCGCCGCGCCCTGGATTCGGCGCGCGCCTCTGGAAGTGGACCAAGCGGTTGCTCATCACCGGCGCCGTGGGTCTGTTGCTCTTCGTGCTGGTCGGCGTGGGGGCGTACATCTACTACAGCCGGGATTTGCCCTCGGTGGACGCGCTCCAGCACTACCAGTTGCCCCAGGTCACCAAGGTGACGTGCGCGGACGGGAGCATCTGCGCCGAGTACGCGTTCGAGAAGCGCACCGTGGTGCGTGTCGCGGACCTGCCGCCCCACGTGCGCGACGCCTTCCTGGCCGCCGAGGACGCGGACTTCTACAAGCACGTGGGCCTGGACCCCTTTGGCATCGCTCGCGCCGCCATCAAGAATCTCATCCCCGGCAGCCGCAAGTCCGGCGCGTCCACGATTACGCAGCAGGTGGTGAAGAACCTGCTGCTCACGCCCGAGCGCAGCCTGTCGCGCAAGATTCGCGAGTGGATTCTCACCCCGCGCGTCGAGGAGGCGCTCACCAAGGACCAGATTCTCGGCCTCTACATCAACCAGTCCTATTACGGGAAGCGCCGCTACGGCGTGGAGGAGGCCGCGGTCTATTATTTTGGCAAGCACGCCAAGGAGTTGAGCGTGGGCGAGGCCGCGGTGCTGGCGGGCACCGTGCAGATTCCCCACCGCATCAACCCGGAGACGAACATGACGCGCGCGAAGTCGCGTCAGCGGTACGTGCTCGGGCAGATGGCCAACCATGGCTTCGTGCCGCGCAACATCGCGGAGGCGGAGCTGGACAAGCCCATCGTCCTGGCCCCGCGTCCCCAGCAGGGCGTGGGCCCGTACTACGCGGAGGAGATTCGCCGCACGCTCATCGAGCGCTATGGCGAGCACGCGGTGATGGAGGGCGGCCTGCGGGTGGACATCGCCATGGTGCCCAAGCTCCAGGTCGCCGCCGAGCAGGCCGTGCGCGAGGGCCTCGAAGCCGTGGACCGGCGCCAGGGCTATCGCGGTCCGCGCGGCACGCTGGATGACGCGCAGTGGGCCCGGCTGCGCGGCATGGTCGCCACGCGAATCGAAGAGGCCGGCCGTCGACTGAAGGACCAGGGCTACGTGGCGGACCTGGCGCCGCTCGCGAAGGCGGAGAAGCCGGAGCCGAAGGCGGAGACCGAGGAGGACGGCGCGGAGGAGCAGCGCCCGGACCTCACGCCCGAGGACGAGGCGCCTCCCTCCGAGGAGGAGCTGATGGTGCGCGCGGTGCTCCTGAAGCCCCTCTCGGAAGGGCTGCGGCTGACGGGCTATGTGACGGAGCTGGACGAGAAGCGGAACGTGGCGCGCGTGGACCTGGTGGGCCGCACCGCGGAGATTGCGTACCCCTCCGTCACGTGGGCCCGGCAGAAGGGCAAGGGCGCGCCGAAGAACATCTCGGACGTCTTCACCAAGGGACAGCTCGTCTACGTGCGAATCTTGAAGGCGCCTCCCGCGCCGGCCTTCGTGGAGGCCACGCTGGACCAGGTGCCGCTCGTGCAGGGTGGGCTGGTGGTCATCCGCCCGGAGAACCGCAACGTGGTGGCGCTGGTGGGCGGGTACGACGCGGCGCGCTCGTCGTTCAATCGCGCGACGCAGGCCAAGCGTCAGCCGGGCTCGTCCTTCAAGCCGTTCCTCTATGCCGCGGCCCTGGGAAGTGGCCGCTACACGCCGCTCTCCATGGTGAACGACGCGCCGGAGACCATTCGGGACCCGTACACGGGCAAGGCGTGGAGGCCCCAGAACTATGACCGGCAGTTCGAAGGGCCGATGACGCTGCGCACGGCGCTGACGAAGTCGAAGAACACGGTGTCCGTGCGGCTCATCGAGTCGCTGACTCCGCCCACGGTCATCGACTTCGCGCGCCGGGCGGGCATCCGCTCACCCTTGCCGGAGAACCTGACGCTGGCGCTCGGCACCGGCGAGGTGACGATGCTGGAGGCGGTGAACGCCTACTCCACGCTCCAGTCCAATGGCCGCTACGCGGAGCCGCTGATGCTCCTGCGCGTGCGCGACTCGCGCGGCAAGGTGCTTGAGGACCATCAGCCGGCCTTCGAGGAGATGCTGCCTCCCGCCGTCGCGTACCTCACCACGTCGCTGATGCGCAGCGTGGTGGAGGAAGGCACGGCCAAGGCCGTGCGCGAGCTGAACCGCCCCGCCGCGGGCAAGACGGGCACCACGCAGGAGTCCAAGGACACGTGGTTCTCCGGCTACACGATGGACTGGGTGGCCAGCGCGTGGGTGGGCTTCGACGACAACTCGCCGTTGGGTGGAAGTGAGACGGGCGGCCGGGCCGCGCTGCCCATCTGGCTCCAGTTCATGCGCGTGGCCCACGAGGGCCTGCCCGCGCGCGACTTCGAGGTGCCGTCCGGCATCCTCCAGGTACGCATCGACCCCGTCACGGGGCTGCTGGCCGGAGCCTCCGTCCCGGGCCGGCTGGAGCCGTTCCTCGAGGGCACCCAGCCCACCGCCGAGGCCCCGCCTCCGGGCCAGGTGACGACCGACGAGTTCTTCCTCAACGAAAACAACAGGAAGGGTTTGTGAGCCGAGCCCAGGTCCTCGCACCGCTGCTGCTCGCACTCACGGCCCACGCCGCGCCGCGGTCCTCGACCGACGAAACCGTGTCCGCCGTCCAGCGCCTCTCGCAAGAGCTGGCGTCGGACGTGCGCGCCCTGCCCGCCGAGGCGCCCGTGGCGCTGTACTTCTCGGGAGGCTCGGCCGAGCTGCGACGCGCGGTCGGCAGCGTGCTGGCGGCGCGACTGGCGGCGGAAGGATTGGCTCCCTCGGTGGTGGACGCTCCGAGCGCGGAGGCCGCCGAGGGCGTGGCTCGCGCACAGGGGGCCCGCACGCTGGTGCGGCTGACCGTGGACGTGGAGGCTGGCGCGCTGCGGGCTCGCGGGGATGCGCTGGGCACCTGGGTCAACTTCTGGTCGGGCCGCGCGCTGACGCGCCCTGCTCGTCCGTCGGGTGCGCTCGTCGAGTCGGTGGAGGCTGACGCGGAGGCGCTCGCGCTCGCCTCGGTGGGCACGCCGCCGACGACGACTCCTCCCACGGGCGGGCCCCGGGGCATCCGGCTCCTGGGGGCGACGCTGGTCCGGCTGGAGCAGCCCGTGGCGGCGCTCGCGGCGGGAGACCTGGACGGCGATGGCCGCGACGAAATCGCGGTGCTGACGGAAGAAAACGTGTCCGTCTTCACGGCGGATGGACAACTGCTGGCCCGCAGGGAGCTGGGTTCGTTGCCCTTCTCGAACGCGACGACTCGCGAGCCGTTTGGCGCGCTGGCCGTGCTGTCGGGGCCGCCCCGGCTGGCCGCGTGGAGCACCCGTCGTGCGCAGGGAGAAGTGCTTGTCCTGGACAAGGGCCGGAGCACGCTGCGCCCCGTGGGGACATTGGACAGCGCGCCACTCGGTCCCGTGGAGCGCGGCGGCTTCGTCCCCGGGCAGACGGCGTTCCAGGCCGAGGTGCGGCTGGGGGACGGCAAGCCCGTGACGCTGCTTTCGCCCTTCACCACCGCGAGCTTCGCATCGCCGAGGATGCTCTTCGTCCACGCGGATGGCACGGGCTCGCTCTATCCGCGCGTGGGCGCGACGCCGACGCGACTGAGTGGACTGGGCGCTGGCAGTGCCCTGGGAGACTTGGACGGTGACGGCACGACGGAGCTGCTGACCACATCCGCCCTGCTCCAGCCTTCGCCGGATGTGCTCCGTGTCCACGCCCTCAACGGGGGAGACCCCACGGTGCACGAGCCGCTGTGGCAGGGCCCGCTGCCCACCGGGCGCGCGTTGTTCGTGGTGACGGCCAACCTGGATGGCGACACGCGCCGCGAAGTCGTCGTGGGCCTGTCGAAGCCGGATGGTACCGGTGAGCTGTTCCTCCTTCGCCAGGGTGCTCCATGAAGTCCCGCCGCATCGCCCTCGCCAGTCTCGTGCTCCTGGGCTCCGCGTCCGCGTGGGGAGCGGGACGGACTCGCTACGGCGGAGAGGTGCGCGTCGCTCATGCCGGGCCGCCCGAGCTTGGAGAGCCCTCGCTCGCCGACACCCCGCTGGAGGCCACGCTGCTGGGCCTCTTGTCCCGCCCCGTCTGCGCGGTGACGCCGGAGGGAGAGGTCCAGCCCACGCTGGCCCGTGAGCTGTCGCGTCCCACGCCGCAAGTCACGCGGGTGACGCTGCCCAATGCCGCGACGGCGAACGCGCTGGCTCGCGCGTGGACGCGCCTGTCGAGCACCGACGGGGCTTCGCCGTACCGGGCCCTGCTCTATCCGCTCCGAGGCGAGGGACGGCAGGTCACCGCGAGTGGCGCCTCGCTGGAGCTGGCGCTCTCATTCCCATGGCCGGATTTGGAGCGCGCGCTGTGCCACCCGGCCCTGGCCGCGCCCGTGGCCTCCTCGACTCCGGGCCCCTTCTCGGCCGCGGGGCGAGGCGCGCTGGATGCGCAGCTCGGCTGGCCTCGGGGTCGCCCGTATCTGGACCGACTGCTGCTCACCGCCACGGATGAGCGAGGACTGGCCCGGCTGTGGTCCGCCCGGCAGGTCCAGGTGGAGCTGGGCGTGTCCTCGGAGACGGACAACGCGCCGGGGGCCCTGCTCTACGCCACGTATCTCGCCTTCTCGCCTCGGCGCCTTCCGACGGACTTCCGGCAGGCGGTGGAGAGCTCCATCGACCGCGAGGACCTCACTCGCCTCTTCGTGCACGGCCCGGCGGTACCCATGCCGCACCTGCTGCCGCCCGCGCTGATGCCACAGCCGCCCAAGCCCCGTCCGGCGGCGCCCGCGGCGGGTCCGGCTCGCACGGTGACGCTCGTCTACGACGCGGCCCTGGACGACCAGCGCGCGGTGGCCGAGCGCATCCAGGTGAAGCTGCACGAGCGCGGCTACACCGTGGCCCTGGAGCCCCTGGCGCGCTCCGCGCTGCGCGCCCGCTGGGCCAAGGGAGACTTCGAGCTGATGCTGCATGCGGTGCTGCTGCCTCCCGTGCCGGGGCCCGCGCTCGCGGTGGTGCTGGACGCGGGTGGGCGCAAGGACCTGCTCGGCGTGGAGCTGCCCGCGATTGGAGCGCTGTCGGATGCGGCGGCGAGGGATGCGCGGGTCCGCGAGCGAGCCCTGGCGCTGGCCGCGTCGCTGCCTCTGCTGCCGCTCTACGCCCAGGGACTTGGGTTGCGCGCGATGCCGGAGGTGGGCGGGCTGGTGATGGACGCGCAGGGCCTGCCGATGCTGGACGGGGCCTTCCTGCTGCCTCCCGAGGGAGCCGGCACCGGGGGACGCCCATGAGGGGCGCCCGCGCCTTGCTCGAGGGGACACACCCTTGCGCCTGAGGACCCGGCTGGCGCTCGCCTTCGCCCTGCTCGCCCTGGTGCCGCTCGCGGTCGTGGTGCTGCCCACCCTTTCACGGCTGCGCGACACGCTGACGCGCGAGCTGGATGCACGCATGCAGGCCGCCACCACCAGCGCGCAGGAGTCGCTGGAGCGCACGGCCACCACCGCCCGTCGCGCGGTGGAGGAGCTGGTGGACAGCGCCGCCATGGAGGACCTCGCACGCGAGGCCCGTGAGCGCCCCACCCGCGCCATTCAAGCGGGCACGGCGGAAGCGCTGATGAAGACGCGCGGGCTGACGGTGCTCGCCCTCTTCGACCGGAGCGGCACCGTGCTGTCCTCCGGGCACCTGCCCGCGCGACGCGGAGACCCGGACCCGGTCCTCTTCGCCGTCACGCGTGAGACTTCGCCCAAGCCCGTGCCGGTGCGCGTGGAAGTGCGCACCCCCTCCGGGCTGCGACAGATGCCAGCGCTCGTCACCGCGCGCCCGGTGGACTACGGCGACCTTCGCCTGTGGGCCGTGGGTGGCGTGCTGCTCGATGACAGCCTGGCCCAGCACCTCGCGCGACTGACGCAGGCGCAAGTCTCGCTCGTCTCCGGTGACACCGAGCTGGCGAAGGCTGGCACCGCGCTGCCTCCCACGGTGGTGCGCGAGCTTCCCCTGGGCGAAGCCGCCACGGTGCGACTCGTCTTCAGCCGCGCCGCCGCCCGCGAGGCCGAGGAGGGCGTCATGCGCGCCTTCCTCCTGCTCGCCGGACTGGGGGGCGCCTTCGCCATCTTGCTCGGGCTGCTGGTGTCGCGGTGGATGACCCGGCCGGTGGAGGCCCTCACCGAGGGAGCCCGGCGCGTGGCCGAAGGCGCGCTGGACGTCCAGGTGACGGCCGACGCCACGGGCGAGGTGGGCGAGCTGGTCCGGACGTTCAACCACATGACGTCCGAGCTGAAGGCCACGACGGAGCGGTTGATGGCCAGTGAGCGCATCGCCGCGTGGCAGGAGGTCGCGCGGCGGCTGGCGCACGAAATCAAGAACCCGTTGACGCCCATCCGCATGTCGCTGGAGACGCTGCTGGCCGCGCAGGAGGCCCGGCACCCTCGCTTCCCGGAGTTCTTCAAGGAGAGCGCGGGCGTGGTGCTCGAAGAGGTGGACCGCCTGCGGCGCATCGTCGACGAGTTCAGCCGCTTCGCGAGGATGCCCAAGCCGCAACTGGCCCCCGTGGACCTGTCCGAGCTGACGCAGAGCGTGTTGTCCCTCTACGCGACACCTCCCGAGGGCATCCAGATACTCCCGGCGCTCCAGACGGGTGTGGTGGCCCAGGTGGACCGGGACATGCTGACGCAGGTGCTGGTGAATCTGGTGAAGAACGCCGAGGAGGCCATGACGGGCAAGGGCGGCCACCTGCGCGTGCGGGTGAAGGGCACCGACGCGGACGCCATCATCGAAGTCGAGGACAGCGGCCCGGGCATCCCTCCCGAGCACCGCGCCCGCATCTTCGAGCCCTACTTCACGACCAAGGATGGCGGCACGGGACTCGGGCTGGCCATCGCCGCGCGCATCCTCCAGGAGCACGGCGGCAAGCTCGAAGTCGGCGGTGAGCCGGGCCAGGGCGCGCGCTTCAGCGTCGTGCTCCCCCGCGCGGACGTCCCCGCGTCCAGCCTCGTCAGAGCGCCCTAGCCGGAAACGCATGAGGCCCGAGGCGAATCATCGCCCCGGGCCCCGATGTCGACTCGCGGTGGAAGCCGCGCTCAGTCCTTGACGGGCGTGGCCTTGAGAGCGGCCTTGCCTTCCTTCACGTAGACCTGGAAGCGCACCGTCTTGCAGGCGTACTTCTGGACGAGCTGCTCCTTGTTCTTGCGCAGCTTCTGCACGAACTTGTCGTACGTCAGGCCATCGGCCGGCTCGCCGCACCGCTCACGGGTGGTGACGAACTCGCGGAAGACCTCCTGGAAGTGCTGCTCCTCGGAGAGCGCCACCGCGGAGTTGCCGGACGGACCCGCGCCGGGGAGCGGAATCGCGGCGGGCCCGCCCGAGCGCGACGGCAGCGGAATGGGCGCCTCGGCCGGCCGGGTGCTGGCCTGGAGCAGCTCGCGCGGAATGGCCGCGACGCGCGTCGTCTCCGGGTTGTCGGGCGTCTGCGCCGCCGCCAGGGCGAACGGGTTGGCCGCCTGCTGGAGCGTGTAAGCCGCCGTGGGCTGGTCCTCGAAGGCGAAGGCACCGCGCCGAGGCGACGCCGTCGACAGGGGCTCACCCGAGGCGGAGAAGCCACCGGCCTCGGACTCGAACGGCATCGCACCGCCGAACGGCGTGGGCGCGGGCTGCTGGGACGCGTACGGGCTCGCCGCCGGAGGAGGCGGAGAGGATGGAGGCGGCGCCGGGAAGGGGAACGCATCCGCCGAGCCGAACGGATCCGCCGAAGCGAACGGGTTCGACACCGGCGCGGGGGCCGGCGGCGGCAGCGCGAACGGATCCGCGCCGAAGGGCTGGGCCGCGGGAGGCGGCGGCGCGGCCATGGCGAAGGGGTCCGCGCCAAAGGGCTGGGCCGCGGGAGGCGGCGGCGCGGCCATGGCGAAGGGGTCCGACATGGGGGCCACCGCCGGAGGAGGCGGCGCCGCCTGCGCGAAGGGGTCCGGCAACGGGCCCGGCGTCGGCGCGGCGGCGAACGGCGCCGAGGCGAACGGATCCGCCGTCGGAGCGGCGGCCACCGGCTGCGGCTGCGGCGCGGGAGGCACCACCGCGTGGTGCATGGGCGCATTCGCCGCCATCGCGGCCGACAGGCTGAGCGTGTCGGAGGTGCCCTGCACGTCGTCACCGGAGCCCGAGCTGGAGCCGCCCATCAGCGCCGTCCACACCAGCGTCAGGGCCAGGAGCCCCGCCAGCGCGACGAGCGCGGTCTGCTGGTAGTCCGCGACGGCGCCCAGCACCGACTGCGTCCCGGCCACCGCGAGGATTTCCAGCGGAGTGCCTTCCAGCGTCCGGCGAGTCCCCACCGCGAGGGGCGCCTGGCCCCCCAGGAAGTCACCTTCCGTCATCATGGGCAGGCCCACGGGCCCCAGCGCCTGGAGGCTTCCGCGGCGAATCACGACGCCGCTCGCGTTGGCCGCCACCTGCGCCAGCGAGCCCTCCGCGAGCAGCTTGTCCGGCCCCACGGCCGCCACCGAGTCACCCTTCACCAACCCGAGCGCGGAGACACCGGTGGCCGTCACCGCGGCCTCCAGCGCGCCCTCGTCGAGCAGCGGCGCGCCCACCACCAGCGTCACCGCCGGCTGCATGCCGAAGTCCCCGCCCCACAGCACGGGCACCGAGGCGAACACGTGCGTCGCGCCGAGCGCGTCCACCACCGAGGTGCCGGCCTTCGCCAGCGCGGCGACGTCCAGCTTCGCGGCGTCCGAGGAAGGCTCCGCGCCCGCGACGGCATGGAACGCGGCGTCAGGGGCGGCCAGCGCCACCACCAGTCCCTTGAGCTCCTTGGGCAGGACGGCCTCGGCCGCCGTGCGCACGGCCCCGAAGCGCTCCGCCGTCAGCGGCTGGAGGGCGCTGGCCTTGTCGTCGACCTTGTCCTTGTCCTTGTTGAACTGCGGACGCGGGGGGACGGCGGGCTTGGGAGGAAGCAGCGCGTGGACCGCGGAGGCGACGTCCGGCGTGGCGGCCAGCTTCAGCGCCAGCGCCTGCACCTCCGCGCGACGCGCGTCCACGCGACGCGCCACCTCGGCCACGCCCGAAGCGGACTGGGCCGTGGCTCCGTCCACCGCGCGCGCGCGCAGCGGTCCCGACAACATCGGGAGATGAGCAAGCCCCAGTCCAATGACCAGGAACGCGAAGAGGAGGAACTTGAGGCGGACCATCGCCGTCCTTTAGCCCATGGGTGAAGGGTTCCGCTTATAGCGTTCACCATTCGGACCCAGCAAGATTCGGACAGCGTACAACGCGGGCCCGGCCGCCCGGTGGACAACCGGGAAGACCGGGCCCTACACCGAGGCACGCCCCGGGCTAATAGTTGGGTACGTCCGCCGCCACGTCGTCGGGCAGCCCGTTCGTGTGCACGTCGCGGCGCTTGTCCACCGTCTTGCGCAGGGTGCGCTCCAGTCGGTCACGCGCCGCGTCGATGGCGGGAAACAGCGTCTCCGCCCTCTCGGTGACATGCACGGAAGCGAAGCTCGGCATGTGCACCGTCACCCGGCATTCCTTGTCCACCCCACCCTTCGGACCGTTGATGTCCACCAACGAGATGTCGATTTCCGCCGCCTCGTCGTCCGCGATTCGCGCGATGTGGTCCACCAGATGCTCCTGCAGGTAGTCCCTCATCGACTCCGTCAGGGTCAGATGCACGCCCCGCATCAACACCTTCATGGCATCACCTCCAGGCCCAATGATGGACAGTCCCCCGCCCGCTGGTGAGGGGGGCTTATCCCCCCGCCTGCTCTCCAAGCGGAGAGGCACGCGGCCCCGCACCTTCGCGGCGGACGAATCCGACAAGGGCCAGGGTTACCCAGACGCATGGGTGCCGAGCGAATCAAGGTCCTCCTCGTGGAGGACGACGGTGACAGCCGGGAGCTCCTCGCGGAGCTGCTCGAGTTCGAGTTCGACGTCGTCACGGCCAGCGACGGGCTCGCGGGCCTGAAGGCCTTCGAGAGCGAGCTGCCGGATGTCGTGGTGACAGACGAGTCCCTGCCGGGGCTGCATGGCACGGAGCTGGCCCGGCGGGTGAAAGCCCGCGCGCCGCGCACGCGCGTCATCCTCGTCTCCGGCTACACCCAGGTGGACGGCGCCGAGCACTGCGACCTCGTCCTGCGCAAGCCCATCGACGTGGAGCGGCTGAGCAGCTCGGTGAGCCAGCTGGGGGAAGAAGCGCGCCAATGGCAGGGCGACGACGCCCGACAGTGAACGGAAGGACTGGCCCCCGGTGCCGAGACAGGACACCAGACCTACTATGTCCCTCCAGGACGACGTCCAATGGGCAGGAGGGACCGACATGAAGTACTGCGCCAGGTGCGGTTCGGAGTATCGGGACGATGTCGAGCAATGCGCGGACTGTCCGGGCAACCCACGGTTGGTGGACGCGGGGGAGATGCGCAGCCGGGGACTCCCGCTTCCACATGAGCTGGACAAGCGCGTCTTCGTGCGCGCGGGCACCACGGACAATCCGCTGATGGCGGAGGTCTTCGCGGAGCTGCTCCAGGAGGCGGACATTCCGGTGCTGGTGCGGGCGGGCCGCTCCGGTGTCGTGGACAAGCTGACCACGGGCAACCTGCTTCCCTGGTGGGAGATTCTGGTGCCCGAAGAGCAGCAGGAGCGCGCCGCGGCGATGATTGAACGGGAGCGCGTGCAGGAGGCGGCCACCACCAACGAGGCGGTCCAGGCCGCCGAGGACGAGGAGCGGGAGACCGAGCAGGCCGCGTCTCCCCCACCCGCCCTCTGACGCATCAGGGCGAGCGGACGACGGCGCCAGGCGAAGCGGACTCCGGGCGGCGGGCCTCGAAGAGGCTCACGCCCGTGACCTTCCACTTCGCGTAGCGGGAGTTGCGGCCGAGGAAGGTCTCCAAATCTTCGTCCACGACACGGTTGTAGCCCCCGCGCGAGGCGTGGCGCAGGTAGGTGCGGCCCTTGCGCTGCACCACGAAGCCCAGGTGCGTCACGCGGGTGGCTTTCAGCGGAAGGTCCTCGCGCAGCACCACGAGGATGGTGCCGGAGGGGATGGAGCGCGCGTGCTCCATCACCCGCTCCAGCGGAATCATGTTCATCCCGAACGTGCCCACCGGCTGCCGCTCCTTGGGGAGCTGGAGCGCCTGGGACGAGCGGGACTGCCACGTCAGCGGCGTCAGCGTCTTCGTGACGGCCACCGCGTCCTCGCCACCGAAGCGGCGCGTCACGTCGCGCAGGAAGCCCTTGCGGACGTTGTTGGGCAGCCACTGCGCCTCCATGAGGTGGTTGCGATCCTCATAGGCCGGGGCCTGGGCGTAGCGGATGTGCTCCAGCAGCGGGGCGACCTCCGGCTCCGTGTGCGCCAGCCCCAGCGCCAGGGACTGCTCGACGAAGGTGAGGCAGTCCACCGCGTCCAACCGGAACGTCGGATCCGGGTCCACCCCCGAGCCCTCGCCCAGCGGGGACAGGACATAGGGCGTGTTGATGAAGCGCTGGCTCATCGTGAGCAGCCGCTCGGTCAACGGCGCGTTGGCGGACTCCACCACCAGGGCCGCGAAGGCGCTCGCGTCCAGGCCCGTCCAGCCGTTGGGCCGCGGGGGAGCGGCCGTGGCCGCCTGGGCCGCGGGCGAGCCGGAGTCGAGAATCCGGTCCGCGCCGGGCGTGGCGGAGTCCTTCTTCGAGGAGGCTGGCGTCGCCTGGGTGACGAGCGCCGCGGCCAGCACCACCGCCCACGTCATTGCGCCACGCCCGCCCTTCGGAGGATGGCCTTGCGCCGGTCATCCTGGAGCTGGAGCGTCTCCAGTTCCTTCTCGTACGAGAGCTTCTCGTCGCCCTTGGCGTTCCACGAGGCCAGCACCAACCAGTCCAGCATGGTGCCGTCTCCACCCTGGTAGAGGATGCGCGCCGCGCCGGCGGCCAGGGCCCGGTCCTTGTCCTCCAGGAGCGGCTTGAGCGCGGGGGTGGCCTTCTTGGCGGCGACGCCCTCGAACAGCTCCAGTCCCTGCCGGCGAACGAAGCGGTCCTCCGCGCCGAGCAGCTTGTTGGCGAAGGCGAAGCCCTCCGGCGAGCCCAGGCGACACAGGCCGCGCGCGGCGGCGAAGCGGGTGCTCTCCGAGTCGTTCGTCAGGTACTCCTTGAGGGGCTTCACCTGCTTGGCGTCGCCCGTCTCGCCCGCGGCGGCCAGCATGATGGCGCGGACCTCCAGCTCCTGCTCCTCCTTGGCCGCGGCCATCAGCGGCTTGCCCATCTTCGGGTTGCGAGAGGCCCCCAGGGCCCGGGCCGCGTCCCGGCGCACCCCGCTGCTCTTGTCGGCCAACAGCGGCACCAGCACCTGGACGTTGCGGCTCTTCAGCCTGGCCAGGCCCTGCGCGGCATACATGCGCACCGTGCTGTCGCCATCGCCAGCGAGGCGGACCAGGGAGGACTCCGCGGAGCGCGTGTCCAGCCCCGCCAGCACCGCGACGAGGTTGCGGCGGACCCGCTCCTCCAGCACCCGGCGGAGGGAGTCGGTGATGATTTCGGCCGCGTAGGGCTCCTCGCGCAGGTAGCGCAGCCGGGAGACGGCGGCGGCGACGGCCCCACCCTGGATGACGGTCTGAACGACCTTTTCCGTCTCGGCGCGGCGCTCGCCACGCTTCGCGGCGGACGCCTGGGCGGACAGGGCCAGGGGGGGGAGGAGCAGCGCGAGCAGCAACAGGAAGCGGGCGGAGAGGACGGACGGGCGCACGGGGGGACGACGATGGCAAGGGCGGCGCCTGCCGTCAAAGTCCCCGCCGCCGGCCGGCCCCCCGCTTCAACGGGGTCTGCCCGATTCTTGACCCCCCAAGAGGCGATTGATACGACCGATGCCTCTTTCCCTCCTCTAGAGGCGCCACCCTATGAAGAAGCTGACGGTGTTGGTGGCGGTGGCGGGGGCGCTCGCCGCATGCGGCCCTGTGAAGTCCACCGCGAACATCCTCGACGCCGAAGTCCAGATTCAGGCCGCACGCACGGCCGGAGCCGACAAGTTGGCTCCGTACGAGTGGACCGCCGCCAACCTGTATCTGGAGAAGGCTCGCGAGGAGGTTGGCTACTCCGACTACCAGGCCGGGGTGGATTTCGCGGTGAAGGCCTCCCGCTTCGCCAACGAGGCCCGCGAGAAGGCCATGTCCGTGGCGGGCGATTCCGACAACGGCGAACGGACCCCGAACCCGTGACGCACCGAGCGCTCCCGATGACGCGTCCCTCCCTTGCAGCGCTGCTGTCCCTCCTCCTGGCCGCCAGTTGTGTGAGCGGCAGCAAGATTCGCGCGGACACCCAGGTGCTCGCCGCGGACGTCGAGCGGGCCCGCCGCAGCGGTGCCTTGCGCTGCGCCCCGGTGGAGCTGGCCACCGCCGAGGCCTACCTCGACTTCGCCAAGGGGGAGCTGAGCCAGGGCAACAGCGGTCGCGCCGCCTCCCACGTCCGCGTCGCCGACACGGCGGTGGACCGGGCGCTGGAGCTGTCGAAGAACTGCGGCCCGCGCCAGGTGCTGGTGCGCGAGCGCCCCGAGGCGCCGCAGCCGCAGCAGCCCCAGCAGCCCACGGACGCCAAGCCGCAGCAGCCCCAGGTCGTGGTCCGCATCGAGGAGACGGACAGCGACGGGGACGGCGTGCTGGACAAGGACGACCCCTGCCCCGACCAGGCCGAGGACAAGGACGGCTTCCAGGACGAGGATGGTTGCCCGGACGCGGACAACGACAACGACGGCGTGCTCGACGCGAACGACAAGTGCCCGGAGCTGGCGGGAGTGGCGGAGAACCAGGGCTGCCCGGCCGAGGCGCCGAAGGACCGCGACGGGGACGGCATCGTCGACCCGCTGGACAAGTGCGTGGACCAGCCCGAGGACAAGGACGGCTTCCAGGACGAGGACGGCTGCCCGGACCTGGACAACGACAACGACGGCATCGTCGACGCGCAGGACAAGTGCCCCAACGAGGCGGGCTCCATGACGAACATGGGCTGCCCGGACAAGGACGGGGACGGCGTCAACGACGGTCAGGACAAGTGCCCGGACGAGCCCGAGGACAAGGACGGCTTCCAGGACGAGGACGGTTGCCCGGACCTGGACAACGACGCGGACGGCCTGGCGGATGCGCAGGACAAGTGCCCCAACGAGGCGGGTCCGCCGGAGAACAGCGGCTGCCCGGACAAGGACACGGACAATGACGGCGTGGTGGACCGGCTCGACGCGTGCGTGGATGCGCCCGGCACGAAGGAAGAGCGCGGCTGCCCGAAGCAGTACAAGAACGTCGTCATCAAGAAGGACCGGATTGAAATCAAGAAGCAGATCCTCTTCGGGTCCGGCTCCGCGAAGATCATCGGCAAGCAGAGCACCGCCATCCTCGAGGACGTGGCGTCGGCCCTGAGGGATGCGCCCTGGATTCAGAAGGTCCGCATCGAGGGCCACACGGACTCGCTCGGCAAGGACGAGTCGAACCTGAAGCTGTCGCAGAAGCGCGCCGACGCGGTGATGGCGCAACTGCTGCGCAAGGGCATCGACCCGGGCCGTATGGAAGCGGTGGGCTTCGGCGAGACGCGTCCCATCGCGCCGAACACCACCAAGGCGGGCCGCGCGCAGAACCGCCGCACGGAGTTCAACATCGTCACGCAGTAGCCCGCCCGCCCCGGCCACCTCAAGGCCGGGGCAAGCAGCCCAGCGCCTCCCGGGCACAGTCCCGAGGAGGCGCTTCGCTTTTCAGGGGGTCGGTCGGCACGGGCGCGCGACGACCGAGGGGACGCGGGTCCCCGCGCCCAGGCTCCTCGCACGAGAGTCGACTCCGCCTTCCGTGCGAAGCAGCCGCGAAGGACCTCGCGCGGACGCCGCTCACGAGGCTTCGCACGAGGGCATCAACCCCGCGAGAGTGCCTCAGTCGTCCTTGAGCAGTTCGTGGAGGACCTCGGTGGCGTAGGCACCCCGAGGCAGCTCGAACGCGAGCCACAAGTCCTCGCCATCAGGCGTCAGCTCGGGTGAGCCCAGGCGAACGCGATACGGCCTGCGCCCTCCCTCCGTCTCGCCCCCACCGCGCTTGAAGTCATCCGGCGTGACACCCTCTCCCACCAGCAGGCTTGCCTCGAACTCGCCCACCGTGCCCGTCGCGGCCGTCATCTTCGGGCCGAACAGGGGCCCCGCCGGGCTCACCTCGAACGAGGCCACGCGAGGACCATCCACGTCCGGCGCCTCGCACACGAAGAGGCCGCCCGTCTCCTCCTTGCGCAGCACGTCACCGAGCAGCGCGGTGGACAGCGTGCCGGAACGCACGCGCTCCGCGAGCGCCCGGTTGAAGATGCGCGACTGGAAGGCGGACAGGTACAGCTTGCGCTGGAAGCGCTCGGGCCGCTTCGGCAGCCGCTGCCCCAACACCAAGAGGCGCCCCAGGTCCGCGTTGTCGCCCGCGCGACCGAAGCGCTGCTCCCCGAAGTAGTTGGGAACGCCGCCGGCCGACAGCCGCGAGAAGCACTCGCGCGCCGCGCCCACGTCACTCACTCCACGCAGGCGCAGCTTGAAGCGATTTCCCCGCAGGTGCCCGGTGCGCAGCTTGTTGCCGTGCCGCTTCGACCAGAGCACCTGCACGCCCTCCAGCGCGAACTCCCCCAGTCGGGCCTCCGCGCGGGCGGGCACCGAGAGCAGTTGCCGGGTGACGGCCTGCCGGTCCTTCATGCCCGCGACGCCGATATCGTCCTCGGACACGCCCAGCGACGCGGCCAGCGCGCGCACCACCTCACGCGTGTCCCGGCCGCGCTTCTCGAGCCACAGGTAGAGGTGCTCCCCCTCGCCCGACGGTTGATAGGCGGGAAGCTCCTCGACCTCGAAGTCCTCGGGAACCAGCTTGAAGGCACCACCACAACCAGGAACATCCGCCGTCAACCGCGGCCAATCCGAATCCGTCGTCACGGCCCCTCGAGCGTCGCCAGCAGCTCCTTCACGCGACGGGCAAGGTCCTCGTCCGCGCGCGACTCCAGAAGCTCTCCGGCCTGGAACAGCAAAAAGAACATCACGTCACTGAGCGCCTGCTTGAAGGACGCCAGCGGCTCGCTGCCCAGTTGCGCGCGGTGCCGCTCGAAGGCGTCCATCAACTTGGGCTCGGCCAGGCTCCCGTCCGACTGGAAGGCCAGGCCCTCCAGCACCGGCGATGACGACAGCGCCTGTCCGGAGAGCGCGGCGTTGGCGGCGGCGATGAACTCTCGGTCCATGCCCTGCTTGGCCACCTCGTCGCGAATCTCCCGGAAGATGAAGTTGAACACGCGCGCCACGGGGCGAGGGTCCACCGTCGGAGCGGCGCTCGCGACAGGACGCCCTGTCGTCCCCACGGGCGCGGGCGTGGCCGGAGCCTGCGCCCCCGTGGGCCCCACCACAGGCGAAGGCCCCGCCGGCACGAGAAGCGGCTTGTCCGTCAGCGACGCGAAGCCGCCCTCCAAGAGCCGGTAGACGACCTTGGTGATGTCGAACTCGGACAGGCGCGCGGCGTGGCCCAGGTCCAGGATGGTGCGCCGGCCGTCGAGCAGCCCCAGCACCCGGTCCTCATCCTCCTCCAGCTTCCCGTCCGAGCCGCGCTTGCGCGCCACGTACAGCCGGCCGTGGGGGATGCGCTTCCGGAAGTGCGCCATCTCGTCGATCTTCCGGATGCTGTCCATCAGCAGGCTCTGGGTGGAGAGCTGGATGGAGTGGCTCGCCTTCTCGTCCACCGGCTGGTCGATGAGGAAGAAGCTCCCCTCCCGGCACAGGACGATGGCGTGGAAGATCTCACTGACCTGATGCGTGACGCACTTGAAGAGGTCATGTGCCTGCAGGAAGCCCTTCTCCACCAGCGCGCGGCCCACCTTGGACGGAGGCTGGCCCTTGAGCGCGGCCTCCACCTGCGTGCGGTCCACGTAGCCCAGGCGCACCAGCACCTCGCCCAGCCGGTCCGCCGGGTCATCCGACGAGGCGCCACGCACCTCGCCGTCCCGGAACGTGACGGAGCGCTCGCCGCCAGGGGAGTGGACGCGGATGATGCCGCTCCACCGCGACTGGCTGAGGAAGGCCATCAGGTCCGACAGCGGGAAGCCGCCCGCGTCACCGGAGAGCACCACGCGCGGAGCGGCGATGGTGCCGCCCTCGGACGGGCCCCGGGCGAAGACGAGCAGGTCCGGCGCCGTGGGCATCAGCGCGTACGTCCCCGACCGCCCCGCCAACGGAGAGGGGCTCTGGCGATCCTCGGGGACGAGTTGCCCCGCGTCGATGCGGAACCGTTGCGTCATCTCCGTGTCAGTCAGCCGCCCAGGCGTTCTTGTTCGTCACCCACTCCAGCTCATCCTCCAGGCTGTGGTTGAGCAGGTCGTCCTGGATGAAGCTCAAGTCGAGCGCGCGTCCGTTGAAGTACACCGTCGGCGTCCCCGACAGTCCGGCCGAGCGGCCCTGATTGCGGAAGCCTTCCAGCTCCTGCTTGTAGGCGTCCGACTTGAGCACCGCCGCCAGCTTCGCGCCGTCCAGCCCCAGCTCCTTCGCCAGCGCGGGCAGGGCCTCCGGCTTGAGGTTCTCCTGATGGGCGAAGAGCGCGTCGTGCATCTGCCAGAACTTGCCCTGGTCTCTCGCCCACAGGGCCGCCTGCGCCGCCGGCAGCGCGTTGACGTGGTTGGCCAGGGGGAACGGCAGGTAGCAGAAGCGCACCTGCACCGGGTTCTTCTTCGCGAAGGCCTCCAGCACGGGCCGGGCCTTGGCGCAGTAGGGGCACTCGAAGTCGGAGAACTCCACCACCGTCACCGGGGCGGCCGCCGCGCCCATGCACATCCGGTCATCCACCTTGAACTGGGCGCGCTGCTCGCGGAAGGCGCCGTAGTACTGGGACAGCTGGACGATGACCTCGGTGGCGGGGCTGCCCTCGGACACCATGCGCGCGGCCACCCGGGCCATGCGCTTGGCGTGGCGGCAGGTGTTGTGCGACTTCAGGCAGGCGCCCAGGGTGTGCGGGCAGCCGCAGTAGCAGAACTCGTCGCTCAGGACGGTGGCCAGCTCCCGCTTGGACGCGGCGGAGAGCGAGGAGAAGTCCATGCCGGGGATGCCGGAGAGGGCCGCGGCGGGGTCCGTCGGGGCGGCGGCGGGCGGGGCCGGGGGCGGCGGCGCGGGCGCGGCGGGAGCCGGAGCGGCGGCCGGGGCCGGATTCGAGGCGGGCGCGGAGCCCTCCGGGTTCTTGCAGCCCGAGCTGGTCAGCGCCATGGCGGCCAGCAGGGGAATGACACGCTTCCAGCAGGAGAGGAGCACGCGGCGGGTCTTAGCCACGCTCGCGGGGCTTGTAAAGCAACGCAAGCCTTGGCAGGAGCCTCCTTGCCCATGCCCAGAGTCCTGCTCCTGCATACCGGTGGCACGTTGGGGATGGCCGGTGGTCGGCCCTCCGCCCTGCGCCCCGCCGCCTTCTTCAAGACGCTCAAGGCCCGCGTCCCGGAGCTCTTCCAGCTCGCGGACATCGAGCTGCAGCTCTTCAGCAACCTGGACAGCTCGGAGATGCAGCCGGAGCTGTGGGGGCGGATGGCCACCCACCTGCACCAGCAGCTCAAGGACTTCGACGGGGCCGTGGTGACCCATGGCACCGACACGCTCGCCTACACGGCCAGCGCGCTGTCCTTCATGTTGCGCAACCCGCCCTGCCCCGTGGTGCTGACGGGCTCCCAGCGCCCCTTGGGAGAGGTGCGCTCGGACGCGCGGCTGAACCTCATCGACGCGGTGCTGTCCGCGCTCCAGGGGCCGCGCGAGGTCACCATCTGCTTCGACTCGCACCTCTATCGGGGCAACCGCACGCGAAAGGTGAAGGTGTCCGAGTACGACGCCTTCGAGAGCCCCAACTGCCCCGTGCTGGGCACCCTGGGCGTGGACGCGACCTTCGAACCGGGCCTGCGGCCCAAGGGCCCCTTCCGCCTCTACGAGAAGCTGGATCCGCGCGTCTTCCTCCTGAAGGTCTACCCGGGGTTGGATCCCGCCCTGCCCCTTCAATTGCTGCCGCACGTCCGGGGCCTGGTGCTGGAGGCGTACGGCGCTGGCAACTTCCCCATCGACCCGGCCCTCGGGCGCTCGCTCATGCCCCTGTTCATCCAGGCCCGGGAGCGGGGCGTGCCCATCGTCGTGGTGAGTCAGGCCCACCGCAACGGGGTGGATCTCAGTCTGTACGAATCTGGAGCGGCGTCCCTGGCCCAGGGGGCGGTGGGCGGGGCGGACCTGACGCCCTCGGCGGCGCTGGTGAAGCTGATGCAGGGGTTGGCCTACCATCCCCGCTCTCCCGAGGCGCTGGCGCGCTTCATCCAGACACCGGTGGCGGGAGAGCTGACCGTCGGACGCAAGACAGTCGAACCCCTGGGTCAGCGGCGCCACAAACCGACGCGGTGAGTCCAACCCTGGCGAGGGTTGTCGGCAAGGAAGCCGGCAGCATGCTTGCCGCCATGAAAAAACGGCCCTTAAGATGGGTATCGCGATGTCCGAGGAGAAAACTTCCGTCCATTCCATTTCGGACCTGCTGGGCAACGGCCAGCGGCAGAGCGCCTATCTGATCGTCATCAGCGCCAAGTCCGCGGCGGGTATCGGCCGGATGTTCAAGCTGGACCGCTCTGAAGTCGTGCTGGGGCGCAGCTCCGAGGCGCAGTTCCAGGTGGAGGACGACGGCATCTCGCGCAAGCACGCCAAGGTGGTGGCGCTGGGCGACGGGCGCTTCCAGGTGGTGGACCTGGCGAGCACCAACGGCACGTACCTCAACGGCCTGAAGGTCAACGCCGCCCCGCTCTACGACGGCGACAAGATCCAGATCGGCTCCAACACCGTCCTCAAGTTCTCCATCCAGGACGAGTTGGAGGAGCAGTACCAGCGCAGCATCTATGAGTCCGCCACTCGCGACGGCCTCACCCGCGTCTACAACAAGAAGTACTTCCTGGAGACGGTGCGCAAGGAGTTCAGCTACTGCCTGCGCCACCGGGTGAACCTGTCGCTGGTCCTGTTCGACGTGGACCACTTCAAGAAGATCAACGACGCGTACGGGCACCCGGCGGGCGACTACGTGCTGACGCGCATCGCCCAGCGGGTCAGCGACACGGTGCGCACCGAGGACCTCCTGGCGCGCTACGGCGGCGAGGAGTTCGCGCTGATGCTGCGTGAGTCCGCCGAGGACCAGGCTCTCGCCTGCGCCGAGCGCTGCCGGTACGCGGTGGACAAGGCGGACTTCGTCTTCGGCGGCACGCCCATCAAGGTGACCATCAGCCTGGGCGTGGCGACGCTGCTGGACTCGGACTTCTCCCAGCCCGAGGACCTCATCGCCGCAGCGGACAAGTACCTCTACCGGGCCAAGCGCGCGGGACGAAACCGCTCGGACGCCAAGGCCATCAGCGGTCCCTGAGGAAGGGCGCGGAGCAGCTACACCGCGCCGACGTCGCCCGCAAGCAGCCACCCCGCCTGGCGCCGCGGATCAATTCCCGAAGCCCAGCCGCCGCAGCCCCTCGCGAGACACGTGCTGGACATGGGTGTCCGCGTCCCGGGCCACGGCGTCCGACAGCGCGGCGGCGGCATGCGGCCCACCCAGTCGGCCCAGCGCGAGCGCCGCGGCCACGCGGACCTCGGACACCGGATCCTCGCGCAGGCAGGAGGCCAGGGCCTTCACGTGGCCCGCGCGGCCAATGGCCTCCAACGCCCGGGCCGCGGCGGCGCGCACCACCGGGTGCTCCGAGCCGAGCAGCTCCGCGACAGTGTCCCCTCGCGTCGACTGGCGCTGGCCCGCGACCACCGCCAGCGCGGCGGCCACGACTTCCGGCGCGTCGTCCTCCAGCGCGCGAGTGGTGGCATCCATCACCTCCGGATTCCGGAAGGACAGCGAGCCCAGCACCCGCACCGCCCCCGCGCGAATCACGGGCCGCGAGTCACGCAGGTACGGCGACAGCGTCTGCACCCGCTCGTTCTCGCTCTCGCGGCAGTCCGCCAGCGACGCCAGCGCCTGGCCCCGCAGCTCGGCGGGCATCCTCGGGTCGCTCGCCACGTCCAGGAAGAAGCCCGCACAGCCCTTCTCCCGCACCATGGCCTCCAGCCAGGGCTTGGACACTGCGGCGTCGCGGCCCTCCACCCGACGCTCGGCGGCCACGCGCAGCGACGTGCCCTCCGACTCCGCCATCCTCCGAGCGGCGGATCCACGCACCTTCGGATCCGCGTCCTCCAGCGCGCGTTCCAACTCCTTGCGGGCCAGGGGGCCATAGACGCCCAGCGACAGCACCGCCGAGTCCCGGCGACGGGGCTCGGGCGCAGTCAGCTCCGGCTGCAGCTCCTCCAGCTCCCGCGAGTACACAGCGAAGAGGCGATTCACGAGCACCTCGTCCACGGGCTTCGCCTCCTCCAGCAACAGGCGGCCCACCGACGTGCGCTGCCGCAGCGCCACGGCCTTCAGCGCGGCGGCGCCAATGGCGTCACTGCTCTCCGGACGGGTGGCCGTGGCATCGAGCAGCAGCCGCGCCGGCTTGCGCCCCAGGAACACGCCCAGGTGGCCGAGCGCCGCCCCGCGCGAGCGCGGATCCTCCGCGTACAGCTCCACCTCCAGCGCCTGACGGATGGCCTCACGGCGAGCCCACACCCGAGCCGCCGCCTCCGGCCCCCGCGCGCCCGCATCCCGCAGGAACGTCGCCGAGGATTGATCCGACTCCGCGGCGGCGCGAGCGGCGGTGAGACAGGCCTGCAGGTCCGACGACGGGGGCGTGCTGGCCACCCACTCCGCCAGCACCCGCCGCTCGGAGAACCCCTTCCCCTTCGCCTCCGCGCGCACCGAGGCCCAGCGCACGCGCCAGTCCTCGTCCTTGCGAGAGGACGCCAGCGCGTCACGGGGCGCGGGCCGGATGTTGCCCAGCGACGCCACCCAGGAGTCCACCCGTCCGCCGGACAGACAGGCCCCACACACCCGGGCTCGCAGGGCCCGCTCGGCCACGTGCCGTTGGCAGGAGTTCCAGCAGTCGGTCGTCCCGGTGCCGCCACGCTGACCGGTCGCCAGCAGTACCATCAGGATGAGGGCAGGGCTCACGCAGCGGACAGTGTAGTGCATCCGCCCCGGGCTTTTCCCTCCTGCGTCCTTGCGTTTTGGCCCCCGCTAGGACATACCCGCTCCCCTTTTGAGGTACACACACATTGACGCATGGCGGAAGGAGGTGAACTCATGCCCGGTATCCGAGTGAAAGAGGGTGAATCCATTGAAAGCGCTCTCAAGCGCTTCAAGAAGGCCACTGAAAAGGCCGGAATCCTTTCCGAGATCCGCAAGCGCGAGCACTACGAGAAGCCTTCCGTGAAGCGGAAGAAGAAGGCCCTCGCCGCCAAGAAGCGCGCGGTGAAGAAGGCCCGCAAGTCGTTCTAGTCGCGAGGCCGGCGTGAGAGCCGGGGCGCCCTCCAGCAGTCAGGTGCCCTGGCTCCCGTCGTCCAGTCCCCCCGAACCACCACCCAGCGGAGTCGCATATATGGCAACCCTCAAGGAACGGCTCGACGCGGACCTGAAGGACTCGATGCGGTCCAAGACCGAGCTGCGCACCACGGTCATTCGAGCCATCAAGAGCGCCATCAAGTACAAGGAAGTGGAGCCCGGTGCGTCCGCTCTCGATGACGCGGGTGTGCTGACCGTCGTCGCCGGCCTCATCAAGAAGGGTCGCGACTCCGTGGAGCAGTTCAAGGCCGGCAACCGGCCGGAGATGGCGGAGAAGGAAGAGGCGGAGATCGCCGTCCTCCAGAGCTACCTCCCCCAGCAGCTCACCCCCGACGAGCTGGCCGCCGCCGTCCAGGCCGCCATCGCCGAGGTGGGTGCCCAGAGCTCCAAGGACATGGGCATGGTGATGAAGAACCTCACCCCCAAGATCCAGGGCAAGGCCGAGGGCAAGGCCATCTCCGAGGCCGTCAAGGCGCAGCTCGCGAAGCTCGGCTGAAGTCGTCTCCCACCCGTTCGGGGTCGCTCGCTTGCTCCCGCGACCCCTCGGGTGGATGGGATTGGGGTGAGCGGAAACTTGCTCCCCCGTCTCCCCGTCATTAAGTGCCAGGGCCAGTCCGCCGTGCGCCCCTACCCCCCCAGGGGTGGCGCCGTCGGGCCGTAGGAGCCCCAACGTGTCCCCAGCCTTCCCATTCGCCCCCCGCCGCCGGTCCTTCGCCCTCGTGGGCGGGGTGATCCAGCGGGTTGGCGACCAGACGGGCGACGTCAGGCCCGGCTGCCAGGATGTCGGGAGTGCGCCCGCCCAGGTGCGGGACGAGGGGTGGCCGACATGATCCCGGAACACAAGATCCAGGAAGTCCTCGAGCGTGTAGACCTCGTGGGCCTCATCTCCCGACATGTGGAACTGAAGAAGGCGGGCCGCGAGTGGAAGGGGCGCTGTCCCTTCCATCAGGAGAAGACGCCGTCCTTCTACGTGGTGCCGGAGAAGAACTTCTATTTCTGTCACGGCTGCCGGGCGAGCGGGGACGCGGTGTCTTTCGTCCAGCGCTACCTGGGCAAGACGTTCCTCGACTCGGTGAGGGACCTGGCGCGCGAGCTGGGCATCGACCTGGAGGCGCAGCAGGACCCCGGCATGCGCGAGCGCCAGCAGCTCAAGGAGGCCACGGACCTGGCCGCCGAGCACTTCCGCTCCATCCTCTGGCAGGACGAAGGCCGCTCCGCGCGGGCCTACATCGCGAGCCGCGGCGTGTCGGAAGAGACGGCGCAGTCCTTCGGGTTGGGCTGGGCGCCCAACGCCTGGAGCCTGCTCGCGGAGCGCTGTCAAAAGACAGGCATGTTGGAGTGGGCCATGAAGGCCGGGCTGGTGCTCAAGCGAAACACCGGAGACGGCTGCTACGACTTCTTCCGCAGCCGGCTGATGGTGCCCATCCGCGCTCCCGAGGGCCGCCCCATCGCCTTCGGTGGCCGCCTCGTCGGCGCCGAGGAAGGGCCCAAGTACCTCAACTCGCGCGAGTCGCGGCTCTTCAACAAGAGCGACACGCTGTTCGGCATGGACCAGGCGCGCGACGAGGTCCGCAAGCGCAAGTCCGCTGTCCTCGTGGAGGGCTACTTCGACTGCATCGGCCTGCATCAGGTGGGCGTGCGCCACGCGGTGGCGCTGTGCTCCACCAACCTCACCCCGGGCCACATGCAGGTGCTCAAGCGCGGCGAGGCCCGGGAGCTGGTGCTCCTGCTCGACGGGGACTCGGCCGGAATCGCGGCGGTGGAGCGGCTCGCCGGTCCCCTGCTCGCCGCCGGGGCGACCGCCCGGGTGGCCTTGCTTCCCCAGGGGGATGATCCAGACGTCTTCGCGCGTCGAGAGGGAGCGGAAGGCGTGGAGCAGCTGCTGGAAAGCGCGCAACCGCTCACCGCGTACCTGTTCGCCTCCCTGCTCCCCCAGGGCAAGGGGGCGTCTTTCGAGGAGAAGATGGCGGCACTCGAGCGGCTCAAGCCCGTGGCGGCACAGGTGCCCGTGGGACTGGTGCGCGCGTCGCTCTTCTCCGCCCTCGCGGAGCACTTCGGCTGGCGCTCCAATGACGTGGAGGCCGCGCTGCGCAGCAAGGTGCCCCCCACGCCCAAGCCCGCCGCTTCGGGTTCACAGGATGGCGGTGCCACCGCGGCCGCCCGCCCGCTCCCCGAGAAGCCGCCCCCGCCCATGGAGGCGCTCTATGTGGCCACCGTGCTGAGGGACCCTCGCCTGCTCGACAGGGATGTCTTTCGTGTCTGTGACGAGCTGTCCCACATGGGACTGCGCATGGCGCTCGCGCACGCCACGTCGGGCCAGGGCGCGCAGGACGCGCTCTTCGAGGCTGGCGAGTCCGTGAAACGCGCCATCGAGACGTCCTGGCGCCAGCTCCCCTCGGAAGGACAGGAGCTGGAGCACGCCTTCTTCGCCATCTGTCGGGAAATCATGGTGCGGCGCATCGATGAGCGGCTCACTTATATAAAGCGCGCGACAGAGCAGACGCCGGGAGCGTTCGACCTCACGGAAGAGACGCGGCAACTGTTGTCGGAGCGCGTGGAACTGCTGGCGCTCAAGAAGCGTGTCCTGGAGGAGCTCAAGCCCGCTTCCCCGGGAACAAAGGCGCCCATGCAACCGGTTTGACTTCGCGTTTGTAAGAAACCCTGACTTTGCGGTAGATCGGCCGGCTCGCCCCAGGCCTCAAGCCCCTGAATTTCTTAAGGAGAAGTACCCGAATGCCGACGCAGAAGCCCTCGAAGGCGTCCGTGAAGCCCACCAAGAAGAAGGTGGATCCGGTGATCCGCAAGAAGAAGGCACCGGACAGTCCCGCGGCGAAGGGTGCTGGGGTGAAGGCTGGGACCGAGGAGCAGGAGCCCCTGGAGGCCAAGGAGGCGCCCGCCGAGGTCGAGACGAAGAAGAAGAAGAAGGGCGTCGTCTCCGCGGACGTGGACCCCGAGGAGGCCGCTGAAGAAGCCGCCGCCGCCGTCGAGGTGGACCCGGACGCCGTCGAGGACGACGTCGAGGAGGACCCCGTCGCCGAGCGCAAGGAAGTGAAGGACCTGCTCGCCCAGGGGCGAGAGAAGGGCTTCCTCACCTACGACGAGGTGAATGACGCGCTGCCCGCCGACATCGTGTCGTCCGATCAAATCGACGACGTGATGAGCATGTTCGGCGACAACGACATCGAGATTGTCGATGCGCAGAAGGCTGCTCAGAACAACGAGATCAAGCCCACCGTCACCGTCGAGGATGAGAAGGACGAAGACGACGAGCCGGGTGGCAAGTCGAACGACCCGGTGCGCCTGTACCTGCGCAAGATGGGCAGCGTCAGCCTGCTCACGCGCGAGGGCGAGGTCGAAATCGCCAAGCGCATCGAGGAGGGCGAGAAGGAAGTGCTGCGCGCCCTGCTCGCCTGCAAGGTCGCCGTCGAGGAGATCCTCGACATCGGCAACAAGCTGAAGACGGCCAAGCTGCGCGTGCGCGACGTCATCAAGGACGCGCCCGAGGAGGCCCAGGCCGAGGGCGCCGAGGAGGCGCCCGAGGAGGTCGGCGAGGGTGACGCCCCGGCGCAGCTGGCGCAGAGCGAGCTCAACAAGATTGAGCAGATCTGCAAGCAGATCGAGCGCTTCCGCAAGTTCGCCAAGGACTGCGACGTCTTGGAAGAGGAGCTCATCTCCAAGAAGAAGCTGACCGAGGTGCGCAAGAAGGAGCTCAAGCAGGAGATGAAGGACCTCCGGACCAAGATGATGGAGGTCTTGGAGGAGATGCGGCTGAACAAGAAGCAGGTCGACCGCATCGTCGTGAATCTCAAGGGGCTCATCGAGCGCGTTGAGAAGGCCGAGGACGAGCTTCGTGATTTGGAGCGCCGCTACGGCATCTCCATGAAGGAGCTGCGCCCGCAGCTGAAGGAGTCGCGGGAGAATCCGAACATCGGCAAGAAGCTGCAGAAGCAGCTCAACCTCACGCCCGAGCAGCTCGAGGTCCTCGACCGCGACGTGCGCACGGCGGTTCGGAAGATCAAGAAGGTGGAGGAGGAGGCCAACCTCCCCGTGGATGCGCTGCGCCGCAACTACGACGCCATCCGCCTGGGCGAGAAGCGCGCCGAGCGCGCCAAGAGCGAGCTGGTGGAGGCGAACCTGCGCCTCGTGGTCTCCATCGCGAAGAAGTACACGAACCGCGGCCTCCAGTTCCTGGACCTCATCCAGGAGGGCAACATCGGCCTGATGAAGGCCGTGGACAAGTTCGAGTACAAGCGCGGCTACAAGTTCTCGACCTACGCCACCTGGTGGATTCGTCAGGCGATTACCCGCGCCATCGCCGACCAGGCCCGCACCATCCGCATCCCGGTGCACATGATCGAGACCATCAACAAGCTCATCCGCACCAGCCGCTACCTGGTGCAGGAGATTGGCCGCGAGCCGACGCCGGAGGAGATCGCGGAGAAGATGGAGCTGCCGCTCGACAAGGTGCGCAAGGTCCTGAAGATCGCCAAGGAGCCCATCTCCCTGGAGACGCCCATTGGCGAGGAAGAGGACAGCCACCTGGGCGACTTCATCGAGGACAAGAGCCTCGTGTCGCCGGCGGACGCGGTCATCAACATGAACCTGGCGGAGCAGACCCGCAAGGTGCTGGCCACGCTGACGCCGCGCGAGGAGAAGGTGCTCCGCATGCGCTTCGGCATTGGCGAGAAGAGCGACCACACGCTGGAAGAGGTGGGCCAGGACTTCGAGGTGACGCGCGAGCGCATCCGTCAGATTGAGGCCAAGGCGCTGCGCAAGCTGCGTCACCCCAGCCGCTCCAAGCGCCTGCGCTCGTTCGTGGAGAGCTGACGCCTTCCTGACGGCTCCACCATGAGCCGTCCCGGGAAGCGCGCGAGGCCCCCGCTCCTTCATGGACCGGGGGCCTTCGTGTTTCTAGAGTCGGGCGCCGTGGCGCTCTCCAAGTCCAGGACGAAGTCCCGAGCGGAACCCGAGGCCTCGGCTCCGCCGAAGCGTCCGCCCTTCTCCGAGGCGGTGTGGCGCGCGGTGCGAGCGATTCCGCGAGGCCAGGTGCGCTCGTACTCGCAGGTGGCGCTGTATGCGGGCCGGCCCGGCGCGGCGCGCGGCGTGGGGCGCGAGATGGCGACGCTGCCTCCAGGGCGGGAGGTGCCGTGGTGGCGTGTCACGAAGTCGGGCGGGACGCTGGCGACCACCGTGGCGAGCGAGCAGGCGAAGCGCCTGCGCGCCGAGGGCGTCACGGTGGAGCAGCGGGGACAGGTGTTCCGGGTGAAGGTGGCCGAGACACCTGAGGCGGCCACGAAACCGAAGGCCGCTCGCAAGAAGGTCGCCGCTACCGCCAGGAGGAAGGGCTGACACGGGCGCCGCAAAGCCTCACGCCGACGCGGGAGGCAGCGTCAAACCAGGGGCGGGTGGCGCTTGCCAGCAACGCATGCGCGGCGATATGCCAGCGTGCACGCGGGTCGTTGATGCATGGGGGCCCTTAGCTCAGCGGTTAGAGCTGTCGGCTCATAACCGATTGGTCCCTGGTTCGAATCCAGGAGGGCCCACTCCCCTTCCCCCGCCCCGGAAATCTCCCGGCAGCGGCCGCGCGTCGGGTCGGCGCCACGGGTTCCGCACAACGGGCGCACCTGGCGGGCCACCCACGGCCAGCGAATCGACGAACGAACCAGACCTGGCTGGGCAGACGCAGTGCCGTTGCCCCTCGATTCGGTGCCTACATCCTCTCCTCGCATGCATAGGGCGGGGAGCCCGCTTCGATGCATTGGCCATAGGCACGTGTCCCGTCCGTTGCGCATGCATAAGGCGGGTAGCCCGCTTCGATACACATGGCATAGCCAATCTTGCTTTGCGGCTCGCAGGCGTATGGCGGGTAGCCCTTCTGGACGCATCGGCCGTAGGCCTGCGTTCCGTTCATGGCGCAGGCGTGTTCCACGTAACCCGCCTTGACGCACATGGCGAAGCCGGAATCGCCGTCTCTGGCCAGCACGAGCGCCGGGTAGCTGGCACCAATCATCCAAGCCACCAGAAGCAGTCCGTGGCGCAGAGAGGCTCTGGTGTGCGCGGAAAGGCCACTTCGAGTGCGGCTGCGAATCGTCGTATCCACGTGATCTCCTCGCGCCGGAGAGTGCACCGCCCGAGGTCGTCGCAGGCGGGCCCCATCGCGCCAGACCGCGCTGGGTCCAGATGCATGAACCAGACGGCGAGGAAGGCGCCTTATTCAAGGGTGGAGCGACCTGGGCCTGCTCCACTTCAGTGAACATCGACTCCATGCGCGCGACACCGGTCGGTCATCGGCCGGTGAGTCTGGCGTCTACCTGCCGGGCACGCTGCCATTATTTGGCATGTCTTTGAACGACAACTACTGCCAGGACAACGTCCTCATCGACTGAGGGTGGGCATCCAACAGGTGGACTGGGCAACTCGTAGGGTCTCCCTGGACGCCACACATCGCGGCAGTTCAGAGGGTTGCGTCGGACTCCGTGAAGCGCTTCACAGGCTGGCTGTGAAGCGCTTCAGAATGGGCTGGGCGGCGTCCCAAAAAATCCCAGGGCCGCCGCGAAAGCCCCAGCGGTCCCCTCCAACCTCGTTCCCGCTCCTGTCACGGACGCGGCGACAGATGCGAAAGCGGAGCCCGAGGCCCAGAGCCTACCGCCGCCACTCCGGAGGAACGCTCTTCTCCGCGGCGTAGCGCTCGAGCTCGGCGAGCTGCTGGTTCGCCAGCTTCAGTTCCTCCTCGACTTCCAATTGGCGCTTCACCACCGGCTTGCCGGAGGACTCGTCCTTGCGCAGACGCGCGCGCTCCTCCTCGAAGCGGGCGACACGCGCCCGGGCCTTGACGAAGGACGAGCGCCACCGCTCCTCCTCTTCCCGTGAGCGAGTCCCCGCCAACCTCTGCTTGAAGCGCTCTTTCTCCCAGCGCTGGATGCCCGTGGGGTTCCGGCTCCACGTCTCACGGGCCTCCCGCACGTCCTTGAGCGACACCTCGATGCGCTCCTGGTTCTCACCACTTCCCTGCCCTGACTTCACCCAGGCCGTGCCGACTTCTGGCAGCGAACAGGTCTCGACGGGCAGCCGCGCGCCGCCAATGTGGATTCCCCGGGTGAGGCCTCGCGAGAGGAACCAGCGCAGCCGCCGTGAGTCCTCCTGCGCCGCCAGGGACTGGCTCAGGGGCCGCCAGTCCTCGAACTCCAGGTCCAGCGTGCACGTCTTCCCCTCCGTCTCCAGCTCCATGCGGCGCTTCACGGCCGTGGGGGGCGAATCGAACCGCTCGACGACCAGCACGAAGAGCCCCAACCCTTCGACCCGCTGCACCGAGAGGACCACCTGCTGCTCGGTGTCCACCTGGAAGCGCCGCACCTCGCGCTCCTCGTCGCGCGCCACGCGCTCGAGCAGCTCCGTCCACCGCGCCGTGGACTCGGGCGTGGTGGGCACGGAGACGAGCTTGCTCGCGTAGGCGATGGGCAGCGCCAGCCCCAGCCCATCCGCGTTCTCGATTTTCATCGAGACGACGCCCACCACCTCGCCACGTCCATTCAACAGGGGCCCGCCGCTGTTGCCCGGATTCACCGAAGCATTGAATTGCACATAGCCGGTGCCCAGGTACTGCCGGCCCACGAAGCCCACCTTCCCCTCGTGCACGGTGAAGTCCAGGCCCTTGGGGCTGCCGATGAAGACCAGCGGGTCTCCAGGCTCCAGGCGCGTGACGTCCCCCAGCGGCAACGGTGCGGCCTTCGCGCCCACGACGCGGACGGTGGCGAGGTCCAGGTCCACGTCACTGGCGACCGTCTCGCCAAGCAGCTCCCGCCCGTCCGCGAGCACCGCCGTCATCAGCTTGCCTGGCGGACACACCACATGCTCGTTGGTCAGCACCAGCTCGGAGTCCACGAAGAAGCCCGAGCCCGTCTTGCTGCCACACCGCAGGGTCAACGTGCTCGGGCCGGCGCGGCGTGAAATCTCCGCGGTGGAGAGGGCCGAGGGCACGGGGGCTGCCTCGCTCGGCGGGTCTTCACCCGTGGCGAGGGCCAGGACATTCGAGCGCGTGCGCTCGAAGCGAGGAGAGCGGGCCACCCAGATGCCGCCCAGCACCCCGACCAGGATGCAGGCCCCCACGAGCGCCCTCAGGAGTCCGCGAGAGGACTCCTGGGCGGGGACCACCGACTCCACGAAGGGCCGCAAGTCCGCGCGGGCGCCCTGGGCGCGCAGCACGTCCAGGAGCTTCTCGGCGAAGGCGCGAAAGACGCCACGGGCCAGGGGAGCACCCGCCGTCGCGAGCAGGCTTCGCGCCTCGGAGAACGAGGGCGCGGGTGGCCCCAGCAGCGAGATGGCCCGGGCCAATGCGAAGCGTGTCCGCTCGTCAGCCACCGCGTCTCGCAACACCACGTCGACCCGGAGGCTGGCGCCGCACACACAGCGCGCCACGCTCCCCGCATCCGGAGCACCACACCGGAGGCACCTCAGCTCGACCGACTCCGACATTCCCGCGCTCCCCCTGCGACGACCCTGCCCCCCCCCATCATGCCTCCGAACGCGCGTAGAAGTCCCGGGCCACCCGCATCTCGTCTTTCCATGGGCATCCGAGGCCACGTCTCACGCCCAGGTGTCCACCCATCCCAAAGACAGCCCACAGAGGATGAGGGGCACATCTGGGATTGCGAGTTCGTGGACAATGGGCGCAACGCGTCAGCAGGGTAGCGCTTGACGCAAACCCCGGGCCCGCAGTTGGATTCGAGGGCTACAATTGCAACGGGGTTTCCATCATGGTTCTTCGTGTACTGGCGCTCGCGGCTTTCGTTTCCATCGTGGGTTGTGGCGGAGCAGAAGTCGCGGAGGGCACCGAGACCGGCGCCCTTCCCGAGCAGGACGTGTCCGCGCAGGCCGCCACCTGCGAGTCCCTCCAGGGCAGGGGGTGCAACCCGGACCGGGAGATTGGCTGTACCTTCGCCAACGGCACGCCGGGTTATTGTTTCTGCCAGGCCATTCCCCACAACAAGTGGGTCTGTATGTCCAACTGAGCATTGAAGCCGGGCCTGGAGAAAATCTCCGGGCCCGGCCGCGGAAAACTCAAGCCACGTCCACCGGGACGGTCTGCACGAAGGGCACCTGGAGGTCCGTGGGGCGCATCAGCTCGGGGCGGCCCCCCGGGGTGCCACCATTCTTGAAGGCGTTGAGCTGACCGGCGAGGGTCCACTGTCCCGGCCGGTTGTCGGTCCCCTGGGAGTAATGGATGAAGGGCGTGGCGCCCGTCGGGTCGCCGTGCTTGCCAGTGGGGTGCGAATAGTCGCTGGGCGTGAGGCTCCCCGCTGGCCTGAGAGTCGGGTGCTGCGAGAGGAAGCCGTCCAGCTCCGCCTTGCCGTTCCTCGAGTAGTCCGCGTGGTGGAGAAAGGACAGGTTGTTGGCCTTCGTGTCGTGCAGGGCATGAATGGCGCAACCGTTGAGCGCGCCCGTCACCACCGTGGTCGGCTCGCCCGGACGCGGATGCAGCGGCACCCCCTGGATGCCCGCGAACTTGCCCTCGCCCGTGGAGAGGTAGTGCATGTAGTGCGCCGGGATGCCCTGACCACCAGCGGGCGAGACAGACAGGTTCGTGTTGCCCTGATGCTGGTGGGCATTGAGCGTCACCTTCGAGTCACTCGCGTTGACGAAGGGCTTCTGGGCGGTGGGGAGGGCCACACCCTGGGGCGCGCCGCCCGGGAACATGTTGTAGGCGTTCAGGACGTTCTGCCCCGAGTAGCCCAACGGGTTCGCACCGAACGACGAGGTGACGTCCTTGCCCGGCTGCTTCGTGGGCGGCGTGTTCACCTTGCTGCCCTGCGCGTCGAACCCGTCCTTGACGGGGCCCGGCTTGGACGTGGGCTTCGACTCCACCGGCGGAGGAGCGCTTGGCTTGTTCGTCCCGCTCGCGGAGGAAGAGGGGCTCTTGGGCACGGAGGGACTCTTGAAGCCGCCGAACTTGATGCCTTTCATGGGAGGGATTCCTGTCGTCGATGGGGTTGGGGGCTTACCGGGGGACGCTGGCTCAACCCATCAGCAACTCCCGGGCCAGGAACTGCGCCGGCAGCGCCCACGACGGAGTTCCTGTCAATACCAGCGGTTGCGGGACGCCAATGGAGGCAAGGCCCCGCCCGAAGCCGCGCGACCTGGTGACGGGGGTTCGTGCCCTGGTGACTCCCGTCACCACCCACCGGGCGCTGACTTCGCTGGAGACGGCGATGCGCCCGAAAAGATGTTGGCAACGGAGCCGGCTCACGCGGATGGGCGTTCACCTCCGCCATGAGCGCCTGCCGCGGTTGCTCCGTGCGTTCACCCTCTGTGACATGGTTGTCTCATCAGTCCTGGTCATGGCGAGGGGCAACCAACCCCACCTGCTATCATATGCCTGCCCAGGCCCAGGCCCTCCCCCAACGATTTCGATCACCTATCGTGCGGGTGCCCTGCCTGCTTCAGGGAGTCCCGAGCGCATCCAGGCGCCCCTGGCCTATTGGGAGGCGCGGGGGCACGAAGGGCGGATGTGAACACCAGCGGACACTCATGCCCTCGGGGGCAGGTTGCCCCCGGTGTTTGTCAAATCCTCCGCGACAGACACCCAAGGAGTCGTCCTGCCCAGCCCAACCCATGGCGTCTATCATTGCCATGCCGTGACTGGCTTTCTTCCCGTTTGCAGGGAAGCCGCGTGGAAACAGCCTGACGCTGGCGAGGCGAGCGAAGGTCCCTCACCGGGTTGTCCCGCCCTGAAATGCCAGGGATTGGCCATCCATGGAGCACGTCACCTCGGAAACGTTTTCCCTGAAATGCGGTTTGATGGCAGGAATCAACTCCGCTAGACAAGCCCCTGCCACGCGCCACCAAGGCAAACACACCCATCGTCGCCGGCGCCTGAGCGGCCGCCCGGATGCTGGCCGTCTGCCTTGCTCATTTCAAAGTGTATCACCAGCAGCAAGGAGGCAGCATGAGTAGACGCAATGATGACAGGTCCGGAAATGGTACCGAGCAGACGGGCCGCACAGGGGCGATGCAGCCCCGCGTGGCGCGTGCCAAGCAGGTGCGCAAGCTTCGGGAGAAGAGCAGCCTGGCGCTTCCCGCGGTCGTTGTTTCCACCCAGGGCGGTGAGGCCAAGACGCCCAAGCAGGGCCGGTTGCGCCAGCTCAAGGCGACGAAGCAGCTCGCCGCGAAGCTGACCGGGCTCCAGGGGGGCGGCTCGGAGAACAACAAGGTGTCGCTCGCCAAGCCCATGCAGTTGCGCCAGTTCAGCGCGCGGAAGAGCTTCAAGCTCGCCCGGAGCGCCACGCTGACCGGGGCGGGGGGAGTGCTCGGCAAGCAAGGCCTCGCGCGCACCGCGCAGGTCCGTCAGTTCGGCGCGAAGAAGCAGGCCGCGCGGAAAGCCGAGACTGCCTAGTCGTCCCGAGATGAACCCGGACCGCACCGGCGCCGCGCGTGCCGGTGCGGTCCCTTTCCCAGGCCTTCCGCAAAGGACTCAAACCCATGCACCACACCCAGCTTGCACTGACCGCCGCGATGCAAGAAATCGAGGGCGGCTCCATTGGCTATCTTCCGGTGTCTCCCCTGGAGCTGCTGCGGGAGCGGGTCCTCTCCGCCATCGAGCACGTCCCCTTCTACCGCGAGCTGTACAGCCCGTTCGGCGCCGTCCCGTCCGGCGCGGGCTTCCTCGACTGGTTCCAGCAACTCCCCATCGTCAACAAGTCCCAGCTCCAGGCAGCAGGCGAGGCCCGCCTGCTCAACCCCTGCTACTCCTCCTCCGAGTTGATCCGCCGGCCCACCAGTGGCAGCACGGGCGTGCCCTTTGCCCTGCTCCTGGACAGCCGCGTCTTCGTCTTCCGCAAGTGGCGCTTCCAACGGCCCCACCAGCACCTCGTCTCGAGCGAGGCGAGCAAGCTCACGTACATCTTCCCGTGGGACTTCGTGGTCCGCACCGCGCAAGATGCGCGGAAGCCGGCGGCCAACGGCGCCCAGGGGGAAGCACCACCTCCTCGGACGCCCGCGCGGACGGAGGTGCGTGAGCTCAAGGAACACACCCAGCGCTTCACCGCCATGGCGAAGAAGGCGAAGCGACACGGCACGGACTCTCCTCCCGAGGCCCCGCAGGCACAGGGCGCGAGCAAGGCCATCACGGTCAACTCGCTGCTGCCGCCCTCGGAGCTCTATGCGGCACTGGCGGAGCTCGAACCCAAGAGCCTCATGGGCTTCGCGAGTGTCATCGCCGCGCTCGCCCGCTGGATGGACGAGGAGGGCCTGCGGCTGCCCACCGTCCAGCAGGTGTGGACGACGTCGGAGGTCCTCTCCCTGGAAGGCGCGGCGGACATCCGGCGGGCGCTGGAGTGCGAGCCGCTGAAAATCTACGCGAGCAACGAGTTCGGCTTCATGGCGTGGCAGGCCGCGAAGGATGCGCTGCTGCAGGTCGAATCCGACCGCCTGCATCTGGAGACCCTGCGGAGGGATGGGCAGGGCCTCGCGGGGACGGGGGAGCTGTCCCGGCTGGTCGTCACGGACCTGATGAATGACACCATGCCCCTGATTCGCTACGACATCGGAGACGTGGCGCGTCCACGAGAGCCCGTCTCGGTGACGAGCACACTCGTGTGCGCCACCCTGGACGGACTGGAGGGCAAGGAGGCCGACATGCTCCAGCCACCCGATGGCCGCTCGGTCACCACGTTCCAGATCCTGGGCGCCATCAAGGACACCCTCCCGCATGCCCAGTACCGCGTCATTGGCCTGTCCCCCGAGCGGTACGTCATGCAGTACCTGCCTGGGGTGGGGTTCGAGCCCGCGAACCTGGATGCAACCACCGCGAGGCTGAAGTCCATCCTGGGCGAAGGGGTCCAGGTGCTCACCCACCGCGCGGAGACCATCCAGCGCGAGCCCTCCGGGAAGCTGCGCCCCATCATCAACCTCGCCCGAATCCCGGTAGGGGCGCGGCGCAAGCAGGCGGAGCAGCTCGGGGTGCTCCATCTGCTGGAAGTGGACGAACAGCAGGTGGCCCGCGAGGTGGTCTCCGCCGCGCTCGCGAAGGTGTTGCCCCTGTTCAAGGACACGGGCGCCCTGAACGAGTCGCTGGAGCTGTACGCCGACCTGGCCATCAGCTCGCTCCAGTTCGTCCAGCTCCTGTCCACGTTGGAGAAAGAGCTGTCGCTGGACATCGACGATGAGGACCTGCTGGATGCCGAGCTCGTCACCGTAGGCGACCTGGTGGGCTTCGTGGTGGGCATTACCCGCAAGTGAGTCATTGCCGTCCGGCCCCAGCTTCGAGGTGTGCAAGCCATGTCGAAAACCCAGGGGATTTCAATCCCGAAGCAATGGTGCAACTTCCTCTACGACTTTCCGCAGTACGCGGGGCAGGACGTTCCCAGGGGCGTGGCCCTGCTCACCCAGGGCACCCGCCGCGTGAGTGTGGTGCCGCAACAGCCGCTCTCCCTGGTGACGCAGTCCAACAGCATCAGCGAGCCGTACCATGAGATTCCGGAGCGGCTCCTGGAGCTCTACTCGCAGTACCGGCCAACGCCGCTGCGGCGCGCTCGGGAGCTGGAGCGCCGCCTGGGGGCCAACGCTCGCATCTATTACAAGTACGAGGGCCTCAACGTGTCCGGGAGCCACAAGCTCAACTCGGCGCTGGCGCAGGCCTACTACTACGCCAAGGCGGGCATCCAGGAACTCGTCACGGGGACGGGCGCGGGGCAGTGGGGGACCGCGCTGGCCTATGCGTGCAAGCTGTTTGGTCTTCGCTGCACGGTGTTCATGGTGGGCGCCAGCCTGCGCCAGAAGCCGCAGCGCCGCGCGATGATGGAGCTGTTCGGAGCCACCGTGCACGAGAGCCCCAGCGACGCCACCGAGGTCGGTCGCAAGGCCACTCAGAAGGACCCGGAGCGCGTGGGCAGCCTGGCCATCGCCACCGGGGAGGCCTTGGAGGTCGCGCATGGTGGCAAGCGCGTCCGGTTCGCCGTGGGGAGCGGAGAAAACTGCGTGCTGCTGCACCAGACGCTCATCGGCGGCGAGGCTGTCGAGCAGATGGGCGCGCTGGGGGAGTTCCCGGACCATGTCGTTGCGTGCATGGGGGCGGGCAGCAACTTCGGTGGGGTTGGCCTGCCCTTCCTCCGCGCGGCGCGTGAGCGGGAGCGTTCCGTGAGGCTGCTGGCGGTGGAGCCGGCCGCGTGCCCCAAGCTCACCCGGGGCCTCTACGCGCTCGACATCAACGACTTCTCAGGCACCACACCCATCAACCGGATGTACACGCTGGGAAGCAACTACATCGCCCCGCCCATTTTCGCCGGAGGGCTGCGCTACCACGGGACGTCGGCGTTCCTGAGCGCGATGCTCGCGGACAAGGGGTTCGACGCGATGGCGGTGCCCCAGCGAGAAGCCCTCTCCGCGGGGCTCCTCTTCGCGGAGTGCGAAGGCCTGCTTCCCGCGCCCGAGTCGGCGCACGCCATCGCGGGGGCGCTCGACCTCGCGCGCAAGCACCCGGGCGACGCGCCGCCGAAGGTCATCCTGCTCAACATCAGCGGTCATGGGCTCTTCGATTTGAGCGCCTATGAACACTGCCGGAGCGACACCCTGGCCCCGGACGCCCCAAACGAGGCGCTGTTGTCCGAGAGCCTTCGCCATGTCCGGGAATTCAACACGCGCATCACCGGGGCGTCGTCGTAGTTCCTCGCGAGCAAGGACAGGAGCCAGACCATGGATGGCAATGCTTTGCCCGCGGAGCCGCCGGAGCTGCAAGCGGCGAGGATGTTCGGACAGTCGCTGGGTGTGCCCCGCATCGGTGTCGGTGCGGAGGCATGGTTCCGGGAGTCCTGGACGAAGGCCGCCGGGTTCGGAGTCTTCGAGGTGCTCATGCCCGACGGTGCGCTGGATGCGCCGACGGTGCTGTCCGTCCTGGAGGGGCTCGGCATGGGGTGCAAGGGGGGCGGCTTTCCCCTGGGGCTCGGGGCGCACTGCTTCGGCTTCGCCTCGGGCCTGCTGCGCTTTGGCGACGAGGAGCAGAAGCGGCTCCTGCCCTCGCTGCGGGACGGCTCCGCGATTGGCGCGCTCGCCGCCACCGAGCCCGGCGCGGGCTCCGATGTCATGTCCCTCCGGACGCGCTTTCGCGTCGAGGGCGACACGTGTGTCCTGACCGGGGACAAGTGCTTCATCACGAACGCCCGTGAGGCAGACTGGTTCCTGGTGCTGGCGACCAAGAACCCGCGCCTGCATTACCGAGGCGTCAGCGCGTTCCTGGTACCTCGGAGTGCACCGGGGGTGGAGGTGGGCATCGACGAGCCCCGCATGGGGATGCACGGCTGCTCCGTGTGCTCCGTGGGATTCGACGAGGTCCGCGTGCCGCGGAGCGCGATGGTGGGCTTGTCGGGACAGGGGGCCACGGTGTTCCAGCATGCCTTGCTGTGGGAGCGGAGCATGCTCGCGGGGTTCCACCTGGGGATGATGCGCAAGCAGTTCCTGACCTCGCTCAGCTACGCGAAGACGCGGCAGCAGTTCGGCCGGCCGATTGGTGCACACCAGCAGGTCGCCGCGCGGCTCGTGGACATGCTGGTGCGCTACCGGACGTCCGCGCTCCTCGTGAGAGAGACGGTGACCCGACTCGTGGCGGGTGTCCTGACAGCGGGCGAGGCGAGCCTCACCAAGCTGTATGTCAGCGAGGCGGCACTCGCGTCGGGGACGGATGCCTTCCGGGTTCACGGAGGCATGGGGTTCATGGAGGGCTCGGACGTCGGCGTCGAGCTGCGTGATGCACTGGGAGGCATCCTCTATTCGGGAACCTCCGAAATCCAGAAGGTCATCATCGCTTCCGAGCTGGGATTGGACCCCTGAGCGGGAAAGGCACTCAAGATGCGTCAGCAGACCTTGTCGACCGTCCTCCTGGACGCGGCGTCGCGCTTCACCTCGCGCACCGCGCTCATCACTCCCGCCAAACGGCTCACCTATGGCGAGCTGATTGAACGCGCGCTGCGGCTCTCCGCCTATCTGGTGGAGACAGGGCTGCGCCCTGGAGGGCGGGTGGCCATCTGCCTGCCGAAGGGGGAGGAGCTGTCCATCGCCATCTACGGCGCGCTGCTGGCGGGCGCCAGCTATGTGCCCATCGACCATGCGACGCCCGCGGCCCGGGCCCGGCTCATCCTGCGCGACGCGGAGCCGGGGCACCTCATCACCACGCAGCATGTCGCGGACGCCCTGTTCCGTGACGAAGCAAGAGAAGGGCTGTGGGCCGCGCGCCAGGAGGTGGTGGTGACGCTGCTGACAGCGTTCGTTCCCCAGGAGGTGGACCGGGTCTCCTGGTGCGAAGCGCTCTCCCGAGCGCCGCTGTCCCAGGCGGTTCCCGTCCAGGAGCAGGCTGTCGCGTATGTCCTCTACACATCGGGGTCGACTGGGAAGCCGAAGGGCGTGATTCAGGCGCATCGCGGCGCGGTGGCGTTCGTGGAGTGGGGGGCACGGCACCTCGGCCTCGGGCCGGAAGACGTGCTGTCGCAGCATGCGTCACCCTCGTTCGACCTGACCATCTTCGACTTCTTCGCCTCCGCCGTGGTGGGGGCCGCGCTCACGCCGGTGCCGGAGTGGCTGTTCGGTCAGGTGGCGAAGACGTGCCGGTTCATCATCAAGAGCGGCATCACCGTCTGGTACTCCGTTCCCTCGGTGCTGCTCCGACCCGACGCGGGGACACCGCTGCGCGAGCTGGCCTCCTCGTCGCTCCGGCACGTGATTCTCGCGGGGGAGGTCATTCCCAAGCCCGGGCTCCAGGAACTGGCGCGGCGGCTTCCCGTCGGGTGCACGCTCTCGAACTGGTTCGGCCCGACAGAGACGAATGTCTTCACCTTCCACGACATCGGGCCGGAGGACCTGGCTTCGGAGGGTCCGGTGCCCATCGGCCTGCCGTGTCCCTATGCGGAGATTCGACTGGAGGACGGCTCGGGTGCGCCCACGGAGGAGGGAGAGCTCCTCGTCTGTGCGCCCACCGTGATGGAGGGCTATCGCGGGCTGGATGCGCTCACCGCGCAGCGCTTCGAGCGAGGGGCGGATGGCCGCACGTTCTTCCGCACGGGGGACATGGCCCGCTTCGAGAAAGGTCGACTCATCTTCCTCGGACGACGTGACCGACTCGTGAAGGTGCGCGGGTATCGCGTCCAGCTTGAGGAACTGGAGCATGTGCTCCAGGCTCACCCCGCGGTGACGGAGGCGTCGGTGGTGGTCCTTCAGGAGAGCGGCGTGGAGCTGCTTGGCGCGGCGCTCGTCCTGCGGGCTCCATCCGAGGCACTGCTTGACGACGTCCGGCGGCACTGCGCCGAGCGGTTTCCTCCGTACATGGTGCCGTCGAAGCTCCTGCCCGTGGACGCACTCCCCCGGAACAATCGGGGGAAGATCGATGCCCAGCAGGTCATGGAGCTGCTGTCCCGGCCTGTGAATCCCCCTGAAACGATGCCGTCGCTCCGGAGCGGGAGCGCCTGAGGAGAGACCCATGTTGATACCGCGGTCCGAAGTCCTGCGTGGCTCGGAGTTCGAACATGATGCGCCTTCCCTGGGTCGCAAGAAGGTGGCGCATGTCCAGGTCCCCTCGGGGCGTCCACCTCTGGCGGGATTCCGCGTCTGCTATCTGCTCCATTCCTTTGGAGGGGACCGGCACTCCTGGGCGCGGCAAGGGGACGGCTTCCTGACGGGGCTCGCGAGTGACGTCCTGTTTGTCTTCCCCGAGAGCGGCCGGCGCTGGTTCATGAACGACGCCTCCGGGAAGCGCTACGAGGACTACCTGCTGGCGGACCTCATCCCCACCATCGAGGCGACGTATCCGGTGGATCGGGCCGCGCGGTCTAGAATCATCGGCGGCTTCTCCATGGGCGGCGCGGGAGCGATTCACCTCGCGTTGCGCAACCCTGGGGTGTTCTCTCGTGCGTTCGCCGTCGCCGGAGCGTTCTACGCGTCGGAGCGGCAGGGAGACCCCTACGCGTCGATGCGGGGTGGTGCGTGCATGATGCCGACCGAGCAGGAGCACGACCGCGTCTGGGGGCCCGTGGGTAGCGAGGTGCGACGGGCGTATGACACGGGGCGGCTCATCGAGGGCGCGGCGGCGGGGCGGGCGCCCGCCCTGGCCTTGGAGGTCGGCATCGAGGACTACCCCCGCGTGGTGGAGATGAATCGCCGGGTGCACCGGGCACTCGACGCGGCGGGTGTCGCGCATACCTACGAGGAGCACCCTGGGGACCATGGCTGGCCTTATGCGACCCGTGCGGCCACCCGGCTGCTGGGGCGGCTCCTGGAGCCATCTACGGGGGCCCCGGATGCTGGGTGGCCCAGTGCGCGAGTCGGGTGACGGTGCCGTGCAGGTGCTCCGGGCTGTCGGTAAGGGCGGCCAGGGTCTCGCGCAGCAGATCCCTCCCCCGCATCAGTTGGCCACGCGCCTTGGGGGCGGGGATGCCGAGCACGTCCGCCATCTCCTCCGAGGAGAGATGCTCTCATGAGGTGCGCGGCGGGGGCCTGGCTAAAGACAACCCACGGAGGATGACGAGCTCCTCTGGGATTGCATGCACGGGATGCCGACCGTGGGCGCGCCGAAGAACTCGTAGTTGCGCCGCGAGGCCAGCGCTCTTCCTGCATCATCGCCAGAAGGCCCGAGTCAGTTTATCATGCTTTTCCATGTAAGCCTGTTCAGGCGTTCCTGTGTGCCCTAGGCTCGTGGGAAGGGCGCACAACTCCTTCTCAATCCAGGACAGTCCCATGCGGGTTTCCCAACCACTCCCGACCGCCAGTCCCCTCGTTGCCCGCGCGCTCTTCCTGGCGATGCTCGTGCTTGCTGTCGGCATGTCGGCATGCCTCGCGCAGGAGGACGCCAGGAGCACGGAGCAGAGGCGCGAAGGGATGTCGACCGGAGACGAGGAGGAGCCCGAGTCCTGCGAGGAGTGTGACGGAGGCCCTGACGCCGGGGACGCGGGAGATGCGGGTGACGCCGGGGACGCGGGCTGTGATCCTCCTGAGCAGGAGTTCACCGAGACACCCACCTGTGAGGACGACGCGGGAGTGGACGCGGGCGCGGATGCGGGCGCCGACGCAGGCACCGGCACCGATGCGGGCCGCGACGCGGGTTCGGACGGCGGTGGCGGCGGCGGTGGCGGTGGTTCAGACGCGGGTTCGGATGGAGGCGCCGACGCGGGTGCGGACGGCGGGCGGGACGCGGGGGCGGGACCTGGCGCGGATGCGGGCACGGATGCGGGCGCCGACGCAGGAACCGACGCGGGCGCCGCCCTGACCGAGTGGCCGACCGTGCAGGCCTCCTTCGCGCCCCTGGCCCCGCCCACTCCCGTCCTGAACCCCACGCCGACCACGGCGGGCGACCGGACGAATGGCGCGGAGCGCTCTCGGATGCGCATGCGCTGTGGCATGTGCGAGCTCCGGCCCAGAGGTCCCATCGACCCGAACAAAGTGCCCCACATCTCCGTGCATGGCATCGGCGCAGGCCCCGAGGTGATGGACCCGGCCATCAACAACTTCCCGTCCAATGCGCAGGTCTACGACTTCTTCTATCCCGACAACCGGCACCCCATGGAGACGGCGGACTGCCTGCGCAACGCCATCATTCAGGCACGGGGAGCGCACTCGGGGACGACCGTGCAGGTGGTGGCGCATTCCCTCGGCGCCATCATCGCGACGGGCGCGGACCACTCGCTCGCGGACCCGGAGTGGATGCCTACGGAGGTCCCCACCAACTGCGGGTTCATGAAGAAGGTGCGCGGCCGGCACCGCAATGGCTTCGTGCTGGAGCCGGCACCGAGCCCGAGTCAGCTCGACCTCCGGATGACGTTGATCGACCCGCCCTTCCAGGGGTTCACGGATGCTCCGCTCATCGTCTCCGATTGCGTGCCCGGACCGGGAGACCTCACCGCGGGCAGCGCGCTCATGCAGACGCTGAACACCCGGCCCACTTTCTCCAGACAACGCAGGGTGTTCTATGCCAACCGCGCGAACGACGACAAAGCCCGTGACCTCACCGAGTTCGATGACGCGGACCTGGAGCTGATCTGCAAGGCCATCCGAGGGGAGACCGTGCGCACCCGGAAGTTCGGCCTCATCAACGCGTGGAACGCCGTCAAGAACCTGCGGGGGCCAGGAGGGAAGAAGCTCAAGGACGCCCTGGGCTGCGGCGGCTGCTCCGCGGCACGCATCAAGGAGCTCGCCGGGCAGGTGGCACCCCGGTTGCCGGGCGACCACACCGAAGTCATCAGGGAAATCACCTTCTGACTCCTCCTCCTGGGACGATGGAAAGGGCCGCCGCGCCGGGCGGCACATGAGACTCGCTCTGGCTCATCCCCGAAGCAAAGCGTGTCGCATGGCCGCGCGGAGGGTGGCGTCGGAAGCCCGTCAGTCCACCCGCGCCTCCGGGAGATTTCCGGGGGCCGCGAGGTCCTGCTTGGAGACGGCGGAGTAGGGACAGGGGCGCAGAGGAGAGGCGTCCCGGTGGGGCTCGGGTGGGACTCGCAGCCGGGCCGTCTCGGTCTGCGCGGTCTGCTCGGTGCAGATGCTGCCCCAGTCCGCGCCGGTGGGAACGGGGAGCAGGGGGATGGAGCTCTGTGGGAGCTGGAGCAGCGTGCGGACCTGCGCGCCATAGCGCGCGCCCATCCACGCCTTCGTGGCGCAACACTTGTCCGGCGCGTAGCAGATGTTCTTCGCCTCGACGGGCACGTGGCGGAGCGCCTGATAGAGGTCCTTGCCCTTCGCGATGCGCTCCATCACCTGCTGGCATTTCTGCTTGCGGGCCTCGCCCGTGAGGTTGCCGGCTTCAAACGACATGTCCCGGTAGGCGTTGAACAAGGACTGCAGGGAGTCACTCACCGTCTGCCGGGCAAAGGCCCACTGTCGCTGCTCCACCACGGGGCCGCTGTCGGTCTCCCGGGGAAACAACTTCCCATCGCCAAAGCCCGTCCACTCATTGCCCGACACGCTCTTGAGCCGTGCACCAAAGTGGTTGAAGCCCGAGTGGTATTCCTCCTCGCCTCGCATGTGGCGCACCCAGTTCAGGTTGTAGGAGGCCAACCGGCTGGAGCGAGGAGCAGGCAGCGGCTTGGGGACCGACGCGGCGGTCTCTCCCTGCGCGTTCATTCCCCGCATCCATCGGAGCGTCTCATTGTTCTCGGGCGTGACGCGGTTGGACGCGTAGATGCCCTTCACCGTCTCTTCCCGGCTGGTGATGAGGTGTCCGGGCGCGAAGAGGTCCGTCAGACTGTGCAGCCCGTTGGCCTCGTAATGCAGGGCCTTCCAGAGGTGGGCCTCCTCGCGCGTCTCGACGGCGAGCCGGGCGTAGTAGAGCGCCTGGCGGTGCATGGCCACGTACCAGCGCAGCGCATGCTCCTGGAAGTGCCAGTCGTTGGTGAAGGCCAGTCGCATCATCTCATCGCCCCACCACGGGCCATCGGTGGGGGTTCCCCCCGAGTCCCCCGTCGCATTTCCCAACGCACCAAACGGAGGAACCTCTCCACGACCGATGTTGCGCAGGTGGCCCAGCAGGCTGGGGTCCATGTGCGTCGCCGCGTCACCGAGCGCGCACGTCCTGTCCTGCTCGTCGCAGGTGACGGCCCGTCGATAGTCACCGTAGAGCGCGATGAGGTCTCCGAAAGTGAGGTACTCCCCTCCCCCGGATGGATGGATGGAGTCCCCGACCCAGACGAGCACGGGGCTGATGGGGGGCGCGGCGGGCGGCACATAAAGCGCTCGGATGTAGGGGAGCTGGCCGCTGGTCTTGTTGTCCACGTAGCACTGCTGTCGAGCCATCAACTCCTGCTTGAAGGCCGCTTGTGAGCGCTGGTCCACCAGTCGGATTCCATCAGGGGTGCTGGGCTTGAAGGTCTTCATCAGGTCGAACTGGATGAAGTCCTGCCCCGTGCCGGAGCGTGCCGTCCGCGTCATCACCCGCCAGGGGCGGCAATTCCTCTCCTGGGGTTGGTTGCACAGCGGAATCAGGGAGCTGCCCTCGTCTCCAAGTCGCTTGTGCTCGTCGGAGTTGAAAGCGAAGGCGGAGGCGCCGTGCAGGAGGAGCAGCAGCGGCAGGATTCGCGTCAGGGTCTTCATCATGTTCTCCAGGGATGGCATTGGTCGGGCTCACGCGAAGCGGAGGGCGTAGTTGCCGAGGAAGAGGTCGACTTCGCCCGGCTCGCCATCGAAGCCGATGGCCGCGGGCGACTGGCCGTAGCGGTCGATGATGGGTGACTCGCCCTGGGCGGCGACCCGGTAGAACTTGATGTTGAGCGAGGCGCCCGGCGCCACGCGCGCGCCACGCGGCAGCCGTGTCTCCACCCGAAGCTTTCCCTTGAAGCGAGGCGGGAGCATGACGGGCTGAGACGTGAACAACTCGGCCTCCGGACGGCTGACGCTCCAGGCCTGTCTCAAGTGGGGGTCATCGCAGCACGCCTGCACCGCGGTGCCCACGGGGAGCTGGCGGGCGGCGATGACGAAGCGGTAGCGCGTGTGGACGGGGTCCGGATTGGTGAAGCCCGTGTCCACCAGGTGCTCCTGGCGCGTGGTGGGCACCACGGTGACGTTGCGGTGGCAGACGCCTGGATTCTCGCGAACCCAGCGGGCGTACTCCTCGGAGGTGATTTCGTCGGCGGGCAGCGGGTTGGCGTGTCCCTCCGTCACCACCCGGGCGATGAGGCACGGATGCGTGCCCATGGGAGAAGGCGGACGCCACTCGAAGTGCTCGCTGGAGCAGACGAAGTCGTTGGCTCCACCGCTCACCTGCACGTAGTCCGTGAGGCCCGTGGCCGTGCGCAGGACCTGGTGCTTCCAGTCGCGCGGGTGGGTGAGCAGCGCGGAGTCGGACCAGTAGAGGAAGACGCGACCCGACTGTGGCGTGGACTTGTAGTTCCACCCTCGCACGTAGATGTTGTTCAGCACGCCCGCCAGCACGTTGCGGCCAGCGTCCTCGGCCCAGGTCCGGCGCTGCTCCTCGGGCGAGAGCTCCTCGGCCTGCATCGGGATGATGTCGGGGGAAATCCACCACGACACATTGGGAGAGGGGATTCGTCCGTCGTCATCGAGGGAGTCCCTGAGGTTGATGTCGCTCCAGGGCGTACGGGTGGCGTCATGGCCAGGCATGCTGTGCTCCAGGTGGGTTGTGAGAGGTGCTCCGCGCTCACGCCGTGGCGGCGGAGCGCGGTTCGTCAGGGCTTCATGAGGGACGCGAGGCCCGGGTCAGACGCCGCCGCCCTTCTTGATGACGACCTCGGGCGAGATGTCCACGGGAGGCGAGCCCGTGCCCTCCGGCGAGGACCGGAGCACCAGTCGCCACGTGGCCAGGCGCTCCGGGTGGGCGAAGTCCTTGCCCAGCTCCCCGTTGATGCCGCGCACGGTGAAGGGCCGCTCCAGCCCGCTCTCCACGTGGAGCGCATGACCGCTCAGCGTGGCCCGCTCCGGCTGGGTGACTTCGACGTGGACCCCCTCGCTGTGCGCGTCCTGGAACGGCACGACGACCTGGTCCCCGGACCGCAACAGGGGCTGGGTCGAGTGCGTCATGAGCCGAAGCTGGATGTCCGAGTCCATCGACTCGGCGCGGAGCAGCACGCGGCGGGTGTCCATGGGGAGCTCGTACGTGGCGGGGGGACTGGCGGTGTCGGGCATCGGGACTCCTGGGTGAAGTGACTCACCCATGGAAGTGTCGCGAGCCTCCGGACTGTTCATTCACGACGCACGATTTCTTCACCGGGCCGTCGTTTCGCGGCAGCGCCGGGGGCCCGCGAGCCAGTCGGAGACCTGCTTCGCCCGCTCGGCACCGGCACCCTTCAGGGTGGCGTAGACGTCCAGCGCGTCCTGGGCGAGTCGTCGCGCCCGGCACGCCTCCCGCCCTTCCCTGTCCAGCACGCGAGCCAGCGTCCACCGCACGTCCGCGAGGTCCACCGGCCGGCCCGGAGTGGCCTCTCGCAGGCGCAGGGCCTCCTCCAGACTGTCCCGGGCCCTCGCCAGCCGCCCCAGCCGCAGCAGGGCTCCGCCCTTGGAGGCCAGCACCAGCGCGCGCAGCCGCTCCCGGTTTCCTCCCGCGTCCCGTGCCAGCTCGGCCTCGGCCTCCTCGAGGATGCGCACCGCCTCGGCGTGCCGGCCGAGCTGCACGAGCGTCTCTCCCAGGTAGCTGAGCGTCTGGATGCGCTCGGCGTGTCCCGGGGGAAGCGCGAGGCGCTGCGCGTCCAGCGCGCTCCGGTACGCCTCCAGTGAGGGCTCCAGCTCCCGGCGCCAGTAGTGCACCACCCCGAGTGACAGCTCCGCGTCCGCGCGCGCGGGGTGTCCTTCGGGGAGCACGCGCCGGTAGATGTCGCGGGCGCGCCGTGCATGCTCCAGCGCCTCGTCGCGACGTCCCGTGGCGAGCATCAGGCTGGTCAGCGCGAGGTGGGCGCGGCCGACGTCGCGGTGCCAGTCCCCATGGGCCGCGCTCCAGAGCGCGAGGGCGCGTTCGAGGCGGGTTCGACTGCTGTCCATGCGCCCCATCGTGAGCTCGAGCGTGCCCAGGTCATGGAGCGCGCGCGCCACCTGCGGATGTCCAGGGCCCAGCTCCGCTTCCATGAGGGCCAGCGACTCTTCGTAGGCGGCCACGGCGGGGCCGGTGTCCCCCCGGGATTCGAGCGCGTTGGCCAGCCCCAGCAGCGCACTGGCGAGCGCGACGGGGGCATTGCCTGCCTCTCTCAGCATGGCGACGGCTTCGCGGTGGTGGGGCTCCGCGCGCTCGGGCTGGCCTTCCACGTACTCCAGGCGTCCCAGGTAGGTGGTGAGCTCGGCCCGTCGTGGCCCTCGCGTGACGCCGATGCGAGCCAGCGCGGCGCTCGCGCGACGAGACCAGTCCCGTCCTTCCCGGGGCGCCTCCAGTTCGCGGACGGCGGTCCGGGTGAGGAAGGTCCAGAGGTCCGCCGCCACGTCGTCGGCCCTGTGGGCCTCGGCCAGGTCCACCGCGGAGCTCAGCGAGGCCACGGCTTCCACGAGCTTGCCGGTGGCCGCCTGGAGTCGGCCCACCTGGAACAGGGCCTCGGCGCGCACGGGCGGGTAGTCGAGGACGTCGGCGCGGGTGAGCGCCTCGCGGGCCTCGGCCAGTCCTTCGGCATAGCGGCCGGAGAGTTCCTCGGCGCGGGCGTGGTCCAGGCGCGCGCGCACCGCGTCGATGGCCGCGCGCGCCGCGGGAGCTTCCGGGAGGGAGGGCAGTCGCTGGAGGGCCTCCAGGTCCGCGCAGCGTGACGGCGCCGACAGCCGGGAGACGGCATCCACCGCGCTCTCCAGCGTGGCGGGGCCCGCCTGGGTGAAGGCGTGAAGCAGCCCCTCCATTTCTCGCGCGGAGCGGTCCAGGCAGGCAGTGCGCAAATCGAGCAGCGCCGGGGACTGCACCTTGTAGACGTGCGAGGCCTCGCAAGCGGCCCGGCGCTCGCGAGCCCAGGCCGACGCATGGGCGTCGAGCCCGCGCACCACCCGGAGCGCGGTGTCCATCGCGAAGGGGCGTCCCTCCCGAGACAGCGCGGCGCGCACCGCGTCCGCGCGAGTCGGACTCCACACCTGGCCGAGCTCGGTGCCCGCCTGGGCGCAGGTCGCCTCCGCGTCCGCGCCGGGCCGGGCCACGACACCGGCGACGAGGCCGAGTCCCACCACCGTCGCTGCCACCACGCCAAGTCGCTGCCGCCGGGGCTCCGGGGCCAGCGCGGTCAGCAGCGCGTCCAGGTTCGCGTGGCGCGCGGCGGGTGTCATGGACAGCCCACGCTCCAGCGCGGCACGGACTCGCGCGGGGACAGGGCCGCGCGGGGGCCGTTGAAGCCTGCCGGCGAGCACGGCGGCGCGGAGCTCGTCGCTGTTCGCGCCCGCGAAGGGGAGCGCGTCAAACAGCGCCTCGTACATCATGGCGCAGAAGCTGAACTGGTCGCTCGCCGCGTCGGCTTCCGCGCCGCGCCAGACCTCGGGTGCCATATAGGCGGGCGTTCCAACGCGGGTGCCCGTCTGGGTGAGTCGCACCGAGGCGTCCTCACCGCCGCCAGGAGGACTGGGGGGCGAGGTGTCGGAGGTGGACCGGGCCAGGCCGAAGTCCGCGATGCGGGCCCGTCCGTCGGCGCCCACGAGCACGTTGTCGGGCTTGACGTCGCGATGGACCAGTCCGGCCGCATGCGCGGCGGCGAGGCCGCGTCCCGCCTGGATGACCACGTCGAGCACCGTGCGCCAGGTCCGGGGCTCGGCTCGCAGCCACTGACGCAGGCTCTCGCCCCGCACGAGCTCCATGGCGATGAACAGCCGTCCCTCGAAGTGCTCCACCTCGTAGACGTGGACGATGTGGGGATGGGAGAGCTGGGCCAGCGCACGCGCCTCGCGGAGGATTCGCTCCCCGGCGGGGGCCTCCAGCTCGGGCAACATCAGCTTGAGGGCCACCTTGCGCTCGAGCCTGTCGTCGTAGGCGCTGTACACCTCCCCCATGCTCCCGGCGCCCAGGCGTTCGAGCAGGACGTAGCGGCCGACGCGCGGTGGCTCCACGGGGATGCCCAGCACCCGGGCGCGGCTGGCTGCCTCCAGTCGTCGAGACTCCAGGTCGGCGGATGGCGCCGCCTGGGCCACGCGTGCGCCAAGTGACGAGGGAGACGTGGGGTCCGTCATGGGGCGGGCCTCCGACTACCCGCCATCCAACCGCGCACGGAGCTGGGCGGCCCAGTGCTCGAGTCGGGTGACGGTGCTGCGCAGGTGCTCCGGGCTGTCGGTGAGCGCGGCCAGGGACTCGCGCAGCAGCTCCCTCGCCCGCATCAGCCGGCCGCGCGCCGTGGGGGCGGGGATTCCGAGCACGTCCGCCATCTCCTCCGAGGAGAGCTGCTCCCAGTAGTGCAGCTCCAGCACGGTCTGATGGGTGACGGGGATGCGACGCAGGGCTTCCAACAGGAGACGTTGCTCCTCCTGCCGGGCGTGGATGCTGCTGGGCCCGGGAGCGAGGTCCTGGATGGACACCGTCTCCAAATCCACGGGCTCACGCGCGCGGCGGCGCAGGTGCGCGCACAGCACGTGGTGCGCGACGCCGAAGACGTAGGAGCGGAAGGTGGCGCTGCTCCGGACGCGCTCCAGTCCCTCCACGCAGCCGGTGAAGGTCTGCTGGATGAGGTCCTCCGCGCCGACGGAGAGCTTGTTGCGGAAGTAGCGGGCGAGCGCCGGGTAGTACCGCTCGAAGAGTCGCGTCCCCGCTCGACGGTCTCCGGCCTTCCACGCGGTCAGCAGCGAGACGTCGTCATCCATGGCGCGGCGCTCTCACGATGTATCAGGGAGACTGCCTTCTGCTGACCGCCCGTTCGTGGAGGGTATCCGCGGACGGGGCCAGCCCTTGTCGGAGCGTAGGCGCCGGAGTGGAGGTGGGCAAGGAGCCGCGAGGACTCCGCGCCCCCATTCGCTCGCGTGTTAGCGTCTCTCATGGACTTGGAGTCATCGGAGCGACCCTTCCTCGAACGGCTCTTCACGCCGCACCCGGGTCGCGAGTTCCTGACGGAGTACTGGCCCACGCGGCACCTGGTCTGCCACGGCCCGCTTGAACGGCTCGGGGAGCTCGCGGAGCTGCCCGAGCTCCACGACATCGAGCGGTTGCTGCACACCTACCGCAACCCGGTGATGGTCGCGCTGCCGGACAAGCGCGATGAGCACAGCGTCATCCGGGTAGAGGCGCAGGCCGCGGCGGCCTTGTACCGCAGCGGAATGGCGCTCATCCTCGACTCGGCGGAGCGCTACCTCCCCCTGGTCGAGCAGTGGCTGCACATGGTGGCGTTCGAGCTGGGGCTGGCGCGCAACGCCGTGGCGCGGGCCATCTTCTATGCCTCGCCGTCGGGTGGCGGAAATAGCCCCCACTTCGACGCGAACGCGAACATCGTCGTGCAGGTGCGCGGCACCAAGCGCTGGACGCTCGCGCCCAATACACATCTGCCCCTGCCCACGGACCGCTGGGCGATGAACATGGGGCCGCCCTCGCCCGAACTGGCCAGCTACCTGGAGCAGGAGCTGCCCGAGCAGATGCCCGAGGGGGCCGAGGTCATCACGCTCGAGCCCGGCTCGGTGCTCTTCGTGCCGCGTGGCTACTGGCACGCCACCGAGGCCTCGGAGGACACGCTGGCGCTGAACTTCACGTACAGCCAGCCCACCTGGGCGGACGTGGTCAGCGCCGCGCTGCGACAGCAGTTGCAGAAGGACGTGCGGTGGCGCGCGCTCGCCGACGGAATCGGCTCGCCGGACCCCGAGCGCAGCGGAGCGTGCCACGCGCGACTCTCCGAGTTGCTTCACGAACTGCAGGCCCACGTCCTGGAACTGGAGGCCCGGAAGATCGTGGAGGAGAGCTAGGGCTCGGGATTCGGACCGCCGCAGTACCACCACAACGCGGAGGGACAAGAGATGGAAAGACTGAAGCGAGCAGCCAGGTGGTTGGCGGCGATAGTGATGCTTGGACTGACGGCTGGCTGTGGTGAACCCATGCCTGAGGACTCGCAAGAGACCTTGCAAGAGCGCCCGAGTGAGTTCGAGTCAAACGTGAGGGCCCAAGCATGCGAAGACAACATCGCCTGCCTTTGCTCAAGAGCCTGCAATCAATCTTGCGGCCAGACAAACCCGACGTGCTGGGACGAGTGCTTCCAGAACTGTGTGAACTGAGGACTGCCGCACAGCGCTTCAGTGCCCTGCCCCCAGCAAGTCGGCGCATGGCGGCCCGCCCTGGTGCTCAAGGACGGGCCGCCAGCCATACTGCCCGGCGGTCATGCCCGACAGGCCGAACTGCTTGCGAGGAAGCATCTCCCAAGGACTGCCGCGCCTCAGCATGAAGACAACAGTGAGAGCCTGGGCTTTCCGTGACACGGTAAAGCTCCAGTTGTCCCTCTCCCATGGGCTTGCGCTCCATGCCGTAGATTCAGTCTCTTATGTTTGGCTATCCTGTAGACTGGTCTGGGCACTCAAAGTGTCCATGGGGGTCGCTCAATGAAGAACGTCCGTGCGGTCATGGCCGCCCTGGTCTGCATTTCCATCGTGGGGTGTGGCGGATCCACTCCCGACAACCTCGACACCGCGGAGTTCTCCTCGGACGAGGAGCGTGGAGCAGTCTCACAGTTCAGTACTTGTTCGGCGAACTGCGGTCCCAATCTGGCCCTGTCCTGCACCAGCGCGATCTGCTCCTCGGAAGATGGAGTGGGAGTGACGTGCAACGGTGTGTTCCAGAGCTGTGACTTCGCGGTCTGCACGGGCCTGTCCGCGTGCAGCCAATGGGCAAACAGCCTGTGCTCTCCCGTGGGTGCGCAGCGGGATTGTTGCCATGGCGATGCGCTGGCCCGAGTCGTCTGCAGATATGAGAACGGCCCTTCGTCGCGGACCTTCTGGCGCCTCGAATACGTCCCGTAAGAGTCATCCCTTTATTGGTTGTCGTGCCCAGCGTGGGACAGCCCACCCTGCCGGAAGCCGCGGCCTGGTCGCTGACTCACCAGCTACGGGCGGCGCTCAGGCTTCGTCGTCGGGGAGGAGCATCCGGAGAAGCTCATCGTCAGGACCGAGAGGACGCCAGCCGGCCGGTGGCGGATTGGCGAGGAGCGATGTCCTGATTTCGCGTGCACGCCCCTTGTGCGTATCTGGGGTATAGGCAATCCAGGGGCCAAGTGCCTTTGCGACTGCGAATCGACTCGTGTCGTCGAGCACTGCCGGCCACCCATCAGGGAGGCTCCCCCATAGCTCGCGCACGAGTTGTCCACGAACCAAGCGGGTCACTTGCTTGCTTCGCACCGCCTCGATGACCAGACCATCGTACACCTGGACTCCGGCAACGTCGTCCGGCCCGAGCTCCTCGGCCAGTGCCACCAGCGATGCGGTGGGGCGGGACTCGGCAAAAGTCGTGAGTGAGTCGTAGCCGCGTTCGCGGACGCGCTCATACACACGGGCCTTCCAGTTCCCCTGCCACGAACGTCCATCCGTCATCGACTTCTCCCTTTGGTGAACTTCATCGGGATGTCGTAGCTCCGCATGCGCTCCGCGACGATGTCCAGAACCTCGTTCCGCGTCAACATCCGACCTGTCGTGGTCTCAGCTTCGTGCAGTGCCTCCATGATCAGCCGACTCCATTCTCCGGGCCACATACGCCCCAGCTTCCAGTTCCCACCTCCGTGAATCGCCTCGTGGTGAGCCTGCTCCAGCCGGACACAGAACTGGTCGATGTCCATGTCGCCCTTGAAGCCGCGCGCCTCGAACCACTCGCGGTGCTCCTTCGGCATGACGTGGTGCTTCGGGGCCTCGGACATGCCCGCTCCCGCCTTGCCCGTCACGCGCATGCCGCGCACCTCGGGACTGTCGCCCAGGGCATCGCGCACGCCCGTGGGCAAGTCCTGGTGAGCTTGCGCCATCATCGCCTGCCCACCGTGAATGCGGATGGCCGCGCTCACCACGGGGACGGAGAGGACGCCCGCCTGCACCAGCCGCCGCATCATCTCCACCCACTCGGCGGAAACGACAAGCTGTGAGCCCACCATGACGCCGCCAGAACTCATGACAAGGCCCACGCCAAGCGTCGCGGGGGCGGCCGGTGGCAGCCTGGGGGGCCCCAACTTCAGCGTGGAAATCATGGCGAGCATCTCCCACACCTGCACCGCCACCATGATCTTGCCCCCTGTCTCCATGGCGGACCGGGCGTCCGCGTGCATCATGTTGAACTCACGCGTCAGCTTCCCCATCAGCTCAGGCATCGCGAGTGCCGCCGCCTCGACGCGCACGGGACTTTGGGAGGTGAGGTCCGCGAGCGTTGGCTCCATCAAGCCCTGAACGCGGTGGAGGTCGATGAACAGCTTCTCGTCGCCGCACATCGGGCACTCTCGGAGCAAGACGTCGGAGAGCTGGAGGAAGTCCACCCAGGTGGCGAACAGCAGGGCGCCGAACATCGCGGACTGGAACCGTGGGCCCGCCATGCGCAGGACGCCCAGCTCCATCTCCGAGTCCCCCACCTCCGACGCGACACTGGCCAGCTCCGTCGCGCCACCGAGAGCGCCACGAATCCACGCCACTTGCCGTGAACCGTGGTCGAGATAGCGCGTGAACGCGCCGCCACTGAGGGCCCTGCCACTGAAGACGGGCGCGCGCCCAGCGAGTTGGGAGAGCATGGACTCGGCCTCCTTCAGCGAGCCCTTCACATCGTCGATGGATTCGAGGAGGGTTTGCCGCGTCCCCTAGGCGCTCGGGCCGCCGCCTCCGGTAGCGGGTGTGCCAGGTCCAGCGAGCGTCACGGCGGCTCGTGGAGTCCTCGGTCGCCACCGCCGTTGCTCCGCATCAGGACCAGCGAAGGAGGACGGGAGGTCAACCGGGACGCGTGAGGACGTGTCGCTCGGTGTGTTGGCCCAAGAGCGCGCCCCTGGCCTGCCTGCCGGCGCATGCCGTACTCCTCGAGACACCAGCGACGGCTGCGCTCGCACGCTTGCTCCAAGCTGCGCAGCCGTTCACCCCCGAAGCAGTCGTCACGCACCGTGGGGACGCTGCGCTCCACGCGCCCCTTGTCCTGGGGGCTTCGGGCGCGGGCCGCGTCCACATGGAAGCCCCGGGCCTGCGCGTACTCGAGGAAGGCGGGCGTCACCCGAGCGCCCAGCGCGTCCGCCGTGACGACGAGGGCCTTCGTGTTGTCGGGTACCAACACCCGGAGCTGCCGCGCGATGTGCTTCTTCGCCGCGCCGCCCAGCCGCAACAGCAGCGCCTCCTTCACCTCTTCCATCGTGACCTCTCGAAAGCCCGTCACCTCTCCCGGAGGAGGGGCGTAGGCCGTGAGTCACGCGGGTGGGGTCAAAGGTTTTGAGAAACCCTCATCCCCAAGGGATCAATGGTTTCGAGAAACTTGCCCCAGCGGGGATCAATGGTTTTGAGGACCGACAGCCGCCGTCGATTGTCCAGCCCTACTTGCCTGCCCGCTGGCGGGTGAGCAGCCGTGCGTGCCATGACGCCACCTCCCTACGGCGGCAACACCGCAGGCCCAGGAGGTAATTGCCGGCGTAGAAAAAACGGAGCCCTCCGACCCAAGGCACTTCCACCCGCAGGCCACAGCATCTCAATCACGCGCGGGTGCGCACCAGGGTCATAGAGGCAAGGAAAGAGAGATGTGTCTACCCAATCCCGGAACATGTCGAGACCATCTTTCTTGCCCCTCCCGCCCATCGAATGATGACGGACAAATCTATTTCACTCTCTTCAGCACATGCTCGGTGATGTCGTCAGACGGCCCCGCGTAGACGGTGGCACCGGAGTCGACAACAATGTTGAATCCATTTTCTTTTGCGAGTTCGCGCACCGCCTTTCGGATGCGATTCATTATTTTATTGGTTTCCTCCATCTTGCGCCGACGATTGTCGGCCTCGAAGGCTTGGGCCTTCGCGCTGTAGGAGTTCTGCTTGCGCTGAGTTTCCGTCTCAAGCTTGCTGCGCTCGCTATCAGTCATGCCTGGGCCGTCGCTTTGCAGGCGCTCTGTTGAGCGCCGGACCTCTGCCCACATCTTCTCAAGCTCCGCGGCACGGCTCTTAAACTCATTCTCCAATTGCCTTGCAGTAGCGCTCGTATCCACTAGCTGCCTTGCAATGTTGGCTACATCCACGACCGCAATCTTTGCGACAACCTGAGCATCGACCAGAACTGACATAGTCAAACTCTCCGTAAGTCAATGCGAATCACATTGAGCAGGCGACGACTCAGGAGGTGTTGGTTGATGGTCAGTGCGCCGTCCCATCCCCCCTACCGCCTCATTCTCATTTCCAAGCTATGGTAGGGGTACTTACGGAATAAGCGCTAGTGGGCGAGGGCTGAAGGTGTCTTGTCGCGGGCAGCCCCTCAAGTCCCGGGCCACTGTCGGAATTCGCACGCATCTACGTGGAGTCAGCGCACTTCCTCGCTGACGCACCTGGGAGTGATCCGGTTCGATGGACAGGTTGACTACGCCGCTGCTCTTTCGAACTCGGCCGGCGCAGCGTAGCCGATTGCCGAGTGCAAGCGCTGCTGGTTGTAGAAGACCTCAATGTAGTCGAACAGCTTCACCTTCGCGTCGTTGGCGCTCACGAAGACTTCTCCCAACTCGTTCTTCAGCGCGCTGAACCAGCTCTCCATGGCCGCGTTGTCGTAGCAGTTGCCCCGTCGGCTCATGCTGCAGACGATGCCGTGCCTCGCCAGAGCGTGCTGGTAGTCCTCACTGGCATATGTGCTTCCCTGGTCCGAGTGGTGCAACAGCCCCTCGGCTGGGCATCGGTGGCGCAGCGCCATGTCCAGCGCCTTGAGCGTCAGGTGCCTGTCGTTCACCGCGCTGAGCGCCCAGCCCACGACGAAGCGCGAATAGAGGTAGACAATGGCCGCCAGGTAGAGCTTGCCTCCGGGGGTGGACAGCTCGGTGGTGCCTCCTACCCAGCGCTCATTCGGACGTTGTGCCGTGAAGCGCCTGTCGAGCAGATTGCCCGCCACGGGGTGCTGGTGCTCGCTCATCGTCGTGCCTCGGTACCGTCGACGCGCCCGCCCGACCAACTGATCCTCGCCCATGAGACGGATGACGCGATTGCGGCCGACGCGCACTCCCTGGTTCCGCAAGGCCCGGTGGATGCGCGGGCTGCCGTAGGTGCACCGCCCTTTCTGGTGAGCTTCGTGCACCAGCACCTTCAGTTGCGCGTCCTCCCGCTGTCGTGCGCTCGCAGGCCTCTGGCTCCACGCGTAGAAGCCCGAACGTGACACCTTCAGCATGCGGCACAGCCTGCTGTCGGAGAAGTAGGCCCGCTCCGCACGGATGAACTCAAACTTCACCCGTTCTCCTTCGCGGTGTAGGCCACCCATTCTTTTAGCAGCGCTCGCTCCATTTCCAGCTCGCGCACCTGCTTGCGTAGCTTCGTGAGTTCCTGCCGCTCCGCGCTCGTCAGCGCCCCGGGCTTGCCCTGGCCCTTGTCTGCTCGGGCTTGGTCCACCCACATCCTCAACGCCGACAGCGTCAAGTCCAAGTCCCTCGCCACTTGGGACGTTGTCTTTCCCTCCTCCACCACCAGCCTCACTGCCCCGGCCTTGAACTCCTCCGTGTAGCTACGCCGGGGGCGTCGTGGCTTCTTTACTTCCCTCATGTCGGACACCGTACCTGCCTCTTCCTTGGTGTCCGCTGAAGCGGATCACGCCCAACAGCCGCCCCATGGGGCGCGAGTCATTCCTTCGCCTCTCCACCCAGAGTGGAGAGGCCGTCTATCCCCAGTGCGCATGCCCCCGAGCCCACGACGTGCCCGCGCTGTCGTATCCCATTGACCCCGCGGGCTCGGTTTTGTGCTCAATGCGAGTGCCTTCGTTGACCGGACTGCCGCTGCAACTGATGCTTCTGTCGTCGCAATCCGAGCGGTGGAGGCCGACTGAGTGGCCAGGCTCATGTGTAATGACGTGCTTGATTGTGTTGGCCGAGGAGTTCGCAAGGTCGGCACGCATCAGCCGCGAGAGCGTGTCTGGACGGGTGGACCCACACCACCTCCCACCCTCGAACGCGAACAGGAAGTGAGGAAGGAATCCCCCTTCGTCCGTTACTTCACGTGGAAAGGCAGAGACGCTTTCCGAAGCCCCCCGCCCTTCCCGGGCGCGGAGGCCTCAATCCACGGAATGAGGGGACAACACCATGAAGCGAGCGTCCATCGTTGTTGCGGCGGTGATGATGTCGGTCGGGTTTTCCAGCACGGCCCTGGCGGCCCCCATCACCGTGAATGGCTACGTCTGCGCGGCGACCTACACCCGGCAACCCAACGCCTTCTATGGTCAGGGCTACGTGTTCGTGCAGGTGAACACCGCGGCGAACTGCACGGGGAGCTTCGTCGGCACCTACTACTACCTGGGCGCGAGCGCCTCGTCCGCCGGCTACCAGTACAGCGAGGCCGAGCGCCTGGGACTGTTCGAGCGCGCCACCCAGGCCGCCACCCAGGGCACGAAGGTCACCCTGTACGTGGAAGGCGCGGGCGTCGGCATCCTCGACACCACCTACCGCGGCAACTGACGGCGGACCGGCTGCCTCGCACCTCTCCGGCGCAAGACAACGCCGGGGTGGCGTGGGCGCGCCCACGTGTCGCTGAGCATCGTGGTCGAGGGACAGGCCCCGTCATCACAAACCGGCGAAGCGGCGCATAGGATGCGCCGCCATGGACTTCCAGGCGCGACTCGAGGCGCTCACGCACCAACTCCGGCCCTGGTCCTCCCTGTGGTCCCGCTCCATCCTCCAGGGCTGGCCCGGGTCCGGCACCGCCTGGCCCGAGGACTGGCTGGCCTATGCCCGGTCGCTCGATGAAGCAGGCGAGCGGCGGCTGGACCAGGGGGAGCTCGTGGGCGCCCCACCTCCGTCCCTGGGCGCGCTCCTGGCCGCGCTCCAGGAACTGACGGCGCTGCCCTGGCACGAGGGCCTTCACGCGCTGACCGTCTCGGAGACGCAGGGCCTCAGCACCAAGAAGACCCACGAACTCGAGCGGGTGCTCGCCCTGCTCGCGCCGAGAACGCGCTTCATCCACCAGGCAGTGGATATCGGCGGCGGCATGGGACACCTCGCCCGCCTCTGTGCGCGGACGTTCGGATGGACCTTCCACAGCATCGACAGAGACGCCGCGTTGCAGGACAAGGGCCGGCGGTGGCTGACGAAGACCCGCTCGCCAGTCGGGGACACCCTGTGTTTCATCCAGGCCTCCGTCGAGGACGGCCTCCAACCACAGCTCGATCCGCTCTTCACCGGCCGGGACCGGGCCTCGATTGGGCTGCACACCTGCGGGCCACTCGCCCTCACGCAGCTCCGCAAGAGTCAGGAGGCGGGCTTCGTCCTGAACGTCGGCTGCTGCTACGACAAACTGGAGACCCCGCGGGATTACCCCGTCTCCCACGTCGGAGGCGCGCATCCCCTGCCCTTCACCCCTCATGCCCTGGCGTTGACGACGCGGGGACGGCCTCACAAGACCGACGCGGAGTTCGCGCGGATGAAGCGGGTGTACGCGTGGCGCTTCGCGTTCGCGCTCCTCACCATGCGGCACTTCCCCGAGCGCGGCTTCGTGAGGGCCGGGGACGCGCCCCGGGCGCTCTATGACGGACGCTTCGCCCTCTACGCGCTCGACCGTCTGGAGCGCCTGGGCCTCGAGCCCCGCATGACGGATGTCGAGCTGGATGCCTTCGAGGTGTCCGTCCGCGCCGAGACGCGGGACCTCCTGCTCTGCCATCTGCTGAGGGACCGCTTCGCGAGGGCGCTGGAGGTGGTGCTCCTGCTGGATCGCGCGCTCCTCCTGGAGGAGCTGGGCTTCCAGGTCGAGCTCCTCCAGCTCTTCGAACCACGCCTGTCTCCACGAAACCTCGCGCTCATCGCGTCGAGGAGCACTTGAACACGGGCCGCTACCGCCTGATTTGCAGCGTGACGGAGGCGAAATCCTCGATGTTCGGCTCGCCCGGCTGGACGGGCTTGAGCGTGTAACCCACTGCCTTGAGGCGCAGGCCGCCGAGCGCATGCTCATTGACGGATTTGGCGTTGAACCGCCCCTTCGTCGTCGACTTCATCGCCATGCCCGTGCAGTTCTCACAGGTGGGAGAGCGGTACACAATCACCGTGCCCCCCTCGATGTCATTCGTGGCGTTGAGGCGTGACTTCGGCACCGAGATGAACAACCGCTCCTTGGGCTCGGTGCCGGGAATATCCCAGACCGCGCCCAGCGGGAGGTCGCCGGCCAGCTCGGCATTGGTCCCCACCGGGCGGAGGGTGACCGTGGAGGTGGCACCATTGGCGATGGCCGAGGTGACATTGACGAGGTCCTGCTTCTTCGTCCATCCCAGCCAGTGGAGCTGCGGGAGGTTGTAGTTATCCGACGGGAAACTGCCCATGTACGTACTCGCGTCGCCGTATGGAATGTCCTTGCCGCCTGACGGATTTCTCGCGTTGCCGTGCGCGAGACCGAGGACATGCCCGGTCTCGTGGGCGTGGTCCCGGAGCAGGTTGCCATTGAGGTAGATGCTGCGCGCGCCAGCCCTCGAGACGCTACACAGCCCGTTGGGCATCGTATACACGGTCAGGAACGTGTCCGGGCTGGCGTAGCGGACGGCATAGGTCTTCGCCTCCTCGCAGGTGCTGCCCGCCGGCGCCGTCAGGTCCCGCCGGGTAGGGGCCTCCGCCAGGCTTATCTGATTGCGAGAGGCCCCCTGGAAGAAGTCGTACATGGCGAGGACCTGCGCCTCGATGAGGTTCATCGAGGTCGTGCTCCTGCCCGCGACGGAGACGCGGACGATCTTGACGGTGTGCTTCCGGTTGATGTCGACCAGTCTGCCAGTGTTGTTGTGGTTCTTGACGCACGTCGACTCCTCGGGGGCGCAGTCATACCGGTACTCCGATGGCGGCGCCTCCAAGTCCTGAACCCGGAACGAGCGCACCTTGTCGTTCGTGCTGGTGCCGTTGGCGAACTTCGTCACACAGAAGCTCGCGTCGGTCTGGACGGAGACCCCAGTCCCCGTGCAGTCCACACCGGCGAAGAGCCTCACGGCCTTGCCGATCGGCACCTCGACGTAGGAGGCGCCAGCGGTTTGTCCGAGGGCGTAGCAGCCGTTGGCCTCGACCTCCTTGACGATCTGGGAGGCGCCATTGCAGTCCGCGCGCATGCGCACGAGCGGCGGACGGGGGGTGATGAGCTGCTCGCTCAGCGCGGGCCAGTTGGCCGCCGTGCAGTGACCTGACTGCACCTCTTCGAGAAAGAGTCCGTCCTCGAGTTCCCCGTGCTCGTGAGTCCCGCACGTCTCGACCATCTCGCTCCAGTGAGCCCAGTCACAGGTCCCCGCGTTGGCATACGTCTCGACACACGCGAGCGACGCCTCGAGCTCCGGGGAGAGGACCGCCTGACGGGTGGCCGCGACAAACGCCTCGGGGCCGGGCTGCTCGTGGGCTGGCTCGTCCCACGGTTCTCCCTGACACCCTGACACCCATGCTCCGCACAGCATGACGACCGTCATGGCCACCTTCCGCATACGTCTCCCTATCGCGGCCCAAGGCCGCATGACACCACGCGGCATATGCCACGGAGTCACCGTTGTAGTTCGATGAGTTCGACAGCCTGACGGCTGTGCGGACATGGCTGTCTTGCCCGCGAGTCACGCGGCCAGTTTCCATTCCGTCGCAAATGTTCTTACGCGATTTTCGCGGGAATGGCGACAGGGGCGAGGAATTTTCCGCGCGTCGGCTGGCGCTTCCGCCGTGGCGCGCGGTCTCACCGGAATCAATCACAATCAAATGTGACGGAGGCGCGGCGGCGGCGTGCCGCGCCTCCTCGCGACGTCCCGGCTCAGCGCGCCTGGGTGACGCGGTTGTTGCTTCCGGTGTTGCTGACGCGCGGCTTCTTGCCCTTCTCCGGGCCCTGCTTCCAGGTGACGCTGTTGCCGCTGCCCGTCGTCTCGATGCGGCGCACGGTGTGGACGGTGACCTTGTTGTCGCTGCCCGTCACCTCGACGAGCTCGCAGGTCCCCGTCAGGGTGACCTTGTTATCGGAGCCGACAATCTCCACCTTGCCCCCGTCGGCACAGTCGTGCGCCACGGTGCCGTCGGAGTCCACCAGTTCGAGCGAGCCGCTGCGCCGCGACGACGTGTCAGCCTCGTCGTCGTCGTCCCGCGCCACGGCGCCATCGACCTGGACGTCGACGCCGCCGCCACCGCGGACCCGGGTCGTTCCGCCGCGCGTCTCCACGGTGTTGCCCTGCGACTTCACCTTCACGCTGCCGTCCTTGCCGACCTGGACCGACGCGGCCTCGTCCTCATCCTGGGCACTGGCCGTCATCGCCCCCAGGACACATGCGATGACGATGAAAGTCTTCGACCTGATTTGATTTCGCATTGAGATGGCTCCCTTGAGTGACTGGGCGCGCAATATACGCATGGGCAGCTCCCTCCACACGCGCCCCGCCACCGCCGAGCCCCTCGAGGGCCGCCTGCGTGCGTTCCCGAGCAACGCGCCTGCGTCCCGGTGACAAGCACCCGGCCCTCGCCGGGAGCCCCCCGGGTCCAGAGTCCGGGGACTTCCCCTGGTACGTGGCTTGCTCAACGAGGTCCATGGCTCCGACCCACAACAACACCGCCGTGTTCCTGATGGACGGCGAAGAGTACTTCGACAAGTTCCGCGACTGCCTCTACGAGGTCCGTGACGCGCAGGTCGACCCCAAGACGTACGTGCGACTGGGCTGGTGGTGCCTCCAGCACGACACCCTGCTCGACCGCCACGCGGGCAAGAACTTCGGACAGTGCCTGAAGGAGGTGGCGGACCAGGGCCACCCCGTCGACATCTGCCTCTGGCAACCCGATGACGTCACCGTCAAGGGCCTCGAGCTCGCGAATATGTCGGACCACTTCTCCCTGCATACGCTCGCCAAGAACAAGGCCACCCGGTCCCTGCTGCACGACTACCAGCAACGCATCCAGGTGTATCTGGAGAAGCACAGCGGCGTCGGCGTGGGCTACTCGCTCCACCAGAAGATCGCCATCTTCTCCATCGCCGGCACGCTGAAGGTCCTGGTCGGTGGCTTCAACATCGAGCCCGAGTACTGGGACAACATCGACCACTCCCGGCCCTACGGCCACTCGTGCCACGACACGGGCGTGCTCCTCCAGGGCCCTGTCACAATCGACATCGAGGAGGAGTGGCTGCGCCGGTGGAAGAAGCAGATTCCCACCATCCACCTGTTCGGCCCCCCGCATCCCGCGGTCGCCCGCTCCAAGGTCCAGGCCCTCGCGAACGGCCAGGTCATCCAGAACGGGAACGTCACCGTCACCGCGCTGACCACCAACAGCGAGTCGCTATCCAACCAGACACATATCCGCGACAAGCTGGTGGACCTCATCTCCCACGCGAACAAATACATCTACATCGAGAACTTCCAGTTCTTCAATCCAGAGCTCGTGAAGGCGGTGCGCACGCGCATCAAACAGATGGGGGCCAGGCAGCTCAAGGTGGTGCTGGTCATTCCGGATCCCCTCCACGACGCGGACAAGGGCGTCACCTACCTGACGCGCATCACCTACGCGATGATGGCCGTCGAGAGTGGCTACCTGGACGAGAACTGCCTCGCCGTGGAGGTCATCGACGGGGAGATCACCTACAACAGCGACCAGCGCCAGCAGTTCACGAGGGCCACGTACTCCAAGGATGACTATGTCTGGGAGATAGACGAGCCGTCCGTCTCCCTCAAGGACTGGCCCCAGCAGGACTACCGGCTGGTCCTGACACACAAGAAGACGAGGGCGAGGAAGGAGGTCCGGCTGGACGCCGTCTTGAGGTTCATCCACAAGGGGACGGGCCAGAAGAGCAAGCCCCAGCCCAAGCACGCGGACGTGGCCCCGAAGATACAGGTGTACTTCCCCTACCGTTATGGGGGCTTCGGGAAACAGCCAGAGACCATCTACCTGCACACCAAGCTGATGATCATCGACAGTCAGCACGTGGTGCTGGGGAGCGCCAACTTCGACTGCCGGGCCATGGACTACGACGGCGAGCTGGACGTGCACGTCGACGACGCGGGCTTCGCGAACCACGTCAAGGCGAGGCTCGTCAACCACTACGGCATCCATGGGATGTACGAAGTCCCACGCGCGTGCTGGAACGACTCGGCCGAGGAGCGCCATCAAGCCCAGTGCGTGGGGCTCGCGCGCAGGGAGCCCGAGGACCTCTGGGCCATGTTCGAGGACGTGGGCAGCTCGAAGAAGCTGAAGTTCAACTGGCTCTGACACGGCGGGGCCAGGGGGACGCGAGGCTGGTTGCAAATCGGCGACCAGGCTGTCCGTAGACCCGGGATTGGACCGCCACCGGTCCCGGGTTCCCCTCGCGGCGCAAGCATCCGCACGCCTCGGAGGTACGGCGACCCGAGCCCTTCGTTGGGCAGGCACACTTCACACCTCCCGTGGAGCCCTCCCTACTTCCGAGGTCCAATCTTGACACGCTCTCTTCGCACCTTCGGGCTCATCCTCGCGACCTTGTGTCTCTCGCCGCTGACAGGTTGTGACAAGGACTCACCCCCCTCCACGCCCGACGCGGGCCGGGACGCGGGCAGCGATGCTGGCCCCGATGCAGGCCCCCATGAGGTCCCTGATTCAGGACCGGACGCGGGCCCCCATGAGGTCCCAGACGCGGGACCGGACGGGGGGACTGATGCTGGCCCCTATGTCTGGGATGGCACCTATGTACCGCTCGAGGAGCATGGGGACCTCGAGGACAACGGAGCCCTGGCCGCCTGCGGCTTCGACCCCCGGAACGTCTCTGCCACCATCTGCAACGAGTTGGGCCGCACTGACCTCTTCGACCTGTCCCAGTGTGACATGCGCTCACTCGGCTCGCTGCCCCAGGAGGGCATCTACCAGGCCGAGCTCCGGGGCGAGCGCGCACTGCCGGATGGCAGCATCCGCATCGTCCCGTCCCTGGCCGGGTTCCAGCTTCGCGACGACGGCCGCACCAGCACCATGTATGACCAGCCCCTGCTCAAGCTCGACATGGAGGGAGACCGCTTCGTCCTGCAGGGCCAGAATTCGCGAACCGGCCTCGTCACCAACCTGACGGGCTGCGAGGCGAAGTCCACCAACATCATCACCGGCTGCTTCGCCTATTGCCGCCGAGGCCAGTTCACCCTGGGAGGCACCTTCGAGGCCCAGCGCCTCGCCACGCAGGAGGCCGAGCCCGAGTCCTCGGGCGGACTCGAGCTGCTGTCCGAGCACCGTGTCTCCACGGGCCACGCCGTGGACGTCTACGTCGCCAAGGGCCACGCCTACGTCGTCTCCCTTCCCCACCTGGACCAGCCGGGTGGACTCACCGTCTTCGACGTGAGCAACCCGCGCAACCCCTTGCGCACCGCCGCCATCAGCCTGCCCGGGGACAACGTCTGGAATGGCGTGTGGGCCAAGGACAACGCGCTCTACGTCGCGAGCAATGCCTCGGGCGTCATCGTCTACGACATCTCCCAGCCCGCCGAGCCGCTCTTCGTGCGCAGCGTGCCCACGGGCAGCGCGGGAGGCGCGCACACGGTGCTGGTCGACGGCGACTTCCTCTACGCCATGGACTCCACCTCGGGCACCTTCATCTACGACCTCACCCACCCGCTCGACCCGGTGCTGCGCACCGTCATCCCGGGTGGCCCCCACGACTCCTTCGTCCATGAAGGGCGCCTCTACATCAGCGACTCCTACGACGGCTACGCCATCTTCGACATCAGCGACCTCGACGATGTCAGCGAGCTGGGCCGCTTCGTGCGTCCGGATGGCTTCGCCCACCACAGCGCCGTGGGCACCTTCGGGGGAAAGACCATCGCCTTCGAGGGCGGCGAGTTCAACGCCTCTCACGTGCGCGCGCTCGACGTCACCGACCCGGCGAACATCGTGAAGATTGGCACCTTCAAGATGCGGCGTATCACGTCCATGCACAATCTCATCCTGCGCGGCAACCTGCTCTACGTCGCGTGGTACCACGACGGCCTGCGCGTGCTGGACGTCTCCAATCCCACCCAGCTTCGCCAGGTGGCGCACCACCACGTCTTCCGCGAGGCGGACCCGGTCCGAGGTGACAGCATCTTCGAGGGCCTCCTCGGCGTGCGAATCCCAGGCGACGGCTACGTCTACACCGCCGAATCCTCTCGTGGGCTCATCATCTTCAACGAGCTGTGAGCTTCCGCCGCCCTCCGCGGGCATGAAGCCTCCCAAACAGACCGCGACGACCCGCGCGGACCCCAGGGCCGCTGGCTCCGTTCATCGAGGCGGAGCTGGCGGAGTCGGGCATCACCTTCACCCCGCCTCCTCCAGCAGCCTCTCAGGGGCCGCGTGCGAGGTGCGCGTGGCCCCGTCCCGTCTCGCGTCAGCTCGCCCCCAGGAAGGCGCTGATGCGCCCCGCCAGCCATTGCCGGAAGGCGTCCGTCGTTGGCGGACAATGGCGACAGTCCTTGATGAGCTCCTGGTCGGCGAGGGTCGGAAAGAGCGCCCGCGCGCGCGCGAGCAGCTTCTCTCCCGGAAAGCTCACATCCCCATCCCCGGCCAGTACGAGGGTGGGCGCCTTCAACCTCGCGAGCTCCTCCGGCTTCGCGAGCGCGGGGATGCGCATGTCCATGTTGCACGCGCGGACGGCATCGCCGAGGAACGGCGCCCAGTCATCATCCGTGGTCGTGAGCAGGTGTCTGACGAACGCCTTCAGGCGCCGCTCCGACGGGGACATCCGATAGAGCATCATCGGGATGGCCACCTTCGTGAGCCCCTCCCAGTGCGAGCCGTTCACCACTCCCGCGGGGAAGAGCAAGGCGAGCCTGTCGATTCGCTCGGGTGAGATTGCCGCGAGCCGGATGGACACGAAGCCGCCCCAACTCACCCCCACCACATGGGGACGCTGGAGCGACAGTCCGTCAAGAACGTCTCGGAGCCACTCGCCATATTCGTTGTTCGACACCGACGGCCGCACATCCGCGCTCTTCACCGACTGGCCGACGACGTCCACCGCGTGAAGGCGGAATCGCTCCAGCAGCGGGGCCAGCTCGTGGAGCACGTGCGCGGAACTCGCGAGCGCGCCGTGGAGCACGACGACCTCGGGGCCGTCTTCGGGCCCGCCCACCAGCACATGCGTGTCACCGATGCGGGTCTTCACCGTCCGGCTCTCGGTGGGCACCCTCAGGCGGTCGCGGAAGTGCTCATGCCACCGGGAAAGGACTGCCTTCGCCTGCTCGCCCTTGAACGCCGATTTCATCCGCCCAGCATCCCATTTTCTTGCCCTGGAACCGGTTTGGGCCTTTGCATTCATTCCGAACGGAGAGCACGCCCATGACCCAGACCAATCGACTCGCCTGCGCTTGCGGACAGGTCCATCTCGAAGTGAAGGGCGCGCCCATCGTCAACGCCGAATGCTGCTGCAACAGCTGTCGTGCGGCCGGCGCCCGGATACAGACCCTGCCCTCGGCCCCGACGTTCCTGGAAGCAAGCGGCGCGACGCGCTTCGTCCTCTACCGCAAGGACCGCGTCCGCTTCCTCCAGGGCACCGACCATCTCAAGGAGTTCCACCTCACGCCCGAGGCGAAGACCCGTCGGGTTGTCGCCACCTGCTGCAACACGCCGGTCTTCCTCGAGTTCAAGAACGGCCACTGGCTCAGCCTCTATGGCTGCCTCTGGCCCTCGGGAACCCTGCCCCCGCTCGAGATGCGGACGATGACAGCGGACCTTCCCGCCGGCGTGGTGCTTCCCGAGGATGTCCCGAATGCCCGGCAACAATCGTTCTCATTCTTCGCCAGGCTCTTGAGCGCGTGGGTGGCCATGGGGTTCCGGAGCCCGAAGATTGCCTGCGTCAACGGAGCGCTCCAGGTCTGACACGCCGGGGGCCTGGCGCGCCGTAGCGCAGCCCGTCGATGAGCAGGTCGACCATTCGCTGGGTGTGGCCTGGGCCGACCTCCGCGACGGGAACGCAGAGGTTCGCCACGCCACGCAGGAGCTCGTACGCGTCGACATCGTCGCGAACCTGCCCCTCCGCCGCGGCCGCCGCGAGCAGTGACTGGAGCGCCGGCTCGAGGTGCTGACGGAAATATTCGGGCAGCGACTGGTATGTCGGATCCCGTGCGTTGAGCGACGCGGCGAGCCCTCGCTTGGTGGCAATCAAGCTCGTGAACCGGTGAAGCCACCTCGTCAGCGCCTCGAACGCCGGATGCTCACGTGCCAGCACCAGGGCCTCGGCCGCGCAGGCGTCGATTTCGCGCCGGTACACCGCGGCGATCAGCTCGGCCCGCTGTGGAAAGTGCCGGTACACCGTCGCAATGCCGACGCCTGCCCGACTGGCGACTTCACGAGCGTGGGATGACGCCGGCCCAACTCTCCGTGGCGTGGGTGCTGGCGAAGCAACCAACGCTCGTGCCCGTGGTCGGCGCGCGCACGCGCAAACAACTGCTCGACGTGCTCGGAGCGCTCGAGAAGCCCTTGTCGTCCGAGGACGTGGCCGCCGTCGAGGCGCTGCTCCCCCCCGAGGCGATTTCCGGCAGCCGCTATCCCGAGCAGCAGATGAAGCTGCTCGACAGCGAACGCTGAGACCCCTTCCAACGGAGGCGGCCGCGGCTCAGGCGCCGGAGACGCGGTCGATGAGGCGGAGCATCGCGGCGCGATAGGTCGCGGGGTCCTCCCCCGTGCTGATGGCGAGCGCCGCGCGGTCGAAAGCGGCGGACAACAGGCTCGCGAGCGAGGGCACCAGGGCGTCATCTCCCAGCGCGGCGGCGAGCCCCTCCCGCAGCGACCCGGCGGCGTGCCGTTCGTCCAGCGCCACCATCTCCGCATGGCCGAACACCGCCGGCCCATCCACCAGGAGCAGTCGCGTGCGTCCGGGGACGGTCATCCCATCGAGATAGGCGAGGCTCCCCGCCACGAGCGCCTCGCGCGCTCCAAGTCCCGGCGGTGTCGCGGCATCGATGGCGCGGCGCAGTTCGTCGAGCTCCTGCTCCAGGACGGCGCGCAGCAGGGCCTGCTTGTCCGCGAAGTGGTGGTAGAGGGCGCCCCGCGTGACGTCAGCCGCGGCCACCACTTCGGGGGTGGACGTCTGCGCGTACCCCTTCTCCACGAACAACGCCCTGGCCGCCGTCACCAGCGCATGGCGCGTCGAAGCGCTGCGTTCGTCGTTGCTCCTCCGACCCCTGGATTGCATACATGCAGCCTGCATGTTACCTGAATGGGGCGCAAGCCCTGATAACCCTGGAGGAAAAACCTCGTGAAAATCACCAGTTACTACCCGGTCATCATGACGCATGACGTCGCGGGCACGGTGTCGTTCTACACGAAGCACTTCGGCTTCAGCGCGCTCTTCACCAGCGACTGGTACGTCCATCTGCAGTCGACCGAGCACGCGTCCGTCGCGCTGGCCATCCTCGATGGGCGGCACGAGACGGTGCCGGAGGCGGCCCGGGCGAGCGTGGCCGGCCTGGTCCTCAACTTCGAGGTCGAGGACCCGGATGCCGTCTACCGCGACGCACAGGCGGCGGGCCTGCCCATCCACATCCCGCTGCGCGACGAGGCGTTCGGGCAGCGGCACTTCATCACCGCGGACCCCAACGGGGTGCTCATCGACGTCATCAAACCCATCCCTCCGAGCCCCGAGTTCGCGAAGCAGTACGACGCCCAGGCCCTGCCCAGGTAGACCTTGGACTGGAGGCCGGGCGCTCACTCGGGGCGTCGAAATCGTTGAAGGCAGCCCAACACCTGCATATACAAGCAATATGTCGCCGCCACTCGATACCCGGCTCCTGTCACCGTGCCTCTGCGAGAACCTTCGTCAGGCCGCCCGCATGGTGACCCGCATGTATGACGACGCCCTGCGTCCGGTGAACCTCCGGACCACGCAATTCTCCGTGCTCTCCTATCTCATCCAGAACGGAGACATGCGGGTGCGTGATTTGTCGGAAGGGTTGCTGCTCGAGGAGACGACGCTGACCCGGAACCTCCGTCCGCTCGAGCAGCATGGGTGGGTGACGCTTCGCGCGGGAACAGACCGGCGCGAGAAGTACGTCTCGGTGACGCGCGCCGGTCGGGCAGTCATCACCAAGGCAGCCCCGCTCTGGGAGAGTGTCCAGGAGCGGCTCCGGCAGCGGGTTTCCGCGACCACCTGGGATGCGGCGTTCCGGTCCCTGCCTGAGATTGCGGCAGGCGCCTCGCCCGTGTGATGGGGGCGGGACGACCGCGGCCCTGTGGGGGCCTCCTTCTTTAAGATTTAAAACCTGTAGATACAGGCAATGTGGTTCGGAAAGGACGTTGAAGACCATGGCACGGATTCTCATCACGGGGACTTCGAAGGGCTTGGGGCGGGCGACGGCGCTGGAGCTCGTGCGCCGAGGGCACGAGGTCATCGCCACGGCGCGCAAGGTCGAGACGCTGGCGGACCTGCCCGTCGCGAAGCGCCTGGCGCTCGACGTGACGAACGACGAGTCGGTTCGCCGAGCGGTGGCGCAAGCGGGGCCCATCGATGTGCTCATCAACAACGCGGCGGAGATCGCCGTCGGACCGCTCGAGTCCATCCCCTTCGAGGAGGTTCACAGGCTCTACGACATCAACGTCTTCGGCACGCTCCGGATGATTCAGGCCGTGGTGCCGGGGATGCGCGAGCGCCGGTCCGGCACGGTGGTCAACCTCTCGTCCGTCGTCGGGCGCGCCGCGCTTCCGCTGACGGGCATCTACTGTTCGACGAAGTGGGCCATCGAGTCGCTGAGTGAGTCGCTGCGAATCGAACTGGGCCACTTCGGCGTCCGCGTCGTCGTCGTGGAGCCGGGGACCATCGGCACCGGTGCGCTCGATGCGCCGCGCTCCTTCTTCGGTGCCAACGACCCCTACGCGCCGCTCGCGGCTTCGCAGAAGCACGTGCCTCGAGAGGAGATGACACCGCCGGAGACCATCGCGCGCAAGGTGGCCGACGCCGCGGAGAATCCCGAGAAGCAGTTCCGCTGGCCCGCGGGCGCGGACGCCGAAGCGCTCCTCGCCGCCCGCGCGAAGCTGGACGACAAGTCCTTCGATGTCGCGCTCCGCTCGGCGTTCAAGGTCGACTGGTGACCACCGAGGGACAGACCGCGCGCATCGGCGCCTGCGACGACCCACACCTGCCCCTCAGCGACATCCGATGAACCGCACGGGCGCTCATACGCGGAGTGCCCGTGCGCCCCTCCTGGGTGCAATACGCTGGCGCACACCACCCTGGTCCTGGGTACGGCGCTTCGTTAGGGTCCGGGCCTGATGCGCACCCCGCCCAGGCCGCCTTCGGCCCCCCGTCGCACGAAGTCCCCGCTCCTCATCGCCGCCGGCATCGGGATGCTCGGCGTCCTCGGCCTCGGGGCGATGTTTCTTCACGGCGGTCGGAACTTCGCGCGGACCGTTGACGATGTAGGGGGGCTCGCGGAGCTGGCGTTCATCCAGTCACAGCTGCGCCCCCTGGACGCGTGCAGGATTGAGTACGGAGGGCGCCGTGCCGGACGCCAGGTCTTCGGCTCTTCGGACTCGGTGAAGGTCTTCTCGTGCGCCGAGCCCAGCGAGGTCGTCGGCGTCGACGTGCCCGTCGAGCGGAGGACGGAGGGCGTCTCCTTCGACATGGCCCGCCGCTCCAGCACGGAGCCGTGGGAGGTCCTGGTCGACAAGGACACGGTGGCGTTCCCCTTGCTCAAGAACGCGCTGGAGCAGCTCACGCCCCTCATCCTCGAGCAGTACCCGCCAGTGCTTCTTCGGCAGCGTGAGCAGAACGCGGAGTACTACCGCGACCTGAAGGCGCGGAGGGAAGCGCAGCAGACGCGCGAGCAGGGCGCACGCGACTCCTATCCGCGATGAGCAAGGGACACAGGGGCCCAGCAGGCCGCGGTCAATGAATCCCGCGCTGCTGGGCATTCCTGGCCACCGAGTGTCCAGAGCAATACCAGGCCTTACTGGGGGCTGACCGCGCCGCAACAGGTACTGACGGTGCGCTCGGTGCGGGTCCCACCATCATAGCAGTCGTAGACATGCACCCCCACGGCCCCTCCGTTGGCGCAGGCAGCATTGGAGCAATACGTGGTCCGCCAATAGCAAGCACTCAGGGTGGCCAGGTCCTCGGACTGCTGACCTTCGCCCCCTTCTTCATTCACAAGAGCCTCGCTGCTCACGATGGGTGCGGCCTCCTGCGCCGTCCAGGACTCCTCGGCGAGCGCGGCAACAGGCATCACACAGAGCGCGAAAGACAACAGCAGCGAAATCGGCTTCCGGGACATGCTCTTCTCCTGGGGATTGTGTGGCTACACGTGGCACTTCTCCTCGGAAGTTCGCCCCGCGAGGAGAAGTCCCTCCATGGCTCTAGCACCAGGATCCCTGGAATGACAATTCAAAATCAGAAAAGCCAGACAATCCAATGACAATGAAGGGTTCGACCCGAAGGGGTGCCACGGCGCGCGGCGTCAGGCATAAGGGCATTCCCGCAGGGCCGACATGACACCATCGCATCTGCCTTTACGATGATAGACGCAGCGCACTGGGGACATCGGCAACAACCGCGATTCGGAATACCGCGGGCCCTGAGTACGACGCCGTCAGGCCTGGCGGCGCCGTCGCGCTTCAGCAGGACTCAGCGCTCGCTGCCCGGCGGGAAGGGGTTGCAGCAAGAGAGGATTTGCTGCGTGTACCGGCCTTGATACACCACCGGGGTCTGGTGGAGTGCTCTGGCTGGAGCGCAGCTCAGTGAGGCCCCAGAGCACCATGAAGCCCCCGGCGCCGCGGGTCAGCACGAACTCCGGTGGAGGGATATCGGCCCTGGAGGTATCGCCGTGACGGATGGGCACGCCCACCACGCCGGCCTCGTAAGCCACCGTCCAGTAGTCGAGCCGCCCTGATGCGCCGGGCCGCTGGAACCCGATGACGGCCCGGGTCGAGTCGATGGCCACGCGGGGCCGCCAGGCGTTGCGCGCGATGCGGACCGGCGCGTCCCAGAGGGCGCCGTCGAACTCGGAGAGGAAGACGTTCCACTCGCCTGCCTCGAACTGCTCCCACACCGCGGCGCCGCGGCCGTCGGACTCGAAGGTCGCCGACGAGCTGCGCACGCGGCCCACCAGGGCCGGCGCCACCAGTTGCCGGGCCGCCTCCTCATGAAGCTTGACGCTCGGCCGCCAGCCCTGGGCCGTGAGCGCGGTGCCCCAGGTTTCGTAGGTGCTCGCGAATGACGCGGCAGCGGGAAGTCGCACGCACGCCAGTCGTTTGTCGCATCTCTCGTCGCTCAAGAAGCCGGTGCCCGCCGCCTCCGGAGTCGCGAAGACACGAGCCCGCTGGCGGGGACCGGACAACCCAGCAGGAGGTCACGTCCGCGGCGAAAGCGCGGGTGATGTGCGAGGCCACCGTCGCGGGCACGCTCGCGGAACACGGACACACTGCAAACGACGAACGCGGCCTCCCGCGCGCGGCCGCGACTGCCCTTGGTGGTTGGCTTTGCAGGCCTTGCCCCCTGGTCGCGCAGGCGTACACTCACGCAAGGAATTTCCAACCCGAGGAACCAAGATGCCCTGTGTGCGCTGCGGAAAGAAGAACCAGATCACCGTCAAAGCGGCATGTGTCACGGAGGAGTGCGAGCTCTTCGGGGAGGAAATCGAGCTGCACAAGATGCACTTGATGAAACCGACGGACAAGGACGGAGATTGCACGAAGTGCGGCAAGCGCCTGGTCTCCCCGGAAGCGCGGGAGAAGGAGGTGATTTCCCTCCTCACCTTCTCCAAGCCCGATACGCTCTTTGGTTTGTTCAAGGAGAGGTATGTCTCGAGAATCGCCTGCTGCCATGGCTGTCTGGGAGCGAATGAAATGGGTCTGGACGAGGAGAACCGGCTCCAGCGGCTCGGCACCAAGAATCGGCTCTGCCTCACGGCACTGACGTCGGTGCTCGAATCAGGGTTTCACGAACCTGGCCCAGTAGGAGAGACCATCGACGGCCCCATGGACCGCATGCGGGCCCACTGCGTCATCTCGAACCACGCCCTGGAATGGTACTTCCCCTCCATCGTCATCTCCTTCTGCAAGCTGGCCAACCCCAGGCGCTACGGAATCACCGAGCCCGGCACCTATTTCTTCAGGGCCGCGATGGATGTGGTGGAGCGAATCTGGGAGGCGGCGGCTGGGAAGTCCGGCCGCGCGCTCTACGATGCCGTCACCTCCGGGCTGGCCAAGGACCTGGAAGACAACCAGGACTTTCCGGCCAAGCTCAATGCCATCCTCGCCGCGATGCGCTCGTCGCTCGCCGACAAGGTGACGCCCTCGCACCGCAACGAGGATGACCCGAAGGTCCTCGGCACGCTCCCTCCCGAGCACGGGGGTGGCAAATCCCTGGCGACCACGACCATGGATGACAAGATAGAGTCCTTCAATGACTCCGGAGGCATGGAAAACCTTTTCACCGCGCTGGGCCAATACCGCTCCCCCGTCTTCATGGCGGGCAATCAATGCAAACCGTGTGAAGACAGTCAGGGAGAGGACGGGCTCATCCAGCGTCACCTCGATCTGGACCTGGCGGGCGCGAGCATGAAGCACCTCATCACCGCGTACCACGGGCAGGGAGGCGCCTTCGCCTTGACCGTGGACTACTTGCGGCCCTGCCTCGACCAGATGGGCAAGAAGCTCGTGGCGGCGAACAAGGACGCGGCGGGATTCCGCAACAAGCGGCTGAATCGCTGGCTGAACATCGTGCTCTCCAAGGAGAACTGGCCTGTCTTCAGCCTCTACGCGACCACCTGCCTGATTGAGGCCAGCCTCGGCGTCTCGCCGTTCCGTCCGTCCGGCGCCATGCGGGTCAAGGTGGATGCGAATCCCTGCCCCATCGTCCACCGCTGAGCGCCTCGCGCTGTCCGTCGAACAGGCCTGGACTGGCCCTCGCGTTGCAGTCCCTGCGTTCCGAGGGGGCACCCAGAAAATCGTCAACGCCCAGCTCGCCTTCGACGACTCGCCCACGGGCCACCGCGTCGCGCAGAACGCCATGTGGTCCCACGTCCTGCGAGTCACCGATGGCCTCATCCGACTCCTGAAGGCCACCGAGGACGCGCGCCATCCCGGCTCGTCCCTGTGGCAGCGCAGCCTCATCTACTTCGCCACCGACTTCGGCCGGGAGAAGCACCGCCCCACTGCGGGCACCACCGCCTTCGGAACAGGGCACCACCTCAACAACGGCGTGGTGCTCGTCTCCCCTCGCCTCAAGGGCAACCGCGTCTACGGTGGCGTGGACCCGAGCACCTGTCTGACCTACGGCTTCGACCGCGTGAGCGGCGCGCCCGCGCCCGGGACGGTGATGGGAGAGCGCGACGTCTACAGCGCCATCTGCGGAGCGCTTCCCGGAGGTGTTCAACCTGGGGGTGGCCACGTTGAGGGCCGCGCTGTTTCCCTTGCCGGCCCCCGGCACAACTCGGGGCCGCTCATCGTGGGCGCGGTGCTGCTGCCCGCGCTCCTCCTCGCGACGTTCTGGGGACGGCGGGAGGCGCGGGCCCTTCGGGCCTATCTCATCGCGACGAACATGCTCCTCCTCGCGCTGGTTCCCATCATGAGTGGGTGGAGCGGGCTCGACGTGAGGGGCTTCGAGGGGTTGATGCAGCGGCTCTTCGCCCTGGCCATCCATCCACCCATCGGCGTGGGCGCGTGGTTCCTCGCGAAGCAGGTCCGGGAGGTCGCGTCCGGCTCGGTGTTGTCGGAGTAGCATCGGCCCATCGCGCGAAACCGTGGGAATGTCGCCGTGCTCCCCGAGCGCGCCCCCGGCTACCACGTACTGGGGAAGGCGACGCCTTCGACGTCAGCGACTGCGTCTGTCGGGCGGTCGCATGCAGTCCAGTCTTCGGAGGTGAGCACGCGCGCGCCTGGCGGAGATGACTCTCGCGAGGAAGTCCACGGAATTCCTGAAATACAGCTTCAAGTCCTCCACCTGAGATGCTGGAGTGCCGGGTCGCAGGGCCCGGCATGAGTCCGCCGCGACTGGCCGGGCATCACCCGTTGTCGTGGGGGACGAACGTCATGCGCAAGCAAGCGATTCTTCGTGTGGTGGCAGGGAGTGCCTCGCTGTGTCTGGGAGGCTGGAGTGAAGCGGCATGGGCCGGTGGGCCCGCGCAGGGCTCCGTGGGAATGCTCGTGGAGCCAGCCACTGGCGCCCCGCGTCCCCGGACGCTGGACGAAGCGCTGCTCGAGGTGGAGCGCGAGGCGCCGGGCTTCGGCGGCATGTATCACGATGAGAAGGGGCGGCTCGTGGTGCGCCTGGTGAATGCCACCGCGGCACCGGCCGCGCGCCGGGCCATCGCCTCCGTGTTCGGCGAGGACAAGCTTCCCTCGGCGGGCGTGGTGACGGAGCCCGCCACGTGGACTTTCTCCCAGCTCAAGGCGCTTCAGGAGCGACTCACGCCGGAGGTGCTCGCGCTTCCGGGCACCGTCTTCACGGACGTGGACGAGAAGTCGAACCGGGTGGCCATCGGCGTCGAGCGCTCCGAAGCGCGGGGCGCCATCGAGCGGACCCTCTCCCGCCTGTCGTTGGCCCGGGACGCGGTGGACATCGTCGAGCTGGGGCCCATCAACCCCGCCACCGTGCAGAGCGGATGGACGCCGGTGGGAGGCGGACTGCAGATAGAGACGCCGGGCAAGTACTGCACGCTCGGCTTCCCAGCGCTCCAGGGCGGGACGCTGGGCTTCGTGACCAACTCGCACTGCACCACCGTCCAAGGCGGGGTGGAGTCGACGCCCGCGTATCAGGCGGTGGCGCCGTGGCAGGTGGGGACGGAGACGACCGACCCCGGCTACGCCAGTGGAGGAAGCTGCCCGGCGGGGCGCGTCTGCCGCTCCAGCGACAGCGCCTTCTTCCGCGCGGACGCCCCCATTGGCACCTACGTCGTCCAGACGCCGGGAGCGTTCAACCTGAACATCTCCTCCTGGTGGGATGTGACGGGAAAGGTGCCGTACCCCTCGCAGGGGCAGGTGGTGTTCAAGACGGGCCGCACCACGGGCACCACCAACGGCACCATCGAATGGGCGTGCGCCACGGTGAACTCGGGTGGGACGCCACAGACGTACTACTGCAACTACATCGCGACCAGCGCCACGCAGAACGGCGCCGGCGGTGACAGTGGCTCTCCCGTGTACTTCCTCACCGGCAACGGGGTGACGCTGACGGGCCTGATGTGGGGCGCGGGCTCCAACCCGTGGAACTTCGCCTTCTCGCCCCTGGGCGGCGTGCAGGCCGAGCTGGGCGTCGTCCCGTATTGCCAGGGCGGCGTGGGCTGCTGAGCGCATCGCGCCCCCGGAAAGGACCTGGGAGGGCGAGGAGGAGCGCCCCACCCAGGCCACTTTCGCCGGCGGCCCGGCTTTCAGGCGTCGCGCGTCTGCATCCAGTGCGCGACGGCGATGACGACCGGGAACCCCAGCTCCGGGATGAGATAGCCGAGCCACAAGCCCGTCGGCTCGGGCAGACCCACCTTGCCCATGGACACCAGCCTGCCCACCGCCGCCATGAGAATGGAAAAGGCGATGAGGTAGACCAGCGTCCCCTGCTGGCGAATCGTGCGGCCCGCCCACAGACAGATGACGCCCATGGACAGATAGATGCCGCCCATGAAGCGATGAAGGTTGTCCAGGCGGGGCGTCGTCTCCGGCTGCCCCATGAGCAGTTGGACAGAGCCTCCGAACAGCGCGATGGCGGCCACCAGGAAGAGACAGACCTGCACGATTCGTTGCGGTGCTCGCATGAGGGTTCTCGCTAGGAAGGTACCGCCACTTCAGCAATCCCGGGCGTAGTCCTGTTCGAACACCAGGACGCCGCGCGACTCCGGGAAGTAGATGACATACATCTCCCAGACCATACAGGCATCAGGCCACATCTCCCGGCTGTAGTGCCAGCCCGTCACCTGCACCGCCTCCGAGCCGTTGCTGTACTCCTGCCCCAGGCCTGGATGCAGGGAGGACAGCCTCGAGAGCAGGCGCGTCTGCGCGAACTGCGTGTATGTCGTATTCACCAGGCGCACGCCGAACAGCGCGTTGCTCTGCTCCGTCAGGGAGACCGCCTCGGCGACCTTGTCCAGGCTCGCGGGCGTCGAGTGGCTCCAGGGGAAGGAGTAGCCCCGCAGCTCGCCGTAGCACGCGGTGGAGGTGCCGCAGGCCGCGTTCGCCGCCGACAACGTGGCCTGAAGGCTCGAGCTCACCGGCCGCGAGCCCAGCGACACGGATGGGTCCACCGGCTCGCAATCGCCGCTGAGACAGTCGAGCTGGAGGCGGAAGCGCTTGCCCGCGCCCCCACCGCTGCTGACGACGACCAGATATTCGCCGCCCTGCGCGAAGGAGGCGGAGGCCACCTTGCTGAGCTGGCCATAGCCCGCGTCGTCGTCCTGGGCTCGCACGGTGGTGCCGTAGCTGCCGCTGGCATCCTTCGGGCCGTACACGAAGAGCCCCGTGTCCAGCCCCATGCTGCTGCCCAGGTGCGTCACCTCCAGCTTCGCGCTCGAGCCGGCCGCGACGTTGATGGCGAAGGAGTAGTGCTGGAGGGCCGTGGTGAAGGACGTCTGCACCGAGCCGGGAAGGGCCACGCTCCCCAAGAAGGTGGTGCTGTCCAGGATGTTGCCGCTCGGAGGCGGAGGCGGAGGGAAGAGCACCCCCTGCTCCAGCGTGTCGATGGCGGACGGCGCATCAGCCTCGGGAAGGTCCGAGGGATGGCAGGCGGCCAGCAGAAAGGCAGACACCCACCAGGAAGACTTGAGGGAACGGAGCATCGCGGACGGCCTCGTGGAATGGGGAATGGCACACCCCTCTTCGCCGCCACCACCCTCCCCGCCCAGGTGAGCCGCGCGGAGCATAGGCGCGCGCGGCTCGACCACCCCAGGACTTCTTCACTGACAGTCCGAAGAACTCAAGGCGTGGGCTTCAACGCCTTGCGCTCCTTCACGCAGACCTGGACCAGCTCCACCATGCTCATGCTGCCGCCGCCGATGTCGAACTTCTGGTCCTTGAACTGGGGATATCGGTTCTCCAGGATGCGCCCCTCGGCGATGCACTCGTTGAGCTGCGTGAGGGCATCCGTCTTGTTCCCCTTGGAGAGGAGCGCCTTCGCCGCGTCGTACGCCTTCCGCTGGCCCTCCTGGAACCGCAACTGCACGTCGGCCCTCGTCTGCGGCTCCCGCAGCGCGTCTGCCTTCTGGGCGCACTGCGCCATCACCTCCTGCGGCGGGGTGGGGATGCCGCCCATGAGCACGTCGACCGCGGCGAGGCCGGCGTTCTCCTTCACCATCCGGGCGCCATCGTCCTGGCAGGCCTTGAGCTTCTCCATCGCGCTCGCATACAGCTCCCGCCTCTTGCGCAGGTCCGAGGAGGAAGCGGCCGCTTCCGATGCCGTGCTGGCGACCACCAGGGCCTCCCCCGTCAGCCGGCGCAACGCCCGCGCCTGCTTCGCGAACTCGAGGGCCTCGACCAGCTTCAGCCAGTCGGCGCGCGCCCGCTCCGCCGCCGACGCGTAGCCCGCGTCCTGCCGCTCCAGCTCCGCGTGCGTCTCGAACATCTGCATCATCTCGTCCACGCCCTTCGAGGCGGTGTCGACGTCGCTGTCGGTCGACGAGATTCCCTTCGCGGCCTCGAGCTTCTCCTTGGTCATGGCCATCCGGGTGGCGAGCTGGACGCGGGCGTCCGCCGCGGAGAGGACAATCCTCCTCCGGGTGATGCGGTCGCTCAGCTCCGCCATCCGCTCCTTCGTCTCCTTGGCGTACACCGCGTAGTCGCGGTCCTTCTTCACGAAGGGGGCGCCGACCTCCAGCACCGCGCCAATCTGCTTGACCGCGTTCTCCGCCTCCTGGAGCAGCGCCGGCGAGGGCGCCTCCTTTTGAATCTGGAGGACGAGCGCCGCCGCGTTCTTCCGCGCCTCGTCGACCTTCAGGCGCTGCTGCGTCAGGTCGACCTCGTACCGACGCCGCTCCAGCGTCGCCCGCCCGTCCTTGAGCAGCTGACGCGCCTCGGCGGCGGAGGGGCTGACGGCGGGGTTCTTCGCGTGAACCGTCTCGAGCGTCTTCTCCAGGACGACCAGCGCCGTCTTCGCCTCCTCGAACTGCTCGGGCGTCACGGCCCGCTTCTCGACGTTGCGCAGGGACTGGATGACTTCCGCGCGAGCCGCATCGAGGCCGCGGACCTGGAGGGCCACCTCCACCTCGACGAGCGTGTTCTTCACGTCCGCGAGGTACTGGGCAATCGCCTGGCTCCTCGCCGCCTGCGGGTCGTACTTCTCCACCAGCTTGCGGACGACGAACGCCGCGGTCTTCGCCTCGGAGAGCTGCTCGGGCGTGGGCCGCTTCACCCGGAGCGCCTTGGCGGCCGCGACGAGCTCGTCATGGGCGGGCCCCATCTCCACCTTGATTCGGGAGACGCCCGCCTGCACCACCAGCTCCTCCATCCGGCGCCTGGCCTGGGTGACCTCGGCCCGGGCCTTGTCCGCCTCCGCGCGATACGCCTTGTCTTTCGCCTCCAGCGGCGCTCCCTCCTCGAGCTGCTTCTGCAGCGCCGCCGTCGCCTTGTCGGTGGCGCCGAACTTCTCGTCCGACCAGGCCTTGTTCACCTCGGTGAGCGCGGTGGACAGGGCCTTGCGGCGCTCATCCAGGAGCCCGCGCTGCTTCTGCGCCGACACCTGCAGCCACCGCTCGTCGAGCGCCTTCTCGTGCCGGGCGATGGTCGCGTCGACCTCGGTGAGGTACGTGGCGAACTTCGGGTCCTGAGCCTTCAGAGGCCGGCCCTCCTCCGTCAGCTTCCGGAGCGCCTCCAGCTCGGCGCGGGCATCGTCCATCGCCTTGGCGCCGGGGTCCCCTCCCCCGAGCTTCGCCATGCGCTCGTTCAGGGGCGCGAGCGCGCCATCGATGCGTCGGCGGAACTCGTGGATGTGGACCTTCGCCCGGCGCTCATCGACGTACTCGCGGTCCGTCCGGAATTGCTTCCGCGCGGCCAGGACGCTCTTGGCGTACTCGAGGTCCTCCGTCTCGAAGCTCGCTCCCGCGCCGAGCGCGTCCTTCAGCGCCTCCACCGCCACGAGGGCGGCGTCGAGGTCGGCGCCGCGCGGAGGATCCTGCTCGATGCGCTGAACGGCCGCCGTGAGGGCCGCGCGCGCACTCGCCAATCGCTTCGAGGCCTCCTCGATGGACTTCGCGGCACCAGCCTCTGGAGCCGCGGCCGAAGCCAGGGAAGAGGCGAAGACGAAGAACCCGAACAACACCAGCGCTGAAGTACGTACCATTCAGGCCAACCTACTACAGGGAGGCGGTGGGAGCCTCGGCATAGTGTCCGCGTCCCCGGTGCCGGGAGATGTCACCAGGCGGCCTTCTGAGGGCCTGGGAGAAGCGTCAGGTCGCCTGGGCGCCTCGGGGGCACCCGGGCACCCGCGCCCGTCGAGGTGCGCACCCGAGGGGCCCCGGCGGCGCCCTGCTCCACGCCCCAGCGCCCACATCTGGGCGAGCCGCGCGGCCTCGGGGAAGGCGGGAGGCCGGGTCCGCGCGCACCACTTCGCTTGCCGGCGGGAAGCAGGCTCTTGGTCTCCGCAAGCGCTCCGGGTCCAGGCAAAGACAGTCCAAGAAGTCCCCCGCTCGGGCCGCCTTCGCGAACGGAGTGGCGCGGCGATTGCTGTCCATGGCGCCGCTATGCCATTGCGTGGATTGGGTCTCCAACTGGTCGTCGTCGTGGCCATCGCCGCGCTGTTCACCGGGCTCTGGGCGCTGAACAACCGCCCGGTCTCCGCCCCGGACTGGCCGGAGAAGATATCCGGCTTGTCCTACTCACCCTTCCGCCTCGGAGAGAGCCCGAAGAAGGGCCGGCACCCCAGCGAAGCCGAGATGCGCGAGGACCTCGAACAGCTCAGCAAGCTGACCGACAGCATCCGCATCTACACGGTCGACGGTCCCCAGGGGGAAATCCCGCGCCTGGCCGAGGAGTTCGGCCTGCGAGTGACGCTGGGGGTCTGGATCAGCCGCGACCTGGAACGCAATGAACGGGAGCTCCAGAAAGCCATCGAGATGACCAACACCTCACGCAGCGTGGTGCGCGTGGTGGTGGGCAACGAAGCGCTGTATCGCGGGGACGTCACGTTCGAAACGCTGGTCCGGTACCTGAGGCGGGTGCGCGCGGCCGTCAGGGTGCCCGTGACGACCAGCGAGCAATGGCACAACTGGAGGGAACACCGGGAGCTGGCCAGGCATGTCGACTTGATCGCCGCTCACGTCCTGCCCTACTGGGAATACGTGCCGATGGAGCAGGCGGGGACCTTCGTGCTGGAGCGTGCCCGGGACCTCAGGCAGCTGTTCCCGCGCAAGCCATTGCTGCTGTCGGAAGTCGGCTGGCCGAGCAACGGCCGCATGCGAGGTGGTGCCACCGCCACCCAGGCCGACCAGGCCCTCTACCTGCGCACCCTGGTCAACACGCTCAATCAACGGGGCTACGAATACTTCGTCATCGAAGCCTACGACCAACCCTGGAAGGGCGGCGATGAAGGCGCGGCCGGCGCCTACTGGGGCGTGTTCGACGCCACCCGTCGGCGGAAGTTCAACTTCGAGGGCCCGGTGGTGGCCATCCCAGAGTGGCGCGCCCTCGCGGGCTGCTCGGTGGTCCTGGCCACTCTCGCGATGACGCTGCTGCTCATCGATGGTTCGGCCCTGCGCCAGCGCGGCCGAGCCTTCCTGACCTTCACCTCCTTCTTCTGTGGCTCGGCGCTGGTGTGGATGGCCCATGACTACAGCCAGCGCTACAGCACCTGGTTCAGCCTGGCCGTCGGCTTCATGCTGGCGATCGGCTCGCTCGGCGTGTTCCTCGTCCTGCTCACCGAAGCCCACGAACTGGCCGAAGCCGTGTGGATTCCCAAACGCCGCCGCGAATTCCAGCCGGTGCCGGACGACCATGCCTATCGGCCGAAAGTGTCAGTTCATGTCCCCTGCTACAACGAGCCGCCGGAGATGGTCAAACAGACGCTGGACGCCCTCGCCGTGCTGGACTACCCCGACTACGAAGTCCTGGTCATCGACAACAACACCCGGGACCCGGCCGTGTGGGAGCCACTCGCGGCCCATTGCGAGCGGCTCGGCGAGCGCTTCCAGTTCTTCCATGTCTCGCCCCTGCCCGGGTTCAAGGGCGGCGCGCTGAACCACCTCATCCCCCGCACGGCCAGGGATGCCGAGGTGGTCGCGATCATCGACGCGGACTACCGCGTCGACTCCAACTGGCTCAAGCACATGGTGCCGCTCTTCTCCGACCCGCGCATCGCCGTGGTGCAGTCCCCGCAGGACTACCGGGACCAGGGCGAGAGCCTCTTCAAGAAGGTCTGCTACAGCGAATACAAGGGCTTCTTCCATATCGGCATGGTCACCCGCAATGACCGCGACGCCATCGTCCAGCACGGCACCATGACCATGACCTACCGCTCGGTGCTCGAAGAGCTGGGCTGGGCCGAGTGGTGCATCTGCGAGGACGCGGAGCTGGGCCTGCGGGTGTTCGAGAAGGGCTACTCGGCCGCCTATACCCATCACAGCTACGGCAAGGGGCTGATGCCCGACACCTTCATCGACTACAAGAAACAGCGCTTCCGCTGGGCCTACGGCTCCATCCAGATCATCAAGCACCATGCCCGCAGCCTGCTGCGCGGCGAGAACAGTGAACTGACCCGGGGCCAGCGCTACCACTTCCTCGCCGGCTGGCTGCCGTGGGTCGCCGACGGACTGAATCTCTCCTTCACCATCGGCGCGCTGCTCTGGTCGGCGGCGATGCTCATCGCGCCCCAGCGGATAGAACCGCCGATGCCCGTCTTCGCCATCCCGCCGCTGGCGTTGTTCGTGTTCAAGCTCGGCAAGAGCGTCTTCCTCTACCGCCGCGCGGTCGGGTTCAACCTCGCGGGCGCTTTCGCCGCCGCCCTGGCCGGGCTGGCGCTGTCGCACACCATCGCCAAGGCGGTGCTGTACGCCTCCTTCACCAGCGACCTGCCGTTCTTCCGCACACCGAAAACCGCGGACAGACATGGCCTGCGGGTGGCGCTCTCGGAGGCCCGCGAAGAGCTGTTCCTCATGCTCCTGCTGTGGGGCGCCGCAATCGGCATCTATTCGGTCCACGGCCTGCCCGACCCGGACATGCGCATCTGGGTGACCCTGCTATTGGTACAGGCCATGCCCTATCTGGCTGCCTTCATCATGGCCCTGCTGTCGAGCCTGGGACAGACAGGGCCCCGGGTGCCCGCACGTTGAGACTCCTCAGCCGGGCCCCGCGCGTCAGAGCATGACGAACCCGTCGTCGTCGTCCTCGACCACGACGCCCTTGTCCTTGCTCAGGGGGGCTACCGTGCTCCCTCCGCTCGTCACCACCGTGGAGGGGGACGCTTGGGGGCGGGGCAATACGCTGCCGCCGCTGGACTGAACGACAGGCCCGGACACCAGGACGAAGTCATCCTCGATGTCCCTGTTCAAATCATCCAGGACCCGCTGGTGCGCCGCGCGAAGCGCAACGGCGGCCACGCGGGGGCTCGCGGCGACTGGGGGCAAGGCGCCGTTGGACCCGACGAGGAGCCTCGCCAGTTCGACGACCCAGGGCCCACAGCTGTGCTGTCCACCCTTCTCGCTCCCAATGGCGTCATTCTGGTAGCGGAGGAGGCATCGCTCGACCTGCAGGTCCGGAAACGGACGCCGCAGCGTGCCGAGCATGGTCGGCTCGCCGGCCGGGGCGAGCGGGTCGATGTAGAGCACGCATGCCTGGCCCCTGCGCCCACCCTGGGGGGGAGCCACCCTGATGTAGATGAGCCCCCAGTGGTTCCCACCGACGTTGTAGGGCTGGATGATGATGCGGGGAGCGCCGCCTTCGACCTGACCCGCGAGGGCGGCGTCGAACGTGTTGGGCGCGATGCGGTTGAGCAGGTAGAGGTTGAGGCCATAGCCCACGTACACGTTCGGCACACCGTCGAGGTAGTGGTGCAGCAGCCTGTCGAGCTGACGATCGGTATAGAAGTGCGACCCCTCGATCTTGTCGCCGTTCGAATCCGGATCAACCAGCGCACTCGAATCCTGCGACGGAGGAGGTATCTGGCCCGTTCCCCCCGAGGAGGTGGAGGTGGACGGCGGAGGCGTCGACCCGGAGTTCGATGAGCTCGAGACCACCACCACTTTCTCCGCCGCCGCTTTCTCCCTCGCGGCCTTCTCCGCCGCCGCTCTCTCGCGGGAGCGTTGGACCTCCGCCGCCTCCTTCTTCACCTTCTCCGCGTCCTGCTTGAGAATCTCTCCGAGGTCCGCGGGTGCGCGCAGGTCGACCCGCGAGACCTTGCCCGCGTTGGCTGGGTTCACGAGCGGCGGAGATGCATTCACGGCCGCCCGACCGCTCCCGAACGAGGCACTGCGGAAAGGAGAGTTGTAGCGGACCGACCCCAGCCCTGACGGAAAGGGAGGCGGCCTCCTGCCAAGAAGGAACTCAGGGCGCTCAATCGGCATGCCATGACCCGCGGGACCCAATCTCCCGCTCACGGGGAGGCCCCTTCCCAGTCCAGGCAACCCGAACGGCGAGGGCCCAGGCACCTCCGAACTCGACTTGCAGCCGCCGACGCACCGTGGATTGACGCAATGCGGCCCCGAGTAGTGCCACAGCGGTGTCCAATACGTCCTGAGCAGATCTCTCACCGCGGGCGCCCCCTCCACCAGGTAGTTGAACTCGGAGAGGAAGCCTGGATAGAGATTGTCCGACCCGACCACATACGACGCGTCGTCGACAATCATGATCTTGGAGTGATTGCCCGGCGCGGACGGAACCTTGTCGTAGACGGCGCCGCTGGCCTTCTTGACGGACTCCACCGCGCTTCCGATGACGCCCTTGCTCGGCGGGTCCTCCACGAGCGAGGTCTGCTTCAAGGTCGCCGTGTACCCTTCTGGCGTGAGCTTGGGCCAGAAATACGTTTCACCCTCCCGGGTCTTATCCTTCGGGACCTCCGTGAAATAGAAGGGGGCGATGTGCAGTCGCTCCAAGGCGCGCACCCGGACGTCGGCGTCCGGCAGAAGGGCGTCGGTGTCGACGGCATGTGACATGTAATATTGGAACAGCTCGAACGTGCGGCACGCCCCCGAGCCGAATGAATACTGGTCTCCCTCAGCCCCGGCCCCCGCGTCCAGGGGAGAGACCACGACCTGGACCTCCAGCTTCGGATTGGCGAGCAGCGCCTCCATGATCCAATGGCAGACGACGTGCGAGGACCACTTCTTCTTCCACGCGCTCACCAGGTCCATCTGTGACAACCGGAGGATGGTCTTGGCGCCCTTGATCAACTCCTCCTTCATCACCTCGGACGCCTTCTGGTAGTTCAACTCCATGCTGGGGCCGTTCCAGTACTTCCCGATGGACAGGACCCGGGTCGCCTTCTTGTACTCTCCAAGGCCGGAGTAGCCCTCGTAATGCTTCTCCGTGAACACGGGAGTCTCCAGGTCCACGAACGTCTGGAGATCCTCCGCGCGGATCGCCTCCGCGGCCAGGTCCTCGACCGAGTCCACATCCTCGAAGATGGTCGACAGGAACTCAGGGCTGGGGCGAGAGAGACGCGGCCTGGACTCCCCCCCACCGCCCTCATGCAGCCGCGCGAAGTCCTTGTAACACGCGGCGCGGTAGTCGCCGGCCTCCCGCGAGGCCAGCGGGTTCTCGGGCTTGCGCTTCACCGCGGCGTCGTCGTCGCCGACCTTCCAGGACAGCGTATCCTTGTCGATGTCCAGGAACTCCTTGGCCAGCACGTCCGTCTTGCATTCCCACATCTGGTCCAGGAAGCGCTGCGCGCCCAGGGCCGCCTCGCCATGCATGACGACAGACACGTCATGAACGGGCGGATAGCTGGTGAACAGGTCCATGTTGAGGTTGTGGCCTCCCACCAGGGACTCGGTGCCATCCACGGCGACGATTTTCGAGTGATTCCACGTCATCTTGGTGAATTCGTCATCGCCCTCCAAACCCATCCAGGTGGGCAGGACCGAGGCGACCCGGGCGGAGAGCCCCGCGACGAGTCCCTCCTGGAGCCGGAAGAACTTCCCCATCCAGATCTCCGGCGGCATCTCCCAGGCGCCGGTCTGCATCCGCACCCTCACCAGGCGAATCAGCGCGCCCTGGAAATCGACGAGATTGGGAGACGTGCCGTCCTTGAAGATCATGGGCGTCTGCCCGAACAGGAACCTGAACTGCGTGCGATGGGTCCGCTTCAACGGCGCGCTCAGCGCGGTATCCATGGCCCCCAGAATCACCTTGGCCCAGGCGGGGTCCGGACTGTTGAGGGAGGAGATGTCGCAGCGATACCTCGACTTCTGGATGATTTCGACGAGGGCTCGCTGGAAGTCCTTGGTGCGACTCTTGGCCGCCGGCATGATTTCCGGGCCAAAGGGCTGCCCCCAGATGCGAGGCGTGTCCATGATTCGCACATAGCTCGTCCCGCTCAGGTGCGTGAAGTAGTCGCGCACCTTGGCGGACACCCGGTCGATGCTCACAGGAACCTCCAGTTCACCCACCCGCCACCGGACTGCTCGATGGTGCAGGGATAGGCCAGGTTGTAGGGGGGCGTCCCCACCACATCCTCGAGGTAATAGCGGTTCAAGGTGTTTCTCCCCATGATGGAGGAGACCTGCCGCACGTTGGGCCTCCCTGTCAGCCGGGAGGTCCGGGCCTCGCCGCCCCCCATGGCATCGAAATGGGTGTGCGCCGTATGGATTTGTTTTCTCAGGTGTCTGGCGTTCTCCCGGACGCGGCATCTGGTGCGGAAGACCGTCTCCCATTGAGTCAGGTAGGCACGGGCCAGCTTGTAGACGAGCTTGGGGACCGCGGCGACCTCGTCCTTCACCTTGGCCGCGTCGTACAGGGCGTCAGCGGTGTAGTTGCCGGCGACGGTGCCATGCCCGCCCCGACACGCGTAGAGCGTGTAGCCCTCCGGCTGCGGGAGGTCGCCGCGAGCGAGTGGATCCGCCAGTTGGCGGTTGTCCGCGAGCGTCAGATACGTGGCCCCCAGTCCCCGGGCCTCGATGTCCTCATGGGCACGCTGTTTGGTCATCCGGGCATTGGGCCGAGGAACCAGCGCGCTGAACCCCGCGACCAGGTGGTCCCAGGCATAGACGCCGACATAATTGACGACATTGGGCGGCAACTGGGTCTGGATTCCATACCACTCACCCGGTCCCGGAACGGGGTCGATGGCGAAGATGTTGACGGGGATGTCCCGGACACCAGGGCCTCCATAGGCATACAGGAACCAGGCGGCCATGATGGACTCGACCGCGCCGCGGCTGTGCCCGAGGAAGTTGTATTGCTCCGCCTTGCTGGCCGCCGCGAGACTCGCGCCGTGCAGCGCGAGCGCGCCATCGGCCCAGCCCAGCAATTGCCCAGACTGCGTCCGTTGGTTGCCCTCCGAGTAGTCCCGGGCGGATGCGCGCAGCGGGCCGGGGGCATTGACCAGGCTGCCGTCCAGGGGATCGCACACGTCCTCCTGGTTGAACCAATCATTCTCGCCGACACCCCGAACGGTGATGCTGCTCTTCGTATCGCGAAGGCCGGTGGAGATCTCCGTGTGGAGCCGCACCGGGATGTAGCCGGTCTCCCTGACGTAGATGTCCTTGTTGCTGTTGAGCCACTTCTTGTCCTTGCCCAGGAGGGCGAGGATTTTGTAGTCCCAGAAGCGGGTCTCCTCGCCTTCGTCACGCGAGCAGCCGGTTCCGCAGAAGCTCACGGTGTAGACATTCTTCGGCATGCCAGTTTCATCCTGGTGGAATGGGGTCCCTGCACGGACGCGAGCCCTCGGCGCCTGGGGACCGGCTGTAGGGGGACAGCCCGCTGAGGGTTGCTCCGCACTTCACATTCCGTGCCGTGCACACGCGCGAGGCCCCGCCTCTCGCGAGGACGATAGAGCGAACCCGGAGGGGGCGGATCAGGCGAGGACATGACGGAGGGTCACCAGGGACCATGGGCCCCTGCCGGGACACGCGCTGCGTACCGATGAGACGCAGCCGCGTCCTTTCAGACCGCGCAAGCCATGGGCGCGAAGGGCGGGGTTGAACCGAAGTGGAACCCTCTCGTCGTCACGGTCGTCGAAGCGGAGAAATATCGGGATGGGTTGGGACCTCCCCAACAATCCCTCACCGACTCCTGTTGTCCGGAGCCCCTCTTCGTCCCCTCTTCACGTGCGTTCCCGCTCCCCATGCCCATCCCCCATGCGCCTTCGCGTCCGCTGAGCTTCCTGCTCGCGGCCCTGTTCCTCTCCCTGGCGGCCTGTGGAGACAACACTCCCTCCGAGGACGACCCGCCTCGCGCCCCCGGGCAGTCCGCATCCGCCACGGGTTCAGACGACGCGGGCACCGTGGCCAGCGCGGCCTTCGACGGTGGAAGCTCCAGCATCTGCGGCGATGCCTTCCTCGAGGACGATGAGGAGTGCGACGACGGCAATCACGACACGGGAGACGGTTGCTCCCCGCTGTGTACGAAGGAGCCCCAGTGCACCAACGGCGTCTGTGCATCCATTTGCGGCGACGGAGTGATGCTGCCCGGCAGCACCGCCGAGGCCTGTGACGACGGCAACACGGTCGCCAATGATGGTTGCTCGCCGACGTGCCAGCTCGAGCCGGGCTTCACCTGTCAGACGACCAACCGGCTTCCCTCCTCCATCCCCATCGTCTACCGCGACTTCCGAGGCTACGACCTGCCGCCCCTGGGCGCCCTGCCGAGAGGGCACATCGACTTCCAGAACGTGAACCAGTTCGGCGAGGAGAAGGGCCTCGTACAGACCACCCTGAATGCGCTCGGCAAGCCGGCCTACGCGAAGACGGGACTGCCCACCAACACGACGAGCAACGCCGCGAACTTCGCCCAGTGGTATCTGGACACGGACCTGGTGAACAAGCCCGTGGTCGGAACACTGACCTTCATCCAGTATCCGAGCGGCCAGCAGGTCTTCGATGCACCGAACTTCTTCCCGGTGGACGACCTGGGCTGGGTCGCCGCCGGCGCGGAGGCTCACCGCACCAACAACTACGACGTCCTCCCGCCGGGGCACAACTACAGCTTCACCACCGAGACGCGGTTCTGGTTCGAGTACAAGGGCACCGAGCGCTTCACCTTCCAGGGCGATGACGACGTCTGGGTGTTCATCAACCGCCGCCTCGCCATCGACATGGGGGGGCTCCACGTCACGGAGCAAAGCTCCATCATCCTGACGCCCGCCGTGGCCTTCAATCTGGGGCTGACGCCGGGCGGTATCTACGAGGTCGCTGTGTTCCATGCCGAGCGCAAGACCTCCCGCTCCTGGTACCACATCAACGCCCAGAACTTCGGCGTCCGCCGCTCCGCGTGTGTCCCCACTCCGGCGGCGGCATCGATGACGGAGTGAACGCTGGCGCATTGCCGTACGCCCATTGACTCCACGGCCAGGATTCCCAGACAGGGCCCCCCTGTGGGCGTGACTTCACGCCCAGGGGCGGGCCGGGTACGGTCACCCCGTTGATTCAGTGCGGACCGTGAGGCTGCCGCGCGGAGACGGTCTCCTCACGCGGGCTTCATCCGGACCGGTCCTCGCCGACGGCGCCAACCCTCGGCCAATGCCAGGCCCAGGAGCGTCACGGCGGCGAGGATGAGCCCTGGCAGGACACCAGGGGCGCGGTAGTGCAGCTCGATGCGGTGCCGGCCTGGGGGCACGCCAACAGCACGCACCGCGACATTCGCTGGCAGCAGCCTCGCGGGCTCGCCATCCAGGCTCGCTGTCCACCCCGCCTGCCACGCATCGTTGATGACGAGCACCGCGTCCCCGGACGACTCGACGTCCACGATGAGGTGCTCGGGCGTCTCATGAGCTGGAGCGACTCGCCCGTTCAGAGGCTCCGGACCCGACGCAGGAAGAGGAACCGCTCCACACTCCACCGCTGCCTGGGCAGCCGCCCTGAAGGCCACGGTTCGCAGCAGCCCGAGCGCGGCGCTCTCGTCCGACACGCAATGAGGCTTCGCCAGGAACAACCTCGGCAGGGCATCGGCATGCTCGACGAGCAGCAGCTCGAACACGTCGTCGCGCGCCACCACGCGGCCCGGTCTGGGCTCCAGCGCTGCATAGGTCGCTGGCGTGTATGCGCTGAACCGCACCCCGAAGAGTGGCTGTGACTCCGTGAAGAAGCCAGGTTGTGTGATTTGGAGGCGCTGCAAGCGGGAGCTCGCGGCAGGCAGATACGCATCCGCCGCGCCGATGCCCCACAGCGCGGGCGTGTCAGGCATCAACGAGGCCCTCGCCATCAACGCCACGCTGTCCTGGAACTCGAAGCCGTCGAATCGAGGCAAGCGGAAGCGCTGGATGCGGGAGGCGACGCGGGGCGTGGACTCTCCTGTCCTGGCGGCCCACTCGCGCACGGTGTCGACGAACACCGGCGGACTGTCGAGCAGTTCCTCCGAACCGAGAATGTAGAGCGGCTCGTTCAGCGTGAACGCCGCGCCCAGTTGCAGCGCCATCAACACGCATGCCCGGTGCCACGAGCCCGCGAGGCCTGGCAGCACCAGGGCGCAGCCCAGCGCGACTCCCGCCGCGACGAACGCCGCGCCGCTGAACGCGTGCGACAGCGTCTCCAGCGTCTCGGGAGGCACCCGTGGCCAGCGCCCGAGCACGAACGCGTGGGACCACACGGCCCCCAGGCGCTCCGCGAGGGCCACGGCGAGGAGCCCCACGGACATCCCCCCCGCCGCGAGAGCAGCCCAGCGCGCTCGCGCCCTGGACGACACCAGGGCCTTCCATCCGAAGCCCGCGAGCACCGCGAGCCCAAACGTCAGGTGCACCACGAGCTTCTCGGGATAGCGGAACGGTCGCCACAACGGGAGGGCCTCGTAGAGCCATCCGTAGACAGGCAACGCGGACCCGAGCGCGAGGGCGAGCACCACGACCCAGACGGCGGCGAACGGCGCCCAGCGCTTCCATGGGAGGAAGCGCAGTCCTGTCACCGCGAGCACCAACACCGGCACGCCGATGAGCGCCGAGTCCGTCCACAGCGTGGAGAAGCCGCCCGTCGACAGCAGTGGTTTGACCCATTCCTCCGGAACGGAGCGCTCGACGGTGGGATTGGCGAGGTACGGCCCCAGGAGGAACTCCGGCAGTCGCCACGGGTCCAGGGACCAGCGCTGCGCGTCCTCGAGCGAGCTCGCGCCTGGAGCGCCCCGTGCGAACACCGCCATGCCCGCGAACAGTTGCGGCGCGGCGAGCCCCGCGCCGAGGGCCACGAGGCCCAGCGCACGAAGCAGGCGGACACCGCGTGCCTCGGGGCTCGTCACCGCGAGCAGCAGCACGAAGGCATTCGCGAACGCATAGCTCCAGGTGTCACCCGCCAGCAGCACACTGGCGAGTCCCAACGCGGCGACGGCGGCGCGACCCGGAGTGGCGGCTCGCAGGAAGCGCTCGGCGGCCCAGAGGGCGGCGGGAATGGTGGCTCCGGCCATGAGGTACGCCAGGCTGTTGGTGAGCGACACCAGGTGGCCGCTGAACGCGAAGGCGAGCCCCGCGAAGAACGCCCCGCTCCGCGGCACGTCGTACAGGCGCAAGAGGGCGAAGGTGCCCAGCAAGGCCAGGGGCGGGCACGCCAGCACCGCGAGCTTCATCGCCGCGCCCGTGGAGAACAGCAGCCCCAACACCTGCGACGGATGGAAGGGCGCGGACAGCATGATGCCCGCGAACGATTGCCCCAGCCCGTCGAAGGGATACCAGCCCGGAAAGTCGCCTTCGGACACGCGCTGCGCCCAGTAGCGCCGCAATGGCGCGTAGACCAGGAGCATGTCTCGGGCGATGAAGACGTCCGCGCTGAAGAGGGCGCGGTAGAAGAAGAGACAGGTGACGCCCAGCGCTCCGCCCACCACGGCCCAGGGCCCGCGCGCAATCGAGGCTCGGACTCCGGCGCGCTCCAGCGATGCGGGGGGAACCATCCAAAGCGGGATTGTTCCCGGTCATGCCGTCCAGGTCCAGCCGCGAGTACCGCTGCCCTTGTCCCTCCAGGTCGTCTTCCCCGCCGACCTCGACCGGCTGGCCGGACGGACCCACACGCGAGTGAACGGCGAACAAGCCGTGACGCCGATGAGGAGAGCAAGGGCTGATGGAGCGAAGCCTTTTGGGGATCCCCGTTCAGGTCGTTGCAACCCTGACTCAGGAGTCCCCCGACATGACCCACCGCCCCCCTCTGCCCCTGCTGTCTTCCGTGCTCTGCGCCCTGCTCCTCGCCGCCTGCGGCTCACCGGCGTCCACGGAGACGCCCGCCCCCCAGAACATCGAGCAGGGCACCCTGCTGCATGAGCTGAAGCTGAGCGACACCCGCTCGGTGCGCTTCATCGAGTCCGAGCCGGGCGAGGTCTTCGTCGCGGAGTCGGGCCACATGGACATCGATGCCGCCCACCTCCAGGAGTCGATGAAGGCCGAGAAGGTGGACAGCCTCCAGGGCAAGGAGTTGGCGGACGTCTACCTCTCCCTCGCGCCCGGCGCGAAGCGCTCCGACGTCCCCGCCGCGCTCGTACAGGCCCAGGGCCGCATCGCCATGGCCCGCATCATCCAGGCCCGGCAGGCCGCCCAGGAATCGGTCCGCGCCGCCGCCGCCCCGCTGGAGGAAGGCCCCTCCCCCCGAGACGCCGAGCGCGGCCCCTCCGCCTCCAGCCTCAATGACACCTGGGACTGGGTGGGCGACAAGAACTGGTTCAAGACCCACTTCTGCGCCACCACGGCGACGCAGGGCCGCACCTGTCTCGTCGACTATTGGTACGGCTCCTACAGCGGCGCGAAGGACGGCACCGTGTACTTCCGCGCCGTGGGACTCGCGGCCGGCTTCGACTCCAGCGCGTACTTCTATACCCAGTTCAAATCCTGCAGCATCTGGCCGTGGGAGGGCTGCGAGTGGAAGGTCAACTACAGCACCACCCTCCAGGCTCGCCACTACATGATGGTCACCTGGGACACGGGGCCGCGCTCGCGCTGGGCCGGCATCGACCAGTCCAATGACCGCGTGTACCTGAGCGCCATCTGGAGCACGACGACCTCCACGCCCCCGCCTCCGCAGGAGCCGTGCGCCGTCTACGCCCGCGCCCACGCCACCACCTGCTACAACATCGACGGCAGCATCTCCTCCATCTCCAACACGCTCTGCGCTGACGCCTGCGCGGGCTCGTACTCCACCGCCTCGCAGTGGGCCACCCAGGCGCTCGGAACCCAGACGTGCCTGGGCGCCTACGCGGGATGCTGCCAGTACTACGTCGACCAGAACTTCAACCGCTGCGGAGGCTGAAGCACCTTCATCACGGCCTGGGCGGAGCGCACTCACACCGCCCGGGCCATGAGCCGCCCGAAATCCCAATCCACGAGCGACTCTCCCCACCGCGCATCGCCGCGAGCAGGCTTCGCGCCCCTCCCCGGCCCGCGACGACTCCAGCACCGCGAGGCCTCGCAGCGGACTGGAGGCAGCAGCGCGCCTACTGGATGGTGATGGGGATGTTGTAGAGGAAGCACACCGGGACTTTCTGGGGCTTGTACTCCCAGCCCACCTTGAGTCCCTGGATGATGTCCTCGTCCGCGCCCGGCACGGACTTCACCGGCGTCACTTCGTACACGCTGCCGCTGGTGGAGACGCAGACCTTGTAGATGCCCTGCAGCGTCTGGCCACGGTGGGCCTGCTTGAACACCTCGGACAGACGCGGCGACGTCTGGCGCACCACGTCACGCTGGATGACGAAGGGCGGCACGTTCTTGGGCTTCACCGGCTCGGCCGGGCCCGTCCCACCCACCGTCCCGCCCACGACGCCCCCGACCACGCCTCCAACGACGCCACCGGCCACCCCGCCCGCCACGCCTCCCTCGACGCCACCCTCTTCCGGGGGCGCCTCGGGCTCTGGCGCCTCGGGCTCGGGCTCGACGGGCTTCTCCACCTCCACGACGGGTTTGATCTCCACCGGCTGGCGGAGCTCCGTGCGGGGTTTCTTCTCCACCTGACGCGGGGTCGTCCTGCTCGGCGCGGGCGGAGGCGGTGGAGGCGGCGGGGGCGGCGCCTTGACGAGGTTGAGCACCACCTCGATGGGCTGCTCCGCCTCGAGGACGATGGGCTTCACCACCAACATCATCACCGCCACGATGCCAACGTGGACGGCGACGGAGAAGGCGGCGAAGCCGAGGATTCGTGTGGAGGGAGGGTCGGTTTGCTGCGCGAACATGCCGAGTCGGCACATACCACAAGCCGGGAGCGACTCCTCAGGATGTAATCGTGCTGCCCCAGCATAACGAGGGGCTGTCACGTGGAAGCCACTCAACTGATACCTGAGGACCTGAGAGTCGTGCTAGAGGGCCGCCACCTCGTCCCATCCCCAGAGGTTTTTTCCGTGCAGACAAAAATGAAGTGCGTACTCGGGCTCGCTGCAGCCCTGAGTGCGGTGGCGTGTGGTGAGTCGAACGAGGAGGTCGGTGACAAGTACCAGGGAGTCATCGACGCCACGAACCTCGACTCCAAGTTCAGGCCCGTCAGCGGCGTCTACCGGCCCGCGGCGGCCAAGGCGAAGGGCACCAGCGTGCCCTTCTTCAACCTGGGTCAGGTCCCCACCGAGCGCAAGGACGACCGGGGCGTGATCACCAACTCGGGCGTTCCCGTGGATGAGACCGGGCGTCCCTTCCTCCCGGCGAGCCGGGTGGTGGCCACGTCGTACGACTTCGTGGACGGCTGCAAGACGGGCAAGGCGGACTTCGACTTCCGCAACGACAGCTTCCCGGAGACGGTGCAGTGGCCCGTCTTCGCCACGCTGCCGCTGACTGTCACCGGCAACACCACGCCCCACGTGCTGCCGCTGTCGAAGGTGACGCGCTGGACGGGCACGGGCGCCCAGCAGTGCAACGCCATCAAGGACCTTGCCTCGCTCACCAAGGGCTCCTTCGGCGGCGCCGCCGAGGAGGCCACGAGCATCTCCCTGCGCGCCATCATCGACGTCTCCGCGCAGCTCAACCCGCTGCGCAGCGGCTCCGAGTTCACCTCCCAGGGCGGCTGGTACCGCGGCCTGCAGCTGGCCTACCTGGACGGCGGTCCCGTGCAGGTGGATGAGGCCGGCAACGTGGTGGCCATGGACGGCGTCCTGGTGAGCCCGCCGACGGGCGCGCCCGCCACGGAGACGCCCGTGTACCTGTTCTCCTCTCTCCCCGGAGAGGAAGGCTGGTCGCCGGTGGTGCGCCTGCGCACCTTCACCGCGACCGCGGCCAAGCCCGCCTCCAGCTACACCGGCCTGTGCGTCGACGCCTGCGCTGAGACCGAGCTGAACCTCACCACCGTCACCCGGTACGCCGGCGTGCTCTTCGTCGTGGGGAGCACCCTGTGAGTCCCCCCCTTTCTCCCCAGAGCCCTTCCATGAAGACGACTCTCCTCCGGGGCAGCGCGCTGCTCTTGCTCGCGCTCGTCGCGGCCCTCCCCGTATCCGCCCTCGCCGCCGGCCAGAACTACGGCCGCATGGCCGGCTACGTCTATGACCCGACGGGCGCGCCGCTCGCCGAGGTGCCCCTCACCGTGACGGGCCCGGCGCTGCAGCTGCCCCAGTCCCGCACCAGCGGCGAGGACGGCCGCTTCGAGTTCGACACCCTGCCCCCGGGCGAGGGCTACGTCCTCGAGGTCAACGTCCCCGGCTTCGCTCCCATCAAGAAGGCGGGCATCACCGTCCTGCTCGGCCAGGCCACGCAGGTGGACGTGAAGCTGGAGGTGTTCACCGAGCAGACGGCGGTGGCCACCTACGAAATCGTCGAGAAGGTCAACCCCATCATCAACCCGGACTCCGCGCAGACGGGCGCGGTGATGAACGCGGAGAAGGCGGCGACTTCGCCCGTCTTCACGCAGGTGCAGGCCATGCCCCAGCTGGTGGCGGGCGTGGGCAACGGCAACGCGCCCAGCCTGCGCGCCGGCCTGTCGCGCTACGGCAAGTTCTTCATCGACGGCATGGACACGTCCGACGTGGTGGACGGCAGCATCAGCTCGCCGATGAGCTTCTACGCGGTGGAGAACTTCGAGGTCATCACCGGCGGCTTCGACGCGCAGTACAACTCGCTGGGCCTCATCGAGAACGTCGTCAGCAAGAGCGGCTCCAACAAGTTCACCTACGACGTGACGATGATTCTCTCGCCGGCGTGGGCCAACGCGAAGTACCGGGGCGCGGCCAACCAGCCCACCAACGTCGCCAACTACACGCAGAATGAAGTGCCCCTGTCGGAGACGGCCTTCTACAGCCCGCTGGTGGGCGTGGGCGGCCCCATCATCAAGGACAAGCTGTGGTTCTACGTCTCCGGCCAGTGGAACTTCTCCAAGCGCGACACGCCGCTGGGTGAGGAGAGCCGCACGACGGACACGCAGACGCGCCTGGCCCGCCTGAAGCTCACCTGGCAGCCCACGCCGAAGGACCGCCTGTCCCTGGCGTTCAACTACGACAACAACACCATCACCAACCAGGTCGCCTCGACGTTCGCCACCCCGGAGGCGGAGACGCAGATCGACCGCGGCGGCTTCTTCGCCATCGTCAACTACGACCGCAGCATCTCCGACAACGTCCTCTTCCAGCTCCAGACGGGCACCACCTACAAGGACATCTGGCAGGGGCCGATGAACGAGGACTCGCAGGATATCGCCCACACCTACAACAGCGTCACGTACCGGAACGCCGGCGCGCTGCGCAACGAGGTGGGCAACCTCGTGACTGAGCAGCGCAGGCGCTACCAGTTCGACCCGACGCTGCTCTTCAAGCTCAAGAACCACCAGATGAAGGCGGGTCTGCAGTTCAGCTACCTGAGCGGCGACAAGACGACGCAGGTGATTGGCAACCAGCGCTTCAATGACCGCGGCGGCGAGTGCAATCCCGAGGACCCGACGACCTTCGCGTTCTGCAACGAGCGGCTCGACTTCTACAACACCGACGGCGTGCAGGCCCCGCTGAGCACCGAGGCCGGCACCCTCATCTCCAGCGCCTTCCTCCAGGACCGCTGGAACGTCAACCGCTACCTCACGCTGGTCGCGGGCATCCGCGCGGACGTGGGCCGCCTGTACGGCGATGACAACCTGTTCATCACCAACCTGGTGGGCGTGGGCCCGCGTCTGTCCGCCACCTACGACATGTTCGGCAACCGCACGACGCTCATCAAGGCGCACTACGGCCGCTCCAACGAAGTGGGCGACGTCTTCATCGCGCAGCATGCCAACCCGGAGCTGCTCACGGTGCGGTCCACCTTCGCCGGTGGCGCGTTCGCGGACTGTGCGCCGGACACCGTCGGCAACCCCCAGTGCAGCGTGGCGGGTGGGGCCTCCGGCCGTTACTTCGACAAGACGAGCCACACGCCTCCGCACGTGGACGAGCTGGCGCTCGGCCTGCACCACGCCATCACCGAGGGCTCCGTCATCGGCGTCGACCTCACCTACCGCAAGTACTCCAACATGTGGGTGGACGAGGAGATGAACCGCATCTGGGATCCGTCCGGCACGCGCGTGGTGGACTACGTGGACGGCGTGAATCACACCATCGTGAAGATCCACAACCCGGATGACGCCTGGCGCGACTACAAGGGCATGGACCTGTGGGCGCAGGGCAAGACGGGCCCGTGGGATCTGCTCGCCAGCTACACCCTGGCCTACAGCAACGGCACGGTGGGTGACTACTTCGACGGCTACGGCGTGAATCCGCGCTTCAAGCGCTTCTTCGAAGGTCCGTCGCCTGAGGACATCCGCCACACCATCAAGGGCGCCATCGGGTACACCACGCGGTTCGGGCTCGATTTCGGCGTGCGCTTCAACTACCGCACCGGCGCGCCCATGTGGATGTACACGGAGGGCACCGTGGACCGGCAGCGCGTGGCGCGTTCGGACCGCGGCACTGGCCACGCCTCCAACTCCAGCACCAACCTGCCGGACTTCAACGACCCGTCGACCGTCTCCGAGCTGCGCCAGCCGAGCCAGTTCCTGTTCGATCTCCAGGCCCGCTACGACCTGAACCGCATCGTGAAGACGCAGGAGACCAAGATGGAGCTCACGCTCATCATGTTCAACGTCCTGAACAACAGCGACGTCACGTTCCTGCAGGAGCAGTACCGCCCCACGAACAACCGCTTCGGCTCGGCGACCAGCCGCCGCAGCCCGATGCAGGCCGAGCTGCTGCTGCGCGTGCGCAACTAGCTACACCCGCGCACTTGGGGCCCTCGCTTCCGGAAGTCTGACTGACGGAAGCGAGGGCCCTTGAATCAGGCGGGGTCGACGTTCTAGACGGGCATGTGCCTTCCGCCCTCCGTCCCTTCCGTCTCGGGCTGCTGTCCGCCCTCCTCGTCGCCTGCGCCTCCTCCACGCCGTCCGTGCCGGAGGCCGCCCCCGTGCCCGCGCGAGCGAGCGAGGCGAAAGCCGCGCCGGAGCCCCTGCGCATCTCCGTGGTGGGGACCAACGACCTGCACGGCTGGGTGATGCCCTCCAAGGCCACGCTGCCGGATGGCACCAGCGTGGAGCAGGGCGGGCTGGCGACGCTCGCGGGGTATCTGTCCATCCTGCGCGCGGAGAACCCGGATGGCGTGCTGCTGCTGGACGGCGGAGACCTCTTCCAGGGCACGCTCGCCTCCAACCTCACCGAGGGCGCGGTGGTCATCGGCGCGATGAACGCGCTCAAGTATGACGCCTCGGCGCTCGGCAACCACGAGTTCGACTACGGGCCGGTGGGGCCTCGCTCGGTGGCGCTCGAAGGGGACGACCCGTTCGGCGCGCTCAAGGCGCGAATCCAGCAGGCGCGCTTCCCGGTGCTCGGGTTCAACGTCACCGACGCGCAGACGGGCGTGGCTCCCACGTGGCTGGGCAACGAGGGCACGCTGCTGGTGGAGCGGCGCGGGGTGCGCATCGGCATCGTCGGGCTGGCCACGCCTCACACGCCGCAGGTGACGAATCCGGTGAATGTGGCGAGCCTGCGCTTCGCGGCCCTGGAGCAGTCAGCGCTCGCGGCGGCGAAGTCCTTGCGCGCACGCGGGGCCGAAGTCGTGGTCGCGGTGGCGCATGCGGGCGCGGTGTGCAAGCGCGGAGATGACCCTCGCGACGCGTCGTCCTGCGACCGCGGGGACAGTGAGATTATCGAGCTGTTGGAGACACTGCCCGAGGGGACGTTGGACGCGGTGGTGGCCGGGCACACGCATCAGCCCGTGGGCCACTTCATCAAGGGCACGCCGGTCATCGAGACGTCGGGCCGGGGCCGCGCGTTCGGGCTGGTGGAGCTCTTCGTGGACCCGGTGACGCGCAAGGTGCTTCCCGAGCGGACGCTCTTGCAGGGCTCCATCCCGGTGTGCGCGCGCATGGATGCCACGCTGGGCACGTGTGACGAGCGGAAGCTGAAGGCGGCGAAGGGCCTGCGGCTCGTCCCCGCGACGTTCCGTGGGAGCGCGGTGGTGGCCGACGCGGCGCTGGAGGCGCAGCTCACCGAGGCGTTCGCCCGCGTGGAAGAGGAGCAGAAGCGCTCGTTGGGGGTGAGTGTGCCGGCGGCGCTCGGCCGCGACTACGACGCGGAGAGCGCGCTCGGAAACGTACTGGCGGACGCGCTGCGCGCGGTCTCCGCGACGGACGTGGCCCTGCTCAACAGTGGCGGCCTTCGCGCGGACCTGCCGGCGGGTGACCTCACCTACGGCGCGGTCTACGAGGTGCTTCCCTTCGACAACACCCTCGCCATCCTCACCCTGTCCACGGCGGAGCTGAAGCGGCTCTTGGAGGCGGCCTACGGACGCAAGGGCACCTTCCAGGTGTCGGGGCTGAAGGTGAAGGTCGAGCAGTGCAACGGCGTGTCGCGGCTCGCCTCCGTCACCCTGCCGAACGGCAAGCCGCTTCCGGCCAGCAAGCGCTTCCGCGTGGCCATGCCAGACTTCCTGGCGCGCGGGGGTGGCGGACTGGAGGACGTGCTCAAGACGCTGGCGCCCGCGAGCATCGACCTGGGCGAGAAGCAGGCGCTGACGCTGCGCGACGCGCTCGTCGAGCACTGGAAGACCCAGAAGAAGCCGCTGGTGGCGCCGGCGTCCGGCCGCCTCCAACACGTCACCGCGACGGCGGGTTGCCCTGCGGAGACCACCGGGAAGCCCTGAGAGCACAATAAGCCGGGCCCGTCCGAATCAGGGCGGGGTTCGCCCTATATGCCCTCTACCGTTCGTATTCAGAGGCCCGAGGTGGGCCCTCGACATCCTGAACGGAGCCGATGGTATGCGGGCACAGGGACAGAACGACGGGGCGCGGGACTTCGACTTCCTCATGGGGACCTGGCGGGTCCACAACCAACGGCTCAAGGAGCGACTGAAGGGTTCCACGGAATGGCTGTCGTTCGAGGCCACCGCCGAAGAGCACCCCCTGCCTGGCGGGCTTGGAAATCAGGAGACCCTTCGCAGCGAGTTCTGGCCCGGGTTCGTGGGTCTGGCGCTCCGCGTCTACAACCCGGCGACGAAGCAGTGGTCCATCTCCTGGGTGGACAATCGCAACCACACCATCGACCCACCCGTGCTGGGCGGCTTCTCGGGCGACGTGGGCCAGTTCGAGACGAACGACACGTTCGAAGGCCGCGCCATCCGCGTGCGCTTCACATGGACTCGACTGGGACAGGACACCGCGCGCTGGGAGCAGGCGTTCTCCCCCGACGAAGGCAAGAGCTGGGAGACCAACTGGGTGATGGAGTTCACCCGCGTGAAGGCGTGAACCGACATTCCCACGACGCCCCACGCTGGCAATGCTCGGAGCCACGATTCATCCAGACCTCAACAGTTAGTCTCGTTTTTACGAACTTCCAACTCTTGAACAGGGAAATGCTCGGAGGGACGTCGCGCTGTCCTGGCGGGACTGCCAGGCGGACGGCGCATCCTCGCTGTCAGCGAAACGAGCCCCCATGTTCAAGAAGGCAGCAGTCTTCGCGGTGACCTGTGGCGCCTTGCTGGTCGGCTGCGGTGCCGACCCACAGGCCGAGAACGAGGAGATCATCTCCAACCTTCTGGAGGCCGGCTTCCCCGCCGACGACATCCTCATCGCCGACGACGCCGTCTACGTAGGCCGCGACGCGCACGTCACGCTCGAGGCGTCCCGGGAGATGCTCCAGGCCACCTCGGAGAGCCCCGAGCAGTACCGCACGACGAACCTCGTCGGAACGAGCGTGACGAAGATCTGCGTCAACTCCACCGCCGCGTTCGACAGCTACACGTTTCTGAGCCAGGGGCTCGACCTGGCCATCGCCAACTACAATGAGCGCGGCCTCCGCATCACCTTCGCCCGCGGCCCGGCCACTGGCTGTACCGCGAACATCACCGCGCAGACGACGACAGGCACCGGCGGCTCGGCGGGCTTCCCCTCGGGCGGTCTGCCCTACGGCATCATCAACATCGGCACCGGCCTGAACAGCTACAGCGCCGACGTGAACGAGCACGTCATCACCCACGAGCTGGGCCACGCGGTCGGCTTCCGTCACTCGGACTACTACAATCGCAGCATCAGCTGCGGCTCCGGCGGCGACGAGGGCGATGCGGGCGTGGGCGCCATCCACATCCCGGGGACGCCGACCACGGCCGTCGTGGGCGGGTCCATCATGAACTCCTGCTTCCGCTCCACCGAGACTGGTGAGTGGACCAGCTCCGACAACACCGCGCTGGATTACCTCTACGGAGGCACCATCCCCAGTTGCTCGAGCATCAACTTCACGTCCTATCGCGGACAGAACGGGACGCAGATTCGCTGCAGCTGCCCGGCGACGAGCTCGGGGACGGTGTGGGGCACGGACCTCTATACCGATGACTCGAACGCCTGCGCGGCCGCGGTGCACGCGGGCGCGATTCCCTCCACCGGAGGCACGGTGGTCGCCGTCATCCAGCCGGGACAGAGCAGCTACACGGGCACCACCCGCAACGGCATCACCACGCTCTCCTACAGCGCCTGGGACGGGAGCTTCTCGTTCCAGCTCCCGCCCGCGCAGAGCTGCTCGAGCGTCAGCTTCACGTCCTATCGCGGGCAGAACGGGACGCAGATTCGCTGCAACTGCCCGGCGACGAGCAGCGGGGTCGTGTGGGGCACGGACCTCTATACCGATGACTCGAACGCCTGCGCGGCCGCGGTGCACGCGGGTGCGATTCCCTCCACCGGAGGCAATGTGACTGTCACCATCCAGCCGGGGCAGAGCAGCTACACGGGCACCACCCGCAATGGCATCACCACGCTCTCCTACAGCGCCTGGGGCGGGAGCTTCTCCGTCAGCCCGTAGCCGCCACATCGACAACTCGCGGTCGAGACGCGGGACGGTGGTGGAAACGCCACCGGACCTCGTCTCGGACATGCCCTCCGGGACAGCAGCTCCCGGAGGGCGTGCGGACGCTTCAAGACAAACCAATCCAACGACCGGAGATACACACCCATGACACGGGAGCGCCGCATGACCCCAGGGAATCACTCGAGGTTCCTGGCAATCGGAATGCTTATGGCGGTCTTCGCACTCGACGCCCATGCGCAGACGAGCAACGCCATCATCGTCGAGAGCGTCAATGACTACGGACCCAACGACCAGTTGGGCAACTCCATCGCCAATGGCGACGGCTTCATGCAGAACATGGTCTTCGCGGGCAGCAGGTGGGCCACTGGCGCGCGCTACACGAACTCCGCCGTCTACGACACGGACTTCGTGGACTTCGCACGGAACTCACTGGGAGCGGACCAGACCTACTTTGACCGCGCGGGTCGGGCGGTCGCCTTCTTCACGGGCCATGGAATCACCGACCATGGCTGTTCGACGGTCTCTTGCACGACGACAGCCACCTGCAATCAACCCGGCACCGCGACAGGGGGTGGTGTTGCCCGAATGCCCGGCACCTGCCGCTTCAGTCCCTTCGATGCGCCGCGCTGCTGCTACATGGTGGACCGTCAGGCCGTGACTCACAGCACCGGGGACCGCTTCGGCGGGCTCATCAACTACACCCAGGGACCCATCCGGTTCGGAGAGAGCCCCCAGTCGGGCGCCTGGGCCGGCGCCGGCACGGATGGCGGCGCCAACCTGGTGGTGCTCGACATCAGCCACGGCATCCTTCCTCCGTTCTGGGCGCACACGTTCGTGAACGCCAGCGCGGGCGTGCAGCTCATCGCCACCATGATGACCGCCGGCGGGGACACCGCCAACGTGCCGGACCGCGGCGCGACCTTCGCGATGTTCTACCGGGCCAACGAGAACAACCGCGCGTCCGAATCCTGGGTGCAGACGATGAACTCCCTGCCAGCGAACGAAGGAGGCGGCTGCCCGGGAGGAGGCGGAGGACATGGCTTCAACGGCTGTGGCTGCAACATCGTCATCGGCATGGACAACTCCGCCGCGCGCGCCTCGGGCTCCATGGCCGAGAGCTGGGTCCAGCTCGCGAACGATTCCAATGACGCCTTGGGCAATCAGTTCTACTCGGCGCGATGGGTTTGCAACTACGCGCTGCCCGCCACCAACCAGAACGCCTGGGAGCTGCCATGAAGACGGTCCGCGAACTTTCCCTGAGCCTCGGCGCGTGCCTTTCGTTGCTGTGCACCGGCCCGGCGCTCGCACAGCCCCCCGCCCCAGGACTCATCGCCACGGACAAGGGCGGCGCGGTCGGCTACCAACACTCCATGGAGCGCTCCCGCTTCCTGTCCGGCCCTCCTGGAGTCGCCCTGCGGCGGCTCGATGAACATGGCTTCGCGAAGGTGGTGGGCCCCGATGGCGTCTTCGCCACCCACCTGGGCAATGGTCTGGTCATCGCCACGCCGAGCAACGGCTCGTCCAAGGAGGCCGTGGGTGTCCTGGCGCCCCCTCCCGACCTCCGCTACACGCTGGGACCGGACAAGCACAATGCCCAGGTCATCGAGTACTTCCGCGCGGCGGGAGTCCCTGGCGACCAGATGGGTGGCGTGCATGCCAACACGTACCTGTCATCGCACGGTACGACGAATGAGTCGCGACCGGCGCAGCCCCAGGTCGACGGCTATGCCTCCATCCTCGAACGGACCGTCGGAAGGTTCTCCGTGGTGGACTCGGTTGCCTGGGCACGGCTGAGCAATGACGGCAGGGTCGTCAGCGAGTGGGTCTACTGGCCCGCCATTCCCGCCAAGGTCCTGGAGGACGCCAGGCGACTCGAGGCGCTGGTCGCGAGCGGCGACAAGAGCGGCTTCCTGGCGCGACTGCCCTCCGGCTTGCCGTCTGGGAAGGTGGTCATCCGCCATTCCTCCGCGGTGGTGGATGGCGGCTTCGAAGCGTTCGCGAGCTATGACATCGCGGAGAAGGTGCTCGTGCCCTCGGCCATCGCCGGGACCGGCCCGGGAGCATCGCGGCCCACGGCGAGCATGATTGTCCGGCACTTCGATGTCGATGGCGTCGAGCGTCGACTGCCTCAGGAGCGGCGCTCCGTGGGTCAGGACTCGCCGCGCCAGTAGGACCCGGCTCGTTCCAACGCCCGCCCCGAGCGCCTCAAGGCTTCTCGGACGCGAGCGAGTCGACGATGCGACGCACCTGGTTCGTGCGACCCGTCTCCGTACGGGTCGTCACGACCTCCAGGATGAGTGCGTAGCGCCGCGTCTTGCCGAGCGCCTCGAAGGCACGCGCGGCCCGGGGGCTCGCGGACAACGCCGCCGTCAGGTCGCCGGGGACGGTGGCGTTTCGCTGCGACGCGTAGGCCGCGGACCAGCGTCCGTCGGCCTGGGCGGCGGCGACTTCGGCGAGGCCCGCGGGGCGCATCCTGCCCGCGGCGAGCAGCGCCTCCACCTTCCGGACATTCACCTGGGACCACCGGCTGCGCGGCCGGCGCGGCACGTACTTCTGGAGATAGAAGCGCTCGTCGAGCGACTTCCGTTGGCCGGATATCCAGCCGAAGCAGAGCCCCACGTCGACCGCCTCGTCATCCGTCAACGAGGGGATGCCCGTCCCCTTCTTGGCGAGCTTCAACCAGACCCCGGCGCGAGCACCCCCGTTCTCTTCCAGCCACGCCTCGAACTCCGCCACGCCACGGAACGCCTTCACCGGGGCCTCGGCGACGGCACCTCGCTCAGCGCGCGCCATGGCGGGCTCCGAGGACGTCGAGGTAGTGACGATTGAACATGAGGCCCAGCACGTTGCCGAAGGGGTCGATGACCGACGCCGTGACGAAGCCAGGGCCTCGTTCGGTGACGCCGTCCAGGAGCTCGGCGCCCCGTTCGAGCAGCCGCGCGAGCGCACCGGCGACGTCGTCGACGTGCCAGTAGGCGACCACCCCACCCCGGCTCGTGTTGAGCCCCTGGGGCGCGAAGCGTCGGTCGATGATGCCCAGCTCGTGCTGATAGTCGCCGATGCGGAACTCGACGTAACCGGGCCCACGCCCGGTGGCCTCGCTGCTGAAGCAGGGCTCGACGCCGAGCAGCTCCGAGTACCAGCGGGTCGCCGCTCGCAGGTCGTCCGACCAGAGCTTGAGGGTGCTCATTCCGCGCAGGAAGGTCATGGGTCTCTCGTGTCGGGGCCGCGTTCGTTCGCGACCTGGAGACTGTCTCCCGTAAAGGTGACAGAATGAGTCACCTTTGAAACGCGAACCCGTCAGCGACCGCCTGGACCGCGTCCTCGGCCTCCTCGCCTCCCGACCCTCGTGGACCGCGTCGGAGCTGGCCGAGGAGCTGGACGTCTGTGTGCGAACCATCCGGAGGGACTTGTCCCGGCTCGCGGCTCGCGGAGTCCCTATTGAGTCGGACGCGGGGCGAGGCGGCGGCGTGCGCGTGCCACCCCGGACGGGACTGGGACGCGTTCAGCTCGACACCCGGGAGGCCCTTGACCTCATGCTCGCGCTGGCGCTCGTGGAGCAACTGGGCTCTCCCCTGCTGCTCTCCACGCTCAAGGGCTTGAGGCAGAAGCTCTCCGCCTCGTTTCCACCGGAGGAGCGCTCTCGGGTGAGTGGGCTGCGCCGGAGGATTCTCATCGGCCCCAGCTCGAGGAACGTCACCGCGACGTGGAAGGCACCCAGGGCCGCGGTGCTCCGCCCCATCCAGGAGGCGTTCTTCGAGCAACGCGCACTGGAGCTGACCTACCGCGCGAACGACGTGAGCACCTTGCGCGTCGTGGAGCCGCACTACCTCCTGCTCAGCTGGCCCGCCTGGTTCCTGCTCGTCTGGGACCACCTGCGAGGGGCGGTGCGCATGCTCCGCGTCGACCGCATCGAGTCAGCGCGCCTCACCGGGTTGACGTTCCGCTTGCGTGGTTCGGAGTCGATGATCGCCACGCTCGGCGATGTCTTCTCCGCGCCCTGAGCGGTCGGCCCCACCCCAGAAGCCAGCCCGTCCTCAGGCCGTGGGGGCGACGGCCTTTTCGGTGACTTCCGAAGGGGTGAAGCGGTCCTTGAGGCGCAGCAGGGGGCGCTCGAAGAACCGCCACGACAGGACGGCGAGCGCCAGCAGCACCGCGTACTCGAAGAGAAACGAGAGCGCGGTGGCGGCGACGCTGGATGGAATGAGTCGGGAGAACACCGGCCTCAGGTAGTGCGCACTGACGGGAAAAACGAACGCATGGAAGAGGTAGAGGCCATAGCTGATCTGCCCCATGAAGCGCAGCGGGCCCCACTGAAGCACGCGTTGAAGAACCTGGACGCGTCCGGTGAGCACCCAGCCCAACAGGCTGGCGAAGCCCACCGCGACCCACGTGTACAGGCCCGACACCAGCAGCGCGCGAAAGAGGGGGCCACCCATCCCTTGGAGCGCTTCGGGAGTGTGGATGGAGTGCTCACGGTTGAAGAACACGGTGCCGAGCCCGAAGGCCATGAGCAGTACGGGTGCCGCGAGGCGACGGCCCCATCGCGCCAGGGACTCCGCGGTGTAGCGGCCGTCCACCACGCCCAGCGCCAGGAGCCCTCCGAGGGCCAGGCCCTCCAGATGGAACAGGGGAAAGGTGTAGAGCAGATGGGGAGAGGCGCCCATCGACAGTGCGGCATGGCGAGCGATGGGAGAGAGCAGCACGAGCGTCCAGAGCAGGACGCGCAGTTGCCCGGGACCCAGGAAGAACACCAGCAGGGGCCACACCAGGTAGAACTGCTCCTCGATGGCCAGCGACCACGTCACGTTGAGCGGTGGTGGGCCGAAGTCCGGCAACCAGACGTTCTGGAGGTAGAGCGCGTAGAGCGTCCACGGATACCGCTGGGTATCGAAGGCCATGGCGGGCAGCAACCCGCCCATGAGGCCGAAGACGAAGGCCAACATCACGAAGTACAGCGGCCAGATGCGCAGCGCACGCCGCATGTAGAAGGCTCGGAAGTACCCGCCGCGCTCCCGCGTCTGCAGCAGGATGCGGGTAATCAGGAAGCCGGAGAGGACGAAGAAGAGGTCCACGCCCGCCCAGCCCATCTGGAAGAGGCCGCCGATGGACGCCGTCCGGATTTCGCCCAGCGAGTGATAGGCAATCACCAGCAACACCGCCACGCCGCGCAGGCCATCCAGCGCGGGAAGGTGTGCGGACAACCGCAGGGGCTCCGGGGGGACGGTCGTCATGACGCGTGGACCATACCTGGGATTCATGGGGTGGCTGTACGCCTGGACGGTCTGCCTCCGGCCAGGGCGAGCACCCAGCCTCGCTCCGCCGGATTCCCCGACCGCTGGACGTCCGGCGCCACCAGGACGCCCCGGGGTCGCCTTGACAATCCATGCCTTCACATCTAAATGTATTTTAGATCAATCACTCGCGAGGACACCTCATGCCGCGGCTCGACACGCCTGCCATCGCCTTGTTCTCCCTCGCCTGTGGTGTGCTCCTGGGCGCGTGTGCGACGCCCATCGGCTATGCATCGGGGACCTCCGCCACGGAGCGGGACTCGCTGCACCGCTCGACGGTGGCGCCCGCCGTGGACATGGAGGCGCCGTTCATCGCGCACACCGTGGAGACAGACATCGCGGTGCCTCCGGACCGGCTGTTGCCCTGGTTGGTGAATGTTCCGCTGGAGCGCATCCTCTTGGGGACGGAGAAGCTCGCCGGCATCGAGCGGACCGATGTCCTCTCCCCTTCCTGGGGCGGCCCGGGAGCGCGGCGGCGGGTGGTGCTGCGCGACGGGAACACCTCTCTCGAAGAGCTGCTCCTCGTCGAGGAAGGCCAACGGTTCCGGTACGTCGTCTGGAACTTCACCAACGAGGCGCGGCGCGCCGTCCAGTACGCGGTCGGCGAGTTCAACTTCACGCCGACATCGACAGGGACGCACCTGCGCTGGACCTACCGCTTCCGTGGCAATGGGTGGCCCACCGAGGGCATCCTCAAGGACTTCGTCGAGGAGGACTTCGCCGGGTACATGAAGGTCGGCATGGAGCACATCAAGGCGGAGTCGACGCTCGACCTGGCGGCGCGGTCCAACTGACGACGCGGGCGGCCTCGGCCTATGCTCGCCACGGAGAACCGGGAGCCCCGTGGCGAACACACCCAAGACGCGTCAGACCGTGGCCAAGAAGCCCCCGAAGCCTCGCGGCTATCACCACCTCGACTTGCGCCGCGCACTGCTGGACGCGGCCATCGATTTCCTGCGGGAAGGCGACGTCACCGGGCTGACCATCCAGGTCCTCGCGCGAGCCGTGGGGGTGTCTCCCGGAGCGCCCTACCACCACTTCCCCGACAAGCAGTCCCTCCTGGCGGCGCTGGCCACCGAGGGCTACGACCTGCTCGCGGAGCGCGTCGCACGGGCCGTGGCACATGAGCCCACCGTGCCGGGCAGACTCTCGGCGGTCGCCGCCGCGTACCTCACCTTCGCGAAGGAGCACGCTTCGCACTACCGCATCATGTTCCTGCCCGAAATCGAGGACCGGGTGCGCTTCGCGTCCGTCCACGAGGCGTCCGACCGCTCCCTTCAGACCCTGTTCGAGGTGGTGGCCGAGGGCAATCCCGGGCTGCCACTCGAGACCGTCGTCGCCCGGGCCATCGCCGCCCTGTCCCTGTGCCATGGCTTCGCATCGCTGCGGTCCGCGGGGGTGCTGGGAAACATCCCCGGGATTCCGAAGGTCGAGCTGCTCGAGCAGGTCGCCATCGCCGAGGTGGTGACCGTCGCGCTGGGGGCTGGCGCCCGTCGATGACCGACCCGGAGCGCCTCCACCCCGGAAGACATGGCGCGAGGGCTACCCTTCGCGGCGCCACAGACTCGGACGGCTCGCGAACAGCTCCATCGTCCACTCGATGAAAACGCGCAGTCCGGCGGCCTGCTGGCGTGCGGGCGGATAGACGAGGAACAGGGGCCGGGATTCGGGCTGCCATCCTTCCAGCACCTGCACCAGCTCACCGGTGGCGACGTACGGCTCCACCACGAAGCGCGGCGCGAACATGACGCCCAGGCCGGCCAGACCGGCGGCCAGGTATGCGTTGGTTTCATTGAGCGTCAGCAGGCTGCGTCCCTGGACCTCCAGTCGCTCGCCGTCGCGGAGGAACACGAAGGGGAGCTCCTTGCCACTCAGCGACGAGAAGTAGCTGACCACCGCGTGCGCCGGCCCCGCCAGCTCCTGCGGGTGACGTGGCGACCCGTGACGCTCGACATATCTGGGTGACGCGCACAACCAATAGCAGAGGTCCCCCAGGTGCCGCGCCACCAGGGACTCGTCCCTCACGCCACCGCCACGAATCGCGCAGTCGACGTTGTCCGCGAGCAGGTCCACGACACGGTCACTCACCCCCAGCTCGATGTGCATCTGCGGGTAGCGCGCGTAGAACGACGACAGCGCGGGGACGATCAGCAGCCGGGAAAGAGTTCCACTCGACTCCACCCGCAGGCGTCCTCGGGGGCCACGCCGTGACTGGGACAGCGTGGATTCGAGCTCCCGCACCTCCCCCAACAGGCGCAGGGCCTGGTGGTAGTAGGTCATGCCCTCCGGCGTGACAGTCACCCGGCGCGTGGTGCGGTGCAGCAGCTTCACGCGAAGCTGCGCCTCCAGTTGCTGGATGAGCCGCGTCACCGCCGTCTTCGGGCGGCCCAGCGCGTCGGCCGCCTTGGTGAAGGTGCCACTCTCCACCACGCGGACGAAGGCCTCCATGGCCAGGAACCTGTCCATCTTCCACCTCCACTCGCGGCATATCGCGTCCATCCTGTGCGCCCCAGGGCTCCGCGACGCGCTCCTGATTGTTTCTGGGGTGAAACAGTGTGTGAGAGGAGCGCCCGTTTATCCAAGACGAGGCCGGGCGCTATCTCCTCTCCCATGACAAGACCCCTGCCTCGCAGTGCCTTCCTCGCAGTCTCACGCGCCCTCACGATGCTGGTGCTGGCCATCGCTTCACTGCTTCCGGCCTCCGCCCACTCAGCCGCGCCCCAGGTGCGAACGCAAGCGCCTGGCTTCTACCGGATGATGCTGGGCGACTTCGAAATCACCGCGCTGTCCGACGGAACCGTTCCACAAGTCGTGCGCGATGTGGCGACGCACACGACGCCGGAGCGGGTGAAGGAGTTGCTCGCGCGCGACCACCTCGAGGACCCCGTCGAGTTGTCCATCAACGCGTTCCTCGTCAACACCGGCACGGCGCTGGTGCTCGTGGACACGGGGGTGGGCAGCTTCTTCGGCCCCGGCGTGGGCGGCCAGCTTCAGCAGAGCATTCAAGCCGCGGGCTACCAGCCCGAACAGATTGACGTGGTGCTGCTCACGCACATCCATTCCGACCACTCCGGCGGGCTGATGTCCAACACGCGCCGGGCGTTCCCCAACGCCATCCTCCAGGTCCACGCGCGCGAAGCGGACTTCTGGCTCGGGCGTGAGAAGCCGAGGGGAAACGTGGACCCGAAGTACTTCGAGGAGGCGCGAGCGATGGTGGAGCCCTACCGCGTCGCCGGGAAGCTGAGGACGTTCGGCGGCGGGGACTCCATCGTCCCGGGCATCCGCGTCATGGCGACCGTTGGACATACGCCGGGGCACAGCAGCTACGTCATCGAGAGCCGGAGGCAGCGGCTGGTCTTGTTCGGTGACCTCATGCACTTCGGCTCGGTGCAGCTTCGTGAGCCCTCGGTGACGGTCGCCTATGACGTCGACGACCGCGCCGCGGCCGCCCAGCGAGCGCGTGTGTTCGCGGACGCCGCGGCGCGCGGAGACCTGCTGGGCCTCGCGCACATGCCCTTCCCCGGACTGGGTCGCCTGGGCGCGGAGGGGAGGAGCTACCGGTGGATTCCCGCCAATTACAGCTCGGGCCAGCGGTGGCCGGAGGCGAAGGTCGGCGCGGAGTGAGGTGAAGCAGGGCGACGGCATTGATGGCCTCCAGGAACAGTTGGAGGCCATCCGTGCCTGCGACAGCGACGCGACGCTGACGATGGACAAGACGGCCGGGAGCCGCCTCTCGGCCGTCAACCCGTGGCAGTGCCAGCGCCCCAGGCCGAAGAGGCCGCCCCACGAGTCGCGGGCAACCCCAGCCGCATCCAGAACGGAATAGTCCCCGGGAATATCCGGCGCGGGCTCCGTTCCCCTCCCCGACAGCCTTCACGACACCGCCGCGGGCCCGCGCTCCTCCCCGAGCGTGGCCCGCGCGAGTCGCATCGCAGTCCCTGACCCAGGGCGCCCTGGAAGTGCCCACAGCCCCGGGAGCCGCGCACCTGCGCGTGCTCCACGGGAGGAGTGTGTTTCATGCGTTCGTTGAGCCCGTGGTGTCTCGGAGTCCTCCTGGCCCTGATGGCCTGCGGAGAGGCTTCCGAGGAGGAAGTGAACGACGTGGAGGCCCTGTCGGCGGCCCCGCAGACGCTCAATGGCGCGTGTGATGACACCCGCCTGGCCTGGGCCTCCGCGGGAGACCCGTCCAACGTCTGCGCGGTGCCCTGGCAGTACGGACTCGACTGCAACAAGTCCGGCACCAACAGCAGCTGCGGCGCCCTCACCGGCTACCAGCAGAAGACCTGCTTCAACTATCCGTCGTGCCGCCTGCCCCAGTTCGGCGTCGAGAGCCGCAAGACGACGGCCTTCAATACGACGGTCTCCTCCTGCTCCTCGTACTCGGAAGAGATTTGCAGGCCCAAGCCGCACACGCCTGAAATCGAAATCTGCACGACGGTCACCCGCTTCAACTGCGCCACCCAGTGCCTCTCGGCGGCGAACGCGAAGCGCAACAGCCTCCCGCTCGCGGACCGAAACCTCGTCACCATCCAGAGCTACAACGGCGCCGGCGAGCTGGAAACCTCCTCCGGCTCCTGCTCGTACACGCTGACCCAGTGGCCCACGTACATCCTCAAGGCGGACGCAGCCTGCGGAGCCTCCACGGGCAGCTACTCCTGCGACGACACGACGAAGCCCATCTACCCCACGTGCCGACACAACAGCTTCGGCGATGACGTGGTGTCCGCGTGCAACGCGAACCCGCTGTACCACACGGCCGGCACCTCCCTGTCCGCCGTGAAGCAGGCCGCGTCAACGAAGTGGGGCGCCATGAGCCCGAAGAACTACGAGGCCTCCCCGCTCTATGTGCAGCAGCCGTTCTGCCGCACGTGCGACCACCTGGCGCTCACCGCCCAGTCCACCACCACCCAGGTCACCGCGAAGTATGACTGTCTGCTGCAGCAGGGCCTGGCCTCGGGACTCCCCGCAGGAGCCGGAGGCGCGCAGCTTCGCGGCGAGGTCGTCTCCCGCCTGAAGCTGCTCTTCGAGCTGCACGGCCACCAGCTCACGCCCGCACAGGCACAGTTCATCCGAGGCCTGTATCTGTCAGACCCGAGCGCGAACACCACCTGCAGCGCCGGCTTCATCGCCCCGACCACGACCGGCTGCGGCGTCAGCCTGACCGCCCTCAACGCGGCGATGGACACCTGCACCCGCTTCGCGTCGGCCCATGTCCCGGGCATCTCCGCCCGTTCCCAGGTCTCCTACTGCGTGGGCCTCGCCTCCCAGGCGGCGGCGGTGCCCGCGGGCGTCTGCCAGGGCGACGTGTACCGCGAGAAGTACCACGCCATGTGGGTGAAGCTGTACGAGCGGACCCTCTCCGACTTGCGCCGCGAGGACGTCCCCAACGACACGCTCCAGCGCAAGGTGCCCAACGCGGAGGACGTGCGCACCCACCTGAAGTCCATCAGCGACTGGTACGCGGTGCAGCAGGCACAGATGTTCCCCGGCGCCCTCAACAGCCCGGTGCTGATGAAGCAGCTCAGCGAGACGTTCGGCATGTTCTGGAAGGTCGCCTACGAGAACGCCCTGCTCAACGTGAATGGCCTGCCGCTGCACGCCCAGCCGCTCAACGCGGGCCTGCTGGTGGACCAGGCGGTGCTGGAGGCGACGCTGACGGGGACGCCCGCGATGAGCGGCCCTCCCCTGCTGATGCTGCTGGGTGACGGCTTCAGCGGCCTGTTCCAGCGCATGGAGGACTTCAGCTACCTGCACGACCTCGGCTGCCGCTTCAAGGGCTGCGGTGGCGGCACGGTGGACACCGAGACGGGAGAGCTGTGGGCGCTGTTCGGCGCCGTGCCGGAGGCCCCCTCGCTCCAGGCGGCGATGGCGGCGGCCAACAAGCTGAACACGGCCGGAGAGGACCACGCGGGCTGGGTCGCGGTGTTCGGCCTGCTGCACGCAAACCACGCAACCTTCACCCAGGCGGTGCTGTCCGCCACGGGCGAGACGACCTACAGCCCCGCCCTGCTCAAGAGCGGCGCCGCGGGCGCTCCCGCTCCGCTGGCCCGCTGGGCACAGATGGTGGAGAAGGCGGATGCCTGTTCCAACAGCTACGCCAAGTCTGGCTTCTTCGTCAGCACCTCGCGCGACACGCTGAAGACGGGCATCGAGGAGTACAAGGCCAACTTCATCAATGACGTCGTAACGACGCGCAAGAGCGCGCTCACCACGGCCCTGAACGAGTTCACCCAGCACCGCACCGCGCTCATCAACGAGGTGCTCGGCGAGGTGGCCAACGCCGCCAACCAGAAGACGGTGCGGACCACGCTGGCGCGCAAGCTCAACGAGTTCTACTCCCTCAACGCGGACCTCGTCGGCCTCCAGGACAACCTGGAGCTGCAGCGGACCCAGTTCAACGACTTCGCGGCGGCGTTCAACACCGCGCTGGACATCGAGTCGCCGAACCTGGGCACGGACATCCAGCGCGGGCCGGTGCAGGTGCTCAGCATCGGCGCGGATGAGGCACGCCACGCTCCGGGTGGGACGTTCAACATCCTCACGCTCGCGGTGCGCCAGCCGGGCCCGGGTGGCGCCGGCGGTCCCCAGGCCTTCGGCATCCCCGCGTTGCGCGGCGAGCTGCTGAACTTCGAGGTGGCAGGCGACTACACGCCGAGCTGCGCCATCTCCGGAGCGGTGCTGCCCCACCCCACCAGCAACGCGCCGACCGCCATCAACCTGGGCAACGGCAAGGCCCTCACGGGCCCCGGGGGCTACACCGTCACCTTCTCCGGCAGCGGCTATCAAGCGGAGAGCTCCAACCTGTCCATGTTCGCGAAGAGCTCGGTGGAGACCCGGCTGTGCGCGGGCGTCAAGACGGAGGTCGGCGCGGAGTTCTTCGGCAACGGGACGACGGCCTACGTGTCGGCCGAGGCCTGCGTGAACAGCTCGACGGGCATCGAAGGGACGTACAACGAGAATTCCGGCAGCGAGCAGCGCAGCACCGCGAGCTTCTCCATGGGCCTGCGCCTGCCGAACACGCCCTTCCCGGACGCGCCGGTGGGCAGCCTGCTGCTGGTGGCGATGACGCCGGGAGGCACCAGCCGCAACCACATCCGCGACGTGCAGGTGCTCCAGTCGCCGCACACGGGCGTCATCGTGGAGGCGGACAGCGACTACTTCCTGGTGGTGAACGACGTGGGCTCCTGCATGGACGACGTGTCCCACCGGCTCACGGTGAAGAGCGTGCGGCTGATGCCCACCGGCGAAGCCGCCCGGGCGCTGGGCAAGGCCATGGCCACGGTGATGACCGAGCTGCGCGGGGCGACGCCGGCCCACGTGGAGCAGGGGCGCGTGACGAACGCGGAGCTGGAGGCCCTGCGCGCCAACGCCGAGTCGCGACTGCTCCAGCAGTACAGCGTGGAGTGCCCGGGCTGCCAGTTGAGCGGCATGCCGGACATCTTCAGCTCGCTCTTCGTGACGTTCGTCACCCAGGAGCTCGCCCGACTGGAGCGACTGGTGCAACTGCGCACCGTGGAGCGCGCGATTGAGCTCCAGCTGCTCGACATCCAGTCCCTGGCGGATGACCTGACGAATGGCGCCAACCAGGCGCGGCTGCTGCGCCTGTTGCCGCTGTGGCGCCTGCGCAACCTGGATGGCGAGGAGCTGCGTGACAAGTCGCGCGCGTTGACGGGGCTCGTCACCGAGTACCTCTACCCGACGCTGGATTTGCGCCACCCCAACTCCCTGGTGAGCTTGAAGACGAACGCGGACATCAACGCGCTGTTGCAGGCGAACTGGTCCGATGACTTCACGGTGCTCGCCGACAAGGCGCTCGCGGCCGTCACCGCCGTCGAGACGGCCCTGGCCCAGGCGCGCATCACCGACAAGCTGCCCAAGGACGTGGCGATTGCGTTCGCCTTCCCCAACCCCGCGTTCAGCATGCCCACCCAGTGGCACGCGGCGAACGCGGAGCGCTCGGAGACGCTGTGGAACACGCTCCTGGCGGGCTCGGGCGAGGTGAGCATCACCCTCACGCCGGAGGACCTGTACAGCGTGGGAGGTCAGGGTGGCGCGCTGCTCTGCCAGCACCACATGCCCATCATCAAGAACCTGGGCATCCAGGTCGTCCGCCCCTTCAGCAGCACCAACGCGGCGGACTCGCAGGCGGGCCTGACGGTGCCCGTGCGGTGGGGTGACGTGCTGTCCCATCCCTCCACGACGGGCCTCAAGAACTACGTGATGCTCAACCAGGACTTCCTCGTCGGGGCGCCCCATCTCCTGTTCGGCAACGACATCGAGGTGTTGACGCTCTTCGCGCAGGACCTCCAGCAGCCGTTCGCGACCATCGCCGGCAATGGCCTGTCGCCGTTCGGCACCTTCAACATCCGGCTGGGCAACGTGCCTTCCGCGCTGTTCGACGAGGCCTCGGCGCTGGTCATCACCATGAAGGTGGACGTGCTGGAGCTGGCGACTCCGGTCTCCGGCGTCACCGTCTGCCAGTAGTCCCTCTTTGGTTTCCTCGAGGGTGGCGGAGCGACGTGGGGAACGCCCCGCGCTCCGCCGCCCTGTCGTCTCGCAGTACCACTGTCGTCAGCACTTCACCCATCAGGTAGGACCATGAAACATCTTTCCCTCTTCCGACGGATGCTGGGCGGCACCGCCCTGCTCGTCTCTCCCCTCGCGCTCGCGCAGCCCGCTGGCTTCACGGACGCCAAGATTCAACCTCCCCAGCTCGCAGCGCCTCAGCGAGGCTCGCTCATCGGCACCTACGCGCAGACGGCCTTCGGCGCGGCCGACGTGGCGCGCGGCGGCTTCGCGCTGGCCTCCCCCTTCACCCTCCCCAAGGACAGGGGCGAGGTGCTCGGCTCGCCCTTCCCCACCTACTCCTCCGACGCGGGCCAGTCCGAGTGGGGGCACGGCTGGCAGACCAAGCTGGAAATCCGCCGCTGGCGCGTCCGGGGCGACCTGGATTACGCGACGGACGACCTCTCCAGTCCCTGGGGCCGGCTCGTGCGCGGCGCCGACGGCGCCTGGTATCCGGCGGACCTGACCCCCGCCGTGCGCGTGGAGCAGTCCGCCACGGCCCTCACCGCGTACCACCCCGACGGCAGCGTGTGGACCTTTGGCGACGGCGCGCAGGTGAGCACGGCCAAGGGCATCTACTCCTGGTCCCTGCGCGAGGTGGTGAGCGCCACGGGCCGCAAGACGCGCTTCACCTATGAGGCCAATGCGACGGGCCGCCTCTTCCTGACGACGGTGCAGTACGGCGGCACCGGCAATGACTTCCAGTACCAGGTGGACGTGGGCTACGCGACGCTGGCGAAGCCGGTGGATGACTTCCGCTCCAGCAAGAAGCTGCGGTTGGACCGGCGCGTGTCCTCCGTGTCGGTGAAGGCGAAGAACGCGAGCACGGGCCTCTTCGAGGCGCGGTGGCAGTACCTGCTCACCTTCACCGAGCCCGTGGAGGGCGTGGCCTTCTACCTGGCCCAGGTGGACCAGACCTACGGCACGGCGCCCAACGTGACGGTGGCGCCCACGGCCCGGTACACGTACCACGCGTCGGCGGAGGCGCTCGCCGCCGCCAGCTTCACCCGGGTGACGAAGCTGGACGCGACGCTCGCCGCCGCGGGACAGGACGCCATCCAACCCTGGCGCGCCACGCTGCTGGACGAGGACGAGGACGGCCGGCTCGACTTCGAGCATGCCCAGGCGCAGATGCTCTACGTCCAGGAGGACTCGGGCTTCCGCGCCGAGGCCCTGCCTCCAGCCAACGCCGGCACGCAGTCGGTGTGCCGTCCCACCGCCAACGTGAGCAACGAGCCCCGGCTGCTGGCGCGCCTGCGCCCCAACCAGCTCAAGCCCGAGGTCGTGGCCATCACCAACCCCGGCGGCTCCAACACGGACATCCGCGTGTGCGACCGCGCGGGCACGCTGCTGTCCCAGCAGTCCCTGACGGGAGCGTGGCAGTTGGGCCCGCACACCCGCTTCGTGGACCTGGACAGCGACCAGCAGCCGGACTTCATCCGCGTCGTCCCAGGCGGATTCCAGGTGCGTCCCAACACCAGCGGCGCGGCGCCCGGCACCAGCTTCGGCGCCGCCGTCACCGGGACGCTGACGCCCAGCGTGTCCGCGACGGCGACGTGGGTCCATGACATGAACGGCGACAGCATCCCGGACATCGTCGCGCGCCTCTCCAACGGCCTGCACGTGTGGCCGGGCACCGGCAGGTTCGCGTTCGACTCCGCCTCCAGCAAGCTGTTCCCCGTGCTGACGAAGACGGGCGTCAGCCTGGCGCAGCTCGCCACCTACTCCGCCATGTTCGTCGACGTGAATCGCGACGGCCTGTCGGACGTGCTGTTGTCGAAGCCGGGCCTCGCCCTGCTCTTCGTCAACAACGGCAGCGAGTTCCGCGAGGTCACCGTCCCCGCGCTCACCTTCTTCAACGGGACGACGAGCGCATTGACTCAGGGCGACTTCGCGGGCAGCGGCAACACCAGCCTCACCGTGACGAAGGGCTCGGATGCCTACAGCACCTCCCTGGACGGACCCGAGACGGGGCTGCTCAAGTCCGCGGACGACGGCAAGGGCACCGTGCTGGGCTTCACCTATACCCGCCTGCCCGCGGCACCCGGGGCCCGCTTCCGGCAGCCGGTGCTCGCGTCGCTGACGTCGGCGTCCTCGGGCTACGACACCGTCACCTACGGCTACCAGTACTTCGGGGCCAACTACCACTCGCAGGGCGGTTTCCTCGTCGGCTTCGACAGCGTCGTGCGCACCGCGCCGCAAGAGAGCCACGCGGTCAACTTCCTCAACGGAGACGACTTCGCCGGCCTGCTGCTCTCCGACACGCGCACGGACGCGCTCACGCCCCAGGTCCGCGAGGTGTCCTTCCGCGAGTACGAGGACGCCACGCACCAGGGCCTCACGTTCAAGCGCCTGAAGGAGGAGGGACAGGGCTTCCGCGACGCGAGCCTGCCGGCGCTGACGCTCACCGAGTCGACGAAGACGGTGGCCTTCGACGGCGTGTGCCCGCAGCAACAGGTGCGCGCCACCCCGTGGGGCACGCTCACCACCACGCTGGGACGCGCCAGCCTGCCGGCGCTCGTCAAGCACCTGCACTGCCTGCCCTCCAACGTGACGTACGCGGGCACGCACCCGCAGCCCGCGCTGGACTTCTCCTACCAGGGCGTCATCACCCGCAACTCCGTGGGACTGGTGCAGAGCGTGGTGGCGCAAGGACCGCAAGGCGCCATGCCGCTCCAGACGGTGAGCTACGCGGCCGACTACACCGTGAAGACGGTGAGCGAGCCCGGCCGGGGCACCACGACGTTCGACTACGCTCCGGGTCGCCTGCTGCTCTCCAAGGTCATTCAGCCTGACGGCGTCGCGCTGGAAGTCACCGAGCGTCACCCGCTGCACGACGGCCTCTTGACGTTGACCACGCGGCGCGGGGCGAGCACCCACGTGGAGCGCTTCCGCTACGACGGGATGGAGCGGCTGGCGAAGCGGTGGGACTCGCTCGGTGTCGCGAGCGAGGTGAATCCCAACGAGACGCTCAGCTACCGGTTCGCCACGGCCACGCGGCCCGCGGGCATCGCCGCGACGGCGCTGGTGGACGCGGGCAGCAACGCCCGGCGCTACACGGAGGAGTACTCCACCGCGGCCGGCGAGGACGTGGCCAAAACGCGCCTCATCCCCGAGGGCTGGGTGGTGGATGGGCTGACGCTGCACAGCCGCCAGCAGCGGGAGAAGACGCGCTACGTGCGTCCGAACCTGCCGGCCAACACGGACATGGCGGCCCTGGACTACGCGACGCTGCTGGGCGGAATCGAGCAGACGTCGAGCGTGCGCACCGCCGTCTTCGGCTACGACGTGGAGAAGGTGCTGCGCCACCACGCCGACGTCCAGCAGGCCCTGGCGACGTCCTGGGCCCTGGAGGGCGGACGGCTCGTCGTCGAGACGCAGGAGAACGGCATGCAGACGCGTCGCCAGTTCCTGGACGCGGCGAAGCGGATGACGCGGTACGAGGACGAGCTGGGCTTCGCGTACTCGTACACCTACGACTCGCTGGGACGCCTGCGGAGCGTGACGATGCCGGACAGCCAGGGACACCGCCTGGCCTATGACGCCTATGGCCGCGTCAACCGCATGGAGCGCGACGGCGTGGCGAACGTGGACTTCCAGTACGCCCCCGGGACGTGGCTGGTGTCCGCCAAGCAGTTCCGCACGCCGGGCAACACACTGGTCCGCGGCGAGAGCTACCAGTACGACGGCATCGGCCGCCGCACCGGCATCACCCACACGAGCGCCACGGGCGGAGTGAAGTCGTACCAGCTCTACTACGACGGCGCCTCACCCGCCGCGCCCGCCAACACGAGCGTTCCGGGCCTGCTCACCGCCACGTCGGGAGACGGGTACACGAAGCGGATGGAGTACCGCACGGACGGCACGCTGTCGAAGTCGACACTCCAGTTGAGCGGCTGGCGCACGGTGGAGAGCGAGCTGACGTATGCGGAGAGCGGAGAGGTGAGCCAGGAAGTCACTCGCGTGAAGGACGCGGGGGGCGCGGTCCTCTCCACGACGACGCTCGGCTACTCCTGGGATGCCTGGGGACGGATGAGCGCGCTGACGCGCAACGGCCAGCCCTGGGCGAGCGTCCAGTACAACGGCCTGGGCCAGACGGCGAAGGTGGACTTCGGCGGTGGGACGTCCGTGGAGATGGGCTACGACGCCCTCACCCGGCAGCGCACCACCCTCATGCACACGACGCCCGCGTGGACTTCCGGTATCGCCTGGAAGCTGAATGCGCGGGGGCTCACCGGCAGCGAGGTGATGGGCTTGGGCGGCACGACGCTCGTGCGCCAGTATGGCTATTCACCCCAGGGCTTCCTGTCCTCCGCGCAGGACGCGCAGCATGTGTATGACTACGGCTTCGACGCGATGGGGTTGTCCACGCACATCTCCGACGCGTCGGGCACGCGCAACCTCGTCACGGGCGCCAATACGCTGGTCGCCGGGGGCGTGACGTACACGATGGACGGACTGGGCCGCACGGTGGGCAGGGATGACCTGAGCCTCACGTACGGGCCGGACGGCCAGGTGGCCACCGCGACCAAGGGCACGCAGTCCTGGAGCTTCTTGTACGACGAGGATGGCGAGCGCCTGCTGAAGCGCGATGGCTCGGGGACGCCGCTGGCGGCCTACCTGGAGGGCGGGGCGTACCTGGACGGCGCGGGCATCACCCAGCCGGTGCGCGTGGACTCGCAGCTGGTGGGGGCGCTCCAGAACGGCACCTTCCGGCTGTTGTCCACCGACCGCCGGGGCACGGTGATGGCGGACGCGGACGGCACGCCGAGGATTGCTTCTCCCTTCGGAGACCGGGCGACGCACCCCACGGGCGCGGCGGCGCTGGACTACGTGGAGAAGGCCTATGACGCGGACCTGGGCTTCGTGCGCATGGGCGTTCGCGACTACGACGCTCGCATCAACCGCTTCACGACGCCGGACCCGCTGTTCCTCGAGGACCTGGAGAAGTGCCGCGCCAGTCCCGTGGAGTGCAACCTCTACAGCTACGTGAGCAACCGTCCGCTGGACCTGGTGGACCCGACGGGCACCGAGGAGAAGCCGTTGACCCACGGGGACGCCGTCGGCAATGGGGTGAGTGTCGGCGCGCCCATCGCCATCGCCGCGGGCGTGCGCGTCGGTGGACCCAAGGTCGTCTCGGGCGTGAAGGCCGGGTACGACCTGGGCAAGCGGTTCCTGAACAACCCGGTGGTGTCCACCCTCCGCAAGGGCAACTCCGCCCTCAAGGTCGTGAAGTTCATCGGCGGGTGCATCAACGGCTCCAACCCCCTCTTCAGCGAGCCGCTGGCCCAGTCGCGGGCCCGCTTCATCCGGGAAGCCATCCAGGAGATGGAGCAGCAGCAGGCCAACCTGCATCATGAGCTGGGGAGCTACCTCGAAGAGGCGAGCCAGTCCCACCCGGACGAGGCGCGCATGGACGAAGTCCACCAGCGCATCAGGGAGCTGGCCGCCGAGGACCAGGCCCTCCAGAAGAAGATCGACAAGGCGTCGGAGAACCTGGAGAGCGCGGAGGAGGAGCTGAAGAAGTTCTACGAGGACAACAAGTAGCGACACCCGCCGTGAGCCAGTGAGGAAGAGGGCCGGGTCGTCCACCGGCCCTCTTTCGCGTTCCAGGCGACCTTGCCGCACGCCTCGCGTCAGGTCACCTCTTCGGCACCGTGCCGTCCTCGGTACCAAAGACCGTGCCCGAGGACGGCGGCGTGCCCACTGAGCGGACGCACACCCAACCCGTCCTAGGGAAGGACGAAGCGGATGATGCTCGCCGCGCCCCATTGGCTCAGGACCGGACTGGCGACGAGGGACCACTCGAACGCCGCCGCATAGATGAGGCGCAGCCGGACCGGAGCTCGCACGGACGTGTCTTCGGGCGGAAGGGTTCGAAAGACACGCGCTCCCGCCGTCCTGATGGCTGCCATGGACAACACACCCAGACAGAGCCCCAGGCCCCCCTCAACCCGAGCCGGGCACCGCTGCCCCCGGCCATTTCCGCACCCGCCAGTGCCCCACCCAGGGCATTGGCTCCCGCAAACACACTCAACGCGCCCCACAGACTCACCATGAAGACCTCATCTCGACGAGTTCCTGGTCGTCGCCTCCCGCCCATTCGGCGACGACGGCCCCACCAGACCAACGGCATCCACCAAGAAAGTGGCGCCTCCCTATCTGCCGCATGCATCCATCGCCTATCCTTGGCATCGAATCACCGGCACATGACTCGCGATGGTCGCGGGGATCCACAAGGAGGCACAGGTCATGAATCTATTGCGAAACCTGCCGGGAATCGCGGTAGCCACAGGCCTGCTGATGGGTTGCGGTGGCGCCATGCCAGAGGAAGACGTCACGCCGGCCCCAACCACGCCCGAGTCCTCCACGGGCGACGTCACGGCCCAGGCCCCACCTCCGGACTGTGTCTACTGCGACGACCTCTGTGAGGAGATCGGCTGGTACGCCCCCCAGTGTCGTAACTGCCTGGCCATCTGCGTAGGAGGCAGTCTGGCACCGCGGTAGCGCGAATTCCGGTACGGCGCCCGCCAGGCTGCTCGGGCGTCTCGAAGGGGCCACGACAGGGAAAGGCACGAGGTCTGGCCCCTGTCGTGGCACCTCCTGCCGGCAAGGATTGCCAGGGTCGGCAACCCACGGCGGGCCCCTCCATCGTCGCGCCACACGCGTCCCTCTCAGGACTCCACGCTCGCTGGCTGGCCCCAGCGTTGCAATCCGTTCTGTCGCGACGCTGCTCCACACACCGCGCCACTCGGCGGACTGGGTGGAAGCACTCGCGCCTCACCTCTCAACGGAAGCTGCGTCTGGGTACGCTGCTCGATGGAGTTCGCCATGAAGCTCAAGAATGCGGTGATGGGAGTGGTGCTGTTCACGATGGTGGGCTGCGGTGTGGAGACCACCGAGCCGGTGGCGGAGACTCCGTCCGACGAGTCCACCTCCGCGCGGCTGCTGGCTCGCGTGGAGCGGGACAACGGCAACGTCGTCCAGTTCCTCGAGAGCGCCCCCGGCGAGTTGATGGTCATGGAAGTCGGCACCGCGCCGAACCCTCCGGCGCAGATCGACAAGCTGTCCCCCGTGGACGCCTGGCGCGCGCTCACCGGTGAGCAGGCGGCGCCCGAGGCGCTCGTGGCCGCGCAGGAGCGCGCCAAGCAGCTCACGGCCAGCAGTCCCGTCGTCCCGCTCGTCGTCCAGTCGCCCGTGAGCGCCGGCACCCACTACGGCCCCACCCAGGAGGGCGAGGTGCGTGCCTCCGCCGGATGCGACCCGGTCTGGTTTCACAACACCTTCTGCGCGGCCACCTACGACTGGAAGCAGTGCCTGCTGAACCACCGCAACGGCGCCTATGCGCAGTCGGGCAGCGTGGACTATCACAGGACCGCCGCCTGCTCGATTGACGGCTACATCGTCATCAACGTCCAGGGGCAGGCCGTCCAGGGTATCGGCCCCGGCCAGTACTACTGGTACTGGAAGAGCGGCAGCAACTTCGCCTACCGCTCGGACATCACCAGCGCCTCGGGCAACACGTTCCACTACTTCGTCGGCCTCGACGGCTGATGAATACGGGGCCCGGCAGCTGAGCCCGGGCCCCGTTTCTCCGGGCACGTCCTTCAATCGCCTGTGTCAGTACACGACGGCGATGTCTCGCAGCTCCGGGCCGGAAGGTCCACCGATGGCCGCCTGCTCCGCCGTCGTCGCGGTGCGAGGGAAGAACGTCGCGGCGCCAGTCAGCGGATTCACCTGATACAGCACATAGGGCCCACTGGCCGCCGTGCGGCCCGCCACCAGCGGCAGGCCGTTGTCACCGCCAGCGATATCGAACCCCGCCGCGCCGACGAACGTCACGCCCAGCGCGCCCACGTTGACGAGCGTGCCATTGTTGGGGGGCACCTGCTGGGTCAGCACGTTGTCGTTGCGCTCCAGGTCGAACAACGTCGTCGCCGTCGCGCCCATGACGCTGTTCGTATACGCCGCGCCGAAGACGACGGCAGCCGGCGTCCGGTTGATGGCGCCGTCCGTGGTCGTCGCGCCCGTGTCCACGTTGATGCGCAGGTTCTGCCCCGTGTCGCTCACCACGCGCAGACGGTCCGCCACCGGATTGAAGTCCATGACGAACGAGGCTCCCGACAGGGCGGTGAAGGGGTCCGAGAGGTCGGCGGGGTCGGCGGCCAGGGTGGACTTCGCGGTGACCGCTCCCGTCCGCGTGTCCACCGTGTAGAGCCTCCCCGCGGACGACAGGGCATACATCGTCCGGTCCGCCGGGCGCTGGTCGATGCCGAGCAGCGTCTCTCCCGTTGGCACGCCCGTCACCGCCACCGTCGCGGTCAGGGTGTTGGGCGCGGAGACAGCGGCGCGCACGAGCTGGTTGTCGACGGTGAGGCCGTAGACCGCGGCCCCCACCTCCTGCTTCAGCGCCAGTCCCTTGATGGGCTCCGTCGAGCCGATGGCCGCCAGCTCCGTGGCCGCCGTCGTCGTGTTCGCCGGGGTGATGCGATACAGCCGCTGCGTGCCGTCGACCGTCAGCGCCGCATAGCCGACGTTGGTGCGCGCATCGATGTCGTAGCCATTCACCGCCGAGGCATCCACGCCCAACGCCGCCGGAGAAGAGAGCGTGCCGTTGTTCGGCGGGTCCTGGAGGTAGACGGTGTCGGTTGCCGCATCCAGCACGAAGAGGCGGGTGGTGGCGGTCTCCGCGAAGGAGTTGGTGTACGCCGCACCGGAGACCTGCGCGCCGGAATTGCCACCATTGATGGCACCGTCGGTGATGGTGGCGCCAGTGTCGACGTTGATGCGCAGGTTCTGCCCCGTGTTGCTCACCACGCGCAGGCGGTCCGCCACGGGATTGAAGTCCACGGCGAAGTCGGTGCCAACGAGGCCCGTGAATGGATTGTCGTCCCCGGTCATGGCGGACAGCGTGGACTTCACGGTGGCGACGCCGGTGTCTGGAGCCAGGGTGACGATTCGGCCCCCGCTGGTGAGGCCATACAACCCTGAGTCCGCGGGACGGTAGTCGATGCCCAGCAGCGACTCGCCCTGGTTCAGGCCCGTCACGGCGACAGAGCCCACCAGGGTGCCAGGCGTCGCGCGATTGAAGGACACGAGCGTATTGGATGCGGTCAGCGCGATGACCTCGCCCACCATGACCGGGTCCGGCCCAGCGTCCGTCCCCGCATCCGAGCCAGCGTCCGTCCCGGCATCCATCCCCGCATCGGGAGTCGGCGTGGGGTCATCGTCGTCACTACAAGCCGTGAGCAGGAGCGCGGTGGCGAGCACGGCGAGGACTCTGTACTGCGGACTGACAAGCGTCATGGGCTCCCCTGGAGCGGCAACGGACTGCGTTCCCGAGGCCGTACGCAGGCCCCCCACGAACCGGATTTCCCCCCTGTGACGACGAGCTCCGCGCTGTTCAGCAGCCAACCCGCGACCCGCGATGAAGAAGCGGATGGGCCATTCTTTCGAGGACGTGAAGTTCAACAGGCCCCGAACCCTCCCGTCTATGCTCGGGCCATGAGCCCTTCCGCCGAGCATGAAGCTGGAGCGCCGTCAGGAGCGTCGGGCGGAGGCTATGCGCGTCGAGTGGGCCTGTTCTCGGGGGTGATGCTCGTCATCGGCGGCATCATCGGCTCGGGCATCTTCCTCAACCCCGCCATCGTCGCCCAGCGCGTGCACACCCCCGCCCTCACGCTGGGGGCCTGGCTGCTCGGCGGTGTCGTGGCGCTCATCGGCGCCTTCATCTACGGCGAGCTGGGCCAGCGAATCCCCAAGGCGGGCGGCAGCTACGTCTACCTGCGCGATGCCTTTGGCGAGCTTCCCGCCTTCCTCAATGCCTGGGGAATGCTGCTGATGATCGCCACCGGCGCCATCGCCGCGGTGGCGGTGACCTTCGCCAACTACACGCTGGCGCTGACGGGCCTCTCTGACGGCTACCGGTTTCCGCTCGCCGTAGGCGCCATCATCCTGCTGTCCGGGGTCAACTACTTCGGCGTGCGGCCCGGAGCGCTCACGCAGAACGTCTTCACGGTGCTCAAGCTGGTGGCGCTCGCGGTGCTCATCGGCGCGGGTCTGCTGCTCGCGGGGGCCTCGACTTCGGTGGGGACCACGACGCCCCCAGTGCCTCCGGACTCCATCGTGCTGGCCATTGGCGCCGCGCTCGTCCCCGTCCTCTTCAGCTACGGCGGCTGGCAGCAGACCAACTTCGTGGCCGAGGAGCTGGTGAATCCGGAGCGCAACCTGCCCCGCGCGCTCCTCTGGGGCGTCATCGGCGTGGTGACGGTGTATCTGCTCGCCAACCTCACCTACCTGCGCACGCTCGGAGCGGAGGGACTGGCGGCGAGCAACGCGCCCGCGGCGGACGCGCTCGGGCTGCTGATGGGGCCCACGGGCCGCACGTTCATCACCGCGGGTGTGGCGCTCTCCACCTTCGGGTTCCTCAACCTCGTCATCCTCGTGTCGCCCCGCGTCTATCAGGCGATGGCGGCGGATGGGCTGTTCTTCCCGTGGATGGCGCGGCTGCATCCGCGCTACCACACACCGTCCGCGGCCATCGTCTTCCAGGCGGTCTGGGCCATCCTCCTCACGGGCACGGGGACCTACGGCGAGCTGCTCGACTACGTCGTCTTCGCCGACTGGCTCGTCTTCGGCGCCACGGCCGCCACGCTCTTCGTCTACCGGGCCCGGGAGCGCGAGGGACAGGTGCCTCGCGTGTCGTATCGCGTGCCGGGTTACCCCGTCACACCCCTGCTCTTCATCGCGGCGGCGGTCTACGTCGTGGTGGGCTCCACGGCCTCCAATCCCCTCAACGCGCTCAAGGGCACGCTGCTGCTCGGCGCGGGCGTGCCCGTGTTCCTCTACTGGCGCAGGCGCAGGGACGCGCGCGCCACGGTCTTCGCCGCGCCGGATTAATCCCCGGGGAATCACACCCGAAAGCCCCGCACCGTCTCCAGCCCGCTCCTTGAATCGAGCGAAGGGTTGGCGACATGCGTCTGGGTTTTTCTTTGAAGTCCGCTGCGTGGCACGGAGTGCTCCTCGGGGGACTCCTCGCGCTCTTCACGGGTTGCCAGGGCGAAGGCATCGAGGTGGACGGGAGCCTGCCCGTCCTCCAGCAACGGCTCGCGCCCCTGAGGGAGCAGTCCTGTCAGGAGATCAAGAGCGCCCAGCCCCAGGCCATGGACGGTGAATACATCCTGCACTTCATGGGGGACGCCGCTCGGCCCTGGAGAGCCTGGTGCCATGACATGGCGGGCACCCCCACCGAGTACCTCCCGCTCCCCGAGAACGGCCTCCACTCCAACTTCGCCCAGTACACCGCGGGTGGCGCGGCGACTGGCACCAGCGTCCGCACCGTCTTCTCCAGGCTGCGCATCGACCCCGTCACACTCAAGGTCGTCACGTCCGACCAGCGGTTCGCCAGGTCCACCGGCGCGCTCTCACACAATGGCCAGGCCAACATCTCCACCATGCCCTACGCCACCGCCATGTCCTGCGACTGGGGTGACTCCGGCAGGGCCAACATCGACTTGCGCGGCACCCCGTTCAAGGTGGCTTCCAACTCCTTCGTGGCGAGTGGTTTCAGCCAGCGAGGCACCGCGTCCTACAGCTTCGTCGACCAGGTCGTCTCCATCACAGGCGGTGGCTACTGCGGCTGGATGGCTCCTCTCGGCGCCGACCCCGCCCTCGGCGGCTCTCTTCCCCTCTTCTATGCCCATCCGCCCACCACGTGGACGCCTGTCGTGCGCGTCTATCCCTCCGGCGGTGCGGAGCCCTTCGCGCAGCCGCTCCAGCCCGGCTGGTACGACCAGCAGAAGCTCACCGTCGGCAATGACACCATCAGCTCCCTCCATGTTCCACGAGGCTGGGCCGTCACAATCTATGAGCACGCGGGCTTCTCCGGCAGCTTCACCACCGTCACTTCCGACACAATCCTGACGGGCACTGGCTGGGACAGACAGACCTCCAGCATCCGGGTGGAAGCCCCCGTCACCCTCTATTCCCAGCACGAGTTCAAGGGGGCCCGTCAGGCGCTGCGCGCGGGTCGCTATGACATCAACCAACTGACCTTGGGCAATGACACCGTCCGCTCCCTCAAGGTGCCCGAGGGCTTCCAGGTCACCCTCTACGCGGACTCGGGGTTCTCAGGACAACGCATCGTCCTCACCCAGGACACGGACCTCTCCGGCAACCTCCTCAACGCCACGGCGTCCAGTCTCGTCGTCGAGTCCACCACCTCCCGTCACAACAACATCCTCTCCGGACAATGGCGCTCCTCTGGTGGTCAGAGCCCCACCAGCACCGCCAACCGGCAGTTCCTCGTCGAGTACTCCGGCCCCCCCGACATCGTCACCTTCGACCTCGAAGCCGATATCGTCGGTCCCTACCTCTACCTCCTCGACTCCAGCGGACGCGTGCTCGCGGAGGCGAACAACTCCAATGGCGGCTCACGCGCGCACATCGCCTGTTACCTCCAGCCCGGCGGCTACAAGCTCGTCGCCGCGACGACCCAGGTCGGGGAGACGGCCGATTTCACGCTCCGGTCCGACAAGGCCCGGCTCCGCTATCCGCTGCGCCTCTCCGTCCAGGCGGTGAGCACCTTCGATTGGGTCTACGACGACCACAACACCGGAGCGAACCACGACATCTCCGTCTGGCGTCCCAAGCTCGACAAGTTCCCGGGCTACTACTCCCTGGGCGACGTGGCCTTGCCCTCTCACGGCACACCGGCTCGGATGACCTTCGCCGTCTCCGGTGAGGGGGACCTCCTGGCGCCTCCCATCGACTACGACTTCGTCTGGGATGACAAACACACCGGCGGCTCTCACGATGCCAGCTTCTGGCACCCCAAGCCCGCTCCTGGCTATACCTGCCTCGGCTCGGTGGCCACCCTGGGCTATGACAAGCCCTCCACCCAGCTCGTCCGATGTGTCCGCAGCGAATATGTCCTGCCCGCCAGCCCCGCCTGGCTCTGGGACGACCAGGGCTCACATGGCTATAGCGACGGCACTGTCTTCCAGGCCAATCCCATCGACCACCGGACCCTGACCGTCTCCTCCATGGTGGGCCAGGTGGGTTATGGCGGCGCCAATGCCAGCCTTTTCTGGGCCCTCAACAAGAGCGCCCTCGCCAACCCCGAGCTCCAGGGCGCACCAGTCGATGACCTCACCGTCCTCCAGTACGCGCCCATGGTCTGGCTCCATCCGGACGAGTATTACTGGCCGTCATCCGCCGAGTTCTTCCTCGCGAACGTGAAGCCTGTCGGGTACTACCTGGAGACGAAGGAGCCACTGGGCTGCGCCTCCTGTACAGACCCCGCGTTCCTGACCGGCCAGCGTCCGGACCCGACGACCCACGTGCCGATGTATGCGCAAATCATCCCTCGCACGCAGGCCGGAAATCCGACCCAGACGACCGACGTCGTCTACTGGATGTTCTATCCCTACAACGGGGGCAAGCGTGTCTGCATCGGCACCTACAATGCCGTGCATAAATGCATCGGGAGGTTCTCGACCTTCGGCAACCACGTGGGTGACTGGGAGCATGTCACCGTGCGCTTCGTCGAGGGGCGACCGACGCAGGTCTACATGGCGCAGCACGCCGAAGGGCAGCTCTTCTCCTTCGGAGACAAGGCGCTGAGCCTGCTGAACTTCCACCCGGAGACCTATGCGGCCTTTGGCTCGCACGGCGTCTATGCGGACAGCGGCTCGCATCCCTACAGGACGTTCTTCAACGGCGAGGTCCTGAGCGACGAAACAGGGCGAGGCACGCCGTGGCCCGGGTGGGTCAACCCCGTCATCATCCCCTGGCAGCCGCTGGGAACCTATACCTCGACGAACGGGCCAGGGTGGATGGACATCACCCTCCAATGGGGCAACCCCCCGGATGGCTGTGACAACATCATCTCGCAACACTCGGATGAGTGCATCCGCAACGGCGGGCCCAGCGGGCCCATGCTGAAGGGCGTCTCCAATCCGGAGGCGATGGGCATGGAGTAGGTGAACGGCGGGGCGTGCTCAAGAATCGGAAGCCTCAGGCCCGAGGAGGCTGGGCCGGGAACTCCCGGGCATGGATGGTTCGCACCTGGTCCAGGACAGCGCGCCCCTGCGTCTGGAAGCCCAGCCTGGTCGCCTTCCCCTGGACGAGGTAGGCACCCGGTGGCTCCCGTCTGGCATTCCCGAGGGCCGCGTCGTACAGCAGCGACGCGCCCTTCGTGGGGGGCGGGAAGAAGAGCGTCACGATGGGCCGCAGCCAGAATGGGAGGCCCGACGGCTTGCCGGCCCGCTGTGTGTTGTTGCCTCCCGGGTCCACGCTGAGGAGTCGGATTCCCTCGGCGGCGAGCTGGGGCGCCAGCTCGCGCGTCCACAGCGAGAGCGCCAGTTTGGTCGTCGAATACGGGCCCAGGAGCATCTTGAAGTTCGAGGGACGCTCCAACGCGCCCGGGTCGAAGGCCTTCGTCCGCAGGAACACGGCCGAGGAGGTGTTGATGACCGTCTTCAGCTCCCCCCGGTGGAGCAGCTCTCGCAGCTCCATCAGCAGGACGTACGGCGCCACCGTCTGCAGTTCGTAGTGGACCTCGCGTCCCTGCTTGGAGAACGCGAGCGTCGGGAAGCTGCCGCCCGCGTTGTTGAACAACACGTCGATGCGTGCCTCCCGCGCCTTGAGCTCACCGAGCACGGCGCGAAGCGCGTCGAAGTCCGTCAGGTCGGCCGTGTAGACGCGCAGTCGACCCGTGCCGACAGCGTCCTTCAGGAGGACATCATCCTCGGGAAAGGCGGAGCGGTTCACCGCGATGACCTGCCAGCCCGTGGACAGGAGGCTGCGCGTGAGCGCCAACCCGATGCCCGCATTGGCCCCCGTGACGAGCGCGACCTGCTCGCCCGCCTCCGAATCCTTGGGGACGCCTTCTTCCTGGCGACGCGCTTGCGAAACATCGGTGTGCCCAGTCACGTGACGGCTCCCAGGTAGGAGGACGGCCCAGGCCCGCTCCACGGAATGGAAACGGATGGGGCATCCACTTCTGCCCATTGAATACGGGGCGGCTGGTGGATTTTCAAGCCATTCGGATAAAGAATCCGTTTCCCTGGCCGTTAGGATGGCCGCATGAAGAAGCAGGAGAAGCCGCCACTGCGCGTGGATGCCGCTCGCAACCGGGAGCACGTGCTGGCCATCGCCCGGGAGCTGATGGCCCAGGGGGATGCGTCCCTGCAGTTGAACCAGGTGGCTCGGGCCGCGGGCGTGGGGGTGGGAACGGTGTATCGCCACTTCCCCACCCGACAGGCGCTCCTGGAGGCCCTGGTGAACGAGCACCTCGAGTCCCTCGTCGTGCAGGCACGGGCAGCCGAGGCCGCGAGCGAGCCTCGCCAGGGACTGCATCATTTCCTCCGGGCCGTCCTGAAGCTGCAACTGGCCGACGTGGGGTTGGCGGAGGTCCTCAGCACGCAGGAGGACGCGCTGCCGCAGACTTCGAAGCTGAAGGCCGAACTCGGCGTGGCCACCCAGCGTCTGCTGGCCCGTGCCCACCGAGCGGGAGCCATCCGGACGGACGTTGGCGTCGACGACGTCCGTCGGCTGATCTGCGGCGTCGTGCATGCCGTGCGCATCGGAGGAGAGCCCAGGGCCGCGAGCGAGCGCTACCTGGGCATCCTGATGAGCGGAATGTCAGCGCCCACCCGGCGAGAGGATTGACCTGGGCAACTCTCCACGGCGCCCCAGGCTGGACGAGGACTCGCAGCCGTCGGGACTCGGCCCGCTGTGGCCCGCACGACGCGCTCAATCCCGACGTGACGAAGAGAGATGCGCGAGCACCTGCTTCGCACGCGCGCTCAGAGAGCCCTCGACCTCGAGCACCTCCACGTCAAAGGCGTAGGCCCCATCGAGGAGGAGTTCCTTCAGCTTCTCGTCGACCGCCACGCGCAGGTCGTTGTCGTCCGAGACGGAGCAGGAGATGCGGTCCGGGCGCTCAATCCCAACCAGGACAATGAGGTCGAGCCCCTGGACCGCTTCGCGCACTCGCGGGAGCCACGCCTCGACGTCGAACGCGTCGCTGTCCTCATGGGCCAGCAGATAGCCGATGAAGTCGACCGGACAGCGGTCGAACAACACGTCGCGGGGAGCGTCCTCCAGGTTGGCGATGGACCGCGCGAGCTGCGCCTCGAAGTCCTCGACCGAAGGGGGCTGCGGGAACTCGTGCCCCTCTTCTTCCAGTTGGTGGTACGGCTCATCCACCGTCACATAGGTGGGAAGCTGCTCGGACAGCTCGTCGATGAGGGTGGACTTCCCCGCGCGATGCGTCCCGGATACCGCGATTCGCATGCCTGACGCTCTAGCAGGAGGAAGAAGCCGTGCGCAGAAAATGGAGGCCCGGGGTTCCCTGTGCAAGAGACGCCATGGCCGGCACTGGTGTCTCGCGCTTCTTCTCCTGAAGGGGAGCCCCAAATGCTGCGTTCGTGTGTCTTGATGGCAGTCGCCCTGCTGGCACTCAGTGCGTGTGGTGACAGTGATTCCCAGTCCCCAGAGGAGCCGGGGCATGTCGAGCCTCCTGGCGACAGTCAACCCGACCATCGTCCCAACGTCGCGGGCACGTATGACGTCACGGGAACCATGAGCATCGTCCTGAATGGACAGACAGACGTCTCGTCCATCCTGGATGTCGTTCGAATCGAGGCCCCTGCCAGGAATCCTGGCCGGGTGCAGATCCATCTCGGCGGGATGGACTGCGGCGCTGGCATCCGCGCGACGATGACAGGTGAGACCACCTTCTCCGTCAACGAAGGCGAGTGCCCGCTTCCCCCCGAGGCCGGCTGCACCTCCAGCTTCCGTATCAACGGGGGCAGCGGCACCCATCCGATGAATGGCGCCCTCCAACTCGGACTCCGAGGGCAACTCGAAGTGCGATGCGGCACCCAGTCCGCGAGTGCGCCAGTCTCCATTGACGTCTCCGGCTCGCGCACGGGCCAAGCACTCCCGGACACACGGGCCCAGGTCCTCATCCTGGGCGCGGACCTGGCCACCACCGTGCGCCAGTTCGCGGACGACATACGCCCCTGACTCGTTTCGGGGTGCGCGGACAACGGGTCACGACTGCTGGTGGCGGTAGTCCTGACGATGCCCACGGCTTGCGGAGGCTCCGCCCTGGATGCGGACCCGGATGTCTGTTCGCGGGGGTCTCAATCGAACGGGAGGTTCGGGGGCAGTCGAAGCACCATGGACACGCTCACTTCGGAACAGCGGCGCGCTGGAAGGCCTCGCGTGCCCGCTGAATCTCCGGTCGGTGGCGCTGCGCCCAGATGGCCAGCTCCGTCACCGGCTCCAACAACGTTCGTCCCAACTTCGTGAGCGCGTAGTCCACGCGCGGCGGCGTCGTCGGAAAGACGGTCCTCGACACGAGCCCATCGGATTCGAGCCCCCGCAGCGTGAGCGTCAACATGCGCTGGGAGATGCCTTCAATGGCGCGCTTGAGCTCGCTGAAGCGCACCGCGCCGTCACCCAGGTTGACGATGACCATGACGCTCCACTTGTCCCCGATGAGGCTCAGGATTTCACGCGTCGCGACGCAGTCGTCGACGAAGCGCTTGGTCATCTTTCCGTTCCCTAGTGACTTCAATGTGCCTCCTTGTCCGGCATCCGCGAGCATGGAAGATAGGCGAGGTCTCTGAACCCGGAGGTACGCCATGACGACCGCGTTCGGCGGCAGCGCGAAGGCATCCAAAGCCCTCCCCATCGGCCTGTGGGTCACCCAGGCCCTCCTGGGTCTCATCTTCGCCGGCACGGGCGTCTGGAAGCTCCTGACGCCCATCCCCCAGCTCGCCGCGATGATTCCGTGGGCGGGACAAGTCCCGGCGGCGTTCCTCTACGCGACGGCCGTGGTCGACCTGCTCGGCGGGCTGGGCATCGTCCTGCCCTCGCTCACGCGAATCAAACCGGGCCTCACCGTCCTCGCCGCGTTGGGCTGCGCCGCGCTCCAGGGCTCCGCCATCCTCTTCCACATCTCGCGTGGCGAGTCGGCGAACACCCCTTTCAACTTCCTGCTCGTGGGGCTCTCGCTCTTCGTCGCCTGGGGGCGGCGCTCCAGAGCGCCCATCCCACCTCGGGGTTGAAGAACACCCGGGCTCGCCCCTCGACGGCGAGCCCGTGCGCTTCGCTCCTCACCGAGCACCCTCAGGCCTTCGCGGGCTTCTGCTCCTTCTCGGCGCCCTCGTCGCGGCCGTGCACCGCCGCGGGTGGACTGGTGGCCTCCACCGCGGAGAACGTCTCGAGAATCTTGTACGTGTGACTGGAGCCCCGCGGCACGAGCCACGAGTCACCCGCGTTGAGCAGGATGACCTGCCCCTCCAGGTGCAGCTCCGCGCGGCCCTTCAGCACGAAGCCCACCGTCTCGTAGTCGCGCGGAGCGGCGGGCCGGGGCTCGCCAGGTGGCTCGTCCTCCCACAGTCGCATGGACACTCGCACGCCGGAGGCCAGGTACTTCTGCCCCATGTCTCCCCGGGGTGAGTGCCGGCTCTCCACCTTCTTCACGCTGGTATCCCCCATGCCTTGGTCTCCTTCGCCCTCGGGCGTCAGGCGGCGGATGCGCCGCGCTCAGCCCTGAAGGTAAGGAATGAGGAAGGGCTCGACGGGGCCCGTGGCGACGCTCGCCCGCTCGACGGGCCAGGGCGCACCAAAGACGAAGGCCCAGCCTTCCCTGTGGGAAGACCGGGCCTCGGGCTCACTCAAGGGTGGCCAGGAATGACGCGAGTCCTTAGGGGGCCGCGCGAACGTTCTGGGCCTGCAGCCCCTTGGGGCCACGGGTCACTTCGAACTCCACCCGCTGACCCTCCTGGAGGGTGCGGAAGCCATCCATGTTGATGGCCGTATGGTGGCAGAACACGTCCTCACCGCCCTCTTGAGCGATGAAGCCGAAACCCTTGGCGTCGTTGAACCACTTCACTGTACCGAGTGCCATGTGACCTTCTTCTTTCTGCTAGACGGTGCCCCGGGACCAGCCGGACCACCAGTGCGGGGCGGACATCGCTCCGACACTGCCGCGACAATCTACCTCCCGGACTCCTTTGTCCACCCGACCCCCGCCCAGCGGGCAGGCGGTCGTCGTACAGAGGACAATCCGAGACGCTGAAAATCGCTCGGGAGATGAACAGACCACATTCGCGTCTTCATCCCGCCGGCGCCCGCGGCCCTTCACGTTTCTTCATGCGGCTCCGGCGCGCCCTTCACACCCGTCTTCTACCTTCCTCTCCGTCAAACAACGGCGCGCCCGCTTCGGGCTGCCCCATTTGAAGGAGCAGGACCCATGTTCGGATTCTTGTTTGGGACCGCGTGCCTCGCGGGCCTCATCTACACGGTGCGGGGCGGTCGTCGCTGGCGCCACCACGGCCACAGGCGCGGCAGCCGGTTCGGCTGGCGGATGAGGCTGCGCTGGCTGTTCGAGCGGCTGGAGACGTCGCCCGGCCAGGAGAAGGTCATCATCCAGGCCACCGAGGAATTGACGGAGGCCTTCGACAAGCTGCGCGACGAGGTGAGCCCCAGCCGCTCCGCCCTGGGCACCGCGCTGCGGGGTGAGCACTTCGACGGCGCCGCGCTGCGCGAGCTGTTCGCCCGGCACGACGTGGCGGTGGAGAACGCGCGCGGCACGCTCCAGGGCGCGCTCTCGCAGGTGCATGAAGCGCTGGATGCGCGCCAGCGTCGCGAGCTGGCGGATATCCTGGAGCACGGCTGGGGGCATGGCTGGCGCGGAGGCCCGGGCTGGCAAGGACGCCACTGCGGCGGGCGTGGCGGCTGGCGCGGTGACGACCAGCGGATGGTGTGAGCCGCCGTCTCCCCTCCCCTGAAAGGAACGAGGAACTCCACCATGCGCCGTCGCCTGCTCATCGTCCTGCTCGCCCTGGGAACCTTCGGAGGTTATGCCTCCGGCTTCGCCAGCGTCGCCCGCCACCGTCGCCACTGTCAGGCGGGCGAGGGGTCTGAGCGCTGGGGCTCTCGGGGCCCCTGGGCCCATTCGCCCCCGCCTCCCTCGGCCGCCTCCGCGCGGTCCGAGTCACCGCATCCCTCAACGGCCGAGGCCCCCGCGCCGGGGCCGCGTTAGACTCCCCTCCGTCCATGTCCACTCGTGTCCTGCTCATCGACGATGATTCCCGCCTCTACGAACTGCTGGCGCAGTACCTGGGGCAGAACGGCGTCAACGTCACCCATGCCGCCGACGGCGGGCGGGGGCTCGCCGCGCTGGAGGCCAGTGCCTACGACGCGGTGCTGCTGGACGTGATGATGCCGGGCATGGATGGCCTGGAGGTATGCAAGCGCATCCGCGCCAAGAGCCGCATCCCCGTCGTCATGCTCACGGCGAAGGGAGACGAGACGGACCGCGTGGTGGGGCTGGAGCTGGGCGCGGACGACTACCTGCCCAAGCCCTTCAGCCCCCGGGAGCTCCTGGCCCGCCTGCGCGCGGTGCTGCGTCGCTCGCAGCCCTCGTCCGTGGCGGACCGGCTGGAGGCGGGAGGTCTGTCCATCGACGTGGCCGGGCGCGAGGTGCGCGCGGAAGGAAAGCTGGTGGACCTCACCGGACTGGAGTTCGACCTGCTGGTGGCGCTGGTGCGCCGGGCCGGGCGGGTCATCCCCCGCGACGCGCTGCTGGGTGAAGCCGGCCGCAGCGACACGGTGGTGGGCGAGCGCACGGTGGACGTGCACATCTCGCATCTGCGCCAGAAGCTGGGCGACGTGGGCACGCGCCTCATCAAGACGGTGCGCGGCGTGGGCTACGTCTTCGCCAAAGAGGGACTCTGATGGCCGGCCGCGACGGAAAGCGAGGCCGGGGGCCCTGGAATCCGAAGGACGCGTGCAAGCCGTGGGACGGCCCGGACTCGGACGCCGCCGAAGACATCGCCCGGTGGTTGCAGGGAGAGCGAGAAGGCGCGTGTCCGCCCGAGGGCCAGTGGACCCAGGCGGACAAGGACGATGGCGAGGAGATGAAGGACCCCCGCCGAGGACCCTTCTCCAGGGAAGCGTGGGAGACGCATCACCGCCGCGCGCGGCACCACTGGAAGCGCCAGCAACGCGCGCACTGGCGGCACCACTACTGGGGCATGAGCCGGCTGGGGCACTTCGTGCGCTCCCGCCTGCACAGGCGGCTGTTCCTGTGGTTCGGCCTGAGCATCTTCATGACGGGCGTCGTGGTGGCCACGGTGTTCAGCCTGGTGGGCGGCAACACGTGGAAGCAGGAGATGATCCGTCTGAAGGACTTCGCGAGCCACCGCTTCGAGGAGGTGTGGAGCGAGCCCGCGCGGCGAGACGCCCTGGCACAGTCCTTCGCGAAGGACCTGGACATCGAAGTGGAGGTGACGGACGCGAGCGGCAAGCTGCTCGTGCTGGCGGGCGGGCTGTGCAAGCACGCCGAGTTCACCCTCCCCGTCATGCGCGACAACACGCCCCTGGGACAGGTGCGCGTCTGCAATGGACTCAGTCGCGGCAAGACTCCGGAGAAGGTGATGTTGCCGTTGCTCGCGGCGTGCCTCGTCCTCTGGATGGCGTCCGGGAAGATGGCGCGCAGGCTCGCCAAGCCCGTGGATGCGCTGGTGCAGGCCACCGAGGCGCTGGGCGCGGGACGGCTCAACGCGCGCGCCGAGGTGCTTCCACATGCGACGGGGGAGTTCACCGTGTTGGCCGTCGCCTTCAACCACATGGCGGGGCGCATCGAGAAACAGGTGGCGGACCAGCGGGAGCTGCTCGCGGCGGTGTCCCATGAGCTGCGCACACCGCTGGCCCGGATGCGCGTGCTGACGGAGCTGCTGCGGGATGGCGGTGGCAATCCCAAGACGCTGGACCAGGTGGACCGCGAGGTGGTGGAGCTGGACGCATTGGTGGGCGAGCTGCTCGCCAGCTCACGGCTGGACTTCGGCCAGCTCACATCTCGGGTGCTGGATGGACGTGCCCTGGCGACACAGGCGTTGGAGCGCGCGGGGCTCGCGTTGGAATTGCTCGACGTGAATGCGCCGGAAGCGGGGCTGGTGGGAGACGCGACGTTGCTGGGACGCGCGCTGGCCAACCTGCTGGACAACGCCCGGCGGCACGGTGGCGGAGTGGAGATGCTGCGGGTGCAGGAGCAGGGAGAGCACCTCGCGTTCTGCGTCGAGGACCGAGGTGCTGGACTTCAGCCGGGCGAGGAGACTCGCATCTTCCAGCCCTTCTACCGGAAGGACCGGGGCGGCGAGGCGCGCGAGGCGGGTTCCCTGGGCCTGGGGCTGGCGCTGGTGCAGCGCATCGCACATGCGCACGGCGGAGAGACGTTCGCGGGGAATCGCGACGGCGGCGGCGCGCGCGTGGGCTTCACGGTGAAGAAGGCCGGGCCCCCGGGCGCCATCGACCGGCCGGCGGCGGCGTAGGCGGGCTCGGAATCGTCGAGCCTGCTTTCGCCCGAGCGACTCTCGCGGCGGCAGAGGCGTGCGACACCGGGCCGTATCGCAGGAGCACCCTCTCCACCTGAAGGGCACGCCGACCTGTTCGGGGCGGGTGCCGCGGCGGCACGCGACACGGACCTGGATTCAGGCCCGCATCGCGGAGACAGGCGCGGACCTACTTCTTCGCGGACGTGTCCTCGGAGGAGAACGCGAAGGAGACCTCGGCGGGAGCACCGTCCTTCACCGTGACTTCGGTCGTCTTCGTCCCGAGCGTCTCGTGCCACGCCTCCACGGTGTACGTGCCGGCGGGCAGTCCCTGGAGCGCGAAGGCGCCATCCGCGCCCGTCGTGGCGAAGTACGGGTTCGGGTTGCTCACCACGAACGCCGTCATCCACGGGTGCACGTCGCACTTGAGCTTCAGCACGTCATCCGCCGGAGGTACGGGCTTCTGCACCGGCGCCCCCGAGGGCGGCTGCGCGACGTTGAAGGCCGACTTCGTCCCCACCACGCCGCGCACGTTGTGCAGCGTGCCGTCGCTGTTCTTGAAGACGACCGACTGTCCCGCCACCGCGCCCTGGACGCGAGGCACATAGGTGCACTTCGTCTGGTCCACCGTCACCGGCGTGCTCGGCGCGGCGGGAGCCCCGGCCACGGTCCCCTTCACGCGCACCAGCACGTTCTGCAGCTTGCCGTCCTTCACCAGCACCGCCTCGTCCTTGGAGCCTCGCCCCTCGCAAGCCGGGTCGGTGTTCGGCGGCAGGTCCGCCGCGGCGGGAGGCGTGCCCGTGAAAGTCACCAGCCCCTTCACCACACCGGTGCCGGCGGGCGCGGCGACCTTCGCTTGTTCATTCCCCTGGCCTTCGGGCGCCTGAATCGGCGACGCCGCGTGCTCGGCGCCAGGCGCTGTCGCACGGGCCGTCGACGGGGGCGGCGCCTGGGTGGTGGGTGGCGGAGTGGCGGGAGCCTCCTCCTTCGTGCAAGCGGGCAGGGCCAACAGCCCCGCGGCTCCCAGCATCGACAGGCCGAGCGTGCGCAGCGTCATCGTGCAGTCTCCTCGGTGAACCGTGTACTTCGTCCGCGTCCCCTCGTAGTCAAAGGACGCGAAGCTGTCCAACGGCCCGTCCGCGCTATTCGCGACGGCTGACGCTCACCGCGGCCAATCCCAGGAACACCGTCGCGAACGCGAGCAGCACCGGCACCTCCAGCCCCGTCCCCGACATGGGCGAGCCCACCACCACCGACGCCTCCGCGCCGTACAGCGCCCGCCGCACGCCCTCCACGGAGAAGCGCATGGGGTTGACCACCATCACCCACGACAGCCACGTCCCCGCGCCCTTGAGCGGGAACATCGCCCCGGACAGCACCCACATGGGCAACAGGACGATGCTCATCACCGCGTGGTAGCCCGCGCTGGAGCGCACCCACCACGCCAGCGACATGCCCATGCCCGTCAGCGCCAGCGCCGACAGCACCATCACCGCGAAGAGCAACGGCAGGTTGACGGTGGCCGCGCTCACGCCCGCGAGCGGCGCCAGGAGCAGGAACAAGGACGCCTGCATCAGCGCGATGGCCGACGAGCCCAGCGCCTTGCCCAGCACCACCGCCAGCCGCGAGCCCGGCCCGGCGAGCACCGCCTGGAGGAACCCCTCACGCCGGTCCTCGATGACGGTAATCGTCGCGAAGATGGCGCTGAACAAGAGCACCATGGTGACGACGCCCGGGAAGAAGAACTGCTGGTAGCCGAGCCCCTGCGCGCCCTCGACACGGAACGAGCCCGCGAAGCCCGAGCCGATGACGAACCAGAACAGGATGGGCTGCGCCAGCGCGCCGACGACGCGGCTGGGCTGACGGAAGAAGCGCACCACGTCGCGCGCCATCAACACGCGCACCGTCGCCCACTGCAACGCGAGCGTCCCAGGCACGGCCGGCGCCGGGGCGGAAACAGTCACGGCGGGGGGATGCGCGGTGGAGAGTTCGGCGGTCATCGGCGTTTCCTCGGCGCGGGGTCCGCGGCCGGCACATCGGCGCCCAGCGCGCGCCCGGTGAGCTGGAGGAACACGTCCGCCAGCGTGGGCCGGCGCAACGAGACGGACGACAACCTGCCCGCTGGAAAGGCCTCCACCAACCGAGGCACCAGCGCGTGCCCCTGCCGGGCTTCCACCTGCACCTTCCCCTCCACCACCTTCGCGTCCACGCCCAGCTTCTCGCGCACCTCGCGCGCCAGCGTCTCGGGCTCGGTCGCCTCCACCGTGAGGATGTCCCCACCCATGCGCGAGGCCAGCGCGGCCGGCGTGTCACACGCCACCAGCTTGCCCGCGTCGAGCACCGCCAGCCTGTCGCAGACTTCGGCCTCATCGGCCCGGTGCGTGGTCAGCAGCACGGTGATGCCCTCCGCGTCACGCAGCCGCTTCAGGTGCGCCCAGAACGTGCGGAAGGCCGCTTCGTCCAGGCCCTGCGTGGGCTCGTCCATCAGCACCACGCGCGGCTGATGCACCAGCGCCCGCGCCAGCTCCAGCCTGCGGCGCATGCCCCCGGACCACGTGCCCACCCGCTCGTCCCCGCGGTCCGCCAGGCCGATGAGCGTCAACATGGACTCCACCCGCTCGCGCGCCCGCTCGCCCGTCAGCCCGTACAGCCGGGCCCCGAGCATCAGGTTCTCCCGCGCCGTCAGCAGGTCATCCAGGCTGCCGCGCTGGAAGATGATGCCCATCTGCCGACGCAAGGCCGGGTCGCTGAGCGACAGCTCCCGCCCGGCGAAGCGCACCTGCCCCGCATCGGGCGCCAGGAGGCCCGCCAGAATCTGGAAGGTGGTGGACTTGCCCGCCCCGTTGGGGCCCAGGAGGCCGAGGATTTCGCCCGGCCGCACGGACAGCGTCAAACCGTCCACGGCGACGCGGTCCTTGAAACGTCGGGTCAGCCCCTCGAGGTGGAGCAGCGGAACGGGAGGGGTGGAGACCGAGGTATCAGGCATGGGCGGTGTGTCCCGCCGGCACCCCCGCGCTAGCCGCGGGGAACGCGGTCCAGGCTCAGCGCCGCGAACAGTCCGGTAAGGTAGACCAACGAGAAGAAGAACGCCTGCCGCGCCCAGGGCTTCCCGAGTCGCCGGAAGAACCCCCACGCTCCCAGGCCCAGGAAGCTCAGGCCCAGCGCCACCGCCGCCGCCAGGTACCAGGTGCCGGCGATGTGGAGCTGGAAGGGCAGGAGCGTCATCGGCACCAGCGCCACCAGGTAGAGGACAATCTGCGCGCGGCTGGACTCGTCCCCGCGCTCCAGCGGCACCGACTTGAGTCCCGCCGCCGCGTACTCCTCCTTGCGGAACAGGGCGATGGCGATGAAGTGCGGCATCTGCCACAGGAAGAGGATGGCGAAGAGCGAGAAGCCGCCCGCGTCCAGCCGGTCCGTCACCGCCGTCCAGCCCATCAGCGGGGGCAGCGCGCCAGGCACCGCGCCCACCAGCATGGCCACCGAGGTGCGCGCCTTGAGCGGCGTGTACGCCAGCACGTAGCTGAGCAGCGCCAGCAGGCCCAGGGCCGCCGTCAGCATGTTGGCCCCCAGCGCGAGCGCCGGCAGGGACACCGCCGCCAGGGAGATGCCGAACCACAGCGCCACCGCCGGCTCCATCCGCCCGGAGGGCAGCGGCCGGTTCTGCGTGCGCGCCATGAACCGGTCGCTATGGCGCTCCCAGTAGCAGTTGAGCGCGTTGGCCGCACCCACCGTGCCGGCCGTGGCCAGCAGCGTCACCAGGGCACCGCCCGTGGCCAGGTGGCCGGGCGCCAGCCACATGCCACCCGCCGTGGTGATGAGGACGAGGCTCGACAGCCTCGGCTTCATCAGGGAGAGCAGGTCGGACGCGGTCGTCGACATGGACTCGGCACGCGCGCTCAAGCGGACTCCAGGGGAGAGCGTGACAGGGGCACTGCCGACGCGTTGACGGCCCTCCCATACAAGCACCACCGGGGGGTGGGCAAGGACACGTCACCGCGACGGGGCGCCCGTGACTGGCCGCCCGCCCGGCACCCTTCGGGGGACCGGGTCCGCGTCTTCGTGTCCTGGCAATCGTGGGAAGGCAAACACCTGGGGCATAGCCTTGGACCCGAGTCCCTTCAACCCGGGCCCGCGGGCACGATGCGCGCCTTGCTGCCCGCGCGCATCAGCCCCGCTTGTCCGACCCCGGCGACGGAGTCGGGCCGCGCTCACCCTCCGGAGAGGGAGCGAGCGGCGTTGGCGTGCTCACCGCTCGGCTCGCGCTTCAGGTACTCCTGCGCGAGCATCTTCGCCTTCGGGCCCTGCTTGGCGTCCTTCGAGAGCAGGGTGGCGTAGTAGTAGTACGCCGGGGTGAAGGCCTCGTCGGCGTTGAGGGCGCGCTGGTACGTCTCGTCCGCCTTCGCCGCGTCGCCCTTGCCCTGGAAGACGCGCGCCAGCTCGGTGAGCGCCACGGCCGAGCGCTCGGGCTGACCGACGAACTCCTGGCTCGCCTTCTCCAGCTGCTCCTGCGCCTTGGGCCAGTCGGAGCGCTCCCGGTAGATGGTGCCCATGGCCAGCCGGGCCTCCGGGTTCTTCGCCTTCGGGTCCTTCACGGCGCGCTGGTACTGCGTCAGGGCGTCATCCAGCTTGCCCTGGCGGCGCAGGGCGTTGCCCAGCATGACCACCAGCTTGGGGCTGTCGCCCATCGTCTTGAGGGCCGTCTGGAGCGCCTCGGCGGCTTCCTTCTCGCCGCCCTGCTTGCCCATGAGGGCCTTGGCCAGCTCGACGTGGAACTGGGCGCGCGACGAATCCACGCGGATGGCCTTGCGAATCTCCTCGGCGGCCTGCTCGAAGTTGCCCTCGGCCAGCAGCCTGCGGCCCTTGATGAGGTGCAGCTCCGGGTTCTGCTTGTCGAGCGAGAAGCCCGTCTCCTCGCTCTTGAGCATCTCCGCGCGCGCCTTGTCCTTCTCCAGCGGCACCGCGGTGGCCTCCACCAGCTTCTGCTGCACGTCCGGCTTGAGCTCCTGCAGCTCGGCGGACACGCGGCTGACCAGCAGCGAGCGCGCCAGGTGCGCGGCGGCGAGCTGACGGGGCGACGGCGGCGGCTCCGACTCCAGGAGCTTCTTGAGCATGGACTGCACCAGGCCGAAGTTGGGCTCGTCCTGCTCCAGCATCAGCAGGGAGCGGCCCAGGAGCGACTCGGGGTGGTCCTTCTCGTAGCGCAGCGCCAGGTCGTAGTTCTTCCAGGCGGTGTTGTCCTGGCCCAGCCGGCGGTAGGCGGCGCCCAGGCCGGAGTAGACGCGCGGGTCGTCCGGAGCCAGCGTCTGCGCGCGCTCCAGGGTGTCCCGCGCGCGGTCCAGGTCGCCCGCGTTCATCTGGATGAGGCCCAGCGTCAGGTAGAGCAGCGAGCTGGAGCGGCCCTGGGAGTCCAGCGCCCGGACCTTCTCCTCGAGCTTGCCCAGCGCGTCCTTGCCCTTGCCCCCGTACGTCTGGACGAGCGCCTCGGCCGCGATGAGGTGCGAGCTGACGTCGCCCGCCTTCATGCCCGCGGCCAGGTGCTCCTCGGCGCGGCGGCGCGCGTCGTCACCGCCGCCGTGCTCGCCCCAGCGGATGGCGTAGGCGTACGCCAGGTAACCATGGGCCAGGCCGGAGTCGGAGTTCACCTCCAGCGCCTTGTCGGCCGCCTCGCACGCCTTCTTGTAGCTGTCGAAGGAGTCGCGCTTGAGCGCTTCGGCGGCGACCTCCAGGTGCTTCTTCAGCTCACGGGCGACGTTGCGCGTGTGCCGGGTGTACATCACGTAGCCGGGGATGAAGAGCGCCAGCGCCGCCACCAGCGCCACCGTCACCCACTTGCCGCGGCCACCCCCCTGCCGGCTCGCCTGACGTCCACGAGGAGACTCGTCGTCCTCGTCGTCATCCACCTCTTCCACCACCACCGGCTGCGGGCGGCGGGGCTGGGGCGTGGGCGCGCGGGGCGCCTCCGTGCGGGCCTGAGCGGACGGGCCCGAGGGCGCACGCGGCGTCGACGCGGGCTTCGGCGTGGGCGCCGCGGGAGTCTGGGCCTCCGTGGCCGCGACACTCGCGAGGGCCGACGCCGACTGCTGCGTGGCGGACGGCGTCACCACGGGCGGCGCCGCGACGGGCGCGGGCGCGACGGGCCGAGGCGGGTCGATCTTGTGCTGCTGCAGCAGCGTGACGGTGTCCGGGTCTCCCGGATCCACGCTGTAGGCCTTGAGGAGGTTCGCCTTGCCGGGCTCGGCTTCGCCCGTCTTGAGTTGGAGGGCGCCGGCCAGCCGCAGCGCGGCCTTGTCCTCGGGCTGGACCTGGAGTGCGCCGAGCGCCTCTTCCAGGGCCTTCTTGTCCTTGCCCTGGTCGGCATAGACACGGGCCAGGAGGATGCGAGGGTCCGCGGCGTTGGGATGCGCCTTCACGCCCTTCTTGCAGACGACCATCGCCTCCATGAAGCGCCCCATGCTCAGGTACGCTTCGGCCAAGGGCTTATAGGCGGCGGACGAAGGGTCTGAAGCGAACGCGTGTTCGAGCTTCGCGAGCTCGGCCGGGCTCAACGTCTTTGAAGGGGAGGTAGACATTACCGGGGGGAGGGACACCGGGCGGGAAGGGTACGCCTGAGAAGAAGGGTTTTTATGGCATCCGCTGCGCGGCACGTCAATCGCACGGATGAGTCACGAAGGCTTGCGCTTGACAGCATGAAAGCGGTCCGGTACTAGCCCGTTCACCTCGGCGGCCCAAACGCCGGGGCGCCGCACGCAGGGCCCGTAATGGGGGTGTAGCTCAGTTGGGAGAGCGTCGCGTTCGCAATGCGAAGGTCGTCGGTTCGATCCCGTCCACCTCCACCATGTTGAAAACGAAGGGCCTCACGGGAAACCGTGAGGCCCTTTGCATTTGGGGGCATTTCGGGCAACTGCCGAATTGCAAAGCAGGCGGGCTTTGTTATCCGGAGTCGATGACTGACCCGTCTGCCTCGCTGTCGTTCTTCGCGCGCTTCTGGCTCGCCTGGCTCTGCTTCTGGCGCTGCCTCGTGTCCGGTGAATTCGCTCGCGCCGTGCTGCCCGCCAGCCGGGCCTACGACGCCGGGCAGTTGAACCTCCTGCCCTCCGGCACCCCGGCCCCCACCCCCACGGTGGACAAGGCCCCCCCGCCGCCCCCTGCCCTGCCGCCCGAGCGGGAGCACGCCAGCGCCCTGGCCCTGCTCGCCATGCTCCAGAGGGAAGGTCGGCTGGTGGACTTCCTCCAGGAGAACGTGGCCGCCTTCTCGGACGCCGAGGTGGGAGCCGCCTGCCGCACCGTCCACGAGGGGTGCCGCAAGGTGGTGGGCCAGTACTTCACCCTCAAGCCGGTGCTCCCCCAGTCGGAGGGAGAGCAGGTCACCGTGCCCGTGTCCTTCGATGCCCAGCGCATCCGCCTCATTGGCAACGTGACGGGACAGCCTCCCCACACCGGCACGCTGCGCCACCACGGGTGGGTGACGTCGGAAGTGAAGTTTCCGGTCGTGAGCCCCGCCATGGACCCGCGAGTGCTCGCTCCAGCGGAAGTCGAGCTCGCCTGAGCGTCGCTCGACGGACACGCAGACCGGACAAAAGGGAGCCTTCAAGGAGTTCAAGCCCGATATGGCCCGCTATTCCATCGGCATCGACCTTGGCACCACGCACTCCGCGGTGTCGTACTTCAACCTCGAGGACAGCAAGGCCCGGGGACGCGCGCAGTCGATGTTGCCGATTCCCCAGCTGACGGCGCCCGGCACGCTGGAGTCGCGCCCGCTCCTGCCCTCCTTCCTCTACCTGCCCTCCGCCCAGGAATTTCCCCAGGGCAGCCTGGCGCTGCCGTGGAACAAGGACGCCTCCTCCATCATCGGTGAGTTCGCCCGCTCCCACGGCGCCAAGGTCCCCACCCGGCTGGTGTCGTCACCCAAGAGCTGGCTGTCCCACCCCGGCGTGGACCGGCGCTCGGCGCTCCTGCCATGGCAGGCTCCGCAGGACGTGCAGCGCGTGTCCCCGTTGGACGCGTCCGCGCGCTTCCTGCGCCACCTCAAGGAGGCGTGGGACTCCACCTTCGCGCAGGGGGACGACGAGTCCGGCAACGCGCTGGCCACCCAGGACGTCATCGTCACCGTCCCCGCGTCCTTCGATGCGGCGGCGCGAGAGCTGACGCTGGAGGCCGCGAAAGCGGCGGGAATCGAGCACCTCACCCTGCTCGAGGAGCCGCAGGCCGCGCTGTACGCGTGGCTGGAGGCGATGGGGGAGAACTTCCGGCAGCAGGTGAAGCCCGGCGAGGTCATCCTCGTCGTCGACGTGGGCGGCGGCACGTCCGACTTCTCCGTCATCACCGTGCGCGACAGCGGCGGCGAGGTGGAGCTGCTGCGCGTGGCGGTGGGCGACCACATCCTGTTGGGCGGCGACAACATGGACCTGGCGCTGGCGCACACGCTCAACCAGCGCCTGGCCGCCGACGGCAAGAAGCTGGACCCGTGGCAGTTCAACGCCCTCACCTACGGCTGCCGGCAGGCGAAGGAGACGCTGTACGGCGACACCTCGCTGGACAAGGTGCCCATCTCCATCCCCGGCCGGGGCTCGTCCCTCATCGGCGGCACGCTGCGCACGGAGCTGACACGCGAGGAGTTGGATCGCGTCCTCACCGAGGGCTTCTTCCCCGTGACGCCCCTGGCGGAGCTGCCCCGCACCGCGCGGCGCATGGGCCTGGCGCAGATGGCGCTGCCCTACGCGCAGGACCCGGGCGTCTCGCGGCACCTGGCGGCCTTCCTCACGCGGCAGGCCCAGGCGCTGGCGGCGAGCCACGACGCACCGGTGGACGTGGGCGACAAGTCCTTCCTCCACCCGACGGCGGTGCTCTTCAACGGCGGCGTCTTCAAGGCGGGCCCTCTCAAGGAGCGCGTCATGGAGGTGCTCAACCTGTGGCTGAAGGCGGACGGGGGCCAGCCGGCGAAGGAGCTGGAGGGCGCGGACCTGGACCTCGCGGTGGCGCGCGGCGCGGCGTATTACGGCTGGGTGCGCCAGGGCAATGGCCTGCGCATCCGAGGCGGCACGGCGCGCGCGTACTACGTGGGCGTGGAGTCGGCGATGCCCGCGGTGCCCGGCTTCGAGCCTCCCGTGAAGGCACTGTGCGTGGCGCCCTTCGGCATGGAGGAAGGCACGCAGGCGGATGTGCCGCCGCAGGAGTTCGGCCTCGTCACCGGCGAGCCCACCAGCTTCCGCTTCTTCTCCTCCTCCATGCGGCGCGACGACAAGGTCGGCGTCATGGTGGATGACGTGGCGGACGAGCTGGCCAAGGGGGAGATGGAGGAGCTGGCCCCCATCGAGACGACCATGCCCGGACAGGCGTCGACCTATGGCGATTTGACCCCCGTCAACCTGCAGGCCGCGGTGACGGAGGTGGGGACGCTGGAGCTGCGGTGCCTGGAGAAAGGTGGCTCGGGACGTTGGAAGCTGGAGCTCAACGTCCGCATGAAGGAGTAGAACGCCGGCCGGCAAACGGAGGTGTATGCGAATCGTCGGCATCGACCTGGGTACCACCCACTGCGCGGTGGCGTCCGTGGACCCCTCTCGGGGCGCGAGCGCGCCCGTGGAGGACTTCCCCGTTCCCCAGCTCGTCCGTCAGGGGGAGGTAGCGCCGCGCGCGCTGCTGCCCTCCACCGTGTACGTGCCCGCGGGCCACGAGCTGAGCACCGAGTCCCTCCAGCTTCCCTGGGGTGACGACGGCGGCCCGTGGGTGGTGGGAGAGCTGGCCCGCTGGCAGGGCGCCCGCGTTCCGGGACGACTGGTGGCCAGCGCCAAGAGCTGGCTGTGCCACCCGGGCGTGGACCGCTCCGCGCCCATCCTCCCCTGGGGCGCTCCGGCCGACGTCCAGAAGCTGTCCCCCGTCGACGCCAGCGCCCTGCTCCTGACGCACCTGGCGCGCGCGTGGGACTACACGCATCCGGACGCCCCCCTGTCGAAGCAGGAGGTGGTCATCACCGTCCCCGCCTCCTTCGACGAGGCCGCGCGCGCCCTCACCGTGAGCGCCGCGCGCAAGGCCGGGCTGGAGAAGTTCACCCTGCTCGAGGAGCCCCAGGCCGCCTTCTACGACTACACCGCGCGCCACCGCGCGGACCTGGAGCAGACGCTCTCCCACGTCCGGCTGGTGCTGGTGGTGGACGTGGGCGGAGGCACCACCGACTTCACGCTGGTGCACGCGGGCGTGTCGCCGGAAGGTCCCATGCTGCGGCGCCTGGCGGTGGGTGACCACCTGATGCTGGGTGGCGACAACATGGACGCCGCGCTGGCCCGGCGTGTCGAGGAGAAGCTCGTGGCGGCCGGACGCCGCCTGTCCGCCACGCAGTGGACGCAGGCGATTCAAGCCGCGCGCACCGCGAAGGAAGCACTGCTGGGCAAGGAGCCTCCAGAGAAGTACGGCGTCTCGCTCGCGGGCGAGGGCAGCCGCCTCTTGGGCGGAACGTTGTCCTCCGAGCTGACGCGAGAGGAGGCCCACGCGCTGGTGATGGACGGCTTCTTCCCGCGCACCCCGCCTGGCGAGCGGCCCCGTCGCGCCGCGCGCATGGCGCTCCAGGAGCTGGGCCTGCCGTACGTGCAGGACGCGGCGGTGACACGCCACCTGGCCGCCTTCCTCGCGCAGCACGCGGCGGCGGGCTTCGCGGCCCTGGGCGAGGCCCCGCCTTTCGAGGGCGCCCTCCCCCGCCCCGACGCCATCCTCCTCAACGGCGGCGTCTTCAACTCGCCCTGGATTTCGGAGCGACTGGTGGAGGCCGTGTCCGCTTGGTGGCCGGACGCGCCGAAAATCTCCCTCTTGCGCCACGTGTCGCTGGAGCTGGCCGTGGCGCGCGGCGCCGCGTACTACGGCCTGGTGCGGCGCGGGCACGGCCTGCGCATCGGCGGTGGCGCGGCGCGCGCGTATTACGTGGGCCTGCAGCGCGCGGCGGACAGCGCGGAGCAGCCCGCCCTCTGCCTCATCCCCCGAGGCTTCGAGGAGGGCCAGAAGGTCGACCTGGGTGAGCGCCCCTTCACGCTCACGCTCGGCCGACCCGTGCAGTTCCAGCTCTACTCGACGACGAGCGACCGCATCGACAAGCCAGGAGATTTGGTGCCGCTGGCGGAGGACTTGAAGCCCCTGCCGCCCATCCACACGCTGCTCAAGGGCGCGTCGGGGAAGGTGGCGGAAGTCCCGGTGCACCTCCAGGCGGCGCTGACGGAGATTGGCACGCTGGAGCTGTACTGCGTCTCCGACGTCGCGGACGAGCGGTGGCGTCTGGAGTTCGAGCTGCGCGGCACGGGCGGCTCCCACGAGCTGACCGTCACCGAGTCCATGCCCGCGCGCTTCGCCGAGGCGAAGGACAACATCGAGCGCGTCTACGGAAACAAGCCACTGCCCCTGGGCCCCAAGGACGTGAAGCAGCTGTCCCGGACGCTGGAGAAGGCGCTGGGGCCTCGCGACACGTGGCGCGTGCCGGTGCTGCGAGAGATGTGGAGCACGCTGTACGCGGGCGCCAGCAAACGCCGCCGCAGCGAGGACCACGAGCGCGTCTTCTACAGCCTCGCGGGCTTCACCCTGCGCCCGGGCTTCGGCTACCCGCTGGACGGCTGGCGCGCGGAGCAGACCTTCAGCCTCTTCGACGCGCTGGTGCAGCACCACTCGGACAAGGCGGTGTGGACGGAGTTCTGGGTGATGTGGCGCCGCATCGCCGGCGGACTCACCGAGGCACAGCAGCAGAAGCTCTACGCCTACCTGCAGCCGCACCTCGCGAGGAAGGTGCCCCCCGGCACGCCGCCGCCTGGGAAGCTCAAGGGAATCCAACCCGAGGGATTGGAGGAGATGGTGCGCACGGCTGCCTCACTGGAGCACCTGCCGCCCTCCGACAAGGCGGAGATGGGGCGGTGGGTGGCCGAGCGGCTGAAGGCGGAGGCGAAGTCCGGCGGCCCCTGGGCCTGGGCCCTGGGACGACTGGGCGCGCGCGTGCCGCTCTACGGCAGCGGCCACAAGGTGGTGGACGTGGAGACCGCGGAGGCGTGGCTCACGCTGCTCCTGGAGATGGATCTGCGGAAGATTGACGGCGCGCCCTTCGCCGCCGCGCAGCTCGCGAGGCTCACCGGCGACCGCACGCGGGACTTGGACCCGGCCCTGCGGGAGCGCGCGGCGCAAGCGCTCGTCGCGGCCCAGGCGTCGGAGACGTGGGTGCGCATGGTGCGCGAAGTCGTGGCGTTGGAAGCGGCGGACGAAGCCCGTGCGCTCGGTGACACGCTGCCGGCGGGCTTGCGACTGTCGTGACGTCCGGCTCGAAAACGTCCCTTCGGGTCGGCCAGTCCCTGGTCGACCCGGAGGAGTGACCGCCGCGGCCTGAAGCGCTTCAGCCCCGCGTGGGCGAGGCGGGCGCGGCGACTTCAGCGGTGGCCTTCGGAGCGGCGCGCTCGACGACCTGGAGCACCGGCGTGGCCTCGGCGGGCGCGGCGGGAGTCTCGCCCTTGCCAGCCTTGGGTTTCTTGGTGCCCGCGCCCGAGCGGCACGTCCGGCACCAGGGCTGGTTGCGGATGGCGCCGTCCGCCATTTTACGCAGACCGAACTGGGCCAACGGCTTCAGGGTGCGACACTTGATGCACATCAACGAGATGAGCACCTCGTGGCCATCCGCGTCGTAGACGGCGGACTTGCGCCGCTTGCGTGGCTGGGCCTGCCCCGGCTCACGCGGCTTCGCCTTCTCCGGCGGCGGCGGCATCATCGGGGTCACTTTGTAGAGCATGTCAGTCCCTCGCTCTCGAGGGCCTCCGCACGCAGTCCCTGATGATGGGGCCACCTCGGCACGGGCACTCGCGAGCCCTAGAGTAAGGACTCTTCCTCCCGTTGAAAACTGATCCCAGGCCGAAAAATCGGCCCTGGAGCGTTTCCGCTGATCTTTCCAAGGGTTGGCGGTCCCCTTCACCGCCGGCGGATCAGCTCGCGGTCGAATTTTCAGCCCAGGCTCCCTCAGCGAGACGCTGTGGGACACACCTGTGCGACACCGCTGTAGCGCACGCGTCCCAGCGCGGGCGCGGGCAGGACACCCCCGTGGGAGCGGCCGTAGGCGATCAGCGCCTCGCGCAGGTCCATTCCCCGGAATGGGGACAGCTCGGCGCGTTCTGGAGGCAGGGGCCGCGTCACGCCGTCCACGCCGTCACCTCCCCGTGCGAGGAAGTCTGGCACCGCGACGCGGTAGCGCTGCTCCGGCACGAGCGGCTTGCCGCCCTCCAACGTGACGCCCTGCAACCGGCCGGGGCCCGGACAGCGGGCCAGCGTCAATTCCAGGCCAGACACCGCGAACACGGCGCCGCGCTCCACGCCATGCGCCAGCTCCAGCAGGTGCCGCAGCTCCGCGCCGGTGAGCGTGAGCACGGCCACCGTGTTGTCGAATGGGAGCGCCTGGTAGACGTGGCCGAAGGACAGCGTCCCACCTGGCAGGTCGGCCCGGATGCCCCCGGGGTTCATCACCGCGGCGTCCGCGCCGGCCGCCTCGCGCAGCGCGTCCGCGATGACGTTGCCCAGCGCGCCCTCCTCCGTGAAGCCGCGCGCCAGGGGTGACGCGCAGGACACGCCCGAGGCTCGGCCCTGGGCCTCGTCGACCTTCGCCAGCGTGGGCGCGAGCAGCCGCGTCACCTCCGCGTCCGGCCGCATGGCGGTGCCCAGGAAGACCGACGGAGACAGCTTCACCTCGGCGCGCTCGCGCAGGCGGCGTCCGTCACAGTCACCGTGGACGGCGTCCACCTGGGTGCACAATGGAACGGCGGCCTGGATGCGAGTGAGCGACGGGTCCACGCGGCGCTTCACCGGGTCGACGAAGAGCTCCACCACGCCCAGCGAGCGAGCCTGTCCCGTCGTCTCGATGATGGGCACGCCGTCGAAGAAGTGGCCCATCGTCTGGTGCGTGTGCCCGGCCACCACCGCGTCGAGCGTGCCCTGGGGCAGCGCGGCCAGCATGTCGAGAATCTCCGCGTCGCCCTTGTCGCAGCTCGACGTGTCCCGGGGATTGCGCAGGTCCGAGCACTGGCCGCCCGCGTGCGCCACCGCCACGACCACGTCCGCGCCGCGCTCGCGCAGGGAGCGTGAGGCCTCCAGCGCCGAGGACGCCAGGGGCGCGAAGCGCAGCGAGTCCACGTTGGCCGGATTGGTGACGCTCGGGGTGGACTCGGTGGTGAGGCCCAGCACGCCGACGCGCAGCCCCTTCACCACGACGATGTGCGTACCGTCGTTGCCCAGCCATGAGGGAGACTTGCCCGTCGCCGCGTCGCGGAGGTTGGCGGACAGGAGCGGAAAGCGCGCCTGCTTCACGCGCGCCTTGAGGGCACCGAGCGGGTCCTCGCCGGAACCCGCGGCCATGGGCGCGGGCCCCGCGGGTCCGTAGTCGAACTCATGGTTGCCGATGGCCGCCGCCGTGAAGCCCAGGTGGTTGTACACGTCGACGACGATGGCGCCCTCGGTGAGGTTCGACGCCAGCGTGCCCTGGAAGAGGTCGCCGCCATCCAGCAGCAACACGCCCCCGGGATTGTCCTCGCGAAGCCGCGCGACATACGCGGCGAGCATGGCGGCACCGCCCTCCTCCACCACGCGTCCATCCGCGAGCTTCGCGCGGTGCGGCTCCACCTGCCCGTGGAAGTCGTTGAGGCCCACCAGCGTGATTCGCACCGGCGAGATGGGAGGCGCGACGACGGGCGCGGAGGGCTGGGTGCCGGCGCAGGCGGCGGCACAAGTCACGAGCGCGAGGAGGAAGGGGCGCGGGGAACGCATGAGCGGTCGCACTTCATCGTGCCCCGCGCCCCATGGCAACGCGCTTCAGCGCTCGCGGCGTCGGCGCACCGACAACCCCAGGGCCAGCAGGCCGAGGAGCACACTACCGGGCACGGAGGCGGCGGTGCAGTCGCAGCCCGAGGTGCCGGAGTCAGTGGGGAGGCCGCCACCACCCGGGTCGGGCCGTCCTCCACCACCACCGCCCCCCCCTCCATCCGAGCCACCATCGGTGCCGCCGTCCGAGCCACCATCGGTGCCGCCGTCCGAGCCCGCGTCCGTGCCACCGTCATCCGTCACCGGTCGGGTGTCGACGCGCAGCGGCGGAGTGAAGGCCGCGGCCACGGCGTCCCAACGCAAGAGCTTCAGGTTGTCCGTGCCGCCATTGATGGAATCCTGCGCGACGAAAAGTCCTTCGGGAAACTCGGCGCCCACTGGCAGCGCGGTCACCGCCAGCGCGCGTGGAGACTCCGCGGCGCCGACGCCTCCATCCCCCGCCACCACGAGGAACGAACCCAGGAAGGCATACGTGCGGCGGTCCAACACGGCGAACGTGCCCGAGCCCGTATCCGCCGCCAGCAGGTAACCCTGCGCGTTGGCGGCGCGGTACAGCGCCAGGTGGTTGACGGTGCCGGACAGGTTGCGGTTCGCGCCCGTCAGCGAAGCCACCGACACGCGGGTGGTGCCACCGTTGGGCTCGGCGTTGTAGCGCCAGATGGCCTCACCGGCCTGCACGACGTAGACGAAGCCCAGCTCCTCGTCGGCGACCAGCCCGGTGATGGGGCCTCCCACGTCGATGGCCGGACGCACCAGGGTGGACGACAGCCCGCCATCCTCGCCGGACAGCTCGAACTGCTGGAGGGAGCCCGTCGCGGTCCCCGCGAACACGAAGAAGCGGCCCGTGCCGGGGCTGCGATAGAGCGCCACGGTGTTGAAGACCGTGCTGTTGGCGACGAACGGTCCAGAGCCAATCCGCTGCACCCGATTCGTCGTCTGGAAACCATCCACGACGTAGGCCGACAAGCCGACGACGGAGTTCGCCGTCACCGCCAGGGAACGCGTCGCCTGCCCCAGCCGGAAGCCGTCTCGGACCGCGACGCTCACCGTGGGCCCATCCTGCTCCTGCTCCAGTTGTTGACCATCCAGCCCGAACGTGGAGAGGCCGGAGTTCTGATTGTCATAGGCCGTGAGCAGCAGGCCGAGGCCCGCATCCGCCCCACCGACGCCGGGCGGTCCTACCCAGACAGCGACGTCCTGGATGAGGCCACCTGTCGCGGGGGGCCCGGGTGTCGTCTCGCGCTGTGCGGGCACCTGCAAGGGCTGGGTGGGTTGGGCCGAGGCAACGGAGCCCGCGACGACAGCCGCCAGGGCGAAGAAGAGAGGGTGACGCATGGCCAGGGCGCTCCAGGCAAGGTGGGTCCTGCGTAACTTCGCACGAGGGGTGTGCCTTTCAAGTACGAAGCCATCGGGAACGGTTGGCTCCGGGCAACCGCGTCAGGTACAAAGTGCGTCCTCCAGCCAACATCGAAAAAGACCATGGCGACCAAGCGCGCACTCATTACTGGCATCACGGGGCAGGACGGCAGCTATCTCGCGGAGCTTCTTCTGTCGAAGGGCTACGAGGTGCACGGCATGGTGCGCCGCTCGTCGGAAGAGAAGTTCGAGCGCATCCAGCACCTGCACGGCAAGATTCAGCTCCACCAGGGCGACTTGCTGGACCAGTTCTCGATTGCGGCGTTGCTCAATCTCGTCAAGCCGGACGAGGTCTACAACCTCGCGGCCCAGTCCTTCGTCCCCACCAGTTGGAACCAGCCGGTGCTCACCGGTGAGTTCACCGCGCTGGGCGTGACGAAGATGCTGGAGGCCGTCCGCCACACGCGGCCCCAGGCGCGCTTCTACCAGGCGTCGTCCAGCGAGATGTTCGGCAAGGTGCTGGAGGTCCCCCAGACGGAGGACACGCCCTTCTATCCGCGCAGCCCGTACGGCGTGGCCAAGGCCTACGGCCACCACATCACCGTGAACTACCGTGAGTCCTTCGGCCTGTTCGCGGTGAGCGGCATCCTCTTCAACCACGAGTCTCCACGCCGTGGCCTCGAGTTCGTCACGCGCAAGGTCACCTACAACGTGGCGCGCATCAAGCTGGGCCTCCAGGACAAGCTGCCCATGGGCAACCTGGACGCCAAGCGCGACTGGGGCTTCGCGGGCGACTACGTGGAGGCCATGTGGCTGATGCTCCAGCAGGACCAGGCCGAGGACTACGTGGTGGCCACCAACGAGACGCACACGGTGCGCGAGTTGGTGGAGATTGCCTTCGGCCGCGTGGGGCTGGACTACCAGAAGTTCGTCCACATCGACCCGGCCTTCGTGCGCCCCGCCGAGGTGGACCTGCTCATCGGAGACCCGGCCAAGGCGAAGGCGAAGCTGGGCTGGGAGCCGAAGGTCCGCTTCAAGCAGTTGGTGGAGATGATGGTGGACGCGGACCTGGAGCGCGTGAAGGCGGGGCAGCGGTAGATGCGGGTTCTCGTCACGGGAGCGGATGGGTTCGTCGGCAGGCATCTGTGCGCGCTTCTGCGCGCCGCCGGTGACGAGGTGGTCGAAGCGCACGGGCCACGCGGAGAGGGCGTCAGCAGCAGCGCCCTTCACTTCGACGTCGCCAACGAGGCCGCGGTGAAGGCCGCCGTGGCCGAGGCGAAGCCGGACGGCGTCATCCACCTCGCGGGCTTCAGCTCGGTCGCCAAGAGCCACCACAACCCCTCGCGCGTGTTCGCGGTGAACACCATGGGGGTGGTGCACCTGTTGACGGCGCTGCGGGAGAACGCGCCGAAGACGCGCGTCGTCCTCGTGGGCTCGGGCGAGGTGTACGGCCCGGTGCCCGAGGGCACGCGCGCCACCGAGGACACCGGCGCGGTGCCGCTGAGTCCCTACGCGGCCTCCAAGTCGGCGGCGGAGCTGGCGGGTGTGCAGTTCCACCGCAGCTACGGGCTGGAAGTCATGATGGCGCGGCCCTTCAACCACCTGGGCGCTGGACAGGATCCGACGTTCGTCGTGCCCTCCTTCGCCTCGCAGATTCGAGCGATTGGCCTGGGCACGGTGGACCCGGTGTTGCGCACGGGCAACCTGGACGCGGTGCGCGACTTCTCCCACGTGCGTGACGTGGTGGAGGCGTACCGGCTGCTGCTGGTGAAGGGCGAGCCCGGGCAGGCGTACAACATCTGCAGCGGCGAGGGACGCACCATCCGCAGCCTGCTGGAGGAGATGCTGACGCTCGCGGGAGTGAATGCGCGCATCGAGCTGGACCCCGCGCGCCTGCGCCCCTCCGACATCCCCAGCCTCATCGGCGCTCCCGACAAGCTGCGCGCGCTGGGCTGGACGCCGAAGCTGACGGTGACGGACGCGCTGCGCGACGTGCTCGGCCCCAAGGTTCCGGGCGCCATCCGCGCCCAGGGCTGAGGCCCGTACCGCACGGGAGGTGCCTCACTTGGGGCGCCTCCCGTCCAGCGGTTGCCCGACTGGACGGCGCTTGTCAGGGCATCGAGCCCCAGGCGTTGGTGTGCAATCAACACCAACCAGGAGGCTCGTGATGGCTGGCACTCAGCGACAGGGCAGGTTCACCTTTTTCTGGAAGGAAGAGTCGCCCTTCTCGCAGTGGCACCGCTCCGCCTTCGTGGTGGACGGAGTCGCCTACGGCTGCACGGAGCAGTACATGATGGCGGGCAAGGCGCGCGTCTTCGGTGACGCGGAGGTGCTCGCCAGCATCCTGAAGACGTCGGCGCCCAAGGCGCAGAAGGCGCTGGGTCGCAAGGTGCGCGGCTTCGATGGCGCCACCTGGGAGCGTGAGCGCGAGCGCATCGTCTACGAGGGCAATCGCGCGAAGTTCACCCAGAACGCGTCGCTGCTGGAGGCGTTGTTGGCCACCGCGGGCACGGAGCTGGTGGAAGCCAGTCCCCTGGACCGCATCTGGGGCGTGGGGTTGAGCATGGACAACCCCCTCATCCAGGACCCATCCAAGTGGAGGGGGCTCAATCTCCTGGGCAAGGTGCTGACGCGCCTGCGTGAGGACCTCATCGCGGAGGGATTCACGGTGGCCTCCGTCAGCGCTTCACGTGTGTCCACGCATCCAGACGTCGCACCAGGGCAGTGAGCGTCCACAGGTCCGCGGGGTTGTCGGGGCGCACCGCCTCCAGGGCGCGCAGCAGCGGCGCTCTTGAGCGTTCCTCGCCCCACTCGGACAACACGCGCAGCGCCATCAGCGAGGACTGACGCGAGAGCAGCTCCAGCAGCACCTCCACCACGCGAGGACTGCGCTCGTCGGCGAGACGCTGCACCGCCTCGTGGCGCTCCTCCGGCGTCGAGGCCGGGTCCGCCAGTCGCTCCGCGAGGGCCTGGAAGCGCGCCTCGGCCAACAGGGGGCGCGGGCCGGGCGCGTCCCAGTGCTCCACGGTGACGCTCGTGCGGCCGAAGGCGACCACCTCGCGGCGCACACCATCGTCACCGAACAGACCCATGAGCCGCTCCGGCGCGGGACGACCGCCCACGAGCAACTTCTCCGAGCGCTCCGACAGCTCCGAGGAAGCACCGAGCAGGTGCACCCGCAGCACCGTGGCCTCCGCCTGGAAGCGGGCCTCCGGACGGACGCGCTCCGACTTGAGGAACACCTCCGCCATTCCGCCCGCGCGCACGTACCAGCGGTACTCGAGCCACACCGCGCTCGGCCGCAAGGCGAAGCGGTCCTCCTCCGCCTCGACGAGCCGAGTGGCACCTTCCTCCAAGCCGCTGAAGCGCTGCTCCAGTACGGCCAGGGCCTCCGAGAGCTTCATGTCGCGTCCAGGTCCACCACGAGGTTCAGAACGAGTAGCTCACGGGCGCGGACAGTCCAGGCAGGGCCAGCTCCACCGTGCCGGAACCCTTGCTGGCCTGCGCGGCCCAGGTCTTGGAGATGGGGCTCAAGTCATACCGGAGTTCGGCGAACTTCATGGCCTTGCAGCGGTCCCCATTGGCGTTGTGAATCATCACCAGGTTCGCCACCGGAGCCGCGCTGGCGTTCTGCTGGAACGTGCCGTCCCAGGCCAGCGTGTACGTGTGCTCGGCGCAACCGCCGCCATGCGAGACGTTGAGCGTCAGGATGTCGCCGGTGACCTTCGCCCCCTCGATGTTGATGGGGTCCTGGGGCTGGGGATTGGCCGCGACTTGAAGGGGCAGCGCATCGGCGGGCTTCACCGCTTCACCGGGCGACGGAGCCTCCGCGCTGGGAGAGGCCGCTGCGTCCTGCTCCACCTGAGGCTCTCCAGGGTTCTGCTTCCCGGGAGCGTTCGCGCACCCGACCAGGAGACCGCTCAGCACGAGGCCACTCCACATGAGCTTTCGCATCGTCATCCTCCACTTTCGATTCGACCGCGAGGAACCGCCCACTTCGCTCCCGCGCTCAGCGTCGGAGCGCGGCCTCGTACACCGCCAGCGTTCCTTCCGCCGTCCGTTCCCAGGTGAACTCCGCGGCCCGGGCCTTGCCCTTCTCCGCCAGGGCGCTGCGTTCCGTCGGTGAGCGCAGCAGCCGATGGATGGCCTCCGCGAGCCCCTCCGCGTCGTCCGGACTCACCGCCAGGGCCGCGCTGCCGCAGACCTCCGGGAGCGAGCCCGCTGTCGAGACGATGGCCGGCGTGCCCAGGCGCATCGCCTCCAGCGGAGGCAGGCCGAAGCCCTCGTAGCGCGAGGGGAAGACGAACAGGGACGCGCGCCGCATCAGCTCGTAGAACACCGGCTCCGCCTGGTAGCCCAGCGGACGGATGTCGAGCCCCTCCGCGCGCAGCCTGGAGATGCGCGACTCCACGCGGCCCGAGCCGAACCAGCTCTGCCCCGCGAGCACGAGCGAAGCCGGACGCCCCTGGGCCTTCAGACGCTCCATCGCGTCCAGCACCAGGTCCACGTTCTTGCGCACGTCGAGCGAGCCCGCGTAGAGGACGAAGTCCTTGGGCAGCGCGAGCGCGCGCAGGAAGTCCACGCTCGTCGCGTCGAGCACGGGCGCATGGACATGGTCCACGCCGATGGGCACCACCACGGCGCGCGACTCCACTTCAGGGAAGCGCTCCAGCAAGTCATTCCGAGTGCGCTCGCTGATGCACACCACCCGGTCGGCCAGCATCAGGCTGCGCGACAACCACAGCCGGAACTGCCAGCGGAACTTCGCCGAGACGGTGTCCGGCATGATGAGCGGAATCAGGTCCAACACCGTGAGCACATACGCCGTGCCGGGTATCCGCGTCAGGGGCAGATTGAAGTTTCCGAGCGCGTGGTACAGCGCGGGCCGCGAGCGCTCCAGCACCCGAGGAAGCCGGGCGAGCGTCCAGGCGGTGCGGCCACTGTCGCCCCTCGGATGGTCGCCCGAGCCCCGCGCGCCCAGCTTCTCCAACCGCACACCCTTGGCTTCCAGCGCGCCCGCGAGACAGCGGGTGTAGAGGCCGATTCCGGTGGTGGGCTCATCCCAGAGCGTCGCGTCGAAAGCGATGGGGCCGGTGGACACGGAGCGCCTCATACCACGCCCCTGTGATAGGCAGGGCGCGCATGGCGATTCACCAGTTGATAGCGAGCTTCGTGCCCGGAGACGCCACCGGGCAGGCCGCGTTGCATCTGCAGCTCCTCCTGCGCCGGTTGGGTGTGTGGGGTGGCCTGTATGCCGATGAGGTGGGCGCGGGCCTGGAGGGATTGGCCAGCCCCGCGTCGACGCTGAAGCCGGAGCCGGGCGACCTGGTGCTCTACCACCACGGCATCGCCTCGCCGCTGAGCAGCCGGCTGATGCACCTGCAGTGTCGCCGCGGCCTCGTGTTCCACAACATCAGCCCCGCGCGCTTCTACTCGGGCCTGTCGTTGGAGAACGCGCTGGTGGCCGGGCGCGCGCAGCTCGCCGCGATGGCGCCCTTCGTGGACGTGGCCATCGGCGTGTCGGACTACAACGCCGCCGAGCTGCGCGTCGCGGGCTACCGCAACGTCCACACGGTGCCGCTGCTCATCGAACCGGAGCGCTTCGGCCCCGACCGCGCGGACGCGAAGCTGCTGCGCAAGCTGTCGGGCCCGGGCCCCGTGCTGCTCGGCGTCAGCCGGGTGATGCCGCACAAGCGCTTCGAGGACCTCATCGCCCTGCACCGCGAGGTGCTGCGGCTGCGTCCCCAGGCACGTCTGTTGATGGTGGGCGGGTACGAGCCGGGCAGTCGCTACTTCCGGTCGCTCAAGCGCGAGACGAAGGGCCTGAGCGGTGTGAGCTTCCTGGGCCGGTTGAGCCACGCGGAGCTGGTGGCCGCGTACCGCTCCGCGTCCGTGTTCGTGTCGATGAGCGAGCACGAGGGCTTCGGGGTTCCGCTCATCGAGGCGATGGCGTCGGACGTGCCCGTGCTGGCGTATGGCGCCGCGGCGGTGCCGGAGACGTTGGGCGGCGCGGGAATCGCGTTCGACCAGAAGCGCTTCGCGTTCCTCGCGGAGCTGGCGGTGGACCTGAGCGAGGACCTGTCGCTTCGCGAGCCCATCATCGCCGGTCAGCGGCGCCGGCTGGAGCACTTCTCCTCCGCGTCCGTGCAGGGAGCGCTGTCACAAGCCCTGAAGCCGTTCCTGCCCGCGCCGCGTCCCCGTCGCGCGCCACCAAAGCGGCCTCGCGTCGCGGTGGTGGTGCAGCGCTATGGCGAGGTGACGGGAGGCGCGGAGATGCTGGCCGCGCAGGTGGCCGAGCGTCTCACGCCGCACTGGGACATCACGGTGTTGACCACGTGCGCGAGAAACCACCTGTCCTGGGAGAATGACTTCCCGGAGGGACAGGACCAGGTTCGCGGCGTGGACGTGCTGCGCTTTCCCGTGACGCGGGTGCGCGACATCCGCGGCTTCAACGGGCTGTCGCGAAGGCTCTTCGACAAGAGCAACGAGCGGCTGCGCGAGGAGCAATGGGTGGCCGAGCAGGGCCCGCTGGCGCCGGGGCTGCTGCGGCATCTGGCCGACACGCGGAACACGTATGACGGCTACCTGTTCTTCACGTACCTCTATGCGCCCACGGTGTGGGGCATGCCGCTGGTGGCGGACCGCTCGCTGCTCGTGCCGACGACGCACGACGAGGCGCCCATCCGCTTCGATGCGTACCGCGATGTCTTCGAGCTTCCCCGCGCGCTGCTCTGCCTGACGCCGGAGGAGCTGACCATCATCGAGAAGTACTTCCCGGGCCATGCGCGGACGCGCGTGGTGGGGGTGGGCGTTGAGCGTCCGGCCGCCGACGGGACTCGCTTCCGCCAGAAGCACGGCGTGCATCGCGACTACCTGCTCTACGTGGGACGACAGGAGCCGGGCAAGGGCGTGCCGGAGTTGCTCCAGTTCCATCAGGCCTTGAAGCAGCGGTACGCGGATGCACCGGACCTGGTGCTCGCGGGTGACGCGCACATGCCGCTGGAAGGCGACGGCGTGCGCTACCTGGGACGCATCCCCGAGCAGGACAAGCACGACGCGCTGGCCGGAGCCCTGGCGGTGGTGGTGCCCTCTCGCTACGAGAGCCTCTCGCTGCTCACGTTGGAGGCCTTCGCACAGGGCACGCCGGTGCTGGTGAACGGGCGCTCCGATGTGCTGGTGGGGCAGGTGGCGCGCAGTGGCGCGGGACGCGCGTATACGGACCTGGACTCGTTCATCCAGGGGCTGCGCGAAGTGGGCGAGGCTCGAAAGGCGCTCGGCGCCAGGGGCCTGGCGTATGTGAAGAAACAAGGGTGGCCGCAGGTGGTGGCCGCCTACCAGGACGAGCTGCAACGCATCCTCGAGGAGAAGCATCGATGAAGCTGCTGGGACGCGACATTCCGGCGCGGGAGCTGCTGGCCCGCATCGAGGAGCGCCTGCGAACGCGGGGGCTGCCCACTTCCGAAGCGGTGGAGGTGCCCTCCGAGGGCGTCGAGCCTCGGGTGGAGCCGCTGACGTTCAACCTGCACGCGCTGGAGGAGAACGCCGACGCCACGCGCGCGCTGCCGCTGCAGACGCACCGTGGAGGCGCGGGTCAGCTCGTGGTGGTGGCGAAGTGGGCCTTCCGCAAGTCGTGCCAGGTGTTCATCAACGAGACCCTGGGTCGTCAGCGCATCTTCAACGGACACGTGCGCGATTCGTACGCCCAGCTCTCCGCCGAGGTCGTCCGCCTGCGCCGCGAGGTGGAGCAACTGCGCGCCAGACAGGCCACGCCCGTGACGGCGGAGATATCGAGCACGACGCAGCCACGGGCGTCTGAGACATCAGCGGCGGCACGCCCCACACGCGCTCCTTCTTCGCAGGCGACGAAGGAGCAGCAGCACGCGGCACAGCACGCGGCGCCATCTCGGCCGTCCGAGCACTCGGCCGGTCCTGCTCGTACCCCGTCGGAGCAATCGCGAGCGAAGGCGGCCCCCGCCACTCGGGCACATACGGGGCGTGGCGCGATGCAGGACGAGGCCTCGACCGAGGCGGCGGCGGTCCTCCCCAAGCCCCGGACCCACAAGACCGAGTCCGTGCTCCGGCAGACGCAGCCTCCCACTGCTTCCGCTGGGACCCCTGCGAAGAAGAAGCCCTCGCCTCCTTCCGGGAAGCCCGCCCGCAAGCCCAACGCTCCCAAGCCGCGCCGGCCGAAGCGGCGGTAGCGCAGGCACCCTCGCCCCTCGTGCCGCCAGGCCTCGCCGCTCGGAGGAGTGCATCGGGAAAGCACACCACATCCCCCTCCCGCCCAGAGGCGCGGAGCGGGTGGTGCGCTCGCATTGACGCCCCTTTCCCTCCGTGTTCAAACCCGGCGCGTGGAAGTCCCCTCCATCAGCGTCGTCATCCCCGCCTACAACGAGGGGCAGCGTCTACCTCGCTTCGTGGAGTCGCTCTCCCGTGTCGCCCTGCTCCAGCCGACGCCCCGGGTGGAGTTCATCATCGCGGATGATGGCAGCGCGCCCGAGCACTCCACCCTTCAGCGCGCCAGCGTCGATGAAGCCCAGGCCCGGCTCTCCGCCGCGAAATCGCCCCACCGATTCACGTACGTCGCGGCGCCTCGCAACGGCGGCAAGGGCTCCGCCATCCGCCTTGGCTGGCGTCATGCTTCCCCCGGGGCCACCTGGCTCGCGTTCCTGGACGCGGACGGCGCCATCAACGCGGAGGAGCTGTTCCGGCTTGTTCGAATGACCGACTCCCCCGAGGCGCAGGGTGTCGAGGTGCTGGCCGGCTCGCGCATCCTCATGGCCGGCCGCCGCGTGGTGCGGAATCTCCACCGACATCTGCAGGGCCGAATCTTCGCCACCCTGACCGACTTCCACTTCGGCCTGCGCTTCTACGACACGCAATGCGGCGTGAAGCTCGTCCGAGCCTCCGTGCTGCGCCCGCTGCTCGATGTGCTGCGCGAGGAGCGCTGGCTGCTCGACGTGGAGCTGCTCGCGCTGCTCAAGCGACAGGGCGCCCGCTGCCTCGAGGTCCCCATCGACTGGGAGGACTTCGGCGGCTCCAAGGTCGTCCCCGGCCTGGACGCGGCCCGCATGTTCTGGGGGCTCTTCAAGCTCCGCCGCCGCCTGGAGGGCGTCTCTCTGCCCGCCCCCGAGCAGAGCGCGACATTGCCCGCCGCCCTCCCGGGAATCGATACCCGGTAACAGCGGCATCGCCATGGACCGGCCCGCCACCTGGCGGGTCTCCTCCGACGCGGTGGCAGGCCCCTCCCCTGCACGACGAGCGACCAGCAGGGCGCCCGAAGTCCCTCGGCGCACGCTCCCAGCGGAAATCCGAAGTGGCTGGCGCACAGCCGCGCCCCTGTGCGGGCACCGCAACACATGGCGCGGTGTGCCGTCGTACCCTGGGAGGGAGCTCCTGCCCCAAAGGACAAGGCGAACGGGGAGGCTGGCGTCGGGCTCGTGCGTTACAACTCCAGCAGAGTCACTCCCTCCCATCGCCTGGTTTCACGCGGCGTCGCGAGGCCGCTTGCTTTCCGGGCGGCTCACCGCGAAATAGGCCCCGCACGCGAGCCGTTGCTCCGGGTTCCTCCTACACCTTCAGTGATATGCGCGCCCTGACCGACCTGCCCTCCGACCCTGGCCCCTCCCTTCAACTGGGTCTGCCGGGCTTCACCTTCGAAGACCTCTACCGCCCGCGCGGACTGCGCCGGCTGGCCCAGAGCTTCGACGCGCGGCTCGCCGAGGACGAGCCCGAGCTCTTCAAGAGCTTCGACGCCTACCGCAAGGCCGGCGGCACCGGCCTCACCGGCCCGGCCGAGTCGGACCTGTTGGTGCGCGTGGCCCGGCACATGTCGCGCTTCGTCTCCCGGCTCTTCCGCGTCGACCAGGAGCTGGAGCGGCAGATGGGCCACCTGAAGGGGGAGCTGCCCCTCTTCGACTTCAAGCGCGAGTTCATCACCCGCCGCGTTTTCAAGAAGGGCGCCCCGGACCGTCCGGCGCTGGCCGAGTTCCCCTCACTGGATGGCCGCATGCGGCTGCTGCTCCAGCTCGGCTTCCCGGAGGCGCTCTCCATGGGCGACTTCGAGCGCGGCCTCGCCGAGTCCGTCCTCAGCCTCATGGATTTGGAGCGGCTGTTCTCCGGCAACCTGCCCGCGGAGGAGCAGGCGAAGGCGGAGGCCCTGCGCGCCCGCTGGTCCGCGCTGCGCGCCTCGCTGACGGCCACGCCGGAAGGTCGCGAGGCCTTCGGCTCCAGCCTCATCACCCAGGGAGATGACGCCGCGGAGCTCCAGGCCGTCCGCGCGCTGCTGTCACTGGCGGACCGCTGGACGTACGCGCGCGCGCTGCACCCGGAGACCAAGGACCAGTTCCACACCTGGCCCACCCACCGCATCCCCAAGCCGCTGGTGTTCGACCAGTTGGTGCAGCTCCAGCGTCCGGACGCCGAGCTGCCCGAGGCCACCGAGGGCCTGCATCACCACCTCCGCCACCGCGACGGCTTCAAGCTCACCGACCGCCGAGGCACCTCGCGCGACGTGATGAACGAGGTGGACTACTGCGTGCTCTGCCACGAGCGCCAGAAGGACTCCTGCTCCAAGGGCTTCCCCGCGAAGGACAAGGTCGCCGAGGGCCACAGCTACAAGAAGAACCCGCTGGGCATCCCCCTCACGGGCTGTCCGCTCGACGAGCGCATCTCCGAGGCGCACCTGCTCAAGCGCGAGGGCAACTCGCTCGCGGCGCTGGCCGTCATCACGCTCGACAACCCGATGTGCCCCGGCACCGGCCACCGCATCTGCAATGACTGCATGAAGGCGTGCATCTTCCAGAAGCAGGAGCCGGTGAACATCCCGCTGGCGGAGACGGCGGCGCTGACGGACGTGTTGGACCTGCCGTGGGGCTTCGAAATCTACGGGCTGCTCACGCGCTGGAATCCGCTCAACGTCCGCCGTCCGTATGCCCTGCCCTACGTGGGTCGCAACGTGCTGGTGGTGGGCCTGGGGCCCGCCGGCTACACGCTGTCGCACTACCTGCTCAACGAGGGCTTCGGCGTCACCGGCATGGACGGCCTCAAGATTGAGCCGTTCTCCGACGAGCTGGCCGGCCGCAACGGCCACGCCCTCAAGCCCATCCGCGACTGGCGTTCGCTCACGCACGAGCTGGATGAGCGCGTGCTGGAGGGTTTCGGCGGCGTGTCCGAGTACGGAATCACCGTGCGCTGGGACAAGAACTTCCTCACGCTCATCCACCTGACGCTGGCGCGGCGCGAGGGCTTCCGCATCCACGGCGGCGTGCGCTTCGGTGGCACGCTCACCATCGAGGACGCGTGGGAGCTGGGCTTCGACCACATCGCCATCGCCGCGGGCGCCGGGCGTCCCACCATCATCGGGATGAAGAACAACCTCATCCGGGGCATCCGCAAGGCGAGCGACTTCCTCATGTCGCTCCAGCTCACGGGCGCCTTCAAGAAGGACTCGCTGGCGAACCTCCAGGTGCAGCTGCCCGCCATCGTCATCGGCGGCGGCCTCACCGGCGTCGACACCGCCACGGAGCTGATGGCGTACTACCCGGTGCAGGTGGAGAAGGCGCTCGCCCGCCACGAGAAGCTCTCCGCGGAGCTGGGTGACGAGGCCATCCTCGCGAGGCTGGACGCCGAGGAGCGCGCCACCTACCAGACCTTCCTGGAGCACGGCCGCGCGGTGCGCGCCGAGCGTGAGCAGGCAAAGGCGGAGGGCCGCACCCCGGACTTCATCAAGCTGGTGCGCGCATGGGGCGGCGTCAGCCTGGCCTACCGCCGCGGCCTCACCGAGTCCCCCGCCTACCGCCTCAACCACGAGGAGGTGTCCAAGGCGCTGGAGGAAGGCATCCGCTTCATCGAGCGCATGAGCCCGGTGGAGGCGCTGCAGGACGCGACGGGCGCGGTGCGAGCGCTGCGCTTCGAACGCATGGTGACGGTGGACGGCAAGCTCAAGGGCAGCGGCCAGTTCTTCGAGCTGCCCGCGCGCACCGTCTGCGTGGCCGCCGGCACCTCGCCCAACGTCACGTACGAGCGCGAGTACCCAGGCACCTTCAAGCTCGACGAGGGCGGCGACTACTTCCAGGGCTACTCCCTGGTGGACGGTGAGCAGGGCTTCACGCTGGAGCCCGTGGAGGCCAGCGAGGACCTGGACTCCAAGGTGGGCTTCTTCACCTCGTACGCGAAGGACGGGCACTTCATCTCCTTCTACGGAGACAACCACCCGACGTACGCGGGCAACGTGGTGAAGGCCATGGCCAGCGCGAAGGACGGCTACTCCGAAGTCGCTCGCCTGTACGCGAAGGAGGTGGCGGCGCTCGACTTCGACGACGAGGTCGCCCAGGCCCGCCGCGAGGAGCTGCGCGCCGCGCACTTCGCCAAGCTGGACGCGGCGTTCAACGCCACCGTGGTGTCCGTCACTCGCCTGACGCCGACGATTGTGGAAGTCGTGGTGAAGGCGCCCTTCGCGGCCAGCCACTTCCAGCCCGGCCAGTTCTACCGGCTCCAGAACTTCGAGCGGAACGCCCCCGTCGTCGACGGCATGCGCCTCACCATGGAGGGCCTGGCCCTCACCGGCGCGTGGGTGGACAAGGAGAAGGGACTGATGGGCACCATCGTCCTGGAGATGGGCTCCTCGTCGCGCCTGTGCGCCGCGCTCACCCCGGGCGAGTCCGTGGTGCTGATGGGCCCCACCGGCGCGCCCACGGAGATTGGCCACAACGAGACGGTGGTGCTCGTGGGTGGCGGCCTGGGCAACGCGGTGCTCTTCTCCATCGCCCGCTCGCTCAAGGCGGCCGGCTGCCGCGTCGTCTACTTCGCCGCGTACCGCCTCAAGTCGGACTCCTTCAAGCACGACGAAATCGAGGCCGGCACGGACCAGATTGTGTGGTCCGTGGACAGCGGCGACTTGATTGAGCCGCGCCGTCCGCAGGACGCCGCCTTCCGGGGCAACGTGGTGCAGGCCATGGTGGCCTACGCCGAGGGCAAGCTCGCCACGCCCGGCCTCATCCCGCTGTCGGAGGTGGACCGCATCATCGCCATCGGCTCGGACCGGATGATGCGCGCGGTGGCCGAGGCCCGGCACACGGTGCTCCAGCCGTACCTGAAGCCCGAGCACGAGGCCATCGGCTCCATCAACTCGCCGATGCAGTGCATGATGAAGGAGATCTGCGCCCAGTGCCTCCAGCGGCACGTGGACCCGCGCACCGGCAAGGAGACGTGGGTGTTCTCCTGCTACAACCAGGACCAGCGGTTGGACCAGGTGGACTTCGTCAACCTGAACCAGCGCCTGCGCGGCAACACGGTGATGGAGAAGGTCGCCGACCTCTACCTGGCGCAGCTGCTCAAGAAGGCCCCGCACCTCAAGCGCGTCTGAGGCCGTGGCCTTCCCGGGTCTTCACCGGCGCGTGCCGGTGAAGACTCGCAGCATCTCCTGGTAGTTCTTCATCAGCTCGTCCTCGCGCGTGAGGACCACGTCCACGTTGGCGTCGCCGTACTCGCGCCGCACGTCCGTCAGCTTCTGGAACGACTCCACCTGCTGGCGCATGGAGGCCACCTGCGCCGCCAGCTCCTGGCGCTGTTCGGGCGGCAGCTTCTCCTGAAGCTCCTCCAGCTTCCGGAGCTCCTCCTCGTACTGGAGCGTGCGCCCGAGCTGCCGCTGGCTGACGACGGCCGTCACCACTTCGGCCAGCCCGTTGACGTCGCTCACGCTCAGCCCCGCCTGCGCGCGCGCCTCCGACTCCGCCTTGGCCTTGGCCTCCACCACCTTGAGGCCCGCGCGCACCTCCGCCATGGCCTCCGGCGTGCCCGCATCCACCAGCGCGCCCAATCCCTGGAGTCCCTTCACCTGGGAGCCGTACACCTCCAGCATCCGCCGCTGGTAGTCCACGTAGGCCGTCAGCTTCTCGGGCGTCACCACATAGGGCCCCGCGCCGCTCGCCTCCTCGGCCTCCAGGCCGGCGACGCCACCGCCATCCACCACCCCGGGTGCATCGCTACCCGTGGCCCCATCCTTCTTACAGCCCGAGAAGGCCAACAGCCCGGCCAGGACCCACAGCGCCTTGCGCATCCAGACTCCTCCTGAGAGACACGGCACGTCAGTCCCCGCTGTATGCTGCGCGGACGCATGCGGCGGAGGGCGGCCAACTCCTGTCTGCCATGCGGAGGTTGTTGCGGCCACTGAACAATCGCCGCATTACCTTTGACCAACCCGGCTGCGGTCGTGTACGAACCGCGGTCCTGTCGTACCGGTGGAGGGGCTTTGAGGATTTTCCTGGTTAGGCACGGCGACGCGGACGCTGAGATCCCCGAGGGTCTCGGTGACGAGGCGCGCGCGCTCACAGCGAAGGCGCGTGCAAGTACCGCCGCACACTTCGCATCGTTGTCCGAGCGCATGGGCCCTATCGGCCTCATCCTGACCAGCCCCGTGGCTCGCACGATGCAAACGTCGCAGATTCTGTCGTTCGCGACGAAGCACGAGGGCCTGCTGAAGGCGCACCGCAGCCTGCTCCCGGACATGCCGGTGGGCGCTGTGGAGCCGGTGCTCGCCGAGCACGCGGACCAGAACCTGGTCCTGGTCGGCCACCAGCCTTCCATGGGCGCTCTCGCCGCTCATCTCCTGGGGATGCAGTCGTTCCCCAAGCCCGTCAACCCGGGCACCGTCATCGCCCTGGAGCGCATCGAGAGCGAGACGCCGCCGCACTTCAAGTTCCTGTTCTACGCGGCCCCCGGCCAGCAGGTGCTTGAAGTCATCCAGTGAGGCCCGTGCGGCCATGATGGACGAAGCCCGCTACAACCAGCTCGTGGCCCGCGTCTTCAAGCGGATGATTGCCGCCGCGGACGCCATCGACCCGGACATCCTGGAGGCGGAGAGCACGGGTGACATGCTCACCCTCACCGCCCGCTCCCGGGAGAAGTGCATCGTCAACACCCAGCGCGCCGTGAAGCAGGTCTGGGTGGCGGGACGAGGCCAGGGCATCCACTTCAACTACGACGAAGCCAGCGGCACCTGGCAGGACGACAAGGGGCGCGGCCTGGAGCTGTTCCGCTTCGTCGCCGACGTCGTGCACGACATCAGCGACGTGGACTTCATCTACCCGTCCTGAGTCCGGCTGGCGGCATCGCTGGCCACCTCCACCCAGTCACCACCGGCCGCCTGCGCGCGTCGCAGTGCGTCTCCCGCGTCCTTCAGCAGCCCGCCGAAACTGACCTGCTGTCCCGGGGCACCCGGTGGCGCGCTCTTGTTGCCAGCCGGAGGCTCGGACACGGCCACACCCACGGACGCGGTGCCAGGAGGCAGGCCCTGCACGGCCTTCAGCTTCTCCCGCAGGCGCTCCGCCACCACCCGCGCACCCGAACGAGGCGTGTGCGGAAGGAAGACGACGAAGCGGCTGTCCGCGAAGGGCACGGCCACGTCGATGTCGCGCACGCCCTCCACCAGCAGGCCCAGCGTCTCCGCCAGCGCTCCGCGCCTCGCCGTGGGTGACAGCGCCGCGGCCCGCTCCGTGAAGCGGTCCACCTCCACCATCAGCAGGGCGATGGGATAGCGGTAGCGCCGGCTGCGCTTCACCTCCATCAGCATCAGCCGCTTGAGGAACTCGAAGTCCGCCGACGTGCCGCCCGCGGACGCGGCCGGCTCCGGACGAGTGGCGCGTCGGGCCTCGGGTTCCACCGCCGGCGTCGTGGCTGGAGACGGCGCGGAAGGCGCCACAACGGCGCGCCTAGCGTCCTCGCGCTGCATCAGGAGCGAGACGCACGTCAGCACGGTGACGCGCTTGAGGGGACCCACCAGGCTGCCGTCCGCACCCGCCTGGGCGGCGCGCTCGTCGGCCTGCTCCTCGTCCGGCGGGTACACCAGCAGCACCGGAATCTGGTGCCCCTGGGCACGCAGGCTCCGGCACAGCGCCTCTCCATCCAGCGGCCCCAGCCCCGAGGCCAGGACCACCGAGGGCGGCCGCTCTCGCGAGGCGCGTTGAGCCTCGTCCGCGCTGGCCACCCAACTCACTTCGTGGCCGGCTCCCTCGAGGAACCGGCGCAAGACACCCGCCACCGGAGCGGCGGGCTCGGCGAGGAGCACGAAGGCCATCAGACCTCCATGACCTCCTTCTCCTTCTTCTTGATGATGTCATCCACCTGGGCCACGCCGCCGTCGGTCTCCTTCTGGACCTTCTCGGAGATGCGCTTGTGGTCGTCCTCGGTGATCTTCTTGTCCTTCAACTGCACCTTGAGCGCCTCGTTGGCGTCGCGGCGGATGTTGCGGATGGCGACCTTGTGGTCCTCACCCTTCGTCTTCACCTGCTTGGCGATGTCCTTGCGGCGCTCCTCGGTGAGCGGCGGGAAGGGCAGGCGAATCATCTCCCCGTCGTTCATCGGGTTGATGCCGAGGTTGGCCTCGCGCAGGGCCTTCTCGATCTCCTTCAGGACCGTCTTCTCCCACGGCTTGATGATGATGAGCCGGGGCTCCGGGGCGCTGACGCTGGCCACGCCGGACAGCGGGGTGGGCGTGCCGTAGTAGTCCACGCGGATGTTGTCGAGGATGGCGGTGCTGGCGCGTCCGGTGCGCACCTTGGTCAGCTCCCGCTTGAGGTCCTCGAGGGACTTGTCGATACGGCCCTTCAATTCGACGACGATGTCACCGCTCATATGCGAGCTCTCCTTGAACACGAGTCGGGATGAATACGAGGGGTCAGGCCCAGACCGTCTCGTTGCCGCCCACGACGGTACCAATCTCTCCGCCCCCCAGCACCGCGCGCTGGATGTTTCCCGGCACGGTGAGGTCGAAGACGATGATGGGCAGCTTGTTGTCCATGCACAGCGAGATGGCCGTGGAGTCCATCACGTTGAGGTTCTGCTTCAACACGTCCATGTACGTCAGCGTGCGGTAGCGGCGCGCCGTCGGGTCCTTCTTCGGATCCGCGTTGTAGATGCCGTCCACCTTCGTCGCCTTGAGGATGACCTGGGCGTTGATTTCCATGGCGCGCAGCGACGCGGCCGTGTCCGTCGTGAAGTACGGATTGCCCGTGCCCGCGGCGAAAATCACCACCCGCCCCTTCTCCAGGTGGCGCACCGCGCGCCGGCGGATGTAGGGCTCGGCGATCTGCTCCATCTTGATGGCGGACAGCACGCGCGTGTGCATGCCCTTCTTCTCCAGCGCGTCCTGCATCGCCATGGAGTTGATGCACGTGGCCAGCATGCCCATGTAGTCGGCGCTGGCCCGGTCCATCCCCTCCGTCGCGCCCGCCACGCCGCGGAAGATGTTGCCTCCGCCAATGACGAGGGCCACCTCCACCCCGGCCGCCGCCAGCTTGATGACCTCGTCGGCGATGCCACTGAGCGTGGGTGGGTGGATGCCGTACTTCCCTTCTCCCATCAGGGCCTCGCCCGAGAGCTTGAGGAGGATGCGCTTGAAGCGGAGCGGTTGGGTCGTGTCGGAGGACATGCGCGTCCGCTTCTATCCCCCGCCTGCCGCCATATCAACGCCCGAGTCGGACACTCCCTCTCACACCGTCAGATGCCAATCGCCTGGAGGAGCCCCAGGGCCCGCAAAAGGCGAGGGCCGCGTCCCCCGCCCCCGGTGAGGGGAACGGAGCGCGCGGCCCTCAGGGCCCGACGGCAAGCCCTTCATGGCCCGGGAGGGCCGTGAGGTCAGCCCTGGCCCAGCGTCTTGGCGACTTCGGCGGCGAGGTCGTCCTTCTTCTTCTCGATGCCCTCACCCACCTCGAACCGGACGAAGCGGCGCACGGAGACCTTCTCGCCAATCTTCGCGGCGCGCTCGGTGAGCATGTCACCGAACTTCTTCTTGTCGTCCTTCACCCAGAACTGGTCCACGAGGCAGACCTGCTCGTAGAACTTCTCCATCTTCCCGACGAGGATCTTGTCCAGCATCGCCTCGGGCTTGCCCTGCTGCTTGAGCAGCTCGCGCTGAATCTCGCGCTCCTTGTCCATGTTGTCCGTGGGGACTTCCTCGCGACGGACGAACTTGGGGCTGGCCGCGGCGATCTGCATCGCCACTTCCTTCACCAGCTCCTGGAAGTCAGGGTTGCGAGCGACGAAGTCCGTCTCGCAGTTGACCTCCACCAGCACGCCGATACGGCCGCCGTGGACGTACGTGCCGACGAGGCCCTCGGCCGCGACGCGACCTTCCTTGCCCGCCGCCTTGGAGATGCCCTTCTTGCGCAGCCACTCCTCGGCCTTGGCGAAGTCGCCACCAGTCTCGGTGAGCGCCTTCTTGCAATCCATCATGGGCGCGCTGGTCCGCTCGCGCAGGTCCTTCACCATCTGGGCCGTGATTTCGGCCATGTTCGGCTCCTGTCTCCACCGTCACGAGGGCGCCAGGCGCCGGGCGGAGCATCCGGGTTCAAGGGGATACGGCTACGGCGAAAACAAGGACGGCCGGGTCGCAGGCATTCTGATGCGCCACCCGGCCGCCACGAAGACTGAGGTACAGCGGGAGGCGACTACTCCTTCGCCGCCTCGCCACCCTCGGCCGCGGGCTGCTCGACCGCGGCGGGCTGCTCGGCCACGACCGGGGCGCCCTTCATCTCCACGAGGGGGCCACGGCGCTCGCCGCCGCCACGGTCACCACCGCGGTCGCCACCCCGGCGATCCCGGTTGTCGCGGCGCGGGCCACGGCGGTCGTCGCGGTCGCGGCGGTCATCACGACCCTCGCGCTCCTCCTGCTCGTCGCGCTCCGCCGCGCCAGACGCGCGGTAACGGGCGGCGCCCTCGATGCAGGCCTCGGCGATCTTCGACGTGAAGAGCTTGATGGAGCGGATGGCGTCGTCGTTGCCGGGAATCACGAAGTCGATGCCGTCGGGATCGCAGTTCGTGTCCACCAGGCCAATCACGGGGATGCCCAGGCGGGTCGCCTCGTGGATGGCGATGTGCTCCTTCTTCGGGTCGATGATGAAGACGCAGCGGGGCAGCTTCGACATCTCCTTCACGCCGCCCAGGTTCTTCTCCAGCTTCTCGCGCTCGCGCTCCAGCGACGCGACTTCCTTCTTGGGCAGACGGTCGAACGTCCCGTCCTCGGCCATCTTCTCCAGCGTCTTCAGCCGGTCGATGCCCTGCTTGATGGTCTTGAAGTTGGTCAGCGTGCCACCCAGCCAGCGGCTGGTGACGAAGTACTGACCGGCGCGAGCGGCCTCCTCGCGGATGACGTCCTGCGCCTGCTTCTTGGTTCCGACGAACAGCACCGTGCCGCCACGGGCCGTCACGTCCGCCACGAAGCGGAACGCCGAACGGGCCATGGAGACCGTCTTCTGCAGGTCGATGATGTAGATGCCGTTGCGGGCACCGAAGATGTAGGGCTTCATCTTCGGGTTCCAGCGCTTCGTCTGGTGGCCGAAGTGGACGCCGGCCTCCAGGAGCTGCCGCATCGTGATGCCGCCGGCGGCGGCCATGGCCTGCTGCTGCGTCTGCGTTTCCTGCGTGTCGATCGACATGTGTTTCTCCGGTTGTTCCGCCACACCCGGGTGTTGCTCCGGCCGTGACTTCCGGGAGCGAGGACCCTCCTTTCGGAGGAAGTCCTCCACTCACGAGAGCACCGGCGACCGGCACGGGCGTGTGTGAAGTGGGTACGACTCGGGGTTGACACCCCCGACCTCAGGCTACGAGGCGGGGGGTCCTTAACAGAACCCTTCCCGGCGGCGCAAGCTTCGCTTCACCGCCGTGGCGGGAAGAAGGCTCGTGCCCGCCCTCCTGCCCTCCTGGCGCCCTTTCCAGGGCCCCACAGGGCATGCCGGACGCTGGAAAGAGGACCGGCGCGGCCCGCCGCCCGACAACCCCGGGCGGCGCCGCGCCGGCGCCCTGCTCCTGACATCCCCGAGAAGGGCCTGCTTAGACGCTGGCTTCCGCCGCGCCGTGGCACTTCTTGTACTTGCGACCGCTGCCGCAGGGGCAGGGGTCATTGCGGCCCACGCGGGGGCCCTGCTGGGCGGCCGGAGGACGGGCCGCCGCGGCCACGGAGGCCTCGTCCAGCTTGCCCTCCGCCGTGCCACGGCCTTCCACCGCCTTGCGCTGCTGCTGGGCCAGCTGGCGCTGGATGCGGACGGCCTCTTCCTCCGCGCTGGTGGCGGAGCGGGGCTGCACGCGCATGAGCTGCGAGACGAACTGCGCCTTGATGGCGGACAGGGTCTGGATGAAGCCCTGGTAGCCCTCGCGCTTGTACTCCTGCTTGGGGTCCTTCTGGCCGTAGCCACGCAGGCCGATGCCCTGGCGCAGGTGGTCCATGCCCAGCAGGTGCTCCTTCCAGAGCCGGTCGATGGTCGCCAGGTAGTTGTACTGGAGGAAGCGCAGGAAGTTCTCGCCGAACTCCTCGTCGCGGGTGCGGAAGACCTTCTCCGCCGCCTTGAAGATGTGGTCCTGGAGCTCGTCGCGGTTGCCCACGCCCTCGAAGCCCATCTCCAGGTCGAACGTCTCCTTCACGTTCTTCGAGAGGGCATCCAGGTCCCACCCGTCCGAGCCCTTGGTGGGCGCGTACGTGTCGACGGTGGAGACGATGACGTCCTCCAGCGCGTCCAGGACCATCTCCTTGAAGTCCGCCCAGCTCACCATCCGCTCGGAGCGGCTCTTCACGCGCGTCTTCGGGTCCTCGGTGAACTCCACCAGGGGCACGCCCGCGCCCGCGGCCAGCACCTGACGCCGCAGCTTGTAGATGGTGCGCCGCTGCTGGTTCATCACGTCGTCGTACTCGAGCAGGTTCTTGCGGATGTCGAAGTTGTGTCCCTCGACGCGCTTCTGGGCCCCTTCAATCGCTCGGGACAGCCAGATGTGCTCGATGACCTCGCCCTCCTCCATGCCCAGCCGCTCCATGAGTCCCTGGATGCGCTCCGAGCCGAAGATGCGCATCAGGTCATCCTCGAGCGAGAGGAAGAACCGGCTGGCGCCCGGGTCACCCTGGCGACCGGCGCGGCCACGCAGCTGGTTGTCCACGCGGCGCGACTCGTGGCGCTCGGTGCCGATGATGAACAGGCCGCCGGCCTTCATCACCTCCTCGCGCTCCTGCTTCGTCTCCGTCTCCAGCCGGGCCTGCGCGGCGACCAACCGCTGCTCCCAGTCGGCCAGCGCCTCCTGGTAGGCCACCATCGGGTCCACCTGCGGCGCGGCGCCATCCGCCGCGGGCGGCAGGGGCTCGGGAGCCTCCGGCGCGGGGCCCACGGAGGCCTTGGCGAGCACCTCCGCGTTGCCGCCCAGGAGGATGTCCGTTCCACGGCCGGCCATGTTGGTGGAGATGGTGACGGCGCCCTTGCGGCCCGCCTGCGCGACGATGTCCGCCTCGCGCTGGTGCTGCTTGGCGTTGAGGACGTTGTGGGGGACGCCACGCTTCTTCAGGAAGTTGGCGACCACCTCGCTCTTGGCGATGGACACCGTGCCCACCAGCACCGGCTGCCCGTTCTTGTGCAGCTCTTCAATCTGGGCGGCCACCGCCTCGAACTTCTCGCGCTCCGTCTTGTAGACCACGTCCTGCTGGTCCTTGCGGACGTTGGTGCGGTTGGTCGGGATGACGCGGACGTCCAGGTTGTAGATCTTCGCGAACTCCTCCGCCTCCGTGTCCGCGGTGCCCGTCATGCCGGACAGCTTGGTGTACATGCGGAAGTAGTTCTGGAACGAGATGGTCGCCAGCGTCTGGTTCTCGTTCTCGATCTTCACGCCCTCCTTGGCCTCGATGGCCTGGTGGAGGCCGTCGGACCAGCGGCGGCCCGGCATCTGGCGGCCGGTGAACTCGTCGACGATGACGACCTCGCCGTCCTTCACCACGTAGTCCTTGTCGCGCTTGTAGAGCGTGTGCGCGCGCAGGCCCTGCTCGACGTGGTGGAGCGTCTCGATTTCGCCCGGGTCGTAGAGGTTGGACACGCTCAGCCGCTTCTGCAGCTTTTCGATTCCGTCATCCGTCAGGGACACCGAGCGGTGCTTCTCATCCAGGGTGAAGTCCTGGTCCGGGACGAGGCCGGGGATGACCTGGTCCACCCGGTAGTACTTGTCCGTGCTGTCCTCGGTGGGACCGGAGATGATGAGCGGGGTGCGGGCCTCGTCGATGAGGATGGAGTCCACTTCGTCGACGATGGCGTAGTTCAGCTCGCGCTGGACGTAGTCCTGCAAGCGGAACTTCATGTTGTCGCGCAGGTAGTCGAAGCCGAACTCGTTGTTCTGCCCGTAGGTGATGTCCGAGCGGTACGCTTCCTGGCGCTGCTTGTCCGACAGCTCGTGGAGCACGCAGCCCGTCGTCATGCCCATGAACTTGTAGACGCGCCCCATCCACTCCGCGTCGCGGCGGGCGAGGTAGTCGTTCACCGTCACCACGTGCACCCCGCGCCCGGACAGGGCGTTGAGGTAGCAAGGCAAGGTGGCCGTCAGCGTCTTGCCTTCACCGGTGCGCATCTCCGCGATGCACCCCTCGTGCAGGAACATGCCGCCGATGAGCTGGACGTCATAGTGACGCTGGCCGATTTCCCGGCGCGCGCCTTCACGGATGAGCGCGAAGGCCTCGAAGAGCATGCTGTCGAGCGGCCTCCCGTTCTGAATCTCCTGCTTCAGCCGAGCCGTCTCGGCAGGAAAGTCCTCGTCCTTGAGGGCCCGCATCCGGCTCTCCAGCTCGTTGATGCGGATGACCTTCTCGCGGGCCTTCTTGAGCTCGCGCTCATTCTTGGTCCCGATGAGCTTCTTCAGCGTCCATTCGATCATTCGTTGACTCTCTCGCGGCCGGAGAATCCTCGAAGGACGGCGGCGAGTGAAGGGAAATCCCTGGAGATGTAAGGGAGGCTTGGTGGGAAACCACGCGCGCCTCTTGAAACTTCCTCTCGGCCGGTTGCCCAGCGCGCATCGGTTCAGAGTAAAGCGGAAAGGAGCCCACGCAATGTCCCCTCCGCGAAATCCCCGCCGCCGGCCTGCCCGGGGCGCCCCCTCGAAGTCCCCTCGTCGCCCTGACCGCCCGGCGCCGCCCCCCCACCGCAAGTCCGCTCCCACCCAGGGCAAGGCGGCTCCTGCACGCACCGCGCCGCCCCCCCCGCCCGCCCCTCCCAGGGCGCGCATTCCCCCCATGCCCGCACAGACCCAGCCTCCCCAGGTCGGGCGCTGGCTGTGGACCTGCCGGGCCGGCTTCGAGCCCCACCTCTTCGAGGAGCTGGCCTGGGCGGGCATGGCCCCTCGCCTGCTTGGCGAGGCGCTGGTGGAGAGCGACTCCCAGCCCGGCCTGGTCCCCGCCTTCGCGCGCGCCGCCTGGCGGGTGGTCGCCGCGCTCCCCCCTGGCACCCCAGAGGCCCACGCCGACGCGGCGGCCCGGGCCATCCTCGCCATGCCAGGGGCGGGCCCCTGGGTCCTCCAGGCCTTCACGCCTGACACCCCCCGGGGCAACACGCTGGCGGCGCCCGCGGAGGCGCTGGAGGCGGCGGTGCGCGCGCGACTGCCGGTGGAGCGGCTGCTGGAGGACACAGCCCGGGCCCGAGAGTCCGGCGCCCGGCTGGTGGCGCTGTGCGTGGCCCCCGACGGCGTGACGGCCGTGGGCGCGGTCTCCGCGCGGGAGGCGCTGTCCCTGGCCCCTGGTGGGCGGCGGCGGATGCGCCGGGAGGTGGAGTCCCCTTCCCGAGCCGCCATGAAGCTGGAGGAGGCGCTGGACGGGCTGGCCTTCGAGCCGGGACGAGGTGACGTCTGCGTGGACCTCGGCGCCGCACCCGGCGGGTGGACGCAGCGACTGGTGGCGCGGGGCGCGAAAGTCGTGGCGGTGGACCCTGCGAAGCTGATGCCCGAGCTGGCCTCGAATGGCCGGGTGAAGCACATCCAGGAGAGCGCCTTCTCCTACGCCCCCGAGGAGAGCGCGGACTGGCTCTTCTGCGACATGGCGTGGCGTCCGCTGGAGGTGGCCCAGCTGCTGGCCAAGTGGGGGCGCCGGGGCTGGGCGAGCCACCTCGTCGCCAACATCAAGTTGCCCATGAAGGACAAGAACCCCGTCCTCTTGCGAGTGCGCCACACGCTCGTCGAGGAGGGCGGCTGGGAGGGCCTCACCGTCCGGCAGCTCTACCATGACCGGGATGAAGTGACGGTGACGGCCCACCGGCTGCGCTGACGGGAAGCCCCTGCGCGAGGACGCGCGACGCGCTAGAGATGCGAGCAAGATGCCCTACCCGCTCGACGACGCCACCGCCACCGCCCTCATCGCCCTCCACCCCTGGGTGCTGACCCGCAGCCCCCAGGCGCCCGTGCAGGCGGCCGTCGAGGTGCTCCTCCAGGCCGAGCAGGCCCGCAGGGGCCACCCGGACCCGAAGACGGGCGCGCTCCAGGTGCCCGCCCTCACCCAGGGCAACCTCCTGAAGGAGGAGTACGACTTGTCCACGCACGCGCACCATGACGGGTGGCGCGTGGGCGCGGTCATCGCGGACGTGAAGGAGATGATCTCCCTCAACGCCCGCTTCGGCTTCGCCACTGGCGACGCGATTCTGCGCGCCACCGTGGAGTCGCTCGCCGCGCAGTACCCGGGCGCCAAGGTGCTTCGCCTCCACCCGGACGCCTTCGCCGCGCTGCTGGTGCCCACCTCCCAGCTCACCGTCAGCGCGGACCTGGCCGGCCCCACCCACGAGCGCCTCTCGCGCGACGTGCGCCGGGTGCTCCCCGAGGGCACGCCCGACGCCGAGGCGCCAAGCTGGACGGTCAGCCTGCTGGAGGTGACGGTGGATTCGCCCTCGCACTGGCAGGTGCTGGGGCCGCTGCTCTGGGCGGAGCTGGAGCGCGCCCACGTCATGCAGCGCAGCGGTCGCGCCGATGGACTCCAGCAGCGACGACTCCGGTTGGACGCATCCATCCCCGGGCCCGCCACGCTCTCACGCTGAAGAAGGGAAGCAGGGCCTCCCAGGGGCGAGCCAGAGCGGCCCGACGTCCCTGGGGTCTGCTGGGACAGCCACGCTCCCGAGCCGGGCTCGGGAGGCACCACACTCCCCGAGGACTACTCCTCGAGGATGAACTTCCGCGGGTTCTGCGGGATGCCGTTGACGCGGACCTCGTAGTGCAGGTGCGGTCCGGTGGAGCGGCCCGTGTTGCCGACCGCGGCGATGAGCGCGCCGCGCTTCACCCTGTCGCCCGCCTTCACCAGCATCTTCGCCAGGTGGCCATAGCGCGTCTTGATGCCATAGCCGTGGTCCACGACGATGACGTTGCCGTAGCCACCCTCCAGGCCCGCGAACACCACCGTGCCGTCCGACGGCGAGAAGACTTCCTTCCCGTGGGGCGCGGCGATATCGAGACCGGCGTGCATGACGCGGTCGGCGGTGTACGGGTCCACGCGCTGACCGAAGTCGCTCGTCACCCAACCACGCGCGGGCCAGACGGACGGCGTGGAGGCCAGGAGCGACTTCTGGTCCTGGAAGTACGCCTGCAGTTCCTGGAGGCTCTGCTCCTGACGGGTGGCCTCCGCGCTCAGCTTGTCCAGGCGGCCCATCAGCAACTTGGGCGTCTCCGTCGTGGTGAGCTGGGTGAACTGGGTGTCCGTCGCCGGCACCTGGGTGCCCGCCTCCGGCTCCGTGGGACCCATGGCCAGGTTGCGCTGCGGATCCGACAGCAGCGTCATCGCCCGGAGCTTCTGGTCGAAGCGCTCCACCCGGTCCAACGTGGAGCCGATGTGCTCGATTCGCTCCCGCACCGACTTGAGCTGCGAGCGCAGCGTCAGGTTCTCCTCGCGGAGGATGCGGTTCTCGGAGGCGTCCGCCGCCACCTGGAAGTAGTGGATGCTCGCACCCGCGCTCAGTCCCACCACCAGCATCAACCCCATCCCCACCTGCATCAGGAACGAGCGTTGGATGGTGTACCGCTTCACCGGCGCGTCATGGTCCGGGATCACCATCAACGTGAAGGACTTTTTCGCCACGGGACAGCTCCCTGCTTGCGTGGGACATCCGGCGCCAGAAGCTAAGTCGCTCCCTGTCGCCCAACACCTCCCCCCACCGCCACACCCCGCCGACTTCGTCTCCGGGCGACGTCTGCCCGGATTGGAAACGTTTGGGCAGCTACCATTCAGTTTCCAAGAGTGTCAAGGTCAACAGTGACCTGACGCGGTGTTTGTCGGCCCCGCGGCCGGGTACCTCAGGGGGCGACCCGCACCACGATGACGGTGATGTTGTCGTCGCCGCCACGCTCGTTGGCGAAGTCGACGAGGAGCTTGGGCACTTCCTCGAAGCTCGGGGCCTGGGCCACCACTTCGTGGATTTCGCGGTCCTCGAGCATGTTGGCGAGGCCGTCCGAACAGAGCAGGAACACGTCGCCGGGCTCGGAGACGAGACCCATCACGTCCACCTGGACCTCCTCTTCGAAGCCCACGGAGCGGGTGATGATGTTCTTGTACCGGGAGTGCTTGGCCTCCTCGGGGGTAATCATTCCGGCCTTGATCTGCTCGTTGACCAGCGAGTGGTCCTCGGAGATCTGCTGGATGAGGTCGCCCCGGATGAGGTACGCGCGACTGTCGCCCACGTGGGCGAAGAAGGCGTGCTCCTCGCGCACCACGAGCGAAATCACCGTGGTGCCCATGCCCGACAACCGTGGGTCTTCCTGCGCCGCCGTGTAGATGGCGAGACACGCCTTCTCCACGGCCGTGCGCAGGGCCTCCGGTATCGGTGAGTCCTGCAAGTTCGGCACGGAAAGGAACGGGTTGTCCTTGCCCTCCCGAGCTCGTCGGAGCTCCTTGTCGATGGTCTCGACGGCGATGCGCGACGCGGTACCGCCGCCGGCATGGCCGCCCATTCCATCCGCCACGACGTAGAGCTGGAGCTCATCGTCGATGAGGAAGCTGTCCTCGTTGTGATTGCGCTTCCGCCCGACATCCGTCAGGCCAGCGGAAACGACTTTCAGGCGGGAGGCCGCGGTCTGCCCTGCGGTGTTGGACACACTAATGATGCTATGTGAGACCCACCGATGGGGCAAGGACACGGATGACCTTGCAGCGCGTCAAGCCAATCTTCGGAGGCGGCCACGGGGTCCGCCCTCGGGTCCGGACTCCCTCCGAGTCCTCGGCGCCCCCAGGGAACGGTGGGCCGAGCGCACCAGGGCCTCCGCGGCGCCCAGGGCCTCCCGGGTGACCTCCACGCCGGACATCATCCGAGCCAGCTCCCGCGTGCGGTCCGCGCCCGCCGCCAGAACAGTCACCTGGGAGACGGTTCGCTCCGCCTTCACCGCCTTGCGGATGAGCAGGTGGGCGTCCGCGTAGGCCGCCACCTGGGGCAGATGGGTGATGCAGAGCACCTGACGGTGGCCGCTCACCTCCTTGATCATCCGCCCCACCACGTCCGCAATCGCGCCGCTGACGCCCGCGTCGGCCTCGTCCAGCACGTAGCAGCCACACGCGTCGCTGCCCGCCAGGGCCCGCTTCAGGGCCAAGAGCAACCGGCTCGCCTCGCCACCCGAGGCCACCTTCGCCAGGGGCCGCGCCGGCTCGCCGGGGTTCGCGCTGAAGTAGAACTCCACCTCGTCCGCTCCGTCCGGACGCAGCGTCTCCCCAGGCGTCACGCGCACCTCGAAGGCCGCCTTGCCCATGGCCAGGTGCCCCAGGCCCTCGCGCACCTGAGCGGAGAACTCGACGGCGCTCTTCGTGCGGGCCTTCGACAGCGCCCGGGCCGCCTTGCGCGCCCGCTCCTCCACCTTGCGCCGCTCCGAGGCCAGCTCCTCCAGCACCTCCTGGCGGTTCTCCAGCGTGCCCAGCTCGGTCTCGATTTCGCCGCGCTTCTTCAGCACGCCATCCAGCGTGGCGCCGTGCTTGCGGCACAGCCGCTTGAGGCCATCCAGCCGCTCGTCCACGTCCGCCAGCCGCGTCGGGTCCGACTCCAGCCCCTCCACGTACCGGTTGAGCCGCCGCTGCGCCTCCTCCAGCTCCGACAGGGCCGTGCTCAGCGACTGGGCCACCGGCGAAAGCGTCGCGTCGCACTTCACCGCGTCGTGCACCAGGCCCAGGGCCCGGCCCACCGTCTCCAGGGCCGAGGCTTCCTCCCCGGCCACCAGCAGCTCCGCCTCGGCACCCAGGCGCTTGAGCTTCTCCGCGCTCGACAGCCGCTTGCGCTCGGCGTCCAGCTTCACGTCCTCGCCGGGCTCCGGGTCGATGCGCGTGATTTCGTCGAGTTGGAAGCGCAGGAACTCCGCGCGATCCCGCACCTTGGCCTCGTCCCCACCCAGGGCCTCCATGCGCGCATCCACCTCCCGCAGCGCGGAGTACTCCCCGAAGTAGGCCGCGAGCGCCTCCTCCACCTCCCCGTACCTGTCGAGCAGCACCCGGTGCAGACCCGAGTCGAAGAGGCTGACGTGCTCGTGCTGCCCCGCGAGGTCCACCGCCCCCCGCGTCAGCTTGGCCAGCACCCCCACCGTGACGAGGGCGCCGTTGACGTAGACCTTGCCCCTTCCGGTGCGCCCCAACACGCGGCGCACCAGCACCTCCTCGCCCAGGTCTGGAAGGCCCAACTCCTCCAGGCGCGCGCCCAGCACCGGCGTGCGCGCGAAGACGCCCTCCACGGACGCCTCCTCGCAGCCGGCGCGGATGACATCCGCGTCCGCCCTGCCTCCCAGCAGCAGGCCCAATGAATCCACGAGGATGGACTTGCCCGCACCTGTCTCACCCGTGAGGACGGTGAGGCCGGCTCCGAACGCCACCTCCACCTCCTCGATCACCGCCACGTTCGAAATCCGCAGACCCAGCAGCACGCGCGCCCTCCAATGTCCGTACGACGGCCCTGGCACTGAACACCCTAGCAGGTCCCACTGACACTGCACAGGCGTTCTGGTCAGCCGCACGGATGGCGGGCGGGGGAGGCGGGGTTCCGTCGGAACCCCAACCATCCCCTCCGTCTCAGGTCTGGCTCTCGGTGAAGAGCTCCTGGATGTCCTGCTCGGTGAGCGTCCTCGCCATCTCGTCACCGTCACCACCGAGCACTCCGGCGGCGAGGTCTCGCTTGCGACGCTGGAGGGAGAGGATCTTCTCCTCCACCGTGCCGCGCGTAATCAGCTTGTAGCTGATGACGGCGCGCGTCTGACCGATGCGGTGCGTACGGTCCGTGGCCTGGTCCTCGACGGCCGGGTTCCACCACGGGTCGAAGTGGATGACGTAGTCGGCCGCGGTGAGGTTGAGGCCGGTGCCACCCGCCTTCAACGAGATGAAGAACAGGGGCGGTCCGTCCGGGCGGTTGTACTCGTCCACCTTGCCCATGCGGTCCTTGGTGCGACCGTCCAGGTAGAGGTAGCGCAGGCCCTTCTTGTCCGCCTCCTGCTTGAGCAGCTCCAGCATCTCCGTGAACTGGCTGAACACCAGGGCCCGGTGGCCTTCCGCCACCAGGTCCTCCACCAGCTCCATGAAGCGCTCGACCTTGGCGCTGGGCGGCAACAGCGTGCCCGGCGGCATCTTGAGCAGGCGCGGATCACAACACACCTGCCGCAGCCGCATCAGCGCGGCGAGAATCGACACGCGGCTGCGCTTGAAGCCGACCTTCTCGATGCTCTCGCTGACCTTGCGGCGGCTCTCCTCCATCACCTCGCGATAGAGGGCGGCCTGACCCGGCTCCATCTCGCACCAGGCGACGCTCTCCGTCTTCGGCGGCAGGTCCTTGGCCACCTCCGTCTTCAGGCGACGCAGGATGAAGGGCTGGATGCGCCGGCGCAGCCTGTCCCTCGCGGAGGCATCGTTCGCCACCTGGATGGGCTGCTCGTACCGGTCGCTGAAGCTGTCCGCGCTGCCGAGGAAGCCCGGCATGAGGAAGTCGAAGATGCTCCACAGCTCCGACAGCCGGTTCTCCAGCGGCGTACCGGTGAGCGCCAGGCGCGTGTCGCTCGGAAGCGACTTGCACGCCTGCGCCGTGGCGCTGTCCGCGTTCTTGATGTTCTGCGCCTCGTCCAGAATCACGAAGCGGAAGCCCACCTGGGACAGCTGATCCAAGTCCCTTCGCACCAGCGCGTAGGACGTGAGGACCAGGTCCATCTCCTTCAGGTCCTCGGCGCGCTCCTTGCGGTCCTGCCCGTGCCACACCATGACCTTGAGGCCCGGCGTGAAGCGCTCCGCCTCGCGCTCCCAGTTGGCGAGCACGCTGGTGGGCGCGACGACGAGCGACGGCTTGCGCCCCTCTTCGTTCGCCATCTTCTGCAGGAGGCTGAGCGACTGGACCGTCTTTCCCAAGCCCATGTCGTCCGCGAGGATGCCGGACAGGCCATGGCGGCGCAGGAACCAGAGCCAGGACAGGCCCGCCTCCTGGTAGTGCCGGAGCGTGGCATGGAGCCCGTCGGGCACCGCCACCTTCGGAACGCCCGCCGTCTCGCGCAGCTCCAGCATCGCCTGCCGCGCCTTCGCCTCCACCTCGGTGAACTCACCCAGGTCCGCGAGCAGGTCCAACGCCACCGCCTGATGCAGCGGCAGCCGCGTGCGAGAGCGCCCTGGCAGCGCACCCGCCTCTTCGAGCAGGTCCGCCACGCGCTTGATTTCGGCCGGGTCCGCTTCGGCGAACGAACCGTCCTTCAGCGGCACGAACTTGCGGCCGGAGTCCAGCCACATGCGCACCGCGCCCAGGTCCACCGCCTGGTCATCCGTGACGAACTCGGCGTCCAGGTCGAACCACTGCACGCCGCTCATGCCCACGCGGATGCGCGGCTTGAGCTTGGGGCGCAGCCGCACCTTGGGCGCCTGCACACCGAAGCGCTCCCACGCCTCCGGCAACGAGGCCAGTCCGCGCGCCCAGAACTCCAGCGCCACGTCGCCCGTCGCGTCGAAGACCTGCGCCTGCGGCTCGAAGCGCAGCCCCAGGTCCAAGAGCAGCTTGCCCGCGGCGCGCTCCAGGTCCTCTCGACGGCGGTACAGCTTGCGGCTGTCCCCGCCCACGCCACTGGCGTAGCCCAGGTGCGTGGCCGTGGGTGACACCGGCGCCGTCGTCTGCCCGTAGCGGGCGGCCAGTTGCACCTTCACGCGCTCCGGAGTGCCCTCGAGCGTCAGCACGAAGTGCGGCTCCACCGCCTCGTCCACCTCGATGTCGTCCGCCTTCAACGACATGCGGAAGCGCGGCAGGTGCGCGGCGAAGAACGTCAGCACCCGATCCAACTGTCCCGAGGGGAAGGACATGCTGGGCTCCAGCAGCCACTTGCGCAGCAGCCGGGGCGGGAAGTCGGGCTCCACGGGGTGGAGGTTCTGCGCCTGGATGACCCAGGTGCGTCGGCCCGACAGGATGATGACGTCCTTGAGCGAGTAGCTCAGCCCGTCCGGGAAGAGCAGCTCGATGCGCGCGGTGGCGCCGTCCGGCCGGGACTCCAGCCGAATCTGCGGACGGATGGGCACTTCCGTGTTGATGAGCGCAGTGCCCCGGTAGATGACCCGCCGCTGGCGCAGCAGGTCCATCGCCTCGCTCAACTCCTCGTCCGACAGGACGATGCGCGAGTCATAGCGATGCTCGTGACGGGACAACGCCATGAAGACGCGCTCGTCGGCCGGGGAGATGCGTCCCCCGGTCTGGAGGGTCCGCTTGACGTGGATGGGACCCTTGGTCTGCGCGTCCTGCCGACGCACGTCCACGACCCACTGGCGACTGCCCGAGTTCGTGTTCGCCGCCGTCAGCCGGTAGAAGAACTCGTAATCCGGCTGAGAGGACAGGCCCAGCCAGCTCTCCACCTTCGCGAGCGCCGGCAGGTTGACGGCGTCCACCGGGGGGCCTTCCGGCTCCACGGGGACTTCGTTGTCCACCACCTCGTTGTTGCCGTTGGGCGCGGTGGGTTCGACAGGCGTCGCCACCACCGGTTGAGGCCGGGGCGGCGGACGGAAGCGCGCGGCGTAGATGAGCGCGGCGGCCACCACATGCTTGCAGTGGGGACCATCGACGTTCCACGACCGACACGTGCAGGTGGACGTGGCTCGACCGTCTCCCAGCGCGAGCACGACTTCATAGCGCTCGCCCGTGGAGCCGGCGACCTGCGCGCGGATGTGGTCCCCTTCACGTTGGAGCCCGAAGACGCGGCGGGACTCAGCCACCTCGCGGCCCTGCTTGAAGATGGTGGGTTGGACTTCAGCCTTCAGGGCCCTGAGCCACTGGGTGTCCTGAGGAGGGAGGGCGTCTCGGATGTCGGCGGTGGATTGCACGGCTGGCACAGGCCCCTGGCTCCTAAGCGCCGGGGAACCCCTGCCACTAGCACAGCAAGAGGGCTCCCGCTCGCGGGAAATTTGGATGAGTCGGCCAGCGGAAGCAGCCACCGACATCAGGCTATGAGACCATCAACGCTCGCCATGGCCCGGACCGTCCGCCCCCGTGTCTTCGTGACCCGCCAGCTCCCTGGAGAGGCCCTCGGCCGACTGAGCAGGCACGTGGACCTGTCCGTCTGGGAGGAGGAACTGCCACCCTCCCGTGACGCCCTGCTGACCCAGGCGGCCCTCGCCGAGGGGCTCGTCACCCTGCTGACGGACCGGGTGGACGCTCGCCTGCTTGACTGCGCTCCAGGGCTCCGCGTGGTCAGCAACGTGGCGGTCGGCTACGACAATATCGACGTTCCGGCCTGTACCGGGCGGCGCGTGGCGGTCGGAAACACCCCGGGCGCCCTCACGGAGACCTCCGCGGACTTCGCCTTCGCCCTGATTCTGGGACTGGCCCGGCGCGTGGCGGAGGCGGACGCCTTCGTCCGGGCAGGCCAGTGGCGGACCTGGAGCCCCACCCTCCTCCTGGGCACGGACGTGTACGGCGCCACCCTGGGTATCGTCGGCCCTGGGGCCATCGGCTCGGCGGTGGCCAGGCGGGCCCGAGGCTTCGGGATGCGCATCCTGTACGCCAGCCGCGAGCCGAAGCCCGCGCTGGAGGCCCAGACGGGCGCCCGCCAGGTGGACAAGGCCACGCTCCTGGCCGAAGCGGACATCCTCACCCTGCATGTCCCCCTGACTCCCGCGACGAAGCACTGGGTGGGACGCGCGGAGTTTGCGGCGATGAAGCCGGGAGCGCTGCTCGTCAACACGGCGCGCGGCGGAATCGTCGACCAGGACGCCCTCGTCGACGCCCTTCGCGAGGGAAGGCTGGGCGGGGCGGCCCTGGACGTGACGGAGCCCGAGCCCCTGCCTCTGGACAGCCCGCTGATGACCCTGCCCAACGTCCTGCTGGCGCCGCACATCGCCAGCGCGTCACATGCCACCCGGGGGCGCATGGCCTCCATGGCGGTGGACAACCTGCTGGCCGCGCTGGAGGGACGGCGGCCACCCCACTGCGTCAACCCGGAGGTCTTCGAATGACCGCGCCCGCCGTGAGCATCCCCGACACCACCCTCGTCGCCGACCTGAACGCCCGCCTGCGCGACGTGCCCGACTTCCCCAAGCCCGGCATCGTCTTCAAGGACATCACCCCCGTGCTCGCCGACCCGCGCCTGTTCGGCCGGGTCATCAACGCCATGGCCGCGCCGTTCCGGGGCGAGCACCTCACCAAGGTCGTCGGCGTGGAGGCCCGCGGGTTCCTCCTGGGCGCCCCCATCGCCCTCGCGCTGGGCGCGGGCTTCGTCCCCGCGCGCAAGCCGGGCAAGCTGCCGCACCGCTCCATCGTCGAGCGCTACTCGCTGGAGTACGGCGCGGACGGCGTGGAGATGCACGAGGACGCCATCCTCCAGGGCGAGCGCGTGCTGGTGGTGGATGACGTGCTCGCCACCGGAGGCACGGCGGAGGCCACCGCGAAGCTGGTGAAGCGACTGGGTGGCGAGCTGGTCGGCTTCAGCTTCCTCATCACCCTCGACTTCCTCCAGGGCTACAAGCGCCTGGGGCACGACAAGGTGACGACGCTGCTGACGTTCTGACGGGGCGCGCCGACGAGCGGATTCGGCAAGTCCGAGCGGCCCGGGCCTCCATCCCTTCCCCGCCCGCCTGCTGCCGCGCCCCGGGCTCATGTCCACCTGAGGATGGAAGCCTCGTTCCACAGGGGGAGACATGCCCGAGGTGCGCTCCGCGGACGGTGCCCGCATTCGCTATGACGACGTCGGCCAGGGAGCGCTCACGCTGCTCTTCATTCCCGGCTGGTGCACCCGCCGCGATGTCTTCACCCCGCTCGTCCCCCTCTGCGCCGAGCGACACCGGGTGCTCAGCGTGGACCTGCGAGGCCACGGAGAGTCCGAACACGGCGAGGCTGACTTCGACAGCGGCACCGTGCTCGAGGACCTGCTCGCGGTGGTGGAGGCCAGCGGCGCGAAGCAGGTGGTGCCGGTGGCCATCTCCCACGCGGGTTTCTGGGCGTTGGACCTGCGGCGCGAGCTGGGAGCCGAGCGAGTCCCCCGGCTCGCCGTGCTGGACTGGATTGTCACCGAGCCTCCCCCTCCCTTCCTCGCGACACTGCGAGGCCTGATGTCGGAGCGATGGGGACGCACCCGGGACGAACTGCTCCAGGAGTGGACCCGGGGCGTGGAGAACGAGGCCGTCCTGAGCGCGGTCCACGAGGACATGCTCGAGTTCTCCGAGGAGATGTGGGCCCGGGCCGCGCGCGAAATCGCCGCCGCCTACTCGCGGGAGGGCTCACCCCTGCGCGCGCTCGCTGGACTGAGCCCCTCGACGCCGACCCTGCACCTGTACTCGCAGCCGGACGCGCACGACTACCTGGAGACCCAGGTGGCCTTCGCCGCCACCCATCCGTGGTTCCACGTCATGAAGCTGCCCGCCATCAGCCACCTGCCCACGCTGGAAGTGCCACAGCTCGTCGCCGTCGGAATCGAGGCGCTCGTCTCCGGACGCAGGACGGCCATCAGCACGAGCCACATGGACCTCGGCCCTCCGGGCTGACCTTCCCTCGCCACCCCTGGAGCGATTGACACCACCGCCTCGCCTGTTTATAAGTTGGTCACACAACCAATAAACAAGGCCACCATGCCCCGTCCGTCCAACACCGAGGAGCGCCGACAGCAAATCGTCTCGGGACTGCTGCGCGTCATGTCGGAGCGCGGCTACGAGCGGGCCTCGGTCAACGAAATCGCGAAGGCGGCGGGGCTGAGCCCGGGGCTGGTGCACTACCACTTCAGCGACAAGCAGGAGATCCTGCTCGTCCTGGTGGAGCAGCTCGCGGCGCGCGCTCGGGCGCGGGTGGCGAAGCGCTTTGAGCGACTCGCCGTTGACGACGCGCGCGGCCGCATCGACGCCTTCCTGGATGCGTTCCTCGCGACGGGCGCGGACGCGGACACGAGCGCGGTGGCGGGCTGGGTCACCATCAGCGCGGAGGCGATTCGGCAGCCGGAGGTCCGCGCCGCCTACGAGCAGGTGGTGCGCGCGGACCTGGAGCAGCTCGAGGCGCTGGTGGCGACGCTGGTGGGCAAGCGCAAGGCGCGGGCGCTGGCGGCGGGACTCTTCGCGGCGGTGCAGGGCTACTTCGTCCTCTCGGCCAGCTCGCCCGGACTGGTGCCGGTGGGCTCGGCGGCGAACACCGTGAAGCACATGGCCGCGGGCCTCCTCGACACCTCGGCGGCCCGGGAGGGCGCATGAAGACCTCCACGAAGCTGGGTCTGCTGTCGAGCCTCTATCTCTCGCAGGGCCTGCCGTTCGGCTTCTTCACCCAGGCGCTTCCGGTGCTGCTGCGCCACCAGGGCCTGTCGCTTCCGGCCATCGGCCTGGCCCACCTGCTCGCGTTGCCGTGGGCCCTGAAGTTCCTCTGGGCGCCCTTCATGGACCGGCACGGCTCCGCGCGCTGGGGACTGCGGCGCGGCTACATCCTCCCGTTGCAGTGCCTCAGCGCGGGCCTGTTGCTGTCTCTCGCGCTGCCCGAGTCCACCGTGGACACGCGCCTGCTGCTCGCGGCGGTGCTCGGCGTCAACCTGCTCGCGGCGACGCAGGACGTGGCCACTGATGGGCTCGCGGTGACGCTGCTCTCGCCGTCCGAGCGCGGCTGGGGCAACGGCATCCAGGTGGCCGCTTATCGCGTGGGCATGATTCTGGGCGGCGGCGTCATGCTCGCCGTGTTCGACAAGGCGGGCTGGCGTCCCACGCTCCTCGCCCTCGGACTGGTCTTGCTCGTCGCCACCGTACCCGTGGCCCTCTATCGCGAGCCCCCCACCGAGCCGTCTCCTCGCGCGAGTCTGGGCCTCGCGTGGTGGTGGCGCCGGCCCGGTGCCACGACGTGGCTCCTCCTGCTCGTCGCCTACAAGGCGGGCGAGGCGCTGGCCACGGGCATGCTGCGCACCTTCCTGGTGGACCGGGGCCTGACGCTGACGGACATCGCGTGGCTCTTGGGCGGCGTGGGCTTCACGGCGGGCCTCCTCGGCGCGCTCATCGGCGGCAGCCTGGTGGCGCGACTGGGACGACGCCGGGCACTGCTCCTCTTCGGCGTCATCCAGGCCACTGCGGTGCTGCTGTACGCCCTCGTCGCCAGCTTCCCCTCGTCGATGACCTGGCTGACCGCCGTGTGCGCGGTGGAGCACGTGGCCAGCGGCATGGCCACCGCCACCCTCTTCACCGCGATGATGGACGCGTGCCGACCCGAGCACGCCGCCACCGACTACACCGTGCAGGCCTCGCTCGTGGTGCTCGCCACCGGCGCGGCGGCGGCTGTCAGCGGCTTCAGCGCGCAGGCCCTGGGCTACCCCGGCCACTTCGCCCTGTCCGCCCTGCTCTGCCTCGCGGGCACCCTCTACGTGGCACTCGCCTTCCACCCGTCCCGGGAGTTGACGCCCGGGATGCCCGAGGTGTCGTCATGACCATCGCCGTCTACGCAGGCAGCTTCGACCCCGTCACGGCGGGACACCTGTCCGTCGTCCGGCAGGCCGCGCGACTGTTCGGCCACGTCGTCGTCGTCGTCGCCATCAACCCCGCCAAGAACACCCTGCTCACTCAAGACGAGCGCATGGCCCTGGTGCGCGAGGCCGTGGCCATGCACCCCAACGTCACGGTGGCGTGGACCCAAGGGCTCATCGTCGACTACGCGCGGGACATCGGCGCCAGCGTCCTCCTTCGCGGCGTGCGCGGCGCCACCGATGCGCAGTTCGAGACGGAGCTCGCCCAGAACAACCGCGCCCTCGCGCCTGAAATCTCCACCCTCTTCCTTCCCGCCGAAGCCCACCTCGCCGAGGTGAGCAGCAGCGGACTCAAGCAGCGCGTCGCCCGAGGCGAGGACGTTTCGGCCTTCTGTCCTCCCGCCGTCGCGGCGAAGCTGCGCGAGCGACTCGACCCGTCCCTCCGGAGTCAGCCATGAGCCTGTCCTTCACTCCCCTGGGCGTCGGTGACGCCTTCTCCGCCCTCTACTACTCGTCCTGTCTCGCTGTGGAGGCGGAGGACCAGGTCCTCCTGGTCGACTGTCCCCACCCCATCCGGAAGATGATGCGGGAGGCATCGCTGTCCTCCGGCGTCCCGCTCGATGTGGACCGCGTCAGCGCCGTGGCCCTCACGCACCTGCACGCGGACCACGCGTCCGGACTGGAGGGCCTGGGCTACTTCTCCTTCTTCGTGCTCAAGAAGAAGCTGGAGCTGCTCACCCACCCAGACGTGGCCGAGCGCCTCTGGGAGGGCCACCTGGCCGCCGGAATGGAGTGCCTCATCGAGAAGAAGGGCGAGCCTCCCAACCCGAAGCACTTCGAGGACTACTTCGAGCACACGCCGCTCTCCACCGAGTCGGCCGTGCGGCACGGGCCCTTCCTCGTCGAGGCCCGGATGACCTACCACCACGTGCCCACCACCGCGCTGCGCATCCACGCGGGAGGCCGGTGCCTGGGCTACAGCGCGGACACCGCCTTCGACGAGGGCCTCATCGACTGGCTGTCACGCGCGGACCTGGTCATCCACGAGACGAACTATGGCGTGCACACGCCCTACGAGAAGCTCGCCGCACTGCCCGAAGGTCTGCGCGCCCGCATGCGCCTCATCCACTACCCCGACGACTTCGACACCGCGGCCAGCGTCATCGAGCCGCTCCAGCAAGGCCGTCGCTACACCGTCTGAGGACGCAGGCGCCCGCCCCGCGAGGCAACGGGCGCCCACGTCCCTGTCCATCCGCTACTGCGAGAAGATGAGCAGCGAGTACGGACCGATGGCGAAACTGGCGTTCTGGGCCATGCCGTCCTTGGTGCCGCCGTTCGTGGAGGTGTTCGCCGACGCGGTGTTGCCGAAGTCGGACGAGTACCCGTTCCAGTCGCTGTTGAAGCGCAGGTACCACGTCCCCGCCCGGGGGAAGCCGATGTTGTAGCTGGCGTAGTAGGTGCCGCTGAAGTTGGCGACGACGACGACGTCATCCCCGCCACCGCCACTGTCCCAGCGGTGATACGCAATCAGCTTGTTGGTGTTGTTGACGTGGTGGACGTTGACGTTGCCACCGCGCAGGCCGCGCGTGTTGTTGTTCCAGTTGCGGCGCAGGCGGATGAGGTCGCGGTACAGCGTCTTGATGCCGCCGTAGGTGGTCAGCTTGCCCCAGTCCAGCGGGTCGCCGTCCGCGAAGAAACCATCCTCCAGGAACTCCTGGCCCTGGAACATCATCGGGATGCCCGGCGAGGTGAAGGCGATGCCCGCGGCCAGCGTGGAACGCTTCTTCGCAGCCCAGCTCCCCGCGTTGCCCGGCCAGATCTCCTCGGGAACGCGCGCATGGCCGTTGGCCACCTCGTCGTGGCTCTCCGTGTAGATGATGCGCGAGAGGGCCCGGCCGCTGAAGCGCTGGGTAATCGCGTCACGCACCGCGAACATGTTCCGGTTCGCGTCGTTCTGCTCGATGACCGCCGTGCGCACCGGGTGCACGAACTCCGCCGTCCACTGCGCGTCGAAGCCCGCGCCGCCCGCGAAGTCGCTGGTCGCGTCGTTGGTGATGGAGTCACCGCCGCCGAAGTCCTCGGCGATGGAGATCTTCCAGGGCTTGTTCGCGTTGATTTCGCGGTTGATGGAGCGGAACACCTGCCACGCCGACGGGATGTCACCCGAGCCGTCAATCGTGCGCATGTACTTCGTGGCATCCCAGCGCAGACCGTCCGCGCGGAAGTTGTCCGTCAGGTTCATCATCGAGTCGCGGATGTACGCACGCACCTCGGGACGGCCGTAGTCCGGACGCGTGTCACCCCACGGCGTCACCTTGCGGCTGTCCGTGAAGAAGTACTCGCCGCCGTTGCCCAGGCAGTCACCGCTGAAGCACCACATGGGCAGGTCGCTGGGCCCGTAGTGGTTGTGCACCACGTCGAAGATGACGCCGATGCCCCGGTAGTGCGCCTCGTCCACGAAGCGCTTCATGTCGTTGGGCGAGCCGTAGGCGCTCTCCGGCGCGAACGGGAAGGCCGCGTTGTAGCCCCAGGAGAAGTCCCCGGCGAACTCGTACGCCGGCATCACCTGGACCATGTTGATGCCCAAGTCGCGCACGTGGTCGAGCCTGGCGATGGCGCTGTTCCAGTTGCCCGGCCCGAAGCCCGGAGAGTCGTTGAAGGTCCCCACGTGCATCTCGTAGATGACCATGTCGTTGAAGCCCGGCGTGCTGAACTGCTGCGCGTTCCACCAGTACTCGCCCTGGTCGTAGATGATGCTGGCGCCCGTGGAGTTCTCCTGCCACGCCGAACGCGGGTCCGCGCGCCAAGCGTCGCTGCCCCACTGGTTGCGCGTGACGAACTTGTACTTCTGCCCCTTCACCGCGCCCGCGACGTCGGCGGAGAAGTTGCCGTTGAACTCGTTGCCGAGCTCCACCCAGCCCCAACTGCTGAAGTCGCCCGCCACGAAGACGCGACTGGCCAGCGGAGCCCAGGTGCGGAACGTCGTGCCACCCGAATAGACGGTGGCACCCATGCCCGGCCGCGTCGATGACGTGAGCTGCTGGACGACCTGCGCTGTCTCCTGACCGGAGCCCTGTTGCTTCTCGAGCGCGGAGTCGCCGCAGCCGAACAGACCGGCCAGCAGCAACGCGCTCAACACGTTGTATCGCATGGTGACAACCTCCTCTTGGGGTCAAGGCGGGTCCTAGCAACCGCAGTGAAGTGCGAGCAAACCGCCTACGTGTGATTTCTGTAACTTTCAGTCATGACACGGCGCAGCAGCGATTCACGTTTTCCAGAGCTGACCTCGTGTCAGGACGGGCCGTGAAGGCGGGGCGCTCGCCTTCCCCGCGTGAGTGCGCTACTTCCGCGAGCCCCGGCGCCGTGCGGGCGCCCCTGGAGAACGACTCGCGATGACGACCTCGACAGCGCTGGCCCGACGTGGGGTCCTGCTCCTGCCGCTCGCGCTGTTCCTGGCACTGACTCCGAGCCAATCGAGGGCCGCCGTCCCCGCCGCGCCCAAGGGGACGACGCGCCTGACGTTCCTCCACCTGGCGGACGTGTACCAGGTGCAGCCGCAGGAGCATGGCGACCGGGGCGGGCTCGCGAGGGTGGCCACGCTGCGCAAGCAGGTGCTGAACGAGACGCCTGCCCCGCACGTGCTGACGGTGATGGGAGGCGACACGCTGTCGCCGTCGGTGGAGTCGCTGCTCGACGTGGACGGCCAGCAGCTCAAGGGCCGGCACATGGTGGACGCGTGGAACGCGCTGGGCCTGGATGTCGCGGTGCTCGGCAACCACGAGTTCGACTTCGGCGACGAGGTGCTGCGCGAGCGCATCCGCCAGTCGCGCTTCACGTGGCTGGGCGCCAACGTGACGGACGCGAAGACGGGCGCGCTGTTCGAGGGCGTGAAGGCCTACGAGGTCCGCGAGGTGGGAGGCATCCCCGTCGGCCTGTTCGGCGTGGTGCTGACCGAGACGAAGACTTCGACGAAGGCGGGGCCGGACACCCAATTCGGCGACATCTGCGCGGCGGCGAAGGACGCGGTGGCGAAGCTGCGCGAGGCCGGGGCCAAGGTGGTGGTGGGCCTGACGCACCTGCCGCTGGAGCAGGACCGGCAACTGGCGAAGTGCGTGAAGGTCGACGTGATTCTGGGCGGCCATGACCACGTGGGCGCGGCGGACCGCACCACGGGCACGCCCATCTTCAAGGTGCCCTCGGACGCGCTGGAGCTGGGCAGGCTGTCGCTGGACGTGGACCCGGCGACGGGCACCGTTCGCAAGACGTCCTGGACGCGGATTCCCGTCACGAAGAAGGCGCCGGAGGATGCCGGGTTCAACGAGGCCATGAAGGCCTATGGGCCGCTGTTCGCGCGGCTGGCGGAGCCGGTGGGCAAGACGCCGGTGGCGCTGGATGCACTCACCGCGCACGTGCGCACTCGGGAGACGAACCTGGGCTCGTTCGTCGCGGATGCCTTCCGCGAGGCGGCGGGCTCGGACGTGGCCATCGTCAACGGAGGGGCGCTGCGCGCGGACAGCGTGCTGCCCGCCGGAGTGATGACGCGCAGGGATCTACACTCGCTGATGCCGTACACGGACGAGCTGGTGGTGGCGGAGGTGAAGGGCGCCACGCTGCGCGCGGCCCTGGAGAATGGCGTCAGCCTGGCCCGCGAGGACGCCCGGCCCGGCCGATTCCTCCAGGTGTCGGGCCTGCGCTTCACGTTCGACCCGCGCAAGCCCGCCGGAGCGCGCGTGGTGGACGTGAAGGTGAACGGCAAGCCGCTGGACGCCGAGGCGACGTACCGGCTCGCCACGCTGAACTTCCTCACCAGCGGCAAGGATGGCTACGACGTGCTCAAGGGCCTGCCCACCACGCCCGCGCTGAAGGACGGACGCTCGCCACTGGACGTGCTCGCCGACGCGTTCAAGTCGGGCAAGCCCGCGCCGCGCGCGAAGCCCGAAGGCCGCATCATCCGGTTGGGCGGGAGCACGCTGGCCCCCGACGCGCGCCGACCCGCACCGCCCATGAAGTAGCCCTGGCTGGAATTGACCCGCCCCTCTCATTCACTTCCAGACACTCGGGCCGCTTGAAACCTGGGTGCCTTTTGCCCCGTGTCTGGCAATGAACGCGAGGGATTGCTCCACTGCCGCGCCGGCGGAGCACCCCTTCTTCTGCGACGTGACAAACCCGGCCCGGGCGAGCTCCCCACCACCCCCACGCGGGAGTTCCCATGGCCGAGCTCGAGACGTTTCAGTTGCCGCAATCCGTGAGTGGAAGCGAGTCCGACGTCGCACTCGGGCTCTCCCTGATTCGAGCCTGGAGGCGCGACGGCATCTTCCAGCTCGGCATGAGTCCCACCCAGGCGGACAAGGCCCGGCGCGCCTTCGAGTCGAGCCGCCGCTTCTTCCGCCAGCCGCTCGACGCCAAGTCCCGCTGCGTGAGTGATTTGACCTACAGCGGCTACGTCGCCTCCGGCGAGGAGCTGACGGCGGGCGAGGCGGACTACTCGGAGGTCTTCACCGTCTGCAAGGACGTGCCCCTCACGGACGCGCGCGTGCAGTCGCGCTGGCCCTGCCACGGCCCCGCGCCCTGGCCGGACGAGGCGTACCGCCACGACATGAAGGAACACACCGACGAGCTGGGCTCCACGGGAGAGCGCCTGCTGCGTCTGGTGGCGCTGGGCCTGGGCCTGGAGGTGGACACGCTCACGGCGCTGACTCGAGACGGGTGGCACCACATGCGCGTGCTGCGCTTCCCGGCCCGCTCCCCCATGGCGACCCGAGGCATCGGCGCGCACACCGACTACGGAATGCTGGTCATCGCCGCGCAGGACGATGTGGGAGGCCTCTACATCCGCCCCCCCGTGGAGGGCGAGAAGCGCCTCCGCAACTGGCTGCCGGGCGAGAGCTCCGCGGGCATGTACGAGCACGAGGAACCGTGGACCTTCGTGAAGCCCGTGCCCGATGTCCTGACCGTCTTTCCCGGAGACATCCTCCAGTTCCTCACGCGGGGCTATCTCCTCTCGACGCCGCACAAGGTCGCCCTCAACACGCGGGAGCGCTTCGCGATGGCCTACTTCCACGAGCCCCACTTCGAGGCGTGCGTGCGTCCGCTGCGGGAGCCCACGCGTGACGAGTTCATCCACTACGGCTCGCACTTCACCAACATGTTCATGCGCTGCTACCCGGACCGCGTCACCACCCAGCGCATCCTCGACGAGGACCGCCTGACGACGCTGGCCTGGCTGCGCGCGGATGCCGTCCAGCGCACCGCGCCCGTGGAGGAGGTGCCGCTGCGCCGCGCCGCGAGCTGAGGGCCCTCGACGACGGCGCCGACGTCACGGCGTCGTCCAGCCCCGGAGTCGATACACGACACGTCCCGCCAGCTCGCGCAGGACGTCCGTGCTCTGCGACAGGGAGGACGCCCGGGGCACCCAGCTCAGTCTCCCCGGGCGCGTGGCGGGCATCCGCGCGTCCACCGGCAGCGTGTCCGGCCGCAGTCCCACGGCGGCGAAGCAGCCCGCGGCGCGAGGCATGTGCGCCGCGCTCGTCACCAGGAGCAGCCGCTTCCAGCCCCGCTCGCTGATGATGCGCTCGGACTCCAGCGCGTTCTCCCGCGTGTTCCGGCTCCGGCCCTCGGTGACGATGCGCTCCGCAGGCACGCCCCACTCTTGAAGCAAGCGCGACAACACGTCCGCCTCCACCACGGCCTCGGGACGCGGGTCCAACGAGCCGCCCGAGATGAAGACGTGGCGAGCGCGCCCCTCGCGCACCAGCTCGAAGCCCTTCAGCACACGCTCCGATGCGGCGTTGAACTCGACGCGCCCAGTGCGCTCCGTGGCGGCCGGGTCCAACCCTCCGCCCAGGACGATGACGGCGTCGTACGTCACGCCCGGCTCGGACGTGTCCTTCGCGCCCGACTCCGCCACGGACGTCAGCAGCGTGGACACCACGTCGGTGGAGAAGAGGTAGAGCACCCCCAGGCCCGCGAGCGTGAGCCCCCGGGAGAGCCGGGGCCTGCGGCGAAGCAGCGCGCCTCCGACGACGAGCAGCAGCAACGCCCACGTCAGGGGTGCCAGGAAGAGGTCCAGCACCTTCGAGAGAATCAGGAACACGGGACGCGATGGCCCTTCAGCGCTCGCCCCAGTGGAGCTTCTGGCGAAGGATGGAGAAGTAGGCCACGCGGGGGTTGCGCACCAGGTTGACGCGGTTGGCGGAGCGCACCACCTCGATGCAGTCGCCGCCCTGCAGCCCGTGGCCCGTCTGTCCGTCCAGCGTCAGGTACGTGTCCGCCGTCTCGCTGCGCAGGGTGATTCGGATGACCCGGTCCGCCGGCACGACGATGGAGCGCTGGGTGAGCGCGTGCGAGCAGATGGGCGACAGCACCGTGCAGTCCACCGACGGGTGGACGATGGGCCCGCCGGCCGACAGCGAGTAGGCCGTGGAGCCCGTGGGCGTGGCGAGGATGACGCCGTCCGCCTTGTACGTGGTGATGGGCACCCCATCGATGGACGTCTCGTGGTCGGCGATGCGCGCCAGCGCGCCCTTGTTGATGACCACGTCGTTGAGGATTTCGTCCTCGATGAGCACGCTGCCGTTGCGGATGAGCCGGCACGTCAGCTTCATGCGCGAGTCCACCTGGAAGCGGCCGGCCTGCACCTCCTCCAGCGTGGAGAACAGCTCCTCCACGGGAATCTCCGTCATGAAGCCCAGGCTGCCCAGGTTGACGCCGAGGATGGGCACGCCGCGTCCGCCCAACAGGCGCGCCGCGTAGATGAGGGTGCCGTCGCCTCCCAGCACCACCGTCAGGTCCGCCCGGGCCGCCAGCTCCCGGTCCTCTATCCGAGGCCAGCCCAGGACATGGGCCAGGGAGCGGTCCCCCAGCACGGTGAGGTGCGGGTACGTCTCCCGGATACGCGCCGCCAGCGCCACCGCCTCCGGGTTGTCCTTCTTCGCGACGATGACGAGGGTCTGCACGCGGGGGCTTTTTAATCCAGGCGGGCACCCGGGCGCTCCCCTGATTTGCGCGAGGGCCCGCCCACCAGACAGAGGCCCCGGCGAGGCGGCCTTCGGGGCGCTAGGTTTGGGGCTTCCATGGACCTCTTCGAACACGCCGGCCAGAAGGAGCAGGCCCGCCGGGCGCCGCTCGCGGAGCGGATGCGTCCCCGGGCCCTCGACGAGTTCGTCGGCCAGGAGCACATCACCGGAGAGGGTCGCTTCCTGCGCCGCGCCATCGAAAGCGACCAGGTCCCCAGCCTCATCCTCTGGGGACCTCCGGGCACCGGCAAGACGACGCTCGCGGGGCTGGTGGCCCGCTCCACCGGCGCCGCCTTCGACTCGGTGTCCGCCGTCCTCGCCGGCGTGAAGGACATCCGCGAGACGGTGGCCCGCGCCCAGGAGCGCTGGAACCTGAATCGCCAGCGCACCTTCCTGTTCATCGACGAAATCCACCGCTTCAACAAGTCGCAGCAGGACGCCCTGCTGCCCCACGTGGAGAAGGGCACCGTGACGCTCATCGGCGCCACCACGGAGAACCCGTCGTTCGAGGTGAACGCCGCGCTCCTGTCCCGCTGCCGCGTCGTCACCCTGCGCGGGCTGGAGGAAGAGGAACTGGTGCCGCTGTTGCGCCGGGCCGTCGAGGACGCACGAGGCCTGGGCGGCAAGGTGGTGGTGGAGGAGGACGCGCTGAGCTTCCTCGCGAGCACGGCCGGCGGTGACGCGCGCAAGGCCCTCACCGGCCTGGAGGTGGCCGCGGCCCACGGCGGCGAGAAGGTGGACCGGAAGGTCGCGGAGGAGGCGCTCCAGCAGAAGACGCTGCTCTACGACAAGGGCGGCGAGGAGCACTACAATGTCATCAGCGCCTTCATCAAATCCATGCGCGGCAGCGACGTGGACGGCGCGCTGTACTGGATGGTGCGGATGCTGGAGGCGGGCGAGGACCCCCTCTTCGTGCTCCGGCGCATGGTCATCTTCGCCTCGGAGGACATCGGCAACGCGGACCCGCGCGCGCTGAGCGTGGCGGTGGACGCGCTGCAGGCCTTCCAGCTCGTGGGGCTGCCCGAGGGCACCCTGCCCCTCACCCAGGCCGTGACGTACCTGGCCCTGGCGCCCAAGTCGAACGCGGTCATCGCCGCGTACACCGCCGTGCGCGAGGCCGTGACGAAGGAAGGCGCGCTGCCGGTGCCGCTGCACCTGCGCAACGCGCCCACGAAGCTGATGAAGTCGCTGGGCTACGGGGGCGGCTACAAGTACCCGCACAACTTCGAGGGCAACTACGTCCCGGAGGACTACCTGCCGGAGGCCCTGCGCGCCCGGCGCTTCTACACCCCCACCCGGAACGGGCTCGAGGCGGAGCTGGCCGAGCGCTACGAGACGATTCAACGCCAGCTCGCGGAGCGCGTCCGCGAGCCTGGCGAAGAGGGTTGAACTAGGAGGCTGCTTCCAACGGCTCGACTCCGTCGACGTCGTCGTCCTTGAGGACGCGCGGCTTCATGGAGCGGCCGGCCACCTCGTACTGCTTGAGGAGGCGACGGAAGTTGGAGCGGTCCACGCCCGCGGCGCGCGCGGCGCTGGAGACGTTCTGGTTGTTCTTCTCCAGGAGCGCGGACAGGTAGCGGCGCTCGAAGGCGCGCATCGCCAGGCGCTTGGCCTGGGCGTACGGCAGGTGCGCCAGCGAGAAGACCTCCACCGCCGAGTCGGCCTGCGGCGCCGACTGGAAGCCGGGCGGCAGGTCCTCCACGTCGATGACCTCGTTGCTGGTGAGCACCACCGCGCGCTCGATGACGTTCTCCAGCTCGCGCACGTTGCCCGTCCACCGGTTGCAGGTGAGGGCCTCCATGGCGCGCGGAGAGATGCCCGCCACCTTCTTGTCCGCCTTGGATGCGTACAGCTTCAGGAAGTGGTGCGCGAGCAGCGGCACGTCCTGCGGCCTGTCGCGCAGGGGCGGCAGGTCGATGGTGATGACGTTGAGGCGGTAGAAGAGGTCCTCGCGGAACTTGCCCTGCTCCTTGGCGCGGGACAGGTCCACGTGCGTGGCGGCGATGACGCGCACGTCCACCTTGACGGGCTCGTTGGCGCCGACCCGCTTCACCTCGCCCTCCTGGAGGACGCGCAGCAGGCGAACCTGGGTGGCGGGAGGCACGTCGCCAATCTCGTCCAGGAAGATGGTGCCGCCGTCGGCCGCTTCAAACAGGCCCTTCTTGTTGCCCGTGGCGCCGGTGAAGCTGCCCTTGATGTGGCCGAACAGCTCGCTCTCCAGCAGCGTCTCCGTGAGCGCCGAGCAGTTGACGGCGACGAAGGGCTTGTCCTTGCGCGAGCTGCGGTAGTGGATGGCGCGCGCCACCAGCTCCTTGCCCGTGCCGCTCTCGCCCTGGATGAGCACCGTGGCCGTGGAGTGGCTGACGGTCTCCACCAGCTTGAAGACCGAGCGCATCTGCGGCGACTGGCCGATGAGGTCCTCGAACTGGCTGCGCACGGTGAGCGCCTCTTCCAGCGCGCGGGTGCGGTCCTTGAGCGCCTTGCGCTCGGCCGCCTTGGCCACCGTGAGGCTCACCTCGTCGATGTTCTCGAAGGGCTTGGTGAGGTAGTCGTACGCCCCCGCCTTCACCGCCTCCACCGCCGTCTCCACGGTGGCGAAGGCCGTCATCATGATGACCTCCACATCCGGACGGTCCGCCTTGATTCCGCGGAGCAGGTCCATGCCGGACAGGTTCGGCATCTTGATGTCGAGGACGACGACGTCGATGGACGGGTCCTTGGCCGCCGTCAGACCTTCCACCGCATCATCAATGGCCACCACCGGGTGGCCCTCGCGCTGGAGAATCTGCGTCACGGCCTTGAGGACGACGGAGTCGTCATCCACGACGAGGACTTTGGCGCGCTTGACTTGGTTCACGGCAACCTCTCGAGCTGCAGGGGAATGGGCAGGAAGACGGTGAAACGGGAGCCGGCGCCCACCTGGGTGTCGACGTGGAAGCTGCCCCCGTGGTCCTGAACGATGCGGTACGCGATGGACAGACCCAGCCCGGTGCCCTCACCGGGGGGTTTGGTGGTGAAGGAAGGCTCGAAGATGCGCGGCAGGTGCCGCTCTTCGATTCCGCAGCCGGTGTCGGACACCGCGAAGAAGCAGCGGTCTCCCTCGCGGCCCGTCTCCAGCGTCAGCTTGCCTTCGCGCTTGGGCAGCGCCTGAAGGCCATTCTGGAGCAGGTTGAGCACCACCTGCGCGAGCGTGCCGGGGTCCCCGTACACCTTGGGGAGCCCTTCCTTCAAACCCAGGGACAGCACCGCGCGAGGCGTCGCCTTGATTTGCGCGCGGAAGAGCACCGCCGCGTCTTCCACGCAGCGCGACAAGTCGAACAGCCGCCGGTCCTCCACGCGGCTGTGCCGGCTGAACTTCAGCAGGCTCTCGACGATGCGCTTGCAGCGAAGCGCGCTCTCTTCAATCAGTCCCAACGATTCCAGGTCCGCGTCGTCGCGGCCCGCGTCGCGCGACATGAGCTGCGCGAACGCGAGGATTCCGCCCAGCGGATTGTTGATTTCATGCGCCACGCCCCCCGCCAGCTGCCCCACCGCCGCCATCTTCTCCGTCTCGATGAGCCGGCGCGTCATCGCCTGCTCCTCGGTGACGTCGCGATAGGTGCACACCACCCGCTCATCCCCCGCCATGGGGTACGCGGCCACCACGTACGTCCGGCCCCCCTGCTGCACCTCACCCCGCGCGCCCTTGCCACTCTCCATCGCCGCCGGCAGCGGGCACCCCGTGCACGGCTCGTTGCGGCCGAAGAGGTAGCGATAGCAGGCGACGTCCGACGGAATCTGCTCGATGGAGCGCCCGGCCACATGCGCATACGCCAGGTTCGCCCGCCGCACCGCGAAGTCGCGACCGCGGACGACACACAGCGGCGTCTCCATGCAGTCGAACGACAGCTCCCACTCGCGCTTGGCCTGGCTGAGCATCCGCGTGCGCTGCGCGACGCGCTCCTCCAGGTCCGCGTTGAGCAGCTTCAGCTCCGCGTTCTGCGCCGTCGTCACCCGGTACAGCCGCTCGTTCTCCGCCTGCAGCGCGTACTGCTCGAACGCGCTCTTCACCGTCAGCACCAGGTGGCTGTCGTTCCAGGGCTTGGAGATGAAGCGGAAGATTTCGGAGCGGTTGATGGCCTCTTCAATGGCCTGCTGGTCCGCCTGACCCGTGAGCATGATGCGCTGGGCGCGCGGCTCCTGCTGCTTCACCCGCGTCAGGAACTCCACCCCGTTCATGCCGGGCATGCGGAAGTCGGAGATGACGACCTCGGGACGGAACTCCTCCACCGTCCTCAGCGCCTGTTCGGCGTCCGTCGCGGTTTCGATATCCCAGTCACCTCGACGCAGCACCCGCCGGATGGACTTGAGGATGTTCTCCTCGTCGTCCACGAGCAGCAGCCGGCCGCGCGGGGCGGCTTCGGGCTTCGGGAGCTGTGCGGCGAGGGGTCCCATGGGATTCTTTCCGTCCCATGACATTTGCAATGCGTTTGCCAGCCGGTGGGGCACTGCAAACCCATGGAATCACGAGATGATTCGACTCCCCGACAATCGGGGGCCGGGGTCATCCTAGACTCATCCCCTATTGCCGGGTCAATATCAACCCAGGGTCTTTGACCCAGGTCAGTCGCCCTGCGACGAGGAGGGCGGCAAGAGGGGCATTTGAGAGTGGAGACAGATGCGATCCCGCCCCTCGTCCTTGGCCCGGTAGAGCGCTTCATCGGCGGTGAGCAGGAGCTGCTCGGGGCTGAGGACGGTGCGGTGGGGAAAACTGGAGACGCCCAGGGAGGCCGTGACTTGAAGTGCTCCATCCGGCCCTACCCGTAAGGTCGCCAAATCGCGGCGCACACGCTCCGCCACCGAGAGGGCCCCCGTCAGGTGGGTACGGGGTAGCAGGACGGCGAACTCCTCGCCCCCGTAGCGAGCCACCAGGTCCGTTTCGCGCACGCTGGCCTGGAGGGTGGCGGCCACCTCCCGGAGCACTCCGTCCCCCGTGGTGTGGCCATGCCTGTCGTTCACCTGCTTGAAGTGGTCCAGGTCCAACAGGATGAGCGCCAGCGGGTCGTCGTAGCGCTGCGCCCGGCGGAACTCCTCGCGCAGCCGCTCCTGGAAATGGCGGTGGTTGTGGACCCCCGTCAAACCATCCGTCGAAGACAGCCGCTGCAGCTCACCCACCTGGTTGGATAGCTGAGTCAGACGGGCCTGGGTCCGCAGACTCTTGCCCACCCGGGCCCGCAGTTCTTCCGCATCCCATGGGTCAAAGACGACCTCGGCACCCAGGGCCAGCGCACCCACCCAAAAGGCCCGGGTTTCCCTATCTGCCAGGACCACCACGGGAGGCCCTGGCGGTCCTTCCAGGGCCAGCAGTTTGTCGAGCCAGTCCCGGGCTGGCGGCTCTCCAGGCGGGCGGGCGACCCACACCACCAGGTCCACCTCCCGCGCCAGCCGACCCACCTCGGGGCCGGGAGAGACGAGCCGGAGGCAGAAGTCGTCCGGCCCGAGCGCCCGCGCCAGCCGGGCCAGGGTTGATTCCGCTTCGTCCACCACCAACAAGGTGCAGGGCCTGATGGTCACAGTATCCCCGGAAAATGGTGACTCCACGGTACCACACAGGTGATTTCAGGTGGGAGTCCCATGATTGATTTAGGACCCGGGGCTTGGTACCGAGCCGCCCGAGCAGTCCCCCCGTACCCCGAGGTCCTCCGTGGCCAAGTACCCCAGCATCAGCCTCTTCCTTCCCGCATGGAACGAGGAGGACTACGTCGAGCGGGCGGTGGGGCGCGCGGTGGAGGCGCTCTCCCAGCTGACGGACGACTTCGAAATCATCGTCGTCAACGACGCGTCGACGGACCGCACGCAGGAGCTGGCGGAGGCGATGACGCAGCGGATTCCGCAGCTGCGGGTCATCAACCATCCGGTGAACCTGAAGCTGGGTGGAGCGATGCGCACGGGGCTGGCGGCGTCGACGAAGGACATCGTCGTCTACTCGGACATCGACCTGCCGTGGGATTTGCGGGAGCTGGAGCGCTCACTGCACCTGATGGACTACCTGGAGGCGGACATGATTTGCGCCTTCCGGTTCGACCGCACGAGCGAGGGGCCCAAGCGCATCGTCTACTCGTTCGTCTACAACATGCTCATCCGCGCGTTGTTCGACATCCAGATCAAGGACGTCAACTTCAGCTTCAAGGTGATGCACCGCCGGGTGCTGGAGTCCATGGAGCTCAAGAGCCAGGGCTCGTTCATCGACGCGGAGCTGGTGGTGAAGGCCATCCGCAAGGGCTTCCGCGTGTTCCAGATGGGTGTGGATTACTTCCCGCGCACGCGTGGCGTGTCCACGCTGGCCTCGCCGTCGGTCATCGTGAAGATGGTGAAGGAGCTGGTGAAGCTGTACCCGGAGACGCGCACGCCAGCGCCGCCGACGCAGCCGGTGCGCCTGCCGCCGTCGGTGCAGCCGCTGCGCACGGTGTCCGGCCGCACGGCGCGGGGCTGAGAGCCCGCCGTGACTTCACGCCCCACGCGCCTCGTAGTGAATGCGGACGACCTGGGGCTGCACCCGTCGCTGGACGCGGGCATCCTCCGCGCGCATCGCGAGGGCATCGTCACCAGCGCCACGCTGCTGGCGATGGGGCCCACGGCGTCGGAGGCGGCGGACCGCGCGAGGGCTCAAGGGCTCGCGGTGGGGCTGCATCTGGCGCTGTCCACCCGGCTGACTCCGGCCGCTCCCGCGCATGCGGTGAGGACGGTGGCGCCCGGGGGAAGGCTGCGCGGGAGCTGGGCGGACTTCGCGAGGGACTGGTTGATGGGGAAGGTCCGGCGTGAGGAGGTGGCGCTGGAGCTGGACGCGCAGCTGCGGCGGGCGCGCGCGCTGGGCGTGGCGGTGGACCACCTGGATGGGCACCAGCACCTGCATGTGCTTCCGGGCATCCGGCCTCTCGTGGAGGCACTGGCCGCGCGGGAGAAGCTGCCGTTGCGCTGGCCGGATGCGTTGCCCCGTATGCGGTGGCTGCGGACGCCTGGGCCCGCGCTGAAGACGACGCTGCTGACGGTGCTGGCGCGCACCGCGCCTCGTGCGGCCCAGGGAGTGCGCCGGGTGAGCGCGGGCGGCGTGTTCGAGGCGGGGCGACTGGACGAGGCGGCGTTGCTGGCCGCTCTGGACGCACTGCCCTCGGGAGACTTCGAGCTGGGTTGTCACCCTGGTGAGGGCGCTCCGCATGTGCCGGAGGACCCAGCGTGGCGCTATGGCTGGCAGGCGGAGCTGGCGGCCCTCACCAGCCCTCTCGTGAGGGCGTGCCTCACCGAGCGGGGCATCCAGCTCCATAGCTACGCGACTCTCGCTTCCGCGAATTAGAGCGCACCAGCGGGAGCAGCCCGCAACGCGGCATGACATCCGCGACGCTCGCCGCAGAGACTCAGCGCGCGGTCAACCTGCACCGCGTCGGACGTGACCTCACGACGGAAGGCGGCCACCCTGCTCCGTCGCGGCACGACCTACGGAGCACTCGCCTCCGCGACATAGAGCACATGGGGTGTCGTATAGCCTCGCCCCAGGTCCACCACGTCGCGCACGACGAAGCCCGCGTCCTCGAGCAGCACCGTCATCTCCGCGCGAGGCTTGAGCACCATTCCACCGCTCGCCTTCGTGCGCCCGAGCAGCGACACCATCACCCACTCCTGCGCCAGCGCCTTGCGGTGCTTCCAGGAGCCATCCCCTTCCACCTCCTTCAGCAGGAAGCGCCCTCCTGGCTTGAGCAGCCCGTGCACCGTGCGCAGGAACGCGGGCCACTTCGCCTCGGGCAGCAGGTAGAGCACGTCGCACACCACCGCCGTGTCACACGCTCCCGGCAGCGCGGGCGCCAGCACGTCCTCCACCGTGCCCTCCGACAGCTTCACCTGGGGCACTCCCGCCAGCGCCCGGCGCGCCCACTCCACCTTGCGCGGGTCCGGGTCCACGCCGTGCACCGTGCGACTCGGCTCCGCCAACGCCAGCAGCGCGGAGAGCAGACCGTGCCCACAACCGAGGTCCGCCACGGTGCCACCCGACACCCGCTCGGCCACCGCGAGCAGCGGCGCGGACGACGCACGCGCATGCACATGAAAACGCTCGGCGGCGGGGAGCCCGGAGTACAGCGCCAAGGCCTGCTCGAGGAGCGTGCTCATGAGATGTAGTAGTCCGCGCCAAAGGCCCAGGACAACACGAGCAGCGACACCGCACCCACCGCCAGCGCACCCTGGAGCACCCGAGGCCGCTGCCTCAACAACAGCGCTCCCGTGAGAAACACCGGGAACGAGGACAGCAGATATCGCCCCATGCCCATGAAGTCCTTCGTGGACCACGCGGGCAGGCCGACAATCGCCAGCACATACACCGCATAGCCCCACCCCAAGAGCTTGCGCGTGGGCCACACCAGCGCCAGCGCCAGGAAGGTGAAGAACGCGTGCGCCGCCAGTCGGAATGCCTCGCGCTTGTCCGAGGGATTCAGCACCACGCGCTCGAACCAGCTCACCTTGAGCCATGTGTGCCAGCCGGGGGTCTGCTCCCAGCCCTGCGCGCCCTGCACCTTCACGAACGCGAACGGGTCTCCGAACTTGTGCCACAGGAAGAGCATGTAACAACCGAAGCCCAACCCCGAGAGCACCGGCATGAAGTCCACCACGCCCCACTTCTCGCCCCGGGCGTGCTTCCACTCCAGCCGCCGCACCAACAACCCCAGCACCACCGCGGGGGCCACCGGCCGCGCCGCCGTCGCCACCGCCGCCACCAGCACCGCGGGCGCCAGGTGCCCCTTCTCCAACAACAGGAAGGCCGACACCACCAGCAGGACGAACAGCGCGTCCGAGTACATGGCGCCGTAGAAGTACATGGTGAAGGGATACATCGCCATCAGCAGCCCGGCCTTGAGCGCCGTGTCGTCATCCGTCAGCAGCTTCGCCCAGCGCGTGAACATGAGCAGCGCCAGCGGGCCACACAGCAGCGTTATCAGCACCCCGGCCTGATAGACGTTGGGCCCCAGCGTCTCCACCGCGCGGATGAGCAGCGGATAGAGCGGGAAGAAGGCCACCGAGCTCTGCTCGCCCGGCGTGTACTGGTAGCCCTCCTGGGCAATCCGCATGTACCAGCTCGAGTCCCACGCCACCCAACCCATGGTGACGTACTCGTCCAGGCGGACGACGGGGTTCTGCGGATTCTTGTGGAAGTAGCGCCACGCCCCGGCCGCCGCGGCGGCACTGCACAGCAGGACTGCGACGAGGACGACCAGGGCGATGGTGCGAGACGCGGAGCGGGCCATTCGGGCGGCAGGCTGTTCCTAGAACACCGCCCTGGTCAAGCACCGGGGTGGGAAGTCACGCTCCCCCACCCCGGCGGCCACGGGCTCAGCGCGGGTAGAACGTCTTGCCCGCCTTCACCATCTCCACCAGCAGCGGCGCCGGCGTGAAGCGCTCACCGAGCTTGTCCTGGTAGTGCTCCAGCTTGCGCAGCACCTCCGCCGGCCCACGGCTGTCGGCGTAGTGGAACGGCCCACCGAGGAACGGCGGGAAGCCCAATCCGAAGATGGCGCCCACGTCACCGTCGCGCGCGCTGCGGAGGATGCCCTCGCCCAGGCAGCGGATGGCCTCGTTCACCATCTGCAACACCAGCCGCTCCGCCATCTCCGAGGCATCGAACGACTTGCGCTCCTTGCCATGCGGCAGGAGGGCATAGACGGTCGGGTCCACTTCCTTCTTCTTGCCGTTCTCGTAGACGTAGAAGCCCTTCTGGCTCTTGCGACCCAGCCGGCCATCGGCCACCACGCCGTCCAGCGACTTCGGCGCCGCCATGCGCTTGCCGAAGGCCGCCTCCATGATGGGCCCGACTTTGTGGGCCACGTCGATGCCCACCTCGTCCAACAGCGTCATCGGCCCCACCGGGAAGCCGAACTCCACCAGCGCCTTGTCCAGCGCGGCGATGTCGGCGCCCTCGGCCAGCAGGTGCGCGGCCTCGTTCATGTACGGCGCGAGGATGCGCGAGGTGTAGAAGCCCGGCCCGTCATTCACCACGATGACCGTCTTGCCCTGCTTGCGCCCCACCTCCACGCACGTGGCCGTCACCCAGTCCGCCGTGCCCGCGTGGGTGATGATCTCCAAGAGCGGCATCTTGTTGACCGGGCTGAAGTAATGCATGCCGATGACCTGCGCCGGCCGCTGGCTGCCCTTGGCCAGCTCCGTAATCGGGATGCTGGAGGTGTTGGACGCGAAGATGGCGTCGGGGCCGGTGACGGCCTCCACCTCCGCGAGGATGCGGTGCTTGAGCTTCAGGTCCTCGAACACCGCCTCGATGACCAGGTCCGCCGCCTTGAAGCCGCTGTAGTCGGTGCCCGCGGTGATTCGCGCCTGCTTCGCCGCCGCCTCGCGCCACGTGAGTGAGCGCCGCTTCACGCGCTCGTCCAGGATGCCCTGCACCTGCTTCAGCGCGCGGCTCGTCCCCGCGTCGTCCTTGTCCTTCACCCGCACCTGCACGCCCTGGAGCACGCCGGCCACGTAGGCGATTCCGCCGCCCATCAACCCGCCGCCCAGCACCGCGACCTTCTTCACCTCGCGCGGCTTCACGCTGGCGTCGGCCGTGCCGTTCTCCTTCTTGAGCGCCGTGGTCGCGAAGAAGACCTCCACCAGCCGCTTCGACACGTCCGACATCACCAGCTCGCCGAACGCCTTCGCCTCCGCCTCCAGGCCCGCCTTGCGCCCGGACTCCAGGCCCGCGCGCACCACCTGCAACGCCTTCTCCGGCGCCGGGTACTTGCCCCGCGTCTTCTTGCGCAGCTGCTTGCGTGCCTGGTCGAAGAGGACCTTGCGGCCCAGCGGGTTGTCCTCCAACGCCACCTCCGCCCACAGCTCCTTGTTCGCCAGCCCCTGGAAGAAGCCCGCGACGCCCTTCTTCTGCCCCACCGCCTTGAAGCCCTGGCCGTGCGTGCGCTCGGGCTTCAGCGTGCCCTCGGCCAGCTCCCGGGCGCGCTGGAGCGCGACCGCGCGGAGGATGGGCGTCGGCACGACTTCGTCGACGATGCCCAGCTTCTTCGCCTTGGACGGCTTGACGTTCTTCCCGGTGAGGATGAGGTCCAGCGCCGCCTGAACACCGATGAGCGCGGGCAGCCGCTGCGTACCACCCGCCCCGGGAATCAGGCCGAGCTGTACCTCCGGCAGGCCGAGCGTCGTCTTGGGGCTGTCCGTGGCGATGCGGTAGTGGCACGCCAGCGCCCACTCCAGGCCTCCGCCCAGACATGCGCCGTGGATGGCCGCGACGACGGGCTTGGGGAACGCCTCCAGCCGGTCGAAGCCCGCCTGCCCCTGCTGGCTCATGAGGGTGGCCTCCTCCGCCGTCTTGAGCGTCTGGAGGTAGTCGATCTTCGCCCCGGCGACGAAGCTGTCCTTCTTGCCGGAGATGAGCACCACCGCCTTCACGTGGGACTCGCGCTCCACCTCTTCCAGCAGGAGCGTGAAGGCCGCGCCCACCTCGGGGGACAGCGTGTTGACGGCCGAGTCCGGCAGGTCGAACGAGACGACGGCGACGCCGTCCTCCACGGAGAGGGAGAAGCCCTGCTTCGCCTCGAGCTCTTCAAGCTTGATGGCCATCACGCACGCTCCAGGACCACCACGGCGCCCAGGCCGCCGGCGGCGCAGACGGTGCACATCACCGTGTTCTTGTTCCGACGCTTCAGCTCGTTCAGGGCCTGGGTGACGATGCGCGCCCCCGTCGCCCCGAAGGGATGACCAATGGCGATGGAGCCTCCCGTGACGTTGAGCCGCTCCCGGTCAATCTCCCCCACCGGCTCGCTCCAGCCCGCCTTCTTCGCGAACGACTTGGACGCCAGCGCCTGGAGGTTGCTGCCCACCTGCGCGGCGAAGGCCTCGTGCATCTCGACGAGGTCGATGTCCGACAGCTTCAGCCCCGCGCGCTTGAGCGCCGTGGGCACCGCGTACACCGGCCCCTGGAGCAGTTGGTCCCCCGGGTCCGTGGCCGCGTATGCGTGCGAGCGCAGGTAGCCCAAGGGCTCGTACCCCAGCGCCCGGGCGCGCTCCTCGCTCATCAACAGCAGCGCCGCGGCGCCATCCGTGAGCGGCGACGCGTTACCCGCGGTGACGGTGCCGTACTTGCGGTCGAACACCGGCTTGAGCTTGCCCAGCGCCTCCAGCGTGGAGTCCTCGCGGATGATGTTGTCGCGCGTCGCCGTCGTCTCGTACCGGGGCGGCACCGACACGTGCATCACCTCGTCGTCGAAGCGGCCGTCCTTCCACGCCGCCGCCGCGTTCTTGTGCGACGCCAGGGCAATCCGGTCCTGCTCGTCGCGGGAGATGCCGTTCTCCTTGGCCATCTTCTCCGCGCTCTCGCCCATGGACAGGCCCGTGGAGTACTCGGCGATGGCGGGCGGCACGGGAACCAAATCCGTCGCCTTGAGCTTCTGGAAGGGCTTGAGCTTCTCCGGCAGCGAGCGCCCCTTGGAGGCCGCCGCCAGCGCGTGCGCCAGGGGCCGGCTGGTGAACACGGGCGCGTCCGACATCGCCTCGGTGCCACCGGCGATGGCCACGTCCACCTCGCCCACCGCGATTGAGTTGGCCGCCGTCGTCATCGCCTGGATGGACGTCGCGCAGGCCTTCGTCACCGTCGCCGCTTCAATCTTCATCGGCAGGCCCGCGGCGATGACGACTTCGCGGGCGATGGACGGCGCCGTCAGCGAAGGAATCACCGTGCCGAACACCAACTGGTCGATGAGGTTCGGGTCCAGGTCCGAGCGCTGCACCAGCTCCTGGACCACCATGCGGCCCAAATCCAGCGCGGTGAGCCCGGCGAAGACGGTGCCCGCCTTGACGAATGGGGTCCGCAGGCCGCGGACGATGGCCACCCTGCGGTGACCGTTACGCTTCTCGCTTGCCATGTGTGCCTCACCCTCCCAAGACGACGAGTGAGGCCCATCTAACGGGCGGTGATGCGCCGCGTCAACCCGCGATTGACTCAAGAGTCAATCCGCGAGCACTTGGCCGGGGGCACGTCGTCCCCGCAAGCGAACGAGGGGGCGAAGGGCCCATGACGGGCACTTCCACCCCCTCGTCCGGTGACTCACGGGGCCAGGCCCCGCGCACGACTACTTCGGCTGGGTGTTCGCCGGCTGACCCACGGTGATGTCGAAGCGAACACCACCCGCCTCCTCGACCTTGGTCGGGTTCTCCTGGCTGGCCGAGTGCTGGACGAGTTCCACCTCGAACTTGCCCTGGTCTGCATCCGTCACCTGCGCGGAGAAGCGCACACCCACGTGGTGAGCGCCGTCCGGATCCAACGTCAGGCCCTCCAGCCGCGCGCCATTCGGGTTGACGATGCGCACCTGGCGCTCGCCCACCACCTCGAAGCCCGTGCCCTGATGCTGCCAACGGGCCCACAGCTCCTGGGGCAGCGTGAGGATGAGCTGACCGCGCTGCAGGAAGGACGGACCACCGGTGCGCTGGGGGATGCGAACCTCCAGGGCCGCCGTGCCGGGGGCGTCACGCAGCAGGTTGCGCAGGCGGAAGTCGAACTCGCTCGAGGGCGCGAACGACGTCAGGTTCACCACGTTGATGTTCTTCCACGCCAGGTTGTTGTTCCAGCGCGTGTTGTTGAGCGTGTTGGAGCCCGGCAACTCCACCAGCGTCATCGGGTCCTGCGCGGACACCCAGCGCGTCAGCAGGCAGTAGTGGCCCGGCGCCGGCACGGTCGTCCAGGGCACGAAGAACTCCTGCGTGGCACCCGCGGCGAGGCTGACGGGGATGGAGCCGATGGGCGCCCAGTCCGTGGGCCACACAGCCGCGCCGCCGGAGCCGGTGTAATAGACGAGCAGCGTGCCACTCGCCGGGTTGCCCACGGGTACGAGCGGACCGTTGTTGCGCAGCGTCACGTAGACGTAGTTCGGCTGGCCGAACTCGGGGTTCTGGTGGCCGACGCAGCCGAGCGTCTGACAGACGCGAATGTCGGGGCTGACCCAGATGGGGTCCACCGTCGGCGTGTTGCCGACGTCGCTGAGGGTGTCCTTCGAGTACACGTCCACGCGACACTGGGTGACGGTGAGCGAGACGAAGTCCACCGCGGAGTCGTCCTGCACGATGACGTCCACGAAGCCCTGCGCGTTGAGGGTGGGGATGAGGTTGACCGCGCCCGGGAGCGCCGCCAGGTTGAGGTTGATGGTGCCCGTGGCGCCGAAGGCCACGCCCAGGTTCGGCAGGGAGTCGCCCCACCCGGTGGCGAGCGGCGTGCCGCCCGGTCCCATGAACATGAAGCCCATGGAGTCATTGCTGCCCAGGTTGCGCACCGTCATGCGCAGGGTGGCACCACAGATGGGGCCATTGCGGCGCAGGTTGGTGAAGGTGGTGGCGAACCACCGGTCGCCGCTCGCGTCGTCGAAGGGACGCGAGCCGGGGACGCTGTAGACCGACGTGATGTAGCTGAGCATGCCGGCGCTGGGCGACACCGGCTCGGTGGGCGCGACGAAGTTGTCCGCGATGCCCTGGGTGAAGGTCTGCGCCTGGGCCGTGCCGCTCCAGGTGAAGGCCACCAGGGCCAACAAGGTGATGGCAGAGCTGAAGGTGGTTCGGGGGTGTGATTGACGATGGTGCATACGCTCCTCGTGGTGCCGCGGGTTCAGCCGCACCGGTCCGGGTCGAAGAGGTCAGAATCGAGTTGAGCGAATGAATGGCGGGCTGCTGGCCGGCGACGGAGCAATGCCCGTGCCTGAAACCAAACACAGACAGTACAGGGATGACGCGGCGCCCAATGACTCGCGCAGAGACCTTTCACGCCACAAGAGTCGGGCTCCGTGTGGCGTGAAAGGTTACGGCGGGCCGCGCGCATTCCCAGACGGGCGCGCAGCGGCCCTGAAGCTTTACGGCGTCAGCGTTCCCTGACGGAGGGCGACACCGTGGCGGTGCACGGCCTCCACGGCGAACTTCGCGGCCTCGGGGTCCGTGGGCGGGAGGATGCCGTGGCCCAGGTTGAAGATGTGCCCCACGGGGCCGGCGCGCAGGAGGATGTCTTTGACGCGCCCATCCAATTCCTCACGCGGAAGGAACAGGTGCAGCGGGTCCAGATTGCCCTGGACGGAAACGTCCGGCCCCAGCACGCGGCGGCCTTCGTCCATGGGCATCGTCCAGTCCAGGCCCACCACGTCCGCGCCCGTGCGCTTGAGCAGCGGCAGGTGTGTGGACATGCCCACGCCGAAGACGATGACGGGCACGCCCGTGGCCTTCAGCTCGGACACCATGCGCGTCAGGTAGGGCATGCAGAAGCGCTCGTAGTCCCACGGCGACAGCTCGCCGCCCCACGAGTCGAAAATCTGGACGATGCTCGCGCCCGCCTCCACCTGCATCTTGAGGTAGGGGATGAGCGTGTCGGTGAGCTTGCCGAACAGGCGGTGCGCCAGCTCCGGCTGCTCGAACATCAGCCGCTTGATGAGGATGTAGCTCTTGGAGCCGCCGCCCTCCACCATGTACGCGGCCAGCGTGAAGGGCGCGCCCGCGAAGCCGATGACGGGCACGGAGTCGTTGAGCGCCTTGCGCGTGCGGCGGATGGCCTCCGCCACGAAGCCGGTGCCCTCCACCGGGTCCGGCACGCCCAGCTTGTCGATGTCCGCCGCGGTGCGCACGGGCTGGGGGAAGTGCGGGCCCTTGTCGCCCAGCTCCAGCGTGATTCCCATCGCCTCCACGGGAATCAGGATGTCGGAGAAGATGATGGCCGCGTCCACGCCCAGCCGAGTCACCGGCTGCACCGTCACTTCGGCGGCCAGGTCCGGGTGCTTGCACAGGTCCAGGAAGGCGATGTTGCCGCGGATGGCGCGGTACTCGGGCAGGTAGCGGCCCGCCTGACGCATGAGCCAGACCGGGGTGGTGTCGGTGGGCTGGCGGCGTGCGGCGCGGAGGAGTCGGTCGTTCACTTCGAGCTCTGGGTCAGGGCTCCGGTCGGGAGCGGAGGAGATGAGGGGTGACGAGGGCGGACGGTGCCGCGACGACGGGGCTTTGCTCCCAGGCCACCTCCACGCGGAGGGGACCCTGGCTGTCGAGGCCTGACGCGTCCGGCTCGGGAACGAAGAGCAGCCGGTTCGGGCCGCCTTCCCAGGCGAACTTCCCCGGGCCGTCGTCCCGGACGAGCTTGTACTCGAAGAGGCCGCCCACGGGCAGCGACAGTGTCACGGCGCCCGCCTCCGGGCGCAGCGAGCGCTCGGCCTTCCACCCGCCCAGCTCCGGCCCGCCGCCCACCACGCGCACGGAGGCGTCCCCCGTCGCGAGCACCACCGTGCGCCGTGCGCCTTCTCCGCGCCACCACGCCCGCGCCTTCGTGGCGAGCGCCGCGAAGCCACCCGGCGCGCGGGGCTTCAGCCGACGCAACGTCACCGCTCCAGGCGGCGTCGAGACGTGGAAGTACGGAGACTCGGCGAGCCGGGGCAGCATGCCCTCGGAGCCCGTCAGCGGGTCGGCGGCACGTCCGGCCTCGCCCAGCTCCCTGGGGAGGAACACGTCGCGGGGCTTCGTCCCGGAGTTGATGGCGATGAGCATCGCCTCGTCGGGCGTCACACGGGCGTAGGCGAAGAGGTCCTCCCGGGCGGCGAGCACCAGTGTCTCGCCACGCTGGAGGGCCCCACTGCCCCGCCGCAGCTCCAACAGCCGACCAATCCACGAACGCAGCGGGTGGTCCGGCGTGAAGCGCATGTCACCACGGTTCTCCGGCTCCTTCGCGCCGGTGAGTCCTTCCTCGATGCCGTACGTCAGCGCCGGGACACCCCGCGCGGTGAGCTGCACCGCCAGCGCGCGCTTCACCTTCTCCACATCCCCGCCGCACTCACTCATGACGCGGGGCAAATCGTGGTTGTCCAGCAGCGTCACCAGCGAGCCGGGCGCGGGGTTCAACCTGTCGTTGAAGAGCACCGCGCCCAGGTGCGCCGGCGAGCGGTTGCGACAGAAGACATCCACCAGCGCGAAGGCCAGCGGGAAGTCGAACATCGTCCCGAAGCGCCCCTCCTTCATCACCCGCGCCAGCAGCACCGGGTCGCCGTCCAAGAGCTCGCCCAGGAGGAGGAAGTCGTTGCCCGCGTGCGCGCGCACGTCGTCGTTGTAGCGGGCCCAGAAGTCCATCGGCAGGTGCTTGACGGCATCCAGGCGGAAGCCCGCCGGCTTCACCGCGTCCACCCACTTCAGCGACTTCGACAGCAGGTGCGCGTAGACCTCCTCCTGCTCCACCGCGAGGTCCGGCAGCCCGTGCACGTCGCGCATCACCAGCTCGCGCGAGTCCTCCCAGTTCTTGATGGGACCCAGGCCGTGGAACCACTCGGGCTTCTCACGCGCGAGCCGAGTCTCCGGCCCCACGTGGTTGAGCACCACGTCCAGCACCAGCCGCATGCCCCGGCGCCGCAGCTCCTCCGACAGCCGCGTCAGCAGGGCCGCGTCACCGAAGCGAGGCTCTATCCGGTCGAAGTCCTCCACCCAGTACCCGTGGAAGGCGCCGTAGCCATGGAACTTCTCCGTCCGCATCTGGAAGACGGGTGAAAGCCACACCGTGCGGACACCGAGCGACTTCAGCCCGTCCAGTCGGTCGATGACACCTTGCAGGTCTCCGCCGTGAAAGGCCTGCGCGTCCTTCGCATCCACCGTCCCGTCATTGCCCGCATCCCCGTTGGAGAAGCGGTCCACCAGCGCGAAGTAGATGGCATCGCCCTCCGGCGGCATCCACAGGCCCCGGTACGGCTTGGGCGTGGGAGGCGGCACGGGCGGAGCCTCGGGCCCGGGCGGCGGCAGCTCCGACGGGGTGCTCTTGCCCGGCTCGATTCCCTCGCCCGCCGGCGCGTCCAGGCCGGGCACCACGCCAGGGCCACCCTCCGTGTTCGGCACCAGCATGGGCGAGGCGAGGAACGAGTCGAACAGCGCGGCGGCCTGTCCCGAAATCTGGCGGGACACCTCGTTCTGCGCGTCATCCTCGCGCTGCTGGTCGAACTGGAGCGCGGCGCCGTAGTCCTGCAAGTCGCTGGTCGGCTCCAGCTTGGACGATGCGCGGTTCGCCGTCGTCTTCACGTACACGTCCCAGGAGAAGCGCCCGCCCACCTGGCCGAAGAACGACACCCGCGTCTCCACCAGGAGCAGCAGCGGGGCCTCCGGGGCCTGCTGCTTGAGCATCGCGAAGCGGCGCTGCGAGTCCGTCACCTTCGCGAACTCGGTGGCGTACCGCTCGTAGGGCACCTCCTCCACCTTGAGGTTGCGCCTGGCCAGGGCCTCTTGAATGCGCTGCCGGACACCTTCGGGGACCTGCGCCACGGTGCCACGTCGCTGCGCGTCGTCCCGGATATAGGCCACCGCCACCACCGTGCCCTCGGGCGCCAGCACCGGCGGCCCCTGCCGCTTCAGGCAGCCCGACGCCGTGAGCGCCAGGAGGAGGACGACCATCCACCGCTGTCTCAGAACCATCCTTCGGCCTCGATGGCGACCACCGAGTGCCAGTGGCGCTCGGGGCCGATGTACGTGTTGTACTGGTCCAGGCTATCCACGAACGAATTGCCGAACGCCGCGTGCTGCGAGGAGTGCTGGATGCCGTACAGGAGCCGCAGGCTGGGGCGCGCGTAGATGCCCCGTCCCGTCGGCGTGAGCACGACACCGATTTTTCCCTGCCACGTGTTGCGCGTGTCGCTGTCGCCGTACTCCAAGCCGCGCGAGTCCGGGATGCCCCCGGTGTTGGTGAACACCGAGTCCATGTGGTTGCGATACAGGTTGCCGTTCTGGCTGCGCTCCGTGGCGATGCTCGTCTCCGCCAGGAGGTGCACGCGCTCGGTGAGGAAGTACTGGAGCCGCAGCACCGTGGACGCGATGAAGCGGTCATCGTCGCCGGGCTTGATGGCGTTGTCCTTGTTGTACGCGTACCCCACCCAGACGCCCCACAGGGCCTCCAGCTTGTCGGGGATGATTTTCAGGTACGCCTCGTTGCCCAGCGCCGCCTCGTAGCGCTCGTCCGTCTGGTCCGCGATGAAGACCTGGAACTCCCTGTCGCGCACGAACTCCGTATAGGCCTGGTCGGGGTGCTTGCGCTCGAAGGTGAGGTACAGGTTGTCCCAGATGAGCGGCCCCACGTTGCCGAAGCCCACGTAACCCGCGGCCCGGTACGACAGCGCGCTGCGCGGGGTCAGGCGCCCCACCTCGTAGTCCGCCTGTCCCGGGTTCTGCTCGAAGTAGCGCTGCACGACTTCGCGCCGCACGAAGTCCTCGTAGTTGGTGTTGGGCGACGCGTAGAGCGCGTTGCGATTGCCCCGCACCTTCGGCTCGTAGCCGAGCTGCCCGCGGATGCCCAACTCCAGGTGTCCCGGAATCAGCCGGTAGCGGAAGGACGCGGCGCCGGTGAGCACCGTGTTGTACTTCTGGGGACGCAGCGTGTAGCCGCTGTCACCCACCGCCAGCAGCACGTCGTAGCGCTCCGCCTGGTACGTGCCGGACAGGCCCACCGTGTCCCAGAGCAGCGTCGCCGGGCGCTGGTCGTAGATGTGCAAGTCATTCCACCGGTCCTCGAGCGTGCCGAGCTGCCACGTCACCCTGTCGAGCAGGATGTTGCCGGCGCGCACGAACAGGTAGTCCGCGCGGAAGTTGACGAAGGAGCCGTTGCCCGGGTCCGCCGAGCGGAACGACGTGCCGGAGAAGCGCGTGTGCACCTCCGCCCACGCTTCATCCGTTCCGGGCGCGGACTGGAGCACGTCCAGTCGCAGGTTCAGCTCGCCGTAGGGGCTCTCGTTGAGGAGCCGGCCGTACAGCCAGTAGTAACCGAGCTGACCGGAGCCTCCCGAGAAGTCCGGGCGGGTCATGATGCGGAAGTAGCCCGCTGCGCCGAAGCGATCTCTCGATGCGTCGGCCAGGGTGACGAGCGGGATGAGGAGCAGCAGGAGGGCGCCGAGGCGCGCTGGCAGGACTCGCATGGACGGGCCCTGCTTATAGCGCACCTCGGCTGCCTGCCCCTACTCCGCGCGCAGGACGACGATGGTGCGCTCGGGCACCCCGTAGGTCACCCCCGTCACGGGGGACGGCGCGTCCAGCCAGGAGTTGCCCGTGACACGGGACTCCAGGCCCGTGGCGGACAGGTACTCGGGGCTGTCGAAGTAGGCCTGCGTGTCGATGAGCCGCTTCCACTGGCGCCCCGGCGGCAGGGTGAACTCCACCGCGCGCGGCTCCATGTTGATGAGCACCACCAGCTCCGGGCCGTAGGACGTGTCCGGGTAGTGCATCATCAACTGCTTGGTGTCCCAGCCCACCTCCTCGGTGTTCTGGGCGCTCTTCCACACCAGGGGCGAGCCCTTCTCGTAGTCCGATGGCGCGAAGGCGTAGGCGTGCTCCTTGCGCAGGCGGATGGCCGCCTTGACGAACTCGTACATCCGGTGCCGCTCGTCGCGCGCCAGGTACGCGCCCCACTGGTACCAGTTGAACGGGTTGTCCGCGCGCGTGGAGTAGGCGTTGTTGTTGCCCAGCTGCGTGCGCATCCACTCGTCGCCGCCCAGAATCATCGGCGTGCCGTGGGAGATCATCATCGCCATGAAGGCGTTGCGCATCATCTGCCGGCGCATGCTCTCCCCGCGCGTGTCACCCACCGGGCCCCAGTTGCGCGAGCGGTTGTGGTCCTCGCCGCTCACCTTGTCGCAGAAGGGGCTGTTGGGCGTGTCACAGCACACCGGGTTGAGCGGGCCGCACTTGTTCTGCTTCACCTCGTAGGTGAACAGGTCGTACATCGTGAAGCCGTCGTGCACGGTGATGAAGTTCATCGAGTGATACGGGCGGCGGCCGTTGCGCGAGTACCACTCCTTGCTGCCGTACATCAGGAAGGCGCCGTCCGCCGAGCCCGGCCTGCCGCACAGCGAGCCCTCGTTGGAGTTGAGCTTCCAGTCGTCGCGGTTGATGAACGCGCGCCACCAGTCGCGGAAGCGGCCGTTCCACTCGTACCAGCCGTTGCCCGGCTGCGTCTGCGAGTTGGGGAACTCGCCCATGGGCATGCAGTACCAGCCGCCCGCGCTCCAGGGCTCCGCGATGATGCGCGTGTTGTACTTCTGGAGCACCGGGTCATCGACAATCTCCTGAAGCACCGTGTTCTTCGGGTCGTCCCAGCGGTTGTAGTCCTGATCTCTCTCGCCCAGGATCGGCGCCAGGTCGAAGCGGAAGCCGTCGACGTGCAGCTCCTCGGTGTAGAAGCGCAGGCTGTCGATGATGAGCTTGCGCATGGGCCGGTGGTTGGGCCGGGTCTGGTTGCCCACGCCCGTGTTGTTCCAGTACAGCCGCCGGTCCCCCGTGAGGCCGTAGTACGCCTGATTGTCGATGCCGCGGAACGAGTACACGCCCGCCACTTCCGCCGGGTCCAACGAGTCCAGTGGATCGCCAGGCAGCACGTCATCCGACTCCAGCTTCTCGCGCCAGAGCCCGCCCTCGCCGGTGTGGTTGTAGACGACGTCGACGATGACCTCGATGTCGCGCTTGTGCAGCTCCTCCACCATCCACTTGAACTCGTCGATGACCTCGTTCGGCCGCTTGAAGGCGGCGTAGGACAGCTCGGGCGCGAAGAAGTTGATGGTCTGGTAGCCCCAGTAGCCGCCATCCAGCGGCTTCTCGTGGATGGGGAGCAGCTCCACGGCGGTGATGCCCAGGTCCTTGAAGTAGTCGGCCTTCTCGCCCAGGCCCCGGTAGGTGCCGGGGAAGCGCACGCCGCTGGCGGGGTCCGCGGTGAAGCCCTTGGCGTGGACCTCGTAGACGATGAGGTCCTGCCACTTGTGGCCCGCCCACTGCTCGTTCTGGCGGTTGTCCCGCCACTGCCGCTCCGCCTCGCCCCACTGGTAGCCGCTCTGCACCAGCACGCTCTTGGCGGAGGCCGCGTACGTCACCTCCGTGCGCGCGGGGCCGCTGGCGGTGCTGCCCTTGCTCCAGTCGTGGTCCCGGTGCAGCGCCTGCGAATAGGGGTCCGTCAGGAGCTTGTTCGGGTTGAAGCGGTTGCCGTCCACGTCCGCGTCGGCGCGGAAGCCGTGGATGGAGCCGGGGAACCAGCGCTCGTCGAACTCCCAGTTGGGGCCCCACGCGCGGAAGCCGTAGTGCTGCCCCAGGCCCACGCCCTCCACGTAGACGTTCCACACGTCCCCGTAGCGCGTCAGCGGATACGTGCGCGAGGGCCGGTTGCCTTCCGGGTCATCGAACAGGAGCAGCTCCAGCCGCGTCGCGTTCTCCGAGTAGAGGGCGAAGTTGACCCCCTGGTCGGTGAACGTCGCTCCCATGTGCTTCATCGACTCGACGTCCTCGACGGTGTAGCTCGGGGCGCGGGCCTCGCTGTGGTAGAGCCGGACGTAGTCGCTTTCGCTGCAACCGACGGCGAACAGAAAAGCGACCAGGGTCGCGCCCCTCGGGAGGGACCAACGGGGAGTGCTCATACGGTGGGGTAGACCTCGGCGAACCGGATGTCGTCTTCCATAACAAGCGCCTTCCGGGGCTGACAAGGCGGCCACCCCCGTTGCCACTCTACGGACCCCGGAAACTTCTGGATGGCCCGGCGCGAGAATGACGCACCGCGCCCAACCCGGCGGGTTTGAGGAAAGCGCGAGGCTCCGGGTAATGTGCCCCGCCGTTCCTCCCCTCATTTTCCGAGTGTGTCTTGTCCGAAGTCACCCTGAACGGAATCAAGAAGTCGTTTGGCTCGAATCTCATCGTGAAGGGCGTGGACCTTCAGGTGGGACAGGGCGAGTTCCTGGTCATGGTGGGCCCCTCGGGCTGTGGGAAGACGACGCTCCTGCGGCTCATCGCGGGGCTGGAGCAGGTGGACGCGGGCGAGGTGCGAATCGGCGGAGCGCGCGTCAACGACGTGCCCCCGAGAGACCGCGACGTGGCGATGGTCTTCCAGTCGTACGCGCTCTACCCCCACATGACGGTGCGGGAGAACCTGGCCTTCGGCCTGACGCTGCGGAAGTTCCCCCAGGCGGAGATCGCCTCCCGGGTGGACGAAGTCGCGGCGATGCTGGAGCTGGGCCACCTGTTGGAGCGCAAGCCGAAGGCGTTGTCGGGCGGTCAACGTCAGCGCGTGGCCATGGGGCGCGCCATCGTCCGGCGGCCGAAGGTCTTCCTCTTCGACGAGCCCCTGTCCAACCTGGACACGGCCCTGCGGGTGCAGATGCGCGGGGAGCTGGCGCGGCTGCACCGCCGGCTGGGCGCGACGATGATCTACGTCACCCATGACCAGGTAGAGGCGATGACGCTGGCCACCCGGGTGGCCGTCTTCAACGCGGGCGTGTTGCAGCAGGTGGGGCCCCCGTTGGAGCTGTACAACCGACCGGCGAACCGCTTCGTCGCGGGCTTCCTGGGCTCACCGGCGATGAACTTCCTGGAGGCCCGGCGCGACGGGGCGAACCTGGTGGGCAAGGGCTTCACGCTGCTCTCCCCGGCGGACCTCTCCCCGGGCGCGGCCAACGTCCTGGTGGGGCTGCGTCCCCAGGACCTGCGCGTGGCGGCGCTGGGGCCCCTGGCGGGCACGGTGGACGCGGTGGAGCGGCTGGGGTTCGACGGGTACGCCTTCGTCAACACGGAGTCGGGGCCGGTGGCCGCGCGCTTCGACAAGGGCACCCAGGTGTCGGTGGGCGACAAGGTGTTCCTGGCGCCCATGGCGGACGCGCTGCACGTGTTCACCGAGGACGGCTCCGTGGCCTTGCGCCACCCGGTGGAGCGCGAGTCGCTGGAGGTGGCATCTTGAACAGGCTCGTGGCGCTGGTGCTGCTCGCCATGGCGTGGAGCGCGCACGCGGCGGAAGCCCAGCCCGAGCCCCTCAAGCTGTGGCACGCGTACCGGGGTGGAGAGGAGGCCGCGCTCCTCCAGGCCACCACGCTCTTCACCGAGAAGACGGGCGTGCGGGTGGACATGCTCGCCCTGCCCTATGACGCCTACGCGGCCAAGCTGACCAACGCCATTCCCCACGGCGCGGGCCCCGACGTCTTCATCTTCAACCACGAGCGGCTGCGCAACTTCCAGGGACAGAACCTGCTGGCGCCGACGACGGGCACCCTCGTCCGTGCCGACTACTTCGCCAACACGGTGGCGGCGCTGGAGGTGGATGGCCAGGTGTACGGCTATCCGATGTCGCTCAAGTCGCTGGCGCTCTACGTGAATACGAAGCTGGTGCCGCGCCCGCCCACCACCACCGCGGAGCTGCTGGCGCTGCTGCCCACGCTGTCGAACCCGGCGGAGGGGCGCTTCGGCCTGGCGTACGAGAGCGGGGACTTCTACTTCCACGCGCCGTTCCTCTTCGGCTTCGACGGGCCGCTGTTCGACGCCACGGGCCGCGCGAGCTTCGACACGCCAGGGATGGCGCGCTCGCTGGCCTTCGTGAAGAAGCTCCAGGACGAGCGGATGATGCCCCAGGAGGTGTCGGGGGCGCTGGTGAAGACGCTCTTCAACGACGGCCGCGTGGCGATGACCATCAGCGGCCCCTGGTTCGCGGGAGAAATCGCGCCGTCGGTGCGGTACCGCGTGGTGGCGCTGCCCACGGTGAGCGAGACGGGCACGCCGATGAAGCCCTTCCTCGGCGTGGAGGCGGCGTTCGTCTCCTCGCGCTCGGAGCAGTCCGCGCGGGCGCACGAGCTGGCGCGCTTCCTGTCGCTGGGCGAGTCCTCGCGGGTGCGCACCACGGTGGGCCGGCAGATTCCGGCGAACGTCGCCGCCTACCAGTTCCAGGAGGTGAAGGACGACACGCTCATCTCCTCCTTCCGCGAGGCGGCGAAGGACGCCACGCCCATGCCCAACACGCTGGAGATGGCGCGCGTGTGGGAGCCCATGAAGCTGACCTTGCGCGCGGTGCTCCAGGGCGGAACCCGGCCCGAGGACGCGGGCGCGCTCGCGGACCGTCGCTACCGGGCCCTGCACCGGGAGCGTCCGCCCGAAGCCAGCCCCATGCCCTGGCTCACGCTCGCGGGAGTGATGGCCTTGGGAGGAGGCACCGCGTGGGTGCTGCGGCGGCCGGCACAGAGCCAGACGTTCCGTCAGCGCTATCCGGATGTCTCGCGCGCGGTGACGTACGTCGCGCCCGCGGCGGCGGGCCTGCTGGTGCTGGTGTTCATCCCCTTCGCGGTGGGCCTGACGCTGTCGCTGTTCCACCACGACGCGGGGCAGTACACGTTCGTGGGCCTGGCCAACTTCGTCGACATCCTGGCCAGCCGTGGCTACAGCATCACCGAGCCGCTCTCGTTCTACTTCACGCTCGCGGTGACGCTCTTGTGGGCGGTGGTGAACGTGGTGCTGCACGTGAGCATCGGCCTGGGGCTGGCGCTCATCCTGAAGGACCCGCTGCTCAAGATGCGCGGGGTGTATCGGGTGCTGCTCATCATCCCGTGGGCGGTGCCCAACTACATCACCGCGCTGATGTGGAAGGGCATGTTCCACCGGCAGTTCGGCGCCATCAACGGCCTGCTCGTGGCGTTGGACCTGGAGCCGGTGAGCTGGTTCACCCGCTTCTCCACGGCCTTCGCGGCCAACGTGGCCACCAACACGTGGCTGGGCTTCCCGTTCATGATGGTGGTGGCGCTGGGCGCGCTGCAGTCCATCCCCCCGGAGCTGTACGAGGCCGCGGAGGTGGACGGGGCCAGCAAGTGGACGCAGTTCCGGCGAATCACCCTGCCCCTGCTCAAGCCCGCGATGCTGCCCGCCGTCATCCTGGGCAGCGTGTGGACGTTCAACATGTTCAACATCATCTACCTGGTGTCCGGAGGCGAGCCGGGCGGCGCCACGGACATCCTGGTGTCGGAGGCGTTCCGCTGGGCCTTCCAGCGCAACGAGCAGTACGGCTTCGCGGCGGCGTACTCGGTCCTCATCTTCGTGGTGCTGATGGGCTGGTCGGTCTTCACCCGGCGCCTGATGAAGCCCGAGGAGGCGTCATGAAGAAGCCCTCCGGCTTGAAGATGGCCCTCATCCACATGGGGCTGAGCCTGATGTGCATGGTGACGCTCTACCCGGTGCTGTGGGTGGTGAAGATGGCGCTGTCGCCGTCGGACAGCATGTCGCTCACCGCCAACCCGTTCCCGGACGCGGTGACGTTCGACCACTTCCGGGAGGTGCTGCTCAGCTCGGATGCGCAGGGGAGATGGGTGTTCGGCCGGCAGGTGATGGCGAGCTTCATCGTCTCCGGTGCCACGACGGTGGTGGGGCTGACGCTCGCGGTGACGGCGGCGTATGCGCTGTCGCGCTTCAAGTTCCCGGGCAAGGAGGGCGGCATGCAGGCCCTGCTCGTCACCCAGATGTTCCCGGCGACGCTGATGCTGGTGCCCATCTACGGCATCCTCCAGAGGCTGCGGCTGCTCGACAGCCTCACCGGGCTGGTGCTGGTGTACGCCACCACCGCCCTGCCCTTCTGCATCTGGATGTTGAAGGGCTACTTCGACACGCTGCCGCGCGAGTTGGAGGAGGCGGCGGTGATGGACGGGGCCTCGCCCTTCCAGGTGTTCATCAAGGTGGTATTGCCGCTGGCCCGCCCCGCGCTGGCCGTGACGGCGCTGTTCTCCTTCATGACGGCGTGGAACGAGTTCGTCCTCGCCGCCACGCTGATCAATGACCCGACCCGCTTCACCCTGCCCGTCGCCCTCCAGCGGTACGTGGGCGAGTACAAGGTGGAATGGGGCAAGTTCGCCGCCTGCGCGTTGATTGTCTCCGCGCCGGTCATGGCGTTGTTCTTCGCTCTCCAGAAGCACCTCGTCGGCGGGTTGACCGCCGGCGGCGTCAAGGGGTGATGGCCGATGTCGTCGCGTTGTCCGAGGTCCCTTCTTCTCGTGTTGTCGTTGCTCCTCGCCGCCTGTGGTGATGACCCGGAGGGTGGCCTGCCTCCTTCGGCCACCCCGCCCACCGTGAGGGAAATCACCCCCAACGGCGGCCCCATCGCGGGCAACACGCTCATCAACGTCTATGGCTCCGGCTTCGAGCCGGGCGCGAAGCTCTACCTGGGCAACCAGGAGGCGCTGCGCGTCGTCGTGGTCAACGCCTTCCGCATCTACGGCTACTCGCCCTCGGCGAGCACCGCGCAGGTGGACGTGCGGGTGGTCAATCCGGACGGCGCCTATGGCGTGCTGGTGAGGGGCTTCAACTACGAGGGCCCCCCGGCGGCGAACATCGACCAGGCCGAAATCATCAACGGCAACCTCGACGCGGTGAGCGGCGGGCAGCCGGTGGGCGTGCTGGTGCGCGGCGCAATCACCGTGGCCGGCCTCACCCGGGGCGTGGGCCAGGGCGGCGGCGTGCGCGCGCAGGTGGGCTTCGCGCCGGCGAACGGCGAGCTGCTCATCCAGGACAGCTACACCTGGGAGGAGGCCACGTACGAGGGCGACTCCGACAGCGGCGAGGCGGACATCTACAAGGGCAACGTCCTGCTCCAGCCGGCCATCGGCGGGGAGAGCCGCGAGTGGGTCATCACCATCCGCTTCACCATCGACGGAGGGAAGACGTGGGTGATGGCGGACGGCGACGGCATCGCCAACGGCGTGGCGGAGGACATGCTGCGCCGCGTGTTCATCACCCGGCCGCGCGTGGACTACTGCAAGCTGGGCCCGGACGGGAACCGCGCCAACCCGGAGCTGTTCTACCGTCCCACGGACACCACGCTGCTCAAGGTGGCCGGCCAGGTGTACGCGGCGGGCATCACCCAGGGCGCTGGCGCGGGCTCGGGGCTGGTGGCCCAGTTGGGCATGGGGCCGGTGGACTCGGACCCGCGCGACTCCGCCGCGTGGACCTGGGTCCCCGCCGTCTACAAGGCCGAGCACGGCAACAACGACGAGTGGGAAGCGGACCTGCCCAACCCGGGCACGGTGGGCACGTACAAGCTGGCCTTCCGCTTCAGCATCAGTGAGAACGCGTGGCGCGTGTGTGACGCGGACGGCGTCAACGACAGCGCCGAGGGCGAGCTGGCCTTCAGCCTGGCGAAGCTGGGCACGCTCACCGTCGGCACCGAGGCGCCGAAGCCGCAGGTCAGCTGGTGCAAGATTGGCGAAGACCAGAAGGCCCCCGAGGTCATCAACTACCAGACCACGCAGACGACGGGGCTCAAGACGGTCTTCGCCCAGGTGCACCTGCCGGGCGTGACGGACAAGGTGGGCGCGGGCCCGGGCATCTCCGGTCAGCTCGGCTGGGGTCCCGCGGGTGAGGACCCGCGCACCTCGCCCTTGTGGAACTGGGCCACGCCGCTGGCCTGGAACAAGGACAACTTCGAGGTCAACGACGAGTGGAAGGGCACGCTGCCCAACCCCGGCCTCAATGGCGACTACCGCTACGCGGTGCGCTTCAGCGCCAACGGCGGCCCCCTCCGCGTCTGCGACGGCAACGGCGTGGATGACGGCGGCCAGGAGTTCGAGCTGGCGCAGCTGGGCCAGCTCACCGTCGCGGGTGAAGTCGTGGTCCCCAAGGTCATCGGCTACTGCAAGCTGGGGCCGGATGGGAACACGACGCCGGAGACGGTGACGTACGCGACGGACGCGGTGGCCAACCGCAAGGTGCTGGCGCAGGTCTTCGTGCAGGGCGTGACGAGCGGCGCGGGCGCGGGCACGGGCCTGGTGGGCCAGTTGGGCTGGGGGCCGGCGGCGGCGGCGGATCCGGCCACATCGGCGCAGTGGAACTGGACGACGACCGCTGTGTACAAGGACGAGGTCGGCAACAACGACCAGTTCGAGACGACGCTGCCCAACCCGGGCACGCTGGGCAGCTACCGCTTCGCGTACCGCTTCAAGGTGAACGACGGCGCGTATCTGCTGTGCGACTCGGATGGCAACAGCGGCGGCCCCACGGGCTTCGACACGACGAAGATGGGCACGCTCACCGTGAGCGCGGCGCAGGACATCTCCATCGGCTGGTGCAAGCTCGGCGGTGAGGCCACCGAGACGCCGCCCAGCGAGGTGTACCGCGTGGGCCAGGCGACGAAGGAGATCTACGCCCAGGTCTACATGGAGGGCGTCACGCCGGGCACGGGCGGAGGCACGGGCATCCAGGGTCAGGTGGGTTATGGCCCGGAGGCGGCTGCTCCGGACTCCGCGGGCTGGCAGTGGACCTCCACGGGCACCAGCTTCAACCGGGAGTCGGGCGGCGGGAGCAACGACGAGTGGAAGGCCGCCCTGCCCAACCCGGGCACGGTGGGCCGCTACAAGTTCGCCTTCCGCTTCAATGTGAATGGCGGTGCGTACCGCTACTGCGACGCGGACGGGCTCGGCAACGGCTTCTCGCTGGACCAGGCCGGCGACCTGGAGGTGAAGCCCGTGGCGGTGGACACGTGCCAGCTCGTGGGTCCGGCCACCTTGACCGCGACGCCGGGCGGCGCCACGCAGGTGGTGCACGGCAAGGTGCTGGTGACGACGGTGACGGACGTCACGAGCGGCGCGGCGGGCGCGGGCATCACCTCGGAAGTGGGCCATGGCCCGGCGAACTCGGACCCGGCGACGGGGACGGGCTGGAGCTGGACGGCCGCGAGCTTCTCGGGCGAGACGGACAGCGGGGCGCAGGACTCCTACGAGACGTCGCTGACGGCGCCCTCGACGGAGGGAACCTACGCGGTGGCCGTGCGCTTCCGGTATCAGACCGGGGCCTGGGCCTACTGCGACCGGGATGGCAGCGCCAACGGCTACCAGACGGCGCAGGCGTCGGTCCTGACGGTGGCCGCGGTGGTGCCTCCCCAGGTGGACTGGTGCCGCCTGGGCGGTGAGACGCAAGCGGCGCCCCCTGTCGAGGCCTACGCCATTGGCGAGGCGGCCTCGAAGGTCATCGCGGTGCAGGTGCACGAGGCGGGCGTGACGCCGGGCGCGGGCGCCGGTGCGGGCATCGTCGCGGAGCTGGGCTATGGCCCCGCCGGCAGCCCTCACACGGGCGGAGGCTGGCAGTGGGTGGCGGCGACGCATGGCGCCGACACGGGCAACAACCAGAATGACGAGTACCGGGCCACCCTGCCCAACCCGGGCACGGCGGGCACCTTCCGCTTCGCCTACCGCGTGAAGCTGGACACCGGCCCCTACGTGTATTGCGACGCGGACGGGACGGATGACGACTTCGACATCGCGGACTCGGGCACGTTGACGGTGCAGGCGGCGGCCACGGGCGTCTGCCGGCTCCAGGGCGTGAGCGGGACGACGGTGGGCAGCGGCGACGCCGTCACCGTGACGGGCCGCGTGCGCATCCCCGGTGTCACCAACGGGCCTGGCGCGGGCACGGGGCTCCAGGTGCAGGTCGGCCTGGGCAACGCGGACGTGGACGCCTCCGTCACCCCGGCGTCGTTCTCCTGGAAGCCGGCGACGTACTCCGGCGAGGCCTCGGGGGAGGCGGACACGGACGAGTTCACCACGGAGCTGCGTCCGGCCTACACGACGAGCCGGGCCGTGAGCCTGCGCTACACCACGGACGGCTCCACGTGGACCTACTGCGACAAGGACGGCAGCGACGTGGGCGGCTACACGCAGGGCCAGCAGCACGCCCTCACCGTGGGCAACCACTCGGGCATCGACTACTGCCGGCTCCAGTGGCCGCTGAAGCTCAGCGACCTGGGCGGCGGCAGGACGATGTACGGGTTCATCTACGAGGACGGCGTCACCAACGCCCCTCCCCCGGCCACCACCCTCTCGGCCGAGCTGGGCCATGGCCCCAAGACGCAGGACCCGGGTGTGAGCCCGGCGTGGACCTGGGTCGCCGGCGTGGTGCAGAGCGACACCAACAACGATGACGAGTACCGGGCGGACCTGCCGGCGAACGCCGCCCTGAACGACGGCTACCTGTGGCGATTCCGGGTCGGCACCGGCCCGTACTGCTACGGCGACTGGCAGCCGGATGGGCAGCCGGGTGGCTCGGGTAATGGCGTGGCCCCGGAGAACCTGGGCACGGTGGACGTCGCGCCCGTCCCCTAGGGACCTAAGTCACCGGCCGCACGAGCGTTTTCACGCTCCGCGCGGCCGGTGACGAAGATCCTGGGTCTTCGAAACAGGTGCTTGACAGGGGAGTGGGCCACTTATAAAAGCCCGCTCGTCGCAACGCGGAACACGCCTGCGGGCGGATAGCTCAGCGGCAGAGCGTCGCCCTTACAAGGCGAGGGTCACAGGTTCAATCCCTGTTCCGCCCAAGGTTTATGGGGAGTTAGTTCAGTTGGTTAGAACGCCGGCCTGTCACGCCGGAGGCCACGGGTTCAAGTCCCGTACTCCTCGCCAGGAATTGCCCCAGTAAGTCTCCGGACTTACTGGGGTTTTTTCTTTTCTGGACCCGCGCTGTCACAACCCACTGTCACCACGGACCGGTCCATCGCGGCAGCCTCCTTCATCCCTGAGTGCCGCGGTCTCGGGTCTCGCCACTTCACGGCAGAGGGCCTCCCGCGATGGCACGGAATGCGGCCCATGCGCCGCCCCTGCGTGCCGAACCGCCTGCCCGGAACCGCGGCAGGCTCGCCGCGCGCGGGAGGGAATGGCGGGCTGCTACGCGCTAGGACGCACGCCAGAAGCGGGCCGGTCCTGGAAGGTGGCGGCCGTCGTCGACGCCGACCTCTTTCGCGAGCAGCCGGTTGAGCCTGGCGTTCATCCGCATCACCTGCTCGCGGGCCGCTTCCGGGTTGCTGGCGACGTGGTGGAGCTCGCCGGGGTCGGTTTCGGTGTCGTAGAGCTCCAGGTCGTTCAGCGCCATCAGCGCATCCCAGGTCTCCTGGCGTGTTGTGCTGGGTCGGCGCGAAGTAGCGCGCGAACGTGTACCGGCCGTTGAAGACACCTCGCATCTGCCCGCGCCGGGTCAGCGTTCCGCGGAACTGTGACTTGCCCAGGGAGAACACGCGGGTGGCGCCACCGCTGTGCTTGTGCTCCTCGTCGAACGCCAGCGCCGCGACATGGTCCTGGTACACGAGGCTGGTCCAGTGGAGCAGGCTGCCGTCCCCGTTGGCGCGAGGGTCCGCGTCGTCACGCGCGCGAATCACGCCGCTGAGGTCCCTCTCGACCAGCGCTGGGACCTCGCGAAGGACGGTCTCCGTCGGCACACCGGCAAGGCCCAGGAGCGTCGGCGCCATGGCGATGTGGCTGGCCAGCGTCGCCGTCGAGCAGCTTCCCGCATGCAGCGGGTGGCGGACGAGCAGCGGCACCTGGATTGACTCGCGATACGGCAGCACGCCCTTGCCGCGCATCCCGTGGACGCCGAGCATCTCGCCGTGGTCCGAGGTGAAGACGACAATCGTGTCTTCGGTCTGGCCGCTGGCGTCGAGCGCCTCGAGCAGGCGGACGACCTGCGCATCACTCTCGCGGATGCAGTTGTAGTCGCAGTTGATGAACTCGTCGCAGGCCGCCGGGTCCTCAGCGGGGAACTGGCCGAAGCAGGCCGTGTGGTACCCGGTGGCGCCCATGAGCGTCCCCAGCGTGGGCATCTCGCGCTTCATGGAGGGGGAGTACGGCGACGGGATGTTCGCCGTTGTTCTGCGAATGCCGGCCGGTTCACCACAGCTCCCGCTCCTGTTCGCCTTCTATCTAGACCACGGGGCTTGAAATTACACATATGTGTCCAATCCATGAACTCGCCGCCCATCGAGCACCAGATGTGTGACAGTCCGGTTCATGAAGACCGCACGCCGACGCCGCTCGATGAGCGCCGCCCAGCGCCGCATCCAGGAAGCAGCGGTGCAGTTGTTCGCGGAGAAGGGTTCGACGCAGGTATCGATGAGCGAGCTGGCCCAGGCGGCCGGCGTTGCTCGCGGCACCGTCCATAACAATCTCGAGTCGACGGACGTCTTCTTCCGGCAGATCGCGAATGACCTCGCCACCGAGATGTATGACCGGATTACGGCGAGCTGCGAGGGAGTCACGGACCCCGCGCATCGCCTCGCCCTGGGCGTCCGCTTCTACGTGCGCCGTGCCCATGCAGAGCCCCATTGGGGGCGGTTCCTGCTCCGCTTCGCGATGAGCGAACAGTCGATGCAGTCACTGTGGATGGGACAACCCACCCAGGACCTCGTCGACGGCCACAAGAGCGGCAAGTACGACTTCCGCATCGACCAGTTGCCGTCGTCGGTCAGCTTCATGGCCAGCGCCACGCTCGGCGCCATCCTCCTGGTGCTGGAGGGACATCGCACCTGGCGTGACGCGGGCAGTGACGCGGTGGAGTTCTGCTTGAAGTCGTTGGGCGTTCCCCGCGAGGAGGCGCGCAGGCTGGCGACGATGGAACTGCCCGCGCTGCTCGACGCACCCGCCTCCACTCCGCGCGGAGGCAAGCCGAGCGCGGCAACGGCGCGTCGGAAGCGCGGGGAGTAGCAACGTCGTTCGCCGTTCATCTGGCCCACGGGCCCGGTCTGCTACGCCGCCGCCAGCAGCGCCGTCGTCTGGGCAAGGAGCGCGCTCCGAGGCATCACCAGGCTGCCCATGACCCTGGCCAGATCAATTATCGCCCTGGCGTGCGGACGCCGTTCGGTGTCGTAGCTGGCGAGGATGCCGGGGACGGCGCGGCCCTGGACGATGGCCGCGAGCTTCCACGCCAGGTTCGCCGCATCGCGCAGGCCGGCCACCAGGCCCTGCTCTCCATCTCCTCGCGCGTCTCCCCTGGCGCCAGCATGAACTCCCAGCGCTCACGTCCACCGGGGCTCGGCATGTGCGGGGTGGGCCTGCGCGGGTCACAGATGAACTCGATGTGGTCGATGGGATTGGGCACGTCGAGCGCGTCGATGATCAACCAGTCCTCCGCGAAGGAGGACGCTCCGTCCGCGCCGACCACGTACGCGGAATGAATCCGGCGCTCACGGCCCTCCACGTCCCGCACCGTCGTGATGACCTCATCGGCGGTCTCCTCGACACGGACCACCTGGAGGCCCAACACGACTTCCACGGAGGGAAGCGTCGCCACCTGTCGACGCAGCGCCGCCTCCAGTTCGGGCTGAGCGAACGTCACCAGCTTCGGATGGCCGTCGAGGCTGCCCGCCGTGTTCACATGCCCGAACTGGCCGAAGAAAGGTGAATGCAGCTTCACACAGGGAATGGCGATTCGGGGAAAGGCATCGTCCGCGAGCCCCGCCATCTGCAGGACGCGCAGCGCCTCGTTGTCGAGGGCGATGGCGCGCGGCTGCGGGAACACCGTGCTCGATTTGTCGATGACGATTGTATGGACGCCAAGCCGACCGAGCAGGCACGCAGTCGCGGCGCCGACAGGCCCGTGTCCCACGACAAGGATGGCTGCCTTCATGGAGCGGCTGCTTGCTTCATCGGGTATCACTTCTCACGCTCCCCTTCCGCCATGGGCCATAAGTTGGACACTCATGTTTAAATCTGGTCAAGTTCGACCCGATTCCCCGGGCACTGAACCGCGGACAAGGCCTGTGCGCCTCGGGCTGTAGCAGCGCGGAAGCTGGCTCTATGAACCACTTCCACGGGACCCACGGGGAAAGGCGCTCTTCGCGATTTGCAATCACGCCAGCGGCGCTCGTCACCTGGAGAGGCTTTGGAGCAAGAGCGCGCCTGCCCCGAGGACCGAGTCTGGATGACCCACCAGGGGAGCGGGCTGGATTCACAATGGTCGAACAACCTGAGCCGTGCTACGCCAAGCGCTACATGCCCAGAGCCCGTCGCGTCACCCCCTCCCCCCGACCCTCCCGCTCTCCTCCCGCGCGCGGCGCTTCCTCGGCGACGCCGTCACTGGATGAGGCCTTCCAAGCCATCGTGCAAGGCGCCGTGCAGGAGTCGTTCGCCCCGCTGATGACGGCCATGCGCCGTCTGTCCGAGCGCCTGAGCGGCCAGCCCTACTCCGCCCCCTCCGTCCCCGTGCGGAAGAAGGCCCCCGCTCCGCCGCCCGAGCCTGAAATCCAGGCCGTCGTCGAGCAGCCCGTGGCCTGCGCAGTCATCGGGTGTCGACAGCCCGTCCGCACGCTCGGCTATTGCTCGGCGCACTACCAGAAGCGTCGGCAGATGGTGGCCACGGGCCGGCTCCACGCCGCCTGGGTCGAGCACGCCGCGCCCCACTCCATTCCGGATGTCATCCTGTCTCGCCGTCGTCGCTCGGAGAGCGCGGCGGAGACGCCCGCGCGCGCCGCGACGCCCACTCCGACCGGCCCCCGCGTCTGGGTCCGCAAGAAGGGCCAGACGCAGTCCGTGGGTCCCCAGGGTGAAGAAGGCCCGTCCGCGCCGTCCATCCTCCCCACCCTCCGCCCGGCCGAGGGCGCCGATGCGGCGGACACGGTGAAGCGCTGGGCCGCGGAGTTCCTCGCGACCAAGCGTCGCAACTGAAGCCAGCCCCCAGCCCCCCGCGCTGTACCCGGTGATACGTCCCTCGCTTCGCGAGTCGGGACGCCCGAGGGAAGCGCGGGGGTCATGGGTTCATCCAGGAGCGACTCCCGCCCTGGATGAACCCAATCACAGCCAGGACACCGTGCGAAGGATTGCCCCGCTCAGTAACGAGCCTGGAGCATCACCGTCGCTCCGTAGGTGTTCGCATCCTTGAAGACAGGCACCGCCACGCCGGTGTCATCGTCGACGAACTCCGTCTTGTTCGGGTCATTCACGTAGGCGAACTCCGCCACGACGCCGGCCACCGTGCCCAGGTCCCAGCGCACCGTGGCCTTCAAGGTCAGCGCGGCCCTCCGGTCCTCGCCTGTCGGGAGGATCCTCAGCTGATTGGGTCCCACGAGCACCAGTTCGCGGCTTCGGCGGCGCGGGCCTGCTGGGTGCTCTTCCGAGGGGGCATCGCTTCAGCGGACTCGAGGTCCTGAGAGACGAGGCTGCCTTCCAGTGACGCCGAAGCCGCGAACCCCGGGGCATACGTCTCGACCGTGAAGGACCGCTCGAAGAAGGCCGGGTCCCCCCGATAGAGCGACAGGTCCACGTTGCCGCCAATGGATGGACCCTGGTGCCACAGGGCTCGCAGGGAGACCCCGCGCATGTGCCTGGGCAACTCCACGACTCCCCAGGGACGCAGTCCCTTCCTCCAGGGGACCTCGTCGCGCTTCACCCGGGGTCGCCCGAACACCTCGACTGACATTCCGCCTCGCGAAACAATGACATCCATGTTTCGCGACGCGGAACAAAACGAGGAAAAACATAACAGTACGAAAAATCAGATAGACGAGGAGACATCCTCGGAGTCTTAATCGTGAGGACGGGGCCGCCTGTGAATGCAGTGCTGGCTCACGTCGGTCCGGAGCCCGAAGCCCCGGACCTGAAGTCCCACGTCACCCACGAGGAGAAGTCATGAAGCAGACAGAGCTGACCTTCCGTCTTGGATTGCTCCTGACCCTGGCCTGGACGTCCTCAGCAGGAGCGCAGTCCCTGAGCAGCTTCACGGCGACGTACCGGGGCGGAGGCACTTCGCTGTGCGGCTCCACGTACAACCTCCGCGGCCAGGAGCCGTCGGCCTCGGGCAAGTACCCCGTGTTCATCTACACGGTGGGCACCACGGAGCCGTACGAGCACTCCTCGGCGCTGGCCGCCGTGGAGGAGATGGCGTCGCGCGGCTATGTCGCCGCCACCGTCGAGTACGACAACGGGACGTTCGGCACCTGCTCCTCCATGGCCACCCGCTCCAAGTGCATCTATGACGGGAGCCGGTCCACCAGCGCCGTCGGTACGCTGTGTGCCCGCGCCAAGGCGGACTGCTCCAAGGGCATCGTCGTGGCGGGCTTCAGCCAGGGCTCCATCATGGCCATCCTCGCCAAGAACCATGACTCGAGAGTCCAAGCCGCCTACGGCCTGGGCGCGGGCGTCCAATATTCCATCTACAACCTGAGCTCCTGCGTGGCCAACGGCAACCGCGCGCTGCCGAGCAACCGCCTGCGCATCATCAACGGCGAGCAGGACATCTTCGTCGGCCCCACCGAGTCCTCCGTCCGCGCTCAAAACACGGAGACGACAGGCCAGTCCTGCCCCCTGGCGACGTCCTGCTTCCAGAGCAACAACAGCGGCTGGTACATCATCAAGGACATCCAGCTCGGAGACCTCAACGCGGACCACTGCTACATGCGCACGGGGGGCTGCACCGGGCTCTTCCTCGACTCGACCTGGCGCACCGGCACCGCGCCCTGGTCCCTGCGGACCAACCTGAACTGGCTGACCCAGTTCACCACGCCATAGCCCCGCGCCTGGCGCGGGCCTCCTTGACAATCGCGCGGACCAATCGCACGATTCAATCGATGGAGTAACACATCCTGAAGGAGCCTGGGGAAGGCACGGGACGCTCCGTGCTCTTCCCGCCGCCGCATGTGCTTTTCGACGCCCTGTCGCCCTCGCGTCTGTGATTTCGGGTCGCGATGACAGAATTAAAAGGGACGGGTGTTCCAGCCTCCAAATCCTGAACAGGAGGCAGCACACCATGGGTTTCAGCTTGAATCGCCGTTCCCTGCTCCATGCGGGCCTGGGGCTCACCGGAGGGTTCGCGCTCTTGCGCGCCAACTCCTCGCTCGCGGCGCCAGCTCCCGGCCAGGCGCCGTCACCCGGCGCCCAGGAGCCCTCGCGGCCCTGGTATGAGCTGGGATTGCTGTCGGACCCCATCATGGAGAACCAGCTCCTGCACTTCCTGGCCGCGACGTACAGCGCCCAGGCGGATATCGGAGAGGTGCTGGACACCGCCAGCCGCATCCACCCCGAGGACGAATGGAGCTGGCCCACCGAGTGGGTCAGCACGGCGGACCGACTCCGGGCCATGGGGGACGCGAGCCTCACCCGCCGTCACTCCCGCAGCGCGGGCAACGCCTACCTGCGCGCGGCCAACTACTATCGCGCGGCGCTCATCCACCACCCGGAGCCGGGACACCCCAGCGTGCTGGCCACGGGGCGCAAGGCCGTGGACACCTACGACAAGGCCCTGAGGCTGCTCGAGATTCCGGCGACGCCCGTGCGGATTCCCTACGAGAACACCACCCTCCCCGGCTACTTCTTCCGCGCTCCGCATACGCGCGGGGATGCGCCGCTGCTCATCTTCCAGCAGGGCCGCGACGCGTGGCCGGAGGAGTCCAAGTATGTGATTGATGACGCCCTCGCGCGGGGCTACCACTGCCTCATCGTCCACGCGCCGGGTCAGGGCATGGCCGTCCGGGCGCAACACCTGACGTTCCGGCCCGACTGGGAGAAGGTCATCACGCCCGTGGTCAACTTCGCCGTGCGAATCTCCGGCGTGGACTCGCGGAGGCTCGCGCTGCTGGGCTGGAGCATGGGCGGGGCGCTGGTGCCGCGCGCGGCGGCCTTCGAGCGGCGCCTGAAGATTCTCATCCCCAACCCGGGCGTCCTCGACTGGGGAAAGTCGCAGTTCGACAACTTCAACGGCTACTTCCCCGACATCATGAAGCTGCTCGACACGGACCCGGCCGCGTTCGACGCGGCGCTCTACGAGCTCATGTCGCAGGTCTTCCTGTACCGCTGGTACATGCGCGACGCCATGTCCAAGCACGGCGCCAGCTCACCGTCGGACCTGCTCTTCAAGCTGCGGGAGTTCACCAACGTGCCGGTCGTCCACCGCATCCGCTGCCGCACGCTCGTCATGGACGGCACCGCGGAAGCGTACTCGGGGGCCCAGGCGAGACAGCTCTACGACGCGCTGACGTGCCCCAAGGACTACCTGCTCTTCACGGAGGAGGACACCGGACTCCTGCACTGCCAGGAGGCCGCTCAGGCCGTCGCCAATCACCGCATGTTCGACTGGCTCGACGAGTACATCTGACGGCCGCGCTCCAGACAGCGGAACGTCGGGCCGGTGCATCCCGGCCCGACGTCTCACGACGACTAGAAGCGGTACTGCGCGCGGACGCCGCCGTAGATGAAGCCGTGGATCTTCTTCGTCTCCAGGTCGTCGGTCTCCTCGAGGTCCTCGAGGCCGGGGATGTCCACGCTCGTCTCGAAGGACGTCGTGACGGACGAGTACTGGCCCGCGGTGACGGTGGCGAACGGACCCACCGAGAACTTCGGGGTGATGCGGTAGTCGAGGCCCACCTGGGCGGCGATGAACTCGAAGCCCTTCACGGAGACCTTGGCGGTGGCGGACTCACCACTCTCCTCGGCCTTGACGGACTGGTTGAGGAACTCGTAGCCGACACCCAGGCTCACCCAGGGGTCGATCTTGGGCGTGACGTTGAGGTGGTAGGCCACGTTGACGCCCAGGCGGAGCTGGCTCGCGCTGCAGCTGATACCGGTGTCGTTGCAGTTGCTGGACTCGTCCTTCAGGCTCACGATGCCGTACTGGAAGGTCGCGCCCAGGTACACGTTGGGGTTGAAGAAGTAGCCCGCCTCCAACTGAATCGGGATGACGCCGGAGACCAGGTCCCCCAGCTTGTTCTCGTCGTCATCGTCCGGCGCCGGCGAGCCGAGCTGGCCGTACGGGGCGCCGTATCCAACCCCCAGGCCCAGCGCGAACCCCTTGCCGCCGCCCTTGTCCTCCGAGGCCTCCTCGCTGGCATAGCCTTCGTCGGAGTAACCCTCCTGGCCGTTGTCGTCCTGCAGGCGGTAGGTGTCACCGGCCAGCGCGGGAGAGGCGGCAAGGGCGAAGGACAGCGAGCACAGCATCCACTGGGTGCGGCTTTTCATGACGAAGGTCCTGAAAGAAGAAGTGAGGTGTTCGGCCCCACACCATCAAGTTGTCGGGCGCCCATTAGGACGCACGACCTCGTCATATATTTAAAGTCTCGATGAGACAAAAAACGGGGTTCCAGGAGACCCGGGGCCCCGGAAGCCAGGGCCTCCCGCTGGCGCCGCCCTTATGGGACGACGAAGTTCTTCCAGGCGCGCAGGTAGTCGACGAAGCCCGCTGACGCCCCTTCCCGCCGCAGCACCTCCGCGGGGATGGGGGCGCGCTGGATGGCGTCGCCCCGGCGGACACGCTCGGGCCAGTCATGGTTGGCGATGGCGGAGCGACCCAGGGCCACCGCATCCGCGCCGAGCGCCAGTTGCGCCTCGGCGTCCTCCTTCGTCCAGATGTTCCCCGCCACGACAATCTTGACCCGCGGAGGCACCGCCGCGCGGAACAGTGTCGTCGCGTGCTCCTGCGGCCGCTTGTGGGTGTTGAGCGCGGAGCGCCAGAGGGACAGGTGGAGGACGTCCATGCCCTCCTGGGCGAGCATCCGCGCGACTTCAATCGTCTCGTCCAGGTCCAGGCCCTTGGCCTGCCCGAAGTCCTCGGGAGACAGGCGCACGGCGAGAACCAGTCCGGGCGCCGCGCGACGGACGGCGGCCAGCGTCTCGCGGATGAGCCTGGAGCGATTCTCCAGCGAGCCGCCCCAGCGGTCCTCTCGACGGTTGTACGTGGTGCTCAGGAACTGCGACAGCAGGTATCCATGCGCGCCGTGGAGCTCCACGCCGTCGAAGCCCGCCTGCGCGCAGCGGCGCGCCGCGCTCGCGAAGGCCTCGATGGCGCCCTGGATATCCTCCTCCGTCCCCGCCCTGCAGCGGTCCGCCTCTTCCGTGTGAGCGCTCGCGCTCCAGCGCGTCAGGCCGCTGACGGCGGGGTCGGCTCGCAGCCCCCCGTGGAAGAGCTGCGCGGACAGGAGCGCGCCGCCCTGGTGGATTCGCTCGGCCAGCCTGCGCAAGCCCGGCAGCATCGCGTCGTCGTGCACGCCCAGCTCGCCCGGCCAGGCCTTGCCGTCCTGCTCCACGTGCGCAGCGCAGGTCTCCAGCAGCCCGAAGCCCCCGTCCGCGCGCCGTGACAGGAAGTGGAGTTCGTCATCGGACAGCGTGCCGTCCGCATGGCTCTGCTGGTTCGTGAGGGGCGCAAGCCAGATGCGGTTGCGCGCGACGACATTCTCACGGAGCGCCAGGGGGTCGAAAAGTCCTGCCATGTGGGTGCATCTCCCGCGAAGGGCCAGAGGGGGCTGGGCGCTCGGATGCCTCGACGGCGCTGGCGTCGCGCGCTCCGGGCGATTTTCCCCCCGGCCCTGCACGGCGGGCGAAGGGCGCCTCGGAGCAGCGCATCGGGTCCGAGGCGCCCCCTTTTTTCACGACATGGCCTGCCCGGGAGAGTCGAGTCGCCTGCGCAGCTCCTCCGTGCTCACGGCGGGAGTGCCGTCCCTGCCCACCAGCACGGTGCCGTCCGTGGGCGAGTACAGCGCCGGGCGCGAGTACAGGGTGCGCAGGGCGTGGACATGGGGAAAGACGGCGGACGCCTCCGGCTTGAGCTCCCGCAGCCGTTGCCGCAACAGCGGCGCGAAGCGGGGGCTCATGGCCGGGAAGATGTGGTGCTCCTGGTGGTAGCTGAAGTTGAGATGGGCCCAGTCCATCAGCGGGTGGGTCTCCACGCTCGCGGTGTTCACGAAGGGGTTGTCACTGTCCTCGGACGCAGGCAGGAGCCAGTGGTTGGTGGCGATGTAGATCATCAGCGTGACATTGGCGACGAGCAGGGGGATGACGAGCGCGAACAGCGCGCCTCGCGGCCCCATGGCGAAGCCCAGCGCGAGCCAGCCCGCCGTGACGAGCACCGTGAGGATTCGCTCCTTCACGAGGTTCATGCGGACGTGCCGGAACTGGGGCTGGCGGATGTGGTGCCACAGGAACGCCTGGCCCTGCGCGGTGAAGAACAGGCCGAAGCTGACGTAGCTGACCCAGGTGCCCGAACCCGGCGAAATCGCATGGAACAACCGCGCGAACCGCTGGGTGCTCAGGTCCTGCTGACGCGGGAGGATGTCCGGGTCTCTCTGGTGGATGTTCGCGGCGCTGTGGTGCGCCTGGACATGCCACGCACGCCAGTTGCCCGGCGTGACGAGGAACGGGCCGAAGCCCGCCCACCCGAGGACCTCCTCCCAGCGTCGGCTGCGGAAGACCGCGTGGTGCAGCGCCTCGTGCGCGGCCAGCCCCACGGTGGTGACCATCTGCCCGAGCAGGAACGAGAGCGGCAGACAGAGCCACCAGGGCAGTCCGCCCCAGCCCAGCAGGCCGGTGAGCCCCATCATCACTGGCACCAGCGCCAGCGCGATGACACCACGATGAGGCTGTGGCTCGAAGGATTCGGGAGGCATCACCCGACGCAACTCCGCGCGGAGCGGCTTCGGGTCATCGATGGGCAGGGATGCCGTCGACAGTGCGGTGGAGTTCATTGTGTTCACCCGATGGAGAGAGGGTTCAAGCCATGGGACGCGCGAGGCCGCCCTCGAGCAGCATTCGCAAGCGCCCCGCCTCGTCGACCGCCGCGACGGTGCCGCACTGGAGGATGTCCCCGTCCAGCCGGGGACTCAGCGCCTTCAATGACAGCCGCAGCGGTCCATCCGTCCTGCCCACCAGCCCGCGGTCGAAGGTGGCTCGCTCGAACTGGATGGGCGCGAAGACGGCGCTCGACACTCCATCCACATGCATCGCGCTCAGTCGCAGCGCCGCGTCCAGGACGAGCGCGGGCACGGTGGCCCCCGCCTCTTCTCGCCGCGCGGGGAGCCCCAGCCTCGCGAAGCGCGCCGAGTGCTCCAGGCGGATGTCCTCCAGGCAGTCGAACATCTTCCGCAGTTCGATGGGTCCGCCCCGCGCGCAGTGGGGGTCCTCCGCGAGGAGGCCGCGTCCCGAGGGTGTCGCGGCGTCGAGCCCCGGCGTGCCCTGGGGCGGCTGGGCCGACAACGTGAAGCGGGCCTCCGCGAAGACGAGGTCTCGTTCGAGCACCACGCCGGAGGCATGGACGATGTCGCCCAGCAGCTTCACTCGCACGCAGTGACGGCCAGGCTCGTCGGTGAGCTGGGTGCACTCGGCCCGCAGGTCCTGACGTCCCCCGGTCTTCACGCGGATGAAGCGGGAGAACCGCACGTCTTCGATGGTGACGGTGCGAAGCTCCGGTCGCCCGTCGCCCAGCGCGGCATGCAGCATCAAGTCCAGCGCCCAGGCCCCCGGCAGCGTGGGCGTGCCCCGGACGAGGTGGTCCTCCAGGCATGGCACGCTGGCGGCATCGACCACGAGGTCTCTCAACACGGCGGAAGGCTCCGTCGCTGGCGGGGGCTCCGCGGGCAGAACCTCCAGGCCGTAGTAGGAGCGCTCGCTCTCCGTGAGCTGCACGTGGATGGACTCGCGCGGAGTGCCCTCGAGGAGTTGGAGGAACAGCGCTTCGCCCTCCTCCGCGCGAATCCCGCGCAGCTTCCTGCTGGCGCCGAGCACGCGATACTCGGAGCCTCGGGTCATCCCGATTCCGTCCCAGGCCAGCCACCCCACGCTGCACCAGGGCGTCCCGGGATTGGCGTCAGTGGCCCAGGCGCACAGGCGGTCCAGCGCCTCGTTCGCCGCGCCGTAGTCCGCCTGTCCGTCATTGCCGATGAAGCTGAACGCGGACGTGAGGACATGGAACGGCACGGGACGCGCGAAGCGGCTCGCGCAGGCGGCGTGCAGGTTGCGAAGCCCGAGCAGCTTCGTGTCCAGGTTCGTGCGAAGCTCCGCGAGACGCCGACGGTTGAGCTTCTTGGACGTCTGCGTGCCCGCTCCGTGGACCACCAGGTCCAGGCGCCGGTGCTCTCGAGTGAGCTCGTCCATCACCCGTGCCACGTCTCCCGGGCTCGTGACGTCCGCGACGCGGTAGACCATGCGTCCTGGCAGCTTCGCGAGGCCCACCAGCGTGGACCGCAGCTCCCGGACCGCGAGGTATCGCTCGAAGCGTGCTCGCAGCTCGGGCATCCGCGTGCCCGGCTTCGCCGCCAGCTCCGAGGCGTAGAACTCCCGCTCCACCCCGGGAAGCTGGTCCTCCGGGGCGTGCAGCACCCGCTCGGGCGCGGCTTCCGGGTCGCTGCGTCCCAGGAGCACCACCGTGCAGCCGTACCGCTTCAGGAGTGCCCCGGCGAGCACCGCCGTGACACCTCGCCCGCCTCCCGTCAGCAACACCACGGAGCTGGAATCGAGTGTGGATGAGCCAGGCACCGGAGGGGCGGTGGGACGGAGTCGGCGGACACACCGAGCCTCTCCGTCGAAGCAGACCTCGACCGAGGGGGTGCCTTCCTCCTCCGAGTCCAACTCGGCCAGGGCCTGCGCCAGGGCCTCGGGCAGGCTCCGCCGTGAGGTCGCGATGGCGCGAACGTTTCGCGCCGGGACTTCACGAGCGACGGACTTGAGCATCCCGGCGAACAGACCGGTCATCGGGTGCAGGACGCGCCCGGGGCCCACGCCTCCCACGCACACGCTCGCCAGCGTGACTTCTCCCGTGAGGAGCGGCTCGTAGGAGCGACGGGCGGCGAGGAAGAGCAACTCCAGCGCCTCGTGGCGCAGCGCCGTGTCGGAGACCACCTCGGCCTCGCGCGCATGCGGCTCGATTCGACTGACGGCGAGGATGAGCTGGGGTGAGAAGCCCAACGCCTCCAGCGCCGCGTCGGCCGTCTCCTCGCGGGTCAGGTCGATGCCGCGAACCTGTCCCGCTGACTTCGCTTCGCCCGCGAAGAGCACGAGGTGGTCAGGCCCGAACAGCCGGCGTGCATGAGGCTCCAGTTCGTGAGCCAGCGCTTCGTCCTCCGCGATGACGAGGACGCGACGCACGTCGCGACGCGTGGGCCGCGTTGACCGCACGGGGTGCTCGACGAGCACGGGCGAGTAATAGCCGATGGGCGCACTGTGGTCGAAGCCGCTGGATGCCTCTTCGGCGGCGACCTCCTTCGGCTCCGCGTGACGCGAGTCCGGAGAGGCCATCCTCTTCTCGGTTCCCAGTCCCACGGGTTGGGTGGTGGACCGAGGCTGAAGCCCACGCTCCGGCCGCGCGGCCCCTTCCGGCAGGAGCTGAAGCTCCAGTCGGACACCGCTCGCGGCTTCCGGATGGAACCGCAGCGTGGCGGGACGTCCTTCGGCGGCTGCCCGCACCGCTCGGAGGACTTCCAAGCTTTCGCGCGCAGAGTGTGGCGGCAGCACATGGCCGGCCCCCGTTCGTGAGTCCGTGGCCTCCGACATCTGGAGGCGGCACAGCACCTTCAGACCTCGCCGCGCGGCTTTCTCGGCGGTGGTGACCGCCAACAACATCAAGCCCTCCTCCGGTTGAGACCCACTCGCGACAGCCCCAGGGCGGAGCACATGCGCCCCACCCACGAGCACCAGCTCGAAGCCCGTCTCCAACACCCCTCGCGCGGCCTTCAGCGCGGCGGCCAGCGAAGCCCCTCCGGCATCGACCACGAAGTTGGGGCCCTTCACATCCAGCGCTCCCGCCACGCGCCCCGGCGTGACGTTCGCCATCATCCCTTGCAGCGTGTAGGGCCCCGAGGGACGCAGCGTCCCCAGCACCACGTCATGGAAGCGCTCCGCCAGCGGCAACAACGCCGCCTGCTCCGGAGCCCTCAGGACGCGCTCTCTCAGCTTGCGACGCGTGGACGCGGCCAACACGCGCTGGATGGCCTCCACGCCTCTGCGCGTCTTCCCTTCGAGGCCGAGCACGAGGGCCGTTCCCGCGCGAAGTCCATCGAAGCCCTCCAGCTTCTGGACGAGCGCACTGGCGGCCGTGAGCGCGAGCCCCTGCGTCAGGTCCATGTCCTCGGCGATGTCCGGCAACAGCCTCAGCGAGGACGGCAGCCTGAAGGCCGCGGCGTCGAAGCGTGCTCCCACCTCGGACGGCACACCGACACCCGGCAGGCCGCTCGAATCCGGGAACACCCCCTCGGCGGCCACCACCACCAGCTCACCACTCGGCCCCGCCCGCTTCGAGGCGCTCGGTGCACGAAGCCCACTTCGAGGCTCCGCCACCCGCTCACCGCGCTGGCCCGCCCGTGCCGAGGCGCTCGGCGCGACACGCCCACCCCGATACTCCTCGAGCACCAAGTGCGCGTTGGTTCCCCCGAAGCCAAAGCCGTTCGTGGCGGCACGGCGAGGATGCTCGCCATTCTCGGGCCAGGGCTGCTCGCTCAGGCTCACCTCGAAGTCGGGGCCCAGCGCGCGCAGCTCCGCGCCAGGTCGCTCGAAGTTCGCCTGCCTTGGAATGAGTCGGTGCTCCAGCGCCTTGCACAACTTGATGACCGAGGCCGCGCCCGCCGCCCAGCCCACGTGGCCAATCAGCGCCTTCACGCTCGCGAGCTGGATGCCCTCGCGCCTGCCGCCGAAGACCTTCGCAATCGACTTCAGCTCGGTGGCATCCCCCGCCGGCGTGGCCGTGCCGTGGGCCTCCAGGTACTGGATGGTGGCCGGGTCGATGTCCGCCGCCGCGTAGCACGCCTTCATCGCGGACACCTGGCCCTCGACGCGCGGAACGTTCGCCGAGCTGCTGCGCCCATCACTGGACAGCCCCGTGCCCCGGACGATGGCCCGCACCGGAAGCCCCGCGGAGAGCGCGTCCGGCAGCCGCATCAGCCCCACGACGCCCGCGCCCTCTCCGAAGATGACTCCATCCGCCCGCTCATCGAACGGACGACTCCCGGTCCCCGAGAGCCCGTTGAACTGGGAGAAGAGACAACTGTTGCCAGGGCCCGGCGAGAAGACTCCGCCGGCCAGCACCAGGTCCGCATCCCCCTGCTGAAGCGACTTCATCCCCAGCGCGATGGCATAGAGCGAGGACGCGCACGCGGCATCGAGCAACACCGTGGAGACACCCCGTCCCACGACGTCCGTCACCACCGCCTGAAGCGTGGGATGCGGCGCCAGCTCGGAAGACCGCGTCTCCACTCCCATCACCGAACGCGCCGCCTGTGACAGCAACGCGAGGTCGGCCCCGTGCATCCCGTTCGCTCGGAGGAGGGCCTCTCCCGCTTCCAGGCTGAGCGCCGCGTCGTACTCGGACGACCCTTCCGCCGTGGAGCCGAGAAGACACTGGATGCGCTCGGGCGAGCGTGTGGCGATGCCCTCCAGCCCTGTCATTCCCTGCGCGAGCGCGATGGCCAGGAGCTTCTGCTCCCGGACGTACCGGTGGAAGCGCGCGGGGTCGACACCTCGCGGAGCCACCAGGTCCGCGTCTCGCACCGCGCCCGTGAGGAGCGTGTAGGCGCGGTCCGGCGTCCCCGTGGGACCCACGAAGTCGGTGACCAGGGAAGGCTCGCTCGCGCCCGGGTCGACGATGCCGCTCACCCCCTGACGGATGTTCCGCCAGTAGGCTTCCGGGTCCGACGCTCCACCCGGAAACAGACACCCGAGCGAGACGATGGCGACCTCCGGCACTTCCTCCGCCGCATCACCACGAGCCGGCACCACGGGGGCCGAGCCCGCCGGCGGAGTCCTGCCCTCACCCTTCCCGAGCGACGGCACCACGAAGGCCGCCTCCGAGGGCAGCAACCCGGCGATGGCGCTCAGCTCGGTGACAGCGGTCGCCGGGAGGATGCGCTGAACGATGCGCGCCAGTCGCCCCTCCGTCCCACAGTCCAGGAAGCGCGTGCAACCCGAGCGCGACAACCACTCCACCGCGCCCTGGAAGTCGAAGGGGTGGACCAGGTGAGAAGCAAGCGCGTCCGCCAACTCGCCCGGCCCCCCTGAGTACACCCTTCGCTCGATCGGCGAGTAGATGGGTCCTCGCGGTGGCCGCATCTCGACGCGCGCGAGCGCCGCACGAAACGCCTCCGCCGCGCTCCGCAGCCCTGGATGGTGGAACGGATACCGGCTGGCCACGAACGTGAAGCCCTGTCCCCGCTGCTCCAGGTGTGAACGGAGCCGCTCCAATTCCGCGCGCGCCCCCGCCACCACGGTCTGCTTCGCGTGGTTGCGACCCGCGATGACCAGCCCAGCCGCGCCGCACTCGGCGAGGGTCCGCGACGCCTCCGCCTCCCCCAACGCAACCGCGGCGAGCGTTCCCAGGTCGTCCGACACCGACTGGAGCGCCTGGCTGCGCAGGCACACCACCTCCGCGCCACCCCGCACATCCAGCGCCCCCGCCGCCGTCATCGCGGCGATCTCCCCGAAGCTGTGCCCCACGAAGATGTCGGGAGCCCGGCCCTCGCGCATCAGCCACCGCGCCCCGAGCACTCCCGACAAGAAGATGCCGAGCTGGTCCAACCGGGGCGACTGCTCCAGCACCCGCCGCACCTCGTCCGCGTCACGGGCCGCGAGCAAGGGCCCCACCTCGAACCCGTACCGCCGCGCCACGTCCTCCACTGCCGCGAGTTCATCGCGCAGCTCCGGCTGAAGGAGCAGCAGTCGCGCGAACAACCCAGGCTCGAACGAGCCCTGCCCCGCGAACAGGAACGCGGTGGCACCGACAGGCAGCCCCAAGGCCGCCGCCTCCTTCGGAGTGGTGCGCACCGGCGCCATCGCCTCCACCAACCGAGCCGACCCCAACGCGGTCGGGTCCGCGAGGAGCTGCCTCGCCAGTCCCCGGACGCTCTCCGAGAACAGCTCCGACATGGCGGTGCCGCCCTTGAGCGCGCGCTCCCGGAAGCTCAGCGTCGCGGCGGGCTCGAACATGTCGGCCAGGGACTCGAAGCACGGGCGGAACGAGTCGGGGAACGGGCAGAGCGCTCCGGTCTCCTTGTCGGCGCAGAGCACCGTCTGGTAGCCGCAGGCCACGGGCGTTCCGTCCTGCTTCAACGTCCGGAAGCAGAAGCGGACCGACACCTCGCCCCGCTCCTCGAACGACGTCAGCACCACCAGCCGGTCGCCCAGGTTCGCGGGCGCGAGGTTGCGCGAGTACCCCTCATACGTGAGCAGGAGAACGCGCTCGAAGTCGCGGCGGAACTCGGGCACCTCGAAGAAGTGGGGCCCGAAGAGCAGGTGCTCTCGGCCCGCGCACTGGAACTTGAAGTTGGTGAGGAAGTGATGGCTCCCGTAGGCCATCGTGTCATCGAAGTGGATGACGTACGGGACAGCGAAGTAACCCATGGCGTTCTCCCCGTTCGAAGGTGTTCAGGAATCCAGGGCGAGCAGCGCCCGCACGTCGTGTCCGTTGGAAGGCCGCTGCCCGACGGGCAACAGGCCATCCACCGTGCTGGAGAGCCCGCCGTCCACCACCCAGATGGCGCCGTTCACCCGCTGCGTCTTCGGCCCCAGGAGCAGCTCCGTCACGTCCGCGACGTCATCCGCCGTGCAGAGCTGCCCACCGGGCGTGGCCGACTCCCAGCGCGTAACGCGCCCAGGAGCGTTGGGGAACATCCCCAGCAGCTCTCCGTGCACCGGCCCGGCCGACACGCAGTTGGTGCGAATGCCCTCGGGCGCCAGCTCCGCGGACAGGTAGCGCGTGAGGGACTCGACTCCGGCCTTCACCACGCCCTGGCAGCCCAGGTCATGCATGTACCGCTGGGACATGGACGTGGACATCGTGACGATGGCCCCGCCTCCCCGCCGTGCCATCAACGGCCGCGCCCGCATGGCGCACTCGTAGGTGCCGGTGACGCAGGTGCGGAACGCCTTGTCCCAGTCGCGCGGAGAAATCCGGTCGAACGGCCCAATCAGGCCGTTGGACGCGTTGCACACCAGGAAGTCCAGACCGCCGAACTGCTCACCAATGGAGGCGAACAGCCGCTCCAGGTGCTCCTCCTGCGCGACGGAGCCCCACAGGTGCAGCGCCTTGCCCCCCGCCGCGACAATCTCCTGGGCCGTCCGCTCCCCTTCGTCTCGGGAATGGAACGAGTTCACCACCACTGTCGCTCCCGCGCTGGCCAGCCGCATGGCGATGACCTTGCCGATGCCCTTGCCCGAGCCCGTGACGAGCGCGACCTTCCCTTCGAAGGGCAGCCGGGCCACGGAGGGCGGAGGCGCGGCACGCACCGGCTGCTCCACCTCGCGTCGAGGCGCGCTCACGCCCCCACGCGACATGCGAATCGCCTCGCACAGCGCGGAGAGCGTGCGCAGCCGCTGGGAGGGCTTCGGCCCCACCTCCAGCCCCAGCTCCTTGACGAGCACCGCCATCACCTCCGCCTGCTTGACGGAGTCGATGCCCAGTTCGTCCTCCAGGTCCGCCTCCAGCGTCAGCAGCTCCAGGGGATACCGGGTGACACGAGCGAACACGGAGCGCACCTGGGCCTCCAGGTCCGACGACGCAGCGGGCGAGGAAGACACCTCGCGCGGGTGGGTGGCGCGCTCTCCCGACAAGGGGGCGACCACGGGCGCCGCGACGGGAGCAGGCGCTGCTTCCGCCAACAACTCCACCACGCGCTCGGAGATGGCGCCCAGCGTGCGCGCCTTCGAGCCACGCGGCAGCCGGTCCACCGGGAGGTTGAATTCCCGCGCGACGACGGCGGCAATCTCGGCGAGCTTCACCGAGTCGATGCCCAGCTCGTCCTCGAGGTGGGCCTCCGCGGTGAGGATATCGAGCGGATACCGCGTGACGCTCGCCGCACAACGACGAATCTGCTCCAGGACCTGCGCAAGCGAACGGGTGCCCTGCTGGAATGACGGGGACATTCTGAACCCTCACAATTCATGAACCGCATGGAGATGAATGAGCCACGTGCGTTGTGCACCAGGGGTCTGACATTGCCTCGCGACCTGTCTCGCGCGGCGAAAAAGACAGACATGAATCGACACGCATGGGAATAATCCACGCACGCGCGAGGCAACGAACGAACGTTTTCGGGAATGCGCCAGCCCGTGGAATACACACACAAGGGGCTCACCCAGACGCACCTCCGCCGTGGGCAAGGAATGCCAGGCGAAGTGCGACAGGCGGTCATCAAAAACAAACGTCACGTGAACCGGGGGCTCACGCGCTCAGCGTCCACAGCGGCATGGAGAAATGCCATACACGCCGAGGTGGTGATGTCACGCACGGGCCCCGCACCCGATGGGGCCGCGTGCGTTCCGCGGGGTGTGGGAGAGGGCTGGGGCGCCTAGCTCTTCGAGACCTGCTCACGCAGACGCTCTTCCTGCGCACGCAGCTCGGGCGTGAACTCCGCGCCGAAGTCCTCCATCTCGAACACCTGACGGAGTTCGATTTCCGACTCGCCGGGCATCGGGTTCGGACAGCGCTTCACCCACTCGATGGCCTCTTCCTTCGACTTCACCTGCCACAGCCAGAAGCCGGCCACCAACTCCTTGGTCTCCGCGAAGGGGCCGTCAATCACGGTCCGGCTCGTGCCGGAGAAGCGCACCCGCACGCCCTTGGAGCTGGGGTGGAGTCCCTCGCCCGCGAGCATGATTCCCGCCTTCACCAGCTCCTCGTTGTACTTCCCCATCTCGGTCAGCATCTTCTCGTTCGGCGGCGCGCCCGTTTCCGAGTCCTTCGTCGCCTTGACCAGCACCATGAATCGCATGTCGTTCTCCTTCAGGTTCCTGGGGTTCGTACGTGCCCGTTGTCCCGGGCTCTACTCCTTCGTCGAACAGACTCGCGGGAGATCGACACGGCCTTTTTATTTTCCGAAGGCCATCGTCAACCCCGCGAAATGACAGGCGGCCCTTGCCCCTCACCCCGGAAATGGGGCGCACCCCGCCAGAAATCACGGAGCCGGTCGCTCGCCCGGTCCTCTGGCGCGCAGGAAAAACGTAAAGCTTGAATGACCCGAAAAATGGGGTGGCCCTCTCTCTTCGGTTTCCCCCAGCCGAAAGGCAGACGCCATGCAGCTTCCAGGACACCTCCCCCGGGCGGCACTCACCGCCCTGGTGGCCTTCGTCACCCTGCTCAGCACCCTGCTTCCCACGTCCGCGTTCGCGGCGGACCGGGGGGCCTGGGCCCCCAACACGCAGTACACCGTGGGCGACATCGCCTCCTATGGAGGCAAGGCCTACGACTGCCGTCAGTCCCATTATTCCCTCGTGGGCTGGGAACCGCCCAACGTCCTGGCCTTGTGGCTGGAACGTACGGGGAATCCGCAGCCCGACACGCAGCTCCCATCCACGCCCGCTTCACTCACCTCCACCGCGAAGACCTTCGACAGCGTGTCGCTGACCTGGGGCGCGTCCACGGACAACGTCGGCGTCACCGGCTACGAGGTCTTCACCAACGGAAGCACCACCGCCTCCGCGTCCACGGCAGGGGCCACCAGCGTCACCGTGACGGGCCTCGCGGAGAACACCACGTACACCTTCACCGTGAAGGCGCGTGACGCCGCGGGCAACCGCTCCACCGCGAGCACCGCGCACAGCGTGACGACGTCGCCCCGTCCGGCGAACGACACGGTGGCGCCCTCCACTCCCGCCAACCTCGCCTCCACCGGCGTGAGCGCCAGCAGCGTGTCGCTGTCCTGGGGCGCGTCCACGGACAACGTGGGCGTCACCGGTTACGAGGTCTTCGTCAATGGCGGCGCGTCCGCGTCCGCCACCACCTCCGGCTCCACCAGCGTCACGGTGACGGGGCTGGCCGCGAACACGACGTACACGTTCACCGCGAAGGCGCGTGACGCCGCGGGCAACCGCTCCTCGGCGAGCAACAGCATTTCCGCGACGACGACGGGGACGCAGCCGGTGGGCAACAAGCTCCTGGTCGGCTACTGGCACAATTTCGACAACGGCTCGACGAACATCCGGCTGCGCGACATCTCCGCGAAGTTCAACGTCATCCAGGTCGCGTTCGCCGAGCCCGTGGGCGGCGCCGGCTCCGGCAACATGGCCTTCACGCCGTACAACTCCAGCGTCGCGGACTTCAAGGCGGACGTCGCCCTGCTCAAGAGCCAGGGGCGCAAGGTGCTCATCTCCATCGGCGGAGCCAACGGCACCGTGCACCTGGATGACGCCGCCGCCCGGCAGAACTTCGTCACCACCATGCAGGGCCTCATCAACACCTATGGCTTCGACGGGTTCGACCTGGACCTGGAGGGCAGCTCGCTGTCGCTCAATGGCGGCGACACGGACTTCCGCAACCCCACCACGCCGCGAATCACGAACCTCATCCAGGCCACCCGCCAGTTGCTCAACCAGAACGGCTCCGGCTTCGTCCTGACGATGGCGCCGGAGACGGCCTATGTGCAGGGTGGCATGGCGGCCTACGGCGGCCCCTGGGGTGCGTATCTGCCCGTCATCTACTCGCTGCGCGACAGGCTCACGTACCTGCACGTGCAGCACTACAACACCGGGACTGTCACGGCGCTCGACGGCCGGGCCTACGCGCAGAGCACGCCGGACTTCCACGTCGCCATGGCGGAGATGCTGCTGCGCGGCTTCCCCGTGGGCGGCAACAGCAGCGCGATGTTCCCCGCGCTCCGGCCTGACCAGATTCTCATCGGACTGCCCTCTTCACCGCAGGCGGCGGGAGGCGGGTACACCACGCCGGCCAACGTGCACAAGGCGCTCGACTACCTCATCAAGGGCCAGTCCTTCGGTGGGACCTACGTCCTGCGCAACACCGCGGGCTACCCCGGCTTCAAGGGCCTGATGACCTGGTCCATCAACTGGGACAAGTTCACCCTCTTCGAGTTCTCCAACAGCCACCGCGCGTACCTGGACACCTACCCGTAGCCACGCCCCTACAGGCCCGGCGCAGGCGAGCATTGCGCCGGGTCCGTCAACGGAGCTAGGGAGGCGGTCCCCGTATGTCCGCGACCGCCGACCTGCTCGAAACCATCCAGGAGGAAGCGCGCCCGGAGACCTGGTCCGCCGGCATGGGCCTGGCTCGTGCCGGCGCCGTCTCGGTGCAGTCCGTCGGTGAAGAGGAGACGGTGCTGCGCGTGCGCGCCACCGGTCGCCCCGCGCCGGTGACGACCGTCCTCTATCCCGAGGACGAAATCTGGGAGTGCGACTGCAAGGGGAAGGCGGACCCGTGCGAGCACGTGGTGGCCGCCGCCCTCTTCCTCCACCACTCCACGCAGAAGAGCGCGCCGCCCCGCGCCGCCGCGTCCGCGCCTCCCCGAACACAGGCTCCGTCCGCGCCGCCCCGCACGCAGGCTCCGTCCGCGCCTCCTCGCATGCAGGCTCCGTCCGCCCCGCGCCCTGGCGCCGCGCCGAAGCCGGAGCGGATGGTGTACCGCTTCAAGCGCGTGGACGGTGGACTCCAGTTGGAGCGCCTGGTGGTCCGGCCCGACAACACCGCGCGACTCCTGGCGCGCAGCCTGTCCTCGCTGCTGACGAACCCCGTGGAGGCCGCTCGCATCCAGGTGGAGCCGTGCGACCGCGTCGCCGATGCGCTGCTCGCGAAGCCCACGCGAGGCGCGCTGCCTCCGGAGCGACTGGAGGCGCTGCTGCGCGCGCTGGAGCCGGCGCGCACGGTGCTCTTCGACGGAAACCTGGTCTCGATATCCAGCGAGCTGCTCCTGCCTCGCGTCACGGTGGAGGACCGGGGCGAGCAGACGGTGCTGAAGGTGGATAGAGATCCACGCGCCACCGAAGTCGTCAGCGCTGGCGTCGCGGTGGGCGGGGGCATCCTCTTCCGCATGGGCGAGCAGTCGCTCACCGGCTCGCGGCTGGAGAACCTGCCCCAGGAGCGCGTCTTCTCGCCCGACCAGATGGGCGACCTCACCGGCAAGGTGCTGCCGGAGATGGCCCGGCGCCTGCCCGTGGACGTGAAGAGCCAGCGGCTGCCCCGCATCGACCGCACGCTCAAGCCGCGCATCTCACTGGAGCTGGACGCGCTGGGCACGGGACTCTCCGTGCTGCCCACGCTCGTGTACGGCTCACCGCCCACGGTGCGCATCGACAACGGGCGCATGGTGTACCTCACCGGCGCGGTGCCCGTGCGCAACGAGACCGCCGAGCAGCAGCTCATCCACGGCCTGCGCGACGAGCTGAACATGGTCCCCGGTCGCCGGGTGACGGTGCAGGGCCAGGAGGCCTTGCAGCTCGCCGACAAGCTGCGGCGCTGGCGCGGCGGACTCACCGGGGATGCGGCGCGCTTCGTCAGCCCGGACGTGAAGCTGCGCCCCATGCTCGACGTGAAGGCGGGGACCACCGAGGCGGGTGCCCCACGCGTGGACTTCTCCTTCGACTTCCAGGTGGAGGGCGCGGGACCGGATGCGCCGCGCACGGTGGACGCGGGCGCGGTGATGAAGGCGTGGGAGGAGGGGCTGGGCCTCGTGCCTCTTCAGGGGGGTGGTTGGGCGCCGCTGCCCACCGCGTGGCTGAAGTCGCATGGCCAGCGCGTGACGGACTTGCTGGCGGCGCGCGGCTCGGATGGACGGCTCGCCAACCACGCCATCCCCCAGCTCACCGACCTGTGCGAGGCGCTGGAGCATCCGTCCCCGCCCGGCCTGGAGCGGCTGGCGCCCCTGGTGCAGGGCTTCGAGAAGCTCCCCGACCCGAGGCTCCCGGCGGACCTCACTGCGACGCTGCGGCCGTACCAGCTCCAGGGCGTGAGCTGGCTCACCTTCTTGCGTCAGGCGGGCCTGGGCGGCGTGCTCGCGGACGACATGGGCCTGGGCAAGACGCTGCAGACCATCTGCATGGTGGGCAAGGGCACGCTCGTCGTCGCGCCCACCAGCGTGCTCCCCAACTGGCACGCGGAGGTGAAGCGCTTCCGTCCCTCGTTGAAGGTGTCCGTGTACCACGGCCCCGGACGCTCGCTGGACGAGACGGCCGACGTGACGCTCACCACCTACGCGCTGATGCGCCTGGACGCGGAGGTCCTCGGCGCGAAGACGTGGGACATGGTGGTGCTCGACGAGGCCCAGGCCATCAAGAATCCCGACAGCCAGGTGGCGCGCGCGGCGTACGGGCTGGAGGCGACCTTCCGCCTGGCGCTCAGCGGCACGCCCATCGAGAACCGGCTCGAGGAGCTGTGGAGCCTGATGCACTTCACCAACCAGGGGCTGCTCGGCGGGCGCAAGGAGTTCGAGGAGCGCTGGGCCCGTCCCGTCGGTGACAACCACAAGGGCGCCGCCGAGCGACTGCGCGCGCGCATCCGTCCCTTCGTGCTGCGCAGGCTCAAGCGGGACGTGGCCCCGGAGCTTCCGCCGCGCACCGAGTCCGTGCGTCACGTCACGCTCAGCGAGCATGAGCGCGCCGTCTACGACGCGGTGTACTCCGCCACCCGCGAGGAGGTGGTGTCCCAGTTGGAGGCGGGCGGCAGCGTGCTCAAGGCGCTGGAGGCACTGCTGCGGCTGCGTCAGGCGGCGTGCCATCCCGCGCTCGTCCCGGGGCAGCACGCGAAGACGTCGTCGAAGGTCCAGGCGCTCCTGGAGGCGCTCGGCACGGCGGTGGAGGACGGACACAAGGCGCTCGTCTTCTCGCAGTGGACGTCCATGCTGGACCTCATCGAGCCGGCGCTGAAGGAAGCGGACATCGGCTTCATCCGGCTGGACGGCAGCACGTCCAATCGCGGCGCCGTGGCGGAGTCCTTCCAGGACCCGAAGGGTCCGCCGGTGATGCTCATCTCGCTGAAGGCGGGCGCCACGGGCCTGAATCTCACGGCGGCGGACCACGTGTTCCTGGTGGACCCTTGGTGGAACCCCTCCGTGGAGAACCAGGCCGCGGACCGCGCGCATCGCATCGGCCAGCAGCGCCCCGTCATGGTTTACCGCCTGGTGTCCCAGGGCACGGTGGAGGAGAAGATCCTCACGCTCCAGGACAAGAAGCGCGCGCTGTTCGAGTCGGCGCTGGGTGGAGGCGCCTCGGGTGGCGCCGCCATCACCCGCGCGGACCTGATGCAGTTGCTCGACTGACGGAGCGCGGTGCCCCAAGAGCTGGCACCGCGCGAGCGCCCTCCCTCTTCGCCTCATCGATAACCATGGGTGATTGATTGTCGTTCGATTAGTTCCCACTGGGATTCATGGAGGCCCGGTACGGTGTCCGGAGCACGAAGGAAGAAGGGGGCATCATGAAGTCCCTGCAGGCACTGGTCGCCGCCGCGCTCTTCAGCGTCATCGTCAATCCACTGAGTGCGGAGCTGGCCCGCCTCTTCTCGGACATCGGCTCAGAGGACCGGGGCGCCATGTTCACGCTCGTCCCGTACGTCGCCGTCCCACTGGTTTGCCTTGTCGCCTTGGGTGTCGTTCTCGCATACGGAGTGCCCAGGACGCCCCCGGTGACCTGGGGGCTCATCACCGGTGCTGTCAGTGCGCCCGTGCTGATCCTCGCCGGACAGGTTTTTGTCTGGAGCAATCTGGACGCGGATGCCCAGGCGGCCGTTGCCCTCATCTTCATGCCCATCTATGCGACCTTGGCTTCGGGGGTCCTGGCGCTGGTCTCTATTTTCCTCCGCTGGGTGGGAGGGCGTTTCCTAGGCACAACCCGCCGGACTCGGCACGTGTAGGGCGAGTACTCCTGGCGGGCAACCCCATGGCCTCAACCACGGGCTCCGTCGGTTGGAGCCTGTTCCTCCACGCCTTCCGGCATCAGATTCGGTAGGACGCCCGGAGGAGCGTCCCCCATGAGCCGACCCCGCCGTCTCCACATCCCAGTCAGCTCCGGCAACACCCGGGCAGGCTTCGTCCGAGTCCGTGGCGCCCGCGAGCACAACCTGAAGCACGTGGACGTGGACCTGCCACGCGATGCCCTGGTCGTCTTCACGGGCGTCTCCGGCTCGGGCAAGTCCTCGCTGGCCTTCGGGACGCTCTACGCGGAAGCCCAGCGGCGCTACTTCGAATCCGTGGCCCCGTACGCTCGGCGCCTCATCGACCAGGCAGGCATCCCCGAGGTGGACTCCATCGAGGGACTTCCTCCCGCCGTCGCGCTCCAGCAACACCGGGGCGCCCCCACGACGCGCTCGTCCGTGGGCAGCGTGACGACGCTGTCGAACTCCCTGCGCCTCCTGTACTCGCGCGCCGGCACCTATCCACCGAACCAGCCCCACCTCGACTCCGACGCCTTCTCCCCCAACACGCCAGCGGGAGCGTGCCCGAACTGTCACGGCCTGGGTCGCGTCTACGAGGTGACGGAGCGCTCGCTGGTGCCGGATGACTCGCTCACCATTCGCGAGCGGGCCGTCGCCGGGTGGCCGCCCGCGTGGCACGGGCAGAACCTGCGCGACATCCTGGTGACGCTTGGCTACGACGTGGACACGCCGTGGCGAGACCTTCCCAAGAAGGACCGCGACTGGATTCTCTTCACGGACGAGCAGCCCACCGTCCCCGTGTACGCGGGCTTCACCCCCGCGGAGACGCGTCAGGCCCTCAAGCGCAAGACGGCCCCCAGCTACATGGGCACCTTCACCAGCGCCCGAAAGTACGTGCTCCAGGCCTTCGCCACGACGCAGAGCCCGCTCATCAAGAAGCGCGTGTCGCGCTACATGGAGAGCGGTGAGTGCCGCGTCTGCCACGGCAAACGCCTGCGCACCGAGTCCCTGTCCGTCACCTTCGCGGGGCTGGACTACGGAGAGCTGTCACGCCTGCCGCTCAAGCGCGTCGCCACCCTGCTCCAGCCCTACGCGGAAGGGACGGCGTCCGCGCTGAAGAAGCTCACGCGCGAGCATCCCGAGAAGGCGCTCGTCACGGAGCGCATCGCCAGGGATTTGGTGGAGCGCCTGGACGTCCTGCTGGAGCTGGGCCTCGGTTATCTCTCGCTGGAGCGCGCCACACCCACGCTCTCCCCGGGTGAGCTGCAACGGCTCCGGCTGGCCACCCAGGTGCGCTCCAACCTGTTCGGCGTGGTGTACGTGCTGGACGAGCCCTCCGCGGGCCTGCATCCCGCTGACACGCAGGCGCTGCTCAAGGCGCTCGACTCGCTGAAGGGCTCCGGCAACTCGCTCTTCGTCGTGGAGCACGAAGTGGACGTCATCCGCCACGCGGACTGGGTCATCGACGTGGGCCCCGCCGCCGGAGAGCAGGGCGGCCAAATCCTCTACAGCGGTCCGCTGGACGGGCTGAAGGACGTGGAGGTGTCCCAGACGCGGCGCTACCTCTTCGAGGCCGAGGCACCGCGTCCCCGACCTCCGCGCGCCCCCAAGGGCTGGCTGCGCCTGCGAGGCGTCTCCCGCAACAACCTGAACGGCCTGAGCGCCGACTTTCCCTTGGGCGTCTTCACCACCGTGACGGGCATCTCCGGCTCCGGCAAGTCGAGCCTGGTGAGCCAGGTGCTGGTGGAGCTGGTGGCCGCGCACCTGGGCCACGAGCCTCCCGAGGACGAGGAGGAGGGCGAGCTGCTGGAGCGCTCCGAGGTGGTGACGACGGGCGGCCGAATCACCGAGGGACTGGAGGACATCCACCGGATGGTGCGCGTGGACCAGAAGCCCATCGGCCGCACGCCGCGCTCCAACCTGGCGACGTACACGGGCCTGTTCGACCATGTCCGCAAGCTCTTCGCCGCGACACCGGCGGCGAAATCACGCAAGTACGACGCCGGGCGCTTCTCCTTCAACGTGGCCAAGGGCCGCTGCGAGACGTGCGAGGGCGAGGGCTTCGTGAGCGTGGAGCTGCTGTTCCTGCCCAGCGTCTACGCGCCCTGCCCCACCTGCCACGGCGCCCGCTACAACGCGAAGACGCTGGAGATCCGCTACCGGGGGAAGAACATCGCCGACGTGCTGGGCATGACGGTGGACGCGGCCCACGCGTTCTTCACCGAGGAGCCCCACGTCCACCGCGCCCTGGGTGTCCTGCGCGAGGTGGGCCTGGGCTACCTGCGCCTGGGCCAGCCCGCGACGGAGCTCTCCGGCGGCGAGGCCCAGCGCATCAAGCTGGCCACGGAGCTGCAACGCACGCAGCGAGGCCACTCCCTCTATGTCCTGGACGAGCCCACCACGGGCCTGCACCCCGCGGACGTGGACAAGCTGATGGCGCAGCTCGACGGGCTGGTGGAGGCGGGCAACACCGTCATCCTCGTCGAGCACGACATGCGCGTCGTCGCCGCGAGCGACTGGGTCATCGACCTGGGGCCCGGCGCCGGAGACGAAGGGGGCCACATCGTCGCCGCGGGGACACCCGCCCAGATCGCCGCCTCATCGAAGAGCCGCACCGCGCCATTCCTCGCACTAGGATGACCGTCTCCACGCGCCCTCGCGGGCGGAGGTGACGGCACATGAGACGCTGGCTCGCACCCTTCTCCATCGCGTTGTACCTGCTCCTGGGTTGCGACCCGGCGGACCCCATCAAGTCCGGGCGTCCCTCCACCGAGGACGCGGGCACCCAGACGCCTCCGCTCATCAAGAGCGCCAAGCGCGGCATCGCCTTCGACCTGGCGACGCCCGAGGACATGGCGGCCGTCTCCCCAGGTGTGAGCTGGTGGTACAACTGGAGCTCCCGTCCCAACACCCACGTGCCGACGGACTTCCGCACCCGCTACGGCATGGACTTCATCCCCATGCTCTGGAACGGCGACTTCGACGCCGCGCGCATCGAGGCGATGCTCCGGGACAATCCCCACATCGAGTACCTGCTGCTGCTCAACGAGCCGAACCTGAGGGACCAGGCGAACATGACGCCGCAGGCCGCCGCGCGGCTGTGGCCCCGGTACGAGAGCGTCGCCACCAACACGGGCGTGAAGCTGGTGGGCCCGGCGATGAACTGGGGCACGGTGTCGGGGTACCAGGACCCCGTGGTCTGGCTGGATGCCTTCTTCGCCGCGTATCGCGCGGAGAACGGCAACCGCGAGCCGCGCATCGATTACCTGGCGTTCCACTGGTACGACTACGGGCTCGATGGCCAGCTCAACCGCCTCACCAAGTACGGCAAGCCGTTCTGGGTCACCGAGTTCGCCAACTGCCACCAGCAACAGGATGGCGCGCAAATCGACTCGGTCGCCAAGGCGAAGGCGCAGATGACGGAGATGGTGGCCGTCTGCGAGCGCCGCGCGGACGTGTTCCGCTACGCGTGGTTCACCGGACGGTGGACCAATGACCCGTGCTTCGCGAGCCTCCTGGGCGCGCCTGGCGTCCTGAACGAGCTGGGCAAGCACTACATCGCCCTGCCCACTGCGCCCTGAAGGCGAACCGCGCGTCACCGGGCCGGTGGGAGAAGGCCCGGAGCGAGGGAGGCACTACCGCTTCGTGAGCAGCGTGACGGACTGGTACTCGCTGCCCTGGAGCTGGAAGGCGCCGGGGGCGGACGTGTCCTTCTCCAGCTTCTCCTGCACGCTCTTGGGGAGCTGCGCGTAGAGGTCCTGCCCCAGCAGTTGCTCGAGCTGGTCCACCGGCACGCGCGAGGACTCCAGCAGCGGGATGATGGCGTCCTTCTTCGAGGGCCCGTCCTTCACGTTGGGCACCATGTACGCGAACATCGTCACGTTGCCGTTGGGCAGCTCCAGCAGCACCGTCTTGAAGTTGTGCGTGGGCACGCCAATCTTGCGGTCCCTGGCGCCCGTCGTCTCCACCGACTCCGGGGGCAGCGGCTTGCCATCCGCGCCCAGGAACAGGTTGCCGGTCAGGATGTGCGCCTTGCCGCCGGTCTCCTTCACCAGGTCCGTCACGGCCCGCTCCAGCGTGCGCCACACCTGCTGGTTGTGGTTGCCGTGCTGGGGGGCGATGTTGGTCATCTGGTGACTCTCGTTCATCGCCTCCTGGTTGGGGGAGTCCTCGGCGGCCTTCATGTGCCCGCGGTCGAAGCCCATGTTGTTGTAGTCGGAGTCGGTGACGCCCTTGCTGCCCAACAACGGGTCTCTCACGAAGGTGCTCTTCGTGCGGTCCACCTCGGCGGGCGTCTCCTTGATGTCGGCGGCGGACAGCAGGTAGCTCACGAAGGTGGGGACGTTCTTCCCCTCGTCCAGCATCAGTCGTGAGTACTGCTTCACCAGCTCCAACCCCTTGCCCTCGCCACCCGTGGGACGCAGCGGGTCCACTTCTCCGGCGGACTCCGCGACGCGGCTCTGGAAGGCGGCCATCTGCTGGTCCGGCACCCACCGCGTGCCGTCCACCTGGTTGGCCTTGGACTTCTGGATGTAGGCCGCCAGTTCGTCCTGGGTGACCTTGCCGTCGCTGTTGCCACCCAGGAGGTCGGCGCGCTTCGCCAGCCCGTCCTGCCACTTGGAGTCGAAGGCATCCACGTCCACGGGCGCGCCGCCACCCTTGGCCAGCTTCGCGTCCACCGCGGCGCGGCCCTGCTGGAGCGCCGTGGAGGTGAGGTAGCGCCCGTCCGTGGGCGCGGCGAGGTAGGCCTCGATTTCAGCCGCGGACACCTGGCCATTGCCTCCGCGCGTCTTGCTGCCCGCCGCGTCCGCCGCCTTCAGCAGGCCGGTCTCCCAGCTCTGCTCCGTCCAGCCGAACTTCGTCTGGAGCTCGGCGATGGGGACCTCGCGAGCGGCGGAGCGGTTCCAGCTGCCGCCCCTCGGCGTCACGACGTTGGTGGACGCGGTGTCCGCCGGGGCGACCGTGGCGGTGGGCGGGGTGCTGGGGCGAGCAGTGGGTCGCAGCGTCGTCATGCGAGAGGCATCCTTGGGCCGCCCAGGAGAGGAACGGAATGAGGCCCTGGTAGAGCTATGGTCGGTCGCGAGCGATACCGGGTTGCGTCATCGCCCCACCTTTTTTCTACAAAAGTGAGATCACGGCTTCTTCGCGGGAGAGCCTGGGACGGAGCGTGCGTCCGCCTTCGCCTGTTGGAGCGTTCCCACGATTCGGGCCTCGGCCTGGAGGCGCTCCACGTAGTCCGCCGGGAGACCGGAGCGCTCGGCGGCGAGGGCCACGGTGACGAGGAAGGCCTCGCTGACGGGGCCCTGCGCGGGAGGGCCACCGCGGGCTGGAGCGGTGAAGGCGTGGGCGGAGAGGACGGCGCCGGTGGCCGTGCGCACCTTGACGGGCCGGGACGTGGTGGCCTCGGCGAGCACCGACTCCAGCCGGCTCACGGCGTCCCACGTCTCCGCTGACACGCGCCGCAGCAGCCCGGGAAGGGATTTGCCCGGGGCGTCCACCAACCGGGCCACCTTGCCGCCCCAGGCGTGCGAGGGCACGTCATAGACGACGTCCACGTCGAGCGCCTCGGCCAGCTCCCCCTCCGGCAACGTGGGCGCGGAGGGCAGGCCCGGCAGGCGCTCACGCGCCGTCGCGGGGGACAGGTCGACGGAGAAGGCGAACCACGGACGCGGCGCTGGAGTACCTGCGGACATGGCATCGAGTCTCGACGGGCGATGACCTGGGGACAAGCCCCTGGCGGTGCGCGCCGGCCGCCGGGGATACGGGGGCCGGCGGCTTCACGTCCGGGCGGACGTCACTCCTTGGCAGTGGTCCGGTTGGCGGCCAGCTCGATGACGTTGACCATCAGGTCCTTGACCCGGCGCGGCTTCTCGCCGCCGTTGTCGCGGAGGATGAGGTCGATGTCGTCTCCGGGCTCGTGGTACTCGGGGATGAGGTCGCCGCCGCCCTTGGGATTGGACAGGCCCTCGAAGAGGAAGAGGACGTCCTCGCCCTTGCGGCCGAAGACGGCGCCATCCTGGCGGTCCCGGTACACGTTGATGTCGCGGTTGATGCGGTCGAACGGGTCCGCGAGCTGCGCGTTGGCCTGGTCCACGACGTCGCGGAAGTAGTTCGCCTGGCCCCTGCGGTCGGTGTCCACGACGGACAGGCGCTGGTCGTCCCAGCGGCCCACCATGTCCACGTTGACGACGCCGGAGATCTGCTCCGTGCTCAGCCCCGGAATCGGGTGGTCGACGAAGTACTGCGAGCCGACCAGGCCCTTCTCCTCGGCGCCCGTCCAGATGAAGAGGATGGAGCGGTCCAGCTCGCCGCGCTTCTGCGCCTCGGCCAGCTCCGGCACCGCCGCCATCAGCACCGCGCTGCCGGACGCGTTGTCGTCCGCGCCGTTGTGGATGTTGCCGCGACGGTCCGTGCCCACGTGGTCCAGGTGGGCCATCACCACGATGACCTCGTCCTTGTGCGGCCCGGTGCCGGGCAGCATCGCCATCGTGTTCACCGCCTGGCCGGACTCCGTGGCCAGCGCACGCAGCTCCTCCACGCTGCGCAGCCCGCCGCCGCGAGCAGGCGTGAGGGGCTGCCCCTCGGCCTTCATCGTGCTCTCGTACTTCTTGTTGAGCATCTCCAGCGTCTCGCGGGGCATCCCCTCCTCCAGGTAGAACCCCTCCTGGAAGAGCTGGTGGCCGAACTGCTTGTGCTCCGCGTGGCCATTCGCCCGGGCGTCACCCGCCGCCGCCGCCTCCGGCTTGCTGGCGAAGGAGAACACGTCGAACTTCTGCTGGAAGGGGTTCTCCGGGTTGTTGCTGTTGGGGCCCACGAGGCCGTACTTCTCGACGTGCGCCTGCACGTACGCGGAGGCCGCATCGAGTCCCGCCGAAGGGCTGTCGCGGCCCTGGAGCTCATCCGAGGCGAGGTACGCGATGTGCGTCATCGGGTCCGAGTCGGTGATGGACGGCTCGGGCTTCGGCTCGGGAGTGGGCTCCACGGGGCCGGGCTCCGGCAGCGGCTCCGTCGGGACCTGGGGGTCCGTGGGGAGCGGCAGGGGCAGCGGGTTCGTCGGGACCTGAGGGTCCGTCGGAGGCTTGGGCAGCGGCAGGGGCAGCGGGTTCGTCGGGACCTGAGGGTCCGTCGGAGGCTTGGGCAGCGGCAGGGGCAGCGGGTTCGTGGGCACCTGAGGCTGCGTCGGAGGCTTGGGCAGCGACGGGGGCAGCGACACCGGGGGCTTGGGGAGCGGCAGCGGCTGGGCCTTGCCCGGCTCGAAGCAGTCCTTGTTCCACTTCAGGTCGGGCGTGGAGACCTTGTTCGGCGTCTCCGAGGGAGCCTTCGTGGCCGGGGCTCGCGTCGTCGCGGTCGGTAGAGGACGAGGCGTATCGCTGATCTTGGAGGCCATGGTGGGGGATCCCGATGGAGAGCGCGGACAACGCGCTTCGGGATTATCGCCACCGGGGAGTTCAAGGTTGCGAGAAGGTTTCACTTCCCCGTGATTTCAGTGCCTTGTCTCAGCCATTTATCACCCGCGGTGGATCCGCCGGCTTCAGGGACGTCCCCCGGGTGTGGATCGGCTAGCGACGCTTGACGGCGACGAAGGTGTCGTACGGCGTCCCCTCCAGGGTGCGCGTCTCCAGGCGGGCATCGAGGCCCAGTTCGTCGAAGAGGCGCAGCCACGTCGCCCTCGAGAAGAGGCCATGCAGGTGCACGTCGTGGACGGAGCGGATGCTGCCGTCACGCTCCTTCAGCAGCATCGCGAAGTGGGTCTCCGAGGTCGCGCTCCCCGGCTTCGTCGGCAACGTCCACATGAGGTAGCGCAGCGAGCGCGAGCCCTGCCCAGGCACCTCGGGCTCGTCGCCCCCTTCCGTCATCGACCCCGGCTCGAAGCTCTCTTGCGTCGCGTCCGGAGCCACCAGGACGACGCCACCCGGGCGCAGGTGAATGGCCGCCGTCTCCAGCGCCGCGCGCAGGTCCTCCTCCGTGGTCATGTACTCGACGGCGTCATGGATGAACACGGCGTCGAACTCGCGGCCCAGACGCACGGTGCGCATGTCACCGGGCAGGTGCTCGCACTCGGGATTCAGCTCGCGGCTGTGCTTGCGCATGCCCTCCGAGGGCTCCACCAGCGTGAGCTGGAAGTCCCGCTTGAGGAAGCTGGCGTTGTTGCCACCCCCGCTGCCCAGCTCCAGCAGCGTCACCAGCGGGCCCGTCGCGCCCGCGAGCAGCAGGCGGCGATACTCGGATGCCTCCTCCGCGTAGTCGCTCGGGGAAGAGACCAGGGGCCACCACTCGGCCAGTTCGTCGTAGAGCTTCATGGGCATCATCCTGTTCGTGTCGACGGGTTCAGCGGTGCGGGACTTCGGCCGGCTGTTTCTTGAAGCCGTCGCCCTTCCCGTCCGTTGACGTAGGTGAGGGGTGCGCGCGCCAGCTCGTCGAGGTCCACGTCGTCGAGGCAGTTGACCTTGATGGTGTAGAACTTCCCCAGGTCCGTGTCGTCACCCCAGCCAAAGGAGTGCACGCCACAGTGCTTGCAGAACAGGTGATGGAGCTGCTTGGTGTGGAACTGGTACTCGGTGAGTTCGGCCTCACCGGACAGGAGGCGGAAGTCCTCGGGACCGATGACGGCGTGCCACAGCCGCGCCTTGGTGCAGATGGAGCAGTTGCACTTGTAGGTGCCCTGGCTCAGGTCGACGTCCGCTTCGTAGCGGACCGCCCCGCAGTGACAGCTTCCAACGTACGTCTTCTTCACGTGTGACGCTCCTCATCAGCCCCGGCCCCATCCTGAGGCCGAGCAGACCACGAGCGAGGCCTGATGCAACGCCTGGTTTGCGCCAGGGAGCTCCACGGCCTCCGCGGGTGACAGTCCTCGAAACGTCGCCATTCCAGCGGCGAGGTGGCCCCCGGGGGCAGACGTCGCGCACGCGTCATTTGAAGTGAGCGCTCCGCGTCCCTAGGGTGCCGCGTCCGGTCCGGAGCCCTTTCCGGCCACGCCGCCACGCCATGGACCTTACCCTCTGGGCAACGTTCACCCTGACCATCACCCTCTTCGCCATCACCCCGGGCCCCGCCGTGTTGCTGGTGGTCTCCCAAGCGATGTCGCGGGGGTTTCGCACCGGGATGAGCGCCGCGTTGGGCATCCAGGCCGGCAACGCCGTGTACTTCCTCATCTCCGTCGCGGGCCTTGGCGCGGCGCTGGCCGCGTCGCCCTTCGCGTTCTACGGCATCCGCTATGCGGGCGCGGCCTACCTCGTCTACCTGGGCGTGAGGACGCTGCTCTCCGCGAAGCACACCTTGTCGCTGGAGCAGCGTCCGAAGCCGCCCCTGTGGCGCGGGGCCTTCGTGCAGGGCTTCGCGAAGCAGCTCGCCAACCCCAAGTCCATCCTGTTCTTCGGCTCACTGCTCCCGCAGTTCATCCACCCGGGCCCCCACGCGGGCTTGCAGTTCACCGTCTACGGAATCTCCTGCATCGTCGTGGAGGTGCCGGTGCTCGCCGTCTACGCGGGGTTGGGCGTGGCTGGAGGTCGCGTCTCCAGCTCACCCCGTGCCCTGGTCTGGCGTGAACGACTGTCAGGCCTCGCGCTCATCGGCATCGGCGCGGTGCTCGCGACGATGAGACCGCAAGCCTGACTCCCGGCGTCGACGACCGGAGCCTTGCGCTCCGGTTGCCTCGTCTGGCCAGGACAACCTCAAGGAGCGGGAGCCGCGGGCTCGGCGGGCGCGGGCTCGGCGGGCGCGGGCTCGGCGGGCGCGGGCTCGGCGGGCGCGGGCTCGACAGGCGCGGGCTCGGCGTCCTTCAACGCCTCCAGCTCACGAGCCGTGGCGGGCCGCGTCCGGGCCTTGCCCTTCTCCACGATGATGAGCGTCCCCTTGGTGCCCTGCCGACAGAGCAGCGCTTCTCCCAGGGAGGGCGCCTTCTTCAACGCGTCGCAACGCCCCACGTGTGCCACCTGGCGACGCGCGGGCTCGATGCCGAGCGCCACCGCGAAGACCTTGCCCGCGCCACCCTCGAACGGCCCGGTGGACACCACCGTCACCCAGGTGTCCTTGAGCAGCTCCTGCGTGTAGAGCACCTCATAGCCCTCCGCCTTGCACTCGGCCTGGGTGCTCCCCGCCTTGCAGCGCTGGGCCGCGCGGAGCTTCTCCAGCAGGGCTGAATCCACCCGCGCGGTGAAGGAGGGAGCGGGGAGCTCGTAGCGGGCCGGGCCCACCTTCTCCAGCCCCGCGCACGGTCGCTTGCCATCCGACGCGGAGATGCGCAGCGCGAGCGGCACCTGCGGCGCGCCGCTGGAAGGAACGGAGAGGAACGCCGTGCCCGTGCTCGCGAGCGACTCCGGAACCGTGACGGCGAAGGCGCCGATGAAGTCCGACATGCCTTCGTCCGCGTCGGTGAGCAGCAGGCTCAGCGAGCCTCCCACTCCCACCGGGAGCCAGGCTCCCGAGCGCGTCTCTTCGAGGAAGAGGCTGTTCCACCGCAGGCTGCCGGTGTCCTCCTGCTTCGGGCCGATGACGACGGGTGAGGCACCTTCGACGTCGACGGCCATCGCGGACAGCTCCGGGTCCGCCGCGGAACCTTCGTCCCAGGACGAGCCACCGGGGTTCGTCGTCCCCACCTTCACCGCCAGCGGGGACACGAACAGCTCCTTGCAAGCGCGATAGTCCTGCGCCCACACGCGCGTGGAGACACAGAACGCCAGCAACACCCACCGTCGCATCATGCTTCCTCTCATCCAGCCGGGCGACAGCGCCTCGGCTACAGCCCCAGGGCGTATACCTTGTTCCGGTCCACCACATAGACCCGGTCCTTCACGATGACAGGGTCCCTGAGTGAACCCCCGTCCGCGGTCCCCACCAACGCCAGCTTGGTCGCGATCCACAGCGTCGCGAGTGTCGAGACGGCGACGACGTGCAGCCCCGTGCGCGAGGTGATGACCAGCGTGGGGACGCTCGCTCCCGATGCGTCCTTCGTCCCCGACGCGGCGGCGATGGACGTGCTGCGCTTGCCCGCGAAGGGCGTGGTGGAAAAATCCAGGAGGTCTCTTCCGTAGTACGGGACGATGACATCGTAGACCCCCGGAAGCGCCGCCGTCAGCGGCGTGCCACCCGAGAGGGCGTCGAAGGAATAGAGCACGGTGCCCGCGTTGGGACCGGAGCTCTCCTGCACCGCGATGATGGCTCGGCCGCCCACCAGCACGGGTGCCTGATACCCGGTGATTTGCGAGCTGGGAAACGGCGGGGAGCGGAAGAGACTGGCGCCGTTGTAACCGGCATTGCGGATGTTGAACGTCACCGTGCCGGTGGCCAGGTCCCGCTCCAGCAGGTAGATGCGATTGCCGGCCACGCTGATGTTGCTCGCGGGCTCCAGCGCGACACGAGGCCAACGAGGTGTCCCGGTGGCGAGGTCCCAACCGAACAGACCCGACGCGAAGGGACGCGGCTCGGTCGCCGAGCAGTTCGTCGAGCACTGGAAGTTGTAGATGGCCGCCAGGTAGATGAAGCCGTTGTCCGTGGCGATGGAGCCCAGGCGGTCTTCCGCGGTGTCCCACTGGTGCTGGGGGAAGACTCGCGTGCCGCCGTAGTACCCGTAGGTGTTCAGCTCCAGCAGGAGGTTGCCGCGCTTGTCGAACGAGCGCAGGCCCAGCTTGGGGCCATGGTAGTGAAGCTGGTTGTAGACCCACAGGCGCGTGCCGTCCGACAGCGACTGGCCCCAGCTGTCGTTGTTCGCCTGCTCGTACTCCGCATAGGGAGTGGTGCCGCCCGAGTAGTAGTTGGCGCCGAACTGCTTGCTCCAGGTCCGGATGCCGTCGTCGTTGCGGACGACTCCGTCACGCGCCTCGTAGACACCGCCGCCCACGAGCTTCTCGTATGCGAAGAAGGAGGGCCAATGTCCCCGGTTGTCATTGAGCTGCCGGTCGACGCTCCACACGCTGGCGCCCGTGGCCGGGGCGATCTTCTCCAGGGCGGGGCTTCCACCCGAGCCGACGTAGTTGGGATTGGAGTTCCACGCCAGATAGACGCCGTCGGTGTCCGCCACCGCCCGCTCCACGCCTTGCACGGAACGCCCGGCTCCCGCGGTGGGCGCGAACTCCCAGAGCTTGGTCAGCGGATGCCACGCGCAGCCATCCGAGGTGAAGGAGCGGCGTCCATCGTGTCCCATCGTGGCCCACGCATTGGTGCCCGTGCAGGGTGGCACCACGGCGGACGCAATGACTCCAGACGACTCGGGGGGGAGCGAGGAGGGCTCCTCCGTCGAGCCTCCACATGCGCCCAGCCCCACGGCGGACAGCAGCAGCACCACGCCTCGCGTTCGCAGCGTCATGACACGACCTCCACGTCAGGGCGCACCGGAAGCTCCCGGACACGCCAGGAAAGTATCTCGCGTCACCCCGCCCTTCTCACGAGGAGGGCGCGGCTCCGACCTCACCGGGGCTCGTCGGCAGTCGCATGGGCTGGGCCTTGCCATAGGTGAGCGAGCGCCACAGCCACTCGGCGGGACCGAAGCGGAAGCGGGCCATCCACAAGTGGCTGAGGACTATCTGCACGGCGAAGATGCCCAGGGCCAGGAAGATGCTCGTCGACGGAGGCACCTTCCCGATGAGCCCCAGCCCCCATCCGTTGTAGAGCCAGACACTCACCACGGACTGCAGCAGGTAGTTCGAGAGCGCCATCCGCCCCACGGGCATCAGCACGTTGAAGACGCGCTGCACCCAGCCTCGCCGGGACAGCAGCGCGAACAGGGCGACGTAGGCCCCGCCCAGCGCCAGGCAGCCCAGCTCCTGCACCACGGTCAGCACCATCATCCAGTCACGGTCGATGAGGTCCCCCATCCCCATCGCGCGCAACCGCCACACGACCAACCCCAGCCCGTTGCCAATCACCCCCAGGAACAGCCCCCAGAACAGCAGCCGCTGGTGCAGGCGACGGTTGCCTTCGATGTCCTGGAGCAACAGGAGGCGGCCCGCCAGCAAGCCGAACAGGAACCGCCCCAGGACGAGGCTCATCCAGACGAGCCGGTTGATGCGCAGGAACGACTCGGTGTTGAAGCGAGCCATCCCCGTGAGCGCCGTCCAGAACGAGTCGCTGGAGAGCGCCTCGAACAGCCGCGCGCGAGACGCCGTCTCCAGGGCCCGGGTCGCCTTCGCCGCCTCCCCCGCGGCCTCCGCGCCGTGCAGCCAGACGGGGATGAAGCGCTCCAGCGCCGGAATCACCAGCGGAACCACCGCCATCATCGCCACCGCCCAGATGAGCACCGTCGTGTTCGAGCGGCTCCGGAACAACAGCAGCGCGAAGCCCACCATCGCGTAGGTGTGGAGGATGTCTCCGGACCAGATGGCGTACTGGTGGGTCAGCCCTATCGCCAGCAGCACCAGCAGGCGCCGCGCGTAGAGCCGGACAATCGAGGAGCCTCGCGCCTCCGCACGGGCGAGCTGGATGCTGAAGCCCAGCCCGAAGAGGAACGAGAACAACGTCACGAACTTCTGGTTCACGAAGAACTGGTACAGGCCCGAGACCACCGTCTCGAAGAGGGGTGCCGCGAGGGCCTGGGCCTGCTCTCGCGGCATCATCACCCTGCCGCTGAACCAGGACACGCTGTTGGAAACGAAGACGCCGCACAGCGCGAAACCACGCAGCGCATCCAGCAGCGTCACCCGCTCGGTGGCATCCACCGGGCGGGCATCGGCGACGTGCGCGGGCGCGGAAGAAGCAGAATCTGACATCCATCCAGCAGACGCCCACGGCCTGCGTGCGTCAACCGAGGGCTGTCGACTTCAGCCCCCGGTCTTCATGACGCGGTGCCGCCTAACCATGCCGGGAGTACGTGTCGCAGCGCGCATGCCCGTAGCGCGCGCACTCCGCCCGCTCACGACGCTCCCGCTCCACCCGAGCCTGCCGCTCGCGCTCCGCCCGCTCACGCTCCATCCGCGCCAGACGCTCACGCTCGATGCGCTCACGCTCCACCCGCGCCTGCCGCTCGCGCTCCAGCCGGGCCTGCCGCTCCCGTTCCAACCGCGCCTGCCGCTCGCGCTCCAGCCGGGCCTGCCGCTCGCGCTCGGCCCGCTCACGCTCCAGCCGCGCCCGCTCCGCGCTGGAGCGCGATTCGATGCGCTGGTCGCGAACCCACTCGGTGACGCCCGAGGTCGTGACGGGGGAGGCACCATGCACCGACTGCGCGAGGACAGGAGAAGCCACCGTGAGGGAGCACACCACCAAGACTCGCTTCAGCTTGCTGTACATGACGACCTCCTTCGCAGCGGGTTGCGCCGCGTTCTGTACAGTCTGACGGGGCCCCCTCCCGTCTATTCACCCGGGCCACCCCTGCCCGCACGGAGCCACACCCCGAGTCACACGCCTCCTCGGAGGGCTGACCCGATGCGCCACACACGGCGTACACAACGCTACGCCGTGCGCGACGGGGGCCGAGCCAGCCACAGCGCCGCGGCGGCGAACACGGAGATGGCGGTCCAGTAATAGAAGCGGTACTCGGCGCTCACGCTCACGGGGAGGTACGCCAGCGCGTAGGTGACTCCGGAAGCGGCCACGCAGAACATCAGTCCGCCATCCCGCGCGCGACGTCTCCAGCCCACGCCGGCCAGCACGACCGCGAGCACCAGCCACGGCCCTCCACGGGCGATGGCATTGGACCAGGCCTCTCGCATGGCCACGAAGCCCCGGTGGACCGCGGTGTGCTTTCGCAGCTTCAGGCCCAGCTCGTTCGGGTCGATCTGCCGGTGGTAGCTCCCGTTGTCCTGATAGTAGGAGTCGGACAAGCCCTCCAGGCCCAGGTTCGCGACATACGACGCCCACCGATGCCGCAGATAGGCCCCCGGGTAGGCGCGCACGACGCGGAGCCACTCCCGCGTCAGGGGCTCCTTCGCCGCGAGGAGCTCTTCGGTAGAGATGGCGCCCCGCGCCGGGTCTCCCCACAGAATCGGCGACACCGCGCGCGGGTCATAGAGGTAGCCCAGCTTGGCCGCGTCCCACTTCCACCGCGCCACGAGCGGCGAGCCCTCCATCGCCGCCGGCTCGCGCGCATAGACGCCCGCCACGTCGAACACCAGCAGCGCGCCGCCAATCCATGTCTTGCTCACGCTGGCGGCGCGCTCGATGAAGCCCGGTGCTATCGCCAGCACCGCGAGGAGCAACACACCCGCGATGACGGGACGGCTCCGGTCCTTCATCAGCACGGGCACGCGCGCCACCACCATGGGCACCAGCAACATGCTGGCGGTGATGGCGTTGTGCCGCGTCAGCGTCGCGGCGACGAGGCACGCGAAGGCCCATCCCGGTCGTCCCCGCGTGAGCAACACCACCGTCCAGAGCAGGGCCACCGCGTTGAACACGTCCTTCCAGAGCGTCACCCCCACCGCCCAGGTGCTGGGAAGGACCCAGTACACGCCCAGCAACGCGAGCGCGGCCAGCCCGCGACGCCCCGAGACACCTCCGAGCAACACCACCGGCCCCAGCGCCAGCCCCAGGAGCTGGAAGGCCATCACCGGCCACGTCGAGCCCGTCAGCAGGAAGGCCTTGCCCAACAAGAAGGCGTAGAAGGGCGAATGCCAGTCCGTGTACTCCCCGGTCCGGCCCTGCCACAGCATGCTGAGCGAGTCCGCCGACATCAGTCCGGGCTGGAAGGCCACGAACAGCAGCACGCCCCAGATGAGCGCCAGGAACAGCCGGACGTGCCGGCTCCCCAGCGTCGCGAGCAGACGCCCCCCGACAGACGGTTTGTCGACGGCGACCGTGTCGACCTGGACGGGCGGTCCCGTCGGAGCGAGCGCAGCCTGGTCCACCTCCGGCACCGACCGGCCTTCCATCCCCATGGCGACGCGCCCTCACTGTGAACGATGACGCGGGGAGACTGTCAGGCCAGGTCGGTAAATCCAAGCATCTCATGCCTGGATGAAGCGTCGACCAGTCAACCCTCCGCACAACCGGGCGTCTTGTCCGGGTCCGGAAAAGCGTGGGCACGCTGGGGTACCGCTTCGTCGTCTCCCTCGGCCACTCCTGGCGTATGGCCGGGAACCTCGTCCTCATAACCCTGCTCGCGGGCCCTCCCATCCTCCAAGGGTTCACCTGCTCGCTGTCGCGTGTCGATGTCTGGCATCACGGCCTCCTGTCCTCGAAAAAGATAGGCAGTGATGGCCCGGGAGGATGGCGCCTGGGCGATGATGCGAGGACCTCGGGAGGCTGCATGGCCACGTTGCTCGGGAGCACCCTTCGCCAGTTGCGAGACGGCGCCACCCGGCTCGCCCAGAACACGGCGGCCCTGGCGATGACCGCCCTCGTCGTCCTGCGCCCCTACCGCGCGGGAAGCGAGCGGGCGCGGCGCAACGCCGAACGCCTCATCACCGCGTGCCGGGCCTTCCAGACGCGACATGGCCAGTTGCCCCAGGCGCTCACGGAGCTGGTCCCCGCGTTCCTCCCCGAGCTGCCACCCGCGAAGTACTCCGGCCCCCACTTCGGCTTCACCTATGACGTGGGCCCCGGGCGACACGTGCTCGGCTGGACGGAACGGATTCCCTTCGGACGCCCCTTCTATGTCTTCGAGGAAGACCGCTGGGGTTATCTGGACTGAGGCCCTCGCGTCCCGGGGGGCATGCACGGACGACACCGTCTTGGGCTAACGTCCCCGCACATGCACCTCACGCGCCTTTCCACCGCCGTGCTGCTGCTGTGCCTCGTCATGGCGGGTTGTGAGCGGGGCTCGACGCCACCGCCCGTGGCCCCCGCGCCGAAGCCGCAAGCGCCTCCGGAGAGCTTCCTCAAGGCCGGCCTCGCCGCGCCCGTCACCGCCCCCGGCGTCATCGACCCCGGCGAGGTGAACGTCGCGGACCTGCGCGATGGCCTGGCGGACCCGAGGATCCTCAGTGAGCAGGACCTCGAGAAATTGCTCCAGAGTGCCCGTCAGGGGCCCTCCACTCCCACCGGGGAGCTGCTTCACGAGGAAGGAGGTCCGGAGCCGGAGGAAGAGCGCGTCGCGCGGGATGTGGCGCTCGGAGCCGTCCCGCCTCCACCGCCGCCCCCTCCCGCCGCGCCCGCACCCGCCGCCGCGATGCGGCCGATGGACGCGGCCCGAGAGGCGCCCGCCGCGTCGTCGGGTGGGCGGGTCCTGGAGGCCAAGCGTCGCGAAATCATCCAGATCATCCGGGGAGGCGGAGGCGGAGGGGAAGCCGCCGAGCGGGAACCGGCCAAGCTGGCGATGAAGAACGGCCAGGCGCATGACGACGCGCCGCCCACCCCCGTGCTGCCCAAGGTGGAGACCGCGCCCCGCGCCGCGAAGGTGCTGGTGCGCGACGAGTCCGGTCGTTACCAGCCCCTGAAGACGCGAGCGATTCGCGTGGTGACGTACATCCAGGGCGCCCGCGCGCGCACGGTGGTGGACCACCTCTTCGAGAACGACACGCCCCACAACCTGGAGGGCACCTTCTACTACCCGCTGCCCGGTGGCGCGTCCGTGGCGGGCTTCGCGCTCTACTCGGGCTCCGTGTCGGTGAATTCCCCGTCCCTCTTCCAGTCCTCGGACCTGCTGCCTCCCCTCGGCGATGGCACCTCGGACGTGGAGCAACTCACGGCCGCCGCGCCCCCCAGCCCTCCGGGCGCGAAGCGCTCCTGGGGCGCTCCCCAGGAGGCCCGCGTCGTCGAGCAGAAGCGCGCGCGCGAGGTGTATGAGGACATCGTCCGCAACAACGTCGACCCGGCGCTGCTGGAGTGGGCCGGCGCTTCCACCTTCAGCGCCCGCGTCTTCCCGCTGCCGCCCCGCTCCCTCAAGCGCGTGGTCATCGCCTACGAGCAGACGCTGCTCCATGACGGCGAGCGCCTGCGCTACACGTGGCCCCTGCCCGTCGGCGCGGGCAAGGACCTCCAGGTGTCCGCGCGTGTGCACGTGGACCCGCGCCACACGCAAGCGGTGCTGGTGGCTCCCGAGGTGAAGGGGAAGCCCCGCGAGCTGGGCACGTGGCGGACCTATGACTTGCCCTCCCTCACGGGAGACGGCGCGCTGTCGGTGGCCCTCACGCCGAAGAACAAGGAAGCGGACGTCCTGGTGGGACGCGATGACGCGGGCCTTCCGGGCCAGGCGTTTCATGCGCGCGTGCGCCTGCCCGCGCGGCTGACGTCGGAGGCGGAGGGTCCGCCCACCGGTCGCGCCGTGCTCGTGGTGGACACGTCGCTGGCCACGGAGGACGGCAACGCCTGGGCGCTCCAGGCCGCGACCCTGCGCGCGCTCTTGGAGAAGGACTCCACGCTGAAGGAGTACGCGGTGCTGCTCTTCGACGTGCGGCCCCGCTGGCTGCATGGCTCGGGCTGGCGCGTGAACGACGCCGCGCGGCGCCAGGAGACGTTCTCCGAGCTGGAGCGCGTGTACCTGGAGGGCGCCTCCCACGTGGATGGCATGCTGGCGGAGCTGGACCGGGCCGCGGGTGAATGGCTCAAGCCCGTCAAGCCCGGCGAGCGCGTGACGGCCTTCCTTCTCTCCGACGGCAACGTCACCTGGGGCCAGAGCACCGTCGAGTCGCTCATCTCCCGCCACGGCAGCGCCGAAGCCCTGCGCTGGGTGACGTATCGCTTTGGCGAGGCAGCGGTGAACACGGACCTGTTCGACGCGCTCTCACGGGCCAGCGGAGGCCGGAGCGTGACGGTGCTCTCCGGTGGCCAGGTAGAGGCCGCGGCGAGGGCCCACCGGGCCATGTCCGTGGTGCTCTCCCGCGTGGAGGTGAAGGGCGCCGCCGTGAAGGACCTCGTCATCGCGGGCCGACCGCACCTCGTCTTCCCGGGCCAGGAGCTGCTGGTGGCGGGACGGTTGCCGGAGAAGGGCACCGCGGAGCTGGTGGTGTCGACGCGCGCCGGCGACGTGGAGCAGACGCTCAGCGTGCCGCTGTCCTCGGAGGACGACAGCACCTTCGCGCCGCGCGCCTGGGCGGACCTCTTCGTCACGCGGATGGTGGCCCTGGATGACGTGCGCCTGGACCGGATGGTGGTGGCGCTCAGTCAGCACTACCGGCTGGCCAACGCGCGCGCGTCCATGCTCGTGCTCGAGTCCGAGTCGGACTACCAGCGCTTCGCCATCCGCGACGAGCGCGTGGAGCTGGATGACCTGGAGACGCTGCGCAAGCGAGAGCAGGACCAGCGCAAGGACAAGCTCCAGGGGCTCGACCTGGACCAGGTGCCCAAGTCCGGGCTCGCCGTGGTGCGGACCCTGACGGAGAACCGCTCGGCCCTGGCGCCCCTGATGAAGCGTCAGCCGCTGCGCGACGAGCCCTATGCGGGCGGCGAGCCTCGACTCACCGCGGAGCTGACCTACCGCAAGGCGCGTCGGGAGAATCGCGACGACGTGACGCTGTACGAGGGCATCGCCCGTCAGCGCGCCTTCGCCGGAGACACCGGGGGCGCGCTGCGGGCCCTGTCCTCCCCCGTGGAGCTGCGGCCCAAGGACGCGGAGGCCCTGCGCCTGGTCGGCTACGGCCTGCTCGCCATGGGGCAGTTCCCCGCCGCCTCGGAGCTGTTCGAGCACGTCCGACTCAACCGCCCCTTCGAGGGTCAGGCGTATCTGGAGGAAGCCCTCGCGCTGGATGCCTCCGGGCGCCATGCCGAGGCCGCGCGCAACTACGAAATCGTCCTCGCGGGCGCGCAGTGGCGACACGTCACGGAGCTGCGCCTGGTCGCGGCGTACCACTACGGGCGCCTGCTCTCCGCGCTGGCACGCCATCCCCGCGCGGAGTCCTTCGCGTCCGTGCTGAAGGCGCGCCTCGGCGAAATCCAGGAGGCCAGCACGGCCTGGTACGGCGGCGTGTCCTCCACGCCCATCGACTACCAGCTCACCACCCACTGGAACTCGGACTCGACGGACATCGACCTGTGGGTCATCGAGCCCAACGGTGAGCGCTGCTACTACCAGCACAAGCAGACGCGGCTGGGTGGACAGCTCTACTGGGACATCACCGATGGCCTGGGCCCGGAGCTGTATCACGCGCGCAAGGTCGCCCCCGGCCCCTACCACGTCGTGGTGCACTTCTACGGGCACCGCTCGCCCAAGCTCTCCGTCCCCACGGCGCTGCTGCTGGTGAGCGACAAGGGCGTCTTCGCGTCCGCGGACTCCTATGAGCGTCGCTTCCAGCTCCGCATCCTCCCCAAGAACGACGCGAGGCTGCTGCTGCGGCGCGAGGAGTTCATCCCGCTCAAGACGGCCCTGTCCGCCGAAACCAGGCCCTGAACGATTCGCCTCCGCGAGAGACACGTCATGCACGGACGAAAACCCAGGGGTCCCATCGGACGCGTCGGTGGCCTGCGCCGTGTCGAAGGCGCCGACGGTGTCGTCCGGGTCAGCGCGCTGGAGCGCGTCTCCCGCCCCGAGCGCATCGAGGGCCGCGACGTCACGAGGCGCTCCTTCTCCGAGGCCCTGGACCGGGCCTCGCGAGGGCTTCACAGCACGGAGCCCCTGTCCTCGCCCTCACCGCGAAGGGCCATGCCACCTCCGCCCGCGAGACGCTCGGATGACGACGAGTCGATGCTTCCTCCCGAGCCTCCGCCGGAGGGCTTCCTCGGCATGCTCTGGTGGAAGGTGAAGGGGCGTCGCTAGCCCGCGACGCTAGAAGGTGAAGCCCCCGCCCAGGTACGGGCCATGGAGCCGGTCCTGGTGGGCCACGCCGTCCACCGTGCCCTGGTCGTCCAGGACCAGGCCCCGCCAGCCGCCTCGAATCATGAGGCTGCCCAGGTGCAGGGCCAGCCCCACCGTGCCGTCGAGCTGGAGGTACGGCCACGGGGTGACTTGCGTGCGAGCCTCCAGGTCCAGGGGGCCCAGGATGCAGGCCTCGAAGGACACGCCCACGCTGGGCCCCACGAGCATGACGTCCGGCGCATACGCCGTGCTCACGCCCGCCTCCGCGCGCAGCCGCAGCTGCTCGCGCACGAGGAACGCATGCGTCAGGTGCACCTCCGACAGCGTGAGCCTGTCTCGTCCGTCCGTGCCGTCATCGGTGGGCAGGGACAGCCGCAGCACGTGGCCCTCCACGCCGAAGCGGCGGAACTCCAACCCCACGAACATGTCGGCGCCCTTCGCGTCGTCTCGAAGGAGCAGGTTCTGCGCGCCCATGCGGAAGGACACCGGCACCGCGTGCCGACGCTCCGTGCTCACCTCCGCGGTGACCTCCGGGGCCATGCCCGGCTGGAGGCTTGCGTTGGCCCTCCGGGGCAGGTGGGTGCCCGTATTGGCAATCGCATGGACCATGCCCTCGAGCATCCACCCGAACAGGCTCCCGACCAGCTCGTTGCCCAGGTCATCCAGCGAGTCCGAGCAGCAGTCGTCGCTCCCCGAGTCGGAGGAGCCCTTGTCGGAGTCGGAGTCCTTGTCGTCGTCATCATCATCATCGTCGTCCTGACCGATGGCGGTGGCCTCGTGGGCGTCCGACTTCGACTCGCTCGGCTTGGAGCGCTTGCCGAAGCGGGCCTCCGCGGGCGCGGCCAGCAACAGGCCGACGAGCAGCCCCGCGCACCATCTGGCTTGAAATGAAGGCACGCCCCCTCCGACGTCGATGGCCGTGGATTCGTTCCACGTGAGGCCATTCAAACGCGGGAGGGGGTCTGGACGCCAATCGTCCCGTGGGTCAGCGGCGACGGCGCGACGGCGTGGACGCGTCGGAGAACGTGTCGCACGCCTCCAGGGTGCCCTGTGACAGGCCCTTCTTGAACCACGCGACGCGTTGCTCCGAGGAGCCATGGGTGAAGGACTCGGGGACGACGTAGCCCCGGGTGCGACGCTGGAGCGTGTCGTCACCAATGGCGGACGCGGCACCCAGGCCCTCCTCCACGTCGCCCTCCTCCAGCACCTGGCGCTCCCGCTGCGCATGGTGGGCCCAGATGCCGGCGAAGCAGTCCGCCTGCAGCTCCTGGAGCACCGACAGCACGTTGGCCTGCTCCGGCGAGGCGCGGCTCCGCGCGGCCTGCACCTGCTCGGAGATGCCCATCAGATTCTGCACGTGGTGCCCCACCTCGTGCGCCACCACGTACGCCTGGGCGAAGTCACCCGGCGCGCCGAAGCGGCGGTCCAGCTCGTCGAAGAAGTCCAGGTCCAGATACACGCGCTGGTCCGGCGGGCAGTAGAAGGGCCCCACCGCGCTCTCCTGGAGCCCGCACGCGGATTGCACCGCTCCCGTGAAGAGCACCAGCCGGGGGTCCACGTAGTTCACCCCATGCGGCTCCAGCAGGCCCGGCCACGTGTCCTCCGTGTCCGCGAGGATGACGGACACGAAGTCCTTCAGCTCCGCATGGCGCGGATCATCGGGCACACCCGAGCCGCCCGTGCCGGAGCCGCCCTGTTGGCCCAGTCCGCCTCCAGAGTTGGTGGTGATGACGGACGGGTCTCCGCCCAGCAGCATCACCAGCAGCGCCACGACGATGGAGCCGACCCCCCCGCCCACCGCCAGGGGACGCCCGATGCCACTGCCTCGCCGGTCTTCCACATTGGAGCTGCGACGACCACCCTGCCACCGCATGCCTGCCCCCTCCTGGACGGATTCTCCGTCGGGGCAAGGTAGTCAGCGTCGGAGCGAAGGGACGCCCGCCACGCGCCCCTCGCCTGGTCGACAGCGCGCCAGGCGAGGGAGCACACGAGCGGCTACGGCACGGACAGCGCCTGGAGGGCGGTGCGGGCCTGGGCCTCGTCGGCGACCACCCCCACCACGAGCCGCTTGAGGCAGCCGTCGAACTCCTGCTTCAGCGCGGCGGCCGTCACGGCCTGGAGGTGGGCGGGACGCTGGGCCAGAGACTCCGGCGAGAAGCCCCGCACCCGGGCATCCAGGAGCGCCTGCACCCACGACTCCGAGGAGATGAACGACACCGCCTGCGTCGCGAGCAGCCGCGAACGGGAGCGCGCCACCTCGCCCTCGTCCAGGTTCGTGGCGAAGGTGGAGAGCAAATCCTGCACGTACTTCGCGCCCTCCGTCATTCGCTGCGCATCCACCACGCCCTCCACCACCAGGTGGGAGGCACCGCCGCGCGCCACCCAGGTGCTCGCGCTGAAGCCGTAGGAGGCCCCGCGCTGCGAGCGCACCTCGTGGAACGCACGCCCGGACACCAGCTCCGCCATCATCGAGTAGCGCGCCGCGGCCTCGGGAGTGGCCGTGGGAAGCCGGCAGGCCAGTTGCAGATGACCCTGGGTCGCACCCGGGCGGGGAGTGACGAGCGTACGGGCCTTCGCGGAGGGCTCGGGCAACGCCGGCGCGCCGGGCACGCTCACCGCCGTGGCGGGTCCGTGCTTCCAGCCGCCCAGGTACTCGCGCACCAGGGGCTCCACCGTCTTCACGTCGAACTCGCCGGCGATGACCACCACGGTGTTGGCAGGACGGTACACATCCCCAATCCAGGTCTGGACGTCCTCCCAGGACACCTGCGCCATCTCCTCGCCGGTGGCGTCTCGCGAGTACGCATGCGTCCCGTAGAGGGCCTTCATCAGCTCGCGTTCCGCCCGGACCTCCGGGTGCGCGTCCACCGCGCGCCGCCACGGCACCACCTGCTCCTGGAGGTACTTCACCGCCTCCAGCGAGGTCCGCGTGGTGGCCAGCTGTTCGGACAGCAGCGCCAGCATGTTGCCGATGTTGCCGGCGGTGCCGGCGACCTCGATGCGCTCGTGGTCCTTGTGCATGTCTCCGTACACATGCAGCCCCCAGTGGCTGGCATGGCCCTCGAACCACGACTCGCGGAAGGCGCCGTAGCTGGCCATGGCCGCCGCGCCCGGCTTCGCGCCGTACGTGGAGCCGCCGCCCAGCACCGCGCCCACCCGCACCACGGGCAGCCCGGGCCGGGGCGCGAGCAGCACCTCCATGCCGTTGTCGAGCTTCAGCGTCTGCACGGGTGCGGACAGGGCCGTCAGCATGGACGGGGTGATGCGCTGCTCCGCCGTCACCGGGGAGGTCTCCTCCGGCAGGGTCGCGGGCGCGGCGACGCTGGCGCCACCGCTCTCTCCCGGCCGCACCAGGATGATGCGGGCCCGCTCCCGCTGGAGCCACTTGTAGGCGAAGTCCGTCACCTTGCCGCCGTCGATGGTCATCAGCGCCATCTGCGCGCGCGTGTAGCCACGCACGTCGAGCATGAAGTGCGTCAGCTCCGCGCGGCGCACGGTGCGCGACATCAAATCTTCGGACTCCAGCACCATGCCGGTGATGACGTTGCGGCGCATGGACTGGAAGTCGAACTCACGGCCGAGCACCGCCCCCGCGCTGATGCTCTGCGTCCACGTCTCGTAGACCCGGTCCAACACCTTGTCCGCGGACCTGCGCGGGTTGGCGCCCGTGGTGAGCGGCACGCGGACCACCAGCAGCGAGGCGCGCGTGCCGGGAATCACCTGCGTGCCGACTCCCGCGATGTCTCCGTCGGTGAGCTGCGCCCCCGACAGGCTCCGGCTCAGGTTCACCCGGACGAAGTCATGGATGGCGCTGGCCTCGTCGAAGGAGCGCGGCAGCACCCAGGAGATGTACAGCTCCGGCGAGCCGACGGACGCCTTGTACTCCGGAATGGACGGCGCGGCGGCCTTCAAGGGCGGCTCCGTCACCTGCGGCAGGCGCGTGTCCACGGCGAGCGGCGCGCCAGTGCCCACCCACGCGGGGGGCAGGCTCTGCATCAACACCGCCTCCACGGCGGCCAGGTCCACGTCCCCGGCGATGACCAGGGTGACGTTGTCCGGACGGTAGTGGTTGCGCGCGAAGCGCTGGGCATCCGCCAGGGCGAGCGCCGTGAGGGAATCGTGCGTGCCGATGATGGGCCGCGAGTACGGGTGCTCCGGCGGATAGGCCGCCGCGTGCATCCAGCTGAAGACCTGGCCCACGTAGCCCGTTTCGTTGCGCTGGCGCAGCTCGTTGCGCACCACCTCGCGCTCCACCGCGAAGACCTCCGGCGTGACACCGGCGAGCGGAGCGGACATCCGCTGTCCCTCCATCTTCAACAGCGCGGCCAGCGACTCCTTGGGCGCCATCGTCTGGTACAGCGTGTGGTCCAGGCTGGTGAAGGCATTGAAGCGGCCCGCCCCCAGGTCCTCCAGCCGCGTCCACACCGAGGGGCTGCCCGCGTGACGCGAGCGGAACGCCAGGTGCTCCACGACGTGCGCCAGGCCTTCCTTGCCCGCGGGGTCGCTGGAGCCGCCCGTTCCCACCAGGGCCACCACCGCCACCACCGGTGCGCGCGCGTCCTGCTCCACCACCACCCGCAGCCCCGAGGGCATGCGGAAGTCTCGCAAGGGGAAGGACACGTCGCGCATCACCACCTGGCCGCGCTGGGGCAAGGTCGAACACGCACCCAACACGGCGGAGAGGACGACGACGGCCGCCGTCATCCTCCGCGCACGCGGAGAAGGCCGAGACAGGAACAGGGAGCTCATACGGAATGGACTCATGGGGGACTTCGTGCACGGCAAGGACTGCCATGCGCGCCCGTGGAGACGGGGTGGACTGCATAGAACATCTGATGGCGAAAACACCATCATCGTTCCGTCATGGAATGTCACACAGCGGCTGCGACGTGCTGGCTCCCCCAGTGGGCGATGCCGAGGATGGACTCCATGGGATTGACGCCCAGGGCGGTGGGAAAAACGGAGCCGTCCACGACGAAGAGGTTGTCCGCGTCCCAGTAGCGCAGCGTGCTGTCCACCACGCTCGTCTCCGGACCGCCACCCATGGCGCACCCGCCCATCTGGTGCGCGCTGAGGACGGAGAGTTGGAGCGGGCCATAGGGCGCATCGTCCAGGAGGGCGATGTCCTTCTCGCTTCGCATGACCACGGGACGCGAGTGCGGGCTCGACACCTGCTCCGCGCCGGCGGCGAACTGGATGCGCGCGGACACCTTGAGGGCCTCGCGGAAAGCCTCCCAGTGAAAGTCGTTGAGCGGGTAGTCGACCTTGAAGCGCGAGTATTCGCCCTCGCCGCGCAGGGCCACCGTGCCCCCTTCGTCCCCGGGGTGCACGCCATCCAGGCAGATGGAGATGAGGGCATTGGCATACGGCAGCCGCGCCATCCGGTCCTGGTGCGCCGCGCCCAGGCCCGTCAGCGCCAAGGAGTTGAGGATGGGCAGCAGCGGAGGCACCTCCAGGAGCCACCCCAGCTTGCCTTCTCCCCGGTTGATGAACTGCCGCGAGTACACGCTGATGGGCGCGCCGCGATAGGCCTCCACCGGCTCCCGGAAGTCGGCGTTGGAGACGACCACGGGGTGGAGGAAGAGGCGCTTTCCCACCCGGCCCCGTCCGGTGAGCCCGCTGCGCAAGAGCAGCCCCGGCGAGTTGATGGCTCCGCCGCACACCGCCGTCACCTTCGCCTTCACCGTGAGCCGCTTTCCGGTGGGCCGGTTCGTGCTCGGGTTCAACACGTCCGCGTGGACCGCCACCACGCGCCCGCCCTGGGTCTCCAGCTTCCGCGCGCTGACGTTGGCGAACAGCCGCATCCCCTTCTCCACCGCTTCGGGAATCAGCGTCACCAGCAGGGACTGCTTGGCGTTGGTGGGGCAGCCCAGACCGCATGTGCCCAGCGCCGCGCATGAGCGCACGTTGCGCTTCACCGTGCCCCGGCTGTAGCCCAGCGCGCCCAATCCCTCCCACAGAATCCGGTTGTTGCGATTGGACTGCTCGAGCGGCCACTCGCGGATGTTCAGCCGCTCCTCCAGCCAATCCCAGTGCGGCGCGAGCGTGGTGGCGTCCAGCCCCTTCACGCCATGCGTGTCGCGCCAGCGCTCCAGGATTTCCGGCGGCGTGCGGAAGCAGGCACACCAGTTGATGGCGGTGCCACCGCCCACCGTGCGGCCCTGGAAGATGCCGATGGACAGGTCATCCGTCGCCCGGTTGCCGGCCTCCTGATAGAAAGTGGAGTAGGCCTTCGACTCGTTCAGGTCGAAGTCGCGACGGGTGTGGTAGCCGCCCTCTTCCAGCATCACCACGTCCAGCCCTCGCTTCGCCAACTCCAGCCCGAGCACTCCGCCGCCCGCGCCGCTGCCCACCACGCAGACGTCGCACGTGAGCGTCTGGTCCTCGGTCAGCTCATCTCCCGTCCGGATGCGGCCGCTCATGGCGTGGACCCTCCGGTGCCCGCGAAGGAACCATCCGACGGCCCTTTCCAGACGGGCGCGTCCGCGACGTGGAAGCCCCGCGGCGCCACGTAGCCCGTGGCCGCGATGGCCGCCGGGTGCGAGTAGTACGCGGCATGGGTCAGCGAGCGCAGCGCGTGAAAGGCGCCGCGACGGAACACCAGCCGCGACGTCCGCCAGTCCTCCAGCACGGCGTCCTGCGCCTCGGGGGACAGCCGCGAGAAGGGCGTGACGCGGCCCGAGAACAACAGGCCCGCCAGCGCGTTGTCGAAGATTCCCAGCACGTCCCGGACCTCCTTCGCGACCAGGGGGTCTCCGCGCGCGAGCACCTGGTCCGCCAGGAAGGCCACGCGCGCGGTGTCCGCGTCCGGCCAGCCCTCGCGAGGCGGGAAGGCCCGGCGGGCGATGGCCTGGAACGTGGCGTACTCGCGAGGCCCGAAGACCTGGAGTCCTTCGACTGGCAGGGGCAATGACAGCCCTTCGCGCAGGAACAGCGCGCCACCGCCTCCCAGCGCGAGCAGCGCGCCACCGAAGACTCCGCGCTTGAGCAGTCCTCGACGCGACAGCGAGGGTGGCCCGACGTGAGACGGGGACATCGCGGCCTCCGAAACGAAACGGGTCCACAACGCTGCCTGAGGCCGCCGGAGTCTAGCCCCTGCCCGCCATCGAATGACAATCGACGCCCCTCGCCTGGAGCGTCAGGGCGCCGGAGCCGTGGGCCTGGATTCCACGGGGGCCACGGGCGTGACGGGCTTGTCCTTCAACACCTGGCCCGACGACTCCTCGCGTCCAGTGACGTCGGCAAATCCTCGCATCACCATCTCGCTCAAATCGAACGGTACGCCCCGCTGCTTCTCCAGCGACTGGGCTCGGGCGGCGAGGGCTTCGCGCGACTGTTTGTCTGGGAAGGGCACGCCCACGAAGATGCGGTTGGCGTTGGCCTCCACCTCGAAGGTGTAGAGCTGGCGGAAGCCCGCCTGCCACGTGCGCACCATGGAGGAGAAGAGCGGGTTGGGCGGGTCCTCCCAGACGTTGCCCACCACCGCGCCCTTCGCCGTCAGCCTCGCGCGCACCACCGCGAGGAACTCCACCGTGCCCAGGTGCTCGGGGATGCTCTCCGGGCCGTACGCGTCCAGGAAGATGAGGTCATACGCGGGCCGCTTCGCCTCGATGAAGGCCCTTCCGTCCGCCACGTGCGCCTTCAGGCGTTCATCCTCGCGGAAGCCGAAGTACTCGCGCGCCACGTCCACCACATCCGGGTCGATGTCCACCACGTCGATGCGCGCCTGGGGCACCACCGCGCGCAGGAACATGGGCATGGCCCCGCCGCCCAGGCCCACGACGAGGATGCGCTGGGGCTTGGGGACGAAGGCCAGCCCCACCATCGCCACGCGCGTGTAGGCCAGCTCCAGCTTCAACGGCTGCCCCGGCCACACCACGCTCTGGAGCGCGCCGGACTCGTCGAACTGGAGGTAGCGCCGGCCCTCCGCGTCCTCCGTCACCGCGATGAGCGTGTAGGGCGACTGCTTCTGGTGGAGGACGGTGCGCTGCCCCGAGGCGGCACACGAGAGGAAGGCCAGCACCAGCAGCGCCAACCGAGGGGTGAAGCGCCGCATGCCCGCTCCTTCCGACCGCCATTCAAAGTAGCACTTCCGCCAGGAAAACCAACGGGTTGACGAGCACCGTCCCGAAGTTCAACTTGGCGCGCATGACGCAAGCGCAGGGACACCTCTCCGAAGACGCCCGGGCCATCATCGCCGAGGAGGAAGCGCTGCTCTCGCGCGTCCAGGCGACACTGGAGCTCGCGCGCCGCAAGGCAGGACGGGCGCTGGAGAACCAGGCGCTCGTCGACCAGCTCCAGGCCCTTCGCGACGAGGCGACGAGCGCGGCCGAGGCCGACCTGCCCCACCTCTTCTTCCAGATGGACCAGACGCGGGCCCTGTTGGACCGACAGGAGAGCGCCCAGCTCCCGGACTCGCAAGCGCCCTACTTCGCGCACCTGCGCCTGGATGGCGACGCGGGACAGCGCGACTACCTGCTGGGCCGCACGACTTTCGCGGACGTGAGCGCCGGGGTGCGCGTCATCGACTGGCGCTTCGCCCCCATCGCCCGCGTCTTCTACTCGTACGAGGAGGGCGACGCGTACGAGGAGCAGTTCGGCGAGCGGCTGGCCGAGGGCACCGTGGAGGTGCGTCGCCTGGTGGTCATCGAGCGCGGCGTGCTGACCCGCATCATCTCCGGCGCCCTCGTCCTGGAGCGCGCACAGGATGGCACGTGGCACGGCGTGGGCCGCGATGTCAGCGCCCTGCGAGAGGGAGGCGCGGGCTCGGCGGCGCGGCCCGGGGCCATGGGCACCGGCAAGGGCACCCGGCGCGTCGAGGATGCCTTCGGCGTCACGGCCATGCTGGACGCCGAGCAGTACGACGCCGTCAGCGTGGAGGCCTCCCATCCCCTGCTGGTGCTGGGCAGCGCGGGCAGCGGGAAGACGACGGTGGCCCTGCACCGGCTGGCGAAAATCGCCTTCGACGACCCGAACACGTACCCGCAGTCGCGCATGAAGCTCATCGTCCCCGAGGAGGGCCTGGCCCGGCTGTCGCGCCGGCTGCTGGCGCCCCTGGGCCTGGGCCGCGTCTCGGTGGATACGCTGGACCACTGGCTGCTCGCGACGGCGCGCTCCGCGTTCGACCTGCCGGGCATCAAGCTGAGCCCGGAGACGCCGCCGCTCGTGTCGCGCTTCAAGCGGCACCCCGCGCTGCGGCGCCTGCTCCTCGGCCGAATCAAGGCGCCGAAGACTCAAGCGGGCCCCGCGCTGGAGCGGCTCCACCGGCGGCTCGCGGACGCGTACCTGGACCGCCACTTCCTCGACGACGTGGTGAGCCAGGCGAAGGGAGAGCTGCCGCGCACCGCCATCGACGAGGTGCTGGAGCACACGCGGCTGCAACGCTCCACCCCGCTGGACAAGGAGCTCAAGGACATCACCGAGCCGGAGCGGCTCGTCACCGTGGACGGCAAGGCCATCGAGGAGGACACGCCCTACGCGCTCGCCGGCACGGTGGACCTGGAGGACCTGCCCATCCTCATGTTCCTCAAGGCCCAGCACGGCCCGCTCGGGCTGGAGCGACTGGCCCACATCGTCCTGGACGAAGCGGAGGACTTCTCCCTCTTCGAGCTGTTCGTCGTGCGCAAGCTGTTGGGCAAGGGCCGCAGCTGCACGCTCGCGGGCGACGAGATGCAGCAGACCGAGTCGGGCTTCGCCGGCTGGCCCCAGGCGCTCGACGAGCTGGGCATCCGCGACGCGTCCACCTGCCGGCTTCAGGTCTCCTATCGCTGCCCCGCGCCAGTGGTGGAGCTGGCCCGGCAGGTGCTGGGCACCCAGGCTCCCGCGGAGTCGTCAGCGCAGCCGCCCCGCGCGGGCGCGCCGGTGGGCTTCCACCACTTCCCGGTGGACGCGCAGGCCCAGCTCTTCGTCGGCGAGGCCTTGAGAGACCTCGTCGCGCGCGAGCCCCATGCCTCCGTGGGGGTCATCGCCAGCAGCCCCGAGTCGGCCGACGCCGTCTATCGCGTCGTGGCGGACCAGGCCTGGGCGCGCCGGGTGAAGGACGGAGAGTTCTCCTTCGAGCCCGGCGTGGACGTGACGGACGTGGGCAGCGTGAAGGGCCTGGAGTTCGACTACGTCATCCTCCCGGACGTCACCGCGCGAGCCTGGCCCGTGGATGACGAGTCCCGCCGCCGCCTGCACGTGGCAATCACCCGCACCTCCCATCAGCTCTGGGTGGTGTCCTCGGGCGCGCGCTCGCGCCTCATTCCGGAGGCTGTCGCGGCAGCTCCACGGTGAACGTGGAGCCCTGGCCGGGCGCGCTGCGCACGAGGATGCGCCCGTCCATGGCATCGACAATCTGCCGGACAATCCACAGTCCCAGTCCCAGTCCACCGTAGTGCCGCTCGCTGGCGAGCCGCTCGAAGCGATGGAACAGGCGCGGCTGCGCCTCCTCGGCGATGCCCACGCCCTCGTCGCGCACGGACAGCCAGACCCGCTGCGCGTCCGCGCCCACGTGCACCTCGATGGGGTGCCCCCGCCCGTACTTGATGGCGTTGGACAGGAGGTTCTGGAGCACCTGCTCAATCCGCAGCCGGTCCCACACCCCCGTCGCGGGCCCTGGTGCCTCCAGTCGCAGCGCACACCCCGCCCGAGACAGCTCCTCCGCGTAGCGCGGCACCAGCTCCCGCGTGAGCGCGGCCAGGTCCAACGGCTCGCGCTCCAGCCGCAGCTTGCCCGCGGTGATGCGCGACACGTCCAGGAGCTCGCGCACCAGGCCGGACAGCCGGGAGAGCTGCCGCTGCACGGCCATCACCTTGTTGGAGACGGACTCGGACGCGATGTCCCCGGGGCTTCCGGCGGGAGCCTCCAGCTGCCTGCGCAGCGCCTGGACGTTGAGCGTCAGCGAGGTGAGCGGCGTGTTCAGCTCGTGCGAGGCGACGGAGAGGAACGAGTCCCTCGCGCGCACCGCCTCCTGCGCCTCCGTGTACAGCCGCCCGTTATCCAATGACGTGGCCGCGCGCCGCGCCAGGTCCTCGGCGAGCCGCACATCCGCCTGCGTGTAGCGCCGACCGCCCTCGGTGTTGATGAGCGACAGCGCCCCGAGCACACGGCCCCGGCTCATCAGGGGCACGACGATGTACGCCGTCATGCCCAGCTCCTGCGTCGCCTGGCGCCGCGCCTCGTCTGGAATGGTCCGCGCGAGCAGCTCCGGGCGAATCTCCGGCACGAACTCCGTGGCGCCGGTGCGCAGCACCTTGCCCACGCCGTAGGTCTGGTCCATCAGGATGGGGTAGCGCTCGTGGAACGCCCGCGCGCGCTCCACCAGCTCCGGCCGCACGTGCGCCATGGCCACCCGCCGCACGCGTCCGTCCGGCAGCGGCACGTCCACGCTGCACCCATCCGCCAGGGGTGGCACCGCGAGGACGGTGAGGCGCGTGAGGATTTCGTCATGCTCCAGCGACGACGTCATCACCTCGCTGGCCTGCGCCAGGAAGGCCGCGTGGCGCTGCGCGCGGCGCGTCTCGTCGTAGAGGCCCCGGAGGATGGCCTCCTGCTTCTTCTCCGACGTGTTCTCCCGCGAGAAGACGTAGACGCGCCCGTGGCCCCGGAACAGGCGCAGCATGAACCAGCGCTCCTGGGAGGCGAAGTGCCACTCGAAGTCCTCTGGCGCGCCCGCCGCCGCCACGCGCACGAAGCGCTGCTGGAGCTGCGCCCTCAAGGCCTCCGGGTACAGCTCCCACAGGAGGCGGCCGAGCATCTCCTCCCGAAGACTTCCGAAGGCGCGCTCCATCGCCGGGTTCGCGTAGAGACACGCCCCATCCGTCGCGCAGATGGAGACGCTCTCCGGGAACTGGTCCCACAGAACGGTGTCCAGTCCCTCCACGGCCGCGGGGGACGCGTCGGCACTGGCAAGCCCCTGTCCGGTCAAGTGATGGTCCACGCGCACGGTGCGGATACGGGTCAAGGCCCCCGCCCCCGGCTTACCACTTCCCTCATCCAGCCCACCGCTACCTCCCACACGTCTGCTCGTCAGACAACACTCGACGGCCTCGTGGGGCAAGTCTTCAGGTGCCCGGGGGCGGAGCGGGAGCAGGCAGCGGCAAGCGCACGGTGAAACAGGCTCCCTGGCCCGGGGTGCTCGCCACGGACAGGCTGCCCCCGTGGAGCTCGACGAGCTGCCGGGAAATCCAAAGCCCCAGCCCGAAGCCGGGGCGCGTCGGGTCCAGGCGCGAGAAGCGCTGGAACAGCCGCTCCTGGTCCTCCGGGGAGATGCCCGCGCCCCCGTCCTTCACCCACAACAGCACGGCCTGGTCCTCCTCGCGGAGCGCCACTTCAATCGCCGTCCCCGCAGCGTGGCGCAGGGCATTGGTGAGCAGGTTGGTGAAGACCTGCTCCACGCGCGTGCGGTCCCACGCGCCCACGATTCCGAGCGGGGCGCGCAGGCACAAATCACACCCCGCGCGCCGCACGTCCTCCTCCATCCGCTCCACGGTGTGGCGGACGAGCTGCCCCAGGTCCACCTCCTCCAAGTCCAGCACCGGGCGCTGGGTGGACAGGAGCGACACGTCCAGGAGCGTGGCGATGAGCCGGTCCAACCGTCGGCATTGGTCCTGGACCCGGGCCAGCCGCCTTGGGACGTCCGAGGCCTCCAGCGCGCCAAGTTGAGCGGAGTGCACCAGACCGTCCACGTAGAGCCGCAGCGACGTCAAGGGCGTGCGCAGCTCGTGGGAGGCCACGGACAGGAACTCGTCGCGCACCCGCAGCGCGGCCTCCAGGGCGGCCGTCCGCTCCAGCACCCGTTGCTCCAGCTCCCCCGCGGGCCGGCGCGACTCATCCGGAGAGCCCGCCGCGTGCTCGCCCTCGACGGGCGAACCCTTCCGACTCGTCTCCACCGCCATGCCCCGCGTCTCTAGCGGAGCAGGCGGCCCACACCCATCCGGCGCCCGGCCGCGGCCTCCCGCAAGCTTCCACTATCCAACACGGGCGGACACCGCGCTCACGGCTGCTGCTGGCCCTGCTGCCCCTGGCGCCACTGCTCACGGCTCTGCTCCGCGGCGCGGCGGCGCGCCAGCGACTCCTCCTCCTGGCGGGGGTACTCCGACAGCCGCGTGCGGTGCATGTTGATGCTCAGCTCGTACAAACCCTTGTCACGCTCGGGCAGCTTGTCGCCCTGCTCCGCGAGCACCGTGGTCGCGAACTGCAACATGTCTTCTGACACCCTGCGTCGTCGGTCGTAGTACCCGTGAATCTCCGCCTCGGTGGCGTCACCCGCCTGCACCCGGCCAAAGACTTCATTCCACTTGCGCGTCTCCTCCTCGCGCTTGCGCAGCAGCTCCGGGTCCTTCGTCGGCGCGCCCAGCTCCCAGTACATGTTGTCCGGCAGCTTCGCGCGCAGCGCCTCCAAATCCACGGGATAGGCCGCGGCCTCGCCATCCACGCCAGGCTCGGGCTCCGGCGCCCGGTAGGCCTCCGGAATGACGCTGCTTGTCATTCGTGGCGGAGGGGTGGGCGCGGCGGGCCGCGAGGGCACGGGCGCGGCGGGGGGCGGCGGGGTGGGCGCGGCGGCCGTCTCTGGCTCGGGCACCGGGGGCGGCGCCTCTCCTCCGCTCAGGGCGAATACGAGCGCGGCCACCAGCGCCACACCCGCGAGCCCCGCCAGCCAGCCCAGACGCTTCGACCCAGCATTGTCGGACATGACGTCCGAATACCGCGTGCCTCGCGCACCTGGCAACCAACCCTTGTCATGCCGCAATGCATCACAATCCACCTTGATGCTCGAAACATGAAACAACACATTCAGGACTGACTCCCGGGTCAACGTGAGCTAGAACCGGTTTCCCCCCAAACCCGGAGGAGCCTGCATGAAGCGCGTACTCGTGGCGTGCCTCGCTGTCGCTGCGCTGATGGTCCCCAGCGCCGCCCGCTCGGAAGTCATCGTCTCATCCATCGTCAGCGTGCTGGTGGATGGCGGCAACAACTACAACTGGCAGAAGGTGGAGCTGCCTGGGACGAAGTGTGGCAATGGCTCCCAGTTCAAGTTCTTCGTCCACAAGACGAACTCGCCCAACCTGCTGATGCTGCTCGAGGGCGGCGGCGCGTGCTGGGACTACGACACCTGTAGCGGTCGAGCGGGCCTCCTGGGCGCGGCGAACCCCAACGGCATCGCCGACGACTACATCACCCAGTTCACCGCGAAGTACGTCTCTCCGCTCGTCAACGGCGCCGACCCGGGCCTGCCGGGCCGCAGCAAGACGAACCTGGTGACGGCCGGCTGGAACATCGTCTACGTGCCGTACTGCACCGGTGACGTGCACATCGGCAACAACTCGAAGACGTACGTGGACCAGACGGGCGTGAACCCGCCGCTCACGTGGCACCACAGCGGCTACACCAACACGCTGGCGGTGGCGAACTACGCGAAGACGCAGTTCCCCAACGTGCAGAAGTTCCTGATGACGGGCTACAGCGCGGGCGGCACGGCGACGTCGGCGGGCTACTACTTCGCGCGTCGCATCATCAACCCGGCGCGGGGCTACCTGCTCAACGACTCCGGCCCCATCTTCCTGGCGCCCAACGCCAACTTCAAGTCGCGCGCCCTGCACGACAAGATTCGCGAGTCGTGGAACCTGAACTCCGTGTTCGGCCTGCTGCCCGCGTCTTTCAGCCAGGGCGACTTCGGCACCATCAACCGCATGGTGGCCACGGAGTTCCCGAACGACCAGCTCGCGTACACGGGCTACACGCGTGACTACAACTACTCGCGCTTCTCCTACGAGCGCTTCCACACGCCGAACGACAAGGAGTCCGTGCACGCGTACTGGAAGGCGGACGAGGCCGCGATGGTGACGGAACTGAACAAGTACAACAACTTCAGCTACTTCATCCCGCACGAGCGCGCCATCAACTCCAGCCACTGCAGCACCATCATCACCTTCATCGGCTCGCACGCCTGCCAGCAGATGGAGAAGAAGAAGTGGTACGAGTACGTCAGCGAGCCGTGGCAGTCGTGGAAGTGCCGCAGCGAGTTCGTGGGCATGGACACGTTCCTCACGCGCTTCGTGAACAACAACCAGCGCGTGCGCATCTACGAGCCCGCCAACGGCTACAACGCCGAGGACCCGGGCATGATGATTGTCGCGCCGCTCATCAACGGCGCGCTGGGCGGGTAGTCACCGTCTCATCGGCTGAAGCAGTCGTCTGACTGGCGACGGGGCGCAAGCGGTTGTCTTGCGTCCCGCCGCTGGCCCCCGTGCGAAGAAGGCGCTAGAGCCACACCGCGCCATGGACAACCTCACGCACGGGCTCTTGGGACTGGCTGTCGGCGCGCTGCGCCGGCCCGACGTACGCCCCGGTTCGCCGGAGCGAGCATCGTCCACGGACCGCGCGGTGCTCCTCGCGAGCGTGCTGGCCGCCGAACTGCCGGACCTGGACACCCTGCTGGCGCGCGGTGACGCGGTGACGGTGGCGCTGCATGCGCACCGGGGCCTGTCGCACTCGCTCGTCTTCGCGCCCGTCGTGGCCATGGTCGCCACGCTCGTGGCCTGGGCCGTATTCCGCCAGGGCACCCGGCCGCTCCCCGTGTTCCTTTCAAGCGTTGGGTCCGTGCTCTTCGCGCACCTGCTGCCCGACTTGTGGACCGGCTGGGGCACGCGGGTGCTGCTGCCCTTCTCCGATGCGCGGCTGAGCCTGGACTGGACGGTGGTGGTGGACCCGTGGGTGACGCTGCCCTTGGTGGTGGGGACGGTGGTGGCGTGGCGACGGCGCGCGGTGTGGCGGCGAGCGCTGCTGGTGGGGCTCGCCTGTGCCATGGCCTATGTGGGCGCGCGCGTCGTGTCCTGGAGCGTGCTGACGCGGCGGGTGGACGGTGCCTACCCCGGCGCCCAGGCCGTGCGCGTCTTCCCCGCGCCCCTCTCCTTCAACACGTGGCGATACGTGGCGCGCCTTCCCGGCGAGGTCCTGGCCGCGGGGGACGTGACGCTGCTCGGCGCGCCCCGGGAGGCCCGCAGGGTGGAGGCGCCCCTGGACGCGCTGCCCGTGGAGCTGCGCGAGGTGCCCACCGTGCGCGAGGCCCTGGCCTGGGCGCGCTTCCCGGTGGTGACGGTGACACCAGTGGAGGGGGGACGCGAGGTGCGCGTCGCCGACCTGCGCTACCACCTGAATGGCGAGCCCACGCTCACTTTCGTGGTGCGAGTGGACGCGGCAGGGACGGTGACGGACGCGCGGTTGGAGCGCGGCGGCAGCGCCTCCGAGCTGCTGCGCCGATGGCGCGGTGGAGACGCCGAGCCGAAGCCCGCTGCGCCCTGACGCGGGCGGCGCGGGGGCGGCCCTTCGAGTCACGTGCCCGGGCCCAAAGGGGACCTCGCGGCGGGACGAGAGCGCCCCGCCGCGAGACGCCAGACTCAGCTCAGGTGAGGCCCGACAGCGGGCCCTTGAAGTCCGGGTGACCGAAGGTGTTCACGTTCACCCCGAAGGCCTGGGCGATGGACACCAGCAGCTTGTTGTGGGCCACCGCGCCCGTCAGCGGCGTACCAGGGCCTCCCCAGTTGTTCAGCGGGTTGGAGCCGGCGGGACGCAGCCGCAGGAAGCGGCCCATGCGGAACTTCCCGGCCGCGCCGCCCGCGAGCACCGTGGGCACGCGCACGTTCATGTGGCCGGACGCATCTCCCAGCTCGTTGCCCCAGAGGATGAGGGTGTTGTCCAGCGCGGTGCCGCTGCCCTCCTGAACGGAGGCCAGGCCGTTCATGAGGTACGCCACTTGCTCGGCATACCAGCGCTGCACCTTCACCATCTTCCCGCGAATCTCCGAGCGCAAGGGCTCCGCCGTCACGTCCAGGCGGTGCGCCAGGTCGTTGTGCGTGTCCTCGTGGATGCCGAGCCACGGCATCGACGGGCCCGGAATCGTCATCGTCACCACGCGCGTCAAGTCACACGCGAAGGCCCGGACGATGAGGTCCATGTGGAGCTTGGTCAGCGTCGGCATGTTGTCCAGGTTGCCGAGCTGGCCCAGGTCATACCCCGGAGGCGCCGTGCCGCCGCTGCACGCGGCCTCCGCCGGCACCGGCTCCTGCGAGGGCGTGGGGGACGTGCCCAGCGAGCCCAGCCGGCGCTCGATGTCACGCAGCGACTCCAGGTGCGTCTCCAGCTTCTGTCGCTCCGGGCCCGCCAGGCGGTTGCGCAGCCGGGTGGCGTCCTTCACCAGGTAGTCCAGCAGGCTCCTGCGACGCGCGAGCGCGAGCGCGTTCTCCCCCGGGTCCGACGTGGGCGACGGCGCGTTGCCGAACAGCCGCTGGTAGACGCCCGCCGGATCTCTCTCGAAGGGCACGCGCCCGCCGTTCGGCGTGAAGCTGATGCTGTTGTAGACGTGCTGGCCGCCGAACTGCTCCCACGCGTTGAGCTGCAGGGAGCGGAAGCGCGTGGCGCCGCCAATCTGCGCCGCGAGGACCTGGTCCAGCGAGGCGTTCTCCGGCAGGTCGTCACCGCTGGCGGTGTTGACCTTGCTGCCGGTGAGGAACGTGAGGGGGCCGCCCTCGTGTCCCGTCAGGCCATGCTCGTAGAGCACCTGGTAGTCCAGGCCATCCAGCACCAGCAGCTTGGAGCGGTGGGCCTGGAGCGGCGACAGCATGGAGTTGGGGAAGTCGAGGTTGAAGTCCGTCTCGCCGCCCTGCGGGTTCCAGTACTCCGGCAGGCACCCGTGGGAGGTGAAGATGGCGATGAAGCGCATGGGGGGCGTGGTGCCCTGGGCATACGCGTCCGTGGTGCCGAGCAGGTTGGCCAGGGGCAGCGCCGCCGCCGAGCCCGCCAGGGTCTTTATCAGGGAGCGTCGTGAGAGTTCGCGGAGCATGGTGGCTACTCGGGGGAAGGGGTGCGCCGGTGGACGAAATACGGTGAGCGGACGAGGCCAACGAGGGCATCGCCCAGCTTCAGCTTCGGGTCCGCGCGGAAGCGCGAGCGCATGTCGGTGAGCATCGGCCCATCGACGGTGTCCTCATCCCGCCCCATGACGTAGCGGAAGAGCTGCAGCGGCACGCAGTCGGCCACGTCCTCGCTGCTGGCGAGCCAGCGCGCCAGCTCGGCGCCGCCCGTGAAGGTGAACTTGCCCTCGGCGTGCTCGACGGAGCCGCTGGCGTCCACGTCCAGGCCGTTCTCCTTCGTGCGGTACTTGCCCACGCCGTCGTAGTCCTCCATGCCGAAACCGATGGGGTCCAACTGCCGGTGGCAGCCCGCGCAGGTGGGGTTGTCGGTGTGGGCGGCGAAGCGCGCGCGGGTGGTGCTGTCCGGATTGACGGCGGGGGGGATGATGATGACGGACGGCGGGGGCGGCGGCACTTCACGGCACAAGAGGCGCGTGAGGACGAACTTGCCGCGCCGGATGGGCGAGCTGGAGTCGAACAGCGCGTACGTCGTCAGCACGCTCGCGTGCGTGAGGATGCCCACCCGGTTGGCCGGCAGGGGAACCCGACCGATGGTGCCATCCGGCGTCAACGACGTGCCGTAGAACAGCGACATCAAACCATCCGCGAACGTGTAGTTCGCGCTCAGGAGTTCCTTCACCGAACCTGCCTCGTTGACGAGGACGTGGTTGATGAAGGTCAGTGTCTCCGTGCGCGCGGAGAGCTTGAAGACCTGGCTGAAGTCGGGAAACACTTGGTTGTTCTTGTTGAGGCTGTCCATGCCCGACAAACCGAGCCACTCCACGACGAAGCGCTGGAGGTATCGCTGGGAGGCCTCCGTCTTCAGCAGACGTCGCGCCTGGGCCTCGCGCGCGTCGGCAGTCTTGAGCTGCCCCGCCGCAGCGGCGGCGGACAACTCCGCGTCGGGCGGCGCGCCCGTTACGGCGAACGACAGCGCCGTAGCGATCTCCTGCTGCGTCAGCCACACCACCTTGTTCGCCCCGCCGCCGGACTCACCCAACTCCGTGCGGTACAGGAACGACGCCGACGTCAGCACGGCCTGGATGACGGACTCAGCCGCCTTCTTCGGGTCCGCGTCCTTGCGCACCGCCTGCCAGAGCGCGAGCAGGTCCGCCTCGTCCTCGGCCGTCACCGGCCGGCGGAAGGCGCGAGCGCCCAGCGCTTGGATGAAGGACTTCGCGCAGTCGTCCTCGTTCTTCCCCGCGGCGCAGGCGTACTCGCTGGCCAGGTTGTTGACGGCGACAGGGCCCCAGTTGCGCTCCGCCGCGGAGTCGAGCTGGTCGGCGAGCAACGGCGTCACCTGGAGCCGGTCATGCGTGGTGAAGCCGAGGATGGCGTCCTCGGGCGCGAAGAGCTGCGCCATGGGCACCAGCGTGGGGTTCTTCACGATGCTGTAGACGCTGTTGTCGTATTCGGCCCGGGTGATGCGACGCACGCGTGCGGGGGCTGCCTCCGTGACCTCCGGAGGGTCTCCGCCGGATGTGTCGCCTGAACAGGATGCGGTCACCAACAGCAGTGCCGCGGGAAGGCAGTAACGAACGATTCTCATGCGAAAGGCACCCTCTGACTGACCCAGCCGCCCCCAGAAACCCCCTCTGAAGCGCCGGAACGCAGCCGAGTGTAACCGCGCGCCCCGTCGCGGCCTCCGCACTTTTTGACGCACCATGTGAGGGCCGCGCTCCACGCTCTTCCAAGCCCGCGAGAAACGTCAGCGCACGCGCCCGACAGTCGCCTACGTCCACGTCGCGCGCCCCACGTGCGCACGCCCATGGCAGTGGAGTGTCAGTGACCCACGCGACACTCGCCCACCCGCGACCGCCAGCCCTTCATCCGAGCAGACGAGCACTCACGCGCGCACAGCGACCCGCCAGCACTCACGTGGGGCGCACGCGGTGCTCGACACCACCGGGGCCCGCGACCATCAGGTCCGTGGCCACGCCGAGGAACAGGCCGTGGCCCACGATTCCCGCGCGCGCGCCCAGCCGCGCGGCCAGCTCCGACGGCGCGTCGATGGGGCCGAAGGCGCAGTCGAGCACGAGGTTGCCCTGGTCCGTGAGGAAGGGCGCGCCGCCGTCGCCCCGGCGCGGCGTCACGCGCGCGCCGAGCGACTCGAGGAAGAGCTGCTGCGAGCGCCAGCCGAACGTCAGCACCTCCACCGGCACGGGCCAGTGGGTGCCGAGCTTCGGTGACAGCTTCGCCACGTCCGCGACGATGACGACGCGGCGGCTGGCCTGGGCGACAATCTTCTCGCGCAGGAGCGCGCCACCGCCGCCCTTGATGACGGACAGGTCCGGTGCCACCTCGTCGGCGCCGTCGATGGTGACGTCCAGCTCCGGGTGCTCCTCCAGCGTGGTGAGGGGAATGCTCAACTCCAGCGCCAGCGCCTCGGTGGCATGCGACGTGGGAACGCCCACGACGTCGAGCAGGTGTCCCTGCGCGCGCAGCGCCGCCAGCCGCCTCACGGCGAAGGCCGCGGTGCTGCCGGTGCCCAGGCCCACGCGCATCCCCGGCAGGAAGAACCGGTCCACCGCAGCCTCGGCCGCCGCCCGCTTGTAGCGGCCCGTCCGCGCGCTCGAGTCGAACTCCATCACCCCGCTCCTTCGTCCATCCTGTCGCGTGAGGGAAAGGTACATCGCCTCGCGGGGAACGGGGGCCGCCGCTCGCCGCCCGACACGCGTCCCCAGCGAGAGCTCGAAGGCCCGGCTCCGCTTCAGAAGCGGAAGAGGATGGCGTCGTAGCCACCCGCGCTGGTGCTCCCAGGCAGGCTGCCCCAGCTGTAGCCCACCGCGTACGCGGCGCCGTCCGCGCCCACGGCCACGGCCTGCCCCCGGTCCGCCGCGCTGGAGCCCACCTGCCGCGTGCCGAGCCGATTGCCCGCGGTGTCGTACGTGGACAGGAACACGTCGCCGCCGCCCAGCGACACGTTGCCGTCCAGCGCGCCCGAGGTGTGGCCCACCAGGTGGACGACGCCATTCGCATCCACCGCCACGCCCTGCGCGTAGTCCGTCGTCGTCGTGCCCAGCTGCCGCGTCCACTTCCGGCCGCCCGCCGCGTCGTACTTCACCAGCACCGCGTCGTACGTGCCCACGCGGACATTCCCGTCGAGCGCGCCGAAGGTGTAGCCGGACACATAGGCCGCGCCGTCCTCGTCCACCGCCACGCCCGTGCCGTACTCGTCACTCGCGGAGCCCAACTGGCGGACCCACTGCGCCGCGCCGAGCACGTCGTACTTCGCCAGGAAGAGGTCCACCGTGGTCCCCGGAAGCGTGACTCCGTCCAGGCTGCCCATCGTGTAGCCGGCGACGTAGACATCCTCGCTCGGGCCCACCGCCACGCCCAGGGCCACATCGCTCCGGCCGGAGCCGAACTGCCTCATCCAGTACGGGTTGCCACCGGTGTCGAACTTGGCCACCACCACGTCGTAGTTGCCCGGCGTGGGCGTCCCGTCGATGCGGCCCAGCGAGTAGCCGGAGACGAAGAGGCCATCCTGGCCCGCGCGGCGCGTGACGGCGATGCCCGTGGCGAAGTCGTCCGTCTCCGTGCCGAACTGCTGCACCCAGTCCAGCGCGCCCGTCGCGTCGAGCTTCAGCACGAAGAAGTCGGTGCCACCCGCGTTGACGAACGGCAGGAAGCTGCCCCACGTGTAGCCCGTGACGTAGACGTTGCCCGCCAGGTCCGCCGTCACCGACAGCGCCCGGTCATTCATCGCCGTGCCCACCTGCCGGACCCAGGCCAGCGCGCCGTCCACGCCGTACTTCGCGACGAAGACGTCCTGCCCCCCCGACGACGGCGCGGAGCCGAGCTGTCCACCGGTATGGCCAGCCACATAGACAGCGTCGCCCACGGAGGAGACGGACAGCGCCAGTTCGTCCGCGGTGCTTCCGAGTTGTCGTTGCCAGTCAGGCGGTGTCAGGGCTTGGGCACTCGCGGGCAGTGTTCCCAGGATGGCCACCGCGCTCGCGACACCACACGCTCCACTCCACCACTTCCGAATCATGGGCACTCCTATCGAGATGAAAGTCTCCGGCAACACTCTGACGCGTGTGCCAGGCGTGAAGCATCTCGGAAGGACCGCCCCTCTGCTCGGAAAGGGGCGACGCGGAGCGTTGGGCACTCCGCGTCACACCAGGGGCCAGCCCGAAGCAGGCCCCCGGTTCAACAGCTCAGATGTTCCAGCTACCTCGGATGCCCAGCATGATGAGGCCATACGGGCCGTCCTCGGCGAAGCCCAGCGGCGTCGTCGTGGTGGGCAGCGGCGCGGGCAGCGCCAGCGTGGTGTCACCCGAGCGCGTGGTGTAACGCGCGTAGGTGCCGGTGAGGTACGGGCCGAAGGACAGCGAGTGGCCCAGACGCCACTTGCCACCGACGGTGACGTTCACGAACTCCGGGCCACGCGTCTGGCTCTTCAGCTCCAGGTTCGCGGTGAGGGGACCGTTGGGCCCTTGGACCTGCGTGGGACCCGAGTTCTTGTTGTCGAGAATCACCATGCCGAAGCCGACACCGACGAAGGGGTCGAACGAGGCAGTGGGAGAGAAGTGGTACTGCACCTGCGGGCCGAAACGAATCTGCGAGGCCGAGCACTCCCAACCCTCGAAGCAGGAGTACGGGTTCTCCTTGGAGAGGATGTACGAGTAGCTGCCGTAGGCGCCGACGAACCAGTTCGGCGTCACGCGGTAGCCCAGCTCCACCAGGAAAGGCACCGCGCCGTTGGCCGCGTCACTGAGCTTCACATCACCCACGGTGCGGTCCAGCCGCTGACCGTTCTTGTAGACGTATCCCGCTCCCGCCTGAAACCCGAGGCCGACCGTGACTTCCAGTCCCGTCGGCGCGCTGTACGTCGCGACTTCCTGAGCGCTCGCGCCCGCGGAACCCAATGCGACCGCCGCTGCCAGGGCCCAACTCAGCCTTCCCGTCATAAACCCCTCCATAGAGTGGAGCGTTGACTCTAGAACAGCAGCCTTCATACAAGTAAGCCGCGCCGCGTCACGATTGCGATTGTGACGGTGGGTCAGCACTGACTGTCAGCACCGTGCACAATGCGGGCGATGAACGTCACCTTGGAGCAGGCCCGCGCCCTGGATGCGCTCGCCCGCCACGGCACCTTCGCCGCCGCGGCCCAGGCGCTGGGAAAAGGGCACACGGCGGTGCTCTACACCCTGCGCACGCTGGAGGGACAGACGGAGCTGGAGCTGCTCGACAGGCGCGGCTACCGCACGCGGCTGACGCCCGCTGGAGAGCGGGTGCTGGAGCACTGTCGCAAGCTGTTGGCGGCGGAGCGGGAGCTGGAGGCGACGTGCGCGGAGATTCGCGCCGGCTGGGAGCCCACGCTGCGCATCGTCTTCGACGGCGTCTTCCCCGCCGAGCCACTGTTACGCGTGGTGAAGGCACTCAGGGCGGAGGGTGCGGGCACGCGTTTCCATGTGTCGTCGGAGTTCCTGGCGGGCGTGGAAGCGGCCTTCGTGCGGGACGAGGCGGACCTGATGGTGTCCGTGCTGCCGCCCTCGCTGCCGGGCCTCAGGGGTTATGCGCTGCCGGAGCTGAAGGCGCTGCTCGTCGCGCATCGCTCCCATCCGCTGGCGCGGCGGCGGAGAGGGACGCTCAAGGAAGAGGAGCTGGCGGAGCACCTGCTGCTCACGGTGCGGGGCTCGGACCCCCGACTCCAGCTCAGCACCGTCTCGCTGGAGATGCGCTCCACGGTGCACCTCAACGACTTCGCGGCGAAGAAGGCGGCCATCCTGGAGGGCCTGGGCTACGGGTGGCTGCCGGAGCATCTGGCCTCACGCGAGCTGCGCCGGGGCGAGCTGAAGCTCCTGAAGCCGGCGAGCGGCTCCACCCATGCCTTCCTCCCCAAGCTCCACCACCGCGCGGGCGTGAGGCTGGGCCGCGCCGCGCGCCGCGTGGTGAAGACGCTCACCGGGACCGAGCCTCCTCAGTGACGTCGGCGCGGATGTGGGGGGTCGCCACGCCGCGTGGTGGAGGTGCTCACTGAGACAAATCCTCCGCAGTGATGTCCGCGCAGACGTGAGGCCGGGCCGCACCGCATGGTGAAGTTGCTCGCGGAGATGGAGGCTCCGCAGTGATGTCCGCGCGAGTTTGAGGCCGGGCCACGCCGCGTGGTGAAGACGCTCACCGCGGCGCAGTCTCTTCAGTGACGTCCGCGCGGGTTTGAGGCCAGACCGCCCCTCATGGCTACTGCGCGGCGGTGGTGCAATCTCCTGACACATTCGGCGCCGCTCGCCCGTTCACCGTGTTGTCGGTGAAGACGTTGTCGGTGGCCACCACCAGCTCCACCGCGCCGCCGCCCCGGTTGCACACCACCACGCCGCCCGCGCCCGCGCGGTTGCGCAGGAAGCGGTTGCCGCGCAGCGTGAGGGCGCGCGTGCCCATGTCCTCCAGGTAGATGGCCGCGGCCGGGCCCTGCGTCACGAAGTTGTCCTCGAAGGTGTTGTTCTCGACCAGGTCGTTGTTCGGCTGGAAGTAGTGCAACACGCCACCGCCGCCCAAATCATAGATATTCTGCGCGTTGGGCCACGCGAGGAGCGGGCGCGGCTCGAGCGCGCTGGTGACAGCTCCCCGGAACGCCTCCAGGCCGTTGTTCCGGAAGGTGTTGCCCCGCACCACGGAGTCTCGCCCGTGCGTCACGCACATGGCCCCGCCTCCCGCCATGGACGACGTGCCCGCCTGCGCGAAGCGGTCGATGTCCGACGTGCGGTTGCCCTCGAACAGCGAGTCCTCCACGCGCGAGCCCACGGTGAACATCAAGTCCAGCGCGCCACACTTGGCCGAGGCCTGGTTGTCGCGGAACACCGCGTGGCGAATCGTCACCGGCCCCGGGTAGTAGGCCCACAGCGCGCCGCGCGTCTTGTCGCGGTTGCCGTTGTAGTCATTCTTGCGGACCTTCTCGAAGACCATGTGCTCGAAGACAGGGTCTCCATCGCCCACGGAGTTCTCCCCGAAGAAGTTCATCCCCCACCAGCCGTAGCGATTGGTGGACGTGAGCAGCACGGGCTTCTCCGCGGTGCCGCGCACCTGGATGCCGCCGTAGACGCGCACCTCCACGCGCCCGTCATGGTGGTTCATCACGCTGTCGGCCGCGCCCGCCTCCACGTCGGCCTCCGTCACCTCCGGGCGCCCCTTGAAGTCGAGGATGACGCCGGGCTGCACCGTGAGCACCTGCCCCTTGGGGATGGTGACGACGCCCTGCGCGTCGCCGAGCACCCGGTACGGTGAGCCCGCCTCCGTCAGCGTCCCGGACAGCGTGCCGGTGATGACGGTGCCTCCGTCCTCGGGCACCTCGATGATGGGCCCCGCGTCTCCCGTGTCCGGAATGCCTCCGTCACCCTCGGGGACGACTCCGGGCTTGTCCGGCGTCGACGAGCAGGCGGTGACGAGCACCCCCAGCGTCAACGCCGTCATGAAGAAGCGCTTCGCGCACTCGGAGGCGGACGTGTCCATACCCGTCGCGCTAGCACGCTGTCGTGGCCGCTCGCAAACCGCGTCCGGGCTGGTAGAAGCGCGCGCCATGTCGAACGAGGTCCTCGTCCTCTCCTACTCGGGCTGTTCCACCTGCAAGAAGGCGCTGAAGTGGCTGGAGGCCCAGGGGGTGCCCCACCGCGTGCGCCCCATCGTCGACAGCCCACCCACTGTCGCGGAGCTGGCGCAGTGGATACCCCGGAGCGGGGTGTCCGTGCGCAAGTGGCTCAACACCAGCGGGCAGAGCTACCGCGCGCTCGGCAAACCCAAGGTCGACGCGGCCAGTGACGCGGAGCTGCACACGTGGCTCGCCGCCGACGGCAAGCTCGTCAAACGGCCCGTGCTCGTCACGCCCACCGCCGTCCTCGTGGGCTTCCAGCCGGAGAGCTGGGCGCGCGTGTTCCCCTCGGGAGGTTGAAGGCCGGGCGGGCGGGGGAGCGCACACACGCCCGAGCCTCGCGAAGCGCGCGGTCACGTGAAGATTCCTTTGTATGGAATCCAGTGCCAGGCGTCCGCTCGGGGAGATTCTCCTGGAGATGGGGGTGCTCAACCGCGCCCAGCTCCGGGTCGGTCTGGTCCACCACCATGAGACGCACGTCCCCTTGGGGCGCGCCCTGGTGCGTGAAGGCGTGTGCTCGGAAGCAGACGTGTTGCGAGGCCTCGCGGCGCAGCTCGGCGTGGAGGCCGTGGACCTGGACCGGACGCCTCCCGAGCGAGGCATGGCGGACCTGCTCCCCTCCCGAATCGCTCGACAGCACCGCGCCGTGCCCCTGCGCGTGGAGATGGTGCCCCTGGAACAGGGCGAGCGCGAAGTCCTCCACATCGCCCTGCCCGCCCCCGTCTCCTTGGAGGCAGTGGACGCCGTGCGCGCCATCACCGGCAAGCCGCGCGTGGAGGCCCACGTCGCCTCCGACAGCGCCATCACCCGCGCCCTCTCGGAGCTGTACGGCATCGAGGAGCCCGCCGAGCCCGCCGCCACCCCCGCGCCCTCCCCCGGTGGCCCCCTGCTGCTCTATGGCTGGCCCCCGGTGACGGCCGTCCTCATCTCCCGGCAGCTCGCGCGCCACGGCCACCAGGCCCGCGTCGCCACGCCCCTGGACGTCCTCCACACCGGCCCCGGAGACGTGGTGCTCGCCCCCATCCAGGCCATGGAGGGTCTCCTGGCCGGCGAGGTCCACATCGAAGGCTCCCTCATCGTCCACGGCACCTCGGACGACGAGGGCTTCGAGCGGGCGCGTCAGCTCGGCGCCCGGGGCTTCCTCGCCAACCCCCGCGACGAACAACTCCTCTTGCGCGCCGTGCGCCGCCTGCGTCCCGGCGGCCCCTCGCCCCTGGCCGGCGACCCCGGCTCCCCCCACCACTCCCACTGACGCGAGCCCACCTGGGTATTTCGCGCCCCAGCTCCGGGCCTGGAACCCTACTGTCCGTGCCAGGAGGCCATACCTCCAGGCCGCGCCTCCCCATGATTCTCAAAAAATGATGGCCGCGAGGAAACTCGTGACTGCGGGTTCGGAGAATGAAGGCACATGGCGCCACTTCGGGCGTCGCGGAAATCCAGCCGGAGCCCTTCATGTCCCCCCCGCGCATTGCCTACCGCCCGCCTCCGCCGCCGCCCCCTCCGCGTCGTGAGCCGCCCCCGCCCGTGCGCGACGAGCAGGCCCCGCGCAACGGGGCGCAGTCGCGCAACCCGCGCGTGGACACGCAGGCGCAGGGCAACGTGGAGCAGCCGCGCGGCAACCTGGTGAGTGGCCAGTCCAGCTTCGAGGCGGGTGGCGCTCGGGCCGAGGTGAACGGCAAGGGTCCTGGTGGCATCGACACCCGCGCCTACGCGCAGGGCCCGTCCTTCACTGCGGATGCCAAGGTGGACGCGGACGTGGGCCTGTCCGGCATCGACGTGAACCTCGCGGTGGACATCGACGCCACGGCGGTGGAAGCGGGCGCCGGGGCCTCCAAGACGGTGGACTTCGAGATCGCCGGCGAGAAGTACTCGGTGGAGTTGGACTTGGAGGCCATGGGCAAGATTGGCGCCGACGGCCACATCAACCTGGACCTGCACGTGGGCACGGACGGCAACCTGTCCATCAACGCCTCCGCGTCGGGTTTCGCGGGCGCCCAGGCGAGCCTCACCGGCTCCATCGAGCTGAAGCACGAGGGTGACACCCTGGCCTCCGCCAGCGTCACCGCCAGCGCCAGCGCGGGTGTGAGCGGCGACGCGCACGCCGACATCGGCCTGAACAACGGCAACCTGGAGTTCGACGTGGGCGTCGAGGCCACCGCGGGCCTGGGCCTGGGTGTGGACATCGAGGGTTCGGTCAACGCGGGCAACGTGCTGAAGGCCGTGGGTGAGACGGCGGTCGCCGCGGGTGGCGAGGTCCTGGAGAACGTGGCCGAGGGCGCCATCAACGCGGGTGGCGCGGTGGTGGACGCGGCCGGCGACGTCTTCTCCGGCGCGGTGAACAAGGGCAAGGACATCATCGAAGGCGTCGGCGACTTCTTCGGCCTGTAATGCGGAATCGGAGCATTCCGGCGATGCCTGGCCCCCCGGGGCTGGGCTAGAGTCGGCGACCCCATGGCCGTCTCCAAGCTGGCTACCTCCGCCGCGCGTTTGATGAAGCAGGGCCTCCTCAAGGAGGCGGCCCGCGAGTTCCAGCGCGCTCTCGAACAGGACCCCCAGGACGCGAGCGCGCTGCTCGGCCTCGCGCGCCTGCGCCTCGCGCAGCACGACGATGAGGGCGCGCGTGGCTTCCTGGACTCACTGCTCGCTCTACATCCCACGCACCCCGAGGCGCTCAGCCACCTGGCGCGGCTGAACGCCGAGAAGGGCGATGCGAGCGCGCTGGAGTTGCTCGCGACGCTCGCCGCGCAGCCGACCGCGGGCTTCTTCGAGGTCCTCAACTACGCACGAGGCCTGCTAGCGCACGAGAAGTACGCGCAGGCCATCAGCCCGCTGGAGCATGCGCTGGCGATGCAGCCGGGCAACGCGCAGACGCTCACGTACCTGGGCAAGGCGCAGCAGGGGACGGGCAACCTGGACGCGGCGCTGAAGGCCTACCAGGAAGCCGCCGAGGCGACTCGCACCGAGCACCTGCCCTTCCTGCTGGCCTCGCGTGTCCAGGTGCTCCAGGGCCAGATTGGCCCGGCGCTGGTGACGCTGCGACAGGCCATCCTCCGCAAGCCCACGGAGCCGTCGCTGTTCCGCGAGTTCGCGTCGCTGTGCCTCTTCGCGGGCGCGCCCGACGCGGCGATGCGCGCGGCCATCGAGCTGCGGCTGAAGCTGCCGGAGAGCGCGGACGCCATCTACCTGCACGGCCTGTCCGCCTTCGTCGCGGGCAAGGACGAGGACGCGGACCGCATCCTTCGCGAGGCGCTGGAGAAGGCCCCGGGCAACGCCCAGGTGCGCGTGGCGCTGGCGAAGGTCCGGCGCAGGCTCGGCGATGACGCGGAGGCGAAGAAGCTGCTGGAGGAGACGCTGACGTTCGCCCCGGGCGACGTGGGCGCCGCCACGGACCTCTCCGTGCTGCACCTGTCCAAGCCCGGTGGCGGCCACGCCGCCCGGAAGGTGCTCTCCGAGGCATTGAAGGCCCACCCGGACGACCCGGGCCTGCACCTCAACCTGGCGCTCGCGCTGGCGGACAGCGACGCGGCGACGGCGCTCACCCACGCCCGGCGCGCGCAGGCCAGCCAGGACAAGAACATCCGCGAGCAGGCGGATCGGCTCGTCACGGCGCTCGCGCCTCACTGAAACGACGCGCCCTGCGCGCCGCGGGACATCGCGGCGCCTGGGGTCGCTCCAGGGCGCGGGAGCAACCGATGCGCGACACGTCGCGCGGTCGCTTCGTGGCGCCAGGAAGCACTCCGCCCCATACAACCGGCGCGAGCCTCGTTGCTTGCGTCACCTGGCCCTGGTGAGGCCCAGCGCGCCGAGCACCTGTCCCTGGTGCAACCCCCGCGCACCGGGTACCTCGAGCCTGCCCTGGAGCAGCCCCAGCGCACCGAGCACCTCGACCTATCCCTGGAGCAGGCCCAGGGCGCCGAGCACCTCGGGGTACACCTTGCTGGCGAAGTAGCGTCCACCCGCGATGGTGAAGTGCACGCCGTCGCTCATGCGCAGCTTCATCGGCTTGCGGAAGCCCTCGACTCGCGCCTGGAGCAGCGCCTTGCCCTGGGCATCGGTGAAGTACTCGCGTGTGTCGACATAGCGCGCGTCCGCGCGGGAGCTGATGACCTCGCGCTGAAGTCCCCGGATGAGGCCCAGCTTCTGCTCGAAGCGCTTGCGCCCCGTCGCGGGCAGCTCCAACCAGACAATCTTCCGGCCCGGCGCGGCGATGACACTCGCGAAGGAGTCGACGCGTCGGCGGTACGCGTCCTCCCACTCCGGCTTGCCCCAGTGGACGGGCTTGCCGCCGCTGCGCTCCTGCAGGGACTGTCCATCATTGCCCCCCAGAATCACCACCACCACGTCGGGCTGGTGGCGCTTCACCTCCTCTTCGCCCACCTCCATCCAGTCGAAGAAGTCCGGGCGAGCCAGCCCCGTAGAGGACCGCGCGCGACGCGACGCGCGTATCTCCGGGTGCGCCTCCAGCCGGGCCAGCAGGTAGTCACCAAACCCCGTGGCGATGAGGCTGTCCCCCAGCAGCAACACGGAGCGCGGACGCTCCGCGGCGGGCGGCTCCGGAGTCACGGCCCCGGGAGGCGTCGGGAGCACGGGCGCCGCGCGCACGGCGTCGGCCACGGAGCCCGCGTCCTGTCCGGACGGATGAGCCCACGCGAACCCGGTGGAGAAGACGACGAGGACGACGAGCCAACGCGTGAAACGGTTCTGCATTCGGGGGCGCACGGTAGCGGCAGGCCGCCGTCAGGTACATCCCCCTTTGACTCCGTCCACCCCTGGACAGGAGCCTCGCGCCGCGTCAGGCCGCTGACGCACTCCGGGCGAATGACAGCCCCGCGAGCCACGGCCCCAACAACTCCGCGCACGCCTCCGGGTGGGTGAAGTACGGCACGTGTCCCGCGCCCTTCAAGAGGTGTCGAGGCGTCCCCGGCGGAAGCGACTCCACCAGCTTCTCCAACGTGGACGGCGGCACCAGCACGTCCCTGTCCCCCTGGATGCAGACACAGGAGACCTCCAGCCGACGCAGCTCCGGCGGAGGCGCTTCGCCGCGAATGGCCAGCGCGCGATGCCACGTGGTGCTGCGCTCCAGCGCGGTGGTGGGCACCACCTCCTGAACCCGCGCGAAGGGCACGGGCCGCCATGCCGCGAGCCCCGCCGCGACGACGCCGGGCCGGCCCCACAAGGCAATGGGCCCCATCATCCCGATGAGCAGTCCCCTCGCGCCCAGGTGCGCCGTGCGCGTGAAGGCCCCCAGAAAGGCCACGCCCCGCACCACCCCCGCCGCCGCGAGGTGCGCGGCCACCATGCCGCCGAACGAGCTGGCCACCACCGCGTCCATCTCTCCCGCGGCCCGCGACACCTGCCGCGCCAGGGCGCCCGCGCCCAGGGCCGCATGCGCCCCTTCCGGGTACTCGACGAGCACCGGGCGGGCCACCGGGGACAGCGCCTCCGCGAGCGCACGGAAGCCCGAGCCCCGGGCTCCCAGGCCAGGCAGCAGGAGCACCCTTGGCCCCTTGCCCTGCCCCATCTCCGTGAGTTGTACCTCCGCGCGCATGTCACTCCCTCGCCGTCGCCGCGGGGAACACCGTGGCGACGGCGGTTGTGCCCGGCTCCAGTCCTCCCGGGGCCTCCTGCCGGACGACACGCTCCAGCCCGAGGAAGGCGCGGGTGCGCTCATGTCGGGGCCGCTCCAACACCTGCGCGGGAGTGCCCTCCTCCAGGATGCGCCCCCCATGCAGCACCAGCATTCGCGAGCACAGCTCCCGCGCGAAGCGCATCTCGTGCGTCACCGTCACCAGGGCGAGTCCGTCGTCTCGCAGTCGTGACAGCAGCTCCACCAGCTCGCCCACCCGCTCGGGGTCCAGCGCGCTGGTGGGCTCGTCCAGCAGCAAGGCCTCGGGCTCCATCGCCAGCGCCCGGGCAATCGCCACCCGCTGTTGCTCGCCACCGGACAGCTCCGACGGGTAGGCCCCCTCGCGGTGGGACAGACCCACCTTCTCCAGAAGAGCACGCCCCAGCGCCATGGCCGCCTTCGCGTCCAGGCCCCTCACGTACCGGGGGGCCTCGGTGATGTTGCCCAGCGCGGTGCGGTGCGCGAACAGGTGCCACTGCTGGAAGACGAAGCCCACGCGACGACGGATGTTGGACACCTGCGTCCCCCGCGCGCGCAGCGCCCCGGGCTCCAGGACATCGTCCCCCACCCGGATGGAGCCTGAATCGAAGGGCTCCAGTCCATTCAGGCAGCGCAGCAGCGTGCTCTTGCCCCCTCCCGAGGGCCCCACCAGCGCCACCACCTCACCGGGGGCGAAGGACGCGTTGATGCCGTCCAACACCGCGCGCCCGTCGTAGCGCTTGCACAGGTCCTTCACTTCAATCATCCGCGTTCCAACCTCGCTTCCAACCGCCTCGCCAGGAGCGCCAGAGGGTAGCTCATCGCCAGGTAGAGCGCCGCGCACAGCGCACCGGGCAACAACCAACCGCGAACATCCACCGCGGTAATCGTCATCCGTTTGGTGAGTTCGACAACGGAGATGACCGACACCAGGGAGCTGTCCTTCAAGAGCGCGATGAAGTCGTTGGTGGCGCTGGGCAGGGCCACGCGGAAGGCCTGGGGAAAGACGACCCGCCGCAGCGCCAGCGGCGTGGACATGCCCAGCGCGAGCGCCGCCTCCATCTGCCCGCGCGGCACCGCCAGCACTCCCGCCCGGTACACCTCCGCCTCGTAGGCCGCGTAGTTCAACCCCAGCCCCAGCACCGCGGCGCTGAGCGCGTCCAACCGCAGCACGCCCGCGAGGCCGTAGTAGAGGACATAGAGCTGGAGCAACACCGGCGTGCCGCGAAACAGCTCCACGTACACCGAGGCCAGCCGGCCCAGCCAGCGCGGGCCGAACAGTCGCGCGAGCGCCAGGCCCACGCCCAGCGGCACCGCGAGCGCCATGGCCAGCACGGAGACCACCAGCGTCACCAGCGCCGCCTGGAGGAACATCACCCACTGCGCCCAGCCCAGATGCGGCGTCTGCGTCTGCGCGAGCACCTCGCGCGTCTGCGCGTCGGACCACTCCACCATCCGCTGCTGGGCCGCGCTGTCGATGTTCCACCGCGCGAAGATCTGCCGCAGCTCACCCGAGCGGGCGATGTGCCCCAGCGCCACGTCCAGCGCCGCGCGCAGGTCCTCGTCCCCGGGCCGCACGGCAATCGCGTAGTAGCCCTCGCCCACGTCACCCACCACGCGCAGCACCGCGCGCGGCTGGCCGTAGCGCTGGGCGATGAGGTCATCCATCAGCACCGCGTCCACCCGCCCCTGCTCCAGGTCGATGTAGGGCTCCTCCACGCCCTCGTACGGCACCGCGTGGATGCCCTCGCGCTGGAGCAAATCCCACGCCTGGGAGTTGGCGAGCGTCCCCACGCGCCGGCCCCGCAGCGACGCCAGGCCCGTGACGGTGTCGTCGTCGCGCCGGGCCATCAGCCGGAGCTGGAAGATGAAGTACGGCCGCGTGAAGAGGATGCGACCGCTGCGCGCGGGCGTGATTTCGATGCCGTTGAGCGCCACATCGAACGAGCCGCGCTCCAATGAGGGAATCAGGCTGGACCAGTCGTTCTGCACGAAGCGGGCGCGCACCCCCAGCTCCCGCGCCAGCGCGTCCGCCAGCTCCACCTCGAACCCACGCATGCGTCCCGGTACGTCCGGGTCCTCCATGGCGTACGGCTCGCCCCCTTGCGCATCCGCGCCCCACCGCAGCTCGCCTGCCTTCCGCACCCGCTCCAGTCCCACCTCCCGCCGCTGGACACAGGAGGTCATCAGCACCGAGAGCGCCAGCAAGGCACCGGCACCGCGCCACACCCCACTCACATTCATTGCGAGGACTCCCACTCTGTAGCAGGTGCAGGCCTGACCCAGTATTCAGGTCCTGACACTTTCTCCGGGACTGCGTACTAGAGTGCTGCGGCAGAGGAGCCAAGGCGTCATGGAAGCATACAAGGTGCTGGTGGTGGACGACGAGCCGCAGGTGGCGCACGCCTTGAGGCGGCTGCTGCGGCGCGAGGGTTTCGACGTCCAGCTCGCGTTCAACGGAGAAGAAGCGCTCGAGCGGCTCAAGACCTTCAGCCCGGACATCGTCCTGACGGACTTCCGGATGCCGGGGATGACGGGCAGCGAGCTGTTGCAGCGAATCAAACGCAGCCACCCGCTCGCGCTGCGGCTCATCATCTCCGGCTACGCCGACTTCAAGTCGGTGGTCGCCTCGGTGAACGAAGGCGAAATCTGTCGCTTCATCAGCAAGCCGTGGGACGACGCGGAGCTGGTGACGTACCTGTCCGGCCTGTTGCGCCACCGCGAGACGCTCGCCCAGCTCTACGCGCCGTTCCGCGCCGCGCACCAGGGTGTCAGCGCGGAGGTGAGCCCCACGGACGCGGCGCTCGTGCTGAAGGTGCAGGTGGCCGACCCCGCGTTCCCCGCGGACCAGGCCGTCAAAATCATCGAGCGCTTCGCGGGCCTGCTGGCGGATGACAGCCTGAAGGTCGTCGGGGGCCTGCTGGAGCGCTTCGGCGGGCGGCTGTCCTTCGTCGCGGAGGTGGGCGGGCCGCAGCGGCTGCGGTTGGAGCTGCCGGTGCGCGCGGAGCCGAATCCCGCCATCCGACAGGGGGTGGGCGAGGCATGACTCCGCCTCCGTCCACGGAAGCCCCGGAGACGGACATCGACGCGGACTGGGTGAACAGCCGCCTCAAGCGGTTCACCCTGCTGGCGTGCCTCCTCATCCACGGCCTGCTCGTCGCCAGCCTCTGGGGACAGTGGACCCACATCGTCCTGGTGACGGTGGGCTTCGTGGTGGTGACGTCGGCCAACCTGGTGTTCGCGCGGGATTTCTTCTCGCGCCACACCCGCCTCGTGGAGGCCGTGCGCTTCACGATGAACATGCTGGCCACCGTCTTCTACGGCATGGCGAGCGACTGGGCCCTGCCCGTCTGGCTGTACCTGCCGCTCAACGCGCTGTGGGTGGACTACTTCGCGGACTCGAGCGCGCGACCGCGGCTGATGCTGCTGCTGGTGCTCGTTTCGGGCGCGGCGCTGGTGGACGGGTGTCCGCCGTTCCTCCCCGCCTGCTTCGTGCTGCTGTCGCTGCTCACGTACTTCATCTCCGAGGGACGGGTGTTCCTCACGCACCATGCCCTGCGGGGACTGGCGCGCCAGCACGAGGAACTGGCGCAGGCGCACGCGCAGCTGGAGCTGGCCCACCGCCGCGCGCGTGAGCAGGAGCGGCTGTCCAGCCTGGGCATGCTGGCGGCGGGCGTGGCGCACGAAATCAACAACCCCATGAGCTACGTGAAGAGCAATGTGAACGCGTTGCTCATGGACCTGCGCGCCCTGAAGCAACTGCCGCCGGAGCTGACCGAATACGTGGACGACGTGCTGCCCGCCACCGCGGATGGCATCCGCCGCGTCGTCGCCATCGTCGCGGACCTGCGGCGCTTCGCGCGTGGGGACCCGGGGGCGCTGGAGGAGTACGACCTCAACGAGGAGATCGCCGTCGCGCTGCGCATCACCCGCACCCAGGTGCAGGCCCACTGCGAGGTGGAGGTGACGCTGGCGGACCTGCCGCGCCTCCTGGGGCGCCCCGGTCAGCTCGCGCAGGTGGTGGTGAACCTGCTCATGAACGCGGCGCAGGCCATGCCCGGTGGAGGCCGCATCCACCTGTCCACGCGCATGGAGGCCGACGACGCGGTGCTGTGCGTGCGCGACTCGGGCGCCGGAATGACGCCCGACGTGCAGGCCCGGCTCTTCCAGCCCTTCTTCACCACCAAACCCGCGGGCGAAGGCACGGGCATGGGGCTGGCCGTGGTGCACGGCATCATCACCTCGCACCAGGGCCGCATCGACGTGGAGAGCTCCCCCGAGGGCGGCACCTGCTTCACCGTCCGCCTGCCGCGAATCCCCCCGCTGGACCTGGAACTCCCCGGGGGGCCGTTGCCCTCCACCTCGACGACGAAGTCCCGCTCGGACGCGGCCTGAAGCGCCGGGGCCGGACTTCAGCGCTTCAGCGCGGCGTCGATGTGCCCGGTGAAGACGTCCAGCGACTGGGCCCCCGTCACCCCGGTGCCGTTGATGAAGAACGTGGGCGTGCCGGCGATGCCTCGGCGCTGCGCCTCCACGAGGTCGGCCTCCACGTAGTTGTCCCAGGCCTTGGTGTCGAGCGACTTGCGGAAGCGCTCCAGGTCGAGCCCCAGCCCCTTCGCGTACTTCTCCAGCGAGGCCCGGTCCAACGCGCGCTGGTTGTCGAAGAGCACGTCGTGCATCTCCCAGAACTTGCCCTGCTCGTGCGCCGCCATCGCCGCGATGGCCGCCTTCTTCGCGTCCGCGTGGGAGGGCAGCGGCATGTGCCGGAAGACGATGCGAATCTTGTCGCCATACCGCTCGCGCAGGCCCTCGACGACCGACGCGCCCCGCTCACAGAAGGGGCACTCGAAGTCGGACCACACCTCCACCGTCACCGCCGCCTTCTGGGGCCCCAGCGCCGGAGCCTCCGCGCGCGGCGTGGCGGCGATGAGCTTCTGGGTGCCTCGGGAGGCCTGGAGCTGCTTGTCGCAGTCGGGCTTGGGCTCGTCACCGGCGAGGGCGGGCTGGAACGAAGACAACACGACAGCGGCCGCGATGAACGCGGAGACCCGGGACTTCATGGGAGGACCTCGTTGGATGTGGATGGGTTACGACGGATAGTGACGGCCGGGCCGCGCGAGTTTCAGCGGCGTGTTATTTGCCGCGCACCATGTCCACCGAGCGCCTCTATTTCGATGACCCGTTCCTCCACCGCTTCACCGCGCGTGTCGTGGCCCACGGCACGTGGAACGGAGCGCCCTCCGTGGTGCTGGACCGCACCGCCTTCTATCCGGAGGCCGGCGGGCAGATGGCCGATTACGGCGTGCTCGGAGGCCGGGCCGTGCGCGACGTGCAGGTGGACGACGCGGGCACCGTGCACCACCTGCTGGACGTCGCGGACACGAAGCCCCTGCCCGCTCCCGGCGAGGCGCTCGAGGGCCTGGTGGACGCGGAGCGACGCCGCGCTCACATGTCGCTGCACACCGGCCAGCACATGCTGTCGCGCGCGCTCTTGGACATCGCGGGCGCGGCCACCGTGTCCTCGCGACTGGGCGCCACGTGCACCATCGACACGGACCAGGACACGCTGGACGAAGAGCGCGTGGCCCAGGCCGAGGCGCACGTCAACGCCATCATCGACGCCGACCTCCCCATCCGCGCCTTCTTCCCCACGCCCGAGGAGCTGGCCGCGCTGCCCCTGCGCCGCGCGCCCAAGGTGACGGACAACATCCGCGTCATCCAGATGGGTGACTTCGACGTGTCCCCCTGCGGTGGCACCCACTGCACGCGCACCGGACAGGTGGGCATGGTGCGGGTGCTGGGCGTGGAGCGCTACAAGGGCAAGGGCCGCGTCCTCTTCTCCGCGGGCCCGCGCGCGAGGCGCGAGCTGTGGGAAGAAGCGGGCACGCTGCGCGCCATGGGACGGGCCTTCACGTGCGGCCCCGCGGAGGTGCCCACCGTGGTGGAGAAGCTGCGCCGCGAGCTGACCGAGGCCCGCGAGGCCCTGGGCGCCGCCCGCGCGCGCCTGGCCGAGCACACCGCCGTGGAGCTCGCCGCCCAGCTCGATGCGTCGACTGACAAACACCTCGTCGCCGTGCTGGACGGCGCCGGCCCCGAGCAACTGCGCGCCGTGGCCACCCGCCTCACCTCCCGCCCCGACGCGGTGGTGTTCCTCGCTGGCCGCACCGCAGACGGCCTCGCGGTCCTCATCTCCCGGGGTGCCTCCTCCTCGTTCGGCTGCGGTGCCTTCCTGAAGCGTGCCGCCGAGGCCGCCGGGGGCCGGGGCGGAGGACGTCCCGAGCACGCCGAGGGCCGCCTCCCCGCCACCACCGACTGGCCCGCAATCGTCGCATCCTGTCGAAACTGACCCAGGTGGGACTACCCATACCCACCCGCAACGCGTAGCGTCTCCAGCGCACCACCGAAGGGAAATCCCCGCCCACGTTCAATCGAGCGGAGGGGGCGCTCCACCGGTGGAACGACATGAGAAGATGGGTGTAGGGGTTCGCGCCACGATGGACGACGGGCAGCACCGACAGTTCGATGCGTTCGCTCGCTCGCGACGGCCGGGACTGCTGCGTCTTGCCCGGCGCCTGTGCTCCGGGGGTGGAATCGACCCTGAAGACCTGGTGCAGGAGACGCTCGAGCGCGCCTACCGGAACTTCGACCGGTTGGTGGCGGAGAACCCGGGCGCGGTGAGCGTGTGGCTGAGCACGACGCTGAGCAATCGCTTCCTGGACCATTGTCGGCGCAGACGCACGGAGGTGTTGGGGGCGCCGTCGTTGCGCGTGGTGCAGGACCAGGAGGTGTCCGGGGAGCCGGTGCCGCTGGAGCAATGGGAGCAAGTCACGCGGGCCGACTTCCAACGCGCCATCGAGCAGCTCCGGCCGCCGCATCTGCGGGAGGCGTACCGGCTGCATGTGGCCGGACTTCGATATCGGGCCATCGCGAAGCAGTTGGATGCACCCGAGGGAACGGTGGGGCGGTGGCTCAGCGAGGCGCGGCAGGCTCTGCGGGGGCTGCTGGCTCCCGGCGCCGCCTCGAGTGAGGGCAGGGCCAGACCATGAATGAGTTGTGCGACAGATTGGAGACCTTCATCGACGGCGAGCTGGCGCCGGTGGACGCGGAGAACTTCCGCCACCACCTGACCCGCTGCCACCCGTGCGAGGCACGGATGAAGGAACTGCTCGCCCTGGAGCTGCTCGCGGACGACGCGCTGCACGACGCGTCCGGTGACACCCTCGCCTTCGTTCCGCCTCCGCCCCTGCTCAAGCGGCGAAGGACCTGGATGATGGTGTTGCCGCTGGCGCTGGCCGCGGGCCTGGCGGCGTGGGTGCTCGTGACGCGGTCGGCTTCGTCGGCGGACTCTTCCGAGCTGTGGTTGGGTCAGACGCCCGGGCGCACGCTGGAGGCCCGGTTGACCCATCCGAGCGCGGACAGGCACCGTCCCTACGAGGTGATGCGCAGCGGTGGCGACAAGCCCCGCGCGCTGTCGCTGAGGGAGCTGGCGAAGCTGGAGGAGGCCGGAGACGAGCGGGGCATCGCGTCCGCGTATCTCTTGCGTGGAGACCCGGCCCAGGCCGGTGCCTTCCTGGACAAGCTGGAGACGTCGCCGGACCTGGACTCGGACCGCGCCGCCCTCGCGCTCCAGCGGGGCGCCCCGGAAGAGGCCCTGACGCTGGCGGACCGCGCGCTGAAGCAGCGGCCCCAGCACGCGCAGGCCCTGTGGAACCGGGGGCTGGCGCTCAAGGCCCTGGGCCTGTCGCTGCAGGCCGCGGAGGCCTTCGACCAGGTGGCCGCGCTGAAGGAGCCGGGCTGGAGCGAGGAGGCCTCACAGCGCGCCGCGGAGCTGCGGAACCTGGAAGGCGAGCAGCGCAAGGGCTGGAAGGGCGCGAAGCAGCACTGCGATGACATGGTGGCCGGAGGCGACGTGCTCTCCCCCTCCGAGGTGGAGCGCTACCCGGGCCTGTCCCGGCTGTGCTTCTACGACGCCGTGCGCAGCGCCTCCTCCGCCGAGCGCGTGGAGGCGCTGCGCCCGCTCGCGCTCCAGTTGGACCGGCTGGACGGGGGCACGCATCTGGAGGACTCCCTGCGCCGCGCCGCCCGGGGGGACTTCGGCGTGCGCGGGCCGCTGGCGAAGCAGTACGTCCTCCTGACGCGCGGCGAGCTGGCGCCTCCCGCGCTGGACACCCTGATTGAGAAGCTTCGCGAGGCGCGGCAGGAGGACCTCCTGCTGGGCGCGATGCTCTTCTTGAAGGACTCGCGTCGACACGAAGCCGAGTACCGCGCGCTCGCGCTGGCCACGAAGGACCCCTGGTTCGCACTGCTTGCCGAGGAGCGGCAGGCTCGGGGGGATCTTCAACAAGGCCAGGCGGCTCGTGCCCGCATCCGGCTGACGCAGGCGCTGGGCGCGTCCTGTGGCGGTTCGACGCGGAGAATCAACTATCGCTGCCTGGAGCTGCAGCGCACCCTCGCCCTGGTGGAGACGGACCAGCATCGTCCCGTGGAGGCGCGCACGCAGGCCCTGGCGGCGATTGAAAACGCCCGCTCCGGCCGGGAGTGGACCAAGGAGCTGCGGCTCATCCAGGAGCTGGGCCAGGTGGCCCGCTTCCATGGAGATTTGTCGCTGGCCCGCGCGTACATGGAGGAGGCCATCCTGCGCATCCCCGAGCGCTGCCAGGACCACGAGCTCTCCTATACGAACCTCGCGCTCGCGTACTACCGCACGCTCGACTTCGCCGGAGCCCGCGAGCAGTTGGACCGCGCGGCGAAGTGCGGCCAGCCGCCGTCGCTGGTGCGCGCCTTCGTCATCGCCGACCTGGCCCACACGCACGCGCGCCGCGACGACGATGGCGCCCTGTTGATGCGAGGCCTGGAGGCCCTGCGCGCGTCTCCCTCGCGCGAGGCGACCGGGGATGGCTCGCTGCTGCGCCACATCGAAGGACGCTTCGTCATCGAGCAGGACCGGCGTCGGGGGCAGGCGCTCCTGCGTCAGGCCATCGACGAGGCGACACCGAAGCTGGGCACTGACGTCAACGCCCGCAAGGCGCGCACCTACAGCTTCACGTCGCTCATCCTGGATGCCGTGCGCTACGGCGAGCAGGAGAAGGCGCTCGCGCTGTTCGCGGAAGAGCGCGCGCTGACGCTTCCGGAGCGCTGCACGCTGGGCGTCACCGTGGACGACGAGCGCACGGCCCTGGTGGCGCGCGACTCGACGGGTCGCCTCTTGAGCCACTACGACGCGGACCGCCGCCAGCGGCTGGAGGGCGTGGAGGGCCTGGTGCCGGAGAAGTTCGTGGAGTCCCTGCGGCCCTGCGTCAGCGTGGACGTGCTGGCGCGGCCTCCCTTGCTCGGCAAGCCGGGCCTGCTGCCGCCCGAACTGGCGTGGGCCTACCGGGTGGCACCGCCGCCCCCGGAGCAGCCCTCCCGGCCTCCATCGCGACTGGTGGTGGCGGACGTGAATGCCCCGAGCGAGCTGCACCTGCCCTCGCTTCGCGCGTGGAGCCCGCCGGCGGTGGAGGACGAGAGCCTCTCCACCTTGCGCGGCGCTTCGGCCACCCCGGCGCATGTGCTGCAGGCGATGCAGGAGGCCACCGAGGTGCAGATTCACGCGCACGGCATCGTCGACCCGAGCGTGGCGGATGGCTCCCTGCTGGTGCTGTCACCGGAGGAGAAGAGCGGCCGCTACGCGCTGACGGCCACGGACATCCAGGGCGAGAAGCTCCTGGGAAGGCCCGTCGTGTTGCTCGCCGCCTGCCACGCCGCGCACAGCACGGCGTACTTCCATGAAACGTTTGGCCTGCCCGTGGCGTTCATCGAAGCCGGCGCGCGGGCCGTGCTCGCCGCCACGCAGGAGATTCCCGACAGCGAGGCGTCGGCCTTCTTCGAGCCCGTGCTGGCGCGCATTCGCGAGGGCATTCCCGCCGCGCTCGTGCTGCGCGACGCGCGTCAGGATTGGCTTCGCAGTCGCGGGAGCGCCTGGGTCCGCCAGGTGCTCCTCTTCGAGTAGTCCGTCTCACCCAGACCCGAGTTCCCCACCACCATGAAGAAAAGTCTCCTGCTGGTTTCCCTGCTGCTGGGTGTCGTGGCCTGTCGCCGTGTCGACACGATTCCGACGACGCAGCAGATTCAGAGCAAGGCGCCCAAGGGCGCGCTCGTCCGCGTCGTCCTGAGGGACCGCGTCAATCCCCAGCGCGTCACCACCTATACGGTGGACGTGAGTCGCAACGAAATCGTCGACACCCAGGACCGGGCGCCCTCCGCGACGCGCGGTGCGCAGGAGACCTCGTCTTCCGAGGAAGGGACGACGTCGGCGATGCAGCAGCAGAACCCGGCGCCCACGCCCAGGATTTCGGCCACCGCCGAGTTCCTCACCGACTGCAAACCGAAGGATGAAAAGGAGGGCTGCCGCAACGTGGCGGACCTCAATGATGGAGACCCGCGCGGTTCGTCGGGCGGCGGCGGAGACCCCACCGGCCACCAGAGCCTCCAAGGTCGCATCCTGCGGCTGGCGGCGTTGATCTACTGGTCCTCGCTCGAGGTGGGCATCCCCACCTACAACAAGACGCTGCAGGCGCCGCCCGTCGACGGGCCCGTCCAGCGCTAGCCCCGAGCCCTTGAGCTCCAGGAGGCCCTGGCACCGCGAAGAGGCGGTGTCGGGGCCTTCGTCGTTTCAGGCCGGCTTGCCGCCCGTGTCCCCGGTGGGCGACAGCCCGGCGAGCGTCTCCACGTAGGAGGTGGCCACGCGCAGGAAGCGCGCGCCTCGGACGCCGGTGAGGTACTGGCGCTTCATCGCGCGCGTGGCACCCACGTAGAACATGGCGCGGCGGATGCGCTCGTTCTCCCGGGCGTTGCGCTCCTTGGCGCCGGCCATCCAGTGCTCCACGGTGTCCAGTGCGTCCAGGCCCGCGAAGAAGACGATGGGGCACTCGTGGCCCTTGCAGGAGAACACGGTGGTGGCGCGCACATGGTCCACGCCGCTCACCCGGAAGTCCGTCACGTCGCGGCCTCCCTTGCCACCGTAGGCATGCGCGGGCACCCCCGCGCGGTTGAGCGCGTCCGTGTACTGCGACGGCATCACGGGCGCGACGATGAGGATGTCGCCGGGATGGACGCTCTCGTCGCGAATGAGGCGGGCCACTTCCTTCGCCACCTGCCGGGCCTCGCTGGCGCCGGAGGCGAAGCCGCGCACCTGGGGCAGCACGCCGCCGCGCTCGGTGGACTGCACGCGGTACAGACCCTCCAGCGTCTCCTCGGGCAGCCACAGGAGCCCCTCACGGGCCAGCTCTCCCGCCTTCATGTACTCGCGCATGCCGGGGTCGCTGGTGGCGTGCTGGCGCAGCGGGTCCAGCACCACGTTGAAGGCCACGTCGAGGATGTCGCGGGTGGCGCGGAAGGTCTCCTTGAGGACGCGGGTGCGGCCCCGGAAGGACAGCCCCTCCGGGAGCTGCTCCTTGAGGGAGTCGATGGGCACCTGGCCGTAGACGTTCTGCGAGTCGTCCATGAACAACTGGAGGCAGCGCACCTCGCGTCCGTCGGTGAGCACGTGCGGACGCACCAGCGCGTGGAGCATCGCCAGCGCGCGAGCGTCCATGTCCTGTGCCTCGTCCACGAAGACGCCGTCGAAGGACTCGGGCTCCACGCGGCGCAGCGCGCCCACGTGCTTCACCGTCACCCGGGCTCGCAGCTCGCGCGCACGCTGACGGCCGGCGCGCTGGACAATCGCCTCCACCAGCAGCTTGTCCACCAGCGGCGCGAGCGCGCGGTTGAAGAAGGACACGAGCACCCGCGTGTCCTCGTGCTCCAGCAGGTAGCGCGCCACCCAGTGGGCCAGGACAAACGTCTTGCCGCTGCCGGCCACGCCTCGCACCAGGTGATGGCCGTCGTCGAAGCGGCGCTCGAAGAGGGACACCTGCTCTTGAGTGAAGAGGGGCCGCGTGGGACGCGCGCCCTCGATTTCGCCGCCCAGGGTGGCAGGGGCGCTCGGAGGCGGTGGGGGCGGAGGCTGCGCGGGTTGCTGCGGCATGGGCAGCGGCTCCAGACGAAGCGGCGTGCCGGGGAGGACCTTCAGGCGCGGCAGCAGCGACAGGAAGCGCTGTGGAATCGTCGCGCCCCGGGCCTCGTCTCGGGAGGCGAGCACCAGCAGGTAGTCGCGCGCGCGACTGGCGGCCACGTTGAGCATGGGCACCAGCGTGTGCGGTGGAAAGGGCCGGCCTCCGGCCACGGTGTCCACGAGCACGACGTCGTACTGGGTGCCCTGCTGGCGGTGGATGGTGGACGCGCTGAAGGCATCACCGCGAAACCCTGCGGACGTGCCCAGCCTGCGAATGAGGGCGGCCTGGGCGCGGTAGGGCGTGACGCACAGGACGCTGAGGCCCGCGCGCACGGCCTCGCGGGCGAGCGACACGGCCAGCTCGGCGGACAGCTCTCGCTGGTAGCCGGAGCCCGTCTCACCTCTTCCGTGGGTGAGGCGCTTCGCGTCGCGACTGAGGCCATCGAGAACCACCCAGCCGGCGCGCGTCTCCGCGAAGGCGGGCACGGGCGGGGCCTTCTGTGCGCGGGCCTTGACGATGTCGCCGTCCTCCAGCGCGCCGCCGTAGCAGAAGTGGCTCACCACGCGGGCGATGTCCGGGTGCATGCGGTGCTGGGTGCGCAGCAGCAGGACGTCCGGGCGCGCGGCGTCCTTCACCGCGTCTTCCAGATGGGACAGGCCACTGGCACGCAGCCACTTCTGGGTGCCACGTCCAGCGCCCTCGGCCGCTCGCGACACGGGGCCAATCTGCTTCGGGTCTCCGGCGAGCGTCACCCGCTCGGCCAGCGGCGCCATCAACGCCGTGGCGGCGCGAGTCACCATGCCGGCCTCGTCGACGACGAGTCGCGCGAAGGTGCTCTTCCCCTCCAGCTCCGACACCAGGCGCAGGGCGCGGTGCACGGTGAGGACCATGAGGGGGCAGTCGCCCTTCTCTGCTTCCTTGAGCGTGGGGTCCTTCATCTTCCCGCGCAGGCCGCGAAGCTCCGCCTGGAGCTTGGCCAGTTCTTGCGCGGGGCCGCCTCGCACGCGCTGGAGGTACAGCTCGCGCTCGCGCTCCTCGATGCTCGCGCGCAGCTTGCCGCCCTTGGTGTCCTCGAGTGTGACGGTGGGCAGCTTCGCGAGAGCGTCACTGGCGCCGGTACCGCCCCGGAAGATGCTACGAGCCAGGGGGCGCAGGGGGATGGGCTCGCGTTCCAGGAGCGCGCTGACACGCAACACCAGTTCGTCCGCGGCGCGGTTGGTGGGTGCGACGGCGAGGATGCGCTCACCGGGGAAGGAGCGCAGGGCGCGGGCGATGAGGTCCGCGATGGCCGTCGTCTTGCCGGTACCGGGAGGGCCCCAGATGCAGCCCCAGGGCTGGGCCCACAGGCGGTCCGCGGGCATGAGCTCCGCGTGCTGGGGGCGAGCCTCGGCCGCGGACTCCTCGCCGCTGGCGCGAAGCAGGGCCTGGGCGAGCGCGGGCTGCCGCTCCTCATAGGCCGAGGCGGCCGTGCAGAGCGCCTCCGCGAAGTCATAGGGCCGGTAGCACCAGCGCTCGGCGGAGAGGGCGCGGCGGTCCACGTCGTCACCGTGCTCGGGGGCGGCGAAGACGCGGCCGGATTCGAAGTCGAGGTGGACGACGTCGCCGCCGAAGACGCACTCCTCACCGAGGAAGCCGAGCAGCGCGCCACCGGACCAGTCCGGGTCCGCTGCGGGAATGGGAACCAGGGAGATGACACCGGGGCCCTGGAGGCTGACCTGACGGACGTCCTGGAGCAGCTTCGCCCGGTACTGGCTGCGCTCGGACAGGAGCGCGTCGCTCAGGTCATCGGGGAGATAGGCGGGTGGGCGCCAGGCTTCGCGGCGTTTGCCGGTCGCCACGGCGGCCTGCATGACCTCGCGCTCGGACGTGGTGACGTCGGAGGGCGCGGCCACATCGCGGGCGGTCGGCTCATCGGGCGCAGCGGACTCGGCGCGGGGCGAGGAGGGCTTAGGGCTCCGGCCTTTCGAGCGGGAGAGGGCCAGCAGCGGATTGGGCGACCGGGGGATGTCCTCCGTCGGGTCCGGAGCGGAGGGAGTCGCGGGTGCGTCGTCCGCCGAGTCCGCGTGGGCGGGCGGGCGCGTGGAGGCGTTGGAGCGCGAAGACTGAGGCGGGACGGGAGCATCGTCGTACTCGACGTGAAGCTCTCGGACGGAGTCTCCCTCTTGCGGCGCGGGGCGCCCTTCGGAGACTTCGTTGTGCGTCCGGTGCGTCATGGCGGCGGGCCCGGGCCCCTCGGGCCGAGCCGGGTACGGGCGCGCGAAGGTAGGGGAGGCATGGATCCGCGTCAACGCGCCCACGCCCCCACATCCCTGGCGTCAGTCGAGGAAGCGCCGCCACCAGCGACGGACTTCCTCCTCGGAATACGCCGGTTCGGAGTCATACCCGATCCAGACCGTTGCATGCCCCGGAAGGAACTCCTCCAGCCAGGGCTCCAGGACTCGCGCCAGCTCACGATAGGCGGGGAGGTTGTCGCCGACAGAGAGGTCTCCGGCTTCGGGCCACGCACCGAGCGTCACCACGGCATTACCCGAAGTGCCCACGTCTTGAACGGTGGTCCCCGGTGAATGGAGTCGGGCTCGCAAGCTCGCCTGGCCCCCCAGGGACTCGAGCAGCGAGGGGCCCAGGAAGTTCAGCCAGTGGACGCCATCGACCCTCTCTCCCAAGGAATGGTGCTTGGCAACTCCGGGCACATCCACTCCGGGGTAGCGGGCGAGTTCCTCCTTCAGTCGGGGAAGGGCATGCCAGCGGGCCGTATGGAGAGCCAGCGCAAGCCCCGCATGACCGGAGGAGAGCGGCAGGCCAGAGGCCATCTCCATCGCCAGTTCTCTCACGTGCCCGGGGCCATGGGCCTCGACGTATTCGGTGGGAAACGTGGCCTGCAGGAGACTGACGCCTGTCCTGGAAGGCGCGCGAGAGGGGAGGCGCGCCTGATACCAGAACAGATACCCGTTGTCGTCAGACTGGCCTCCGCCAGTCAGGAGCACGGAACGGTCCGTCAGTGTCTTGCTCATCTGTCGGAAGAACGGATCGCTCTCGGGGACGTCTTCGAAAAACCACCTCGAAGGGCTCGGACGTAGCGAGGCCCGAACGATTTCCCATTCCTCGGAATTGAGGCGAATGGATTCACCATCCTCCCATGACTGGGTCAGTCCTTCGGCGCCCTCCCCCACGGCTCGCCGATAGACTCCGAGAGCATGTTCGATACCAGCAGCGAGCTCCTGATGGTCATGTGGCATGTAATACGCGATGCGCAGCACGTCCCGAACCACCAGTCGCTCGCCATCGGGACGTTGGGAGAAACGGCGGATGCGAGGGAAGCGCTCACTCTGGGCTGACATGGCTGACCCCAAGTTGAGGTGTGACGATGGACGGAGTGCAAGGCCGACCTAGCTTCTTGTACCGGCTCAATTGCTCCAGTGTGCCGTCGTTCGCAAGGGGGTTGCTCTTGCCGGCAACCGAGCACGGGAACTTGAAGTCGTAGACGCACTGGACCCGGTTGGGGTCTCGCGAGAAGTGGACCACGATGTCTGGCTTGAGCGAATCCTCCCAAACCCGGGTGAGGACATACCGTCCCGTCCTCGGGTCGGGCCCGTAGCGCGGCTCTATAGAGACGTTATCGGGGAAGAGCCGCACCAGCTCTCGCTTCACGCACGCAAAAGCCACCTCGTGCTTCAGTATTCCCAACTCCATGCGGCGCCTGACCTTATTGCCCTTTCCATCGTATCCGACCACGCGTTCACACTCCGCATCATCGGGCCTCTTCCCAAGCCCGTACTCGCGTTCATTGACCTCCCGGTCCGCCTCCTTCGCACACTGGACCAGGAGCTGTTCCACGCGCGCCAGCTCGGCGGACTCCAGCACTCGAAACACGGCGCTGACGCCCCGAGCCACCCCCACCGCACGCGGGAGCGCGAGCATGATGGCCTCACTCCCGCGTTGCGTGTAGCAGGCGGGGTTCTTCCCACAAGAGTTCGAGACCGTATCCAGGCCCTGCTCGTAACGAGCGGGAGTCCCCGGACTCGACTCACCCGGGCCGGGCCAGGGCCCCGGCGTCGTCGCACACGCCACCGGCAGCAGAAACCCCAGGAACCACCACTTCACCACCCAGGAGCCCTTCCGCTTTAACAGCATATCCATGAATTTCAGGATACCGCCTCCAGCCCCCACTCCGGCCGGCCAGTCGCCCACGGGCCAGGAAGGCGAGGTGGGCACGAGGCCCTCTTGGGTGTACACCCCCGCTCCCGCCCTGTTTGCTTCGTGGCGCGGGGGGTGTTTAGGAGAGATGCCCCCGAAGCAGCCGCCCCACCGCCATGGCCCTTCCGACCCGCTACGCCCATCCCTTCCTGCCCATCACCCGCGCCGACATGCAGGCGCGTGGCTGGGAGCAGTGCGACATCATCATCGTGACGGGAGACGCGTACGTGGACCACGCGGCCTTCGGCCCGGTGCTCATCGCCCGCTTCCTGGAGGGCCGAGGCTTCAAGGTGGGCATCATCCCCCAGCCTGACTGGCACTCGGCCGAGCCCTTCAAGGCCCTGGGGCCTCCGCGCATGTTCTTCGGGGTCGCCGCCGGCAACCTCGACTCCATGCTCAACCGGCTCACGGCGCAGAAGAAGAACCGCTCCGAGGACCAGTACAGCCCCGGTGGGCGCACCAACTGCCGCCCGGACCGCGCCACCATCGTCTACGCCCAGCGCTGCCGCGAGGCCTACCCCGACGTCCCCATCATCCTCGGCGGCATCGAAGCCAGCCTCCGCCGCATCGCCCACTTCGACTACTGGAGCGAGAAGGTCCGCCGCTCCATCCTCTTCGACGCCAAGGCGGACCTGCTCGTCTTCGGCATGGGCGAGCGCCCCATCATGGAAGTCGCCGACCGCATGCGGAACGGCGAGCGCATCGAGGACATCCGCGACGTGCGCGGCACCGCGTACCTCATCAACGACGAACAGATGCGCGTCCACGAGGCCGACCCGGCCAGACGCGCCGCGGACCGCAAGACGGTCGTCCTGCCGCCCTACGAGTCCGTCGTCGCCGACAAGCGGGCCTTCGCGGTCATGAGCCGCGACTTCCAGATGGAGACCAACCCGGGCAACGCGCGTCCCCTCGCGCAGCGCCACGGCAACCGCGCCATCTTCATGAACGCGCCCGCGCTCCCGCTGGAGGACGGCGTGGGCAACCCCGCCACCGGTGAGAAGACCGTGGCCATGGACGAGCTGTACGACTTGCCCTTCAACCGCGTCCCCCACCCCATCTACAAGGACGAGGGCATCCCCGCCTACGAGACGGTGAAGCACTCCATCGTCCTCATGCGCGGCTGCTTCGGCGGCTGCACCTTCTGCTCCATCACCGAGCACGAAGGCCGCGTCATCCAGAGTCGCTCGGCGGAGAGCGTGCTGCGCGAGGTCCGCGCGCTGCGGCGCATGGGCGACTTCCGCGGAACCGTCACCGACCTCGGCGGCCCCACCGCCAACATGTACAAGCTCAAGTGCAAGAGCGAGGACATCGAGAAGCGCTGCCGCAAGCTGTCCTGCGTGCACCCGGGCGTCTGTGAAAACCTCCAGACGGACCACGGCCCGCTCATCAGCCTGATGAAGGACGTGCGCCAGGAGGAAGGCGTCAAGCACGTCTTCATCGCCAGCGGCGTCCGCTACGATTTGGCCGAGCGCTCGCCCGAGTACGTGAAGGAGCTGGCGGCGCACCACGTCGGCGGGCAGCTCTCCGTGGCGCCCGAGCACGTGTCCCCGCGCGTGCTGGAGAAGATGAAGAAGCCCGGCATCGAGAGCTTCGAGCGCTTCCAGGCGATGTTCGCCTGTGCCAGCGAGGAGGCCGGCAAGGAGCAGTACGACATCCCCTACTTCATCAGCGGCCACCCCGGCTCCACGCTGGAAGACATGGTGGAACTGGCGCTGTGGCTGAAGAAGAACGGGAAGCGGCCTCGTCAGGTGCAGGACTTCATCCCCACCCCGATGGCCATGGCCACCGCCATGTACTTCACCGGAATCGACCCGCTGAAGATGGAGCCCGTCTACACGGCCCAGGGCCTGCGCGAGAAGCGGCTCCAGAAGGCGCTCCTGCTCTACTGGAACCCCGAGCACTGGCCCCTGGCGCGCGAGGCGCTGAAGCAGGCCGGCCGCGCGGACCTCATCGGCCGGGGACCGCAGGCGCTCGTGCCGCCGGAGACTCCCGCCGAGGCCGCTCGACGTCAGCGCACCGAGGAACGCGACGCGGACGACGCACCGCGTGAGCCGCGCCCCTCCGCCCAGCCCCGCGCCAGTGGACCCCGAGGTGCGGGGCGACAGGGCTCGCGCCCGCGCTGAGCTTCATCACCAGCACCGCGCGGTGCCTTGAATAAACCGCGCGGCGCTTCGTCGGGGGCGACATGCTCCCCATGCTCGCCCTGCTGCTGCTGGCCTCCGCGCCTACCAAGCCTCGCGTCGTCGAGGAGCTCCCCACCCCACCCCCTCCGCCCTCCCCTGAGTGCATCTCCTCCCGGGGGCGCACGGTGTGCGGTTTCCAGTGCAAGACGAGCGCGTCGGACCTCGACTGTGCCCAGACGCCCTACGGGACGTGCGAGGTCACCAACGGAGGCGTCTACTGTTGGGACCCGCCACGGGTTGTCATCTTCCACCCGCCCCGCACCCCGGTGAGTCCCGAGTGCAAGTCCGTCCGAGGCAAGGTGGCCTGCGGCTTCAACTGCCGCCTGTCCAACGGAGAGGTGGCCTGCAACAACACCCCCTACGGTGTCTGCACCACCCACTTCGGGAAGCTCGTCTGCTGGGACCCGCCGGAGAGCGTCATCCACGAGTACGCCGAGGCGACTCCCAGGCCCTGGTGTGTCAATGCGTCGGAAGACGTCGCCTGCGGCTTCGACTGCAAGTCCACCCGCACGGAGGCGCGCTGCGCCAGCACGCCTCGGGGCGTGTGCAAGCTGGTCGACCAGCAATTCACCTGCTTCGACCCGCCCTCGCTGTTGCACTGCGTCCACGGCGGGCCTCCCGAGCCCGCTCGGGCCCGCGCGCGCTGAAGGCCGCTCACTCCACGACCAGCAGACCCAGACGCCTCTTCAGGCGGGGCTCCTCCCGAAGCTCGAAAGTTGGGAAGCCTAGCATCCACGTGTCACGCGGCTGAGCAGCCCATGTCGCGCCGTTGTGGCACCATGTCGCCGCGCGGGCTCACGCAACTGTCAACCCGCGCGAGCCCCGCCAGCGTCTCCGCATGAGCACCCCGCCTCCGTCCTGGACAAGAGTCCTCGTGAGCCTCGCGAGCGTGGGGCTATGTCTGCTTTTCGGCTGCACCCGCGCCCCCACGCCGCCCCTGGGGCACGAGGTCTACGTGTGGCAGCGCGACTGGAGCCCGGAGCTTGGCCACGCGCTCACCCGACTGCCCTCGGAGCTGAGCGCCTTGCGCGTCCTGGCGAGGGAGCGCTCCGGCACCACTCGGGCGCCCGTCACTATCGCGGTGGACGTGCCGGCCCTCGCGAAGACGGGGCGCGAGGTGGTGGCCGTGCTTCGCGTGGACGGAACAGCGCCGCTGGACGGCGTGTCGCTCCAGGAGGTCGCCACCCTCGCCCGTGACTGGAGGTCGCGCGGCGTGACGGTCCGGGGCGTGGAGGTGGACCATGATTGCGCCACGGCATCCCTGCCCGCCTACGCGGACTGGCTCGCGCGCGAGCGGAGCGGGCTCGGAGACCTGGAGCTGTCCATCACCGCGCTGCCCACGTGGGCCACCTCGCCCGTGCTGGAGCGGCTGACGTCCATCCCCGACGACGTCGTGGTCCAGGTGCACGCGGTGCGCGCCCCCACCCTCTTCACCCCCGAGGAGGCTCGCGGCTTCATCGACGCGTGGGCGAAGGCCACGCCCCATCCCTTCCGAGTCGCGCTGCCCACGTACCGCGCGCGGCTGAAGGACGGCACGCTCCTCACCTCCGAGCCCCATGAGGTCTCCCGCCTCCTCGCGTCCCTGCGGGAGCAGCCGGTGAAGGGCGTGAAAGGCTTCGTCTGGTTCCGGCTCGGGCACGCGGGCGACGCGGAGTCGTGGAGCCTGTCCACGCTGTCCACGGTGGTGCGCGGCGAGCCGCTGACGCCGCGACTGGAGCACCGACTGGTGGACGCGGGGCGCGGCACGCTCGACATCGTCCTCGAGAACACGGGCCACGTGGACACCCAGGCGCCCGCGCGCCTCACCCTTTCTGGAAATCTGGAGGTCCTCGACGGCGTGGGTGGCTACGCCCCGCATGGGACTTCCCTCGTGGCGCGCACGCCCCCCCGCCTGCGCGCTGGCGAGAGACGTGTCATCGGCTTCGTGCGGGGAACCGAGGTGTCACTTGTGGCTCCGTAGTCTGCTGGCCTCCCTGCTCGTGCTCATGCTGCTTTCGCCGGTGCGCGACGCCGACGCGTGCGGTCCGGACTTCCCCCACCGACTCCTCGTCGACCGCGCTGGCACGCTGGGCGAGCTGCCGGATGGCGCCTTCTCGCTCGAGGCCACGAGGCTGGTCCCCAAGCCCGTGGAGTCCTTCCGGGTGCTGGAGGACCAGGACGAGCCCGTCGACGCGCGAACGGGCGGAGGGGCGCGGGAGACGAACCTGTACGAGGCAGGGGCCCGCGCCTTCACCAGCGGAGACGCGGTGGCCGCCCGCGCCCGGTTCCTCGAGGTGCTCGCGCTGCCGGCCTCCGAGCGTCGCCACTACTCCACCTTCGCCGCCTTCATGTTGGGACGAAACGCGGGCGCGGGCTTCGAGCAGGATGCGAAGCAGGGCTTCGAGCTCACGCGGCAGCTCGCGCGCGAGGGCTTCGACGACCCGCTGGGGCTCGCCGTCGCCAGCTTCGGAGAACAGGCGAGAGGGCTGCTCCGCGCGGGAGACGACGCGGGTGCCATCCGCCTGTACGCGGAGCAGGCGGCGCATGGCAGTGGCGACGCGGTGACGTCGCTGCTGCTGGTGGCCCGGGCCGTCTCTCGCGATGCCGTCCGACTCGAGGCCGCGCTGAAGGACCCGGTGGCGCAGCGGCTGATGGCCGCCTTCGTGTGGACGCGCGGCCAGGAGGCGTACTGGTCCGAGGACGTGTCGGCGGGCGGAGTCACCGCCGTGCTGGAGGCGCTCGCGTCGGTGCAGGACGTGGCGGGCGCGGACCGGCTGGCGGCGGGTGCATGGCGCGCGGGCCGCTTCGACCTGGCCGAGCGCTTCGCGGAGCGGGAGCAGACACCGCTGGCGGCGTGGGTGCAGGGCAAGCTGGCGCTGCGTCGGGGAGACCCCGGCTCAGCGGAGCTCTACCTCGCCGAGGCCGCGCGGGGGCTTCCTGACTCGGAGGACTGGGTGGGCGAGGGAATGGTGCCGCGCCGTCCCCTCTGCCGCGTGGAAGGTGAGCGCGGAGTGCTCGCGCTCGCGCGCAATGACTTTTCCCAGGCCGCCGAGCGGATGCTGGCGAGCTGCTCCTGGCCGGACCTCGCCTACGTCGCGGAGCGGGTCCTGTCCGTGGACGAACTCCAGGGCTTCGTCGCGGCCCACCCGCCTTCGGGAGACGAGCGCTGCAGGCCGGAGATAGGGCAGCTCTGGTACGACGATGATGTCGGCGAGGGGGCGGACCTGTCGCAGAGGTTGCGCCTGCTGCTCGCGCGGCGCCTGCTGCGCACCGGACGCGACACCGAAGCGCTGGAACACTTCCGGGGCACACCCTGGGAGGGGCACGCGCGCAAATACACGGAGGCGCTCCAGCAGGGCGCCCAGGCCCAGGACGCGGTGACCCAAGCGGAGGCGCTGTACGCGGCGGCGCTGCTCGCGCGCGGACTCGGCCTGGAGTTGATGGGGACGGAGGTGGCTCCGGACTGGGGCTGGGTGGACGGCAACTACGACCTGAGCGACTACGACAGCCACGAGGACTTCTCGCCCCGGACGGAGCCGTTCAGGGAGTTCATGAGCCGCCTGTCCCTCCTCGGCGCATTGGAACAAAAGCGCGCGGAGTCCCATGCACCACCACACCCGTGGCGCTTCCACTACCGCTCCACGGCGGCGGACCTCGCCCAGCGCGGCGCGGCGCTCCTGCCCCCGCGCAGTCAGGCCCACGCGATGATGCTCTGCCACGCGGCGCGGTTCGTCTCCCGCACGGAGCCGGAGCGCGTGCAGCGGCTGTGGCAGACGTACGTGAAGACGGGCGCGCGCATCGACGCGCCCTGGTGGTCCTTCGGACAGTCTTGTCTGGAGCCGGACTTCGAGAAGGTCCGCGCCCAGCAGGAGCAGAGCAACCTGGGCAAGCGCCGACGCCTGATGCTGCTGGGAGGCGCGCTGTTCATTCCCCTGATGCTGGGCGCGGCCTTCTACGTGCGACACAGGCGCAAGGTGGCGGAGTCCTGAGAGGCGAAGCGCCGAGCCTCAACGCCGCCGGAGGATGGCGCGCGCCGGGGCTCCGTCTCCGCCCGCGATTCGCAGCGGCAGGCAGACGAGGTCGTAGGTGCCCGCCTCCACCGAGGACAAGTCGAGCCCCTCGATGATGCAGACGTCCACCCCCAGCAGGGCCTGGTGGATGGGCACGCCCTCCTCCGGGCTTCCGATGGAGAGGTAGTCGATGCCCACCGTGCGCACCCGCAGCTCCGCCAGGTAGCGCGCGCCCTCCACGGACAGGTACACGAAGTCCGGCAGGAACGCCTTCGAGGCCCAGCCTCGCGAGGAGTTGGCCGTCTTGAAAAGGATGCGCTCTCCGGGCTGAATCGCGTGTCCCTTCAGCTCCTCGACGCGGATGGCGCGCGCGTCGCGAATCTCCAGCACGCGCGCCACGCCGAGGAGGCTGTCGAAGGCCAGCGCGTCCACGCCCGTGGCGCCCTTCACGAAGTGCACGGGCGCGTCGACGTGGGTCCCCGTGTGCGCGCCCAGGGACAGGCTGGAGACGGTGGCGTCATCACCGCGCTCCAGGTCCTGCACCCGGGTGATGCGCACCTCGGGGTTGTCCGGCCAGTGCACCATCCCGTCGCGCAGCGGCACGGAGATGTCCACCCACGCCGGCGCCCCGTTCGTCTCGGCAGCGGTCTCCATGACGCTCCAGGATGGGCACGATGCGTCCCGCTGGCGCCCAGGAGCGGGCAGGCACACGGGCCGTCTCGCTCGCCGAGGGACCAGGAGAGTCACCGCCCCTCTTGCCCACCCCCCACCTTTCCTCCCGGAACCGCGTCGGTTAGGTTGCGCCGCCTTTCATTCCCAGGGCTGAAGGAGTTTTGACGATGCCGAGGACTTCCCAGGAGCAGACCCAGGAGCGCCACTCGTTCCTGCTCACCCTCTTCCGCCAGCAACCGGACATCAGCAGCAAGGATGCGCTGGAGTCCTTCAAGGCGAAGTTCGGGTCGACCATCAACCTGAAGACCTTCAACCAGCTCCGCGCGGAGGCCGAGGAGGAAGTGGCCGCCGCCGCTCCCGCCGCCGAGGAGCCGGAGGTTGAGGTCGAGAGCGCGCCGGAGACCACGGTGGAGGACGCCGCCACGCAGCTCAAGGCCGCGGCCACCGCGACGACGGAGGCGCTCAACGGCGCCCAGCCCGCGAAGAAGCCCAAGGCCAAGGGCACCGGCTCGAAGAACGTCTTCGTGGACGCGCCCAAGGAGCACCTGTCCTTCCTGGAGAGCATCGTGCAGCAGCTCCAGGAGGCCGGTGCCGCCAACGTGCGCATCGACCACTCCACGGACCGCTGGATGGTCCTCGTCGTCGACCCGAAGTAGTCCGTCCCCGCCGGACTCCACCGCCTCGAAGTGGAGTCCGGCCCCGCGCCAGCGCTCAGCGGCGCAGCAGGGCCAGCGCGCGCTGGAAGTCCTCGGGCAGCTCCGCCTGGACTCGCACGGGCTGCCCCGTCAGGAGACTCGGCAGCTCCAGGCGGAAGGCATGGAGCGCCTGACGTCCCAGGGCCTTCGCCGCGGGGTGCTCGCGCGCCGCCTCCGTCCCGTAGAGCGAATCCCCCAGCACCGGGAAGCCCGCCTCGGAGAGCTGCACGCGAATCTGGTGCGTGCGCCCCGTGTCCAGGTCCACCTCCAGCAGCGCCGCCCCGTCCAGCCGCTCGCGCACCTCGAACGACAGCGCCGCCCGGCGCGCGGAGGGCACCTTCGTGGTGAAGCGACGCGAGTCATTCGGATTGCGCGCGTAGGGACCCTCCAGCCGGCCCTGCTCGGGAGGATGGCCCAGGACGAGCGTCCAGTAGCGCTTGTCCACCTGCTTCTCCTGGAAGGCGCGCAGGAGCGCCGCGGCGGCGGTGTCGGTGCGCGCGAAGGCCAGACAGCCGCTCGTCTCCCGGTCCAACCGGTGCACCACGCCCGGCAGCGCCTGCCCCTCCACGTCGAACGGAGGGCACTGCGCCGCGAGCAGGTCGACGACGGAGGCCGCGCGGCCCTCCGGCTCCACGACGAGACCCGGCGGCTTGTCCACGATGACCAGCGCCGCGTCGTCATGAAGCACCGTCAGCGCGGGCCCCTCCACGGCGGCGGGACGCGGCGAGGCGCGCGGCTCCGGCCGCTCGATTTCGAGCTCCTCGCCGCCCCACAACTTCCGCGTGGGCTGACACTTCTTTCCCCGGATGCGCACCCCGCCCGCCTCGATGAGTGCCCGGGCGCGCTCCAGCGAGAAGCCGGGGACGTGCTTGGAGACGAACCTGTCCAGCCGCTCTCCGGCGACCTCGTGGGGAACTGGGACTTTCCGCTGCGCCATGTCCGCACCCGTCCCTCATGCGGCGCACGGAGTCAATGTGCGCATGACACGTGTCGCCGGGCCGCGAGACACCGGACGCCCGGGCCGCACCGCTCGGAGACACAATCCTTCACATGGGACACAGACAGCACGATGTCACAGGCCGGGTCGAGCAAGACCGGCGCTCAACGCCATATGTCAATCGTTGACTTTTCAACACGGGGCGTATGACAGTGCTTGTCCGGGCTCACTGAGGGCCTGCTCAGAGGGGGAGTCATGAACTTTACTCACGGTCGTCGTACGCGACGTCTCGCCATTCTCGCTACATGCCTGTCTTTGCTCCCTGGGTGCCCCTGGGTTATCAAACCGCAGCCCAAGCCCAAGACCGTCGACGAGCAGCACGACGCCGTCGTCGAGCACTTCAATCAGCGCACGCCGCATGAGGACTTCGTCCACCTCAACCTGGCGAACCAGGACCACTACGAATACGCCAAGCACCGCCTCCAGGAGGCCGTCGCCGGGGCCCAGGGAGATGGGCAGACGCCCAACAAGGACTTCGCGCGCGCGCTGCAGACGTTGGAAGTCGCCCATGCGGAGGCGGTGAGCGGAGACCCGCAGCCCAAGCCCACCGACTGGAACTGCGACCACTTCATCCACGTGAACGACTCGCGCACGGTCGACGGTGGCAGGGGCGCGCAGGCCAACAAGGGCGTGCAGCAGCAGCCGCCCCAGGAAGCGCCGCCCGCGTTGATCATCAGCCCCTACGCCACGTGCGCGGGCGGGTCGACCCACGTCTTCACGGATGTCACCGTGTATGAGAGCGACCTGGCCGGCAAGAAGCTGAGGGTGCTGGCGAAGAGCGCGAACGAGGAGCACAACGACGGCAAGACGTTCGACGACACCACCGTGAAGGTGACTCCGTCGATGGAGCCCAACCGCAAGGTCGTCGTCGAGTCGATGATGGTGGCGCACAACGACAAGACGGGTGAGGAGCACGTCTCCTTCTCCAGCCTGGAGACCTCGTTGGTGGCCGCGCCCGCGAGCTTCACCCTGGACCACCCCCGCTTCGCGAGCAATGAGCCCCGGTCCAACATCAACCTGACCACCTGCCAGCTTCGCGGCGGGGCGGATTGCGACTACGCGATGGTGGCCAACGCCAGCGGCACCCTGGCGCCCTTCCCGACGCAGTCCACGGGCCTGGCCCTTCGCAAGACGGGCTCGCCCTGGACGGGCGACCCGGCCGCCTACTTCCCCTTCCAGGCGGGCACCACCTTCGACAACACCAACATCTACATCCCCACGCAGGGCACGTTCGACGCCGGGGCGACGGCGACCGCGGATTGCGTCATCCAGGCGATGCAGAAGGCCCCGATGACGACGCGGCTGCGCCTCATCAAGACGGACACGGGCGGCACGTGCACCACCCTGGCGGACGTCTCCGACGCCTTCCCCGTGGGCGCGCGCACCACGACGATTCAGCGGCTGGTCAACGTCTCGCAGAACACCACCGCGTCCGGCGGCACGGGCTGCACGATGGAGAAGATCGTCAACGAGGCCGTGGTGCTGTCCATGACGCTCTACGCGCAGGCGATTTGCGGCACCGGCGCGGCGATTCCGAGGACCGTGACCTTCACCAGCACGGCGCTGCCCACCAACCCCTTCAACCTCAACGTGCTCAACAGCTGCATGGCGGAAGGCACGCGAATCACCATGGCGGACGGGGCGCAGAAGCCCATCGAGACGCTGCGCGTGGGCGACAAGGTCCGCGCGAATGCGGCCGGCCGGGTGCTGACGGTGCAGGACTTCATCTTCGGCCGTGAGCCCAAGCCGCTGGTCCGGCTGCGCGATGACCAGGGCCATGACGTGCGGCTGACGGAGAAGCACCCGGTGCTGCTGTCCTCGGGCCTGGTGATTGCCGCGGAGAAGGTCCAGGTGAAGGACACGGTGCGCACGCAGACGGGCACGGCGACCATCACCGCCACCGAGCGCGTGCCGTACGACGGCAAGGTCTACAACCTCAAGCTGGGCACGCCCGCGGAGCTGGAGTCGCTGAGCCCCAACGAGCGGACCATGTTCGCCGACGGCCTGCTCGTGGGCGACGACACCATGCAGCGCGAGCTGGACTCGCCTCGTCGCGCCGCCGTCACGCCGTGAGTTGACGCAGGGACCTCCGCTGGAGAAGTGGCCAGCGGAGGCCTTCACGCGAGGCTCAGAACCCCGTCTTCTTCGAGAAACCGCCCCCCGAGCCTCCTTTGGGCGGCGGCTTCTTGTGAGTTCCGCTGGAGGACGAGGGAGGCGGCGAGGCTTCCTCTTCCTCTTCGTCCATCTGAACGGGTCCCTTCCGGGACTTCTTCGGGTCGCCCTTGCCCGTGGCGGTGGGGTCCACCGAGTTGGCCTTGCGCTTGAGCTGCGGCGCCGTCGTGCCGACGGGTTGTTGTTGTGGGGGTGCGAGCCGGATCGCCCCGTAGTAGTGCGCCACGTTCTCCGGAATGCCCATGTAGGAGGTCAGCACCGCGTACACGATGGGATCTCCGTTCTGGGCGTCTTCAGACAACCCGAGATGGAACGACTGGTTGAGGTCCTCGACGGCGCCGTTGGGGTAGATGATGCGGATCCTCAGCCGCAGCCGCTTCGCGAGGGCTGGCAGGACGATGTCTCCGTGTGAGCCGAAGAACAGGTGTCGCGCGGCCACCTTCTTCTTGAGGTCGTCCAGGGACTGCCCCGGCTCCAGGAACTGCGTCGCGAACACCGGTGACTGGGTGATCTCCTTCACGACCTCGTCCTTCAGCTCGGCCACGGAAGGCACCCCTGTCAGCCCCAGGCGCTTCCACAAGGCGGAGTGGGCCTGCAGCCAGACCCGCGCGGTGTTGTAGGCGCATTCCCCATCCGCGGTGACCCGCTTGAGCTTGAGGTTCAACTGCTTGAGCCGGCCCTGGTGCTCCCGGGACAGGAGGTACCCCTCCACCGTCTCGTGATAGACGCCGTTCGTCTGCTGCGACTTGGGCCGCGTCCCTTGCATGGGTGACGTGCCCTTCTGGATGGCCTGGACGCCTCCGAACTCCGGGAGGTAGAGGGCCAGCGGCATCCGGTCATGAAGAATGGTCGAGTGCTGCTTCCATGTCTGGCCACCTTGCTTGGCCTTCCGCGCTCCGTTCGCGAACTCCAGCAGGTCCGGGAAATACAGCTGCGAGGTGATGCGGATGTTGAATCGTCCTCGGGGCTTCTTCTCATCGAAGTGGCCCGGGTCGAAGAGGCTCTGGATGATGACGCCATGGACCTTCACGGTGCTCTGGGCGTCGAACATGGCGTTCAGCACCTTCCTCGCCAGCGACTTCAAGCGCGTGCTGTCGTCCTGAGCCAGCTCCAGCAGCTTCTTGAAGACCCAGGCGGGGGACATCTGGGTCTCCCGGACGTTCTGTCCCAGCTCCGCGTGCTTGCTGCCCTTGCACTCGACGAGGAAGTACGCCTCCACCACCCCGCTCGACTCGTCGCGTTTGGCCCAGATCTGGTCGAGGCCGTGAGTCCCCTTCTTCTCCCCATGCCCCATCTTCAGTTGAAGCTTGTCCTGCCCGAAGATGACCGACATGGCGCGCGCGCCGAGGAACTCCCCGCTCGCCTCGGTCAAGGCGGTGGAGGCGTTGCTCGTGTCGATGAGTTTTTCGAGCGACTGATAGTGCTTGTCCAACCGCCCGAGCGACTTCGCCTCGTGATGGAGGAACTGACCGCCCTCGGCGGTGAGCCGCAGGATGAACTTCCACAGGGGGCTCGACTTCCCACCCACGTTGGTCGACTTCTCGATGAGCGACACGCCAGAACCCAGGCTCGCGAAGGCCAGCTTGAGGGCATGGGCCCTCTGGCCGGGCTGAGGGAGGGTCGTCATGATGCGCTTGAGTTCCTCCCGGGCGAGGGGGCGCATGCCGAAGAAGATGAGGACCGCCGCCACGGAGGAGGAGGGGGAGACCTTCCGAAGCTTGTCCACCCAGTCAGGCTCGGGGATGGAGTGGGGGGCCTTCAGGTTCTTGCGCTTCCAGTCGAGGATTTGCTGCGCATCCTCCGGGTCATCCGACTCGATGAGGAGCGGCCCTGGATAGAGCGGGTTCTGGTCCGAAGGGTCCACCAGGGTGTCGATCTTCAGGTGCTCGTGTCCCCCCTTGCCGTAGCCGGTGGTGGCGAAGCCGGAGAAGAACCGGAGCTTGCCATCCGTGCCCACCTTCACCTTCTGGGGGTCCACCCCGAAGTAGTCCTGCACGCTCAGGATGGACGCGGAATGGGCGGCCAGGAGAGAGATGAGCTGGGTGTTGCGCGGGTGCTCCGGGTGGTACCCGTTCACGATGGCGAAGCTGTTCTTCGGCTTGTGGAGGGTCTCGGTGTTCACATTCCCGAAGCGAAGGTCCGGCGACACCTTCGAGAGGTCCACGCTCGAGTCCGGGACGCTCGAGAGGAGGCCCACGCTCTTCGCCGGGACGGAGGTGAAGGCATCCGTGCCGAAGAGCTCGCCTTCCGAGTCGACCTCCAGCGACCTGACGTTCGCGACCTTCAGCTCCGCGGGGAAGCAGAGCGGCTTGGAGATCTGCAGGTTGAAGAGGGAGGCCGTTTCGCCCGAGTGGTGCTTGTCGAAGATGGCCTTGAAGGTCATTCCGAAGACAGGCACCGTGCTGCCTTCGTCGAACATGGCCCGGAGGACCTTCTGCGCGAGCAGGAGGAGCCGCTCGTCCTCGTTGGGTGAGGACGCCTGTTCCACCAGCTTCTTGAAGACCCAGCCCGGCGACATCTGGGTCTCCTCTTTATTCTGGCCATGCTTGGCGCTCTTGGAGCCCTTCGCCTCGACGATGAAGTACGCGTCGACCTCCTGGGTGGTGGGGTGGCGGCGGGCCCAGATTTGATCGATTCCCTGCGCCTTCTTCTTGTCCCCGAACCCCATCTTCAGCTCGAAGCGCTCGCCCGCGAACACCATGGCCATCACCTTCGCGGCCAGGTACTCGCCTCGCGCTTCGGTGAGCGGTCGGGTGTTGTGCTTCGTGCTCTCACCGACGCGGGTGTCGAGCGAGGCGTAATGATTGTCCAGGTGGACGTGGGACTTATGCAGGTGATGGTTCCTGCGCGCCTCGGACGTGCCGTAGTCCCGCCAGGCGGGATATGCATCCGGAGCGTTGTTGAAATCCACGAGATGGCCGAGCTGGGTGCGCTTCACCAGGTTGAACGTGAAATCCACGGCGCTGAGGTCCTGGATGGCCATTTCATCCACGTAGGTGTCCGCCAGGAGCTCCTCCGTGGCCGTGCTCAGCACGCCGGCGCTCGCCTCGCTCGGAGGAACCTTCGTGAGCATCTCCGCGAGCACGAGCGGGTTCTTGATGAAGTAGCGGAAGGCGGGCGAGTTGAGCGGTTCGTAGTCCTTCTCGAACGAGTCCTGGACGAAGGGGCCTCGGCTCATTCGCTCCCGGTCCAGGCGCAGCATGGCGCGGGCCTGCTCGGCGCTGCCCACCATGAGCAGGGGCTGTGCGCTGTTCCAGCCGAGCCCGGAGAAGTGCACGTCGTCCTGAACGCGCTGGTAGGGGTTGCGCAGGTAGGGCGCCTCGAAGAACTCGCGCTTCGTGGGCGCGTTGACCTTGAGGCGGAACCCGCCATGGACCTGGACCTTCTGGGGCGGGGCCCCCTCGACGGTCAGCGTGACGGCGTCCCTGGCGGTGAACTCGAGCGTGCTCGCGACAATCGTCCCGTGCCGGGCCAGCAGCCTGAACAGGAGGCGGTTGCGCAGCGTGTCCCAGAGGTACGGGTCGAACTGCCCGGGCGGAGTCAGCGGATTGTCCGCCAGCTCGGGGTCGTCTTCGAATCGAAGCGGCATGTGTCAGGGGCCTTCGTCGCGAGGCCCGCGGGGAGGGCCTCGTCTGGTGATTCCACTGAGAGTTCAGTGCTCTGGACAGCAGCATCCGTGCCACGGCACGGGCGCACGCACCCTCACCCCGGCTGCGTCGAAGCAGGACGCACGGGACGCCGCATGCGTGCTCGGGGAACGCGCCGCGCATGTCCGGCCCGCGCGGATTGTCGGGTCTGTCGTGTAGGGTGGGACTCCATGAGTTCCATCCCACTCGCCGGCCCCTATCGCTACACGCGCAAGGGGATGGGAGTGTTCCATCTCTCCCTGAGCCGGCCGTGGACGTGGGCGCTCACGCACCACGGCATGTGGAGCGTCTTCGTCCACGACGTGGAGCCCGCACGTCCCGGGCTCCCCGAGCGACGCCACCCGCTCCACCCACCGGAGGCCGTGCTCGGCTGCTGGCTCGCCCTCTACGCCACCCGTGAGTACGACGAGGAGGCCGTGGAGTGGCTGCGTCGGGCGCACGGCCTGGAATCCCCCACCCGCGACGTGCTGCCCGCTGGCGCGTATGTCGCCATGGCGCGGCTCGCGGAGGTGTCCACCGTGGGCAACGACTCGCGGGCCTTTGGCCGTGACGCCTGGTGGTGGCCTCCCGGCGGCTCCTGTCGCGGCACCGTGGCCTGGTGGCTGGAGGAGGTGCAGGTCTTCGAGCCACTCATCGCGGCACCGTCCCATCGGCTCGCCCCCATGGACCCGGAGCTGTTGCCGGAGCTGCGCGAGCGCGTGCGGCTGGCCCGCGACGGCATCTGGCGTCCCGAGGTGTACGCGACGCCGGCCCCACCGGCACCTCCTCCTCCGGTGCCACGAGAGCCCGAGCCGCCCGTGGTCGCGACACCTGTCCCCGCCGCACCCGTGCGCCGGGAGCTGCCCGCCGACGACAGCCCCGTCGCGCCCATGGGCAACGTCGAGCAGCTCGGCCTGTTCGGAGGCGGCACCTGAGGCAAGGGTTCGCTCATGGAGACCCGCCCTGAGCCCATGTCGCGCGCCATCGTTTTGGCGAATGTCCCGCCTTTCCGATTCATCTACACTTAGGTTGTTTCCCCTTCTCATGGAGATGACCTGATGTTCAGCGCTTTCTCGCGCCCCCTGCGGTGCTTCGCCGCGACCGCCGCGCTTCTGTCCCTCGCCGCCTGTGGTGACGATACGGAAGACCCTGTTCCCGGACCGCTCTCGTGCGACGCACAGACCTATGCGGAGGCCGTCCGCCATGCGGCGGAGCCCACGAGCGCGGACATCTCCACGCAGCTGTGGGCCATCAGCCCGTCCAACTCGAACCTCGTCTGGAATGAGGCCAAGACGGCCGTGCGCATGGCCATCTGGACCACCTTTCAAGGCTACACGCTGGGCGAGAACACCCTCTCGCGTGAGGTCTGGGTCACCCCCGCTCCGCAACTCCAGACATTCTGCAAGACGGTGTCCTCGGAGAAGCTGGTCTCCCGCGTCAATCAGTATCTGGGATTGCCTCCGGCGTCGGCGAACGACGACGCGCGCTACATCGTCGAGCTGTGGGTGAAGCCCGGAGACATGTTCCGGCCCTGCCCGGACTCGGAGATCGACGACGGCTCGTGCTCCCTTCAGTTCCCCACCACGGCGACCACCGAGCACAAGAACTGGATCAACGCCTACTACGCCTCCAGCTACGGGTTCTGGCAGACCACGCACTACCCCTGGACGGGGCTGGGCTACACGTATGACTGGTGCAATGCCGACACGAGCGTCGGGGCCAGCGAATACGTGGTTCGCGCCGCGTCCATCGTCGAGGTGACGGGCAAGTTCGAGCGCGCCGTCTACTGCGCTCAGTAGTCTGACCTTCGCGAAAACCCTCCCCGCCCGCAGCGCGAAAAACCGCGCTGCCGGCGACGGTGCGGCAGCGTGCCCTAACCAGCCCTCGCGCCCGTGGACCGTCTGTCACGCGCGCGACGGGTCCTCGTGTTGGGGTGCGGCCGCCCGCCATGGAGGCGATGCTTGGGCTTGCGTCGGATGAAGCTGCTCGCGTCTCCACGCCGGTAACAGGTGAGGAGCCGCTCCTCGTCACTGACCAGGACAATCCAGCCCCGTGCCTGCCGCGCCAGCGACGAGCCCTGAAGCTGCATGGGCAGGTCGCGCTCCAATACGGTGACGTGCGTCACGCCCGCGGCGCGGGTCCGGATTCCGAAGTCGAGGATGAGCTCGAGGACTTCTTGGCGAAGCACCCCAAGGGCGCTGCGCTCCAGGAACGTGAAGGTGGCGGGAGACGAGCGGGAACGAGACTGACGGCACCGGGCCATGGGGGCTTCCTCCTGTTGCCCTCCTGCCTTTTCACGTGCCGTTCCAAGCCACCCCATTCGACATTCCGGGGGGTTGCGGGGCCATCCGACGCCGTCCGCGCGACAATTCGTCAACGCCTCGCCAGCCGCGTGACAGCGCGACGCAAGCGGCGACTCAGGGACGAGGCTGGAGCGCGGGACTGGAGTCCGAGGGAAGTCCCCGCCGCCAGGACTCCCACCGTGCCTGGAGGCGGGGAAACACCACACAGAAGGCGACGAACCACACGACACCGGCGAGCAGGTCGACCGCGTAGTGGTAGCGCAGCACCAGGGTGGAGAGGATGAGCGCCGCGGCCACGGGGAGCAGCGCCCGGAAGCGCCAGGGATGCGCGCGCACGTCATGCCCCAGCAACACCAGGGTGATGAACACGTGCAGGCTCGGGAAGAGGTCGTAGGTGGACGAGCCACTCGCGACGACGGCCGCGTTCAGCCGCGTCAGCCCACCTCCTTCGACGGGCACCGTGAACAGCTCGGGATACGCCGCCAAGGGGCCGACTGCGGGCACCAGGTAGTAGCCCGCGATACCCGGCACGTAGGCCGAGAAGACGTGGCTGAAGAAGCGCTCCGCCCGCTCCCGAGGCCCCACCAGCGCCCACGCCATCGCGAGGTGCAGGTACACGTGGAACGCGAGGTAGCTCGCGCTGAACACGTCGTGCACCCAGGGCGCGCTCCACCGCTGGAACCAGACGGACGGCGTGCCGCCGCCGAACACCCGTGCGTCCAGGCTCAACAGCCACGCATCCCGCGTCTCCAGCCCCAGCGCGGGAATGGTCGTCTTCACCGACGCGTAGAAGAAGAACGTCGCGACATAGGCCAGCAACAGCCTCACCCGGAAGACATGAGCCCGTCCGTCCAGTCGCGCGAGCACCGCCACCCCGAGGATGAACAGGGCCGTGGCGCCAGACACCTGGAGGAAGCCCACGGACCGTGCTCCCGCCACGAACAGGAGCGCGCACGACAGCGTCACCCCGAAGGTCGCCAGCAGCGCTTCGTGGAGGGAGGGACGCTCAGACATCCGCGGACGGAACCCGCCGGGCCTCTCGCATCAACGCGCCACTGAAGACGCCCCGGACGAAGAAGAAATAGGACGGGATGAAGGGCGCGCCCTGCGCGAGCAGCTCGGAGCGCAGGGACTGGTGCAGCGTCGGCAGGTTGTACCAGGGCACTCGCGGGTACAGGTGGTGCTCCAGGTGGTAGTTCTCATTGCACATGAAGAACCGCGTCACCGGATTGGAGAGGATGGTCCGCGAGCCGAGCACGGGGTGATTGCTCTGCGTGAGGAACGTGTGCTGACTCATCCCCCGGATGTTGACCAGGGTGTTGATGATGACCATGGGGATGACCCAGGCATGCAGCAGCACCGGCCACGGCACGAGGACGCCCGCGAGCACCGCCACCGCGGCGACCATGGCCACCTCGAAAGCAATCCACCGCTTCTCGGACTCCGTCCCGTGCTTCCAGCCCAGGATGGGAATCATCGTGATGTACGCGGGATATCCGAGCAGCAACCGACCCACGTGCATCGCCAGCTCCAGCCAGCGTCGTCCCGTGTAGTTGGCGTAGTGGTCGGGGTCCAGGCCACCGCCCAGGTCTCGATGATGGCGCAGGTGCAGCACCTTGTACGCCGCGAAGTCCTGGAGCACGGGCCACGCGCACGCCATTCCTCCCAGCCGGTTCAACCACGGCCGCGAGGAGAGTCCACCGTGCACCGCCTCGTGGGTGAAGAGGCTGATGCCGTGGAGCGAGGCCGCCGCGACGACGTAGAGCAGCCCGCGCGTAAGCCAGACCTGGGCAGAAGCCAGGGCCTCCACCGCGAGCACCGTGGCCCCCCACGCCGCCACGCCGTAGAGCGCGAGGAACACACCGAGTCGAGGCAGATGGCGGGCGTCGACCTGCTCCAGCTCACGCAACCGCTGGGGAGTGAGAGACGAGGAGAGCGTCGGCATGGGTTGTTCCTGTGGGTGACATCATGCCCTACAATCCGCCCTCTCGCCGAAGCAACCCTCGCCCCCCGACGACGACTTGAGCACCACGCCCCACCGTCTGAAATTCGCCGTCGTCCGTGAAGACCCGGAGTTGGAGCAGGAACTCATCGTGCGCACCCGCGCACGTGCGCTGCTCACCGTCGCGTCCGGCGGCTGCACGCTGCTGACGCTGGCTCGGCACAACCCCTCTCTCGAGCTGGTCGGCTTCGACTTCAACCCGCGACAGCTCGCCCACGTGCGGGAGAAGGCCGCGAGCCTCGGCACCGCGCGCATGGAGGACTTCAACGTGCGGGCCACCGACGCCACGGGGCTGAACCAGCGCGGCGAGTTCGAGGGCCTGTTCCGCACCCTGCGCCACTTCCTGGAAGAGTTCGCGGCCCCGCCGCGCGAGCTGTCCGCCTTCTTCGAGCCCACCACGTCCGCCGCCGAGCGGGCCGCGCTGCGCGATGGCTGGTTCGCCTCGTCCTACTGGCCGGTGGCGTTCCAGCTCGCGTTCGCGGACCCGTTCCTCCACGCCATGTTCGGCCCGGCGGCGACGCAACACGCGACGCCCGGCTCCTACCCCGGCTACTTCCAGGCGACCTTCGAGCGGGGGCTGCGGCGCGAGGACGCCCACCACAATCCCTACCTGCAGCACGTGCTGCTCGGCGCCTACCGTCCGGAGGACCGTCCCGCGTACCTGCGCGCGGAGGCGCCGCTCCCCGTCACGCTGGTGCAGGGCTCGCTCCCCGCCGTGCCCGACCTGGGACGCTTCGACGTCGTCTCGCTGTCCAACATCTTCGACTGGTCGGACGACACGCTCGTCTCCGAGTGGGCCACGCTGCTGTCACGCGAGGCTCGCCCCGGCTGCGCCGTGTTGCTGCGACAGCTCAACAACCAGCGAGACCTCCGCCGCTTCTTCAGCCCGGCCTTCGTGTTCGACGACGCGCTCGGCAAGGAGCTCCAGGCCCGGGACCGCAGCCTGTTCTACGAGCGCATCGAGGTCGGCTTCCGGCGGAACACCTCCCCATGAGCGGCGTGCGCTATGTGGTGTGTCGGCCGGACACGCTCAGGCCTTACGTGGAGCGGCTGCGCCAGTTGGAGCAGGGCATCCAGTACCCCATCGCCGACGGCGCCGACCACTTCTTCATCGACCACGGCCCCGAGTACCACCCCTTCTTCTCCTCCCTGGGGGACGCGTACTTCCTGCTGGCCCTGCGCGGGGAGGAGCTGCTCGGCTCCGTGACGGGAATCACCCGGCGAGTCCTGCGAGGCGACACCGCCGCCCAGGGGTTCTACATCTGCGACCTCAAGGTGGCCTCACACGCACGCGGCACGGGACTGGCGCGCAGGCTCATCTTCCAGGGGCTCACGCACCTGTTCCGCATCCCCGCGCTGCGCGGCACCCGGTTCTTGTACGGCGCCGCCATGCGCGGCTCGCGCGGCGACGTCATGCACACGGTCCGGGGCTGGAATCCGCTGCGCGTGGCCCGGCCGGAGAGCCGGCTCGCGCTCTACTTCGTTCCCCCGGCCCGGCTCGCGGCGCTGGACCTCGCGGGGGCTCCCACGCAGCTCCCGAGTGACGGACTGCTGCTCGGGCCCTCGCCCGCACGGAAGCTCGAAGGGGCGGGCTGGTGCTCCACGGCGGGGAGCAAGGACCTCCAGCTCCGCTCGAATCAACGCCCCTGGCCGCTCATCCACCTGGCGGCGCCTCCCACCGCATGGACGCGGGGCTGGGGACGCTACCTGCGGGACTGCGGGCAGGAGCTCGCCGCGCGGAGCCCTGACACACTGACCTGCTTCACCCTCGACGAGCGATTGAACGCGCAGCTCGACTGGCTGCGGGGCACGGGCATTTCCCCCGACACGGTGTGCACCGTCTATTCTCTCGACCTGACCCGCCTCAAGGGAACGCCTGCATGGGTGCACCTTCCCTCCTCCGAAATCTGAACCTGCGTCAGCACATCGCCGGACTGAAGGCCGAGTGGAACGTCCTGGAGACGTCTCCCTACCTGCGCGCGCTGAAGGACGGCTCGTTCGAGCGGGGCGACTTCCTGGAGACGCAGCGGCAGTTCTTCGCGGCGGTGGCGCACTTCTCACGGCCCATGGCCCTGCTCGCCAGCCGCCTTCCCCGCCCCGAGCTTCGCCTGCCGCTGGTGGAGAACGTCTTCGATGAGCACGGGCGCGGCGCGCGCTCCCACGGCCACGAGCACACGTTCCAGTTGCTGCTGGAGCGGCTCGGTGCCTCCGGCGAGCAGCTCCATGACGGAGCCTTCGGACCGGAGGTGCGCAAGTTCAACGTCGCGCTGACGGGCATCGCCGCCTTCGAGCCGCCGCACACCGGCCTCGCCGTGTTCGGCATCATCGAGGACCTGTTCAGCGGAATCTCGCTGGAGCTGGGACGCGGCATCGTCGCGCGGGGCTGGCTGGCCGCGGACCAGGTGGTGCACTACCCCACGCACGCCACGCTCGACGAGGAGCACGCGGACGGCTTCTACCGCCAGCTCGACGCGCCGTACGACGCGTCCCCCTCGGCCGCGCGAGACATCGAGCAGGGCCTCCTGCTGGGCGGCCACCTCCTCCTCGGCCTCTACGAGGACTTGTACCGGGCCCGTCGGCGCCGACACCCCTGACACACGGGCCTTCAGGCGGCGCGACTCCCCGAGCCTCCGGACTTCGCGCCCGGGGCCGCGACGACACTTCGCTCCGCCGCCTCGGGCCGCGCCACCGCGTAGCGCTCCAGCTCCACGGCGCAGTGCGCGGAGAAGACACTCACGTCGGCCGAGTGCTCGCGCACGAGCGTCCGCAGTCGCGCCTGGTTGGCGAGGCGCGCCGCGTTGTCCGTCGAGCGCAGTCGCTGGAAGAGGGCCAGCCCCGGCGGACTGCGAGGCGCCTGGAGGTCCAGCTCCTTGTGGTCGAAGTAGGCGTCCCCCGCGTGCAGCAGCCACCGCCCCTCCGTCTTCACGGCGACGCCACAATGCCCCGGCGTGTGACCCATGAGCGGAACCAGCAACACCTCCGTGGACAGCCCCGGAATCACGCGCACCGCGTCGAAGCCGAACCACCGCTCCCCCTCCACCGCGTACTGTCTCCACGAAGGCTGGTGTGCCCACTGGGCGGGCCGGTAGCCGAACTTCGCGTTCTTCGGCGTCGGCACCATCGCCGCCGCGTGCTCGTCGCGGAAGACATGCACCTGCGCGCCGGGAAAATCCGCGAGCCCGCCGATGTGGTCCAGGTCGAAGTGCGTGGGGATGATGTGACGCACGTCCTCACGCCGGAAGCCCAGCCGCTCCACCTGGGCGACCGCCGTCTCGCGCGGGTCCAACCGGGGCGCGTTGCGACGGAGGAAGCGCGAGCCCAGCCGCGTCGTGTCCTCGATGTCCTTGAGCCCCAGCCCCGTGTCGACGAGGACCAGGCCGTCATCCGTCTCGATGAGCAGGCAGTGGCAGACCATCCGGGCCCGCGAGAAGAAGCCGCCCTCGCCCAGGACGAAGCGCGCGCCGCCGGCGGGGCACAGGGTGCCGCAATTGAGGTGATGGACTCGCATGAAGGTTCCTCGGGGGAAGCAGGGGTGTCGTGCCGTCCCAAGGTAGAAACGGGGCCCCCGAGCCGATTGGAGAAATCGGCCATGGCGCCCCCCGCCCGCGCTCCCTCGATTGAACCCGCGCTGCGCGTGCCGCATGCTTCCTTCGTGACTTCCAGGCCGCTCCAGGTCGCATCCCATGGCGCGCTCGCGGGCTTCGTGCGGGGCTTTCGCGCCGTCACCCGGGACGAGAACCGGGGCCCCGCCTACGTCCGCCTCCCCGATGGAGAGGCCGAGCTCATCGTCCGGCTCTCCGACACTCGGGGCGATGCGTATGTCATCGGCACGCGCCTGCACGTGCTCCAGAAAGGCGGGACGGACGTACCGCCCCTGGCCATCGCCGTGCGCTTCAAGGCCGGAGGCGCCTACCCCTTCTTCGGCGTGCCCATGGCGCAGCTCACCGACCGCGTCGTCAACCTCGACACCCTCTGGGGCGCGGAGGGCGCCCGGCTCCGGGAGCGCATGCACGACAGCCTGTCCCCGGCCGAGAAGGTGAAGGTGCTGGAGTCGGCGCTCACCGAGCGCCTGCGTCGCGGTGACGTGTTCGAGCCCGCCTCCTCGCACGTCGTCCGCCGCGCGGTCCGCGCCATCTCCCAGTCGCCGGAGCTGCCCCGCGTCAGCGCGCTGGCTCGGGGCCTTGGCGTCAGCGAGCGGCAGCTCCGTCGCGCCTTCGATGACGTGGTGGGCCTGGGCCCCAAGGTCTACGCGCGGGTCGTCCGCTTCCAGCGCGCCATGCGGGCCTCCACCCGCTCGGCCACGCCGGACTGGGGCGCCATCGCCGCCGCCACCGGCTACTACGACCAGGCCCACCTCATCTCCGACTTCCGGAGCCTGACGGGTGTCACCCCCGTCGCCCTCCTGCGCGCCGCCCCTTGGCCGTGAGGCCCGGCTTGCGCTAGCAGGAGGGACATGCCCCTGCTCGCCCTCGTCCGTCACGGTCAGTCGCTCTGGAACCACGAGAACCGCTTCACCGGCTTCGTGGACGTGCCCCTCACCGAGAAGGGCCGCGAGGAGGCCCGCCTCGCCGCGCGCGCGCTCCAGGGCATCACCTTCGACGTCGCCTACACCTCCGCGCTCACCCGCGCCCAGGAGACGCTCGCCATCATCCTGGAGGCCCTGGGTCAGCGTCCGCCCATCATCCGCGACGCCGCCCTCAACGAGCGCCACTACGGCGACCTCCAGGGCCTCAACAAGGCGGACGCCACCCGGAGCTTCGGCGAGGCCCAGGTGAAGTTGTGGCGTCGCTCGTATGACGTGCCGCCCCCCAACGGCGAGTCGCTGGAGATGACCGCCCGGCGCGTGCTCCCCTTCTACGAGCGCGCCATCTCCGGCGACCTCCGCCTGGGGAAGAACGTCCTCGTCGTCGCCCACGGCAACTCGAACCGCTCCCTCGTCATGAAGCTGGACGGACTCACCGGCGAGCAGGTGGTGGGGCTGGAGCTGGCGACCGGCGTTCCGCTCGTCTACGAGCTGTCGGCCGAAGGGTCTGTGCTGTCCAAACGAACCCCCTCCCCCTGAGACATGAGACAGGGGGCCCCTTGTCGTCCGGTGCCTTTGAATGCCATGAGACTCGGCCCGTCAGAACTGTCGAGTACACAAACAAGGACGCCCCGATGAAGGCCCTCGCAATCGCCGTCGCACTGCTGACCTCCGCCACCTCCTTCGCTCAGACTTCCCCGCAGGTCGAAAAGCAGCCGGCGCCCGATGCGACGATGGAGAAGTACCGCCCGCCCCCGCCGGGCCAGCCGATGCCGCAGCAGCCGTCGCAGCAGCCGCGGCACAACTCGGGCCCCTTCGTTCCGCCGAACAGCACCGGCACCCTGGTGGTGGTCAGCCGTGAGGACCTGGCCCAGCGCCTGGAGCGCCTGGAGCGGTTGCTGGAGGAGATCGAGGACCGCGCGGACCGGGACACGCGCAGCAAGGCGCGCAAGGCGCAGGAGGTCCTGGAGTCCGTGCGACGCCAGGTCGCCGATGCCCCGCTGCTCGCCACGGTGATGCCGCGTCCGCCGCCCCCGCCGCCGGAGCCGATGATTCGCCCGATGGCGGATGGCTCCTTCCAGCGCTGGCATGACGCCATCGCCCGCGAGAACTTCACCGACGACAAGCTCCGCGTCCTCAACACGGGCCTGCAGGGCAACTACCTGCTCGTCTCCCAGGTGATGCGGCTGATGGAGCGGTTCTCCTTCAACGACGACAAGATCAACGTGCTGCGCGCCGTGAAGTCGCGAATCCTGGACACGGAGAACAACTACCAGCTCTACAACGCCTTCACGTTCTCCGCCGACAAGAAGCGCGCCCAGGACATCCTGTCCAGCCGCTGAGCACGAACGAGCAGGAACGCTGAACCGGGGCGTCGCGGGAGTCCACCCGCGGCGCCCTTCGTGTCTCCAACGCGTGAAGCCTCACGGCCCCGAGAGCTTCTTCATCAGGGCCTTGGCCTCCGGCGAGTCCGCGTCGCCGTGCACGACGGCCAGCACCTGACCCCGCTCATCGAGCGCGATGGCATAGGGCTCTCGACTGGAGGCCAGCCCCAGTGACTTGCCCAGGCCGCCGGTCTTGTCGAGCCAGGTGTCGGACCAGAACTCCTCGGGCACCTTCTTCTTCGCCCGCTCCCTCGCGGAGTCCGCGCTGACGATGAACGGGATTTTGAAGGTGAGCACGGAGGCCCGGTGCACGGAGCCGGGCACCTGGGTGGCGGCCGTGTCGAACCAGCGGCGCATCTCATCGCCGCCGTCCTTGTCGGTGAGCACCACCAGCAACGTGCGCTTTCCTCGCCACTCCTCACTGCGGTGCGGCTTGCCCTCCAGGTCTTGAGAGGACAACTCCGGCAACGCCTCACCCGGCTTGGGCGCGGCGCCCGCCAGCGAGGCCACCAGGAGGGAGGCGAGCAGGCAGGAAGCACGCAGCCCTCGTCGAACACCACCCCGCGACTGTCGCGTCTCCATGAATGACCACCTCCGTCGCCCGAGGGCATGCGGATGAAGTGGGCATTGCCTCGCGCGGGGGCCAGGGAAGCGGCCTCATGAAGGGCCTGCCTGCCCGGTGGCTTGGACGGCTACACCGTGCGGGAGAAGCGTGGCTTCTCGGCTCGCGCCAGGTGGGCGTCGAACACCATGGCCACGTTGCGCACGAAGAGTCGGCCCAGGGCCGTCAGCTCCAACTGCGTGTCCGAGCGGACCACGAGTCCGTCCTCCTCGAAGCGCCGCAGCCGCTCCAGTTCGGGCGCGAAGTCGCGGACGCCGTCTTCTCCCAGGTCCACCCAGGCGTTGCACATGAGCTGGGTGATGACCGCGCGGCGCCTCCTGTCATCCTCGGTGAGCAGCAGGCCGCGCTCGGTGGCCAGTCGTCCTTGGGAGACGCGCTCGTAGTAGGCGGGCAGCGCCCGGACGTTCTGCGCATAGGCCCCGGCGACGTCGCTGATGCCCGTGCTGCCCAACGCCACCACGTCCGAGGCCGCCTTCACCGTATAGCCCTGGAAGTTGCGGCCCAGCCGGCGCTCGGACAACGCGTGCGTCAGTTCGTCCTCCGGCACCGCGAAGTGGTCCATGCCGATGGCCCGGTAGCCCGCGCCCACGAACGCGGCACAGGCCGAGCGGAACAACTCCAGCTTCACCGTCGCGGTGGGAAGCGCCTCGGCGGGCATCCGTCGCTGGTGCTTGAGCACCTCCGGCATGAAGGCGAAGGAATAGACGGCCAGCCGGTCCGGCCGCATCTCCAGCACCGTCTCCAACGTTCGCGCCCAGGTCTCCGGACTCTGGTGGGGCAGACCGTAGATGAGGTCGAAGTTCACGCCCGTGAAGCCGAGCGCGCGCGCGTGCTCCAGCAGGGCCCGCGTCCGCTCAGGCGATTGGAGCCGGTTCGTCACCTCCTGCACGCGCGAATCAAAGTCCTGCAACCCCATGGACAGTCGGTTGAAGCCCAGTCGCCGCTGCAGCGTGAGCTGTCCCTCCGTCGTCACGGAGGGGTGCACCTCGATGGCGACCTCCGCGTCAGGCAACGGGACGAAGCGCCGCGTGAGCTCGGTCCACAGCCGCTCGAGCTGCGCCTCCGTGAGGAACGTCGGCGTGCCGCCACCCCAGTGGATTTGCGAGAGCGAGCGACGCGCGCCGAGTCGCGCCGACACCAGGTCCAACTCCATGACCATGTGGTCGAGGTACCGGTCCGCCGCGCGCGAGTCCTTGCTGATGACCACGTTGCAGCCGCAGTACCAGCAGAGGCTGTGACAGAACGGAAGGTGGACGTAGAGCGACAGCGGCTCGGCGGAGTCACGAGCCCCCGCGCTGCACAGCCGCTCCTCCAGGGCCTCCGGCCCGAAGTCCCGACGCCACTCCGGCGCGGTGGGATAGCTCGTGTAGCGAGGTCCTGAGACGTCGTACCGACTCAGCAACTCCGGCGTGGGCCGGGGGACACCTGGCAGCGCTTCCATGCCCCACGTCTCATTCCAAGGCGCGTGCCACCCCCGTCGCCCGAGTCCCTCGGACCTCCCCGCAGAATTCGCGGGGGCCGCCGAGGCACGCGCAGGACTTTCGCGAGCCTGCTCCCTCAGCGACGCGGCGACGGCGGCCCGAGGAAGCGCGCATCCATCCGCTTCACTTCACCGGAAGCGGAGTCCGTCACCTCGACGAGGAAGGTGAACGGAAGCTCCACGCTCCCCTGTGGGACGAGGATGAACAGCGGCACCCGGAAGCTCTCCAGCGAAGCGAGTCGCACCTGGGCCTGCGGTATCACCACCTGCGCGGAGTCCGGGGCCCGCGCTGAGATGGAGAACGTGGATGCCTCCGGGTTCTTGTTCACCAGGTGCAGCTCGAACTGGTTGCGCACCGTCCCTGTCTCCACCAGGTACGGCGTGCCCTGGAAGCGCAGCAGGTTCGCCTCGAAGGGGATGCGCCTCGCCACGCTCCACACGAGTCCCCCGGCGGAGGCGAGCAGCAGCGCCCCATACAGCACCAATCGGGACCGCCACGTGCGGCGCGCCTCGCCCGCGAGTCCGTTGAGCGAGTCGTAGCGGATGAGCCCGCGCGGGCGCCCCACCATGTCCATCACCTCGTCACAGGCGTCGATACACTGCGCGCAGGCCAGACACTCCATCTGCGAGCCGTTGCGGATGTCGATGCCCGTGGGGCACGCGGTGACACACTTGAAGCAGTCCACGCAGTCGCCCTTGGGCGGCGCGGGCCGCGTGGGGAGGACCTTCAGCAGTCGTCCCCGAGGCTCACCCCGTCGCGCGTCGTACCCGACGATGAGCGAGTCCGCATCCTGCATCGCCGACTGGAGCCGGCCATAGGGGCACACCACCACGCAGAGCTGCTCCCGGAACCACGCGAAGTTGAAGTACAGCGCGCCCGTGACGGCCATGGCCCAGGTGAACGCCACCGGAGCCGCGGCCGGGCCCTGGGCCACCATGGAGACCAGTCCTCCGGCGGACACGAAGAGGCTGAGCGCGGCGTGGGCGATGAGCAAGGACACGCCCACGTAGGCACCATGCTTCACCACCGCGCGCGCCACCCTGCCCGCCGTCCACGCCGTCCCCTCCTGGCGCAGCCGCCGCTCGCGAGGCCCGTCGATGAGCCGCTCCAGCGGCCGATAGAGTCCCTCCAGGAACACCGTCTGCGGACACGCCCAGCCGCACCACACCCGGCCCAGCCACGCCGTGACGAACAGCAGGCCGAAGCCCAGCGCGGTGCACAGGAAGAGGACCCGCCAGAAGTCCTGCGCGTTGTATGTGGCGCCGAAGAGGAAGAAGCGTCGCGCCGCCACGTCCAGGTGCACAGCGGGGTGTCCACCCACTCTCACCAGTGGCAGGGCCACGTAGATGGCGATGAGCACTCCGAACGCCACGCGGCGCCAGGTGATGAAGCGGCCCCGCACGTCCGACGGGTGCACCGCCCGCCGCGAGCCATCCGCGTGGATGGACGAGAGCTGGTCGATGCGGGGGCCTTCCCGCCGTGGAGGTGTCGCCATGTCGGAGTCCTCGTGGCCCGAGCGCTACGGCTGCTCGGGCTCGCCCTGAGGCGCCTTTCCGCCAGCCGCGTTCGTCCCCTTGAGCGTCAAGACGTAGGCGGTGACGGCCTTGACGCGCTCGGCGCCCAGCGTCCGCTCCCAGGCGGGCATACCCTTGGCCACGGCACCCTCGGCCACCACCTTGTGGATGGCCATGGGAGCGCCGCCGTGCAGCCAGAAGCCGTCCGTGAGATTGGGACCGATGAGGCCCTGCCCCTGCGCACCGTGACAGGCCGCGCAGTTGGACTGGAACACGGCCTTGCCGCCGTCCAGCGACGTCGGGTCCTTCACCAGATTCAAGAGCAGGTCATCCGACGCGGGCGTATTGCCGGCCATGCGCTGCGCATGCTCGGCGGACTCCGCGGCGTACTCGCCCAGTTGCCCGGGCCCCGCCTCCGCGATGTGGTACCAGAACCAGTAGCCCGCGCCGAAGACGAGCGTCGTCCACAGGATGAACAACCACCATTTTGGCAGGTGGTTGTCGTGCTCCTCGATGCCGTCATAGATGTGATGAATCAGCGACTTCTCACTCATGACCGCCCTCCCCGCGCTCCGATAACGGCAGCCGCGAGAGCGCGTCGAAGTCCTGGCTCCTGCGCGCTCCGAACACCCAGGCGCAGACGCCCAGGAAGATGGCGATGAACAGGACGAGCGCGAAGAGCGGAAGCTCCTCCAACGTCATGCCCTGGTAGAATTGCTTGTACATCAGCGGCCTCCTCCTTCCTGGGCTCCCGCCGCCGACGCGGTGGGCGCGACCTCCGACGGCGTCGCGGGCACGTCCTGCGGCCCACGACCCAGGCGCTGGAGGTAGGCGACCAGGGCCACCATCTCCGAGTCCCACGCCACCTGGACACCCTGCGTCGCGAGGTCCGCGGCGATGGCCTCACCCTGGGACTTCTGCCGAGCCTCCGCCGAGTCCACGTCCGTGTGGGTGTACGGCACGCCCAGCTTCCGCATCAGCGACAGCTTCTTGGGCGCGTCCTTCACGCGGATGCGGTTCTCCGCCAGCCACGGATAGGGCGGCATGTTCGAGCCGGGACTCGTGGCTCGCGGGTCCATCATGTGCGTGTAGTGCCAGAGGTTCGGATACCGGCCGCCCACGCGGTGCAGGTCCGGTCCGGTGCGCTTGCTTCCCCACTGGAACGGGTGGTCGTAGATGAACTCCTCCGCGCGAGACACGTCGCCATAGCGCTGCGTCTCCGCCACGAAGGGGCGAATCATCTGCGAGTGGCACGTGTAGCAGCCCTCGCGCACGTAGAGGTCTCGCCCCTGGAGCTCCAGCGGGGAGTACGGCTTCTGCGCCTCGCCATGCGCGGGCACCGCCTGCTGGATGAGGATGGTGGGCAGCAGCTCCGCCACGCCACCAATCAGGATGGCCACCAGCGTCAGCACCGTGAAGGCCAGCGGGCGGCCCTCGATGAGCGCGAACCACGAAGGACGGCCCGCCTCGCGGTCCTTGCGCGTGACAATCCAGGCCAGCTCGCCCAGCGCGACGATGGCGCCCATCAGCACCAGCGCGCGCACCGGCTTCGCCCAGCCCAGGAACATCGTCACCGTGAGGATGGCGATGGCGAACACCAGCGGGCGGCCAGTGACGACCTGCACCCAGCCCGGCGCGGGCGTCGTCGTCGCGGTGGGCACGGGAGCCTGGGCCTCTTCCACGATGACGGTGGTCTCTCCGTCGACGGCCTTGCCCGCGCGCGCCGTCTTCCAGAGGTTCCACGCCATCATGCAGAAGCCCACCAGGTACATGGAGCCGCCGACGAAGCGGACGATGTACATGGGCCGGATGGCGAGCAGCGTCTCCACGAAGTTCGGGTACAGCAGCGTCCCGTCCGCGTTCGTGGCGCGCCACATCAACCCCTGGTTGATGCCGCTGATCCACATGGACACGATGTAGAGGAGGATGCCCACCGTCCCCAGCCAGAAGTGCGCGTCCGCCGACCGGGGGGAGTGCAGCTTCGTGCCGTACAGCCTGGGCACCAGCCAGTAGAACATGCCGGCCGCCATGAAGCCGTTCCAGCCGAGCGCGCCGCCGTGCACGTGGCCGACAATCCAGTCCGTGTAGTGCGCCAGGCCGCTCACGGTCTTGATGGACAGGAGCGGTCCCTCGAACGTCGCCATGCCGTAGAACGTCACACCGGCGATGAAGAACTTGAGGACCGGGTCATCGCGCAGCTTGTGCCACGCGCCCTTCAGCGTGAGCAGGCCGTTGAGCATGCCGCCCCATGAAGGGGCCCACAGCATGACGCTGAACACCATGCCCAGGGACTGCGCCCAGTCGGGCAGCGCGGTGTAGAGCAGGTGGTGGGGACCGGCCCAGATGTAGATGAAGACCAGGGCCCAGAAGTGGATGATGGAGAGCCGGTATGAGTACACCGGCCGCTCCGCCGCCTTGGGCAGGAAGTAATACATGATGCCGAGAATCGGCGTGGTCAGGAAGAAGGCGACGGCGTTGTGGCCGTACCACCACTGCACCAGCGCGTCCTGCACGCCGGAGAAGACGGAGTAGCTCTTCAGCCCATCCAGCGGCAGCGCCAGGCTGTTGACGATGTGCAGCACCGCCACCGTGATGATGGTCGCGATGTAGAACCAGATGGCGACGTAGAGGTTCTTCTCGTTGCGCTTCGCCAGGGTCCAGAAGAAGTTGATGGCGAAGACGACCCAGATGACGGTGATGGCCAGGTCGATGGGCCACTCCAGCTCCGCGTACTCCTTGGAGGTGGTGATGCCCAGGGGCAGGCTGATGGCCGCGGCGACGATGATGAACTGCCAGCCCCAGAAGTGGATGTTCGAGAGCAGGTCGGACGCCATGCGCGCCTTCAGGAGGCGCTGCGTGGAGTAGTAGACGCCGGCGAACATCATGTTGCCCACGAACGCGAAGATGACCGCGTTGGTGTGCAGGGGCCGCAGCCGGGAGTACGTCAGATAGGGAATGCCCAGATTGGCCTGCCACCATGCGAGCTGACTGGCCACCAGCGCACCCACCGCCATGCCCACGATGCCGAAGACCACCGCCGCGAAGATGAAGCGGCGGACCGTGGTGTCGTCGTAGACGATTCGCTGTTGTTGCAAGGAGTCACTCCTGGGAAGCCGAAGACGACGGCCCGTCGGAAGACGCGGTGGGGCGAGCCACGCCGTCCTCCTCGAGCGGGAAGAGCGCGAGCCGGTCCGCCTGCTCATGGTCCCGGTGACGCATGCTGTAGATGAACAGCAGCACCGAGCTGGCCACGAGCATCAGGCTCACGAAGACCTGGAGGACCAGGACGTTCATGCGTGCACCTCCGTGGGGCGCGCCAGGGGCGCCAGGCCGCTGCGTGGAGCACGGGGCGCGGACAGGCTCCACAGCGTGAACAGGACCGTGGCGAGGCTCGTGGCGGGCATCGCCACGGCGGCGCGCAGCGGCGTCATCCAGCCCGCGAGGCACACGGCGACGGCCACGACGTTGTATCCGATGGCCAGCATCAACAACCGCCGCGCCACGTGCCGCAGGTGCTTCGACAGCTTGAGCGCCTCACGCAGCGAGGAGAGCCCCTCCCCCACCAGGAAGAAGTCGCTCTTGCCCGGCATCACCGGCCGGTCAATCGCGGGAGTACCGGCGCAGAGTGCCCGCTCGAAGGCGAGGCTGTCGTTGACGCCGTCGCCCAGGTACAGCGAGTCCGTCGCGCCGAGACGCGACACGGTACAGGCCTTGTCCTCGGGACGAAGGCCGCCCAGGGCGCGTTCCGGGGGCACGCCCAGGGAGCCCGCAAGCTCGCGCACGCGCGCGGGGGCATCGCCCGAGATGAGCCACACGGCATGGCCCTCCTCCTGGAGCGCGAGGACCTCCCTGCGTGCATCCGGCCGGAGGGCCTCACGCACCGGGAACGCGGCGACAGGGACTCCCTCGCGAGAGAGCACGGAGCCCCGAGGCCCATCGGCACGCATCGGCGCACGTGGAAGGACGGGAGTTCCGCTGTCCGTGCCAGGAAGCGTGATGCCCGCTTGCGCTGGGGCAGGCTCACTTCCCGCGTCGGGCCGTGACGTGACGCCAGTTCGCGGCGAGGCCGTTTCTCCGAGTCCTGCTTCGAGCGACACGGCACTCGGAACGACGCTATCGCATACCTGGTGCCAGTCGGCGCGGCCCAGACGCCACGACACGCCGTCTCGCATCCACTCCAGGCCCTGGCCTGGATGCTCCGTCACCCGCGCCTCCGGAACGAAGCGCGCGCCCGTTCGCGAGAGCGCGTCCGAGAGACAGCGACTCACGGGATGATTGCTGCGCGCGGCCAGATTGAAGGCCACATCGCGCTCTTCATCCGAGAGCACATCCAGCGAGGTCCGGTCCGCCAGCTCCATCCGCCCGAGCGTCAGCGTCCCCGTCTTGTCGAACAGCACCTGACGCACACGCGGAAGGCGGTCCAGCAGGTCCGTGGCCCGGATGAAGAAGCCCTCGCGACGCAAGCGCGCCTGCACCAGTTCATAGGCCAGCGGCGTGGCGATACCGATGGCGCACGGGCACGTCACCACCAGCAGCGCCACCGCCACCTCCAGCGCCTTGTCGGGCCCCGACGGCCACCACAGCGCGAGTCCCAGCGCCGACACGGCCAACACCGTCACCACCCAGCGCCGCGACACAGCCTCCCAGAAGCGAGTGTGCCCCGCGCTCCGACCCGTTCCGTCCGGCGCGCGGCGCAGCAGCGCCACCAAGGGCGAGTCCTGGAACGACTGTCGTGCCGTCGCACGCACCGCTTCGCGCCCCGCATTGAATGCGCCCGCGGGCAGCGGTTCTCCCACTGCCACCTCGCGCTCGTCCGGCTCTCCCGTCATCCAGTCCGTGGAGACTCGCGCGCTCGCATCGAGCAACTCCGCATCCACGGGCACCAGGTCCCCAGGAGCGATGACGAGCAGGTCGCCTTCAGCGACCTGGGTGACTCGCACGGTGGAGAGCCGCTCGCCTTCTTGCCGCCGAACGAAGAGTCCCTCCGCGCCGTCGTCCTCCAGCAGGAAGCGGCGGTTGCGCTCCAGGACGCGCTGCTGGAGCCAGCGTCCCACCAGCATCAGCGTGACGAAGGTGTTGAGGGTATCGAAGTACGCGAGGTCACCGCGTCCACCCCGGGCCTGCACCAGCGAGGTGCCGAACACCAGGAGGATGCCCAGCGCGATGGGCAGGTCCAGGTGCGGCACGCCTCGACGAAGTCCCTGCCACGCCGAACGGAAGAACGGCCACCCACCCACCATGACGACGAGCGCGGACAGCGCCAGGCTCAGCCGCGTGAAGAGCTGGAAGACCTCCGCATCCTCCGGCGTGAGCCCCACGTAGAAGCTCACCGAGAACAACATCACGTTCATCGAGAGCGCCACGCAGATGCCCAGGCGGATGGGCAAATCCAGACTCGCGGGCGCGGGCCGCTTGCGACTGGGACCGAAGAGATAGCCGAAGCCCTCCACCGTCCGCAGGAAGCCGCCCACGTCGAAGGCCCCGCGCTTCCACTGCATGCGCGCCTTGCCCAGCGCGGGGTCCACCGTGAGCCCCGCGCCTCCAGGCTGACGACGGAACAGCTCGTTCATCAGCCAGACACAGGCCGCGCAGTGGATGCCCTGGACGTCCAGCTCCAGCGAGCACAGCGTACCCGGCGCCGCCTCCGCGCGAGCCACCAACGGCTCCAGCCACGCGAGGCCGCGTCCTCGCGCGGGCTCCGCCGCGGGCGCCGTCTTCCCACCCGTGAGCTGGTAGTAGCGAGTCAGCCCCTGCGACACCAGCAGGCCATGCACCACCTCGCACCCCGCGCAGCAGAACTCGCGCGAGGTTGTGCCCTCCGGCACGCGGCTGCCACAGTGGAGGCAGACGGCCACGTCAGGCCGGATTTGCGCGGAGTCGAGCATGCGAGCTGTCACCTTGCGAACGGCATGCCCGTTGCGAAGGACCTGCTCATGCCCACCGACGTTCCGCTGATGCTGGCCTCGCTGACTCCGACTCCGACACTCGTCACAGGCGCGCTCGGTGCGCTCACGGTGGGGCTCACGGGCAGCGTGCACTGCTTCCTCATGTGCGGACCGCTCGCCTGCGCGGGGCTGCCGTCGATGCGTGGGCCCGAGAGACGCCGCGCGCTGCTCGCCTATCAGGGCGCTCGCCTCGGGGCGTATGCGCTCGTGGGCGGCGCGCTGGGCGCACTGGGTGGCGGTGTGACTCGCGCGCTCGCCGTGTCCACGCGTCCCTATCTCCCGTGGCTGATGGCGGCGGCGCTGGTGGCATCCGCACTGGAGCTGGGAAAGCGCCTGCCTCCCCTGCCTGGGCTCGCACGAGTGGCGAGCGCCCTCTCGCGCTGGAGCGCAAAGTTTTCGTGGGCGGGTCGCGCGAGCGCAATGGGTGCGGTGACGCCCTTGCTGCCGTGTGGACTGCTCTACGGCGTGCTCACCGTGGCGCTCGCGAGCGGCTCGTTCGGCGGTGGCGCACTGGTGATGGGGGCCTTCGCACTGGGAGGGCTTCCAGCGCTGCTCGGCGCACAACTTCAAGCCAGGTTGTGGAGCAAGCGACCCCGGCTCTCGGATTTCCTGCTTCGTCGGGCAATGCCGCTCGTGGCGGCGGCGGTGCTCGTCTTCCGCGCGGTCGACACCTCGCCCCACTGCCACTGAGGGTCGGCTCCAGCTTCGCCAGGCGTGGGGTGCGCTTGTCGCACGCGAGGGCATCGGCGAGGCTCCCGGCGCCGCCCCCTCTCTCCCGCCGAGGAACGATGACCGCGCCGCGCACCCCGAGCACCCTCGCCGCGTTGCTGTTGCTGTCCGCGAGCTGCACCACGTCGCGCCCACCGTCACAGAGCGAAGCTCCGTCCGCGGCCGTCATCCAGGCCGCCGCGACGCTCACGCCGGCCCAGGTGGCGCTGCGCGCTTTCGTGGACGCCCACTTCGACGAGCAGTTCCGTCGCCTCCCGCTGTCGGCCACTTCCGCGGGCGTCCACACGTATGACGGCGAGCTGCGCGGCTTCACCGCCGAGGAACGCGCGTCACACCTCGCGTACCTCAAGGGCCGGCTCGCCGCGCTGCCGACGGCGGTGGACCGGAGCGCGCTTCCGCCCCTGGACCGGGCCGACTACGACATCCTCGAGAACCACTTCCGCTCGCGCATCCTGGACCACGAAGAGGTGCGCTCGTGGGAGCGCAACCCCAACACGTATCTGAGCCAGGCCTCCAACGCGGTGTTCCAGCTCATCAACCGGGACTTCGCGCCGCTGGAGCAGCGCATGCGCTCGGCCGTGAGCCGCATGACGAAGGTGCCGGACCTGTTCGCCGCCGCGCGGACGTCCCTGAAGAATCCCCCGAAGCTGTGGACGGAGATTGCCCTCCAGCAGGCCCAGGGAACCCGCTCACTGTACGCACAGACGCTGCCCCAGGCCTTCGCGCCGGTGAAGGACGCCGCGCTGAACGAGGCGTTCAAGAAGGAGCAGGCGCGCTGCCTCACGGCCATCGACGCGTACATCCAGTTCCTGAAGGAGGACCTGCTGCCCCGCTCCAATGGGAACTACGCGATTGGAGAGGAGACCTACCGCAAGAAGCTGCTCTACGAGGAGGGCGTGACGGAGAGCATCGACTCGCTGCTCACGTGGGGGCAGGCGGAGATGAAGCGCACGCAGGCCCAGTTCAAGGAGGTGGCCGGTCGACTGGGGCCCGGCAAGGCGCCCATGGACGTGTACCGGGAGCTGAGCAAGGAGCACCCGACGCCCGCGGAGCTGGTGTCCAGCACCACGGCCACGCTGGAAGAAATTCGAGCGTTCCTCATCCGTGAGCGCATCATCACCGTGCCCAGCGAAGTGCGCGCGCAGGTGGCGGAGACGCCATCCTTCAATCGCTCGCTGTCCTTCGCGAGCATGAGCACGCCCGGCCCGTTCGAGAAGCAGGCCACGGAGGCGTACTACTACGTGACGCCGCCGGACCCGACGTGGAACGCCGAGCAGACCGAACAGCACATGAGCTTCTACAACCACCATGCGCTGCCGCTCGTCTCCATCCACGAGGCCTACCCCGGCCACTACGTGCAGTTCCTCTGGACGAACCGGGTGGAGTCCAAGGTGCGGCGCCTCCTGGGCTCGGGCTCGTTCTCCGAGGGCTGGGGGCTGTACACCGAGCAGATGATGCTGGACGAGGGCTACGGTGGACGCTCGGGCGTGGGGGCCGACAAGCTGCGCCTCAACCAGCTCGCGCTCTACCTCCAGCGCCTGGCGCGCTACGTCGCGGGCCTGTCCCTGCACACGCGCGGCATGACGTACGAGCAGGCGGTGAAGCTGTTCGAGGAGGAGGCGTTCATGACGAAGACGAACGCGGAGCGCGAGGCTCGCCGGGGAACGTCGGACCCCACGTACCTGGTCTACGCGCTGGGCAAGAAGCTGCTGATGGAGCTGCGCGAGGACGCGAAGGCGCAGTGGGGCAAGGACTTCTCCCTCCAGCGCTTCCACGACGAGGTGGTGTCGTACGGCTACCCGCCCGTGCCCATCGTCCGACGATTGCTGCTCGGCGAGGAGCCCGCAAAGCCGGCCCCGCAGGAATGAGGACTGGCGGCCGCGCTGTACCTCTGTCCAATGTCCTTGACTGGCTTTGAACCCCGTCAGGACAGACAATGGTTTCCCACCTTGGTCCATTTCGGCACGGTGACGGCGGGCAAGTTCGTCGGAGCGAGAGTGGTCCGCGCCACCGAGTTCCTCAACACGGACCTGGATGCCTGCTACACCCCGGAGGGCCTCCAGCAAATCAGCGGGCCCAGCACGCTGAACATCGCCAGCCTGCTCTAATCCAGAGTCGACGAGGTGCGGCGCCGTCAGCCCAGCAGCCCCTGGATGACGGCCTCCCGCATCACCTCGGCGAGCACCTCCACACCCTGGAGCGTGTTCGCCCGCCGCACCGACACGTCCCCCGTCGCCATCTGCGTCGAGTCCGCCACCACGAAGGGCAGCGCACGCCGCCCCAGGCGAAGCAGTCGCTCGTCGTGGAAGGCCTCCGGCGCGCGTTCACACAGCATCCGCATGAGCATCGTCATGTTCGCGATGCGCGAGGGCTGCATCGCGGCACCCAGACACGAGTAGTCCATGCCGTGCTCGTTCAGCACCGCGCTCCGGCCATCTCTCGCGAAGACGTAGATGAGCTGAGACGTCTCCTCCGTCTCCTGCCGCACCGTCTTCGCGCCCGTCTTGGGCATCACCAGCCCATGCGTGGCGATGGCCAGCCCGTAGGCCTTGGCCACATCCAGCTTGCTCGCCTGTTCCTTGTGCTCGCTCTGGGTGCGCACCGAGCTCGCCGCCCGGAGGACCGCGGCGACTTCGCTCCACGCCAGCTCCAGCGGCTCTCCGGCCCTCGGCGTGAAGGTCACCGTGTCCTCGCCAAACGTCACGCGGCGCGCCACCACCCGCCCCTGACCGAGCCCCCGCTCGTCCACCGCCAGCACCGACAGCCCCATGCCCCGCAGCGACGTCACCAGCGCATCCGCCGCCGCCGGCTCCAGCCGCGCCAGCAACGCGGGCGGCTCCGGCGCCAGGCGCATCCGAGCCTCCGCGGGCGCCATGCCCGTCGCGGACGCCAGGGCCATCGCCGCCGCCTGCATGTCCGACGGCGCCTCCACGAGTGCGACCACCTTCATGTGCCCACCTCGGCCTTCGCGAATCGCCCCAGTGGAGCACGTTCGACTCAGGACCGCGAGCGCGCCACGTGCGGCTCCTGCTCCACGACGTCTTGAGTCGACTCGGGAAAGTCCGCGGGCTCGAACACCTGACGCAGCTCGATTTGCGCGTCCGCGCTCCCTGGCGAGTGAGGCCAACGCCGCGCCCACTCCATCGCCTCCTCCTGCGTCTTCACTTGAATCATCCAGAATCCGGCAATCAGCTCGTTCGTCGCCGTGAAGGGCCCGCTCGTCACCGTCCGCTTGCCTTGTGAGAAAGCGATGCGAGCGCCCCGAGAACTGGGATGCAGACCCGCCGCGTCCAGGAGGACCCCTGCCCGGACCAGCGCATCGTTATAGCGGTCCATCTCGTTGATGAGCGCCTCGCTCGCTGGCGCTCCCGTCTCGGTGTCCTGGCTGGCCTTCAGCAGCAGCATGAATCGCATCGTCGCGTCTCCTCATCGGTGCCCGAACCCAGCCCCCGACACCGTTCCGCTCGAAATCGAGCCTGGGATTCCACCCATGCGACGAACGAGACATCACGGGTTCGACACTCCCGAGTTCCCCACCCGGACGCCGGGTATGCGACCTGGTCCGACCCTGGGGCCTCTGGCGGCCGTGGATTTATCCGGGCATTTCTCCGGGGAGGAAATCGCCTGCAACTCCGACAGGTTGCGCCGTCATGAAGGGCAAAAACAGGGGTCGTGTCGATCCTCCCGAAGCCCGTTCGTCGCCGCATTGAAGCCGGGATTCCAACCCACCAGGAGGCTCACCGGAGACCCCGGGGCCTCCCTTTTTCCCAACATCCAGCCAGGAGTGATTCACATGGCCAAGCTCATTGGTATCGCTGTCGTTGTGCTCATCGCCGGCGTGCTTGCCTTCATCACCAGCCGCCCTGACAGCTTCCTCATCACCCGCACGCGACAACTCGATGCGTCACCCGACGCCGTCTACGCGCTCATCAACAACTTCGCCCTGTGGCGCCAGTGGTCGCCCTACGAGAACGTCGACCCGAACATGGAGCGCGAGTACTCGGGCCCCGCCGCGGGAGTCGGCGCTCGCTACGCGTACAAGGGGAACCGGAACATCGGCGTGGGACGGATGGAAATCCTGGAGAGCAAGCCGGGTGAGCGCATCGACATCCGCCTGGAGTTCATCGAGCCCTTCGCCGCCGTCAATCAGGCGAACTTCGTGCTCGAGGCGTCCGGGAAGGGCACGCGCGTCACCTGGAACATGTCCGGTCCGAACACCTTCATGGGCAAGGGGATGATGGCCTTCGGCCTCATGGAGTCCTTCATCGGCAAGCAGCTCGAGAAGGGCCTGACGGACCTGGAGACCGCCGCGCGCGCCGCCGACTTCAAGGCCACGCAGTCCGCGCAGGCGGAGCCGCTCACGGCCTCGCCCGCCCACTGAAGACCTGGGACTCCTTCGACGGCCACCTATTGGAGCCCCAGGGCCCCTGGGGAAACTGACGATGATGCTGATGATGTTGCTCGGGCAGTTCGGCTCAGCCGCGCTCGATGATCGCCGCCACCGCCTGCCCGCCACTGGTGCAAAGCGTTACAAGCGCCAGCGATTTCCCCCGTCGCTCGAGCTCATCCAGGGCCGTCCCCACGAGAATGCTCCCCGTCGCTCCCAGCGGGTGGCCCAGGGCGATGGCGCCGCCGTTGACATTGACCTGATTCAAATCAATCTCCAGCGCCCGCGCCGTCTGTAGCACCACCGCCGCGAACGCCTCGTTGATCTCCCAGAGGTCGATGTCGCGAGCCTTGAGCCCCGCGGCGTCCAGCGCCTTGCGCGCCGCGAGCGCAGGCCCCGTCAGCATGAGGACAGGGTCACTTCCCACGGCGGAGACGGCTCGCACGCGCGCCCTCGGCGTCAAGCCATGCGCGCGCACGTAGTCCTTCGACGCCACGAGGATGGCGCCCGCGCCGTCCGCGATACCACTGGCCGTGCCCGCCGTGTGCAGATGGCGCACGGCGCCCGCGCGGGGATAGGCCCGCAGCGCCAGCTCATCCAGCGTCTCGCCTTCAGGCCCTTCAGCCCGAGCGCCGAGCTGGGTGAAGGCCGGAGCGAGCGCGGCCAGCTTCTCCGCCGTCGTCTCCGCTCGGGGGTGGTCATCCACCGCGAGCAGCACCTCGCCCGTCTGGGGGTGCTTCACGGGGAACAGGCCGCGCTGGAAGCGCCCCTCCGCCTGGGCTTGCACGGCGAGCTGCTGCGAGCGCAGACCGAAGGCATCCAGTTCCTGCCGCGTGAAGCCCTCCAGCGTCGCGATGAGGTCGGCGGAGATGCCCTGCGGCACCTGGAAGAAGCGCCGACGCAGGTCGACGTTGCCACCATCCGTTCCGCCACCGTCCGCGTTGAGGCCATAGCGGCTCATCTGCTCGACGCCGCCCGCGACGACGAGCTGCTGGGCTCCGGACGCCACGCCCATGGCCGCCAGCGACAGGGACTGGAGGCCCGAGCCGCAGAAGCGATTGAGGCTGAAGCCCGGGATGCTGATGGGCCACCCCGCGGCGAGCACCGCGTTGCGCGCGATGTTCGCGCCCTGCGCCTCGATTTGCGACACGACGCCCACCACCACGTCATCGATATCCGAGACGTCCACGCCCGTGCGCAGCGGAAGCTGCTTCAGCGTCTGGGCCAGCAGCTCCTGCGGGTGCAGGCCGCTGAGCGCGCCCTTGCCGGGCCTGGCCCGGGCACGGGGAGTACGGACCGCATCCAAGATGTAGGCATCCATCGACGAGCCCTCCATTCGCGGGGTGGCTCCACGCCCGACCCCTGTGAAGCAACCATATTACGCACATAATATGGTCGCAATGCGAAGGCGGCGGGCAGGCGGGCGGTCCCCGTCAAGGGGCGGCGGACGACGCGATGACGTGTATAATGGTGTACAGCGAGGTGAGATTCCGATGCCCCATCCCCCGGAACAGAAGCAGTCCACGCACGAGCGAATCCTGGAAGCGGCGGGAGGGTTGTTCCGCCAGAAGGGCTTCCTGGGGACGAGCGTGGACACGGTGATGCGCGCCGCGGGCCTCACGGTGGGCGGCTTCTATGCGCACTTCGGTTCGAAGCAGGCGCTGCTCATCGAGGCGCTCCAGCGCATCATGAGCCGTCAGCGAGTGGACTGGCCGCAGGGGCTGGAGGACCTGCGAGGCGAGGAGTGGCTGAGCCACCTGGTGCGCCGCTATCTCTCGCGGGCCCACCGCGACGCGGAGGTTCCCGTCTGCCCGCTGCCCGCCGTGCTGTCCGACGTGGTGCGCGGGGAGTCCGACCTGAAGGAAGCGCTGGCGCACGAGCTGAACCTGACGGCGGAGGCGTTCACCAAACACCTGCCCTCGGATGAGCGCGCCAGTGCGAGGGAGCGGGCCCTGGCGACGTACGCGCTGTGTGTCGGCGCGCTGACGTTGGCCAAGGCGACCGCGGGCACGGCGCTCTCTGACGAGTTGCTCAAGGCGTCTCGTCGTGTCGCCGTGCTGGCGGCGGATACGTCGCCGGCCCCGGGAGACAGCAAGTCGACGTCGTGAGGTGGGTTGGCGAGGCATGGTGACGGCCTCCTCGCCGTCACCATGCTCGGTGGATGCGTGTGTCACTCCACTGGAGCGGCGCGCAGCTCCACGGGATGGGTGCGGAGCCAGTCCTGACACCGGCGGATGCGTTCGGCCGCCGAGGGCAGCCCCATCTGGAGCAGGAGCTCTCGATAGGGCTCGAAGCTCTCCGGCGTCCAGGTGGTGAGGGCCTTGAGGTCGGCGAGCGCCACCATCTCCTCCGCCGAGCGCCCCATCGCCTCCTGCCGCGCGGTGAGCAGCGCGGCCAGGGACATGCGCGCGGGCTCGGCCTCGAAGGCGATGGCCGCGTCCGCGTACCAGGCACGCAGGGCCTCATCGACCGAGGCATCCTGGGCCCTCTCACGCATGCGCCCCAACATCCCCGTGAGGAACTCCTCGTCGAGCGCGCCCTTCACGCCGCGCAGGAGCGCCGTCACCGCCTCGCGACGCACCGGCGGCTCGGCATCCTGGGGCAGTCCCTTCAGGGCCTGCATCGGCTCCCAGAGGACACAGGTGAGCCACAACTCCTCCTCGGGAGCGAACACGGGCGGAGTGGACGGCTCGCGCATCTTCAGCTCGACCCGGGTGGCGCGCTCCTTCGCTTCGCGAGCGATGCGCTCGGCGAGCCCCGGGTCTTCCTTCACGTAGTCCACCAGCGCATCCACGTCGCCCTCACGGGCCTGCTGGAGCGCCTTGCGCGCCTCTTCCGACAGCGAGGCGTCATCCATCCCGTTGGCCAGTGCCTCGTACTTCGCCATCCACTCCTTGTGGTGGGTGCTCCACTCGCGGAACTGGACGTCGAACACGAGGTCGAGGACGGGGTTGTCCTCCATGCGCGTCTTGCCCACCCGCTTCGACGCGGCGGCGAGCAGGCTGGCCGCGCGAAGGGCCCGCCGGTCCTCCGAGGAACGTCCCGGCTCTCCGGCGCGGCCGTGCAGCGTGGCCGTCAGCTTCTCCAGGAAGGACCTGGTCGCGAGGGCCTTCACCGTGCTCACCAGCAGCTCCCGGCGCGCGCTGGCCGCGTCCAGGACTTCGTCCTCGGAGATGCGCGCGAGGGCCTCGCCCACGTGCTTGTCGAAGGACTCGGTGTCGAAGCGCAGGCCGGGCACGGGGCCCCACTCCGCGAGCAGGCGGGCCACCCGGTCCAGCGCGGCGGACAGGTCGCCGACGTCCGGATTCTTGAGCAGCTCCATCGCGGCGCGGAAGTCCTCTTCGAGCGGACTGGAAACAGCGGAGGGAGGCGCGGCGCGCGAGCGGTCTTCGGCGGCGTGGCAGACCTTGTACTTCTTGCCACTGCCACAGGGACACGGGTCATTGCGACCGGGCTTCTTCGAGCTCAAGGAGATGTGCCTCTCGGCTCGCGGGGGCGAGCGTTGGAATCCGGCGCGCACCGTAGCAGGAGGTGGACGGGTCGGGGCGAACAGGCAACACCCCTCCCCTGTCCAGTGGACGCTCGCGCGCCCGGTGCGTCCGCTCAGTAACTCGAGGCCTCGTAGAACCGCTGGTCCGAGCACCCATTCGTACTGGAGATGGTGACCCGTCCCCACAGGTACGCCATCTGGGTTGGACCGATGCCGCCGTAGGTCTCCTTGTACGCACAGCACGAGCCGGAGAACGGGCCTTCCTGGTCGTATCGCTCGTAGTAGTAGCCCGGCCCCATGTCCAAGGCCTCCGCGTACACGTGCGTGTTCAGCGTCTTGATGAAGAGCGAATAGGGCGCGGGCTCCGTCCAGCGGCCCTTGGCGGTGACCTCACCCAGCAACATGTGGGGCGCGTTGTTGAAGACGACGTCGGGCTCGAAGACGCCCCCGCAGAAGTCGAGGCCGAAGCTCGCGACGCCGCCCGGTGGGCTGGAGACCTTGGGCTGCGATACGGGAGGCGGCAGCGAGCCGCCTGGAGCCGAAGCCTCGCGGAGCTGGGCCTCCAGGTCCTGGAGGCTCCGCGCGTTGACTTCGAGCCGAGCCGCCGAGGCGTGCGGTGCCTGCTTGAGCAGCGACTCCCGCTCGGCGCGCGTCTTCCGCAGCACATACTCGAGGCCCTCGACGCCAAAGCCGATGCGCTCACGGCCACCACCCACCCTCGGCCGCTCCCAGACGCCTCGCTCCACTTCCGTCCACGAGCCCTGCGCCGCGACCTCTCGGGCCTCGTCTCCAGGCGTTCCACCACAGGCGACCATCGAGACCACCACGGTCGAAGCCACCACGAGCGCGTTCCTCATTCACGAACCTCTTCGGTGCATGTCCCACGGGATTGCAGGAGCAACTCACCTAACAGGTTCGTGCCGAGGCCCCATCAACTGCCCGTCAAATCACAAACATCGGAGAAGGCGCTTCGTTCCTCCGAGGTGAGGTCGAGCGGGCATGCGCGGCCCTCTCGCGATGACTGGAGCGCGGCCTCCAGCACGGCGGCCACGGCGATAGCCTGCACGGGCGTCACGGGGTTGTGGCCCGTGCCGCGCACCGCGTCGCGAACGCCCGCGTAATAGCGGCGGTAGTCGCCCTTGGGCGTGGCCGTCGTCCTGGCCTCTCCAGAGCTTCCGACGAGGAAGCGCCCAGGCGAGGCGTCCTCGCCCCAGTCCGCGGCCCCCGGAAGCTCGCCGGCGATGAGCCGGTCCGCCTGCGAGTCCATGCCGTGCTTCAGCCAGGAGCCCCGAGTGCCATGCACCGCGAAGCGCGGCATACCTCCCGCGATGAGCATCGAGGCCTGGAGGAGGACATGACGCTGGGGATAGACGAGGGTCACCTGGCACCAGTCGTCCACGGCGGCGGCGTCCCGATGGGCCGCGAGCATCCCCACCACGCTGTCAGGCAGACCGAACAGTTGAAGGACCTGGTCGACGAGGTGGGGACCCAGGTCGAACCAGATGCCCGCCCCGGGGACAGGCTGCTCACGCCAGCGCTGGCGGACCTCCGGCCGGAAGCGGTCGAACCGCGACTCGACGTAGGTGACGCGGCCCAGGGTGCCCTCCGCGAGCAGGGCTTTCAGCGCGAGGAAGTCACTGTCCCAGCGCCGGTTGTGGAAGACCGAGAGCACCCTGCCCTGCTCCTGGGCAAGCGCGGCCAGTGCGCGTGCTTCGGCCAGGGTGAGGGTGAACGGCTTGTCGACGACGACGTGCTTGCCAGCGCGGAGCGCGGCTCGCGCGAGCGGGACGTGCGTCTCGTTCGGCGTCGCCACCACGACGAGGTCCACGTCCGGGTGCGTGGCCGCATCGCGCGCGGACGGAATCACTGTCACCTCCGGCAGGTCCGCATGGACGTCCTCGGGCCTGCTGGACGCCACCACGCGCAATGACAGTCCCTCCACGGTGCGCAGCAGCGGAGCGTGGAAGGACTTGCCCGCGAAGCCGTAGCCCAACAGGGCGACGCGGAGGGGGGCGGGCTCGCTCATGGCAGGGGCTCGCTCAACAGAGGCTTGACTGGCATCACGCGGGTCTCAGGTCAAACGAGCTGAAGCAATGGTCACCAGACTGATGCATGGCCCAAGGTTCGACGCATCCCACATCCCGGTCAACCACTCCCAACCGCGTCCGCACCGGACGCACATGCGTCTGAGACGGACGCCCCCAGCGCCCGAAGAGGACTCCCCTCATCCTGAAGGAGAGAGACCGGCGGGCTCTCGGACGCCTCAGGGCACCACCCTGTCGACAGGACGTCCGGCACGGTCCCTGCACCAACGAGAGCACCGCCTGACTCAGCAGCGCACCGGACCGAGCATGGATATGGGCCCCCCTGCCCCCACGCCGGACAGCGACGACCTGCACGGCGCCCCCCTCTGACAACGACGCGGTGAACACCCTGACGCAGTAGCGACTTGAGCCATCGACTCGGAGGCATCACATGAACTGCACGATATGCAAGAGGCCCCTGGCGACCATCCCCAACAACGGAAGCCAGGACCCATGCAAGGACTGCGTGACGCTGGTCCTCAAGCAACTCCCCACGGACAAGAAGTCGACCTCAGTCGAGGCAATCGGCGCGGCGCTCAAACGCATACAACCTGGCTACCCCGCCAGCGCAATCGTGAAGTTCGTGGTCCTGGAGTTGCAAAAACGTCCCCCAAAACTCAAAGCAAACAAGGCACCCCCTCCCGCCGCGGCAGCGGCACCGACCGCGGCTGCCGCGGCGGGCATGGCCGCGGCGGGGGCCGGGGCAAACGCACCTCCCCAACACGTCCTATCCAACCCGATTGATTCAGCGCGAACTCAACTCGAAATCGACAGATTCTACGCCAGCACGCTGAGACTCAAGTACCTGGACATTGCCGTGCACACACGCGACGCGGGGGGCCTTGGAGATCTGATCAACTGCCTCCAGACGAGCACCATTCTCGTGGACGAAGAGGAAAGCTGGAGAGCCACTCCTCACTGTGGGCATAAAGACTTTGACGTCATGTCAGCGTGCTTCACAAAGCTCAAGCCCTCCTTCAACGTCAGTGCCCTCAAGGTCGATATAGCAACCGCCATGCAAAACGACTCAGAGCATGATGGAACAATCATCGAGTACTCGATGGCCAAACCCGCGATACTCAATCCGAAATTGCGATGCTCGGGGCTGGCTGCTCATGAAATGGGGATCATGATCAACGCGAGACTGCGCACGCCCCTGCCCCTGTCCGACCTGGCCCTGACACAGCCTGACCTGAAGAAACTCCTGGAAGAGTGCTCCAAGTCGCACAAACCGCCCAGACTCTTCTTTGGCTACGGCGCCGGCAAGCACAACAACACCCACTTCAACCTCCTCCTGGACCGGGTCTTCCACGACGACTCAATCACTTCAGCCGTGATACTCCCAGTCAACCATCTTCAGGACCACCTCGAGAAATACCTCAGGACCAACGACCACAACACGTTGATCCCCGACCTCAGGAAAAACCACGACATCACCAAACTCAAGACCTGCCAACATGCGACATTCCTGCTGGGAAAGAGGGTGATTCATGTCATCAACATGAACCAAGGATGCACGGTTCCATACGACGACATGCTTCAACTCTGGCGGGCAGCAGACCGGTCCTTCACCATCACCGAGGGAGACCAGTCCTTCAGCGAAGCCATCTCCGCTGGCATCCCCATGGCCTACCAACTCTGGCATCCCGGTAATGGTATCGTGCATAAGCAGCCGCTGTTCGATGCGCTCCTGTCGGCTTGCGCCACCAAATACCCGGCCGTCAACGCTTTCCTGCAAAACTGCCGGGACTACTCAGGCGCCGCCGCCAAATCCAGTGCCGCGACTGTGGCCGTGGGCGCCGCGCCAGCAGTTGCCTCGCCCGTCCAACGAAAGATGGAGCTCCTGAAGAAAATCATCCAGGACTGCAACAACCCGAAGTTCATCAAAGACTACGTGAAGTTCACGGAGGAACTGGCCGAAGAACACTCGATTTCACGACATCTCCAGGGCTTCGTCCAACGCCTCTGGCTCAGGAAGGCCCACAACGACAACCTCCTGACTGAGTTGGACAGCAAACTCAGAACCCTCTTCGCCCTGGAGGACGCCAACGACTCGGACGCGATGAGGCCACTTCTCCACAGGCTGCGTGAAGAAATCCGCGCCGCGAACATCAAACTGTTCAATCAACACGGAGGGGTCATAGCCAACCAAGGTGCGGCCTCAGCTGAAGACAGCCCAATCAGGGCGAAGCGCATCGAGGCCATTGGCCAGGTCGCGAAGGGACCCGGCGAGGGTCCCCAACCGATGCTCCAGCCCATCCTCGGCCTCATCGCGGACTATCTGCCTTGAGGAGGACGCCCCACCGGCGAGCATCAAGACAGATGCCTCGTGACAATGGCTCACGATGGGCTCATGGGTCCAGACACCAGAGCGGGTTGTCCGCCGACCCCTTGGACAGGAGCGCCATTGGGGTAGAAGGCGGGCGCGCCCCTGCCCTGCCTCCTATCCAGACGGGGCGCGGCAGGAGCCTGGCTGTCTTGGCTGGCTGTGACGGTTTGAGCTTCGACACCCCTCCCTCCCCCTTCCCCTACATCAGCACTCGCCCCCTTCGGGTGGTCAGCTCGGCACGTCAGCCGAGGCGACATCTTCCCTGACACAGGGGGATAACAGCCCTCACCCAATGCCAGAACAAAGGCGGCGCGAGACCCTGCCTTTATCTCCAGCAGGCACACGTCTGCCCGGCCCAGGACCATGTCGGCGCTCTCGCGCGAGCCCGCTCCGTGGTGAGGGTGGCGGTCTCGCGTGTCGCGGGTCCGGGGCTCAGGCCCCGCAGCGGGCACGGATGCAGATGAACCCGGGGGCCTGTGACAGCTCCTCGAACAGCCTTGGGTCCACCCCCTTCATGTCGTCGAGAGGCTTGGGTTCGACGACCCGCTCGAGCATCCAGCCAGTCTCGGACAGCGCGTTGAGGATGTCGGCGAGCGGGCGACGATAGCCCTGTACGTAGGGCTTCGGCTCGCCGAAGCCTGACCAGTACATCCCGAAGCGCGTGGTGTCGAAGTAGGTGCCGTCGCCGCGACAGCGCACGTCGTTCCAGTCGCGCATCGGGTGTCCCATGGAGAACACGAGCAGCGCGCCGGGCCGCGCGACGCGGCGGAACTCGCCGAACACCGGGGCCAGGTGGCGCACGTAGTCGAGCGCGAGCGAGCAGATGATGCGGTCAAAGGACTCCGAGGGCAGCCAGTCGAGCGGCGCCGACAGGTCTCCGGTCCGGACTTCCACCGGGAGGCCCGTGCAACGCGCGAGGGCGAGCGGGACCATCTCCGGCGTCACGTCGAAGGCGTGGACGGTCGCGCCACCGCGCGCGAGCTTCTCGCTACAGAAGCCCGGTCCACAGCCGGCGTCGAGCACGCGCAGTCCGGTGACCTCACCCAGCAGCGCCATCGTCGCCGGCCGTTCGTAGAGCGCGTTGTGTGGCTTGGTCAGCGCGAACGTTGAGTAGCGCTCCGCGAAGGTGGAGTACGCGGCGAGGCCGAGCGACTCGTCCACCTCGTTCGTGTCGTCCATGCGCGGTCTCCCAGGTGAAGGAGACCACGCTACCCTACCTCCACGATGCCAGGGAGGAGCACGGACCCAGGACGCCTCCTGCGCGCCAACGCGGCGGCGGGCCGCGCCACGGAGTCCTCGGGTCGTCGCCGATTCACCTCAGCCATACTTCAGCGCGCGCCGCTCATCGATGACCTCCTGCGGGTGCAGCCGCAGGTAGCGCAGCAGGTCCTGGGCGAATTCGCCCGAGTGTCCGAAGCGGACGCCCAGGCGGTGCTCGGCGCGCAGGGTGTTCTCCGAGAGGTCCGTCCCGCGGATGGTCTCGTACTCCTCCCGGTTGTTGTAGTCACACAGGGGGAACTGGCCGCGGGACGTGCCATGGGCGTTGTGCAGGGCGTGGATGAGCTCGTGGGCGATGGTCAGGAACAGCGGCGTGGCCAGGGGATTCTTCAGGCCGTCGAACGCGACGAATGACGCGTCCGAGATTCTCGGGTCGATGGCGATGATGGAGCCGCTGCCGGAGTCCGGGAGCCTCGGGAGCTCCGTTCCGGTGATGATGTCGATGTTGGCCTTCGCGCTGCCCATGGCCTGGGCCATGCCCTGAATCGTCCCCGCCTCCGGCGACTTCCTCCTGACGGAGGTGACGGACTTCGACTGGGACACCTTCCACCTCTTCACGCCCTACGTGGGCGCGGAAGAGGTCCGGAAGTGGCTCGCCATTGATGGGTCCGGCGCCAGGGACGTCCCTGAAATGGAGTGCCTGCTCGTCTTCGTGAAGGGAGGCGGGGTGGTCATGGACCCCGACTTCTCCCGGACGAAGGGCGACTTCTCATCCATCAGGAAGTCCCGCTTCACGCGGGAGGAGGCGCGGTTCACCGCGCCCAAGAACGGCAAGGCCCTCACCCACGCGTCGGATTCTCCCTGAGCGGGCCCGCGTTGGTTGGCCCGGTGCTCGCCTCTGAACCAAAGCCCCCACCAGCCGGCACCAAGCCGTCCAACACCTCCGACGTCTGCACGGCGAGCGGATACCCCTCGAGTTCGTGCACCCGTCCCCTGCGACCGGCACCTGGGAGGAGCTGCCTCCGCCCCCGGACATGGGAGCAGCCCAGTTCCGTGGGCACCCGAGATGTGATGGACGAAGTCCGGGATGTCCGCGAAACCCGGGCAAGCTCAGTCACGGCGCGACGCTGCGTGGCGGACGACTCGAGCCCGCCGCGGTGCGCGGAAGCGAGTGCGGAGCGACGGTTCGCCGCGGAGGGAGCCGGCGGCCCCTGACGCCTGACGAATCGGCTCCGGGTCGCGATTCAACGCTCCCGGACCGAGCCAGTCAGCGAGTAGTCCTGGGTCCGGAATCCCGTACCAAAGCGGCCGACGAGTTTGGCCATGTGTTCGGGCGAAACAGGTGACGTGACGACTCCTGTCAGACGCGGCATGCCCTTCGCGCTCACGAGCGCAGCGATGACAGCATCCAGATCGGCTTCCTCGACCTCCTCATCCTGACTCATGGCCGTTGCGTCGAAGTCGAGGTGTAGCTCGGTGAGGTTGGGCAAGTCGGCGCGGCCGAGGCTGTCCGCGGTCGTGTGGTTGACCTCCAGACGGAGCTCGCGCAGGCGCGGCAGGCGCCGAGCGACGAGGCCTTGCTGCGACGCCGTGAGGTCGTTGCTCAGGGTCAGAGACTCGAGTGCGGCAAGGAGCTGAGACCGTCCAAACCCGGTGAGGGTCGTGCTCGAAAGATTGCAGCGCCGTAGGCGCAGGTGGCGGAGAGCGGTCAGGTAGGGAGACGCGATGAGGGCCGCGAGCTCGTCATCCTCGACCTCCGAGAGAACGAGGTGCTCGACGGTCGTCATGCGTGCCGAGGCGGCGATGATCGCGACGGCTCCCGGGACGTCGCCCAGACCGAGATGAGCGACGGCCAGGCGCGGCGACGTGATGAGCGCCGAGAAGCCGGGGCCAGGCAAGGCCGAGTCGCCGGCATCGTCGAATCCGAGACAGCCCTCGAGATCGAGCCCACGAAGGCGAGACAGGCTCGAGGCCCGGGCCAGGGCGTGGCAACCCTCTTCGCCAATCTCGGAACGTGCGAGGTCCAAGCAGGCCAACGCGGGCAGGTCGAACAGACGACTCAGCCCCGCCGGGCCGATGCCGACACGTGGGAGCGCGAGGCTCTCCAGACGCTCGAGACCGGCGGCAGCGAGAAGGTCGGCCAGATCATCACCCACGGGGATGTCACCATCCTGGGCGTCGGGCATCGCGAGGCCGAAGCGGCGCAAGTGGGTCATCTTGCGCCGAGCCAGCGGCTCGTATGCCTCGACCGTGTGGAGCCCGACGGCCAGCTCGAGTTCGTCCAGGTGATGCAGGAGCGGTGACGCAAGCACCTCGGCGACCCCCGTGACACCGAGCCAGTTGCAGTCGATGCGCAGCTCGGAGATGGCCCGTAGCCGAGAACACCGGGTGAAGGCGGGCACCAGGTCCTCGGACCCGAAACGCTCGTTGATCCAGGCGCGATGGAGGTCGATCCAGGACTCGGCGACTTCCCTCTTGATACCGCGAGCCATGCGGCCTGCCAGGACTTCGTCGAGTCGAACGAGCCCCACCACGGACAGACGCGACTCGACGGCGACGTCATCACGGATCAGCTGTCGCGCGACGAGCTCAAGGGGCCAGGGCCGTTGGAGCATGGTCGGAGAAGTATCGCCGAGTCTGGCGCGGCGGCAAGTGGTGTTCGCGTGATGCGCGGCGTGGTCGCGCGACGGTCGGCGAGCGAACGTAACTGTTCGCCGTGCCCCGTCCCGGCGCCGCTCCGCCTCCCGGAAGAATGGGCGAGTGAGCAGGCCAGCACCGACGGGTGGGACGGCATGTGCTGGCGAGAATGGAAGGTGGGCTTCGACTTCGTTGTGCGCTTTCGCAAGTGTTGCGAGGCAGGCTGGTTGATGGACGAGCGCTCCGCCTGGTTGATGGGCATCACCGAGCGCGAGCGTCAGCGAGCGCGCTCGGTGATGGGAGCGGCCTACAGAGCGGCGGCGTCGGTGTCGAGC
>NZ_JAAIXY010000019.1 GCF_010894455.1 Myxococcus eversor | reverse complement strand
TGCCGAGGGTGACGGGCAGCTCGGGCGAGCACGGCGCGGACGTCACACAGAGGGTCGTCTCCGTCGGACCGAAGGCGTTGGTGAGCCGGGTCTGCGTGAAGGCGAGCTGCTTCACAAGGGAGTCGGGCAGGGCCTCACCGCCGGTGACGACGACCTTGAGCCTACGGAGGGCCTCTGGCGCGCCGGGCTCCTCGAAGGCGGTGGCGAGCGACGAGGGCGTGATGACGATGTGGGTGATGCCGTGCTGGAGGATGTCACGGCCCAGGTTGAGGGGGCCGACTGGCCGGAGCACCACGCGAGCGGCTCGCGTGAGGCTGAAGACCAGCTCCATGATGTGCATGTCGAACGAGAAGCTGCTGGTGACAGCCCACGTCGCGCCGGGCGCGGTATCGAGGAAGGCGTCGAAGCTGGCGAAGCCGTGGACGAGGTTCCGGTGCGTGAGCTCGACGCCCTTGGGCTCGCCCGTGGAGCCGGAGGTGTAGAGGACATACGCGAGGTGGTCCGGACGCGCGGGCACGGGAGGCGCGAGCGCGGCGCCGGGCTGGGACGCATCCTCGGGCCGCACGAGGGGGATGGGGAGCGTGGCGCCTTCGAACAAGGACTCGCGGGAGATGACCAGGCGCGCGCCGGACTGTCGCAGCAGCGAGGCGCGACGGGCGGCGGGATGCGAGGGCTCCAGGGGAAGGCAGGCGGAGCCGCTCAAGTGGATGGCGAGCAGGCCAATGACGGAGTCAGCGGAGCGCTCCAGGCACAGGCCCACCACGGCCTCGGGTCGGGCGCCAAGGGCGGAGAGGTGTGACGCGAGCTGCGTGGCCCGCGAGGAGAGCTGGGCGAACGTGAGCGAGGTGTCGGGCGTCACCAGGGCGACGGCGTCCGGAGTCCGCGTCGCGGCGCTCAGGAACAGCGAGGCAACGGTCGCTTCTTCATCGAAGGGCCGCTGCTCCGAGTTGAAGTCCCGCAGCACCTGCTGGCGCTCCGCCTCCGTGTCCAGCGGGAGCTCCCCGAGCGCGGACGTGGGCGCATGCAGCGCGTTGCCCAGGAACTGGAGGTAGTGGGTGAGCATCCGCTGGACGCTCGAGTCGTCGAACAGCTCGGTCCGGTAGCGGAAGAAGAACTCGTACTCCTCCCGGACCTTGTGGACGGTGAGGTGGAGGTCGAAGGCGCTGGAGCCCGGAACCAGATGCAGTGCCCGGGGGGCGAGCGCGGGGAACGCCGACGCGAGCGGATGCTCCACGCGGCTCATGTCGAACAGGACCTGGAACAGCGGCGAGTCGCCGTGGGTGCGCTCCACCTGGAGCTTCTCGACGACGCGCTCGAAGGGGACCTGCTGATGGGAGACGGCCTCCAGGGACGTGGTGCGCACCTGCGCGAGCAGGTCCACGAACGAGGCACGCGCATCCACCTTCGTGCGGAGCACGACGGTGTTGATGAACAGGCCCACGACGTCATCGGCGGCGGGGTGCGCGCGGCCGGAGACCGGGGTACCCACGCACAGCTCGGACTGCCCGGAGTAGCGCTGCAGCAACACCGCGAACGCGGCGTAGAGCACCATGAAGGGCGTCACCTGATGCTGCTGGCAGACCGCGTCCAGGGCCTGTCGGAGCTCGGGTGTCAGCCGGTGCCTCGGAGTCGCCGCGCCCCGGTCGCTCACGACGCCCGGGCGGGGCCGGTCGGTGGGCAGTGACAACTGGGAGGGAGCCCCCTCGAGCTGTCGCGTCCAGTACTCGAGGTCCGTGTCTTCGCGGACCTTCATCTCCGGGTTGCGCTCCCAGGCAGCCAGGTCCGCGAAGGTGAGCTCGGGCTCGGGCAGGAGGCCGCGCCGCTGTCCCGCTGGAGCGGCATAGGCCTGCCCCAGCTCACGGAAGAGGATGTCCAACGACAGCCCATCCATGACCAGGTGGTGCAGCACCAACAGCAGCACGTGGTGCTCGGGAGCGATTTGGAACAGCAGGAAGCGGTAGAGCGGTCCCTGCTCCAGGGAGAAGAGACGCGCGGCCTCTTCCCGCAGTCGCTCCCAGGGCAGGCCGTCTTCTCCGGAGCCTTGCACCTGCTCGACTCGCAGCACGTGCGCGGGCACTGGCTGCTCGCGGGGGACCGGGTGTCCCTGATGGGAGACGACGAGCGTGCGAAGCGCGGGGTGCCGTTCCAACAGCAGCCGCAGGGAGTCCTCCAGGGCCACCACGTCCACCGGCCCCCGGAGCTCCACGGCCTCGGAGTGGATGTACGCCCGCAGCTCCGGCTGCAACTGGTGCAGGAACCACATGCGGTCCTGCGATGCGGAGACGAAGCGAGGCGCCTCTTTCGGGAGCCGCGTCGGCTCGGGCAGCAGGGGCAGGGCGGAACGGGAACGCTCGGCGACCTCGCGGGCGAGCTCCAGCACGGTGCTCGTGCCGAATCGCGCGCTGAGTGGCAGGCGCACGCCCAGGGTCTGCTGGACGCGGACGATGAGTCGCGTCGCGCTGAGGGAGTGCCCGCCCAGGTCGAAGAAGCTCACGTCTCGCGCCACGTCCTGGCGGCCCAGCACCTGACCGACCAGGTGCGTGAGCATCTCCTCGACGAGGCCACGAGGTGCCTGACCCGCGGGGGCCTGGAGTCCGTCCTCCTGGGCCGGAACCGGCTGGCTGGCGACGGCTCGACGGTCCACCTTGCCATGGACCGTCAGGGGCAGCGCGCCGCGCACCACCACCTCGGAAGGCACCATGAACTCGGGCAGGCGCTGACGCAGGTCCGCGCGAAGCTGGCGGGGTTCGATGCGCAGCCCCACCGCGGGCACCACGTGGGCCACCAGTCGCTTGCCCGACGAAGGGTCGGCGACCGCGAGCACCACGGCGTCTCGTACGGAGGGATGGGCGCGCAGCGCGGCCTCGACTTCGGGCAGCTCGATGCGGAAGCCGCGCACCTTCACCTGGTAGTCCGCGCGACCGAGGAACTCCAGTACGCCGTCGTCCCGCCAGCGCACCAGGTCGCCCGTGCGGTACATTCGCGCGCCGGGGACACCGTGGAAGGGGTCCGGCAGGAAGCGCTCGGCGGTCAGCGCGGGCTGCTCCATGTAGCCCCGCGCGAGCCCCTCGCCGCCGACGAACAGCTCGCCGGTGGCTCCGATGGCGACCGGCTCACCGTCCTCGCCGAGCACGTATGCACGGACGTTGTTGATGGGGCCGCCAATGGGAAACGTCTTCGCGGCCTGGGCGGACGCGGTCGCCCTGTACGAAGTGGCGAAGACCGTGGTCTCCGTGGGGCCGTACCCGTTGATGACGGGAATCCCCAGCGTGTCGATGACCCGGCGCACGTGGGTCGCCGCCACGATGTCGCCACCGGCGAGGAGCTGCTTGACGGGACGCAGCAGCTCCAGGTGCTCCTCCACCACCTGGGAGAACAGCGCCGACGTCAGCCAGAGCGTCGTCACGCGGGCCTCGCGGACCACCCGCGCCAGCTCCTCCAGCGATGGGACTCCCGGAGTCATCACCACCAGCCGGGCCCCGTGGAGCAGCGCTCCCCAGATTTCGAACGTGGAGACGTCGAAGGAGAGGGGCGTCATCAACAACTGCGTCTCGTCCGGCCCGAAGCGCGCATAGCTCACGCCCAGGTGGTTGCGCAGCACTCCCTGGTGCGTCGTGCCGACACCCTTGGGCCTGCCGGTGGAGCCGGACGTGAAGTCCACATAGGCCAGCGAGTCGGGCAGCGCACGGAACGGCGGGGCGTGCGCGGCCGGGCCCTCGAGCGGGAGGTCCTCCACCACCAACAGGCGCGATTCCCCGACGGGCATCCGGGGGACGAGCGCGCGTGAGATGATGATGACCTGGGGCCGGGCGTCCTCCACCATGCCCGCCAGGCGCTCGCGCGGGTACGACGTGTCCATCGCGACGTAGGCGCCGCCGGCCTTGACGATGGCGACCGCGGAGACGATGAGCTCCAGCGAACGCTCGACGGCGAGCCCCACGCGCACGTCGGTGTCCACGCCCAGCTCGCGCAGCTTCAGGGCGAGCACGTTGGAGCGCGCATCCAGCTCGCGGTAGGTGAGCCGGCTGTCTCCGAACTCGACGGCGACCTTGTCCGGGAAGCGCTCCACCACGCGGGCGAAGTGCTCGTGCAACGTGGACTCGCGAGGGTATTCGGAGGTCGTCGCGTTCCACTCCACCAGCACGCGCTGGCGGTCGGACTCGGGGAGCCTCGTGGAAGCCACGAGGGTGTTGTCTCGTTCCGCCGGCCCGACCTGCGCGGGCCCGGAAGTCGTCTGCGCCGGGAGGGGGGACTGACCGGGGAGGACGGAGTCAGGGGGAGTGGTCATGTGAAAGGGCGTCAGGGGACTACAGCCGGAGGCGGAGGCTCATGCCGGCTCGAAACATTCCCAGGTCCGTCGCGGGGAGGTCCGCCACGGAGGGGTCGGGTTGGAAACGGAACTCACCGCCGCGAGCGCCGAAGGGCGCCTCGACGAACGCCGCGACGTTCACGTTGTTGCGCACGAAGCCGAAGTCCAGGCGGCCCAGGAACGACGGGTCCCCCAGGTTGCCGAGCACGGTGAGCGTCCACGACGGCTCGTAGATGCTGCGGCGGGTGACGGTGATTTGCCCCAGGCCATACGTCCGGCCGAAGTACAGGGCGCGGTAGTCACCGGTCGACTGGACCCACGTGAGCAGCCGCCGGTCGTCGTCGCCCAACTGGTTGTAGAAGCCCTCCACCCGGAGGACGGTGCGGAAGAGGTCTCCCATGCGCAGCTCGGCGGCCACACCCGCGCTGGCCTGCACCTGCGTGCCCGTCACGGTGCGCTCGACGAAGCTCCCCTCCGGCGTGGACCGCCACAGCCGGGTGTCCGAGTCGCGCACGAAGGCGACCTCGGCGTTGAGGTCCAGCCTCCCGATTCCCAGCGAGTAGTCCAGCCCGTAGCGCGGGCGGCGCCGCTCCAGGAAGGACGCGGAGGCGATGAGCTCGCTGGTGCCGAAGGCGATATCCCCGCGCACCGCGCCGCCGTAGCGCGCCCGGGGCAGCGCGCCGGTGACCCCCGTGTCCTCCAGGGTCGCCGTCGCATACGCCCACAGGTTCGCGCGCAGCGACTCGAAGGGCACGTTCACCTTCACCATGTCCACGCCCTGGCGCAGGTCGAACACGCCGAGCGGATCCGGGTTGGGGGACCGCAGGAAGTCGGTGGTGTTCCAGATGCGGGAGCTTCCCCACTTCACATGCTGGCGTCCGGCCGTGACGTAGATGCTGTCGAAGAGGCCGAAGTAGAGCCACAGCTTGTCCAGGCTCGTCCTCGGCGTGGAGAGCGTCGGGTCCAGCGGGTCATAGACCAGGCGCCCCACCACGTAGGCCCGGATGTCGTCCTGGGGCCTGAAGTCCAGGTAGACGTCCACGAGCCCCGGGAAGTACGGCTGCGCGGCCGTGGTGGCGTCCGTGGCCCGCTGGGACACCACCATGTCCGCGCGCTGGAAGTAGAACCCTCCGAGCGTCAGCACCTCGGGCTGCACCGGGTCCGCGAGTCGCGGCGCTCGCGTCTCCTCGGGCTCGTTCAGCGGACGCGGTCCCTGCGTCGTGTCGCTGTCCGCGGTGGGACTCGGCGCGCCTTCGCCGCTGTCCATCATCGCGGGACGCAGCAGGTCGCTCGAATTCGAGCCGGTGTCCGCGCTCGGGACCTCCACGCGTGCCACCGTGAGCTCCGGGACCACGGGGGACGTGGCGATGGGCTCCACGGCCGCGGTCTCCGAAGGCGCTTGCGACGTGGTGGTGGGAGTCGCTTGAGCGAGGCCCTCGTCGGCGGGCGTGTTCGTGCTCGCGCGCGGCTCGGGGCTCGCCGTGGGAGCCTCCTGCATCAGGGGCGGCTCCACCGGAGCGATGCGTGCCTGACGCGCTCGCGCGGCGGGGAGGTACGTCAGCGCCTGGAGCTCTCCGCGCGCGAAGAACACCGCGAGCCCGCGCGCGACATAGTGGAGGTAGGGCTCGTTGGTGGCCGAGAGCCTGACCTCGTGACACGGCTTCTTCGCGCGGCCTCCTCCCTGACACGCGGGGCCGAACATCCGCTCCACCGCTTCGCGAGACGGCGCGGGGGAGGGATACACATCGAGGCGGCGCAGCCGCTGCGTCCTCTCATCGACGTGGAAGTCCGCGCGCACGGTGCCCGACGGCGCCGAGTCCTCGTCATACGTGAGCACGCGCGCGCCGCCGGCCGTGTGTCGCCGCGTGGGCTCACCGAAGCGGCTCAATACCTGCTGCTCGGTGGTGGCGCCCGGACGCACCTGCTTCCAGACCTCTGCTCCCGCTGTGCCTCCAAGCAGGAGGCAAAAGACAAGCAAGGCGCGGGTGAGCGGGGCTGGCATGGGGGAGCCGCACTCTAGCCTCCTCTCAATCAATGTCGCGAGACACCCACCCCACCAGATTGCCTGTCAGGGCGTTACGTTTCATGAACACACCGGCCGCCGAGCCGTTCACGCATTGCGTGAACACACCGGCCGCGTGTTGACACCTCGCCTGGATTCCCACGAGCATGGCAACCCCTTTGCTGCGAGTGCCAGGAGGAGTCATGGCTTCGGAAGCGTCAGAGTCGGTCCAGTCGCCCAACACGTCCACGGTGGTCTCCGAAGCGGCTGCGCCCTCTGCGGAGCCCTCCGTCGCCGCGGCCCCAGAGAAGCTCGACGAGATTGAGGAGATCGACTTCTTGCTCGAGGAGATTGAAAGCAAGATTGCTCCGCTCGCCCTCGCGTGAGCACCACCGCCATGCCGCGCCCCTATGAGGAGGCGCTCTCCGCGTTCTGGCATCCGGTCGCCTTCTCCCGCGAGCTGAACGAACGGCCGCTTGCCTTCCGACTGCTCGGAGTGGATGGCGTGGTCTGGCGGACCGCGTCAGGCGTCGCGGCCACGCAGCGCTATTGCGCGCACCGGGGCGCGGACCTCTGCGACGGCGAGCCCGTGGGAGAGGGGCTGCGCTGCGCCTTCCATGGCTGGACGTACGGGGCCGATGGTGGCTGCGTGAGGGTGCCCTCGCAGCTCTCGGCGCCCATCTCCCAGAAGGCCCGGCTCGCCGCGTACCGCTGCGCCGAGCGCTACGGGCTCATCTGGGTCTGTCTGTCCGCGACGCCGTCGGCGCCGCTGCCGGAGTGGCCGGAGCTGGAGGACGGGGCCCTGGCCACGGTGGCGTTGCCGCTGCTGGACTGGGACGTGTCCGCGGGGCGGATGATGGAAATCGTCCTCGACGTGGCGCACCTGTCCTGGGTGCACCGGGGGACGTTCGGCAACCCCGAGCAGCAGGAGGTGCCCGCCTATGACGTGGAGCGGCATGCCTCCGGGCTGAGGGCCCGCATCGTCTACCCGGCGCTCGGACCGAGCATCGGCGGGGCGCCCCCACGCGTGGACAAGACGACGCTCACCTATGACATGACGTTGCCCTTCGCCGTGCGGCTGGAGTTCAAGCCGACGCTCTTCTACACGCACACCGTCTACGCGGTGGCGCAGCCCCTCTCGGAAGAGAAGATGCGGTGCTTCTACTTCTGCTCGTACCACCCGAGGATTCGCAACTTCGGGGAGATGTTCGTGAAGTCGGAGCTGGCCATCCTGGAGCAGGACCGGCGCATCGCCGAGGGGCAGCGTCCGAAGGCGCACCCGCTGGGCTTCGACGGTGAGGTCCACGTCAAGGCGGACCGGCTGCCCATCGAATACCGCCGCGCCATGGCGGCGCTGCGTCTGGGCCAGGCTCCGGACAGCCCTGGGATGGAGTGAGGGCGCTCATGCGTGCTGGCGGAGTGGGGCGGCTGGGTGCCGTCGTCGTGCTGACGCTCGTGTGGGGGACCGCGTGCAGCCAGCGCGAAGAGGCCCCGAAGCAGGTGCCGCCCTCCACTCCCCTCGCGGTGGCGCCCAAGGCCGCCGTCGTCCCGGCCGTGGCGAAGGACGCGGAGCGCGTGGCCCGGGGCCGCTATCTCGTGGAGGCGGTGCTCGGCTGCGGCGCCTGCCACACGGCCCGGGACTACTCCCGCTATGGCGGACCCGCGAAGGCCGAGGCGCTGGCGGGCGATTGCTTCGGCGAGGGGCATGGCGTCCCCGGCCGGGTCTGCGCGCCCAACATCACCTCGGACCCCGAGCACGGCATCGGCCGCTGGACGGACGAGGAGCTGCTGCGGGCGTTGAGGGAGGGCCGGGGCAGGGATGGCAGGACGCTCTTCCCCATGATGCCGTACTCCGAGTGGCGGACCCTCTCCGACGAGGACGCACGCGCCGTGGTGGCGTACCTGCGCCAGGTTCCCCCCGTCCCGCGCTCCGTGGAGCGCACGCAGCTGCCCGAGGAGCTGGTCGCCCAGCTCCAGGGGCTGGCCAGCGCGCTGCCGGGCCCCGTGCCCCCTCCGGGTGGGGATGTGGTGGCGCGGGGCCAGTACCTGGCCACCGTGGCCCAGTGCTCCTTCTGCCACGGAGGCCTGGAGGAGACCCCCGTGCCCTTCGCTGGAGGACTTCCCCTGCCCACGCCTTTTGGCGAGGAGAAGGCGCCGTCGCTGCGCCCCGAGGGCGCCATCTTCAAGGGGGGAGAGGACGCCTTCGTCGCGCGCTTCACCGCCTGGAAGGACGTGGCCGCGGCCCCCAGCCGCCGGGGTCAGGTCAACAAGCTGGCCATGCCCTGGGGCCTCCTCGCGGGACTCCACGAGGACGACCTGCGCGCCATCTACCGGTACCTGAAGACCCTGCCCGCCGTGAGCCCTCGGATCGCGGCTCCCCCGGATGCGGGCCCCCCTGCTGTCGGGAAGTAACGCAGCCGACTGTTGGCGTATTGGGCGGAGGGCCTATAGGATTCTCGGGTTCTCATTCGCTAGAAACCCGCCAGTCGCTACAGGGCAGAACGGTACCGGCCTGGCACGAGTCCTCATGATATCGCCTTTCAAGTCGCTGCTGCTGACGCTCCCGGTGCTGGCGCTCATCACAGGCTGCAACCTGTTCGATACGTCCGACGCGGAGGGAACTCGCGGTCGAGGCGCGACGGCCTTCGACCCGTACGACAGCTCCGCCTCGGGTGCCATCTCCCTGTCGCTGCTGTCCTTCAAGGGCTGCGCGATCCTGCCCAACGGTGAGCCGGTCACGAAGGGAGGGCTCGTCCTGCCCAGCTATCCCGATACGTGCCTCAACCTCAACGCGGCCATTCCCCTGAGCGCCGCCATCCCCCCGGTCCCCCCGTCGGCGCGGATGAATGTGAAGCCGGGTGAGCTGTACTTCCTGCGGGAGTTCTCCGCGGTGGACCTGGCCCACGACGTCCACACGGACTACAACGACCGTCGCACTCCGGCCGCCTGGGCGCGCCTCCAATCGGACTTCAAGGATTTGGATTGGAGCGGCCTGACGGTGGGGCTCGACGACTGGAAGGTGCTGGACCCGGGCGCGATGCAGCGCGAGACGTTCTACGAGAACGCCGCCTGGATGAACTCCGACACGGACACGCTGTTGTTGGAGGTGCTCGACGCCGACGGCAACGTGCGCACCAGCGAGACCTACAAGCGCAGCGACTTCATGGCGGAGAACGCCGCGACGGGCCACACGCGCGTCTCCTTCGCCGTCACGGGACTGGCGCCGCCGAAATTCGCGGATGACCCCGTCCCCGTGGTGGCCGCGACGCGCGAGGCCATCAACTACCTCACCACGGTGAAGGTCTCGTTCGCCAACTCCACCAACCCCTTCAAGTCCTTCACCATGCCGGACCTCCGGGGCGAGGGGCTCATCCGGCTCACCTGGAGCCTGATGCCCCTGAAGCCGTTCCTGTTCCCGGTGACCTTCGTCCCGGAGAACGAGCGCCCCGACTCCTGCTTCGAGATGGGGCCCAACGGCCTGCCCACCGACGTGGCCGTGCGCTGCGGCTTCGGCCTGAAGCAGAGCGTCGTGGTGGCGCCGCCGCAGAACGGCCGCTTCCTGCTGCCGGGAGAGTCCCTGGACTTCGTCGTGGCGCTGCAGGACGGCGACGGCCATGCCCTCCACCCGCGCGACACCATGCCGAGCTTCAACGACTACATGGGGGACGGCTCCAACGGGCTCGCGTACTTCAACAGCAACATGCTCATCAACTGGCGCGACACCAGCGCCTCCGAGTCGGGCTTCAAGGTGGTGGGGCCCCTCCAGGACCTGAAGGTCGTCAACGGCTCGCATACGCCGCCGTACTTCGCGTTTCCCACGGGCGTCGAGCCGGCGTACTACATCCATCCCGCCGCGGCCTACCGTCCCGGAGGCAAGTCCCACCGGCCCAGCACGCGCTACACCGTGGAGCTGCCGCCGGACGCGAAGCCCGGCACGTATGCCCTGCTCCTCAAGGGCCACCGCAACTACATGGGTGAGCGGCTCAATCGCCTGGACCCCTTCTTCTTCCAGGTCGGTCAGGCCGAGCCCACGAAGTACCCCAACCAGATTGGCAACTGCCAGGTGTGCCACAACGGGCCGAACTCGCTGAGCAACCTCCACCACGGCGTGAGCGTGGACCACGTGGAGACGTGCAAGGTGTGCCACTACGACGAGTCGGTGGGGCACGTGTCGGACTTCATGCACCGCATCCACATCAGCTCGCGCAAGTACGCCCAGAACAAGGGCGACTGCACCCTGTGCCACCTGACGCGTGAGAGCACCCTGCGGCCCAGCCTCATCGCCTGTGCCGGCTGCCATCCGGGCACGCACGGCAATGAGTACAAGAACCTCGAGTTCGAAAACCTCGCGTCCGCTCCCAACATCTACGGGAACTGCGCCAACGCGTGCCACGTGACGACGCCCCCGGCCGAGCACGTGCTGCCCCTCCGATGATTCCGAACAGGACCGCCATGAAGGCCCGCTCCCTCACCGCCACCTTCCTGCTCGCCGCCACGTTGGGCGGATGCTCCGATTCAGAGCCCGTTCCCCCCGAGGAGGGTACGAACGCTCCCATCGGAGAGCTGCCCGAGCGCCGCGCCACCGTCTCCGGCGTCGTCTATGACCCCGAAGCCTTCTTCCTGACGGTGCTGAACTTCCCGGGAGAGGAGACGCCGCCTCCCGCCCTCTTCGAGGACACGCCGTACCTGCTCTTCTCGGCCATCCCCGGTGCGACGGTGCGGCTGGCCGGCAGCGGAGCCCCCGTCTCCAGCGGTACGTCGTCCTTCGCGGGCATCTGGCAGGTGGAGGGTGTCCCCCTGGATGCCACGACGCCCTATCTGGCGGAGGCGATTCCTCCGGCGGGGCCCGTGGAGTTCTTCACGGAGGGCGCGCCCTTTCCGCTGCCGCCGGCGACGCACTACCCCACCACGTACCTGCGCCCCATCCAGGTCAACGTCAACGAGTGCACCTCCCAGACGGCGCCCATGGTCGGCAGCGCGGGCGCGCTGGACGCGGTGGCCCAGTACCTGACGGGAGAGGGCACGCCGACGACGGTGGAGCAGTTGCTCGACCCGGCCCGGACGGGTGGCGTCGTCCTCTTCTGGGTGCATCCGCCCAGCTTCTTCTACGACTACTTCGTCATCCCGCTGGACAGCGTCGTGGGTGAGACGAGCGCGGGCACCTTGTTGTCGGTGAACTGGGCGCCTCCTGGAGTGGGTCCGCCGGGCCAGTCGCCCATGGGCTTCTTCGCGTCGTCGGACCCGACGGGCTTCTTCGGCTACTACGCGCTGGTGCTGCCTCCGGGGCTGACGACTCCCGTGACGGTGACCTTCAGGGACACCTACGTGCCCGCGCCGGAGGAGCCGCCGGGCCCGTACCCGCGTCCGCTGGTCATCTCGCCGGTCACCGTGCAGCCGCGCGCCGGTGTCTCCGTGCAGCGCGTGTACGCGTACCCCGACCCCAGCCTGCCGGCCCCTCCGGTGGACCCGCTGGAGGACCCGCCGCCGCCGCCGCTGGATGAGCGCTGGCTGTGCCAGCCGTAGAGGGGAAGGCGACGAGCTCAGCGCCAGGGACGTACGGTCAGCCCGCGGAAGCGCACCGCGGGTTGTCCGAAGGACACCGGCAGGGCGCCGTGGTCCAGCTTGCGACAGCCGCGCGTGGCGAAGAGGTTGCGCGAGTCGGCGCCCACCGCGTCGATGGAGGCCAGGGCCTCCAGACCGTTGCCAGCGAGGATGCCGGGTGACACGCGCTGGCCCACGCGGCCATCGCGCACCTCGCGCGCCTCCACGATGTAGAAGCTGAAGTCTCCCGACAGCAGGTCCATGTGCCGGGGCGTGAGGTGCTGGACGAGCAGGCCGTGAGGCACTCCCGCCAGCACTGATTCCAGATGGCCTTCGTGAGGTTCCACACGCGTGTGAGCCATGCGAGGCAGCGGCGGATGGCGGAAGCCCACGCGTCGGCCATGGCCGTTGGGGGCGTGCCCCAGCAGCCTGGCGCTGCGTGCATCCAGCAGGGGCGAGCCCACGACGCCTTTGTTCAGGAGCGGCACGGCTTGGGCCGCGTGGCCCTCGTCGTCCCAGTGAAAGCCGAGGGCGCCGTGTCCGTCGGTGGGGTCGTCCGATACGGAGAGCCACGGGCCGGCCACGCGTTGGCCCAGTCTGCGTGCGAGGTACGAGCCACCGCGTGCGACGACGTCCCCCTCCAGCGGGTGCCCGCAGACTTCGTGGAAGAAGCACGCGGAGGCGGCGCCCGGAGGAAAGACGATGGGGAACATCCCCGTGGGACAGGGGATGCCGGGGCTGGACTCGCGCAGCTCGCGCACCAGTCCGTCCACCAGGGATTCCAGGGTGGGAAGCGCCGCGTGCAGGTGATTCAGGTCTGGGAAGGCCGTGGCGCGCCAGGCATCGAGGACGCCACTGTCCGTCGTCTGGAAGGCCTTCACTTCCAGGATGGCGTGGCGGGAGTCCTGTCGCACGGTGCGTCCGTCGCCGAAGCACAGGGTGCGCCGCTCGACTTCCCGTAGCAGCACATCCAGGTGCGTGGCTCCGGCCGCACGGGCGGTGTCGACCAGCCTGCGTGCGACTTCCGTGGCCAGCGCCGCCGTCGTCGCGAGGACGGGCGTCGGGTCGAGCAGCTCCGTCGCACCGGTCCTCAAGTCCGCGGGCATGTCGTGGGAGGCAAGGGTGCCGTCGACCAGCGCTTCCCAGGTGTACTCGACGCCGCCCTCCACCGCGAGGGCGTGGGAGAGGCCCTGCTCCTGGTGGAGGGGCTGGACGCGTGGCCCCGAGCGGGAGTGGGCGACCTCGGTCGCTTCCCGATGCTCCACGAACCAGCTCGACGTGTTGGGCTTCTCGACGGGCACGTGGCTCCGTTCTACCACCGTCGAGGCGAGGGGCCGAGACCCGCGCCCGGAATCGCGCGGCGCCCACGAAGGGTCCACCGGGGAGATGGGGCATGATGGGGGCGCGTGAGCAACGGGAATGGCGAGCGGCGTGACGAAGCGAAGGTGGCGGCGCCGCACGTGCTGGCCGAGGCGGCACGTGACGTCCTGGAGGGTTTTCGTCGGGCGCATCCGAGCCTGGAGGCCGAGCTCTTCGTCATCGTGGAGGGGAAGCTGACGCTGGAGCTGGAAGCCGCCACGGGCGCCTTCGCCGCGAGCCAGGGTGTGGCGTGCTCGGTGGTGGCGAGGGTGTGGGACGCGCAATCCCGGGGCGTCGCTTCGGGCCCCGTGCGTGGGCGCGAGGACCTGGAGCGCTGGTTGGACACGGCGCTGCGAGGAGTCGCCGCTGAGTCGCGGCCGGCTCCCGCGAGTTTCCTGACGGTGACTTCGCTTCCAGCGTGGCGTTGGGAGCCCTCCGTGGAGCGGGCACGCAACGAGGCCGTGCGGCTGGTTCGGACGGTGGTGCCTCCGGGCACTGTCGTGCAGGCGTTGGTGTCCACCCATCGCTCCACCTGGTCCGCGTTGCTGCGAAGCAGCGGCGGCGTGGTCGCGCATGGGGAGGACAGGGAGGAAGCCTTCGTGCGCTGCGAGACGTCTCGTGGCGCGGTGGTGGATGCGGTGGCGCGAGTCCCTGGGCAGGACGCGCTGGAGCTGGAGTCCCTGCGCGAGCGTCTCCAGGACGCCGTGGCGGCGCTGGAGGACCCGGCGAAGCCACTCGCGCAGGACTCCGCGACATCGCCCGTGGATGCAGCGGAGCCCCCGTCTTCCGAGTCGCGAGGAGCGGAGGTCGCGGACCCGACGTTGCCGCTGGTGTTGCGTCCCGCCGTCGCCGCTCCGCTCGTCGCCGGGCTCGCCTGGCTCCTGCGCGGGGACGTGGCGGCGGCGACACCGGCCCTGGCGCGCGCCGTGGGGAAGAAGGCCTTTCCCTCCGTGCTCTCCGTGGAGGATGACCCGCTTCACCCCCAGGGCACTCGTCGCCGCGAATGGGATGACGAAGGTCGTGAGGCGCGTGCGGTGCGACTCGTGGATGAAGGCCGCCTGATGGGCTTTCTCCACTCGGAGCAGACCGCGACACGGCTCGGCGCGCAGCCGTGTGGACGAGGACTGCGCGAAGGTGCCTCCGAAGCCTCCGCCTCTGCTCTCAACTTCTTCATCAGTCCACGCGGCGACGCGCTGCCCGCGCACTACACGGAGTTGGTCGCCCGCGTGGAGACCTTCACGACGATGCCCCGTCCCGGGCGGGTGTCCCTCATCGCGGGAGGCTGGGAGGTGCGAGACGGTCGCCGCGTCCGCCGCATCGCGCCCATGTCGCTGGAGCTCCCGGTGCTGGAGACGTTCCGAGCGCTCCGGGGCGTGGGCGCCGACCTGACCTTCTTCCCCACCGCCGAGGGCTGTGGCACCCCCACCCTGATTCTTCCTCCCCCGTCGGAGTGAAGCCCGCCCATCCCGCCCGAGCGAGGGGCGGGGACCCCGCGCCCCGGTTCGAGCGACAGCCGCCAGCCGCTATCGGCGAACCATGCGCCGGGCGATACTGCCATCGCTCCGCGCTTCGACGCACGGGCCCGAGCGCCAGGGTGTCGCTCGAGGAGGAGATTCGAGATGGGGACGGATTCATCGTCCGCGGCACGTGCCACGGGCTCGGCGGAGCGCGGCGTGGTGGCGCTGTGGCCCGCGAAGCAGACGGAGCTGGTGGGTGACTCGCGGGTGCTGCGAGCCCTGCCTCGCGTGGAGCTGCGGCGCGTGGGGCCCTTCGTCTTCTGCGACCAGTTCGGCCCCTCGCCCGCCGTTCCAGGCGCCATGGCCGTGCCACCCCATCCCCACGTGGGGCTCCAGACGGTGACGTACCTCTTCTCCGGCGCCATCCGTCACCGCGACTCGCTGGGCACGGTGCAGGACATCCACCCGGGCGATGTGAATTGGATGACCGCCGGACACGGCATCGTCCACGCCGAAGACGTGGACTCCAGTCCGGGCGCCGCCCCGCTGCACGGCATCCAGACATGGGTCGCCCTGCCTCGCGCGCAGCGCCACGTGGACCCGGCCTTCGAGCATGTCCCCGCGTCACGACTGCCACGGGTGGAGCGCGAGGGCGCGCGCGTGCGGGTCCTCGCGGGACGGCTCGGTGAGGCCCTCTCCCCGGTGCCCGCCTTCCATCCGCTGACGTACCTGGATGTCGAACTGGAGGCGGGCGCCGCCGTGGCCCTGCCGGTGGAGCCCACGCACGCGCTCGCGGTCTACGTCGCCGAGGGTGAGGTGGCCGTGGGCCAGACGTCCGTGGACAAGGGCGTGCTCGCGCACCTGGACGAGGGCGCGTCCACGCTGTCGCTGCGCTCGGCGCGAGGCGCACGGGTGATGGTGCTCGGTGGCGAGCCGCTGCCGGACCCGCTCGTCATCTGGTGGAACTTCGTGGTGGACAGCGTGGCGGAGGGCCGCGCGCGTCTGGCGGACTGGGAGGCTGGACGCTTCCCGACGCTTGGTCCCTGAGCGACCCTGGCGCCGAGCCCTCGTACCCGAGGGCCGAGGCCCCGCGGCACGAATCCGGTGCATGCTGCGCCCCGCACTCGGGAGGACATGGATGTCGGGTCAGTCGTTGGCGATGAAGCTGCTGGAAGGCGCGAAGGAGTGGGCGAAGCGGCTGCCGTCCGCGCTGTCTGGAGACCTCGCCGTGGATGTAGGGGGCAAGCGGTTGCGGGTGTCCCACGTGCGCGTGGAGACGGTGGTGCGCCAGCTCCTGGTCAAGGTGAAGCACCTGGAGCTGCGCCATTGGGAGGCGCGTCCGGAGCTCTACGATATCCGCTTGTCGGTGAAGGGCTGGAAGCTGCGCGTCGAGACGACGCTGGAGCGCGTGGAGTTCGCCTCGGGGCGCTATCGGCTGTGGCTGCGCACTCCGGGGCGCGTGGAGCTGGAGGAGTCGCGGGGCGCGTCGTCGCTGGTGATGGGAGTGCTGCGCGCGGGGGCGGGCCGCTCCGCTGTGCGCGCCCTCGCCGAGCGACTGCTGCCTCCCGGAATGCGGTGGGACGGGCAGGTGCTTCAGGTGGAGGGCAAGCTTCCGCCCGAGGGCGTGCTGTCCGCGAAGCTCTTCGAGAACGCCTCGCTCTCGATGAGCGTGGAGCACGTGGAGGAAGGGCTGTGGCTGGGCGCGGAGGCGTGGCCCGGCCTGTTGGATTTGCTCCAGGCCCTGTTCGGCACGGAGCTGCCGCGCACGCCACCGGGGACGTGAGCCGCGACCCTCGCGGCTACTCGTCGTCCTCCACCTTCAACGCGCGCCTGGCCATGGTCATCGTCACGCCCATGGCATGGAATGCCAGGCCGATGCCCCAACCGATGGCGGGCCAGACGACCCACCACGAGGGGCCCGTCAAGACGTCGATGAGCGTGAGCGCGCCGATGACGATGGTGTAGCTGAAGCCGTGCGTGGCCAGCCCCAACAGGTCCTTGCGCAGCTTCTGCCGGTCCTGGTCCTTCTGGCCGCGCGCCGCCAGGGCGACCTCGACGGAGGCCTCGCTCAGGCCCATCTCCCGCGCCATGGCGAGCACCTCCTCGCGCGTCAGGGGCCGCTCGGAGGCCTGACTCGTGAGCGCATGCGCGCTGGCCTCGCGGATGAGCTCCGCGGCCTCCCGCTCCGTGAAGTGCGTGGGTGGAGCCTTGGGTCGCGTGTCCGCCATGCGCCCGGACAGTAGTGCCTTGCCCGGGCTCGCGTCGATACACCCGGGCGGCGGTGCGCACCGCGTGGACTTCAGCCGCCCTTCTGCGCCGACTTCGGCGGCTGGTAGGCGCCAGGCACCGAGCGCGCGGCGATGGCCAGCCGGTTCCACGCGTTGATGGTGGCCACCGCGCCGGTGAGGTCCGCCAGCTCCTTGTCCGTGAAGTGCGGCTTCACCGCCTCGTGGACGGCGGCGGACACATGGCCGTGCTTCAAGTCCGTGACGGCCTCCGTCCAGGCCAGGGCCGCGCGCTCCCGCGCCGAGTAGTAGGGGCTCTCCTCCCACGCATCCAGGCCATACAGCCGCTGCTCCGTCTCGCCGATGGCGCGCAGGTCCTTCCAGTGCATGTCGATGCAGTACGCGCAGCCGTTGAGCTGAGAGGCGCGCAGCTTGATGAGGTGCAGCAGGCCCACCTCCAGCCCGCACTGATGCAGGTACTTCTCCAGCCCCATCATCGCGGTGAAGATGCCAGGGGCGAGCTTCGCGGTATCGAAACGCAGTGCTTCCATGGTCTTTCATCTCCTTCGGGGAGGGACCTCGTGTCCCCCATCGCTGAGGCGTGAAGTAACCGGGGCGGCCACGACGCGCGAGGGCCACTCGCGCACCGTTCGATGGTGCCACTTCGGGCCCGCGCGGCGGCCACTTCCCAGCGGGACGAGCGGGGCCTTTTGTTCAGCGCAGGGCGCGCGCGAGCAGGCGCACACCCTCGGCGATTTCCTTCTCGGGCACACACGCATAGCCGAGCAGGAGCGCTCCGGGCCCTGGGGACTGCGTCCGGAAGGCCGACAGGGGCTGCGTCATCACCCCGGCCTCGACGCCGCGCGCGGCGGCCTCCCGGTCATCCACGCCCTCCGGCAGCCAGCCCACCAGGTGCATGCCGGTGTGGAGGGGAGACAGGTCCAGTTGCCCGCGCAATTCGCGACGGGCTTCTTCCACGAGGGCCGCCTGCCGGTCGCCGTACAGCACGCGCATGCGGCGCACGTGGCGGCTGAAGTGGCCCTCGTCGAGGAAGTCCGCGAGCACCGCCTGTTCGACGACGGGCGTGTGGCCGTCGGCGAAGCGGCGCGCCGCGCTGAAGGCATCCACCAGCGACTCCGGCACCACCAGGTAGCCCACCCGCAAGGCCGGCGACACCACCTTGCTGAACGTGCCGATGTAGATGACCCGCGCATCCGGCGACAGCCCCTGGAGCGCGGGCAGCGGCCGCCCCACGTAGCGGAACTCGCTGTCGTAGTCGTCCTCGACAATCCACGCGTCGGAGCGCGCCGCCCACGCGAGCAGCGCCTGCCGCCGCGCCTCGCTCATCGCCACGCCCAACGGGAACTGGTGGGCGGGCGTGACGATGGCCAGCCTGGCGTCGGGCCGCAGCCGCATGCCGGCCTCCACGTCCAGGCCCTCGGCATCCACTGGCACCGGCACCAGCGTGGCGCCCGCGGCGACGAGCGCGCCCCGGCTGGCGAAGTAGCCCGGGTCCTCCACCCACGCGGCGTCACCCGGGTCCAGCAGCACCTGCGCCGCCAGGCTCATCGCCTGCTGCGCGCCGTTGACGATGATGACCTGCTCCGGGACACACCGCACGCCCCGCGACGTCGCCAGGTAGTCCGCGACGGCGCGCCGCAGGGGCGGATGGCCCGCGGGCTCCGCGCGCTTGAGCAGGTCCCCCCACGAGCGTCGCCAGCGCGTGTGCAGGAGCTTCCCCCACAAGTCACTGGGAAAGGCATCCACCGACGGCGTACCCATGCGGAACGCCAGCCGGCTGGCGGAGATGCCGGGCGCGGTGATGCGCAAGTCGGGCAGCCGCGCCACCGCGAGCCCGCGCTGGGAGATGCCCGGCGTGTGCTTCGGCGCGGCCACGGGCTCCCGGGCGCGTCGCGACGCGGAAAGCCGCTCCGGCAGCTCCCGCGCCACGTACGTGCCCGAGCCCAGCTGGCCCACCAGATAGCCCTCCGACAAGAGCCGCGAGTACGCGTTGAGCACCGTGTTGCGCGACAGGTCCAACTGCTCCGCCAGCGCGCGCGTGGACAACAGCCGCGTGCCCGGCGCCAGCCGCCCGGCGACGATGGCCGCGCGCAGCGCCTCCACGAGCTGGGCCTGGAGCGAGCCTCCCGTGGCCGCGTCGAGCACCACCGACGTGGCCGCCATCACCGCGGGCCGCTTCCGGAGCGCACGCTTCCGGACGCCTCCCTTCACGCCTTGTTTGGAGGGTGTCATGTCCCGTTCGACCCGGCCCTGGAGGATTCACACCGGTGATGTCTGGAATCACGAGCCATCACTGTTGGAAACGTCCGCAAGCAGGTTACGTGGCGACCGTAGCCCGATTCGCGGCCGCGGTCCGCCCTGTGGTGGGCCCGGCGGCCTGAAGCAGGCGAAGGGGGAACGTCATGCTGGGGTGGCCCTGGTTTCACCTCATCGTCGCGCCGCCGCGCGCCAGAATCGAGGAGGGAATGCGCGCGCGGCTCTTGCGCGTGGCCGAAGCGCTCGTCCGGGAGCAGGGGCTGGAGGCGCTGACGCTTGCGGCCGTGGCCCGGCGCGCGCACGTGGGACGTGGAGCGCCGCGCTACCACTTCGGCGGCAAGCGCGGGCTGTTGGACGCGCTCGAGCCGCGCTCGCGCCGTTGAGTCCTTCACAATCGGGGTGGACGCCGCGCCCTTGGCCGGGCATGACGGGGCCGCCCAGGGCCAGCATGTCGCGAGGTGTTGCCCGCCTGCCCGAGGAGGGCCCCGACAGAGGCGGATGCGGGGTCTTCTCACCTTCCGGAATACAGCGGAGGGGAGCGCCCACCGTTAAACTGAAACGAGAATTGTTCGGGTAGCTCGTGCGTTGTTCCGCGCGGGGTTGGGGTAGGTTGGTTTTTCGAGGCCTGGATGTGATGACAGGGGCCTCCTATCAGGCTAGAGGCAGTCCGGCACCCCAGGTTCGGGGTGGAAGGCGGCCTCGATTGCCGCAAGACGAAAGAAGACGCATATGGCGACTGGTTCCGTGAAGTGGTTCAACGACGCGAAGGGCTTTGGCTTCATCGCGCAGGATAATGGCGGCCCTGACGTGTTCTGCCACCACACCGCCATCCAGGCGGACGGCTTCCGGACCCTGGCCGAGGGTCAGAAGGTGGAGTTCGAAGTGCAGAAGGGGCCCAAGGGACTTCAGGCCTCGAACGTCCGCCCGATCGGCTGAGCGCGTCCGCTCCAGCACTCATGCCCGGTCTCCTTTTGAGTGAGGTCGGGCTTTTGCTTTCAGGAGGGAGGCGACATGCAAGGAAGGTCGACGAAGCGTCAGAAAGAGCAGGCGCGCAAGCAGCATCAGCAGGAAAAGGATGCCAAGCGCGAGCAGCGCAAGAAGGACAAGGGGGACAAGACGCCCCGCCAGCCTGGTGAGGTGGACCCGGACATCGCGGACATCATTCCCGGTCCGCAGCCGGTCGTGGAGTACTAGGTCCCCACCCGTCGTCGGGCCCACCACGAAGCACCGTGGTGGGCCTTGTCGTATCCAGGGTGACGTCCTGGGTAGCCCGAAAGCTCACCGGTGGATAGTCGCGAACGTCGCCCGTCGACAGGTGCTTCGAGTCCGGACTACGTGTCATGCCCCCTGCCACTTTCCGGGCATGGGGCGACGCAAGCGTCGCGACAGGGAGGATGCCGCGTATGGCGACGGGTACCGTGAAGTGGTTCAACGACGCGAAGGGGTTCGGCTTTCTCGCGCAGGATGACGGCGGCGCGGACGTGTTCTGCCACCACACCGCCATCCAGGTGGATGGGCACCGCAGCCTGAGGGATGGGCAGAAGGTGGAGTTCGACGTGCAGAAGGGGCCCAAGGGGCTCCAGGCCTCGAACGTCCGTCCGCTCGACTGACGCTGGCCGGTTCGCCGCACGGCGCTGCAATCGCTCGGGGAGCCGGAGCGTAGCAAGGCGGTCATCCTTCCCGCCCCACCGCGCTCCCCATGCTGCGAATCTCCGCTGTCTCGAAGTCGTATCCCAATGGGGTTCGAGCCCTCCAGGGCGTCGACCTGACCATCGAACGAGGACTCTTCGGCCTGCTCGGGCCGAACGGCGCGGGCAAGTCCACGCTGATGCGCATCCTCGCCACGCTGCAGGAGCCTGACTCCGGGCAGGTGGTCTTCGACGGGCTGGACGTGCTCGCGCAGCCGCAGGCCCACCGGCGGCACCTGGGCTACCTGCCCCAGGACTTCGGCGTGTACCCGGGCGTGTCCGCGGTGGAGCTGCTCAACCACCTGGGCCTGCTCAAGGGCCTGACGCGCGCGAAGGAGCGCCGGGAGCAGGTGGACGCGCTGCTGCACCTGACGAACCTCCACGCCCACCGCGAGAAGGCCGTGAGCGGCTTCTCCGGCGGCATGCGGCAGCGCTTCGGCATCGCCCAGGCGCTTTTGGGCAGTCCCCGGCTGCTCATCGTCGACGAGCCCACCGCGGGCCTGGACCCGGAGGAGCGCCAGCGCTTCCACAACCTGCTGGGGGAGGTGGGGGAGCACGTCGTCGTGCTGCTCTCCACGCACATCGTCGAGGACGTGCGCCAGCTGTGTCCGCGCATGGCCATCCTCTGCGATGGGCGGGTGCTGTGCGAGGGCGCGCCCGAGGCGCTGGTGGCGTCCCTGCAGGGGCGGGTGTGGCGCAAGACGGTGGAGAAGGGGACGGTGGAGCGCTACCGCGCCGCGTTCCCGGTCCTGTCCACGCAGTTGCAGGCGGGGCGCACGCGGGTGCACGTGCTCGCGGACGCGCGGCCGGAGGAGGGCTTCGAGCCGGTGGCGCCCGACCTCGAGGACGTCTACTTCTCCACGCTGTCCCACCGGCGCGCGGCGTAGGGAAAAGGCACGCCATGCTCCGGGGCATCCTCCACTTCGAGTGGCGCTACCAGACGCGCCAGGCCGTCTTCTTCGCCGCGTCCGCGTTCTTCCTCGGGCTGGGCGTCCTGTTCGTCGCCACGGGTTACGGCGGTGACGGCCTCCCCGTGAATTCGCCGTACAGCGTGGCGCAGTCGCTGGGCCTGTTGTCGCTCACGTCGCTCTTCGTGCTGGGCATCTTCTGCGCGAACACCGTGCAGCGCGACGCCGAGCACCGGATGACGGAGTTGCTCTACACCACGTCCGTCACCCAGCGGGACTACCTGCTCGGCCGCTTCCTGGGGGCGCTGCTGGCGACGCTCGCCGTGTTCGCCGTGGCGGCGCTGGCGCTGATGGTGTCGCCCTTCGTGGTGGTGGTGGCGCCCGAGCGGCTGGGGCCCTTGAGCGTCGCGAGCTACCTGTGGGCGATGCTGGTGCTCGTGGTGCCCAACGTCGTGTTCGCCGCGTCGCTGCTGTTCGCCATCTCCGCGTTGTCGCGCAGCACGCTGGCCAGCTACGTCGGCGGCATCCTCGTGTATGCGCTCTACATCGTCGGCGCCATGTGGGCGGACTCTCCGCTGATGGCGGGCGCGACGCCGCAGACACCGGAGGCCCTGGCGCGCGCGGCGCTGTTGGACCCGTTCGGCCTGTCCGCCTTCTTCGAGCAGACGCGCTACTGGACGGAGGCCGAGCGCAACACGCGGCTGCTGTCGCTGACAGGCAACCTGCTCTGGAACCGGCTGCTATGGCTCGCAGTCGCCGCGTGCGTGCTGGCCCTGGTCCACTGGCGCTTCTCCTTCCGCAGCGCGGCGGTGAAGCCCCGGCGGGACGAGCGCTCCCCGGAGCCCGTGGCCACGGCCGCTTCCCCCTACCGTCCCGTCGCCGTGGAGGGCACGTCCCAGGCGGGCTCGTCGTGGGCGGTGCTGGTCTCCTCGACGCGGTTGGAGTTGCGGCACCTCTTGCGAAGCTGGCCCTTCCTGGCGCTCCTGGCGCTGTGGCTGTTCATGGTCGGCATGGAAATCGTCACGGGGGCGGGGCGAGGGGAGTACGGCACGCGCCGCATCCCCACCACGGGCCGGGTGCTGGAGAGCATCTGGACGCCACTGTCCCAGCTCGGCACGCTGGTGCTCATCTACTTCGGCGCGGAGCTGGCGTGGCGCGAGCGCATGGCGCGCTTCGACGCGCTCCTCGACGCGACGCCGGTCTCCAGCATCGTCTTCGTCGTGTCCAAGCTCGCGGCGCTGGTGGCGTTGGTCGTCGTGTTGACCGGGACGCCCATGGTGCTGGGCGTGCTCTTCCAGCTCGCTCGCGGCCACCAGCTCCTGGAGCCGGGGCTCTACCTGTCGCTGTTCTACTTCGCGGGGCTGCCACTGGTGCTGTTCGCGGTGGCGGTGCTGTTCATCCAGACGGTGAGCCCGCATCGCTACGTGGGCATGGTGCTGAGCCTGCTGTTGGCCATCGTCGCGGGACAGGGCGCGGGCTGGGGGCTGGAGCATCCGCTGACGCGCTTCGGCGCGGCGCCCGCGCTGTCTCACACGGACCTGAATGGCCATGGTCCGCTGACCGCGTCCTTCACCGCCTTCATGGTGTACTGGAGCGCCTTCTCGGCACTGCTGGCCCTGGTCACCTGGGGCCTGTGGCGGCGCGGACTGGCGCCCCGACTGGCGGCGCGACTCCAGGCGCTGCCGTCTCGGTGGGGACGCGGAGGCCTGGCCTGCGCGGTGGCGAGTGGCGCGGTGTTGGTGGGCATGGGCGGGCTCATCCTCCATGACACCTACGGCCTGAATGGCTACGAGTCCCGCGACACGTTCTCCACGTGGCAGGCGGACTACGAGCGCGCGTACAAAATCCACGAGGCGCTCCCGCTCCCCAGCATCGTCGCGGTGAAGTCCGCGGTGGACCTGTTTCCGGAAGAGGGCCGCTACCGCGTCACCGGGGCATATCGGCTGGAGAACCGGACGCTATCGCCCATCGACACGATGTGGGTCGCCGTGCCCAGGAGCGCGCGACCCGTGTCGCTGGCGCTGCGCGGCGCGGAGCTGGTGGCCCATGACGAGCGCTTCGGCATGTACCGCTTCAAGTGGGCGTCGCCCCTGCTTCCGGGCGGCGTGTCGGAGCTGTCCTTCGACGTCACGCGGGAGGAGCGGGGCGTGAGGGCGGGGGACTTCGAGCTGGCGCTGGTGGAGAACGGCTCCTTCATCCAGCAGACGGAGGCGTTCCCCACGCTGGGCTACCGACGGACGTATGCGATGGGCAACCCAGCCCGGCGGAGGGAGTTCGGCCTGCCGGAGGTTCCGAGGATGCCCCCGCTGGATGAGAGTGGCGCCACGCCCTCGGCGCCGGCCCAGACCTGGCACACCCTCGACGTGACGGTGTCCACGGCGGGCGACCAGACGGCGATTGCTCCGGGGACGCTGCGCAAGCAGTGGAGCGAGGGCGGTCGACGCTACTTCCACTACGTCGTGGACCGGCCGATGACGCCGATGTTCGCCATCGTCTCCGCCCGCTATGCGGTGGAGCGGACGCGGCACCAGGGCGTCGACGTGGAGGTGTATTACCACCCCGCGCACCCCTACAACGTGAAGGCGATATTGGCGGCGATGACGCGCTCGCTCGATGACTTCGGCGCGCGCTTCCATCGCTATCCGGACACGCAGTTGCGCGTGGTGGAGATTCCCTCGTACTGGGGCTTCGGCGCGCTGGCGATGAGCCAGGTCATCTACTTCGTGGAGGACCGGGGCTTCCTCACCGACATGGGGGGAACGGACGCGGTGGACCTGGTGACGCGGCGCACGGCGCACGAGGTGGCGCACCAGTGGTGGGGCCACATGCTGGACCCCGCCACCGTGGAAGGCGCGACGATGCTGGTGGAGTCGCTGACCAAGTACTCCGAGCAACGGGTGCTGGCGGGACTGCACGGAGAGCGCTCGCTCTTGCCCGTGCTGGCGTTCGACCGGGACCGCTACCTGGTGGGCCGCGCGGAGGAGGTGGAGCAGGAGCCCGCGCTCTACAAGGGCACGGGCCAGTCGTACCTCTACTACGGCAAGGGCGCGCTGGTGATGAACGCGCTGCGGGACTTGCTGGGCGAGGCGAAGCTGGACGCGGCGCTGCGCCACCTGCTGCATGCGCAGGGGCGTGAGAACTCGCTGACGACGTTGGACCTGCTGGACGCGCTGCACGCGGAGGCGTCCGCCGAGCAGGGGGTCCTCATCGACCAGTGGCTCAAGGAGGTCGTCCTGTACGACTTCAAGGTGGAGGCCGCCACGGTGGAGGCGCGGGCGGATGGGCGCTTCCAGGTGACGGCCCGGGTGACGACGTCCAAGCACGCGCGCCGTGGGAGCGAGGACGTTCCCCTGCCGATGGATGAAGCCCTGGACGTCGCCGTCTACAGCGAGTCCCCGCGAGATGGCTCCGAAGAGGATGTCCCGCTGCACGTGGAGCGACTGCGCTTCCAGGGCGCGTCCACGCAGGTGTCCTTCGTGGTGGACCAGCGCCCGACGTATGTCGGGGTCGACCCGTTCTTCCTGCGCATCGAACGCGAGCGCGGCGACAACTTCCGGAAGCTGGAGGAGCGGCGGGAGGCGTCGGCGTCGCGTGAGTCGAGCACGGTCGACCGGAGCGACGAGGATGCCGCTCCGGCCGACGTGACGTCACCTGGAACTCAGGCGACCTTCTTCTCGCGCAGCTCGCGCCGCAGAATCTTGCCGACGTTCGTCTTCGGCAGGTCCGTGCGGAACTCGATGTGCTTGGGACGCTTGTAGCCGGTGAGCTGCTCACGGCAGAAGTCCATCAACTGGGCCTCCGTGAGCGACGGGTCCTTCTTCACCACGAAGAGCTTCACCACCTCGCCGGAGTGCTCGTCGGGGATGCCCACCGCCGCCACTTCCAGCACGCCGGGGTGCATGGCCACCACACCCTCGACCTCGTTCGGGTACACGTTGAAGCCGGACACCAGAATCATGTCCTTCTTGCGGTCGACGATCTTGGTGTGGCCGCGCTCGTCCATGATGCCGATGTCGCCGGAGCGGAAGAAGCCGTCGGGGAACATCACCTTCTCCGTCTCGTCCGGACGGTTCCAGTAGCCGGCCATGACCTGCGGCCCGCAGATACAGATTTCGCCCGACTCGCCCATCGGAACGTCGTTGCCGTCCTCGTCGCGGATGGCGATTTCAGTGCCCGGAACCGGCAGGCCGATGGTGCCCGAGTACTCCGTGGCGATGGGCGTGTTGCTGGTGGCCACCGGAGACGTCTCCGACAGGCCGTAGCCCTCGATGAGCGGCACGCGCGTGGCGGCGAACCACTTGTCCGCCACCGCCTTCTGCACCGCCATGCCTCCGCCGTTGGAGACCATCAGGTGGGAGAAGTCGAGCTTGCTGAAGTCCGGGTGGTTGACCAGCGCGTTGTAGAGCGTGTTCACCGCCGGGAGGATGTGGAACGGCTGCTCCGACAGCGTCTTGATGAACGCTGGGATATCGCGCGGGTTGGGGATGAGCACGTTCATCGCGCCCATGCGCATGCCCATCAGGCCGCACACGGTGAGCGCGAAGATGTGGTACATCGGCAGCGCGCAGATGATGTTCGCCTGCTCGATGTTCCGGCCCTTCATCGCGGGCTGGAGCCACGCCTCCACCTGCAACAGGTTGGCGATGACGTTGCGGTGCAGCAGCATCGCGCCCTTCGACACACCCGTCGTGCCACCCGTGTACTGCAGGAACGCGATGTCATCCCGCGTCGTGGTGGCGGGGGTGAGCGTGCGCGTGCCTCCCTCGGCCAGCACCTGCTTGAAGCTGGTGGCTCGCGGAAGCTGGAACGCGGGCACCATCTTCTTGACCTTGCGCACCACGAAGTTGACCAGCGTGCCCTTGAAGCCGCCCAACAGGTCGCCCATCGTCGCGACGACGACGTGCCGCACCGGCGTCTTCTCCAGCACCGCCTGCAGCGTGACGGCGAAGTTCTCCAGGATGAAGATGGCCTGGGCGCCGCTGTCCTTGAGCTGGTACTCCAACTCGCGCGGCGTGTAGAGCGGGTTGATGTTCACCACGATGTAGCCGGCGCGCAGAATCGCGGCGATGCACACCGGATACTGCAACACGTTGGGCATCATGATGGCGATGGTGGCGCCCTTCTCCAGGCCCCGGGATTGGAGCCATGCGCCAACGCGCCGCGACAACGCATCCAGCTCCCGGTACGTGATGAACTTGCCCATGCACTTGAAGGCGGGCCGGTCCGCGTACTTGGTGAACGATTCTTCCAGCAGGTGCGTCAGCGTCGGGTACTGCCGGTCATCGATTTCCGCCGGAACTCCAGGCGGATAGTGCTTCAACCAGGGCTTCTCCATCGGGCTCGCCTCCAAGGCGCGTGTCGTTGATGGGTTCGGGGACGCGGATGGTATCCCGATTGCGCACAAGTCCGACCCATTGCGCGGCGGTTGTTCGTTGTCTGCCTTTGCCGCGCTGCGGCATGAATGCCCGCGCCCGCCGTCAGGTGCCGAAGGCGCGCGTGACTTCGGCCTGGACGATGCGGTCCACGCGGTAGTGCCTGCGCTCGCCGCTGCGCACGTCGAGTGCGTCCAGGCGAGTCTCGTGCCGGTCCATCACCACCGAGACGATTCGCACCTCTCGCGTGGTTTCCAGGAAGTTGCCATCCACGTAGGTGATGCGCAGCGGCTGCTGCTCGAACCAGGCGCGCTCAATCGCCGCCCGGACGGACGCCTTGCTGGGCAGCGACGGCACGCCGAGGAAGGACAGCTCCTTGAGCCTGTCGAGCAGCTCGCGCTGCGCGGACGTGGAGAGGGCCGCCCGCACCTTGTCCAGCGCCGACTCCAGCGTCCCGGTGAAGGGCAACAGCCGCATGTCGATGGCGAAGCGCCCCAGCGCCACCAGCAGCGCCGCCTCGCGCGCCGTGAAGTTCACCGGCGGCAGGCTGTAGCTGCGGTCCAACGCGTAGCCCCCTCCCCGCCCACGCTCCGCGGCCACCGGCATTGACGCGGCGCGCAACGTGTCGAGGTCCCGGTAGATGGTGCGCACCGTGACGCCGAAGCGCTCCGCGAGTGTCTCCGCCGTCACTCCGGTGCGGCGGCCTCGGAGGTATTCAGCGAGGGCGAAGAGTCGCTCGGTGCGTTGCATGGGGGGTGATAACTGACATACCGCTGACACCCGTGAGCGGCAAGGTGTGGGGCATGATGAGCGGCATGTTGGAGGACGAGTGGCTGGGGGGCTGGGACGCGACACCGGGCATCGTCTCGGTGTGGGCGGAGCCCGACGGCCGCGCCTTCGTCTGGCGGCGGATTCCCGGGACGGGGGAGCTGGTGCGCGAGGACGTGCGCTTCCGGCCCTGGCTGGTGCTCTCCCATCTTGAAGACCTGGACCACCTGGGCACGCGGCTCCGGCCGGAGCGCGAGGGCTATGTGCCGGGCCGGGTGACGTTCCAGGAGCTGTCGGGGCCGGGGGTGCTGCGCTTCCTCGTCCGCGCGGAGGACGGGCGGGCGCTCGCGGCGGAGGTGCTGCAGGGCGCGTCGCGGCGGCTGGGGCGTGCGTTCTCCAACCTGCGGGAGCTGGGCTCGAGCACGGTGCTGTCGCTGCCACCGGAGGAGCAGTACCTCACGGCCTCTGGGCGGACGTACTTCCGGGGGCTCGGCTTCGACGAACTGCACCGGCTCCAGTTCGACCTGGAGACGACGGGGTTGGACCCGGGCAAGGACCGCATCTTCCTCATCGCGATGCGCGGCCCGAAGGGCGAGCTGGAGGTGCTGGAGGCGCACGGACAGGGGGACGCGGCGGAGGCGGACCTGCTGCGCCGCTTCGTCGAGCGGGTGCGCGTGTTGGACCCGGACGTCATCGAGAACCACAACCTGCACGGCTTCGACCTGCCCTTCGTCGCGCGGCGCGCGAAGCTGCTCAACGTGCCCGTGTCGCTGGGGCGCATGGGAGGCCCGGGGCTGCGTCACCGGCCCTCCGCGCGAGGCTCGGCGTTGGGGCGCGGGGCGGAGCGCAACGCGGACTCGATGCGGCGCGCGCGCTACACGGTGCCCGGGCGCGAGTTCATCGACACGATGGACGCGGTGCTGCGGCACGACTTCTCCGCGCGAGACTTGCCGGGGCACGGGCTCAAGGTCGTCGCGCGGCACTTCGGCATCGCCGGCCCGGCGCGGGAGTACATCCCTGGCGCGCGCGTGCACGAGGTCTTCCAGACGGACCCGGAGCGGGTGCGGCGCTATGCGCGCGACGACGTGGGCGAGGCGGAGGGCCTGGCGCGGCTGCTGGGCGGCGCGGCCTTCGCGCTCGCGCGCATGGCACCCCGTCGCTACGAGCGACTGGCGGATGCGGGCGCGGCCACCGGCGTGCTGGACCCGCTGTTGGTGCGGGCGTACCTGCGCACGGGGGCGGCGCTCCCCGCGTACGAGGAGGGGGATGGCACGTCGCACAACGGCGCGGCGCTCCACCTGTTCGCCACGGGAGTGGCCCGGCGCGTGGTGAAGGCCGACGTGGCCAGCCTCTATCCGTCGCTGATGCGCGAGTACCGCATCGGCCCGAAGCGGGACAGGCTGGGTGCGCTGCTGGCGATGGTGGACCGGCTGGTGGACCAGCGGCTCGCGGCGAAGAAGCGGGCGCGCGCGGCGGCGCCGGGCTCGTCGGAGCGACACGAGAACGAAGCGCTCTCCGCGGCGATGAAGCTCGTCGTGAACTCGGCCTATGGCTACCTGGGCGCCTCCGGGCTGACGCGCTTCTCGGATGTGCACGCGGCCAACGAGGTGACGCGGCGCGGGCGCGCGGTGCTGTCGCTCCTGTGTCGCGAACTGGACCGCCGGGGTGTCACGCTGTTGGAGGCGGACACGGACGGTGTGTACTTCGCGGTGCCGGAGGACTGGCGCGAGGAGGACGAGCGCCGCGTGGTGTCGGAGGTCGCCGCGCTGCTGCCCCAGCGCGTCCAGCTCGAGTTCGAAGGGCGCTACGCGGCCATGCTCTCGCACGAACCGAAGAACTACGTGCTCCAGTCCTACGACGGGACGCTGCACCTCAAGGGCGTGGCCTTCCGCTCCAGCCGCGCCGAGCCCTTCGGGGAGACCTTCCTGCGCCGCGCGGTGCGGTGCCTGCTTGCCGGAGACGTGGTGGGGGTCCGGGAGGCGTATGTCTCCACGGTGCTGGCGCTGCGCAGGCGCCAGGTGCCGACAACGGAGCTGGCCTCGCACGTCCGGCTGACGAAGGACTCCGCGCAGTACGGTGCGTTGCGCGAGCGCCGCCGCGAGCTGCCCTACGAGGCCATGCTCGGCGCTGGCAGGAAGACCTGGGGCTCCGGCGAGCACATCCACGTCTACCGCGCGGTGGGGGGACGCGCGGGGCTGTTGCCGGAGCCGGAGCCGGATGACATTGGCGGCGGGCCGGCGGACGCGGTGGAGGCGCCGCGCGACTACGACGTCGAATACTACGTGCGGCTGTTGAAGGAGACGTTCGCCGCGAGGCTGGAGCGGGGGCTGACCCGGCTCGACTTCTCCACCGTCTTCGATGACCCGGGCCAACCGTCCCTCTTCACGCCCTCGCTCACGGATGCGAGGCCCATCCTCACCGTGGTGGCGAAGCCGCCGGAGGATGTGGCGCTGGAGGACGCTCGGGCGGACGAGTCGCCCGAGGACGCTCGGACGGACGAGTCTCCCGAGGCGCCATAGGTTGAATCGCCTGCTCGGCGCGGGACGCCTGACGTTCGAGTGCGTCGCGCTGTTCAGAAGCCGGCCTCTCGTGGTGCGGGCACATTGAATCCGTGAGGGCCGTGCTGCGGAGTGACGCATCCGGGGAGCGACGTCCACGCGGCCTCGGAGGGGGAATGAGATGCGGCCCGCATCGATGGTCGACGCACCGGCTCGCGGCATGCCGCTGATGCTCCTGACGGCGGGGGACCTGGCTGGCACCCTCGTCTTCGCTGTCGAGGGCGCGCTGACGGCGGCGCGGGCGGGGCTGGATGTCTTCGGGGTGTTGGTGCTCGCGTTCGCCACGGCGTTGGGAGGTGGGCTCGTGCGGGACGTGCTCCTCGGCGCGGTGCCGCCGCTGGCGATTCGCGACTGGCGCTACGCGACGACGGCGTTCGGCGGGGGTGTGCTGGTGGTGCTGGTGAGCGGCCCGCTGGGCCAGGTTCCTCCCACGTTGTTGCTGGCCCTGGACGCGGCGGGGCTCGCCCTCTTCACGGTGACGGGTGCGAGCAAGGCACTCTCCTTGGGAGCCCCCGCGCTGACGGCCTTGTTGCTGGGCGCGATGACGGGCGTGGGGGGAGGAACGCTTCGCGACCTGTTGTTGGCACGAGTCCCGCTGGTGTTGCGCGCGGATGTGTACGCGGTGGCGGCGCTCGTGGGCGCGGGAGTGTTGCTCGTGGCTCGGAGGGTGGGTGTGCCCGCCGTGCTCGCGGCGAGCCTGGGGGCCGTGGCCTGCTTCGGCTTGCGGATGCTGGCGGTCCTCCTGCACTGGCGTCTGCCGTCCGTACCGGGGCAATGAGGGTGCGAGTCTTTCCCGGACGGGTGCCTTCGCGACAGTCCAAGCGGCTGACGTGAGTCGCTACGTCCCCGACTGCTTCGGCTCGCAGACGTGGCAGAGCCGGAGGGGGCGCTGGGCATCCCAGGGAGCGGGGTAGTCCTCGCAGCGCTTCTCCGCCTCGGCGTCCAGCGCCCGGGCGACGTCCAGCAGCCTCCCGCCGTTGACGGCTTGCGTCTCGGTCAGTTCCTGGAAGTCGCGCTCCGTCGCGTACCAGAACACGCACAGGCCCGGGCCCTGCTTCACCAGGCCTTGGGTGTACTGCTCCCAGCCGAAGCGCAACGGGTCCTCGTCGCTCGTCGTGCGCAGGCTCGCGTTCATGAAGTTCATCAGCGGCCAGTTCGCGGACACGAACCCACCGAAGTCGGCGTGCTCTCGCGCCAGCGTCGCCTGGATGCGACTCCAGCCCTCGCGGTCCGCGAGCGGGAAGAGCAGGTTCCACGGCGCCTTGCCGGACCTGCGCTCCTGGAAGCTGTCCTCATAGGGGGTGATGGCGCTGCGCAGGTTGAACACGCCGATGCCCACCAGGACCGCCAGCGGCACCAGTCCCGCGTGCGCGGCCCCCCCCTGGCGCAGTGCCCACCGCGAGAGCACCTGGGCCAGCAGCGCGGAGACAAGGACCAGCGTCGCGCACAACACCAGCATGGCGCCGTGCAGGTGGTACTTGATGAGGTAGTACTCCCGACTCGTCACCGACCACAGACAGAGCAACTGCACCAGTCCGCCCACGCCGCCGAAGAGGCCCGCGTACCGCGCCAGGCGCGTGCCGGTGTCGCCCAGGGCCAGCCCCATGCGCTTCGCCGCCAGGGGGAGCAGGAGCAGCCCCAGGGAGAGCACCAGTTGTCCCCTCAGCATCGCGTGGAAGCGGGGCGCGACGATTCCACCCGTCACCGGAATCAGCGGGAGCAGCTTCCAGTAGGCGAAGAGGGCCGCGAGCCCCAGGCCGACGGCCAGCGCGCGCAGCGCCCACTGGAGGCGCCGGGCATGAGACACGCCGGTGGACTCGACGCCCGCCAGCACCGCGCTGACGAGGAGCACGTCGCCCAGGTTGAGACCGTAGGTGTAGCGATGGAGGACGACGGCGAAGAGCAGGGCTCCGATGCGCAAGAGCCGCGAGGTGAAGAACCCGAACAACACCCACCCCAGCAGCGTGGGCACCAGGCCGAACAGGTGGGCGTAGAAGCCGTCGGCCTGGTGGTAGTGGAGCACGGGGAAGAGGATGGATGTCGCCGCCATCAATCCCGCGAACAGGAGCCACGGCGCGACACGCGCTCCCGGCACTCCCGCCTCCTCTTGACGGTGGGTCATCGCCAGGAGGGCCGCGAGCATGCAGAGCGTCAGCAGGAAGGGGATGGCGTAGAACCCCGCCCGGAACGACTCGAAGGCGTCGAAGCCGAGGAAGACGTCCAGCCAGTGCGTGAAGGCGTAGAACGACACGAACTGCTGGTAGACGTCTGGAGCGCTCTCGACGAACGCGCGCCGCAGGGCGACGTGGTTGCCCGCGTCCCCGCCGCCCACGGACATCAGGCCGTCGAAGGCGGAGGCGTGGAGCGCCTGGAGGGCCGCCACCATGAGGGTCCCCAGCACCAGCAGTGCTGGGAGGACGTGCCATCCCCGCCTCACGCGAAGCCCTCCCGTCAGCGCGGCCAGGACCACGCCGCCCGCCAGCAGGGCGACCGCCAGCCCGAGCGACGCGGTGATGCTCAAGCGCAGCGCCGCGCGGAGGGCACCGGACATCAACAACGCCAGACCGGGCACCAGCGCCAGCACCAGCCATGAGGCCGGGCCGGCGGACTCGGGAGAAGAGCCGGGGCTGTCGAGCCTGCTCAGCGCCCGGTCGAGCCGCTCACGAAGCGTCGCCATGCGCTCAGCCTCCCACCAGTGAGCGGACGCGCAGCCCCAGCAGGGCGGTGGTGACCTTGACCATGAACCGGATGCTCTTCAGGCCGCTCAAGCTGGAGACGCCCTGGGTGCGCGGCGTCATCTCCACCAGGACCTCCTGGATGCGCAGTCCGCGCAGGGCGAGCAGCGCGATGGACTCGGGCTCCGGATACTCGTCCGGCATCGCGCGCAGCAGCTCCCGCACGGCTCGCCGTGAGTAGACGCGGAAGCCGGAGGTCGGGTCGCTCACCCGCGCCTGCCGGCCGAACAGACCCAGTACGAGCGTGACGAGCATTCCGCCCGTGCGCCGCAGCGGGGTGGTGCTCCGCAGGGGATTGGACACCGCGTTGGCGGCGGGCTCCGGCGGCACGAAGCGCGAGCCGATGATGAGGTCCGCGCCCCGCTGACGGGCGAGCGCCACCAGCCGGGGAATCTCCTCGATGGGGTGCTGGCCGTCGGAGTCGCATTGGACGACATGGTCCGCGTCCAGGGCCCGCGCGAGCTTGAAGCCCGTCAAGAGCGCCCCAGCCACGCCGACGTTGGTGCTGTGGGTGACGTGGCCCAGGGGCGCGAGCGAGGCGAGCAGGCGAGGCGTGTCGTCCAGGCTGCCATCGTCCACCACGCAGAAGGCGAAGCGCTCTTCACCCGTGCTCCGCTCCTGGAGCGCTGCGAGCCGGGGGAGGACTTCCGGCAGCGAGCCGGCCTCGTTGAAGCAGGGCAGGAGGATGAGCACCTTGCGGCCCTCGCCAGCCAGGTGCCGCGCGGCCTCCTTGGGAAACTGCTGGGCGGCGAAGCTGGTGGTGAGCTCGACAATCTGCCGCGAGAAGCGCCGGTTCTCCGCCTGCTGCTCCACCATCTGGAAGAACAGGAACATCATCATCCCGCCGAGCACGAAGTTGCTGACGAGCTCGATGCCCAGCACCCGGATGACCGGGCGGAACAGGTCGGGATTGATGACGGTGGTCAGGAGGAACAGCGCCACCAACCACCAGATGAGCGAGTTCCTCGCGGGAAGTCGATGCCCGAACTGGGAGAAGAGGATGGTGAAGAATCCCGCGGTCAGCAGGATGACGAGAAAGGACATGCGCTCCCCGAGCCCTAGCTAGGTCCCTCCGACCCGGCCCGGCAAGCGATTTCTACCTCGGGGAAGGGGCGGGGATGAAATCCCTCCCGAAGGGAGCCAGATGACCCATCTCACTGGCCGGGTCCGTATGGTGGCGCGGCGATGGTTGGCGGACGTTTCCGACGCGGACCCCACCGGCGTGCCTCTCCTCCCAACGCCGTGCTGGAACGCCCGTGCTCTACTCCCGCCGTTCAGTCCGTCCGCCGCCGCGGCGAAGGAGCAGGAACCGGTGAAGAAGCTCGTCAATGAGCCCAGGGCCGTCGTGAGGCAGATGCTGGAGGGGTTCGTCGCGCTCGCTCCGGGGCAGGTGTTGCTCGACGACGAGACGGTGGTCATCCGCGCCGACACACCGGCCGACCCCGCGCAGCGCAAGGTCTCCGTCATCTCCGGTGGTGGCAGCGGGCATGAGCCCGCGCACGCGGGTTATGTCGGCGCGGGCATGCTCGACGCGGCGGTGGCGGGGGATGTGTTCACCTCGCCCAGCACGGACGCCGTGCTCGCCGCCATTCGCGCGGTGTCAGGCCCCGCGGGCTCGCTCCTCGTGGTGAAGAACTACACCGGTGACCGGCTCAACTTCGGCCTCGCCGCCGAGCTGGCCCGCGCGGAAGGCATCCCCGTGGAGGTCGTCGTGGTCGCCGATGACGTCGCCCTGCGCCATACCGTCGAGCCCGCGCGACGTCGCGGCATCGCTGGCACCGTGCTGGTGCACAAGGTGGCGGGAGCCGCCGCGGCGGCGGGCCTGTCCCTCGAGGACGTGCTCCGAGAAGCCCAGGCGGCCTCGGCGGAGCTGGGCACCATGGGCGTCGCGCTCGGTCCGTGCACCGTGCCGGCGGCGGGCCGTCCCGGCTTCACCCTGGGCGATGACGAAATCGAGCTGGGACTGGGCATCCACGGAGAGCAGGGCGTGCGCCGCGCCCCGCTCGTGGCCGCTGATGCCTTGGTGGAGTCGCTGCTCTCCATCATCCTGGAGGACCGGAGCTTCGGCGCCAGCACCCGCGTGGCCCTGCTCGTCAATGGACTGGGCGGCACGCCCCCCATGGAGCTGGCCATCGTCACGCGCCGCGCCCTGACACTTCTGGGCGAGCGCGGCCTGCGTGTGGAGCGCGCGTGGACCGGGACGTTCCTCTCCGCGCTGGAGATGCCGGGCTGCTCCCTGTCCGTGCTGAAGCTGGATGACGCGCGCCTGGGCTGGCTCGACGCCAGGACGACCGCTCCCGCCTGGGGAGGCGAGGGCCGGCTCGCACCGGAGCGCCCCGCCCGGCCCGTCGCCGTCACGCCGTCCGCGCCTCTCACCCAGGAGACTCGTCAGCCTGGAATGGAGCGGGTGCGGGACGCCGCGCACGCCGTCGCCGCCGCCTTCGAAGCGAGTGAAGCCCGCCTCACCGAACTCGACAGCGCGGCGGGAGATGGAGACCTGGGCCTCAGCCTCTCGCGCGGCGCGGCGGCGATTCGCGCCCTGCCCGAGTCCTCGTGGACGAATCCACCACGGGCCCTCACGGCCATCGGCGATGCCCTGCGGCGCGCCATCGGCGGAAGCTCGGGGCCGTTCTACGCCACCGCGTTGCTGCGCGCCGCGCGTCGCCTCTCCGAGAGTTCCACCAATGCTCCGGCCTGGGCGGACGCGTTCGCCCTCGCCGTCGACGCGGTGGCGCAGCTTGGCGGCGCCAAGCCCGGAGACCGCACGATGCTGGATGCGCTCAAGCCCGCGGCCGATGCCTTCGCTCGAGAGCTGAAGGCTGGAACGTCGACCGCTGAAGCCTGGGCCGCGGCGGTGCACGAAGGAGCGCGAGGCGCGGAGGCCACCACGCGCATGCAGCCCCGGCTCGGACGCGCCAGCTATCTGGGAAGCAGGGCGCTCGGTGTGCCCGATGCGGGCGCGGCCGCTGTCGTCGTCTGGTTGAAGGCGCTCACGCCCTTCATCGGATGAGCGAGGGGGAGTTGCCCTGCGGCGGAGCCTGCTCCGGCGGCCCGCCGATGGGCCGGACGGCTTCCCTCGCACGACGCGGCGGACGCCAGCCGAGCGACACCCTCAGATAGGGCGCCGGGCCCGTGGACTGGAGCATCCCCATCTCCACCCGGTCCCGGTCCTTGTCGAGCAGCGCATAGTCGTTCAGGAGGTCGAGCCCGATGGACGAGCTGAGCCAGAGGTTTGCATTGCCCAGGCGCGCATTCACCGTGGGGCCGAAGCGCAGCGCCGTCTCACGGATGTACTGCGGCATGGGGCCCTGCCCGTCATACGGGATGCGCGAGCGGAAGACCTGCTGGTCGAACATGCCGGTGATGCCCAGCTCCAGCCCGGTGCCCACCTTGTACAACATGGCGAGCCGAGGCAGCCCCACCTCCAGGATGTACGGCCCCTTGCGGTACGCGAAGGCAATCATGGGGACGACGGGCGTGGCATCGAACGGATACAGCGCCACCAGGCCGAACGTCAGCCGCACGTCCGGGTCTCCACCAATCAGGTAGTTCGCCATGGCGAAGCCCACCCACGAGGTGTCCAACCCGAAGTCGAAGGAGCTCTTGAAGTCCGTGCGAGTGTTCGCCACCGCGCCCGTCACCAGCATCCACCGGGGCGAGAGCGGACGAATCAGCGTGAGCCCGAGCTGGAAGCGATGGAACTGCCGACCCAGCTCCTCCTCCGACACATCCGCCAGCGGACCGTGCTGCTCCAGTCCCATGAAGCGCGTCTCGTAGCCGAAGGAGGGCACGAGCACCGTGCGGCCGAGGAACAAGGGCGGGAGGGGGATGCGCAGGTCCAACTGCCTGCGCTCATCCAGTCTGCCGCCTTGTGAGCCAATCTCGGTGCCGCGCGCGAAGGTGACGCCAACGTAGGCCCGATCCTCCGTGGTCTGCGCACCCGCCGCATGGGCGAAGAGCAACGCGCAGGCAAGCAGCGCTCCCTGGGCGGTCACGCCCCGAGCACGCACACTCTCGAGCGTCGAAACCCATCGGACAGTCCTGGTTGATGCCACGCAGACCTCACACCGTTTTCCCGGCCGAGTCCCCAGTATACCCGGAGCCGGACGGCCGAGGCTTCCCGGGGAGGTCCAGCCAGGACATTTCGCTCGTCAGCTCCCGGGTGGACTTCTAGCCTGTGAACATGACGCTCTTCGAAAAGTTGCTGCAGGAAGGCTCGCTCCACGCACAAGCAGGCTCGGCCGGCAAGCGAGCCGCGCTCAAGGCGAAGCTGTCGCCCTCCGCCGAAGTGAAGCAGGTGGCCCAAGGCCTGACCCTCTCCGAGGGCCAGGACCTGACCTTCGACGCGAAGAGTGTCACGGTGAACGGCAACCTCATCCTGGAGGACCAGGGCCGCCTGCTCGTCGCGGGAGACCTGGTGGTGGAGGGCAACATCATCCACGAGGGCTTCGACTACTCACTGCTCTTCGTCGGCGGCTCGCTCAAGGCTCACAACCTCCTCTTCCACGGAGAGATTGTCGTGCTGGGGGACTTCTCCCTCCAGGGTGTGGCGTGGACCTACTACAACGACTACTCCTCCTACGCCGACACGCTGTCCGCCCGGCTCGTCGTCTCGGATGACCGCGACGACGCCATCGACAAGGTGCGCGCGGACCATCACCTCATCGGCCACTCCAGCGAGATGGGCCCCCAGTTGAGCAAGCTGCTCGCCAAGGGGCTGGTGGATGAAGAGGGCGAGTGGTCCTACACCACGCTCGCCAAGAAGCTGAAGCGCAAGGAATCACTGCTGCCATGACGTGAGCACGCCGACGTGTCGCGCGGCTCAATGAGTTGCAGGAAAAGCGCGAAAGAGCGCGCCATCGAGAGACCTCCCGTGTCCCGAGGATAACCCCCTCACTTCGTCCCCCCGGATGAAGCGCACCTCGAGGTCGACCGATGCGCATCGCCATGGATTTCTCCAGGGCGCGGCTTGCCGCGTTCTTGTTAGCGCCCCTGCTCTCGATGTCCTGCGCGGGAGGCGCTGCGGACGAGTCGCTTCCCTCCGAGGACGGAGCACCCGAGGCGGGCGTGCTCCCCACGGCGCCCGCGCCGACGCCCATCTCCGAGTGCTACCCGTTCGACATGCCCACGACGGCGGCGCTGCGCGCGGCACCGAAGAAGGTCTTCGGTTTCTATTACCCCATCTTCCCCATCTCCATCGACAACGCGCAGCCCGCGTCGGACTACTGGACGGGCTGGATGACGCCCGAGTCGCGCAACGGCGAGTACGCCAACATCGGCGGATTGATGAGGGACAGGCCGCTGCCCCGAGCCCCTTGGGCCGACAGCGCGTGGCGGCAGCGTGACTTCGAGACGGAGGTGCGCCGCGCGATTGCCTCCGGCATGGACGGCTTCCTCTACGAGCACCCGTATCGAGTCTCGTCCGATACGCGGAACAATCAGCTCACCGTCATGCTCGCCGCCGCCGCGGCCGTGGACCCGGAGTTCCGCATCGTCCTCAGCCCGGACTTCCCCACCGAGGCCGAAGGCACCACGGACGGACTGGTGTCGATGATTGCCTCCGTGGCCCAGCACCCGTCCGTGCACAAGCTCAACGGGGCCATCGTCCTGGCCAGCTTCAACCCGGAGCGCAAGTCGGTGGCCTTCTGGACGGAGCTGAAGACGCGGCTCGTGGCGCAGGGCATCCAAGTCACGTACTGGCCGCTCCTGTCATACACGGGCGACGTGACGAAGTACGCGGAGTGGAACAGCCTGGTGACGGGCTTCTCCACGTGGGGCGAGCGCACCGCGCAGTCCGGGGAGAACATGCGCCGCTGGAGCGTGGAGTCTCACCGTCGCGGCAAGCTGTGGATGTCCCCCGTCGCGTTCGAGGACGTGCGCCACAAGCTCACCGACAGCGAGAACAGCAGCCGCGTGTACTGGGAGGCGCAGAACAGCCTGGCGTTCCGCTCGCAGTTCGAGAAGGCGATGGAGGGCGACGCGGACTGGATGACGCTGCTCACGCTGACGGACTACGGCGAGTCGTGGATGACGGCGTCGCAGGAGCGCGGCTACGTCATCATGGATTGGATTGCGTACTACACGACCTGGTTCAAGACGGGACAGCGCCCCACCATCGTCCGCGACACGCTCTATTACACCCACCGTCGGCACCGCACGGACGCGCCCTTCAATGCCGCGAAACAGACGGCGCGCGCCATGAAGCTGCGGGGCGGGGTCGCCGCGTCCAACCAGGTGGAGCTGCTCGCCTTCCTCAAGGAACCGGGTCGGCTGGTCATCACGCAGGGCACCGACGTTCGCACGCTGGACGTGACGAGCGCGGGAGTGACGGCCTTCCAGGCGCCGCTGGTGCCCGGCACCACGCCTGTCTTCGAACTCCAGCGCGGAGGTGTCACCGTGCAGCGCCTGGAGAGCAAGACGCAAATCCTCGCGCAAGCCGTCTACCAGGACCTCATGTATCACGCGGGCGGTGGGCGCTCCTGCACGCGGCCGTGAGCGTCGACGCGCGAGGGCCCGGACGGTAGGGTCCCTGGCGTGAAAACGCGTTACGGCTTCATCGACACGAAGGGGGAGCTGGTCATCCCCAGCCCCCATGGCACGCCCTTCACCTTCAACGAGGGCCACGCCCGCATGCCCGCTTTCGATGGCTGGGTCTTCATCGACGTGAAGGGGCAGGCCACGCTGAAGGTGAAGCGCGCCTTCACGGGCTTCAGCGATGGAATGGCCCTGACGGACGAGGGCTTCATCGACGTGAAGGGCACGCTCGTGTTGCCGGTGGAGTTCAAGGCGAACTTCACCAAGTACGTCGTGGCCGGGGCCACCTACGCGAATGTGGGGCGCTTCGGCTCGGGGCTCGCGCCGGTGATGCGCGCGGGGGCGAAGGGCTCGGACTCGTACATCGACAAGAAGGGCGAGGTGGTGCTGGACGGGTTCGGTGGCGGACTCGCCCGGCCCTTCGTCGACGGCAAGGCGCACGTCGTCTTGAAGAAGAGCCCCCCGGGTGAGGAGAGCCGGCTCATCGACCCCAAGGGCCAGTGTCTCGCCAGCTTCGACTTCAAGACGATGGGCCGCTTCTCGGATGGGCTGGCGCTGGTCGTGAAGGGCAAGAAGTTCGGCTTCGTGGACGCGTCCGGCGCCTGGGTGCTGGAGCCTGGCTTCTCCAACTGGGACGAGAGCCTGACGGAGTGTGCGTTTCGCGAGGGGCTCGCGCCCGTGAAGGTGAAGGGGGTGTATGGCTTCATCGACCAGAAGGGGGCCATGGTCATCGAGCCCCGCTTCCAGGCGGTGAATGGCGCGTTCTCCGAAGGGCTGGCGGCCGTGAAGCAGGATGGCAGGTTCGGCTACCTGCGCCCGGACGGAAGCTGGGCGGTGACACCCCGCTTCGCCTCCGCCCAGCCCTTCTCCCACGGCCTGGCCGTGGTGCTGAACGACTGACGGCGCGCTACAGCGACGGCGCGTCCGTGCCCGTGGTCAGCAGGTGCGCGGGCACGGGCGTGGCGGTGGCCACGTTCCAGCTGTCCGGCCGGCCCGCCACGTCACCGGTGGGCCGCACGCCATTGCCCAGCACACCCGTCTTGTTCCGGCCCCAGGAGTAGATGGTTCCATCCGTCGCCGTGGCGTAGCCGTAGAAGGACTGCGCCGTGTTGTGCAGGGCCTTGAAGGTGACGCCCGGGGCAATCTGCACGGGACGGAAGACCATCATCTGGTAGTTGGACCAGTCCCAGCTGTACGGCGTGTGGTAGGTGGCGAAGTTCAGCATCACTCCGTTGCCCACCTCGCCCATCGCGCTGTCGCCCCAGCCCCACAGCGAGCCGTCGTCCAGAATCACGTGCGTGGCATGGCCACACGCGGACACGTGGACGATTTTGCGCGAGCCGAACTCGGGGAACGACAGTTGGACCGGGGTGGCCTTGGGAATCCAGCCGCCCGTCGGACTGCCGATGCCCAGGAAGGTGCCCTGGATGCCCCAGCCCCACAGGCTCCCGTTCTCGTCCAGCGCCACCGCCCAGCGGCTGCCTCCCGCGGCGAGCTCCTTCACCTTGACGGGGATGGTCAGCGGGTTCGGCTGCGCATAGCCCGCGTAATTGCCCGTGCCCAGGTTCTCCGCGGCGGACCCTCCGCCCCACGCCCATGCCTTGCCGGTGTCATCCAGCGCGAAGATGGTGTTGTCGTTGGTGGTGAATGCGGTGATTCGCACGCCCTGCGGGAGCGGGACGCGGGTGGGACGGGTGATGTTGCGCGGCGCCTGGTTTCCATCTCCCGCGATGCCCAGCGTGTTGCCAATCGCCGTGCCGCTCATGCCCCACACCCAGACGGAGCCGTCCGCCTTCAGCGCCATGTTGAACAGCAGCGCGCTGCGCACCGCGACGACGTTGTCGAACGTCGCGCCGGTGGAGTCCTGGAGGATGAGGTACGGCTGGCCGTTGTTCGGCGTCGTCGCGCGGTTGGGGTAGTCGTTCGTGGTGCCGTCGCCTCGCTGCCCGTAGAGGTTCTGCCCGAAGGTCCAGACGCGGCCCTGGACATCGAGCGCGAGACTCTGGAAGCCGCCGCCCGCCACGTCCTTGAAGAGCAGCCCCTGGGGCAGGGCGATGTCGACGGGGGGGACCTGGTTGTACGGATTGGAGTGGCCCACGCCGAGCTGCCCCGCGCGGTTGGAGCCGATGCCCAGCACGCGGCCATCCACCAGGTAGAACAACTGGTACTCGGCGGCGGCGATGCGGGTCAGCCCCGCGAGGCTGTCACCCGCGTCGGCTGGCCCCGCGTCGGGTATCCCCGCGTCCTGCGTTCCAGCGTCGCTGATGGACGCCACTCCGAACTCATCTTCGGGCGACTCCTCTTTTCCCGAGTCACCCGACGACCCGGAGCACCCCAGAAGGACCACCGCGAGCGAGACGAAGAGCGTGCGTGATAGTGACATGTGGCTATTGTCACTGGATTGCTTGAGGTCCGGCAAATAACAGTTGCTGGGTGGAGGCGAGACTGCCTGCTCACTCATGTGCGCGAGCGTGCCCTTCAGAGGGGAGATGGGGGTGGGTGTGAAAGCCGGCGAGAGTCCGTGTACCTTGAGGCCATGTCACGCGGACGCGGTTGGATGTTGTGGGTGGGGGCCTTCGCCTATTGGACCTTGCAGGGGCTGGCGGCCTCCAGTGAGGCGCACTCCGTCCGGGGCGTGTCCTGGTCTCATGCGCTGCTCACGGAGGGGTTCGCCACCGCGCTGTGGGCGCCCATCACCGTCGCCGTCGTGTACTTCGGCCTGCGCTTCCCCTTCGAGCGGCGTCGCTGGCGCTCTCGTCTCGCCCTGCACGTGGGCGGTGCGCTCGCCGTCTCGTTCTTCCGCGCCACGGTCATCTACGCGTTGGACCCGTACTTCCACTGGTACGACGTGCCCCCCGCGTATACGGCGGTGCTGGAGCATGCGCTGCTCTACAACCCGTTCATCTACCTGACGCTCCTGGGCGTGGCGCACGCCCTCTACTACGCGGAGCAGGTCCGGTTGCGGGACACGCAGCTCGCGCGCGCGCAGCTCCACGTCCTCAAGTCCCAGCTCCACCCGCACTTCCTCTTCAACACGCTCAACTCCATCTCCGCCCTGGTGCACCGGGACCCGATGGGCAGCGAGCGGATGATTGCCCGGCTCAGCGACTTGCTGCGGGGCACGCTGGATGCGGCGGGCCGCGAGGAGGTGACGCTGCGGGACGAGCTGCGCACCCTGCAGCTCTACCTGGACATCCAGGGCGTGCGCTTCACGGACCGGCTCCAGGTGAAGCACGAAATCGAGCAGGACACGCTCGGGGCCCATGTGCCGCATCTGTTGCTCCAGCCGCTGGTGGAGAACGCCATCCAGCACGGCATCGCCCCGCGCTCCGCTCCGGGCACGGTGACGGTGTCCGCCCGGCGCGAGGGACCGGCGCTGCTCCTGGAGGTCCGTGACGACGGCGTCGGCCTGCGCGAGTCGACGGCCCCCAAGGTCTCGGGGAGTGGCAAGGGCCTGTGGATTACGCGGGAGCGGCTCGTCCAGCTCTACGGCCCGGACCACCGGCTGGAGCTGCGCGGGCGCTCGGAGGGCGGGGCGCTGGTGTCCCTGGCCATTCCCTTCCGGACGGAGCCGGCGACATGACGCAGCCCATCCGCGTGCTCATCGTCGACGATGAGCCCCTGGCCCGGGAGCGGCTCAAGGAGCTGCTCGCGGGCGAGTCGGACATGGCTGTCATCGGCGAGTGTCGCGATGGCGTCGAGGCCATCGCCGCCATCGGCAAGGAGCGCCCGGACCTGGTGCTGCTGGATGTGCAGATGCCGGAGCCCGACGGCTTCGGCGTGCTGCGCGCGGTGGCCCAGGAGCAGCAGCCGGCGGTCATCTTCGTGACGGCGCACCGGGACTTCGCGGTGCAGGCGTTCGAGGCCAACGCGCTCGACTATCTGCTCAAGCCCTTTGACCGGGAGCGCTTTCGTCTCAGCCTCTCTCGGGTGCGCGAGCGCCGCCGCACCGGGGCCACGGAGCTGGACGCGGACCTCATCGAGCGGCTGGACGCGCTGTCGCAGCGCCTGCCTCCCGCGTCGGAGCCGTACGCGACGAAGCTGGTGACGAAGGTGGGTTGGCGGATGCGCTTCCTGCGCGTGGAGGACATCGACTACCTGGAGGCGGAGGGGAACTATGTCTCCGTCCACCTGGGCAAGCAGTCGTACCTGGCGCGCGAGACGATGAATGCGCTGGAGGCGAAGCTGGACCCGAAGGACTTCGTGCGTGCGCACCGCTCGCTCATCGTCCGGGTGGACCGCATCGAGGAGGTGGAGCCGCTGCCTCCTGGCGAGTTCGTGCTGACACTGCGGGATGGGACGAAGCTGACGTCAGGCCGGAGCTACCGCGCCCGGCTCCAGCGGGCGTTGGACCTGCCCTCCTGAGCGGGGTGGGGCGGCGGTTCCACCGTTCGCCCCAGGACCTCCGCCGTTCGTCACAACTCCATCGCGAGCGTCGGGAGGTCGGGCGACTGTGTCTCCATCACAAGGAGACGTCGCATGAATCGTTTCATCCCTGGGAAGTCGTGGTCTCTGAGCCTCTTCGTCGCCATGTCCTCCATGACGATGGCGTGCGCCGCGCAGGAGCCGGAGTCCGCCAAGGTGGCGGAGGCGCTCGGTGCGCACGAGGTGTCCAGCGAGGCGCTGCGGTTCATGACCTGCCCCGCGGGCGGCAGCATCTTCGCTCCGGGAGAGGTCTCCCTTCCGGACCGCTCGGAGTACCGGCTCACCGTCTCCGCGGACGGCAACACGGCGTACTACCACGTGGATGCGGCGGAGGCGCCGTTCCAGGCCATCTACGAGACGCGCAAGGTGAACGGCCACTTCACCCCGGGGCAGTTGGTGTCCTTCTCCGGCACGTACCTGGACACGGACCCGTTCCTCACGCCGGATGGCAACTCGTTGTTCTTCTCGTCCACCCGTCCCGTGACGGGCACCGAGGAGCGCGCGGACTCGGACCTGTGGGTGGTGCACAAGCAGGCGAATGGAAGCTGGGGCACGCCGCAACACCTGGGCCCCAATGTGAACTCGGACCGTCAGGAGCTCTACGTCAGCGCGACGCGTGATGGCACGGTGTACTTCGCCAGCGGCACGTTCGACTCGGACTTCAACATCTACCGCGCGGAGCGCCGTGGCCCTGGTTACGCGCCCGCGGAGAAGTTGGGGACTGGCGTCAACAGCCCGGACTACTGGGAGTACAACTCGCACATCTCCGCGGATGGCCGCGTGCTCATCTTCGCCTCGCTCAACCGGCCGGAGGGACATGGTCTGGGGGACCTGTACGCGAGCATCAACATCGGTGGCCGCTTCACCAAGGCCATCAACCTGGGCCCGGCGGTGAACACGGAGAAGGACGAGTTCCACCCGTCGCTGAGCGTGGACGGGCGTCACCTCTACTTCGTGCGGCAGACGTGGAACCCGTTCGTGCCGTCGGACTTCTACGGGCTCGACACCTATTGCCTGCTGTTTCAGTGACGGACGGGGAGCCCGCCGCCCGGGGCGGCGCTCTCTTGACGTGAAGAAAGGCGGGGCGGGCGGGGAGTGGCGGAGGGGCACTCCACGCTCGCCTCGCTGTTTCATTACCCCAGCCAGTAGAGGCCGCGCCGGGTGCGTAGCACCCGCTCCAGGAACTCCGAGAAGGAGCTGGCGATCTGCTTGCAGTAGGCCGGGTCCGGCCACGCTTCGTGGTTCCCGTCGAAGAGGGGGTAGCGGCCATTCTCCTGTCGGGCCACGTCCACCAGAACGTAGTTGCCGTCCTGCACATCGCAGAGCGCGTACACCGAGGCCGGTCCCCACTTGTCGTCATCCTCGCCGTAGATGGCCACCCTCGCCCGTGTGATTTTGTGCAACGGCAGGACGCGGTAAGGCGTCTCTGGTAGCCGCTCAACCAGCTCCGCTCCATTGCAGTGCAGGTAGAAGGCGCGCAGGTCGGGGTCCAACTTCCAGCCCACCCGGCGTTCGAACGAATCGACCTCTTCGGGCGCGGCGGGCGAATAGGGAAAGTGCTCGCGAGAGACCTCTTCGAGCAGGCTGCTCATGGGCGTGGCCATCGTCAGTGGTCCGAGTAGGGAAGATTGGGCCCCACTGTATTCCAGGGTGGCTGACCTCCGTAGCAGGCGGGATACGCCTTGTTGAAGACGGTATGCACGCCCGGCTTCACGGGGATGATGTTGTTGGGGTCCACCGGATCTCCGCCATGAAGAAGGTCCCGGATGTGGTGCCCGGGCCAGGCGACACCTTCCTCTTCAGGCCAGTCTCCGAACTTCTTGCTCCAGTCCTTTCGGAAGGAAGTTCGGAAGTTCTCCCACAACCTCCGCTCCTCCTCGTTCTTGTCTGGCGTCAGCTTGGGATGGTCGCAGCAGCAGTGGAAGATGCCGTAGCGACTGCCAGCTTTGACGGGAAGCGGTGGGGCGACCAATCGACCTTCCCATTCCAGCTTGATGTCGGCCAACCACATGCAGCCCATGACCCGAGCGCATTCACGCTGGCATGTTCGCATGAACTCCTGTCTGCACTGCCAGGGACCGTAGAAAAGGGTCGTCTCCATTCGCCCGCCGAGCACCGGAATCCAGGGCAGCTCTTTCTTCGTCGCTGGTTGGACTCCTGGAGATGGGTCGGAACCGGACCCACCTGTTCCGTGAGTCGTGGAACATCCGGCGAGAATCGCGACCAGCACCGTCGGGCGCAGCTTCAATGGGATTTCTCCTGGAGCTGGTCCTCTTCAGCAGGTCCATTCCGAAGAATTACCTGAAGGGCCTGACAGTGCTCTCACCCAAGCCTTCTGCTCCGGCCGGCGCATCCTGGTCCCACTGGAAACGCCTTCCCAGCACCCGATTCTGGACTTGACGAATGGGTGCTGGAGCTTGGCTTTGCCCCCGCCTCCTGCACACCGCGCAGATGGTTCTTGTGGTGAATGCCGTCGATCCGAAGCCCCCGCGGCCTGTCGTGAAGTACGAGAGGCAATCGCAGTCCGTGACGCCGCGTCTCGGGTTCCTAGCGGGAGGCGCGCTTCCCACGCGCGGCCGCTGCCTGGGCGGCGTACTGCCCGGGTGCTCGGCCCACGAGCGCCTTGAAGTCCCGGATGAAGTGGGACTGGTCGAAGTAGCCGAGCTGGAGCGCCAGGCTCGCCATGTCGGGGGCATCCGGTCGCGCGAGCTGCTCGGCGGCCTCATGCAAGCGATACCGCTGGATGACCCACTTGGGGCTCACGCCCACCGCCGCGCTGAATCTCCGCTGGAGGTTGCGTGGCTCCAACCCCGCGAGCGCCGCCACCTGCTCCATCCGCGTGAGCGTCGTGTCCACCGCGAGCCGCTCCACCAAATCCCTCAACCGGGCAATCGGCTCGGGCATGACTGGAAGACGGGGCCGCAGGAAGTCCTCGGCCAACGTCATGCACCGGCGCACGTCCGGCTCCGCCAAGATGGCGTCCTTGAGCGCGATGCTGTCCCGGCCGAACACGGAGTGCAGGCTCACCGTGCGGTCCGTGAGCCGCGACAGCGGGGCCTTGAGCCAGGGCTGGAACGCGGCGGGACGGAACTTGATGCCGAACACCCGGGACTGGCCCTGGAGCCTGCGGCGGAACCGACGCGACTGCACCCCCGCGATGCGCGCCTGTCCCCGCTCGAACACCACGTGCACGCACGGGTGGGGCAGGGTCTCCGCCAGCAGCGGTGGCTCCCCACGCAAGTCCCAGCGCACCGTCCAGAAGTGCTGGACGAAGGCCTCCAGGTCAGGCGAGGGCGCGAAGCGCTCGTGCGCAATCCTGCCCTCGGGGGCTGGGCGCTGAAGCACTCCACGGGGCGCATCGATGCGAGGGCGACTCACCGGCGCGCATTCTGTCGGCGTGTCGCGTTTTTGCAATCGACCGGAAACGGGCACCGGTATGGGTGGGCCACTCGATGAGGGGCCATCCATGATGAAGGCCAGAACGATGATGTGGACGTGGGTGCTCGGTGCCGTGCTCGCGCAGGGATGCGCGGGTAGTCAGGCCACGGTTTCCCCACGGACAGGGAGCGAGACGAACATGACGAAGCGTGTGCAGGGACCTTTCGACGTCAAGGTGAAGCCCCTGGCGCCGGACGAAGGCGCGGCGGCCTCGCCCATCGGCCGGATGTCCATCGACAAGCGCTACCACGGCGACCTGGAGGGCACGGGCGTCGGGCAGATGCTCGCGACGATGGATGACGGCAAGTCGGGCGCCTACGTCGCGATGGAGCGAGTCACCGGCAGCCTCCAGGGCCGCAAGGGCAGCTTCTCCATCCATCACACCGGGCGCATGACCCGCGGCGCACCCGAGCTCACCATCCTCGTCGTCCCCGACTCCGGAACGGACGAGCTCAAGGGCCTCACCGGCTCGATGCAGATTCAAATCGACGAGAAGGGTGGCCACACCTACGTGTTCGAGTACGCGCTGCCAGACGCGCCCTGAGTCCCGGGCCCGGGCCGCTCAGAGCAGGACGGAGCGGCCCGCCTTCAGCTCCTGATGGAGCGCATCCCCGAGGACCACCTGTCCGTCCTCGCTGAGGATGTGGGACTGGAGGACCGTCGCGAAGTCGCCGATGACGGCCTCCGGCTTCACCTCGCGCCACGACGCGTCGTCGGAGATGAGCGTGCCCACCTGGAGCGCGCCGAACTCCACCTGGTGTCCATCCTCGATGAACACCTTCGCGCTGAGCTTCCCGCTCACGCCCAGCGTGTCCACGTCGAACGAGTTGGCGTAGAGCACGTTCTCCACCGTGAGGTTCCCCGTCACGCGAACCTCCGAGCCACAGACCATGTCCCGCGCGCTCACGTTCCCCAGGACGTACAGCTTGGAGAAGTCGTCCTCGTTGTAGAACTGGTCCGCGAGGCAGCCCGTCACCGTCAGGTTCCCCACGACGATGACGACTTCGTTGGGCTCCATCTCGAAGTCCCCCTCGAAGGTGAGGTCCCCCTGGCGCAGCAGGAACTGGAGGTGCTCGTCGTCCTCGGTGAACGGCGTGTCGAGCAGGCTCTCCAGAATCATGTTCGCGCGAGCGCCGTCGATGGGGTCGAAGTTGTCAGCCATGCGAGGCAATCTAACGACCGCCCTCCAAGCCTCAAGCGCCCCGTGGCGTCACCTCCATCACGGACAGGGTGAGTGCTGGACTCTCAGCGCTTACTCGCTTCTCAGGGCGACTTGCGGATCCACCCGGGTGGCGCGGTGCGCGGGCAGCCAGGTGGCCAGCAGGGCCACCACGGCCACCAGCAGGGACAGCGAGCCGAAGACGACGGGGTCCGTGGCGCTCACGTCGAACAGCAGGCTGGACAACACGCGCGTCAGTCCCCAGGCCCCGAGGAGTCCCAGCGCGACACCCCCGAGCGCCAGCCGCAGGCCCTGGCCCAGCACCATGCGCAGCACGTCCGAGGCCTGCGCCCCCAGCGCCATGCGGATGCCAATCTCCCGCGTGCGCTGCCGCGCCGTGTACGCCATGACGCCGGACAGGCCCACGCTGGCGAGCAGCAGCGAGAGGACCGCGAACACCGCCACGAGCACTGACACGAAGCGAGGCCGCGCGGTGGACTCCGCCACGCGCTGCTCCATCGTCAGCGTCACGCCCACGGGCAGGTCCTTGTCCAGCGAGGCCACGACGGAGCGCACCGCGGCGGCCAGCGCCATCGGCTCGGCCTCCGTCCGGGCGACGAAGGACATGAGGAAGAGGGAGCGCTGGAGCGCGGGCAGGTAGGCCTCCGGTCGGGTCTCCTGGGTGAGGCCGTCGTACCGCACGTCACCCACCACGCCCACCACCGTGAGCCAGGGCGTCTCCGCGTCCCCCACGCGAATCCGCTGGCCCACCGGGTCCATCTTCGGGAAGTGGAGCCGCGCGGCCGTCTCGTTCAGCATCACCACGGGCTGCGACATGCTCGTGTCGGTGCTCGTCACGTCCCGGCCCTGGCGCACGGGGATGCCCAGCGACTCGAAGTAGCCCGGCGTGACGACCTGGAAGCCCACGCTCGCGCGCTCCTGGGGAGAAGGCGCCGGACGTCCCTCGATGTCCAGGTTGAACCAGATGTTGGCGCCTCCCAGCGGGAGGTCCGTCACCGCGCCCGCGCTCCGGACGCCCGGGAGCGCCGACACGTGCTCCACCACCTGCTGGAAGAAGGCCCCCTGTCGCGCCTCGTCTGGGTACTTCTCCTTCGGCAGCTCCAGGGTCCAGGTGAGCACGGATTCCTCGCGGAAGCCCGGGTCCACGTCCTGGAGGCGCGACAGGCTGCGCAGCAACAGTCCCGCGCCAATGAGCAGCACCACCGCCAGCGCCACCTCGCCCACCACGAGCGCGCCGCGCGAACGGCCGCCGCCCACGAGCTTTCCTCCACCCGCCTGTCGCAACACTCCGTCGAGGTCCGGACGCGAGGCCTGGAGCGCGGGCAGCAGGCCGAAGAGGAGCCCCGTGCCCAGCGACATGCACAGCGCGAAGGCCAGCACCCGTCCGTCCACGCGAACCTCGTCGAGCCGGGGCAGCTCCGCCGGCACCAGGCTCAGCAGGCTGTCCATTCCCCAGACGGTGAGGAGCAGGCCCAGCGCGCCCGCGAGCAGGCCGAGCAGCACGCTCTCCGTGAGGAGTTGACGCATCATCCGTCCGCGTCCCGCGCCCAACGCCGCGCGCACCGCCATCTCCTGCCGCCGCGCCGCCGCGCGCACCAGGAAGAGGTTGGCCACGTTCGCGCAGGCGATGGCCATCACCAGCCCCACCGCCGCCAGCAGCACCCACAACACAGGCCGCACGTCGCCGAGAATCTGCTCGCGCAGGGGCACCAGGGTGATGCCGGAGTGCAGGTTGCTCGAGGGGTACTCCTGCTCCAGCCGCTGGGCGACGGCGCTCATCGCCGCGCTCGCGCGCTCCATCGTCACGCCGGGCTTCAGTCGTCCGAGCACGCGCAGGTAGGTGGTGTCTCGGGACTGGCTGAGGTCCAGCGTCCCATCCGAGCCGAGCTGCGGGATGTCGTGCGACGGCGCGGGAACCCAGAGCTCGGGTGCATCGGCCGGCGTGGACGTCTGCGGTCCGATGCCGGGCAGGGTGAAGCGCTCCGGCATCACTCCGACGACCTGGTAGCCGCGGTCATCGAGGCGCACGTCACGACCGATGATGCGAGGGTCCGCGCCGAAGCGGCGCTTCCACAGCGCGTGGCTCAGCACCACGACGTGGCGAGGCCCTGTCTCCCCCTCGACGGGTTGAAACGCGCTGCCCAGGGCCGCCGGCACGCCGAGCACCTGGAAGTAGTTGGCGGACACGCTGGCGCCGCGCAGGCGCTCGGGCGTGCCATCGCCTGTCAGGCTGAGGCTGAGGCGGGAGAACGCCGCGAGCCCGTCGAACACGTCGCCCTGGGCGCGCCAGTCGAGGAAGTTGGCGGGCGCCACGGTCCACCGAGGGGTGCTCGGCATCCGCGTCCAGGCCAGCACCAGTCGGTCCTGCTCGGGGAAGGGCAGGGGCGACAGCAGCACCGCGTTGACCACGCTGAAGATGGCGGTGTTCGCCGCGATGCTCAGGGCCAGCGTGAGCACCGCGACGAGGGTGAACGCCGGATGCCGGGCGAGCATCCTCAGGGCGAGGCGAAGGTCTTGGGTGATGTCGGACAAGGCCCCTCCGGGGCGAAGGCTGCGGCTCCCCGCACGAAGCAAGGGTCGAGCCATGCCTCTTCTCCCAGGGCGCGTCGAGTGAAGGCCCGTGCTCGCCGCGCGTCGGGTTGCCCGACCCTGGGAAGTGGCTTCCCAGTTCCGGAACACCGGGTCAGGTGGGTGGCGGAGGCGGTGTGACTCCGAGCGACTCCTGCGCCAGCGCGAGCGGGTCTCCCAGCTCCGGCCGGGCGCCGCGCTTCGCGAGGGCCTTGGTCAGGGCCGCCAGCTTCTTGGCGAGCCAGGGCTCGAAGGGGCCCTCCTCCCGCAGCGGCAGGCTGTCTTCCACGAGCCAGACGACGAGCGAGCCATCCTGCTCGCTCTTGCCGAAGCAGTAGCCATTGACGTCGTTGCGGTCCTCGGACGCGAACATCAGGAAGCGGTAGACGTGATGGCCCGCCTCTCGTTCCCAGCGCACCCGGTCCCAAGCGCGACCCGGCTCGCCCATGCCTTGTGACTCCCGTGCGCGCCAGCGGGGTGGCAGGAAGGCCAGGCCCTTCTTGCCGGTGTTGAGCCAGCCATAGCCCACGGCCTCGACGAAGCGCTGATACGTGTCCGGCAGGAGCCCCGTGACGTCGGGGACCTGCTTGAAGGTCACGTGCAGGGGCTCCAGGTCCACCGGGTACTGCCCCGTGGCGCGCGGGCCCAGGGCCTCGCGGAACTGCTGCTCCAGCGCCCGCCAGGCGACCTCAAGCGGGACGGCGGGAGTCGTCGACGCCTTCTTCGAGGGGGAACGAGGGACCGCGGTCTTCTTTTGCGCCATGGAGTCCTGGCTCGTGGTGGTGGCCCCGTTTCCCTACCGCCCTCTCCATGGGCCAGCAAGCGCCATGCAGAGGGCGGCTCCGCGATGGTGGGATGAGCGGACGGCCGATACCTCACCGGCAGTGATGCGCGGAGGGGATTCCGCCTCGACTCGCGCCTCGGTGATGCGCGTGACGCTCAGCGCAGGACGCGGGTGAGGACCGCGAAGTCGTCCTGCCCGTGTCCCTTCTTCAAGGCCGCCTGGATGAGGGCGTCCATGGCGCGAGGGATGCCATCGTGGATGCCGCGCTCCTCGCACAGGTGCAGCAGGTGCTGGAACGCGACGTTGTGCGTCTCCAGTGTGGCCAGGGTCGCCTCGTCGGCGCCCAGCGTGTCCTTCTGGACGCGGGTGAGCACGTCCGCCACGGCGCCGTCGACGACGGGGGCCAGCGCCTTGACGAACGTCGCCAGCGTCTGGAGCGGGAGCTTCTCCGCGCGGCAGATGGCCACGGCCTGTAGCACGCCGAACAGGGAGCCCCACATGTGGACGAGCAGCGCGCTGTCGAGCGCGGACGCATGGCCCACGTCCTCGCCCACGTGCTGCGTGTTGCCCCCGAGCACGAGCAGCGTGGGTCGGTGTTTCTCGAACAGCGCGGCGGGGCCCGCGTACAGGAGCGTCCCCTCGGACAGGCCGATGAAGTCCGGCGTGCCCATGATGGCGCCGTCCAGGTAGTCGATGCCGTGCCTCCGCGCCCAGTCCGCCTGCTCACGCGCGAGGGCGGGGGCGCCGGACGTCAACTGCACGAGCAGCTTGCCTCGCAGCGCCTGCGTCACCTCGTCCTGCCGGACCAGGTGGTCGCTGGTGTCGTAGTCATTCACGTTCACCACGACGATGTCGGCGGTGTGCACCGCGTCCCGCACGCTGTCCGCGATGCGCGCGCCCAGCGCCGCCAGGGGCTCCGAGCGGGCCCGCGTGCGATTCCAGACCGTCGTCGCATGTCCACTCTTGAGGAACGCCTTGATGAGCGCGGAGCCCATGCGGCCCGCGCCGATGACACTGATGGATGGCTTCATGTTTGGATTTCTCCCTGTCTCGAATCAGAGCTGCGAGAGGCCGCCGTCGACGGGCAGCTCCGCGCCGGTGGTGAACGTCGCCTCGAAGCCGAGGAACAGCGCCGCGCGCGCCACTTCCTCCGCGGAGCCGATGCGCTTCATCGGCGTGATTTCCGCTCCCTCCTTCTCGAAGGCCGCCACCTCCTCGGGCGTGGCGCCGTGGACGCCCAGCGTGGGCGTCCTCGTGAAGCCGGGGCTCAGCGCGTTGACGCGGACGCCTCGGGGCAACAGCTCCGAGGCGAGCACGCGCACGAACGAGCGCACCGCCGCCTTCGAGCCCGCATAGGCGCTCATGCCCGGGTAGCCGGACTCGTCCGCTACCGAGGTGGTGAAGACGAACGCTCCGCCTTCCCGGACGTGAGGCGCCAGCCGCTGCGCGGCGAAGAACGCGCCCTTGGTGTTGATGGCGAACGTCTCGTCGTACTCGGCCTCCGACACCTGGTCGAAGGGGCGCAGCTTCGCGTAGCCCGCGTTGATGAGGACGAAGTCGACCGCGCCCAGCTTCTCCTTCACGAGCGCGGCCAGCGCGTCGATGTCGCGCAGGTTCGCCGTGTCGGAGCGCACCACGTGCGCCCGGGGGCCCAGCTCCTTTCGCGCCGCGTCCAGGCCCTGCTCGTTGCGTCCGGTGAGCAGCACCTCCGCGCCCTCCGTGAGCAGCGCCTTCACCGTCGCGAGCCCGATTCCCGCCGTGCCCCCGGTCACCACTGCTTTCTTCCCTGAGTACCTGCCCATGTGCATGACTCCCGACCGCCTGCGTGGAGGTGGGACCGCTCGCGGCCACCTCGCGTTGGATGTGGGAAAGGAATACCGACGGCCTCCGCGCGGGTCGCGCACGCGCGGATGTTTCGGGAGCACGAAAAGCCGGGGGTTCCTATATTCGGGGGCCATGAGTGAGCACGCGCGCCGACGTCCTCGAATCAGCCTCGGTGTCGAGTTGCGGATGACGCGTATGGGCGACGTGCGGCACGCCGCCAGCGCTGACCACTTCATCAGCCTCCATTCAGGCAAGCCCGTCCGGGTGTCCTGTCACTCCAGCTCCAGCCGCTCGGTGCGCACGCGCGGTGACTTGAGCCTGATGCCCGCCGGCGCGTCCGACACCTGGGTGGAGGACGACGCGAGCACCGCGGTGGACCTGCGGCTGCCCCACTCGCTCTTGCGGATGGCCGCCGAGGACATGGGGTTGGACCCGGACAAGGTGGGGCTGGAGGAGCGCCACCACTTCCGCGACGAGCAGATAGAGCACATCGCCTGGGCGCTGGAGGCGGAGTCCCACGCGGACTTCCCCAACGGGCTGCTCTACCGGGAGAGCCTGGGGCTGGCGCTCGCGGCGAGGCTGTTGGCCCGGTACCGGACCGAGGCCGAGGTGCGCGGCGGACTCCCCGCGTCCCAGCTCCAGCGGGTCATCGAGTACATCGAGAAGCACCTGGACGAAGACCTCGCGCTCGCGTCACTGGCGCGCGTGGCGGGAGTCAGCGCGTCGCACTTCAAGACGCTCTTCAAGCGCTCCACGGGGCTGCCCGCCCACGAGTACGTGATTCAGCGCCGGGTGGAGCTCGCCCGCACCCTGTTGCTGCGTGGGGAGATGCCCACGGGGCAGGTCGCGCTGGAGGCGGGGTTCTCCCACCAGAGCCACATGGCCCGGTGCATGCGCCGGGTACTGGGAGTGACACCGGGCGCCATCGTCCGCTCGCGCGCGTGATGGGGTGCCCGTGCTCAGGCCGGATTGTCAGGGGGCCTCGCGGAAACCTGACATACTCCTGTCACTGACAGGGTTCATAACTCCCTCCATCAACACGCCGCACCGAGGAGAACCCTGCCATGAGCGAGACCGCCCCCCAGAAGTCCCCCACCCTGAAGACGTACGTCGGCGGCTGTCACTGCGGCGCCGTGCGCTTCGAGGCCGAGTTCGACCTCGCGGCGCCGGTGAACCGCTGCAACTGCACCGTCTGCACCAAGATGGGCGGCACGACGACCTCGGTTCCGCCGAGCCAGTTCCGTGTCACCAAGGGAGAGAGCGAGACGGGCGAGTACCGGGTGGGTGACAGCCCCAACTACCGCCGCTTCTGCAAGCACTGCGGCGTCCAGTGCTACGGCGGAGGCTTCGTCGAGGAGATGGGCGGCCACTTCCGCTCCATCAACCTGGGCTGCCTCGACGGCGTGGACGTCTCCAAGCTCACCGTCCAGTACTGGGATGGCCGCTACAACAACTGGCAGGCCGGCCCGAGCCCCCAGCCGTTCCCGCTGCGCGCCACCGCCTGAGTCGTCACCCCGAGCGTGTCGCCCATGCAGAGAGGGTGACACGCCCGCGCGGGCCCGCTGCAGAGGCATGTCTGCGTGACGATGCGGGACCCTACCGCGCTGCCCATCGTCTTGTCAGAAGTGAATGCCAGCATCCAGACCGCTGGCCTCCGAGGGTGGAGGCGCGAGGTGAAGAATGCGTTGTGGCCTCTGGATGCTGTGCATCGCCGTTCTTGTCTCGGGCTGCTCGGGAGTTGAACCCGCTACTCGCAAAGGTACGTTCCACCAGCGCTCCGCGTCACTTGGTGAGCGACGGGTGGAGGACACCTCCCGGGAAACTCTCCCTCCACGAGGTCCACGGAGCGACGCCTTTGACGTATTGCTTCGTGACGCGGGGATGGAGGACCGTGACGAACGACCTGTGAAGGGGAGTCCACTCACGCCCCCGCAGGCGGCGCGGCTTCTGGCAGCGCTGCTGGGCAGGGACGTGACGCTGGGGCAATTTCCGGCACGCGTCGCGGTGGGCTTCATGCTGCGCGAGGTTCTGGACAAGGGCGAGGTGTCGCGCGCCGAGTTGGTTCAGCGGGTGAGTCGCTTCGATCATCTGGCGGTACTCCGGCCTGACGGGTGCCTCGCATGGGTGCGCAGTGGCGGGACCCAACAGCGGGTGGGCTCCGTGGAGTGGCGCAACGGTGGCTTCCGGGCGCACGGCTTCGAACTGGGCCGCTTCTACGATGGGCGCACGGGCGTCTTCCGCGCGCTGGACGACGCGCTGCGGGAGGTGGATGGATTCCCGCTGGCGGATGTCCACGACGACGCGGATTACGTGGGCCGCACACTGGATGGAGCCGAATCCGCTGTCGTGAAGCTGGCGCTCTCCGTGGGTCACTTTCTCACCTATCCGATGGACAGCATCGCCGCCGTCAAGAACCTGCCCGCTGGCGTGGCCGCGCTCATTGAGTCATCGCCGGAATACTTCGAGCGCTTCCGATACATGACGCGGGGCGAGCAGATCGAGGCGGTGGCCGAACTGGCTACGGACCTCCTGCTCACGACGGGCACGGCGGCCGCCTCGACGCGCTCGGTGACAAGCGCACTGGCGGGCGCCGAGGCCACGGTGCCAGTGCTGGCCTTGTCCGCGCAGGGGACGCTGACCATCGAGCGCGTGGCGGTTCCAGTAGGGCGCGCGGCGGCGGTGTTGGGTGGCGGTCCCGGAGCCGCCATCATCCTTCAGCGCGCCAATACAACTACGGGGCATCCGGCCCCCTCTGGCGGAAAAGGGCCTGGGAATTGGGGGCCTTCTAGAGAGAAGGGGGCGTCCGAGCGCGCTCAGGCCTACCAGGAGCAGATTTCAGGTCACTCATACGACGACGCCTACTGGGTCGGGGGGATGGGTACGAAGGATGGAGGCGTGCGTTTCGACGGCTTCAAAGACGGCGTGCTCCTGGAGGCCAAAGGGCCTGGCTACGCGGCGTTCTTCGAGGACGACCTTGCCCCCAAGTACTGGTACAGAAATTCCGGCAAAGCACAGGATCTCATCGACCAGGCCGAACGGCAGCGTGACATCGTTCGGGGCATGGGCAACAGAATCGAGTGGCATGTTGCCGAGGAGCATGCTGCCAATGCCATCCGGAAGCTGCTTGAGGGCAACGGCTACAAGGATATCACCGTCGTTCACACCCCGGCACGGCTCCTGGCGCGCTGAGGAGAGAACCTCATGACCGCGCAACCCGCGCCCAAGACCTACCCTGAGACCTACTACGCAGGTGCCTACTGGGGGCCGCGACGAGAGTCTCCTGAAGAGTGCGCCCGGCGAGCGGTCACGTTCCTCAATCTGCTGGCCGCGTGTGACCCGTTGCTGGCTCACTGGAACAAGATTCCGAAGCCGCGAGGCAAGGGACGCAAGACCCCCCTCATGCCCCCTGACCTCTCCACGCTGACGGAAGCATATCGGCGCGGCGTCAATCGGGAGCCCGGTGGGCCAGCCTTTGAGCACTTGGGCCTGACTGTCTCGGCCTACAACGACGGCATCGGCCCAGACCTTGCCTCGTTGAGGATGCACTGCGGCAGCTCCGCCGAATTCAGCACTGCCAATGCGTGCGTCCTGTCGATCCCCTACAAGGGAGAAAACGCGGAGCGACTCCTCACACCGCCCGTGCTGATGGGGGTGGTGCGTAGCATGGCACTTGCCTGGGAACCTGACTGGGCGGTGGCCATGTCCGAGGCCTATCGGACGATGGACGCCAGGCAGGACGAGGCGGACATGTGGCTGGGCTGGGTGACCTATCTCGCGCGGAGTCGCGGCAAGGTGCCTCCACTTCCTGCTCCGGTGCGCATCGAGAGGGTGGAAGACCTGGGCACCCTCATCGTCCTGACGCCGGAGCGCTTCACCGTGGCCAACCCCGAGCACATGGCGCTGGCGCGGAGGGTGCGCGAGTTGCTGGCCAGGGCCGGCCTCATGCAGCCCGTTGCGCTCTGACTGGCGCGGCTCGACTTCTTCAGCGTGGCATGCCTGGACACATCGCCGCTCACCTGGGCCCGCGTCAGCGGTGGGCCACCGTCTCCTCCACTCCACGCAGGATGAGCTCCAGGCCGTGTCGGAACTCCTCTTCGTGGGTCATTCTCTGGGCGCGCCGCGCGGTCTCCCGGAGCAGCGGATACGTGGCGACGTCCAGCTCCGCGAGCGCGGCGGTGCCTTCGCCGGACAGCGAGCCCAGGTGCGTCAACTGGACGGCGCCGAACACGTAGCTGACCAGCGTGCGGAACGCGATGACTCGCGCCGTGCCGTCGAAGCCGCCCTCCGTGAGCAGTCCGAGCAGCGCCTCGGCCCACGCAAGCGTTCCTGTCGTGGAGTGGCGGCGGGTGAGCAGGAGGGGCGCGACGGCCGGGTGCTGGACCACCGCTTCCCGCACGCGCGTCATCAGCCCCATCACCCGCGTCGTCCACTTCGCGCTCGATGACGGCGCCGGCAGCTCGATGCCGCGCATCACCGTGTCCACCACGAGCGACTCCAGCGCCTCGCGACCCTCGACGTAGCGATACAGCGACATGGTGCCCAGGCCGAGCGCGCTCGCCACGGAGCGCATCGTCAACGCGTCCAGCCCCTCCCGGTCGATGACGGTGAGCGCGGCGGCGGCGATGCCTGACGGAGTGAACGAGCGGGGACGGGGCATTCGGCGGCCAATGTAGCCCAGTGATTCCAGGGGGTTGCCCGCTGTGACGCGAAGTGTGTGCGTTTTCCTCCCACGGAGACACAACCTGGGCTCGCAAGAATCGAGAATACCCACGTAAGCCGCACTTCAACCTCTGGGCACCCCCACCATGAAGATTCGCGCCGACCTCCCGAAGCTTCCCGTCACGCGTCCCGCTGACTCTCGGCCCGCCGCCGCCACCGAGGTGAAGAACAAGGCCGTGGGCTTCGCGGAGGGCTCCTCGTTCGAGGCGCCGGTGCGTCCCGCGCAGGTGAAGCCGGCCGCCCCGCTGGCCCCGCCGGTGAAGTCCGGCCCCGTGGCCCTGGACAGCGAGGCCAGCAAGGCCGCCATCCAGACGACGGTGGACTTCCTCCAGAAGCAGGGCGCGCCCACCGTCTCCCAGCTCCTCGCCGGCAAGCCGGGCGTCAACGCCGCGGACTTCGCGCCGCGCGCGGTGGAGCAGGACGACCTGGGCATGACGCACGTGCGCATGGACCGCAAGAGCGAGGGCGTGCGCGTCTTCGGCGAGCAGGTGGTGAGCCACCTGACGGCGGAAGGCAAGGTCGACAGCGTCACCGGTGACGTGGCGACCATCCCCGCGGGCCTGGGCAAGAGCCCCACGAAGCTGTCCGAGCAGGACGCGCTGGCCGTGGCCCAGAAGCAGTTCGACGGCGCGACGGACCGCAAGCCCGTCACCGAGCGCGTCATCTTCAAGGACGCCAGCGGCGAGTACCGCTCCGCGTACCACGTGCAGCTGAGCAACACGACGGACGTGGGCCCGGGCAAGGACCCGCGCCGGATGAACTACCTGGTCGACGCGAACACCGGCAAGGTGCTGGAGCAGTACAACCAGATGGGCGGCGTGGGGAACCACGCGCACGGCGCCGACCACGCGCCCGCGAAGAAGCCCTCGCTCGTGGCCACCGAGCCCACCACGCCGGGCGCGGAGCCCACCACCAGCAAGAAGGACGACACCACCCAGTACAGCGGCAAGGTGGAGATCGGCAGCACGAAGACGGCGGACGGCAAGTACTCGCTGGAGGACACGACGCGCGGCGGTGGTGTGGTGACGCGTGACGCGCTCAACCGCGACCCGGACACCGACTGGACGACCAACGCCCCCATCACCGACGACAACAACGTCTGGGGCGAGAAGACCGACTCCGCGCGCAACAAGGACGCGGTGGACGCGCAGTACGGCGCGCAGGCGACGTACGACTTCTACAAGGAAGTGCTCGGCCGCGACTCCATCGACGGCAAGGGCGAGAAGCTCATCTCCGACGTGCACGTGGGCAAGGACTTCGCCAACGCCTTCTGGGACGGCGAGAAGATGAACTACGGCGACGGCGACGGCGACCAGTTCGGCTCGCTCACCACGCTGGACATCGCGGGCCACGAAATCACCCACGGCCTCACCGAGCGCACCGCCGGCCTCGAGTACCGCAACGAGTCGGGCGCGCTCAACGAGGCCTTCAGCGACATCATGGGCGTGGGCGTGGAGTGGCACGCCAGCCAGACGAACGACGCGGTGAAGTTCGACTGGACGGTGGGCGAGGACACGTACACCCCGAACAACGGCGACCCCACCGACGGCCTGCGCGACTTGAGCGACCCGTCCAGCGACGGCATGTCGCCGGACAACTACTCCAAGCGCTACAAGGGCTCGCAGGACAACGGCGGCGTGCACATCAACTCGGGCATCGCCAACAACGCCTTCTACCTGCTGTCCGAGGGTGGCAAGAACCGCACCTCCGGCACCGAGGTGAAGGACGGCATCGGCATCGAGAAGGGCCTGAAGATCTACTCCCGCGCGCTGAGCTTCTACATGACGCCGCAGACCAACTTCGCCCAGGCGAAGGAGGCCACGTACAAGGCGGCGCAGGACCTCTACGGCAAGGACTCCGTCGAGGCCGCGAAGGTGCTGGAGAGCTGGGCCGCGGTGGGTGTGAAGTAGTCGTCCGCTTCATCGCTCCTGGGTCGGTGGCTCGTGTTTGGGAGCCCTGACCCAGAAGCGCGGACCGGGCCCCTGTGCGGCGGCCCGGTCTCCTGGATTCACGTAGCGGCAGCGGTCCAATGAGAGACAGCCGCAACTGATGCACCCCGTCAGCCCCGCCTTGAGCCGCTCGAGCTCGGCGATGCGCTCGTCGATTCGCTGACTCCACGTCCCGGACAGTCGGGCCCAGTCCTGTCGGCTGGGGACGGTGTCGACGGGCAGCCTGGCGAGCTCCCGGCCGACCTCTTCGAGGCTGAGGCCCACGCGCTGGGCGAAGACGATGAACGCCACGCGCCGGATGACGGGCCGGGCGAAGCGTCGGTGGCGCGCGGACGTCCGCTCGGAGCGGATGAGCCCTCGCTCCTCGTAGAACCGCAGCGCGGAGGTCGCGACGCCGGTGCGCCGGGACAGCTCTCCAATGGTGAGCAACGCGTCCATGCCTGGATATGCGTGCACTTCGCCTTGACTTCAAGTGCACTTGAAGTCGCAGATTCAAGGGCGTGCATCGTTCGAGTCACGTGCGGGCAAGCGGGCGGGACATGGGGTCTCGCCGCCGTGCTTCACCGTGTCCGAGCGGCCATGGAGGGTGAAACGCATGCGCGCAATCCAGGTGTCGAGGTTCGGCGGTCCGGAGGTGTTGGAGCCGCGTGAGGTGCCCGAGCCGAAGCCCGGGGCGGACGAGGTCCTCATCGACGTCGCCTTCGCGGACATCATCTTCGTCGAGACGCAGATCCGGAGCGGCTGGGGACGAGAGTTCTTCAAGATGGAGCCGCCCTACGTGCCGGGCTTCGGCGTGGGTGGGACGGTGCGAGTGGTGGGTGCGGGGGTGGACCCTGATTGGGTGGGTCGGAAGGTCATCGCCAACACGGAGCAGCACGGCGGATATGCGGAGCGCGCTGTCGTCTCGGTGCGGAAGATGGTCGCCGTGCCGGATGGACTGGAGTTGCGCGACGCGACGGCGCTCCGGTCCGATGGTCCCACCGCGCTGGGGCTGATGGAGAAGGCGGCGATTCGTCCGGGACAGTGGGTGCTCGTCACCGCGGCGGGGGGAGGGATGGGCGTGTTGCTGGTGCAGCTCGCGCACGCGGCCGGCGCGCGGGTCATTGGCGCGGCCCGGGGCAAGCGGAAGCTGGAGCTCCTCCGTCAGCTCGGCGCCGACGTCGTGGTGGACTACTCCCAGCCCGGCTGGGCCCAGCGGGTGCTGGAGGCCACGGACGGGCGGGGCGCTGACGTGGTCTTCGATGGCGCCGGAGGTGAGCTGGGGCAGGCGGCCTTTGGTGTGACGGCGCAAGGCGGGCAGTTCTCCGCGCACGGAGCGCCCGCGGGTGGGTTCACGCAAATCGACACGGCCGAGGCGGAGCGGCGACACATCGCGGTGCGCGGCATCCAGCAGGTCCAGTTCCCCCTTCCGGAGCGCCAGCGACTGACGGAGCAGACGCTGGCGTTGGCCGCGGCGGGGAAGCTGCGGCCCGTCATCGGGCAGACCTTCCCATTGGAGAAGGCGGGAGATGCCCATGCGGCGCTCACCTCCCGGGGCGTCACTGGCAGGACGCTGCTGCTGATTTGAGCCTTGGGCCCCGCGTGGGGAAGATGGCCCAGGCGTGGAGGGCAGGTGCCAGGAATTGGCCACGCTTCAGTCGTGGACCGACCAATTCCAAAGGATGCCGATGTAGCCGTATGGATTGGAGTCGGTGAGACACAGCGTCCATGTTCCTGACGCTGCCCCCGGAGGCATGGCCATCTGACGATTGAAGAACTGGAAGCGGCCAGGCCCCCCGGTGGGGTTGGGGGAGAATGTGCCGGCCGGGAATGCCATGACAGTGGTTCCATTGTGCATCAGCGTGCCGCGCAGCCAGAAACCGTTTTGGTGGTCGCCCGAAATGTCCAGCTTCGCCAGTGACGCCGCTCCGGTCCGCGAGTTCACATTGAGGTGAGTGCAGACCGTGGCATTGTTGATCGTCTGAAGACCCAGCGTACTCGTTGCGGACCAGCGTTCCGCCGGGCAATTGTCGTTGGGGAACGGCTCCAACGAGTCCTCGAGTGCATTCGGACAGAGGTCGACTCCATTGTGGGCGCCATCGGAGTCGCTGTCTGGGCATCCGTCCGCGCTATTCGGGATGCGACCATCCTCGGCAAGCGACGGGCAGAGGTCGTTGGCATCGGGAATGCCGTCACGATCCGCATCGGAAGCGCACGTACCAACGCACTGGTCACGGAAGTCTGGAATCCCATCGGAATCGCTGTCAATCAGCGTGACGACAGGGGAGAGGGCCGTCGCTTCATCGACGAAGTTGAAGAGCCCACCCGTCGATAGTGCCATGGACCAGAAGAAGAGATAGTCCGGCGACTCGTCAAGGCTCCCGAATCTCTCCGTGTATCCATGAGCCTCGGCGTCGGGCTCTCGCGCAGCGATTGATGGCTCTTGAAGAGAGGTCGACCCGCCGACCCCCCAAAGGACAGCGTCGGCGGCAATGTCACGTGTCGTGTACTCGTTCATGACCCGTTGACGCCATTCAAGCTCGGGCTCTCCATTGATGCGGCATCGCGTTTCGCCATTGGCGACTGGCACGTAGGTCGATGAGTTCTCTTGCCCATCAGTGGTCGTCTTGACGATTCTGAACTCGTCGGGAGGAGGAGGTGTCGGCGGGAATATGCGGGCTGCGCGGCACATCGCCTGCGCCAGCGGCGTCGAGGGTCCGGGGCAGTTGTTTCGACTGCGCCCGGTGGTGCTGTCATACCAATTCAATTTGACGACCTGGGTGATGACGTAACTCACCGGGAGAAAGCCCGCCGAAACGACCGGAGACATGACGTCTCCATGAAACTCCCGCACCTGTACCAGTCTGGTACCCGCCGTGGCCATGTAGTCGGGCCCCGCAGGACAATTGGCGGTGTACTCCGCACGTGGGATTGCCCCACGCTCTGGATGCGTGATGTCGAAGTCGAGTCCCTTGAGGTAAGCGTCGAGAATTGCCAGAACCTGTTCTTGAGAGGTCTCGCACCGTGTCTTGCCGTTGTCGCGCACCGCCATCATTGACGCGGTTCGATCAACGTTGATGACCAGTTTGCAGACCGCGTCCGCCGGGCGTGCCATCAACAAGGCCAGAAGCCCTACCAGGATCATGCCGACTCGTCTCATTGTGTCCCTCCGTTTGGGTCACGGACAATGCGCCGTGAGCGCGACCTGCCCGCAGGAGTGGCCGCCACCGTGAGCGCCGCCAGCTTGAGATGGCTCTTCATGGAGTGCCCCCCTGCCTTTGGATTCCAGGATTGGATATCGTCTAAAATGGCAAAGCTGGAAATTCGCTAGAATTAGGGATGGCCTCATGGATGCGGATTCGGGGGTTCGATGGCTGATGGCAACCTGCGCAGTTCGCAAGTTCGTGCACTGCTTCGTCTGGTCAACACGGCGCATGCTCTGCGGGAGAGGCCGCAGGAGCGCCTCCGGCAACTGCTCACGGGCGTGTGTCGTATCCTGGGCGCGGAGGAAGGGGCATGCGTCCTGGAGCGGGACTTCGGCCCGGCAGGGCGAGGAGACTGCACGGTCATCATGCTGAATGGGAGGAGTGGCAGTGCGTTGCGCGCGCTCGAGGCGCTCCGGAGGATGGGCAACTCCCGCAATCCCGCCATCCGCTCGTTGATGGATCGCCCCCTGGTGCCAGGGGCCATCGTGACGGCGATGCGGCGGGATCTCGTCGAGGACCGGTGTTGGTATGGCTCCCCTTATGTCGACCACTACTTGCGGGCAGCGGGGCTCGACGACTCGGTGTATTCGATCCGATGGTCCGGGTTGCCTCGCGAGGTCCAGGGGCTCGGTATCTACCGTGGGTGGAGCGGGCGCGCGTTCGACGCGGCGGACCGGGAGCTGCTGCACCTGTTCCATGCCGAGTGCAGCCCCCTGCTCGACTCACCTGGTGCCGCGGTGGAGGTGCCCCAGGGTGTCCAGCTCTCCCGGCGCGAACGCCAGACACTGGAACTGGTCTTGGACGGGCTCGGTGACAAGCAGATCGCTGAGCGGCTCGGCATCAGCCGCTTCACCGTGAATCACTACACGAAGTCCATCTACCGGGGCTTCGAAGTGAACTCGCGCTCGGAGCTCATCGTGAGGATTCTGGGATCCGAGGCGCGGGGCGCGACTCCAGGGCTGGAGCATTCCCTGTCGAACCGGATGCCGCCCACGAGCGAAGCGCCGGGCAAGAGCCGCGTGGCGGAGCCGGTGGGGGACGGCCAGCGACGTCGTGGATGTGATTGACGGTGCTCCGCTCGTGGTCGCCTGGGCGACGGTCGCCGAGTCCTGCTGCCGCGCTGAGCACCTGACCCCGCGACCCCTGTCCTCGCGTCAGTTCCAGGGCCAGGGGGAGCTGCCGCGGTACTCGGCGATGCTCGGCGGGTACTCGGTCCAGAAGCGCAGCTCCCCGTCGTGCCCCATCAACGTCTCCTGCTTGCCTCGTGCATCCGCGTCCGAGACCGCGAGCGAGAAGTAGGAGGCCCTGGCTGACTTCTCCACGCCGAGGGCCGCCAATGGAAGCGTGAGCGACACCTCGTAGCCATGCGGACGCTTGCGCCAGGTGCCTTGGATGGAAGGAAGCACCGGGTTCGCCTCTCCCGTCCAGTCACGCGCCTCGACCTTTCCTCCCGCCGTGAGCAGGACGCCCACTTTGATGGTGTGAGAGGGCGAGACGGAAGGCCGCGGAAAGGTGAGCTCCAGGTGGTCCGAATGCAGGCCCGTGCCCTTCCCGAGAGGAACCACCTTGTCATCGTGCACCTCGGCGATGAGGGCGAGCGCCTCTCCCACGCGGGCCAGTCGCCACGCGAACGCCAGGTCGGTCGGGCCCTTCCAGTCGGCAAGTCCCCAGGTGACGTGAGCGAGCGTGAACGCCTGGACCGTGGGAGCCAGGGCGAGCGCGGCCTTGGCGGACTCCGCGAACCTCACGGGATAGGGATTGCTCCCATTGACGACCACGCCCTCGGTGTCGCTGAAGGACATGTATCCGGGCCGAGCCCGGGAGACCCATTCCATGACCTCCGTCGAGCCGCGCATTCCCACGGGCCCGGAGAACGCATAGCCCGTCGGCGTCACCCTGACCGAGGTCGCATCACCGCCCAGAGAGGCCAACTCGACGTCCTCTCCCTTCACCATGACGCTACAGAACGGCCCCTCCACTTCGAACGTCGGCTTCGCGGTGGCCTCCTCGCGCCCGGCGTCGGGCCCAGACTTGGGCTCGGACTCCGTGAGCAGGAGAAGGCACGTCCCGTCCCCGCAGGCGTAGTCCACCGGATTGAAGGTCACGTCGGTGGGGCACAGGGCGCGGGCCCGAGCGAGGAGCTCGGCACTCACGACCCGCGGCTCGGGAGGCTTCGGGGCGACTGACGAGCCCATTCGCCGAGAGCCAGGCTTCGTCCATGTCGGAGTCAGGCTGGGCGCCTGGGTGAAACGCGTGCCATCCCGGGACACCTTCAGGACCGTCCGAGACACCTGGGTCGGGTCCAGTCCATCGTCGACGGCGGTGAAGGGATAATTGGTGTTTCGGGAGACGACCTCGACATGCTCCGCGTCGATGAATCGCGGGGTGCTCTCTGTCCAGGAGTCGAGCGAACGCGACGCCCCCATGAACTTCCCCTCGAGGTCCGACAGCACCATGAACTTGTTCGTGCAGAGCCCGTAGAAGCACGGTCCCAACTCCTCGACCACGAGCCACAGGCAGAAGGGGCCTTCGCAGGAGATTCGCTTCGCCGTGCCCGGTATATTCAGGGTGTCGATGGGGCCCTCGACCAGGACCGTGCCCTTCGCGACGGGGGGCTCGTCAGCGGCCGCCAGGGCCGTCGTGCTCCCGAGCCCGAGACAGAGCGCCAGGGCGAGGGCACCCGGCGAGAGGGGCGCGCCGCGTGGGGCATTCATTCGGTTCAGCTTCATGCCCCGTGAGATTGCAGACGGCATGCCGTGGCCGTCCCCCATGAGGGGGCCCTTCTCACGGCTCCAGGGCCGTATGAACGCGGCTCATGGGCCGCGAGGCGAGGGCCTCCAGACACGCCCAGGCTGAAAGCCATCGCCTCGCGGCGCTCCTGGAGTCAGGGCGGCAGGGAGGGGAGGGCGATCTCTCCCGTCGCTTCGAACCCGAAGCCGGCGCACCTGACAACCCGCATCCTCCAGGCGGAGCGGACGGCTGCCCGGCGGCTCGCCCCTCTCCTGGAGACGACGCCCCTCCGGGCGGGTGACGCCATCTCACGTCCCAGTGATGCCTTCACCGTGCACCGCCGCGAGGAGAGAGACACATGCCCCTGCATGGCAAAGATGAAGTCCGGGACCGACTGAACGATGACGTCTACGCCTCGCCGGACCTGTCCGTCCCGATGCCGAAGTATCGCATCCCGGACGAGGAGCACAGCGCCGAGCACGCCTACGCCGTCGTGCACGACGAGCTGCTGCTGGATGGCAACTCCCGGCAGAACCTGGCCACCTTCTGCCAGACCTGGTCCGAGCCCCAGGTGCACAAGCTGATGGATGAGTGCCTCGACAAGAACATGATTGATAAGGACGAGTACCCGCAGACCGCCGAAATCGAGACGCGCTGCGTGAACATGCTCGCTGACCTGTGGCACGCGCCGTCCGCGTCCACCGCCATGGGCTGCTCCACCACCGGCTCCAGCGAGGCGGCGATGCTGGGCGGACTCGCGCTGAAGTGGCGCTGGCGCAAGCGGCGCGAGGCGGAAGGCAAGCCCACCGACAAGCCCAACCTCATCTGCGGGCCGGTGCAGATCTGCTGGCACAAGTTCGCGCGCTACTTCGACGTGGAGCTGCGCCAGGTGCCGCTGGCCAAGGGCCGCATGGTGATGACGCCCGCGGAGGTGCTCAAGCTGTGCGACGAGAACACCATCGGCGTCGTGCCCACGCTGGGCGTCACCTTCAACCTGCTCTACGAGCCGGTGCAGGAGATCGCCGCCGCGCTGGATGACCTCCAGAAGCGCACCGGAATGGACATCCCCATCCACGTGGACGCGGCCAGTGGCGGCTTCCTCGCGCCCTTCATCCACCAGGACGTCGTCTGGGACTTCAAGCTGCCGCGCGTGAAGTCCATCAACGCCTCCGGCCACAAGTTCGGCCTCACGCCGCTGGGCTGCGGCTGGGTGGTGTGGCGCGACAAGGAGGACCTGCCCGAGGAGCTCATCTTCCGCGTGGACTACCTGGGCGGCGACATGCCGACGTTCGCGCTGAACTTCTCGCGGCCGGGCGGGCAGATTGTCATCCAGTACTACAACTTCCTCCGGCTGGGGCGGGAGGGCTACCGGCGATTGCAGCAGTCGTGCTCGGACACGGCGAATGTCATCGCGAAGGCCATTGAACAGATTGGCCTGTTCGACATCGTCTACGACGGTCGGGGCGGCGTGCCCGGCGTGTGCTGGAAGCTGAAGGACGGAACGAATCCAGGCTTCACCCTCTACGACCTGGCGGACCGGCTGCGTGAGCGCGGCTGGCTGGTGCCCGCGTACCCCATGCCCGCCAACATCGAGGATCTGGTGGTGCAGCGCGTGCTGGTGCGCCACGGCGTCAGCAGGGACTTGGCCACGCTGCTGGTGACGGACCTCATCGCCTGCATCGAGCACTTCAAGCGCCACCCGGTGAGCGCGCCGATGACGCGGGAAGAAGCGTCCGGCTACCACCACTGAGCGACTGTCGCAGGGAAGGACGGGAGCGTGTCCGTGGGGGCACGCTCCCGTCGTGCGTGAGCGAGCGCGTCGCTCCGACGGAGGAAGTCCTTCAGGGCGTCCATGGAGCGTGGGTCGATGGTGCTCGGGTCGGCGGGGGCCGGGTTCAGGGCCTGCCATTCGCGACGTCCTTGCGCCGCGAAACTCCGTAAGCAATAACGGAGTTCGTGGACTCCCTCAAGAAGCAGGGCACCCTGGCTTTCGGGACGCGCTTGCGGCGGCTCGTGGAGCGGATGGACCGGGACGTGCTCGCCCTCTACCGCGCGGCGGGCGAGCGGTTCGAGCCTCGCTGGTACGCGGTCTTCACGACCTTGCGTGACTCCGGCCCGCTGACGGTGGGCGAGCTGGCTGTGCGGCTGGGCATCACCCATGCGGCGGTCAGTCAGGTGCGCACCGCGCTGGAGCGCGAGGGCCTCATTCTCAGCAAGGCGGACCCGGAGGACGGCCGTCGCCAGCGTCTGCTGCTCAGCGCGAAGGGACAGCGGACGGCCACGCGCCTCGCGCCGCTGTGGACCGCCATCGCCCAGGCGGCGGACGAACTGTTGCGCGAGGGCGCTCCCACGCTGATGGCGCAGCTGGATGGATTGGACCAGGCCCTGGACCGGAGAGGACTGCGCGCCCGGGCCGGGGAGCGGCTGGGACTCGACACCTCGAATGACACCGGAGACTCCGATGAAGATGCCTAGGCCGTGGCTCGCCGTCCTTGCCTCGCTGCTTCTCCTGGGTGGAGGCGCCTCTGCCCAGTCGAAGGCCGCCCCTCGCATGGCGCCCACGCAGGGGCGGCTCACTCCGGCGGAGTCGGGCGGAGGTGCTCATCCCCATCCGGCGATGGCTCCACCCCAGCCGCCCTCGCGCGGGCCTCTCACTCCAGCGGAGCTGGCCACCGCCCTGGACTCCATCGAGTCGGCCATCCAGCGCTCATATGTCTTCCCTGAGAAGCGGGCGGTCATCCTCGAGCGACTCGCTCGAGGCCGGAAGTCCGGGCGGTACGCGGGCAACACGCCGGGCCAGCTCGCGGAGCACATCACCGAAGACTTGAAGTCGGCCAGCGGAGACGGGCACCTGTACCTGATTCACGACCCCGCCTGGTTCGCCGCGCAGCAGGCCGGCCCGAAGTCTTCCGCGGGCGACAGCGCCGAGGCGTTCCACCGGAAGCAGGCCCAGCGTCAGCACCACGGCCTGACGGAGCTGAAGGTCCATCCAGGCAACGTGCGCTCGATGAAAGTCACCGGCTTCATGTGGGTTCGCGACGAGACCGGCGGAGCCTATGACGACGCGATGCGGTTCCTGCGCGACGGTGACGCCCTCATCATCGACCTGCGCGGCAACGGCGGTGGCTCGCACGCGGCGGTGCAGTACCTGGTCAGCCACTTCCTGGCGCCTGACACGTTGTTGATGACGTTCCAGAGTGGCACCCAGCCGCCGGCGCAGTCGCGCACGCTGGAGCACGTGCCCGCGGGGCGCCTGACGGGCAAGCCGCTGTATGTCCTGATTGATGGCCGCGTGGGCTCCGCGGGTGAGGACTTCGCGTACGACGTGCAGCAGTTCAAGCTGGGCACGCTGGTGGGCACCCGGACGGCGGGCGCGGCGAACAACAACGCATTGCTCCCGGTGGCCCCGTGCTTCCAGTTGAGCGTGTCGGAAGGTCGCCCCGTCCATGCCGTCAGCCAGTCCAACTGGGAGGGCACGGGCGTGGCGCCGGACCGGGAGGTGCCCTCCGCCGAGGCCCTGGACGTCGCCCTGTCCATGGCACTGGAGGGCCTGTCCCAGCGCTCCGGAGCCACGGCCCCGGAGCGGGCCGAGTACGCGTGGGCGCGCGTCGGCCTGGAAGCGAAGCTCCTGCCCGTGTCGCTCTCCCCGGCGCGACTCAAATCGTTGGCGGGGCGCTATGGCGATATCGAGGTGAGCTTGCGTGACGGGAGCTTGTGGCTCGTGCGTCCAGGCCGTCCGCCCAGCCGGCTGGTGCCCATGACGGAAGACGGCCTCTTCGCCGTCGAGAGCTCGGACAGCTTGCGCGTGAGGTTGCCGGGCAAGGCGCTGGAGCTGTTCTGGGTGACGGAGCCCGCCCCTCGTGTCTTCGCGCGGGGGTAGGGCGCGCGCTTCAGTGCTGCGCGGCGGTGGCCTCGGCGGGGACGGGCGTGCCCGCGTTGCGCTGGACGCGCGGGAAGAACAGGCCCGCGATGAAGGCGCCCACCGCGAAGAGGCAGATGAGCCAGAAGTTGACGGTCAGCCCCGACGTCAGCGCGCCGCTCAATGACCTCAGCATCGCCTCCGGAATGGCGGAGTGGCTGCGCTCGGGGCCGAGCAGCGCGTTGGCGGCCTCGATGGGAATCGTCGGGTCCGCCAGCAGGCGCGACACCATCACCCCGCCCATCAACCCCACGCCCAGCACGCCACCAATGGTGCGGAAGAACATGTTGCTCGCGGTGGCCACGCCGCGCAGCTCCCAGCCCACGCTCGTCTGCACCGCGATGAGCAGCGCCGTGGACGCGAAGCCCAGGCCGACGCCGAACAGCGCCATCGCCACCTGGAGCGCGAGCAGGGGCGCGTCCTGCTTGAGCAGCAGCGCCATCAACGTCGTGCCCACCACCGTCAGCGCCAGCCCTCCGACGATGAGCGGCCGGAAGCCCACGCGCAAGAGCAGCTTCCCCGCGAACACCGCCGCCAGCGGCCAGCCGACAATCATCGGCGTAATCATGCCGCCCGCCACCGTGGGCGAGCTGCCCAGCACCGCCTGCACGTACAGCGGCACGTACGTCGTCGCTCCGAACATCGCCGCGGAGAAGAGCGCTCCTGCAATGGAGGAGATGGCGATGGCGGGGTACTTGAAAAGCGTCATCGGGATGACAGGCGCGGAGGCTCGGCGCTCCACCTGGACGAAGGCCACCAGCAGTCCCAGCGCGACCGGCAGGGCCCACAGGTTCATGCCCACGCCCTGCACTCCGAAGAGCAGCGCCACCACACCGGCGCACAGGAGCGCCGCGCCCGCATAGTCCAGCTGCTGCGGTTTGCGCTGCACCCGCTCGTGGAAGAACGTGACGATGAGCGCGAAGGTCAGCATCCCCACCGGCACGTTGATGAAGAAAATCCAGTGCCAGCTCAGGTACTTCACGATGAGTCCGCCGGTGACGGGGCCCACCAGTCCCGCCACGCCCCACACCGCGCTGAAGGCCCCCTGCACCCGGGCCCGCTCCTCCATCGTGTACAGGTCCCCAATCATGGTGAGCGCCACCGGCTGGATGGCCCCCGCACCCAGGCCCTGAAGCGTCCGGAAGGCGATGAGCATCCCCATGGACGACGCCAGCCCGCTGGCGATGGAGCCCACCAGGAACAGCCCGATGCCGAACAGGATGATGGGCTTGCGACCGTACAGGTCCGCCAGCTTCCCGTAGATGGGCACCGTGATTGTGGAGGACAGCATGTACGCGGTGAAGACCCACGCGTAGCTCTGGATGCCACCCAGCTCCCCCACCACGGTGGGCATGGCGGTGGACACGACTGTCACCTCCAACGCCGCCATGAAGAGACTCAGGGCCAGGGCCACGGTGGTGAGGGGACGGTGGGTATTTCTCATGGTGTCCGGCGTCGAAGAGGCCGCCCACTTCTAATGGGAGCCCTCCGGGGGTGCCAGCATCAATCATTCCGCGTACTTGGAAAGACCAGGAAAATCGCAAACCCCGTGTCGATCTGAGGGGTCCTCGTTCGTCGCCGCTGCAGAGCGGCGATTGAGCGCTCGGTGCATGGCCCGGGGGGGCCCGACGTATCCATTCCTTTTGAACGTCCGGGAGTTTTCATGAAGAGGACATCAGGCATCGTCTCGATGGTCGCCGTCGTCGGGTTGCTCATCGCCATCGGCCAGCGACCCGGCACGTTCCGCGTCGAACGCAGCGCGAACATCCAGGCACCCGCCGAGGTCGTCTTCGCGTTGGTGAACGACTTCCAACACTGGGAGCAGTGGTCGCCCTGGTGGAAGCTGGAGCCCACCCAGCACGTCTCCTTCGAGGGCGCGCCCTCGGGTGTGGGCGCCATCTACGCGTGGCGGGGGGAGCGGACGGGCTCGGGGCGGATGGAAATCGTGGAGAGCCGTCCGAACACCTACGTGCGAATCCGGCTCGACTTCACCGTGCCCATGCGGGCCACCAACACCAGCGAGTACCTGCTCACCCCCACCGCGGACGGCGTGACGCTGACGTGGGTGATGTCCGGGGAGAACACCTTCGCCGGCAAGGCCCTCCAGCTCTTCGCCAGCATGGACGAGGTGATGGGCCGGGACTTCGAGCAGGGCCTGGCCGACCTCAAGAGCGTGGCCGAGGCCCGACGCGGAGGCTCCGCTCCTTCCATGGGGGAGGCCGGCTTTCACGGAGACGCCCTGAACCGCGATGCGGCCCCGGACGTCGTCGTCGCCCGGGACGCGCATTACCCGCACGAGTAGGGCCCGGTCGGGTGGGACTCAGTCCCACGGTGTGGGGCGCGCGGGTATCAGCCGTGAATAACGTGTTTTTGTTTTCAGGTTGATGCTGTTTCAGCGGGCTCCAGCAGCTGCTGTCACATGCCTCAAGCAACCTTGAGGGCGTGTGCTCGATACTGATTCTGGACTTCTCCAGACAACGGCCGAGCCATGCCCACCCGGATTCCCCCACCGAGCCGTCCCGCGACTTCCTCCACGTCCCGTTCCACCGAGTCCGAGTCGCAGCGCCCCGCGTCCAGCGGGAAGGCGGCTGGCGCGCGCGGGCCGGCGGTGAAGGACTTCTTCGACGACGTCCGGCAGACGCGCAACGCGGAGGCGCGGCGTGCACCGGCGGACCATGGGCCCGTGGGGCGCGACATCGTCCGCAAGGATGGGAGCCTCGTCGCCGAGCTGCCCCGGGCCACCGCCGTCCCCATGCCCTCCCAGCCCTCCAGTCGTCCGGGCATGGGCGCCATCCCCTACGACGGAGGGACGACGTTCCGCGTCTGGGCACCCAACGCCCAGCGGGTGCAGGTGGCCGGTGACTTCAGCAACTGGGAGTCGGTGGAGCTCAAGCGCGAGCCGAGCGGCAACTTCTCCCTGGACGTCCCCGGCGCGAAGGCCGGCGAGCAGTACCAGTACGTCATCCAGGGCAAGCACGGCGACTGGCGCTGGAAGGGAGACCCGCGCGCCAACGACGTGACGAACTCCACGGGCAACTCCGTCATCGTCGACCACAAGTCCTACGAGTGGAAGCACGACTGGGAGTTCAAGATGCCGGCCTGGAACGAGGCGGTCATCTACGAGATGCACGTGGGCACGTTCAACGACTCACCCGGCTGGGGCCCCGGCAACTGGCAGAGCGCCATCGACAAGCTGGACCACCTGAAGGACCTGGGCATCAACGTCGTCGAGGTGATGCCCTCGGCCGAGTTCGCCGCTGACTTCAGCTGGGGCTACAACCCCGCCTTCCCCAACGCGCCGGAGAGCGCCTACGGCAGCCCCGAGGACCTCAAGCGCTTCGTCGACGAGGCGCACAAGCGCGGCATCGGCGTGGTGATGGACGTCGTCTACAACCACCTGGGGCCCAGTGACCTGCCCCACTGGGACTTCGACGGCGAGACGTACGGCAAGGGCGGCAGCTACTTCTACACGGACTGGCGCGCGAAGACGCCGTGGGGCGACACGCGCCCGGACTACGGCCGCCCCGAGGTGCGCGACTACCTGCGCGACAACGCGATGATGTGGCTGCGCGACTACCACATGGACGGCCTGCGGCTGGATGCCACCAAGGAGATCCGCCAGGCCAGCGGCGCGGACAACCCGCAGGGCTGGCAGTTGCTCCGGGACATCAACGACGCCGTCAACCGCGAGTTCCCGCAGAAAATCATCATCGCGGAGGACCTGGGCAACGAGGGCGGCCTCACGCACCCGGATGGCGCCAACTTCGACAGCCAGTGGGACGCAAACTTCGTGCACCCCGTGCGCACGGCGCTGACGGCCTTCTCCGACGCGGACCGCGACATGAACGCCGTCGCCCAAGCGATTGGCTTCAAATACAACGGCAATGCCACCCAGCGTGTCATCTACACGGAGAGCCACGATGAAGTGGCCAATGGCAAGCAGCGGCTGCCCAGTGAAGTGGGGGGCTGGGATTCCGGTGGCTACCACGCCAAGAAGCGCTCGCTCATCGGCGCGGCGCTGACGATGACAAGCCCTGGCATTCCGATGATCTTCCAGGGTCAGGAGTTCCTCGAGGACGGCCACTTCCAGGACGGCGACCCGCTCGACTGGCAGAAGAAGGAGTCCTTCGCCGGCATCAACCAGGCGTACACGGACCTCATCAAGCTGCGGCGCAACTGGAACGACAACACCGCGGGCCTGCGTGGGGAGAACGTCAACGTCCACCACGTGAACAACAACGACAAGGTCATCGCCTTCCACCGCTGGGACAAGGGCGGGCCGGGCGACGACACCATCGTCGTCGTCAACTTCGGCGGCAAGCAGCTCTCCAACTACGAGCTGGGCCTGCCCTCCGACGGCACGTGGAAGGTGCGCTACAACAGCGACTGGCAGGGCTACTCCGGCGACTTCGGCAACGCCCAGAGCTTCGACGTGGGCGGCAAGTGGAACGGCAAGGATGGCCTGCCCGCCAGCGGCTCCCTCAACAACCTGGGCCCCTACAGCGTCGTCATCCTGTCGCGGGACAAGTAGGCCTCCACCCGGCCCGGGTTCTCACGTTTCAATACGGTGGCATATGTAGCGGTGTCGCATGAGTCCATATAGCTGTAATTCTGTATATCATCGATAAAGCAGGATTTCATGATGGTTCCCCCAGGAGGGTTCCATCATGATTTTCTCCCGCCGGGCCGTGCCCGGACTTCGTGCTGTCGCGGTCGGTCTCACGCTGTTTCAGGTGTTGTTCACGGCGCGGGCCGCGCCCCGCAGTGACACGGTGGGGCGCGTCCCGTCACTTGAGCGACAAGGGGCAGGAACCCGTGGGCAATGTCGTGCCCGCCCCGCATCCGGCACAACCGTCGGCATGGTGGGAAACACGTTGGTGGTGGTGGCGCGCCCGGAGTGGGTGTCGGGCGGAAGACCCTCGTGGTCGACCTTCAAGGTGACGTTGCTGAACCTGTCGGACGAGGTGGTGGTCAATCCCGTCATCTCGTTCAGGGTGGGAGCGGGACAGGTCCTCCAGAACAACTACGGCCTGGTGTGGACGCGGAGCGGGGAGGTGGTGTCCGGCACCCTCGTGTCCGAGCGCAAGGTCATTCCACCGCGCGCCGCGAGCGAGTTCCGGCTGTCGGTGCAGGGCCAGGCCCAGGGCCGGCTTCCCTTCGACTTCACCGTCAACGGGAGCCCCGCGGACCCTCCGCTCGACACCGAGCCCCCCACGACGCCCAGGCGGCTGCACGCCACGCTGGTGGGCTCCCGGCTCGTCTCCTTGGGGTGGGATGCGTCCACGGACAACGTCGCCGTCGCGGGCTATCGCGTGACGTACACGAAGGAGGGCGGCGGCGGGGCCCAGACGCGCGTGACGACCCGGCCGGCCATCACCTTGATGGGATTGTCGGCGGGGAGCGAGTACCGGGTCTCCGTGGTGGCGCTGGACCTGGCTGACAACGCCTCGGTGCCCTCGGAGGCGGTGAAGGTCCGCACGGCGCCAGCGCTGCCGGACGCGGGGGACTGGGACGTGCCGCGGGCTCCCTTCGTGGACTACACGACGTGGCCCACGCCTCGCGTGTCTCGGTCCGCAGGGCAGTCCGGCCTGGATGGCGTCTTCCTCGGATTCATCGTCGTGCGGCCGGACGGTGACAGGTCGGTGTCCTGGGGCGGAAACGCCCTGCTCGTGGACTCGGAGGATGGCCAGACATACGCGGGGGACGCCACGGTCTCCGACTATGGAAAGCAGGACCTGGACGACTTCCGTCGCGGGGGCGGCACGGTGGTGCTGTCCTTTGGCGGCGCGGCGAACGTGCCCCTCGAAGCCGTGGAGACGGACGTGTCGAGGCTCGTCACGGCCTACGCGTCCGTCCTGCGCAACTACGGCGTGCGCCACCTGGACTTCGACTTCGAGGGGGCCTTCCTCCACGACGACGAGGGCCAGGTGCGCCACCTGGCGGCCATCTCCCAATTGCTCTCCGTCCATCCCACGCTGAAGCTCTCCTACACGCTGCCCGTCGCGGGTGCGCCGGGGGCATTGGCCGGGTTCAACGACGGGGGCGTGAGGTTCCTCCAGCGGCTGTCCTCCGCTGGCATCGAACCGGCGCTCATCAATGGGCTGATGATGGAGTTCGGACCGTCGGCGCCTCCGGATGCCCTGGAGTGCTGTCTGCATGCGCTGCGGGGCATGCACGCGCATGTCTCGGCGGCCTTCCCCCACTGGGATTCGAGCAGGGTCTGGCGGCGGCTGGGCGCCTGTCCCCTGTTCGGCCGCCACGTCGATGGCAGGGAGTTCACCCCGGAGCACCATCGCGGATTGGTGGCCTTCGCCCGCGAGCATGAGTTGGGCTGCGTGTCGGGCTGGGGACAGGGTGCGCAGCACCCCGGCACGTAGCGCGGCGATGAAGTACGACGAGCGTCGTTGACAACATACGATTGAAATCGTACTTTGGCCGCATGACGACGGATGCCATTCCCACGGACGTGGAGCTCGCCATCCTTGGTGTGCTCTGGAAGCGCGGTCCAAGCACCGTGCGAGACGTGCACGAGGCGCTCGGGCGGGAGGACGGCAAGAGCGCGGGTTACACCACCACGCTCAAGCAGCTCCAGGTGATGTCCGCCAAGGGGCTGGTGAGCCGTGACGAGCGCGCGCGCAGCCACGTGTACGCCGCGAGCGTCGCGGAGGCCCGCACCAAGCGCCAACTGGTGAAGGACCTGCTGGACCGCGTCTTCGGTGGCTCCTCGGGTGCGCTCGCCGTGCAGGCGCTGTCGCTCAAGCCCGCCTCGAAGGAGGAGCTGGAAGACCTGCGCCGGCTGCTGGATGAGGACAAGGGGAGCAAGCGATGAGCCCCGTCTGGCTGATGGAGGAGTGGGGGCGCGCGGTGGCCCTGTGGCTGGCTCACGGCGTGTGGCAGACGAGCGTCGTCGTCCTGGTCGCGGGCGGCGCGCTGTGGTTGCTGCGCCGCCGCTCGGCGCGGGCGCGTTATGCCGTGGGGTGTCTGGCGCTGGCTGTGGTGGTGCTGTCGCCCATGGCCACGCTGCTGCTGTCGTCGCCTGTCTCCGCCCCCGTGGAGCAGCCGCTGCTGGCGGCGGCGGAGAGCGGGCGCGCGACATCCATCGTCGAGGACTCCCGGAGGCTCGCGGGCGGCGCGCTGCCGAGCCCGTCCCCCCAGACGATGTCGGTGCCGGAGGACTCCTTCACGCGCTGGCCCTTCGTGGTGGGCGGGCTCTGGCTCGGCGGCGCATGTGTGGCATTGCTGCGCCTGGCCCTGGGGTGGCGGCGGCTGACGCGACGGCTGGTGCGGCCCGCGACGCCCGCCTCCGTGGCGCTGCACCTGCTGGTGTCACACGTCGCCGGACAACTGGGCCTGCGTCGCGCGGTGAAGGTGCTGGAGTCCGCCGTCGCGCCGTCTCCGCTGGTGTTGGGCGTGGTGCGCCCGGTGCTCGTGCTCCCGCGCGGCATGCGGGAGCGGCTCTCCCCGGCGCAGTTGGAAGCGGTGCTGGCGCATGAGCTGACCCACGTGCGGCGCCACGACACCGTCGTCAACTTCGTGCAGTCCCTGGTGGAGGTGCTGTTCTTCTTCCACCCCGCTGCCCGCTGGCTCTCCGCCCAGGTGCGCCTGGAGCGCGAGCACTGCTGTGATGACGCGGCGGTCGGCTTCTGCGGCGACGCGCGGGTGTATTCCAGCGCGCTCCTGGGGCTGGAGGAGCTGCGGCAGGCGGGCCCGGTGGTGGCGCTGGGCGCGGGCACTCAGCCGCTGGCGGAGCGGGTGCGGCGGCTGCTCGGACAGGCGCCGAGGCGGGAGGTGCCTCGCAAGGCGCGACTGGCCGCGCGTGCCGGCGTGGTGCTCGCGGTGCTGGTGGCCTCCGGCGCGGCCTGGGCGTGGGAGGTGCCCGAGCCGCTGTCCACACCCGCGCGGCCGAGGACCGGGCTCGCGGCGGCGGTGTGTGCGCGGGCTGTCTACCCGAAGGACTTCACCGCCATCACGACCTACGAGAACGATGGGAGCCTCACCCTCAACCGCATCTCCCACCGCATCTCCGTCTCGCGGTGTGGCCGCATCCGCCTGGAGTCGGCGGATGGCCGCTCCCCGCATGTGCTGCTCTATGACGTCACCACGCGGGAGCGGGTGGCCCTGGATGTCAGGGCGCGCACCTACGACGTGATTCCCTCTCCGGGAGACCTGGGGCTTCCGCTGCACCTTCCGGATGGCTGCTCGGAGAGCCAGAAGGACTGCCAGCTCCAGGGGGAGGAGGTCCTGGAGGGACGACTCACGCGCCGGTGGCGCCGCGTCCATGCGCCGCACGACACGATGACGCAGTGGGTGGACGCGGAGCTGGGCTACGCCATCCGCGAGGAGTCCGACCTCTTCGGCACCCTGCGCGTCTCCAACATCCAGTTCGTCGAACAGGACGCCACGCGCTTCGTCATCCCGAGCGACTACCAGGAGGACATCTCGCCGTAGCGTTGGCCGTCGTCGGTCCGCGACACCCGGAAGCTGGAGCGTGGGAGCGTGGCTCCCCGCTTCGGCTCCGTTCCCACCCGAGCACGTGAGCGTCGCCGCCTTCTGGTGCGCGCGTCGATGCGGGGTGGACGCATCTCCCCGCCCATCCTGTGTCCCTTCACGGCGGATGCGCCGGGCCTCCCGTGCCCGGTGCGTCCCGGCCGGGCCCCCGTCGTCCATCCCGAGGTCCGCGTGAAAGTCCTGTGTCTGCCGTGGCTCGTGCTTTCCCTCGCGTGCGCTGGAACCGGCGCTCCGCGCGTCCCGTCCGCCTCCGCGCGGGCCCTCGTCGACTTCTTCGAGCAGGAGGCCCCCGCCTTCCACCAGCGGCTGCTCGGGCCCCTGGCGCCGTTCCTCGACGAGAAGAAGGGCCCTGAGCCGCTCCCGGTGGAGACCGGGAAGCAGCTCGCCGGACTCGTCGCGGATATCGACGCCCGCTTGCGGCTGCCGCCCATCCGGAAGCGCTCGGAGAAGGCCCGTGCCCTGGTATCGCGCCATGCGCGGGTGCTGGGCCAGTTCGCCGAGGTTGTCGTGGCCCCGCATTCGAGCACTGAACTCAGGGACCGGGCGATGGCGGAGAACGCGCGCTGGGTTCTGGAGCACGAAGGCCCGGAGGCGCGGATGGTGCTCTGGGCGCACAACGGCCATGTCTGCATCGCGGACCGCGGGGGCTCGTTGTCCATGGGCCAGCATCTGCGCGAGGCCCTGGGCTCAGGGATGTATGTCTTTGGATTCGTCTTCAACCAGGGCTCCTTCCAGGCCGTGCACATGCCGAGCGAGCCGAACGAGCCGCGACGGGGCGTCATCCCCCATACCGTCCCGTCCGCGGAAATCGGCTGGCTCGATGGAACCCTCGCGCGGGCACAGGTGTCGGCGTTCGCCCTGGATTTACGAGGCCTTCCCCAGGAAGGCGGCGTGTCTGATTTCTTCGTGCGGCCCCGGTACACGCGCAATTACGGGGCCGTCTTCAGCAAGGACATCCCGCCCCGGGTCGTCCGGGCCGCCGTGGCGTATGACGGGCTGCTCTTCGTGGACCACACGCAAGCGGCGATTCCCACTCCCACCGGACGGCGCCTTCCTCCGGGACAGCAGGCCCAGGGCGCTCCTTGAGCAGGATGTTTTCGCGACCATGTCTCGCTTTTCGTAAGACATCTCCGGGGCACCTCCGTTGAAGCGGTGAGTGGAGCCGTCACGGCTCCGGTCCGGTGTGCCTGTCGCGCGCCGGTCCTCATCAACGGGAGTCGGAATCATGTTGAAGAAGGTCGTCGTTTCATGGTGCCTCCTGGTGAGCGGTGTGTCCCTGCTCGCCGCGTGTGACAGTGCGCCGGAGAAGGCGGAGGTCATCGACTCGCACAACCCCGGCACGGTGGTGCTGCTCATCGAGCGTGAGGGCGGCGAGGGCCCCTATGTGGAGGGGACGCAGGAGCGCTTCAAGGTCACCGCCTCGGGAGAGTCCTTCAAGGCGGTGCGCTGGAGCGCCAACGCGGGTTCTGTCGCCGCCGAGGCGGAGCGCGTGACGTGGACGCTGCCGGAGGAGGGGACGGCGTCGCTGTCCGTCTCCGTGGAGACGACGTCGGGGAAGACGGCGGAGGGCCTGTTCAACTTCAACGTGGTGGCCGCCGCTGTCGCGCCGGGGACGACGATTGACGCCGGGCCGGACATGACGGGCGTGCTCTGCGAGCTGGCCTTCGACAACACGGGCAAGGGACACCTCGTCTACACGAACGAGACGCACAAGGGCCTGTGGTACGCGACGTGGGACGGCACCACGTGGACGACGGAGCAGATTGACGGCCCGGGCTTCAACAACGGCGGCACCTACGTCCTGAACTGGAACATCGCCCTGACGCTGGACGTGGCGAGCGGGACGCCGCACGTCGTCTACCTCAAGGGGCCGGGCCTGCCCGGCACGACGGCGGCGAACTGGCGGATGACCTATGCCACGCGCGTCGGCGGCAACTGGGTGCGTGAGGAGGTGGACCCCGCCAACCGCACGTCCTACACGCGCGTGAGCGTGGCGCTCAATCCGAACCAGGGCCTGCAGCCCGTCGTCGCCTTCAGCGATGGCTCGCTCGGGACGGGGGTCCGTGTCGCCACCCGGACGGCGCCTGGCACCTGGGCCATCGCCCAGCACAACACCGCGATTCTCATGGGCGACATCAACTTCGACGCCTCGGGCTCGCTGTACATCCCCTACAGCCCGGGCTCCGGCACGGAGTCCTACGTGGGGGTGCGGCCCGGCGTGGCGACGGACATCTTCCAACTGGAGGGTGTGAACCGGAACAACACCCTGTGGCTCTCCGCGGTCTGGGGCCCGAGCCAGCACCTGCTGCTCCTGTCGAGCGGCGCCCTCGACGGCACCAAGAGCGCCCTGCAGGACCTCACGGTGAAGGCGCCCTTCACGACCAGCACCCTGGTCGCCTCACCGGTGGATTTCGAGAACGACGCGAACGACCTGACCTACGGCGGGGGCAAGCTCTTCATCGCCCAGCGCCATGCGACGACGCTGGAGCTCATCACCCCGGATGCGCGCGGCTATTGGACATTCACCCAGTTGGGCACGGTGCAGGAGGGCTCGCGTCCGAGCGTGGCGGTGCGCCCCACGGACGGCACGCCGCATGTCTGCTACCAGCGCGACGGCAAGGTGAGCTTCCAGTAGGCGGCAAGGCCTGGTCGCCAGCCCCGATTCGCGGGCTGGCGTGCCCGGCGCTCAGGCGTGGGGAATCGACGTCGTCGGATTGCCCGGCGTCAGCGCCGTCCTTGGCACCTTGAAGGTGAAGGCCGAGCCTCTCCCCGGCTCGCTCTCCACGTGGATGCTCCCGCCGTGGGCCTCGACAATCTGCTGGGTGATGAAGAGGCCCAGGCCCATGCCTCCGTAGTTGCGCTCGGAGACGGCGCGCACGAAGCGCTCGAAGATGCGCTGCTGCTGCGTGGGGGCGATGCCGATGCCCTCGTCCCGCACGGTGAGGACCGCCACCGTGTCATCGGCGCGCAGGCCCAGGTGGATGGGCTTGCCCGCGCCATACTTGAGGGCGTTGGTGAGCAGGTTCGTCACGGCCTGGTCCATCCGCCGCCGGTCCCACATCCCCTCCACGCTGGGGGGCGCCTGGACGTCCAGGTGACACCCCGCGGCGGCGGCCTGGTCTCCGTGGCGCGTCGCCACGTCGCGCACCAGGATGGCCAGGTCCATGCGCGTGGGCTCCAACGCGAGCCGGCTCACGTTGATGCGCGAGACATCCAGCAGGTCGTCGATGAGGTCGGCGAGCTTGCGCACCTGCCCGCTCGCCGAGGCCAGCTCCCGCACGAGCCGTCCGTCCGCCAGCAGCGCCTCCGGGTTGCTCTCCGCGATGCGGCGCATGGCGGACAGCTTCAACTGGAGGGGCGTGAGCGGCGTCTTCAGCTCATGCGAGGCCACGGACAAGAACTCGTCGCGGGCGAGCAGCGCCTCGCGCAGCCGCTCCAACTCGCGCGTCTCCTCCGCCTGCTTGCGCTGGGTGAAGTCCCGCGTCACCTTGCCGAAGCCGCGCAGCTCCCCGCTCTCGTCGAAGAGGGCGGTGATGACGACGTTGGCCCAGAACCGCGAGCCGTCCTTGCGGATGCGCCAACCCTCGTCCTCGAACCGGCCCAGCCGGATGGCGGACTCCAGCTCCCACGCGGGCTTGCCCCAGGCCACGTCCTCCGGCGGGTAGAAGACGCTGAAGTGCTGGCCCAGGATTTCGTCGGCCAGGTAGCCCTTGATGCGCTCCGCCCCCGGGTTCCAGCTCGCGATGTAGCCGCGCACGTCCAGCGTCAGGATGGCGTAGTCCGTGACGCTCGAGATGAACAGCCGGAGCTGATCCGCGGTGTCCCGCTTGGAGTGGTCTCCTGGCGAGTAGGTGATGCCTCCATCACCAGAGTTCACGAGGTGGTCGTGGTCGTCGCCCAAGATGCTCCTCTTCCAGCCTCCTAGGAGAACACGTCAGTGTTGGCTTGCAAGCGTGTGTCTCGTTCTTTCGTCCAGTAGACGAAGGCCCCGTCCCCCGGGTGGCGGTGGACGGGGCGGAGGCCTTCCTGCCCGACAGTGTGGTCCGGACACGGGGTGAGGGCAGGCGAGGGGGCCTCAGGCCACCGCGCCTTCGCTGAAGGCCCGCTCGATGAGCGCCTTCATCGGGGCATGGGCGGGCAGGGTGCCGAAGCAGTTGCCGTGCGCGCCGCCGAGCCGGGACTCGCAGAAGGCGTCGGCCACCTGGCTGTTGCCCGCGCGCAGGAGCAGGGAGGCCTGGAGCGCCAGGGCCAGCCGCTCGACGACGAAGCGCGAGCGCGTCTCCAGCGTGGCGGTGTCCGAGAAGTCCTTGGCGATGCGCGCCAGCTCCGCGTCGAGCGCGGGGTGGCCGCCCTGGGCCGCCATCAGCTCCTGGAACAGGGCCTCGCGGCTCGCGGGCTCACGGGTGGCCGCGCGCAGCACGTCCAGGCACTGGATGTTGCCACTGCCCTCCCAGATGGAGTTCAGCGGCGCCTGCCGGTACAGCCGCGCCAGGTTGGCCTCTTCCACGTAGCCGGCGCCGCCCAGGCACTCCTGCGCCTCGTTGACGAAGGTGGGCGCGCGCTTGCACACCCAGTACTTGCCCACCGCGGTGGCCATGCGGGCGAAGGCGGCCTCCCGCTCGTCGCGGTGGCTTGCGTCCACGGCGCGGGACACGCGCGCCGTCAGCACGGTGTGGGCCTCCGACTCGAGCGCCAGGTCCGCGAGCACGTTCATCATCAGCGGCTGCTCGATGAGCCGCCGACCGAACGCCTTGCGATGCCGCGTGTGGTGGATGGCCTGCACCAGCGCCTGGCGCATCAGGCTGCTGGAGCCAATCATGCAGTCCTGGCGCGTGAGGGCCACCATCTCCAGGATGGTCGCCACGCCCCGGCCTTCCTCTCCGACCATGAAGGCCACCGCGCCCTGGAACTCCACCTCCGAGCTGGCGTTGCTCCAATCCCCCAGCTTGTCCTTGAGCCGTTGGATTCGGATGGCGTTGCGCGTGCCCTCCGGCGTGAAGCGCGGCAGGAGGAAGCACGACAGCCCGCCCTCGGCCTGGGCCAGGACGAAGAAGGCGTCGCTCATGGGTGCGGAGAAGAAGAACTTGTGCCCCACCAGCGCGTAGGGATTGCCCGCCCCTCGGGCGCCCAACTGGTGCGCGCGCGTGCTGTTGCTGCGCACGTCGGAGCCGCCCTGCTTCTCCGTCATGCCCATGCCGATGGTGACGCCCTTCTTCTGCTCGGCGGGCTGGAAGCGCGAGTCATACGCCGTGGATGTGACGAGCGGCAGCCACTTCTCCGCGAGCCCCGCGTGCGCCCGGAACGTGGGCACGCACGCGTACGTCATCGTCAGCGGACAGCTGGTCCCCTGGTCGGCCTGGTTGTGGAGATAGGAGAGCGCCATGCGCGCGACGTGGGCGCCCACCGTCTTCTCGTGGCGCCACGCGAAGTTGGGGATGCCATGGGCGACGGCCGCCTCCATGATGCGGTGGTAGGCCGGATGGAACTCCACCTCGTCCAGCCGGTTGCCATAGCGGTCGAAGGGCTTGAACTTCGGCTTGTTCTCGTTGGCGGTGAAGCCCAGCTGCATCAGCTCGCCGCCCACCAGCGGGCCGTACTTCGCGATGTCCGCCTCGGCCCAGCTTCCACCCTCGCGTGCCACGGCCTCGCGCAACGGGAGGTCTGTCTTCCAGGCGTCGTACACCAGGGGGGGCGCCTGATTGGTGACTTCATGGGTGACGAAGGTCGTCGCGATGGGGTCGGAAGAACTCATGGTGTGAGGATAGGCGAGCGGCCCAGGCTCCGCGAGCGCGACGTCCGTGGTGGAGCGCCTCTCCGCGCGCATGCCCCGCGTCCCAGCGGAGCGGGCGGGACTCGCACGTGGCGTGAGCACCCGGGCATCAGAAGTTCACCGTCACCACCAGCGTGTCGGAGTAGGCGCCCGCCGCCACGCTCTGCTGGGCGGGGACCCGGCCGTGGATGGGGACGGTGATGTCCAGGCCCAGCAGGGGGAGGACCGGGCCATACCGTGACGTGCCGGCCGTGTTGTTGCCCCAGACCACCAGCCGGGAGGGGTCCAGGTAGAGGTTGTAGGCGAGGGTGCTGGAGGACGGTCCGCGCATGCTCCGCGTCGCGTAGCTGTTGGAGCTGCCCTGGCTCAGGTCGATGGTGACGGGGGTGAGCTGGATGATGGTGCACCGGAAGGTGATGCTCCCCATGGCGTCGAGCGGCACCGCGGAGGTGCTGGTGTAGTTGAGGAAGCTCAGGCCCACCACGTTGCGGACCTCACACGCCGCCAGGGTGCTCGCGGGAGTCAGCCCGCACAGGCCCGCGAGCAGGAGCGCACGGGTTCGTGCCGCGTCACCGTGCCTCCTCATCCACGCACCTCACCGTTCCCAGGTCGATGACCTTGCCCGCCAGGGATGGGACGTCCAGCGTCGCGGCGCATCGTCCTCCGGGGTGGATGACGCTCGCCGCGTGCTTTCCGGCGGGCAGCCCCACCAACTCGAACTCGCCATTCCTCCCCACGGGGGAGCTGAGGCGCGCGCCCGCGACGTCCACCCGCAGCTCTCCATGGGCGGGTGTGCGCCCATCCGCGTCGTCCGCGAGCACCAGCCGGCCCCGGAACGCGCGCACCGCGTCCACCTGGAAGTCGAGCACCACGCCTCCTCGTCGCCACGGCGCCACCATCCGCTCCGTCGTCCGGAGATAGACGTCCAGCGGCAGGTCCTCGTCCGTGAGCGACAGCCGGTTGGCCCCGTAGGACTGGAGCCTCGTCACCATCAGCTCGCCCCGAGCATCCGTCCGGCCGATGAGGTGGTTGTCGAGCCGCACGCCGACGCCCTCCACGCCCTCCACCCGCACCAGCGCATACCCCTGGTCCACCGCGCGGGTGGGACGCAGGCGACCGCCGAGCGCCACCACGCCCCCGGAGACCTCGGCCGCGCCCACCAGCACGCCCTGACGCCACTCCAGGCCCGCGGTGTAGCGGCCCACGTTCGTCTCGTACTCGACGCGGCCGAGCGCCTGGTGGTGCAGGCCCGCCTGGCCCTGGACCTGGAAGCCCAGCCCGCCCTCCACGGGCACGCCTCGAGAGACATCCGCGGTGGTGAGGCCGCCTCCCCGGTGCTGGGTGTGGCCCAGCGTGCCCGTCGTCCTCGGGTCCAGGATGGTGTTCAGGTACACCATGCCCTCCAGCGAGGACGGGCCCTGGCGCTGCTGGCCCCGACTGGCGGAGAACGAAATCAGGGTCCGCCCGCTCAACTGCGCGGAGGTGGACGCGCTCAGCCACGTGGACCAACCGCGGTTCCTCCAGCGCGTCACCAGCGCCTGCCCGCCCAGGCTGACCCGACCGCCGAGCGAGACGAAGAGGTTGCCACCCGACTCCAGCCGCGGGTGCGGCGCGTCCTGGGCAAGGCTGCTGTGCGCGTAGCGCGCGCTCATCGCCCGGCCGAAGACAGAGCCTCCCAACCACCGCCCCTGGACCGAGTACGCGGCGCCGGCCGCCACTCCGGTGTGGCGCTCCGAGCGACTGATGGCCTCGGAGAGCTCCATCTCTCCGAGCGGGAGCTGGAACCACTGCACCGCGCCGGTGCTGAGCAGGTCAGTGGACAGCTCCAGCCGCACGCCCGGCGTCAACCAGGGCGTCGCCCCCAGGCGGAAGGTGCCCAGCAGCAGCGGCCGTCCGTAGTCGAAGCTGCGCGTGCCCACCGACTCGCGCTCGATGCCCAGGGACACGTGGTAGTCCGCCACGCCCGGCGACAGCAGCTGCGCGCCCAGCGAGTACGACGCGTTCACCTCGCTCACGCGCCCGAAGGCGTCGCGCACCACGTAGCGCGTGGTGCCGTCGCCCCGGGGCAAGGTGAGGTTCTCCAGCCGGTAGGGCCCCGGTGGCAGCTCGGTGCGGCGCACCAGCCGGTTGTTGACGTAGACCTCCAGCGTGGACGGCGTGGTGACGTCGCCCGCCAGGTCCTGCACCGGGTTGCGCACGAAGTACGGGTTGAGCTCGAAGGAGCGCATGACGTGGAGGCCCGCCACCACCGCGCCACCGCCGAGCACGCCACCCTGGCCGGTGGCCTCGCCCGCGACGGCGCGCACCATGGCCTCCGGAAAGTCCACCGACAGCTGCGTCAGCCCCCGCAGCGGTGTCGCGCCGGGACTCCACCTCCCCTGGCTCGTCAACAGGCCCCGGCCCACCGACGCGCCCACCTCGCCGAACAGCGCGACGCTCGTGTTGCGCAGGTGCGCGGCGTAGTTGACGAACCCGCTGGGGCTTCCGGTGACGGCGTAGCCTTCGGGGGCCTGGGTACCCAGGTCGATGCGCGTCGGCGCGAAGGCGGAGGATGGCAACTCGCAGCGCAGGCTGGCGGTGCGCTCGTCGAGCTCGAAGCGTCCCTGGGGTGCCAGGGATTGCAGCGAGACATAGCCCTGGCCCGAGATGACCTCCACGCGCGCCCCCAGCCGCGCCAGGTCCACGCCGCCCTCCTCCAGCGTGGCCGCGGGCAGCAACACGTCCGTGCCCCTCAGCAGCGGGAAGGCGTCACCCAGGGGGACGCCGTTCAGCGTGAACTCCACCACGATGGGAACGAGGTGCCCGGGCTCGGCCGAGGCCGCGCGCGCGGGCATGCACATGAAGCAAGCCACCAGCGCCAGGGCCAGCGCGCCCCCTGGAGCCCCCCTTCGCGAGTGACTCATGGAGACTGCGCGGGCCCACAGGGCTCGGAGGCGCTGACGGGCGCGCTCTGCCGGAACACGCCCCGGTCCGTCTCCACCTCCACCTCCAGCGAACGGATTCGCTGGCAGTGCTCGGCGGAGGTGTCCAGCGCGAACACCTGCGAGCCTCCGGGCAGCACGTACCAGCCCACCTGGTCCTTCTCCACCAGCGACTGGCCCCGCGCATCCAGGCCGCGCACCCGCGTCTGACGGATGAAGAAGTTCACCGTGCCCGGGTTCCTGACGCGGAAGTGGAACCGTGACTGGCGCAGGTCCACGTCCTCGACGCGGCCCTGGACGGCCTTGAGCTTGGGCGCGACGAACACGGGGATGGAGACGCGGGTGAGAATCTTCAGGCCCATGGCGGGCGGCACCGGCCCCAGGGGCGGCATCTCCTCGATGACGAGCCGGAAGGGGCGCTCCGTGTCTCGCGGCGCCGAGGAGATGCCCACCCGGATGGGGCGGGACTCTCCCGGCTCCAACGTCAGCATCGACGGGAAGAAGAACAGCTCCTGCGTCGGCTCCAACGTCATGCGCCCGTCTTCGTCCTGGACCCAGGTGTGGACCGAGGCCTGGAAGCGCGTGGTCTCCGTGCCCTGGTTCCGCACGGTGACCACCACGCCCCGGGCTCCGGTCTCCAACTCGAGACGGACGGGATTGACCTCGAGCGACGCGGCGAGCCCCGTCCCGGGGAGAACCCAGGTGAGGCCCACCATCAATCCCAGACACCGGGCCCAGGAAGAAAGACGGATGCGCATGAGGGTGGTGTCCCGCGTCAGAAGGTGATGGTGGCGACGACGGTGTCGTTGTAGGTGCCGGAGGGGACGTTCTGCCCCTTGGGCACGGTGCCGAACACCGTCACGGGAGTGGACAGGCCCGTTCCGATGTAGGGCAGGCCCGTGCCGGCCGTGTTGCCCCAGACCACCAGGCGCGTCAGGTCCTGGTACAGCGTATAGGACAAGAAGTCGTTGGACGTGGTGCGCAGCATCCGGCGCAGCGGCACCGCGTCCGTGGAGCCCGAGTCGGCGTGCGCGCCCTGGCCCAGCGTGACGACCGCGGTGCCCAGCAGGGTGCACTGCACCGTCATCGTCCCGGCGCCGAGCAGGTCGATTCCCGCGCTGCCGTTGATGAGCACCGGGTCGTAGTTGCCGAAGTTGAGCGTGCCGGAGTTGATGCTGCACGCGGAGTTCACCGTGGCCGTCACCGTCAGGTTGGCGGTGGCGGTGGCCGCGTCCGCGGAAGGCGCGAGGGTGAGTGACGCGGCGACGGCGGCGGTGGCAAGGGCACTCTTCAGGGTTGTCATATGGACAGCTCCAGCAGCGAGAAGGCCGGTGCATCCCGGTTGGCGTCTGGCCATTGCAGACTGGGCGCCAACGTCGTGGACGCCAAGGCCGCCTGTCGGGCATCCCCGCCCACTGCACGCTCCCGGCGTGTGATTCGAGGCAGAGCTGGTGGAATGCCCTGACAGTCTTTTCACTGGACGGCGTGCACCTGTCCGTGGAGGGCATCCCCCGGCCCGAGGAGCCCAGGCGGGCCCGGGCCGGGGAGACGCGAGCGGTGCGGGGCAGGGAGGATGACGACTACCCTTCCTGGGGCCCGCGCTTCCCAGGGCTAGGGGAGGAAGGCGCCCTTCACCGCGTCGAGCGGGGGATTGGCGCCCGTCACCGGGTCGGTGCAGCCCTGGTTGAGGCTCCAGATGATGGTGCCGCCGAAGCCGTTGGCGCGCGCCCAGGCCCCCTTGGCGGCAATCGCTTGCGGCGAGTCATAGGAAATCCAGCGCACGGTTCCATCCACCACCGGCGTGGTGAATGTCACGTAGCTGGACTGCGCCTGGGCATCCCAGTGATACGTCCCGCCCATGGCGGACAGCTCCAGGATGCGCCCGTAGGTGAAGTCATTGTCGCTGCCCACGTAGTCGGACCAGTCCGTATAGGGTTGATAGGGGCCGGTGATGTGGCGCCAGGCCATGCCATAGAATGGCAGCCCCATGCCCAGCTTGGCCTTGGGGATTCCCGCGGCCACCCAGGCACTCAGGCTGGCGTCCACGGAGGTGGGGTGGGTGCCCGACTCTCCCATCAGCGCGGAGGAGTACCAGGACGTCCAGCCGCCCCACGGGCCCGTCATCTCGTAGGTCATGACGTTCATCTGGTCCAGGTACGGCACCAGGTGGGTGAACCACGGGTCGGCGTCCTCGGGGAAGTTGGCGTTGACCCAGCCCATGGGGAAGGTGAGGAGCATGCCGGGCCGGGCCGCTCGCAGCTCTCGCACCAGCGCGAGCAGGAAGGGCTTGTCGGCGGCCTCCACCGGCTCCCAGTCGATGTCCAGGCCGTCGTAGCCGAAGCTGTCCATGGCGGCCAGGAGGTTGCGCACGAAGCGGGCGCGGTTGGCGTTGGACGCGGCACCCACCCAACCGTCGTGCTCTCCGGAGCCGCCCACCATGATGAGCGCCTTGCGGTTGGCCGCGTGGGCGCGGGTGGACAGGGTGCGGGCGATGGCGGGGCCGTTGTCGTTGTCGAACTGGGTGTTCACCGTGCCGTCGGGATTGGGGGTGACGCGGCCGACCATGATGTGGGTCATCGCGCTGAAGTCGACCTTCTCCGGCGGATACAGGTCCGCGTTCCAGCCGGTGTAATAGCCAGACACCCACAACCCGCCGGACGGCGGCGCGGTGACCCGGATGGGCGCCGTCGCGGACTTCGTGGGGTCCGCGACGCTGGTGGCCACCAGGTGATACGTGCCCACCTGCCGGGGCGCGGTGTAGCGGCCCGCGGCCGTGACGGAGCCGCCCGTGGGCCCCTCCTGGATGGACCAGGTCACCGCCGTGTTCGAGGTTCCCGTCACCGTGGCGATGAAGGTCCGGGAGGTACCTCCGGTCATGGAGAGGGATGCGGGGGAGAGCGTGACAGTCACGGCGGATGGGACGCTCAGGCCCTCCACGCGCAGCTCATCGAAGTAGAGCGTGGGCAGCGTCACGCCGCGCCCTTCCTGGAGCACGACGCCCTGGATGCGCGCTCCCGGGGGCGCGAGCGCGGAGAGCGGCACGTTGCAGGTCACCCAGGTATTGGCCTGGATGCGCCCCCCCGTGCAGCGCGCACCCAGGTCCGTGCCGGCGGTCAGCAGGTCATCCGCGAAGGCGCGGACCTTGACCGCCGCGCCCGTCCCGGCCGTTCCGCCGTGCACGCGCAGGATGAACACGGCGCTGGAGTCGGCGACGCGGGAGGGCGTGTAGAAGAACAGGGCCTCCTCGGCGCCCATCGTCGCGGAGATGGAGTAGCGCCCCTCCGACACCGGAGAGGGGGCCACGAGGGAGTGTGTCGTCCAGGAGGCGTTCACCCAGGGCGACGTCATGGCGTCCCGGTAGATCCAACTCGTGGCGAACGAATCCACCTGCGATACCGCGGAAGGCTCCGGCTCCGTCGCGCCCGCACCCCCGCTCCAGAACAAGAACATCCCCAAAGCCAACCAACCCACCCACCGCGACCTCATGTGTGTGCTCCTCTCGAGGCCTCTCTGGCACCGCGCACACCGCACCGCGGACATGACGCGAGTCAGGGGCCACGAAGCCTGTCCGGGATGGACGGGCCACGGGGCAAGCTGGGGTGACGCGTCCCCGTCAGCAAAGCCCGACGCGGGTCCCTGTTGAGACTCGCGAGTCGACACTCCGCGCGGAGCCTGTCGAAAGGGACTAAGGCCAATCCCTTACATGCCTGTGTGACAGACGGCTCGACTCGCACCTGTCCACGGGATTGGACACCGCGCGAGGGGATTGTCAAAGCCGGTGGACAGTCCCGGCCCGGAACGTGCCGCGTGTCACCCTGGAGCCACCGCTGGCGTGCCCCCTGCAATGTCGGCACGGGTGTTGTCTGATTTGGGGGTCCGATGAAGCGCCTGGTGCTGTGTGGCTTGCTCGTGTTTTTCGTGGGGATGCCCCGGGTGACGTTCGCGCAGTCCATGGCCCCTCCGGAGACGCGGCTCCGGGGGAGAACGGGCGCGACGGAGCGGGCCCTCGTCGATGGCAAGCCCGAGGGTGAAGGGCCGTCGCGTCCCGAGAAGTTGCAGTACCGGTTCTGGGACAAGGCGGTCTCCAATGTCTACTTCGGCCACGACACGATATCGGCGGCCGACTACTTCACCTTCACCGGCGTGTCCGAGGAGGGCAAGAGCATCACCGCGAAGCTGCTGGGGTTCCGGGTGCTCTACAACGTCCAGCTCAGCCTCTATGCGGCCATCACCTCCACGGAGACTCCGACGCCGGAGGAAGGCGAGCCCCCCGCGGCCTCGCGCGAGGGGAATCTCGAGAACTTCATCCAGGCGGGTGGCAACGCCACGTTGATGGCGGAGGTCCCCCTGCTGGCTTATTTCGGAGCCGTCTCGGATGAATCAGGGTCGCAGGACCTCCTCTCGGTGAGCCTGGCTCCCGCCCTCAACCTGGACGTCGCGGCCATGGGCGCCACCTCGAAGGACGGCGTGAAGGTGGGGCAGCTCGGGCTGCGCTTCTTCGGGCAGAAGTCCGCCATCGACAATGGAGACATCGCGGTGTCGCCGTAGGCCGCGGCTTCACCGCAGCAGGGAGCGGGGCGTGGGCTCCAGCAGCAGGGACTCGGGGGCGGCCTTCAAATATTGGAGCAGGGCGGGACGCACGGTGTCCGTCCATCGGCGTGAGCCGGCCAGTCGCTCGACGTGGGCCTGGTACTGCTCCCGGCTCGCGAACACGGTGAACGCGACGAGCACGTGCTCTCCCTCGCGCACGGGGAGGGCGGGGAAGGTGTTCGGGGCGTACTCCGTCTGGAACAGGGCGAGCGGCGCGCCACCCGTCTCGCGCAGGACGGGCACGAGCTGTTGCTCGACGAAGCGCAGCAACCCGGCGTCCAGGGGGGCGTCACGGTGGAACATCGTGACGAGGACGACGGAGTCCGGCGTCGAGGTGTTCCCCTTGTCGGGCCGCTGGGCGCTCGGCGGGGGGAACCCTCGACTTCCGGTGACGGGGCGCAACAGCAGGACATTGCTCGAGTCCAGCATCGTCGCGTTGGCCGCTTCGCGATGGGCCTTCCACACCGGCCCTCCGTAGAAGCGCTTCAGGGTCTGTTCGCGCGACACCATGTCCGGGAAGCCGCGCACCCAGACGAAGCGCTCGGACCGGGCCGAGTCCCGGAACTGTCCGACGAGGTGGGCGCCCTCGGCTTCCTGGCTCTCGATGAACTCCCGCTCGAACAGGTCGATGAGGACGTCGCGCTGGCCTGGGCGCAGCGTGTACTGCCGCAACTCCAGCACGGCACAGCAATCACGGGACGCGGGCTTCACGGCGGAGGCTCCTGTCGGAGGCGTCCTCGGACGCGCACCCGCCTCGCACGTGAGCAACAACAAGAGCGTGAAGAGCACAGGTCGCATGGGGCCTTCCGGTAGCGGGGTATCGGAAGGCACCGTACGGGCCATCTAGGACAGTTCCGGTCCTGATTCGGACCGTGAAGTCCGCGGCCGTCTCAGGGCACGTAGGCGATGCAGTCTATCTCCACCAGCAGTCCGGCCTCGGGGAGCGCCGCCACCTGCACCGTGGTGCGGGCGGGACGGTGCCCGGCGAACACGCGCTCATAGACGGCGTTCATCCGGGAGAAGTCCTTCATGTCGACGAGGAAGACGCCGCAGCGCAGGACGTGCTGGAGGCTGGAGCCACCGGCGAGGAGGATGCGCTCCAGGTTGCGGAGGACCTGCTCCGTCTGCGCCTCGATTCCCTCGGCCTGCTTCCCGGTAGCGGGGTCCGTGGCCGCCTGTCCGGACACGAGGAGCAACGAGTCCAGCCGCATGCCCGGAGAGTAGGGGCCCACGGGCTTCGGCAATCCAGGCGCGGTGACGGGCTGATGCTTCGTCGCGGTCATTTTATTCCTCCATGAAACCCAACGAGGCCCGCAGCCTGCCACTGTCGTGTCCAAACCCTTGGCGTTTCTTTTTGGAGGCGTCAGCCAGGACCCGGTGGGGTCAAAGCGTGATACAGCCGGATGCAACACGCGCATGCTCGCCAGCCGTGGAGCCCCCCGCGCGTCAGCCCGTGCCACGCGCACGGGTGTGGAGGCTGAAAGATGCAGTCTAGATGCGTCTCGCAACGCCTGGTCGTGGTGCTCTGCTGTGCCTTCGTCGCCGCGTGCGAACAGAAGCGCGACCTGCCGGACTCGGCGCAAGCCGTGGCCCTGACCCGAGCCTACTTCCCGGAACTGGCCACGGAGGAGGCGCCGTCGAAGGTCTACTCCACCTCGGAGGTTCCCCTCACCGTCGCGGATTCCCGCGCCCTCACGTCGCGGCTCTCCGGGAGCGGGACGCTGGAGTTGACGACGCGGGGCCTGCTCTTCCGCATCGAACAGGGGGCTTCCGCCGATGACGCCGGGGCCCTGCGCCGCGAGCGCACGGAGGTCTTCGCGGGCCCCCGGCACTTCTGGTTCCCGGTGGGTGCTTCCGCCGAGGTGAGCCAGGGCTGGCGCTCCTCGCGACTGGAGGAGGCCTGGGTGGTGGATGGCTCCGAGCCGTTCCACCGCGCGGAGTACCACGTCACGCTGCCGCCTTCGGTGACGCGCCTGCGGGACGTGGGCGAGTACGTGGAGTTCCTCGACACCGACGGGCAGCCCGTCCTGCGCTTCCATCCGTCCGAGGTGCGCGATGCGCGGGGCGAGTCCCGACGCGGCGTCACGCGACTGTCGGGCGTGCGCGCGTCCTCGGTCGCGAACGTGTTCGACGTCGAGGGTGTTCGCGTGAGTCTCGTCACGGAGGTGGCGCTCGCCGGACTCGCCGCGCCGCTGGTGGTGGACCCGGCCTGGTCGTCGACGGCCGGCATGGCGACCCCGAGAGCGCAGCACGCCTCGCTGCTCCTGACGGATGGCACGGTCCTGGTGTCGGGAGGGGTCAACAGGCTGGGCTTCGTGTCCACCGCGGAGCGGTTCGACCCGGAGCGGGGGACCTGGGCTTCCGCTGGGAGCCCCGGCATCCAGGGCAATATCGCGGTGGGCGTGATGCTGCCCACGGGACGGCCGCTGGTGATGACGGACGGCAGCCAGACGGGACGCATCTACGATGTCCAGACGAACACCTGGACCGCCACGGGCGCGATGTCCGCGCTGCGCAGCTTGCCGTCGGTCACCATGCTGCCCTCGGGCAAGGTGCTCGTCGCCGGTGGCTCCAACCTGGCGACGGCGGAGCTCTACGATGCCGCGACCAACCTCTTCACACCCACGGGTTCCATGGCGGTCGTCCACCGTGCTCACGCGGCCGTGCTGCTGAGGGATGGACGGGTGCTGGTGGTGAGCGGCTTCAGCAACGTCATCCCGGGCGAGGTCCCCCAATGCGAGCTGTATGACCCCGTCTCCGAGACATGGTCTCTCGCGGCGCCTGTCCTGGTCCCTCGGCACTACGCGACGGGGACCCTGTTGCCGGATGGCCGGGTGCTGCTCGCGGGCGGCTTCGCGGCGGGAGGGGTCACCAACCACGCGGAGCTCTATGACCCCGTGGCCAACACGTGGACCGCCACGGAAGCGCTCGGCTTTCCGCGCAATGGCCACTCCGCCACGCTGCTTCCCGACGGCAAGGTGCTCGTCGCGGGCGGCGCGGACGCGGCTCGCAATACCGAGGTGGTCTCGGAGCTGTATGACCCCGCGACGGGGACCTGGAGCTCGGCCGGGACGATGGCGGTGGGGCGTGAGAACCTGATGGCGACGCTGCTGCCCACGGGCCAGGTGCTGGCCAACGGCGGCTACCGCTCCAACCCGAGCCTCACCTTCTACGCCGACGCCGATGTCTATGAGGAATCCAGCGACGTCTGGGCTCCCGCCGGCAATCTCGCGGCGTCGCGCGCTTCCAGGGCGGCCGTGCTGTTGCCCACGGGGCAGGTGCTGGTGGCTGGAGGCCGCGGTCCGGGAGGAGTGCTCGCGACGGCGGAGCGCTACACGCGAGCGAGCAACACCTGGGCGCCCGCCGCGTCCCTGGCGACAGCGCGTGAGCGGGCCTCGATGAGCCTGTTGCAGTCGGGCCGGGTGCTCGTCGTCGGCGGCGCCAATGGCGCGGGTGCGGTGGCTTCGGCCGAGCAGTATGACGCCACGGCCAACGCCTGGACGCCCGCGGGCGCTCTGGCCACGGCCCGGGATGGACACACCGCGACGGTGCTCGGCTCGGGCCAGGTGCTCGTGGTGGGCGGCGCGAGCTCGGCGTCGGCGGAGGTGTATGACCCGGCGACCCATGCCTGGAGCGCCGCCGCTTCGGCCTCCACGCCGCGCTCGGGACATGCCGCCGTGTTGCTCAACGACGGCCGTGTCCTCGTGGCGGGCGGGCAGAACGCGGGAGCGCTGCTGGCGTCGGCGGAGCTGTATGACCCGACCACCAACACCTGGGCTCCGGCGGCGAGCCTCGCTCAGGGGCGCGAGTCCTTCACGCTGACGTTGTTGTCCTCGGGCCGCGTGCTGGCATCGGCGGGCTCCACGCTCGCGGCGGAGCTGGCCTCGGCGGAGCTGTATGACCCGGTCTCCAACACCTGGACTCCGGCGGGCTCGCTCGCGGGGGCGCGCGCCTTCCACTCCGCGGTGCTGTTGCCGTCGGGCCGCTTGCTCGTCGCGGGAGGCCAGGGCGCTGGAGGCGCGGTGCTCGACACCGCGGAGCTGTATGACGGCACGACGAACACCTGGAAGCCGGCGAAGAACCTCGGTGGGCCCCGGGCGCGCTTCGCCGCCGTGGTGCTGCCCACGAGCGAGGTGCTCGTGCTCGGGGGAGAGTCCGCGGCCAATACGTGGCTGGCGAGCTCCGAGCTGTACGAGGACACGGGGGCGCAGCCCGCCTGGCGTCCGGTGGTGACGGGGCCGGACGAGGTGCTTCGTACGTGCTCCGTCCGAATCAATGGCACGGGGTTCCGAGGCATCTCCGGGGCCAGCTCGGGAGACTACAAGGACTCCGCGACGGACTTCCCGCTGGCGCGGCTGCAAGGCGTGGAGGGTGGTCGGCTCTGGAGCCTGCCGGGGACGGACCTGTCCGCCACGGGCGTGACGGTGACCATTCCCGCCAGCACGACGCCCGGCACCTATGCGCTGTCCGTCTTCGCCAACGCGATTGGAAGCGGGCGACTGATGACGGTGCTGCAGAACACCGCGCCGGTGGCGCAGGCCCAGACTGTTGCCGCGCCCCATGGCACCCCGGTGGCGGTGACGCTGGTGGCCACGGATGCGGAGGCGGGTCCGCTGACGTACGTCATCGTCACGCCTCCCGCGAATGGAACGCTGAGCGGGACGCCACCCAACCTCACGTACACGCCGAACGCGGGCTACTCCGGCCCGGACACCTTCACCTTCGTGGCCCGGGATTGCGGACTGGACAGCAATACCTCCACGGTGGCGGTGGACGTGGCGGCAAACCCTCCGCCGGTGCTCACCTGTCCCGCGGACCAGGTGGTGGAGGCCCAGGACGCCTCGGGGGCCGAGGTGACGTATGAGCCCGCGACGGTGACGGACCCGGGTGCGCCGACTCCGCCGGTGGTGACGTACTCGCCCCCGTCGGGAAGCCGGCTGCCGCTGGGTGAGACGACCGTCACGGTGACGGCGGTGGCCTCGGATGGCGAGCAGGCCACGTGTACGTTCCGGGTGACGGTGCGCGACACGACGGCCCCGCCGCCGTTGACCTGTCCGGACAATGTCCGGGTGCGCTCTGACGGGCCGGGTGGCTCGCTGGTGACGTACACCCTGCCCACGTCGACGGACTCCGTCTCCGGACCGGCGACAGTCACGGCGTCGCCCGAGTCGGGCTCGCGCTTTCCTCCGGGCCAGACGCGCGTCACCGTCACCGCGACGGATGCCGCGGGGAACTCGGCGCAGTGCACGTTCGAGGTCTCCGTCCAGGCCCAGGTGGTCTCGATTGCCGGAGGTGGCTGTCAGTCCTCGGGGGGCGGCGCGAACGCGGCGCTCGTCGTGCTGTCGGTCCTCGCCGTATGGGCAGGCCGCCGTCGCGGCCGGGAGCAAGGCACCCCGTGAGCCTCCTGAATCCTCTCATCCGACTCTTCAGCTCGAAGGACCTTCCCTTGCGTGAATCGGCACGGACTTGTGTGCTTGTCGCCGCCCTGGTCGCCACGGGCGCCTCGGCGCAGACGCTCTCCAGCCCCTTGGTTGCTTTCGACGCGGAGCGCTTGCGTCTGAGCCCCGCCGCCACGGACTCGTTGATGGTGGACACGGGCCGGGTGCTCTCGGAGGGCGGCTATCGGCTCAGCCTCCTCGCCAACTACGAGCGAGGCATCCTCCTGTTGGAGGGCAGTGACGGGAGCGAGCGCTCCATCATCCACTACCGGACCTCGGCCTGGCTGATGGGCGCGTGGTCTCCGGTGGACCGTTTGGAGGTCTCCGCGCGGCTGCCCGTCATCATCTCGCAGGGTGGGCATGGCGCGAACCAGTTGGAGGGAGTCGCGGAGCCCTCGTCCGCGGGGCTCGGGACGCCCGAGGTGGGCGCGCGCTACTCGCTGCTGCGGCGCGAGGAAGGTGCGCCGTTGTCCCTCGCGGTGGGGCTGGACGTGGGGCTCCCGGGTGGACGGGCGAGCGCCTTCGGCCGGCAGGAGCACTGGGCGGGGCTTCAGTTCTCGCCGCGAGTCTCGCTGGGGCGCGAGGTCGGGATGTTCGCGCTGGGCGCGAGCGTGGGCGCGCGGATTCGTTCCACGGAAGTGGAGCCGGGCCGCGACGTGGGCACGGAGCTGGAGCAGTCCGTGGTGGTGGCGACCCGTGGAGATGGCCTGCGCGCCGAGGTGGCCCTGCAGGTGGCGGAGTCGCTGGTGCATCCGGACGTGGCGGTGGAGCTGCTCGGAGGCGTGAGGCTGCCCATTGGCCTGGGCTTCGAGCTGAACGCGCTCGCCGGGCATGGCTTCACGGACATCCCGGGGACACCGTCGTGGCGCTTGGGTGCGGGAATCGCGTGGGCGCACAACCCGGCGCGCGAGGACGTCTGCCAGGGTGGACGCAAGCACACGCCCGAGCAGTGCCCGGACTCCGATGACGACGGTGACTCCGTGCTGAACAAGTCGGACCGTTGCCCGCTGGAGGCCGGGTCGCCGGACAACGCGGGTTGCCCGGACCGCGACTCGGATGGCGATGGCGTCGTGGACCGGCTGGACAAGTGCCCGAACCAGGCTGGGAGCGCGGAGACGAACGGCTGCCCTGACTCGGATGGCGATGGCGTGCCGGATGCCGAGGACAAGTGCCCGAACGAGAAGGGCACCGTGGAGAACCAGGGATGCCCCGCGCCCGCGAAGGACTCGGATGGTGACGGGGTGCCGGACGACTCCGACAAGTGCCCGGACGAGAAGGGCACCGTGGAGAACCAGGGATGCCCCGCGCCCGTGAAGGACTCGGACGGCGACAGCGTGCCGGATGCCGACGACAAGTGCCCGAAGCAGAAGGGGACCGTGGAGAATCAGGGTTGCCCCGAGCCGGAGAAGGCGCCGGCGGAGGAGCGGCTCTCCCTGGCGGACCGTCGCATCACCTTCCAGGTGGGCCTTGCCCAGATTGAGGGCGAGGGTGCGAAGGTGCTCGACGAAATCGCCGAGCAGTTGAAGGCACGGCCCGGCGTCGCGGTGCGAATCGAAGGGCACACGGACAACACCGGTCCGGAGGACCTCAACCGCACGTTGAGCCAGGACCGCGCGGAGTCGGTGCGCGCCTACCTCATCCGCCGGGGTGTCGAAGGCTCGCGGTTGGAGGCCAAGGGGTACGGCCCGGCCCAGCCCATCGCGTCGAACGACACGCCGGAAGGACGCAGCGAGAACCGCCGCGTGGAGTTCGTCATCAAGCGGTGAGCCGGTGCGCAGGGAGTCGCGGGGCCCACGTGCCCCGCGATTCGCTGGGGCGAGCACTCGAGCCGCTGTGCTCGGCCCCGGTGGACCGTGAGGAGGCGGGATGGACCGGCTGGACGTCATGCGGTTGTTCACGCGCATCGTGGAGCGGCGCAGCTTCACGGTGGCGGCCCAGGACCTGGAGCTGCCGCGCTCGACGGCCACGCAGGCCATCAAGCAGTTGGAGTCCCGGCTCGGCGTGCGACTGCTCCAGCGCACGACGCGGCACGTCCGTCCGACGCTCGACGGAGAGGCCTACTACCCCTGGGCCCGGCCTGGACGAGCACCGGACCCGTGTCCGTCTCACTCGCAGGGGTTGCCGTTCAAGGTGCAGTTGAAGGGCTGCCCCAGCCCGGTGGTGGTGAAGCCGAACTCCTTGCTCGCGCCCGCCTTGATGACGGTGTTGTGGCTGACGGGAAGGAACGTGTAGTGGTTCCCGTTGCGCGTCATCGTGGAGGAGAACGGGTTCTGCGCCGTCGTGCCGGCCGGCAAATCGAACTCCAGCTGCCACCCGCTGACGTTCGTCGTGCCCAGGTTCTCCACCGTGTACCGGCCCGTGTAGCCATTGGCCCAGACAGAGCTCATGGCGAAGTGGGCGACGAGTCCAGAGGCCGCCGCCGGGGCCGTGGTCGCGATGACCGCCGCGCTCGGCACCGACACGTTGCCCGCCGCATCCCGCGCGGTGACGGTGAATGAGTACGCCGTGGCCGGGCTCAGGCCGAGCAGCGTCACACCCAGGCCCGTCGTGGTGGCGGTCACGTTGCCGCCGAGCCAGACGGAGTAGCCGGTGACGCCCCGGTTGTCCGTGGCCGCGTCCCAGGCCAGGGTGACACTGGTGGACGTCACCGCCGTCACGCGGAGATTGGAGGGGGCGCTCGGCGGAGTGGTGTCGGGAGGCGGCGGAGCGCCGACGCTGATGAGGAACAGCGACGGCGCCGTGTCCGTCCGCGTGGTGTCCACGCCATGGCCTCCGGAGTAGTCGAGCGTCTCCGCATGCGCCCAGTCGGAGATGGGCGTCCCGCTGATGTCCAGGTGCTTGTACGCAGAGCCGGACCAGCCGAACTGGTAGACGCGCGAGGGCTCCGAATAGAAGTCGGCGTAGGGCGCCGTGTCCGTACCCACCTGCTTGCGCAGGACGTTGTTGAAGAAGACGTTCTGCGGCCCCGTGGCACCGGACCACTTCACCGCCTTCTTCCCCGCGCCCCACCAGATGGGATACCAGTTCGAGTCATCCGGTCCGCCGCCGCCTTCCTCGCCGCAGTGGGCGTTGCAGTTGCCGGAGCGGTGCGCGTACGGAACGGCGCTGACGTTGCGCTCGAAGAGGTTCCTGCGCTCCCAGCCGCCGTGCAGGTTGAGGTCGGAGTCGAAGTCGTTGCCGATGACGACGTTGTTGGACGCGGACCACTGGAAGGTGAAGTGCCGCAGGTTGCGCGACGTGTTGCCGGCGTAGAGGGAGTCCCAGACGCGGGAGCCTCGGAAGTAGCCGTTGCCGCCCTTGCCCTTGTTCCACGCTCCGTCGAACACGTTGTCGACAATCTGGAGGTTCTTCGCCTCCTCCGTGACGATGGGATGCGAGCCCGTCATCTCCGCGCGGATGCCTCGCACCCACGAGTCCGCGGCCCACTTGAAGACGATGCCGTGCATCTCGTACGCGGGCGCCAGGTTGCCGTAGTTATGGAGCGCGGCCGATGCGCTCACCCCCGGCACCTCTTGCGTGAAGTACAGGTTCTCGATGCCGACGCCGACGATGGGGTCGACGAGCGGAGCCGCCTTGGAGTCGTACACCGTGCCGTCGATGGCGGATGAGCCGTCCGAGGTCGACGTCACCGGCACGTCGTATTCCAGCGGCTTGTCCAGGGTGAGCGTCTTGTTGCCCGAGTCCACGGCGACGATGCGGAAGAGCTGCTGACGCATGTGCAGGTTGGACAGCGCGTGCTCGGTGGGCAGCGCCTGCTGCTCCGCGTAGAAGGCGCGCGAGTTGGCGGCGCGGATGTTGACGAGCCTGCCCACGGCCAGGGCGGAGGAGTTGGCCGCCAGGTACACCACCGTGTCGCCGGTGCGCGCGGCGAAGCCCGTCTCGCCCGGCTTCGCGCGGAGCTTCACCCCGACCTTCCAATGGACATTCGCGGTGCCCTCGAAGATGTCGGCGCGGTTGGCGGGGGCCGTCTCATGGTCGTCGTCGTACGCCGTGTGGACCTGGCGCGACTGCACCCGGAACAGGCCCCGTCCGGGCCACAGCCAGCCGCCCTTGCCCTCGCCGTAGGTCATGGCGTCCTCGTCCCAGTCGCCCCCGTCCGACGTCAGCGTGTCGTAGCGGGTGTTCACATCGGGACGGAACACCAGCTTCGTGCCCGTCACCGGAGAGGAGCCCGCACCCCGGATGATGACGTAGTTGGCGTCCACCGCGAGCTGACGGGAGACGTCGAGCTGGCCCGCGGGCAGCGAGAGCAGGGAGAGCTTCGTGAAGGACGCGCCAGGTGAGCACGTCGTGCGCAGGTAATCGATGGCGGCCTGGAGGCCCGCCGTGTCGTCCACGCCATCATTCGGAATCACGCCGTGGTTCGTCGCCAGCTCGGCCGGTGTCACCCGGCACGCCGCATCCGGATTGATGTCCGACTCACCTGGCAGCTCCTGTCCGCCCCGGTAGCCTGCTTTGGACCAGTCCGGCAGTCCGGTGATGGGCGCTCGCCGATTCGCGGGCGACAGGTCCAACACCGTCTGGGCCCAGCCAGGCGTCGAGCCCAGCACGGCCACGGAGGAAAACGTCAACAACACCAACCGGAGCATTCCGGTTCTTCGAGTGAGCATGAACATCTCCAGTCACGGATGTCTGGGTGGCGTGTTTCGCCACTGATACGGATTTATCCGAGAATAAACGGAGATGCTTGAATAACGTGCTTCAGGCGACGGCCACGTAGGCGGCGACGGCGACCATGCAGGCGCCGAACGTCCAGCCCTGGATGCGCAGGGCTCGTGCGGAGCGGAAGCGCCCCAGGATGAGCTTGCCTCCGTAGATCCATGGGAAGTGACACGCCACGCAGACGACGAGGAAGGCGGCGGTGAGCTGCGCGGCCTGCGAGAGCATGCCACCCGCCGGGTTCAGGAACTGGGAGAACATCACGAGAATCATCGAGTGAATCTTGGGGTTGAGGGCCACGGTGAAGAGGCCCTCGACGAAGCCGAGGCGCTCCGGTTCCTTCTCCGCTCCGGCGGGTGTGCTGGATGCGCGGAAGAAGCCCCACGCGAGGTAGAGCAGGTACACGACGCTGCACCAGCGCAGGATGCCGTGCAGCGCGGGAACCCCTTGCAGCGCGCGCCCCAGCCCCAGTCCGTAGAGCAGGCAGAGGGCGACGTTGGCCACCTCGAAGCCCGTCCAGAACGGCAGCGAGCCCCGGATGCCGAAGCGTCCGCCCGCGGTGGCGAGCACCGTGTTGCCGGGTCCGGGACTGAAGACCATCGGCACGGTGTAGCCCAGGAACATCACCCACACTTCAGCGGGAATCATGACGAAAGCCCCCACGCGCCCCTGTCGTCGTGAGGGGGCGCGAGTCGCCACACAAACTCCATTTCGAGTCGAACCCCCAGCGAGCTATCCTCACGCGCTCGATAGAGGGAGCTCATCGAGCATGCGCCGCATTCCACCGCTCGGCGCCCTGCGGGCCTTCGAGGCCGGGGCGCGACACCTGAGCTTCACCCGGGCCGCCACGGAGCTGCGCGTCACCCAGGCGGCCATCAGCCACCAGGTGCGCCAACTGGAGGACTGGCTCGGCGTCTCGCTCTTCGAACGCCGGGGGCACGCGCTGACGCTGACGGCGAAGGGACAGGCGTACCTGCGCGAGCTGACGCCCGTGTTCGAGCGCCTGTCGGAAGCCACCACGCGGCTGTACGAGGCGGAGCAGGGGCCCCTGCGGCTCACCGTGTTGCCCTCGTTCGCCTCGTCCTGGCTCCTGCCCCGCCTGGAGGGCTTTCGTCGGCTCCATCCGGATATCGAGCTGCACCTGAGCAGCGCGTCGGAGCTGTGGGACTTCCTGGACGACCGCTTCGACGTGGGCATCCGCTCCGGGCTGGGACGGTGGACGGGGCTGAAGGCCGAGCAGCTCGCGCCGGAGGTGCTCGCGCCCCTGTGCAGTCCGGCGCTCGCCAGGAAGCTGCGCTCGCCGTCGGACCTGGGCAAGGTGCGGCTCCTCCATGACACGCCGAAGGATGGATGGCGTCGCTGGCTGGATGCGGCCGGTGTCGACGGCGTGGACACCGGGAAGGGCTTCGCGTTCAACGACGCGGGGCTGGTGCTCCAGGCCGCGCGGCAAGGTGATGGCGTGGCGCTCGGGCGATTGCTGCTCGCCGCCGACGACCTGAAGGCGGGGCGGCTGGTCCAGCCCTTCGCGCAGGTATTGCCCAACGACTTCGGCTACTGGCTTGTCCACCCCCGGCCCCTGTCGAGCCGCCGGGACGTGGTCGCCTTCAGGACCTGGCTGCTCGCCGAGGCCCGGGCCACGTCGAAGGCCCTGGGACTGCTGCCCGAAGTCGCTCGGAGGCGGGAGTAAACCTCCTCGCGCCCGGTTCCCCTCCCTCGGAGGAAATGACCCTGCGCCTCGACAAGACATCTTCCGTTGTAGCTGTCATCTGGTTGCTGGTACTTGTCCCGGAGGCCCGCGCCACCGATACGGTGGGGATTCGCAAGGCGGGAGAGCTGGTGGTGGAGACCGGCACGACGAAGACGCCGTCCGGCGAGACGCTTCGTTACGAGCTGGGCACCTTCTATGTCCCGGAGAACCGGACCTCGAAGCGCGCTCGTGTCATCGGCATCGGATTCGCTCGCATCCGCGCGGCGAAGCCCACCGGTGCTGCGCCGGTGTTCATCCTTCCTGGTGGGCCTGCGCGCTCGTATCTCAACGCCTTCACGGACCACGACGACGCGGCGAAGAGCCAGCTGGAGGGAATCCTTCCCTACCGGGCCGTGGGAGACGTGGTGGTGGTGGACCAGCGGGGCTACTCGCCACGCGGGGAAATCCTGACGGTGTCCCGGCGGGCGCAGCCGCTGGAGCAACCGCGCTCGCTGGCCGCGGATGCGGAGGCGATGGTGGCGCTGGCCCAGGATGCGGTGGCGGCCCATCCCGACAAGGACCTGTCCGGCTACAACCTCGTCGAGTACGCGGAGGACGTGAAGGCGCTGAGCAAGGCGCTCGGCTATCGGCGGATTTCGTTGTCGGGACAGAGCTTCGGCTCGCAGTGGAGCCTGGCGGTGATGCGGCTGCATCCCGAAATCGTGGCGCGGGCGCTGCTCTCGGGCGTCGAGCCGCTCGACAACAGCCATGACATGCCTTCGCACATCTTCGCGTCCCTCCAGCGCATCGCCTGGGACGCGGACCGCTCCCCCGCGCTCCGGCCCTATCTGCCCCGGGGTGGGGTGATGGCGGCATTGCGCGCGGTGCGGGAGCGCCTCGCCGCCGGGCCCGTCGAAGTCACGGTCCAGGACGCGAAGACGGGGACGGCGCGAACGGTGGTGCTCGGCCTGGAGGACTTCCAGGGCGCATTGCTCAGGCCCGCGGCGTCCTGGCCCGCCTTCGTCCTCTCCCTGTACTACCGCCGTTACGACGACTGGGCGCGAGAGGTCCTCGCGGAGCGTCAGGACGTCGAGGAACCCGTCCGGCTCATCGCGCCACTGATTGACAGCAGTCTCGCCGTGTCCGCCGAGCGCCGACATCTGTTGAAGACCGACGCGGGCCTGGAGCTGCTGGGCGCCGTCGACTTCGATGCGCTGATGGCCTCCGAGGAGGCGTGGCCGACGCCCGATATCGGTGATGAGGTGCGCCTCCCGGTGCTGAGCCCGATTCCGGTGCTCATGTTCCACGGGGACTGGGACACCTCGACGCCCCTGGAGAACGCGCTGGGCCTGCTGCCCTGGTTCTCCAACGGCCGCGTCATCCAGGTCCACCGGGGCGCGCACCACACACGGGCCCCCGTCTTCGCGAAGTACCCGGAGCTGCTGGCCCAGGTGGTGAAGTTCCTCAAGACGGGTGACACCCGTGGGCTCCCGGTGCGCGTGGAGCTGCCCGTGCCTGGCTTCCAGCCTCCCTCATTCCCTCCGCCCGGGCAGTGAGGGCGGGAGGTGCGCGGCTACTTCGCGGGGGCCGCCCCCGGGGGACAGTGGATGCCCGAGGGCGTGGACCAGAGCTGATATTCGCCCGTCTCGTCGCTCGCGAAGAAATAGACGCGCGAGCCCAGCCGCGCGAAGCCGTCCGGCGAGGAGCCCCAGGTGCCGGGGTTGATGTCCGCGAGCTGGCCCGTGGTCGCCGGTGTGCCTCGGGTGAACCAGGGCTCGGTGAACAGGCCATCCTTTGAAGCGCTGAAGAAGACGGAGCCGTCTCCCGTGGCGAAGAGGGACGAGTTGGAGTCGTCGCTCAGGTCCAGGGGGTGATGGAGCAACTGCGTCCCGGCCGTCGTTCCATCCGTCGCCCACAGCGACACGTCCCGGGGCGCGGGGCCGCTGCCGCCGATGGCCATGGAGAAGTAGAGCCTTCCTCCGGAGCTCGTCGTCCGCTGCAAGTAGGGCGTCGCGTCCGGCAGGTTCGCGTACAGGTTGGGCAGGGTGGTGATGCGTGTCTTGCCTCCGCCGCTCAAGGACACGCGCTCGACATGCAGTCGCTTCGTATCCGTGGACTGCGTGGCCAGGTAGACGGACGAGTCCAGCACGCCGAGCAGGCTGGTGGAGCGGCCAAACGACTCCAGCCGGACGGTCCCCGCGGTGGTTCCATCCGTCGTCCACACCTCGTCGTTGGGGCCGTCGTCCAGCACGAACAACCCCAGGTTGCCCGCCTGCGCCACGTGGTGGACGTAGGTGCTCCGCGCGTCCAGCTTCTTGACGGCGAACGTCCCGGCGGAGGTGCCGTCGGTGCGCCAGAGCGTGGTGCCGTGGGTCTCCGACGACAGGAACAGGTGCAGCGCCGCGCCCACCTTCAGCGAGGTGAAGCGGACCTCGACATCCGACGGAAGCACGGCCACGCGAAAGGTGCCGGCGTCGGTGCCATCCGAGCGCCAGACCTCGCGACGCATGAACGTTGGTGCGGGGAGTGACACGTTGCGAACGAAGACGAGCAGCCCGTTGAGCGAGGAGAGGTGTTGCAGAGAGACGCCGTCCATGCCGGGCGCGAGCTCCTTGACGAGCCGGGTTCCTCGCTCCGTCCCATCGCTGACCCACAGCTCGTTTCCGGTGGCGGTGTCATCCAGCTCGAAGAAGACCTGGTCGCCCACGGCCACCAGTCCGCCCAGGCGGGGTGGGCCGCGCATGGAGGGTGGAAACGTCCTCACCCGCGTGGTGCCGGATGACGTTCCATCCGTGCGCCAGAGGACGGCGCTGCCGTCGTAGAAGTTGGTGCCGAAGTAGAGCACCCCATTCGCGTTGACGAGCTGGTCGGTCCCAAGGAGCTGCCCACTGATGATGACGGGGCCCGTGCCCGGGGGAGTGATGACCTTCAGGCGCGAGGCGACCCCGGAGGGGCAGGCCCATTGCTTGACGTCGCGTCCGTCCGCGCCCGGTGGCATCCCTTCGGTGCCAGGGGAAACTCCGCACCCCGCGAGTCCCAGTGCCAACAGAGCCCATCCATGTCTTGCCCGCATGTCTTCTCCTCTCCGGCCTGAAAAAAGGCATGGGAGGGTGGGGTGCCTGACCTGGACTGCCAACGTGTGCTTCGGGGAGGGGCCCGCGTTCACGAGGCGCCTTCCCGCGCGCGCGGGCCCGCGGCCTGGACGCTGCGGCCTCCGCGACGAAACAGATGTGACTGAATGGCATCTCCATCGGAGATGCCGCTTTGAGTCGCCGACGTTTGGTGGCCAGATGGGGGCCGTCGCCGACAACAGCCTTGAGCGGAGGACCTCGTGTCCACGGATACGTTTTATGTGCGGGTGGGAAAGACAGTGGGACGCGAAGTCACCATGCACTGCCTGACGGGTTTTGGTGGCGGCCCGAGGGACTTCGGTTCGGGCAGGGCCTTCGCCCTGATGCTGCTCCTGGATGCGAAGCGCCGCGCGAGTGACATCGATTATCTGGTGAGGGGGGCGCCGAAGGCGGTGGCGAAGGCGCGGGTGGCCCTGGCGAAGAAGGCGGAAAAGGCCGAGTCGTCACTCCATGTGGAGGCGGGCGCCGCCGTGGTCTGGGAGGAACGGTGGCACGCCGAGCACACGCCGCGCTTCGTGGCGCGCGCCCGCGTCATCGCGCGGCACAACGCGGAAAGCGACGGGCTGCTGTACAAGGCCCGGCGTGAGCTTCGTCCTCTCGAGGAGAAGGGCAAGGGCGCCTTCCTCGATGCCGCGTGGAAGCGGCTTCATCACTTCGACCTCTTGGTGAAGGTGACGGACGAGAAGTATCTCCAGCATCTCGTGGAGGGGCACATCTTCGGGACGACCGCCTTCGAGGCCTGGAACGAGAAGCTCCTGCCTCCGGTGAAGCAGGCGCCTGCGAAGGAGCCGAAGCCCGCGAAGAAGACCCGGGCCGCGAAGAAGTCCCAGACCGCGACGGCGAGGAAGCCCGCGAAGAAGACCCACGCCGCGACTGCGAGGAAGCCCGCGAAGAAGACCCAGGCCGCGAAGAAGACCCCGCCTGCGAAGAAGCCGAAGGGGGCCCGGCGCGGAACATCCAGGGTTGGAGCCTGAAGGGCGCCTCATTCAGCGAGGAGGGGAAGCTCCTCGCGCTCGATTCCATCTTCGAGCCGGAGCGCCTGCGGGAGCTGGAGCTGGCGGTGTTCCCCACCTGAGTCGCGCCCGGGGCCCGCGCGCGGCTCACCAGGCCGCGCCGCTCAGGCTGCTCTCGCGGAGCAGGCCCTCGGGCATCACCGTCAGGAAGCGACGCGCCACCGGGTGCCACGCCGTGGGCACCACGGTGGGGTCCTGGTGGAGCTGCTCTCCCGTCTCCACATCCCACACGGAGGTTCCCTGGTCCTTCGTGCTCGCGAGCAGCAGGTTGCCATCGCACCTGAACTCGCCGCGCGGTCCAGGGAACCAGCGCAGCAGCTTCCCGGTCTCCACGTCGTGAATCATCGCGGCGTCGAGCAAGGCGTCGGCGTCCCCGCCGAACCCCCAGAAGGCGACCGCGCGAGGGCCCACGAAGCAGCGCGGGCCATCCCAGTGGTAGGTGCATTCGCGCAGGTGCTTCAGGGACGGGCCGTCCTCGGACTCCCACACGTTCTCATGCACCCATCGCCGCAGGGAGAAGGTCGTCAGGATGCCCAGCGGGTGCCAGACCCAGCCATCGTCCACGAGCCAGGCCTCGTCCGGGGACACCGTCAGGCCGCAGTGGAAGTAGTCGCGCTCGTGGCGAGGCATGGGCTCACCGGGCTTGCCCCGCCCCCCGGGCTCTCGCCGCGTCAGCAGCTCCCCCGTGGCGGGGTCCGACAGGTCCAGCCGATTCCAGGTCGTCGCGTGGGCGAGGAGCGTCCGGGGGCCGTCGCGGAAGAAGGCCAGGGGAAACTCGCAGCGCGTCTCATGGTACGAGCCCCGGTCCAGCGACATCGTCACCTTGCCGGAGACCAGCTCCAGCACGAGCCCCCTGGCGCCCAGCAGGTTCACCACCGCGGCATAGCGCCCGCAGGGCGAGACGTGCAGCGCGAGCCTGGCGGAGAGGTCGAGTGTCTCCGCGCCCACGGACCCCAGCCGCGTGAGCGAGCCTTCATCGAGGTCGATGCGGAGCAGCTCGCCATGCGCGTTCACCGCGAGCCACAGGGAGCCAGGCGCGGAGCCCAGCGCGGTGACGGCCCGAAGCGACTGGCCCGCGAGCTGGGGGAGTGACTGCTCCCGGTGCTCGAAGTGGAGCCCCGTGGTCCGGGTGCGCACCTGGGGGCGTCCGATGATGCCCATCAACGCGGAGCTGTGTCCCAGCCTCACGTGCTGGCAGTCGGCGCAGATGCTCCGGAACTGCTGGCCGGGCAGCGCCACCCGCGCGCAGTCCTGACAGAGCAGGTCATGGTGGACGCCTTGCCCCGTGAAGCGGACGTGGTGGCCCGCGTCGTCGTCATCCAGGAGGTGGACACACCACTGTCCCGCGTGGGGTGCGGCATGGCCACAGGCGAGCTGGTTCATCGGCGTCCTCCTTCGGAGGTCTTCAAGTCGAGACGGCCCCGCGGACCGCGGGCCTCCGCGTGTGTCGCTGGATGGAGTTGGCCCGGCGCGGAGGGCCGTCGAGCAGGAGGGTGGCTCGAGTTCCCGGCATGAAGTAGCGCTTCACGAGTCGCCCCCAGGCTGCTCGCGTCGCGCGAGCGCTGTCCGGCAAGGTACCCGAGGCAGCGCGACTCCGCATCCGACGCGAGCGCTGGTTCCTCGTGACTCACTTCGCCATGACGGCGTTGCTGTCGCTGTCCAAGGACCTGCGCGCGGGGTGGCTCGGAAACGTCTGTTCCCAGCGGACGGGTTCCGGCGGTTCATCCGCCTGCGGGCCCCGGTGGCGCCTCTTCCCGCGCGGCAGTCCCGCTCAGGAGTTCGGAGGAGGTGGGAGGTGCGCTTGCGCGTGGGCGTCGACAATCTCGACGTTGCGGAAGTCCTGGCAGGCCTCGCGGAAGCCGAGCACGTACTTGAGCGAGCGCGCTTCCTGCGTCAGCTTGTGCCACCACCTGCGCAACAGGTTGGGACCTGGCGCCGCGGGCAGCTCCTGGCCGCTCTCGTTCAGGTCCAGGTAGTGCGTCGCGGTGCGGCCCAGGCCCTCGAACTCGTGCTCGAGCCCCCGCGTGTGCTGGCGCAGCCCCGGTTCGAGCCGCTGGTGCACCGAGTCGGTCATCAGCACGTACTCGGACACCGGGACGTCGTTCTTCAGCATCCGGTGCACGAGGATGACGTCGACACCCGCCAGCTCGGTGAGGTGCTTCACGCGCTGGAAGGCGACCTCGCCCGAGTGCGCCACGAACTTGAGCGTCAGGGCACCCACCTGCATGCACCCGTCGCACTTGCACATGCGGTCGACGATGAGCCGCTCGCGCCGGGCGAGGAAGGCACGGCGGAGGTTGGCGACCTGCCGGGCGAAGGTGGAGCAGTCGTCTCCGACGGCGTAGAAGAACGCCGCGTCCCCTTCAAGCTTCGCGAGCTTCAGCTTGCCGGAGGCGTCGATGAGGGCCTCCAGCAACTGCGCCACGGTGTCCTGCGCGTGCGCGAGGCTGAACCGGTGGTGCTTCATGAACCGGGTGTAGCCACCGATGTCCGCGATGAGCAGCAGCGCCTTCTCTGTCGCCATTCGCGTGTCAGCGTATCGCAGGGGTGCCAGGGAGGCCACCCCGCACCCGGCTCACGCCTATCCGCTCACGACGACGGCGGCCTTGGCCTTCTGCTTCTCTGCCCAGGGCAGGTAGTGCTGCTCCATGAACTCCGTCTTGAAGTCCCGGTACGAGCTGATGGCGCCCAGCCAGGACCAGCCGCGGATGAAGTGCCAGGCGGGGTCGAACTGGTGGGGCAGGAAGCCCGCGCGGGCCCCATGCGGGTACAGGTGGTGGTTGTTGTGCCACTCGCCCGTGATGAGTCCCGGCCAGAGCTGGTTGATGGACTGGTCCTTCATGTTGAAGTCCACGCCATCGCGGCGGCGGTCCTTGCCGCCCCCGTGCCCGTCATAGTTGAACGTCCGCACGCCCACGGCCCACACGCCGGACCAGCCGAAGAGCGCCAGCGCCAGCCCGTGTCCGCCGATGAGGAAGAACAGGCCGTACCAGACCGCCCAGTTCGCCAGGAAGTGCGCCACCGTCCAGGCGGGGTGACAGAGCGAACCCCACTTCTGGTACTGCTCATAGCTGTTCACGTGGACGCCCGTGTGCTCCACCAGCTTGCGCAGCTGCGAGTAGTCCTTGGCGCTCAAGTCCCTGCGGATGCCCTGGTGGTTCACATCCGCCAGGAAGCAGTAGAGCCAGCCGGCCTTCGCGTTGTAGGGGTCCCCCGGCTGCTCCACCTTGGCGTGGTGCACGTGGTGGGAGACGACATACGCCTCTTCCGAAATCGTCTTCACCACCAGGTTGCGGCACAGCTCCCGGAAGAACGCGTTCTTGAACGTGAAGGCGCGGTGCGTCGAGTAGCGGTGGTACCAGATGGTGCCGTGCGTCCCCAGAATCACCATGCTGTAGATGAAGCCGGCCAGCAGCAGCCACCAACTGAAGTAGTGGGTGAAGAAGAGCGCGAGGGGGACTCCGAATCCCAGCGTGGTGACCCAGGCGATGAGCGCCAGCCAGTTCTTACGCGTGCGAAAGATGTTCAGGCGCGTAAAGAACTCCGAGGCGATCTCCCGATGAGTCGGCACGTAGAGCGCGCCGTCCTTTTCGTAGCCGTAGCTCGGAGGGTCGAGGATGCGGTCCAGAAATGACATGAATTCCCTGAGCAGGCGGCGGGGGCGCGTGAACTGTCGCGGAGTTTGTCATGAAACGCCGGTGGCGGCGCGAAGTGCTACCCGGCATTTCTGACGCGGGAGCACGTGAAGACTCCGCGTGGGCGGAACAATGGGCTCCCAGCGGAGTGGAACGGGGCTCGACGTCGCGCGAATCCTGGCGGTCCTCGTCGACCCCGCCTCCTGCCTGGTGCTCGGGTGTCAGCGAGGGGTGGCTCCATTGGTCGCCCTCGGTGACGGTGAATCGCTTGCCTGCTCGTCCGCGTGGGCGCGAGAAGCCCCCCGGGGGGAGCAGGGGTAGGCCCGCCGCTACCGTCTACGGAGCTCCTGGTCCACGTCCTCGCGGAGGCGGTGCAGGGCCTCCGCGAGCGCGTTGTCCGAGTTCACCCGAATCCAGGCGCGCACGCCCAGCACGGCCTCCAACTCGACGAGCGCCTTCAACACCCGTCCGGGCTCCAGGGTGTTGACCTGGACCGAGAGGGTGTCGTTCCAGGTCGTCGATTCCACGCGGTCGTCCGCCGTCAGGTACGGACGGAGGTGCGGGACGACGTCGGGGGGACCGCGCGTGGGCTGGGTGAAGTGGCCCAGCACGACGACGCGCTTGCTGGTGAGCATGAGCGCGGTGCCGCCCTGTCGCTGGGCGAGGTAGCCGAGGCGAGGTCCGAAGTGGTCCTCCTCCAGCAGGACGTGCGGGCCCGCCACCGTGACGTCGCCGCTCAAGTCCTTCGCATACCGGGCCGCCGCCTCCGCTGACTTGAACAGGGCCCACAGGCGCAGCCGTCCCGTGTGAGGTGCGCGCGAAGCGAGGCGCTGTTCGAGGCGAACGTTCTTGGGAACATCCACCAGCTCCACCGCCACCGCCGCGTCGTGCTCCTGGGCAAGTGCCTTCAGCTTCGCCACCTTGGTGTCGAGGGAAGGGACGCCCCAGAAGTCGACGAGCCCGTGGAGCTGGTTCGCGTGGCGGAAGAAGGTGCCGAGCTGCTCCTTCTCCATCACACGCTCCAGTGCACCGAGGGAAGCGGCGTCCTTCACGCCGAACACGGTCGCCAGCGCGAGCTGGCCGTGGCCGTGAATCTCCGCGTGGATCATGCTCCCCTTGCGCTTCCACAGGAGGGTCCGCAGCGCGGGGAAGTCGTCCCCCAGCGTCATGTCCGTGTACAGCATCACCACGCGGCCCAGGGCAGTCATTATCTCCGGCGCACGTTCCTCCTCGCCCACGGGGATGCCTTCCGCCGCGAGCAGCTCCTTCCACCGCTCGGGATAGACGCGCCCTGACTTCCAGTCCGGCAGGAGCGTGTCGAGGTACGCGGTGGTCTCGTCGGCCTCTGAGTCGCGGCGTCGGCGCGGCCTGTCATGTCCTTGCCCACACCCTGCAAACCCCTGGAATCATGGAAAATCCGTCGATGGGCTCGTGGTTCTCAGCCTACAAGAAACAACAGGGGTTCCGGGCCCGATAACCCCTGAGTCAGCCGCGGTCCGGCCGCCCACACCCCCCGAGGTCCCACCCATGGGTTTCAGGATCCCCAGCTTCAACGACGTTCGGAAGACGGTGACGAACACCGTCAACGACGTGAAGGACACGGTCGTCGACAAGGCGGCCGACGTGAAGAAGGCCGTCGTCGACACGAGCAAGGACGTGAAGAAGGCGGTCGTCGACACCAGCAAGGACGTGTTCGAGGACGTGAAGCACAACCCCGTCACGGACGCGTTCAAGAAGGCCATCACCGACCCGAAGGACCTGGCGCGCGACGTGTTCCAGACGGGCCTGCGCACGGCCTACCACGGCGTGCAGAAGGTGCTGCCGGACGGCGCGGCCGACCAGTTGGTGAAGGCGGCCGAGGGCGGCATGGATGGCCTGGCCAAGACGTCCGAGCTGCTCCTGGGCAAGGACTCCTCCGTCACCCAGAGCCTGAAGACGCTGGGCCGGGTGGACCTGGAGGGCATCACCCGGACGACGGACCCGGTGACGGGACAGAAGCTCCAGGGTGACTGGCCCAAGCTGTGGGGAACGTGGCTGCTGGAGGAGAAGCCCAAGGACCTGGGCACCTGGGACAAGGACAAGAATGGCACCGAGCGTGTCACCGTGCGCGACAACGCGTACACCGACGACCTGGCGGGCCGGCCCCACCAGCAGCAGGTGACCGAAGAGTTCTTCAAGATGTACCCGAACCCGAAGCCGGGCGACGTCTTCCCTCCCAAGGACGCCACCCAGGAGCAGAACGACAAGGCCCTGTACCGCTTCACGGGCCCGGGCACCGACGAGAAGAGCAAGGAGAAGTACACCTCGCTGGAGTGGTTCATCGGCTCGTACCGCACCGAGGTGAAGTGCACCGGCATCGACGAGAAGACCGGCAAGCCGAACCTCTCGTACGAAGTCGTGAACAACTCCCACATGGAGTCCGGCACCCGCGTGCCGGCGAGCTTCCAGGAGAAGGGCCTGCCTCCGGCGCTCGTGCAGGACCGCCAGCGCGAGACGGGCCTGGGTGTCGGTGGTGACTGGGTTCAGCGCTACCAGTGGACCAGCACCGGCGTGGACAACCCTACGAAGTAGCCGTCCCGTCCTCGCTCGCTGACGAAGGCCCGGTGGTCGCTCACGAGCGGCCCCGGGCCTTCTGCCTTTCACGCGGGGGCCGGGAACGGGGCGGACCCCATGTCCGGCTTTGCGCGGAGAGGCGCCGAGGTGACGCATGGCGCCGTGGGTCGCGGACAATGAAGGTGACTTCCCGCGTCACATCATGTCCGTCGGTTTTTCCCATGCGTCAGGAAACATTTTCGGCTGATTCGCGAAGATGTAGGCATCCCCCCTTCAACACGAGGCGCAGTCATGGCCGGTCTCTCCTCTGTGAACAGCAGCGCCGCCGAGTCCGCCCGTCGTCGCGCGGAGGCAGCGCGCGTCGCCGCCAGGCAGCAGCAGACGGCGACGGCGACCGAGGCCAGGCCGAAGGCGAAGCCGGTGGAGCAGGTCTCCGCGTACGAGGGGCCTCGCAAGACGGGCGCGGAGAAGCTCACGGGTGAGAAGGCGCAGCCCGCCGCGAAGGGGCCGCTGGACAGCGCGCCCGCGGACCCGAAGGCGCGCGCGTCGTGGTGGAAGCAGCTCTCCCCCACGGAGCAGATGCAGGCGGTCTCCTCGGACCCCAAGAAGGTCGGCTCCATGGACGGCCTGCCGGCCTCCGTGCGCGACACGGCGAACCGCACGCAGCTCAAGAACGAAATCGCGCGGCTCAGCGCGGAGAAGTCGCCGTCGAAGGAGCAGCAGCGCCAGTTGGATAACGCGCGGACCGTGCAGGCTCAGTTGGACCGGACGGCGAAGGAGGCGGGCTCCGCGCAGCTGCTCATCTATGACTCGACTTTCGTGAAGAGCGAGGGCCGTGCGGCCATCGTCGCCGGCAACCTGGACACCGCGAAGCACGTGTCCGTGAGCGTGCCGGGACTGAACTCGGACGTGCGCAGCTCGATGGACAGCATGACCAGCGAAGTGCTCCGGCTCCATGAGGCCTCGGGCACGGCGAACGGTGAGGTCGCGACGGTGGCCTGGATGGGCTACGACGCGCCGGGCTTCCATAACGTGGCGTCCGACAACGCCGCGGAGAATGGCGCGAAGCTGCTGGCCGCCGACGTGGCCGGCATCCGCGCCAGCCGCGAGGGCAACCAGCCCCACCTGACTGTCATTGGCCACAGCTATGGCAGCACCACCGCCTCCATCGCCGCCGACAAGAATGGACTCCAGGCGGATGACCTGGTGCTCATCGGCAGCCCGGGCGCTGGCAGCGCGAAGTCCGTGAAGGACTACGACGGCGCGCTCGCCAATGGCCACACGTGGTCCGGCTCGGCCAGCCGCGACCTGGTGTCCTGGCTCAATGGCAGCAACCTGCCCGGGGACCCGCTGGGACAGGACCCGTCCGAGAACAAGTTCGGCGCCAACCGGTTCACCGCGGAGGCGAAGGACCGCGGGAACAACAGCAACATGGGCGACCATTCCAAGTACTACAACGAGGGCTCCGAGTCCCTGGCCAACATCGCGGACATCGTCACCGGCAACTACGGGGGCGTGGACCGGGCCCAGCAGCGCTACGGGGAGCATGACTGGTGGAAGGGCAACCGGGTCATCGACCCCGAGGTGAAGCGCGCCGTGGAGTGAGCCGGGTGTCGAGCGGGACCAAGGTCCGCTCCACCGGTATCCATCACAAACTTCTATCTTCGCGGGACCGGCCTGAGCACTGGCGGGTCCCGCTTGTCTTGAGTGGACCTGGGAAGGTCGTGCATGCGCTTGTCGAACGTGGTGTTGAAGGGCCCTGACGTGGGCCCGAGGTTGTCGTCTGTCGAAGTCGCGCAGGGCAGTCTGGTGAACGGGCGGGAGCGGGTGCTCGTCAATGCGTCCAACACGAATGGTCAGCTCGGCTCGGGTGTCTCCGGTGCCATCCGCCGGGCGTGTGGCGTGGGTTTCCAGGAGCACATCCTCGCCGCGCTGAACGCGCGCTTCGGTGGGCCCATGGCGCCGGGCGAGGTGCTGGTGACGGAGGCGGGCGCGCACCCCACCGCGCAGTGGGTGGCCCATGTCGCGGTGATGGACTACCGCGAGGGCATCCACGGTGGCTCGTTCCCGGACGTGCAGCGCATCCGCGACGCATGCGTGCGGTTGTGGGCGGCGCTGGAGCAGGTGGAGGAAGACGACCTCTCGGTGGCCATGGTGGCGCTGGGGGCTGGTACCGGAGGACTCTCGCTGCGCGAGTCGGTGGAGCTGGCGTGCTCCACGCTGAGCGAGCACCTGCGCACGCACGAGCACTCGCGGCTCGGGCGGGTGGTCTTCTACGGCTACAACCTGCCGGAGTACATCGCCACCGTGGACGTCGTCTCGCGCCACTTCGCGCTGCCGGAAGGCTCGGTGTCGAGGGAGGTGCTGGACTTCGTGGAGCGCAGTCGCGAGCAGGAGCGGCAAGGCAGGTAGCCGCCTTCGCCCGCGCTAGCCGAACCGCTCGCGCAGCGCCGACGCGTGGCTCCGGCTGAGTGGCAGCGGGGCCTCCAGCCCGCGCAGGTAGACGTCGCCGCCTCCGCCCAGGCCCCGGTCCACGCGCTCGACGAAGGTGAGGTTGACCAGCGCGGAGCGGTGGATGCGCGCGAAGGTCCGCTCCGGCAAGCGCAGCTCCCACTCCTTCAAGGGGCGCGGCGACAGCGTGCACTGGCCGTCCGCGGTGACGAGCTCCACGTAGTCGCCCGCGCCGCGAAGGCAGACGAGGTGCTCCACCCGCACGAAGCGCGACTTCGCGCCGTTCTCCAGGAACAGCACGTCCGCCTCGGTGAGCTTCGGACGGGTGGGGCCCTGTGTGGGCGCGGGCTTGCCCTGCTCCCGTGCCACGAGTTTCTCCACGGCCCGCGCCAGCCGGTCCGGATGCACCGGCTTGAGCAGGTAGTCGAGCGCGTTGACCTCGAACGCCCGCAGCGCATGCGTGTCGTGGGCCGTGACGAAAATCACCTGGAACGGCCGCTCGGGCAGGCGGGCGAGCAGCTCGAAGCCGCCCTCTCCGGGCATCTGCACGTCGAGGAACAGCAGCTCCGGCCGCAGCTCCTCGATTCGCGCCAGCGCGGACGTCACGCTGTCCGCCTCGCCCACGACTTTCACGTGGGGAGACGCTGACAGCATCTCACGCAGCTCGACTCGGGCGAGTCGCTCGTCATCCACGAGCAAGGCGCGCAGGGGCTGTGTCATGCGATTCCTCGGCGAGTATCGGGGTCCATTCCATGGCGGGAAGCTCGACGGCGATGTGGACCCAGCCGTCCGACTCCGACGTCTCCAGCTTCGCGCGCTCCGCGAAGAGCTGGGCCAGCCGCTCGCGCACGTTGCGCAGGCCGGTGCCCGTGCCCTGGGGTCCCAGCTCGCGTGCCTCGGGGGCCCACGTGCCGGTGTTGTCCACCTGGATGCGCAGCACGTCCTTCACCCGCGTCACCTGTACACGCACGCGCACTGGCAGGACGCCAGAGGCCATGCCGTGCTTCACCGCGTTGTCCACCAGCGGCTGGATGAGGAACGCGGGCACGGTGAGCTGCTCGGTGCCGGGCTCCACGGAGAGGCTCGCGTCCAGCTTCTCCTCGAAGCGCACCGACTCGATGCTCAGGTAGCTGCGCACCATGGACAGCTCCTCCTCCAGCGGGACATGCGGGGAGTCCCCCTTCTGGAGCGAGAAGCGCAGGAAGTCCGCCATCTCCGTCACCATGCGCTTCGCACGGGCCGGGTCCTCCCCGATGAGGGCGCGCACGGAGGTGAGCGCGTTGAACAGGAAGTGCGGATGCATCTGGTGCCGCAGGGACGCGAGCCGCGCCTCCTGCGCGAGGGTGTCCGCTCGCAGGGCGCGCTCGCGCTCCTCCTGCCAGGCGCGGGCGTGCTTGATTCCGAAGTAGAGCCCGCTCCAGCCCAGCAGGGTGATTCCGTACTCCAGCGAGAGCCGGGGAATCGACATCTGGTGCCGCTGCCAGTCGTAGGTGGGGTAGAGCCAGATGGCCCACAGCTCGCCCAGCACCGCCCAGAGGGCTCCGAACGCCGCGCTGATGACCATGGCCCAGAGCGTCTGCCGTCGGAAGGTGCCCGGGAAGAGCGGCCGGTAGGCCAGCCGCATGACACTGGTGAGCGCCAGCCCGTACAGCGCGCGGTGCGCCTTGGGCACCACCAGGTGCAGCGCGCCGCCATCCACGCCCGCGGTGATGGCCGGATAGAAGGTGATGATGAGCAGGAGGGCGTAGAGCCCCCAGCCCCCGAGCTGCAACGTCCAGAAGGCCGGAGCGGGAGCCGGGCGGTGTTTCATGCGGAGCAACCTACCAGAGTGGGATCCATCACCAGGGGAAGGGTAGGGGCGCCCGGTTGCCCCTCCGTTCCCTCCTCTGTGAAGGCCCCCCGGGAGACGGTGAGCGGTGCCCTGCGCCTGTGAGCCGCGGGGTGTGGCCCTCGCCGAAGCACCTTTTTCCACCATTCCCCGACAATTGAGAATCGGAGGTCGCACCATGCCTTTTGAGCACGGCGGTCGGATTGGTCCCAGGGTCGTCCCGCTGCTCCCCAAGCCGCAGCCACAGCCTCCGGTGGCCGAGGCGAAGGCGACCGCTCCGTCGACCGCGCCCAAGGGTCATTCCCAGACGGACAGCTTCCAGGCGAACACCGTCAGCGCGAAGTCCGCCGAGTCCTCGACTCCGGTGGACACCACCTGGTCCAAGGGCCAGCCGCTCTCCGAGGCGCGCAACGCGCATCGCACCAACACGAAGGAGGAGTTCGAGGCCGCGTTGAACAGCGGCGCGAACTGGTTCGAGGGGGATATCCGGAAGGAGATCAACAACGACACCCCGGAGATGCGCCACGACAAGGGCCACGAGGATGGAGACAACCTCACGCTCAACGAGTGGCTGACGATGGGCAAGGCGTCCGGGCGCGGCCTCAAGCTCGACATCAAGGAGGGCGACCAGATTCCGGCCGTCCTCGACGAACTGGAGAAGGTGGGCATCTCCGAGGACAAGCTGATGCTCAACCTCGGCTTCGGGGACATGCAGAAGTACGGCGCCGAGATTCGCGCGCGCTTCCCCAATGCCATCCTCGCCATCAACCCGCCCACCGAGGGACAGGTGAAGGGGGCGGATGCGCGGAAGATGGTCGACCTGGCGAAGGAGCTGGGCGGGCCCGTCACCTTCGTGGTGCGTCACGACAAGCTGACTGACGACGCCATCAAGACCTTCCTGCCCGCCGGCACCGTCTCGGTGTGGGGCGAGTCGAAGGACCCGGTGAAGGCCGCCGAGGACCTCAAGGCCCGAGGCGTCAACGGGATGGTCGACATCGCGGGGCCCCATGGGAACAACTGGGGTGACGCGGCCAGCGCGGTGAAGAACTGGTTCAAGACCGGCTGGGACAAGGTGTTCTAGTCAAGGAAGCCCTGCATGCGTTCGCAGCACGTATTCGCGGCCATGGTCCTGTTGTCCATGGCCGCGCGCGCCGATGAGCCCAAGCTCTTTCAGAAGGAGGCCAGGCTCTCCTTCGAGAAGTCGATCTCCAGCGCGCTGAAGGACGCCAACACCGCGTGCGGCACCCGGCTCAAGGTCAAGACCAACTTCAACTGGTTCAATCCCAAGGATTGGGATGGGGTGGGCTACGAGGACTCCTGCAAGGAGGTGCTTCTTGGCATCGCGACCACGTGCGCCCGCCCCGAGAACAAGAAGGCCCTCGCCAGGAAGGTGACCGGCGTGGCGTGCCTGTTCACATGGAACGTCTCGGAAATGGCGCTCTACGGTGCCCTCAACCCCGAGCACCCCGACAACAAGCAGAAGTTAGGCACCAACGACACCCCACCGCGCAACGTCTCGCTCTCGAAGGGCCTGCTCATGTACGAGATGCACAAGGGCGACAAGGCCATCGCGGACGAGACCCGGACCGTCCTCGAGGAGGCGCTGAAAGCCGGTTCCCGGTAGGACCGATTCCAGGCGGTGTCTCCGCTCGGTCGGAGGGCCTCTTCGCTCAATGAGATAGCCGGCCCGCGTCGAGGGAACGCGCGGACGAGGAGCGGTGTCAAAGCCGCCCGCGTTTCCGTTTCGCGGGAGCCGCGCCGGACATGTGTCGCTTTGTGTCGCCTCCGCAGGGCGTGCAACGCTCCGGTCATGTCCTTCAATCGCAAGGGGTTCGGCGCGAGCTCGCGTGGGTTCGTCTCGCGGTGGGCTCTGACTTCATGGCTGGGATTGAGCTTCTGCATGCTCGCCCTGCCCGGCGCCGTGCGTGCCCAGGCGGAGTCGACTCGAACGTCCGGCGCCAACTTCAGCCGGGAGCGCTTCGTGCTCGCCGCGCGAGAGGTGTTGGGTGTGCCCTATGTGCTGGGCGGGCGCCTGCGTGAGGGCGGCGCGGGGCTCGATTGCCAGGGCGTGTTGTTCTACGCCGCCGAGCGCGTGGGAAGCTGTGGCTGGAAGTCGTTCTCCGTGCTTCCCACTGTGGCGGTGCCCTCGGCGGAGCTGGGCGCTTCGGTGTCGGGCTTGTCGCCCGTGGCCTCCACTTCGCTCGACGTGACGCGGCTGGTGCCCGGTGACGTGCTGTGGCTGGTGGGGTTCGACGCCAATCCGGCCGAGCCCTCCATCGGCGAGCTCTCGGGTCGCCCTGTCTGGGTCTGGCATACCGGGCTCTACAGCGGAAACGGACGATGGATTGTCGGTGACCACTTCGCGGGTGAGGTGGTGGAGGTGGACCTGGTGGCCTATTTGAAGGAACACGCGGACACCTACTCCGGCCTGGTCGTGACTCGGATGGAGCAGGGCCCTCGTCCCGGCCGTTGTCGCCAACATGCGCCCATGCGGAAGCCAAGCCCAGCGCCACGTGAAGACTCTCGTCGGATGCGCGACGGCGGCTCCTGATTGCCTCCCTGGATGGACGGTGGGAGTTGTCCTCGGGTAAGTCGTTCCCAGGGTGTCACCGCGGGAGCGTGTGCGTGCGAATCAAGGGGCTGACGGGGCTGGCGGTCCGCATCGAGTTCAAGAACGCACCGAGGAAGGAAGCAGCCTGGCTGCGAAGCCAGCCCCAGGGACAGACGCTCTCCTCCGCTCAGCTCCTCGAAACGCTGAAGCAGCGCCCCCTGTTCGACCTGGGGGGGCTCGGCAGCCCCTTCGAGCTCGCCTGTGTCGTGGCCGACGCCGATGCTCCGGAGCTGCGCGCGCTCCTGGAAGCGCTCCTCGACCTCGCGGTGGAGAAAGGCGGGCGTGGGGAGCTGGCGAGCTTCGCGCTCGACGGTGAGGTGCGGTGCTGGCTCTGGGAAGACAACAAGCGCGCGCTGTCCGCGCGTCACTCCGAACCGCGCGTGAAGACAGACTTCGTCCTGTTGCAGAAGCACCGCCGGGAAGCGGCGCTGGCCTATGTCCCGCCCCGGAAGGACACGCTGCGCTGTGCGTGTGGCGTGCCCGTCGAACCCGAAGCGGTGGTCTGCGCGAGCTGCGAGTGTGACTTCACCACCCCCATCGGCATCGAGGTGCGGCCGGAGGACCCGGAGCGCCTTCGGCCGATGCGCGCCCGGCTGATGGAGCTGAAGATTCCGCTGCCCGAGGGCGACCTCTTCGTGGCGAGGGTGCTCCGGCCGCGCAACGCGTTCGAGGCGCTGACGTACGAAGCCTTGATGCCTGGCGTGGGCCTCCAACCCTTGAGCCGTCGCGAGATGAAGCGCCGCGTCGAACTGCTGTCCGAGTTGGAGCGATGGCCGGTGCGCTACCGCCTCCCCGGACAGACAGGAGAGTGGCGCTTCACCTCGTGGTGCTCGGGCACGGTGCGTCAGGCCCGGCCTTCCGCGAGGAAGGTCCTGGAGCGACTGGCGAAGGAACAGGGCGACCGGTTCGAGGAGATCAAGGCCGTGTCCCTCGAGGAGTCGGGCTGGCGGGCCGCGGGTGAGGTCAGCGGCAGCTCGCTGTTCGACTTCGCGAGTGACGCCGAGGTCGTCGCGCATACCCTGGACTTCATCCAGCGCTTCGATGGTGACCGGGTGGAGCTGGCCGCCGAGTATCTGGTGGGCCTCCAGCGCCTGGCGCCGGACCTGCTCACCGCGAAGGAGCGCAAGCGGTGCGAGCAGTACCTCGACGAGTGCGCAGTTCGCTTCGGTACCGGCTTCTGGGACTACTTGAAGCGGCGGGGTCTGAAGGCGAAGTCGAGCGCCCACGCGCTCGCGGCGGTGCTGAAGGAAGCCGGAGACCCGGACGCGGAGGACACGACGCCGCGTACGCTCAAGGACCTGTCGCGAGGGGCGGTGGAGTGGCTGGCGGACGGCCGTCGGCCCGAGGTGGAGGACGTGAAGGCGGACTGGCTCGTGCGGGAACTGGAGGCCCTGAAGCGCTCGAAGGCCCTCCCGAAGATTCTGCTCCAGCGCGCGGAGGAGGCTCGGCGTTTCCCCGCGCCGTTCGGGCTCACCGGCGCGCTGTACTGGGACGTCCAACCCGCGCCAATCTCCGAAGAGGACCTGAAGGCCCGGGCCGCATGCCCCGAGTGCAACCGTCGGGTGCAGCCGACGAAGGTGTTCCACATCCCATCGCTCGACGCCGATACGGAGGCGCGCACCCTCCGGCTCTATGAGTGCGAGCCGTGTGACAGGGCCCTGCTGTTCGCCCGCGCCGTGAAGCAGGCCCGCTCGACGCGAGCCCGTGCGCGCGCCGTCCACGAGCACAAGGACGCCAACGCGCTGGGGCGGCCGCTGCCCACGGGCTTCGTGAAGTGGCGCCATGCGCGCTTCGTGTCCCGGCGGCTCCAGGACAAACCGCTCGCACTCCAGCTTCAGGGGCTGCCGCGCGTGTCGGAGGCGGAGGACTCCGACATGGACCTTCGCTGTGGCCACCCCTTCGTCCGGATTCGCATCCATGCGCACCAGTTGGACCTCCAGCCCGGCTTCGGCGGGGGCGTCGTCATGGGCCAGCTCTGCATGACGCCGGGATGCAAGAAGCCGGACGTCAGGACCGCCCGCGACGACTGACGACTCGGCGCGCGGCCGTCACGTTCCGTGCGGCCCCACGGGAGGCCAGGAGAGTTGTACCCGCGTCCCGTGCGGCTCCTCGGGACGGATGGACAAGTCCCAGGAGAACCGACGCGCCAGCCGCTCCACGAGCGACAATCCGACGCCGAAGCCCGCGTGCTCGGGTTGTACCTGTCCGAAGCCAACGCCCGTGTCGCGGATGCTCCAGCTCCCGGGAGCCACCTGGATGACGATGCGGCCCTGGCTCGTGTAATCGAGCGCGTTCTTGATGAGGTTGCCCAGCATCACCCGCGCCACGGCCCCCGGGAGTGGCGCGAGGACCTCGTCCGAGGCCTCGATGACCAGCTCCACGCCGTCGTGCCGGTGACGGTCTCCATACAGCGCGGCCATCTCGCGGGTGATGCCCACCAGCTCGCACGTCTCGTCGGAGCGGCCCGCGCGGGCCAGCCAGAGGATTCCCTCGGTCAGCAGGCCCATGTGGCGCACCGCCTGGCGCAGTCGCTCGAAGGTCTCCCCGTCCGACGGCGGGTCCAGCTCCAGTATCTCCACCGCGCCCTGGGCCACGGCCAGGGGCGTGCGCAGCTCGTGGCTCGCATCGCGGTTGAAGGCGCGCTCTCGCTCCAGCAGCTCCTGGATGCGGAGGTCCCGGGCACGCAGGGCCGCCGCGAGCATGTGCACCTCGGCGATTCCGCCGTCTTCTTCCGGGCGCGGAGTCACGTCCGCCCGCACCCGTGACACGAGCTGCTCCAGGGGACGGCTGAGCCGCCTCGCGACGAAACGGGAGAGCAGCGCGGCGCCCAGCAGGGCCAGCAGGGCGCTGGTCACCAGCAGTCCGGCCGTCCGTTGGAGATGGCGGGTGGTGCTCGTCAGCGCCGTGGTGTCGAAGACCACGTAGCGCGTGGGCCCTCGGGCCGCGTCCGGGCGCACCGCGACATGGAAGTGCCCATGCCCCCGCGTGAAGACCTCCCGCTCGCTCCGTGGAGCGTCCTCCGGCAGCGACTCCCGGAGCCACGGAGGCAGGCTGGCGTGGCCCACGTAGGTCGTCATTCCGGACGGGACGATGCTCGGTTCATCCGGGTGTCGGTCCGCCTCGGTGGCCACGAGCCGGTCGAAGATGGCGTCCTCGAGGTCGTAGCTGAAGGCGGTGAAGAAGGCTCCCATCAGGGCGAGCGCGAGCGCCGCGGAAAGCGCCATGGCGCCCAGGAGGAGGCCTCGGACCGACCTAGTCTTGGGGCGCATCCAGGCTGTAGCCCTCGTTGCGCCGCGTGGTGATGGAGGGACTCATTCCCAGCTCCGCGAGCGCGCCTCGCAGGGCATAGACATGGGTGCGCAGCGCGCTCGACTCCGGTGCTTCGTCTCCCCAGAGCTGGTGGGCCAGCTTCTCCGTGGAGACGGGCTTGGGCGCGGCCTCCATGAGCAGCTTCAGGATGATGGCCTCCGTCCTGTTGAGGCGCACGGTGCGCTCGCCCAGCCGGGTGAAGCCGGTGTCCGGCTCCAGGGTGAGCTGCCCCACAATCAACCGTCGTCCGCTCGAAGGAACGGGGCGCCGCGCCAGGACTTCCAGGCGCAGGCGCAGCTCCCGAAGGGAGAACGGCTTCACGAGGTAGTCATCCGCGCCCGCGCGAAAGCCCGCCTCCTTGTCATCGAGCGTGTCCCTCGCGGTCAGCATCAGGATGGGCACCAGCCGGGGCGCGAGCTCCCGGTAGCGCTGACACAGTTCGATTCCGTCCAGGCCCGGCAACATCAGGTCGAGGACGATGACGTCGTACTCATGGCCCAGCGCGAGCGTGAGTCCCTGCGGCCCGGTGGTGGCGAAGTCCAACTGGAAGTCCGCGCCCAGGAACCGGGCGATGTTCGCCTGGAGGTCGCGGTTGTCTTCGACGATGAGCACTCGCATGGGGATGCCCGGGCGGGCAGGGGGCCTTGGAAGGAGAGGGCCGCAGGTTATCAGTCGCCGCGTCAACCGGAGGTCAACCGCGCGTTGACGCGGGGCTGACGTCGGAAATCGCAAGGTGGCGGGACCTCTCACTCCGAGGAATCCCGACATGACTCGCCTGCTCTCGCTGTGCCTGCTGCTGCTGTCCGCCTCCCTGGCCCACGCCGCCGACCCGGTGGCGCCGCTGGAGGTCCGCGGCGCGGATGGAGAACGCATCCCCACCGTGGTGCTGGAGCCCGAGGGCGGCGCGGCGAACCCGCCGGTGGCCGTCCTCCTGCACGGCCTCACCCGCAAGAAGGAGGACTGGCTGTCGGACGCGGCCCCTACGCATGGCGGAGTGCTGAAGGACACGCTGCTGCGGGCCGGGTATCGGGTCTATCTCCTGGATGCGCGACGACATGGGGAGCGGGCGACCCCCGACGCGAAGCCCGGTGCGCTCGCCAAGCAGGCTCACCGGGGCGAGCCCGGGCCGTATGTGGCGATGATCGCCGACACCGTCAAGGACGCCCACGCGCTGCTCACCGCCGTGTTGGTGAAGGGCAAGCCGCCTCGGGTGCTCGTCGGCGGGTACAGCATGGGCGCCCAGGTGGCGCTGCTGCTCGCGGCGCGTGAGCCTCGTGTCACCCATCTCGTCACGATGGTGCCGCCCCACATCGACCCGACGATGGAGGAGGTGGCCCCCGTGCGGCACATGGCGCGGATTCAACAGGACTGGCTGCTGCTGACGGCGAACCAGGATGACTTCGCTCCCGTCGCGGACAGCAAGGCGCTGTTCGACGCGGCCCCGTCTCGCCGCAAGACGCACAAGACCTTCGACAGTGGCCATGCGCTCCCGCGCGAGTACCTGGATGAAGTGAGCCGCTGGCTGCAGCGGGTCAGCGGCCGTTGAAGAACGCGGCCTGTTGAAAGCGCAGGCCCGCGAGGACCTGCTCCACCCGTTGCGCGGAGAGCGTGCCGATGAACTCTCCCAGCCGGGTCTTCTCCACGGAGGACACCTGGGAGACGACGATGACGCTGTGCCGGGGCAGGTCGCCTTCGCCCTCGTCGAGGAGCACGTTGCCCGGCTCGTTCGCGCGCTTCAGGTTGGACGTCAGCGCGCAGACCACCACGGTGTGGATGCGAGAGTGGTTGAGGACATCCTCCTGAACCACCAGGTGGGGATGCACGATGGGGGGAATCGACCCTCGCGCTTCATCGGACTCCATCCAGTAGAGGTCGCCTCGGTGGAGGGGCCGCGGGGTCCGGGGCTCTTGCATGGGGTCCTTGTATCCCTCGCGGTGGAGCGATGTCCCCGCTTCAGTACAGGCGTGCGAGCAGGGCGTTCAGCTCGCCCGTGAGCTTCGGGGACTTGAGCGCGCTCTTGAGAATCCGGGCGAGGGGCTCGCGTTCGTCGGGCGTCGCGGCACTCAGTCGAGGTGCCCACTGTGTGCCCAGCTCCTCGGCGAGCTTCCTCTGCGGACCGGGGTGCGTGAGCAGCCAGGCACGCAGCTCCGTGACGAGCGCCGAGTCGGGGACTGTCGGCGCGGGCTTCACCTCGACGCCCGGCTGGGTTCGTCCGTTCAAGACGGCGTCGAGGTGGTCCCATGCATCGAGCAGACTCCAGGCCCCCTGCGTCCCCGCGCCGGTGTGAGCGCACAGCGTCAACACACGCTCCACGTTGCTCTCCGTCCGGTCCGACAGCGCGAGCGCCGCAGCACGCGCGAGGATGCGACCGCGTCCCTCGGGAGTCGCGAAGTCGAGGGCGCGCTCCGTCCACCCTTCCCGAGAGACCAGGTGAAGCAGCTCCCGCGAGCCACGCGTTCCCTGGTGCAACGCATCCATCGCGGAGCGGAGCCCCTCGCCGCCTGTCGTCCGCCCGCCAGCGCGTTCCAGGGCCCAGCCCATGACCTTTCCGCGTTCCGTTTCGTCGAGACGCGCCGCGAGCTGCCCCGGACCCGGGTAGTCCCAAGGCCAGGCCACGCCCTGGGCCAACAGGTCGAAGGGAATGCCAGGGCGTCCCTTGCGCCGGTCCTGCCGCACGCCCTCCAGGACTCGCTGGAGCAGCGCGGTGTCGCGCGTGCCGCTCGCGACGCGGCGCCAGTCGACATCGAGCGTCTCCCAGCGGAGTGCGCCCCTGGCGACGCGTGCCTCTGCCGCCGCGAGCGCCAGGGCCTGCTGGGCCTCGAAGGACTCCGTGTTGGAGCGGGAAGGGGGCATCGCTTGTTCGAGCACCTCACGCGGAAGGCTCCGCCACCGGGCCTCGAGGTCCTGAAGCCTCGCGGCGAGCCAGGAGTGGACGTCAGGCGAGGCGAGCGGCAGCGGCTCGGTGGGGCCCACCGGTTGGGTGCAGACGAGGTCCTGGTGATACTGGCCGACGCTCGGGCCGTTCGCGCCCACGAAGCGGGCATCGAGCGCCCACGCGGGTTCGAGGTCGCGCTCCGTGGTGAACAACATCCACTGCTCCGCGCCGGACACGCCGTTGAGCTCCGCCAGCTCCAGGTGGCGGTCATGCTCGTCGAGCAGCCGCACATCGCTCAGCAGGCGCAGCCCTGGGAGTGTCTCGCCGTCAGCGGACTCCACGGGAGAGACCCATACGATTCCGCGTGCTTCGAGCAGCTCGCGCAGGTCACCGCTCAGCTCGAACCCGCGTCGCCAGAACGCGGCCTCGTAACGTTCGAGCAGCTCGCGCGAGAGGGGCTCCACGCCATGGAGTGCGCGGAGACCCGCCTGTGTCTGGCGCTCGCTCCACGCATCCCACAGCTCGACGATTCGCGACATGGTGCGCTCTCTCCGGGTTCACCGTGGAGCGATGTCCCGCGTGCCCCAGGCACGGAGCTTCGCCGCCGCTGCCTCCGGTGGCCACGGTGAAGTGGGCGGCGGGAAGCACATGTGGTCAATCGGGGGGGCCATCACCGGGTCTCGTCGCGCTGACACGTCAACGGACACGTCAAGAACCCGCGGGGCGACTCCTGACACACCCGACGCGCGCTTCAGCCAGGCCCCGCTGCCCTGGAGTGGGTACTGGCCTGGTTGTTGCTCTCGCGCCGTGCGCAGCCATTGCTTCCCCCGAAAGCGATACACCCCCCATGAAATCCGCTCTGAAATTCGCGAACCTCGCGGCCCTGTGTCTGGGCTTGATGTCCGTCACCGCCAGCCCCCCGGCCGGTGCGCAGCCCCTCCCCGCGATTGCCCAGGTCCCGCCGAGCCCCCCTCCCGCGCTCCCCGCCGGCACCAAGGTGACCTGTACCCAGGGCCCCGGCACGGGGGCCGCTTCAGCCACCTGCCCGGTGCTCAAGTACGACGGCTACACGTACTGGGCGCTCAGCTATGGCGACAACCGCATCGGCATGGTCATCGCCGCATATGACGCCGCGGGCGCGCTCGCGGCGCAGTGGGAGAAGCCGGGTGCGCGGTATGTGTATGGCATCACCGTGAACCCCGCGAACAAGACGGTGACGTTCGCCGGGCAGACGGACGCGAAGATAACGATGACCTGGGACGAGCTGGTACCGCCCCCCGTGGTCGTCCAGGTTCCTCCCGCGCCGACGCCCGCGATTCCCCCGGGGATGAAGGTGACGTGCACGCAGGGGCCCGGCACCGGGGCCGCCGCCGCCACGTGCCCCGTCATCAAGTGGAAGGGCTACACCGTCTGGGCCTACAGCTACACGGACAACCGCGTGAGCATGGGCATCGTCGCCTACGACTCCCTGGGCAGGATGGTGGCGCAGTGGGAGAAGCCGGGTGCGCGGTATGTGTATGGCATCACCGTGAACACCTCGGACAAGACGGTGACGTTCGCCGGGCAGACGGACGCGAAAATCACCATGAAGTGGAGCGACTTGCTGGCGGCTCCGGCGCCGCAGTGGGTGCTCCAGCCGGGGCCCCAGGGCGCGACGCTCAAGCAGATTTCGGTGGGGAGCGCGAACGCGGTCTGGGGACTCGACACCGCGGGCTTCAACTGGAAGTGGACGGGCGCGGCCTGGCAGAAGATGGGCGGCACGGTGACGAACATCTCCACCGCCTCGGACGGGACGCTGTGGGCCACCAATCCGCCGGACTCGCTGCGCGTGTTGAAGTGGGACGCGACGGGCAACAAGTGGACCTGGAACCTGCCCACGGGCATGAAGCAGGTCACCGCCATCAACGCCAACACGGCCTGGGGCCTGGACAACGGCGGCTCGCTGTTCCGGTGGACGGGCTCCGCGTGGGAGAAGAAGGGCTGCTGCGTCAGCCAGCTCTCCGTCGGCGCGGATGGCGAGCTGTGGGCGACCAACCCCCCGGACGCGAACCGCGTGCTTCGCTGGGATGGCACGAAGTGGACCTGGAACATCCCCGCCGGCATGACGTTCGTCTCCGTGGGCAACGCGAAGAACATCTGGGCGCTGGATGGCTCCGACCAGGTCTACCAGTGGAGTGGGACGGCCTGGCAGAAGGTGCCCGGCGCGCTGCGCAACATCTCCGCCGCGGGGGATGGCTCCGTGTGGGGACTCAACGCGCAGGGCCTCGTCTACAAGTGGCAGTGACGGACGGGTAGGGCGCGTGGACGCGCTTCACGCCCGCGGGAACGGATGGCCGGGCCAGGGGTGTCTCTTCGAGTCACTCCTGGAGGTCCGCCTTGCTGCCCCTCGTGTTGTTGAGCCTGCTGGCCGTGCCTCCCGTGGCGGCGGTGGAGGTCGAGGTCTTCGTCCCGCTGTGTGACAACGCCTTGATTGAGTGTGGCCGTGCACCGGCGGGCGCCCCTCGCGCCCTGGACACGAACCTCTACTGGGGCGCGATGTATGGCGCGGAGCGGTTCCTCTCACGGGCCCCGGGGTTCAAGGTGGTGAGCCGCGAGGCGGGGCCCGTGGACTCCGCGGTGCTGCGCGTGCTCGTCCTGGAGCGGAAGGCCGCGAAGGGAGAGCGGCCCGTGCGGCTGCGGCTCCATGCCTACGCGGGCGACCGGATTGACACCGCGCTGGAGGACTTCCTGCGTGCGGCGGCGGGCGCGAGCCGGGCCGACCTGGTGGTGTGGGCCGGGCATGACCGGCTGATGGACCGCGCGCCTCCCCAGGTGGAGTCGCCGTCGGTGGCCACGCCCAGGCCCGTCGTCGTCCTGGCCTGCATGAGTGAGCAGTACTTCGGCCCGGTGCTGAGGACGTTGGGAGCAAGCCCTGTCGCGCTCACGCGGACGTTGATGGCGCCCGAGGCCTATCTGCTGGAGGCGATGGCCACCACCGTGGCGCGGCACGGGCCCACGGAGGCCACGGCCATGCGCACCGCGCTCGTGGAGGCCTATGCGCGCTACCAACGCATCTCCCACCGCTCCGCCAGCTCGGTGTTCTCCACGCCCGGTCCACCGCCGTCGGGCGTTGCGCCCCGGTGAGGCTCACGACCTCCAGGCGGGCCTGACACCCAGGGCTCGGAGGAGCAGGGCGGTCAGGGCGGCGGGGACCCCGGCGAACGGCGTGGCGCATGCGCCGGGGCCACGGTGGACTCGACTCACCGCTCGCGGAAGAGGGCTTCCATGTTGTTGCCGTCCGGGTCGAACACGAAGGCGGCGTAGTAGCCCGGCGGATAGCCTTGCGCGGTGGAGCGAAGCCCGGGAGGGCCGTTGTCGGTGCCTCCGGACTTCAGCGCGGCCGCATGGAAGGCGTCCACCTCCGCGCGGCTCCGGGCCGCGAAGGCCGTGTGTTGCTTCACGCTGTGCGGATGGAAGCGGTCAATCCAGAAGACAGGATGGTCGACGCCGTAGCCCACCGCATCGCGTCCATCGCTCTCTGGGAGCTGCGCGACGCGATGCATCCCCAAGGCGCTCAGCACCGCATCGTAGAAGACAGCGGAGCGCGCGACGTCCGCGACACCGATACCCGTGTGGTCAATCATGACGCCCAGGCATAACACCCCCGGGACCTTCCCGGTGCCGCGCTCCGTCCCTTGGAGGCCGCGCTGGCGAGTGGCTGTTTCGGGGAGTGGGTATTCCGGCACCCGCAAGGAAGTTTCGATTTGAAGGTATTTCTTGAATTTGAATGTGTTATGCGGGCGCCTCACCTCGTGAGGCAATGAAATGACAAGGCAAGTCCCCGCCGTAATGGCCGCAGCGCTGTGCCTGCTGTTTGTGTCGAGCACGAGCCACGCGCAGCAAGCGGTCTTCACCGATGCATCTGGCAAGATTGAGACCGGCATCTTCTATGGCTCCTCCGCGCGGTCCTCGCACCCCACGCTGACCATTCCCGTCAGCGGCGACTGGGTCGTCATCGGAGGCGGTGGCTACACGGATTGGCAGTCCCACGGAGGATATGGCAGCCACCTGACGGCGTCGTTCCCGGACTCGAACTTCTCGTCGTGGACCGTCTACTCCAAGGACCACATGACGAATGACCCTTGCATCATCTATGGCTACGCCCTGGCCATCCGGGTGCAAGGGCTCACGCGGAATCAGCTCCTTCAGCATGTCCGGATGACTCAGGCCGTCAGCGCCTACGTGAGCTATCCCAACACCATTGCCTTTGTCGACACCGGTTACACCCTGCTCGGCTGTGGCTTCAATGACGTGAGTTTCGGTCTCGGAAACATGGCGGTGGATTCCTATCCCTTCAACAACACGGGCTGCTACGCCGAGGGGAAGGACCACGACGCGGTGAGCCCTGGGACGATGTCCTCATTCGCCATTGGCATCCGGACCTCCCTGCCGGGGGTGGGCAACGTGGTGAACGCGATTCAGAACAGCCTGTCGAGCTACTCGAGCCATCCGCAGGCGAGCGCCTCGGTGCCGTTCGGTTACGCTCTGTCCGGCGGCGGCGCGGATGCCACCTACTACGGCATCGGTCAGCTCCTCTGGAAGAACATGCCGATGGTCAATGGCACCTGGTCCGCGGGCTCCAAGGACCACCTCGTCCTCGACCCTGGCTATGTCCGCGCCTATGCCATCGGCGTGACGGTCCAGTAGGAAGCAGGCTTCGCTTCAGCGCCCGGCTTGGGCCAGGAACTCCGCCGTCGGTACGAGGCGGGCATAGCCCATGCCGAGCGCGGCGAGGAACGCGGCGTGGACGTCCGGCGCGGAGACCTTCTGGCCGTTGAACTCCAGGGCACGGGCCGCGCAGGCATCCGGGAGCACGGTGACGGTGTAGCCCTGGTCCGCGGCCGCGCGCACCGTGGCGTCCACGCACATCAGCGTCATCATCCCGGTGACGACCAGGTGCTTCACGCCCAGCGCCCGCAGGCGCTCCTGAAGGTCCGTCTCCCGGAAGCTGTTGGGGAAGTGCTTGAGCACCACCGCCTCGCCGGGCCGGGGCTCGACGCGGGAATGAATCTGGGCCCCCGGTGTCCCCGGCAGGAAGAACGGGGCGCCCGGCTGCGGCGACTCGTGGCGGACGTGGATGACCGGCACATCCCGCTCGCGGAAGAAGTCGAGCGCCGCCCGGGCCTGGGTGGCCGCCGCGTCGGTGCCGTCCAGCTCGAACCTGCCTCCGGGGAAGTAGTCATTCTGGATGTCGATGAGCAGCAGCGCGGCGTTCTCAAGAGGCTTGTCCATGGGGTTCTCCTCTAGCGGGGGGGCGTCCGTTGTCCCGCTGAATATCCAGACGTCGCTCCCGGCGGCAGTGCTCGGATTGACAAAGTCCGGGCGGAAACCGACAAGCGCGCATGGCCGCCAGGTCCTCGTCACTCCACATCGCGGTGCTGGCCCTGGAGGGCTGCGTGGCCTCCAGCGTGACGGGGCCGCTGGACGTGTTCGCCATGGCGAACCTCCTGAGCCGTGAGCAGGGCCGGAGCGAGCCCTTCACCGCCGAGCTGGTGGCCGCTCGCGCGGGCCCCGTCCGGAGCTTCCACGGCCTGGAGCTCGCCGCCGCGCGGGTGCCGGCCGCCTCCGAACGCTTCGATGTCGTCTTCGTCCCCGCCGTCATCGGCAACCTGGAGGGCAGCGTGGCCGAGCACTCCACGGCTGACTGGCTGGCGGGGCAGCATGCCCGGGGCACCACGCTCGCGGCGGTATGCGCCGGGGCCTTCCTGCTCGCGAAGACGGGCCTCCTGGATGGAAGGGAGGCCACCACCCACTGGGGGCTCGCCCAGGACTTCGTGGCGCGCTATCCGCGCGTGGCGCTCAAGCCAGAGCTGCTCCTGGTGGACCACGGCGACGTACTCACCGCGGGCGGCGTGACGGCCTACCTGGACCTCTGCCTGCACCTGGTGGCGAAGCACGCCTCGCCGGAGCTGGCGGCACTGTGCGCGAAGATGCTCCTGGTGGAGCCGGGTCGCAGGTTCCAGGCGCCCTACGCGGTGCAGGCCATTCCCCGAGGCCACGGAGACGAGGCCGTGCTGCGCGCCCAGGAATGGCTGGAGGCGCACCTCGCCGGCCCGGTGAGCCTGACGGGCGCGGCCGTGGCGGCGAGCCTGGGAGAGCGCACGTTGCTGCGCCGCTTCCGCAAGGCCACCGGCGACACGCCGCTCGATTACGTCCAGCGCCTGCGAATCGAAGCCGCCCGGCACCTCCTGGAGACCACCCCTCGCACCGTGGAGGACATCTCCCAGGCCGTGGGCTACGCGGAGACCACCTCGTTCCGTCGCCGCTTCAAGGCCCGTACGGGCCTGACGCCGGACGCCTACCGGCGGCGCTTCGCCCTGCGCTGAAGGAGCGCTGACGAACGGCCACCTCCGGCTGTCCCACGGAGTCGAGGCTCCACCAGGACAGCCGGGGCGGCGGGCCGCTACTCGATGGACGCGACCTTGTCGTCCTTGTCGAAGGTGACCTTCACCTTGACCAGCTTGCTCTTCCAGTAGGTCCAGACGGTGGAGTTGAACGAGGGCGTCTCATGCGGCGGCGGCGGCCCCCACGCCATGCGCACGGCGGCGCGGGACATGCCCGTCACCACTTCCGACGCGGAGACCTTCTTGCGGTCCTGCTCCGACAGCGTCTGGAGCTTGGGGGCCTGGTCCTCGGGGGCGAACGCGGCCTGGAACAGCGCCCAGGTGTCAGCGCCCGAGCGCTCGTCGTTCTCGAACACGAACTCCTTGCCCGTCTCCACGACCTTGAACTTCACCTTCGAGCCGCCCTTGTCCAGCACCTCCACCCGGGTGTTGAACGGGAGGATGGGGCCCTTGAGGTAGTTCACCCAGGACAGGGTGTCGTTGTCGAAGTGGAAGTTGGCCGTCGCGTGGTGGAAGACCTTCTCCGACGGGGCGGGAGCGGGAGCGGCCACCGGCGCGGGCTCGTCACCGAACGACACCACCTTGCCATCGGCATCGAAGATGACCTCGAACGTGGAGAACTTCGAGCTCCAGTAGGTCCACGTCTTGCTCTCCAGCGACAGCGTCCGGTGCGGCGGCGGCGGGCCCACCGTCAGCAGCACCGCGTCCCGGGACATTCCGCGGGCCAGCTCACCCGCCTTGACCTGCTTCTGCTCCTCCGGCGTGAGCGCGGCGATGCGCGCCGCGGGGTCCTTCGCGGAGAAGAAGGAGGGGAACAGCGCGGAAGCGTCCTTGCCCAGGCTCTTGTGCGAGACGAACTTGAACTCGGCCCCCGAGTCGACCACCCGGCAGCGCACCTCGTCGTCGCTCCGCTTGAGGACCTCCACCTTCGTCCCCACGGGCAGCGACAGGCCCTTGCCGCGATAGTTCACCGCGGAGAGCTGGTTCTTGTTGAGCAGGAGGTTGGCCTGGGAGAACAGCACCTCGGCCTGGGCACTGAGGGTCGTCAGCAGTCCCAGTGCGAGCAGGGTGCTGAGCGCGTTCTTGCGATTCATGCGGTGGATGAGCCTTGGATGAAGGGGGCGTGCTTCTAGGCGGCCCTCATGGTGTTTGCCAGCCTGGAGGGCGCCGCGCCTGATGACGGCAGTCATCAGCCCCTTGTTCACGGTCATCAGCGGAAGCTTCCGGGAGAGCCCCGCGCCCGGTGGAACCTCTTGAAATCAGGTCGCTCCAGGGCCGCGCCCCGCCACGGGGAGGCTGGCACACCGGATGCTCTAGGGAGCCTCGTCACCGACTCCCTCCAGAGGCGATCCCCATGAAGCTCCGCTCCAAGCCGTCTTCCCTCGGTTCCTCCTCCTCTTCCTCCCGCTCCCGCAGCAACAGCGCGCCCCCGAAGCTGGAGACGAGCAAGCCGAAGACGCCGGAGAAGACGCCCGCGAAGACGCCGGAGAAGACGCCGCCGCAGAAGACCGAGTCGGCCGGCGCGCCTTCCCAGCCGCGCCCGTCGCCCACGGAGCTGCAGGACGGCAAGGCCAACCTCAAGCCCACGGACTATGGCGTGGTGCACCCGGACCTCCAGGGAATCCGCACCCGCCGCGACAGCGGCCAGACGGGCGCGGACTTCGCCGACTTCACGCAGGATGCCCGCAACTCCACGCACCGGCTGACGAGCCGGCCCGAGGGCGGCCGGATGATGACGGAGCTCAATGACCGCACGTCCCAGGTGAACCCCGGCGCCATCGGCACCCAGCGCAACCCGCTGACGGTGGCGGACCTCTACTCGGGCCGCGAGGCCTCGATGCCCATGTCGCACTCGCCCCGGCACAACGGCACCCTCGACTCCCTCCGCCCCGCGTACCGCTACGAAGGCCAGCCCGGCACGGGCACGGCCAGCCGCATCAACTACAACGAGAACGACCCGGGCCAGCGCTTCAACAGCCTGGGCCACGAGTCGGTCCACGCCTGGCGCGCGGCCAACGGCGTGCAGGTCAGCCCCCTGGCGGCCAGCAAGCACGCCGACGCGCCTGTCTTCCAGCAGTACCCGTCGCACTCCGCCAACATGAAGGAGACCGTCGAGGACCGCCTGCGCCTGCGCGAGGAGTTCGAGACGGTGGGCCTGAAGCCCACGCCGCACACGCCCGCGGGCTGGGCGCCCACCGAGAACAAGATTCGCGCGGAGCACGGACTGCCGGCCCGCCAGGACTACTCGGGCATGCTGCCGGACGGGAAGAACTCCAACGACGTCAACTTCAACAACTACGACGTGGGCTCGGACAACCGGAACCGGTTCCAGAAGATGCTGGGCACGCCGTCTCCCTTCGGGAAGATTGTCGGCGACCTGGAGGGGTGAGTCACAAGGCCCGGCCCTTCCTGACGAAGGGCCGCGGCCCGGCTAGCGCGGCGCCGAGCTGCGCGCGTGGCGGGGCAGGCGCACGATGAATGTGGTGCCCTGGCCTGCCTCGGACCGCACCTCGATGCGCCCGCCGTGCGCGTCGACAATCGACTTCACAATGAACAGGCCCAGCCCCACGCTGCGCCCCGTCGTGTCCACGGTGCCCGTGCCCCGCTGGAAGGGCTCGAAGAGGGCGGAGAGCTGGTCGGCGGGGATGGGCTCACCCTCGTTGTGCACGCTGAATGTGACGTGTTCGGTATCGCCCCGGGCGACGACGTGGATGGGCCTGTCGGGCGCGCCATACTTGAGGGCATTCGTCACCAGGTTCTGGAGCACCTGGGAGAGCCGGTCTCCGTCCCACAGGCCCAGCCCGTCGCCGCTCATCTCCACCTTCACCCGGGCGGCGGGGTTGGCGGTCTCCACCTCGTCCACCATGGTGCACAAGAGGGAGTGGAGGTCCGTGGGGTTGCACTCAATCCGGATGCCGCCGCCCATCCGGGCCTGCGTGAAGTCCAGCAGCTCGTTCACCATGCGCACCGCGCGAGCCGCGGATGAATGGATGCGCGCCGACGTCTTGCGGACATTCGAATCCAGCCCGTCCTGCTGATTCAGCCGGGCCGCCCCCATCAGGATGGCGGCCAGGGGATTGCGCAGGTCGTGGCTCACGATGCCGATGAGCTGCTGCTCGAACTCCGCCTGCTCCCGCTGTTGCTGGGCCGAGCGCTCGCGCTCCTTCGCCAGCCTCCGCTCCGCGGTGATGTCCTGGAGCAGCGCGACGTAGCCCCCCGCGGGCTGCCCCGCCTCCCGGTGCGCGATGAAGGTGACCCTCACGTCGCGCGTGCCGCCCAACCGGTAGGGCACGTCATGTTGCTCGAACGAGAGGTCTTCTCCCGCCAGCCCTCGCTTCACGTAGGGCCCGAGCACCTCGTACGCGGCCTCCCCGATGACCTTCCGGAGGGACCTGCCCCGGAGGCTGTCCTGGGCGATTCCGAACCAGTCCTCGTACGCCTTGTTGACCCGGCCGTAGGTCTCCTCCGGGGTGACATACGAGACGAGGACGGGAATCGCGTCGAGCAGGATGCGCAGCTCGGCCTCGCTGGCGCGGACCTTCGCGTCGAGGGCCTCGTTGTGTTGCCGCGTCTTGCTCTGTTCGGTGACATCCCGGAAGACGAGCACGACGCCCGTCAGCTCGTTGATGCCCACGCGGATGGGCGCGGCACTGTCCTCGATGGGGACCTCCGAGCCATCCCTGCGCAAGAGCAGCGTGGGCCCGACGAGCCCCTGGGTCGTGCCCCGCGTGAGGACGCGGCCGACGGGGTCCTCCACGAGGGCCCGGGTGGAGGCGTCGATGAGCTTGAAGACGTCCGTCACGGGACGCTGCCGCGCCTGGGCGTCGCTCCAGCCGGTGACTCGCTCGGCCACGGGGTTGAGGAAGGTGATGTGTCCGGCACGGTCCGTGGTGATGACCGCGTCTCCGATGCTGGAGAGCGTCGTGGCCAGATACGCCTCGCGCTCGCGCAGTTGCTGTCCCTGCGCCCGGATGCGCAGGAGGCTGCCCACGCGCGCGAGCAGCTCCGCGTCGTCGTAGGGCTTGGAGACGTAGTCGCTGGCCCCGGCCCGCAGGCCCTCGGTGAAGTCCGCGTGGGCGCCCCGCGCGGAGAGAATCAGGATGGGCAGCGTGACGTCATCGTAGTGCTCGCGCACGTAGCGGCACGCATCCAGTCCAGAGACGCCCGGCAACTGCCAGTCCAGCAGGAGCACGTCGGGAGGGAGGCCCTGGGTGAGCCGCTCGATCATCGCCTCGGCGTCGCGGAAGGTCTCGACCGCGTGGTGTTTCGACAGGAGCGCCCGGGCCCGCTCCAACTGCGTGGGGCTGTCGTCGACCATCCACACCCGCGCAAAGTCCGCCCCGGGCGGGGATGCACTCGCGGAGCGGGAGCCGTGGACAGGTGGGTTCACGATGGGGGAGGGGGACTGGCGCGGCGAGAGAAGAAGCGGCGACTGGGTCGCGTAGCACGTCTGGCAAGGCGCCGTGCCGGCAAGACGTTTCCTGGTGAACTCGTGCACTGACGGTGGGACGTCCCGTCCATCTGGCCACCCTCCGTTCAGGCGCGCCTGAAGTGCCTTCGAGGCGTCTTCCCGTCGCTCGATGATGGGAGCTGAGGTGGCGCCGCGCAACCCGAGTCACCGCCGTCGCGCGAAACGGGCGTGAAGGAGCGCACGATTGTGACAAGCGGCGCCGGAAGCCGATAGACACCGCCGCCCGTCGTGGATGAGGGTGCGCGCCATGCAGCCTTCATCTTCGCCGTCACGCTTGGTGGTGGACGCTCGGCTCGCCCGGCGCCTGGAGCTGGCCCAGGCGGTGCAGAATCGCAGTGCCACGCCGCCCTCCGGTGTCCTCGAAGTCGCCGGAGGCCTGGCCCTCTTCAACGGTCCGGACTCGCCCCTCACCCAGGCGGTCGCGCTGGGACTGGAAGGGCCCGTCAGCGCCGAGGACCTGGACCGGGTGGAGTCCCATCTGGGCCAGGCTGGCGGCCTGCTCCAGATTGACCTGTTGCCCTTCGCCCATCCCACGCTGGCCCAGGGGCTGGCGCAGCGGGGCTATCAGGTGGGCGAGTTCCAGCAGGTGCTCGTGCGCGCGTTGCCGGGAAGTCCCACGCCGCCGACAGTCGCGGAGATTCGTCCCCTCCGTGATGGAGAGGCGGAGGCCTTCTCGCGCACGGTGGCCCGGGGCTTCCTCGGACGCGAGGAGGTGTCGGACGCGGAGGCCTCACTCATGATGGGCACGGCGACGATGCCAGGCACCACCTGCTTCCTCGCGCTGGTGGACGGAGAGCCAGCGGGCGGCGGCACCGTGGCCCTGCATGACGGCGTGGCGACGTTGTCGGGAACGTCGGTGCGCGAGCGCTTCCGTGGCAGGGGACTGCAGCAGGAGTTGATTTCAGCGCGACTGGCGTGGGCCATTCGCCAGGGAGGCATGTTGGCGTCGAGCAGCACCCTGCCGGCCAGCGGGTCCCAGCGGAACATGGAGCGCCTGGGGTTCTCCATCGCGTACCCCAAGGTGGTGATGGTTCGGGTTCGGTGAAAGCCCGTGAAAACGAGTCGAGCAGGTGAGGGTGGGAACGGGACCTGCTCCAGGCGGCTGGCGGGGAGACACCCGCCCGGGAGTAGGATTGTCGGCACCGATACCCATGCGACCTACGACGACCGCCCCCGGCTTCCTGCGCAGCTACGTGCTGCCCGCTCTCTGGCTCTTCGCCCTTCCACTCTTCGGCCTCTGGTTCACCGGCCACGCGACCGCCAGCGTGGACGGGGACGTGCTCGAGTCCATCGAGAAGCAGGTGTCCCAGGACACCGAACTCACCGAGGAGCAGCGGGCGGAGACCCTGGCTTTCTTCCGCGCCGTTCCCGCCTCGGCTGCCTGCCTGAGCACGGATGAGGCGCTGGCGAACTTCCGGAGCAACCTCGCCGAGGTGTGCAAGGACGTGAAGCAGTTCGACTGGATGCACAGCCTGGCGTCGGGCCTGCTGGCGCTGGGGCTCGCCACCACCGTGATTGCCCTATTGTGTGGCCTGGCCGCGTTCGTGTCCCGGCCGTTCCAGTTCATCAGCTTCGTCGTGGGGTGGAACGTGCTCCGCGTCACGGGCGCGCTCCAGGCGATTGGACAGGGCGGCCTGGCGGTGTGGTTGTCCTATTGGGTGACGGCGCTCTGGTTCAATCGCTATTCACCCAAGCTCATCGGCGTGGTGGGCATCCTGGCCGCCATGGCCATCTTCCTCGTGGTGGTCGCCATCTTCCGCCGTCCGCCCATGGACTTCGAGGTGGAGGCGGAGGTGTTGGAGGAGTCCAAGGCCCCGGAGCTCTGGGCGCACGTGCGCCGGCTGTGCGCGCGGCTCGATACGCCCCCGCCGGACCACATCCTCGCGGGCATCGACGCCAACTTCTTCGTCACGGAGAGCGACGTGCGCGTCGGCGGACAGACGCTCTCTGGCCGGACGCTCTACGTGAGCCTGTCCTTGCTGCGCCTGTTGGAGCAGTCGGAGGCGGACGCGGTGCTCGCGCACGAGATGGGACACCTGCTGGGCGGCGACACGGGCCACGGCAAGCGGCTGGCGCCGAGGCTCGCGCACTTCGCCCAGTATCTCCAGACGCTGCATGAGGGAGGCCTGACGCGCCCCATCTACCACTTCATGCTGGCGTACCGCGGGCTCTTCGAGCTGTCGCTGGGACGCAGCCGGCGCGAAAGCGAGCTGGCCGCGGACCGACTCGCCGCGGGCATCACCTCCGGTCGGGACATCGCCCGCTCGCTGGTGAAGGTGGGCGCGTACGCGGGCTTCAGGGACCGTGTCGAGGCGGACCTCTTCTCCCGCGACGAGCGGCAGCAGTCGGTGGCCATCGCCCGGCGCGTCGCGCTCGGCTTCGCGGACTACGCGCAGTCGGATGCCGTGCACGGGGATTTACACGGCTCCGTGACGCCGCATCCGTTCGACTCGCATCCCCCGCTCTCCGCGCGGTTGGAGAACGTCAACGCGCGGCTGGCGCCGTCGGACATGGCGCAGGTGCTGCTCGAGCCCGTGACGTTCTCCTGGGTGAGCACGATTCAAGAGGCGGAGGCCATCGAGGCGCGGCTGTGGGGCGCCTACGAGGCGCGCTTCTCACAGGCCCATGACCTGGTGCTCGCGTACCGCTACGTGCCGTCCAACGACGAGGAGCGGCAGCACGTGGAGCGGCACTTCCCGCCGCTGTCCTTCGAGGGCAAGGAGGCCGGACATGAGGCCACGCTCGACTTCGCCCAGGTGCATTGCCCGGAGTGGGAGGAGCCCGTGCTGCTCTCGGAGGTGACTCACGCCAGCACGGCGGACCGCATGTTCAAGAAGTACCTGGACCTGCAGGTGACGGGAGAAGGGCGGTCCAAGGAGAAGCGCTCGCTCTGCTTGAGCAAGCTGAAGGACCCGGACGCGCTGCTGCGTGCCTTCGAGCACTACCTGGGGCGCTGCCGGGCCATGAAGGAGCACCAGGCCCGCTCCCAACAGGCCGCCTGAGGCTGTTTCCTCAGTCAGCGGGGCGGGCATCCACTGAGCTGGGTCCTGAACTCCCAGGTGAGTCAGGACGAGGCGCCGCCGCCGCCCGCGCCGGAGTCCACGGTCGACGCGGCGCCTCTCTGAGGAACTCCGTCCTGGCTCAGCCCTTGGGCAGGGTCGCGAAGTACGCCTTGAGCGACTCATCCGCGGCCTTGCGGTACTCGGGGAGGCGGCTCTTCTCGGCGGCGGCGAGCGCTTCCTTCAGCCCGCGCGCGTCGAAGTCCTTCGTGTAGGCGGGCGTGCCCGGCTGATGCCGCCAGGACTCGTCGAGGCCGCCCGCGTCGACCGGGTCGAACCCCAGCTCGTCCACCAGGCGCATGACCTTCGCTCGCGCCTCGGCCGGGTCACCGGAGACGGGGAGCGCGATGCGCCCCGGGGAGCCCTTCGGCGCGCCCTTCTCCGCCAGGGACTTGGAGTAGATGTTATTGAACACCTTGATGACCGGCCGACCCAGATGCTCGCCGACCCAGGCGCTCTCGATTTGTCCTGAGGTGAGCGCGGGGATGTCGCCGTCGCGAATCGGATAGTAGTTGCCGGTGTCGATGACGACCACGTTGGCGGGGACGCCCTTGAAGAGGTCCTTGGGCAGGTCCACCACCGCGCGCTGGGGGATGGTGACGACGACGACCTCGCCGGCGTGCGCGGCCTGCTCGACGGTGCCCGCGGTCGCTCCAATCTCGGCGGCCAGCTCCTTCAGTGTGTCCGGTCCGCGCGAGTTGGCCAGCACGACCTGGTGACCCAGCTTCACCCACTTCCTCGCCAGCGCCGAGCCGATGTAACCCGCGCCGATGATTCCAATCTTCATGTGTGACTCCGGTTGGTAGGGGAGCGGCGAGGCGGGGGCCCCGCCGCATGGCCCTGGTGATAACCACCGCCTCGCGAGCGCGCCCGTTGGAGAAGAGGGTCCGTGGGCTTGTCTGGTCTCGCGGAGTTGTTTCATGAGGGACGGGGATGCTCTAGAACCCGGCTCCCTCGGCACGACCCGGGAGTCCCATCACGTGAAGGCGGAGGAACTGTTCAGTGGGGCCGGAGAGATGGCCTCCCGGATGCGTGAGCTGGACTGGGCCGCCACGCCCGTGGGGCCCGTGGAGCGCTGGCCCGGCTCGTTGAAGACCGTCGTCAAGACGCTGCTGCACTCCCGCCACCCCATGTTCCTCTGGTGGGGGCCGGAGCTCATCCAGTTCTACAACGATGCCTATGTCCCCAGCTTCGGCCGGGGCAAGCACCCCGGTGCGCTGGGACGGCCGGGCCGGGAGACGTGGCCGGAAATCTGGCCCATCATCGGCCCGCAAATCGAAGACGTGATGCGCGAGGGGAAGGCCAGTTGGAACGAGGACCAGCTCGTCCCCATCTTCCGCAACGGCCGCATCGAGGACGTCTATTGGACCTACGGCTACTCCCCGGTCTTCGACGAGTCCGGGAGGATTCAGGGCACGCTGGTGGTCTGCACCGAGACCACCGGGCGCATCTTCAGTGAGCAGGCCCTGCGGCGCGGCGAGGAGCGGCTGCGCCGCGTGGTGGAGGCTTCGGGAGCGGGCACCTGGGAGCTGGAGGTCGGCCCCGGGACGATGACGGCGGATGCGCGGATGACCGCGCTCTTCGGGCTGCCCGAGCAGTCGGAGTACCGCCTCGACCAGGTGCTGGAGCGCATCCATCCCGAGGATGTGCGGGGTGTGCACGAGAGCATCGCCGCCGCGCTCGCGGGGAAGACGCAAGGGGGGCTGTACCAGAAGGAGCACCGGGTGGTGGCCCCGCCTGGCGCACGGCCTCGCTGGGTCGAGGCGCGAGGGCAGGTCTCCTTCGACGCGGAGGGAAGGGCCACCCGGTTCATCGGGACCTCGCTCGACATCAGCGAGCGGAAGTGGGCGGAGGAGGAGGTCCTGCGCGCGCGCCAGGAGCTCCAGAGCTTCCTGCTTCAAGCGCCGCTCGGCATCGCCATCCTCAGCGGGCCGCGCCACGTCTACACCTTCGCGAACGCTCCCTTCATGTCCATGCTGTTCGGTGGGCGGCCTGTCACGGACCTGCTGAACCTGTCCGTGAGGCAGGCGCTGCCGGAGCTGGAGGGGCAGGGGTTCTACGAGATACTCGACGGCGTCTATCAGACGGGGCAGAGCTTCCACGGCACGAAGCTGCGCGCTTCCATGGTGCAGGCCGACGGGGTCGCCCGGGAGATGTTCGTCAACTTCACCTATCAGGCGAAGCGGGACGCGTCGGGCCGGGTGGATGGCATCCTGGTGGTCATCTACGAGGTGACGGACCAGGTCAACGAGCAGCAGGAGATTGAACAGCTCGCGGACAACCTCCGCGCGGCCCTCGTCGCCCGGGACACCTTCATCGGGGTCGCCTCGCACGAGCTCAACACGCCGCTGACCACGCTCAAGCTCCAGACGCAGATGACCCGGCGCGTCTTCTCGAGCCAGGGGCTCGCGGGGATTGCCCCCGCGCGCTTCGGGAGGCTGCTCGACACCACGCTCCTCCAGGTGGAGCGCCTGTCGCGTCTGGTCAACGACATGCTCGACGTGTCCCGCATCAGCACCGGCAAGCTGACGGTGATTCGGGTGGAGACGAACCTCTCCGACCTGGTGCGGGACGTGCTGGCCCGCTTCGCGCCCCAGTTCGAGGCGGCAGGCATCCTGCTGGAGCAGCGGCTGGAGGAGGGCCTCCGGCTGTCGCTGGACGCCGCGCGAATCGAGCAGGTGCTGACGAACTTCATCATCAACGCCATCAAGTACGCCCCCGGCAAGCCGGTGCACGCGACGCTGGAGCAGCGGGGGAGCTGGGTGAGGTTCAGCCTCCGGGATGAAGGCCGCGGCATCCCCGCCGACCAGCACGAGCGAATCTTCGTCCGCTTCGAGCGCGCGACGTCCGCGAGCGAGTCCAGCGGGCTGGGGCTGGGCCTCTACATCTCCAAGCAGCTCATCCAGGAGCACGGCGGCAGGATTTCCGTCGAAAGCACCCCCGGCGAAGGCGCCACGTTCAGCTTCGAGCTGCGCCGGGACGAGAAGGACGGCCCCGGACTCTTGAGCCGGAGCGCGAGGGACTGAGGCCTTGTGCCCCGGCCCCCCGCGCCAGGGCTCACTCCGTCACGCGCAGGCGCCACACCTGCGAGTCACCGCTCGTCAGCTCCGTCCGGACGCGGAGCTGCGCTCCTGTCGCGCCGCGCGTGAGGTACAGCTTGTGGGGCGTCCTGGGCGAGCCGGTCAGGTTGTAGAGCTTGTTCGCCACGCCGCCCACGGTGCTCACGCACCAGAGAATCTCCGGGTTCTGCGGCTGGTAGTACGTCAGCGCGACGGCGTCATCGTCCTGGGGGATGCCGATGGGCGAGTCCGCGCCGAGGTAGCCCGTGCCGTTGAAGAGATAGCCGCACGGGTCCGTGCCCAGGCTGCCCGCGGAGATGAAGTCGAAGACCTGGTTCTCGCTCGTGTTGTCCGGGTACAGGATGATGGGCGTGTGCTCCAGGACGCCGCCGCCCTCCACGTCCACGACGAGGTCCGTCCCGGATTGAGGTGGGAAGCTCACGATTTCCTCCCGGTCATCGGCCTCCGCCACGGATTGGAGGAACCAGCGCTGCGCGAAGGCCATCTCCGGGGACTCGTCCACACCACTCACCGTGTGCAGGGAGCCGCCGCCCAGCCATGACGTCATCACCTGTCCGGTGACGAAGTTGCGAAGGATGTAGGAATTGTCCGGTTGGAGCTCCGGCCGCCAGAGCTGGTCATCCACGCGCTCGTGCCACTGCACGAGGATGGCATTGGCCGCGCTGCCCTGCTGTCCCAGGTACTGGTGGCTGTTGCCGTTCTGGAGCCGGTAGTAGCCGGGGTGCGCGTCCTCGCGGCGCAGGTGCCACTGCTGGTTCAGCCCTTGGTGGTATGGGTACTCGATGATGGGCACGCCGTGATTCGTGGAGTTGCCGTTGACGTCCAGCACCTGGCCCGACCAGGCGCTGCGCACCACGGCCACGGAGGGCAGCTCCGGGTCATCCGGCCCGTCCGGCTCCTCGGGCGCGCCACCGCCCGCCCGGAAGTTGTGGCTGTAGACCACGGGCTGGTGGTCCGAATTCAGGATGCGATGCACCGCGCCCCCAAAGATGCGCGGCACCTGATGGTTGGGTCCCACCGCGTAGTCCAGGGTGCTGGTGGGCTCCGGCGTGCCCTGGGTGGGCCCCGAGGGGTCCTGGACGTGGTACTGCCCGAGCGGCAGGGCATTGCGGAGGGTGTCGGGGTCCCGGTTGAAGTCACCCAGCGCGACCCAGTCATACCCCTGGCCTCCGTTCGCCGCGGCCATCCGCGCGCGAATCTCCTGGATGAGTCCCGAGGCGTCGGGGCCGTTGGGGGAAATCGCGTGGAGGGAGAAGTAGACGGTGTTCCCCAGGCGGATGCCCAGCGCGGGGCGCAGGACCGGGCCTCCCCAGTTGAGCGGGGGAAGCACCACGAAGACCTCGTCGGCCTCCTGCTGGCTGGCCACGGCCAGGTTGACGCGGTGGCCGTTGGGGTCGGTCTCCATCCAATACAGGTAGGACTGGGGACGCAGCTGCGAGCCGGAGAGGCGGTACTGCACCACGTCCGGATGGACGCCCGCGGCGTTCTGGTACTCATTCTGGGCGAAGCGCTGAATCTCCGCGTTGCGCACGCTCGGGGGTGGAAGCCCCGCCTCCTGGATGGCGACGACGTCCGCGTTGACGCCCCGGCCCGATGCCATCAGTCCCGCCAGGTCGGAGACGTACTTGCTCTCGTACGGGCCGTTCTGTCCCGTGCCCGCGCCCTGCATGTTCCACGTCGCCACGGTGCCCGTGCGCGCGCGGGACACGAGGATGACGGGCGCGTCCTTGAGCAGGAACAGCGAGGGGAAGACGGGCTGGGAGACGGTGGCGACGCCCCGGGCCTCGGAGTAGTCCAGCGTCTCCCGCCCCGTCCAATCCGCGATGGGGACGCCCCCCTGGGACAGGTGGAGGAACTGGCGGGGACTCGCCGGGTTGGAGCCGAACATGAACACCGTCTCGGAGGGGGTCTCCTCCGGCGTGGAGTAGGGCGTGTAGGGCAGGTACGGCCCGCCCGGCGTCGTCTGCTTGATGAGCGTGTTGTTGCGGAAGATGTTCTGCGGACCGGAGGAGCCCGCCCACTTGATGGCCTTGGGGCCGGTGGCCCACCACACGGGATACCAGGTGCCGGCATCAATCTGCCCGCCTTCGCCTCCGCAGTTCGCGGTGCAGCTGGCGGAGCGGTGGTCATACGGCACCCGCACGAGGTTTCCCTCGAAGAGGTTGTAGCGCTCCCAGCCGCCATGCAGGTTCAGGTCCGAGTCCAGGTTGTTGCGGAAGGCCACGTTGCCGCTGGAGGACCACTGGAAGGTGAAGTGCCGCAGGTTGCGACTGGTGTTGAAGGCATACAGCGAGCTCCACACGCGGCTGCCCCGCAGATAGCCATTGCCGCCCTTGCCCTTGTTCCAGGCGCCGTCGAAGCTGTTGTCCTGCACCTGGAGGTTCAGGGCGACCTCCGTCACCAGCGGATGGGAGCCCGTCATCTTCGCGCTGAGGCCCCGCACCCATCCATCCGCCGCCCACTTGAACAGGATGCCGTGCATGGCGTACTCGGGTGCCAGGTTGCCGTAGTTGTGGACCGCGCTCTCCGGCGTCAGGGAATAGGTGCCGCCTCCCAGCCGGGGAAGGCCACTCACGTCCTGCGTGTAGGAGAAGTCCTCGAAGCCCACTCCCACCACCATGCGCAGCGGCGTCACCTTGCTTGCGAAGGCCTCCGTGCCGATGGGCGCGGAGCCATCCGACGTGGAGTCCACGGGCACGTCGAATTCCAGCGGCCGGTCGATGGTGACCGTCTTCGCTCCCGCGTCGAGCCCGACGATGCGGAACACCTGCTGGCGCATGTGCAGGTCCTCCATCAAGGACTCGGACGCCGCGCCAATCTGCTGCTGCGCGTAGAAGTTCCGGCTGTTCGCGGCGCCCACCCACAGGTAACCGCCGACGGCGAAGCGCGACAGGTTCGCGTTCGACACCAACTGGATGACGCGGTGTCCCTCGCGGGCCGCGTGGTTCGCATCCCCCGCCTTGCCCGCGACCTTCACGCCGGAGGCCCAGTGCTGGTTGATGGAGCCCTCGAACAGGTCCTTGCGGTTGGCGGGCGCGGACGCGTGCTCGTCCTGGTAGCGCGTGGCGAGCTCCCGCGTCTGGACGCGGAACATCGCCCGACCCGGCCATATCCACCCACCCTTGCCGGTGTCTGCTCCGGTGCCCCAGGACATCGTCAGCGGCTCCCAGCGGCCTCCATCCGTGCTGAGCGTGTCGTAGCGGGTGTTCGTGTCGGGCCGGAACACCAGCTCCGTGCCGCCGACGCCGGAGCCCTGCCCTCGAATCAGCAGGTAGTCGGCGTCCACGTACACCTGCCGGCTGAGGTCGATTCGCCCCGCGGGCAGCGCAATCAATGACAGCGCATTGTAGTTGGCCGAAGGCGAGCAGTTCGCCTTGAGTGTATCGATGGCGGCCTGGAGCCCCGAGGTGTCGTCGACGCCGTCATCCGGCACCACCCCGTGATAGGTGGCCAGCTCCTCCGAGGTGAGGATGCAGTGTGCATTCGCGGTGATGTCCCCGCTGGACGGCAGGTCCTGTCCTCCCCGGAAGCCCGCACGGCTCCAATCAGGGAGTCCCGCCAGTTGCATGACCCGGTTGTGGAAGGACAGCGTCGGGTGGACAACGGCGTCCTCGTTGGCGCCCGACGCCAGCGATGGGAGCAGCAGGAGCAACAGGGACAGCGCGGTGCGCGCCGGGCAGGAGCGTGTCCTGTCTGGGAAATGGACGACAGGCTTCATGTAATCACTCTCATGGCGAGTCTTCTAATGCGCTCGCCACGTGGGGACTACTCCAATCCAGGGTGAGGGGAATCCCTCGAATGGGTGAGAGGGATTTTGGGATCCGCTCTGCCCGGAATCTTCCTCTTCTGTGATTGCCTCGCGCTAGGATTCGCGCACTGACGTGAAGGATTCCTCGAACGGGAGAGGTGCGAGCATGGCCGCGGTGATTCTGGAGGCTCGCTGTGTGGCGCCCTTCGTCGTCCGGGTGCGCTTCAGCGACGGACACGAGGGCGAGGCGAGCCTCAAGCCCTGTCTCTTCGAGTGGGAGCCCGCGCGCGTCCCGGACCTGACTCCCCAGATGCGTGACTGGCTGCGCTCGCCGGAGAACTTCCAGACCGTCCGCGTGGACCCGGAGTCAGGCACGCTGGCGTGGGGAGACGCGCGGCCGTTCAGCGCGTCCATCGTGTACTGGCGGGTGGAGAAGTACCGGATGAAGGTGACCCTCCGCTCGAAGGAGGGTGCGGTGCTCTCCACGCTGCGCCTGGGGGGACGGCACGAGCTCTGGTCCAAGCCGCTGACGGTGGGGCGCGCGGACACCAACGCCATCGTCGTGGACCAGGACGGCGTGGCCCCGCACCAGGCCCAGGTGACGGTGGGCGGAGGCCACCACCCCTGCTTCTTCATCGAGGCGGTGGAGGGCGTGACGATTGTCGGAGGGAATCGTCTGGAGACCCCCGGTCAGCGCTGTCGGGTCTCCGCGCGGGAGCCGCTCGTGCTGGAGATGGGGGCCTGTCTGGTGGACATCGACTGACGTCGGGCCCTCCGCGCCGCGTGGGGCTACGCCGCCACGGGTGTGAGGCAGTAGAGCGTGGTCGTCTCGCGCGAGCGCGCCATGTGCAGCGGGTCCGAGGTGTCCTTGGCCTTGGAGTGCCGCGCCGCCGTCGACTTGCTCCACTTCACCGTCAGGCCGCACCGGGTGAACTGCTCCTGGAGCCAGCCCTGGGGGCGCAGGCCCAGCAGCACCGCCAGGTCCGAGAGAATCAGCAGCCCCTCTCCTCCCGGAGCGAGCGCCGCGGGGAGCCCCTCGAGGAATCGCTTCAGTAACTGGCTGTCCTGGTCGAACACCGCGCGGTCCACGCGGTTCTTGGGGGGCTCGGGAATCCACGGGGGGTTGCAGACGACGAGGTCCGCCTTCCCCTCCGGGAAGAGGTCGGCCTCGCCCACCTGGAAGGACTTGCGCAGCCCCAGCCGCTCCGCGTTCTCCCGCGCGCAGGCCACCGCGCGCGCGTCACAGTCCGTCGCCTGCACGGACGAAGCGCCCCGCTGGAGGAGGAGGAACGAGAGCACGCCCGTCCCCGTGCCCACGTCGAACACGCGCTGCCCCTTCAGCTCGGGGAGCCAGAGCAGCAGTTCGATGTAGTCGGTGCGCGTGGGCAGGTACACGCCGTAATGCGGATGGATGAGTCCGGTGAGGCCGGGCACCGCCAGGCCCTTTCGCCGCCACTCCGCCGCTCCGAGCATGCCGAGCAACTGCTTGAGGGGGACCACCGTGAACTCCGTCTCGGGCGCACCCCAGACCTGTCGGCACGCCAGGGCCACGTCCGGTGCCCGCGTAAGCGTGAGCCGGTAGTCGCGGTCCAGCGACACGACGATGCGCGACAGCGTCTCGTGCTCCAGTTGCCGCGCGCGACGCTCGGCCCGGAAGGCCTCCAGGGGAGTGCGGGCGTTCGACGCTCGCTCCAGCCTGCGACCCAACGCGCCCAGCAACTGCTTCGCGTTGTGGAAGTCGCCCGAGTACAGCAGGAACTCCCCATTGCGGACCCGCTTGAGCGCCGTGTCCGCGCTGAGCCGGTCATTCACCGCGTGCAGCCGGGCGGGCGAGGGCTCGTCGCTCTCCGAGCGCCACGTGAAGGGGGCGCCAGCGGGGAGCGGGGACGCGGGGGCAGCGGGCGCGACGGGGGCCGGTCCCTTGGGCGGGGGGGCGGTTCGGGTGGGACGAGGCATGGACCCGAGGGGGTAGCACGTCCGCGCCCCATCGTCGCGCCTGGGATGAGGGGCGCTACAGGGTGTCGACGTCCTGCTCGGGGGTCGCGCTCATGACGTCGGCGTGGATGGCCGCCAGCTCCGCGCGCGTCCGGGCCTGCTCGATTCTCGCGGCGACCTCCTCCGAGACGGGCTGGGGAAGGCCCATGAGTGTCCGGGTCCGCAGCTCGTCGGTCGCGGGGGCACCCATCCGCAGCGTGAGCGCGCCAGCGACGGTGTGCCGGTGCTTCTCGTGAAAGGACTGCTGGGGGCCGTGCATGTCGAAGTACCACTGCTGGTTGGCGCCCTCCGCCCCGTTCCGGTTGTAGTTCTCGAGCGTGACGGTGTCCGCGCCATCACGGGCAATCACCGCGGCGAAGTGGAAGCTCCAGAGCTGCATCTCCTCCGGGGTCCGGTCGCGGCTTCCGACGATGGCGTAGGACTCACCGGGCTCTGGGTTGGCGTGGGCGTTGACACCCACCTGGCGACTTCGCGCGTCCGTCACGTCGGCGTACTGGTCCATATACCTCGCCGTCGCGTCGTCTCTTGCCTGCCGCAAGTGGGTGTCGAAGGAGTCCTGGAGCAGCTCTGCCCACTCATCGATTTCACGAGCGCCGTCCTGCGCATGCTGGGCGAGGAATGCTCCGAGCGTGCCCGCGAGTCGCTGCTGGACCTCGGGTTGCCTCTCATAGGCCCCGGCGAAGATCTCCCTCAGCAGTGCGATACGCAGCTCCCTCACGGGAATCACCGGCGCCAGAGCGGTGCTGGCATCGGTCAGTCGGTCTGTTCGGATGTCCACGCCGCCGAACGTGAACTGGAGCCGGGCCGCATCCTCGTTCTCATCCGAGATGGCATTCTGGTCCGTGACGAGGGTCTGGGGTGTGACGTCGGGATTGTCCGCCAGATGCCTCGCGATGACGTTGAGCTGCTCCACGACGGCGGGATAGGGAGACTGTTGCCGCAGGAGCGGCACTCCCCCTTCGCCAGGCTGGTAGATGGCGTGGGTCTGTCCCGAGTTCGTCACGCGGTCGGCCACGTCGATGCACTCGTTGACATCGAAGAGGGGCTGCTGGGGATTCCGAGGCACGGGCGTCACGGCCCGCATGTCCGCGAGCGGCTCCGGCGCGGCTGGCCCTGCCTGGAGTTCGACCCGGGACTGGATGGCTTCGAGGATGAGGTTGGAGCGGTTGATTTCGGCGGGAGTGGCGTAGAAGTCCTTGGACTCGTTCTGCTCCGGCACGGCGAGGGTGTGGTGCTCCGAGACGCGGTAGCCGTCCTCGACGGTGTAGCGTTGGACGACGGGGGCGCTCCCAGCGGTGGCGGCGGGCGTGGCATGTCGCGCCTGGAGCGCGCTGGCCTGGGCCTCGCGGGCCACCACGCGGGGACTCTGGCTGACGTCCTGCTGGCGCTGGAGCAGGGACTGGACGGCGGGGCGCTGGTTCAACTTCCGCTGAAGGGCCTGGTGTCGCTTTCCCGAGGGCGTCTCGACGCAGGCGGCGGGGGCCTCGCTCGTGCCGCGCTCCTCCCAGGCTGCCTTGGTGGACGTGACGTCACTCTGCGGCCTCTCGTGGGTGTTCATGGCGTCGCGCTCCGGGCGTGATGCCAGCTTATGAGGGCGGGGTACGGCGCTGAACGCCTCGGCACGTCCTGTCCGGGGCGAGCGGGAATCCTCCCCGGTCGCGCCCGTAGGCAGTGCTCACTTCTTCCGACGTCCGGGAGCGGGCTGCGCCAGCGCGGGATGACCCCGGCGGACGAACGCCGCGAGCTTCTCCACGTCGATGGCGTCGATCCACGGCGCCTCGGCGTCGGCCTCCTCGCCCTCTTCGTCCTCGAAAATCTCGTCGGCGAAGACCTTCAGCAACCTGGGGGAGAGGGCATCCCGGACGCGCGGGTCCGTCTCCTCGATGAACGCGTACGGCTTCGTGCTCCGGATGTGCTTCGCGTCTCCCGTGACGAGTCGGGCGTTCACGCCGCCGTGCACCTTCACCGCGTGATAGTTCGTGTAGACGAAGGGCGCGCTGACGTCGCCGAACACCTCGCCGCAGGCGTCGTTGTCGACGAACAGGATGGACTGGCCGGCGACCAGGTCCCCGTGCACCTCGAGGAACCCGGCGGTGATGACGTCCCGGGCCCGCAGCGAGCCGGTGACGATGACGACCGACTCCGGGTCGAGCGAGTCCTCGTAGCGCCCCTTCACGGTGAGGTCGCCTTCGACGATGAGGAGGCCGATTCGGGGGCGGCGCCCGGTGACGAGCTCCTCGAGGCTGACGCGTCCCACGTGGTGGAGGATGTCGCTGTCGGCGCGGTCGCCCGCGACGCGCTGCTCGATGAAGCGCTTCGCGGCGCGCAGGGTGCTGGACTTCGCGAACTTCCCACGGGCGTGCTTCTTCAGCAGCGCCAGCGCCGATTGTTCGGTGAGTGTCCCCGCGCTGAAGCGCAGGGCCTTCGGGAGCAGGTGTTTCTTCGTGCCCATCATGCCACCAGGATACCGCACGAGGACCCCATCCCAAGGCGAGTTCGCGGTGGCCCCGGTTCGACTTCGCGGGTTCTACGCGCCCGCGGCGCGCACGAGCCGCAGCACGACGACGAAGTGGAACAGCGCGCCGACGATGGTCAACGCATGGAACAGCTCGTGGTAGCCGAAGACGCCAGGGCGGAGGTCAGGGCGTTTCAAGGCGTAGGCGATGGCCCCGGAGGTATAGGCGACGCCGCCCAGGAGGATGAGCACCAGCTCCACGCCGCCGAGCGCCGCGCGCACCTCGGGGAGATAGGGCACCAGCGTCCAGCCGACGGCGATGGCGAGGGCGGCGGTGAGAATCTTGGGGGCATGGGCCCAGAACAGGGACTTCACGACGCCGAGGAGGGCGCCGCACCAGATGGCGAGCAGCAGGCTGTCGCCCGCGGCACCGGAGAGCCCGATCAGGGCGATGGGCGTGTACGTGCCGGCGATGAGGATGAAGATGGAGGCATGGTCCATCTTCCGCATCCAGGCGCGGGCGCGAACGGACCAGTCCACGCGGTGGTAGGTGGCGCTGACCGAGAACAGCACGACCAGGCTGACGGCATACAGCGCGGCGGCGGTGGCGGTCCGGAGCGTGGGCGCCATGGAGACCAGCACCGCACCGGCCCCGAGCGCGCCCACGGCCGCGAACTGGTGCAGCACGCCGCGCAGCTTCGGCTTTTCGACGACGGCCTCGGTGGTCAGGACGGGCTCCCGGCATCCACGAAGCGGGCGCCGGAGGACCGCGCGAGGAGGCCAGGTTTCTCCAGCAGTGCGAGGGCACCGCTTCCGTGGCGTGGAGGGGTGGCTGCAAAGGCCATGGCGCGGTGCGTGATGAACATGGCTCCATCAGAAGCACAGTTGCCCTGTCAGAAGCGAGCGGCGCACTCCTGCACACACGTCCACGAGCCAAGAGGGCTCGTCACCGTCACGCGAAGGTGACTGCCGGGTTCACCAGAACTGCCACGTCAACGCCGGGGTGATGCCATTGGTGGAGCACACCAGCTCATCGACGTCGGTGCCCCGGCAGCATGGTTTGCGGCTGTAGAGAGGAGCGCACGGTTGCCCGTGGTAGGGACTGCACGAGGGCAGCTCGCTGCACGTGGCGGACTGGGACACGGCTCCGGACTCGTCGAGCACGGCATCGTCCGCGACGTCTGGCGACGGCCCACCGCAGCCCAGCAAAGCGAGACATGAGAGCGACACCACCACCGCAAGCGAAAGCTTCATGAGAAGTTCCAATGCAGGACCGCGGGTGCGCCTCGGGTCCTAACATGAATCCCGCGAACCCCGATGAGATGGTGCTCACGGGGGTGTTTCCCCCAGACTCGGGGGATGGCAACCCAGCAAGAAATCGCGGACTTCATCTCCGCCGAGTTTCCGCAGACGCGGGTGCGGATTCTCGAGGTCGGGGACCACTCCGCCACGGTGGCACATGAAGTCGGTGTCGCGGAGCTGCGGCCCGGCGGCACGGTGTCCGGCCCGGTGCTGATGGCGACCGCCGACGTGGCGCTCTACGTCGCGATTCTGGGAGAGATTGGCATCGTCCCGCTCACCGTGACGACGAGCCTGAGCTTCAACTTCATGCGGAAGCCCTCGGCGGACCGGCGCATCGTCGGCGTGTGCAAGCTGCTGAAGCTGGGGCGGACGCTGGCGGTGGGCGAGGTGTCCCTCTACTCGGAGGGACTGCCGGAGCCCGTGGCCCACGCGGTGGGGACCTACGCGATTCCACCCATGGACCGGAGTGGCGGCACGGGCTCCTGAGCCACTCGAGTGGACGGAGGACGTCCAGGCCGGAGTCTCGACGAAGGGCTCGCCGCGCTGCTTCACCGCACCGAGCGAAGCGCGCGGGGCGAGCCACCCCCGAGCTTCTTCATCAGCCTCCGGAGCGTGCTCGCGTCCTGGTAGCCGACCTCGGCGGCGACATCGTCGATGCTCAGATGGGTGGCCTGGAGGAGCGCCTGGGCGCGCCGCACCTTGACGCTGTGGACGAGCGCGAGGGGGCTCCGGCCCGTCGCGCGCCGCACGTGGCGCGACAGCGTCCGCTCCGTCATGCCGAGGCGAGAGGCGAGCTCGGCGACGCCCGGGGGATTCGGGAAGCGTGCCTCCAGCTCCGAGGTGATGCGCGCAATCAACGCGTCTCCGTTCGCGAGCAGCTCGGGTGCGATGAACTTCGCCTGTGCCTGCCGTCCGTCGAGCAGCATGGTGCGCGCGAGGAGGTCGACCAGTCGCGCGCCGCAGCGCTCGCGAAGCAGGTGCAGCATGAGGTCCGTCTGCGCGAAGGCGGCTCCGGCCGTGATGATGGGACCATCCGCGCAGACCATCGCGTTCGAGTCGACCCGGCACTGTCCCTCCCACTCGGAGAGCAGGCCCGCGAGCCACCAGGTGGTGGTGGCCCGGCGTCCGACGAGGACCCCTGCTTGTTGCAGCAGGAAGACGGCGGTGCACGAGGCGGCGACACGTCCTCCCCGCGAGACGTGACGGGCGATGGCCTTCGAGAGCTTCGTGGCATCCGGTCTGCCGAGGCGCGCGCGCACGGCGGCGGCATTCGTCATCCCGAGCCCGGGGATGACCCAGGTCGTCTCGTCGCCGCGGGCCCCCACTCGCAGGCGCGACGTCTGGAGGCTCACGCGCTCCGAGAGGGGGACCTGACCTCCGTCGACCGAGCACACCTCGAAGTCCAGCGACTTCGCCCCCAGGGAGCGCGCCGCCCGCAGCATGTCGAGCGTCGCCGCGACACCCGTCGCGAAGGCTCCCTCCAGGGCGATGATGGTGAAGGACATGGTGTCTGAATCTGCCCGAAAAACGTCATTTCCGACACTGGTGGATGCGGCTGGGCGGATGGTCTCCTGGTGGCGAAAGGATACGAACGCCCATGACGACCCGAGCCGTTCCCGCCGCGCGCAATCTCGAAGAGGACGATGCCCTGGAGGATTTTCAGCACCGCGAAGTCACCCTGCGAGAGGAGACGCGGAAGGTCTACATGGCGGGGGCGGGCCCGGCGGTCATCGTGATGGCGGAGATGCCAGGCATCAGTCCGCGTGTCGCCCGCTTCGCCCGCTGGGTGAGGGACGCCGGCTTCACCGTGTGGATGCCGAGCCTCTTCGGCAAGGACGGCGCGGTCCCCACCGCGAAGGAGGGCAAGGCCATCTTCGAGCGCGCATGCATCAGCAAGGAGTTCCGGGCGCTCGGCGCGAACCAGTCCAGTCCCATCACGGTGTGGTTGAGGGCGCTGGCCGCCCAGGCGCATGCGGAGTGTGGCGGTCCGGGAGTGGGCGCGGTGGGGATGTGCTTCACCGGCAACTTCGCGCTGTCGATGATGCTGGAGAAGGCGGTGCTGGCGCCGGTGCTGTCGCAGCCGTCACTGCCGCTCGACGAGCCCGGGGGCGTGAACATCGCCCCGGAGGAATTGGAGCGTGTGCGGCAACGACTGGTGGACGAGGACCTGACCGTCCTGGCCTATCGCTTCCAGGGTGACGCCTTCTGTCGCGCGGAGCGCTTCGCCGCCTACCAGCAGGCCCTCGGAGAGCGCTTCCACGGGCGAGTGCTCCCGGACAGCGCGGCGGGGCCGAAGTCCGAGCGCCCCGACGACTTCTTCCGCTTCATCCCAACGCCTCACAGCGTGCTGACCGTCCACTTCGTCGACGAGGCGCACGCGCCCACCGCCGCCGCGCGGGACGAAATCCTGGCGTTCCTCCGGCGACGGCTCCTGGGTCGCTCGCTCGCCCGTGCTGCATCGGCGGTGACGGGCGCTCCGAACACTGAAGCAACTGCTTGACCATTGCGGCGCATCCCGCCAATACTGAAGCAAATGCTTCAGCATTCCTCCCTGGACCAGGTCTTTCACGCGCTGGCGGACCCGACGCGGAGAGCGATGGTCGAACGCCTCGCAGCCGGGCCGGTGTCGGTCAGTGACCTGGCCGCACCGTTTCCGGTGTCGCTGTCGGCCATTGGCCAGCACGTCCATCTGCTCGAATCGAGCGGGCTCGTCCGCACCAGCAAGGTGGGACGGGTCCGCACGGTGGAGCTGGCGCCGGACGTGCTGGCCGCCGCCGAACAGTGGTTCGCGAGTCACCGCTCGCGCTGGGAGCGTCGTCTGGACCGGCTCGGGGCGCTGCTGATGGAGCCGGACGAAGAGCCCGAACCCCCCACGAAGTCACGCCGGAGGAAAAAGCCATGACCTCGCCTGTCATCCACAAGAGCTTCACCCTGGAGCGCACCTATCCCACGTCTCCGGCGCGCGTCTTCAAGGCCATGTCGGACCCGCGCAAGAAGCGTCGCTGGTTCGCCGAGGGCGAGGGGTTCATCGTCGACAGCTACTCGCTGGACTTCAAGGTGGGCGGCTTCGAGCGCACGCGCTTTCGCTACGGTGATGGCCCGGAGATGACCCATGACTGCGTCTATCTGGACATCATCGAGGACACGCGCCTCATCTTCGCCTACTCGATGACGTACGACGGCGCGCCCATGTCGTCGTCCCTGGGCTCGATGGAGTTCGTCCCGGTCCCCTCGGGGACCTCGTTGCGGCTCACCGAGCACACGGCCTTCGTCGACGGCAAGGACGGCTCGGAAGGGCGCAAGGAGGGCTCTCGCGAGCTGCTCGAGTGTCTGGCCCGGGAGCTCGAAGCTCATCCCGAGTAGGCTGCGCCCCGGGGCGAAGTCGTGCCCGGTGGAGTGCGCGTCATGGGTGTAATCACGGACCCCTTCGCGGGGAGACCCACGGCGATGACCGGAGAGCGCAGGCGGACGGCGGCACGAAGGTCACCATCACCCGCGAGAACGTGTCGCCCGGCATCTCCGAGGAGGACCATGCGCAAGGCCTGCAATCGTCGCTGGCCAACCTGGCGGCCTACGTCGAGCGCGGCGGCTGACGCCACTGCGTGAGGTGGGGGAGGGTGGCTGCCCACAGAGGCCCACTGTGTCCGTGACGTTGGCTACAGGGCTTCGCTGGGGAGGGCGAGGGGGCGTTCTGTTCGGCGGCGGGCGCTGGGGCGTAAGCCCCGCGTGCCGGGTGGCACGAGAGGCCGGAACAGTTCGTGGGGTCGATGTGTTACATGGACCTTCGGTACCAGGCAGGCGATGGCCGCGGCGGGCTCCTCCCAGCGCGACACCAGACTCCACCGATGGTGCCCCTGGCGGCGTGGTGAAGGCGGGTGGACGTTGTCGCACGCGACGAAGGCGAAATTTCTCGAGTCAGGGCTCTTTCTTCAGGACTTACAGGCTCGGGTGGAGCTCTACCTGGGAGCGAGCGGGCGTTCGCCTCGGGACCTGCCGTGGATGTACGTGAAGACGGGCGTCATCCTGGCGTGGTTCGCGGCCTCCTATGCGTGGCTCGTCTTCGGCGCCGCGGGCCCCTGGGGCGCGCTCGCCGGCTGCCTGTCGCTGGGGCTGGCCATCGCCGGCGTGGGGTTCAGCGTCCAGCATGACGCCAACCATGGAAGCTATTCCTCGCGTCGCGGCATCAATCAGTTTCTGGGAGGAACGCTCGATGCCATCGGCGGCTCCTCGTACGTGTGGGGCTGGAAGCACAACATCTTCCATCACAGCCACACGAACGTGGTGGGCCTGGACGCGGACATCGACATCCAGCCGTTCTGCAGGCTGGCGCCGGCGCAGAAGCTGCGGTCGGGGCATCGCTTCCAGTACGCCTATATCTGGCTGCTCTACGGGCTGCTGACCTTGAAGTGGCACTTCGTGGACGACTTCAAGGACCTGCTCAACGGGCGCGTGGGGCGACAGAAGATGCCGCGCCCCAACCGGCGGATGCTGGCGGGCGCCGTGGGCGGCAAGCTCCTGTTCTATGGCTGGGCGCTCATCGTGCCGTGGTTCTTCCACCCGCTCTGGCAAGTCTTGTTGGGCCATGTGGTCACCTCGTTCGTGCTCGGGCTGACGCTGGCCACGGTGTTCCAGATGGCGCATTGCGTGGAGGAGGCGGACTTCTCCGTGCCACCGGAAGGCGGCGCCACCTTTCCTCGCGACTGGGCCACGCACCAGGTCTTGTCGACGGTGGACTTCGCGCGGGGCAACCCGCTGGTGAGCTGGTACCTGGGAGGGCTGAACTTCCAGGTGGAGCACCACCTCTTCCCCAGGGTGTGTCACCTGCACTATCCGGCGCTCTCTCGCATCGTCGAGGAGACCTGTCGTGAGCACGGCATCCGCTACCGTGCGAACGAGAGCGTCGGTGCGGCATTGAAGAGCCACGTGCGGTGGCTCAAGCGGATGGGGCAGCCTGCTGCCATCGAGGGCGCGGTATGAGTGACGAGACGGAGAAGGTGCGGTACGGGCGGGCGCAGAAGTTCAGGCTTTCACCCAAGGGGACGGAAGCCGTGGCGGCGTATACCGTCATGATTGAAGCAGCCAAGGCCGGCAGTGGACGCGCCCAGTTCGACGCGGCCCGCGCCACCTGGGGTGCGTCGCTCGGGCTCGGCGCGGAGGATGGGCTCTTCCTGGTGGAGTTCGAGGCAGGCGGGAGGACCGTCTCCGAGGCGACGCACAGCCTGGAGGGCTGTGACATCTCCGCGAAGGTGGTGAAGGAGGCCGTCGACCGGCTGTTGAAGTGCGGCATGCTGGAGCCGCTGCCGGCGCCTCCTCCGAAGGTCGCTCCTCCCCGCCGCTACTGGTAGGGGACGTCAGGCCGACCGCGCCGGGGCGTTCCCGGTCGCGGCCGGAGGCTCCGCCGGTGGTGAGCGTGCAGGCTCCCATCGCTCGCGCAGGGCCTTGCCGAGTCGGGCGGAGAGGCGGACCGATTCCAGTGGCTCCCTTGCTCCTCGCTTCGCCTATCTTCGGGCCAAGGCCCCGTTCACCGGGACGCCGACGAAAGGGCACGTCATGCACCGAGGAGCCTGCCTTTGCGGAGCCATCACGTTCGAGGTGGCGGGAGACCTGCCGCCACCGAATGCCTGTCATTGCTCGCAGTGCCGCAAGCAATCAGGACACTTCTGGGCGTCCACCGACGTCCCCCGCGCCGCCGTGACTGTCCACGGCGCCGACAAGGTCACCTGGTTCCGCTCGTCGGAGAAGGTGCGGCGGGGGTTCTGCTCCACCTGCGGGTCGGTGCTCTTCTGGGACCCGCTTCACGGGGACTGGACGGCCATCGCCATGGGGGCCTTCGATGCGCCCACCCACGCCCGGCTGGCGAAGCACATCTTCGTGGCCAGCAAGGGGGACTACTACGAGCTGGGGGACGGCTTGCCCCAGCATGAGCGATAAGGCCGGCGAGACTCCCCATGCGCCTCTTCCCACACCCCTTCGCCGCTCTCGTCGTCCTCGTCACGCTCGGCGCCGCCGCCCAGACGCCCTCGTCCCCGGTGGGGTCCGTGTCGCCCACCACCGGCCTGGTGCTGCGCGACGACGTGGTGCGCGCCCTCATCCATGAGAGCTCCGGTGACCGCATCCATGACGGGGTGCAGCGACTGGCGCTCCTCGCCCGTGACAACGCGGGCGGCTACACCGAAGCGGCCGTGTGGACGAAGGCCGCCGCCGAGGCCGCGGGGCTGAAGGACGTGCGCCTGGAGCCGATGAAGCAAGGGCCCCAGTGGCGCGCCACCCGGGGCGAGCTGTGGGTGGCCGGCCCCCAGCGCTACCGGGTGACGTCCCATGCGGACCTGCCCATGTCGCTGGCGATAAAGAGCGGGAGCTTCGAGGGCGCGGACCTGGAGCTGGTCGACGTGGGCACCGGCACCCAGGATGCCGAGTACGCGGGCAAGGACCTGAAGGGCAAGGTGGTGCTCACGCGCGGCCACCCCAGCGCCACCCTGCGCAGGGCGGTGACGAAGCTGGGCGCGGTGGGCGTCGTCTCCTCCTATTCGACGCCGCCGTGGAACCTGCCCCACCGTCTGGACGGCGACTTCCCGGACCAGGTGGGCTGGGCCATCGTCCCGCCGGGGCTGGTGCCCGAGGGCCAGCCCGCGCCGTTCCTGTTCATGGTCTCCGACCGCCAGGGCCGTGAGCTGCGCGCCCAGTTGCTGACGGGCCCGGTGAAGGTGGACGTGCATGTCGCCACCGAGGAGTACCCGGGGCACTACGGCATCCTCAGTGGCGTCATCCCCGGCACGCGCGCTGGCGAGGAGGTCGTCCTCACCGCGCACCTGGACCACTACAAGCCTGGCGCGGATGACAACGCCTCGGGCTCGGCCACGTTGCTGGAGCTGGTGCGCACGTACACCACGCTCATCCGCCAGGGCGTGCTTCCTCCTCCCGTGCGCACGCTGCGCGTGTTGTGGCTGCCGGAGTTCGAGGGCACCCGGGAGTGGTTCGCCCTCCACGGCGCCGACCCCGTGCGGCGGGTGGCCCACTTCAACTTCGACATGCTCGGCGCGAGCCTGTCCCGGGCCCACTCGCGCTTCCTGGTGTCCTATACGCCGGACTGGAATGGCAGCTTCGTGAACGCCGTGTCCGAGTCCACCGTGGCCTTCATGAACCGCTTCAACGGGGTGGCGTATCCGCCCCGGAAGGACTTCCGCATCGGCTCGGTCACCGGCTCCAGGGACCCGCTGGATGCGCACCTGGACCGGTACAGTCGGGGCTCGGACCACCAGCTCTTCAATGACCACGGCATCCCTGGCGTGGCCTTCTCCACCTGGCCCGACGACACCTACCACACCAGCGGAGACAGGCCGGAGCTGGTGGACCCCACCCAGCTCCACCGCGCCGCCTTCGCGGGCCTGTCCTCCATCACCGTCGCCGCCTGGGCGGAAGGGCCCGGCGCGCTCGACCTGGCGCGACTGGTGGCGGTGCACGGCGCGCGGCGCGTGGCGGAGGACGAGTTCAGGGCCCGCCGCGACCTGGCCTCCGTCCCCGCGACCGGCGTCGCCGGCATGCACCGGCTGGCCCGCGCGGTGGTGCGCGCCGCCTACCAGCGCGAGCGCGACGCGCTGCTCTCCTGCGTGCAACTGGGCGCTCCGGCCAAGGCCGTGCGGACGATGACGCAGTCACTGGAGAGGGCGGAGGCCCAGGCGCTGGAGCGGCTCGACGCGGACAGCAAGGCGCGCGGAGTGTCGCTGAAGGAGCCCGCGCCCTCCGAGGCGGAGCGCCGCGCCCGGGCCTTCGTCCCGCGCCGCGTGAAGGGGCAGGAGCTGGCGTCCTTCGACGAGCTGGTGACTCGGGCGGCCCCCGAGGACCAGCCCCGCGTGGCCACCGTGCAGGCCGCGCTGCGCGAAGCGACCACGGCCTTGCGAGAGCGCGGCGAGGGCGAGCTGCGCTTCTACCAACTGCCGGATGCCCTCGCGAGCTACGCCGATGGCAAGCGCTCCGTGGCGGACATCCGCGACGCGGCCTATGCCGAGTACGGCCACGTCTTCCCCGTGGAGGCCCTGATGGACCTCTTCGGATTGCTGGAGCGGGGCGGCATCATGACGACCGCCCGCTGAGCCCGGCGCTACAGGGAGAGGCGCTTCTTGGTGAAGGTGAGCCCCGGGGTGCCCAGGTCCTGGAGCCACGGAGCTGGAGGCTCTGAGATGAGCGCGGCGGTCATCGTCTCGAGCCACTGCGCGAAGGACTCGAAGTCCGGCGTCGCATCCTCGGGCTTCAGCCAGGCCCCCGTCGCCAGCACCCTGGTGCGAGGCATCTCCGCGTGGTGGTAGTAGACCGGGTACTCCCCGTCCGCGCGGGGCGCGCTCACGTCGAAGCACCACACGGCCTCGCCCTCCGCCTCCGCGAAGCCGACCAGGTGGTTGGTGGAGAGGTCGACGCCCTCGTCGATGGTGACCCCCTCTGGCAGGTGGACCCAGTCCTCGTTCGCCTTGCCGAGCGCGTCCGCGTCGTAGAGCTTGAACCCCCGCTCCCGTCCCACCGCCGGAACGTGCCGCGTGGCGGACCTCAAGCCCGTGCCCAGGGCTTCGCGGTAGGTGGGAGGCGGGGTCCATTCGATGACGCCGAAGGGCGGAGTGATGGCTTCCACCAGGGCCTCCGGTGCAATCGGGGTCCCCGCCTTCACCTTCAGGGACTTCGCCTGGCGCAACGCTTCGAGAATCGCGGTGACCTGTTTCATTCGCGCGGAAGCTACTGCGCGTCCTCCCTGGGTGCCGCGAATGTGCACCCGTGAACGGAAGGACGCCCGCTTCGCGGGGGTCACTCGCGGCGGCGCGCGCTGCGGGCCCAGGTGCGCTCGCCCCCTTGGTTGGTTCCGGGGTGAACGACCTTGGGGGCGAAACCTGCCTTTCGTCCGAGTAATCCCCGATTGGCGGCGATGACAGGCCGCGAGAAGAGGAAAGTCGCGCTGATACTGGAATATCTGGCACATGTCGCTACATGGGCTGGGGTGGGTCAGGGCAAGAAGTGCGAAGGATGACGTGCGTGGGGGTGGACATCGTCCAAGCCGAATGCTTAGGCTGTGTCGTCTTGTAGGGTTGATACTCTGTGGGGCCGGACGGCGACTCTCCCTGTCCGCGATGAAAGAAGAACAAGGCAATGGCAACCGGTACCGTGAAGTGGTTCAACGATGCGAAGGGCTTCGGCTTCATCACCCAGGACGGCGGGGGCGAGGACCTGTTCTGCCACCACACGTCCATCCAGGCGGACGGCTTCCGCTCCCTGGCCGAAGGCCAGAAGGTGGAGTTCGATGTCGCCCGGGGCCCCAAGGGCCTGCAGGCTCAGAACGTTCGCCCGATCTAAGCCCCTCGTCATCCTGACGACTTCGTGATTCACCCAGAAGGTCCGGTCCATCAAAGGGTCGGGCCTTCTGTATTTTCGGGACCTGCCCCGTAGAGGGTGTCCACTCCGTCGGCAGGGGTTCCCCGAGGAGCACCAGGCCGGCCAAGGTCCTCCGCGAAACAGCGGGGTGGATGAAGCCCGCCGCGCTCCGGCCCGCGCCTTGCGCCTCGGAAGGGGCTGTCAGGAGGCGCTCGCCATCCTGTTCCTCCTCCGCTCGTCCACGCTGGCGTCGGTGGGCCTCTTCTTCTCGAGGGCCGTGGCCGAGTCCTTCCATGCGGTGGTGAGCGGAGCCCCGTTCGTCGGACACGCTGGCGGCTACGAGGTCGCCCTTTTGCGGTGCCTCGTCATCTCGGTGCTGCTCCTGATTGTCGGGCCCGGGTGCTTCCCGGTGGTTGCCTGGCTGCGAAAGACGCTCGCCGGCGCGTGAGCGCGTGCGGCGTTGGCTTTCGTCCTCGGTTCAGCGCCTCGTCGGAGTGTCCGCCGCGCCACGCTTGAGTCTGGATGTGGGAAGCCACGATTTCAGCGGCGGTCTGTCTGGGATTGGTTGAGGGAGGAACCCAATGTCTGGCGTTCCTTCTTCAATAGGGGCACTCCGTCATGATGAAGCGATTGCCGTTCGTGGTCATGTTGAGCCTGGCCGCTTCCCTGGTTGCCTGTGGCGGCGCGATGGATGAGGGCGCGCAAGAAGTCGTAGCGGCTCAGCCTGGACAGGACGACACCAACGTCTCCGTGGAGGAGGCCCCGGGGACTGTCAGGGCGGCGGCGTATGGCTGCTGCGCGTGGTGCTGGAATCGTGACCGCTATCACCTGGTCGAGGGCGTCGTCTCGAATTGTACCCAGCGTGCCAGTGACTACTGCGCGGTCGGCGACCGCGGTGGCCTCTTCGACGCCGCGTGGACTGACTGCGCGCCGTAGCCCGCTCCAGGAAGGAAGGGCTGGGGCGCAGTGAGGCGCTCCAGTCCCTCCGGAGAGTCGCGGTCGCTGGACGTCCTCCGGGCCGCGTCACGGCTCACTGACCGATGAGCGAAGATGGGAGGGGCGAAGTGCTCCTGCCCGAGCTGCTCGGCTGCGACGTGGAGGGCCCCGTGGGGCGCGCGTTCGACGAGGCCGAGCGATGCGGCGGTCGCCAGCTCATCAAGATTCGCAGGTAGGGAGCGGGCTTCGTCGAGCCGGGAAGGTCAGAGAAGATGCGCTCCCGGTTCTCGTCGAGCAGTGCGTAGTCATCCAGGAAGTCCAGGCCGGCCGAAGTGCTCAGCCACAGGTCGCTGCTGCCCATGCGCAGATTCACCGTGGGGCCGAGCCGCAGCTCCGTCTGGCTCAGGTACCGGACGCCGGGCGCGGAGCTGCTGGCCGGCAGGTCGACGCGGAACACCTGTCGCTCGAACCCACCCGTGAAGCCCAGCTCCAGGCCGCTGCCCACCTTCATGAGCAGGGTGGCGCGAGGGAAGCCCAGCTCCAGGATGTATGGGTCCATGCGGTAGGTGAAGCCCACGACGGGAATGACGGGCACCTTCTCGAACGGATACTGCGTGGCCACTCCCAGCGTCAGCGTCTTCCTCGGGTCTCCTCCGAGGAAGTAGCTGCCCAGGGCGAAGCCCGTCCAGGACGTGTCCCGGCTGGCGTCGAACTCCTTGAAGCCCTTGGAGAAGTCGGGGCGGATGTTGCCGGAGGCGCCCACCAGCAGCAGTCCTCGGGGAGAAACGGGGACGAGCAGCGAGAGCCCGAGCTGGAAGCGGTGGAGGTTCCCGCTCTTCTCCCCCTCCTGTTCATGGAGCGGCGCGGTCCGGCGCTCCATTCCCATCCACCGGGTCTCGAACCCCAGGGTGGGAATCAGCTTCAACGTGCCCAGCTCCAGGATGGGCATCATGGGGCGCACCTCGAGCTTGAGGTGCTCCTTCAGCTTGCCGCCCCGCGAGCCGATCTCCGTGCCCTTCGTCCAGGAGAAGCCCACGTAGGCCCGGTCCTGTGACGTCTGCGCGCTCGCGACGCCCGACGACAGCAGCGCGAGGGTGAGGAGGAACGGCGGAGCCTGGAGACGTGTGGCTCGGCCGCGGGGGAGGGTGGAGTGCTTGGCGCTCATGGGGTGACGAGGCCTCCGGCTGAATTCGTCAGTTATTGATTTCATACTCACTAATTCGGCGCGCGGGCGGGGAGCAGGTGCTGGGCGGGTCAGGCGGGGGCGTCAACCGCGGGAGACGGGGCCGGCCGGCGGGCGGTGGGCTCCGTGCAGGAGCAGATCCAGGAGCGAGCGGACGAAGACGGGCGCGGAGGGATAGCCGGAGGGCGTGTCGGGGCGGTGGAAGATCTGCGCGACGACGTTGTCCTTGATGCCACCGAGGAAGGCATAGGTGAACACCTCGGGGGACACCGCGCGGAGGCGGCCCAGGGAGACCTCGCCCTGGACGTAGTTCACGATGCGCGTGAAGTAGAGCTCGCGAGGGGTCCCGGAGGACGACGCGCTGACGGGGCTGTCGTTCGTCCCCGGGTTGGTCATGGCGAGCAGCTTCAGGGGGATTTGCACCTTGATGATGCCGACGAGGGCGACTCCCGCATCATGGAGGTTCTCCACGACGGTCCCCATACCCACTCGCTGCTCCAGCTCCGCCACCTCGGGAGGCTCGATGAGGTCCAGGTTGAGCGCCGCGCGGAACAGCCCTTCCTTCGTCTTGAAGCGGCGGAAGATGATGCCTTCCGACACGCGCGCTCGCTCGGCCACCATCGCGGAGGTCGCTCGCACGCCATGCGCCCGGAACACCTCTCGCGCGGCGTCGAGGATGTCTTCATCGCGAATGGAGACGGGGCGGGCCATGGTGTTATCGAGTTGGTACTCAAATACTCCCGGGTCTCGGGAGGTGTCAAGCCGAGGCCCGGTGCTCAGGGGCGGACGACGGTCTCGATGAACCGGCGCAGCGCCTCCGCCATCTTGAGGTGCGTGGCGGCGGACGGGTGCCAGTCCTCGGCGACTCCGTCGAGCTCGGGCGCCTGCTCGGCCATCTCATGGCGGTACACCCGCGCATCGCCTTGCTGCTGTCGCTCCGTGACGAGGTCGGTGAGCCAGTGCCCGACGTGGACCGACGACGGCGTGTCCGTCCCTTCGGTCTCCTTGTGGCCGTCCGTCATGCTGCCCAGCGTGCAGATGATGTGGGCCCGAGGGTGCAGCGTCCGGAGCCGCTGGAGGAACGCGCGGTAGGCCGACTTGAACGCGGCTTCGTCTGGAAGGTATTGGGCGGTGCCGTGGCCGGCGAAGGTGTCGTTGGTGCCGGCGTTGACGACAATCACGTCGGGCGACGCATGGGAGAAGTCCCAGGGAACGGCATGGTCCGGGACGGCCAGCTCGTAGAGCGCGGGAATCAATCCGGCTGTCGATGCATCCAGGTTGCGATAGACCCCTCGGCCCGAATAGCAGACGAGGACGGGCTCCGCGCCCAGCGCCAGGGCCGTGAGCCAGGCGTAGCCGCGCCTGGGATTCTGGTGCGCCGAGGTGAAGGTCGGCGCGCTCCAGGGCGGCGTCTGGGGGATGACGGAGACCTCGCTGCCGTAGCCACAGGTGATGGAGTCGCCGATGAACTCCATCAGCGGCTTCGCGTGCGCGGGTGGTTCCTGGAGCTCGCCATGGACCTCCAGCGCCACCAGCTCACTGGAGCCCACCGAGGACTCGGTGCGCTTGACGAGCTCCACCGTGTGCGGCCCCACGGCCAGGCCCGTGGCGAGGACGTACGTCGGTTGGTGGCGGTGCACCGCGAGCGGCCGGGGTGTCGCGCCGTCAATCGAGACATCGAAGTAGTTGGTCCCCACCTCACCGCCCAGGCCCGCGTCGTGGAGCTTCATCCGCAGGGCGTCACCCCAGAAGCTCGCGCGAATCGTCACGCCGGGATGGGAGAAGACGACGCCGGTGGCGGAGCGGTAGGTCCGTCCGGTGTAGCGCACCCGCGTGTCCGCGGCCGGAACACTCACCCAGGCCAGGGATGGGGAGGGAGAGGGCTCCGACGTCTTGCAGGCGGCCACCGTCAAGCCGAGGCCGAGGAGGATGACCAGCACTCCAGGAGGCCGACGGGCTGCGCTTCCACACGGGACAGGCGGGCTCATCCACATACACGCCATGCGTACCATGGAGCAGGGACACCGGGCCCGGGCGCGACGAAGAGAAAGAATGGCCGGCGCTTCGTCGCGAAGGGCACATCGCGTCGCCCGTGAGGGTGGCCGGGGCGAGCGGGCTCTCGACGGCGCACGCTTGTTGCCGCTCCTGCACCCAGGTCACAGCCTCTTCTGCGTGGATTGATGTCCATGGCCGCGGCTTCGACGCCTCGCGAGGGCCCTCTCATGACTTCCAAGAAACACAAGCCGCGCAATCCCGACCGGACGCTCCTGCCTCCGCCGACGCAGACCGCCTTCGGTGGGAAGGTGGGGGAGACCTACCGGGACTCCGTGCCTGACTGGTCGCCCGTGCTGCCCCTGGCCGCGCCGGAGGGCGCGCCGAACGTGCTCATCATCCTCCTGGATGACGTGGGCTTCGGTCAGCTCGGTTGCTATGGCGGCCCCATCGAAACGCCGAACCTCGACAAGCTCGCCAGCACCGGGCTTCGGTACAACAACTTCCACACGACGGCGCTCTGCTCTCCGTCGCGCGCGGCGTTGCTCACCGGACGCAACCACCACTCCGTGGGGCTCGCCGCCATCACCGAGGCGGCCACGGGGTTTCCTGGCAGCTATGGCTCGATTCCGAAGAGCGCCGCCACGGTGGCGGAGGTGCTGAAGCAGAATGGCTACAACACGATGGCCGTGGGGAAGTGGCACCTCACCCCGTACACCGCGTACACCGCCGCCGGGCCGTTCGACCGCTGGCCGGTGGCCATGGGCTTCGAGAAGTTCTACGGCTACCTCGGAGGAGAGACGGACCAGTGGGCGCCCTTGCTGGTGCAGGACAACCAGTTCATCGATGCGCCCACGCGCCCCGGATATCACCTGACCGAGGACCTGGTGGACCGGACCATCACCTACCTCCGGGACCAGCAGCAGGCGAACACGGGCCGTCCCTTCTTCGCCTACCTCGCGCTCGGGGCCTGCCACGCTCCGCTCCATGCCCCCAAGGAGTTCATCGACAAGTACCGGGGCCGGTTCTCGCAGGGCTGGGACAAGGTCCGCGAAGAGGTGCTCGCGCGACAGAAGGCGCTGGGCATCCTCCCCGCGAGCGCGAAGCTGACCCCGAGAGACCCCTCCGTCCCCGCGTGGACGTCATTGAACGAGGCGCAGCGGACGGTGTACTGCCGGCTGCAGGAGGCCTTCGCCGGGATGCTCGACCATGCCGACCACCACATCGGTCGGCTGCTCGCGGCGCTCGACGAGCTGTCGCTGCGTGACAACACGCTCATCCTCGTCGCCTCCGACAACGGAGCGTCACAAGAGGGGCTGCAGGACGGCGTCACCAACACCGACCGCTTCCGGAACTTCACGCCGGAGAGCGTCGAGGAGATGTCGCTGCGCCTGGAGGAGATTGGCGGGCCTCGGACGGACCCGCTGTATCCCATGGGCTGGTCCCTGGCCGGAAACACGCCCTTCAAGAAGTGGAAGCAGGACACGCACATGGGGGGCAACACGGATGCCCTCATCGTCTCCTGGCCCGCGAGGATTCGGGAGGGGGGCGCGATTCGCAATCAGTATCACCACATCATCGACATCGTCCCGACGCTGCTCGAGGTGAGCGGCCTGCCGGAGCCCATGTCTGTCAATGGCGTCAAGCAGATGCCCGTGCAGGGGGTGAGCTTCGCCTATACGTTCGAGGACGCCGCGGCGAAGACTCGCAAGAAGGTGCAGTACTACGAGATGCTGGGCAGTCGCGCCCTCTGGGCAGATGGCTGGACGGCCGTGGCCTGGCACAAGAAGGGCTCCTCCTGGGCGGAGGACCGCTGGGAGCTGTATCACACCGACGTCGACACGACTGAGTACGAGGACCTCGCCGCGAAGCACCCCGAGAAGCTCCGGCAACTGATTGCCATGTGGGAGGTCGAAGCCAGCAAGTACCACGTCAGGCCGCTCGACGACCGGCGCTATGAGCGCGCGGCGGACCCGGGGCGCCCTGTCGCGGCCCTGCCCAGGGAGCGCTACACGTTCTACTCGGGCACTTCGAACCTGCACCCGCTGGCGGGGCCCGCGATGCTGGGACGGCCTCACACCATCACCGCCCACGCCTTCATCCCGGACACCGGCGCCGAGGGCGTGCTGGTGTGTTCGGGCGGGGAGTTCGGTGGGTGGAGCCTGTTCCTCCAGGACGGCCGGCTCCACTACGTCCACAACTACCTCAAGATGGAGGAGTACCTCGTGTCGTCGGCCCGGGTGGTGGCTCCCGGCATGCACCGGCTGAGCGCGCGGTTCACTCCGACGGCCAAGAGCCTCAAGCCGGACTTCTTCACCGGCGATGTGCTGCTGATGGTGGACGACGAGACGGTGGGGACGCTGAAGGGCATCAAGACCGGCGCGATGTACAGCGCCATGACGGGCTACGGGTTGCTCGTCGGGCGCAACACGGGCACGGCCGTGAGTCCTCGCTACGAGGTGCCGTTCTCCTTCACGGGGCGACTGGAGAAGGTCGTGGTGGACGTGAAGGGAGACCGCGACGCGGAAGGGGAGCTGCGGCTCGCGTTCTCCCAGGAGTGAGCGGCTCAGCGCTTCGGCTTGTAGCGCAGCCAGACCAGGTCACCCGCGCGCTTCTCGAGGGAGACCAGCTCGAGGTGGCGGATGGGCCCCTTCTTCTCGCTCGCATCGAAGAGTGAAGGGGTGCCGATGGAGCCATCCGCGATGGGCGCGACGAGCACGCTCAGCTCATCGATGAGGTCCGCGGCCAGGAAGGAGCCGTTGATTCTGCCGCCCCCCTCCAGGAGCAGCTTCTTGATGCCGAACCGCGCGCGCAGCTTCTCCAGCACCCGTCGGAGGTTCAGCTTCGCCTTGCCGCCAAACAGGTAGGAGATGCCCTTCGCCTGGAGGAAGGCCAGGTAGTCGTCGGAGACCTGCTCGGTGAGGACCGAAATCACGTGCTCCTCATCGATGGAGGCCGACTTCCAGGTGAGCTTGCCCGAAGGGTCCAACGCGATGGCGTAGGACTCGGCATCGCGTCGCGCGATGAAGTCCTTCCTGGGAATCGGCTGCGCTCGCTTGCGTGCGGGAACCCGCGCCTTCCCGGCGTAGGGCTCCATTGAAATCCGGCCAATCATCCACGCCTCCGCGTCGAACGTCTCGGCCGTGCGCTCGTACTCGCCCAGCATGCGGGAGGAGAGCTTCCAGTGCCTGGTGACGATGCGCCCGTCGAGCGATGGCACCATGTGGCAAATCACGTACGGGCGTTTCGCTTCACTCATTGACGGCTCCTCATGAGGGGGCGGTCGGCAGGGTAGCGCGTTTCCGCGAGGCTGGCGGCTGGCGGCTCAGCGTCCCGTCGTCTTCTCCAGCGTGTCCGGGTAGCGGGCGCCCTGCACGGTGATTTTCGAGGCCGCGTCGGTGAGCTCGCGCAGGTCCTCCGTCGTCAGCACCCGCTCGGCCGCGCCGAGGTTCTCTCCCAGGCGGTGCAGGCTGGGGGGGCCGGGAATGGGGAGCCTGCGAGTCGGGGGCTGCACGGCCTGCCCTGGGAGTGCGGGTGGGCCGTGCATGCCGCGGAGCGGCACGTTCGAGCACCTCACAGAATTCCACGAGGGGCTGCCTGACGGCACAGCGGTGGAGTACAAACGGTGTGATGGGACGCTGGAGCGCAAGCCCCCTCTGATGTGAGCCCCGCGCAGAAGGACCTCAAGACATGAACGCAACCCGGTGGTTCGGACTCGCTTCTCTGACCCTGATGATTGCCTCGAGCGCCCTGGCCGAGGACAAGGCCCCCGCCGCCGCGGAGGCGAATGCCGCCGTCGGTCGCTGGACGACCATCGATGACGAGACCAAGAAGCCCAAGTCGGTCATCGTCATCTCCGAGGAGGACGGCAAGCTCGTTGGCAAAATCGAGAAGCTCTTCCGCGACCCGAAGGAAGAGCAGAACCCGGTCTGTGACAAGTGCCAGGGCTCGCTGAAGGACCAGCCCATCATCGGGATGACCATCCTGCGCGACCTGAAGAAGGACGACGACGAGTGGAACGGTGGCACCATCCTCGACCCGGCGAACGGCAAGACCTACAAGTGCAAGATCGCCGTCGAGGACGGCGGCAAGAAGCTGAAGGTTCGCGGCTACATCGGCATGTCGCTGCTCGGCCGCACCCAGCACTGGGTCCGCGCCACCGAGTAGCTCGTCGCCTCGTGTGCCCGGGTGGACTCCCTGTTGACGGGGAGTTCACGCCGTGAGGCGCGCGAGTCAGCGGGCTTTTCGTGGCCTCACCCGCCTGTTACGCCCGCTCCGCTTCTCAGCAGCAGGGCCGCGCGTTTGATGGCGGCGCGGATGCGGACATAGGTGCCGCAGCGGCAGACGTTCTCGCTCATGGCGGCGTCGATGTCCGCGTCGGTCGGGTGGGCGTTCTTCCGCAGCAGCGCCACCGCGGCCATGATCTGCCCCGGCTGGCAGAAGCCACACTGGGCCACGTCCTCGTCAATCCAGGCTTGCTGCACGGGGTGCAGTCCCTGGGCGCCCAGTCCTTCAATGGTCATCACCTCGTGGCCGGAGAGGCTGCCCACGGGGTGGATGCAGGGGCGGAAGGCCTCGCCGTCCAGGTGGCTGGTGCACGCGCCACACACGCCCACGCCGCAGCCGTACTTGGGCCCCCTGACTCCCAGCACGTCGCGGAGCACCCACAGCAGGGGCAGGTCCGAGGGCGTCTCCACCGTCACCGTCTGACCATTGAGGATGAATTGATGGGCCAGCATGGTCAGACTCCCTCGTCGAGGATGGGGAAGCGGGTGGGCATGGTGCCGGTGGCTCGGGCAATGGCGTTGGTCAGGGCCGCCGCGGCGCTGGGATAGCCCAGCTCTCCCACGCCACCCACGCGGTCGTCCGAGCGGACCAGGTGCACCTGGATGTCGGAGGGGACGTGCTTCATCCGCAGCCAGCGGTAGTCCGCGAAGCTGCCCTCGCGCACCGCGCCCGAGTCGATGTGGAGCCCCGCGCTCAACGTCGTGGACATGGCGTCCACCGCGGCGCCCTGGAGCTGGGCTTCGATTCCCTTGGGATTGATGGGAAGGCCGACGTCCGCGGCGATGACCACGCGCAGCACCCGAGGTGTCCCGCTGCTGACGTCCACCTCGATGAGGTGCGCGATGGCGCTCTCCCACTCCTCGAGCACGGCGACGCCCTGGGCGACTCCGGGCGGAAGGGCCCGGCCCCACTGGCCCACCGACACGACCTTGTCGAGGACGGCCTTGAGCCGGCTGTTGGAGGGGAGCCGGGAGCGCCGCAGGGCCACGGGGTCCACCTGGAGCTCACGGGCGAGCTGGTCGACGAACACCTCGTTGGCCACGCCCACCTGGCTGGTGAACACCGAGCGGAAGGAGGCGGTGGGAATGGGGATGGGGACCTCGCGCAGCTCATGGCTCGCGAAGCCGAAGCGGTAGGGGATGCGCTGGGAGATGGCGAAGAACACGGCGCTCGTCGCATCGGGCAGGGCCTCTCCGAGCAGCGCGGTGAGTACATCGCCGAAGCCGTGAGGAAGCTCCACGGTGGGAATGGCGGCGCGGTGGTGCCAGCCAAGGATGCTTCCGCCCAACCCCAGGTGGGCGAGGATGCGGTGATGGCTGGCGGGCCGGAAGTGGCCGTGGCGCATGTCGTCGTTGCGGCTCCACATCAACTTCACCGGCTGGCCGATGGCGCGTGAGACGAGCGCGGCTTCCACGGCGGCTTGATTGAAGAACCTGCGACCGAAGCCGCCACCGGCCCGGGTCACGTGCACGGTGACTCGCTGGGGCGTGAGGTCCCAGCCGAGCGCCCGGGCGACCTCGCGCTGCGCGTACTTGGGGTCCTGGGCCCCCAGCCAGACCTCGGCGCTCGTGCCCCGCACGTGGGCCAGACAGCTCTGCGTCTCCATGGGTGCGTGCGCGAGGTAGGGGAAGTCGAAGCGGCCCTCCACCGTCCGCGTCGTCAGCAGTGGTGGCAGGGGACGAGGGCCTATCGCATCCCGAAGGCGGGAGCGGATGTCGACGTCGGACAGCGTGCTGGCCGGTCCCGGCGTCCAGGAGACCTGGAGGGCGTCACGCGCGGCGAAGGCCTGCGCGAAGGTCCGCGCCGCCACCGCCACACCCGAGGGCAGCCATACCACGCCCACCACTCCCGGCATCGTCCGGGCCACGCCGTCGTTGAAGGACTGGACCGCGCCACGCAGCGTGGGAGGCCTTGCCACCACCGTGGGCAGCGCCCCGGGGAGGTCCAGGTCCAGGGCGTAGCGCGCCGCGCCGGTGACGATGTCCAGCGCGTCGATGCGTCCCGTGGGCCGACCCACGACGGTGTACTGGCTCTCCGGCTTGGGCCGCGTGGAGACCAGGGGCAGCAGCACGCGCGCGGCTTCCTCCGCCAGCTCGCCGTAGCCGAGCCGCCGGCCGTCCGGAGCACGCACCTCGCCTTGGGAGGTGGTGAGGGTGGGGGCGAGCACCCGCCAGCGGAGCGCCGCCGCGGTGACGAGCCGCGCGCGGGCCTCCGCCGCCGCGGCGCGAAGCGGGCCCGTCAGGTAGCGCATCGTCGAGGACAGCCCGGTGAGCTGGATGAGCCAGCGCGGGTCCGCATCCGCGCTGCGCACGTCGACCGCGTCGAGCGCCACGTCCAGCTCCTCCGCGACGAGCATGGCCACGGCCGTGGTGATGCCCTGGCCCATCTCCGTGCGCGGCAGCGTGGTGACGACCCGACCGTCGAGCTGGAGCGCGATGTAGAGACTGAGCGGAGTCTCTGTCGCCGTCACGGGCACTTCCGTCGCGTCCGCCGCCGGCACGTCGAGCCCCATCCTCGCGGCGATCATCAACGTGGGAGAGGCCACCACCCAGGTCAGGAACCCGCGCCGGTCCAACCCGCCAGGAGCCGCCGTGTCTGCTTCGAGCGCATCCGCCATGGCCAAAGCATGACACACGCGGAGGACGTGTCCCAGGCAGACTCGGCCCCCCTTCATGGGCTGCCAGGCACGGCGTCCGGACGACGACATCCATCGGGAGTCCCAGGGGCGGAGGTGTCGGGCGGGTGATGCAATCGCTCAGGTCGGGTCCGGTTTCAGGCGATGATTGTCAAACGGCGGGCGGTGATACATCGGGTGTATTTTCCATGAATGAAAACATGGGCTGTCTGGACGCCAGCGGCAGAGATTGATAGGGTTGCATTTGTCATATCGATACTCTTTAACAAGGAGCGCACGATGATGCTGTCCCGTTGGGTCGTGGGAATTTCCGCGCTGCTGGCCTGCGCTTGCGGTGGACCGGCTCCCGAGCAGTCCGCGGAGGGCGAAGCCGCCCCCGATGTGAGCACGGTGGAGCAGCACGCGGAGCCGCCCGGTGGTGGGGAGCGCTACGGCGAGCACCGGACCTATTACACGAGCGCGGCCAAGACGACCTGGGCGGGCGCGTGGCGCTACGACTGTGAAGGGTACGTCACGCAGTCGGGCCAGGTGACGCCGTACTACACGGACATCCGGTTCATCTGTCCGTAGTCGCTCGGCCAGCGCGGGGGAGCGCATGAGCGCGCTCCCCGCGATGTCGGAGTCCCCGCCGGGCTGGTTTCGACCTGGCCACCCCGCTCATCTGAGCGGAGACTGTTCGCCCGGCGCGTGCACATGGATGCCCGTGCCCGAGGCTCCTTGGCCGAGGCCGGGCTTGAGCACCTGCTGGCCATCGTAGTACCCACCGTTCTGCGTTCGGAACGCAATGGGCGCGTCCGTGAACAAGCCGTCCAGCCGTGCCTTGTACGCCTCCGCGATGGGGGGCCACTCCTCGGCTTTCAGGCGGTCGACCTGGTACGCGGTGAAGGGCGGCAGCACCTCCATGCCGGGATAGAAGAGCACCCCGTGCTGGATGGGGAAGAGGAGGTCGTCCAAGGCTCCGTTGACGCCACGCTCGGAGTAGTGCGGCGCGCGCCCGCCGATGGTGACGGACAGCATGGCGCGGCGACCCGCCAGCGTACCCTCGCCATAGCGGTCTCCCCAGCGTTCGCCTTCATGCACCCCCACGCCATAGGCGAAGCCGGCGGCGAAGACGCGGTCGACCCAGCCCTTCATGATGGCGGGCATCGAGAACCACCACAGCGGGAACTGGAAGAGGACCGCCTGGGCCCAGAGCAGCTTCTCCTGCTCGGCCGCGATGTCCGGGCTCTGCGAGCCGTCAGCGAAGGCACCCTTCGATGCCAGTCGATAGGTCAGCTTCTCCCCCGCCTGATGGTGGAGGAAGTCACCGCCATCGGCCGTCGCCTTCCAGTCCATGGCGTAGAGGTCGGAGACACGCACCGCATGGCCCCGCGCGGTGAGGTGGCTCACGGCGAGGTCCTTCAGGGCCCCATTGAGTGATTGTGGCTCCGGATGGGCGTAGACAATCAGGACGTTCATGGCGCGGTCCGGGTGTCGGTGCTCACGACGACCTTGCCCAGGTGCTGTCCGCTCGCGAGGTGCTCCCAGGCGGCGCGCGCCTCGTCGAAGGGGAACACGCGGTCGATGACGGGCCGGATGCCCGTGCGCTCCAGCGCGGCGACGAAGCGCTCGAACATCGACACCGAGCCCACGTAGACGCCGTGCACCGTCTGCCGCCGGTGGAAGACCGAATGCAGGTTCACCTCGCCGCGCCCGCCGGTGAGCACGCCGAGCATGCTCATGGAGCCGCCGTAGCGCAGCGCCAGGGAGGACTGGTCGAAGGTGGCCTGGCCTCCGACGTCGACCACGAGGTCCACGCCGCGCCCGCCGGTGAGCGCCTTCGCGCGTTCGCCCCACTTCGCGTCGGCCCGGTAGTCGATGACCTCCTCGGCGCCGAGCTCTCGCAACCGCACTGCCTTGTCGGCGCTGCTCGACGTCATCAGCACCCGCGCGCCCGCGGCCTTCGCCAGTTGCAACGCGAACACCGAGACGCCGCCCGAGCCCTGGAGCAGCACCGTCTCTCCCGGCCTCAGCGACGTCACCTCGAACAGCGCCTGCCACGCCGTCAGCCCGGCGCACGGGAGCGTCGACGCCTCCTCGAACGAGTACCCCGCGGGCATCCGCACCCAGCTGTGCTCGGGCAACACCACCTCCTCCCGGAGCATGCCGTCCGCCCCGGAGCCGCCGAGCGCGCTGGCGTGGTGCGCATCACTCAGCTCCCCGTCCACCCAGTGGGGGAAGAAGCTGGCCATCACCCGGTCGCCCACCTTCCAGCGCGTGACGCCCGGGCCGACCTCGATGACCTCTCCCGCGCCATCGGAGACGGGCACGCGCGGTGCCTTGAGGCTCTTCTCCGCGCCCTTCGCGATGAGCACGTCGCGATAGTTGAGTGACACCGCGCCCACGCGCACCTTCACGTCACGCTCGCCCACGCTTGGCGATGGACGCTCGGCCCTCGTGAGTGCCTCGAACCCCGGCTTCGGCTGCAGTTCCCATGTCTTCATGGTGCAGAGGTACGATTCAGGTTATTTCTTCGCAAGTACGCACAAGTTTGATGAGTACGCACAAAAAGGGAACCATGGCCCGGAAACGTGACGACGACTCGAAGACGAACTGCGCCGTGGAAGCGTCCCTCGGTGTCATCGGCGGGCGGTGGAAGGGCGTGGTGTTGTACTGGTTGCTCAAGGGCACGCATCGCTTCGGGGAGCTGCGCAAGCGGTTGCCGAACTGCAGCCAGCGCATGCTCACGTTGCAGTTGCGGGAGCTCGAGGAGGACGGGTTGGTGAAGCGCACCGTCTACGCCGAGGTTCCGCCGCGCGTGGAGTATGAGCTGACCGCCTTCGGCCGCTCCCTGGAGCCGGTGCTGATGGGGCTGCGGGAGTGGGGGGAGAAGTACAAGCGCCGGCTGCAGCGCGCGGCGTGAGGGCGCGGGGCTCCGAGCGGACGCGGAGCGTCCTCATGGCTGCGCCGCGAACTCCATCGACCATCGACGAGTACCGGACGCATCCGTGAGCGTCGCTTGTGTGTCAGCGGGCGGGGAGCGCAAGGTGTGGGCCCGGAAAGGTCCTCTGCGCTTCGTTCCGCATGCACGTCTTCGAAATCATCATCGCGATGCTGCTCGCGGGGGCGGGCCTCACGGTGCTGTCCCGCCGCATCGGGACTCCCTACCCGGCGATGGTGGCGCTCGCCGGGGCGGGCCTGGCGCTTGTCCCCGGTACGCCCACGCTCGACCTGGACCCCGAGCTGGCGCTCACGCTCTTCGTCGCCCCCGTGCTGTTGGATGCCGCGTTCGATGCGTCTCCTCGCGACCTCCGGGCCAACTGGCGCGCCGTCACGGGGCTGGCCATCGGGGCTGTCGGGCTCACCATCCTCGTCGTCTCAGTGGTGGCGCGCCTCTTGGTCCCCGACATGTCCTGGGCCGTCGCCATCGCGCTCGGGGCCATTGTGGCGCCTCCCGATGCGGCGGCCGCGACAGCGGTGCTCAAGCAGCTCCGCCCGCCGCATCAGCTCCTCGTCATCCTGGAGGGAGAGAGCCTCTTCAATGACGCGAGCGCGCTGCTGGTCTACCGCCTCGCCGTCGGGGCGGCGCTCGCGGGGACGCTGTCACCGGTCAGCGCCATTCCATTGCTGCTGGTCGTCACGGTGGGCAGTGTGGCACTCGGGTTCGTGTTGTCGCATGTGGTCCTCCGGGTGAACGCGCGGATTCACGACGTCGCCACCGCCGTGGTCGTCCAGTTCTGCGGGACGTTCGCCGTCTGGATGCTCGCGGAGCGGCTCCACCTCTCTGGCATCCTCACCGTCGTCGTCTTCGCGATGTTCCTGGCCCGGCGTGCCGCGGATGTCGTTCCGGCGCGCGTCCGCCTCCCGTCCTACGCGGTCTGGGACTTCGCGGTGTATGCGCTGAACGTGCTGGCCTTCATCCTGGTGGGCTTCCAGTTGAAGGAGATTCTCCTGCGCCTCGATTCCCCCACGCTATTCAAGTACACCGGAGTCGCCGCGGCCGTGTGCGTCGCGGCGATGGTCGCGCGCATCGTCTGGGTCTCGGCTGCCGCGGCGCTGGGCCGCTGGCTGCGCCGTCCGAGCTTGAAGGGCGCGCCAGGGCGGTATGACGGAGTCAGCCTGTCGAGGCGCTCGGCGGCGGTCGTCGGGTGGTGTGGCATGCGAGGGATTGTGACGCTCGCGGCGGCGCTGGCGCTGCCCGCGGGCGGGGCGGACGGGCCGGAGTTTCCTCACCGTGACCTGGTCTTGTTCACGGCGTTCTTCGTCGTGCTCGCGACGCTCGTCGTGCAAGGGATGACGCTGCGTCCGCTCATCAACCTGCTCCACCTCGAGGATGACGGCTCGGTGGAGCGAGAGGTCCAGTTCGCCCGTGCCGAGACGTTGCGCGCCGCGCTGGACGCCACGTCCACGCAGTCCGGCGAGGAGCTGTCGAGTCTGTTGCGCAGGCGCTACGAGGTCCTGCTCCGGCGCGCCGAGGCGGACCTGGCCAGTGGCGATGCCACGTCACCTGGGAGCGCCTCGGGCGACAGTCGTGTTTCGGAGGCCGACGCGGACACCATTCGCCGGGTCACCTCGGCCGAGCGGCAGCGGCTCCTCGCGCTGAGAGCGGACGGCACCATCGGAGACGCGGCCTTCCAGCGCATCGAGCAGGAGCTCGACCTGGAGGAGCTGGAGCTGCATCAACTGACGGGCCTGCAATCGGAGTGAGGAGGGCCGAGGCCTCGAGACCCCCGGCCCCACGCCTCAGTAGTTCCAGGCGGTGCAGTCGGTCGTCGTGCGCGTGACGAACTCGGCCAGCGTGCGCAGGTTCCGGACGAACGTGCTGGTGTCGAGATAGTCGCCCGGCGTGGAGCCACTTCGCGGGCCGCTCGGGCTGTAGGTCGTGAGCCACTTCTCGTTGTTCACCGTCGCGTCGACGGCCTGCGCCGTGTCGGCGCGGAGCTGCTGGCACGTGCGCTTCATCACCGTCGTGTCGCTCGCCAACCGGTCGTACTCCGCGCGGAGGGCGGCGAGCTGCGAGGGGACCTCCCACGCGTAGTTCTGGTAGGTCGGCGGCGCCTGGGAGAACCGGACCGGGTAGCCGCCGGGCTTCACCGTGAAGAAGCCGAGGTTGGCTGGAGCGGTGTCGTCCAGTTCGATGTAGCGGTGGATGAGCGTGTCATTCGCATGGTCCACGGATTCCAGATAGGTGAGCGCGGTGCCGACGGCGTCGTGGTTCGCCGGAACGCTCGGGTCCAACTGGTAGAGGCGAAGCAGCGCCCACATGACGTCCTGGCTCTCCTGGCCGGCGATGGCTGGGACTTCCCAGTTGCGAGCCCAGCGCGGCTGCATCTGGATGTCATATTGCTGCGCCCAGGCGGGCTGCGGCTGCGGCAGCTGCGCGCGGCGAAGGAAGCCGCCGAACGCGGTGCGCATGGCCTGATAGGTCGCGGCTCGCGCGGGATAGACCTCCCGCGCCCAGTTCAGCATCTCCACGAAGGCCGTCGCGAGGTTGTCGTTCAGCGTCGGGTCATCCCAGTACTCGTGGGTGTAGACGTTCGCGTAGCAGTGGGCGAGGCCGCACGACGTTCCAATGGAGGGCGGGTAGCTGGCCGTGAGCGCGGGCCGCGCGGCGACCGGACCGGCGAAGCCTTGGGGAAAGCCGCCATGCGTCGGGAACTGAGAGGTCTCCATCCGCGCGCGGGCATAGGACGAAGCCTCGGAGATGGCCGTGTTCGCGAACCCGAGGAGCTGGTCTGCGCGCATCATGGAGATGAGCGCGTTCTGGGTGGTCTGGTCGTCGTAAATCGTCGTCGTGCAGCCACCGCAGCCGCAGCTCGCCGTGGTGTGGCGGTAGCACGCCGCCAGCGTCGGAGTCGCCTTGAAGTCCGCGTAGAGCCGCCAGCCTCCCGATTTGACCTGTCCCTGGCGCAGCGCCAAAGCCGCGTCCGTTGCATAGGTCTTGAGTGCCGGGGTGGCCGGGTCGGCGAGGGCGGCCTCGACGAACGCGACGACCACGTCCGAGGTGCCGGGCGACTGAATCATGATCTGCTCGTCGTCGAGCTGGATGTCGCCCCAGCGCTCGCTCAGGTTGTCGGCATGGTGATGCCACGCATACCCGCCGTGGCGCGCCACCTGGTCGTGGAAGTACTTCGCCGCGTTCCTCATCCGGCCGAGCGCCTTCGCCCGGAGCGGAGTCGAGGCCGCCTGGACCGCCTCTTCGGGCCGGGTCGCTTCACCCTCCATCTCGGGTTCCATCGGTGCGCAGGCGAATGTGGAGAGGAGCGGGAGGAGCACGACCACGGAGAGTCTTCTCATCCGAGCCACGCTAGTGGATTGCGTGTGACCCCCGCACCGCCGAATCCGCGTGCGGCCACGTTCAAACTCTCTTGGGATGGGAACTGTGCTCGACTCTCGAAGCTGTCGTAGGTCATGCCAGTGCATGGGCTGGCATCCGGGCGGTGGGGGGATGTCGCACGGGTTGGCGCTCATGACGTGGCCGGAGGAGAGCCTCCAGATGCGTCCAGCACCGGGCTCCGGGAAGTCCAGGTCTGCTCCACGCCAGGGGAGGGTGGAGCCGGTATCTGCCGGGCGAGGAGGAGGCCGCGGTCGCGGGCACGCTCCACCTGCGTGACGCGATGGACTTCTTCGAGACCCGCTATGGGAAGTTTGTCTTTGGCGACAAGGCGGGCTCGGTGTCGGCGAACTTGGGGCCCAAGGCCAAGGGGGGCATGGAGCACCATCCGTTCTGGCACGTGGCCTCGCCGTCGATGGGGGACCGCCTGGTGCATCACCACGAGGCGGCGCATGGCTGGTATGGGAATGGCGTGCGCATCCAGTGCTGGGAGGACTTCGTGCTCTCGGAGGGGACGACGGACTACCTCACGGCCCGCGCGGTGGGCGCCACCGAGGGCGAGGCCGCGGAGGCGAAGCTGTGGGAGTCGTGGCGCAAGGACCTCGAGAAACTGGTGGCCAGGCGCGACACGGTCGTCCTTCCGGATGCCACGTGCAATGCGATTGAGATGAGCACGCACCCGCTCGCCTCCCCGCTGCCCTACCTGAAGGGAAGCCTCTTCCTCCACGAGTTGGAGAAGCAGGTGGGCACCGCCGCCCTGGATGGGGCGCTGGCGCGCTTCTACCAGCTCCATGTAGGCAAGGCGGCGCGCATGCAGCAACTGCTCGACTTCGTGAAGGCGGAGACGGGGCATGACCCCGAGCCGCTCGCGCGGGCGTGGCTGCGAGGGCTGGGGGTCCCCGGTGCTCGCCCCCTGACGTCGGGACAGACACCGTGAGCGAGGAGGGCTGCCGGTCGGGCATCCGCCACCCACCTGGCAAGCTGCCTGCCCCCTCCTGATGGTCCTGGGGAGAAGTCCCGCTTCTCCCCTATGCTCCAGGTCCCCACCGGGAAAGGACACGTCGTTACCATGCAAGAGCGTTTGGCGGGCACGTCGATGCGGGCCATGAGCCTGGGATTCGGTCTGGTCGCGGCCAGCATGTTGACGGCCCAGGTGGTGCTCTCGCGTTTGTTCGCGGGGACGATGACCTACTACTACGCCTTCATGCTCATCTCCCTGGCGATGCTGGGGTTGGCCTCGGGTGGGCTCCTGGCGCGGCTGGCCCATCGCTTCTTCACGCCCGAGCGGATGCTGCGCCACGTGGCGGTGCTGAGCCTGCTGGCGGGCATCTCCGGCTTCCTGGGCGTCCTGGGGATTCTCGCCCTGCTGCCGTACGTGAAGTTCGGAGGCGCCTTCCGCGTCTACGCGCAGGAGTTCTGGTCCCTGGCGGCCATCTTCTGGTGCGCCTTCCCGCTGTTCCTCTTCGGCGGGCTCGTCGTCTCGCTCGTCCTGTCGCACAACCGCGAGCGCTTCCACCGGCTCTACGCGGTCGACCTGGTGTTCGCCGCGCTGGGGTGCATCGTCGCGGTCTTCCTCCTGGATGTGAGCACGCCGGTGGAGGTCATGCTCGGCACGGTCTGCATCCTGCCGATGGTGGCGGCCATCCTGTTCGCGCTGGCGGGGGGGCTGCGCACCACCTCGCTCGTGTCGCTGGGGTTCACCCTGGCCTTCGTGCTGCTCGGGACGTTCCTCACGCAGGTCCCCTCCATCGCCAGGCCGCCGCACGTGAGCTGGCTGGGGGCGCCCACGGTGGTGTCGGAGTGGAACTCCATCTCCTCCGTCCGGGTGCACCCCACCCACTTCTTCACCTGGTCCCTGAGCGGGAACTACGCCGGGCGGAAGTTCCGGATGATGGACCTGCTCATCGACGGCCTCGGGGGGACCCAGATTGTCGAGTTCAATGGCAATCCCGAGGCGCTCTCCGCCTACACCTATCTCGACTACGACCTGACCGCGCTCGCGCACAAGCTGGTCCCCGCCGAGGGACGGCAGCTCATCATCGGCCCGGGCGGCGGCGTGGATATCCTCCAGGCCGTGCGCAAGGGGCGCAAGGACATCACCGCGGTGGAGATCAACCCGCTGGTGGCGAGGGTGGTGAATGAGGACCTCGCGAGCTTCTCCGGCCGGCCCTACCACCTGCCTGGGGTCGACCTGCACATCGAGAACGGGCGGACGTTCGTCAAGCGCTCCCGCGAGCTGTGGGACCTCATCACGCTCACCTGGGTGGACACCGGAGGGAGCGCGACGGCGTTGGCGTTCAGCGAGAACTACCTCTACACGGTCGAGGCCTACCAGGACTTCTTCCGGCACCTGACGCCCGATGGCTACATGGGCTTCCTGCGCGCGCTGGGCTCCAGCGAGGTGGTGCGCATCGACTCGATGCGGGGCCTCACGGTGGCGCGCGAGGCGCTCGAGAAGCTGGGCATCCAGGATGTGGGCAAGCACATGCTGGTCGCGGCCGTGGCGAGCCCCCATTTCTCGCGTCCCATGTGCTTCGTGTTGGTGAAGCGCTCGCCCATCACTCCGACGGACGTGGCGACCACGCGAGCGCATCTCGATGCGATGGGCTTCCAGGCGCTCTGGTTGCCGGACGGCTCGCTCGATGTGGCCTCCATCCCCAAGCCCTTCACGGGCTGGGGGCGGTTGATTCACGACATCATCACCACCCCGGACCCGGCGCGGTTGTGGGCGGAGGGGCCGTTGGACATCGCCCCCGCCACCGACAACAACCCGTTCTACTTCGTGGAGCGCGCGGGCCCCTCGCGGGCGGCCGGCATCGGCGTGGTGGAGTTGCGGCGCCTGGTCTTCATCCTGTTGGCGCTGGTGGTGCCCTTCCTGGTGCTGCCGCTCTTCCAGTTGGCCCGGCAGACCGAGCGGTTGGGCAGGTCGGACTGGGCCTCGCTCGGCTACTTCTCGCTGTTGGGCGTGGCCTTCATGCTCGTGGAGATGGAGTTCTTCCACGTCTTCGCGCTCGTGCTGGGGAGCCCCACCATCACCTTCGCCACGGTGCTGGCCAGCATGCTGGTGGCCAGTGGAGTGGGGAGTCTGTTCGCGCAGCGGCTCGCACGTGCGCGGCCGGTCATGATGGGTGGGCTCTTCCTCTTGCTCGCCGCGGGGCTGGGGGCGTTCCTGACCTTGAAGGGCCCGGTGCTGGAGGGCGTGGTGGGACTGCCGCTCTCCACGCGCATCCTCGTCACGGCGGTGCTCATCGCGCCGTTGTCGTTCCTGATGGGGATTCCCATGGCCCTGGGCATGTCGCTCATCAGCGCCCGGAAGGATTTGGTGCAGTGGGGGTGGGCGCTCAATGGCGCGTTCTCCGTGCTGGCCAGTGCCGCCGCCATCTTCGTGGCCATCCACTTCGGAACGGCTGTCACCTTCGCTCTGGGCACCGCCTGCTATGTGGGCGCGGGCGTCCTGGTCTGGGTGATGCGTCGGACGCAAGCCCCGGAGAGCGGAGAGAAGGCGCCGCCCGGCGAGGACACGGGCATGGGGCCGCTCTCCGTTCAGGATGCGCCCAGGCCGGCGGCCCAGTCCCAGGCGTAGCGGGACGCCCGCGAGGGCCTCATCCCTTGGCGACTGGCGGGTGGGTCATCACCGGCTAGTACCTGGCCTTCTTTCGAGGCTTCATCCCGGGATTCTTTTCGGGATCGAGCGCGTCTGCCTTCCGCTTCAAGGAGCCGGGGACCGGGGCCTGGTAGGTGATTCTCAGGGTCGGGCACTTGAGGTGGAAGCCCGTGAGGGTCTCGATGCCATGCAACGCCTCGTTGCAGGTACGGCAGAGAATGAAATCCCGCCGGAAGGCCTTGAAGGCGAAGGGGTCCTTGCGCCGCAGGATTTCGACGATGACACCGTTGTGGTCACTGTAGGCATAGACCTTCTCGCCAATCTGGGTGAACTTGTCGGTGAGCCCGTGGAAGACAAACGCGGGTGAATAGTCTTCATCCGTCGTGTCGCCCCCCACGACCTTGTTGTCCTTGATCTTCGCGGCGACATGACGCGTACAGGCGATGTCGAAGTGCGTGTCGAACCCGCTGTTGGTTCCCGAGATGCTGCAGATGTCATGGCCTCCGAATTTCACGAGCTCCTGTTGCTGGCCGTGGATGCTGGACACCCAGTCGCCTCCACCCAGCTCCCCTCGCAGGGTGTTCTGCACGAAGCCGGAGCTCTTTTGATTCGTGTCTCCAATCAGGAGGTCGAGCTCCTCCTCCCCTGTTGAACGACGCGCATTGTTCTTCAGGTACTCCACGACCTTCGTCTTGTTCGCACAGATGTTGTTGGGCGTGTGCACGAAGGCCACCAGCCAGCCCATGACCGTCAAGGTCATGCAGATGGCGTCTGCGTCCTTGTTGCTCTTGAGCGTCTTGTCGTAGCGATGGATCTTCAGGTCGAACGAATTGAATTCGGTGTGTTCGTTCAGGAGCACCGTGAAGCGGTGGCGGGAGTCACCCGTGGGGTTCATGCCATAGACGACCTTGTAGCCATTGAAGATCTTCCCCTTCAGCTCCTTTCCATGGAGTTCCCCGAGCACGATGATGTCGGGCTGTCGGCAGGTGCCTTCATCCACCTCCGTTCGATTCATCGTGCTCTTGACGATGGTGTCGATGACACCTTCCAGGAACTCAAACAGCTTGTCCTCGTCCTTCGTCTTCTTGAAGCTCATCGAGAGTGACTTGGAAGAGGAGTCGTTGGCGAACTCCACTTCCATCTCCTCCTCGACGATCTTGTTCAGGGAGGGGTCGAAGACGGGAACGTGGAAGCCCACCTTCTTGCTGACCTTGTCGATGTCGTAGACCTTGTTGGCGTTCTTCTGGGCCCGGTGTTTGAAGGAGTTGCCGCTCAGGACGGAGTTCGCCGAGTTATCCGTGTTTCCGACGGACTCCAGTGATTGATAGACAATCAGCATGCGATGCTCCTTCGAGCGGGCTCCGAGGGTCTTGAGCTTCAGTATATCTTCGACGCTCCGCCGAAGTCGTCCAGGGCCGACCCTGCTCGTCTTTGGTGCATCGCCGCTCTACACTGCCTCCCTACTGGAGGCTGGATGCACCCGAAGCGACTTCACCGGTTCCCCTCGACGACGGTGTTCTCGCTGCTCGTCGGGGTCGCGCTCGCCTGCTCCGCGGGTTGCTCGGGCGATGACGCGTCAGGCGTGGACGTGCCCAACCCGCTGACCAACCCCAAGGACGGCCCACCCGCTGGCAATCCGAACGCGGAGGCCACGTGCACCGTACCCGCCGAGGCGGGTCTCGCCGATGTCTCCAGACCCACCACCGTCGTCGGGACGGGAACGCCTGCGAGCTGCACCAGCGCCGCCTTCGTCGACGCCGTGGCCCGGGGCGGAGTCATCACCTTCGATTGCGGACCGGAGCCCGTGACGCTCACGCTCGACAGGACGGCCAAGGTCTTCAACGACAAGGGACCGGACATCGTCATCGACGGCAAGGGGTTGGTGACGCTCAGCGGGGCGGGCAGGCACCGCATCCTGTACATGAACACCTGCGACCAGAAGCAGGTGTGGACGACCTCCCACTGCGACAACCAGGACCATCCCCGGTTGACGCTCCAGAACCTCACGTTCGTGGATGCCAGTTCGAAGACGGAGTCGGAGTTCGACGGCGGCGGGGCGGTCTGGGTGCGCGGCGGGCGGGTGAAGGTCATCAACTCCCGCTTCTTCAACAACGCGTGCGCCGATGTCGGGCCTGACGTCGGTGGTGGCGCGCTTCGGGTGTTCAGCCAGTACAACAACCTGCCCGTCTTCGTGGTGAACACGACCTTCGGTGGCAAGGAGGGCTACGGCGGGGTCTGCTCCAACGGTGGCGGCATCAGCAGCATCGGCGTGTCGTGGACCCTCATCAACAGCCTCTTCTCCCACAACAGGGCCATCGGCAACGGCGCGAATCCCGCGGGTCCGGGCACCCCGGGCGGAGGCAGCGGCGGCGCCATCTACAACGACGGCAACAAGATGACGCTGTCACTCTGCGGCACGCGAATCGAACACAACGAAGTCAACGCCCATGGCAGCGCCATCTTCTTCGTCAGCAATGACCATTCGGGCGACATCCGCATCGACCGCTCGGTCATCCGGAACAACCGGGGTGGGTCCTGGTACGTGACGTACCCGCAGATCTCCAATCACACGGACACGCCCATCGCGGTCACCCACTCGACGATTGAGTGAGGGGCTTTCACTCGCACTCGCCGCCAGGTTTGTCCTGTCGTCGGAAAGCTGTCTATCCTGGCAAGGCAGCACAGACCTTCGAGCCAGGAGAATGACATGCGAGTGGCAATCATTGCCGGACTGATGGCGGTGGGGCTGATGGCGGGTTGTGGTGGCGCGGAGGCAGGGGAGGAGTTCGTCAGCCAGGAGGACCCGGGGCAGGTCGAGCAGGGCGTGACGCGCGCGGAGTGCATCAACGCCTGTGATGCGAAGTGGTACCAGTGCATCTACGGCGGTGGCGGCACGCCGCGGCCCACCTGTGACAGCTACAAGGCGTTCTGCATCTCCCAGTGTCCCCCGGCCTAGGGACGCGGCGGAGCCCAGATGGCGCTGTGGGCCTCCGGTGCGTCGGGGGACTCCTGCGCGGTGTAGAAGTAGGCCGCGATGGCCGCGCGCCCCCGCCCCTCGGGACACTCCAGTGGGGTGGGGTGGCCATGCCAGTGCGTGTCGCCATGGGCCATCACGACCAGGCGGTCCAGCCGCGGCGCGATTCGCGTCTCGCACCGGGAGAGGTCGGCGTTCCACAGCTCCAGGTCACCGCCCCAGGCGGACTCCCATCCGGGGTTCAGGTAGTAGAGGACGGTGAGCCGCCGTGAGAGCGCGCGGAAGCGGTCGCGGTTGAAGTCGGCGTGCAGCGCGAGGTGGCCTCCGCGCAACGTGAGGTGCAGCCCGGCGCCCCGGAAGTGTGGGTCCGCGATGAGCCCTTGCACGCCGGTGAGCGTCTCCAGGAAGTCGATGAACGACATGCTGGAGAACTCCGACAGCAGGTGCCGGAGCGCTCCAGGTACATCCTCGAACGCCTTGCGTTGAAGCTGTCCCAGGCGTGCCGCCTGTTCCTGGTGGTCGCGGCGCTTCCAGTGGGCGTCGGTGGCTCCCGGGAAGACTCCGGCCAGCCCGGACGCCAGCGGTTCCCCCAGGAAGCCATCGATGACGACGTGGGGATGAGGCCGTGCGGCGCCGTAGCTGTCGCGATGGGCGAGCGCGAGCGCTCGCAGCGCTGTCCGGCCGAGAAAGAAGCTGGGACCCCGCAGCGGGCCTTCTTCGAGGGTTGCGACGCTCACGGATGCTCCTCCACTACCACATGCCTCGAGCGCCGACGCGCCGCCCGCCAGCCGAGCAGGATTCGTGCTCCCCAGGCAAGGCTGCAAGCAGGCCCGTTCGCTGCACGCCGGAGCCCGTTGGCTGCTCCCGCTCGGACGGGGCCTGGGTTCGGGCGTAGGATCCACTGGCCGTGGAATCCACCTCTCCCGCCGCGAGTTCCGTCCTGTTGTCCTCCGCCGAGACGCTTCGGCCGGCTCCCTCCGCGTCCGCGTTGCCCCAGCTCGTGCGCGGCCTGCCGTGGTTGATGCTCATCTTCGCGGTGCCGGGCATCATCACCGCGAGCCACACGTGGTTCTACGCCCAGGCCAAGGACCCCACCTACCCCTTTGCCCGGGCGCTGGTGATGCAGGTGCCGCCCTGGCAGTACTGGGCGCTCGTCACGCCGCTCATCCTCGCGCTGGGCCGGCGCTTTCGTCTGGAGCGCGGCGTCTGGCACCGGAGTCTCGCGGTCCACCTGACCGCCCTCGCCGCGGTCATGGTTCCCTACTCGACGCTCATCTACTTCCTCTCCCGGGCCGTGGGAGAGAAGTTGATCAGCGACGGCACCCTGGGCCAGCTCCTGCCACTGCTGATGGCCAAGTACGTCGTCACGAGTCTGCTCGTCTACGGCGTCATCGTCGCCATCGGCTCCGCCGTCGAGTACCACCGCCGCTTCCGCGAGGGCGAGCTGGCCCAGTCCCAGCTCGAGACGCGCCTGGTCCACGCGCAGCTCGATGCCCTGCGTGCCCAGCTCCATCCGCACTTCCTCTTCAACACGCTCAACGCCATCTCCGTCCTCGTGCGCAAGCAGGACACCGCGGGCTCCATTCGCATGCTCACCGGTGTCAGCGAGCTGCTGCGCATGGCGCTCAACAGCACCGGCCGCCAGCTCGTCCCCTTCCACGAGGACCTCGACTTCCTGGAGCGCTACCTCGACATCGAGCAGACCCGCTTCCGGGACCGGCTCCAGGTGGTGCGCGACATCGACTCCGCCGCGCTTGGCGCGCTCGTGCCCAGCCTCATCCTCCAGCCGCTGGTGGAGAACGCCATCAAGCATGGCCTCGCCACCCGCTCCGGCGCCGGGCGCGTGGAGCTGCGCGCCTCGCGAGAGGGGGCGCGGCTGGTGCTGGAGGTACTCGACGACGGCCCCGGGCTCGTTCCTGGCTGGGACCGTCATGACGGCTGCATCGGCGTCGCCAACGTGCGCGCCCGCCTGAACCAGCTCTACGGCGCGGGCCACGTCTTCACGTTGGAGAACCGCGCCGGAGGCGGTGTGCGCGCCCGACTGGAGCTTCCCTTCCAGGCCGCTTCGGCGGAGGCGCACGCGACATGAACGCCGCCGTCGCCATCCGCACGCTCGTCGTGGATGACGAGCCCCTCGCGCGCGAGGGATTGCGCCTGCTGCTGGCCACGGACCCCGAGGTCAGCGTGGTGGGCGAGGCAGGCAACGGACCGGAGGCCGTGCGCCTCATCCGTGCGCAGCGGCCGGACCTGGTCCTGCTGGACGTCCAGATGCCGGAGCTCAACGGCTTCGAGGTGCTCTCCCACCTGGGCCCGGGCGAGGTGCCCGCGGTCATCTTCGTCACCGCGTATGACCGCTACGCCCTGCGCGCCTTCGACATCCACGCGCTCGACTACCTCCTCAAGCCCTTCCGGGATGACCGCTTCCACGACGCCATCGGCCGCGCCAAGGCTCAAATCCGGCTGGCGCGGATGTCCGACCTCAGCCATCGGTTGATGTCCGTGCTCTCCACCTACGGCGAGCGTGATGGCGCTCCCGCCCCGGCGCCCGCTCCCGCGCCGACCGAGAAGTGGGTGCGCCGGCTCGCCATCCGAGACTCGGGCCGCGTGGTGTTCCTCGACGTGGACGAAATCGAATACATCGAGGCAGCCGACTACTACGTGCAGATTCACGCGGGCGGAAAGGCCTACCTCCACCGCGAGACGATGCAGGGCCTGGAGGCGCGCCTGGACCCGGAGCGATTCATGCGCATCCACCGCTCGGCCATCGTCAACTCGAGCCGCATCCGCGAGCTGCGCAGCGAGGGCCGCAGGGACCTCGTCGTGGTGCTCACCGGTGGCGCGGAGTTGCGCGTCGCTCGCAGCCACCGCGAGAAGTTCCAGCACCTGCGCTGAGCCGCGAGACACGCGGCACGGACTCTTGCCCGTTCGCCACGACTCCGTGACGTGCAATGGCGTCCCGGTGCGATGTCGCGCCCCTGGTGGTCCGTTCACCGCTCCTCGTCAGTGACCGGGATTCCGGCGATGTGGCGCCGCGCCCCGCATGGCCCGTTCGCCGCACGGTGGTGCCGGTTCGCCGCATGTCCGTCCCCACCGGCTGAACACTCCGCCCGCGCCGCGCTCGCGAGGGCACTGTGCCTCCCGTCACCCAGTCACCCACGGAGGCACTCCATGCCGCGCAGGTCTCTTGTTTCCTCGTTGCTCGCCCTCGGTCTGACGTTCGCCCCCGCCCTCGCCACCGCTGGCGAAGGTGCCGAGTGCACCCAGGGCAAGTTGTCGCTCCAGACGGTCATCGACAAACACCTCAAGGCCCTGGGCGGCAAGGAGCGGCTCAAGGCCGCGAAGTCCTACCAGTTCACCGTCGTCGCCACGGAAGGCGACACCGTCACCACCACCACCGTGCGACGGGCCCGCCCCAACCTCGTGCGCCACGACACCGTCACCAACGGCACTCAGGTGACCAAGGTGTTCGACGGCAGCCAGCTCTGGATGGTGGAGGGCTCGGCCGCGCCTCGACGGGTGGAAGGGGAGAAGAACAAGGTGATGGCGGAGGGCGCGTTCTTCGACGACGCCCTGCTGGACCCGAAGGCCCGGGGTGTCGCGCTGGCGATGGACGGTGTGGAGGAGGTGAACGGCGCTCCCTCGTTCAAGCTCGTCCTCACCCGTGGCTCCACCACCGAGGTCCGCTTCATCGACCAGAAGTCCTTCCTGGAGGTGCGCCGCACCTACGCGGGAATCCACGAGGGCAAGCCGTACAACAAGGCCATCACCTACTCCGACTTCCGCACCGTGGATGGCATCACGGTGAGCCACCGCCTGAAGTGGGAGGGCGACGGCCAGCACGGTGAGAAGGTCGTCCAGGACGCCCGCTACGACGCGCCCATCGACGCCTCCATCTTCAAGCTGGCGCCCCCGCGCAGCTAGCCGCACCGCATGCCCGTGCTCCCGAGCGTGCCCTCCGCGCTCTCGGGAGTGCCAACCCCACCCGGGACGGGAGCGCGGCTTCGCGCGGTGGTTCCCTTCCTCCATCCACGTCTGGCGTATGGCAACCACTTCCGTCCTTCTCCTCGCGCTCGTCGCCGCGTCGGTTCAGTCCGAGTTCCCTCCCGTCGTCGTCCCACCCAGGGTGGAGGACGCGATGCTCGCCCCCGTCCCCGCCGTCGCGCAGCGGGTGACGACCTGGGATGAAGCGCTGGCCCTGGTGCGTGAGCGGTCCACGGATCTGCGCGGCGTGGAAGCAGGGGTGTGGCGCGCGAGTGGCCGGTGGCGCCAGGCGCTGTCGGCGCTGCTGCCCAACGCACGGGTCCAGGCCAGCGTGGCCCTGGACGTGCTCAACCCCGACACGCCCGCGGTGGTGAACCCGGGCCTGGGGACGGGTGCTGGCGCGAACGGGCGCACGCCCACGGTGCCGCTGGGCACCGTCACCGGGACGCTGACGCAGTCGGTGGTGGACCTGGGCGCGTGGAGAGGGCTGTCGTCCGCCAGGGCCTCGGAAGAGGGCGCGGTGGCGAGCCTCCAGGATGTACGGCGTCGCCTCACGCTGGGACTGGCGCAGGCGCTGGTGGCCACCGTGGCCGCCGAGCGCGCCGCCGAAATCAACCGCGTGGGCCTGCGCCGGGCCCTGGAGAGCGCGGCCCTCACCCAGCGCACCTTCGAGCTGGGCGCGGGCACGCCGTTGGACGTGGTGCGCGTGAGTCAGGACGTGGCGGTGGCGCGCGGCGTGCTCATCGCGGGTGACGAACGACTGCGTCAGGCCCGCGAGGCGCTGGGGCTCTCGTTGGGCTTCGGCCACGCCGTGGGCGTGGACTCGACCTTCAACCTCCAGGGGCTGGTGGAACGGACGCGCCAGGAGTGCGCGCCGCTGGAGCGCCTGGACGCGCGGGCGGATCTGCTGGCGGCGCGTGCGCAGGTGGAGTCCGCGCGTGACAGCCGGCGTCAGGCGTCCGCGGGCTACCTGCCCACGCTGGGCATCTCCAGCACCCTCCTGGGGCTCACCACGGACCCGGGCTTCGGCCGGTTCGCCACCTGGAATGTCGCCGCCGTGCTGTCGGTGCCTCTCTGGGAGGGCGGCGGTCGCGAGGGCCTGGTCCGTGAGCGCACGGGCGTGGAGGAGCAGGCAGCGGCGGCGCTGGAGAGCGCGCACCGCGACGTGGTGCTGGAGGTGACCCAGGCGCGGCGCGGCGTGGAGGTCGCCGAGGCGCTGGTGAAGACGGCGGTCGAGTCGAGAGAGCTCGCGGAGCGGACCGACAAGCTCACGCGTCGTGCTTTTGAAGTGGGCCGTGGCAGCAGCCTCGAGCTGGTGCAGAGCGGAGCGGCCCTTCGCCAGGCGGAGCTGAACCTGGTGCTGCGTGAATTCGAGCGAGTCCAGGCACGCCTGGCCGCATTCCTGACGGAGGCCCGGTGCGACTGGTGAAGTGGGTGCGTCCCCTCGAGGCGCTGAAGAAGTCGGTGTGGCGTGTGGCAGTGGTTGCGACGGTGGCGGGTTGTTCGGGGCAGAAGGCCGCCCCGGCGGCGGCTCCTCCTCGCGAGGTGGAGGTGGTGGTGCTGGCTCCCCAGGAAGTGCGGGACACCAGCGAGTACCTCGGCTCACTGTTGTCACGGCGAAGCGTCACGGTGCTGCCACAGGTGGCGGGCTCCGTGCGCCGCATCCCCGTGCGTCCCGGACAGCAGGTGGAGGAGGGCGCGCCGCTGGTGGAGGTGGACGCGAGAGAGGAGTCGGCCGCGCTCGACAGCGCCCAGGCCCAGCTCAGCTCGTCACAGGTGAACCTGGAGCTGTCTCGCCGCACGCTGGCCCGCACGCAGGCGCTTCATGGAGAGGGCCTCGCGAGTGAGCAGGAGTTGGAGGGTGCCCGCGCCCAGGTGCAGGCTGCCGAGGCCGCCGCGCGCTCCTCCGCCGCGCAGGTGACGCAGCGCCAGGTCCAGCTCCAGCTCAACGTGGTGCGTGCCCCCTTCGCTGGCACCGTGGGTGACGTGCTGGTGCGGGTGGGCGACTTCGTCGGTGCCTCCACGGAGCTGACCAGCGTGGCCCAGGCGGATGTCCTGGAGGTAAGCGTCTCGGTGCCGTCGTTCCGCGCGCGCTCGATGAAGCCCGACACGGTGCTGGAGGTCCTCGACGCCCAGGGCAGGGTGGTGCTCACCAGCACCGTCTTCTTCATCGCGCCCCAGGCCGACCCTCGCACCCAGTTGGTGGAAGTGAAGGCCGCCTTCCGCAACACCGTGGGCCTGCGTCCCAGTGAGCTGGTGCGCACGCGCATCGTCTACTCCCAGCGTGATGCCCTGCAGGTTCCGGCGCTCGCGGTGGTGCGCCAGAGCGGCCAGCCCTTCGCGCTGGTGGTGCACGAGGAGGGTGGCAGGGCGGTGGTGGCTCGCCGCCCCATCACCCTGGGGCCGCTGGGGGACAGGACCTATGTCGTGGAGGGAGGCCTCAAGGCGGGAGACCGCGTGGCCGTCTCAGCCATCCAGGCCCTGCGAGACGGCATGCCCGTGACGTTGAAGGCCGCCGCGTCCTCACCCCGCGCGGAGGCCGCGCGGAACACCCCTCACGAGAGCCCGCGCTGAGCGCAGGGGACCCAAGCGCACCATGTTCATCGACTTCTTCATCCGCAGGCCCGTCTTCGCCATCGTCTGCTCCATCCTGTTGACGCTGGTGGGGGCCATCGCCATCCCCACGCTGCCCATCGCCCAATACCCGGACCTGGCTCCACCGCAGGTGACGGTGACGGCCAACTACGTGGGCGCCAGCGCCGAGGTCGTGGAGAGCGCCGTCACGATACCCCTGGAGCAGGAGCTCAACGGCGTGGAGGGCATGCGCTACATCACCTCCACCAGCAGCAACGATGGCTCCAGTCAAATCATCATCACCTTCGAGTCCACCCGCGACATCGAAGTGGCCGCCGTCGACGTGCAGAACCGGGTGAGCCGCGCGGCCGCGCGCCTGCCCTCGCAGGTGAACCAGACGGGCATCGTCGTCAACAAGGCCTCCAGCCAGATTCTGTTGTCCGTGGCGCTCTTCAGCCCGGACGACCGTTACGACGTGAGGTTCCTCAGCAACTACGCCGACGTGAATCTCAAGGACGCCATCAAGCGCGTGAAGGGCGTCGGTGAGGTCCGCATCTTCGGTGAGCGAAAGTTCTCCATGCGCCTGTGGTTGGACCCCACGGAGCTGGCGCGGCGCAAGCTCACCCCGCAGGACGTGACGCGTGCGTTGCAGGAGCAGAACCTCCAGGTGGCCGCGGGCCAGGTGGGCCAGCCGCCCTCCGCGGCGAACCAGCCCTACCAGCTCGCGGTGCGCGCCCGGGGACGCCTGGTGGAGCCGGAGGAGTTCGGTGACATCGTCCTGATGCGCCAGCATGACGGCAGGAGCGTGCGGGTGAAGGACGTGGGCCGCGTGGAGATGGGCGCGGAGAACTACAGCACGCTCTTGCGCTTCGACGGGAAGCAGGCCGTGGGCATCGTCACCTTCCAGCTCCCCACCGCCAATGCGTTGGACGTGCGTGACGCCGTCTTCAAGGAGCTGGAGCGACTGTCCGCGCAGTTCCCCCCGGGCATGACGTACCGGACGGGCACGGACACCACGCTCGCGGTGCGCGCCACCGTCCACGAGGTGCTCCGGACGCTGGTGGAGGCGATTGTCCTCGTCATCCTGGTCATCTTCCTGTTCCTGCACGGCTGGCGCAGCGTGCTCATCACCGCCCTCACGCTTCCCGTCTCGCTGGTGGGCACCTTCGCCTTCGTGCGGTTGATGGACTTCTCCATCAACACCCTCACCCTGTTTGGCCTCACCCTGGCCACGGGCCTCGTCGTCGACGATGCCATCGTGGTCATCGAGAACATCGAGCGACTCATGGTGGAGCGGAAGCTGTCGGCGGAGGAGGCCGCTCGCGAGGGAATGAAAGAGGTGTTTGGCGCGGTCATCGCCATCTCCATCGTCCTGGTGGCGGTGTTCGTCCCGGTGGCGCTCTTTCCTGGCACCACCGGCGCCATCTACCGGCAGTTCGCGCTGACCATCGCCGCGTCGGTGGCGCTCTCCACCTTCTGCGCCTGCACCCTCACGCCCGCCTTGAGCGCGCGGCTGCTCGTGCATCACTCGGGCGAGAAGTGGGTGCTCTTCCGCAAGGTGGACCAGGTGCTCGACGGAATTCGCGTCGTGTATGGCCGGAGCCTGCGCGGGTTGCTCAAGCGCCCGGTCATCCTCCTGGTGGCGTTCTTCCTGTGCATCGGCGCCACGCTGGCGCTGGTCCGGGCCACGCCCAAGGGCTTCATCCCCGACGAGGACCAGGGCTACCTGCTCGTCTCCGTGCAGGGACCGGAGGGGACGTCGCTGGCCGAGACGGAGAAGGTGATGGAGCAGGTGGAGGAGGTGCTGAGGGCGCAGCCGGAGGTGCGCGCCATCTTCGCCAACGGCGGATTCTCCTCCCATGGCACGGGCCCCAACATGGCCAACATCTTCGTCCCGCTGAAGTCGTGGGATGAGCGCCCGGGGAAGGACCAGTCGGTGGCCGCATTGGTGGAGCGGCTGCGCGAGCCCTTCGGGCGCATCGAGGGTGCGCGGGTGATGCCCTTTCAGCCTCCGGCCATCCGGGGCGTGGGCAGCGTCGGCGGCTTCCAGTTCATGGTCGAGGACGTCGCCGGTACCGCCTCGCTGGACCAGCTCGCCAACACGGTCCAGGAGCTGATGACCCGGGGCAACGAGGAGGGGCAGTTGCGCGGCGTCTTCACGGGGTTCAACGCGGACACGCCGCTGCTCGACGTGGAGGTGGACCGGCAGAAGGCCAAGGCGCTGGGGGTCCCCATCGAGCAGATCTTCAGCACGATGCAGGTCTACATGGGCAGCCAGTACGTCAACGACTTCAACTACGCGAACCGCGCGTACCGCGTCTATGTCCAGGCCGAGCAACAGTTCCGCGACAGCCCGAGCGACATCGGCGCCTTCTACGTGCGCAGCGACAGCGGGGACATGATTCCGTTGGAGTCACTGGTGAAGGTGGAGCCCATGGTCTCCGCGCAGGGCATCCGGCACTACAACCTCTTTCGCGCGGTGGAGCTGAGCGGCCAGCCGGCGCCGGGCGTGTCCTCCGGTCAGGCCATGGACGCGATGGAGGCGCTCGCCGCGCAAGTCCTGCCGCAGGGAATGAGCGCGGAGTGGACGGGCATCAGCCTGGAGCAGCGGCAGAGCGGTGGAGAGACGCTGGCCATGTTCGGCCTGGGGCTCTTGTTCGTGTTCCTGGTGCTCGCGGCGCAGTACGAGAGCTTCAGCCTGCCGTTCGTCATCATCCTCTCCGTGCCCCTGGCCATCCTGGGCGCCCTGGGCCTGCAGTGGATGCGGGGGTTCGCCAACGACGTGTTCTGTCAGCTGGGGCTCGTCATGCTGGTGGGCCTGGCGAGCAAGAACGCCATCCTCATCGTCGAGTTCGCGGAGCAGCTGCGAAAGGGCGGCAAGAGCGCCGTCGACGCGGTGGTGGAGGCGGCGGAGGTCCGCCTGCGTCCCATCCTCATGACGTCGCTGGCCTTCCTGCTGGGCGTGGTGCCGCTGATGACCGCCCAGGGCGCGGGCGCCGCCTCGCGCAACTCGCTGGGGACGGCCGTGTTCGGCGGCATGCTCGTGTCCACGGTGGTGAACTTCGCCTTCATCCCTGGCCTGTATGTGCTGATGCAGAAGCTGCGCGGCGATGCGCGGCGTCCTGTCGGTGAGGCGGGTGTCAGGCCTCGAAGCGAGGAGCGACTGGTCGAAGGCCAGGGCTGACCCGCCACGGACGCCAGCCATCGCGCGTCGCGCGCACCACCGTTCGCGCCCTGGTTGGCGGATGCTTGCTGGCATATCCTCCCGCGATGGTCTGGCCGTGGTCTCGTTCGAAGCGGATTCTGGGGAAGGCGCAGGAGGCGGAGCTGGTGGACGCCATCCGCCGCGCCGAGTCTGGCAACCGGGGAGAGGTGCGCATCCACCTGGAGCACACCTGTGAGGGCGGCAATGCCTTGTCCCGCGCCAGGCTCCTCTTCGCGCGGTTGGGCATGCGTCGCACCGCGAAGGACACGGGCGTCCTGCTCTACGTGGCAGTGAAGGACCGCCAGGCCGCTGTCTACGCGGGCCGGGGTGTCCATGGCGCGGCGCTGCCGGGCTTCTGGCAGGAAGTGGTGGACCTGGTGGCCAAGGGCTTCCGTGAGGACGCGGCCGTCCCCGGACTGGTGTCGGCGGTGGAGCGCATTGGCGAGTTGCTGCGCACGGCGGCCCCGGGGCTCGATGTCTCGGGGAACGAGCTGCCGGACCAGGTGAGCCAGTCATGAGCACGTCGCAGCGCACCCAGGGCGCGCCGCCGACACACGTGGCCTATGACGACGTCAACGAGCTCATCGCCACCGCCACGCGGCTGATGCAGAAGGACGCCGCGCCGGAGACGCTCACGGCGGAGGACTTGCGGCGCATTGGCGCGGAGCTGGACATCCCCGCGCGCTACGTGGACCAGGCGTTGGAGACCCTGGCACGTCGCCGCGAGGAGCAGGTCCAGGAGGCCCGCGCGCGCGAGGAGCGCTCACGGCTTCGGTCGGTGAAGCTGCGTCGGGGTGCATGGGTGGGGGCCGCGCTCATGGGGCTGCTGGCCGTGTCGGGACTCGTGGTGCGCAATGGCCTCACGTCCTCGCTGTCGGAGGTGGCGCGGCAACGGGCCCAGGTGCGCAACGTCCTGGAGCGTCGCGAGGCGCTGCGCGCGCGGAAGGACACCCTCACTCCCGGGCCTGAGCGCGACGCGGAGCTGTCCGGCGCGGACAACCGCGTGTCCCTGGAGCAGCGCAGGTATGACGAGCGCGCCGCGGGCTACAACGCCTCCGCCGCGTCCTTTCCTTCCGGCTGGGTGGGGCGCCTGAGCGGCCTGCCGTCCGCACTGCCTCTGTCGTCGGAGATCTCCACATGGTGAAGGCCGCCCTGCTGACGCTGTTGCTGCCCGCCGTGCTGCTGGGCTCCTCGCCGACCATCGAGCGGCCCGTGACGGACGCGCACGGGATGTTGAGCGCCCAGGAGAAGGAGGCCGTCGCCCAGTCCCTGGTGGCGTTGCGATCCGAGCAGCAGGTGCAGCTCGCCGTCCTGCTCGTGCCCACGACGGAGGGCCAGCCCATCGAGGACTTCGCGGCGCGGGTCTTCCAGACGTGGAAGGGGGGCGAGGCGGGCAAGGACAATGGCGTCCTGCTCGTCGTGGCGCGCGATGACCGACGGATGCGCCTGGAGGTGGGCTACGGCGTGGAGACGCGCCTGACGGATGGTGAGGCGCGGGCCCTGTTGGATGCGCAGGGGCCGCTCATGCGTGAAGGCCGGCTCGCGGATGCGCTGCTGGCCATCGTCGCGGGGGTGCGGGAGCAGGTCTCGGAGACGGAGCCGCTGGCACCTGTCGCGGAGGAGCACTCCGGGCATGTCCATGACCCCGCGGATGAACCCGAGCCCGCTGATGCCCGCCCGCTCGTCTACGGGATGCTCGTCTTGAATCTCGTATTGGGCGGACTGCTGGCCCGCGCGAAGCTCGGCTCCATCCTGCTCCGGTGGAAGGAGGCGGGCGTGCGGCCTGGATGGACGGCCCTGAGCCCCGAGGACCGAAGCGTCGTCTCCCGCGGAGCGATGTTCGCGGGAGGCGGCATGGGCCTCGCGGGCGCGCTCGCGGCGGCCCAGGGGCTCTCACCCCTGGGAGTGATGCTCGGGTGTGTGGTGATGCTGGCCCTGGTGTCCTGCGGGTGGCATCAGTGGCTGTGGGGCGCATGGCCCTGGGGCGTCTCGCTGCTGCTCGCTCCCATCGGCCTCGTCATCCTCAACGAGTCCGAGAAATACCCTCACACGGACCTGCCGGTGTTGCTGGGGTTTGGATCCATCATGTTGATTTTCGCGGCGACCCCGCTGCTCGTCGGCACGCACATGCTCCAGGGCATCCTCGAAGGGCTGGAGCCGCACTTCCGTCGGGCGGTCCGGGCCTCCTCGGGACCTCGTCCCGCCTCCTCCAGCGGGAACCAAAGTCCCACCAAGAAGAAGCGATACAAGAAGGGGAAGCGACGCGCCGGCTCGGGAAGGCGAGAGCAGTTCCAGGGCGCGGAACCGTCTCGCCCGGTCAGCAGGAGCAGCCGGCCCTCGTTCCTCTCGGCCTTCTTCTCCTCCCTGTTCTCGTCTTCGGGGTCTTCGTCCTCGTCCTCGTATTCTTCTTCGTCTTCCTCGTTCAGCAGCAGCTCGTCGTCCTCGTCGTCATCCTCTTCCTCCTCGTCTTCTTCCTGGAGTGGCGGAGGTGGCTCTTCGGGCGGTGGCGGGGCGAGCAGCTCCTGGTAGTCGCCGCCTTCTTCAAATAGGCATCGCGCTGCACTAGAAGAGTTCCCAGGAGTCCCCACGCGTGCAACCCACTGAACCCCGACGTCGTCGAGAGCAGCACCGCTCCGGGTGGATGAAGTTCCTGGACTTCATGGAGCTGGACTCGCCCGAGGGCCGGTGGGGCCTGGGGCTCGTGCTCGGTCTGCTCGTCATCGGCTTCTGGCCGCTGTTGCTGCTGGCATTGATGGACGTGAGCGGCACGCCCCGCAAGGTGCTGGTGGCCCTGGGGCCCGCATCCATCTGCCTGGGGTTGGCCCTGCTCATCCTGGTGTGCGGCCACCGGTATGGCGAATCGCTCCGGTGGTCGCGCCGCCAGACGTGGGGGCTCGCCGCGCTGTTCCTGGGCCTGGGCCTGCTGGGCGGCGTGGGCCTGTGGTTCAGCGAGAGCTGAGGACTCGCTCGCGCGAGGCGCCTCAGCCCTGCTCCGCGCCCTCGAAGGTGACCTGCGCCTTGTTCATGACGTGCTCCACGGCGAGCAGGTACCAGGCGAGTTCGGTCAGCCGCTTCGTCGTCTCCGGCGACTCGCGCAGGGCTGCGTGGGTGTCCTCCGCCGTGAGCCCGAAGGGCGCCGTGTGGTCACGGATGAGCTTCTCGAGCTTCTCCGGCGTGAGCTGAAGTTTCTCCGCCTCGGTGACGGCCTTCAGCGCGATTCCGATGTGCAGCCGGCGCTCCGCGTCCGCGCGCGTGGTGGGGTCCGTGAGCCAGCCCTGGAGCGCCTCGCGCTGCTCATCGACGTCGAACTGGTACGCGACCATCGCCTGTCCCTCGGCCTGGACCCAGCGGCGGCGCAGCTCCTCGTCCACCAGCGCGGGAGGCAGCTCCACCGGCGCACGCCGGGCCACCTCGTCCAGCACCATGTCCCGGGCCTGCACCCAGAGCTCCGCCGCGCCCTCGTCCTCCAACTCGTCACGCAGGCGGAGCATCACCTCGTCCAGGGTGCCGCCCATCCCGAGCTTCTCGAGGAACTCGGCGCTGGTCTCCGGCAACATCGTCACCTGGTCGGCGCCGATGATGTCCACGAGGAAGCGCGCGGGCTTCCCCCGCAGCGACTCCACCGGATAGAGGTCCGGCAGCTCCAGGGCGACCTGCATGGACTCGCCCACCTTCCCACCCTCCGCGATGGCCTCGCAGAACCCGGGCAGCGCTTCAATGGGCGCCAGCTCCGTCTTCATGCCGAAGCGCGCGGAGAAGGGGATGAGATGCCCATCGCAGTAGCCCACGATGTTGAGCTGCACGTCGTCGCCCAGCTCCAGCGCCTCACCCGGTTGACGCTCGCGCGTGGTGGCCAGCTCCCGGCGCTTCTCGTGGAAGGCGCGCAGGAGCTCCTCTTCCGTCAGGTCGTCCGGGGTGGGGACGAGCACGGAGATTCCCTCCAGCGAGGGGGCCTCCACATTGGGGACCTTGAGGGCTTCCTCGGAGACCGTGCTCACCACCGGGCTCATCTTGAGAAGGCGCTCAACGCCCCGACCTGATCCTCGAGTCCCTTGCTTGCTGCTCACGAATGCTCCCGGGAGATAGGCGTGCCAGCGCCCGCGCCAATGGGGGGAAAAGCGACGGCTCGGCATGGACCAGGGCATAGTCCAGCCGAGCCGCTCTGACAAACCCCGATGGGAGGGGTCGCTGTTTAGAAGAAGGCGCCCACGATGCTGGACACCGTGGAGATGGCGGCGCCGACCTGGCTGACAATCGGGATGTTGGTGGCCGCGGCGATGGAGCCCACGGCGGTGATGACCGACGTCACCTTCTTGCCCGTGCTCGCGTTCTTGTCCATCAGCGTCGCGCCCGCGTTGGCCACGTCGATGGCCGCGATGGCCACGTTGACGCCCGGAGCGAAGCGGCCCAGCGCCTTGGCGGCGGTGGTGCCAGCGGCCTTCGCGCCCTGCTTCAGGGCGGCCTCGCCGACCTCCGTGCCCACCTTGGTCAGCGCGGCCTTGGCGGCCTGGCGCGTGCCGGTGCCCATGATGTTCTGGGCGATGGTGCCGCCCGTCTTCTTCGCCACGTCGAGCGCGGCTTCCTTGGCGCCCTTGGTGATGGCCTTCGCCGTGGCGCCCTCGAAGACGCCCTTGGTGGCGACGTTCTTGACGGCCTTGAGCACGTCGTCGCTGGCGTTGGGGAGCGTCTTCTTGAACGCGTCGACCGCCTTCTTGCCGGCCTCCAGCTTGTCCTTGAAGACGGTGCCGCCGAGCACGCCGCCCATCACCTTGCCGCCGAGGATGCCGCCCGTCGCCGCGGTGATGCCGGACTTGGCCGCGTCGAGGGTGGACCGCGTGGCGGAGATGATGTCGTCCTTGCTACCGGTGCGGATGGCCTGGCGGATGTCCTTGACCGCCGTGGCGCCGGCCATGACCGCGCCGGGGATGCCCGCGTAGCGCGCGAAGGACTTCATGCCCGCGCCCAGCTTGGTCAGGCCCTTGAACTCGCCCTTGGCGTAGGTGGGGTTGCTGACGAAGTCGAGGTTCTTGCCCGTCAGCAGGCCCTCCGCGCCCTGCTTGATGTTCTTGATCTGCTGGAAGGCGTCCTTGCCGAAGCCGAAGGCCTTCGCGCTCTGGGTCGCGATCGCCGTGCCGCCCTTGATGAGCTCCTTGTTCTCCTGAACCGTCTTCTGGACGTCCTGAACGGTCTTCTGAACGGTGGCGCGGGCGGTGTTGAGCGTCTTGCGGATGTCGAAACCCATGGGGGGCCTCACGAATAAATCGGGATGGAACTTGCCTGGATTATCGCGATCACCCGGCGCGAGTTGCTTCGGGCATGTCGTCCGCTCGGATAAAGCGAAGAGGGCGCTGGCTTAGCGGCAAGCCATTGAAATCATTGAGATTTGAAAGGGGCGAATGAGGTCGGAGCCTACCCGGGTGAGTCCGTTAATCCCGGAATTAACCCGTCGAAATTGACGTCGGGGTGCGTCGTCGCTATGAACACGTTCAATTTTGAACGTGTTCAATATGTCCCTGCGCGAGCGAGCGAAGAGCGAGAAGTGGGAGCGGATCCGCGCGGCGGCGAAGCGGCTGTTCGTGGAGCGCGGCTATGCGGGCACGACGGTGCGGGCCATCGCCGAGGAGGCGGGCGTCGCGACGGGCACGGTGCTGGTGTACGGCGAGACGAAGGACGCGCTCCTTCACGAGCTGTGGCGCTCGGAGGCGATGCCGCTCGTGGAGGAGGCCGTGTCCTCCTTGCCGGAGGGGGTGTTCGTGGACCGGTGCATGCACCTGTTCTCGCCGCTCCTGGAGCACTACGCCTCGCAGCCGGAGCTGGCCCGCGCGGTGGTGAAGGAGCTGCCCTGGCTCACGGGCGCCGCGGAGGCGCTGCACCGTCCCGCGCTGGCGCGGCTGCTCGGCGCGTTGGCGCGGATTGTCGACGAGGCGAAGGTGAAGGGAGAGCTGCGCGCGGAGGTGGAGGGCGAGCTGGCGGCGGGGCTCGCCTTCTCCGTCTATTACGCGGCCGTCGTCCGCATGCTCTCGCCGCTGACGGACTCGACGGCGGACGAAGCACGAGACGACCTGCGCCGCACGCTGGACATGGTGCTGGTTGGAGTGGGCTCCAGGAGGTCGTCATGAAGGTCCTGATTGTCGGCGGTGGAATCGGTGGGCTCGCGCTGGGCGCGGCCCTGGCGCGTCGCGACGTGGAGGCCGACATCATCGAACGGCGGCCTGCCTATGGTGATGAGGGCGCGGGCATCGTGCTTGGCCCCAATGTGATGTCGGTGATGAAGGGCCTTGCGTTGCACGAGGCCGTCGTCGCCGCCGGGCATCCGGTGGGCCTGGCCCGAATCACCGATGCTTCAGGGCGCGTCCTCCAACAGACGGCGTACGCGATGCCGGACCTGCCGCTCCCGGCGACGGCGATTCACCGCGACTCCCTGCTTCGCGTCCTGCGTGCCGCGTCACCCGCGCCCCGGCTCGGTGTGACGCTCTCGAGCGTGGAGCGCGGCGCTGACGGCGTGGACGTCGCGTTCTCCGACGGCACGACGGGCCGCTACGACGTCGTGGTCGGCGCGGATGGCATCCGCTCCGCAGTGAGGAGCCAGGTCTGTGGGACCGAGGTGTCCTCGCGCTACTCCGGCTACACGTGCTGGCGCTTCGTGGTCGACGGCCACTTCGAGGACGCCGTGGTGGAGATGTGGGGCCGAGGCAGGCGCGTGGGCGTGGTGCCGCTGGGGGAGGGGAAATCGTACGTCTTCCTCACGCTCAACGCCCCGCGTCGCGCGCCTCCACCGTGGACGGACCTCGCCGGCCTCCGGGCCACCTATGCGGGGTTCGCGGACCCGGCCCGCTCCGCGCTGGCGGCGCTCGAGCACATGGACGGCGTGCTGCACAACGACATCGAGGATTGCTCCGCGCCGCGTTGGTGGAGGCCTCGAGTCGTCCTCCTGGGCGACGCCGCGCATGCCGTGACGCCCAACCTGGGGCAGGGGGCGGGGCTCGCCATCGAGGACGCCGCCGCGCTCGCGCAGCTCCTGGCGACGATGGGCCCCTCGGATGCGGCGCTGGCCCGCTACGAAGACCTCCGTCGTCCGCGCGCGGAGCGGATCCGCGACCGCTCGTGGACACTCGGCAAGGTCGCCCAGTGGGAGAGCGGCCTCGCACGGCGTTTACGCGATGCGGCGCTGGTGTGGACCCCGGAGTCGGTGGCCCGCGGGGAGCTGGAGAAGGTCGTTCGCGACATGCCCGGCGTGCCCGTCGGCTGAGTCGTGGCGGGGCCCTTCGGGGCCACGAAGATCCACGCCCACCCTTGCCGGATGGGCGTTCAGTGCCTAACTCCTCCCGGCATCCAGGAACCTGGATCTTCGCTCCGTGAGCGGGAGGCAGCTTGTCGTCGAATCGCGACCCCGAGGAACTCTTGACGCCGACGGAAGCCGGGCACGTCCTGGGTCTTTCGCCCGACACGGTGCGCGTGCTCTGCGACAAGGGCCGCCTGCCCGCGCTGCGCACCATGAGTGGTCGTCGGCTGGTGCGCCGGAGGGACGTCGAGCGCCTCGCCGAAGAGCGCCGCCGCGGTGCTCCATCCGCCGGGCAGTCGAGCGAGACGTGACGCGCGCGTTCACGTCACCCGAGTGGCAGTGAGGCGAGGCCCCCGAAGCTAGACAGCGGATTGTGGCATGGGGCTGCTCGTCCGGGCCCGCAAAGGATGGCGCGTGAATGTGAAGAACGAGCGGCCTCAGGGGACCGAGACAGTCCCGCCGCCCGGCTGTGAGGCCGCGGTGCTGTTCGAGGTCATCTGGGGGTCGCTGGTCGACCTCCTGGGGACCCCGGCCACGGCGACCCTCATCCGCCGCAGCCTGAAGCTCGCCGCGCAAAACGCGCCCGAACTCCAAGGCATCTCCGTCAGCCGGGAGCGCTTCGAGTACCGCCTGATCCTTCCCCCCGAGTGGCGGGACGGCACCATCGGAACGTTGGACGGCCTGCGCGCCGTCGCCCGTGAGCTGCAACCGCTCCTGCAGGAGCTGACGGGTCCAGTGGTCGTCCGCAGGCTCCGCGGGATTCCCGAAGTCGAGCGCTGCCGTCTGTTTCCTCCAGAGGATGCGTCATGATTGCCAAGAAGACCTCTCTCGAGTTCGAGACCACGGGTGATGTGGCGCTGGACCGGATTCTCGGAGGCGGGATTCCCGCCCGCTCCATGGTGGTCATCGCCGGTGAGCCAGGCTCCGGGAAGACGGTGCTGACGCTCCAGATGCTGTTCCACGCGGCGCGGCAGGGAAAGAAGTGCCTCTACTTCACGACGCTCTCCGAGCCGGCCCTCAAGGTCATCCGCTACATGCAGTTGTTCGACTTCTTCGACGTCGAGCTGCTGGACAAGCAGGTCATCTTCGTCGACCTCGGCGGGTGCGTGCGCGAGGGGGCGGAGCGGACGCTCGCGGAGATAGAGGCGCGCGTCGAGAAGCATGAGCCGGACTTCGTGGCCATCGACAGCTTCCGCGCCATTGGCGAACTGCTCCAGCACCAGGGCGTCGGGGCGCGTCCCTTCATCTATGACCTCGCGGTCCAGACGGCGAGCTGGGGCGCGACGACGCTGCTCGCCGGCGAATACACCCGGGACGAGTTCCCCGTCTTCGCCGAGTTCGCGGTGGCGGATGGCATCATCCGGCTGGGCAGTGAGCGACAGGAGCTCACCTCGGTGCGCGAGATGGAGGTCCTCAAGCTGCGCGGCGCGGGCTACACGTCGGGCCGGCACTTCTTCGACATCAGCAAGGCGGGCGTCTCGTTCTACCCGCGCGTGAGCACCCCCGAGGACACCCAGGTGCAGGCCAGCGCGGACGCGGGAGCGCGCGCGACCATGGGCGTCGAGGGCCTGGATGACCTGCTCGGAGGGGGGCTGCCGGGCGGAAGCGCGACGGTGGTGCAGGGTGGAACGGGGAGCGGAAAGACGCTGCTCAGTCTCCAGTTCCTCCTGGAGGGAGCCCGCAAGGGCGAGAAGGGCGTCCTCTTCACCCTGGAGGAGTCCCCCGACCAGCTCCGCTCGATTGCGCGCAGCGTGGGATGGGACCTGGCCTCGTTCGAGGCGCAAGGCAAGCTGGTCATCCGGTACACGTCACCCGTGGAGCTGTCGACGGACCGCTTCCTCTATGAGGCTCGCAAGGAGGTGCGCGAGCTGGGGGCCACCCGCGCGGTGTTCGACAGCCTGACCACCATGTCCCTGGGAGTGCCCTCGGACCGTCGCTACAAGGAGATGGTCTACGCCATCGCCAAGCACATGCGCGCAGCGGGCGTCACGCTCCTGATGACCGTCGAATCCGAGCAACTGCTGGGCACCGCCACCATCTCCGGCCATGGCGTCTCCTTCATCGCCGACAACCTCATCCAACTGCGCTACGTGGAGATAGGCAACAAGCTGGAGCGGGCCATCTCGGTGCTCAAGGCCCGCGGCATCAAGCACAACTCCGAGCTTCGCTCGATGACGGTGGGGGCCGACGGCTTGAAGGTGATTGAAGGGCGCTTCAGGGACCTGCGAGGTGTGCTGACTGGCCTTCCCACCCGGGAGTCGAGGGATACTCCATGAGCGCCGAGTACGAGGCCGAGCTGGGTCGCATCGCGCGGACCCTCTCCGAAATCGCGCGCACGCTCGAATCGGCCGACGGGGCCGAGGAGCGGGTCCAACGCACGCTGGAGCTGACGCGGGAGCTGCTCCCCTATCGGCGGGTATCGCTCCTGAGGGCGTTCGCGGGCACTCCGTACACGCTGTTCGTCGTCCCCGAGCTGCCCGCCGCGGAGCGCACCGCGCTGCTGTCGACCCTCACCCGGCTCTTCCGTCTCATCGCCCACTCCGACGAGATTGGACGCTCGTCCGATGAGCATCCGCACCTGACCTTGCCGTTGATGGGGCTGGACGAAGTCATCGGCCTGGTGCGGATGGAGCCGTCGGCGAACATCGCCTACGACGTGCAACATCTTCGACTGCTCTCGGTCATCGCGGCGCAGCTCGGCGCCTACCTGACGATGATAAAGCTGCGCGACGAGGACGCGCAGCGGACCCGGGAGCTCGTCGCGGCCCATGACTTCCAGCAGATCCTCGTGGGCGTCGTCAGCCACGACCTGCGCAGTCCGCTCACGGTCATCACCACCGTGACCTCCCAGCTCCTGCGCAAGACGGAGGACCCCAAGCGGGCGAAGACCATCGAGCGGGCCCTCCGCAGCGCGGAGCGGGCCAATCGCATCATCAACGACCTCCTGGACGTCACGCATGCGCGCGTGACGAGGCACCTGCCCGTGTCCCGGCAGCGCATCGACCTGCTGGCGCACCTCAAGGAGGCCCTCGAGGACATGGGCCTGTCCAATCCCGGCCGGGAGATTCAGTTCGTGGCGGAGGCGGACGCGGTCCTGGGGGATTGGGACCCTGGCCGGCTCACGCAGGTGGCGACCAACCTCGTCAACAACGCCCTGCAGTATGGGGCGGAGCGAGCGCCCGTCCGCGTCACCCTCCAGGCGGACAGCGGCGAGGTCGTCCTCGCCGTGCACAACCAGGGGGCCGCGATACCCGAGGACCTGGTGCCGGTGCTGTTCAATCCCTTCAGGCAGGGACAGCACGCGCGGCAGCGCGCGGTGGGCGGAGGCCTGGGACTCGGGCTCTACATCGTCGAGCAGATTGTTCGAAGCCACGGTGGCACGGTGGCCGTGCGCTCCTCCGAGGCGGAGGGGACGACCTTCACGGTGGTGCTCCCCCGGTCGGTGACGGGTCAGCGTGCGAGTGAAGAGGCTCCCGCGCGGAACGCGGAGCGTGGACCCGCGCTCGCATCCACCGTGCGTGGGAGCGCCGGTTCGACGCTGGTGATGGTCGTCGAGGACGAGGAAGAGGTGCGGCTCGGCATCGCGGAGATTCTGGAGGGCAGGGGCTACCAGGTGGTGCCCGCGTCGAATGGCCAGGAGGCGCTCGAGCACCTTCAGCGCGGACTGCGCCCCGGTCTCATCCTCCTGGACATCCGGATGCCCGTCATGGACGGCGAGGCGTTCCACGACGCCTGTCGCGGGGACCCCGAGCTCTCCTCGATTCCGCTCCTGGTCATCTCCTCGGATGCGGCCACCGCCGTGAAGCTGACCCGGAGTGGCGCGTCGGGCTATCTGCCGAAGCCCGTCCAGCCGGAGTCGCTGCTGCGCGCCATCGAGACCTTCTCGCAATAGCCTTCCGCCCCGAAACTCCTCGCTTCGGGGCGAGTCCGCATGCGGGCTACTGCGGCGGCGCGACGGCGGCGGGGTCCATCCAGAAGCTCTCCCACTGGTGGCCGTCCAGGTCCTCGAAGCTGCGCTGGTACATGAAGCCCTGGTCCATCTTCTCCTTGGACTCCTTCGCGCCCGCAGCGAGCGCCTTCTCCATCAGCGCGTCGACGGCCGCGCGGCTGTCCACCGTCAGCGCGATGATGACCTCGGTCGACTTCGTGGCATCGGAGATCTCCTTCTTGATGAAGCTCTTGAAGAAGGGCTTCACCAACAGCATCGCGTAGATGTGCTCGTTGATGACCATGCACGTCGCGTTGGCGTCGGTGAACTGGGGGTTGAACGTGTAGCCCAGCTTCGTGAAGAAACCGACCGAGCGCTCGAGTGACTCGACGGGGAGGTTGACGAAGATCTTGGTGCCCATGGTGTGTCTCCTTCGCAGGTTGGAAGAGGTGAACGTCGCCTTCAACCTCACGACGAACGGGATTTTGGGAGATCGACACGGGATTTATTTTTTCCGGCGCGGCCCCCTGACGCCGCTCCCCTTGACGTTCTAGGGGAGTCGCCGGTGCCGTCCCCTAGACACTCTAGGGGAGCCGATGCAAGTCGACTTGCTGCAGGGGACGCTGGACATGCTGGTCCTCAAGACGCTCACGGGCGGGCCCATGCACGGCTACGCGGTGGCGAGCTGGCTCCAGCGCACCACGGATGACGCGCTGTGCGTGGAGGAGGGCTCGCTGTACCCGGCGCTGCACCGGATGACGCGGCGGGGTTGGGTGAAGGCGGACTGGGGTGTGTCGGAGAACAACCGCCGCGCGAAGTTCTACACGCTGACGGCGGAGGGACGGCGGCAGCTCAAGGAGGAGTCCTCCTCCTGGGAGCGGCTGACGCAGGCCGTGTCCAAGGTGCTCCACGCACAGCCCGCGACGCAGGGCGCTTGAGAGTGAGGACACCTTCCCATGCGCTGGATTGAAGACCGGTATCACGCGCTGCGCGCCCTGGTGCGACGCGGGCAATTGGAGATAGCGGTCGGCGTCGCGTTCTGACGCCATCCCCGCGTTCATGCCGATGGCGGTCAGTGGCCTTGATTCACCCGGAGCCACGACAAGGCCTGTAGAGAGGCGAACCAGGCACCCGCGACGAGGAGGTGGCGCAGGTGGTTCAGCCGCGCCCAGAGCAGCGCGCTCTCCACGGACGACGGGTTGTCGGGCGCCTGCATCAGTTTCACCATGGTGGGGATGAAGTACGAGAAGGTGAAGAGCCTGTCCACGAGCGCGACCAGGGCGGCCAGAAGCCACCAGAAGCGCAGCGGCCCCGTGGCGCGCGTGGCGAAGTAGAGACTCGCCAGGGTGAGCAGCGTCAGCGGCCCGGTGCTGACGAAGGCCCAGAAGCGCCGCCCCACGTCGTCCTGTCGCGCCGCCTCCGCGAACCCGTGTGCGTCCGTGGTGTCGAGCCATCTGGGAAGCACGATGCGGTGCTCGTAGAGCCCCGCGCCGAACGAGACGCCCAGGTTGAGCACGAAGAGCCACAGGAAGATTTCCGCCGCCGACGGCTTCAGGTTCATCATGCGGGCAGGATGCGTCCCGTGGCGCGCGAGCGTCTTTCGCGCCCTTGTGCTGTTTTTCTGAATCCTGCGGTGTTCCCCATGGACCCCCGACACTCCCTCCTCGAGCAGATTGGCACCGACATCGTCCGCTTCCAGGATGCCTCCGCGGAGTTCGACGCGGCCGTCGGGGAGGTGCTCGCGCTCGGCCGCGCGGAGCTGGCGTGCCTGGCGCAGTTGCACTTCGGAGGTCCCACGCCATTGAGCGCCGTCGCGCGAGGCACCGATGTGGCCCGGCTGGAGCTCGCCGGCTATGTCCGGCGAGAGGCCGCTGGTGGTGGCAGGCGGCTGGCGCTCACGGGACATGCGCGCGAGTGGATTGAGACCCTCTGGGGGCCGCTGCGCATGGAGGGCTTCCAGTTGATGTCCTCCCTGTCGGATGCGGACCTGAAGGTCATCGCCAGCTTCCTGACCGCGGCCCGGGAGGCCCAGGACCGCCATGCCTCCAGGCTGGCGAAGCTGCTCCAGACGCCAGGCGGTTCGAGGGCGGCGCGACGGCGTGGCGGTCTCTCCGCCGCCGCGCTCCACCGCGTGCAGCTCTTCATCGAGGCCCACCTTGCCCGGAAGATTCGCGTGGAGGAATTGGCCCAGCGCTCGGGGCTGAGCGTCTTCTATTTCACCCGGGCCTTTCGTCAGTCCATGGGGATGACGCCGCACGCCTTCGTGCAGCAGCGGCGGGTGGAGCGGGCGCGTGAGTTGTTGAGCCGCACGTCCCGCTCCTTGGGCGACATCGCGCTGGAGGTTGGCTTCAGCTCACAGAGCCACTTCACCACCGTCTTCCGCCGGCTCACGGGGCTGACTCCCGCGGTCATCCGGCGAGGGGGAGGGTGAGCCGCGCCGCGAGAGTGTGCCCTCGCGGCGCGGAGATTCTCGACGAGCAGGAGCTGTCCGGGCCTAGGTGGCGTCGGGCCTCTTCACCGACACGGGGTCCTCCGCGACGTGTTGACGGCGTTGGAGGTACCGCAAGGAGGTCAACGTCACCACGGCCATGAGCGAGGCGTAACCCACGAGGGGCCACGCGGTGTCACCATCGAGCGTGACGACCATCAGCGTACCGAGGACGCCGACGATGAGGCTCTGGATGCAGAAGTAGAGCGCGACCGCTGTTCCCGCCATGGCGCCGAAGGCCTGGAGCGCGCCATTGGCGGTGACGGAGGCGGCGAACACGATACCGGCCGCGATGACCCACATCGGCGCGACGAAGGTCCAGAGTGACGGCGGCGCGAGGCGCTGCCCGGCGGCCAGCAACACCGCGCCGAGCAACAACAGGAGCATGCCCCGGGTGAGGCTTCCCGCGAGTCCCCAGGAGGCCACGAAGCGCTTCGCGAAGCGTGTCGTGAGAATCATCGCGAGCGCGGCGGTGGCGAAGGCCAGGCTGAAGCCGAGCTCGGAGAAGCCGGCCTGCCCGATGAGGACCCGGGGCGCCGTGGAGAAGAAGACGAAGAACGAGCCCATGGCCGCGCTGAAGCCCAGGGTGTACGTCCAGAACGCGGCGCTGCGCAGGATGGGCTGGAACGCCACGCGCTGGTATGCCCCGCCGGATGGGCGCGTCTCGTGCCATCTCTGCCAGGCATTCAGCAGTGCCGCCGTCGCCAGGACGCCGAGCGTGACGAAGATGGCTCTCCATCCGAGGTGCTTCGCGAGCAGGGCCCCGGCGATGGGCCCGAGCGCGGGGACGAAGGCCAGCATGGCGCTGAACAGGCTGTAGATGACCGTGCTTTCGGGCCGGTCCGCATAGACATCACGGACGGTCGCGAACGTGGCGACGAGGGCCGCGGATGCTCCCATGGCCTGCAGGAGCCGGAGGCCGACGAACGTCGCGGCATCGGAGGTGCCCGCGAGCAGGAACGAGGCGGTCGCGAACAACAGCGCGCCTCCGAGGAGGACTCGACGCCGGCCGATGCGGTCCGACACCGGGCCGAACACCATCTGCCCGAGCCCGAGCACGGCCATGTAGAGGCTCAGCGTGAGCTGGATGACGGCGGGGGAGGTGTCGAGGATTCCGGTCATCGCCGGAACCACGGGCAGGTAGATGTCCATGGCCAACGAGGCCAGGAGGTCGAAGGGGGCCATCAGCCACAGCGCTGCTGGCACGGAGTGCTTCCACGACAGGGTTTTGTAGTCAGGCACGATTGCATCCGCACAAATGAGGAACATCTGGCGGCGCTCTGCCTCTCCACGGGTACCGGGATGAGCTGGTGCAGAGGGCCGCGGCAACGGTTGACGTGTCGCCGCGGCTCACTCATCTGCTGATTCGGCTGTTCCCATCCGGCTGGCTCCTGCGGGCGTCGTGTCTGCTCACGAAGGCCGGGGGCGGGTATAGCAACCAGGGCTGTGCTGCTCAATCACCCAGCCGGGGCTCAACCACCACACCACGGGTTGATGCACTCGTGGTCCCAGCAGGTCCTGGTTGGACCGCAGTCCCTGCTCTCCCCGCACACTCCTTCTGTGAGGACGGGGGCCTGACACACGGAGCCGTCGCACCGGGACTCCAGACAGTCGACTTACTCCCCCACGCCAGGGCGCTTGCCACAAGGCTCGAGATGGCCCGGCGCCCGGCTCACAGGCCTCTCCCAGCGCCTTCACGGCCCGGCACTCCCTGGGGAGTCTTTACCCCTGATGGGCTCGGTCTTCACGCAGCGATACCCGAGCGAACACTCCGTGTCTTTCGTGCAAGTGCCCTCCTTCTCGCGCTCGACCCACCGAATACCATCGCACGTCGAGTCCGACCCCGACGAACACCGCTCTCTCCGGCGCCATGTAGTCCGTGGTGCCCAGGATGGCGCCCGTCTCGGTGAGCTGCTCTCCCTCCGGCAGGTTCATCTTGGAGATGCCGAGGTCCACCACCTTGAGGGGCTCCAGGGAGTGGGGAACTCTTGACGTCCCCAGGGGCAAGGTCCGGGCCTGCGCGCAAAGGCGCGAAAGGGCGAGGTATGCCCACCCCGACCTGTAGGCCGCGGACTACAACGCGCGGCGGATTTGATGTCTCCCGCCCGCGGTGGGCGAGGGCCTTCGAGGACCGGCGGCGGGACAACCGTCACCTGGCGGAACAACCTCCCGTCGACCTCTTGTCTTCCATTGGCGACGGAGGCGTCGTGCGCGCCTCCAACCACCCGCAGGAGTTGTCATGGTCCGTCTGGAAGACGCGCGTCGCATCATCGCCGCAGCAGAGAAGAAGGCCCAGGAGCTGGGGCAGCCCATGAACATCGCCGTCGCGGACGAGGGCGGCAACCTGGTCGCTCACGTGCGCATGGACGGGGCGTGGCTGGGCAGCATCGACATCTCCATCAAGAAGGCCTTCACGTCGCGCGCCTTCGACATCTCCACGCAGGACCTGGCGAAGGCCTCCCAGCCGGGAGGTCCGTTCTACGGCATCCACGCGTCCAACCATGGGCAGGTGATGATCTTCGCGGGCGGCGTCCCGCTGAAGAAGAACGGCAAGGTCGTGGGCGCCGTCGGCGTCAGCGGTGGCTCCGGCGACCAGGACCATGCCGTCGCCACCGCGGGCGCGGCCGCTTTCTGAAGCGGCGCGGAAGACCCGTCAGGGGGTGGGGCTGGCCGCCCCGGGAAAGACGTGGCGGGGCCAGGCTGGCGAGGAGGGGTTTCCGGTTCTTCTGACACTGGACGTGCTGGAGGGGGCGGGCGTGCAGCGAAGCCGTGCCCCGGCCTTCCCCCTGTGCTAATTCGGGCGGGCCGCAAGGCGACGACGTCCCACCCCTCCAGCCGGAAAGACCTCCATGGCAGGCAGCAGCCTGATTGCGCTCCTCGACGACATCGCCACCATCCTGGATGACGTCTCCATCCTGACGAAGGTGGCGGCGAAGAAGACGGCGGGCGTGCTCGGAGACGACCTGGCGCTCAACGCGCAGCAGGTGACGGGCGTCAACGCGGACCGCGAGCTGCCGGTGGTGTGGGCGGTGGCGAAGGGCTCACTGGTCAACAAGGCCATCCTGGTCCCGGCGGCGCTGGCCATCAGCGCGCTGGCGCCCTGGCTGGTGACTCCGCTGCTGATGGTGGGCGGCGCCTTCCTCTGCTTCGAGGGGTTCGAGAAGCTCGCTCACAAGTTCCTGCACGGCGAGGAGGAGGACAACGCGCACCGCGAGGAGCTGCGCGAGGCGGTGGCGAACCCGAACGTGGACCTGGTGGCGTTGGAGAAGGACAAGATCAAGGGCGCGGTGCGCACCGACTTCATCCTCTCCGCGGAAATCATCGCGATTACATTGGGCACCGTGGCGACGGTGGGCTTCGCCACCCGCGTCTCGGTCCTGGTGGGAATCGCCCTCATCATGACGGTGGGCGTGTACGGGCTCGTGGCGGGCATCGTGAAGCTGGACGACGCGGGGCTGTATCTCAGCCGTCAGGCCGGGTCCTTCCAGCGAAGCCTGGGCGCGGGCATCCTCCGCTCGGCACCGTGGCTGATGAAGTTCCTCTCCGTGGCGGGGACGGCGGCCATGTTCCTGGTGGGCGGCGGCATCCTCGTGCACGGCGTCTCCAGCCTGCACCACGCGGAGGAATCCCTCACCAAGTGGGCCGCGGGCGTGCCGGGCGTGGGAAGCATCCTGGGCGGGCTTGCCCCCATGCTGCTCAACGCGGCGGTGGGCCTGGGCGCGGGCGCCGTGACGGTGCTGCTCTTCACCCTGGGCCAGAAGCTGGTGAAGGGGCGGGGCGCGAAGAAGTAGCGCGAGTTCGAGCGCCAGCGCGGTCGAGGGACTCGCCACTCGCGAGTCTCTCCCCCTGGCGCTCCTGGAGCGAGCCGCCCCATGGGTGGCCTCCGGGCGGTGACGCTCGATATTTCGCGGGGAGCTTTCCCGCCGCAGCGCGTGGACCCGTTTCCGCTCCGCCGGCAGCTTCTTGAGCCTGCTGTTCTCCTCCGCCCGGGGTGGAGGAGACCTCAGGGAACTCCGCTGGGGTCAGCCCGCCTGTCTCTTTGACTGTCGCGACGTATGTCTTTGCCGCCCCGTGGAAACCCCTTAGTCTGACATTTGAAAACATGGAGTGACACGTTCGGGGCACAAAGCTTCACGCATACTGGAGTTGCCTGCTTTGATTTGTAATTGAATCAAGAGCAGTGCTAGTAAGGCATTGGCTTCGGCCACCCCGCACAAACAACACAGGAGAAGTCCATGACGAGGAACGTGAAGCGCTTCCTGGCTGGCTCGCTGCTGTCTCTCATCCCGTCCATCGCCGTCGCCGGACAGGTGGAGCACGGGTTCCCTGACCTCCTCTCCGAGCGTACCGAGTATGTGAGCCTCCGTTCGGAGGGGTTCCAGCTCCCCGCGCGTGAGGATGGCGGTGGTCAGTCCATCGGCCCCGCTCTGGAGGACCTCCTGGTTCTCAACCAGACCGGCGTCAACATCAGCCTGGGCATCCAGGTCCTGACGGGGACCCTGAACGGTGTCTACAATCCCTATCCCATCCCCACCGCCACCGTGGGTGGGTTCCAGGTCAGCGCTCCCGCGCCCACCGTCGCGGCGCCGGTCATCCAGCAGTATTACTGGACGGTCAATGCGGCGGCTCCGGCGACCTCGAAGACGTGCGTCTGGCGGGTGGAGATCACCGACGTCGGTGGTGTCTGCACGGGGACGGTCTTCTTCGGCACCTACGGTGGCGCCCTCTGCACCGTCGACCCCAGCTCCTTCATCAACCCGACCACTTGCGCGGCGAGTGTTCGCACCATCGTTCAGTAGGCGCAATCCTTGCGCCGCCAGGGGCCTTGCATGAGGCCCCTGGCGGTGTCTTGTCGTTGCAAGTGATTGACCCGGGGGTGTGACGCCGGTGGTTATACCTCCCGGGGGGTAGAGACAGGGTTGTCCGCGTGAGGCAATCCTCCCATTCCAATCGTGGCATCTGGGCTGGGAGCTGTCTTCATGCGCTACATCACCGAAATCCAGCTCGAGGGCGGTGCGCTTCACGAGCACATCTCACGCCTTCGCTGGAAGGAAGCGTCCGGGACGGGCGAGAGCAGCCACGCGGAGCTGGTCCGGTGGGTCCAGGCTGGAGGAGATGCGCGGGTGCGCGTCTGGTCCACGGACGTGAAGGTCGCCGTGGTGGATGCCGCGCGGCCCCACCTGCGGGCCAAGGCGAACGGCATCCTGACCGACAACCTGCTCGAGCTGCCCCGGTTCTAGTTCGGGTCAAACAGGCTTGTTGAGGTGCGCGGCCTGGTAGAGGAGGTCCGCGCGGCTGTCGACGCCGAGCTTCTCGAAGATGGACCGCACGTGCGTCTTGACGGTCTGCACCGAGATGCCGAGCTCGCTGGAGATCTGCTCGTTGGACCAGTTGCCGAGCAGGCCCATGGCGACTTCGATTTCGCGGCGGGTGAGCTCCTTCTTCATCGCCTCGGGGAGGGGAATCGAGAAGGGAATCTCGTTCAGGACGAGGGCCCACTGGCGAGGTCCCTCGGCCTCGGGCAGCTCGATGAAGCGGACGACCCGGTAGCCATCGGTGTGGAAGGAGACCCAGACGTTGTTCTGGAGTCGCGCATCCGCGTCCATGTGGGTCAACGCCGTCAGTCGCTCCATGAGGACGGAGGGGATTCCCGAGGAGTGCAGCTCGGAGCGGGAGTACCACCGCTCCAGCATCGCCGCGGCGCGCGGCGAGCGCAGCACCTCGCGCGTGGGAGGCGCCGCGATGAGGTAGGCGCAGTCGGGGCGGCTGTACAGCTCCTCCAGCAGGTTCGCGCCGGACGTGGCCACCTGCATGTCGCGACAGTTGCGTATCGCGTTCAGCAGGTGGCGCGTGAGGCTCGTCAAGCGGGCGGCGTCCTCCTCCGAGAAGGCGAGTCGTCGGTCCCGGTAGAGGGTGAAGGCCCCGAGCAGGTTGGCGTTCGCGGGGAGCAGGACGGCCATGACGTGCTCCAGGCTCAAATCCAACTCGCGGCTGCGCTGGTACAGCGCGCTGTGCTCCAGCTCCCGGCGGGTGAGCATGTCCGAATCCCGGAGGACCTCGTTGGGCCGCGCGAAGATGGGGGGACGCACGAAGTCGTGGTCGACCCACTTGGGATACTCATCCAGGAGGGCGAGGCGGTGGCCGGGGACGAGCCATTGGAAGTCGACGGTGGTGCCGAGCGAGATGAGGCACAGGCCCATGTAGTCGGCGGGGGTGAACTCGAGGAGGGGGCCCCGAGCGGCCTCCAGGGCCTTGGGGAGGGACAAGGAGCTGTTGAGCGCCTCGATGACCCTTTCCCTGAGTACCCATTCGTGTGCGCTGAACTTCATCGGCGAGAGCGTCCTTCCTGGCGGGTCGGGCCGCCTTGCGGGGCCCCGGGGCGGTTCGCCAATCAATAGGCGCGAGCGCGAAGGCTGTCCCTCCCCCGCCGGGGGTACGCCCCGGGCTTGACTCATGGCCGCGTCATCGGCACCGCAGGGGGCACCGCGAAGCGCCGGTGGCACCCGCGTAGAGGCCGCGCCATGACGACCCCGTCATCTTCTGGCGCACCCGGGTGGCCGGCCTCAGAGGGGGGCGGGGTGGTGCACCGATTTTGCACTGCCGGCCCGGCTCACTGAAGGGGGAGGTTCCCATGCGATGGATGCGCACGTTGGCGGTGGGTGTACTGGCGATGGTCGGCGGCTGTACCGAGAGCAAGGTGGAGAGCGGGCAGGACATCGTCCTGAGCGGCAGACTCATTGACGAGGCGGGCGCGCCGCTCCCGGAAGCGCAGCTGAAGGTCTACCGCAGCGAGAACTCCTCGTGCGCGTTCGCGGCCTTCACGGCGAGCTGGAAGTCGGTCAAGACTCGCGCCGATGGCACCTTCGAGCTCGACCTGCTGGGGGCCGACACCCGCACCGGGAGCATCGCTCGCTGCTTCGTCGTCCGCTCGCCCATGCAGCCCCAGGGGAGGAGCCTCTCCGCCTACTTCCTCATCCAGGAGTCGAAGGTGGCGCTGCCCACCTTCCAGGAGTGGAACGGCGCGCTGACGGCCACCGAGGAGGCGCAGGGGGTGAGCGTGGGCTTCAGGTCCCTGTCCGCCACCCACGGCGCCGGGAATGATGAGCACGTGCTGTCCGTCGGCCCTTCGAGCATCGAGGTCGCCTGGAAGGTGACCCCGGCCTCTTCACCCGTGCGGCTCAGTGACTACGTCCTCGAGGACGCGCAGGGGCTCAAGGCGTTCGTCAGCGTGGACCGCCAGGCGAAGGTGGGGGACGTGACGGTCGGCCTCTCCTACTCCAGTGATGACGTCGCCGTACCCCGTCGCGCCCTCGTCCCGGTGAGCCGTGGCGCGGCGTGCACCTACGTGGGCTCCGACACGCCCTGCCGCATCACCAACGGCGACCTCGATGGGCTCGTGCTCTTCCAGTCGGGAGTCCGAGAGGTCTCCGTGCAGCTCTCGCGCCCCGCGGTGCCGCGCAAGGCGGTGCTTCGCAACTTCGAGGCGTCGGGCGTCATGACGGAGCTGGTGCTGGAGGGGAGCGCCGACGGCGCCCAGTGGCTTCCCCTGGCCAACCTGCTCGCCGGTGCTGGCGTGCGGCCCTTCATGGAGGTGGACCTCACGGGCACGACTCCCGTGTCTCAAGTCCGCGTGCGCGCCACCCCGAGGGAGACGACGGGCCAGCTGCGCTCACTGGGGCAGCTCTCCCTGTTCGAGTAGCGACGCGCCCGGGGACGCCGTCGTCGCCTGAGTGGTTCGGGCGACGGCGGCTGGCGGCGAGCCCTGGGGGCTGTCAGTCCGGCTCCGGCTGGCGGAGGTCCTTCGCCAGCCGGGCGACGGAGTCGGGAGGCCCCTGGGTCAGAAGCAGTCGCCGCAGCGCACGGGGCCCGTGCCCGTCTCGTAGTAGTCCACCCCGTTGGTGCAGTAGAAGCGCTTGAAGTTCCCCCACCCAAGGCCGCAGACCTGCGCGCAGTCCCAATAGGAACCTTGCGTGTAGCCACCGGGACAGGCCTCGGCCGACTGCTCCGTCTGGCTGAGTTCCTGCTCCGCCAGGGCATCTTCCGGGAGGGTGCCGCAGCCCGTCGACAGCAGCGCGATGGAGAGCAGCCCGCCCAATACGATTCGCAGTTGCATGCAAGCCTCAATGGTCTGTGTTGTCGTGAGAGGTGAGACGGATTGACGCTAGTTTTGAGCTGAATGGGCTGTCAATCCTCACCAGACCGCTGTCCGGCCAGGGGAGTCGTCCAGGCCGTCCGAGGAGGAGTGTCTGGTTCTCTCCAAATGGGGAGCGACTTCCCACCTCCAAGGGGTGATATGAATAGATTCGCGCGGTTGGCCTCGCTGACAGTGGTCACGCTCGGCCTGGGTTCGCTCAGGCGGCAATCCTGACTTTCACCCTCCCTAGTAGTAGTCGCGCAGGGTGAGCCGGCGCTTGCTTCCATCCTTCAGCGTGAGCACCACCGTCTGCCCCGAGGGCCGATAGCGCCAGCGCGCGAGCTCCGTGTTCGCGTAGTCCGGGCCGATGGGCTGTCCATCGATGGCGATGACCTCCTCATCCACCTTCCAGCCCGTGGCGGCGGCGGGGCTCCCGGGAGCCACCAGCTTCACCACGAGCCGTCCCTCCGTGGGGAGGGCAATCAGTCCGGACCGGTCCTTGCGGAACGGCTGCCGCAGCGCGCGGGCGTCGGGGACGAGCATCAGCGTGTCGGTCGTATAGTCGGTGATCATCCGGAAGCGTCCGAGGACGGCGAGCCCCAGGTTGCCCAGGAGCCGGTCCGAGGTGGAGATGCTGTTGCCCGCGTCGTCGAACACCGTGGGCACGTCGCGCAGGGTGACGCCCGCGAACTGGATGGACTTGAGCGTCGCCACATCGCGCTCCCGCAGCCCGCCCACGGCTCCTGACAGCGTCTTGGACCCGCGCCGGCCTTCGAGCAACCCCGCCTGCTGCCAGTACGCGGGGAAGAGCGAGAGCGCCCCGCCATTGCCCACGTCGAACAGCATGGGAACCGCGGGTCGGCCCTCGATGGAGACCGGGACCTCGCGCTGTCCGCCCGCGGATTCGACGAGCGGGACGCGCACCGCGCGCGGGGGCGCCTTGAAGTGGGAAGGCTCGTGGAAGGCGATGCGCCGGTGGGGGAAGTCCACGTCCACGACGAGCTGGTTGAAGGCTTCCTTGCCCAGGATGACGGGCAGCGGATGGCCTATCTGTTTCGCGACTTCGGCCAGGTCGATGACGGCGACCGTCAGCCCCGTCAGTCGCAGCTCGCCCAGGGTGATGTCCACGCCGCCGGCGAACTGGGCCGGCGCCTGTCCGCCGCTGCCGACCGCCGCGATTTGTCCCTGCGTCTTCAGCCCCAGCTCGCGCGCGTACGCCGTGTCGACCACCGTCATCGCGGCGCCGCTGTCGAGCAGCACCTGCGTCGCCCGGCCGTTCACCTGGGCCGGGATGTAGACGCGGTTCTCGTTGAAGAACTCGAAGGGGATGAAGCCGGTGCCATGGCGGCCCTTCGCGAAGGTCGCCTTGCGGACGTCCTCGGGCCGTTCGAAGACGGCGGGAGCGAGGGGCACGTTCAGCTCCAGCGTCTCCACCACCGTCCGCTCGTCGGAGTCCGGGTTGTCGGTGAGCTCCTCCTCCAGGAAGGGCATGCGCACGCCCTGCACCTGACGCCAGTCTCCCAGCCGCACGAAGCGGGTGACGTTGTCCTCGCGGATGCGAAAGCCGTGGAGGGCCCCGCTGGCCTCGTCGAGGAACACGTCATAGAGGTCCTCGTCGCCGAAGGTGACGCGCACCACCTTCCAGGTGCGTCCATCCCTTGGCGCGTCGGGTTGTGGGACGAGCTTCGCGCCGGCACTGCCTCGCAGCGCCGTTCCGAAGTCGAGCGCCACGCGGTGCCGCGCATCGCGCGCGTCGGTGGGCGAGGCGTCTTCGACCTGGCCGCTGGGGTTCAGCTTCCAGCCGCCCTCGGAGGTGATGGCCATCGATTCCCGCACCACGCCGTAGTCCGCATCCCCGCGGAACCGTCCGTCCCGATGGCTCCAGGACTCCATCGAGCCCTGGAGGCCACCCGTCGAGGTCTTCCCCTTGACGTGGATGCTTTCCAGGCGGGTGAACGCGTCCCCTCCGCGCCAGGCGAGGTGCCGGGCGAGGAGCGAGTCCAGTGCGTCCGCCTTGGATGCGGCGGGGACGAGCAGGAGGGCCAGGGCCATCAGGACTGTGACGAGGACTCTCATGGAAGGGCTCCACGCTTGGAGGGGGTAGGGGACTGTCCGACGAGCTGGCGCAGCCCGGGCGGGCTCGAGCCGATGAGGGAGAAGGCCCGCGACAGCCGCGCGCGCATGGGCGTTGGCGCGCTCAGCCGGACCTCCGCGGACAGCCCACTGTGCTGCAGGCAGGAGAGATAGGTGCTGTCGCTCCAGATGGCCTGCTTGACGCCGGTGCCATCCGGGGTGAGCAGCGCCACCAGGAACTCGCGGGCATCGACCACGAGCGTGAGCTGCGCGCCGGGCCAGCGCTCCCGCACGAAGTCCGCGTCGGACGAGCGCACGCAGTCGAAGGGCACCTTGGGCGTCTTGTCGTAGACGAGCCCCGCGATGGCCACGCCCCGGGTGCTCGCCTCGGTGAGCGTGGGGGCGAGGGCACCGAAGGGCGGAGGGAAGAGGTCGAAGAGCAGCCGCTCGGTGGCGCCGGCAATCATCACCCGGGCGCGCTCCATCACCTGCGCGGTGCTCTTGAGATGGTAGATGCGGTCGTCCTGCGCCGGCGCGTGGAGCTTGCGCAGCGCGTTCGCGGCCTCGCGGCTGCGCGTCTCGAAGCCCCGCTGGAGCGCGGCCACCACCTCGTCCGGAGGCACGGGCCGGAAGGCGCGGGGCTCGCCCTCCTCGACGAGCACCGCCCCCTTGTGCTCCAGCGAGGCGAGCGCCTGGTAGATGCTCGGAGGCGCCTTCCCCAGCGCCTGCGCGAGCCGGTACCCGGTGGCCGGCGCCCCCTTGAGCAGCTCGCAGTACACCCGCGCCTCGACTTCGGTGAACCCCAGGGCCACGAGCCCTTCATCCGCGTCCATGGGAGCTTGTTATTACCCGGGGGTAATAATGGTCAAGCCGGAAGCGCTGGTGCGGGGGGGAAGCCCGCAGCACGGAGCCCGAGGCGTTGACATCAATTCAAGGCAATCCCGCTTCGCCTTCATTCCGAGCGCACCGCGTCTTGAATCCCGAGAGAGAGCTGAACTCTGGATTGCCTGTGTGTCTTTCGCGTGGCACGGAGTGGTGTTGCCGTTCGATAATTCCGTCTCCGGGCGATGATGGGTCTCCTGCTTGGGTTTGTGTCTTGCTTGTGTTAGAGATTGGCTCGCAGTGAAGAAGTCACTCGCGGGGGGATTCATGAAAAACGACAGGCGTGTCATTGGGCTGACCCAGGTCCTTGGGGTGCTCTCCCTTTTCCTCATGGCTTGCGAGCCCGCAGCCAGGTCCATCCCGGACCTGGAGGTCGTGGTCTCGGATTCACGGAAGGATGAGCTCTACGGCTATCCCGCCGGCTACTGGCCCACGAGCGCCGCGGGCTTCACCGATGTACCCGTTTGTTGGACCACCGCGGGCTGGAACTCGGAGAAGACGTGGGTGAGGCAGATTGTCGAGGCCCAGTGGGACACGAACAGCAGTGTGCGTTTCACGGGCTGGGGCGCCTGTGATGGGAGTACCCCCGCCCAGGCCATCCGCATCCAGGTGGATGAGAGCGGCCCTCGCTCCTACGTCGGCCGCACGGGCAACAACCCCAGCATGTGGCTCAACTTCAACTTCGCCACCTGGAGCCACGTCTGCAACGACGGCGTGGATGACGCGGCGTATCCAGGCGATGACCGCGAATACTGTATTCGCGGCACATCCTTGCACGAGTTCGGCCACGCCCTCGGCTTCTGGCACGAGCAGGACCATCCGGGCAATCTTCCCAACACGCCGGGCTACTGCAACAACACCATCGTCCAGCAGCCGAATGGGCAGATCATCACCGGGTATGACCCCAGCTCGACCATGAACTACTGCGCCCTCTGGGGCCGGCCGACCTTGAGCGCCCTGGACGTCCAGGGCCTGCGCCAGGTGTATGGCGTGACGCCCGTGGAGTTCCAATACCAGGGTTACACGTTCCCCTCGTGCACCCTGGTCAACGAGCCGGGTGACCCGCATGGCTGGCATGACAACTACCTCTGCACCGCGGGTATCGAAGGAGTGAGCTGGTCCTATGCGGGCACCCTCGCTGGCCAGCGCTGCACGCTCATCAACGAGCCCTTCGACGCCAACGGCTGGAATGACAACTACCTCTGCGTGCCCAACCACAGCCCGCTGAACTTCGTCTGGTCGTCGTTGATTCCGGTTCCCTTGATGCGCTGCGCGCAGTGGAATGAGCCGGCGGACCCCGACTCCTGGAACAACAACTACCTGTGCTACACGCAGCGGTTCGCGTTCTCCCCCTCGGGGAAGATTGCCGGCACCACCTGCATCTCCGTCGACGAGCCGTCCGATTCCGCTGCCTGGCGCGACAACTACCTGTGCTCCGAGACGAACGAAAACGTGCAGTTCAGCTTCGGGGGGCCCATCGCCGGCATGCGGTGCACGTCCGTGAATGAGCCTGGCGACCCCAACACCTGGAACGACAACTACGTCTGTGTGCCCAACCTCAGTCTGCTCAACTTCCAGTGGTCCAGCGCGGGCCCCATCTCCGGGAAGACCTGCGTCGCGTGGAACGAGCCCGCGGACTCCGCTCACGGCTGGAACGACAACTACCTCTGTTATTGAGTCTGTCGGAGCGGAGTTGAAGGTGCTGGCGCTGACGCCCGGGTCCCTGAAGGAGGGGCCCGGGCGTCGGTCGTCGGGGGAGGCACCTGGACGCGGCTCAGCCCTCCGAGCGCAGCGCCATCATCGGGTCCACCCGCGAGGCGCGTCGGGCCGGCAGCCAACTGGCGAGCAGCGCCACGCCGAGCAGGAGGAGCGCCACCGAGGCGAAGACGAGCGGGTCCGTGGTGCTCACGCCGTAGACGAAGCCCGCGAGCACCCGGCTGAGTCCCACGGCTCCCAGCACGCCGAGCACCACGCCGAGCCCCGCGAGCACCGCCGCCTGCCGGAGCACCAGCCGCAGCACGTCCCCCGCCGTCGCCCCCAGGGCGAAGCGGATGCCGAACTCCTGGGTGCGCTGCGCCACCGCGTACGACACGACGGCCGCGAGGCCCGCGACGGAGAGCAGCAGCGCCACCGCGCCGAAGGCCCCCAGCAACAGGAGGCTGAAGCGCCTGGGCGCGAGGGAGTCCGAGAGCAGGCTCTCCACCGTGCGAAGGCGCGAGGGGAGCTCGGGAGCGAGTTCGCGAAGCACCGGCCGCGCCTCGGTGACCAGGGTCGTCGAGCCCACCGGGCCGTACACGGCGATGTGGAAGAGGGAGGAGGCCCGTGGCCGCTGCCGGGAGCAGCCGTAGAACATGGGCTTCGGTGCTTCATCCAACTGCTGCTCGCGCACGTCGGCCACCACGCCGACGATGGTGAAGGGGCGCAGGTCGCCGTCCATGTTGCCGAACTGGATGAGCTTGCCCAGCGGGTCCTCGTGGGGCCAGCGGGCCTTCGCGAGCGACTCGCTGATGACGGCCACGTGGGGGGACTCGGAGGTGTCGCGCGCGTCGAAGAGGCGCCCGCGCACGAGCGGAATGTCGAGCGCGTGGAAGTAGCCCTCGCTGGCCACGCGGTACTCGGCGGCGCCCGCGCGCTCGGGCTCGTGCGCCAGCCGTCCGAAGTCATCGAAGTTCCTGACTTCGTCGGGGCGGTTGAGCACGAGGAAGGTGCCGTCCCCCGCGGGACTTCCCTCGAGCGGGAAGCTGCTCGTGGCGCCCACCGCGCGCACACCGGGCAGCGCGCCCAGCCGTGCGAGGAGGTCCTCCTGGAGTCGCAGGTTGTGTTGCCACCCCGCATCGTCCTCGGCCGGGGGCAGCACCAGGCTGAGCACCGCGACGTTCTCGGTGCGGTAGCCCGGGTCCAGGGAGAGCAGGCGCATCAGGCTCCGCCCGAGCAGCGCCGCCCCCATCAGCAGCACCAGCGCGAGCGCGAGCTGGCCGACGACCAGGGCCCGGCGTGTGCGCTCCGCCGCGCCTCCTCCGGCCTGCGTCTGCCCCGCCTGCACCAGCGTGGCCCATGGGCTCTGGCGCGCCGCGCGCAGCGCCGTCACCAGCCCGAGTCCCAGCGCGAGAAGCAGCGAGAGCCCGAGGGCGAAGAGGAGCGCCGTGCCATTCACCGACACCTCGCCCACGCGCGGCAGGTTGCCCGGTTCCGCCGCGAGCAGCGCGCGCACGCTCCAGTCGGCGAGCAGGGTGCCCAGCGCGCCACCCGTCAGCGACAGCAGCAGTGACTCGGTGAGGTACCGTCGCGCCAATGCGCCGGGCCCCGCGCCCAGGGCCACGCGGACAGCGAGCTCGCGCCGGTGGGTCGCGGCTCGGGCGAGCAGCAGGTTGGTGACGTTGGCTCCCGCCACCAGCAGCAGGACGGCCGCGGCGCCGAGCAGCACATAGAGCGTGCGCTGGGCATGTCCCACCAGGCTCTCATGCAACGGCACCAGGGCGATGTCTTGCATCCCGGTGTCCCGGCCGTACCGGGCCTTGAGCTCCCGTGCGATGGCCGTGAGCTCCGCTCGCGCGGCTTGTGGGTTGACGCCGTCCGCCAGCCTTCCCACCACCGACCAGTTGTGCGCGGTCCGGCTGGGCAGGAGGGCCTCCAACTCACGCGGAATCCACAGCTGTGTGCCCACCGGGTAGTCGAAGGACTCGGGCATCACCCCCACCACGGTGTAGGCGCGCCCCTCGAAGGTGAGGGTGTCCGACATGGGCAGGGGCCTTGCGCCCAGGTGTCGCTTCCAGAAGGTCTGGCTCACGACGACCACGGGGGGGCCGCCCGCCTGCTGTTCTTCCTCGGCGAACAGGCGGCCTTGCACCGGTTGAGTCGCGAAGGCGCGGAAGAAGTCGCGCGAGGCGAGCGCCATGGTGGCGAAGGTCGGCTCGTCCGTGCCGGTGACGGCGACGCTCGCCGCTCCCGACACCTGGGCCAGGGCGGTGACGGTGTGACTCTGGGTCCGGACGTCCTCGAAGTTGGGGTCCGAGAACCGCATCGCGTGGCCGTCGGCCGCCAGCTCCGACAACTGCACGAGGCGCTCGGGGCGAGGATAGGGCAGGGGGCGCAGCAGCACCCCCTCCACCACGCTGAAGAGCGCGGTGCTCGCCCCGATGCCCGCCGCCAGCATCAGGACGCAACTGAGAGTGAAGCCGGGGCTGCGGCGCAGTGAGCGCAGGGCCTGACGCAATCCGCTCAGAGTGGTGTCCACGGGGGAAGTCTCCTGGAGCCAGAGGGGGGCTGGCTCGCGGGGGGACTACGGCCCTGTCCTCGAACGATTGCGGCGCCGAAACAAGGTGCCCGAGCGCGCCTGACACGCGCCCGGGCTTGCTCCGTCGAGGACGAGTCCCAGGAGATGGGGCGTTGGAGCCAGGTGGGCCGTGTCCTCACGTCATCCACAGAGGCCGTCGCAGGGAAATCGCCTGAGGTCCCCTTATCCACGGAAGAGGCGGAGGCGTGCCAATGTCTGCCACGATTGTCCTTGATGCGTGGATGCCCGTAGTCCGGGCGCAGTGTCTGTCCATGATTGGAGCCTCGGTGCGCGCGATTGGCGATGTCCCCGCCGTGGACGTCGGCGGCCACGTCCACACCCTGGCCAGCGGCACCGCCGGTCTCCGCGAATTCTTCCGAATCGAGAACCCGCCACGGCTTCGCTCCTTGTGACCCTTGCTCTACCCAGGTCGTTCGAAAATTGTGGTACGAGAGGAAAATTGCTGAAGCCGGAGGCTCGCTGTGACGTTGTTTCGAGGGTGCCTGACTGTGTTGGTTGTGTTGATGGTCGCCTGTGGTGATGGCGATCCGGACCCTGTGGTGCTTCCCGATGCGGGAGGCGCCCGGCCGGACGCGGGAGGCCAGACGCCGGACGCGGGAGGCGGAACTCCGGATTCGGGTGAGGGGACGCCGGACTCGGGTGGTGGGACTCCGGACGCGGGCGAGGAGACGCCGGATGCGGGAGGCGGAACTCCCGATGCGGGTGAGGAGACGCCGGACTCGGGTGGCGGTACGCCCGACGCAGGTGAGGAGACGCCGGACTCGGGAACCGGTACGCCCGACGCGGGAGCGGAAACGCCTGACTCGGGTGGTGGGACTCCGGATGCGGGCCAGGAGATGCCCGACGCGGGTGCGGAGACGCCCGACGCGGGTTCCGAGACTCCTGACTCCGGCGGAGGAGCGACGGACGCGGGCGCGGAGACGCCCGACGCGGGTTCTGAGACTCCGGACAGCGGGACTCCAGACGCGGGTGAGCCTCCCGTCTTGAGCGTCATCGACAACTGGGGCTTCGAGGAGTGGCCCGCCGCGCTTCCGGCGCAGTGGTTCGGCAGCAAGTCGAACATCGAATCCGGCGCGGTGCAGAAGGTGACGACGAACGCCTTCGAGGGCGTGAACGCGGTCCGGCTGACCAATGCCTCGGCCACGCACCGGCGGTTCACGACACTGGCGAAGTCGATGTCCGCCGGTCGCTACTCCTGCACCTACCAGGCGCGGGGCACGGGCGACGTCCGGAATGCCTTCTTCGACGACGACTACTCGTCGTACTCGTCCTACACCTCGGTCAGCGGCTCGGCGTGGACCCAGGTGGCGTACAACTTCAACCTGGCCGCCGACGTCTTCGACACGTTCGAGCTCATCTTCAGCGTGCGGAATACGAGCGGGGAACACGTCATCATCGACGACGTGCGCTGCGCGCGGGCCGCCGAGCCGTGTGACCTGGTCAGCTGCGAATCGTGGGAGCGTTGCGAGAACGCCACCGCGACCTGCGAGCCGCTCTCCGGTCGCTGCGACATCGGCGGGGACTGCAACGAGTGGGAGGCCTGCGATGACGCCCACACGTGTGTCGTCGCCGAGGAGCGCTGCGTCCGTCACGCCGATTGCGCGAGCACTCCGCAGACGCCGGTCTGCAATACCCCCACGCACCGCTGCATCCCGGGTGACCCTTGCGCCGGTGTCGTGTGCGGCAACCCCGCGACGACCTGCAATCCCACGACGGGCGCGTGCGAGCTGGCCGCCGGGGCCTGCTTCACGACCTTCGACTGCCTCGGGGCCTTGCCCGCCTGCGACCCGGCCACCAAACGCTGCGTCGCCGCGGACCACCCCGCGAACATCGTCCGCAACGGTGGCTTCGAGTCCTGGAACATCTATTCCATTCCCTATCAGGGCAACCACCTCATCCCTGACTACTGGTACGGCATCGACAACGGCGTCGCGGACCCGGGCACGGAAATCAAAGCCTCGCGTCTGGTGCGCTACACGAACGCGGTGCACGGCGGCACGGCGGCGATGCAGTTCGTCGTCCCCATCGAGGTCGCCGAGCGCTTCTCCACGGAGAAGTTCAACGTGCCGAGCGGCACCTGGTCCTGCTCGTACCGGGTGCGCGGCCACGGCACTCTCCGCCACCGGAGCTATTCGAGCGGCGGCTGGAGTCCGCAGACGGACTTCCTCGTCATCGACAGCGCCGAGTGGCAGCCGGTGTTCTTCCGCTTCACCGGCAACGTGCGCGACTGGCGCCTGTTCTTCTACCCGAGCCGCAGCGAAGCCGACCGCGACCACCTCCAGGTCGACGACGTCGTCTGCACGAAGGACTAGCGTCGCTCGGAGTCCTTGAACAAGAAGGGGCGAGGGCCGCGAACGGCTCTCGCCCCTTCGCTCGTCAGGGGTGCTTCGCGCTCAGAAGCCGAAGAAGCCCTTGATGCTGTTGCCGACGTCCTTGGCGCCCTCGGCGACCTTCTCCGTCACGTCCTTGGCACCCTCGGCGACCTTCTCCGTCACGTCCTTGGCGCCCTCGGCGACCTTGTTCGTGGCCTCCTTGACGACCTCGGAGGCCTTGCCGTTGGTGACGTTGTCGACCGTGTTCTTCAGCTTGTTGAAGTCGATGGTGTACGAGGTGCCGATACCCAGGCCCACGCCCAGCGCCGCCTTGGCCTTGCCGCCGATGGTCAGCTTGCCGTCCTCGAAGGCCAGCTTGCCGTCAATCGACGCGCCCACGCCGGCGATGGCGCTGCCCGTCACGGAGCCCTGCACGGGGCCGAGCTCACCGCGGGCCGTGGCGCTCGCCTCGGCGCCGACCAGCGCTCCGGCTCCCGCCTCGAGGCCCATGTCGCCGTCCTTGAGGTTCAGGTCGGCCTTGGCCTTGGCGTCCGCGTTGGCGCCCACCAGCACCTCTCCGTGCACGCCGCCGTAGACCTTGCCGTCAATCTTGTCCAGGCCCTGGATGTCCTTCAGGTCCTTGCCGTAGCCGGCGTCGCCGCGCAGGCTGACGAGGTTGGCCTCACCACCGGCCCGGGCGCCCACCTCCCACGGGAGGATGCGGTAGGACGCGTCGCCCTGGATTTCGGCCGCGCTCGCCTCGAACTGCGCGCCCGTCCCGTCCTGGTTGAAGCCCGTGCCCGTCTTGAACTCCGCCACGTCCTTCTGCCAGCCGACGTAGTTGCCGCTCTCGTTGCCCGCCACCTGGCCAGGGCCGGTGTTGCCCTGGGTGACCTGGCGCCCGTCCTTCCGCGCCGCGCTGTCGGCCGCCTTGTCGCCCTTGCTGGGGTCCAGGAAGATGTCCTGGCCCCACTGCTGGTTCCACTTCGTCTCCGGCTGGACCTTGTCGAGGACGTTGCCCTTCTTGTCGGGGGTCGCCGCGCTGGAGGAGGAAACAGGGCTCGAGGCGGGGGTGGACACGGGGCGGTTGGCGACGCGCATGGGAGGGCTCCGGGGGGGCGACGGCGAGGTTTGGGGAAGGGCCGGAAGTCGTCCGGTCCGTGACGTGACTTCCCTAGAGCACGGCGTGTGCCAGCCTCTCGCCGTCCTCCCCGTGTGCCGTTTCCCCTCTGAAGAGCCTCGTCCAGGTCAGCCTCCGGGGCCCTGTCCCCGGTGTCCGCGGTCATCGAGGGTGATGACCGCTGTCATCAGGCCCGGGCCTGCGTCGCGTCCAGTTGCTCGGGCCGGGGGATGAGGTAGGCGCGGTCGATGGTCGCCAGCCCCAGCCGCTCCAGCGCGAGGCAGGCCACGAAGCCCAGGTCCACCTCGTAGCGGTGGTGCGAGAAGGACGCCGAGCCCGGATAGGCGTGGTGGTTGTTCTGGAAGCCCTCGCCCATGATGAGCCAGGCCGTCAGGTGGTTGTTGCGCGAGTTGTCCCGGGTGTCGAAGTTGCGCCCGCCCACCGCGTGCCCCAGCGCGTTGACGAGGCCGCCCTGCACCGGGTGGCTCATCATCCCCAGGAAGTACGCCGCGCCCAGCACCCAGCCCACGCTCAGCGCCAGCGCGAGCCCCACGCCCGCATGCAGCGCGTACGGCAGCCACCAGAGGTTGTTTCGGTTGAGGGCGTTGAGCGGGAAGTCGAGGTCCTTCGCGTACTTCGTGTACTCGGGCTTCTGGCGCATCAGCCCGACGATGACGCGCTTGTAGTTGCGAAGCTGCTCGCCCGCGATGCCCAGGAGCCCCACGTTCATGGGGGAGTGCGGGTCCAACGGGGTGTCGGAGTGCTCGTGGTGCAGCCGGTGCATCACCACCCACGCCTTGGGGTCCAGCCCGGTGAACCAGTTGCCTCCCACCACGAGCAGGCGACGCAGCGCCGGGTGCAGCCGGACCGCCTTGTGGGCGAGCGCGCGGTGGTAACCCACGGTGATGACGAGGATGTTGAGCAGGTAGGCGCCGGCGAAGACGAGGCCGCAGAGGATGAGGTACACGGAAGGTCTCCCGAAAACCGGCGGGTAGCCTACTTGCCGGTAACTTACGATTCGGTAACCTACGCTCCAGTAGCCTAGAGGTCAAGGTGGCCAAGAAGCAGCGTCTGACGGGGCCGCAGCGGCGCGCCCAATTGCTGGAGGTGGGCCGCGAGCTCTTCGCCTCGCGGGGCTACGAGGCGACGGCCATCGAAGAGGTGGCGGCGCAGGCGGGGGTCTCCAAGCCCATCGTCTACGAGCACTTCGGGGCGAAGGAGGGGCTCTACGCGGCCATCGTCGAGCGGGAGATGGACGGGCTGGTGCAGCGCATGTCGGACGCCATCGCGCAGGGCAGCGCGCGCGAGCGCTTCGAGGGCGCGGTGGTGGCCTTCCTCTCCTACGCGAAGGAGGAGCCGGCGGGCTTCGCGGTCCTCACGCGGGACTCGCCCACGTCGAGCGCCCGGCGGGGCCTCACCCGCGTCATCGACGACCTGGCGCAGCGGGTGGGAGACATCTTCCAGGCGGAGTTCAGCCGCGCGGGCTTCAACCCCAAGGTCGCTCCGGTGTACGCCAACGCGCTCGTCGGCATGGTGACGCAGGTGGGGGTGTGGTGGGCGGCGGAGGGCCGTCCCATCTCGCTCGAGCACGTGGCGAGGCACGTGGTGGCGCTGGGCTGGATGGGCCTGCGGCACCTGCCGAGCGAGCCCGACGCGCAGGGGTCCCGGCCCAAAGGCAAACACAAGAGTTGAGCCGCGGGGTGCCCAGGCGTCTTCTCTTCGCTCTCAGTGAAGAAAAGAGGGGGAGGCGCCGCGAAACATCCCATTCCCCTTGTCTCAAGTAGGCTGGTCAACAGACGGAGGAGCGGGCGTGGGGATTCCAGCAGTCCTCCGCGCGGCTCCTCGCATTAAGGTCGTCGCATGAAATTTCTGGGTGAGCTGGACGCGGCCTCGCTGGCGCGGACGCAACGGTGCAACCGCCGCCTCGGGGATCCGAACCGGTTGCAGGCCATCCGGGAGACGGGGCTGATGGACACGCCCCCGGAGGAGGCTTTTGATCGCCTCGCCCGCCTGGCGGCGCAGCTCCTCGATGTCCCGTTGACCATCATGTCCCTGGTGGACGCGGACCGGCAGTTCTTCAAGGCGGACTACGGCCTGGCGTCTCCGTTCAAGGAGACCCGGACGTTGCCGATTGACGCTTCGCTGTGCCGCTACACGCTCGAGGGAGAGCCCATCATCTCCTCGAACGCGCCCGCCGACGTGTTCCTGAAATTCCATCCCTCGACAGGGCCTTGGGGAATCGTCGCCCTCATCGTGCTCCCGTTGATCAACCCGGAGGGACACGTGCTGGGGACGTTCTGCTGCATCCAGCCCAAGGTGCGCGAGTGGACCGAGCAGGACCTCACGGTGATGCGGGAGCTGACGGCGTCCATCATGACGGAGGTCAACCTCCGCAATCAGATAAAGAAGCTGAAGACCGAGCAGAACCTCCGGGACACGTTCGTCGCGGCGCTCACCCATGACCTCCGCACGCCCCTGACGGCGGCGAAGATGAGCGTGCAACTGCTGGGCAGGCGCCATGCGGACCTCGCGAGCGTCCAGACTTCTGTGACTCGCGTCAGCGGGAGTCTGGACCGCGCGGAGCGCATGATTCAGAACCTGCTGGACGCAAGCCGCATCCAGGCCGGCAAGCAGGTGGCGCTGGAGATGGGCGAATGCGACTTCCACGCCGTCACGGCGCAGACGCTGGACGAGCTCGCGGCGCTCTACCCGGAGCGCTTCGTCCTGAAGGCGGAGGGGGTGTTCAAGATGAAGGCGGATCCGCTCGGGCTGCGCCGCATCGTCGAGAACCTGGCCTCCAACGCGGCGAAGTACGGCGAGCCGGGCACCCCGATTGAGGTCCTGTTGGACCGGAGCGAACGCCAGGTGTCGCTCCAGGTGCGCAACCAGGGCCTCCCCATCGCCGCGGACGAACTGCAGACCATCTTCGAGCCGTTCCACCGCACGAGGTCCGCGGCGGAGAGCGCCGAGAAGGGCTGGGGCCTGGGGCTTCCCCTGGTGAGGGGCCTGGCCGAAGCGCACGGGGGAAAGGCCACGGTGACGAGCTCCGCCGAGCAGGGCACCTGCTTCACCGTGACCCTTCCGCTCGACACGACGTCCGAGCAGCGGCGCTCGGCATGAAGGGGCCGGCGTCTGTTCCAGGGGCGCGGGCGAAGTCACCCCGCGCTCCCTGGGCTCATGCCTGGAGCCAGGCTCCGTCCCTCAATTCACGTTGAGATAGTAGAGACCGCAATGGCTGTTGTACCCATCCATGTTGACCAGCACGGTCTGTCCTTGCTGGAGGTTGATGCTGACCGAGGACTGGAGTGAGGTGCCGTTGTCGTCGTTGCAGGCCAGGGACGTGCCGCTCGCCAGGTCGAGGACCTCGATGACCGTGTCATAGTTCGAACCCGCGCTGGAGAACGTGTAGGCGCGGGTCGCGGGAGCCGTCCAGAGCGCGCTGGAGTCGAGCGCGGAGGGGCTGTACGCGCAGGTTGGGCTCCAATCATTATCGCCGAAGCATGTATCGCTCGACATGATGGGAGAGCCCAGGCTCGACCCCACATTCAGGCCAATCCTGTGGATGTTCAGCTTGAAGTCGCCGCACGCCGAACTGAAGCCATCCACGAAGATGCGCAGGCGCTGACCCGGCACGAGGAAGGGGGTCTGGACCATGGATTGACGCGTGTTGCTGGCATCGTCATTACAGCCCAGGACTTCACCGGTGTCGGCGTCAGTGATGGCCAGGATGGTGTCAAAGGTCGAGCCAAACGTCGAAATCACGTAGTATGAATTGCCTTGAGGAGGCGCAGTCCAGTAGAAACCCTGGTCTGGCGCGAAGCTCGACACGCAGGTGGGCTGGTAGCTGTTGGACCCGCCGCACGTATTGCCTTGCGCGACATTGGGTCCCAATACCACGCCAAGGTCGAGATCTCCGATGCGCTCGGATGCGGAGACGAGGGCGTAGGACGTTCCTCCCTGAGAGACTTCGAACACGGAGTAGAAGGCCTGGTTCGCGTTCTCCCAGAACAACGCACTGCCAGCGCGTCCATTGCTGGACATGAGGACGAGTGAGGAGTCCAACCAGGTGGGAGCGGCGCTCGTGGAGGTCCACGTCCCGGTTCGATACTGGGTGGGTCCATATCCATTGCTGCCGAGCGTGAAGTCCGAAATCACGATGCGGAACTGGGACTGCCCTGCCCGGGTGGCGGAGTTGACGTCGATGATGGCTCGACGCGGCAGGAGCAGATGGTTGCGCCAGGTGTCACTCGGGTCTCTCGCGTTCTCGTAGCGCAACTCGGTTTGCTCGCTGCCATTGATGATATCGCTCGTCGCCAGGTAGAAGTCACCCGTCGAGCGGTTCGCCGTCAACGAGAGCGCGACGGAGCCTGTCTGGCTTGCTCCAGCGGGGGTGCTGGTCGCGAGGACGTTGGGCCAGTAGATGGGCGAAGGGGTCGAGGGCTTCTCCGCCACGGACAGTCCGAAAAATCCTTCGCTGCCGCATCCGGCGTAAGGAGTCGAGTAGCTATACCAGGCAATGCGCACGATGGGTGCCGACGAGGGCGTGGCACCGTCAGAGACGGCGATGCTGGGGTATGTGATGCTGTGGCTGTAGCAGAGGGTGAAGAGATTCACGTCGGAAGCCGTGGGGACAGGCGCCGTCTGGCTTGCCGGAAACGTTGCGTAGACCACCTGGGAGCCGGTCGACCAGGTCAAGTGGACGTCGCTCCCATGCGCTGCAATCGATGGATTCCTGGCGGTGCCACTCTTGAAGTCGGAGGTCACCTTGAAGGGAGTGCTCCATGCTCCACTTGGGCTCCTCGAGCGATAGTGGACCTGGCCGGTTCCGTTGCCGTCCACCACGTTCCGGACATAGACGAGCCCGAGAGTCCCATCATCCGTGGCGGCGAGCGAGGGGCGCACCGCCAGGGATGGCTCCAGCACGATGGGGTTTGACCAGGACACCCCATCCGCCGAAGCCGAGTAGTAGATCGTTCCATTCAACTCCCAGACGGAGTGCAGCCCGCTGGAGGTCGCGACAGCTTTCTTGCCATTGACGTAGGAGAGGACCGTGTTCGTCACCAGGTTGGAGTATTGAGTGATTGTCGCCAACCCCAATCCTTGTTCCAGCTCTCCAAGTTCGGAAGGGGGCGTGTCCTCACCTGGGCCACAGTTCACCGCGGCAATCATGCCAATGCACAGCAATGAGAGACGGTAGAGGCGGTTGGGAATAGGCAGCATGCCGGAACCTCCATGAGTCGTGGCATATTTCATGGGTCGACGTCCGTGTTCGATGCAAGTAGAGTGCAGGCCTGGATTTCATGCAAGTCAATATTATATTGCAAGACATGTGGTAGGGTGCGGCCGGGTGTCGGGCAATGTGCCGAGGCGTCACTCGGCGTTTCGAGGGGGCCATCATCAAACGTCGCGACAATGAGCTGCGCGCCTCTTGCTGCGAAAAGGCAATCCTCACTTCATCCGCTTCAGCTTGTGTCTGCCCGAATCTCAGTGAAGACCGTCGAGGAGCGCGACGAGCGCTTCCGGCTGTGAGGCGAATGGAGAGTGAGAGGCCGCCAATGACTCGACGGTGAAGGCATTGCCGGGGGTGAAGGCGTTGGCCTCGCGAATCATCAACTCCTGGAGCGCGGGGGCCAGGGCGCGGTCCTGGGTGCAGCGGATGTAGCCGCGAGGAATGCGGCCCCAGCGTTCCTTCGTCGCTCCGACCTTGGAGGTCCAGAGCGACAAGGGGAGGTCCGGCGTCAGGGAGAATGCGAAGGGCAGGAAGTCCGCCATCGGCACGTCCTGGTAGTACGCCGCGCGAAGGGCCTCCAGGTACTCCGTGCCGCCGCGAGGGTTGATGCGCACCGCGCCCAGCTTCCCCGGGTCGCCGAGGAACAGCGTCTCTCCGTAGCCGGTGCGCGCCTCGGGCAGTGCCGCGTAGCCACTGGGGCTGCCCAGGCGCAGCGGGCAATACGCGCTCAGGTAGACGAGCCGACCGATGTGCTGTGGCGCCAGCTCGCCTGCCCGGGTGATGACTGCGCCACCCACGCTGTGGCCCACGAGGACGGGCTTCGTTCCGCCGGCTCCCTGGCGCAGCTTCTCCAGCGCGGCGACCACTGCCGCGGCGCAGTCCTCCAGGGTGAGGTCCGCCTGGAGTGAGCGCTCGTCGCGGAGGCTCACCGTGTCGCCCTTCACATAGGCCGAGGGAAAGCGCGCATTGAGGCCGTGCCCGGGCAGGTTGATGGCCACCACCTGATGACCTCGCGCGGAGAGCGCCTCCGTGACGCGCGTCCAATGGAGGGCGTTGTGCCAGGCGCCATGCACGAGGAGGAATGCGCGACGAGGTTGCTTGCCCCGCTCGGGCGTGGCGGCGAGGGCGGCTTGCAAGGGGAGCGTGCCCGCGCCCAGGAGGGCGGTCTTCATCAGGTCGCGACGCTTCATGAGGTCCTTATCGGGTGGGGGGCTCGGAGCGGGCGTTCGCGCCGAGTGCGCGAGCGAGCCGGTCTCGACGGCCCGTGAGCTCCAGGAGTTGCCGGTCGAACTCCGCCAGTCGCTTGCGGTGGAGCGCGAGCGCCTGCGGGCAGACGACATCCGTGACGTCGCGGAGCATGCAGGGGGGAAAGGTGGTGATGTCCACCAGGGAGAAGCCCCGTTGGATGAGGTGGGCCACCTGCATCACCCGGGGGACCGACTGCGCGTCGAACTCCCGGTAGCCATTCGCGCGTCGATTCGACGTGAGCAGTCCCGTCTTCTCGTAGTGACGGATGGAGCGCGCACTGCAGCCCGCGCGCCTGGCGAGTTCTCCGATGTTCATCCGGCTCTCCTGGAAACGAACGTTAGCCCCTGACACCAGTGTCAAGGTCAAGGCCTGCTGTCGACGGGCTGGGCGAGCGGTGACTTCGCGCTCCATTGCTCGGCCATCAGGTCAATGAAGCGCCGCACCTTCGCTGGCAGATGACGCTTGTTCGGATAGAGCGCCATGATGGGGACGAACTCCGTCTCGCAAGAGGGCAGCAGCGCCTCGAGTCGTCCGCTCGCCAGGTCTTCGTCGACGAGGAAGTCGGGCAGGTAGGCGATGCCCAGTCCCGCGACGGCCGCGTCTCGAATCGCCTCGCCGCTGTCGAGCCGAAGGCGGCTCTTCCCCTCCACCATCACCCACGCGCCGCCCTTCTCGCGCAGCCGCCAGCGCTGTCGTCGAGCCCCGCTGCTGAAGAGCAGGCACTCATGCGTCGCGAGCTCCTCCAGCGTCGCGGGCTCGCCACGCGCATCGAGATAGGAGGGCGCGGCGCAGATGACCACGCGGTGTTGGGCGACGACTCGGGAGACCAGGCGCGTGTCCGTGCTCGTCACGTTGATGCGCACGGCGAGGTCGTAGCCCTCCTCGATGATATCCGCGACGCGGTCGCTGAAGCTCACCTCCGCCTGCACCTCGGGCCAGGTCCGCAGATAGTCCCGCAGCAAGGGAAGGACGAGCAGTCTGCCGAAGGCGCCGGGCAGGGTGAGCCGCAGCACCCCTCGGGGTCTGCCCGTTCGCTGTCCGACACTGGCTTCCGCGTCGTCCAGGGCCGCGAGGACCTGCTTGCAATGCGCATGGAAGATGCGGCCATCGTCGGTGAGGCTGAGGTGGCGCGTCGTGCGATTCAACAGGCGCACTCCAAGGCGGGACTCCAGCCGGGCCAAGGCCTTGCCGGCCGCCGAGCGGGTCAGTCCGATGGCTCGGCCACCCCCGACGAAGCTGCCCGCTTCCACGACGGACATGAAGGTGAAGATTTCATCCATCTGGGTGCGTTTCATCGTGGCCAGCGACTGTAGCGCCCGCGTCGCTGGAGTGGGGAACGCCGTTCGTCAATGGACTGGGTATATGAGTCCCACAATCACTTCCTCATGGAGACCTCACATGCCAGTGACCTTGCTCAATCCCGACGGCCTCTTGAAGACCGACGTGTACCGACAGGTGGCGATTGCCACCGGCACCCGGCAGGTGCACATCGCGGGACAGGTTGCGTATGACGCCGAGGGGCAGCTCGTCGCGCGGGGGGACCTGGCGGGACAGGTGGCCCAGGCCTATCGCAACGTCGCCATCGCCCTCGCCGCCGCAGGGGCGACGTTCAGCGATGTCGTTCGACTGACGTTCTACGTGGTCGACTGGAAGCGAGAGCTGATGCCCGACTTCCTCGCCGGCATCGCACGCGTCTCCGAGGAGTTGAAGATTGTCCCCGCGCCGGCCTCGCTGATTGGCGTCTCCGTGCTCTTCGAGCCGGGGGTCCTCGTGGAGATTGAAGCCACCGCGGTCGTGGGCTGACGCACGCGGCTCCCTCGCTCATGAGCGCCCCACCGCCGTCGCATCCGAGGGTGGGGCGCGACGCTCGTCGGCCTCAGAGGCCCGTGCGCTTCTCCATGGCTTCGGTGTAGCGCTCGCCTTGCACGGTGATTCGCGCGGCTTCGTCGTCGAGAGTCCGCAGCTCGTCTGGCAGGAGCTGGAGCTCCGCCGCGCCCAGGTTCTCTTCCAGCCGGTGCAGCTTGGTCGTCCCAGGGATGGGCACCATCCAGGCCTTGCGCGCGAGCAGCCAGGCGAGGGCCACCTGGGCGGGCGTGGCGGTCTTCTGCTTCGCCACCTGCCCGATGAAGTCCACGAACCGCTGGTTGGCCTTGCGGGCCTCCTGGGTGAAGCGCGGCACGGTGTTGCGGAAGTCGCCCTTGGCGAAGGAGGTCTTCTCGTCAATCGTGCCCGTGAGGAATCCCCTGCCCAGCGGGCTGAAGGGGACGAAGCCGATGCCCAGCTCCTCCAGCGTCGGGATGACCTCCTCCTCGGGCTTGCGGAACCAGAGCGAGTATTCACTCTGCAGCGCCGCGACGGGTTGCACCGCGTGCGCGCGGCGGAGGGTCTTCATGCCCGCCTCCGACATGCCGAAGTGGCCCACCTTGCCCTGCTGGATGAGCTCCTTCACCGCGCCGGCGACGTCCTCGATGGGGACGTTCGGGTCCACGCGGTGCTGGTAGAAGAGGTCGATGCGGTCGGTCTTCAGACGCTTGAGCGAGGCTTCGGCGACACGTCGGATGTTCTCTGGGCGGCTGTCGTTGCCCACCTGCCTGCCGCTCGCGTCGTAGCTGAAGCCGAACTTGGTGGCGATGACCACCTGCTCACGGACGGGCGCGAGCGCCTCGCCCACCAGCTCCTCGTTGGTGAAGGGGCCGTACGCCTCCGCGGTGTCGAAGAAGGTGACGCCGCGCTCGACAGCGGCGCGCAGCAGCGCGATGGCATCCTTGCGCGCCATCGCCTTCCCGTAGGCGAAGTTCAGGCCCATGCAGCCGAAGCCGATGGCGGAGACTTCGAGGTTGCTCTTCCCAAGTTTGCGCTTCTGCATGGTTCGCTCTCTCTCCAGCTCTCGCGCGACGGGCACGGGAGGCAGGCGGTGACATGATGTCCTGAATCAGGGGGACGTGCCTTCGTTGATGACCCGGAGCGCGTTGAGTGTTCGGGGGTAGCCGATGAACGGCAACAGATGGGTGACGGTGCTGACGAGGACCTTCCGGTCGTTGCCGGCCGCCAGGTTCCCGGCGACGTGTCCGGCGAGCTGGGCCTCACACCCGCCCAGGGCCGCGAGCATCGAGACGGTGAGCAGCTCGCGCGTCTTCAAGTCCAACCCCGTGCGCGTGAGATAGTCACCGAAGCAGTTGGCGGAGAGGAACGCCTGGATGTGGAGCTGGTCCTTGGGCGACTTCTTGTAGAGCTGGTCGACCGTGTCGCCAAAGAGGCGCCGCTGCACGTCGAGCCCCTTCTCCCGGCGACTCTCCGGGGTCGTCGTGGACTGGCCCTCCAGTGGCAGAGGGACTCCGCGCGCCTTCAACACCTCGTTGGTCGCGTGGATGAAGTCGAACACCTTGGCCATCCCGACGTAGGGCACGGCCTGGTAGAGGATCTCCTTGGCCTCCACCGGCGTGACGCCGACGTTGAGCGCGCCACCCAGCATCACCCGGTACTCATTGACGGCGTGGGAGGCGATGAGCGCCGCCAGTTGCACCATCAGCCGCGTCCTCGCGTCCAGGACGGACTCACGAAGTACCTCGTCGAAGGCCCAGTTGTCGAAGACCTCTATCAACTCGGGGTCGGTGACCTTCAATGTCGACGTGTGATTCGGGAACAGGGCGTCGTGGTTGCGCTGCGCTTCCTCACTGATGGCCATGACGGGTTCTCCTCGGAGGGGCGGTGGCGCCTGGCCGCACGGCAGGCACGGCGCTCTGTGTCGACACGAGAAAGCTAGGTCGTGGCTTCGTCGTGGACTATGCGCCGGGACCGCAAAAGGCCCTGAAGCCCAGGTTCACAAAGGAGGAGTGTTCCCGCACCCAGGCTCTTCGACTGGCGCCCCGCGGGCCGCCTACATGTGCTCGCCGGGCAGTTTGCTGGCCTGCTTCACCCATGCGGTGAACTGGGCTTCGTCGAGCGAGTCATCCTCGCGAATGTCGAGGTAGCGCGTGTTCGGGGTCTTCGACTCGCCGGGAGGAAGGGGGCGCAGCGAGCTGCCGTTGAGGAAGGCCACCTTGACGTACTTCGTGAAGCAATGGATGCCGAGGAACCAGCCAGGGATGCGGTGCCTTGGACCTCGAGGTGCTACGCGGGAACGACGAAGCAGGTCAACCTTCACATCGAGCGCCCGTGCGCGGAATGGTTCTATTCTAGCGGGATGGGCTACTTCTTCTCCGGGGGCGCCAACCTTCCATCGCGGCTCTTCTGGCGACTGCTGGGCGCACTCCTTCTCGCCGCGCTGTCGGGCTGTCGCGCCAGCTACGTGCAACAGACCGCGCAGATGCGCGTGCTCGCGGACGTCGGGCGCTACGACGACGCGCTGAAGGAGCTGGACGCCGCCACCACGCGCGAGGAATTGGACCCGCTGCTCGTCGCGGCGGACCGGGGAGGGCTGCTCCACCGCGCGGGAGATTGGGAGGCCAGCAGCCGGGTGCTGGTCCAGGCTTCGGCGCTCGCGGATGAGCACGAGCATGTCCGGGTGTCGGAGGAGTTCACCGGCAACATCCCCTGGCGCATGGGGGCCCTGGAGCGCCAGATGCTGCACACGCTCAACGCCCTGAACTACCTCCAGCTCGGGCGGCCCGAGGATGCGGCCGTGGAGGCGCGGCTGTCGAACGCGCTGAACCTCCAGCGGCACCTGGAGCTGCGGCTCCACGTGAAGATGGAGCGGCACCTCAACGTCATTCCCATCGACGAGGAGCTGCGCCCCTACCTGGTGCAGAGCGCCATGGGGCTCTACGTGAGCGGGTTGGCGCATGAGTTGGCGGGGAACGAGGAGTCGTCCTTCCTCGACTACCTCGCCGCCTGGCGAATCACCCGGAGCGCCCCGCCCGGAGCTCCCTCCCGACTGACCCACCTGGAGCCCAGGCTGCTCGCGGAGGCACGCCGACTCGGGCGTCCGGAGCTCGCGGAACTGGAGCGGCTCATTCCGACACCTGACGCGTCCGCTCCGGGGAGTGAGGCCGGAGCGTTGGTGGTCGTCGTGGAGGTGGGAAAGCTCCCGGAGCGGTGTGTCCTGCCACGTTCGAAGGAGGCCAGTGTCTGGACTGTCTGCCCCCGGCCCTGGAGCCGCGGACAGGTCCGCGTCGAGGTGGCGTCAGGAAGCTGGGGCGCGGAGTCCGTCACCTCCCTGGAGAACATCCTGCTGCGCCGTGGTGCCCTGGGCGTGAGCTCTGATTCGACGCGTGAGGCGAACCTGTGGGCGCGGGTCGGGTCCCTGTCCCTCTTCGTGCTCATTCCTCCGCTGGGCGGCTATCTGCTCGTGCGCTCCGCCATCGAACACGGGACGTTGATGGAGCAGGGCTGGCTCAGTCTTCCCGCCGAGTTCCAGGTCGTTCGCCTGTCGCTCCCACCGGGGAGGCACACCGTGCGCATCCTCGGGGGCGACCAGGAGGAGGCTCGCGAAGTCGACATCGGTCCTCGGGGCACCCAGGTGCTCGTCGTGCCGCTGCGCTGAAGCTCCGCGTCGCTACCGGGCGCGCTGTCCCGCCCGTCTGGCTCCCTCCCGGAACTTCGCCGCATCTTCTGGAGCGAAGCGAGTGAGCAGGTCCAGCTCCGCGGTCACCTCCCGGAGTTCGATGTCATGGGGTTGCATGGAGGGGCCGTGGCCTCCCGAGAGGAACTTCACGTAGCTGCGCCCTGCTTCTTCCCAGCCGCGCATGTACAGCACCTGGATCGCCGTCTCGTCGCGCCATACGACTCGGCGGATGGAGACCACCGCTGTCCGGACGCCATCCTCGCTTCGCGACTCGCTGTGGACGGACTCCGCCATCTGCTTGCCCGCCTCCCAGACCGTGTCCAGCGGGACGTCGTAGGCGTAGTCGTAGAGCTGCTGTCGCAGGTACTCGTCCTCGCCCATCATGTGGCGGATGCCACCACACCCCGTGGCGCAGAGGAGGGAGACGACGAGGAGGCAGCGCGGCGCGAGACTCATGGGCCATCACTCAAGCCCGTGGAGCCTCCCCTCCGCAAGCAGGGGGGCCCGTGTGACTGGAGGTACAGCGCCGACCCGCGAGGGTGTCGCGGGCCGGTGTCCTTCTCGAAGGGTCAGCGGACCTCGAACTCGTAGAGGCGCGTCGCCGGGTCTCCGTTCTGGGTCGGCGTCGTCACGTTGAGCTTGATGTAGCGCGCGGACGTCGCGGTGATGGCGTGGGTCGACGTGCTGTCGGTGTTGCTGCTCACGGTGACGGGCGTGCTCCACGTGGTTCCGTTGCTCGAGGTCTGGATGGTGAAGGCCCGGGTGTTCCAGCCCGTCGATTCGCCGCCCGCGCCCGCATGCTTGAGGGTGAAGCTGCTGACCGTCTGCGCCGAGCCCAGGTCCACCTGCATCCACGACGGGGAGACGAGTGAGCAGAACTTGTCGGTGGTGCCGCCCGAGACGCTGCCGTTGACCGCCTTGGCCGCCGACTCGCTGCTGTTGCATGCCGTCGAACTGGTGGTGGGCTTGTTCAATGCCAGGTTGGTGAAGCCCGCGCCGACCGACACCGTCTGCGTCTTGGTGTGGCTGGTGCCGGCGTTGTCGGTGACAGTCAGGGAGACGTTGTAGTTGCCGGCGCTCGCATAGGTGCGCGAGGGGTTCGTGGCGGTGGAGGTGGTGCCGTCGCCGAAGTTCCAGCCGCGCGAGGTGATGGTGCCGTCGGCGTCGGTGGAGGAATCGGTGAAGGTGGCGGTGAGGCTGCTGACGGTGACGCTGAAGTTCGCCACTGGCGGGGTGTTGCCGCTGACCGCGGTGTTGATGGCCGCCGCGTACTGCGCGCTCGTGCCCTGGGCGGAGCACCGCTGGATGTCGTCGTACAGCCACATGAAGCCGCCACGGATGCCCGCGCTGGTCTTCCATCCGCTCATCCGAGTCTGCACCGAGGCCGGGCTGTCGCCCGCAGTGCAGCCAGTGCCATGCCGGGACCACAGGCCCGGGTCCACCGTCATGCCCATCGCGGTGTTCCAGCTCGCCGGGTTGTTGCCGGCGCCGCCGTCGTACACCTGAAGGTAGATTTTATCGACCGCGCCGCCGAGGTTGTCCCGGAGGTTCCGCCAGAAGGTCTGCTGGGTGTACGGCGCGAAGGTGATTTTGTACCCCTGGCCAATCAGCATCTGTCCGAAGGTGGTGGTCGGGGCCAGGTCGTAGGCGCTCTCGTCATCGAAGTTCACCGCATCCGCGCCGGTGGCGGTCTTCAGCGCCTGGAAGTTCCTGTACAGGATGCTGTTGCTGCCGGTGCCGCAGACCAGGGTGGTTCCGCATCCGGCGGCGGTGCCGTTGACGAGCCTGGCCATGCGCTCGAAGTCCGGGACGCTCCAGGCGCCGATGGACACTTCGATGCGATTGACCGAGGTCGGCGCGGTCTTGAGCGTGGCCAGCCGGGTGGGCCATGCGGCGTCGCCCATGTAGGCGCCGTTCCTGACCACGGGGATGTCGTTGTAGACGAGGTCGCCGTTGTCCTCGATGTGGAAGCTCCAGAGGATGATGGTGGTGAAGCCGGAGGCGCGCAGGTCGTCCATCACAGCGGTGCCGCCGGAATAGAACGGGCCTCCGCCGTAGACCGCCGAAGCGGCATTGGCGGTGGGCGCGGTGAAGACCAGGGCGAGCGCGGCGAGTGCTGGCAGCAGGCGGAAGAGGGGTGGCGCGGACTGGCTTGGTTTCGACATGGAGGGCTCCTCGGAATTGAACGACGCGATGGACGACGATGCGCGTTCGAGGGTGAGAGCCATTGCGCTCGCTCACACCCGCACGCGCTCCGGGTCGCCAACGTCGGCGACAGGCCAACCTTGGGAGCGGCGAATTCGCTGTGTCAATCTTTGGATGGATTCAAGCCAGGCAGGAACGTTGAAGTGCGGGCACCTTCACGGAGCCGCGACAATTCCGCGCTATGGCTTGGGAGAGAAGATTCCGTCAATCACTGTGGCCAGCTCGGGAAGCGGTCGCAGGCCGCTCTCCTCGGGACTCTCCGGCAGGGCCTTGAAGTCGATGCCGCCAATCTTCGTCTCGACGTCGTACTCCCCCAGGGTGTCGTCGAGCATGAGGTACACCGCAGGGGCGAAGCGTTCGCGTTCGCCCTCTCCCTGAACGAAGCCGCGGATGTAGAGGTCGAGGCTCACCCGCTGGCCTGGCTGTGCTTCCACCCTGAACCAGACGTCATCAGGACCGAGTGAAAGACTGCCCAGGTGTACGGTGTTGGCTGTGCCCTTTCGTTGCCGGAAGGCAACCACACTCCATCCCGGGCTTGGTCCTTCTCGAATTGAAAGAGCCTGGCTGCGTTGCGCTGGAACCATCGCCAGAACCGGTCCTCTGCGCCGGGTAGGCCTGAGTAACCAAGCAACCCAAGGAGCGAGTCTGAAAGTCGAGAGATGAAACGGCGCATGTGGCGCTCTTGGCTCGGCCGCATTTGAAGGCCAATGCGAGCACGTCGGGAGACACTGCCCGTCAGGAGGAGGACCGGGGTGCGCTCGAGTGTCGCACGGGGCGGCTTGACTACGGCTGTAGTCACGCGTACCTTTTGACTACAGGTGTAGTCAAGCGGAAGGGTCCATGGCGGTTCCAGGACGTCGTGGCCCCGCTGAAGTCTCGGAAGCAGGGGAAGGAGTGCGCCCATGGGTACTGAATGGCTGATGACGGACTTTGGCTGGTGGGGCTCCGCGCTGGAGTGTCTGTGGCGGGCTTCCTGGCAGGGGGCGCCGTGGGCCGCCCTGGTCTGGGCGCTGACCCGCGCGGTGCCGCGCATGCCCTCCGCCCTGCGCGCGGGACTGTGGTGGCTGGTCTCACTCAAGTTCGTGCTGTCCCTGGGGACGCTGAGCCCGGTGCCACTTCCCCTTCTGCCCATGCCGGTTCAGGCGGGAGTGGAGTCGATGGGGCAGGGAGCGAGCATGGCCGCCCCGCTCCCCGTGGCTCCCAGCCGCGATGCGCTGCCCTGGCGACAGGTGGGCGCGGCGGTGCTGCTCGTTGCGTGGGGGTTGGGCGTGGTCTGGCAGCTCAAGGGACATGTGCGCGCCTGGAACGCCATGCGTCGCCTGCGCCTTCGCGCGGTGCCCCTGCGCCAACCCGACATCGAGAAGGCCCTCCGCGAACTCTCCTCCGCCGCGGGACTGCGCCGGGTGCCCTGCCTCCTGATGTCCGAGGAGGTGACGAGCCCTCTCGCCATGGGAATGCTCTCACCGGTGGTCGTGCTGCCCGCGCAGGGGGTCCGGTGCCTGGACCTGGAAGCATTGCGGATGGCATTGGCGCATGAGCTGGCCCACTTCCAGCGCCGCGACCTGTGGCTCGGCTGGGTGCCAGCACTCGCGGAGAGCGTCCTCTTCTTCCACCCACTCGTGCGCAAGACAGCCCGGGAGTATGCGCTGGCACGAGAGGAGGCCTGTGATGCCGAGGCTCTGCGTCTCACGGGGGCCGCGCCCGGTGACTATGGACAGCTCCTCCTCGCCTTTGGCGTCACCCGCACCCAAGGCACCGCCGCTGCGCTCGGTGCCTCAGCTCACATCCACACGTTGCACAGGAGGTTGTCCATGCTGGAACACGTCGATGTCTCCGCTCCGCGACGCCGGACTTCGTTGCGAGCGGCGCTGCTGCTCCTGGGCCTCGCGGTCCTCCTGCCGTTCCAACTGGTCGCTCGCGAGCAGCCCGAGTCGCAGCGGGCTCGCTCGGACTCGGCCGCCCAGGAGCTCGCGACTCCGGTTGCCGTTGCCCCGGAGGTGACGGCGGCGATGGCCCCTCCCGCGCCGCCGGCCGCACCGAGCCCCGAGACTGTCCCGGTTCCGGTTCCGCCCAAGCTTCCGTGGACACCCGATGAGGCGCTGTGGGCACCCGAGAGAGCCGACAGGTGCTGAAGAAAGTCCCGTGAGAGGGACGGGCCCGGGCTCATGGCCCGGGCCCTGGGTGAATCACATCACGAGGACGCATCCTCCAGGTCTCGAGCGAGCTGCTCCACCAGCGCGGAGACTCCCGGTGCACTCAACATCGTGAAGTGGTCGCCCGCGACGTCGTGCACCGTGAGACTTCCGGTGAGCCACTCGCGCCAGCCGAGGTCCTCGCTCACAGGGGCTTCGCCAGGAGCCCTGGTGGCTCGGAAGAGCACGGTCCGACCCGTGTAGACGCCGCCGGGCACGTGGCGAAGCTGGGCCTGGGTGAGTCGCTGGTAGACGTTGAAGAGCCGCTCGGCCGTGTCGAGCTCCAGCGTGTGCAATGCCGGAGTGGAACGACGCAGATGTGGGAGTGCCCGAGCCAGCACCTCTCGCGCGCCCAGTCGCTCCAGTTGATTCACGTCCAGCGAGAGGTTTTCCCAGGACACGCCGAGCATCTGTCCGAAGCCCGCGAGCAGCGTGAGCGTGTCGGGCTCGGGCAGCGGCTGCCGGGTGGGCGCATGACTGTCGAACATCACCAGCAGGTCCACCTTCTCGCCCGTGGCTTCGAGCAACCGCGCCATCTCGTGGGCCACGACGCCGCCGAAGGACCAGCCTCCGAGGAGGTAGGGACCCCGTGGCTGTACCGTGCGGAGCTGTGCGAGGTAGTCGCGCGCCAGCGCCTCCACGGAGGACTCGGGCAGCTCGCCGCCGTCCAGCCCGGACGCGGACAGGCCGTAGATGGGCCGCTGCGTGCCGAGCCCACGGACAAGCTCGGTGTAGCCCAACACCGTGCCTCCTCCTCCGTGGACGAGGAAGAGGGGCCGCTCCGTCGACGTGCCCGTGTCCAGGCACACGAGGTTGGGCGTGGGCCGGGGGCCCTGCTCCCGCTGCTCCACCTGTCGGGCCAGTCGCTCCACCGTGGAGGCCTGGAAGAGGGCGGACACCGGCAGCGAGACACCCAATCGCTCACGCAGCAGCGCCATCAGGCGGACGGCCATCAGGGAGTGACCCCCCAGGGCGAAGAAGTCATCGGTGGCTCCGACCTTGCTCACACCGAGCAGCTCCCTCCAGAGCGCCGCGACGGTCTCCTCGCCGGGATTGCGCGGGGCGACGTACTCGATGCTCGTGTCGGATGTGTCCGGAGCGGGCAGGGCCCTCCGGTCCACCTTGTCGCTGGAGTTGAGCGGGAGCGCCGCCAGGAAGACGAAGGCGGAGGGCACCATGTACTCGGGGAGTGACTGGTGCAGCACCTCGCGCACCGCCGCGAGGTCCAGGGCACGACCTTCGTCGGTGACGAGGTATCCGACGAGGCGCTTGTCCCCGGGCCGGTCTTCCCGCGCGAGGACGACGGCGCGGCGGACTCCGGAGATGGCTTCCAGCGTGGCTTCGATTTCCCCCAACTCAATCCGGAAGCCGCGCAGCTTCACCTGGAAGTCGAGGCGGCCGAGGTACTCGAACTCGCCGGTGTCCAACCTGCGCACCTTGTCGCCCGTGCGGTAGAGGCGGGCGCCAGGCGAGGACGAGAACGGGTCCGGGAGGAACCGCTCGGCGGTGAGGTCGGGCCTGTCGAGGTAGCCCCGGCCGACCCCCGCGCCTCCGAGGAAGAGCTCGCCGGGAACCCCCAGGGGAACGGGCTGCATGCGCGCATCGAGCACGTGCGTCTGGATGTTGATGAGCGGAGGGCCGAGGACCGGCCGGGATGTTCCGCGTATCGGGTGGCAGGAGGACTCCACCGTGCACTCGGTGGGGCCGTAGGCGTTGAAGGCCTCGAGGTGCTCGTGGGTGGAGAGCTTCGCCCAGAGGGACTCCTCGATGGCCTCTCCGCCCACCAGCACGCGCAGGCGGCGATGCGACGCCAACCCCTCGTCCAGGAGCAGGCGCAGGTGCGAGGGCGAGCAGTCCATCATGTCGATGCCGTGCTTCTCCACCCAGGCGCACAGCAGGGCCGTGTCCTGTCGCCCGGCCTGGGGCACGACACCCAGTGCATGGCCGTCCGTCAGGTGCACGAGCATCTGGACGGAGGCATCGAACGCCAGCGGAGCGTTGATGGCGAGCCGCAGCGGGCCCTCTCCCTTCGAGAACACCCTCTCGGCGAGGGCGACACGCAGGTTCATCACGGAGGCGTGCTGAATCATGGCGCCCTTGGGCCGGCCGGTGGAGCCCGAGGTGTAGATGACGTAGGCGAGGTTCTCGGGTGTGGTGATTCGTGTCGGATTGCTCTCGGGCTCTCGACTCAGTGCCTCGGCGACACTTGGGTCGTCCAGGCACACGACCTCCAGGCCCGGCGTTTCGAGCCGCTCGGCCAGGTGCCGTTGCGTGAGGACGAGGCGCGCACCGGAGTCCTGGAGGATGAAGGTGAGGCGCTCACGCGGGTACGTCGGGTCCGTGGGGACGTAGGCCCCACCGGCCTTGAGGATGGCGAAGAGGGCGACGAGCGCGTCGGCGCCACGCTCCATGCAGAGGGCGACGCGGACCTCGGGCCCGACTCCGCGCGAGCGCAGCCAGTGCGCCAGCCTGTTGACGCGGCGGTTGAAGATGTCGAAGGAGAGCGACCCGCTGTCATCGAGGATGGCCAGGGCGTCGGGAGTTCTTGGGACCTGCGCCTCAAGTCGCTCGTGGATGGCGCCATCCCAGGGCAACTCACGGTGGGTGTCGTTCCATCGCGTCAGCACCTGCTCGCGCTCGGCGACGGGCATCAGCGGCAGCTCGCCCACGTGTTTTTCGGGGGCGTGGACGGCGGCTTCCAACAACGTGGCGAAGTGCCCGGCCATGCGAGTGATGGTGCGCTCTTCGAACAAGTCAGTCCGGTAGGTGAATGCGCCGGAGAAGCCCTCCGGCGTTTCGGCGAGCGACAGCGTCAGGTCGAAGTGGGTGGACCGGACGTCGGGTGCGACGGCTGCGACGCTCAGCGCCTCGGCGCCTTGCCCGGCCTCCAGCGCACCCGTGGGGGTGTTCTGGAGGGTGAACATCACCTGGAAGAGAGGTGAGTGGCTGAGGCTGCGCTGGGGCTGGAGCTCCTCGACGAGCTTCTCGAATGGAACGTCCTGGTGCTCGTAGGCGGTGAGCGTGGAGGAACGGACCTGGGAGAGCAGCTCGCGGAAGGAGGAGCGTGGGTCGACACGGGAGCGGAGGACGAGGGTGTTGACGAAGAAGCCGATGAGGCCCTCCAGCTCGGAAGCCCTGCGGCCGGCGATGGGAGAGCCGACGGAGATGTCGTCCTGCCCGGAGTAGCGGGAGAGCAGGAGCTGGAAGGCGGTCAGCATGCCCATGAAGAGGGTGCTGCCCTCCTGCTTGCAGAATGCTTCCACGGCGCGGGAGAGGGCCTGGGGAAGTTGGAAGTCGACGGTGCGACCGTGGAAGGACTGGAGCGGGGGCCGTGGGAAGTCGGTGGGCAGATCGAGGACAGCGGGTGCCCCGGCGAGCTGGTGCTTCCACCAGGTCACCTGACGGGCCAGCACCTCGTCCTTGAGCCACTGACGTTGCCAGACAGCGTAGTCGGCGTACTGGAGCGGCAGCTCGGGAAGGGGAGACGGGAGGCCCTGGCTGTAGGCCTCGTAGAGGGAAGTCACCTCCCGGACGAGCAGACCCATGGACCAGCCATCGGAGACGGCGTGGTGGAGGTTGAGGAGCAGGACGTGCTGCTGGGGCGCGAGGCGCAGCAGCGAGGCTCGGAGCAAGGGGCCGCGACTCAAGTCGAAGGGACGGGCCGCGTCCTGATGTGCCCGCTCACGTGCGAGGGGTTCACGCTCTTCGACAGAGGAGAGATCCTCCAGTGAGAGGGTGAAGAGGGACGGAGGAGAGATTCGTTGGAACGGGGACCCGTTGTCCTCGACGAAAGAGGTGCGGAGGGCTTCGTGGCGGCGGATGAGCTCGGAGAAGGCGCGCTGGAGCGAGACGACGTCGAGAGGGCCCTCGAGACGGAGGGCGGCGGGCATGTTGTAGGTGGGAGTTCCGGGCTGGAGCTGTTCGAGGAACCAGAGGCGCTGCTGCGCGAAGGAGAGGGGCAGCGGTGCGCCGTCTCGCGGGGCGGGGAGCAGCGGCGGGAGAGAGGCTGACTCAGTGGCGCGCTCGACGCGGAGGGCGAGCTGTTCGAGGGTCGGTGCCTCGAAGAGGGCGCGCAGGGGGATTTCCAGCGAGAAGGCGGAGCGGATGCGCGCCATCAACTGGGTGGCCAACAGGGAATGTCCGCCTCGCTCGAAGAAGTGGTCGTGGCGACCCACGGAAGGCAGGCGAAGAATGTCGGCCCAGAGGGCAGCGAGGCGCACCTCGGTGGGCGTGAGCGGAGCGACGAAGGCGTCAGCGCCAGGTGTCGCATCGGGAGAAGGCAGGGCCTTGCGGTCCACCTTTCCGTTGGTCGTCAACGGGAAGGTCTGCAAGGCCACGAGCGCACCGGGGACTTCGTAGGCCGGGAGCCTCTCCGCGAGGAAAGCGCGGAGCGAGGCGGGCTCGGGCGAGCGGGCGTGAGAGGTGAAGTATGCGACGAGACGTTGGTCGCCGGGGACGTCCTCTCGGAGGAGGACCAGGGCTTCACGGACGTCAGGGTGGCCCGAGAGGGTGGCTTCGATTTCACCCAATTCAATACGGAAGCCGCGCAGCTTCACCTGGAAGTCGAGGCGACCGATGAACGCGAGCTCTCCGGTTGGCAGCCAGCGGACTTTGTCCCCCGTGCGGTACATGCGCGCGCCGGGGACGGAGCTGAACGGATTGGGAAGGAAGCGCTCCGCGGTGA
>NZ_JAAIXY010000018.1 GCF_010894455.1 Myxococcus eversor | reverse complement strand
TGCTCGACACCGACTCCGCCAATCAGTAGGCCGCTCCCATCTCCGAGCGCGCTCGCTCACGCTCGCGCTCGGTGATGCCCATCAACCAGGCGGATTGCTCGTCCATCAACCAGCTCGCCTCGCAACAGCTGGTGCCGTCAATGTCGGTGCAGGCCCGGAAAATACGGCGAGCCAAGCTTGGAAACAAAGGTCACGTCGCGCGCAACACCCGCCCAGGCGGGAACGATGCCCGCGCGCCTCACTCACCCGCCTTGATGCGTTCTGACCCGGCGTTGGCGCGCTCGTGAGACAGAGGCGGGGTTTGGATGGGCGCGAACATCAATTCAGAGGCAGGTGCCGATGGTTTCGCCTTCGGGTGGGAGGCTGCACTGGCTGCGTGCACAGTCCTCGTCCCTCACACAGTTCCCTCCTGTCGACACGAGTGGGGTCCAGCAGCGAGGACCTGTCCAGCCCTGTTGGCCTCCCGGAAAGGTGACTTTCCTCCAGCCGTTCTGGCGCGCTGACACAGAAAGCGGGGTGTTGGCGACAACCCTTCCCAAGTCAGAGGCGTTCACGGAAGGGGCCGACCTGATGGTGCAATCGCGCGGAATGAGCAGCCGGGGCAGCGGGGTGCTGGTGGCTGGCTCCGGAGTAGCATGTGCGGTCGCCGTCGCCGGCGGCTCTGGATACGATCCTGTTGCTTCGAGAGCCTCACGGTCTCCACCGCGAAGTAGAGCACAGAGCATGATGGCCGAAAGCGCTGTCCAGTAGCTTCGTCCTCCCCAAAAGGAGGCGACTGTTCCGGGGCGGTTACCCGGCGCGACTGCAGAAAGGTCCGCGTCTGCCTGAGCAGCAGCCGTGAGGCAAATCGTGAAGCGTCCATAGACCGACGTCACTTGGCTCGCAGTGGCATTCGTGCGTGCGCGTAGCTCCACCAGAACCTTCGCGATGGTGCTCTTCAGCTGGGCTTGGCGCTGCAGGTATTTTATGACGAGTGCGCGCCGCTCCTGCTCGCTGACTCCCTTCTTCGCGTCGAAGCGAAACTGGCCTTCAATCGAGCGTGCCCATTCATTCAGGGCGTCGGCTAACGCGGGCCCAAATCCGGGAACCACTCCTTGGATACGCCGAGTTAGCACATCAAGGGCCGTTTCCACGTGGTAGCTGCGGAGCATGGCCTTCCGGCCATCCCCAATGTTCTTGATGGTGTGGCTCCGGATAGCTGCGTTGCGGAGGAAGTCGCGCCGTTGAGACGCCTCTCGATCCTTCAGCAGCCGGCCGCTCTCCGCTTCGAACCCTGGCTGTAGCGCAAAGTAGTCGCGCCTCAGTGATTCAAGTTGTGCGTGCTGTCCCTGGATCAACTCAATGGCGGGCGTGAGCCCCTCCCACTCCACCTGGGCACTCGCCAGCGCCGCCTGCGCCATTGCCCGTGCTGATTGGCGCTCGCGAAGTGCCACGCCCACGACGGACCCACGACTCAGTCGCCACCACTGCGCGCCACTAAGCAGTAGGAGAAGCCCCGCCGGAAGCCCAATGAAGAGGCTCGGGGGTAGGGCTGCAACCGCTCCGACCAGGGCCGCCACGGCGGCTAGGGCCCCCGCCATGGCACAGAGTGAGCGCAAGAATTTGATTTGTTCCAGCGCCTTCGCTGCGTCAACGGCCAAGGGAGAGGCGACTGGCGCCTGTGGCGCGGCGGGTCTTGCCGGCAGATTGGGAACCTGAAGGCGGGACACCTCAGCCCAGAAAGGAGTGAGGTCTTCGGCACGGGCAATGAATGTGAGCTGGCCGACAACGTTGAAGCCAAGGAAGAAGGCCGGCCCCCCATCGGCGACCATCTGGCACCAAGCGCAATTGTGCAGATGGCTAGGGTACCGGTGACTCGCATCAGTGGGGCAAGTGCGTAGCTGCTTGAGGAGCCCCAGCAACTGCTGCCTCCACTCTCCGGCAGAGGGCCGCCCAGTCCTTTCCGCGTGAGGCGAAAAAGCCCTCTCGAACAAGTCGCTCATCGTAGGTGGGAGAAAACTGAGCGGCAGCGCAAAAGGAGGCGGAGCCATCTGCAGGGCAGTCGCATTGCGTCCGAAGGCGAAGCGGTGCTCGCCTATGGCGCGCTCAGGGGCCATCTCCCCGCCACCCAAATACCTACCGGAGAAAGGATGCCGGCCTAGGAAGAGGAGGTGGAAGAGCAGAACGGCAAGCCCGAACTGGTCATGCGACACGCCGCGGGTAACCTGTTTGAAGTTTTTCCCCAGCAACTCGGGAGGAGTGAAGAGCGGGGAGCCCACATCACACAGGAACACCCGGTTGCCGGCCACCAACTGGAAGGAGTCGCAATCGATAAGCCGGACGGTGGCGTCCTTAGGAGAGACAAGCAGATTGCCCTCGTTGACGTCACCGACGAGATGGCCACGTGCGTGGAGCGCTTCGAAGGCGGCTGCGCAGTTGGCTGCAGCTGCCAAAAGGAAGGCCCAGTCTGCCTTGGGGAAGGATTGGCGGCGGCTCTGCACTCCGTAGAGGACGTGGATCTCCTTGAAGCCCTCGATGCGAGGCATGATGAAGCCCATGGCCGGTCCACCGCTACGCTCGTGCAACGTAGCGACAGGCCAAGCGGCGAGCCTCGACAGCTCAGCCGACCGGTTGGAAGTCATCCACGCCAGCTTGGCAACTTTCTCGGAAGAGGGTGTGCGCAGGAATACCTTGGCAACAGAGCCGGGAAGGCCGGCCACTTCAAAAATGATTCCCTCTCCACCTCGGCGCAGTTCGGGCCCCAGTTGGACTACCTGGCCAGTACTGTCAACGAGACGTGGGGGAGGCATCACTGTATAATCGGGTGGCGAGGATCAGCGTCTTGTCGTCGTCGGTCCTCGCATTGACGCTTGGCGAATCAAGAAACTGCCTGAATGGAACGATGAGTTCCTCATGAGCAGATGTTTGACGTAGTAGCTCGAACATGGGGGCGAAGAAGGGGCGGTGGACCGTCTTGGCCCCGAAGTTGAGCGCGAGCATCTGTAGCCCGTCTGTCAGCAGGGAGACCTCGTCCACACGCCCACGGCGCTCGCACTGGAACGCGTCCTCGAAGGAGGCATCGGTCACGAAATGGGTCGTGTTCACGTACTCACCCGATTGTGGCCAGAACACTGCGCGGTACTCGTCGTCCTCCCGGATGACGATAACGCCATCGCCCACCTGGGCGAAGACAGCACTGTGCTCACCGACAACGGCCACCAGGAGCGTACAGGCGAGCTGACGGGGCACAATCTCACGCCGCTGGGCCTCCCGCAGAAGGGCCTCATGGACCTCGCGAAACCAGCCCAGCAGAGTGGCCTCATCCAGGTCAGCCATGCTGACACCTGCTTGGAGTTGCTCGCATGCGAGAGCCACAAAGCGCTCACAGGCCAGGGCTGACCCTAGTTGACTAAAGTCGGCGCTCCCGGCGCCGTCCGCACAAGCCAGTATGAGAACCTCCTCTGCCTGCGGCCAGGTCGAACGCGCTTCACTGCTGTCCTGACAGGGTGCACCCGTGTGCCGGTGTGATGTGCCCGCAACGGAGTCTTTGAGTACCTTCCACAAGTGCGCCTCTCAGACTGAGGCCCAACCGCCCGGCACCATCGGATTGGACAGCGCAACCTCATCGCTAGTGCGCGAACGGGACACGGCCTGCTGCGAGTTGGAGAGCCACTTGAATAGGTCACGAAAACGCAGCCCGTTGAGCCGGAGCGGCTCGCGGACGCTGATCTGCTTGAGGATGCCCATGTCGGCGCCCTCGACTCCCACGGCGAAGAAGGAGAATGCCTTGGAAGCCTCGCCCTGCTTTACCCTCTCCGATGCTGCCTGCCAGTCGTCAGACGGACGTCCGTCAGTGATGAGGAAAATCCACGGGCGGTAGAAGAGGACGCCGTTCTGCCGGTAGGTCTCTTTGCGTTTTTGGAGCATCTCCGTCGCACGCAGGATGGCTTGGCCCATCGGTGTCTCGCCGCCGGCCTCAAGTTGGGGCGACACGAAGCCTGGAGCCGTTGAGAATTCGGAGACGACCTGCACTTGGCCGCCGAACGTGACGACGGCCACATCCACCCGCTTGGAGGCAATGCCATCCGCAGAGAGCTCGTCGCGGTACTGCGCGAGACCAGCGTTAAGTTCGGCAATTGGCGCTCCCCCCATCGAGCCAGAGGTATCCAAGAGGAGGACGCAGGGGCAGCGTGGATCCGGGTTTTCTGCGAAGGTCACAGCATCGAAAGGCACCTGCTCACTCATGTCATCCCCTCTCTATTGGGTGAGCCTCTGCGCACAAGGCCCGCCTTTGCGGAACGTCTGAGTTCCCTTTGTACCAGGGTAAGATTCGTTTGCCACGGCTAGCACTACTTGAGCAGAGCCGAAACGGTCTGAGAAGAGGAGGAAGGGAGGTGATTTGACGTAGGTAAAAGAGGCAAAAGCCTGTTTGCTGCAACGGAAAGCATACCCCTGCGAGTTCTCCTCGGTGCTTTGGGATGCCTAGCGTCATCTGTGCGGGCGAGTCGCCGTCTATGAGGGTAAGCGACGAAGGTGCAGGAGGCAGACCGGCCACGGCCGCCTTGTGGCACGCACCGACTAACGCCTACGTCGGCATGTCTATTCGAGGTGAAATAAACCCCACAGGGTCGCTCGTCACCCCTCTCGCAGTTCCACTGCCATTGCCATGACTGTGATCGCTCGCGCATGCGGGGTAAGCTATCCGCAAAAACTGCTAGGAGAGTCGTGAAGCTGCTCACCTTTCTCTCCCCAACTCTCCTGCTGATTTTCGCCTGTGACAAGACTCCGGCGAATGTCACTCACTAAGTCCCTGGTTATATCTTCTCCGGGACCGAGGTCGGTCGTCAGACGTATGTGACGACGAAAGGTGGCGATCCTCTATCTGGGGTACGTCCCACCTATATTCAATTTCGCCGACGGACCTCGCCATCGTCACAGTCTCTCCTGGGCTGCGTTGCCTTAAGAGCCTATTTCGGTAGAGCCCCATTGCTGGTGGCAGCCTGTTCTACGAGCGAAAAATCTTAGAGCGCCCTCCTCATAATGGCTTTTAGACTTCCCCTGTAGGAGAGCCCGGCGGGGAGCAAGTGGGCGTCTCTGTTGCGGGCATCTTACTGGAGGAGTGCATTGGAATACACAGAGGAGATGAAGAGTGTGCTGACGAACTTGAAACTGGCGATGGACGAATCAGCGGAAACGAAGAGTGATGCCCCGTGGGCTGTGGCTGCGCGAAATGCTGGTCTGCGCATGCAGCCGGATACAGGGGATTCGGAGATCAACGACACCACCTTCAGCGGAAACTTCGGTACCCTGGTCGTGACGCTGAATCATCGGTGGCGCGACACAAGCAGAACATTCCAGCCAGGTCCGGACAGGATCACCCTGAGGCTTGAGGTGCGACAGGGCAATTCGCTCCTCGACAGCTACACGACCGGGTACGACAGCTAAGGGCCTGTCCAGTCCCACTCCTGGCAGCCTGCTCCTCCGGCGAGGAACTTTTAGCGCCCCACCGAAACTGGCTCTTACGCCATCGATGTCACCGGGTGGCGCATCCTCTCCGTGCAGCGGTAGCGGCTCAGTGCCCCAGGCTGTCCACTCCGCGCAGTGGGCGCATCAGCGCGGAGATGAGCCGCTCTCGGCGCACCACGAACTCGGCGGTGCCCGTCATTCCCGGACGCAGCCGCACGGGCACTCCCGCCGTGGAACGCGGCTCACCGGGGACCCTCACGTCGACACGGTATGGCGCGGCGCCCAGCGTGTCCTCCTGCCGCCGCGTCGTGTCCCCCGCGATTCGTGACAACTCCCCCAACAGAACGCCGAAGTCCTGGAAGGGATACGCGTCCAGTTTGATTCGGACCGGCTGCCCGTCTCGCAGGAACGCGATGCCCTCCGAGGCCACCGCCGCGCGCAGGACGAGCGCGTCCTCCGACGGCACCACCAGCGCGAGCACACTCCCCGCCTGCACCACGTCCCCCCGGTCGAACACCGTCAGCCCCTGCACCGTGCCCGCTCGCGGCGCCACCACCTCCAGCCTCGCCGCCTCCAATCGCGTCTCCTCCAGCTCTCCCGTGTAGCGCTCCAACTCCACCTTCGCCGCCGACAGGGCCGCTCCATCCGAGAGCGAGGCCACGCGCGAGTCTCCCTCCAGCCCCCGCTGCTCCAGCTCCAGTCGCCCCAGGCTCGCTTCCAGCTCACGCACCGAGGCCTGTGCCGCCACCACCTGCGAGCGCGCCACCTCCGCCTGCACGGACGCGTTCTCCGCCTCCACCGAGGCGACGAACTCCTTCTCCCGAAGATGCTCCGCGTTCCGCGCATCCCGTGATCGTGCTTCCGCCTCACGCTCCTTCGCGTGGATGAGCGCTCGCGCCGCTTCCAGGCGGGCCGCTGTCTCCAACGCCGTCGCCTTGCGCACGCGGACCTGCATTCCGTACGACTCCGTCCGCGACGCCACCAGCGCCTCCAACATCGTCACTCGCGAGCGCGCCTCCACCACCTGCTGCTCCAGCAACCTCACCCGCGAACGCACCTGCGCATCGTCCAGGCGCAGCAGGACCGCCCCCTGCTCCACCTGCTGTCCCTCATGCACCGCGATTTCCAGCACCACACCGGAGCGAGGCGCCTGCACTCTCGCGGTCTCTCCCTGCGGAGACACCACCGCCTGGGCACGCACCACCACATCCATCTCGACGAAGAACAGCGCGCCGAACCCCAGCAGCGCCAACCCCGCGCACACCGCGTACAGCCCACGCAGCACGCTTCGCGTCCGAGGAAAGTCGAGGACCGGCAACAACTCCCGATACGTGTCCTCAGTCACCGCCATGAGCACCCTCCACTCCATGGCGCTTCCAGTTCGGCGTCGCCTGCGCGAGCGCGCTGTACAACTTCCCCTGCGCGGACATGAGCGACTCGTGCGTCCCCATCTGGGAAATCCGTCCCTCGTTCATCACCACGATGCGGTCCGCGTGCTGCAACGTCTGGAGCCGATGACTGATGATGAGCGTGGTCCGCCCTCGGACGATGTCGCGCAGCCGGTCGTGAATCGCCTGCTCCGCCAACGGGTCCAGCGCCGCCGTCGCTTCATCGAAGATGAGGATGCGCGGGTCCGTCACCAGCGCTCGCGCGATGATGACCCGCTGGCGCTGTCCTCCCGACAACGTCAACCCGCGCTCCCCCACCAGCGTCTGGAAGCCATACGGCAGCTCCGTCACGAAGTCGTACGCCCCCGCGAGTCGCGCCGCCCGCACCACCGCCTCCTCCGTCACCGGACGCCCACAGGCGATGTTGTCGAACACCGTCCCGGAGAAGAGCTGCGTCTCCTGCGTCACCATCCCTATCTGCCCGCGCACCGACTCCGGCGTCACGTCCCGCAGGTTGTACCCATCAATCGACACCGTCCCCTCCCCCGGGTCATGCAACCGCAACAGCAGCCGCACCAACGTGCTCTTCCCACACCCCGACGGCCCCACCAGCGCCACCACCTCCCCGGGCGCGAACTCCAAATCCAGCCGCTCCAACGTGTTGGACTCGCGGCCCGTTCCATAGCGGAAGCTCACGCCCCGGAACCGGATGTGTCCCTTCACCCGCGGCAGCTCCAGCACCGCCGACGCCCGCTTGTCTCCCTCCCCCGCCACGTCCTGCACCGCCCCCACCCGCTCCAGATGCGCCTGCACGCGCTGGTAGTCCCGCCACTGGGTCGCCAGCCTCACCACCGGCCCGCTCATCTGCCGAGCGAACAGCGTCGCCGCGATGAGCGCTCCCACCGTCAGCTCCCCTCGCAACACCGCTCGCGAGCCCACCCACAACACCAACGCACTGCCCACCAGGTCCAACGTCTGCGACACACTCGCGCCAATCGCTCCGTGCATCGACGCCTTGAAGCCGTGCTGCAGCGACGGCGCCAGCAAGCGCTGCATCGTGCGCAGGAACGGCAGCTCCAGCGCGTGCGCCTTGAGCGACTCGAACCCCTTGAACGAGTCCATCAGGTGCGTCTGGTACAGGTCATGCTGTGACAGGTACGCCACCGTGTGGTTCCGCACCCAGCGACCCACCACCGCGGACACCAACAGGTGCAACGGCATCAGCGCCAGCGCGAGCACCGCCAGCGTGGACGAATACATCGTCAACACCGCCGCCGTGCTCAACACCAGCGCCACGTCGATGGTGATGGCAATGGCGTTGTCCACGATGAAGCCTCGAATCAGCCCCACCTCCATGAAGCGATTCAGGATGTCGCTCGTCGTGAAGCGCTGGAACAACCCCGACGCCCCGTCCAGCACCCGCCGGTAGAGCGTCTCCACCACGTCTCGCTCGATGCGCGTGGACACCTCCAGCACCAGGTAGCTCCGCGCGAAGGCCAGCACCCCCGACAGCAGCGCGGTGACCACCAACCCCACCAACAACACGTCCAACAACTGCGCATCCGCGCGCATCAACACCCGGTCGATGACCACCTGACTTCCCAACGGGAAGGCCAGCGCCAGCACCTGCAACAACAACGACAGCCCCACCAGCTCCGCGATGACCAGGCGATACGGACGCACCAACACGGAGAAGCGCGCGAGCGCGGACTGCTCCTTCTGCTTCGGAGGAAGCGCCGCCACCGCCGTCGACATCCGGTCCGACGGCTTGAGCAGCAGCAGCACCCCTCGCCAGGAGCGCAGGAACTCCTCGCGGGGAATGAAGCGCGTGGAGAATGACGGGTCACCCACCACGACACCCTTGCGAGTGACTCGCCACACCACGACGAAGTGGTGTCGGTCCTGGAGGTGCGCGATGGCCGGCAGGTCCACCGAGCGCAACAGCTCCCAGTCCGCCTGGATGCCCGTGGTGATGAACCCGAGCTGCTCCCCCGTGCGCGACAAGTCCAGCAGGCTGGTGCCATACCGGCTCACGCCCGCGAGCTTCATCAACGACGGGTAGTCCAGCTCGTGCCCGTAGTACCGCGCCACCATCCGCAGGCACGCGGCCCCACAGTCCATGTGCTCCTGCTGTCGGTAGAACGGCACCGGCTTCCACGGCGACGCGGAAGAAGGCCGCTCCGGCAGCTCCATCGAGCCCTCTTCTTCCGGAGGTGCCTCGGGAGGCGCACTCACATCCGTGAGGACCACATGCGGCCAGCGATTGAACTGCGCACTGCTCCTCGCCACGCGTCGCCCCAGGGCGCGACGCACGCCCGGGAAGCGCAGCAGCACCTCGGCCGTCGCGCCTCTCGGAGCGGACAGCAGGGTGCTGGTCTCCAGCGCCGTCGCCGCGGCGAAGACCGGCGCGTCCAGGAGCAGCGCATCCAACGCGAAGTCCTCACCCGGCCCCAGCGCCCGCTCGCCGTAGCGCACCGAGCCCTGTCTCAACACCCACCACTCCGCCGCTGTCGCACCCGCGGGCATCAGCACCGTGCCCTCAGGCACCGTGCCCTCCCGGAAGCACGCGGCGAGCCGCAGCACACCCTCCGGCTCCACATCGTCCGCGAACAAGTCGAGCAGCGCACGGCGCAACGCGGGGCACAGCAGCGCCGTCAGCCCACCCGTCTCATCCAGCGCCAGCGCCTCCCGGAAGTCCGCGCCGGATACCTCCAGCACGCGCACCCCTCCACCCGCCACGACGTCGAAGCCGTGCATCGCTCCGTCGTCACGCGCGTGCGCGCCATACAGCTCGCCCGCCGCCACATGCGTCACCCGGAGGAAGGCCCCGTGGTTCGCCCCCAGGCGCCCCATCACCAACATGCCTTCCAACACCAGGCGCACCGTGTCGCAGGGCTGACCCCGAGTCGCGACCAATTCCTGGGGCACGTACTCGCGCACGCGCCCCGTCCGCTCCAACTGTCGACGAACCTCCTCCGGCAGGACGCGCAGCACTCCAGACACGCGACGCGCGTCCAGCGGAGAGACCTCGACGGAGTCCGCGAGCACACTCATGAGGAAGCGCTCGACCCTCGTGCCCTTGAGGGCACGTTTCGCGAAGCGAGCACCGTCCTGTCCAGCGCTTCCACTCGAACCTCCTCCTGCGACGGACTCGATGACACCGCTGCTCGATGATTGAGCCGAATCAGTCCTCCACGGAGAAGACCGTGGGCCCCTGCTCCGGTCCGTAGAAGTCGAGCAGCTCGCGGTGGTACGCCATCGTCAGCCGGCAGAAGGTGATGAGCCGGCGACGGATGCGCGCCTGGTCCGCCGCGGTGAGCGGGCCCGCGTCCGCGAAGGGCTCGCGACCGAACTGGTCATGGTCGTCGCTGCAATCACCGATGTCATGGTCCCGGAAGGGCCCGAAGGCCTCCACCGGCAGCACCCCGTGCTCGGTGAAGCGCTCCCAGAACTTCCCCACCGTGGCCAGCGCCGTCGGGTCTCCCTCGCCCACTCCGATGCAGGCCGAGTACGACAGCGGGTCCGCCATCCCCAACCAGCGCAGGTGATTGATGAGCGCCTGCATCGAGATGAGCGGCGACGCCTGCTCCAGGTCCGCCTCCGTCAGCCCCGCCGCCACCAACCCGCGCTTCAGCCACGCGTGGTGCCAGTACTCGAAGGACAGGTGCTCGCTCAGGATGGTCTTCAGTCGCTCCGTCGGCTGCGATGCCACCGCCGCGCTCTGGTGCGACGAGGCCGCCGCCGCGAAGTGGTAGTTCTCCAGCAGGTAGCCCACCGCCAGTCGACGAGACACCGGCCCCGTCCAGAACCGACGCAGCATCGACGACGGCCCCCAGCGCTGCTGCGCGATTCCCGCCAGCGAGCGCAGGTGCTCGTAATACGTCAGCGCATCCACCTCCAACCCGCTCGTCTGCACCAACACCGCGCGGTGATACAGGTCCTGTGCCACCGACGACACCAGCGCCAGGTCCAGCCGCGTCTCCTTCGCGATGTCCGACAGCGTCCGCTTGCCGTCGAGCAGGTGAATCACCCGCCACGCCTGCTCGGCGCTCTCGCTGTCGATGGTCATCACCTCCCAGGGCTCGCCCTCCGCCGCGCCGAGCACCAGCTCGCGTCTCGCCAGTCCGTCCGGCCTCACCCAGTTCGCCAGCGCGAGCCGCGTCGCGGGCAACAGCGGCCCCGGCTCACGGGTGGAGGGATGCCAGGCACGTCCGATGATGGGAAGGTGGCCGTTGTTTTCACTCATGGGTTTCACCGCCTGCGGATGGGTTGCGTGTGGAAGTCGGGGCGACGAGCGAGACGAGCTCCTGCTCGGCGAAGGCCCTCAGCGTTTCGCGAGTGACGGACCGGGCCAGCTCCAACGCCCAGCCCCGCTCGCGGTGCAGCGCCTCCGCCACCTCGGCCACCGTCCTCACGCCGTCACAGGCGCGCCAGACGGCGTCGGTGCCTTCGTCCAAATCAAAGTAGTAGTTGTCGAGGATGAGGTGCACCTGCCCCTCGGCTCGACGGCGCCGCACTCGCAGGTGCGTGACGGGAATGAGCGCGTCCAGGTCCATGGCGCTCATTCCTGGATGATATCCGTGAGCTGGTTGCACACCCGGATGCACGTCTCCAGATAGGCCTTGAGCTCCTCGGGGTGCTGGGACAGCCGCGCGCCGTCCGGGAACTGGAGCTGCCAGAAGCGCTCCTCGAAATCGCGCGCCTCGTCGTCCCTGCCCTCCGCGAGCTTCCCCAGAATCCGCGTGCGCCACTTGCGACGGATGTTCGTGTTGCCCCGGAAGTGGCAGAAGGCATCGCAGGTGGAGTTGAGCAGCTCCCGTGCGCGCATCAGCGCGACGTCCGGCTGCTCCATCATCCCGTAGAGGTCCTCGAGCGCGTCGTCGACCTCGCGAATCTTCACCTCCATCAACCACCACGACAGGCGACGGAAGTCGAAGCGCGAGCGCAACTTGTCCAGCCGGTCGCCGTGAATCAGCGCCACCCCCGTGCGCACGCGGTGCAGGAAGACGATTTCGTCCTCCGTCATCCGCCGCTCCATCATCACGTTGTCCCGGCCCCCCTCCACCAGGTCCAACGCGGCGAGCTTCGCGGCGAGCGCCTCCACCGACGCCTCGCTCCAGTACTCGAAGTCCACGCGCCGCTTGCCGAGCATGTGCACGGAGAAGAGCGCGTCTCCGGCCTTGTGCAGGCTGGTGCCCGTCGGCTCGCCCCGACCGACGACGAACACGTCGATGTCGGAGAAGGCATTGCCCATCCCCTCCACCAGGGAGCCAGACAGGAACACGGCGGCCTCGACCGCGGGCGTCAAAGACTCGAGCGCCAGCAACTGGTCAAGGTCCACGCCCACCAGGTTCATCAGTTCGTCACGCGAGGGTTGGGTCATGAGGGCAAAGACACCAGAAGCGGATAGAGGAAGGAAGGCGCGAGCCGGGTTGAGCGGCCCGCGCCTCCCCTGCATGAACCTCAACGGCTCACGCGGTCAGCCTTCACTGACGAATCACAGCACCGGGAAGACGCGGCCCGGGCCCACGATGATGGGTCCCGTGACGATGGGACCGGGCAGGGTGGGCAGCGGCTGGGTGATGACCGGGCCGGTGGGCAGGGTGGAGATGGAACCACCGACGACGCACTTCATGGTGTCGGCGGACAGCTTGATGGCAACGCTACGAGGCTTGTTCATGGTGATGCTCCTTGATGGGTCTTCGTTCACTGCGTGCTGCGTGCTGCACCTGGCGCGGCCATGCGCGGGGCCGCTGAATTCGGAAGGAGACGCTCACGCCACGCGGCGCATGTCGCGACCCGGCGGCCATGCGAGGATGGGCGCCTGGAACCGGGAGGTCCGTCGATGCGTGCCGCTGTGCCGACACCCCTGCTGCGCGTGGGACTCAACAAGGTCGCCCTGCTGCGCTCGTCGCGCGGCGGCGCCGTGCCGGATTTGACGGAGGCGGCGCGCACGCTCATCGAAGGCGGCTGCCGCGCGCTGATGGTCCACCAGTGGTCCGACCACCGGCACGTGAAGCCCCACGACGTCACCGCGCTCGCCGCGTTGGACGCCGTGCGCGAGGGCCACGCCACGCTGCATGTCGGCGGAGACCTGCGCGAGGACCTCGGCGCGCTGCTGGAGCGCACCCCCGGCGTCGGCTGCTGGGTGGTGACGCCCTTCGAGGCCCACCACCTCACCACGCAGCGCGGCTGGCACCCCGGGGATGACCAGCTCAGGCTCTCTCACTGGGCACGAACGCTGAGCGGACGCACGCGCCTCTCCGTGTTCGTGGACCCGGAGCCGGAGGCCGTGGACCTGGTCGCCCGAGCTGGTGTCGCCGCCGTCGAGCTGAACTGCCGTGACTACGTGGAGGGCTTCGGTACACCCGCGCAGGAGGGTGCGCTGGAGGCACTCGTGCGCGCGGCGGACCGGGCCCGCGAGCACGGCCTGGACGTCAATGCCGCGCACGACCTGGACAAGCGTCATCTGCCTCCACTGATTCGCGCCGTGCGCCCCACGCTCGTGTCCGTGGGACATGCCTTCGTGGCCGCCGCCGTCATCGCGGGCCTGCGGGCGGTGCTGCCCGGCTTCCTCCACGCCGCTTCGGAGGACTGAGCAATTTCGCGCCTCGCGCGTCATGACATCGGCTCGGAGGGCTGAAGGGTTCCTCGCCCCGCGCCTCATGACGCCGCCTCGGAGGACCGCGCGCTTCCGCGTGGCGCGCGTCATGGCCGCACCTCCGCGCTCCGCGTGCCGTGACGCTCCAGCGCCTCCGCCAGCAGCCGCACGCCCGTGGCATGCAGCACCAATGCGATGTCCTCGGTGCGAGGATTCACCGGCGCCAGTTGGAACGGGGCATTGGCCAGGAGCAGCAGCGGCGTGACGAAGTCCCACCGCACGCGCCAGTCGGTGTCACCTCGGGCCAGCGCTCGCGCGGGCAGCTCCTCGCTCAGCCACGCATCCAGCGCGGCGAAGCGCTCCAACGCGGGCTTCGCCCACAAGGCCCACTCCCAGGACAGGCCATCGATGCCCTCGGTCACCCGCGCCGCGCCCGCGCGCACCAAATCGTAGAGACCCCTCGTACAGGTGCGCAGCTTGGCCAGGTCCTCCAGGTAGTCGCTGTCCGCATCCCCCGTGACAGTCGAGCCGCGCGGGTCCAACAGCAGGAAACGATTCGTCGCCGGCTCCAAGAGGACGTTGTCGAACTTGAAGTCGCCGTGGAACCGTCCCACCCGAGGCGGGTTCAGTCGCGCGAGCAACTCCGTGTCCCGCTCCAGCGCGCGCACCAGCTCGGCCGCGCTCCGATGAAGCCGGCCGTTGATTTCCAGGCTCCCCGCCGCGCACAGCCGGTCAAAGCGCGCCGACAGGCCCCGGCCCGCGCTGGCCCTTCTCCAGAACTTGTCCACATAGCTGGCGTGGAAGAAGCCCTCGGGCGCGGGACGGTGGTGGTCCGCGTAGAGCACGTCGAAGGCGAAGGCCACGATGCTCCGCGTGCCGCCCACCGCCTCGCCCACCGTCAGCGTGCCGTCCACCAGCACCCGCGACAGCTCCGGCCATGGACAGAAGTCCATGTCGTACTCGGCCCAGTCCGCGCCGGTGCGCACCTCCAGCACCCGGGGGAAGCGCTCCGCCGCGCGTGGAGGCAGCGCCTTCAGCCACGCGACTTCACGCAACAGCTTGTCGCGCCCGTGCGTGGCCCGCTTGGTGACGCGGCTGCCCGACACGCGCACATCGCGCATCACTCCGCGCCAGTCACCCTCGGCTCGCGCGATGCTCATACGCCCGCCCCCCTCTGGTAACGGAGGACATCCATTCCCTCCGAGAGGGAGAACGGCGCCTTCAGTCCCAGCGCCGACAGCCGCGTTGACTCCAGCCGGTTGTCCCGGGGACGCACCGCGAGCGACGACTCCTTGCGCGTGCGCACCAACGACACATCCAGGTTGAAGGCATGCGCCAGCCGCCGCGCCCACGAATACTTCGTGGTGGCCTCGCCGCCGCTGAAATGCAGCACGCCCCGCACGCCGCCCCCCGCGAGCCGCGCCAGCAGGCCCGCCACCTCGTCCACCAGCACCGGGTAGCGCACCTGCTCGCCATCCACATACACGGGCTGGCCCGTGGCCAGTTGCTCCAGCATGGACGTGACGAAGGTCGCCTTCTCGTCCGGCCCCGTGAGGCCGTAGAGCAACGGCACGCGCAGCACCAACGCGTCCTCCAGCGTCAGCGCCAGCAGCTCGCCCTCTCGCTTGGTGACGCCGTAGTGCTGGAGCGGCCGGGGCTCGTCCGTCTCCACGTACGTGCGCGCGGGGGCGCCATCGAAGACATGGTCCGTGGACACGTAGAGCAGCCGCGTGCGCGTGCGTCGGCACGCCTCCACCACGTTGCCCGTGCCTCCCACGTTGATGTTCGTCGCGGCGGACCGGTGACGCTCGCAGTCGTCCAGGTTGCAACGCGCCGCCGCGTGGATGCACACGTCGAAGCGGCCCTCCGTGAAGGCGGTGTCCACCGCGCGCGCATCGGTGATGTCCAGGCGCATCAGCCCCTGGCGCGGCGTCGCGCTCCAGGTGCCCTGGGCCTGGACTCCCTCCATCCGCAGCGCGCGCATCACCCTGCGCCCCAGAAATCCGCTGGCCCCCGTGACGATGACCTTCATGGCTCGGTCCCCCGTGTCCCCATCGCCGCTAGAGCAGCGAGAGAGACGCGCCCCCGCTCGCGCCCAGTCCCACGCCCAGCAGCGCCAGCCGGTCCACGCCCGCGCGCGGCCCCGGGACTCCGCACTTCACCGCCGCCACCTTCGTCGCGAAGCGCAGCGCCTCGCCGAAGCCCTGCCCCGCCTGCACCGCCGCGATGTAGCCCGCATGGAACGCGTCTCCCGCGCCCGTGGTGTCCACCACCTCGCAGCGCTCCGCCGCGACGCGGTGGTGCTCGCCTTGCGCCGTCCACCCCTCGCAGCCCTCCGCGCCCAGCGTGCCCACCACCACGCGCAGTCCCCCAGCCAGCAGCGTCCGCGCGGCGACAGACAGCTCGCGCTCCCCCGTCAGCTCGCGCAGCACCTTGCCCGGCGCCACCAGGCTGGTGAGGTACGGCAACAGCGGCCGCGCCTCCTCCGCTACCTCCGCGTCCGCCAGCACTGGCAGACCCAAGGCTCTCGCGCGCTTCGCCAGCGCCAGCGAGAAGGCGGGCTCGTGCCCGTCCAGGTACACCAGGCCGCACTGGTCCAACGGCGCGGCCTCGGCCGGAATGCCATCCATGCGCAGCCGCGCGTCCTTGTGCATCACGAGCGAGCGCGTGCCGCGCGTGGTGTCCACGACGATGGCCGCCGAGTGCTGCGGACAGTCCGCCACCGTGAGGCTTCCCTCCACCACCACGCCGGACTCCACCAGCGAGCCCCGCGCCAGCCGTCCGAAGTCCCCGCCACCAAAGACGCCGAAGTAGCGCGTGCTCACGCCCAGCGCGCCCAGCATCGCCGCCACGTTGGCGCCCTGCCCGCCGCCGAAGAAGCGCAGCCCATCCGCCTGCACCTTGCCGTCCGTCACCAGCGCCTCGCGCGTGGAGAAGACGATGTCCACCGTGTTGTTTCCGATGACGAGCACTTCCATGGCGCCCTCCCGTGCCTGAATGGCTTCACCCTTCCCGGTGCTCCGCCTGCCACCCACCGAGCCCGCCGAGCCCACTAGCGAGCCACCGCCGGCCGCACCTGCGCCGGGGCCTCCGCATGCAGTCGACGCAGCACGTCCGTGGCGATGCGCTCGGCCACCTGCTCCGGCCGCAGCTCGCTGGTGTCCACCACCGTCCAGCGCTCCTCCGAGGGCAGCAGCGACACGAGGAACTCGTCGTAGGCCTGGTGCCGCTCCGGGTTGTCGCGCAGGTACGTGTCCCGCACCGACTTGGAGGGACGCAGCAGCGCCCGCTCCCGCTTCGCCTTCGGCGTGGACGTCAGGTAGTAGTTGAACGCGAACGGCAGGTGCTCATCCCAGATGAGCTGACTGGGCAGTCCCGCGACGTCCGGATGGAAGAAGCGGTTGCGCCCCACCTGGCTGAGCCAATGTCTGTCCTGGACGAGGAAACCCGACGGCAACCCTCGATGACAGCGCGCCAGGTCCAACAGGATGTTCGCCGAGTAGAACCAGTCAATCTGGAGCAGGTCCGGCGTGCGCTTCGCCTCGGCCAGGAAGTGGTCGAGGATGGGCATGTCGAACACGTAGCAATGCCCCAGCCGCGCCGGCAGCCCCGCCGCCGTCAGGTGCGCGCCCAACAGCTTGCATACCGTCGTCTTGCCCGCGTAGTCCGTGCCTTCAATCAGCAGTCCATGAATCATCGTGAGTGCCTCGCTCGGACTTCAGGGTTGGAGGACGACCTTCAGCGCGGCCGCGGGAGCGCCCTGACGCCGGGCCCCCACGTCGCAGCCCACCAGCGCCAGTCCCTCGCGGAACGACGCCAACGGCAGCCGGTGCGAAACGAGTCGACGCGCGGGCACCACGCCCGAGCTGATGAGGTGCAGCGCGGTGGCGAAGCTGCTGTCCAGCGAGTCGATGGAGCCCTGCACGGACAGGCTGCGGTCCGCGATGGCCCCCACGTCCAGCGCCACCTCGTGACGCTTGAGGCCCACCAGCAACAACTGCCCGCCGCGCGACAGCTTCGTCAGCGCTTCACCGGCCAGTCGCCCCGTGGTGTCCACCACCACGTCCAGCGGCGCCGCATCCGAGGAGTAGCGCGCGCAGACCTCGTCCAGTGACTCGGCCACCGTCCAGCGCCGGTCCACGACTTCGCGACACAGCTCACGCCGCGCGGGAGAGCGCTCCACCAGCGTCCCCGTCAACCCCAGGCCCGCCAGCACCCACGCATACAACACACCCATGGGCCCACCGCCGAGCACCACCGTGCGCAGCGAAGGACGCAAGCGCAGTTGGTTCGCGCCCGTGACGGCGCAGCTCAGGGGCTCGGTGAGGCTGGCCTCCTCGAAGTTCACGTGCGCGGGCAGCGTGTAGAGGAAGCGCTCCGTCGTCTTGTGCAGCGGCGCCATGGTGCCGTCGGCGCTGACGCCCGTCTCCGTCTCGCCCTTGCGCAGACAGTGGTTCTGCCGCCCCGTGCGACACAGCCGGCACTGGCCACAGAAGAAGGTCGGGTCGATGACGACGCGGTCCCCCACCTGCACATGGCGCACGGCGGGGCCCACGGCCACGACTTCGCCCGAGGACTCGTGGCCCAGCACCACCCCGGGCTTCGCCGCGTACTCACCGCCGATGATGCCCAGGTCCGTGCCGCAGATGCCGGTGGCGCGCACGCGCACCATCACCTCGTCATGCACGGGCGCGGACGGCTCGGCGCGCTCGCGCAGCTCCAGCTCCCAGGCTGTCGTGTACACCACTGCCCTCATGTGCTCCCCCTCGAGTCCCCGACTCAGCCCACGTCCGCGAGCGCGCGAGACAACCGCGCGACGATTTCTTCCAGGTCGTCCTGCGTCGCGATGAGCGGAGGCCGCACCTTCACCACGTTGCCGAAGCTGTAGCGGGAGCCGCGCAGCACCAGTTGGTGCCGCTCCCCCGCGACACGGATGAGCGCCAGCGTCTTCTCCACGTCGGGCGAGCCATCCGCGCGCACAATCTCCAGGCCCCACATGTACCCGAGGCCCCGCACGTCACCGATGCACGGGAACTTCGTGGCGAGCTGGTTCAGCAGCTCTCCCAACACGATTCCGTTGCGTCGCACGGTGGCCAGCAGGTGGCCGGACGTCATCGCCTTCAACGTCGCGGACGCCGCGGTGAGCGCCAGTGGATTGCACCCCGAGGTGAAGGAGTGCTCGTGGCTCTCCATCACATCCAGCGCGCCTTCGAACAACACCGCCGCCACGGGGATGCCGATGCCGCCCAGGCCCTTGGCCAGCGTGACGATGTTCGGCTTGAAGCCGAGCGCCTCCGAGGCGAACAGGTGCCCGGTGCGCCCCATGCCCGTCTGCACCTCGTCCGCGATGAGGAGGATGCCCTTCTCCTCACACAGCTTGTTGAGCGCCTGGAAGTAGCCGGGGGGAGGCACGACGTTGCCGCCGTTGCCCAGCACGGGCTCCACCAGCATGCACGCCACCGAGCCGCTGCTCGCGTACTCGACGAAGTCGCTGATGCGCTCCACGCACAGCATCCCGCAGCCGGGGTACTTCGCCTTGTAGAAGCAGCGGTAGCAGTACGGCGCCGGCACCTTCACCGAGTGCGGTGACACCGACTCCGGGAAGCCCTTGCGACGAAACGCATTGCCCGAAATCGCCGTGGTGAACTGCGTCTGTCCATGGTGCGAGAGGAAGAGGCTGAGGATGTCTGTCTTCCCCGTGGCCTTCTGCGCCACCTGCACCGCGCACTCGTTGGCGGTGGAGCCGGTGATGTCTCGCATCCACCCGGCCGTCAGGTGCGCGGGCGCATGCGCGAGCAGCTCCGAGAGCACCCGCTTCGCCTGCCCCGCCATCAGCGAGGAGCTGGCGTGCGCCATGCGCCGCAGTTGCTCCATTACCGCGTCCGTCACCTCCGGGTGGTCATACCCGAGCGGGACGTTGAAGGTGCCGGAGGCCGCGTCGAGGAAGGCCGTGCCATCCTCGCGGATCAACCGGATGCCCCGCCCCCGCACGAACTCCTCGGACGAGCGAGTCCCCGCCGACGCGACTTCGGACGCACCCTCTCGTACATCCGGCCCTTCCCCAGAAAGGACCTTCAGGTTGAGATTGGACAAGCGTGTTCCCCCAACGGCGTGAAACGTCCCCCCTTGGACGCTTCAATTCCCCGTGCTGCTGGAGAGTGAACGGAGGCTCGAAAATTCCTTCGGTGAATCATCGGGGGTTGGCCGCGCGAGGCCATCCGGCCAGGATGTCCCGCCATGAAGATGGAGCACGTGGAGCAGACGCTGGAGCGCATCGCTCGCGAGGCGCAGGCCGCGCCGGGGGGCCTCCTGGCGTTCGACGGAGACGGCACCCTGTGGAGCGGTGACGTCGGTGACGACCTGTTCATGGCAGTGACGGGACGCGACGCCGTGCGCGACGAGGCCCGCCCCCGGATGGAGCAGGTGGCCGCGGCCCACGGCCTGGAACTCGAAGGTAGCAACAGCACGCTGGCCCGCAGGCTGTTCACCGCCTTCCAGGCCGGCCGCATCGCCGAGCGCGACATCTGCGAGATGGCGACGTGGCTGTTCGCCGGCTGGCCGGTGGAGGAGCTGCGCGCGTTCGCTCGCGGCGTGGTGGAGTCACACGGCGTGGCCGAGCGCGTCCACCCGGAGGTGCGCCTGGTGGTGGACTGGGCCCGCGAGCAGGACATCCCCTGCTACGTGGTGAGCGCCTCGCCGCTCGCCGTCGTGGAGGCCGCCGCGCGCGTGGTGGGCATCTCCTCCGAGCACGTCATCGCCAGCACCCCCCAGTCCGCGGGCGGCACGGTGCTGCCGGACGTGGTGGCCCCCATCCCCTACGGCCCCGGGAAGGTGACGTGTCTGAGAGCGCGCACCGAGCGGCCCCTGTATGCCGCCTTCGGGGACAACGTGTTCGATTTGGAGCTGCTCACCGAGTCCCGGGTGCCAGTCGCGGTGCGTCCCAAGCCCCGCCTGCTGGAGCGCGCGGACCGCCTGCCCCCGCTGGTCCAATTGCACCCGGTGCCCACCCGCTGACAGCGTCGGGTGGGGAACGCGTCCGGAGAGCTTTTGGCGGCGCCCTCGGGCGCGTCCGTGCTAACTCAGGCGCCTGTACTTCCCTTCTTCAAATCCGCCACGGAGAGACACAGTCATGCCGCTCATCGCCCTGCGTCCCCTGCTCGACTACGCCGCCGCCAACAACTTCGGGGTCGCCGCGCTCAACGTCAACAACATGGAGCAGATCCAGGCCATCATGGAGGCCGCTCGCGCCACCCAGAGCCCGGCCATCATCCAGGCGTCGCGCGGGGCGCGGAAGTACACCAATGACTTGTTCCTGCGGAACCTGATGCAGGCCGCGGTGGAGCTCTACCCGGAGATTCCGGTGGTCATGCACCAGGACCACGGCAACTCGCCGGAGACCTGCATCAGCGCCATCCGCATGGGCTTCACCAGCGTGATGATGGACGGCTCGCTGGAAGAGGACGGCAAGTCGCCCTCCACCTACGAGTACAACGTCGCCGTCACGCGCGAAGTCGTCAACGTGGCCCACCGCTTCGGCGTGTCGGTGGAGGGTGAGCTGGGCGTGCTGGGCTCGCTGGAGAGCGGCATGGGCGAGAAGGAGGACGGCCACGGCGCCGAGGGCAAGCTCACGCTGGAGCAGCTCCTCACGGACCCGGACCAGGCGGTGGACTTCGTCAACCGCACGGGCATCGACGCGCTCGCCGTCGCCATGGGCACCAGCCACGGCGCCTACAAGTTCTCCCGCAAGCCCAGCGGCGACGTGCTCGCCATGAGCCGCATCGAGGAGATCCACAAGAAGATTCCCAACTGCCACCTGGTGATGCACGGCTCCAGCTCCGTCCCCAAGGAGCTGTGCGACATCATCAACGCCAACGGCGGTCGCATCAAGGAGACCTACGGCGTGCCGGTGGAGGAGATTCAGCGCGGAATCCGCGCGGGCGTGCGCAAAATCAACGTCGACACCGACAACCGGCTCGCCATCACCGGCGCCATCCGCAAGGCCTTCATGGCCAAGCCGGAGGAGTTCGACCCGCGCTACTACCTGACGCCCGCGCGCGCGGCCATGCAGGCCATCTGCGAGGAGCGCATGAAGCAGTTCGGTCAGGCGGGCCACGCGAAGAAGGTGCCGCACGTCACGCTGGAGCAGATGGCGCGCGACTACACCGCCGGCAAGTTCGGTGAGAACGCGCGCCCCGACACCGTCGTCGGCGCCAAGAAGAAGTAGCTCATTCGCGGCTTGGAGGTTCGGGGGAGGACCGCCAAGGCGTGGCGGCGCTCCCCCGAGTCATTTCGTGAGGGGGCCCTGGCTCACTTCTCTCCGGCCAGCGCGGTCGCCACGTTCTGCGTCTCGTTCTCCACCTGGTAGTCGGCCATCACCCGCCGGCCCTCCTTGGGAGTCTGCTTGAGCCTGAGCGCCTCCAGGCTCAGGGGAACCACCGCGCCCCCGTCGGGCTGGACGTAGAGCACGCTGCCCTTCAGCGCCACCACGTCACCCTCAATCTGACGGGTGCGCTTGGGGTCGGGTTGCAGCTCCACATCGGGCCCCTGGACGATGCGGGTCATGCCCTGGGTGGGCGTGACATCGGCGCCAATCATGCCGCCCAGGTTCAGCGGGGGCACGTTGCCGGCGAGGTTGCCCGTCGTGTCCAATTGGGGCTCAAGGCTCGTCTGCTCCGTGGCGGTCCCAGTGGGGGGCTCCGCCAGGCCGACGGTGGGAACCAGCAGCGCGGCCAGCGCCGGGGCCACCCAGGCGATTCGCTTCCATCGGCTGGACATCATTCCTCGTGTCATGACTCGTACTCCGGCTGGGGGTCCTTGGACCCGTCTCCCGCGAAGGTAGGCCACGACGCGACGCTCACGCCTGGACCGTGCCCTGGCCACCTCCCGGAAGGACAGGCCACCGCCTCCCACCGAGTGTTCAGCCGACGAACGCCAACGCCCCAGGGCGTCGGGAACAGGCTAGGGTGCACCCGCAGGGCCCGGCGGGCGCCCTCCGAACGGAGGAAAAGCGCCGGGGCTCCATCCGCGCCGCGCATCGGCGCCCATCGCGCCGTACACCGGCGCCTATCGCAGAGGCCGCACGTGAACGGTCGCACCAACGAACACCGCATCGCCCTTTTCCTCGACTTCGAGAACCTCGTCACCAACACCGGCATCAGCGCCTCCAACTTCGACCTCCAGCCCTCGCTCGACCGGCTGCTGGAGAAGGGGAAGGTCGTCTTCCGCCGCGCCTACTGTGACTGGTCCCGCTTCAACGAGGCGAAGATGGGCCTCCACCGCTTCGGCGTGGAGCTCATCGACGTGCCCCCCTCCACGCGCGCGGGGAAGAACGGCGCGGACATGCGCCTGGTCATCGACTCGCTGGAGCTGTGCTACGCGCGGGAGAGCATCGACACCTTCGTCATCGCCTCCGGCGACAGCGACTTCTGTCCGCTCGCCTACAAGCTGCGTGAGAACGGCCGCACCGTCATCGGGCTGGCGGTGAAGGAGTCCACCTCTCCCCTCTTCGTCAACGCGTGCGACGAGTTCATCTACCTGCGCACCACGCGCCAGCGCTCGGAGAAGGGCGACAAGGACAAGGGGCGCCACGCCACCGAGGAAGTGGGGCACGGCAAGCGGGGCCGCCATGGCCGCGACGCGCCGGGCAAGGCCGGCAAGGCCGAGGCGAAGGAGGCCGCGCCCTCGGGTGGCAAGCGCGACTCCAAGACGGAGGTTCCGGAGATTGCCCGCGAGGTGGTGCAGAACCTGATTGCCCGCGCCACCGGCCCGGTCAATCCCTCGCTCATCAAGGAGACCATCGTCCGCAAGGAGCCGGACTTCGACGAGCGCGAGCACGGCTTCCCCACGTTCGCCAAGCTGCTCGCCGCGCTGGAGACGGAAGGCGTGCTGCGCCGCATCCAGCAGGGCCGTCAGTGGTACGTCGTCGGCCCTGACGCGGACCTCGCGGGCGGCAGCGAGGCCAAGAGCGAAGGCAAGGGCAAGAAGCAGGGCCGGGGCCGCAACACCGAGGAGTCTGAGGACGAGCTCGAGTCCTACCCGGACCCCGAAGAGGATGACGGGCTGTAGTCAGTCGTCGCGAGTCCGCTCCCGCTTTCGCCTCCCCTGAGTCAAACCTCGGGGAGGCGAGAGCCAGTGACGGGCGCTCGGAACGTATCGCGATAAAAAACACATGGGCTGACGGCGTCTGGGTATGGCCCGAGGTCCTCGCTCACCCTGTTTTGAAACACGGTGTCTCGTTCGCCCCGTGCTCACACCGGAGCCGTTGATTTCAGCCACGGAGGAGTTCTTCACGGACATGAAGAATTCCATGAGCTTACGGCGACGTTCCTGACGTTCGCTGTGACTCGCGCTGCTACACGCTTCCCGCCGTTGTGACGGCGGGCGCTACAGTTTTTCCAAGCCTTGCCTGAAAGGCTTCGAGGACTCAGTTGGCACGTCCACTGCTCTGTGCGGGGTAGCCGGTTCTTCATCCCCGCCGGCTTGTTTCATCCCCAGAGCAGGAGTCTACATGTCACAGGGTCATTTCCGCCGCCGCCTCACCCAGGCGCTGGTGCTGATGGGAGCCTTGAGCGCTCCCACCGCCCTCGCGGCCACGCAGGACACGAGCGTCGCGCGCAACCACGACGCCCGCATCTCCCTCAACCTCGGCCTGAAGAAGGGCGTGAGCGCGCTGCAGAAGGACAAGGAGGCGGCGCTGCGCCGCAGCGTGCCCGAGCTCCGCCTGGAGCACGACGCCTCCACGGGCCTGGTCCGCTCCATCGTCAACCCGGTGGGCGCGCTGTCCGGCCGCAGCAGCGGTGACGCCCTCGCCGTGGGCCTCTCCTTCGTCCAGGCGCAGCGGGAGCTGCTCGGCCTGGAGCTGACGGACCTGGCGAACCTGGAGGTCACCGACCGCGTCTATTCGCGGCAGAGCGGTGTCACCCACCTGTACCTGCGCCAGACGCACCAGGGGCTGCCGCTCTACAACGGCCAGCTCCAAATCAACGTGGACAGCGAAGGCCGCGTGCTCAGCGTGCACAGTGACTTCCTGCCCGCGCTGGCCCGCGCCGTCACCAGCACCCAGCCCCGCCTGGGCGCCGCCGCCGCCGTCTCCGGGGCCGCGCGCCACCTGGGCCTGAAGTCGCTCACCGCGCCCCGCGAGTTGGAGAAGGAGTCCGGTCCCCGCCAGCGCACCCGCGTGGAGCAGTCCGGCATCTCCACCGCGCCCATCGACGCGCAGCTCGCGCTGCTCCCCGTCAACCAGGGCGACGCCCGGCTGGTGTGGAACTTCCAGGTCCACACGCCGGACCAGGAGCACGTCTATGACATGACGGTGGACGCGACGACGGGCGAGGTATGGACGCGCTTCGACTGGGTCGCCTCGGATGCCTACTCCGTGTATCCGCGCCCCGTGGAGAGCCCCAACCACGGCCTGCGGGTGAGCGTGCTCAACCCCGCCAACCTGACGGCCTCTCCCTTCGGCTGGCATGACACGGACGGCGTCACCGGCCCCGAGTTCACCATCCACCGCGGCAACAACGTCCACGCCTACGATGACGCGGACGCCAACAACCTGCCGCCCACCACCCCGGAGCCGGACTGCGGCCCGTCCCTCCTCTGCAGCTTCCCGCTGAACCTGGCCAACGCGCCCGGCACGTACATCCCGGCCGCCGTCACCAACCTGTTCTACTGGAACAACATCATCCACGACATCCAGTACCAGTACGGCTTCGACGAGGCCGGCGGCAACTTCCAGGTCAACACCTACGGCAACGGCGGCGTGGGCAACGACGACGTGCGCGCCGAGGCGCAGGACGGCACCAGCACCAACAACGCCAACTTCCTCACGCCGCCGGACGGCCAGCGTCCGCGCATGCAGATGTACCGGTGGACCACCACGGTGCCCAACCGCGACGGTGATTTGGACAGCGGCATCATCGTCCACGAGGCCGGCCACGGCATCTCCAACCGCCTGGTCGGCGGCCCCGCCAACGTCTCCTGCCTCAACAACAACCAGGCGCCGGGCGAGGGCATCAGCGACTTCCTGTCGCTCATGTACACCGCGCGCGCCACGGACACCGGCCCCCAGGGTCGCGGCATGGGCACGTACGCGCTCGGCCAGCCGACGACGGGCCTGGGCATCCGCGGGCAGCGCTACAGCACCAGCCAGACGGTCAACACGTGGACGTACGCCAGCATCAACGGCATGGCCATTCCCCACGGCGTGGGCTCCGTGTTCGCCCAGGCGGGGTGGGAGGCGTACTGGGCGCTGGTGGACCGCTGGGGGTTCGACGCCAACCTCTACAACGCCGCGGGCAGCGCCGGTAACCAGCGCATGATGCTGTACCTGACCGAGGGCCTGAAGAACACGCCCTGCAGCCCCACCTTCACCCAGGTGCGCGACGGCATCATCGCCGCGGCGACGACGCTGCACAGCGGTGAGGACGTCTGCCGGCTGTGGACGGCGTTCGCCGCCTTCGGCCTGGGCACCGACGCGGTGTCCGGCACCTCCAACAGCACCAACCCCACCAACGGCTTCGCGGTTCCCACCGCCTGCCGCACGGACGTGTGGGGCAAGGACAAGCCGTGGGACACCGGCAACGAGCCGGACGCGGCCACCGCGGGCAACGGCATGTGGGAGAGCGAGGACATCTGGGTCCGCAACTCGCCCACCCCCGGTCCGCACGAGAACCCCGAGTTCGGCCAGCCGAACTACGTGCACGTGAAGGTTCGCAACCGCAGCACGGTGGACGCGCACAACGTGGTGGTGAAGCTGTACGGCACCAACGCGGCGACCAGCACCTCGTGGCCGGCCGGCTGGACGGAGATTGGCCAGACGACGCTGGTGTACCTGGCGGGCGGCGCGGATGACGAAATCGTCGTGCAGTGGAACCCGCCCTTCCAGGGCCACTACTGCCTGCTCGCGCGCCTGGTGACGCCGGCGGACCCGATGACGACGGTGGAGATTGGCAACCCGGACTACAACACCCGCCAGAACAACAACATCATCTGGCGCAACACCAACGTGGTGAACATGGTGCCGTTCGGCTTCTCCAACGCCACGTTCATCCTGCGCAACACGCTGCGCGAGGACCGCATGTTCAACGTGCGCTTCCGTGAGCTGACGACGGACGCGAAGCGCCCGTTCATCGCGCGCGGCACCATCGTCGTGGACCTGGGCCAGCAGCTGACGGCGCTGTGGCAGGCCGCTGGCGGCAAGTCGGAGGGCATCGAGCGCGTGGGCGAGACGCAGTTCCGCGTCGCCGACCCGACCCGCGCGATGTTCCAGATTCCCCTCAAGCCGCTGCAGGAGTTCAACATCGGCCTGGAGTTCAAGGACAACGAGTTCACCGGCAAGCAGACGGAGGCCTTCGAGCAGTTCGACTTCGCGGCCGTGCTGGAGGACCCGTCCGCCCAGGGGAAGACCCGCGATATCGGCGGCGTGACGTACTACCTGCGCGTGGCGAAGCAGTAAGCCCCTCGCCAGTCGCCTGAAATGAATGAGGCCGGGTGGAGCCACTGGGGCCACCCGGCCTTTTCATGTCCGCTGGCCGTGGTCACCGGGTTCGTCGGCCCGAGGCTTCCGAAGCCCGGAGGCTCGGAGCCCCGCTCAGGACGCCGCGCGGGGCGTGGTCGCCTCGCACAGGTGTTCGAGGAACTCCGGCAGCAGCGCGGAGGAGATGATCCACAGCTTGCCCTCGCCCAGGTCGGCCAGGGCGGCGCGCTCGACGTACTCCACGCAGGTGGACTCCACGTAGTGGACGAAGACGCGGCGACCGCGCGGGCGGTACCACTCCGCCGCGTGCGCCAGCAGCGCCAGCATGGCCCGCTGCGCTTCCGGGAGCGCGTCATCCACCAGCGGGAACAGACGCACGCCATCCAGCACGTTGAAGAGGTTGAGGCCCGGCTGCGCCGACTCCATCACCGCCAGCGCCACCGCGCGGCCGTCGACGCGGGCCACGCGCAGCTCGCGCTCGCGGCCCAGGCCCGCCTCGCCCCACTTCGTCCTCGCGCGCGACAGGTCGAAGCGCTCCTCCACCAAATCGAGCGCCTCGCGGTAGGCGACGGGGCGGGTGCGCTCCACTTCCTGGAAGAAGCGCGCGCGCTCGGCCTCGGTGGGCACCCCGACTTCGACTTCCACGGGCACCTCCCACTCGCGGTCGACCTCCGCCTCCATCAGCCGGAAGGGCGTGAGGGACGCCTGGCCGGTGTGCTCGTACCAGTTGGCGAAGTCGAACTTGGTGAAGCGCACCCAGCGCACGTTCGCCTCGCAGAAGGCGATGAACCACTTCACGTCCGGGTCCACCTGCGTGGGCTCGTAGCCGCGCAGGTAGATGTCACGCAGCGCCTCGCGCGCAGAGGAGCGCTGACCGGGCACCGCCTGACGCGCCAGTTGGTGCGCCATCCACGTGTTCTCGTACGGCTTCACCACGGACAGCGTGGCCTCCAGCGAGTCACCCGACGGGCGCACCACCCGGTAGCCCAGCCGCGTGCGGCCCTCCAGCCGCTCCTGCGTGGCGTCGAACCAGGGACGCTCCTCCGTGAAGTCCTCCTGCGACTTGCCCGGCAGACCGAAGTAGCCGGAGCCCTGGAAGAGCTTCCACGTCGCGTCGCCCCAGTCACCCTCCACGCGGGTGGACGGGTGCATCTGCGCCTCCACCAGCGCGCGCCACGCCCGGGCACCCTCCGCGTCGAGCGGTCGCACGGACATGCCGCACCGACGCCCCGCCGCCATGCTGGAGATGTTGCGCACCTCCGCGCGCAGCCGCACCGGCGCCAGGCCCTCCATGGCGACTTCGAGCACCGGCTGACGCAGGCCCGGGTACAGGAGGTCCTCGCCCGGCTCGGTCATGAAGGCCAGGCCCTCATAGGACAAGTCCAACACGGGCCGCTTCACGTGCACCTGCGGCCACATGGGGTGGTTGAAGGACAGCGTGCACGCGCTGCTCGGCGGCGCGCGACGCAGCCAGCGGTGGCGGTAGCGCACCAGCTCCGAGGGCACCGGCATCACCACCCAGCCGTCCTCCTCGCGCGCCTCCGTCACCTCCAGGTGCACCACGCTGCTGTAGCCGAAGGCCTCCACCACGAAGGGGCCGCGAGGCATGGGCCCGTCGAAGCGCCAGCCCATGCGGCCCTGGAGCGCGTCGAAGGAGACCGCCGTCACGGCGACCTTCTGGCCATCCGGCGTGCGCGCCATGCCGCGCGCCTGACGACCCGCGAGCGCTTCACAGATGCGCGCGACGCGGTCCTTGCGGTCGATGCGCTCCTTCCAGACGGGCCGCGTCTCCGGCGGCAGCAACAGGCCGTTGTCGCGCAGCGCCTCCAGCACCGTGACGATGCGACGGCCCGCGTCCAGCGGCGGCGACACGAAGCGGAGGCTGACCTCCGGCTTTCCGCCGCGCACCTCCATGACCTCCGCGTCCAGCGACGTCGCCCAGCGCTCGCCCTGGCCCAGCACCACCGAGGCGGCCTGTCCCGGACGCGGCATCGCGTTCGAGTCCAGGCTCAGCGTCAGGTGCTCCAGCGAGAGTTGGATGAGCCGGCCCGCCGTGTCGCTGTTGCCGTTGCCGAACGAAGCCACCGCGGTCAGCTCTGTCCCCACCCGGTAGCCGAGCACCGACTCCCGGCCGCGCGTCCCGTCCCGTGTGTCCGCCTGCATGCCAGCTCCGTTGTGTGAATGGAGACGATTGTACGACTTCGGGCGAAAGGAAGCAGTCCCCCGGTATGCGTACCACCAGGGTGAACCGGGGTTCATATAGCCTGGGCACTCTCAAGAGTCTGGAAACTTGTTCCCGAGTACAGGCGTGGCGGAACGACATCGGCGTGTTCCGCCCCTGGGATTCAAGGGCAACGCGGCTCTATGAACAATGACAGTCCGTCGGAACCGGCGTCGGGTCTGCTTCCACCCACGACATAAACCCGTCCGTCGACACCGCCCACCAGGGCATGTCCACGTCGAGGTGTCGACAGAGAGGCGGCGGGAGTGAAGCGCTCCGAGGCCGGGTCGAACCATGCGGCAGCCGCCCCTTCCCTGTCCTCGACGTACACCCAACCGTTGCCCGCTCGAACCGCGCGCGGCGCGCCACGCGGTGCGTCCATGGACGTCAGCTCCCGCACCCGCACCACCCCGGCATTCCGCTCCAGGAGGAATGCGCGTGAGGAGGGGACGATGCCGGCCTCTCGTCCGCCGAGAATCAGCGCCCGTCCCGACTTCAGCTCCACCACCGCGGGCGAGGTCAGCGAGGTGGGTAGGAGCGGCCCCGAGCCGAGCAATCCCGGGGGCGCCACGACGTCCGTGCGCTCGGAGGACGGGACACTCGCGCAGCCTCCCGCGAGCACGAAGGCGTCTCCCAGCACCGCGCCTCCCGAGGGACATCTCAAGGACAGCCGGCCCAGCAGCTCCCACGAGCCCGCGTCCTCACCGCGCAGCGTCATGCGGAGCGCCGTGTCCGTGGCGGGCCGGGTGACGCCCATGGAGATGAGTCCTCCGGCGATCACCCCGTCTGCTTGGAGCCGACCCGCGAGCGAGCCACGCAGGCCCAGCGGTGGAGTGAAGGGGATGCGGGTGGTGCCGCCGTCGGAGTCGAGCCACTCGGCGCTCGACTCGAACGTGTCTTCCTCGCGCACGCCGCCGAGCACCACCACCTGGCCATCATCCAGCACGAGCGCGGAGGCCTCGGCGCGGGGGACTGTGAGGTCGCTCTCCAGGAAGCGGCCGGTGGCGGGGAAGAAGATCTCCACGGTGGAGACGGGTTTGCCCGAGTCATCTCGGCCGCCCACCATCACCAGCGCTCCGGCATGGGGGCCGGTGGAGGGCGCGACGACCAGGGGGTCCGAGCGACGCGCGAAGCCCGGGCGCTCGGAGATGACGCCGGTGATTCCACCGGGGCAGGCGCAGACGCTGTTCGCGCAGACGAGTCCTCCGGGCTGACAACTGGCGCCGACACAGTCCGGGTCCGCGCAGTCGCCGAGCCCGTCACCGTCGTCATCCACGCCGTTGTCGCAGGACTCCACGACAGGGCCCGCGTCCGGCTGCTCGGGGATGGCGGGCAGGGTGAGGGACAGCCTGGCGCCGGAGCCCGCGGTGAGGGCGGCTTCTCCAGAGGCGGTGGACTGGATGATGCCGGCGCGCTCGGCGGTGGCGCGCACGGAGACGCGAGTGCCCTCGGGTGTGGCGGGGCCGGACTCGAAGTTGAAGGTGGCGGGGAGGCGGAGCTCCTCGCCCTCCAGCGTGGACGCGGCGAGCGGAGTGCCGTCGGGGAGGGAGGCGATGACGGACAGCCGGTCGAAGTCCACACCGGGCGTCAGCGGCCCGTTCACCACCACGTGGACGCCACCGGGCGTCTTCTCGCACGCGAGCAGCGTCGACAGCAGAGCGAGCGTCAGGACTCGAAACGCGGCACGCATGGGACGCAGTGTAGTTCAGCCCGGCGCACGAGCGAGGGCCCCCTCGCGAGAAGCGTGTCCCTCGGACTGGCACAGAGCCTCGTGCGAGTGCGCCTGACTCCCAAGTCCCCTCGCGGGGCCTCTCGCGAGTGGCCCTCGTCCTCTAGCTATGAGACCCCAAGAGGGTGTCATCCTCCCAGACGCTCGCACGGAGCCTCTCGACGTGGGGCGCCTCGCGGGCAAGGAGGCGTGCGTGCCTTCCCCGCCTCGCCGCGATGGAACACCGTCGCTGGGCGGGTTAGTGGAGGGATTCCTTCCCGTTCCGAGGCCCCATGCCCCTGTCCACCCTTTGCCTGCGCTGCGGCATGTGCTGCGACGGAACCCTCTTCACCCACGTCTCGCTCCAGCCCGAGGAAGCCCAGGCCCTGGAGAAGCGTGGCGTGCCCGTCGACCGGCGCGAGGACGGCGTGCCCGCACTCGCTCAGCACTGCTCCGCGTTGGATGGGCGCACGTGCACCGTCTACTCGGACCGCCCCGCGAGCTGCCGCCGCTACCACTGCCAGCTCTTCGCCGCGCTGTCGGAGAAGGAAGTCACCCTCGACGAGGCGCTCGGCATCGTGGACCAGGCCCACGCGTGGGTGGACGCCATCGCCAGCGAGCTGCCTCCCCCGACTCCGGGCGAGCCTCGCTCGGTGATGCAGCGCGCCCGCCGTGCCGCGAAGGCCCACCCCGAACAACCCCTGTCCTCCAAGGCCCAGGACGCGTACGCGAGCGCCGAGTACTACCTCGACAAACACTTCCGAGGACGCTTCGGACGACGCGGCTGACGTCCGTGGGAATCCAGGTGCCTCGCGGGTCCGCGTGGCTACGATGGGACCTCCGCCCGCTTCCGCGCCTCACGAGGTCTCCTTCCATGAAGACGCAGCTCCCCGCCCTCGCCTTGACGACCTTCGCGCTGCTGGGCGCTCCGCTGGCCCTGGCTGGTGACGAGCTCCCCACGCAGTCCGCCTCCGCCGACCTGAACGGCGACGGCAAGCCGGAGGCCATCGCGGTGAAGTGGAAGGAGGGCGACGAGGAGTTCATCCTCACCGCCGGCCCCGCCACGCTGCGAGGCAAGACGGACTCGGAGGTCCACGGCCTCTCCATCATCGACATCGACAGCACAGACAAGCGCAAGGAGGTCGCCGTGCACATGGGCATGACGGACAGCGACCGGCTCACCCTCGTCTATGCCTTCGATGGAAAGAGCCTGAAGGAGCTGGGCCGTGTCCACGCCCTCACCGAGGTGAAGGGCAACGGCATCATCCTCTCCGACACCTGGGAGACGTTCTGGAACCGGCGCGACAAGTTCGCGTTGGATTCCAAGGCCGGCAAGCTCGGCCCGGTGCCGCAGGAGCTGTTCTACGTGGGCCAGGAAGCCACCGTGCGCGAGAGCTTCCCAGTCACATACTCCCGCACCGACAAGAAGCCCGTCGCCACCCTCGCCGCCGCGTCGAAGATTCTCGTGCTCGCCGCCGCGCCCGTCCCCGTGCAGGGCGGACGCTTCACGTCCTACGTCTACCTCGTGAAGTCCTCCACCGGGCTGCTCGGCTGGGTGAGCCAGGACACGCTGCTGGCCAAGACAGAGGGCCTCACGGTCGCCGGGTAGTCGCGCCTATTCGACGAGGGCCAGCTCCACCCGGCCCAACTGCTCGTCCGTGGAGGCCACCTTCACCTTCACCGGCATGCCCACGGTGAAGGTCCGCTCCTTGCCCACGAGCGACAGCTCGCGCGCGTCCGGACGGAAGGGTCCTCCACCCGGCAGTCCCTCCGCCGGCAACATCCCCTCCACCAGCATGCCGTCCAACTGCGCCACCAGGCCGAAGGGCCGCACCCGGACGATGCGCGCGGAGAACTGCTTGCCCACGTGGCCCGCCAGCCACCGCGCCTCCAGCACGTGGTGCCGGTCCGCCTCGGCGCGAGTCGCCGCGCGGGCCCGCGCGTTGATGTGCACCGCCAGCGTCTCCACCGCCGGGTCCTCATCCAGGTAGTCGCGGCGGCCCTGCAGGTAGCCCTTCAACGTGCGGTGCACCGCCAGGTCCGCGTACCGACGGATGGGCGACGTGAAGTGCAGGTACAGCGGCGCCGCCAGTCCGAAGTGCGGCCCCGGCTTCACCGTGTAGCGCGACGGGCCCAACGAGCGCCGCAACACCGAGCGCAGCGCGGGCTCCGCCGCCGCGCCCACGATTTGCCGGTCGAACGCCGACAACGCCAGCGGCGTCAGCTCACGCCCGAAGCCCGCCGCGAAGCCCGAGTGCTCCGCGAAGGCATTCAGGTCCGCCACGCGCAGCGGGTCCGGCTGCTCGTGCACGCGGAACACGCCCGGCAGGCCGCGCACCAGCATCCACGTGGCGATGGCCTCGTTCGCCGCCACCATGAAGCGCTCAATCATCCCGTGCGCGGACGTGGGCTGCTCGCTCACCAGGCCGGAGACTTCGCCCGTCGCCGCGTCGAAGGTGAACCGCGCTTCATCTCGCGCGAACTCCATGCCGCCGCGAGCGCCACGCGCCACCGCCAGTCGCGCCGCCGCCAGCCGGAACCACGGCATGACGTCCCGCACCGGCTCCATGGGCGCGGACACCTCGCCCTTGTCCAGGAAGGCCGCGACTTCGTCGTAGTTCAGCCGCGCCCAGGAGCGGATGACGCTCTCGTACACGTCCGCCGCCGTCACCCGTCCCTGCGGGTCGATGCGCAGCTCCACCGTGAGGCAGCGGCGCTCCTTGCCCGGCACCAGGCTCAGCCAGTCCGAGGACAGCGCCTCCGGCAACATGGGCAGCACGCGCCCCGCCATGTACACACTGGTGGCTCGCTCACGCGCCTGCGCATCCAGCGCGGTGCCCTCCTTCACGAACTCGCTCACGTCGGCGATGGACACCAGGAGCCGCAGCGCTCCATCCGGCCCCGCGGGCAGCACGGAAATCGCGTCGTCGATGTCTCGCGTGGACGGCGCATCCACCGTCACCGTGGGCACCTCGCGCAAGTCACGCCGCGCGCCCACCTCGTGCGGCACCTCGCGGGCGACTCGCGCGTCCTCCAGCGCCTCGGGGGAGAAGTCCTTGTTCAGCGCATGCCGGGCGATGATGCGCTCCAGCGAGCGGTCCTCCCCGGGCTCCACCTTGTAGAGCAGCGTGAGCTTGCCCTCGTGGATGCTCGCCACCACGGCGTCACCTTGCTGGACGCGCGTGGTGCCGGCGTCCAGCGCCCAGTCCGCGTTGCCCACCTCGCGGTCGATGCGCAGGAAGAACGCTCCCTTGCGGGCGACGACTTCGCCGTAGACGCGGGTGCGCGGCCGCTCCACCAGCGTCAGCGCGCTGGCCGTCCAGCGCCCGTCCGCGGCCGCCGTCACGGTGCCGGTGACGATGTCGCCAGCCAGCAACGGGTTGAGGTCCGGGGGAGGGATGAAGGCGGACAGCACCTCTTGGGTGCCGGGCGCCTGCACGGTGAGGAAGCCGAAGCCCCGGGGGTGGACGTCGATACGGCCGGTGACAGCGCGGGGAGAAACAGAAGTGTCCATGGAACCTTGGGAGCGCGTCTTAGCCCAGGTCCACGGAGGGACGGGCGGGAGGGACGCGCGGATTGTGAAGTGAAAGGGGGCAGTCCCGGGGCCGACTCGAGTGAGTGGCCTGTGCTCGCCAGGGACCGCGTGAAGTCAGCGAACGCCCCGCTGGACGCAGCGCCCGCAGGGCTCCTGACGCCCCGGCCCGCATCCACGGCGTCACAGGTACACCTCCGTCACACATGCGTCACACGAGACGCTCTTCACGGAGGGTGCGTCCCGAGAGCAGCGCGGAGTAGGGTGCCCCTTTTTTTCCCGACGGGCACCGAATGAAGACCGAGCTTGGAGTCCACCTGGGCATGTCCGCGCGCACGGCCCGAAGGAGTCTGGGACTGACCCAGGCCGCCGTCGCCCAGCGACTCGGCGTGGCCCGCGAGGTGTACGCCCGCCTGGAGCGCGGCCACATGCTCCCGAGCATCCACACCCTGCGTGGCCTGTGCACCGTGCTCCACGTGCCACCCCACGCGCTGCTCGCCCTGGACGCCACCATCGAGACGCCTCCTGGTCGCAAGCGTCCGCCCCAGCCGACCCGCACCGAGCCCCCCGCCCTCGTCGACCTCCAGAAGAACCTGCGCGGCCTGTCCCGCTCCGACCTGCGCCTCCTCAACGCCCTCGCCGTCACCCTCCCCGCTTCCCCCGCACGGCGACGCTCTTCTCCCGAGGAGTGAGAATGTGAATTCACAGAAAAGTCAGAGATGTCGATATTCGTGGACTTTTCTTAGGGCCTGACTTTCGCGTCCGTCCAGGTGCGGGTGTAGATTGAGCACCTTCCGATGAGTGGGACGACGCTGCCGCTCGCGCCGGATGCCTCCAAGGGCCGGTCGCTGGGCAAGTATGAGGTTCTCAGCCGCCTATCCACGGGCGGGATGGCGGAGATCTTCCTAGCGTCCCAGCGGGGCCTCGCTGGATTCCGCAAGTTGGTGGTTCTCAAGCAGATTCTGCCGGACATCCGAGGCGAGGAAGAGTTCATCCGGATGTTCCTGGACGAGGCCAAGGTGACGGCCGCGTTCAACCACCCGCACATCGCCCAGGTGTTCGACCTGGACATCGCGGAGGGCGAGCTGTTCCTGGCCATGGAGTTCGTGCCGGGAGCCACGCTGGTGGAGGTGGCGCGCGCGTGTCGGCAGGCCAGCCACCCCATCCCCATGGGCTTCAGTTTGATGGCGGTGCGGGACACCGCCGTGGCGCTGCACTACGCGCACACCTTCACGGACCCGCTCGGCCACCCTTCGCCCGTCATCCACCGTGACGTGGCGGAGAAGAACATCATGGTGACGTACGAGGGCGTCACCAAGCTGTTGGACTTCGGCATCGCCAAGAGCCTGGCGCGCGCCAGCCGCACCGCGGTGGGCATGGTGAAGGGCACCAGCGGATACATGTCGCCCGAGCAGATCATGGGCGAGCCGCTGGACGCGCGCAGCGACTTGTTCAGCCTGGGCGTGGTGCTGCACGAGCTGCTCACCGGCATGCGGTTGTTCTACGCGAAGCAGGCCGAGGCGATGATGAACGCGGTGCTGAAGTGCGACGTCACGCCGCCTTCCCGCGCCAACAAGCAGATACCGCCGGAGCTGGACGCCATCGTCCTGCGCGCGCTGTCCAAGCGCCGCGAGGACCGCTACGCCTCCACGCTGGAGTTCGCCCGCGCCCTGGAGCGCGCGGTGGGCCCCCTCATCTGGCACCCCGAGCAGAGCAGCGAGGTGATGCGCCGCCTCTTCGCCGACCGCCGCGAGCAGACGCGCCAGTTGCTCATGGCCGGCCCCTCCGGTGACGTCACGGGCGAGACGAGCGTGGCGGCGATGCTCGCCATGGGTGGCTCGAACCCGGCCCCGGCCCCGGAGCTGCCCGAGCCGCTCACCATCAACACGACGTCCGGCCCTCCGGAGCCTCCGCCTCGCCGCGCCACGGGGACGCCGCCCGCCGCGAAGCAGCCCACCCCGCGTCGCGCCACCAGCATGCAGCCGGCGACGACGCCTCCCCCGCCTCCGCCTCCAGACTCGGAGCCGCGCAAGGCCGTGCTCCAGGCCCCGCCCCACAAGCGCCTGGCGGGGCGGGGTGCCGCCTCGGAGTCCGCGCGTCCTCCCCCGCCGCCTCCGTCGGAGTCCCCGCCGCCGCCTCTCCAGGATGCGCCGCACATGGCCCGCACCCAGCCGGGGCGGCCCGCGCTTCCACCCTCCGAGAACACCGTCCGCGCGCAGATGCCCTCCGCGCGCCCCGCGCCGGCGGCCGAGGAGCCCGCGCCCCGGAGCGAGGCCCGTCCCACTCGCAGCCGCACCACGGACACCCCGCGCCCCGTGACAGCCGCCCCGCAGCCGCCCCCTCGCAACGAGGAGACGGCCATGGTCCGCGTGCCCACGCTCTCCGCGGAGCCCGGAAGCCACGCGGGTGCCCCCTCCCGTCGCGGCGCACCGGCCCGACGCAGGCCGCAGCCTCAGCTCCCCGCCGCCTTCTCCGACAGCGACACCACCGCCAGGCCCTCTCGAGGAGGCTTCCCCGACGGCGACACCACCGCCAGGCCCTCCCGAGGAGGCTTCCCCGACGGCGACACCACCGCCAGGCCCTCCCGAGGAGGCTTCCCCGACGGCGAAGTCACCACCAAGCCTTCCCGGGGCTTCCAGGAGAACCGTCGTCCTCCCGAGCACCACGACGACGACGAGGACTCCCACGTCCACACCCTGCGGGGCGTCCCCGTCGTGCGCTCCAAGTCCCAGGGCTGGCTCAAGGTCCTCGCCGCGGTGCTCGTCCTCTTCGCGGTGGGCGCCGGAGCAGTCGGACTGGGACTCGATGGAGGCGTCGTGTCCGCCTGGGCCGCGCCCATGCTGGGGCTCGACAAGAAGGACCCGGAGGTGGCGCAGCCCACCCCGATTGCGCCCCCGAAGCAGCGCACCCCTCCTCCGTCGGAGCAGGCCAAGGCGCCTCCCGCCGACGACACGGGGACGGGCACCGGCACTCCCCCCGTCGTCGTGGAGAACAACGTCCCGCCCCAGGCTCCGGAGACGCCGGTGGTGGTCGACACGGTGGATGCCCTGCCGGAGCCGGAGCCGACCCCGTCCATCGACGAGGAGGAAAAGCCGGTGCGCAAGACGGCGCGCACCACCGTCAAGCGCTCCTCCAAGGAGTCGACCCGGACCAGCCGGCGCGTCACGCCCGATTCGAGCGAGGACAGCACAGCGGCCCCCACGGGAGAGCCGGGCTTCCTCACCCTCGTCACGGAGCCCTACGCCAAGGTGTATCTGGGGAGCCAGTCGCTGGGTGACACCCCGCTCTTCAAGGTGAGCCTGCCTTCGGGCAAGCACACGCTGAAGCTGGTGGACGGCGACGGCAAGGCACTCAAGCTGTCGGTCGACATCAAGCCCGGCGACATCACCGCCGTGCGAGTTCCGCTGGAGATGCTGTCCCGGCAGTAGTTTGTCCCGAGGGGCGGCAATCGCTCGGAGCGCCGTGCGTAGCCCGCCATGACGGGGCCTCTTCCAGGCCCCCTGCCTTGGGAGCGCGCCATGAAGACCGCCCGGATGTCCCTGCTCGTCCCCCTGCTGATGTTCGCGGGGGTGTCTTTCGCGGAGGACTCTCACGCGCAGAAGACCGAGACGCGCGAGGTCGATGACTTCGAGAGCCTGGCGGTGGGCCACGGCATCAAGGCCAAGGTGAAGGTCGGCCCCAAGTCCGTCCGCGTCGAGGGCCCCGCGGAGCTGCTCTCCCGCCTGCGACTCGTGGTGAAGGACGGACAGCTCACCACCGAGGTCGAACGCCAGGGCGTCTTCGGCAACAACTTCTCCGGCGGCAAGGTCCGCCTGTACGTCTCCAGCCCCCAGTTGGAGGGCGTGGAGGCCAGCGGCGGCAGTCACGTCGAGGCGGAGGTCGCCGCCTCGGACGAGTTCTCCGCCGAGGCCAGCGGCGGCGCGGCCCTCACCGTGCGCGGAATGGACACGGACAAGGTCGAGGTCGAGGCCAGCGGCGGCGCCGTGGTGAATCTGGAAGGCCGCGCCCGGGAGCTGAACGTGGAGGCCAGCGGCGGCGCCGTCGTCAAGGCCATGGAGCTCAAGGGCGTGAAGTCCCTCGACGTGGAGGCCAGCGGCGGAGTGCGCGTGGAGGCGGACCCCTCGGAGCGCCTGTCCGTGGACGCCACGGGCGGCACCACCGTCCAGTGCGTCTCCCGCCCGCCCCGCACCGAGGTGAAGGCGCGCGGCGGTACCCGCGTCGTCTACCTCAAGGACTGAGCCCGGCGTGACGTGTCCGGGACGTCCCGGACGGAGAGGGAGCCCCCCTGGGTAGGGAGTGACACTACCTTTGTCGGTTCGGGCGACCTTGCTCCGGTGAGCGGGGGCGATTGGAATGCGGCTCCCCCCACCGCCGGAGAAGCCACAACATGACGGTCCCGATTCCTCCTCCTCCCTCGCAGGGCGCATCGGGACGCAACAAGGCAGCGCTGTGGAGTGGCGTGGGGCTGGTGGTGGCCCTCGCCGCCGGCGGCACCCTCCTCTTCCGGGCGGGCCGCGCGACGAGCCATGACGGGCACGAAGCCGGGGAACACGCCCACCGCGACGAGCCCTCGAAAGCGCCGCGCGCCGCGAAGCCCGCCGCCCCCATGGAAGTGCTGCGCCACACGGACCGCGCCGCGCGCGCCGCCGCCACGGGGGATTTGAAGAAGGCCCGCGAGTCGCTCGGTGAGGCGCTGATGCTGGCCCCCCAGCACGCGCCCGCCCTGCTGGTGCACGCGTGTCTGGCGCTCGAGGAAGGCAACGACGCGGAAGTCACCACGGTGCTGGCGCAGCTCACGGCCGCGGCGCCGGGGAGCAGGGAGGTGAAGCTGTTGGAGACGCTGCGCGAGCTGCGACGCGCGCCGGGTGTCTCCTGGCAGCAGGGCTTCCGCCAGGCATGGGTGAAGCTGGGCCGCCCCGACTTCCGCAAGAGCGAGCTGTTGCCGGGCGCCACGCCCCTGCCTCCGGACCCCACGCTGGCGGACTGGGAGAAGGGCGCGTGGGAGAAGGCCACCTCGGACGACGTCAAGCTGCGGCTGGCGCTCTCCACGCGCAGGCTGGACGCGGACAAGGCCCTGTTCCTGCTGGCGCAGGTGCCCCGGCTGGAGAACCCGGACCTCTACCTGGCCGTGCGGGACGCGCTGCGGGGCGAGTCCCTGCCGGAGTCCGAGCACGAGCGGGCGCGCAAGACGTTCCGCGAGAAGCTGGAGGCGCTGGCCAAGGCGCACCCGAACGCGATGCAGCTCCAGTTGCTCCTGTTGCTGGGTGACACGGAGTCCGGCACCGAGCTGACCGCCGCGGAAATCGACGCGCTGGAGCGCGTGGCGGCGCTGCCCGCCTGGCGGGAGACGTCTTTTCGGGAGGGCTACGTGGCGACTCGCCAGCTCCTGAAGGAAGCAGGCGTGCCGGATGCCAGCGCGCTGTCGATGGCGGTGGCCCTGCGGGGTATCAACGAGCGTGGGACGTGGATTCTGCGCACCCGCAACGTGGCGACGCGAGGCTCGCTCTCCGAGGAGGGCCGCAAACGCCTGGGCCGCATCACCCGGGACATCGGCGCGAGCATGGTGAAGCAGACCACCGTGGTGGAGCGGATGACGGGCCTGCAGTTGGTGCGCGGCGGCAACACGGACATGGGGGACGAGGCGGGCCGGACGCTGACGCTGAATCAAATCCAGGCGCTGGAGCAGACCATCGGCCAGTTCCAGCAGACGGCGATGGAGCGCTGGCCGCTGAACTCGCTGACAGAAGAACTGATGGAAGAAAGCACCCAGGACGAGCTGGGTTACCTGCGGTCCTTCGCGGCGGCGGCGCCCACGGGCACGGCGGCCCGGGTGGGGCCGTAGTCAGCGGGCAGGTGACGAGGTGACTCGGGCCCCAGGGAACGCGCTTCCCCCCGGGGCCCGAGCGGGCCCCCCACGATGCAACGGAGCCGCCGCACGCCGGACCTCCAAGGTCGTCCGGGCAACCGCACTCCTTCCACTCAAGCGCCGGGACCAAGGGGGTGCATCCCGGACAGGCCTCGCGTGGGCAATGTGGAACACGTCTACGTCTTTCAACGCAACGATGGCCGAAGAATATCGGGTACGCGGTGCATGTCCACCCGCAGGGTAAGTGCCACCGGGTGTGCCGTGTCAGGCCGGGTTTCCGAGGGTCGCATTCACCGCCGGCCCTGGAAATCTTTCCGGAAAAATTCGAGCAGGAACGATTGACAGCGCGCCCGGGCTGGCTTTGGCCCGCGCCTGACGCACTCGTGGAGCACGAGCAGGCGTCAACGCGGGTTGTCAGGGCTGTCCACGGCGTTGACGGGGACTTGCGTCAAATCCGCTGAATCCCTGGCGCTTCAAAGGCTTGCATCGCTGGGAGGCGCTGGCCGTGGCGTTGCACTGAGGCCCGTGCATCATGCACGTCGCCTTCTACCTGTTGCTCGCCATCGGCCTCTTGGGGACCTTCGACGTCCTCTACTTCCACCTCTGGCGCGGCCGGCTCCAGGAGCGTCCCGAGTGTCAGCGCGAGGTGCTCTGGCACACCGCGCGTCACCTCATCTACGCGCTCCAATTCCTCTGGGTGTCGCACGTGCGCTTCCAGGGGTGGGCGCTCGGGTTGCTCGCGGTGCTGTACGCCGCGGACATCTTCGTCGCGCTCGGCGACGTCTGGGAGGAGCGCGACAGCCGGGCGTTCCAGGGCGGTGTCCCCCGGGGTGAGTACTTCATGCACGTGGTGCTGAGCGTGCTGGTGGGGCTGTACCTCATGGCCACCTTCCAGACGGTATGGGGAGACTGGCTCCTTCCCACGGGCCTGCGCGTGGACCCGCCCGATGTACCGGTGGCGCTGCGCACGCTGATGACGGTGATGGGGGTGACGGCGCTGGTCGTCTTCGTGAAGGACCTGGCGCGGTGGCTCGCCTTCCGTCGGCGGCCCGTGGCCGCTCCATCGCGACAACCTTTACTCCAAAGGATTGTCGTGGAGGTGCTCATCCCCGCGCCCGTCGAGATGGTGTGGGAGCGCACGCAAGAGCCAGAGCTGCACACGGCGTGGGACGTGCGCTTCACGTCCATCCGCTACCTGCCGGAGGCCGATGAGCGGGGGTTCCACCTGATGGACTACCGGACGCACCTGGGCTTCGGACTCGAAATCATCGGGTGGGGTCGCTACCTGGCGAACACGCCGCACGTGCGCTCGACGTTCGAGTTCGGCTCGGAGGACTGGCGGAGTCTCATCCTCCGCGGCCGTGGCGTGTGGCTCTACGAGCGCAGGCCCGAGGGGACGTTCTTCAAGACGGTGTTCGACTACCGCGCGCGGTACGGCGTGGTGGGGGAGGTGCTCGACGCGCTGCTGTTCCGTCCGGTGATGAGGCTGGGCACGGAGTGGGGCTTCGAGACGCTGCGGCAGTGGTGTGCGGGGGATGACCATGCTCCGGCACGAGGCCGCTCTCGCTGGCGCTTTGGATTGTTCGTCGTCGCGCGACTGCTTGGCAGGTCGCCGGCACCGGGCGCGGCGCGTTCGTCCCCCACGTCAAAACCCTGTGGAGAACTTGTGGAGGTGTCGTCATGAGCGACAGGGCCGTGGCGGTTCATCCCGGTCATCAGCGTCGGACTCGATTCGGCACGCACGTGGAGAGCACCGTGTCCCAGATGAACTCGACGACGGCGCTCCCACTCGGAGATGCACGACTGGAGGCCTTGCTCCGTTCGGAAGCTTCCCTGCTCGCGGATGCGCAACTGGAGGCCCTGCTTCATTCCGGAGAGCTCCACCCCGGGGACTCTCAATTGGAGGCCCTGCTCCAGGTGCACGCGCAGGCACGGCTCCATCCGGAGGAGCTCGATGAAGCGCGGACGGCCCTGCCCCATGCGTCGCTCGGAGCGCTGCGGAACTTCGCGCTCCGACACCGGGCCTGCCGACTCTCGCTGGGTCTGCTCTCGGACTTCTATCGCTCGCATCCGTGCCGCATGGCTCGGGTGCATGTGCTGGCGGCGAGCGCGGTGACACTCGGTCGCTTCTGGGGAGTGTCGGAACCCTTCGCGCGATTGGGCGCGGCCGTCATGCCCGTGGATGAGCGAGGCCTGCCCCGGACTCCAGAGTGGGCGTCCTATGCGCGCGCCTGCGAGGAGCACCTCCCGCTGGAGGTCCGTGACGAGCGCTGGATTGAAGCCCACATGCGGGACGTGGCCCGGGCTCGGGACGTGGGCCATGAGGCGGCCTTCCTCGAAGAAGCCCGCGCCCACGGACACGAGCCCCTGTGGCGTCTGCTGGTGCAGCACGTGGAGATGACGCTCGGCGCGCGCCTCTTCGACCAGCCCGCCCTCGCGGGGGCCGTCCCGGGTGAGACGGCGATTGCCCACGGACTGGCGCTGTCCCTGTCGCGCATGGTGAGCGCGAGCTGGAGCCTGCTGCGCCACTACGCCTTCTCCACCCTGCGCGCGCTGTGTCTGCCCCGCTGGCGTCATGCCCCGGGCCTCGTCGACGAACGGCGCACGGCGTGGTTGCTGCTCGCGAGCTTCTTCACCGCGTGGACGGCGGCCAGTGTCTACCGTCGCGGCGTGAAGGCCGTGCATCGAGGCCAGCGCGCGCGGCCCTCGGATGTCTGGCCCCTGCTCGCGGCGGTGCTGGGTCCGGACCTGGGCCGCGTGGACCCGCGCGTCATCCGCTTCTATGCCAACCCGGGCGCGTGGAGCGCGCGCGCCTCTGTCACCTTCTCCTCGTGCACGGCGCGGCTGTTCGCCTGGGTCGCCACCCGACTGTCCGGCCAGGGCCTCTCCGAGCACGGGGCACGTGCCTTCCCCGGACGCTTCCTCACCTTCCGCCGCGCGGATGGCTCCATGCACTTCGTCCGGGAGCTGTACTGCGACGGCGTGCTGCGACGATTCGACTCCGACTTCGTCCTGCGCGACGGCCGACTCCACGAGGTCTTCGTCGAGCACGGCCTGGACCTGGAGCTGGACGTGTCGGTCCTGGAGGACGGCGGCATCCGCTTGCGCGGCCAGACGCTGCGCTGGCGCGGCCTGGTGCTGCCGCCGTTCGGGCGCGGCGTGGAGTTCCGCATCCACCCCGCGTCGGACGCGACAGAGCGCGTGGACATCATCGGGACCTTCGGCGGCGGGGGGCCGGTGTCGCGACGGGCCCCCCTGGCCCGCATCCACTACGAGGCCTGGCGCCAGGGCGACGCCGTGCCTCCCGGGACGAGAGAACCTCAGTTGCCCGCGTAGGCGCGCTCCAGGGCGGCGATGTCGATTTTCTGCATCTTGAGCATCGCCTGCACCACCCGCCCGGCCTTCGCCGGGTCCTTGTCCCCCATCAACTGCATCAGCGTCCGGGGGATGATCTGCCAGGACACGCCGAAGCGGTCCTCCACCCAGCCGCACGGCTTGTGCTTTCCTCCACCGGCGGCGAGCTGCTCCCACAGCGCGTCCACCTCGGCCTGCGTCTCGCAGTCGACGAAGAGCGAAATCCCCTCGGAGAACTTGAAGTAGGGACCGCCGTTGAACGACAGGAAGGTCTCACCTTCCAGCTCGAAGGTGACGGACGTGGCCGCGCCGTCCGGGCCCCGGTTCACCGAGACCATCTTCGAGTTCTTGAACACCGACGTGTAGAGCTTCGCCGCCTCTTCCGCCTGGTTGTTGAACATCAGGAACGGGGTGATCTTCTTCATGGGGGCATCCTCGGTAGGGGGCGACACCAGGAGGGTGCCGACCTTTTGCCCTACGTCGAAGCCACTTCCGGTTCCTCGACATGCCCTTTTTATTTTCTTCGGATTTCGGGCCCGCCCCCTCTGACGTCAGTGGTCGGCCCCCTCGTGGTGGTCATGGCCCGGGCCGCCAAAAGTCCCCGGCCAGGGCTCCTTCGCGGGCAGCAGGCCCGGCATGGGGAAGCGCTGGAAGCGGGCCTGGCTGTAGGCAAAAGGTGGGTCACACTCGCCACAGGTGTTGGCCCCGTCCATCAGCACCAGGGCCCCGGGTGCCAGCTCCATCAACTGCGGAGTCGTCAGGGCCGAGTAGTCGAGCCGGCACTGGAAGGCCTCGGCGCCGTCCGACATGCCCACGCCCACCAGCAGTTGGTCGTTGTTGCCGTTGGTGGCCGTCGTGAGCACCAGCGTCCGGGGTGGCCGCCCCGGCGCATCCGGCCAGGACGCGAGCCGCAGCTCCTTCGTCGTGAGCTGCTGCCCCGAGCGCACCGAATACGTCCACACGGGGTTCAGCGAGGGCAGCTCGAAGCCCTTCAGCTGCGTGGCCATGGGCAGCGAGCCGCCGTCGTTCGGATTCACGGTGGTGCCCGGTGCGCTGGGCACCAGTCGCCCCCGAGTCGCCACCAGGCGGCCGAACTGCTGGGGAATGCTCGCCGCCACCGAGCCATCCGCCGTGAGCAGCGCCTGCGCCGCGCGCTCCTGGAACAGCAGCCCGTCCACCACCGCCAGCTCTCCGGCGCGGTGCGACTGTGACTTGCGCCAGCGCGGCACCCCGTCGGACGAGAAGGCCATCATCAGCGAGGGCGCGCCCGCCTGGAGTGGCGCCCCCACGTTCACCGTCTGCGAGAAGGAGACATACAAGTCCCCCAGCGCATCGGAGACGACACCGAAGGGGTGCGGGTGGTTGCACTCGGACAGCAGCGGGTCGCTCAGCTCCTGGGCGGACACCATCTGTCCGTATGCGTCCAGCACCACCAGGAAGTACATGCGACACAACGTCTCGCGGTTCAGCCCCGCGGGGTAGGCCTCGAACAGGGCCGCCAGCCGGTCCGGAGCCATCACCGCCAGCCGCGCGAGGAAGAGGCTGGTCGTGCGCTGCGCGATGTCTGGCCGTGCTCGCGACAAGTTGAAGGTCCACCGGGGCGCGCCCGTGTAGCGCTCCACCAGCGACACCGTGCCGTCCTCCGGCAGGTCCATGCACAGGAGCCGGTCATTCCACAGCATGCAGCGCCGGGCCGCGTCGCCGCTCAGCATGGGCACCGGGGCCGCGGCGTCGAGCAGCGCGGACGCGTAGAAGCCCGCCAGCGTCACGTCTCCTTCGGGCCCCACCAGCAGGTCATGCAGATTCACCCCCCGCACGGCCGCGTCGAGAATCCAGTCCGGCTCCAGCGACACCGCGGCGGGGCGCTCGCACACGGGCCCCCGGCAACGGCCCTCCGCCTGACACGGACTGGCCGCCGCGCAGACGAAGCCGTCCGGCAGGTTGCGCCGCGCGCACGCGCCTTCCACGCACACGTCGGCGGCGTCACAGCCGCGCTCCGTGCCACAGAAGGTGCCGTCCGGCGCATCGGCCAGGCCGCAACCGAGCTTCGAATCACACGTGCCCACCTGGCATGCCCCCGCTCCGGGACACGGCGGCGCGGGCACCGCGCGACACCCATCCAGCGCGTGGCACACGTCCGTGGTGCAGGCGTTGGCGTCGTCACACGGCCGCTCCAGGCCCCTGCACCGGCCCTGCTGACACGTGGCCATGGAGAGGCATGCATTGCCCGGGTCACACCCGGTGCCGTCCGGCAGCCGCGTCTCCACGCAGCGCTCGGACACGGGGTCGAACACCGCGCTGGCGCACACCACCGCCTGGCACTCCGGCGTCGGCCGGGCCTCGCCCGCGAGCACCAGCTCCGCGCGACCTCCGTCCGACGCGGTGCCGATGAGCCGGGCCTCGTACGTGCCCTGGGCCTGGGGGCTGAAGCGCAGCCGCACCGGCACCTCGCTCGCCCCCACGCGCGCGGGCAGCGCGTCCACCAGCGAGAAGGGCGCTTCCACCGAGGTCCAGGTGACGTCCAGCGGAGCACGCCCCGCGTTGAGCACCCGCACCTCCGCCTCGCGCACCCCGCCGGGATACGCGGGGGGGAAGTCCAGCCGGGACAGCGACAGCCGGAGCCGGCCCTCCGCGCCGACGAGGGGAGGGGGCTCGCGACATGCCGTCAGACAGGTACCGAGCACCGTCGCCCACAGGATGAATGCCCACCCCACCCCGCCTGCTCTCGTCGCGCGTGCCATGGGTGCCTCCCGTGTTCCTGCCCCCGCGTATAGTCCCGAGGCCCGGAGGATGCGAGGGGTCCGCCTGACGGCGCTGTCGGCCACCCGCCCTCCCACGGGCCCCGGGGAACGCGCCCGTTTCGGCTGCTGAACGCTCGCGCCTGTAGACTCCCTCGCGTCCGTCCTCCATCGGGAGTCCCCCATGTCCTCGCGTCCCACCCTCGTGCTCGTCCTGGCCCTGCTCGCGCCGTGGGCCCTTCCCGCCTTCGCGCAGGACGTGCCGCGCACGATGACCTTCCAGGGGCGCCTGGTGCGCGCGGACGGCACCCCGGAGAGCTCTCCGCAGGACCTCACCTTCACCCTCTACGCCTCACCCGTGGGCGGCGCCCCGCTGTGGCAGGAGAACCACCTGGCCGTGCCGGTGACGAATGGCTACTACGCGGTGGTGCTGGGCTCCTCGGTGGCGCTGGGGGATGACCTGGTGCGGCGCTCGGAGATGCACCTGGGCGTCGCGCTCGCCAGCCAGTCGGAGCTGACGCCGCGCTTCCGCATGGCCTCGGTGCCCTTCGCGTTGCGCTCCAGTGACAGCATCCGTCTGGAGGGCCGCGCCGCCAACACCTTCGCGCCCGTGAGCCACACCCACGCCAACGCCACCGCGACGACGGCGGGCTTCATGTCCGCCGCGGACAAGACGAAGCTGGACGCGCCCGCGCCCACGTATGGAGACGGCCTCATCGCCACCGGCACGCCCCTCGCCGTGCGCGTCAGCTTCCCGACGGCGGGCGGCACCAACGGCTCGGCCCGAGTCGCCGCGCGCTCCGACCACACGCACGCCAGGCCCGCGCTGTCATGCGGTTACAAGAGTGCCACCGGTAACGATTCGACGGACACCCGCGCCGCCATCGCCTGGTGCGCGACGGGCGAGACGCTGATGGGCGGCGGTTGCAGCGGACTCGAGGAAGCGCCCACTGGCGTCGCCTTCAACCCCACGGGCGTCACCTTGGAGAGCGGCGCCACGCAGACCCCGGGCGTGCCCGGCTACCGCTGCCGCAGCCACGCCGACAGCACCAGCGCTCCCACCGCCTACGCCATCTGCTGCCGCATTCCGTGAGCACCGGGACACCGCGTCGGATGCGTCACCCACGCTGACACTCGTGACTTCGTCCATCGCCAGGAGGTCGCAGCCTCACCGGAGAGCTGAACATCGAACGGAATGCTCGTCCCCTCGGGGAATGGAGGCGGGCGAGCCCACCAACGGCCCGCTTCCCCGCAGACACTTCAGCCAGCGGAACTCGAAACCCTGTGATTTTTTCAGATGGTCGTCTCTGACCCACTGCAACCGCGCGGAATAGTTGGATCACAGAAGGGTACGGTTCTAGCAGTCGGGGACGGCATGACCTCCGTCTCGGACACGGGCTCGCAATCCTCCCAGGCCTTCACCGTGCTCATCCCACGCGGGCTGCAAGGCAGCGTGGATGGCCTGCCTCAGGATGTGCGGCAGGCCCTGCTCTCGGAGCTGTTTCGCATGGCCTCGCTGGCACACCAGGAACGAAGCCTCCTGCTGCCCATGTCGGAGCCATATGCATTGAACCTGGACCTGGATGGCTGCCACGTCACCGTGGAGATGGACCCATCCCGCTCGCGGCTGACCCTGGCGGGGCTCACGCGCGCTCGAGCGCTGGGCTGAGCCCGGCGATACGTGAACGAAGATGTCTCGACGGGCCGGCTACGAAGAATCCTGGGACCTCACCTACCTGGTGGAGCAGTTGCGTGAGCTCATCAGCCGCGACCTGGAGCTGGATGACGCGCTCGCGGAGGAGCTCGAGGACACCCTGGCCCGGCTCGTCCTGCGCAACCAGCGCCTGCGCGGACTGCAGCGCATGGTGAACGCGGAGCGCGACGCGGAGGACCTGGAGGTGCTGCGCAACGCGCTGGAGCACACGGACCGCGAGCTGCTCGCCCACCTGCCCCGGCTCCTCGAGCGTCTGCGCGAAGTCCACTCCTGAGCCGCCCCGCTCCCTACGGCGTGGCCCCCGGATGCAGCGTGTGGGTGGGTCCGCTCGCCGGAGGCCCTCCCACGCCCAGGCCCACGGAACCGGGCCCGATGGGAAGTACCCCCGCCGCTGGCGCCAGGCTTCCAGACTCGGCGCGCACGGGGCCCTCGCACGCGCCCGAGCGGCAGCCCTCCAGGCCCTGACACGGCCTGCCCACGCCACACGCCACCGACTGACACGTGCCCGCGCGGCACACCTGGCCAGAGGCACATGGGCTCACGGCCGCGCACGCCTCCGTGGCGGACAGGCACGCACCGGCGCGGCACACCTCGCCCGGGCCACACTGCGCCACGGTGTTGCAGGACAGCGCCTGGCACGCGCCCTCGCGACACACCTGCTGCGCGGGGCAGCTCACCGCCGAGCAGCCCGCGTTCGACACACAGCGGCCGTCCGCGCCGCAGCGCTCGTCGGATGCGCAGGAGAAGTCCGCCGTGCACAACACGCCCCGGCACTGTCCGCCGGAGCGGCACACCGTGCCCTGGGGACAGGCGACGCCCAGGCAGCCATCCCTCACGCACTCCGAGCCGATGCAGCGCTCGGTGGGAAAACACGCCGTGTTCGCATCGCAGCCCACGCGACGGCACGTGCCTCCGCGGCACACCTCGCCGTCGGCGCATGCCGTCCCGAGGCACGAGGGCTCCACGCACGCGCCCAGCTCGCACACGCGTCCGGAGCCACAGGCCACGCCCTGGCACGTGGTGGCGAGACACCTGCCCTCCACGCACGCCTGAGCGTCCGGGCACACCACGCCCTGGCACAGGTCGGGCGGCACCAGCGCGGTGCTCTTGTCGCAGCCAGCCAGCGCCACGAGCGCCACCAGCAACAGCCCCTTGAGTGGCATCAGGGCCTTCATGGCAGCAGCCCCGTCAGCGGCATCCGAGCGCTCATGTAGACAGCCCTCAGCGGCATCCGGGTGCTCATGGCAGCAGCCCCGTCAGCGGCATCCGGGCGCTCATGTAGACAGCTCTCAGCGGCATCCGGATGCTCATGGCAGCCGCTCCGTGCGGTCCGCCGCCGGCAGCGCCAGCGACTCCGGCCGCGTCAGCACGACGCCCAGCACCACTCCCGCCGCCGCCGCCAGGCCCACCCCGCCCACGACATAGGGCCAGAGGGCGCGGCGAGGTGCCTCTTCCACCACCGTCTCCGCCGTGGGGAACGTCGCCGCGTCACGCGCCGAGGCCACCGCCGCCGGCAGGACCTCGGTGGCCTCCAGCCGCAGCGGCGCGCGCGGGCTGCCCTGCTCGAAGAGGACGAGGCCTCCGGCGTCCCGTGCCACCGCGTAGGCCTCCACGGCGCGCGCGGGAGGTGCCTTCACGGACACCGGCCCCGACGGCGAGCCCACCGCCGCGGAGAACCCCGCCGCGCCCGGCAGGCGCACCGCCACCATCACCTCCGTGGCCACCTTCCGGGGCTGCGCCAACACCGCCGACACCCGGCCATCCGGCAGCCGCGTCACGGTGAGTGTGGCCCGCTGGCCCTCCATGGCGGCCCGTGCCGCGCGGAACGGCACCTGGACCTTGGGCCCCAGCGAGTCCTTCACCTGCGCCGAGGGCTCCAGGAGGAGAAGAACCTCGAATGCCTCCTGGGCCTCCTGGCGCTGCCCCATGAAGGCGCGAGCCAGTGCCAGCCCCCGCCATGCCTGAAGGCGCTCCACGCGCGTCCCAGGGCCCTCCAGGGCCTCCAGGAAGGACGCGGCGGCGGCATCGAACTCCAGGGCATCGAACTGTTGCTCGGCGCGCCCCAACGGAGGTTCCGCGCCCCAGGCCTGGGTGGCGAACAGCCAGAACATGAAGGTCAACGCGCGCACGGCTCATCAGTCTACAACCGTGTTGCACCCGTCCACAGGCGTTGTCCCCAGCGGCCTGCTGCTTCTTCAAAAGCTTAATGTAGGTATTGATCAAATGGTGGAAGAAGTAGAGGGCTCGGATTTGGGGATAAGTCAGCAAGCTCGCGGGATGACTGACGAATTTGGCCGATGCTACATGTGGGTAAACTGACGGTTTCCCCCGGCCTTCCACAGGGGCTGATCCACGCCACCGTTTCTCCACAACCCCACCCCCACTATCCACAGGCCATCCACAGGTCTTCAGTGGACGAGGGGGCGACCGGGCGTGACGGTGGATACTCACCGCACGTCCGCGCCCTACAAGCCTGTTATCCTCTGTCGTGGTGCTGCTCCGGTGTCGGGGCGCTGTCGTGGAGGTTGCACCCATCGATTTTTATCGCGGCGAGCGCATCGGGAAGTACGAGGTCGTCACGCAGTTGTCCGTGGGTGGCATGGCCGAGCTGTTCCTCGGCTTCACCTCGGGTCCGGGTGGCTTCCGTAAATACGTGGTCGTCAAACGCATCCTGCCGGACGCTCGGGACAACGAGCAGTTCGAGCGGATGTTCTTGGACGAGGCGCGAATCACCGCGGCCTTCAACCACCCCAACATCGCGCAGGTGTTCGACCTGGGGCAGGAGGAGGACGGCCTCTACCTGGCGATGGAGTTCATCGCCGGGCAGAACCTGAACCAGATAACGAGCGCGTGCCTGCGCGCCAGGCAGCCGGTGCCGCTGGGCTTCACGCTGTCGGTGGCGCGCGACGTCTGCATGGCGCTGTACTACGCGCACACCTTCACCGCGCCCTCGGGCGAGCCCAGCCCCGTCATCCACCGCGACGTCGCCCAGAAGAACATCATGGTGACGTACGACGGCATGGTGAAGCTGCTCGACTTCGGCATCGCCAAGGCGAAGGGCAGCCTGGAGCGCACCCACGCGGGCACGGTGAAGGGCACCACCGGATACATGTCTCCAGAGCAGGTGCGCGGCGACAAGCTGGATGGCCGCAGCGACCTGTTCTCGGTGGGCGTGATGATGCACGAGATGCTCACCGGCGCGCGCCTGTTCGCGGGACACACCGAGCGCGATGAGATGATGAAGATTCTCGAGGCGCCCATCCCCTGGCCCTCGCACGTCACGCCGCACGTGTCCGAGCAGATCTCCAAGGTGGTGATGCAGTCCTTGGAGCGCAGCCGCGAGAAGCGCTTCGCCAACGGCCGGGACATGGCGCGGGCGATTGAAGCCGCGGCGGGCTCGCTGATTCAGGACGCGGACCACCGCGGCTCGCTGATGAAGGAGCTGTTCACGGAGCGGATGGCGGCCACGCGCGCGCTGCTGGAGAGCGCGGACGGCACCGCCAACAGCCTGATGCTGGAGGCCGCCAAGCGCGCCCTGCGGGGGGATGACGGGCCGTACCTGCCGGTGCGCGAGAACCAGGCCACGCCGAAGACGGGCAACTCGTCGGTGCCGGACGCCAAGGAGCTCAAGAAGGCCTCCCGCAAGGTGTCCACGGTGAAGTCCGCCACGGGTCAGCCTCCGGCGGATACGGACCTCACGTCGGGACAGCGCCGGAGCTCGAACGTCCTGTGGGGCCTGGTGCTGCTCGCCATCCTCGGGGGAGGCGCCTATGGCGCCGTGCGCTTGAGCAGCGCGCTGGACGAGACGATGACGCCCGTCGTGGAGCAGACGCCGACCCAGGAGCTGAAGCGGTTCGACCCGGGACTGCCCATCTACCAGGAGCCGGATGCGGGCACGCTGGCGGACGCGACGTCGACGAAGAAGCCGGAGAAGGGCAAGCCTCCGGCGGACGAAGACGCGGGCGCGAAGCCGGAGCAGGCTGTCGCCACGAAGCCCTCGCGGCAGACAGGCAAGCTGACCCTCATCGTGGGCAGCCAGCGCGCGCCCGTGTTCCTGGGGAAGCGGAAGCTGGGGACGACGCCCATTCTGGGCATGGTGGTGCCGGCGGGCACCCACACCTTGAGCATCATCGGCCCCCGGCAGAAGAAATACCCCCTCCAGGTTGAAATCAAAGCCGGCGAGACCACCGCCTTCCGACTGGATGGGTATCCCGAGGGTTGACCGCGTCGCGGTGGTGCTGGGGATGTGACGCGCGGTCCTGTTATCGTCGCGCCCCCTTCAACCCCCTGCGACGAGACTATGGCCGCGCTCACCATTGGCTTCCTGATGGACCCGCTCGAGACAGTGCGAGTGGACCATGACTCCACCTTCGCGCTGATGCTGGAGGCGCAGCAGCGCGGCCATCGGGTGCTCTACTTCGAGCAGGGGTGGCTGCGCTTCAACGGCCGCTGCGCGGAGGCGCGCATGCGCCACGTCACGGTGCGCCGGGAGCCGGGGCGGCACTTCGACGTGCTCGACGAGGAGGCGCGGCCGTTGTCGGAGCTGGACGTGCTCTTCCTGCGCAAGGACCCGCCCGTCGACGCGGAGTTCCTCCACGCCACGCAATTGGTGGAGCTGTGTCAGGGCCGCAAGCCCGTCTACATCAACGACCCGGCGGGCATCCGCGACGCGAACGAGAAGCTCTTCGCCCTGCGCTACCCGGACCTGATGCCGGACACCCGCATCACCCGCGAGCTGCCGGTGCTGCTGGACTTCATCGCCCGCAACGAGCAGGGCACCATCCTCAAGCCCATCGACGGCTTCGGCGGCAAGGGCATCCTCTTCCTGTCCAAGGGAGACCGGAACGCGCGCTCGGCCGTGGAGCTGCTCACCCAGGGAGGCCGCGAGGCCGTCGTCGCGCAGGCGTACATCCCGGAGAGCCGCCTGGGCGACAAGCGCATCCTCCTGGTGGATGGAGAGCCGGTGGGCGGCGTGCTGCGCGTGCCGTCCGGCGATGACCACCGGGGGAACATGGCCGCTGGTGGCACGCCCCACAAGGCGGTGCTCACGGCGCGCGACCTGGAAATCTGCGAGCGGCTCAAGCCCGAGCTGCGCAAGCGGGGCCTGTTGCTCGTGGGCATCGACGTGCTCGGCGACTACCTCACCGAGGTGAACGTAACGAGCCCCACGGGTCTGGTGGAGGCGAACCACCTGGATGGCGTGTGCGTGGAGGCCCGCGTGCTGGACGTGGCCGAGCGGCTCGCCGCCGAGCGTCCCTCGGCCTGACGGACGCAGGGCAGCGCCGAGTCACCTTCCGCCAAGGTCGGTTGTTTCGCGCCAAACGGAGGACGTTGGCTCGGCGTTTCGGGCAGTGCCGTGTCCGGTACCGGATTCCCGAGTGAAGCGTGAACTGAAGAATGGTTCATGTTTCATGGAAATTCGACGCGGTGCATAAAATGAATCCTGGTTCAGATTTCACCGTCGAGGCGACGCGGCGCGCCTTGAACCCGGGGAGTGCGGGGGAGTCACGTTGCGGCCCGTGGCCGTCCTTTCCCCCCATGGCGGCCCGGGAGGCACCATGTCCTCGCAGCGTCCTCGCTTCACTTCGACGTGTTCTCGATTCACCCTCGCCGCGTGGTTGTTCGCGGGAGTGTTGGGCTGTGGTGGGCTCGACGCGGAGCCCTCCGTGCGGTCCGAGCCGGAGCTGGCAGAGTCCGAGCAGGGGCTGACGCAGGTCACGGGCTTTGGCAGCAACCCGGGCAACCTGGCGATGTATCGCCACGTGCCGACGGGCGTACCGGCGAACGCGCCGCTGGTGGTGGTGCTCCACGGCTGCACGCAGAACGCGACGGGCATGGAGGCGAGTGGTTGGACGGCGGCGGCCAACGTCTACAAGTTCTACGTGGTGTATCCGCAGCAATCGAGTGGCAACAACGCCACCAGTTGCTTCAACTGGTTCGAGCCAGGTGACATCGCGCGCGGCTCGGGCGAGGCGCTGTCCATCAAGCAGATGGTGGACGCGATGAAGGCGGCGTACTCCATCGATGCGTCGCGGGTGTACGTCGTCGGCTTCTCGGCCGGTGGGTACATGGCTCCGGCGCTGCTCGCCACGTATCCGGATGTCTTCTCCGCGGGAGCCATCAACGCGGGCGGGCCGTACAAGTGCGCCACGTCGATGAACGCGGCGTTCTCGTGCATGAGCCCGGGCGCGGACAAGACGCCCGCGGCGTGGGGTGACCTGGCGCGCAGTGGCTACTCCGGCTACACGGGGCCGCGTCCGCCGGTGTCCATCTGGTACGGGACGAGCGACTTCACCGTCCGGCCGATGAACGGCACCGAGGCGATGGAGCAGTGGACCAACGTGCACGGCATCGACCAGACGCCTGACACGACGGAGACGGTGTCGGGCTTCCCGCACAAGGTCTACCGCGATGGCGCGGGCCGGGCCCTCGTCGAGACGTGGGAAATCACCGGCATGGGTCACGCGGTGGCGTTCGACGCGCAGTACAACTTCCCCGGGAGCACCACGGCGTGTGGCTCGGTGGGCGGGTTCGTGACGGACATGAACATCTGCGCCGTGTACCACCAGGCGAAGTTCTTCGGCATCGTCGGAGGCGGCGGTGGCGAGCCGAGCGGTGACACCACGCCGCCCGCGGTGAACGTGACGTCTCCTGCGAGCGGGACGACGGTGAGCGGCGCGGTGACGGTGGTGGTGAGCGCGTCGGACGCGGTGGGTGTCGCGCGGGTGGAGCTGCTGGTGGACGGCAGCCCGGTGGCGACAGATTCGGCGGCGCCTTACGAGTTCACCTGGAACAGCCAGGGCGTGGGCAACGGCGCGCACACGCTGGGGGCTCGGGCGTATGACGCCGCGGGCAACCAGGCGACGGACAACGATACGAGCGTCACGGTGAACAACACGGGGACGCCGACGTCCACGACGGCGACTTTCGCCAGCATCGCGGCGGAGGATGGATATCTGAAGGCGAACGCGGACGGCAGCGGCGTGGCGCTGGGGACGCTGACGAACCTGGCGCTGGGGCGCGGGACGGATGGGAAGTTCAACCGCTCCTTCCTCTCGTTCGACACGTCGAGCCTGCCGGATGGGGCGACGGTGACGCGGGCGTACCTCACGGTGAACTACTCGTCGGGCTCGGGAGACCCGTGGTCGACGCCGTCGGGGAACACGGTGGTCATCGACGTGAAGGCGGGCACGTTCAACGCGGCGTCCACGGAAGTGGCGGACTGGGCGGCGGCGGCCGGTGCCAGCGCGGTGGCGAGCATCGACAAGTTCGCGAGCGGGGCGAAGGCCTCGGGGGACTTCAGCGACGCGGGCCTGTCCTCCATCAACAAGACGGGCAGGACGCAGCTCCGGCTGCGCTTCAGCTTGGAGCAGACGGGGATGCAGTACCTGTTCGTGAAGGACTCGACGAACGCGGTGCTCACCGTCGGGTACACGCAGTAGCGTGAAGCGGAGGGGACGGTGGGTGTTGCCACTGTCCCCTCTTCCGCCGTGGCTCCCGGTGTTCCGCGTGAGTCAGTGATGCGCGTCTGTGTTCACGGTGGGTTCGGACACGTGTGGCGCGGCGGCCCGTCGAGCTGTGTCTTGCGCGAGTCCCCGATGGGCGCGTGGCGTGGAGGGCTCAACGGCTCTGCGGGCGGTTCCAACCGCGCGTGAGCTGTGCCACCACGGTCCGTGCCTGCTGTCGCTGTGACTGGCTCCACAGCCGGGGCTCGATGAACAGCGCGCCGCCGCTGCGCAGGGCGACCTCCCAGGCGAGCGCGGGTCTGCGTCGCATCGGCTCTGTCTCCAGCGCCGTGGCCAGTCCCTCGGCGGTGAGGCGCACGCCGCGCAGGTAGCGCTCCGTCTGCGTCAGGCTCGCGCGTCGCCCCGCCCACCAGTGCTCCACGGCGTGGGCATCCACGCGCCCGGGCAGCACTCGAGGCCCGGGCAGCATCTCGCGGAAGTCCTCCGGCGCGGGAGCTTCCTCTTCCTCCTCGGCGGAGTCCTCCTCGGAGAGCTCCTCCAGGATGAAGGGAGGCGCGAGCGGCAGGCCGGTGATGGCGGCGAAGGACGACGCGGCGAGCAGCCCGTGGTCTTCATCATGAAGCAGGGGAAGCAGTGCCTCCGCGGCGGCGAGCTTGCCGCTGAAGCCCAGCGCCCAGATGACCTCCTCGCGGACGTCTTCATCCGCGAGCCGACCCACCAGGTCCGCGAAGTCCTTCGAGTCACCCGCCACGGCCAGCGAGAGCAGCACCGTGCGCGGAGAGGGCTCCTGGGACAGGGCCCGCTCACGAGCGAGCATCCACGCGTCACGTGAGCCGAACATCATGCCCACCTCCAGCGCGGCGTCACGCAGGACGGCGCTGTCGTGGCCCAGCGCGCGCTTCACCTGGGTGTCGCCCAGGGCTGTCCGAGGCACGAACGGCAGGGCGCGGAGGACCTCGGCCTGAAGGGCGTCGTCCCCGTTCAACGTGTCGGGCAAGGCGAGCCGCTGGAGTCGTCTCGCTCGGATGATTCCCGCCTGGACCTCGGGTGGAAGTCCCGGCAGTCGCTTCAGGAAGGCCGCGTGGAGGTCATCACGCGCGAGCAGCTCCAGCGCGCGGAGAATGCCGGGGCCCGCCTCCTCGGGAGTGGCTTCGAGGCACTTGAAGACGGCCTCGTGCCCGCTCGTGTCCTCGGAAGCGAGCAGCACCCAGGTGGCCACGGCGATGCGAGCGGGCTCCTCGGAGGCGAGTGCGGGCATCAGGAAGCGTTGGGCCGCGGGAGGACCTCCCAGGACGAGCGCATCCAGATGGGCGAGCAGCCGTCCCTCGTCACCCTGCGAGACTTCCGGGAGGGTGAGCTCCGGACTCCAGAGGGCCTGTTCCCATTGAGTCCAGAGGAACTCGGCCTCTTCGAGGTGATGCTCCAGCAGCTCCCAGCGAACGGTGGGCCGGCGAATGGTCACAGCTCCTTTTCGCAGACCAGGCACCTGGCCTTCATCTCGTCCTGGCCGAGCGCGATGACGGGCCCCTGGAGCAGCGGCGCGGGCGGGGTGTTCTTGTCGTTGTGGAGCATGAGGTCGAAGGTCCGAGCCACGCTCTTGCCTTCGAACTTCACGTCGAAGGAGTAGTTGACGAACTCGGCCTTGCCCTTGGTCTTGCTGGAGGCGACGCCGCCGCCGGCGGTGCCCGCCTCGTCACCGCTGCTGGTGCTGAAGTTGGAGTCCTCGACGCAGACGGGCTTGCCGTCCACGGAGACCTTCTTCGTGCCCTTCGCGGTGTCGGAGGACATGGCGATGTTGGGGTACGGGATGGGGATGGGGCCGGCGGGGCTGGGCGTCTTGCACACGTCCGGGAAGGCGATGGTGTTCCCGCCGGTATCCTTGTGGACGACGGACAGCTTGTTGACACCGACGGTCGCGCTCATGGGGGTGACTCCTGACGAGGCCGGGCCTCGAGTGCCGTGAGACAAGTGTATCGCTCCCGGGGCGCTGGCACGAGCGGGGGTGGTGGTTCGGGGTGACGCCTCGTGGAAGACTCTGTTTTCAGGCGATGGAGGCCGAGGCGCGCATGGTGGGATGGGTCCAGGTGATGGGGATGTCGTCGTCGTTGGGGGGGCTCTGGCCCGCCTCGGCGGCGTTTCGAGCAGGGACGGCCTGGCCGTCGGCGGCGCCCGACTTCGAGGTCTTCCTGAAGGGCGACGAGGAGCCGAGCCCCGTCACGGTGCACGCGGCGGGAGATGCCACCCTGGGTTTCTCCGGCGTGGGGCGCCTGATTGCGCTCCTGGCGGAGGCGCTGGTGGACCTGGGCGCGCGGGAGGACCTGCGAGCGCTGGGGCCGCACGTGGGGCTCTACCTGGTGTTGCCGGACCCGGAGGCGCGGGGCTTCACGACCCAGAAGGACCCGTTCGAGGAGGACCCGGACGAGGTGTCGGAGCGCATCGCGTTGCTGGTGGACCGGCTGGTGAAGGGGACGTGGCAGGCGTTGGGCCTGCCGGCGTGGAGGGGACAGGTGAAGGCGTTCCACGCGGGGAACGTGGCCTTCGCGCAGGCGTTGGCGGTGGCGGGAGAGGACCTGCGAGGTTCTAAGGTGGAGCGCGCGCTGGTGTGCGCGGTGGACAGCTTCGTGTCGCCGGAGACGCTGACGTTGCTGCATCAGCGGGAGCGGCTCAAGACGCCGGGGATGGCCACGGGGTTGATGGCGGGAGAGGCCGCGGTGGCGCTGTTGCTGGTGCGTGAGGCGCCGGTGGAGCCGAGCCTGGCGGTGGTGCGGGTGGCACAGGGGCGTGATGTGGCGCCGCTGGATGGGGAGCAGCCGCCGGATGGACAGGAGCTGACGCGGCAGGTGCTCGCGGCGCTGGGACCGATGGGGGCGGAGGCGTCCGCGCCGTTGCTCGTGTCGGACCATGATGGCCAGTACGCGAGGGCGTTCGAGTGGGGGATGCTCCAGGTGCGCCTGAGGGACACGGATGCCCGCTTCGAGCGAGGCGCGGTGTGGATGCCGGCGAAGAGCTTCGGGCACACGGGAGTGGCGTCTGGGGCCGTGGCGACTGCGCTGACGTTTCGGGCACTGGAGCGGGGTTATGCGCCGGCGCCCGTGGTGCTGGTGCTCTCCTCGGCGGAGGCGGGAGAGCGGGCGGTCATCCACCTGACTGCGGGGCGCAAGCGGGGTGCGTAGGCGGGGCAGCGGGGCTCAGAGCTCCATGCCGTCCCAGCCTTCGGCCTCGTAGACCTTGAAGCCGGTGAGTCCTGCCTGCTCGAAGGCGGCGAGGACGTCTTCACGGATGAGGATGAGGCGGAGATACGAGGTGCAGCGGAACATCTTGGCCTGTGGACTGATGGAGCCGGATTTGAGCGCCAGCTTCTCAATGAGGCCAATCTGGTCCTTGACGATGAAGTTCATGTCGTAGACCGAGCGGTTCATGTCGATGGCATCTTCGGCGCCAAGCAGATTGAGGAAGGCATAGTCAGGACCGACGACGTTGCCCTCTTGGTCCTTGAGCACGACGGGGAGCCACTCGGCGTTGGTGACTCCCAATGACTCGATGAGCTTGCGTGCCCGCCCTGAAACCAGGAGGCCGTTCATCAGGTTGGGCTGGAAGTCATAGAGATTGCGGCTGTCGGGGTAGTTGTCCGAGAAGGAAACCTCTCCGCCCATCGGGAACGCCCTTGTGAGGCTGATGCCCTTGCCGAACTTCCAATCCGTCGGACTGCCACGAGGGTACTCGTCGACGAATCCTGCTTCCTCGGCCATGACCTTGAAGACGAAGTATTTCACAGCCAGTCCTGTGCTCGAACGTGCCTCATGCTTCCTCTTCGGACTCTTCCATCCAACGCAGGAAGCGCATGGCGCCCACCAGTGCGAGGACGGGTTCCCCCTCTTCATCACTGAAGCGGATGGCGTCGTGTTCGTCCGAAAGGCTGACCTGGATGCAGTACATGGCCATGTCCTTGCCGGGTAGGACCAGGTCCTTCATCCGCGCGTCGATGACGCGAGAATGCAGCTCCAGGACCTCGGTGTAGACCTCGTCCAGGGGAAGCAGGACCCCACGGACTCCCTCGCGCGCCGTGACGAAGCACGGCACCTGTTCCTCGAGGACCCGAGCGACGATGTCAGCGGGCTGTTCTTCGATGCAATTGGCTTCGAACATAACGAACTCAGAGATTAAGGCCGTTCCAGCCTTCAGCGTTGTAGACCTTGAAGCCAGTCAGTCCCGCCTCGATGAAGGCGGCATGGACGTCTTCACGGATGAGGGTGAGGCGGCGCTGCATGGTGCAGCGGAACATCTTGGCCTGGGGACTGATTGCGTCGTGCTTGAGCACCAGATTCTTGACGCGACCAATCTGATCTTTCGCCAGAGAATCCATCCTGTAGACCGAGCGCTCCATGTCGATAGCAGGCTCAGCGCCCTGTAGATTGAGGAAGGCGTAGTCGGGGCCAACGACATTGCCCTTGTGGTCCTTGACGACGACGGGCAGCCACTCGGCGTTGGTGAGTTCCAACGACTCGATGAGCTTGCGAGCCCTCCCTGAAACCAGGAGGTCGCTCATCAGATTGGGCTGGAAGTCGTAGAGGTTCCGGTGGTCAGGATAGTTATCAGAGAAGGACACCTCACCACCCATGGGAAACTCCTTGGCGAGGCTGATGCCCTCTGCGAACTTCCAGTCAGTAGGGCTCCCTTTGGGATACTCGTCGATGAACCCTGCTTCTACCGCCATGACCTTGAAGACGAAGTATTTCATAGGGGTGATGGACGTAGGGCTTGAGTGGCTCAGAGTTCGAAGCCGTCCCAACCCTCAGCGTCGTAGACCTTGAAGCCAGTCAATCCAGCTTGCTCGAAGGCAGCGTGGACATCCTCACGGATGAGGATGAGGCGGAGATATCCTTTGCAGCGGAACATCTTGGCCTGAGGGCTGATGGTTCCAGGCTTGAGGACAAGATTGTTGACACGATCCATCTGGTCCTTGGCAATGGCGTCCATCCTGTAATCGGAACGCTCCATGTCGATTGCATCTTCGGCGCCCTGCAAATTCAGGAAGGCATAGTCGGGACCCACGACGTTGCCCTTGTGGTCCTTGACCACGACGGGGAGCCACTCGGCATTGGTGATGTCCATGGACTCGATGAGCTTACGAGCCCGTCCTGAAACCAGGAGGTCGCTCATCATGTTGGGCTGGAAGTCATAGAGATTCCGGTCGTCGGGATAATTGTCTGAGAAAGAAACCTCGCCACCCATGGGAAACTCCTTGGCGAGGCTGATGCCTTTGTCGAACTTCCAGTCCGCGGGACTGCCACGAGGGTATTCCTCGATGTAGCCGGCTTCTGTTGCGCTGATTTTGAAGACAAAATATTTCATGGTGAATCGTTCCTTTCGTTAATAGAGCGAGCCCCACTCGTAGCGACTCTTGGCCTTCAAGTCCTTGGGGGCATAGCGTACGAGGGGGTGAATGTATTCTTTGCCTTGAGTGACGGCTGCCACTACGGCTCGGCTCAACTTCACGAGCATCTTCCAGTAGTCGTCCTCCAGGTTCTTCAACTTGGTGAAGATGTCCACCACAAGCAACTTGTGGTCGCTGTTGGCGTCAATCTTCTCCTGGATTTTCTTGGCGATGACCCTCATATCCCGCATCACCTGCTGCGTGTAATTGGGATGGTCGCCCGGGTGTTGCAGGAGCGCGTGGACCGGCACTGCCCACGCCTGGTCCGGCAGCATGATGATGTTGTGGCCGTGATTCAGATTGTACTCGGACTGGAGAATCAGCCGAAGCTGCTGGTACGTGAAGGCGGGCCCGCTCTTCAGCTCGTAGTAGAACGCAGAGCCCGGGAGGATGTGGTGGGCCTCCCATGCGTACGGGTACTTCTGGAGCGCGGGCTTCTTCTCCTTGTCCTTCGCCCCTGGATTGAAGTTCTCCGGTGGTCCTCCCGGGAACTCCGCCGTCTCGCGCACCATGTCCCGGATTTCATCCAGGTGCGGATGGTCGAACATGCGATACACGCCGCGCCCATCCAGCGACCCGATGTAGTTCGAGCCATTCTGCGCATAGTGGTTGTCCTTGCCGAGCACCCCGCGCGGCGGCGCGTTGCTGTCGACATGGTCGGCGTCGTCCGCGGACTCCTCCGCCGGCTCCGGCTTCTTCTTCTTGGCTTCCTTGGCCGCCGCGTACTTCCGGTCCCGGCTTCGCTCGAAGATGGCCAAGAGGCGCTGTGACAGCGCCGTGTTCATCTCGTTCGCACTGAGGTTGCTCATGCGCACACCCACCCTGGAGCGAGGCTGGCGCAAGGTCGCCACCCCGTGACGTCAATGCTGCCCGAAGGCTCGTTTCCAGGCTACGCTCACCCGCACTTCTCCCATGGCTCGCCTGATTTCCCTTCGCGCTGACGCGGCTGACTCACTGGGTGAAAAACTGAGCCGGTTCGACCCCGGTGCCGACCGCCCCAGTCTCCTCACCCGGCTCGACGGCATCACCCTCGACCTGCACGTCATCGCCGTAGCCACCCTGCTCGTCGATGGCAACCCCCAGGGGTTCTTCCTCAACCTCTGCCGGATGGCCGAGAACGCTCGCCGCCTCCACCTCCTCCTGGAGGCTCGCGGCCTCCCTCCTCCCCCCGCTCGGCGCAATCCGCCCCTGCTGGGAGCCCTCGCCGCGGGCCACTTCCCCCTGGCCGAGTCTGTCGCCGCCACCTCCGGCACCCAGTGGCAACAGGGCGCCGAGTACGAGGACGAGTTCCTTTGGGCCTCGACCCTCCAGCTCCTCGCGCGCGCCCCACCCGCCTCGCCCGTCGCCCTGGAGCGCGTGCTCGTTCCCCTGGAGAAGGTGGGCAAGGAGCCCTACTCCAGCCGCGTCGCCGTCGCTCGGGCCCTGGCCTCCTCGGACCGGACCGCCTTCGCCGAGGCCTTCTCCACCGCGTGTCTCGAATATGGCCTCGACATCGAGAAGCGCGCTCGTTCGCAGTCGACGCCCGTGACGGCCTTCGCGCCCCATCGGTTCATCTGGCTGGAAGGACTCGCCCTGTTGAGGCTGGCCGAGCGCGCCGGCATCGCTCCCGAGGACACCAGCTTCCGCTACTGCCCTCCCCTCGCCCGCGTGCCCATGACAGTGACGTACACGGGCGACTGGGCCCTCCAGACGACTCCGACGCCGTAACCCGCGTCACCCAGTCCCAACGGGTTGCCCGGGCACAAGCCCCTCCGCGCCATCACACGTCACCTGGATGGAGCGCAGCTCCGTCGGCTCGCGCTGCAAGGTGAACGTGCCTCGCCACACGAGGAACAGCTTCATCGCATCCGTGTCGATGACGACCGTGTCCAGCTTCAGCTCCAGGTCCGCGTCGTCCAGGTTTCGGGCTCGCGGGGCCAGCACCCGTGGCGGTGACAGCGCGGGCAGCTTGAAGCCCATCACCCCACCCGGCGCCACGTTCCCGAGCAACACGGACTCACCCCCTCGCAGGTACTCCGTGACGAGCTGGTCCTTGGGCGCCCCACTCAGGAAGCGCCGGTCGAAGTCCTTGGGCAACAGCGGGCTGCGCGACTTGCGCCACGCGTCGTCGTACGTCCCCGCATAGGACGCGCGCGGTTGCCAGTGCGGCTCGATGAAACCGAACCCCGTGGGTGTCGGGCACTGGCCCCACGTCTTCAACAAGTCGTTGGGCGACTCCAGATTGGGCAGCCGCAGACCTTCCTCGAATCGACTCCCCCTGGCTCGGAAGCCCGTGCCCAACGGGTTGCGAGGCTCGAACGTGTGCTTCGCGGCGTCCTGCGCGCTCTTGTCCCAGCCACCGAAGGACCGCTCGTAGCGCAGGGGGATTCGCTCGAAGGCGAGCGGCTGGGTGATGCCGATACCCCCCAGGCTCTTGAACCACGTCCTGTCCCCCACCACGCGCACCTGCTTGTGGATGGGACCGACATGCAGCTCCGCGAGCAACTCGCGCGTCCCCGCCTTGGGCGCGTGCGCGTGTCCCAGCAGCACCACGTCCGTGCCGACCTTGGTGAACGCTCCCTCGGGCTCCAGGCGCAGGCTGGACGTTTCTTCTCCGTCCCAGCGCTCGCCCGCCACCATCAAGGGCGCCTGCTCCTCCGCGAGCACCGGCGCGCCGCGAGGCTTCAAGTCGAACGTCGCCTTCACCACGGGCACGAAGAGGGGACGCAGCACCTCATCGGTGAGGAACAGGGGCTCGAAGATGAAGGGGGTGCGATTCTCGGTGGACGGGTGCCCCATGTTTCATCTCTATCAGTCCCCGTGAGCGCGTGACAGGACGGCAGGGCCACCCGAGTGGACGCGTGTGCGGCGCGGATGCAAGCTTGCTGGAATCCCTCGTGACACCCTTCCACCTACAGCCCGGCCCGGACGAGACGCTCGACTCCATCGGCACGGCGGGCGTGCGCGTGTTTCAGCGACGCAATGGCTACCGTTTCACGCTGGATGCCGTGCTGCTCGCGCACTTCGCGGCCACCGAATCCACCACGGGCCTGGCGAGCCCTGTCCTGGAGCTGGGCGCGGGCAGCGGTGTGGTGTCATTGCTCCTGGTGAAACAATTTGGCCTGGGGCCCGTGGATGCGCTCGAACTCCAGCCCGCTGTGTTTGCTCGGCTCACTCGCGCCGTGGCGCTCAATGACTGTGAGGCCCGGGTTCGGCCGGTGCTCGGAGACCTGTGTCGCATCCGAGAGTTCGTCACCGGGGGTGCCTATGGCCATGTCGTGTCGAACCCTCCGTTTCGAGTCGCCGACGCGGGAGTGCGCAGCCCGGATGACGAGCGCGCCATCTCCAAGTCGGAGGTGGCCTGTGATGCCCAGGCTGTCATCACGGCGGCGCGCTACGCGCTCGCTCCCGGAGGACTGGTGAGCCTGGTGTATCCCGCGGCGCGCGCGGCGGAGGTGTTGGGGTGGCTGGCCCAGGCGAAGCTGCATCCTCGCGTCCTGCGCTTCGTGCACTCGCGCGTGGATGCCCCCGCGACGCGGTTTCTCGTTCAGGCCGTGCGTGACAGGGACAGGGGCCTCACCGTGCGCCCGCCGCTCGTCGTCCATGGCGAGGGGCCTGGAGGCTACTCGCCGGAGGTCGCCGCGTTGATGGATCCACCCCTCGCTGAGCAGGCCCTGCCTCCGAGCGAGAGCGAATAAGCGGCTACGCACCCTAGGTTGCCGTGCTGATGGACCCGCCCCTCTCGGAGCAGTCACTGTCTTCAAGCGGGAACGACTGAGCGGCTATTCGGCACCCAGGGGCTTCGTGTTCGTCACCTGGAGGCCGCCACCTTCCGACGCGGTGATGAACACCTCGCTGCGCGGGGGCACGTCGAGTGTCACGCGCCGCTGCTGCTTGCCCAGGGTGAACGTCACCGCCAGCTCGCGCCGACCTGGCTTCACGTCCTGGATGAGTCCACCCGAGCCTCCTTCTTCACCCTTGCGTGCACCGTCCAGCGTCACGTCGCAGGACTTGAGACAACGGACATGCAGGCGCGACGCGTCCGCGAGTCCCGCCTGCTCACGCGCCTCCTCGACGTCCGCGAGTGCTCGCTGTCGCGTGAGGATGACCCGGCCCTTCGAGTCACCCTGATACGTGGCCTCCGTGCCCGCGGGCACGTCGACATAGCTGGCGAAGAGCTTCCGGTTGAGCAGATCCGCCGTGCCCTCCACGCGGCGCTTGCCGGGCTCCACGTCCCGGAACTCCCAGGTCCGTTCGTCTCGACGCGTTCCCCTTCGCTCGTCGAGCATCACCGTGCAGGACTCCAGGCAGCTCACGAGGGCCACGCTCTTCGCGGTGGACGGTGGCGGTGGGGGCGGGCTCGGGGTCTTCTCGGTGCCTCCAGGTGCGACTCGCGCGGTTCCCTCCACCCACTCGGGGGTGCCGGGTGACGTGGTGCTCTCCTTGCGCACGACGATGCGCTGGTTGCTCACGAGGTAGACGGTCGCCAGGGCCGTGTCGGGGATGTCCGCGAAGCCGCTCGCCAGGGGGCGACCGAGCACTCCCGTGGCCTCCACTCGACGGGCTCCCGGGGTGATGCCCTGGAACTCCCAGAGGGCCTCGTTGACTCGACGCCCTCGCTTCCCGTCGAAGACCACCGTGCACGTCTCCGTACAGCGCACGCTGACGGTGACTCCTTCTTGCGCGAAGGCCGGGGCGGACAGCGACAACGCCAGGGACAGGAACACGTCGCGGAGGGCCATGGGCGGACCAGTCTGGCGCCGGCCGTCCTCCGGGTCGAGCCGCCTGGCTCTCCACCCGCGAAGCATCGAGTGGAGCGGCTGTGAGCCCGCCTGTTCACCGAGGGAGGGTGATGTGGCCCCGCGTGCGACGCGCCCGGTCCGTTCCCAACGTACTCAGGTTTCCCGGACGGGCCCATGCATGGCCCCCCAGCAAGGAGAACAGGGCATGAACGTGGTGACGCTGACCGAGCAACCCGACATCCTCAAGGCGGCGGCCTTGCTGCCTCCGCGCCTGTCACTCGGCTCGACGATGGTGGTCCATGGGCTGGCCAAGCTGCGCAAGGAAGGCACCGAGCAGCACGCGGGCTTCTTCGAGCAGCTCGGTTTCAAACCCGGCCGCCCCTTCGTGCTGGCCACGGGCGTGACGGAGGTCCTCGCGGGCGTGAGCGCCATCCTGGGTTTCGCCACCCGGCCCGCCGCGCTGGCCGTGCTCGTCACCCAGGCCGTCGCCATCGCGAAGGTGCATGGCCCCAAGGGCTTCGACATCACCAAGGGCGGGTACGAGTTCAACGTCGCGTTGTGTGCCATCGCCCTCGGGTTGCTGCTGCGGGGACCGGGGCAGCTGTCGGTGCATGGCGCCTTGGAGGGACGGGTGAAGCGCAAGGAGCTGCGTCGGTGGAGGCTGCTGCCTCGTCAGCGCCGCCGCTCGCGGCTCTTGGACCTGCTCGGCTAGGGGGCCCGTAGGGGGAGTGGGGGTGCCTGGTGACGCACATGCCAGCGTCGGGGGCAGGTGTGTGTGTCGCCTGCCCGCCTGCCGATGGGGCGGGCACATGGGGGCTGTCCCTGGAGGGCCTGGAGCCTCGTAAGATGCGCGGGCCCATGCTTCCGTCCGCCTTCGTCCTGCTGGCGCTCGCCACCTCGCCGGGTACCTCCCCGGCGCGCGAGCCCGCTCCCGCCAACAAGTTCTCCACAGCGCCCGTCTCCGAGAGCGCCGAGCTGCTGTCCTCGGCCGGCTCCCAATCCGTGCGCTCCGCGCTGGGTACGGAGTCCTCGGTCGCGAGTGCCGCGAAGCGCGCGGGAGATGGATCCACGCTGGCGGTCCTGGGCGCGGCTCATCCGAGCGTGGCCTCCGCCGCGCTTCGCACGGGGACCCAGGCCGCGAGCACAGCGCTGGCCCGTGGCACTCCTGTCGCCACGGTGCAGCCCGCCGTGGCTACGTCATCGAGCACCCCGCCCACCGCGCAGCCCGCTCCCGCCCAGGGCACCGTCTCCGACCTGGGCAGCGCGGCGGCCCGAGCTGGCGCGGGCGCCCTCCGTGCCGCGGCCTTCGCCCTGGGCTCCGGTGCCTCCTTCGTGCCCTCCCCCGAGGAAGCCGAGGCTCGCTACGTCCGAGGCCTCGAAGCCCTCAAGTCGAAGGACACTGCCACCGCCATCATCGAGCTCTCCGCCTGCGTGAAGGCCCTGCCCACCCGCGTCGACTGCCGCTGGGAGCTGGGCTGGGCCTACTCCGTCGAGAGCCGCTGGGCGGACTCGCTCACCCACTGGACCGAGGTCCAGAAGCTCGACCCCGAGCACGCTGATTTGGAGACCGCGCTCGCCCAGGCCCGAGGTCAGGCCGCCCTCCAGGCGAAGCTCTCCCAGTCCCCGCAGGCCAGCAACCGTCCTCCTCCTCCCGCCGACGCCAAGGTGCGCATCCGCGCCGTGGGCGACATGATGCTCGGCACCACCCTCCCCGAAGACAACCTGCCACCCGATGGCGGCGGCAGCGTGATTGCGGGAGTGCTCCCCTTGATGCAGGACGCGGACGTCACCTTCGCGAACGTCGAGGGCCCGCTCTGCGACAACGGGAAGACGACGAAGTGCCGCTCGTCCGGCAACTGCTACGCGTTCCGCTCGCCCACCGCCTACGGCCAGTTCTTCAAGGACGCGGGCGTGGACCTGGCCTCCACCGCGAACAACCACTCCGGTGACTTCGGCGAGCTGTGCCGCCGCGAGACGGAGTCCACCCTCGACGCGCTCGGAATCGCCTGGAGCGGCCCCCCGGGCTCCGTGGCCACCGTGGACCGCAACGGCCTGCGCATCGGCATGGTGGCCTTCCACACGTCGCCCTCCTGCAACCACCTCAACAACACCGCCACGGCCACGGCACTGGTGCGCGCGGCGGTGGCCGAGCACGACATCGTCATCGTCTCCTTCCACGGCGGCGCCGAGGGCGGCAAGGCGCTCCACGTCCCCAACGGTCGGGAGATGTTCTTCGGCGAGGACCGAGGAGACTTGCGCGCCTTCACGCACGCCGTGGTGGACGCGGGCGCGCACGTCGTCATCGGCCACGGGCCCCACGTCGTGCGCGGGCTCGAGTTCTACAAGGGCCGCCTCATCGCGTACTCGCTCGGCAACTTCGCCACCTACGGCCGCTTCAACCTCAAGGGCCCGCAGGGGCTCGGCATGGTGCTGGAGGTGGAGTTGAACAACACGGGTGACTTCACCGCTGGCCGCGTCCTCGCCACGAAGCAGATGGACAAGGGCATCGCCGTCCCCGACGAGAAGGGCGCCGTCATCAAGCTCCTGCAGGACCTCACCGCCGAGGACTTCCCCGACTCCGGCGCCCGCATCTCCGAGGACGGCACCCTCCGCCGCGAAGGCAAGGGGCCCGTCTCCGCGCGCTGAACCTCGCGCCGGCCTTCACACGAGAACACCGCTGTCCCGACAGCCGCACACCCACGCCCACGCGATTCACCGCTGGGCTTTCGTGGAAAGCGCCGTATCAGGACATGCCTGAGCGACTGTGCCGCACGCCGCGCGTGTGAGCTGTGCGTCACGGGAACCCGCGCTGAAGACTGACTGCTGGCCGCACTGCTGATCTCGTGATTGCGGCACCAAGCATGACGCGGCTCGCGGAAGCGCGTTTCACTCGCGTGCGTTACAAGGACTTCGCCGTGCGCGCACTCCGACTGCCACAGCTCTCCTCGCTTCGCGCCTTCGAGCATCCCGGCTATCTCGCGGTCTGGCTGGGCGCACTCATCTCCAACATCGGCACCTGGATGGAGACGGTGGCGATGGGCGTGTACGTCACCCAGGAGACGGGTCGCGCGGAGTGGACCGGCGGCATCGTCGCCCTCGCCTTCCTGCCCTCCGTCGTGCTGTCGCCCCTGGGTGGCGCGCTCGCCGACCGCTTCGACCGTCGCGCCTATGTGGCGGTGGGCACCGCCGTGCAGCTCGCGCTGGCCGCCGTGCTCACGGTGCTCGCCTTCACTGGCCACCTCAGCGTGCCCATCGTCGCCGTCGTCACGCTGCTCAACGGCTGCGCGAACACGCTCACCTATCCGGCCTTCTCCGCGATGCTCGCGGAGCTGGTGCCACCCCGTGACTTGCACAGCGCCATGAGCCTCAACTCGGCGCAGTACAACCTGGGGCGCATCATGGGCCCGCTGCTCGCGGCGCTCGTGCTCCAGGCCGGCGGCCCGCCGTGGGCGCTGTTCGTCAACACGCTGTCCTTCGTCGGAGTGCTCGTGGCGCTGTCGCGCGTGAGCATGCCCGTGCGTGACACCCCTCGCACGGTGGAGAGCCTCTGGGCCGGCATCACCCGAGGCATCTCCGTGGCGCGCGCGGACGAGGACATCTCCCTGGTTCTATGGGGCACGCTGTTCGTCGCCGCGCTGGTGGCGCCGTTCATCGGCCTGGTGCCCGTCTTCGCCATCAACGTCTTCGGTCAGGGCGCCGCCGCCACGTCGCTGCTCGTCGCCTGTCAGGGCGCGGGCGCGGTGGTGGCCGCCGTGCTCGTGGGCACGCTCGCGGACTCGCTCGGTCATCGCAAGCTCCTGGGCTTCGCCGCCCTGTCCATCGGCGGCGTGTCCGCGCTCTACTGGATGTCGCCCACGCTGACGGTGGCCGCCGCCGGCATCTTCTTGCTCGGCGCCAACTACCTCACGCTGATGAGCGGCCTTCACGCCTTCGCCACCTCACGCGTCCCTCGCGAGCTCCAGGCGCGCGTGAGCAGCCTGTACAGCATGGTGCTCGGCGGCGCGTACGCGGCGGGGGTCTGGGCCCAGGGCGCGCTCGCGGACCGCGTGGGCCTGCGCTTCGTCACCATCAGCGCCAGCGTCCTGTTCCTCGCCCTGGTGCTCACGCTGCGACTGCTCAGCCCGCGCAGCTTCGAGCGCTCCCCGAGCTGACCTCCCGCCCCCGGGGTGCCCGCGCCCTCCACGACGAGGGTGTGCCCGAGGTCCACCTCCAGACATGAAGGTCGGTTCAGGTCTCAAAGGCCCTGCGCCCTGACTCCTCGCGCGCTACACACGGACTCCCCTTCCCCAAGAGGAGCCCACTTCATGTCCGTCCGTCCCTCCCTCCTGGCTTTGACTGCCCTGCTGCTGTCGACCCCGCCCGTGCTCGCCCAGACGAAGGCCGGCGCCGAGCCGCTCGGCACCGCGCTGGAGGGATTGCCCTCCGCCTTCCCCGTGCAACTGTTGCCCCTGACGGTGGAGGGCCAGGACGTGCGCATGGCCTACCTCGACGTGAAGCCCACCGCGCGCGCCAACGGCCGCACCGTGGTGCTGCTGCACGGCAAGAACTTCTTCGGCGCGTACTGGGAGGCCACCATCCGCGCCCTCACCGCCGCGGGCTACCGCGTCGTCGCGCCGGACCAGCTCGGCTTCGGCCGTTCATCCAAGCCGGACATCCATTACAGCTTCCACACGTTCGCCTCGCTGACGAAGCAGCTGCTCGACACGTTGGGCGTGAAGCAGGCCGTCATCCTGGGCCACTCCATGGGCGGCATGGTCGCCACGCGCTTCGCCCTCATGTACCCGGAGACCACCGAGCGGCTCATCCTGGAGAACCCCATCGGCCTGGAGGACTACCGCGAGAAGGTGCCCTGGCAGCCCACGGAGGCGTACTACCGCGAGCAGCTCGCCGTGACGGAGGCGTCCACGCGCAAGTACCACGAGACGTACTACGTGAAGTGGAAGCCCGAGTACGACGTCTGGGTCCAGGTGCTCTACCGCCAGACGCTCAGCGCCGAGTACCCGCGCCTGGCCCGCGTGGCCGCCGCGACGTCGCAAATGATTTACGAGCAGCCCGTGTCCCACGAGTTCCCGCTCGTGAAGCCGCGCACCCTCGTCGTCATCGGCCAGGAGGACCGCACCTTCATCGGCCGAGGCAAGGTGCCCGCCCCCGTCGCCGCGACGCTCGGCCAGTACCCGCAGCTGGGGAAGAAGACCGCCCAGGCGATTCCCCAGGCCACCCTGGTGGAGCTGCCCGCCGTGGGCCACATCCCCCACTTCGAGGCCCCCGAGAAGTTCCACGCCGCCGTGCTCGACTTCCTCGCGAAGTAGGCCCGCCTCGCCCACCCTCCGGGCCTGTGGGTAACTTGGGGACGCCAGACACACTCCCCGCATGGGCTCCAGGCTCCAGGCCCCTGGGTTCCGGATTAGAGTCCGTGAATCCGGGGCTTGCGGCCCTGGCGCAGACGGGGGGCGCGCATGAAGAAGCTGCTCGGGCCGATGCTGTACGCGAGGAACCAGCCGTCCGGGGACACGTGGTCCTTCTTCGTGAATCTGTACCTCGGTGACTCGGACCCCGCGCGGCCCCCGCCGTTGCGACTTCGCTTCCAGCGCCTGGACGGCACGGAGCTGACGGAGGCCGTCCAGGCTCCGCCCCGGTGCGTGGCGGACTTCTCCGCGCTCAGTGGCCAGGCCGCGGGGGTGTTGTGGCGGTGGGAGGTGACGCTCGCCCGCGAGGACTCGCCCACGCGGGTGACGTACCGCTTCGAGCCTGGTGAGGGCTGCCCCGCGCTGTCGCAGGTGGACTTCGCCGCGCCAGGCAACCCGGTGAAGCCGTGGAGCGGGGAGGACGTGAGGACGGTGGTGGTGCCCGCGAAGGGCGCCCTGCCTCGCGCGGCCTTCTTCTCCTGCAACGGCGCCAGCGACGCGAAGACGTGGGGCTCGGTGATGCGGATGAAGCGTCCCTTCGGCTGCTGGGCGGACATGTTGGCCCAGCACGAGGAGACGAAGGAGGGCGGCTTCGAGCTGCTGCTCGGCGGTGGAGACCAGGTGTACGCGGACTCGCTGTTGGACCATGAGCCGCTGGTGGAGTTCCGCAAGCGGGAGCTGGAGAAGAAGTTGGACAGGGACTTCGGGCCGCCGCCGGGCTTCCACGAGCAGATGCTGGCGCGCTACGTGGAGCTGTACTGCGAGCGGTGGAGCGGCTCGGTGGGAATCGCGCCCATGCTGGCGCGGGTGCCAGGCGTGTTCACCTGGGATGACCACGACATCTTCGACGGCTGGGGCTCGCACGAGGCCCTGCAGTCCTGCGAGTGGTTCGAGTCCATCTACAGCGCCGCCGCGCAGGCCTTCGAGGCCTTCCAGTTGGGCGGGCTGAAGACGGAGGAGAAGAAGCCCGCGAGGCGCAAGCCCTGTGACGCGCACTATCTGCAGACGCTGCGCTTCACGGGCACGGAGTGCGACGTGGACCTGGTGGCGTTGGACCTGCGCAGCGGGCGCACGTACCGGCGACAGGTCAACGGGAAGATGGCGCACCAGGTGATGAGTCCCGAGCAATGGGACTCACTGGATGCGTGGCGACAGGAGCACGCGAAGGACGCGGGGGCGAAGCCGAGGCACGTCATCGTGCTGTCCTCCATTCCACTGGTGCACCTGCGCTTCGGGCCGTCGGTGGAGACGGTGGGCGGCGACACGGAGATGCATGACGACATGCTGGACCAGTGGGAGTCCGTCGTGCATCGCGGCGAGCGCATCCGGTTGATGGTGGACCTGCTCCAACTGGCGAAGATGTCGTGTTGCGCGGTGACGGTGGTGTCCGGGGACGTGCACGTGGGAGCGCGAGGGCTCATCCGCTCGCGCAATCCCGAGCACATCCCCGCGGGCCTCGCGGAGGCGGCGATTGAGCAGGTGACGTCCTCGGGCATCGTCCACCCGCCGCCGAACATGCTCCAGTTCATGGGGATGCGGTTGCTGGCGGAGGAGTCGGTGGACGACCTGCCGTCATACATGCAGACGGAGATGCTCCCGGTGGGCAAGAGCCGCTACCTGCGCGAGCGAAACTGGTTGTCATTGAGGGTGGAGCCCGCGCGCTCGAAGGTCGCGCGTCCGAAGCTGTGGCTGCGCTGGGAGGCGGAGCACACGTCGCTGTCCATGCAGGTGGTGGTGGAGCCTCCGCCGCTGTCGTCGCCACTCGTCGCGACGCACTCCTGAGTCCCGAGGTGCCACCTCTCCCGGCGGCCATGCGGGCGGGCCCCGCTGTCGTCGCATGGAGCTTGGTGCGCGCTGTCGTCGCTCCGACATTGAGCCCTGTGTGGAGTCGGCGTGGGGATGCACTCCGCGCCCTTCGACGAGGAGCGCGACATGACCACGGGCAGCAAGAAGAACGACCCCTCGAAGGGTGGCCACCACAAGCCGACCTTCGCGAAGGACCGCGTGGAGCGGGGACTGGAAGCGGACGACACCCTGCCCCTCTACGCGGCGGACTCCATCCGCAGCACCCGGGAGCAGAAGTTCGCGCTCGACAGCGACGCCCCCGCCGGCGGCGACGTGCCCGACATCCGCAGCCCCATCGACGAAGCGGACGAACTGGAGCGCGAGCGCCAGGGACGCGAGCGGGCCCTGGAGCGACAGGTCGAGGAGGAGGACTGACGACCATGCGCGCGGCCCCGTCGATGAAGCGTGGGAGCGCGAACGCGAGGGAGATGCGCGGGCCCTGGAGCGACAAGCCCAGGAGGATGGCCGACACGTTCTCCCTCGCTGAAGCCTGGGGACGGGAGCGCCAGGGACGCGAATGAGTCCTGGATGAAGAGGCCCGACGCGTCCTGCTCGACGCGCCGGGCTCCTTCAGGAACTACGGATGCGCGCTGGCGCTGCCCGGCTGCGTGTCGGGCTCCACCGCCATCAGCTTGCCCAGGTTGAGCCCGGACACCTGCTCCTGGATGAGCAGCGGGTCACCCACGAGGATGATTTGCAGCGTGGCCGGGTCCAGGTACTTCTCGGCCACGCGCTGCACGTCGGCCGCGGTGGCGGTGCGCAGTCCTTCCACGGTGCGGTTGAACTCATCCAGCGGACGGCGCTTGCGGTACAGCTGCGACGCGCTGGAGCCCAGGCCCTCCACTGACTCGAAGGCGCCCGGGAAGGAGCGGATGAGGCCCTCGCGCGCGGCGGCCAGCTCCTTCTCGGTGATGGGCCGCGACTTCAGGCCGCTCACCTCTCCCATCGCCTCGGTGAGCGCGGGGCCCGTCGCGTCCGCGCGCACCGACGCATAGGCCGTGAGCGGTCCCACGCCCAGGCGCGGGTCCATGCTCGCGCCCGCGCCGTAGCTGTAGCCCTTGGCCTCGCGCAGGTTCATGTTGAGCCGGCTGCCGAAGAAGCCGCCGAACACGGTGGTGGCCAGGTCCAGCGAGTACTCATCCGGGTTTCCCGCGGCGATGCCGGGACGGCCCAGCATCATCACCGTCTGGTCCAGGCCGGGCTTGGGCACCACGTACACCGTCTGCCGCGCGGGAGTGGGCGGCGCGGGCGGCGCGGGCGGCAAGCTCGCCGGAGCCTTCCAGGCGCCGAAGTGCTGCTTCGCGAAGGCCACGGCCTCGTCCAGGGTGATGTCACCCGTGAGCACGAGCGCCGCGGCGGCCGGGCCCGCGTGCTTCTTGTAGAAGCCCTGGACGTCCTCCAGCGTGAGCGCCTGCACGGAGTCGGGCATGCCTTGCGAGGGGTGCCCGTACGGGTGCGTGTTCCCGAAGACGGAGGACAGGAAGACAATCTGCCCCAGCGCGGTGGGCTGCCCCAGGCGGCGCACCAGGTCCGCGAGCTGCTGCTTCTTGCGCCGCTCGAAGGCCTTGGGCGCGAAGGTGGGCCGGAGGGTGACGTCCGCCAGCAGCGCCAGCGCGGCGTCCACGTTGCGCGTCAGCACTCGCACGCCCACCTGCGCGCCGTCCGGAGTCACCTCCTGGAAGGGCGACACGCCCAGGTCCGCGAAGGCGTTGTCCAACGCCACCGTGTCGCGTGTTCCCGCGCCCTCCAGCAGCATGCGGTACGTCAGGTCCGCGAGGCCATTCTTGCCCACCGGGTCCTGCGCGCTGCCCGCCGCGAAGGTGAGGCCCGCGAAGACGAGCGGCAGCTCACGCCGGGTGCTCACCAGCACGGTGAGCCCGTTGTCGAGCGTGGCCTTCTGGAAGGTGGGCAGCACCAGCTCCGGCGGCTTGCCCGGCGGGGGCGGCGTCGCGCGGAAGGCCTCCGCGTCGGCGGGCGTCGCGGGCTTCGGGGCCTGGGGCGCGGAGGTGTCCTGGGGCTCGGGCGTCGCGGGCTTCTGCTGACTGGCGCAGCCGGCGAGCGAGACGGTGACGAGGGCGGTGATGAGGCGGCGCATCAGTGGCGCTCCTTCGGTTCGACGGGTGCCTGCTTCCGCGCGGGCGGCACGGCGTGGAGGATGACGCGAGCATCGGGGCGCAGCGTGTCGCGGGCGAACAGCTTCACGGACTCGGGCGTCACCGTCTCGTAGCGCGCCAGGTCCTGCGCCACGTAGCTGGGCTCGCCGACGAAGTGGTTGTAGTTCTGCAGCACGTCCGCCTTGCCACCGAAGCCGCCAATGGACTGGAGGCCCGCCAGCGTGCGCGTGTCATAGCGGGTGCGGGCGCGCTGAATCTCCTCCGAGGTGATGCCATTGCGGCGGATGTCTTCCAACACCGCGTCCACTTCCTTGAGCAGCGCGTCCGTGGACACGCCGGGCCGCGCCACCACGTCGAGCGTGAAGACGGACTGCGCGCCCTCACTCTGCTGGGTGACGTTGACGCTCTGGGCCAGTTGCTTGTCGAGCACCAGGCGGCGGTAGAGGCGGCTCGCCTTGCCGGTGCCGAGCGCGGTGGCGAGCACGTCCGCGGTGGCGTCCCCCTCCTGGAAGTACCCGGGCGTCAGCCACTGGATGGACAAGAGGGGCAGCGTGGCCACGCGCTCCTCCTGGCGGATGACGACGGGCTTGGAGAGCTTCACCGAGGCGACCTCGGGCCGGGTCGGCTTGGGGTGGCTGGGCAGCGAGCCGAAGTACTTCTCGATGAGGGCCTTCGTCTTCGCCACGTCGAAGTCACCGACGACGGCGAGCGTGGCGTTGGAGGGCGCGTACCACTGGAGGAAGAAGGACTTCACGTCCTCGGGCGTGGCGGCGTCCAGGTCCTTCATCGAGCCGATGACGGCGCCGTGGTACGGGTGCGGCAGGGGGAAGAGGGCGTGCCAGGCCGCCTCGCGGGCGAGGCCATAGGGGGCCGTCTCGGTGCCCTGGCGGCGCTCGTTCTTCACCACTTCGCGCTGGGTGGCGAGCTTCTCCGGGGTGAGCGCGTCGAGCAGGAAGCCCATGCGGTCGCTCTCCAACCAGAGGGCGGTCTCCAGGTGGTGGGTGGGCACCGTCTCGAAGTAGTTGGTGCGGTCGAAGCTGGTGGTGCCGTTGATGTCGGTGGCGCCCAGCTGCTCCAGCATGGGGATGTGCACGTCATCGGCCACGTTGCGCGAGCCCTGGAACATCATGTGCTCGAAGAGGTGGGCGAAGCCGGTGCGGCCGGGTTGCTCGTGGTAGGCGCCGACGTGGTACCAGACGTTGACGGAGACGACGGGCAGCTTGCGGTCGACGGAGAGGATGACCTCCAGTCCGTTGGGCAGCGTGTACTTCTCGTAGGGGATGGCGAGCGCTTCGCGGCCGGGCTCCAGCGGCTTCGCCTCTTGTGCTGAGAGGGCGAGTGCCGGGAGCCCGAAGACGACGAGGGCTGCGGCGACGAGGGCCTTCATTCGGGACAAGGTTCCTCCGGGGCTTCCGTGCCAGGGACTCACCTCTCGCGCTTAGCACGCGTCCCTCGCCGGGTGGGCAAGGAATGACAAGCGGAATGGGTGTCGGCTGGCAACTGTTCAGGGCCGCCTTGGTGGGGGCGAGGTGTCGGCTGACTCGTGTCCCCGCGCGAGACGCTCCATGAGACACTGGAGTGCATGGTTTCTTCGGTCGGCGTCACGCCTCGCTGCGCGGTCCACCCGGAGGTGGACGCGGGGGCGACGTGTCAGCGCTGCGGCGGCTTCGTCTGCGAGGCGTGCACCACGTGGGTGATGGGCGTGCTGTATTGCGCGGCCTGTTCGCTCCGCCCGGAGGTGAACTACCTGGAGACCTTCCGGCTGAAGCTCTGGGGGCGGCGCGATACGAATGCGTGGCTGGTGGGGGGCGGGACGCTGGTGTTGCTCGCGGGGGTGCTGACGGCGTTCGTCCAGGGTGAGTGGCAGCTGGCGTTGGTGTTGCTTGGCTCCGCGGGCGTGGGTGGGGCGTTCTACGTGGGACAGCGCTGGGCGAGGACGGCGCTGGTGTTCACGCCGGTGGTCGCGGGCCTTGTCGGCATGGCGTTGTTCGGCCCGGTGATGTTGGTGGGTGGGTTCCTGCTGTTCGTCACCGCGTTGCAAATCTTCCTCGACCCGAGGAGCCGGCTCTTCTTCCAGGTGGAGGTGTCGGAGAAGGAGCTGCGGCGGCTGTGGGATTTGCGCGTGAACAACCCGTTGGCGAGGCATGCGCTGTCGATGGGCTTCGCGTCGTTGTTCTTTCCCTTGTTCGGTCCGCCGGCGGTGGTGCTGGGGGCGCTCGCGTTGCGGAAGGTGGATGCGCGGGCGAGGCCTCCCATCGGCCGGGGGTGGCAGGCGCTGGCGGGCATGCTGCTGGGCGTGGGGGGCATGGCGCTGTGGGTGCTGGTACTGGGGCCGCTGATGAAGGGCATGTTGGAGCGACTTCCCGCCTGAGTGCCGGCTCGCCGCCCCGGCGCGCGCCGGGGGTGTGGTGCCTTCCATGGCCAAGGTGCCCACGGTGAGGGATGGGAGGCCACGACATGGCGAATGAAAACGAGGGACGGGAAGAAGCGGGCGAGCGCCCGAGCACGTCGACGGAGGACCTTCGCGCGAAGCGGCACGAGTCGCGGACGGCGCGGACGTACTCGTTCTTCTTGAAGGACCTGGAGGCGAGGGCGGGCGTCGACCGTCCGCTCGCGGAGCGGGCAGCGGAGTCGGTGCTGTGCACGCTGGAGCAGCGGTTGATGAGTGGCGAGGTGAAGGACCTGGAGGCGCAGCTTCCCGAGAAGGTCAGGGACCTGTTGCAACGCTGCCCGCGACACGAGGGCCTGCCTCCCCGCAAGTTCAAGATGCTGGAGCTCATCCAGATGGTCGCCGACGATTTGGACACGACGCCGAACGAAGCGGAGCGCCTCACGAGGGCCGTGTTCGCCACGGTGCGCGGGCACATCTCCGAGGGCGAGACGGATGAAGTGATTGGACAGCTCCCCGCGGACTTGCGCGCGCTGTGGATTCCGGAGGTGTGAACCAGACGCGTGTCATTCCGCGAGCAGTGATGAAGCCAGACGGCGCACGTCCTCGGAGTCATCGCGGGCGACGACGTCACGCAGCAACTCACCGGCCGCGTGCTCCACGGTGAGCAGCGTCCCCAGCATCCGCACCACCTCGGCGCGGACCTGGGGTTCTGTCTCCATGCGCAGTGACTGCGCCACCGCGCGCAGATGAGGCCCGGCCACGCGCCGCGAAATCATCACCGCCGCCTGAACGCGCACCCGCGCCTCCGGGTCCTCCAACAGCACCCGGTCCAACAACACATCCACGTCCGCACCGGCCATCGCCCCCAGTGCCTCCGTGGCCGCCACGCGTACTTCCGCCGAACGATGGGACAGCGCCGCGCGCGTGTACTCCAACCCCCGAGCCGAGCCCGCCCGAGCCAGCGCTCGCAAGCACGTCTCCGCATCCAGCCGCTTCGCCTCACATCGCCCCATCAACCCGTCGAGCACCCCGAGCGCACGCCCCGGCTCCGAGCGCTCCAATCCCTTCACCATCGAGCCCAACGCCAAAGCCACCGCGCGCTTCAGCTCACCCTCCTTCGTCGTCCTCACGGCTCGCGCCAGCGCCTGCGTCAGCTCCGCCGAGGGTCGTGCCACCTTCCCCACCGCCGTCGCCACCAACGCCCGAGTCGTCACCCGCAGCCGTGACTCTCCCAGCAACCGGCCCAACTCCTGCTGTGCCTCAAGAGTGCCAGCGCTCCCAAGTGCCTCCAGCACCTGCCCCACCACGTCGTCCTTCACCGCCCCCTGTCGCACGCGCCGCGCCGCCAGTCCCGCCTTCGAGGGCAGCAATCGAAACAGCGCCGCCAATCGCTCACGAGCCTGGCTCCGCTCCTGCTCTCGCGTCTCGGTCTCCAGCACACGGAGCAGCACATCCAACGTCGCATCCCCTACCAACCGCCGGTCCCACTCCACCGCCGCCGTCCCCACGCGCGGAGTCTCCAGCCCCGTGAGCGGCTCCGCCTGCAGCCGGCCACGAGCCTCCCGGAACATCCGCATCGACAACGCCGTATGCCTCGGAGTCTCCAACCGGGTCAGCGCCACTCGAGTCTCCGCGCGAGTCTGAGGCAGCCCCGTCGCGCGCCCCCCTTGCTCCACCACGTCCGAGCCCGTCACCTCCCGCACCAACCCATCCTCATCGAGCATGAAGTCCAGGTGCCCTCGCAACCGAGGCACCACCACGCCCGGCCTCGTCGGCGCCCGCAGCGGCAGCGCCGTCCGCAAATACCGCCGCTTCGTCTTCACATACGTGTTCGCGCTCCCCCCCGCGCGGTACTCCGACTCGTAGTCCCCCGTGGGGTCCGTCTCCTCCGTGCTCCAGCTCCGTCCGTCCTCCGCGACGAACTGGGTGACCGCCAGCAGCAGTCGCAAGAACCTCCGCGTCTCCGAATCCATCCCCTCCTCGAAGTGGATGGAGAGCACCCTCCCCCGCGCGTCCTGCGCCACATACACGGGGCGCTCCAGTTGCGATCGGAAGGCAATCAGCGCCTCCTCGCTCAGCGGCTCCACCCGAGTGGGCTCCACCCGCGCCGAGAAGAAGTGCTGCCTTCCCTCCTCACCCAGGTACGCCAGCTCCAGCACCCCACTCCAGCCGAGGTGTCTCCAGTTCCGCCCCGCCTCCGCGCCAGGAATGTGCTCGGCCGAGCGCACGTCCAAATCGAACGCATACCGATGCTCCAACCCCGGCGTCAGCACGCGCTGACGGCCGCGCTTCCCCGGTGGAACTGTCTTCGAGGCGACAGCGGGAAGGGGCTCGTCGGAGCGCGGTGCGGGGTGGCTCACCGAGATGACCTGGGTCGTCGCGGGAGGCTTCCAACCCCTGGTCGACTCGAAGCTCCACAGGGCCACCAGCGCCAGCAAGGCGAACAGGAGCACCAGGTTCTTCGAATGAGGGGACACGGCTCCTGGGAATACGGAGCAAGCCGCGCTTCCTGGTCGTCAACCGCTCGTGACGCGGTGCCCCGACCTCAAGGCACCCTCAATCACCGAACGCTCAGTGAGTGCCGAGCCGCAGCTCCAGCTCCGCCAGCTCCCGCTTCATGGTGGGGTCCGACTCGCGAAGTCCCTCCACCTTTCGCACGGCGGAGATGACGGTGGAGTGGTCCTTGCTGAAGCGCGACGCAATCTCAGGAAACGAGCTCTTGGTCAGCTTGCGGCTCAGGTACATCGCCACCTGCCGCGCATGCGCCAGCGCCTTGTGACGGCGGTCTTCCTTCAACGACTCCACCGTGACTTTGTAGAAGCGGGCCACCTCGCGCTGGATGGCTTCCACGTCCACCACGTGCTGCGCGGGGAGGATGTCGCGCAGCACCTCCGCGGCGAACTCCTCTGTCACCGGCTGGCGCGTCAGGCTGTGCACCGCCGACAGCTTCACCAGGGCGCCTTCCAACTCGCGCACGTTCTTCTGGATGTGCTTGGCGATGAAGTGCGCCACCGCGTCCGGCAGGTCCAGGTTCTCCGCCACGGCCTTCTTCTGGAGGATGGCCACCCGAGTCTCGTACGTGGGCTCGCGGATGTCCGTCATCAACCCCATGGTGAAGCGACTGCGCAGCCGCTCCTCCAGGCCCGGAATCTCCGCGGGCACCGTGTCGCTGGTGAGGATGATGGCCTTGCCCAGCTCGTAGAGCGTGTTGAAGGTGTAGAAGAACTCCTTCTGCGTCTCCTCGCGCTTGCCCAGGAACTGGATGTCGTCGATGAGCAGCACGTCGCACTCTTCCCGGAACTTCCGCCGGAAGTCCGTCATGCGGTGCTCGCGAACGCTCTCCACGTACTCGTTGGTGAACTGCTCGCTCGACAGGAACACCACGCGCTGCGTGGGGTCCTTCTCCCAGATGTGGTTGCCCACCGCCTGCAACAGGTGCGTCTTCCCCAGGCCCGTGCCGCCGTAGATGTAGAGCGGGTTGTAGTGGTGGCCCGGCTTGTCCGACACCGCCTGCGCCGCCGCCGCCGGCAACTGGTTGCTGTCCGCCACCACGAAGGTGTTGAACGTGAAGCGGCTGTTCAGCCTCGAAGGACGGCCGATGCTCACTTTCACCGTGGGTGTGGGCGGGAAGTGGCCTTCGGGGACAAGTCCCTCCACCACTTCGTAGGCGACGGACACCAGTCCGTCACCCAGCCGCGCCAGGTGTCCCTCGAGCAATCCGCGGTAGTGGTCATCCACCCAGTCGCGGAAGAAGCGATCCGGAACACCCAGGACGAGGGCCCCGTCACGGACCTCCAGCGCGCGCACCCGGTCCAACCACTGGAGCGCGTACTGGCGGCCTTCCTGACGGATGGCCTCCAGCATCTTGTTCCAGAGAATTCCAGCACTTGGAATGGAAGGTGCGGCGTGAGCGAGGGCGTTCAAGTGTGTCTCAACCGTGCAAAGCGGAGGGAATCGCGAGCGTCTGGCGGTGCTAACAGACGCTTCCGGGTGGATCAAGCTACCGACCCAAAGCGGCGCCGTTGAAGGATCTTTTCCGGGCCCGGATGATCGGCAACGGCCATGCCGCCCCGGCGCCATTGTGGAGATCCGTTCGACTCCCCCCAACCGCTGGGGTTCCCCCGCCCCGACTTGACTGTGAGTACGGAATGCAAAAGGGCGCGGTTTCGCGCCCGGGCACGCTCAGGGGCTCGCGGTGGAGCCGCTGGTGGGGACTTCGCCCAGCGCTTCGTGGCTCGCGGCGTCCAGTTCGGGGAAGCAGATGTGACACGGCCCCTGGGGCAGTCCACCGACGCGCGCGAAGCCTCGTGCGTCCGTGCGGCCCTTGCGCTGGGTGCCGTCCGCGAGGATGACGAGGAAGCGCTCGTTGGCGATGGGCGCGTCGTTCTCGCCCAGCAGCTCCAACTCCACCCAGCCCTCTTCCAGGGGGCACGCCTGCACCGCGCTGCCCGCGGCGTTGTTGTCTCCGAGGCCCATGTCCTAGGTCCCTCCGTTCCTGAAGCGCTGTCGTGTCTGGGCGTTGCGTGCTTCTCGCTGCTTCCCGCGCGTCGCCTCCAGGTGCAGGCGGCGCATCCGCTCATGTGGCTCGGTGACGTCCGCGTCCTCGAGCATCTCCCGGGCCCAGCGCGACTCCGGCCGTGACTCGAAGTCGAGCCCGTGCAGCGCAGTCACCTCCAGGTACTCCGTGAGGCCCTGCCGGGACGTGAGGCCGCGCGCCCTCGCCTGGCTCAAGCCCTCGCGCACGTGGGCCGCGAGCGCCGGGTCCTCCAGCGCGCGCAGCTCCTCGGAGAAGGTGCGCCGCAGGTGCTCGCGCAGCTCGGCCTCGAAGGACTCCTCCGATACGGCGCGGAACGCTCTCATCTGGTGCTCTCGAATGGTCAGCATGGACGAGGGCACCCGTTAGAGCGTGGACGGCGCTTCGGAGCTGGGAGGCTTCGAGTCGAGGGGCTTCGCGCCGGTCTTGGAGGGCTTGGGCTTCGGGGGCGCCTTGTGGTGCTGCGCGCTGGCGAGCTTTCCGGTGAGCGTCTGCGCTCCGAGGGGATTCTGCTGCTTCATCGCGTCCTCCCGGGTGGCGAAGACCTCGAAGCTGTCGTCGCTCACGTAGCGCACGGGGATGCCGCCGGGGCGCTCGTCGGTGGCCCACAGTTGAGCGAAGGCGAGCAGCTTCGCGTCGAAGGCCTCCCAGTCCCAGACCTTCTCCTTGCTCTTGTATGCCTCGCGGCTCGCCGGGTTCACGCTGATGCGAATCTCCTCCACGTCGTGGGCCCACTCGACGAGCCCGTGGATGTGGGCCTCGATGTAGGGGATGGCGGCCTTCTTCTGGGCGGCCTTGCGCAGGCCGTCGTTCTGTCCGCGTCCGGCGGCGTAGAGCTTCAGGTGGTCCTCCTGGAAGCGCAGGCCGCTGATCTGCTTCATCAGGGTGAACGGGTGGGTGGGCGTGCAGAGGTCGTCTGGGAACACGCCCACGCTGAAGGTGTCGTTGTGCGTGAGGGTGATGCGCCGCCAGAGGTGGGGCTTGAGGATGTAGGCCGCGTCGCCGTACTTGGGGCAGGCCCCGGACGTCGTCTTCGCCAGGTTGATGGCGGCGTACTTGGGCCTTCGCGCGCGGTCGAAGCCCTTCGTCTCGCAGGGCGTCTGGTACTGCACCTTGAAGCGCTCGGCGTTGTCGCGAGGCACCGAGTCCGTGCTCGCGCCCACGCGCTGCTTGCCCGTCTTGAAGAAAATCTCCCAGTACTGCGAGAGGTGCGCCGGCTCCTTCTTGCCGGTGTCCACCGCGTCGATGACCTTCACCAGGTCATCGCAGTTGAGGTTCGCCGTGAGCTGGAACTGCACCAAATCCCGTCCGAAGTTCTCCACGGTGTAGTCCGTGGAGCCCGTGGTGTTGAAGGTGGCCAGGGCCTCGGTGGCGAGGGCGTGGTCGCGAGACAGCCGCTCGATGGTGTTGATGCGCGCGCGCACCAGCACCAGGCGCTCCTCGGGCGTGAGGTTCAGGAACTGGGCATCCTTCGGGTCGAAGCAGGCGTGGAAGTAGTACTGGTAGAAGAAGGGGAAGGCGCGCGGCTTCTGGACGATGGCCTCGATGAGCACCGACTCGTGCGCCTCGAAGTAGCCGCCGAACTGCTTCGTCACGTCCCGGATGGACTTGAGCTTCTCTTCGAAGTGCATCCGCCCCGGGCCCCCGGGCTTGCCGTCCACTCCGTCTTCGGGCGGCACCGCTATCTTCTCGGTGATGTGGACGAACCACGCCGCGTCCGCGATGAGCTGCTCGCGGAACTCCTGCTTGCGTCCCTTCTCCAGCTTCACCTTGTCCAGCCGCTCGTCGTTCAAGAACAGCAGTCGCTCCGACAGGAACTTCTTGCCGTTGAGCACGCGGTGGATTTCGAGCGTGTCCGCGTCGTGCACAATCTGCTCGTTGAGGTCGCCCTGCCTCGGAGGTTTGGGCTCGTCCGTGCGCGTGGTGTTCTTCGCGTCGCCCTTCTTCGCGGAGCGGCTGTCCACCTTGCTCACGGTGATGACCTTCGGGACGGAGGGCTCCTTCTCCTCGGGCGGCTTCGGCTTCTCCTTGCGCTCGTCGTCGTTCTGCTCGTTCTTGACAATCATCCTCGCGACGTAGGCGGCGTACTCGTTTCCGTAGCCGGACTCGCGCAGGAAGTAGAAGCAGTTGCGCGCGCTCTCGTGCTCCCAGACGTCCTTGCCGGAGCTGGCGCGAGCGCAGTCATGCATGCCGATGCCGTAGGCGATGGCGGAGATGTCCACCTCGTCCGAGTCGGGCTCGGGCATCAGCGCGAGGGCCGCGTCGCGCTGTCCGTCCTCGTTGCCCGGCCTGGTGCGCAGGCTCTCCGGGCGCGTGTCGCCAGGAAGGAATCGCGGCTGGCCATGGCGCAGGTAGAAGTTCGCCATCGCCATGCCGAGTATCAGGCTGCGCGCGATGTGCTGGTGGTTGTGGTGGAAGTCGGGGACGTTCTTCTCGTAGTGCGCCAGCAGCGTGTTCAGGTCCTGGCGCTGGAACTGGAAGAAGGTGGGCTGGTAGCCCTCCGCGGGCACGCGCTTGAGGACATTCTGCGCGCGGTCCGTCATCACCGCGTCGGAGGTGTCCGGGTGCAGCTTGGGCTCCAGCGTGAAGCCGCCCTTGTCCACGTAGGTGGAGTACTTGGAGACGAACCCGCCGCCCTTGGGCTTGCGTGGTGACGGGACGCTGGAGGACTCACCGAGCACCTCCCAGAGCGTCCTCGCCTCGTCCACCAGGGTCATCAGGCTCTCGGCCCGCTCGCCATTGATGACCGTCAGCGCGCTCGGGCTGGTGTGGATGAAGCACTTGGTGAAGTCCCTGTCGTTGTTCGTCGCGAGCAGCAGGGCCGTCTTCACCTTGCTCTTCCGGCCCCGCTTCGTGCTCAGCGCGGACTTCTTGAGGATGACGTCTGAGTCGCTCTTCTTCTTGGGCTCGGGACGCTTGCGCTCCTTGCGGGCGGAGGGGTCGCCCACGAGCGGTGGAGGAGGCTGGGCCAGGGGCGCGGGCGGAAAGCGGGGCTCGAGCGCCAGCAACATCTGTCCCCGGAGCAGGTCGCAGCTCGCGCTGGTGATGGCGCGGAGCTGCTCGGCCGACAGCAGCAGGCCCGCGCGCATCAGGGCCCGAGCGAACTGGACGACGTAGAGTCCGCAGTTGTAGCCGTCCACCTGCCGCTCGACGTCCGCGGAGGTCGTGAAGTCCAGCTCGCGGGAGAGATAGCCCCGCGCGCGCAGCTTCCGGATGAGGGCCTGGGCCGCGCCCGCGTTGCTCTCTCCCAGCGAGTCGTAGTGCACGAAGGTGCGGCTCGCCGCGGAGAAGACGAGCAGGCTCCAGTGCGTCTCCTCGGTGTTGACGGGGAACAGCAGGAGGGGCGCGCCATTCGGCAGGGCGGTGTCCGGCAGGTCCAGGTGACTCGGGGCGCCCAGCTCCGCGCCCAGGGAGTTGTCGAAGGCCTCGTCGTCGCCGTCCTTGCCCGCCTTGACGACGGAGGGCGATATCCACAGCACCTGGTGGGCGTTCAGCGGCCCCAGTCCGTCGTCGTGCGCGGAGACGCCGAAGTCGATGAGGGTGTCCGTCATCCAGCCGGTGTCTTCGCGAAGCTGGAAGAGGTCGTAGAGGCTCAGGAGGTTCTGCGTCTCACGCAGAACGGTTGCGTCACTGTCGAGGTAGAGAATCCACTCGTGGGCCATGAGGGCTTTCGCGGGCGCGGTGTGGGACGGGGAGAATCAGGAGCCGTGGATGGCGAGGAGGCGGGTGCGCGTGGGCTCGTCGACGGTGGTGACACGCTCGTACTCGTCGTCGTCACACGCGAGCAGGTCCTCCGGCGTCATCTCCAGGCCGCAGTGCTCGCGCTTGAAGGCGATGACCGCCACGGCCAGCTCGTCCTCGTCCCCTTCAACGTCCAGGTAGCCCAGGTTGACGAGCCGCTGGCGCACGCCGCTGACCTCCGTCAGCGGATCCAACCGGCTCAGCTTCAGCGCGTAGCGCTCCTCCCCTTCCAGCTCGAGCGTGGCCTGCTGGCTGCCTGGCATCACCCAGAACGCGAGGTCCCCGTCGGGCCCCGTGGTGCCGGAGAGGGCCTCCCCGTCGACCTCCAGGAGGTAACGGGCGTCCTTGCGGGGCTCCGAGCCGTTCAGGAGGCGGAACTGGACCTGGACGGGCACGCCCTTGCGCCGGAACCGGTAGCGCTTGCCCGTCTGGGCGGCGTGGCGGACCTCCCGGAGCTCGGGAATCGCCAGGACGTCGCCGGCCAGCAGGACGTTCGGGTCCTGGCGCAGCGCCCGGAGGTCAGCGTTACCCGGGTCATTCCAGATGGCCTCGGGGAGCAGGCCGTAGTGCGCCGCGATGTCGTTCAAGCACTCATGTTCCTGGGCCACATGCACCTGGGGCATCGGCCGACTCTAACGCGACGCGAAAGTCCGTTTGAGGGCGTTGCATCAACGGGCGGAGATTCCGGCCGAGGGGTGATCGGCCCCAGGGGCTCGGACTTCGCCTGGACATCCATTTCCGGACCCATGTAGGCAGCCGAACGCTCCCTCGGTGGGCGAGGGACGACGGTTTCGTTCCCAGGATCGGGAAAATGGGGCGGCGGAAGGTGATCCTCCGTTGACTTACCCCGGAAATGGGGTTACGCCCCCGGCCCTTTCCCTAGTTCAGGTCGCGCCGGAGCAGTAGGAGGCGCCGCCCATCATCAAGGAGTTCGAGCCGTGTCCAAGCGCACGTACCAGCCGTCGAAGCTGCGCCGCAACCGCACCCACGGGTTCCGCAAGCGCAACGCCACCAAGTCCGGCCGGGATGTCCTCAAGCGCCGCCGTGCGAAGGGCCGCAAGCGGCTGGTCGTGTCGGCTGCGAAGAAGTAAGCGAGTCCGCGTGTGAGGGCCGAGGGTGCGACGCCGGGGCAGCAGGGCCCGGCAGACCAGCGCTTCCCCAAGGCCCTTCGCCTGCTCAGCAGGCGTGAGTTCCTCGAGGTCCAGGACGGCGGGCAGAAACTTCCCTCCGACTGTCTCCTCGCTCTCTACAAGCGCAATGGCCGGGCGTACTCCCGTGTTGGCCTCACCGTGTCGAGCAAGGTGGGAAACGCGGTGGTACGAGCGCGCCTGAGGCGGGTGCTGCGGGAGTTGTTCCGCAAGCGCCGCATGCAATGGCCTTCGGGCCTGGACGTGGTGTTGGTGGCGCGCTCGTCCGCGAAGGAAGCCTCCTTCGTGGCTCTGTCCCGCGCCTTCGACGGTGTCACCCGTAAGCTGCAGCGGCTCCCGCCGGCCGCCGAGCCGAAGCCGAAGGAGCCTCCCAGATGAGCCCGCTCGCCTTCGCCATCTCGCTGCCCATCCGGTTCTACCGGAAGTTCCTGGGGCCGCTCCTGCCGAAGGTGTGCCGCTTCCACCCCTCCTGCTCCACCTACGCCATGGAGGCGCTGGAAAAGCACGGAGGCCTCAAGGGCTCCTGGCTCACCCTGTGGCGCTTGATGCGCTGCCAGCCTTTCCACCCCGGTGGCATCGATCCGGTGCCGTGACGGGGCTTCCACCCCTTGCCGCACCCTCCCCCGAGGGGAGGGACCTCTATGAACGATCCGCTCTCGCCCCAGTCGAACGACTCCCAGAAGCGGCTGCTGGTCGCCCTGCTGCTCTCCTTCGCCGTCACCGCCGGATGGATGTTCCTCTTCCCGCCCCCGCCGGCCGCCCCCGGCGCCGACGACGCGGGAGTGACGACCACCGGCACGACGCAGGACGCGGGCACCACGGCCCAGGCCGCCGTCCTCCCCCCCTCCGGTGACGGCACGCCGCCCACCGGCACGCCTTCCGACGCCACCCCTCCCCCGCCCGCACGGCAGGTGGAGCTGATGCGCAAGGAGTCCGTCTACCGCTTCTCCTCGCAGGGCGCGGGCCTGACGGAGGCCCAGCTGCAGGGCGTGAAGATGCGGGAGCAGCACTCGCTCACGCTGGCCCAGGGCTTCCAGTTGCTGGTGGGCAAGGAGGTGCCTCCCGCGCCGCAGATGAACCTGGCGCAGCCGGTGCCCAACGAGCCGCTGCCCCTGTCCGTCACGATTGAAGGCCAAAGCCCCCTGGCCAGGAACGTGCCCTACGCGGTGGAGGAGAAGAAGGGTGGCGAGTCCGAGTCCATCACCTTCACCGGCCGCCAGGGTCCGTGGGAAGTCGTGAAGGTGCTGCAGTGGCCGCGCGAGGGCTTCGAGCTCACGTACACCATCCAGGTGAAGAACACCTCCGGACAGCCGCAGAACGGCGAACTTCAAGTTCACTACGGCCGCGCCATCGACCCGAACTTCGAGCACGCGCCGTCCTTCTTCGGCGGCGTGGGCAACCTGAGCCGCTCCGCGTGCTGGGTGGACGAGAAGCTCCACAACATGAACCCGGGCGACGACAAGCCCGAGGACACCAAGGGGCAGATCCACTACTTCGGCATCAACCAGCAGTACTTCCTGTCCGCGCTCTACCCGCTGGACGGGCCGCGCCCCGGCCACTGCATCCTCACCGCCACGCCCACCGCGCGGCAGGTGACGGCGGCCTTCCCGCTCAGCGTGGGCGCCGGTGAGACGGTGACGCTGCGGCTCGGCGGCTACCTGGGCCCCAAGGACCCGGACCTCATGGCCGTGGTGCCAGGGCCCGAGCTGCGTCAGGCCGCGGGGCTCGGCGAGACGGTGTTCCACCCGAAGCTGGAGGACACCGTCGACTTCGGCATCTGGGCGGTCATCTGCAAGATTCTGCTGGGCATCATGAAGTTCTTCCACGGCCTCACGGGCAACTGGGGCGTGGCCATCATCCTGCTCACCGTCGTGGTGAAGCTGGTGCTGCTGCCGCTCACCTACCGCTCCATGGTCAGCATGGAAGAGGTGAAGAAGCTCCAGCCGCGCATGGAGGAGATCCGCAAGAAGCACGCGGACAACCGCGAGCAGCAGAACCTCGAAATCATGAAGCTGTACCAGGAGGCGAAGGTCAATCCGCTCGGCGGCTGCCTCCCGCTGCTCATCCAGATGCCGGTCTGGATTGCGCTCTTCACGGCGCTGCGCAACAGCTTCGACCTGTACGGTGAGCCCTTCTTCGGTCCCATCTGGAGGGACCTGACCTACAAGGACCCCACGTACCTGCTGCCCCTGGCGCTGGGCATCTCGATGATCATCACCCAGAAGATGCAGCCGCAGATGATGGATGCGACCCAGGCGAAAATCATGACCTGGTTCGTGCCCGGCATCTTCACGCTGACGCTGCTCCAGTACCCGGCGGGCCTGTCGCTCTACATCTTCACCAACAACATCCTCTCCATCGGGCAGCAGTACGGGCTCCGGAAGTGGTTGGACCGGAAGAACAAGCCCCAGGCTGGCGGCGGAACGCCCGCGGTGGCGACAGCGGGAGGAAAACGCAAGTGAGCGAACATCAGGTTCCTCAGCAGGCCCCCGTGGCTGGTGCTCCGGGCCCGGGTGGCACTCCGGCCCCGGACTTCCGGCCGCGCGTGGAGACGCTCCTCGGCGACATCTTCGGGCTGATGGGCTTCCCGGCGCGCCTGGACATGCAGGACGCGGCGGATGGCAGCCTGTCCGTCGCGCTGCACTTCGAGGCGGGCCCTCCTCCCGGCGTGGAGCAGGGCCGCCGCAGTCAGGTGCTGGACTCGCTCCAGTTCCTGCTCAACAAGATGCTGCACCGTCCCGGCGTCGAGCGGCGCTGGGTGGTGCTGGGCTGCGGCGCGCACCCGGAGCCCCGGCAGCGTCGCGAGCCGCAGCAGCAGGCCCCCGCGCAGGCGTCCGCTCCCGTGGCTGGCGCGGCCACGGCGGCTCCCGCTCCGGCGGCGGCTCCTCGGGCGCAGGCCCAGGCGCAGCAGCCCCAGGCTCCCGCGCAGGCGAAGCAGGCTCGGGGAGGAGCGGCCCAGGCTCCGGCGGCTCGAGGCGCTGCGCCCAAGGGCGCGGCGGGCGGCGAGTCGGATGAGCGCTCGGTGGCCGTGGAAGAGGATGCGGCGTTGCGAGAGGCGGTCCGGCGGCTCGCGGAGAAGTCCGCCAGCCTGGGGCGCTTCTACGCGCTCGCCGCGATGAAACAGGACGACCGCGCGCGCGTCCTGAAGGCTGTAGAAGGGGTCGCGGGGTTGAAGGTGTCGGCCGAGGGCGAGGGTCGCAACCGCCGTGTGGTGTTCACTCCGGAGAAGCCGGCGCCGCTGCCCAAGCGGAGCTTGCTGCCGGATGATGACGAGGACGACGTCGACGAGTGAGAGGGCGGTGCATGGGCAAGGCGAAGGGTCTCAAGGACAAGCTGTACGGCGCGGCGGTGCTGAAGATGAGCTTCCGCCTGCGCGGGGATGAGGAGTCTCCCGCCTTCCGCTTCGTGTACCCCGGAGTCCTTCGGGACTTGGAAATCGAAGACGGGGCGGTGGAGAAGTACATCGAGGAGAATCGCGAGGCCGTCGAGAAGGCCGCCCGTGGTTCCACGCCCCCGATGGGGCCTCGTTAGAGTTCCCGTGAGCGGAGGGGAGCACCCGCTCCCCAGCCCACATGACGTCAGCCACCTCCACCATCGTCGCCCTGGCCACGGCTCCCACCGCTGGAGCCGTGGGAATCCTCCGGCTGTCCGGACCCGCCGCGCTGGAGGTGGGACGCCGCCTGGCGCCGGGTGTGCCGGTGGAGCCCACGCCTCGTCACGCGTACCTCGCGAGCTTCGTGGATGCGCAGGGCCGCGCGCTGGATGAGGGCCTGTTCCTCTACTTCCGAGCGCCCGCCTCCTTCACGGGCGAAGACGTGGTGGAGCTTCAGGCCCACGGGAGTCCGCGCCTGCTCCAGTTGTTGCTGGCGCGCGCGCTGGAGGACGGCCTCGCGCGTCCCGCCGCGCCCGGTGAGTTCACCCGGCGCGCCTTCCTGAATGGCCGCATCGACCTGACGCGCGCGGAGGCGGTGGCGGACCTGGTGGCGGCCGACTCGGAGTCCGCGGTGCGCGCGGCTGCCGCGGGGCTGTCCGGGGCGCTCACCGAGCGGGTTCGCGCGCTGGAGGAGCCGCTGCGCTCGTTGCACGCGGACCTGGAGGGAGTGCTCAACTTCCCCGACGAGGCCGAGGGTGCCGACGAGGACTCGGAGGCGCGAGTCCAGGCGCTGCGGGCCCAGGCGGAGGCGCTGCTCTCCGAGGCGGGACATGGCCGACTGGTGCGCCGGGGCGCGCGCGTGGCGCTGTTCGGCCCCGTCAACGCGGGCAAGTCCACGTTGTTCAACCGACTGGTCGGCGAGGCGCGCGCGCTGGTGGACGACGAGCCCGGGACGACGAGAGATTCCCTGGAGGCTCGCGTCGAGTGGAACGGCCTGGGCGTCATGCTGTTCGACACGGCGGGCCTGCGCGAGACGCCGGGCCGCGTGGAGGCGCTCGGCATCGCCCGGACGCGTGAGCTGCTGGCGGGCGTGGACCTGACGGTGCTGGTGCTGCCACCGGGGACGTCCGAGTCCGACGCGGAGCGCTGGCGGGCCGAAGCGGGTGTGACGGACGTGCTGGTCGTCGACGGCAAGTGCGACGTGTCCTCGGGGTCGGAGGTGCTCAGCAGCGCGCCGCGTCAGCGTGACAGCGAAGTCGAGGCCGCGTCCGATGGAGGGCACGAAGTCGAAGCACCCTCGTCCGTTTCTCCACCCCGCCCCCGCGTCAGCGGGCTCACGGGCGAAGGTGTTGACGCCCTGCGTGAGGCCCTCGTCTCACGGCTGTGGGGTGGCGGCACGCCCTCCGCGGTCGCCCTGGTGTCCGAGCGTCACGCCGATGCCCTGCGTCGCGCCGCCGAGGCACTGGCGCGCGCGGAGTCCGCGTCGCGCCTGTCCACCCTGGAAGTCGTCTCCGGCGAGGTCTCCCTCGCCCTGGAGGCCCTCGGCGAGCTGTCCGGAACCTCCGCTTCCGATGCGCTCATCGACGCAATCTTCCAGCGCTTCTGCATCGGTAAGTGACGCGTTCCGAGCAGTCCGGGGACGTGTCAGACCCCTTCCTAGAATGCCGCCCTCAACCGACGCACCTTCGGAGGCGCTGTGACGGAAGGCATCATCCACCTGGCGAACCACTCGATGCTCTCGGCCCTGCCCTCGGGCTGGGTGGGAGAAATCCTGGACGAGGAGTTCGTCGCTTCACCCAGGCTGACTCCCGCGCAGACCCGCGCCGCCTTCATGCTGGGAGTGGAGCTGGGCGAGCAACTCGACCGCCGCCGGGGTGGCAGTGGCCGCTGGTGCTTCCTGCGCGCCCCCGAGCTGCGGCTGGGCCACGACGTGCTCGTGCCGGACGTGGCTGGATGGCGTCGAGACCGCGTCTCCTCCCCCATCGACCCGGACGTGCCCTTCCTCACCCTGGCGCCTGACTGGGTGTGCGAGGTGCTCGCGCCCTCCACCGCCGCGCTGGACCGCACGCGCAAGCTGCCCCTCTACGCGCGCCACGGCGTCTCCCATGTCTGGCTGGTGGACCCGGCCGCGCGCACGCTGGAGACGTATCAGCGCGTCAAGAGAGGCTGGCTCCTCACCGGCTGCTACGAGTCCGACGCGCTGGTGCGCGCCGAACCCTTCTCCTCCGCCCCCGTGGAACTCGAGTCGCTGTGGCTCAACGAGTCCTCGCTGTGCGCGGAGGGCTCGCTCCTCGCCGCCGTGCCCTGAGCCCTTTCGCGCCCTTCAGCTGGCGCGGCGGAGAAACGTGGCATCGCCCGAGGGCGTCACCATCCTGCGCACGGCACGCAGCAGGAGGTCGGGGTCCACCGGGGCGGCGAGGAAGCCCCGGGCTCCCACCGCCTGGGCGCGAGGCAGGTCCACCTCGGGCATCTTCCCCGCCACCACCACCTGCGCGGGGACCTTGCGGCCCAAGGCCTCCAGCGACGGCAGCGGCGTCACCACCACCTGCGCCTCGCTCGAAGCCAGCAGCTCCTCGGTGCTCGCCACGCGAGAGCTGAGTCCCGCGGCCGCCAGCACCTTCACCAGCCCCGCCGCCGCATCCACGCCCCAGCCGTACACCAGCACCTGGGCCATCGGCTCCGGACGGGCCGCCGTCAGCGTGGGCAGCTTCGAGCGCAGGGGCGCGCGCGGCGCGGGCACCTTCACCACGGGCTGGGGACGCGCCGCCTCCTCCTCCAGCGAGGACAACAGCGGCAGCTCGGGAGGCGCCTCCATGTTCGTCAGCTCCACCATGCTGGCGCCGAGCACCATGGTCATCTGCTCGTCCGCCTCCGGCAGGGAGAAGCTCTCCATGCCGGGCCGCCGGACGGCGACGTCCGTCTCGCCCCGGTACATGCGGCCGATGGCGCGGCGGATGGACGCGTCCGTGGCCAGCTTCGCCACCACCCGCGCCCGCCCCGTCACGCTCTTCACCGCATCCAGCGACGCCAGGCTCCCCGGCGCGGCCATGGCCACCACCAGCGTGTCCCGAGGAGCGTGTCCTTCCAGCCGCAGGGGCACCACCCGGTGCGTCTCCGCCACCCGCTCCGGAATCAACCGCGCCAGCCCGGGCTCAGGCGGCTGGGACTCCAGGTCCACCGTCTGCATCCCCACCTGCTCCGCCAACGCCTCCAACACCTGAGCCGCCGAGCAGAAGCGTTGATCCACCACCACCTGCCCCAGTGGCACCCCCCACTTGCGCTGATACGCCAGCGCGGAGTGGAGCTGCAGCGCATCAATCACGCCACGCGCCAGCAAGATGTCCCCCAGTCGCTTCTTCATGACCCGGCTCCTCCGGCCCCCCACTGCGGCCACTACCCTTGGGAACGCACTCGTCCCGGAAAATTGAAACAGTTCTACGCCCTCACCGGCCGTCCCGGCTTCCTCGCCGGCGACAGACGGTTCCGCGTCCACGACATCTGCAAGGCAAGGGCCCAGGGTGCCCGCCACCGTGGCGTGTCGTCACGTCTCCTCCGGGAGACGGAGCGCGTCCAGCGGTGTGACGGCACGGAAAAGGGCCTGAAGGCGCGAGCAGCACCCTCAAGCCCTTGGATCCACGGCGTTCCCTCATCACGCCCCTGCGTCCGACGGGCACGCAGGGGCGCGGGAATGGAGATCCGCTACCAGCGCGTCTCGGGCACTGGTGCGTACAGCGAGCCGCGCTCGGGTGCGAAGACACCCATCTTCACACCGAGGCCGTGCACCCTGCGCGTGGCCTCCACCAGCGGGGCCCAGGGCGTGGCGACCGACGTCGTCGCGGAGGTGTCCTCGCTGTTGTCGCCCGTCTCGCCCAGCGCGGCGGAGAACACCTCGGCGGGGCTCTTCTTGCGCGGGTACTCCTCGACTCGCACCTGGGCGTCCGCGGGGAGCTTGGCCGCTTCCTTGGCCAGCTCGAGCGCCTTGGGGTAGCCGCCCAGCGCGTCCACCAGGCCGTTCGCCAGCGCGTCCTCGCCCGTCCACACGCGGCCCTTGGCAATCCCCTGCAGCTTCTCCAGCGGCATCTTCCGGCTGCTCGCCGCGCGCGTGGTGAAGTCCGCGTAGATGCGGTCCAGCTCCGCGTCCACCCGCGCCTGCTGCTCCGGCGTGTACTCCGCGTCGGAGCTGGAGAGCGTGGCGTTGCGTCCCATCGCCACGGTGTCGAAGCTGACGCCCAGCTTCTCCCAGAAGCCATGGGTGACGAACTTGCCCGTGTACACGCCGATGCTGCCCGTCAGCGTGCCGGGCTGGGCGACAATCTTGTCCGCGTCCATGGCGAAGTAGTACCCGCCGCTGGCGGCGTACGTGGCCATGGAGGCGATGACGGGCTTGCCCGCCTCGCGAGCGCGCTGCACCTCGCGGCGCACGGTGTCGCTGGCCACGTAGCTGCCGCCCGGGCTGTCCACGCGGAAGATGATGGCCTTCACCCGCGAGTCTTCCGTGGCCTTGCGCAGCGCCGCCGCGACGCTGTCGCCACCCATCGCCCCCCCGCCGAACGGGCTGCCCCCGCTCTTGCCTCGCGACACCTCGCCCACGCCATACACCAGGGCAATCGTCTCCCCCGTCGTGTGAGGCCGGCCCGCGCGCTCCAGGTACTTCTTCACGTACAGCAGCTCCGCGCCGTCGCCCGCCGCTTCCTTCTGCTCGGCGTAGACCTCGTCGCGGTAGCGCAGGCCGTTGAGCAGCTTGCCGTCCATGGCCTCCGGCGCGAGCAGCGGCGCCCGGTCGATGAGCGCGCGCACCGCCTCTTCCGTCAGCCCGCGCCCCTCGGCGATGCCCTTCACCATCTGCCCGAAGAGGCTGCCCGCGAAGCGCTCGGTGGCCTCCAGGTGCGCCGGGGTGTAGCCCTGCTCGGTGTAGCTGTTGACCGCGTTCTTGAACTCGTAGCGCTTGTCGAACTGCGGCTTCACGCCGAGCTTCGCGAGCGCATCCCGGGCGAACGGCGTCTCGAACGCGAGGCCGATGACGTTCACCGCGCCGGACGGCTGCATGTAGATTTCATCGAAGGCCGACGCGAAGTAGTACGCGCCGGTGGCGTTGCCCTCCTCGCCGAAGGAGTCGGTGAAGGCGATGGCCTTCTTGCCCTTGGCCCGGAACGCCTTCACCGCGTCGCGCAGCTCCTGCGTCGTCGCGGGGCTGCCGGGGCTGGTGCCCACGCGCACCACCAGCGACTTCACCCGCGAGTCCTCTCCGGCCTTCTCCAGCGCATCCACCACGTCGCGCACCGTGAGCGGGTCCTCGCCGAAGGCACCGGCCAGCGAGTCGTTCGACACATGCTCCGGCAGCGGCTGGGACAGGTCCATCTCCAGCACGAGGTTGGACGGCACGCTCGGGCGGCTCATGGAGGCCATCACGATGAGGGCGATGAGGCCGAACATGAAGAGGACGGACATCGCGCCAATGAAGGCGAGCGCGCCGATGAGAAATCGTTTCATCCGAAGAAGCTCCTGGTACCTGGGAGACGGGCCACGAATCCGGCACGCGGTCCTTACTACTTAACGGGCCAGGGTGCCGATGCTTGCATGTTCCCTCGGGCCTCCCCGCCGACCGAGCAACACTCCGGAGGCCGAGGACCGGACTTCCCGACTCCCTCGCCCGGGGACGGGCCGCCTTTCCCAGGACGGCGCGCACGCCTGACGCGAGTCAGGGCGCGAGGGATTCGGGCTCCCACTCCAGCACCACGGGAGGCCGCATCCCGAACGGGTGGAGGTGGCAGTTGGCCGCGTTGATGAAGCGGGTGGGCACGTCGGGGAGCGTGTGCTCGCCCGGAGACTCGTGGATGTGGCCGAAGACGTGGAGGCGCGGGCGGACCTGCCGCACGCGAGCGAGCAGGTCCGCGCAGCCCACGTGCGCGCCGAGGAACGTCCGGTCTCCGAGGCCCTTGGGTGGGCCGTGGGTGACGAGCACGTCCAGGCCCTCGGGGATGAGGTTCCAGTGGGTGAGGATGTCCGCGCCCCGGTCGCGGTTGAAGGCCATGCCTCCGAAGCGCGGCGTCACCGGCGAACCCCAGAGGCGCAGTCCACAGATGAGCGCCTCCTCGTCGTCGAGGTAGTGCACGCCCGCTTCGTGCGCGAGCGTCCTTGTCAGCACGGGCTCCTTCTCGCAGATGAAGTCGTGGTTGCCCGCGATGAACACCTTCTCGCGAGCCGGGCGACTGGCGAACCAGGAGAGGAAGGACTCCAACTCCAGCTGCTTTCCCCGGCGAGAGAAGTCGCCCGCGTGGATGAGCACGTCGCACGCGGGGACCTCCAGCTCCTCGTGCCGATTGTGGGTGTCGGAGATGAGCACCACCCTCATTACGAATCCCTTCTCTTCGGACGTGGAATCCCGAGACAGGGAACGGACGCTACACCGGCATGGGACTGACCCGCCGCGAGGGGAGGCGCGAGGTCCTCCCTCCGCGACACTTCACGCGGGAGTCAGTTCTTGAGCAGCTTGTTCAAGATGCTCTCGTGGGCTTGCAGCCGCCGCTCGGTGTCTTCCCGGTCGACGGTGAGCCGGGCGACCTTCCCATTGACGTGGAACAGCCCCCGACGCAGCTCCGAGGTCGAGGCACCCACGTGTTCGCTCAACTTCGCGAGGGACTCGACGGCTTGCTCGAAGCCCGCGCGGACCACCTGGAGGTCACGGGAGAACACGTCGACCTTCTCCTCGACGACCAGGAACCGATGGTCCGAAGCCTGGAACTTCGCCTCGAAGGCCACGGTCTTGTCCTCCAGCGTGTGGACCCTGTTGTCCAGGGACTCCACCTTCTGGCCAAAGGTGTGGACCCTGTTGTCCAGGGACTCCACCTTCTGGCCGAAGGTGTGGACCTTCGCGTCCAAGGTCTCCACCTTCTGGTTGAGCGCGGCCACGTCCTGCTCGAGCGCACTCACATCATGTTTCAGCTCACCGACGTCCTGCCTGAATACCGTGACGTCCTGCCTGAACACCGTGACGTCCTGCCGTAGCTCCGTGACCTCCCGTCGCAGCTCCCCGACTGCGACCGTGGCCTCTTGGTGCGCCTTCCGTCCGTCCCGGATGGCCTCCTTGAGCTCGAAGTGACTCCGGTCGAGCGCATCCAGACGCACTCGCGTGCGCTCCAGGACCCTCGAGAGGTCGTTGATCGCCGCGTCCACTCCCCCACCGTCGTATCTCGCCATCCCGCCTGCCTCCCTCCGAGCGGCCCCATGCCGCTTCCAAGGTTGAAGACACCCTACCAAACCAATCTGACACGGTGGCAATCAGACAAACAACCTGTGAGGTCGTCCCGAAAATCCAGACGAACCCGCGCGGCATGGGCCCGGGGGGCGGGTCCGGGCGCTCCCTCCCCTGTCTCACGGTGGACGCCTGTCTGGAGGAAGTGCTGGCTTCCGGGATGGACGATGACGCGGACCGGGTTAGAAGCGCCGTGCACTTTCTGAAGACCCCCGCGAGGACCGCATGAAGCGTCGTACCCCGCTTTCCCTGTTGGCCCCCCTGATGCTGGTGGCCACCACTCCAGTCTGGGCCCAGGCCCCTGTCCCCTCCCCTTCCGCCACCCAGGCCCCCGCCGCGAAGTCCGCTCCCGCGAAGGCCAAGGGCTCGGCGCTCGCTCCGGTGACGAGCGTGGAGGGCATCACCGAGTACCGCCTCGCCAATGGCATGCGCGTGCTCCTCTTCCCCGACCCCACCAAGCCCAACGTCACCGTGAACGTCACGTACTTCGTGGGCAGCAAGCACGAGGGCTACGGCGAGACGGGCATGGCCCACCTGCTCGAGCACCTGCTGTTCAAGGGCACGCCCACCACCAAGAACGTGCCCCAGGCGCTCACCGAGCGCGGCGCGCGTCCCAACGGCACCACGTGGCTGGACCGCACCAACTACTTCGAGACGCTGCCCGCCACCGACGAGAACCTGCGCTGGGCGCTGTCCTTCGAAGCCGACCGCATGGTCAACAGCTTCATCGCCAAGAAGGACCTCGACAGCGAGATGACGGTCGTCCGCAACGAGTTCGAGTCCGGCGAGAACGACCCGGGCAGCATCCTCCAGGAGCGCGTCCTCAGCGCCGCGTACATCTGGCACAGCTACGGCAAGTCGACCATCGGCGCGCGCTCCGATTTGGAGAACGTGCCCATCGACCGGCTCCAGGCCTTCTACCGGAAGTACTACCGCCCCGATAACGCCATGCTGGTGGTGGCCGGCCGCTTCGACGAGGCGAAGGCCCTGGGCTTCATCCAGTCCTCCTTCGGCAAGCTGAAGAAGCCCGCGGAGCCCCTGCCCGCCACGTACACCGCCGAGCCCACCCAGGATGGTGAGCGCGAGGTGACGCTGCGCCGCGTGGGCGACACCACCCTGCTCGCCAGCGTGTATCACGTGCCCGAGGGCGGCCACCCCGACTTCGCGGCCATCGACGTGCTGACGCTCGCGCTGGGCGACCACCCGTCGGGCCGTCTCTACAAGGCCCTGGTGGAGACGAAGAAGGCGTCGAACGTGTCCGCGTACAACTACCAGTTCCGCGACCCGGGCATCATCGGGTTCAGCGCGGACATGCGCGAGGACCAGCCCCTGGCCGCCGCGCGCGAGGTGCTGCTGAAGACGGTGGAGGACTCGGCGCGCACGCCCTTCACCGAGGAGGAGGTCTCCCGCGCGAAGGCGACGCTCGTGAAGATGATGGAGTTGACGCTGAACAACTCCGAGCGCGCCGCCATCGGCCTGTCCGAGTGGGCCGCCACCGGCGACTGGCGCCTGATGTTCCTGCACCGCGACCGCATCGAGGCGGTGAAGCCCGCGGACGTCACGCGCGTGGCGGCCACGTATCTCAAGGCCTCCAACCGCACGCTGGGCGCGTTCATCCCCACGGCGAAGCCGGAGCGCTCGGAGCTGCCGCCGCCGGTGGACATGGCGAAGATGATGGACGGCTACAAGGGCCGCGCCGCGGTGGCGCAGGGCGAGGCGTTCGACCCCTCCCCCGCCAACATCGAGGCGCGCGTGCAGCGCGGCGAGCTGCCGGGCGGCATGAAGTACGCGGTGCTGTCCAAGAAGACGCGCGGTGAGATGGTGAACGCGTCCCTGTCCTTCCACTGGGGCACGGAGGCGGCGCTGCGCGGGAAGGCGGACGCGGCGTCGTACGCGGGCCGCATGCTGATGCGCGGCACCAAGAAGCACACGCGGCAGCAAATCCAGGACGAGTTCGACAAGCTGAAGGCGCGCGTCGGCGTGGACGGGGGCCTGGCCGGAGCGTCGGTGTCCATCGAATGCCCGCGCGCGAGCCTGCCCAAGGTGCTGGCGCTGGTGGCCGAGATTCTTCGCGAGCCCTCCTTCGACGAGAAGGAGTTCGCCCTGCTCAAGCAGTCGCGGCTGGCGGACCTGGAGTCGCAGCGCAGCGAGCCGGAGACGCAGGGCAGCATCGCCTTCTGGCGGACGCTGTCGGGCCACTATGCGAAGGGCCACCCCTACTACGTGCCCACGCTCGATGAGCGCATCGCCGGCGCGAAGGACACCACGCTGGAGCAGGCCCGCGCCTTCCACAAGGCGTTCTACGGCGGCGCCAACGCGGAGCTGGCCGTGGTGGGTGACTTCGACTCGAAGGAGCTCGTGGCGGAGACCGGCAAGCTGTTCGGCGACTGGAAGAGCCCGGCGCCCTACGCGCGCGTGCCGGAGGTCTTCAACGACGTGGGGCCCAAGGCCGTGGCCCTGGAGACGCCGGACAAGGCGAACGCGTACTTCTACGCGGGGCAGACGCTCAAGCTGCGCGAGGACGACAAGGACTGGCCGGCGCTGATGCTCGGCAACTTCGTGCTCGGCGGCGGCTTCCTCAACTCGCGACTGGCCACGCGCATCCGCCAGAAGGACGGCCTGTCCTACGGCGTCGCCAGCAACATCGACCCGGGTGACTTGGACGCGGTGGGCACGTTCATCACCTACGCCATCTACGCGCCGGAGAACGCGGGCCGGCTCGAGACGGCGATGCGCGAGGAAGTGACGAACGTGCTGCAGAAGGACTACTCGGCGGAGGAACTGGAGAAGGCTCGCGCGGGTCTGCTGGAGTACCGGCAGGCGGCTCGGGCGCAGGATGGCAATCTGGCGCGCAAGCTCTCCAGCTACCTGTACCTGGGACGCACCCTCACCTTCGACGCGGGCGTGGAGCAGCAGCTCTCCAAGCTCAAGCCGACCGACGTGCGTCAGGCCATGTCGCGACACCTGGACTGGACGAAGGTCACCCAGGTGAAGGCCGGTGACTTCGCCACCGCGGAGAAGAAGGCGAAGGCCCCCGTGCCCGCTCAGGCCGCGCCGTGACGCGGTGACGGCTCGCCCTTCACCGGGTTGAGCACCCAGCCCCGAGGTGCCCATGTGTGGCGCCTCGGGGCTTTTTCATGTCCGCGCGCGGGGGCTGTGAGCGACGTGGGTGCGGACCTCGCCGACGCCTTATTTCGAGGCGGTCTTCTTCTTCTGCTTTTTGATGATGTCGTTGCACAGGCCGACGCATTCGTCGCAGATATAGGCGTTCTCGCTTGCGATGAGATGTCTCACCTCGCGCTGGTACTTCTCGCAGAACGTGCATTGGAGGTTGATGCCGGGGAATGGGCTCTTCATGGCGTCGGCGATTTTGTCGAGCCACAGAGAGCTCCACTGCGCCAGCGCTCTCTCCGCGTCTCCGGGAGGGACCTGGTAGTCCCTCCATTCGTGGACCGTGGTCTTCTCCATGCGCGCCCAGCTCCCATCCGGCGCCACATTCAGGGCCCAGGTGCCGGGCTTGCGCTGACCGTTCTCGTAGACGCCCAGATGCACCACCAGGCCGTCTGGACCGAGCTCCGCGTAGAGCCCCTCCTTCCGGTCGAATGAGACGCCCTCCGGCAACCGCGAGCGGTCGAACCGTTCCTTCTTGTCCATGCGGTGGCACCTCTTCCCGCGAGGCAGATGGAGGAGAGGACCCACGTCGGTGCGGGAACCCGAGGGTCCACACGAGAAGATAGCCTGTTCATGAGAGGCTTTTGCTCGAGATGGCACGTGCGGGCGACGGGCTCGACGTCACATTTCACACATCACGTTCACCCGACACGTGAGGACGCTGGCTCCGTGCTCGCGGCCCGCGTGCGTGCCCGGTGGCCCAGGACGCCAGACAGCCACGCCAGCACGGCCGCCGCCAGCACCACGCCGCCCATGGGCTTCGCTGTGTTGTCATTGAGCACGCTCACCGCCCAGGACGCGGAGGCCGCGGCGGTGAACTGGAGCGCGCCCAGCACCGCGGACGCGAGGCCCGCATGCGCGGCGTGTCGCTCCAACGCGATGGCGGCGGAGTTCGGACCCACCAGACCGAGCGTCGGAACGAACAGGAACAGCGCGGCGGCAATCCCCCAGAAGCCCCCTACCCCACTCCACGTGACTGCCATCACCCCCGCCGCCGTCACCACATACAGCGTCAATGCCAGACGAAGCAGCCGGTGCAACGGGATGTGGCGCAGCAGCTTGCGATTGAGCTGCGCCATCGCCACCAGCCCCACCGCGTTCGCACCGAAGAACCAACCGAAGTCCTGTTCCCTCACCCCGTGCAACGTGATGAACACGAACGGCGCACCCGCGATGTATGCGAACATCCCCGCGTACGCGAAGCCACCCGCGAGCGCCGGGCCCACGAAATCCGCGTCCCGCAGCAATTCGCCCAGGCGCGCACGCATGCTCTTCGTCTTGGAGTGCTCGGGCGCTGTCTCCGGCAACACCTTCCAGGTCGCGACCAGGGCCGCCGCGCCAATGATTGCGAGCAACACGAAGATGACCCGCCAGCTCGTGTGCTGGAGCACGAAGCCACCCAGCAGCGGCGCGAGCACGGGCGCCACGCCCACCACCAACATCAAGCGCGACATCGTCCGCGCCGCTTCAGCGCCGGACCACAAGTCCCGCACCACCGCGCGCGGCGCCACCAACGCCACCGCGCCGCCCAACGCCTGGAAGAAGCGCATCGCCACCAACGCCGTCGCCGTGGGCGCGAGCGCACAGCCGAGCGAGCCCAGCACATACACCGCCAGCCCCGCGTACAGCGGCCGTGTCCGTCCGAACCGGTCGATGAGCGGCCCGGTGAAGAGCTGCCCCAACGCCAGCCCCGCGAAGCACGACGCGAGCGTGAGCTGGATGATGGACTGCGTCGACTGCAAGTCCTGCGCGATGCGTGGCAGCGCGGGCAGGTACATGTCGATGGACAGCGGCGCGAACGCGGTGAGCGTCCCTAACAGCAACTCCAGCGACAACGTGCCTGACGGGGGCGACTTCTTCGTGAGGGCGTTCATGCCATCCCAGATGTGAGGTGCGCACCGCGACGCGCGCGAGTTCGTGTCGGGCTCCGGATGTCGGGCAGACGACCTCTCGACGGGTCGCTCGCGAGCAACGCGGTGGCGACTCCCTGGGAGGTGCTCCGGAGCTTCATCATCGTGGACGCTGGATAGCGGCGCCGGCCCTGGCTGACCAGCACCACGAGGAGCCACGCAGCGTTCCACGCCGGGAACAATCCCCCCGCCTGGCTCCGGGACTCGGCGATGGCGGGGGAGGGGAGTGCCTGGGACCTACGTCCGCGCCCACTCACCTCCAGAGGGGCCGGCCCGGCGAAAGCCGGCATGTCAGACCCCTCGGTTATTCATATCCCCGTCGCGCACACGGGGGTGCAGGACCCTTCGGAGTCTCGAGCTCGAGTTTACCGTCGCGCCCTCACCGCCACGGTCCCAGGTCCGCCCTCCGTGTGTGCGACACCATGAAGTCAAAGCGCGCGAGGCGGCAGGGGCCCTCTCGCACGCAAGGGGGAAGGGGCGCCGCGCGAAGACGCGGGGCCTCCGAGGTACCGGCGACGCCTTCGGGCCCGCCCGACATTTTTGAATCGCCATCCAGGCCGGAGGGAAAGCCCGTCGCACGGGACTGACTTTCCGGAGGATGGCCGGTGCGCGCGAGGCAGGCAGCCCTCAACCCCTCCCACTGCCCGCCTCGCGCGCTCCCGTAAACCTTCCCTTTGCTTGCCAAGGGGGCGCACCGGAGACATAGGGACTCGACAGGTCGCGGCGCGCGGAGCCAGGGTGCTCGGTGCCATGACGGAGCGGGCCCGAGTCAGGTCCCGAAGCCCTCCGGCGACCTCGTGAGCGATGGGACTCCGGTACGACGTCATCGTGGTGGGCCTGGGCCATGCGGGCTGTGAGGCGGCGCTCGCCTGCGCACGCCTGGGCCTGGCCACGCTGGGAATCACCCTCAAGCGCGAGCGCTCCGCGGTGATGAGCTGCAACCCCGCCGTGGGTGGCACCGCCAAGGGCCACCTGGTGCGGGAGTTGGATTCGCTCGGCGGACAGATGGGGCGCGTGGCGGACCTTGCCGGCACCCACTTCAAGACGCTCAACGCCTCGAAGGGCCCCGCCGTCCAGGCGACTCGCGTGCTGTGCGACCGCGAGCAGTACTCCGCCCTGATGCAGTCCGTCCTCTTCACCCAGCCGAACCTCACCGTGCTCGAGGGCGAGGTCTCCACGCTCGTCGTCGAGGACGCTCGGGTGAAGGGCGTGCTGCTCGGCGACGGCACGCAGGTGTCCGCGTCGGCGGTGCTGCTCACCACGGGCACCTTCCTCCAGGCGCTGATGCACGTGGGGGAGAAGAAGGAGGTCGGCGGACGCCTGGGCGACGACGCGGCTCGCGGCCTGTCTGATTCGCTGCGCGCGCTCGGCTTCACGCTGGGCCGCTTCAAGACGGGGACACCGGCGCGGCTGGCGCGCGAGAGCATCGACTGGGACGCGGTGCAGCCGCAGCACGGTGACTTCCCGCCACGTCCGTTCTCCTGGCGCACGCGCGAGGAGTCGGGCAGGGGCGTGCCCTTCCCGCGTCAGCCCTCGGTGACGTGTGGCATCACGGCCACCACGCTCCAGACGCACCGCGTGCTGCGCGACAACCTGCACCGCTCGCCGCTGTACCAGGGGGAGATTGTCGGGCGGGGGCCGCGCTACTGCCCGTCGCTGGAGGACAAGGTGGTGCGCTTCGCGGAGCGCGAGCGGCATCAGGTCTTCCTGGAGCCCGAGGGCCCGGACTCGCCGCTGGTGTACCCGGCGGGCCTGTCCACGAGCCTTCCCGCGGACGTGCAGCTCGACTTCCTGCGCACCATCCCCGGACTGGAGCGCGTGGAGGTCATCCGCTACGGCTACGCGGTGGAGTACGACTACTCACCGCCCACGCAGCTCAAGCCCACGCTGGAGACGAAGTCCATCGCGGGCCTGTTCTTCGCGGGCCAGCTCAATGGCACGTCGGGCTACGAGGAGGCCGCCTTCCAGGGCCTGTGGGCCGGGCTCAACGCGGGACTTCAAGTGAAGGGCGAATCGCCGCTGCTGCTCGGCCGCGACGAGGCGCATGGCGCGGTGCTGGTGGATGACCTGGTGACCAAGGGCGTGGACGAGCCGTTCCGCATGTTCACCAGTCGCTCCGAGCACCGGCTGCGATTGCGCGAAGGCAACGCGGACCTGCGGCTGGCGCGTCACGGGCACCGCGTGGGGTTGTTGCCGCGCGAGGCGTTGGAGCGTGCGGAGGCGCGCGGTCGCGAGGTGGCCGGGGAAGTGGCGCGGCTCAAGCGCACGGGCCTCGCGGCGAGACTGAAGCGGCCCGAAGTCACGTATGCGCAGTTGGGGGAGGGGAGGGCGGACTGGCCCGTGGTGGCGGAGGACGTGGCCGAGGAGGTGGAGGTGGAGGTGAAGTACGAGGGCTACATCGCCCAGGCGGCGCGAGCGGCGGCGCGCGAGTCGGAGGCGACGGACCGGTGGCGGATTCCGGAGGGCTTTCGCTTCACGGAGGTGCGGGGGCTGAGCAAGGAGGCGGCGGAGAAGCTCGGCGCGCACCGGCCTTCGACGGTGGGGCAGGCGCGGCGGATTCCGGGCCTGACGCCCACGGCCGTGTCGCTGTTGCTGGTGGCGCTCAAGCGCGTCTCGGGCCCCTCGGGCGGGGGCAATACCCCCCTGGAGTGATCAGAACAGGGGGTGTGGACAACGTGTGGACAACTTTGGGGATGGGAATCCCCTGAATGATTCCGGAGGGTTATGGCCCTCTGCGCTGTGGAGGCGCTGTGGATAACACGAGGTTCGTAGATCTGCTGGCATCCGGTTGCCAGGCGTTGGGCGTGTCGGTGGGCGAGGACGTCGGGCCCCGGTTGCAGCGGCTGATGGCGGAGCTTTTGAAGTGGAACGCGAAGGTGAACCTCACGGCGATTACGGCGCCGGAGGAGGTGCTGGAGAAGCACTTCCTGGACTCGCTCGCGGTGTTGCCGGAGGTGACGGGCGCGGCGTCGTTGTTGGATTTGGGCGCGGGTGCGGGCTTCCCGGGACTGCCGTTGAAGATTGCGTTGCCGGCGCTCGGCGTGACGTTGGTGGACACGGTGGGCAAGAAGGTCGCGTTCATCAAGGCCGCGTCGGCGAGCCTCGGGTTGCAAGGCGTGCGTGGGTTGCACGCGCGCGCGGAAGGGACGCCGGAGACGGAAGGGATTCCCCGCGCGGAGCTGTTGATTGCGCGAGCGTTCAGGGACCTGCCGGACTGGCTGGCGTTGGCGCCGGCGTATGTGGAGCAGGGGGGCCGCGTGGTGGCGATGCTCGGCAAGTCGCAGTCGGACGCGGAGCTGGCGGCGCGCGCCGAGGAGCGACAGCTGCGAGTGGTCTCCGCGAGGGCGTACCGGCTGCCGTTCTCTGGTGCCGAGCGTCAGGTCGCGGTGTTCGCGAAGCAGTAGGGCAGGGGAGGGCGGGCTCGCGCGTGCACCGTGGAGGTGCGCGCGTGGCGCCATGCGGACAACTGCCATCCAGTATCAGTTGCCGACGTGTCGTGAGGGTGAGCGAGCGGGCAGGTGGAGAGGGACCTCGTTAGCTTCAGGGCGGAGGTGCCTCGCATGCAGCCGATTCCGACGGACCGGCCGGTGGTCTGGGGTGGCGACGAGCCCCACGAAAGTGAAGTCGCGGCGGCCCGAGTGTCCCGCGCCGACTTCGAGCGACGCTGGGGACCTCCGCATTTCCGAGACGTGGAAGGTGATGGACTCGGCCCCACTGACTACTGGGGTTGGCGCGCGGACTGCGGCTTCCAGTTCTTCGTCTTCTATCTGCAGGTCACTGACGATTTTCATGTCATGACCTCGGAGGAGGAGTTGAGCCATGCGCTCGCGCATCTCGACTGGTGGCGCGACGAGGTGGTGTGGCGGGCCAACCCTGGAGCGCCGCCGCTGACGGATGGCTGGGCGGTGTACCGACAGGACGACACGGGTCATCGCCATGATGTCTGTGTGATGACGAGCCGAGGACATGCGGAGTGCCTGGCGCGTCGGATGGAGGCTCGGGCGCACAAGCAGTGGTACGCCGTCGAGCAGCGTGGAACACCGCCCGTGCGGCAGTCTCGCCTGCGTCAGGGTTGGGCCGTGATTCGGCAGGACGAGCACGGCAACCGGGCGGAGGTGGCGGTGTTTCGGACCGAGCGTCGCGCGCGGGAGCTGGCCGCCGCGTACGAGTCCGAGCCTCGGCACAAACAGGCGTACTTCGTGGAGCCCGTGTCTCCTCCGAATCCGTGAGGTGGCGGCGAGGGTTTCTCGCGTGAGCCCATCGCCCACGGCTCTGACGCGTTGGCCTTCTGCCATTGCCTTGCCGTGTGTGAACACGGGCGCCCGGGATGGCGCGATGCTTCCGCGACTTCATCGTGGACGGAGCGCTGCTCGTCATCGAGTGCGCACGCGTCACGACCGTGAGACGCGCGAGCCTTCATCGGGTTCGTTCGTGGTGAGGACGGACCTGGGATGGAGATGTGCAAGCTGCGAGTCGCTCGACCGACGCGAAGCCTGACGGCGGTGGTGCGGTTCTATCGAGAGGGGCTTGGCTTCGAACTCGTGGGAGGCTTCGAGGACCATGCGGGCTTCGACGGAGTGATGCTCGGCCAGGTGGGGACGCCGTACCATCTGGAGTTCACGGTGGAGCGCGGACACGAGGCGCCTCGCGCTCCCTCTCCGGAACACCTGCTGGTCTTCTACGTGCCGCGGCGCGCGGAGTGGGAAGCGCGGGTGAAGCGCATGGAGCAAGCGGGCTTCCAGCCAGTGCGCTCACACAACCCATACTGGGACGTGCACGGAAAGACCTTCGAGGACCCCGATGGATATCGCGTCGTGCTCTACCAGGGAGAGTGGGCGCGCTGAGCCGCGCGCCTGGTGAAGACGTGGGTCATGCGCCTTGGGAGTCAATCCAGGTCGCGCAGGAGTGTGTCGCGGTCCGCGACGAGCTTCTTGGAGTTGAGGTGCTTGCGAATCACTCGCGCCGCTTCCGCGTGGACCGTTGAGTCACGAAGTCGAGCGAGCCACTGCGTGCGCAGTGCTTCGAGCTGTTGTCGCTGGGGCAGGGGAGTCGATGCGAACCATTGCTCCAGCTCGAGGATGACGTCGGGACGGGGTGGCCGGACTGGAGGCTCCGCGACGAGGTCAGTGGGCTTCGGCGTGTATCGAAACGAGGCCAGTTCATCGGAGAGCGGACCCCATGATTCGGCGAGTCCGCGCAGACTGAGTCGGACACTGTCGAGCGGTGCCTCCAGTCGCGGGTCGGTGAGCAGGCCCCAGTCGAAGAGTCGTTGCTTCACGGCTTCGCGTCCGTGGACTTCGTCGTGCGCTTCCTCGCCCAGATGGGCAGTGCCCCAGACGTTGAATTGATGGTTGTGGTGGAAGATGGCGCTCTCGACATGGGCGTCGCCGAAGACGCAGGTGCCCAGGGGTTCGTCCGCGCCGAACAGGCGGCGGACTCGAAGGTCCCCGAGGATGACGAGGTACTCGGAGGTGTAGACGGTGTGCGCGATGAGGTTGCCGCGCACGAAGACGAGTCCGCCCGGGTTTTCGAACCAGCCATCGACGACCAGGTCCCCGTCGATGAACGTCGAGCGTCGGCTGTTCTCCAATTGGAGTGATGAGACGCGCCCGCCTGCGAACAGCCCGGCACCGCCGCCGCCGAAACCGTCGGAGAGGACCAGGGGGTCCACGTCCATGCCGTTGCCGGCGCTTCGTTGCCGGAAGGCCGCGTAGGGACGGAGCACCTCGGCGGCTTCTTCGGGCGACAACCAGCGTTTGAGCGGGAGCACGGAGTAACCTTCGGACGAGTGAGGTTTGCTTGTCGTCGCGAGCGATGCGGCGTGGGCGCGAAGCCCGTCGACGTCTGGCCCACGCACTATCTCAAGGGTTCGAGCGCCACGGTCGCCGGGCCGTGATTCGACCTGCCATTCGCGCGGAAGCCGGCTCGGTTTGGGGGCAGGGGAGGGAAGGTTGCTGGGTGGCCTGGAGGACTGGCGGTTTCTTCATGCGAGTGAAGTAGGCGGCTGGTGGTTGCTTCGAGTCATGGCGAGCGGGGTGCGCGTGCGCTCGCTTGATGGGTCGCTCGCTCAAGCTGCGAGCGACCCAGGGATTGAACTGCCTGCTCGTGAGGCTTGAGGTGATGAATCAGCTGGGTCGAGCGTTGGAGCGAGGACGCGGACTCCGTTGAGTCGAGCGCTGAAGCCAGGACGCGGACTCCGTTGAGTCGAGCGTTGGAGCGAGGACGCGGACTCCGTTGCATGAAGTCGCGTGGATACTCATCGCGCCGAAGTTTTTCGGTGTGCGAGGCGCGGCGTTTCGCGACCCCTGTTGTCGCAGCGTGCGCGTGACGCGGAGGCGGTTCGCGACAACGGACGCGGTATCGAGTCCGTGTGGACTGAGCGCTCTTGTCCTCACGAGGGTCACGTTCGAAAGCCCCCTGGTTCAAGAGGTTCGCGAACACGGAGGAGCCTTCTCAGTTCCCAGTCCTGCGTGGTGCCGCGTGCTGGAGTGCGGTGGCCCAAGCCAGGTCACGAGGTTGGAGGAGGAGCATGCCTGCATGCTCAGCGCTGCACGGCTGTCATGACTTGATGCGAGCGTCCAAGCAGGTGCACGAGAGGCCCGTTGCGGATGCGGAGGTCCATGCCCGGTTTGATGCTCGTTCCACGTGGAACAGGGCCGACGCGGCGCCGTGTCAGCGTGAGCTCCGACTGCGGGGTTCGGCGTCATCGTCCTGAGGTGAGGGCTTCGCGACCGGACCGTGTTCGAACGCGCGCGGGAGGTAGTCGCTCATGGTCATGGGCCGAGACCTTCGAGCCTCGCGACGTGAACTCCGTGGCGCGTGAATCGTGGGCCGGAAGGCGGTTCGGAGTGCGCGCATCCTGGAGGCTCGAGGCCACGGTTCGAACTCCATGTGCTCCAGCACATGGGCTGGGCCCGCACTCAGATGGTTCGTGGCGCGCGCCTGGGACTCCGTCGCGAGGCTCACTTGAGCCGGGTGGTCTTGTTTGTGAGGCGTGAGTTCCGGCCCAGGTGCTGAGGCGCGAGCGATGGAGGTGGAGGGCTTGAGGTGACGAGAGTTGGCGCGAACTTCGATGCGACCCCTGTCCTGGTCAGGTCGGGGTGAGGTTGGCGCACTCGCGCGGCACGAGGATGTGAACGCACCCGGTTCGCGTGGCCATCGGATGTCCCCTCGCGTGGGGTTCCTTGAGCTTCTCGTTCGCGGGTCTTCGATGCGGGAGTGGCTGGGGAAGAGGAGTGGATGCCGTCCGCCACTTTCGGCCGCCTCCACGTGGCGCGAGCGATGGAGTCCGCGGGTGGTCCGGTCCTTTGGGTCAGTTTTCTGAAGTGAGGCCTCGCAGGTGATGCCGAGCAGGGCTCCTTTGGGTGGCGCGAGGCGCGGGTGAGGCGACTTCAACGAGGTGCCGCGCATGGCGTCGACCGGCGAAGTGACGAGGCCTGCTGGTTGGTGGGGAGGGGAGGGGGCGCGCCAGTGGTTGGGGAATGGAGTGAGGTCCGGGTGCGGTGCCGGCATCACCTCGCGGGTTCCTGAAGCAGTGCCATGCCGTGGTGCGCCCCGCTCATGAGGGCTCGCGTGAGGTTGAGTCCCTGAACGGAGACGAGTTCATGGGGTGCGGCGACGCGCCGGTTCTTCTTGAGAGGTCGCCGACCCGAGGTGCTCGTGATGCCCTGCTCAGCGGTGTGCCCGTCATGAGTGTTCGCGCTGGTTGCTTCTCGTGAACGAAGGCGAGCAGCGGCAACCGCATCGTGATGGTCCCATCCACATCCATGCCCCAGGCTCACGGCTCCGGGTTCCGCGCGTCGCCCTGGTTCCGTGAGGTCGCCGAGGAGCTCCTTCATGGTTCCAGCGCGCATCGACTCGCGCGAAGAGCGAGCCACCTGGCGTTGCCGCGAGCCGCGTTCCACGTGGAACGGCGAAGAGCGCAGATGCGCACCCCGCGCTGGCCTTCACGTGGATGAAGTCGCTTCGTGGTGCCGCTCAGGCCGACTTGAGTGAGTTCTCAGCCATCCGGAGAGATGCCGTGCGCCGTGTTCCACGTGGAACGGCAACGAGGAGGCTGGGGCTAACCCTTCTTGGTGTGCGTATCTGGTCGATGAGGCTGCTTCGCGCCGCCGTGCATGGCGATTCGCGAGAAGCGTCAGCCATCCGGAGAGGCCGTGCGCCGTGTTCCACGTGGAACGAGAAGAGGCGCGGATGGGCGTCGCGCGTTGGCCGTGCGTGGTTGAAGAGGCCGGCGCGAAGCTCCTCTCCGTTGCCGGCGTCGAACAACTCGCGTGAGGCCTCAACCCACTCGAGATGCCGTGCGCCGTGTTCCACGTGGAACGAGAAGAGGCGCGGATGGGCGTCGTGGCCAGGCCGCGCGTGGTTGAGGAGGACACTGGGAAGTCGGCTCGCGTGCCCACGCCGGACAACGCGCTTGAGGGTTCGGTAGGCCAGCGATGCCGTGTTCCACGTGGAACGAGAAGAGGCTCGGATGAGCGCCGCGTGTCGGCCTCACGTGGTTGAAGAGAGCACTGAGAAGCTCTTCCTCGTGCCCATGCCAGACAACGCGCTGGAAGCTTCGGTAGGCCAGCGATGGCGTGTTCCACGTGGAACGCGAAGAGTCTCGGATGAGCGCCGCGTGTCGGCCTCACCTGGTTGAAGAGAACGCGGAGAAATTCGTTCGCGCACCCACGCCGGACAACGCACTGGAAGCTTCGGCCAGCCAGCGATGGCGTGTTCCACGTGGAACGAGCAGAGGCTCGGATGGGTGCCGCGTGTTGGCCTCACGTGGTTGAAGAGGTGGCCGTGTAGTGCCCCTTTCAACGTGCCCGCGGCAGACAACTCGTGGTCGCTCAGCGATGCCGTGCGCCGTGTTCCACGTGGAACGAGAAGCGACCTGGACGCGCGCGTTGCCTTCTCCACCTTGCTTGATGAGGTGGTGGAGGAGTCGCTGCGTGGTGGCGGTCGCTGATGGTTCGCGGCGCATGCCGTGCGCCGTGTTCCACGTGGAACGAGTTCAACGTGGAGCGCGGTGATGCGCGGAGAAGTGAGGCAGCGGTGCGTGACCTGATGACGCCTTTGCGAGCACGTGCGCTGGCGAGCATCTGTGTTCCACGTGGAACGCAGCTCGCTCCATGCGCCATGACCGAGCTCCGCCACCTCATCGATGAACGACCGAGGTCGGCATCCAGGGCTTCACGAGAAGCCCATCACCACCGCGTGTTGTCGCGAAGCGCGGTGATGGTGGAGACCTCTCGTGGGTGCGTGACGTGTGGCGCGTTCCACGTGGAACACGGTGGTGCGTGAACTAGAGGAAGAGGTCAGCCACCGGTATTGAGCGGAGCCTCATGCATGCGCGTTCGTGTTCCACGTGGAACAGCGAAGAGGCATCACGCGCCACGTGTCGAGGCCTCGGTGAGAAGTGGTGCGTCAGTTCGCGCCGGCGCCATGGATGTGGCCGAGCGTCGTTGGTGCGACGCGAATCGTGTTCCACGTGGAACGGGAAAGCGGTCAGCGCGAGCCGCCGAAAACTGAGCTGACTCGATGCCGTGTTCCACGTGGAACGCGGAAGCCGTTCACGTGGAGCCGTGAACCATGGGCCAGCGGTTCGGCAACGCGGTGGTGGACCGTGGTCGATGTGGTTCAAGGACGGCGCCTCGTGTGGCGTTGCCGCGAGCAGTTGATGCGGCGTGAGTCGTGTTCCACGTGGAACGCGAAAGCGGCTGAACGGTGATGCGCGCGACAGGCTCGCGGCCTCGGCGATGTGGTGCTGAGGACCGTTGAGCAGGTTCTTCATGTGGAGGCCCTCGCGGTGGTTTGAAGCGTCGCGTGTCGTGTTCCACGTGGAGCGTGGATGCGCCCCGCGCGGTGATGCGCGTGACAGGCTCGCGGCCTCGGCGATGTGGTGCTGAGGACCGTTGAGCAGGTTCTTCATGTGGAGGCCTTCGCGGTGGCTTGAAGCGTCGCGTGTCGTGTTCCACGTGGAACGCGATGGCGTGCCGGAAGGACGGGGAGTCATCCGCGAAGACAGAGCGGGCCGCTGGGCTCGAGCCGATGACGTGGACTGGCAGATGTCCGGCTCGTGGTTGTCGTGCGTGAGTTCGCATGACGTGGCGGACGTTGCTGAGTCATCTGCCCGAACCCCATGAAACGCCGTGATGCCGTGCGCCGACGTGGTCCGCTGATGTGCAGCCGAAGCGCGCATCAGTGGACGTCGCGTTCCGCGTGGAGTTGGTGGCGTGCCTGCGGTGGAGTCCTGATGGTGGAGATGAGGACTCACGAAGCCCGGTCCCGCACCAGGTTCCAACTGGAGTGGGTGGCGGTTCGGTCGGTCCTCGGATGTGGTGGTGATGCCGTGCGTTCAGGCTCGCCAGTTCTGGCGTGGAGCGAGCCGTGTGGTGGCCCGTGATTTCAAGTGCGGGTGCCGGACAACGCTTCGATGACTTAAGTCATCGGCGCCACGTGAGGTTCGTGTCTTGGGCTACGTGGTGCGCGAGACCAATTCGATGTCGAGCCGCTCAAGGTCGAGGCTGCCCACCACGGGTTCGCCAACTTGAGGGGGCACAAGTTGGAGGCAGGTGGAACGGCGGAGAGGTTCGTAGCGCATCGTCCCGATGGAGGCCGCAAGGGCCACCTGCGTTTCGACACCCAGCGCACGCACCGGTGCATCGCTTCAGGCCGAACGACGATGGGTGTGGCGAACCAGTTCACGTCAGCGCGGAGTCCGCGCACCAGATGGCGTGGCGAACGGGTCGGTGAATCGGTGGGGCAGTTCAAGCGGGCGCTTCTGACAGGGGGCTGATGGAGGCGGCATCAGCGGACACGGAAGCACCCACGTCATCGCTCAGGTGATGAATGTCGCGAACCGGTTCACGCCGCATCGGTGGGTAGCACCGTTCAGAGGTCGCCCATGCGCTTCATGACGCGTGGGCGATGGAGATGGCGAACCGGTTCCTGCGGAGACTCTCGTTGGTGCGTATCGGCGGGCATCACACCGGAGGGTGGTCGCGCGGCGATTCGTGGCGCGCGGGAGTTGGATGCGGCGAACCGGCGCATGCGGAGGTGCTCGATGAAGGCGCATCGCTGGGTGCCGCATTGATGGGCACCGCGCTTCACGGCCCGCAGTCGATGGAGGCGGCGAGTCGGTTCGTGTGGAGGTGCTCGATGAAGGCGCATCGCCGGGTGACGCACTGATTGGCACCGCACTTCATGGACCACGAGCGCGGATGGTGGCGAGCCGGTTGCGTGGAAGCTCCCGACGATGGCGCATCGATGAGCACCGCACCGGAAGGTGAGCGCTCAATGCGCCGGAGAACGGGTTCGCGTGGAGGCGCTCATCAATGACGCATCGGTGGCCGGTCACCACAGGGGAGGGTGGCCGCGCCTCATGTCGAACGGACCGTGGAGGTGTGCACAGGCCCGTCAGTGCTCGGCCTCGCGGTACGGAGTTGCTCCCGCGCTCCATCCCGAACGGGCGAGCGCCCTGGCGAACCGGGTCCAGCGATGACTTCCAACATCCCACCCAGAAACGGTCGCCACTTCGAACAGCACACGCACTGCCTCCATGGCGAACAGGTCACAGCGCTCAACCCGCTTCACGAAGACCCACCGCGATGAACCCGACCCCGTCCCCGCGCGCGTGCCTCCACCCCCACCAGCACCCCAGGCCCGTTCCCCATGGAACGCGCGCCCCCACGCGCCTCCTTATAAGGACAGCATCCGAGCAGCCTCCATCCACCACCCGAATCCAGGATGCGAACGCCCGGTCGGCCGGGTTCTGGACGTAGGAAATCTTGCGTCCAAGTCTTCGGAATCAGGCCTTCCGGCTTGCTTGGTCGCCCTCGAAAAGAGTCGTCGGTCCAGGAGCGCCGTGAATTTGATCCAACACCGAATCGCGTGCTAGCAGCGGATCAGCGTGCAGTCGTGCACCGCATCACGCACGGCGCCTGGCTCTCCGCCGGGCAAGAGAGAGGATGGGGCTCGTGGGTCGAATCATCTGCATCTCCAATCAGAAGGGTGGCGTGGGGAAGACCACCACCGCCATCAACCTCGCCGCGAGCCTCGCCTCCGCCGAGCGCCGCACGCTCCTCGTCGACATGGACCCGCAGGGCAACGCCGGCAGCGGCCTGGGCCTCAAGCAGGACAAGCTCCACGGCACCATCTACGACGCGCTCCTCAATGGCCGCCCCATGAAGGAGCTCTTCCACCCCACCGAGCTGCGCTACCTCCAGGTCGTCCCCGCCACGCCCGACCTCACCGGCGCCGAGGTCGAACTCGTCAACCTGGAGAACCGCGAGTTCCGCCTCCGCGACGCCCTGCGCCCCCTGGCCTCCGAGTTCGACTACATCATCATCGACTGCCCGCCCTCGCTCGGCCTGCTCACCCTCAACGCCCTGTCCGCCGCGGACTCCGTCCTCATCCCGCTCCAGTGCGAGTACTACGCGCTCGAGGGCCTCTCCCAGCTCACCCACACCATCGACCTGGTGAAGCAGGGCCTCAACCCCGACCTCAAGATGGAGGGCATCCTCCTCACCATGTTCGACGCTCGCGCCAACATCGCGCACCAGGTCGTCGACGAGGTGCGCGGCTACTTCAAGGAGCAGGTCTTCCAGGTCGTCGTCCCACGCAACGTGCGCCTGTCCGAGTGCCCGTCCTTCGGCAAGCCCATCATCCTCTATGACATCAAGTCCAAGGGCTGCGAGAGCTACCTCGCCCTCGGCCGCGAGCTGATGAAGCGCGACACTCCCAAGACGCCCCGCCGGCGGGTGGCGTGAAGCCCTCCGCTCGCGGCACTGGAGTCATGACTTGGTGAAAGCAGACACGCAGAAGCGCGCCCTCGGTCGTGGGCTCTCCGCACTCATCCCCCAGGCCGCTCCTGGCAAGGCCGCCGAACAGGCCGCCCTCAAGGCCGGCGTCCTCAAGCTTCCCATCGAAGCCATCCACCGGGACAAGGACCAGCCCCGGCGCTACTTCGATGAGGAGAAGCTCAAGGAACTCACCGAGTCCATCAAGACGCAGGGCATCCTCCAGCCCATCCTCGTCCGCAAGGACGGCGACGGCTACAAGCTCATCGCCGGCGAGCGCCGGTGGCGCGCCTCCCAGGCCGCGGGCCTCAAGGAAGTGCCCGCCATCGTCAAGGACGTCACCGAGGTCCAGGCCTTCGAGCTGGCCCTCGTCGAGAACCTCCAGCGCGCGGACCTCAACCCCATTGAAGAGGCCGAAGGCTACAAGCGCCTGACGGACGAGTTCCGCCTCACGCAGGAGCAGGTCAGCCAGCGCGTGGGCAAGGAGCGCTCCACGGTGGCCAACGCGCTGCGCCTGCTCGCGCTGCCCGCCGACGTGAAGCTGATGGTGGCGGATGGCTCGCTGAGCATGGGCCACGCGCGCGCCCTGTTGGGCGTCCCCCGCCTGCCCGAGCTTCAAAACCTGGCCAAGCAAGTGGCCGAGAAGAAGCTGTCCGTGCGTGACACGGAGCGGCTCGTCCAGCAGAGTCGCACCCACGGCAAGAAGGATGCGGGCAAGACGCCGCCGAAACAGAGCCCGCAGGTGAAGTCCTTGGTGGAGGAGCTCCAACGTCGCTTGGGAACCAAGGTCCGGTTGACCGAACGAAGTCCCGGAAAGGGCACCATCGAGGTGGACTTCTTCTCCTACGATGACCTGGACCGGCTGTTGAAGCTGCTCAGGAAGGAGTAGCGCGTGGCGCTCCTTGGCGGGAAGAAAGACGAAGCACCCAGCAAGCCCCTGTTCAGGCGGGAGGAGGAATCCGTGTCGCAGCGCTCTGGTGAGGTTCATACGCTTCTGGGCAAGGGAAGCGAGTTCGAGGGGAAGCTCACCTTCGAGGGACAGGTCCGCATCGACGGAAAGTTCCAGGGGCAGATCATCACCAAGGACGTGCTCGTCATTGGGGATGGCGCCAAGGTCCAGGCCGAAATCCAGGCCGGCACCGTCATCATCAACGGTCAGGTCGAAGGCAACGTGAAGGCCACCCAAATCATCGAGCTCAAGACTCCGGGCCGGGTGAAGGGGAACCTCGAGACGCCGTCGCTGTCCATGGACAAGGGCGTCATCTTCGAGGGCACGCTGAAGATGGAGAACATCGGCGGCAATGCCCCCGGGTCGCGTCCTCCTCCTCCTGGCGGCGAGTCGAAGAAGTAGGTGCGTCAGCGCGCGCACATCGCGCCAGCCCTGGTGCTGGCGCTGTCGCTGCTGCCCGGTTGCAAGGGCTGCAAGGACGAGGGGGCCGACTCGGACTCCCTCTCCGCGGATGGCGGCGCGCAGACCCCGCGCTCCGGCGTGAAGGTCCCCCTGCCGGACGGTTGGTCCGCGCAGGTCGCTCCCGATGACAGCTTCCAGGCGGGCCCGCCCGGCCGCCCGGTGCTGCGCGTGGACCTGCGCCGGGGCCAGGGCGAGCAATTGCCCACCGTGGATGCCCTGGCGGACCGCGTGCGCGAGGAGTCGAAGACCTTCGAGGTGTCACTGGACCAGGAAGAGTCCAAGGACACCTACTCGCTCCTGCGCGTGACGATGGCGCCGAAGCTCGGAGACGGTGGCGTTGGCCTCCAGGCTCCCGCGCTCTTCGGTGCCCGCCGCGTGGGCAATGACTTGTTCCTCTGCGCCACGCTGCCCGGCGCCTCGCCGGAAGACGTCCGGCTGGCCACCGAGGCGTGCCGCGAAATCGAAGTGCAGTCCAAGTAGCTCGCGCGGCTCCTCTCGGAGGACTGTGAGGCGCCTCCTCGTCACGCGAGCGAGCCGCCGAGCCCTTGCGTGGGCCCATGTCCTCGCGCGGCGTGCTCGCCCGAGCACTGGACCTCCAAGGTCCATCCGCACGAGGGAACGCACCCGGTTCTCCTGCGTCATGGGTCGCAACCAGGCGCGGGCGTGGCAAGGTTTGCCCCGGAGGTGGTCATGGACGACTGGCGAGCGAATCTCATCGAGGACGACGCGGGCGTGCGGCAGGTGCTGGAGCGCTCCCGGCGGGTGGCGGTGCTGGGCATCCGTTCGGAGGCGCAGGCGCACAAGCCGGCGTACTCGGTGCCAGCGTTCCTCCAGAAACATGGCTACGACATCGTCCCCGTGTCGGTGCACGGCGAGACGCAAGCCATCCTCGGCCGGCCCGTGTACTCCGCCGTCGCGGACATCCCCGGGGACGTGGACCTGGTGCAGGTGTTCCGTCGCCCCGAGGACATCGACGCGCACGTGCCGGATTTGCTCGCCAAGAAGCCGCGCGCCGTGTGGTTCCAACTGGGCATCCGCAATGACGCGGCGGCGGAGAAGCTGGCGCGCGCCGGCATCCGCGTCGTTCAAGACCGGTGCATGAAGGTGGAGCTGAATCACGCGCTGCAAGAGCGTCAGCTCGGTGGCGCGCTCCCCACCTGACCTCCGAGAGCAGGCAGGCGTGGCGACGTGCTGAACATTCAGCGAGCGCCGGGCGTCCATCTGATTATGGATGAGAAGAGGGAGCGGAAGGCTCCGAAGTCGGGACGAGGGGTGCACTTCCGTGCACGCCGCGTCGCCATCGTCTCACGGGGACTTCCAGAATCCCTCGCGAGTCCCTAACCTTGTCGTTCCCCGGCCCGTGGTGGGTCAACACCCCAGCCCATCCTCCGGACCTCCACGCAGCGCCCCGCAAGGAGTTCCCCGCATGTCGTTCACCGGAATGCTCCCTCTTCACCTTGCCACCGTGGACCTCAGCCCCGTGGGGGAGCGGCTGTTCGCCGCGGGAGGGCTGGCCGTCACCGTGCTGGCCGCGCTGTGGTTCGCCTGGACGCGGCCCCAGCCGCAGCCCGTGCCCGTGCGCGTGCAGTCCCGTCGCAACCCCCGCCGCTAGTCGTCGGGAGGACGCCGGACCTGGTGGCCGGGTGATGCCCGACCCCAGGTCCGAGCCCGTGGAACTCAGCCGCGCTTGAGCGCGAGGGACAGGGCGAAGTCACCCGCTCCGTCCGTCCACCACGCCGCCAGTCCCAGCCCCGCCGCGTCCAACTCTTCTTCGACGCGCGCCTGCTCGAACTTGCAGCTCACCTCCGTGCGCAGCACCTCGCCCTCGGTGAAGTCCACCCGACGCTTCAGGGAGGACAGCCAGACGGACTGCGTGCGCTGCGACACCAGCCGCATCTCCACCCAGGAGTTGTTCTCGTCGAAGGGCGCGATGTGCTGGAACGCGTCCGGGTTGAAGTCCGCGCCCAGCTCGCGGTTGAGCACGCGCAGCACGTTGCGGTTGAACTCGGCCGTCACCCCGGCGCTGTCGTTGTAGGCGGCGAACAGCCTGTCCCGGTCCTTGATGAGGTCGGTGCCCAGGAGCAGGCCGTCGCCGGGCTGCAGGCCCGCGGACAGCTCGCGCAGGAAGCGCGCGCGCTCCAAGGGCTTCAGGTTGCCGATGGTGCCGCCCAGGAACGCCACCAGCCGGCGTCCACCCGCGGGCAGACGGGACAGGTGGTGCTCGAAGTCACCCACCACCGCGTGCACGGTGATGCCCGGGTACTCGCGCGCCAGCGTCGCCGCCGCGCGGCGCAGGAAGGCCTCGCTCACGTCGAAGGGCACGAAGCGCGAGAGCTGCCCGGCCTCTTCCATCGCGTCCAGGAGCAGGCGCGTCTTCTCGCTGGTGCCGCTGCCCAGCTCGATGAGCGTCGTCGCGCCGCTCAGCCTCGCCACGTCGCTGGCGTGGGCCAGCAGGATTTCCCGCTCGCGCCGCGTGGGGTAGTACTCCGGCAGGCGGGTGATGTCGTCGAAGAGCTGGCTGCCCCGCTCGTCATAGAGCCACCGGGGTGACAGCTCCTTGGGTGAGCAGCACAGCCCCTGGAGCGCTTCCTGCCGCAGCGCGCGCTTGGCGTCGCCCGGCTTCACATACACCTCCACCTTCACCCCGGGAACGCCCCGCGTCCCCTCGCCCGAAGTCGTCTCCGCTGGCTCTACTGTCGACCGCATCGCTTCACCTCACACCTCTGACGCACAACGAAAGCCAGCGAAAATCTGCCGGCGGATGGGGTAATCCCAGTTGCGAAAGCCATTGCGTACCGCCACGGGCGCGCTCGCCCAGGCACCTCCTCGAAGCACCTTGTAGTCGTCGCCAAAGAAGACCTCCGAGTACTCGCGATAGGGGTATGCGCGGAAGCCCGCGTAGGGCTGGAAATCGCTCGCCGTCCATTCCCAGACATCTCCCAACAAGCCCCAGACACCGTCGCGGCTGACGCCCTCCGGATGACTGCCCAGCAGCGCGGGCCCCCATCCGTCGCCGCCCAGGTTGGCGCGCGCATGCGTGGGCACATCGTCACCCCACGGGTGCTCGCGCGCGACACCATCCGTGCCGCGTGCCGCCGTCTCCCACTCGGCCTCCGTGGGCAGCCGTCGTCCCGCCCAGCGCGCATAGGCGTCCGCTTCGTACCAGCACACGTGCTGCACCGGCTCGTTCGAGGGCAGCGGCTCCACCCTTCCGAAGCGCCTGCGCAGCCAGCGTCCGCCCTGCTGCGGCAGCCAGAACTGCGGATGGCGCAACTGCTCCGCGCGCACGAAGTCCCAGCCCTTAGGGTGCCACCAGCGCGCGTCGTCGTAGCCACCGGACTCGACGAAGGCCAGGTAGTCCCCGTTGGTGACGGGGTGCGCGTCCAGGAGGAAGGGCGCCACCTCGCGCGCGTGCGCGGGCTTCTCGTTGTCGTAGGCCCATGGTGATTCGCTGCCCAGGCGCGCGGTGCCGCCGGAGATGAAGACGGGCTGCCGGGAGACGGGCACCGGACGCGGGTGTGGCCGCGGCGAGACGATGCGGTACTCCACGTCCGTCATCAGTTGCAGCGTGGCGGCGAGCGTCTCCGCGTGCTGCTGCTCGTGCTGCGCCACCATCCCGAAGACATAACCCCCCACGAGCAGCGGCGCCTCGCTGTCCTCGGGCACATGGTCCGCCAGGTGTGCTCGCACGGCCTCTCGCACGCGCGCGGCGTAGGCGAACGCGGACTCGGGCGGCAGGAGCGGCAGCATGGCGCGCGTGCGCCGGGGGTGCTGGAAGGCGTCGTAGATGGCGTCGAAGGCCGGGTCCGTCAGCGCGGGTGCGCCGAGCGCGCGCAAGAGCCACTGCTCTTCATAATTGGCGACGTGCGCGACGTCCCAGATGAGCGGTGACATCAAGGGCGAGTGCTGGTTCATCAGCACGTGCTCCGGCAGGCCGGAGAGCATGCGCAGCACCCGCGCGCGCGCGGTCTCCAACTCGGCCCAGGCCCGAGCCTTCCAGGTCCTCCCCGGGCCTCCGTGGAGGTGTCGTGTCAACGAGTTGTCCGTCGTGCGGGACATGGCGCCTCAAGCTAGGGAGTGGAAGGGCGCGCGGGAAAGTCCCGGGCCCCTGGGGCCCGAGACACTCGTGCGGGAATGTACGTTTCCGTGGTGAGCGGTCAACCTGGCCGGTCCTTCGTCACCTCGCCGCCACCCCACCCGTGACATCCGCCCACGCCTCGCGTGCACGCCAGGCCGCGCGAGTGAGTGAATCCTCCCCGGCGGGATGCGTGACGAAGCCCGAGCGCACGCACGATTCTGTCCACTATCGCCGTGTCGAACGGGACACCGGGTCGCCGTGAGGGGGAGGGGGACTCTATGCTGTCCACCATGGCCAGCAGCATCGCGAAGCACAGCTCCGTGCTCGTCGTGGAGGACGAGGACGACATCCGTGCAGCCATCGCGGAGATTCTCGAGAGCGAGGGCTACGAAGTCACCATCGCGACCAATGGGCGCGAGGCGATGGAGGAGCTCTCCGACGTGCGCTACGTGCCGCGCCTCATCCTGCTCGACTTGATGATGCCGGAGATGAACGGGCATGAGTTCCTCGCGCGTCGCCAGGCGATTCCCCGACTGCGCAACGTGCCGGTGATGGTGCTCACCGCCGTCACCACGGACATTCCCCCCGGCGCCAACGGCCTCCTGCGCAAGCCCTTCTCCGTGGAGGAGTTGCTGGATGCCGTGCGGAGCATGCTGCCCATCGCCGCGTGAGTGACGCCGCGCGCGCACCGGGTGCTCACGGCTCGCGCTCCAACGACAGCAGCGTGAGCGTGCGCGAGCGGTCGTCCCACGCGTAGTCCAGGACGAGCCCGTGGCGCGGCACCTCGTGGCGGCCGGTGCCGCTCGCCTCGTTTCGCGGCTCGCGCACCAGGCCGTCTCCCAGCCGCTCCAGCGCGCCCTGGAGCGCGCCGAACGTCTCCGCGCTCATGCGGCCCACCTCTCGCCACGCCTGGGGCGAGTAGTGGATGCGGTGCGGTCCTGGGAGGCGGGGGCGGGACTGCGGCATGTTCCGGGGGCGACGTTCCTTTCGGTGTCACCCCTTGCGATTGCCGTGCCCGCGCGGATCCACCGGTCCTTCCCCTCGGAGTGCGGGGTGGATGCTTCGGGACTGGAAGGAGTTACCGAAGCCATCCCATGCGGGGCGGAAGAAACGACGGGCGTCGAGGGGTCCTCCGCCCGAGCGTGGGGCGAGGGAGCGGGCGTGGCGCGGCGCTTCAGGACGGGGCCTGTCCGCGTGGCAGGGGAGGAGGCGGCACCCCGAGCCGTCCTTGTGCTCTGGCTGCCCGCCCGGGGCCCGCGTGCTCACGTTTTGACACACGGGGTGGGCTTGGGCCCCGACAAGACAAGGAGAAGCCATGGCGGCACGGCGCGAATACACCCCCTGGTCTGCCACGAACGGGCTGCTGTTCGGCGTCGTCGCGGGCGTGGTGCTGGGGCTGGCGGAGGTGGTGATGGCGCTGGCGGCGGGCGACAGTCCGATGCGGCCGGTGCGCATGTCGGCGGGCGTGGTGTTGGGGCCTCGCGTCTTCGGCGAGGGCTTCCCCGAGGGCACGATGGTGCTGGCGGGCGTGGGCTTCCACCTGGCCGTGTCCGCGCTGGTGGGCGTGTTCTATTCGTTCCTCGACGCGCTGCTGCCGCCGGATGGACGGGGACGTTGGGAGTTCCAGGCCGCGGTGGGAATGCTCTTCGGAATCGCGGTGTGGCTGGTGGACTTCCAGTTCATCGCGCGCGGCTACTACCCGTGGTTCCTCGACGTGCCGCAGTTCCCCCAACTCGTGTTGCACTCGGTGTTCCTGGGGTTGCCGCTGGCGCTGCTCTTCACCGCGGCGGAGCGACGTCGCGCGCTGATGGATGTGGAGGAGAGCGTGTCTTCCGCGCCGTGACGTGACGGTGGCGCGTGAGGCTCGAATGCGAGTGAAGCGGAGGCCGCGACAGAGGCGCGCGAGGCGTGGCGCGTGTTTGAAAAAACGCTGAAGGTATGGTGAAAGTACCCGACCTTCAGGGTTATCTAGGGGCTTCCGAGGCGCCTGGAGCGGGGCCCTTCTTTCGTGGACGACTGACACACGCATGGACACAGAACTGGCGAGCATGCTGGGCGCGGCGGCGAGGGCTGCCCGGGTGCGGATGGGCCTGACGCAGGCCGATGTGGCGGAGCGGATTGGGATGGCGTCGGAGGTGTACGGCCGCCTGGAGCGAGGCCACATGCTCCCCAGCGTGCAGAACCTGCGGCGGCTGTGCGTGGTGCTGAATGTGCCGCCCCACCAGTTGCTGGGGTTGGGTGATGACCTGGCCGCGCCGCCGCCCACGAAGGAGAAGACGGGCGGCAAGTCTCGCGAGGACGACACGCCGGAGATGCGGCGGCTGATGCGCAACCTGCGCAAGCTGTCCCCGGTGCAGCTCAAGCTGATGAACCTGGTTGCCTCCGCGATGCAGCAGAAGAAGAAGTGAGGCACCCGGGCCCCGGCGCCATGCGCGCGGGGGCCGTGTCTTGGGCTCGCGGACCTGGAGGTGAAGGTCCGCTGGAGCCTCGGGAGGGGTTGCCCCTCGTGCTCAGCGCAGGGCCAGGAGCGCCCAGCCGAGCAGGAGGAGCAACGCCACCCACGCCCCCACCATCCAGGGCTTGAGCGTGATGATCAGCTCCCGTCGTGCCGCGCGCGCGCCTGGGCCGCGGGCCTCTCTGGGCCGAGCCTGGGTGCCACCCTCGGATGACGCCACGGGCCTCGACTGAAGGCGTGAGCCTCGGGGTGGGGTGAGTCTCCTCGAGGGGCCGCGGATCATCCGCGCGGGCTCACCGGAGAGGCGTCGGGGCGACGGCGCGCTCCGCTCGGGAGGTGGGCGCTCGAAGAGGGGGCGGTCCCAGTCGGACGTGGCGTCGTTCAGCGCTGATTCGAGCGCCTCATGCAGCGTCCCTCCATCCGGGAACCTGTCCTCGGGACGCTTGCGGAGCAGCCGCTGGGTGATGGCCTCCAGCGCCAGGGGCACGCGCGCGTTCAGGGTGGAGGCGGGCGGCGGCATGCGCGTCTCGATGTGCTCGGCCAGCACCTCTCGGGGAAGGGTGGGCGAGAAGGCCGGGGTGCCCGTGAGCACCTCGTGGAGCGTCACGCCCAGCGCGTAGAGGTCATCCGTGGCGCGGAAGGCGTAGCGCGCGCCTCGCTGGGAGTGGTGCTCGCGGTGGAAGCGCAGGGCCTCCGGGCTGCGGTACTGGGGCGTTCCCGGTGGGAGGGGGCCCTCGGTGAGAGGGAGGGACTCGGCGTGGTTCGCGCTGCCGAAGTCGACGAGGACAGGGGCGTCATCGACGGCGCGCACCAGGATGTTGGAGGGCTTGAGGTCGCGGTGGAACACGTTGCGCGCGTGCAGCTCCCCGAGCGTCCGGGCCAGTCGGGAGAACAGGCGCGCCACGCGACGCGCGGAGGGGGCCTCGCGCTTCACCCACGCGGCCAGGGTGGCGCCTTCCACGTAGTCCAGGACGACGTAGTGGAAGCCCGTCCGAGCGTCGGGCCAGCGCCCGTGGGCCCAGACGCGCACGACGTGGGGATGCACCGCGTGGAGCAGACACGCCAGCTCGCGGATGGCCCGCGCGTCCGTGCGGTCCAGGTCCTCGCTGCCCGGTCCTCGCAGCGCGAACTTGAGCGCATGGAGCCGGCCGCCGTGCTCCACCTGGAACACCGCGCCGAAGGCCCCTTGCCCCAGCCGGCCGAGGACGCGCCAGGGGCCCACCCTCATCCCCGGACGCAGCGCGAGCGGATGGCCCGTCGTCATGGGGACCTCCGGTGCACCGGGACGGTGGCGTGGGGTGGGGATGCGGGACGGGAGAAGAAGGGGGCAATCATCGACGGGACCCGGGGGTTGGGTTGGAGCAATGGGTGACGACCTCCTGGGTCACAACCTAACAGGGTGGCCCCACGTTGGAAGATGGAACAGGTAGGGGGCCGCGTTTGGAGGTCGGAGGACCCTCCTGGAATCCATGCCCCTCCGGGCTGTAACCACGGGCCGCGCGCCGACGTAGCGGGGACGACACCCCTTCCGTGGGCTCATGGCCCGCCGTCACGTCGCGAGGTCCCCTCCGTGAGAATGCGCTTTCCGCCGTGCGCCGTGCTCCTGCTGCTGGCCGCCTGTGGCCCCTCCTCCTCGGTGGACGAAGGGCTGGGCATGGTGGGGGAGTTGGACACGTCGGAGGCGGGCATCACCGCCTTCGTGCGCGCGGGGCGCTACCTGGAGTGGCTCGCGGAGCCCGCGCCGCGCAAGTCCGTGAACTCCCACGGGGACAAGGTTCGCGTGTTCTTCAACGCACCGCTGGCCGAGTCGATGATGGCGGGGAACGCCACGCACCCGGTGGGCAGCATCACCGTGAAGGAGCTGTTCGAGTCGGACGGGAGGACGGTGCGAGGGTACGCGCTCGACGTGAAGGTGTCCGAGGGCTCGGGCAAGAACACGTGGGTGTTCTACGAGGGCTTCGGGCCGGACTACGACGACAACTACTACGGCCGGGGACATGACACCTGTCATGGATGCCACGCGGCCAACGGGACGGACTACGTCGCCACCCCGCTGCCTCGCTGACGGCGCGTAGACTCCCGCCCATGGTCGACGAGCTGATTCGCGGGCTGGGCCTCCTGCCGCACCCCGAGGGTGGTTTCTACAAGGAGATGTACCGCGCGGCGCTGAAGGTGGAGACCCCTCGGGGCACTCGCTCCGCGAGCACGGCCATCTACTACCTGCTGACCCGGGACACCTTCGCCGCGTGGCACCGCGTCACGTCCGACGAGGTGTGGCACTCCTACGAGGGCGCGCCGCTCGCCCTGTACCTGGTGGGCGCTGACGGACGGCTGGAGACCGTGGTGCTGGGGCGCGACGTGACGAAGGGCGAGCAACCCCAGTTCGTCGTCCCCGCGGGCGTGCTGCAGGCGGCGGAGTCTCGGGGCGCGTACTCGCTGGTGGGCTGCACGGTGGCCCCGGGCTTCGACTTCTCCGACTGGGAGATGCCGACCCCGGAGTCGCTGGTGTCCGAGCACCCCGCGCACGCGGCGCTGATGCGCAGGCTGTCCCGGACCCGTCCCTAGCCACGCGCTACGGCGTGTTGTCCGTGGAGAAGGGGAACGTGAGGAGGCTGAAGTTCCCCGCCTCGTCCTCCAGCCAGACCTCCACGGTGTGCTCGCCGTCCACCAGCTCGCGCGTGTCCAGCTCCGCGGTCCACAGGCCCTCCTCGTTCAGCTCCGCGCCGCGAATGCCCGAGCCGTCCCGAGTGAAGGCCACGCTCCTCACACCGCTGACGTCGTCCGTCACGCGCGCAGTCAACATCACCACGCCGCTGTATGTCCCATCCGCTCGGGGAATCAGCAGCTCCGCCACCACCGGAGGCGCGTTGTCGTAGCGCACCGTGCGAGTGAGCGTCGTGCTCAGCCCCGACTCGCCCGTCACCGTCACGGTGAAGACGTTGTCGCCCGGCACCAGGGGCAGCAGCGCCTGCACTCCGCCACCGCCGCGCGGCACCGGGTACGTGCCTCCTCCGGGCGTCACCTCCACCTGTGTCGCCGACTCCGCGTACACGCCGATGTCATAGGCCAGGACGTCCCCGGGCTGGGTCCCCACGAGCCACCCGTCCGGAAGCCCCGTGGCCACCCACGGCGCCTGCGTGTCCACCCAGACGCGGACGATGCGCTCCGTCACGTGGCCCACCGCGTCCGTCGCGATGATGAGCAGCTCGTTCGCTCCAGGCTCCAGCCCCACCGTGTGCGTCACCACGCCACCGCCCGCGGGCAGGTCGGTGCCGTGAATCCAGTTCGTCTCCACGCGCACCGGTGACCAGTCGCGCACGAGCAAGCGGAGCTCCACCTGTCCGTCCGCGAGCATCGAGTCCTCCCCGGGCGAGAGCACCGTGATTTCCGGCGCGGTGGCGTCCACCATCACCGTGACCTCCTGGCTCGCCTGCGCGCCGAAGGTGTCGGTGGCCACCAGCCGGATGACATTCGCGCCGTCGCGCAGCGGAAGCCGCGTCTCCACGAAGCCTCCACTGAAGTCCGGCTCCACCGGGTAGCGCTCGCCGTGGATGATGAAGGCCACGGATTCGAGCGTGGCGCCGGGGGCCAGGGCCGTCACGTAGCCACACACCTCCAGCGTGGCGTCGCTCGTGAAGTCAGGCAGTCCGCACAGCGTCACCAGGGGCGGAGGGTAGGGCGATGGAAGAATCTCCACCGCGCGCGAGGAGGAGCTGCCCAGGCGGTTGTCCCGCACCGGCTGGAGCGTTACTCCCGAGTACACCGCACGGATATCCGACGGCCCCAACACGCCCCACGTCCCACGCGGCCGCCACACCACCGAGTACACGCCGTCCCCGTTCGCGTCGTTGTCGGTGCCCACGGTGACGCCCGCCACCATGAACGTCACCACGCCCAGGCCCGGGCCTCGCGCCACCCAGCCGTCCTCACCCGTCACGCGCGCGGAGAGCACGTTGTCCAGCGCCACCGTGAGCTGGCCGTCCTCTGGTGCCACCACGGTGGTGACGGTGGGCAGGCCCTCGGTGGGGGGCGGCGGATTCGTGTACGTGGTGACGAGCGCGGAGCCCTTCACGCCTTGCGTGCTGTCCGAGATGGCCACCACCATGACGCTCGACGAGAGCGACGGAGCGAGCCCCGGAGGCGCGGATACGGTGAGCGTGACGGAGGCCTCCGCGTCGGGACCGAGCTCCAGCGTGGTGCGGTCCAACGTCGCGGTCCACCCCGTCAGCCCGCCCTGGGTTTCGAGCGTGTATGAGTCCGCCTTGTAGCCGTGGTTGCGCACGGTGAGCGTGTACTGGGCGCTCTGGGCTCGTGGCAGGTCCTGCTCCAACGGTCTGCGCGGGGTGCCGTCCACGGCGACGGTGACGCTGAAGTCCCCGAAGCACGAGAGCGCGAGCGCGCTGAACGTCGTCGGGATGTCCGGGTAGCGCGTGCCCACGCCCCAGCTTCCGTCCGCTGTCTGCCGCGACTTGAGCCACTCGAGCGCCTGCGTCATCCGCCCGTCCGAGCCCGGCTTGCGGCCCGCGACGCACAGGGCGTAGAGCGCCAGGCTGGTGGACGTCTCGTCCGCGGGCGCGCCGTCCAGGTTGCCCCAGCCCGGCGAGTCTCCTTGCGCCCGCGTCGCGAGCAGGCGCGAGGCCAGCGCTTCGAGCGCGGCGGTGTTCTCGCCCTGTGCCCCGGGGCCTGCGGCCTTCATGCCCACGGCGGTCCAGGCCACCTGGAACGTGTAGCGCTGGCTGTCCTCCAGCGGCCCGTCGGTCATGTCGTCCAGGTGCGCGCGGAGGTACGCGGCGGCGCGCTCCAGCGACTGCTGGTACTGGGCGGCCTTGGCCGGGTCCACGCGCTCGCGAGCCTGGGCCACCGCCGTCATCAGTCGCGCGGTGATGCCCATGTTGGAGGCGCCCACGGGCTCGAAGGGGAAGTCCTCCACCCAGCGGCCGCTCAGCTCCTGCGTGCTCACCGCCCAGTCGGCCGCGCGCACCAGGGCGTCCGAGTAGCGCGTGCCCACCTTCGCGTCGTAGCCCGCGAGCCCGAAGGCCGCGTAGCTGGAGCGCGCGTTGCGGTAGTGGATGCGCTCGTGAATCCAGGAACCGTCAGGTTCCTGCTGCTCCTGGATTTCCCGCGCCATGGTCTCCATGTTCTCGCGGTTGGTGCGGCCGTTGCGCGTGACGGCGTCCAGGTCGAAGCCGGAGGCGCTCGCGTGGGCCAGTCCGTAGAGCGCCGCGCCATGCCGGTGACATGCGGTGCAGCCGAAGATGCCGGACCACGTCACCGCGTCCGCGCTGACGAAGTCGAGCGCCTTCTGCGCGACTTCCGCGTTGGTGGCCGCGCGCGCCGATGGGACGGACAGCCACAACAGCGTGAGCACGAGGCCCAGCGAGGCGGGTGAGGCAATGCGAGGCGACAGCGCGCGGACGGACATCAAGTTGTGTACCCATGGGCCGGACCGCGCGTGGTTCACGCCCAGGTGCCTTGGCGCCTAGTCCGAATCATCGCGCGGATGCGCTCAATCACAAACAAAGCGAGGCGAGTCGCCATCACCCCTCCCCACGCGAGGGCCGAACGTGAAGTGTTGCCGCGCTCAGAGCGCGAATGACGCGGTGCCGAAAGCAGGAAGCGATGGCAGCGCGGGGGCCGGGGAGAGGAATCCACGAGTCGTGTCATCGAGTCCGTGGAATCCCGAATGACAGTCATCTTGGAACGAGCCCAGGGGCCTTGGGCTCGGTGCCGGGCTCGGAGGGCAGGCGAGCCGCTGCTTCCTCGCACGGAGGCGGAGTGGCCTCCGCTTCGACTCACGGGTGGCGAGGGACTCCGTCACTCCTGGGTCTTCCGAGCGGGTGCCTCGTGTCCTTCGCGTGTTTCGGGAGCGGTCGTCCGAGGAGGTGGCTCGCCCTCACGTGGAGCGGACCGCGGAGGCTCCTCCGGCTCCAGGTCGCCGGCCGGAAGCTGGGGCAGCGGCCAGCCCTCGAACATGGGCCATGCGCGGTACATGGAGCGGCGCTCCTCGGGAGTCAGCGGGCGCTCCTCCTCGGTGGGCGCCTCGACGCGCGGTGTGCCCCGAGGCACGGGAGGCACGGGCTGGCGCAGCAACACGGCGCCGAGCACCGCGCACAGCAACGACATCACGACGATGCTCCACGCGCGCGCCGGTCCTCGCAGTCCCTTTCGCTCGTTCACGTGTGCGGGCCCTCGAACTTCAGAACGTTCCCTGGCTCAACACGTCCCTCTTGGAGATGGTTCCGAGCAGCCGTCGGCCACCGTCCACCACGGGCAGCCGCTCGAGCGCCGTCAGCGTGAACCGGGAGGCCACCTCTCCCAGCGACAGGTCGGGGGTGATGGGCTGCACCTGCGTGTCCATGATGTCCTCGGCGATGGTCGCCTGGAGCAGCGAGTGGTCCGGCACATGCCCCTTGAGCGCATCCAGCACGAGCATGCCCCGGTAGCGGCCCTCTTCATCCGTGACGTAGAGGTCCTCCCCCGAGGGGGCCTCCAGCAGCAACGCGACGATTTCCTGGAACGGCGCCGACGGTGAGACGCGCTGGCTCACCGGCTTCAGCAACGCCCGCGCTCCCTCCTGTCGCAGCCAATGGGGGATGGTGGCCGGCATGCGCACGTTGCGGCGGTTGAGCACGGAGGTGTAGAGCGACTCGGGCTCCAGGCGCCGGCTGACGGTGGCGGACACCACGGCGCTGAGCATCAGCGGCAACACCAGCGGATAGTCCCCGGTCAGCTCGAAGATGAGCAGCACCGCGGACACCGACGCATGCGTCGTCCCCGCCAGCACCGCCCCCATGCCCAGCAACGCATACGCCCCACTGGGTGCGCTGCCGGGGAGCAGCCGCTCGGCAATCACTCCGAAGGCGCCGCCCAGCAGCGCGCCGTAGAACAGCGACGGCGTGAAGAGTCCGCCCGGCACCCCCGCGCCCGCGCACAGCGAGGTCAGCGCGAGCTTCGCCAGGGGCAGCACGAGCAGCAGCGCCAGGGGCATCCGCCCCAGCAGCGCCGAGTTCACCGCGTCGTAGCCGTTGCCCAGCAACTGGGGCAGCCCCACCGCGACGAGGCCCACGAGCGTCATCGCCAGCAGCGGCAGGAACGGCGCGAGCCACGACGCGGCGCGGTCCAGCAAGTCCGACATCACATTGACGCCGCGCACGTAGAGCGCGGAGGCGACGCCGAGCACCGCGCCCAGCACCACCGCCAGGAGCAGCTCGCGCGGGTGCAGGAGCGCATAGTCGGGGATGACGTAGCTGGGATGGTCCGCGATGAGCAGGCGCGAGACGAGCGTGGCCACCACGCAGGAGACGACGATGGGGCCGAACAGCTCCAGCGCGAAGCTGCCCAGCAGCACCTCCAGCCCGAAGAGGGCCGCGCCGATGGGCACGTTGTACGCGGACGCCATGCCGGCCGAGGCCCCACAGGCCACCAGCAGGCGCGCCTGTCCCGGACCCAGCCGGAGCCACCGGGCGAGCGCAGAGCCGCTCGCCGCGCCCGTGGACAGCAACGCGCCCTCACGGCCCAGGGGCGCGCCCAGGGCGACGGCGAGGATGGAGACGAACCCGCGCAACAGCGCGCGCGGCAGGGGCAGCCGTCCCGAGCGCACCCAGATGGACTCGATGATGCCGGCGGTGCCGTGGCCCCGCAGCGGCTGACCGACGACGAGCGACAGCAACGTCACCAGCGCGCCGCCCAGCACGGGGATGAGCAGGCGCCGCCACGTGGGCGCCGCCGCGACTCCGGACAGGAAGTCCTCCGACGCGCTCCGCCAGAAGAGCTCCTGGGTGAAGCGCAGCACCTTGAGCAGCCCCACCGCGCCGAGCCCCGCGATGAGCCCCACCGTCACCACCAGCACCCAGAAGCGCTTCTCCACCCGGGTGAGGTCGCGCAGGAAGTCGCCGACGGAGTGGTGGAACCGACGCGTGACGCTCACGCCGGGAGGGCCGACCTCGGTGTCTGGCGGGGTGTCGCGCGGAGGGCCCACGCGTCCAACCTGCGCACCCAGGCGTCAGGGCTCCGCGCCCACGTGCTCGCCTGCCCATCACCCGCGGCCAGCCGCGTGTCCCCTTGTCTCCAGAGGCGCTCGGATTCTCTCGACCCGCACCGCGGACGCCCGTGCGCCCGGGATGACCTCCGTGTTTCGAGGCCACCCCGAGCGCGGGGGGAACATCAGTTGTCGACGAAGAAGTTGAAGCGCTGGACGGTGGAGTTACCCACGCCGTCGCTCATCCACACGTCGATGGTGTGCGCGCCGTCGAGCAGCTCCGTCGTATCGAGCTGCGCCGTCCAGTTGCCGTCGGGCTGGAGCGTGCCCTGGCGGATTCCGGACATGTCGCGGCTGAAGCCGATGTTGGACACCGGGCCGAAGTTGTCGGTGATGCGGGCGCGCAGGGTGATGGTGCCGCTGGCGGTGCTGCCCACGGTGGGCGCGAGCAGCGTGGCGACGGGCGCCTGCGTGTCGTAGTTCACCCGACGCGTGGTGGTGGTGGTCATCCCCGTCTCGCTCGTGGTGACGATGGAGAGGTTGTTGACGCCCGGGTTGAGCGTCAGCGTCGTCTGCACCGCGCCGCCTCCGCGGTTCACCGCGACGGGCGCGCCGCCGTTGATGCGCACCGTCGTCGCGGACAGCGACTGCACGTTGACGGTGTACGTGAGCTGGTTGTTCGTCAGCGGGCCGAAGAGCTGGTTGTCCGCCGGGTTGGTGCTCACCACGGGCGAGCCCGGGTCCACCCAGATGAACACCAGCTTCTCCGTCACGTTGAAGGCGCTGTCCGTGGCGCGGACCAGGATGACCTGGTCGCCGTAGTTCATGGGCACCGTGTGCTCCACCGTGCCGTTGCCGAACTCCAACAGCGACGTGGCCACCCACTGCGTCTCCACGCGCACCGGCGTCTGGTCCTGCACCGACGACGTCACCGTGACGTTGAGGCCGCTGAGCGCCGCGCCGCTGACGGGCGACTGGATGGTGAGGATGGGCGGCACGCGGTCCACCGTGAGGTTGACCTGCTTGGTGGTGACGCCACCGAAGCTGTCGCGCGCGGTGAGCTGGATGATGTTGGGGCCTTCCGTCAGGGTGATGGTGGTGTAGATGAGGCCACCGTTGCCGGGCGTCAGGGGGATGACGGTGGAGCCATTGATGGTGAAGGCCGCGTAGGTGATGACGGCGCCGGGCGCGCGCGGCGTGGCATAGCCCCAGATGTCCAGCGTCGTCTCGCGCGTGTAGGCCGGCGGGTTTCCGATGGTGACCGACGGCGTGTCATGAGGGAACGCGTCGATGATGACGGTGCGCGCGTCGGTGCTGCCCAGCAGGTTGACCTGCGGCGCCGTCCGCTCCACGCCCGAGTACACCGCGCGGAAGTCCTGCGAGCCCGTCACCGTCCACGTGTCCGTGGGCGGCACCCAGTTGAAGGTGAAGAGGCCGTCTCCATCCAGGTCCGCGTCCGCGCCCACCGGCACGCCCGCGACGTAGAAGGTGACGACGCCCTGGTTGGTGGGGCCGACGACGGGCACGTTGTTCACGTCACGCACGCGCGCGGACAACACGTTGCCCGTGCCGATGGTGATGTGCGCGTTGACGGCCGGCGCCTGGATGGTGGTGACGGTGGCCAGGCCCGTGACGGGCGGCAGCGGCGGAGTGTACGCGTTGACGCGCGCGGAGCCGGACACGCCCGGCGCGCCACCGGACGCGGCGACCAGGGTGAACTCAGACGTGAGCGCGGGAATCAGCCCCGGCGGCGCGGTGACGGTGACGGTGACGGTGCTGTCGCCACCCGCGGGGAGGAAGAGGCTGATGGGGTTGGGGGAGGACGCCCAGCCGGGCAGGCCGCCCGTGGTGCTCAGCGTATAGGTGTCCGCCTGGTAGCCGTGGTTCTTCACGTTGAAGGTGAAGGTGACCTGCTGTCCCTGCGGGGACGCGATGGCCAGCTCCTTGCGGGCCTCGCCCACCACGGTGACGTGCACGCTGAAGTCGCCGTAGCAGGACAGGCCCAGCGACGCGAAGGTGGTGGGGATGTCGAACGTCGCGGAGCCGGTGCGCCAGCTGCCGTCGGGGGACTGGCGCGTCTTCAGCCACTCGATGCTGCTGCGCACGCGCGGGTCCGTGGCGGGCTCGCGGCCGGCGAGGCACAGCGCGTAGATGGCGCTGCCGGTGGCCACGTCGTTGGCGGCGCCGTTGGGCAAGTCGCCCCAGCCCGGGTTGCCGGGCGAGGCGCGGGTGAGCAGCCGGTTGGCCAGGGTGTCGATGGCGGTGAGGTTCGCGTTGCCGGGGCCGGGGCCCGCGGCCTTCAGGCCCACCACGGCCCAGGCGACCTGGAAGGTGTACGGCATGCCGTTGCCGGTGGCGGACGTGTCGCCGTTGTCCAGGTTGGCCCGGATGTACGCGGCCGAGCGGTCCAGCGCGGCCTGGTACTGCGCGGCCCGCGCCGGGTCCACGCGCTGCTTCGCCTGGGCGATGCCCGTCATGATGCGCGCGGTGGTGGGCAGGCTGCCGTGGTCCACCGGGAAGCTGGCGTGGTCCGACGCCCACCGGCCGCTGGCCTCCTGCGTGGAGAGCGCCCAGTTGGCCGCGGCCACCAGCGTCGCGCTGTACTGCGTGGAGACGTTCTGGTCATACCCGGCCAGGCCGAACGTGGAGTACGACGTCTTCTCGTTGCGGAACGAGACGCCCTCGTGAATCCACGAGCCGTTGGCGAGCTGCTCGTTCTTGATGCGCTGGCCGAGGAACTCCAGGTTGAACTGGTTGGTCCGCCCGTTGGAGGCGACGGCGTTCATGTCGTAGCCGTTGGCGCGCGCCGCGGCGATGCCGAAAGTCGTGGCGCCCACGCGGTGACAGGCCGCGCAGCCGTTGGCGGTGACCCAGTTGGACACGTCCGCGCTCAGGAAGTTGATGGCGCGCTGGGTGGCCTGGGTGTTGGTCTGCGTCTGCGCCGACGCGGGCGCGGACAAGAAGGCGACGACGAGCGTCAGCAGGCCGATGAGGGCCGGCCGCCGCGCGGGACGCCGCGACGAGGTAGCAAGGGAAGACATGGAGCTCCGAAGAAGGTGGATGGCTGGCGCCAGTCGATTGGCGCCTTGCGCGACACCTTTCGGGGCTCTGGGACGTGGCGTGCCGCTATCAGAGCCGGAATCCCTCCCAGGTTTCCGGTCCGAACGGGCGTGTCCAAAGAGTGAGTGGCCCCCCCACAGGCAGCGCGTATTCGTGAAATACTCCACGAATGCTGAAACTGTCCAGTAGATGAAAATCGGACAGTCTCAGTGATAACGGGGTTTTGAGTGACCCCGGCCCTCCTTGAGAGAGCGGCGCACCCTCATGCGGTCTGGAAGGACCTGGAGGTCCGACTTCCTCGTCACGCGGGGTTCGGGGCGTCACGCACCCGCGTTGCAGGCGGCCTGGTCAGCGCTCGTATGCCGCGTGTCGCTTCAGCCGCCGACGATGTCGAGCGTCTGGCCGACGCCCCGGGTGCGCGCGACGTCGTAGAGGGCGCGGGCGAGGGCGACGTCCTGGAGCGCGAGGCCGGTGGAGTCGAAGACGGTGACTTCGTCTCCGGTGCGGCCGGGCTTCTTGCCGGCGATGACCTCTCCGAGGGTGCCGGCAATCTGCTCGGCGCTCAGCAGGCCATCGTGGAGGGGGACGTTGACCTCGCCGGAGTGGAGGGCCTGGTCGGTGTCGTCGATGAAGACGCGGCCCTCGGTGAGGATGCGCGCGTCCAGCTCCTGCTTGCCGGGAGCGTCCGCGCCCATGGCGTTGATGTGCGCGCCGGGCTTGAGCCACTCGCGCTTCACCACGGGGGTGCGCGAGGGCGTGGAGGTGCAGACGATGTCCGCGCCGGAGGCTTCCTGGAGGCTGACGACGCGGCCACCCTTCTCGGCCTGGAGGGCCTTGGCGGAGGCCTCGGAGACGTCGGCCAGGAGCAGCTCCAGCTCTCCGAAGATGGCGCGGTGCGCGTCGATGAGGACGCGGGCCTGCACGCCACAGCCGACGAGGCCGAGCGTCTTGGGCTTGGGCTTCGCGAGGAACTTGGACGCGACGCCGCCCGCGGCGCCAGTGCGCCAGGCGGTGAGCAGCGTGCCGTCGAGGATGGCGAGCGGGGACGCGGTGTCCGGGTCGCTGAGGATGTAGAGGGCGCGGACGGTGGGCAGGCCGTGCTTCTTGGGGTTCTGGGGATGGGCGTTGACCCACTTCACGCCCGCGGCGCCGTCGAGGAACGCCGGCATGGCGCGGAAGTCGCCGTCGTACTGCGGCAGGGAGAGGTACACCTTGGGAGGCATGAGCGACTCGCCAAGACCGTGGGCTCGGAAGGCCCGCTCGACGGCGTCCAGGCCGAGCTCGACGGTGTAGAGGCCGCGCAACTCTTTCGCGCTGAGGATGAGGGTGGACATGGCGGCGCTATATACCGGAGCGGCCGGGATGGCGCCGCAGGCACGGCGTCCGTGACGGCTCGGGAAAGGACGGCTCGCATGGACTTGTTCACTTCGCCCCTGATGGAGCGGCTCGCATCGGCTCGTCACATCCTCATCGCGGGCGGCGGAGGCGGCTTCGACGTGTTCAGCGGGCTGCCGCTGTACTTCCGGCTCCGTGAGTTGGGGAAGACGGTGACGTTGGCGAACCTGAGCTTCACGAACCTGGAGGCGCTGGAGTGCGAGCGGCCGGTGCCCGGCGTGTACCGGGTGGACGCGTCCACCGAGGCGCGGGCGTACTACTTCCCCGAGGGGTGGCTCGCGCGCTGGTTCGAGCGCAGGGGCGAGCAGGTGTCCGTCTACTGCTTCGACAAGACGGGGATGGCGCCGCTGCGCGAGGCGTATGCCGCGCTGCACGCGCACCTGGGGTTCGACGCGGTGGTGCTGGTGGACGGGGGCACGGACATCCTCATGCGCGGGGACGAGATAGGCCTGGGCACGCCGCAGGAGGACATCGCGAGCCTGGGCGCGGTGCATGCGCTGCCGGTGCGCGAGAAGCTGGTGGTGTGCCTGGGCTTCGGGGTGGACACGTACCATGGCGTCTGTCACGCGCACTTCCTGGAGGCGGTGGCGGCGCTGAGCAAGGAGGGCGCCTACCTGGGCGTCACCGCGCTGCTGGAGCCGATGCCCGAGGTGGCGCTGTTCAAGGAGGCCGTGGCGTACGTGTGCGAGCAGATGGCCAACGCGCCGAGCATCGTCTCGCTCTCCGTGGTGTCGGCGCTGGAAGGGGAGTATGGCGACGTGCATCGCACGGTGCGCACGCAGGGCAGCACGCTGTGGATCAACCCGCTGATGAGCATGTACTGGGCGTTCGATTTGACGGCCGTGGCGCGGCGCTGCCTGTACCTGGAAGCGCTGAAGGACACGCGAACGCCATGGGAGATGCACGCCATCATCGAGGCGTTCCGGGCCCCGTTGGCCATCCGGCCGTGGAAGGACATGCCGGTGTGACGGGGAGTGGGTTGTCTACCCGGGGTACCCTCCAGCCTGACAGGGGGCGCCGGCTTCGACGGAGGGAAGGGGCTCCGGTACGCTCACGCCGCTGAACGGAGGTGCCGTGAGCGAGCAAGAGGATGCCGAGCTGCGCCATGCGCTCGCGGAGGGGCTGATCTCCCGGGATGAAGCAGATGCCTTGCGCCTGGAGGCCGCGCGCGAGGGGCGCCGTCCCTTGGACCTGCTCAGGGAGCGGGGTCGTATCTCCGAGGACACCTATGCGTCGGCCCTCCGGTTGACGCGGACAGAGGTCGCGCCGGCGGGGCCTCCGACGGGAGGGCGGCCCACGACGGGGGAGCCCGAGGTGGCTCCCGTGACGGCCGGTCCGGACGCGCCGGCCTTTCCCCTGCCGGGTTGGGAGCGCTACACGCCCGTGCGCTTCCTGGGGCAGGGCGGCATGGGCCGCGTGTTCCTGGCGTGGGACCCGGGCCTGCGTCGCCACGTCGCGCTGAAGTTCGTGCGCGGCGACGAGCCGGAGTTGGTCCGTCGCTTCGTCTCGGAGGCTCGGGCCCAGGCGCGTGTCTCGCACCCGAGCGTCTGTGAAGTGTACGAAGTGGGCGAGGTCCAGGGCCGCGTCTACATCGCCATGCGGTACGTGGAAGGGCAGCCCCTGAATGCCCTCGTGGAGACGCTGTCCGTCGAACAGAAGGCCCGTGTGCTGCGTGAAGCGGCCGAGGGCGTCCACGCCGCGCACCGCGCGGGCCTCATCCATCGGGACATCAAACCCTCCAATATATTGGTGGAGCGTGCACTCGACGGAACGCTGACACCGTACGTGATGGACTTCGGGCTCGCGCGGGACTGGAAGGAAGGGGCCACCGCGACGGGGACGGTGCTCGGCACGCCGCACTACATGTCGCCCGAGCAGGCCCGGGGCGAGGTGGCCCGGCTGGACCGGCGCGCGGATGTGTACAGCCTGGGAGCCACGCTCTATGCGCTGCTGACGGGTACGCCTCCCATCCCCGGGGAGAACGGGTTGGAGGTGCTCGGACGCATCGCCACGGTGGAGCCCCGTCCTCCTCGCGCCCTGGACCGCGATATCCCCGTGGACCTGGAGGCCATCACCCTCAAGTGCCTGGAGAAGGAGCGCTCGGCGCGCTACGGCTCGGCGCGTGAGCTGGCGGAGGACCTGGACCGCTTCCTCGAGGGCGCGCCCGTGCTGGCTCGCACGGGGCCGGGCTACCGCGCGCGCAAGTGGTTGCGCAGACACCGGCGCTCCGTGGTGGTGGGCACGGGGGCGGTGTTCGTGGTGACGCTCGCGGTGGGGCAGGGCGTGCTCGCCCGTCGCGAAGTCTTCGAGCGCGAGGCCCTGGCCCGCCGCTTCACGGAGCAGGTGGAGCGCATCGAGGCCCAGGCCCGCTATTCGGGCACGTCGCCCGCGCATGACACGCGTCCTGACCGACAGGCGCTGCGCGCGCGGATGCACGAGCTGGAGGCGGCGATGCGGGACGCGGGCCCTCTGGCTCAAGGGCCGGGACACTATGCGCTGGGGCGCGGCTTCCTCGCGCTCGGTGAGGATGACCAGGCGCGAGTGCACCTGGAGGCCGCGTGGAAGGCGGGGGCCACGGAGCCTCGCGTGGCGTACTCGCTGGCGCTGGTGCTGGGGCATCTGTACCAGCGGGCGCGACTGGAGGCGGAGCGGGTGCGGGACGCGGGGACTCGCGAGGCCCGCTCGCGTGAGGCCGACTCGCGCTTCGGCACTCCGGCCCGTGAGTTCCTGCGTCGCAGCGAGGGCGCGGAGGTCCCCGCACCCGAGTACGTCGCGGCGCTGCTCGCCTTCTTCGAGAACAAGTCGGACGAGGCGCTGGCCAGGCTGGACGCGCTGGGCACGCGACTGCCCTGGTTCCACGAGGCGCCGCTGCTGCGCGGAGACATCCTGCTGACGAGAGGGGCGAGCCGATGGAACACGGGGAATCGGGAGGGCGCGCTCGCGGACTTCGAGGAGGGGCGACGGGCCTACGCGCGCGCGGCGGACATCGGCCGCAGCGTGCCCTCCGTTCATCGCGCGCTGGCGCACCTGGAGGGGTGGGCGCTCCTCGTGGCGCTGTATGGCCAGGGGGATGTGGCGGCGCACTACGCGAAGGGCGTGGAGGCGGTGTCCCGGGCGCTCGTGCTCGCGCCCGATGACGCGGAGGCGCATGAGCTGGAGGCGGGCTTTCATCGCCGGCTCGCCGAGCACCATGCTCGACACGGTGGCGAGGTGGAGCCGCTGTTGGACAAGGCGCTGACGTCGGCCCGGCGCGCGGTGGAGCTGGCGCCGGCCGGGCCGCGCGTGCTGCATGAGCTGGCCCTGGCCCACTGGCAGCGAGCGCGCTTCCGACAGGAGAAGGGGTTGGATCCTCGCGAGTCGCTGCGCGAGGCCACCGCCGCCTTCGAACGGATTGCTCCCGAGGCCCGCGACTACGACTTCCACGCGGACCTGGGACAGGTGTTCCGCGTGTGGGCGGACCACGAGGAGGGTGCCGGAGGCGACTCGTTGCCCTACCGGGAGAGGGCCATCGCCTCGTTCGAGCGGGCTGTCTCGCTGGATACACGCCGGACGGAGGCGTGGATCAACCTGGGCACCGAGTACCTGTCCCGGTCCTCCCATCCGCGCGCCGTGAATCCGGCGGACGACCTGGACAGGGCCGCGTCCTCGCTGGAGCGCGCGTCGTCCAGCAATCCCGACCATGTGGTGCCGTGGTTCTACCTGGGCGAGGTGCAGCTCGCGCGGGCCGCGAGGCTGCGGGACTCGGGGAAGGACGCGGAGCCGGCGTTGGAGCGGGCGCTGGAGGCCTACCGCAAGGGCGTGGCCATCAACCCGAAGCTGCCACCGCTGCACAACGGCCTGGGCACGGTGTGGTTCGAGCAGGCGAAGCTGCGCTGGGAGCGAGGCGGTGACGTGGAGCCGCTGCTTCGCGAGGCGCTCCAGGCGTTCGATGCCGCCATCTCACTGGCGCCGGCCCAGGGCTACGGACAGAACAACGTGGGCGAGGTCCACGCCTGGCGCGCGGGGACCCGCGTGTGGGAGGGGACGTCACCCGAGGCCGAGGTGAGCGCGGCGCGTCTCGCGTTGAAGGATGCACTGGCGCGGGTGCCAGACCTGCCGCAGCCCTGGATGAACCTGGGCACCGCGCTCCAGGTGGAGGCGGCGTGGAGGTTGGGGCAGGGGCGCCCACCGGGCCCGGAGTTGGCCGAGGCGACGAAGGCCCTGCGCCGCGCGCTGGAACTGAACCCGAAGCAGGCACAGGCGTGGCGCGTGCTGGGAGAGGCGCTGGCCACCGAGGCCTTGTCGAGGGCGCGACGAGGACGGGCGCGAGCGGAGGACTTCACGGAAGCGGAGAAGGCCTTCAGCAAGGCCATTGAACTGGAGCCCGCTCAGCCCGAGCACCGCGTTGCCTTCGGCCACTTCTGTCTGGAGCGCGGGCAGTGGCTTGGCCAGGAGGGTGGGAAGGTGCTGGAGCAAGGCGTGGTGCTCGCGGACGCGGCGCTGGTGGAGAGGCCCGGCTGGCCACGTGCACGGGCCCTGCGCGCGCGATTGGGGCTGGCGCGGGCAGGGCTCTCCAGCGGCGGAAAGGCGAGTCCGCGGAGGCGTCGTGAGGCGCTCGAAGAACTGGCTCGGGCGCTCGACGACAACTCCCATCTGGCTCGTTGACTCAGTGCGCGCCGTGGGGCTCGGGCACCTTGGTGACGACGTCGATGTTGCCTCGGATGGTCTGTTCATCCTGCACGTCACAGTCTGACTTCTTGCACCCCTGGGAACAGTCGTTGGTCTCGCTGTCGCAGAGGCTCAAGCAGTACTTGCCAGGAGGGAGCGAGGTGCCCTCCCAGTTGCCCTCGCTGGAGAGGCTCGTCCGCATGACGACGCCACCATCACCACTCGTGCTGACGTCGCGCAGGTCGACACAGAGGCCCTTGTCCATCAGCGAGCTGAGCACCAGTCCCTGTCCCGAGCACATCTTCCAGCCACCCTTGCCCGGCTTGGGGTTGAAACCCTTGCCCGCGGAGGTGGCCGTGACGGCGATGTCCAGGCAGTTCGTTCCTCCATCCGCCGGACACGCGTCGACCGCGCAGCCGTTCTTGCTCTTGGCTTGAATGCCCGGCGCGTCGAGCGCCATGGACGCTTGCCCCGCTTCCGTCGCGCTCACCGGCTCACGCGTCCGCGTCGCACACGCCACCCAACCCGCGACGAGCAACATCCCCACCACCACCTGGCTTCCGTTCCTCACGTTCACACCCTTCCATCGAAACAGTGTCGCCGTCTCCGCAGCACGCACCGTGCCACGCGCGCACGGCGCGCCTTGGAGCAGGGACGCGAATCACTCCGCGCGAGGCGTCAGGCCCAGCTCCTTCAAGCGCCGGCCCAGGGCCCTGCGAGAGACCTCGAGTCCTCGCGCCATCGCATCCAGGTCCCCCGCGTGTGCCTCGAAGGCGCGGGTGATTTCCTCCGCGCTCAAGTCCCCCGCGGTGCGCAGGTTCGGGCTCTTGTCGATGAGGTCGTAGAGCGATGGCCGGGGAATCCCCAGCGCCTCGGCGGTGGCCTTCAAGTCCCACGCATGCTCACGCAGCGCGCCCAGCAGCTCCTGCTCCGTCACCTGGGATGCCTTGCGGCGCGGGGCAGGGGGCTCGACAGCGCGCGGCCCGTCGCTGGAGGGTGGGATTGCGGCACCGGGCGCGACTCCGGCGGCGAGCTCCAGCTCCTGCTCCAGTCGCGGCTCCGCCTGGAGACTCGGCTGTCCCCGGCTGCCGATGACGAGCTGCCGGGCGAGGTTGCGAAGCTGGCGGATGTTCCCAGGCCACGGGAAGCGCACCAGTCGCGTCGCGAGCGGCGCGGGCAACCACGGCTCCGCGTACGCGTCGTCGTTGTCCAGCCGGTGCGCCTCGCCCAGCGCCGTCAGCTCCTCGCGGGCGAAGTGGAAGAAGAGGCGCCCCAGGTCCTCGCGCCGCTCCCGCAGCGGGGGCACGTGGAGGTCATAGCCCGCGAGCCGATGCAGCAGCGGGGCCTTGAATCTCCCGTCGCGAATGCGCGCGTCCAGGTCCGCGTCCGTCGCGGCGAGCAGGCGCACGTCCACTGCGATGGGCGTGGTGCCTCCGACGGGGAACAGCTCGCCCGTCTCCAGCACGCGCAGCAGCAGCACCTGCACCTCGGGCGGCGCCTCGCCCACTTCGTCCAGGAAGAGCGTGCCTCCGTGCGCGGCGCGGAAGAAGCCATCGCGGCTCTGCGTCGCTCCCGTGTATGCGCCCTTCTGCGTCCCGAACAACTCGGCGGCGGCCAGTTCCTTGGGAATGGCGCCCAGGTTGATGCTGAGGAAGCGGCCCTCGCGTCGACGACTCCGCTGATGGATGGCCTGGGCCACGTGCTCCTTGCCCGTGCCCGTCTCGCCCCGGATGAGCACCGGCACGTCCAGGTCCGCCACGCGCTCGATGTGTCGGCGCAGGCGGCGCACGCCCGTGCTCTCGCCCACCATGCCGAGCGCATCCGGCGCGGGCGCCTCATCGCCCGGCTCCATGAGGTGCAGCAGCAGCACCACGCGCCCGCCCAACTCCAGCGGGACGCCCGTGGTCAGCTCCTCCTCGGACAGCTCCCACGTCCCTTCCAGCACCGAGCCCGCGAGCGCCACCCGCGTGCCCCCGTCGGGGCTCGTCAGCCGTACGCTCCCGGGCCTCCCACCGGGAGAGAGCACCAGCGGCTTGCGGCTGATGAACGGGTCATTCAGCGGCTGTCCCAACGCGAAGCCGGGGCGCGTGAAGTCCGGCCCGTTGCGAGACAGGGACACCTCGCGGCCCGTGGTGAGAGCGTCGAGGCGCAGTCGCTCGCCGACGCGCCGGGGCACCGGATGGGAGATGACGGTGAGGGCCGGCGCGAGGCGAAGCCCCTGTGGGCCACCGCCACGCTCCGGCACGGCGGCGGTGGACACATCGGCGAGCGTGGGGGACATGATGAGCCTGGGTCTCATGCCAGTCTGGCAGGGCCGCCATCAATCCCCCACGCACACGGAGTGCTCAGCCGCTGATGAACCAGGAGGCGGAGATGTTCCAGCCGCTCATCGAGCCGCTCTCCTGCGCGCTCAGCCCCGGGCTCGTCTGCCAGTTGATGTGATTGGCGCCCACGGAGGGAATGGTCCAGGTGAGCGTGAAGGTCGCGTTGTTCACCGCGCTCGCCTTGTACGTGACGTTGCCAGCGGCGGGATTGCTGAAGTCGCCAGGGCTGCAGAACTGCCCGGACTGACCGGCGGAGATGATGTTCGGGGGCGGGATGGACCACTGCTCGTTGGTGTTCGAGTTCACGAGCACGAGGTCGCCCTGCGTCTGATTGACGAGGGTGGCGGCGAGGCTCTCCGTCGAATCGGGAGACGCCTTGGGCTGGGCCGGCTTGTCGATGGTCACTTCGGGCATGACTTGCTCCTGGATGAAGAGGGCGTCGTCACGGTGCGGAAGGCGCCGTGAGGCTGCTTGCCCCCTGTGCCCTCCCTCAGTGCAGCGCGCGTGCCGGGCACTTCGAGGCTGCTCTCCCAGGGAATTCCCAAAGGATGAGGCCTCCGACACGGTTTTCGACATGTCGGCGCAGGCCCGCCGACACGCCGGACGGGGCTAGGATGTCGAGTGCGTCGGGAGGGCTGAGCGGTCGCTGTCAGGCGGTCCTCCTCGTGGCGTCCTCAACCGCCGATGCGCCCTGATCCGACACCGTCCTCCGTGCTCTCCCCAGCCCCGTTGCTCCTCTCGAATCAACCCGTCGGATGCGTGACGCCCGAGCTGTACGCCCAGGTGCGGAGCCTCTACGACCAGGGCCTCTACCTCCAGGCGTACCGGTTGACCGAAGCGGGCGTGCCCCTGGAGCGGTGGACCGGGGCCCGGGCGCGGGTACTGGCGGGGCGCCTGTTGCATCAGCTCGGCGCCTCGCGCGCGGCCTGGCTCCAGTGGACGCGGGCCTTCCGTGAGTCACCTCGTGACGCGGAGGCCCGCTACTACTTTTCGGAGCTGCTCCAGCGCCGCAGGGGTCCGCTGGCCGTGCTGGACTTCCTCGAGGGCCCGGTGGACCTGGAGGCCGCGTCGCTGGAGCAGCGCTCGGACCTGCTGCTCGCGCGCGCCGAGGCGCTCGTCGTGCTGCGCGACTTCGAGGACGCGGAGCGCTGGATGAACGAAGCGCTCACCCTGGTTCCCGAGCATCCCTGGGTGCACGTGGTCCGCGCGTCGCTGCTGGAGGAGCAGGACCGGCGCGAAGAGGCGCTCGACTCGGCGAAGCACGCGCTCGCTCTTCACCCCTTCTATCGCCCGGCCGTGCACACGGCGGCGAGCCTGCTCACGCACCTGGGACAGGACGCGGAGGCGCTGGAGTTGCTGTCCACCGCGTCGGCGCGACTGGAGTGCTCGGCGGTGTCGGGACAGCTCGCGCGGCTTCAAGAAGAGCTGGGCCTGTATGACGACGCGTGGGCGAGCTGGGAGCGGACGCTGCTGCTGGCGCCGAGGCTGGAGTCGAAGAACTTCGGCCTGCTGATGGCGATGTGCTCCGACACGATGTACCTGCGCGGAGACGTGGCGCGGGCCATCGAGCTGTCCCAGTTGAGCGGCTCGCCCTTCCACCAGCAGGTGGCGGCGCGGATGGAGGCGAACGCGGAGGGCCGTAAGCGGTTGTTGCCCGTGCGCTTCGTGCGGCAGCACCACAAGACGTGCGCGCCCGCGACGCTGGCCTCGGTGGCGGCGCTGTGGGACGTGCCGGTGGAGCACCTGCAGGTGGCGGAGTCCATCTGCTACGACGGGACGCCCGCGTACCAGGAGCGGCACTGGGCGGCGACCACGGGGTGGCACGTGCGCGAGTTCCGCGTCACCTGGGACAGCGCCCGCGCGCTGTTGGACCAGGGCATCGCCTTCACGCTCACCACGCAGGAGCCGGGCAGCAGCCACTTGCAGGCGGTGGTGGGCTACGACGAGCGCCGGGGCACGCTGCTGGTGAGGGACCCGTCCACGCGCCACCTCGTCGAGTTCGACACGGAGAAGGCGCTGGCGCACTTCGCCTCCTGTGGCCCGCGCGGCATGGCGCTGGTGCCCATGGCGCAGGCCGCGCGGCTGGACGCGGTGGAGCTGCCCGAGGCCTCGCTGTACGACGCGCTCCACCGGGTGGACGCGGCGCTGGTGGCCAATGACCGGGTGGCGGCGAAGGGCGCGCTGGAGTCGATGGAGCGCGACGCGCCCGGCCACCGGCTGACGTGGCAGGCGACGCGCGCGCTCGCGACCTACGACGACAGCACTCCGGACGCGCTGGCGGCGCTGAGCGGGCTGCGCGAGGCGTACCCCGACAACGTCAACTACCTGATGTCGTGGCTGGGTTGCCTGAACGAGCTGGGGCGCCGCGACGAGCTGCTCCCCGTGCTGCGCGAGCGTGCCCGGGACAAGAAGGCGCATCCGCTGCTGTGGCACGCGCTGGCGGCCGAGTCGATGACGGACGCGCGCGAGGAGGCCGAGGCGGAGCGACTGCTGGCGCGCACCCTGCGCGTGCACCCCACCTTCGCGCCCGCGTATCGCTCGCTGGCGCGGTTGCGGGACTCGCAGCTTCGCCGCGATGAGGCGCTGCGCCTGTACCGCGCGGCGGCGTGCCTGGAGAAGCTGAGCGAGGGCCATGCCTGGAGCTACTTCGAGGCGGCCCAGGCGCGCGGCGAGACGGCGCGCGCGCTGGCCTTCGTGAAGGACCGCTTCGAGCGCTTCGGGGCGCTCAACGGGGGGCCCGCGCGCACGCTGTGCCGCGCGCTGGAGTCGCTGAGCCGGCCCGAGGACGCGCACGCCGTGCTGGAGCAGGCGTGCGCGCTGCGGCCCGAGGATGGGGAGCTGTCCCTCTTCGCCGCGGAGCTGTCCGCGCGAGTCGGTGACGCGGAGGCGGCGTCGCGCCACCTGCGTTCAGCCGAGGGCCGGGTGCGGGACGTGGACTGGCAGCGCGCCGCGGCGACCCTGGCATCCCAGCGGGGTGAGCTGGCGGAGTCGCTTGCGCACTGGGAGCAGGTGCTCGCCCGGGAGCCGCTGCCCGCGGATGCGCATCGGGAGCGGGTGCGGTTGCTCACGGATTTGGGCCGTGCTCCGGAGGCGAAGGCGCACCTGGATGCGACGTGCGAGCGCTATCCGAGGCACGCGGGCCTGTTGCAGCTGCGAGTCATGTGGACGCGGGAGCACGAGCCGTCGGCGGTCTTCGACGCACTGGAGTCCTTCCTCGCCGTGCACCCGGAGGATGCGTGGGCGCGGCGTGAGCGCGCGGGCCTGTTGTCGGAGCAGGGCCGTCGCGAGGAGGCGCTGGAGGAGCTGGCGCGCGCGGAGGTGCTGGAGCCTCGCAACCCGGGGCTGCACTACAGCCGGGGACAGATTCTGGAGGCGTGTGGCCGCAACGCGGAGGCGGACGTCGCCTACCGCGAGTCGCTGCGGCTCCAGCCCTCGCGGCTGGGGATGCGCGCGCTGATGGGACTGGCGACGACGCCCGAGGAGCGGCGGGCCTCGCTGACCTTCATGCGCGACGCGCTGGAGGGCATGGCCCAGCTCGATGACACGGTGCTGGCCTTCGAGCAGGTGTCGCGCGACGAGTTGTCGCTGGAGGAGCAGGGCGCATGTCTGGAGGCCCTGCTCCAGCGGCACCCCGACTGCTGGGAGGCGTGGGTGGCGCGGCTGCGTCACCTGCTCCGCGCGCGGGAGCTGGATACCGCGGCACGCGTGGCGGAGCAGGCCACCACGCGCTTCTCGCTGCTGTCTCCAGTGTGGCTGGAGCGCGCGCTGGTGCACCGGGCGCGCGAGGACGCGGCCGGAGAGCGCGAGGCGTTGGAGGCGGCGTGTCGGCACTCGCCGGGCTGGACGCGGCCCGCGTGCGAGCTGTCGGAGCTGCTGGAGCGCATGGGCGAGCCGCTGCGGGCGCGCGAGGTGCTGGAGCGGGTGGGCCGCGAGAATCCGCGCGACGGCGTGACTCGGGGCTACCTGGCGGACCTGCTGTGGCGCTCGGAGGAGCACGACCTGGCGCTGGAGCGGCTCTTCGAGGCGCTGCGGTTGGACCCCTCCTACGGATGGGGTTGGGCGCGGTTGCAGGAGTGGGCGGAGGAGCGGGAGCGCAAGGCGGACGCGGTGGCCTTCGCGCGGGAAATCTGCGCGCGGCCAATGCCGGAGGAACTCGCGAGACTGGCGCTCGCGGAGCTGCTGGAGGCGGAGGGTGAAGCCTCGCGCGAGGAGCGGCTGGCGCTGCTGGATGGGGCGCTGGAGTCCTCGCCTCGCATGGATGACGCGCATGACGCCCGGGCGCGGACGCTGGTGGAGGCGGGGCGCTTCGACGAGGCGCTGGCGGCCTGTGCTCCCGCGGCCTACGGCGGCGCGCTCCCCCTGGCGCTGCGGGGCCGGGCCGCGTGGGTGCTCTTCGAGAAGGGCGCGCAGCGCGACGCGGTGCAGGCGATGGAGGCGTTGCTCCAGGAGGAGCCCCTCTACGGCTGGGGCTGGCAGACGCTGGGCGAGTGGGCGGAGTCGCTCCGGGACGACGTGCTCCTCCGGCGGGCCCGTGAGGCCCTGGTGAAGTTGAGCCCTGATTCACCCGTGGCGCACGTGCAGTGGGCGGAGGTGCTCGCGGAGGCGGGAGAGGTGGAGGGCGCCATCGTCGGGTGGAGGCGCGCGCTGGAGCTGGCGCCAGATTACGCCTACGCGGCGACGCACCTCTTCGACGCGCTGCTGGGCAAAGGCCGGCTGGACGAGGCGGCCCAGGCACTGGACGCGGCGCGCGGCCATGCGCCGGAGGTGCTCTTGGAGGTGCGCGCGGTGCAACTGGCCTGCGCCCGGAACGACGCGGCGGCGGCCCGGCGGCACGTGGAGCTGACGTTGGCGTCGCTGGGCAGCAGCACCTGGTCACTGGAGCGCTGCGTGGAGGCCATGCGCTCGCGGGGTTGGAACTCGGTGATGGAGCGCGCGGTGGACGCGGCGCTGGCGACGCAGGGAGTCGATGCATCGGAGACGTTGGCGCGAGCCTGGGCGCTCCAGCACGCCGAGCGGACATGGACGTGGCGGGCGTGGGGCCGGCTGCGCGCGCTGGCTTCCGGGAGCGCCGCGGGTGTCGAGGCCCTGGGCGTGTACGTGGAGCGGATGGGCGAGCTGGGGCGCACCGTCCTGCTGGCGCTGTTCCTCTTCTTGTACCCGGGCCTGCTGCGCGCGCATGCGCGGACCTGGGGCGCCATGGGTTATGCGCTGATGAAGCAGCAGCGCCGGGCACGGGCGTGGCGTTGGCTGCGTGACTGGCGGGAGCGGCCCACCGGGGAGCTGCGCGCCTGGATGATGTTGAACGTGCTCGTGTGCGGCTACGCGCGGGGGCACCGCGAGGAGGCCGAGGCGGCCCTGTCCCTGGGGCTGACGCTGTCGGAAGAGAAAGAGAGCGTCCTGGCCGGGGACCTGCGGGTGTGGCGAGCCTTCCTCACCGCGCTTCGGGACGACGGGGATGCACTCAGCACTGCGCTGCTGGAGGTGAAGCACTCTCCGGAGGACGGCCTGCTGAAGCTCGTCCTGGGCCTCGCCAGGACGGTGCACGCGGCGCGGACGTCGGGTGCTCGGGCCGCGAGGGAAGCGCTGCGCACGGCGGAGCAGTGCATGCCGGGCTTCCAGACGCATCCGGTGGCGCGCAGGGCGCATCGCGACGCGGTGGCCCGGGTGCGCACCGTCGTGGGCTGGCGCGCGTGGCTGCGCTCCACCTTCTGACCGTCAGCGCCGCGCGTCGAGCCAGGACACCAGCACGTCGGCATGACAGGGGCCGGGTTTGCACCAGCAGCCCAGTCGCTTGCCCCGCAGCGCGAGCACGTCCTCGCGCCAGGCGGCGTCATGCCGGGTGCGCAGCTCCAGATACCAGCGGTAGGACTCGAAGGGGTCCACGTCCGGGCCCATGCGACGCAGGGCCTCCGCGTGGACTGTCTGCTGCTCGGCCTCCAGCAGCGCGCCGAGCCAGGGGACGAAGTACTTCTTCCACATGGCGCCCGGAGTGCCGACGCCTCCGGGCTTGAAGGGGTTGCCGAAGCGACCGGGCACGGGGTTGGTGGGGCTCGGCTTCACCCACGCGCGGAAGGCGCGGCCCACGTACACGTCACAGCCTTCGTGCACATGGACCGCCGTGGTGCGCGTCCCGGTCATCGGCGTCACGCGCTACTTCTTGCGCTTCTTGCCGGACGCGGGGACGGCGGCGGCTTCGGCGGCCGCGGCGGCCTGCTCGGCGGCGACCTTCAGCTCGTCGCGCTCCTTGGACACGTTGGCCAGGTCGCCCTCCAACTCGCCGACCTTCGTCTTGAGGGCCTCGTTCTCCGCGCGCAGCGTCTCCGTGTCCTTGCGCAGCACGTTCGCCTCCGCCTTCGCGCGGTTCAGCTCGCGCGAGCCGCCACATCCGACGAGGGGAACCACCGCCAGCATCGCCACGGCCATCCATGCCTTCATGTGAGTCTGCTCCTGTGCGCCCCGGGGACCTGGGGACCTGATTCGTATCCGGCGGGAGCAAGTCGGGGGACCGCGCCCGTCCCACCGGCATCGAGCCGGCGAGCCTAGGCATGGAGCCGTCACGAGCGGAAGTCACCGTTGAGTCGGATGCGCTCGCGCGGGGGGCGGGAGTGTTTGCATCTCAAAACGGGGCTTCTGGCCCGGGCTCGGGAGTGCCAGCTCCTTGGACTTCGTGAATCCAGACGGACTCGACGCCCCAGGTGAAGAGGGCGCGATGGCGGGAGAGGACGGTGAAGCCGGGGGCTTCCACGGGGCGGGTGACGGTGAGGATGCGGGTGCCGGGGCGGCAGGCGCGCAGGCGAGCGATGAGCCGGGCCCGGGTTTCCGGGGAGAGGGCTGTCCAGTTGACCAGGACGTGGGTGGCGTCAGTCAGCGCTCCGTCCTCCCGGGTGGCGTCCCCCTGGCGCAGCACCGCGCCCGTCCTGGCCAGGGCTTCCGAGGCGAGCACGACGTGTTCTTCGAGCAGCTCGATGCCCAGCGCCTCCGCGCCCAGCCAGCGCGCGGCGAGCAGGGTCCTCCCGCGTCCCGCGCCCAGGTCCACCAGCAGGGAGCCCTTCGTCACGCCGGCCTTCCGGAAGAGCGACAGCGCGGTGTGCACCGGCGTCTCGCCGTACATCAGCTCGTGGAAGTCCTGGCCGCTGGCGCGCAGGACGCGGATCAACTCGAAGGAGCGACGCGGGCGGTAGGGCGAGACGCGCACCTCGCGCAGCCACAGCCGCAGGTACGCGGGCACCAGCCGGGGACGCCACGCGAGCACGAGCAAATCTCCCAGCCGGCTCACCGCATCCAGCACCACGCTCCAGGCGCTGAGGAGGAGGAGCCGGGGGAGGGACAGGTCGTCGGACGACGAAGCGCGCCGCGCGGGAGGGGTGGGGGCGTCCTCGGCCATGGCTCGGGCGGGCGAGGATAGCGCACCCGCCGGAGCGTGGCCTCGTGCGGCTCGGGCTCAAGGGGCCGCGCGACTTTTTCTGGGGCGCTGGGTTGGTACTTCCATACAGCGCGAGCCGGCCCGGCCGGCCCGCGGACAGGAGGACTGCCATGAAGAAGAACCTGTGGGCCGTGGGGACGTTGGTGCTGGGGCTGTTGGTGGCGCTTCCCGCGAGCGCGGCGAAGGCGGACCGTCGGCAGGTGAGCCAGCAGGCGCGCATCGTCCAGGGCGTGAAGAGCGGGGAGCTGACGGGGCGCGAGGCGGTGCGGCTCCAGCATCAGCACCGGGAGCTCCGGCGGGATATCCGCCAGGCGCGCGCGGATGACGGCCGGCTCGATGCACGGGAGCGCGCGAGCATCCAGCGCGAGCAGAACCAGCTCAACCGCCGCATCTACCGCCAGAAGCACGACGGTCAGTCGCGCTAGGTCTCCGGGCGCGGCGGAGTGAAGCCCTGTTCGTGAAGCACAGTCAGATGTCCTGCGTTCCGACGGAGACACAGAGCAGGTGGGGTGGACGCCGTGGTCTCTCGGGGGAGGGGCCACGGCGTTCTGCTGTGTGACGGCGGCTCAGGCCACAGGGGCCTTGGCACGAGGCATCAGGTACTTCTGGACGACCTTCTCCAGTGCATGGACCTCTTTGTCGGTCAGGTTGCTGAAGTATCTGGTGCGCTTCTGCTTGGACAAGTGCCCTCCATTCTGGAGGCAGAACTGGACGAAGCGGTTGCGCAGCGTGTCCGGCATCTCGACGATGCCGTCGAGTTTCGGGCGGGCCTCACGGTAGCGGACGACGAAGTCCAACTCGTCGCGGAACTCCGTACGGATGGTCTCTTCCGTCCAGCGGTAGAGGTCCTCCGCCATGCGCGTGAAGTCGACGTAGCGATAGAAGCCGCTCGTCTTGCCCTTCACCGTCAGGAGTCCCTTCTCGTTCACCGCGTAGTCGATGAGCTTCATCAGCGGCTTGGAGAAGGACTCGAGGCATGCGTCGTACTGGTCCTTCCTCTGCAACATGACCGCGGAGATGGGGAAGATGAGCCCCTGAGGGGTGAACCCGGCCCTGGAGAGGATGTAGTGGATGAGCAGTCTGTGGAGTCGTCCATTGCCGTCCTCGAAAGGGTGGATGAAGACGAAGCCAAAGGAGATGGCGGCCGCATGAACGATGGGGTCCACGCTGGAAGCCATCATTCGGTCCAGTGAGGACAGCAGTCCCGCCATCAATCGCGGGACCATCTTGCGCTGTGGCGGAATGAAATGGACACGCTGCCGCAGACCTACGCCGACGGACTCTCCGACATAGTTCTGCTCTTCGCGGTAACCCTTCTCCGCGAAGCGTTCCACGATGACATTCTGCATGTGGACCAGCGCGGCCTCGTCCAGGGACTCCCACGCTGGGAGCTCACGCAGGAGGGAGACGAACCGCGCGGCGCGTTGCTGGCTGGGGGTCTCCCGCTCGATGTTGAAAGAGGAGCGGGTCTCCTTGGTGTAGAGGTAGTCGACGGCGCGGCGGAGGGCATCGACGTCGTAGGACTGAACGATGAGCGCCGCCTCGTTCGCGAGCCGCTTCGCCTCGAACTCCTGAAGGATGGGCGTACGGCGCACCATGGGGCAGAGGTCCACATTGCCCAGGAGGTTGTCGCGCACGCGATGTCGCCGGCTCTTGATGGGCGCCGCTGTGTAGTAGCGCTTCGGGTCAAGCAACTCGACGTAGTTGCCCGTGGTCACGTCCTCGAGTGGAAGCCGGCGCCCCGTGAGGAACTCATAGAGAAACCAGAGCCGACGGGTGTTCTGACCAGTGGGGCGTGCCTGGATGTGGCGTGACAGCTCGTCCTCGAAAGGTCCCTGGTTCACCGCGCGGAACAATGCGGCGAGCACCTCCAGGGAGATGCCTTCGTGCTTGAGCGCGAACTCCAAGTGGTCACAAAGCGCTGGACCCGGGTCGTATGAACTCGGGTAGGTGACGAACTCGCGCCCGTTGCTGCTCCGCACATGCTTGACCGAGCCCGCGCAGGCCGAGAGCTGATGGGGAGGCACGACATCGAGGCGATGATCCGCGATGGCTTTCGCGTACCCGATGGGGATGCCTCTGCTCAGGAACATGGGGCCCCCTTCAAGCGAGGGTAGGTTTTTGACCTGCCTTTTTCAGCGGATTGCAGGCGCGCAGTGCTTTGAAGAACCGATAGGGCCGGCACTATCCCCTATGAATCTGTTAGAAGATTGCGGAAATCGTTAGAAAACGCCCCCTCGCCCCCAAAATCATTACAAAAGCGAGGCCGATGGGAGAGCAGCCGGGCTGAAAGGCCCTTGCTCGAATTCCTGCACCACAAACGAAGAAGGCCCCCACTTGGGAGGCCTCCAGGTGCCAGCGGACTGGCTGCTTCGCTTCAGCGACGGCGGCTCAGGCCACGGGGGCCTTGGCGCGCAGAATCTTCATGAACTCTCGCATCCAGGCCGGGTGGTCCGGCCAGGCGCGTGCGGAGACCATGTTCCCGTCGACGACGGCGGAGGAGTCGATGAACTCCGCGCCGGCGCCCCGCACGTCGAGCTGCAGTGCGGGATACGCGGCGCTCTTGCGGCCCTTGAGGACACCGACCGCGGTGAGCAGCAGCGGGCCATGGCAGATGTGGGCCACGGGTTGGTTCTTCTCGAAGAAGTGCCGGACGATGCGCTGGCAGTCGGCGTCGTTGCGGATGTACTCGGGGGCACGTCCTCCGGGGATGACGAGCGCCACATAGTCGGCCGGCTTCACCTCCGAGAAGGCCAGGTCGGCCTGCCACGTGTAGCCAGGCTTCTCCGTGTACGTGTCGAAGCCGTCCACGAAGTCATGCACCACGAACTGGAGCTTCTTCTTCGACGGGGCCGCGAGGTGGACCTCGTAACCCTCCTCCAGCAGCCGCTGGTACGGGTACAGCACCTCCAGGGACTCCGCCGCGTCGCCTGCAAGCATCAGGACCTTGGCCATGAATGTCGCCTCCGATGAGGGTCTGAACGAACGACCGGCGTATCGTCACCGCTGGTCTGACCATCAGTCAATCAGGTAGTCTGTCCGCCATGGTTTCCGGACGGACGTTCCAGGCGGTGGTTCGTAACCCCTTGTATCTCCAGGTGGCGGAGCGGATTCGGGAGGCCATCCTGAGCGGCGGGATGCCACCGGGGGACTCGCTGCCACCGGAGCGGGAGCTGGCGGAGCAGTTCGGGGTGAGCCGGGCCTCGGTGCGCGAAGCCCTCCGGGCGCTCCAGGCCCAGGGGTTGGTGGTGGGCAAGGGGAAGGGGCTGGTGGCCAGGGCGGCGAGCGGGCTGCTGAGCGAGGCGCTGACGCACGTGGTGCGGCTGCGGCTGGCATCGCTGGAGGACCTGGTCGACTTGCGGTGCGTGCTGGAGTCAGCGGCGCTGGAGCGGGCGGCGCGGCGCGCGGATCGAACGCACCTGGACGCGGCGCGTGCGGCGCTGGACGAGATGCGGCGGCCGGGCGTCACGGCGGAGTCGTTCCACGAAGCGGACGTGCGCTTCCATGTGGAGCTGGTGGCGGCGTCCGGCAACCGGGCCATGCACCTGGTGATGCTCGCGCTGCGAGATGCGATGGCGAGACACCTGCTCGACGCGCTGGGGACTGAAGGGCCAGACGTGCTCAAGCGGCTCGCGGATGAACACGCGACCATGTTGGACGCGGTGGAGCGGGGCGATGCGGCGGGTGCCGCCGCGCTGCTGCGCGAGCACATCGAGGGCTTCTATCGTGCGTCTGTCTCCGTACCAATGGAGACCGCGCGATGAGCGGACTGGCGCCGTGTGCCTTCACGGCCACCCCAAGTCAGGAGGCCGCCCCGTGACGGCCAACAGAAACGCAACCCTGTTGCGAGAGCTTGCGGCGGTACTCCCCCCCGAAGCGCTCGTCACCGACGCGGACATCCTCGACGCGCACCGCAGGGACCAGGCCGAGTGGGCTCCCGCCGGAGTCCCCCAGGTCCTCGTGCGCGCAACGTGCACGGATGACGTGCGCGCGGTGATGCGCATCGCCTCGGCACACCGAATCCCCGTGGTGCCGCGCGGCGCGGGCTCCGGACTGTCCGGTGGGGCGAACGCGCTCGATGGGTGCATCGTCCTGTCGCTGATGCGGATGAACCGCGTGCTGGAGGTCGACGCGAAGGGGATGCTCGCCGTCGTGCAGCCCGGTGTGTTGAACGCGGAGGTGAAGGCCGCCGCGGCGGCGCACGGACTCTGGTACGCGCCAGACCCGGCGAGCTGGGAGTTCTCCAGCCTGGGTGGCAACCTGGCCACCAACGCGGGCGGCCTGTGCTGCGTGAAGTACGGCGTGACAGGGGACGCGGTGCTGGGGCTCGAAGTGGTGCTCGCGGATGGCTCGGTGGTGCGCACGGGCGGGCGCACGGTGAAGAACGTGGCGGGCTATGACCTGACGCGCCTGTTCGTCGGCTCGGAGGGCACGCTGGGCGTCATCACCGAGGCGACGCTGAAGCTGCGCCCCAAGCCGCCGAAGGCGACGACGCTGGTGGCCACCTTCCCCACGCTCGGGGGCGCGGGAGCGGCCGTCACGGACATCATGGCGCGCACGCGCCCGTCGATGCTGGAGCTGATGGACCAGCCCACGTGTCGAGCCGTGGAGGCCTACAAGCCGCTGGGGTTGGACGTGGACGCCGCCGCGTTCCTCCTGGCGCGCTCGGACGCGGGCGGCGAGCAGGGCGTGGCGGAAATCGAGGCCATGGCGGCCTGCTGCGACGCCACCGGGGCGACCTTCGTCACGCACTCGTCGGACGAAGCCGAGGGCGAGCTGCTCCTCACCGCGCGCCGCCTCGCGTACCCCGCGCTGGAGCGGCAGGGCGCCACGCTGCTGGACGACGTGGGCGTGCCGCTGTCGCGAATCCCGGAGCTGCTCGCCGCCGTCGAGCGCATCGCCGCCGACCGGGGCGTCCTCGTGGGCACCTTCGGCCACGCGGGGGATGGGAACATGCACCCCACCGTCGTCTTCGACCGTCAGGACGCGGCGGCGCTGGAGCGGGCGCGAGGAGCGTTCGACGACATCCTCGGCGCCGCGTTGGACCTGGGCGGCACCATCACCGGAGAGCACGGAGTGGGCGCGCTCAAGCAGTCCTTCCTGGGCCGGCAGCTCGGGGAGGAGGGGCTGCGCCTGCACCGCCGCCTGAAGGGCGCGATGGACCCCTTGGGCATCCTCAATCCGGGCAAGGTGCTCTGAAATCCACCCCTCGACGCGTCGCGCCGGACGTCGACGCGCCGCGCATTTCTCGTGGGATTACGCACGGTTGTTCCACTGACCTGGGAGGTCGGTCGAATATCTTCAAAAAGGATGTCGAGACCTCGCCCCTGGCTCCGACATCCGGATGAACGCGCGCCAATGAAGGAGCGCGGGTGCCACGAGAAAGAGGGAGCTCCCCATGAAGTACATGCTCATGATGAACACGCCGACGGGCGGTGCGTACCAGGTCGCCACCTGGCCGAAGAAGGACCTCCAGGCGCACATCGGCTTCATGATGAACTTCGCGAAGAAGCTCGGAGCCGCCGGTGAGCTGGTGGGCGCCGAGGGCCTCGCGGGGCCCGACCAGGCGAAGCGCGTGCGTGCTGGCGAGGACGGCAAGCCCATCACCGACGGCGTGTTCCCGGAGTCGAAGGAGTTCCTGGCGGGCTACTGGATTGTCGAAGTGGACAGCCCCGAGCGCGCCTACGCCATCGCCGCCGAGGCCTCCGCCGCCCCCGGGCCTGGCGGCAAGCCGCTCAACCTGTCCATCGAAGTGCGGCAGGTGATGAGCGGTCCTCCCCCCGACACGATGTGAGGGTGACGTTGGAGCCACGTCACCTGGAGCACCTGCTGCGCGAGCACGCGCCGCGGGTGCTGGGCGCCATCATCCGAAAGTTCCGGGACTTCGGAGCCTCGGAGGACGCGGTCCAGGAAGCGCTGCTCGCGGCGGCCTTGCAGTGGCCGCGCGAGGGCGTTCCGGACGACCCGCGTGCCTGGTTGATTCAGGTCGCCTCGAGGCGAATCACGGACCACGTGCGCGCGGAGGCGGCCCGTCGCCATCGCGAGGAGCTGGTGGTCAGCCTGGTGCCACCGGAGCTCCAGCTCGTGCTCGCGCTGGACAGCGACGAGGTGACGGGGCGGGACGACGCGCTCGCGTTGCTCTTCACATGCTGTCACCCGGCGCTGACGACGGCGTCGGCGATAGCGCTGACGCTGCGCGCGGTGGGCGGCTTGACGACGGCTGAAATCGCCAAGGCCTTCCTCGTCCCCGAGGCGACGATGGCGCAGCGAATCAGCCGCGCCAAGCAGAGCATCAAGAGCTCCGGGATTCCGTTCCAGAAGCCCACGCCGGAGGAGAGCGCGCAGCGGCTGGGCACGGTGCTGCAGGTGCTCTACCTCATCTTCAACGAGGGCTACACGGCGAGCTCGGGCCCGGAGCTGCACCGCACGGACCTGTCGGGCGAGGCGATTCGCCTGATGCGGCTCTTGCACCTGCTCCTGCCGGAGGACGGCGAGGTGGCGGGACTGCTCGCGCTGATGCTGCTCACGGACGCGCGCCGGAAGGCGAGGACGGGGCCGGAGGGCGAGCTGATTCCGCTCGATGTCCAGGACCGGAGCCTGTGGGACGCGGGGATGATTGCGGAGGGCGTCGCGCTCATCTCCGCGACGCTGTCGAAGGGCTCGGTGGGGATGTACCAGGTGCAGGCGGCCATCGCGGCCGTGCATGACGAGGCGGCGCGCGCGGAGGACACCGACTGGCCGCAGGTGCTGGCGCTCTACGAGGTGTTGATGCGCCTGTCCGACAACCCCATGGTGGAGCTCAACCACGCCATCGCGACGGCGATGGTGCAGGGGCCGGAGGTGGGGTTGGCGCTGGTGAAGAAGCTCGACGCGGAGGGGCGGCTGGAGGGGAGCCATCGGCTCGACGCGGTGCGTGCACATCTGCTGGAGCGGGCGGGCAGGCACGCGGCGGCGGTGGTGCACTACCGGAAGGCGGCGGAGCGCACGACGAGCCTTCCGGAGCGCAATTATCTGCTGACGCAGGCGGCGAGGCTGAACGACGCGGGGGCGTAGGCGGTGTGGACCCGGGTGTGTCGCGGGAAAGCCCCTATGCCCTGAGGTGCATGCCGCGAAATGCCGGGCCTCGGCTAGCGTTCCTGAGCGGTGGAGGAGTTGGGGCTCTTTCATCGACGAGGGGGAAGACCATGTCCACCACCCATGTCATCCGACGTGGTGAGTGCATGTTGTTGGTCGCGCGGCGCTACGGAATCCTGGACTACCGGCAGGTCTACGAGCATCCGGCCAATGCGGAGCTGCGTCGCAAGCGGCCCAATCCGAGCGTGCTCTATCCCGGCGACACGGTGGTGATTCCGGAGCCACGTCCGAGTCAGATGCCGCTCTACACCGGGTTGCCGCGTCCCTTCACGCTCGATGCGGCGAGTGCCCGGTACCTGCGGGTCGAGCTGCGGGATGACGTGGGCGCGCCGTTGGCGAGCAAGCCCTATCTCCTGCTGTTCGGGCCCCGAGTGGTGGAGGGGGAGACGGACGGCAACGGCCTGTTGGTGCAGCGCGTGCCGCTCAGCGCGAGCCGTGCCGAACTGGAGTGCGAGGACCAGTGGTGGGAGCTGGAGCTGGGCGCGTTGCGTCCCATGAAGGACGTGCCGGATGACGGAGTCGCGGGGGCGGAGGCGAGGCTCATCAACCTGGGGTACGCGCTGGAGCCGACGGGGCGGATGACGCTGGAGCTGCGCAGCGCGCTCCGAGCCTTCCAGCACCGCACGGGCCTGGCCGTCACGGGGCGGCTGGACGCGGAGACATCGAGACAGCTCGAACTGTTGCACGGGAGCTGAGTCATGACGGCGAAGGTGGCGAAGCTGCGAGGCATGCCGGAGCAGGGGGCGCCGAGGAAGGTGTCGGTGGCGACGGCACCAGAGCGGGAGGCGCACCACGCGACGCTGCGCGAGGTGCAGTGCACGGACTGCGCGGTGGGGCTCTTGCGTCAGTACGTGAGCGCGAGTCTACGCAGCCAGCGGAAGGTGGACCTGGTGCACCGACGGTTCCACTTGAGGGGGGACGAGGAGCTGGAGTTGTCGCGGACGACGCCCCTCGCGCTCCAGCTCGTGGGCCTGCGTCGGGAGGGTGGCATCTCCGAGGGGTGCGAGGACCTGCTGCTCGTGCTCTATGACCCCGCGCTGCTCGTCGACGCGGACAGGCCCGTGCTGGATGCGGAGGGGCTGCGCGAGGAGAACGTGAGGGATGCGCAGGAGTACGTGGACATGGTGTTGGCGGACCCGGTGCACTCGCCACCGAGGGGCTGGCCGTTTCCCGGCGTGGATGTCTCCTGTCCGAAGTGCAAGCACTGGCGCGTGGCGGTGTTCCCCATGACGACGGAGACCGCGTGCGGAGGGACGGATGCCTGCGTGAGTGAGATTGCGCCCGGCATCTACAACGCGCACTTCCGCATCGCGCCGCACGAGGGAGACTCGTCGTCGCCCGTGCTGAGCCTCGCGGAGGACGCGATACCCGTGAGGCGGCGTCATCCCACCGCCGAGCTGCTCGGCACGGCGAGCTCCGTGACCTTCCTTCCACCTGGAGCCAGAGACACCGGTGAGGAGGCCCGTCAGGTGTTCCGCTCACAAGAGGACTTCGAGACCTTCTTGAGGCTGGCGATGCTGTCGAAGCGAGCGCTCTGTCCCACACGCAAGGCGAGCTGTGCCGTGGCATCCGGGTGCTCGACCCGGACGCAGGGCCTGGAACCCTGCGACTCCGGAGCGTGTGGCTTCCGGTTCGACTACGTGCAGGCCGAGACGACCCGCGCGAATCTGGAGACGCTCGTGGCCCGACTGGGTGGGCCCTAGTTACGAACGGTGGCGTGCTCCTTGGCCCAGTTGAGCGCCAGGTCCGCGACGGCCTCCCAGCCCGGCTGCGCCACGGTGTAGTGCGAGCGGCCCTTCAACTCCACGTACTCCGTCACCGCCTTCGACTTCGCGTAGCGCTTCACGTTCTCCCGCTGGATTTTCGCCGGCAGGATGATGTCCGAGTCGCCCGAGAGGAACAGCAGCGGGGCGCGCTCGTCGTTCTTCAGATTGACGGTGACTTCGGAGTGCGGCGTCAGGTTGGCGAGGGCGCCCTGGAAGAGCGCGCGGCCCGAGCCCGGCACGTACTGCGTGCGGTACACCTCGTCCGACTCCTCCTGCGTCAGCGTGTTGGTGAAGGCGTAGTGGAACTGCGCGGGCGTCATCGGCGCGGGGCGGTTGACGTTGGCGGGGTTGAGCAGCGTGGACGCCGTCGACTTGATGGTGGTGAACGGCAGCGTGTAGACGCCCTTCACCGGCGCGGAGTGGATGGCGACGCCCGCGGCGCCCACGCCACGGTCCAACAGCATCTGCACGAAGGCGCCGCCGTAGGAGTGGCCCATGAGGATGGGCGGGGTGGGCAGCGCGCGGATGATGCGCTCGTAGTGGTCGACAATCTGCTTCACGCGCAGGTTCTCCAGCGGCGTCGGGTCCTTCTGGAGCGCTTCCACGCCGACTTCGAGGCCGGGCCAGGACGGGGCGATGACGCGGTAGCCGCCTTCGTGAATCGGTCCATCCACCCCGGCCAGCTTCGGGGCGTCATCCACATGCCGTGGACGAGGACGATGGTGTCGGGCTGGGTCTTCTGGACGGTGGCGCTCATGGCGTACTCCCTCTTGGGTTCACCGCGTCTCGCGCGGCGTGCGTTGCTGACAAGAGGAACAGTAGAGACCTGGGCCGCCGCGAAAAATGGGGCGCCGGGCAGAGGACTGTTTCCGCAACAGAAACAATCCTCCGCGAGAGGAGCGCCCGCTACTTCGAGGCCGCGCCCAGCTTCTCCAGCATCTTCACGGCGTTGTCGTTCTTCGGGTTCAGCTCGAGCGCCTTCTTGTAGGACCGGATGGCGTCGTCCTTCCGGCCGGCCTCGGCGTAGCCCTCGCCCAGGCTGTCGTGGACGTTGGCGTTCGTGGGGTACAGCTCCACGTTGGCCTCGAACATCTTCAGCGCGTCGGGCACCTTGCCCGAGCGCAGCAGGCTGTAGCCGAGCTCGTTGAGGACGTCTGGGGTCACCTGGGTGTCCTCCTTCGTGGCGGTGCTCTTGCGCGTCTTGAACCAGGTGAGCGCGGCGTCAGTACCCTTGAGGCGCGCCAGCAGGTCCGTCGTCATGCCGATGCTGTCAGGAGTGGTGGTGTAGCCCTTCCAGCCGTACTCGGCCATCACGCTCGCGATGACGCGGTCGAAGAGGCGCGAGCCGTCATCCGAGTTGGTCATGACGGCCACGCCGCTGCCCGACTCGAAGCCCATGAGGAAGCAGCGATAGCCCTCGTTCCCTCCGCCGTGACCAAACCATTCCTGTCCGGGCCGACGCATGAAGCCGATGCCGAACGCCTCCGACTGGCGGGTGAGCATCTGCTTCGCCATCGCCTGGGACACCACGCGGCGGGACTGGCCCTTCGTCGCCTTGGACATCTCCAGCGCGACGCGCGCGAGGTCCGACGGCGTCGTCCACAGGCCGGCGGGAGCCATCTCCGGGTAGGTGTGCCAGCGTCCCTCGACGCTCTTTCCACCGGAGTAGGTGCCGCTGGCGGCGAGGGGCTCCAGCTCCTTGGGCAGGGGCTGCTCGAAGGTGCTGTTCTTCATGCCGAGCGGCGCGAGCACGGTCTCCTTCATGATGACGGGGAAGGGCTTCTTGAGCTGGTCCACGAGCATCTGCTGGACGATGGTGGTGCCGCCGCCGCTGTAGCGCGTCAGCGTGCCGGGCACGGTGTCCACGCGCACGGCGGACGAGTTCGCGGGCTTCTCGCCATCCAATACCTGCTGCGTGGTGGGCACGGGCATGTTGCTGGCGTAGCCGCCGAAGCCGCTCGTCGTCGTGCCCGCGCTGTGCGAGAGCAGCCGGCGCAGCGTCACCTTCTGCTCCTTCGTGAACTCGTTGTCCGGCACCTTCCACGAGATGAGCGTGTCGTTGATGTTCGCGTCGAGCGACCACTTGCGCTTCTCCGCGTGGTGCATCGCCGCCATCGCCGTCACGGGCTTGCTGATGGACGCGGCCTGGAAGAGCGTGTCGATGGTGACGGCCTCGGTGCCGCCCGCGTGCTTCACGCCATACGCCTTGGCCCACACGAGCGAGCCCTTGTCGAACACGGCGATGCTCACGCCGGGCACGCCGTACAGCTCCATCCACTGCGTGAGCGACAACTGGCGCGGCTCATCGCCGGGAATCGTGATGGGGGAGAGGCCCTGTTCGACGCGAGCGATTCGAGCGGCCTCGGTGGGGCGGGCCAGCCACTGCGTCGTGGGCTTGCGGGTGTCGGCGGCGGTGAGGAGGCCCACGGCCGTAAGGCCCGAGAGGGCCACGGAGACGAGGCGGGAGAAAGGTCTGCGGTGCATGGGGGATTTCCTGGTGTGACTCGTGCGGGGTGACGCGTCACCTGAGCCCTACGAGTTTCCCCCGGGTCGCTTGCATGCGCTACGCCGTGCGTCGTCACGGCCTCGTGGAAACCCCCGAGCAGGCGAGCGCCCATGGCCCGTGAGCCGCCGCGCGGGTGTCTCCGGGGTGACAGACCCGCGAGGTACCGCGCGCGTTCCGAACCTGGGAAATCCCCGAGCCGAGAATGGGATGACGGTCTCGATTTCCCAGAAGGGTGGGTGACGCATGGGCGGCACGACAGCGATTCGAGGTGGCTCGCCGACGACTTCGTCTGGGGCCTCGGGAGCGGATGCGGCCCGCCGTGCGGAGGAGGCTCGAAGGCGCGCGGAGGCCGCGAGGAAGGCGGCGGAGTCCGCGCGTCGAGCGGCCGAGGAGGCGCGAAGGGCCGCGGAGTCCGCGCGTCGCGCGCAGCAGAAGGCACAAGCGGACGCGGCGAAGGCGACGTCGCGAGCCGAGGCGCCGGGGCAGACTCCGAAAGAGGCCAAGGCTTCGAGGAAGGACGCGGTGGAGGCCCAGCGGGCGGAGAAGCTCTCCGCGCAGCGAGCGGCTCGGGCCGAGGAGGCGCGGCGGGACGCGGAGGAGAAGTCCGCGCGCTCCGCGCAGCGTGCGCAGGGGGCGATGCAGGAGGCGAACACGCAAGCCACCGCGCAGGGCCTGACGCCTCCGTATGACGAGCAGCGCCTCAAGGGCGTCACGTCCAACACGGTGCGGGACACGTCGACGTCGAGCTTCGAGGCTGCTTCAAGCAACGAGCTGCGCGACAAGCTGTTGGGCAACGTGTCGTCGCCGCCGGAGTCATCGGCGCTCTTCACGGCCGAGCGCGCCGCGGAGCTGGACATGTCGCCCGAGCTCCAGTCGATGAGGGTCGCGGACGCGAGCGCGCCGGAGAAGGAGGCGTGGGACCGCTACGACGCGCACGTGAAGAAGGGCCTCGATTTGAAAGACGTCCCGGGGGGCCTGCGCCAGGAGTTTCGCGACGACTACAAAGCGACGACCGAGCGACTGCAGGACGAGGCGAACAAGGCGTCCGTCGACCGGCTGCGGCAGGAACTGGGCGCTACGCCAGAGGGAAAGGCGGCGCTCGCGGACCTGGATGCGCGCGGGGTCGAAGTGAAGGTGGTGGACGACGCGTCCTATCCGGAGCTTCAGGAGGGCAAGACGACGGATGGCCATGCGTTGCCGGGCAATGGGGATATCACCCTGCGCCGCTCGGCGGCCACGTCGGACGTGTTGCTGCGCGAGGCGCGGAACTCGGCGCGGACGCAGGAGCTGAAGCTGCCGACGACGGCGGAGGATGGGGCGCGGTTGTCCGCGGCGGTGGCGGAGCGAATCAAGGCGAATCCGAGACAGCCGGTGGAGTTCACGGACAACGGCGTGCACCTCGTGGCGATGAAAGGAGCCCAGCCGTCCGTCGTCGAGCATGGGGGCAGCATCCTCGACAACGCGTTGGGGGGCTGGTCGAGGCCGGAGGCGGAGAAGCCCTTCGCCGCGCTGGCGCAGGAAGAGGGGCGCCAGCCCGGGAGCGACACCATCATCAACACCAGTTTCTATGACCGGGCTTTCAGCGGCGACAATCCGGTGGGGCAGGTGATTGAGAACGGGAAGGTGCTTGGGGGTGAGTCGGAACCAGACCGGTTCTACGCGGCGTGGACGTCGAGTGGCCTGAAGTTCGGGCAGGGAGATCCGCCGGCGGATTCGAAGGTGGCGTTTGGTGGGGCGGTGCCGCTCATCATCAACAACACGCCGTACGGCGACGGGAATCAGTACAAGCCAGGGACGTCCTCGGCGGCGCCGCTCACGGGAGACCCGGGGGCGTATGCGTCCGACTTGACGCAGCGGAACAACGAGGGCTTCAAGGACCAGGACGAGCGGGGTCCGAACAGTGGAAAGGTCGTCGTCGGGTATGACCGGGAGACGGGCACGACGTATGTCGTCGCTCAGGAGAACGGCGAGAAGCCCGGCAAGACGCTCGCGGAGATTCGCGACGCGCTGGTGAAGCTGGGGGTGGATGACGCGGTGTCCTTCGACGGCTCGGACTCGGCCACGCTGGTGCGGGATGACCAGGTGAAGGTCGAGCCTGGAGCAATCAAGGACCGGACCATTCCCTTCGGGCTGAAGTTGAGCCTGCCGTGAGTTGAGGGCATGGAGTTCGGGTGTGTGCCGGGTCCCTGAAAAGTAATCCTGGATGTAACCATGTGGGCGCTTCTGGCGAAGAAGGGGTGTCTGTCCCTCATCGCACTTGGAAGGAAGTGACCCGTGAATTCGCTGACCAAGGTGGATGGTCGTTCGACGATGCAGCAGGGCCCGAAGACGAATGACGCGCAGCGTGCGGACGAGGCGCGCAAGCGGGCGGAGGCGGCCATCAAGGCGGCGAAGGCGGCGCAGGAGGCGGCGAAGCAGGCGCGTCTCCAGGCCGAGGCCGCGAAGAGGGCGGAGGCGCAGGCCTCGCGGGCGCGGGAAGAGGCGGAGAAGAAGGCCAAGAATCCGAAGCAGACGCCGGAGCAGCGGGAAGCTTCGAAGAAGGCGCTCGCGGAGGCGCAGGCGGCGGAGAAGGTCGCCGAGGCGAAGCTGGCCCAGGCGACGGAGAAGTACCAGGCCGCCGTGGGGAAGGAGCTCGAGACCGCTCGTCGCGCGGAGAGGGCCAAGCAGAAGGCGAATGAGGCGGCTGGCGAGGCGGGGCAGAAGCCGCCGTACGGCAACAATCCGGAGGCCGGGCCCAACGGGAAGTCGCAGTCGTCCTACGAGAGCGCGCCGGGCTGGCCGGACATGGAGAGGATGATGGGCCGGACGCAGTCCGCGAACGGCATGGGGGCCGAATACTCCTCGGACATGCCGATGATGAAGCGCTCGGAGATGATGCGGTCCGTGAGCATCTGAGCGCGGCTCCGCTCACTTCGGCGTGGTGTGGTCCAGGACTTCTTTCCAGGCATCGAGCGCACGGTGCACATCCATGCGCTCCGCGGCGGTCTCCGCTTTCAGCGCGAGGATGTGGATGCGGACCAGGGACTCCTCGATGGTCAGGGGGAACTCATGTCTGGCCGCGCGTTCGAGGTAAGTGGCCTTGAATTGGATGAAGCGGCGCGCCAGCTTTTCATCGCTGGGCGTCATGTCGGGGGTCGTGAGCATCACCAGCACACGCGGCCCCGGCGCACGGAGGGTCACCCTGGGCAGGGGCGGTGGCGTGGGCGCAGAAATCGAGTCCTTTGGCGCGGCGGTTTCCGGCGCGGGCTTGGAGTCGTGGAGCGTGCTCAGTTTTCGGGCCAGCGCGGAGATGGATGTGCTCACCCGTGAGCTCTCGGACTTCGTTCCCGCTTGGAGCGCGCGTGCGTGGACGCGCTTGAGCCCCAGCTCGAACTCGGCGGACGGGGCGCGACCCGAGGTCTGCTTCAGGTAGCGCTCCTCGAGGTTGTAGATGCGCTGGACCAGCTTGAGGTCCCACGCCGTCGTACTGCGAGGGAGAAAGGCGGCGGGGTGCCTCGGCGTGGCGGGCGTGGCCTTCTGCATGGCCAACGGGGCGGGTTGCGCGCTCCCGTCGGCGACAGCGGGCGTGGGTGGAGTCGCGCCTTGCGAGTCGGGACGCACGGCGTTGGCCGCGACGGTTTGTGCGGAGGAGGGAGTTCCGTCAGGGCCTTGTGCGGTGTCCGCCGAGGTCTTGAGGAGGGGAGGCGGCGGAGCAGGAACGGGCGCGTTCTCCGGAGCCCTCTGACGACGCGCGTCCGCCGTGCTGGTGGTGGCCGTGACAGGCGGGGTCGCCGAACTGGAGGTGTCTCCGGGCTTCCAGGACGAGAGGAGGAGTGTTGTCACCGCGCCGATGGTGAGGAGCGCGCCGCCGACCGCCAGCCAGACGCGTTTGCGTCGTGCCGTGGGTCGGACGAATTTCCCCCGGGACCAGGTGGAACTCGTATCGCCTTCACGGGCGACGGGTTGGAGGCCACCGGTCAGTCCGTTGCCGAGCGGAGGGAGGACGGTGGGCGGAATGCGTTTCAAGGCCTCGCGCACGGCCTCGGCGGACTCCGGGCGCATGGCGGGGTCCTTGGCGAGCAGATGCAGGACCAGTGTGTCGAGCTCGGGAGGGAGGCCAGGCACCCGCGAGGAGGGAAGCGGCGGGGGCTGCTCGACATGGGCGAAGAGGACCTGGACCTGTTCGCCCTTGAAGGGGCGCTCACCGGTCAGCATCTGGAAAGCCATGATGCCGACGGCGTAGAGGTCGGTCGCGGATGAGACGGTGGTTCCGCGAATCTGCTCGGGGGCCATGTACTCGGGAGTCCCAAGGATGGTGCCGTCCACGGTGGTGGGGCCGTCGTGGCTCCGCACCAGCTTGGCGATGCCGAAGTCGACGAGCCTGACGACGCGCGAGCCGTCGAGGGCCTCCGCGAGGAACACGTTGCCGGGCTTCATGTCCCGGTGCACCACACCTGCTTTGTGAGCGGCTCCGAGCGCCGAGAGCATCTGGTCGAGAATCCAGACGGTGGTGTTGGGGCCCAGGCGCCCGAGTTGCTTGAGGGCCTCCGAGAGGGACTGGCCGCGCAGCAGCTCCATGATGATGTAGGGCCGCGAGTCCGGCAGGCGTCCGAACCCGAAGATGTCGATGATGCCTGGGTGGCGGATGGAGTTGACGGCGCGCGCCTCGATGAGCAGCCGTTCCACCTGTTGTTGGGAGACATGCTCGGCGCGGAGCACCTTGATGGCGACTTGTTTGCCAATCAATGGATGGACGGCGCGATAGACGACGCCCATGCCGCCCTCACCAATGCGCTCCTCGATGATGAAGTCATTGACCTGCGTGGAGATCAGCGAGTCCTTGACCCCTGGACCTCGCCCCTCCCGCGTCGTCTCGCTCGTGTCCATCTGTCTGGATAGAGAGCCTAGTACCGACGTGTAAGACTCTACAATCGAAGCGAGGCGAGAGGGGGGGCTGCCAGTGTTAGACTTTGACCACCTGGAGTTGTGCGAGGACTCTTCTGTGGCAAAAGAGGCCCCGTACGTCGCCATGAGCTGGCGGGGCTACCACTCAATCTGCCCCGGGATGTGAAGAGGACGGCCAGCGCGACGGCGGGAATTCTTCACCTCATCGAGTGGGCAGCTCGCGGAACGTGAGGCCCGTCAGTGAGAGGTCGTGGACCGCCTCCACGAAGCGCTCGGTGCCGATGACCAGGGTCGCGAAGTTGCCCACGCGGAACAGGTCGATGTCGGTCGGAAGCGAGACCGCATCGAGGATGGGCGCTGCTGGCCGAGAGAGAGCGAATCGGCCGCAGGTCTGACACGGGGGCGGGACGTCGGAGGGAACGCAGTCTGGATGCAGCCGGCCGTGAGGCTCCAACTGAAGTTCCACCAACTCGGGTGGGCTCTTCTTCCGCCAGCGCAGCTCCGTCTGGCACCCCTTCAGCCCGAGTGGGTGTTGGGCCTGGAGTCGTTCCAGTGCGTCACGGTGCATGAGCAGCACGTCGATGAGCCAAACGAAGTCGGCCAGGTTGCCGGAGGCGGTGCCTACCAGCGGGCCGAATCTCGTGCCGGGCGGTAGCGGGGCGTGCGCGGGTGCGAGGGGGCGGACCTGTTCACGCAGGCGTGCGAACTCGATGAAGGGCTCGGGTCGGGCTCGTTCGTAGGCATGCTGCTCGGGAAGCGATGAGAGGTCGATGCAGGGGTACGTGTGCCCTGCTCCGCTCCAGGTGATGCCGCACGTGTGGCACTTCGCTCCAGGCAGCTTCCACTTGTGCGCGCCGTGGACTTCGCCTCCGTGCTGCTCGGCGACATCGTCATCCTCACGTACCCAGAAGAACCGGCTCATCCGTGCTCACGCTCCTGGGCGCGAATAGTAAGGCTGGATGGGGCCGCCCATGAGCTGGAAGCGGTAGATGAGTTCTCCCGCGTGCTTGAAGATCTGCTCGGGACTGGCGTTGGGTTCATCCCGTCTGAAGTCCCGCCACGCCTGGTTCCATTGCCCTCCGCGTGGGCCCACCTTGTGAATCCGGTGATGGAGGTCTCTGGGGATGGGCATGGTGTAGTGGTGGATTCTGACGCCTTGTCCCTCGAACCACTCCTTCAGCTCCTGCTCTTGGGGAAAGATGTGGTGTCGCTCCCATCGTCCCGGTGTGAGTTGCCGGGAGGGTGGAACGAGCCGCTCGGGAGCGCCGTTCCAGTTGGGGAACACCATGACGGCTCCGCGAGGGAGTTGCTGTCCTCCACCCCAGTTCCGTCGAGGCCCCATCCCCGGAGCCGCCGCGGCTGCGGGCGGACGGGCGGGTGGGAAGCGCGCCAGCTCGATTTCGCTGGGGGTGTCCTCACAGCGGTAGAAGCCGCAGGAGTCACCCAGGCAAAGCAGGGTGACGCACTGGTCTTCCTCGGGGCTGTGACACTCCACCTCTGCGTCGTCCCACTCCTGTTGAAGGGGCGCTCGAGGCATGGAGGAGCAGCCCAGCCAGGCAGATGTGAGAAGCAGAAGCAGCGTGATGGGACGTGCGCGCATGCGCATGAAAGCTTAGGCCAGGGGCTGCCTGTATGGGCTGGTACGGTGATTCAGAGTTCGCATTCAAGGTGCCCGAAGCGAGGTCCCCGTCGCGGGCCCCAGCCTGGCATGTTTCCAGTGGGCGAGGTCTCGCTTGAGCACGTCGCAGTCCTGGACGGTGAGGGCGGCTGGGATTCGCTGCCGAATCGCGTGCAGTTCGTTGAGCGCGGGAGAGCCATTCGCGACCTCTCCCACCTTCGCGCGCAGGACCTGCTCCGCCTGGAGACTCTCGGTGGTGAGTCTGTGCTGCATCGACTTCACGGCCTCGCTTACCTGCGCGGGGACCACCGGGGCGCCGCTCCGGCGCGAGAGGTTCGACTCCTTCACGGAAGCGAGCTGCGTGCCTCTCGACTTGGGGAGGACTCGGGAGGACTTCAACTCATGGGATGTGGTCGGTGGGTTCTCCGGCGCGAGGGAGACCGTCGTCGTGAGCGCTTTGTCCTGCTCCGTTCCTCGGGTTGGCGCAGCAGGCGCTTCAGGCATGGGTGTCCGAGGCTCTATTGCCACGGAGGAAGCCACCTTGGGCACGACCCGGGCCTGCTCCGGTGCTGTCGGACGCTCCGCCATCCAGGGACCACCCCTGCCCAGGATGAAGGCTCCGCACGCCACGCTCGTGACGAGCAGCACGGCCATGGGCCCGGCGCGAAGCCACTGGCGCTTCACGGAGGGCGGCACGATGGTGGAGCGGGTCGTTCGTGAAGTCGTCTCTTGTGACGGGGCGACTTCCACGGGCTCTGGGCGAACAGGTAGCGGCGGAGCCTCGCTCCTGGGAATCCGCTGCACGGCCTGCCGCACGGCCTCGGCGGACCCGGGGCGCAGGGCCGGGTCCTTGGCCATCAGATGCAGGATGAGTGTGTCGAACTCGGGAGGAAGGCCGGGCACCTTGGAGGAGGGCAGAGGTGGCGGCTCCTCGACATGCGCGAAGAGCACCTGGAGCTGCTCCCCCTTGAAGGGGAGCTCACCGGTCAGCATCTGGAACGCGATGACGCCCAGGGCGTAGAGGTCCGTCGCGGGACTGACGGAAGCTCCACGAATCTGCTCGGGCGCCATGTACTCGGGGGTCCCGAGGATGGAGCCATGCACCGTGGTGGGCCCATCGTGGGACTGCACCAGCTTGGCGATGCCGAAGTCGACGAGCTTGACGAGGGGCGTGCCGTCGAGCGCATCAGTCAGAAAGATGTTGCCGGGCTTGAGGTCGCGGTGCACCACGCCTGCTTTGTGCGCGGCTCCAAGCGCGGAGAGCACCTGGTCGAGCACCCAGCGGGTGGTGTTCGCATCCAGGCGTCCCTGGCGGAGTCGCGTGGACAGAGACTCGCCACGCAGCAACTCCATGGTGATGTAGGGACGTCCATCCGGCAGCCGCCCGAAGCCGAAGATGTCGATGATGCCCGCGTGGCGGATGGCGTTGACGGCCCGCGCCTCGATGAGCAATCGCTCCACTTGCTGGTGAGAGACAAGCTCCTCGCGAAGCACCTTGATGGCGACCTGCTTGCCAATCAGGGGATGCGTGGCGCGGTAGACGACGCCCATTCCTCCCGAGCCGATGCGCTCCTCGATGACGTACTCGCCGACCTGCGTCGCGAGCAGCGAATCTGCGGACCTTGTCTCCGCATCCCCCGGGGTTCGTTCGCGTGCGGTCATCGGCTTTGCGCGGCTTTGAAGAGAAAGCCGCGGACAAAGCATACAGGCCACGCGCGCCACGGCTCGGAGTGGCGCAGGCAATCACGGTGCAACGTTGGCTGTTGACTACTCCGGCTTCCCACCCGTCCGCTGCCAGAACTCACGGACCAGAATCGTCGCGAAGCGCGAGTCGTTCAGGATGTACCGGCGCCACAGGCGCTTGGGTTCATTCACCAGACGGTACAGCCACTCGAAGCCCGCATTGGCAATCCACTGCGGCGCGCGCTTGGCCGTGCCAGCGATGAAGTCGAACCCCGCCCCGATTCCAATCGCCACGGTGGGCCCCAGCTTCCCGGCCACCTGCGAAATCCACACCTCCTGCTTCGGACTCCCCAACGCCACGAAGAGCAGGTGCGGGTCCTTCTCCCGAATCCTCGCCACAATCGGGTCGTTCTGCGCGTCACCCGCGTCCGTCTTCACCATCGGCGAGTCCCACCCCACCACCTCCACGCCGAACTGCTCGCCCATCTGCTTCGCCACCTTCTCCGCCACCCCAGGGCCCGCGCCGAGCAGGAACACCCGCCATTTGCGCTCCGCCCCCAGCTTCATCAGCGGGAGAATCAAATCCGAGCCGGCGATGCGCTCGGGCAGCGTCACGTCCATCGCCTTCGATGCCCAGACAATCGGCATCCCATCCACCACCGAAATCGTGGCGCGCGAGTACGCCTCGCGGAACTGCGCGTTGTCCTCCGCCAGCACCACGTGGTCCACGTTGGCCGTGAAGACGTAGCCGCCCTGGTGCAAATCGACCAGGCGCCCAATCTGCTGCACGGCGTCCTCGAACGTCAGTTGGTCGATGGCCAACTGCCCGATGTGCAGGCGCGGGCGGCCCGTGGAAAACGGCGTCGGCTTCGGAGTCTCGGGGGTCGCGGCACTCATGGCTTCTTCACCGTCAAATCAAGCACTGTCATCGAGTAGGGCGGCAGCCGCTGCGTCAGCGTACCCGCCGTCTTGCTTCCAGCCGTCTGCTCCAGGAATCCACCCGGCGCGCCCGAATACCCCAGCACGCGCGCACCCTCGAGCGTCCCACAACCCTTCAACTCCACCTTCGCCTGCGCGGCCTGGTCCGGGTCGAAGTTCAACACCACCGCCACCAGCTTCGTCCCCGACTCGTCTCGCGAGGCGAACACGCTGGTGCCCTCCTCCGCCTTCGCCGGCACCCAGTAGTCCTGGAAGTGGCCACCGCGCCCGTCGAAGTCCCTGAACGCTCGAAACGCCCAGAACACCGGGCTGCCATTCGTGGGGTACTGCCAGAAGTAGGCGGAGTAGATGTTCTCCTGCGCGAAGCGCCCCAGCGCCTCGGCCTGCGCCAGTCCGCCGCTCATGTGGCCGAACGCGCCGAAGTTGTACTCGCCGATGGAGATGCTCCGCCCCGGGTAGTTCTGCGCGATCCACTCCTTGAGACGCGGAAGCAGGCGCACGGGCTCGGCAATCCAGGACTCGTCCTTGTACGTCGGGTCCCACAGGCCCCGCGTCGAGCGGATGCGCCGCGCGTTCGTCTCCGGGTCCGTGTTCCCTTCCAACCCCACGCCGACGTTCGTCTGCGGGTAGAAGTGCACGTCCACCACGTCGAGGATGCGCACGCCCGTCTTCTTCTCGTGCTCGCGCAGTTGCCGCAGGTACCACGGCAACAGCGGCACATCCCCGTGCGCGCGGCGGTCCGAGTGCGGCGCCTTGCCCGGCGCGAAGTCCGCCGCCGACCAGAGGTAGTTCGTCCAGCCCCACTCGGCCGGGCCCGCGATGAGCGCGTCCGGGTCCGCCTTCCGCACCGCGGTGCCGTACGCAATCGTCCGGGACAACAGCCCGTCGTACGTGAGCGGCTCCGGGAAGACATCCCGGTGCGTCGAGTTCCAGAGCATGGGCTCGTTGTCCAGGATGTACATCCGGACATTGCGCTCGCCACCGCGCGCCACGTCCCGCTCGCGGATGGTGCGGACCCACTCGGCGACGAATTCGGGCGAGGCCTCGGTGCTCGTCTGTGACGGTGCGCCCGGCTTCAGCGGGGTGCCGTCGCGCGTGACGCCGTTGCCGGAGCCGTTGTCCTCGCCGCGCTGCGGGCCGAACTTCGACACCGGGAAGCCCACGGACGTCGTGTCCTTGGCCACCCAGCCGAGCAGCGGCACCGTGACGGCGGACATCATGCCGTGCTTGCGGTTGGAGTCGATGAAGTCCTGGTAGCCCAGGCCGATGTCCACGTTCTGGAAGAACCAGTCGTTGGCCGTGTTCCACGCGCCGCCGAGCTTCCAGTTGTAGCGGGACGTGGGGTTGCCGCCCCAGCGGCGCGTCGTCGCGCCCATGCGGTACTGGTGCTGGTCCTTCTTCTCGCGCAGGCCATCCATGGCGATGCCGTAGATGAGCGGGCTGATGCGGTGGCCCGGCGCGGTGCAGTCGATGGTCAGCTTCGTCTCGCGCCCGGTGCCCTTGCCGGTGCGGCCTCCGCCCGCGGCGAGCGCGGCGGCGACCTCCGGCGGCAGCGGCACAAGCGACACCTTGTCGAAGAGCACCCAGTCGCGCCCCACGTCCTTGGAGGCGCGCAGCACCACGCGGTCGAACGCCTCTCCGCGCGGGTTGAGCAGCTCCATCGGGATGAGGATTTCAGCCCATTCGCCGTCCTTGCGGACCTGGAGCTCGGACGTAATCGGGATGCGCGGGAAGGACGTGGTGCCCTGCGCGTCCAGCCGCACCTCCAGGAACTCGCCGTAGGACTCGGGGGCGCTGAGGCGCAGGGACAGCGCGCCGAACGAGCCCTCCAGCTTCGGGCGGTACAGAATCCACCCGCCATAGTTGAACAGGCGCATGCGCGCCGGAGCGCCCCGAGGCAGCTCGCGCTGCGCCCAGCCGATGTCCTTCCACCCGGTGCCCAGGCCCCCGTCGTAGAGCGTCTCCAGCGTGGCGGCCTTCTCCGTCGGAGCCGCTCCGGCCGAGGGCTTCGCGTCACCAGCCGCCTTCGGTGCCGAGGCCTTCGCGTCGCCAGCCGCCTTCGGTGCCGAGGCCTTCGCGTCGCCCGTCGCCTGCTGTGCCACGAGCTTTGCGTCGCCAGCCACCTTCTGTGCCGAGGGCTTCGCGTCGCCAGCCGCCTTCGGTGCCGAGGGCTCCGAGCCCGAGCCACCGGTGCCGTTGGACTGAGCCTGCTGTGCCGAGGGCTCCGCCCCGGAGCCACCCGTGCCGTCTTGCGCCTGGAGTCCCCGAGCCACCGCCACCGAGCCACCGGCGACGAGCGCGCACGTCAACACGGCCGCGCCCGCCTTGCTCCGCGCACCCTTCACACCGTCCACCATGCGTGTCATCTCCCCCGGGCCCGCCGTGAGGCGCGCCTCACAGCACCACGTCGTCGGTGTCCTTGCGCGGGAAGACGCGGGCGGGAATGCCCACGGCCACGCTGTCCGGCGGAACGTCCTGGAGCACCACCGCATTCGCCCCAATCCGCGAGCGCGCGCCAATGCGTATCGGCCCGAGGATGCGCGCCCCGGCCCCAATCCACACATCGTCCTCGATGGTCGGGTAGCCGTTGTCCTTGGCGGTGCCCACGGTGTTGTTGCCGTAGAAGCGCACCCGGTCGCCGATGCGCGCGTCGCCACCAATCACGATGCCCAGGCTGTGCACGAAGTACACGCCCTTGCCGAGCGTGACGTCCTTGCCAATCTCAATCCCCATCACCGCTGTCTGCGCCACGCGCAGCACGTGGTTGACCAGGGGGATGTGGTAGTCGAGCGCGGCCTCGCGGGCGCGGTTGAGCGCGGTGATGCGGTACGAGTCACTGGTGAGCACCATCTGCGCGATGGACTTCGCGCCGGTGTCGCCGTTGGCTGCCTTCGCCAGCTCCAGTGCATCGGAGATCAGCGCGCCGAGCATCGAGCGCTTCGACTTCATGATGTTCATCGAGTCCCTCCGCCCTGGAGGTAGCGAGCAACCTCACGGGCGATGCCAGTCCAGCCACCGGCCTCGTTGCGAGCGCCGCGCAGGTACTCCATCCCGTACACCACCGACGTGCCGGCGAACGCGGCCTTCTCCAGCCCCAGCCTGTCCGCCGCCTTCGCCGCGCTCATCACCGCCCCCGTCAACAGCCGCGTGGCCTGGGGCGCCACCACTGTCGCCGCGAGCAGCGGGCGCGCCAGCGGGTTCGTCTCGAACAGGAGCCGCCACGGATTCACGCCGCGCACGTCCGGGTGCTTGCGCGCCACCTGCGTGTCGAACATGCCGTAGCGGTGCGCGCGCTTGAGCCAGCGCTCGAAGGACACGTGGTCGCTGCCGTGCAACACGTAAGCGTCGCTGGCGAAGACGAAGGCGCAGCCTGCCTTCTCCAGGCGCACGCCCAACTCCACGTCCTCGGACTGGCCCAGCGACTTGTCGAAGCCGCCCACGCCCACGTAGTCCGCTCGGTGGAAGGACACGTTGCCGGTGTACAGGTGGTTGCCGTGCGCGCGCGCACCGGGGACGGAGAGCTCCTCCGCCATGCGGTGGTTGAGGTACGCGTACCAGCGCTCGAACAGCGGCATGTCGCCGATGGACGGGTCCGGCCGGATGCGGCCGAGCACCACGTGGCGCGAGCCCTCCGGGTGGTGCGCCAGGTGCCGCTCCAGGAAGTCGTTGGCCACCTGCATGTCGTCGTCGGTGACGAGGACGACCTCTCCGCGCGCGGCCAGCACGCCCTGGTGCCGGGCGGCGGCGGCGCCCGCGTTGGCTTGCACCTCCACGCGCAGGGAGAAGGGCAGCTTCCCCGCGAGGGCGAGCAGCGGCTCCTTCACCGGCTCCTTGGAGCCGTCATCCACCACCACGACTTCGAACCGCTCGGGCGCGAGCGTCTGGGTGGCGAACTGCTCCAGCAGTCGGGAGATGAGGGGGAGCCGGTTGTAGGTGGCGACGACGACGCTGAGACGGGGCGAGGGAGCGTCAGGAGGCGTCATGGCTTCTTCTTCCTGGACGACGAGGCCCGGCCCTTCTTCTTCGGCCGGGGGAAGGTGACGCTGCCCACGAAGCGCTCCGCGCCGATGAACTCCATCGTCTTGTGGGCCGAGCCGAAGTCCGTCTCCCCCAGGGTGACACACAGGAGGACGCCATCGGAGGCGAGCGCCAGGGGGAGGCTGGCGGGGCGGGTGAGGACGGAGTCGATGACGGCGATGACTCGCTCACCCCGGGCGACGCGCTCGCGCAGCTCCAGCACGCGACGGGGCGCGTCCGCCGGGGAGATGCTGGTGGCGTCTTCCAGGTGGATCTTCTGCGTGGCCGCATACGGGGCGCCGGCCTCCAGGATGGCGGTGGCGGCCTCCAGCGCGGGGGCGCCCGGGTGGGCGGGGACCACGGTGAGGTAGGCCCAGCCGGTGCGCTCCAGGGCGAACCACAGCCGTTGCAGCGCCGGGGACGGCACGGTGCTGTCGGGAACCTCGGCGTCCGAGGGAGTGGGGGGGGCGCTGGAATCGACCATGGATCGCCGCCCGGTATAGCGCAACGCATGGCGTCGGCCCAACGACCTGCCCGGGCGGGCAGGGGAGCGGGTGTCTATCGACCTGCCCCCGGTGATTTCCGGGGCTCGCCGCCCGGGGCGTGGGGGCGTGGGGGCGGGCGTGTTATGGAAAGTTCGTGCAGAAGATTGGTTATCTCATCCCTGAGTTTCCCGGACAGACCCACATCTTTTTCTGGCGAGAGCTGCAGGCGCTGCCGGGCAAGGGCGTGACACCGGAGCTGGTATCCACCCGTCCCCCGCCCGCGCGCATCATTTCGCACAGTTGGGCGCGTGAGGCGATGTCCCGCACGGAGTACCTGTCACCCCCGGGGACCCTGGGCGTGCTCAAGGCGGCGGCGGAGGTGGCTCGCGCCATGCCCACCGGTTGGGCCCGCTGCCTGGCGTCCATCACCCGCGCCGAAGGGCTGGACGCGAAGGGTCGCGCGCAGCTCCTGGCCTTCGCCGTCATGGGCGGGCGGCTCGCGTCGCTGGCGCGGGAGCGAGGGTGGACGCACGTGCATGTGCACTCGTGCGCCAACGCCGCGCACGTGGCCATGTTCGCGCATCTCCTGTCGGGGCTGACGTACAGCATCACGCTGCACGGGCCGCTGGACGACTACGGGCCGAACCAGAAGGAGAAGTGGCGGCACGCGAAGTTCGCCTTCGTCATCACGAAGAAGCTCCTGGGCGAGGTGAACGAGGAGCTGGCCGGGCACCTGCCGCCGCGCATCGAGCTGGCGCCCATGGGCGTGGAGCTGAGCAAGTTCAACCGCTCGGTGCCGTACGAGGCGTGGAAGGGCGAGGGCCCGCTGCGCATCTTCTCCTGTGGCCGCCTCAACCCGTGCAAGGGGCACGCGGACCTCATCGAAGCGGTGGGGATGCTGCGCGCGAAGGGCCTCGACGCGCGGCTCGCCATCGCCGGCGAGGACGAGGCGGGTGGCACCACGTACCGCAAGGTGCTGGAGGCGAAAATCGCGGAGACGAAGCTGGGCGACGCGGTGACGCTGCTGGGCGCGGTGGGTGAGGACAAGGTGCGGGGCGAAATCGAGAACTCGCACATCTTCGCGCTGGCGAGCCTCCAGGAGCCGCTGGGCGTGGCCATCATGGAGGCCATGGCCATGCGCGCGCCGGTGGTGGTGACGGGCGCGGGCGGCGTGAAGGAGCTGGTGGACGACGGCGTGGACGGGCTGCTCGTGCCGCCGCAGGAGCCTCGGATTCTCGCGGAGAAGCTGGAGCAGGTGGCCCGGAATCCGAAGGAAGCCGAGCGCCTGGGCGAGGCCGGCCGCCGCAAGGTGGAGACGCAGTTCAGCAGCGAGCGCAGCGCGGACATGCTCGCGCTGATGCTCCAGCGCGCGGTGGTGTAGTCAGCGGCGCTCGAAGGGCCATCGCGCGGCGGGGGCTCGGAGGCACGGCATGCGGGCGTCCTGCGGGAGCCCCGCCGTGGGACGAGAGGGGACGACCTTCGAGCCCATGCCGCTCAGTCGCCCGTGCCCTGGCCACGCGCCCGTCGATGTTCCGGACAGGAGAGCGTGCCGACGCGTCCCTGGCTCCATACCCTTGTCCCTGAAGCGTTGGAGTCCTCGGGCTCCGTCGAGTGCTGGGCGGCCAGGCGTCCGGACCCTGCGCCGACGGAGGCGGGACGGGCCGAGGCGTCGTGGGGGGACTGCTCATCGGGGTCACGCTGATTACAGCGATGGGACCTCGGGAGAGAAGGGAGTACCGGCCTTGGAAGGCACCGAGCAGCTCACCCCTCGCGCTCCCGTTCAGGTGGAGCCACACAGCACCAGCATCCTGCTCGTGGATGACCACGCCTCGAACCTGTTGGCGCTGGAGGCCATCCTGGAGCCGATGGGCCAGCGCCTGATGAAGGCGTCATCGGGGAGGGAGGCGCTGCGGTGCCTTCTGCGCGAGGACTTCGCGCTCATCCTCCTGGACGTGCAGATGCCGGGCATGGACGGGTTCGAGACGGCGCGCATCATCCGGCAGCGGGAGCGCACCCGCTACACGCCCATCATCTTCCTCACCGCGCACGGGCGCGACGAGGCGAACCTGGTGCACGGGTATGCGGCGGGCGCGGCGGACTACGTCGTGAAGCCGTTCCATCCGGATGTGCTGCGCTGGAAGGCGGAGGCCTTCGTCGCGCTCCACCTGCGACAGCGGGCCTTGCAGCAGCAGGAGGCGGCGCTGTGGGAGCGTGAGCGGCGGGTGCTGGAGCGACACGGTGAGGAGCGGTTCCGCCGGGTGCTGGACTCCATGCCCCAGTTCGTCTGGGCGCTGCTGGCGGATGGCACCATCAGCTACGCCAACCGGGGCTGGCTGGACTACGCGGGGTTGTCGCCCGAGCAGGGTCGTCAGCGCGAGGAGAACCTGCGCTGCTTCCATCCGGAGGACGTGGGGCGCGTGGAGATCACCTGGAATGCCATGCAGCGCTCGGGGCGGCCGAAGGAGCAGCAGTACCGGCTGCGCCGCGCGACGGACGGAGAGTTCCGGTGGTTCCTCTGTCGCACGCTGCCGGAGCGGGACGAGGTGGGGCGGCTGGTCGGGTGGATATCGACGGCGACGGACATCGACGACGCGCGGCGCGCGGTGGAGTCCCTGCGGGCGACGAGCGAGGCGAAGGACATGTTCCTCACCATGGCGGCGCACGAGCTGCGCACGCCGCTCCAGGCCGCGAGGAGCTACGCGGACCTGGCGAAGGTGAAGGCGGCGGCGGAGCTGACGCCGCACGTGGACCGGGCGCTGGAGGGCATCCATCGCAGCGTGAGCCGGATGGCGCGGCTGGTGGAGAACCTGTTGGACGTGGGGCGCCTGCAGCGCGGGGAGCTGCCCCTGGACGAGGACGACGTGGACGTGGGCGTGCTCCTGCGCGACGTGGCGAAGCACTTCGAGCCCCTGCCGGAAGGGTGGAGCATCGAGGTGTCGGTGCCGGAGGGCCTGTCGCTGCGGGCGGATGGGGAGCGGTTGGACCAGGTGTTCAGCAACCTGGTGTCGAATGCGCTGCGCTACTCGCCGGATGGAGGGGCCATCCAACTGGTCGCGAGAGCGGAGCCGGGGTGGGTGCACGTCGAGGTGACGGACCACGGGCTGGGGATTCCCGAGGACCGGCTGGAGAGCATCTTCGAGCGCTTCGGTCGCGCGCACGGCGTGGCCTATGGCGGGCTGGGGTTGGGGCTGGCCATCGCCCGGGGCATCGTCGAGCGCCACGGAGGACGCATCTGGGCGGAGTCGGCGGGCCGCGCGGGTGAGGGCAGCACGTTCCATGTCCTGCTGCCGAGGTCCTTGAGTTGATGACCCCGCGGTGACGCGGCGGTGTCAGTCGCGTCCTGCCTGGAATGTCGGAGCGCATTGGTATGGGTATGACCACTCAGGTGGTTCGGCGCCCGTGCCGGAGGGCTGCGATGGGTCGTGGTAGGGCATGGATGGTGTGTCTGTTGTTGCTCTCGGTGACGGGTTGTTCGACGACCCGGGTGGTCCGTCTGGACACGGGCACGGGTTCGCCCAAGGTCCACACGCCGAGCGAGGACGCGAGTCCCGTGGAGCTGGACGAGGACGAATTCGCGGAAGCGGTGGAGAGGCTCGCGAGGGACGTGAGGCCCTTCGCGCATCCGTTGCGAGAAGCGCGACAGCGCTTCGGCGTTCCCGAGCGGGGCGGCGTGTATCTGTATGAGGGCCGCAGGCTCGTCCCGGTGGGGGACGACGGGGACGGCGCTTCATCGCCCCAGTTGCTGGAGTCGTACTCGGACGAGGTGCTGACGCGGGACTACGGGCGCTGGTGTGAGCGGGAGCACCAGGGGGGCGACTGTCTGCGGCTGTTGGAGGAGGGGCCGCTGTTGGGGAGTGATGGCAGGTATGCGCTCGCGCTGGCCATCGCGATGGCGGGGGTCTGGGAGGAGACGGGCGAGGCGCTGGAGGGCCTGGCCAATCCGCATGCGGTCCGCGCGACGCTGACGGCGTCGGTGGCGATGTACCTGCTCTTGTGGTCCTTGCCGGAGCCGCTGTCGACGGGGATGGCGTCGTTGCTGACGGCGACGGCGATTGCGTACCTGGGCGTGGATACGGTGTGGCGGGTGTTGGATGCGTGGGTGGTGATGGTGCGGCGGGTGGATGCGGCGCGCACGTTCGAGGAACTGAGCGCGGCGGGTGAGGCATACGGGGAGGTGCTGGGAGAGAACGCGGCGCGAGTCTTCGTGATGCTGGCGACCGCGGCGGTGGGGAGGACGGCGGGGCTGGCGGCGAAGAGCGCGGGGTTGCCGGGCTCGGCTCGGGCCGCGTTGGCTGTCGAGGGACAGGCGGGCTTCGCCTTCACCGCGCTGCGGAGCGTGGAGTCAGTGGCGCTGACGGCGGAGGGCTTCACCGTGGTGCTGGCGCCTGGCACGCGCGGTGGACCTCGGACGCTTCAACCGGCGACTCGGTGATGCGACCTTCGAAGGCAGACCCAAGAAACGTTCGGGTGCTGGTCCCAACGAGCGTTGACTCTCGCCACACCGTGGCGACCTGGACGTCAGTAGGGCGCATCGCGCAGTTGCTTGCTCACATGCAGGCGTTGATTTCCTCGCTCGAGTGCCAGTTGGAGTCCCAGGACGTTGAGCACGTCGACCAGCTTGTCGAGCCGCAGGGTCGACTTGCGACCGCTCTCCACGTCGTAGATGAAAACAGGTCCGCACCCAGCCAGGTCACTCAGCTCGATTTGCGTGAGCCCCAGCCGCTTGCGCTGGGCCCGAACCGAATGGGCGAGCGCATCGAGCCAGGTGTTTTCATCAGGGGGTTCATCCGCTCGCATGGTTTCCAGCGCTCCTGTGGACCCTTCACTCCGCCATGAAATCCATGCGAGCGAATGGTTTCTGGCGATAATGAGCCGGGTTGTCAGGTTCCGCGCTCGTTTTCCATTCGAGTGAATGGATTCGAGTCTTCCTTGGACGGGCCACAAGGCTCCACGGGTGGCTGTGGCTCACTCTGGGGTTTCGCGGCTTCCCAGCCCTCTCGGCTCTATCCCGTACGCGCCTTGACCTCGAGTCCCTCTGTCCGGAGAGCGGATCCGTGCATGGTAGGTTGCGTCCCCCTCCGTCCCGTCAGGAACCATGGCCGCACCCGCTTCGTCCGTCACCGCCGTCCTCGTCGCGTTGAGCGGAAACCTGCTCGTCACCATCGTGAAGTTCGCCGCCTTCCTGCTGTCCGGCTCGGGGGCGATGTTGTCGGAGGCCATCCACTCGGCCGCTGACACCGGCAACCAGGTGCTGCTGTTCCTGGGCCTCAAGCGCGCCGCGAAAGAGCGCGACCAGGACTTCCACTACGGCTACGGCGGAGAGCGCTTCATCTTCGGCATCCTCTCCGCGTCCGGCATCTTCTTCGTCGGCTGCGGCGTCACCGTCTACCACGGCCTCCAGTCCCTCCTTCACCCGCACCCGGCGGAGCTGGGCCCCGTCGTCTTCGGGGTGCTCGGCCTGTCGTTCCTCATCGAGGGCGGAGTGCTCCTCTTCGCCGTGCGCGGCATGCGGAAGGCCGCCGCCGGAATGCCCTTCGGGCGCTACGTGCGAGAGAAGGCCGACCCCGCCGCCGTGGCCATCCTCCTGGAGGACGGCGCCGCGGTGCTCGGCCTGGTGCTGGCCACCGGCGGCATCGGGCTCGCGTACCTCACGGGCAATCCCATCTGGGACGCGCTGGCCTCGCTCACCGTGGGCATCCTGCTGGGCCTCATCGCCGTGTACCTCATGGTGGAGAACCGCTCGCTGCTCTTGGGGCGCGCGGTGCCGGAGGACGTCGAGCGCCGCTTCGTGGAGGTCGTCCGGGCGCGCGGCAGCGTCGCGGACATCCATGACGTGAAGACGCGCCAGCTCACCCCGGAGACCTTCACCTTCAAGGCGGAGGTGCGCTTCAGCGAGGCCTTCGTCGCCACGCGGCTGGCCGAGGCCATTCCCTCCAACATGCCCATCGCCGGAGAGCAGCGCTCCCTGTCGCTCCAGGGCGTCGCCGCACACCTGATTCGCGCGCTCAGCGAGGAGGTCGATGCCATCGAGGCCGACATCCGTCAGGCCATCCCCGAGGCGAAGCACATCGACCTGGAGCTGGAGCACCTCGTCGCCGCTCCCAGCGCGGCCACGGCCCAGCCCGCGCCCGGCGTGGTGGCCGCCCGAGGGACCTGAGGCACACCGACGTCACGCGGACACCGCCCGTGCGCGGAGGCTCACAATCGGGCGCGCGGATGTCCGCCATCCAGCGTTTGAGGTGTCCCCACCTCGGGTGCCGTGCTTGAACGTGTCCCTGATGCGAGGCCGGTTTCCGGCGCACGCGAGCAGGGAGGCGAGCCGTGGCCCCCGAGTCGGACCCCATCCACGAGGACGAGCTGCGCGACGCGTGGCCCGTGCTCGCGCCCCGGGACAGGGTGGAGGGCTTCCGGCTCCTGCCCCCGTCGAGCGCTGACGACTTCTTCCTCTCGCTCTCCACCCATGACCAGGCCGGGCTCCTCCAGGCCCTCCCCCCGGGCGAGCGGCGCCAGTGGATGCGCGTGCTGCCTCCGGACGACGCCGCGGACGTCATCCAGCGCCTCCCCACCGAGGAGCACGGGGCCTTCCTCGCCCTGCTGGACGACACCTCCCGCCGCGAGGTGCTGGTGCTCCTCGCCTACTCCGAGGACGCCGCCGGTGGCTTGATGAACCCGCGCTTCGTGCGCGTGCGGCCGGAGCTGGACGTCGACGAGGCGCTCGGCTACCTGCGCCGACAGGCCCGCGAACAGGTGGAGACCATCTACTCCGCCTACGTCCTGGACTCCGCGCAGCACCTCTTGGGCGTGGTCTCCCTGCGCCAGCTCTTCCAGGCCGCGCCCGGCAAGGCGGTGCGCGACATCATGCGGACCGACCTCGTCACCGTGAGGGAGGAGGCCCACCAGGAGGGCTTGAGCCACCTGTTCGCGGAGCACGGCCTGTCGGCCATTCCCGTGGTGGACGCGCAGGGGCGGATGAAGGGCATCGTCACCGTGGACGACATCGTCAGCGTCGTCCAGGAGGAGGCCACCGAGGACATCCAGAAGGTCGGCGGCATGGAGGCGCTCGACGCGCCCTACTTCGAGGTGGGCTTCTTCGCCATGGTGCGAAAGCGCGCCGGCTGGCTGCTGGTGCTCTTCGTGTCGGAGATGCTCACCGCCACCGCCATGTCCAAGTACCAGGACGAAATCGCGCGCGCCGTGGTGCTCAGTCTCTTCGTGCCGCTCATCATCTCCTCGGGCGGCAACTCGGGCAGTCAGGCCACCACGCTCATCATCCGCTCACTCGCGCTGACGGAGGTGCGGCTGCGCGACTGGTGGCGCGTGCTGCGGCGGGAGCTCTTGTCCGGCATGGTGCTGGGCGCGGTGCTCGGCACGGTGGGCTTCATGCGAATCACCCTCTGGCAGCACCTGTTCCACAGCTACGGCGAGCACGCCGGGCGAGTGGCGGTGACGGTGGGCCTGTCCGTGCTGGGCGTGGTGACGTGGGGGACGCTGTCCGGGGCGATGCTGCCGTTCATCCTGCGTCGGCTCGGCTTCGACCCGGCGAGCGCCTCCGCGCCCTTCGTCGCCACGCTGGTGGACGTCAGCGGTCTGGTCATCTACTTCACCACCGCGGAGCTCATCCTGCGCGGCACGCTGCTGTAGCGGCCGTCAGCTCCGCTTCGCCAGCGCGGGCGCCGCCGCGTCGTCCGGGTTCTCGTAGACGATGACGCCCGGAGGCGGCTCGGGGCGGGCGGGCGTGGAGGGCAACAGCGCGCTGCTCGGCATGGGCCACGCGCCGGTGGCCACGGCGAGCTTCCCTGACGTCACCACGCATATCGAGGTGAGGAACGTGCAGATGTACGAGATGATGCCCATGTCTCCGAACACCTGATTGATGTAGCAGACGATGGCGCCGACGATGACCATGGCGGCGGTGCGGTGCTCGGCGACGTTCGAGCGATGGTAGGAGCGCACCGCGAGGTAGATGGTCACCACCAGGTACATCCACACGCCCGTGTAGCCGACCATTCCCCCGAAGGCGAACAACCCCAACAGGGAGTTGTGCGGGTGGTAGCGGTACTGCGGAAACACGAAGGCGATGTTGGGCAGCGGAATCGGCTCCAGGAACTCATGGCCGTAGCCGGTGCCGAGCAGCGGGAACTGGGTCCACGTCGCGATGACGTCCAGGTTCTCGATATCGCGATAGTCCAGGTTGCCTTCGCCGCCCTCGCCGTCGATGAGCGAGCGGACCTTGTGCACGGGCGCGAAGGCGCCGCCGCGCGCGTTCCACCCCACCGCGAAGTAGACGAGAATCAGTGGGGCCAGCAGCACCATGCCGCGCGTGAAGGTGCGCTTGATTGCGGGCCACGGGGTGATGAGGTAGCCGGCCATCAGGCAGCCCACGAAGCTGACGTAGGCGAGCCGCCGGTCGTTGTACATCATGCCCATGAAGATGAGGAACATGAGGAGCAGCCCGCGCAGCGCGTGAGCGCCCTTGGGCTTCTCCAGGAAGCGCATCGTCGCCACCAAGAGGGCGAAGTTGAACGTCATCGAGTCCGAGTGACACGTGGTGTACTCGACGAAGACGCCCATGGAGGGCACGACGATGGCGCCGAAGTAGACGCTGATGGCGGCCTTGGTCAGCCCCGCGGCGATGACGGCGCGCGCGAAGATGGGCCAGTCCTCCGGCCCGCGCATCGCGTAGTGATACATGGCGACGATGAACGGCATCATCGCGGCCTGGTGCCACTGCCACAGCGAGTTCTTGAAGTCCCCGCCGCGCATCACCCCGCGCACCTCCATGAAGAGGATGGCGATGAGGGACAGCGTCACCACGGCGATGAGCGGCCGGGGCATGGGCAGCGCGGGCGGGTCGATTTTCGACTTCGTCACCCGCCGGTACATGGCCAGCAGCAGCAGGCCGACGATGAGCACGTCCACCAAAGGGAAGCGCAGGGCGCCAATCTTGGTGATGTAGCTGAGCTGGGCGAAGAGCAGCTCACCCAGGGGGTGGAGCGGTGAGGGCCAGAAGCCGGACTGGGGGCGCTCGGGGACGTAGTCCACGGCGAGGACCAGGTAGGTGACGATGAGGACCGGGTAGCGGACCGGAACCTTGACGATGAGCCACAGGATGCCGACCAGCAGGGCTGGGGCCAAAGCGACCACAGGGTGGAGGAGGGCCCCTCCCACGGTGGCGAGCACCAGGAAGCCAAGCAGCGCCACGAAGCGCGGGTAGGAGGGGCGGTCCGGGGCGTACGTCACGACGCGTTGGAGGCTACATCTGGCGGGCCGGTTGGGATAGATGAAGCCTCACGTATGCCTGCTCCCAGACCACGCGTCCTTCTGATTGCCGAGCTGTGCAACCCCGACTGGGTGAGTGTCCCGCTGGAAGGCTGGTCGCTCTACCGCGCGCTGGCCGAGGTGGCGGACGTGCACCTCGTCACGCACGTGCGCAACCGGGAGAACATCCTGAAGCAGGGGGTGCAGGAGGGCTCTGGGTTCACCGCGCTGGACTCGACGCCGGTGGAGAAGCCGCTCGACAAGGTGGGACAGCTCCTGCGGGGCACGGCGGGGGTGGGCTGGACGACGGCGACGGCGTTGAGCGTGCTGCCGTACTACTACTTCGAGGAGGTGCTGTGGCAGCGCTTCGGCGCGCGCATCAAGGCGAAGGAGTTCGACCTGGTGCACCGCTACACGCCCATCAGCCCCACGACGCCGAGCACCTTGGCGCGGCGTTGCAAGGCGGCGGGGGTGCCCTTTGTCATGGGTCCGCTCAACGGTGGGTTGCCGTGGCCCAAGGGATTTGGTGGGGCGCGCCGGCGGGAGAAGGAGTGGCTGAGCTACGTGCGGGATGCGTACAAGCTGATGCCCTTCTACAAGTCCACGCGGGAGAACGCGGCGGCCATCATCACCGGCTCGCGGGCGACGCGGGGGCAGGTGGCGGGCACGTGGCAGGACAAGACGGTGTACGTGCCGGAGAACGCCATCGACCCGAAGCGCTTCGGCACGTCGAAGTCGGAGGGGAAGGTGGAGCTGCCCCTGAGGGTGGCGTTCGTGGGGCGCTTCGTGCCGTACAAGGGCATGGCCATGCTGATGGAGGCGGCGGCGCCGCTCATCCGTGAGGGCAAGGTGGTGCTGGAGTACATCGGCGACGGGCAGGAGATGCCGAACCTCAAGGCGCAGGCGGCGCGGGAGGGCATCGAGTCCGGGGTGACGTTCGCCGGGTGGGTGAAGCACCAGGAGCTGCAGGGGCGGCTGTCGAAGAACCACGTGTTCGGCTTCCCGAGCGTGCGTGAGTTCGGTGGCGCGGTGGTGTGCGAGGCGATGGCGCTGGGGTTGGTGCCCATCGTCATGGACTACGGCGGCCCGGGGGAGATTGTGAGTCCGGCCACGGGGTTCGCGGTGCCCATCGGGACGCCGGAGGAAATCGTGGCGAGGGTGCGCGAGGTGCTGACGAAGCTGGTGGCGGACCCGTCCGTCATCCGCCCCATGGGTGAGCGGGCGCGGGAGCGCATCTTCAAGTACTTCACCTGGAAGGCGAAGGCGGAGCAGGTGGTGGAGGTGTACCGCTGGGTGATGGGTGAGCGCGAGAAGCCGGACTGGGGCATGCCGCTGGCGGACTGATGCGGGCGCGGAAGCGTTGTCCGTCATATCGCAGGCCCTCGGTCTGGATTTCGGGATGATGGGTGTCGAGCCGAAGCTCGAAGCGCATGAAGTCGCCGAGGTCGAGCTGCCCTGCTTGCTGGAGGCGTGAGAGCAGGTCTCTGGGGCTTCCCGTGAGGCGCAAGTCCACGTCGCGCGTCGTGCGTGCCTGTTCGAGCCGCAGCTCCAGTACCAGTCCTCCCTTCAGTGTGACGGCATCTCCGAAGGCCTGAGCGGCGCGTGCGAGGAAGCGATGGAAGACAAGGAGCTGGCGCCGACGGCTGAAGTCGTCCCCATGTTTCGAGGCCTTCCTCAGTCGTTGCTCGAGAGCATTCTTGAAGGCGCCGCCCGTGAGGTAGCGGCGGGTGTTCATCTCTTCCGGTGTCCAGTCGGTGAAGTGGCGTCCTGGATTCGCGCGACGTCGGACTTGCGGATGAGCCCCCGGTCGAGGGCCTGGGAGATGGCTTGATGCAGCAGCTCCGGAGAAAGCTGCGCGCGGGCGCAGTCCTGCAACGTACGGAGCGGCGAGGTCACTGGAATCGCGGCGGGCCGGGAGCGCTCGGCCGTGGCGACATCGGCGTGGTGGAGCACGACGCCTGGAGGAACTCGGAAGCGGCGGTGCTTCCAGTCCGCGGGCAAGGTCAGGTGGATTTTATTGGGTAGCACGTCGGAGAGGTGATGCAGGGAGAGTGCCGTCTCGTGAGAGAAGACGCCCTGCTGCTCCGACCAGAGCCAGACAGTGACGAGCCCTTCGTCCTGGGCGAGCGGGTAGTGCACCAGCCGGTACGCCCCTCTCCGGATTCGGACGACCTTGCCGATGTGCACGTAGTGCACGAGGAGCTGCGGCGAATAGCCCGACTCCGCCGCCTGCTTCGTCGTGAACAGGCCCGCCTGTCCCAGGGCGAAGTCGAAGAGCCGATTCCAGTCCGGCGTCTGGGCGCGCTTGCGGGCCATGCACGAAACTAAAACCTGATTTGAGTTTCGTGCAAGGTCAGTCGAGAGGTCGCACAAAACTAAAATGCCGTTTGAGTTTCGTGCTGAGTCTCTCGGCTCTCCGCACGAAACTAAAATGTCCTTTGAGTTTCGTGCGGAACGGGCCTGGGCCTCGGGTCACTTCCGGGTCTGCTTCACGATGGCCGGGTCCGGGGGCGGCGGGGGCGGTGGCAGCTCGAGCAGCTCCACCTTGACGCGCACGGTGCGGTTGGCGCGCAGCAGGATGTCCGAGCGGGAGTAGGTGTTGAAGTCCGGGTGCTCGAACCGCAGCGTGTACGTGCCCGCGGGCAGCATGGGCAGGCGATAACGTCCCTGCTCGTCCGTCACCGCCCCGCGCTCACCGCTGAAGCTCGGCGACGTCGCGATGACCGCCACGTCGGGGACGGGCTCGCCGCTCTTCACACCGATGACAGTTCCCATGAACACCCCAGGTGGCGCTCGCTCGGGGCTCTCCGCCCTCGACAACACCGGCACGGCGACCAACATCACCAACATGCACAAGAGATAGGGCGCGATGAGCTTCATCATGGAAACCTCGGTCAGGCTCGCGAGTGAGGTGTCCATGTTCCCGACCTCGCCCTCCCCGAGCCTCACGCCCGGCTCGTCACCGCATCACGGTTTCCGCATGGCGCCCGCGGGTCGCGACGCCTCCCGCTCGGAGCATGGTGCTCCTGAGGGACAGAGCGTGTCGCTTCAGCGCTTCGTGATGCTCGACATCGACGTCCGCGACGCGTGCTCCTCCACGAGGCCAAGGAGGAGCTGCTCGGGCGTCCCAGGCGCCAGCTCCGCCAATGACTGAAAGCCGCGAGGCTGACCCTCGAAGGCCAGCGCCCGATGCATCGCGCTCCGGCTCCAGGTGGACGCATCGGACTCCGGACCCCGCATCACCTCCGACGCCGGCACTCGCGACACCCACGACGTGCGCAGGCTGATGAGCGGTGCGTTGCGCAAGCTCATGACGTCGACGTACTCCGGGACGTCGTTGATCCGCTCCTCCGTCACTGGCCCCATGCGGATGGGCATCTCCGCGCCCACCATCGCGATGCGACGGAGGAACTCCCGGTCCACCTGGACTCCCGTCGTCATGGAACCCACGTCGACCGTCGGCCCGAGGCTCCTCACCTCCCGCGCTTCGAGGTGCCCGGCATCGAGCGTCTCGACGGGCCCGGTGGCTCGCGCCGCATCGAGCTCCACCACGGGACGGCTCGGGCTCCTCGTCACCGCGGGCCGGGTGCTCGCTTCACCCGCCCGTGTTCCCTCGTCGACGAACAGCGTCACGTCGGTGACGGGGCCCTGACTTCGCTCGACGGGGACGTCCTCGGCTTGAGCCCAGGCAGCCGGCGCCAGCATCCACACGAGTCCACACAGCACTCCACGAAGGACGGACTTCACGTGGTCAACCTCGAAGCATCGAGAGGACACCAGCAGCCGGAAGCTCCCAGCGATGATCTCCCCACGAGCCCACCGGCTTCATCATGGTTCCGTCATGGTTGCTGACGCGGCGTGGTGGATCCACGCCAGGAAGGCCCGACCCTCGCTGCTGACGCACCGTGCGAAAGCCGACCTTCCGTTCGACCTGGGTCCAACCCGGTGACGGGGACTCACTAGCCTCCCGTCCCATGCGCTTGCCCATCCTGGCGTCCATCCTGTCGCTGCTGTGGTCCAGTGTCTCCGCCGCCCATCCCCGCCCCGGCCCGGTCTGGGCCGAGAGCGCCATGGTGAAGATACGGCCCCAGACGCCACCTCGGGTCGAACGCGAGGTCGAACTGGTCGGCGCCCGGAACGAATACCTCTCCTTCCAGGTGGGCCTGCACGGCGGCGCCTCGGGCCTCAAGGGCGTCCGCGTCCGGCTGCCTGCCCTGTGGAACGGCCCGCGCCGCATCGACGGAGCGAACATCCTCCTCTACCGCGAGGCCCTCCTGGACATCACCCGGCCCACCCCGCCCGACGAGCCGGGGCGCTGGCCGGACGGGCTGATTCCCGACGTGGACGAGGTCGTCGGTGAGCAGCGCTCGGCCTTCCCGTTCGACGTCCCCGCCCAGGAGTCCCGAGCCGTCTGGGTGGATGTGCGCGTGCCCGAGAACGCACGCCCCGGGCACTACCTCGGCCTCGTCGAGGTGACGGGCCACGGCTTCCGCGAGTCCCTGAAGGTCCGAGTCACCGTGGTGGATGCCACCCTGGCCAGCACGTCCCCCCTGCGCACGGCCTTCCTCCTGTGGCCGCCCCACGTCTGCCGCGCCTTCACCGGCAACCCGAGCTGCCCCGTGGACACGCAGGTGCACTTGCTCAAGCAGTTCCACCGGCTCGCGCTGTCCCACCGGTTCACCCTGGCGAGCGCGTTCCCCCGCCTCCCCGAGCAGCCCACGTGGGACCTGCCGGACTACGACACCTTCGACGCGCGCTGGGGCCCGTTCCTCGATGGCTCGGCGCCCAACCCGCTGCCCGGTGCGCGCATGACGAGCCTCCAGTACCTCGGGCCCGCCACCGCGCCGGACCTCGCGGACTTCCAGGACGAAGCCCGCGCCCGAGGCTGGCTGCGCCGCTCCTTTGATTACGTGGGCGACGAGCCGCCCTATGGAACGACGTGGGAGGCCGTCGCGGAGCGGGCCCGACTCGCGCGCTCAGCGGCGCCGGACCTGCGCACGTTCCTCACCGCCACCGTGACGGAGACGGAGTCACACGGGCTCATCGAGGACATCGACATCCTCAGCGTCCTGGTGAACTTCATCGACGGGACTCAGCCCCCGTACGAGGGCAACCAGCGGCCGAAGTACGACGCCTTCCTGGCCCGGCCGAACCGCGAGCTGTGGCTGTACCAGAGTTGCATGAGCCACGGATGTGTGGAGGGCGAGCCGCCGCCCCCGGAGAACCAGCCGGGGCACGGTTGGCCCTCGTACATGGTGGACCGCTCGGCGGCGAAGGCGCGGGGCATGCAGTGGCTGACCTTCCGCATGGGAGCCACCGGCGAGCTGTACTACCAGACGGTGGGACTGCTCTCGACGGCATGGACCACGCAGTTCCGCTTCAACGGCAATGGGGACGGCACGCTCTTCTATCCAGGGCTGACGTCCATCATCGGAGGCACCACGGACGTGCCGCTGCCCTCCATCCGGCTGAAGCTCATCCGCCAGGGACTCCAGGACTCCGAGTGGCTGAAGCGGGTGAGTGACGCGGGAGACCCCACGTTCGCGAGGCAGGTCGCCGAGCAGCTCATCCCCCACGCGTGGGCCATCCCCGACGACGGGGCGCTGTTCGAGCGCGCCCGTCTCAAGCTCATCCGCCGCTACCTGGAGTTGCGCGCACGGGAGCGTTAGAGCACCGAGGGTGCCTGGTCGTAGTCCATGCTCTTCAAGGGGGCGAGTGACTCGAAGCGGTCCTCTCGCTGGTCCAGCGCGGAGGCCTTGCGGATGAGGTCACCCAGCTCGCTCACGTCCTGTCGCTCCCTCAGGGCCACGCCCTGCCACAGCTCCAGCAGCGCGTCGTACGTCAGCGGACGCGTCCAGTAGGAGCCTCGGAGCTTCTCCGCGAAGGCCGCGGCCACATAGGCCAGTCGCGTCGTCGACTCGGCCTTGGCGAAGGAGGGCCGCAGCGCGGTGACGGGCAGCTTCGTCTCCAGCTCCTTCGAGTCCCCACCCTCCGGCGCCTTGTAGCGGATGCGCAGCGTGCCCAGGTTCGACGCGCCCTCGCGCAACTTCACCTCATAGAGCGCGGTGACGGAGTGGCCCGCGCCCACTTCACCCGCGTCCACGCGGTCATCGCGGAACGCCTGCTTCGTGAGCATCCGGTTCTCGTAGCCGAGCAGTCGGTAGAGGGACACGTCCTTCGGGTCGAACTCCACCTGGAGTTTCACGTCCTTGGCCACCACCTGGAGCGTGCCGGTGAGGTTCTGCACGAAGATGCGGTGCGCCTCCTTCAGGCCATCCACGTAGGCGTAGTTGCCTTCGCCGACGTGGGACAGGCGCTCCATCAGCGCGTCGTTGTAGTTGCCCATGCCGAAGCCCACGGTGGACAGGGTGATGCCCTGGGCGGCGAAGTCCTTCACCTTCGCCCAGATGCCGTCAGCGTCGGAGACTCCGACGTTGGCCACGCCGTCCGAGCAGAGGATGACGCGGTTGATGCCTCCCTTCAGCCGGTGCTCGGAGGCGATTCGGTAGCCCAGCTCCAGGCCCTCCTGGGCGTTGGTGGCGCCCTCGATGTAGAGCCCGTCGATGGCCGTGAGCAGTCGGGCCTGTTGGGTCGCGCTCGTGGGCGCGAGCACCTGACGAGCCTGGGAGCCGTAGACGACGATGGACACGAAGTCCCGCTCATCCAGTTCCTCCACCAGCAGCCTCAGCGCGCGCTTCACCAGCCCGAGCCGGTTCTCCATGCCCATCGAGCCGGAGACGTCGATGACGAAGACGAGGTGGCTCGGCTTGCGCTGTGCGTCGCTGACCTCGCGCGCCTTCACGCCGATGCGCACCACCTGGTAGCCCTTGCGCACGGGGGAGGGAAAGCCCTCCACATGGATGCCGAACGGCGCGTCCTTCGCGTCCGCGTAGTCGTAGTCGAAGGTGTTGACGAACTCCTCCACGCGCACGCCCTGCTCGTCCGGCAACGCCTGTCGCTCCATATACGCGCGAGTCAGCGTGTACGAGGCCGTGTCCGTGTCCACGGAGAAGGTGGAGAAGCGCTCCTCTTCCGTGTTCACCGTGGGGTTCACCCCGTGGCCCTTGAAGTACATGTCGAAGAACCGGGCGCCGTTCGGCGGGACGAGGGGCGCGGGGGCTTCGGGCTCGGGGCTCGCTGGAACGGGAAGGGCGACGGACGTGGTCGCCGGAGGCGTGGGAACGGAAGCGGGACTGACGGGCGTGGCCGTCGGATGCGTGGGAACGGAGGCAGGCGTGGCCGCTGGAAGTGCGGGGACAGAGGCATGGTTGACGGGCGTGGCTGGCGGTGGGCCATTGACGCCGTAGGCGCGGCGGGACTCGACGAGGCCGGCGGGACCGATGCCGTAGCTCGTGTTCGGGATGTTGGGAGAGATGGGGCCGGGATTGGCGACCGGGACTCCGTACTCTTCGTTGTTGCTCGCGCCCGCGAGGGAATCATAGGAGCGAGCGGGGCCACCCCGTGCTCCGGGTCGAGCGGCGGCGATGCGTGCGATGAACGCCGCGTCCACGTTGATGCCCGTCATCGTGCTGCTCACGTCGATGATTTGCCGCGTGCTGGGAGGCGTCGTGCTGACGACCACCACGCCTTCGCCGCGAGAGTCCTCGGGGAGCAGACTCGCGTCGGCGCGCTGGACTCGTCCTGCCTTGACGCGAACCTGGTGGCGGACGCCGGGATGGAACCGCTTGCCCGAGAAGCGCAGCGTGTAGATGCCCGGAGGGAGCGTGGTCAGCCGGTAGCTGCCCCAGGTGTCGGTCACCGCCACCCAGGAGCCCGGCTGCTGAGGCGAGGTCGCGGTCACCTCCACGTCGACGATGGGCTTGTGGCTCCGTGAATCGATGACCGTGCCGATGAGGGTGCCAGTGGCCACCTGCGCCGCCGCGGGCAGGGCGAACAGCAGCAACAGGCCACACAGCACACCGCGATTGAAGAGCTTCATGACGTCAACCTCGGTGCTTCGAGAGGCGGCCATCGTCCGAGAACCGCGCCAGGCGAATCGCACGCGCGCCTCGTGGCTTCATCATCGTTGGGTCATGGGTCATTCCGAACAACCCTCACGCGGCAAGGACCTGTCCGGGTGTCCGCATCGAGGCTTCACGGGTGATGCCGTGGATGCTCTGTTGCGGCGTCCTTTCGGTGACGGGAGCTCTCATGCGGAGTCGTCTACGGTCCTTGTCGGCGTTCGTCGTCTTCCTCTGTGGCCTGCTCACAGCGGGGCCCGCGGTGGCCCAGGGCTCGCTGCGTGAGCGCATCGACGCGTTCGTCCGGGCGGAGCAGAAGCGGCAGGGCGTGGTGGGGCTCGCGGTGGGCGTGGTGCAGCATGGGCGCGTCGTGCTGGCGAAGGGCTATGGCTCCGCGAACCTGGAGCACCGCGTCCTCGTGGGCCCGGACACGCTCTTCCAGTCGGGCTCCGTGGGGAAGATGTTCACCGCGATGGCGGTGATGGCCCAGGTGGAGGCGGGCAAGATTTCGCTGTCGGACCCCATCACGAAGTACTTCCCGGATGCTCCCGCCACGTGGGCGCCCATCACCGTGCGCCACCTGCTGAATCACACCTCCGGCATCCAGGACCTGGAGGGCCAGATTGACGAACGGAAGGACTACACGGACGAGGAGTTCGCCCGGTTCATCTACGCGCTACCCCTCGACTTCCCGGCCGGTGTGCGGTGGAGCTACAGCAACTCCGGCTATGTCCTCCTGGGCATCCTGGTGAATCGCGTCGCGGGGAAGCCCTACGTCGATGTCCTCGGAGAGAAGGTCTTCAAGCCCGCGGGCATGAAGACGGCGCGCGGCATCAGCGAGGACGACGTCATCCCCAATCGCTCCTCCGGCTATCGCCTGGTGGGCGGTGAGCCGAAGCACCAGACCTGGGTCTCCCAGTCCCTCAACACCACCGGAGATGGGGCGCTCTATTTCACGGTGAAGGACCTGATTGCGTGGGACGCCGCCGTGCAGCAACGCGCTCTGCTGAGCGAGGAGAGCTGGCGCGAAATCCTGTCGCCCGCTCGGCTCAACAGCGGCGCCACCCAGCCGTATGGTTTTGGTTGGCAGTTGCTGGAGCGCAACGGGAAGCCCCTGCAACAGCATGGCGGTGCCTGGCAGGGCTTCCGTGCCATCTACTCCCGCTTCCTCGGGGACTCGCTGTCCATCATCGTGCTGGCCAATACGGACCGGGCCAGTCCCGCGAGATTCGCGGAGGGCATCGCCGCCCTCGTCAACCCGGCGCTCGCCGTGCCGAAGCTCGCGCCCATCGAGGACGGTGAGCCTCAAGTCACCGCCCAGCTCACGACGTTGCTCGAGGAGGTGCGGGCGGGGACGGTGGACCGCGCCCGCTTCGCGTATGCCCCGAAGTGGCTCGTGGACCAGGCGCTGCCGCACTTCAAGGAGCTGCTCGAGCGCCTGGGGCCCGCGGGGCCGCTGGTGCTGGCTCAGCGCGAGGTGGTGGGGGATGACCGCGTCTACACGTATCTGGTGCGCTTCGGCGCCGACACCCATGTCTTCTCGGTGTCGCTCATCCCTGACGGCCGCGTGTCGCTCCTCCGTGTGAGCGACAAGCCGAACTAGCGAGGCCTCAAGAACTTCACCGGAGCGAACGAGTCGAAGCGGTCCTGGCGCAAGTCACGTGAGGCCGCTTCACGGTGGAGGCCACCCGGCTCACGGAGGTCTTCGGAAGCGCGGGGCGAAGGAAGCGCGCGCGACTCTGTAGAGGGCCGCGCCGGGGGTTTCTGGAGGCCTCTTCCGAGGGGATGGGATGGAGCCGCAGCGTCATCGACATGCCGGGCATCGCGGGAGAGAAGTTGTACTGGGGTGGTGCGCGCTTGACGGAGGGCTCCTTCGTCACGGTCTTCTCTTCCCTCGGAGCAGAGCGCGTCGCATCGTCCTCCCTGGGTGGGCGGATGGCGATGCGCTTGATGAACTCCTGGTCCACGTTGACGCCCGCGGCCATGCAGGCCTCGCATGAGGCGGCGGCAGGTGGCGGCATCACTTCACCGAGAGACGCGGGGCGCAGCTCGACGTTGACGCGGATGGTGCGGTTCAGCCGAAGCTGTACGTCGGTCCGCACGTAGGGCCTGAACGGCTCCTTCTCGAAGCGAAGGGTGTACACGCCGGGAGGAAGCTGGGGGATGCGGTATTCGCCCTGGGCGTTGGTGACCACCGTCCGCTCGCCCTGGAGATTGGGCGACGTCAAGGTGATGACCACTTCGGGCACCGGCACCCAGGCCTGCGCGTCGATGACCGTGCCCAGGATGGTGCCGCCCTGGGCCAGCGCCTGGGACGTGAGCAGCGCCAGCAGGCCACACAGCAGCCGAGGAATCACAGCGTTCACGAGGCCCACCTCTGTGTTTCGAGAGGTGGCCATCATCCAGAGGACCCCCGCCTCGCATCGCACGCGAGGCTCCGGGCTCCATCATGGTTTCCGCATGAACCGGGCCCGAAAGAGCCCGGCGCATCCACAGCAACTCAGGGGCGCTCGGCTTCGCGCGAGGTGCGCACCCACTCGCCGCGCTTCTCCGCGCCGGGGCCGCGCAACATCAGCCCCACCTTCCACACCACGTACACGGGCGCCCACGCCAGGTCCAACAGGCCGCGAGGCCCCACGCCGGACACCCACCAGCCGCGCAGCACGTACGCGCCCAGGCTCATCAACGCGAAGCCCGCCAGCGCCGAAGCCCACACCGCCGTGCCACCCGACAGCCACACCAGCACCGCCGCCGCCACCGCGCTGCCCACCGCCGCGAGCACCAACTGGCTCAAGGGCGGCACCAGCACGTCCATGGACAAGTCGAGCAGCAGTCCACTGCGCTGCTTCAGCGCGTCCTTCAGGAGCGGCCAGCCGTGCAGCTTGCGCATCTGGCTGCGACCACCCTCCCAGCGCTGGCGCTGCGAGCGGCTCTGCTTCTCCGCGGAGACCATCTCCCCCTGCACCTCCGCCTCCCAGGCGTAGTGCACGCGGTGGCCCTTGCGGCCCAGGCGGATGCCGTACTCCAAATCCTCCACCACGCTGAAGGCGTCGTGCGGCACCTCGCGCAGCACCGCGTGCGTGAAGCACATGCCGTTGCCGCGCAGGCCGCAGGAGACGCCCATCGCCTCGCGCCCCGACGAGCGCACCTTGTGGAACATGCCCAGCGCAATCGTCATCAGCCGCGTGCGCCACGACGCCGTCGGGTTCATCACTCCGTAGTGCGCCTGTGCCGCATGAGCGCCGTCATCCAGCCGCCGCGCGTACGCGTGCAGCAGGTTGGGGGACACCACCGTGTCCGCGTCCACCACGACGACAGCGTCCGCGAAGCCGTCCTTCTGGCTGAACTCGAAGGCGTGCGCGAGCGCATAGCCCTTGCCGCGCTTCTCCGTGTCGTGCCGCTCCAGCACCGTGGCGCCCGCCTCGCGCGCCTTCTGGGCCGTGGCGTCCGAGCAGTTGTCCGCGATGACGAGGATGCGCCGCAGCGACGCGGGGTAGTCCACCGCGGACAGGTTCGCCACGGTGCGGGCGATGCCCAGCTCCTCGTTGTGCGAGGGAATCACCACGTCGAACTTGCGCGTGGGCGCGGGAGGCACCGGCGCCGCGCGCCGCCACGACAGCAGCGTCAACAGCAGCAGGTAGCCGCACGCCGCCGCCACCGGCAACAGCGCCACGCACAGCGCCAGGTCCACCCAGGTCCACACCGTCACGAGTCTCTCCCCCGAGCGCGCCTCAGCGCCGCTCCAGCTCCGCCAGCACCGGGAGCTTCAGGATTCGCTCCACCTGCCACTTCTCCAGGATGCGCCGACGGATGATGTCCAGCGCCACCGCCGCGAAGATGCCCAGGCCGATGCCACCCACCACGCCCGCGGCGATGATGAGCTCCACCTTCGGCTTGGACGGCTTCTCCGGAAACTGCGGCGGCGCCAGCACGCTGAAGCGGTGCTTCATCGACGCGCGCGAAATCTCCAGCTCCGTCTTCGCCTGGTCCAACCGCCGCATCTTCTCCTGGTGCCGCATCACCAGCATGCGCACCCGGTCCGCCGCCACCGACACCTCCGGGTTGTCCGCCGTCGTCGGCCCGCCGAACGTCCCCGCGCCGAGCAGCGGCCCCGTCGTCCCCTGCTCCAATTCGCCCGGGTCTCCACCGCTGCGCATGTACTCGTTGATGAGCTCGTTGAGCTCCGAGCGCAGCGCCACCAACTGCGGCGAGTCCTCCGTCAGCGCGACGATGCGCTGCTCCAAATCCGTGATGAGCGGGTGCTGCGGCGAGTAGATGACCCGCTGCTCCGCCAACTGGTTGCGCAGCTCCGTCAGCCGCCGCGCGCGGAACTCCTCCACGTCGGAGATGGCCCGGCGCTTGGTCTGCACCATGAACCGCATCTGCGCGAGCAGGTGGTTGGTGTTGATGCCCAGCCCCGCCTGCGCCTGGGCCTGCGCGTTCCGGCCTCCACGCGTCGCCGCCTTGGCCTCGTCGCGCTTGCGCTTGGCCTCCACGCGCTTCACCGTGGCGTCCAGCGTCGCAATCGCCTGTTTGATGCCCTCGGCCTCGTCAATCACCTGCTTGTCGAGGATGGTGATGGCCTCCGACACCGCGCCCATCTCCGCCGCCTGGCGCATCTCCAGGAAGTTCTTCTGCGCCGCTATCACGATGTCGAGCGCCAGCTGCGGGTCGCTCCAGTCCACGCCGATGGTGACGGTGCCCGTGCCGCCCTCCACCATGACGAGCATGGCCTGCTCCAGCATGGCGGTGAGCGCGTCGCGCTTGTCGTCCTCCGACATGGGCGGCGGCGGCTTGCGCGTGAGCGTCTCCTTCAGCTTGCTGATGGGCGAGCGCTGCAGCTCCCAGTACTCCACCAGCTTCGCGTCCCGGACGACGGCCTTGATGTTGTCCGTCTTCATCACCATCTCCCACGCCGCGCGCGTGGGCTGGTCCGCGTCCACCGGAATGGAGCGGCCCGGGTTCGCCAGCGAGGCGATGATGAAGTTGCGTTGCGTCAGCATCCGCGTTTCGACGTGGTACTTGCGCGGCATGATTTTGCTGACGCCCGCCGCCAGCCCCGACACCGCCGCCATCACCACCAGCGCCAGGAACCAATGACGCAGCACCGCGTTCTTCACGTAGAAGACGGCGTCAATCGCGAAGCCCCAGTCGATGAGGTCCGAGGGCGCGTTCGTCTCCACGCGCTCCGGCGTGTACGCCGGGCGGGGAGCAACGGCCTGCGGACCCCGAGGCCCGGGGGCCGGCATCGTCACGACGTCCTCCTCGCAGCGGCGCTCTTGAGGAGCTGGCCCACCCGACGGGAGAACTCGTCCTGCGTGAAGGGCTTGCCCAGGTAGCTGTTGGCGCCCGCCTCCTCGGCGTGCGCCTTGTCCTCCGGCAGGTCCCGCGCGCTCACCACCAGCACCGGCACGTCCGCCATGCCCGGCGTGCGGCGGATGTGCTCGCACAAGTCATAGCCGGAGATATCCGGCAGCGTCAGGTCCAGACACACGAGGTCCGGACGTGATGCGCCCGCCAGGTGCTTGAGCGCGGCCTGGCCATTGGGCAGCTCCACCACGTCCTTGAATCCCATGGCACGCAGGTAGTCGCCCAACATCTTCCGAAAGAAGGGCGCGTCCTCCACCAGGAGAACCGTGTGCAGTTGGGGCTCCATCCGTCGTCAGCCTTTCTTCTCAGTCACGCTCAGTCGAAGCCGAGCCGTGGCACCCAGACGATGACGCCGTAGGTGTATGCCGCGTTGAAGAGGATCACCCACAGGATGGCCTTCTTCAGTCCCCTCATCGGATTCTCATCCCTCGCCGCGATTGCCGGCAGGGTGATGGTGAGGAAGAGGACTGACATCAGGATGAGCTTCGCCATGGGTCCAGCCTCAGAGGATACCAGTTTGACGCAGCGACAGGCCCAGCGCCGCCGCCCACTGGAAACGGGCCGCCGGTAGCTCGGGCGAGCGGCTCCACGTCCCTCGTGTGTCGGCATCCACCGACATCCAACTGTTGAGAATCCAGGATGCCGTGACGCCGCCGGACACCAGCCGGTCGCCTGTCGCGCCGCCCACCGCGAAGGCGGTGCCGCCCGTGGTGGACACTCGCACGCGAGGTCCCAGGGCCCACGTCCCCGTCACGGTGAGGTCCGCTCGCGGGTACACGCGCGCCGTCAGCCGGTCCGTGAAGGGCGACACCCGCACGCCCACCCGCCCGTCGAAGTCCGCGGTGCGCGAGGGGATGCGGTGGCCCACCGCGAGGGTGAGGTTGGGCAACAGCTCCGTGCGGGGACCGGTGTCGGGCGTCTCGCCCCCGGGCTCCGGGTCCGGGTCGACTCCGGCCGCTGTCAGGGAGCGGACGATGCTGGCCCCGGCGCCGGCCTCCAGTGACGTCCTGCGCGTCATCCGCCGCGTCCAGCTCTCCGTCAGCGTCACGACGGTGTTGTTGGCGCCGGTGGAGAAGCGCGCGTGCGTGACGGCGGCGGACGTCGTCAGCGCGCTGAGCGAGGACAGCGCGTGGCTCAGCGACGTGTCCAGGCGCGGGCCGTACTGCAGGGGTACCGCTTCGCGGGCCGGGCCGTCCAGGCCGCCGCTGACGGAGAAGCCGGTGGTGGCGGACAACTGCCAGCGCCGTCCCAGCCAGCTCGTCTCGCCGGTGAGCGAGGTGGCGGACGAGAGGAAGTGGACGGTGTCGGCTTCCGGGAGCGGCTGGAGCGGACCGCCGCCCACGGGCGGGCGCAGCGGGCCGTCCGGGTCTATCGGGTCCGGCTCGAAGATGGGCAGCGCGTCCGTGGTGAGCAGGTTGACGCTGCCCACCACCAGCTCCTCGCTCAGCCGGAAGGACAGGCCGCGCTCGGGACGCCAGAGGGCGGCGAAGCGGCCCACGTGCTGCACCTCGGTGCGCGCCTCGGCGGTGACCTCGCGCAGGCTGATGCGCGGGGCGTAGTCCAACTGGAGGGTGGTGTTCCCCTCGCGCCGCTCCAGTCCGATGATGGGCGTGAAGTCGGTGTCACCGGCGATGGAGGGCGCGTCCTGGGCGACGTCCTCGTTGGAGCGCACGCGCGAGTCCACCCGCATGGACGCGGTGTAGGTGATGGCGGTGGAGGAGACCTCCAGCCACATCGCGGTGAGCGCCGCCCCCAGCACGACCTACTCCACCACCACCACGTCACCAGGACGCAGCCGGAATGTCGGCGCGCGCCCCTCGGCGTGGATGAGGTCCTGGTAGCGGAAGCGGATGCGCAGCGGGCCCTGTCCGTCCTCGTGACGCATGACGAAGATGCGGTCCTGGTGCGCGTACTCGGTGAAGCCGCCCGCGCCGGCCAGGGCCTGCAGGAGGCTTGCGCCCACGTCGATTTCCAGCGGGCCGATGCGATTGATTTCACCCACCATGGTCACCTTGATGGGGCGCGCCATCTCCAGCGCCACGGTGACGACGGGGTGGTTGATGTAGTCCTTCAGCCGCGTCTGGATTTGCTGCGACAGCATGGCCGGGCTGTGGCCCGCGGCCTCCACGTCGTCCAGGAAGAGCAGGCTGATGCGCCCGTCGTCTCGCACGCGCGCCTGCGTGGTGAGCGACTCCTGGTTCCACACGCGGATGTTGAGCAAGTCCCCGGCGGCGATGCGGTAGCTCGCGTCGAGCGGGGGCGGCTTCTCCTGGTACTCGTCCACCCAGGTGTACTTGCCCAGCCCGCTGCACGCGGAGGCCACGAGCAGCAGCACGGCGCACGCGAGGACGCGCGGCGGGAGGTGGAGCGCGGGGCGATGGGTGCGGGGCAGGGACGACATGGGCTCTGACGGTTTCCTCTACGGGGTGGGGGCGACGGCGATGACGGCCGGCTCCGGTTCGGGGTTGCCACGGCGGCGCGCCAGCTTCACCACCGCCAGGACTTCACCCGGCCGTATCGCGCCGAGCGCCAGCACGCCGAAGACGTACAGCGCGGCCTCCACGCCCAGCCGGGGCCAGTCCGCAAGCGAGTAGAGCACCGTCCGGTCCAACGCGACGACGACCACGCAGACCACCGCCGTCTTGGCCACCATGACGAGCAGCCGGCGGTCCACCGCGGAGCGGCCCATGCGGCCGAGCATGATGATGGTGATGACCACCTCCATGAGCAGCAGGGAGATGGCCGTGCCCGCCGCGCCGCCGCCGTCGCCGTAGGCCGCGTGCAGGCGAGGCACCAGCATCAGGTTGAGCAGCGGGTTGAGCAGCAGGCTTCCGAAGATGCTGGTGCCCGTCACCCACCACTCGCGGTTCGTCATGGTGAGCCAGGCGCCGCACGTCATCGTCACGAAGGCCAGGACGAACAGGGGCGACTGGAGCCGCAGGAGATTCACCGCCAGCGAGTAGTCCTTGCCGAGCAGACCAATCCACAGGGGCGCGCCCATGACGATGAGCATCATCATGGGGACGGTGACGGCGAGCGTGCCCTCCAGCGCGCGGCGGGCGATGGCGCTGACCTCGTCCTCGGAGCGCGCGGCGGCGCGGGACATCAGCGGCAGCAGCACCCAGCCCATGACAGGGTTGAGGGCGAAGGTGACGTTGGAGATGCTCCACGCGGCGCTGTACCAGCCGACCTCCTCGTGGTTGCCGAGCATCCCCAGAATCATGATGTCCAGCCGCCCGTTCGTCGCGAGCGCCGCGGCGGTGAGGAAGTAGGGCAGGCCCGCCTTGAACACCCGCCACGTGGCGGGGAAGTCGACGCGGAACACCAGGCCCATGTGCTGGCGCGCCAGGTGCCAGCCGATGGCCAGCTTGATGGCCTCCGACGCGACGACCGGCACCGCGAGCCACGGCAGGGGCAGACCCAGCACGCCGACCGCGAGCAGTCCGCCGCCCCACACCACCTTGGTGACGACGTTGGAGATGGACAGCCCCGCGACCTTGCCCTTGGCGTGCAGCAGCGCCGCCATGGACGCGTTGCACATGACGAGCAGCTGCGCGACGCCGAAGACGTAGACGAGCGCGCGCATCTCCGGCGGATCGTCCCGGTAGCCCATGACGAGCGCGAGCGCGCCCATGAGGACACCGGTGAGCACCAGCCGCACCAGCATGGAGGCGCCGAAGAAGTCGCTGGCGTGCTCGGGCCGGCGCGACACCTCCTTGCGGATGTACATCTCCAGGCCGAGATTGGTGGCGATGAAGAAGATGGCCGAGAAGCTGTCCGCCCAGTTGAAGCGCCCGAAGGCCTCCGGGGACATGTAGTGCGTCAGCAGGGGCCGGATGCCGAAGGCGATGGCGTACGTCACCAGCAGCGAACCGCCGAGCTGAAGGCCGTTGCGCACCGCGCCCATCGCCTCGTGGGAGCGCTCACGCTCCTGGGCGTCATGCTGATTGGATTCGCTGTGGGTCGTCACGGTGGGAGCGGGCCTCCCGGCAATTGGCCGGACAGCCCGAGTGCATAGAAGACGAGCGGGGGCGGCACGTCAATGCCGCCCCCGAGGAAGTCAGGCCGCCTGGAAGCCTAGCTGGCCCCGCGCCCCGTAATCACCACGGGCACCGTCTGGAGCAAGAGGCGCAGGTCGCTCGTGAGGGTCCAGTGGTCGATGTACTGCATGTCCAGGTACATCCACTCCTCGAACGAAATCTGGTTGCGACCGGAGACCTGCCAGATGCAGGTGAGGCCCGGGCGCACCGACAGCCGGCGGCGCTGCCACGTCTCGTACTTGGCCACCTCGTTGGGCACGGGCGGGCGCGGGCCGACGATGCTCATCTCGCCGCGCAGCACGTTGATGAACTGGGGCAGCTCGTCGATGGAGAACTTGCGGATGAAGCGGCCGATGCCCGTGATTCGCGGGTCGTTCTTCATCTTGAAGACGGGGCCGGACTGCTCGTTCTGCGCGGCCAGCTTCTCCTTCAGCTCCTCCGCGTTCACCACCATGGAGCGGAACTTGAGCATGTAGAACGGCTTGCCGTTCTGCCCGACGCGGTACTGCTTGAAGAAGATGGGGCCCTTCGACGTGAGCTTCACCACGAGCGCCACGAAGCCCAAGAGCGGCAGGAGCATCCACAGCGCGACGGCGGACACGCAGATGTCGAACAGGCGCTTCATCGCCATCTGGTGCGGCTTGGGGCTCACCGCCGCGAAGTGCAGGAAGCCGTCCGCCACGGCGCGGCTGTCCACCGGACGCGCGCGGTCCAGACGGAAGCTGTGCGCGGGCAGCGCGAAGGGGACGCCGAAGCGCTCGGCCAGCTTGATGGACGCCTGCATCGCCTCGCCCTGCTTGAGCGTGTTGCCGGCGATGTAGACTTCGTCCACGGCGGTGTTGCGCAGGATGTGCTCCAGGTCATCCACCGTGCCGAGCACCTTGGCGGGCAGCTCACCGATGGAGCCCGTGTCGTCGTGGAAGCGCACGAAGCCGATGAGCTGGCGGCGACCGCGGCGCGCCAGGTCCTCGCCGGAGTAGCGGCCCATGGCGCCCGTGCCGACGATGACCACGGTGTCCGTGGGGCGCTCCTGCGAGGCCACCGAGCGGAAGACGAACAGCCGGAGCAGCAGCGCCACCGGCCAGAACACGATGAGCAGCGGGGCGAGGCCGGGGACCTTCATCGTCTCCGGCAGGGACAGGTGCACCACGGCCAGCACCGTGACGACGGCCAGCGTCGTCACCGACACCAGGGCCACGTGGTCCAGCTTGCTGCGCTCGGCGAAGCGCGAGTCGTACAAACACAGCGCGGTGCCGGTGATGATCCACACGATGAGGGAGGTGAAGACCAGGGCGGGCAACAGCCAGCCGGGCTGCGCCATCAGCAGGCCGTCCATCCACGCGGAGGCAGCCAGCACCACCGACATCAGGACCAGGTCTACCGTGAGGTTGAGCTTCGCCGCGAAGCCGGGCGCCAGCTTCGGCCCGGGAACCAGCTCCTCCGCGACCCCCATGATGTTGCCCTGAGCGGATGCCGACCCAGGAGCACCGACCGCCGCACCAGTACTTGCGCTGCTCATCGTGTCCACCCCCCTCTACCGCTCGCTGAGTGTTCAGTTCCGGTAGAGGATGCCGTTGAGGCTGAAAATCTTCAAGTCGGAAAGAACTGCTTTTTGCCATGCTTGTGCGGCGCGTTGCAACCCCCCGCACGGTCAGTAAGACGTGAAGTCGTGTGAAATCTTTGGATCATGCGACTCGCGTCGTACCTGATGGGGTCCCAGCGAACACCGGAAGCCACCCCTTCGCTTCCCCCGCCGGCAAGCGCGGCCCTGGAGACTTTGCATCTACGGTGCCGGTCTGACGCGGAGAGTACGGCGCTGATGACAGGGGTGGATGCATGGCTGTGCGAGTCAGGAGTTTCAAGGGGTTAGCCGATTTCCAGCCGTTCCGGGTGGGTGTAGACGTTGAAGCGGCCGTTCCGGACGAACGTGGCGAGCGTCACGTTGGAACGCAGGGCCAGGTCGATGGCTAGCGTGCTGGCCGCGGAAACGCCCGCAACGATTGGGATTCTGGCCATGACGGCCTTCTGGACGATTTCGAAGCTGACGCGTCCGCTGACCGCGAGCACCGTGGGCTGACGCGTCAAGGCAGTAGGGGGCGCGAGGCCCGCGCGGATGGCCCGGGACAGCACGAGGGCGCCCACCACCTTGTCGACGGCGTTGTGGCGGCCCACGTCCTCGAAGGAGGCGAGCAGTTGGCCCTCCGCATCGAGGGCGGCGGCGGCGTGGACTCCTCCGGTTCGGGCGAAGTTGCGCTGGACGTCACGGAGGCGCTCGGTGGCGCGGGCGACGACATCCGGTGGGAGCCTGGGGCCTGGGGCGAGGGTGACACAGCGGGAGAGCAGGTCGTCCACGCTGCGCCGCCCGCAGACGCCACAGGCCGAGGTGGTGAGCGTGCCTCGGCGGGTGGCTCGGATGGGTTCGGAGTCAATGATGACTCCAGGGGCGGGAGTGACTTCGAGCACATTGCCCCAGCCTTCTTCGCCTGGCCGGCCGCAGTGGGCGAGGGTGCCCAGGTCCTCCGCGCTTCGGATGAGGCCTTCGGCCAGGAGGAAGCCCACGGCCAGCTCGCGGTCGTGTCCGGGGGTCCGCATGGTGGTGGCCAGGGCATCGCCGTTGATGCGCAGCTCAAGCGGCTCCTCGACGGCGACGGAGTCGTCCTCGGCGGGCAGGAGGGTGGCGCCGTTCCACCGCTGCACGGGGCGGGTGCCCACGCCGCGTGCATCCACGGGCGGGAGGGGCGCGCGGCGGGGAGAGCGCAGGTGTTCGAGGAGGGCGTCCGCGATGGTGTCCGTGTCGAGCGGGGAGAGCAGGCGCGCGGCGGAGGGGCTGGATGAGAGTGCGTCGGTGACGAGCGCGAAGACGTCCGGTCGGGAGGTGGCGAGCGGCGGGCCGAGTCCCTCGCGCCACACCTCCAGCTTGGGGAGAGGGCCGTCCTTCCAACCTTCCACGAGGACGAGGTCCAGCGTGCCCGCGAGGCGGGTGAGGAGCTCGGGCAGGGCCTCCGTGGGGATGGCGGCGGTGGTGAGCTGCACGCCCGAGGGGGTGGCGAAGCCGGTGAGGTGCGCGCCGGACTCCTGGAAGCGGGCGGTGTCGCTGCCGGCGCGGTGGAGCGCGTGCGCGTCCGAGGAGTGCTTCACGGCGGCGACGCGCAGGCCGCGAGCGGCGAGCAGTGGGAGCAGGCGCGTGAGGAGGGTCGTCTTCCCCGCGCCGGACCAGCCGACGATGCTGAGAGCAGGCACGCGGCTCATGGCGCGGCGTCCACCGTGTGGTGGTGGCGGTCGAACATCTCGACGGCGCTGAGGGCGGGCACGTCGCTCATTGCGCGGCGTCCGAGGCAGCCGAACATCTCGACGACGCTGAGGGCGGGCACGCGGCTCATGGTGTGATGTCCGAGGCCGTGTCCACCGCATGGTGGTGGGGACGGTCGAACAGCTCCACCTCGACGAGGTCGTTCTCGTTGAAGTCGGCGCGGCCCGGAGGGAGGACGGCCCAGCCGTCTGCCTGGACGTTCTGGAGAATCTGTCCGGCGCCTTGAGGACGCAGCAACGCGCGGAGGCCGTCGTCGCCGTACTCCAGCGTGGCGGTGATGAGATAGGTGAGTCCGGCCTGCTTGTGGCGAGCCTCTGACAGGCGAGCACGGACGCGGCGACGCGTTTCGAGCACGCCCTGATGCTTGAGCAGCAGCGGCCTCGCGAGCTGGTCGAAGGCGACCGTGGCCGCGCCCGGGTTGCCCGGCAACACGACGATGGCGGTGGTGCCCAGGCGCGCGACCGCCACGGGCTTGCCTGGCTTCAAGGCCACACCGTCGACGAAGAAGCGCGCGCCCATCGCGACGAGCACGCGCTTCACATGGTCCTTGTCTCCCACCGAGGCACCGCCCGTGGTGATGAGCACGTCGACCTGGGGCGCGAGCCGCGTCAATGCCTCGCGCAAGGCCTCCTCGTCATCACGGGCCCGGTCCATGTGGAGCACCCGGGCGCCAGCTTCACGCGCGAGCGCCGCGACCAGGACCAGGTTGCTCTCATAGACTTGATGCGCGAGCGCGAGCTCACCAGGACGCACGAGCTCATCGCCCGTGGCGAGCACCGCCACCCGCGGCGCCGGGCGCACGCTGACGGTGGTCTCCCCCTGGGATGCGAGCATGCCGAGCACCGAGGCATTCACGCACTGGCCCGCGCGAAACAGCGGCGCGCCCGCGAGGACCTCCTCGCCCGTGCGCCGGATGTCGTTTCCGGGAGGCACGCTGATGAAGAGGTCCACCGTGAGGCCGTCATCCGCCGCGCGCGCCGCCTCCTGGCGCACGACGGCATCGGCACCCGAGGGAATGGGGGCACCAGTGAAGATGCGCGCGGCCTCTCCTGGCTGGAGCGCGCGAGCGGGCAGGGCCCCCGCGTAGATGGTGTCGATGACGCGCAGCCGAGCGGGGTGGTCACGATTGGCACCGCGAGTCTCCTCCGCGCGCACGGCCCAGCCATCCATGGCGGAGTTGTCGCAGCCCGGCAGCGAGCGCGACGCCCGGACGTCCGTGGCGAGGAAGCGGCCATGGGCGTCGAGCAGGGGCACGGGCTCGGAAGCCGCCGGAGCGAGGGCTTCAAGCGCGGCCTGCCGGGCGGCGGAGAGGGACGTGAGCGGCATCGGGAGCGCGCAGACTACGCTGTGCGCCCTGGCGGTTGTCCATGGGACCGGAGGCCGTCTGTTCGGCTGCTGTCCTGGGTGGTGGGCCGGGGCCTGGAGCGGCGAGTGGCCGCCCCCGCCGCGAACCCCGTCACGTGGATCCGCTTCATGAACGCGCTTGCTGGCCGCCCCGCCGCGAACCCCGTCACGTGGATCCACTTCATGAACGCGCTTGATGCGGACCCGCGACCTGTCCCCGATGCACAGGCCCCGTGCGCGGATGCACCACGTGGACCGCCGCGTTACTGCCCGCATCGGGCTCGAAGTGCGGGGCCGCGCTCACCTCTCCGCGCTAGGTGTGGCATTCTCCCGTGAAGGCTCTCGTGAGTGCGTGTCTCACGGCACTCGGGATGGAACGTGTGGCGTCGCACGCGGCCGGGGGCAAGTGCCGACGTTCCAGGGGAGGGCGAGACACGAGCCATGGACACCGCGTATCCGGACGTGACGCTCGCCATCATCGCGGGAGGCCAGGGGCGTCGCCTCTCCGGCGTGCCCAAGGGCCTGCTGGAAGTCGAAGGCCGCACCGTGCTGGCGCGCATGCTCGCGCTGACGCCCCTCTTCGGAGAGGTGCTCCTCGTCGCCAACTCGCCGGAACCCTACGCGCGTTATGCGCTGCGCACCGTGGCGGATGTGGTGCCGGACAAGGGCGCACCCGGTGGAGTCCACGCGGCGCTGTCCGCGGCGCGGACTCCCTGGGTGGTGGCGGTGGCGTGTGACATGCCGTTCATCTCGCCCGATGTCCTGCGCGTGTTGCTCGACGCGCGCGGTGACGACGTGGACGCGGTGTGCTTCGAGGCGGGCGGACGCGTGGAGCCCCTTCTGGCCGTGTACCGCGCCGCGCTCGCGCGGGTCTGGCGCGCCACGTTGTCCGAAGACCCGTCCCTGCGTCAGCTCCTCTCACGCTTCCGCGCGCGACTGCTGCCCGAGTCCACGCTGCGCGCAGTGGACCCGTCGCTGCGCTCGCTGGTGAACGTGAACACGCCGCAGGACCTCACGCGGTACGCGGTGACTCTGCCTGGCGAGTAGTCCTCACCTGAGACAGACACGCTCCATCCATGGGTGTCATTGCCTCGCCTGGAGGGCCTTTCCAGACCCGGGGCAACGCGCATCGACGGCGCTCGCGTCACGTCATTCACGCTGACGTGTCAGTGATTCGCGAACACGAACACGCCGCTCACGCTGACGTGTCAGCGCTTCGTCGTACCGTGTTCGCGCGCAATTGATTGGCACGGATACCGCGCGGCGGACGTCGGCACGATGCGTGCTCATGCGCTGACTTCAGCACCCCACATCCGCCATCACATCAGGAGCGCGCGCCGACGCTCGCGGACGCGCGTCTTCAGGAACCCAGCTCATGCCAGACCAACGTTTGATGAAGACGTATGTCGACCAAACCTATTACTTCACCACCATGGTCCGGCATAACGGCACCGTGGTCTCCTTCGCCCTCGATGCGCAACGGGTCATCCACTATTCCGTGCTCGCGCTCGACACTCCCGACGAGGCCCGAGGCGAACTCGACGTCAACTACTGGAGCGAGGAGCCCTCCGTCCTTCGCTTCCCCTCTGAAATCGAAGAGGTCGGCTTCGCGACGGCGGGCGCCACGCGCATGCCCGTCGTCAAGAAGGGAGGACGCGAGGGGGCCTCCGAGGACCTGTCCGCCGAGGAGATGGACCCCTTCCTCTCCACCACCGCCCGACTCACCACGGGGGCCGTTCCGTTCCAGGTCCTCTCGGATGGCAAGCACATCTTCCTCTTCCGTCAGGCCATCCATGAGGTGCACCCGGACGCGGTGTTCGCGCTCAGCGGGGGTGGGTCCTCGGCGGACCGCTCTCGCGTGGACTACGTGCGCGCGGAGGACGGCTCCAAGGTTCCGCTGACGCGCGACACCGTGCTGTGCGACCGCTTCGTGCTGTCCGGCTCGGAGCTCCAGCCCTGCATGGAGGTCCGTTATCGCCGCAGCCGGCACAGGACGCTCCCCGCCAGCCAGACGGACACCCTGGGCACCGAGGACATGGATGGCAGACCCTTCCATGAGCCGACCCAGGAGCTGTCGTTCATCCGCAATGCCACGAAGGGGCGCTTCGCCGTCACCCTGCTGCCCACGCAAATCGCCGGCCTGTGCCGCTGGCAGTTCTTCTGCCTCAACGACGTGTCCAAGCGCATCGACACCTTCAACGTGGAGCAGGCCGAGGACGGGCTGTTCAACACGCAGGGCTCGCTGCTCTACACCAGTCCCGACCCGAGATATCAGGGCGCCGTCCTGGAGCGCACCCCAGGGACCTGCCCCTTCACGGACGAGGAGCTGGTGCCGCTCCTGCCGGAGCGCGACTTCGCCGAGGCAGCGCTGTCGTTCGACGGCACGGACGACTTCGTGCGTATCCCCGCCTCACCGGCGCTCGCCTTCAAGGGCAGGAAGTACACGCTGGAGCTCTGGGTCCAGCCGACGGCGACTGGACGGGCCACGCCGTTGACGCTGCTGCGCAAACAATCCGACACGGGGGCGGGCAGCTACGAGTTGGCCATCCTCACGAATGGGAAGCTGCGCCTGCGCCATGAGGTCTCTGGGACGACGGTCACCGCCACGTCCACGGACGCCGTCACCGCGGGCAGGTTCCACCACATCGCCGTCACCTATGACGGTGCGACGGCCCGCTTCTATCTGAACGGCGCGCCCTCCGGCTCCACGGCGCTGACCTTCGAGGCCGACACGACGCAGGCGCTCCTCATCGGCGCCGCCCTCACGAAGGACACGGTCTCGGAGTGCTTCGCGGGCGTGATTGACGAGGTGCGCCTCTGGGAGCGCGTGCGCGACGCGGCGGAGCTGTCGCGGGACAAGGGCTTCCGGCTGGTGGGCCAGGAGCCGGGGCTCGTCGCCTACTACCGCTTCGACGAAGGCAGGGGCGTCACGCTGTATGACCAGACCGACAACCTCCAGCACGGCACGGCCACGGGCGGGCCCACCTGGGTGACGTCGGGCGCGCCGGTGGGTGAGCGGCCCTCGCTGCGTCGGGACAGCTTCGCCCTCAAGGGGCGCAAGGTCACCTCCGGCATGGCGGCGCTGCTCTACTACCAGCAGGAGACGACGGGCAGCGGCGACAGTCGGAGCGGGGAGCCGCAGAAGCGACAGGCCCGGGTGATGCTCTCCTTCGCGACAGGGGGGGCTTCGCCCAAGGGCAGCCCCACGCGCCAGGAGTACGCCGCGGTGCTCGACTTCGCCGTGTCCCAGGACGGCCACCTCGCGCAGATGCAGGACGTCGCCACGCTGCCGTGGCTCGCGGCCCCCGAGAAGAATGGAACGGACAAGGAGATAAAGAAGGCCGAGACCAACCTCTCCAATGCGGAAACTTCAGTGCGGGACCTCGACGCCCAGCTCATCGCCGCTCGGAAGCTGCTGGCCGCCCTGGAGAAACCCACGCCCGATGGGAACCTCCTGATTCACCTGTACTGGTTCCACCTCCACATCCAGAGCGACGACTACTACATCGGCGTCACCGAGGTCCGCGACGGCTCCCCCGTCACCGCGGCCGCGCAGAACGCCGCCATGGCCACCGAGTTTCGTCAGTGGCGCTTCGTGCCCTCTCCGGACAAGGGCGGCTACCTCCTCCAGAACCGAAAGAGCCAGATGTACCTGGAGTGGCAGTCCACGGGCTTCGTCCAGAAAACCACGAAGACGAACTGGACCTGGATGCGCACGGGCGCGACGGAGCACTACCAGGCGCTCCGCGTGGTCAACGCGGGCAGTGGTCACCCGGCCCACAAGGACGAGTACCTCCAGCGCTCATCCAACGGAACGCTGGGCTTCACCAAGGCCTTGGGGTCGTCCGCTTCCGCCTGCCGCATCGTGTCCGTCGAGCCGTGCGAGAACCTGGCCGCGCTGCGCGCCAAGACGCGCACGGAGCTGGCGGACCTGGAGCTGCAACGGACCGCCGCCGAGCAGACCCAGGCCGAGGCGCGCATGGAGCTGGCGCGACTGACGCTGGGCGCGAAGGGCAGCGAGGTGTCCCTGCGCATGAAGCTCTTGTCCGTGGATTGCCGGGGGCTCCCCGTGGCGGGCGCGCTGCTGGCCTTCGCGGAGACGTCCTCCACGCCCTTCCTCCTCGACAGCTCCACCGGCCAGGTCATCCTCTACTTCCGTGGCTCGGTCGACGGAGAATTCCTGGCCGCCTACTACGAGCCCTCCGTCACCCGCGAGGTGGTGCGGCTCGGGGATGCGACGCAGGGGCTCACGCTCGTCGCCACCAGCGCGGGCACGGACCTGGGAGCCGTGGACGTCACGCTCGCCAACGGCTCCAGCAACGACCGCTGCGCGTTGACCTTGAAGGCCGGCGGATACACGGAGGTCTGGCCCGAGGCGCCCCGCGCGCCGAAGCTGCTCGCGGAGGTGCTCTCCGGACAGGCCCACCCCGAGTTCCTGGGCACCGTGGCCTCACACAGCGGCACCACGCTCACGCTCGCGAAAGGCACCCAGCGCTCCCTGGCGAACGGAGACCGCATCGAGGTGGGCTCGGAGGTGCTCCAGGTGAACAAGGCCATTCCCCCCAAGTCCACGCAGCTCACCGTGAAGGTCGCGCCCCAGGGCCCGCTCACCGCTGGCCAGCGCGTGCGCTTCCTGCCCTATGACTACTCGCGGGCGACGTCGGACCTGCCGGGCGCGCTGCTCTCGAAGGGCTCGCTGTGGCTGCGTCCGGTGCCCACGCTCTCCACGCAGCCGCTGGTCAACGGCGCCGCGAAGCAGGTGCTGGGCACCTCGTCGGGTCGCTGGCACGGCGACGTCCCGGGGCGAGACCTCTCCTTCGATGGGCTCCAACACTACGTGGCCTCGCCGGCCGGACTGGACACGACGCCCCTGGCCCTCCAGGGCGACGTGACGCTGGAGGCCTGGCTCATGCCGAAGTCGGTGGACGCGTCGGCGGTGGTGCTCGCGTGTGCCCCGGCGGCGCGCACGTCGGAGTCCAGCAACCTGGCGCTCGTGCTGGATGGAAAGACGTACGTGCGCTTCGGGGACGAGCTGGTGCTGGCCGGCGTCGACTTCACGCTCGAGGCGCGGTTGATGCGCAAGAAGACCACCGTGGCGGAGACGCTGCTCGCCCAAGGCGTCCCGTCCACGACGGTGAACCAGCGCCTGCTGCTCTCCTTCGACGCGAGCGGGAAGCTGGTCTGCCGCTTCGGCAAGGACACCCTCACCTCGTCGACGGCGGTGAAGGACACGACGTGGCACCACGTCGCCCTCACCCACGATGCCGACAGCCGGGAGGCCGTCCTGTATCTGGATGGCAAGAAGGTGGCGGGCAAGACGCTGTCGGAGGCCTACTCGGGAGAGGGCGAGCTGATTCTGGGCGCGGAGGTGCTCGACGGGGAAATCACCACCGCGTCCACGTGCCTCGTGGACGAGGTGCGCGTGTGGGACCATGCCCGCGACGTCCAGTCCATCGTCGCCGACCAGGCGCTCCGGGTGGAGGGGGACGCGTCGGGGCTCCTGGCCTGCTGGCACTTCGTGGAGGAGGAGGCCCGGGACATCGCGCTCGAAGGGGGCCAGTCGGGCGGGACGTACGTCGGCACGCCGACCTTCGAGACGTCGCCTTTGGACTCCCTGGTCAGTCCGTCGGCGCCGCTGGAGTACCAGCTCTCGCTCGTGAAGGGGAAGGACAAGGAGGTGCGCTCCGCGCTGTCGCTGGATGGCGAGACGTACGTGCGCTGCGGGGACGGGCTGCCGCTGGCGAAGAAGGACTTCTCCGTGGAGCTGTGGCTCAAGCGCACGAAGAACAACGTGCCCGGGTGCGTGCTGTTCCATGGGTCCACCCACTCGGATGACGGGGACCGGCTGTCACTCGTCCTCAACGCGCAGAACAGCCTGGTGCTGTCCATGCAGAACGGCGTGGCGCTGGTGGAGACCTCCGTCGCCGACATGGAGTGGCACCACTACGCCTTCACGTTCAAGGCGCTGACGGGCCTCGTCATCCTCTACCGCGACGGCAAGGAGGTGCGCCGCTCCACGCGTGGGAAGGACTACACGGGCGAAGGCGCGTGGGGCCTGGGGGGGCTGGGCGACGAGGTCGAGGACGAGGCCCTGGCGACTCCCGCGACGTGCGCGCTGGACGAGGTGCGGGTCTGGAACAGCGCGCTGGCCGCGACGGTCATCGAGCAGAAGAAGGGCCTGCGCATGCAGGGCAGCGAGGCGGGGCTCCTGGCGTGCTGGGGCTTCAACGACACGCGGGTGCGCGACGTGACGGGACGCCAGTTCCACTGCGACGTCAGCGGGACTCCGACCTTCGTGAAGTCGCCCATCGACGCGGGCTTCAGGCTGCTCGCGGGCGTCGGCGACTCCTACGTCATCAGCCAGGAGTCCTTCCCCGTGGGGAGCTGGCGTCATGTCGCGTTCGCCTTCCAGCAGTCCTGGGGCGTCCAGCTCCGCCCGGGGGCGTGGCTGGAGGTGGCCCACGCGGATGCCTTGCAGCTCACCGGGGACCTGACGCTGGAGGTGTTCCTCGCCGTGGGGCCGCTGGGCCGGCGCCAGCCCCTGGTGGGCAAGGGCGGTGTCGGAGACGGCAGCGGGCAGGAGGTGCCGTATCTGCTGAGCATCACCGAGGACGGGCGGCTGTCCTTCACCTTCGAGTCGAAGGGCTCGCGCCGTGAGGTCTTCTCCACGGGCAAGGTGAAGGAGAACACGTTCCACCGCGTCGCGGTGGTGCGCAAGGCCGGCACCAGCCACACCGAGAAGAAGGTGACGCGGGAAATCGCGGGGCAGTCCTTCGAGGTGCTGGACAGCATCGAGGTGAAGGAGTGGGACGACCTGCGCTTCTACATCGATGGACGGGACGAGGGCGGCTCGCAGTACACGGACGCGGACCCCCGGGGCCACGCGGGCCCGTTCCTCATCGGGAAGATGACGGAGGGCACGGACACCTACGGCCTCACCGGCACGCTGGCCGAGGTGCGCGTGTGGAGCCGGGCGCTGGACCCCGCGCAGCTCGGAGTCGCCCTCAAGCCTCGGGACTCCGGGCTGGTGGCGCGGTGGCGCTTCCCGGAACGGGAGGGCAACGTCACCCTGGACGACAGCGAGTCGTATCCAGCGCGCCTGCGCGGCGCCACCCGGGTGAAGTCCCCCAACCCCGCGGGCAGTCAGGTCTGGATGTATGTGAATGGCAAGGGCATCGCGCTCCAGTCGCTCTCCTCCACCAGCACGGAGGTCGCGAGCCTCCCCCGCGTGGGCGCGGGCTTGAGCCTGGGCGGTGTGTGGAACGGCGAAAAGGTCCAGGCCCCCTACAAGGGCGAGCTGGAGGAGGTGCGCATCTGGGACACGCTGCGCAGCGAGGAGCAGGTGCTCGACAACCTCTTCACCCGGCTCAAGGGTGAGAAGGCGGACCTGGTCGCGTACTACACGTTCGACCTGGACTCGACGCGGCCGGACTCCTCGCGCATCAACGACAATGGCCTGCGCGGCAACCACCTGGAGCTGCCTCGGGCGGTCAACCGCCCCGTCCCCCAGTTGAGCACCGCGCCGGTGTCCAACGACACGGCCCGGGTGCGCTCGGCGCTGGCGAGCGTGCGCACGCCGTTCCACGCGCCCATCCAGGGCATGCCCGGCGTCGCCGAGTATGGAGACCTGCAGCGGGACGCGACGGGAGGCATGCGCGGGACGATGAAGCGCGCGTACTCCTTCATCTACTCCGGCGGGTGGTACCTGGTGACGGGCTACAAGGTGGGCAACCTCGTCACGGAGTGGGTGAGTCAGGCGCAGTTCGCGCCGCAGGTCATCGGCTACGTGGAGGGGGCGCCGCCCGTGCCCTCGGAGAACCTGACGGCGGGCGTGATTGAGTACACCGGCGAGGTGCCCGCGGACCTGTCCCGCGTGGAGTTCGTCCAGGCCGATGATGTGATGACGACCGTCTCCGCCTCGGCGGAGTCGAGCATGATGGGCAGCCTCACGCTCAGCTCGCTCCTCGCCGCCGAGCTGGAGGTGAAGCTCATCACCGCGCCGATGGGCATCGGCACGTCCGCGCCGATGGCGAAGGTGAATGTGGAGGCGGGGCTCTCCTTGCGCACGGAGCTGTCCGGCGGCTGGGTGAACGAGGGCAGCCAGGGCAGGGGCCAGCGCATGTCGCGGAACATGGCCGTGTCGCTGGTGGGGAACTGGGAGTCCACGAAGACGCCCCGGGGCCCGGAGATGGAGCGGCGCATCGTCCCCTCCAACGTGGGCTTCGCGCTGGTGCAGTCGGAGACGGCGGACGTGTACTCACTGCGCCTGGAGCACAACCGCGCGCTGGTGGGCTACCGCATGGTGCCCAACCCCGACATCCCGAGGGATTGGAACCTGCTCACCTTCCCCATCAATCCGCTCTACACCAAGCAGGGCACGCTCGACGGTTGCATCGGCTTCTCATCGACGGGCAAGGTGATGGACCCCGACTACTCCATGGCCGCCGGCTACGGCGAGTACTCCTACTACAAGCCGCGCGAGGCCTACGCCCTCAAGCGCCGCATCCTCCAGGAGGAGCAGCGGGAGCTGCACCGCTACCGGGCCTTCTCCACGGGCAGCAACCTGGTGCAGGCCGGAGTGAACGAGGTGGTCGACAATGCCTCGCGGGTGCTGGCGAGCGTGATTGGCGAGGTGCCGGAGCCGGCGATGCCCTCGGGAGACACGGAGGCGACGGCGCGCGCCTTCGCCAAGCGCAACCTGTGCAACACGTACGTGTGGACGGTGCAGGGCGGCTTCTTCGCGGAGACCACGGAGACGACGGACGTGGTGACGGAGAGCCACAATGGACACTTCTCCTTCAACGTGTCGGGCGAGCTCCATGTTGGATTGAACGTGGAGCTCTTTGGCATCACCGTGGGAGGGCAGGTGGATGCGGCCTTCGGGGGAGGGCAGACCTTCACCCGCGCGAAGAGCAGCGAGGCCAGCCGCTCCTTCGGGTTGAACCTGTCGCTGGGCCTGCCGGCGAACATCCAGGAGTACGACGACAACGGGCCCGTCTACGACGGCAACAACCAGCCGGTGCTGGTGCCGGGCAAGGTGGATGCGTACCGCTTCATGAGCTTCTACCTGGACACGGACCGGCGGAACTTCGATGACCTGTTCCGCAAGGTCATCGACCCCATCTGGCTGGAGCAGTCCAGCGAGCCCAACGCGCTGGCGCTGAGGCAGGCGAGGCAGTCGGAGAAGGCGCCGCCGTGCTGGCGCATCCTCCACCGCGTGACGTTCATCAGTCGCCTGCTGCCCGCGGTTCCGCTTCGCAACGAGCTTCCGTTGGAGAAGGCGATGCGGGCGGAGAACATCTCCAGCAACTACGAGCTCATCCAGCGGCTGGAGCCCTACGTCCGCGAGCACCTGGGCAGTCAGGCGAGGCTCGCGGAAGCGACGCGGCAGGCGCTCCAGCGCTACCTGCCGGAGCTGCTGCCGCAAGCGGAGCAGGTCACCAGGTACCTGTCGCTGTACTACGAGGTCCTCAACTAGCGGACCCCGCGGTGCATCCCGGCGCCGTCAGGAGCGAGGCGCCGGGAGTGGTTGCAGCAGCGTGGGCAGCTCCGCCAGGTCGAGCACGAGGCTGGGGCGAATCTGGCCGACGGCGTCCGCCATGTCCTCCCCCTGGCCCTGCACGCCCAGGCCCACGGTGAAGCGCTCGGCCACGGTGACGCGGGTGGTGGCCACGACGCTGGCGCGCCTCTGGTCCGTGTTTCCCAGTTTCAACAGTGACTGGGTGGCTTCGAGCTTGAGCTGGAAGCGTTGGGAGGCGACGCCGAAGGACAGGCCGACGTCCACCCACTTGTCCATGGACAGCTCCGGGCGCTGCCGCTCCTGGAGCACGCGCACTTGAATGGCGGCCTCCAGGTTGGAGTCCGCGCTGCTCAACAGCTCCACCGTGGCCGCGCCGAAGCCGCGTTGGATGGCGACACCGTCGCCGTCGTGGGACTTGAGCCCGGGTGTCACCCAGCGGCCTCCCACGGAGACGAAGAGCGCGGTGGACGCCTGGCGCGTCTCGCGGGTGCAGGCGGGGAGGCCTTGGCGAATCTTCGCGATGCCCGCCTGGCGCGTGGCCTCCATGGCGAGGCGGTAGTCGCCGAGCGCCTTCTCGAAGTCGGCCGGGTCCACGAAGTCGCCGGGCAGGGGCTTGTCGGGGAACTCGTAGAGGCTGGGGTCGGTGAGGACGCGCTGGATGCACGCGTTGTAGGCGGCGCCGTAGATGCCGCGCTCGCCGAGGACATCCACGGACAGGCCCGCCATCACCGTGGCGAAGCGGCCCTTCTCCGGGACGCCGTCGGGGTAGGGCGTGTCCTGGCCGATGCCGAGGGTGATGGCGGTGTCCTGGAGCAGGCGGGTGATGACGGACGCGTTGCGCGCGGCGACGGCCTCTGAGTAGAGCTTCTCGAAGCCGTCGGTGAGCAGGTAGGGGTTGAGCTGGAGGGCGAAGGACGCCTGGGTGCCGTCGAGCACCGCTCCCACGCCGCGCAGGCTGACGACGAGGGCGGAGGGGTTGGAGGGGTGGACGACTTCGCCCGCGGTGGCGATGTCCAGGCCCGCGGCGGTCTCCGAGCCCCCTCGGAGGATGCTGGGGAAGTCCAGCTCCACGGTCCCCGAGTCCGGGGTGCCGCCGTCCTGGGCGCTGGCGGTGGAGGCGCAGAGGAGGAGCAGCGCGAGGAGCGCCCTCATTCCACCACCGTCCAGGTGAGGGTGATGAAGTCAGCGCCAGCGCCCTTCTGGAGGGAGAAGTCGTCCCAGAGGGCTTCCTTCTGGCCCTTCTCGAAGACGAGCGTCGCCCGCTGGAGGAACTGGGCGCCCATGCCCACGGGGTCCGCCACGGTGAGCACCGCGCGCACCCAACCCTGGGCGGCGGTGGGAAGGAAGTCATCGGGCAGGGGAACGGTGACGGCGCCGGGGAAGACGTCCGCGTGGAGCTGGCGGCGGTCCTGTCCCTGCATCTTCCCGCTGATGACCAGTCGCATGGCGACGGTGTTGAGGGTTCCGGTGGGCCGCTCCAGCACCAGCTTCGCGCCCTTGCGGTCCTCGCGTGGCACCTGGATGGTGGACTCCAGCTTGTCGCTGCCTGACATGGTGCTCTCCCCCCTCGGTTCGTGGTGCCGGGCTTTCCCAGCCTCACGCGGTTCATTCTAGTGGGAGGGGAGACACGGAATGAAGCCAGGCGGGCGGGCGACCGGGTGCGTCACAGTGACGCATGGACGGCGGGAGCAGGGGATGGGAGACAGGAGGGGGAGAGCGCCATGTTGAAGACCCCCCTTGGACGGTTCCGCGCGGTGGCCTTGTTGGAGGGCCTGTCGTTCGTGTGTCTGTTGTTCATCGCGATGCCGCTGAAGTACGCGGCGGACATGCCCCTGGCGGTGCGCTTCACGGGCATGGCGCACGGGTTGTTGTTCGTGCTGTACCTCTTCGCGTTGATGGAGGCGGCCATCGCCCTGCGCTGGTCCTTCGTGCGCGTGGCGGTGGCGTTCGGCGCGTCGCTGGTGCCCTTCGGCAACTTCCTGCTCGACGCGAAGCTGCGCAAGGAGAGCGCTCCGGCTCAGGGGTGATACGGGGCGCGTTCGAGGAACCGCCCGTCGGGTGAGATGGCGTAGACCTCGAACCAGTCGAACTCGAGCGTGACACCAGGACCGAAGCCAGGGCACCTGTCCACGCGTCGCTCGACTTGAACGAAGTAGATACCCGCCTCGAAGCCGATGCGCAGCTCCAGGGAGCGGGGCGAGAACGCACACTGCTGGGTGTGCTGTTTCGGAAAGCGCTTCATGGCTTCTTGCAGCGCGGTGTGCGCGGCGAGCACCGCGGGGCCATCCAGCGTGGCCAGCGGGCGAATCTCCTCCGGCCACTGAATGGGACGTACGCCCGTGGCCGCCGGTGATGTCCCCGCATCCTGTGTCGACGTCGTGGGCCGAGGTCTCTCGCCTCCCGCATCCGTGCTCCCCGCGTCGGACGTGAGCGGAGGAGCGCCGCCATCCGTCAGCAGGGAGACCAGCAGGAGCAGGGGATTCAGTCTCAGCATGTGGCACCTGGAGAACGTGCATCAGGACGGCGTGACGTGGTGCGAGGTCGCATGGGCGTGGCGTCGAGCAGCCTAGGGTGACACCGCGGAAGAGCAATCCGGAGGAGCGCCGTGGGGCCTGATGGCGCTGGAAGGGCGCGGCCGACAAGTGGCCTGGAAGCTCCAGTGCTTCTGGGTCGCGTCCCAGAGAAAGACCTCACCCGCTGGGTTCCACTTGTAGAAGCGGGGAGCGCTTCGATGGCCCGTGGCGAGCCATCCCCAGGTCGAAACGGGTTGTCCCTTCGCATTCCGGGCCAGTCGGCCGCTCGGCGTCGTCGCATAGGCCATCATCACCCAGAGGCCCTCTCCCGATTTCGCCAGGGGCCACACGACGAGGTCCTTGGCGCTGACCTCCGCTCCGCAGGGATGGTTGTGGGCATAGCCGAAGATGGGCAGGTCCCTTCCGAAGTCCACGTCATCCACGCCACCAAAGGGAGGTCTGCACGCACGGGTCGAGGTCGCCATATCGCGAATGGGCCAGGACACGCGCCAGTCGTCGGGCGTGCGGTAGATGGCGGCGCAGTACTCGGTGGCATCGGGGCGGGGACGTCCTGTCTGGGCGTCGCAGGCATCCATCGCACCAGGTAGTGCCATCAGTGCCTGGAGCGTTGGAAGGACCAGGTCATCCGGGACGGTCGCCGAGGCGTCGAGCACGACGGGAACCTCCGGCCACGGGCCGGGTGCCACGGCCAGGAAGGTGTCGCCGTCCAGCACGGGTAGCTCAGAAGGAAGGTAGTAGCGTCGAGCGCTCGTGCAAGAGATGGCGAGGGCCAGCCCGAGCCAGACTGGCCGAGTCAATGCGCGGAGCCGAGACAGCCCTGGCGTGCGCGAGGTCGTCATTTCACTCAACGTAGTGCATTGGCTGCGTTCCCAGGATTGGAACGCGCCAGGGTGATGCTGACCCTCCAGGAGTTCGCGCGCGAGAGGAAGCTGTGCGAGCATTGCGCGCTTTTTCGCGGTGGAGGTCGGCTCATGGAACGCGGGACGTGGAACACGCCTGAGGCAGTGCAGCGGGAGCTGGATTCACGGCTCGCCCTCGTTCAGTCCTCCGAGCACATTCGCGGCATGCACTTCGCCGCCGTGCTCGACACCGTGCGCTTCCTGGGCGGTGAGCAGGCCGTGAAGCACATCGTCGACGCCGGTGACTTCCCCGCCGACCTCGACCCCACCGAGCTCTATCCCGTCCCGCCCTTCATGCGGCTGTTCTTCGCCGCCGCCAACCTGCTCGCGCCCCAGCTCGGCGGCGTCGAGGAGGCCATGCGCCAGATTGGCGTCCAGGGCACGCTCGCCTTCGTCCGCTCCATGTTCGGCACCGAGGTCCGTCAGCAAGTCGGCGGAGACCCGAAGCAGCTCGTCAACATGCTCCCGGAGGCCTACCGCATGGCCATCGACTTCGGCGAGCTGCAAGTCGAATGGACCGCCAGCCGCGCCGGCCGCATCCACATGCGCCGCATCTTCACCCCCGTCGCCTACAACGAAGGCATGCTCGAAGGTGCCCTCCAGGCCGTCGGCGCCCAGGACATCCGCGTCGAGGGCCGTCAGACGTCATTGCTCGACAGCGAGTACTCCCTCTCCTGGGACGACTGAGCACTCCCGGGACGTGCCCCGCGCGGGCGACTCGAAGACGAAGGCGCCGTACCCGATGACCTCGGCGCGCGCTCCGGCCAGGTCCCCGGAGTTGCGCAACCCCACCAGCCTGGGCCGCAGCCCCCGCCGCTTCGCCACGCGCAGCAAGCCGTTGATGGCCTCCGTGCAACACGCGCTGCCCGCATCCAGCGGCCCCTCCAACGCCAGCACCCGTGTCACCGTCTCCTGGTCCGCGCGCCGCGCCTCCTCATAGGGCAGGTAGTGCGACAGGTCCGAGCTCACCACGAGCAGCACGTCCTCGTCCCACAGCGCCTCCAGCACCTGGGCCACCGCCTCCTCGTCCGCGCGGCCCACCACCAGCGGCAAGACAGTGAAGTGCTCCATCGCCCGCTGGAGGAACGGGAGCTGCACCTCCAGCGAGTGCTCCGACTCATGCGCCTCCGTGGAGGCACTCACCTGTGCCAGCTCCGTCGCCCGGCGCAACAGGTCCGCGTCCAGCCGCACGTCACCCAGCGGCGTGCACAGCAGGTCAACGGCCGGATACGCCAGCCCTCGAAGCGAGTGGAAGTGACACGGCCCCAGGAGCAACACGCGCGTGCGCTCCGCGCGCCGGGCCCCCAGCGCGGCGTATGCCGCCGCCGCCACCGCCCCTGAATAGACATAACCGGCATGGGGAACGATGAGCGCGGAGACAACCCCTCCCTCTGGCCCCCGGGCCTGCTCCAACCACGCGTCCACCTGCGTGGCCAGCGTGGTGGGACTGGAGGGGTAGAAGGAGCCCGCCACCGCGGGCGCACGCACACGAGGCATGTCCTCCCATCCATCCTTCCGTGGGGCGCCGCATGAGGGGATTCGCTGGAATCCTACGGACAGACGGCAACATGAGGATATGCGAATCATTGCCAGTCTGTTCGCTTCTGGGACGTGCGCGTCCCGACTTCGGACGCTCAGGAGGGCATTCCGGGGCTTTCCGGCTGACAAGGGATTGATTTCACCGGGAGTTCGTTTGGCGTGAGGCTTGCTACCGGTGTCCTCGTACCGTGCGCTCCTTCCGAGCGGTTCAGGGCCGCTCGGGGCACGGTACCTCGCGCATGGGAGGGCCGGCCGGGAACTCGACCCCTCCACCCCGGCCGCCCCTCCCGTCCGTGAGCCCTGGCTCGCGCGAGGCCTCCCGCGTGCCCGCGTCGGGGCCTTCCGTCCATGTCTCAGCGATGTCTCACGCGCGGCGTCTTCGGGTGATGAGAACCCGTGTGACGCGCCGGCTCGAGGCGAGAATTCTCAAGTTGCGCTCATGCGGTAGAGGACACAGGGGAGACGAAAAAAGGATGCGCGCCCGCCTCCATTGACTAGAAGAGGCCGCCGAGCGCCCGGGAATGACCGCGGGCACACGCAACGGAGGGACGCTTCATGAAGGCAAATCAGTGGCAGGCCATGGCCGTAGCGGCCGGGTTGATGGTGTCGACGACTGCTTTCGCGCAGTCGACGGGTGGGGCTTTTGGCAGCGTCGGGCAGATTGTCGTCAGCTCGGATGCGTCGGCGGACCTGGGCTACACGACGGAGGGCGCGGGGTACGGCTTCTTCAGGCTGGCGCCGAGCGTGGACTACTTCCTGAAGGAGAACCTCTCCATCGGAAGTGGCATCAACCTGTCCGTGCTGTTTGGTGAAGGGGACTCGCTGGCGGCGTTCGGCATCAACGCGCGCGTGGGCTACAACATCCCGTTCTCGGAGAAGCTGTCGTTCTGGCCCAAGGCCATCGTCACGCTGTTCGTCGGCGACAACATCCTGTCGCTGCCCGACGGCACCGGTTCGGCTTCCACCGTCATCCTGGAGGGCTACGCGCCCGTGCTGTACCACGTGACGTCCCACTTCTTCGTGGGCGCCGGTCCTCGCCTGGCCATTGGCCTGGGTGACGACGTGGATGTGACGTTCAGCGTGGGCACCACGGTGGGCGGTTACTTCTAGAGTCTGTTTGTCCTGGCGCGCGGCGGGCCGTGTGTCCGCCGCGCGCCGGAGCTTCGTCGTCAGGGCAGGGTGAGGCGGCTGACGCCCCCGCTCGGACGCGACAGCGGCAGCATCCGGGTCTCCTCCACCCAGCCCTCCGCGGACGGTGCGTTCCCCTCGTGGATGAGGCGCAGGCCCAGGTGCAGCGAGCGCGAGCCGGTGCCCGGCGCGTAGAGCCGCACGACGGACGTGGCCTCCTCGACGACCCGGCGTGACACCGGCCTGGGCGTCTTGTTCCCCCGGCCTGCCCGCACCACGCGCCAGTCCTCCAGCTCCCAGCCCACCACGCGGCCGTCGCGCAGGTGCACGGACACGTTCGCCCAGACGGTGCCGTCCGCGGGCACGCGCACCGGCTCGAGCAGTCGCCGCAGGTCCGTCGCCAGCGCGGACGGCTCGCGGGCGTCGCGTCCTCGCGTCGTCCGGCGACCTGACGGGCCTGGAGAGGCCGCTCGCTGGAGAAGGACGCGCCCGGTTCCAGGGCCCACGAGGCCGGCTCGCGCCGCATCCGCAGGACGACTTCGCCCCCGGAGTGATGGGTGGTGGACATCAGCGCGCGGGCGACTGTTCGCTGCAGGTCGTCGCGGTCGACGGTGCGTCCGGCCCGTCCGCCGCGCTCCAGCGACTGGTAGCCCACCAGCGTGAGGGCCCCGCGCTCCGCCCAGAAAGTGAGCTCCAGCCGCGAGTCGACGTCACGCACGCTCCCGGCCAGCACCGCCACCTGCCGGGCCACCTGGCGCGCTTCCTGACGACGGGCTTCCTCGTGCTCGAAGGGCTCGTGCGTTTCGGGGCGATTCGCGCCGCTCGTGCCCGCGGAGGGGCACGCGAGATTCGTCGACATGAGGATGAGCGCCACGGTCCGAGCGCACACCCGGAGTCCGCGGTGAATGGGCAGCATGGACATGGGTTCCCCCTCCGAGCGACAGCGCCGCCCGGTCGGTCTGGCCTCGCGCGGGACACGCGGGCCGACTCGGTATTCTTGAGAGGGAAAGACGCGCGCCGCTGGGGAATCCTGAGCGCTCGGGACTCGCGGACGGGACGTTTGTCCATTCACCCACGCTCACGTCGCCCGGCGCGCCAGGGTCGCGACTCACCGCACGAGGTGGCGCGCGACGAGCTCATCCGCTCATCGTGCGCGGCGGTGCGGTGATACACGCCGCTGTCGAGCAGCACCTTCATGCACCGCGCGAAGCGGGCGTCCACGTCTGCGTTGTCTGGAAAGGCGATGCCCGGCCTCTCGCTTCACCACCTCCAGTGATTCCTTCTGCCGCGACAGCGACAGTCAGGTGGAGCTTGAGCGTCGTGCGGTGGCAGCGCTCATGGCGTGAGTCCCGAAGCGTCCTCGACGTACTCCCGGAGGAACGCGCCGACCGCCGCGTTGAAGGCTTCTGGATGGCTCATGTACGGCAGGTGGCTGGCATCGCGCAGCAGCTCCAGCCGGGCACCTGGGATGTGTTCGGCCACGTCGCGCGCGGCGCGCGGCGGCACCAGCAAGTCCCTGCCGCCCTGAACGACGAGCGTGGGCACGCGAAGCTCATGGAGGCGAGAAGTGAAGTCCGCGGCCAGCACGTCGCGCAGCCGGCGCAGCAATTCCACGGGGGCCAGCCGCCGTGCCTCGCGCACGATTTCCGCGCGGCCCTCGGGCGGCAGCCTCGCGCCTCCGAGCACCCTCGCCACCGTGGGGGCGAAGACATACGCCAGCGGACGCGGCGTGCGCACCAGTGTGGACAGCGTCACCGTCACCCGCCTCACCCGCCTCACGCTGGCCACTGGCGACACCAGCACCAGCGCCTTCACCCGCTCCGGATGCGCCAGCGCGAAGGCGATGGACAGCAGACTGCCGTAGGAGGACCCCACCAGCGCGAAGCGCTCCGGCAGCCGCGCCTCGGGATGATTCAGCACCGCCAGGTTCCACTCCAGCGGGGTGTGCGTGGCGGGCGTGCTCAACGGCGGCGTCCACAAGAGCAGGCGCAGCCGCCCGGCCAGCGGCTCCATGGGCGCGAAGGAGCGGCCACTGGCGCCCAGCCCCGGAAGACACACCACCGTGCGGGCCAAGTCGGTGTCGCCGTCGGGGAAGGTGAACAGCCGCACGGAGGTGCCCTTCACCTCGCGCTCCTCACAGCGCAGGTGCGCGTAGCCGTCGGGGACGTCCTCCAACCTGGGGACGCGCGCGGGCGCGAGGGCGCGCGGCGGCGTCTCAAGCATGGCGGGCCCTCACCAGCAGCCGGTGCACGCTGGTGGCCACCCTGTCGCGGAACGCGCGCAGGCGCGGCTCGGAGGCGCCCGCGGGCGGCGGGGTGTGGGGACTGCCCAGCGCGAAGGTGAGCCGCACCGGAAACGGCAGCGGCCCCAGCCCCACCAAGAGCGGCACGCGGTACTTCTCCCCATTCGTGAGGTGCAGCCCCAGCCGGGCCTCACCCGGTGGGAAGAGGAACGTGTCGTCCACGCCAAAGCCCCCGAAGGGCACCACCGGCACCCCCGCATGCGAGGCCACCCGCGCGAAGCCCAGCGCATGCTCCCACCGCAACTGGTAGCGCCCGCGCGGACGCTTGAAGACCTCGCGCGCGCCGCCGGGGTAACAGACGACCAGCGCCCCGGCGCGCAACACCTCCAGCGCGTTGTCCCGGGTGCCTTCGACACCGCCCAGCCAGGGCAACACCGTGCGGACCACCGGAATGCGGAAGAAGCCTCGCTCCGCCAATCCCACCACCGGACGCCCGGTGACCTGGTGCAGGAGGTGGAAGAAGGCGGGCGTTTCGTAACCCCACACGCCGTGGTTGCCCACCAGCAACACCGGGCCGCTCCTCGGCAGATGCTCGGCGCCCACCAGTCGGGCCCGGTGGTAGAGCGCGGACATCGCCGCGCCCCGCTCGGCGAGGTGGAACACGGCCCTGCGCACGGTGGCGAGCGGAGCTTCCACGAGGAGTCATGATGGAGACGCCCCCGCCCATCGCCATCCAACCCGAGCAGCCGGCCGGGCCCCCGTTCCCGCACCCTCGGTCATCGCAAACCCACGCACCGTCCCTGGGGGGACTCGCCCTGCCGACCCCGGAGGTTGCTTTGAGTAGGCAACGCTTCGCCCCCGCCCCCCATGGGCTTTCAGTCGCCAGCCGAGGCACGATGCCGGTCGTTGTTTCAGCCCGCCGAACGTTCGCTCGACCTGTCGTTTGAGTTTCAATAATGTGAGGGTGAAGCGCAGCTTTGGTTGTCTGCCTGCTGAACCATGCAGATGGTTGAGGGCATGGGAGGCCCGTTCGACATCCTCGTGGAGGAGCACCGTGAGCTGGAGGAGCGCTTCGAGCGGCTCGTCTCCGGCGCGGAAGAGGAGCCCCTGAGCGCTCAGCACGAACTGCTGGAGCTGTTGCGACTGCACACCTGGCTGGAGGAGCGCTGTCTGCAACCGCTGGTGGCCCGGGTGGAAGGGCGTGCTCGTGCCCGGCTGCAGGCCGAGGATCATCTGGCCATGCGCGAGCTGATGGATGAGTTGGAGGAGCTGTCTCCGGGCGACCCCGAATGGCAGGCCCGGCTGTACGCGCTCGAGGATCTGACCGTCGCGCATTTCCAAGAAGAAGAGAGCGCGTTGTTGCCCAGACTCACCACCGCGTTGGACCCGCGCGAGCAGCAACAGCTGCGCACGGAGCTGATGCTGGCTCGCGACGAAGTACGCACCCTGGCCTCGGGGCCCTTTGTCTCGGGGTCCACCCCCCTGCTGGAAGACCTCCGCTGGGACGGCTGAGCGCCGTTCCCGCCCCACTGGAATGAGGCCCCGACCGGTACGGTAGGGGGGGTGATACGTCCTTCAGTCACACCTTTTATCGCTTCCTTTAGACAAATCCCAAATTGGAAGGTATGGGTATGAGCAGCATCACAAATCAACTCCCCCTTCCAGACCTTCAACAACCAGACTAGCCAAGACGAGGATTGAACGAATGTCCGTGGATAAAGCGTTTCGGGACATGATCCGTAACGAAATCGAGGTCCAGCTCAAGCCGCTGCGCGACGTGGTCTCCCGCCTGGAGTCCGGGACGGCGGATCTGGATGCACTGCGCAACGTGGCGGAGCGGCTGGCCCCGCTGGCCGAGGTCGTGGGGCCGCTGTTCGGCGCCCAGGTCGCGGCGGCGAAGCCGGGCCGCAAGGCCGTCGGTCGTCCTCCCGCGGCGGCGCGTGGCGCGGTGAGCGCGGCGGCGTCGGTGTCGGCGGGTGGCAAGCGCCGTGGCCGCAAGCCGTCGGCTTCGGCGGACGGCTCGCGTGAGTGCGCCATCGTCGACTGCGGCAAGCCCAGCCGGACCAAGGGCTACTGCGCGGCGCACTACCAGAAGCTGCGGATGCTGGAGAAGACCAACCGCCGCCCGTCGGCGTGGGTCGACTACGCGCCCGCGAACAGCGTGGAGGACATCAAGCTGCCCCGTGGCCGCGCCGCTTCGAAGGCCCTGGCCGCCGCCGCCCAAGCAGCGAACGGTTAATCAGCGGCACGTTTGGCCCCGGCCCGGGCAGACAGTGACCGCACCTCCGTCAACCGTGCTCCCTGGCAGGGAGAGGGTTCGGGGGCAGCCCGTACGGGAAGTCTTGCCCGCGGGGGCTTGCAGGGGCATGAATGCCCGGGCCCATGAACAAACGCGACTTGGAGCCTGGAATCATCACCGACCTGGCCGGAAGGACCACGTACGGTGATTACCTACAGCTCGACAGGCTGTTGACGGCGCAGGTTCCGCGCTCGCAGCCACCCCATCACGACGAGCTGCTCTTCATCATCCAGCACCAGACGAGCGAGCTGTGGATGAAGCTGCTCATCCACGAGCTGAGCGCGTGTATCCGCTATGTGCAGGCGGATCGGCTGGAGCCCTCGTTCAAGATTTTCGCGCGCGTGGGGAACATCCAACGGATGCTCTTCGAGCAGTGGAGCGTCCTGGAGACGCTCACGCCGAATGAGTACCTGGAGTTCCGTGACGCGCTCGGGCCCGCGTCTGGCTTCCAGAGCTGGCAGTACCGCGCGGTGGAGTTCCTCCTGGGCAACAAGGACTCCAATGCCCTGGGTCCCTTCCGCCACCAACCGGAGCTGCATGGGGAGCTGGAGCGGCTGTTGGAGTCTCCCAGCCTCTATGACGAGTTCCTGCGCCATCTGTCGCGCACGGGGCATGCGATTCCGGAGGACCACGCCCAGCGCGACTGGCGGCAGCCGTACGTGAAGAGCCCGGCGGTGGTGGAGGTGTTCCGCCGCATCTACGAGGACCCCCACGCGCACTGGGACGCGTACGAGATGTGCGAGAAGCTGGTGGACACCGAGGAGCGGTTCCAGTTGTGGCGCTACCGTCACATGATGACGGTGATGAGAATCATCGGCTTCAAGCAGGGCACCGGGGGCTCCTCCGGGGTGTCCTTCCTTCGCAAGGCCTTGGATTTGCGCTTCTTCCCAGAGCTGTGGGATGTGCGCACGGAGCTGGCACCCCCCTCGGCCCGGTCTCATAAACCGTCGCCGTGAGCGTGCTCCGGGCCGTCATGGCAGGCGTTGCGCCCCAGTCTTGACGTGTGGCCAATTGAGAGGAATGGCGGGGCCGTCGGTGACAGGCTTCGCCCGAGTGAAACATCGACAATGTGACGGGGTGGATGGGCGGGTGTCGGAAGCCACCCTGTCCGCCAGGCGGCCGGGCGGCGAGCGGGTGGTGCGGCTGGCTCCAGGGCTCCAGGCCTTGGGCTCCGAGGGCCACGACTGACGGCTCGTCGACAGGGCCCGTGCGCCGGGCGTGGCGTGGGGGAGGCGCGCGCTAGGCTTGCGCGCACCATGCCTGCCTCGGCTCCCCTGCTCTTCGAGAAGGCCCACATCCTCTGCTACCGCACCTTCGACATCGCGGAGGAGATCAACCTGGAGCGCGCGCGCAAGGCCGTCTCCGAGGACACCCGCCGCCTCAAGCTGTCGCGCGAGAATGGCCAGTACCTCCAGCTCCCCAATCCGCCGCTGGCGTATGAGCTGGGGCGACGGCCGCTCGCGCTGAAGGACGGGCCCATCACGGTGGATGCCACCGCGCGCCTGTTCGACCATGGCGCCGCGTCCATCATCCTGCGGGTGCCGGTGGTGCCGGGCACGTCCCTGGAGCACCTCACCCGCGTGGCGGACGAGCTGTACGACAGCCAGGCGCTGGAGGACCTGGCGCTGGATTTGGTGGAGGGCGTGCGCCACACCATCGCCTCCGCGGTGCAGGAGCCGCACCTGTGGGACCAGAACGAGAGCTACACCGTCATCTTCGCGGAGAGCATCCAGGGCAACCCGTCCGCGGAGGACCTGCTGGAGGGCGCGGACCTGGCGCGGCTGCTCCTGGGCGAGAACGGCCAGACGCCGCTGTCCCGCCGGGAGAGCGAGGCCGTCACGCAGATGCGCTTCAGCTACACGGTGAATGACCTGGTCGTCATCGACTGGAACAGCGCCTTCGTCTACGAGCCGTCGGGCTCCGGGGACATCCCGGACCTGCTCGAAATCGCCAACGCGCAACTGTTGGAATTCCGTTACTACGACGAGCGGCTGGACGAGCACATCGCCCGCATCCACGGCGAGGTGCAGGCCAAGCGCCACGGGTGGACGCGGCTGTTCCGCAGTCCGTACCGCACGCTGACGCGGCAGACGCTCAGCACGCTGGTGGACCTCAACGAGTTCATCGAGCGCGTGGACAACAGCCTGAAAATCATCGGCGACTTCTACCTGGCCAAGGTCTACGAGGGCGCGGTGCGCCGCATGCGCATCTCCGCCTGGCAGGGCTCCGTCACGCGCAAGCAGCAGCTGCTCGCCCAGACGTATGGCCTGCTCAAGGGCGACGTGGACATCGACCGCTCCCACACGCTGGAGGCGGTCATCATCCTGCTCATCGTCCTCGAGATTTTCTTCGCCTTCTTCAATGTGTTCGCTCACTGAACGGTGAGGCCCCACCTGTACCTGGGGACAGGGGTCCGCGGGTTTCGCGGCCCGGCCCGACATGGGACACTGGCCCTTCGCGGTGGGCCCCAGCGGGCCCGGACCGGGGGGACGTGTGGGCATGAAGGTGCCCGAGGGCAACCTGGCCGCGACGGACCGCGTGACGCGGAGCCTGGAGCGGTTGGCGGTGGCGCCGCCGGTGCGGGCGGTGCTGGAGGCGTTGCTGCGCGAGGTCGCGGCCGCCCTCGCCGTGTCCGACGTCTTCCTCTGTTGGCGAGAGGACGAAAGCGTCCCGCACACGCTCGCCACGCCCGGAATGCCGGCTGACGCGGTGGAAGCGTGTGGCCAGCGGCTGCTGGCGGGCACGCGCGACATCGACGGGGCGCTCCTGCCGTACCTGTCGGTGGACCTGGAGCGGGACGCGCTGCTTTCGGGGGCGACGGAGGCCCGGCGGAAGCTGGGCGCGGTGGGGCTCGTCTCGCTGCCGGTGTCCGCCTCCGTGGCCCGGGGTGTCGTCGGCGTGCTGGGCGCCGTGCTGGCCGAGGGGCGGGTGCCGTCGGAGGAGGAGCTCCAGCGCCTGGGCCTCTACGCTCGCCTCGCGGGGCTGGCGCTGGAGCGGGAGCAGGCGGTGGAGGGGGTGCGCCTGGAAGTGGCGCGGGCCCGCGCGGAAGTCGAACAGGCGGAGGTGCTGCGGCTGAGCCGCTTCCAGGCGGTGACGGAGGCCTTCGGCCAGACGCTCACCCGCGCGGAGGTGGCCCACGTGGTGCTGGATTTGGGGCTGCCGGCGGTGGACGCGACGGCGGGCATGGTGCACCTGACGCCGGAGGGCGGCGCGTCCGCGGAGCTCATCGCGGCGGTGGGGGTGCCGGAGGGGCTGCTGGAGCCCCTGCGCGTGCTGCCCCGCACCGGCGAGGACCTGCCGGGCCAAGACGCGGTGCTGGCGGAGGCGCCGGTGTGGCTGGAGACGCTGGCGGCGATACAGGCGCGCTACCCGAGGCTCGCGGCGCTGATGGCGGAGGGGCCGCTGCGGGCGTTGGCGCTGGCGCCGCTGTTCGTCGAGGGGCGGGTGTTCGGCACGCTGGCCTTCGGCTTCGAGCGGGAGAAGGACTTCACCGCGCTGGAGCGCACGTCCATCGTCGGACTGGCGCGGCAGTGTGGCCAGGCGCTGGAGCGCGCGCGGCTGTACGAGCGGGAGCACACCGCGCGACTGGAAGCGGAGGCGCTGGGCGCGCGGCTGAGCCTGCTGGCGGACGCGAGCGCACTGGTGTCCGGCTCGCTGGGCTGGGAGGAGACGGTGTCCGGCGTGGCGCGGCTGGCGCTGGGCCACTTCGCGGACGGGTGCTCGGTGGACTCGTACGACGAGGGCGTGGTGCGGCGGCTGGCGGTGCTGCACGCGGACCCGGAGAAGGCGCAGCGGGTGCTGGAGTTGACGAGCTTCCCGCTGGACTCGGGTCAGCCCTCCACGCTGGCGCGGGTGCTGGCCAGCGGGCAATCCCGCATGGAGACCCGCAGGACGCGCGCGCCTTCCCCGACGGGAGGCGAGCCGACGTGGAGTGCCTGCACGCTCCTGCTCACGCCGCTCGTCGCTCGCCAGCGGACGTTGGGCGCGCTGACCTTCGTGCGGGACGCGGGGCGGGCCCCCTTCAACGCGACGGACCTGTCGCTGGCGGAGGAGCTGGCTCGGCGCGCGGCGCTGGCGATGGACAACGCGCGGTTGTTCCGCGCCGCGCGCGCGGCCGAGGAAGAGAGCCGACGCGGCGCCGCGCGGCTGCACGTGCTGGTGCAGGTCAGCCAGCTCATCGCCGAGGCGGGGTTGGACCTGCCCACCGTGCTCGACGTACTGGCGAGCAAGGTGTCCGAGGCGCTGGGCGGCGGGTGCGTGCTGCAACTGCTCGCGGAGGACCGGGAGCATTTGGAGTTGGTGGCGGCGCACCATCCGGACCCCGTCGCTCGCGGTGTGCTGGAGTCGTCGCTGCGGATGAATCCCGCGCGCGTGGGCGAGGGGCTGTCGGGCCGCGTGGTGGCCACGGGGCAGACGCTCTTCGTGCCCCGGTTGAGCGCGGAGGAGCTGCTCGGGGACCCGTCACCCGAGGGCGTCACCTTCCTGGAGCACTACGGGCCGCAGAGCCTCATCATCGTCCCGCTGGGCGCGCGCGGCCGGGTGCTGGGCACGCTGGGCGTCATCCGCGAGGCGCGCGGGCGCGAGTACACGGCGGAGGAGCGCGCGCTCCTGGAGAGCCTGGCCGCGCGGGCCGCCTTGGCCATCGAGGACGCGCGGCTGTACGGCGCGGCGACGCAGGCGGTGAAGGCGCGCGACGAGCTCTTGTCGGTGGCGGGACATGAGTTGAAGTCGCCGCTCAATGCCCTGCAGCTCCAGATTCACCTGCTGGCGCGCATGGCGAAGGATGCGATGGCGGCCAGTGGCCTCGCGGAACGCGCGGAGAAGGCGGCGCGCGCGGGGCAGCGGCTGGGGTTGCTCATCGATGACCTGCTGGACGTGTCGCGCATCAGCGCGGGCCGGCTGACGCTCAACCGCGAGGAGCTGGACCTGGCGGCGCTGACGCGCGAGCTGGTGTCCCGTATGTCCGAGGAGCTGGTGCGCGCGGGCAGCGAGGTGCTGCTGCTGGCGGACGAGGAGGTGGTGGGGCAGTGGGACAAGCTGCGGCTGGAGCAGGTGCTGGTGAATCTCTTGTCCAACGCGGCGAAGTACGGCGCGGGGCGTCCGGTGACGGTGCAGGTGGAGCAGCGCGGCCCGGTGGCGGAGCTGGCCGTGAAGGACCAGGGCATCGGCGTGGCGCTGGAGGACCAGGAGCGCATCTTCGAGCGCTTCGAGCGCTCGGAGTCCGCGCAGCACTTCAAGGGCCTGGGCCTGGGGCTCTGGATTACCAAGCGCATCGTCGAGGCCCACGGCGGCGGCATCCGCGTGCAGAGCCAGCCCGGCAAGGGCTCCACCTTCACCGTGGAGCTGCCCCTGTCCGGCGCGCTGCCGACGTGAGCGTGCGTGACACATCACCTGGACAGCGCTTGGCCCCGTGCGCTCTGGTGACGCGGTGATGATGCGAGTCTCGCGCGGTGGAGTCCTGTTCCTCCTCTTGTTGGGAGGAGCGCTCGCTCCGGGATGTGGCCATTCGCCCCGGGCGCGGCCCGCTCCCGACGGCGACAGCGATGGTGTGCCCGACGCGGAGGACGCGTGCCCGCTCATCCAGGGGCCCGTCGCCACGCGAGGCTGTCCCATCAAGGACACCGACGGCGATGGCCTGGATGACTCCGTGGACAAGTGTCCGCGCCACGCGGGCCCCGCCTTCCGGGAGGGCTGTCCCGCCCGGGACTTCGACGACGACGGCGTGGAGGACGCCAAGGACGCCTGTCCCCGCGAGTCCGGCCCGCTGGAGCGCAAGGGCTGCCCCATCATCGACCCGGACCGCGATGGCGTGGAGGGAGATGCGGATGCGTGTCCCGAGGAGGCCGGCCCCGTGGAGCGACAGGGCTGCCCGGAGAAGGACGAGGACGGCGACGGAGTTCCGGACGAGGACGACGCCTGTCCGCGCGACGAGGGTGTCCCCTACCTGAGCGGGTGTCCCGAGCGGGACAGGGACGGCGACGGCCAGGCGGACCACCGGGACAACTGCCCGACGACGTCTGGCCTGGCTGCGAACCAGGGTTGCCCGGCCCAGGACAAGCAGCGCGTCAGCCTCCAGCGCGACAAGCTGGAGCTGCTGGAGCGCATCGCCTTCGAGAGCCAGACGGCGAAGCTCCAGGCCAGCTCCCACGCGCTGTTGGACAACGTGGCCCGGGTGCTGCTCGCGCACCCGGAGCTGAAGCGCGTCATCGTCGAGGGACACACCGATGCCTGGGACGATGCGACGACGGGGCGCGCGTTGACGCAGGCGCGGGCGGAGGCGGTGGTCGCCTACCTGGAGGGGCAGGGCGTGCCGCCGGAGCGACTGGAGGCGCAGGGGCTGGGGGCGGACAAGCCATTGGAGTCCAGCGGAACGTCGCTCGGCCGCACGGCCAATCGCCGCGTGGAGTTCACCTTCCCGCAGCCCCCTCCTCGGAAGTCCTCCCGGCCCGTACCCCGTCGATGACGCGGTGCCACACCGAGGGGGCGGGTCGTTGGCGCCTCCTCCTGTCCGGTCCGTGGAGTCCTCCCGGAGTGTCGGGAGGTGGGATACTCTGGCGTCCGCGTCCAGGGCTCCACCGGACGCCGAGGTGACCCCCATGAGCGCATCCCCCCTCTTTGGTGACCTGCTGCTCAAGCTGGGTATCGTCACGCCCGTGCAGGTGCAGGAAGCCCTGGCCCTCCAGGCGCTCACCGGCCAGCGCGTGGGCGAGGCGCTCATCTCCCTCGGCTACGTCACCCGGGAGCAGATTCAGGACGCGCTGGGAGAGGCGTTGGGTCTGCACCACGACAAGGGGCCCTCGCAGCCCGCCCTGGGCGAGCTGCTGGTGGGGCTGAAATACGTGACGCTCGCGCAGCTCGAGGAGGCGCTCGCCCGTCAGCGCCGCGACGGTCGCAAGCTGGGCGAAATCCTCGTGGAGCAGGGGCACTGCACGTACAAGCAGATCTACGAGGCGCTCGGCCTGCAGAACCGCATCGCCGGCCGGCAGGAGAACCCCCGGCCCTTCATCGACGGGCGCCGCCGCGTCGTCGTCGTGGATGACAGCCCGCTGGCGTGCGCCTTCGTCCAGGAGGGACTGGTCGCCCTGGGCTACGAGGTCCTCTGCTTCCAGGACCCGTTCGAGGCGCTGGAGGGCATGAGCCGCCTTCAACCCGCCATCGTCCTGAGTGACTTGGAGATGCCCGGGTTGGATGGCGTGGAGCTGTGCCGCCGGCTCAAGGAGGGCCCCACGCGGGGACTGCCCGTCATCATCCTCACCGCGAATGACCGCGAGGCGGAGCGCGTGCGGGGCCTGCGCGCGGGCGCCGACGACTACGTCAACAAGTCCGCGTCCATGGACGAGCTGGCGGCGCGAATCGAGAGCGTGGTGCGCCGCACCGGCGAGACGGAGCGGATGCGCAAGCTGTTCGCCCGCTACACCTCCGCGGCGGTGGTGGACGAAATCCTCAAGAGCGCGGACGCGGTGGTGCTCACCGGCGAGAAACGCGAGGTGACGGTGCTGTTCGCGGACATCCGCAACTTCACCGGCCTGGCGGAGAGCCTGCCTCCCGAGCAAGTCGTCGGGGTGCTCAACCAGGTGCTGGGCCGGCTGTCGGACGCGGTGCTCACGTGCGGTGGGACGCTGGACAAGTTCCTCGGCGACGGGCTGATGGCGGTGTTCGGCGCCCCGGTGGCGCGCACGGACGACGCGCTGCGCGCGCTCCAGTGCGCGAAGATGATGATGGACGCGATGACGGACCTGCGCGTGGAGGCGGAGGCCGAGTGGGCCGCCAACGGCCGCGAGGGCCACCCGCTGGTGCTGGAGCTGGGCGTGGGCATCAACTCGGGCGTCGTCGTCGCCGGCAACATCGGCAGCACGGTGCGCTCCGAGTACACCTGCATCGGAGACGCGGTGAATGTCGCCGCGCGGCTGTGCGCGCTCGCGGGCCCGGGGGAAATCCTGGTGGGCGAGCGCACCCGGGAGCTGGTGGACGCCAACGAGACGGCCTTCGAGGACCTGCCGCCCGTGCGCTTGAAGGGTAAGCAGCAGCCGGTGCCGCTATTCCGCGCGCTTTAGTCCCGCGTGAAGTCTTCCCCACCCCGGGCCGCCTCTGGCGGTAGGGTGGGGGCATGAATCCGTCCGCCGATGACCGCCCTCCGCCCTCCCGTCGCTCACCCGTGCTGTGGGTGGGGCTGGTGTTCGCCCTCGCCCTCATGTGCGCGGTGCTGGTGGGGGCGCTGACGCGCTCGAAGGCGGTGTACTCGGAGCGGATCCACCAGGACATCGGCGTGCTGGAGGACGCGCTGTCGCGCTTCCACGCGGATGGCAACGAGCTGCCGGAAGAGGCGGACCTGGAGCCCCTGCTGGTGCCCAAGTACCTGCCGGCGCTGCCGCTGGACCCCTGGGGACGGCACTACCGGTACACCAGCAACGGCGACCAGGTCTTCATCGCGACCTTCGGCCTGAGCGACGACCGGGGCGGCAGCCGCGAGGAGCAGGACCACACCAACCACGACGGGCACCCCCGGCCCGAGAAGGCGAAGTAGCCGTCCTGCCGTGCCCTCGGCCGACCCGGGGGCCGGCGTGCGATGGGCCCCGGAGCCCGAGCTCTTCGCGAGGCTGATGTGAAGGAGGGCCCCCCGCCCGGTGGCATCGTGCGCATCTGTCCCGAGGAGGGATGGAGTCCAGGCCATCCCCGCGAGGAGGGCGGCCATGGCCATCGTCTGTGCGAGCCCGCTGATGGCGCGGGAGTCCCGGGAAGTGGAGGTCGCCGCGGCGCTGGCGGCCAGGCTGGGAGAGCCGCTCCTGCTCGTGGGCGTCATGGACGGCGAGCCGCTGGCGGAGGCCTCGCGCCTGGAGGCCCAGGGGCACCTGGAGGCCCTGGCGGAGCGGCTGGAGCTTCCCCCGGGGCGGGTGAGCTGTCGGGTGCGCTCGGACGCGGACCAGGTGCTCGCCGACGAGGAGTGCCGGCACTCGCGCTGGGTGGTCGCCGCGGCGGAGGGCTGGCGGACGTCGGCCTGGAGGCGTGCCTCGCTGCCGGAGCGGCTGGCCCGACGGGGCTGCGGCCCGGTGTTGGCGGTGCGTCGCGCGGATGCGCTGGTGGACTGGCTGCGAGGGCGGCGCAGGTTGCTCGTCGTGGTGGGCGTGGATCCGCTGTCCCCCACGGCCGAAGCCGCGGTGGCCTTCCTGCGCGAGCTGCGCCGGGTGGGGCCGTGCGACGTGCTGGCCACCTACGTGTGCTCGCCGCTGGAGGAGCGGGAGCGGCTGGGCATCCACACTCCCGTCCATGTCGACCTGCTGGAGCCTCGGGCCCGGGACATGGAGGCGTTGGACCCCGCGGTGGAGACGGTGCTGTTGCGCGAGGTGCGCGAGCAGGTGGGGGACCTCCTGGGCGAGGGCGGCGTGGAGGTGGTGCTGGAGCCCGGCTTCGGTCGGCCCGCGGACCACCTGCTGCACGTGGCGCTCTCGCGCGGCGCGGACCTCGTCGTGGTGGGCATGCGCTCGCGGGGGGCGATGAAGCGGCTGTGGCACGGCTCGGTGTCGGCCGGGGTGCTGCGGCACGCGGAGCAGGCCGTGGTGTGCGTGCCGGACACGTTGCATGAGCCCCGGCACGCGCATCCGCCGCGCAGCGTGCTGGTGCCGGTGGACTTCTCCGAGGCGAGCGCGCGTGCCATCTCCCAGGCCCGCTCCCTGGTGGGGCCGGGCGGCCGGGTGCATCTGCTGCACGTGCACCGCAAGCGCCTGGGCGAGGCGGGGGATTACATCGACCACTACGGCGTGCTGCCCGAGCCTCCGCGCGCGCGGGACGTGACGCTGAAGCGGCTGTGGGACCTGGTGCCTCGTGACGAGGGCGCCCAGGCGCTGCGCTGGAGCGTGGAGGGTGTCACCGGCGAGGACATCGCCCTGGCCATCTGCCAGGCGACGGAGCGCGAGGGCGTGGACCTGGTCTGCCTGGGGACTTCGGACGGGCCCGCGCGCGAGCCGGACGCGCTGCCCGACGCGGTGACTCGGGAGCTGGTGGCGCGCTGCCGCCGGCCCGTCATGGTGGTTCCTGGCTCCTGACGATGTTCCTGGCTCCTGATGAGGTTCCCGGCTCGTGACGCGGTGCCTGGCTCGTGACGCTCTTGAGACAGCAGTCATCCAGGTACACATGAAAGGATTTTCAGGTGGGTCGATTCTGTCCCCACCTGCCAGGACACCCGGCCCGTTGAACGAGGGACCCGATGGGGCGCTAGAATCCCGGCACCACGCATCACAGCAGGGGGTTTGCCGGTGACGCTCAGTGGTTACCGAGAAGAAGAGCTCGTCTGCAATCGTGCCTCGCTCATCATCCATGGCGGCACGGAGGAGGAGCGCCGCAGCTGGGCCCAGGAGGCCGCGCGCAACTTCGACGTGGAGCTGGTGGAGGTGAAACAGGCCACGGACCTGGCCGCGGCGCTTCGCCAGCGCAACGGCGTGTTGTTCATCCCCGACGCCGCCAAGCTCGGGCGCGAGGCGCAGGGGCTCATCCTGCGCTGCCTCCAGATGCAGGAGGAGCGTCCCAAGGTGGTGGTGGGCGTATCGGGCGCGGCGGACGCGGCGCTCTCGCGCGGCACGCTGCGGGAGGACCTGCACTACCGGCTGCATCAGGCGCAGGTGGACCTCCAGAAGGAGGGCCTGCGGGAACTCCTTCGCCGGCGCTGGTCGCTCCAGGCGGAGCAGCTCGCGCTGAAGGCCGCCGCCGCCAAGGCCGTCGCGGAGTCGGAGCGCGAGGCCGCCGAGGCCCGTCGCCCCGGCTCGGTGACTCGAACGCTGCCCAAGGCGCGCAAGTCCGTCTCCAGCTCGCGCAAGCCGGCGGCCCGCAACCTGTCGCCTCGCTGAAGTCTGCGAGTGCGCGCTCTTCGCGCGAGGGGCACTGTCCCCTCGCGCCGTCAGTCGAGGAGCGAGGGCCCGTCGGCGCCCGGCCCACTCGAAGACGCGAGGAGACCCCATGTCGCTGGAGCTCATCCGAGGAGACATCACCCGAGTCGACGCGGACGCCATCGTCAACGCGGCGAACAGCTCGCTGTTGGGCGGCGGAGGCGTGGACGGCGCCATCCACCGCGCTGCGGGCCCGGAGCTGGTGGCCGAGTGCCGGCTCCTGCATGGCTGCCCCACCGGCCAGGCGAAGGTGACGCGCGGCTACCGGCTGCCCGCCCGTCACGTCATCCACACCGTGGGCCCCGTCTGGCGCGGCGGCACCCAGGGCGAAGAGGCCACGCTGGCCCGGTGCTACAAGAGTGTGTTCGCCCGGGTGTCGGAGCTGGGGCTGCGCTCGGTGGCCTTCCCCTCCATCTCCACCGGCATCTACGGCTTCCCGATTGAGAAGGCCGCGCCCATGGCCCTCCGGGAAATCCAGGCGGCGCTGGGGCGACTGCCACACCTTGAGAAGGTGACAGTGGTCCTCTTCTCGGAGGCGGATTTGGAGACGTATCAGCGCGCGCTCGCGGGGCTCCAAGGGGCGCCTGGGGGCGAGAATGTGTGAACGAGGAAAACTGGGCTACAGTTTCGCCCACGTCCTTTCTTCGTGGAGCATCACATGTCTCAGGAAAACGCTGCTGGTAAGCCAAAGCGCGGGCTCAAGCGGCCCATCGAGGTGGTCCGCGCCGAGCTTCTGAACGACTCGGACACCAAGAAGATCGCCGCGGCCGTGAACATGAAGCTCGAGGACTACGTGGAGCTGGTCCTGAAGTACGCCCAGGACAAGGACCTGCAGCCCGAGCTGAACATCGTCCCGGACGAGGAGCTGAAGAAGAACGGCATCACCCCGGTGACGTCCGACGAGGCCGCCGACATCATCATCCGAGGGATGAAGGGGGAGCTGCCCGGCTCCGCGCCCGACTTCGACAACTCCAAGTTCGAGCAGAAGGCGGCTGGCGGGAAGCCCGCGCTGACGACGCCGGACCCGGCCACTCCCGCGGCCCAGCAGCCGGCGGCTCCGGCGGGTCCCCAGGACGCGGCCGCGCGGCAGGCGATGTTGGATCAAATCAAGCGCGGTGGCGGCCGGGCCTGAGTTCGTACCCCGGGGCGGAATGTCGGAGAAAATCCGACGGAAATTCTGGCGGAAACAAATCAGCCGCTCCGCCGAGAATCACTCTGAGTCTTCGCTTCGGCAAAAACTTCCTTCTTCCACTCCCCTTTCGTCACCCCGAGGTATCGCCATGGGCCTGTTCGGCAGCTTCAACCCCCTCAAGTTGATTCAGAAGCCCCTGGAGCTGCTCGGCAAGGCGGCGGAGACGGTCAGCAAGCTCGCCGGTGGTGTGGCGAACATCGGTGGCAAGGTCCTCGACTTCCTGAAGAAGCCGGCTGAAGAGGTGATTTCGCCCATCACCGACAAGATCAGCGAGCAGATCAAGAAGATCCCCTTCCTGGGCAAGTTCCTGGCCCCGGTGGTGGAGAACCTGATGAAGCAGGGCGTCACGTCGCTGGTCGGCGAGGGCCCCATCGGCGGCATCGGCGCGCTGGCGAAGGCCACCTCGAAGATCGAGGACGTGGTCAAGGTCGCCGAGACGGTTCGCAAGGGCGCCGACAAGGTCGACGCGTTCGCGGACAACTTCCTGGGCCAGCAGAACCTGCAGAACATCTTCGCCCAGCGTCACGCTTCCTTCATCGAGTAAGCGGCTCGCGCCCCTGGCGCGATGACGCACCACCGAGGGCCGGCCTTCCGCGAGAGCGGGGTCGGCCCTTCGGCTTTGCGGGGCAGGGGAGTGGATGAGCACTTGGGGCTGGCCTTCCGTGGAAGCAGGGCTGGCCCATCGGCTCGAGGGGCAGGATTGGATGGGCACCGAGGGCCGGCCTGCCGTGGGAGCGGGGCTGGCCCTTCGGCTTTGAGGGGCAGGGGAGTGGATGAGCATCGAGGGCCGGTCTTCCGCAGGAGCGGGGTCGGCCCTTCGGCTTTGAGGGGCAGGGTTGGATGGGCACCGAGGGCCGGTCTTCCGCAGGAGCGGGGCTGGCCCTCGGGCGTTGGGGTGCCGTGAGAGCGGGGGGCAGCGCGACTCAGGCGAGGACTGTCGCGATGCCCGAGGCCCGGCTTCCGTAGGAGGAGCAACCCAGCGGCGCCTCCGGTCATGGCGAAGCAGGCCCCCGCTCGGGGCGGTCAGAAACCCGACCTGGGTGGTCCGGTACCCGTCCTGATCCTCAGGACCTGAGACTGGGTCCGCACTCAGTGTGTGGATTTGGGGCTGTTTTTCTCAGCTCCCAAGGTGGTGGATCACTCCGTTGGGAAGCGGTGTCGCGATGCCACGAAGCACCTCCCCAAGAAGGTGCGCCAGGCCGGATGGATCATCACGGCCCGGATTCAGGGGAGGGCAGGTCGAATCAGCCCTCTTCGCTGGCCAGCCGCTTCACGTCGCGCAGGAGCCGGTCGGTCGAGTCGCTGTCCGCGCTGTCGTAGTACCCGCGAATCTGTCCCTGCGAGTCCACGAGGACGAAGTGGGTGCCATGGAAGATGGAGAGCAGGTCGTCCTCGGCGGAGCCGGGCTCGCGGCCCATGCTGACCTTGAAGCCCTGGACGATGGTGTCCTTGAGCACGTCGTAGTCGCCGGTGAGGAAGCTCCAGCGCGCGAAGTTGGCGCCGTGGAGTTGGCCATACTCGGTGAGGCGCGCGGGGGTGTCGTACTTCGGGTCGACGGAGAAGGAGACGAGCTGGAGGTTCGTCCCGAACGAGTCGGTGCTGGTCTGCACGTGGGCCATCTTCCGGGTGAAGGCCGGGCACACGGTGGGGCAGCGGGTGAAGATGAAGTTGGCGATGAAGGGGTGGCCTCGGAGCTGGGCGCTGCCGAAGGGCTGACCGTCATGTCGGGTGAAGGTGAAGTCCGGCAGGGCGCCGAGCTGGGGCAGGGGCTCGCTGCCCGCGCGCGTCAGGTTGCCGGCTGCGACCGCGGCGAGGCCCAGCGCGACGACGGCGATGCCAGCCCAGAAGCCAGGGCGTTGCGTGAGACGGGCCGGGGGGAGCGCGAGAGGGGAGTCGGCGGACATGGCCCGGACCTAACGAAAGGCCCGGGAGGGCACAAGCGCGTCGGACGGCCCAGGGTCAACCTGCCTACTCGCGAGGTGTAGCGGGCATCAGGTCGCCCCGAGGGCAGGCGGGCCTGAGGGAGCGGGGAGGGGCCCGTGGCTTGAGGCCTCCAGGGCCGCGTGCTAGCCGGGAAGGCGGTGATGACTGGCGAGCGCTCCATAGCGGGTCGACGAGCCGCGTCCCGCCTTCCGGGGCGAGGGATTCGCTGGTGCATGTCTCCCGAGGGAGGCGGACTCGGCTTTCCAGAGCGAGGAATGGACGAGCGCCTGCCACTCGATGAAGGCGCGGTCGTCACGAGGGGGACTCGCGACGTGCGTTCCATCGAGGGACAGCGAACCATGTCCCTCGTTCCCGAAAGAAAGAGGCTCGGGGGCATGCCTCTCGCAGGGCTCCTCATGGTGTTCCTGCCGCTGGACGCGCTCGCCTGTGCGACGTGCTCCCTGCTCGAGCCCGAGTCTGCGGTGCGCTCGGCGCTCCTGGTTGTCGGGTTGATGCTCACGCCTTTCCTGGTGGTGGGCGTGGGGCTGTGGGCGGTACGGCGCGCGGGCCGGGAGGCCTCTCGGGAGGATGGCGCGTGAGCATGTCCGTCGAGGGAAAATCCCAACCGTCGTCGGACCTGCCCTCGGACACGAGCGAGAGGACGTTGGCACTCCGCGAGGACGCGACCATCAACGGGCACCGCACCGACGACGCGCCGCCAGGCGTAGACAAGTCCGTCGAGGGAAAATCCCAGCCATCATCGAACGCCCCCTCGGCCACGAGCGCGAGGACGCTGGCGCTCCCCGAGGACGCGAGTGTCGACGGGCACCGCATCGACGCGCTGCTGGGCTGGAGTCACCGCTTCGAGGCGGGGATGGCCGCGCTCGCGCTCGGGTGGATGGTGGTCGCGGTGTGGCGCTTCCGGAACGCGAAGCGAGCGGCGTCTGACGGTGGCACGAAGCGCTCGCGCGCGTGGGTGTTCGGCCTCGCATTGAGCACGTTCCTCGTGGTGGACGGAGCGCTGCTGGTGGGCTCGGAGGGCTACCTCCGGGATGTGCTGTGGAACCTCCAGGTCCCCGCGACGGACCCGCGCACGGTGCGCATCGAAATCAACGCGCATCAGTGGTCCTGGGAGGCGCGCTACGCGGGCGAAGACAACCGCTTCAATACATCCGACGACGTGGTGACGTGGAACGACCTGCGCGTGCCTGCGGGGGTGCCCGTCTGGGTGCAGTTGGTCTCCACGGACGTGGTGCACGGCTTCTCGCTGCCGAACTTCCGAGTGAAGCTGGACGCGATTCCGGGGCGCGTGAATCAGACCTGGTTCCGAGCCGCGCGCGAGGGCACCTGGGAAGTGGCCTGCTACCAGCACTGCGGCACCAGCCACTACCGGATGCGCGGCGAGCTGCGCGCCCTGTCCGACGAAGCGTATGCCGCGTGGCTGCGCGAAGCAGGACGGCAGGCCGTGCAGGCCTACGACGTGGATGACAGCGCGGCCCACTGGGGCTGGGAGTGGAAGGCACCGTGAGCCTGCTCTCGCTCGACCACAAGGACGTGGCGCGGCGCTACCTGTGGAGCGGCCTGGGCTTCCTGTTGCTGGGAGGGCTGCTCGCGCTGGCCATCCGCTGGCAGTGGGCGTGGCCGGGGCAGCCGGTGCCAGGGCTCGCCTGGGCGCTGCCCGAGTCCCGAGGCGCGTTGACTCCGCCCACGTACACGGCCGTCTTCACCATGCACGGCCTGGTCATGATTTTCTTCGCGGTGACGCCGCTGCTCTTCGGCGCACTGGGGCACTTCGTGCTGCCGCTGGCCATCGGGGCGCGAGGGCTCGCCTTCCCGCGACTCTCGGCGCTGGGCTACTGGGTGTACGCGCTGGGGGGCGTGCTGGTGCTGGCCTCGTTCGCGGTGCGGCTCGGGCCGGCGAGCGCGGGATGGACGGCGTATCCACCGCTGTCGACGTCGGCCTTCACGCCCGGGTTGGGACAGACGCTGGTGACGGTGGCGGTGCTGTGCGCTGGCACGTCGGCCTTCACCTATGGCCTGAACTTCGTTGTCACGGTGGCGAGGTGTCGAGCCCCGGGGATGACGTGGGGACGGCTGCCGCTGACGGTGTGGGGCCTGTTCTTCGCCTCGGTGTTGAACGTGCTCTTCGTGCCGGTGCTGGCCGCCGCAACGGCGTTGCTGTTGATGGACCGGTTGCTGGGCACTCAGTTCTTCATCGCGGGCGCGGCGGCGGTGGGCGGTGGTGGGGACCCGGTGGTGTACCAGCACCTCTTCTGGCTCTTCGGCCATCCGGAGGTCTACATCCTCATCCTGCCCGCGTGGGGCATGGTGGGGGACCTGGTGGCGTTCTTCAGCCGCAAGCCCGCGCATGGCTATCGGCTGACGGCGGGGGCCATGGGGACGGTGTCCGCGCTGAGCGGGCTCGTCTACGCGCACCACCTCTTCACCAGTGGCATGTCGCCGTTGCTCGGGCGCACGTTCATGGTGCTGACGCTGCTCATCTCCCTGCCCGCGGAGGTGATGTTCCTCAACTGGCTGATGACGCTGTGGCGAGGCAGCGTGCGGCTGACGTCGCCGATGCTCGCGGCGCTGGCGACGATGGTGGTCTTCGGGCTGGGCGGAATCACGGGCCTGGCGCTGGGCGCGGTGGCCACGGACGTGCCGCTGCACGGGACGCTGTGGGTGGTGGGGCACTTCCACCTGACGATGGGAGCCGCCAGCTTCCTCGGTGTCTTCGCGGGCCTCTACTTCTGGTTCCCGAAGATGTTCGGGCGCGCGCTGCACGAGGGACTCGCGAAGGTGCACGTGCTGTCGAGCGCGGTGCTGTTCCTCGGCGTGTTCGGCGGACAGCTCGCGGCGGGCTACGCGGGGCAATTGCGGCGACTGTATGACCCATACCAGTACACGTACCTGAAGCACCTGTTGCCGCTGAACCAGTGGACGACGGTGTGCGCGTTCCTGCTGGGCGCCGCGCAAGTGGTGTTCGTGGTGAACCTGGTGTGGACGTTGCGGCGAGGGCGCGCCGCGGAAGCGAACCCATGGCAGGTGGGCACGCTCGAGTGGACGTGCGCGGCGAGCCCGCCCGGCGAAGGCAACTTCACGCAAATCCCCGTGGTGCTGCGCGGGCCGCATGCACTGTCACAGCCGGAGGTGTTGGAGCGACTGGGGCGCGACTGGATTGGACAGGCGGAGGTGCTGCCAGGGGAGGCCCGACAGGGCGCGGGTGACGAAGCGATGCCCGCATCCGAGGGCCCCGTGTCCACCGTGGGGAGCGTGACATGAGCGAGCACGGACGCATGTCGAGCACTGCGCGCGGCCCGAGGTGTGCCACATGAGCGTGGAGCGCAACCCGGTGGAGGACGAGTCGCAGACGCGCACCGACTCCAATCCGCTCTCGATGTCTCGCGCCCTCGGCATGAAGCCGCTGCCTTTCGTGAGCGACGCCAGCGCGGAGCCCTCTCCACACGGAGCGAGCACGTCGTCCGCTGTCGAGGGCACGCTGTGGCTCGGCACGGTGCTGGGGCTCGCCGCGTGGTCGATGTTCTTCGCCTCGCTCGTCTTCGCGGTGGGCTGGTATCGGATGCGCGAGCCGTGGCCCCCGCTCCCCGTGTCCCTGTTGGGCCTGGGCCTCACCGGGCTCCTGCTCCTCGCGGGGAGCGCCGTGCTCCACCTCGGCCTTCAGCGGCGCGAGTCACCATGGCCCGCGCGATGTGCCCTGGTCCTGGGGCTGGGCTTCCTCGCGCTCCAGGCGACGTGGACGCACCAGGCCTGGTGGACCGAGCACGTGCGCATCCCCGAAGGCGGCGTTTCAGCCTCGGCGTTCCACGGGCTCACGGCGCTGCATGCGCTGCATGTGCTCGGGGTGATTTTCGGTCTCTTCCTCGTCTGCTGGCGCCACGCGCGCGGCGCGGACGTGCGAGCCTCACTGCGACGTCACGTGCTCGGCTGGCACTTCGTGACGGCGATGTGGGTGCTCCTCTTCGTGGCGGTGTACCTCCCATGACGAATCCTCGCGGAACCTCTCGTGTCAGCACCACGCGGGCACTGATGGTGCTGTTGCCTCTCGTGTTCGCGGGCTGTCGCTCGAAGAGCGCCCCCACCTTCGAGCCCCTGAAGCTCGCGGACGGCCGTGTCATCCCAGCGGAGACGCTGACGCGCGGGCACTCGGTGTACACGTACTACTGCGCGTCCTGTCACGGCGAGCAGGGCGACGGCCAGGGCCCCGCGGGGCGTGGGATGCGGCCCGTGCCGCGCAGCTTCCGTCAGGGCCTCTTCAAGTTCGGAGGCGTCGCCGTCGGCGAGCTGCCCCCGGATGAGGCCTTGAAGCGCACGCTGCGTCGAGGCCTGCACGGCACGCCGATGTTCGCGTGGGACGTTCCCGACGCGGACCTGGAGGCGGTGCTCCAGTACGTGAAGACCTTCAGCCCGCGCTGGAAGGAAGAAGTCCCCGGCAAGCCCCTGGCCCTGTCACCCGACCCGTGGCGCGGGCGCGACGCGGAGGCCATCGAGCGAGGCCGTGTCGCCTACCACGTCTCGGGCGCGGGGAACGCCGGGTGCTCGAGTTGCCACGTCGCGTACCTGCCGCGCGCGGAGCTGGCCGCGCTGCTGAAGAAGGCACTCGGCCGCGACGTGGACCTGTCCAAGATGGACCCGTACACGGCCCTGGCCCGCGAGTCGGACCACCCCGTGGCGGTGGACGCGAAGGGCGAGCCCACGAAGACGGAGAAGGTTCTGCCCCCGGACTTCCTCTTCCAACCACTGCGCACGGTGTGGCCGGTGGGCGAGACGGTGGACGGCACCCCGTACACAGCCGAGCGCCAGCGCGAGGACCTCTACCGAGTCATCTCCTCGGGCGTGGGAGGCGCGGCGATGCCCACGTGGAAGGGCGCCATCCCCGAGGAGAACCTGTGGGCGCTCGCGTACTACGTGCAGACGCTCGTCGTGCTGCGAGACACGGACGCGGCCGATGAGCTCAAGTCCCGACTGCGAGGCTCGACTCAGTGAGCCGTGCCCGAGGGGCCAGGGGCGTCACGTGCGCTTCTTCCACGGGCTCGCGAGCGAGCCGGATGAGCTTCAGTCGGGACAAGAGCCGCATCACCTGCCACGTGGGGTCCAACTCGAAGCGTCGCGCGGCGAAGTCGGGGCTCGCGGGCCGGGCGTGATGGTTGTTCTGGAACAGCTCGCCCATGCAGACCACGTCCATGGGCAGCGTGTTGCGTGACGCGTCCCGGGTCGCGAAGTTGCGATAGCCGGCGCGGTGGCCGAACCAGTTGACGATGGCGCCGTGCACCGGCCCCATCACGAAGTGCGCGGGCAGGAGCGCCCAGTGCCACGGGCGCGTGGCGAAGCGCCGATAGAACAGCGTGTAGAGCGCGCCGAAGGTGACGCGCGAAGGCCAGCTGTTGAAGAACTTCTCCAGCGCGGGCCACTGCGGATAGCCCCCGAGGAAGCGTGCTTCCGGCTGGATGCGCCGTGCGAGCAGTCCCTCGTAGCGCCGTGCCGTGTTGAGCATCATTCGCGCCGGATTCTTCTGGTGCGCGGGCGAGTGCGGGTCCTTCTCGGTGTCGGCGTACGCGTGGTGCTCGCGGTGCAGGATGGCGTAGGCGCGCGGGTCCAGGTAGCTGGAGCCCTGCACCAGCGCGGTGCACAGGTGAAGGGCTCGCTCGGTGCGAGGCCGCATCGTGTACATGCGATGCGCGGCGTAGCGGTGCTGGAACAGGCTCTGGAAGAGCACGCTCAGCGTCCAGTGTGAGGCGAAGAAAAGATAGACCATACCGGCTCAACCTCCGGGCATGTCATCGCCCTGTCAGGCCTGTCCCGAAGCGAAGCCGCGAGCCTTCATTCCGCGGAGGGAACAGGAGTCCGTGCAGCGGGTCGGTCGCACCCGTGAGGCCGCACGCGGAACGACGAAAGACCAGGCGATGGAGCGAGCAAGGCACGTCCACCTCGGGAGATTCCACGTCCCGGACTCGCGATGCTCCGTGAGGGAGCGCGAGTCCTCGTGTCTCGGAGCGTGGGGTTGGTGTGTCGGATGCAGTGGGGCCGGCGGTTCCTTCCGGAGAGCACCCCATGTCCCGAATCGAAGCCCCTGGCGGCACGCCCCTGTCCCTCGACACCGTTCCCGACGCGGTGCCCACGCCGCCGCCCACGCCGGCTCCGCGCGAGCGCAACGAGGTGAGCGCCTACGGAGGGAGCGTCTCCTCGGGACGCGAGCCCTCGCGAGGCTCGGCCACCCCACCGGCGGTCACGGGTCCGAGCGTGTCGGCCGGAGAGCTGGCGGCCCTGGGCGGCAAGCTGCGCGCCCCTCGCGCGGAGGTCCCCTCGGACGTGGCGTCGGAAATCCAGTCGCGGCTGACGCGGAGCCTCGGAGATTGGACCGTCAGCGACACCGACGTGAAGACGGTGCAAGCGTTGCTCGGCCAGCTCCCTCCCGCGGCCTACCGGGCGACGTTGGAGTGGATGGAGCGCGGGGGACTCTTGAAGACGTTCCTCTCGGAGCAGGACCCCGGCGCCCGCGAGGCCTTCCTGAAGCAGGCCGAGTCGCAGGGTGTCCTCCAACGACTCCCGGGAGAGCCCGCCTCGGGGCCGCTGGGCTACCCGGGCAAGCCTGGGTTCCTCCGGGACGAGTCTTCGCTGCCGGAGTCCCTTCGTCACGCGGTGAGGGAGCACGCCGTCTCCGCGGGCGGGGCCTTCCACGCGGCCCACGCTGCGTACCTGGGGCGGTACGTGAAGGCCGTGGAGGGAGCGGGGAGCCTGACGGAGCTGCGCAAGCTCGGAGCGCCCAGGGACGCGCGGCTGCCGGACTCGGTGCTGGGGTTGGAACGGAGGGACCCCGAGCGGGAGTCCCTCGCGAAGCAGTGGCGGCAGGCGGTGGGGACGCCCGTGTCCACGGCGTGGGTCTACCAGGCGGTCAACGCGAAGCAGCGGGAGCTGCTCGGAGAGCGCACGGGAGGCACCCTCGCGTTGAAGGGCAAGGCGGAGCTGACCCAGGGCAACCTCAAGCTGGGGGGCGATGCGCAGGTCGACTCGCGCGGCAAGGTGGACCTCAAGGCCTCCAGCGGCGTGGAGCTGAAGGGCGGGCCGATGGGCCTGAAGGTGATGCGGGACACGAAGGGGAAGCTCCAGTCCGAGGTGAAGCTCGACCTGGGGCTCGTCAAGGTGAGCCAGGCCTCTGACGGAGAGCTGAAGGTCTCACTCGGCGTGGGCAAGCATGCCGGCAGCTACACGACGCTCAACCTGGAGGAGGCGCGGTTCGGCGGAGGCGTCTTCGCCCAGGTGGAGGAGGCAGGGAACAAGGCGGAGGTGCGGCTGGGGTTCGACCTGCAGGGGCTGACGGCGAAGCGCGCGAAGGAGTCCGTGGACCGCGAGCACGTGGGCCTCTTCGACGAGCCTCCCGAGCTGGGACGCGGCCTGTCCTGGGAGGCGCTGCCGGAGTCGAAGCGGGAGCGGTACGCCCGGAACGGTTGGAATCGCGAGGAGTGGACCCGGGTACAGGGGCCCTGAGCGCCACCGCACGGACGGCCCTCCTGGCGCCACCCCGTCGAGCAAGGGAGCAGGCCGCGAACGAGGCATGGCGGCCCCTCCATGCCCACCCTTTTGCCGGAAGCGTCCCTTCATTTCAGTCGAGTGAGGCAGCGGATGGCGATGGAGCGAGCTCAGCGGTTCGTGGAGGCATTGTCGAGGTTGGAGGAGAGCGGCGACCTGGAGGGCCTCATCGAGCTCTTCAGCGACGACGCTCAGGTGAGCAACGTGGCCTCGTCCCACGTCTTCTCCGGACGGGAGGGCGCGGGGCATTTCTGGCGCGAGTACAAGTCCACGCTGCGCCAGGTGAAGTCCACCTTCCGCAACATGATTGAGGCCGGCGACCGGGTGGCGCTGGAGTGGGAGTCGCATGGCACCGCGCACAACGGCGCGGCCGTGGCCTACGAGGGTGTCTCCATCCTCGAATGGGACGGCGAGCACATCCGCCGCTTCTACGCGTACTTCGACCCGCACGCCCTGGGCTCCGCGCTGGTGAACGACACCGCGAAGCGCTCGGAGGTCCCCGCCACCGCGCCGGCGTGACGGCTGTCAGGGGGGCTCGGGCGTCCGGGGCAGCTCCACCGTGACGGTGGTGCCCAGCCCGGGCGAGCTCTCCAGGTGGATGTGCCCGCCATGGGCCTCCACCACCTGCCGGGAGAACCACAGCCCCAGGCCGAAGCCGCCGTAGTGCCGCAGCGGCACCGCGCGGCCGAAGCGCTGGAAGAGGTGCGCGAGCTGCTCGGCGGGGATGCCGATGCCCCTGTCCTTCACCACCAGCCGCGCGAGGTCTCCGGGGATGCAGTTGACCTCCAACTCCACGGGCCGCCCCAGGCCGTACTTGAGGGCGTTGGACACCAGGTGCGTCACCATTCCCACCACGCGCGAGTGGTCCCACCGCCCGGGCACCGCGCCGGTGGCGTGCAGGAAGAGCGTGGCGCCCACCCGCTCGCGCTCCTCCGTGAAGCGCGTCATCACCTCGCGGCACACGTCCACCAGGTCCACCGGCTCCGGCGTGAGGTGCAGGCGGCCCTCGGACAGGTGGGCCACCTCCAGCAGCTCGCGCACCAGCCGCCCCAGCCGGTCCACCTGCTGCACGGCGGACGTGGTGCGCTCGCGCACGTCGCCGTCGGAGGACATGCGCCGCAGCCGGGAGAGCTGGAGCTTGAGGGCCGTCAGCGGCGTGTTCAGCTCGTGGCTGGCGATGGCGAGGAACTCGTCGCGCAACTGGAGCGCCTGCTGCGTCTGGTGGAACAGGTGCGCGTTCTGCACGGCGGCGCTCGCGCGGCGGGCCAGCTCCACCGCGAGCGCCAGGTCCTCCTCGGTGTGGTGACGGCCGGACAGGCCATGGCCCAGCGTCAGCGCGCCGAGCACGCCCTCGGGCGTCTCCAGCGGCACGGACAGCCACGAGGTGGGGGCCAGGGCGCGCAGCAGGGCGAGCTGCTCCGGGCCGCACGCGGTGGCCTCCACCCAGGCCGCGTCGATGTCGGGGTGGAAGGAGGGCAGGCCGCTGGCGAGCGAGCAGATGGGCGTGCCAGGGCGCTCGGGCGGGTGCCAGCGGCTGGCGGCGAGCATGCCCGCGCACTCCGGCGTGGCGGCATGGAAGGTGCGGCGCACCTCATGGTCCGGCCCGAGCACGTCGATGATGCAGAAGTCACCCAGCGTGGGCACCAGCCCCAGGGCCACGCCGCGCAGGGTGTGGCCCAAATCGAGTGACGTCGCGAGCACCGCGGTGGCGTGTTGGAGCAGCCCCACGCGCTCCACCTGGGTGCGCTCGGCGGCGAGCAGCCGGGCCCGCTCCAGGGCCATGGTGGCCTGCTGCGCGAGCATGTCGATGAAGGCGCGCTCCTCTGCGTCGAAGTCGTGCGCGCGGCCCCAGATGAAGGCCAGGCAGCCCACCGTCCTGTCCCGCGCGAAGAGGGGGAGGCAGGCGATGGACACGTCGCCGCTCTCGGGGCGTGCGGCCTCGGCGGCCTCCGGGAAGCGCTCGGCCATGGAGGCCAGGTCGGTTATCCACAGGTGGGCGCGGGTGCTCACGGCCACGGCGACGGGCACGTGGGCGGCGTCCACGGGGACATGGGTGAAGGCGGCTTCGATTGCGGGCGGACAGCGCACGGTGTGAACCATCTCCATGGCCGTGCCCGTCGCGTTCATCAGGTAGAGCGCCCCCGTCTGCGCCTCCAGGGTGCGCACGGCCTCCACGACGACGGCGCGGGCGACGTCCTCGGGCGTGAGGGCGCCGGAGAGGGCCACGGTGAGGGACTGGAGGCTGCGCATGCGGGCGCTGGCGAGCTCGGCGCTGGCGCGGGCCCGGCGGTTCTCCGCCAGCAATTCGACCCCGGCCCCCTGTCCCTCGTCGGGTGGGGGCAAGCGGAGGCTGACGGACGAATGCTTCTCCATGAGCACTTCCCGATGGCGTAGATGACGCCGCGAGTCCCATGCACTGAAACGCATCCGAGGCCGGATTTCCGGCCCCGGAGGGATGAGTGTCCTGCGGCCGTCAGTCCCCCGCGTGGCCAGTGAACACACCGGCCGCCGACTTCCGACCCCGAGCCCGGAGGAAGGTGGCTGTCGGACAGAGCGCCCCACCTCTCATGCTGCTTCCTCTACGCGGAGTGTGGCGCTACCGTCCTGCCTGGGCCTCGGCGTCACTCCTCCGAGGTCATCACTGGCACGGAGGTTTCGTTCGGGTCCCTCACGCAGGTTGTCTCCTGACGCCTCCCCTCCTTCATCGCGTCCACGAACGCCCACCCCCTGGCCGGCTCCCGTTGCGGAAACTTCGCAATCGGTCCCGGGTTCTTCGTGAGTCACGCCAGCATGATGGACGCAGAGGACGCCCGACCCACCTGCCGCCCGTCCGCCTCGGCCGCCTGCCACGCGCCCTCACGGATACCCACTGATGAACCGTTTCGCCGCCGTCCTCGTCATCCTGTCCTTGTTGTCCACCACCACCGCTCGCGCCCAACAGAAGTCGCCTCCCAAGGACGCACCGAAGACGGAGGAGCCCGCCGAGAAGAAGCCCGCGGCGGAGGACCCCTCGCTGGACTTCGATTTGCTGGAGCCCGACGAGCTGACCGGCGCGGCCCAGGTGGACCCCGAGCTGCAAGCGCGGCTCGACCGCCGTCGCACCATGCTCAAGCTGCACCAGGGCCTGGGCTTCGCGTTGGCCGCGGGACTCGTCACCACGACGGTGATTGGTCAGCTCCAGTTCAACGACTCGTTCCGCGGTGGCGGTGATGACCGCAACCTGCTGGGCCTGCACCGCGGGTTCGCGGTGGGCACCTCCGTCGTCTTCGCCTCCGTCGGCTTGCTGGGCCTGCTGGCGCCCAAGCCCCTGGAGAAGGAGGAGTTCCAGTGGGACACCATCACCTTCCACAAAATCTTCATGTCCATCGCGACGGCGGGGATGCTGGCGCAGGTCATCCTCGGCATCATGGCGACGGACCGGTTTGGACGGCTGTCGGAGACGGACCTCGCCACCGCGCACCAGATCGTCGGCTACACCACCCTGGGCGCGGTGTCGGCGGGTGTCTTCACGCTGTTCTTCTGAATCTTTCCGCCCGGGTGCCGTTGGGCATCGGGTGGGCTGACTTCGATTTTCTGGAGATGGACATGATTGCTCGACGACTCGCGCTGCTCACCACCCTGCTTGTCTCCCTGCCTGCCCTGGCCCAGGGCACGGCGAAGACGTATGGGTTGAAGAAGGACGCCAGCACCCTCACGTACAGGCTCAATCACCCGGCGCACAAAGTCGTCGGCACGGCGAAGCCCATCGCGGGCAAGGCCAACCTGAAAGCGGACGGCACGCTGCAGGTGATGGTGGTCGCCAACGTGAAGGACTTCGACTCGGAAAACCAGAACCGCGACATCCACATGCAGGAAGTGACGGAGGTGGCCAAGTACCCCACCGTCGAGTTCAAGGGCGCGGCCACGGGCGTGACGCTGCCCACGACGTTCCCAGCCAAGGTTCCGGTGACGCTCAAGGGGCAGCTCGACTTCCACGGGGTGAAGCAGAAGGTGGAGGTGCCGGTGACGGTGCTGTTCAAGTCGGCCACCCAGGTGACGACGGAGGGCTCCTTCACCATCAGCCTGGAGGGCTACAAGATTGAGCGCCCCTCGCTGCTGATGGTGAAGGTGGACGACGAGCTCGTGCTGGAGCCCAAGCTGGTGTTCGAGGTGGAGGGGAAGTGAGCACGTCACGACGAGGTTTCTTGAAGGGCATCCTGGGCACGGGCGCGGCGGGCGCGGCGGCGACGGCGCTGCCGGGCTGCGCGCCGGACATCGACCCCGCGCCGGTGACGGACGTGACGGCCTCTGCCGAGGGTACGGTGTTGCTGAATGTGGCGCGCTATCCGGACCTGGAGCGCGTGGGCGGGGCCCTCACCGTGCGCGTGGCGGGCGAGGACCAGGACCTCCTGGTGACGCATGCGGCGCAGAACGACTTCTCCGTGTTGTCGTCGCTCTGTACGCACGCGGCCTGCCCGCTGGGCTTCGACGGCCGCGAGGTCGTCTGCCCGTGCCACCTGTCCAAGTTCAACCCGGCGGATGGCTCGGTGACGCAGCGGCCGGCCACGGTGGGGTTGCGCAAGTTCGCGTCGAGGTACAACGCGGGCACGCAGGTGCTGAGCATCGACCTGCGCGCCGGAGAGGATGGCTTCCCGACGGCCGTGGGCGGCGAGGTGCGCCTGCCCTTCGCGCAGTTCCCCACGCTGAGGGACAACGGCAGCGTGGTGGAGGGCGTCCCGGGTGGTTATGGCAAGCGCATCTTCGTCTTCCGGCTCGCGGACGGCTCGCTTTCCGCCGTGGACGGGCTGTGCACGCACCAGGCCTGTGAGGTGTCCTCGCGTCCGGCGGAGCAGGACCTCATCTGCTTCTGCCACAACTCCATCTTCACGGCGCAGGGGGATGTGGTGCAGGGCCCCGCGGTGCTGCCCCTGAAGAAGTTCACGGTGACCGAGACGACGGACGCGGTGGTGGTGACGGGCGTGCAGTAGGCCGCCGTGCCAGGTGGCCCTCTCCGGTGTCTCGAGAGGGTCGACGCGAGGGCCTCGGGGTTCCACGGACGTGGGACTCGCGAGGCCCTCGTTGTTTTTTGGGATGTCGGCGCCGGTGGGCCCTCTTGTCTCCCAGAGGGAATTCATGCCGACCAACCGGTTGTGTCAGAGGCTGTCCTGGCGACGTGGGGCCTGGGTGTAGGGCCTGCTGCTGGGGTTGCTGGTGTTGCCAGTGCCCGCGCGGGTGGAGGTCTCCGCCGTCGTCGCGTCGCCGGAGTACTTCCAGCGGCATCCAATGCCCAGGGTGCCACGGGACTTGAGGGGACTGCCGTGCATCCGGTTCCGGTTCTCCAGTGGGCTGTACTACCGCTGGGAGTTCGAGCGGGATGGTGAGGAGGTGCTCGTCGAGGCGGAGGGCCCGCTGACGCTGAATGACCAGGGGTTGATGGTGGACGCGGCGCTGGCGGGCGTGGGGCTCGCATATGTCTTCGAGGCGCAGGTGAAGCAGCTCCTGGAAGAGGGGCGGCTGGTGTGCGTGCTGGAGGACTGGTGCCCCGCGTATGCGGGGTTCTTCCTGTACTACCCGAGCCGGCGTCAGCTCCCCACGGCGCTGAGGGCCTTCCTCGACTTCGTCAAGGCTCCGGCTTGAGCAAGGGAGTGCGCGAGACTGAAGATGAAGGGATGTCGAGCGACTTCAAGCGGCGTGTGAAGGAGGCCTTCGCCTGGTGGGTGCCGCCCGAAGAGATCGCGCCGCCCGAAGTAGTGGCACTGTCCGAAGTGGTGGCTCCGCCGCGGAGGGGGAGCACGGTCCTCCCGGTGGACCTGACGGGAGCGCTGCCGCGCGACTTCAAGCAGCGTCTGGCGGAGACCATCGCCTGGTGCCTGCCGCGAGCCGAGGCGGCTCGGGCGGGAGACACGACGCGCACGGCGGAGCTGATGCCGCCGATCTGCGGCCATGACGGGGACACCCTCTTGTCGCTGCTTCACCGCTCGCCCGTGGCGAACGAGGAGGCAGTGGACTTCATCGTCGCGAGACGTCGCGAGGCGCTGGCGCGGATGAACATGCCGCTGCCTCCGCTCGGGGACCTCGCCGGTGGATGGGTGTTCGCGACGGATTTCAATACCGACATCTGTGGCGCCGCGACGGCGCCCTCGAATGGCTTCCTGGACGACTTCGACGTTCCTGGCTGGGACACGTGGTTCGCGCACCAGGGAACGGGAGAGCTTGGCGGCATCGTCTACGGATGGGTGCCGCCGGCCTTGCTCAAGCTGGCTGGCGACGGGTTCGACGTCATCCCTGTCTCGAGCGCGTGGTGGCTCAAGGAAGAGGGCCTGCGTCGCCTCATCGCTTCATGACGAGACGAGCGGAGGCCATCAGCGCAGCCGGGACCAGAAGGAGCGGCGTGAGGAGATGCGCTCCAGCGCGCGTTGAAGCTCCTCGTCGCCGTCGGCACGCTGGGCGATATCGCTCAATGTGACGATGCCGATGAGCCGGTCATCGCGCTCGACGACGGGGATGCGGCGAATCTGCTCACGGGCCATGAGGTCGACGAGGGTGTGAAGGTTCTCGTCGGGAGTGACGGCATGGATGGCATCGGTCATCACATCCATGGCACGCAGTTGCTCCGGGGGCTGCCCGCCCGAGAAGGCCTGGATGGCCAGGTCCCTGTCGGTGACAGTCCCTTCGAGTCGACCGTACTCGTTGACGATGGGGATGACGCCGCTGTCCTCGTCCTTCATCATCCGGGCGACATCGCGCAGGGAGCTGTCACGTCGCGCGGTGCGCACGTTGCGAGTCATCACATCGCGAGCGGTCAATGGCTCACGTTGCCACCGCAGCCGCTCGGCCGCGGCGATGGGCCCCATGCGGAAGTCCTGGCTGCGGTCCTCGCGAAGGTGGTCGGCGGTGCGAGTCCGTTCGTCGCGCGGGCGCACGTCCGAGCGCGCACGGTCCTCAGACGGCAGAGCCCTCCGGGGGCGAGCCTCGAAGGTGAACTCCTGACCCGCTGGCACTTCCCCGCGAGAGCGCTCTTCATCCCAATCCGTTCGTCGCGCCCCACGCACATCCTCACGAGAGCGCATCTCTTCACGAGAACGCGAATCCTCACGAGCACGCCGCTCCTCACGAGAGCGCATCTCTTCACGAGAACGCACATCCTCACGAGCCCGCATCTCCTCACGGGGACGCATCTCTTCACGAGCCCGCATCTCCTCACGAGAGCGCAGTTCCTCATGGGAACGCAGCTCACGCCGGGCCTGCTCCTCATCATCCCAGTCGGAGCCGCCGTACCCCGTGCGGTCCCACGCGCGGTAGTCCGCGGGCTGGGGCGACAGCTCCTGGTCCTGCGCCCCCATCCGCGCCCGAGGCCCCACACCCGTGGCATAGCGGTCATCCCGGTCATCGCGCCCGTACGGTCCGCCGCGCACCCCACCGCGCGCCCACTCCGCGCCACCCCGGTCCTCCACGTCCGTCCGGGGCTGTGCCATGCGCAGCGCTGCGGCCCGGTAGAAGCGTCCCTCGCGCACGGAAGGCGACTCGTCCCGCGCCGGGTTCCAGCCCGACACATCCGACTCCCCCCGCTCCCGTGAGCCCGGAGGCGCCGCCTCGGCCGGCCTCACTGGCTCCGAGCCCGACCCAGACCGAGGACTCCCCAGCTTCTCATCCCTGCCGTTGTCCAAGCTTCGATGCGCCATGCCGCGAAGGCTGGAGACGCCCCCAAGCCCTACCAACCAACACACGCACGCCAGTCACCCGGACTGTTCGCTCCCGGGCGCGAGCAGGCGTCAATCACCCACGAGCGAACATCCCCGCCGCCGCAAAGCCAACATGCCCGCGACGAAAAACGCGTGCCCTCTTAAGGAGGACACGCGCGGATACAGCGACACGTCGAACGGCACCTCTCAGCAGCAGGGGTCGTTCGTCTCTTCGCAACAGGCCAGCGTGGTGGAGACCTGGGGCTCCGTGCTCTGTGTCTCGGTGGAGGAGGTGGACGTCGCGGTCCCATCGCCTCCGTGGATGCGGGCGAGGTCCTTCACGAACAGCTCCTTCAAAGTCTTCACCTTGTGGCTCTTCATGATGTGTCTCCCGTCGAGGGGTGAAGCCGGCCGCCGAATCAACCGGCGACGTCAGCCTAGGCCCTGCCTCGGAGCACGGGAAGTGTCGCGAGTCACACGCCACTCCATGTCTCGACACTCACGCGGACACACTGAAATGTTCCAGCACTCCGCCCGCATGACACGGCGCGACGGGCCGCGTGTTCCTCGGTGAAGGCGTCTCGCGTCATCGCCCGGTGGCCTTCCAGGTGTCCGAGCGAGCACGTGTCAGCGCTCCTGCCGAGCGCCGTGCGCGCGCCTGAGTCCAGACGCCACCGAGTTACATGTCTGTCTTCAAGGGCGACGTCAGTGGACCGCCCAGCGCTCCGCGATTTCCTCGCAGGCGAGCACCACGTCGGTGAGCCGGCGGATGTGCGCGCGAGGCGCGGTGAAGATGGTGCCCGCGAACACATCCACCACCTGCACCATGCGGTGGTCGGACGGACCCAGCTGGCACAGGTGCTGCTCCGCGAAGCGCTGCAACATCGTCCCGATGTACTGCCCGGAGCGCTCGTCCAGCGGGTGGTGCTTGGAGAAGTAGAGCTTCATCAACCCCACGCGCGGGTTGCCGTGGCGGTCCATGCGCTGGAGCACGACTTCAGGGCGCACGCTGATGGTGACGCCCGCCATCTCCAGCACGGGAGGCTCGGCGCCCACGGCGCTGACGATGGTGTCCTCCAGCCCGAGCCACGGCACCACGTCCGCGAAGCGCTCCAGCGCTTCAGAGCAGAGGTGCAGCCGCTGCGCCTCGAACTCCGACTGCGGCACGCTGCAGGCGAAGCGGCGCTGGTGCTCGCGGAGGATGGCCGGGTCCAGGTCGCGACAGAGGAAGTCGGTAATCGCGTGAGACGCCTCGGGGTATCGCAGGTACTGCTGCTCGGGTGGATGCTTCTGGTCGTAGATGATGCGCTTGCGACGAGCAGGGGTCGCGATGAGGTACTCCCCCAACTTGTTCACGGACACACGTGGCAGCTCACGGACTTCCGCCATGGAGTTCCTCCCCCTGGATGCTGGCGAATGAGCACACAGTACAGAGGGGGGCTGACATTTCCGTCGAGGGCGTGAGTGATTGAAAACAGGGGCCTCACCGCGCGGGTAGGAAGTCGCGGCGAGGCCCCATGTCAGACGTCAGTCCTTCTCTTCCTCGAGGCTGCCGGGAAAGGCCGTCCAGTACAGGTCGGGCAGCGGGTTGGTGCCGGCGTCGCTGCGCGGGCCGTCGCCGTCGGGGATGTCGTCGAGGATGGCGCCCGGGGTCCGCTCCGTCGGGTCCATGGGTCGGGCACGACGCGGGCCCTCGTCGTCCTGACGCTGCTCGTCGTCCGGGGAGGTCTGGCGTGGGGTGTCTTCCGTTGGCTCCTCCTGGTGCCGGGGCCCGGTGGGGCGGCCGTAGAAGTCCTCGGCGGGTTGGGGAGCGGGCTGTCGTCGCTGGTCCTTCGCCATGGTGGAATCCTCCGCCTGGATACGGTCGTGACGGGGAATGCCTACGGCAACCCGGCTATCGTTCCCGGCTGGAGTCTGGAGGGCAGGCGAGCAGGCGCGGGGAGCGCATGCCCGCGCTTCCCGGGAGAAGGAGCGTGCCGATGGCCGTGGCGCATGACGAGCCGACCGCGACGTTGACGGGGCCCAGGCTCCACCTGGGGTGTCAGGCCTGCGGGGCAATGCTGGTGCTGGAGCCCGCGCTGCGCACCACGCGGTGTCCCTACTGCGCGGCGCCGGCGGTGGTGGAGCGGCCTCCGGAGCCCGGGGTACCGGAGCCCGCCTTCGCGCTGGGCTTCTCGCTGACGCACGAGGCGGCGAAGCAGAGCGTGTCCCGGTGGTTGCGCTCGCGCAGCCGCTTCTGTCGCTCCGGCATCCGGAGCGCGGAGCCGGGGGACGTGCACGGCATCTACGTGCCCGCGTTCCTCTACAGCGCGCTGGCGAAGTCGAGCTTCCGAGCGACCATCGGTGAGAACTATCAGGAGCAGGAAAGCTACACGACGACGGAGAACGGGAAGACGGTGAGGCGCACGCGCACGGTGACGCGCACCGAGTGGCGGCCCTTGCAGGGCGAGCTGGAGGGCTACGTGGCGGACGTGCTCGTCACGGCGTCCAATGGCTTGCGCAACGAGGAGCTGGAGGCGCTGGAGCCCTTCGACTTCCGAGCGCTCGCGCGCTACACGCCGGCGCTCGTCTCCGGGTGGGTGGCGGAGGAGCCGACGCTCACGCGGGAGGCCTGTCTGGAGGGTGCGCGTTCGGAAGTGGGCGAGCTCGTCTTGAAGCGGCTGGAGGGGTTGATGCCGGGGGACTCGCACCGGGACTTGAGCCACGACACGCGGCTGGATTGGGAGTCCCTGGACGTGTGTCTGTTGCCCGTCTGGGTGTTGCCGGTGCGGTACGCGGAAGGGGAGGCGCCGCTGCGAGTGCTCGTGAATGGGCAGACAGGGGAGGTGCATGGGGAGGCGCCCATCTCCACGTGGAAGGTGCTCATCGCGGTGCTGGTGGGGCTCCTGCTGGTGTTGGGTGTCGTGTTGTATGTGCGGGGAGGTGTCGGGTGAGCGAGGCCGCGCTGGTGGCGCCGTGTGCGCGGTGTGAATGCGAGCTGGAGGCGGATGACCTGCGGTGTCCCATCTGCGGGCTTTCGACGCCGGCCCCGGAGCGCGCGGTGGCGACGCGCGAGCAGGCGAAGGTGGTGCGCTGCGAGAGTTGTGGCGCGGCGGTGGAGTACTCCGTGGAGGCCAAGGCGCCACGGTGTGACTACTGCGGCGCGGTGACGCATGTGGAGATGACGGTGGACCCGGTGGACCAGGCGCAAGGGTGGCTGCCCTTCACCGTGGACCCGAACGCGGCGAACCAGGCGCTGGCGGGCTTCCTGGGACGCAAGGCCTTCTTCCGGCCGTCGGGGTTGGCGGAGGAGGCGGCGCTGGAGTCGATGAAGCCGATGTGGTGGCCGGCGTGGGTCTTCCAGGCGGGAGTGCAGGTGAGTTGGACGGCGGACTCGGATGCGGGCTCGGGTCGCTCGGATTGGGCGCCGCATGCGGGGCGCACGCGTCTGGACTTCACCAACATCCTGGTGCCGGCGTCGCGAGGGTTGAAGGTGGAGGAGTGCGACAAGCTCACGCCGCACTATCGGTTCGAGCTGGCGGCGGACGAGGGACGCGGGCCGGAGGAGGCCAGCGTGGAGCTCTTCGAGGCGACGCGCTCGGGAGCACGGAAGACGGTGCTGCGGGCGGTGGAGCGACTGGCAAGGGACCACGTCCAGGAGAGTGGGGACATCCCAGGGAGGCGCTTCCGCAACGTGCATGTTGCCGTGGCGCTCTCCAGCCTGCGCACCGCGCGGTGGGCGTTGCCCGTGTATGTGCTGGCCTATCGCTATCGAGGCAAGCCGTACCGCGTGCTGGTGCACGGGCAGGACGCCGAGGTGGTCTTCGGCGAGTCGCCCATCTCCGCGTGGCGGGTGCTGGGCGTCGTGGTCGCGGTGCTCGCCGTGCTGGTGGCGGTGCTGTTCTTCACGGGAGTGCTGTAGCGGAGGGAGACGGCTGGACCTCCAAGGTCCAGCCGGGGTGTCGCTCACGGCTCGGACGAGATCTAGTCCGAGGGTGTCGAGCTGGCTCCTGTCTTTGCGAGAGCGGCGCGAGGCTTTACGGCTCGGACGAGTCGTCATCCGAGGATGTCGAGCTGGCTCGCGATTCTTCGCCGCGAGAGGAGTCCTCGACCGGGACGTTGCCACGAGAGGCCACGTGGGCTGTTTTTTCGTCGCGAGAGGAGTCCTCGGTCGAGACGCGGGCACGAGAAGCCGCGTGGGCTGCCTCGTCATCGAGAGAGGAGTCATCGACCGAGAGTTTGCCGCTAGAAGCCCCGTGGGCCGTCTCCTCGTCGCGCGAAGCAACAACAGGCACCTCGTCGCCAGGTGAAGACGCGGTGGGCACGTCGTCCTCGCGCCTGGGCACCTCTCGCACGTGAGTCTCTCGCCGCCCGCCCGAATCCTCCGCGAACGAGCGAGTCACACCCCGCATCCCCGGCACACCGAACACCCGCGCCGCCTCCTCCGCCAACACCCCCGCTTCATCCACCTCCCCCGGCGCCGGTGCCCCCGCCACGCCCGGCTCCAGCGACACGGAGGCCTCCTCCGCCGTCAGGTCCTCTGGATGCAGGCCCCCTTCGAGCAGCTCCGCCTGGTTGCGCCGGCTCGTCGCCTCCGCCGCCACGCGGGCCACCTCCTCGGCCGTCGCATGCCGCCCGTGCCCCGGCGCATGCACACTCAGCCACCCCCTGAGCACGCCGCCCATCTCCTCCGCTGTCTGGAACCGGTCCGCGGGCTCACGCCGCAGCGCGCGCAGCACCACCGCCCCCAGTCCCTCCGGCACGTTCTCCACGAGCCGAGCCACCTGCGCCGCCTCCAGGCTCAGCATCCGCGCGGCCACCTCCTCCACCGGCATCCACGTCGGGCCCTGTGCCTCCAGCGAGAGCCCCGAGGGCAGCGGAGGAGGCACCTTGTCCTCCACCGAGAGCGGATGCCGCCCCGTCAGCAACTCCAGGAACACCAACCCCAGCGAGAAGATGTCCGAGCGCGCATCCACCGGCGCCCGCATCAGGGCCTCCGGTGACGCATACGCGATGTCACCCTTCACCAGCGGGCGACTGGTCTCCTCGCGCCCCTCCATCCGAGATGCGGCCACCGTGAAGTTCGTCAGCTTCACGTCCCCATGGGTCCCCACGCGGATGTTCCGGGGACTCACGTCGCGGTGGACGATGCCCAGCGGCCGGTTCCAGTCATCCACCGCCCCATGCGCGTGGTGGAGCGCGTCCGCCACCTCCGCCACCACGAATGCCGCCAGCGCCGCCGACACCGGCCTGCGCCGCATCGCCGTCAGGTTCAGCAACGTGTCCAGCGAGCGCCCCTCCACGTACTCCATCACCACGTGGGGCGCCCCCCGGTACAGCTTCATCTGGTGCACCTGGGCGATGTTGGGATGCTTGAAGCGGAACGTCAGGCTCACCTCCTCCACCAGCCTGCGCCGCTCCACGAAGGTGGCGGGGCTGCGCAGCCGCTTCACCACCACCAGTCCGCTCTGTCCGCCCCGGTAGCGCCGCCGCGCGAGCATCAGCAGCTCGCCGGTGGAGCGCACCTCCAGCTTGCGGACGAACTCGAACACCGTGCCGCCCACGTTGAACAGCACCCGGGGTCGGCGCGCTCCTCCGGGAAGATCCTCCGTCGTCGTGTCGGGCGTCGTCATGGCCTGCCTTTGAACCTGGGAAGTGGTTGGGTTGCTACAGGATGCCTGAGGTAACACGAAAGGCAACCCGCATGGAATGTCAGAGGTTGACTGACAAGCGGAAGACCTCTGGGATTGGATGCTCGGAGGGGACGGAGGCGAGCCTCAGTCGTCCCGCTTCCGCCACGGCCGCAGCGCGTCGCTCAGGACCCGCATCCGCCTGCGCAGCCAGGACCGCCAGGGGACGCCGGGCTCGGTGGGAGGCGTGCCCGGCGGACTGGTGTCGGAGCCGGCCCCGGCCCTGTCCTCCCGGCGCATCCACTGGCGAAACTCCCGAGCCTCCTCGTCTCCATCGAAGAGCGCCTCGTCCTCCTCGGTGATGGCCTCGTGGGGAGGACGGGGTGGGAACAGCGGCACGTCCCAGGTGCTGTCCGCCTGCTCCAGCGCCGCGCTCAGCGCCCCACACAGCTCCGCCCCCGTGGGGTAGCGGCCCACGGCGTGCTTGCTCAAGAGGCGCAGCACGATGGCATCCAGCACCGGAGGCACGCGCGGGTTGAGGACGGAGGGCGGCTTCAGCTCGGCGGACTCGATGCTGGCCAGCAGCGCGGACGGCGGCAGGTGGGCGCGGTAGGGAAAGCCGCCCGTCAGCACCTCATGGAAGACCAGGCCCAGCGAGTACAGGTCATCCGTGGGCACGAAGCGGTAGCGCGAGCCCGGAATTCGAGGCCCCATCCAGAAGCGCAGCGCCTCCGGACTGCGGTAGCTGGGCGTGCCCGGGGGCAGCCGGTCCTCCGTCAGCGTCGGCGCGCAGGCATGGTCCCCCGAGCCGAAGTCCACCACCACCGGCTGCCCGTCCGACGCGCGGATGATGATGTTGCTGCCCTTGAGGTCGCGGTGGACCACGCCCTCGCGGTGGATGGCGTCCAGCGTGAGGGCCAGCGAGGCGAACACCTCCGTGGCCCGGCGAGGCGTGGCCTGGGGGCTGTCCGCCCACCGCGACAGGGTGGGGCCCTCCACATAGTCCATGATGAGGTAGAGGTAGCCGCGGCGCACGTCCGGCCACCGCAGGTAGCCGAGCAGCTCCACCACGTTGGGATGGTCCAGGTGCATCAACAGCCGGGCCTCTCGCTGGGTGCGCGCATCCACCCGGGCCTCGTCGTCGTCCGAGGGGCCCTCCAGCGCGAACTTCAGCGCCACGGTGCCGCGCGTCTGCGTCTCCGCCAGATAGATGGCGCCATACCCGCCCGTGGCCAGCCTCTTGATGATGCGCAGGGCGCCCAGCTCCTCCGACGGCTGCAGGAGCAGCGGGTGTGTCGATTCGAGGTCGCTCATGGCCCCGTCCTCCCGCCGCCGACCCGACCCGCGTGAAGTGCGCGAGGTGATGGACCTTCAAGGTTGGATTCCCCTCGGAAAATTTCAAATTGAAAGTGCATGGGTTGCCTGTCGATTGAACCTTGGAGGTCATTAGCATGGCGGACGCCTTTTCGGGTAGTCTCGTGCCGTGTGGGGTAGGGTTCCGGACAGGTGACGTGGTAGGGAGACTTGCGAGAGGCGCGAGGACGATGAACGAGGAACTGGCCATCACCGTGGGCACGGCGGCGAGGGCGGCGAGGTCCCGGCTGGGACTGACCCAGGCGGACGTGGCCGAGCGGGTGGGCATCGCCATGGAGGTCTACAGCCGCATGGAGCGGGGCCGGGTGTTGCCCAGCGTCACCACGCTGCGGCGGCTGTGTCTGGTGTTGCGCATGGACGCCAACGCGCTGCTCGGCCTGTCGGAGGCGCCGCTGGTGGTGCCCGGGGCCCCGGTGGTGACGCGCGCCGAGGACCCGCCCGCCCTGCGCCGGCTGGTGAGGGCGCTGCGCGCGCTGGGGCCCGAGCAGCTCCGGGCCGTCGTCCAGTTGGTCCACGGCGCGCTGGGGCTCCTGCGCCGCTGAAGGTCCGCTGCCTGGGTGAGGGCGCGGGAAATGAACTTGCGCGAGGGTGCGGCCGTGCGACGCTCCCGGCCATCATGCGTGAGCCCGTCGACCACAAGCTCGCGGCCATCCTGGGAGGGGCGGCCCGAGTCGCCCGCCTGCGATTGGGCCTCACCCAGGGCGACGTGGCGGACAAAGTCGGCATGGCCATGGAGGTCTACAGCCGGCTGGAGCGCGGGAAGATGTTGCCCCGTGCTCAAACGCTGAAGCGGCTGTGTGACGCGCTCCAGGTCTCCTCGGATACGCTGCTGGGCGTGGGGCGCGGTGGTGCGTCCCTCACCCCCGTGTCCTCGCGCAAGCCCGAGCGGGAAGACCCGGTGGAGCTGCGGCGGATGACGCGCAAGCTGCGGGAGCTGGAGCCGTCCCAGCTTCGCGCCGTGTCGCGCGTGGTCAACGCCGTCGTCTCGGTGATGCCGCCCGTGGCGCCGCCGGCGAAGAAGCCCGTGCGCGCGGTGCGCCGCCGCAAGGCCAAGGCCACCGGCTAGGCGTCCCTCACGGGGCTGGGAATGCGATGGGGCCCGGTGTTGAATCCCGACCAGGGCTTCAGCCCGCCAGGGTCTTGGACGGACGTCCAGTGCCCGTGCACCCCGCACGTGAGATACCAAGCACCATTGGTGCATCGCATCCAGGAGGTCCGCCCATGACGACACTGCGCAAGGTGATGCTGGTGGACGACGAAGAGGACATCCGGGCCATCGGCAAGCTGAGCCTGAGCCGGGTGGGTGGCTGGGTGACGGTGCTGGCCGCGTCGGGCAACGAGGCGCTGACGAAGGCCGCGGAGGAGCAGCCGGACCTCATCCTGCTGGACGTCATGATGCCGGGCATGGATGGACCCACCACGTTCAACCGGCTGCGCGAGCAGGACGCGACGGCGCGCACGCCCATCATCTTCATGACGGCGAAGGTGCAGAAGCAGGAGGTCGCCCGCTATCTGGAGTTGGGCGCGGTGGGCGTCATCGGCAAGCCGTTCGACCCGATGACGCTGCCCAAGGAGATTCGCAAGCTGGTGCCGGAATGACGGGCTCCCGCCTGTCCAAGCGCTCGGTGGCGCTGGCGGTGGGGGCGCTGCTGGTGCTGTGTGGCCTGTTCGTGGTGGGCCGTCCGTGGGGGATGGCCGAGAGCGATGGGTACCGCACGCGGCTGCAGCAGTTGCGCCTGGCCAGCGCGGAGCTGGAGCAGGACGTGTTGCGTGCGCGACTGGGGCTGCCGGAGCTGCATGGCTCGGAGCTGTCCTCCTTCGAGGCGCTGAAGGCCCGCGCCCTGACGCTGCGCGACGTGCCGTCCTTCCTCTCCGAGGAGGAGCGCCGGGTGATGGCCTCCTCGCTGGAGGCATACCTGCGCGCGCTGGAGGACAACCGCGCGCTGCTCGTGCGCTCGCGAGAGGCGGCGGTCCGAGGCGAGCGGCGCGAGGCGGACGTGGCGGTGCAGGCGCTGCTGGAGCGCTCGGCCAGCGCGCAGGCGGAGCGGCTCGTCACCACGTTCCTCCAACTGCATGAGCGGGCGCAGTTGAGCAACGAGCGCTCGCGCGTCGTCTTCTTCGGGGTGTCGCTGGTGCTGGGGGCGTACGTGGTGGTGGTGCTGGTGCGGCTGTCGCGCGCGTCCGGCGAACTGGCCACGCTCAACGAGGTCCTGGAGAAGCGGGTGGAGGAGCGCGGCCAGGCGCTCTTGCTCGCGGGTCAGGAGCAGCGCACCACGGAGGCGCGCAAGGCGGCCATCCTGGAGGCGGCGCCGGACGGCATCCTGCTGGTGGACGAGGCGGGGCGACTGCTGGAGCTGAACCCCACGGCGGAGCACGTCTTCCGGCTGAAGGCGTCAGAAGCGGTGGGCCGGGACTTCCTGGCGCTGGCGTTGCCCGCATCGTTGCCCGCCGGCAAGCGCGAGGAGGTGGCGGCGGCGCTGCGCGAGACGTCGGGCCAGGCGACGCGGCTGGAGTCGCCGTGCCTGCGCGCGGACGGGAGCATGTTCCCCGCGGAGCTGACGCTGGCGCGGGTGCCGGGAGAGGGCCCGGCGCGCTTCACCGCCTTCGTGCGCGACATCACCGAGCGCAAGGAGGTGGAGCGGATGAAGAACGAGTTCGTCTCCACGGTGAGCCACGAGCTGCGCACGCCGCTGACGTCCATCCGGGGCTCGTTGGGGTTGTTGGAGGGCGGCATCGTCGGGGAGATGCCGGAGCAGGCGCTGGACATGGTGCGCATCGCCCGCTCCAACACGGAGCGCCTCATCCGCCTCATCAACGACATCCTCGATTTGGAGAAGATGGAAGCGGGGATGCTGGAGCTGAAGCTGGCCTCGGTGGAGGGGTTGGAGCTGGTGGAGGCGACGTTCAGCGGCCTGCGCGGCGTGGCGGACGCGGCGGGGGTGTCGCTGCGCGCGGTGGTGGAGGACGCGCCTCGGGTGAAGGGAGACCGGGACAGGCTCATCCAGGTGCTGACGAACCTCGTCTCCAACGCGGTGAAGTTCTCGCCCGGTGGCGCCGAGGTGGCGGTGCATGTGTGGATGGAGGCCCCGGGGCGGGTGCGCTTCAGCGTGGTGGACAAGGGACCGGGCATTCCCGAGGAGCAGCGGGGGCGGCTGTTCGCGCGCTTCCAGCAGCTCGACGGCTCGGACACGCGCTCCAAGGGAGGCACGGGATTGGGGCTGGCCATCTCCCAGGCCATCGTGAACCAGCACGGCGGCGGCATCGAGGTGGAGAGCGCGCCGGAGAAGGGCTCCACGTTCACCTTCACGCTGGACGCGGCGCGCTCGGTGTCGGGCTCGCATGCGGCGGTGGGCGCGGTGGTGAAGGACTCCACCCGTTACAACGTGCTGGTGGCGACGGCGGACGCGGAGCTGTCGGCGTTGCTGCGCGGGTTGCTGTCGCAAGAGGGTTACCGGGTGGTGCGGGCCGCGAGCCTGGCCGAGGCGGCGAAGGTCCTGGAGGAGACGCCGCCGGACGCCGTGGTGCTGGACACGCAGATGCCGGATGGGCAGGCGCTGGACTGGGTGAGGAGCCTGCGCGAGCAGCCGCGCACGCACGAGCTGCCGGTGCTGGCGGTGTCGGGGCGCTCGGCGGAGGGCGAGGGCGTGGGCACGCCCCTGTGGGTGGATTGGATGTCGCAGCCGCTGGAGGAGACGCGGCTGCTCAGCGCGCTGCGGCACGCGATGCGGCGGCCGGGGCAGGCGCGGGTGCTGGTGGTGGACGACGACGTGGCCACGCGGCGAGTCATCTGCGCGCGGCTGGAGCGGCTGGGGACGGTGCAGGTGTTCGAGGCGGCGGATGGGGAGAGCGCGGTGGAGCTGGCGCGCGAGACGCCGCCGGACCTCATCGTGTTGGACGTGGGGCTGCCAGGGCTGGACGGGTTCGAGGTGGTGGACATCCTGAGGCAGGGGCGGGGGCGGGCGACTCCGCTCATCGTGTTCACGGGACGGGACCTGTCGCGGGCGGACCAGCGGCAGTTGACGCTGGGGATTACGCGGCACTTGAGCAAGGCGCGCTCGTCGGAGGAGGAGCTGGTGGCCTCCGTGCGCGAGCTGCTGCATGAGCTGTTGTCCCGCAAGGACGGCGGCACGGGGAAGAGGGCTGCTTCATGAACGAGGCGAAGACGCTCCTGTTCCTGGAGGACGACAAGGACCTGCAGACGCTGGTCTGTGCGTTCCTTCGGGAGAAGGGCTTCCGGGTGGAGTCGGCGCGCACGGCGGCGGAGGCGCGCACGTTGCTCGCGAAGATGCCGGTGGACGCGGCCATCGTTGACGGGTTGTTGCCGGGGGTGACGGGGGCGGATTTCATCCGCGAGCTGCGCAAGACGCAGCCGGAGCTGCCGGTGTTGTTCGCGTCGGCGTTCTGGAAGGACTTGAAGAGCCACGAGCTGCTCACGCGGCAGTTGCGGGTGGCGCGCATCATCCACAAGCCCTACCGGCCGGAGGAGTTGTTCCTCTGGGTGAACCAGCTCTTCACCAAGGCGTTGCCGCCGCCGCCGCCCGGGCCTCGGGCGCTGGCGGACGTGGACCTGGTGCGCGACGAGCTGGCGGCGAGCCTGGTCGCGTTGAATCAGGAGTACGGCGCGCGGCTGAAGGACAAGGTGGGCGGGCTGGAGACGCTGCTGGGCGACGCGCGGGCGGGGAAGCGGGATGCTCTGGAGGAGGCGACCATCGTCGTCCACAAGCTGCATGGGACGGCGGGCAGCTATGGGTTCACGGAGGTGAGTCTTTCGGCGGGGCGGTTGGAGGACGTGCTGCGGTCGGCGAAGGACGCGGCGCGGATGGACTGGGGGCAGGTGGACGCGACGTTCCGGGAGCTGGCGAGGGCGGCGTCGGTGCCGGTGAAGCCCGTGGGCAAGCCGGCCCCCGCGGCGATGTTGCCGACGGAGGGGGTGCTGCTGGTGGTGGACGAGGACGCGCACGTGTTGGCGGAGGCGGAGCGGCTGGGGAAGGCGCACGTGGTGCGGGTGTTGCCGGCGCGCACGGCGAACGAGGCGGTGGCGGTGGCGAGCAAGCAGTGGGTGGATGGGGTGCTCATCCACATGCATCTGGGTGGCGAGATGGGAGGCATCCAGGCGGCGCACCAACTGCGGTCGGTGGAGGGGTTGGGCTCGTTGCCGTTGGGGTTCATGGAGGGGGAGGGAGGGTTGGAGGACCGGGTGGCGGCGGCGCATGCGGGGGCGTCGTTGTTCCTGCCGAGGCCCTTCACGGCGCAGGACTTCGCTGCGGCAGCGGAGCGGATGGTGGCGGCGCGGCGGCCGGAGCGGGCGCGGGTGTTGGTGGTGGACGACGACCCGGAGGCGATTGCGGCGTTGGTGCACTCGCTGGCGAGCGAGCAGATTGAGGTGGTGGGGTTGGGGGATGCGCACCAGTTGATGGAGGCGTTGGCGGAGCATCGGCCAGATTTATTGTTGTTGGACGTGCAGATGCCTGGGCCGAGCGGCTTTGATTTGTGTCGGATTCTGAGGTCGACGCCGGCGTGGCAGGAGCTGCCGGTGTTGTTGATAACGGCGCACCTGGGGTTGGAGTTCCGGCTGGCGGCGTTCCAGGCGGGGGCGGACGACTACATCTCCAAGCCGGTGTTGAAGGAGGAGTTGCGGGCGCGGGTGCAGGCGCGGCTGGAGCGGGCGCGGCTGTCGCGGGAGCGCTCGGAGCGGGATGCGTTGACGGGGTTGTTGTTGAGGCGGCCGTTCATCGAAGGTGTGCGTGCGCGCCTGTCGGAGGCGCAGCGTCAGCAGCGGCCGTTGGCGTTGTGTTTCCTGGATGTGGACCACTTCAAGCGGGTGAATGACAGGTACGGGCACCTGGCGGGAGACAGGGTGCTGACGCGGCTGGGGCGGTTGTTGGGGGCGCGCTTCCGGCGGGAGGACGTGCGAGGGCGGTGGGGAGGGGAGGAGTTCGTGGTGGGGTTGTTGGGGGAGACGAAGGAGAGCGCGAAGGCGATTCTGTCGCGGACGATGGCGGAGGTCGCGCAGATGACCTTCGACGGCGACGGAGGCGAGTCCTTCGGGATTACGGTGAGCGCCGGCATCGCCGAGGCGCCTGGAGACGGGGCGACGCTGGAGGAGCTGCTGCGCGCCGCGGATGCCCGGCTGAACCGGGCGAAGACGAACGGGCGCAACCGCATCGAGGTGTGAGCTATTGGCTCAGACCTCCTCGAACTTCGCCCCGGTGACTTTCGCTCGCTCCAGGGCCACCTTGATGTCCTCGGAGACGATGAGGGCAATGGACCACCCCCAGGTGCGGAACACCTTCGCACCGCCCACCTTCGTGGGGTCGATTCGCATCCCGTAGACGCTGCGGTACTGGCCGAGCTTGTCCGGCCGCTCGTCCTCGGGCTTCCAATACATTATCTCTTCCGAGGCTTCGTCATCGACGCACCGGATCAACTTTGTGGCGACGAGCACGACATGCTGTTCCGGGCGACCTTCGACATCGACGGGTATCAATTGCACATCATCGGGAGCCAGCTCCGCGAAGAGGTTGGCGACCCTGATGTGGACGATTGGAGCCTTGCCAACGCCTGCCGTGCAGTAGTCCAACCACCTCCCAGGCTCACGGATGGGAAACTTCAGGCGCCCCGCAGACTGGACGGGCTGCCCTTCGGCAAACTGCCAGATGTCCTCGACCTGGTTGCCCGTCTCATCCATCGGGTCTCCCAGGTACCAGTTCCCACCCTGCACGTCTTCTCTGAGCCTGAAGTATCGCGACGAATTCGGCATGGCGGGCTTCCTAGATTCCTTACGGGTCCCGAGTCAAAAGCCTGTGGATTTTGGTTCCTGGGGTCTGTGCTTCGCTGGCGAGCTTGCGTAGCTCCTCTGTGAGGGCCTTCCGGCAATCTTCCACCTTGCGGCACTTTCCCAAGGCCAGACTCAGTCGCTCTTCGACGTGCTCGTGATACTGTTGCGGATGCGGTCCCTTGTGGCCAGCGACTTTGACGATGTTCTCGGAGTCCTTCAGCTGCATCCCAGCCCTGGTGAACAACTCCCTGAATCTTGGCGTCCAGGGGCCACCGCGCGCGGCGGAGACATCGTTCTTGTTCGTGGCGATGTGATGATTCTCACTACGCCCTCTCCGGCTCGCCATGGCCACGGCGTTCGGGG
>NZ_JAAIXY010000017.1 GCF_010894455.1 Myxococcus eversor | reverse complement strand
CAGCGCACCTTCACCGTGGACAAGACCGCTCCCGCCGCTCCGGTGATTCAGACCCCGGCCGAAGGTGACACGGTGGGCGCGACCGGGACGGACTACACGGGCACCGCCGAGAACCTGAGCACCGTGACGGTCCGCGTGGACGGAGCTCCCGTAGGGACCACCCAGGCGGGCAGCGACGGGCGATGGACCGTCCCCGCCGTCAGCACCCTGAGCGAAGGAGCGCACACGGTGACGGCCACCGCCACCGACACCGCTGGCAACATCAGCCCTGTCGCGTCGAATGACTTCACCGTGGACGCGACGGCGCCCGCGGCTCCCACCATTACGACGCCCGCCTCGGGCGCAGTGGTGGGCGCGGCTGGCACCGGCTTCTCCGGCACGGCCGAGAACCGGAGCTTCATCACCGCCCGGCTGGATGGCGCCATCGTCGGCACCACCCAGGCCTCCGCCGCAGGGGCCTGGTCCCTGCCGACGAGCACGTCCTTCACCGAGGGCCCCCACACCCTGAGCGTCACGGCCACCGACGCCGCCGGCAACGCGAGCGCCGCCACGGAGCGCACCTTCACCGTGGACACGGGCAAGCCCGCCGTGCCCGTGATTCTGACGCCCGCCTCCGGCGCCGTGGTCGGCTCTGCCGGCACGGGCTTCACCGGCACCGCGGAGAACCTGAGCACCGTGACGGTTCGCGTGGATGGCGCCACCGTCGGCACGCCCACCGCGAGTGCCACCGGCGCCTGGTCGGTGCCCGTTCAGACGGGCTTCACCCATGGGGCCCACACCGTGACGGTCACCGCCACCGATGCCGCTGGCAACACGAGCACCGCGGCGGAGCGCACCTTCACCGTGGACATCGTGGCGCCCTCCCCGCCGGTCATCCTGACGCCGAATCCCGAGACGGTGGTCGGTCCCGCCGGCACGGACTTCACCGGCACCGCCGAAGCGAACAGCACCGTGAATGTCAGCGTTGACGGAAGCGCCGTCGGCACCGTCCAGGCGAGCTCCACCGGGACGTGGTCGCTGCCCGTGAGGACGGGCTTCGCCAACGGCACCCGCACGGTGTCCGCCACCGCCACGGACCCGACGGGCAACACGAGCCAGCCCGCGGTCGTCAGCTTCACCGTGGACGTGACACCGCCCGCCACGCCGGTCATCCAGACTCCGAATCCCCTCGTGGTGGTGGGAACGACGGGGACTGGCTTCTCCGGCACCGCCGAGGCCCTGAGCACCGTCAGGGTCCGCGTGGATGGCAACCTCGTCGGCACCAGCCAGGCCAGCGCCGGTGGGGCCTGGTTGCTCGCGCCCCAGACGGGCTTCACCCATGGAACGCACACGGTGACGGCCACCGCCACCGACGTGCTGGGCAACGTCAGCGTCGCCGCGGAGAGCAGCTTCACCGTGGACATCGTCGCTCCCGCGGTCCCCGTCATCGTGACGCCGGCCGAGGGCGCCATCGTCGGTCCCGCTGGAACAACCTTCTCTGGCACCGCCGAGAACCTGAGCACCGTGAAGGTCAGCGTGGATGGCACGCTCGTCGGCACCGCCGAGGCCAGCGCCACGGGTGCCTGGTCCCTGCCCACCCAGACGGGGTTCACGAATGGCAGTCACACGGTGACGGCCACCGCCACTGACGCCGCGAACAACACGAGCGGCGCCGCGAGCCGAGGCTTCGTCGTGGACATCACCGCCCCCGCCGCGCCCGTCATCCTGGTCCCAACGGAAGGCGCCTTGGTGGGCGCCGTGGGTACGGCCATCTCCGGGACCGCGGAGAACCTGAGCACGGTGAAGGTCAGCGTGGATGGCACCGCCGTCGGCACTGTCCAGGCCAGCGCCACCGGAACGTGGGAGCTGCCCGTCAGCACGAGCTTCACCCACGGCGCTCACACGGTGACGGCCACCGCCACCGACACGCTGGGCAACGTCAGCACCGTCGCGGAGCGCCGCTTCACCGTGGACATCGTCGCGCCCGCCGCCCCCGCCATCGTCACGCCGAGCCCCAGCGTCGTGGTGGGCCCCTCGGGCACGACGTTCTCCGGCACCGCCGAGAACCTGAGCACCGTGACGGTCCGCGTGGATGGCACCACCGTCGGAAACACCCAGGCCTCCGCCACCGGGGTCTGGTCCCTGCCCACGCAGAGTGGCTTCACGGATGGGCAGCACACCGTGACGGCCACCGCCACCGATGCCGCGAACAACACCAGCGCCGTCACGACCTCCACCTTCACCGTGGATATCACCGCGCCCGCCGCCCCCGTCATCCAGACGCCCAATCCCACCACCGTGGTGGGCCCCGCGGGCACGGCCTTCTCGGGCACCGCCGAGCCCCGGAGCATCGTCCGCGTCCATGTCGACGGCGTCGTCACCGGGTCCGCGACCACCACCACCGAGGGGGCCTGGTCGCTCCCGGTCCGCACGGGCTTCACCGCGGGCACGCATGCGGTGACGGCCACCGCCACCGACGCGCTGAACAACACGAGCGTCGCCGCGGAGACGAGCTTCACCGTGGACCTGTCGGCGCCCGCCGCGCCGGTCATCCTGACGCCCAATCCCGACACGGTGGTGGGCCAGGACGGGACGGGCTTCTCCGGCACCGCCGAGCCCCGCAGCACCGTGAATGTCACCGTGGATGGGGACCTGGTCGGCACCGCCACGGCGAGCGCCAGCGGCAACTGGTCGCTGCCCACGCGACGGGGCTTCACGGATGGCACCCACCTGGTGTCCGCCACCGCCACGGACCCCGCGAACAACACCAGCTCAGCCACGGAGGTCCGCTTCACCGTGGACGTGACAGCCCCTGCCGCCCCCGCGATCCTGACCCCCACTTCGGGCATCCTGGTGGGCCAGGCTGGAACGGGCTTCTCGGGCACCGCCGAGCGACAGAGCACGGTCAAGCTCCTCATCAACGAGAGCGTGTTCGCCACGGCGGTGACGGGCGCCAACGGACAGTGGCTCGTGCCTGTCATCACCACGCTGGCCAACGGCATCCACACCGTGACGGCCACCGCCACGGATGCCGCGAGCAACGTGAGCGCCGCCTCCACGGGCATCGACATCACCGTGGACACCCTCGCCCCCGTGATTCCCACCCTCACCACTCCGCTCGCCGAGGCCGTGCTGCCCTCGCAGCGCCCTGACTTCGTCGGCACCACCGAGGCGGGCGCCCGGGTGAGCATCTTCATCGACAGCGCCTTGTCCGGCACCGTGACGGCGACGAGCTCCGGCAACTGGACCTTCGCCCCCGCGACGGCGCTGTCCGAGCGGCGGCACGACGTGCAGGTCAGGGCCACCGACCTCGCCGGCAACGTGGGAGACCTGTCGTCCGCGAGGGCCTTCCGCGTGGACGTGACGCCTCCCACCACGGTGGTCACCGAGCCGGTCCAGAACGCGACGCTCACCACCGCCAGGCCTCGAATCGCCGGGACGGCGGAGGCGGACAGCACCGTCTTCATCACCATGGATGGAACCAGGCTGCCGGGAGTCATCGTGGATGGCGCGGGCAGTTGGGCCTACGAGCCTCCCCAGGCCCTCGCCCACGGGCGGCACGACATCCAGGTGCAGGCAACGGACCTCGCCGGCAACCAGGGGCCTCGCATCGCGCGCTCCTTCACGCTCGACCTGGTGCTCCCGAGCGAGCCCGGGCTGGTGGCTCCCGCGAATGCCTCGCTCGTGAACACGCGCACGCCGCTCATCCGCGGCACCGCCCAGCAGAACTGCATCCTCACCGTGCGCCTGGATGGCCTGCCCCAGGACCAGAAGCCCGTCGTCGACAGCGCGGGTGAGTGGAAGTTCACGCCCGCGACGGGCCTGACGGATGGGCTCCACCTGGTCAGCGCCTACTGCACGGACGCCTTCGGCCGGGCCAGCACCGAGTCCGGCTCCCACGCCTTCACCGTGGACACCACGGCGCCCGCGGCCCCGCTCGTCGTCACGCCCACGGCCGAGGCCATCGTCGGGCCGGGCTTCAACACCATCACCGGCACGGCGGAGCCGGGGACCACACTCACCGCGAGCCTCAATGGCCTGACGGTGGGGACGACGCAGGCCAACGAGCGCGGCGAGTGGGCGGTGCAGATTGGACTGGCCATCATCTCCGGTCCGCAGAACCTGCTGGTCTGGGCCACGGACGTGGCGGGCAACACCGGAGTCTCGTCCACGCCTCGCGCCTTCGTCGTGGACGTCCTCCCGCCGACCACCACCCTGAGCGGCGGACCCAAGGGAACCAGCACGCTCTCCGAGGTCACCTTCACCCTGACCACCTCGGAGCCCGTCGCCAGCTTCAAGTGCACGCTGGACGGCGTGGACCTGGAGGTCTGCGAGAATCCGCTCACCGTCCGCTCGCTGTCGGAGGGCCCCCACACGCTGGATGTGCTGGCGACGGACTTCGCGGGGAACGTGCAGCTCGTCGCCGCCCATCACCAGTGGAACGTCATCCGTCCCAGCCTCGTGGAGGGCGGTGGCGTGGGCTGCTCCAGCACCGCGGGCGCCTTCCCGCTCGGCCTCGTCTGGCTGGCGTGGGTGGGCGTTGTCGGACTGCGCCGTCGGCGGTGAGGCGACATCCTCACCGCCGAGGCGGGGCCTCACGTCACTGGATGGTGAACGAGCCCACGTAGAGGTTGTTCCAGGCCAGGGGGCCGAGGTTGCCGTTGTAGTACCAGCCGGAGTTCAGGAAGACGCCGATGAACCAGAACGACGAGTAGACGTAGTACGTGCCCGGCACCAGCTCGTAGGTGGTGGCGGTGGTCTGGTTGATGACGCAGTTGTCATGCGAGTGGGGGGTCTGGTGCGTCTTCACCAGCTGCCCCTGCGCGTTGTAGATGTAGAAGTTCGCCTTGCTGCTGGGCGCGACGACGCCGTGGAAGGTGAGCGTCCCGCCCTGGCTGAGCGGGCTGAGGAAGCTCACCGCCGTGTAGCTGGACTGCCGGCACTTGTCCTCCGGGCGACCTCCGCTCAAGGGGTACTGCGGCACGTTCGCGGGGATGGAGACGGGCGGCGTGGAGTTCTGCGCGGTGTTGATGGTGACGGGCGTGCTGGTGGGGCCACAGCCGCCGCAGCCGCCGCCCGGCTCCTCCTCTTCACCGGGCAGGGGCATGGGCGGGAGCGGCGAGCGCGCCGTCTCCTCGTGGGTGTCGGGCGTGGACTCCGGGAACGGCCCGCCGCAAGCGGATAGCAGCGTCGCGAGGCACAGCGTGGCAACGGCCGAAAGCATCAGCTTCATGGATGTCATCTCCGGACTGGAACCTGGCGCGACCATCGCGCCAAGACGCGGTCAGGGTCGGCGGACCCGCCCATTCCCCCCACGTCGTGCCAGGGGGTCGGCACCCCGGGATTTTCTTTGCATTCCCGGGCGGAGATTTCTTCGCGCCCCCCGCTTCAGGAGGCCTGGACGGCTCCTGGCACCGCGCGCCGGGCGGCCACCCAGCTCCGGGCCTCCTCCTCCGTGTCCACCATGCCGAACGAAGCGCCTTGCGTCCGCCCCAGCAGGCCCGAGGGCGTGCCCATCATGCTGGCCATGGTGCGCAGCGCGAAGCTCGCGCCAAAGATGACGATGCCCGCGTAGGGCATCACCTCTGGCGTCTCGCTCAACGCCTTGCGTGCCTCCAGGGAGATGCTCGACCCGCGGCGCGCATCACAGAGAAGGTAGAGCCGGGGCTGGGCCACCATCAGCTCGCGCCCCACTCCACACAGCGCCTGGATGAGCTTGAGGTCGAACACCCCGACCTGGACCAGTCGGACGAAGTCGGGCGACTCGAACCACATCTTGCTGTCACCGAACGTCCACATGCGGACCATGATGTGTCTCCTCGATGAACTCGGAAGCGGTCAGCGCCGCGGCGGGGGCCATGGCCCGGCGAGTCCACCGCCAGGAGCGTGTACGGCCCGTCGACGCGCACCACCACGCCGTCGCCGTTCTCCACCTCGCCCACCTTCGGGCGACGTCACAACCACACCTCGAACTCCACCTGGGTGCCGGTGGTGCCTGTGTTCACCTCGAACTTGTCCGACAGCCGCTTCACACCCAGCAGGCCCAGGCCCATGCCCGTCTTGCTCCGGTAGGTGCCAGACAGCACGCGCTCCAACTCGGGGATGCCCCGCCCCAGGTCCTCCGCGCGAACGCGCAACAACTTGCGCGGCGCCTGCACGGGGATGAGCTGGATGGTGCCGCCACCCGCGTAGGAGATTTGATTGCGCGCCAGCTCGCTCACCGCCGTCGCGACCTTCTGGCACTCGTAGCCTCGCCCGCCCATCGCCTCGCACAGCGCGCGCGCCGCGAGCCTCGCGTGGCTGGCATCCGCCTCCGTGCGAACCAGATACGTGGTGGGCCGCGCATCCATCGCCATGGGCAACACGGAGACCGCGGTCGGCTCGCGCGCGTTCAGCCCCGAGGGAACGCTGTCCGTCGCGGTAAGGGCTCGAAGGCGGGCGACCAGGTCCGGACGACGGGCCGGGTCCACGAAGTAACGCGAGGCGGGCTCCAGCGCTTCGATGACGCGCGGCAGCTCCACCGCGCCCAGCGCGTCCGCCGACAGCCGCAGCGACTCCAGCGTTCCTCGAAGCACGAGCCGCGCGGCGGTCTCGGGCATGAAGTGCCGCAAGACGCCCAGCAGCTCTGCACTCGTCACGCCCCGACTCACCACGGTCTCCTTGCTTCCTTCTTCAAGCGCTTGCGCGCGAATACGTCCAGACCGCCGCCCTCGCGATTGGAGACCCGGACCTCATCGGTCAGCCTCCGCACCGCCGCGCCTCCTTCACCCAGGCTCTCGCTCGGCAACGGCTCCGGACGTCCCTCTCGGCCCAGGAAGAGCCGCTCCGGCATCCCCGGCCCCCGAGCCAACGCGCGGATGCACAGCCAGGCGGGGTGACGGACGACCACGGACAACCGGGACTCCAGCGCGGCGTTCGTGGGCAGTGGCAACGGCAAAAGTCAGTCCAGGAGTAAATTCCGTGGAATAAAGCCAGCATGAGGCAATAATTTCGCGGGGATTGTAAAGCGATTCACGAAGCACCCATGAAATCCGCTTCGGTTTCCCGAAAGAGACGTCTAAAATTCCGGGTTTTTTCGTTTTACTCGCGCGCTTCACCTGCTTGCGCCGGGAAGCTCCGGGAATCCGTCGCTCTGGCGCCGTCGTCCCCGCGAGCCACGGGGCGGGAACTACCCACGCGAAGTGCGTGGGCGTTCAACCAGGAAAGCGCCTTTCGAGCTCAGCCGCCGTTGAGCAGTTGCACCTGGAGGTCCATCCCCACGGCGAGGGTGGTGGCGCGAGGCAGCTCCACCCAACTGCCGGGGCGCTTCAGGTGACTGGCGACGACGACGGTGCGGCGGCGGCGGTGGGCGCCCACCGCGGGCTGGGACTCGGAGGAGCTGGCCGTCACGCCGCAGGGCTCGCACTCCGCGCCGCCTTCGAGTCGAGAGTAATACAGCGGCTCCTCGCCGAAGCGGCAGGCCACGAGGACGGCGCCGTTGGTGGCGACGAGGTTGAGCGTGGAGGCGCGGGGGATGCCCGCGTCCACGGAGCGCTTGATGACCTCGCGCGCGGTGTCCGCCAGCAGGCGACCGGCGACGTGCGCCTCCAGCCTCGGGTCATCGGTGCGCCCCACGTCGCGCAGCTGGCGCAGGAAGAGGGCGAACAGCACCTCGCTGTCCGTCGCGCCGTGTACCTGACGCTGCAGGTGCTCCGGCAGCGAGGCCAGCAGGGAGGCACGCAGTTCGTCGAAGCCACTCACACTGCCCTGGTGGGCGAACAGCCAGCGGCGCGAGCGGAACGGCTGGGTGTTCTCTTCCAGCGACTGGCCCACGGGGAGCCGGCTGGCATGGAACAGCAGGGCCTCCGACTCGCCCGGTGGGGCGAGCCCCACGAGCGAAGGTTCACCTTCCGCGCTGGAGAAGCGGCGCAGGAGGACCTCGTCCTGGGCGTAGGCTCCCACCCCCACCGCGTTGGCGCGAGGCTCCGTCTGTACGAGCACCTGCTCGGCGAGCCGGTGGAGCTCGCACCTGAGCAGGTTCGGGTCTGACGTGAGGGCTGCGAGGACGACGGACATGAGGGAGAACTCCTTTGCTTCATAGATAATGACGTCGCCTTCCCCCCTCAAGCCAGCGGGCACGCCCCCTTGCCTCTTCGCTAAGTGCTTGAAATGGCTGGGCTTTACATTGATCGAACATTGACACGTCTTCCGGAGGCTCCTAACCTCCGGGCGCTTCACCGACGGCCTCGGGCTAGACCCTTCACCGGAGATGGAATGTCGGACGACATCGCAATCGGCATCGACCTTGGCACGTCGTACTCGTGCGTGTCGGTGGTCCAGGATGGCCAGCCCATCGTCATCCCCAACGAGTGGGGAGAGACGACGCACGCCTCCTGCGTGTCCTTCCTCGAGGATGGCTCGGTGCTGGTGGGCAACGCGGCCAAGAAGAACATCATCACCAGCCCCGAGACGACGGTGTACTCCGCCAAGCGTCTCATCGGTCGCTACTACTTCTCCGACGAGGTGAAGAAGGCGCAGGCGGTGATGCCGTACCGCATCGTCGAGGGCGAGAACAACTCGGTGCGAATCGGCGTGCGGGAGCGCGCGTACTCGCTGCCGGAAATCTCCGCGCTGGTGCTCAAGGAGATGAAGGCCGTCGCGGAGACATACCTGGGACGTGAGGTGACCAAGGCCGTCGTGACGGTCCCCGCGTACTTCAACGACAACCAGCGGCAGGCCACCAAGGACGCGGGACGCATCGCCGGGCTGGAGGTGCTGCGCATCCTCAACGAGCCCACGGCGGCGGCGCTGGCGTACGGCTTCGGCCGGGACGTCAACCAGCGCGTCGTCGTCTACGATTTGGGCGGCGGCACGTTCGACGTGTCCATCCTGGAGATCGGCAAGGACGTCTTCGAGGTGCTCGCGACGGCGGGCGACACGTACCTGGGCGGCGACGACTTCGACGACCGCATCATGACGTGGCTGGCGGACGACTTCCTGAACAAGACGCGGCTGGATTTGCGGCAGAACAAGTTCTGCCTCCAGATGCTGAAGGAGGCCGCGGAGAAGGCGAAGATCGACGTGGGGCAGACGGGCTCCGCGGACATCCTGTGCGCGGGCATCTGCCAGGACGCGCAGGGCAACGTGATGGACCTGCGCCACACGCTGAACCAGGACCAGTTCAACCGGATGGTGATGGACCTGGTGCAGCGCACGTTCAAGGTCTGCGACGAGGCGCTGCAGAGCGCGCGACTGACGGCGGCGGACATCGACGCGGTCATCCTGGTGGGCGGGCCCACGCGGCTGCCCATCATCCGCAACTCCGTGAAGCACTACTTCCAGAAGGCTCCGCTGGAGGGCATCAACCCCGACCAGGTCGTGGCCATGGGCGCGGCGCTCCAGTCGCATGCGCTGCTGGACAGCAGGACGGAGACGTTCCTGGTGGACGTCACGCCGCTGACGCTGCGCATCGGCACGGTGGGCGGATACACCGAGAAGATCATCGACAAGAACACGCCGGTGCCCATCGACCGCTCGAAGGCGTTCACCACCAGCCGCGACGGGCAGGAGAAGGTGAAGATTCGCGTGTATCAGGGCGAGTCCAACCGGGCCGACGAGTGCGAGATGCTCGGTGAGTTCGAGTTCGCGGGCTTCCGCATCGGCTATCGCGGCGAGGTGAAGATTGAGGTCACCTTCGAGATCAACACCGACGGACTGGTGAACGTGTCCGCGTGCGACACGGAGACGGGACAGAAGACGTCGACGACCATCACCCTGTCGTCTGGCATGTCGGAGGACGACATCCAGAAGTCCATCCAGTCGAACCGCAGCACGCGCCTGGCTGGACACACCAACAACGACCTGCCCGCCGTGGCCCAGTAGACGAGCGCGATGTCCGAGCCTACCGATCCCAGCTCCGGCAAGCCGCCGGGAAGCCCTCCCGGGACACCGGCGGCTCCCGCGCGTCCCGCCATTCCGAGGATGACGGCCGCCACGCCGGGCCCCGTCGTGCCGCCGACACCGGCGCCGGTGGCCCGCCCGCCCGCCGCCGCCCCCGCGCGTCCCTCCGCCGCGGGTACCTCGCCCGCGGGTGCGCCGACGGCGAAGCCTCCAGGCATCGCGGCGCCAGCGGTGCCTCCCACGCAGCGACCCACGGTGGCCGCGATGCCCGCCATCACCGCGCCCATGCCGCAGCGACAGAGCGCCACGGGGTTGCCGTCAGCGGGCCCCGCCTCCACGCCCACGGGAGCGAGGCCCACGGTCGCCGCCATACCCGCCGTGGGTGCGCCCGCGAGTCCGGGGACAGGCACGCCAGCACGTCGCGCTGGACCGCCGCCCCCGCCAACAGGTGAGGTCGATCCAAGTTCAGAGGTGACACCTCCCGGGGGCACGCAGCTGACGCCTCCGCCTGGCGCGGGAATAGGACCTCGCGCGACAGCCTCGGGCACGGCGCCTCGCGTGACGTCAGCGGGCATCCCGCCGATGACGCCCGCGCCCGTCACTGGGACGACACCTTCTGCCGCGGGCCCCACTCCTCGCGCGGCTCCAGCGGGCATCCCGCCGATGACGCCCGCGCCCGTCGCGGGCACGGCGCCGTCTGTTTCAAGCCCCGCATCACGTGCGACCGCGCCGGGCATCCCGCCGATGACGCCCGCGCCCGTCGCGGGCACGACACCCGCTGCGTCGGGTCCCGCTCCTCGCGCGACTCCAGCGGGCATTCCACCGATGACGCCGGCTCCTGTCTCGGGCGCCGTGCCATCGGGTCCCGCTCCTCGCGCGACTCCAGCGGGCATTCCACCGATGACGCCCGCACCCGTCGCGGGAGCCACGCCTCGCACGGCCGCGCCTGGCACGGTGCCTCCGCCCCCAGGGTCGGGCCCCGCTCCTCGTGCGACTCCAGCGGGCAGCGCACCGATGACGCCCGCTCCGGTCGCTGGCACACCGCCTCGCGCGGCGTCCACGAGCACGGTCCCTCCGCCTCCAGGGTCGGGCCCCGCTCCTCGGCCCACACCGGCGGGCATCGCTCCGATGACGCCCGCTGTCGCTGGAGCCTCGCCTCGCGTGGCGCCCATCGCGGGCACGCCGCCTCGCGCGGCCCCGGCCATCACCTCGCCCCTGACGCCCCCGCCCGTCGCGGGCGCCATCATCCCGCCACCGCCCCCCGGCGAGGGCACCACGGCGCGCGGAGCCGCGCCCATCTCAGGTTCCGTTCCCTCCATCGCGCCAGCGGTCCCGAGCGTCGCCTCGGCGTCTCCCGCCACGCGTCCGCCAACGGTACCGCTGCCCCCCGGATTGACCCGGCCCACCGCCACCGCCGCGGCGCCGCCCACCGGTGCGCCACAGGGTCCGGCCCTCACGCCCCGGCCGCCTCCGACGCTCGCCGTCGGACAGGTCGCCGCGCCTCCGCCGCCGGCCTCGCCGCCACCGCCGCGTCCGGGACCACGGCCCACCATGTCGTTGCCGGCGATCGTCACCGCGGACGCGCCGCCCCGGCCTCCCGCCGCGGCCACCGTCCCGGCATCCCGCCGATGACGGCGCCTCGAGTGCCCGCCATCAACCCGGTGGTGCCACCCATCGCCCCGGCGGTGCCCTCCGTCGCGCCCATGGCACCGCCCCCGCCGCCCGTGGGAGCCCTGTCACCGCCTCCGCCACCGAACGCGGCCAAGGGCCCCGGCCTGGACGAACACCAGCTCGCGGACCTCGCGTCGCGCTGCGCGAAGCTGGACCAGAGCGACTACTTCGAGGTGCTCCTCCTGGAGCGCACCGCCACTCCCGCCGACATCAAGAAGGCGTTCTACCGGGAGAGCCGCACCTACCATCCGGACCGCTTCTTCCACATCGAGGACAAGCAGCTCAAGGAGCAGGTGCACGAGCTCTACAAGCGCGTCACCGAGGCCTACTACGTCCTGCGCGACGACACGAAGCGCAAGAAGTACCTCGCCGACGTGGCGGGCTCGGAGCGCGCGCAGAAGCTGCGCTTCACCGAGGCGTCCGAAACCGAGACGAAGGCCGCCGCGAAGAAGGAGCAGGAAGAGCAGATCGGCACCCACCCCAAGGGGCGCCAGTTCTACCAGCAGGCCCAGAAGGACATCGACGCCGGCAACTGGTCCGCCGCCGAGCGCAACCTCAAGATGGCCCTCACCTACGAGCCCTCCAATCCCCGCTACAAGGAGAGCCTGGCCGAAGCGCAGAAGCGCCTGTCGGACGAGGCCAAATCCAAGGGCGACTCGTTCAAGATTCGCTGACGTCGTCCGGAGGCGCGGCAAAGCCCCATGGTCATCGACCTCATCATCCTGGGCACGGTGCTCTTCTTCGGGCTCATCGGCGCCTTCACCGGCGCCTCCCGACAGGTGGCCAACTGGGTGGGCCTGGCGCTGGGGTTCTTCGCCTCACGCCGGCTCGGCCCCTTCGTCGCGCCAAGGCTCGCGGAGGCGCTCGACGGCCCGCTGCTCCTCGGCCTCCTCCTGGGCACGGTGCTCCTCTTCGTCGGCGTGTGGCTCACCGTGCGCTACGCGCTGGGCGCCCTGCTCCAGCGCTTCCTCTCCACCGGCAAGCAGAACGAGAACCAGGGCATCGACCGCTTCCTGGGCTTCGTGCTCGGCGCGGGGAAGACGGCCGCCTTCGCGTGGATGGCCCTCAGCGCGATGACCTTCTTCGAGCAGCACGTCATCGTCGCCGGCAAGCGCATCGGCGTGTCGCCCAAGGACTCCCTGGCGGCACAGGCCGCGCGCCGCTTCAACCTCTTCGAGATGACCCAGTTCGCCCCCATGGACGACATGATCCAGGTGGCCAAGGCGGCGGGAGACCCGGAGCGCGCGGCCTCGCTGAGGAACGACCCCGCCTTCAAGGCCCTGCGCAAGGACCCGCGCTTCCAGCGGCTCCTCCAGGACGACAAGGTGAAGCAGGCGCTCGCCCGGGGCGACACCGCCGCGCTGTTGCGCAACGACCTGGTCCTCCAGCTCATCCAGGACCCGGACATCGCCGCCCGACTGGGCGCGGCGGCCCGGGCCTCGGAAGGTGACGGGGACGTCACACGTTGAGCTGCACGGCGTCCAGCCCCACCAGCCGCGGGCGCACGTAGTCCGCGTCCACCTTCACCTGTCGACGTCGCCGCTCGGGCGCCTCGAACATGATGTCCGCCATGACGTGCTCCAGGATGGAGCGCAGCCCACGAGCCCCCAACCCGCGCGTCGCCGAGTAGTGCACCACCTCGCGCAGCGCCGCGTCGTCGAACTCCAGCTCCAGTTCGTCCATGGCCAACAGCTCCCGGAACTCGCGGACGATGGAGTCCGGCGGCTCCGTGAGCACGCGAATCAGGTCCGCCTCGCCCAGCAAGTCCAGCTGCACCACCACGGGCAGTCGTCCGAGGAATTCCGCCAGCATCCCGAACTCCACCAGTTGCCTGGTGCTGATGCGCTTGCGGGGGCCCTTGGAGGAGCCATCCGCGCCGAAGCCCAGGGGACGGCTGGAGGCGTCGTCACCCGCTTCGTGCAAATCGCTGAAGGTGCCCGCGCAGATGAAGAGGATGTCGCGGGTGTCCACCTGGACGAAGTCGCTCTTGTTCCAGGCCTGGGTGACGTTGAGTGGGACGTACACCTCGCGGCCCTCCAGGAGCTTCAGCAGGGACTGCTGCACGCCCTCGCCGCCGATGTCCCGGCTGCCCGCGCCGTTGCGGGCGCCCTGGGAGCGGCGGGCAATCTTGTCCACCTCGTCCACGAAGATGATGCCCCGCTGCGTGTCCTCGACGGAGTGGTTCGCCTTGAGGAGCAGGTCGGAGATCATCACCTCCACGTCTTTGCCGTAGTAGCCCGCCTCCGTGTACTCGGTGGCGTCCACGGTGGTGAAGGGCACCTGGAGGATGTCCGCCAGGTTGCGGGCGATGTGCGTCTTGCCGCTGCCAGTGGGGCCAATGAGCAGGATGTTGGATTTCTTGATGAGGGACTGCCTCCGCAGCTTCCGGGCCTGTACACGCTTGAGGTGGTTGTGGGCGGCGATGGCCACCGCCCGCTTGGCGGCGTCCTGGCCGATGACGTAGCGGTCCAGTCGCTCGAAGATTTCCCGAGGGGTCAGCGGCGCTTCTTCCCTGCGTGCGGACGACTCCATGTACCCTTCCCTTCTATCCACGCGTCCTCCCGACACTCCGTCCAAAGGGTAGGAATCAGATGGAAGGTCCGCCCGCCAGGACAGGGGCCCGGGGAGGTCGCCTGCTCGCCAGCTCGCTGTCCCTTCAGCCGGCTGTTGTATGCGGGGGTGCTTTCCTATAGTTCCCGCGCCCCTCCAGTGTTGACTGGAGTCCACCCTCCGTTTCCCTGGGAGCCTCGAACCGCCGATGCCCGCAAACGCCCCTCCGCACCGCTGGACCCTCGCTGACGCGCACGAGCTCTATGGAATCCGGAACTGGGGCTCGCCCTACTTCGGCATCAACGACAAGGGCCACGTCTGCGTCCATCCGGACGGCCCCCAGGCCCCCAGCATGGACTTGAAGGACCTGGTGGACGAAGTCCGTCGCCGGGGCATTGGACTGCCGCTGCTCCTGCGCTTCACGGACGTGCTGCGCCACCGCGTCGTCCACCTCAACGAGGCCTTCCGCAAGGCCATGGCCGACCAGGGCTTCAAGGGCGGCTACCGGGGCGTCTACCCCATCAAGGTGAACCAGCACCGCTACGTGGTGGAGACCATCATCGAGGCGGGCAAGGGCTACAACTACGGCCTGGAGGCCGGCAGCAAGCCCGAGCTGATGGCGGTGATGGCGCTCCTGGAGAACGAGGAAGCGCTGGTCATCTGCAACGGCTACAAGGACGAGGAGTACATCGAGACGGCCCTCTTCTATTCGCGCCTGGGCCGCAACGTCATCCTCGTCGTCGAGAAGCCCAGCGAGCTGCCCCTCATCGCGGAAGTCTCGCGCCGCACGGGCATCACCCCGCGGCTGGGCATGCGCGTGAAGCTGTCCACCCGTGGCGCCGGCAAGTGGGAGGCCAGCGGCGGAGACCGCTCCAAGTTCGGCCTGTCCTCGTCGGAGTTGATGAACTGCATCAGCTTCATGAAGGACACGGGCCTGTTGCCCGCCTTCGAGCTCCTGCACTTCCACCTGGGCAGCCAGATCTCCAACATCCGCAACGTGAAGAACGCGCTGCGCGAGGTGGGCTGCTTCTACGTGGAGGTGGCGCGGCAGGGCGCGCCGCTGAAGTACCTGGACGTGGGCGGCGGCCTGGGCGTGGACTACGACGGCTCCCAGACGAACTTCGCCTCCTCCATGAACTACACGACGGAGGAGTACGCCAACGACGTCGTCTTCGGCGTGATGGAGGCGTGTGACCGCGCTGGCGTGCCGCACCCGACGCTCGTCTCCGAGTCGGGCCGCGCCGTCGTCGCGCACCACGCGGTGCTGGTGGTGGACGTGCTGGGCACCAGCGAGTTCGACCCGGCGCACGTGCCGGACAAGGTGGACGACAAGGCGCCCTCCGTGGTGCGCAACCTCCTGGCCACCTTCCGCGAGGTGACGAACAAGAACCTGCTGGAGGCGTGGCACGACGCGCAGGACGCCAAGGAGGAGAGCCTCACCCTCTTCTCGCTGGGCCACCTGTCGCTGGAGCAGCGCGTGGCGGCCGAGAACATCTACTGGGCCACCTGCCACAAGATCATGCGCATCGCGAAGGAGGCCGGCGAGATTCCCGAGGAGCTGGACTCGCTCGAGAAGGCGCTCAGCGACACGTACTTCTGCAACTTCTCCGTGTTCCAGTCGCTGCCGGACTCGTGGGCGATTGATCAGCTCTTCCCGATGATGCCCATCCACCGGCTGTCGGAGAAGCCGACGCGCCGGGCGACGCTGGCGGACATCACCTGCGACTCGGACGGCAAGATCGAGCACTTCATCGACAAGCGCGAGGTGAAGGACGCGCTGGAGCTGCACGCGCTCAACGATGATGACTACTACCTGGGCATCTTCCTGGTCGGCGCGTACCAGGAGATTCTCGGCGACCTGCACAACCTCTTCGGAGACACGCACACGGTGCAGGTGTCGCTGGCGCCCAACGGCGGCTACCTCATCGACCACGTGGTGGCCGGTGACACCGTGACGGAAGTGCTGAACTACGTCAGCTACAGCAGGGACGACCTGGTGGCGCGGCTGCGCAAGTTCACCGAGATGGCGCTGCGCCAGGGCCGCATCTCCCTGGACGAGTCGCGCACCCTGCTGCGCATGTACGAGGACGGCCTGTCCGGCTACACGTACCTGGAGCGCGGCGTGGACGCGAGCTTCGCCGGCAGCGCCAGCCAGCTCCGCCTGGTGCCGGTGCCGGACGCCACCCGTCCTCCGGTGTCTCCGTCGGGCACGTAGTCACTTCGCCTTCGCCGCTTCAATCCCCGCCCTCCGCCGCGCCCCTCGAGGGAAAGCGTCGGGGGGCGGGGTGTTTTCAGTAGCTGGCGATGAGGGGCTCTCCGGCGCCGAAGGGCGTGGGCTCGTCCGCGAAGGCGACGTCCGCCGCGCGGGCCCGCAGCCGCTGGAGCCCCACCTGTTGAAGCTCACCCCGGGCGAGGAGCGACTCGAAGTCGAAGCTCGCCAGTCGCAAGTCATGGAGCTGGAGTCGGGCCAGCGTGCTCCACAGGGACAGGCGGGCCTCGGTGGCCGTGCACAAGGCCTCCAGTTCGACGAGGCGACTCAGGGGCGAGTAGCGCACCCAGTGGCCGTTGAGCTTCAGGCGGCCCGCCTTCTCCATCACCCACGCGACGCGGGACTTGAGCGGGTCCTTGCGCACGGCCAGGGCCCGCATCACCGCTTCCAGGGTCCGCTGGTCCTGCCGCAGCTCCGGGATGAGCGCGGCCAGGAAGTGGCCCACGGGGTTGCCGTGGTTCTCGGATTCGGTCCGCCGCGCCAGCTCCAGGCCCGCCACCGAGCCCGCGTGGTGATCGCTGAGATAGATGCCCAGCCGCTTCGCATCCATGTCGTCCCTCCCCGCCCCGCGGCTCCATTGCCCGCCAGGGAAGGGTTCTCACGCGGAAGCCCCCGGGCAGCCTTCGCCCGGAAGCTCCAACGGACGGTGGACAGACGGACAGGCGCCCGGCTCAGTCCGGGTAGCTGAACGTCATGGGCAGCTTCACCTCGGGGTGGAGGCTGCGGGCCACCGGACACTCGCGGCCCACCTGCTCCAGCCGGGCGCGGTGCTCGGCGGAGAGGCCCGCGGGCATCTGGAGGTCCAGCACCAGCTCGCCGATGCGGCGCGGCGGCGGCGTCATGCGCTTCTCCACGCGGGCGCGAATCTCGCCCAGGGAGATGCCCTCGCGAGAGGCGAACAGGTGCATCGTCGTCACCGCGCAGGACATCAGCGCCGCGCCCACCAGGTCCGTGGGCGAGAAGCTGCCGCCGGTGCCGCCGTTGTCCCGGGGCGCCTCCGTCTGGAGGCCCGCGTTGGAGGGCCCGTGGGTGAGCTGCGTCTTGAACTGGGCGTGGCTGACCAGGGTCATCACCACGCCGGTGGCAGGGGGCTGTTGCGTGCTCATGGGTTGGCGCTCCTTGGAGCCTGGGGGTGCTCTAGCGGACGTAGGCGTCGTGCTTCTTCGCGTCCTTCTTCGTGGAAGGCTCCGCCTCCTCCACGCTCCAGTCCAGCGTCTTCATCAGCGCCTTGCTGCGCTTCTTCACGTCGGCGTCGAGGAAGGTGATCGCCTCCGGCAACCGGTCCATCAGCCGCATGGGCTTGCGCTTGTTCTTCGGCTCGTTGAGCAGCGCGTGCGTCAGCCAGGGGAACACGGCCGTCACGTCGCAGTGCACGTAGACGGAGCCCGTCTCCACTGCTTCCACGGAGACCTTGCCCCAGGTGTGGCCCTCGCCCGCGGGGCAGCTGGACAGCGCGCCGTTGTCCACCGGGTCCACGCAGAACTGCACGTCGATGTCGAAGCCCGACGTGGGGACGTTGAGAATCTGGTCCAGCAGCGGCTCCCCCTGCAGCGTGTAGTTCTTCGGCACGCCGCCGCCGAGAATCCAGATGGCCAGCCGCTTGCTGCCGTTGTGCCGGCAGAAGTGCTGCATCGCCGCCATGGAGTAGACGTCGTCGTTGATGTCGAGCTCGAACTTGAACTCGGGCCCGAGCAGGCGCTTGAGCTTGACGATGTTCAGGAAGATGGAGCCGTCCTGCACCGCGCCCACCCAGATGGGGACCGCGTGCTTGTAGCAGGTGGACAACAGCGACGGCTGCTTCACACCCAGCTGCTTTTCGATGCCGTGGATGGCCTTGCCGAGCAGGAAGTGGAACTCCGGCGTGGTCATCTTCTTCTGGAACTCGGGCTGCCGGATGATGGCGGAGAAGAGGCGGTCGGTGTCGAGCAGCGCCTCCTCCCAGAACCCCAAGTCGTAGATGCGGATGATGCGCGCCAGCCGGTACTGGAGGTCGCCCGCGTTGGGGTTCACCTCGCGGATGGCGTGGCCGATGATGCGGTGGGCGTCGTGGTAGAGGTTCGCCCCCGTGGTGGTGATGGCGGAGATGATGCCCTTCTCGATGAGGGGAATCAGACAGCTCTGGTGCAGGCCCGCCGGCGTCATCGCGCCCGACAGAGTGAGGAAGATGGACGCGTCGTCCTCCATCGACTTGGACATCAGCTCGAACGCCGTGCGCTCCTGGCGGCCCACGTAGGCGCTGAAGGCATGGGCGAGCAGCTCCGCCGGCTTCTCCTTGCCGGTGATGGGACGCGGGTCCGCCTTGCGGGCGCCGGAGTACGCGGAGCGGAGGGACTTCTTCGGGTTCGAGGAGGTCTTGGCCATGGCGCGGCGATCTAACACCGCCCGCCCGCCAAGGGGAGCACCGCCTGAGCCTCCGCCCCTACTTGCGACGGCTCCCGCGCTTCTTCGGGGCGGCGTCGGCCGGAGGCGCGCTCAACACCCGCTCCCGGACCTCGTCGGGCGTCAGGTCCTCGGTGTCCGCCACCACACAGGAGACGAAGGCCAGCTCCGCGAGCACTCGGCGGGCGCGCTCGCGCTCCGCGGGGTCCTTGGAGCCCAGCGCCTCCGAGGCCGCCGCCACGTAGCTGCTGGCGAGCGACTCGAAGAGGTACACCCGGTTCTCGATGCTCGTATCGGCTTTCTTGGCCATGGGGCGGGCAGTCTAGGCCCGCGCCGTCACGGGCGGCGAGCCGGACTCCGGGGCGCCCTTGAGTTCAGTCATCGCCAGACGGTCCAGCGTGGTGGAGCGGTACACGTCCAGCATCCGCTGCTGGCCCAGCTTCCAGACGCCGTACATGGTGCAGCTCCCGGTGGCCTTGCAGCCATCGTGCTGCGTGTCCTGGCAGACATTGACGTGGACGGGCCCCTCGACCGCCTCGATGACGTCCAGGAACGTCACCTCGCGCGCGGGCCGGGACAGGGCATAGCCCCCGTGTGCGCCCCGGGTGGAGCGGACGAGCTTCCGGGAGACGAGGACCTTGAGGATCTTCGCGAGGAAGTCCTCGGGCACGTCCATCCGGCGCGCGATTTCCCGGAAGGGAACCATGCGCTCCAGGGGTTGTGAGGCCAGGAAGGTCATGGCCCGCAGCCCGTACTCAATCTTTCGTGAGATTTGGAGTGGGTGCGGCGGCATCGCCCTTGACGTCGTCCGTGGTTTGAAGAAGAGCCTAGGTCGCGACAGTGCGGCTTTCAACCGCTCGCCCCGGAGCCCGAGATGATCGACCTGCACTCCCACACCACCGCCAGCGACGGCCAGTACTCGCCCACGGAGCTGCTGGCGCGCGCGGCGGCGGCGGGTGTGACGGTGCTGTCGGTGACGGACCACGACACGGTCGCGGGGCTCGCCGAGGCCCGCGAGGCCGCGCGCGCGCATGGCGTGGAGCTGGTGCCGGGCATCGAGGTCTCCGCCTTCGTCCTGGGGCGCGAGGTGCACATCCTGGGGCACTTCGTGAGGCCGGATGACGAGGACCTCGCGCGCTTCGCCCAGCGCCTGCGCGGCGAGCGCGAGCAGCGCATGGAGGCCATGGTGGCGAGGATGCAGCACCTGGGCTTCCCTGTGCGCATGGAGCACGTGTTGGCCGTCGCGGGGGATGCGCAGTTGGGCAGACCTCACCTGGCGCGAGTGTTGGTGAACCAGGGCTGGGCGGTGGACATGAAGGCCGCGTTCGACCGCTTCCTGGGGACGCGGGGCATGGCCTGGGTGGAGCGCTTCAAGCTGGACGGCGCGGACGCCATCCGCCTCATCCGCAACGCGGGCGGCACGGCGACGCTGGCGCACCCGGGCTCGTCCAAGGCGGAGCGGATGGAGATTCGCGAGCTGACCAAGGCGGGGCTCTCCGGCCTGGAGGTGATGCACGCGGACCACAACCCGGGGCTGCGGCAGAAGTACCTGGCGCTGGCGAAGGAGCACGACCTGGTGCCCACCGCCGGCAGCGACTTCCATGGCGAGGCCGTGTCCGCCGAGCACCGCCTGGGCACGGCCGCGATGGCGCCGGAGCTGTTCGCGAAGCTGAAGTCCCGCGCCACGGCGTGAGTCCTCCGACGGGGCGACACTTCAGCCCCAGGAGACCACGGGCTCGGGCGCCTCCGCGTCTTCGTCCCGCGACTCCAGCCTCCGGGTGGGCCCGAAGACACGGGCCACGAAGTCGTTGACGAACTTCCCATCCGGGTCCTGGGCGCGCTGCACGGTGCGCAGCGCATGCCAGCGAACGCCATACATCCGCTCCATGTCCTCCTCCGTGGCCCGCGTCGCCTTGCCCAGGTGCACCTGGCCGCCGTACTTGAGGAAGATCTGCTCCGCCTCCTGGAACACGGCGCTGGAGTCGACGGACAGGCTGGGCGCCAGCTCGATGAAACACGTGCGCCGTCCCACGCCCGGCCCCACCGTCGCCATGGACGTCGCGGGGGTGAAGCGCACCTCGACGATGCAGACGAAGCGCCTGCGCTCCAGCAGCTCCAACACCTCCTGGAGACACTGCCGGTGCCGCGCGAAGGGAACGCCGTATTCAATCTCGTCGTGGTGGTAGAAGAGCTGTCGCGCGAAGGCGGCACACATCGGCAGCACCGTCTTGCGCCCCTGCTGCGTCAGCTTCATGAAGAACAGGCCGAGCTTCGCGAAGGGCTCCGTCAGCATCAGCACCCGTGACAGGCCGAGCAGGTAGCCCGACAGCAGCATGTCCATCAGCTCCAGCCCCATCTTCTTCACGTGACAGAGCACGGAGGGCGGATGCGTCGTGCGGTTCCACACGTTCATCCGGATGTGCTCCGCGTCCACGCCGCCCACGTAATAGAAGCTGACGTGGTCATTCGCGTCGAGGACCTCCTCCAGGTGGTCCTCGGCCCACCGACGCGGGACGACCTCCAGGCGCTTCTCCAGGTTGAACGCGGAGACACACTGCAGCTCCAACTCGGTGACGACGCCGCAGGTGCCAATCGAGCCGGCCACCGCATGGAACCCGGGCGTGCCGCGCACCAACGTCCTCGCCTCGCCCGCCGCGTCCATCACCCGCAGCGACAGCACCTGTTCGGAGAGGAAGCCATGCGACTTGCCGGTGCCGTGCAGGTCCGTGCCAATCAACGCCCCCAGGCTCTGCGCGTTCGTGGACCCGAGCACCGGTAACGAGAGTCCGTGCGCCAGGAGTTGTCGGGTGAAGTCGCGCAGCCGGATACCAGCCTGCACGCGCACCACCTTCCGCTCCACGTCGACGTCCAGGATGCGGGCCTGCGCGTCGAGCGAAATCAAGGTCCCCTGGGTCAACGGACAGCGGTTGAACGAGTGGCCTCCGCCCACGACGCGGACCTTCTCCGACTCCCGGACGATGCGGCCCAGCGCCTCTTCCGTCTCCGGCCGCTCGAAGCGCGCGGGCTGACATTCGAAGGTCCGGCTCCAGTTGCGCCACGTTCCGCACCAGCGGGTGAAGCGACCTTCATGCAGCGTCGTCGTTCCCCCCGACGCGACGTAGACAGCGGTATTGAGCGTGTTGAGGCGCCACGTGCGAGCGATGCGCCGGATGCGGTCCAGAGTCATGGTCCCCCCTCTTGTCTCGAAGGAGGGAGGCGCGATGGCCGGGGGTGTGAGCCGTCGGCGCGGAGCAACGCTCGCCTGGACGCTCGGGTTCGGGAATGGAGACCTCGCGCACCGCCCCCCAGGGCAGCTCGCCTCTTGCGCCACCCCACCCCACCTTGCCAATCGGCCGGACGGAGTTCACCGACGGCGGGGCAACGGGGGCGGGCGCATGGCGTTGATCGGAAAATCCAAGAAGAGCAATGGCAATGGCAATGGCAATGGCCACGGCAAGCAGCCGGGAAAGAAGCCGAACATCCTGGTCATCTGGGGTGACGACATCGGCCTGTGGAACGTCAGCGCCTACAACCAGGGGATGATGGGCTACCGGACGCCCAACATCGACCGCATCGCCCGCGAGGGCGCGCTGATGACGGACTGCTACGGCCAGCAGAGCTGCACCGCGGGCCGCGCCGCCTTCATCACCGGCATGAACCCGCTGCGCACGGGGCTCACCACCATCGGCATGCCGGGCGCACCCTATGGCCTGCAGGACTCCGACCCCACCATCGCGGAGTTGCTCAAGCCCCAGGGCTACGTGTGCGGCCAGTTCGGAAAGAACCACCTGGGCGACTCGAACCGCTACCTGCCCACGGTGCACGGCTTCGACGAGTTCCACGGCAACCTCTACCACCTCAACGCGGAGAACGAGCCGGAGTGCCCCGACTACCCGAAGGACCCGGCGTTCAAGGAGCGCTTCGGTCCGCGCGGAGTCCTCCACTGCTGGGCCACGGACCGCGATGACCCGACGGAGGAGCCGCGCTGGGGCCGCGTGGGCCGGCAGAAGATTGTCGACACCGGGCCGCTCACCAAGAAGCGCATGGAGACGGTGGACGAGGAGTTCCTCAAGTCCTCCCTGACGTTCATGGAGCGCGCGGCCAAGGACGACAAGCCCTTCTTCATCTGGCACAACACCACGCGCACCCACGTGTGGACGTTCCTTCAGGAGAAGTACCAGAACAAGACGGGCAAGGGCCTGTACGCGGACGCGATGACGGAGCTGGATGACCACGTGGGCGTCCTGCTGAAGAAGCTGGATGACCTGGGCATCGCGGACAACACCATCGTCGTGTTCTCCACCGACAACGGCGTGGAGAAGATGGGCTGGCCCGATGGCGGCAACGCGCCGTTCCGCGGAGAGAAGGGCTCGACGTGGGAAGGCGGCGTGCGCGTGCCCTGCGTCGTGAGGTGGCCCGGCGTCATCGAGGCGGGCACCGTCATCAACGACATCTTCGCCCACGAGGACTGGATGCCGACCTTCGTCGCGGCGGCGGGCGGTCCCGAGGACATCGTGGAGAAGTGCAAGCAGGGGCACACCGTGGGGAAGAAGAAGTTCCGCGTGCACCTGGATGGGTATGACCAGCGCGGGCTGCTCGCGGGCACGGAGCCGGGACAGCGGCACGAGTTCATCTACGTGCTCGACAGCGGCAACATCGCGGCGGTGCGCTACGACGACTGGAAGGTCATCTTCAGCTACCAGGATGGCCGCGGGCCGGACATGTGGTTCAGCGGAAAGCGCTTCAACCCCGCGTGGCCCTACCTCATCAACCTGCGCTCGGACCCGTTCGAGGAGGGACTCTTCTCCGGCCTCTATACGAGCTGGTACGGCGAGCGCATGTTCCTCTTCGTCCCGGCGCAGGGCCTGGTGAAGAAGTTCGCGGAGAGCCTCATCGACTACGTGCCCAGTCAGGCCCCGGGCAGCCTGAGCATCGGCCCCCTCAAGGACAAGGTGAAGGAGAAGATGAAGGAGGCCCAGCGCGAGGGGAAGTCGGAGGTCGGCGACCAGGTGATGTCGCTCGCCAACGAGGTGGAGGAGGCCATCCGCCGCTTCCAGCAGAGCCACGCCTGAGCCGGCGCGACGGGGCCTCGTGACGTGACTACGAGGCCCTGAGCTCCTCCGCCGCCGCGAGCACCTCGTGAACCACCGTCGCCACGTCCTCGCGCGTGGTGCGGTGGTTCACGAAGCAGGCGCGCAGGCAGAAGCGTCCCTCCAGCGTCGCGTTGGAGAGGTAGACACGGCCGCGCCGGTTGATTCGCGCCAGCAGCCGCGTGTTGAAGTCGTCGAGCCCCGCGTCAGGAAGTCCACCCGTGTAGCGGAAGCACACCGCGCTCAACGTCGCGGGCGAGCGGAGCTCCAGTCCGGCTGTCTCCCGGACGAGCGTCTCCAGATGCTTCGCGTTCTCCACATCGCGGCGGATGGCCTCGCGGAACGCGGCGAGCCCGTGGAAGCGGACGGAGAGCCACACCTTCAGGGCGCGGGCGCGACGTGACAGCTCCATCGACTCGTCGAAGAAGGCGAAGCCCTCCACCGGGTCCGAGTTCAGGGCGCGCGCGTAGTCCCCCGTGAAGGAGAAGGCGCGACGCGCGGCCTGGGCATCGCGGAACAGCAGCACGCCGCAGTCCGCCGGCTGGTAGAGCCACTTGTGCGCGTCCATGGACAGCGAGTCCGCCAGGCTCAGTCCCTCGAAGCGCTCCGGGAAGGCCATGGCCGCGAGCGCGCCATAGGCGCCGTCCACGTGCATCCACAACCCGTGCTCTCGCGCGAGGCCCGCAACGGCCGTCAGCGGGTCCACCGCGCCGGTGTTCACCGTGCCCGCCGTCGCCACCACGGCCAGCGGGCGCAGGCCGGCGGCCTTGTCCTCCGTGATTGCACGGGCCAGCGCATCCGGCCGCATCCGCCACTGCGCGTCGGTGGGAATCAGCCGCAGGTGCTTGCGCCCCAGGCCCAGGAGCGCGACGGCCTTGGGAATGGACATGTGGACTTCAGCCGACGCGTAGACAACGCCGGAGGGCGCGCCATCCTCGTTGGCGGGGGCGAGTGACTCGCGCGCCATGGCCAGGGCCATGAGGTTCGCGGAGGAGCCGCCGCCCGTGAAGCTCCCGGTGAAGCCCGCGCAGCCCACCGCGCTCGCCAGGCTGCGAATCACCGAGCGCTCCAGGCTCACCACCGTGGGTGCCGAGCGCCACGCGGTGACGTTCTGGTTCACCACGCTGGCCACGTAGTCGCCCAGCACGCCCACCGGCTCGCCCGAGCCGAACACGTACGCGAGGAACCGGGCGTTGCCCGCGCGAGAGCCCTCCATGAAGGGCTTCAACGCATCCAGCGCGGCGTCTCCGAGGCCCTGCTCGGGAAGTCCCTCGGAGAACATCGCCTCCGACGCGGCGCCAGAGATTGAGGGCGCGATGGGGCGCGAGTCGAGCCCCTTCAGCCACTCCTCGGCCAGGGTGGAGACACGGTCAGCCAGACGCCGGAAATGCGCGGGGGACAGTTCGAGCGAGCCCATGCGCGCGCACAGTAATGAAGTTCGACGGGTTTGCACGCCGCTGGCAGGATGACGCGATGGCGAAGCGACCCAAGCGAGACATCGAGAAGGTCTACCCCCGCGCGCAGTTCGTCGCGAAGCTGCGACGCCTCGCGGACGCGGTGGAGAGCGGCAAGGGGTTCAGCATCCAGGTGGCGGGAGAGCGGCTGCACGTCCCCGCCCACGCGCACTTCAGCATCGAGCACGAGCGCGAAGGCGACGTGGACGAGCTGGAGCTCCAGGTCCGATGGACGCGCGAGTAGCCGCTAGCTCCGCGTCGTCCTGAAGCGGCTGGTGACGGCGGTGAGTCCCTCGGCCACCGCCTGGAGGTCCTGGGCGATGCGCGTGGTGCGGCCCGTGGCATCCACGCCCTGCTTCACCAGCTCCGCCACGTTGCGCGCGCCCTGCACGGCCTGCTCGCTGGACTGACGCTGCTGCCTCGTGGCGATGGTGATCTGCCGCGCGGCCTCGCTGGTGCCGCGCGCCAGCTCCACGATTCGCTGGAACACCGAGGACGCCTGCTCCGCCACCTCGACGCCCCGGTCACTGGTGGCCATGCCCACGCGCGCCTTGGACGCGGCCTCCTCGCCGGAGTCCTGAACCTTCTCGACGATGCGGCCGATGTCTCGCGCGGACGCCGACACGTTCTCCGCCAGCTTGCGCATCTCCGCCGCCACCAGCGAGAAGCCCCGCCCCACCTCGCCCGCCTTGGTGCCCTCCAGCGCCGCGTTCAGCGCCAGCAGGTCCGAGCGCTCCGCCACCTGGTTGATGACGTGGGCGATCTTCGACACCTGCTGCAGGTCCTGGTTGAGGCCGACAATCGCGTCCGCCACGCCCTTGGACTCGGTGCGGATGTCGTTGATGCCCGCCACCACTTGCGCCACCACCGCCATCGCCTCGGCGACCGCCTCGTGCGTGCGCCGGGCGCTCGACTCCACGACTTCGGTGGAGCTGGAGATCTGCTCCGCCGTGCGGCTCAACTCCTCGAACGTCGCGGCGATCTGCTGCGCATAGGCCGCCTGCTGGCTGATGACGTGCTCCTGGTCCGCGGACGCGCCCAAGAGGCCACGCGACGCGCCGGAGAGCTGCTCCGTGCGCGACACCAGCTCCAGCACCGTGATGCGCAGCGTGCCGAGCATCTGGTTGAAGGACTGCGCCATCAACCGCACCTCGCCCGTGGCCGGCACGTCCAGTTCCACGCGCGACACGTCTCCGCGAGCCACGTCCCGCACCACGTCCGTCACCTGCGACACGGGCTCGACGATGGTCCGCCCGATGAGCGCCGCGAGCAGCAGCCCCAGCACCAGCGCGCCCACCAGCCCCGCCACCACCGCGCCCTTCAGCTCGGTGACGGACGCCGCCGCTTCATCCAGGCCCAGGCCCACCACATACGTCCGCTCGCCGCTCGCGCACCGCACCGACACCTCGCGCAGCGCGAGGAGCGACGTCGTACAGCCTTGCTTCGTCACCGCCGTCTTGCCGCGCGCATGCTCGGGCAGCCGCGTCACGGACTCGTACACGGGGCGACCGTCCGGCGCGAGCAACCCCTGGTAGCTCACCGTGAAGCCGCCTCCACCGTCGACGTCATGCGCCTCCAGTTGGGCGAGCACGGTGTCCAGGCGCTCCTTGGAGGCCTCCGAGCCGTCCCAATCCCGCGTCGCGGGGTGGTTGGCCACCAGCGTGCCGAGGACCCGGGCGCGCTTCTGCAGCAGCTCCAGGGAGACCTCGCGCTGCCGGGCGGAGAAGTTCCAGATGCACAGGCCGATGACCGTGAGACAGGGCACGAGCACCGCGATGGCCACCTGCATCCGCAAGCCGAGCCGCCCCCACATGCCGTCATCTCCCCTCGTGATGCGCTGATCGCCGGCCGTCGGCGCCGCCCGACGCTAGGCGTGCGTCCCTGGGAGCGTCAAACGAGCCCGCCGCTCGCGGGACGTGCGGGGAGCCGTCCGAGGCGCCTGGTCGCCGCCTGCGTGGACAAGCCCTGCTTTTCATCGTCATCTCAAGGGGTTGCGACGCCGAGCAGGGGGACTTTCCCTTTGACATGGCGAGGCCGGTGTCATTAGGTTCCGCGCGCGATGACTCCCTCTCCCCTCTCGCCCTACCTGCCCCTGGCGGTGGTGCTGCTGTTGGCCGGCATCATGGGCGTCGCGATTCCTTTCATCACCTCGCTGCTGGGCCCCAGTCGCCCGAGCGCCATCAAGTCCACTCCGTTCGAGGCCGGCTCCGAGTCGAGCGGCCCGGCACGCCAGCGCTTCGCCGTGAAGTTCTACGTCGTCGCGTTGTTGTTCATCGTGTTCGACGTGGAAGCCGTGTTCATGTACCCGTGGGCGGTGAACTTCCAGGCGCTCGGTTGGTTCGGGTACGTGGAGATGCTGGTCTTCGCGGTGACCTTGGTGGTGGGCCTCATCTACGTCTGGAAAAAGGGCGCCCTGGATTGGGAGAGCTGAGACATCATGGCTGATTCGGACATCGCTCCAGTGCTGACGACCCGCCGCGACGAGGCCATGGGCTTCTTCCAGCGCATGGTCTCCAAGGGCCTGGGTTGGGCCCGCAAGTACTCGCTGTTCACCTATCCGTACGCCACCGCCTGCTGCGGCATGGAGTACATGTCCGTGGCGGCCAGCCGTCACGACATCGCGCGCTTCGGCGCCGAGTTCCCCCGCTTCTCGCCGCGTCAGGCGGACTTGCTGATGGTGGTGGGCACCATCAACCTGAAGCAGGCCCCCATCCTCAAGCGCGTCTACGAGCAGATGACCGAGCCCAAGTGGGTCGTGTCCTTCGGCGTGTGCGCGTCCTCGGGCGGCTTCTACGACAACTACGCGGTGCTCCAGGGCATCGACCGCATCCTCCCGGTGGACGTCTACATCCCCGGCTGCCCGCCCCGCCCGGAGCAGGTGCTGGACGGGCTCATGCTCCTCCAGGACAAGATCGCCAACCAGGTCCACCGCATCGCCGACCGCGAGCAGCCCAACCCGACGGCTGCCCGGCACGACCTGCTCATCTCCATGGGCAAGTAGTCCTCGAGCCTCCGCTGTCCTCCCGGGGCCCCGCGTGCCTCCCCTTCCCAGGGGTGGCGTCGGGGCCCCTGGTGTTTCCACCGTCACCAGCGGTGGTACGCGGGGTGGCCTTCCTTCACCGCCACGAAGGTGCCCCGGCACAGCGCCGTCACCTTGCCTCCGGCGGTGAGGGTGCCCTCGATGATGGCGCGGTCGCCTTTGATTTCCACCGGCTTCGCCTCCAGCCGCACCGGCCCTGACATGGGCGTGGGGCGCTTGAGGGTGATGGAGTAGTCGGCCGTCACGGTGCACGGCGGCGAGGACGCGCCCTGCGCCTTCATCAGGTGCCAGGCCGCCGTCCAGTTGCAGTGACAGTCCAGCAGCGCGCCGATGATGCCGCCGTTGAGCACGCCGGGAAACGCCTGGTGATGCTCGGAGGGCGTCCACTCGGCGACGACGAGGTCACCCTCCGCGCGGCTGCGGATGCGCAGGCCCTGGGTGTTGGCCGGGCCGCAGCCGAAGCAGCTGTTGTGGGGGGCGTACTGTTCCTGGAGAGACGGGGCGTCTGGAGTCGTCGACATGGCCGGCGACTTTACGCGAGTCACCTTCCGGCGTCCGTCCTCGCACCGTGTCCAGCCACGACTCCAGCGACAGCGCGTCCAGCCCCTCACAGTCGCCCGAGCACACCCGCAGCAAGGTGCCATCCGCCTGGGGACGGTCCACCCACCAGCGCTCCCCGTCGAACGCGCCCCGGTCCTTCTCCAGCACCACGGCCTCGTGCGCCGCGTCACCCAGCTCCACCACGCCATCCGGGCGGATGCGGTACGCGTCGAATGCGCGCGGCGCGCCGGGCCAGTGCCCCGAGTCGAACACCTCCGGCGAGACGTGCGTGAAGCCCGTCTCCGCGTACAGGTTCAGCGGCGGCGGCGACTCACCGCGCAAGTGCGGCGCCAACGACACGCCAGCGACATCCGTCAGCGCCGGTAGGCTCGACAGCTCCAGCAGCGTGGGCCCCACGTCCACCAGTCGCACCAGCGCGTCCGAGGTGGCGGGCGCGGTGAAGCGCCCCTTGGGAGGTTTCACCGCGAACAGGATGCGGTTCTCCAGCTCGGTCAGCCGCGCGCCATGCACGGGGGTGGCGCCCGCGAGGTCCGGCCTGTCCTCGTGGAAGCTCTCGCCGTGGTCCGAGATGAGGACGATGAGCGCGTCGTCGTAGCGCCCCGAGCGTCGCAGCGCGTCCAGCAGCATGCCCACCTGCGCGTCCGCCTGGGCGATCAGCTCGTCGTAGAGCGCCTCCGCCCCGTCGCGACTCCACCCGCCCTTCGCGCCTGGAGACACCGGCGCGAAGTGCATCCGCAGCCGTCGCTCCAGGGGCTCGGACGGCGACACGAAGCGCCGGTAGAAGGGATGGACGGGGTCGCCCGGAAAGTGCGCGGCGGTGGCGTGGAAGGCGAACAGCGTGGGGCCCTGGCTCGCCTCGTCCAGGAGCGTGTCGGTGAGTCGCTCCGCGTAGCCCATGGGGTCATGGATGCCGGCCAGCGCACGGTTGTCGATGAACTCCGGCACCCACGCGGCACCGACGGAGTGGTCCGCGAAGACGCCGAGCGCGCGGTAGCGCAGCTTCTCCAGGAGGAAGTTCACCGCGCCGCGTGGTGGTTGCAACCGGGTGGCGAAACCCGAGGACGGCCCCTCCGCGTGGAAGCGTGAGCAATCCGTCGCGAACACCGTGCGCCACCCCGCCCGCGCGAAGGACTCCGGGAAGGTGGGCTGGAGCTTCATGCGCGACTCGGACGTCAGCGCGTAACGCACGCCCGTCTCGTGCGGCCAGCGCGCGGTGAGCAGCGAGCGCCACGCGGGTTCCGTCTGCGCCACCGGCGTGTACGCGCGGGTGAAGAGCGTGGAGTCCGCGACGAAGCGGTCCACGTGAGGCGCCACCTCACCTGTACCGCCCAGCGTCCGCAGCCGGTCTGGTCGGAAGGCATCGATGCCGATGAGCACCACCAGCGGAGGCTTCGTGTCATCCGTCCCGCCGCCCACCATGCGCCCCGCGACGAACAGCACCACCACTCCGGCCAGGAGCCCCGTGCCCGCCTGGAGCCGCCGCCTCCACGTCGGAAGCCGGGCCAGGAGCGCCGCGGCATGCACCAGCGCCAGCCCCACCGCTACCGCGCGCGGATGCCACGGCGCGCCATGGTCCACGAGCCACGCCAGCAACGGACGCACCGCGGGCAGGTCATCGAAGAGGGCCGGGCGGGCGATGGCCCGGTCCCACGCCAGCAGCAGCGCGAGCACGCACCAGCCCAGCACCGTCGCCCCCACCCCACTCCGTCCCCAGATGCGAGCCAGGCCCCAGGCCACGCCCGCGAGCACGCCTCCCGCCACCACGTAGACGGCCGCGACGCGCAGCAGCAGGCCGGGCAGAATCGGCCGTACCGCCGCCGACAGCGCCGCGTAGGGCCCGTCCACGTTGATGTCCACGCCGACCAGTCCCGAGCGCAAGAGCAGCCAGGACTCCACGGCGAACAACACCAGTCCCAGGCCCGCGCCCAGCACGAGGCGCCAACCGAGCGAACGGAACGGATGAGGGGGAACGGGCTCAGCCATGCGTCCCCGTGTATACCGCAACGCGACACGCTCGCGAGGACAGGAGCCTTTCCGACCCGGAAGGTGCGAGCGCCGTCGAGACGGGGCAAGATGCGCGTGCAGCGGAAGGGTGGAGCCTGGGATGGGGGGTGAGGCCCTGAGGTCCAACGCGCCAGAAGGCATCCAGGACTCGGTGAACCGGGCCCTCGACGACGAGCGCCGACGCAACGCGCGCCAGATGTCGAGGATTCGCTTCGTCGCCGTCTCCGTCATGCTCGTGATGTCGGCCTGCCTGGGCCTGGGCGCGGGCAAGCCGGACTGGCTCGAGTACCTCCGCCCCCTCTCCATCTACTGGCTCTGCACCGCCGCGGTGTGGGTGGCCGTGGCCCGCTCACCGCGCGCGGTGCGCTGGGCCGGCATGTCCGTGGCCTTCATCGACGTGCCCGCGGTGTACTGGCTCCAGAGCCAGGCGATTCCGGTGTCCCCCTCCCCCGGAGGCGTCGCCGGCTTCACGCTCGGCATCTTCGCGGTGCTGGTCATCCTCGCGGCGCTCTCCTTGCGCAACACGGTGACGCTCGTCGTCACCGCCTTCGCAGCCGTCGCGGAGATGGCCCTCCAGCACCAGGCCGGCATCGGCATCGGCGCCCAGCTGGCCTCCGTCGTCATGCTCTCCGTGGCCGCCGCGGGCGCCCGCCACCTGCTCAACCGCATCCGCGCCCTCTCCGCCGCCGTTTCAGAAGAGGAGCTCAAGCGCGCCCGCCTGGGCCGCTACTTCGCCCCCGCCGTCGCCGAGCGCCTCCAGCGCCTGGCCTCCCCCGAACCCGAGCTGCGCGAAGTCACCGTCCTCTTCGCCGACATCCGCGACTTCACCGGGATGAGCGAGCGCCTCCCTCCGGGCGAGGTCGTCAAGCTCCTCAACGCCTACTATGGCCGGATGGTGGAGGTGGTATTCCGCCACGGAGGAACGCTCGACAAGTTCATCGGGGACGCACTGATGGTGTACTTCGGCGCCCCGCTGGCGGACGCCGAGCACGCCACCCGCGCGGTGAGGTGCGCCCTGGACATGGTGAAGGAGCTGGAGTCCTTCAACGCGGAGCGGGCCCTCCAGGGAGCCCCGGCCATCCGGATGGGGGTCGGCGTGCACACTGGCCCCGTCATCCTGGGCAACATCGGCTCCACGGCCCGGCGCCTGGACTACACGGCCATTGGCGACACGGTGAACCTGGCCAGCCGCATCGAGGGGCTGACCAAGCGGGTGGGCGTCCCGGTGCTCGTCTCGGAGGCCACCCGGGAGCAGGTGGGCCCCCTCTTCCACTGGGAGGCCATCACCCAGGCGCTGGTGCCCGGCAAGAGCCGGCCGGTGGCCACCTTCGTCCCCCTGCCGCGGGCCCCCTCGCTCGTCAGCACCCCGGGCTCGGCGGCTTGAATTCCTCCTGGACGGAGATCCACGTGCCCGCTCGGACGCCGCGTGCGCAACGCGGGCTTCTGGGCTTCCTAAGTGGCCTACATGGTTGAGGGTTTACGTTGACGCCCCCCTTCTGGGCTCCTTATAAAGCCGCGGATTCTTCTCCCTCAGTCATTGGGTCCCCCTTGAGCACTTTCGCGTTGGACAGGGTCTCCGCCCACTTTCCCGAGGCGGTGGTGGAGCGTTATGTGGACCGGGCCGGTGGCGCCTGGGCCGTGATCCATCCCGACTCGCTCCCGAAGGTCGCCGCGTTCCTCAAGAACGACGCGGAGCTGGAGTTCAAGCTCTTCGGCTCCATCGACGGCGTGGACCGGCTGCACCTGGCGGAGAGCGACCCTCGCTTCGAGGTCGTCTACTTCCTGTACTCGTTCAAGCGCCATGAGCACGTGCGGCTCAAGGTGCGCGTGAGCGAGCATCAGCCCGTCATCCCCTCGCTGGCGACGCTGTACCGGGGCGCCAACTGGTGGGAGCGCCTGACCTTCGACTTCTACGGCATCCGCTTCGAGGGCCACCCGGACCTGCGCCGCATCCTCCTGTACGACGAGTTCCAGGGCCACCCGCTGCGCAAGGACTACGCGCTGCGAGACAGGCAGCCGCTCATCCCTGAGCGCCCCATCAAGGACATCTTCCGCGGTCCCGGCACCAGCGGGCACTCCTGAGGACGACACCATGGCCGACAGCCACACGTTTGATGCGAAGGGCCACAATCCGGACACCGACGGCTCGCTGCCGCCGGAGGGCTCGGAGCTGGAGGCTCACCTCCAAAGCAAGCACATGGTCATCAACATGGGCCCGTCCCACCCGGCCACGCACGGCACCGTGCGGCTGAAGGTGGAGCTGGACGGCGAGACCATCGTCAAGATCGACCCTGAAATCGGCTTCCTGCACCGCGGCTTCCAGAAGAGCTGCGAGAACGTCACCTGGACGCAGTGCCTGCCGTACACGGACCGGCTCAACTACCTGTCCGCGATGATGAACAACTTCGGTTTCCTCAACGCCGTGGAGAAGCTCATCGGCCTGGAGATTCCGGAGCGCGCCCAGTACATCCGCGTCATCGGCAGCGAGCTGCACCGGCTGACGGACCACCTGACGTGCGTGGGCGCCACCGGCCTGGAGATGGGCGGCTTCGCGCCGTTCCTCTACGGCATGGAGGCCCGCGAGCTCATCCAGGACCGCGTCACGGAGCTGACCGGCGCGCGCCTCACCACCAGCTTCGGCCGCGTGGGTGGCATCAACCGCGACCTGCCGGAAGGCTGGGCGGACAAGGTCCACAAGACGCTCACCCGCACGGAAGAGCTGCTGGTGGAGATGGACGGGTTGCTCACGCGCAACCGCATCTTCGTGGACCGCACCAAGAACACCGGCGTCATCTCCGCCGAGGACGCCATCGACTACGGCTGGACGGGCCCGGCGCTGCGCGCGTGCGGCATCGACCACGACCTGCGCAAGGCGCACCCGTACTGGGTCTACGAGCGCTTCAACTTCAGCGTCGCGGTGGGCGAGCACGGCGACAACTACGACCGCTACCTCGTCCGCATGGAGGAGATGCGTCAGTCCATCAGCATCATCCGCCAGGCGTTGGAGACCATCCCCGCCGGCCCCATCATCGTGGATGACTGGCGCATCGCCCTGCCTCCCAAGCCGGAGGTCTACGGCACCATCGAGGGCGTGATGGCGCACTTCAAGCTCGTCATGGAGGGCATCCAGGTGCCGCCCGGCGAGTGCTACGACGCGACCGAGGCCTCGAACGGCGAGCTGGGTTGGTACCTGGTGAGCGACGGTCGCGGTCGTCCGTACAAGGTCCATGTGCGCGCCCCGGGCTTCCCGGTGCTCGCGGCGGTGCCCCATATCATCGAGGGGAAGATGCTGGCGGACCTCATCCCCACGTTTGACACCATCAACATGATTGGCGGCGAGGTCGAGCAGTGAGCAACGACGACACGAAGAAGCCGACCGGTGACGCGCAGCCGCCCCCCAAGGGCGCGCCCACGGACACCCCCGCGGCGAAGATCGGTCCCGAGCCCTCCAACCCTCCGGCCGGTCCGAAGATGGACACGCCTCCCGCGGCGGCCAGCAGCGTCACGCCTCCGCCCAAGGCCGCCGCCCCTCCGGGACCGCCGCCCAAGCCCGCGCCGAAGAACCCGGGCTTCGTCACCTGCACCATCGACGGCAAGGAAGTCGTCGTGAAGCCGGGGACGAACATGATCGAGGCGGCCAAGACGGTCGGCTCGGAGATTCCGTACTACTGCTACCACCCGCGCCTCTCCATCGCGGCCAACTGCCGCATCTGCCTCATCGAGGCGTCCAACGCGCCCAAGATGGTGCCCGCGTGCCAGACGCCGCTCGCCGAAGGTGTCGTCGTGAAGACGACGACGCCCAAGGTGAAGGAGCAGCAGCGCTCGGTGATGGAGTTCCTGCTGCTCAACCACCCGGTCGACTGCTCCATCTGCGACCAGGCCGGTGAGTGCAAGCTGCAGGACTACTACATGAAGTACGACTACCGCCCCTCGCGCCTGGAGGGCGGCAAGGCCCTAAAGAACAAGCGCAAGGTGCTGGGGCCGCGCGTCGTGTTGGACCAGGAGCGCTGCATCATGTGCACCCGCTGCGTGCGCGTGATGAACGAAGTGGCCAAGGAGCCGCAGCTCGGCGTGTTCGGCCGCGGCAGCCACGAGCGCATCGACGTGTTCCCGGGCAACGAGCTGGACAGCGACTACTCGATGAACACCGTGGACGTCTGCCCGGTGGGCGCGCTGCTCAGCCGCGACTTCCGCTTCAAGGCGCGCGCGTGGTTCCTCTCCGCCACCCCGTCCATCTGCACGGGCTGCGCGAAGGGCTGCAACACGTACGCGGACTGGATGTCGCAGGACACCTACCGCATCCGTCCTCGCGAGAACGAGGAGATCAACAAGAGCTGGATGTGTGACCAGGGCCGGCTCATGTACAAGTCCTTCAACCTGGGCCGCGTGCTCCAGGCGAGGATTGGCCGCGCCACGGGTCAGGCCGCCGAGGCCGTGCCGGTGGTGACGCGCAAGGAGGCCGCGCAGGCCGCCGCCAAGGCGCTCAAGCCGCTGGTGGGCAGTGGCAAGCTCGCGGTGCTCGCCTCGCCGGTGTCCTCCAACGAGGAGCTGCTGGCGGGCCTCACCTTCGCGAAGGCCACGCTGGGCATCTCCACCGTCTACGTGGGCGGTCGTCCGGCGGGCAAGTCGGACCACTTCCTGAAGACGGCGGACAAGAACCCCAACAGGAAGGGCCTGGAGTGGATCGCCAAGGGCCTGGGCCTGAAGGTGGAGACCTTCGAGGCGCTCACCACCGCCCTGGACAAGGGAAGCGTCAAGGCGCTCTACGCCATCGGCACCGAGGTGCCGGGCGACGTGGCGGCCTTCGCGCAGGCGGCCTCCAAGCTGGACGTCTTCGTGGTGCAGGAGAAGAACGAGTCGCCGGTGACGGCACAGGCGACGGTGCTCCTGCCCGCCTCGATTCACGTCGAGGACGAGGGCTCCTTCACACAGATGGACGGCATCACCCAGCGCTTCCGCAAGGCGTACCCTCCCAAGGGCGACGTGATTCCGGGCTGGAAGTGGGCCGCGGAGCTGACGCGCGAGGTGGGCGGCGAGGCGCCGGCCTGGACCTCCGCGCGCGACGTGTGGCGCGAGCTGTCCGGCAAGGTGGCCGAGTTCGCCGAGTTCAACTGGGACAAGGCCTCTCCGCCGGACCGGGAGAAGCCGGGTATCAATCCGCTGCCCACGGGCGCTGACGGGCGTCCTCCGGGCTACCGTGAGTTCGGTTCTCCCCGGGTGAGGGGTATCTAGCGATGAAGCGCGTACTGACTGTCCTCTTCGCGACGGGCTTCATCGTCGCGACCCTCGCGGGTGTCTCCGCGGCGGCGTATGCCGTGGCCGGCCTGGCCGAGAAGTACCTCTTCCCGGGTGCGAGCCGGCTGTCGAACATCATCTTCCTGATGCTCGTCTTCGTGATGATCATCGCCACGCTCCTCACGCTCGCCGAGCGCAAGTGGAGCGCGCTGATGCAGGACCGCGTGGGTCCCAACCGCGCGCGCATCGACCTGCCCGGCCTGCGCAACCGCTCCCTCGCCGGCATCCCGCACATCCTCACGGACGTGCTGAAGATGCTGACGAAGGAGGACTTCATCCCCGGCACCGCGAACCGGTTCCTGTTCAAGCTGGGCCCCATCCTCGCCTTCGCGCCGGTGTTCGCGCTGTTCGCCGTGGTGCCCGCCGGCCCTTCAGTGACGGTGTTCGGCCACCACGTGGACATGGTGGTGGCGACGCCCGACTTCGGCGTGCTGTACCTGCTCGCGATTGCGTCCCTGGCCGTCTACGGCACGGCGCTGGCGGGCTGGTCCTCCAACAACAAGTTCGCGCTGCTGGGCGGCGTGCGCGCGTCCTCGCAGATGATTTCGTACGAGGTGGCGCTGGGCCTGTCGCTGGTGGGCCTGTTCATGGCGTTCTCCTCGCTGCAGCTGCCCGCGCTCGTCGGTGACCTGGGCCTCGCCGGGGCGCAGGCCACGGGCCAGGCGCAGTACCTGTGGCGCACGGATGGCGCGTTCGACCTCGGCATTCCGGCCTGGGGCTTCATCCTGCAGCCCATCGGCTTCATCGGCTTCTTCGCCGCGTCCTTCGCGGAGACCAAGCGCGCGCCCTTCGACGTGCCAGAAGGCGAGTCGGAGATCATCGGCTACTTCGTGGAGTACTCCGGCATGAAGTTCGGCATGTTCATGATCTCCGAGTTCGTGGAGGTCGTGGTGCTGGCCGGTGTGACGACGGCGCTGTTCTTCGGCGGCCACCACCTGCCCGTCGGCAACGAGTGGCTGGCGAACCAGCCGCTGATGCAGGAGCACGGCTGGCTGTACGGGACCATCCTCGGCACGGTGTTCTGGGTGAAGGTGGTCTTCCTCATCTGGGTGCAGTTGGTGATTCGTTGGACCTTCCCCCGCTTCCGCTACGACCAGATCCAGACGCTGGGCTGGAAGATCCTCCTGCCGCTGGGCCTGGTGAACGTGTTCGTCACCGGCGCGCTGGTGCTGTGGGATCCGTCCCTGCGGGCGCTCGCGGTGGTGGGCATGCTGGAGATCGGCGTGGTGGTGGTGCTGACGATGACGAAGAAGGCAGAAGCGGCGGAGGGCGGTGCGCACGGCGCGCATGGAGCCCATGGCCATGACCACGGGCACGACGCGCATGGGCTGCCGTCCCACGCCAGCGCGGCGTCTACGCACTAGGCCCTAGGGCACCGGGAATCGAGACACCATCATGGCCATCAAGGTTACCAAGGTCACCCAGGACCCCCGCACGGACATCCGGGAGCGGATGTACATCCCGGGGCTGCTGCACGGTCTGGCCATCACGACCAAGCACTTCTTCCGCAACCTCTTCGGCACGCGTGACACGAACACGCAGGTGCAGGACCGCACGGGCTCCAGCCTGATGACGACGGTCGAGTACCCCGAGGAGAAGCCCATCTACCCGGAGGGCTACCGCGGTCTGCACCGGCTGGTTCCGCGCGAGGACGGCAAGCCGCGCTGCGTGGCCTGCTACATGTGCGCGACCATCTGCCCGGCGCAGTGCATCTACATCGAGGCGGGTGAGTACGAGGAGACGGACGCTGACGGCGAGTCGCGCGTCATCGAGAAGTACCCCACCCAGTTCGTCATCGACGAGCTGCGCTGCATCGTCTGTGGCCTGTGCGTGGACGCGTGCCCGAAGGACGCCATCCGCATGGACACGTACATGCACACGCCCTCCGAGTACACGCGGCAGAACTTCGTCTACGACATCCCGAAGCTCTTGAAGGGGCCGGCCGTCTCGCACCCCTCGGACCCGTGGAACAAGCGCGAGGGCTCCGAGGAGCCGCACCACACGCACAAGGAGGCCCACACGCGCATTGGCGAGGGCCTGGTGCAGCTCAAGACGCCGCAGCTGGGCGCGGGGCATGACAATCACGGCGGGCACAGCAAGGCCGTCGTCGCTCACGGGCAGACCGTGGTGACGCAGCAGGGCCCCATCCAGGTGACGAAGTTCCTCAAGTAGATCCATCCCCGCGCCCCGCGCGTACGGATGTGAAGCAGCCCGGCCCGCCTCCCCGCTCCTCGAGCGGTAGGCGGGCCGGTCTCATTTCGGGGTGCGGGTGATGACGTTGCAGCTCTTCAATGGCCCTGGCGACTGGCGTCCGGGCTTCCGCCCCCGGGAGGGTGTGGACCGCGGCCTGGCTCACGATGTTGGAGGTCGGCTGCTTTCGCTCGGGGTGTGGACTCCGTAGGGTGGGTGGTGTCTTGGCGATGAAGCGCTACCGCTTGTCCGTGTGCAAAGGGTCGACCTGCAAGGCCGGCGGCGCGGACGGTGTGTATGCCGCCGCTCGAGACGCGCTCTCCGAGCAGCGCCTGGTGCCGCGCTGCGAGCTGTACCGGGGCGGCTGCTACGGCTTCTGCCACATGGGGCCCAACGTGGTGGTGCGCGAGGACACGGGCCGCAAGAGGGACCCGCTGTCACCCGAGGACTTCCAGCTCATGGGCTGGGACGGCGAGGTGTACTACTCGGAGATGACGCCCGAGAAGATGCGCCGCGTCGTCAATGAGCACATCGCGAAGGATGCGCCCGTGCGCGAGCTCTTCGGCCAGCCGGATACGCCGGACCCCGACGACGGCTGAGACGCGCGGACACGAGCGTCACGCCGCGACGGCGATGTGCTCACCCTCATCCACGCCGTGCACTCCGTCCCACTCCGCGGGTGGCGGCGTGACGATGAAGCGGGCGCAGCGCGCCGCGTACACGGCGGAGACGGTGTCCTTGAAGTCGGTGGCGGAGCGCTCGAAGAGGGCGTGTGCCTCCGCGAAGCGGCGCTGGTGGTACGCGGTGAGGGCCTTCTCGTGCATCGCGAGCTGCTCCTGCTGCGGGCCGGTGATGTCACCCTTCCGTCCCATCAGCTCGTGCACGCGCAGCGGCTCCGCGCGCCCCTTGAGCCTCACCCGGTCCACCACGCGGAACACGTAGTTGTCGCCCGCGAGCGACGCGGTGCCGTCTCCCACCAGCACGTAGGTGCCGTACACCTTGTTCAGCGACTCCAGCCGGGCGGCCATGCCCACCGCGTCACCGAGCACGGTGTAGTTGGACTTCAGCTCGCTGCCCATGTCGCCGACCACGACTTCGCCCGTGTCCACACCGGCGCGGAAGCTCAAGCGGCGGCCGAACTTCTTCTCCCAGGCGTCCTGCTTCTCCGCCAGCACCGCGCGCAGCTTCAACGCGGCCTCGCAGGCCAGGTGCGCATGGCGCTCCGTGCGCACGGGCGCGCCCCAGAACGCCATCACCGAGTCGCCGATGTACTTGTCCACCTGCCCGGCCGTGGAGCGCACCACCGCCGCCATCTCCAGGAGGTACTCGTTGAACAGGCCCACGAGCTGCTCGGGCGTCATGCCCTCCGACAGGCGCGTGAAGCCCTCGATGTCGCAGATGTACACGGACATCCGGCGTCGCTCGGGGCGCATCAGGCTCAAGTCCCGCGTCACCAACCGGGCGACCTCGGGGCTGACGTAGCGGCCCAGCGCCGTCTGCACGAAGTCGCGAATCTGCTGCTCGTTGCGGAAGGCGTAGACGGTGGTGACGGCGAAGGCCCCCACCATGGCCAGCAGCGGCCCCGCCATCGCCACCCAGAGCCGCTGCTCGATGAACACGTAGAAGACCGCCGCCGTGTAGCCCGCACCCGCGAGCGCCAGTCCACTCACGTAGAGCAGCGCGCCCCGCAGCGAGCGCAGGAGGAAGCTCAGCGACAGCGCGAGGAAGGCCCCCAGGAACGCGAGCCCCACCGTCAGCCCCAAGTCGTAGTCCGCGGGGGCCCGGGAGATGCCCTCGGAGCGCAGGATGTTGGCCAACGCCTGCCCCAGAATCGCGCCCCCCGGAGTCTCCAGGCCAATGGGCGTGTGCCGCAGGTGGCCGGACTCGCCCGCCGTGCGCGTGAGGACGACGGTGCGGCCCTCCAGGTCGTTGTCGAAGCGCGCGGGGCGCTCATCCGCCACGTCGAAAACATTGAGCAGCACGTTCCACGCGCGAATCGAGCGCGCCAGCGAGCCGCGAGAGCCCCGCCCCGCCGTCGGCGCGTCCCAGCGCATCAGGCTGTAGCCCGACGCATCCATCGGCACCGAATACGCATCCCCCACGTGCAGCCGGCCATCCACGTAGCGAAGCGTGCGCGTGTTGGCCAGCCGCATGGCCGCCGCGAGCGGGAGCGACGGCAGCACGTGGCGCCCATCCCGTGCTGGATACGCCACCAGATGGGGGATTCCGCGCACCACGCCATCCGGGTCCGCCGTCAGGGTGACGGCCCCATAGCCCGAGCCACCGCCCATCAGCGGCGCCACCGGATGCTGGAGCTGGCGCACCTCCACCAGCTTCGCGGGGTCAATCCCCTCGACCTGCACCTCCGCCAGCGAGATGAACAGTTCCGTGGGGCCGATGCGGTACGTGTCGTCCGTGGCACGGCGCTCGGCGATGGCGGCCCCGGGCGAGCCCAGCCGCGTCCCCAGCTCCTTCCCATCCGCCTCGTCCGAGGCACCGCCCCAGACCTCCACCTGACTTCCCGCGGGGATGACGAAGGCGGGGCGCTGCACGGCGAGCACCGCCTGCGCCCTCGCGCGCGCCTCGGCGGAGCTGGGGAACGTGCCCACCTTCACCCGATAGGGCCAGAGGCGACTCGCGGGAGGCAGCACCCGTGAGCCCTGCGACTCCCAGGAGAAGGACAGGAGCGCCTTGCCCGAGTCCCGCTCCAGGAACTCGCGGAACGAGGCGTCGTCGCTGGAGATGGCGCCGGGTGACAGCTTCGGGTTGACGCATGCGTTGGGGCTCAGCTCGGGGAACGGCAGGTCCAACAGCACCAGCAGCGCGCCCTCCTCCACCAGCCGGTGCGCCATGGCGCCCACGAGCTGCCGGGGCCAGGGCTGGGTGGCGATGCCAGGGCGGTCATCCTGACGCGCCTCGGCGAGGGTCTCCTCGTCGATGGCCACGACGACGGCCTCATCCGGCCGCTCCGAGCGAGCCCCGAGCTCCAGCACGCGCCAGTCGTAGGTGCGCCGCTCCAGCCCTTCGAGCCAGGCCTGCGCCATCTCCACGACGCCCGAGGGCACCCACGTGGGCGAGTCCCCTCTCGGGGCCGCCGGCTGGGGGGCCCGCAGATACACGAGGATCCCCAGCACACAGCCGAAGAATGCGGCCATGGCCAGGGAGAAGCCGAGCCGCTTGAAGAAGCGCCGGCTCGCGGAGTGAACGCGGTGTCCTTGCACGAGTGCCCGCAGGATACCCCGAGAAGCCCCAGTGCGCGGGGCTTGTCGCGCGTGCCTGCTATGCTCGGCGGACTCGCCGCACCCTGGGTCCACCCGATGAAACGCCTCCTCCTGTCCGCCTCCGTGACTGCTCTCTTCCTTGCTCCCCTGGCGTGCGACCTGGAGAAGACGGGGGCCCAGCTCACCGCCGACCACGTCATGGTGGGCACCCTCCTGGCCACGCCAGAGGTGGAGATCTCCGCCTCGGCGCTCGCGGGCTTCGACGCCGGGACGTTCAGCCCGGATGGCGGCGACGTCATCTCGCTGCCCGCGCAGACGGCGGCCCTGGTGTTCTTCGGCACGAAGTCCGGCGAGAACTCGCAGCCCTCGGGGGTGTCCGGCGCCACGGCGACGCTGCAGCCCACGGGAGGAACGGCCACGGCGCTGACGGAGGACGGCTCGGGCAGCTACAGCCGCACCAACGTGGGCGGGAGCGACCCGGGCCTCGCGTACCAGTCCGGCGCCACGTATCAGTTCATCGCCTCGCGCAACGGCACCCGCTACGTGGGACAGGTCGAAGATGCGCCCATCCAGGAGGCCATCGGCAAGTTCCACCCCGCGGAAGGGTTCCTGCGCCACGCCTCCGGGACGTCGCTGACGTTCGACCGGGCCGCGGCTTCGGGCGGCAAGGAGCGCACGCTGGGCTTCGTCACCGTGGTGCCGCTCAGCTCCGATGGAGAGAAGGGCCAGCCGACGTACTCGAACATGCCCACCACGCCCCTGGAGTTCCTCCAGCTCGTCGCGGTGCCGGGCTCATTCCGCGAGGCGCAGGTGACGATTCCGGGCACGGCCTTCCCCAGGGCCAATCAGACGTACCTGGTCATCTTCCAGGCCGTGCGGCTGGGCGGCGCGGAGTCCGACAACCTGTTCATCGGCAGCGCGCTGCTCGCGGGCACCGCCGACGTGGGCATCATCCGGACGAACTGAGCCGCGCACGGTGGCGCCTCGGCGCGGGCTCACGTGCATGGCGGGGCTATCGATGGGCGACCTGAACAGGGGCTGAGCCGGGCCCCTGCTTCCGGAGGTCGTGAAGGCGCGCGCCAGGGACAGCGTCTCTACAAGAGGCCGTCCTGGGCGCCAGCGGAGCCAGCACCGCCGCTCTGCCAGGAGAGTCGTCGCGAGAGGGCGACACTCCCTGGGGCAGGAGCGCCGCCGCGCTGGAGTAGACACCCTCGTCGCGGTCCACGGACCTCAACCAACGGAAAGAAGTCCGCGAGGCGAAGCACCCACGCACCGGCGCCCACCAGCAACAACGGCCACCAGGGATGGTTGGCTCGACGCTCGATCGGTAGCGCTCACTCAGCCCGCTTCGATATCCAGGTCGATGCGCCCCGCCAGCTTGAGGCGCAACAGGTGCCCCGCGAAGCGCTCGGACTCCTCGCGACCGAGGACATTACGGAACGTCGCCCCCTCCGCCAGCTCCACCTCGAGCACGGCTCCGCGCTGGAGGAGTCGGAAGAAGTCCTCCCCTCCTCCCGGGCGCGGCACGGCCAACGGCAACATGCCCTTCACCGGAAGCACCTCCCCCGCGTCGCGCACGCGCGCCACCAACGCGGAGGCATCCGGCCTCACATCCGAGGGAGCCACCCCCTCGTCGGGATAGAGCGGCGCGGGTGGCAGGGCCACGTCCTCCGTGGAGTCATCCAGGAGGAACCCGTACCGCGACGGAATCCTCCCCGAGAAGAGCAGGCACAGCAGCACGGGCGTGTCACCCGACACGCGCTCGACATGGAGGATGGAGCGCTCCGCTCCCACGCGGCGCAAGAGCAACGTCAGACGCGGACGCTGCACCGCCAGGTGTCGCTGCACCCGGTCCTTCAGCGTGGAGCGAATCTCCGCGAAGGCCGCCGAGTAGCCCGCCTCGGACTCCACCTCACGCGCCGCGAGCGCCTCGCGCGTCTTCGCCAGCTTCTCCTCGGCATCGCGCAGGAAGTCCCCCGCTGACGCCGATGCGGGCACCAGCCCCGGCTCCGTGGACGCCGTCGGCTCCAGGCCCGCCGCGCGCACGGCGCCCAACAGGAAGGAGCCCTGTTGATCCAACCGCTCCCGCTCCTCGCGGAACCGCGCGACGGAGGCCGCGTGCTCTCCCTTCAGCTCCAGCCACGCCTCATAACCCGACTCGAGCGTCTCCAACGCCCGCAGCCGCGCCAGCGCCGTCTCCGGCCCCGTCGCCGCGCTCACGGGCCCCAACACCCCACCCTTCGTCGTCTCACTCACGGCGGCGGAGTCTACACCCTGCCCGAAGCGGGGTTTCACGCGTCGACGCCAGGCCCGAGGCCCGCTCGGCCCCTCGCGCTCCAGAAACACGAAGGCCCCCACCCGACGCCGACTCGCGGCACACGGATGGAGGCCCTCACATCACGACAAGGTCCGCGCGGTGCGCTCGGACACTACGCCGTGCGGGACACGGGCGACTGCGCGCCCTGGGAAGGCGTCGTCTCGCCCTTGCCCAGCGTGTTCGTCAGGTACTCCTGGCCGCTCTGCAGCCGCTGCTTGAGGTCATCCCGGAGCTGGTTGCCCGGCTTCGGGGCCAGCAGCAGGCCCAGGCCCGCGCCGACCAGGATGCCCGCCGCGAACGCGCCCAGCACCGGCAACACGTCCTCCGCCGCGCTGCGACGGCTCTCCAGACCGATGAGGTTGAGCAGGTCGTCCTTGTCCATCTTCTTCAGGGAGTTCAGGTTCATTCGTGACTCCAACCAGGCTGTTACGTCGTGGGGAGATGAGACAGCGAAACGCTAGTAGGACGGCGGGCGCGGAGTCCCGGCGACGGACGCATCCGCCGACGCGGAGCCTTCCCGCGCGGGCGAGCCCATCACGCTCCGCCCCGTCTGATAACCCTGGAAGGCCGTCTCGGCCATGCCCAACAGTTCGTCCTTCACCAAGGGCAGCGCCGCCAGCCGCACGCCCAGCTTGAGGATGCGCGCGGTCAACGGCGTGAAGAGCCCGCCACCCAGCACGTAGCCCACGCCAATCGCGGCCGCCAGCATCCCGTACGGATTGCGCTCCACGCGGCCCCGCAAATCCAACGTCTGTCCCAGGTCACCCACCGCGCCCCTCGCATCGCTCCAGAGCTGCTGCGCCTCCGAGCCAATCTGGTCCACCCGTTGGCCGAACCCGGCGTCCGAGCCCTGCTCACGGGACGAAGGGTTGCCGTTGCCTGAAGCCCCTGGATAGTTCGTCATGAGTACCCTCTCTTCAGCGACGCGAGGCGATGCGTCCAACAAGGAAGCCCACGGCCACCGCGCCCAACAGGCACGTGCCGGGATTGGCGCGGATGAAGCTCACCACGCGGTTGTTCATGTCCACCAGGTTCTGCCGCGCCTCATCAATCTGGGGCACCACGCGGTCCTGGAGCTGACGGGCCCGGTCGGCCACCTGCTGCGGATTCATGTCCATGAAGGTCTTCTCCTCGGTTCAGTCAAAAGGTGAAACCACGAAGTCATCGGCCCGCGTTCAGCGACGCGAGCCCAAGAGGAAGCCCACCGCGAAGGCCGCGGCCACGCACTCGTGCGGATGGCGGCGCACCCACTCGCGCCAGTCGGCGGCGACCGCCACCTCCTCGCGCAGCGCGCTCACCGACGTGGCCAGCTCCTCGCGCGTCCGCTCGATATCCTGACGCAGGGTCGCGCTGGTGCGGGGCCCCGCCGTCTTCGGATGTCCATTGCTAGCGCCCATTCGAAAGTTCCTTCACAGGGGCCGGTGCCCCCAGGGCCGCCATGCTCCTCGACAGCTCATCCGTTGAGTCATCCATCATCTTCCGCGCCTTCAGCCGTTGCATCGCCCAGGCGATACCACCACCACCCGCCACCAGGTTGAGCAACGACACCGCGCCGAGCGCTCCAGCCCACCCCAGGTACGCGGACAGCACCGCCGCGAGCGCGCCGCACGCGAAGGCGTACCCCACCAGGATGAAGGGCACGAAGGCGGCGATCATCGCCACGTTCATGCCCGTGGCCTTCAGGTCCTCCGCGAGCTCCAGGCGTGCCAACTGGAGATGCTGCGTCACCAGCCGGCTGAAGCTGTCCGCCATGCGGCCGACGAGCGCGGCCAGGCCACGCTCCGTCTGTTCGCTCCCCACGTGCATTCACTCTCCGGCCGGCGCTCACGTCCTTACAGAAGTGGCGCCAACCTAGGCACCCCTGCCCTCCGGGACAACCTCATCCCGGCGTTTCTGTCCGGCGTTCGCAAGCGTCGGCCAGTCAACGCGCCCGCCGGTCCCCCACGCTACCCGATGAGCTCCACCGGTGGAGAGAGGGGAGACGTCGTCTGGGCGATGGGCGCCGTGAAGCGCAGGACGAGCGGCAGGTGGTCGGATGCAATGCGGCTGCGCTCCGTCCGGTGAGGGTGGATGGCGAGCGGCTTGACGCCCGAATCCACGTAGATGCGGTCCAACCGCAGCACGGGCCACCGCGTGGGGTAGGTCCGAGCAGGCGTCCCCAGCTCCAGCGCCGCGTCGTGGATGGCCTGGCGCACCAGCGAAGGCACCGCGCCGTTGCCCCAGTAGTTGAAGTCCCCGCACACCACGGCCGGGTCCTTGCGCACGGCGTCCCGGAGGATGTCCGAGCCCAGGAGCAACGCCTCCTGACGCCTGCGCTCCGACACCCGCAAGCCCAGGTGGAGAGAGAAGACATGGAGCTGCTGTCCCCCGCCCAGGTCCAGATCGCATCGCAGCGCGCCCCGAGGCTCGCGCCGCCCCACGCTCAAGTCGTAGTTCTTCGAGTGGAGGATGGGCAGCCGCGTGAGGACGGCGTTGCCGTAGCGCCGGCCGTTGCGCACCACGTTGGGGCCAAAGGCCATGTGCATCCCGAGCATGTCCGCCAGGTGTTCGGGCTGGTCCTCACGCGAGGTGCGCGCACGGAAGTCACCCACCTCCTGGAGCGCGACGATGTCCGCTCCGACTTCCCGGAGCACCTCACCCACGCGGCCCAGGTCGAACCGGCCGTCCGTCCCGATGCCGCTGTGGATGTTGTAACTGACGAGCGTCAGCTCCACGGAGCGCGGCTAACCGTGGAGGGGATTGAGGCGCCGCGCCGCCAGGCGGACCGCCTCGAAGGGCAGCGCCGCCAGCCGCGCCACCGCCTTGGCCACATCCCCCAGTCCGCCGCGCAGCGTCTGCAACTGACGCCCCGCTTCGTCGAAGAGGTCCGGCAGTCGGCCGCGCGGAGGCTGCTCGCTCGTGGGCGGCAGCGCGCCAATGGGCGTGGTGCCCCGGATGACGGGCTCCACCTCCCCCTTCGACGCCACCTTCTTGTTCTTGTCCTCCCGGAGCTTGTCCTCGCGGGCGGCGCGCTTCGACGCCGCGCGAGCGGGCATCGACGTGCCGTGGGAGAACTTGCCGTCGGGTTCCTGGCGGGCCAGCTCCTCCAGCTGCGCCTCCATCTGTCGCGCGTGGAAGATCTCCTCCGTCTCGGAGAAGGACTTGCCGTAGTGGACTCCTTCGCGCTCCGCCAGCTCTTCGGTCTGCGAACGGGATTGAGCGAGGTGCTCCTTGTCCCGCCGACGCATGCTGCGGCTCTGCGGCAGAGTCTTCGGCGCCTGGAAATGGTCGAAGCTATAGGGACGAGGCATCCGCGAGTCTCCAAGAGTAATTGGGTCCAAGCAGAAGCTAGGAAGCCTGGAGGCGCGCCGGTACGGCTTGACGCCATGGCTGACAGTCGGCTGCCTGCTCTCCAGCCCGCCGGGCCGCGATTCCAGGCCCCTGCGACGTCCAAGTGCCGACAATGTCAGGCGTGCGCCGCCCGCTCGGAGACCGGGCAGCGGTGCGGGGCCGAGCAGGCACCCCAGCGGGCGCTCCTGGGGAGAGGAGCAACCGTTCGACACCTCGAGTTCCCGCCCTGGGAAGAGTCCGGGACTTCGTGGTGTAAAGAACGGCTCATGGCTCCGCACCCCGCTCGCTGGTTGAATTCCGCGCCCTCCCACGCGCTGCTCGCTCTGCTCGCCCTTGGCGCGAAGGCCCAGGCCGCCGAGCCCAAGCCCGCGCCCGTCGCCCTCCCCGCCCCCTCGGTGGAGGCGCCCGTCGCGTCCCAGGCGCGCCCCCTGCTCTCGCTCCAGCCCGGCACGGCCAAGCCCGGCGACCCGGTGTTGGTCTCGGTGCGGGGCATGGCGGGGATGCCCACCGGCACGCTCGCGGGGCGCCCGCTGCGCTTCTTCGCGTGGGGGGATGGCTTCCTCGCGGTGACAGGGCTGCCGGTGGAGCTGGCGCCGGGCAGCGCGCTGGCGCAGGTGGTGGGCCCGTCCTCGCTGGGCGGCGCGCCGCTGGAGCTGACCGGGAGCCTGGACGTGGTGGAGCCGGGCTATCCGTCGCGCGAGCTGCGCGTGTCCGGCAAGTACGTGGCGCCACCGGCCTCGGTGAAGGCGCGCATCGTCGCGGACCGGAAGGCCTTCGCGGTGGCGTTCTCCCAGCCCTTCAGCGCGCCGCACTTCGCGCAGAACTTCGTCTGGCCCCGGCAGGACCGCATCACCGCGCCCTTCGGAGACCGGCGCACCTTCAACGGCAAGCTGTCCAGCCAGCACTTCGGCGTGGACATCGACGGGGACCCGGGCGCGCAGGTGACGGCCAGCAACGAGGGCACCGTCGTCATGGCGCGCGACAACTACTCCTCCGGCAAGACGGTGCTCGTGCACCACGGCGGAGACCTCTTCACCGCGTACTTCCACCTGTCGAAAATCCAGGTGAAGAAGGGCGACAAGGTGCAGCAGGGGCAGGCGCTGGGCCTCGTGGGCAGCACCGGCCGCGTCACCGGCCCCCACCTGCACTGGGGCGTGAAGGTGGATGGCATCTGGGTGGACGGCGAGTCGCTGCTGCGCCTGGACTTCTTCCCGCCCACCGCGCCCGCCGTGGCCAGCGGAGACACCGCGCTCAACAACCCCTGAGCGCGGGCCCCTTGAGCTCGGCTCGACAGCGCTCGCGCGAGGTCAGCGGTCGTTCCACTTCGGCGGGCGCTTCTCCATGAACGCGGAGACGCCCTCGCCGGCATCGTCGGCCAGCACGTTGAGCGACAGCTGCGACGCGAGGAACTCCAGCGCCGCGGGCAGGGGCAGGTCCTCCGCCGTGAAGAAGGCGCGCCGGCCCAGGGAGAGCACCGCCTGGCTCTTGCCGGCCAGCTTCCCCGCCAGCGCCGCCACGGTGGCATCCAGCTCGGCTGGCGGCACCACGCGGTTGAGCAGGCCCAGCGCCAGCGCGTCGCGCACGGGGAGCCGGTCTCCCGTCAGCACCAGCTCCAGCGCCCGCTTGCGGCCCACGTGACGCTGCAGGAGCGCCATCATCATCATCGGGAACAGGCCCACGTCGATTTCGGGCGTGCCCAGGTCCGCGCCCTCCACCGCGACGGCCAGGTCGCACGCGAGCACCAGACCCAGGCCGCCCGCCAGCGCGTGCCCGTTGACGCGCGCCACCGTGGGCTTGCGCGCCTCCTGGAACCGGCTCAGCAGCTTGCCGTAGGAGCGGCGCCCCTCGTGGGTGGCGAGGAAGCCCCCGTCGCCCACCATCTGCCCCAGGTCTCCGCCCGCGCAGAAGACCTTCTCGCCCGCGCCGGTGAGCACCACCACGCGCACGGCGGGGTCCGCATCCGCGCGCTCCAACCCGTCCATCAACGCCTTCACCACCGTGGGCGACAAGGCGTTGCGCGCCTTGGGCCGGTTGATGGTCAGGGTCGCTTGGGGGCCTTGGACTTCGTAGAGGACTTCTCCGACGACGGCTTCTCCGGCTTCCATGCGGCGCTCTCCGCGCCTGGCGACGCGTCCGCCAGCACGCCATGAAGGAAGGTATCGGCGATCTGCGCCTTCGCCCGCTCCAACGCCTGCGCATCCCGTGAGTCCGCAAGCCCCGTCACGAAGGCCGTCAGCCCCATCTCAATCGCGCCGAACAGCAGGGCGGAGGACAAGAGCGGGTCCGTGTCCGCGCGCAGCTCTCCCGCCTCCTTCGCCCGGATGAACAGCTCCGAGCTCAGGCGGATGGCGTCCACGAAGGCCGTCTGCCGGTTGATGCGGGAGCCCGCGGGACTCCGGGCAATCTCCAGGATGAGGACCTTCACCGCGCGCGGGTCCACCCGGTACGCCTCGAAGGCCACGTCCACCACGCCGTGCACCTTGGCCGAAAGCGGCCCCTCCCCCTCCACCACCGCGCGCACGCGCGTGACGAAGCCGCTCCAGCCCGTGTCGAACACGGTCTCGAGCAACTCATCCTTGTTCTTGAAGTAGTGGTAGACGAGGCCGTAGGCGACTCCCGCCTCCTTCGCCACGTCAGCAATCCGGCAGCCGTGATAGCCCTTCCGGGCGAACACGTCGATGGCCGCCCGAAGGATGGTCCGGCGGCGCTCGCTCTCGCGATTCCCGTTGTCCGCCGCCGACTTGCTCTGGGCCACGACGTCCTCCACCGACTGGTTGATTCTTCAATCAGCCGGCGGGACCCTACGAACGCGGGCCCCCGGGGTCAATGGGTACTTCTCCGGGGGGCCCGCGCGAGACAGCGGACTAGAGCACGTCGCCCGTCACGACGGGCGCGGTGACGGACACCTTGTGCCCCTCGAGCTGGGCGGCGGTGTACGTGCAGGTGGCTTCCGTCTTCCAGACGACGGGCGCCGGGAACGGCCCGGGCTGCGGCTCCTGGGTGACGTCATGCTTGTCGCTGATGAGGTAGCGCTCCACGCTGTACGACGGGTACGTGAGCGGAATCTGCCCGGTGATGAAGGGGTCGACCTTCACCGGCCCCTCGGCGCCGCCGGTGCAGCCGTCCGACTCCGAGTTCTGGGCGATGTGGTTGTACCAGGGGTCCGACACCAGGAAGGTGGCGCCGGCCGAGCCGAAGTGGGTGATGTGGACGTTGGTCGCCGGAGGCGCCGGGGAGATCTGCCGCACGGTGTCCGCCTTGTCCAACTCATGGGGCACACCCGTCCAGAGGATGCGCTCCTGGACCCAGATGTTCGTGGACGCGTCATAGGTGCCGTTCTTGCCGTTCCACCGGCCATCGCCGTTGGTGTCGACGAAGCGCTCGCCCGGGTCCCACGTGCCGTTGTCGTTGTTGTCGACGAAGGGCTCGGTCAGGTCCACGAAGGCCTCGCCTGTGTCCCACTGGCCGTTGTTGTTGTCGTCGTCGAAGGCCTCTTCGCCCGTGGTGACGGCGATGAGGGCGACCAGGTTGTCGCGCGGGTTGTTGATGATGCCCGGGCGGATGGGGTCGGCGCGCTGGGGCTCCGGACGGTTGATGAACGGCTGGGGCGGGGTGTTGTAGGCCGCCAACGGGCTCTGATCCCAGAGGAAGGGCTGCATCCACAGCGGGGCCAGGTACTCGCCGGTGTGGGTGGCGTCGTTGGTGGGCGTCCAGGAGAACTCGCCCGGCGCCACGTCATCCGGCAGCGGGAACGAGGTCTTGTAGAGGACCTCCGCGCTGCCCACCACGTCCGTGGTCGTCGTGGACGTGGGGCCGATGGTGCCCGCCTCGGTGAGGAAGGAGACCTGCGCGCCTTCGATTCCATCGCCGTTGCGATCAGCCACGTGGGCGAAGCAGCGCACCTTCACGCCGGCGATCAGGTTGCGCGCCTCGTCCCAGGCGCCAATGGCGTGGTGCAGACCGGACCCGTCACCGGACCACGAGCCGCACTGGAACGTGAACTGACGGGAGCTGGAGTCGGTGCCCGCGAAGCTGATGACCGGGGAGATGACCGACTTGGCCTCCGCACCCGTTCCCGCCGACGCGACGACGACCACCGAGGCGACGCGGCCTCCTCGGGCGACCACCTGCATGGAGACGATACCGTCGCCGGGGTTGGTCGTCCCCACCGCGGGAGAAATCTCGACACCCGGTACCGGTGACTGGAGGGTGAAGGTCACCTGCGTGCCGGCTTGCGCCATGCCTCGCGAGTCCACCGCGCGGAAGCGCAGGGTGGTGATTTCTCCCAGTCGCGGCCGAGCCGGAGACTGATCCACGAACTCAAGCGTGGCAGGAGCTGGCGAAGAGCACGCCAACAACACCATGCTCGTAAAGGCCACAAACGAGGCCAGACCCGGACGCATCAGCGACGACTCCTTGACGAAGAAGGAAGCGCGCTGTGCGCAAGCGGCGCACAGCGCATCTCCATCATCTTCCCGGTCAACCTACCGTCCAGTCAAGGACAGGACAGGAAGACCTCGGGGCCCCTTGCGTCCAACCAGGGGCCCCGAAGGTGCGATTCAGGCGACAGTGCCGCTGAACATCACCCGGGCGACCCCTAGCAGGCGGTCCACGTCCCGTGCGGTGAGGCCCCGGGCGCGCGCGAAATCAGAAAGAGGACGCAGCAGGTCCTCCGTCTGGGCAAGGGTCTGCTCCGTTCCCGTGAAAAGCTCTCCAAGGCTGACGCCGAGGGCGTTGGCCAGGGCGGCGAGCGTTTCCACGTGGGGCACACGCTCTCCACGCTCGATCATGGAAAGGAAAGAGACGCTGATCTGAGCCCGCTCCGCGAGCTCCTCCTGCGTCCACCGCTCCGGCCTCTGCGTACGAAGCTCGCGGATGCGCTGGCCGATTCGTTTTCCGAGATCCGACACGAAGTACTTCTCCTGGCTGCTTGGGGTTTGTGGAACCACCATGCACATGGGGTGATTCCTAGCCGCCCGAACCGAACGACCCGACACCGGCGACGCTGACATTGACATCGGAAAATTCCAACCGATTGTCACGCCGCAAAGTCACAACCCCTTCGATTCGCCAGCAGTCACACGCTGGTCCATACGACACGCCCAGTGTCTGCTGGGCGAAGGGCTTGAACTCTTGAGTTGTTTGATCTTGGTAAAGGGGCTGCACCAGAGCTTCGTACCGCACCCCGAGGCCAAATCCGAGCCTCAAACGCGCACCCGCGATGAGTGCCTGGGCCCGCTCGGCCGAGGGGATACCGGGCGTTTCCCGGGATACGCCGCCTACCAGGGCATCCAGAGGGCGCCGGATGGCATCTGGCCCCTGGGCGAAGGGAGATTCGCCGCTATCAATGGCGAGCTGGCGGGTGGTGAGGATGTCGTCGTAGCGGGCGTACAGCGCGGTGCCCTTGCCGTTGTCGATGGTGAAGTCCGCGCTGAGCTGGGTGATGCGACCGGACCGGGGGTCCATCCGGACCAGGCCCCCCGCGTTCAGCACGCCGGCGCTCACGCTGAGGCGCGCGAAGGTGTCACGCAGGACCGGCTCGGGGTCTCCCAGCTTGTTCGCGGCCGGAACATACCGCGTCAGGTCGAAGCCCTGGCCGATTCTCAGCCGGATGGGCTCCCGGACCAGGGCGCCCGTCTTGATGCGCAGGGACTGGTCCACCGCGAGCACGCCCTGGAGGAAACCCCGGGTGGAGCCGTCGAGCGCGAGCGGCACGGCGCGATCAATCTCGTCGTAGGGCTGGGCGAGCCCGTCCTCCTCGGCGCCCGCGGACGGCACCCTGCCCCACCCGCCCGGCACGTAGCGCAACTCCAGGGAGGGCGCGAAGGTGTGGCGGTAGCTGGTCTTCGTGCCCGTCCAGGTGCGGCTCCACTGCGTGTCCAGCAGGAGCCCGCCGATGGGGTAGCCGCGCTGCCAGGTCTTGGCGGAGTACTCGCCGGCCCACACGTCCTGGCGCAGCGACACGGACGGCGTCACGCGCGCGACGTCCCCCAGCGCCACGGAGGTGGCGAGGCGCGACGTGAAGTCGATGCGGTCCCTCGCCTCCCTGTCTCTCGTGTCGAAGAGGCCGTTGGCCTGGCCGGGGTCCACCACGCCAACGGGGACACCGAGGGGAATGAAGTTGCCCTCGCGGCGGAAGATGCCGTCGACCCCTTCGTCCCCGAAGCCTCCCTGGATGGGGGCCTGGCGGGTGAACTCGGCGCGCAGCCCTCCGGTGAGGCCCCCCGCCAACGGGCGCTCGGGCAGCGCGAAGATGAGTCCGGGCAGCCGCTGGAAGGTGCGCGGCGCGGGCAGGTCCGGCCGCAGCGGGTCCACCGCCGCCGGCACGCGGTTGTCCTGGAAGAAGCGATAGGGCCAGCGGATGTCCTGGCGCAGCACCACATCCAGGCCCGCGTAGGAGTCCTCCTGGCGCCGGAAGACGGTGGCGGTGCTGCGCAGGTACTCCAGCCCCTGGACGATGATGTCGGCGGTGAGGTCGCGCGTGTAGTTGCCGTCAGAAACGAACGACGCGTCCACCCGGTCGTACCAACCGGAGCCCAGCTCCTGGAAGTGCTGCCAGGAGGCCTCGCCGCGCAACCCTCGAGGGGTATCGATGATTCTCGCGATCCCGTTCGGATCCACCGGATAGCGGAAGAAGTCCGGAAACAGGCTCGCCGGGTTCAGCCGGGGCCGTGAGTCGTACAGAAACCCGAGTGTGGCACGCCCCCGCGTCCGCTCGCTGGGCACGTAGCGGAACTCCGTGAGCAACCGGGGGCCCTTCACGCCGTTGGGCCGCGGTTCCTCGTAGGTAATCGCGTTCTTCGTCTCGGGATCTCCATCGGGGTCGCGCTCCAGCTCCAGGAGCCCGCCGCCGTTGAAGTAGCCCGGCGTGAAGGTCATGTCGTAGCTGCGCCCCAGCGTGAGGAAGAAGGGCTGCTGCAGGCCCAGGCCGTTGAGGCTGGAGTACTGGGGGCTGGGGATGAGGAAGCCCGTGCGACGCTCGGCCAGGGGCAGGTACACCCAGGGCAGCGCGAAGATGGGGACGGACTGGATGTAGACGACGGGCCAGGTGAGCGTGGCGCGCTCGCCGAGGATGACGTTGGCGGAGCTGGCCTCCATGCGCCAGGTCGGCGTGCCGGGGCCGCACTCGCACGGGGTGAAGGCCAGGTCGTCCACCACGAAGGCGTTGGGGCCGGTGCGGCGGATGCGCGAGCCACTGAGGATGATGGGCGTCTCCCCCATGGCGCGCAGCTCCTGGGGCGTCTTCGCCGTGAGCAGCGCGTCCTGGGTGACGCCCTTCTTCTGCATGAAGAGGCCACCCTTGAGCGTGGCCTCGAAGGTGCGGATGTCCACGCGCACGTCGTCCGCCACCGCGACCATGCCGTCGGGACCCACGAACATGACGTTGCCGGTGGCCGTGGCCACCTGGTTCGTCTCGTCGTACGTCACCTCGTCCGAGCGCAGCAGCATCTCCCCGGTGCGCAGCTCGCAGTGGCCGCGCGCGGTGAGCAGCTGCTTGTCGGACTCGTAGGTGAGGAAGTCGGCGGCCAGCTCCACCGTCTCGCCGGAGGGGAGCTGGACCTGGGTGGCGAGCGGAATCTGCGCTGACGCTACGAGCAGCGCTGCGGCGAGCGGAACGAGGAGGCCCATTCAGGGGTGCAGGGTATGCCGCGCCACGGCCGCGCGGTCGCCCTTATCACCGAGCCGGGCGCTGAAAATCCAACGAAATGACGTTGCCGTCCTGCTTCGCCTGCACCGGGGCCTGCTGCCGGAGCTGGATGGTGACGCGCACGTCGCGCCCGGACGCGTCGGCCTCCACCCGCGTGACGGGGGAGTTGAAGTACGACGTGTCCAGCGGCCGGGTGTTGTTGCTCAGGTCGATGCGGCTGTTCTCCAGCTCCAGCACCACCGCGTTGCCCTGCTCGCTCACCGTGTAGCGCGCCGGCTCGTTGGTGCGGATGAAGACGCGGGAGACTCCGGCCTGCTGCTGGAAGCCCACCAGCGTCATCGTCTTGCGGCGCGACGACACCTCGGACGAATCCGAGCCGCTGGCCACCTCGCGACGCGGGCGGGGCGTGGCGGCGGCCACCCGCTCCTGCTGGCGACGCTCGCGCTCGGCGCGGGCCTCCTCCTCACGCTGGCGGCGGGCCTCGGCGGCCTCCTCCGCGGCGGCCCGGGTGGCGGCGCGCTTCTCCTCGGCGGCCGTCTTCGCGGCGGCGAGCGCCTCCGCCTTCTGGCGCTTCCTCTCGTCCTCGGAGGACGCAGCGGAGGCACGACGCTCGTCGGCGGCGGCCTGCGCGGAGGCGCGGGCCTCCTCTTCCTGGCGCTTGCGCTCGGTGGCGGCGGCCTGCGCGGAGGCACGGGCCTCCTCTTCCTGGCGCTTCTTCTCGTCGGCGGCGGCCTGCGCCGCGCGCTGCTCATCCTCACGCTGGGACGTGGCGCGAGCCTCGGCCTCCTGCTGGCGCTGGCGCTCCGCGTCCGCATCCTGCCTGGCGCGGGCGGTGGCCTCGGCGGCGGCCTTCTCCTGCGCCTGACGGTCGGCCTCGGCGCGGGCGGTGGCCTCGGCGGCGGCCTTCTCCTGCGCCTGACGGTCGGCCTCGGCGGCTGCAGCGGCCTTGGCGGCGGTGCCATCATCCGTCGTGGGCTTCGCGGCGGGCTCCGGCTGAGCGGTGGGGGCCTGTGCCACGGCCTGCCCGCCTCCGCCGACGACCTTCACGACGAGTTGGGTGTCGGTGGCCTGGATGTCCGTCTCCACCTCGCGCTCGAAGCCGATGAGCACGCGGGCGATGGCGGAGTCATCCGAGCCGTAGCTGGCGGTGCGGATGCCCGTCACCGTGCCATTGCCCACCTGGGTCTCCTCGGGGACTCCGGAGAAGACGGCCTCGGCGATGTCGATGACGAGCCGGGGCGGGTCCGTCATGGTGAAGGTGGTGAAGTTCGCCTTCTTCGAGCCGGAGATGGTCACCGTCCCGCCATTCACCTGCACGCCGGTGATGGTGTTCAGGTTCGCCGGAGCCTGCGCGAGCGCCCAGAAGGGCACGAGCACCACACCGAGCAGCCACACCGCAGAGGCCTTCATCGAACCACTCCCCTTCAACGTTGACAGTGGGCGGGGATGCTACCACGCGCGCCTCACCCTCCAACTTTCCAGCCACACGGCCCTCAGCGCAGCCGCGGCAAAGCGGGCGCTCGGTGACGGTGCGTCCGGGCGTACTCGATGAGGTTCTTGATGTCGTAGCAGATCTGCCGGATGTCGTGCCCCATCGTCAGCTCGATGTGGCTGTTGCCCTTCACCGGACGCCAGAGGAGGTACTCGCTCTTGGCCGCGCGATACACGCTCCGGGTGGACTCCACCGACGCCAGCGGGTCCATGTCCCCGAAGATGATGGCCATGGGGATTTGAATCTTCCCGAAGCCGCGCTTGAAGTCGTAGCCGGTGCGGTAGCAGACCATCTCCCCGCGTCGAATCCAGCGGGCGAATTGCTCCAGCACCTTGCGCGGCTCGCGCTCCCCGCCCTCGCGCAGGAGCCAGCGGATGTCGTCCGAGCCCACGCGCTCCGGATTGATGAGCCGGTTCATCCGCGTCGTCAGTTGTTGATACAGCGGAGAGTCCTCCGCCTTGCCAATCTGCCGCTCGACGAACTTGAGGATGAGGTCCACCGGCATCGCGTTGAAGCGGAGCTTGCGGCGCGACTCCGGCTCCAGCTTCTTGCCCAGCTTCGCGTTCACCGTGCCCACGCCTCGCGCGAGCACCTTCCGGCCCAGCCCCTCCACCTCGCCGCCCAGGTTCAGCCCCGCGAGCGTCAGGTCCACCATGCCGCCGAGCATCGGCGCGCCGTGCGCCACCATGCGCAGCAGCATGAAGCCCCGGCCCAGGTCCGCCGGAGCGCCGATGGTGATGAGGCCCTCGAAGTCGTCGTGGATGCCGGTGTAGCCGTAGCCCAGCATCCCGCCCATGGAGTGGCCGCAGTAGAAGATGCGCTCGCGGCGGGTGATGCGCTTCACGCCGGAGACGGCGGCGGGCAAGTCGTAGAGGAAGTAGCTGTCGATGTCCCAGTCGTAGTCCAGGTCCGGAGGCAGGGGGCGCTTGAAGCGCTCGGCCCGCTCCTTCTGGAAGGCGATGGAGCTCTTGCCGTGCCCTCGCAGCTCCAGGATGTGGATGTCCACGCCGAAGAAGAGGAGGTTCTTGACGAACTGGCCGCTCGTCCACGTGTGCCGGTTCTGGGAGAAGCCGTGCACCAGCAGCAGCGGCTCACCGAACAGCGGCTGGGCGAAGGGCTGCTTCACCGGACGGTAGCGGGTGATGACCAGCGACCAGCCATCCGCGGTCTCCACCACGTACTTCGTCTTGGAGTAGAGCGCCCGGAAGTCGACTTCGTCGATGGAGGGGATGGCGGGTCCCGTCGTCGTCGCGGCTCTCCAGTCCGGCAGGCGCATATCTTGAATCTACGGCGGCTGATGCAGCGCGCCAAGGATTCAGTCTGGTTGCTCACATGTCTTGCCCGGGCGGAACGGAGGACCCACCCTATGAGGTCATCCCGTCAAGGCTCGCCAGCCGACGCCTGGCCCCCTGGGGCCGGGCAGCGTCGTCCAGCCCTCGCGCGGTGGCCCTTCAGGGCGCGGAGGTCCGCTCCATCCGGGCGCGCACCATGCCGACCAGGAAGAGCGAACCGGTGCAGAGCACGATGCCATCCATGCCCGCGCGCCGCCGCGCTTCCGCCAGCGCCGCATCCACGTCGGGCCAGGCGGCCACGTCGGGAGTCAGGGCGCGCGCCTCGTCCAGATAGGCCGCCGGTGCGAGCGAGCGTGGCGTGTCCAGCGGCGTGAGTTGCACGGAGGCACACGCGGGAAAGAGGGCCCGCATCATCGGCCCCCGGTCCTTGTCCGCCACCACGCCGAAGACGCAGTGGACGGGGCGGCCCGCGTAGAGCGCCCGCAGGGACGCCAGCAGCACGGCCACACCCGCCGGGTTGTGGGCGCCGTCCAACAGTACGGTGGGCCCCTGCCCTGCCTCCTCCAGTCGACCCGGCCAGCGCGCCGAGCCCAGCCCCGCCCGCGCCGCGTCGGCGGTGACGGCGACACCTCGCGCATCGAGGGCCTCCAGGCAGGCCAGCGCCACCGCGGCGTTCTGGACCTGATGCGGTCCGCGCAGCGAGATTCGCAGGCCCTCCAACCGCCAGCCCGGTCCCCTGTAGGTGAGGCCGCCGTCGTCCAGCGTGTCGGCGGAGAAGTCGCGGCCCTCCACCCAGAGCGGCACGCCCAGGGCGCGCGCGTGGGCCTCGATGGACTCCAGGGCCTCGGGCTCCTGCCGGGCGACGACACACGGCACGCCGGGCTTGAGGATGCCGGCCTTCTCACCCGCGATGGAGGCCAGGGTGTTGCCCAGGTACTCCATGTGGTCGAAGGAGACGGGGGTGATGGCGGTGACGAGCGACGGCGCGGCGGTGGTGGCATCCAGCCGTCCGCCCAGGCCCGTCTCCAGCACCCCCACGTCCACACCCACTCGCGCGAAGTGCCACAGGGCGACGACGGTGCCGAACTCGAAGTACGTCATCGGCTCGGCGACGGCGGACGGGTAGCGCTCCAGCACGTCGAGGATGGCGCGGCCGAAGTCCGCGTCGGAGATGTCCTCGCCGTCCACGCGGATGCGCTCGTTGATGCGCACCAGATGCGGGGACGTGTAGAGGCCCACGCGGTGGCCGGCGGCCTGGAGCGCGGTGGCGGCGAAGGCGCAGGTGCTGCCCTTGCCGTTGGTGCCCGCGACGTGGAGCACCGGGAAGCGGCGCTCCGGATGGCCCAGGGCGGAGAGCGCCTCGCGCACGCGCGTAAGCCCCAGCTTGATTCCGGAGGGGTTGAGGCGGGAGAGGAAGCCCAGGGCCTCCTCCGGTGTGCGGGGCGCGCTCATGCCAGGGACGCGAGCCGCGCGGGTTCAGCCCAGCAGGCCGAGAATCTGCCCGAGCTTCGCGCGCAGGTCCTTGCGGTTGACGATGCTGTCGATCATCCCGTGCTCCAGCAGGAACTCCGAGCGCTGGAAGCCCTCCGGCAGCTTCTGGCGGATGGTCTGCTCGATGACGCGCGGACCGGCGAAGCCGATGAGCGCCTTGGGCTCCGCGATGATGACGTCGCCCAGCCAGGAGAAGGACGCCGCCACGCCGCCCGTCGTCGGGTGCAGCAGCACGGAGATGTAGGGCTTGTTGCCGGTGCGGAAGCGGGCGATGGCCGCGGACGTCTTCGCCATCTGCATCAGCGAGAAGATGCCCTCCTGCATGCGCGCGCCACCGGAGGCCGAGAAGATGAGCGCCGAGCACTTCAAGTCATGCGCTCGCTCGAAGGTCCTCGCCACCTTCTCGCCCACCACCGAGCCCATGGAGCCGCCCATGAACTCGAAGATGAACGCGCCCACGGAGACCTGGTGGCCGGCGATGCGGCCCACGCCGGAGACGAAGGCGTCGTTCTCCTCCAGGTTCTTCCGCGTGGACTTCAGCCGGTCCTTGTACTTCTTGGTGTCACTGAACCCGAGCGGATCCTGCGGCTCCAGCTCCTTGTCGAACTCCTCGAAGCTGTCCGGGTCCAGCAGCGTCGCCAGCCGCGCGCGCGCGTTCCACGGGTGATGGTGGTCGCAGTGCGGACACACCATCCAGTGCTTCTCCAGCTCCTGCCGGTAGATGATTTCGTCGCAGTTCTCGCACTTGGCCCACAGGCCCTCCATGCGAGACGGACCAGGCTCGGGTTGCTGCTGGGTGTCGACGGCGATGCGGGGCTTCTTCGAAAACCAGGCCATGAGAGGCCGGGGGTTAATCCGACCGTCCCCGCCCGTCAACCGTTCCGTGTGGCGCGCCGCGTCGTCCGGCGGCTAGAACTCGAAGGTGTCGTTCAGCTCCAGGACTTCCACCGGCATGCCCGCCAGCTCCTTCTTGAGCTGGGCCACGAAGGCTGGCTTGAGGTGGTAGAGCATCACGGAGGTCCCGTTGCGCTCGAACTTCTGGAGCTCCAGACCCAGGGTGTGGGGCGTGAGGTGGCCGGAGATGTCGGCCAGCGACTGGAGCGCGTTGGGGAAGGACGTCTCCAACAGGAGCGCCTTGAGGTCGCGCGTCTGGTTGAGGGCCTTCCAGAGCTTGTCGGTGGGCCCGGTGTCGCCGCTCATGGCGAGCGACGACTTCCCGTTGGAGATGATGAAGCCGCAGGACTCCACCGGGTGGCTCACCGGCACGCTGCGCACGGTGTAGGGCCCCACCTCGAAGGTGCCGCCGGCGCGGAACGTCTTGATGCGCAGGACGGGGTTGGCCTTGGTCGGGATGCGGGTGAAGTCCGGCCAGAGCGCGTTGTTGAACATGTTGTCGCGCAGGGCCTTGGCACACTCGCGCGACGCATGGATGGTGACGGGCTTGTCGCGGCGACCAATCACGAGGTCCGCCATCAGCGGCAGGTCCTTCACATGGTCGAAGTGACTGTGGCCCACGAGCACGTGGTCCACCCGACACAGCTCCTCCAACGAGAGCGTCCCCGTCAGTGCGCCCGCATCGAGCGCCAGCACGTCATCGACGAGAAAACACGTGCTCTTGCACGTGGGGAGCTCGCCACCGTGGCAGCCGAGGACTCGGAGCTTCACCTAGAGGTCTCCGAACTTCCACTTCATCTCCAGGTATTGGAGGAAGTCGTGGAGTTTGGCCGTGTCATACACGGTCACTCTGTCACCACTGCGTGAGATGAGGCCGGCCCGGATCATCCGGTCCAGCACGTTGCGCACGGCGGGCTCGCCCACGCCGAGCTGGCGGGGCATCTCGCGGACCACGAAGTCGATCTCGGTGCCCTCTTCGGACGGACGACTCCGGGTCTGGGACAGCAGGATGATCTGATGGACGACCCGGCTGGCCGGATCATTGTGGAGCAGGTTCTCGATTTGAGCGTCCGCCTCGGAGAGCCGCCCGGCCAGCGTCTTGATCATCCGGACGGCGATCTCGGCATTGCCGCGGATCATCGCCTCGAACGTCTTGGGGTCGATGACCAGCAGGCGAGCGTCCTCGTTGACGACCGCGGACGCGTTACGGGGCTTGTTGGAGATGATCGCCATCTCGCCGAAGAATTCTCCGGCCCCCAGCACAGCAAGCGTCTTCTCCACGTCGCGCACGCGCTTCGTGATGGAAACCTTGCCCGCCTGGATGACGTACATCTCCCGGCCGGCCTCTCCCTCGCGGAAGAGCTCGGTGCCCTTTGAGAATTCCTTGCCGAAACGTTGAAAGAGGGTTTCCTCGGCGCCCATCCTGCGAGGAGTCAATCAGCCCCTCCCCCCCCGGTCAAATTCCCTGTTGTGCGGTTCAGTGGGACAGCGGGTGTGTGCAGGCGTCCGCGCCTCAAACCCGACACCCTCTTTTCGCTGGCCGAGACAACGGGCGCGCCGGCCGATAGAAGGCCGCCCGTGGGAACGACCTACAAGCAGTCCGGAGTGGATATCGAGGCCGGCGACGCCTTCGTCGACCGAATCAAGCCCTTCGCCGCGCGGACGATGCGTCCGGAGGTGGTGGCGGGCGTCGGCGGTTTCGGGGGGCTGTTCGCCCTGCCGCCGGGCAAGTACCGGGAGCCGGTGCTGGTGGCGGGCACGGACGGGGTGGGCACCAAGTTGAAGGTGGCCTTCTCCGCGGGCCGGCACGGCACGGTGGGCATCGACCTGGTGGCCATGTCGGTGAACGACATCCTCACCTGTGGCGCGGAGCCGCTGTTCTTCCTGGACTACTTCGCCACCGGGCGCCTGGAGGTGGACGCGGCGGCCGAAGTCGTCAAGGGCATCGCCCTGGGCTGCGAGCAGGCGGGGTGCGCGCTCCTGGGCGGAGAGACGGCGGAGATGCCGGGCTTCTACGCGCGAGGCGAGTACGACCTGGCGGGCTTCTGCGTGGGCGTGGTGGAGCGGTCGGCCATCATCGACGGCAAGAGCGTGAAGCCGGGTGACGCGCTCATCGGGCTGACGTCCTCGGGGCTGCACAGCAACGGGTACTCGCTGGCGCGCAAGGTGCTGCTGGAGGACTCGAAGCTCGCGCTGGACGCGACGCCCGAGGGCCTGGGCCGCCCGCTGGGTGACGCGCTGCTGGAGCCCACGCGCATCTATGTGAAGGACGCGCTGGCGCTGTTGGCGGAGGTGAAGGTGAAGGGCATGGCGCACATCACCGGCAGCGGGATTCCGGGCAACCTGCCCCGGTGCCTGCCGGATGGGACGCGCGCGGTGCTGAGCGAGAAGTCGTGGGTGAAGCCGCCCATCTTCGACCTGATTGCGAAGCTGGGCAGCGTGGCCCGGGACGAGATGTTCAACACGTTCAACATGGGCCTCGGCCTCATCGTCGTGGTGGCCCAGGAGGACGTCGCGAAGGCGCTGGAGGTGCTGCGCGCTCGGGGCGCGGAGGCCAGCGAGGTGGGCCGCGTGGAGGCGGGCCAGGGCGAGGCCACGGCGGTCATCGAGCCATGAGCGGACGGCGGGTCCGGCTGGGCGTGCTCGTCAGCGGCAGCGGGAGCAATCTCCAGGCGCTGCTCGACGCGTGCGCTCGCGAGGACTTCCCGGCCGAGGTGGCCTGCGTGGTGTCGAACGTGCCCACCGCCTACGCGCTCGAGCGGGCTCGCGCGGCGGGGGTGCCGGCCGTCGTAGTGGACCACAAGGCCCACGCCTCGAAGGTGGAGTTCGAGGCGGCGCTGTTGGAGGCGCTGCGCGCGGCGGGTGTGGAGTGGGTGTGCCTGGCGGGGTTCATGCGGCTGTTGAGCGCGGACTTCCTGGGGCGCTTCGCGGGCAAGGTGCTGAACGTCCACCCTTCCCTGCTGCCGTCGTTCCCGGGGCTGCATGCGCAGCGGCAGGCCCTGGAGCGGGGCGTGAAGGTGGCCGGGTGCACGGTGCACTTCGTGGATGCGGGCACGGACACCGGGCCCATCATCGGGCAGGCGGCGGTGCCGGTGCTGCCGGATGACGACGAGAAGAGCCTGAGCGCGCGCATCCTCGTCGAGGAGCATCGGCTCTATCCGTTGGCCGTGCGGCTCGCGGTGACGGGGCAGGTCGCGATGGATGGGATGCGCACTCGCGTGGCGGCGGTGGCGACGGCGGGAGAACTGGCGCTGCGCAGTCCCGGGGCCGTGAAGTGACGGGCTCGCGAGGGCCTTCCGGCGCTCTCGGTGACGCGGCTGGCGGAATGGAGCCGGTCACGAAGCATGCAGACCTGTCGAGGCCCGGCTCAGCGCAGGCGTGCGCGGACCCGTCAAAGGGTGACAGGCGCGCGGCGCTTCGCGAGGCATCCACGGTGCTCGTGAGCGCGTGCCTGCTCGGGGAAGCCTGCCGGTACGACGGTCGCTCGCAGCGTTCTGAGAGAGTGCTCGCGGCGCTGGAGGGCAAGGCCGTCGTTCCCGTCTGTCCCGAAGTAGGTTCGGGCCTGCCCATCCCTCGTCCTCCCGTGGACCTCTGTGGTGGCTCGGGTGTCGATGTCTGGGCCGGACAGGCGCGGGCGCTGGAGCGAGAAGCTCGCGTCGACCGGACCGAGGACTTCAAGCGAGGCGCCCAGTTGGCCCTGGAGGCCGCGCGCAACTTCGGTGCTTCAGTAGCGCTGTTGAAGGAGAAGAGCCCCTCCTGTGGCAGCCAGCGCGTCTACGAATCCGGAGTCCTTCGCCCCGGGGAAGGCATCACCACCGCCCTGCTGCGCGCCCACGACGTCACCGTCGTCAGCGACGAGGAGCTGTAGCCGGCCAGCCACGTCCGGGACCGACGGGGCACCCAGCACGGGCCATTCGCATCAGTCCAGCGCCTTCAGCACCTCGAACAGCCGGGTCATCAAGCCGTGCAGTTCCCGGGTCTCGTCCGTGCCCAGGCGCCTGGCCACCCGCCGGTCTATCTCCACCAGCTTCGTCGTCCCATGCCGCATGGCCGCGATGCCCTTCTCCGTCAGCAGCACCCTGCGAGCACGGGCATCATCCGGGTCCGGCTCAACACGCACCGCGCCGAACTCCGCGAGCTCCGCGATGACCGGCTGCACCGCCTGCTTCGTCACCCCGAGGCTGCGTGCGAGCTCGGTGATGCGCACGCCCTCTGGATTCTCCAGATACGGCAGGAGCCGCGCGTGGACCTCGCGCATCATGGGCCAGCCGGCCTCGCTGTTGACCGCCCGCATCCCCAGCTCGTTGAACAACTGCCCACACCGGATGAGCACGTAACCCAGGCTGCTGGCCTGAAGCTTCTTCACGTCCTCGAGCGCGTCCTTCCTCTTCATCGGTCAAGTCTACTTGACTTAATTGGTCAAGCACCATTGACTATCATCCCATGCAAGTTCCCGCCTGGGTCGACCGCGAGGCATTTCCCTTCAACGTGCGTGAGGTGGCAGGGCTGTCGGTGGTGGACGAGGGCCAGGGTCCGCCCATCGTCTTCGTGCATGGAACGCCCACCTGGTCCTTCGAGTGGCGCGCGCTCATCAGCGCCTTCTCCACCACCCATCGCTGCATCGCGGTGGACCACCTGGGCTTCGGCCTGTCACCACGGCCTCCGGACGCGGACTACTCGCCCGAAGCCCATGCGCGCCGCTTCGCCGCGGTCATCGAGGCGCTGGACCTCCCCCGCTTCACCCTGGTGGCCCACGACTTCGGCGGCCCCATCTCCCTCGACTTCGCGCTCGCCCATCCGGAGCGAATCGAGCGCGTGGTGCTCATCAACACCATCGCCTGGCCCTTCGTCGACGAGCCCTCACTCGCGAGGGCCGCGCGCATGGCGGGGGGCGGGCTCTTCCGCTGGCTGTATCGGAACCTGAATCTCTCGTTCCTCATCGCGAAGTCGGCCTGGGGCAAGGGCCCGCGTCCCGAGAAGACGTGGAGCCAGTACACCCGCATGTTCCCCGACCCCGACTCTCGCGAGCGCGTGCTCTGGGCCCTCGCGAAGAGCCTCAGCGCGTCCACGCCCTTCTTCCAGTCGCTCTGGGAGCGGCGTGAACGATTCGCGAAGACGCCCCTCCACTTCATCTGGGGCCTGCGCGACGGCGCCTTCCCGCCCGCGGTCCTCGAGCGGTTCCGGAAGGCCTGGCCTCACGCCACCGTGGACACCCTCGCCGACGCGGGCCACTGGCCCCACGAGGAGGCCCCAGGGGCCTGCGTCGACTTCCTGAAGCGCGCCCTGAAGAGCCCCTCTGGTTCGAACTGAGCGCTCAGCTCAGCTCCGCGCCAGCACGAGTTCATCGCCGTCGCGGGGCGCGAAGCACGCCTCCACGTCCGACTCCGAGACATCGCCCAACGTGCCCGGGTGCCAGCGCGGCTTGTTGTCCTTGTCCACCAGCACCGCGCGGATGCCCTCGCGGAAGTCCGCGCGCGCCGTCATCGACTGGCTCAGCCGGTACTCCACCGTCACCATCTCGTCATAGTCCCGCGTGCGCCCCATCCGGAGCTGCCGCAGCGAGACCTTGAGGCTCGTCGGGCACATGTGCACCAGCGTCGCCCACGTCTGCTGGGCCCACGCCGTGCCCTCCGCCTCCAACGCCTGCTGGATGTCCTCCACCCGCTCCGCCGCGAAGCACCGGTCCATCGCCGCGTGCTGCGTGGCCAGCACCGACGTCCCCGCGTCCGCGTGGAAGCTCCCGAGAATCCGCTCCACCACCGCGCCCGCCGGCCCCGGCCCCCACTCCGCCCCCACCAGCGCCTCCAGCACGGAGTCCAGTCGCGCCGACTCCACGTGGTGCGTCCCGTAGCCGAGCCACATCGCGTCCGCAGCGCCACACCGGGCCCCCGTCAGCCCCAGGTACGTCCCGGACTCGCCCGGGAAGCGCGGCAGGAACCAGCCGCCCCCCACATCCGGGAACAGGCCAATCCCCGTCTCCGGCATCGCCAGCACCAGCTTCTCGGTGACGACGCGGTATGCACCATGGATGGACAAGCCCAGTCCGCCCCCCATGCAGATGCCGTCCACCAGGGAGATGTACGGCTTGCCGAAGTGGTGGATGCGATGGTTCAACGCGTACTCGGCGCGGAAGAACTCTCGCGACAAGCGCTCCGGGTCCGCCCCCCGCGACTCCACCGTCGAGGCCGCCACGGCGCGCACGTCTCCGCCCGCGCAGAAGGCCCGCCCGCCCGCTCCCCGGACGACCACGGCCTTCACTGCCGGGTCCGCCGCCCACGCCTCCAACTGGGGCAGCAGCCGCCGGCACATCTCCAGATTCAGCGCATTCAGTGCCTTCGGGCGGTCCAACGTCACCACGCCCACCGCACCTCGCATCTCTGTCCGCACGCTGTCGCTCATGTGAGGCCCGAATATCAGTCCTCCCAAGCAGGCGCGCACGATTCAGGGTCCTCCGACGCCCCCGGCCGCGCTATGGGTGGGAAACCATGACACCTTCCGACACGCCCCTGCGCGCCGCCGTGTTCGACATGGACGGCACCCTCGTCGACAACATGGTGTTCCACAACCAGGCCTGGGTGGCGCTCGCGCGCAAGCTCGGCCTGTCCCTCACCGCCGACGACTTCCAGACCCGCTTCGCCGGCAAGAAGAACGAAGAAATCCTCCCGGAGCTGCTGGGGCGCGCGCTCGCCACCGACGAGCTGGAGCGGCTCGCGGACGAGAAGGAGAACCACTACCGCACCCTCTACCGGCCCCACCTGCGACTGCACCGGGGCGCGGAGGCCCTCATCTCCCGCCTGCGCGCGGCTGGCATTCCCATGGCCATCGCCACCGCGGCGCCCCATGGCAACCGGGAGCTGGTGATTGACGGCCTGGGCCTGCGCCCCGTCTTCCACCGCATCGTCGGCGCCGAGGAGGTCTCCCGGGGCAAGCCCTTCCCGGACATCTTCCTCGCGGCCGCCCAGGGCCTGGGCGTGGACCCCTCCCAGTGCCTGGCCTTCGAGGACGCCATCCTCGGCGTCATGTCGGCGCGGGACGCGGGAATGCCCGTGGTGGGCCTCACCACCACGACGTCCGCGATTCAGCTCCGCCAGGCCGGCGCCCTCTGGACGCTCCCGGACTTCACCACCCTTCCGCCCGAGCTGGAGTCCCGCCTCTTCGGCATCGGGAGCTGAAGCCCGGGGCCAGGGGCACCCCGCCCCATCGGCCTTCATGGCGCGCCAAAAGGGAGCCAGCGGTGTGGGACGTTGTGTAGTGTTGCCGGCCTCATGACGTCCGCAGCCAAACTCAAGCTTCCATCGGGTCCATCCCGGCACGTGTATGACGTCATCGTGCTGGGCAGTCAGCTCGGCGGCGCACTCGCGGCCGCGCTGCTCGCCAAGCGCGGCCACCGCGTCCTGATGGTGGAGCACGACGGCATGGGCCCGGGTTACGAGCACGGCGGCTACGTGCTCCCCTACGCGCCCTTCGTCGCGCCGCCCCTCAAGGCCATGCCCGCCGTGGAGGAGGCCCTCACCGAGCTGGGCCTCACCACCACCGTGCAGCGCGCGCTGCGCCCCCACTCCCCCGAGCTGCAGCTCGTCCTGCCCAGAAACCGCATGGACCTGCACTCCGACGCCGCCCGCCGCAAGGCCGAGGTGACGCGCGAGCTGGGCGAAGAGGGCGAGGCGCTCCTGGGCGCGCTGGCCGGCACCACCGCGCAGCACGAGACGAGCGACGCCTTCTTCAAGGCCCACCCCGCCCTTCCTCCCGATGGCTTCTTCGAAGGCTGGGGCCTCAAGAAGCTCATCAAGGCCCACCCCGGGCTGGACACCCCGCCCCGGCTGGCCTCGGACACCCCCGCCGCCGCCCTGGTGCGCGGCCTGCGTCCCTTCATCAACCACCTGGAGAAGCCGGAGTCGCCGCTCGCCCTCACCCGGCCCTTGTCCCAGGTGCTGGCGGCGCCGTCCTATTTCACCGGCGGCCACGACGGCCTGCGCGAGATGCTCACCCGGCGGCTGGCGGAGCTGGGCGGCGACGTGCTCGGGCGCGACAGCCCCACCGGCTTCATCGTCGAGGAGCTGTCCTTCGACGGCAGCAAGTTCGCGGGCGTGAAGCTGGTGCGCTCGGACACGCTCTACCGCGCGGCGTGCATGGTGGCCGCCACCGACTCCGGCGCGCTGCGGCGGCTGGTGACGGACAAGAAGCACCACCGGGGCCTGCTGGAGCACCTGGACCAGTCCAACACCAGGTCCATCCTCTTCACCGTCAACTGGGTGGTGCCGGAGACGGCGCTCCCTCGGGGCCTGGGCGAGCTGACACTCGTGGACACGCAGGACGCGGAGCTGGGCGCCATGCTGCTCCAGCTCCACCCCGCGCGCCCCACGGCCACCAGTGGCAAGGAGCCCAAGGACGCGGAGGGCCTGCGCGTCGTGTGCGCCGGCGTCTTCATCCCCGCCTCCGCCCGGGAGCTGGGCGAGGAGCACCTGCAGGCCCTGGCCACGCGCATCGACGCGCAACTGGACGCGGTGATGCCCTTCACCGCGCAGCACCGGCTCTTGCGCTCGGTGCCCTACCTCGACGCCAGCGGCTCGCGCGGCACGCGGCTGATGCCGCACCCGCTCTACAGCTTCGAATCGAAAGCCGTGCTGGGCGTCACCGGTTTGAGTCAGCGAACCCCGGTGAAGAACCTGCTGCTCGCGGGCCGCGAGGTGCTTCCCGGCCTCGGATTGGAGGGCGAGCTGCTCGCCGGAGTGCGCGCCGCACGCCTGGTTCAAGACATGTTGAAGAAGAAGGATCCGCTGAAGGGCTGATCCAAACGGCTGAAAGGCTGGATTTCCAAGCGGCTTTCTGGCAGGTTCCGCCGCTCTTTATCGGCAGGCGTCCAACGCCCCAGTTTTCAAGGAGTTAGAGGTCATGGCGTGGAAGTGTGACATCTGTGGCAAGCGTCCGCTCGTCGGCAACAACGTCAGCCACGCGAACAACAAGACCAAGAAGCGAACCCTCCCGAACCTGCAGAAGGTCCGGGCCAGCGTCGAGGGCCGCACGGAGCGCGTTCTCGCCTGCACCCGCTGCATCAAAGCGGGCAAGGTGACGAAGGCGGCTTGAAGTAATGCGCTCGGGGGCGGGGTCCTCACGCGCTTCATCAACGAAACTCCCTCCCACCGAGCGGCTTCACCCCCGCGCGGACGACCTTGATCTACGCTCCATCGGGTCGGTCGTCCGCCAGTTACATGACGAGGACGTCGTCGCCGTCCGTGCGGTTCGCTCCGCGTTGCCCGCTGTCATCCAGGCAGCGACGGCCGTGGCGAACGCGTTGCGGGCGGGCGGCAGGTTTCTCTACATCGGTGCCGGCACCAGTGGACGCTTGGGCGTGCTCGACGCCAGCGAGTGTCCTCCTACGTTCGGCAGCTCCCCTTCCCAGGTCCAGGCTCGCATCGCCGGTGGACGCCGGGCGCTGACTCGCGCCGTGGAAGGCGCCGAGGACGACGCCGACGCTGGCGCTTCCGACGTGCGCGCGTTCGACGCGGGGCCTCTCGACGTCGTGTGCGGCATCTCCGCCAGTTCCTCCACGCCCTACGTCCGGGGCGCGCTGCGCGAGGCGAAGCGGCGGGGCGCGCACACGGTGCTGGTGTGCTGCAACCGGCCAGGGACTCGCGCGGACGTGGACACGCTGGTGCTGGCGCGCACGGGGCCGGAGCTGGTGGCCGGATCCACGCGGCTGAAGGCCGGCACGGCGACGAAGCTGATCCTCAACGCCATCACCACCGCGGCCTTCGTGGCGCTGGGCAAGGTGTACCGGGGCCGCATGGTGGACGTGCGTCCCGTCAACGCGAAGCTGCGGGCCCGCGCCGCGCGCATGGTGGCGGAGTTGACGGCGTTGCCCGCCTCGGAGGCCTCGCGCCTCCTGGAAGCGGCGGGGGGGGAGGTGAAGGTCGCCGTGGCCATGCACTTCACGGGGCTGACGGCCCGGGGCGCCCGGAAGCGTCTTCAGGAGAACGGCTTGCGCGCGCTTGGCGCCTCGGGACGTAAGGGTCCGCACGCACGGAGCCCTCGCTCGACCGGCCGCTGACGGCGGAGTGTGGGGGGCGAGCCTTAAACTAGGAGGCATGCGCCTCCAACCTCCCCTCTCCGACTCCCAGCGCCCGCGACTGTGCGTCGGGCTGCTGTCTGGCACCAGCGCGGACGCGGTGGAGGCCGCCCTCTGCGAGGTGACGGGCACCGGCGGCGGCGCCCGCCTGCGCTTGCTGTCCCATGTCTCCACGCCCTTCCCTCCGGAGCTGGTGATCCGGATGCTCGGGCCCCAGGACGCCCACTCGCTGAGCCAGCTCGACTTCGAGCTCGCGGAGCACTTCGCCCGAGCCGCCCTCCAGGCGATTGAGCGGGCGGGACTCAGTCCGTCGGACGTGGCCGCCATCGGCTCGCACGGGCAGACGATGGCGCACCTGCCCCCTGGCACCACGGACTTCCCCTCCACCCTCCAGATTGGAGAGCCCTCCGTCATCGCCGAGCGCACGGGACTGCCCGTCGTCAGCGACTTCCGCACCCGGGACATGGCCGCTGGAGGCCATGGCGCGCCGCTGGTGCCCTACTTCGACTGGGTGGCCTTCCGGAGCGCCGACGCGCCTCGCGCCCTCCAGAACATTGGCGGCATCGCCAACGTGTCCGTCGTCAGCTCCCGCCTGGATGACACCCTCGCCTTCGACACCGGGCCCGGCAACATGGTGTTGGATGGGCTGGCGCGTCGCGTCACCCAGGGCCGCCTCGCTTGTGACCGGGATGGCACGCTGTCGAGACAGGGCCAGGTGATTCCGGAGCTGCTGACGGAGCTGCTCGCGGACACGTTCCTCGCTCAACCTCCGCCGAAGAGCACCGGGCGCGAGCGCTATGGCGACGTCCTGGTGGACCGGCTGTGGGCCGGCTACTCCGCGCGCCCCCATGACTTGATGGCCACGGCGCTGGAGTTCACCGTGGAGAGCACCGCGCGAGCGTACGAGACGTGGGTCCTTCCACGCACTCCAGGTCTGGAGGCAATGTACGCCTCGGGGGGCGGTACCCGGAATCCCCGGCTGATGGAGCGACTGGAGGCGCGGCTGGCCCCCCTTCCCGTCCGCCGGCTTGATACCCTGGGATTCCCGGAAGGGGCGAAGGAAGCGGCCCTGTTCGCGTTGCTGGCGGCCGAATACCTCGTGGGAACCCCAGCGAATGTCCCGTCCGCAACTGGCGCGAAGCGTCGAGTCGTTCTAGGAAAGCTGACACCGTGAGCAGCGTGAACCTGATGGCCCGCGAGGTGGCCGCCAAAATCGTCTTTTACGGACCAGGCTTGTCCGGAAAGACGACCTCGCTGCGGAAGATCTACGAAACCGTCCGGCCCGCGCACCGGGGCGAGATGATGTCCATCGCCACCGAAGGCGACCGGACGCTCTTCTTCGACTTCCTCCCCGTGAAGGTGGAACGCGTTGGCGACTGCTCGGTGCGGCTGGCGCTGTACACCGTGCCGGGCCAGGTCTTCTACAACGCGACTCGGAAGCTGGTGCTCCAGGGCGCCGACGGCGTCGTCTTCGTGGCGGACTCGCAGCCGGACGCCATGGACGCCAACCGCGAGTCGCTGGCGAACCTGGAGGAGAACCTCTACGAGCACGGCATCCGCCTGGACCGCTTCCCACTGGTGATGCAGTGGAACAAGAGGGACTTGGAGAACGTGCTGCCCGTGGAGCAGCTGCGCCAGGAGCTCAACCCGCGCCTCGTGCCGGACTTCGAGACGGCCGCCACCAATGGGCGCGGGGTGCTCGACACGCTCAAGGCCATCACCCGGCTGGTCATCAAGGACCTGCGCGCCAAGCGCATCGTCCCGCCGCCGCGTCCGGTGGCCCCCGTCGGTGGTACGCAGCCCGCGGGCCTGGAGGCGCAGCTCGCCCAGCATCTCCAGCACCGTCAGCCGCCTTCGCAGCACGTGGCCGCGCCCTCGGGCCATGGCCCCGCCGTGGCGATGATGCCGACGCCGGTGCCCCACCGTCCTTCAGGCTCGTTCCCCGCGATTGCGCCGCCTCCTCGGGTGGAGCCCGTGGTGGCTGCTCCGCCTCCGCCCATCGCCCCTGTCTCGCAGGCCGCCTCCACCAAGCTGCTCGGCGCGGTGAGCGCGCTGGCGCCGGGAGACATGTTCGACCACGCGCGTGCCGCCGAGGCCGCGTTCATGGCGGGCAACTACTCCACCTGCGTCACCGCCTGCACGGACGCCATCCGGCGCTCGCTGGCCTTCGCGGGTGAGGGCACGCTGGCGCAGCAGGCGTTCCTGCTCCGCGTGGATGGGGCGGACCTGCTGCGCATCCAGGGCCTGGCCACCCAGCAGCACCTGCGCGTGGATGACGCGGCCTTCGCCCTCTACGTGCTGATGCAGACCTTCGTCCGCCTCAACGCGGTGGGCCTGCCCGCCTCGGAGTAACGCGGACGGCGACGCGCCCCGGAACTTCGCACGGGGCGCGAACCAGACTGGAGGCCGCGGTCAGCGCGGCGCGGTCAGCTGCAACAACCCCATGCGGTGCAGCTTCGCGAGCGTCTTGAGCGTCTCCAGCTCGCGCGCCGGGCTCGCCAGGACGATGGTGGACACGTCCCACGTCCCGCTCACGAGGCCGGCGATCTGCCGCTCCTCCGGCTTGAGCAGCGACATCCCCTGCGGGTCGTGAATCACGAGCGGAATCAGCAACGGCGGCATGTCCGAGTAGAGCGCCGCGACGTGTTCCCGCTGCACCAGTCGAGCAAACTCGCGCACGCGTCGGTCCGCGGGGTCGCTCGCCAGCAGGGACGCGCAGACGATGCCCGCCGCGTCGAACTGGCCCTCGCGCATCAGCACCGCGCCCTTCTCCAGCATCTCCGCCACCGGGTCCGCCTCCACCTGCGGCGCGCCCTCCACCTCTACCAGCTTCGCCCGGAGCAGTTCGTACACCCGCCGCGTCACCGAGGAGCGGGACACGCCCATCGACAGCCGCAGACGGCCCAGGTTCTGCGGCGTCGCGCACAGCCCCAGGATGATCCGGTGCATCAGCGGCTGGCTCGGGCTGGGCGGCGACAACGCGCGGACGCTGAGCGCGTCGATGGGCAGCGCCTTCTCCACGTCCGGCTGCTCATCCACCCAGCGCAGCGACTCGAACAGCAGCTCGCGGATGCTCATGTCGGACGGCACCCAGTCCTCGCCCGAGCGGTCCGCGTCCTCCGTCCAGTGGAACGTGCCTCGCTCGGCGATCGTCAGGTCCGTCATCGCCGCGAACAGCTCCTCGCGGCCCAAATCTCGAATCCACCGCGACTGGAGCCCGTGCACGTCGAAGGCGGCGTCGACATCGGGCGTGCGGGACAGCTCGTCGAAGGCGGCGAGCACCTTGGCCCCCGAGGCGAGCTTCGCCAGCGCCAGGAGCCGGGCCACCCTCCCGCGCAGGCCCTCGGAGGCGGTGGCCCCGACCTGGCCGGAGAGGAGGAAGAGCTTGCGCTCTCCAGCCTCCCAGGAGAGCTGGAGCGTCCCCGTCTTGCGGGAGCTGTCCAGCCATTGAAGGAACTCGGGAAGCGGATAGCTGAAGAGGTCGCCGTGGAGGGCCATGCGTTCTGTTTCGAGGATACAGTCGCGAGCCGTGCGCGTCGCGCTCCTGTTCATCGATGGTGTGGGGATTGGCCGGAAGGACCCGGCCGTCAACCCGCTCGCCCATCGCGAACACCTGCTTTCCTTCTTCCAGGACGCCCCGGGCCCCACCCTGCCGGACGGGGGACGCTGCATCCCCGTGGACACGACGTTCGGCGTGTCCGGAAGGCCCCAGTCCGCCTCGAACCAGACGGCCATCCTCACCGGAGACCCGGCCCCCGCCCTCATCGGCCAGCACGTGCTGGGCTACCCCAACGCCCCCTTGCGCGAGCTGCTCGCGAACCGCTCCATCGTCAAGCGCCTGCTCGAGGCCGGCCGCACCGCCACCTTCGCCAACGCCTACCCCGCGCCCTATCTGGACGCGCTCGGCGTCCCCCGGCGCCCCACCACCCTGCCCCCGGAGTTCACCCCGACGCCCGAGGCCCGGCGCCGCATGAAGCCCTCCGCGTCCAAGCTGGCCTTCGCCGCGGGCCCCGTCCCCCTGCGCACGCTGGAGGACGCCCGGGCCGGAGACGGCCTCACCCCGGACATCACCGGCGCCAACGCGCGCGCCTACGGCCTGCCCGCCCCCGAGCGCACGCCCGAGGAGGCCGCCAATATCTTCTGGCGCGTGGCCTCCGGCTCGGACTTCACCTTCTTCGAGCACTACCTCGCGGACGAGGCCGGACACGCGCAGGACTTCGTCGCGGCCCATGCCGCGCTGGACACCTTCGACGCCTTCCTGCGCGCCGTGGTGGCCCACCGTCCCCCCGAGGCCCGCGTCCTGGTGTGCAGTGACCACGGCAACGTGGAGGACCTGTCCACGCGAGGACACACCCTGCACCCCGTCCCCGTGCTCTACTTCGGCCCACCCGCGCCGGACGTCGACGGCTTCACCACCGTCGCGGACGTGGGGCGCGCGGTGGTGCGTTGGCTCGGGGTGGAGTGAGGCTCGTGACGAAGGGATGGATGCGAAGTCAGGGGAGCCTCGGCCACGCCCTGGTCCTGCTGCTGCTGGGGTTCTTGGCCGGCTGCTCCGCGCCGCGACGGACCACCCTGGCCGTCCCCACCGAGGGCATGCAGAAGCCCGGCACGCCCACCGCCAGCGGAGCGCGAATCACCTTGGAGTTCCAGGCCCGGGACTCCGACTCAGCGACGCAGGTCCGCCTCGCCGTCGAGCGCGCCCTGCCGCGCATGGCCCGCTGGGGCACCTTCGACGACTCCGTCGCCATCATCATCCACCCCAACCACGCCGCCCTGGAGCGCGCCGCCAACCGCCCGGACCATGACTTCCTGCGCGCCTGGGCCCGCTACGAGCAGATTGAGCTCCAGAGCCCCCGCACGTGGACGCTCCTGGGCGCCAGCCAGGCCCAGGTGGACGAGTTGCTGCTGCACGAGCTCACCCACAGCCTGATGTACCAGGTGGCCTCGGACCGGCTGGGCTGGACGCGCAAGGGCATCCCCCTCTGGTTCCGCGAGGGCATGGCCTCGTACACCGCCGAGCAGGGCTACCGCGTCTCCTCCCTCGAGGACCTGGCCCGCTACTGGAGCACCCATCCTCGCGCGGACCCATTGGCGCAGGCCGACGCGCTCTACCGACGCGAGAGCGACATCGTCTACGGCGCCGCCCACCACGCCTTCACCTTCCTGGCCCGGCGCTACGGCGAGCCCGTGGTGCGGGGCATCCTCCACGCCATGAGCCAGGGGCCAGACTTCGCCCAGGCCTTCACCCAGGCCGTGGGCCTCTCTCCCGACGTCTTCCTCCAGGACTTCCGCCGCTACATCCAGTGGCGCGGCTTCAAGGGCGGCCGGCAACTTCGCCTCGCGCCCCCTCCTGAGTCCCTGGACACTCATCCCCCCACTTCACCCTGAGTCATCGCCACCACCTGTTGCCCGGTTGCATTATTCAAAAATGCACACTGGATGCAGGGAACAAACCGGTGGCAGAATTTCGGCCGAGCTGAAATCCACGCCACGGGTTGGGGAAAGCCGTGCGGGGACGGGAGGGGGTATTCGATGGCCGAGCAGCAGCGGAACAGCCCAGGGCTGTCCGCCGAGGCAACGGACTCGCTGACACTGTTGGAGCGACTCCAGCAGTCCGCCGAGGTCCTGGATCAACTCAGCACGACACCAGCACCGGGGCTGCCCGAGGGCACGCTCGCGACCTTGCGCCAGGAAGCCTCCGCGCTGCGGGCGATGCGGGGGGAGCTGGGGCTCTTGCTGAAGAGCTGGTCGCTGCTCACGGACACCTCGCAGAAGCTGCTCAACCTTCCTCCGGACGAGCTGGGCTCTGGCGTGCGGGCCGCACTGGAAGTCCTGGGTCGGCAGATCGACGCCCAGCGTGGCTACGTCAACCTGCTCTCCGACGACGGTGAGCACCTGTCGGACTCCTACGAGTGGTGCGCGCAGGGCATGCGGCCCCACGGACTGGCGAGCCACAGTGGGCGCTCCGTGGTCGGCTTCCGCTGGTCGCTGGACGAGCTGCGCGCGGGCCGGATGGTGACGGTGACGGACGCGGCCCAGCTCCCCTTGGAGGCGACCGAAGAGCGCCGCATCTGCACGCTGCTGAGCATTCGTTCGTTCATCAACGCGCCGCTGCTGCTGGCCGGAAGGTTGATCGGCTGGATGGGCTTCGACACCGTGGACCAGCCGCGCGAGTGGAAGCCGGAGGAGCGGCACCTGATGCGCCTGACGGGCCACGTGCTGGTCAACGCGGTGGAGCGCAAGCGCCGGGACGCGCAGTACCTCCAGGACAAGGAGCGGGAGCAGCGCGCGCAGTCCCTGGGCATCCTCGCGGCGGGCCTGGCGCACGAAATCAACAACCCGCTCGCGTACACGACGGGCAACCTCGAGTACCTGCGCGAGCGACTGCCGGACCCCAGCGAGGCCTCGGACGCGGAATGTCGTCAGGTCCTCGACGAGGCCCTGGAGGGCACGCTGCGAATCCAGCGCATCGTCGCGGACCTGAAGTCGCTCTCCGCCCCCAACACGGAGGCCCGGGAGCCGGTGGACCTCAAGGCCGTCACGGAGAGCACGCTCCGGATGGCGGCGAACCAGCTGCGCCATCGGGCACAAGTCGTCCGGGACTACGAGACGGAGGTGCCTCGGGTCCACGGCACCGTGACGAAGCTGGGCCAGGTGTTGCTCAACCTGGTGCTCAACGCGGCCCACGCGATTCCGGAGGGACACGCGTCCGAGCACCGCATCACCGTCGCCTTGCGCGCCGAGGCCGATGACGTGCTGCTCTCCGTCACCGACACCGGCTGCGGAATCGCTCCGGACGTCATGCCGCGCATCTTCGACCCGCTCTTCACCACGCGCCGCTCGGGCGAGGGCATGGGCATGGGGCTGGCCATCTGCCGCGACATCATCACCGCGCTGGGCGGGCGCATTGGCGTGAGCAGCACGGTGGGCCGTGGCACCACCGTGGAGGTCATCCTGCCTCGCGCGGAGAACGAGATCTTCGTCCCGCCGCTCCCTCGCGTGGGTCCCCCTTCCCTGGGCCGACGCGTGCTGGTGGTGGACGACGAGCCCCGCGTGCTGGACTTGATGCGCAGGCTCTTGCGAGGCCACGAGCTGGTCACCCTCGCCAACGGCCGCGAGGCGTTGGCGCACCTGGGCCAGGACAGGGCCTTCGATGTCATCCTCTGTGACTTGATGATGCCGGAGCTGACGGGCATGGACGTGTACCACTCCGTGCGTGACACCTGGCCGGGGCTGCATGACCGCATCGTCTTCATCAGCGGCGGCGCCTTCACTCCGGAGACCAAGCGCTTCCTCCAGGAGGTCCGCAACCCGGTGCTCGCCAAGCCGTTCGAGGCGCAGCACCTGCGCGACATGGTGATGACGGTGGGCTCCGCGCGGCTCGAGGGAGGTTCGTGACGCAGGGAAGCAATCGCGCCGCGCGGCTCGAGGGAGGTTCGTGACGCAGGGAAGCAATCGCGCCGCGCGGCTCGCGTGAAGCTCGCGCCTCAGGGAGGCGACGGCTCCGCGATGAGTTCGACACGGCGGCTGCGGGCGAAGCATCCCGGGGTGCCGTCGTCGCATGGCGGATGGTCCGCGCCCTGGGTCTCCAGAATCAGCCGGGCGCCCTCGACACCGAGCGCCTCGAGCCTCGCCGCCACGGACTGGGCCCGCCCCAGGCCCAGGGATGCATTGATGGACTCGGACCCCAGGACATCCGCGTGGCCGCGCAGTCGGACGCGCAGGCTCGGACGCTGACGGAGGCAGTCGGCCGCGAGCATCAGCGAGGTGTCTCCCTCCACGGAGAGCCGGGTGTCGAAGAAGGAGAAGTAGACGGGCTCCAGCTCGCAGGTACCGGGAGGCTCGGCGGCGGGCACGGAGGCCGTGGCCTCGCGCCGAATCGGGGAGAGGCGATGCGCCTCCGCGAGCACCTCGTCGACGACCCGCGCCGCCACGTCCTCTGGGAGTGGCCTGTTCGCGGCGGACCCGTACTCGATTCCCACCACCGCTTCCTGGGGCTGGCCCAGCAGCAGGAAGACAGGGCGTTGCTGCCACTGCACGGTGACGCCATCGCGCTCATACGCCGTGGAGGTGATGCGCACCGTATCGCCAGGCCGAGCATCGAGTGTGACGCGCCCTCGCATCACGAAGCGATAGCCCTCCACGTACGAGAAGACGTCCGAGCGCCCCTCGTACACCGTCGTCACGTCGAGCCAATGCAAGCCGAGCGGCAGTACATGGCGAAGAGTGCCCTGTTCCCTGGAGTCCGAAGCCGTCGGCAGGGGGCGGCCATCCAGCGTCGCCTCCACGGAGATGAGCTCCCAGTTACCCCCAGGTCCGAGCCGGTCGTCATGCACCAGTTCCAGCCATGCATCAGCCGAGGGCACGGGCTCCGCGATTGCGACGCCGGCCACGAGGAACACACCGCACGCCGACAGCATGCACCGTGTGACGCGGACTCCGGCCACAAGGAGGACACCGCACATGGACAGCATGCACCGTGTGACGCGGACTCCGGCCGCAAGGAGGACACCGCACATGGACAGCACGCCCCACGCGACGCGGGCTCCGTACTGGAGCACCGCGCCGCTCGACACCCAGCCACCTGGCGCCGCCGGATGGTCCATGTGCCATGCCCCCCGCATCGTCGAAGGACTGCTACGGCTTCTCGCGAGCCGGCGACGCCTGGAGCGTCGTGGGGCTGGGGAGGATGGGCGGACGGTCCTTGCCCTCCACCGCGCGCTGGAGCTCGATTTCCTGGAGCAGCGCCGCGGGCGCCACCGTGGACACGGGCACGTTGCCGCTCTCCGCGCCGCAGAAGCCGTTGAAGATGCCCCGCTTCTCACCCGTGGCCATGATGCGGTTCACCGCCGACAGCGGCGTGCCGACAATCTCCACACCACGCACCAGCGTCTCCTTCCCCGTCTTCACATCCACCCGGTACACCATGCGCGGCACCCCCTTGAAGGCCTGGTAGCCGTAGCTGGACGTGTTCGTGTTGCCACCGGTGATGTCGCGGATGATGAGGCCGTAGGGCTTGTCCTGCCGCTTCGCCTCGTCGATGAGCATCTGCTTCAGCTTCGCGTCGCTCACCTGCCGGGTGCTCTCCACCATGAGGTTCGCCATGCGCGCCACCGGCTTCAGGGTGCCCTGGCTGCGCCCGTGCCCGTTGGAGTTCAGGAACCCGTCCACCGGACGCCGGCCCAGCAGGTAGTTCCGCAGCACGCCCTTCTCCACCAGCGTCACCTTCTGCCCCTTCACGCCCTCTTCGTCATAGAGGTAGTACCCGTTGAGAGGCTCCCCAGCCAGTGCACGTTGGGACGGGTCATCGTGGATGGACAGGAACGCCGGCAGCACCAGCTTCCCAATCTGCCCCTTGAACGTCTTCCCCTCGTTGTCCCCATCCTGCCTGTCACCCTCCAACCGGTGCCCCACCGTCTCGTGGAAGAGCACTCCAGAAGCCTCCGGCGCGAGGATGGCCGGCCCCGAATATGGGTCAATCGCGGGAGCCTGCCGCAGCGCGAGCAGCTCCTCGATGACCTTCTCCGCCGCGGCGCGCACGCGAGCATCATCCGGCAGCCCCGCCTCGGTGGGCGCGTAGAAGTCGCGCGAGTCATCCAGGAGCTGGCCATCCGGCGCCCGAGTCACCGCCGTGACATGGAGCCCGTACAGCGTCTCCTCCGTCACCAGCTTCGTGCCCTCGGTGGACACGAACAATCGCGTCACCTTGTCCGACGTGACGCGGACCTCGGAGTCGAAGATTTCAGGATGCGCGTTGAACTGCGCGGAGACCTCGCGCGACAGCTTCACCCAGCGCTCGCGGTTGAACGGGTTCGCCACCGGCGGCTGGACGTAGTTGCTCGCCTTCTCCTTCGTGAAGGAGGCCGGACGCTTCGGGTCCTCCACCGAATAGACGTCCTCGCCCTTCTTCTTCAGGAACTGGAAGAGCGCCGACTTGTACTTCTCGTCGGTGATGAGCCACAGCGCGGTGCGCAGCGCCAGCGGCGAGTCATCCAGCGGGCCTTCCTTGCGCGACGTGTAGCTGGTGCCCTTGGTGGAGAAGGAGAACTCCAGCCCCTCCTCGACCGAGCTGTCGAAGGCATAGTCGCCCACCCGCGTGTCGACATAGAGCCGACGCTCGCGGTAGCCGTCGTCCATGAAGACGGCGCCATAGCGCGCGGCCACGACCTCCTGCGCGTAGTCCTTGAGCTGGTAGCTCATGAAGTACGGCGGCTCGTGACTCTGCAGCTTGAGCTGTTGTTGATTGCGCGTCAGTTCGCTCGACATGGCGTCGAGCAGCAGCAGTCGCGAGTCCTGCACGGGCGTCGCCGCCAGCAACACGGCAGCGGCCGCCAGCAGGGGGAGAACAGGTCGAGTGAGGGAATTCACGTCCCCCACTGTACCCAAACCACCCCACAAGACGAGCAGGTCCGCCGACCCCAGGTGCCCCTCCCGACACCTGGAGCCGTGAACCCCTGCCCGGAGGGTCGGCCTCCGGGCCCTTGCTTGTCGCCGACTACGCCTTCGTCACCTTCTCGCGGCCCTGGGTCACACCCTTGGTCGCGTTGCGCGTGTCAATCACGCACGAGGAATTCGCCACCACCGCCGCGTAGTCGATGTTGGTGTGGTCCGTGAGGATGATGACCACGTCGTAGTCGCCCAGCTTCTCCGGCTCCAGGGGGACGGACTTCATCTCCATGTTGAAGCCGTGGCCCTTGTGCAGCTCCGGCACGTAGGGGTCGTGGTAGTTGATCTCCGCGCCCTTCTCCGCCAGCAGCGTCATGATGCGGAGCGAAGGACTCTCGCGCATGTCGTCGATGTCCTTCTTGTACGCGGCGCCCAGGCAGAGCACGCGCGCGCCATTGAGCGTCTTGCGGCTCTTGTTGAGCGCTTCCATGGTGCGTTGCACCACGTAGTACGGCATCTGCCAGTTCACCTCGCCGGCCAGCTCGATGAACTTGGTGTGGAACTCGTACTCGCGCGCCTTCCACGTCAGGTAGAACGGGTCGATGGGGATGCAGTGCCCACCGAGGCCCGGGCCCGGGTAGAACGGCTGGAAGCCGAAGGGCTTGGTGCTGGCGGCCTGGATGACCTCCCACACGTCCACGTTCATCCGGTCGCAGAGCATCTTCATCTCGTTGACCATGGCGATGTTCACGCAGCGGTAGATGTTCTCCAGCAGCTTGGCGAGCTCCGCCACGCGGGTGGAGGACACCGGCACCACTTCCTTCAGCGCGCTGCCGTACAGCGCGGCCGCCACCTCGGAGCACTCCGGGGTGTAGCCACCGACAATCTTGGGAATCGTCTTGGTGTTGAAGTTCTTGTTGCCCGGGTCCTCGCGCTCGGGGCTGAAGGCCAGGTGGAAGTCCACGCCCGCCTTGAGACCGTTCTTCTCGAGCAGCGGCTTGAGCACCTCCTCGGTGGTACCGGGGTAGGTGGTGGACTCCAGGATGAAGAGCTGACCGCGGCGCACGTACGGCGCGAGCGACTCACCCGTCTGGATGATGTAGCTCATGTCCGGTTCACGAGAAGCCGTGAGCGGCGTGGGCACGCAGATGATGACGCAATCCAGGTCCTTCGACTTCGCGAAGTCGCTGGTCGCCTTCAGCTTGCCCGACTTGGTGAGCTCCGCCAGCGGCCCGCTGGGGATGTGCTTGATGTAGCTCTCGCCCTTCTCAATCTTGTCGAGTTTGCGCTTGTCGACGTCGAGCCCCAGCACCGGGAAGCCCGCCTCCGCGAACGCCATACCCAAAGGAAGACCGACGTACCCCAACCCCACCACACCGACCTTCGCGTCCCGCCGACGAATACGCTCCAACAGCGGGCTGCCGACCATCACCCTCATCGTCCTCACCTCTCCTGATGCGACGTGCCGCCTGAACGGTCACGCCCCGACCAAAAACTCACCTGAAGACAACCACCCACCGCAAACTCGTCGGAGGCTTCACCTGCCCCCGGAACTCCACTGTCATCGCCGGCACCACCCGCCCGTAGCCGGGTGAATACCGGGACTCCACCAATCCAGACTCCAGCCCTCGCTCCAGCAGAATCCATGCGAGCGGCGCGCCAGCGGGGCCCAACTCCACCGCGACAGGCTCGAACTCCAGCGGCTCCTCCGCCGCGCGCTGCGCCCTCGCGAGCACCTGCGCGTCCGGCGTCATGCGCCGCGCCTGCTCGTCGGGAAGATGAAACCGTCCAATGACTTCGTGCCGCCCGGTGCCGATGAAGCTGTCTCGCCCCGCCAGCGCGCGCTCGTGCCGGTCCAACCGGAACGTGCGCTCGATGCCCACCGGCGCGGGGAGCATGCGGTAACCATCATGACGGACACGCAATCTGTCCACGGTCGCGCCAGGAAGGAAGGCCACCACGCGCGCCTTCGCACCCTCGGTCAGCGCGAAGAGTCGCGCGGGGTCCAACGGCGCCTGCTCCACGCCATCCACCTGCACGGTGTTGTGCGCGGCCGTGCCACGGAACGCATTCCGCATCGCCGGGTCTCTCGTATACGAGCCCGTGCCCGGGTCGACGATGAGCGGACGGCCACCCAGGTGCAGCTCGAAGGAGAGCTTGTCGTTGTGGCTGTGTCCGCCCACTCCGCGCTGGCCCTGCTTGCCCGCGATCACCGTGACGACGGCGCCCGCGCCGCGCAGCACGTGGAAGCCACCCTCCGGAAAACTCACCGACAGCGGCGCCGGCGCGGGTGCCAGCTTCCGGTGGCGCTCCAATCCCTGGCGGCCCAAGAGCCACGCCGCTTCATCCGGCAGCTCGCCTCCGCCCAGGCCCGCGTCTCCGAAGAGGGCCGCGCCCAGTCCCACCAGATATCCCTGCTCCAGGTCATCCCGCTCGCGCAGCGGGAAGACGCGGCCGGAGTCGTTGTCGCCCACCTGCGGCGCCAGCCCTGTCTCCGAGCACCACGCGCGCACGGCGTGGAACATCCGACGCAGCCGCGTCTCGTAGGCCGTGCCCAGCGGCACGCCCGCGCCCCGCGCCACCAGCAGCGCCAGGGTGAACAGCTCCACCGACAGCCGGTGGTAGGGAATGGAGCCCTCGAAGGACGTGCCCTCGACGTGCACCTGCGCGGCCATCTGCGCGCACAGACCCGACACCGACAGCGCTACCTGATGCATGGCGCGCGGCAGGTCCGGGAAGAGCAACCCCACCACGAGCAAGCCGACGTAGTTGGAGACCAGGTGGTTGTTGGGCACCGTGCCCCGGTCCTCGAGGTGGGCCTCCACCCAGGACTGGTGGTCCGCCAGCGCGCCCAGCACCGGGACGACGAACTCCGGCCGACGCACTTCGGCAGCGTCGGAGAACATGACGAGCGCCTGCGCGAGATTGGCCGCGCGCAGCGCCACTTCCATGGCGCACGTCCAGTGGACGCCCTGCCCCACGGGATTGGCCTGGAGGAAGTCCAGCACCTGCATGACGAAGGCGGAGGCCAGCCGGGCGCGCTCGCCCTGGGACTCCTCCACCCAGTAGCCCTGCGCGAGCGCGACGACGCTGTCGAGCCGGCCCATCACCCAGGGGTACTTCGGGTCATTCCCCTTCGAGGTGAGCGGCATCCGTTCCACGGGCGCCAGCGGATAGCGGTGGCCACTGAGCGCATCCAGCGACCAGTCCACCGGGCGTCCCTCGCCAAAGGCGACGCGCGTTCCAAAGACATCCCACTCCTGACGGAGCGCGGCCTGCGCACGGGCCCGGGCGCGCTCCCTCGCTCCAGGAATGGCCGCGAGCGCGTCCAGCACGGAGGCTCGCTGCGACAGCTCACACCAGACTCGCGACGCTCGATTGTCGAGGGCTCGCTCCGCCAGCTCCTCCGCGCGGGCCGCGCCGAAGGCCTGGAGCAACACCACCTCATCGGTGCGCTCACGCCTTCGATATCGTGCCTGCCGCGCCACGCCCTGCACCCGCCGCATCGCACTGAGGGCCAGGGCCCCCGGAGCGAGTCTTGCGATTGCCGCGTAGTAATCGAGAGTCCCCATTCGTCCCTTCCGCCGCCCGTCGCAGTGGCCGTTAGCAAGGGTCCGGCCAAGGGGTCCTCACGAGGAGTTGAGCGGGTTTGGGCGATCATCCAGCCCCGCGGGACAGTAAAAAGTCGGGGGCCTGGCGGCGGCCGTGGGTAAAGGATTGCCGATACGCGTCCCTTTCTTTGCCCTCCCTGGGCAGTGTTGCGCCCAGACCGCGCCGTGCTCATACCTCTGCGCGTGCAAGTGGGTGCTTGGAGTGGGCGGAGCGTCGACCTCAAAGTCGACGCGGGGGTGGAGCAGACGCTCGCGGCGGTGGCCGAGCGCGCGCTGCGCTGTGGCGCGCTGGCGGGGATGGAGCTGCTGCTGCGGGAGACGCTCCGGCTGACGGAGGCGTCCGGCGCGGCCCTCTTCGATGGACGCACCTGCGTGGCCAGGGCGGGCACGGGCGTCGCCGGCTCCACCTCAAGAGGTGGACGACTCCTGAAGGTCTGGCCCGAGCGGACCGGACGCGCGGATGGACAGGTGCTCGCACGGCTGTCCGCCCTGGGAAGCGCGCTGCTCGCCGCCCATGCCCGCGAGTCCGCCGCCGAGGCCCGACACGCGCGATTGTTGGCTTCACGACGCGAGCAGGAGCGCGACGCGGTCCGCTGGGAGCAGCGCCGCTCGCTCGCGGCCCATGACTTGCGAACGCCCCTGATGGTCATCAAGGGCTACCTGGACATGATGTTGAAGGGCACCGCGGGCCCGCTGAATGCGACGGTGCAGCGCTACCTGGACCGGATGATGCGCGCCGCCCAGGACCAGAAGACCCTCATCGACTTCCGCCTGGGGCGGGGCAGCGCCACGGACCTGCGGCCCCTGCTCCACGCGGCCTTCGGCCCCGACACGCGGCTGGCCTCGCGCTGGCGTGTGACGATGACGGTACCGGAGCGGACGTTGCTGGTGAAGGCGAGCCCCGCGCAGCTGAAGGCGTGGGTGCGCGCCCTCGTCCGAGGGCTTGCGTCCACACGCGCCACCTCCGTGACGCTTCAAGTGGAGATGCTTGAGGCGACGGGCTGCTGGCGACTTGTCGCCACGACGCAAGATGGAGGTGCGCCCGGAGAGCGCGCGCTCGCGTTGGTGGGAGAACTCACGCGGCGACTCGGTGGCACGCTGCGCTCCCCCACTCCGGGCGAGCAACCGTGGGTCGTCCAGCTCCCCGCGGAGCTGGGGCCGCCAGGAGCTTCCAGCCCCTGAGCGGCGTCAGCGCGTCGGAAGCAGCTGCCGCACCAGTTCCAGCAGCTTGCCGCGCTCCACCTCGCGCTTGACGAGGTAGCCATCCGCGCCCGCCTCGAGTCCCGCGGCCCTGTCCTCCGGGCTGTCGAGCGAGGTGACGAGGATGATGGGCGTGGAGTGCAGCGTCGGGTGGGACTTGATGCGTCGCGCGAGCCCCACGCCATCCAACCGAGGCATCTGCCAGTCGCTCACGACGAGTTGGACCGACGTGCGCTCCAGCACGCCCCAGGCCTCCTCGCCGTCCGCCGCCGTCACCACCGGGAAGCCGGCGATTTCGAGCAGCGACTTCATGGCGAAGCGCGTGGTGAGCGCGTCGTCACACACGAGGATGCGCGGGCGCCGCGCCTCCGTCCCCGTGGAGCGAGTCTCCGGCCGGGCCGCGCGCACCAGCTCCGGCGCGTTGAGCACCGGAACCACGCGCCCGTCATCCAGCACCGCCGCGCCAGCGAGGTGCCGCACGCTCTGCAGATGCTTGCCCAGGGAGCGCACGACAATCTCCTGCTGCCCCACCACCTCGTCGATGGCGTACAGCACCTTGTCGCCGCCGACCACGACGAGCGCCGCCGTCTGCACCTGCCCGGACTCAATCGCCAGGGGCAGCCGAGGCAGGCCGATGGCCTCCGCCAGGGGCAGGAAGGTGAGCTGCCCACCGTCCACGCGGGCCACCACGCGGCCCGCCACCGTGCCCACGTCCGCGGGGGTCAAGCGAAGCACGCGCTCCACGCTGTCGGAGGGAATCGCGGACACCGTCGTGCCGGTGCGCACCAGCAGCCCCAGCGCGGACGCCAGCGACAGCGGCAGGTCCACGGTGAAGCGGGTGCCTCGTCCGGCCCAGAACTCCACGTCGACGGAGCCCTGGAGTCGGGCCGCGGTGGCCTGCACCACGTCCAGTCCCACGCCACGTCCCGACGTCGCCGTCACCTGCTCACGCGTGGAGAAGCCCGGCTGGAACACCAGTCGCGCGGCCTGCGCGTCGGTGAGGTTGCCGGCCTCCTCTTCGGACAACAGCCCCCGGCGCACCGCCGTGGCGCGCACGCGCTCCGGTGACAGGCCGTAGCCATCGTCTTCCACAATCATCCCGATGCGCGCGCCCCGAGGCTCCACGCGCACCGTCAGGCGCCCCGTCTCCGACTTGCCCGCCGCGCGTCGCTCCTCCGGGGACTCCAGCCCGTGGTCGATGGCGTTGCGCACCAGGTGGAGCAACGGGTCCTTCAGCGCGTCGAGGATGCGCCGGTCCAACCGCACGTCGCCGCCGTTCAACTCCAGCGCCACGTCCTTGCCCAGCCGCGTGGACACCTCGCGCACGGTGCGGCGCAGCGGCTCCAGGAGCTGGGACGCGGGCACCATGCGCAGGTCGCGCAGGTCATCGCGCGCCACCTGGGCCACCAGCGCCAGCTGCTCGCCGTCGCGGTGCGCCTCGCGCGACACCTCCAGCAGACGCTTCTGCATCGTCCGCATCATCGCCACGCCGGAGCGCAGCGACTCCAGCGCCGGCCCACCGCCCGCCAGCGTGAGCTGCGACGACGCGCGCTCCAGGTGCCGCAGCACCTCGTGCGTCCCGTCCGACAACGCACGGTAGCCCTCTGAGCGCCGCGCCTGCTGCGCACGCCCCGCCACGAGCAGCTCCACCTGGAGCGCCAGCGACTCGAGCGTCTTCACCGCCACGCGCACCGTGTGGTCCGCCGTGGTGCCGCGCGTCTCCTCCCGCGGCGCTTGAGCCTGCGCGCTCGGAGAGGCCGAGTCCGCGGGCGTGGGCGCCGGCACGGCCCTCAGCGCGTCCACCGTGCGCGCCATGTTCCGCGCGCCACCTTCTTCCAACTGGGCCCGCAGCTCCACCAGCGTGCCGGCCACGTCGGATGCGGCCAGGCTGGCCTCGTCGCCACCGGGCTCCATGCGCGCGAAGCCCAGCGCCGCGGACTCGGACAACGTCGCCAGCCGCGGGGCCCCGGACTCCTGCGCCGAAACCCGCAGCGCGCGCGCCCGCTCCATCGCCTTGCGCACGACGGCGGCCCGGTCTGGAACGTCCGGAGAGCAGAGCGCGCCGAGCGACGCCTCCAGGAACTCCAGCGCCTCCAACCCCTTCGAGGACAGGCCGGAGGCCGTCGCCGTGGACTCGGGCACGGAGACCTCGCGCCCCAGGAGCTTCAGGAGCGCGCTCAGGCCATCCACTTGCGGCGCCTCGCCCGCGTCGCCCCGGGCCATGGCGGCTTCGATGCCGGACAGGCCGCGCAGCATGGACTCCACCGAGGCGCGAGGCAGGCCGGTGTCCGGCTCGATGTGGGCCAGCCCATCCTCGATGGCGTGCACCACCTGTTCGATGTCATCCAGCCCCAGGCTCGCCGCGGAGCCCTTCAGGCTGTGCACCAGTCGCTTGAGCGAGGGCAGGAGGTCCGCCTCACGCTCGCGCGAAGGGCCCTCCAATCCGAGCACCTTCGCTCCAATGGCTTGGATCTGCTCACGCGTCTCCGCGGAGAACACCGGCCAGATGCTGCGCAAGAGCTGCGGATCCATGTCGCGCCTCTATTCCCGCGCCTGGCCGGCCGGGCCTCCGAGCTGCTCCAGCTCCAGCACCGTCAGCCGGTCCGGAGTCAGGTACAGGAAGGGTCCCGGTGGGGGCTGTGACAGCTCCGACTTCGGCAACTCCTTGCGTCCCTCCACCGTCTCCGCCGCCAGGCCGAAGCTCTCCTCCCCCACCTCCACCACCACGATTTTTCCAAGGTCCGACATCCCGCCGCCCTCCAGCCCCAGCAACTGCCGGAGGTCCAACACCGGAATCACCCGGGAGCGGCTGGCCAGCGCGCCCAGCACATGCGGCGGCGCGCCGGGCAGAGAGGAGATGCCGCGCGCTTCCAGCACATGGTCCACGTGCTCGATGCGCACCGCGTAGCGCTCGCCTCCCACCTGGAAGGCGAGCACCGACAACACTTCGTGGTGCTCCTCGTGACGAGACTCGGCCAGGGCGCGAGCGCGCGCGCCGAGCACCTCGCGGCGCTTCTCCGCGCTCACCCCGGGCGCATGGGAAACGTCGAGCTGGGGCTTGGAGCCCAGGGAGTCGTTGTTCACCTTGACCTCGTCACTCGGCATTCGGGCATCACCGGGTCTTCGCGGGCAGCTTCAACATGTCGCTCACCTTCGAGCGCAGGTCATCCACCGACACCGGCTTGTTGAGGAAGGCGTTGGCGCCCACCAACTTGCCCTTCTGGCGACTCGCGTCGTCCTTCAGGGAGGTGAGCATCATGAAGGGGATGTTGTGCAGGTTGCTGTCCGCGCGCACCGCCGCGCACAGGGCGAACCCGTCCATCAGCGGCATCTGCACGTCGGAGATGATGAGGTCTGGCTTGAGCTCCCGCGCCTTGCTCAAACCCTCCACGCCATTGGGCGCGTCGATGAACTCCAATCCCCATCCCATCAGGTAGACCTGGAGCAAGTTGGTGATGGTCTTCGTGTCCTCGACGATGAGGACCTTCAAGGCCTGTCGTGTCGTCGCCACGTTTGCGTTCATAGCTGGTACCTACCCACCAGGTCCGAGAAGCGCTTCGAGAGATTGGTCAGGTTTCCAGCCACCTGTTCGATGCGTCGCGTCCCTACGACGGAGTCTCCCATGGCCGACGTCAGCTCGCCCATCGCCGCGGCGATTTGCTCCACGCCAATCGTCTGCTGCCGGGTGTTGCCGGCGATCTGCCGGGCCGCGCCGGAGGACTCGCGAATGACTTCGGACAGTCCGAGGATGGCCGAGCCCGCGCCGCGCGCCAGCTCCATCGCCGCCTGCGCGCGCCGGCTGCCTTCCTCCGTCGCGCTGACCGCCGCCCGCGTTCCCTTCTGCACTTCGTTGAGCAGGCCACGCACCTGCTCCGCCGCCAGCCGCGACTGCTCGGCCAGGGTGCGCATCTCCGTGGCCACCACCGCGAAGCCGCGCCCGTGCTCCCCCGCCTTGGCCGCTTCGATGGAGGCATTGAGCGCCAGTAGATTCGACTGCTCGGCCACGTCCTTCACCGTGCTGATGATGTCGCCAATCTGGAGGGTGCGCTCGCTCAGGTCGGTGATGGACAATGCAATCGCCTTCACCTGCTCACCCAGCTTCTCCATGCCGGCCACGCTCTCCGAGACGACCTTCTGGCCCTCGGAGCTGAGCGTCTCCGACTTCTGCGTCTGGGAGATGACCGCGTCCGCGTAGGCGGTCGCCTGCTTGGAGGTCTGTGCAATCTCCGCCACGGTGGTGCTCGTCTCGCTGATGGCGGACGCCTGCTGGTGCGCCATGGCGGACTGCTGCGAGGACGTGGTCAACACGCCCACCGCTTCCTTCTCCATCTCCGCCGCCGCGCCGCGCAGGTCCTCCAGGAGGTGCGCCAGGCCCTCGGACATGGCGGCGAAGCTGCGGGACACCTCGCCAATCTCATCCGAGGCCACGGTGTCGAACTGCTGACGCAGGTTGCCGCCCGCGATGCCCGACGCCGCGCGCGCCAGCCGCTCCAGCGGGACGACGAGCAGCCCCGACATGAACCAGGACGCCAACAGGCACGCGGCCAGGATGAAGATGCCGAGCACCACGGTGAAGCGGGTGGTGCCCTTGAGAGCGTTGGTGAGCGCCTCCTCATGGAGCGCCACCTGAACGGTGCCCACGCGGCGATTGGCGGCCCCCGGCGACAGCACCGGCACCGTGGACTCCAGCACCGACTCGTCGTTGATGACCAGCCGGCGCTCCACCGCGTCCTCGCCGTCGGCGGATGGCTGGTCCGCACCCGCGAAGCGCTCCGCGGCGACCTCCGCCAGCAGCTCGCCCTTCGCGTCGCGCACCAGCACATAGGCCACGTCCGGCACGTGCCTCAGCACGCCGTGCGCGGTGGACTGGATGCGGCTGGCGTCCTGGTTGGCCACCAACATGGGCGCCAGCGTCCGGGACAGCTCCGAGCTGACCGAGCGCGAGCGCCGCGACAGGTCCTCCCGTTGCGCGCCGCTCATCTGCACCCAGAAGGCGAGGATGAGGATGCCCGCCACGAGCACGCCCGTCACACCCGTGACGGCGACAATCTTGAATCGCAGACTGAGGCGTCCCACCGCGAGTCGTGCCGGCAGTGTCAGCTTCGTCTCTTTGACGTCCACTTTGCCTCCCACCGGTGAGGATTCCGCGTCATCAGCGCGCACCCTGCCATCCGGCCTGCGTTCTTGGAGCCAGGGCCTGCCTCAGGCCTCCGGCGGTCATCGTCTCTACTCCGCGCAACGGCTGCTCGTCGTCCAGCCCGTCGAGCGCGCGCAGCGCATTCTGCCGTGCGCGCTCCGCATCCTCGGGCCGGTCCATGCGCCCATAGAGCGCCACCAGCGTCGCGTGCCCCAGCGCCAGTCGCGGCTCCAGGTACAGCGCCTTGCGCACCGCCTCCACCGCTCCGTTCAACTCGCCGCGCTCCTCCGCCACCATCGCCAGCAGCAGATACGCCTCCGGCACCAGCGCCTTCGCGGCCTCGCGCGCCAGCGCCTCCGCCTCCTCGAACTGCCCGGCCCTCGCCGCGTCCACCGCCCGCGCCATCGGGTCCTTGAGGGTGGGAACCGGAGGCGTCACCGTCCGCTCCGCGACGACGGGCTTCGGAGGAGGCTCCGGCGCGGGAGGCGGTCGGGGAGGAAGCGCCCTGGCCGCGGCACGCAGCGCCGTGGCCGCGTCGCGAACGGCGCGCGGAGTCGGCGGCGCGGGGCGAGTCCACCCCGGAGGTGGAACCCGCAGGGCCACGCTTCCCTCCGCGTCCACCGCCTCCAGGCCCAGCCCGTTGGTGAGCGGCACCTCCGCGGGCGAGACGAAGAGCAGGCCGCCCGGCGCGAGCACGGAGACGAAGCTCTCCAGCACCTGCCGCACCAGGTCCGGCGGAAAGTAGATGAGGACGTTGCGGCAGAAGATGGCGCTCGGCGCGCTCACGGGGGGCGGCTCCATGGCCAGGTTGTGGCGGCGGAACTCCACCATGCGCCGCACCTGGGCCACCACCGACAACTGCTCGCCTCGAGGCTCCAGGAAGCGCTTCTCCAGCTCCGGCTCGATGTGCCGCAGGGACCAGGGGCCGTAGATTCCGTCCCGCGCGCGCTCCAGCGCCCGGCCCGACACGTCCGTGGCGAGCACTCGGAAGTGGCCCTCCGGCACGCCCGCGGCGAGCAGGGCCATGGCGATGCTGTAGGGCTCCTCGCCGCTGGCGCAGCCCGCGCTCCACACCTGGAAGAAGGGCCCGGCCTGAGGCGGCGCCAGCCTGGCGAGCGAGCGCAGGTGCTCGGGGTGGCGGAAGAAGTACGTCTCGCCGATGACGGCGTGCTCGATGAAGGTCTCCACCGCCTGCGCGTCCCGCCGCAGCAGCGCGTTCAGGAACGCGGCGGGCGACAGGTTCCGCGTCTCGGCGGAGCGCGCCAGCGCAGTCTCCAGCGAGCGTCGCAGGCTGTGCGCGAGCGTCAGGCCGCAGGCGGCCCGGAGGACCTCCTCGACCTTCACGAGCGTCGCGTCATCGAGGACGGCGTCGCTCACGTCTCCTCCGACCCCACCAGCACCGCGGAGATGCGCAGCAGCGGGCGAATCCCCTCGGGCGTCCGGCACAGGCCCGCCATCAGTCCCGTGCCATCCCACGGCAAGGCCACGTCGCCGTCCGGAGTGCCTTCCACCAGCACCGGCGCCTCGACGAGGTCTCTCACCCTGTCCACCAGCACGGCCACCGGCCGAGCGCCCTTGCAGATGACCAGGTGCGCATCCAGCGCCGGCTCGCGCGTGACGCCCAGGAGCGCGGCCAGGTCCACGGCGACGGCGGGACTCCCTCTGTAGATGAAGGTCCCCGCGACATGCGGCGGGGCTCCGGGCAGTGGCTCCAGCTCCACCAGCCGCACCACCTCCTGGACGGCGTCCGCCACCAGCAGCGCGCTGGTGCCCGCGGCGTCCAGGGTGAGATAGAGGCCCGGCAGTCGCAGCTCTCCCGACAGGGAGACCAGTTCCTGGCGCAGCCGCGCCTGCTCGACCTCCAGCGCGCCAAGACGCTCCTGTACGGAGGTTCGACGAAGCTGGGCTTCCACGACGGGGGAGTTGGAGGGGGTGTCTGCCATGGGGGGCGGCCCCGCCCGCTTCTGCCCTGGCGCGCGGGTGGACTCACGCTAATCCGGGCAGTGAAGGAGCGTCAATGCGGGGTGAAATGGACCGTCCCGCATCCGACGACCCCGGTGTGTGCTGTCAGCCACCCTGGTGAGTCATGGATCATCCAGGCCGGGAGTGCGTCCGGAACTGGAGATATGGTTTGATGCGTACCCGGCACACTCCTGGAGAATCCATGTTGCTTGTAGTCAGGGGGTACGAATGATCAAGGGCGACTCGCCGAACCCCGAGACGCCTGCCGCGACGGGCGCGGATCCGCTCATCGGCCGCACCCTGAACGGTCGCTTCAGCATCCTGGACCCCCTGGGTGTTGGCGGCATGGGCAAGGTCTACCGAGCGGTGCAGGCCCCCCTGGAGCGAGTCGTCGCGCTCAAGGTCCTCAACCCCAGCTACTCCAGCACCCGGGACCCCGGCTTCCAGAAGCGCTTCCTGCGCGAGGCCTCCCTCACCTCGAAGCTGCGCCATCCCAACACCGTCACCGTCATCGACTACGGGCAGACGGACGATGGCATCTTCTACATCGCCATGGAGTACCTGGACGGCCGCACGCTGGCCCAGGTGCTCGGGCAGGTGGGGCCGCTGTCGTGGTCCCGCGCCATCGCAATCACGCAGCAGATCTGCCGCTCGCTGCGCGAGGCGCACAGCCTGGGCATCATCCACCGGGACCTCAAGCCCGCGAACATCATGTTGCTCAACGAGCAGGACCAGGACCTGGTGAAGGTCCTGGACTTCGGGCTCGTGAAGTCGGTGGCCGCGCCGCAAGAGGGGCAGATCTCCCCGGAGATCACCCAGAACGGAACATTCCTCGGCTCGCCGCAGTACATGGCGCCGGAGCAGGCGCGCAACGCGACGGACGCGCGCAGCGACGTGTACTCGCTGGGCATCGTCCTCTTCCAGATGCTGATGGGGCGCCCGCCGTTCATCGCGCGGGACCACATCGAGCTCATCTTCGCCCATTACAAGGAAGCGCCGCCCACCTTCCAGCAGCTCCGCCCGGACATCGCGGTGCCGCCGGAAATCGAGGCGGTGGTGCGCCGCTGTCTGGAGAAGGACCCGGCGCGGCGATTCCAGACGATGGACGAGCTGCTGGAGGGCCTGCGCGAGGCGAGCATGTCCGCGGGCGGCAACAGCGGCATCTTCAAGCGCCCGGGTGGCGCGACGACGACGGGCCCCTACCCGTCCCCGCTGTTCTCCAGCGCCGGCAGCTCGGGCACGGACTCCGGTGACACGCTCGCGGTGGACATCAGCGTGGAAGTGCCTGTCGCCGTCCAGCGCGCCCGTCAGCGCACGCTGGCCATCGGCGGACTGGGCGGACTCGCGGTGGCGGGACTCGTCGCCGTGGGCACCATCTTCTTCATGAGCAACAAGGACCCCGCGAAGGCTCCGGAGACGAAGCCGGAAGCGGTGGCGCAGGCTCCGGTGCAGGCTCCGCCCACGGCGCCCGCGCAGGAGGCGGTCATCCCCGCCGGCGCGCAGAAGGTCCGCTTCAAGCTGATGAGCCAGCCCAGCGGCGCGCGCGTCTTCTATCGGGGCAAGGAGCGCGGCACGACGCCCTTCACCCTGGAGCTGCCGTCGGGCCAGGACGGCTCCATCACCGTGGAGCTGACCTTCGCGATGGAGGGCTACCAGATGGAGACCGTCGTCACGGGCGGCTCCGGCGAGGTGGTGCTGTCGCAGAAGCTCCAGAAGCGCCGGGGTGGCTCGCGCGGCGGTGGTGGCATCGAGGTGGCGTCCGCTGCCTCTTCCACGGACGAGGTCGAGGTGGCCGAGCCCGTGGCGACGCCGGGCGGAATGTCCGCGCCGGTGATGCTCTCGCCCACGCAGGCGATTGCCGCGGAGCCGGTGGTTCCGCCGACGGCGGGCGCGGTGGGCGCGGCGGCGGCGACGCAGGCCAAGGGCGTGTCCGGTGGGCTGGCGGTGCCGGTGCTCCCCACCGCGGCGCTCGCGTCCGCGCGCGGCGACGTGCTGCCCTACAACGAGGACATGTCTCGCCCGGAGATGATCGACCAGAGCAAGGACCTCGTCTACACGCGCGAGGCGATGGCGGCGAAGGCCGAGGGCGTGATGATTGTCCGCTGCACCATCACCACCAAGGGCCGCGTGGAGAAGTGCCGCGTCATCAAGTCCGTCACGTACATGGAGAAGCCGGTGCTGGATTCGCTCCAGTCGCGCACCTACAAGCCCATCATGTACCAGGGCCATCCGGTGAACGTGGACTACACCTTCAGCATGCGGCTGGTCGCGCCGCGCCGCTGACGTCACACCTCTTCCGCCGGGCCCGTGGGCGTCTTTCGCTCAGGGCCCGGTGGAAGGCACCACCGGAGGCGCGGGCGGCACGGACAGCACGCCCCCTCCGGATGGAACACCCCAGCTCACCACCGGCCAGCCTCGCTTGCGCGCCTCGCGCTTGAGCCGATGGTCGGGATGCACGGCCACCGGCCGCCCCACCGCCTCCATCACCGACAGGTCCGAGTACGAGTCCGTGTAGAAGGCGCACGCCGACAAGGGCACGCCCACCTCGCGCGCGTAGCCCTGGGCGTACGTGAGCTTGCCCTCGCCGAAGCAGATGGGCCCCAGCGGGCGGCCCGTGTGCAGTCCTTCGGCGTCCACCTCGAAGCGGTTGCACAACACGGCATCCAGGCTCAGCTCGCGCGCCACCCAGTCCGACAGGTAGCCCGACGACGACGTCAGGAGCGCCAGCCTGTCACCGGCGCGGCGGTGCTCCTCCACGGCGAAGAGCGCGCCCGGCCGATAGAGCGAGCGCACCGTCTGCTCGTAGAAGTCCGCGGTGCGTTGCTGGATGGGGCTTGCCCGGGAGCCCGCGAGCAGCGCGACGGCGCGCTCCAGCGCGTCCTGCATGGACACGAAGCCCAGGTGGTAGCGGGCAATCCACAGGCTCGCGCGCAGGGCCTGCCACCGGTTGATATGCCCCAGCTCCAGCTCGCGGCGGACCCACAGCGAGCCGGAGTTGGCGGCGATCAACGTCTTGTCGAGGTCGAAGAAGGCGACAGCCACGTTCTTCGTTCTAAGTCCGCTCACGGTGGGACGCAGTGCCATCCCGACGTCCGCCCGTCCGCTTTCTCCCTCGCAGCAGGGCCAGCACGGCGAGCCAGGCCCCCGTGACACCGGCGCCAGGAGCCACGGTGCAGCCGGTTCCCCGCCCGTCCGCCAGGAGCACGATGCCCGCCTCCGCGCGCATCAGGCACTGATTGGGCGGAAGGTTCTTGGGGTAGATGGAGCAGAAGCCAGCGGCGGAGCCTGGGTCGATGATGCGCTTGCGCGTCTCACCCGCCGGCGCGGTGGGCTCCATGGTGGCACCCGAGATGGGCACATGGTCCAACCCCACGACGTGGCCAATCTCATGCGTCATGGTGTTCTGCAGGTCTATGGCCACGCAGTTCGTGGCGGGAGTCCCGGAGCAGGGCGGCGAGTCCACCGTGGTGAAGAGGAAGCCCACGCTGCCTCCGGGCTGGGACGCGTTCAGCTCGATGTCCGAGTCCAGCACCCGGCCGTCGGTGAAGCTGAACGTGGAGGTGGTGAGGCCGATGGTGCCGTCGCCGTGCTCCCAGCAGGTGTACTGGTTGCCGCACGTCTCCGCGTCCCAGCACGGGTCGTCCGCCGCGACGATGTCGTTACATGACGTCTCGCGGAACGTGACGATGTTGTAGTTGGCGTAGCGGTTCTCCTGGTCGAAGCCCACGACCACCGGGAGGCGCCAGTCCTCGCCCCGCGTGAAGACGTAGTCGCTGCACGTCTTCGACACCTGGCGCCAGGACTCGAACGACGCTTCAATCGCGGCGACCTCCGTGTCGCCCGGCGTGCGCGCGCTGCCGGCCGCGTCCAGGTGATAGACGTACTCGCGCACCGGCCACAGCAGACACAGGGGCCTGCCCGGCACGACGGTGCGACGGTACGAGAACTCCTGCGCCAGGACAGGCGAGGAGACGAGGAGCGCGAGGCCGAGCATCCACCGCGCCTTCATGAGCGGGCCTCCCGCGCGCGACGCCGCCGCCACAGCACCCAGGCCATCAGCGCGGGACCGAGCGACGAAGCGCCCGTCGCGGAGCAGCCCCCGCCCTTCGGTCCCAGCTCTTCGTTCACCACCGGATGCAGGCACGCCTGGCTGGGAGCGCCCTTGGCGTAGACGGAGCACACGAAGTCGCGCGAGCCGGAGTCGATGATGCGCTTGGACACCTCACCGGTCTGGGCGCTCGGGTTCATGGTGGAGCCCGCGGCGCGCGTGTGGTCCAGCCCGACGAAGTGGCCAATCTCGTGCGTGGCGGTGTTCTGTACGTCGGTGGAGACGCAGTTCGTCGTCACGGGCGGGAAGCACGTGGGCCCGTTCGACGTGGTGAAGGCGTACTGGCTCGCGTTGAAGGAGATATCCGAGTCGTAGATGATGCCCGAGCGCTTGTCATACGTCGTCAGGGTGATGGCGAGGGTGCTCTGGTCGTCATCCCAGCAGTCGTATTGATTGGCGCACGTCTCGGCGTCCCAGCACGCGTCCGTGGCCGCCACCACCGCGCTGCAGACCTTCGTGCGGAAGAGCACCACGTTGTGGTTTTCCCCGTCGCGCAGGTAGCCCACGTTCCGCTCGGCGATGCGGGGACCCTCTTGGAGGTTGAGGTTGCCGCAGGCGGCGAAGATGTCCTCCCAGTTCTGGAAGGAGACGCGGACGGCGTCGAACTCCGTGTCGCCCTGCGTGTCCGGATTGCCGAGCGTGCTCTGGTTCCAGGTGATGCTCGGCACCGTCCAGTACAGGCACTGGGTGGCGTCATCGCCCGGCGTCACGCGGCTGCGGACATACGGGTCGAACTGTCCCAGCGCGAGGACCGCGAGCAGGGTCGCCGCGGGCGTCACGGTGTCGGCTCCGTGAGCGCGGCGCGGATGGCCGCCTTGAGCTCCGCGAGGGTCCTCGGCTTCTCCACCACGGTGGTCGGCTGGCGCGTGACGGGGTCCAGCAGCAGCGCCTCGGAGGGCTCGGGCACGGCCATGGCGGGCTTGCCCGCCGCGTCGCGCTGGACCTGGTACTTGCCCTGGGCCTCGCCGGAGAGACGGAAGGCCTGGGTGCCGCGCTTGCGCAGGAAGATGACGACCTCCTCGCCCGTCTTGAACGACGCGAGCCCGTGCACCACCTGTCCGATATCGCCCACCTGGCCACCCGGCTGCGTCACGAGCACCGTGTTGCCCGGTTGTCCCTTGAGCGGCTCCTTCACCTCGACTTCGACGTCGGTGACGATGCGCCGGCCATCACCGCTCCACCGGCTCTCCACGCGACGCACGACGCCGTGAATGACGGTGTCCGAGTCCCGGGAGAGCTGCGACAGGTCCACCCGGAGCTGCGTGGTGGCGGCCGCGGGCAAGGCGCCCAGCAGGGCCACCGTCACCATCCCCATGCGAAATAGCTGACGAATCGACATACGATTTCTCTCCTCGGCGCGCACCATACCTCAGCGTGCCCATCCGCGTTGACCCCCTACCCCCGCCCTGCTAATCCGCGCGCCCGTATGCCCACTGCCCCACGCGTCCGCTTCGCTCCCTCGCCCACCGGCTACCTCCACATTGGCGGTGCCCGTACGGCGCTGATGAACTACCTCCAGGCGCGGAGGTTCGGCGGCACGTTCATTGTTCGCATGGAGGACACCGACCGCGTGCGTTCCACCGCCGAGTCGGTGCAAGCCATCCTCGACGGGTTGGTGTGGCTGGGCATCGACTGGACCGAGGGCCCCGGCAAGGAGGGCCCGCACGCGCCCTACTTCCAGACCCAGCGCCTGGACACCTATCGCGAGCACTCGCAGCGGCTGCTCTCCGAGGGCAAGGCCTACCGCTGCTATTGCACGAAGCAGGACCTGGAGGCCCAGCGCGAGTCGGCGGAGAAGTCCGGCGCCTTCTACAAGTACCCGGGCACGTGCCGGGAGTTGAAGGGCCCGCCCGCGGGTCGTCGCGAGGAGGAGGCGGTCATCCGCTTCAAGATGCCCTCCACCGACGGCACCGTGTCGTTCGACGACAAGGCGCTGGGGGTCATCACCAAGCCGTACTCGGACCTGGACGACTGGGTCATGCTGCGCGCGGACGGCATCCCCCTCTACAACTTCGGCTGCGTCATCGATGACCACCTGATGGAGATCACCCTGGTGGCGCGCGGGCAGGAGCACGTCAACTCCACCTTCCCGCAGCTGATGCTCTACCAGGCGCTGGGGTGGCAGCCGCCCGACTTCGCGCACCTGCCGCTCATCCTGGGGCCGGACCGCGAGAAGCTCTCCAAGCGCAAGCACCCGGAGGCGGACGTGATGCTGCACAAGCGCACCGGCATCATGCCGGAGGCGCTGAGCAACTTCGTCATCCGCCTGGGCTGGAGCCACGGCAACGACGAGGTCATCACCCGCGAGCAGATGGAGGAGTGGTTCGACTTCTCCAACGTCGGCACCACGTCCGGCGTGTGGAATCCGGAGAAGCTGCTGTGGCTCAACCAGCAGTGGATGAAGCTCTTGCCGGAGGCCACCGTCGCCGAGCGGCTGGTGCCCTTCCTGGAGGCCAAGGGCTTCCAGGCGAAGGGGGACTCCCGGCTGGTGCCGCTGGTGCATGCGCTCAAGGAGCGCGCTCGCACGCTGGAGGAGATGGCGACGACGGCGGCGCTCTACTTCGGCTCGGGCGTCACGCTCGACGAGAAGGCGGCGGGCAAGCACCTCGTCGGTGACTCGCTCGTGTTGCTGCGCAAGGTGCGCGACGCGGCCGCCGCGCTGCCCGAGTGGACGGTGGAGGCGCTGGACGGGGTGGTGAAGTCCGTCAGCGAGGCCTCGAGCGTGGGCATGGGCAAGGTGGCGCAGCCGGTGCGGGTCGCCATCACCGGCAACACCACGAGCCCCGGCATCGGCGAGACGCTGCTGCTCGCGGGGCGGGACGAGGCCCTGCGTCGCATCGACGCCGCGCTCGCGCGAGGCGGGTGACGTCAGCCCGACGAAGCGGTGGACGTCCGCCGCTTCGGCACCTATCTTCACGACCCATGATGCGTGCGCTTGACACCATGAAACGGCATTTCTATAAGGCGCGCCCGCTCGGTGCGGCGCTGTGTGCGCTCTGGGCGGTGGGGGCAGGTGCCGAGGTGGTCAGCGGCGCGCAGTTGCCGGACGGTTCCCAGAAGGTGGGGGAGAACCGTTACAAGGTGCCGAAGGACTTCGAGGCGACGCTGGACTACTACCGCTCGGTCTACTCGACGAGCAACTATCCACGACGGCAGATCGTCAACCAGCCGGGCGTGAAAGCGGTCCACATCACCAACCCCTCGGGGAAGAACTTCGCGGGGCTGAATATTTACGAGGCGAACGAGGAAGTTCGCATCTACATCGTCCCCACGCAGCAGGCGGTCAAACCGGCGAAAAAGCCGGAGACGAAACCGGGGAAGAAGAAGTAGAAGTCGCAGCAGCAGCCGCCCACCGAAGTTGTTGCAGTCGTTGGGCGGTGTTGGTAGTAGAGGCAGCCGCAGTGATTGGGGAATCGTCTAACGGCAGGACAGCAGACTCTGACTCTGCTTATCTAGGTTCGAATCCTAGTTCCCCAGCTCGCAGCACCGCAGTCGCAGCACCTCGGAACGCTCGAAATCAGATGGTTGACGCGAGCCAGACGAGAATGTAGGAAGCAGCAGCAGAAACACGGTGGTTGCAGCGAAATGTCGGCCCTGTCGTCTAGCGGTTAGGACGGAGCCCTCTCACGGCTCAAACTCGGGTTCGAATCCCGGCAGGGTCACTCCGACGCCGCCTTCTGAAAAGAAGGCGGCGTTTTGTTTTTCCGGAGCACGGTGGCGGCATGCGGACGCTGAAGGAGTTGCTCGACACCACCTCGCCCGCCTGGCCGTTGGTGCAGGAGTGGCTCGCCTCCGCGAGCAACCCCGTCGAAGTCCTTCCTCGGGACGAAGTCTCCGCGGGACAGGTCCTCCACCAGCTTCAAGTGACGACCCGCTCACCCTTGGGTGCGGTGGCCCATGAAACAGGAGGCCTGCTCGTCGACCGGGGCTGGCTCCGAATCCTGGGCAGCGGGGGTGCGCGCATGCGCGGCAGCCTGTCGTCCTGGAATGCCCTGGGCCCGCATCAGGCTGTGGCTTCGACGCAGGGGATGCTGCTCGTGGCGCACGACGTTCTCGGCGGCTTCTTCGCGCTCGACGGCGGGGCGCTCGGTGAGGGACGTGGCGGAGCGTTCTACTTCGCACCCGACTCGCTCAAGTGGGAAGACCTGGGCCGTGGCTACTCGGACCTGCTGGCGTTCTTTCTTGGAGGAGACCTCTCCGGATTCTACGGCGACTCCCGTGGGGCCGGATGGAGCGAGGACGTCTCACGACTCTCTCCGGATGAAGGATTCTCCATGCACCCACCGCTCTGGACAGCGGAGGGCAAGGACCTCGCCCGCGTGTCCAAGCGCCCGGTTCCCATGACGGAGCTCTTGAACATCCAGCTTGAGTTCGCGCGTCAGCTCGACGGCACCGAGCCCTGAAGCAGGACTCGGTCCCCTTCCCTCCCGAGCTGCCTCAGGCCTTCGACGTGGGGATGCTCTGCCGGAAGGCGGAGAGCGCGGCGGTGAGTCGGTCCTGTGCCCGCTGCACGCCTCGGCGCAAGAGCAGCATCCGCACCTTCTCCGGCAGCGCGCTCGCGCCCTGCGTGCTGCCAAAACCCACCAGGTCCATGCGCAGCGTGATGGCCTCCAGCAGGTCACCCAGGTCCGCCTGGGGACTGGCCAACAGGAGCACGTCCGGGGGCCTGCGCTGGAGCCGCTCCGCGAGCGTGCGCCACTGCGGGTCTCCCGTCTCCACCACCACCACGTCCACGCTCTCCAGTTCCGGCGCGTACGGTGGAAGCTCCCGCACCTCGAAGCCCGCCTCCTTCAACACGGCGAGCGCCTCCTCGCTGCCCACCACCGCCACCCGCCCGTCCAGCACCGTGCGCGAGGACTCCTCGTAGGCCCGCAGCTCCACCTCCAGCGCCTCGTGCGCCGGCTCCGGAGCGTCATGCCCCGCCGCCAGCAACGTCGCCGCCTCGCGGGCCACTTCACGCGCCTGCTCCCGCACCTGTGTCCCCGCGCTGCGCCGCTCCAGCGCCGCCCGCACCTTGGCGCGCAACACCCTCAAGTCGTCGAAGGGCTTGAGGATGTAGTCGCTGGCACCCGCGGCGAAGGCGGCGATGACGGACTCGCTGCTCGCGTAGGCCGTAATCATCAGCGCCTCCAGCGTCGGCTGGAGATTGCGCGCCTCGGAGACCAGCTCCACCCCGCCCATGCCAGGCAGGTTCTTGTCCGTCACCAGCACGTCGACCCGTTGCTCGCTGAGGATCGGCAGCGCTTCCTCCGCGCTCGCCGCCACCAGCACCACCAGGTCCGACTCGCGCTCCAACAACCGAGCGCAGATGTCCAGGACGACGGGCTCGTCGTCCACCACCAACACCGTCGAGGCGAGCGTTCCCCCCTCCCCACCGCCGCCCTCACCGGTCTCGAACGGGAGATCCATGACTTGGGAGATTCGCACAGCTTCACGCGGACTTCGAGGCTCGCATGCGGGGGCCGCTATGCTGCTGTCCGTGGCGAGCTTCGAAGACGCGTTGCTGGAGAACCGGGTGCCCCCACTCCTGGGAGACGTGCGCCTGCGTTACGACGGCGGACGCCTGCTGGGCGAATCCCTCCCCCCGCGTTGGGAGCGGAGAATGCTGCCGGGATTGTGTGTCGGTGTCGCCGTGGGCTGCGCCGTGGGCGCAGCCGTCATGGTGGGCCACGAGAAAGGCGCCTTCCCCACCGCGTCGGGAGTCCTGGCCCTCGTCGCCGCGGCGCTGGTGGGACTCGCCCTGCGAATCGAGTCCCGGTTGGGACGCCGTCGCTTCGTGATGCACTTCCGCTCGGAGAGCCTGCGCCTGGAGCGCCTGGCCTGGACTCCCGGCGCCACCCGCGCGGAGCTGGTGCCCTTCGACGCGGTGCGCGCGGTGCACCTCGTCGAGCGCCCCGGCCCTCGCTACGCGCTCATCGTGGAGTACGCCCCGGAGGGCGCTCAGCCCCAGCGCGCCGTGCTGGTGGAGGACGTGCGCCCCTCGGAGGGCGAGTCACTCCACCGTGTGTGGCGCATGCTCAGCAACGCCTTCGGCCTCAGGGGAGCGGGGCTCGCCGGAGGGTGATTTCGATGTCCGTGCCCTCGCCCGGCGTGGACGACAGCCGCAGGTTGCCGCCCGCTTGCGTCACCAGTTCGCGGCAGATGGACAACCCCAGACCCGTGCCGATGCCCACCGGCTTCGTGGTGAACAGCGGCTGGAAGACGCGCTCCTGGAGGTCCATCGGGATGCCGCAGCCGTTGTCCGCCACCGTGAGCACCACGTCCTCGGTCCGCACGGACCAGCGCACTTCGATGCGCCCCTGCCGCCCGGTGCCACTCATGGCCTGCGCCGCGTTGACCACGAGGTTGAGCAGCACCTGGCACAACTTCACCGGACCGAAGGCCACGCGCACCGGCTCGCCGTTGCTCGTCAACCGAGCCCTGTCGCGCACCTCGGCGCGCGCCAGCTTCACCGCGAAGGAGACCACTTCGGCCACGTCCGCCGTGCCCTCCATGTCCTCGCCTCGCGCCTGCGCGCGCAGCCCCAACGCCACCTGGCGCAGGTGCTCGGCGCCGTCCGCCAGGTCCTTGATGAGCGCCGGCAGGTCCTCCACCGTCTCCGCGACTTCGGGACTCGGGTCTCCCGGCAGGTGCTTGGACACGTACTGGATGACGCTCGTCAAATCCCGCTGCAGCGACGCCACGTTCTGCGAGAGGTAGCCCACCGGGCCCATCAGCTCGTGGGCGATTCCCGCCGTCACCTGCCCCAGCGTGGCCAGACGCTCCGACTTCATCATCCGCCCTTCCACCTCGCGGATGCGCAGCTCCAACCGCGCAATCTTCAGCGCGTCGTCCAGCGCCGCCTGCAGCTCCGAGCGGTCCCACGGCTTGACGAAGTAGCGCGTCACCTGTCCGCGGTTCACCGCGTCGATGACGGCCTGCATGTCCGCGTATGCCGTGACGAGCATGCGCTTGGCGTCGGGCGCAATCGAGCGGGCGCGCTCCAACAGCTCCACGCCCGTCATCCCTGGCATGCGCTGGTCGGAGAGGATGACGCCAATCTCACCCTTGCGCTGCTCGAGCAGCGTCAGCGCCTCGCTGGGGGACGCGCTGCGGAAGATGCGGAAGCGTTGGCCGAAGTTCGCGTCGAAGACCCGCAGGTTGAGGGCGTCGTCGTCGACGTACAGCACCGCGGGTAGTTCAGACGGGTTCATGACGCTCCTCCTGGCCGGCTATCCCACGACGAGGCCAGGCTGGTGACGCCTAGGATAGCGCCTCCTCCGACTCCCTTTCTTCTGGGTGCCGACGGAACCGTCCCCCCGGGACGCAATGCCTCCCCAACTCTAGAGCAACCAGACAGGTTTGACCCCCAGGAAAATCCAGACGACGGCACGGTTCCCCGGCAGGGGCACGGACGTGCCGCCGGCGTCACGAGCGCGTCGGGTGAGGGCCCGACGCGCCGCGAGGATGGAGGGTTCAGCGGGAGGATGTGAGGGTGGAGGCGCGAGGCTCCGGGAGCGGCTCCGCGCGCTCGGCATCCTGCTCCAGGGCCACGGCCACCGCGTCCACGGAGGGGAAGCTGCCCCTGGGCAGCACGCCCAGCAGCGACAGCACCGTGGGCGAGGCCTCGTTCTCCCGGGCCACCCAGGTGAGCTCTTCAGCGGTGAGGGGGAAAACCGCGCCGAGCAGGGCCTGGTGCAGCGACTGCGCGAGTGGCAGCGGCTGACCGACCCGTGACTCCAACTCCGACACACCCTCGACAAGCCGTTCGCGTGTCATGTCGTCGTTCATTGGGACCAAGTTAAGCAGCGAACCGATGCGGCTGCCGGCCTTTTTTTCGTGCTCGCTCAGCAAGCGAGGGAACGGGCCTTGCCGAGGAGCCACGGGGTGGACGCCTATCGCCACGCGTCACACCGTTGACTGAGGGACTCCCCCCGAGTCTCCAGCTCCAGGAGGGCAGCGCCATGGCGCACCAGGACAAGCCGGACGACGTGCCGCGCAACGCGGCCAGCGACAGTGATTACAAGGAACACATTGAGCACGTGGAGGCCACCCGCCCCGAGCCCTGGCCCGGCATGAGGGGACGCTCGGTGGACGAGGAGCACGACCTGCCGACGGGTACGAGCCGCGAGCAGCAGGCGAGCGTGACGTGCGAGCAGCGGCGTTTGGAAGAGGAATCGCGCCGCGACGAGCCGACGCGCAAGTGACAGCGCGGCCCGCTCCCGTGCGCCCCGGATGACGGAGCACGACGAGGAGCGGGCCACGAGAACGGCCTAGAACAGCAGCCGCGTCGGGTGCTCCAGCAGGCCACGCAGCTCCCGCAGGAACTCCGCGCCAATGGCACCGTCGATGATGCGGTGGTCGCACGACAACGTCGCCGTCATCATCTTGCGAATCACCATCTGCCCGTCCCGCGCCACCACCTTGTCCGCCACCGCGCCCACCGCGAGGATGGATGCCTGCGGCGGGTTGATGATGGCGACGAACTGGTCGATGCCGTACATGCCCAGGTTGCTCACGGTGATGGAGCCGCCCGTGTACTCCTCGGGCTTGAGGGCCCGCTTGCGAGCGCGCTCCGCCAGCTCACGCACCTCCGTGGAGATGGCCTGGAGCCCCTTCGTGTCCGCGTCGCGGATGACGGGGGTGATGAGTCCCTGCTCCAGCGCCACGGCGATACCCACGTCCACCGAGCCGTGGTGGACCACCTGGTCCCCCTGGAGCGAGACGTTGATCTTCGGGTAGCGGCGCACGGCCATCGCCACGGCCTTCACGATGAGGTCGTTGACGGAGACCTTGAGCTCCATCGCCTTCGCCTCCTCGCGCACCTTCACCGCGGCATCCATCTCCACCTCGAGGGTGAGATAGAAGTGCGGCACGCCGGGCTTCACCTCCGTCATCCGCTGCGCGATGACCTTGCGCATGGAGGACAGCGGCTCGGTGCGGGCCTCGGGACGGGCCACCGTCGCGGCGGACGGTGCCTTGCGCGCAACGGGCGCCGTGGGAGCGGCGACAGGAGCCTTCACTCCACGGGCCAGGGCCTCCTCGATGTCGCGCTTCACCACGCGACCCGACGGACCCGAGCCCTGCACCTGGGCGATGTCCAGCCCCTTGTCCTTGGCGATCTTCTTCGCCAGCGGGCTGGCGCGAACACGTCGTCCCCCGGACGCCACCGGTGCCGCCGCGACAGGCGCGGCCTGGGCCGGAGGCGTGGGCGCGGCGGCGGGAGCAGCCCCCACGGGCTTCGACGCGGCGACGGGAGCAGGCGCGGCGGCCTTGCCACCCTTCGGCGTGAGGTACGCGATGGGCGAGCCGACGGGGGCCGACTGGTTCTCCCCGACGACGATCTCCGCCAACGTCCCGTCGTCGTAGGCCTCGATTTCGAGGTTGGACTTGTCCGTCTCCAGTTCGGCGAGCGCCTCACCGGAGGAGACCTTGTCCCCCACCTTCTTCAGCCACTTGACGATCTTCCCCTCCGTCATCGTCGGGGACAGGCTCGGCAACTGGATGGCGATGCGGTCCCCGCCTCCGCTCGACACGGGAGCGGCGGCCGGAGCAGGCGCGGCGGCGGGGGCCTTGGGGGCCTCGACCTTCGCGGCGGGAGCAGCAGGAGCGGGCGCGGCGGCCTTGGGCGCCGGAGCCCCCCCCGCCGCCACCTTCTCGCCCTGCGCGCCGATGTAGGCGATGGGAGCGCCGACGGGAGCCGACTGGTTCTCGTCGACGAGAATCTGAAGAAGGTAGCCGTCGTCGTAGGCCTCGATTTCGAGGTTGGACTTGTCCGTCTCCAGTTCGGCGATGGCCTCACCGGAGGTGACCTTGTCCCCCACCTTCTTCAGCCACTTGACGATCTTCCCCTCCGTCATCGTCGGGGACAGGCTCGGCATCTGAATGGGCGTGGCCATACGGGTCAGGCTCCCTGGCGGTACAACACCTTCTTCACGGCCGCGATGATCTTGGGCGCGTCCGGCTGGGTCGCGTTCTCCAGGTTCGCCGCATAGGACATGTTCACATCGAGCCCCGTCACGCGCTCCACTGGCGCGTCCAGCTCGTCGAACGCCTTGGACTGGATGATGTCCACCACGGAGGCGCCGATACCCGCCAGCGCCCAGCCCTCCTCGACGATGACGGCGCGGTTCGTCTTGCGCACGCTCGCCAGGATGGCCTCTTCATCCAGGGGCCGCAGCGTGCGCAGGTCCAGGACCTCCACGCTGATGCCCTCCTTCGCCAACTCCTCGGCCGCCTGCATGCAGAAGTAGTACATGCGGCTCCAGGTGATGACGGTGACGTCCGTCCCCTCGCGCTTCACGTCCGCCTTGCCCAGCGGCACGACGTGCTCGCCCTCGGGCACCTCGCCCTTGAGCGCGTAGAGCCGCTCGCCCTCGAACATGATGACGGGGTTCTCGTCGCGGATGGCCGACTTGAGCATCCCCTTGGCGTCCGCGGGCGTCGCGGGCGCAATCACCTTCAGGCCCGGGAAGTGCGCGTAGTTGGCCTCCAGCGACTGGCTGTGCTGGCTGGACAGACGGCCACCGGCGCCGCCCGGTCCACGGAAGACGATGGGGCAGCGCAGCTGACCGCCGGACATGTGGCGCAGCTTGGCCGCGTTGTTGACGATCTGATCCATCGCCAGAATCGCGAAGTTCCAGGTCATCATCTCCACCACGGGACGCAGGCCCACCATGGCCGCGCCCACGCTCATGCCGCCGAAGCCCAGCTCGGAGATGGGCGCGTCGATGATGCGCGCGCTCCCGAACTTGTCCAAAAGCCCCTGCGACACCTTGAAGGCGCCGTTGTAGCGACCCACTTCCTCGCCAATCAGGAAGACGTTGGCGTCGCGCTCCATCTCCTCGGCGAGCGCCTGGTTCAGGGCCTCGCGGTACATCAACTCGGGCATCGTCGGCTCCGACTCGAAATCAAAAAGGTTGGTTGGTCAGGGGGGCCTTGCGACTCAGTTCGTCAGGCCCGCCTTCTTGTCCGCCGCCTCGGCCTGCGCGCGCGGCTCCAGGTCCCACGTCACCTTCAGCTCCTGGCCGCTCGGGTACGACGGCCAGTTCTCCACCTTCACGCCCAGCACCCGCTCACGGGGACGCACGTCCGGCTCGCCCGGCTCGACGATGGTGTCGCGCCACAGCTCTTCCAGGCTCGGCTCCGGGGACTCGTCCGCGAACTTCACCGCGGCGTCCACCTGGGCCTTCACCTCTTCTTCGATCCGCTCGAAGTCCGCGTCCGCGCCCAGGCCGTTCTTGAGGGCGTAGTCGCGCAGCTTGGGGATGGGGTCGCCCTTGCGCTCCTCCTCCACCTCCTGCTTGGAGCGGTAGGTCGCCGGGTCCGCCATGGAGTGGCCACGGAAGCGGTACGTGTTCGCCTCCAGCAGCACGGGGCCCTTGCCCGCGCGGCACCACGCGGCCGCGTCCTTCACGGCCTCGTACATCTTCAGCACGTCCATGCCGTCCACCGGCTCGCCGCGCATGTCGTAGGCGGCGGCGCGCTTGTAGATCTCCGGCACCGCCGAGGTGCGGGAGATGGCCGTGCCCATGCCGTAGCGGTTGTTCTCGCAGATGTAGATGACCGGCAGCTTCCACTTCGACGCCATGTTGAACGTCTCGTGGAGCGCGCCCTGGTTGGCCGCCGCGTCGCCGAAGTAGCAGACCGTCACCCGGTCCTCGTTGCGATAGCGGCTGGCGAAGGCCATGCCGGCCGCCAGCGGAATCTGCCCGCCGACGATGCCGTAGCCCCCGTAGAACTGGTGCTCGATGTCGAAGATGTGCATCGAGCCGCCCTTGCCCTTGCTGTAGCCGGTGCCCCGGCCGAACAGCTCCGCCATCACCATGCCCGCGTCGCTGCCGCGCGCCAGGGGCTGGCCGTGGTCGCGGTACGCGCTGAGCATGTAGTCATCCTTGCGCATGGCCTCGATGGGGCCCACCGCCACCGCTTCCTGGCCAATGTACAGATGGCAGAAGCCGGCGATCTTCCCCAGCGTGTACTGCTGGCCCGCGCGCTCCTCGAAACGGCGGATGAGGTACATCTTCCGGTACATCGTCAACAGCAGGTCTTTCGAGTACGGGCTGGCCACCGCGGGTGCCTCCATGCTGTCCGCCCCTCCTCACCCGGGGCGGTAAACGCCGTGCGCCTCATAGCGCGCGGCAGGGGGACTTCAAAGCCTTTCAAACCCCTCGGGGCCGCTCCTGTCTTCCAGGCGCGGTGCGTCAGGAAACGAGGGTGAAATGAGGGACGCTGATGATGCCGTCCAACAGCGTCACCGGTCGACCGGAATGATCCGTGGCCAGGTGAATCACGGTGGCCTCGGGGAAGCGCACCCGGTAGTCGTTGGCGTGGGTGGGCTCGTTGTCGAAGGCGGCCACCACGGTGCCCAGCCGACCCAGCCTCGCGTGCGCCTCGCGCTTGAACGCGTCGTCGTCCTCGCGCGGCGTGGGCTTCATCACGAGCAGCACCCGTTCGTCATCCGGCAGCGCCATGCCGTGGCGCCGCATGCAGGCGACGGAGCCCTCGCGCATGCCCTCGTGGCGCCCCGTCACGTAGACGAGCCTCGCCCCGGTGGCCACCACGGCGTGGGTGAAGGCCGCCGCGCCGTCGATGGCCTCGTCCACCTCGCAGTACTCGCTGGTGAAGAAGCGCTCGCCCCAGAAGCGGCGGGCCTCCGGGAAGTGGGCCTGCACCTGGGCCTCCTCCAGGCCGCAGGCACGCATCGCGTCACGCATGTCCCAGCCGGAAGTCCAATGGTCGGGTCCACAGGCGGCGAGGCTCGGCACGCCCTGGGCCTCGCCGTATTCCCTCAGGATGCGAGCCTGCCGGTGCCGGTTGTCGAGCAGGGTGGAGTCCAGGTCGAACGCCAGCACCGCCCGCTCACCGAGGGAGCGGGCCCGGGCCAGAATGGCGTTCAGGCTGTCGCGCCAGTCGTCGCGGATGCGCTTCTTGAAGTCTTCGTGGGCCATGGGCGCGGCGAAGACTACCCGCGCCCGGGCTCCAGCGCCGCCGAAACCGCCCGGGTCAGGCGGCCGACTGCCAGGGCATGGGGCCAGTGGGCGCGCCCGGAGTCGTGTCCGCGAAGCGCAGCATGCGCTGGATGCCGTTGCGGTCCAGCACCAGCCGCACCAGCTGCGTGCTCTCCTGGCGCCGGTCCGTCTCCTCCTCCTCCACCGTGAAGCGGAACACCACGTCCACCGGGTAGCGCTTGGCGCCTCGGATGTGCCCCACCGACAGGTCCGCCAGGTCCACGTACTCCAGCGCCAGCTCCGGCTCGTCCATGTCCCGCAGGAAGCGCTCCACGTTGAGCCGCAGGATGTCCGTGACGCCCGACAGCCCCCGGTCCGAGCGCGGCAACAGGCGCGCGTCCAGGACGATGTGCTTGCGGTAGCGGATGACCGTCTCCGTCAGCTCGCCCTGGGACACGGTGAGGAAGTCGTCCTGGTGCCGCAGCGCCAGCACCGAGTCCGGCACCTTGGGCCCGTAGTCCACCCGCTCCTCGCACGTGCCGATGGTGCGCCCCGTCACCGGGTCCACCAGGTCCGCGGTGCGGTCCGACAGGTGCGTGGCGGCCACCCGGCTCGACAGCCTCCGCAGGCCCTCCTTGATGCGGTCCTTCATCATGTAGCCGACCACGGCGATGAGGAAGAAGTTGAGGCTCACCTGCGTGAAGCGGATCTGCGCCCACAGCGCCACCGCCGTGGCGAACGCCATCGCGATGCCCGCCGCCAGCGCGAACAGCACCTCTTCCCACCCCTGCCGCTTCTGCCTGCGGCGCGAGGACAGGAAGAGCACGTTCATGCAGAACTTCTTCAGCATGCCCAGCCGCTGGATGTACTCCTCGTTGTCGCCCGTGGGGCTCAGCACGCTGCGCAGCCGGTGCTCCTTGCGGTAGGACTCCTCGCGCAGCACCGCCTCCATCAACCCCTTGCGCAGCCCCAGCCACGGCTCTCCGCGCGGCAGAGACTTCATGTCCGCCACCGAGCGCCGGAAGCCGTTCTCCACCAGCAGGCTGACGTACTCGTCCACCAGCCGCAGCGACGCGCGCGAGCGCTCCTGCAGGCGCAGCTCCCCCACCGAGCGCAGCCACTGGCGGAAGCGCGCCATCACCTGCGTCACCCCCGCCTGCATCGCCACCACCTCGGACTCCAGCGTCGCGCACGCGTCGGTGGGCAGCGCCACCGGCCCCTCGCAGCGGGACTCCACCCCCGTGGCGAAGCGGCGCAGCGCACCGCGCAGCACGCACGACAGGAGCTTGGCCTGGTAGACGACGTCCCGCTCCGAGCCCAGCCCCGTGCGCAGCCACGCCTCCAGCCGCACCAGCGGCGAGGTGTCCGACGAGAGCAGCTCCTGCACCGCCATCACCGGCGTCTTGAAGCGCACGTAGTTGTGGATGTCCGCGTAGAAGTCCGCGCGGGGGTACGTCTCCTGGTCGATGTTCAGACTGCCGGGGAGGAACAGATGCGCCTCCACGAGGTAGCGCGTCTCGTCCACGCCCGAGGGCTGGTACTCGAGCTTGATCTCGAACTGCTTCCGGTCGTGAACCTCGAAGCGGCTATGGAGCGGTGCGGGTGCCTGGGACACACCAGCACTCTACGTTACAACCCTGTCACGGGGGAGTGACGCCCCCGTGACGTCCAGCGGTCCACAGGGAACTCAGCCCCCGGTACCAGTCTTGGGAGCTGAAACTGCCTGGGTGACGGCGGAAGCGCCCGACACGGGGGCCGCCTTGGGCTGGGGCCGGGCATTCCAGACCTTGGTGGCCAAAAGGAGGCCCGCGAAGGACAGGGGCAGCATGGCCAGGGGCCAGTTGCCCCAGTTATGGGGGTCCTTGGCCACCTCCCCCGCCGGGAGGATGCGCCCGAGCAGCAGCGACTGGAGCGCAGTGCCCGCATAGACCGCGCCGTCGATGATGCCCACCGCCAGGCCCGCGTTCTTCTTGCCGCCGAAGTCCATGCTGGCCGTGCCGGACAGCATGCCGTGCACGCCGATGACACACAGGGACATGAAGATGACCGTCCACCCCAGCGCGGGGCTGCCCAGGAGGAACAGCGTGGCCACCGCGCCCACGCTCATGCCCGCGTAGAGCACCGCGGAGACAGGGCCCCGGCGCGAGTCGAACACGCGGTCGCTGATGACGCCCGCGAACATGCCGCCGGTGATGCCCGCCACGCACAGCAGCATGCCCCAGTTGGCCGCGACGAAACCGTCGGCGATGCCCGTCGCCTTCGCGAACTTGGGGTACCACTGCATGATGGCGTTGCGCATGAAGCCGCTGCAGAACTCCACCATCAGGATGATGATGATGGTGCGGTTGGTGATCATCTTCTTGAAGACGGGCCACACGCCCAGGCCCGCGTGGGCCTCGCCGCTGGACGCATCCGCCGTGTCGAAGTCCGGATGGCCCGTGTGGCCAGGCGTGTCGCGGATGACGAAGAAGTCCAGCACCACGAAGGCGGCGAGGATGGCCGCGGGCACGAAGAACACCCAGTACGTGGGCGCCGCCTTGGCGATGAAGCGGCTCCAGTCGTAGGCGAAGTACACGCCCAGGGAGATGAGGATGCCGAAGACGCCGCCCAGCTGGCCGCGCTCGCGCACGTGGAACCAGGACGCGTTCACCTTGACGATGGAGACCGCGCCGAAGCTCTGGAAGTACATGTTCACGGCGTAGAGGAACGACAGCGTCCCCACGATTCCGCCCGGCGGCTGCCAGCCCTCCGTGAGCACCTTGTAGACGACGATGCCCATCAACACGTTCGCCACGGACGAGCCCGCGGCGGACAGGAGAATCGTCTTCCGTCCGCCGAGCCGGTCCGTCAGCGGACCGTTGAGCAGGAAGGCGAAGCCGTAGACGAGCGTGCCCCAGAAGAAGATGGTGCCGAAGTCCGCGTTGGACGTGTGGCCCTTCATCGCGCTGGTGGCTTCGTTGAGGTTGTAGCGCCCCATGTAGAGGAACGCGTACGTCATCCCCAGCGGGAACCAGTTGAAGAAGCGGCGTCGGCGGAACGCATCCGTGTGGCCCAGCTCCACCTTGGGCAGGCGGGCCAGCACGAGCGAGACGGCCCCCAGCAGGATGAGAATGGGCAACAGGTTGGCCAGCCACGGGGGCAGCGACGACATGCAGCGACCTCGTCAGTGGAGTGCGGAAACGCCGCGCACCCTACCCTGGCGCGCGGCCCGCGAGAAACCCCACCGACACCGCTCAGCCCAATCGGGCGAGCAACCGCGTCAGCGACACCTCCGTCTTCGCATCCGGGATGTCACCGCGTCGGCACGCGTCGAGGACCTCGGACAACGGTCTCCAATGCAGGAGTGTCCCCTCCTCTAGAGGCGACCCGTCTCCCTCCGGCTCCTCCTGTTTCACGTCGGTGACGTCCACCGCCGAGGGAAACACCTTCTCGGAGAGGATGCCCGGCGCCAGGAAGAACGAGCCGCCCAGAAGCTGGATGTCCTCGGGGCGCACCGGATAACCCGCTTCTTCGCGAACCTCTTCGGCCGCGCGCCGTCGCAGGCCTTCCTCGCCCTTGTCCTCGGGCTCCAGCAGCCCCGCGACAATCTCTTCCACCCTCAAGTAGCCCGCACCGGGATCAGGCACCGTCATCGCGTCGCGCTGATCCTTCCTGAAGAACGCCGCGGGCCTCAGGTTCATCCGCGTCAACACCTCGAGTCCCGCCGCACCGCGTCGGTAGACGAGCACCGACACCGCGTCCAGCCGGGGCCTGTCCACCACGTCCACTCGGTAGACAGACGAGGAAGAGCCGTCCGCGCGCCGGTTGCGGCAGCGCAGCCTCTTCACTCGGAGAAAACCCTCGTCGCAGCGCGCCGTGGCCGAGAAATCCTCGATGATCTCGATGTCAGTCACACTGGAATGGCTCTGACGCATGTCTGCCTGCTCTCCTGGAGTTCGCTCGTCAAGGTGTGCGAGTAGGAATGCCATGGCGGCGTTGCTTGCCCGCCCGTGTCCGATACCGTACCTTGCCCGCGCTTTACTCCCGACGTTCTACCGAAACACGGATTCTTCCTGATGCGTCGCCTCCTGCTCGGCCTTTCCTGTGCCCTGGCCACCGCTTCGTGCATGCCAGTGGTGGAGGGCCAGGACTACCACCTCGAGGGGCAGGAGGTGCGACTGACGCTCCTTCATACCTCGGACATCCACTCCCGGCTCATCCCCTACGACTTCGCTCCGTTGAAGACGGACCAGGACCTGGGCCTCGTGCCCGAGGCGGGCCCTTTCGGTGGCGCCACCCGCGTGGCCGCCGTGCTCAAGCGCGAGCGCGCGAGGGGTGAGCGGGTGATGCACCTGGACTCGGGCGACTGCTTCCAGGGCGCGCCCATCTTCAACATCAACACCGGCGAAGCGGAGTTCCGCTTCCTGTCGCAGGCCCGACTGGATGCCGCGGTGGTGGGCAACCACGAGTTCGACGCGGGCGCGCTGAACTTCACGCAGCAGGCCAAGCAGAACGCCACCTTCCCGCTGCTCGCCGCCAACTACCAGTGGAACGACTGGCGGCAGAACGGCAGCAACGAGACGGCGCTGGAGACCTCGCCGTACACCATCCGCAACATCAAGGGCCTGCGGGTGGGCATCATCGGCATGGCCAACATCTCCTCGCTCAACTCCATCGTCGAGGGCGGCAACAGCCTGCAGGCCACGCCGCTTGAGCAGAACGAGGTCGTCCGCGCCTATGTGTCGCTCCTGCGGCCGGTGACGGACCTCATCGTCATCGTCAGCCACCTGGGCCTCACCGAGGACCAGGACGTCGTCCAGGGCTACGAGGCCTATTACGAGTACGGCCGCGCCCGCAGCTTCATCCGCCGCCAGGACAACCCCTGGCAGGTGCTGGAGTGGTTCGGTCCGGAGGGCGAGGAGAAGTCGGTCGTCCGCGTGATGATCCCCGGCGTCTCCGGCGTCGACGTCATCATGGGCGGCCACCTGCACGTGGTGCTCAACCCGCCGCAGCTGCTGTCGGACCCGAGCGGCCGCAAGGTGGTGCTCGCGCACTCCGGCGCCTTCGCCAAGTTCGTGGGCCGGCTGGAGCTGGTCGTGAAGATGCCGGACGTGCTCGGCACGGGTGAAGGCGGCGAGGTCGTCAGCCAGGACTACCGCGTGTTCCCCATCGACGGGCTCTGGTGCGACGACGCCATGCGCCGCTACCGCTACGACTCCAACATCTTCTGGGAGGACGGCCAGTTCATCCAGAATCCCGCGGTGCGCGCGGCCCTCGATGCCTGCGCCGAGCAGGAGGACCGGCAGACGACGCACCTGCTCCAGCCCTACATCATCGGGATGGACATGAAGCTGCAGCTCACCAACATCTTCGCGTACGCGCCCACGGACGTGACGCGCCGGAACAACTCGACGGGTGGTGACTCGCCGCTGGGCAACATCGCCGCGGACTCGATGCGCAAGCGCCGCCGCGTGGACGCGCAGATGGCGCTCACCAACTCGCTGGGCATCCGCGACAACCTCTACGCCGGCGTCGTGTCCCAGGAGTCGATGTTCAACGTGTTCCCGTTCGAGAACACCATCAACATCATGTACCTGTCGGGCAAGGAGATGCAGGAGATGTTCGACTTCGTCGCCGAGCGCTCCTCCGAGCGTGGCTGCGTGAGTCAGGCGCAGATCTCCGGCGCCAGCTTCACCATGGATTGCGCCCAGGTGCAGATCAACGACCTGCGCATCGCGTGTGACCTCTCGTTGGCCGGCGCGGACTGCCCCCAGGACAACCGCGAGGGCCACGCTCCCTGGCAGTGCCTCCAGGACACGAGCACCTCGTCCACGGCGGGCCGCTGCTACGCCCACCCTGGAACGAACATCGTCGTGGGGCCCGCGCCGCTCAACCCGTTCGGCACCTACCGCGTGGCGGTGAACGACTACATCGCCAAGGGTGGCTCGGGCTTCAACGTCCTCAAGCGCAACACCACGCGCCAGGAGACGGGCATCTCGCTGCGCGACTCGCTCATCGGCTACATGCAGGACTTCTGCACCTGCGACGACATCAACGCGGGCTACGAGACGCGCGGCAACCGCGCGGATGGCCAGCGCTGTGGCTCCCTCGTCAATGGCAGGTGGGTCCTCAACGAGCGCCTGGTGGCTTCGTGCCGGGAGATGCAGGACTACGAGAACGAGCTGGCCGCGAAGGTGGGGAGCTGCTCGTGCGAGGACCTGCTGCGCAATGGCTACGACCCGTCGAGCTGCGGCGTCGCCACCGTCACCAACCCCGACCAGGCGCGCGCGGCCTGCATCGCCGCCAAGCAGGTGGGCTCGTGCACCTGCGGAGAGCTCGCGGGGCGCGGCTACAACCCGGCGGGCTGCAACGTCCCCGAAATCGACAATGCCGCGAAGGCCCAGGCCGCCTGCACGGTCTCCCCGGGCCCGTTCACCGGCCGGTGTGATTGCCGCGAAGTCATGAGTGGAACCAACCCCGTGTGCGGAACGGTGACGCAGCAGCTGCGCAACTTCTGCACGAACCCGACGGCGATGCCCATCGCCGACGCCGTGGAAGACGGCCGCATTGGCCGGAGGGTGAAGTAATGAAGAAGCTCATGCTGCTGTCGGCGCTGACCCTGGCCGGCTGTTACACCAAGGAGTCGCCCCAGCCAACGGGCCTCGCTTCCTTCGAAGTCACCGTGAAGGGCTTCTACGTCGCGGACTCCAATCCGCGCGCGTCGCTGCCCGTGGTGGCCAGCTGCGTCGCCCAGCACGGTGGCAGCCAGGCCGCGGTGCCCATGGAGATCCGCGGCACCCCGGACTGCCGCCTGTCCATGCCCCGGAGCGCGGTGGATATCGACTTCGACATCCAGGCGGTGGATGTGCAGGGCCAGCCGATGGATTCGTTCAACGGCCCCGTCTCCTTCCGCACCGTCCCGGGCAACCTCACCGGCCCCTATCGCTACCGGTGGGTGCAGCTCACCAACGGCAAGGGGACGGGCACCGTGCGCAGCGCGCAGCTCTACGGTGAGGCCCATGTGTGGGTGGAGGACGAGCCCGTCCAGGTCGACTACGCCGAGGGTCAGGTCGTCGCCGGAGAGCTCCCGCAGGAGCCCGCCACGCGCACCTTCGCCACCGGCCTGTCGCGCGCCATGCACTTCGAGGAGCCCACCATCTCCACGGTGCAGGTGCCGCAGAACGGCGACCAGCTCACCGCCTACAACGGCACGTTCATGCGCATCGGCCGCGCGCCCGAGGCGGGCTCTCCGCTCATCCAGAACTGCGAGCCGGACGACCCGAACTACAACCAGCCGGTGACGCTGCTGGTGACGGGCACGGACCCGGGCGGCTTCTTCGTGACGGACCTGACGGCGTGCCGCATCCGCGAGGGGAGCATCCCTGGCGGCAACACGCAGACGGCGGAGCCCTCGGGCTTCTACCCCGGCCGCTTCAACGCCATCTACATCTACAACTACTCCTTCCCCGAAGGCCTGGACCCGGGCGACCTGCTGTGGTCCATCGCGGGCTCCGTGCAGGAGTTCACCGCGACGACGCAGCTGACGTTCCCCTCGTGGAGCATCCGCGAGAGCGTCCGCCTGCTGCCCCAGTCCGAGTGGAACAAGTACCTGGACCTGGCGCCGCCGACGGAGATCAACGGCCGGCTGTGCGGCTTCAGCGGCTCGCCCTACATCACGGACGTGATGTGCGGCTACAGCTACGGCAACTACAAGATGGAGGGCCTGGAGTCCTCGCTGGTGAAGATCCGCCGCGTGAAGTTCCCGCAGGTGTTCAGGAACTGCGACGCCAACGGCAACAACACCGTGCCCTTCTTCTGCCCGGACACGCGCACCAACACCTTCGGGGCCTGCGGCACGGACAACCCCAATGACCCGGACGTCCCGGAGCGCGCGTGCAACGTGGACTGCACGCTGGGCCTGGGCCAGTACAAGGGGAAGATCTGCGCCGAGAAGACGACGTACGACGGCTTCGGCCAGTTCGTGGTGGAGATGAACCCGATGGGCGCCGCCGAGGCGGGCCTGGACTCCTCCGTGAGTGGCCGGCTGCATGCGCTCAACGCGCCGCCGCCCGTGTTGCCCGCCACCGAGGCCTGGACGCGCTCCACCGCCTCCTACCCCGCGGGCGTGACGCTGAACCTCTGGTGTGACAAGGCGGTGAACGTGCGGTTCGGCGGCACCAGCGTGCCGGCCGCGACGAGCACCGTCGCCCTGGCCTCGGCCACGCGCCTGGAGCACACGCTCATCGAGAACCAGGCCTATGTCTGGGTCTCCGTGCAGGACGGGGCGAACGGCGCGGCGAGCTGCAAGGTGAGCCAGCACCCGCGCGCTCGCATCAACCTGGTGACCAAGGACGCCGTGCCGGACCTGGTGGTCAACTGCAGCGAGACGGATGCCGACGCGGAGCGCGCCGAGCAGTGCCGGTTCCTGCATGGGGCGACCTTCGACATCGTGGGCCATCTGCGCCACGTCAGCGCGGCCCGGCCTCGCTGGATTGTGCTGCCCCGAGATCAGGACGACCTCTGCTGCTACCCCGGCCCGGGCATGGAGTGCCCGCGTCCCATCGAACCTTGCGTGAATCCGTAGACTTTTGACGAAACTCGCCCCCCGGTTCAGCCGGGGTGCAGGGAGGAGCGAACCCAAGCGGGCGCTCCGTGGAGAGGGACATTGAAAACGCTGCAGAAGCTGGCCTTGACCGGCCTTATCTCCCTGAGTGCGCCCGCCTGGGCCAGTGACTTCGTGGACACGCGTCTGTCGTTCGTCTTCGCGGACGACAACGTGCTCGCGGGCTCGGGTGAGACCACTCCCAACAGCCCCAACGCTCGGTTTGGCGCGGGCAATCAGAACACCCAGTTCTACGACAACTTCAACACGCGCTTCTCCGGCTTCGAGTCGCTGTCGAACATCGTGCTCTACAAGCGGGCACCGGCGTTCTTCGAGGGACTGACGACGGAGGCGGCCCTGACGCTGCTGGTGCTGGAGCGCCCGAGCGGTCAGGTCGCCATCCAGGACAACTCCAGCTACATCCGGCTCAACTACCAGCCGCCGGGCTGGGGTGAGAAGGAAGGCATCTCGCTGGTCGGCTTCCCGGTGTCCGCGGACCGCTTCCGTCTGGGCTATGCGTACCGCATCTCCTGGGGTGGCAGCGGCGTGTTCACCACCCGCTCGGCGACCAACGGCGTACCGGGTGCCAAGCTGCAGATCACCCGCGACCGGTGGTACGCGTACGTGGGCGGCAAGACGGCGCTGGTGCAGAACGAGCTCATCCTCGAGGAGACGACGCTCTACGGCGTGATGGGCGGCGCGGGCGTGGACATCCTGGAGACGCTGCGCGTCGAGGCGGGCGGCGGCTACTTCCAGAAGGGCCTCGTCCCGGGTCTCGCGACCCTGGGTGTGGAGGCGCCGGTGAACGCCGCGGGCGTGTCCGGGCAGGTCGTCTACCACGTGGGTGTGCCCGTCGGCACGAGCGTGGACTTCCGGCTCTACAAGAATGACCCCGAAATCTACGAGCGCTTCTTCGCTCCGGAGAAGTACCCGGGTGGCCTGTCCTACTCCGTGTCGCTGGAAGGCAGCTACCTGTCCCAGACGCTGGAGAAGCCCGACCAGTTCGGCGCGACGGAGCCCCAGGGCGCCACGGCGCTGGCGCTGCAGGCCCGCGCGAAGCTGGGCTTCCTGCGCTTGAGCCTGCTCGGCCTGTACCGCAGCCTCTCCTACATCCAGTTCGACGTGCCGGGCTTCCCCCCGTTCCAGGACTTCCCCGAGGGTACGAAGCTGAACCCGGAGATGTTCCTGGCGTTGGGTGCGGACTACCACCTGTCGGAGCTGCACTTCACGCCGGGCTTCATCTTCGGCATCCAGCGTCCGGCGTCGTTCCGCAGTCCGACGCCCATCCTGGGTGGCAACAACCCGCCGCCGAACCTGCAGGGCACGCCCACCGTCGTGGTGCGTGACGTGAATCAGTTGAGCATCCTGCCGGAGACGTGCGGTGGTTCGGGCCCGTGCGGCGCGGAGCCCATCTACTCGGCCAAGGCGACGTTCCGTTGGGACCTGTCCGACTCCGTCGCGGCGGTCGGCGAGGTCTACTACACGTACGACACCAACCGGACCACGTTCCGGGACGACATCACCGGTGTGGCGCAGCCCACGTTCGAGAAGCCGCACGCGCTGGGCTTCAACACGCTGCTGCAGGCGCGCTTCTAACCCTCACACGGTTGAGCGGACATCGCGGCCCGGTTCCCTTTCCTGGGGACCGGGCCGTTGTCGTTGGAGCGCTCACGTCCCCTCTGGCCCCTCGAAGCACACCTGCGTGCACTCGGCCGAGCAAGCTCACAAGGGCGATTCCAATGGCTGTCATGGTTTGAGAACCCGAACTGCGGTAGTCCTCCATGGCGAACCGTTTCATACAAAATCAACGACGGCGGATTCAGCTCTCGCGGTTTCAGGCCATCTCGTTCGGCCCTCAATCACATACACCCTCGTCGCCCGACACCAAACAATGTCAGGACCCCACCTTTCCGGCGGGAGTCCTGCCCACTTGCCTGCCTCACGCCGAAGTCATGCGCACCACTTCGTCGAAGGCCGTGAGCCCCTGAGCCAGCTTGCGCACGGCGGCCTCGCGCAGGGTGCGCATGCCTCCGCGCCGGGCCACTTCCACCAGCTTCTCGTACGGCGCCTCACGTGAAATCTGCTCGCGCAGCTCTCCACCCGTGGTGACGATTTCGAAGACGCCCGTGCGACCCACGTAGCCCGTGCCTCGGCAGCGCACGCAGCCTGCTCCCTTGAGCAGACGCACCCCACCCGGCAGCAAGGGCAGCGGCGCCTGGAGTGCGAGCAGTTCGTCCGGCGTCAGCGTCGCCTCCTCCGCGCAATGACTGCACACGCGGCGCAACAGCCGCTGGGCCATGACGCCCAACAAGCACTGTGCCAGGAGGAACGACGGGACACCCAAATCCCTCATGCGCGCCACGGCGCCCAGCGCGTCGTTGGTGTGCAACGTGGAGAGGACGAGGTGTCCGGTGAGCGCGGACTGGATGGCATTCTCCGCCGTCTCCGCGTCGCGAATCTCGCCCACCATGATGACGTCCGGGTCCTGACGCAGGATGTGTCGCAGCGCCGTCGCGAAATCGAGCCCCAGCTTGGGCTGCACCTGCACCTGATTGAAGGCGTCCCACACCATTTCGATGGGATCTTCAATCGTGGTCACGTTGACGTCCGGTCCCGCGAGCGCCTTGAGCGCCGAGTAGAGCGTCGTCGTCTTGCCACTTCCCGTGGGCCCCGTGACGAGGATGAGCCCGTGGGGCTGGTCAATCCACGACTCGAAGGAGCTCTTCTCTTCCGGGTCGAAGCCAAGCTGGGCGATGTCCTGCACCAGCGTCTCCGGGTCGAAGATGCGGATGACCACCTTCTCGCCAAAGGCCGTAGGCAGCGTGCTGACGCGCAACTCCACCTCGCGCCCGTCCCGCTCCGTCTTGATGCGGCCATCCTGGGGCTTGCGCTTCTCGGAGATGTCGATGCGCGAGAGCATCTTCACGCGCGACACAATCGGCGGATGCACCTGCGCCGGCAGCGAATACACCGGGTGCAACACACCGTCGATGCGCAGCCGCACCATGCTGGTGGAGCGCTTGGGCTCGATGTGGATATCCGAAGCGCGGTTGTCGAAGGCGTAGCGCAGCAGGTAGTCCACCGCCTGCACCACCGGACGGTCCGACGCCTCCAGTTCCTGCGTGCCGCTGAGCGACACGAGTTGCTCGAAGTTGGCGACCTGTCCCCCACCCACCGCCACGCTGAAGTCATCCGCCGCCCGGGCCAACGTCCTCCCGAAGCCGTAGATGTCGGAGATGGACTTGAGGATGTCCGCCTTCGCGCTCAGCACCGGCTCCACCGGCAAACCCGTGAGGCGGTGGAAGCTCTCGAACAGCTCCCGGTCGAACGGGTTGGCCACCGCCACCAGCAACCGCCCCTGCACCGTGCGCTCCAGCGGGAGCAACACGTGCTTCTGCGCATACGGCCGCGACACCGTGCGCGTGGCCAGCGTCATGTCCAGCTTCAGCGGGTCTATCTTCCGGTAGGCGATGCCAGCGGCACGAGCGGCCGCCTCCGTGACGCGGTCCTCGTCCAGCACGCCCCGGCCATTGGCCAGGGGCACCTGGAAGGCGGCCACCACCTCGACAGGCGACACGTCGTAGCGCGCCGCCTCCTTGCCAATCGCGGCCGTCTGCGCCTTGAGGACTCGCGCTCGCGCGGCCCCCTCCTTCGCGAGGACCTCCTGGGCCTGCTGGGGCGTCAACAGCCCCTGCCCCACCAGCGCCTCCAGCACGAAGAGCGTGGTGAAGTCATCCCGGCTCCTCGGGGGAGGATTCCCCGGGCCGCTCACTGCTTGTGCCAAGTCCGTCTCCTTCCCGCCACCAACAGCAGCAGGACCAACCCACCGAGGAAGGCCGCCGCCGACACGGGAGCGCCCGTACAACCACAGCCATCCGGCCCCGTGGTGCTGCCCTTGGGCGGCCCCGCGTCCACGGGCGGAGGCGGCTGAGAGCCACCATCGTTGCACAGCGTGCAAGGCCCGGCGTCCGGCCGCGCCTGAGGATCGTAACAGGTGCCGCCACTCGCACAGAGCATGTTGGGCGCGCAGTCCTGATTCGTGACACAGACAGGCAAGCAGGCGGAGCCGCCCTGCTCCACCGAGCCACACCGCAGCGTCGCGGGGCATGAGCTGGCGGAGCACGCCCGGACGCAGGCCCGCTCACCCTCCTTGTTCACCACCTGACACGACGTGCCTCCAGGGCAGGAGCACGCGGAGACAGAGCACTGCTGCGCGCACACGCCCTGCGTGCCGCCTTCCGCGAAAAGGCAGTACTGGTTGGTGCCACACTCGGCGTTCGCGGTGCACGCGTCGCCCACCTGCTTGCCGGCGGCCTGCCTCGGAACACAGACACGGTCACACGTCCGGCAGACAGAGTTGCTGTCACAGTCCAGGTCGCCGTAGCAGCCAGGGACGCAGAGGTTGCCCTCGGGCCGGGCCTCACACGTATAGCCAGGGCGGCAGTCGCTGCCCCCGAGCGTACAGTCCTTGAGACAGATGGAACCCTGTCCCGCCACCACGGAGCACCCCGAGCCCGCGGGGCACGAGTTCGAACCGCTGCACGTCTCGGTGCAGTAGCCCTCGTCCCACCGGTCGAACTCGCCATTGCCCGACGGCGCGGACACCGGGGCGATGCAGACGCCATTCGTGGTGGCGCAGCTCCTCGGGCCAGGCGTGCACTCGCGGCCCACCGGCGTGACACCGTCGGGAAGGGCTGGCAGACAGGCCCGGGTGTACCCGGAGACCGCGGAGGACTCGCGACAGACATAGGGGGCCGGACACTCGGCGGTGGCGTTGCCGAAGCAGCCCTTCGCGCAGACCTTGAGGTCCTTGCCGGAGACGGTGGACGGCGCGGTGACACACGTCAGGCCGGTGGTGCACGCGGTGCTGTCACAGGGTGAACCGACAGCGCCCGTCTTCGGATAGAAGCGGCACAGCGCCGTCCTGTCGTAGTCCGCGAGGTTGCGCCGGCTCACTCCCGCCGGCAGGTCGAAGAACATCACCGCGCCAATCGCCTCGAAGGAGTCACCCAGGCCGAGGCAGTGGCCAATCTCATGCGTCAGCACGCTCTGGATGTCGTAGTGACCCGCGGGCGTGGGCGTCGTCGTGGACCAGTCGAAGTCCACCGCGTTGAGGAAGATGTCGCACTGGTACACGTAGCCGCTGAACGTCAGCGGCCTGGCGGCGGAAGGCCGGTCTCCACCGTTGAGCGTGTCCGTGTAGCGAGGGTCGCTCGCGCTCGTCACCCAGACGGGCACCACGTTGAAGCGGTCACCCGGGTCATTGACGTTCGCCATGGGCGAGCCCGTCGTGGCCACTCCACCATCGGGGAAGGAGAACGTCGGCCAGGAGCAGCTGACCTGCCACGTCTGCGCGGCCGCCTGACTGGCCGCCACCACCAGGCTGAGGTCATTGCCTCCGGGCTGGGACTGTCGGCCGTCCACGTAGAAGACGAAGGGGTCCGCGGGAGTGCTGAGCACCCGGTAGCCCAGGTCCCTGTATTCCAGCACCTGTTGCGCCGCCGCCGTGACGGACAACAACAACCCGAGTACGACGGCGCTCCGCTGCGAACCCCGAATCATCGAAGACCCCTCCGCGTCGTCCAGCACCGGGCACGCATTCGCCCGGACTTCGACGGGAAGGGCAGTCTACCCGCGAACAGCGCGTCGAGCCGCATCCCCCCTACTTCACCGGGGGAGCTTCCACCTGGCCGCGAACCGCGCGCACCGTCGCATCCACCAGCGACTCCGGCGTGGGCTTCTCCGCGACGGCCGTGGCCGGCAGCCCGAGCTGCTCCAGCGCCGACGCCGTGGTGGGACCAATCGCCACCACCCGCGCGGGCCCCAATCGCTCACGCCCCGCGGCGTCCAGGAAGGCCTCGGCGGTGCGCGGCGAGGCGAACACCGCCACGTCCGGCGGTGACTCGGTGAGCAGCGCCAGCGCCTCCGAGGGCACCTCCGCCGGCAGGGAGCGATAGGCCGTCACGCGGGTGACGAGCACGCCCGCGTCGCGCAGCGCCTCCTCCAACTCGCGCCGCCCCTCCTCCGCCGCGGGCAACAGCACCTCGTCACCCGATTGGAGTCCGTCCTTGAGCATCTCGAAGAGCGCCTGCCCCGTGCCCTCGTCCGGCTCCGCGGCGACGTCCAGGCCATAGCTCCGCATGGCGCGCGCCGTCCGAGGCCCCACCGCCGCCAGCTTCACGCGGGAGAGCCGCTGCGCCGTGCCCGCCTCGCGCAGCGCGTCCATCAGCGCGTCGACCGCGGAGGGACTCGCGAACACCACCCAGCGATAGCGCTGGATGTGCTCGGCGGCGGACGCCAGCGGACGTGGGTCCTCCGGGGGACGCAGCTCCAGGAGCGGAAGGCTGAGCACCTCCGCGCCCTCGTCCTCCAGGAGGAAACACAGCTCCTCGGCCCGCTCACGCGGGCGCGTCACCAAGACTCGGATGCCTTCCAGTCGCCGTTCCACGCGGGCGGCAGTCTAGGGCCGTGCGTCCGGACGGCGAGCGAAATCACGCAGGATGTCCGCCGCGCCCTGCGACAAGAGGTTGTCGGCCAGGGCCTCGCCCAGCTCCCTCGCCCGAGCCACCGGCCCACGAACCTCGCCCCGCACCACCCGTGCGCCATCCGGCCGGCCCACCAGTCCGCGCAGGTGCACGAAGCCCTCGGACACCGTGGCATGCCCCGCCAGCGGCACCGTGCAGCCCCCCTCCAGCTTCGCCAACAGCGCGCGCTCGGCCGTCACCGCCACACGCGTCGTCGCATCCTCCAGTGGCGCGAGCAGCGCGCACACGCGCGTGTCCTCCCCCCGACACTGGATGGCGAGCACGCCCTGCCCCACCGCGGGCAGGCTCACGTCGGTGGACAGCACCTGGGTGATGACGTCCTCCAGCCCCAGGCGCTTGAGCCCCGCGTACGCCAGCACTGCGCCCGCGAGTCCCAGCTCCTTCGTCTTCTGCAAGCGCGTCTGCACGTTGCCGCGCAGGCTGACGATTTCCAGGTCCGGCCGCCGCGAGCGCAGGATGCAGCTGCGGCGCAGCGACGACGTGCCCACGCGCGCGCCCTGGGGAAGCGAGTCCAACGTCAGTCCCGAGAGGCCACAGAAGGCATCGCGAGGGTCCTCGCGCGTCGGCACCGCCGCGAGGATGAGGCCCTCCGGCAGCTCGGACGTCATGTCCTTCAGGCTGTGCACCGCGAGGTCCGCGCGACCATCGATGAGCGCCTGCTCGATCTCCTTCACGAACAGGCCCTTGCCGCCCACCGCGGACAGCGGCGCGGACAGGAAGCGGTCTCCCTCGGTGGACAGCTCCACCAGGGATACCTCCAGGCCCGGATGATGCGAGGCCAGGAGCGCGCCCACGTGGCGGGCCTGCCAGAGCGCCAGCGGGCTCTGTCGGGTGGCGATACGCACGGTCTTCATCGCTTGGCCCCCGTCGCGAGCTGCTGCGGAACCGGCGCCATGGAAGAGGCCTCCGAGTCCGCCGCCTCCATCTCCGCTTCCAGGAGCCCGAACAGCTCCGCGGCGGCACCCGCCAGGCGATTGCCCTCACCCTCCGGCCCCACGGCGCGCAGCCGCGAGGTGGGCTCATGCAGCAGCTTGTTCACGATGGCGCGTCCCATGGCCTCGATGCTCTTGCGCTGCTTGTCCGTCAGCCCGTCACCCAGCGACGTCAGCGTGCGCTCCACCTCCGTGCGGGCAATGGCCTCCGCGCGCTGACGCAGCCTCGCGAGCACTGGCATCCCCTCGCGCAGCGCGCGCTCCTTGACGAAGCGGGCCACCTCCTGCGCCACCAGCACGCCCGCCTTGTGCGCCTCCTCGGCGCGCGCGGCCGCGTTGTCCGCGACGAACTTCTGGATGTCGTCCACGTCGTAGGCGTGCACCCAGTCCAGCGTGCCCACCCCGGGGTCGATGTCTCGCGGCACCGCCAGGTCCACCATGAACAGCGGCCGGCCCTTGCGACCCTTGCCCACCGCGCCCACGTTCTCCCGGGTGAACAGCGGCACGGGCGACGCGGTGCTGCACACCACCACGTCCGCGGCGCCCAGGAGCGAGAACAGCTCCTCGAAGGGCCGCGCCACTCCGCCCACCTCCATCGCCAACGCCTCCGCGCGAGCCAACGTCCGGTTGGTGATGAACAACTTCGTCGCACCCGCCTGTTGCAGATGGCGCGCCGCCAGCTCTCCCATCTCCCCCGCTCCCACCACCAACACCGTCTTGCCCTTCAAGCCGTCGAACACCTTGCTGGCCAGTTGCACCGCCGCCGACGCCATGGACGTCGCCGCGCGGCCGATGGCCGTCTCCGTGCGCACCCGCTTGGCGCAACCGAACGCCGCCGCGCACGCACGCGTCAACTCACCCCGCACCGCCCCCGCGCCCTGCCCCCGCTCGAAGGAGTCCTTCACCTGTCCCAGAATCTGCGCCTCGCCCAGCACCATCGAATCCAGGCTGGACGCCACCCGGAACAAATGGATGAGGGCCGCCTCGCCCCGGTGCTCGTAGAGGTGGTCCAACGCCTCGTCCCCGCCCAGGGCCCGCAGCTCCGACACCGCGCGCTCCCGCGCGAGCATCCCGTCCGGCGCGGAGAGATAGACCTCCACCCGATTGCAGGTAGACACCCAGAGCACCTCCACCGGCGACTGGGCCAGGCGCTGGAGCACCTCCACCTGACGCGACTCGGACAAGGCCAGCCGCTCGCGCACCACCAGGGGCGCCGTGCGGTGGGACAGGCCAATGCAGACGAGCTCCATACTCAGGGAATCCTCATGGCGGCCGCCGTGCTCGAAGTCACGTCGTACGAGGTGAGGAACGACACCAGCACCAGACAGAACCCCGCCATGGTCAGCAACGCCACCCGGCGCCCCCGCCAGCCCGCGAAGATGCGCGCGTTGACGATCGCCGCGAAGACGGCCCACGCCACCACCGTGGCAATCGACTTGCCATCCCATTGCCAGCCGATGGTGGAGGCGACGAAGAACGCCCCCGTCGCCAGGGTGATGGACAGCGCGATGAAGCCCCACACCACCAAACGCCGATTGAGGGTGTCCAGGAACTCCAACGACGGAAGCCGGGAGAAGAGCAGGCCGAAGCGCTTGGCGCGCACCTGCCGCTCCATCAAGAGGTACATGACCCCCACGCCCGCGGCCACCGCGAACGCGGCCAACCCCAGGAGCGCCAGGGTGATGTGCAACGGCAACAGCGGCTGTCTCACGCCCGGTGGAAGCGGCGACTGCCCTCCGTTCATCAAGAGCCCGGGTATCAGCACCGTCACGGCCAGGGGCGTGAGGAACGCGCCGATGACGGGGCGGCGGTAGCGCACATCCAGGGCCAGGAAGATGGCCAGCAGCAGGAAGGCCAGCGTGGAGAAGCCCTGGGCCATGCCCACGGGCCGGCCGGACTGGGCTCCGAGCAGCTCGAAGAGGGCCACCCCGTGCAGCACGAGCCCCCCGCCCACCAGCACGCGCCCGGCCATGGCCAGCGCATCCGACTGGCGGACCAGGTAGGCCAGATAGGCCACGGCGGCGATGCCGTAGGCGTGGCAGGCGAGCGATACGAGCGTGTGGCTCATGGATTCAGGCAATAACCGTGACAGACGGGCGAATCAGCCCATCTTGTTGAGAAGGAACGCCGCCAACAGGTCGGTCTCCGAATCGGGTTTCTTGCCCGCCGCCTCCGGCTTCGGCGCCCCGGAGGGCACCTCCGTCACATACCCCGGAACGACCTCGTAGGCGGACTCCCCCACCAGCACCGAGTCGGCCATCTGCTCGGCCCCCAGCCGGGAGAGCTGCTCCTCGGTCTTCACCTTGGCCACCAGGCCGTGGGTGTCCTCGCCCGACACGAGCTGCAGGAAATGCACGGCTGGGGAGACGGCGAAGGCGGTGCCGCCCTCGGCCATGACCACCAGCCGGCCGTCCTTCACGTCCGCTTTGTCCGCCAGTGCCCACTCCTCGAGCTGGGACTGGGGCAGGAAGAGCTTCGTCACGTCCGCCAGCCTACACCAGCGCCGGGCTTGAAGGGGGAGCCGTTCGGAATGCCGGGTGAAACCCGCGCTTTCCCACCGCATCATTCCTGGCGGATCGGTCGGAGGTCCGCCGATTCTTGCAGGCCCCCGGGGCACGTACTAGACGACGCGCCGTGCAGGCCGGAGAGGGCCCGAAGGAGACACCATGGCAGGCGACAACGTGACACAGGTCGGAGATGGCGACTTCAAGCAGCTGGTGCTGGACTCCCAGGAGCCCGTGCTGGTGGACTTCTGGGCGACCTGGTGCGCGCCGTGCCGCGCCATCGCCCCATCCATCGACGCGCTCGCCACCCAGTATGGCGGTCAGGTGAAGTTCACCAAGCTGAACATCGACGACAACCAGCAGACGCCGCAGGACTACGGCATCCGGTCCATCCCCACGCTCCTGCTCTTCAAGGGCGGCAAGGTCGTGGAGCAGATTGTCGGCGCCGTCCCCAAGGCGCGCATCGAAGACGCCATCAAGAAGGCGCTGTAAGCCGCTTCGCCGGGCCTGCGCGCACGTGAGGACGCTTTGTCCCGCGCGCGCCTCGCCCGGCGATTCTGTTTGTCGACGCGGAGCGCCAGCCCGCTGCCCGGCTGAGGGATGCGAGAAACGTCCCCCCGGAGCGCCTGCCCTGCCTGGTGCCGCCCACCCTCGTGAGCTCCGATTCATGGCTTGTGAGCGGATCCTTCTCGCGAGCCCGGAACCGTTGGAGCAGCGGCTTTGCCCGCCCCCGTCCTGACTCAACTCAACCCAAGTCTCGGGCGAGCCTTCAGCGATTTCTCAGACTCCGCGTCATTTTCACCCCTGCGGACAAATCCAGCTCGGATACCGAATCGTCGTCCCGCTCGCCTGTGGGAAACACGTATCCCTTTGCAGTCTTGTCATCAATTTTCCGCGCGGGTTTGCGAGTCATACGAGACCCCTCCCTGGTTGTATTGACAGCGTTGACATCCACCGCCAAATAGGCGCATTGGAAGCCTTGTTTGTTTTGACTGTTTTCACGGGAGTTTTCATGGCACGACCACGTAAGGAGTTGTCGAAGGTCCCCCTGACCCCCGCATTGGTGAATTGGGCGGAAGCGCTTGGCGATGCGATTGGCCGAGGCGTCCTCCGAGCCATGAACCAAGGCATGCCCACGGGTGGCAACAGCAACGGCATGGCGGCGAGTCGTCGTCGTGGCCGGCCACCCAAGGCCCTTGCGGGCAACATGGTGGCGTCTGACCGGCGCTGCACGATGCCGGACTGCACGCGTGAGCAGCGCTCGAAGGGGCTGTGTTCAGCGCATTACCAGGCCGAGCGGCGGCGTCTGTTGGCGGGTGGCAAGCCCGCCTGAGACACGCGGTTCGAGGTGGCGCCCACGGCCCTGGGCGAGCCGCCGCTCAATTCGTTACTTGGTCTGCCAGGGGTCCGCTTCGGTGCTCGTGGCCTTGAGCAGCTCCCACGCCGAAAGGACATCCACCACCCGCTCCAACTCGTTGGGCAGTGAACGCGCCCGCTGGGAGCTCAGGTAGTCCTCCGCGAACGCTCGCAGCCGGGCTCCCACGAAGAGCCGTGCCAGGGCGACCTCCGTCTGGCCACTGAAGTCGAGGAAGCGGATGCCGAAGCCGCTGCGGCCCTCGGGCCCGTCCCCGCGCTCCTCCCGGACGATTTGCGCCCGCGCCCGCACCGGCGAGGCTCCCGGCTCCAGGAGGAAGCTCACGCCCAGCACCGTGCCCATGGGCAGGTAGAAGGTGCTCTCCAGGAAGGCCCCGCTGACGCTGACGTTGATGGACGCCAGGCTCGCCGCGAAGCGCCGCCCGCCTTCCTCGTCATCCACCCAGACCTCGAAGCGCGTCGTCAGCTGCGCCCGGGGGAACTCCCGGTGCTCGGATTCGCCCTGGTTGCGCTCGATGATGGGAGCGAACGTCGGAAGCAGCGGCGGCGAGGCCACCGGCCGTCGCACCTCTTCCTTCGCCACGACGGGGGCCCTCGCCACGGGCGGTGGCGCCGCGGGCTTCACGTCCCTCGTCGCCACGGGAATCTCCGCCACGCGGACACTCCCACTCACCTTCTGCCCGACCTTCCTCTGCATGCCTGACCTCCACCGGCCCGAGAGGGACTCGCCCTCCCCCCGGAATTGGTGGGGTGATTCATACACCACCCGCGAGTCGCCGCCAGCGCCCCGCACCATCTTCGGAGCGCCCGCTTCAGCGTCGCGTGTCGCGGCGTCTCAGAACATGTGACGCCGCATGCTGATGTTCACCAGCAAGCCAATGCTGAGCATCACGGACATCATGGAAGACCCGCCATAACTCATCAGTGGCAGGGTGATTCCCGTCACCGGGAGCAGACCGATGACCATGCCGATGTTCTCGAACACCTGCCAGAAGAGCATGGCGACGACGCCCACGGCCACGAAGGCGCCGAACCTGTCCCGGGCGTTGAACCCCACGCCCAGGCCGAAGATGAAGATGGCGCCGTAGAGCACGAGCAGCACCGTGCACAACACGAAGCCGTGCTCCTCCGCCCACACGGAGAAGATGAAGTCGGTGTGCTGCTCGGGCAGGAAGCGAAGGCCCGTCTGGGTGCCCTCGCGCCAGCCCTTGCCGGACACGCCGCCGCTGCCCACCGCGATTTTCGACTGGGCCGCGTGGTACCCGCTGCCGCGCAGGTCCGCCTCCGGGTCCAACCAGCCGGAGATGCGCTGGCTCTGGTGCTTCTTCAGGTGGTGCCGGACGATGGTGGGCCGGGGCTCGGGCACGTCGCGGACGTAGTCGTTCCAGATGACGATGGCACCCGCGAGGATGGCCGCGACCAGCGTGGCGACCAGGTACCAGCGCACCTTGCCGAAGAGGATGACGGTGAGCGAGGACAGGCCAATCATCAGCGCCGTGCCCAGGTCCGGCTGGACGAGCACGAGGATGAAGGGCACGCCCACCACCAAGAGCGGCTTCCACAGGCGCACCAGGCCGTAGGACGGCTCATTGGGGCGGAAGTCGTCGTGGTAGACCTTGGCCAGCATCAGCACGACGCCAATCTTCATGAACTCCGCGGGCTGGAGGCGGAACGGGCCGATGACGAACCAGCTCTCCGCGCCCTTCGCCGTGTGGCCGATGAAGCGCAAGGCGATGAGCGCCAGGATGTTGGAGACGTAGATGGGCAGCGCCATGCGCTGAATCCAGCGGTAGTCCACCAGGCACACCACCAGCACGGCGACGACGCCCAGCCCCAGGTACAGCGCCTGGCTGGACCACACCGGCGCGAGCGGGGGGCGCGACGCCGAGGCGAGGTTCCAGATGCCCAGGAGGGACACGCCCAGCACACAGACGATGAGCCCCCACGGGACGTGGGGCACCATCCGCCGCTCAATCCTGAGTTGCACGGGTGTCCTCCGAAACCTCTTCGTCGCCCGGGAGCAGCTTCGGGGGCTTCACGCCGCGCGTCAGGGCCGCCTCGTCCGGAGACGGAGCGCGCAGGACCGAGGGGGTATAGGGCTGGTTGGGACGCGGCGGCGGCGCCGTGGCGTCCAGCTTCTTCAGGTCCAGGTACTTCTGGATGATGGCCATCGCCGTCGGCGCGGCGTCCGAGCCGCCATGGCCTCCGTGCTCGTTGAGCACCACGACGGCGATCTCCGGCTTGTCCGCCGGGGCGAAGCCCGCGAACCAGGCGTGGTCTCTCTCGAAGTAGCTCATCTGGTGCGTCTTGAGCCGGATGGCCCCCAGGCGCGCCACCTGGGCGGTGCCCGTCTTCGCCGCGATGAGGACGTCCTGGTCGCGCATGAACTTGAGGCGGGTGCGGTAGGAGGTGCCGCCCGGCTCGTGGGCCACCTTCACCAGGCCCTCGATGACGGCCTTCAGGTGCGCGGGGGACAGCTCCACCCGGCGGACGACTTCCGGCTTGAACTCCTGGATGATCTGCCCGTCCAGGTTCTCCAACCGCTGCACCATCTGCGGCTTGTAGAGCGTGCCGCCATTGGCGATGGCCGCGTACATCAGCGCGAGTTGGAGCGGCGTGACGTTGTTGTCACCCTGGCCGATGGCGCTGTTGAGCGCCATGCCCTTGGTGTAGCCGCCCGGCGAGGCTTTGTCGTGGTACGCGCTGGTCGGCATGATGCCGGGCACCTCCGCCACCACGTTGATGCCGGTGGGGCTGCCCAGGCCCAGCGACTTGCCCATCTCTCCAATGGGGTCCAGGCCGATGGTGTCCGCGACCTTGTAGAACCACGTGTCACACGAGCTCTTCATCGCGTCCAGGCCGTTGACCGGGCCGTGGCCCCGGTCCAGGTGGCAGCGCCACGTGCGCGCGCCCAGCCGGTAGCCACCGGGGCAGTTCACCACCGTCTCCGGACGGAACACGCCGGACTTGAACGCCGCCAGCGCGGTGACGACCTTGAACGTGGAGCCCGGGCTGTAGTGCTCCGCGGCCACGCGGTTGACCATGGGTTCCAGCGGATCTCTCGACAGCTGCGCCATCTGCGTGGGCGTCACGCGGCCCGTCAGGAGATTGGGGTCGAAGCCGGGCCGCGACACCAGCGCGCGGATGAAGCCCGTATTCACGTCGATGGCGACGACGGCGCCCGTCACGCCAGGGAAGGCGCGCTCCGCCTCTTCCTGCAGGCGCATGTCGATGGACAGCACCACGTTGCTGCCCGCCTGGGGCTGCACCACGGCGTTGTCGCCCAGCTTGACGTTGAGCTCTTCAATCTTCTGGCCGCGCGCGTTGACGACCTCCTTGCGCACGCCGTCCTGGCCGCGCAGGCGCTGCTCGAAGTAGCGCTCCAGGCCGCGCCGGCCGATGTAGTCCCCCAGCGCGTAGCGCGAGCCGTCGCCGTTGAGGCGCTCCAGTTCCTCCTGGGTGATTTCGTTCATGTAGCCCAGCACGTGCGACAGCACCGTGTTGGTCCGGTAGTGGCGGTGAGGCACGGGGGCCACTTCCACGCCGTCCAGGATGTCGCGGCGGGCGGCCAGCCGGTCGTACTCGTCCCGCGTCAGGTCCACGCGCACCGGCACCGGCTGGAAGGGCGCGTTGCGGCGGCCCTGGCGCACCAGGTCCTCCACCTTCTTCGCCTGGTCGGCGTCCCACTGGAGCAACTCCGCCAGCCGGGGGATGACCTGCTCGGAGCAGTCGGTGCAGAAGGCGGGCGTGACGACGGCGTCGAAGGACGGGCGGCTGTCGACGAGGATGGTGCCGCGCGCGTCCTTGATGACGCCCCGGTCGGCGCGCAGGCGCACCTCCTTGACGAAGTTGGCCACGCTCTTGGCGGAGTACTCCTCGCCCCGGGTGATTTGCAGCCGATAGAGCTGGATGGACAACAGGCCCAGCCCCACCGTCATGGCCAGGCCCAGCCAGAGGAAGCGCCGACGCAGCTCGCGGCCCGGCGTCGTGTTGCCCAGCGTGGGAGGCGTCACCTCAGCAACCCCGCCGGACGGTCCTGCGCCGCCTCGAAGCGCCGCAACAACGGGAAGAGCGCCAGCGCCGCGGCCCCCGTGAGCGCCACCTGCACCGGCAGGCCCGCCAGCACCGGCCCCGTGCCGCCGTCCTTCACCGTCAGCCAGGTGAAGAAGGTCGCCAGCAGGCCGTGCCCCACATCCGCGCCCATGGCGAACAGCGCGAAGGACAGGCCGCCGCGCACGTCGACGAAGGTCGCGACCAGCCGCCCCACCAGGAAGGTGAAGACAGCGAGGAAGGTGAACAGCCCCGTGGGCTGTCCGCTCATCAAGTCCAACAGGTAGCCCACCGCGAACGCGGAGAAGGCGCCTTCCAGCAGCGTGGCGCGCAGGGCGAGGAACGCCACCAGCACCACGGTGACGTCGATGCGGCCGAGCACCAGGCCCGCCTGCTTGACGACCACGGACTCCAGCGTGAGCAGCGCCAGCGCGATGCCCACCGTCACCAGGAACTTCATTTCGACGCACCCTCCGCCGCGCTGCCCTGCGCCATCGCGCTGTAGGGACTGCCCACCACCAACACCTCTTCCAGCTTGCTGGTGTCCACCGCCGGCACGATGTCCCCACCCTGGAACATGCCGTGCTCCTTCTTCTCTAGATGGGTCACCCGGCCCACCACCAGCCCCGGTGGGTAGATGCCATCCGTGCCCGAGGTGATGATGAGGTCGCCGTTGTCCACGTCCTCGGTGCGCAGCATGTTCTCCAGCTTCAAAGGTCCGCTGCCAGCACCCGACGCCGTGCCTCGCGCCCTGGAGCGTTGCACCCTCACCGCCACCCGGCTCTGCGTGTCCGTCACCAACGCCACGTCCGAATAGCTCCCCGTGGCCCGGATGACCTGTCCCACGATTCCATCCGGCGTCACCACCGACATGCCCCGGAAGACGCCCTCCTTCTCCCCCGCGCTGATGCGCACCGACAGGAGCTTGGCCACCGGGTTGACTCCCACCACCCGCGCCGGAATCTCCGGCCCCGCCGCCGCCTCCGCGTAGCCCAACAGCTTGCGCAGCCGCTCGTTCTCCGTGCGCGACTCGCCCAGCGCCTGCACCGAGGCGCGGAGCTGGAGGTTCTCCAGACGCAGGGTGTCATTCTCCTGCCGGACGCCGCGCAAATCCAGGTAGTGGCGCACCGCCGACACCGTGCCTTCGATGGAGGCCGTGAGCACCTGCTGGACGGGCGACGTCACCGCGATGACCGCCCGGTCGATGGGATTGGGGTCCCTGCCCTTGCGCCCGCTGAGCAGGAAGGCGACCAGCGGGTAGAGCAGTAGGACGCCGACCAGGAGGGGGCGCCGATATCGCTTGAGGAGCGACAGCACAGAGGGGAATTCCGGGGTGGGAGGGAAGTGCGGAGGGTGGGGGTCGGCGCTAAACTCTCTAAATCGCTTGCATTTTCCGGTGCAGTGTCCTAGGCAGTCAAGGCCCTGTGACGGGGGTGGCCGCAGGTCAACCACCCTTCGGCCGGGCTACCAACAACACCGCGTCGCGAGTCCTTCCGCACGACTTTTCTCGGCGCGTTTGCTCTCGAAGTGACGACAATGGACGGTCTGAACCCCCGGAAGGTCTTTTCCCTGCTGTTCATCATCGGCATCGCGGTGGTGTTCACGCTTTCGTTCGGGCCGGGCAGCTCCGGCTTCGGCGCCTCTGGACCCGCCACCACGGCTCCAGGCTCGGTGGCCAAGGTGAACGGCAAGGAAATCCCGCTGCGCGACTTCGCCACGGCCTGGGCCCGGCAGATGAGCTTCCTGCGATCGCAGGGCAGCCCCATCCCCGAGTCCGTGGCCCGGCAGTTCGGCATGCACAACCAGGTGATGGACAGGTTGGTGAACACGGAGCTCCTGGCCCAGGCGGCCGAGCAGCGTGGCATCAACCCGTCCGATGAGGAGCTGCGCAAGCTCATCCACCAGAACACGGACTTCCACGCCAAGGAGGGCGGGTTCGACTTCGCGCGCTACCAGCAAGTCCTGCGCGACTTCTATCGGAAGACGCCCCAGGAGTTCGAGACCGAGCTGCGCCGCCAGTTGGCCGCGCAGAAGATGATTGAGGTCGTCCGCGCCAACGCGGTCGTCTCCGATGACGAGGTCCTGGCCCGCTACGAGAAGGACGGCAACCAGGCCAAGCTCGTCTTCGCGCGCTTCCTGCCCACCATGTTCGCGGACAAGGTGCCGGCCCCCACGCCCGCGCAGCTCGCGGACTGGAAGAAGGCGCACGAGAAGGAGATGAAGGACTACTACGAGGCCAACCGCTTCGTGTACCAGCAGCCGGAGCGCATCCGCGCCCGCCAGGTGCTGGTGAAGCTGCCCCTGGAGGCCACCCCCGAGCAGAAGGCGGAGGCGCTCAAGAAGGCGGAGGCGCTCAAGAAGGAGATCGACGGCGGCAAGGACTTCGCCACCGTGGCCCGCGAGAGCAGCGAGGACCCCGGCAGCAAGGCGCGCGGCGGAGACCTGGGCTGGGTGGAGCGTGGCAGCTGGGAGCCGGCGCTGGCGGACGCGGCGTTCGCGCTCACCGCGGGCGGCGTCACGCAGCCGGTGGAGACGAAGTTCGGCGTGCACCTGGTGAAGGTGGAGGAGAAGCAGCCCGCCCAGGACAAGAAGCTGGAGGAGGTCTCGGACGAGATCGCCACCACGCTCTACAAGCAGGAGCGCGCCAAGGACCTGGCGAAGGCGGAGGCCGAGAAGGCGCTGGCCACCGTGCAGGGCGGCAAGACGCTGAAGGAGCTGTTCCCGCCGGAGAAGGAGCAGCCCGCGCTGCTGCGCTTCGAGACGGAGACGCGTCCGGAGGCCGTGGAGACGGACAGCTTCACCGCCGAGGGTGAGGCCGTGCCGCACCTGGGTCCCTCCCCCGCGCTGGTGAAGGCGGCCTTCGCGACCACCGGTCCCCAGGTGCTGGGTGAGGCGTTCCCCGTGGGCGAGGGCTTCGTGGTGGCGCAGGTGGTGGAGCGCCAGAAGCCGGACGCCGCGGGCTTCGAGGCGAAGAAGGACACCCTGCGCGCCCAGGCGCAGCAGGCCAAGCAGATTGAAGTGACGGAGTCCTTCCTCAAGGCGCTGAAGAAGAACGGCGACGTCGTGACGAACACCGAGGCCATCGACTCGGTGGTGGGCGCCGGGTAGTCGTCTTCCCGTACGACGCAGTCCCACGAGGGCCGGGCCGAGGGTGTTCCCCTCCCCGGCCCTCGGCCTTTGCGGGGTGCTGCTCGTTCACTTGAGCTTCAGCGCGCCGGGAAGTCGGAGCCGTGGCCGCCGTTGCCGTTGTCGGGCGGGGTGGACTCGGCGACGCAGATGGCGTCCCGGCCCCGGGCCTTGGCCCCGTACATGGCGAAGTCCGCCGAGCGGATGAGGTCCAACGCGGAGGTGGCGTGGTCCGGGAAGGTGGCCACGCCCACGCTGGCGGTGACGCGCACGTCCAGGCCGTGCTCCTGGAGGAAGGAGCGCCCTCGGAACGCCTCGCAGATGCGCTGGGCGATGAGGGCCGCGCCGTCCTGGTCGGTCTCCACCAGGAGGATGGCGAACTCGTCTCCCCCATAGCGGAAGACGGCGTCCAGGCCGTTGCGCCCCAGGGCCATGAGCAGGTCGCCCACCTCCTTCAGCGTGGCGCTGCCCATCAGGTGCCCGTGCCGGTCGTTGACGCTCTTGAAGTGGTCCAGGTCCAGGAAGACGAGCGACAGCGGGTGGCGGAAGCGCGCTGAGCGCTTCACCTCCGTGTCGAGCAGCGCGCGCAGGTGCCGGGCGTTGTAGCAGCCGGTGTGCTCGTCGGTGATCGTGAGCTCCTGCACCCGGCGGAAGTTGCGCGCGTTCTCAATCGCGATGGCCGCGTAGTCGGCGATGGCGGTGAGGGTGGTGAGGTCGTCGTTGGAGAACGGCGGGTCCGTGGGGCCGTTGACCAGTTCGATGACGCCCAGCACGTGTCCCCTGGACAACAGGGGCACGGCGAGGATGGAGCGGGTGTGGAAGGCGGAGGCCTCGTCGAAGCGGGGCGAGAAGCTGGGGTCTCCCCCCACGTCGTGGACGAGCCGGGCCACACCCGAGGAGAAGACGGCGCCGGCGATGCCCTCGCCGGGGTTGAGCTGCAGGCCCTTGAGGACGCCCGCTCCCTCTCCCACCGCGATTTCGAAGTAGAGCTTCCCGGTGCGCTCATCCTGGAGGATGAGGGACCAGTTCCGGGGCAGCAGCAGGCTGCTGACCTTCTGCATGACGAGCGCGAGCACCTCGCGCAGCTCCAGCGTGGACGTCAACGCCTTCGCCATCTCGTTGAAGGCGGCCAGTTGTTCCACTGTCCGCTTCATGGCCGACAGGAGGTCCGCGGGATTCATCCGTAGAGTCCACTCCGAGGCGCAGGTCTGCTAAGGACGCGACGCCTGGAGCCGTAACATGCACACGCACGCTGATCAAACGTTGCTCGTCCTGGCCTCGGGTTCTCCCCGGCGCAAGGACTTCCTGTCGCAACTGGGTCTCACTTTTACCGTCTCCGCGGCGGACATCGACGAGACACCCCGCCCTGGCGAGGAGGCAGGCCCCTATGTCCTCCGCCTGGCGCGCGAGAAGGCCGCCGTCGTGGCCTCCCGCTACCCTGGCGCCTGGGTGCTGGCCGCGGATACCACCGTGGCCCTGGGCTCGGAGCTCTTGGGCAAGCCCCAGGACCCGGCCGAGGCCCGCGCCATGCTCGGCCGCCTGTCCGGGAAGACGCACGACGTCCACACCGGCGTCGCGCTCGCGGGACGTCATGAGGAGGCACTCGTGGTGCGCACGCGCGTCACCTTCCGGGAGCTGAGCGCGGCCGAGATTGCCTGGTACGTCGGCACCGGCGAGCCGGTGGACCGGGCTGGCGCCTACGCCATCCAGGGCAAGGGCGGCTTCCTCGTCGCCTCCGTGGACGGAAGCCCCACCAACGTCGTCGGCCTGCCGCTCGGGGAGACGCTCGCGCTGATGGAGCGCGCCGGCGTGCCCCTGGCCTGGAAGCGCTGACCATGGGCGCTGACCTCGCGGAGCGACTGGAGGCGGTGCGAGCGCGGGTGGCCGCCGCGTGTGCTCGCGCGGGGCGCCCCGTGGAGTCGGTGACGCTGGTGGCGGTCTCCAAGCTGAAGCCCGCGGGGATGATCCGCGAGGCCTACGCCGCGGGTCAGCGCGACTTCGGGGAGAACTACGCGCAGGAGCTGCGGGACAAAGCCGTGGAGCTGGCGGACCTGGAGGGACTGCGCTGGCACGCCATCGGCCCGCTGCAGACCAACAAGGTGAAGTACGTGGCCAAGGTGGCCAGCACCTTCCACGCGTTGGACCGGCTGGAAGTGGCGCGCGAGCTGTCCAAGCGCCGCGAGGGAGCCGCGCCCCTGCCCTGCTTCGTCGAGGTCAACGTGGGCGGCGAGGCCACCAAGTCCGGCCTGGAGCCCTCGGCGCTGCCCGACTTCCTGGCCCAGGTGCGCGAGCTGCCGGGCCTGCGGCTGGTGGGGCTGATGTCCCTGCCCCCGCCCACCGACGACGAGGCCCGCGCGCGCGGCTACTTCCAGGCGCTGCGCGAACTGGCGCGAAGCCACGCGCTGCCCGAGCTGTCCATGGGCACCACGCATGACTTCGAGCTGGCCATCGAGGCAGGCGCGACGCGGGTGCGCGTGGGCACCGCCATCTTCGGCGAGCGGACCTGAGGACGACCGGGCTCGCTCGCTGGCGGCCTCAGATCTCCTTGAACTTCACGCGGCCTTCCGCGCTGACACGGACGTTGTACTCGCAGCCGCAGTAGTTGCAGCGCAGCTCGTCACCGTCTCCGAAGCCGTCAGGCACGGGGTTGTTGGCGTCGCAGCCGGGGCAGTCGAACTCCTTGTTCTTGCCGCCGCCCTTGGACGACTCCTTGATGTCGTCATCGTCGAAGTCATAGTTGCCGGACATGTCTTCCGTGCCTCCGAGGCAAGGCGCCGCCTGGCTGCGGGCGCCGGGCCGGAAGGCTAGCAGCGGTGTCGGCCGGTGGACATGCCCGGTTCGCTGGAGGGCGGCCGGGCCTGGACCGCGCGGAGGCGCCAAGGGGCCCTCACGTGCGAGACTGCGTCCCCGTTCGGCCCTGGCGTCGCCCCCACGGCGAGGGAACGAGCGTCCGTTGAATGCCCGGGGGACGGGCACGTCCATGGAAATGTGGAGTGGCGGGAATGGTTCGGGGGCAGGGCCTGGCAGGTAGCAGGCAGGCTACTTAACTTCCAAGCGATGGAGCTCAACCGATGCGTGCGCAGTCCAATTGGGGTTTCGCGGCGATGCTGGCGGGCCTGGTCTGGTCGGCATCGGCCCTGGCTCAGGAGCCCTCCGCGAACGCGGCGTTCGGCCCCGGTGAACAGGCACAGTATCGCGTGAAGTACCTCGGCGTGACAGCGGGCACCGCGCAGGTGACGGTGGGCTCTCCCATGAAGCAGTGGGGCGAGGACGTGTGGCCCATCGTCGCGGTGGCTCGCTCCGACGCGCTCATCGGCGTGTGGCCCATCAAGGACAAGTTCGTGTCGTACTGGAAGGCAGGGACGCAGTCCGTCGTCGGCAGTGACTTGCACGCGGACGAGAACGGCAAGCGCCGCCGCCAGCGCATCAAGCTGCAGGCGGATGGCAAGAGCGTCTTCGTCGTCAAGCAGAAGGAAGGCGAGGCGCCGCGCGAGTCCACCGCCGAAGTCGTGGAGGGGACGCTGGACGTGACGGGCGCCACCTTCGCGCTGCGCAACCGGGAACTGGCGGTGGGCGGCGAGTACTCCTACCCGGTGTTCACCGGCAGCAAGAGCTTCACCATGCGCGCCAAGGTGGAGTCGCGCGAGACGATGAAGACGGAGCTGGGCACCCAGGAGGTCTTCAAGACGCGGGTGCAGGCGGAGTTCGGCGGCAGCCTGACGTCGAAGCGGGACATGTTCGTCTACTTCACCGCGGACGCGAGGCACGTCCCGGTGCGGGTGGAGGCGGAGTTCGCGCTGGGCACGGTGGTGGCGGAAATCACCGACTACCAGCCCGGGCGCACCATGGCGGTGGCGAGCGCGGAGAGCGGTGGATAGCACCGCTGGAGAGTGACGGGAGCGGATGGGCGCGGGCTGGGCGTGGGTGGTGCTGGCGGCGATGACCGCCACACCGGAGCCAATGGTGGTGTCTCCCCTGGTGAAGGTGCGGCCCGGTGCCGCGCTCCAGGGCAGGCCCCAGGCCCGCCTGAGCGTCGCGCGCGGTGAATGCGAAGGCGTGCAGGTGGTGCTGCCCGGCACCGTCCAGCAACTCAAGGTGACGCCCCTGTTCCTCGGCGGCCCGGGGGAAGCGCTGAGCGCGTCCCTCTGGCGCGAGGGCTATCTCCACGTCCACCTCGCCTCCAACAGCGAGGGCGCCCAGGGCCCGTGGCCCGATGCGCTGCTGCCGCTGAGCGCGCCCGTCTCCGAGAAGGCCCGGAGCCTGCCCGCCGTCCTCTACGTGGAGGTGTGCGCGCCGGAGAGCCAGTCACCGGGCACCTACCGGGGCACGCTGCGCGCGCGCTTCAACAAGGTGGAGCACGTCGCGGTGCCCTTCACGGTGGACGTGCAGCCCTTCGTGCTGCCGGCGACGTCCTCGCTGCCCACCAGCTTCGGCATCTCCCTCTACAGCATCGCCCGGGGACACGGGCTCGCCCCCGCCTCACCGGAGGCGCGCGAGCTGCTGCGCGCGTACGCACGCGTCCTCCTGGAGCACCGGGTGAGCGCGCACGGCATGAGCATGACGCCGCCTCCCGTGCGCTTCGAGGAGGGCAAGGCCGTCCTCGACTGGAGCGAGTACGACGCGGAGATGGCGCCCTTCCTCGAAGGCACCCTGCTCTCCTCCGGCGCCCGCTTCACCACCGCCGAGGTGCGCGACAACAAGCAGGCCGTCACCGAGGAGGAGAAGGTGGCGTACTACCGCGCCTTCGCCGAGCACTTCCGCCAGAAGGGCTGGCCCGCGCAGCTCTTCTTCTACGCCAAGGACGAGCCGAAGCCCGAGGACGTGCCCCTGGTGCTGGCGCAGTCGCGTCGGGTGCGCGCCGCGGGAGGCAGCCGGGTGCTCATCACCAGCCCGTTCGACGACACGCTCGCGCCGGCCGCGGACATCCTCGCGCCCACGCTCAACTGCTTCCATCCCCGCTCCGGCCCCGCCACCTGCCCGGCCGTGCATGAGTTGGCGGAGCTGCGCGCGAAGCTGCCCGCCGCCACCCAGGTGTGGTGGTATCAGAGTTGTAATTCCCACGGGTGCAACGGCGGCCCCGCTCCGGACCCCGCGCAGGAGCGGGCCTACAGCGGCTGGGCCTCGTACATGGTGGACCACCCCGCCCCGCTCAACCGGGCCATGGGCCCGCTGGCGTTCGCCAGTGGCGTGGACGGCGAGCTCTATTTCGACACCGTCTTCGCCTACAACACGAAGAAGGACCCCTGGAAGGACCTCCTGGAGTTCGGCGGCAACGGCGACGGGACGCTCTTCTATCCAGGCACGCCCGGCCGCCTGGGAGATTCCGGACACCACCCGGTGCAGTCGCTCCGCCTCAAGCACCTGCGAGACGGCCTGGAGGACTTCGAGTACCTCCGGCTCCTCTCCGAGCTGGGAGACCCGGCGTTCGCCCGAGACGCGGCACGTCACCTGGTGCGCACCGGTTGGGACATCCGCCGGGATGCGCGAGAATGGGCCCTGGTCCGCCAGGTCGTGACTGCCCGGCTCCGACAGCGATGGTCCACGTCCGAATTTGCGAAGCGTCCGGGCCGTCACACGCCCAAGAGCACCCCGTAGTCACTTGTGGAAGGAAGAAGGATGAGCTCCCTGCGCACCCTCCTCGCGGCCTGCCTGATGCTGTCCTCCGGCGGCACCGCCTGGGCCCAGCTTCCGGACACGGAGGCCGACAAGCCCGAAGCCGACAAGCCCGCTGAAGCGAGCGCGACGGCGACACCCGAAGAGCCCCCCATCACCGTGGAGCCCTGCGCCCAGGCGCTGCCCGCGCTGCGCATGCCGCTCGCCTTCATGCCCGGCGAGGTGCTCGAGTTCGACCTGGACGCCATGGGCGCGCAGGCGGGGACGATGACCCTGCGCGTCCAGAAGCAGCAGGACGGGCAGATTCCCGTGGTCGCCGAGGCGCAGACCAACTCCTTCTTCTCCAAGGTCCGCCGCGTCCGGGGCAGCGCCACCACCTGGCTGAACCCCAAGACGCTGCGCCCCAAGCGCTACGTGGAGGACGCCACGGAGAACGAGATGCGCCGCAAGGTGGAGGTCGCCTTCACCCACAAGGACCGCGCCATCAAGGTGGACTATCAGATCGGCCAGCGCGCCAAGGGCCAGTACAACTACACCTACGACAAGGACGGCCTGGACGTCGCGGGCTCCATCTACCTGCTGCGCCAGCTCCCGCTCGAGGAGAACATGTCCGTCTGCTTCGACGTGTACGGCGTGCGCCGGCTGTGGCGCATGCAGGGACAGGTCCTCAAGAAGGAGCAGGTGACGACGCCGCTGGGCCAGTTCACCGCGTGGCACCTGCAGGGCACCGCCATCCGGTTGGACCGCCCCAAGCAGAAGCGCGAAGTCCACGTCTGGCTCTCCGACGACGCGCGCCGCCTGCCCCTGGCCGCCGTGGGCACCCTGGACCTGGGCGCCGTGCGCGCCACCCTCACCTCCGTCAGCCGCCCTGGTGAGAAGCGCCAGGAGGCCGGCCCCGGCAAGGAAGAGATGAAGTGGTGACGAGGGACTGAAGTCCCTTGCGAGAGGCCCGGTGGGCGGTATTCCCGGGCCTTTCGTGTTGAACACAAATTGATTCTGGTTTGCAAAATCAAAATCTGGAGCATAGGGTGCGCGCCGCTCCGATGCGCCCACGCTCTTGCTTCGTCCGTAGCTCCTCCCTGCTGCTCTGTTCCACCCTGCTGCTCTCCGCCACGGTGGCCCGGGCCGAAACTCCGGCCGGCCCCCAGGCGACGCCCCCAGCACCTCAGGCCGAACCCGCCGTGGAGCCGCCTTCCGCGCCCACCGCGCCCGAGGCCGGGCCCGCCGTGGAGCAGCCTTCCGCGCCCCAGGCAGAGCCCGTTCCCGCGCAGCCTGCTCCCGTCGTCGCGGAGCCCGCTCCGGCGGTTCCCACCGCGCCGATACCTGCTCCGCCCCTGGGGCCTTCGCGTCCCAAGATCGACGTCTACGTCACGGCCTATGGTGAGTTGCAGTTCGCGTACTTCAACTACGGGCTGAACCAGAACCGGGTGGGCGGCGCACAGCGCGACTCGCGCATCGAGTTCGACACCAACCGCTTCGTGATTGAAGTGAAGGGCGGACTGCCCGACTACGGCCTGGAGGCGGAGGTCGAGGTCGAGTTCGAGCACGGCGGCACCGGCTCCGCGATGGAGCTGGAGTACGAGGAGTTCGGCGAGTTCGATCAGGAGCTGGACAAGGGCGGCGAAATCCTCGTCGAGGAGATGTTCCTCTCCAAGAAGCTGGGCCAGAACGCCGCGCTCGCGGTGGGCCGCTTCTACGTCGCGGTGGGCACGCTGAGTGAGTTCTCGCGCCCCACCGACTATCTGGGCACCAACCGCGACGAGGCGGAGACGGCCATCATCCCCAACACCTGGGACGAGATGGGCCTGCGCCTGCGCTACAAGTTCCCCTGGGGGCTGCGGCTCACGGGCCAGTTGGTGAACGGCCTGGACTCCACGGGCTTCAGCTCGCAGCTCTGGGCGGTGGGCGGACACCAGCGTCGCTTCGAGGTGCAGCGGGCCACGGACATGGCGCTCGTCCTCCGGGCGGACGTCACCCACTTCAACGGCTTCACCTTCGGAGTGTCCGCCTATCACGGCGACACCACGCGCAACCGTCCCAAGCCGGACCTGGTGAAGACCTGCGAGGAGACGAACGACAGGGAGGTGGCGCCGTGCGGCTACGTGTCCGCGCCGCTGACGCTCCTGGATGCGCACCTCTCCGTGCGCAAGGGCCCGTGGAGCGCGAAGGCGCTGGTGATGTACGGCCACCTGAAGAACGCGGAGCTCGTCTCGCAGCGCAACGCGCGCCTGTCCAACCTGCTGGGCGTGATGCGCACGCCGGTGTCCGACAACGCGTTGGCCGTATGGGGCGAGCTTGGCTACGACATCGCCCCGGTGGTGGGCCTGAGCGACTCGCACCACCTCTTCCCGTTCGTCCGCTACGACTACGCGGACACGCAGTTCAAGCCTCGCGAGGAGCTGTACGACAACCCTCGCTTCCGCCGCTCCGTCTACACGGTGGGCATGGCCTACAACCTGATGAACGTGGCGTTCGCGAAGCTCGACTTCGGGCATCGCCGCCTGGGCTCCTCCGACTTCCGGCCGGAGAACACCCTGCGCTTCGCCACTGGCTTCAACTACTGACGTCGGCCCGAGTTGCCGGCGTCTCCTACCCCCAACGAAAGGTCCGTCATGAAGCGTATGTCCCTACCCCTCCGCCTGGCGCTCGCGCCGGCGCTCCTGTCCAGCGCGCTGTTCCTCGGTGCCTGCGGCGACGACGACAACAACCCCACCGAGGACGACTCCAGGGTCACCCAGGAGCTCGTCGTCACGTTCGCGGACAAGGTCGTGGTGCCGACCTACGCGCGGCTGGCCACGCGGTTGACCGAGATGGACGCGGCCTGTGTCGCGCTGGCGGCGGCGCCCACGGCGGACAAGCTGACGGCGGCCCGGGCGGCGTGGCGCGCGTCACGCATCCCTTGGGAGCAGAGCGAGGGCTTCCTGTTCGGTCCCGTGGACAGCTTCGGCTATGACCCGGCGCTGGACAGCTGGCCGGTGAGCCACACGGAGCTGGACGCGGTGCTGGCCAGCAACGACGCCCTCACGCAGCAGTACGTGAGCAACCTCGCGAACGAGCAGAAGGGCTTCCACACGCTGGAGTACATCATCTTCGGCAACAGCGGCGGCACGAAGACGGTGGACCAGCTCACGGCGCGTGAGCTCGAGTACATGAAGGCGCTGTCCGCGGAGCTGAAGTCCGTGGGCCAGGCGCTGCACGGCTCGTGGGCCGAGTCGCTGGGCGGCAACCCGCCGTTCCGCGACACGCTGGCGACCGCGGGCCAGTCGGGCAACACCGCATACCCGTCCGTGCAGGCCGCCGCGCAGGAGATGGTGGGCGGCATCACCACGATTCTCGACGAGGTCGCCAACGGGAAGATCGCCGACCCCTACACCACTCGGGATCCGGACGTGGTGGAGAGCCAATTCGCGTACAACTCGCTGGAGGACTTCGCCAACAACGTCCGCAGCGTGGAGAACGCCTACCTGGGCCACCTGCAGGGTGAGACGAAGACGGGCTCGTCGCTGCGCGACGTGGTGGGCGTGGACAGCGCGCTCGACGTGAAAATCCGCCAGCAGATCGCCGCGTCCATCAGCGCCCTGGGCGCCGTCGCGGAGCCGTTCCGCGAGTCCATCAGGAACGAGGCGGAGCGTCCCAAGATCGCGGCGGCCCAGGAGGCCATCCGCACCCTGCACGACACCTTCCAGGGTGAGGTGCTGCCCCTCGTGACGAAGTAACGGAGGGTAGCGAGTGAAGGTGAGCGCCATGCGACGTGCTTTGATGATGGGAGCCCTGCTGTTGTGGACCGCTGGATGCGGAGAGGAGGCACCCCAGGTGCCTTTCGCTCCGCCGAGGGCGGGCGGGGCCACCACCGTCGACAACCGCACGTCGCTGGCGTTCGCCCAGCCCGCGGCCAATCTGCGACCTGAGTACGACCGGCTGCACCGGGACGGCGACGCGGCCTTCGCGGCCATCTTCGTCCCGGCGCCCTCGCGGGTGAATCCAGGGCTCGGTCCGACGTACAACAACGTCTCCTGCAACGGCTGTCATCTTCGCAACGGGCGAGGCATGCCGGTGATGGGCCCGACGGCCCAGCGCACCCAGCTCCTCGTGCGCGTGAGCCTTCCCGACGGCGTGCCGGACCACCCGCACGGCGCGGTGCCTGTCCCCGGCCTGGGATTGCAGGTGAGAGACCAGGCCGTCTATGGCACCACGCCACCGGCCTCGCTCACGCTGTCGTGGGTGGAGCGCACCGGACAGCATGCGGACGGCACGCCGTACTCGCTGCGCTCGCCGCGAGTGAGCATCGTCCCGTCGGATGGCTCCGCGTTGCCTTCGGACATGTTGATGTCGCTGCGGCTTCCTCCTCCCGTGTTCGGGCTGGGGCTGCTGGAAGCCGTGCCGCTCGACACGTTGCGCGCGTTGGAGGACCCGGCCGACCGGAATGGTGACGGCATCTCCGGGCGGATGAACGAGGTCTGGGACGCGACGCGGCACACGCTCGTGCCCGGGCGCTTCGGGTGGAAGGCGAACAGCCCCCACCTGCTGCAGCAGTCCGCCGAGGCGTACTTCAACGACATGGGCATCAGCAGCGCCCTCTTCCCGGAGCCCGACGGGACGCACGAGCTCCCGCCCGAGCTCCTCGAGGCCGCTGTCTTCTATTCGCAGTCGCTCGGCGTTCCCGCGCGCACGGCGCTGGAGGACCCGGTCGTCCAACGCGGCGAGAAGCTGTTCGGCTCGCTGGGCTGCGAGTCCTGCCACCGCGAGATGCTCGAAACGGGCGCGTCCACCTACGAGGAGCTCGCGTCGCAGGTCATCCATCCATACACGGACCTCTTGCTGCACGACATGGGGCCGGAGCTCGCGGATGGAAGGCCGGACGGCGCGGCCACCGGCACCGAGTGGCGTACGCCCGCGCTGTGGGGCCTGGGGCTGACGCACACGGTGCTGCCCTACTCCGGCTTCCTGCATGACGGCCGCGCCCGGTCGCTGGAAGAGGCGGTGCTGTGGCACGGGGGCGAGGCCCTCACCGCGCGCGATGGCTTCCGCACGCTGTCCCGCGAGGACCGCGCCGCGCTGCTGAAGTTCCTCGGCTCGCTCTGACAACGGGAGGGCGCGGGACGTCCGCCGCGCTCCAGCTCAAGGTGGCAAGGGGCGCTGCTTCAGTGACTCCACCAGGAAGTCGCGGAAGGCGGCCACCTTGCGCGGCATGTGTCGCTCCGCGGTGGAGACGAACCACACGCTTCCCCCGGGCATGCTCCACTTCGGGAGCACCGGGACGAGGCGCCCCTCGGTGATGTCCGGCTCCGCGAGCATCGTGGGCAGGAAGCCGATGCCCGCGCCCAGGCGCAGCGTCTCCCTCATGAAGAACATGTCGTCGCACAGGATGGAGCCGTTCTGCGGGACGCGCAGCGTCTCCCCCGGCCCCACCAGAGAGAAGGGCTTCGCGCTCCGGAAGGAGACCCAGCTGTGGCTGGCGAGGTCGCGCGGATGGCGCGGAGTTCCCCGGCGCGCCAGGTACGAAGGTGAGCCGTAGAGGCGCAGCGAGAAGAGCCCCAGTCGACGGGCGCGCAGGGACGAGTCCTTGAGCGTGTTGGAGGACAACCTGAGCGCGGCGTCGAAGCCCTCGGCCACCAGGTCCACCACTCGGTTGTCCAGGTGCAGGTCCACCTTCACCGCCGGGTAGCGCGCCACGAAGCGGGTGATGATCTCCGCCAGCACGGTGGTGCCCCAATCCACCACCGCCGTCAGCCGAAGCTCGCCGGAGGGCTCCTCCTCCAACTCAGGCAACTCCCCCACCGACTTGCTCAGCGAGGCGAGCATGGGAGATACGCGTTCATACAGCGCCTGCCCCGCGGTGCTGAGCGCCACCCGACGCGTCGTGCGGTGGAGGAGCTGCACGCCCAGCGAGGACTCCAGACTGGAGATGCCTCGACTCACCGAGGACTTCGGCATGCCCAGCTTCTTCGCGGCGGTGGAGAAGCTGGCTCCTTCCGCGACGGCGACGAAGAGCGCGAGCTGGTTGAGGTCCATTGTTCCTCCTGTGGAACAGTATGCTCCACGAGACGGCATTGTGCAGGACGGAGTCCGGGGATTAACCCATGGGCCGAAGCTGATTTCACCTCGCTGCCCTGGAGAGTCCCCATGTCCGCCACCCTGCTCGTCACCGGCGCGTCCGGCCACCTTGGCCGTCGCGTCGTGGAGTTGCTCCTGGAATCCCACCCCGACTCGCTCATCGTCACCACCCGGGAGCCCTCGAAGCTCGCGGACCTCGCGGCTCGCGGCGTCACGGTGCGCAAGGCGGACTTCGATGACGCGAAGTCGCTCGACGCCGCCTTCGCGGGAGCGGAGCGGCTGCTGCTCATCAGCACGGACTCGCTCGATGTCCCGGGTCGCCGCATCACCCAGCACCAGAGCGCCGTGGACGCCGCTCGTCGCGCGGGTGTCCGGCACGTCGTCTACACGTCGCTCACGCGTCCCGAGCCGGGCTCCCCCGTCACCTTCGCGCAGGACCACTGGCAGACGGAGCAGGCACTGGCCAAGAGCGGGCTGGGCTACACCGTGCTGCGCAACAACCTCTACGCGGACCTGCTGCTGCACAGCCTCCCTCAGGCCATCGCGACGGGGCAGCTCGTGGCCGCCACCGGCACGGGCTCGACGGCGTACGTCACCCGCGAGGACTGCGCTCGCATCGCCGTCGCCGCGCTGACGTCGACTTTCGATGGCAAGCGCACGCTGGAAGTCACGGGGCCCTCGGCGGTGAGTCACGCGGAGCTGGCGCGGCTGGCGGGCGAGCTGTCCGGTCGTCCCGTGCAGTTCGTTCCGGTGGATGCGGAGAGCCTCAAGGCGGGCATGGTGTCCCACGGGCTTCCGGCACCGCTGGCGGAGGCCTATGCCTCATTCGACGTGGCGGTGGCCCGGGGACTCATGGCCGAGGCGACCGGAAGTGTCGCGGAGCTCACGGGCAAGGCCCCCACCAGCGTGGCGACCTTCCTGACGAGCCATCGCGAGACGCTCAAGGCCGCGGCGCGCTGAAGTCCTCGGCACCGAGGCGGGGGCGGGAAAATTGACGGAGTGCTACGGGCCTGTAGCGTCGAGGCCATGCCCCCTCTCGCCCTCGCCGCCCCCGTGCTGTCGCGCCAGGCCGACCCGGTCCGAGTGGCCGCCGAACGACTGGCCCGTGCCCTCCCCGCCCGCACCGACGCGGCCGTGCTCGTGGATCTGCTCGAGGACGATTTGAGAGAAGGGCTGGATGCGCTCGGCGACGTGGAGGCCCACTTCTCGGACCTGCTCGGCACGCTGCGCACGGGGCCGCTGACGCCGGTGAACCTGGTGAACGCGGGAGATGACCCGCGAATCATCGAGCGGCTCGACTACCTGCAGCACCTGGTGCTCCAGCTCCGCAAGCGGCTGGCCCAGGCCGCCGCGATGGCGCGGCAGACGCCCCCTTCGCGCGCTCGCTAAGCGGGACGCGCGTCCGTCCTCGACAGTGTCGACCAGGTGACACCACCGGCGCCCGCTCGCGCGCGGCGTCAGAACCGCTCCGCACGCGAACCTTCTTCAAGAGGCGCGAGACGCATCCAGCGGACTCCTCGGACCGTCGCCCTTCATCCGACCGACCCGCTGGAGTCTCGCGGCCCTCGACTCCAGGGAGTGGCCGCATCCGCCGGCACATTCTCTCCCGAGGCCGAGGGCGTGACCCGCGCGACCCTGGCCTCGGAAGCATCCCCTCAGTTCGCGGGTGTCCCCGCCGGTGCCGCCGGCCCCGCCGCTGGCGCCACGGTGGAACCCACGCCTGTCGCGGACGCCGCATTGCCCGGCGTCGGCGTGGCGGGCAGGCCAATGGCCGGCGTCGCATTCAGCGGCGTGGGAGAACCCAGCAGCGGTGGCGCGGACGCGGAGTTGAGCGGCGCGGGAGCCCCCAGCAGCGCCGCGGGCGGTGCCGCGGGGTCGGCGTTCAGCGGCGGCGCGGTGCCGATGATGCCCGGGCTCACCTGCGCCGTCCCGGAGAACGCATCGAAGCTGGGCAGCGCCGTCTGCGACGGCACGGAGAACGAGCCCGTGGTCGACAGGCTCGTCGGAGTCCCGAAGACGCTCGTCGTCGTGTTCACGCTCGGGGCCGCCGTCCCCGGCGCCACCGTCGTGAACCCCGGGCTCAACACGGGCGTCCCAGGGAACACCGTCGAAGTGTTCACCGGCGGATTCGGCGTGCTCGAAATCGGGGACACCCCACTCGTCACCTCGGGCTCTTGCGGCGTCACGAGGGCATTCGCGCCCGTGTCCAATGCAACCCCGCCTTCCGTCACCGCCTGGCCATCACTCCCGCCCACCAGCACCCGCGTGGGGCCTTCGGGAATGACCAGCGACGCGTCCTGGCCCGCCGTGGCCGTCGTCGACAGCCCGCTGCCTCCCGTCGCCTGCGGCTGCACCGGCGCGGGCGGAAGCAGGGGCGGCACACCGGGATAGACGCTCGCCGGCACTGGCGTCAGCAAGTAGGGATCTCCCGTCACGTGGCCCGTGTTCTCCACCACCTCCACCGAGCGCAGCGCCACCCCATCCACGTTGATGGCCACGTCCTCGAAGACGAACTGGATGAACCCTCGAGGCTCCGCCTCCGGAGGCAGGTTCCACACGAGCACCACCAGCTCCGTGTCCCCCACGCGCGCCTGACGCAGCATCCGGTGCGTGTCGTCGTCCGCGAAGGCCCCCGCGTCCAGCGCCGCCACGTGCACGAAGGCCGTATCCGTCAGCAGCCGCCCGTTGCGCCACACGCTGCCCACGCCCCAGACCGCCACCGCGGCATGCGTCCGGGTCATCGCGGACCACCCCAGCCCGCTGTTGCCGTAGAGCGGGACGTTCAGCAGCACGCCGCCGCCCACCGTATGCGGCGGAGGGGGAGGGAGCGGCCGGAAGGGCGCCTGCCCAAGGGCCTGGGGGGGCGGGAAACCGGCATGGGACAGCTCCACCCGGTAGTCGGTGGCTCCCAGCCGGAACAACGAGGAGAAGGCCGCCTTGTCGCCGTACGTGGCCTCCGGGAGGTCCACCCGGTCCTCGACGGTGAGCTCCGCGCTCCCTCGGCCGGTTTCGGCCAGGTCGGTGAAGGGCAGAGGTCCCTGGATGAAGAAACCGTCCGGATGCTCGGTCCGCGCGCTGGCCTGCCGGCCCTCGAACGTGAACCCGCCTGGCCCCGCGGCCAGCAACCCGGACAACAGAAACGTGGTGAGAGGTCCCGCCATCGACGCTGCCTCCTTGTGGAACAAGGTAGGCAGCGGAGCGGGGAACGGCAGTCCCCTCTCTCCAAGAAGACTAGATGAGGCCTCGAGCCCGGCGGATCTGCTCCACCGTCTTGTTGTACTCGATGTCGAAGGCGCTGGTGCCCTCCTGCAGATGCTTCAGCCGGGAGCGAGCCTCCTTGTCGATTTCATCATCCACGTCCAGGTGATGCTTCATCACCGCGAAGATCTTCTGGCGGATGACGTTGTCGGCCGCGAAGACCTCCTCGACGTTCCGGCTGATGAGGAGGAATTCGATCATCTGGTTGATGACGAACTCGATGCCCTCGTCCCCCATCTTGAAGCCGCGGACATCCGCCATCTCGCGCTTCACCTGGTTGAACTTGGAGTAGTCATATCCGCGACGCTCCAGGGCCTCTCGCGTCGCCTGGTTCACACGCTCTTCGTTCGCCAGGTACTCACGCATGATCGCCGACAGGTCCATCTCGGCGTCGGCCACGCGCATCGGCTCCACCTCGATGTCCGCATCCTGCATGAGCCGCTGAATCGCTTCTCGCGAGATGATCGGGATCACCTTCGGATACAGCCTCATGTCGGTCCCTCGCCCTCTTTGGACGGCTCGAATCGTCAACCGCTATAAATCAGCGCCGAGCCCAGTCGCAATTAAAAACCCCAGGAACGTCGCGGTTCCAGCGCACTTCCCCCGCAGTCCGAAGTGGAAATTAATCACGCGGCACCGGGTGGCGACCCTCCCTGCGATTTTTCGTTCGCCGGTTCGACGGCATCGTCGAGGGATGCTTCCCGGACAGGGTCCTCGGCCTCTTCGTCAGGGTGTCCGTGAAGCCCCGCATGGACACGCTCCGCGACGGCCGGGCCCACGACTTCCGCCAGCTCCTCGATGCTCGCCTCGCCCACGCGTTTGAGTGAACCGAAGTGCCGCAAGAGCGTCTTGCGCCGCACCTCCCCCACCCCCGGAATGTCCTCCAGCGCCGAGCGCACCCGGCTCTTGCGCATCACCTGCTTCTGGAAGGTGATGGCGAAGCGGTGCGCCTCGTCCCTCATGCGCGTCAGCATGAACATCTCCGCCGAGTTCTGCGCCAGGACGATGGGGTCCTTTCGCCCCACGACGAACACCCGTTCGGGGCTCTTCGCGCTCTCCGCGTCCCGGTCGAAGACCTCCAGGTCTCGGCTCTTGGCCAGGCCGACGACGTCGACGGAGTCCACGCCCAGGTCCTTCATGGCGGCGTGAGCGCTGGCGAGCTGCCCCTTGCCGCCGTCGATGACGAGCAGGTCCGGCAGATCTCCGTCCTCCAGCCCCCGTTTGAGGCGGCGCGTCACGACCTCGTACATGCTGGCGAAGTCGTCCTGCTTCTCCAGCGTCTTGATCTTGTACTTCCGGTACCGGGACTTGTCCGCTTCGCCGTCGGTGACGGCCACCTGCGAGGCGACGATGGCGGAGCTCTGGAAGTGCGAGATGTCGAAGCACTCCATGCGGCGCGGAAAGTTCTTGAGGTTCAGCCGCTGTTGGAGGCGCGAGAGCACCTGGTCCGTCTCGTCCTTGGTGCGGCGGCGCTCCAGGAAGGCCTGTTCGGCGTTCTTCACCGCCATCTGCACCAGTTCGTGCTTCTCCCCTCGCTTGGGGACCAGCACGCGCACGCGCTCGCCCTTCCGCTCGGTGAGCAGACCCTCGAGTCCTTCCGTGCCGTCCTCGGGGTCCAGCGGCAGCAGCACCTCCTCCGGCACGAAGCTGCCCTGGTCGTAGTAGAGGTTCACGAACGAGGCGAGCAGCTCCTCGTTGGGGAACTCCTGGTTGCCGAAGGGGAAGGCCTGGCCGCCGTTGAGCCGGCCCTGCCGCACCCAGAGGACGTAGAACATGATGCGGTCGCCTTCGCGGAACAGCGCGAAGACGTCCTGGTCCTTGAAGTCCGTGGTGGCGATCTTCTGGCGCTCCAGGCTGCGCTCAATCGCCAGGAGCTGGTCTCTCACGCGCGCGGCCTCCTCGAACTTCAGCTCCTGGGCCGAGCGCTTCATGCGCAGGCGGAGGCCCTCCACCAGTTCGCTGGCCTTGCCCTCCAGGAACATCACCACCTCGTCCACGCTGCGGTGGTAGTCGTCCTCGGGCACCGGGTGGACGCAGGGCGCCGGGCAGCGGCCGATCTGGAACAGCAGACAGGGCCGCTTGCGGTTGGCCAGCACGTGGTCCGTGCAGGTGCGCAGGCGGAAGTAGCGGTTGATGATGCGCAGCGTCTCGCGGATGGCGCCCGCGCTGGAGTACGGGCCGAAGTAGCGCGCGCCGTCGCGCTCGTACTTGCGGACGACTTCCAGGCGCGGATAGGCGTGGGTGCGGTCCAGGCGCAGGGAGATGAACTGCTTGTCGTCCTTGAGCAGGACGTTGAAGCGCGGGCGGTGCTTCTTGATGAGCTCGTTCTCGAGGAGCAGCGCCTCCTTCTCGTTGTGGACGAGCACCGTGTCGAGGTCGCCGAGCAGCTCATCCAGCAGCGACACGAAGACGCGCGTGTCCCCGGTGCGCGTGAAGTACGAGCGCACGCGGCTGCGCAGGTTGATGGCCTTGCCCACGTAGATGATTTGACCCCGGCGGTCCTTCATCAGGTACACGCCGGGCTCGGTGGGAAGGGCGTCGAGCTTCTCCTGGAGCTTCACGTCCATGGCAGACGCCTCCTAACGGCGCCCTCGCGCCCGGCCGCCCTTGCCCCGTCCCCGCTTCGGGGCGCCGTCCGGCGCCTTCGCCGGCCCCTTCAACAGGAAGCGTGAGGCGGGCTTGAGCCCCAGGTCCATGTCCTTGAGCAGTTGCACCTTGTCCCGGTACTCGGCGGCCTTCTCGAACTCCATCGACTCGGCGGCGCGCTGCATCTCCTCGGTGAACTCCTTCACCAGCCGCTTGATCTCCTTCGCGTCGAGCACGTCGTCCTCACCCTCGGCCGCCATGGGCAACGTGCCGCTGCCCTCCGCGTCGTAGGCGTGCTCGGAGAAGTTGGTGATGTTGCTCTTGATGGAGCGAGGGGTGATGCCGTGGGCCTTGTTGTGCTGCCGCTGGATTTCGCGGCGGCGCGACGTCTCCTCCAGCGCCTTCTTCATCGAGTCGGTGATGGAGTCCGCGTACATGATGACGCGGCCATTCAGGTTGCGCGCGGCGCGGCCGATGGTCTGGATGAGCGACACGTGGCTGCGCAGGAAGCCCTCCTTGTCCGCGTCGAGGATGGCGACCAGGGACACCTCGGGGATGTCCAGGCCCTCGCGCAGCAGGTTGATGCCCACCAGCACGTCGAACTCGCCCTTGCGCAAGTCCCGGATGATGGCCATGCGCTCAATCGCGTCGATGTCCGAGTGCAGGTAGCGCACGCGCACGCCCACGTCCGCGTAGTACTCGGTGAGGTCCTCCGCCATGCGCTTGGTGAGCGTCGTCACCAGGACGCGCTCGTTGCGCGTGACGCGCAGGCGCACCTCCTCGAGCAGGTCATCGACCTGGTTGCCGACCGGGCGCGTCTCCACTTCCGGGTCCGTCAGGCCGGTGGGGCGGATGATCTGCTCCACCACGACGCCCTGGGACTTCTGGAGCTCGTACTCGGACGGCGTGGCGGAGACGAAGACGGCCTGGGGCACCAGCTCCTCGAACTCACCGAACTTCAGCGGGCGGTTGTCCAACGCGCTGGGCATGCGGAAGCCGAAGTTGACCAGCGTCTCCTTGCGCGCGCGGTCGCCACGGTACATCGCGCCAATCTGCGGCACCGTCTGGTGGCTCTCGTCGATGAGGACCAGCAGGTTGCGCGGGAAGTAGTCGATGAGGCACGGGGGCGGCTCGCCCGTGGAGCGGCCCGAGAAGTGCCGCGAGTAGTTCTCGATGCCGTTGCAGTAGCCGACCTGCTCAATCATCTCCAGGTCGAACATCGTGCGCTGCTCCAGCCGCTGCGCCTCCAGCAGCTTCCCCTCGCGCTTGAACGTCTGCAGTTGCTCGGACAGCTCGTCGCGGATGGTCTGCAGCGCGCGCTTGCGCATGTCCTCGCCCGCGACGTAGTGGCTGGCGGGGAAGATGACGATTTTGTCGAGCGTGCCCAGCGTGACGCCGCGCAGCGGGTCGAACTCGGTGATTCGCTCCACCTCGTCGCCGAAGAAGCTGACGCGCACCGCGCGCTCCTCCTCGTAGGCGGGAAACACCTCCACGGTATCGCCGCGCGTGCGGAAGGTGCCTCGGTGGAAGTCCATGTCGTTGCGGTCGTACTGACTCTCCACCAGGCGGCGCATGAACGTGTCGCGCCCCATCTCCCCGCCCACGTCCACGCGCACCGCCAGGTCCACGTAGCTCCGGGCCGCGCCCAGGCCGTAGATGCAGGACACGCTGGCCACAATCACCACGTCGTCGCGCGTGCGCAGCGAGTGGGTGGCCGAGTGGCGCATCCGCTCGATGTTGTCGTTGATGGACGAGTCCTTCTCGATGAAGGTGTCCGACGACGGGACGTAGGCCTCGGGCTGGTAGTAGTCGTAGTACGAGACGAAGTACTCGACGGCGTTGTTCGGGAAGAGGCCCTTGAACTCGCCGTAGAGCTGCGCGGCCAGCGTCTTGTTGTGGGCGATGACCAGCGTGGGACGCTGCACGTTGGCGATGATGTTCGCCATGGTGAACGTCTTTCCGGACCCGGTGACGCCCAGGAGCGTCTGGTAGCGGTCGCCCCGCTGCACGCCCTCCGTGAGCTCGCCAATGGCCCTGGGCTGGTCTCCCTCGGGCCGGTGGTCGCTGACGATCTGGAACTCAGGCATATCCGCGAGGTTTAACACCCTCGCGGGGCGAAACACTGGACATTTGTACCCGCCCGTCGAGCGGCGGACGGAGCGGTTCCCGCCCTACTTCGATGCCCCCTCGGAGGGAGGTGTCCGGGGGGCCTTGAGTGCCTCCAGCGCCTCCAGGCGAGCGGCCTCGAACTCGTCCCCCTTGTTCCAGCGCGGCAGCTCCGTCGCGCGCGCGACGTGGGCTCCGAGCAGGAAGAACAGGCGCGCGTCCTCCACCGCGCCCGTCATGTCCCAGTCCGGGCGCAGCTCGTCGGAGGGCTGGTGGTAGTGCTTCGCCTCCCAGGCCTCGCGCTGCTGGCGGCCCCAGCCTTCCGGGCGACCGATGAAGTCCATGCCGCTGCCGAAGTAGGCGGCGGGGATGCCGCGCCTGGCGAAGTTGAACTGGTCCGAGCGGTAGAAGAAGCCCCGGTCCGACAACTGGTCCGCCTTCACCACTCGGTTCTGCGTCTTCGCCAGCGCGGTGATGACACCGTCCAGGTTGGACTTGCCCAGGCCGATGACGGTGATGTCGCGCGTGCGGCCGTGGATGTTGGCGCCGTCGATGTTGACGTTGGCGGCGACGCGGCCGGCGGGCACGGGCGGGTGCTCGGCCAGATATTGCGAACCCAGGAGGCCCTGCTCCTCCGCTGCCACGGCGGCGAAGAGGATGGAGCGTCGTGGAGCCTGGGGCATCGCACGGTAGGCCCGCGCGACCGCGAGCATCGCTGACACGCCCGCCGCGTTGTCGAGCGCGCCGTTGTAGATGGTGTCCTCGCCCGGCTTGCCACCCTCCTTCTTGCCCAGGTGGTCATGGTGCGCGCTGTAGAGCACCACCTCGCCTGACAGCTTCGCGTCGCTTCCGGGCAACATCGCCAGCACGTTGGCCGTGGGACGGCGACGCACGTCGTTGGCGAAGCGCGTGGACACCGTCACGCCCAGCGGCACCGGCTGGAAGTCGCGCGACTGCGCGGAGGCCCGGAGCGTCTCCAGCTCTCGACCCGCGAGCTGCAACATCCGACGCGTGGCGTCCTCCGTCGTCCAGGCCTTCACCTGGAGGCGGGGGCCCGACGTCGCGGGCAGCTCGAACTGCTCGCCCGTCCACGACGACTGCACCACCTGCCACGGATAGCCCGCGCTGGCGGTGGTGTGGAGGATGATGGCGCCCGCCGCGCCCACCTTCGCCGCCTGCTCGTACTTGTAATCCCAGCGGCCGTACCAGAGCCGCGTCCGGCCCGCGAAGAGGTGGGGATCATCCTCCGGGTCGCTGTTGAGGATGAGCAGCGTCTTGCCGCGCAGGTCCATCCCCTTGAAGTCGTCCCACGCGTACTCCGGCGCCTGGATGCCGTAGCCGACGAAGACCAGCTCGGACGCCTCCAGCTTCGACTCCGGCACCTGCACGCCGGACACCGCGATGAAGTCCTCGTGGAACTTCAGCTCCGCCGTGCCCAGCGGCGCGCGAATGGACATCGTCTCCGGATGGCCGGTGACACCCACCAGGTCGAACGGCTGGAAGTACGTGCCGTCCGTGCCTGCGGGCTTCAACCCCAGGGACTCCAGTTGCGCGGCGATGTACGCCTGTCCCAGCGCGTCGCCCCGGGTGCCGGGGCCTCGGCCCTCGAGCAAGTCACTCGCGAGAAAGCGCACGTGCGCGCGCAACACGTCCGGGTCGATGCTGCTCGCGGCGACCTTCTCCGCGGGGGTGCTCAACGGCGCGCGCTGCGCGAGCGCGGGAACGGACGTCAGGGCCAGGAACAGTGACAGCAGGTGCTTCATGGTGCCCCGAGCCCTAACACGAAGGCCCGGGGCGCCGCAGCCCTTCAGCCCTGAGCGGCCGCCACCTTCCACGAGGTGCCGCCCGCCGTATCCATGATTTCCACGCCCTTCTCCTTCAGCGTGGCCCGCACGCGGTCCGCCGCGGCGAAGTCCTTCGCGGCCCGAGCGGCCGTCCGCTCGCCCAGCAGCCGTTCGACTTCCGCCACGTCGATGCCGCGCTCGCGCACCGCGCGCTCACGACGGCGCAGGAGCCACGCGCTCGGGTCGTCCTCGAACAGGCCGAGCACACCGGACACCTTGCGCACGTCCTCGCGCAGCGCCTGGAGCGTGCGCCCCACCATCGGCTTGTCCTTCACCGGCGGCTTGTCGGTCAGCTCGTTCATCAGATTGAAGAGGCCTGACAGCGCGCTCATGCCTCCCGCGCTGTTGAAGTCGTCGTCCATGGAGGACTCGAATTCCGCGAGGAAGCGATGCGGCTCGCCGTGGAGCGCGCCGGTGCCGAAGTCCTTCCCGGTGATGCGCTCATCCGCCTTGCGCAGCGTCTCGTAGAAGTACTCCATGCGCGACTCCGCGTCGGCCAGGGCCTTGTCGGAGAAGCTCAGCGGATGGCGGTAGTGCGTGGAGATGAAGAAGAAGCGAAGGGCCTCCGCGTCCACCTTCTCCAGCGCGTCGCGCAGGCGCACCACGTTGCCCAGCGACTTGGACATCTTCGCGCCTTCGAGGTCCAGGAAGCCGCAGTGCATCCAGTACTTCGCGAACTCCTGCCCGTTGGCGGACTCGCTCTGCGCGATTTCGTTCTCGTGGTGGGGGAAGATGAGGTCCAGCGCCCCGCCGTGGATGTCGAACGTCTCGCCGAGGTACTTCGCGCTCATCGCGGAGCACTCGATGTGCCACCCGGGACGCCCGGGGCCCCACGGGCTCTCCCACGCGGGCTCGCCCGGCTTGGCGGCCTTCCACAGCGCGAAGTCGAGCGGCTCTCGCTTCAAATCTCCGGGCTGCACGCGCTCACCGACGCACAGCTCGTCCAGGTGCCGCTTGGACAGCTTCGCGTAGTCCTTGTCCGCGCTCACCGAGAAGTACACGTCGCCGTGGGACGCGTAGGCGAAGCCCTTGTCCACGAGCTTCTGGATGATGGCGATGATTTCGGGGAGGTGGTCGCTCACCTTCGGCGCCACGTCCGGCTCCTGCATGTGGAGCGCCTTGGCGTCCTCGCGGAAGATCTCCACGAAGCGCGAGGCCAGCGCCACCGGGGCCTCGCCCGTCTCGTGCGCGGCCTTGATGATTTTGTCGTCCACGTCCGTGAAGTTCCGGACGTAGCGGACCTTCAGGCCCCGGTACCGGAGGTAGCGGACCACCACGTCGAAGGACGTGAAGGTGCGAGCGTTCCCGATATGGATGTAACTGTAGACAGTAGGACCACAGACGTAGACCCCGACGCAGCCCGGTACAGCGGGCTCCAGCAGCTCCTTCTGCATGGTCATCGTATTGAAGAGCCGGATGGGTGGGGGAGTCACTTGCGCCATTCCTCCTGGGGGGTCCGTCTTTGTGCGTGTGACCGCCACTCTAGATTCGCGGTCCCTGAACAGGCCAGCATTCACGAGGTCCTCGGTGCCGGGAGCCCCCCGGAATCCACCGGACCTGGACAACTTCGGACGACCCGGGCCTGAGAACCTTCCAGCCGGTCCTCAATCAGCGAGAATGGTGTTCATGGCTCCAGCGAATCCCAAGCGCCCGCCCCGCCCTCCCCGTCCGCCGGGCACGCAGGCGCCAAAGGAGCCCGAAGTGGAGCTGCCCTTCGACGACGATGAAGTGGCGCCCCTCCAGGCCGACGACCCCCGCCCCCAACGCGTGCCCCAGTTCCCAGCGGGCTCGCGCAAGGGACGCTCGAAGAGTGGCGGCAAGGGACGGGAGAAGAACGACCGGGAGCTGTCCGGCCGGTTCGACTGGGGACGCGAGTATTCGAACCCCGGCCACCCTCCGGCCTTCCTCTACGTCGAGCGCGGCCCCGGCGCGGGCCAGCTCGTGCCCGTGCAGCAGGGGCCGTTGGTCCTGGGGCGCTCGTCCTCGTCGGACCTGCGGCTCCAGCATCCCTCCATCAGCCGGCGCCATGCGCAGATCACCCGGCAGGCCGACCAGGTCTTCATCAAGGACCTGGGCAGCCAGAACGGCACCTTCCTCAACCGCAACCGCGTCACCACCGAGGTCGAGGTGATGTCGGGTGATGAGATCACCCTGGGCAACGCGATGCTGCGGCTGCGCGGCCCTGGCGGCACGCCCGCCGCCGGCATCCCCGCCCTGAGCGGAGCCATCTCCGAGCCGATTCCGAGCAAGCGCGGCCTGGGTCCCTGGGGCGTGGGGCTCGTCGCCGCGGGACTGGGCTCCACCGTCGCGGCGCTCATCACCGTGCTCGCGGTGGGACTCAGCTCGAATCGGACGGTGGCCCCCGACGAGACGGGGCGCACGAGTGGCTCGTCGTCCACGCGGGGACAGGCCTCGCCGTCGGAGAAGCTCGTTGCGGATGATGATCGCCCCCTTCTTGTCGACACGGGCAATGCGCGTCCCAATGGGACCGCCACGGACCGCGCGCAGACTGGCGAACCCCGTGTCGGCGAGACGCCGGCGGGGACGCGGAGAAGCGGCGACGAACGCGCTGAACCGCGTACCGCCACCCGGGACGACAAAGCGCAGGCGACCGGGTCGGGAAGCGACGACTCACGGATCGTCCGAAAGGTCAGCACGTCGCAAGGCGGCACGACGGGGCTGAGTGCCAGGGACCTGGCCACGGGTGCGGCAGGACGACCGGGACAGACGAACACGGGCGTCGGGGCGCGGGACATCGCCGCTGGGCGCGGGGCGCAGACCGACTCCTCCACGAACCTGAGTGCACGGGACATCTCCACTGGCGCTACAGGGCGCGGGGCGCAGACCGACTCCTCCGCGAACCTGAGTGCTCGGGACATCGCCGCTGGCGCCACGCGCGCTCCACGGACCGACACGTCCACCGCGCCCTCGGAACCGCGTCCGACGGCGCTGGCCGCACGAGCGACGCAGCCAGACACCTCCACTTCGACCGCGAGCCTCAGCGCCAGGGACCTGGCCACGGGCGCGGTCCGCGCTCCCGTGCGTGGGAGCCGCGAGTCAACGGAAGAAGTGGCCGCGTTCCAGTCCCTGTCCGATGACGACGCCGCGGCCGCCGAGAAGATCGTCACGAACACGAAGGTCCGCGACAGCAAGCCCTTGGGCCCCGCGTCCGAAACGGAAGTCCTTCGGCTCTATGAAGCGGGCGACGTGACGTCCGCGATGGAGATGGCGAAGTCCGGTCGCTTCACCGCCCTGCACGCCCAGCTCGTCCGCTTCGACTCCGCGGGCAGCGAGGCACGCAAGGCGCTGGCGAAGGGCGACACGATTCGCGCCATCTCCCATCTCACCGTCGCCGTCAAAGTCGACCAGGAGCTGTCCAAGGGATGGAGCCGACTGGGGCCCCAACTGCGCACGCAACTGTCGACGCTGTACGTGCGCTCGGGCGCGGACCACCTCAAGGCCCAGCAGCCGGACGCGGCCCGCTCGGACTTCGAGCAGGCCCTCAAGTACGACTCGGGCAACCGCAGGGCCACCGAGGGACTCAGGCGGCTCCAGCAGGGCCCTTGAGCGACGTGTAGAGCAGCACCGCGTTGAGCACGGCGAAGGCGAGCAGCGCCAGACAGGTCAGAATCCGTCCACGGTCCTCGCCCGGCCGCTCGCCTTCGATGAGCAGCCACAGCCTGCCTTCATGAGGCTGCACTTCACCCATGCCTCGCAGCAACGCGAGCGCATCGCGGTAGCGCGGCGCGTCCTCTTCCGGCAGCAGGCGCCCCCGGATGCCGAAGGGCCGCGAATCGGGCGGAGGCGGCGGCCGTCCGGGCACCCACTCCTCGCCCGGCAAGGCGGGCCGGCGCACGACGAAGGGGGACTCCCGCAAGCCCACCAGCACGAGCAGCGCGCCTCCGTCCTGCTCGTAGGCGCCGCGCGCCGTGGGAACTCCGTGCACCTGCGCGTAGCGATTGGAGGCGAGCGCGTCGAAGCGGTAGTCCCCCTCCACTCCCAACGTCAGGGGCACCGACGAGGAGAAGAAGTACGCCAGCTCCCGCCGCTGCATCACCAGCAGCGCCAGGCTCACCAGGATGCCGACCACGGACGCGAGCGGCCTGACACCCACGCGGCGCCGCGCGAGCCGCGACTCGAGCTCGGCGATGCGTGCGTCCCGCTCGGCCTGGACCCGGGAAGAGGAAGGCGACTCGTTCATGACGTGAAAAGACGAAGCCCCGGACTCCCTACGAGGGAACCCGGGGCTGGAGTCTCGGGCTGGAGCCCGTGACGCTCAGGCGAGATTGAAGATCTTCTTCAGGTCCGACTCGATCTCTTCCTCGGTGCAGTCCTTGGCCAGCGACAGCTCCTTGATGAGCAGCGAACGCGCCGTGTCGAGCATCTTCCGCTCGCCAAAGGACAGGTCCTTGTCACCCTTCAGCAAGTACAGGTCGCGCAGCACTTCGGCGATCTCAAAGACGGAGCCCGTCTTGATCTTCTCCATGTACTCCCGGTAGCGCCGGTTCCAGGTCGTGGAGTCGACCGAGATGTCCTTCTCCTTGAGGATGGAGTAGACCTGCTTGACGTCCTCCTCGCTGATGATCTCCCGGAGGCCGACCGATCCGACCTTGTTGATCGGGATCATGATCCGCATCCCGTTCTCCAGGATGCGCAGCACGTAGAAGGACTGGCGCTGACCGGCCACTTCGGTGTGCTCGATACCCATCACCTCACCGACGCCCTGGCCCGGATAAACCGCCTTGTCACCAGTCTTGAAGCTGGTCTGCACTAACTGCCTCCTTGAAAGACTCGCTCCCGGCCTTCCATCACCAAGCCGGGCACTACTACCACAAACCACATCCACGGGCAACGATATCGCCTTGACCACCCAGGACGCGCCCGACTACGTTGTCGGTTTTCGTACGCGGTATCGCTCGGTGTACGAGCCGGCGTGACGGACGGTGTTGGACGGGGTGGCGGGTGGATCGTTACGCGTGGCGCGACCTGGGGACGCGTCCTCTTTTCTTTCCTGCGTTGAGCTTGCTGCTAGGCGCTCTCTGGTCTCCCGGAACGGACGGCCCGGCCGAGCTATTTCTGGTGTGCGGGGTTTTGCTGGGAGCAATCGGCCTGGCGCTCGCCCGGCTGCCTGGTTCCCATCTGGCGGTGCTGGGCGCACTCTGGATGGCTGGAGCCGGGCTCGCTCGGTGGGAATCCCGGGTCCAAGTCCCGCAGTCCCTGTCGAGGGGCGGCGAGGCCGTGGTGGAGGGCGAAGCCGAGCGGGTCGACCGCCTGGATGAAGCCACCCGGGTGCGGCTGGTGGTGGCGCGTGCGGGGCCCGAGGACGGGACGCTCGAGAGCGCTCGCTTCAAGCTGAACCTGACGCTTCGCGGAGCTCCGCCGCCGTTGCTCGCCGGCCAGCGCCTCAGGGCCCGCGTTCGACTGACGCCAGACACGCCCGCCGCCAATCCCGGAGAGAAGGACTTCACGTCCGTCCGTCGTCGGCAGGGCGTGGCCTTCACCGGGGTGGCGGACGCCGGACGCGTGCTGGTGCTGTCCCGGGCGACGACGTGGCGGTGGTCGATGGAGGACACGCGGGAGCGACTGGCCGAGGCCACCCACCGCGTGGCCCCCTCGCGGGACTCCGCGGCCCTCTTCCTCACACTGGCGGCGGGGCGGCGCGCGGAGCTGGATGCGGAGTGGGAGGAGGCCTTCTCCCGAGCGGGCCTCGCGCACGTACTGAGCGTGAGCGGCCTGCATGTCGCGGCCCTCGCCTTGATGACGCTCGCGCTGTTGCGGCGGCTGCTGGTGCGGGCCGGCGCGCGGTGGCGGAAACTGGATGCCCGGCGGGTGGCGGCGCCCGCGGCGGTGCCGTTCGTCTGGGCCTATGTGTTGTTCACCGGTAGCCAGCCTCCGGCGGTGCGCTCGGCGGTGATGGCGACGGTGGTGCTGTTGGGGTTGGCGTGGTGGAAGCGCGCGGATGGGCTGAATGGCCTGGCCGCGGCGGCGCTGGTGCTGGTGATGTGGGCGCCGTCCAGCGTGGAGGACCTGTCGCTGCGGCTGTCGTTCCTCGCGGTGCTCGGGCTGGTGCTGCTCGTGCCGGCCCTGCGCGGGGCCCTCCCCTTCGCGACGCCGGACCCAGGCGAGCCGCGCCGCTGGGCCCGACTCTGGGGACAGGGACGAGAGACCATGGCGCAGACCTTGTGCGCGAGCGCCGCCGCCACGCTTTCGGGACTGCCCGTGGCGGCCTCGGCCTTCGGGCGGGTGAGCCTGGCGGGACTGCTCTCCAACATCATCGCCCTGCCCCTCTGCGGACTGCTCACGGGCCTGGCGGCGGGTGGGGCCGCGCTGTTCGTGGTGGCGCCACCGCTGGCGATTCCCGTGCTGTGGGCCGGAGCGTGGGCGTCGGAGGCGCTGCTGTGGATCACCCGTGCATTCGCGGCCATGCCCCTGGCCTCCGTGGAGGTGCCTCCGCTCGGGGGTTGGGCCGCGCTGTATGCCTTCGGCCTGCTGACGTGGGCCCTGGGCTCGGGTCGGTGGCGCGCGTGCGGATGGCTTGCTCCCGTGGCGCTCGTCGCGGCGGCCCTCGTTCCCAGGCTCGCGCCCGAGCCGGGCCTGCGCGTCACCTTCCTCTCCGTCGGCCAGGGCGACGCCGTGGTGCTCAGCTCCCGTGGACACCACGCGCTCGTGGATGGAGGCGGCTCACCGAATGGCGCGGACACCGGCGTGCGCTTCGTCCTGCCCTATCTGCGGCACCAGAACATCTCCAACCTGGAACTGGCGGTGCTGTCCCATCCCCATCCGGACCATGCGCTGGGGCTCATCTCCACGCTGAAGGAGATACCCACCGCGCGGCTGTGGCTGCCGGCCGGAGACGAGGGTGGCCCGCTGTCTCGTCAGGTGGTCGCGGCGGCACGTGACGCGAGCGTCGAGACAGTGGAGGCCGGACATCCCTCGCTGCGCCTGGGCGAGGCGACGCTGGAGGTGCTGGGTCCACCGGGGGCCGAGGAGCGCGAGCTGCTCGAGGGGGTGAACGACCGCAGCGTCGTGCTGCGCGTCCGGCATGGAGACGTCACCGTGCTGCTGCCTGGGGACATGGAGCATGACGCCGAAGCGCTGCTGGCGGACACCCTGGACCCGGTGACGGTGCTGAAGGCGCCGCACCACGGCTCGCGCACGTCCTCCACCCAGGCGCTGGTGGACCGCATCAAGCCCCGGCACGTCGTCTTCTGTGTCGGCCGGCGCAACCGCTTCGGCTTTCCCCACCCGGAGGTGGAGGCGCGCTACCGGGCCGCGGGCAGCGAGTGTTGGCGGACGGACATCGACGGCGCCGTCACGGTGGAGAGTGACGGTCGGGATGTCCGGCTGGTCCCTCACCTGACGCGCGAGCCGGCTGGGGAATCCGCGCGACTTGCCGTTGATGCGCGTCATTCCCATCGTTGAGTCGATGAATCCCGAGGACATCGACCTGCGGCAACTGACGGCGGACCTGAAGGACGCGCTGGGCCCTGGGGAGCCCGTGGGCTACCTGCGCGGCAAGTCCCTCATGAGAGATCTGCTCGTGGACCTGAAGGGCTACTCCCAACAGGAGTCCGAGGAGCTCATCGACACGCTGGAGCTCCAAGGCTACCTCCGCTTCCTGGGAGACACTTCGGAGCGCTCCGTGGCGGATGCCCAATGGGACATCACCCCGCACGCGTGAGCGCGCGGTGCCGGTTCCTCACTGGAAGGTGAGCCACGCGAAGCGCGGCAGCGCGTGGAAGTCGCCGACGAAGAGGGGAGAGAAGGCCTGTCCCTCCACCGTGCGCCGGCCGTGGTGCTCCAGCCGGTAGAGATTGAAGCGCCAGCGCTCACCGGGGCGCGGCGGCACGTTCGGCACCTCGGCGAGCTTCGCGAAGGGAATCCGCATCTCCACGGACCAGCCGTCGTCCTTGTCGGACGCGTCGTCCAGCGTTCCGCGGACCTTCACCGCCGACGTCATCCCCGAGTCCCAGGACAGGTCCATCCCCTGCCGTCGCGCGGGGAAGTACGCGTCGAAGTTGACGTTGTGCGGTGACACCTGGAGCTCGTTGTACGTGCGCCCGTCCGCGTTCGCGTCGAGGAAGATCTCCACCACTTCCTGCTCGTAGATGGGGTCATCGCGCTTGCGCAGCGTGCCCCAGACGTCGGGGTCCTCGCAGTCGAAGGCCACGTAGAGGAACGCGTCGTCGTAGGCGAGCCGCGCCTCGGTGCGCAGCTTCACCGGGCGCCCGTCGAAGCTGCCCTGCAGCACCACGGGCGTGGCCCCCTTCCAGACCGCGTCGTCGAGCACGCCATCAATCGTGGGAGCGGCGCTCGCCTTGCGGACGACATACTCGGGCAGCTCCGGAGGCGCGCCGCCGAGCTGTGGACCGAGCATCCGGTGGGAGCCGTCATGGGAGGCGGCGTCATCCACGGGCAGCCGCTCGTCGCCCCTCCAGAAGCCGAGCATGGCCCGGGAGGGCACGGGCGGCATCGGAATGGAGTGGACGTCCTCGATGACCTTGTCCACCGGCCACGAGGCCAGCGGCGCCGCGCCGTCCTGAAACTCGTGGTCCGCGTTGACGAGCATCCCGCCCGTCGCCACGTCGACCACGTGGACGAAGAAGCCATAGCCCTGCGGAGGCGGTCGTCGCGCCTGGAAGTAATGCGCCAGGCGAACCTGCTCGCCCGGGGCGGCGTTCGGGGGTGACACCTTCGAGCCCAGGTACACCACCGAGCCACCCGCGAACGTGGCGCCGCTGCGGAACGTCAGGTCCGCGGGCGCGGCGTCCAGGACGCGGGCCGTCGCGGGCTCGGGCAGACGGGACGGGCGCGGCTTGGGGCCCGCCTGTTCATCGCGGCACGCGGCCACGAGGCACGAGAGAGTCAGGAGAAGGACGGTGATGGGGGTGCGCATCGGCGGCGGGCATCCTAGCGACTTCACGGTGGGGCGTGGGCCCGTTCGCCATGGGAAGCCCTGGCGGCCCTCCACGCACCCGCCCGGCCGAGCCCTCTGCGTCCCATTCGCGTGGCGCAGGCGCCATCTTCCCTTCAGCACCTCACGAGAGGTTTCGCCCATGTCGCGACGTCGCGTGCTCCCTCCGACCCTGCTCCGCGCGGCGCCGACACCTCAATCCCCGTGAGAGAAAGAGGGCCTCTCCATGGCTACGGACACGCCTCCCACGATTCCGCACGAGCTTCGGAAGGAGATCGCCGACGCGCTCCTCCACCTCCGCCCCGAGCACGAGCGGCGCCGGGAGTACGTGCTGGAGTTGCTGGCCACGGTGCTGCTGGCGCTCGCCACCGTCGGCTCCGCCTGGACGGCCTACCAGTCGACGCGGTGGAGCGGTGAGCAGTCCTTCCAGTACAGCAAGGCCAACGCGCTGCGCGCGGAGTCGGTGCGCGCCTCCACCGAGATGGCCCTGCTGGTGGAGATAGACACCAGCGTCTTCAAGAGCTGGGCGGATGCGTGGAACGACAACGACACGCGACGGACCGAGTTCTTCGAGCGACGCTTCCGGGAGGAGTTCCGGCCCGCCTTCGAGGCCTGGCGCGCGGAGTCCACCCGTCCGGATGAGGCGCCAGAGGGAACGCCCTTCACCCGCCCCGAGTACCACCCTGCCCCGGGCACCCGGAGCAAGGAGCTGGCCGAGCAGGCCACCCGGTTCTTCGAGAGTGGGCGACAGTCCACCCAGAACGGCGACAACTTCACCTTCTGCGTCGTCCTCTTCGCCTCCGTCCTCTTCTTCGCGGGCGTGTCGACGAAGCTGCTCCACCCGTCGCTGAAGATCTCCCTCCTCTCCCTGGCCACGGTGATGATGGTGGTGGCGGCCCTCTACATGTTCTCCCTCCCACAGAACATCGGCTTCCGAATCCAGTAAGCCCGGGTTCAAGCAAGGCCGCGCGGAGCGGGACAGCGCGGCGTGGAGCGCACTACGAAGGGAGCATGCGACCCTTCCTCACGGCCACGTGGCGGTACCTCGTGATGCTCAACTACGAGGTGGACCCGAAGGTGCTCGCGCCGCTCGTGCCGCGCGGCACGGAGCTGGATACGTGGAACGGGAAGGCCTTCGCCAGCATGGTGGGCTTCCGCTTCCTCGACACCCGCGTGCGGGGACTCGCGGTGCCCTTCCACCGGGACTTCGACGAGGTGAACCTGCGCTTCTACGTGCGGCACCTCGGCCCCGAAGGCTGGCGGCGCGGCGTGGCCTTCGTGCGAGAGCTGGTGCCTCGGTGGGCCATCGCCACCGTGGCGCGTGTCGTCTACAACGAGCCCTATCTCGCGCTGCCCATGCGGCACGTCGTGGAGATGGAGGGCGCCGAGCAGGGCACTCCGGGTCGGCTCGAATACGCCTGGAAGCACGAGGGCCGCTGGCATCGGCTCTCGGCACGCACGCGCGGCACGCCCATCGAAAGCGCCCCTGGCTCGCAAGAAGAGTTCATCACCGAGCACTACTGGGGCTACACGCCTCAACGCGACGGCGGCTGCGCGGAGTACCGCGTGGAGCACCCGCGCTGGTCCGTGTGGCAGGCGGAGGACGTGGCCTTCGAGTGCGACGTGGCGAGCCTCTATGGCGACCGCTTCACGTCCGTCCTGCGCGGGGCACCCGCGTCGGCGTTCGTCGCGGATGGCTCGGGCGTGGCGGTGTATCCCGGCACGCGGCTTCCCTCCGGAGGGCCGGCGCTCGCCTCCGCCGCGTGAAGTCTTCAGCGGGGCGCGTCTCGCGGCGGGGTGCGTCTCACGCTGGGGATGGACTGACGCCGTCCCGGACGCTCGCCCACGGTAAGCGCGCGATTCCTTGTGCGCCGTGCGGGTCCGCGCGTTGCTCCACGGCGGGCCATGCGCTTCGAATTCCAACACCTGGGCACCACCACGCCCTTCGAGTTGCCCGAAGGACATCACCTGTTGGGAGGCGGTCCCGATGACCACATCCGCCTGGAGGCCCTTCCTCCCCACCTGCTGACCCTGCGCATCGAAGGGCCCCGGCTCATGGTGGAGGCCACGCGGACCTTCACCGTCAATGGCGTGCTCGTCCCGCCCGGTGTCTCGCGACTGGTGCTGCCCGGCGAGGTGCTGGGCCTTCCCGACACGATGCTCCTGAGCGTGCTGCCCGAAGCGCGCGTGGAGCGCGGACTGGGCACGGTCGCCATGCTCAAGGGGCTGCTCACGGGACTCGAGGCCCCGGCTCCCTCTCGCGCCGCCACCCTCACCTGCCTGACGGGACTGGATGTGGGCCGAACCCACGCGCTCGCGGAGTCCCGCACGAAGCTGGGTCGCGGACAGGAGGCCACGCTGCGCCTGAGAGACAGGGCCGTCTCACGCAGCCATGCGTGCGTCCTCCACGACGATGGCGGCTTCACGCTGGAGGACCTCGGCAGCCCCAACGGCGTCTTCGTCAACGGTCAGCGGGTGACAGAGCCGGTGCCGCTGGCCGACGGCGATGTCCTGGAGCTGGGCCGCACGCTCCTGCGCTTCCAGGCGCCGCTGGAGGAGCTGGCCCCCGCGCCCGAGCCGACCGCCGAGCCCGTGCCTCCTGGAGCCCCTCACAGCTCGGAGGGAATCGTCGAGGTTCCGACATCCGGAGGAGAAGGGGCGGGGCTCTCGGAGGCTCGGCCCACCGCGCGCCGTGTGCTCCCGGAGTGGTGGCTCATCGGCCTGGGGAGCGTGGCCGCGCTGGCGGGACTGCTCGTCACCTACGTGCTGGCGACCGGATAGGTCAGCCCGGCATCGGCCCCAGTCCGGCGCGTTCGACGAGAATCCGGGCAAGCGTCTGGTGGTGCCGGAAGAAGCTCGTGAAGTGTACGAATCCCCACTGTCCACGAATCGCGTAGACGGTGACGGGCCCTGGCAGGACGTCCACGTTGCGGATATCCGAGAAGGAGAACCGCCGCGTGCGCACCATGCCGCGGTAGGTGATGCCCCGGGCATCCACGACGATGAGCGTTCGCGCGTAGTAGGTGAGCGAGACGCCGAAGAAGAGGATGAAGAAGCCCGCTGAGAGGAAGGTCTTCAGTGGGACCCCTTCGAACTTGAAGAGGTAGAGCAGCACCGCCACCCAGAGCAGGCCAGCCACCGCCATCGCGGCTGCCAGGCCCCGGCGGGGGCGAAAAAACTGCCGATCGTCCATCCCAGCGTCGCGCCCGGCCATGGCTACAAATTAGTGCCTGGGACTGACAGGATCCACCTGCCCCGGTGCCCGCCTGCCAGCCGGTCAACGCAGCTTCGTGGCCTTCTGTCGAGATTCCTCCTGGAGCTGGACACGGACATCCGCGGCGGACGAGGCGGCGTAGCGCTCGTAGAGACCACGGGCCTCGGCGTTGCGACCGAGGGCGCGGTAGGACTCGGCCAGTCCGTAAAGAGGCGAGGCCGACTGGGGCTCCAACTCCAGCGCGAACTGGTAGTCCGCCGCGGCCTCCGCGTAGCGACGCAGGCCGATGTTCGCGCTGCCTCGCGCCGTGTACGCGACCGCGAGCATGGGCTCCAATTGGATGGCCAGCGTCAGATGCGTCAGCGCGGTGGCGAAGTCCCTCGCGCCGATGCGCTGCACTCCCTGCTCGTAGGCGCGTCGGGCCTGGGCACGTGTCGGGTCCGCGACAGGACCCGAGCCAGGAGCCTGCCCCGCCGCCTGCGGCGAAGCGCCCACCTGGGCCAGCTTCGCGCGAGCCCGGGTGATGTTGTCCTGCGCGCTCTGCCGGATGGCGGTGTCCTGCGTGAGCCGCGTCGCCGTCTCCCACTTCTCCACCGCCTGCCCGTAGTAGCCCAGCACGGCCAGCGCGTTGCCCAACTTGAAGAGGGCCTCCACGTGGCCCGCGTCCGCGTGCGAGGCATCCAGGAAGGCGAAGGCCGCCTCACGGTAGCGGCGCTCCTTCATCAACGCGTCGCCATCGCGGATGCGCGCGGCGGCCAGCGCCGGATTCGACGTGCGCTCCTGCGAGACGTCCGAGGCCGCGCGCGTCGAGGGGAAGGGCAACGGCTCCTGCTGCGCGCTCCCCGTCTGCGAGGCACTTCCCGCCTGGGCGAAGCTCTCCGGCGGTGAGGCGCCGCCACCCGACGAGGCCGTTCCCGCAGGGGCCGCGCTGCCTACCTGCGAGGCATTGCCTCCCGACGAGGCCGTTCCCGCTGGAGCCGCGCTGCCCACCTGCGGCGCGTTGCCCACCGACGAGGCCGTTCCCGCTGGAGCCGCGCTGCCCACGTGCGGCGCGTTGCCCACCGACGAGGCCGTTCCCGCGGGAGTCGCGCTGGCCAGTGTTCCCGCCTGTCCCGCGCCCGGCTGCGAGGCACCCGCCACGGGCATGGCGCTCGGACTCGCGCCCTTCTCCCGCAGCGCTCCGTTCGAAGACTCCGCGCCCACTGCTGGACGTGCCACCTCGTTCGCCGACAGGGGCTGTCCGCCCAGGGCCTTCAGGTGGCCTCGCGCCTTCTGCACCCAGATCTGCTCGGAGGGACGCCGCTCGCGGACGATGTAACCCTGATACGCGGCAATCGCCTGGGCCTTGTCACCGAGCTGCCGGTGACTCTCCGCCAGCCCGTAGTAGCCGTCCGCATCGTCGGGCTCGAGCTGCACGTAGCGCGCGTACGCCCGCGCCGCGGTGGCGGCATCCCCGGCCTTGCGCGCGGCATAGCCCAGGTTGAAGAACGCCATCTTGTGCTGGGGGTCCGCTTCAGTCGCCTCGGTGAAGCGCGCGATGGCGTCCTTCAACTGGCCCTGGCGGAACAGGACGCTGCCCAGGCCATTGAGCGCCGGTGCATACCCCGGCGTGGCGGACAGCGACTCGCGATACGCGGCGGCGGCTTCCTCCAAACGACCGCCGGAGAGCGCCGACTCGCCGCGAGCGAATGCGGCCCGGGTGGGCTCGGAAGGCTCCGCTGCGCCGAGCAGCAACAGCGCGGACAGGGCGATGACGGACCTGCGCACGAAAACCATGACGTCCCCCAGGGGGTGGCTCCTGGCTGCCGTAGCAGAATCCAGGGACGGCGTCACGGCGGTCCCGCACCCTCGGTGGGAAGTTTCCTCCGAGGGTGCGCTTCCCAGCCTCAGCTCCGGAAGGGGTTCTGCAGCAACACCGTCTCACCGCGGTCCGCGCCCACGGAGACGCACACCACGGGCACGCCGCTGATCTCCTCCACCCGTCGGACGTAGCGCTTCGCGTTCCCCGGCAGCTCGTCGAAGCTGCGCACCCCCGCGAGCTTCTCGTCCCAGCCGGGCAGCGTCTCGTAGATGGGCTTCACGCGCGCCAGGTCCTCGTAGTCACCGGGCAGCTCGGTCACCTTCGTGCCATCCAGGTCGTACGCGTTGCAGAGCTGCAGCGACTTAAGCCCGCTGAGCACGTCGAGCTTGGTGAGCGCGATGCCCCACAGGCCGTTGACGCGCACCGCGTAGCGCAGCACCACGCCATCCAGCCAGCCGCAGCGGCGAGGACGACCCGTCGTCGCGCCGAACTCGTCACCCACCTTGCGCAGCTGGTCGCCAATCGCGTCGGTCAGCTCCGTGGGGAACGGACCACCGCCCACGCGCGTGGTGTAGGCCTTGCTGATGCCCATCACCTTGTCGATGGCCGTGGGCCCCAGGCCCGAGCCCACCGCGGCATTGCCGGCCACGCAGTTCGACGACGTGACGAAGGGATAGGTGCCGTGGTCCACGTCGAGCAGCGTGCCCTGCGCGCCCTCGAAGAGGATGCGCGCGCCCTTGCGCACCTGCTCCGCGAGGAACAGCGAGGCGTCGTGCACGTAGGGCTTGAGCCGCTCGCCCAGGCCGGAGAACTCGGCCAGCACCTGCGGCACCTCGAGCTGGGGCACGGGGACGCCCGCCTTCGCGCACAGCTCCTTCAGCTCCTCGAGCGCCTGCGGCAACCGCTCCTCGATGCGCTTGCGCAGCCGCTCCGGGTTGAGCAGGTCGCGCATGCGGATGCCCCGGCGCGCGACCTTGTCCTCATAGGACGGGCCGATACCGCGACCGGTGGTGCCAATGGCGCTGTCTCCCCGAGCCTTCTCGCGGAAGCTGTCCAGCAGCTTGTGCCACGGGAAGATGACGTGGGCATTGTCGGAGATGAGGAGCTGCGAGTCCTCCTTGAGGAAACCGCGCGCCTTGAGCGCATCGATTTCGCCCACGAGCACCGCGGGGTCCACCACCACTCCGTTGCCAATGACACACGTCTTGCCCGGGTGGAGGATGCCCGAGGGAATCAGGTGCAGGACGGTCTTCTGACCGTTCACCACCAGCGTATGGCCCGCGTTATTGCCGCCCTGGAAGCGGACGACCAACTGGGCATGCTCGGTAAGGAGGTCGACGACCTTGCCCTTACCCTCATCTCCCCACTGCGCTCCGATGACGACGACGTTCGGCATGGTGCCCGCCGCTTAGCACGCGGAAGGGGCCGGGTGACAGTGTTCCGAGAAGCCACAATGCAGGGCCTGGCAGGTCGCCACCTCTCGTCCCGCCCAGGTCCCTCGGACCTCCCCCCGGGCCAGTGCACGCGCCGCGCCCGCGAGCCGCCCGGCCGCCTCCTCCTCCCCTGCCCCACCCATGCTCCACTCGGGCTCCGGACGGGCCTCGCCCAGGAAGACGACGCCCACACGGACGGGGACACCCCCCCGCACCATCCGTCGAGCCGCCAACGCCAGCGCCGCCAGCTCATGCGTGTACGCCGTGGCCCCCAGCGGATGTCGCCCACCTGACTTGTAGGCCAACACCACGGCCTCGCCCCGTGGCGACTCCCACAGGACATCCACCACGCCCTCCAGGCAGACGCCGTCCTCCAGCACCAACGAGAAGGCCAGGTTCCGGTGCACCGCGCGCGACGGCGACTCCGCGAGCAAGCGAGCGAAGTCCGTGACGAGGAAGCGCTCCACCGTGCCCAGGACGTCTTCCATGCCCTCCTCGTCCGGCAGCGCGCCCGCCTCGCGAAGCAGGGTCTCCAGATGGGCCCGGCGCTCGCTCGCATCCACGTCACGCGCCGACGCGAGCCGCAGGTCCACTCCGCGCAGCAACTCGCGCACCAACTCCGTGGGACTCTTCGCTGGCAGCCAACCTTCCGGGTCGACGAGGAGCGGCTCCTCTCGCACGGGCACCTCCCACGGCCAGGGCGCGCCGCGAAGACCCAGCCGGTGCAGGTAGTGGAAGCGGCGCGGACAGGCGAGGAAGTCCTGCACCGCGCTCACCGGAGCGGAGACTCCCGCGGGCGACTCACCCAGCTCAAGCAGTCCACCCCGCACGCGCAAGAGCGCGGCCTCCACGCGGGACTTCGCGAGCACGAGCGCCTCCGGCCCGGGAGGCGCCGGGTCGGGAGGAGGCGGCAGCTCATCCACGTCCACGTCGTCCACCAACTCGCGCGTGGCGACATCCTCCAGCCGGGCATCGACGAGATGCCACCACGATTCCTTGCTCGACCGAGGCTCAGCACCGCCGGAGAGGACCAGCAGGTCGCGCGCGCGTGTGAGGGCCACGTAGAGCAGGCGGCGATACTCGGCGTCCTCACGCGCCTTGATTTCCTGACGCACCGCCTCGAAGCGGTTGGAGGTGTATTCCTCCACCGAGTCGGGGACCCACGGCTTGAGGGCGATGCCGTGCGAGCGCTCGAAGTGCGCGCGCGCCGAGGTGCCCCGACGCTTGCTGCCCATGGCCGGCACCACGACGATGGGCCACTCCAGCCCCTTGGCGCGATGGATGGTGAGCAACTGCACCGCGCGAGGGTCTCCCGCGTCCAGCAGGTCCGCCTGCGCCTCGTTGGGCTTGGACTCGGCCAGCATGCGCAGCTCGCGCGCGAAGGCCACGCAGCCGCCCGTGCCACGCTCGTCCCGCCGCGACGCCAGCGACAACAGCTTCTCCACGTTGGCGCTCGCCTGCTCCGCGTAGGGAGAGCCCGCCAGCGCCTCGCGATACCCCGTCATGTCCAGCGCCGCGAGCAGCAGCTCCCTCACGCCCAGCCGGTCCCGCTCGCGACGCAACACCGGCAACGCCGCCAGGAACCCCGCCAGGCGCACCCGCTCGCGCTCCGACAGCTCCGTCAGCACCGTCTCATCCGTCAAGCGCGCGGACGCGAGTGACAGCGGCTGCTCTCCGGCGAGATGGAACAGCGACGCGTCGGTCAATCCCACCAGTGGTGAGCGCAGCACGGCCGCGAAGGCGAGCGCGTCCTCCGAGTCCGCGAGCAGCGCCAACAGCGAGGCCAGGTCCAGCACCTCCTGCGCGCCGTAGAAGCCGCGCCCGCGCAGCACCCGGTGCGGCACGTGGTGCCGGATGAGCGCCTGGCGATAGATGTCCAGGTGCGTGAAGGTCCGGAACAGCATGGCCACGTCACCACCGCGCGCGGGCCGTGCTCCTTCGCCATCCTCGCGTTCCACGGTGGGCGCCGCGCCCGGCGCGAGCAGGATGCGCAGCCGTCGCGCCACGCAGTCCGCATCCAACCAGCGCAAGTCGCCCGCGGTCTCCTGCTCCTCCAGGTGGAGCCGCTCCACCGCGGGTGACTCGGAGAGCGAGTCACGCTTCGGAGACAGGTCGTCCTCCTCGGGGACGTAGATGACCTCGAACGGACGCGGCGCCTGGGAGTCCGCCGCCACCATCACCCCGGCGAAGGCGTGATTGAAGAAGGACAGGAGCCCCGGCACCGAGCGGTAGTTGTCCTGGAGGAAGCCTCGCGTGCCACCCTCGTCGACAATCTTCCGCGCGAGCACGGTGAACACGGAGACATCCGCGCCACGGAACTCGTAGATGGACTGCTTGCGGTCTCCCACCGCGCAGAGGAACGCGGGCTCCAGCGGCAGCGCGGACACCAGGTCCACGTCCGGCGCCAGCTCGCGCGGACCTTCCTCGCGCCGCTCCGCGAGCAACAACACCAGCTCCAACTGGAGGCGATTGGTATCCTGGAACTCGTCCACCATCAGCGCGCCCACGCGCTCCTGCGCCTGTCGGCGGAACTCGGGATGATCTCGCAGCAGGTCTCTGGCCTTCACCAGGAGCGACGTGAAGTCGAAGACGTTGCGACGGGAGAACTCCGCGTCGTGCCGGGTCTCCACGCGGCCCAGCAGGTCGCGGAACGTGGCCTCGAAGGGTGCGGTATGCCACGCGGCCCAGGCATCCACCAGCATGCGCACCGGCTCGCTGCCCTTGCTCTTGCGCTTGTAGATGCGCCAGTAAAGCTCCCTCACGGGGGTGGCGGCGCCCTTGCTGAGCTTCGAGATGTTGCGGGTGTCCGTCGCGAAGCAGGCGCGCAGCCAGGGGTAACGGTCACCCTTCTGGAAGTTCTCCGCCGTCAGCCCATGGAGTGCCTTCTCCAGCGCGCCCACCAACTGTCCCCACTCGCCCTTCGCATCCAGCGCGCGTGCGTCCGCGCACAGCCGCAGGCACTCGTTCACCGCGTCATCGAACTCCGCGTGAGCCTCGGCCGCGTCGCCGACAGGCGCGAAGGCCGCCTTCAGCCCCTCCTCACGCAGCTTGCCGTAGACGGACACCAACGCGGCCACCAAACCATCGGAGAAGCCCGAGTCGGAGAAGCCCAGCTCCTGACACAGCTCGCGCACCTGCGCGTCACCCGCCTCCAGCGCGTCCAGCACCACGCGCTCGACCACGTCCCGCACGAGACTGGAAGCCTCCAACTCGTCCAGCACGTCGAAGCTCGGGTCGATGCCCACCGCCGGAGGGGCCCGCCGAAGCAGCTGGCCGCAGAGCGAGTGGAACGTGCCCACCGTGGCCGAGCCCAGCTCCTCGCGCAGCTGCCGCCACGCCTCGGGCAACGGGAAGGGCCGGCCCAGCCGTTCGAGCGACGCGCGCAGATCCTTTTCCTCGTCCGATGGGACGTCGCCCTGGGCCAGCCCATCCAGACGCTGACGCACACGGGAGCGCATCTCCGCCGCGGCCTTGTCCGTGAAGGTCAACATGCACAGCCGCGCGGGACGAATCGGAGCGCTCGCCTCGCGCGCACCGGCCAACAGGTGCAGCGTCATCGTCACCAGGCTGTACGTCTTGCCCGCGCCAGCACCCGCCATCAACGCGAGGTTGCGCTCCAACGCGAGCAGGGTGGGCTCCGCGCTCATCCACCCTCCTCCGCCATCTGGCGATCCGTGATGCGGCACACTGCGCGGAAACCACACGAGCCGCAGTCCTGGGGCCGCGCGGCGAACTGGCCCGCGCGCAGCGTCTTCACCAGCGACTCCACCGCGTTGGGCAGGTTGCGCCCCTCCTTCGCCGCGACCATCGCCCGCACCTCTGGGTCCGTCGAGAGCAACTCCTCCAATTCCTGCGCGGGGACGACATCCGACAAGAGGATGGTGTTGCCGGTGCGCAGCGAGAACCACGCGGCCTGGCTCGCCGTCGCATGCCCGCTCTCCCGGGCCGCGAAGAGATACAGCGGCAACTGGAAGTCCGACGTGAGCAGCTTCTTCTTCAAGTCGCTCTTGTCCAGGCTCCCGGACTTGTAGTCGATGACGCCCACCTCGGAGCCCGAGACGTCGAGCCGGTCGATGGTCCCCTCGAAGACGATGGCGTCCCCTTCAATGGGGAGGATGACGCTGCGCCAGCGGTCATCCTGGGCAGCGGGACCGAACTTGAGTTCGAAGCCCTCCGGCACCATCCGCTCGAACGGGAGTCCCCGGCTCTCGTCCACCAGGATGCGACGGGCCATCGCCCGCGCCTTCTCGTGCGCCAGCTTCCACAGCGCGGGGTGCCCCACGTGGTGGAACCTCTCGAAGTGCGCCACCGCGGACTGGAGCGCCGTGTCGAGCACCTCGTCCGGCACATCCTCCGGGGCCTTGCCCAGGAGCTGGTGCTCCTTGAGTGCCTGGAACACCTCCTCGACCACGCGGTGCCAGAAGGTGCCACGCCCTCGCGCGTCGAACTCCTCGCCCGGGCGGTCCGGCTCGGGCACCTTCAGTCCGTACGTGAGGAAGCCCTGGAAGCCACAGTTGCCGAAGCGCGCGAGCGCGGACGCGGACAACGGCCGCGTGAGGTCGAAACGGAAGGCCTCGCGCAACGACGCGCGCAGCGTGTTCCTGTCCACCGAGCCCGTGTAGTTTCCCGGCTGCTTGTTCAGGTCGCCGAAGAAGTACAGCCGCTCCACCTCCACCAGCGACAACTCGCGGGCGCCCGAGTACCAGGCCTCCTTGTCGAAGTGATTCTTGAGCAGCGACGCCGCGGCGTCCGGCTCGGTGATGCGCAGCTTGGGAGGCGACAGGGCCTCCAGCGCGACACAGCGACGCAGCTCGGACTCGGACAACACCTCGTCGAGCGAAGGGATGGGCGGCAACGAGCGCGGCTGCCACGTCAGCGCGGTGAGCCGACGCACCTCCTCCAGGAACGAGGACGGCACCTGCTCCTGCCCCCCCGAGCCCTCCATCGAGAACGACAGGCTCAGCGTCTCCTCCGCCGCCGCGAGCGCGCTGGCGAACAGCAGCCGGTCCTCGGTGAGCCGCCACTGCGCGCGCTCCTCGAACTCGCCGCCCGTGAGCCGGAACACATCCCGCCCCAGGTGCTGGTTGAGCGCGGACCGCTCCGCGTCCCCGAGCAGCGGAGAGGGCGCGTTGCGTCCGGGGAAGCGTCCCTCGGTGAGCCCCGCGATGAAGAGGTGCCGGAACGAGCGCCCCGGGACTCCGGCGGCCTCCAGCACCTCCACCGCGGCGCCGCGAGGTCCCCGCGCGGGCAGGTGCGCGTCCGCCATCGCATCGCGCAGCCAGCGGCCGAAGGTGCGACGGCGCAGCACCGGACCGCCTCCCACCGCCTTCATCGTCCGCAGCAGCCCCTGGACGCGCTGCCGGAGCGCCTCGCGCGCGGCCTCGTCGCGGGCACGTGCATCCAGCGCGCGCGCCGCGAGCCCGCCTTCCTCACGAGCCTCCAGCACACCCTCGGAGTCCATCAACCCCAGCCGCTCCACTACGTACCACCACGTGGCCAGCAGCTCCGCGACGGTGCCCTTCTCGGGGATGCGTCGGCAGTAATCCACCAACAACTGGCAGCGCTCGCGCAGCAGGCGCACGGCGTGGATGCGCGCGGTTGCGTCCTTCTTCTGCGCGCTCTGCAACGCCTGGAGTCGACGCGCGAGTCCATCCAGGCGAACGTCGTAGGCACCGCGTCCGCGCAAGGCACCCAACCGGTCATCGCGCACGGCCGCGAGCGCGAAGAGGCTCGCGGGAGCCTCCGGGCCTCCGCGCGACAACGTCGGGGCGTAGCGACTGCCGACGAGCTCCGCGACGCGCTCGGCCGGGAAGCCATCCTCCACCAGGAGCGGCAGATCCAGCGCCAGTCGCACCGGCCCCGCCAGCGCGAGCGGCTCGCCCCAGGGCAGGCGCACCGGCACGCCCAGCTCTCCGAGCGACTCCGCGAGCCACCCGGCCTCCGGACCCAGCTCGCGGTAGGCGATGGCGATGTCCGCGGGTGACGCGCCATCGGCGATGAGCCTGCGCACGTCCCGCGCCACCAGCCGCGCCTCGTCCCGTGCCGTGGCCGCGCTCCACACGCGCGGATGGAGCTTCGCGTCCTTCAACACGTCACGCGGCGCGCGCGGCGAGAAGGCGAAGCGCCCCAGGTCGATGAAGGGCCGGGCCTCGAAGGTGACGTCCGCCTTGAAGAGGTCCACATGCGGCATCGTCTCGCCACGGTTCTCGAACGCCCGGAACAGCGAGGCCAGCGCCGCGTCCGCCACCGGCGAGCCACCCACCGGCGTCTCCACCCGCAGCGTCACGCGCCGCGACTCACACGCGGCGGCCAGCGCCAGCAACAGCTCCAGGCCCGAGGGCCGCACGTCGTAGACGCCGTGCAGGACGAGCGTGCCCACGCCATCCCAGCTCGCGGGCCACTCGCCGCGCCCCAGTGCCTCGCGTGAGCCTCGGAGCACGTCCTCGCGGTCCGCGAGCCCCAGCTCGGCGAGCTTCTGCTCATACAGGTGGTACAGCCGGGCGAGCACCCGCACGTGCTTCTGCCGTTCGGGCGGGAGGACCTCCACCGCGTCCTGCAGCTCGCGCGGAGACAGGCGCCCCGCCTTGAGGTCCAGCACCACCTCCAGCCCCGCGCGAGCGAAGGCCGGCTCCCGGACGTACTCCCCGAAGTGCGTGGGCCCCAGCAACGGGCCCAGCGAGGCCAGCACCGCACGCGCGCCCACCGCCGGGCAGGGACGGCGATTCAGCTCGCGAGCGCCGCCGAGGGCCCCCAGCAGCTCATCCCAGGTGAGCAGGTCCGTCCCCAACGCCAGGCCCCGAGCGTTCCGCTCCGCCCGCAAGGCGGCCTGACGCCGACCGGCATCGGGGAACACGTGGAGGGTGCGAACAGGGCGGGCCATGGATGCGCGGAGTGTAGAACGACCAGAGGGGTCGCTTTCATGCTCCATTCCGCGCTCGCCGCCCAGTGTGTTCGCGAGCCCGCCTGCCTGCCCACCTGATTCACCCGATTCGCGAGTGAATCGCACCTCCGTGCCGGGTTTATCCCGAAGCCCCGGAGCATCCGGGCGCAGTGCGCGTCACTCGGGACGTACCCGGAAGACGTCCTGACCCGAGGCCAGGGCCTCCATCGCGGGGGCCAGGCGCGGCCGACTCTCCGCCAGGAACTCGGGGAGGATGGCTTCCTCAAGCTTCCGGCGCTGCTCCTTGGGGAGGTCGCCCAGGGACGCATGCGACTGGGCCACGACGCTCCCCGCCCAGCAGCAGGCGTGGTCCGCTTCGTGGATGACCCGTGCGCTCACGTCGCCCAGCACGATGAGCATGTTGTCGTTGCCCTGCCCCTCGATGAGGGGAATGTCCACGTCGCCCAGCAACTGCATGTCGCCCGAGGTGACGAGTCCCGGAGCGGTGACGCGTCCGACGATGGTGACAGACGAGTCGGGACCACAATCGTAGAGGGGCCGCGTGGACTGGACGCTCCCCAGGAACACGAGCGGTGCACGCCACCGCACCGGGCCCGTGAGGACGACGTTCGCGGCGATGACCCGGGGTTCGTTCCAGGCCTGTTCCTCGTCGAGCGTCAGCGTGGGCAGCTCCGCCGGATGGAGCTCTCTCAGGGCGAGCGCCCACACCGCCTGCAGGGTGGGATTGCCCCCTTCGGCCTTCCACTGCGCGGGGCCCTCGCCGGCGACGTTCGCGAACTCCGCGGGAGTGGGGAGCAGCGAAGTCGCCGCGAGCATCTCCCGCTGGGACTCGTTGAGCCGGGAGAGCGCTGTCGTCCAAGCGCGCTCCCAGTCCCGCGGTGTGAAATCAGGCTGATGATCGAGCGACTGCTGCATGACGTGGGGCTTCCTTGCGGTTGAAGGCGCACGGGGACCTACCAGGACTCCCTCGCATCGTCACCCCGACTCGAACGACGTTCGAAACAGCGCGTGGGGAGCGAGGGTCGTTCGGTAGCCGACGAAGACCCGCCTCGCCCCGCGCTGGACCTCCCCGCACCGACCTACCCTGACGCCTCCAATGCGCCGCGCGCCTCACGGGGGGACGCCGCAAGGGAGGACGCAATGACCACCACCGTGGGCGTCAACAAGATGTCTGTCGTGACCAAGGACAGCGACGGCGTCAGCGTCGCCATGCCAGACCTCTGCAAGACGCCGAGTCCCGGCGGGCCGATTCCCATTCCCTATCCCAATGTCGCGGAGTCCCGAGACACCGGGAAGGGAAGCAAGCAAGTCATTGTCGAAGGCAACCCCATGTGCTTGAAGGACTCGCACTTCAGCACGAGCACCGGCGACGAGGCGGGCACGGCTGGCGGGGGCGTGGCGTCCGGCAAGACGAAGGGGAAGGCCGAGTTCATCAACTTCTCCTTCGACGTGAAGGTGGAGGGCCAGAATGTCGCGCGCGCCTTCGACCTGATGCTGCACAACGACAAGAACACGCCACCCGTGCCGCTCATCCAGCCACCCGTCGTTGCCCGGGGAGGCACCGAGGAAGAGCCCAGGTGTCTGTGCTGCCAGAATCCCGTCGACGAGTGATGGCCTCCCATGCCTTCCAGGCTCCAATGGGAAGTATTCGAGGACCATCTCCACGAGGCGGGCTTCCTGTTCACCCAGTGGGAGCGGACGCTTCACTCGCCCAGGTTCACCCTGGAGGAAGTGGCGGAAGGAATCGAGCGTCGCCTGCTCGCGCACCTCGACGCCCTCGTGCTGGGTGGACCCGAAGTCGCAAGAAGGCTGCTCCACCCCGCACTCGAACAAGAGGACGCGGAGACGCGCACCGCCTCCGCCCTGGTGCTGTTGGCCACGGGCGCCGAGAGCGACAGGCACTGCGTCCTGGAGCACTTCGAACACGCGGAGAATGAAGAGCGGGCGTGCTTCCAACGGGCGCTCGAGCTGCGTCCCCTTCCAATCTGCGTTCCTCGCCTTCACGCCTTGCTCGAGTCGCGCGAACCGCGACTCCAGGCCGCCGCGATGGAGGTCCTCGTAGCCTGGCAAGCCGAGCCTGGGCCGCTGTTGAAGTCACTCCTGGTCCATTCCTCGCCCGAGGTGCGTTGCGCCGCCCTGAAAGCCGCGCGCTTCACGAAGGGGCCCATTGAATCCAGGGCCGTGAATGAGGCCCTGGCTGGGGACAATGGACTCCTGCGGGACAACGCTCTTGTCACCGCGCTCATACTTGGCGTCGACGCTGCCTGGGCACACTGTCGGAGGCTCGCCGCCTCTACCCAGGGGCAAGGTGCGTTGCCGCGACTCCTGATGGGACTCGGAGGTGACGATTCGGACCTGCGCTTCCTGCTGGAGCGCGCCACGTCCCCGGACATTGGACCGTCGTGCTTGTGGGCGCTGGGTTTCAGCGGTCGCATGGAAGCGGCCGAGAAATGCCTGGAGCTGCTCCCGCACGAGACACTCGGGAGTCGGGCGGCGGAGTCCTTCTGCGCCATCACCGGACTCCGGCTCGAGCAGCATTTCCTGTCCCCAACTCCCGGGCGGGAACTCGACGACAGCGAAGTCGAGGTGAGCAGTCCTGAAGACGAGCTTCCTTTCGCAGTCCCCGAGGCTGTTCGTCATTGGTGGGAGACCCACCGCTCGCGATTCCAGAAGAACACTCGCTACCTCCTGGGGTTACCGCTGACTCCCGCCGGGATCTTCGAGTCCTATCCCTTGGTGCCCATGCGGAGATGTCATGTCCTCGCCCAGGAAATTCACTTGCGAAGCCGAGGCCGGATTCAGGTCCCCTCTCGGGCCTTCTCCGACAGACAGCGCTCGGCGCTTCGGGATGCGCAAGCACTCGACAAAAGGCTGAACCTGAATCGCCCGATCAAGGAGCTCAGCGACACCGCACGCCCCGCGCTCGAGATGCCCACGCCGCGACGCGTCCCGGAGGCCCACACGCCGACTCGACGGCTCACCGGAAAGCTCGGTATCACCGCGCTGGGAATGGTGTCGCCGATTGGGGATGGCGTCGTGGCCAGTTGCGCGGCCAGTCGGGCGGGCGTCGTCCGCATCAGCGCCCTGGAGGACGTCCAGCTCTGGGACTCGGAGCACCATGAACTCGAGCCCGCCAGAGGGCATGCCATCCCCTGGGTCACCGAGGGGTTCTCCGGCCTCGCGCGCCTGACCGCACTGGCCTCGCAAGCCTTGCTCGATCTTCTTCCGCACACGGGACTTCACGCGAAGTCTCGCTGCGCGCTGTTTCTCGCGGCGCCCAGTGACTTCTACTGGCAGCGGTTCGAGGAACGGGAAGAGCTTCCCTCACGACACACCTCACGCCGAGAACAACTCCAGCACGGTCTGCTTCAGAGAATCTTCGCGACCACTCCTCTTCCGGCTCCTCTTCGGGAACAGGCGCTCTTCTTCGGGGAGGCTGGATTCGTACAAGGGCTCCAGCTTGCCGCACGCCAGCTCGAGTCGGGAGCGGTGGACAGCTGCATCGTCGGAGGGGTCGACAGTCTGGTGGAAGCACGGCACGCAGAGGCGCTCGATGCGCTCGGGCTGCTGAAGGGACCGGACAATCCGGTGGGCTTCCTTCCAGGAGAAGCCGCGGGCTTCATCCTCCTGGAACGAGCAGAGGTCGCTCTTCGTCGCGGAGCCAGGATTCTGGCCATCCTCGACTCTCTCCAAGGGCATGCCGAACCCTTTCACCGCCTGTCACGAACTCCCAGCCTGGGACGGAGTCTGGCGAAGTGCATCCGCGATACGCTGGAGCCATTGCCGGACCATGGTGAAGCTCCTCGGCTCGTCATCGCGACGCTCAATGGCGATGCCTACCGCGCCAACGATTGGGGACACGCGCTCGTACAACTCCGTGCCAACAAGGTCCTGAATCACTCCCGCGAGTGGTACCCCGCAGCCACATTCAAGGACTCTTCCACGGGCTGTCTCTACAAGCACAAGAATGACCACAAACCCAGCAAGCAATACCCGGCCTGCGCCTTCAAGGCCAATGGCTATGACGAAACCAAGGGACTCAGCGTCAAGAGAAACCTCTACGAACTGGATACCAGCGACCCCAGGAAGGGCGCCTGGAAGGTGGGGCCTGGGACCTTCCGAACCGCCGCGGAGCGCTTGAAGGGGCTCACATTCGAACTCCAGGTGGCGGAGGGGCGAATGCCCAAGAGCGGAAAGCGGGATGAGCACCAGCCCGTGAACCCCACGGACAAAAAGGGCGCATGGGACTTCGAGGGTCAGAACTACAAACAGGCCATCCGTCCGTTCTTCAACGAGTACCACCACATCCTTCCCGCCGAGACCGTCTTCGAATGCCTGGACCACGATGAGCTCGTCATTCTCCAGGACGAGATCAAATACAATCTGAACTCCAGAAAGAACATCATCATCCTGCCCTGCATCAAAGCCATCGCCGAAGTGCTTGGGTTGCCGGTGCATCAAGGCCGCCACGGGAAGGATACCCAGTACGCCAAGCGGTGCACAGCCAAGCTCAATGACTTCAAGGACCTGTTTGCCGCCATCAAGAGCCAGGGCTGTCGAGCCACCAAGGCGAAAATAGCCACCGAGACGAAGGCCGAACTCGAGAAATGGCAACAAAAGGAATACTGGCTCATTGTCAGATATGGCCGGACACATCTCGGAGCGCACATCAACGATCTGCCTGCTGCTTTCAAACGGTGACATCTTCCACGAGCGAGACCGACATGAAGTGGTTCATCCTCCAAGACGAAAGTACGAATGAGGCCTTCTGCCAGATCTGGAAGTATCCCAAAGCACTGCTCCAGTTTCATCGACCACGCAGAGGCATCGCCATGGGTTCGGAGTATCCGGCCGGCTTGCGATTCCAGATGGCCCCCGAGGTGAAAGGGAATCTCATCGCCGATGTGGTGCCCAACGCCCTGGGCTACTTCATGGTGTCGAAGCGGATGAAGGAGTTGCTCTCCCAGCACGCCACCGCGGACATCGAGTACCTCCCCTTCTCCCTGCTCAACACCAAGGGCCGCGTCGTGGCCGACGACCTCCATATCGTCAACGTCCTGGGGGCTCGGGATTGGGCGGATATCGACCGGAGCTTCGGCGCCCGGAGGACCAGCCTCGAGGGAGAACGCGAGTTCGGGCGCATCCGGCGCCTCTATCTTCGGGATGATGCGGTGGACCCTTCCACCAACCTCTTCCGACTCGGGGCCATGCCCAAGCTCATCCTCATGCGCGAGGACTTGCGAGAGCATTTCGAGCGCGCCGGGATGACGGGCGCCGTGTTCCACGGCATGGGCGTCAAGGTCGACATCCAATGAGGCACGACCCGCTCGAGCTGGCGCAGACCAACGCCCTGTTTCAGCTCCGACGTGCCCTCGCCACGACAACACAGGGCAAGGAAACCGGAGCCACGTTGGCGTCCATCTCCGTGGCCTATCGCGTCCTCGCCCTCTGCGCGTTGTTACGCGAGGCCGATTCGAATCGATTCGGGGAGCTGTTGTGCAAGGCAGGGCAGGCCCGACTGCATCTCCTGGAGCGCGCGACCACCGGATTGCAGGTCAGCCCCAGGGCCATGGCCGCCAGCAACGATGTGGGATTCCTCGCCTCGCTCGCGGCGGGCGACCTGCCAACAGCCCGGCGCATCGCCGCGCTGTCCCCAAACACCCCTACCCCTGGCTGGGAGGACGAAGAGGACTTCATCTTTTTTCACTGCCTTCACAGGATGGTCCACCCCACATCCGAAGAAGCAGGACTCCGCCCGATTCTGACGCGCTGGCGGCAGCTCGAAGCAGACAGCCCTTCGCCCTTCTTCCAGGTGTGCGCATCGCTGATGGAGAACGAGTCCTCCCGATTTCAGGCCGCGTTCACGCAGATGCTCGATGCACGCCAGACCCTCATGCGCGAGTACCGGAAGCAACTCAACTTCGACCGCGAGTTGTACGCCACGGAGGGCAAGGTCTACATCAACGGACTCGCGCTCCTTCGGCTCGCGGAATCGCGGGGATTGCCAGGCCGGGAGCACGACGTCCTCATCCCGCGACTCGCGCTCCTGTCGAGCTTCAAGCCGCTCCCAGAGCACGCCTGGCGCGAACTCTGAGGCGCACTCACCTCGCGTCTGTGGAGAAGTCGAGCACCAGCTCCAACTGCGACAGCGCGGGATGCGTGAAGCCCGCCCCGAGGAAGAAACGCTCGCACAGTCCCTCCGGAACGATGGCCCCCACCGACACCGTTTTCCCTGGGTGCGCGGCGGCCAGGGCGCGCAGCAACCTCCGTCCCGCCCCCTGACCTCGTGACTCGGGCTCCACCACGAGCGACCTCAGTCCCAGCGCCGGCGCGGACACATCCGCCACCACCGCGCAGGCCGGCCCCAACCTGAACGCCTTCACCGGAGACGACAACCCCTGCACCGTCGCCGCCTCGAGCTGCCACGGCAACCCGTCCGGCAGCAGCCTGGCGCACTCACCCAAGGCCACCTCTTCCAGTGCCCCCGCCTCAGGTGTCGGCCGCCCCACGAACCCGACGAGCCTCCTCACGCGACGGAAGCCCAGCTTCTCGTAGAGCTTCACCGCGGGCGCATTCTGCTCGATGACCTCCAGCACCATCCGCGAATCCCCTCGCGCCCGCGCCGCCTCCATCAACGGCCTCAACATCGCCCCGCCCAGGCCCCGCCCGCGTCGGCTGGGAATGATGCCCATGCCCGCGACGCGACTGACCTGCCCTCGCCTCGCCATCAACACCAGCCCCGCGAGTTCGCCATCCACTCGGGCGACCCGACTCTCCATGAGCGAGATGTGCTCACTCCGCACCCGCGCATCGAACGCCAGCGGTGCGTCGGGTATCGGGACGAAGTAGCCCTCGAACGAACGGGCGAACAACGAGGACAAGGCCAGGAACGAAAACTCCGCGGCGGGAATGAGGTCCATGCGATGTCGCTCGAACTCCAGGAGGCGCGGTCCATTCCGCGCCACGGCGATGACGCCTGATGTCACTGCCTCGCTGAAGCCCACGACCGCCTCCACCGTCCCGAAGGACCGTGGAGGCGGAGGGCCCTGCTCGCCGCTCAGGTGGTCAGCGAGAAGGTGATGCGGATGCCACCCAACAGATACTCCTCACCATCCGCCACCTGCCGACGGCTGATGCGGGTGTTGTCAAACCACGTGCCGTTCGAGGACTTGAGGTCCTCGATGAAGACGTCGTCACCGTCACGCAGAATCGCCGCGTGCTCTCTGGACACCCTGGCGGACTTGACCATCAAGTCCGCGCTCGGCCCACGGCCGATGATGAACCGCTCGCGCGCGACGAGCACGGGCTCTCCCTCGTCGAGCTTGACGGTCACCTTCAGCTCGGGCGGCGCCTGGACGATGATGGTCTTGTCCGGCCTGACGCCGGAACCGGACTTCCGCTCGTCCTTCGCCTGGGTCACCAGCTCGGAGGAATCCTCGTCCGCCAACGCAGGAGGAGCAGGGGCCACCGCGGCGACCTCGCCGGTATCCTCGTCCTCCTCGTCGTCGCCCGACGCATCGTCATCGGAGTCGGCCGACGACTCATCCTCGGAGTCCGCGCCCGAATCCTCCGCGTCCTTCTCATCCGAGTCGGCGGAGTCCCCGCCCGAATCCTCCTCATCCGCGTCGTCGGAGTCTCCGTCCGAATCCTCCGCGTCGTCCGAGTTCTCGTCGTCGGAGTCCGCGTCATCCGAGTCGTCGGAATCCGAGTCCTCGTCCTCATCACCCGCGTCCTCGTCCGAATCCTCCTCGTCCGAGTCGGCCTCCGGCTTCGCGTCCACGGGTTCGACCCATTGGTCCGCGTCACGCACGAGGTCCCGGACACGCTCGGCGACAGCGGCTCGCAGCGCCTCCACATCGACCGGCGCCTCCGCGACGACAGCGGCCTTCGACTCCTCGGGCGCCGCGTCACTGGCAGAGGCCTCATCCACCACCGGGGCTCCTTCATGCTCCCCGGTCTTGGACTCATCCTCCTCCGCATCCGCCATCTGGACGGCCGCGGGCGCCTTCCCCGGCTCCACCTTCTGCTCGACGTCGCGGACAATCTCCCGGACGCGTTCGGCGACCTCGACGCTCGGAGGCGTGCCCTCGCTGGATGCGGGCTTCGTCTCGACCGGTACTGGCACCGCCGGCACGGGGGCGACGACAGGCGCCGGCCGAGCCACTGGCGCGGGCGCGGCGACAGCCACCGCATCAGTGAGGCTGATCTGCGTCGGCTGGATGAACCCGAACTGACGCGCGAGCGAGAACACAGCCTGGCTGACGAGGACGTCGCGGTCCACGCCCATCTCCCGACTCATCGTCTCCAGCGCGGTCCAGAGCGGATCCGCGATTTCGACCTTTCGAGGAGTCCTGTTCATGACTCAGCTCCCCCTCAGGTTGTCCTGCCAGGGAGACACATTGTCGCTGTCAGCCATCCAGTAGAACATCGCCTGCACCTCGCCATATTGCTGCTCGACGATGCCCACCAGGTTGGGGTGGACCTCATCGATGTCGATGCCTTCGAACTTGAAGCTGGCGGCGCCCGAAGCCTGCGCGCCCCGGCCGCCCGTCACGCGGCGATCCCTCGCGCGCCACAGTCGCTGACTGGCCATGCCCGCCGCATGTCCGAAGTCCTTCGGCGGCGACAACTTCCGGGGCATCGCGAGCTGCGTCTCACCGCACGCCCACAACAGCCACGTCAGCGCGGCCCAGTCCGCGCGAGCCGTGCGCACCAGGTCCGGCAGGCCCAGCGTCGCCACGGCGAGCGTCTCGTCCACGGAGACCGAGTCCTCGCCAATCTCCACTTCATCCTCCGCCAGCTCCACGGGCCCATCCGGCAGCAGCGCGGACACCTCCGGCGGCATCCAGGGCATGGACGCGCCCGGCTTGAACCGCTTGAGCAGCTCCGTGCGGACCTGCTGCAGTCGCGTCGCATACTTCTGGACGACGCGCTGGATGGCCTTGAGCTGCTGCGCGGGCTTCTCCGGCAGGTCGTTGTACGTCGAGTGCGGCGTCTCGTTCGCCGGCCAGAAATCGAACCGGGGGAAGAGGCAGCGCGCATAGGCCCGCAGGAAGTCCGCCGTGCGAGGCTCCGCCTTCGCCAGCCCGTCGGCGTCCAGCAGCGCATGCTCGTCCATCCCCATGTTCAACAGGATGAGGCCGCGCGTGAACAGGAACGCCGTCTGCGTCGGGTCGAACAACAGCGCCGCGTTGACGAAGTCCAGCGCCGCCCGAGGCCGGTCGGTCTGGTCCAACAGCACCGCGTACCCACGCAGCAACATGCCCACGTCGCCACCGTGGATCAGCGTCTCCGACATGGGCGCCCACGAGTCCGCGGCCTTCTCCAGCACCTGACCCGCCGTCGCCTGAGCGTTCTCCGGCGTGCGCGGCAGCGCCACGCGCGCCACCCACTCCTTCAGCGGCCCCACCTGCTGGTCGCTCGAGGCCGCGCGGGCCAGCGCCAGGAGGGCCTCGCGGTACTTGCGCGCCGCGATGCACGTGCCCGCGTACTCGTGCCACGCCTCGGCCGACCGGGGCAGATTCGAGAAGACCGGCGACGCCTTCATCTCCTCTTCGCCCTGGGCGACGCCCAGGTCGCGCGTCAGCACCACCTGACGGTCCTTGTCGAACAGCGTCCAGGTGCCACAGGCGTCGTCGCCCTCGAACCGCCCCTCGTCGAACATCACCCGGGGGTCCAGGTACTCGTCCTTCGCCAGCGAGCGGTAGACGCCATGGCGATTGCCATCGACGAACTCACCCTCCCAGAGCAGCTCACCGTCAGGCGTCCAGAACCGCGCCAGCCCGTGGCGCTCGCCCGCGGCGTTCAGGTGCACGTGGGACCACTGATTCAGGTCCTCGCGCAGCTCGGCCTCCACCGGAACCCCAGCGGGACGGTCCGGGTACAACTCTCCCGTCGACGGCACCACGCGGCGGTCCTCGCCGTCGAAGTGCTTCACTCCGACGACGCGGCCGTGGTCATACGTCATGACCGTCTTGCGAACCTTCTCCGAGACGCCGTTCTCATGCATGCGCTCGGTGGTGAACTTGTCCGAGGCGAACCACGTGCGAGGGCCGTGCAGCTCCCCCTTCACGAACTCGCCGTCCTGGGACACCTCGCCGCTCTCGTGGAAGCGCTTGAAGGGACCGTGCGGCTTGCCGTGCTCGAGGGTGCACTCGTTGCAGAGCGTGCCGTCCGCGCGCCAGTACCGATAGGGCCCGTGGTTGCGACCCTTGGCGTCCTTGCCTCCGTGGACCCACTCGCTGTCGCCGTCATCCCATTCCGCGTTGGGATGGACGCCCGGAGGGACGATGCCCTGCTCGGTGAGCTTCTTGTTCTCCTCGGCCTGACGGGCCACGGCGGCGTCCAGCGTCTTCAGCGACTTGACCAGCATGTCCAGCCGCGCCGGCGACATCGCGCCGCTCGAGCGGTGGACCACGGCGCCGTCCTTGAACGCCATGAGCGTGGGAATCGACTGAATCTCGAACCGGCCCGACAGCTCCTGCTCCGCTTCGGTGTCGACCTTGCCGAACACGACGTCCGGATGCTTCGCCGAGGTGGCCGCGTAGGTGGGGGCGAAGGCGCGGCAGGGGCCGCACCACTCCGCCCAGAAGTCCACCAGGACCAGACCCGGCTTGCCAGTCGTCTGCTCGAAGGTCTCGGCCGTCAAATCGACGGGGTGCTCACTCACGATGGTGCCTCGGATTGCGAATGGAAGTCGGCTGCTTGTAGTCAAACCCATCGCCTTGCGCCAGCAGCGGCTGACCCTCCCACGCACTCATCCGGTTCTTCGAAAACGAGACGAAGCCCCTTATGCTGCGAACCGTGCACCCGTCCTTTTCCAGTCTCGCGCTGGCGGTCCTCCTCGCGCTCGCCCCCTCGACGCACGCCCTGGCCCAGGCCGCCGAGGATGCGCCCCGTCTGAATGAGCTGCGGTTCGACTGGGCTCGAGATGGCGTCATCACCGGCTCGGCCGCGGTGCTCTGGATTTCGAGCGAGGCCTTCTTCAAGAGCGACCTGGCGCCGGCGACGTGCCGCTGGTGCGACCGGGCACCGGATGGGACGGACACCCTCAACCGCGTGGACCGTTGGGGCCGGGGGCTCGCTGGGAACACGGAGGCCTCGCGGCACCGGGCGGGGACGTGGAGCAACATCCTGGGCTTCGGCGTCCTGCCTGTCGGGGTGATGGGCCTCCAGTTCGCGATGGGACGCGCCTCGGACAGCCCGGACCGGTTCTTCGCCCAGGACGCGACCATCATCCTGGAGAGCGCCATGCTGTCGACGCTGGCCAACCAGACGGTGAAGTTCCTCGTCGGGCGCGAGCGCCCCTTCGTCCACGTGCTGCCGGAAGACCAGAAGGGCCTCACCGAACAGCCGAGCGACAACAACCTGTCGTTCTATAGCGGACACACCAACCTCGCCTTCGCGCTGGTGGTGTCCGCGGGCACGGTGGCCGCGCTGCGCGGCTACGAGAATCAGGCGTGGATCTGGGCGGTGGGGCTGCCGCTGGCGACCTCCGTGGGCCTGCTGCGCATGGGCGCGGACAAGCACTACCTCACCGATGTGGCCACCGGGGCCGTGCTGGGCGCGGCCTTCGGCGTGGCGGTCCCCCTCCTGCTGCACGGGCGCACTGGCACCGTGGGCACCGACGCCTCTCGCAGACCTTCGTCCGCCGCCCGGTTGATGCCCGTCGCCGGCGCGCGCATGGCTGGCATCTCGGGCATCTTCTGAGCCCCGTCGCCCAGGGGGGAAGGCCCCTCGCGGCGTCGCCTCTCATGCGCGCCACAAGGCCCCTCGCGCGAGCAGCTCGCCTCGCGTGGCTCGGAGGACTCGCCGCGCTGCTGCTCGTGACGGGCTGTCAGTCCGCGCGACAGTTCGCGCCCACCTATCTGCTGGTCCCTCCAGAGCCGGTGGCGGTGACGCCGCCCCTGTGGGGCACGCTCGAAGTGGGACCGTGGAACGTGGGGCTGCGCGTGCGACCCATCCCTCCGGACACGGCGGACGCGTCCGCGCTCCAGCTCACCCTCTGGTATCCCGCGCGCGGCGGAGACCCGACGCTCCGCGTGCACTACAGGGACTATGTGGGGCTCAGCAGCACCGAGAAACATCCCGAGGCCACGGGCGACGCGCGGCTCGCGAACGACGCGGTGACGCAGTACGAGCAAGGCCTCATCGACCATGGCGTTCCCGAGGAGAGCACCAGCGCCTGGCTCGACTCCCCCATGGCCGCCGTGCCCGATGCGCCACCCGCGCCGGGCCGATTCCCACTGGTGCTGATGGCCCAGGGGCGCGACCAGTCCGCCCATCATCAGGCCGTGCTGGCCGAGTACCTGGCGAGCCATGGCTACGTCGTGGCGACCACGCCTTCGACGACACGTCGCGCGCCTCCGGGGCCGGACCTGGACGTGCTCGCCACCGCGCGGACCCAGGCGCACTCGCTCGAGCGCGTGCTGCGCTTCCTCCAGTCGGACAGCCGCATCGATGCGTCGCGCGTGGCGGTGGTGGGACACAGCCTGGGGGCTCGCGCCGCGTTCCTCTTCGTGCTCGCGCATCCCGAGTCCGCCGCCCTGGTGAGCCTGGACGGAGGCCTCGCGAATCAGGCGGGCAAGGACTGGCTGACGGGCCTGCCGGACTTCCGCGCGGACAGCTACCGCGTCCCGCTGCTCCACGTGTACCAGGAAGGGGATGCGGCGATGGTGCCCGACTTCGGGTTGCTGGAGTCACTGCGTGGCGCGGAGCGGTGGCGGCTTCGAATCACGGGGATGCGTCACCTGGACTTCACCAGCGTGGGCGCGGCCTCGCTGCTGGCCCCCGGCCTCGCACCCGTGGGGTCCTCCGAGGACATCGCCCGGGGCTGGGCCACGATGGCGAGCGCCACCCGTGGGTTCCTCGATGCGAACGTGCGACGCAGGCCCATCATCCCCGGAGCGCCACCACCTCCGCCGAGCGCGCTCGCGACGCCGGACGCGCAGTGGTCGCTCACGCACTGGGCCGTGGGACAGCCCTGAGGGGCGCTACATCACTCCGGCCGGAGCGTCATCGCCGTTGGACTCGCTCTCCACGGGGAGGGGCGGCAGTGCCGACATGTCCCAGCGCTGACCTGCTTCCCAAGCGACGTGGCCGGAGGTGCCCCACCCCACGCGCTGGACGGTGGTGCCCTCGTACTCCAGCCAGAAGACCGACTCTTCAGAGCGGGTGGCCTGGTCCAGACAGGCGATGCGCGTCGCCGGCCGCCCGACGCCCTCCAGCGTCACCGCGAAAGACTTGTGCGAGTGGCCACACAGCAGCCACTTCGGCTGCACCGTGTCCACCAGGCGCCGCGTCACCGCGTTCCCAATCCAATACGAAGGCAGGGGCCTGGGCGGCGAGGGGTTCTCCTCCCGGGCACGCTGGACGATGCCTCGGGGCCACTCGTGGACGAGCATCAAGTCCACGTCCCGCAGCGACATCACCCGGTCCACCTCCGCCGTGCGGAAGTACCCCGCCTGCTTCATCAAATCCTGGGTGATGGGGCGCTTCAGGGGCTGGTCGATGAAGCGCGGCGCGTGGATGCCGGAGAGGTAGGCCACGCGGAGCCCGCACAGCTCCCGCACGCCGGCGCGCCCCAGATAGGAGACGCCCGGCGCCAGCTCGCCTCCGTCCAGGAAGTCGTGCAGCGCCTCGAAGTCCTCGTTGTTGCCGCCGATGAAGTACAGCGGTCGCTTCACGCGGCGGAGGCCGTCGGCGTACTCGGCGAACTCCGCGGGCATGGTCCGCTTGGCCGCCTTGCGGCGATGGTCATCCGCGCGGCGGAACGCCTCCACGTCGCCCACCGCCAGCACCATTCCCACGCGCCGCCCACGCGACTCCTCCAGCGCGTCCATCCACGTCTCCACGCGGTGGAAGCGACCGTGGACGTCACCCAGGGCAGCAACCAAGAGGGTCTCCGGCATCGCGCCCGAAAGGGTGCACCCGCTCATCCACCCTGTCGAGTCATCCGTGCCCCAGGGGACCGAACGCTGACTGAAAACCCACACTTCGGAGGGCGGGGCCCGGCCTCCGGCCTCGGGCTTAATCACAGACATCATCGACCCGGTCCGCACCTCCCTCGCCGCGCGATGAGTCGGACAGGCACCCGGGAACGCGAAACGCCGCGCCCCACCCGAAGGTGAAGCGCGGCGCCGTCACCGACTCGCGAGCAACCGTTAGTTGCAGCCCAGCGGGTACGTCACCTCCACCAGCGAGCCCGGCGCGGGCGCCGCGTCACGGTCGAAGATGATGGTGTTGGTGCGAGCGTCGTAGTGCCAGCCGGACGTCACCTGCACGCCGTCCACCTCGACGATGATGCGCGTGGAGTCGGCGGGATTCTCCGACAGCGGGAAGTTGCGGTTGGGACCGAAGGCGCTGTTCGACAGCTTCTCCAGCGACGAGGCCCAGTTCGGCGTGCAGATGCTCTCCACCACGCCGCCCGTCGCGTTCGCCAGTTGGATGTAGCGGCTGCCGGAGCTGCTCGACGTCGGGCAGGTGGCCAGGTCCATGGGGCCGACAATCGCGTTGATGCTGAGCTTGGACTTGTCGTTGCCCTTCAGCGCCAGGAAGTACGTCTCGTAGAAGGACACCGGCTGCGAGCTGAAGTCCTCCTCGTCCGAGAGGAAGATGATGGCCAGCTTCGCCTCCTCGCGCAGGAAGCCACCGTTGCCATCGTTCGGCAGCGGGGTGCGGCTGTCGTCCTGGTTGTAGAGCAGCGGGTCAGACAGGGCGCGGTGCGCCGCGTCCAGGCCCTGCTCGTTCCAGTGACACACGCCCACCTGCGTGTTGGCGGCGAAGACCCCCGCCGCGTCCGGCGTGTCGGGGGTGATGATGCGGGCCCGCGAGCCGTCCACCGGGAACAGGCGCCCGTTCTCTCCACCCTGCGCGCCGCCCGGGCACTCGGACCAGCCGCCCGGGGACGAGTCCAGGCCCGTCGTGGTGACGCCGATGCGGTAGTCCACCGCCGCCGCGCTCGCCGCGCTCAGGAAGGCCGCGAAGTTCTGACCCAGGCTCTGCTGCTCCTCCATCATCGAGCCGGAGTTATCCACCACGAAGAGCACGTCCACCTTCGCCTTCGACTCCTGGAAGAAGCGGTCCGTCTGCTCCGCCTTCGTCACGCCCCGGCCCACCAGGCCCGCCGTGTACTCACCGCCATCCTCCAGCCGGAAGCGCACCGCCGCCGCGTCATCCCCGTCGTCAATCGGCGTGTAGCGCGCCGTCAGCTTCACCCGAGCGCCCGGCGCAATCGTCGCCGGGAAGGAGTTGGCCGGCGTCACCCCGAACTCGCTGCCCGTCTGCTCCAGCTCCATGCCCGCGACCTTCACGGGACCGATGCACTCGTTGATGGCCACGAGCTCCCTCGAGCGCGGGCCACACGACAGCTTGGTGATGCCGAAGTCCACCGTGGTGGGCTGCACCGCGAAGCAGCCCTTCACTCCTTCACCCACGAGCGTCACCAGCGGGTGTCCCAGCGACGGGTGGTTCACCCACGCCTCCGCGAGGCCCTCGAAGGCGCCCTCCGCCTCCGGCTTGAAGCGCACCACGAGCGTGGCCTTCTGGTTGGGCAGCAGCACTCCGTTGGGCACCGCCGTGGCCACGAAGGACGGGTCCGAGCCCGCCACCAGTTGCATCGACGCCAGGTAGCACGCCTCCGTGCCGGTGTTGCGCAGCGACACGCCGAGCGACACCTCCGCGCCCACCGGCACCTTGCCGAAGCGAAGCTGCGTCGGCAGCGCGTACTGGCACGGCTTGAAGGCGCGCCCCTCGCCCTTCAGCGACACCGCCTCCGTGGACGTCATGCTCCCCGCCCGCACCGTGACGGCGAGCTGGCCTTCACTGACTCCCGCCGAGCCCACGCGAGGGCTGAACGTCACGCCCACGAAGGCCGACTGGCCGGACGGCACCGTCACGCTGGCCGGCGCCTGCGCCAGGGTGAAGTAGCCGCCCTGCGCCGTGTCCAGCCGCAGGTTGTTGACGAGCACGCTGTCACGGCAGCGGTTGATGACCTCCACCGAGCGCGTCGCCGTCATCCCTTCCGCCACCACGCCGAAGTCCACCTTGCGCGGCAGCACCGCCACGCACGACGTGCCACCCTCGCCCGTCAGCGACACCTTGGGGCCCGGCGCGGTGGAGCCCTGCTCCCGAACACCCACTTCCACCCGGCCCTCACCCGCGCGCCCCAGCACCACGGGCGTGAAGGCCACTCGAATCTCCACGCTGGCGCTCGGCGCCAGCATGCCGCCGCTCAGCACCGGCTCGCTCACCACGCGGTAGACACCACCGGGGTTCGCCTGAAGCTCGACGCCAGACCAGCGCAGCGGCTCCGTGCCCTGGTTGCGCACGGTGATGGACTGCTCCGCGCTGGCACCCAACGCCACGCGCCCGAAGTCCAGTCGCAGCGGCGTCACCTCCAGCTTGGAGGCCACGCCCGTCCCCTTGAGCGGCACCACGGCCGGCTCGCACCCGTCGCACACCACGACGCGCAGGTCGGCCGTCGCCGAGCCCAGCCGCCGGGGCGCGAAGGCCACCGACAACACGCGCTGCTCACCCGGGGCCAGCATCTCCGGCTCGCCGCGCTCCGCGGTGAACTGGTCCGCGTCCGCGCCCTGGACGGACACCCCCAGCGGCGTGTCCACGTCCGAGGTGTTGCGCACCGTCACCTGCCGCATCTCCACGAAGCCCATGGACACGTTGCCGAAGTCCAGCTCCGTTTCGGGCACCTCCAGGAAGGCCTTCACGCCCCGCCCGGACACCGGCACCTCGCCCCGCGAGTCCGCGTCGGTGATGAGCTCCAGCGAGCCCTGCACCGTGCCCTCGACGTCGGGCTTGAAGTGCACCTCGATTTCGCGCTCCGCGCCCGCGCCCAGGGTGAAGGCCTCGAACGGCGGCACCGACACATTGGGAATGCTGGAGAGGGCGCCTTCCACGCGGTACGCCGCGCGGCCACCGTTGGTCAGCTTCAGCTTGAAGCTCTTCGTCCGCCCCAACGCCGAGGCGCCGAAGTCGATGGTCTCGGGACGCACCAGGAAGGCGCTCTTCGCGCGCTGCGACGACGGGCGCTCACAGCCCATCCCCAGGACCAACGCCGCCGCCACCCACGCCACCCAAAACACACGTCGCATACCAGCCTCCCCACGACTTCCCCGAGCCCGGCCCCGCGCGATCTCGTACCGCGCGATTCCGGCGGAGGGGGCGCTCTGCAACCCGAGTGCCCGGTTACGAAGGGGCGACGAAGTCCACCGGCCAACGTGGCAAGCCTTGGGCCTGCCTGGGAAACGCGTTTCTCCACCGTGGGAACGACATTTCCCACTTGCGGGGTGGGACTGAAATTCCTTCAGGAACGGCGGGTAGCAATCAGGAGAAACCGGTGCCCTGCCCGAGGCTCACGGCGCGGTGCGGGCCGGCGTCGAGCGCCAGCGCTCCAGCATTCCCGTGCCCCAGAGCACACCCACCATGCACACCAGGGCACCCGTCACGGCCAGCGGCGAGACGGCCTCGCCCAACAGCACCGCGCCCAGCACCCACGAGAAGACGGGCGTGAGCTGCGTGGCGACCCCGCCGGCTACCGCGGTGACGTAGCCGAACGCATACGTGAAGGTCATCTGCGCCACCACGGAGGTCAAACCCACGCCCAGCAGAGGAAGCGCGACATCCCAGCCGAGCGGCCTCCAGTCGTGCAGCGCGAAGGGAAGGCTGAACAAGAGGCCGAAGAGACAGAAGGAGAGGAAGACGGTTGCCGCATCCGTCTCGTGGCGAAGCGCGCGCACCACGACGACGGCCGCGCCGCCCAGCACCGCCGAGCCCATGCCCGCCCACGCGCCCAACCCCAGCGACAGCGACACGCCGCCCTCCATGGTGCTCCACATGACGAGCCCCGCGCCCACCGTGGTGAGCACCAGCCCCGCGAGCAGCGCCCCCGTCACCCGCTCCTTCAAGAAGGCCCATCCAATGATGGCCGCGTAGATGGGCCAGCACGCGTTGAGCAGCACCGCGGGGCCCACCGTCATCCGGTCGATGGCGACGAAGTACAGATAGACGGCCGCGCCACCGAAGATGCCTCGCAGCGCCCACAGCGGCAGGCGACCGAAGCGCGGCCTGCGCCCCAGCACCGGGTAGTAGACGGCGAGGAAGAGCAGGCCGATGAGGAAGCGGCCGGACGCCACCTGCCCTGGCGACAGACGGCCGGAGAGCAGGCGGGTGCACAGCGCCATCACCGCGAACAGCACGCTCGAGAAGACGAGCAGCGGCGCGCCGCGATAACGCACGGGGAGAACCCAGCGGGGTGTCATGGAGGGCGCCCGTCTATCGGATTCCCCGCCCGTCCTCCAGTGCCCTGGGGCCGCCCGCTCGGAGTCCGGCCCCGAGTGGGAGTGTGGGCGCAACGCCGCGCGTTGAGGACCATCCACCCACCGTGACGAGTTTTCCCACTACCGGAACACCCATTCAGTGGTAGATCGCCCGCCCATCATGTCCGAGCCCGACGTCATTTCCCTGAGAGGCGCCAAGGAGCACAACCTCAAGAACGTCTCCCTGGATATCCCAAAGAAGAAGCTGGTCGTCTTCACGGGAGTCTCGGGGTCCGGCAAGAGCTCGCTCGCCTTCGACACGCTCTACGCGGAAGGTCAGCGGCGCTATGTCGAGAGCCTCTCCGCCTATGCCCGCCAGTTCCTCGGGCAGATGGAGAAGCCCAAGTACGACACCATCCGGGGCCTGTCGCCCACCATCTCCATCGAGCAGAAGGCGGCCAGCAACAACCCGCGCTCGACGGTGGGCACCGTCACCGAGGTGCACGACTACCTGCGCGTGCTCTACGCCTCCATCGGCGTGCAGCACTGCCCCAACTGCGGGCGCAAGGTGGGCAAGCAGAGCGCCCAGCAGATTGTCGACGAAATCCTGAAGATGCCCGCGGGCAGCAAGGTGCAGGTGCTGGCGCCGCTCGTGACGAACCGCAAGGGCGAGCACAAGGATTTGCTCACCGAGGCGCAGAAGCGCGGCTTCTCCCGCGCGCGCATCGACGGGAAGCTCAAGAGTCTGGAGGAGCGCGTCGAGCTGGACAAGAAGTCCAAGCACGACATCGAGCTGGTCATCGACCGGCTGGTGCTCAAGGCGGACATCAAGACGCGCCTCACCGACTCGGTGGAGACGGCGCTGCGCGAGGGCAAGGGCACCCTCATCATCACCGACGAGACGGGCGCGTCCACGTCGGACCGGGTGATGAGCGAATTGAACGCGTGCCCCGCCTGCGGCATCTCCTTCGGCGATTTGACGCCCGCGTCGTTCTCCTTCAACAACCCGCTGGGCATGTGCACGGACTGCAACGGCCTGGGCACGCGGCCGGAGATGGACCCGGACCTCATCGTCCCGGACCCGTCTCGCAGCGTCCGCGACGGCGCCATTGAGCCCTGGGCCAGCGGCATGAATCGCGGCGAGGGCTGGACGGCGGACTTCGTGGAGAGCCTGGCCAAGGCGTTCAAGATTGATTTGGACGTGCCCTTCGCGAAGCTGTCCAAGCGCGAGCGCGACACGCTGATGTACGGCGGCAAGGGAAAGAGCTTCACCGTCGAGTGGGGCGAGGGCGGCCAGTACAAGATGGAGTGGGAGGGCCTGGTCGAGCGCTTGATGCGCAACTTCAAGACCACGACGTCCGAGGCCCGGCGCACCGAGCTGCAGAAGTACTTCAGCAACAAGCCCTGCCCCACCTGCGCGGGCGAACGCCTCAAGCCGGAGAGCCGCGCGGTGAAGGTGCACGGGCACTCGATTGTCGCCCTGAGCCGGCTGACCATCTCCGACGCGCTCGGGTTCCTGGGCGAGCTGGGGTTGACGGCGCAGGAGCGGAAGATCGCCACGGAGCTCTTGAAGGAGATTCGCAGCCGCCTGTCCTTCCTGGTCGACGTGGGCCTGGGCTACCTCATGTTGGACCGCACCGCGTCCACGCTGTCCGGCGGTGAGAGCCAGCGCATCCGGCTGGCGTCGCAGATGGGCAGCGAGCTGACGGGCGTCATCTACATCCTGGATGAGCCCTCCATCGGCCTGCACCAGCGCGACAACGGCAAGCTGTTGACGACGCTCAAGCGCCTGCGCGATTTGGGCAACTCCGTCATCGTCGTGGAGCACGACGAGGAGACGATGGAGGAGGCGGACTGGCTGGTGGACTTCGGCCCGGGCGCCGGTGAGCTGGGGGGCGAAGTGGTGTCCCAGGGCACGCCCAAGCAGGTGATGGCGGACGAGAACAGCACCACGGGCGGCTACCTGTCCGGACGGCTGGAGATTGAAATCCCCGAGCAGCGCCGCGCACTCAATCCCAAACACCAGCTGGTGATTCAGGGGGCGAAGGAGAACAACCTGCGCGACGTGGACGCGGTGATTCCGCTGGGCGTCTTCACCGCCGTCACCGGCGTGTCGGGCGCCGGCAAGTCCACGCTCATCAACGAGATTCTCTACCCCGCGCTGGCCAAGCATCTCTACGACAGCCGCGAGTCCCCCGGGAAGCACAAGGCCGTGCTGGGCTTCGAGCACCTGGACAAGGTCATCGACATCGACCAGCGGCCCATCGGCCGCACCCCGCGCAGCAACCCCGCCACGTACACCAAGCTGTTCGACGCCATCCGCGACGTGTTCGCGATGACGCCGGAGGCGCGCACGTTCGGCTACGGCCCGGGCCGCTTCAGCTTCAACGTCAAGGGCGGCCGCTGCGAGTCGTGCGAGGGCGACGGCGTCAAGCTGGTGGAGATGCACTTCCTGGCGGACGTGTACGTGCCCTGCGAGGTCTGCGCCGGCAAGCGCTTCAACGAGGCGACGCTGCGCGTGCGCTACAAGGGGAAGAACATCGCGGAGACGCTCGACATGAGCGTGCGCGAGGCCATGGAGCACTTCTCCGCCCACAAGGACATCAAGCGCGTGCTTCAGACGCTGGGTGACGTGGGCCTGGGCTACATCCGCCTGGGACAGCCCTCCCCCACCCTGTCAGGCGGCGAGGCCCAGCGAATCAAGCTGGCCCGGGAGCTGGCGCGCGTGGCCACCGGCCGCACGCTCTACATCCTCGACGAGCCCACCACCGGCCTGCACTTCGAGGACATCCGCAAGCTGCTCTCCGTGCTCAACCGACTGGTGGAGGCAGGCAACAGCGTGCTCGTCATCGAGCACAACCTGGATGTCATCAAGAGCGCGGACTGGCTCATCGACATGGGGCCCGAGGGTGGCGCGGGCGGAGGACAGGTGCTCGCCGTGGGCACGCCGGAGAGCGTCGCCAAAGTTCAGGGAAGCCACACCGGCCGCTACCTGGCGCACGTGCTGGGCAAGTCACGCCGCGCGCGCGTCGGCAAGCGCGTGGATGGCTCCACGCCCTTGAAGCACGGCGCACTGGGCTGACCTCCAACCGCTTTTCCGAAACATGGAGCGGGGGGCTGGGGTGCCTTCATTCACCCCAACCCCCCGTCCACCTTGGAGGAAGCCTTCACAGGAGGGGTCTGAGACGCGAAATCAGTTTCAACCGTGTGTCTCATTCTAGGCCCCCATCAATTCCTGTCAAACCAGCACAGGCCGCTTAAGGTGTATCAATAAACACGCACCGCCACCGGAACGCGGCGTTGGGCAGACAAGAGATTTCCGGTGCGGTTGCGCGGTGGCGAGCAGGCTGGGAGCCCGCACCGGGTGAAGGCAGGCGGACCGCGAGGCCGTCTGGAGGCCGCCCCTGTCGCGGAGGAGCGGGCCGCCGACCTGGACGTGCGGGTGCGTCATGTGGGGCTTCGGTGGAGTCCGGGCTCCGCGTTGGGTAGGGTTGGGCCCCTTGTCATCTTGGAGCCCCCACCTTTCTCCACCAGGGAGCACCCCGTCTCATGGCTGAGAGTCCCGCCGCGCAGAACAACAAGTTCCCGCCGCAGATACCGTTCATCATCGGCAACGAGGCGTGTGAGCGCTTCAGCTTCTACGGGATGCGGAACATCCTCACGGTGTTCCTCATCGACTACCTGCTGAAGAACGCGGTGCCCGACTCAGGGCTGCGCGAGGCGCAGGGCAAGAGCCTGATGCACACCTTCATGGCGGGGGTGTACTTCTTCCCGCTCATCGGTGGCTATCTCGCGGACCGCTTCTTCGGGAAGTACCGCACCATCCTCTGGCTGAGCATCGTGTACTGCGTGGGCCACGCGTTCCTGGCCTTCTTCGAGAACAACGCCACGGGCTTCTTCGCGGGCCTGACACTGATTGCGGTGGGCAGCGGCGGAATCAAGCCGTGTGTCGCGGCCATGGCCGGAGACCAGTTCAACGAGTCCAACAGCCACCTGGTGAAGAAGCTCTTCGCCATCTTCTACTGGACCATCAACTTCGGCTCGTTCTTCGCGTCGCTGTTCATCCCGCTCTTGCTCAAGAACTTCGGGCCGGCCGTCGCGTTCGGCATCCCCGGCGTGTTGATGTTCATCGCGACCATCATCTTCTGGTTGGGCCGGCGCCACTACGTCATCGTCCCGCCGACGGGGGCCAACCCGCACTCGTTCTTCAAGGTGGTGGGCAGCGCGCTGAAGAACCGGGGCCAGGGCGGCCACTGGCTGGACGGCGCCAAGACGGCGCACCCCTCGGAGTCGGTGGAGGGCGTCAAGGCGGTGTTCCGGGTGAGCGGGCTGATGCTGCCCTTCGTGCCCTTCTTCTGGATGCTGTTCGACCAGAAGGCGTCCACGTGGGTGGTGCAGGCGCGCTCCATGGACCTGAACATCCTGGGGTTCGCCTTCCAGCCGAGCCAGATGCAGTTCGTCAACCCGCTGCTGGTGATGCTGCTCATCCCCCTGCTGACGGCGGTGGTCTACCCGCTGTTCCAGCGCTCCGGGTGGGAGCTGACGCCGCTCAGGCGCATGCCGCTGGGCCTCGTCTTCGGCGCGGTGTCGTTCATCATCGCCGGCTTCTTCCAGGTGGCGATGGAGAGCGGCACGGTGCTGAACATCTCCTGGCAGATCCTCCCGTACATCGTGCTGACGCTGGGCGAAATCCTGATGTCCACCACGGGCCTGGAGTTCGCGTACACGCAGGCGCCCCGGGAGATGAAGGGCACCATCCAGAGCGTGTGGCTGGTGACGAACACGCTGGCCAACGTGGCGGTGGCCATCTCCGCGGCGCTCAACATCTTCTCCGGCTCCGGGCAGTTCTTCTTCTACGCCGGCATGGCGCTCATCGCCGCCGTGGGGATGATGCTGGTCGCCCGCCGCTACGTGGTGCGCGACTACTTCCAGACGTCCGCGCCCCTCCCCACCGAGGAGCGCAACGCCGCGGGAATCACCGCCCGGTCGGCCTGAGAAAAGAGCAACGCCGGAGCCCTCGAATCCTGGAGGAGCTCCGGCGTCAGGTGCTTCAATCGAAGAGGCGCGCTGCCCGTGGAGGAGCGCGCCCCTCGTCGTTTCGACTCAGGCCGCGGCCACCGACGAGCCGCCCGAGGTCTGCTCACCTGGAGGCGCGGCGGGCTTCACCTCGTCGGTGCCGTGCATCATCCGCTTCAGGATGGGCGCGACGACGAGGAGGATGGCGCCGGAGATGCCGGTGCCGATGGTGATGTAGAGGAACACGTCGAACTCGCCCAGCTTCTCCGAGTAGCCGCCGATGACGCCGGAGAGCTTGTTGGCCGCCGCGTTCGCCAGGAACCACACGCCCATCATCGCGGAGACGATGCGCTGGGGCGCCACCTTCGTCACCATGGACAGGCCCACCGGCGACAGGCACAGCTCGCCCATGGTGTGGAACAGGTACGCCAGGATGACCCAGTACGCCGCCGCCTTGCCCGCCGCCGCGCTCTCGTTGGACGCGCCCAGCATGAAGAGGAAGCCGGTGGACAGGAAGACGAGCCCCATGCCCATCTTCACCGGGATGCTCGGGTCCTTGCCGCGCGCCGACAGCCAGCCCCACAGCCCCGCGAACACCGGCGCCAGCAGCACGATGAACGCCGAGTTGAAGTTCTGGAACCACGTCGTGGGCACCTCGAAGCCCAGCATGTTCCGGTCGACCTTCTCGTTCGTGTAGAGATTCATCAGGCCGCCGGCCTGCTCGAAGCCCGTCCAGAACGCGACGACGAAGATGGCGATGATGAAGATGACGACGATGCGGTCGATTTCGTCGCGGCTGAAGCCCTTCTTCTCCGCCGTGCCACTGGCGCGCTCCTCCAACGACGGCTTCACCGGCGCCAGACCCACCGGGCCCAGGAGCTTCTTCTGGAAGAAGAGGAACGCGAGGAGGCCCAGGAACATGCCCACGCCCGCGGAGCCGAAGCCCCAGTGCCAGCCAATCTTCTCGCCCAGGGTGCCGCAGATGAAGTTGCCCAGCACGGCGCCCAGGTTGATGCCCATGTAGAAGATGGTGAAGGCACCATCCCGGCGACCGTCACCCGGCGCGTACAGCCCACCCACCATGGTGGAGATGTTCGGCTTGAAGAAGCCGTTGCCGACAATCAGGAAGCCCAGGCCCACGTAGAACATCGTCACGTTGGGTAGCGCGAGGACGAGGTGGCCGATCATCATCAGCGTGCCGCCGAGCACCACCGCCTTTCGCTGGCCGATGAACTTGTCCGCGATGAAGCCGCCGACGATGGGCGTCAGGTACACCAGGCCGGTGTACGTGCCGTAGAGGCTGAGCGCCTCGCCCGTGGTCCACCCGAAACCACCGTTGACCTTGCTCGTGAGGAAGAGGACGAGCAGGCCTCGCATGCCGTAATACGACATGCGCTCCCACATCTCGGTGAAGAACAGGAGATACAACCCTCGCGGGTGCCCCTGGCGGGCAGCGCCCGCGGCTACGGTTCCTTGCATGCCGTGGTTTCCTTCGCTTCTGTGGTCGGGTGTGACGGAAAGAGCACTTGACTGTAGCAGACAGCGCTAGAGCCGTGCGCAAGTGGACAACAGAGGCGGCCGAGAATTCCCCAGCCCCCTGGGTTGCCCTGCTCACGTCAGGGCGCGTCGTGAGGTGAAGCCCGCACTTCAGCCGAGCCGGCCCACGCGCGACTCGCCCTGCCCGTCCGCGCCGTTGCCCGACGAGGAGCGGCCCGGGGGCCGAAGAGGCAGGTGCACCTCCACCTGAGTGCCCTTGCCCGGCGTGCTGTGGACCTGAATCCGTCCGCCGTGACGCAGGATGATGCGGCGGCTCAGGGCCAGCCCTAGCCCCGTGCCCTCGCCGGCGGCGCGGGTGGAGAAGAAGGGCTGGAACAGCCGCTCCATGTCCTCCGAGCGGATGCCCACGCCGTCGTCGCTGATGGTGACGATGGCCTCGTCGCCCTGGCAGGCCGTGGCGACGCGCACGCGGCCATGCTCGCCCACCGCGCGCAAGGCGTTGTCCAAGAGGTTGAGCCACACCTGGTTGAGCGAGCCCGGGTCCCCCTGCAGGGGCACGGTGCAAGCGTAGGCCCGCTCCACGGTGACGCCCGAGGGCACCTTCCACGTCAGCACGCCGAGCGTGGAGTCCAGGAGCGAGTCCAGCGACAGCATCGTCGGCGTGTCGGAGGTGCGGGTGAAGGACAGGAGCGACTCGGCGAGGTGGCGGATGCGCTGGCCACACTCCTCCATCACCTCCACCATGGCGCGGCTCATCTCCGCGTCCGGCGTGTTGTCCGCCAGCACCTCCTTCAGCGGCGCCAGCGCGTTCATCAGCCCGTTGAGCGGGTTTCGGACCTCGTGCGCGAAGCCCGACGTCAACAGGCCGATGGCCGCCAGCCGCTCGTTCTCCGCGGAGCGCACCGCCGCCTCGCGCAGGCGCAGCTGTGTCTCGATTCGCGCCAGCAGCTCGCGCGGGCTGAAGGGCTTGCCCAGGTAGTCATTGGCGCCCGAGCCCAGCGCCTCCACCTTCGCGGAGACCTCCTGCCGCGCGGTGAGCAGGATGACGGGGATGTCCACCGTCGCCGTCTGCTCGCGCAGCGCCACCAGCATCTGGAGGCCGGACAGCACGGGCATCATCACGTCGGAGACGATGAGGTCCGGACGCTCGGAAATGGCACGCTGCCGGCCCTCCTCGCCGTTGACGGCCTCCAGCACCCGGTAGTGCTGCTTGAGCAGGCCGGCGATGAAGCCGCGAATCTCCACGTCATCCTCCACCACGAGGATGCGGGGCGCTTCCGGACCTGGCCCCGCGTGGTCCCGGGCCGGCGCCACCACGGAGGCGCGGCCGTTGTCCGGCACGCCCGTGTCCAGCGAAGGGAACGAGCCGGAGATGCGGCGATCCCTGCGCACCGGCATCTCCGCGCGGCGCCGCTCGCGCAGGTCCTCGCGGATGTGCGCGCGGCCCTTGGGCAGGCGCACCCGGAAGATGGAGCCCTTGCCCAGCTCGCTCGTCACGGCGATGCCGCCCGAGTGCAGCTCCAGCGTCTCCTTCACCAGCGCCAGGCCGATGCCCGTGCCGCCGAAGCGCCGCGTGCCGCTGTTGTCCGCCTGCGCGAAGCGGTCGAAGATGACCTGCGTGTCCTGCTGGGAGATGCCCTGGCCGGTGTCCTCCACGTCCACCAGCACGTCCTTCTCGTCCTCGAGCACGCGCACCGTCACCCCGCCCGTCTGGGTGAACTTCAGCGCGTTGGACAGCAGGTTCTGGAAGACGATGTCCATGCGCTCGTGGTCCACCTCCACGGGCGTCACCTCGCGCCCCTCCAGGCGCAGGAACACGCCCTGCCTGTCGGCCATGGCGTGGAACGGCGGCAGCACGGTGCTCAGGAAGCCGTTGAGCTCCAGCGGCTGGTAGCGCAGGCGCGCCTTGCCCGATTCGAGCTGCGCCAGGTCCAGCAGGTTGTTGATGAGGCGCAAGAGGCGCTGGGCGCTGCGCTCCATGGTGGTCACGTGCTGCATGACCACCTCCGGGTTGTTCTCCTCGCCCCGGCGCTCCAGGGACTCCAGCGTCAGCAGGATGAGGGTGAGCGGCGTGCGCAGCTCGTGGCTGACGTTGTCGAAGAACTCGCTCTTGAGGCGGTCCAACTCCTGCTGGCGCACCAGCGCGTCCCCCAGCTTGCCGTTGGCCTCCTTGAGGGCCTGGGTGCGCTCCGCGACACGGTCCTCGAGGGCCACGTTGGCGCGGAAGATTTCGTCGTAGCGCTGCTGCAGCTCCACCAGCGAGCCCATGATGGCCTCGTTCTGCGAGCGCAGCGCCTCGTCCTTTCCCTTCAGCTCCCGGCGGCCATCCAGCCAGCCGCCCATGGAGAAGCCGGCCAGGGCCAGCACGCCCACGCAGAACACCGGATTGCCCAGCCCCGCGGCGCTCGCCGCGAGCCCGCAGACGGTGCCCAGCACCAGGCCCAGATGGTGTCCCCAGAGCGACGGCGGGTCCGTCCACGTCAGGTGGTAGCGGCACGCCGGCGCGCCGTGAACCTGGCACTCCAGCTCCCGCACCTCCGCGGGCGCCAGGCCCCAGATGGTGGGGAACGACGCGAACTGCCCCATCCGCAGCTCGCAGATGTTGCGGTCCTGCTCGACGATGGTGCTGCGGTACGACAAGTCGAGCCGCTCGCGCTCCAGCCGCTCCACGTGGAAGGAGCCCACGCGGTTGTAGCTGGGGGAGAACTCAATCGTCTGCCGGTAGCACATGCGCGGCGAGCCGACCGCGCGCAGCATGTAGTAGACGAAGCCCAAGGCCTGCGGCGAGGCGGTGAACAGGCCCGCCTGTCGCATGAACTGCGGGTCGCCCGACTCCGTCTGGAGCACGGACGCCACGCGCTCCAGGAAGCGCAGCGAGACGAAGTTCGTCGGCGTGCGCATGTAGTCCAGGCGGAGGCTGAAGCCGTGCTCCTCCCAGATGCGGTGGAGCCGCTCGGCGCCGTAGCGCCGCTCGAAATACAGCAAGAGCGTGGCGGTCGCTCGCGTGCCCACCTCGGGCGCGTTGTCGGGCGGCTGCGCTTCCGCCCCCTGCGGGGCACTGTCACTCAAGGCCGGGTTCCCTCCGTCACCAGCGTCACCGCATACTTGAGTCCGTCCGGGTCCGCCAACATGCGCAGGAAATCCCGGCAGTGTTCCTGGTAGGGCTGCTCTCCGCCGAAGGCCGGCGCGGCCACTGGGGCCAGCGCGGCGAAGCGGACCTCCCAGTCCTTCATCAGCCGCTCATCCGCCGCTCCGGCGACCATGTAGAAGGGCATCAGGTGCACGCGCACGTCGCGCAGGCCCGCCTGACGGAACTCCGAGAAGAGCTTGCGGCCCACGTGCAGATCAAACCCGCGCGTGGCCAGCGCGTCGACGATGCGCTGGGTCCCCTCCCGGAGCGACTCCGGGAAGGGCCAGTTCTGGAAGCCCAGCCCGTCGATATCGGAGACGACCACCTTGCCGCCCGGCCGGGTGACCCGCATCAACTCCGCGAGCGCGACGGGCCGGTCCGGCAGGTACTCGAAGACGTACTGGCTCCAGACATAGTCGACGGAGGCGTCGGGCAGGCCCGTGCGGCGGATGTCCGCCTGGGTGAACCGCAACCAGGGACGGTGGGCGTTGCGCGCCGTGGCCTCGCGCAGCCGGTCCTCGTTGAGGTCCACCCCGGTGACGTGGCCCGTGGGGCCCACCAGGTCCGCCATCGTCTCGGAGATGCCCCCCGGCCCGCAGCCCGCGTCCAGCGCCCGAGCACCCGCCACGAGCCCCGTCGAGCCCAGGAGCGCCCGGACGTATCCGGACGCTCCTTCCTGCGCGAGCAGCCGTCGTCCTTCCTCCGTGGACTCCATCAAGTACATGAAGGGTCCTCGGCGGTGGCGCGACGCGGGCGGCTGAGCCGCTCGAAGAGCGAGCGCCACAGGTCGCACCAGCGGCGGACCATGGAGCGGTGGAAGATCCACTCGCAGAAGCGCCCATTGTCCCCGAAGCCGAGCCGCGCCAGCAGCGGCGCGTCCTCATCCGCCACCAGCGCCACCGCGGAGGGACGCCCGCGTCCACGCGCGTGTTCGATGCACCGGCGCACCAGCGCGAGCAGCGCCTCCTCCGTCTTCGGGTTCGAGCGGTCCGCGACCTCCAGCCAGAAGCCGTTGGTCACCTCGATGAAGCTCAACCCGGGAGAGGCCTCCTCCACCAACGCGAGCGCCAGGGGGCCGTCTTCGCCATCCACGACGAACATGCGCCTGTCCCTGTAGAGCCCGGCCGCCGCGAAGCGCGCGCGCATCCGGTCCTCCGCGTCCGGCTCCGCCTGGAGGTCCTCGGCCAGCACCCGGACGACCTCGCCCTTCGCGCGCAGGTGCGCCTCCAGCCAGGCCCGGTCCTCGGGGCGCCCCTCCCTCACCGTCAGCGTCGTCGCGGGAACCTCCGGAGCCCCCTCCAACGCCAGGCGCATGTAGTGGAAGGTCCGCAGCATGCTGAAGCCGCGGTTCTCCATGACGCGGGCCAGCCACGTGCCCAGCCGGTTGGGCCACCGGTTGTCGCTGCGCCACATGTACCGCAGGAACTCCACGTCCTCGATGGCCTCGCCCATCTCCACCGCGAGCGCCGTCAGGTCGTTGGCGATCTGCTCGTGCCGGTGGAAGCCCGGACGGACGGCCAGGTGCTGCACCAGCCACGAGCCCGAGTGCATCCTCAGCCCGCCCACGTGGCCCATGATGGCTCCCGAGTCCGCGTAGAGGATGGAGCGCCCCAGGTCCTTCGCCTCGGCCAGCCGCTGGTGCGTGTGCTCCAGCGCGTCCAGGTAACCCGCCTCGCCCCCGAAGGGGTAGTCCGGATGGAAGGTGTAGTGGGACTCCTCCATCATCTTCCAGATGTCGATGAGCTTCTCCCGCCCACCATCCCGCGAGGCGCCGCTGCGCGAGGCCATGAAGGCGTCATGGATGGCGTCGCGGACCTTCGGAGGGACCTCCAGCAGTCGCACGCCGCAGCGGTAGGGACGCAGGCTGCGGTCGAACCGGCTGTCGGTGTTGACCGCGTCCACCGAGCGGACCTCCGCGCGACACGGCACCTCCGAGCCATCCGGCAGCAGCAGCGCGACCTCCAGCTGCGAGCCGGCGGGCAGCACCTCGCACGAGGCGTCGAAGGGAAAGGCGAAGCCGCGCCCGCTCAGGTCCAACACCGAGCGGGTGATGCGCTCGCCGTTGACGGGGGCATTGAACGTCACCAGGAACCGATGGTCCGGCCCCAACCGGAAGCGCTGCAGGCCTCGCCGGTTCTGCAGTCCCACGGAGCGCGGCACGCTCAGGAACGCACCGTTGTCGCCCCGACGCAGCACGCTGGTGGCGCCCGTGTAGCTCTGACCGCCGACCTCGAAGGTGAGCTGGAGCACGTCCCCCGCGTCCGCGGGGAAGGCGCCGTCATTGAAGCCCCGGAGCACCGCGCGCCCGTCCTGCAACTCCACCACCGGCGCCTCCAGTCGGAAGTGCGACGAGGGCGTGTCCAGGAAGTGCAGCCAGATGGGCGTCTCGCGCCGCACCGCCTTGCGCAACAGCGCCAGGACGATGACGGGGTCCCGCATCCGGGAGGTCGGGGGCGCGGTGGCCTCCTCCAACCCGTCGCTCCAGGCGATGCCCAGGCGCAGATAGGACTGCGAGCTGGCCTGGACCTGCTGGGCGTGGCGGATGAAGGCGCGAGGAACCTGGAGCACCTTCTTCCCGTGACGCTCGAAGGTCAGATCCTCCAGCACGGTGCCCTGGAGGAACGCGCCGATGGAGGCGGTGAGCGGCACGCGCAGCGCGGCGCCGAAGTTGCCGACATCCAGGCAGCCCGCCTGATGCGTCACGCCATTGAGCCGGAAGTGCACCGACAGCGAGCTGGCCGGAGTCACCCGGGCGGAGGAGCGATGCTGGAGGATGTTGGTGAGACGCCGGCCCAGCTCCGACACGGTCAGCCCGTCATCCAGCGTGTTGAAGACGTGGCCTTCGGCGGCCGTCTCCACGAGTTCCTCCAGTCCTTGACGGTCCGACTGCGCGCACACGAAGACGCGCACGGCCTCCGGGGCCGCCCTGTCGACATGTCTCAGGAAACGTCTCGCGTTCTCCGGTGGGGCGATGATGAGGGTGGGCGCGGTGGCTTCCATTCTCCGCGTGGCTTCCACCTGGGACTCCACCGCCACGACACGGTGGACTCCCAGGACCTCGGCCAGCGCGGCGCGCCGGCCCTCGTTCGGATGCACAATCAGGACGTCCTGAGTGGGGACACTCATGCTCTCTCCTCGACGGGAAAGGCGTTCAAATGGAGAAGGGGCAGCTTCAACTGCCTGCCCAAGGCCACAGGTCCGGTGCCGCCCCCTCTCCACCAGCCGATCGCGTGTTCTCGACCCCGAATGTGTGGCTTGTCCAAGCTTGACAGCAAGGCGACTGCCTCCCTCCGGGCCGACCCGGAGGATTGCGCGGAGTCTACCCTCTCCGCGCCGTCAGGTGATGCGGGCATGCATCGCACTTGCACGAAGGGGGACGGTGGCAGAGTCGACCCAGGGCCCGCCAGCGACAGCCGTCCGTTCGCCCGGCAGCCGACTTCCGACGATGTGGCCTGGCCCCGGCGACCGAGTTAAGTGTCGACCAGGCAAGGAGGTGCCATGGGCACCGAGGTGGATTACGCGCAGGAAATCCAGGAGCTCAAGCGTTCCATGAACGCTGTGATTCTTGCGCACTACTACCAGGAGAGCGAAGTCCAGGATGTCGCGGACTTCGTCGGGGACAGCCTCGCGTTGGCGCAGGCGGCGGAGCGCACGGAAGCGGACGTCATCGTCTTCTGCGGTGTGCACTTCATGGCGGAGACGGCGAAAATCCTGAATCCGACCCGGCAGGTGCTGCTCCCGGATTTGAAGGCGGGCTGTTCGTTGTCGGACCGGTGCCCGCCGGCGGCCTTCAAGGTCTTCAAGGAGAAGCACCCGGGCGCCTTCGTGGTGAGCTACGTGAACAGCTCCGCGGCGGTGAAGGCGATGAGCGACGTCATCTGCACGTCCTCCAACGCGGTGCGTATCGTCAACCAGGTGCCCAAGGAGCGGCAGATCCTCTTCGCCCCGGACCAGCACCTGGGGCGCCACGTGATGAAGGAGACGGGCCGGGACATGGTGCTGTGGCCGGGCAGCTGCATCGTCCACGAAATCTTCAGCGAGAAGAAGCTGGTGGGGCTCAAGGTCGAGCACCCTGACGCGGAAGTCGTGGCCCATCCCGAATGCGAACAGTCGGTGCTGCGGCACGCGGACTTCATCGGCTCCACCAAGGCGCTCCTGGAGTACGTCATCAAGAGCCCGAAGCAGAAGTTCATCATCGTGACGGAGGCGGGCATCCTCCATCAGATGAAGAAGGGCGCGCCCCAGAAGACCTTCATCCCCGCGCCGCCCGACAACGGCTGCGCGTGCAACGAGTGCCCGTACATGCGGCTCAACACGATGGAGAAGCTCTGGAAGTGCATGAAGGACCGGACGCCGGAGCTGACCATGCCGGAGGGTTTGCGGGAGGCCGCCCGGGCTCCGTTGCAGCGCATGCTGGAGTGGTCCAGATAGAGCGGAATCTGTCGTCGCAGCGGACATTTGCCAACTCGCGTCTTGCGCCGGAAAGGCCGGGGTGCAATGGAGCCATCCGTGGCCTTCCGATTTCTCGCAGTTCCGTCGCACCGGCTGGTGGAACACCCCCAGTCGCTGCCGGTAGATGAGCGCCTCGAGCCGGACCTGCCGCCGGTCCACGAGGCGGTGGAGCGCGCCCTGGCGGGCGCCGAGTTCCGCGATGTCCGCGCCAAGGACCGCATGCGCTCCCTTCTTCAGGGGGACAAGCCTCCCAAGCTGGGAGCTCCCGAGACGGGGTTCGGTCCTTCCGCGGTCTTCGCCCAGCCTCCCCAGGACTTGCCCGCGCTCTTGAGGTTGGCGGACGAGTTGGAGAGCCTGGCCCGGCGCGAGGCGGGTGAGCGCGCGCTGGTGTGGAAGTGCGGCGACTGCGGCGCCCGGTACGCGGTGCCCGTGGCCCTGGTGCGTCAGGTGTCCATCCGCTGTGAGCGGTGCGGGACGCCGGTGGAGCTCAACTCCACCCGCAGCCTGGGTGAGGAAGCCCTCATCGACCCCTTCCAGGGCGCGGTGAACCACAGCCGCAAGGAGCTGGCGTCGTTCTTCCGCGAGGCCATGGCCCGAGGCTGGCCCGTCCTGGTCGCCGAGGACCGTCGCGTGTTGGCGGACCCGGGCCCGTCGGCCTGAGTCGCCGCCGAGGACCGCCGCGGACAAATCATGCGGCACGCGCTCGTCCAGCTCCTCCGGTGTCCTCGCTGCCGCCGTGGCGCCCTCCGTGCGGAGGCGCCCGCGCCGGTGCTGATGTTCGGGCCGCTTCGCTGCCCGGAGTGTCGCGCCAGCTATCCGGTGGCCGAGGGCGTCGCTGACCTCGTCCTGGAGCACGCCACCGCCGGAGGACTCCAGCGCGGCCTGGAGAGTCGCTGGGTGGCCCGCTCCTACGAGCGCTATGTGCGCCCCGCGCTCCAGCGCGCGCTCCTGCGCCGTCCGCTCGACACGGACAGCGAGTACCTGCTCTATCGCAGCCTCCTGGGCACGCCCGAGGGGCCGGTGCTCGACTTGGGCTGTGGCACGGGCCTGGTGGCGCGGCGGCTGGCACGGGAGCCGGCCTTTCCCCTCGTCGTGGGCCAGGACGTGTCGCCCGCCATGCTGGAGGAAGGCGTGGCCCAGGCGCGCGAGGCGGGCGCGACGGTGGACTTCCTGCGCGCGCAGGCGCCCGCGCTCCCCTTCCAGGACGGCACGCTCGGCGCGGTGCTGATGGCCGACTCGCTCCACTACCTGGAGGACCTGGGCCGGCTGATGCTGGAGGTGGCGCGGGTGCTGCGTCCGGGGGGCCGCTGGGTGGCGAGCACGTACGCGCCCCCGGGCTCCGCCTCCGGTGTCCTGCACCGCCGCGTGGGGCTTCACCCCCGGGGCGAAGCGACACTGCGAGCGGCGGCCAGCGCGGCGGGACTGGTGCGCTTCGAGCGCGTGGCCCTGCCGCCACTCCTGGTCCTCAAGGCGGAGAAGGGCTCCGCCGAGGTGCCTCGCTGAATCAGATGAAGATGCCGGCGGAGGCGTCGTAGCGGCGCGCCTCGTCCAGCTTCAGCTCGGCGGGACGGCCACGCAGCGCGTCCATCACCTGCCGCTTGGGCTTCTGGCACTTGGAGCACTCGCACGAGCCCTTCTTGCAGGTGCAGTCCGCCTTGCTGCCACACTGGCACTTGGCGGCCATCAGCGAGTCGAGCGCGTCCAGCGGACGGTCCACCTCGCCACCCGTGGGCCGCGGCTTCTCGGGGGCGGGAGCCGCCTCGGGGGCAGCGGTGTCGGGAGCGGGCTTCGCGGCCTCCTCGGACTTCGCCCGTGCCGCCTGGGCGTGGGCCTCGCAGGCGCTCGCCGCCCGGGGGGCGAGCAGCAGCAGACCGCTGGCCAGCAGACCCGCAGCCACCATCGTCGCGTTGCGTGTCATGTGTGCTCTCCTTCGGGAGACTCTCGGCCTCGGCTCCCGTTCATCGGCGCCTATAGCGCAGCCCCCGTCGACTGCCAAGGTCGACGGCCATACCTTTGTCTACCCGGCGCGATGGGCCCGAGCCCTCACGTCGGTTGCTCGCCGGGCAAGGAAGCGACGCATACAGTCCGGCACCTCTCGTGACGAACCCCAACGCCCGCTTTATTCAACTCGCCGCCCTGGTGCTGGGAGCGCTGCCCCTCTGGGTGTCGAGCCACCTGCCGATGGTGGACCTGCCGCAGCACCTGTACCTCATCTCCGTGCTTCACCGGCTGGATGACCCGAGCACGCTGTATCCCCAGCTCTTCGAGGCGCGACATGCGCTGACGCCCTACCTCGGCTACTACTACCTGGTCAGCGCGCTGAACTGGCTGCTCCCGCTGGACCTGGCCAACCGCGTCTTCCTCACCGCGTACGTGGTGGGCCTGCCGCTGAGCCTGGGTTTCCTGCTGCGTTCGCTGAAGCGGCCGACGTGGCCCTCGCTGCTCGCCCTGCCCTTCGCGTACGGCGACAGCTTCGGCTGGGGCTTCATCAACTACTGCGCGGCCCTGCCGCTGACGTTTCTGTGCTGCGGCTTCTTCGTGCGAGCGCTGGAGGACGTGCCCCGGCGGCGCACCTGGGCGTGGGCGCTGGCGGGCTGTCTCGTCGCGGTGCTGCTGTTCCATGTGCAGGCGTTCGGGTTCCTCGCCTTCGGGCTGCCGTGGTTGCTGCTCACCACGGCGGTGCCGGAGGACTCCACCGCGCGGGGGCTCATGGCGCGGCTGCGGCCCCGGCTGCCGGCCCTGCTGGGCGTGGTGCCCGGCGTGGCGCTGTTCCTCGGCTGGGTCGTGCTGCGCTTCGGCGAGCCGCCGGACATCCAGCCCGGCGCGCCCTGGAAGGCGTGGGGCCCCACGTTCTCCCCGCAGAACCTGGGGTGGAAGGGCTTCGCGCAGAACCGCGCGGAGCTGTTCGACGTGCTCGCCAACACGCTGCGCGACGGCTCGGACCGGTGGGCGATGTACGCGGTGGGCGCGGTGGCGCTCGCGGGCTGGGTGGCGGCGCTCGTGCGTCCAGGGCCCGTGGGCACTCAAGGTCCGGTGGCGCGCGCGCGGCTGCTGGGGCTCGGGGTGCTGGCGCTCGCGCTCTACTTCCTGCTGCCATTCGACATCCGCGGCTACGTCTACTACCTCAACACGCGCTACGCGCACCTGGCCGCCGCGCTGCTGGTGGCCACCGCGCCCGCGACGATTCCGGAGTGGCGGGTGCCGCTGAGGTGGGCCGCCGGGGCGTGCGCGCTGGTGCTGGCCTTCACGCTGGGCCGGGGCTTCCGCGCGTTCTCCCGCGAGGCGTCCGAGTGGGAAGGCCTGGTGGCGGCCACCGGGCAGAAGCCCCGCGTCATGGGCCTCATCTATGACCCGGGCTCGCGAGTGGTGCGCTTCCCGGTGTTCATCCACTCGGCGGCGGTGCTGGCGCGCGAGCGCGGCGGCGTGCCGAACTTCACCTTCGCCTCCACGCCGCACTCGCCCCTGCGCTATCGGGGAGAGGTGCCTCCCACCTTCCCGTCCGAGTGGCGCCCCCAGGACGTGAATCTCGACACGCAGGGCGCCTGGTACGACACCTTCGTGGTGCGCGGCGTCCACCCCTCGCAGGTGTTCGGCGCGCGCCTCCAGTCCGAGCTGTCGGTGGTGGGACAGTCGGGCCGGAGCTGGCTGGTGCGACGGCGCTGAAGTCGCGGGCGAGTGTGGCCTGGTGGGCGGGGCACCCATGCGGGTGGTGCCGGGGGGCCTTCATCACGGAGTAGAAGTCCCCGGATGAAATCCTCCGCTTCGGACCCTCGCTCCCTGCTGGACGCGCTGCGCGCAGGCACCTCGCTGTCGGACTTCCCGGCCGACGCGGTGGAGTCCGCGCGGGCCCTCGCGAAGGACCTGGGCTCCGCCACGCCCGCCCGCGTCGAGGCCCTCCCCGAGCCGCTCGCCGCCGCCCTCCTGGAGGCCGCGGTGCTGGACGGACAAGCCGCGCTGCCCGAGGCGCTGTCCACCTCCACCGTGAAGCCCCTGGCCAAGCTCGCCAAGAAGGCGCTGTACCGCCTGCGCTCACGCGGCGTCTCCATCCCCGAGTCCCCCCGCGCGGCGCCTCCAGAAGCCCCCCGCCCCGCCCCGACACCGGAGGCGCTACCGGCCCTGGCCAGCACGGTGACGGGCCGAGGAGAACGGGCCCTCGTCCTGGGCCGAGTGCTTCGCGGCGGTGGCGTGGAGATGGCGCAGGCCCTCCTCTCCGACGAGCAGGGCGTCCTCCAACTCGAGCTCCAGGAGGCGAGCCGGGGCGCCTGGCGCCGCATCATCAAGGACGGCCTGGAGCAGGGCGGCGCGGTGGAGCTGTCCGTGAACGAGGCCGCCGCGCTGCTGGCCGAGGCCGCCGGCCTCAACCTGCGCGCCCACACGCCCTTTCCCGAGGGACTCGACGTGGCGCTTCGCCACTTCGGCGTGCAGCCCCAGTTGGAGCCCACAACCCTGCCCCCGCCAGAGCCGGAGGACGTCCGCCGCGCCATGGAGGGAGACGTGCTGCACGAGACGCCGGAGCTGGCTGCGTGGCTCCCGCCGGAGTCCATCACCCAGCGCCTGCTCGCGAAGCTGGACGAGGTGGTGGTCAGTCCCCTGGCCCTCAGCGACGTACAGCGCCAGGACCAGCTCCAGGGCGCCGTGCGAGCGGTGACACAGGAGTACTTCACCCCCGACATGTCCCGGCGCTACGCCCTGAGGCTGTGGAGGATGGCGGACTTCTTCGAGCGGACCGGCCGACCCCGCGAGGCTGACATCGCCCGGGGCGAGGCCCGGCGCCTCTTCCACGGCGCCGACCAGCCCTACTCCCGCTTCGCCGAGCACCTGTTCGAGAAGGTGGTGGGACTGGTCGCCGCCGCTGGAGCCCGGCAGGAGGCCGCGGCCCGGCGAGAGGCGGGCGCTCCAGGCACCCGGGCACCCTCGCCCGCGGAGGCCGCCCCCACCCAGGAGCGGCGCAGCCCCGGTGGCCTCATCCTCCCCTGAGCCCTGGGGAGGACGGGCCGCCCGGCACGTCAGTCCGGCGAGACACGGGCGCGCAGCAGCAGGTCCAGGTTCTCCTGCTCCCAGGCCTGCGCCCGCGCGTAGTCGTGGAAGCGCTTCTCGTGCTCCATGAGCTCCGGCGGGTGGATGCAGCGCCGCCCGTCGTCGCCCTTCCGCGTCCGGTAGATGTGGTGGAGCATCTCGTGGAAGACAATCCACTCCACGAAGTAGCGGGGCACCACCGGCTGGTCCAACGCGGGATGGATGCGGATGACCTTCGAGTCCGCCGAGTAGGAGCCCATCTTGATGCTCTTGCGGGGTCCCTTCACCCGAGGCGCCGGGCCGTAGGTGATGGCGGCGTCGATGGGCCGGGTGCTGAAGTAGCGCTCGTTGAGACGCTCGAAGATGCGCTCCAGGTCATGATGCTGACCCAAGGGCTCCAGCCGGATGCGCTTGCGCATCTGTGCCGGAGACAGCCGCCGGATGTACATCTTGTTGCGCTCGATGTAGCGGTCCAACAAGACGCTCGCCTCCGGGTCCCCCTTGCGAACGAAGCTGGCCAGGGCCTGGACGATGTCATCCGGCGCCGCCAGGAACATGTGGTGCAGCCGCAGCCGCCACATGGTCCGGTGACGTTGGAAGGTCAGCATCGTGTGCGTGTTGTCGTGGACCTCCACCGCCACCTTCGCGCGTAAGCGCGTGCGGAGGCGGCGTTCGAGCACGCGTCTCCAGACCTTCACCAGCCGGTTCGGCTCGGGCGCGACAGGCAGCTGTCGCACTACCCGTCCGGCCGTGTAACTCCGCTTCGTCACGATGTTTTTCTGCTTCTTGAGGCGCGCCATGGAGCGCCGGATTCTACGGCCCCGTCTGACATGCGCAATGCGCGCGCGACTCGGAAAAGCTAGGAAATCCAACGACTTAAGGGCACTCAAGCCCACCCAGTCCCACGTGTCCGTTCCGGGGGGAGGCCCGCGCATACGGGCAAGTGCCCGTCCGGACTAGCGCCGTGCCTTGCAGGGGACGTGGAGGACCAGCGGACCGGGGCTCGCCTGCTCGATGAGGTAGGGAATCGACCCCTTGGGTGCGCGTCGTCCGGGGCAGTCGTAGGCCACCTTGATGGGGCCCGGAGGCAGCGTCAGCAGCCTGTTGACAGGCAGGCGGGAGCCCCCCTCCTGGCGAAGGACTGTCTTGGCCGGGGCCTCGAAGCGCACCTCGATCAGCGAGGGAGCGGCAGGAGGCACGTCCGCGCCCCCGTTCCGCGGGCCAGCGACGGGAGCAGGCGTTGGTTCCGGCGACGGAGGCATGGCCTCGGGGATGTGCGGGGGCGGTGCCGGCGCAGGGGTGACGACGACGGCGGGCTGCACCGGGGGAGACGGCGGCGTGGCCCGCACCGGAGGCGGGTTCCCCTGCTGCCCTTCCATGGCCCGCCGCGACAGGTCCTGCGACGACATGGGAACGGGGCCGCGGAACCGGCCATAGAGGACCCAGATCAACACGGCACCCAGCACCAGCAGCAGCAACCCGCCGACAATCGCGAGCAGCAGCCCGCGCGGGTTCGTGCGCTCGGGCGTGGCAATCGTGGAGGGATAGCCGTAGCCGGCGTACCCGGCGGTGGACTCGTCGTCCTCGCCGTCATCACGGAGCGAGGCCGTGGGACTGGTGAGTGCACCCGACATGCTGGAGTCGGTGTGGAAGTGGTCGTCCTCATCGCCCACCGCGGGGCCGCCGCCCCGGGTCGCGGGCATGAGCGGCCGCGAGGCATGGCGGTGGCTCACCGTGGGCGGGGTGATGGAGACCGACTGCGAGGCCTCCACGTCCACCGACGACATCCGCCGCATCGGCGTGGTGAGCGATACAGACGACTCCACGTCCACCGACGACATCCGCCGCATGGGCGTGGTGAGCGACACCGACTGGGAGGCCTCCTCGTCCAAGGGCGACAGGCGCCGCATGGGCGTGGTGAGCGACACCGACGCCTCCACGTCCAGGATGGACTGGCGGCGGATGGGCATCGTCATGTCGCCGGAGAGCTCGCCCATGTCCACGTCCCGGGGGTCCTGCGGCACGGGCGTCGGAACCCTGCGGGGCGATGCGGCGGCGGGCGCCGGCTGAGGCGACACGCGGCGGTTGCGCGTATCCAAGGAAGAAGGAGGCGCCTTGAGGACGGGCGCATCCGCGAAGACGGCCGCGCGAGGCGACGGTGGCGGCTCCAGCGGAGCGACGGCGCGCGGCGGCTCGGCGGGGCCCATGCCCGAGCGGCGCACCGGCGTCGGCGGCGCGGTGAGGGGCTCCACCGCCGACGGCCCTCCTCGCGGTGTCGGAGGGAACTCCGCGCTCGTGCTGGAGCGGCGCACCGGCGGGCCCGGAGGTGGCGTGACGGGCGCGCGCGCTCGCCCCCGCTGCGGAATGGTGGACTCGCCGTCCCCCGCGTCCTCTTCATCCGGATCCACCAGCACCGAGTAGCCGGTGGGCGCGGTCCGGACGGCGGTGGACATCTCCGAGTCCTCGTCGTCGTGCTCTCCACGCCGAGGCCCGGTCGGCAGCTCTCGCGGGCGCGCCATCTGCGTCGCGGGCTCCGCCTCGTCCGCGTAGCGCGCCGCCGGCACGGTCTCCGCGGAGACGCGGCGCGGAGTGGGCCGCGCGGTGAGGCCCGGCACCACGGTGACGGAGCTCGGGGCGGGCTCCGCCATGGGCGTGGTGGACGACAGCGTCGGCGCGGTGACCTCCAGCGGAGCCAGTCGGGCCGGTGGGGCCGACAAGAGCCGGTTGGCCGCCAGCGGCACGGTGGCCTGGGTGCGGCCCACGGGCTTGGACGCGGGGATGTGGAGGATGGTGCGCTCCTCTTCCTCCCCCATCAGCCGGGCGATGTACTCGGACACGTCCAGGCTCTGTTGCAGCTCGCCCGACTCGAGGAAGTTCTCCAGCTCCTCGTGGACCACCGCGGCGCGCGGGTAGCGCAGGTTGCGGTCCTTCGTCAGGCACTTCATGACGATGCGCGACAGCTCCAGCGGATAGTCGGGCCGCAGCAGGTGCGGCGGCGTCGGGTCCTCGAAGCGGATGGCGTAGAGAATCCCCTCCGTCGTCGGCTTGGAGAAGGGCTGCTTGCCGGTGGTGATTTCGTACAGCATGGTCCCCAGCGCGTAGATGTCCGCGCGGTGGTCCAAGCGCTCCTGCGACACCTGCTCCGGCGCCAGGTAGAGGAACTTGCCCTTGATGACGCCCGGCTTGCTGCGCTCCATGAACGCGCCGGCCTTGGCGATGCCGAAGTCGACCAGCTTGACGCGCCCGTCGTACGCAATCATCACGTTCTGCGGGCTGACGTCCCGGTGGATGAGCTCCAGCGGCCGGCCATCCACGCCCCGGCTCTGGTGCGCGTAGTCCAGCCCCGCCGCCACCAGCGAGCAGATGCGCGCCGCCACGCCACAGGGCACCGTGGCGCCGAACTTCAGCTCCTCCATCACCACCTTGCGGAGGTCCACGCCCTCCACGTACTCCATGGCGATGAAGATGTTGTCGCCCTCCTTCCCCAGTTCGTGCACCTGCACGATGTTGGGGTGGCTGAGCTGCGCGGCGATGCGCGCCTCGTCCAGGAACATCTGAACGAACTCGGGCTCCTCCGACAGATACGGGAGGATGCGCTTCAGGACCACCAGCTCCGGATCCGGCGGACGGTGCGCCAGGAACAGCTCCGCCATCCCACCCACGGCGAGCCGCTTGATCAACAGGTACTGTCCGAACGGGATGGCCGTCTGGGGGGAGTTCACGGAAGGAACGAGGCGTCTGACAGGGTGGGACAGGTTGGACTTTTCCCGAGCTTACCCACAATCAAACGCTTGGGGGAGCCGGGGGCCCACATCGACTGGTAGCGGACACCGACCTGGGGCCCGCGTCCAAAAAGAAGCCGCCCCTCCCGACACGGGCGAGGGGCGGCGAAATCAGCGGATCATCCCAGCAGGGCTGAAGGCCTGAATCACGGCGCCGCGGGGATGGCCAGGTCCGGGTCGCAGTTCATCGGATAGACGACGTAGGTGTAGTCGTTCGCCGTGCCGGGGATGATGCCCGGGCCGTTGGCGTTGCAGCGGAAGGAGCTGCCGCCATCAGCGGTCGTCGTCGTGGTGCCGTCGAGGCAGGGCGGGTTGGAGAAGGTCTCATACACGCCACGGATGCCGTTGGGGAACGTCACCGTGCCGCCGTCCTCCACCGTCGCGCGCAGGTCGCAGGTGCCGAAGGTCTTGTAGTTCCCCACCAGCACGCCGCCGGTGACCTCGAAGCCCAGGTACGTGCCGCTGTCCGGATCCTCCGGGCGCTGCTTCATCGCGAGGGGCTGCGCGTTGGTGATGGTGAGCGGGCCCGGGATGTGGACGCGCGCGCCGGCGAACTGGGGGTTCGGCTTGGTCGCGCCGCCCTCGGAGTTGCCGAAGCCCGCGGGAACCGCGACGTCCGCCAGCGCCGGGCCGGAGCTGTGCTTGGTGATGGTCAACCTGCCGGTGCTGCCCGGCACCGCGAGCAGGAAGTCGTTCTTCAACACGGCACGGTACGCGTCACGCGTGCTGGGAGTGTTGTCGCCGGCATCCGCCGCGAAGCGACGGAACAAGCCGGACACGGTGAGCACGTCACCCACCACGGGCTCGTAGTTGGTGGTGGGGTCCGTGTAGAACTTGTCGATGTAGAGGCCCTCATTCGGGAAGCAGGGGTTCACCACCCAGAAGCGGGCGATGAAGTCACCCGCGCTGCCACGGGAGACGTTGCTGACCGCCGTGACGACGACGTTGGCCAGGGTGACCTGCTGGCCGCGCTCGCCGGCGGTGCGCAGGGCGCCAATGGGGCCCTCCGCGGGGAGCGGGGAGGGACAGCCCTGGGGCCCGGTGCCAGCGTCCGTGCCAGCATCCGTGCCGGAGTCCGTGCCGCACGCGCCGGTACAGCCCGTGCCGGAGTCAGGGGTCTCACCGTCGCCATCGTCGCGACCGGAGCAGCCCGCCACCGAAGCGAATACCGCCGTGGTGATCAGCGCCGCCGCGCCAAGAGTCTTGCGCAGTTGCATGTCTCGTCTCTCCATTCTTGTCGCGGCGTCACGATGGTTGAAGTCGACGCCGGTCGGTCCGAGTATGTCGGCCTTATACCGGCGGCCAACGGGGGCCGGCAAGGAAGCCCCCGCCCCCGGGTCGGTCACCCCCACGTGAATTCGAGGAAGCCATGAATGCCATTCCCGCATTCATCCAAGGACTGCGGCCCACGCTGCACATCTCGCATCGAGGAGGCGCGTCGCTCGCCCCCGAGAACACACTGGAGGCATTCCGCCAGGCAGTGGAGCGCTTCCGCACGGACATGCTGGAGCTCGACGTGCACGTGACGCGGGACGGCGAAGTCATCGTGGCGCACGACGACACGCTGGAGCGCTGCACGGATGGCTTCGGCCCGCTCGCGGGGTACACGCTGGCCGAGCTGAAGAAGCTGGATGCGGGGTACGGCTTCACCCAGGACGAGGGGCGGACGTTTCCCTTCCGGGGCCAGGGCGTGCGACTGCCCACGCTGCGGGAGGTGCTGCGCGCCTTTCCGTCGCTGCGCCTCAACGTGGAGTTGAAGCCGGACATGCCCGGTCACGAGGACATCTTCGCGCGGTTGTTGGAGGACGAGGGCGCGGTGGAGCGCGTGTGCATGGGCAGCGAGCAGGACGCGGTGGGCGAGCGCCTGGTCGCCCGGCTACCCCACGCGTGTCACTTCTATCCTCGCGATGCGCTGGCCGCGCTCGTCATCGCGCTGCGTGGCGGAGAGACACCGCCGGAGGACCCGCGCTTCACCGTGCTCGACATGCCGCTGTACTTCGGCGAGGTGCGGCTGGTGGACGAGGACTTCCTGCGCGACTGCGCGGCGCGCGGCAAGTGGGTCAACGTCTGGACGGTGGATGACCCGGACGAGATGCGAAAGCTGCTGGAGGAAGGCGTCGGCGGCATCATGACGGACCGTCCGGACCTGCTGAGGCAGCGAATGGACGACGTCAACAAGCCGGGTTAAGCCCCGGATCCATGCCTCGTGCCACCTCGCGCTCGCGCCCGTCCCCCGCTCCGGCCGCCGCCCCGAAGCCCGCTCCCGAAGCACCCGGGCGCGAGGCCCCCGCCTCCCGCGCCAAGAACTCGGTGAAGGTGAAGGTGAAGGAGAAGGAGAAGACGAAGGTGAAGGCGCCCAAGGGACGGCGCTTCGTGGCGCTGTCGGGCAACATCGGCGCGGGCAAGACGACGGCGGCGAAGATGCTCAGCCAGAGCTTCGGCTACGAGCTGTTCGACGAGCCCGTCATCGATAACCGCTTCCTGCGCGACTACTACTCGGACATGTCGCGCTGGTCCTTCACGCTCCAGCTCGAGTTCCTCATCCGCCGCGTGGAGCACCACGAGCTCATCCACTCGTACCGCCGCAGTTGCGTGCAGGACCGCACGCTGTACGAGGACCCGGAGATTTTCGCCAAGTACCTGCACGGCCTGGGGCACCTGACGAACGCGGAGCTGGACCTGTACTACGAGTACTTCCAGCGCCTGTCGCGCCACATCATCCGCCCGGACAAGGTCATCTGCTTCGAGGTCGGCAGCGTGGACGTGCTGCTGGAGCGCATCCGCACCCGGGGCCGCGAAGAGGAGAAGGGCATCCGCCCGCAGTTCCTCCGAGGCCTCAACGGCTACTACGCGTCCTTCCCCCAGGTGCTCCAGGAGAAGTACGGCGTGGAGTGCCTGGTGATGGACGTGTCACGCCAGGACATCCGCCGGGGCCGGGGCCGCGAGGAGTTCCTGGACCGCGTCTCCACCTTCCTGGCATGAGGCACCGGGGCCCACGCACGCGGCCCCCAGTCCCAGGACGGAAGGTGTGAGATGGCTGACATGACGCCCAAGCGAGCCAAGGACACGGAGGTGGTGATGACCCAGCTCATCCTGCCTCCGGATGCCAACAACCTGAACGCGGCGTTCGGCGGCAAGGTGATGGAGTGGATCGACATCTGCGGCGCGGTGGCCGCCCAGCGTCACTGCCGGCAAGTCGTGGTGACGGCGTCCATGGATGACCTGCACTTCCACGCGCCCATCAAGGTCGGCTGGATTGCGCTCCTCCACTCGCGCGTGCTGGCCGCCTTCCGCACCTCCATGGAAGTGGGCGTGACGGTGCATGCGGAGAACCCCCTCACCGGCGAGCGCACGCTCACCACCAGCGCGCTGCTGACGTTCGTCGCCATCGACAAGGACGGCGGCCGCGTGCCGGTGCCGCCGCTGCTGATGGAGACGGACGTGGAGCGCGAGTCGTTCCGGGAGGCCGAGGCGCGACGCGTCCAGCGACTGGCGCGGCAGAAGGAGAACCAGTCCTGGTTGAAGGTGATGCAGCCCATCGCCGGGGCCTGAAGAGGCCCGCTCGGCATGGAGAAGGCACGAGGGCGGGCGGTACACCCACCCTCGTGTCGGCTCGCGAGCACCCGTCCACGCATCAGGAGGCGTGGACCGTCGCGAACCCCGTCACGCCACGACGGGAACTCAGGTCGTGAACGAGGTGCCGCAGCCGCAGGAGGACTTCGCGTTCGGGTTGTTGAACTTGAAGCCCGAGCCGGTGATGGCGGAGACGTAGTCGATCTCCGTGCCGGCCAGGTACTGGGCGCTCATGCCGTCGGTGGCGAGCTTCACGCCGTCCTGCTCCCAGACGCTGTCGCCGGCCTTCGACTCCTTGACCAGGTTCAGGTCGTAGCCCAGGCCGCTGCAGCCGGCCGGGACGACGCGGATGGAGAAGAAGTAGCCCTCGAAGCCCTGGGCCTTGATGACCTCCTTCACCTGCCGGATTGCGCCTTCCGTCAAACGCACGGCCTCGGGCGGGGCGGACTGGGGGGCCGTCGTGGTGACCGGGGCGGGGGTCGTGGTCGTCGTATCCATGTCGGGAAAATCTCCTCTCGAACGGCCCTTTATAACGCCCGGGGCCGGAAAATCCATGGGACCGGCCGCCTGTCCGCCCAGGACGCTTCATCCCACGCGGAACACGCCCCTCCCTCGGGTTATACCCCGCCCCATGGCCCCATCCTTCCGTGAGCTTCTGGCCGGTGTGAAACAGGAGATTCGCGAAGTCACCGTGGACGAGGTGAAGCGGCTCCTGGACGACCGGGCCTCGGTGAAGCTCATCGACGTGCGGGAGGCGGACGAGTACGCGGGGGGGCGGCTGCCTGGCGCCGTGCACATCCCCCGGGGTTACCTGGAGCTGCGAATCGAGGAGCGGGCCGGGCGGGACGAGGAGCTCGTCGTCTACTGCGCCGGAGGGACGCGCTCGGCGCTGGCGGTGAAGAGCCTGAAGGAGCTGGGCTACACGCGCGTGGCCTCGCTGGCGGGGGGCTACAACCGCTGGAGCGACGCGGCGCTGCCGGTGGAGAAGCCCTTCGTGCTCAGCGCCGAACAAAAGGAGCGCTACCGCCGACACCTCATCCTCCCGGAGGTCGGCGAGGAGGGGCAGGCGAAGCTCTTGAAGTCGCGCGTGCTGCTGATGGGCGCGGGCGGGCTGGGCTCACCGGCGGCGCTGTACCTGGCGGCGGCGGGCGTGGGGACGCTGGGCATCGTCGACTCGGACGTGGTGGACCTGAGCAACCTCCAGCGCCAGGTGCTGCACACCCAGGAGCGCCGGGGCCAGCCCAAGGTCGTGAGCGCGAAGGCCGCGATTGAGGCCCTCAACCCGGACGTCCGCGTCATCCCCTTCCAGGAGCGACTCACCTCGCACAACGTCCTGCGCGTGCTGGAGGGGTTCGACCTCGTCCTCGACGGCGGGGACAACTTCCCCACCCGCTACCTGCTCAACGACGCGTGCCTCATGAAGGGCCTGCCCAACATCCACGGCTCCGTGTTCCGCTTCGAGGGCCAGGTGACGACTTTCGTGCCCGGCCAGGGCCCGTGCTACCGCTGCCTCTACCCCGCCCCGCCGCCCCCAGAGCTGGCGCCGTCGTGCGCGGAGGCCGGCGTGCTGGGCGTGCTGCCCGGCATCATCGGCCTCTTGCAAGCCAACGAGGCCCTCAAGCTGCTGCTCGGCCAGGGCGAGACGCTCGTGGGCCGGCTGCTCACCTTCGACGCGCTGACCACCCGCTTCCAGGAGCTGAAGCTGCGCCGGGACGTCGGGTGTCCGGTGTGCGCGCCGGGCGCGAAGGTGGAGCTCATCGACTACGAGCGCTTCTGCGCCGTGACTGCCTGACGGAAAAAAGCCCCATGCCCATCCCCGAAATCACGCCCGCCCGCCTCGCCGAGCTGCTCGCGGGTCCCGCCGAGTCCCGCCCCCTCCTGCTGGACGTGCGCTTCCCGCACGAGAACGAGTACGTCGCGCTGCCGGAGTCGGTGCTCATCCCGCTGCCGGAGCTGGACGAGCGCGCCGACGAGTTGGAGGCCCTGCGGGGCAAGCCCGTCGTCGTCTACTGCCACCACGGCGTGCGCAGCCTGGACGGCACGGCCTATCTGCTGTCGAGGGGGCTCCAGGCCGTGTCGCTGCGAGGCGGCATCGACCTGTACTCGCTTCAGGTGGACCCGAGCCTGCCCCGCTACTGAGGCGGGGCGGGCCAGCTCAGAGGAACGCGGACAGGTCCTGCGTCTCCCGGTTGATGCTGTTGGGCTTGATGTCGACCTCGAAGTGGAACGGCTCCTTCAGCGGGCCACCGTCCAGTTCGAGCTTGTTCTTGCCCTCCATCAACTCGATCTTGAGGCCCTTGTTGTTGCCACCCTGGTAGATGCCGACGTCCTGGCCCCTGCGGCGCACGGTGATGCCGCGCACGCTGTCCGGCTTGAGCAGCAGCAGCAGACTCCCTCGGCGGAACTCCTGGGTGAGCACCTTGGCCTGACCCGGCTCGCCGAAGGCCAGCGTGTCCGTGTCCTCCTTGTAGATGCCCTGCTGCTCGTTCTCCAGGATGAGCGTGTCCTGCAGGTGCGCGCCCGACACCAGCGTCAGCGGCGTCATGCCCAGCTCGGTGACGGGCTGCGAGCCGCCACAGCCATTCGCGTGGCGCACGGAGACCTTCACCCGCTCGTTGGCGTTGATGGTGAGAAGCACACCCTGCCCGTCCGACGCGGTGGAGTTGAGCACCGCGAGGATGGGCTTGTGGAAGATGGCCACCACCGCCAGCAACCCCACGATGAAGCCCAGCGTGGCCACGTTGCGCGTCGCGTTTGTACGAAGCTTGCGGCGGGAGTCTTCCGATATCGCCCGGTCGACCTCGTCATGCACCCGCACCGCGGGCGCCGCGGAGAGCGAGGCGCGCGAGCGCGACGGCGGCGGCGCGGGCATCTCCGCGCGACTGGAGGTGCGACGGCGCTGCGGCGGCTCCGGCGCGGACACCTGCGACTGCATCCCCGTGCGACGGCGCGGCGGCGGCGAGGGCTCCGGCGGCGGAAGCATGGTCCGCTCGTCGTCCTCGTCGTCCTCCATGCGCGTGCGCTCGTCCAGATCCATGGACGCGGACGAGCGCGAGCGTGGCGGCGGGGGAGGATCCACGTCCACCACCGGCGCGGCCCGCGTCATGGAGCGGCGCGGCGCCGGCGCCGGCTCTCCAGGGTTGGTGACGGCGCTGCGCAGGTCCGAGCGGGAGCTGGTGCGCGCCACCTGGGTGGCGTTCGCGCTGCTGGGCCGGCGCATCGAGTCGGACGTCGCGGGCCGGCGGCGCGGAGGAACCTCGACGTCGCCCGAGGGAGCGTCCCACTCGCCCGGGTCCTCTTCGATGACGGGCTGCGCGGACGCACCCGTGCGGCGAGGAGGCGGCGGGGGCGGAGCGGAGCGCGAGGGCGGGGCACGGCCTCCTCGCTCACGAGGCGCGGACGCCTCACCCGGAGGCGCGTCCCAGCTCATGTCCGCGGAAGACGGACGGCCCCGGCCCCGCTCCTGAGGAGGAGGCGGGGGAGGCACCGGCGAGCCCGAGCTGCCCGAGGCATCGTCGTCCACCGGGACGACCTGGCCCTGGGCCTTCTCATCCGCGAGCCGGTCCGCGAACAGCGTCTCCATCAGCTCGGAGATCTGCACCGAGCCCGCCACCCAGCGCTGGCCGACGAGAATCTCCTCCAGCGCCGTCTGGAACGTCCGCGCGTCCCGGTAGCGGTCATCCGCGTTCTTGGTGACGGCCCGCATCACCACCGGGTCCATCTCCTCCGGCACGTCCGCCACCTGAGACGGCGGCTGGATGGCGCACTCCATGGCGGCCTGGAGCGTGGCCAGCTCCGAGTCCCGCTTCAGCGGGCGCACGCCCGTGAGCAGCTCGTAGAGCACCAGGCCGATGGCGAAGATGTCCGCGCGCCCGTCCAGCGGCTTGCCGGCGGCCTGCTCCGGCGCCATGTACGCGAACTTGCCCTTGATGGCGCCCGACTTGGTCAGCGACGCCTGGTCCGCGGCCTTGGCGATGCCGAAGTCCACCAGCTTCACCGAGCCGTCGAAGCTGATGAGGATGTTCTGCGGCGAGATATCGCGGTGCACCACGCGCAGCGGCCGGCCCGCGTCGTCCGTGCGGTTGTGGGCGTAGTACAGGCCCTCGCACGCCGCCGCGACGATGCGGATGGCCAGGGGACGCGCTATCCACTGGCCCGCGCTGGCCGCCTTGCGCATGACCCGGCCCAGGTCCTCGCCGTGGATGAACTCCATGGCGATGTAGTAGGTGCCGTTCGCCTCGCCGAACTCGTAGACCTGCGCGATGTTCGGATGGTTGAAGCGCGCCGCGATGAGCGCCTCGTTCCGGAACATCTCGACGAATTCACGGTCCTCCGCCAGATGCGGAAGGATGCGCTTGACGACGAGGTTCTTGTGGAACCCCTCGATGCCCGACTGACGCGCCAGCCACACCTCGGCCATGCCGCCGGTGGCGAGCTTCTTCAGGAGCTGATATTTCCCGAATGATTGAGGGTTCATCCCGGTACTCTGGCCGGGGGAGTTGGCTCAGATGGAATGCGATAGGGGTCGCCATCTTAGAGGACACCGGCCGCCGAGGCAAAGGTGGCTCGCACGGAATTCGGCCGGCGCGCTGATTGCCTGCCTGCTGGCGACGGGTGCGCTCGCCGTCACTCCGGGTGCGGATCAGCTCCGACTGGAGAGGCGTGGCGACGTCATGGAGCTGCGCTGGGCGGATGCCGAGGAGCGCCTGCAGGGTACGCTTCACCCCGCCCTCCCCCGCGAGGGAGAGCCCGCGCTGCTGTCGCTCCACGTGGGCGCGTTCCAGGGCGCCGAGTTCACCGGCCCGCTGACGGTGACGGTGCACCTGAAGGACTCGCCCGCCCAGGTGACGAAGACGCTGACGCGCGATGGCGTCAACTGGCACACGGAGCTGACCTTCGACGAGCCCGGCCTCTATGAGCTGGAGGTCCGCTACCAGAACCTGCACCTCAAGGTGCTGACGGGCTACGTCACGGTGGCCTCGCGGCCGTTGCCTCAGGGGTTGAGCTGGGGCCTGCTCATCCTGGCCTCTGGCACGGCGCTCGTGTGGGGTGTGCGGGGCGCGATACGGCGGCTGAAGGCCCCGACCTCGCCCGCGGGCACGTCCGACAGCGCCGAGGTGCCTGCTTCGGCGGGCCCGGCGGAGCCCACCGCGCCTGCCGCGCCCTCCGAGGTGAGCGGCTCCACCGTCCCGCCGACGGATGCGGCGTCCGACCGGTAACTCCTTCCACCGGCTGATCGACATTCGTACAGGGCTGGCTGCCCGCGCGGTGGAACTTTCGTTCCCACCCGTGGGCATGTAACGCCCTCGTCACGACGTTTTCCCGCCCTGGTCCGGGCGCTCGCCGTCCACCGCCGTCCTGCACCCGACGTTGTCGATTCGGGCATCGCAGTTGCACAAGAGCTCTCCCGGCTGCGATGGGGAGGCGGGGACATGGGCGGGTGGCGGGTGGATGTTCTAGGGAGGCGGGGCCTCCTCATCGCGGTCCTCCTGAGTGGACCGGCGTTCGCGGAGGCCCAGGCCTCCGGAAGCGACGCGGGGCTGGACACCTCTGGTGCGGTGGCCGTGGAGGATCCGCTCTCGGGCGGCGTGGTGGATGGAGTGGAAGCGCCCGAGAGCGGACCACCGGAGGGCTCCGAGCCCCTGGAGCCCTCCCAGGACAAACTGCCGGAAGGAGCGCTGGCGCAGGCCCTGCCGCCGCGAATCCAGCCGGGAGACTCCAGCGGCGCGGTGAGCCCGGTGCCGCCGACGGGCGCGCAGCCCTCGCCGGAGGAAAAGAAGAAGAAGAAGTCGAAGCCCGGCGCGCAGCAGGAGGACTCGCTGGGCGAGGACGCCACCGCGCTCGACGACACGCCCGAGGACGAGGTGCAGACGGTGCGCGTCTTCGGCCGCGTCTATGCGCGCGCCAACGCGGACGAGCGCTCGAAGTACCAGCGCACGCTGAGCATCCCCTCCGCGCGCGTGGGCGTGGGCACGTCGCTGCCCAACCTGGAGGCCGAGGTGAGCGCGGACCTCGCGGACTCCAACATCCTCAAGGACGCCTTCGTTCGCCTCGCGGATGACGACAAGCGCTTCCGCCTCTATGGCGGCCAGTTCAAGGCCCCCTTCCTCCAGCGCCGGTTGGAGGGCTCGTGGAGCCTTCCCATCCAGGGACGCGGCCTGGTGGAGGACTACCTGGGCGGCACGCACGAGCTGGGTGGCCGTCGGATGGGACTGATGGGCGAGGTGCGGCTCAAGAGCCTCTGGGATGTCCGCGTGTCCGCGGGCGTCTTCCAGGGCTCCAAGGACGAGCTCGGCGTGCGCACCAAGGAGGACATGGCCGGGCGGGTGAGCGTGCGTCCGCTCAAGAAGATGCTCACCCTGGGCGTCAGCACGTACGTGGCGGAGGCCCTGGACAGGGCGCGGCGGCACGCGGTGGCCGCGGACGCGGAGCTCAAGTTCGGTGGGCTGAACGTGACGGGTGAAGTCGTGACGGGACGGCTGCCCGTGGGTCCATTCACCGCGCAGTTGCTGCTGGCGAGTTGGACCGTGCCCGTGACGACGGAGTGGGCGCTCCAGCCGGTGGTGGGAGCGGAGGGGTTGCAGTTGAGAGGGGATGTGGAAGGTCGGGGCCACTCGCTGCTCGGGGGTCTCAACCTTCTCTTGGGGAGTCGTTTTCGGGGGCAGTTCCAGGTGGAGCGCGCGTTGCGGCCAGGAGACGAGGCGCCGGGCCTCGAGTACTCGCTGCAGCTCGCCACCCGCTTCTAGTCACGGAGACACGTCATGCTCTCGTTCGCCGAGGGAGAAGTGACCCGACTCCGGCGTGAGTTCAAGCTGGTGCTCGGGGAGCAGGCCGCGCTCGCGCTGTGCGCGCGGTTGTCGATGGAGCTGGGCGGACAGGCGCCGCGGCCCACGCGAATCGTATCCGTCTATTTCGACCGGCCGGGCTGTCCGTTGGCGTCGCGCGCGCTGCGCACGCCGGAGGACTGCCTCAAGGTCCGCACGAAGGAGTACTCGCCGGACGTGGGTGCTGGCGGCGTGGAGCGCGTGGTGCTGGAGGTGAAGCGCGAGCGTCACGGCCTCACGCAGAAGCGGCGGGTCTGGGTGCCGCGTTCGGACCTGGGGCGCGTGTTGCGAGGGGGCGCGCGTCTCTTGCCGCTCATCACCGGAGGAAGCCTGTCGCCGGTGCTGGCGGTGACGTACCAGCGGCACGTGTATCAGGCGTCGCAGGCGTGGCGGGTGACGGTGGACCGGGACATCGGCTACCACCACGTTGCCCCGGAGCTGGCGCTGTCCCAGCTTGCCCTGACGGCGGAGCGGCTGGGACCCCCGCTGTGGAACGAAGGGCGCGTGGTGGTGGAGGTGAAGCACCTGGGGCAGGAGCTGCCCGACTGGCTGTCGTCGCTCAATCCGGGCGGCGCGCCGACGTACAGCAAGTTCGCTGAGGGGATGGCGAAGGTTCACGCCTTCGCCGTGGATGGGGTCGCGAGGGGATAAGGCACCGTGTTCATCGACTTCGAGGGGATTGACGGCAGCGGCAAGACGACGCTCTCCAACCTGCTGGCCGGGAGGCTGAAGAAGCTCGGCTACCGGGTGGCGCACGCACGGGAAGGAGGCGAGCTGCGCTCGTCCACGGCCCGGCGCGTACGGGAGCTGACGCGCGATGCGCGCCTGCTGGAGATGTCGCCACGCGCGGAGTTCTTTCTCAACCTGGCGCGCGACGCGCAGCAACTGGAGGAAGTGGTGGCGCCCGCGCTCTCGCGGGGCGAAGTCTGCATCACCGACCGATACCTGTACTCGCAGCTCGCGCTGAGCGGCGGTGGCCGGGGACTTCCCATGTCGGAGCTGCGGCCCGCGTGCGAGCTGGCCTCGCAGGGGCTGTGGCCGGACCTGGTCATCCTGGTGGACGTGAATCCGGACCTCGCGCGGTGGCGCAAGCGGCTGGGCAAGGCCCAGTCGGGGCGAAGCTCGGACGGAGACAGCCGCAAGGGGCTGGCGGGCGCGGGCCTGGCGGTGCGCGTGCGCGAGTCCTTCCTGGCGCTGGCCAAGGAGGACCCCCGGCGCTGGCTCATCCTGGAGAACAACGACGCGCCGCTGCACGTGCTGGAGCAGCGACTGGTGGACGCGGTGGTGGCGCGACTGGAGGGGCGTGACACGCCCGTGCAGCGCATCGTCCCCGTGCCGACGACGCCCGTGCACTCGGGCCCCGTCGCGGTGGAGGACGTGGAGGCGCGCTTCTTCCAGGCCCTCGACACCGTGGAGGTGCGCGAGCCGTCGCTCGCGGTGTGGATGCTGGGCGGCCTTCCCGGGCTCCTGGCGCATCAGCGTCGACTGGACTTCGTGGAGCGCTTCCCCTCCCTCACCGCGCGGGGCCTCCAGGGCCTGGGCGATGACGCGGCGTGGACACTGCGCGAGGTGCTGGCGCCGCTGTCTCCCGCTCAGGTGGCGCTCGGCCTGGGAGGAATCACCGGCGCGCGAGCGTCGATGATGCGCGAGCGGCTGTATGCCCAGGCACCGTCGGAGGTGCTCCAGGGCCTGAAGGGCGACACCTCGCCCCAGGCGTGGGCGCTGCGCGAGCGCGGCATGAAGGACGGACGCCTGGGCGACGTGCTGCTGGGGCTCTCCGGCGTCGACGGCGAGGAGTCCTGGGTGGTGCGCGAGGCCGGGGTGCAGCGCTCGCTGTACACGGAAGTGGCGCGCAGCCTGGGAGGCCTGACGGATGAGAGGGCGGACGCGCTGAGAGAAGTGCTCCTGCCCCATGACCGGCTGGCGGTGCTGCGCGGCACCCAGGGGCTGGACACGCCCGTGGCTCGCGGACTGCGCGACGCACTGGCGGGCAAGGCGCTGAAGCTGGTGCTGCGCTCACTGACGGGGCTCGACTCGGAAGAGGCCTGGGCGCTGCGCGAGCGCGGGGCACCGAAGACGAAGGAGGCGCTGGACTCGGTGGATGGCATGAACGACCCGCGGGCGTGGAAGCTGCGGGTGGAACATGCGAAGCGCTGGCCCGCCACCGTGCTGTCCTCGCTCAAGGGGCTGCCGCTGGGGCCCGAGGCACGCACGCTCATCTCACGGGTATTGGAGGCCTGTCCCACGAGCCTGCCGGTGTTGCGCAACGCTTATGCGGTCATCGCCACGGCGTCGACGCTCGACGCCCGGGGCACCACGGTCCGCCCAAGCCGCGTCGTCGCGGAAGCGGCCACACAGCTGGTCGAGCTCTAAAGGAGCCCCGACATGGAGGCCACGATTCCGGCGCTCTTCGAGAGCGCCAAGGCGGAGATGAGTGCGTTGTCCATCACCGTGATGCTGCCGCGGATGCTCGCGGCGGCGTTCATCGGCACGGTGCTGTCGCTGCGGCCCTGGCGGTTTCTCATGCGCCGGGCGCTGCCGAAGGCGGACATGATTCAGGCGCAGGTGCTGCTGTGCGCGGCGGCGGCGGTCATCACCGCCGTCATCGGCGACAGCGTGGCCAAGGCCTTCGGGCTGGTGGGGCTGGGCGGCTTCGTGCGCTTCCGCTCCGGTCTCAAGGACCCGCGCGACGCGGCCATCCTCTTCCTGATGATTGGCCTGGGCATGGCCTGTGGCCACGGCAGCCTGGGGCTCGCGGGCGTGGGCACCCTGTTCGTCGCGGCGCTGCTGTTCGTCATCGACTTGTTCAACCGGGAGGCGCCCGCGGCGCCAGCGAAGCAGCGGCTCCTGGTGTCCGCGCAGGCCGATGACCTGGTGGGCGCGGAGGCGTCGCTGAGGAGCGCGCTGGGCGAGCGCAACGTGCTGGTGAAGAGCTGCGCGCTCGACTTCGACGGGCGGCGGCTGGAGCTGGAAGTGGAGGAGCCCGTGCCCGGCTCGCTGACGGCGGCGCTGGGACGGACGGAGGGCACGCCCCTGCGGGGGCTGCGGTGGACGGCGGTAGGCCCCAAGGGGACACGGGAGGAGCTGACATGAGACGCAGATGGGTGGTCGCGCTCGCGGCCGGATGGTTGCTCGTGGGTTGTGGTGGCGGAGGGAGCCTGCCGGGCGGAGATGGACCTGGTCCAACCGGACCGGGCGGAGACGTGGGACTGCCAGGTGAAGGAGGCAAGAACCCGAACGACAACAACCCGGATGAGTCCAAGACGCTGTGGCCGCTCACGACGGGCTCCACGTGGGTCTACGACATCCAGGACCCGGTGCATGGCAACTTCCAGAAGCACGTGACGGTGCAGGGCCCGCGCGAGGTGCCGGGGGCTCCGGCGGGGACGACGGGCGTGCTGGTGCACAGCCGGCAGGACCGCGTCGCCACCGGCATCCTCTACGAGGAGTATTCCTGGCAGCTCGAGCAGAGCAACGGGCTGGTGGTGCGGCTTCGAGAGGAGGACCACCGGGACGGCGTCCAGGTGCGCACCACCACCTGGGCCCCCGCCACGGTGAAATCCCTGGCGCGCGCGCCGGCCGCCCTGCCCTGGTCCTTCACCAGCGCCGTGCAGGAGCTGACGGTGATGGGTGACGGCAGCAAGGAGGACAGCGACCCCACCTATACGTGGCGCGTGCAGGAAGTGGGCGTGACGGTGCAGACGCGGGCCGGCACCTTCACCAACGCCATCAAGGTGCGCCGCGAGAAGCTCAATGACGCGGGCGAGGTGAAGGAAGGCAAGGAGCGCACGTACTGGCTGGTGCCCGGCGTGGGCAAGGTGCGCGAGGAGGGTGAGCGCACCGAGGACCTCGCGTCCTACGACATCAAGAAGTAGCGCCCGGTGGGACAGGCGTGGGGCGTGCGAGGGCCTGCCTCGCCGCCTGGCGCCTGTCTCCTCACCGGATGAAGGTCGCCGAGTGAACGGTTGGGCCTCCGTCCCGAAATGGTTCGGGAGGAGGCTGCATGCATCGGAAGACCCGCTTCAACCCGCGTCCCCTGGCCGTGGCCCTGACCTTGGTGTCGGGCGTGGCTTCCGCGGGCGTCCTCGCTCGCGACCCCTACCTCCAGAAAGTCGGACCGGACACCGCCCTGGTGGCGTTCCGACTGGCGGCCAACTGCTCGCCCGAGGTGCGGTACGGCGTGGGAGCGGTGAGCGAGGTCGCCCGCTCGGAGGCCTCCGGCCGCGTCCATGCCGTGGTGCTCACCGGCCTGAAGCCCGCCACGGAATATTCCTACGAGGTCAGCGCGTGCGGCCTCAAGACGCCCGTCAAACGCTTCACCACCGCGCCCGAGCCCGGAACGCGCCGCGTGCACTTCGCGGCGGTGGGCGACTTCGGCACGGGCGGCTCGGACCAGAAGCTGGTGGCCGCCGACATGCTCGCGCGCAAGCCGGAGCTGTTCGTGGCCCTGGGTGACAACGCCTACCCGGATGGCACCGAGGCCGACTTCCAGGACCACCTCTTCGCCCCCATGGCCGCGCTGCTGGCGGAAGTGCCTCTCTTCGCCTCGCCCGGCAATCACGAGTACGTGACGGACCAGGGGCAGCCGTACCTGGACAACCTCTACATGCCCACCAACAACCCGGCGGGCTCGGAGCGCTACTTCTCCTTCGACTGGGGGCATGTGCACTTCGTGTCGCTCGACTCCAACTGCGCCATCGGCCTGTCGTCCGCGGAGCGCTGCTCGCTGGCGGACCAGAAGGCGTGGCTGCAGACGGACCTGGCCGGGACGACGCAGCCATGGAAGGTCGTCTTCTTCCACCACCCGCCCTGGTCCAGCGGTGAGCACGGCTCGCAGCTCACCATGCGCCGCCAGTTCGGCCCCCTCTTCGAGAAGTACGGCGTGGACCTGGTGCTGACGGGGCATGACCACAACTATGAGCGCAGCAAGCTGATGCAGGGTGACGGCGTCGCGTCCTCGGGCGGCATCCCCTACCTGGTGGTGGGCGGCGGCGGCGCGGCCCTGCGCGCGTTCTCCGTGGGCCAGCCGAGCTGGAGCCAGGTGCGCGACAACAAGGCGCACGGCTTCCTCGACGTGGAGGTGGTGGAGGGCGTGCTCACCGCGAAGCTCATCACCACGGACGAGAAGGTGCTGGACAGCTTCACGCTGCGCAAGGACCTGCCGCCCGTGGAACAGCCGCCCCCGGCGGATGCCCTGTCCGTCACGGTGGAGGGTGAGCGCGGCGTGGCCCCCCACCGCGCCCTCTTCCGCGCGGCGACGTCCTCGGACGTCCCGGTGACGTGGGACTTCGGAGACGGTGGCTCGGCCGAGGGCATGACGGCGGAGCACACCTACGCCAAGGCCGGCCAGTACACGGTGACGGCGACGGCGGCCTTCGGCGCGGTGACGCGCACGGCGACGTCCGTCGTCACCGTCAGCGCGGCGTCAGGTGGCGAGACGGGTGGCGGCACCGACGCGGGGCCCCCCTCGACGGGCACTCCGGACGACCGCCCCTCTCCGCCGACGACGGGCACGCCGAGCACCGACGACGAAGGCGGCTCCGGCGGAGGCTGCGCCGCGGGTCCCACCGCCGCCCTGCTCCCCGCCGCGGGCCTGCTGGTGGCCGGTCTGCTCCGTCGGCGCCGCGCCAGCCAGCGCCCCTGAACCCCCTCCCTCGCTCCCCTCGGGTGAGCGAGCTCCCCGCCCGGGTGTGTCGGTGGACCGAGCGTCCCCGACCACCCGGGTTTGCTTTCCCCGCTTGTCAACCCGCCCGGGGGATGCAAAGGCCCCCTGCAGCCATGGCCCAGAAATCCAAATCCCGCCCCACCTCGCGCTCGTCCGCGACCTCGCGCCCCTCCTCCGGGACCTCGCGCTCGTCGGGGACCTCGCGCCCCTCCTCCGGGGCCTCGCGCTCTTCGGGGACCTCGCGCCCCTCCGCGACCTCGCGGCACCACACCGCGAAGAAGTCCACCAACGAGCGTCCGCACAGCAAGAAGCCCACGCTCAAGGAGCAGGCGCGCTCTCCCCGGCCCGTGAGAGAGGACCTGGTGCTCCAGGCCTGCCTGGAGGCGTACGCGCTGGTGCGCCATGAAGGCCGCCTGTCGGACCGGGCCCTGGACTTCACGCTGCGCCGGAAGACCAACCTCTATTCGTCGGAGCGCCGCGCCGTCGCCGAGCGCGTCTACGCCCTGCTGCGCCGCCAGCGCACGGTGGACTTCCTCCTGTCCCGCGCCCACCCGGGCTTCGAGTCGCTGGACTCCACCCGTCAGGACGTCCTGCGCCTGGCCGCCTCCCGAATCCTCCACGGTGAAGCGCTGGGCGATGTGTCGCGCACCTCGTCGCTGACGTCCGTGGATGCCTCCGCCCTGGGCGCGCTGCCCCAGGCCGCCGCCGCGCTGGAGGCCCTGCCGGAGAAGAAGCGCTTCCCCATCGCCGCCTCGCTGCCGGACTTCCTCGCCGAGCGCTTCCTCGCTCTGTACGGCAAGGACGCCGCGCGCGCCGCCGAGGCGATGAACGAGCGCGCTCCCCTCACCGTCCGCGCCAACCTCCTCAAGGAGGACCGCGACGCGCTGGCGAAGCGCCTGGCCACCGAGGAGGTGGAGTGCAAGCCCTCCCTGCTGTCTCCCATGGGCCTGCACCTGGAGACGCGCATGAACGTCTTCTCGCTGGAGACCTTCCGCGAGGGCTTCCTCGAAATCCAGGACGAGGGCAGCCAGTTGCTCGGCATGCTGGTGGACGCGCCTCCCACGCGCGTCGTGGATGCGTGCGCGGGCGCGGGCGGCAAGACGCTCCAACTGGCCGCGCAGATGAAGAACCGGGGAGACCTGCACGCGTTGGACATCGACACGCGGCGCATGGAGGACCTCAAGAAGCGGGCCCGCCGCGCCGGGGTGCACAACGTGCGCGCCCAGCTCATCGCCGCGGAGGGGCCGGAGGCGGACTCCTCGCTGGACTCGCTCGCGGGCAAGGCGGACCGGGTGCTGGTGGACGCGCCGTGCAGCGGCACCGGCACGTTCCGCCGCAAGCCGGACGCGCGCTACCGCCTGACGCCCGAGCAGTTGGCCGAGCACGTGGCCCGGCAGAAGGCGCTCCTGGAGCGCTTCTCGCGGATGGTGAAGCCCGGTGGCCGGCTCATCTACGGCACGTGCAGCGTGCTGCGCGAGGAGAACGAGGCCGTCATCGAGGACTTCCTCTCGCGGCACCCCGAGTACACCGTGCGCCCGGTGGCGGAGCTGCTGGGGCCGGAGCTGGGCGCCAAGGTGGGCCCCGGCCCGTTCCTGCGCCTGGCGCCGCACCTCCACGGCACCGACGGCTTCTTCGGCGCCGTCCTCGTCCGAGCGAAGTAGCCTGCCTGGAAGAAAGGCCCGGCCATGTCCCCTTGCGTCCGCTACCGCGTCACCCTGCCCCGGCCCCACTCGCACCTCGTGGATGTGGAGGTCACCTTCCCGGCGGGCCCCGCCGTCCTCGACGCGCTGATGCCGGTATGGACGCCGGGCAGCTACCTGGTGCGCGAGTTCGCGCGGCACGTCCAGGACCTCACGGCGACGACGCAGGACGGCTCGCCGCTGACGGCGCGGCGCGTGGACAAGCAGACCTGGTGCGTGAATGCCGGAGGCCAGGCCGTCACGCTGCGCTACCGCGTCTACGCCAACGAGCTGACGGTGCGCACCAGCCACGTGGACGGCACCCACGCGTACCTCAACGGCGCCACCGTGTTCCTCTACACGGAGGCCACGCGCGGCCTGGAGCACCACGTCACGGTGGAGGCGCCCCAGGGCTGGAGCACCTTCTGCGCGCTGGGCCAGCGCGGCGGCGCCTTCATCGCGCCGGACTACGACACGCTGGTGGACAGCCCCTTCGAGGTGGGCCCCCACACGCCGCTGAGCTTCACCGCGGCGGGCGTGCCGCACGACATCGTCGTCTGGGGTGACACGCCGGCGGACCCGGACCGGCTGTGCGCGGACTTCCAGCGCCTGTGCGAGGTGCAGGCGCGCCTCTTCGGTGGGCTGCCCATGCAGCGCTACCTCTTCCTCCTGTACCTGACGGACAAGGGGCGCGGAGGCCTGGAGCACCAGGCCAGCACCGCCCTGCTCTTCCCTCGCACGGCGCTGTCCACCGGCCGGGGCTGGGAGGACTTGCTGACGCTGGCCGCGCACGAGTACTTCCACCTGTGGGTCGTCAAGCGGGTGAAGCCCCGGGCGCTGGTGCCCTTCGACTACTCGAAGGAGAACTACACCTCCCTGCTGTGGGCCTTCGAGGGCACCACCGCGTACTACGACAACCTCATCGTCCGGCGCGCGGGGCTGATGTCCGCGCAGCGCTACCTCACGCGACTGGGGGAGACGCTCACCGCGCTGCACTCGACGCCGGGCCGGCGCACGCAGACGCTGCTGGAGGCGTCGCTCTTGAGCTGGGTGAAGCACTACCGGCCGGACGAGAACTCGCCCAACAGCGCCATCTCCTACTACCTGAAGGGCGAAGTCGTCTCGGCGCTCCTGGACCTGGAGATCCGCCGGGCCACCAGCGACGCGCGCGGGTTGGATGACGTGCTGCGGCTCCTGTGGCGGCGCCACGGAGATGGCTCCGGAGTGAATGAGGACGGCGTGGAGGCGGCGGCGAGCGAGGTGGCGGGAGTGGACCTGACGCCCTTCTTCGACCGCGCGCTGCGCACCACGGAGGAGCTGGACTACTCCGTCCTGGCGCACGTCGGCCTGGAGATGAACTTCCGCACCCGGGAGTCCGCGAGCGACAGGGGTGGCACGCCGCCCAAGGGCAAGGAGTCCAAGCCGAAGGGCTGGCTGGGCGTCACCCTCAAGGGGAACGCCACGGTGGCCACGGTGCTGGAAGGCTCGCCGGCGCAGGAGGCGGGGCTGTACGCGGAGGACGACGTGGTGGCGCTCGATGGCTGGAAGGCGGACGGCGCAGCGCTGATGAGCCGCTGCGAGGACCGCAGGCCCGGGGAGACGGTGCGGGTGACGGTGTTCCGCCGCGACAAGCTGCTGGAAGTCCCGGTGGTGCTGGGCGCCAAGCCCGTGGAGGCCGTGTGGCTTTCGCGCGTGGACAAGCCCACCGAGGCGCAGAAGTCCGCGTACCAGGTCTGGCTCGGAGCCCCCTGGGACGAGGCCCCTGGCACGACGTAGGCTGCCGGGCGGATGCCACACTCCACCCCGTCCTTCTGTCAGCGACATCCCAAGGCCCTCGCCGGTTGGCGCTGCAATACCTGCGGCGCGGCGCTGTGCCCCGAGTGCGCCGTGGGGCGCCGCGTCCAGACGGTGGAGCTGGAAGCGTGCGGCCTGTGCGGTGGCGATGCTCGAACCCTGAGCATCCACCGGGGCGTGGTGCCGCTGTCGCACCGACTGAAGAAGGCCTGGCGCTACCCCTTCTCCGCCGCCGGGCTCCAGCTCCTGATAGCGCTCGGCCTGTTCCTCACCGTGGTGAGCTGGCTCACGGAGATGTCCTTCCTGATGATGCGCGCGCCCCTCATCGCGCTCTATGGAGGCCTGTTCTGGGCGACGTTCTTCGGCCTGGTGCGGGAGTCCGCGCGCGGCGACACGTCGCTGGACATCCCCGACTTCAACGACGTGTTCCGCGACGCCATCATCCCCGGCCTGCGCGGGCTGATGGTCTTCGTGCTCGCGAGCCTTCCGGCGCTCGCCTACGGATACCTGGCCCACCGCGGCGCCTCCGCGAAGCTGGACGCCTTCGCCTGGTTCCTCCAGTGGCAGCTGCCGCCGGGCCTGCTCTCGGACCCCGTGTTCTGGGGCCTCTTGCTGGTGGGCGGCCTGTGGCTGCCCATGGGGCTCCTGCTCGCCGCGACGGGCCAGCCGCCGTGGCGCATGCTGGACCCGCGCCTGGTGCTCGGCCTGGCCCGGGGCCTGGGCTCCGACTACCTGCTGACCACCGCCACCCTCGCGGTGCTGGTGCTGCTCCAGGGCGTGGCCCATGCCGTGGCCGGCGGGCTCCGCGCGCTGGAGTGGCTGGTCATCTCCCGCTTCCTGTCGGAGTGCGTCACGCTGGTCGTGCCGTTCCTCGCGGCGCACGTGCTGGGCCTGCTCCTGTACGTCCGGGGGGACCAGGTGGGCTACGGAGACGCCCGGGACTACCTGGAGCCCGTGCTGGGGAGCACCCGGCCGCTGCGGGACGCGCCCTCGCTCCACGCCATGGGGGGCTTGACGGAAGGCCGCGCGGAACCGGGTTCGCCTCCGGAGGAAGCCCCAGCGACACGGGTGGACGCCACCGAGCAACTCTCCGCCCTGGCGACAGCGGTGGGCGCGCGCGACGTGCCCCGGGCCCTGGAGCTCTATGCCGCGCTGGAGCAACTTCCCTCCTCGCGTGTGCCCTCGGAGCACCACCTGTTCATCGGGCAGGCCGCGGCGGTGGAAGGAAACTTCCCATTGGCCGTCACCGCGTTGGAACGGGCGGCGGACGTGGCACCGGATTCACCCACCGCGCCCCGCGCCCTGGTGATGCTGGCGCGCGTGCTGGGCGAGCGGATGAACGACACGGCCCGCGCGGAGGAAGTGTACCGGTACGTGCTGCACCGCTACCCCGACACCAGCGCCGCAAGGTACGCAGGTGAACGCACGAGGCTCACTTCCGACTGAGTCGGGCATTGCCGAGCGCGCGCGCCGTCATCACCTTCCACGCATGATTCGGGTGCGTGGACTCTCATGGCTCATCGGACTCAGCCTGCTCGCGGGATGTGATGACGCGCCTCGCATGGAGCGCGGCCTCGACGACTGCGAGGCGACGCTGATGGCATTGCGCGTGGCGGTCGTCTCGGCGGACGGCGCACGCGTGCGTGGCGCCACCGTCACGGCCACCAACCTCACCTCCAACGCGAGCGTCTCCGGCGTCACCGACGGCGACGGCGTCACCACCGCCGTCAATGAGCGGCTCGCCCCCAGCCCGGTACGAGTGGTCGCCACCGCCGGCTCCAAGATTTCGCCCGCATCGCGCGTCGAATGGGTGTGTGACACCTGCAACTGCGTACCTGAACCGGCCGAATTGACGCTGGAGCTGAGTCCGTAGGAACTCATCTGGCCTCCAACTTCTCCGGGCTTCCCAGTGATTTCCTCGGGAGAAATCACCGGGGAGGTTGAATTGAGCCGGTCGCCTGCGGTACGGCTGTCTGCATGCGTCAGACCCGCATGCCCGCCTCGTCGCGTCACTCCCCCGTCCTCGGAGCCACCCACCAGTCGGGCGCTCCCGTGTGTACGGCGGTGGGGACGTGTTGTGGTGGGCACCGCGTTCCCTCATCGGGGAGTCCTACCGTTCCGGTAGCCGCTCGGGTCCGCAAGCATGTCCATCGATAGCCGGGAACAGTGGCTTCAGTGTGCCCTCGGTGAGCTGACCGAGCGCTTCGTCACCCAGGCGAACCCCGTTCCGAACGGCCTGTTGGAGGCGCTCGACGCGGATCCGCGACGGGGCGCCCAGGCGCTCGCCCGGCGCATCAGGGCCCGGCAGGAGAAGAACCGCTCCGAGGGTCAGCGGCTGCGGCACCTGCTGCGCTTCGAGACTGAGCTGTGGGAGCAGGGGCACATCCACGTCGCGGGCGTGGACGAGGCGGGCATGGCACCGCTGGCCGGCCCCGTCACCGCCGCCGCGGCGGTGCTGCCCCGGAGCTACCGGCTCAAGGGGCTGGACGACTCCAAGAAGGTGCTGGACGCCGAGAAGCGCGAGGCGCTGGCGGTCGCAATCAAACGCGACGCCGTCGCCTGGGCGGTGGGCCACGCGGAGGTGGAGGAGATTGACCGCCTCAACATCTACCACGCGGGGTTGCTGGCCATGCGCCGCGCGGTGGAGGGCCTGGGGCTCAAGCCCGACTACGTGCTGGTGGACGCGCGGACGATTCCGCAGTGCCCCTCGCCCCAGCGCGGCATCATCAAGGGCGACACGCTCTCCATGAGCATCGCGGCGGCCTCCATCCTGGCCAAGACGACGCGCGACAAGCTGATGGCGGAGCTGGACACGCGCTACCCGGGCTATGGCCTGGCGGAGCACAAGGGCTATCCAACGGCGCGCCATGTCCAGGCGCTGAAGGAGAAGGGCGTGCTGCCCATCCACCGGCGCAGCTTCGGCCCGGTGAGAGAAGCGCTGGGTCTGGTGACGGCGCCTTCCGAAACTTCCCCCGTGCAGGCGGAGCTGTTCGCCGCCGTGCCGTCTCCCACGAGGAGAGAGTCATGAGCACGGACCGCGACATCGACGGCTGGCTGTCGGACCGAGGAATCACGCTGACGGAGACGCGAGTACGCGCCCGCGGTGTGCTGGAGGATGCGGGCCTCACGCGTCCAGGCAAGGTGCGCATGAGCGAGCCCAAGCTGCAGAAGGCGGCGGAGGTGCTCGACGGGAGATTCTTCCCCGTGTGCGCGGATGGCGCGTGCCTCAAGGTGGCGCAGGCCAGTGGCCGCGAGCCGCTGCGGGTGGAGCCTCGCAGCCACTGCGCGCGCTGCGGAGGCTCGGCCAACCACCGGGCGGAGGTCGCCTTCGTGGAGACGTGCAACCGCCTGGGCGTGCGCAAGGTGGTGGTGGTGGGCGGCTCTCCGGCGGTGCGCGAGGAGCTGGAGGCGAAGCTGGGCCACCACATCGACCTGCGCATGGTGGACGGCACCGAGCGGCGCACGTCGGACCGGGCCCGGAGTGATTTGGAGTGGGCGGACCTGGTGCTGGTGTGGGGCGCCACGGAGCTGCACCACAAGGTGAGCGGGCACTACACCCATGGAGGCCCGGCCTACAGCCGCAAGGTCGTCCATGTGGTGCGCCGGGGCGTGGCGGCACTTCTGGAGGAAGGCATGACGCATATGGAGCGGGCACGCTGAGCCGCTGACACGTCACGCACGGAGTCCTTGCCCCGCCCGGGGCCTGTCGTCAGGCTTCGGGCATGAAGACCGAGCTCATCCTGCTGCGGCACGGCGAGACGGAGTGGAACGCGCTGGGGTTGCTCCAGGGCCACCGGGACAGCCCGTTGAGCGCCGAGGGGCTGCGTCAGGCGGACGCGCTCGCGGCGCGGCTGTCCACCCTCTCCTTCACCGCGCTGTACAGCAGTGACTTGGGCCGGGCCCTGCAGACCGCCCGGCGCATCGCCGCGAAGACGGGGCACGAGGTCCACGCGGACGCGAGGCTGCGGGAGCGCGGGCTGGGAATCCTCGAGGGGCTCACCCGGGAGGAGGCGAACCAGCGCCACCCCGAAATCTTCGGCCCGTACGCCACCAACGCGCCGGACTACGTCGTCCCCGGAGGAGAGAGCACGTCCCAGCGACTGGGCTACGCGGTGGAGTGCCTGGGGGAAGTGGGCAGCCGCCATCCCGGGGAGCGCGTCGTCGTCGTCACCCATGGGGGCGTCTTGAGCAGCTTCTTCCGCCACAGCCTGGGGATTCCGCCCAACACGCCGCGCGCCTTCTCGGTGCTCAACGCCTGCTGGAACCAGTTCGACTACCACCAGGGCGCGTTCCGCCTGGTGACGTGGGGCGATATCACTCACCTGCGCGACGACAGCCTCGACGACACCTGAGCGTCACGACTGGCTTCGTGGGGCCGCACGAAGCCGCGCACCTCGACACCTGGCGCGCGAGACACAGACACAGCACACCCGCCCGACTCGGCGCGAGAGACTCAGACCTCAGCGCGCTTGCCTGAATCGGCGCGCGCCACCCGTAACGGGCTCGGCTGGGGCGCCGCGAGCAGCGCACGAGCCTCTTCGACGGCGGTGAGCACCACCTCGGCGCCCTGCTTCATCTGCTCCACGGTGTGCGACGACATCACCTGCATGCGGAAGCGGGACTCGCGGATGCGCACCGCGGGGTACTCCACCAGGTTGGGGAACACACCTCGCTCGAACACCAGCTTGGATGCGACGCGCGCCACCTTCGGGTCGCCCAGCGGTACGGGTACCACGTTGGAGGGCTCGCCCAGACACTTCACCCCGCGCTCGGCGAACGCGGCGCGCAGCGCGAGGATGTTCTCCATCGCCTTCGCGCGCAGCATCGTTCCCTCCTCCGAGCGGACGATGCGCAGCGACTCCATCGCCACCGCGGCCTGCACGGGCACCAGCGCGTTGGAGAAGATGTGCGGCCCGCCCATGACACGCACGAACTGGCGCACCGCCGCCGAGCGCGTCGCCACGAAGCCACCGTTGGACGAGAACGTCTTGGAGAAGGAGCCCACCACCAGGTCCACCTTCCCGAGCAGCCCCTGCGCGCCCAGGCTGCCCGTGCCCCGAGGCCCCAGCGCGCCCAGGTCATGCGCCACGTCCACCAGCAGCGTCGCGCCGAACTCGTGACAGATGCCCTGGAGCTCCTCGATTCGAGGCACGTCCGAGTCCATGGAGAACAGACCCTCGGTGACGACGAGGATGCCGTTGGCCGTGTCGGTGGCGCGCAACTCCTGCAGCTTGCGGCGCATCGCGCGGTTGTTCAGGTGCGGCACCCGGCTCACCTTCTGCGTCGCCGCGTTCGCTCCCTGCTGGAGGCTCGCGTGAGACAGCGCGTCCAGCACCACGTGGTCCTCCGGACGCACCAGCCCGGCGATGGCGCCGAAGCCCGCGCCCCACCCCGTCGCGAACAGCGCCACATGCGGCATCTCCAGATGCTCCGCGAGCGCCTGCTCCAGCTTCAGCGACGGCGCCGTGTTGCCACCGAACATCCCGGAGCCCGCGCTGTGCACGCCGAAGTCACGGATGGCCCGGTGCGCCGCCTCCACCACGGACGGATGCGTCGACAGCGCCAGGTAATCCTGCGAGCCGAAGTTCAATCCCTGCCGCGCAACCCCTGTCTCGCTTCTCACGGCACACTCGGCCGTGGGCGCCCCCTCCAGGCTCCGCGAGTACGGCCACAAGCCACTCTGCCGCCGCGACTCCTGCCACTCGAAGAACGCCTCCGTGCGGCCCAGCAAATCGGGCCCCGTCGGGTGCGTGTAATTGGCGATGAAATGGGTGAACAGCGGCGAGTCGAGCTGATCGCGGAGATTCATGGACACATCCGAGGGGGGAGGGATGACGACGCGGAAGAGGACCTGGGGCGTCGGCTCGGGGGGGTCGAGCGCGGCCTTTAATGCCCCTGCAATCTTCCAGTGTCAACAACTCCTCAACACCTGATTATTTCGGATTATGAGCGCGGATTCAACTTCGCACGTCGAGTGAAATCCAGGGAAAGTCCGACCTGAGTGGTTCCCCTTAGAACACCCGAGTTCCCACGTCCCATCGACGAGGGCGGGGCTCCGGGGGAGCCCCCACCCTACCCGTCGGGTGTGTGGCTATTCGTCGTTCTGCTGGAGCGTGGCGAGGACGTTGAGGTCCTCGAGCGTGGTGGTGTCCTGGGAGGACTTCTTGCCCGCGGCGACGTCGCGCAGCAGCCGGCGCATGATCTTCCCGGAGCGTGTCTTGGGCAGCGCCTCCGCGAAGCGGATTTCATCCGGCCGGGCAATCGCGCCAATCTCCTTGGAGACGTGCTGGGCCAGCTCCTTCTTGAGCTCGGGCGACGGCGCGTGGCCCTGCTTCAGCGTGACGAAGGCCACCAACGCGGTGCCCTTCAAGTCGTCGGGGCGGCCCACCACCGCGGCCTCGGACACGCGGGCGTGCGAGACGAGAGCGCTCTCCACCTCGGCGGTGCCCAGGCGGTGGCCAGCCACGTTGACGACATCATCCACGCGGCCCATCAACCAGAAGTAGCCGTCCGCGTCGGTGCGCGCGCCGTCGCCGGTGAAGTACTTGCCGGGCAGCTCGCTGAAGTACGTGCGCACGTAGCGGTCCGGGTCGCCGTACACGGTGCGCAGCATGGAGGGCCACGGCTGGGTGACGAAGAGCAGTCCACCCTGCCCCTTCGGCACCACGTTGCCCTCGCGGTCCAGAATCTGGGCGTGGATGCCCGGCAGCGGCAGCGTGGCGGAGCCGGGCTTGGTGGGCGTGGCGCCAGGCAGCGGCGAAATCATGATGGAGCCCGTCTCCGTCTGCCACCACGTGTCCACGACGGGGCAGCGTCCGCCGCCGATGACGTCGCGGTACCACATCCAGGCCTCGGGGTTGATGGGCTCGCCCACGCTTCCCAACAGGCGCAGCGAGGACAGGTCCTTCTTGCGCGGGTGCTCGTCACCCAGGCGCATGAAGGCGCGGATGGCGGTGGGCGCGGTGTAGAGGATGGTGGCCTTGTAGCGCTCGATGATGTCCCAGAACCGCTCCGGCCCCGGGTGCGTGGGCGCGCCCTCGTAGATGACCGTCGTCGCGCCGTTCATCAGCGGCCCGTAGACGACGTAGCTGTGCCCCGTCACCCAGCCCACGTCGGCGGTGCACCAGTAGACGTCCTCCTCGCGCAAGTCGAACACCCAGCGCGTGGTGAGCGATGCGTTCACCGCGTAGCCGGCCGTGGTGTGCAGCACCCCCTTGGGCTTCCCGGTGGAGCCGGACGTGTAGAGGATGAACAGCGGGTGCTCGCTCTCCACCCACTCGGGCTCGCAAGTGTCGGCCTGGTCCTTCACCAGCGCGTCCCACGCCACCAGCTTCGAGTCGTTCAGCGACAGCGAGTCGCCGGTGCGCCGCAGCACCACCACCTTCTCCACGGTGGTCATACTCTTCAGCGCGGCTTCCACGTTCTTGAGCAGCGGCACCACCGCGCCCTTGCGCCAGCCGCCGTCGGCGGTGAGCACCACCTTGGCGCCCGCGTCGTTCATGCGCTCCTGGAGCGCCTCCGTGGAGAACCCGCCGAACACCACCGAGTGCACCGCGCCGATGCGCGCGCACGCCAGCATCGCCACCGCGGCCTCGGGCACCATGGGCAGGTAGATGCCCACGCGGTCACCCTTCTTGACGCCCAGCGACTTGAGGCCGTTGGCCAGCCGGTTCACCTGCGTGGACAGCTCACCGTAGGTGATGCGGCGGCGGTCTCCGGGCTCGCCCTCGAAGAGGATGGCGGGCTTGTCACGGCGTGTGGCGAGGTGCCGGTCCAGGCAGTTGTAGGCCAGGTTGGTGCGCCCCTCGACGAACCAGCGCGCGTGCGGCGGCTTCCAGTCGAGGACTGTCTTGAAGGGCTCCTTCCAGTACAGCTCCTCGCGAGCGCGGTCTCCCCAGTACTTGTCCGGGTCCTTGGCGGCCTCGTCCCACAGTCGCTGGTAGTCTTCCATGCTCCGCAAGTGGGCGCGCTGGGAGAACGCCTGGGGCGGTGGGAAGACGCGGGTCTCGGATAGGACCGAGACAATCTCATCGTGCGTTTCAGCCATGGGCTCCTCCACGGAGTGGGCGACAGCCCCTCTGTTCTAGGAACCCGCGAGCCCAGGCTCAAGCACGCTATTCGCAGCGCTTCGCTTCCTTGACGGCTTCAAAACGCATCCACAGCTCGCAGGCGCACTCGGCGGGCCGCTGCGTCGCCTCGTAGCGCACGCGCATCACCCCGTCGAAGCGCGTCCCGCACTGCGTCGTGGCGTCGATGTGGAAGCTGGCCTCGTCGAGCAGGCACTCCTGCCCTCGCACCCTGGCCGAGGCGTTCACGATGGTGCCGTCGATGGCGAAGTCGTCGCCCTCGGCGAGGAAGTAGCCGATGAGCTGCATGTTGAGCAGTCCGAAGTCCAGGCGGACGACGCGCCCCGTGACTTGGAGGGCGCCGCGGAACTGGTCCTGGTTGGCGGCGAAGAGGCCGCACTCGTCGCGGAAGATCTCCACGGGGGTGAATTCATATTCCCCCGCGTCCTGGTGGAAGGGCACACAGCCCGACATGGCGCTCACGAGAAGGGCGGGCAGGAGCAGGCGGAAGCGTCTCACGGTGGACACGGCGCGCACCATACTCCACGGACGCATCGAGTGCAGTGCGGACGTGGAGGTCGGGGTAGACTGGGGACCATGCCCGAATACCGCAACCCCAAACCCACGGTGGACTGCATCATCGAGCTGCCGGGAGAACGCATCGTCCTCATCCGTCGCGCGAATCCGCCCATCGGCTGGGCCCTGCCGGGCGGGTTCGTGGACGAAGGCGAGCCGCTGGACGCGGCGGCCATTCGCGAGGTGAAGGAAGAGACGGGAATGGACGTGAAGCTGGTGGAGCAGTTCTTCACGTACTCGGACCCGAAGAGAGACCCCCGGCAGCACACGCTGTCCACGGTCTACATCGGCACGGCGGAGGGCGAGCCGCAGGGCTCCGATGACGCGGCGGAGGCGCGCACCTTCACGCTGGATGCGCTGCCGAACGACCTGTGCTTCGACCACGGAACCATCCTCTCCGACTACCGCGCATACAAGCGGACCGGACAGCGGCGGAAGCTGTAGGGAGCGGCCGTCCCGGATGCACTACGCACTCGTCCTGCTCGCCCTCGGGGCGCTGTTGGCCCTGCACGAATTGGGGCACCTCGTCGCCGCGCGGTTGCTCGGCGTGAGGGTGCCTCGGTTCGTCTTCGGGTTTGGTCCTCCGATGGCGTCCTTCCGGGTGGGAGGGACGCAGTTCGTCGTGGGCGCGGTGCCGCTGGGCGCCACCGTGCACATCCAGGGGATGAATCCGCACCGCGCGGACGCGGACGAGGCCGTGAGCTTCCGGGCCATGGGGCCGCTGCGTCGCGCGCTCATCATCCTGGCGGGTCCGCTGGCCAACTACCTGTTCGCGTTGGGGGTCCTCTTCGCGCTGTACACGTCCGGCACGCACGTGGTGGTGCCGCTGACGGTGGGCACGGTGCGGCCCGGCTCGGAGGCGGCGCGAGCGCAACTGCTTCCGGGAGACCGCATCGACACGGTGGACGGGCAGCCCCTGCGCACCTGGAAGGAGTTCGTGGAGAAGGTGGCGGTGGGCGTGGGCCGCACGCTGGAGCTGCGGGTGGGTCGACACGGGGAGTCGCGCACGGTGAGCGTGCGACCCCGCGCGGATGAGCGTGGCGCGGGACGTATCGGCGTGAGTCAGCAGTACGTCTATCGCTCGCATGCGCCGGGCGAGGCGCTGGGCCATGCGTTCGTACACACGATGAACCTCGCGTCGGAAGGCGGGGCGATGTTCGTGCGGCTGGTGCGGGGTGGCCAGCCACATGGAGGCCCGACGGGGCCCGGAGCGCTGGTGCGGCAGGAGTCGTCGGATGCGGCGTCCTCGGGTACTGACTCGGTGCTGCGGGCCCTGGTGGCCGCATCGATGGCGCTGGCGTTGCTGACGCTGTTGCCGGTGCCCGGGTTGGATGGTGGGCGGGTGCTGTTGCTGATGATTGAGGTGGCGAGCGGCCGCAAGCTGCCGCCGCGCGTGGAGACCGTGGCGCAGACGGTGGGCTTCCTCGCGATTTCAGCGGTCATCGTCGCGGTGGCCGCCGCGGAGATTCGAGGCGCGGTGCCCGAGCGGTTCAGGTGGGGGACGCAGGCCGCCACGGCGACGACTCCGGTGACTGGAACTCCGTCCTCACCTGGAACGGGCACGCCTGTCGTCGCGGGTTCGACGACGGCGCCTGCCGGCCTCGGAGGAATCGGCGCACCTGCCGTCACGAGCCCTGGTGGTCTCGTGGTGCCAGGTGTCACGAGCGCTACTGGACCTGGCGCGCCTGCTGTAACGGAAGCAGGCACGCAGACTCCGCTTGTTGTGACTGGCGCGAGTGGAGCGGTTCCTCCTGCTGTCGCTGGAGCAGGTGCGCAGACTCCGCTTGTTGTGACTGGCGCGAGTGGAGCGGTTCCTCCTGCTGTCGCTGGAGCAGGTGCGCCCATTCCGCCTGCTGCCACCGGTGCGAGTGGCTCGGTTGCGCCAGCTGTCACCGGAGCCGCCGGACCCTCGGGCCCGGGCGGCCCCATGCCCGCTGTCGCCGGAACCACTCCTCCCACCGACGCGGGAACGACGGGCTCCGCAGCACCCGCCACCACCCCGCCAGGCGGACCGGGTGCCCCCGCGACAAACGAAACGAATCCACCCTCCCCCGCGACAGGCAGACCGGGAGCGCCTGGAACCACCGCACCCGCGGGACCGAACGCTCCGGGTGCCTCCGCGCCTGGCGGCTCGAGCTCCCCCACGACAAGTGGGAAGGATGTCCCGCCCGCCGCATCGACAGCCATCGGCACGAATGCCCCGGCACCCGCGTCGCCCCCGGGAACAGGCGGCCCCAGCGGCCCCACACCTCCAGGCCCCGCCGGGCCGCCGCCACCCGCGAAACCGTCCCCGAGTGCCCCGCTCCCCACGGGCCCGGATGGGACGAGCGCCCCCTCCGCCACGTGAACAGGCAGGGAGAACCCCAGCCCTCCCTCGGTTGTCAGGCAGGCGGGCGGACGTTTCGTGTCCACCGGTGGGCTTCCGCACCCGATGACGCGGCCGAGAGGCAGCAGGACGCATATGCTTGCAGGCGAGATGAGCACCAAGGCGGACGGCGGGCTGTATTTCGAGCTGTACTGGGGAGAGAACCTGGCGGAAGCCTGGAGCTACGGGCCCGAGCAGGCGAAGGTGCTTGCCGCGCCCGATGAAAAGGCGCCCCTGCCCCTCTATGGCTTCACGCTGCCGGAGGAGCCCTTCCTCATGGCCGAGCGCACCGGGCGCGGTTGGCGCATCCACCTGCCGCCCAACGTCCACGTGGACCACAAGGCACGCGGCGACGCCTTCACCTCCCTGCCGGACAACCAGCGCGTCCAGGACCAGGGCCGGACTTCGGTGGCGCTCGCGGACGGCATGACGCTGCGGCTGACGGAAGGCCACCTGTCACTGCTCGTCCAGAGCTCCGTCGTGAAGGAGCGCGTCGGCCCCCTCCAGTGGAAGGACATGGGCTGGCTGGTCATCGTCGCACTGCTCTTCCTGAGCCTCCCCGTGGGCTTCCTCCTCGCGGGCCCGACACCGGAACGCGCCGCTGAATCCAACGCGCGCGCGCTGCAACTGGCCGCCGACAAGGAGGCCGCGCGCCGCAAGGCGATGGGCCTCGACAAACCCATGCGCCCCATCACCGACGCGGAGCGCGCGCAGCAGCAACCCGACGCGGGCCCGGAGGTCCACATCCCCGCGACCTTCCGCGCGCGCTGAGACGTCAGGGCCCCAGCCCGACCCAGACCTCGCCGTCTTCGAAGAACTCCTTCTTCCAGATGGGCACGTCCTGCTTGAGCCGCTCGATGGCGTGCTCACAGCCCCGGAACGCCTCCTTGCGATGCGGGGCCGCGGCGGCGATGACCACCGCCAGCTCTCCGGGCACCAGCGTGCCCACGCGGTGGACAATCGCCAGTCGCACACCGGGCCACTGCGCCGTGGCCTCCGCGCCAATCTCCGCCAGCTTCTTCTCCGCCATGGGCGCGTAGGCCTCGTACTCCAACCGCAGCACGCGTCGCCCCTTCGTCTGGTCGCGCACGGAACCGCTGAACGTCACCAGCCCGCCATACGCATCACCGCCCACCGCCTCCACCACCTCTTCCAGCCGCAACGGCCGGTCCACCACCCGGAACAGTCCGGGCGAGCCACCCGCCACGGGAGGAATCAGCGCCACCTCCGCGCCCGCGCGCACCGGCGCCTCCGCGCCCACGAACTCCTGGTCCACCGCCACGCGCAGATGAGGCAACAGCACCGCGAGCCCCGGGTGCGCCGTCGCGAGCAACCCGAGCACGTCCTTCACCGACGCGCCCTCGGGCACCTCCACGGACTCACGCGCCCGTCCCGTCCGCTCACGCGCGGCGGCGAAGTACAGCACGGTGATGGTGCCCCCCGCGCTCACCGCCAACCTCGTCCCGTCCGAGTGTCCTCGCGAAGCCGCAGCTCGCCCTTGAGCCGCGCGCCTCCTTCGGCGAGCGAGAAGTCCAGGAAGGCCGAGTCCAGGGGCGTGAACCCCTCCAGCACCGCCTTGATGAGCGCCTGGGCGGACGCGAGCCGCTCCGGCGACACCCCGGGCACGGACCGTTGTGCATCCAGGTCCGCGCGAAGCTGGCCCAGGTCCGCCATCACCGACATGTGCCCGGCACCGAACGCCTCACCTCCCAGTTGCTCGCGCAGGGCACGGCCCACGTCGCCGCGGGGCCGGCCGTCCAGCGACTCGCCCGCGACGAGCGTGGCCCGCTCGGGCCCCACCTTCAGCTCGATGGGATACCCCTGGAGCAGCGTCCGGTAGACCTTGCCTCCGGGAATCTTCTCCGTGCTGTAGCGCAGCGACGTGCCCTCCAGCCGCGCATCGAGCAGTCGCATCACCGGCTCCGCCGACGTCAGGCCCGCGTCGATGAGCAGCGTGCCCTTGGGCTCCGGGCGCTGCTTCTGGACGAAGTTGCGCAGGAACGCGGGCGCGTCGAAGTACACCAGCATGGCCACGTCGCCGCGCAGCGCCTTCAACAGCGCCTCCGCGTCCAGTCCCCGCGCGCGCCAGCGCTCCACCGTGCGCTCCCGGTGCGGTGAGCCCGGCGCGCCGAACACCAGCTTCGCCAATTCCTCCGGAGGCACGGAGAGCTGCGCGGCGGCCACCGGCCCCAGCGCGCTGTCCAGGAGCAGCGCCGACGCGGGCGCATCCGCCCCCTGCAACAACGGCCGCGTGGATGACAGGAAGCCATCCAACGACAGGCGCTCCGGCAGCACCGTCACCGACGCGAAGAACCCACGCACCGGCCCCGCCTCCTCCCCTTCCTCTTCCCGCCGCAGCGCGCCCGAGTACACGTAGACATTGCCCTCGGCCACCTTCGGCCGCAGCTCCGTCAGCAGCGCGGCTTCGGAGAGCCCGGGGCCGGACAGGCCCTTCACCGCGCGGCGCGCCACCTCCACGTCGCCCACCACCGCCGGAGCCTCCTCGGCCAGGGCCAGCACCTCCAGCGTCTCACCCGCCTCGGGCTCCGCGTCGGCATCCGCGCTGTCCGGAATCGCCAGGTACAGGTAGCCCCGGTCGACGAACAGCAGCATCGCCTCGCTGGAGTCCAGGGGCGTCACGCGCATGGCGCCGTCCCCGGTGGGAGTCACCTCGTGCCCCACGCCCTCCAGCTCCTTCGCCACCGCCGCCAGCGCCGCGTCGGGCTCCGTCACGCCCAGGAGCGCCACCACGCCGTCGAACGCGGGCACCATGAAGAGGCCAAAGCCCTCCTCGGGGTCCACCACGCTGCTGGAGCCGTTCGTCAGGCTGCTCAGCACGAGCGACACCAGGGGAGCCTCCCGCAGCGCCTGCTCCGCCTCGTCGGGACCGACGAGCCGCTCATAGAAGTCCACGAGCGGCTCCACGTTGCCCTGCAGTCGAGGCACCCACAGCAGCGAGCGCGCATCCGAGGGCACCGCGCGCAGCAGCGGACGCGGCACCACGGTGAGCCGCACGCGGCCGACCTCCTGGCCCTCGTGCAGCGCCCGAACCGTGTACGTGCCCACGCGCGCGAACGCATGTGACAGCCGCGCGCCTTGCGACGCGGGCGTCCCGTCACCGGGCTCCCAGGTGAGGGCCTGCGCCCCCGCCTCGCCCGAGCCCAGCTCCACGGGCACGCCCGCTTCCACGGTGCGGTCCGCGCCCAGGTCCGCCCGGACGACGCGCCGGCAGCCGGAGGCCCAGGGGCCCACGGCGACCATCAAGAGGAGGAGCGCGACGAACGGGCGGAAGGAGCGCGGAAAGAGCGGCATCCGCCGCTAATAGTCCAGCGCGAGTCCGAACATCCAGCGCCGGCTGGAGAGCACGAAGCCCGGCTTGCCGAAATTGTCCACATCCGAGTAGGTGTACTCGGCGAACAGGTAGCTGTGGTTGATGCCCAGCCCCGAGTCGAAGTCGCGCGCGAAGCGCGGCTGCAGCACGTCCAGCAGGAAGGACATCCCGCCCGTCGCGCTCCAACCCCACTTGCCGCCGCTGGCGTTGATGCCGTCGACCACCTCGTCGTCGTTGCCCTTCGTCACCCACCACGGCGAGTAGACGAGGCCCACCTTGCCGTACGGCACCAGGGGGATGCCCCACTCGAAGGCGGCGTAGTCGAACTTGTAGAAGAGGTTGAGCCCGAGCGGCACCACCTTCAGCGCCGTCAGCTCCGCCGCGTTGGCTCCGCTCTCAAGCTTCGCCGCCGCGTACTTCTCGCCGTAGCCGGCCGACACCCCCACACCCGCGGTGCCAATGCCCTGGTAGAAGTACCCCTGAATCTCCAGCTCCGCGAGCAGGAGCGACGAATCCCCGAACGTGTCCTTGAAGGGCGTCTTCCCATTGAGCGCCTTCTCATCATCCAACAGCGGCTTGTAGCCGCCCGCCCGGATGATGATGCCGCCGCTGCGAGGCGACTGGAACTGCTCGTCCGAAACCACTCCGACGTCCTGCGCCCACGCCGGCAGCGCGGCGACCATCATGGCCACACTCACGGCCCGTGCCCGACTCATGACAGCTTCCTCCTCGACATCATCCAGAACCCCAGGGCCGCCACCACAGCGCCCAGCGCGAGCCCGCCACCACCCGCTCCACACCCGCCCGTCTCCTGACCGCCCGCCTCACGATAGGCCGCGAAGAACCCATCGCTCGGAATCGGCGAGCCGGTCGCCAGGGGCGACTCGTCACTCGGATTCCCCGCCTTGTCGTAGGCGATGGCTTGCACGCCGTACAACTTGCCGTTCACCAAGCCGTCCATCCGGAACACCGTGTTGTCGATCGTCTGGGTCTTCTCCACCACGAGTTCGCCTGCGGTGACCGTGCCGCCGTCCTCTCCGCCCTGCACCAGTTCCACCACCTGCACCTTCATCTGCGACGCGTCACCAGACACCGTCACACTGACGCTCAGCGCGCTGTCCAGCCCCGTCACGGCCGGAAGCGCGGGCGCTGGGGGAGCGACCGGGTCCAGGGTGAAGGTGATGGTCGGCTGGCCGATGTTGGAGCGCTCATCGTCACAGTCCAGGGTCGAGTCCTGCTTCTCCGTCGACGCACAAAGCTTGTAGCTCTTGTTCTCCGCCTGGGTGCTACACGAAAGGGTCGGGCTGCTCGCGGCGAGCGCGTCGCTCATCCTCAGTTGGAGCGTGCCGGACAGGGTCGTGGTGTCACCTTGGGGCACCTCATTACCGAGCACCAGGTCCCCCGTGCCCGGCTCCCCCGTACAGTTGTCCGGCGACAGCCAGAAGATGAGCGAGCTGCACGCCAGGGCCCCCGTCCGCGTCCAGGTGACGGTCCTCAGGTCGGCGCAGGTTTGTTTGGAGACAACGATTTCGTTGTTCTGGGCGGTGGTGCCCGGGATCGCGAAGTTCACGACCGGGGCCGTCTGCCCAAGGGCGGTCGACGCGAAGAGCAGGAGCACGGCGAATGTGAGGCGCATGGGTAAGCCGCAAGCTAGCAAGCGGGAGGCCACACTCAAATCGTTCCCGCATGCCTACTTTTGGCCCTCGCGGGCCGTCCTGGCGAGCCAAACAGGCAGGACGGCCGCGGCCCTTGTGCCAATTTGTCAGACGGCGCGCTCGGCCAGCTTGAGGCCAGCCTCCACCAGGTTGAGGGCGGCGCCCCGGGTGGCGTTGTCCACGGCGGCGAAGAGCGTCACCCACTCCGGGGCCTGCGGGAAGGCGCGCACCCGGCCCACGTGCACCGTGGGGTCCGACGTGACGAGCATGGGCATGGGGTAGATGCGCTCACCGGGGGTGTCCAGCACCTTGAGGGCGGGCGACGTCTTCAGGGCCGCGCGCACCTGCTCCACCGGGCCCGCCTTCTTGAGCTGCACGTTGAGGGTGAGGCCGTGGCCGTAGAAGCTGGGCACCTGCACCGCGGTGCCGGCGAGCACGAGCGCATCCCCTACCGTCGCGAACAGCCGCGCGGCCTCCAGCGTCCAGCCGCCCTCCTCCTCCGTCCACGGGGAGCCCACCATGAAGCCGCCCACCTGGGGCACCAGGTTGAAGCCCACGCGGTGCGGGAAGACGCTCGGGTCCGGCTCGCGCCCGGACATCAAGTCCGCGGTCTGCTTCTCCAGCTCCGCCACGCCGCGCACGCCCGCGCTGGACACGCTCATCATCGCCGTCACCTGCGCGCGCACCACGCCGAAGGCCCGACGCAGGGGCTCGATGACATGCACGGAGGCTGTCGTCACCGCGCTCGGCAGGCACACCATGCGCCCCTTCATCGTCGCGCCGAGCAGCTCCGTGTTGAAGCCCGGCAGCACCAGCGGGACGTTGCCGTCGCCCCGGAAGGCGGAGCTGACATCCACCACCCACGCGCCCGCGGCCTGCGCGGCCGGCGCCAGCGTGCGGGACGCCTCGGCGGGCGTGGCCAGCAGCACCAGGCCCATGCCCCGGAAGGCCTCGGGCACGGCGCGCTCCACGTCCAGCGAGTCCTCGCCGTACTCCACCGACAGGCCCTTCGAACGCTCGGAGCCGAAGGCATGCACCTGCTCCGCGGGCACGTCGCGCGCGTGCAGCGCGGCCAACACCTCACGGCCCACCACGCCCGTGGCGCCCACCACGGCAATCTTGAAATCGTCTTTCATCGCGCGTCCTTTGCATCGCCCGAGCGCGTGAGCGCTGGACGCTTCAGTCGTCCTTCAACCGCGCCGTGGGCACCGGCCCCGGCAGCGGAGGGAACTTGGGGTTTCGCTCCGGCTCGGAGGCCCGCACGTAGTGCGGCTCCATGGCGAAGAGGGCCTCGAGCGAGAACGTCTCCGGCATGCGCACAAGCCGCGTCAGCTCCACCGCCGAGGGGAACTCCCCCCCCGTCAGCAGCCGCTCCGGGGCCACGCCGTGGGACACCAGCGCCGCGCGGTAGTCCACCAGCGCCGGCCCCAGCGCCACCGCCCGGGGCTCCGCGGCCATGCGCGCGGCCACGTCCTTGGGCGACATGGCCGTCTCCGGCTCCAGCGCCTCCACCGTGGCGCCACGCCGGACGTAGGCGCCCAGGTACAGGTCGTCCTTGCGCGCCACCGCGAGGCAGTACAGCGGCACGTCCTCCGGGCCCTCCAGCGCCACGGCCGCCAGCGAGGACGCGCCAGCCACCTTGAGGCCCGTCGCGTACGCCAGCGACTTCACCGTGGCCAGGCCGATGCGCAGCCCCGTGAAGGAGCCGGGCCCCAGCCCCACGACGAGCCCCTCCAGGTCCGCCAGCTTGAGGCCATGACGGGCCAGGAGCTCCCCGACGACACCGGGCAGCGCCTCGCTCTGCTTCACGGGCGGACGCACCACGGAGTGCTCCACCGCGCGCACGGCGCCATCCGGCCCGCGCTCCACCAGGGCGAGCGACATCGTCAGCGTGGAGGTGTCCAGCGCGAGGAACATGGGCGCTCCCTACACCGGCACGGCCCACATTGCGCGGGGAATCTCCGACACGGCGTCCTTGCAGCGATACAGCCGCACGCGCACCACGCCCTTGTCCAACATGCCCAGCTTGGAGGCGGCGGCCTTCGAGACGTCGATGATGCGACCGTCCACGTAAGGCCCCCGGTCATTCACCCGGACCTGCACGGAGCGACCGTTCTCCATGTTCACCACGCGCACGCACGAACCGAAGCGCTCCTTGCGGTGCGCGGCCGTCAGCTCGTTCTGGTTGAAGCGCTCCCCGCTCGCGGTGGGACGGCCGTGCAGCCCCGGGCCGTAGAACGAGGCCAGCCCCTCGCCCAGATAGGAGCGCGGCATCTGCTCGCGCCTCGTCACGCCCGGAGACGGCGGCGAAGGGTTCGGCTCCTCGCGCGAGTCCGGCTTCGCCGCGCGCGACGCGCAGCCGGTGGAGAGGCCCATGCCCAGCGCCAGCAGGATGACGACGGTGCTCGCGCGCATGGGGCCTCTCTAGCGGGTGATGTCGTTGGTGAAGACCAGCAGCATCAACAGGATGAGCAGCGCCAGACCCACCATGTTGGCGGCCTCGCGCACGCGCACCGGAATGGGACGACGGCGGATGCCCTCCCACGCGGCGGACAGCAGCGCGAACCCGTCCAGCACGGGGATGGGCAACAGGTTCATCACCCCCAGGTTGATGGAGATGATGGCCATCAGGTTGAGGAAGGAGTCCAGCCCCTGCTCCGCGCTGCGCGCCGCCAGCTGGTACATCATGATGGGGCCACCCACCGTGCTCAGCGGCACGTCGCGGGTGACCAGACCGCCGAGCACCTTCACCATCTGCCCGACGATTTTCGGAACGACGACGGCCGCCTGCTTCAGCGCCGCCGCGGGGCCCAGGTGCACCGTCACCTCGTCCGCCTTGGCCACGTCCGCGTCCACCAGCGTCCAGCCGCGCGCGCCCAGGGAGAGCTTGGAGAGCTGCTGCCCCATGGCGTCCTCCGCCATCAGCGGCGCCTGCGCAATCGTCTGCGTGTGCTCGCCGTCCTTGCTCCGCCACGTCAGCGAGAAGGGCTTGGCCTCGGCGCCGCTGAGCTTCACCTCCAGCAGCCGGAAGGACGCGAGCGCCTCGCCGTCGAGCGACACGATGCGGTCACCCTGCTTGAGCCCGGCCTTCTGGGCCGCGCTGCCGGGCATCACCATCGCCACGTACTGGTCCGCCGGTTCCGCGCCCAGCGCCGCCAGACCCGCGCCGGGCTGTCGCGGCACCGTCACCTCCACCACGCGGGCCACCTGCCCCTGCACCACGCCCGCCTCCACGGTGTCCATGCGCCGCACGACGACCTTGAGCGGCTCGCCCTCCGGGTGCCGGCCCAGCTCCTGGTACAGCCGCGCCTCATCCGGGACGCTGGCGCCGTTGACGCTCAGCACGCGGTCGAACGTGCGCAGCCCCGCGGTCTCCGCCACGGAACCCGGGGGCACGCCCACCAGCGGCGGCTTGGCCAGCGGCAGCACGCCGATGAGGCCCCGCTCCACCGTGTCGATGGGCGACGTCTCCGTGTTCTTGATGGGCGTCACCGTCAACGTCACCGGCTGGCCGTCCCGCTCCACGACGATGGGAATCGCCCGCTCGAAGCGCCCGACGAAGGTGTCCCGCATGTCGTCGAAGGTGCGCACCGACTCGCCCTCCACGGACATCACCCGGTCTCCCGGGCGCATGCCGGCGGCGGCGGCGGGCATCCCGGGCTCCACGTAGCCCACCAGGGTGGACGTCGCCTGGTGCGGGCCGAGGAACACGAAGAAATAGACGATGACGGGGAAGATGAGGTTGAAGGCCGGCCCCGCCAGCACGATGAGGCCGCGCTTCCAGGGGGGCTGCGCCAGGAAGCCGCGCCTGGCCTCTTCCGGGCTCAGCTCTTCATGAGGCAGGTCCCCCGCCATCTTCACGAAGCCGCCCAAGGGCAGCAGGGCGATTTGATACTCCGTCTCGCCCTTCACGAAGCCGATGAGCTTGGGCCCGAAGCCGATGGAGAACTTGAGGACCTTCACCCCGCAGGCCTTCGCCACGAGGAAATGGCCGAGCTCGTGCACTGTCACGAGCACGCCAAGCAGGAGGATGAAGAACCCCAGGTTCTGAAGTGAGGGCATGGCGGCAACAGTAATCGTGAGCCCCCGGACGGACAACGCACATCCGGACCCGCCAGCCAGGCGGGCGAGCGAAATCTCACGATTCTACGGCAACAGCCCGCGCACGAACTGCACGTAGACGAACACCAGGGGGGCGTTGAAGAGCAGCGCGTCGATGCGGTCCAGCACCCCGCCGTGCCCCGGAATCAGGAACCCCGAGTCCTTCACCCCATAGGCGCGCTTGAGCATGGACTCGCACAAGTCGCCCACCGGACCGAGCAGGCCGCCGGCGATTCCCAGCAGCACGCAGTCCCACACGGTGAAGACGGGGAAGAAGAACCCCCGAGCGATGAACATGCCGCCCACCGAGCCGAGCATGCCGCCGAAGAAGCCCTCCCACGTCTTGTTGGGGCTCACCTCGGGGTACAGCTTGTGGCGCCCCATGAAGCGGCCGAAGAAGTAGGCGGCGGTGTCGTTGCCCCACGTAATCGTCAGCGCGCAGATGACCCACGCGAGGCCATGGTCCGGCAGGAGCCGCAGCGCGGACAAGGCGGTGAGGCCCACGGCGCCGTACAGGAAGCCGTTGACCAGGTGGGCCGTGCGCGTGGGGGCCTCGGCGAGCGGGCCCTTGAACAGGTGGAATATCCACGCGAAGAACGAGAAGACGACGGTGAGCCAGAAGGCCGTCTCTCCCGTGCGCGCGGCGTCCTTGAGCGGCAGGAACGGCATCACCGCGGCGAAGGCCATGCCCACCCAGGCGGCGGCGTTCAGCCGCTTCTGGACGATGAGGTAGTACTCGCCCACGCACGCGGCGGCGGCGAGGCCCAACAGGCCCGCGCTCCACACGCCACCGAGGAAGAGCAGCAGCACCACGAGCGGCAGGAGCGTCAACGCCGTCACGATGCGCACGACGAGGTTCTTGTTCTTGTCGTTCACGCCTTGGCCCGCTGGGGGGTGTCCTCCCGCTTGACCTGCGCGGAAGTGAGACCGAAGCGCCGCTCTCGCTGCTGGTACTGAGACACGCAGCGGAGAAACTCGTCGGTGCGGAAGTCCGGCCAGAGGGCGTCGGTGAAGCACAGTTCCGCGTACGCCATCTGCCAGAGCAGGAAGTTGGACACGCGCTGCTCGCCGCTGGTGCGCACCACCAGGTCCAGCGGGGGCAGCCCGTTCGTCCACAGGAAGGACTCGAAGTCGGCCTGTTCCACCCGGTCCGCCAACAGCTCGCCCCGGGAGATGGCCTCCGCCATCCGGCTGGCGGCGTGGAGGATTTCCTCCCGGCCGCCGTAGGACAGCGCCAGCGACAGCACCATGCCGGTGTTGTGCGCCGAAGCGGTGATGAGGCTGTCCAGCGGCTCGCGAACGAACCGGGGAAGTCGCCCCACGTCACCCACCGCGTTGAGGCGGATGCCGTTGTCGAGGATTTCGGCCCGCTCGCGCTCCAGGTAGTCGCGCAGCAGGTCCATCAGCCCGGCGACCTCTTCCGCGGGGCGGGCCCAGTTCTGTGAGGAAAAGGCGTAGAGAGTCAGAGCCTGGATGCCCACACGGCGGGCGGTGCGGGTCACTTCTCGCACACTGGAGCTTCCCTCGCGGTGACCTTCCAGCCGGTCCAGACCCCGCGACTCCGCCCACCGACCGTTGCCATCCATGATGATGCCCACGTGGCGCGGCACCGGCCGGGCCTTGACCTGATTTTCGAGGGCGGAAACCACTAGGGGGCGTTCCATTCGAGCCGCGCACCCTACCGGCGGCGAGGGGCCACGTCCACGAGCGCGTGGCCCAACCGTCGCCCGAGCCCCCTGGTCGGTCGCCCGCCCGGTGCGAGCGGCCCGGGACTCCCAAGCCATGTAGGCCCAGGTGGGCAGCCTCGCCGGTGCGGACAGGGGGCGCGGGCGCCGGACTCACTCCAGGGGCCAGTTGGGGCGGACGATGTCGATGGGGCTGTTGTGCCATGACGCGTAGGCGGCGGCGTTGGCGACGCTGTAGGGCGCGCGGTAGGTGCGCTCGAAGTAGTCGGCCCAGTGGGGCTGGGAGCCATCCAGGTCGGTGAAGCCGTACTCGCGGGCCAGGGCCCAGGAGCTGTGGACGGCGCCGGCCTTGGTGGCGACGTCCGGGTCCGCGGCGAGCGCGGCGATGGCGCGGCCGACGTAGGCCGGTGACTCGGAGGCGATGAAGTCCGGCTCGGCCTTCGCGCCGTCGCGCCAGTTCGCCTCGGCGACGCCGAAGTTCTCCAGCATCTCCTCGGAGCGCAGGAAGCCGGGCGTCACGGCGAGCGCGGTGACACGGGTGCGGCGCAAGTCGCGCGACATGGCGAAGGCCAGGCGGATGACGCTCATCTTCACGACGTCGTAGTTGACGCTGCCCCGGTAGCCGAAGTGGTCGCCGTCGGTGATTTCGACGACGAGGCCCCGCTCCTGCTCCAGCATGAGGGGCACGGCGTGGCGGCTGGTGATGATGTGGGTGAGCACGGCGCGCTCCAGCATGGTGCGCGCGTTGTCGGTGGACTGCTTCCAGAAGGGCACGCCGAACTCGGAGATGTTGTCGCAGCCCCAGATGTCATTCACCAGGATGTCGAGCCGCCCCTGCTCCTTCTGGATGCGCTCGCACAGGGCGGCGACCTCCTCCGTGACGGTGTGGTCGCACCGGACGGCGATGCCCTTTCCGCCCAGCGCGGTGACCTGCTCGGCGGTCTCCTCGAGCGTCTCCGGGCGCTTGGGGCCGGAGGCGGGACGGCCGCGCACGCTGCGGCCCGTGCAGTACACGGTGGCACCGGCCTCGCCGAGCCGCGTGGCGATTCCCCTGCCGGCGCCGCGCGTGGCTCCAGCGACCAGGGCGATGCGTCCTTCGAGTGGCTTCTTCATGGTGTCTCTCCTCGGACCGGCGCGGGTGGGGTGTGGATGGGCCGGTGATGGGCACACCCTATGGAGGGAATCATGACATCTGTTGTCATGATGGTCCGCGTACAGTGCGCGGTGGGGTTTCCGACATGCGCGCCGACCGACTCGTCAGCCTGATGATGTTGTTGCAGACCCGTCCGAAGCGGACGGCGGGACAGCTCGCGCGCGAGCTCCAGGTCTCCGAGCGGACCATCCACCGGGACCTCGACGCGCTGTCTGCTTCCGGCGTGCCGGTGTACGCGACGCGAGGCTCGGCGGGAGGCGTCGCGCTGCTCGAAGGGTGGAAGACGCAGCTCACGGGATTGAATCGCGCGGAGCTGCAGGCGCTGGCGGCGATGAGCGCCACGCCAGGCGGGCTGGGCGACCTGGGCCTGTCCGCGCCGCTGAGCAGCGGGTTGGCGAAGCTGGCGGCGGCGCTGCCCGTCTTGCAGCAACCCGCGCTGGAATATGCGCGACAGCGGCTGCACGTGGACTCCTCGGGCTGGTTCACGGAGCGGGAGTCGGTGCCCTACCTGGAGGTGCTGCGCGAGGCGGCGTGGCTGAACCGGAAGGTGGCGCTGACGTATCGGGACTTCGACGGGAAGCGCGGGCGGCGCGAAGTGGACCCGTACGCGCTCGTGCTCAAGGCGGACCGCTGGTACCTGGTCGCGGGGACCCAGAAGGGAGAGCGCGTGTACCGGGGCTCGCGAATCGAGGGGGCCCGCTTGCGAGCGGAGACGTTCGAGCGGCCCGCGCGGTTCGATTTGCCCGCGTTCTGGCGGGAGTGGTGCGCGCGCTTCGCGGAGAAGCGGGCCCGATACGAAGTGACGCTGCGGCTGACGACCGAGGCGGAGGCGGCCTTGCGACGGATTCGTCCGCCCGCGGATGCGCCCCGGTTCGACGCGGGGCGGGTGGAGGATGGGGGAAAGACTGTCACCGTGGACTTCGAGCGGGAGTCCATCGCGGTGGGCCAACTCTTCGAGGTGGGAAGTGGCTTCGAGGTGGTGGAGCCGACAGCGCTGCGCACCCGTTTGGTGGACCTGGCGACAGGGATTCTCGCCGCGCATCCATTCAAATAGACAGACACGCCCGATTGGAGCTTGAACACGTCCGCATCCCTGTCATCACATTTCCATGGCAGGGGGCGTGCGCGCCCGACGTCGAGCAACTGGAACACAGGAGGCTCACCTGGGCCACCCGGCACGGGCTCACCCCCACGGCGGAGCACAGGGCACGGGCGGAGCGAGCGAAGTATGCCTCGTTCGCGGCCCGAGGCTTTCCCCATGCGTCCCCAGCGCTGCTCCAAATCTTCGCGGACTTCCTCGCATGGTTCTTCGTCATCGACGACCTCGTCGTGGACAGGGTGAACCCGCTCAGCGCCTCCACCCTGTCGCATCTCACCGCCTTCCTGGATGTCCTCGACCTCGACCAGAGCAGCCCCGAGCCTCTCTTCGGAGTGGGGGCCCTGCGGGACATCTGCCAGCGATTGAGAGGCTTCCTGTCCCCCGAGCACTTCTCGCGCTTCGCCCAGGGCATGCGCATGTGAGCGAGCTCCGCGGGACTTCAAATCGTCGGGCAGCTCTTGGACAATCCCACTTCGCTGCGAGCCTACTGCGCGACTCGCCGACATCTTTCGGGCGGGAACGCCTGCGCGGCCCTCCTCGACGTCGACAATGCGGGGCCCTTGGCTCCCGAGGAGTACCACCACCCCTCAGTGGAGCACCTCCACCTGCATTTCAACAACATCGCTTCTTGGGGCAATGACCTGCATGGCATTCACACCGAGGCACACGAGCCCGACCAGAACCGCAACATGGTCCTGTTATTCGCGGCCCAGGGACATTCCCTTCAAGAAGGCATCGACTACACCGCGCGGAGAGTCCGTGACGAGATCGCCGCCTTCCAGGAAGAGGCCACCCGCCTGGAGCGCGATGCCAGCAAGGAACTCCGGGGCTACATCTCTGGCATGCGCGAATGGCTGATGGGTGACCAGGACTGGGCAGACCTGGTCACCCACCGCTACCTGGCGAAGTTCGCGGAGCAGGATGCAGATGACCGGGGCATCCAGCTCGCCAGCCGAGGAATCACGACAGGCGCGGCTCCGTCGTAGGAAATGACTCGGTTCACTCTGATTGGAAGTTGAACTTGAAGATGTTGTTCTGCCCCGCCTTCACCTCGAACTTCTGCGTCTCTTCCCGCTTCAACTCGGGATTGACGAGCCTGATGGTGTGCTTGCCTTCAGGCACCTCGACGGCCGCGATCGGCGTCGGCCCGAGGTGCTTCCCATTCAGGTAGACCTCCGCATAAGGACGGATGCGGAACTCCAACTTGCCCGTGGCCACCGCCTTCGCGGGGGCGCGCGGGCGAGGAGCCGCGCTCTTCACGGCGGGCTTCGTCTCGCTCGGCTCGGGCACAACCGGAGCATCGGCGACAGGAACGACGACCGGTGGAGCCTTCTCCACGGGCTTCGCGGCCACGGCCTCTGGCGCAGTCGCGGTGGCCTGAGGTTCCGCCTTCTTCACCTCCGCCCCCTGGGGCACCTGTGCCACCGCCAGTGACTCCCCGCCCGAGCCCCGCTCCGGCGAAGGGACAGGCTGCGACGGTTCGACCCGCGCCGTCGGCGGCGGGAGCTTCGCGTCGGGCTTCTTCGCCAGGGAAAGCGGAGGAGGCACCACGACCCTGGGCTGCTCGCCCCGCGTGGACACCAGCGCCACGCCACCCACCCCCAACACCGCCGCTCCCACGAGCGCCGCGAGGAGCCCCGCCGACACCTTGCGCGCCTTCGGAGCACGCACCTGCGCCCCCGTGGCGATGGCGTCCTCGTCAGACGCACCCCCATTCGTCGGGACACGCTCCTCCGCGTCCCTCTCGGACTCCCGTGACGGCCCCTCGGGCGCCTGCACGCCAGCGATGCGCGATGGGTTCCACTCCCCACCCGTGCCGCGCGCCTCCGCCGCCACGCCCTCCTGCGAAGCCGCCACCGCTCGGGCCGCGGGCTTTCGCCGAGCCCCGGCCGCCTTCGCCGTACCCTCCGGGGTCTCCGCGCCCTTGCTTCCTTCATTCGCCGGAGCCCGCGGACGCACCTCGTCCACCACCCCGCGCATCGAGAGCGGCATCGGCGTCGTGGGCGACGTCGAGTCCACGGGCGGAGGCGGGGGCGACGCCATGGACTTCGGCATGCTCCCAGGCTTCACCGGCGTCGCACCCGCCATCAGTCCCGGCGAAGGCACCACCGGCCCCGACACACCCTCCGCCCCCAGCTTCGCCACGAACTGCGAGAGCTGGTACGCCCCCACGGACTCGCCTGACGTCAGCAGGAAGCGCTCCAGGTCCATCTGCAGCGCGCGGCAGTCCGGGTAGCGCGCGTCGCGCTCCTTCGCCAGCGCCAGGTCGAGGACCTTCTGGAGCGCCACCGGCAGGTCCGGCCTGCGCTCCACCGCCGGGATGAACGGCTCGAACAGGATGGCCTGCATCGTGCTCGCCTCGGTCGTCGCGTCGAACGGACGCCTCCCCGTCAGCAGCTCGTACAGCACCACCCCCAGCGCGTAGACATCCACCCGCTTGTCCAGCGGCTTCGTCCGCAGTTGCTCCGGGGGCATGTACGAGACCTTCCCCTTCGCCACGCCCGTCTGCGTGCGGTGCCCCTGCCCGGCGACCTTCGCCACCCCGAAGTCCACCACCTTCACCGCGCCCTGCCGCGACACCAGGATGTTGTCCGGACTCACGTCGCGGTGGATGAGCCCCAAAGGCTCCCCCGTCGTCGCGTCACAGAAGTCGTGGGCGAAGGCCAGGCCCTCCGCCGCGAGCGACACCAGCTTCGCGCACATCATCGGCGGCAACGGCTGCTCCGCCGCGCGCTTCACCAGCCGCCGCAACGTGGGCCCGTCGATGAACTCCATCGCCAGGAAGTAGCTGCCGTCCGCCTCGCCGAAGTCGAAAATCTGGACGATGTTCGGGTGCTCCAGTTGCGCGGCCAGCCGCGCCTCCCCCAGGAACATCTCCACGAACGCCGGGTCTTCCGCCAGGTGCGGAAGGATCCGCTTCAGCACGAGCGTCTTCTCGAAGCCCATGGGGCCCGCGGCCTTGGCGAGGTAGACCTCCGCCATGCCCCCCGTGGCAAGCTTCCGGACGAGTTGATACTTCCCGACTTGCATTTGATGAAGGTTCTCCCAGTTTTCCCTGGAAAAGTGAAATGCCCGCGCGAGTGTCCTGCCCCGGACCATGCAACCAGGCATCATCGAGTTTGACCGTGACGCGACGGGGTTCGTAGGATCCGCGCCACGCATGCCCCCGAAGGTCATCGGTCCCTACCGCGTCCTGGAGACGCTCGGCAGCGGCGGGGCAGGCACCGTGTACCGGGCCCTGGACCGCCGCAGCAACGACGAAGTCGCGCTCAAGCTGCTCTCCGCCGGCCCCGCGCTGGACGAGCGCGCGGCGCGACGGCTCGCGCGCGAGTTCGAGACGCTGGCGGACCTGTCCCACCCCAACGTGGTGAAGGTCTTCGAGGCCGGAGTCCACCAGGGCTGGCCCTACCTGGCCATGGAGCTGATTGAAGGGCTCACGCTGCGCCACTACCTGGACATCCGGGGTGACGACCTGCTGTCGCCCATCAGCGTCAACACGCCGCGCAGCCTGCTGACGGTGCGGCGCACGGCGGACGAGGACTTCGGCCCTGGCAGTGACAGCATCTCCAACGCGGACGCGCTGGGGGATTCCCGCTCCGCCACGGAGGGGCTGTTCAGCATGAACGCCTTCAACGAGGAGCCGCCCAGCGAGGACCTGGAGTCCTATGGCGCGGCAGAGGGCGACGACGAGATGGGCTCGGGCTCCAGCTCGGACGACTCGCTGGAGGGGTTCGATGCGCCCCTGCCCTCGCCTCGCAAGCTGGTGGACGACGGCCGGGCGCCGCGCGAGGAGGAGCTCAACCGTCCGGAGCGCATGGGGCGGTTGAAGGACACCATGCTCCAGCTGTGTGAAGCGCTGGCCTACATCCACGGGCATGGGTTGGTGCACCGCGACCTCAAGCCGTCCAACGTCATGGTGGACGAGGACCGGCAGGTGCGGCTGATGGACTTCGGGCTGGCCAAGTTCCTCGCGGACGACGTGGCCATCACGGAGGCGGGGAAGCTGGTCGGTACGTACCGCTACATGGCGCCCGAGCAGATTCTCGGGGAGCCGTTGGATGGGCGCTCGGACCTGTACAGTCTGGGCGTCATCCTCTATGAGCTGCTCAGCGGGCGGCCCCCCTTCGATGCGAAGACGCCGCACGAGCTGTGGCGGCAGGTGTTGGAGACGGAGCCTCCGCCGGTGCTGGCGTTGAACCTTCATGGGGACCCGCAGTTCGCACGCGTGGCCCACCGCCTCATCCGCAAGGAGCCGGACGACCGGTTCCAGACGGCCGAGGAAGTCTACGAGGCTCTTTCCGAGTGAATCCCTCCAAGCTGCACACCTTCACCGTGGACGCCGACAAGGCGGGCCAGCGGGTGGACCTCTTCGTGGGCGAGGCGCTGGGCCTGTCGCGCGCGCGCCTCAAGCGGCTCTTCGATGCGGGCGCGGTGAAGGTGAACCACCGGGCGGCGAAGAAGGGCCTGACGCTCGTGGCGGGGCAGCAGATCTCCGTGGTGGTGGAGGAGGAGACGCGCGAGGCGGTGCCGGACGAGGATTTCCCGCTCGTCGTCTTGCACGAGGACGCGGCGCTGGTGTTCGTGGACAAGCCCGCGGGCCGGGCCTCGCATCCGCTCCAGTCGGGAGAGACGGGCACGGTGGCCAACGCGCTGGTGGCGCGCTACCCCGAGTGCGCGCAGGCCTCCGTGGACCCGCGTGAGGGTGGGCTGTGCCACCGGCTGGACGTGGAGACGTCGGGCGTGGTGCTGGCCGCGCGCTCGAGAACGGCGTGGGACGCGGTCCGTGCGGCGTTCGGTGAGCGGGCGGTGGACAAGCGCTACCTGGCGCTGGTGACGGGGCCGTTGGTGGACGAGGGCGACATCGAGCTGCCGCTGCGCCATCACCCGCGGCACCCGGACCGGGTGGAGCCCGCGCCGCACGGCGCCGAGGACGCGCGCGAGGCGGTGTCGCGCTTCCGGGTGCTGGGGCGCGCGGGGGAGCACAGCCTGGTGGAGGTGCGCATCCTCACGGGGGTGTTGCATCAGGTGCGCGCGCACATGGCGGGCATTGGAGCGCCCATCGTCGGAGACACGCTCTACGGCGGGCGCGAGGCGCCGGAGCTGGGGCGCTTCTTCCTGCATGCGCGGGCGCTCGGGCTGACGCATCCGGAGACGAAGAAGCCGATGCACGTGACGAGCCCCCTGCCCCCGGAGCTCCGCGCGGAATTGGAGCGGCTGGGATTGCAGTTGCCGCGAGGCGAGGGCGAGAGCCCGGCGAGCTGACGGGACGGGTCAGTTCCCCAGCGTCTTGAGCATCGTGCGGACCTCGTTGGCGGATGCCCCCGAGGGGTCCAGCATCAGATACTTCTTGTAGGCATCGGCCGCCTGGGAATTCTTCCCGATGGACTGGTAGGCCATGCCCAGCGACAGCCAGGCCCGGGAGTGCCGCGGGTCCTCGCGCACGACCTCCGCGAGCAGCTTCGCGGACTCGCGGAAGGCCGCCTCGGATTCGAATCCATTGACCAGGGCGATGCCCAGCCCCACCTTCGCCTCGGTAGAGCCCGGCTTGAAGGACAGCGCCTTGCGGAAGAACGCCGCCGCGGACTTGTAGCGACTGCCCACGATGGCGGACCGGGCTTGCTTGATGAGGCCGGCGTACTCGGCTTCGGAGTCAACCTGCCGCGCCTCCGCTGGGGTGCTCACGGGCGGAGTCGGCACCACCTCCAGAGCTGGCGCACTACCAGGGTCGACGACCGGGGGTGCCACCTCGGCGGCAGGTACAACCTCCTCGTTCACCTCTCCAGCAGCCGCCTGAGTGGGCGCAACCGGTACCGTCGAGGGTGCTGCCGGAGCAACGCGAGCTTCGACAATCTCACTCACGCGCGGCGGCGGCGCATCGACGGCAGGAGTCTCACGCAGCCTCCACGTCACGACACCGAGTCCCGCGGCGAGCAGGAACGCCGCCCCGAGCCCCGTCCCCACGCCACGTCGATACGACACCCACTTGCGGGTGGAGGCCTCCGTCACGATGGGCGACTCATGCATCGTGGCGAAACTGCGAGTCTCGGCGACGCGAGCCAGCTCCTCCCGGAAAGGTGTGGGCACCTGAGGCTCGCGCCCCTCTTCTCGCAATTCCATGGTGAACAGCGTCTGGACGAGCCACGCCACCGACATGGGCGAGAAGCGGGGCATGGTCGCGTAGAGAAATCCGGAGAGCGCCTCCGCCAAGGCAAGCGCGGACTCGAAGCGCGCTTCCTTCTTCACGGTCAGCGCCTTCTGGACGATGGCATCCAGCTCCGCGGGCAGTTCGGGGCGCAGCGTTCGCGGTGACGGAAAGCGTCCCTCCTGCAGCTGGTGCATCACCACGTACTCAGGCCCCTGCAAGGGCAGACGTCCGCACAGCATCTGGTAGAGCACCACGCCGGCCGCCCACACATCCGTGCGTGCGTCGACGTCCTCTCCCCTCGCCTGCTCCGGTGAGAAGAAGAGGTACTTGCCCTTCACCACACCAGGCTCCGTCTTGAATCCTCGAAGCTCGCGCGCCTTGGCGATGCCGAAGTCGACGATCTTGACCTGTCCCTCGTAGCTGACCAGGACGTTCTCCGGAGAGATGTCCCGATGGACGATGCCCAGTGGAACACCCCGGCCGTCCGTGCGCGTGTGCGCGTAGTGCAGCCCTCGGCAGACCTCCATGGCGATGAACACGGCTTGCGCCACGGGAATCGCACTCAGCCCATGTTGGAGCGCGCGTTTGATGATGCGATGGAGCGGCGGTCCGTCCACCAGCTCCATCGCCAGGAAGTGCTCTCCGTCCGTCCGTCCGAAGTCGAAGACCTGGGCGATGTTGCCGTGCGACAGCGACGCGGAGATGCGGGCCTCGCTGATGAACATCTGGATGAAGCGCTCATCCTGCGCGTACTCCGGCAGCACCTTCTTGATGAGCACCGGCTTCGTCACGCCAGCCTCACCCACCAATCGCGCACGCCACGCCTCGGCCATGCCTCCCTTTCCCAACCTTGACACCAACGAATAGCGGCCAAAGGGCTTGGCGGGCACGGAATCCATGGGCCACCCAATGTAGCGCCAGGAATCGTCCTGGCCCAGATCAAGCCTGCGAACACCTGTCTGGCGCCACACTCATGGGACGGAAAGCCCATGGAGGCCCAAGGACAAACGGGCCGGTGCAACCCCAGAGGGCACCGGCCCGTGCGGTCATTCAGACCCTCCCTGGGTCAAGGCTCCTCGGGCCCCGAGGGCACCTCCTCCGCGGTTATCTGGCAATCCTCGGCGGGGATGGGGCCGCCCACGCCAAACTGAGCGGGGACACTGACTCCGCCGTCACACCGCTTCACTCCCGCGTCGGAGACTCCAGCGTCAGCGACTCCAGCGTCAGCGACTCCAGCGTCGGCGCAGCCCGCATCAGCGACTCCCGCGTCGGAGACTCCCGCGTCGGTGCAGCCCGCATCAGCGACTCCCGCGTCGAAGACTCCCGCGTCGAAGACTCCTGCGTCAGCGACTCCCGCGTCGAAGGCTCCCGCGTCGAATACTCCTGCGTCGAGGACTCCCGCGTCAGCGACTCCTGCGTCGAATACTCCCGCGTCAAAGACTCCCGCGTCAAAGACTCCCGCGTCAAAGACTCCCGCGTCAAAGACTCCCGCGTCAAAGACTCCCGCGTCAAAGACTCCCGCGTCGGCGACGCCCGCGTCAAAGACTCCCGCATCGAACCCCGCGTCGCGCACGCCGCCATCGAACCCCGCGTCACTCGGCCCTCCGTCGTATCCGGCATCCACGCCCGCATTCGTGCCGGCATCCACGCCCGCGTCGGGAGGCTGACAGACGCTCGTGCGCTGATAGAGCGCCTGACAATGGAAGCTCTCCGGATCGCCCTCGTACGTCACCTCCGGCAGTTCGGCATCCGTCCCAAACCAGTGGCGGCTGCCGCGCGTGCGGAACTGACAAGTGGTGCTGCCGCCATCGACACAGGGGCAGCTCTCCGAGACCTGCCACCCGACGAACTCGAGCAGGTCATGGTTGTCCGCATAGGCATAGCGCTGCGGAGTGCTGAGCTTCACCAGGTCCCCCGGCTCCACATCGAGGAGCGACTCGTGAGGCCCGGGATAGGGCGACTGGGGATGATTGGCGCACGCCATCAACGGGGACCCGTTCGGCCCCTCCGTGAGCGTGGTGGTGTTGCCCTCCAGGTCCGTGCGTTCGATGGAGAAGCTGGCACAGAGCGGCGCGGTGAAGGGTGACGTGCAGGAGCTCTCCGAAGAGCCTCGCGCGGCGACGACGATGGGCGCGATGCTGACTCCGAGCGCCACCACTCCCGTCGTTCCATCCACGCACTTCTCCGCCCCGGGCATGAACCCCGCCGCGCCCGTTCCCTGGCGCTTCTTCGTCAGGTCCGTCAGGTCCGTGAAGGTGGAGCAGCCCAGCTTCCACGGCGAAGAGCAGCAGCACTCAAGCGCCTTGATGTGATTGTCATAGAGCGTGTGGAACTCCGCCTTCGTCGCGGGAAGGACTTCAGGCATCCAGTGGCTCTTCGGCCACACACCATTCGCGGCGTTGCGCGAGGGAATGGGCTTCTTGTCGACGGACTTGGGGAACCAATCCGCGCACGTGTTCTTCGTTCCAATGCGGTGACAGGCGGTGCACTCCTGATTGCGGACATCTCCAGCACCATCCTTGACCCGCGCCGTGGTGACCGTCTCCGGCTTGGGCCAGCCGCTCCCTCCGTTCGTGAGATAGGCCTCTTCGACGAGCTTGTACTTCCCCTTCTTGAAGCCCGTGGGCAGCCCATCCGCGCTCGCCGCCACCTGGTCGATGTAGGGCGAGTGCATCCAGGGGTCACTGTCATGGCACTTCGAGCAGTGCAGGGAGGAGCTGTCCCGAAGCCCTTTGGGGCTGATGTAGTACGTCTTGGCCGCGGTGGCCGCGGCGCGCTCCGCCGCATCCGTGGACGCCGGGTCCGCCATCGGGTTGGGCACGTTCTTGCCATTGAGATCCGGGCCCGAGCCACTCAGCGCCTGGAAGTAGCACGTGGCCCCCGACGTCTTGTTGGCGACGACGATGGCGACGTCTTGAAAGCTCTCCGACGTGTCCGGCCCCGCCTTGTAGCGGCGACAGATGACCCGCGCCTCGGTGTCCGGATTGCTCGTCTTCAGCTTCAACAGGCGCGCGTTGTCGACACAGTACTTCCCGCCGAGGTTGAGCCACACCGGCTTGTCACAGGTCGCGCCGTCGGGCGTGTTCGTGGTGTGCAGCAGCGTCCCGTCCCGGCAGTTGAACGTGGCGTCCGTCAGTCGCCCCAGCTCCGCGCGACACGATGCGGCGTACTCGGTGATGTTGCTGCCATCCAGCGCCTGCCCCCGTTGCTCCAGGACGACGCCATCGAACTGCGCGGGAGGATCCTCCGTCCCTCCTCCCGTGCAGCTCAAGAGCACGGAGGAGAGGACGCACAACACACCGGCAACGGCAGATGTCGATGGACGACACATTCGCATGATGACTCCCAGGGGTGGGCGTTGAATCCAAGCAGAAAGAGGAGCACGCCGCGAGCATCGAGCCCGTCCCCCAAGGGCCTGTCACCGAGAGGACCCACCGCGTTGTTCCGAAACGGTGCTATTCGCCCATCACCTTGACGATGACGCGCTTGCGACGCTGTCCGTCAAACTCCGCATAGAACACCTGCTGCCACGGGCCCAGGTCCAGCTTCCCGGTGGTGATGGGGATGATGACCTGATGGTGGACCAGCATCGATTTGAGATGAGCGTCACCGTTGTCTTCGCCGGTGCCATGGTGGCGGTAGTCAGGCCCGAACGGCGCGAGCTTCTGGAGCCACTCCCAGATGTCTTCATGGAGTCCGGACTCGTCATCGTTGACGAAGACGCCCGCGGTGATGTGCATGGCGGAGACCAGGACCATCCCCTCCTGGATGCCGCTCTTGCGGACCAGCGAGGCCACGGTGTCGGTGAGTCGGACCAGCTCTCGCCGCTCTTTCGTCTCGAACCACAGGTACTCGGTCAGGGTCTTCATGCCCCGCAGGATAGACGCCTGCGGGCTCGCGGGAACAGCCCCTCGGCCCGCAATGGCTCTCACCTCCGGCGGCAATGCCCCTGAAAACAGACAATGTTGCGCGGGCCGTCCAGCGTATCTGCCCTCCCCATGACATCCCTCTCTGAGCGCCCCCGAGCAGGCACGGCATTCGCGACGCCTGCGGGCTCGATGAAACAGCCCCCTGGCCCGCAGCCACTATTTGTCTCACGCGACACAGCCCTTGAGTACAGATTCAATTGCGCGGCCCTCGTGACGCCTCCATCATCCACACAACAACCCTCTCCGTTCGAGCCGTGTTTCAGCACCGCACTCGCGACACACGAGTCCGCCCGGCAGCGCGTGCTCATACGGAATCCAGCCAAGGGATGTTGGAGGCACATCGTGCTCGAGAATCTCTCCGCCCAACTGGAGCAACTCCGAATTCCCACCATCGCCTTCCCCTGGGCGGGCGTGTGCTCACCCGACGTCGAGCCCGTGGAGCAGGAAGCCACGCACTGGGCGGCAAGGCACGGTCTCATCCCCTCCGAGCAGTATCTGGCACGCGTCACTCGGACGAAATACGGCTGGCTCGCTGCCCGCTGCTATCCCCACGCCGACCGGGAGCTGCTTCAAATCATCGCGGATTACTTCATCTGGTTCTTCATCACGGACGACCTCTTCGTGGACCGGGTGGAGACCCTCAGTCGCGAGACGCTCCCAAATCTCACGGCGATGCTGGACGTCCTGGACTTCAACCGCCTGGGCGCGTCGCCCGTCTTCGGCGAGGTCGCCTGGCTGGACGTCTGCCAGCGCCTGCGCCGCCGGCTCCCCGGGGAGCACTTCGAGCGGTTCGCCCATGGCATGCGGATGTGGGCCTCCACCGCGGGACTTCAAATCGTCAGCCACCTCGCGGAGGAGCCCTCTTCGGCCATCCGGCCCTATGAGGCGATTCGCCGCCACACCAGCGGAATGAACCCCTGCATCGACTTGCTCGACACGGCCAATGCGGGGCCGCTCCCCGCTGAAGAGTTCCACCGGCCCGATGTCCTCGGCCTGCGCCTGCACACCAACAACGTCGTCTGCTGGAGCAACGACATGCAGAGCCTGCCCATGGAAGCACGGCAACCCGGGCAGTACCGCAACATGGTCATCCTCCATGCCGCCCAGGGGCACACGCTCCAGGAGGGCATCGACTACACCTTCGACAAGGTCCGCGCGGAGATTGACGCGTTCCAGCGGGAAGCCAGCCAGGTGGAGCCCCACGCCAGCAAGGAGCTCCGAGGCTTCATCACCGGGATGCGCGACTGGATGCGGGGCTATCAGGACTGGGTGGACCTGGACACACAGCGCTACTCCCAGCAGTTCCTGGAGCAGGACGCCAATGACAGCGGAGTACTCCGCGCGTCGAGGTGAGGGGAATCGCCGGCGAGCTTCGTTGGGGGGGCATGACTCCACGCAGCCCCTGGTCCTGGTCCCTGCTGTCCGCCGTGCTCCTCTCCGCCTGTGGCGGTCCCCCCGAGGCCTCGTCTCCCATTTTCGAGGGGACCCAGGAGCAGCCCGTCCTGGTGAGCGACATCGCGGATGCCTGCGTGACTCCGGACACCACGGGCTCGGAGTCCCTCTCCACCGCCCCAGGAGGCGCGCTGGAGGAGTGGCGCGAGGCCATCAACGCCCTGCCCGCCTCCGCGCTGCGCACCGACCTCCAGGGGCGGCTGCTGACGCACCTGCGCGGCCCCTCCACCGCCTTCCCAGTCGCGGCGGACGCCCAGACGTTCCTGCGCGGCATCCGCGCACCCCTTCCGCTGAGGCTGCCCTTCACGGCGAATTCGCCGGTCATCTCCGGCACCGAGGTCCGACTGGGCCACGGCTGGCGCTACAACGGCGGCGGCATCCACCGGGGGCTCGACATCAGCCGCGCCAACACGCCGGCGGACAAGGACTCCAGCTTCGATGTGCTGGCCATCGCCGAGGGCAAGGTCATCGGCATCTACTTCGATGGCCCGCCGGGCGGTGGCGGCAACACCATCGTCATCGAGCACACCGGCGCCAACGGCAAGAAGCTCTACAGTTTCTACATGCACCTGCGAGACGGCCGCGCCCATGACGTGGCCGCCGTCAAGGCGATGACGTGTCCCACCGGGGATGACGAGTGCGCGCGCTACCAGTTGATGGCGCACAACTACCCCAATCACCCCTCCTGGGGCACGGAGGCGGATGCCATCCCCGTCACCCTCGGCCAGTGGGTCTCCAGCGGGCAGAGAATCGCCAAATCCGGCAACACGCTCACGCCCGGCTCGCTCGCCGCGGACGGCAGGCCCGCCAGCAACCACGCCAACAATCACTTGCATGTCTACATCGGCATGCCCATGCCGACCCAGCCGCTGGTGGCCGTGGAGGTGGACCCTTTCGGTGTCTACGAGAAGGTCTCCACCGGCTGCTACACCGGCTTCCAGGACACCTTCTATCCGCGCCTGTGGATGCCCCACTACCCGGACTTCCACGGCGCCACGTGGGAGACCTTCACCGAGCAGCCCGAGTACTACCGGGGCATGAGCTACCGCCCGGAGACGCTGACCTTCTACGAGCAGGACTCCGTGCTGCGCGTCGCGGGCTCCTACCAGTACTCCACCGACACCGCCTTCGGCGTGCAGGCGGGCCTGGACAGCACCGGGTTCAACACACAGGTGGACCTGTGGCGGCAATCCAATTACGTGCCTCGGGAGACCCGCATCCGCATCAACTCCTCCGGGCAGGCTCGCTACAACACCACCTACGGCAAGCTGCGCGCGGGAGAGCAGGCACAGTTCGAGCACCGGCTGACGCAGGCGAGCCTGGACTCGTTCTACCAGACGTATGTGCTGAACCTGGGCTGGCGCGTGGAGGACTTCTTCCCCTACCGGGAGAATGGCGTGCAGTACTACGCCGTCCTCTTCAGCAGTCATGACCTGGACGTGCGGTACCTGCGCTATGGGCTATCCGAGGCCCAGGCGGTGTCGGAACTGGCCGCGCTCGCGGGACAGGGGATGCACGTGGAGAACCTGGTCGCCGACCCGACGCACAACCCGCCGCGCTTCGCGTACACCGCCAACAACGCCAGCGGCTGCCTGACTCATGCGTACGTGGACGCCGCCATGTCCCAGTACCAGACGCTCCATGGGAATGAGTCGGCTCAGGGATACCGGCTGAAGAAGCTCCAGGTCTACAACAACGGCGCTTCCTTCACGGCCGTGTTCGGCAAGAACTGTCCCTGAGCTTCGAGTGCCCTGAAGAGCGGTCCCTCGAAAGGAAACCGACGGCCCGCGGAGGTGCTGCGCCGCGGGCCGGAAGCCGTCTTCAGTAGGCGTAGTAGACGGGCGGCGTGGTGCTGGTGAAGTAGTTGTAATACGTGGCCACGTAGTTGCTGCCGCTCCCCGTCTCGCCCGGAAGCGGGCCCGTCTTCGTGCCGTAGGCAACCAGCGTGGCGCCAGCGTCCGTCTTGTCCAGGTTGCAGACCGGGACATTGCCCGCGCCGAAGTTCACCACGATGGTGTCGTCCCGAACCTTCGCGAGCGTGGCCGCGTCGATGTGGTTCACCCGGCACTGCGTGTTGGCGCTCCCGCTCGGGGAACCCTTCGTCGAGTAGGCCGTCGCCAGCCCCACGCCCGTCCCCAGCACGGCGATGTGCGGCGTATTGTAGGAGCGGCCCAGCTCCACGCTGCCCGCGGCATACGGACACGTGCCCGAGGCGGCGCGCGTCAGGGTGATGGCATAGCGCGGAGGAAGCTCTCCAGGAATGATGGCCGAGGAGATGGTGAACGAACAGCCCCCGAAGGAGCTGGTGGTCAGCGCGGCCTGCTGCTCGTCCAGCGCGTCCTGAGGCGCGGAGCCTTCGGGGAGGCCGCCACCACAGGCGGAGAGGGACACAGCGGCGCAAGCCCAGGCAAGACGCTTGAAGACAGTCATGATGAACGACTCCGTTGGGGAAAAGGCAACGTGACTCTATCGCCCTCCCGCAACGGCTCACAACACAGACCACCGAAGCAGAATGCGACACACCCGCGCCATAATTTGCCAGCACCGGCCCTCGTCACCCAGCAACTGAAAAGCAATGGGTGTCTTGTTTGACCGCCGCGAGGACTCGCGGGTCAGGAGCGCTCCAGGTCCGCGCCGGGGCGCGTCAGGCATTGCTCGAGTCCGGTAGCAGTGCGGCAGGCTCCAGGCGAGGCGCCTCTAAAACCCAGACAGACGCCGTGTCGACACGCCTGTCACCAGGCGCCAAAGAAAGACCTGGGGCCTGCCCTCCCCAGCGCCGGCTGAAAGCCGTCCGATTGAAGCTCCCTGCGCGCTCCGGACGCTGCGCTCACATCGGCCACCGCGCCCAGGACTCACGCTCCGGACGCCACGCCGACAGCCCCCTTCCACTCCGCACGCGGCCCCGTGCCTCCCCTCCCACGGCACGCGGGAGTCACCCTCCGTGAGCCCCCACCGCACCGAACTCGCACTGTGGGCTTGACCCGAGGCCTCGGGTCACGGTACTGATCATGATATTGATAGTGATTATCAAAATCAACTGAGCTCGACAGCATCGAGCCGGATACGGAGGGACGAGACGTGGCGCGTGATCTGGGACCGAGGGGAAAGATGTGCCGTCGACTGGGGATTCCTCTCTCGCGAATCACCGCGAAGGACCCCGACAAGGACCCGGTGCTGCGGCGCCCCTATCCGCCCGGCCAGCACGGCGCCACGGCGCGCATGGGAAACAGCGACTTCTCCCGGAGACTGCGGGAGAAGCAGAAGCTGAAGCTCTACTACGGCCTGCTGGAGAAGCAGTGCCGCCGCGCGTTCATGGAGGCGCGCCGCTCGCCGGGCAACACGGGCACGGTGCTGTTGCAGTTGCTGGAGAGCCGCCTGGACGCGTTGGTGCTGCGCGCGGGGCTGGCCACGAGCATCCGCCAGGCCCGTCAGTTCGTCCGCCACGGCTACTTCCAGGTGAACGGCGCCGCCACGGACATCCCCAGCTTCCGCGTCAAGCCAGGCAGCGAGGTGCGCTACCACCCCGCCCACCAGAAGCTGCTCATCGTCCGCGAGTCCTTCGAGCGGATGAAGGGGCGCAACGTGCCCGCCTACGTGCAGGTGCTCGGTGACGGAGAGGGACTGCGCTTCGTGCGCACCCCGGAGCGCGAGGAGATTCCCGTCGACGTGAACGAGCCGTTCATCGTCGAGTACTACGCGCAGCGCAGCTAGCGTTCGGCCAAGGCCGACCCACCCCCGGGAGCGCTCCGCCGCGAGGCACCGAGCGATTCCCGGGTGCCAGGCTCAGGGCAACAGCACCGAGCGCAGCTCCGCGACGGAGTGGAACATGTGTGTGGGGGAGTGCCGCGCCAGCGCCTCTGGCAGCGTGTAGCCCCACCCCACCGCGGCGGAGGGAAGACGCGCCTCTCGCGCGGCCTCGATGTCGCGAATCTCGTCACCCACCGACAGGGCCTCGCCCGGTGGAATCTGGGTGCGCTTCAGCATGCGGCGGAACTTGGCGGCCTTGCCGAAGATGGCGGCGCCACAGTCGAAGTGCGCCACCGAGGCCGCGAGAGGTCCCAGCACGGCCCGCACCGACACCTCGCTGTCCGAGCTGACGATGGCCACCGTGACTCCAGCGTCCTTCAGCGCCCCGAGCAACTCCGGCACGCCCGGGAACAGCGGCGTGGTGGCGGCGGCGGCCAGCTTCTCCTTGCGCATGTGCTTGACGATGGCGGGCAGCCGCCACATGGGCACCTTCGCGTGCGCCATGAGCTCGCGCCCGGACATGCCGCGCAGCGCCTCGAACTCCGTCGGAGTCAGCCGGGAGAAGCCGAAGCGGTCGGCCACGTCGTTGAAGACGGACCGGAACCACGGCAGCGAGTCAGCCAGGGTGCCGTCGAAGTCGAAGATGACCAGGCGATAGGGGGACATGAGGCGCCGCCAGTTCATACCAGAAACGCCTCATGGCGCACCTCACGGGCGCCGGCGACTTCGGCGCCCATCCGCCCCGCCTCAGCGGTGAGCACCGCGAGAAGAACGAGGACGTGGTGGGTTCACTCCAGCGCTTCGCGCGCGAGCATCAGCTGTCGCCCGCACCGCTCGCCGTCGCGTGGGTGCTCGCACGACAGCCCGGGTTCGTTCCCGTCATCAACGTGAAGAACCTCACACTGCTCGAAGTCGCGCCGGAGGCCTTGAATCGGCCCCTGGCGGGCTCGGACGTCGCCGCGCTCGAGGTGCTCGCGACCTTCTCGGTTGAACGGCATGGGCCCGAGCAGATGGGCTTGCTGGACAGCGAGCGGCGGTGGCGCCCGCGCCGATTTGGAGCCCCTGCAACGTCAGACAGAGCCGTTAGAGTGGTTGGTGCATGCGAGCCATCATCCACGTGGACATGGACGCCTTCTATGCGTCCGTGGAGCAGCGGGACAACCCGGCCCTGAAGGGCAAACCCGTCATCGTGGGCGGGCATGCCCAACGAGGCGTCGTTGTCGCCGCGTCCTATGAAGTCAGGCCCTTTGGCGTGCGCAGCGCCATGCCCATGGCGCGCGCGGTGAAGGCCGCGCCGCATGCGCTCATCGTGAAGCCACGCTTCGCCGCGTACGCGGAGGCCAGCGAGCAGGTCTTCGCCATCTTCGAGCGCTACACCCCGCTCATCGAGCCCCTGTCCCTGGACGAGGCCTTCCTGGATGTCACGGCGTCGGTGGGCCTGTTCGGCTCTCCCTCGGACATCGCGCGGCGCATCCGCAAGGACATCGCGGACGAGCTGAAGCTGCCGTCGTCCGCGGGCATCTCCACGGTGAAGTTCGTGGCGAAGATTGCCTCCGACCTCGCCAAGCCCAACGGGCAGCGGGAGGTGCGCGCGGAGGAGACGATGGCCTTCCTCGCGGGCCTCCCGGTGTCGCGCCTGTGGGGCGTGGGGCCGAAGACGGAGGAGTCCCTCCAGCGCTCGGGACTGAAGACGATTGGCGACGTGGCGTCGAAGGACGTCGAGTGGCTGGAGCAGCGGCTGGGCACCAGCGGGCGGCACCTGTGGGAGCTGTCGCAGGGCATCGACATGCGCGAGGTGGTGCCGGACCGCGCGGCCAAGAGCGTGGGCGCCGAGGACACCTTCGAGGAGGACCTCGCGGGCGTGGAGGCCCTCAAGCCCCACATCCATGCGCAGGCGCTGCGCGTGGCCCGACGTCTGCGACGCGCGGGGGTGAAGGGCCGCGTGGTGCAGCTCAAGCTGAAGCTCGCGGACTTCACGCTGCTCACCCGCCGCACCACGCTGCGCGAGGCGACGGACGACGGGCAGACGCTCTATCGCACCGCCCTGGAGTTGATGGAGCGCTCACACGAGGGCAAGGCCATCCGCCTCACCGGGGTGAGCGTGCAGTTGGACGACGTGCCTCCGCAGCTCGGCCTCTTCCCCGCCGCGCCGCCCCGGACGGCGAAGCTGAACGCGACGCTGGACAGAATCGCGGAGCGCTTCGGCAGCAAGGCCATCACCACCGCGGACATCGCGGGCAGCGACGCACCGGGCGGAGACGAGCACCGCTCCGAGCGTCCCGTGGACAAGGACAAGCCCAAGCGCTGAGCCAGACTCAGTCCGCGGCGGGAACCATGTCCGGAGGTGGAGGCTGACGCGCGGCCTCGTCCCGGGACATCACCAGCACACCCACCAGCGCCAGGGCTCCGCCCACCAACTGCACCCAGTCCGGCTTCTCGCCCAGCAGCGGCACGGCCCACAGCGTGGACAGCACCGGCTCGCCCAACGAGGCCACCGCGACGAAGGGCGCGGAGAGGTGACGCACGGAGGCGTTGAGCAGCGAGTGGCCGATGAGCTGCGGCACCAGGGCCAGCCCCACCAGCACCATCCAGGTGCTCGGCGTGAAGCCCGTCAGCGGAGAGTCGACGAAGCCGTGCGCCAGCATCAGCGCCACCGCCGCCACGGAGTAGACGATGCCCACGTACGTGCCCAGCGACATGGACTCGCGCACGCGACGGCCCACGACGAAGTACACGCCCGCCATGACGGCGCCGGCCACCGCGAGCAAGTCCCCCCAGAGCGCCGTGCCTCCGGCCGCGAAGTCCCGCGCGCCGATGAGGACACTGCCCGCCAGACACAACACGAGGGCGGCGATTCCCCGGGGGCCCACGCGCTCACCCAGGGCGAGCCACGCGAACAACGTCACCCACACGGGCTGCGTGGTGACGAGCGCCACCGAGCTGGCCACGGTGGTGTACTGGAGCGACGCAATCCACGTCGCGAAGTGCAGCGCCAGCGCGAGGCCGGACAGCACCAGCCAGCCCCAGGTCCGCGTGGAGAGCGACGTCAGCTCCGAGCGACTCCGAAGCAGCGCCAGCGCCAGCAGCGGCACCGAGGCGAAGGTGAGACGCCACGCGGAGATGGCCAGGGACGGCGCCTCCGCGAAACGGATGAGCGGCGCCGCCCAGGAGACGGCCACCACGCCCAGCACCAGTCCCCCGTAGATACGCGCCCGGGGGACCTCCGCGTCGACTCGCGGGCTCACGCCTCGCCGGCGCCGGAGCCGGATGAAGAACCCGCCGAGGCGGAGCCCTCTCCCCCGGAACGACGACGACGACGGCGGCGACGACGCTTGCGCTGGCCACCGGGCTCGGAGCCCTCGCTATCGGAGGCCTCGGGACGCGGCGTGGGCACCTCGCCAGCCTTCCACGCGTCAAGCTGCTCACGGTGCTCTCCGGTGGCCTCCACCGTCATCTCGAACACGGTGAGGGCTTCGCCGAAGAGGGGGTGACGCCGGAAGGCCGCGCTCTTGCGGCGGCGCTCACCGGACAGCGTGCGCTGCGCGAGCAGCAGCATGCGGCAGCGCTCGGCGATGCGGCGAGGCAGCCGGGCCGACTGGACGAAGCCGGCGAGCAGTTCCTCCACCACCTGCGACACGGAAGGACGACCGCCCTCCTGAGGCTCGGCCGGCGGGCCCGAGTGGCTGATGGGCACCAGCAACGCCGCCAGCAGGATGGCGTCGTCGAGCGGCTCTCCCGCGGCCACCCGGCGATCCAACGCCTGGGCGAAGGAGTAGAAGGTCTTCTCGCCTTCCTTGCCGTGCTGCTTGAGGTACGCGTTCACCGGAGGCAGCAGGAACTTCATCGCGTCCAGCGCGTCCAGCAGCTTCAAGGCCGGCGCGGACACACCGCCACGGATGAGCCGGAAGGTCTCCTCCAGGAGGCGCGCGGGAGCGCAGCGCGGCAGGTCCTCCACCGCGCCTTCCATGGCCGCGTACGTGCGCGACTCGATGTCCAGGTCCAGCTTCGCGGCGAAGCGCACGGCGCGGAGGATTCGCACCGGGTCCTCGCGCATGCGCACCTCCGGGTCGCCGATGGTGCGGATGAACCGCTCGTCCAAGTCACGCCGGCCGCGGACGTAGTCGATGACCCGTCCCTCGCTCACGTCGTAGAAGAGGCCGTTGATGGTGAAGTCGCGGCGGCGCGCGTCCTGCTGCGCGGTGCCGAAGACGTTGTCGTGGGTGATGAGCAGGTCATCGCCCCCGGCCTCGCCCTCCTCCTCCGGCGCGGAAGGTGCCGCGGCCTCCAGCTCCGTCGGATTCGCCCGGAAGGTGGAGACTTCGATGATCTTCCCGCCCTTGAAGTAGACGTGCGCCAGCCGGAAGCGCCTGCCGATGAGCCGGCAGTTGCGGAAGATGGCGCGCACCTCGCCCGGATGGGCGCTGGTGGCCACGTCGAAGTCCTTGGGCTTCTTGCCCAGGAGCAAATCGCGCACGCAGCCACCCACCAGGTACGCCTGATGGCCGTGCTGATGCAGCCGCAGCACCACCTTCAGCGCGTCCGGATCCAACTCGTCCGGGTCGATTTCCGCCGGCTCGCCGGTGGAGCGCACGTGGGGCGCGTGCAGCGCGCGCTCATAGGGGGTCGGCTCGGGCTCGGGCTCGAGCACCGTGGGCACCTGCTCGATTTCGTCCTCGGCGGCCTCGGCGGCGTCCTGCGCCTCGGCGGCGGCGAGCACCTCCGCGGCGGCCCGGCCCGTTTCGTCGAAGACGGCGTCGAGCGCGTCGACCTCGTCGTCGTCATCGGACTCGTCGTCGTCGGCCTCGTCGTCGGACGGGCTCAACCGGCCATTCGTTTCGGGGGCCGCCTCGGTGGAAAAAGAGAGCTGGGGGGACACTTCGTCGGAGGGGGCCGATTCGGCCACGGACTCGGGGGCACTCGCCTGTTCCGAGGGGGCAGTCGTCAGCTCCAGATTGGAAGACATGGAAACCTCTTGAGCACCGCGCTCGGAGCCCACTGCCGCCTCGGATGAGGCAACCTCGCGCGCGTCGAATCGGGCGCAGGTGGCAGCGGACCGCCGGCAGGCGGCGTTTCAGTCAAAACTCGCGTCATCACCGTGGACGTCCCGACAGGGGCGCTTCAGGGGCAGCCGTCTATAGCGCATCCGCCCTGGGGGGGTGTAGCGCCCTTTCTGCGGGTCCACCGGACAGGTGGAGCGCTTCCACCCCACCCGTCCCTTTTCCAGCGAAAAGGGGTACGAACGTGCATTCGGGGAAGCGTCGAAGGGCATCCTGTTCCAGGCTCGCTCCAGGCGGTGAAAAAGAGTCCGCCACGAGTATCGCCCCATGGCCGGAAGCCGGCGGCAGGGACCCGCTCTCCCGGGAGACTCTGTTCCGTATCAACACTGGAGACGCCAGAAACGTTCTGGAAACAGCCCAACCACCGCGCACCAGCCCGCCTGGGCGGCGCCTTGACGGGCCTGGGCTCGCCCAACCCGCCTGGTCGTCTGCCCCAGGGCCGGGCGTCCGACGTCCCCACCGGCCATGCGCCCGGACGCCAGGCTCCGGAGCTCCGAGACTCGGACGCTCGGAGGCCCTGAAGCCCACCGCTACGGCTTGGTGCGGCCCTTGTGGTTGCGCGGCAGGGCGTGGTGGATGAGGGACACGTAGTCCACGGCCTGCACGGGCGGCGGGGGCGGCGGCGTGCCCAGCGCGGCGAGCCGCTTGCTGAACGCGGAGAGGATGTCCGGCATCGGACGCATCGCGGCCAGCAGCTTGTTGGGCCCCTCCAGCGCCTGCGACAGCGCCACCGCCGCCTGCTGGAGCGGCAGGCCCCGGCGCAGCAGATCCTGGAAGGAGTTGGAGAGGGTGATGATGTTGTGCCCCGCCGTCTGCACCATCTCCACCGCGATTTTCAGCACCTGCGGCGCGGACAGATGTCCGTCCGCCAGCAGCACCAGCGCGGCCTGGAAGTAGTTGAAGATGGGGACGACGCGAGGCCCGTACGCCGTGAAGTGCGCGGGCGGCGTCAGCTTGTCCAGGTGGATGAAGATGCGCCGCACCGGGTCCGCCACTGGAATCTGCTTCCACGCCGCGCGCACGCGCTCCGCGTCGTCCGGGTAGACGCCGCCCGCCTCCAGCACCTGGGACAACACGCGCTCGTCCACGCGGCCGGCAATCAGGTCCGCGAAGAGCGAGTAGATGAACGCATCCGCCTCCGCGTCGTCACCGAAGAGGACTTCCTCGGCCTCCGCGGGCGCCTTCACCCGGCTCTCCAGAATCGCCGGCAGCTTGTAGCCCACCTGCCCGCGCAGCGCGCGGAAGCGCCCGCGCAACAGGTTGCCGATGTTGTCCTTGAGGACGAACTCGTCCCAGCGCACGCCGTCCAGCTTGAGCTTCTCCTCCAGCACGGCGCGCATCTGCTTGGGGCTGCCGGAGACGATGCACAGCCGCGAGTCGCCGTTCTCCGACAGCTCGCGGATGAGCGCGCTCGCGCCTGGGATGGCGACCTTCTCGTGCGCCTTCTGGAAGGCGGTGCGCAGCAGGTCCTTGAGCGAATCGAAGTCCGTCTGGAGGTACGTCTTGTCCAGATCCCAGCGGTAGATGCGCCGCGGCGGTCGCGGGTCGATGCGGTCCGGCAGACTCACTTCTGAAGACCTTCCCGGATGGAGCTCCCCAGGTTGTTCGCCACCACCTTGGCGGCCACCTTGCCCGCGTTGGCGATGGCGCGCGCCTTCGAGCGTCCGTGCGCCTTGATGAAGATGCGGTCGAACCCGAGGATGGGCGCACCGCCGTACTGGTTCCAGTCGGTGATGTCCTTGATGCGCTGGATTCCGCTCGACAACATGGCCAGGCCCGCGCGCCAGCGCAGGCTCTCCTTGTAGGCGTACTGGGCCAGCTCCACGACTGTCTCGTGCACGCCCTCCAGCATCTTCAGGCACACGTTGCCCGTGAAGCCGTCGGTGACGATGACGTCCGCGGTGCCCTTGGGGATGTCGATGCCCTCCACGTTGCCGATGAAGTTGATGTCCTTCATCTCCGACAGCCGCGCGTGCGCCTCCACCACGCGGGGCGGGCCCTTCTGCGGCTCGACACCGTTGGACAACAGCGCCACCTTGGGCCGCTCGTTGCGGGAGATGATGCGCGCGTACTGCGAGCCCATGACGGCGAACGTCACCAGGTCATCGGCCGTGGCCTCCACCGTCGCCCCCACGTCGAGGATGAGGGAGAACGGGTCCTCCTTGGCGCCTCGCACCGAGCGCGTCGGATACACCGTGGCCAGCGCCGCGCGGCGCACGCCGGGGATGAGCTGGAAGTGACGCGCGCACGCCAGCACGCCCGCGCCCGTGTTGCCCGCGGATACCAGCGCCTGGGCCTCGCCCTCGGCGACGAGCCGCGCGGCCACCGCCACGGAGGCGTTGGGCTTGCGAGCCAGCGCCTCGCCGGGTTTCTCGTCCATGCCCACGAAGTCCGCCGCGTGCTGGACGGAGATGCGCTCGCCGTTGTGCTTCGTCTCCGCGAGCGCGTTGTCGATGAGGGTCCGGTCCCCCACCAGCAACGCATGGATGTGGGGTGAGTCCAGGGAGAGCTGCGCGGCTCCGCGCACCACCTCCGCGGGCCCATGGTCCGTCCCCATCACGTCGAAGGCAATCGTCACGGGCTGCGGCTGTTTGACCACCATGCCCCCCATCTTACGACCTTTGTCCGGCCCTCGCGCCTGCCATTCTCGCTTGGGTCACGAGGCTGGCCGCCACCACCACACCTACCACCAGCATTCCCGCCGCCGTCCCGTAGGGCGCCCCCGGCCCCAAACGGGTGAAGAGCCACCCGCCCAGCGCCGGCCCTACAATCCGCCCCAGCGAGCCCGCCGCCTGGAAGCCCCCCAGCGCCGCACCGAGTCGTTGGGGAGGCGCATGCAGTGAGACCAGCGCGGACAGGCAGGGGTTCGTCAGGGCCGAGCCCACCGCCAGGAGCCCCATGACGGGAAACAGCCACCCGTAGGTGGGAGCCACCGGCAGGAGCGCCAGGCCCAACGCCGTGAAGGCGAAGCCCGCCATGGCCACCTGGGCCTCG
>NZ_JAAIXY010000016.1 GCF_010894455.1 Myxococcus eversor | reverse complement strand
CTCTCGGGTCGGGCGTGGCCACGTCCCTGTATTTCTAATCCGTCCTCGGTCCACGTCGAGCGGGGTGAGGCCCACCGTTCGCAGCCCAACTGGCCCCTCAGGCGTGCACCACCCCGTGAACGCTTACCCCTGGTCTACTCAACCGCTCACCCGTACAAGCCCTATCCTTGTAGATCTGCCTCCACTAAGCGAACCTGCTGGGGTGAAAAGGACAAAGACTAATGCTCGTTCGATAGGGCAGGGCACTCCTTCTCTCAAGGTGCCGAAGACAGCCTCGCCTGCTGTGGTCGATGACGGCACTCGCACCGTTGCTTTAGATGCGATCGAGGGGGCTCTCTTGAAGCTCCGCGAACGGTGTCCATCGATCTGCGTTGCTGCCGCCTTGGCCTCCATAGGCGAGCAACTCGATCCACTTGAGGATGCGTGCACAACCCATATGACCCTATCGCGGCGGGCGGAGTTTATCGGAGGTCGACTAGCCGCCAAGCAGGCTCTGCGCGATGCCGGGCATGCGAATCCCGTCGTTGCGGCTGACGCGCAAGGCGTTCCGATCTTCCCAGTGGGCTACGTCGGCAGTATCGCCCACAAGTACGGCCGAGCCGTGGCGATTGCCGCGAGAAGTTCGGCAGCCCAGGGCCTCGGCATTGACTTGGAGTTCGACGAGAATCATGACGAGGCATCTCTGGCCGCCGAAGTCATCACTGATGTGGAGCAAAGATGGCTAGCCGCCGTCTGCGCGGCCGAGCCCATGCTTCTCTCTCCGTCAACGCTGGTGCTTGCCGCTAAGGAGGCCATCTACAAGGCAGTGTTCCAGATCACCAGGACGGCTTTCGACTTCGACGATGCTGAGGTGCGCTTCGCCCCAGGCAGCAGGTCGTTTCGTGCAGTCCGCTTCCCTGGTGTCGAAAACCTCACCGTTCACGGAGAGTATGAGTTGTCAGGGCGCTGGGTGCTAGCCGTCGCCTTCACGACGGCATGATTAGGCTGTTTGACAATCGAACGGCTGGGGGGCATTATGTTCGAAAATCGAACGCCGGGGGAAACGGCTATGGGCTCCAAAAAGTACACGCCGACGATCAGCACGCAGGAGTTCGACGCCATCGCGACCGAACTGCGCAATGCACTCAAGAGTAAGTATGACGCCTCGAAGAGTGATGCCGATCGTCCGCCCCCTAACCCGGCAACCAAAGGAGCTTTCGATCACATGCCTGAACTCGACTCCAAAACCGTCGCGAAGTGGTCGTCGACTGTAAAGAACCACATCGGGTGCAAGCTCGACCCAGGCTTCATTCGGAAAGGTGGCTACGACTCCTTCGACGATTTCTGGGCCGACATGCAGCCCAAACTGCACTCCTCCTGTCCTGAAGCAGTCGGGAACGAGGCTGCAAATGAAGAAGGACTTGCGCCATGACGGACGATGGACGCAAGCGACTGGCGACCCGTCTACGTGAGGCGCGTGAAGCGGCTGGTCTTTCGCAGGAAGACGTAGCTCAGAAGCTGTCTCTCCCGAGGCCGGCGATATCGCAGATCGAAAATGGCCACCGACGTGTTGAGGCACTTGAGCTGGCTCGCCTAGCGAGACTTTACGAACGCTCTTTAGGCTTTTTCGCCGACGAGGAGCCGGTCGGCTCGAAGCGCCTTGATGCACTGCATCGGACCGCAGCCGTCCTGTCAGAGAAAGATCGCGCAGAGGTATTACGATTTGCGGAGTTTCTCCGACAAAAAGCTGACAGCGACGGGAAGCCGCAATGAACAGGGAGACTAGAGACGCAATTCTCCGCGGCATCGGTGGTGCGGCGGAAGCTCATGACTCCTTCAACTTTCGCGAAAAGCATGCGGACGGTCTCAGCGGGATCGACGTCTTCGGAGTTATCAGGGACCTTGGGATCCCAGTTGCCTTTCAGGCACTTGATAGGTTGCTCGGCGCATGCGTGCGCGTGAGCAGCACGGAAGTCGGCATTCTCGTGACAACCCAGCGCGATTTGCACATGCAGCGCTTCACGGCCGCGCACGAGCTAGGGCATTTCGTTCTAGAACATGAGGGGAGCCTAGATCACGAAGTCCGAATGCCAGGCCACACGAGTGGCCGCGACCCGCGTGAGGTTGAGGCAGATGCGTTCGCAGCGGAGTTCCTGATGCCGAAGTGGCTCGTTAAGGCTGCTGCGCGGCGGAGGCAGTGGTGGGCGGAAGCACCGCTACAAAGCCCGGATGTCGTCTATCAGCTCTCACTGCGGCTTGCGACTAGCTATGAGGCAACATGCTGGGGCCTCGCCTCACACGAGTTCATTAAGCGCGATGTAGCCAAAGCGCTGGCTGCGACAAAGCTCAAGGAGGTGAAGAAGACCGCTCTCCAAGGAGTGCCACTCGATGATTCGTGGGCTGACGTATGGCAGCTCCGTTCAGGGGACGATGGCGCGCGCATCGAAGCTGGCCCTAACGATGTGTTCATGGTCGCGCTGGACGAGCGCGCATCGACAGGATTCCGCTGGGAGGTGCGAGAAGCCATCGACGCGGGCTTCGGCCTCCTCGATGACAGGAGCACATTTGATGAAAGCGTCATTGGGGGACCATCGCTTCGGCGAGTCGTATTCCGAGCACCTCCGCCCGGCACATATGAGCTGCGCCTGCCATTGCGTCGCTCCTTCTCTCGCTCGGCAACCTCTGGTGGCAACACCAGCACGTTTCGTGTCTCCATCACCACGACCGGGACACGCCGAAATGATAGCCCCCCCCCGATCGCGGCTGCCTCAACCACGGTGCACTGACGATGCTGAACCTTCGAGAGATGCTCCCCCCCGTAAGAGATCAAGGGGAACGCGAAACCTGCTTAAGCATGGCTCTGAGCGATGGACATCACATTGCCCGAGGAACAGCACCTGCTCTCGCTGCAGACTTTTTGCACTTCACCGCAACAACCGTTGCCGGAGTTGGCGTCAATGAGGCCGTGCCAGTTTCATCTGCGATGCATGCTCTCGAAAATAGTGGGCAGCCAGCGGAGACCGACTGTCCATATTCGCCCATGGCACTGCCACAGACTTGGCGACCACCACTAGCCAGAGAGGTATGGCGCCGCAAGACTTCTATTGGGCCCACCGGAAGTTGGGCAACGATATCAACGCAGCTTGGTGCTGGGGCCCCGGTAGTCCTGCTTCTGAATATTGATGATGCGTTTTGGAGCCCAGTTAGCGGCTCTGTCGAAACCCCTTCAGGGCCAGCTCGGGCGGCGCATGCAGTGCTAGGAGTAGCGGTCGCTACGGATGTTGCCCGAGTTCTTGTTCGCAATAGCTGGGGAGTAGACTGGGGAGTCGGTGGGTACGCTTGGCTCTCCTCTGGCTACGTGGCCGCACGCTGCATAGCAGTCATCACGTTCGAAGGAGCAGTCACATGAAGACAGTCACCCAGACGACATGCGAGCAGGCATGGCTTGAGGCTGCAGAGTACCTTGCTGATACGAGTGAGCACGCAGAGTACAATCTTATTATTGAAATTTCGAAACCGACGCTCCACGAGCCAGCCGATCATCGAATTCGCGCAGCAGTGGACCGATTCCTGCGAAACCACGATTCCTATCCAGTTTCTTCTGTCGCCGGCACTATCTTTCCTGCTGCGGAATACATCAACCACGGTACTCGTGGCGTCTACGAGATTTACCCTGAAGAAGTGTACCCAGAAATCAGGCTAGGGCCTAGTGACTGGGGGCGTTACGCACACCGCCTAGTTCGCTGGCCCGCCGGCTCTAAGACGCCTATTAACCCACTTGAGATTCTGATTGAGAAGATGAAGACTCAACTCAAGGAGAAAGGCCCACGTATGCGCGCCTGCTACGAACTGTCGCTGACAGACTCTGCGATTGATCTTCCGCTGTATGATCCCGTCACTGACTGTCGCCGGCCACGCGGTGGTCCATGTCTCTCTCACGTCAGCCTCAAGATTGGTGCAACGGACAGTCTCTATCTGACGGCCCTATACCGTTCACACTCATACGTCGCCAGAGCGCTCGGAAACTTCCTCGGGCTTGCTGACCTCCAGGCATTTATCTGCGACCAGACTGGCCTCGCCCCTGGCCCATTGGTCAGTGTTTCAAGCTACGCGCGGCTCGAAGCTGACGGTGGAGACTGGAAGGTCAGCGAGGCGCTGCAACTCGTAAAATCTGCGCGCCTAGCATTTGAGGGAGTGGCTCATGAGGCTGCGTGAGTATCAAACTGCGGCAAGTAAGACAGACCAATTTCAGAGGCGAGCCACCAAGACCAAAAGTAAGCTGACGAAGGCGGAAGTAGTTCCCCTCCTCGGCCTAGTAGGAGAAGTCGGAACGCTCCTCGCCGAGTACAAAAAACTGCTTAGAGATGGGCCTGGACATTTGCGGTTCCGCGATCGGCTAGCTGAAGAATTGGGTGATACTCTTTGGTATGTTTCAGCCGTCGCAACAAGGTTCGACCTGTCCCTTGAGAAGATTGCAGCAGCCAATCTCAAGAAAGTTCACGAGCGATGGTCGCGGCCGAAGAGGCGGGCACCGCTCGATGCGTCGTTCCCTCAAAAGGAGCGATTGCCACGGAGGTTCACGTACCGCTTTACTTATATACCTTTTAAAGATGGACGCCCCGGTGTCGCGCTGTTGGACTATCGCGGGAGGCAGATCGGTGACCTTCTTACCGATAATGCACATAAAGTCGATGGCTACCGTTTTCACGATGTGATGCATTTTGCCTTCGTCGCATTGCTTGGGTGGTCACCTGTTGCTCGGAAGCTCCTGAACAGGAAGCGTAGGAGCCGACGGAAGACAGACGAAGTCGAAGATGGTGGGCGGGCTAACGTTATCGATGAAGCAATCGTCGCTATGGTGTTCGACTACATCGAGCACAACCTCGCGGCGACGAAGGAAATAGCCCGGATTGACTCAGAGACTTTGCGCGGCGTACGCGCCCTCACCCGTGGCTTCGAGGTTCACGCTCGAACCGAAGCGGAATGGGAAGAAGCAATCCTTAAGGGATTGGCTGTGTGGCGGCAGGTCGAAGCCCACGATGGAGGCATCGTGACAGGAGACTTCGCGCGTCGCTCCTTCATGTTCAGCCCGCCGGATGGACGAACGAAAGCGAGAGCTGCGAGACGTCTGACAGTTGCTCAGGGGAAGAAGGGTTCTTAGTCTCCTCTGCCACTACTATTCCCCATTTGGGTGGGTAGAACTGTGGCAGTGCGGCGTAGTTCGCCGAGAACTTCTGCTTGATCCGTGTGCGACCAGATGCGCCATAGAACTCTGGATGCGCGACACGGGCGTACTTGCTCACCTCGCAGAACAGGTTCTGGCAATCAATAAGCTGAAGTGGACGCTTGCCTCCGAGCTTCTGGAACTGAAGACCGAGTCGTGAGAACTCCTCGGCGGCAGTCGCAGCTATATGAGTAATCACCTCAGCCTCCGTCATCCCCGAAGTGTCGCTAAAGCACTTCGCGACTCCATCGCGTGCGCCAGGCCCAGCGACAACAAAGCTCATTTCCGAGAAATCCACGATTTCACTGTAGTTGAGATCGATGGCGAACTGAAATGCGAGGAAGTCGCCCAGCGAGGGATATCCACGAAGAATTTCATAAACTCCTTGGAGAGACGAGGCTCGTCCAACACGCAAAGGTGCGCCGTCGCGCATCATGCGGTCAAGTAGATGAAGATGGTTCCGGTGCTTCCGCGCATTGCCGAAAGGTGGCGAGGGCATGATGTAGGCCGCCGAATAGAGCCGGCTGCCCCGCGCGTAAGCTGAATCAAGAACACGCGCATACCGCTCGAACTCGAAGTCTCTCCACGATGGAGTCTCTCCGAGTTGCTCAACCAGAAGCTTCCAAGTATCGATCCGGTTAAAGAGTTTGAAGAGTATGGTTCGAAAAAAGACTTCTTCGGCGCTCGTGTCCCCCTCGTAGATCACATTCCGAATGAGATACTGGCTTACTCGGTCGGCCGCGCGGTACGCATTCGTGAAGCGATGGGCAGCAATAATCGGGTCGGTAGTCCACGGTGGCGGCTCGCCCCGAATCCTGCGCATGAAGAGATCCTGCCGGGCGGCGGCAAAGCGCCAGTAGGAGTCGAATACGGGCGTAGTAGTCAAAGTCTTGCCCGACGTTGCTCGGATTATTCGTCCCAAGTTTCCTCCCTGTTCCCTGAGTTTGGCGCATCCGAAGCCGAGCCGGAACTGGATTCTGACCGGGGGCACGAAGAACAATGGCTGGGTACCGGCCATCATTGTAACAGACGGACTTGCGGCCTCCGAAGTTGGTCCTGGCGCTGGGCCATCGCAGTGGGCGTGGCGTGAGCTGCGGATCGCAGGTACACCTTGGCTGATTGGGTGCCTCTTCAGGTGCAGAGCAGAAACATGAGGGCGGGTGGTTGTAGGCACCAGCAACCTCATAGGGGAGTAGTCGGTGAACTTCTGTACACTACACCTGATTCACCCACTCTGCTGATGGGTCGTTGGGGCCCCGCTGTTCAGCACCCGAGTGTGCTCCGCTATAAAAGGCCGATGATCACCAAGACCACTCTTCTTCATGTGACCGATGCGCACATTTCCGGGCCCGGCTCCGAGTTTCCGCGTGACGATCACAAGGTCAAAGTCCCTGGGGCCGACCAGGACACCCGCGAAGAGGTTCTAGACCTCCTATTTGCTCGACTTGCTGAGCGTTTGCGACGCGAAGGTCGGCAACTCGATGGTGTAATATTCTCTGGTGATGCCCAGGACCGAGGCCGGCCTGGGGGGCACGAGCTTCTCCTTAAGCTATTGCTTGAGCACTTTGGCTCGCTCGGGGTAACGCCGGAGAGCATTGTTGCGACACCGGGCAATCATGATGTTCTGCGCGGCACGGCACCAAGCACCCCAGAACGCTATGCGCCTTTCGTAGGCGTGTGGTCGAGGGCGGGCTGCATCGTCCCCTGGCTCGATGGCGTCGATACCCGGCTGATTGGCGGGCGCGTCGGGCCACATTGTCTGTTGGCACCGGATCATCGCTGGGCCATCTACCCGGTGAACACGAGCAACTGGTCGCACGTGACCTCGATCCTGCCCGAGCCGCTGAAAGATGTATGGGACCGAATACCCAGGCTCCTCGCTGAAGGTGATGCGAATCGAGAGCAGACCCTGCGGTCTCAGCTTGAGGCGTTGGCTCGGTACGACATGGCTCGGGTCTCCAAAGGACAGCTTGAGGCGCTCCGGACGATCGTGGCAGCTACGCCGAAGCCGACCAATGGACGCCAGCTCCGCATCGCGGTTATGCACCATCATCTCCGCTCGCCCAGTCTCAGAGAAGAGTTGAAGCCGTTTGCTGACATCTCCAACCTTGAGCAGGTGCGCGCATTCCTAAGAGGGAACGGCTTTGGCGTTGTTATGCATGGTCACAAGCATGAGCATGCCGCGCACTTTGAACACATCTACTCAGCTGATGGCGAGGATGCGCATCGCACTCTAGTCATCTCAGGCGCTACGTACGAAGTAGGGCGCGAGCAAGATGCGGTGCGACTGATCACGCTGTCCGGTTTACCGTACACGCCTAGGGTCCAGATCGAACCGATTCCTCTTCCGCGTGCTGGAGCAGAAATGCCCCGAAGCCCTGAGATTGAGCGGCGACTCTGGGTGTCGAAAGGGCAAGCCTCCGGCCCGGTTTTGGTCACCCCCGGTGCGCCGACCGTTGTAGAGGGCTCCAGCCTCGATGAGGTCTATGCACGCGCTTGCGCGGCCGCAGCGGAAGATGCGTCACGAGGGACTCTTATTGTCCATCTCAATCTCCCGCAGGACGATGGAACCGCATTACCAATCCCAACGGAGTACCCAGCACCGGAGTCTCTCTCCGGCCATGAGCGACAGACCTGGTTGGGCGAGTTGGTGAAGTGGTGGCAGATGGAAAAATCATCCCTTGAACATCGCATTCCGTATATCCACGGCGTCCGGCTTCGCCGCTACGGCGGGAAGGTAAATCAAATTAAGCGTATTATTCAACTTTTGAGGTCCAAAGAGAGCACCCGAGCAATAGCTACTCTTGTTGACCCTCTACGAGACTTTAACAGCGATGCGAGCGGGGAGGAGTTTGCGTCCTTCTGTCTCGTTGAATTCCGCCGGCGCTCCATCGGATCGGGCGGCATTGTCGTTGATGCGATTGCATTCTACCGCGCACAGGAGATCACTCGCTGGTGGCCAATTAACATAGCTGAGCTGCGTCTACTCCAACGAGAGATCTGCACGGCACTCGGCTTCCGGCCCGGTCACATCACGACGATCGCCGCCGACACCCGCACTATCTCACGCTCACCGACCCAGGTGGCCATGCCAGTCATCGACCGTTGGCTCGATCAGGCGCCCGAGAAACTTCATCTGCTGGCAAATGCGCTCGCTCATCGGAGCATTCATGGAGATACGCAGCGCCAAATTCTCGGCGACTGGCAGAGGACATTAGCTGACCTCGGAGCATCTACCCAGGAATACAACTCCGAGCCCGTCCCACTCGCCATTGAAGGTTTGTACACGCTCGCCTCCTACCTTAAGATTGCGGCCAACGCGGACGACCGCGATGCAACGGAACTCGCCCGGCGCCTAAGTGATCTCGCTCGAGCAAACGAGGCTTTCGAGGATTCTGGCCAGACGCCTGACGCATTCAGGCGCTGGGCCCCTACTGCCAAGGGGCTCGTTACCGACTTGGAGGGAATGACACTCGGCCTCTTAGCACCGACCCGCTGAGTTCGGAGTCGCTTTCAGAGCCACGAATTGAGCGCTGGGAGTCTGTGCCTGACCCGCTTCCGCAGCTCTCCCACGCCTCGTGTGGACCGTAGGTTCAAACGGCGAGCGGCACTCTGCGCGTGCCCCGGCTCCATGGCTCTCCCGGCCGAAGACACGTCTGAGAAAGGAACACTGCGAGACATGGGCATGGCCTTTACGTCAGTGCTCCTCGCCTATCTCCAGCATCCGCCGACAGAGAACATCATCGTCGTCCTTGATGTACGCCATCAGGAACTCCTACAGGCTCCCCAGCGGGAGTCGGGGATCATTGCCGCTCTTGGTGCCCAGGACGAGAGACACATAGCCCTTCCAGGGTCCTGACACCCTCAGCGTGTACCGCCACGACTCCTGAAAGTAGTCGGCGAAGATGACAGACGCCTCCGTGGCGTTGCAGCCGTACCCGGCGTCCCGCAGCATGTCGGCGGTCGAGCGAAGTTCCTCGGGCAACCAGAAACGAAACCCCCGGGAATCCTCATCCGTTGGAAGCCCGGCGGTGCGGAGGAACGCCTCGTATTCTTCCAGAAGTACGCCCGGAAGCGACCGCCAGACGTCCACGACCTCCTCCATCGCGACCGGCTGGACGTTGAGAGGCCACTCCAGCCAGTGCTGCCGAACCTCTGTTGCGATATTCGTTATTTCGGCCATACCTCATCAATCCAATCCATCAACTGCTCCCTTTGACCGCGAAGGTCTCGGGGGCGGAGTTCGAGGAAGTCTAAACGACGTCAGCCCTCACGAGCCTTGCGCCGGTACTCACCGGGAGGCACTCCCATCTCCCACCGGAAAGCCCGGTTGAAGGCGAACTCGGACTCGTAACCCACGCGGCCCGCGATGGCCGCGAGCCCGTCCTGTCCCTCACGCAGCGCGTGCGCGGCCTCCTGCATCCGAAGCCGCGTGAGGTACTCATGCGGCGCCACGCCCACCTCGCTCGCGAAGCGCCGCGCGAGCGTCGCCCTTGAGGTCCCCGAGCGCCGCGCCAGCTCGCTCACGGTCCAACTCCGCCCCGGCTCCGCATGCATCCAGCCCAGGGCGCTGGCGAGTGTCCGGTCGCCGAGCGCCCCCAACCAGCCCGCGCCTCCCGGTGGCTGCGCATCCGCCCAGGCACGAAGCACCTGCACCAGGAGGATGTCGAGCAACCGGGAGACGATGACCGAGGCGCCCCTCTCTCCTCGCGCGTACTCCCGTTCGAGCAACGACACCGTGGGCAACAGAGCACGCGCGTCCTCGGAAGCTCCCCGCAGGTGGACCCGCTCGGGGAGCAGCCGCAACACGGGATGAGCCCCCGGCTCGTCGAACGCGAAGAAGCCACAGAGCACCCGCGACTCCACACCGGCCCCACCCAGCACATACCCAGAAGCCCCTTCGCCTCGTGTCGCCAGCCAATCTTCCACCCTCACCTTGGGGCTGCGGGGCGAGTCCGCCATGGCATGCCCGTCGCCGCGCGGCAGCAGCACGACATCACCAGGTCCCAGCGCGACGGCGTCCCGGCCCTGCGTGAGGTGACAGGAGCCCGCGATGACCAGGTGAATGGTCGCCGTGGCCGTGGGAGCAAAGCGCAGCCCCCAGGGAGCCCGCGCCACGGTGCGGCAGTAGAGCTGCCCTCGCAGACGGGTTCGCTCGAGAATCTGCCCCAGCAGGTCGGAAGCATGCGAGAGGTCCATGCCCTCGAGGCTAGCAGCGGGCTGTCCCCAACGCTCGCGCCGTGAGCGCTTCAGACAAAAGGTTGAGCCATCCGAGAATGGCGCCTCCGAGGCCAGCACGTCACATTCCCATCCATGAACGACACCCGCGTTTCATCTGGAGGCCTCATGAACACGAACCCCTCGCAGTTGCCCTGGAAGCTCACGTCCCCCACGGCCCTGTTCACCTTGTTGCTGGGTGCCTTCATGTTGTTCCTCAGCCTCAATGCCGCGCGGGACCCGGTAAGCGCGGCCAGGGGGTTCGGTCTGGCCGACTCCGGAAGCGAGGTCATCCCCTGGCTGTACGTCAAGGCGGGCAGGGACTTCGGCCTGGCACTGGCGATGTTCGCCCTGGTGGCCATCCGACAGCGACAGGCCGCGGGCGTTCTCGTCCTCGCCTGCATCGTGATGCCCACCGTGGACGCGCTGACCGTGATGCATGGCGGTGCCTCACTCGCCTTCGCGCTCGCGGTCCATGGAAGCGCGGCGGTCTACGGAGTCGTGCTGGCCGCCGCGCTGCTGCGCCCCCAGAAAGTCACCTCTTGATTCAACACCAGGGAGCGGTGATGACGCCCTGGTTTCGGACTCCGTGCCCTGCCGTGGGTTAGCACTACTGCATCAGGGGTAGGCCGAAGAGGGAATGGGCGACGGAGGGCTGGGCGGGCAGGCCCTCATTGCATTGGCCGCCATCGGCCCCACTCATGAATGGGGTATGGACTCCTTCATGAACGCCGCTGCGGTGCAGCGGCTTGAGAGGTACTTCCAGCAAATCGGCGAGGTGCTGGGCGAGGAGAGTCGGCGGGGCTCGTTCGCCCTCTACGCGATGGGCCTGCTGGGGGATGGCGAGCGCAAGAGCGTGGAGCCCTTGGCCGCCCGCGCGTGTCCGGACCCCGCGCGGGTGGACGCCATGCACCAGCGACTGTTGCACTTCGCGGTGGACTCGAAGTGGAGCGACCGGGACGTGCGGCGCCAGGCGGCGAGGTATGCGCTGGAGGCGATGACGCAGTAGGCGTCGGTGGAAGCCTGGATTGTGGACGACACGGGCTTCCTCAAGCAGGGCAAGCATTCGGTGGGAGTCCAGCGGCAGTACACCGGCTCGGCGGGGAAGATTACCAACTGTCAGATTGGCGTCAGCCTCAGCGTGGCCACCCGCACCGAGCACCTGCCCGTCGACTTCGAGTTGTACCTCCCCGAGTGCTGGGCCAGCGACGAGGCGCGTCGCCGCGAGGCCCGCATCCCCGCCGAGGTTGCCTTCAGGACCAAGCCCCAACTGGCGCTGCGGATGATTGAGCGGGCCGTGGGGGACGGGGTGGCTCCGGGCGTCCTCCTGGCGGACACCGCCTATGGCAGCTCCAGCGACTTTCGTGCGCGCCTTCGCTCGCTGGGCTTGCATTACGCGGTGGCAGTGGCCCCACAGACGAGCGTCTCCCTCTTGGATGCGAAGGGCCGCTCCCGAAAGGACGCACAAAGCGTTTCGGACCTGGCCCTGCACCTTGATGAACGAGGCGGCTTCCGACGGTGCACCTGGCGCCAGGGTACGAAAGACGCCTTGTCGGCACGCTTTGCTCTGCGCCGCGTCGTCGCCGCGGGCGTCCCCCTGCGAGAGCAGGAGCCCCTGGGGCTGCTCATTGAGTGGCGCGACGGTGAGCCCGAGCCCGCCAATTACTTCCTGATATCCCTGCCAGAGGGCCGGACGAAGAAGCAGCTCATCCGTCTGGTGATGCAGCGCTGGAGAACCGAACGCGTCTACGAGGACCTCAAGGGGGAACTGGGCCTGGACCATTACGAAGGCCGCCGTTTCCCCGGCTGGCATCACCATGTCTCCGTCGCGCTGTGTTGCTACGCCTTCCTCGTGGCGGAACGCACGCGGCGTTTTCCCCCCTCGGCCCGAAGGACGGCTGAAGCCCACGCGCAGCCACTCTCGGCCTGAGCGCCACTTCCACGACAGCCTCATCACCGCACGGCTCGCCATGGCGCGAGTGATTGCCTCTTGGTTGCCGCGCTGCCCCACCTGCCACCGCACCAACCCCCACCGCGACTCACGTCGCCTGCTCGGCCTCCCCGTCCACCCATCGGGCCCCTGACGCAGTAGTGTTAGAAGTCGATGGTGCAGATGCACATCCCGTTGAAGCAGGTGCCGGTGGCTCCCGACAGGCTGCATTGGTGCTGGCACAAGGTGCGGCTGCAGATGCCTGGCAGGGGCGGGACCGCGGCCTCCGTCGACAGCGGGCTGGCTCCCACGGTGAAGCCTCCGCCCAATCCCACCACCAGTGCAGCGCTCATCATGATTCGACGCATGTTGCCTCCCATGCGCGGAAGGTTCCGCGCGGGAGTGCTACCCGGTCGTCCAGTGACTCATTTCCAGCCGAATACGGGCGGTCCTGGATGGTTGTCTTTTGATGTCGTCCCTCGCGCTCGGGAGTGGTTGTCACGAGATGGCGGGAACGGCTGTTCACCTTGCCGTTGCCTGGGACGCGCCGAGCCCCTGTCCGCTGGCCTGCCCTGAATCCGGCGGTGAGGGTGCTGCCAGAAGCGCGGACGGGTCCCAGCTTTACCCGGCGGACCTGGGCCCTTGCGGTGGCCTGCCATGTCCGTGGGAGGCATGTCGATGCGCGTGCATCAGCGTGACGTGGAGGTGGGCGTGGGCGGACGCCTGCTCTCGGGCCGGCTCGTCGTTCCGGAGCGAGCGAGCGGGCTCGTGCTCCTCGCCGGAGACGAGGAGGTGCCGAGAGCCGAGGCGGGCGGAGGCGGACTCCACGGCACCCTGCATGCGGCCGGGCTGGCCACGTTGTGGCTGGAGCTGCGCACCGCCGATGAAGAGATGGCCGAGGACTGGACGCTGCGCGAGGGCCCTCACGTGGAGCTCATCGCCCACCGGCTGGAGGTGGCTCGCGACTGGCTCCAGCGCGACGAGAGCCTCTCGTTGCTTCCCATGGGCTACCTCGGCACGGGCCTGGGGTCGGCCGCCGTGCTCGTGGCCGCCGCGCACCAGCCCGGTGGCGTGCAGGCCGTGGTGACGCTGGGCGGACGGCCCGACAAGGCCGGCGCGCTCCTCGCGGACGTGCGGGTGCCCACGTTGCTCATCGGCGCGGGCGATGACCCGGACCGGGTGGCACTGGTCCGGAGCGTGTTCGACAGACTTCCCGCCGAGACACGCAAGGGCCTCCAGCTCCTCGACGGGGCTTCGCGAGGCTTCCCCGAGCCGGTGCCACTCGCCACCGCATGGCGTCTGGCCACGGCCTGGTTTTCGGATTGCTTCCGCGCCGCCGCGGGCCCTGGCGTCCTGGAGTGGACCGGCGAGCAGGACGGCGCCGTGTGACGATGGAGACCTCCTTCGCTCCATGAACTCGTTCAGGCGTCACGTCGAGTCGTTCGTCCGACTGGAGCCCGCGCGCCCCGCGTTGGGAGCGGGCCTGCGCGCCGCGCTCGCGGTGGGTGTACCCATGGTGGTCGCCGCGACGCAGCACCTGCCCGCCGCGACGTGGGTGGGCATGGCGGCTCTCTTCGTCACGCTCGTGGACCGGGGTGGCCCCTATCGCGACCGCGCGGTCACCATGGGCGCCATGACACTGCTGGGCGCGGTGATGGGGTTGGTCTCCGCGCTGCACCTGCCGCCGTGGGCCGCCGTGCTCCTCACGTTCTGCTGGGTGACGGCGTGCGGCTTCGCGCGCTCGTATGGAGACACGCCGGGATTGATGGGCGTGGTGCTCGCCAACTACACGGTGGTGTCACTGGCGCTGCCCGCGCACGACTACGCCGCCGCGCTGTCCCGCTCCGGGTTGTTCATCATGGGTGGCCTGTGGGCGATGATGCTGGCGTTGGTGTTGTGGCCGCTGCGGCCCTACCGCCCCGCGCGCTTCGCCATCGCCCGCTGCTACCGCGAGCTCGCTGACCGCGCGGAGGAGGTGGGGAGGTGGCCACTCGAAGGGCCCACCGCGCCGCCCAATCTGGTGGAGGTCGTCGACTGGGAGTCCCGCGTGCGCCAGTCGCTGGAGGAGGCCCGTGGTGTGCTTGCGTCCACTCGACGCGGGCGAGCGGGGGAGAGCGACCGGGGTGAGCACCTGCTGGTGCTGCTGGAGGGCGTGGACGCGGTGCTCGCGCTGCTGGTGGCGCTGCCGGAGACGCTGGAGGTGTCACCTCGTGAGACGCGCTACCACGCCCTGCGCGCGGAGGTGCAGCGAGCGCTCTCGGAGCTTGCGCGGGACTTGCGCCACATCGCGCGCGCCCTGGAGCAGGAGAAGGGAGAACCGGAGCCCTCCACGTGGAATGCCGAGCGTGTGCGACGCGCGCTGGCGGCGCAGGTGGCCGAGGGCGGGCTGCCTGATTCAGCGCGCGCGGCGTACTCGCATGCGGAGGCGTTGCTGGTCCGGTTGCGCGAGTACACCGAGGCGCTGCTGGAGGTGGCAAACCACCTGGAGGACGGCCGTCCCATCGAGTCGGACCTGCCCATGGGGCCGCATCCCGCCTCGCTTCGGGGGCGCCCGTTGCTGGAGCCGCTGCGCGACAACCTGAGCATCGGCTCCGTCATCTTCCGCCATGCGCTGCGGCTGGGTGTCGCCGCGGCGATTGCCACCGCGCTCGTGCAGGGGCTGGGGTTGGACCATGGCTACTGGGTCATCATCACCGTCATCGTGGTGCTTCAGCCCTATTCGGGGATGACGTTCCAGCGCGGGTTGCAGCGCGCCGGGGGGACGTTGCTGGGGAGCGCGCTGGCGGCGGGGCTCGTCGCGCTCGTTAGAGACCCGGCCGTGTTGCTGGTGGCAATCATGGTGTTCTTCGCGGTGGCCATCGCCGTGAAGCCGCTGAGCCTCTCGTTCTTCCAGGTGCTGCTCGCGCCGGCGCTGGTGCTGCTGGCGGAGATTCAGACGGGGGACTGGGAGTTGGCGGGAGTGCGCATCGCCAACACGATGATTGGCGGCGCCATCGCGCTCATCGGGGCGCGGCTGTTGTGGCCGAGTCCCGAGCGCGTGCGCTTTCCGGAGGAGGTGGCCAATGCGCTGCGCGCCGATCGGGACTACTTGCTGAGCGTGGCGTCGGCGGGTTCGGACGCGGAGCCGGAGGTGCGCGAGGCCCGGCGCAAGCTGGGCTTGCAGTTGCTGTCCGCAGAGGCGTCGTTCCAACGACTGCTCACCGAGTACCGGGGCTCTTCGCGACAGCTTGAACCTGCGATGGCGATGCTCACGTATGCGCGCCGCTTCGGTTCCGCGGTGACGGCGCTGGCCGCGAGCCGCCAGTGGCATGGCCGACAGGACCTGTCACCCGTCGCGAGCTACGCGGGGAACGTGCTGGAGGACCTGGCGGTCGCGGTGGAGCACCGCCGCGTGCCATCCCCTCTGCCCAAGACGATGTCGGCGCAACAGGAGGACACGGACGTGCTGTCACGCACCCAGTTGGACCGGCTGGTGCGACAGCTCACCGTGCTCCATCACGCCACGGTGCGCGCGGCGCCCCAGTTGTCTCCGTGAGGCGCCGCCACGGGTACGCACGACTCAGGTGCGCTCGATGCGCATCAGCAGACGACGGAGGTCCTCGTTGACGCTGGCGAGCTGGGTGACGCCCTGCTCGTCCTGGAGTTGCTTGCGCAGCGTGGGCAGCGCCGTCTCTCGGACCTTCTTCACCGCGTCCTGCGAGCCATCCAGCAGCCACCCCGTCGCGAGGATGAAGGCCAGCCGCACCTCCGTGTCGCGCTCTCCCAGCTTCGCGGCGAGCGCCGGCACATGCTCACCCGAGCCCGTGCGGCCCACTTCCAGCGCCGCGCGCTCCAGCATCGGCTTGCTCGCCTTGTCCATGCGCTTCACCCAGCAGCCCGCATCGCCCGAGCATGCCTGTCCCGCCTCCAGCAGCGCCGCATGTCCCGTCACGGTGTCCGCGCGCTTCTTGCCCAGCGCCGCCGCGTTGTCGCAGCCTTCCTCGCCCGTCGCCTTGCAGTCCGCCGCCGTGCGCGCCGGCTCAGCCGCGGCGATCTTCTGGAGCAGCGGCTGCTCGCGCGCGTCGCCCAGCATGGCCAGGCCCTTCACCGCGATTTCGCGCGAGTACCAGTCCCCCGTGCCAGCCGCCTTCTCCAGCGCGGGCAGCGCGTCGCGTCCACCCAGGCGCACCAGCGCGCGCACGTACGCGTCACGCACCGTCGGGTCCGTCTCCAACACCAGCGTGGTCAGCGGCTTCACCGCCTCCGGCGCCCGCAGCCGCCCCAGCGCGTCCGCCGCCTGCATCCGCACCAGCGACTGAATCTGCACGTCCGAATGCGAGAACGTCAGCAGCTTGAGCAGCGGCTCCACCGCGCGCTTCTCGCGCAAGTCGCCCAGCACCGTCGCCGCCTTCATGGGGTAGCTGGCCGGGTTGACGCCGTTCGTCTTCGCCCACGCGAGCAGCTCCGAGTCCCGCCCCTCCAGCGCCGGCAGCAGCGCATCCGCCGCCGGCTGCCCCAACTGGTACAGCGCGAAGCTGCTCTCCACGTAGAAGGACTTGCCCTTGCGCTCCTTCGTCAGCATCCGGATGAGCGCGGGCGCCGCGCGGCCGTCACCGATGTGGCCCAGCGCCTCGATGGCCTTCTTGTTGAGGAAGGGCTCCACGCCCTCGTCCGTGGCCAGCGCGATGAGCGGCTCCACCGCCTCCTTCGCCTTCATCGCCCCCAGGACCTGGATGGCTTCGATGCGCGCATACGTGTCCTTCGCGCGCAGCAACGGCACCAGCGCGGGCACCGCGCGCACGTCGCCAATCTCGCCGAGCGCCGTCACCATCGCCTTGTTGGCCAGCTGCGCGGACATGTCCCCCGCCGCCGGGTCGATGGCCGCGGACAGCGCCTCCACCGACGAGGCGTGGTGCACGTCGCCAATCGCCCGGGCCAGCGCCGCCTTCACCTCCGGCTTGCGCTCCTGTCCCAGCGCCTCGTGCAGCATGGGCAGGAACGTCTCGTTCACCTTCGTCTTCGTGCGCATCGCCTCGATGAGCCGGACCCTGTCTTCCGCGCGCCGCGTCTGTTGCAACGTCCCCTGCCAGTACTCGGGCGTGTTGGGGTCCGATTTGCACCCGGTGAGACAGAGGATTGCTGCGGCAACACACCACGCTGCGATGGGGCGGCTCATGCAGGCTCCTGGACGTCTGCGGGGTAGTCCTGACCGCCGTCGTAAACCTCCTGTCACGAAGGAAGCAAATCGCCCGCGTCACCTGGGGTACGCTGGTCAACGACATGTCCGACGACACTCACAATGCGTCGCGCCCGGGCTACACCCGCCGGACGTACCTGCTCGACCGGGAGTTCCAGCTCAAGTACATCCTTCTGCTGGCCGGCATGGGCGCGGGCAGCATGGGGGTGTTCGGACTGCTGGCCCACCGCCTCCACGTCTCCTCCGTGAGCGCGGGCGTGGACGGCGGGCAATCGCTCCTTTGGCTCACCGCGTTGGGCTCCGCGGGGATGGGCGTGCTGCTGGGCCTGTTCGGGCTGCTCTTCACCCACCGGGTCGCCGGCCCCGTGCACGTGATGAGCCTCTATGTCGCGGCGCTGGCCGCCGGGCGCTATCCCCGGCTGCGCCCGCTGCGGAAGAAGGATGAGCTGAAGCGCTTCTTTGACAGGTTCAGCGAGGCGGTGGATCGCATCCGCCAGCGAGAGGCCGACGAGGCATATGCCCTGGAGGTGGCGCTGGCCGCGCTCAATCCCGTGGCCACCACTCCCGAGGCCCGCGAGGCGCTGGAGACGCTGAACCAACTGCACACGCGCAAACGTCAAGCAGTGGACAATCCCACCGGGGGCACCTTCAAGTCCGTGGCTTGAAGCGTCGCCGCAGGAGAACCGCAACACCATGAGCAGACCCCGCATCATCTTCATGGGCACGCCCGACTTCGCCGTGTCCTCGCTCGAAGCCTGCTTCGATTTGGGCGAAGTCGTGGCCGTCGTCACCCAGCCGGACAAGCCCAAGGGCCGGGGCAACACGCTGACGGCGCCGCCCGTGAAGGAGCTGGCGCTGGCGCGAGGCGTGCCCGTGTTCCAGCCCGTCAAGCTGCGCACCCCTCCGTTCGCCGAGGAGCTGCGCCGCTTCGAAGCCGACGTGTGCGTGGTGACGGCCTACGGCCGCATCCTCCCCAAGGACCTCCTCGACCTGCCCAAGAAGGGCTGCGTCAACGTGCACGGCTCGCTCCTGCCGCGCTTCCGGGGCGCCGCGCCGATTCAATGGTCGATTGCCTACGGTGACACGGAGACAGGTGTCACGCTGATGGTGATGGACGAGGGCCTGGACACTGGCCCCATGCTCGCGATGAAGCGGCTGCCCATCGGCCCGGAGGACACGAGCGCGACGATGTACCCGAAGCTCGCGGCGCTGGGCGGAGAGCTGCTGCGCGAGTCGCTGCCGGCGTACCTGAGTGGTGAGCTGAAGCCCGTGGCCCAGCCCTCCGAGGGCATGGTGCTGGCGCCCATCATCGAGAAGGACGAGGGGAAGCTGGACTTCACCCGTCCCGCCGTCGCGCTGGAGCGGCGGCTGCGCGCCTTCACGCCATGGCCCGGGGCGTTCACCACGTTGGGGGGCAAGCTGGTGAAGGTGCACCGCGTGCGCGTGGCGGAGGGCCAGGGCACGCCGGGCACGGTGCTGGCGTCGGGGCCGGAGGGGTTGGAGGTGGCATGTGGCGAGGGCTCGCTCGTGCTGCTGGACATCCAGCCAGAGGGCAAGCGGGTGATGAAGGCGGCGGAGTTCCTCATGGGCCACAAGCTGGCCGTGGGCAGCCAACCGTTCGGCACGTAGAGGATATGTCGCGGACGGGACGCGCTTTTTCGAGTACAGGCGGATGGGCATGAGACTGCTGGTGTTGCATGGGCCGAACCTGAATCTGCTGGGTGTGCGCGACGGCACGCGTGGGTTGTCGGACCTGGATGTCGCGTTGCGCGCGCGGGCCAAGGAGCTGGGACTGACGCTGAAAATCGTCCAGTCCAACCACGAGGGCGTGCTGCTGGACACGCTCGCCGCCGAGCGCGAGGCGGTGGAGGGCATCCTCATCAACCCCGCGAGCCTCTTCGGCTCGTACGCCCTCAAGGAAGGGCTGGAGGTGGTGGGCCTGCCCGCCATCGAAGTGCTGCTGCGTCCCCCGGCCCGCGAGTCCGTCGTCGGGGAGGCGTGTGTCCTCCAGGTGCACGGCGCCGGCGGCGGCTTCGAGCCCTACCTGGAAGCGCTGGACACCTTCGCCAGCGGCGTCTTCACGCCCGGCACCCCGGAGCCGAAGAAGTCCCTGGGCCGCAAGCAGGAGAGCGGTGCTCCAGCGGCGGCGAAGTCCTCGTCCTCCTCTTCGGGGAAGTCGATGGGCCGCAAGGGCGCCACCGAGACAGGGAGCGCGCTCGCGCGAGTCCCCGCGAAGCCGCTGGCGCTCCCGTCGGGGCAGGGCGCTTCGGGCTCCGGCAAGTCGATTGGACGCAAGCCGGCCGCCGCGAAGTCCGAGGACTCGGAGTCCTCCAAATCTGGCAAGACGCTGGGGCGCGGTTCCAAGTCGGTGGCGTCGACGACGGACCTGCTCACGCGGGTGCTGGTGCGCCAGAAGATTTCGGACCGGCTCTCCGGAAAGCTCACTGCTTCTGAGCTGTCCACCTGGGCGCGCTCGCGCTACGAGGCCATCCAAGGCGGCGCTCCCGCCGAGAATGGTCAGAGGGACTTGCTGGAAGACAGTCTCCAGCGCCTCACGCTGTCCCACCTCCCCGCGACAAGGCTCTCGGATGAGCAGCTCGTGGACCTGATGACTCGGCTCGACGAAGGATGAATCCCCGCGCACTCGCCATCCTCGTGCTGGCGCGCGTCCGAGCAACGGACGCCTATCTCAACGTGGTGCTCGACACGATGTTGTCGGAGTCACCTCCCAAGGACCCGCGTGACGCGGGGCTCGCCACGGAGCTCGCCTACGGCACCACGCGCCGGCAGCTCGCGCTGGACTACGCCATCACCCGCTTCGCCGACCGCAAGCTGGAGGCCATGGAGGACCGCGTGCTGGCGGCCCTGCGCATCGGCGCGTACCAGATATTCCACACCCGTGTGCCCGCGCGCGCCGCCGTGGCGGAGACGGTGCAGGCCCTGAAGGAAGTGGGGCTCGCCCGCGCCGCCGGCTTCACCAACGCCATCCTCCGCAAGCTCGCGGAGCTGCCCGCGCCGCCGCTGCCCTCGCCCACGGACATCGCCCACCACCTGTCCGTGCGAGAGAGTCATCCGCAGTGGCTGGTGGAGCGCTGGCTGCGCCAGTTCGGCCGCGAGCGCGCCGAGTCCATGCTGGTGGCGGACAACCAGTCCCCGCCCGTGGCGATTCGCGCCAACACGTCCAAGGTGACGCGCGACGCGTTGCTCACGCAGTTGCAGGAAGTGGGCGTGGACGCGAAGGCCGCGACGATTTCGCCCGTGGGCATCATCCTTCCGCCGGTGGGCCGCATCGAGGACGTGTACGGCTACTCGGAGGGGTTGTGGCAGGTGCAGGACGAGGCCGCCCAGCTCGTCGGCGTGTACGGCGCCATCCCCGACAACGCGCGCGTGCTCGACGTCTGCGCGGCGCCCGGCGGCAAGTCCTGTCACCAGGCGCAGTCGCACGACGTGGTCGCCGTGGACCTGCACGCCCACAAGCTGCGCAAGATTGAGTCGGAGGTGAAGCGCCTGGGCCTGACGTCGCGACTGAAGGCCTACGCGCACGACGCCACCGAGCCCTTCCCCGAAGCGTGGGGCGAGTTCCACGCGATGCTGGTGGACGCGCCGTGCTCGGGGTTGGGCACGCTGCGCAGACACCCGGAGCTGCGCTACCGCCGCAAGGAGGAGGACGTCTCCCGGCTGGCCACGCTCCAGCGGAAAATCCTGGAGAACTGCCAGGAGGCGGTGCCCGCGGGCGGACTGCTCGTCTACGCGGTGTGCACGCTGGAGCCGCAGGAGGGGCAGGACCAGGTGGAGATGTTCCTGCGCAGCCACCCGGAGTGGACGGCCGAGCCGCCCGTGCTGCCGGGCCTCAAGCTGCCGCTCACCCAGGCGTACTTGAGGACCCTGCCAGGTCCGGAGGGCTTCGACGGGTTCTTCGCCGCGCGCCTCCGGAAGATGTACTAGCGACGACTACGTATCCTCGGCGACCGGCAGGTTGGCGGCGGCCTTGAACGCCTCCAACACCGCCGCCGAGGCGCGGTCCAGGTACTTGCCCTTGCGGATGAGCAGGCCGATGGGGCGCGACACGGGCCCTTCGGCGAAGGGCTTGGCCACCAGCGAGCCGGCCTTCACCTCGCTCTGCGCCGTGGACACGGGGAGGATGGCGACGCCCAGGCCCATCTCCACCGCCCGCTTGATGGTCTCCACGTTGTCCATCTCCATCACCGGGTTGATGTCGATGTTCTTCTCGCGGAAGAGCCGGTCCAACGCCTTGCGCGTGGGCGCCTCGCGGTCGAACGCGATGAAGGGCACACCGGACAGCGCGGTGAGGCTCACCTTCTGCTTGCTGGCGAAGGGGTGGTTGGGGGCGCAGACGATGGCGAGCTTGTCGTCGCGGAACGGGAGGATGTCCACGCCCGCGCGCGGCTGCGGATAGGCGACGATGCCAATCTCCGCCGCGCCCAGAATCACGTCGTCGTAGACCTGGTCATTGCGGCGGTAGTTCAGCCGCATGTTCACCTTGGGGTGCGCCTTGAGCAACTGCTTCTGCACCGCGTTCAGCTCGTGCAGACCCACCGAGTAGATGGTGGACACGGTGCTGGTGCCGGCGACCTCCGTGGCCTGCTCGCGAATCTCCTGCTCCACCTCCGCGAAGCGCGCGAGAATCTCCTTGCACCCGCGGAACAGCCGCTCGCCCGCGGGCGTCGGCGTCACCTGCCGGGCACTGCGCGACAGGAGCTTCTGCTCATAGCGGTTCTCCAGCGCGCGAATCTGCTGGCTGACCGCCGACTGAGTCACGTGGTTGAGCTGGGCCGCTCGCGAGAAGGAGCCGGTCTCCACCACGTCACAGAACATCTTCAGGGACTCGAGCTGCATGGGCCGCTCCTACTCCCAACCTAATGGTCAGGCCACTATTAATTAGCCTTCCTACGTCACTCCGCCAAATGCGCTAACCCCTCGGGTTGGCCGGCTGTCGGGCAGAGGAAGCGGGAGGGGCCTTGGGTGGCGGGGCCGCCCGGGGGCGTCAGGGTGCTTCGGGAGGGGGAAGCATCCGCCGGCGCACCAGGACGAAGAGGGCGGCGGCCAGGGCCACCAGCGCGCCGCCGAAGCGCGTCTGGAAGCGGCCCATCTCGTGGCTGGCCTGCTGGAGCAGCTCGCACTCGGGGCCGGAGAGCTGGGTGCAGTCCAGGGTGCCGAAGGTGCCCTTGAGGCCGGCGGCGAGCAGCCCGAGGCCCCCCAGGAACATGCCGCCCGCGAGCCCCAGTGCGGCGGCGCGCGGGAGGGAGGGCTTCGGGGGCGGCGGCGGGGGGGAGGGCATGGTGGGTGGGTAGCTATAGCCGCGGGGGAGGGGCGGGCTCAACGGGGGCAGGGGAGGCGACGTATGCTTCCGGGCATGCGAATCCTCTACGGTGTCGTCGGCGAAGGCATGGGCCATGCGACGCGCTCCCGGGTGCTGCTCGAGGCGCTCACGAAGGAGCACGAGGTCCACATCGTCGTATCGGGCCGCGCCCAGGACTACCTGGCCAAGCGCTTCCAGAACGTGCACGGCATCTGGGGGCTGACGCTGGCGTACGAAGGCAACTCCGTGAAGAAGTGGCAGACGGTGTTGCAGAACCTCACGGGCGCGGTGAAGGGCTTCCCGCAGAACGTGCGCCAGTACTTCGAGCTGGTGGATGACTTCAAGCCGGACGTCGTCGTCAGCGACTTCGAGACGTTCAGCTACCTGTTCGCGAAGACGCACCGGCTGCCGGTCATCAGCGTGGACAACATGCAGGTCATCAACCGCTGTCAGCACGAGCCCGCGCTCCTGGCCGGGTACGAGGACAGCTACGAGACATCGCGCGCGATTGTGAAGGCGAAGCTGCCGGGCGCCTTCCACTACCTCGTCACCACGTTCTTCTATCCGCCGACGCGCAAGCGGCGCACCACGCTGGCCCCGTCGATTCTCCGCCCGGAAATCATCGAGGCGAAGTCGGAGCCGGGTGAGCACCTGCTGGTGTACCAGACGTCCACGACGAACACGGCGCTGCCGGACATCCTCAAGGCCGCGGGCATCCCCTGCCGGGTGTACGGCCTGCGCCGCGACCTCACCGAGGACCTGGTGGACGGCAACCTCACGTACCGGCCCTTCAGCGAGAAGGGCTTCATCGACGACTTGCGCACGTCGCGCGGCGTGGTGGCCAGCGGCGGCTTCACGCTGATGAGCGAGGCCGTCTACTTGAAGAAGCCCATGCTCAGCATCCCGCTGGAGGGCCAGTTCGAGCAGATCATCAACGCCCTGTACCTGGAGAAGCTCGGGTACGGGATGTACGTGAAGGCGCTGACGGTGGACGCGCTCAAGGAGTTCCTCGCGCGGGTGCCGGGCTGCGAGGAGGCGCTCAAGGGCTACGAGCAGGAGGGCAACACGAAGATGATTGCCGCCCTGAACGAGCAACTGGCCCTGGCGTATGAGCACCGGGGCCACTGGGCCATGGAGATGGCGCGGGACTGAGCGCGTGCACGCCTAGTGGAGCGGGACATTCAGCTCGTTGTTCCGCTCCGCCGCGCGGCGTGACAGCTCCGTGAGCCAGGAGCGGGTGAGCGGCGTCTCGCTCTGGGCTCCGGTGTGCGAGTCCGGGTTGCTGCTCTGGGGCATCAGCCGGTTGGCCCAGGCGAGCAGCGTCGCCGTCAGTCCGGGCGCGAGCACCCGGCTCACCGCCCCCAGCTTCGCGGCCAGGCCCACCAGCAGCTCCGCGTCCCCCCGGCGGCACGCGTCCAGGATGAGGCGCGCCGCGCGCTCGGCGCCCACTGTCAATCCGGGCAGCGAGTCGCCCACGGCGAACCACGCGTACTCCGCCTCGTTCCGGCCCTTGAAGCGCGCGTTGCGCGGGCTGCCCGTGCGCATCAGCCCCGGGCACACGGTGGTGACCCGGATTCCGTCCTGATGCAGCTCCGCGCGCAGGCCGTCCGACAGGCCCACCAGCGCGAACTTGCTGGCGGAGTAGGGCGTGAGGTGCGGGACGCCGAACTTGCCGCCCACGGAGGCGATGTTGACGATGCGCCCCTCGCCCCGCTGCTTCATCTCTGGCAGCACCGCGAGCGTCGTGTACAGCGCGCCCCACAGGTGCGTGTCCAGCGCGTCCTGGAAGTCCTCCACCGTCATGGACTCCAGCGGCCCCACGGTTATCACTCCCGCGTTGTTGATGAGCACGTCCACCGCGCCCCAGCGCTCGTGCACCGCGCTCACCGTGGCCTCCACCTGCACCGGGTCCCTCACGTCGCAGGGAACGGCGAACACCTGGGCGCCGTCGCGCTCCAGTTCCGTGCGCGCCCGCTCCAGGGAGGCCTCGTCGCGGCCACAGATGGCCACGCGCGCGCCCTTCTTCACCAACTCGCGGGCGAGCACCAGCCCCAGTCCGCGTGAACCCCCGGTGATGAGCACCGTGCGCCCGTTGAACGAGTAGCGGGTCCGCCCCAGCACCTTGCGCAGCCCGAGCGTCGCGCCGATGCCCGCCGCCGCCAGCGTGCCCGGGGTGAAGCGAGGGGCCTGCTTGTCCTTGCGCCATTCAGCCATGTGAGGATTCTCCAGGGGAGCAGGGCGTCAGGGCGCGGGAGCGCTGGCCGAGGTGTCGTACTGGGTGAAGCGCTCCAGCACGGGGCGCGCCTGACGGGCCGCGTCCTCGCCGATGAAGTGGTGACGAAGCAGGCCGTCCGCGTCGAACACGAGCCACGCGGGCGTCTGCTTCACGCCGTACACCTGGGCCATGGAGCCGTCATCCACGGCGATGGGATAGACGAGGCCGTGCTCGCGCGCGAAGGCCTCCACCGCGTTGGTGTCGCGCAGCTCCCTGGCGGAGTGGGTGACGTCCACGCCGATGACCTTGAGGCCCCGGGGGCCGAACTCCGCGAGGAAGCGCCGGAGCGCCGCGAAGTCCTGGGCGCCGCTGTCCGAGGCCATGGAGAAGAAGTGGAGGAGCACGGGCAGCTCGTCGAGCTCCGAGACATGGACGGGGGCGTTGACCCACCCTCCATCTGGATCCAACAGCGTGAGGTGAAGGTCGTGCGTGGGCGTGGGCATAGGGGCTCCCGCGGCGAGTAGGGCCTGCGTCTGAAGGTCGCCCTTCAAGCTATGCATCCGGCGGAGTCCTCCAGGGCTCGCATCGGGGTGTCGACTGCCTGCCCGGAGGAGGGCGCGCGGAGCGGGTGGCGCTGGACGGACGGCGCCCAAGAGGGCAGACAGTCGCTTCATGCGCATCCCTGACTTCAAACTGGAGCGGTACTTCGCGCGCTGGGAGTTCGCCGCGCCCTACACATTGTGCTCCTCGGACATCGAGGGCTGGAAGCAGAAGGAACTGCTGGCTCTCGCCGACACGGACGGCCTGGCCCGCTGGGAGGAGCTGACGCTCGGCTACACCGAGGCCCCCGGTCTGCCCGCGCTGCGCAAGGAGATTGCCGGGCTCTACCAGGGCCTGTCGCCCGAGCAGGTGCTGACCTTCGCTGGCGCGGAGGAGGCCGTCTTCATCCTGATGAACGTGCTGCTGGGCCCGGGCGACCATGCCGTCGTCACCTGGCCGGGCTATCAGTCCCTGCACGAGGTGGCGCGCGCCACCGGCGCGGACGTGACGCTGCTGCCGCTGCGCGAGGAGACCGGCTGGGCGTTGGACCTGGACGCCCTGCGCGGCGCGCTCAAGCCCCAGACGCGAATCATCGTCGTGAACTTCCCCCACAACCCCACCGGCGCGCTTCCAGACTTGAAGACCTTCCAGGCGCTGTGCGCGCTCTGCGAGGAGCGCGGCATCTACCTGTTGTCCGACGAGGTGTACCGGCTGCTGGAGCACGACGCGAAGGACCTGCTCCCCGCCGCCGTCGAGCTGTCACCGCGCGGCTTCAGCCTGGGCGTCATGTCCAAGGCGTTTGGCCTCGCGGGGCTGCGCGTGGGGTGGCTCGCCTGTCGCGACGAGGACGTGCTGCGCCGGTGCATGGCGTACAAGGACTACACCACCATCTGCAACAGCGCCCCCAGCGAGGTGCTGGCCCTCATCGCCCTGCGCGCCAAGGAGCGGGTGCTGGCGCGAAGCCGCGCGCTGCTCGCCTCGAACCTGGCCTTGCTGGACGCGTTCTTCGCGCGCCACGCGGACACCTTCCACTGGGTGCGCCCGCGCGCCGGCAGCGTGGCCTTCCCGCGCCTCCTGCGAGAGCAGCACGTGGCCCGGTTCACCGATGCGCTCGTGCAACGCGAAGGCGTGTTGTTGTTACCAGGTGACGTCTACGACTTCCCTGGCAATCACTTCCGTCTGGGGTTGGGTCGCACGAGCCTTCCCGAGGCCCTGACACGGCTGGAGCGTTTCGTCATCGACACCCGGTGAGATGAAGGCGTGACATGCCACGGCCGCTGTGAAGCCGTGTCTCAGAGGGCGACGCGACGCGTCAGGCTTTGCATTGGCTTCCCGGTTTCCGTGTTCTCGACCTTTTACAGCCCGAGACTCTAGAGTGGCGGCTTCCTCGCCCGGTCCCCCACCAGGCGAGGGCAGCTCCCCCTACTCCCGAGCGGAGGCGTTCACGATGAAGAAGCTGATGGGTATGGCGATTGCGGCCACGTTGTTGGTTGGCACGCAGGCTGCCGCCACCAATTACACGCTGTGGATTCACGGTCGTAACGGCGGCGGTACGCAGGCCGGAAACTACGGCGACTTCAGCTACTGGGGCCCGGCGGGCACCGCGGCGGGCGTGAACAAGAAGGCCGTGAACTGGAACGGCAAGGAGAGCGTCGGCGGGCAGAACGCGCGCGTACGCGACGCCCTGGACTGCTTCTGTACCGGAAACAACTGGTGCTACATCGCCGTGCACAGCGCGGGCAATCTGCAGATTGGCTACGCGCTGTCGCTGTACGGCGGCTCTGCGCGCAGCAAGAAGAACGCGTCGCCCAACGCCAGCGGCGTGTGTGGCAACACCGACGGCAGCACGCAGACGGGCTGGAACATCAAGTGGGTGAACGTCGCGTCCGGCGCCGGCGGTGGCAGCGAGCTGGCGGACGTGGGCGAGTGGGCGGTGAACGAGCCGCTGGTGAGGGACCTGGTCACCACCACGTCGCGCGCCCTGTACAACCACAACACCACGCGCAACGTCTGGTTCTACATGTTCGCCGGCGCGAAGGGCACGCTCTACTCGGGCATCCTCCCCGGGCAGGACGACGAGGTCGTCTCCTATCACTCCACGGGCGGCGTGTCGGGCAGCTCCGGCAGCTCGCAGTGCAACCCGGGTGACTGGTTCTGCGGCGGCACGCTGAACACCGGCACGGCGAACACCAGCGACGGCCGCGCGAAGTGGAGCTTCCACACCGTGTCGCTGCGCGATGACGGCGAGGCGTTCAACCACTACGCCAACGGCAACTGGGGTGGCATCGTCGCGAAGGTCCGCGAGGATGTCGTGAAGTTCGCCTACTGAGCCTGGCTCACTGAAGCACCATCCATGACGCCCAACAGCTCCCCTCCCGCTCCTGTCTCCCGCCCGCGCCGTCTCGGGTGGGGCTTCCTGGTGATTGCCCTGGTCGTCGCGGGGGTGGGGTGGTGGAGCTGGCGCCGGGTGGCCGGCGACGAGGAGGTTTCAAATGAGCCTCCCGCGCTGGCGGATGGCCAGAAGCGCGCTCCCGGAGAGGCCCCGCCGAAGTCGGGCTCCGGGAGCAGCGCGGCGCTGGAGCGGCGCTCGTCGCCGGGCACGGAGGACATGCGTGTGTCCGTGTTAGACCCCGCGCAGCGCGAGCGGCTGGAGCGCCGCGAATTGTGGGCGGAGCGGCTGGAGCGGGCGAAGCGGACGCTGGAGTCCTATGTGTCCGCGACGCGCTACCCGCCGCAGTCCCGCTCCATCCGGGAGCATCCAGACCAGGTGGAGCTCGCGGAGCCGGAGCGCACGCGTCCGTTGAGTCGCGAGCACCCGGACGTGCAGCTTCGGCTGAAGCAGGACCGCGTCTTCGTGGTGGGTGACGAGGTCGTGCACTTCTTCGTCTCGTGCGAGGACGCGCAGCGCCAGCCGAGGCCCTGTCAGGTGCTGTCCGCGTCCGCGCATGAGGCCGAGCACATGCAAGGGGCGGGGGCGGTGCCCGCCGTGCCCGTGGCCTTCACGGATGATGGCGCCGGAGGAGACGCGCTGGCGGGAGATGGCATCTTCACCGGTCGCTTCCAGCCGTCGAAGCAGGGCTTCCCGCTGTACTCGGGCACGCTGCGCGTGGACGTGCAGGTGCGCTCGGACAAGGCGGAGGGCACGGCGTTCCTGGACATCCTCTACACGAATTCGCCGCCAGCGGCCTTCACGGGCAAGGTGCGCGAGGTGTTGGCGGACGGCTCGCTGGGGCTCTACCTGGGCATCAACGTGCGCAAGGCGGGGCGGTACGTGGTGGCTGGCCGCATCGACGACGAGAGCGGCGAGCCCTTCGCGCATGTCTCCTTCAACGAGGAGCTGAATGAGGGGCAGCAGGAGGTGAAGCTCACCGTCTTCGGAAAGCTCGTCCTCGACGAGGCGCCGACGTTCCCGCTGCGGCTGCGCGACGTGGAGGGCTTCCTGCTCAAGGAGTCGGGAGACCCGGACCGCGAGCTGATGACCACGATGCGTGGCTCCGTGCACACCACGAACGAGTATCCGCCGACGTCCTTCTCTCCCGCGGAGTGGGTGAGCGAGGAGCGCCGACGCTACGTGGACGAGTACACGCGCGACGTCGACGAGGCGCAGCACATGTTCGACCAGACGTTCGACGAGGGGAAGCGCCCCTGAGTCGCGTCCCCGCGAAGCCGCGGACGTCGGCCGCTCGAGGAGGCATTGCTCACGTCGGAGTCCACTGAGCCGGGCTCCACGCGACAGCACGGGAGTCGAGGCTCGGCGTGAGGCGCCGTCCCTCGGCCGGCACGGGAATCTTCATGATGTGGCGTGCGGCTCGTCGTTGCCCACTGGTTCGGCCTGCTTCATGCGACGCGCGGCTCGTCGTCGCCCACCGGCGCGGGCTCGATGTCGACATCGGGGACCTCTTCGGCCTCCACGAAGTTCGCGTCCGGCGCGTCGAGGGCCGCCTCTTGCGTCGCGGGTTGAGCCGCGAGGACCTCGGCCGTGAGCGAGGCCTGCTCCGTGCCGGACGGGGTGAATCCGGGCTGCTCCACGAAGCTGTCTCCCTCCGTCGCGAGCTGCTCCAGGAGCGGCTGGGCAATCACGGAGGCGGGCTCGGCCGGCTGGGCGTCGGGCTGGAGCTCCACGGCGTCGGCGACCACGTCCACGCTCTGGGCTCCGAGCGCCGCGCTCACCGGGACACTGGCCGCAGCGGGGTTGGCCGCGAGCGAGCCGAGCACGCCCGCGAAGGCAGCGTCCGCCGGGCCGGGCTCCTCGTCGTCCGGAACCAGGCTGCCCAAATCACTCAAGTCCGCGAGGAACTCCTCCGGTCCCGCGGGTCGCACGGACGCATCCATCAACTCCCCGGACGCATACCTCGCCGCCGTTGAACCCTCCACCGCGCCGCCCTCCTGCGTCACCTCGTCGGTGGCGGGGACGCCGCCCTCGAACCAGTCCAGGTCCAGCTCACGAGGGTCCACCCGCACCGAGGAGGCAGGTGTCCCCATCATGGAGAGCAGGTCCTCCGGCGCGTCCACGCCAGGCGAGGAGGTGTCCAGGTTCTGGAGCTCCCACGCCGCCTCGTCTGGAGAGAGGATGTCCGACGCATCCGGTACGGCCGCCTCCGCGCGCCGCGACGCCCGCTCCACGCCATTGCCGAAGTCGCGCGGCGCTCCCAGCGCGGAGGGCAGCTGCGAGCCGAGCCTCTGCGCGTAGCGCGGCGCCGCGGACTCGAAGGAGCTCTCCCCGGAGAACACGCGCAGCGACGCATGGTCCAAATCTCGCGACGGGCCCTCTTCGCCAACTTCATCCGTGTCGAACGAGGCCAGGAGGGCGTCCGCGCCATCCGCGCCCTCGGCCTGGAAGTCGCTCTCGTCGGAGTAGCCCCGGCGGACCTTCGACACCGGATCCAACGACTCGCTCTGAGTGAGCGGCGCGACGCTGTTGTCCACGTCGAGCGAGGTGCGCCGCAGCGAGGACAGGATGCTCGAAGACAGACGGCGGATGGAAGTCATCGGTCACCTCCCAGGGCGCACACGGCGGACATCATCCGTATTGTCGAACGCCCCGGGTGAAAGTTGCCAGGGGCCTTCCGTGAGGTCCCCATCCACCCTGGAGGAGTGGGGCGAGCGCCCATCACCTGTGGGGTCGCCACCCCTCGTACTGGACAACGTTTCGGGATGAAGGGTGCTTGCAACGTCAGGCACCGAACGGGTGCGGGGCGCACGCCGAGGTCCGATGGCACTCACGCTCCAGCCGCCGCACAAAGAGAGGTATCCGTAGAGGGTGCCCACCTGGGGATGGGCGCTGGCCTCCCGCTTGCTGGGGAGAGGCTCGAGGAGGCGGTGTCATGCTGCGTATCGAAAGCGCGGGACAGACCCATATCGGTCGCCGGCCCCACAACGAGGACTCCTACTGTGTCCTGCCGGAGTTGGGGCTGTACGTGGTCGCGGATGGGCTGGGTGGGCAGGAGGGCGGCGAGGTGGCGAGCCGCTGTGTCGTGGACACGTTCGCGGGCCTGGGGCAGCAATGGGAGCGTGAGCGGGAGGCGGTGTGGCCGGAGGTCGCCGACCCCCGTCGCACGCGCGAGGAAAATCTATTGGCGGCGTGCTCGCTCCTGGCCCAGCGCAACCTCCAGGCCCAGCGCGTGGGGCGGCTGAGCGAGATGGCCTCCACCGTGGTGGCCCTGGCGTTGGGGCAGGACGGCGCGGCGGTGGCTCACGTGGGGGACAGCCGCCTGTACCGGCTGCGGGCTGGAAAGCTGGAGTCGCTGACCCGGGACCACTCGTTCATCGAGGAGCTGAAGGACGTGGGCATGGAGCCCCCGGGAGGCGCCTCCAACTGGCGGCACCTCATCACCCGCGCGCTGGGGACGGACAACGCGGAGCCCACGTTGCAGCGACTTCACGCGGAGGCCGGAGACGTCTTCCTGTTGTGTTCGGATGGCCTCTACGAGCCGCTGGGAGTGGACGGGCTGATGAGGCGCCTGTCGCTCGCTTCCGCGCGGGAGGTGTGCGACGCGCTGGTGGCGGATGCCTTCGAGGCCGGAGGCAAGGACAACATCACCGCCGTGGTGTTGCGGGTCGCCGACGCGTGAGGCGGACGTCAGTGAAGGTGGGAGGGTCAACCGTGAGGAGCCGGGTCATCCCGGCCTTACTGCGCAATCCCGGAAGCTTGGGGTAGGGTGTGGCTTCGGGGGTTCCCCCACCCCGGTCATTTCCCCTCTCGTCCGACACCGCAGCGCATGACGCACAGCCTCGCCGCTCGCCTGACCATCGCCATCACCCTGGTCATCCTGGCCCTCACCGCGCTGTGCGTGACGTTCACGGGCGTCGTGCTGCGCTCCAGGATGAACACGGAGCTGGCCCAGGCCCTCATCCACGACGAGTCCGCCTGGAGTCGCCTGGTGGCCCAGGAGGCTCGCACGCTGAAGGTGCTGCTGCGCAGCGCCGCGGCCAACGCCGAGCTTCGCTCGCTGCTCTCCGGAGCGACGGTGGACGCGAAGGCACTCCAGGCGTTCGCCGAGGCGGAGAAGACGCTGGTGTCGGTGGAGCTGTTGCTCATCACCGGGCCGGAGGGCGGGCTGCTCGCGGGCTCGTACCGGGAGCCTTTGCCCGCGCTCGCGCAGCGGGTGAAGAGCAGCGCGCCCGGGGTGCTCTACGTGGGCGACGCGGTCTTCTGGACGATGTCCCGGCCGGTGGAGGTGGACGGGCGCACGGTGGGACACCTGGTGCTGGGGAGCCGGTTCGACGACGCGCCGCTGAAGGACCTGAGGAATCAGCGGGGCGTGGAGCTGCTCTTGCGCGTGGGGCCTCGGCTCGTGGCCCGGTCCGTGGACGTCGTGGCGCCGGAGGCCTTGCTGGCGGCGGTGGACGCGGACGTGGACGAGGGCCGCGTGGACGTGGAGGACTCGTCGTTCCGCGTGGCGAGGTTGCCGGTGGGCGAGGGGCTGGAGCTGGTGCTGGCGCGGGACGAGAAGACGGAGGCGTCGCGCTTCGGCACCGCGGTGCTGCTCATCGTCGGGCTGGGGCTGTTCACCGCGCTGGCGGCGGGCGGGGTGATTCTGCTGCTGGTGCGCCGGATGACGGGGCCCCTGCGGGAGCTGACGGCGGCGGCGGCGCGGGTGGTGGCGGAGGGCGACTTCCGGGGCACGCTGGAGGTGCACTCGCAGGACGAGATTGGCCGGTTGGCCGCGTCGTTCGCGGAGATGATGGTGCAGCTGCGCTCGCTGTTGATGGCGTTGAAGGGCTCGGCCGAGCAGCTCGAGTCCGCCTCGGCGCAGCTCTCCGAGTCCGCGGCCGTGCAGAACGAGGCGGTGTCGCAGCAGGCGGTGGCGCTGCATGAGACGCAGCTGGCGGCGCAGCAGCTCCAGGAGTCGTCGCGCGCGGCGGCCAAGCGCGTGGTGACCATCCAGCGCGAGGCGGAGAAGGCGAGCGGCTTCGGTGAGGCGGGCGAGGCCGCCGTGTCCGGCAGCGTGGGCGGGCTCACGCACATCCGCTCGCACGTCGAGCAGATTGGCCGCACCATCACCGTGCTGCATCAGCGCACGCGGCTGGTGGGCGACATCACCCGCACGGTGAAGGACCTGGCGGACCAGTCCAACGTGCTGGCGCTGAATGCCTCCATCGAGGCGGCGCGCAGCGGGGACCAGGGCCGTGCCTTCTCCGTGGTGGCGCGGCAGATGCGCTCCCTGGCGGACCAGTCCGCGGGCGCGACGACGCGCGTGCAGGGCATCCTGGGCGACATCGGCAAGGCCATCTCGGAGGCCGTGCGCATCAGCGAGGGCGGCGCGCGGGAGGTGGAGGGCGGGCTGGAGCAGGTGCAGGCGGCGGGAGAGAGCCTGCGCTCGCTGGCCGGCATCATCCAGAGCAATGGCCAGACGGTGAAGAGCATCTCCGATGCCGTGCGCCAGCAGGACGCGGGCATCGCGGAGCTGTTCGCCGCGCTCAGCTCCATGACGGACGTGGCGGACCAGATTGTCGACCGCATGGCGGCCAGTGAGCAGGCCGCCATCCAGCTCTCCGCCGCCTCGGGTGAGCTGAGCGCCATCGTCGGCCGCTATCAGCTCTGAGGCGCCGCAACGCCTCGGGCGGGCTGGACGCGGCGACGCCAGGAGAGGAGGCGTCGGCTCGTAGCGCTGCTTCCCGGATGTGCGGCCGCGCGACCAGCGCCGAGGGGCAGTCGTGGCTCAGCCCAGCTCGCCACCGTCGATGGCGTGCGCGGCGCCGGTGATGGCGCCTGCGGCGTCCGACGCGAGGAAGAGGCACAGCGAGGCCACCTCCTCCGGCTGGATGATGCGACCCATGGCGTTCATCGACGCCAGCGCCTCGCGCGCCTGCTCTCCCGTGCGGCCGGTGGTGTGGGAGATGGCCGCCGTGGCGTTGGAGAACATGTCCGTCTCCACCCAGCCCGGGTTCACCGCGTTCACCGTCACGTTCTTCTTCGCGTACTCCGCCGCCAGCGCGCGCGTCAGGCCCAGCAGCGCGTGCTTGGAGGCGCAGTAGGCGGACGTGTATTTCATCCCGCGCACGGCGGCCATGGAGCCGATGTTGATGACGCGTCCGCCGCCGGCCTGCGCCATGGCGGGCATCAGCTCCCGGCAGAGCAGGAAGGGCGCCGTCACGTTGATGGCCATCACCCGCGCCAGGTCCGCCGTGCTCGTCTTCGTCAGCGGCGCGGACACGGTGATGCCCGCGTTGTTCACCAGCACGCGCGGAGGTCCGTCGGCGAGAATCGTCTTCGTCGCGGCGACCAGCGCGGCCTCGTCCGCCACGTCCACGACGAGGGGACGGATGCGCTCGCCCCCTTCCTTCACCAGCACCTCGAGCGCGTCCGCCGCGCGGGCCAGGGCCCAGACGCGGTAGCCCTCGCGAGCGAAGGTCAACGCCACGGCCCGGCCGATGCCTCGGCTCGCGCCCGTCACCACCACGGTCTTCTGGGTCGTCGTCATGCGCGGCAGCCTAGCGCCCCGGGCCGGGACGGGCACGCCTGACGACAGGCCTCACCCGGCGGGGGCGAGCGCCGGAGCCGGGGCCTGGGGCCGCAGGCGCTCCCCCACGCGCTCCAGTCCCTGGCCGGCCCGCGCACGGGCGTGGACCTGGGGATAGTCGTCGAACGCCGTGCCGAACCACCTGTCCAGCACCGTGGTGTACAGGCCGTAGTGGCCCTGGTACCGGGCGTGGTGCATGGCGTGGAAGGTGGGCGTGAGGACCTGACGCCCCAGCCAGGTCGACACGAAGCGCTCCGGCAGCCACTCCGTGTTCCCGTGGCCCACCACGTTGAGCACGTAGTTGGAGACGATGTAGAGCGCCACTCCCGCCTGGGTGACGGGCATCACCTCCAGCGCCAGGATGACGAGGCCGAAGTTGCCTCCCAGCAGCACCACGCGCTCCACCAGCGAGAAGGACAGCGACGTCAGCGGGTTCGTCACCTGCGCCACGTGGTGCTGCGCGTGGAACCGGTAGAGCGCGCGGGTGTGCAGCAGGCGGTGCGTGACGTAGAACCACACCTCGAAGCCCACGAAGAGAAAGACGAAGGTCGCCACCGTCGCGCCCACGCTGAAGGGCGCCAGCCGGGACTGGTACACGACGCGGAACGCGGCGACGAGCACCGCGTCGAAGAGCACCACCCGCACCGCCGCCCACGCCTCGCTGCGAAGCTGTCCCGGCGCCAGCGGCCTGCGGTAGACGCGCCGCCGAGCCCCCGCGCTCAAGCCCGCCGCCCACCACCCCAGGCCCACCATCGACGCCTTCAGCGCCCCCGACAGCCCGAGGACGAGGGGAAACATCGCCATGAATGCGTGCACCATCGCGCTCCACCTCCGGCCCTTGCCACCGACACCCATGCTAACCCCCGGAGCCGCGCCGGGTTGCACGGGCGGTTTGACGCTCCTGGACGCGGGCATTAGGACGGCGCCATGGCACGCGCGGAAATCACCGACTTGTTCCGGCTGGATGACCTGCTGTCCCCCGAGGAGAAGGCCGCTCGCGACACGGTGGCCGCCTTCGTGGACCGCGAGGTGCTGCCCATCATCGGCGGGCACTTCCGCGACGGCACCTTCCCCTTCCACCTGGTGCCCCAGCTCGCGGAGATGGGCGTGCTGGGCGCCAACCTCCAGGGGTACGGCTGCGCGGGGATGAACACCGTCAGCTACGGCCTCATCCTCCAGGAGCTGGAGCGAGGCGACTCCGGGCTGCGCTCCTTCGCGTCCGTGCAGGGCTCGCTCTGCATGTACCCCATCCACGCGTACGGCAGCGATGAGCAGAAGGAGCGCTTCCTGCCGGGCATGGCCAAGGGGCGCGTCATCGGCTGCTTCGGCCTCACCGAGCCGGACTTCGGCTCCAACCCCGGAGGCATGCGCACCCGCGCGCGCAAGGACGGCGACGACTACGTCCTCAACGGCACCAAGACGTGGATTACCAACGGCGCCATCGCCGACGTCGCGGTGGTGTGGGCCAAGACGGACGACGGCGGCCCCGAGTCCGTCCGGGGCTTCCTGGTGGAGAAGGGCATGCCCGGCTTCACCGCGCGGGACATCCCCGGCAAGTTCTCCCTGCGCGCGTCCATCACCAGCGAGCTGTCCCTCCAGGACGTGCGAGTGCCCGCGCGCAACGTGCTGCCCGGCGTGGTGGGCCTGCGCGGGCCCCTGTCCTGTCTCAACAACGCGCGGCTGGGCATCGCCTTCGCCGTCACCGGCGCCGCCATCGCCTGCTTCGAGGGCGCTCGCGAATACTCGCTGTCCCGCGCGTCGTTCAACGGCAAGCCCGTGGCCGGCTACCAGCTCACGCAGGAGAAGCTGGCGGACATGCTCCAGGACATCGTCAAGGCGCAGCTCGTGGGACTGCGCGTGGCGCGGCTCAAGGACGAGGGCAAGGTGACGCCCGTCATGGTGAGCCTGGCCAAGCGCAACAACGTGAAGAGCGCGCTCGACATCGCCCGCGTCGCGCGAAGCATCTACGGCGCCAATGGCATCACCGACGCCTATCCACCGGTGCGCCACATGCTGAATCTCGAATCGGTCTTCACCTACGAGGGCACCCACGAGGTGCACACGCTGGTGTTGGGCAAGGCCATCACCGGACTCGACGCCTTCGACTGACGCGCTTCACACACGGGAACCTCCCCTCGTCCCGGCTGCGTGGGAGAGGGGAGGGCCTTCTCGGGTGAAGCCGGGCGCCTAGCCCTGGCTGCTGCTCTCGCCGCCCTCGGCCTTCGGGGCCTCGGCGGACGTCGCCTCGGCCTCGACGGGAGCGGCTGCTTCGTCCTCGGAAGAGGAGGCCTCGGCGCCTTCCGCCGGGGACTCGTCGGACAGCTCCGGCGCGGTGCCAGCGGCCTCCGCCGCCTGCTGCGCCTTGAGCTCCTCGTCGTTCATGAAGCCGACGGGGTCGTCCTTCCGGTTGAGGAAGCGCACCGCCTTCTTCGAGAGCGCGTACATCTGCTCGGCCGCCGCGGCGGGCACCAGCGAGTGCTCGATTTGAGCGGGGTCCGGACGCTCCACCACGCCGAGCTCGCCGTCCTCCAGTCGCTTGGCCTGCTCCGGCGTCAGCTCCATGCGCCGCAGCTTGCCCTTGCGGGTCATGAAGTAGAACGCCGTCTCCCCGGGCTCCTGCGGCACCTGCGAGCCCAACACCAGCTCGCGCAGCGCCTTGTCCAGCTCCACCTGGCGCTTGGATTCGGCGCGCTGGTAGGCCTTGGAGCCGGGCATGGGGGGCAGCTTGGGGATGGGCTTCTCGGCCACGGCGGCGGGACGCCCATGCTGGGGCGCTCCACCTCCTCCGCCGCCACCGCCACCGGGACGGAAGGAGCCTCCCTGTCGGGGCGCTCCTCCGCCGGGACGAGGCGCTCCACCGCCGCTGGGACGTCCGCCGCCGGGACGGCCTCCGCCCTCACGGCCGCTGGGGCCACGGTCCTCGCCTCGGGAAGACGGAGCACCGGATGTCCGGTTCTCGTCACGCCGGGGCGGAGGACGGTTGCCGCCTGGACGTCCGCCCTCCTGGGGCTGGGGCCTCCGGGCTTCCGTCTGGCTGGTTGCCGCATCAGCCTTCTTGGACTGTTCCTCGGAGACGAGGCCCGCCTTCAACAACTTGTCGCGCAGGTTCTGCATGAGAAGGCCGTTCTATCCCTTGCACGGCCGCACGCAAGCCGCTGCTTGCCGCTCTTGTATGCGCCACGTAACTTGCCGCCCCCGTGGTACCCCCTCCGGAGGAGTCGTGAGCCGTCTGAAGAAGTCCGCCGTCACCCTCGCCTTGGCGCTGGCCGCCGCCAGTTGCTCGGACCCGGTCGACAAGGCGGCCAAGGCGCGCATCTTCTCGCCGGAGGACCCCCCGAAGGTGGTCGCCTCCGCCCAGCAGAAGCTCCCCCCGGAGGATGTCGCGGAAAACCCTCAGGTGGCCCGCCGCATCCTCGGCATGGACGCCGCCGAAATCACCGAGCGGCTGGGGCCCCATCGCTACCAGTCCACGCTCGGCTACGAGTGGACCTCCGCCGAGTCCAACCCCGTGAAGCTCACCGAGACGCGCACGTTCCGCGCGGGGCCCGGGGGTGTCAGCGGCGACTTCCACGGCGTGCTGGAGAACTCCCGGGACCAGGGCCTGGAGGTCATGCGCGTGGGCGGACAGGTGTTCGCCCGCAACCGGTACGGCCCGTTCCGTCAGCGGCTGCGCGACCGCGGCATGGCCGAGCGCACCCGCACGGAGCTGACCGGCGCCATCCGCGACTTCGACCTCCTGTTCCAGGGGCGGCTCAAGCTCGCCCCACAGGGCACCGTCACCTATGAAGGGCGCACGGCGTGGCGCTACGTGGTGACGCTGGCGCCCGCGCCGGAAGGGGATGGCTCCCGGCCGCTGCCGAAGCTGTTCGAGCCGAAGGGCGGCTCGGACGAGACGACGCGTCGGCGCGCGAACTTCTTCGCCCACCGGCTGCCGCGCTCATTGGATGGCGAGGTGCTGGTGGACGCGGCCACCTCCGTGGTGCTCAAGGCGCGGCTGGATGGGCGCGTGGGCGTGCCGTCGGAGAAGACGCCCGAGGCGGCGGAGCTGCGGCTGACGCTGGAGGCGGCCCTGTCCGAGCTGGGCAAGGACCCGAGGCTCGCGCCGCCCGAGGAGTTCCTCCCGGACGCGGACAAGCCCCAGGGTATCGCCGACGCGCTGGACCGCTTCGGCATCGAGCGCGCGAAGCCCGAGGGTGCCAAGAGCACCACGCCGGGCGAGGCGCCGCCCGAGCCCGAGGACGAGGCCGCGACGGAGTAGTCCGTTTCATGGGTGGGGCGCCCCAGGTGGGCGTCCTCGTCGGAAGGCCGGACAAGCGAGTCATGGGTGGCGGGCGCCCCGGCGCACCGAGCCAGGCTGCCTGCCCTGACCGCATCGCCCGGACACTTGAGGCCGCGGTGCTGTCGCGCCGCTCAAGTCCCTGGATTCACGCGGGTCCTCGGGTGGCGTGTGCCTTGCTCTCCTCGGGCCCCATGCCCCGTCTCCCCCTCCTGCTCCTGTGCCTGTGCGGGCTCTTCGCGCCGCTCGCGAGCGCGGAGCCTCCCTCCCGCAGCCTGGGCGTCACGGCGTTCCCGGTGGGGGCGTTCGCCCTGAAGGACTCGGACGGGCGGCGCGAGGTGGGCTACAGCGCCGGACTGGGGTGGAGCTATCGCCGGGAGCAGTCCTTCCTGGAGGTGGGCGGACACGTGGCCTCCAACCGCCGGCTCACCGAGGCGACCCCCATGTCCCTGAGAGTCACGCTCCCGGAGGCACACCGGGTCCGCCCGTACCTGGGGCTGGGGGTGAGCCTCCTGGTGTCCCATGGACGGGAAGGGGAGGAGGCTCCGCGTGTTCTCCAGTTGGGGCCGGAGCTGTGCGGGGGAATGGACGTGGAGCTGGGGGGCCGGCTGTTCCTGTCCGCCCAGGCCCGTTACCAGAATTTCTCCGCCACCGGCTCCCCGTTCTCCGGGCGGCGCCAGGCGCTCTCCACCGCGTTCCTGGGAGTGGGAATGCACCTGTAGGCACCCCCTGGCGCTACAGGGCGGGAGCGACCTGTTGGAAGAAAATTTGCGCCAACTCTTGCGTCCTCTACAATCCCCGACGGTTGCGGCTCGGACGCATCCGACATGCTCGGATGTTCAGCGTGCTGCACAACAAGGGAGCGGAGATGGAGCGCAAGGTCGGGAGTAGCACGGTGACGGCCAAGGAGGTCAAGGCGGCGCTGGAGAAGACGCGCACGCTCACGGCCGAGGAGGAGAAGGCGCTGCGCATGCGGCATGGCGCCGGCGCTTCCAGCACGCGAGCTCCGCTTCCGCGCGCGGCCGGCGACAACGAGGAGCTCGGCGATGAGCTGCTCGTCATCGAGATGCAGTTGATGAAGGCCATGCGCGCTCGCGCCGCGGCCAAGACGCCGGCCACCAAGGCGGCGGCGCCCGAAGCACCTCGTGCACGCGAGACGGCCGCCAACCCGACGAAGGACAAAATCGTTCGGGCGCTGCGCAAGAAGAAGTAGTCGCTCGCGCGGCCACCACTACCGGTTGAGGATGGCCACGAGGCGCTCCCCCGCCTCGGGCAATGCCAGCGGCGCGCCCGATACCTCCGTGGCCAGTCCTTCCGCGTCATCCGTTCCACCCCGAGCGTACAGCCCCTTCAGCCAGGTGGCGGCGTTCGGGTTCCTCCAGAAGTCCTCGTTGAAGCGCTCGGTGAGGCGCCTGGTGAGTCGGGCCTCCAGGGCCCAGGCTCGCAGGTAGTGCGCCACGTAGAGCTGCGGGTCCACGTCGTACAGGTAGAACCCGGGATGTGGCTCCGCGAAGAGGGCCCGGCGCTGGCCGTCGGCGTACTCGTCGGCGCGCTCGGTGGACGGGCCCTTCATGCAGAGCGACATCTCGTACGACAGCTTCGCGCAGTGGCGGCGCAGCACGCTGAGCGACTGGAAGGCGGCCATCCGCGACGTGTCTCGCGCGAGCGTCGTCGCCAGCCCCAGGTAGCGCTTGAGCCAGTCGGAGGACAGCAGCAGTCGCTCGAAGACGGCGGCGTGGGCCTCCGTCACGGCCGCGTCGCCCAGGCGGCGCAGCTCCATGGGCAGGTCCCCCGAGACGTGGGCGCGGTGGTGGGCATGGCCCAGCTCGTGGAGCAGGCTGCCCACGGCGTCGAGTCCACCGCGGGGCTGGAGCACCACGCGGATGTCGTCCGGCACGCGGATGGTGACGACGAAGGGGCGGGGCGACTTGCCGGGGCGGTCCTCCTCGTCCATGCGGATGCGGCCTCCGGCGTTGGGCGTGAAGCCCCACTCACCGAGCCACTCGCGCACGGCGGGCCACGCGTCCTCCCTGCGGAAGTGCTCATCCAGCCACGGGGCCTGGAGCGCGGCCTGGACGTCGTGCCTTCGCGCGTCGCCACCGGGCAGGGGCCGCAACTGCGGGTCCGTCTTCTTGAGCACGTAGGTGAGCACGTCGCGGTAGGCGTCCTCGGTGTGCTTCAGCGTCAGCTTCGCGGCCTCGGCGAGCTGGGGGTAGTCGATGCCGGTGATGTTCCCGCGCAGGGTGAGGTAGTCGCTGGCGCCGAGTTTCTCGGCGGTGAGGAGCGTGGCTTCGCGGCGGTCGCCATAGGGGCCGCGGTTCTCCCAGAGGTAGTTGCCGACGGCGCGCTCCAGGCCGGCGCGGCGGGCACGATTCGGCTCGTGGGGGAGTCGGCTCATCGCTCCGGCGAAGTCGAAGGACTCGTCGTCGACGTTGAGCACCGCGTTGGCTTCCACGGTGGCCATGGCCTGGGCGGGACGGGCGGCGAGGGCCTCTTCCACCTGGGTGGCCACCAGCTCGCGCACGAGCTGGATGCGGCGGATGGCGACGAGGTCGTTCTTCGCGCGGGCCTTGGCGAGTGCCTCGGTGGCGGCGACGAAGGTTTCCGGGGCGGACAGCTCCGGGAAGGAGGCGTGGAGGCTCGCGATGGGAAGCTCTCGCGCGAGGCCGGCACCATGCCGGTACTGAAGGGTGGCCAGCTCGGCGAGGAAGTCGTCCAGCCGTGTGCGGACGGCGTGTAGGGGGCGGTCCATGGGCGCGGACCGTACCAGGGCTCGCGAGCACAAAGGGCCGAGGCTACGACGCTCGGTCGATTGTCGAGCCTGTCAGACAGCGAATCCTGGGAGGAGGAAGGCTCCTGCTTGTGGTTCGCCGTGCCTTTCTGTAGCGAGCAGCCCGGCATTGGACGCGTGTGAGGTGGGCCGTGAAGCGTCGGACATTCCGGGCGGAAGGCGCGCGGGCGGTGGTGGAGGCGGTGGCCTTCGAGCTGGGCCTGCCCGTGGAGCAGGCGCGCGGGCTGGTGGAGGTGGGCGCGGTGTACGTGGCGGGGCGGCGCTGCAGGGACTCGAAGGCGCGGCTGACGCCGGGGCAGGTGGTGGCGGTGGTGCTGGAGGAGGGCGGCCAGAGTTCGCTGGCGGAGGCGCCCGCCGCGCCCACGTTCCGCGTGCTGCATGAGGATGCGGACGTCCTCGCCGTGGACAAGCCGGCGGGCCTCAACGCACAGCCGACGGAGGCCCGCGTGGGCGCGAGCCTGGTGGACCAGGTGAGTGGCTACCTGGGACGCGAGGCGGGGCTGGTGCACCGGTTGGACCGGGAGACGTCGGGGGTGACGGTGTTCGGCAAGACGCCCCAGGCGACGTCCGCGCTGGCGGCGGAGTTTCGCGAGGGCCGGGCGCGCAAGCGCTACGTGGCGGCCACCGGGCCTGGGCTGCCGGAGTCGGGGACGGTGGACCTGCCCTTGTCGAAGGACCCGTCGCGTCCGGGGCGCTGGCGGGCGAGTCGCGCGGCGAATGGCGTGCCCGCGCTGACGCACTTCCGCACGCTGTATGCGGGGCCGGAGTTCTGCGTGGTGGAGCTGCTGCCTCAGACGGGACGCACGCACCAGTTGCGTGCGCACCTGACGGCGCTCGGAGCGCCCATCCTCGGGGACTCGCGGTATGGCGGCGCGGCGCGGGCGGGAGGGGTGGAGGTGGCTCGGTGTCTGTTGCATGCGCAGGCGCTGGAGCTGGCGCATCCGGCCACGGGAGCACCGTTGCGTGTGGAGGCCCTGGTGCCCGAGGACCTGCTGCGCTTCTTCACTCTCGCGGGCGTCGCGGTGCCTCAGGGGGCCGTGCCCGAGAAGTGACGGGATGCGCCGCGGCGGAGTGCCTCCGCCTCATCCTGGCGACGTGGCCTCATGGCTCCCCCGGTTCAGGGTCGCCACCAGACCCAGGCCCTCCCCGTCAAGTGGCTCCACGGGCGAGTCGCGGGCGGGCAGTACCGGCCTCACGGCGCGGGGGGCCATCCGTTGAGCCCGCTTCGACAGCAAGCAGCCGAAGGGCCTGGAGGGTGCCTTCCAGGAGGCTCTCCGCCGCTCGGGCCACGGTGGGCTCGGCATTTCGCGCGGGAAGCATGACGGTGACAGCCCGGATGGCCCGCGTTGTGTAGACTGCCGCACCCATGGGTGGCGTGAGAAACGGCAAGGGCGCCGGCACGCCGGAGCCCGCGGCCGTCCGACAGGAGGTGCCGCGATCCGGCATGCTCGAGGTCGGGCCGACGGACGATGCGGAAGCCGGGGTGGCTCGCCACTTCCGGGCCGCTGTGCGCTGGCTGCGCGAAGGTGCTCCCTCTCGGGCCTTCGAGGAGCTGGAGAAGGCCTGCCACACCCTGCCCATGTCCCCCCGCCTGGCTGCTGGGCTGGTGCGTTTCGCGCGAACCGCTGGGGCTGAAACTGTTGCCATCGGATTGCTGGATTCCGTTCCGGCCACCGCGCCCGCCGAGGTGCGGCGTGCCGTGCGTCGCCAGCTCGCGAGGGTGTTGCGCCGGACGCATCAGACGGCCCGTGCTCTTTCCGTGCTCGAAGCCTTGGTCGGGGAGTTCCCCGAGGAACGTCGCGCGCGGCGGATCCTGGAACTGCTCCGAGCCAAGGGCCGAGGGGATGGAGGGCGCGCACCGGCTCCGCCGAGCGCCGTGCTGGAGAAGCTGCCCACGAAGAAGTCGGGCGTTCAGGCCCTGGCGGTCTGGGAAGAGGACGAGGTCGACTACCACGCGGCGACGGTGGTCGATGCGACGGGAGCGACTTTGGGTCCGCCCGCCGTGGTGCCTCCGCCGCGCACGCTGACGATGGAGCTGGCTCGGGTGCAGTTCCAGGTGGAGGCGCCGCCCCTTGGGTTGACGGTGCCTGGCGGGGCATCGGCTCGGGGCGTTGGGCCCGAGGGCGGGAGCGCGCCGGAGGCTCCGACCCCGGTGGTGCCGAGTGGGAAGGGGACGCGTCCGGTCGAGCACGCAGTGTCCGCGCCTCAGGCTCCAGCGGATGTTCCGTTTCCGTGGGATGTGGCGCCGACGGAGTCGGTGCCTCAATCGGGTCCCTCCGTTGCCGGGCAGGGGATGCGGACCGGTGGATTGCCCGTGGATGCGGTGGTGCCGGGCTCGAAGGTCGAGGGCGGGGCGGGGGAGTCGTCGGAGGATTCAGGTCCTGGTGCGGCGCGGAGTGACGCCGTGGACCTGTCGACGAAGGCGGCTTCGGAGGTGGGGCTGCTCGACGGAGAGGCTTCTCCGACCGAGGTGGATTCGGTCGCGAGGCAGCGCGTCACGGGGGCGCTGGCGACCGAGCAGGTGTCACGTGTCGGGCACGGTGATGAAGCGGTCGCGCCGAACGATGTGGCCTCGAGTGCCGAGCGGAGTGCCTCAGGGGCCCTGCTGAACGATGCGGCCTCCAGTGCACCGGGTAGTGCGGTTGGCTCGCCGGACAATGCGGCCTCTGTCGGGGCCGGCGTCACGGAGAACTCGCCAGACAATGCGGCCTCTGTCGGGACTGGCCTCGCGGAGGATTCGCCAGACAAAACGGCTTCCCTCGGGCCCGGTAGCGCGGAGGTTGTGCCGAGCACGACGGCTTTCAGTGTCCCAGGTAGCGCGGAGGTTGTGCCGAGCACGACGGCTTCTGTTGGGACCAGCGGCGTGGAGCTGTCGCCGCGCAAGGTGGCATCCACTGGTTCGAGCGGCGTGGATGCTTCGCCGAATCAGGCAGCTCCTCCTGGGGCGAGTGATGTGCCTGCCTTGTCGACAGAGGTCGCTTCGCGTGTCGGGCTGAGTGATGTGGATGCCTTGCCGACCGAGGTGGCTTCCACTGTCGGGCCGGGCGATGCGGATGCCTTTTCGCGCGGAACGGCCTCGGGCGCGGAACGAAGTGACGCCACGGATTTGCCGACAGAGGCGAACCCTGGCGAGGGGTTGCTCGACACTCGTGACGTGTCCGCAGGAACCACTCCGAACGGCGCGGTGGACCCTGCACCCGCTTCCGCCGCGCGGCGCCTGACGCCGGCTTCAACCCGCGCTTCGTCGCACGAGTCGACTCCGAGTCCTGATGCACAGGTCGCGGCGAGCCTGGAGTTGACCGCTCCGACGGCCTCGCCCATCAGCACCGAGCCGAGCGACAAGGCGATTCCTCCCGAGGAGGATGCCCCCAGCTCCGCGCGTGCTGCCGCGGTCGAACCGGAGGACGACAGCGAGTTCCGCGCGAAGACCCAGGTGGAGATGCCCGCTGTCAGGGTCCAAGACCTGTTCCCCTGGGACGTGCATCCTCAGGAGGCGCCACTCCCCGCGCGGTCTCCTGGCGGGACCGCGACTCCTCCCTCGAAGGGGAAGCCCGCCGCCTCGGGTTCACCACCCGTCCTCCATCCGGTGGGCACGGAGCCCGCTCGCTCCAAGCCCCAGCCTGCTCCGGCTCCCAAGCGAGGCGAAGACGCTCCGCGCTCGGAGACGATGGAGGTCCCGCTCGCTGACCTCTTCGCCGCGTTGGGGGGCGCACCCGCCGGCGTTTCGGAGCCTGGAGTCCCAGGCAAGAGTGGTCCTGTCTCTTCTCGCCCTGACCCCGTGGCCCCGTCCCGGCCCGGGCGCTCGGGTGTGGCGGAGCCCACTCCTGGAGAAGACGCGGAGGAGTTGGCGCGTTCGCACAAACTGGAGGCGCAGTTCGTCGCGCGTCGAGCGTGGCGTGAGCTGGCCCAGCTCTATCTCAAGCGCGCGGACCGGGCGAAAGACCCGGGGGCTCGCGCGGAAGCACTGACGCGACTCGCGGAGGTGATGGAGACCGAACTCCAGGACCCCGCTGGCGCCGCGCGAATGTACCGGGAGATTGTCGAGCTGACCGGAGACCGCTCCGCGCTGCGCGAGCAGGTCCGCTTGCTGGCCTCGCGGGACGACGCCTCACTGGTTCGCCGAGCGCTCGATGAGGCCATCCAGCGGGCAAGGACGGGCCGCGCGCGCGCCATGGCGCTGCTGACTCGAGGAGAGCGCTGGCTCCACATGGGGGAGCCTGGGAAGGCCCGTGCGGATTTCGAGGCCTCGGAGGCGCTCGCTCCAGATTTGCTTCCCGCGCTCGCGGGCCTGTTGTCGTGTGTCGAGGGTTCGGAGCGCTCGGCTGTCGCGAAGCGACTGCATTCCGTGCTCGCCACGACGCCGCGCCGGGCGGCGGACCGCGCGGAGGCGCTCCGGGTGCTCGCGCGCACCGCGGAGGAACAGCTCGATGATTCCCGCCTCGCGCAGTGGGCCTGGGGCGAGGTGCTCATCGAGAGCCCTGACAGCGAGCAGGCTCGAGAGCGCCTCCTGTGGCTCGCGCGAGAGCTGGGTGACACGGCGGCGCTCGGACAGCTTCTGCGCGCGCAGATAGCTCGCGAGTCGCGGGGCCCTGTCGCACGGCAGTCTCGCCTGGAGCTGGTGGCCACCCTGGAGTCATCGGGGGATGCCGAGGCCGCGCTGAACGAGCTGCGTCAGGCGGTGCGCTTCGAGCCAGGACACAAGGAAGCGTGGCTGTTGCTCGTGGAGCGTTTGCTGGCGCGAGACAACAAGGGCGAGGCGGCCTGGGCGCTCGAACACGCCGCCACCGCGACCGAGGATGAACTCGAACGCGAGCAGACCTGGGACCGACTGGCGCGCATGTGGCGTGAGTCGCTCGGTAATTCAGAGCGTGCGCAAGTCTATGCCCGTCGCGCGGAGGGACTGAGGCTCGCACGTGAAGAACGGGAGGCGGTGCTTCCTCCCGAGCCTCCTCGCAGCGCGACACCTCGCCGCGAGCCGAGTGGACCGAAGGCGCTCCTCGTTCCGTTGCCCATGACGACGACGTCGCTCGTCGCGGCCGGACGCGATGACCTGTCCGAAGAGATTACGTCGACCTCCGACCCCAGTGCTCTTCCCGGTGGGACAGGCGAAGGCGCGGGGCAACGAGATGCGAGGTCCGCGCCGCCAGCGGGCACCTCGGGTGCGCAGGGTGGTGGCGCGGGTGCACGCCTCGAGCGGTCCGCACCGCAAGGGGGTTCAGCCGCCGCATCTGCTGGAGCAGAAGGCGCTCGCGAAAGGCCCGTGGGTGCGCGCGCGGAGAAGCCCGCTGCCGCTGCGTCGCGCGGCGAGAAGTCCACGCCCGCTCGTGGGCCCGCGGCATACGAGGACAGACTGGGCGCGCTGGGGCCGGAGCTGGACAGGCCCGCGCCTTCTGGGTCGACGGTGGTCTTCGGCGAGAATGCGCCCGCGCCGCGCGCGGACAAGCCCGCCGCTGAAGCCAAGGGACCAGCGGCTCCTGAGGCACCTCGTGCTTCCGCTGCTCGCGGCGAACGTTCCGCCGCGCCGCCAGCACGTTCGGTCAATCCGGCCGACGGCAGGGCTCCCGCGCCGCCAGCACATGGCGCAAAGCCGGCCGACAGTGCGCCGGCTGCACGTGGTGATCGCGCCTCCGCACGAGCCGCCGCACCGTCCGACAGCGCCCCCGCTGCACGTGATGAGCGAGCCCCCGCGCCGTCCGGCCGTGGTGCCGTTGCGCCCGAAAGTGCGCCTGCGGCACGTGGTGGGCGAGCCCCCGCGCGGCCATCACGTGCGGCGCCTCCGGTCGACAACGCTCCTGCCGCAGCTCGCGGCGAACATGTCGCCGCGCCGTCCGCACGCGCCGCCGCACCATCTGACAGTGCCTCCGCTACACGCGGTGACCGAGTTTCCTCGCCACCCGCGCGCGGTGCCGCACCAGCCGACAGTGCCCCCGCTGCGCGCGGCGAGCGAGCCGCCGCACCACCCGCACGCGGTGCCGCACCAGCCGACAGTGCGCCTGCGGCACGCGGAGAACGAGCCGCGCGCGGTGCCGCACCAGCCGACAGTGCCCCCGCCGCGCGCGGAGAACGTGCTCCTGCACAGCCAGCACGAGCCGCCGCACCGCCCGACAGTTCCCCCGCATCTCCTCCCGCCGCACGAGGTGAGCGAGCCCCAGCGCGCGCAGCCGCTCCATCTGACAGCGCCCCCGGAGAACGCGCCCCCGCGCCCCCCGCCCGCGCGGCCCCGCCGTCCGACAGTCCTCCCCCACGCGCCGCCGCCCCCTCCCGTCCCGCGAGTCCTCCGGACGCACCGCGAGGTGGCAAGGCCATCGACCTGATGAGCGGCAAGCCCATGGACCTCGACGCCGCGTCCGTCCCCGAGACGCGCGTCATCTCCTGGGAAGCCCCGCCGGGACGCATGGACCCCGTGCGCCGGGTCCTCCGCAACTCGCGTCCCGAGGGCACCTCCGCCGGTCCCGCGCCGGGCCGCTCCTTCATCTCGAAGCCCCCCGCGCAGCCCGTGGGCGCCGCCGAGACGCGCGAAAATCCCATCATCCCCGAGCCCGCTCCACCGGCGGACACCGAGCCGGAGGTCTTCCGCCAGCTCCGCGAGCGCCCGTTAGACCCCGTCTCCTACGCGAACCTCGCCGACTTCTTCGACACCCGAGGCGACGCCCCGCGCGCCGCCCTCATGCGCGAAATCGTCGAGGCCCTCGCCGGGCGCGAAGTCCCCGTGTCCCGCCTCCAGCGGCCACCCCTCACCGCCGACGAGCGCGCGGGCCTGCGTCACCCCGGACTGCGGACCACCTCGGGCGAACTGCTCGCCTACGCGGGCATCGCCCTCTGCCGCCTCTTCCCCGCCCAGGGCCGCGCCGCCGATGCCTCGGAGCCCCTGCGCGCCGTCGCGGGCCCGGGCGCGCCCGCCGTCCTCGACGCCCTCCACACCTCCGCGCGAGTGCTCGCGGTCAACCTGCCGGAGCTCGTGCTCGCCGAGGACGATGGCCCGCCCTTCACCGCCGTCCACACCGACAAGCCCCGCCTCCTCGTGGGCCGCGCCGCGATTCACCAGCCCCTGCCCGCCGCCGAGCTGCGCTTCCACGCGGGCCGCGCCCTCGTGTCACTGTCCCCCGACCTGCTCGCCCTGCGCGCGCTCAAGGGCGCCCAGCTCCTGCGCGCCCTGGCCCTCTTGTCCACCGTCCTCAAGAACCCGAAGGACTCCAGCTCCGACGCGCGGCTGGTGCGCGAGACACTGTCCCCGCGCGCTCTGGAGCGCACCCTGGAGCTGCTCGATTCAGGCACCCGGGACTTCAACGCCTCGGCGCTCGCGGATGCCGCACGCGACTCCGCCAACCGCGCGGGCCTGGTGGCCTGCGGTGGCGTGGGGCCCGCGGTGACGGTGATTCGCTCGCGCCGCTCGAACGACTCGGAGCTGGTGGAGCTGCTGCGCTTCGCCGCGTCCGAGCGCTACCTCGCCCTGCGCGTGCCTGCCCGCTGAAGCACCCCGCTCAGTTCATCTGCATGCGGATGGTGAGCGCCAGCATCCGGCCCTTCTCGCCACCCAGCTCGTACCGGTACGCCAGGTCCAGACCGCCACCCGTCTCCGTCATGAAGCCCAGGCCCGTGCTCAACCGCGACGTGCGCGTGAAGCCGTCATATTGATAGCCCGCGCGCAGCGGAACCTGCATCCCGAGGATGTACTCGAGCCCGCCGCTGTACGTGAGCGTCGTCTTGTCGTTCGTCTCGAAGTCCGCGCGCACGTCACCGGCCAGCGTCAACATCCCCGAGTTGATGCCGATGTGGCCCGAGTAGTACCGCGTCAACTCCACGTTGTCGGTGTTGATGAGGTTGTGCCCGGAGATGCCCGCCACCAGGGACTCGGACAGCCGGAACAACAGCCCCGTGTCGACTGTCACCGAGTTGGCATATCGGTCCGAGCCGCTCATCCGCAGATAACGCGCCGCCGCGCCCAGCAGGATGCCCGGGGTCAATGGAAACCCCACGCCCAGCGAGCTGAGATGGGCGGTGGTGCGAGCCCCGCCGCGGCCCAGGCTGACCCAGTGGTAGTCCACACCCATGGCCAGCCTGCTGGTGGCGCCGTCGATGAGGGAGACGCCGAGCACGCCCTCCTTGAGACGGTGGTCCCAGGCCCCCGTGCCCTCGACGCGGTAGGCCGGATACAGGGCCATGGCGGCGGGATTGCCCAGCACGGCCTCCGTGCCCAGGCCCAGGGCGCGGTAGGCGCCACCCATGCCGTAGGCGCGCGCGCTCATGACATCCCTCAAGTCCTCCTCGGGCTGGGCCAGGGCGGCGGTGGAGACACACACGGCGAACAGCAGCACGACGGGACGGAGCGACATGGGGGCATCATCCTAACCAGCTTGATGGGGTGGGTGGGCGCCAATAGATTCCCTGGCCCCATGTCCGCCAACGCACCGAAGGCAGAGCCCCTCATCCGCAAGTGTGTCATCCCGGCAGCCGGGCTGGGCACTCGCTTCCTCCCCGCCACGAAGTCCATCCCCAAGGAGATGTTGCCTATCGTGGACACTCCCACCCTCCAGTACATCGTGGAGGAGGCGGTGGCCGCCGGCATCGAAGACGTCGTCCTCATCAATGGCCGGGGCAAGAGCGCCATCGAGGACCACTTCGACATCGGCTTCGAGCTGGAGACCACGCTGCGCGCCCGGGGCAAGACGGCGGACGCGGACAAGCTGCGCGCCATCGCCGAACTGGTCCGCGTCGTCAGCATCCGTCAGAAGGAGCCCAAGGGCCTGGGCCACGCGGTGCTGTGCGCCAAGAGCGCCATCGGCGACGAGCCCTTCGGCGTGCTGCTGGGCGACGACATGATTGACGCCGAGGAGCCGGGCATCCGCCAGCTCGCTCGTGTGTTCCGCCAGTACAACCAGGCCGTCATCGCGCTGATGGAGGTGCCCGACGACGAGACGCATATGTACGGCATCGCCGCGGGCACGGACCTGGGTGACGGCGTCATCCGCATCGACCGCGTGGTGGAGAAGCCGAAGAAGGGCACCGCGCCCTCCAACCTCGCCGTCATCGGCCGCTATGTCCTGCCGCCGGAAATCTTCCCCATCCTGGAGACCCAGACGCCGGGCGTGGGCGGGGAAATCCAGCTCACCGACGGCCTGGCCACGCTCCAGAAGTCGCACGGTCTGTTGGGGTACAAATTCAAGGGTCAGCGCTATGACGCGGGCGACAAGGTGGGATACCTGAAGGCGAACATCGCCTACGCCCTCAAGCGCCCCGAGCTGCGAGGCGGGTTGCTCGAGTACATGCGTGAGGTCGTGAAGACGGAGAAGCCGTGAAGCGCATTGTCGCACTCGTCGCAGTCCTGCTGTCCTTCACCGCTGTCGCCTACGTGCTGCCGGGGGGCTCCATCCTCCGGCGCATGGTGGGCGAGCGAGATGAACTCAAGCTCTCCGGTGTGCGGGTGGAAGGCTCGCTCAGCTTCAGTGGCCCCGCGGTGAAGGAGGCGGGCTCGGCGCTGGGAGCGGCGACGGACCGTCCCGACCTGCAGGGAGACGGCGTGCTGTACCTGCGCGTGCCGGGCCGCTGCCGCTTCGAGGCCTCGGTGCCGGACGGCAACGCGCGCACCGCCGTGGTGCAGGTGGCGGGGCGTCGTCGGCTGGAGGGCAATGACATCCCCTCGCTCTCCGTGCTCGTCGCGCAGGTGTGCCCGATTTTCGCCTCGGGCGGTGGCCCGGTGCAGCAGACCAAGGAGTCGATGCAGCAGTACCTTCAGGGGCTGGGCGTCGACACGACTCGCACGGGCCTGGCGCGCTTCGGTGGAGAAGTCGCGTACGTGCTCGGAGACCAGGCCGAGGGGCGCTCCCAGTTCTGGGTGTACAAGGATTCCTTCCGCCCCGCGCGGCTGCGCTACACGGACTCGGCGAAGGTGGCGTGGGACGTGCGCTTCCTGGACTACAACTCGCCCGCGATGGGTGAGGCGATGCCGCGCAGCATCGAGGTGTGGCGGGGAGAGCAGCGCGTCGTGCGCTTCACCGCGCTCAAGGGCGACACCCGGGCCACGCTGGCCGACAAGCTCTTCACGCCGTAGTCACCCGGGCACCGCCGTGCGCTCCGGCCCCGCGTCGGAGCGCGCCTTGGAGGGCCGCCACATGAACCACTGGGGCGGTCCTCCGTCGAAGCACGGCTCGGTGCGCTGGAGCTCGAAGCCGAAGCCCGCGTACCAGTCGCGGTTGGAGGCCTTGGCCGTCTCCAGGAAGCACGGCGCGCGAGTCTCCTCGGCCAGGGTCAGGCCCGCGCGCAGCAACCTCACACCCAGACCGCGCCCCTGGTGCGCCGGGTCCACGGCGATGGTGGCCAGGTACCAATGCGTGGGCGTGTGCGGGTGGTAGCGCTCCAGCCTCGCCAGCGCCTGTATCGCCAGCCGCGCGCGTCCCGGGAAGTGACGCAGGCCAGCCCAGACGGTGGGCAGGAATCCGGCCTGCCTGCGGAGTGACTGCGGAAACGCTCCGGGCCGCAGCCAAGCCGCCACCCCCGTCAGTCGTCCATCCTCGACGGTGGCGTGCACCACGCCGTGCTCCAGACAGTCGCGCACGGTGGCCAGGTAGAAGGCCGCGGCCACATGCGCGCGCTTCTCCGAGGAGCCCGGGAACAGCTCCGCGAGGAAGGGGTAGTCGTCGAAGGCCCGCGCGCACATCGGGCCGACCTGCTCCAACAATTCCGGCCCGAGATTCTGGACGCTCACCGTCATGGTGACGCGACTGTAGTCCGCCCCCAGCGGGCCCGCGCGCCTCGGCGTAAATCCCCATCAATGCGCCACCTGGGGAGCAGCGGACTCTACTTGTCAGAGGTCCCTGTTTCGTCTCCCACCCCAAGGACGGAGTCCCCGATGGCCTGGCTCGACAGCAAGATTCGCTCTGGTGGTCTGGTGCAGCCCCAACCCCTGAAGGTCGAGCTGCCGGAGTCCCCGCCTCCGCCTCCGCCTCCTCTCGCGCCGCCGACGGGGATGCCGACGAAGGATGAGTTCGTCGCCGCCGCCGCGCCCAAGCCGGGCATGCCCGCGCTCGGCGTCGTCGCGGGGCCGCCTCCGGCGCAGGACCTCATCCCGCAGGAGGCCCAGGCGGTGGCGGAGTCCTTCCGCACGGGCGGCGCCTCCGCGGCGGCTCAGAAGCTCCAGGAACTGGTGAACCAGCACCACGGAGACCCGGCGACGGGCGCGGACCCCACGTACGCGGACAAGCTCCTCCAGGCCGCGCAGCCGACGTTGGAGCAGGTGAGCCAGGTGTTGGGGCACCGGGCTGGCAATGACGTGGACGACGACACGAAGGACGCGTTCGGAAAGAAGGACGTCACGCGTGACACGCTGACGGCGCTGGCCGCCGTCGCGGAGAAGGCGGGGCCCGAGGCCCTGAAGTCCCTGGGCAAGACGCTCGCGACGGGGCTGCCCGACGACGGCCAGCTCAACCAGTTCGACGACGTGCTCAAGTCCCTGAAGAAGGACCACGCGGTGGGCGTGGCCAGGCTGGGCGGCGCCACCGTGACGGAGCTCCAGGGCCTGGGCAAGCAGCAGGCCGCGAAGGAGCTGTCCAAGGACCATGACGCCCTCGATTACGGCGGACGGTGGAAGCCCGGCCAGCCGCTGTCCGAGGCGAAGAACGCCCACCTGACGAACACACAGGAGCAGTTCGCCGACGCGGTGAACAGCGACCACAACTGGTTCGAGGGCGACGTCCAGCTCAACTCGGACGGAGTCCTGGAGATGAGTCATGGCGAGGGCGGCAACCAGCTCTCGCTCAAGGACTGGCTCGCGAAGGGCAAGGAGCTGGGGGTCGGCATGAAGCTCGACATCAAGTTCGACGACCCGAAGGTCGAGGACCCCGCGAAGCAGAAGGCGGCCTTCGAGGAGATGCTCAAGCTGGCGAAGGAGTCGGGGATTCCGGACGAGCGGCTGATGTTCAACGTGGGCATCGGCGAGACGAAGCAGTTCGGCTCCACCATCCGCGAGCTGTTCCCCAACGCCACGCTGGCCGTCAATCCCTCCAACGGCGACGGCAAGCTCAACGAGGCGGAGGCGAAGGAGATGATTGCCGTCGCCGAGCAGGCGGGCCCCGGGCCGGTGACGTACGTCGTGAACTACGACAGCCTCACCCACGAGCGGTACGCGAAGAACGAGGAGATCGACGCGTCCCTCAAGCTGCTGGAGGAGAAGGGGAGCGTCTCGGTCTGGAACTCGTACCAGCACCCCGGCAAGAGTCCGGTGGGCGACCCCAAGCAGGCCACCGAGGAGCTGCGGGAGCGCGGGGTGACAGGGGTGGTCGACCTGCGCAAGTCGCCCTGGTACACGCGCCTCGCCGAATACTGACCCGCGTCGTCCTGTCGTCGGGCGCACGCCGTCGAGCCGACGCCCATGCCTCCTTCCGACTCCCAGTCCCGCGTCGCCGTGCTCCTCGCCACCCAGGAGGACGGCGCGCGGTTCGCCGCGCTCGAACGGGCCTCCGGTGAGGTGTTCCGTCAGCTCGACGACCTGGCCTGGATTGCCGACGACGACGTCATGGAGGAGGCCGACCACCGCCCTCACATCCTCGCGGGCACGGTATGGGTGGCTCGGGACGAGGACGCGGGCGTCGTGGGCTTCCTAACGGCTCAAGAGGTGGGCTCCGCGCTGCATGTCTGGCAGATGGCGGTGCACCCCTCGCATCAGCGGCGAGGCCTGGGCCGCGCGTTGCTCCAGGCCGCCGCCGCGCCTGCCCGTGAGACGGGCCTGTCCACGCTCACCCTGACCACCTTCCGCGATGTGCCGTGGAACGAGCCCTTCTATGTCGGGCTTGGCTTCACCCGCGTTCCGGACGACGCGCTGGATGCTCGGCTCCGCGAGGTGCTGGCGCACGAAGCACGCTCGGGTCTGCCCCGAGAGCGGCGCTGTGCGCTGTTGATGGACCCGCGAGCGATGGGGGGCTGAGTCCAACGTCCGCCCGGCCAGGTGACGTGCGAGCAGGCACTCCCACGGGGCGGGGAGGGTGGATGCGCGCGCGGCATGTGTCAGGACGTGGACCGGAGGGCGGGGCCATGTCAGACAGCCCTGGCACTGTGGTTGCCGGTGGCAGGACGGACGGGGCAGGGGCGGTGGTTGAAGGGAGTGCCATGGAACAGCGACCCTTGTGGGACGAGCCGACCCAGAGCGTGGAGGACGCACCCTCCACCACGGGTTCCATGGAGGTGCGCACCTCGGGTGCGAGGCGCCGCCGGGAACTGTCCCCGCCGCAACAGGCCGCTACAGTGGCGCCCGCAGTGAGCGAGAGTCCTCCCGTCCTGGCGTCCGTCGCCGTGGCCCGCCCCGTCCGGGGTGAGTTCACCTACTCCGTGCCGGAGGCCCTCCTGGGCCACCTGGCGCCGGGGCAGCGCGTGCTGGTGCCCTTCGGCCGAGGCACCGCGCTGGGCTTCTACCTGGGGCCCGCCAACAAGCCGCTCGGAGAGAAGGTCCGGCTCAAGCCCATCCAGCGCGTGCTGGAGGACTCGCCCTCCCTGCCCAAGGACCTCATCGCCCTGTTGCGCTTCGCGGCCGAGCACTACCGCTATCCGCTGGGCGAGGTCATCCGAGGCGCCCTGCCTCCCGGGCTGTCGAAGCCCCTGGACGAGAAGGAAGCGAAGCCGGACGTGCAGCAGTTCGCGGTGGCGCTGGTGAGCGAGGTGCCTCCGGCGCTCGCTCGCGCGCATGCGCAGTCCGCGGTGCTCGCGTATCTGCTGGCCGTGGGAGGCAGTGCTCCGCTGGAGGAGGTGAGCCACGCCATCCCCGGCGCGCGTGAGCTCTTGAAGAACCTGGCCAAGAAGGGGCTGGTCCGCGTCGAGGAGAAGAAGCTGGAGGCGGGAGTGAAGGAGGGCCTGATTCAAGGCCGTCCGGACCGCCTCACGTCGGAGCAGGACGCTGCGGGCATCGAGCTGCGCGCGGCGCTGGACACCGGGGTGTTCCAGCCGTTCCTGCTCCACGGCGTCACGGGCAGCGGGAAGACGGAGGTGTACCTGCGCGCCGCGGAGCATGCGCTGTCGCTGGGCAAGGGCAGCCTCATCCTCGTGCCGGAAATCGCGCTGACGCCGCAACTGGTGGGGCGCTTCCGCAGCCGCTTCGGCGCGGAGGTCGCCGTGCTGCACTCGGGGCTGAAAGACAGGGAGCGGCTGTTCCACTGGCAGGCGCTGCGTCGGGGCGAGGTGAAGATTGCCGTCGGCGTGCGCTCGGCGGTGTTCGCCCCGGTGGAGAACCTGGGGCTCATCGTCGTGGACGAGGAGCATGACCCCTCGTTCAAGCAGGACGACAGCCTGCGCTACCAGGCGCGCGACCTCGCGGTGGTGCGCGGCAAGCAGGCCGGGGCGGTGGTGGTGTTGGGCTCGGCCACGCCGGCGCTGGAGACGCTGGAGAACGTGAAGCGCGGGCGCTACCGGCTCCTGGAGCTCAAGCGTCGGGTGGATGACCGGCCCATGCCCACCATCGAGCTGGTGGACCTGCGTCAAGAGCGGCCTCGCGAGGGCATGGTGACGGAGGAGGCGCCCATCCTGAGTCCGCCGCTCCTGGTGGCCATGGAGGAGACGCTGGCGCGCGGGCAGCAGGTCATCCTCTTCCTCAACCGTCGCGGGCACAGCACGGTGCTCCTGTGCGAGGTGTGTGGGCTGTCGCTCAAGTGCAGCGCGTGCGACGTGTGCCTGACGCACCACCGCTCCCAGAACCGGGTGGTGTGCCACTACTGTGGGCTGGCGATGCCGGTGCCGGACCGGTGCCTGGAGTGCACGGGCCCCCTGCTGAAATTGGGCATCGGCACGGAGCGGGTGGAGGCGGAGGTCCTGGAGCGCATCCCCACGGCGCGGGTGGCGCGGTTGGACAGGGACTCGGCGACGAGCGCGGAGCGGCTGACGGAGATGTTGGCGTCGTTCGCCCGTCGGGAGCTGGACGTGCTGGTGGGCACGCAGATGGTGGCCAAGGGGCACGACTTCCCGGGCGTGACGCTGGTGTGTGTCGTCATGGCGGACACATCCCTGGCGATTCCCGACTTTCGAGCCTCCGAGCGGACCTTCCACCTGTTGACCCAGGTGTCCGGGCGCGCGGGGCGAGGCAAGGACCCGGGGCGGGTGCTGGTGCAGACCTACAACCCGGACGCGGAGCCGGTGAAGCGGGTGCTGGCCCACGACTTCGATGGGTTCGCCCATCAGGAACTGGAGTGGCGCAGGGCGCTGGCGTATCCGCCCTTCGCGAGGATGGCGTCCATCCGGCTGGAGGGGGAGCACCCGGAGCAGACGGCGAGCGTGGCCCGGCACCTGGGGAACCTCGTGTCCAAGAACATGCCCCCGGCGTCGGCGGGGGTGCGGCTGTTGGGGCCGGCCCTGGCGCCCATCTCCAGAATCCGGGGCAAGACGCGCTGGCAGTTGCTCTTGAAGGGGCCGACGCATGTGGCGCTTGCCCCACTGCTCGCCAGGGTGGAGGCGGCCCTGGTGGACGTTCCGTCCGCGGTGAAGGTCGTGATCGACGTGGATCCGGGGGCCATGCTGTAGACTCGGTGCCCCCCCATGGGCGCACCGGTCCTCCTCGTCCACGACGACATCGCCACCATCGCCGCAGTGCGGCGTCTGCTCACCCGTGACGGCCACGAGGTCATCCTCGCCACCTCCGCCGCGGATGCGCTCATTGCCTACGGGCATCACCTGCCGGCGCTCATCGTGCTGGCCCCTGGCGTGGAGAGTGGCCGGGGTCGGCTGGTGCTGGAGGAATTGCTCCAGCATCCGGACGGGAAGGCGGCCCGGGTGTTGCTGCTGGGCGAGGCCATCGCGGGGTTCAGTGCGCCGGTGGCGCCGCTGCCACTGGATGGGACGAGCTTCGTGGCGCAGGTGGACTCGCTCATCCGCGCGCCGTCGGAGGCGGACGCGTGGCATGTGCTGGAGAACCGGAGCCTGCCGGGAGTCCGAGGGGAAGGGGCGGGAGGCGGGGAGGGCGAGGAGGCCTGGCAGGTGACGGGGCCTGGGGCGGTGGGTGGGGACCCGACGCTGGCGAATGCGTTGTTCGGGGACCTGGCGCCGTTGCACCAGACGGACTGGGAACTGGCGGCGATGACGCGCGAGGAGCGGTCGGCGCGTGCCGAGGAGCAGGCGCATCGCTCGACGCTCGACGTGAGGGCGACGCTGGAGCAGGCGAACCAGGAGGTGGAGGCCGCGGCGATGGCGTCCATCCACTCCGCGCGAGGAGGCGAGGACTGGGGCGCGGCCGTGGCGGGAGGCGAGGGCGAGGCCTTCGATGGGGGCGCGCTGTCAGCGGGCGAGATGTTCAGGGCGGAGGGGGATGCGGCGGGCGTTGACGGTGGGGTGGCCCCAGGAGGGTACGAGGCAGGCGCTTCCGCTGGCGGGTATGACGCGGGTGCTGACGAGGAGTACGCGTCGAGCGCGCCTGTGGACGGTCATGACGCGGGTGCCGCCACCGAAGGGTACGCGTCCAGCGCCAACGCTGGAGTTGTCGCTGAAGGGGATGAAGCCAGCACGGGTGCCGCCACGGAAGGGTACGAGTCCGGCGCTTACGCTGGAGTCGAGGGGTATGCGGCTCCTGCTGACGATGGAATCGCGGCGGGCGGGTATGACGCCAGCACCTACGGTGGAGCAGGCGTCGAGGGGTACGCGTCGGGTGCGGAGGGCTACGCAGCCGACCCTCACGAGGGCGCCGACACCGGGTACGACGCCAGCGCGCCGGATGGAACCGCCACTGAGGACTCCGCAGCCAGCGCCTACGGTGGCGAAGGGTATGACGCAGGCGCGTACGCCGAGGGTGCTGCAACTGGCTACGATTCCTCGGACCCCGCGACAGAGGCCGCGCACTACGGTGCGGAAGGCTACGACGCGGGCATGGCGGGTGGCCCGGATGTCGACGGCTCCGCGACGGATGCGCTGGATGAAGCGGCGATGGACGCGGCGTACGGGACCGATGACCCGACGATGGCGTGGGGCCGCTCCGAGAGTGCCTCGCGCGAAGTCGCGACGTCCCCTGGGCTCGCGGGATGGGGCGGACAGTCCGCACAGGCGAGTGGTGCGACCTCCGGGAGCCTGGACGATGCGTTCTCCGAGGGTTTCGCGAGCGCGGTGACAGGTGAAGTGAGTCCGGGAGGTGCGAGTGGTCCGGCCACGGTCCTGTATGGCGTGAGTGCTTCGGAGGATGGGGCGCCGACGGACTGGACTGGGGCTCCGTCGGAGGGGGAAGGTGATGTCGAGCCCTCGCCGCCAGTAGGGAGCCTCGCCTGGACGGAGGAGCCCGTTTCCGAGCCGGTTTCACGGCCCACGGCGGTGCCACCGCGGCTTGGGGATGCGGGGTTCTTCGACGTCGACACTCCGGTGACCCCACAGGGGGATGCGCTCTCCGCGGCGGAAGCGGAGCTGGCCGCCATGCGTGATGGGGGCGCAAGGCCCGCCGCGCCGCTCGAGGCGTCTCCGTGGACGGAGTTGCCACCAGACCCCGAGGTCGAGAACTCCCTGCGGGGGGGCTCGGCAGATGATGCGCGGTCGACTGAAGCGACCGGTGCCGAGGAGTCGGCCAGCATCGAGTCCACTTCCAGCGATTCGTCAGAAGAAGAAAGCCTGCCTGCCTCGCCCTGGGACGTGCTGGAGGCGGAGCTTCAGGCCAAGGTTCGGCGGGAAGACTCCGACGGGCCGCCGACGGAGCCGCCCGCGAGCAGTGTTGGCGCTGACTGGTTCGACTCGGAGCCAGGTGGTGCCGAGGCCGCGGCGAACACGGCGGCAACGAATGCTCCCGTGGACTCCTCCGCGAGCGATGCGGTGGCGAGCGCGCACCCCGTGCAAGCTCAAGTGGAGGTCACCAACGAAGCGACGGACTGGTCTGACGCGGAGCCCGGCGCCGAAGCAACGAGCGCGGAGGCCGCGCCGAGCGAGCTCAACGCTGAGCCAGCCACCAGGGCAGCCAGCGACGACGAGACGGCGGACTGGTCCGGTGCGCGGCCTGGCACCGGAGAAGCGTCGCTCGCGAACGAGGCGACGGACTGGTCTGGTGCGGAGCCTGGCACCGAAGCGTCGAGCGCGGACGAGACGACGGATTGGTCCGGTGCTGCTCCGGGGGCCGAAGCGTCGAGCGCGGACGAGACGACGGATTGGTCCGGTGCTGCTCCAGGGGCCGAAGTGTCGAGCGCGAACGATGAGACGGACTGGTCCGGCGCGGAGCCCGCGGCAGAGGTCTCTCGTGCGGAAACGGACTGGTCCGGAACGGAGCCAGGGGCCGAAGCGTCGAGCGCGAACGACGAGACGGACTGGTCCGGAACGGAGCCAGGCACCGAGCCGCCGGGTCCGGACGTAGCTGGAGGCTGGTTCGACTCGGAAACTGGTGACGTCCAGTCGCCAGCCGCCATCGCCGATGCGACGTCGACGGCCGCGGAGGCGCACCCACGCACTGTCGCAACCGCCCCCGGGCCCAGCGGCATCACGACGCCCACGGCCGATGCCTCGGTAGGGTGGTTCGACTCAGAGTCGGAAGGGCCCGCGCCAGTCGAGCCCTCGCCTGGCGCCGTGTGGTTCGACTCGAACACGGACACCGCTTCGTCTGAGGCCGCCCCGGGAACCCAGCACGTAACGGAACCAGGGGCCGAACACGGGGCCTCGTTCGACGAACAGACGTCGACGCTCGCGACGAACGCTCGACTGGAAGAGTTCGAGCAACAGCTCGAGGAGGCCCACGAGCGTGTCCGTTCTCTGAGGGCCGCGCTGGAGCAGGAGACCGCGCTCCATCAGGACGCCGAGCGGCGAATCGAGGAGTCGCGCGAGCTGAGCGAGTCGCTGCGAGGAATCCTGGACCGCGAAGCGGCCCTGCGCGTGGAGGCCGAGGCCGCACGCGACCGGAGCGGAGAGCAGCTCCAGTCGCTTCAGGCGCGGGTCGACGCGTTGGAAGAGGAGCACTCGCGAGAGGCCACGCTGCGCGCGGAGTCGGAGCAGCAACTCGAGGAGGCGCGAGCGAGAGAAGCCGAGCTCGCGACGTCCCAGGCACGGGAAGAGCGCCAGCGGCGAGAGCTCGAAGCCGAGCTGGAGCTGTCGAAGCAGCGAGAGTCCGAACTGGACGTTCGAAGTGGCTCGGAGTCGGAGTCCCTCCGCGCGGAGCTGACGAAGCTCCAGGGGCGACTCGAAGAGGCGGAGTCCCGTGCACGGTCGGAAGCCCATGCGCGAGCCACGGTGGACGCCGCCGCGAAGGCGGCCCTGGGGCGCATCGAGTCGCGCGAGCAGGACTTCATCGAACTGCGCGGTCTGCTGGAGGCCGCGGCGTCTGAGGCCCGCGAACTCGCGCGGCTGAGGGCGGAAGACGTCGCGCGAGCGGAGGCGAAGATAAAAGAAGCGCTCCTCGCGAGGGACGACGCCCAGGAGCGTGGCGACCAGGAATCCCTGGCGCGAGCCGACGCTGAGTCGCGTCTCGTGGAACTGGAGGAGAAGCTCCAGGAGACGGAGACGCGTGAGGCGGCGGCGGCACAGGCGCTGAGGGAAATCGAGATTCGGCTCGAGTCCGAGGCCGCGGGGCGGGTCGACGCCGAGGCCCGGGCCGAGGCGGAAGCGCAGTCGCAGCGGAGCCTGGAAGCGCGAGTGAAGGCGGCGGAGGTGGCGCTGGTCGAAGCAGAAGCCCGCGCCGGCGCCGAGGCCCTGGCGCGAGCGGAATCCGAGACGCGCGCGGCGACCGCGGACGCGGAGCGAATCGAAGCGGAGACGCACGCGAAGAAGGAGTCGCGTGCGCGAGCGGAGGCGGAGGCCCAGGCGGAGCTGGAGTCCCGCGCGCGGCTCGAAGCCGAGGCGCGTGCGGAGGCGGAGATTCGCGCCCGCGAGGAGTTGGAGGCCCAGACCGAGGTGGAGGTCCACGCGCTCGCGGAAATGGAGTCCCGTTCCTCGGCCGAGGCGAAGGAGCGACTCGACCAGGAGGCCAAGGCCCGAGCCCAGGCGGAAGCCCGAGCGGCGTCCGAGGCGAAGCAGCGTGCGGAGGCAGAGGCTCGCGCGGAGATAGAGACCCAGAACCGGGAGGAGGCCGAAGCCCGAGCGGAGTCCGAAGCGAAGCTCCGAGCGGAAGCCGAAGCCCGAGCGGAGTCCGAAGCGGAGCAGCGCGAAGAAGCCGAAGCCCGAGCGGAGTCCGAAGCGAAGCAGCGCGAAGAAGCCGAGGCCCGAGCCGAGTCCGAAGCAAAGCTGCGCGAAGCGGCCGAAGCCCGAGCCGAATCCGAGGCGAAGCGGCGCGAAGCGGCCGAGGCGGAGCAGCGCACGGAGTTCGAGTCCCGAGCGGAGTTCGAGGCGAAGCAGCGCGAGGAGGCCAAGGCCCGAGCCGCGGCCGAGGCCCGACAGCGTGCGGAGTCCGAGGCGCAAGCCGAGCTGGAAGCAGGGCAGCGCGCCGAAGTAGAGGCCCGAGCGGAGTCCGAGGCAAAGCAGCGCGAGGAGGCCGAAGCCCGAGCGGAGACGGAAGCCCGCCTGCGCGAGGAGGCCGAAGCCCGAGCGGAGACGGAAGCCCGTCTGCGCGAGGAGGCCGAGGCGAGAGCGGAGTCCGACGCGAAGCAGCGCGTCGTCGCGGAGACCCGAGCGGAGTCGGAGTCGAGGCAGCGCGCGGAAGCGGAGTCCCGAGCCGCCGCGGAAGCCGAGGTCCGAGCGGAGGCCGAGCTCCGAGCCCAGAAGGCGGCCCAGGCGCTGACCGAAGCGGAAGCGCGCGCCAAGACGGAGGGCCGTCACCGCACCGCGCTGGAAGTCCGCCTGGACGCCGAAGCGCGCCAGCGAGCCGCCATCGAGGCCCGCATCGACGAACAGACCCAGGCGCGAACCGACGCGCAACTGGAGTCCGCCCGCATCGCCGAGCAGCTCGCGCAGCTCCAGTCCCGCCTCCAACAAGTGGAACAGGAGCTGGCCCAGGTCCGCACCGAACGCGAGGAAGCGCGCCAGTCCCTGGAGGCGCTGCACGCGGAGAAGGCGAGACTGGAAGCGGACTCGGCGGAGGAGCGAGCCCGGTCCGAGCGCGAGCGCCTGGCACTGGAGGAGCGAGGCCACCGAGAGGCCGAGGAGGCCGCGGCGCAGGCCCGTGCGGCGCTGCTCCCCCTGGAAGCCCCTCCGGGCCGTCCCGAGCTCGCCGTATCCCGCAGCGGCAGCGTCACCCAGGAGGGCCTGTCCCGACTGGTGCTGCGACTCTGCGAGGCGCGCATGGAGGTGCGCCTGGAGTTGAAGGTGATGAACGCGCTGCGCGTGCTGTGGCTGCGCGACGGCTCACTGGTGGGGGCCGTGTCCTCCGCGTCCGGAGAGTCCCTCATCGACCGGGCCCGCGCGGACGGCCTCATCGACGCGCGTCAGGAGAGCGAGCTGCGGCTGGTGCGCAGCGCCACCACCGGAGCGTTGCTCGACGCGCTCCGAGGACGAGGCTACCTGCGCGAGTCGGAGGCCGTGCCGCTGGTGCAGCGTTACACGGAGCAGGTCTTCCTCGATGCCCTGGCCGAGCCGTCGACCCTGTACCGGCTGGTCCAGGAGCCCGCGCCGCACGAAGTGGCGCTCGCCGCGGCCACGCGTCCCCCGCTGTTCCTGCTGGCGGAGGCCCTGCGCAACACGCTGACGGCCGAGTCGCTGCTGGCCTCCGCGGGTGGCCTCCGAGCCCGTGTCGCCCGAGGCGACCTGCACCTCGCGCCCGATGACTTCGGCCTGCCGCCGAGAGATCTCCAACTGCTCTCCCAGGTGGACGGCGAGCACACGGTGGAGGCGTTGCTCCTGGGCGCGGGGGTGCCGCAGGACTCGGCCCTGAAGGCGCTCTCGGTGGCGCGGACGCTCGGGCTCATCGTCTTGCACCCGGCGGACGCGGACGACTCCGGGGAGCTGCCGCCCGAGCTGGACGTCCGTCGGCTGGAAGCGAAGTTCGAGGAGATTCAGGACGCGGACTACTTCACCGTGCTGGGGCTGGCGCGCACGGCGGGCAGTGAGGAGGTCAAGCGGGCATTCGAGCTGCTCGCCGCCGAGTTCCACCCGCTGCGTTTCGCGGGCCATCCGGACCCGGCGCTCCAGCACCGCGCGCAGCAGATTCGAGGAGTCCTGTCCGAGGCGGCCCAGGCCCTGGGGGATGACCGGCTGCGCTCCGAGTACGCACGCAGCCTGCTCGACTGACAGGGGGTGGACGTCCCGTGCGCCGGGGTGGGGGAGGGCTGCCCGCACGGGGTTGCCCGTGCGCGCGGGGGGAGTTAAGAGGGCCTCCATGGTTCGTGAGATCCTCATCTGGCCCGACCCCATCCTGAAGCAGAAGGCCAAGCCCGTGACGAAGGTGGACGACTCCACCCGCGCGCTGGTCAAGGACATGTTCGAGACGATGTACGCCGCCGACGGCGTGGGACTCGCGGCGCCGCAGGTTGGCGTGCTCCAGCGCGTCATCGTCCTGGACACCACGCCGCGTCAGCCCGAGTCCAAGCCCCTGGCGATGATCAACCCGGAGCTCATCGCGCTCGAGGGTGAGACCACCTACAACGAAGGCTGCCTCTCGCTCCCCGGTGAGTCCGAGGACGTGGACCGCGCCGCCGTCGTCACGGTGAAGTACCTGGACGTGGACGGTCAGGAGCAGACGCTGCGCTGTGACGAGCTGCTCGCCATCGCCGTGCAGCACGAGACGGACCACCTGAACGGCACTGTCTTCGTGGACCACGTCTCCACGCTGAAGCGCGAGTTCATCCGCAAGCGGATGAAGAAGCTCAAGGCTTCGCGCGAGAGCGAGCTGAACCCGTCGGCTTCTCGGTAGTCGCTCGGGCCACGCCCTTCTTGGGGCACAGTTCGGCCACGACGCAGCGCTGGCATTCTGGTGAGCGGGCGAAGCACGTCCGCCTCCCATGCCACACCAGGAACTGGTGGCCCTTTGTCCACCAGGGGGTGGGCAGCACGGCCCGCATGTCGGTCTCCACCTTGTCCGGGTCCTCGTGCGTGGTGAAGCCGAGCCGGTACGCGAGCCGCTTGACGTGGGTGTCCACGGGGAAGGCATCGTCGCCGCCCAGGTGGATGCACACGACGCCCGCCGTCTTGCGGCCCACGCCGGGCAGCTCCGCGAGCGTGTCGCGACGGAGGGGCACCTGGCCGCCATGTTCCTCCACGAGGATTTTCGCCGCCGCGACGATGTTCTTCGCCTTGGCGCGGTACAGACCGCAGGTGCGGATGAACGGCTCCACGTCGGTGGGTTGCACCTGCGCGAAGGCGTGTGCGCTGGGGAAGCGTTGGAATAGGGCGGGGGTGACCATGTTGACCCGCTTGTCGGTGCACTGGGCGGAGAGCATCACCGCCACGAGCAGCTCCAGGGGGGAGTGGAAATCCAGCTCGATGTGGGCATCGGGCATGGAGGCTTCCAGTCGCTCCATCACCTTCACCGCGCGCTCACGCTTCGTCGCCGCTGTCTCACGTCCGGGCACGCGGCCGTTGTATGTCACCCCTGTCGTGCACCCAAGTCCTGGCTGTCGCCACCCTGCGGGAGAACCATGAAGCCCATCGACTTTCGTTCCGACACCGTCACCAAGCCCACGGCCGGCATGCGCCGGGCCATCGCGGAAGCGGAGGTGGGAGACGACGTGTACGGAGAGGACCCCACGGTGTTGCGCCTGGAGGCGCGCGTGGCGGAGCGGCTCGGGCTGGAGGCGGCGCTCTTCGTCCCCTCGGGCACGCAGGCCAACCAGGTGGCCATTGGCGCGCACTGCCGGGCGGGGGACGAGGTGCTGACCGAGGCGGGCAGCCACATCCTGCATTACGAGGGCGGCGCGGTGCCGGCGTTGTGGGGCGTGCAGCCGCAGCCGCTGCCAGGCGAGCGGGGCCTGCTGAATCCGGAGGACGTGGCGGCGGCGGTGCGTGAGGACAACATGCACAACCCGCGCACCCGGCTGCTGTCGTTGGAGAACACGCACAACCGGGGCGGCGGCTCGGTGTGGCCGGTGGAGCGTTTCCGCGCGGTGGTGGACGTCGCTCGCAAGGCGGGGTTGGCGGTGCACCTGGATGGCGCGCGGTTGTTCAACGCGGAGGTGGCGGCGGGGGTGCCTGCGTCGACGTGGGCACGGCTGACGGACACGACGTCGGTGTGTTTCTCGAAGGGGTTGGGGGCGCCGGTGGGTTCGGCGCTGGCGGGCCGCGCGGACCTCATCAAGGAGGCGCGTCGGCTGCGCAAGCGGTTGGGTGGAGGCATGCGGCAGGCGGGCATCCTGGCGGCGGCGGCGCTGTACGCGCTGGACCACCACGTGGAGCGGCTCGCGGAGGACCACGCGAATGCGCGCCGGCTCGCGGCGGCGCTGGCCGAGGTGCCGGGAGTGAAGGTGGACGCGGCGCGAGTCGAGACGAACATGGTGTTCGCGGAGTTCGACCGCCCGGCCATGGAGATGGTGACGCTGCTGGGAGGGCACGGCGTGCTGACGAACCCGGCGGGAGGACCGCGCACGGTGAGGTTGGTCACGCACCTGGACCTGTCGGCGGCGGACATCGACGAGTCGGTGGCGCGCATCCGGCGGGCCCTGGCGTAGACAGTCGGAGGCTCACCTCGTGTGAGGGCGGTGTCCGCCGAGCCGCCCTCGCGCACGGGTGTCAATGGTCCGCGCCAGAGCCCGGTCTCTCCACGCGAACACATGGGCATGTTTGCCGCGCCCCGCGCCGAAGCGCGCGGGACGAAGAAGTCTTCTCGGATGGCGGTGCCTCAGGTCCGCGCCTGAGTCGCGCCCCGGGAGGTTGCTCGCCCGCTCCCGCTCCGGGCGAAGCCGTGGCCGCCAGGCGAGGGAAGCCACCGAGCGGGGCGTGGTAGGCTCGCCGGGCCGTGCGTCGACTCCCCCTCCTCGCCCTCGTCAGCGTCTGTGCCTGCTCCACCTCCCGGTTGGAGCAGAAGATGAGCTTCGATGAGGTCTACAGCACCGCGGAGCGTCCTCCTGCCGAGGCCTCCTCGCCCGCCGTCCCAGAGAGCACCTCCGATGCGCCCCGAGGCCGTGTGCGCCTGGCCGCGCCCGAGCCCTCCATGGAGCTGCAAGATGCCCTGGCCTCTTTCAAGGAGCGGGCCCGCGCGAACCGCCGGAAGGTGTCGAGGGGCGGGCCCATGCCATTGGGACAGGTGGAGAGCTGGGAGTCGATGAACGGCATGCTGGATGCCTTCCTGGAGCGCGCCTTGGAGCGCACGGACTCCCGCGATGTGGAGCGAGCCCGAGGCGTCCTGGAGGCCGAACTGGAGCAGGACGGCCGGACCTATGGCGACATGCCCGGAGCCCTGGCGGAGGCCGTGGTGTTGCGAGTGGGCCGGCTCGCCGTCCGCATGGCGGAGCTGAGGCGCCTGGAGCACCCGGAGGAGGTCAACGGGCTGCCCCGACTGGCCTGGCCGGTGGATCCGGTGACCATCACCAGCGTCTTCGGCCAGCGCTGGCACCCCATCCTGGGCGAGCAGCGGCGACACCTGGGCGTGGACCTGGCGGCGAAGCAGGGCCAGGTTGTCTACACGGCGACGAAGGGCGTGGTGTTGCGTGCGGGCTGGAACGGCGACCACGGCCTCCAGGTGGAGGTGCAGCACGATGGGCGCTGGGTGACGCGCTACAGCCACCTGTCACGGGTGCTGGTGGAGCCGGGGGAAATCCTGGAGCAGGGCCACGCGGTGGGGCTGGCCGGAGAGACGGGACTGGCCACGGGCGTGCATCTCCACTTCGAGCTGTGGCGGGACGGAGAGGTGATGGACCCCCTGGACGCGCTCGGCGACGAGGGTGACGAGCATCTGAAGGCGCCGCCCATGGCGCGGGGTGGTGCGGGCTCGTGAGGTGAGCAAGCCCGCAACGCATCAGGGGCGCCACCGGCTGAGGTAGCGCCCCTGAGGGGAGTGCCCGGTCCATCGCGAGTCCCTGGGACGCCACGGCATGAACCGGGGTGGCGTCAGCGACTTACAGCGAGTTCTTCAGCTCCTTGGCCGGACGGAAGCCAATGGTCTTCGAGGCCTTCAGCTTCATCATCTCGTTCGTCTGCGGGTTGCGAATCTTGCGCGCCTTGCGGGAGCGCACCGACCAGGTTCCGAAGCCCGGGTAGCTGAATCGCGCGTCCTTCTTCACCGCCTTGCCGATGTTGGTGAAGACGATGTCGAGGATCTGCGCCGCCGACTTCTTGGTGAGACGTGTCTGCGCCGCCACCACCTCGACGAGCTCTGCCTTGGTCATTACGCCCCTCCGTCCTGCGTTGTCTGGCCTTGATTGCGCGTAAGCCAACCGGTGGTAACAAATCGCTCTTTTCCCTGTCAATGCTGACCGCGTTCCGAGGCCGGAAAATCGGCCTCCGGACGAAAAGTTGGCTCGATGAAACACCGGGCGTAGACAGAGGGAGAAATCCGCGCCCGAGACACCGACACACCGTGTGGAATCATCACGGCGAAAACAATTGGGTTGATCGCGATTGGAAGAAAGTCTTTGGGATTTCGATCACTTGGCGTGTGTTGCTGATCGCGCATGGGCCGGGGTGGGCGGGAATGGACTAGGGTTTCCGCCTGCGTGCGCTTCCGAACGTTTCCAACGTTGATGATCCTGCTGCTGGGCGGCTGCCGGGGCCCGGGGCCCTCTGGTGCCGCGAGTTCCCCCCAGGGTCGGGGGGGGATCCGCGCCGAGGTATGGGTGGACGCGGCGTGGTGGCGGCCGGGGGACGGAGCTCGCGAGCGGCCCTTGAGGTCCTTGGCGGAGGCGCTGGCCCGGCCGGGGCCGCTGACGGTGCACCTGGCGGCGGGGGAGTACCGAGGGCCCTTTACACTGCCAGCGGACGTCCGGTTGGAGGGCGAGGGACCCGCCACGGTCCTCCTGGTGGAAGGGCCCGAGGGCACGGTCCTGCGGGCCGCCGGACCTACAGGTGGGTCACCCGGGAACCCAGGGGTGGACGGAGTGCTCCTTCGGAACCTGGAGGTCAGGGGAGGAACCTGGGGCCTGGAGGTGGCGGGGAGTGTGCGGGTCTCCGTGGAGAAGGTGGGCTTCAGCGGCCAGCGCCAGGGCGCGGTGCGGGTCAACTCCGGAAGGTTCGAGGCCGTGGACGCGCGCTTCGAGGCCTCCGTTTCCGAGACCGTGGGAGTCCTGCTCGAGGCGCCCGAAGACGCGCCATCCCCATCACCGCCCAGAAGCACCTGGCTGCGAGGAACGTCCTTCACGGGGCCGTTTCGTCGAGCGGTACGACTCCGAGGCGCCGAGTCCCAGGCCCTGCTCGAGGACCTGCGCTTCTCGGGTCCGGTGACAGCGGTGGGGATGGATGGGGGGCACGCGGAGGTTCGCCGCGCCGGAGCGGAAGGGGGCCGAGGCGCGGCGTTCTCGGTGGTGGAAGGCAATCTGGTGATGCGGGACGTGCGAGTGCTGGGGCACGAGCTCGCGGTCTCCGCGATGCGTGCGCGGCTCGAAGTCCATGGCCTGCTCTCCGTGGGCGCGGAGCGGGCGGGACTGGGCGTGGTCGCTTCGCGAGGTGTCCTGCTGGAGGACATCGTGGTGCGCGGCAGTGGCAGCCACGGCGCGCTTCAGCTCACGACCTCGGACGTGGACGTGCGGCGACTCCATGTGGAGGGCGCCGCCGAGTACGGCGTGGTGGCGGTCGGCGGAAGCTTGAGGCTCAGGGATGCAACCGTGGTGGGCGTGCGCTCGGCGGACGGAGTCACGGGCGACGGGCTGCACCTGCGTCAGGTTCGCGCGGACGTGGAGGGCGTGGTGATTCGACACACCACGGGGGTCTGTGTCCTCGCGGCGCAGAACGCGCGAGTGCTCCTGCGAGATGCGGAGCTGGAGCGTTGCGGACAGGCGGCGCTGATGGTGGACACGCTCGCGACGCTGGATGCCACGGGAGTGGAAGCGCGAGACAGCGGGGAGACGGTATTGGCCGCGATGGGCGAAGGCGACCTGCGAGTGGACGCGCTCCACGCTCGGGGAAGCCGACAGGGCTTGCTCTGGGCCGAGTGCACGGGAGTCACCCGGGTGCGCCTGGGCCGCATCCGCGCGGAGGACAGGCGAGGCGAAGAGGCCGCGTGCGTGGAGCGATTCGCCGAGCCGGGCCCCGCTCCGCGCTGACTACGGAGGAGGTGGAGGCGCGGGGGCTGCGGACTCCAGGGGCGTCGCGTGCTTCTCCAGCCACTCACGGATGATGGGATAGACCTCCTTTGGCGCACCGCTGCCGAACACGAGGTCGCCGTGCCCGTAGTCCAGCGCATCGCCCCGGTCCTTGCCGAACACGTGCAGCGTGCGGTCCTCGGCGGTGACGAGGGCGAACTGGCTCTCCACATTCTCCGCGGTGGCCAGCCGGTCCGCGCTCCCGCCCATGACGAGGATGGGGAGCTGGAGGCGGGAGATGCCGGCGCGCCAGTCGCGGGTGCGGTCGAACGAGCGGAACGCATCGTGCTCAATCCAGTCCTGGAACTGGAGCAGCACCTTGCGACTCATCGACGACATCATGTTCGCGTAGACCTGCCGCTGGATGCGCGGAGGGATGTGCTGGGGGTTCACCACGAGGTCCGACAGCGGGAGTGTCACGTACCCGAGGAACGGCGCCAGGCTGGCGCTCATCCACTCCTGCCGGAAGCGTGCGGGCCACGCCGCGCGGACACCCAGTGAGATGAGCGTGCGCAGGAAGGGCTCCGACTTGAAGTGCACGGGCGCGCCGAGCGTGAGCAGTCCCGCCAGCTTCGCTCCTTCAGGACCCTGCGCCAGGCCATACCCCACCAGCCCTCCCAGTGAATGGCCAAGCCAGAAGGCCCGCTTCGCCCCCGTCTCCTTCAGGGCCAGCTCCAGCAGTGCGGGGCCGTCCTGGAGGATGTGGTCATCGATGGTGAAGTCCGTGTACCGACGTCCCCGGGGGGGCATGCGCGAGTGCCCCGTGCCTCGCCACTCGACGCTGAAGCAGTCGAAGCCCGCCTCGGCCAGGTAGTGGGCGACGGAATAGGGAGGCTCGAAGTCGAACGTGTACCGGTTGGCGGCCAGTCCATGGCACAGCAGCACCGGCTCCTCGAAGCGCCTCACGGGCGCGCGCCGGGCATGGACCGCCAGCTCCCACCCATCCGCGCACCTCGCCTTGAAGGCCTGGGGCAGCGGAGTCTTGAGCCGGTACCACCGTCGGACCAGCGCCACCCACAGGACATTGCCCAGAACGACGATGAGGCTGGCGACCAGCACCCACACGACCCACCGCCAGTCTCCCATCTTGTCCTCCTTGCCGACCCCTTGGTCTGACGGTGCCTCGAATAAAACCCTGCTAAGGTTCGTTCACCCGCCGTCCTGTTGCCAGGAACTCACGGGCATCAGAGGAATTCGAGGGAGCGATGAAGTTACGGAAATTGATGTTCGTGCTGCCGAACCTCTTCACTGTCACGTCCATCTTCTGTGGCTTCTATGCCATCACGCTGTGCACGGGTGAAGCAGGGCCTGTCCAGCTGTATCAGGCCGCACTGGCCATCTTCTTCGCGATGTTCTTCGACGGGGTCGACGGTCGCGTTGCCCGGTTGACGAAGACGCAGAGCGACTTCGGTGTGCAGCTCGACAGTCTCGCGGACGTCGTCTCGTTCGGAGCGGCTCCGGCGCTGTTGGTCTACAAGTGGGCGTTGGCGCCGCTGGGCTTCGCGGGGCTGTTCATCTCGTTCGCGTTCGCCGCCTGTGGCGCGCTGCGGTTGGCGCGCTTCAACGTGCTGGCGGCGCGCAATCCCCACGGCGGTGGTGGGCGCTTCTTCGTGGGTCTGCCGATTCCGCTGGCCGCGGGCATGCTCGTCTCGGTCATCATCTCCCACCACGCGGCCTCGCGAGGCGCGCCGCTGCATGAGGCGGCCTACGTCCCCGTGGCGGTGGCGGTGGTCGGTCTCTCGCTGCTGATGGTGTCGACGGTGCGCTACCGCACCTTCAAGGACACCCACCCCAGCCGGAAGAGCGCGGCCGTGTTCACGCTGATGGTGGTGGGCGGCGTGGCCATCGCGACGCAGTACCATCCCGCGTGGCTGCTCGTGGCCTTCTGTGGTGCGTACCTCGCGCTCGGGTTGGTGGAGTCCGCGGTGCAGGTGCGCACGCATCTGGCGGCGCGCAAGGTGGCGGCTGGCTCCGCCGCCGTGGCGACCGTCATCGACGACGAGGATGACGACGAAGAGGCCGAGGACGACGGCACCGGCCCTGGCAACGACGGGCCCGCCTTCCTCTGACCGATGCGAGAGGGGCTGAACCGGCTCCTCCGCCCCTCTGCCCACCTCGCGTCTTCGCGTGAGCCGTGCTCTTCCTGACGGAAGGGGCGCCAGGCCCAGGCAGCGGGGAGACTGTCGTTCGGCCGGGGCCCTGGCGGGTGAGCGAGCCACGGAGGCGCTTCCGTCCGTGCCGTGGCCGGCGGCTGCCGCTAGGATGCGCGGCCCATGCGCGTCGAGCTGCTGTGCACTGGTGACGAGCTGGTCACCGGCCTCATCACGGATACGAACAGCACCTGGCTGGAAGCCCGGCTCTTCGACCTGGGCATCAAGGTGGAGCGGGTGGTGTTGGTGGGCGACGTCCGTCCCGACATCACCCAGGCGTTGCTGGAGGCGTCGTCCCGGGCCGAAGTGGTGGTGGTCTCCGGCGGTCTGGGGCCCACGGCGGACGACTTCACCCTGGAGTGCGCCGCCGCCGCCGCGGGCGTACCGCTCGAGGAAGACGCGAGGGTGCTCGGGTGGCTGCAAGAGCGCTACGCGGCTCGCGGCCTCCCTATCAACCCGAGCGCTCTGCGCATGGCCCGCATCCCCCGGGGCTCCGAGCCGGTGCGCAACCCGGCGGGCTCCGCGCCGCTCGTCGTCCTCACCCTGGGGCGCTGTCGCCTGTTCTTCCTGCCCGGTGTGCCACGCGAGTACCGTGCCCTGCTGGAGGGCGAGGTCCTGCCGCGCATCCAGGCGGAGCTGGAGGCGAGCCCCGGCCGCGTGTTCCGTTCCTTCCGCCTGCTGCGCACGGTGGGGCTTCCCGAGTCGGAGCTGGACCTCGCCGTCGCGCCCCTGGCTCCGAGCCATCCCCGGGTGGTGTTCGGCTTCCGCACGCACGCCCCGGAGAACCACCTCAAGTTGATGGCGGAGGCCCCCTCGCAGGCCGAGGCCGACGCGGCGCTGGCGGCCGCCGAGGTCGAGTGCCGACGGGTGCTGGGCGCGCGAGTCTTCGGCGCGGATGCGGAGGAGTATGCGCCGGTGCTGCTGGGCATGTTGGGCCGGGCGGGTGCCACGCTGGCGACGGCGGAGAGCTGCACGGGGGGCCTCATCGCCCAGCGGCTCACGGCGGTGGCGGGAGCCAGCACCGTCTTCGTCGGGGGCGCGGTGGTCTATTCGGAGAAGATGAAGTCCGCATGGGTGGGGGTTCCACCCGAGGTGCTCGAGCGTCATTCCGCCGTGTCCTCCCAGACGGCCATCGCGATGGCCGAAGGAGTGCGTGCCGCCTGTGGCACCACGTATGGCCTGTCGGTGACGGGGTATGCGGGGCCCGGAGGAGGAACCGCCGAGGACCCGGTGGGCACGGTGTACTGCGCGCTCGCGGGCCCGGACCTGGCGACGCGGTGTGAGCGCATGTCCTTTTCCGGAGACCGAGAGCGCGTGCGCCTCTTCGCTGCCTCCCACACGCTGGAGATGCTGCGGCAGCACCTGCTGTCCGCCGCCGCCCACCCATGAGCCGCTCCAAGTCCAAGCGCCCCGAGCCCTCCACTCCCGAGCCCGGCGTCACGGCTCCAGTCCCCGAGGTGTCGGTCACCCCCGCTGCCGAGTCGCCTCCGGAGTCCAACGCCCCGCCCACTCCGAACGCGCCCGCGCGGCAGGTGAGCGCGCCCGGCGCCATCCTTCGCGTGTGGTTCGCCGCCTACCGCGTGGAGGTGTTGCTGTTCGTGGTGGCCTTCCTGGTGCTCTCGAGCTTCAGCTCCCAGCGCTTCCTGCGACAGAGCGCGGCGCCGCACTTCATCTATCAGGCCCAGTCGTGGTTGGAGGGGCGGCTGGACGTGGACCCCCAGGTGCTTCCCAACCTGGAGGACTGGGCCTGTGTGCGTCGGGTCGGTGGCGAGAAGGTCCGTTGTGAGGGCCGGCCTCTTCCGGATGACCGCTGGTTCGTGAGCTTCCCGTCCTTCCCCGCAGTGGCGATGCTGCCCTTCGTCGCGCTGCACGGCTACCAGTTCAACGACACGTCGTTCGGCGTCATCGTCGGCGCGTTGGCGGTGGCGCTCTTCTATTCGCTGCTGCGCTTCCTGGCGAAGGAGGGCGAGACGGCGCGCACCCGCGATGAGAACGTCGTGCTCGCGCTCACGCTCGCCTTCGGCACGTTGTTCTTCTACTGCGCCATTCGGGGCGAGGTGTGGTTCAGCGCCGAGGTCATGGGCGTGGCCCTCACCTGCCTCTACGTGCGCAACGCCCTGCGCGCCCACCGGCCCGTGCTGGCTGGGGTGTTCTTCTCCATGGCGACGCTCACGCGCACGCCGCTGTTCTTCGCGGGTCTCTTCTTCGTGCTGGAGGCGCTGTGTCCGGGCCCGGAGCCGCGCCTGGAGCAGCTCAAGGCCCTGGGACTTAATTGGAAGCCCGCGGCGCGGAAGCTCGGCTTGTTCGCGCTGGGTGCCGCGCCCCTGGGGCTGCTGGCCGCTGGCTACAACGTGTATCGCTTCGGCCGGTTGAGCGAGTTTGGCCACGCCTTCCTCTTCAACAACCGCGTCAACGTGGACATCGACCGGTGGGGCCTCTTCCACTGGCAATACCTGGGCCGCAACCTGGAGGCCGCCTTCCTCAAGTGGCCGTCGCTGTCGCTGACGCCGCTCAAGCTCGGCTATGACCCGCGAGGGCTCACGCTGTTGCTGACGTTGCCGCTGCTCGTCTTCCTGCTGATTCCGAAGCTGAAGCCCCGGCTGCACTGGCCGCTGTGGCTCACCGTGGCCGTGTGCGCGCTGCCGGGGCTCTTCTACCAGAACACCGGTTACATGCAGTTCGGCTTCCGTTTCAGCCTGGACTACACGCCCTATCTGTTGCTGCTCTTCGCCATTGGCGGCTGGTCCCTGCGTCAGCGCGTGGTGCTGGGCACGGTGGCGCTGGGCGTGCTGGTGAACTTCTGGGGCGCCGTGGCCTTCCGGGGCTACACGGAGCTTGTCCGGAACTGGTAGGCCATCGGAACCCGAGGGCTTGAATCCCCCGGGCTCCGCGCGCAGATAGAAAGAGGCCATGCAACCTCCCACCGGACAGCCTCCTGCCGGCAAGCGCTGGCACACCCGCGAGGACAGCGGCATCCGCCTCGATGCCCGCCTGCGCTGGTGGCACGACGACGAGCCCATCGAACATCCGAAAATCATCGAGCTCTTCAACGCGTCCCTCATCCTGGACGACACGGGCCGCTACCAGCTCCGCATCGGCAATGACTGGTGTTTCGTGGAGGTGGCGGATGCCGCGTACGAGGTGCGGACCGTGGACGTCACGCCGGACGAGCGCGTGTCCATCCGGCTGAGTGACCGCACCGCCGACGTGCTGGACCTCCCCACCCTGGCCGTCGAGCCGGATGGGGTCCTCTCGTGTCGAGTGAAGCAGGGGAGGGCCAAGGCCCGCTTCTCCCGAGACGCGCAGTACCAACTGGGCCAGTTGCTGGAGGCGGCTCCCGAGGGAGGGCTCCTGCTCCGCGCGGGTGAGCGGCGCTATCCCGTGGCCCTCTCCCTGGATGAGCTGGCCGGCTAGGCCGCTGCCTCGACGGGCGCGGTGGGGCAGGGGAGGGGCGGTGTACCCGCCAGCTCCCGGGCCAGCGTCTCCATCGCGTCGGGGTGCTCGCGCAGCCACTCCACCGCGCGCTCCCGCCCCTGGCCGATGCGCTCTCCCCGCAGGCTGAAGTGGCTGCCCGCCTTGTCGATGAGTCCCGCGGTCACACCCAGGTCGAGCACCTCGGCCGTGCGGTGGATGCCACTGCCGTACAGCAGGTCGAACTCCGCTTCCTGGAAGGGAGGAGCCAGCTTGTTCTTCACCACCTTCACCCGGGCCCTCGAACCGACCACCGCATCCCCGTCCTTGAGGTTCCCCGTGCGGCGAATCTCCAACCGGACCGAGGAGTAGAACTTCAGCGCATTGCCACCGGTGGTCGTCTCCGGGTTGCCGAACATCACCCCAATCTTCATGCGAATCTGATTGATGAAGACGATGCACGTGCCCGAGCGGCTCACCGCGCCCGTGAGCTTGCGCAGCGCCTGGCTCATCAGTCGCGCCTGCACGCCCATGTGCGCGTCCCCCATCTCTCCTTCGATTTCCGCGCGGGGCACCAGCGCCGCCACCGAGTCCACGACGATGAGGTCCACGGCTCCCGAGCGCACGAGCTGCTCGGTGATTTCCAGCGCCTGCTCTCCGGTGTCCGGCTGGGACACCAACAACTCCTCCACGCGAACCCCCAGCTTGCGCGCGTAGTGGATGTCGAGTGCGTGCTCGGCGTCGATGAAGGCCGCCACGCCTCCCGCCGCCTGGACCTGGGCAATCGCATGCAGCGTGAGCGTCGTCTTTCCCGACGACTCATTGCCGAACACCTCCACCACCCTCCCTCGGGGATAGCCACCCACGCCGAGCGCTCGGTCCAACCCCACCGAGCCCGAGGGAATCACCGCGACCTTCTGCTCGTGCGCGTCAGCTCCCAGCGTCATCACCGAGCCCCGTCCGAACTGCTTCTCGATGGACGCCACCGCCGCCGCCACTGCCTTCAGCTTCTCCGTCAGCTTGCTCATCGACTCCCTCGCCGCCCTGTCCTGGTGTCTGTGCTGCGCTCCGTGTCCTCCATATGGAGGTGACGAGCGCATCGATGTGGGATTGAGCAACACGCATGCCGGGGTGTGTTCTCCTCTCACTCACCTGCGGCGATGCGTCCGCGTGAGCGGCGGGGTGTCCCGGATGGTGGAGGGTGCGCGCTGCGGGCTCGCGGTCCGAGCAGGCTGCTCAGCTCGAATTCATGAGCGGCATCATTTCGACTTCCACGCGCGGCATGGGAGCGCCTGTCTGCCTGCCGGCTACACGGCGCTTTGCGTTGAAGTTTGGAGGGGGCGGCATGACCTTCTTCTCGTGAAAACCCAACGCGAAGACCTGCCCCATGTGGTCATCCTCGGCGGAGGGTTCGCCGGGCTCCGTGCCGCGCAACAGCTTCTCAAGGCCCCCGTTCGAATCACGCTGGTGGACCGGCACAACCATCATCTCTTCCAGCCGTTGCTCTACCAGGTGGCCACGGCGACGCTGAGCCCCAGTGAAATCGCCGCGCCCCTGCGCTCGCTCCTGGGCCCCAAGGGCGTGGCGGTGGTGCTGGCGGACGTGACGGGAGTGGACACCGCGAGCAAGCGGGTGCTGCTGTCGGACGGTGAGCTGAACTACGACTTCCTCGTCGTCGCCACTGGCGCGACGCATTCGTACTTCGGCAATGACCACTGGGCGCGTTTCGCCCCGGGCCTCAAGTCCATCGAGGATGCGGTGGAGATTCGGCGCCGCGTCCTCTTGGCCTACGAGATGGCCGAGCGGGAGACGGACGCGACCATCCGCCGGGCGCTGCTCAACTTCGTCATCATCGGAGCCGGGCCCACGGGCGTGGAGATGGCGGGCTCGTTGGCGGAGATAAGTCGGAGCTCCTTGCCAGGAGACTTCAAGAACATCGACACGCGCGACGCGCGCATCATCCTCATCGAGGGGTTGGGCAAGGTCCTGCCCGCCTATCCCGACGACCTCGCCGACAAGGCCCGGCGCACGTTGGAGAAGCTGGGCGTGGAAGTCCGCACGGGCGCCCGGGTGACGAACATCGACGAGTCGGGTGTCTACATCGGCACGGAGCACATCGCGGCCCGCACCGTCATCTGGGCCGCCGGTGTCGCCGCCTCGCCCGTGGCCCGCTCGCTAGGGGTGCCACTGGACCGCGCGGGCCGGGTGAACGTGACGCCCGAGCTGACGGTGCCGGGGCACGAAGAGGTCTTCGTGGTGGGAGACCTCGCCTCGCTCATGCAGGCGGATGGCACGCCGGTGCCGGGGCTCGCACCCGTGGCGATGCAGGAAGGCAAGCACGCGGCCCAGAACATCCTCCGCCGGCTGCGAGGGCAGCCGATGGTGCCATTCAAGTATTGGGACCGTGGCTCCTACGCGGTGATTGGCCGCGGCCACGCGGTGGGCATCGCCTTCCGTCGCTTCAAGCAGTCGGGCTTCCTCGCCTGGTCGGCCTGGCTCCTCATCCACCTGATGTTCCTCATCGGCTTCCGCAGCAAGCTGGCGGTGATGCTCGACTGGGCCTACTCGTATCTGACGTTCAGCAAGTCGGCCCGCATCATCACCGGCCCCACGCCTCGCCTGGACCAGCTCCGCCTCCCGATGGCTCGTGGTGAGCAGATACTGGTGGGGGATGGGGAGGTCGTGACGGCTGTCGCATCGTCCTCGCGAGGAGCGGCGCCTCCTCCTTCCACGCACTGACCTTCCGCGCGTTACTCCGGATGCTCGGGTGGACGGGGGCCGGAAGGCATCCACGGCCCTCGGGCTCCGGAGCGGGCGTGCGAGGCACCGCCGCCGTGGGTGTTGGCGTGCAGCCATCCGCGGCGGTCCAACGCCCTGCAGTCGATGGCGAGCTGCATGTCCACGTCCTCGATGCGCCCATGTCCTTCCAGGTCCGCGCGAGTCAGGGCCAGCTTCAGCAGCCGGTCATGCGCGCGTGCCGACAAGCCATGGTGACGCACCGCCAGCTCGAGCATCCTCTCTGCTCGCGGACTCAGGATGCAGTGGCGCCGCAGCAGGTGAGAGGGAAGCTGGGCGTTGCAGTGCACGCCGGGCTCGTCGTGATAGCGCTCCCGCTGGCGTTGGCGCGCGGCCTCCACGCGCTCCCGATGGTGGCGGCTCGTACTCTCTCTCGGCTCCGCGCGCGCTAGGTGGTGGTACTCCACGGGACGTGTCTGCAGCGTGATGTCGACGCGGTCCAGCAGTGGGCCGCTGACTCGCGCGTGGTAGTCGAACACCCGATGCTCGGGACAGGTGCAGGTGTGGCCCGGCACGTTGAAGTAGCCGCAGGGGCAGGGGTTCATCGCCGCCACCAGCATCACCTGACAGGGATAGCTGACGTTCTGGTTCGCCCGCGCGAGGTGGATGATTCCTTCTTCCAGCGGCTGGCGCAGCACCTCCAACACATTGCGCCGGAACTCTGGCAGCTCATCCAGGAAGAGTACGCCGTGGTGCGCGAGCGAGAGCTCTCCAGGACGCGCCATGGGCCCTCCGCCCACGAGACCCGCGTCGGAGAGGGTGTGGTGCGGAGCGCGGAAGGGCCGCTCCCTCACCAGCGCGTGCCCCTCGCCGAGCAGGCCCAGCACCGAATAGACCTTCGTCACCTCGAGCGCCTCGGTGAAGGTCATCGCCGGAAGGATGCTGGGCAGGCGCCGCGCGAGCATCGTCTTGCCGGAGCCCGGAGGTCCGCACATCAACACGTTGTGGCCACCGGCCGCCGCCAGCTCCAGCGCCAGCTTGAGCTCGGGTTGTCCGCGCACGTCCGCCATGTCGGGCTCGGGCCGCCCCCGGGTCGCCGTCACCGAAGCGCCTTCACGGCGGTATGGCGTGATGACGTGGGTGCCCGTGAGATGGTCCACCGCTTCGCGCAGGCTCGTCACCGGAATGACGGTCAGGCCCTCAACGAGCGAGGCTTCGGCCGCGTTGGCCGCCGGCACCATGACGCCCTCGAAGCCCCTGTCCCTCGCCGCCACCGCGAGCGGCAGCACGCCTTTGATTCGCTTGAGCGAGCCGTCCAGGGACAGCTCTCCCCCGAAGAGGTATCTCGCCAGGGGCTCGTCTTCGAGCAGCTTCGCCGCGGCCAGCACCCCCAGGGCGATGGGCAGCTCGAAGGCCACACCGTCCTTTCTCAAGTCCGCGGGCGCCAGGTTCACGGTGATGCGCTTCTGCGGCAGCTCGAAGCCCGTGTTCTTCAGCGCGGAGACGACACGCACCTTCGACTCCCGCACCGCGCCCTCTGGCAGCCCCACCACGTTGAAGTAGGGGAGCCCGAGCGCCATGTCGACCTCGCACTCCACCACCACCGCGTCGATTCCCATCAACGCCCCCGACCGCACCCTCGCCAGCATGTCCCGCCCTTCCCCAGACGCCGGCTCCTTCGCGGAGCAACCCCCGTACCGGCGTCCTCCCGACGTGAAGCCCGAGTCGACCCAATCTCCCGTGGCGGATACCCGTCCCAAGGGCCCCTGCGTCACGATTCCAGAAACATTGGATTAGTGCAGAGGGTCTAGCCAGGGCGGGTGCGTCTTGGGTACCTTGGCGGGTATCTGGGGAACGCAGGGGGAGATGACGCGCATGGGGTCGCAGGTCATTCAACGGCGGCGTCCGGTCCGCATCCGTCGGGCCGATATGAAGCGGGGCCAGCGGATGAAGGTGGCCTTCGCGATGTTCCGCTTCTGCCTCTACGGCATGGTGGGCATCAGCTCGGAGATCTTCTTCTACAACCTGGTGCGCATCGCGCGGGACGTGCCTGTCCTCGGGGCGCTGTTCCAGTTCCAGTGGCGGGTGGATGACCGGCTCGCCCTCAACGCCATCTGGGACGCGCCCGCAATCACGGCCTATGGCCAGTGCTCGCTGTGGATGTTCCTCATCTACGGCGTCGCGTGCTTCTTCTTCGTGGAGCCCGTCTACCGCTGGATGCTCTACCAGCACGCCAGCCTCCGAGCCGCCGTCTACGGCGTCGGCATCCTGCTCTTCGAGGGCTTCAGCGGGGTGATGCTGGAGCGGCTCACCGGCTACCGCATCTGGTACTACGCGGACGCGGGCGCCATCTTCTGGGAGATGACGTCGCTCTACATCCTCCCCATCTGGATGGTGACCGGCCTCATCGCCGAGTTCATCTACAGGGAGCTGATGGACCCCGACCTCATGGCGGCCTTGGAGTCCCCGCTGCCCGCGACGCCCGAGGAGACCGAGGCCTCCTTCCAGCTGATGCGGTAGGTGCAGGCGTGGCCGTCGTAGCCGGACGCCTCCACCTTCACGTCCTGAGCGCCGGCCACCCGCAGCCCCGCGTGGATGATGCCGGCGGTGAAGTCCGGGTAGTCACCCACCTCGTTCATCCACAGCTCGAACTGGGTGGGCGTCACCTCCACCAGCTTCGACTCGGTGTAGTTGTTGCCCGCCCGGAAGTTCTGCGTGGCCCGCATGAGCGTCCGGCGAGGCCCCAGCACCCGCAGCAGCGACAGCACCGCGCGACCCAGCATCGTCTCGCGGAAGCCCTCGATATAGGCCTCGCCGAGCTTCCACGTGCCGGGGCCGATGGCTTCCTGGGGAAAGAGCTCTTCCGCGGCGATTCGCAGGAAGGCCATCCACGACGGGAAGGCGTAGGCGGGACGAAGCTTCTGGTCCACGTCGAGCCCCGCCTGGCGCAGGCGATTCTTGCAAGCGGGTGTCAACCGCCCGTGCAGTGCGCGCAGGAAGAGGGCTTCGATGGTCTGTTCAAAGACGAGAAGCTCGTCAGCCATGAGGAGTGAACTCTAGCCGACGAGCTTCTGATTGTGAACCGCGACTCCAACCCGGAGCGTAGGGCCCCGGGCGGAGGTTTTCAGGGAGTCGGCGTCGGGGCGGGCGCCGGAGTGCCGGTGTCCACCTGCGTGCCCTGGATGACGGCGTTCGACGGCAGCTCGGTCGCCATGGCGAGGACCTTCGCGCCAGCGCCCTTCGCGCCATCCATGGCCAGGATGAGGCGGCCGTAGTTGGTCGCGTCGTCCGCCATGAAGAACACGACCTTGTCGTCCGCCTTCTTCGCCGCGAGCATCCGCTTGAGCCGCGGAACGTAGTCGGCGGTGGGGACCTTCTCCGTGTTGATGGAGTAGCCACCATCCTTGTCCAGCAGGACCACCAACTGCTGGGCATCAGGGTCCGGCGGCGGTTCGTTCTCCACCTCGGTGTCCGGCACGCGCACCAGGATGTCCTTCTCCAGGAGGGGCGTGACGACCATGAAGATGATGAGGAGCACCAACACCACGTCCACCAGCGGCGTGACGTTGATCTCCGAGTTGGGCGGCGTTTGCGGCTTCACCCACTGACGCTGCTTGTGCCCGGCCATTACTTCTTCTCCTCGACGCCGAGCGCGATCTGCTTGGCCTTGGCCTTGCGGGCCACGTCCAGCACCCTGCGCACGTCGCCCACGTTCACCGTGTTGTCACCCTTGAGCAGGATCTTCTTGCCCGGGTCCTTCGCCAGCTCCTCCGCCAGTCGGTCCTGGAGTGCCTGCTCGTCCACCTGGTCATTCTCCAGGAACACCTTCTTGTCCGGAGTGATGGAGACGTAGAGAGGGTCTGAGTCCTTCCCCTTCTCCTTCTCGATTTCGGTGGCCTTCGGCAGCTCCACGGACTTGCCGCGCTGGAGCATGGGGGTGACGACCATGAAGATGATGAGGAGCACCAACACCACGTCCACCAGGGGCGTGACGTTGATCTCGCTCTTGATGCCCCCCTTGGGGCCAGCTGACATTCCCATGCGTTTAACCTGCTTCCAGGTGGTGGAAGCCCGCCGTCCCGGGTGGCGTCGCTGGCCCCTTCGACTTCAGGGGCCGCGTTCACGTCGGGAGGCGGGCCTCGGGTCGTCCCCGGGCTCGCCGGTGACTGCCAATCAGGCCGCGTGCGAGGAGTGCGCGCCGCCGCCCATGTGGCGGGCGACCACGTCGAGGAACTCGTTGGAGGACTCGGAGATGTCCACCGAACGAGCGTCCACCCAACCCTGCAGGAAGTTGTACGCCATCACCGCGGGGATGGCGACCAACAGACCGAAGGCCGTGGTGATGAGCGCCTCGGCGATACCGGCCGAGATGGTGCCCAGACCGCCGGAGCCCGCCGCCGCCATCAGCTGGAAGGCGTTGACGATACCCATCGTCGTGCCGAGCAGACCGACGAACGGAGCCGTGGAGCCGACCGTGGCCAGCAGGCCCAGACCGCGCTTCATGCTCTGCACCTCGCGCTGCGCCTGACGCTCCAGCGCCCGCGCCACCGACTCCACCGCGATGTCCTTGTTGTTGGGGCTGATGCGGTACGCCGTGAGGCCGGAGTTGATCACCCGACCCAGGTGACCCACGTCCTTGCCCAGGTTCGTGTTCGCCGCGGTGGTCAGGTCGCCCTTCGCCAGGATGGCACCCATCTTGGCGGCGAAGTTGCGGCTGTCGGACCGGGTCTTGCGGAAGACGATCATCCGCTCCGCCATCACGACCAGGGACGCCACCGACATGATGGCCAGGGTGAAGATGATCATACGGGCGAAGGTGCCCGTGTGGTGCCAAATATCGATGAGAGTGAATTGCATGGCTTGATTAAGCGCTCCTCCTCACGAGCGCGGGGTGGTCAGCGGTGCTGCTTTCTCTACGGCGCGCCCGGATCAGCGCGGCAACTTCAGATTCAGGGTGAAGGTGTAGTCCACCTGGACCGGACGGCCTTGGAACGTGACCGGCTTGTAGCGTGACGAGGCCAGGGCGTCCATGACGGCCTGTTCCATGTGGGGCAGGGGCTTGATGACTCGGCAGCGCTCCACCCGGCCCTCGATGGTGATGACGCACTTGACGATCATCGTGCCCTGCACGCGGGACTCGAGCGCCTCCCGCGTGTACTCCGGGCTGGGGCCGGAAAGCTTCTCCGGACGGGTCATGCCCGCACCGAACGGCAGCACTTCCGTCCCCGTCCCGCCCAACTGCCCACCCACGACGCCGCCGATCACGCCACCCACGACGCCGCCCACCACACCGCCGGCGACACCACCCTCGACACCGCCCTCGACCTGCTCCTCGCTGGCCTCCTCGGGAGCCTCTTCCGGCTCTTCGGCCGGCTCGGCCTCCTTGGGGACCTCTTTCGGGATCTCCTTGGGCTGGACGATGGTGTCGGGCTTCTTGGGCTTCTTGGGGGTCGTCTTCGGCTTGGTGCTCGCCGCCGGAGGAGGAGGCGGCGGGGGAGGAGGAGGCGGGGCCATGGTGGCCTTCAGCGTCACCTCGATCTCCTTCTCCTCCTCGACCGGTTCCCGTGTCGACAGGAAGTAGGCCACGCCGAACAACGCGACGTGCAGGATCACGGAGATGGTGGTCCCCACGCCGAACCGCGCTCTGGGCGCCTGACCGCGGTCAAGGACTGAATCAAACATGTACTAGACTCCTCATCACCAGTGGACACCCACCACGCCCCGCCCGGCTGAAAGGGCGCGCTACCATACAGAAACGCGTTCCGGGTTCAAGCAAGCACGGTCAAGGGTAACTGACGTGATCGCGCAATTGCCCCACTGGTTACCAAAAAGCAACGGTCTATTGACAACTGATAGACCTCGGATATTTTCCCCAGTCATTTTCGGTTGCAGCCCACCTTGGAGGGGTCTGGTATGCACTTTAACCGAGTGCTCCGGGAAACCGGAGTTGTCCTGGCCGCAGGTCTGCTTTATGGATCGGCGGCTTTCGCGCAGTCGAGCACGATGATCGGTACTGTCATCGACGCTCAAAGCCGGCAGCCTGTTCCTGACGTTGTTGTCACCGCGACCTCGCCCAACCTTCAGGGTGAGCAGACCGTGGTCACCGACGCTCAGGGCAACTACCGTATTCCCCAGCTGCCGCCTGGTGTTTACACCCTGCGGTTCGAGAAGGAGCAGTTCAAGCCGTACGCGCGTTCTGACGTCCAGCTGCGTCTGAACCGCACCATCCGCGTCAACGTCGAGCTGCTCCCCGAGTCCCTCGGTGAAGTGGTGGAGATCGTCGGCGCGCCGCCGACCATCGACGTGGGCTCCACGACCACGGGCGTCAACGTGGATCAGGAGTTCATCAAGCGCATCGCCGTGGCCCGCCCGGGTGGCAAGGGAGGAGCGGCTCGCTCCTTCGAGTCCCTGGCCGAGCTGGCGCCTGGCGCCCAGAACGACCAGTACGGTGTGTCCATCAACGGCGCGACCTCGCCTGAGAACGGGTACGTGGTGGACGGTCTGTCCACGAACGACCCCGCCTACGGCGTGAACGCCAGCCCGATGAGCATCGAGTTCGTGCAGGACGTGAACATCATCACCGGTGGTTATCTGCCGGAGTTCGGTCGCTCCACGGGCGGTGTCATCAACGCGGTCACCCGGTCCGGCTCCAACGAGTTCCACGGCTCCGTGTTCGCGAACCTGACGCCGGGCACCTTCGAAGGTAACCGCAAGCTGATCCAGGAAGAGGGCACTGTCATCAGTGGCCTCAACGAGCTGAAGAACCTGGGCGACTTCGGCGCCACCCTCGGTGGTCCGATCCTCAAGGACAAGCTGTGGTTCTTCGCCGGTTTCGCGCCGTCGTTCACGCGCTACCAGCACACCCGTACCCTGAACGCCATCCGGCTGAACTCGGACGGCTCGACGGCGATCAACGACGAGGGCTTCACCGTCGTCGACCCCATCGCGGGCTCGGACCGTCAGTACTTCGCTGACACCCGGACCGTGCAGTACATGGGTAAGCTGACGTACCTCATCAACCAGGACCACAACGTCTCGGTTGCCCTCAACGGCACCCCGACGACGACCGGTGGCATGGGCAAGCTGAGCATCAACCCGCAGTCCGGTGGTCTGCCGGGCGCGCTGGCCGCTCGTCCGGGCGACTACGCCTTCACGGAGACCAACGCGAACGCCACGTCGCTGGCCCTGAAGTACGCGGGCGCGTTCATGGACAAGAAGGTCCTGGTCGACGCGAACCTCGGCTGGTTCCACCAGACGGCGTCCACCCTTCCGGCGGACGGCAGCAAGCTGGGCTCGACGCAGGGTCTCGCGGGCTACTCCCGCATGACCTACGTCAACCCGCGCCGGCTGACCCAGTTCGAGAACCTGCCCGCCGGCCAGGAGGGCGCTTGTGATCCGCTCGTCCTGAACGAGGGCACCCCGGAAGAGGAAGTCATCGAGCGTTGCCCGATCACCGGGTACTCGGTCGGCGGCCCTGGCTTCATGAGCGATGCGAAGCTGGATCGCTACCAGATCAACGCGAAGGCCACCTACCTCCTGAACGCGCTCGGCACCCACGTGCTGAAGGCGGGCGTCGACACGGAGTTCCTGTCGTACGACCAGACCAAGGCGTACGGCGGTGGCGTGTTCTTCCAGGAGTCGGCTCCGTACGCGGGTGCGACGCTCAATGGCGCGCCCTACGCTGGCGCGGCGCTGGCTGACTACCGTCGCTACGGCTACCAGGCGTCGCCTGACAGCCCCATCACCCAGCTGACCCAGCAGTCGAAGACCACCAGCACCACCATCGGTGGCTTCCTGCAGGACTCCTGGTCCATCGCCAACCGGCTCACGCTGAACCTCGGCGTGCGCTACGACGTGCAGGCGATGTACGGCGGTGACGGCGAGCTGGCCCTCATCCTCGGCAACCAGTGGTCGCCCCGTATCGGCGCCATCGTCGATCCGTTCGCCAACGGCCGCACCAAGTTCTTCGTGAACTTCGCTCGCTACTACGAGCAGGTTCCGCTGAACATGCTCGACCGCGCCTTCCCGGGTGAGCGTCGCTACAACGCCCGCCGCGTGATGGCGGAGCCGGGCACGGGTGAGGCGGGTTGCGATCCGTCTGACCGCACGAGCCAGGAGACGGAGTGCCGTGACCCTGCCAACGTGATTGCGCAGCCGGAGAGCAGCCGCAACCCGAACCGCCTCTACACGGGCGGCAAGGTGGAGAACGAGCCGATCGACCCGGACATCTCCCCGCAGTCGTCCAACGAACTCGTCGTCGGCGGCGAGTACGAGCTCATCGCCAACACCCGCGTGGGCGCCAGCTACACGTACCGCAACATGAACATGGTCATCGAGGACATGAGCCGCGATGACGGCAACTCGTACTTCCTCGGCAACCCGGGCAGCGGTTTCGCGAAGGAATTCCCGAAGCCGGAGCGCAACTACAACAACGTCACCGTCTACCTGAACCGCACGTTCTCGGACGGCTGGCTGGCCCAGGCGAACTACACCTGGTCCAAGTTGGAGGGTAACTACCCCGGTCTGTTCCGCCCGGAGACGGCTCAGCTCGACCCGAACATCCTGTCGGACTTCGACCTCGTCAGCCTCCTGGCGAACCGCACGGGTCCGCTCCCGTTCGACCGTACCCACCAGATCAAGGTGTTCGGCGCGAAGGAGTTCAACTTCACCAACGAGCTGTCCGCGAGCCTGGGTCTGTCCTACCGCGGCAACTCCGGTACGCCGATCAACTACTTCGGTTCGCACGCGCTCTACGGTCCGGACGAGTCCTTCGTCCTTCCCCGTGGCGCTGGTGGCCGTACGCCCTGGCTGAACGTCATTGACTCCAACATTGGCGTCAACTACCGCGTCAGCAAGGACAGCGTCGTCTCCGTCACCCTGGACGTCTTCAACCTCTTCAACTTCCAGGGCGTCAACACGGTCGACCAGACCTATACCCTGCGCAACGTCGCGCCGATTGCGAACGGCAAGCCGTCCGACCTTCCGGGCAACGTGACGTGGCAGGAAGGCGAGGAGCGCGACGAGCCCTTCGGCACCGTCGACGGCGACACCAACCCCAACTTCAAGAACCCGACCAGCTACCAGCCGCCGCGTCAGATGCGTCTTGGCGTCCGGTACACGTTCTAGTCTCTGGCCACTCACGGAACCGGGATTTCAAGTCACATGACCAAGAACATTCTCAATGCTGCGATGGTTCTCGTTGGCGCCGCCGGTCTGTTGACCGGTTGCAACTTCGACCAGCCCGAGGCTCCCTGCTTCGTGCAGGACAGCACCAGCTGGGCGGCCATCTACGACTCGTTCGATACTCCCACGGATGGCACCGGCGCTTGTGAAGTCAGGGCGCCGCCCGCCGAGCTCCTGGGCGTCTACAAGTTCGTGGATCCGGACGACCTGAGCAAGGCGGAGATCACCATCCGCCCCAACGGCCTTGCTAGCCGCGCTAGCCGGGATCCGGGTCCCACGACGGACCAGACGGCCACGGGCGCCTTCGACACGGAGCCGGACGACAAGGGCTTCTGCACGGGGCGTAACTTCACCGAGGCGAAGGTCGTCGCGGCGGCGGCTGGAACCAACCCCGCCACGAACATCACCTACCAGTTCAGCGATGTGCAGGTGTACGCGGCGCCGTCCCTGCCGGGTACCCAGCTGACGGGTCAGTTGAAGTACACGCGTGATGGATGCACCTCGAACTACACCATCCGCGCGCTGTGGCCCGCCATCCCCTGCTTCCCCACTGGTGACGCGACGGGTCCTGCCGAGCTGTGCGGCGAGGGTTCGACGCTGAACCCGGACTTCGCCGCGGAGTGCGGTCCGGTGCTGGGAACGTCGGGTGGTCGTCAGTTCAGCTACTGCATCCCCGCGAAGGCCATTCCTTCGCTGAAGTAGTCGTGAATCGCTGAACAGCGCCACCTACCGGGTGGCGCCTCGCGGCCCCGGCAGCCCTCCTCAGGGAGTGGACTGACGGGGCCGCGGTGTTTGATGGGCTGTACCTGTCGGTCTGGGTTGTTTCTGTCTGGAGGCACATGGAGGGCCGTTACTCACTCATCCACCACGTCCGCTCGCTGCTGGACGACGAAGAGGGCACTCTCTACAAAGAGGCTCCCTTCCGCGTGGCCCTCTGCTACCCGAGCCCCTACCACGTGGGGATGAGCTCGCTGGGCTTCCAGGCCATCTACCGGGAGATTCACCAGCACCCTGGCGCCACCGCGGAGCGGGTCTTCCTCCCGGACGACGTGGAGGCGTTCAAGAAGACCCGGACGCCGCTGTTCACCTGGGAGTCCCAGGCCTCGGTCTCCAGCTTCGCGATGCTGGCGTTCTCCGTGGCCTATGAGCTGGAGCTGACCGGCCTGTTCACCATGCTGGAGCTGGCGGGGATGCCCGTGCTGGCGGAGGAGCGCCGGGAGGGCGGCCATCCCCTGGTGGTGGCGGGGGGGCCCCTGACTTTCTCCAATCCGGATCCGCTGGAGCCCTTCGTGGACGTGCTCGTCCAGGGCGAGGCGGAGGACCTCATCCACGTGCTGGTGGACGCGGCGGCCACCATGGAGCGCGAGGCCCTGCTGGACCACCTGGCGCGCATCCCCGGCTTCCGGGTGCCAGGGCGGGGAGGGCAGCGCTACCACGTGGCCCGGGCCACGGACTCGCGGCTGCCCGCTCGCACGCAGATCATCACCTCCCACACCGAGCTGCGCTCGATGTTCCTCATCGAGCCGGAGCGGGGGTGCTCGCGGGGCTGCCACTACTGCGTCATGCGCCGGACGACGAATGGAGGCATGCGCACGGTCCCTCCGGAGCGCGTGCTGTCGTTGATCCCCGCGCACGCCCGCCGGGTGGGACTGGTGGGGGCGGCGGTGACGGATCATCCCCGCATCGTCGAGCTGCTTCGCACGCTCGTGGATGCGGGAAAGGAAGTCGGCGTGTCGTCGCTCCGGGCGGATCGCCTGACGCAGGAGCTGGTGGATCAGCTCCGCCGGGGTGGGGCGACGAACCTGACGGTGGCGGCGGACGGGGCCTCGCAGCGCATGCGGGACATGGTGGACCGCAAGCACTCGGAGGAACAGATTGTCCGGGCGGCGGGGTTCGCCCGCACTGCGGGCATGAAGCAGCTCAAGGTGTACAACGTCGTGGGGCTCCCCTTCGAAGGGGACGAGGACATCGACGAGCTGATCCGCTTCACCACGGAGCTGTCTCGCATCCTTCCCGTGGCGCTGGGGGTGGCGCCTTTCGTGGCCAAGCGGAACACGCCGCTGGACGGGGCGCCCTTCGCGGGCATCAAGGAGGTCGAGAACCGGCTGGAGCGGCTGCGCAAGGGCCTGCGTGGACGGGCCGAGGTGCGCCCCACGTCCGCGCGGTGGGCGTGGGTGGAGTACATGCTGGCCCAGTGTGGCCCGGAGGGTGGGCTGGCCGCGATGGATGCCTGGCGGGCCGGGGGGAGTTTCTCGGCCTGGAAGAAGGCGTTCGAGGCCCGGGGCTGTGAGCCCTATCTGGCGCGTCGGGTCGCGGACGAGCGGCGCAACCCCGTCCACTGGCCCACCGTGCCGAAGATGGCGCCCCCCGCCACGGCCGCGTGACGGAGAAGTGCAAGAGCCACTGCACCGAGGGCTCCGCTTCCGCTAGAAGTCCGCTGGCGCCGATGGCCGGCGCCCAGGGGCAGCGGAGAACCAGGTGAGCGCGCAGCGTGTGGACAAGGCGTGGCAGCAGAAGGGCCTGAAGGAGTACTCGACGGAGGCCCTGGTCGGAACGCTCGGTCACTACGGTATTCCCGTGGCCGAGGAGGACTTCCGGAAACTTTCGGAGACGACCTTCCCGCTGGGCATCGCCCAGCAGTGGAAGGCCAGGTGGAAGGGCACGGGCCCCTTCAAGGACTTCGTGGTGGCGGCGCCGGTGGAGCTGTGGCGCCGCTGGCTGCCGGACCGCGTGGCGCCGTACGAGCTGACGGACACGCTCGCCTCGCTCATGAAGGAGCTGCTCCAACTGCTCAACGGCAAGGCCGACGCGTCGGTGGCCCCCGCCTTCGAGAAGATGACCAGCCTGCGCGCGCGGCTGCCCGTGGATGACAAGGGCGGCCCCCAGGAGCGCTTCATGCAGGAGGCGCTGGCGCCGTTCTCGGAGAAGGACGCGGAGCTGTTCGACAGTCTCGCGGAGACGCTGGCCCGCTCCGGCCACCCGGACCACGCGGAGTCGTTCGCGGACCTGGAGGAGTTCTTCCTGCCGGACCGCAAGGGCATCTCCCGCGCCATGGTGCGCGCGGCCCGCGGCGAGCAGGACGGGGCCGTGACCGACCTGGTGAAGCTGACCGAGGACACCGCGCGTACTCCCATCGCCCGGATTCTGGCCGTGGATGGACTCATCCACCTGAAGGCGAACGGGCCCGCCGCGCAGGCCGGCCGCATGCTGCTGGAGTGGGCCGAGTCGACCAAGGACCTGCACCTGGCGCTGGACCTCGTTCCCCGCCTGGAGCACGTCTACAAGGCGCAGAACGACCGCGTCTCCCTGCTGGACCTGGTGCGCACCGCTGACCGGCTCAACGCGGAGCACGACCGCATCCATCCCGGCCACACCCGTCACCGTCACGGGCGCTGAAGCCGGCACCTGGCGGCGCGCGGGCGAGAGCTCGCGCGTCGCGTCCGGAAGGGCAGGGCGTGCCACCGGCGCCTCCAGGGGTGCCCGAAAACGCGAAGCCGGTGAGGCTCATTCGACGAGGAATTGCTCGCGGGGCGCCGCTCCGTGAGGCCTCTCCGGCGAACGTGGATGGGCTCGAGGCGCATGCGGAGAGAACTGCTCTCGGCGCACTGCCTCCCGAGGAGTCTCTCCGGCGAACGGGTGAGCTCAAGGCGCATGCGATGAGGAGTCGCTCGCGGCGCACTGCCCCTGAGAAGTCTCTTCGGCGAACGGGTGAACTCGAGGCGCATGCGGCGAGGGGAGACCGCAGGACCGTCGATGCGCCCTGGAGAGCCCCTACTCTGCGGTGTTCGAGCCTGTGCTCTGTGCCTGACGTGCCGGCTGTTTGCGCCGCGCCTTCTTCTTCGGGGAACTCGCTACCTCCGGGGCCCGCGGGGTCGCTTGCTCGGCGGAGACCTCGCCTCCGCCCTGCGTCATCACGGCTGGAGGTGATTCGGGCGAGGCGACTCCGACTTCCGGCGCGACGACTTCCTGGGTCGCCAGGGGCGTCGAGCGCTTCAACGGAATCTTGAGCACCCGGGGCACGCCCTCCACGACATCGCGCGTGGGCACCACGGCGCCCACCGTCGTGTAGCGGATGGCGCCCGTCTGGGTGAAGGCGTGCTTGAGGGTGTACTCCTTCGCTCGCGGCAGGAACCAGTCACGCACCGCCTTGAGGGGCAGCACGTGCAGCTCTCCCTGCGAGAGGAAGACGTACACGAGCAGGTCCGCGCCGCTGTAGAGGAAGCAGCCCGGCGTGTCCTTCTCCAGGTTGGAGACCAGCTCGAAGAAGTAGCGGCGGCGGGTGGCGTTGCGGTCGCCCTTCACCTCGATGCCGCGCACCTCTCCCGTCGGCAGCTCCCAGAGGAGGTCCACGCCCCGGTGCTGGAAGCGGGGGTCCGACTGCACGTCATGCACGCGCGAGCCCGGCTCCGTCTCCAGCAACCACGTCCGAGCGTGTTGCACGGCGCGGTCCGCCGCGCCCTGCACGCCCCTCATGCTGAAGCTGCGCGCCATGTCCTAGCGGCGCAGCTCGACGCCCGTCGCGACGAGCTGGACCTCGCGCGGCTTGCCATCCGCGCCGCGCGGGACGATGGCGCCTTCCGCCTCGTAGTGCGACGCGTGGCCCTCGCTCAGCTCCGCCACCTTCACCACGCCCTCCACGCGCGCCTGCGAACCCGCCGAGTCCAGCGGGACGAAGAAGCCGTAGTCCTTGAACGTCACTCGCACGCCCGGCCCCTTGGCCTGGGGGTCCGTTGCCAGCTCCATCCAGCAGCCCTTCTTCTCGCACGCCTTGCGCACCGTGCCCTCGAGCCGCACCGTCTTCCCGTCATGGGGCTGGGGCTTCGCCAGCAGGTCCGCGAGCTTCACGGAAGACGCGCCCTTCAGCGCCTCGCCCCGGGTGAGCTTCCAGTTCTCCTGCGCGGCGGCAGGCGCCGTGGCGGCGGCGGTCGCCTCGGGCTTGGGCGCGGCCTTGGCGGCCTCGGCGGGGTGGTGGCAGTCGGCCGCCGCGGCCTTGTCCGCCGTCTTGTCCTTGGCGGGCGTCTTGTTGTCGCCGGCGAACGCAATCAGGGGAACAGCGACCAGCAGCATCAGGGACGTGCGGAGCGAGTTCATGACTCGCTCGCTTAGCCAAAACTCGTTGCCCCGGCAAGGCGACGCCCGTACTAGAGTGTGACTCCCGCACACCTCTTGGCGAGGCGCGCATGAAGGTCTTCCTCCCTCCTCGCAATCGACGCCTCGGCACCGTGGACTACCTGGGGCTCATCGGCCTCGTGGGGCTGCTCGTGGCCCGGTACATCCCCGTGGCCCGGCTCATCCCCTTCTGGGGCTGTGTGCTGCGCGAGCGGACAGGCTGGCCCTGCCTCGGCTGCGGGCTGACGCGCGCGGCCGACCGCTTCGCCCACTTCAACTTCGTGGGGGCCTGGGAGGCCAATCCCCTGGGGACGGTGGCCGCCTTCCTGTTCACCCTGGCCGTCGTGGCCATGGTGCTGCACCTCGTCTTCGCCGTCCCCATCCCCGAAATCACGCTCTCGCCCCGGGAGTGGAAGACGTTCCAGAGGGTGATGCCCGCCATCCTCCTGGTGAATTACGCCTACGTGGTGGTGAAGACGCGCTTCCCCCACCTGTTGCTATAGCGTGGGGTCGTGACTTTCGCGCTCGTCCTGCTCGGCTACCTCGCCGGCTCCATTCCCTTCGGTGTCCTGCTGACGCGATGGCTGCGCGGCGTGGACGTGCGCCAGAGCGGCAGCGGCAACATCGGCGCCACCAACGTCACCCGCGTCGCGGGCAAGAAGCTGGGCGCGTTGGTGCTCGTGCTGGACGCGGTGAAGGGCGCGCTGCCCGTGGCGCTCGCGCTGCGGCTGGTGCCGGACCTGCCCACCGTGCACGTCCTCGTGGGACTGGCCGCGGTGCTGGGCCACGTCTACCCCGTGTGGCTCAAGCTGCACGGTGGCAAGGGCGTGGCCACCGCGCTGGGCGTGCTGCTGGTACTCGCGCCGCTGGCCGCGCTGGCCGCGGGCGCCGCGTACATCTCCATCTTCGCGGTGTGGCGGGTCAGCTCCCTGGGCTCGCTCGCGGCCGGAGCCACGGCGGTGGGCACCTCTGCCTTCACCGCCCGGGCCGCGGAGTACACCGGCCTCTCAGCTGTCCTCTTCGCCCTCATGCTGTGGACGCACCGGAGCAACATTGGCCGGCTGCTTCGGCGCACGGAGCGGCGCTTCTGAGTTTTCGTCCAGGTGGCCGCTGCCCACGGCCCGGTAGCCGAGCAGCGTGCAGTCGATGGGGCCGTTCCACATCTCCCGGCGCGCGGACGGGCGCGCATGGAAGGCGCTCTCGAAGGCCGGGTTGCCGGAGAGCACCCAGACGCGCCAGCCGTGCACGCGCAGGGACTCGCCCAGCTTGTAATAGAAGCTCTTCATGCCCTTCTGTCCGCCGGAGCCGCTCAGGCGGTCTCCATAGGGCGGATTGGTGAGCAGCAGGCCACTGGCGGCGGGCAGGTGCGGAAGGTCCGTCGCGTCGGCTTCGGCCAGGATGATTTCCTCCGAGAGCCGGGCGGCCTGCACGTTGCGCTGGGCGGCCTCCAGGGCCTCCGGGTCCTTGTCGAAGCCCCAGATGGGGACCTCCACCTTGCGCTCGTTGCGGCGGGCATCCGCGCGCAGGTCCACGAGCAGCTCCTTCGCGCGCGGGCCGATGACGGGCCAGCGCTCCACCGCGAAGTCGCGGTTGAGTCCGGGGGCTCGGCGACGGGCCATCAGCCCGCCTTCAATCAGCAGCGTGCCGGAGCCGCACATCGGGTCCACCAGCGCCTCTTCGCCCGTGTAGTGCGCGGCGCGCAGCACGGCGGCGGCCAGCGTCTCCTTGAGCGGCGCGACGGTGGGTCGCACGCGGTAGCCCCGGCGATTCAACGCGTCGCCGCACAGGTCCAACGACAGCGACAGCGTCTCGCGCGACAGGTGCGCCACCACGCTCACGTCCGGGTCCTTCGTATTGACGTCCGGCCGGGTGCCGACCTTGGTGCGCATCCGGTCGACGATGGCGTCCTTCACCTTGAGCGCGACGAAGCCCGAGTGGCTGTGCTCGCTGTCCTTCAGCGTCGCATCCACGGCGAACGTCGTGGTGGGCGTCAGGTGCTCCTCCCAGGGGACGCTCGCGGCGGCTTCGTACAAGCCCTCCGCGCCGTGGGCCTCGAAGGTGCCCAGCGGGTAGAGGATGCGCATGGCGATGCGGGACCAGAGGCAGACCATGAGGGCCTCGTCCAGCGAGGCCATGAAGCGGACTCCGCCGCGGTCCTGACGGATGCGGCGCGCGCCAAGCTCCTTGAGCTCGTCCGCGAGCAGGTCCTCGGTGCCGCGAGCCGTGGTGGCGAAAAGGGCGATGCGTTCAGCCATAAGACACCGCCCTTAGACGACCTGGGACTGCTTGGGAACCCACAAGACGCCTCAGGTGCCCACCACCTCGTAGATGGCGAACGTCGCCCCGTCCTGCTCGGCGCTGGCTTCCTTGGCGCGCCGGAAGTCCTCCGACTGGAAATAGCTCCGCATGGCCTCCCTGTCCCGCCAGCGCGTCACCAGCAGGAGCTCCGGCGAGCGCTCGAAGGACCGCAGCACCTCCAGCCCCAGGAACCCGTCATGGGTGTCCACCCGCCGCGCGCGCTCCTGGAAGCGGGCAATCAGGCGCTCGACCTCCTCGGGGGCGGGGCGGAAGCGGGAGATGGCGACAATCATGGGCGCTCACCTGGGACGTGCTGGGGGAAACGAAGATGGGGGCGCCCGGACCGCTCCGGACACCCCCACGCTTGAACAATCCTCGATGCAGGGGCCCGTCCCTCGCGGCCCCGCGTGGCTACATGGCTCCGGCGCCGGGCATGTCGCCCACACCCCGGATGAGCACCTCGCGGGGCTTGGCGCCATCCGCCGCGCCTACCACGCCATCGCGCTCCATGCGCTCAATCATGCGTGCGGCACGGTTGTAGCCGATGCGCATCTTGCGCTGGAGCATGGAGATGGAGACGGCCCGCATCTCGCTGACCGTCGCGAGCGCCTGGTCGTACAGCTCGTCGGACAGCTCGTCCTCTTCGCCACCGGACTCCACGTCCTCGTCGCGTGGCTTGAGGATGGTCTCGTCGAAGACGGGCTTGCCCTGGGCCTTGAGGTGGTCCACCGCCTTCTTGATTTCGTTCTCCGACACGTAGGCGCCGTGCACGCGCTGCAGGTGCGCGCTCGTGGGCGGCATGATGAGCATGTCGCCCATGCCCAGCAGGGCCTCCGCGCCCACCGTGCCGAGAATCGTCATCGAGTCCGGCTTGGAGCGCAGCATGAAGCTGATGCGCGTGGGGAAGTTCGCCTTGATGACGCCGGTGACGACGTCCGTGGACGGACGCTGCGTGGCGACCATCAGGTGGATGCCGGACGCACGCGCCATCTGCGCCAGGCGCGCCACGTAGGTCTCCACCTCGCGGCTGGCCACCATCATCAGGTCCGCCAGTTCGTCGATGATGACCACGATGTACGGCAGCTTCTTGAGCTCCTTCTTCTCCGGCTTGTCGCTGGCCGACACGAAGGGCACGTCCGACTCGTCGTCGGCCTCGGCTTCCACCTCGGGCACTTCGTCCGGCGCGTCGGACCCCTGCGCCTCGTGCATCTCGTCGTCGTCCCGAGGCACGGCCACGCCCAGTCCGTCCCCGCCCGAGGAGGGCTTGTCGCCGCCCTCCACGTCGAGCACGAGCATCTTCTTGGGCTTCGACTTCTTCTTCGGGGCGGCCTCGGGAGTGCCCGACGCGCCCTTCACCTCGGTGGCGGAGCTCTCCACCAGCTTGTTGTAGCCGGCGATGTTGCGCACGCCCGCCTCGGAGAGGAGCTGGTAGCGGCGCTCCATCTCCTCCACGGCCCAGCGCAGCGCGAGCGCCGCCTTCTTCGGGTCCGTCACGACGGGCAGCAGCAGATGGGGGATGCCCTCGTAGATGGAGAGCTCCAACATCTTCGGGTCCACCATGATGAAGCGGACCTCCTCCGGTGTGGACTTGAGGAGGATGCTCATGATCATGGAGTTGACGGCCACCGACTTGCCGGAGCCGGTGGTGCCGGCGATGAGCAGGTGGGGCGCCTTGGCCAGGTCGAAGACATACGGCATGCCCTCGATGTCCTTGCCCACGCACATGGTCAGCTTGCTGGCGCTCTTGATGAAGGCGTCCTGCTCGGCGATCTCCTTGAGGTAGACGGTCTCCCGGTCCTTGTTGGGAACCTCGATGCCCACCACGCCCTTGCCGGGGATGGGCGCGACGATGCGCACGCGCATCGCCTCCATGGCCATGGCCAGGTCGTCCGCGAGCGCTGCGATCTTGCTCACCTTGATGCCCGGTCCCGGCAGGAACTCGTACATGGTGACGACGGGGCCGGGACGAATCTCGACCACCTCGCCGACGATGCCGAAGTCGGCCAGCTTCGCGCGCAGCTTCTCCGCCGTGGAGAGGAAGGCGTCCTTGTCCAGCTCGGAGCGCTCCTGCTTGTCGCACTCCAGGACGTCCAGCGGCGGCAGCGTGAAGCTCTTGCGGTCACCCACGAACTCGAACTGGTCCTGGGCCTTCTTCACGGTGGGCGCGGCCAGCGCCTTGGGCGCCACGATGAGCGGCATGCGCGCCGCCGCCGGGGTGGCAGGCGCGGGAGCCGGGGCAGGGGCCGGCGCGACGGGCTGAGGCACCGGCGCGGCGATGATGGGGGCCGCGGGCGCTACGGGCTCGTGGCTCTCGGGCAGCGCGGCGACGGGCGGCGTGCCCGGACCGGTGACGATGTTGGGCGTCTTCCGGCGGCTCCTCGGGGGCTCGACTCCCTCGGGGACAATCGGGGTGGAGTGGGGCGCGGGGGCGAGGAACGACGCGGCCCAGGCCGGGTCCGCTCCGGGCGCGGGACGCTTCTCGGCGCGCAGCGCGAGCCTGTTGTCGGCGGGCAGGGACGGCGACGACGTGGGTGGCAGCGAGTCCGTCTCGGCGGGGAGCGGCAGTGCCTTGCGCTTCTCCCCCTTCTCGCGCCCGTCCTTGAGGGCCAGCTTCGCGGCGAGGGCCTGCTCCTTCTCGTTCTGCCGGGCCAGGCGCACGGCCTCTTCGGCCATGGCCTCCGCCTCGGCGGCTTCGGCCTCTTCGGCGGCGCGCTCGGCTTCGGCCAGCTCTTCCTCATCCGCCTCGATTTGCGCGAGGAAGGCGGCCTCCTCCAGCTTCTCCTCCGCCGCGCGCTCCTGTCGGACCTTGTAGGACGCCTTCTGCGCCTCCCAGAAGACGTTCGCGGACTCGGCGACGCGGCGGCCCAGGACGCTCAGGCCGGCCCACACCAGCGAGCACAGCTTGAAGAACGTGTACTGCGTCCCGACGATGAGGGCGGCGGCGCTGATGGCCGTCACCAGGATGACGGTGCCGACGGTGGAGAACAGCCCCTCCATCACCCCACCCAGGCTGGCGCCCAGCGCGCCTCCGGGAGGATGTGCCCAGCCCTTGTCTCCGGCGAACATGAGCTGCGCCAGGACGGAGATGCTCACGGTCAGCAGGAAGAGGCTGATGATTTGAGGGCCGCGCTTGCGCTCGCGGCTGCCCACGAAGAGCACCATGGCCGTGTAGAGCCCGCCCACGGGGGCCAGGTAGGCGCACACGCCCAGCATCCCTCGCAGCGTCTCCGCGATGAGGTGGCCCATGGGGCCCACCGCGTTGCGGAAGCCCGGTCCGACCCTGTCATGGGCGTCGAACGTGGCGACCGCCAACAAGGACAAGAGCGACGCCGCGAGCAGGAACACGCCGGTGATGGCACGCCCCGCGCTGCCGTCGCCTCCCTCGGCGCCCGCCTTCCGTCGCTTGTCCGCGAGCGCCTTGCGACGCGTCGCGATCTCCTGACGGGAGAGTACCGCCTTTTCCGCCCGACCCTTCTTCGCCGTCATGACCTTCTTCCCTCTGCGCGTCTCAGCCGCGTAGCGGGCTGTAGCAATGCCCGTCGCGAGTGTAGGGAGGGAGGGGGTCTGGTCAATTTTCCGGCAGTCGCTCCAGTCCGGGCGGACGGTGCCGGACACAGGGCCTACATTTCGGCTGCGCCCTCCACCAGAGGGGGTATGGTGCCGCCACGATTTCTTGGAGGAGCATCGCCATGGCAGACACCGACAAGCCGTCCTCGAGCGAGGAAGAGTACTTCGCCCGGGAGGACATCGAAAAGAAGCGCAAGCTGGCGCTCCAGCAGGCCGCGGAGACGGCGGAGAAGCAGCGCGAGGAGCTCAAGAAGCTCCACTGGATGAAGTGCCCCAAGTGCGGCATGGACCTCCAGACGCTCAAGCAGGGCAACGTGGACCTGGAGACGTGCTTCAACTGTGGCGGCGTCTTCCTGGACTCCGGTGAGCTGGAGCAGCTGATGGCGCACCACGGCCACGAGGGCAGTGGCAAGGTGATGGGCGCCATCCTGAACCTCTTCAAGCGCAAGTAGTCACTCGCGGTCGGAGGCTTCCACGCATGGCCCTCACGCTCGAGCAGGTGCGACATGTGGCCACGCTGGCGAGGCTGGCGCTGACTCCCGAGGAGGAGCAGCGCCTGTCCACGCAGCTGTCGGCGGTGCTGGACGCGGTGACTCAGTTGCAGTCGCTGGACGTGGAGAACGTGGAGCCCACGTCGCACGCCACGCTGACGGCCTCGCTCCTTCGGGAGGACGTGACGCGGCCCTCGCTGCCGCCCGAGAAGTCGCTGGCCAACGCCCCGGCGAAGTCGGGCACGTCCTTCGCGGTGCCCAAAATCATCGAGTAGCCAGGAGGGGAGCCCCACGTCATGCAGCTCACGGACCTGACGATGCTGGAGCTCGCGGAGAAGCTGGCCGCGGGTCAGGTGTCCTCCGTGGAAGCCACCCGCGCGTGTCTGGAGCGCATCCAGCGGGTGGACCCGAAGATTCGAGCCTTCCTGCGCGTGGACGAGGCCGGTGCCCTGGCCGCCGCCGAGGCCAGTGACGCGCGTCGCAAGGCGGGCACTCCGGCGAGCCGCCTGGACGGCGTGCCCGTGGGACTCAAGGACCTCTTCCTCACCGAGGGTCTGGAGACCACCGCCGGCTCGCGCGTGCTGGAGGGCTTCGTGCCGCCGCTGGACGCGACGGTGGTTCGCCTGTTGCGCGAGGCGGGCCTGCCGCTGCTGGGCAAGCTCAACCTGGACGAGTTCGCGATGGGCTCCTCCAATGAGTCCAGCGCGTACTTCCCCACGCACAACCCCTGGGATGTGACGCGCACGCCGGGAGGCTCCTCGGGAGGCTCGGCGGCGGCGGTGGCGGCGCGCGAGGTGTTCGGCGCGCTGGGCACTGACACGGGCGGCTCCATCCGCCAGCCCGCGGCCTTCACCAACACGGTGGGCCTCAAGCCCACGTACGGGCGCGTGTCGCGCTACGGCGTCATCGCCTACGCCTCGTCGCTGGACCAGCCCGGTCCGATGACGCGCACGGTGTCGGACGCGGCGGCGCTGCTCCAAATCCTCGCCCAGCACGACCCGAGGGACTCCACGTCCGCGCCGGTGACGACGCCGGACTACTCGGCGGAGCTGGAGCAGGGCGTGCGCGGGCTGAAGCTGGGCGTGCCGCGCGAATACTTCGCCCAGGGCATGGAGGAGGAGGTGGAGGCCTCCGTGCGCGCGGCCCTGCGCGAGTACGAGCGGCAGGGCGCGACGTTGGTGGACGTGTCGCTGCCACATACGCAGTACGCGCTGGCGACCTACTACCTCATCGCTCCCGCCGAGGCGTCCAGCAACCTGGCCCGCTACGACGGCGTGCGCTACGGCCTGAGGGCCAAGGACGCGCGCGGCCTCAAGGAGCTGTACTCGCTGACGCGTGAGCGGGGCTTCGGGCCGGAGGTGAAGCGCCGCATCATGCTGGGCACGTACGCGCTGTCCGCCGGCTACTACGACGCCTACTACCTGCGCGCGCAGAAGGTCCGCACCCTCATCCGCGAGGACTTCACGCGCGTCTTCAAGGAGGTGGATGCGCTGGTGGCTCCCATCTCTCCGGTGGCGCCGTTCAAGCTGGGCGAGAAGGTGGATGACCCGCTGTCCATGTACCTGATGGACGTCTACACGCTGCCCTGCAACCTGGCGGGCGTGCCTGGCTTGTCGGTGCCCTGCGGCTTCACGAAGGCGGGGCTGCCGGTGGGGCTCCAGGTTCTGGGACGGCCCTTCGACGAGGCCCTCCTCTTGCGCATCGCTCGGGCCTTCGAGCGCGAGCACGACTTCTTCCGCCGCCTCGCGCCCATCTAGGGCACGAGGTCCGCATCGGTGACACCGCCATGCCCGTGAGCGATTTTCAGCCCGTCATCGGCCTCGAGGTCCACGCGCAGCTCCTCACGCAGTCGAAGATTTTCTGCGGCTGCTCCACCGCGTTCGGCGCGGAGCCCAATCGCAACACCTGTCCGGTGTGCCTGGGCATGCCCGGCGTGTTGCCCGTGCTCAATGAGCGCGTCGTCGACTTCGCCATCCGCACGGGCTTGGCGCTCGAGTGCCGCGTCAACGCGAAGAGCGTGTGGAGCCGGAAGAACTACTTCTATCCGGACCTGCCCAAGGGCTACCAGATTACGCAGTACGACCTGCCCATCTGCGAGCACGGCAAGCTGCTCATCGACACGCCGCAGGGCGAGAAGCTCATCCGCGTGCGCCGCATCCACATGGAGGAGGACGCGGGCAAGAGCGTGCACGACGCGGGTGGCGGGCAGAGTCTGGTGGACCTCAACCGCGCGGGCGTGCCGCTCTTGGAAATCGTCAGCGAGCCGGACCTGCGCGACGCGGACGAGGCGGTGGAGTACCTCAAGGCGCTGCGCGACGTGCTCGTGTACCTGGGTGTCAACGACGGCAACCTGGACGAGGGCAGCTTCCGCTGCGACGCCAACGTGTCGGTGATGCTCAAGGGCTCCGACACCTATGGCCAGCGCTGCGAGCTGAAGAACCTCAACTCGTTCCGCTTCGTGAAGCAGGCCATCGAGTACGAGATTTCGCGGCAGGTGGATGTCATCGAGTCCGGCGGGAAGGTGGACCAGGAGACGCGCCTGTGGGACGTCAACAAGGGCGTCTCGCGCTCCATGCGCAGCAAGGAGGACGCGCACGACTACCGGTACTTCCCGGAGCCCGACCTCCCGCCGCTGCACGTGACGACGGAGGTCATCGAGGCGGTGGGCCACACGCTGCCCGAGCTGCCGCGCGCGAAGCTCCAGCGCTTCGTGAGTCAGTATGGCCTGCCCGTGTATGACGCGCGCATCCTCACCGCGGAGCGCCCGCTCGCGGACTTCTTCGAGGCGTGCGCCGAGCGCTACCCGGACGCGAAGAAGCTCGCCAACTGGTTCCTCGGAGAGCTGCTGCGGCTCTTGAAGGAAGAGGGCTCGACGGTGACCTCGGTGCGCTTCACGCCCGCGCAGTTGGCGGAGCTCCTGGGCGCCGTGGACCAGGGCACGGTGTCCGCGAACGCGGGCAAGGACGTGCTGGCGGAGATGTTCCGCACGGGCCGCTCGGCCCCGGACATCATCGCGGAGAAGGGCCTCGCCCAGGTGAGCGACACGGGCGCGATTGAAGCCGTGGTGGACGACATCCTCGCGAAGAACGCGGGCGAGATTGAGAAGTACCGCGCGGGCAAGAAGCAGGTGTTCGGCTTTTTCGTGGGCCAGGTGATGCGGGCCATGAAGGGCAAGGGCAACCCCGCGCTCGTCAACGAGCTGCTCAAGAAGAAGCTCGGCGACTGATTTACGGGGTGCACGCGGGCACGGTGACGTGGAGCACGTCCTCGTCCCGCGGGTTCTCCGAGCAGGCGAGCACCCGTGGTTGCGCGGCGTCCGTGCGCTCCAGGATGAGCGAGGGCGCCTCGAAGTGGTTGTCGAGCAGGTCTCCCACGAGCTGGGCCGTCACGGTGTAGCGGACCCGGCGGAACGTGGAGAGTTGGGAGGGAATGCCCTCGTCGAACCAGTGCTGGCTTCCCGTGCGCGGGTTGCCTCCCGCCGACTCGAAGGGCCACGGTGAGTCCCACGGCCACGGGTTGGCGGACGGGTGGGCGAGGATGTCCGCCCCCAAGGCGTCCAGGTACTGCGCGCAGGGCACGAACCAGGGCTCCTTCGCGGTGTGGGGCTTTCGGAAGGCGTCGTAGCCCAGCAGCGTTCCCAGTCGGCCGAAGGGCGTGGCGAGCACCGTCATGTCCTCGGGACGTCCGGGACTCAGGTGCAGCACGTCCTCGCGGCCGGGCACCAGGTTCACCTTGCGCGTCACCGCCACGCAATGACCCTCGGGGTCGAAGGTGTGACTGGTGTTGTACGTGCGCGCGCCTCGGGGCTCGAAGTCCGGGGTGCCGAGTCCTCGTCGGTTGTCAGGAAGCAACGCGCTGCCCGCCACCACCCACAGGCGGAAGTCCCGGGCGATGCCGGAGAAGGTCTCGTGCACCACTCGATGCACGCGGGAGGCGAGCGCGGCGTAGAGGCACTCTTCCCGCGTCGGCGGCTGGAGCGTTCTCCAGGCTCGCCACATGGGGGCCCACTCGGCCAGGGCCACGCGGCGCATGGCGCCTCGGGTCGTCGTGTGGCGTTGAACCCGAGGCAGGTGACCCATCATCGCCAGGGGCGCGCCCACCAGCTCCGGCCACACCGCGAGGGCGGGGTGGAGGGGTCGCCCGGATGTATCGCGTGCACGCAGCGCATCGACTCTCGCCGCGAGCGCGCGGTGCTTCGCGGTGAACGATGCGGGGGACGCGTAGTCCTCCAGCGAGACACGAGGCTGGAGGGCGAACAGCTCGACGTGGGTGGGAGGCAGGGCGTCGTTCACGAAAAGGCCGGGGCATCCGGTGGGGCGCGAGCTTGCGCCGTCCACCGGGCAGAAGCGTGTGCCTACTTCAACAGTCCGTTCTCCCGCAGACGCTGCTGCAGGAAGGCGCCTGCGGTGATGGGCGCGTGCCGGGCTGGGTTGTCCGGCGTCTCGGTGCAGGGCAGCGGCTTGAGCACGCAGTCCGAATAGGGGTGCACGAAGAAGGGCAGCGAGTAGCGGACGGTGTCCTCGTCCGCGCTCTTCGGATTCACCACCCGGTGCGTGGTGGCGGGGATGACCTCGTTCGTCACGCGGCTGAGCATGTCGCCGGAGTCCACGACAATCTGCCCGCGCAGCGTGTCCACCGGCAGCCACTCGCCGTCGCGCGTGAGCAGCTCCAGACCGGACGCGGTGCCCTCGCACAGCAGGGTGATGAGGTTGATGTCCTCGTGCTCGGCGGCGCGGACGCCCCCGGGGATGAAGCGCTCGCGCAGCGGCGGATAGTGGATGAGGCGCAGCACCGAGTTGCCATCCGTGGCCATGTCACTGAACGTCGTGCGCGCCACGCCGAAGAACTCCGCCAGGGCCTGGAGCATGACGCCGGCGGCGCCATCCAGCTCGCGGAAGAGCGACAGGGTGTTCTCCCGGAAGGAGGGCACTTCTCCAGGCCACACGTTGGCGCCGTAGTCCTTCAGGTACGGGTGGCCGGCCGGAAGCTCGCGGCCCACGTGCCAGAACTCCTTCAAGTCCCCCACCTTGCGGTCCTTCGCGTGCTCCTTGCCGAAGCCGGTGTAGCCGCGCTGGCCCGCCAGCTCCGGCACCGCGTAGCGCGTCTTCACGTCCTCGGGGAGCTGGAACAGTCGCTCCACGTCAGAGTAGGTGCGACGGATGAGCGCGTCGTCGATGCCATGGCCGACGATGGAGACGAAGCCGAACTCCCTCAGTCCCTCACCGAAGATTTGGACGAAACGAGCGCGCTCGGTGGGTGTGCCGCTTCGGTAGTGGGACAGGTCGAGGAGAGGGATGCGGCGTGAGGTTCCGGACATGGGCCGCGCACCTTAATCGAGCGTGATGGATTGTCGGCAGCGACAGCGTCGGCCGGTGGACCGTCTTCATGTACCGCGGCGCTGGCTTGCGTCCCACCAGCCGACATCCTCGCGGGGCGCCAGTGGTCAGCATGGGACGGGAATGTCCAGATTAGCTGGGCAGGCCTGGGGGACTGGCATGGCCGAGGTGAGCAGCGGTGATGCGTGCGAGGCGTGCGGCCAGCGACATGGGTCGGCGACGTCTTGCTCGACGCTGGTTCGCGCGGAAGGTGAGGGGCCGGCGCCCAGGCCGAGGTGCCCCGTGGCGAGCGAGGACTCAGACCCCCTGGTAGGTGCCCGCCTGGGAAGCTTCCGACTGGTGCGCCGGTTGGGGCGCGGCGGCATGGGCACGGTGTACCTGGGCGAGCACGTGTCCATCGGCAGTCGGGTGGCGGTGAAGGTCCTGCACGAGCACCTGGCCATGTACCCGGAGCTGGTGCAGCGCTTTCACGCGGAGGCTCGGGCCGTCAATGTCATTGGCCACGAGAACATCGTCAGCATCTTCGACCTGAACGCGGGGCCGCCCCGGCCGTACCTCATCATGGAGTACCTGGACGGCGCGCCGCTGTCCGCATGGGTGGGGACGCCGCTGCCCGCGCCCGCGGTGGTGTCCGTGCTCTCGCAGGTGTGCGACGCGCTCCAGGCCGCGCACTTGAGTGGAATCGTCCACCGCGACCTCAAGCCGGACAACGTGTTCCTGGTACGGCGCGGGCGGGGCACGCCTTTCGTGAAGGTGCTCGACTTCGGCATCGCGAAGCTGGCGGACGCGAGCATGCCGCAGACCCACGCCGGCATCATCGTGGGCACGCCCGAGTACATGGCGCCAGAGCAGTCGCTGAGTCGCCGCGTGGATGGACGCGCGGACCTGTATGCGCTGGGGGTCATCGCGTATCAGCTCGTCACCGGGCGCCTGCCCTTCGGGGACGAGGGGCTGACGGCGCAGCTCGTGGCCCATCAGATGCGGGCGCCGCCTCCGCCTCGCTCGGTGCACGCAGCGGTGCCCGTGGCGCTGGAGCGGGTCATCCTGCGGACCCTGGCCAAGGCTCCCGAGGAGCGGTACGCGACGGCGGCCGTCCTGCGCGCGGCCTTGGAGGGGGCGCTGGCGGAAGAGGCGCGTGCGCGGACGAAGCCGGCGCGTCCTCCCGTGCCTGTGCGGACCGTGCCTCCGGTGGTGGCTCCGGAAGTCATGGTGGCGGAGGACCTCATCGCGCCCTGGTCTCCGGCGCCACGCCCCGTGGCTCCGGGATGGGCCGCATCGCCTCCTCGGAATGCTCTGGAGGCTGCGCAGCCACTGGCGCCTCCGATGCTCATGCCCGTGGGTATCGCGAGTCGAGAAGGTGTGCCTGTTGGCCGGGGGCCTCCTCCAGGCCTGATGGGAGTCGTGAGTCGTGAGGGTGTGCCCGTTGGCCGGGGGCCTCCTGCTGGACCGGTGGGCGTCGCGAGTCGTGAGGGGGCTCCAGTTGCATCCGCTGGACGAGGGACTCCACCCGCGCCGATGGTGAACGCGGGTCGAGAAGGTGTTCCGGGCGCGCCCATCGGCCGAGGGACTCCGCCCGCGCCGGTGATGAACGCGGGTCGAGAAGGCGTTCCGGGTGTGCCCATCGGCCGAGGGACTCCGCCCGCGCCGGTGATGAACGCGGGTCGAGAAGGCTTTCCGAGCATGCCCGTCGGCCGAGGAACTCCGCCCGCGCCACTGCTTGACGAGAGTCGTGAAGGTGTTCCAGGAGTGCCCATTGGTCGAGGGACTCCGCCTGCGCCGATGGGGGTCGCGAATCGCGCGGGTGCTCCGATGGGCCGAGGGACTCCGCCTGCGCCAGTGGGCGTCGCGAGTCGTGAAGGTGTTCCAGGCGTGCATGCGGGTCGACGGCCCCCGCCCGTGCTGGTGGTGAGCGCGAGTCGCGAAGATGCTCCGGCCCTGCCCATTTGTCGGGGGCCTCTGGCGGCGCCTGTGGTGAGCGCGAGTCGCGAGGATGCGCAGGCCCTGCCCATTGGCCGGGGAACTCCTCCCGCGCCTGTGGCGAACATGAGGCATGAAGGTGTTCCGGGTGCGCCCGTCGGACGGGGGACTCCTCCCGCGACAACGGCGAACCCGAGCCGTGACGCCGTCGCGCGCGTGGGTGCTCCCTTCGGTGATGGGCTGCCCTCCGCGAGGCCGCCCACGGTGGAGCTTCCGGTGCGCGTGGTGTTGCGTCCCGGAGAGACTCCGGTGTGGCTGACGGGCTCGGACCTGTCGCGCGGCGGGCTGTTCCTTCGCAGCGAGGGGTTGCTCCCGCCGCTCTTCGCGCGCCTTCCCATGGTGCTGGAGCTGGACTCTGGTCCTCACTCCGTCGTCTGCGAGGTCGTTCGCCACGTGCCGGAAGAGCAGGCCCGGGTCTGGGGCATGGCCACCGGCTTCGGCGTCCAGTTCGTCGAGGCCACCCTGGCGCTCAAGGCCTCCGTGGACGCGCTCCTTCGCGCGGGCCCGGGTCGCCGTCCTCCGCCGCTCGTGCCCATGGCGGACGACGCGGAAGCCGCCCATGTGTTGGAGGCCTATCGGACGCGGCTGTCGGGTGACTACTACGCGGTGCTCGCCGTGCCTCCCGACCTGGACATGACCGCCTTGCGTGCCCGCACCCGCGAGGCCCGTGGCACGCTGGAATCGCTGCGCCAGCGACCCCTGTCTTCCTCGCAGTGCCTCCTGCTCGACTCCGTGCTCGGCCGGCTGCACGAGGCCGGAGAGGTCCTGGGCACGGTGACGCAGCGGGCGCTGTACGACGCCTGGCGGGGCAACCACCGAGGCGTGGCCCGGTGCCTGGAGGCAGGGCTGACGTCGGAGCAGCTCGATTCGCTCCGGCGGGAGTTCCTCGCGCGCAGGCCCCAGTCCGCGGGGATGGCGCGTGTGCACTATCTCTCCGGCTCCGCGCTGGAGCGGGAAGGGCAACTGATGCGTGCCCTGGAGACCTACGAGCGGGGCCTGGCGCTGGACCCGCTGGAGTCGAGCCTCCACCACCGCTACCGCACCGTCCGCCGGGCCCTGGATGCTCGCGGCGCCACGGAGCGCACCAGCGACAGGGCCCGACCTTCCTGAGGGAAAGCCGGGCCCGGTGAAGCGGAAGAGGTGGGTGACTACCCGCCAGCGGCCGCGGCGCAGGAGGCGCTGATGCCCTCGGTCCGGTTGAAGCACTCGCTGAACTGGTTGATCCAGTCCACTTCGCTGCCCACCTGGCAGTCCGGCAGGTCCTGGATGCAGTCCGCCAGGTCGCTCAGCCGGTCCTTGTCGCTGTCCGAGCAGGCATCCAGCGCGTCCTCGCAGACGCCCTTGTTGAACACGTCCTCGTCCCCGCCGGTGTCGTCGCCACAGGCCGCCACCTTGTCGTTGAGCGCCTTGTTCGCGTCTTCCAGGTCATCGCAGGCGTTGCCGCCGCAGCCGACGCCGAACAAAAGGGTGACGGCGGCCATCAGGCCGAACATGAATTTCTTCATTGTGGAATTCCCCCCGGGGGACAGACGGTTTTGTTGGTGGAGCGCTGATCGGCCGGGCTTGCTCTGGCCGGACCATCAGGTAGGTTCGCTCTTTCCCGGGGGCAATCTGGACTGCCGGACGAGATGATCCAGCAACCGTCTTGACTCCCCAGGGCATCTCCCGTAAATCCGGCCGTCCTTTGCGCCACAAGGGCGGTCCGTCCGTCCGAAATGCGCGGCCGATTCCACGGGTTGACCCAACCCGAAGCTGACAGGGGTTAGACGATGTACGCAGTGATTCGCACGGGCGGAAAGCAGTACCGCGTCGCCGAGGGCGATGTCCTCCGGATCGAGAAGATCGCCGGCGACATCGGAGCCGAGGTGTCCTTTACCGATGTCCTGCTGTTGGGCGGCACGGATAGCCCCAAGGTGGGTCGTCCCACGGTCTCCGGCGCTCGCGTCGTGGGCAAGGTGCTCGCGCAGGACAAGCACCGCCGCGTCCTCCACTTCCGCAAGGAGAAGGAGGGCTGGACCCGTCGCCGTGGCCATCGCCAGCCGTATACCGAGGTGAAGGTCACCTCCATCTCCGGCTAGTCCGGACGGTTTCACCTCAACTTCAGGAGCAAGGTGTCATGGCCCATAAAAAGGGACAGGGTTCTTCGCGAAACGGTCGCGATTCCAACCCGCAGTACCGCGGCGTGAAGGTGTACGGCGGCCAGGAAGTCTCGGCTGGCAGCATCCTGGTTCGCCAGGTCGGCACGGTCATCCACGCGGGCGAGAACGTGAAGCTCGGTCGCGACTTCACCCTCTATTCGGTGGTGGACGGCGTCGTGAAGTACGAGCGCCTGGGCCGCGACCGCAAGAAGGTCTCGGTCTATCCGGCCGCCGAGCAGGCCAGCGCCTGACGGTAAACCGGCCTCACAGGGCCGGTCGCCGCGAGGCATCCACGAGCGGGTCGCTTCTCCAGTCCACGCGCCCTTTCCGGCGCCCAGGACGCGAGGCGGCCCGCTCTGCGTTTTTCAGGAGACGCTTTCATGAAGTTCGTCGATGAGGTCCGCATCTTCGTGAAGGCGGGCGATGGCGGTAACGGCGCCGTGTCCTTCCGGCGTGAGAAGTTCATCGAGCGCGGTGGCCCCAACGGTGGTGACGGCGGCAACGGTGGCTCGGTCATCTTCGTGGGAGACCCGCAGCTCACCACCCTGCTGGACTACCGCTATCAGCAGCACCACCGCGCCAAGAATGGCGAGCATGGCATGGGCAGCGACTGCAACGGTCGCGCGGCCGACGACATGATCCTCCGCGTGCCGGTGGGCACGCTGGTGAAGGACCACCACACCGAAGAGCTGCTGGTGGACCTGAGCGAGCCGGGTCAGCGCTGGGTGGCGGCGAAGGGCGGGCGGGGCGGGCTGGGCAACATGAACTTCGCGACCTCGACGCGGCAGACGCCGCGCTTCGCCCAGGATGGGACGAAGGGCGATGAAGTCACGCTGCGGCTGGAGCTGAAGCTGCTGGCGGACGTGGGCCTCCTGGGCTTCCCCAACGCGGGCAAGAGCACGTTCATCTCGCGGGTGAGCCGGGCCCGGCCGAAGATCGCCGACTACCCGTTCACCACGCTGGTCCCCAACCTGGGCATGGTCCAGTACAAGGACGACCTGTCCTTCGTGATGGCGGACATCCCCGGCATCATCGAGGGCGCCAGCGAGGGCGTGGGCCTGGGGCACCAGTTCCTGCGCCACGTCGAGCGCTGCAAGGTGCTGATCCACCTCATCGACATGGGGGCGGAGGGCGAGGGCCGCGAGCCGCTGCACGACTTCGACGTGCTCAACCGCGAGCTGGCGAAGTACAGCACGGAGCTGGCGAGCCGGCCGCAGGTGGTCGCCGCCAACAAGCTGGACCTGCCGGACGCGCAGGCCCGTCTGGACACCTTCCGCGAGGCGCTGCGTGAGCGCGGCATCCGCGTGTATCCGGTGTCCTGCGTGACGGGCGAGGGCATGCCGGCGCTGATGGACTCGGTGGCGGAGGTGCTGTTCACCGGTCGCACCGAGAAGCTGCACGTCGAGGCTCCGCCCCGAGCAAAGGGCGCGAGCAAGAAGTCCGTGGCCAAGGCCGCGATCGCCAAGGTGCGCGAGGCCCTCTCCGAGGGCGCCGCCGCCGTGGTGAAGGCGACCGCCGCGAAGCTGGGGCGGGCGAAGGGCGCTGCTGTGAAGAGTGCTCCCACGAAGCAAGGCAGTGCGAAGGGAGCTCATGTGAAGACGACTCTGGTGAAGCAGGCCGCGGTGGCGAAGGCGGCGACGAAGGCTCCGGCGAAGAAGGCCGCCGTGGCGAAGAAGTCAGTGGCCGCGAAGAAGGCCCCCGCGAAGAAGGCCGCCGTGGCGAAGAAGTCGGTGGGCGTGAAGAAGGGCGCCGCGACGAAGAAGGCCGCTGCCGCGAAGAAGGCTCCGGCGAAGAAGGCCGCTGCCGCGAAGAAGGCTCCGGCGAAGGTCCTGGCGAAGAAGGGCACCGCGCCGAAGCGGTCCACGGCCGCGAAGAAGCCCGCGTCGCGCAAGTCAGGCGGAAGGGGCTGAGACGATGGCTGGCGGCGGTCCTCGGTACGAGCGCGTCGAGAAGGACAAGTTGGATCCGGAGCAGTTCCTTCTCGATGTGCGCAAGGAGAAGATCGACCGCGTCGTCAGCCAGCGTACGCGCAACTTCGTGGTGGTCCTGGACCGGCTGGAGGACAGCTTCAACATGGCCGCGGTGCTTCGCACCTGCGAGTCCATGGGGGTCCAGGAAGTCCACGTCGTCATCAACCCGGAGGCACCCTTCCTGCCGAACTCGAGGGTGGCTCAGGGCTGCGACAAGTGGCTGGACGTGAAGCTCTACAAGTCCTTCGCCGAGTGTCGGGAGCACCTGAAGTCGCGGGGTTTCAAGCTGTATGCCTCGGCCATCCGCGACGGCGCGACGAGCCTGTACACGCTGCGCTTCGACGAGAAGGTGGCCATCGTCCTCGGCAACGAGCGTTACGGGGTGAGCGACGACGTGCTCAACGCCGTGGACGGGACGTTCTGGATTCCGATGCGAGGCTTCAGCCAGAGCCTCAACATCTCCGCCGCCGCCTCGGCCTGCGTCAGCCGGGCGATTGCCTGGCGGGATGAGCACCTGGCGGGAGGGTCCGGAGACCTGCCGCTAGAAGAGGCGCAGGCGCTGCGTGAGCGCTTCTACGTGCTGGCCATCAAACAGAGGAAGCGGCTGTTCAAGAAGCAGCCGTGAATGCCGGCCCCCCGGGGGGCGTCGGGATGGGTTAGATGGACGCCGTGGGCCTACCTGGCCCCCTGGAGACGCACGCCATGTTCCTGGAAACCCTGCTCGCCACGCTCCTGTCCTCGCAAGCCGTGCCCGCCGCGCAGGCCGTCCCCGCGCAGCCCGTCCTGGTGGCCCAGGGCGCTCCGGCCGGTGCTGGAAAGCCCCTGGTGACGCCTCCCACGGGCGCGACGAAGGCTCCCGCCGCGCAGGGCGTGAATCCGGTGACTTCCGCTCCCACCGCGAAGCCCCCCGCCGTCGAGTCGGGCAAGCCGGCTGTCGCGGCGCCCCAGGCGAGCGCTTCGGATGCGAAGCCCGTGGTGAAGACGGCTCCGCCGATGACGCCCGAGGTGAAGACCCTGGTGGACCGGATGCAGGCCTTCTACGAGAAGACCGGCGACTTCAAGGCGGGCTTCCGACAGGACTACAAGTACAAGACCTTCAAGCGCACGCAGACGTCCGAGGGGGTCGTCACCTACAAGAAGCCCGGGCTGATGCGGTGGGAGTACCAGAAGCCCTCCGTGCGCACCTTCGTCCTGGCCGGCAACAAAGTGTACATGTACGACCCGCCGGCCCAGTCGCTCACGGTGGCGAGCATGGACACCAGCCAGCTCTCCGCCTCGGTGACGTTCCTCTTCGGACAGGGGAAGCTCGCGGATGAGTTCGCCATCAGCAAGGGGGCCTGCAAGGACTGCAAGGGCACGTTGCTGGTGCTGGATCCGCTGAAGGTGGAGCCCCGCTTCAAGCAGGTGAGGCTGGAGGTGGACCCCGCGACGGCGCAGGTGCTGAAGAGCACGGTGGTGGATCCGGACGGCAGCGAGAACGCCATCTCCTTCCTGGACCTGAAGACGAACGTGGGCATCTCCGCGGACAGCTTCAAGATGGATGTGCCGGACGACACTCGCGTGGATGACTTCACCAAGCAGAAGAAGCAGTAACCTGTGCGCCGTGCGCGGCGCGTTCCTGCTCTGGGTGGGTTTGAGTGTGGTGGGGGCCGGGTGTCACCGAGAGGTGGCGTCCGGCCCTTCACGTTCCGAAGGACTGACAGGGCGGACGCTGCCGCTGCTGGCCTCGCCGGCGCTGCGCCTCACCGTCGCGGGGAAGCTGGGGGCGCGCGTCGTCCCTGTGGTGCTGGATGTGGCGCGGCCCCTGTCGATGGTGTCCCAGGCGTGCTTCGACGGAGGCGCGCCCGCACCCGAAGGCACCGTGCGCGCGCCCGAAATCGCGGGAGGCTTCCGGGCCTGGCCAGTGGTGGCGTTGCCTGTGCTCACGGTGGGAGGAGCTACGGTGCCGCTGCGCACCGCGGGGCTGTCCGGGGAGAAGCCCTGCTCGGTCACGCTGGGCTCGGACGTGCTGGAGCCGTATGCGCTCACGGTGGACCCGCTGCGGCGAGAGGTGACGTTCACCGCGTCGCGTTCGCGTGAGGCGCAGCCGACGGCGGAGGTGGCGGCTCCGGATGCCGCGCGGGAGGTGCACCGCGTGGAGTTGAGCCGCGAGCCAGTGGGTGACTGGCCGCTGTTGGCGGTGCGGGTGACTCAAGGAGAGGCGGAGCTCACCGGCCCCTTTGTCCTCGCCACGAGAGAGCCCTTCTCGCGCATCGCGGTGGCGCCCGCAGAGGCGCAGGGGCTCCAGCCGTTGGAGACGGCAGCGCATCTGCCACCGCGCACCTTCGCGGTGGATTCGATGGACGTGGCGGAGGGCGTGGGCGCGCGGCCTCTCGTGGTGGAGGCCGCGGGACGATGGGACTCGCCGAGCAGCCTGGGTCGGTTGGGGCCGGACGTGTGGGGACGCTTCACCGCGACGCTGGATGCGAAGGGCGGGGTGCTGGTGCTGCGGCGTCCGCGAGTCCGTGCAGCGGATGCGACTGAAGTGGGCTCGGTGTCATCGCTACGGGCGGGGAGGGCGGAGGGACCCGATGCGGCTGCCGCTTCACCACGGTCCACGGAGACAGAAGGCCCAGGAGGAATGGGGGCGAGTGCATCCTTGACGCGTCCTGCGGCGACAGTGGGTGCCGCACCAGTGCTTTCGGGGAGTATTGCCTCGCCTCCGTCACGCTCCACGACATCCCCTGCTACGACTGCCGGCACTGCACCGAAGGCTTCTGGCATCGCTTCACCTTCGTCACAGCCACCAGCACTGCCCACGGCGCCTGCGGGCCCCTCGGCGCAGTCTCCAGGTGACTCCTCGACTCCTCCGCAGTCCTCGTCGGAGCCGCCACGCTCGGCGACTCCGAGCCCCGTCGTGAAGCGACAGCAGTGCACCGATGCACACGGCGTCTTCAGCGAAGAGGCCTGCTACGGCCTGCACGTGCGCAAGGAGCCCGAGGGCGGCATCTCCGTGGTGGGTGCGGTGTTCCGAGATCTGCCTGAAGGCGGGCGCCTGCACCTTGAACCAGTAGGCCCGGACGGTCAGCGGTTGGAGTCCGGGTGCGGAATCGGCCTGAGCTTCCCGGCCACCAGTCGAGGCCTCACGACTCAGCACCGCCTGCCCTGGCCGTCGCTCGCACAAGCCCTGCCCGTGTGCCACGCGGCGCTCGTTCAAGCGCGAGGCTTCACCCTGGCGCTCTTCGAGGAAGGCAGTCAGCCCGAGTGCCCCACGGCGTGCGCCTTCGTCACTGAGACGTCCTCACGTCGCACGGTGTGCGAGTGCCAGCCCACGCCACTGGGAGAAGGTGTCGCCGCGCCGTCCCGCAAGGCCCCTTCCCGCGAGCCACCGCGCGAGGAGCGCGAGCTGGAACCCGAAGATCCCCGGTAGCTCCAGCGCTCCCCACCTGGCGGTTCAACACCCAGCCAGGGTCCACCGACGAACTCCCGGGCCGCGCTCACGACACACGGGCGGCGGCCCGGGAAGAACCACTACTCCAACCGAGTCACCGGCCGAGGCGCGGGCACCAGCGAAATCGGCGCCGGGTGCGCGTCACGCGCGGTGTGCTGACGCTGCTTCGGGTCCGGGCGCTCCACCACGCGAGCCACCAGGTCGTAGTCGTGCGCCTCCGTCACCTCCACGGTGACCAGCTCACCCGGGTACGCCAGGCCGTCGTTGATGTAGACGAGCCCGTCGATGTCCGGCGCCTGTCCCTGGTGCCGACCCACGAGCAGATGCTCCGTCTCCGGCGCGGGGCCTTCCACCAGCACCTCCAGCCGCTTGCCGACGAGCTTCTTGTTCTGCTCGCGGTTGATGCGCTTCTGGATGGCCATCACCTCGCGCCACCGGCGCTCGATGGTCTTCTGCGGCACCTTGTCCGGCAAATCGAACGCCGCCGTGCCTTCCTCGTCGGAGTACTGGAAGACGCCCAGGCGCTCGAAGCGCTGCGTCTTCACGAACTCCTTCAACATCTCGAAGTCCTCTTCCGTCTCACCCGGCAGACCGACGATGAGCGAGGTGCGCATCACCAGCCCCGGCACGCGCGCACGCAGCTTCGTCAGGAGGCCCTTGAGGAACTCCGAGTTGCGGCCACGCTTCATCGACAACAGCAGCTTGTCGCTGACGTGCTGCACCGGCATGTCCAGGTAGCGGGCAATCTTCGGCTCCGACGCCATCACGTCGATGAGCTCGTCCGGGAACACGCGCGGGTAGGCGTAGTGGAGGCGAATCCACTTCACGTCCACCTGCACCAGCGCCTTGAGCAGGTCATGCAGCTTCGGGCGGCCCGGCAGGTCATGCCCGTACGCCGTCAGGTCCTGCGCGACGAGGTTCAGCTCCTGCACGCCGCTGTCCGCCAGCCGCCGGGCCTCGATCATGATGTCGTCGATGGGCCGCGAGCGCTGTCCACCGCGCAGCGTGGGGATGATGCAGAACGCGCAGGCGTTGTCGCAGCCCTCGGACACCTTGAGGTACGCGGTGTACTTCGGCATCGAGTTGATGCGCGGCGTGTTCGCGTCGTGGATGTAGTCGGGGTCCGGAATCACCTGACGCGGGGAGGCCTCGGCCGCCAGCAGGTCGCCAATCTGGGCGTAGGCGCTGGTGCCCAGGAAGTGGTCCACCTCCGGCATCTCCTTCGCCAGCTCCTCGCCGTAGCGCTGCGACAGACACCCCGTCACCACCAGGGTGCTGCAGCTGCCCGACTTCTTCAGCTCGGCCATCTCCAGGATGGAGTCCACCGACTCCTGCTTGGCGGGACCGATGAAGGCACAGGTGTTGACGACGATGACCTGGGCCTCGGACGCTTCCTGCACCAGCGTGTATCCGCGGTGCTTCAGCGTGCCGAGCATCACCTCGGAGTCCACCCGGTTCTTCGGGCAGCCGAGGGTCATCATGTACAGGTTCTTGGTTGGTTCCACCGCGTCTACCTATTTCCAAGCTCGGTTCGCGTGAAGTGGTCACCACTCCAGGCAAAGTTCATGGTCGCGCCGTTCGAGTAACGGATGGTCAACCCGTCCTCTTCATCCAGCTCCACCGAGGACGCACGCCCCAGGGCACACGTAGCAGCCGGCCACTCGAGCACTCGAGCCGCCGTCTTCCCCGTCACGATGTAAAACCCCAGTCGAAGCTCTTTCTCGGCGTCACACTGACCCGCGACGGCATAGGGATTCTTCCCGGAGAGCACCGTAACGACCGGTCGCCCGTCCGGCAGGCTCAACGTATCCGGCACGTTCACGTTCACCGACGCGGCCTCCAGCGCGTCCGTCACCACCAGCTTGCGCAGCGACTCCGGCGTCAGGTCCTCATCACCCTGCGCCCAGGCCGGGTAGCTGAGCAAGTCCCACCCCAGCCAGCCCGTGGCCGCGGGCTCCAGCGCGGTGACGTGCTCCGGCGGCTTCAGCTTGAGCGCCTTGCGCGGCTCGTCCGGCAGCCTCAGCGCGTCACCCACCATGGTGCCGCTCTGGCAGTTGGAGACGGGAACCGCCTTGGTGCCCGCGCCATCCTGGTCCTCGTAGGTGATGCACACGTCCATCACCATCGGGTCCCGAGCCGGGAAGCGGGGCAGCGCGCGCACCGGCACCGCGGCCACCAGCGACAGCGTGTTGCCCCGGCGCTCCACCGCGCCATTGACCTTCTGCTGCGCGAACTCCGGCGTGCCGCTGTCCGCTCCCGACGCGCGCTTGCCATCGAAGCCGAAGCGCCACGTGTAGCCCGTCGTCAGCGGCCCGGTGTCCGGGAAGTAGATGGACACCGTGAGCACGTCGCCCGCGAGGAGCTGATCATCCTTGGCGTCCACGCCCACGTAGAGCGTGTCCTTGCGGAAGCCCACCTTGGCGGTGAAGGACGCGCTGGCGCCCTCGGTGTCCAGGGACTTGAGCGCCAGCGGCGAGGTGAAGCCCTTGAGGCCTCCCTGGAAGCGCGGCGGCTTGGTCATGTTGGGCACCAGCCGTGACGGACGGGGTGCTTCTTCCTGGGCGGAGGCGACGGCCGGAACGCAGAACAACCAGCAGAGGGACAGGGCAGCAGCGGCTCGCATGGGCTATTTCAATCGCGGAAGTTGGTGAACTGCATGTCCAGCTTCAGTCGGTCCTGCTCCCCACGGAACAGGGCGATGGCGGCCTGGAGGTCATCCCGGTTCTTGCCGGTGACACGCAGCTGGTCGGCCTGGATGGAGCCCTGCACCTTCATCTTCGAATCCTTCAGCAGCTTCACCAGCTCCTTGGACTTCTCCACGGGGATGCCCTGCTGGAGCTTGATGACCTGCTTCACGTTGTGCAGACCCGTCTTCTCGACGTCGCCGTACTCGAGCGCGCGCAAGCTGATGTTCCGCTTGGCCAGCTTCACCAGAAGCACTTCCTTGGCGGCCTGGACGCGCTCCTCGCTGTTGGCCTTCACGGTGAGGGCCGTGTGGTCCGGAGCGACGAGGACGTCCGCCTGGGCGCCCTGGAAGTCATAGCGGGTGCTGAGCTCCTTCTTGGTCTGATTGACCGCGTTGTCGAGCTCGGCGAGGTCGATTTTCGAGACGACATCGAACGAAGGCATGGGCAGCAGCGGCCCTTAACATACCTACACCCTGACGACCATGGGCACCACCAGGGGGCGCTTGGAGGTGTACAGCCGGAACGCACGGCGGACCACCCGGGTGAGTTCCTCTCGCACCAGGGCGTCGTCGCCCCGCAGCTGGACGGACAGCTCCTCGAAGAGCGCCCGGGCCTCCTGGGCCACCCGGGGGAGGATCACCTGCTCGTCCAGGGACAGGCCCTGGCCGGAGAGTTGCGGGCCACCCACCAGCTTCAGGGTGTCGCGCTGGAGCACGACGACGGCGGCCACCAGGCCCGTCTCGGACAGGCGCACCCGCTCATGGAGTGTGTCCGCCGTCACCATGCCGCCTCCGAAGCGGTCCTTGAAGATGCGCCCGGAGGCCACGCTGCCGGTGAAGCGGCCGCGCCCCTCCTCGAAGCCGACGATGTCCCCGTCCTGGGCCAGCAGGCACTGCGCGGGCTCCATCCCCGACTCCCGGGCGGTGGCCAGATGTCGGTGGAGGTGGCGGCCCTCGCCATGGACGGGGATGAAGTGGCGCGGCTTCACCAGCTCCAGCACGCGCTGCTGCTGGGGGCGGCTGGCGTGGCCGGACACGTGGACGCCGGGCTCCACCTGCGCGTAGGCGACGCGTGCGCCGCGCCATTGGAGCTGGTCGATGAGGGCGCCCACGCCGCGCTCGTTGCCGGGGATGGCTCGGGAACTGAGGACGACCAGGTCTCCCGGGCCCAGCTTGAACGGGCCGTCACCGGCGGCGAGCTGGGACAGGCCCGCGCGCGGCTCGCCCTGCGCTCCGGTGGTGAGGACCAGCACGCGCTGCTGCGGCAGCTGCGGCACCGTGTCCAGGTGCACGAAGAGCGAGTCGGGCACGTCCAGGTAGCCCAGCTCGCGCGCCATCTCCACGTTGCGCACCATGCTGCGGCCCTGGAGCGCGACCTTGCGGCCCAGTCGCTCGGCGATGGCCAACAGGTGCCGCACGCGGTGCAGGTTGGAGGAGAAGAGGGCGACGACGATGCGGCCGGTGGCGTCCTTGAAGAGGCGCTCGAAGGTCTGCTCGACGACGCGCTCGCTGCCGGTCTCCTCCGTCAGCTCGGAGTTGGTGGAGTCCGACAGGAGGCACAGCACGCCCTCTTCGCCCGCCTCGCCCCAGCGCTCCAGGTCCGTGCGCAGCCCATCGATGGGGTCGGGGTCCAGCTTGAAGTCACCCGTGTGGATGAAGGTGCCCTCGGGCGTGCGGATGATGAAGCCCACCGCGTCCGGCACGGTGTGCGTCACGCGACTGGCCTCGACCTTGAACATGGTGCCGACGGCGAAGGGCTCGCGCGGCTCGATTTCGCGCAGGTCCGCTTCGATGCCCAGCTCGTTCAACCGGTGGCGCGCCATGGCCAGCGTGAAGCGGGTGCCGTAGACGGGGACGTTCACCTCGCCGAGCAGGTAGGGAAGCGCGCCCAGGTGGTCCTCGTGGCCGTGAGTGAGGACCACGCCCTTGAGCTGGGCGGCGTTCTGCTTCAGGTGGCTGAAGTCCGGGATGATGATGTCGACCCCGGGCATCCCCTCGGAAGGGAACATCAGGCCGGCGTCGATGAGGAGCATCTCCCCGCGACAGGCGATGACCAGGGAGTTGAGGCCGATTTCTCCCAGGCCGCCCAGGGGAATGACTTGAAGCATTGGGGGGAGTCTAAAGACTCGTCCCGTCGCGCGCGGTGGAAAGTTGCGCGGCGACCAGGTGGGTGGGGTCGGTTGACCCCGAGCGGCCCGCTAGGTGATGCGGATGGGCAGGCCGCAGCCCATCGACGCTCCCCGGGGACAGTGGGGCCTCCGGAAGATGTCCGGGCGGTGGAGCCAGGGCTTGGTCTGGGTGCCAGTCCAGGGCTCCAGCTTCGTCTTGGGGACCCAGGGCTTGACGGGCAGCCACGGCGACAGTGGGGGGCAACGGCCCGTGATTCGGATGGGCAACCCCGCGCCCTTCGCCATGCGTGTGTCGAACTTGTCGGCCTGCGGGACGTCCCGTTGTCCGCCCGGCTTGGGGGCCACCGTGCGGGCCGAGGCCTCGGACACGGGCGAGGCGGGACGCGAACCGGTTCTGGCGGCGGACTTCGGTGAGGAATCGATGCGCATGACACCCCCGGGCGCGGGACCGACCTGAAAAGGCCCGCACCTGGAGTATCGGCGGATGCGGCGAGAAGGTGCTTCGCTCCAGGCGTGATGGGGATGTCACGTACGGACGGGCGGTATGACGCGGAGCGTCCTGGGTGGGGCCTCAGGGGGGCGGGGTGGTGCGCCCGCTCATCCACGTCTTGACGCGCTGGGCTTCGGTGGACCAGCCGGCGGGCTCCGCGCCGTAGAAGCCCAGGGCCTGCTGGGCGAGGGCGCGTGCGCGGGAGACCTCGTTGGAGGGCAGGGCGCGGGCCAGGGCGAAGCGGGTGGCCGCGAGTCCATCTCCCGGGCCGGGCGTGGCGGTGCGCAAGGTCAGCGCGCGCTCCAGGGTGGCGCGAGCCTCGCGCGGTTTTCCCAAGGCGAGCTGGGCGAGTCCAAGCGTGGTGAGCGGCGTGGCCTGGTCGGGATGCCCCTTCTGGAAGGTCTCGTAGGCCTTCGTGCTGCGCAGGGCCAGGTCCACCGCGTCGCGGGTGCGGCCCTCGCTCAGGGCCAGCTCCGCCAGCAGCGCCCAATCCGATGCGGTCTCCGGATGCGCGGGGCCGTGCGTCTGGAGGTCCAGCGCCAGGGCGCGTTCGCGAAGCTTCCGCGCGTCGGCATAGCGGCGGAGCGGTTCCAATGCGCTGGCGAGATTGTTGAGGGGATAGCTGAGCGTGGCGCTGTTCGCACCCATCGCCCGCTCCTCCAGCGCGATGGCCTGCTCGAGGAAGGGGATGGCCTCCTCGAAGCGGCGGCTGACGGTCAGGTGGTAGCCCACCGCGTTGGCGGCCATCGCCGTCTGGGGATGGTCGGGCCCCATGACCTCCTTCGTCGTCTCCAGCACGCGGCGCAGCAGGCGGGCGGTGTGCTCCGTCTCGGGCGTGCGGGAGAGGGCGGCTGCCTGATTGCGCAGGGACTCGAGTGTGAGCAGGTGCACGGCGCCGTGGGCCTGCTCTCGCAGCGTCGCGGAGCGGCCGAAGGCCTCGGCGGACTGGGCGTACTGGCCGCGGAGGAATGCGTTGCGCGCGAGGCTCGTCTGGAGCAGGGCCTCCAGGTCCGGGGTGCCACCCGCGCGCTCGATGCAGGACTTCGCCTGCGCGATGCTCCACTCCTCCAGCGCGGGCGTCTGGGACAGGGTGGTGACCAGGCGCGCGGCGGCGCGTGCGGCCACCTCGTCGTGGCGCGTGGCCTGCGCGGTGAGCAGGGCCTCGCGCAGTGCCGTCTGCGCGCGCGCCTCATCGCCGAGCACCAGTCCGAGCCGGCCTTCCAGCTCCAGGGCCTCCGCGAGAACGGGGCGGTAGTCGAGCGCGCGAGCCTGCTCCAGTGTCGCCTTCAGCTCCCCGTTGGCCTGCTCATAGCGACCGGCGTCCACCAGCGCGGTGGTGCGGTCCAGGCTGGCGCGGATCTTCTCCACGCGCTGGCGCTGCTCGGGAGACTCCGGGAGCCCCATGCGCAGGGCGTCCACGTTCGCGCAGTCGGCGACAGAGGGCAGGCGCTGGGCCGCGTCCAGCGAGGTGGTGAGGGACTCCGCGTCGGTCTGCGCGAGCACGCCCACCACGGCATCCAGCGTGGAGCGACGGCGCTCCAGGCAGGCCATGCGCAGCGACAGCACGGCGTCCGACTGATGGCCGTGCACACGCGTGGCCTCGCAGGCCTCCTGGTGCATACCGGCCCACTCCTGGGCGAAGGTGTCCAGGCTCTGGGCCACGCGGGAGAAGAACTCGGGGGCCTGGGGTTTGTTCGTGGCGGCGAAGGCCCGGCTCACGGTGTCCTTGCGCGAGGCATCCCAGATGCCAGCCAGTCGAGCCTCGGGGCGCAGACACGGGGCGTGGCGACGGTTGCCCATCCACCAGGTGACGCCCATGAAGCCGTAGATGAGGAGGAATCCGGCGGCCAGGATGCTCCGGCGTCGCCACGCAACGGACGAGTCCTTGCCGAGCTCCGTCAGCAGGGCCTCCATGGAGGGGTAGCGCGCGTCGGGCGTGGGCGAGAGGCCTCGGGTGACGGCGCGGAACAGCCAGGCGGGGACGCGGCTGCCGCGCGGGGGCTGGCGCACGCGGTTTGCGAGGGACTCCTGGAGGTAGGCGGTGGCTTGTTTCCCTTCGAAGGGGAGCTGGCCGTAGAGGGCTTCGTAGAGCGAGGCGCAGAAGCTGAACTGGTCGCCGCGCGCATCGGTGCGGCCGTCCTCGTGTTGCTCGGGCGGCATGTACGCGGGGGTGCCCATGACGAGGCCGGCCTCGGTGAGGGGCGATTCGAGCAGGTCCTCCTCGCGCAGCGCGAGTCGTGAGGGGGTGGTGGGACGCCCTTCCTCCATGGCGTCCTGGTCCGTGGTGTTGCGTGCGAGGCCGAAGTCCGTCACCTGGGCGCGGCCGTCCCGGTTGACGAGCACGTTGGCGGGCTTGAAGTCGCGGTGGACGAGTCCGGCGGCGTGGGCGGCGGCGAGTCCTTGGCCCGCCTGACGGAAGAGGTCGAGGACCTCGCGCCAGGAGCGATGTTCGGCGCGAAGCCAGTGCCGGAGGGACAGGCCTTCGACGAGCTCCATGGTGATGAAGACGCGACCGGCGAAGGTGCCCGCGTCGTAGACGGAGACGACGTTGGGGTGGGAGAGGCGGGCCATGGCCTGGGCTTCGCGCAGCAGGCGAGAGGCGCCGTCGGTGCGGACCACGGTGTTGGCGTCCGGGTGGAGCAGCTTGATGGCCACGCGACGATGGAGGTCCGGGTCATAGGCGCTGTAGACGACGCCCATTCCGCCGGAGCCCAGCTTGTCGAGGATGTGGTAGCGCCCCACCGAGGCGCGCGATGCAGTCTCCCTCGCCTCGCCCTTGCGAGCGGCGCCATCGTCGGGATGACGTGAGCGCCCCTGTGCACCCTGCGCGGGAGGAGGGACACGCACGCTGGAGCCCAGCGGAGGGGCGGGAGGAGGAGCAGCCCAGGTGCCCTCGCCCGCGGGTGGTTGTGGCGGAGGCGCAATCAGGGTGCCCACGTCAGCGGGAGGCCCGCGTGAGCCCGCGGCGCCGGCCGATGCAGAGGAAGGCGAGGACTGTGGCGGCTGGATGCGCGAGCTCGCACCGATGGATGACGATGGTTGAGGCGCGGGATGTGGGGATGCGCTCGCGGGTGGCTGTACGCGCGAACTCGCTCCGCTGGATGGTGCGGGCGGAGCTGGTGGTGAGGTCGTGCTGGGACGCGCCTCGGGTGTCTTGATGCGTGGGCTCGCCGCACCGGACGAAGCCGCCGAGGCTGGTGTGCTCGCACCGGACGAAGGCTGGGCCGGTGCGCCCGACTTGCCCGCCGCGCTCGCGGAAGGTTGTGGAGTGGCCGCGCGCGCACGTGCCCCAACATCCGGTTGAGCCCGCGATGCGAATGCTCCCGCGCCAGACATGGGTTGCTGCGCGCCTGCTTCACCTGGACGACGTGGCAGAGGCGCAATCAGTGTTCCGGCATCCGGAGGCGCCTCCTCCGTCAACTCACTCGAACCGTCCGCGCGCAGCCTCGACTCCAATGCCGCATGGAGGTCGGGGTCCAACAGGGTAGGGGCCCTGGGGCTCGAAGTCAGCGGGCGCGCAAAGGCGTCCGTGTGCGGCTCTGCCTCCGCGGAGACCGCGGGCGCATCGGGCTTGTGTGAGGTCTGCGGAGGCGCCTTGGCCGATGCTGAGCTGTCATTGGAAGCGCGCGCGGACTTGGCGGTCCGGACGGGCTCGGTTGGCAACTCGAGGTCCAACGCATCGCCCAGCAGCGTGGGGCGCGGGATGGCCAGGTCCGTGGCCCCGTCTTGCACGAGTGTGATTCGACGAGCGGCCGTGCCAGGCGGCGTCACACGGGTCAGGAGCGCCGCGCACTGACGGCAGCCCTCCGCGTGGCGCCGAAGACGCTGTGCCTCCACGGCGGAGAGCATTCCGGTGGCCAGCGCCCGCGCGGTCTTCTCGTCGAAGCAGGACACGAACCGGGATGTTCCACCACGTGACAGGTTTCTGAGAAGGGGGCCCCGTCAAGAAGCCCGCCAGGTATTGACCTGGGCCCGCAAGTGTTCAGCTGGATATGGCGCGGCGAAGCGGAATCCCTCTCCGCCCCGCCTCGAATCCCTTCACCTGGGAACGAGCGAGATGTCGTCCAGGTACACTGCCGCCTGGTCATCCCCGGAGTCGTCCTGGAAGTACAGGTCGCGCAGCGTGCCCGACGTCGCGCCCATCGCATCGAACGACAGCGTCACCTTCCGCCACTCGCCGGCGACCAGCGGTCCGCCCAGGGCCTCATCCAGCCGCATCGTCCCGAGCACATCGGTGCCGTCATGCAATACGACGCGCACCGACTGTCCCCCGGCGGTGCCGCCATGGACCCACAGCTCCAGGGACTGGTACCCCGCGACCTCCACACCCGAGTGATGCAGGAGCACCCCCGCCCACGTGTCCGGCTCGAAGCGGATGGAGGCCGAGCCCGCGTGGACGATGCCCGTCTCTTCGAGCGAGTGCTCCGCCCAGCTCCAATCCGCGAAACCGCTCTCCAATGTGTCGCCATAGATGGACACGCCCGAGGACGGGTCCGGCTCGGTGCGGCCGTCCATCAGCGCCAGGCCCTGGGACAGCGTCACGGTGCGCGCGCCGCGCGTCTGGAGGTAGTTCAGGATGGCCGTGAAGTTCGACGTCCGGTACTGCGTGTCGCGCGTCGGCGTGCCGTCCACGAACTCGTGGAACACGAGGATGAGCCAGCTCTTCTCCACGAGCGCCTGGTCAATCCAGCCGCGCACCGTGCTCACCGGCACGTTGCGAGCCACGTCGTTGCCCCGCAGCTCGTAGACGAGGGTGTCGCGGAAGTTGCGCCCGGCGTTCACCGTGCGGCTGCTGCCGTAATGCTGCCGGATGGCCGCGAGCACGTTGGCGTCATAGAGCCCATAGGGGATGACGAAGTCGGGCACCGACGTCAGCCCCAGGTTCGTCACCAGCCAGTCCCGCGAGTCCCCGAGCTCCGACTCCAGCTCGGGCGCGGACAGCGTGGTCAGGTCCGGATGGGTCAGCGTGTGGCTGGCGATGCCGTTGCCCTCGGTGACCAGTGTCTGCGCTTGCGCGATGCTCATGTAACCACCCCAGCCCTGCGCGAGCGCCTGGGTGATGAGGGCATACGTAGCGGGGATGTTCCTCGCGTTGAGCGCGGGCCGGGCCTTCGTGTACTGCGTGGACCATCCGTCATCCAACGTGATGGTGACCATGCCCTGTTCGAAAGGCTGGGCGGCGAACGCGGATGCATGGAGCGTCCCCAGCAGCAGCGTGGCAATGAATGGCAACTTCCGGAACCGCTCAATCATGGACATCCCCCGCGCGCCTCTGGAGGCGCGGGGCAAGGCGATAGCAGAGGCGGTGCCGCCGAGCAACCGAGCGGGCGCGCAGGAGTCGTGTGGCCTGGTGAGCGGGTGTCCCATGGAGCCACCGGTGGACGTCGCCAGGGATTCGGGATGGAGGCGGTGGTGTTCGTAGAAGCCGTTGCACCCATCACAACGTCTTTTGAAAGGACACGTCACATGAGGAAGTTCGCCGCGCTCGTAGGTCTGCTGGGCGTCCTGGGAGTCCTGCCAGCGCATGCCGCCGAGCTGAAGGACGTGTTCGGAAAGGAAGTCCCCATCGGGAAGGGGCGTCCCACCGTGGTGCTGTATGCCAACAAGGGCACCCGGGAGGAGCTGAAGGAGCACGCCTACAAGTTCGTGTACGACGTCCGAGCGGTCAAACCCATCGTCGTGGTCCGCGTGGACCTGCGTGACGTCCCGGGTCTCTTCAAGGGCATGGCGAAGGGCGAGATTCGCAAGAGCCACGCGGAGTCGCTCGACCTCATGCGAGACCTCTTCCAGCGGCACGGCGAGTCGCCGCCCCCTGAACTCGACTCCTCGCTCTTCATGGTCGCCGACAGCAAGGGCGAGCCTCACCAGTCGGTGGGCCTGAAGAAGGGCTTCAAGACTGTCTATGCGCAGGTGCTGGACCCCGCGGGGCACGAGCTGGCGCGAGGCCCCTTCCCCCAGAGCGCGGGGACGCTCGGCAGGGCCGTGGCCGTCTCGCCCACCGCGCCCGCGCCCGCGCGCCTGGCCGGCGTGGTCCGCTGAGACCCGCTTGAAACATCGGTGGATGTGACATGCGTCTCGCGACACATTTGGAAACATTCAGGTGTCGACATCGCCCCGTTTGTTTCATGGAACCTCAAGCTCCGAGAGTCGGCTGGGGTTTGCTGGAGTCTTTTCAGACTTCATGAGGCTTCCCTGGGAGCAATACCTCCCAGGCACTTCGGTACTTTCAGTCTTCCTGCTACGCACTTAGGGCGCGTGCCTGGAGTCCGACCCGGCGTCCGCCGTGTCGCTCCGCATGCCATGCAACGGGAGACTTCATGAAGAGGCTGGAGTGGAGCGCGACCGCCACGAGGTGGCTGGTCATGGGCTTGTTTGTCGGTGTGGGCACGGGCTGTTCGGGTGGAGAGCCCGCACAGGAGCAACCCGCACTGGAGACGGCGTCGAGTTCCCTGAACCCGGGGCCCGACCTGGTGGTGACGGACGTCCGAGGCCCCGCGAGTGTCATCTCGGGGAGTTCGTTCACCACGACGGTGACGGTCTGCAACCAGGGCACGGCCCCCGCGTACCGGGGCTCCCGCGTGGCGGTGCTGCTGTCCGTGGACAACGTACTGTCCCCGCTGACGACGATGCCTCCTCCGACGGACCAGTCCCTGGCGGGCCAGGAGACGCTCCAGGTGGACCTGTCGGCCGGCCAGTGCTCGGACGTCCGCGTGCCCGGTACGTCCTGGTTGCCTCCCGCGGCGCAGGGTGACGGTGCCTATTTCCTGGGCGCCATCGTCGACGCGAACCAGTCCGTGGCGGAGCTGAACGAGAACAACAACACCCATGCGCAGACGCGCATCGGCGTGGGCAACCGGCCGGACCTCGTCATCACCGAGCTGTCGAGCCCTCCCAGCGTGCCGCAGGGCGGGTACTTCACCGTGGCGGTGACGGTGTGCAACCAGGGCACCGTGAGCGTCCCCTCGGTCCGCACGCAGCTCTTCCTGTCGACCGACAACGTGCTGACGCCGTCCGGCCCGGGCGCTCCTCCCACGGACCAGGCGCCGATTGGCGAGGTGCAGACCCAGACGACGCTGAACGCGGGCGCCTGTGTCCGCCGCACTGTCTCGGTCTACGCGATGCAACCGCCCGCGTCGCCGGGCCCCGGGGCGTTCTACCTGGGCGCCATCGTCGATGACCCGGCGTCGGTGCAGGAGCTGCGCGAGGACAACAACGCCTATGCGAAGGACCTCATCGGCGTGGGCAACCGCTCCGACCTCATCATCACCGAGCTGCGCGGTCCCGCCAGTGTGTCGGATGGTCAGAACTTCGAGGTCCAGGCGCGCGTCTGCAACCAGGGGACGACCTATGCCAATGCGACGTCCGTGCGGCTCCTGCTGTCGCTGGACACCGTGCTGACGCAGATGGGCCCGGGAGCGCCTCCCACGGACCAGCGGGACGTGGGCATGGTGCAGGTCCCCCTGTTGAACCCGGGGCAGTGCGTGACGCGCTCCGGTTCCGCCCAGGCCTGGCTGCCTCCCGCGGGCGTCAGCCCCGGCGCCTTCTACCTGGGGGGCATCGTGGACGACGGGAACTCCGTGCAGGAGCTGCGCGAGGACAACAACACCTATGCGAAGGACCTCATCGGCGTGGGCAACCGTCCGGACCTCATCGTCACCGCGTTGACGTCGCCGGCGAGCCTGAGCTCGGGACAGTCCGCTCCGTTCAGCGTGACGGTCTGCAACCAGGGCACGGCGCAGAGCACCTCGGCGATGGCCCAGCTGTACCTCTCCATCGACGCGACGGTGACGCCCATGGGGCCCATGGGGCCTCCTCCGGGTGACCAGTCGCCGATGGGCTACATCATGATTCCGGGGCTGGCTCCCGGTCAGTGCGCGACGCGCGGAGAGAACCTCTGGGCTTCGCCTCCGCCGTTCCCCACGGACGCCACCGCGTTCTATCTGGCGGCCATCGTGGACGACCCCAGCTCCGTGCAGGAGTTGCGCGAGGACAACAACGTCTTCGTGAAGGGGCTCGTCGGCATGGGCAACCGGCCGGACCTCATCGTCACGGACGTGAACGTTCCGCCGACCCTGTCGCCCGGTCAGTCCTTCACCGCGTCGGTGACGGTGTGCAACCAGGGCACGACCAGCAGCTCCTCGACGAACGCTCAGCTCTACCTGTCGATGGACACGACGCTGACGCCGATGTCCCCCGGCCCTGGCCCTGGCGGACCCCCGCCGACGGACCAGGCTCCGTTGGGAATGATTGGCCTGCCCTCGCTGAGCCCGGGGCAGTGTGCGACTCGCAGCACGAGTGCCTGGGTGAACTTCCCCATGGATGGGCAGGGAGAAGGGGCCTACTACGTGGGGGCCATCGCGGACGAGCCGGCCTCCGTGCAGGAGCTTCGCGAGGACAACAATGCCTTCGTGAAGGGACTCGTCGGCGTGGGCAGCCGTGCGGACCTCATCATCACCGCGATGACCGGGCCCGCGAGTTTCAACTCCAGCCAGTCCTTCGCCGCGACGGTGACGTTCTGCAACCAGGGCCTCCAGTCCAGCCCCTCGACGCAGGCGCAGCTCTACCTGTCGACGGACACGACGCTGACGCCGATGGCGGCTGGCCCCGGCGGTCCGCCGTTGGACCAGGTGCCGCTGGGCTCCATGCCCGTGCCCGCGCTGAATGCCGGAGCGTGCCTGACGCGCAGTGGCATGTTCGCTGGGAGTCCTCCGCCGCCGGATGGGACGGGGGATGGCGCGTACTATCTGGCGGCCATCGTGGATGACCCGAGCTCCGTGCAGGAGCTGCGCGAGGACAACAACGTCTTCGTGAAGGGCCTCATCGGCGTGGGCAACCGGCCGGACCTTGTCGTCACGGCGCTGAACGTGCCGCAAGTCCTTCAGAATGGTCAGTCCTTCACCGCCGCCGTGACGGTGTGCAACCAGGGCACCACCAGCAGCTACTCGACGCAGGCGCAAATCTACGTGTCGACGGACACCGTGTTGACGCCGATGCCGTACGGGCCCGGCGGCTCCCCGGCCACGGACCAGTCTCCGGCGGGATACGTCCCCTTGCCGTCGCTGAATCCGGGGCAGTGCGCGACGCGCTCGACGACGGCCTGGGCCGGGCTGCCGCCCGACGCGCAGGGGAACGACGGGGCGTACTACGTGGGCGCCATCGTCGATGACCCGGCCAGCGTGCAGGAGCTTCGTGAGGACAACAACAGCTTCGTGAAGGGTCCCATCGGCATTGGCAATCGGCCGGACCTCGTCATCACCGCGATGACCGCGCCCACGAGCGCGTCCATCAGCCAGCCGTTCACCGCCGGCGTGACGGTGTGCAACCAGGGCACCACCCCCAGCACCTCGACGCAGGCGCGCCTCCTCCTGTCGGTGGACGCGGTCCTGTCGCCGATGTCAGGGCCCGGCTATCCCGCGGGAGACCAGACCGAGGTCGCGAACGTGAGCATCCCTTCGCTGACGGTGGGGCAGTGCGCGACGCGCTCGGTGAGTGCCACCGCGTGGCTGCCGCCGGACGCGCAGGGCGACGGGGCGTACTACCTGGGCGCCATCGTCGATGACCCGGCGTCGGTGCAGGAGCTGCGCGAGGACAACAACAGCTTCGTGAAGGGGCTCATCGGCGTGGGCAGCCGCGCGGACCTGGTCATCACCGCGATGACCTCGCCCACGAGCGTGACGCAGGGACAGTCCTTCAGCACGACGGTGACGGTGTGCAACCAGGGGACCCAGTCCAGCGCCGCCACGTACGTCGACGTGGTCCTGTCGCTGGACGATGTGCTCTCCCTGTCGACGTCGCCGACGGTGGCGGACCAGGTGATGATTGGCTCGGTGTCCGTGCCGTCCCTGCTCGCGGCCCAGTGCATCTCGCGCAGCACGACCGCCAACGCGTACGTGCCGCCCGGTGGTCAGGGGACCGCCTTTTTCCTGGGAGCGCTCGTCGACTCGAGCGGCGGGGTGCAGGAGCTTCGCGAGGACAACAACACCTTCGTGAAGGGGCTCATCGGAGTGGGGACGAGGCCGGACCTCGTCGTCACCTCGCTCACGGGGCCTGCTTCCATCCTCCAGGGGAACACCTTCTCCTCGACGGTGCGCGTGTGCAACCAGGGTACGCAGGCAAGCCCCTCGGCCTGGGTGTCGCTCTACTCGTCCCTCGACGCGAACCTCTCCCCGGAGCCCTCCATGCCGGGCCCTGGCGGCAACGCCAACTCGGACCAGCGTGAGCTGGGGGGCGTGAATGTCATCGCCCTGAACCCGGGTGACTGCATCACGCAGACGCTGAACGTGTCGGCGTGGTTGCCGATGGATGCGATGGGGCAGGGCGGCGCCTACTTCCTGGGCGCCTACGTGGACCCGTACCAGTCGCTGACGGAGCTGCGCGAGGACAACAACTCCCGCGCCATCGCGCTCCAAATCAACCAGTAGCGCGCTGATGTCTTGACGAGGGGACGGGGCGGGATGGCCCGTCCCCTCACTGTTTTTCCGGCGGCTCAGCTCCCCAGCGGGGGCTCCGACGGCGGGCGCGAAATCCACGCGGCGATGAACACGTCCAGCTCGCCGCGCAGCACGTCCTTCACGCGAGGAGTCCCGGCGCCGGTGCGAGGGTCCTCCACCCGCGCGCTGCGGCCCAGGTAGTAGCGCCGCACCTCGTCCGTGCTTCCGCCCTGTCCGGCCACCACGCGAGCGGCGATGTCCTTCAGCTCGTCCAATTCGCCCGCGCCCGTGAGCGTCAGCACCCGGCCGGTGGACTCGTCCTTCACCGTCACCTCGGTGCGCACGCGCTGGAGATAGGTGCCCTCATGGCTCTTCACGGGCCGGCCCAGCACCTCCAGCAGCTCCAGCTCCTCCTCCGAGAGAGCGCCGCCCCGGTGCACGCGGACATAGGCGCGCTGGCGCTTCTCGTCCTCCAGCCGTCGGTGCATGCCCGCCTCGCCCGCGAGGAAGCCGTAGGCTCCGGGGCCGGCGATGCGCACCACGACGCGGGCCGGCTCGTCGGCTTCCGCCACCGCTACCGCCTCGTAGCCGCGCCGCTGCGCCCAGCCCAGGTACATGGTGGCCAATTCCTGCACCCACGCCTCCTGTGTCTCCGCCGAGTCGCTCGCGCAGATGTCCACCAGCGCTTCATTGTCCAGGGTGGTGGAGCCGGAGGCGTGGAGCGCCTCCGCCATCTGCACCTCGCGCGCGACGTCTTCAACCTGCCGGGCCGCGGAGGCGAGCTGCACTTCGTTCTTCGCCTCGCGCACCAGGCGCCGCCCGAAGAGACACGCGGCCTCCAGTCGCTCCATCTCGTTGAGGTGGGCCTCGACTGTCCGGAAGGCCCGGATGACATCCGCCGCGTGCGTGGGGTCGTCCCAGAGGTTGGGCGCCTGCGTCTCCGTCAGCAGGGACGTGCGGCGCTCCTCCATCTCCGGCCGCCCAGCGGAGGCCGCCAGCGAGCGGGCCTTGCCCACCAGCCGGTCCATCTCCACCAGCAGCGACTTGCGGTCCAGCCGCCGCTTCACCGGCGTCGCCCGTGCGGACGGCAACAGCAGCTGCGCGGTGGGGGAGGGCAGTGGGGCGGCGGGCTCGGCCACCGCGATGACCCGGCCTCCGGGGCGTGCTTCCACGCGCACGGGGGTGCCAGGGGGCAGCGGCTTGCGCGCAATCTCCACGGCCAGCGCCGCGGTGAGCGTCTTCTCGATTTCCCGCTGGAGGTAGCGCGCGCCGAACTGGGGCGAGTAGCCGCGCTCCACCAGCCGGTCGACGACCTCGGGCGTCACCTCCACGTCCAGGGAGCGCGCGCGGATGCCCTCTCGCTCCAGCACGCGGCCGACCTCGCGCTGCGCGATTTTGCGGATGTCCACCTTGGACAGGGGCTGGAAGTGACAGATGGCGTCGAAGCGGTTGAGGAACTCGGGGCGGAAGGCCTCGCCGATGCGGCGGTCGACCTCCGACACCATCTCGTCCGCGCGCTTGGTGCCCGCGAAGCCCATGGCGGGCTCCCGGTACACCTCCGCGCCCACGTTGGACGTGGCGACGATGAGCGTGTTGTTGCACGAGACGACCTCGCCCGCGCCGTTGACGAAGGTGCCCTCGTCGAAGAGCTGGAGGAAGCGGTCGTGCACGCTGCGCGCGGCCTTCTCGAACTCGTCGAGCAGCAGCACGGAGAACACCTTGCCGTCCAGGAGCGCGCTCAGCTCTCCGCGACGCGTCTCCAGCGCCGGGGCCCAGGACGCGCCGAAGGGCACGCTCTCGTCACCGTCGTTGGGGTAGTCCGCCATGTTCAGGCGCACCAGCCTGTCCGCCGAGCCGAAGAGGTACTCCGCCAGCAGCTTCGCGAGCTGCGTCTTTCCCACGCCCGTGGGGCCGGCGAACAGGAACACGCCCAGCGGCCGGCGCGGGTCGTTCAACCCCGCCTTGAGCAGCGCCACCGAGCGCAGCACCGCGCCCACCGCGTCCGTCTGGCCGAGCAGCCGCTCTCCGAAGAAGCGCTCCGTCTCCTCCAGGTCCAACGGCATGGCGTCGTCCACCACGAAGCGCGGCAGGCGCGTGGCGGAACAGAAGCGGGTGAGCACGTCCTCGGGACCGACGTGGTCCTTGGCCGCGCTCGCGGCCTCCGCCGCCGTCTCCTTCAAGAGCTCGATGGCCTTGCGCGGCATGCGCTGCGCCAGCAGGAACTTGGACGACAGCCGCAGGGCCAAATCGCACGCGGCCGGGTCGATGGGCAGGCGCAGCTCGCGCTCCAGCTCCTCCGCCACCCGGCCCAGTATCCAGCGCGCCTTCTCCAGCGGGGGCTCGTGCAGGGGGAGCAGGTGCAGCCGCTCCGCGAGCGCCTCGTCGGAGCGCAGCAGCTCCTGCACGCGCTTGGGCTCTGTCTCGAAGATGAAGCGCAGGCCTCCGGTGCGCAGCGCGCGCACGGCCACGGGGGCCAGGGGCCCGCCCAGCGCGGCCGGCAGGTCTCGGATGTAGACGATGGGACAGGGGTGCCGCGCCAGGTGGGCCAGCAGCTCCTCGAAGCTCTCCGCGGCCTGTCGCTGGGTGCTGCGCGCGAGGATGTTGGCGACGGACACCTCTACCAGACGCGACTGCGTCAGCTCCGCGTCCACGCGTCCCTCGGCGATGCGGCGCGCCACCTCCTGCACGAGCGCGCTCTTGCCCACGCCGGGGTCTCCCGCCAGCAGCGGGTGTTTGCCACCGCGCGTCAGCAGTCCCAGAACCTCCGTCACCGCGGCGTCTACGCCATGCGCGGCCGGCAGCCGACCCTCTCGGGCCAACGCGGTCAGGTCCCGGTCGATGAGTCGCTCCTGGTCCTCGCTCTTCCTCGTCGCCATGTGTCGTCAGCCGCCCCCTCGCCGGAGCACGCACTCTAACCGCTGAACCGTCGAGGTGAGCGCGCAATCCCGGCGGGTGGCCGGAATCCCCTGGCCCGAGGCCGGAGGGAAGCGGAAGTCGGAGGACTCGAACCTCAAGCCGGAAGGCCGGCTCGCACCCGGTAGCAGCGGGGCCTGGCGCCATCGCCAGTCCAACTTCCAAACATGTGAAGCGAGCGGAACACGGTGGAGTCGAACCACGAGCCCCGAAGGGCTCTCCTGGTTTCCAGCCAGGCGGCCGGCCACCCGGCCCGCATGCTCCAAGTCACAGCGGAAGACAGGGGACTCGAACCCCGAGCGCGTCATGCACCCGCACCGTTTTCGAAACGGGCCGCCGGCCTCCAGCGTCGGTCTTCCAGAAAAGTCGCCGGCAGCAGCGCACCCGCCTGCCGGCTCGCGGGGAGGTCCATGGGCGGGAGGCCGCCTCTGGCGGACCTCCTCATCCCCTCCAGGCGCACCGTCCTGGGACCTCAATCCTCCAACTCGCCATGCCAGTACGCCACGTCCCTCAGGAACTTGGCCCACGACATGGGCATGCCCTGCTCGAAGACGAACGTCAGGTGCATCGCGTCCGGCAGCTTCTTGGGCTTCACCGGGGCGCAGCGCAGCGCCATCTTCGCGTGCTCCGGAGTCCGGTTGCCCTTCCTCTGGTTGCAGGGCACACACGCGATGACGACGTTGTCCCAGGACGTGCGGCCACCCTGGGCCCGAGGCAGGACGTGGTCATACGTCGCCTCAGCGCGAGACACCTTGAGGCCGCAGTACTGGCAGCGGCAGCGGTCTCGCAGGTAGACGTTCTCCCGGCTGAACTTCACGCCCTTGGGGCCCTTGCGCAGCCCGCGGAAGAAACGAATGACGGAGGGCATGCGGATCTCCACCGTCACCGAGCGCACGAAGCGGTCCTCGTACTCCTCGACCACCTCGACCTTGCCCTGGAAGATGAGCATCACCGCGCGCTGCCAGGGAATCCGCGCGACGGGCTCGAAGGACTGACTGAGAACCAGCGTCTCCATGACGCAACGCCTTTCGGTTGTATCCGCGGCGAGAGTCGAACTCGCACTGTGCCGGGTTTGAGCCGGCGGCCTCTCCCGTTTGGGCTACGCGGACGGACTTCGGGATGTCCTGCTGACTTGCGACTGCGGGCTACGGACTGCGACGACAGTGCCGGTGGCGGGAGTCGAACCCGCATCCTCCAGGTTCTCGACCTGGCACCTCTACCCATTGGGCTACACCGGCAAGACCACGGAAATACGAGTGCACGCCCCGGGGATCGAACCCGGCGAAAACGGTGTGTGGGACCGTCGCCGTCTCCAGCTGGCTCGGCGTGCATGAAGAGTTGCGGAGCAGGGAGTCGAACCCTGGAGGCCAGGCTTATGAGGCCCGGTGAGGCACCAGCCTCTCCCCGCAGAAAAAACGTGAAACGTGTGTGCTCCCGGCAGGATTCGAACCTGCGACCTCGCGCTTAGGACGCGCCTGCTCTGAATCCACTGAGCTACGGAAGCGGAATGGCTTTGGCTGAAGCGAGTGCCCCTGGCAGGGATTGAACCTGCGACCTCACGGTTCGGAACCGTGCGCTCTCATCCACTGAGCTACAAGGGCATGAAGTGGATCCGCCGGGACTCGAACCCGGAACCCCTCGGGTGCAAACCGAGTGCTCTCCCATTGAGCCACGAACCCATGTGACGACTGCGTGTTGCGTGAAGTGCCCCCGGTCGGGTTCGAACCGACAACCCCCGGTTTACGAAACCGGTGCTGCTACCAGTTGAGCTACAGGGGCGAAACGAGCAGGCCGCCAGGGAGTTGAACCCCGCGCGCTCGGATTTGGAGTCCAAGCTGCTCCCGGAGCGCAGCCTATGAAGTGAAACGTGCTGCGAAGTGCCGACCCTCGGAATCGAACCGAGTCCTCCCGCTCTTCAGACGGGCGCGCGGACCACCTACGCCAGGTCGGCAATGAAAGTGAGGCCAATACGGGAGTCGAACCCGTCCCAAACGGTTTTGCAGACCGTTGCCACCCCGGGCGGAACTGGCCAGTTGCGTCTGTTGCAAGCTCCCCGGGAGGGACTCGAACCCCCAACTTCGCGGTTAACAGCCGCGCGCTCTGCCATTGAGCTACCGGGGAATGTGCTGCGTGAAGAGAGAACCGGAGGCAGGAATCGCACCTGCGCCTGCGGAGTCAGAATCCGCCATCCTGCTGATTAGACGACTCCGGTATGGAAGTGACACATGTGAAGCGGGTGACGGGATTCGAACCCGTGTCGACGGTATGGGAAACCGCCATCCTGCCGCTGGACGACACCCGCGTTGCTGCTGCTTCGAGTACCTCCGGAGGGATTCGAACCCTCGCCGTCCGCTTAAGAGGCGGATGCTCTACCAATGAGCTACGGAGGCATTTTGCCGCCACCCCTGTGTGAGCAGGCGGCGTGCATTCACCACGACGATTCAGTTGTCAGAGAGCTGGGACTGTCAGGTTGACCGGAGGGAATCGAACCCTCTTCCCCGGGGTCACATCCCGGTGGCTCACCAATCGCCTTCGGCCAACATGGAGTCGGGGTACCCGGAGTCGAACCGGGATCACCCGCTTATCAAGCGAGTGCTCTGCCTTTGAGCTATACCCCTGGAAAATTACGTCTGGGTTTGGATGATGCAGCCCTGCTCGTGCGGAGCATGGGGACGCTGGGAGTTGAACCCAGCAGGCCCTGTCGGGCTCGGGCTCTACAGGCCCGCGCGTCTGCCGTAACGCTCTACGTCCCCTGGATCGGAGGCCCGAAAGCCGAAAGGCCGGGTCCCCTGGATGGGAGCCCGGCCTCTGCGTGGCTTGGCGCGTCAGTGACGAAGCGCGAGCGTCAGCAGGGTACGGGCGGATGGCCGTGAAGGTGGCTGAATCCCACGTTGCGAATCGAGCCTGTGCTCGAGAAGGAGCAGGAGGCGGCGTCGAACTGGGACCAGAGGTTGTGTCGATAGCTGCGCTTCGTCTCGTTCGACTGCATCTTCGCCGTTGTCATGTCACCGCTCCTTTCTGGGGGAATCTACGGCGGTTGATTTTCATCCCTGACAGCGCCGCGATTAATTTGTCGCGGCGTCGATTCCCACGAAGGTTCGGAAGAAGCGCTCGGGGTCCAGGGCCACCGAGATGAACGTCCGGGTGCCTTGCGCCAGCTCGGCTCCCCACTCTCCGCGCTCGCGCACCATCTCTACTTCCGCCCAGGTGACGATTCCCGGGTCGATGGCCGCGCATGCGGCGATGGGGTCGTGCAGGAGCTTTCCTTCGGGCCGCTGTGCCAGGTAGCGCTCCATGGCCTCGAAGATGAGCGCCAGCCCGGGCGTCGCCGAGGCGTAGGGCCTCATCCGCTCGTGGAAGGCGCCGTCATAGGCCAGTCCATGGGTGACGTTCTTGGACACCAGCTCGCGTCGACCCACTCGGTCCGAGGAGAGGGCCAGCAGCGCGCCCTTGGGGTCTCCGTTGAAGTTGAAGGTCGGGCAGGTGCGCCGGCCCTCGAACTTGGGCAGCCGGTGCTCCGGAGGGACCACGTTGTCACCCGCGAAGCCGCCCTGTGCCACCCAACGACGCAGGTGGAGGTCCGGATGGTGCTCCAGCAGCAGCCGCAGATTCTGGAGCGGCGCGCCCGTCACCAGTGTCGCCTCGGGAAATCGCCCGAGCGCGAGTGCCAGCACCTCGTGCGCCAGGGCATCCGGCGCGGCGGGAGGCAGGGGGCCCAGCCACTTCGTATGGAAAGCCGAGAGGCTCTCCTTTTCCGCCGCCGGATTGCGCGCGCCTACGGGCACGTCACTCCGGCCGGCACGCGCGAGCAGGTGTCTCACCATTCCCACCTGAGCGAGTGTGCCCGGCGTCACGGTCACCGCCCTCAGGGTGACGGCGGGGTGCGTGGCCAACAGGCAGAGCGTGAGCGCGTCGTCGGGGTCGCTCGTCTCCATGTCGAAGAGGATGTCCAGGGCCATGGGAGGCTCCGCGTGGGGCGTGGGGTGTGACGTCTTGGTCAAATCACGTCAGTGACTCGAGGTGGGGACGACGGAGGAGAGGTTCACGAGTGCGTCCCGCCTGATGCCCTGCTTGACGAAGTCCTGCACGCAGCGGGCGAGGGTGGCGGCCAGCAGGCCCAGGAGAGGCAGGTGCGCGCCGCCCTCGCAGGTGGCCTGCCCGGCGGTGTCCTCGGCATCCGGGACGAATCGCTCGTCCCAGCGGACCAGGCCGAAAGTCCCGTCCGCGCTCACCGCGCCGTGTACCAGGGGCTTGCCTGCTCCCCGAGCAAAGTCGCCGAGGAGCTGGCGGCTGTCCTGGTTGTCGAAGCAGTCCACCAGCAGGTCCGCGCCGCCACACAGGGCCGCCACGTTGTCGCGGGTGACTCGCACGCCGAAGGACTCCGACTTCACGCCGTGCAGGTTGAGGAGCTGGAGCTTGAGGGCCTCGGCCTTGTTCTTCCCGACAGAGGGCTTCACGTAGGCCTGGGCGAGCAGGTTCTTGGACTCCACCCGGTCGAAGTCGATGAAGACCAGGGTGGCCTCCAGGTTGCGGCACAGGACGGCCGCCTGGGAGCCGATGGCGCCCACACCGCAGAAGAGGATGCGCATGGCTTCTCCTCAGCGGGCGCCGAAGGGCACCTTGGGGCGCAGGTAGATGCGCTCGTCGCCACGCGCACCCCGGAACCGGTCCACGACGAAGTGCTGGAAGACGTCGTCGCGCAGGTGCGCCAGGTGCAGGCCGGGCACTCCGCCCGCGCGAATCAGCTCCGCGGCGATGCGGCGCACGTCGGAGTCGGACACCGGCCGGTCCAGCTCCACCGGCACGTCCGCGGACATGCCGTCATAGGTGATGTTCAGGGTCGCCATGGTCGTCTCGCGCCTCCTCGCGCGTGCCAGGGGCCGCGAAAAGGGCGGCCGGCCAGGCACCTCGCGGGACGGGAGCGCGCGGGGCGTCCTGACTCGGCGCAAGGGGCGCCCGTGAAAAGACGAAGGCCGGGCTCCGTCGTGCTGACGGAGTCCGGCCCTCGGGGGCCGCGAGGGGGAGGGGTCCTCGCGGCCGGACGCTTACTTCGAACTTTCGCCGCTCACCGGTGCTGGCGACGTCTCGGGCTCGGTGCTCACGGTGGGCAGCACCGGCACGGCGCCGATGAAGCCCGAGTACGCCATCCGGTTGGGGGTGCACTCACCGGGGCTTCGCACCTTGTCGAGCGTGGCGTTTTCGAACAGCGCGCTGGCGACGATGGCGGGCGTGGAGTCGGGATTCAGCTCCAGCCAGAGCGCGGCCACGCCCGTCACGTGGGGCGCGGACATGGAGGTGCCGCTCAGCTCGCGCGACTCCTGGTCTCCGTAGTGCCAGGCCGAGGTGATTCTGTTGCCGGGCGCGAAGACATCCACGCAGTCGCCGTAGTTGGAGAAGGGCGTGCGCTTGTCGCTGGTGTCGGTGGCGGCCACGGTGATGGCCTCCTCCGTCCGGGCCGGAGAGTGCCTGCAGGCATCGCCGGACTCGTTGCCCGCGGCGAGCACGTAGGTGACGCCCGAGGCGATGGAGCGGCGGACTGCTTCGTCGATGGCCGGGTCGGAATCTCCACCCAGGCTCATGTTCGCCACGGCCGGGGACTGGTGGTTCTTCGTCACCCAGTCGATGCCCGCGATGACCTGGGCCGTGGAGCCCGAGCCGTTGCACGCGAGCACGCGGACGGAGTGCACGGTGGCGTTCTTGGCCAGCCCATACGTGCTGCCCGCCGCCGTGCCCGCCACGTGCGTGCCGTGGCCATGGCAATCATTGCCCTTCATGCTGTCGCCAATGGCGTCGAACCCGACGGAGGCCCTGCCTCCAAACTCGCGGTGCGAGAAGCGCACGCCGGTGTCGAGGATGTAGACATGCACCCCCAGCCCGGTGGCGTTGTACATGTAGAGCTTGTCGAGCGGCAGCGTGCGCTGGTCCACGCGGTCGATGCCCCAGGTGGGGCTCGGCTGGCTCTCGCGGATGGACATCACCCCGTTCTCCTGGACGTAGGCGACCCTGGGGTCCTCCGCGAGGGCGCGCGCCTGGTCCTCGCTCATCCTGCTGGCGAAGCCGCGCAGCGCATGCTCGTACACCGCGAACGCGGCGCCACCGTACTGCTCCATGAGGGCCTGGGTGGCCTGGGTGACGGCGAGCGGCTGCAGCCCCGGCTCGGGCGTCTTGAGCACCACCACGTACTCGCCCGGTATCTTCTTGCTGACGGTGAGGAACTTCCCCGTCGGAGGCGCGCGGAGCGCGGCGGAGGCCGACGGGTCCTTGCAGACGGGCCGGCTGCTCGAGCAGGCCCCCAGCATCGCCAGTCCACTCATGGCCAGGGTCAGCGTGGTCATCCGTCGATTCATGTCTCATCCCCCTGCAATGGGTTACGCGGAATGATACGAATCGACTTTAAATTCGGCTTAATCCTGATTTAGCCCTCAGGGATGAGACAGCGGTTCGTCATTGAACGTCCGGGGTGTGCGCCGACATGCGGGGGCATTGCCTACCAGGGGCGAGCGTTGGCCCCCCACCAATACAGGGCGGTTTCGAGCGGGTGCATGTGTGGCTTTTCGAGCATGGGTCGGATGCCCATTTCTCGTGCGGCATTGAGCAGGTCCTGGTGCCAGGCGCGGTGCTCTGGAGAGAGGCGGGTGGCGGCGATGGCCAGGGCGCTCGCGCCCACGGAGTAGCCGCCGTGCAGCAACGGGCCGCTCGCGGCATCCTGGCGGCCGTTCACGCCTCGGGGCCACTCCCGACAGGCGGCGAAGGGAAGCAGTTCTCCGCCCGGGCGGTCGCAGTAGCCCTTCACCAGCGCAGTGGTGAAGGTGGCGGCGGAGGAGTGCGAGCCCATGGCGAGGAAGGCGCCCGTCCACGCCAGCGTGGTGCCTCGAGGAGTGGGCTCGACGAGCCGGCCCTTGGCGTTCATCTTGGTGGGAAAGCCCGAGGGCAGGGCGGCGAGTTCCACCAGTCGGGCCGTGAGGCGCTCTCCCATCGCGAGTGACTCGGCGTTGCCGCGCAGCCTCCCGTGCAACAGCAGGCCCGCGGCGGCGGGAGCGCTGTCACAGGGCCAGACGGACTTGCCGAAGGAAGGCATCAGGAGTTGCTTCGAGAGGGCCTCCACGAGCCGCGCGGCCAGGGCATCGAACAGCGCGGTGGACGCCGCGTCGGCCAGGCCCGCGCGCTCCATGCCCGCGAGCATCAACAACACATAACCCCGGTAGAGCACGCTGTGCGGCAGGTGATGCTTCTCCACGAGCGCGGCGCCATCGGAGAGGAAGGGCGCGCGGCCCTTCGTCAGCGCGTTGTCGAGCAGGGCCTTCACGCGCCGGGGCGTCTCGGGTGGAGCGCCGCCATCCAGTGACAACTGGACCAGGAGGAAGGACAAGTGCGCGGCGCACAGGAGCTGGGCCTCGGAGAATCGCCGGCTCGCATCGCCCAGGAGCTGGGGCTCGCAGCCGCGTCCGAGGATGCGCTGTTCCAGCGCCTGGAGCGCCTGGCCCGAGGGGACGTTCAGGTCGGGCGAGGACGAGTGAGAAGGAGTCTCGGCGGCGCCAGGGCTCGCGGTCAGCAGGGCCAGCAGCGGAGGCAGGGCTCGGAGGAAGGAGCGAGGCATGGGCGGCCCGGAGGACAGCACGCCCCCCGGGGCCCAGGTCATCGAGTCGAGCTCACCGGTCGCCAGTCCGAGGGGAGTGGTCGCTCCCACGGGGTGGACGGCGGAGGCTCACGGCGTGTCGCGCTGGGCCTTGAGGTCCTTGAAGTGCCCCTCTCGCTCCAGGCGCCAGAGGTCCTCGTCCGTGACGAAGGGCTGGCCGAGCAGCTCGCGCGCCCGCTTCACCTTCGCGAGCAGCAGCGGGTCCGTCACGGCCGTGCTGTTCTCTCGCGTCGGGCGGGGTGGGGGCCGCATCACGGAGAAGGTCCCGCGCGCGGGGTGTCCATCCACGGTGGTGCCTTCCAGCAGATAGGTGATTTGCCTCACGTCCGCCTCGGTCCGGGTGTCCAATGCGACGGAGACGTCCACGCCCCGGCCTTCGGGAAGGGAGTCCACGCGCAGGCTCACCTCCTCGGTGTCCTCGGGCAGGGGCGGGGCATCGGGCTCTGGCGCTCGCGCGCGCAGCGCGGTGACACGCTCCAGCCTCACCGAGCCCTTCCACCGGTGGGACAGGCGGAAGGTCTGTCGGACCACGCCCTCGGCGTCCTCCACGGGGAAGCGCGGTATCCCCGCCGCGAGCACGGTGACGACGCCCTTCTTGTCGAAGTTCTCGAACGTGTTGTCGAGGAGCTGGAGCGAGGAGCGGCCCGTCACCTTCTTGCCCGTGGCGTCGAACACGTCCACCCGCACCATGTGCTGGCTGTACATGGAAGGAGGCTGGGTGACGTCGGGGCTCACGGTCTGCGTCACCATGGGCGTGCTCGTCGTCACCGCGTGCCGGTCGTCGAAGGTCCAGACGAAGCGCACGGGCGTGAAGGGCTCCCGTGAAGCGGTGTCCTGGCGAGGTGGCTCGAGGATGCGAGCGAGGAACTCGAAGTCCTCCTCGGTGTTGGGGGCTCGCCGGGAGAAGACCTCGACCAGGCGCTCGGGCTCGCAGTCCTTCACGGTGTAGCGGGGCACCTGCACGGTGGTGGCGACGTTGTCCTTGCCGAACACCGTCACGGTGGGCAGCTCGTACGTCCCATCCGGCTCACGCCAGACGCGCAGGGGAACGCGCATGCCGATACCCGCGCCGACGGTGGTGTGGAGATAGGCGTCATTGCCATCCGGTGAATGAGCCCTGACGCTGATGAGGTTGTCTTCGCCGGAGCAGACCTCCCGCTTCTCCACCGTCACGCTGTCGATGATGGGGGCGGGAGCACGCTCCGGAGCGGGGCGAACGGCGCTAACCATCCCCGTGGGCAGGATGGGGGCCGTGCGCGCGGACACCGCTGGAGAGCGTGAGGCCTCCACGGCGAGCGGAATGGCTTCGGGATGCGCGGGCGACTCCAGGGAGAGGAGCCCGCCGGCCACCAGCGCCGCGATTCCGAGACCGAGCATGAGGGTGAGGCGTCGGCGCCACCAGGGCGGTTCCGAGGGATTCATCCGGGGCTCCTGTCGATTGATTCAGCGGGAGGGGGTGCTCACTGCCAGCAGCCGTAGACGTTGCCGCCGGAGTTCCACTGGAGCTGGTGCGAGTAGTCGCTGGCCCACAGGGTGGTGTTGGAGGGGTGCACGCTCCAGCCGCCGATGCGGTCCGGGCTGATGGAGGTGGCGGTCGTGGCGGGGTCGTCACGCACGCCCTTCCAGATGCCGCCGGTGCTCACGTCACAGCGATTGGCTGACATGCAGTTGGCCACCTGGTTGCCGGCGTTGGTGCATACGTTGGAGAAGGGACAGAGGACCGTCAGCGCGGCTTTCTCGAACCAGCCGAGCGACGACTTGCACTGGCCATGCACGCCCCAGTGGATGGTGTTGGCCGCGTTGGCGACGACTTCGTGCGGATAGGTGTGCGTGGTGACAATGCCTCTGCCCGCGTAGTTGTGGGCGTAGGCGAGAAAGCTGGAGCACATCATCCCGTTGTTGGCCGCGTTGCCGGGAATCTGGTGCGTCGACTCCACGTCTCTGTACTGGAACAACGAATACGGCACGCGCGCCCCGTTCCACAGGGGTCGGTCGATGAGCTGGCTGCCGTCGGCGCGGGACACGTCACTGACATAGGGGTGGTTGAACCAGAGGCTGTCCGCGATGCGCGCCGCGCCCACCGCGTCTCCCAATTGCCACGCGGTCCAGTCCGGCCCGTGGCCATTCGCGTCGTAGAGATAATGATAGATGCCGCCCTGATTGATCTGCTCCAGCCCCGGGTAGCCGTTCTGGAGTTGGCCGGCCTTGAGCGGTGTTCCGCAGACAGTGGGCAACGAGTGCTGTTCCGGGTCCTTCATGGTGGCGTGGGTGACGCCTCCCGTCGCGCCATGCGAGAGCATGGAGTGCGTGCGGAACTCGCCAATGGCATCAATCACATTGCGGATGGGGCCGTCATCACTCCGACTGAACACCACCGCGCCGTTGGGGGCGTTCCAGCCCGCGGCGGTGTAGCCGCACTCGGACGCGGCGGCGGGGAGGGTGGTTCCCAGCGCGGATAGGGCCAGACAGCCTGCGAGGACTCGACGCATCAGTGACTCCCGAACATGCGACGCTCCCGTGGGCCGGCCCCTGTGATGACCCAGGCGTGGCTCGGGGAGAGGTCCGTGGGAGCGGCTTCACCGATGCCTGGGAGCGAGCACGGTAGGCACGGTGCCTCGGCATTCCAGGCCGGACCCGGAGGGCAGTGTGACAGGGGACACGCGCTCGGCCCCTCGGGGCGGTGAGGACGTTGGATGGTCCACGGAGACCCCGCTCGCGAGTGTCGTGCCGGGTTGCCGAGTCCATGCGGGTTCACAGACTGGAGACGCACCAGGAGGTGGACCCCGCATGGAGCTTCAGCCGGAGATGCATCGTTGGAATGTCTCGCCGACGGAGGCGGTGGCGCTGCAACGTCAACTCAAGGACCGGGTGGTGCTCCGGCCTCCGCCGGGTCTGCGAGTGGAGCTCATCGCGGGCGCGGATGTGTCCACGGAGAAAGGGAACGACACGGGCTTCGGCGGCATCGTGGTGCTGGACGCGGCCACGCTTGCACCGGTGGCGCGGGCGGGCTCGGCGGTGACCCTCGGGTTTCCGTATGTGCCAGGCCTGTTGTCCTTCCGGGAGCTGCCCGTGGTGGCGGTCGCCTGGGAGCGGCTCACGGTGCGGCCCGACGTGCTCATCTTCGACGGGCACGGCATCGCGCACCCGCGCAGGTTGGGCATCGCCAGCCATGGCGGGTTGTTGTTCGGCGTCCCCTCCATCGGCTGTGGCAAGTCCCTGTTGGTCGGGACACACGGCAAGCTGGGCGAAGAGCGAGGCGCGACGTCACCTATCATTCACAGGGGAGAGGTGGTGGGGATGGCGGTCCGCACGCGCAAGGCGGTTCAGCCCGTGTATGTGTCGCCAGGCCATCTGATGGATCTGCCCACGGCGGTGGAGTTGGTGCTGCGGGCGAGTCCGAAGTACCGCGAGCCGGAGACCACGCGACAGGCGCACCGGCTGGTGAACGCGCTCAGGCGCGCGGACGGTGAGGCGGCCGAGCTGGAGTGAGGCACCCCCGTGGATTTGACCGCGGGCCCTTCCCCCTCTATGTCCGAAGTCCTCATGACGGGGTCGTGGTCCGGGCGCCAGGGTGCTCGGGCGAACGTCACCCCGGCCGCCTTCGCGGGAAGCCGTGCCAGGGCGTTGGCACCGTACTTCGAGGGTGGTGAAGCGAGGGCGGGGGTCGCCATTGGGAGTGCCGATGCGGAGGCTGTCAGCACGGTGGAGTGAGTTGGAGTCCCATTACTCCGTGGTCGTCATCGGGTCGGGCTATGGCGGCGCCATCACCGCCAGCCGGCTCGCGCGAGCAGGGCGTCAGGTGTGCGTCCTGGAGCGGGGGCGGGAGCTGCAACCGGGCGACTATCCACGCACGGAGGCGGACTTCGCCAAGGAACTGCAGATACACCTCGAGGCCGAGAGCGGCGTGGACCTGGGAAGCCCCACGGCCCTCTTCGAGCTGCACCGGGGTGGAGACGTGGCCGTCGTGACGGGCTGCGGTCTGGGCGGCACTTCACTCATCAACGCGGGCGTCACGCTGCGGCCGGACCCGCGCGTGTTCCAGGACGCACGCTGGCCGGAGGCGCTCCGGGCGGATGTGCCCGGCCGCCTCGAAGACGGGTTCACCTGGGCCGAGCGCATGTTGCGTCCCACGCCCTATCCGGAGTCCTCGCCGCCCCTGGCCTCGCTGGAGGCGATGGAGCGCGCCGCGCGCCACCTGGGTGGCACCTTCCGGCGTCCGCCCCTGGCCGTCTCCTTCGCGGGCGGAGTGAATGAAGCGGGCGTGCGTCAGGGCGCCTGCTCGTTGTGCGGCGACTGCCTCACCGGGTGCAATCAGGGCGCGAAGAACTCCGTGCTGATGAACTACCTGCCGGATGCGCACCGCCACGGCGCGAAGCTCTTCACTGAAGTGGGCGTGCGCTACCTGGCGCGCGATGGCGGACGCTGGCGCATCTACTACCGGCCGATGAACAGCGGCCGTGAGCGCTTCGAGGCGCCGGACCTCTGGGTGACGGCGGACATGGTCGTCCTCGCGGCGGGCACCATGGGCTCGGCGGAAATCCTGCTGCGCTCCCAGGCACTGGGGTTGCCGTTGTCGCGGATGCTGGGCCAGCGCTTCAGCTCCAACGGCGATGTGATGGCGTTCGGCTACAACACGGACGTCCCCATCAACGGCGTGGGCCATGGGACCCATCCGGTGGAGGGCCGTGAGCCCGTGGGCCCCACCATCAGCGGCATCATCGATGAGCGCGGGACGTCCCGGCAGGAGGACGGCATGGTCATCGAGAACGGCGCCATGCCGGGTGCGTTCGGAAGGCCGATGCTGGGCCTGCTCGCCGCCGCTTCCGCGGTGGCCGGGGACGACACGGACGAGGGGTTGCGGGACAAGCTGGAGGAGCTGGCGCGCGTGGCGGACAGCGCGGTGCGGGGGCCGTACCACGGGGCCATGCGCAACACGCAGACCTTCCTCGTCATGTCCCACGACGCGGGCACCGGTGAGCTGCGGCTGGAGGGCGACCGGGTGCGGGTGAACTGGCCGGACGTGGGCACGCAGCCGGAGCTGGAGCGGGTGGACCGGAGATTGCGCGAGGCCACCGCGGCCCTGGGTGGGACCTTCGTTCGCAATCCGCTGTGGAATCGGCTCACCGGCCATGAGGTCCTCTGCACGCATCCGCTCGGCGGTTGCGTCATGGCCGAGGACGCCAGCGCGGGCGTCGTGGACCACGAGGGACGTGTCTTCGCCCGCGAGGAAGGCACCGAGGTGCACGAAGGGCTCTATGTCAGCGACGGCTCGGTGATTCCGAGACCGCTGGGGACCAATCCCCTGTTCACGCTCTCCGCCGTGGCCGAGCGCTGTGTCTCGCTGATGGCGAAGCGGCACGGGTGGAGCATCGACTACACACCCGCGACGGAGGAGCTGGAGGCCGGAGCTCGGACGCCGGTGGGCGTGCGCTTCACCGAGACGATGTACGGCTCCATCTCGGGTGCTGTGGCGGAGAACGCGCTCGTCGCGGGAGACCCGAAGCGCGTCGATGCGACCCACCTGCGCTTCGTCCTCACGGTGGAGACTCATGACCTGGAGCGCACGCTGGAGGACCCGCTGCATCCCCTGGGACTCTCCGGCGTGGTGGAGGCCTTGTCGTTGTCTCCTCGGCCCCTCGCGGTGGAGCGAGGCGAACTCCACCTGATGACTCGGGAGGCGGCGCGACCGGGCGGGCGGCGGATGCACTACCAGCTTCCCCTGGTGGCGGAGTCGGGCGAGCGCTTCTTCCTCGACGGCTACAAGGACGTCCACGACGACGCGGGCTTCGACCTCTGGGTGGACACCACGCGGTTGCTCGTGTCCGTGCACCGGGGGAGTGACGCCTCGGGCCCCTGCATCGCGCGAGGGCTGCTGCGGTTGAATGCGAAGGACTTCGCCGTGCAGCTCTCCACGCTGCGCGTGCCGAGCGCTCGGGACACGCAGCGTCGGCTGTCCGCGCTGCTGCGCTTCGGGCGGTTCTTCTTCGGCGCCTTGTACGACACCTACGTGCGCAAAGCCGCGTAGCGGGCGGGGAGGCGGCGGCCCGTCCTCCGCACAGGTCGAGTGGTGCTCCTCCCGGGAGCCGTGGGCAACCTGATGTCCACGAAGGCACATCGGGAGGACAGGTCATGGCGGACAAGCGGGAGCAAGAGGGCCGGCGGGCTTCACCAGAAGGCGCGCGCGGAGAGCTGCCCATCGAGGCCCGACGTGCCCGGAGAAGCGCCGCGCACGCGAGCCAGACCTACCGGGCCTTCATCAAGCACCTGTGCGAGCGCGGTGGCATGTCGCCCGCGGTGGCGGAGCAGGCCGCCGTGTCCGTGCTCTGCGCGGTGGAGCAGCGCATCAACAGCGAGGAGACAGAGGACCTGGAGGCGCAACTCCCCGGCAAGCTGACGGAGCTGTTGCACCGGTGCGAGCGCCACGAGGACGAGCTGCCGGGGGGCTTTGGCCGCGAGGAGCTGCTCAAGCGCGTGGGTGAGGACCTGGCGCTCAACCCGGACGCGGTGGCGCCCGTGGTTCGCGCGGTCCTCAACGCCGTGAGAGATCAGATCAGCGAAGGCGAGGCCGAGGATGTCATGGACCAGCTCCCCGAGGACCTCAAGGAGCTGTGGCGTCACCCGAGCTGAGCGGAGCCTTACGCGCGCGCCATGGGCGAGTGAGTCATTCCCGAGACTTCGCGCAAGGGCTCGGCCCACCAGGGCTCGTCGGAGACCCAGACATCGCGGCCCTCGACGCGGGCGACCATGCCGCCGGGGGCCACGACGGAGAAGCGCGGTGCGCGACCGAGCGCCTCCGTCAACGCCGTCATCGTCGTCTCATCCTCGGTGGAGAAGCCGAGCGGGCCCTCGGGGTGGCTGTGCGCCACCTCCACCAGCTCGTGACGCCAGTACCAGATGGCCTCCCACCGCGTGCGGGAGTCAGGCAGCAGGACGGGACTGTCGGAGGTCTCGCACCACAACACCTCCTCGTCCCGACCGATGAGCAGACACACCTCTTGCATCGACATGACTCCTCCTCTCCGCACGTCACCCGTGCCGGGTGATGACCAGGACGTCCGTCTCGATGGCCTCTCGGATGACCGAGGGCAGGCTCTCCAGCGTCACCTCGCTGTCCGCGCCCGCGAGACACACGCCCGCGTCGATGACCTGGAGCGTGCCCGCGTCGACGACGGAGATGAAGCGCTCCCCCATGAAGGCGAACGTCACCTCCAACTGATTTCCCGCCATCCTTCGATGGTTCAGCAACCGCGCCCCCGCGCCCTGGAGCGCGACCTCCGCGCGCGAGTGGTCGCCCACTGGCGCACCCCGCCCATGTCGGGCCCCCGCGCCATCGAGGTGTCGCCGAGCCCTCTCCGCGAGCTCCACGGCACGGGCCCGCGCTGCCTCCGCTGTCTGTGCCGCCTGCGCTTGCACGTTCGCCGCCAGCAGCCTCGCCGCGAGCGCGCGCTGATGGGCCTCTCGCTCCGCCACCAGGGCCCGCAGACAGGACTCCGCCTCGGTCCGGCCCTGCTCGGCCACCCGCAGCACCCGGCCGCGCGTCTCCGCTGGTGCGAAGCGGATGCCCAGCGTCCTGGACGCCGACCCCAAGAGCGCGTAGCCATAGGCCGCCCGCAGCGGCGCGCTCACGCCCTTCACGGTGGAGAGCGGCTGACCCTCCTCCAGGGCACGGCGTGCCTGGTCCTCCGCCTCGCCCTCGAAGTCCACCCCGTCGAACAGCAGCGAGCCGTCGTGCCAGCGCCGGGCACTCACGGGCGCGAGCACGGCGGGCTCCTCCTCTGGCATCAACTCCAGGGGCTCGGCCACCGCGCCTTCGCGCACCAGCCGCGAGCCCCACATGTGGCCTCGCACGCGCGGCAGCCTGTCCAGACCTTCCGGACTGGCCGGCTCGCACGCCGTGGCCTCCCGCCCCTTCACCTCGAAGCGCCACCACCCCGGCGCCACGGGGGAGGTGACACGGAGGCGGCGCGAAGCGGTGTCCACGGTGCCGCCGCCCAGATACGGCAGCACCGCCGACTCCACCTTCCCGAGGAACTTCCGGTAGTCCACGCCGCCTCCTTGTCACCACGACTTCGGGTTCACGCCACCTTCAGCAACGGCGTGCGCATCACCCGCTCCACCCAGCCGGACTGGCTGGCACCGGGCTGAGTCGGCGCATCCAGCAGCGCCTTGAGCACCCGGGGGACCTGGTACGGGTCCGCGAACTGGTCCACGTTCACCTCGCTGAAGGGCACCTTCATGAAGCTCGCGCACGTGCGGACCGTGTTGCCACGGGCCCCCGCCACGCTCACCAGCAACGCCAGCGCCGCCACCGTGTAGCCGCAGTCGCGGAACGCGCGGGCGAACTGGTCACCCGCCTCGCCCGCCTCGTCACCCACGACGATGACCACCAGCTTCGCCCCCTCAGGCACCTTCACGCCGTCGCGGTGCAGGGCATGCACCCCGGCCGCGTGAGTCGTGCCGCCCGACGCCTTGAGCCGCTCGAGCATGTGCTGCACCGCCGTGCGGTTGGCGGCCTTCGGCTTGAGGACGGTGCCCATCGTGTCGAACGCCGCGATGTGCAGCTTCTCCATCGGGAAGCCCGCGAGGATGCGCGCCAGCGCCTCCTTCGAGTTCTCGATGGCGCCCTCCATGGAGCCCGACTTGTCGATGAGGAACATCACCCTCACGTCGGTCTCCGCCGTCGCCTCCGCCACCGCCTGTCGTGCCGCGTTGTCGCTCGCCTCCTCCAGCTTCTGGCGCAGCACGTCGCTGCGCACGTTCTTCGCGATGTTCAGCGCGCGCTGGTCCGTCGCCGTCTGGACGGCCAGCTCCCATCGCCCGCGCACGGAGGGCTCCGCCAACAGCCCCAGCTCCTCGAGCGTCGGCGTCATCAGTCGCAAGTCACGGTCCGACAACGAGGGCAGCAGCGCCGCCATGATGGCCGGAGTCATGCCCAGGTCCTTCGGCAGCCGGCCCACCACCTCCTTGTAGGAGAGGCGCTCCAGCTCGATCCACTCGCAGATCTCCGCCTCCGACAACCCGTCGAAGCGCTGGCTCTTGACCAACGTCAGCCCGCTCAGGCCCACCGTGCGGTGCCCGCCCTCGGCCTGCTTCTGCTTCCAGCCGAGCACCTCGAAGAAGCCCTGCGCGCGCGGCTTGTACCCCGCCTTGCGCGCCAGCTTCTTCAGCGTCTCCTTGTAGCCCGCCTTCACCAGACCCTGGAGCATCGGCAGGTTGGCCTCACGCGCCGCCAGCCACCGGGACGCCACGCGCTTCCAGCGGCCCATGGGCGCCTTGCGAGACGCCGGGTCGCCGAAGCCCGCCTCTCGGTTGAGGCGCGCGATGTCCGGCAGCTCGAGCAGCTCCGCCACTCGCAGCACCGCCTTGGGCGTGAGCATGCGCGTGGACTTGCGCTCGTAGTGCAGCACCATGGCCTCGCCGATGGCCCGCCAGTCATCGTCGTGGAACGCCACCTTCCCGTCCTCGCCGACGACGGGCTGGCCCGCGTGCTCCTGCACCAGCATGAGCGCGCACGTGGCCACCTTCAGGTCACGCCAGTCCGTCTGCGTCAGCGCGTACGACGCGAAGTGCGCCATCAGCTCCGAGTTGAGTCGGTGGATGTCCAACAGCTGTCGGTAGAGGCGCACCGCCGCCGGCACGAAGAGGCCCGGCTTCACGGGCTTGCCGAGCGTGCGCTGCGCCGGAGTGGCGTGCGCCGCGGCCACCCAGGTGCCATTCACGTCCAGTCCCGGCCGGTTGTGCCACAGGTGCGCGGAGCCACTGAGCACCAGGTCCAGCAGGCGCTCGGCGGGGCCACGCTGCGTCTCGGGCAGCAGCGGAGTGTTCTGCGTCGGGGTCGTCATGGGGTGCCACCTTTCGGGACGTGCGGCGGGTCAGGCGCGGGGCGGACCCCAGGCGCCCGAGGGCGATAGGGGAGTGCACCGCGCGTGGAACGCACGGGGGCCTTTCGTGCTCAAGGCACGGCCACCCGCGCGAAGCTGGGATGTGAGGGAGAGAGAGGGTGCGCCCGAGTGACGAGGCCTGTGTTGCTGGATTGACTGTCCAGTGTTCTGCCAGTTGAACTACGAGGCCTGACGGCCGTCGGCGGGACTCGAACCCGCATCTCTCAGGCGTGTCTGGCCCCGTCGGCCGGGCGCGAAATCGTATCGGTGCTCAGGTGCTCAGGAGAAGACGCACACGTCGCCGTGGATGGGGATGCGCGCCACGTCCTTGCCACTCCGGTGGGACTTCCGGGCGGGCACGGAGACGAGCTCCCACGTGGGCAGCACCACCGCCGTCAGTGAGCGGCCATACACGCAGCCGGTGTCGATACCCACTGCGTGCTCGGTGACGAGCGGCTGGTCGAAGACGGTGTGTCCGAAGATGACCCGCTCCGGCCCCTTCCAGTGATGGGTCCAGAACGTCCAGCCCTCCGGTGCCTTGGACGGCCAGTAGCTCTTCTTGCCGGGTGGCTGGATGCACTGCGCGTGGAGCAGGTGGTAGGGGTCCTGCGCCTCGACGGGGAGGTCGGGCAGCATGCCGGCGTGCACGACGAGGGCGTTGTGCTCGGGCAGGCGGATGTAGTGGGGCAGCGCCGCCATCCAGTCGTAGTGCGTGGCGTCGAGGGCCTGTCGCGTCGCCAGGTGGTCCGGCAGCAGGCGGCTGTCCTCGCGGTGGCGCTGCTGGAGGTGCTTCTCCTCGTGATTGCCGAGGATGGCCTCGTGCCGCATCGCCAGCTCCACGCACTCGCGGGGCTTCGGGCCCCGGTCCACCAGGTCCCCGGCGAAGATGACGCGGTCGCTGGACGTGGCCCCCACCTTGGCGAGCAGCTCCAGGGCCTCGTCGTGGCAGCCATGGAGGTCTCCGATGACGATGGTGCGGGGGGACATGACACGGCTCCTTCAAGAAAGAGGGTGAGCGCCCGAGTCGAGAGGCCGGCGGGCTGATTTACGAGGTCAGTGCCGGTCCGCCCGGCGTCGTCCCACCGGGTGGTGGGGGTGTGGAGTCGAACCACTGCGTGTAGGGCCTCTCGGGCCGGGCGCTCGAAAGCGTTGCGGCCAGGGACGCGACCTTTTCCGGTTCCTGACGCGAAAATTCCCGCTCCCCCGCCCGCATTCCCTGAGGGATAGTTTGTCAGGAAATCGGCGCGTCGAGGGTCGGGCCTCCTTGGGTGCTCCGTCTGTCCGGTCGTCCGGGTAGCCGGGGTCCCCTGCTCCACTCGGAGGCTGCCTGCGGATGCCAACGTGGTACCTTGCCGCGCCACATCCCTGTATCCCCATCTCCCGGGGCGGTTCTCCGGGCACAGCCCTCAGGTCCTTCCGGTGTTCGAGCAACTCACGGATGACGAATTGTTCGCGGAGGTGGTCCGCCGCCGCGCTTCGGGCGAGCCCATTGGAGGCCCGCTCGGTACGTTGGTCCAGCGATGGAACCGGCCTGCCCGGTATGTCATCAGCAAGATTCAGGCGAGCTACGGCCGCGGGTCCCCAGCGGACTCGGATGAGCTCTTTCAGGACGCGGTCGGCAAGTTCCTCGACCGCGGGTTGGATCAGTTCCGTGGCATCTCCCAACAGATGCCAGGCCGGAGCGCGTCTCCCAAGACGTTCTTCCTGCGCATCGTCAAGCACGTCGCCATCGACTTCTACCGGCGGCACCGCGAGGAGCTCGCGGCGCCTCCGTCGGACCCCGATGACGCCATGGAAGAGTCTCCATCGGAGCGGTCTCGCGCCGTGGAGCTGGGCCGGAGGACCGAGGAGCGCGCGGATGCCCAGGAGCTGTACTGGGCCGCGTTCGCCCGGCTCCAGCAGGAGCACCCCAAGGAAGCCTCGGCATGGGAGCTGTATCACCACGAGGACGTGGAGGATCACGAGGAATGCGCACGTCGGCTGAACATCACCGTGGTCAACTCCTACAAGCGCGTCAGTCGCGCCCAGGCCTACTTGAAGCTCTACCTGCTGGATCTCCAGCGAGAGTCGCCACGAGGGGAGGAAGCGTGAGCCTCCTTCCCGGTCACATCCCGGGGTATTCAGGAGGAATGAAGTCATGAAGACCGATGCCATGTCTCGCTACGCCACCCGTCGCGCTGTTCTCACCGCCGGGTCCACCTCACCAGGAGTCGTCCTCGAGGCCGCTGGGGACTTTCTGAGGAGGGCGACCCGGTTGGGGACGGAAGGTGTGGAGGCCGCCCTTCGCGGCCTCGGTCGACCGGGGGTGGAGACCTGGCTCCAGGCGCAGAAACCGCAGGCACTCCAGCCCGTGCTGTTGAGGGCCGCGGAAGAAGCGATGGAGGTGGCGCTGGAGGGTGGTGACGAGGCGGAGGTGTGGCGGGCCTCGGCGCTGGAGGGACTTGCCGCTCGGGACAGGGCCGCCTCCGCCGCATTTGCACTGGCCGCCTGGGAGGGTCTCCATGGTGCCTTGGATGGTGAGGCCGCTCGAAATCGAGACCGCTATCTGGAGTCGCTCGGGAGCCTGGATTCGTCGCTTCGCCCCAGAGCCCGTTGGTTCATTCCCCTCAACCCGCAGCGCCGTCAGGAGTTGGAGTTGCTCGACTCCGCGGAGCAGGACAAGGCCTGGTGGTTTGGTTCCCGGGCCGGCTGCGATGACCTGGTGGCCACCTGGACAGGCGGGCCCCAGACACCCACTCCCCACATCCAGGGCTGTGTCGAGTGCCGCGCGGATATCGCGGATGCGGCGCCCGTGGATGCGCCCCCGCGTCGCCACCTCACGCAAGATGACCTCTGGCGCTTCGACATGGGGATGATGTCCGCCGACGAGCGCGAGCGGATGGACGCGCACACGGCCCGCTGTGGCGAATGCGCCCAGGCGGTGCTGGCCCTCGGTGAGGGCGACGACGCGATTGAAGAGGCCCTGGAGATGGAGGAGGGCGACGGGACGATGGCCCGCGCCGCGCGCTCTTCGCGTGAGCCGGCCTCTCAGCGTCCCTCCGCGGCGCGCCACCCGGAGCATCGGGAGGTGCTGGAGGAGCGGCGGGAGTTTCGAGTGGTGCTGGTTCGCGAGCGTCAGCGCGTCCGGCTGTTGGTGCAGCCCCTGACGGGCCGGACGGTGACGGCGGCGGTGTTCCTCAGTCCCGGCCGTCCCTCGCTCAAGCCCACGTCCGGGCCCGAGGGCCTGGCATTCGACTTGTCCACGGCGTCTTCCACCGGCGCGCGCTCCGCCCACCTCACGGTGCAGGCTGGCGGCGAGACGCTGGAGCGGGACTTCGCCTTCTGACTTCGCGGGACGGGGCCCTCGCGGTGAGCGCGGGCCCCACACTTCCCGGGCTGCTGCTACTGGTTCGGAGTGCCGGTGCGCTGCGTGTCGAGCGCCTCGCGGCTGAGCACGGGCGGCTGCGGGATGGGGAAGTTGCGAGCCGGCATGCTGCGGCGGAAGCCGTTGGCCAGGAAGGCCGTGACGAGCTGGGCCGCGGGAGGCTTGGTGCCGAGCGCCGCGCCGCACACGTCTATCTGGTCCATGACGCGCGGCCCTTCGTTGACCTGGTAGCGGTTGCAGGTGCTGTCCACCGCGGCGTCCTTGTCCCGCTGCAGCTCCCGCGTCAGCCGGCCCCACTTCATGGTGAGGGCGTCCGGAGAGAGCGCGATGCTGACGGGCTCTCCGCCCCACGTGCCGTCGATGAGCGTCTTCGAGGTGCCGGCCCGTACCTTCAGCTCCAACTGGCGCTGGCCGAAGGTGCCCGTCACCTCGATGCCGTGTTCGTAGATCTCCTCGGAGAGGATGCTCACCCAGACGCCATCCGCGCGCTTGGTGTATGCCTTTTCCGCCGCGACGCGGCCATGGTTGAACCAGACGTCGCCCACGCGGCCCAGGGGGACCTGGTCGTTCTTCGCCACGGGGGTGGCGACTTCGTCCAGTCCGGCGGGGCCAGTGGAGGCCACCACCGGGCGCCCGGCGAGGAGGTCCGTCACGGGGACCGTGTTGTCCACGATGTCGAAGCGCACGCCGTCCAGCCACGCCTGTCCCGTGCCGCTCATGATGAGGCCGGCCATGATGGTGGTGGCCTCCTTGGGGACGTCCAGCACCACCTCGTAGCGCTTGCAGCCCCGGGTGCCGACCAGCGCGCGCGACTGCATGTTGTCGAAGGCGAGCGGCTGCTTCGGGTCAGGTCCCTCCACGCGCATCCACAGGCCAGCCCAGCCGTCCACGTCCTTCACGCGCGCGGCGGCGGAGAAGCGCAGCCGCTTGCCGCGGAAGTCCTGCGCGCCGAAGGCCTGCATGAACGTGCCGTAGCCCGCTTCATCGAGCGACAGCGAGCGCAGGTACGCGCTGCGGGCGCCCTCGCAGGGCTCGCTGTTGTCGACACCCGCCTCGTAGCGCTTGGGCGCGCTCTCCGTGACGTACCAGCCGACCGGCAGCTTCTGGGCGCCGCCCGACGACTGCGCCACGGCCGCTGGAGCGGCCAGGGCGAGCAGCAGGGCGACGAGATTCTTCCGGAAGTCCATGGCGGGCGTCCTCACAGCGACACGGGCTGGCGCGCGCTCAGCGCGCCTTCGGGGAGGCCGGTGCGGGCCTCGTAGCGGGGGACCTCGGCGGTGCCCCAGGGATTCATGACCAGCAGGCCGCGCTCGGCGGCCTTGCGCGTGCAGAAGTCCTGCGTGGCCAGGTCCGGACATGCGACGACGTTCGACTTCGTCGGCGAGTCGACCTCGTCCAGCTCCAGGGCCACGGTGGGCGGCCTCACATCCAGGGTGTCGGGCACCGAGGGATGCGTCGCCTTGTCGCCGGTCAGCAGCACCAGCGTGAGCGAGGCCGCCGCCGCCAGGGCCGCGATGGCCGCGCCCGTCCCCGCGCGTCTTGCGTGCCACACGAGGGGACGCACGACGCGCTCTTCCCGGGGGAAGGTGCTGGCCGCCTCGGTGAGCTGTTCGGACAGGAGGGCTTCCTCCTGCAGCAGCACGGCGCAAGGCTCACACTCCAGCGTGTGGGCCTCCAACGCCGCCGCCTTCTCCGGGGCCAGTGCGCCCAGGATGTACTGCTCCGCGGAGTCGCGGGTCAGGTGGGGCTTAAGCATGGGTCTCCTCCTCGAGCGCGGTCCGCAGCTTCTTCCGGACCTCGCACAGGATCTGCCGCACGCGCTGGACGGAGAGACCGACCTTCGCGGCGACTTCGGCATGGGGTAGCTCCTGGCCGTCACAGGCCAGGAGAAACACGCTCCGCGCGCTCGGCGACACCTGGGCGAGCGCGGCATGGGCGCGGGACAACTGCTCTTCGGAAAGCAGGCGACGCTCGGCGGACACGGCCGGGTCCACGGGATGCTGACGCTCGGGCAATTCCTCCACCGCCCCGGAGATGGACTCTCGCCGGACGCGGCGGGCATCGTCCGCGGCCAGGAAGGCCGCTTGGGTGAGGGCGAGGTTGGGCAGGCGCAGCTCCGTCAGCAGCCCTCGCTGCTGTTGTTGGATGAGCCGGGCCCACGTCTCCTGGGCCAGCTCGTGCGCCCGGTCCACCCGGACGCCTCGGGCCAGCAGCGATACCACGACGCGGCGGTGGTGGCGCGCAACCAGTGCGTCCCACGCGCTCCTGTCACCGGCGAGGGCCTTGCGCGACAGGGACTCCTCGTCCACCCCGCGCGACGCCTCCATCGGCTCCTCGGCTTCCCTCGGTAGTCGAACCGTCGTCATCCGCAGGCCCTGCACGGCTGCACTCATGCCGTCTTCCCGTCGCTCTGAAGCGTCTCCGGGGCGTGGCCGCCGCTCCCCGGTGCCCGGGTAACGTGTGTCCGTGGCGGACATATCGTCGGGAACCGGGAAGATGTGCGGAGGGGTGGTCAAGGGTCAGTTGATGGCGGGGCTTTCCCCAGAGGACCAGGGGAGGTTGGAGAGGCGGACGACGCCCTGGCAGCGCCCACACATCCGGCCCTCCGAGTCGTACACGCGGGCGGTGGCGAAGAGGAGGGTGAGGCCCTGGCTGTCGATTTCGGCCTCCACGCGAATGTGGTCGCCGGTGACGGGTCGCTCGAAGCTCATGGAGAGCTGCACGGTGGCGCAGCGGCGGCTGGGGTCCACCAGCGCGCCGCAGGTGCCGATGGCCAGGTCGAAGAGGGCGGCGAGGATGCCGCCGTTGACGGCGGCGGCGCTGCCCACGCCCCCTCGGTGCTCCGGTCGCAGCTCGGGCAGGGAGACGACGACCTTGCGGCCTTCGGGGAAGGACACGGAGGCGCCGAAGTGGCGCATCGTCAGGCTCTGGTTGAAGAGCTCCGCGTAGCGTTCCAGTGCGGCCTGGGTGGGCCGCGAAGGGGGACCTGAAGAGGAGTCGGACATGGTGTTCCGCCCTATATACCCGAGCGCGAAAAGCCAGGGGACCGGCCGGGCGTCCCGGGGCGGTGGAAGGCCGCCCACCGGACGGAGAAAGACGTTAGAAGCAGAGGCTCCCCCTTGAGTCCCACCGTGAACGTCCACGAATCCGCCCTCCTCGAAGACCTGAATCCTCCCCAGCGGGAGGCCGTGCTGCACCAGCAGGGCCCGCTCCTGGTCCTGTCGGGCGCCGGCAGCGGCAAGACGCGCGTCATCACCCGCCGGGTGGCGCACCTGGTGAAGGTCCAAGAGGTCTTCCCGTGGCGCATCCTCGCCGTCACCTTCACCAACAAGGCAGCGAGGGAGATGCGCGAGCGCCTGGTGCAGTTGCTGGGGCGCCAGGCGAACGACCTGGTGGTGAGCACCTTCCACTCGGCCGCGGCGATGATTCTGCGGCGCGAGGCGGAGCACGTGGGGCTCACCCGCTCGTTCGTCATCTATGACGATGGGGACCAGCTCAACGTCGTGAAGCGGGCCATGCGGGAGGCGGGGCTGGAGCAGTCCATGCAACCGCGCGAAATCCTCAGTCGCATCGACCAGGAGAAGAACGCGGCCCGGCTGCCAGAGGACATGGAGGTGGCGCCCGGTGACGAGCGCGGCCAGTTGGTCCACAAGGTGTATCGTGCCTATCAGGACCGCCTGCGCGCGGCCAACGCCGTGGACTTCGGCGACCTGCTGCTCCTCTTGGTGACGCTGTTCCGCAAGCGGCCGGAGGTGCTGGAGAACTACCGGCGCCGCTTCCACCACGTGCTGGTGGACGAGTTCCAGGACACCAACCCGGTGCAGTACGCGCTCCTGCAGCAACTGGCGCCGCCGCCGTCGGCGAACCTGGTGGTGGTGGGAGACGACGACCAGTCCATCTACCGCTGGCGCGGCGCGGACGTGGACAACATCCTCAACTTCCCTCGCGAGTACCCGGGCGCGAAGGTGGTGAAGCTGGAGCAGAACTACCGCTCGGACCGGAACATCCTGGACGCGGCCTACGAGGTCATCCGGAAGAACACGCGGCGGATGGAGAAGAAGCTGTGGTCGGACCGGCCCGCGGGCCAGACGCTCCAGCTCATGCTCAACCGCGACGAGCGGATGGAGGCGCAGGAGGTGGCGCGGCAGATTCTCGCGCTCCAGCGGGAGGGCTTCATCAAGTACTCCAGCATGGCGGTCTTCTACCGCGTCAATGCGCAGAGCCGTGTGCTGGAAGAGGGACTGCGCCTGGCGCGCGTGCCGTACACGCTGGTGAGCGGCCGCAGCTTCTATGACCGCGCGGAAGTGCGGGATGCCTCCGCGTACCTGCGGCTGATGGTGAACCCGCGCTCGGACGCGGACCTGCTGCGCATCATCAACACGCCCGCGCGCGGAATCGGCGACACCACCGTGGAGCGGGTGACGGACCACGCCAACACCCAGGGCCAGAGCCTGTTCGAGGTCCTCGCCGAGCCCGAGCGAATCCCCGCGCTGAACAGCACGGCGGTGAAGCGGCTGCGCACGTTCCACGGGCTGCTGAAGTCGCTGAACGCCTACGCGGAGGGAACGACGGACGCGGCGAGCGCCGTGGACGAGATGCTGCGCGAGACGAAGCTGGTGGACACGCTCGTCGCCGAGGGCAGCGACGAGGCGACGACGCGCGCGGAGAACCTTCGCGAGTTCCTGGGCGCCGCGCAGGAGTTCGACTTGAACCGCGCGGCCGCGTCGGTGGCCGCCGCGGCGAATCCCCCCGCGGAGGTGCCGCCCGAGGTGGACGCCGCGCCGCTGTCGGCGGACACGCCTCCGCTCCAGGCGTTCCTCGAGCAGATTTCACTCGTGGGTGACGCGGACGCGGAGGTCGGTGAGGGCCGGGTGGCGCTGATGACGCTGCATGCGGCCAAGGGCCTGGAGTTCGACGCGGTGTTCCTCACGGGCCTGGAGGACGGCGTCTTCCCTCACTCGCGAGCGCTGAAGGGCGAGGACCCGGACAACGGGGAGGAGATGGCCGAGGAACGGCGCCTCTGCTACGTGGGTTTCACCCGTGCGCGCAAGCGGCTCTTCGTGAGCCTGGCGCAGTGCCGCTCGCTGTTCGGTGAGCTGCGCTACAACCAGCCCAGCCGCTTCCTGCGAGACGTGCCGCCCAAACTGTTCGGCATCAGCGAGCAGGACATCCCGGAGCCACCTCGGCCCGCGCCCATGGCGCCCCCGCGCAAGCGGACCTGGGACGAGGACGACGGGCCGCGCATCGACCGCTCCTACTCACAGGCGTCGGACATGGACGCGGTGAGCGGGGACGTGCGCGGCATGCGCGTGCGACACGAGCAGTTCGGCGTGGGCCGCATCGTCGCCACGGATGGCTCGGGGCCGAATGCCAAGGTGACGGTGGAGTTCGGCGGTGCCGTGGGACTCAAGCGCGTCATCGCCCGCTTCCTGATGCCAGGCTAGCAGGGGAACGCGCGGGGTTTCTTCCGCGCCCGAGTGAGGAAGCCGTGAGGAAGACCTGCCAGATGGAAGTCTGGTGCCGTCGACCGCTTGGCTATCCCTCCAGATGGCGGAGGGAGCTGGATTCGAACCAGCGAAGTCCGAGAGCGTGTAGGGCCTCTTCTGCCGGGCGCGGAGAAGAGGACGCCCGCCCGTGGGGCCCCCTGACGACGTCGCGCCGGGAATCTTCAGGGCCCGCGCACAGGCTCCGGTGGGCGCAGCTTCCACGACAGCACCCGCCCATCCTGGCCGAGCACGAACACCTGTTGCCCCAGGACGACCGGCCGCGAGCGCAGTGCCGTGTCCGTGCGAAGGGAGAACGCGCGCTCCCACGTGGGCCGCTTCAGGGCCACCAGCCGTCCCTGTCGTCCGTGGGTGGGCACCAGCAGCATGTCGCCAGGAGCCTCGGCCACGCTGGTGGTGAGCGCGTCCGGCAGTCCCACCCGCGCCACCTCCTTCCCGTCCTCCGGCGAGAGCGCCACCAGCACCGCGGCGTCCTCCACGCGCGCGCCCACCCACAGCAGGCCCAGGGCCAGGGAGGGCGGGCTGGTGAGCTCCTTCGCGGGGCTCTTCTCCCAGAGCGGTGCGCCATCCCGGGCCTTCAAGGCCCAGACGCGCTTGTCTCGCGTGCTGGCGAAGAGGACGTCCCCGGAGACCTCCAGTCCCAGCACGCCCCGGACCTCCTGCCGCCAGACCCGGGCTCCGTCCTCCGAGGATAGGGCCACCAGCCCCACATCCCCGAGCGCCACCACCAGCCGCCCGTCCACGAGGACGGGGGAGGGGAGCCCGCGACGGGCATCCAGGTGGGCTTCGTCGGCCTTGGGCACGGGCGTCCGCCACCGGACCTTGCCCGTGTCCACCGCGTGTGAACGCACCGCGCCATCCGGAGCCACGACGAAGACCGAGGCTCCGTCGGAGGTCGCGACCAGGGGAGTGAGGACCGGGGGCTCGCCGGTGAGGCGCCAGCGCTCCGCTCCGTCCACGAGGGCCAGTCGCACCAGGTCTCCGGCGACTGTTCCGACGATGACGCTGTCGCCGGCCACGACGGGCCGCGTCGCCACTTCCCGTCCGAGCGCCACCCGCCAGACCACCGCTCCGGCGCGGTCCAGCCGCACCACGGCGCCGGCCTCGTTGCCGGTGATGACCCCATCCGGCAGGGGTGTCAGTCCGGCACGGGAGGATGCATCCGTGGAGTACCGGAAGGCCGTTTCCGCGGGCTCCCGGCACCCCACGGCCATCACCAATGTCAGGGCGAGGGCGGGGGCGAGGGGCCTGCATGGACACGCGCGGGGCGACATGGTTTGGAGGATGGCGTAAGGAAGGAAGTTCGACCATGCCTACGATTCGTGACGACGAGATTCCCAGCGCCACCGGCATCCCTTCTGGGGCCCGGCGGACGGACTTCGTCCCGCCCCCCACGCTGGCGGTGACGGAAGAGCTGCTGCACGCCCTGCCCAAGACGGACCTGCATTGCCACCTGGATGGCTCGATGCGGGTGAAGACCATCCTCGAACTCGCCGAGCAGCAGAAGGTCAAGCTGCCGGCGGACACCGTGGACGGACTGGCCAAGGCCATCCACATGGGTGAGGTCTGCGAGAGCCTGGAGGAGTATCTCGTCGCGTTCGACGTGACGCTCTCCGTGCTCCAGACGGCGGACTCCCTCTACCGCGCGGCCTACGAACTGGCGGTGGACGCGGCGGCGGAGAACGTGCGGTGGCTGGAGGTGCGCTACTCGCCCGCGCTGCACCTTCAGAAGGGCCTGAAGATGACCACCGTCATCGACTCGGTGCTCGAGGGCCTGCGCGTGGCCAAGCGCGAGACGGGCATCAAGTGCGGCGTCATCGTGTGCGGCATCCGCCACATCAATCCGCAGACGTCCATGCGGCTGGCGGAGCTGTCGGTGGCCTACAAGAACCGGGGCGTCATCGGCTTCGACCTCGCGGGCGCCGAGGCGAGCTTCCCGGCCAAGGACCACAAGGATGCCTTCCAGCTCATCCTGAAGAACAACGTCAACTGCACCGCCCACGCCGGCGAGGCGTACGGCCCCGAGTCCATCTCCCAGGCCATCCACAACCTGGGCTCGCATCGCATCGGCCACGGCACGCGGCTGCGCGAGGACGGGGACCTGCTCAACTACGTCAACGACCACCGGATTCCGTTGGAGGTCTGCCCCACGTCGAACGTGCAGACGGGCGCGGTGTCGAGCCTCGCCGCGCACCCGTTGAAGTTCTACTTCGACTACGGTCTGCGGGTGACCATCAACACCGACAACCGCCTCATCACCGACACCACGGTGACGAAGGAGCTGTGGGTGGCCCACAAGGAACTCGGCCTGTCGTTGGATGACCTGGCCACCATCATCGTCTCCGGCTTCAAGAGCGCCTTCCTCCCGTTCCGCGAGAAGCAGGACATGCTGCGGCTGGTGAACGAGGAGATCGCCACCACGCTCGCCGCCTTCGACAAGAAGCGGCATGTGCCCGTGAAGCAGCCGGCGTGATGGCGTAGCCTCCGGTGCGTGCGCGGCGTCATCGGCCACGCACCGGTGTCCAGGCCGGAGGCTCTCGCGAGCTTCCGGTGCCGTGGCCCGCGAAGGAGGCGCACATGGACCTGGAACTGGGTGGCAGGGTGGTGTTGGTGACGGGCGGTTCGGATGGGCTGGGCGCGGCGGTGGCCCGACGGCTCGTCCGGGAAGGGGCCAAGGTGGCCCTGTGTGCCCGGGGCACGGAGCGGCTGGAGGCCACGGCCTCGGCCCTGCGCGCGGAGGGCGGTGACGTCCTCGCGGTGCAGGCGGACGTGTCCAAGGCGTGGGAAGTGGAGCACTTCGTGGACGCGGCCCATGCGCGGTGGGGGCGGGTGGACGCGCTGGTGAACAACGCCGGCACCGCCGCGGCCCGTCCGTTCGCCTCGGTGACGGACGCCGAGTGGGAGACGGACCTCCAGCTCAAGTTGTTCGCGGCGGTGCGCGCATCGCGGCACGTGCTGCCCCACCTGAGCGAGTCCGGGGGCGGGTCCATCGTCAACGTGCTGGCGATTGGCGCGAAGACGCCCGGGGCGCAGTCGACGCCGTCCTCGGTGTCACGCGCTGCGGGCATGGCGCTGACGAAGGCGCTGTCGAAGGAGCTCGGAGCGAAGAACATCCGCGTGAATGCCGTGCTCGTGGGCATCATCGAGAGCGGCCAGTGGGGGCGCCGGGCGCAGGAGCTGGGCAAGTCGGTGGAGTCGTTCCAGGCGGAGATGGCGCGCAACGCGGGCATCCCCTTGGGGCGAGTAGGGCGCGCGGAGGAGTTCGCGGACGTCGTCGCCTTCCTGCTGTCTCCTCGGGGTGGCTACATCAGCGGCACGGCCATCAACGTCGACGGCGGTTTGTCCGGGGCGGTGTAGTCCCGACGCGGCGATGGCGCGCGACGCTCGGCTGGTGGCCGCGGGGGCCGAGCGGATGCTTGCCGTCGAGTGAAGCGGGGCACGGCGAGCTGTGATTTGGCGTGAGGTGAGGCAGTGAAGCGGCCTCGGGTGGACTGTTTCGTCAGCCTCCGGCGCGGCATGCGTCCCTGCGCGGTGAGGATGGCTTTCGAGCCGTCCGGCGACCGCGGCTGCTGACCCAAGGTCCACCATCTCTCTCCGCCACGTCTCCCCGAGCGGCTCGTCCGCGAGCACCGGGGCATTCCCTGAGTTGGGTCATGCAGCCGAAACTGAATCGGCTCCTGCGGGCGCTTGCCCGCGAGGGGCTCGAGGTGACCTATGACGGTCATCTCTACACCGTGCGCCTCCACGGTGACGCGAACGCGCCACCCGCCGAGGTGCTTCTCCCCCCGGACCTGCCCGTCGAGGGCAAGGCCTTCCAACAGCTCGCACAGCTCGCCGCCCTGAAGCACCCGGGTGGTGGCGAGGTGCTGCGCGTGCGCGCCACCCCTGACTTCCACCCGGGCGACTCCGGCGTGGCCATCGGCTCGGTGCTGCACACGCGTGGGCTCGTCGTCCCGGGCGCCGTGGGCACCGACATCAACTGCGGCATGCGCTTGCACGTCGCGGACCTCTCCGTGGAGGACTTCCTGGCGCGACGTGACGACTTCGTCGAGCGCATGAAGGGCCACTACTTCTTCGGCACGAGGGACGTGGCGATGTCCTCGCGAGCGTCCACGGCCCTGCTGCGCGACGGCATCCCAGGCTGGCTCCTGGAGACGCTGGACGCACCGCTGGGCTGCGCGAAAGCGGCGGACCTGGCGCAGCTCGACGCGGAGGTGGGACGCATCCACCTGGGCGGCGCGCTGCGCGGCAACCCGAGCTGGGCACCGGACGCACTCACCCGCGAGGGCGTGGTGCGCGACGCGGGCCTGGGCACCATCGGCGGAGGCAACCACTTCGTCGAGGTGCAGCGCGTGGAGGCCGTCGAGGACCGGGCGCGAGCCTGGCAGTGGGGCGTCCGCGAAGGACAGCTGGCGTTCATGATTCACACCGGCAGCCGCGACGTGGGTAAACACGTCGGGGTGGCCTGGCGTGAGCGCACCCGCAAGGCCTGGCCCCAGGGGGCTCCCTTCCCGGAGAGCGGCATCCTCCCGCTGGCGGACGAGGCGCTCGTCGCTGGCTACCTGGAGGCCGAGGCCACCGCCGCCAACTATGCCTTCCTCAACCGGCTGCTGCTCGCGGAGCTGTTGCGACAGACGCTGCGCGAGCTGTTCGGCGACGTGGAGGCACCGCTCGTCTACGACGTGCCGCACAACCTCACCCTCCCGTACGAGGGGGGCTGGTTGGCGCGCAAGGGCGCCTGCCCCGCGGGCGCCGAGCAGCCCGTCATCATCCCCGGCTCCATGGGCGCCACGTCCTTCCTCATGGTGGGGTGCGGTGATGCGCGGGCGCTGGAGTCCGCGTCCCATGGGGCGGGGCGGGCGCGCTCGCGCTTCTCCCTGTCACGGGGTGGGGCCGACCAGAGCGAGGCGGCGCTGGGCCTGAAGGGCGTGGACTGCATCACCCTGCGCTCGGAGCGACGGGTGGAGGAGGCCCCCGCCGCCTACAAGCCCATCCGTCCGGTGGTGGACTCGCAGGTGAAGGCCGGCATCGTCCGCGAGGTGGCGCGTCTGGCGCCCTTGCTCACCTTCAAGGCGTGAGCCTGACGACGACTGGGGGACGGTGCGGCGCCATTTCGCTTGGTGCCCGCACCGTCTCCTGGTTGGAATACGCGCCATCCTGGGCCGTGGGCCCACGCACCCTTCACGTGTCACGGGAGCTGGAAACATGGAGAACGCATACGGAGCCCCCACGGATGGCTTTCCCGGCACCAACCCGAAGGAGGCCGTGTCCCTGCCGGCCATCCTCCTGATGGTCACCTCCGCGGTGACGTTCCTCTGGGCCCTCACCAACCTGGCGACACCCGTCGGGCCGGAGCAGTTGGAGCAGCTCTACAACGACCCGAACCTGGCGCAGTACCGGGACGTGCTGGAGAAGAACAAGGGGACCCTCGACTGGTTCGTCTCCGTGGGCGGCCGGCTGGTGATGTTCGGCCCGGTTCTCCTCCTCAATGCGCTCACCTTCTTCGGCGCGTTCAAGATGCGGCAGCTCCAGAGTCGCGGACTGGCCATGGCGGGTGCCATCGCGTCGCTCGTGCCATGCTGTGGCACCTGTGGCTGCCTTGCCCTGCCCATCGGCATCTGGGCGCTGGTGGTCTTGGCCAAGCCCGAGGTGAAGGCCGCCTTCAGGTAGGGGGCATCGCTCCGGCGCTCGACTCGCGCCGCGAGGAGGCCATGGGCCTGCGCTTCTGCATCCGCACGCAGGCCAGCTGCACCCGCTGCGTCAGCGGCCGTGTGGCCGGATGCAGCGACACGTAACCCCGGTGCCGGTAGAAGTCCTCCGCGTTGAGGCTGGCATCCAGGCCCAACAGCGGCGTGCCGACACCCCAGGCCACCGACTCCAGCGCGGCGAGCAACTGGGAGCCGACGCCGTGACCCACCTCGTCCGGCACCACGTAGAGGGCCTCCAGCTCTCCGGCGCGGCAGTGGAGTTGGCCGAAGCCCACCAGGCGCCGGCCCCGCTCCGCCACCAACACCGTGCGCGGCCGGTCCGGCCGGAGATAGCCCTCCGGCCGGAGCAGACTCACCCAGGTGTTCAGCTCATCGGGGGCATAGACACCCTGGCACAGCGTCTCCACCGCCTCGGTGTGGACACGCCACAGCGCGCGACGGTCCGAGTCGCGCGCTGGCCGCAGGTGAAGGCCCCCCGATGAGACCATGGCCGCTCACACCACCTTCATGCCCTTGGGGATGACGACGACTCCGTCCGGCGTGACGTGGAAGCGCCGCTTGTCCTCCACCGGGTCGTAGCCAATGGTGGTCCCCGGCGGAATCTCCACGTTCTTGTCGATGATGGCCTTCCGGATGCGGCTGCGGCGGCCGATGGTGACGTTCTCGAAGAGGATGGACGCCTCCACTTCCGAGTACGAGTTGACGCGCACCTTCGGGGAAAGCACGGAGCGATTCACGCGCCCGCCGGAGATGATGCAGCCCTCCGCCACCAGCGAGTCCATGGCGTGGCCGACCCTTTGGTTGTCCTTGTCCGCGAAGACGAACTTGGCCGGCGGGTAGTTGTTGGACTGTGTGTGGATGGGCCAGCGGTCGTTGTACAGGTTGAAGATGGGGTCCACCTCCACCAACTCCATGTTGGACTGGTAGTAGATGTCGATGTTCCCCACGTCCCGCCAGTAGCCGCGCTCCTTGCCTTCCTGCCCGGCAATCTCGTTCTGCGCGAAGTCGTACACGTACACCGGCGCCGTCTTGTACAGCTCGCTGATGATGGACTTGCCGAAGTCGTGAGCGCTCGTCTCGTTGGCCGCGTCGCGCACCACCTCCTGCACCAGCGCGTCGGTGGTGAAGAGGTAGTTGCCCATGGAGGCCAGGCACATCTTCGGGTTGCCCGGCATGGGCGGCGGGTTCTTGGGCTTCTCCAGGAACGCGCGCATGCGCCCGTCGGGGCCCACGTCGATGATGCCGAACTCGCGCCCCTGCTCAATCGGGACGGGGATGGCCGCCACGGTGCACGCGGCCTTCTTGGACATGTGGAAGTCGAGCATCTGCCGCGTGTCCATCCGGTACACGTGGTCCGCGCCGAAGACGAAGATGTAGTCCGGCTCCTCGTCGGTGATGATGTTGAGGTTCTGGTAGATGGCGTCGGCGCTGCCCTTGTACCAGTCCACGCCGGTGCGCATCTGCGCGGGCACCGCCTCGACGTAGTGGCCGAGGAACGCGGACATCCGCCATGCGCGGGACAGGTGGTTGTTGAGCGAGTCGCTCTTGTATTGGGTGAGCACCTTGACCCGGTAGACTCCCGAGTTGGTGAAGTTGGACAGGGCGAAATCGATGATGCGGTAACGGCCCCCGAAAGGGACGGCGGGCTTGGCCCGCTCACGGGTGAGGGGCTCCAGGCGCGTACCCGCGCCGCCCGCCAGAATCATCGCCAGGACTTTGGACATAGTTGGGCCGGACGTTAGTCCGGCTCCCTCGGGCGACAAGGCCGCCGAGGCCTGCTCGGTTGCCTTCGTTGAGTGCCCAACCGCCCGGCCACGTCCTCCCCACCGGGCCGGACTCCCCAGATGTGGGACATCGTCGCCGTCGGGGCCGTCCCGGGCGCGCCGGGAAGCGCGGTTCCCGCTGGGGTTACTTGGCTTCCGAAAAGGGGCTCGTGTTAGCCTTGGCGGCGATGTCAGGAGACGAAACGCGCGTCACCAAGATTTCCTCCCTGGATCTGCGCAACGAGCGCAGCGCCGAGTGTTGCCTCGTCCAGATTCACGGCCCGGAGCTCGGCAAGAAGTACCTTGTCGACTCCGAGCTGACGATTGGCCGGGAAGAGGGCAACCACATCGTGGTGGACCTGGACAACGTCTCGCGCCGGCACGCCCGCGTGCTGAGCCGGGGCGGGAAGATGCTGGTGGAGGACTTGGGCTCCACCAACGGCACCTACCTGAACGACCAGGAAGTGCTCCAGGCCCAGCCGCTTCGCAACGGCGACCTCATCAAGGTCGGGGGCTCCATCTTCAAGTTCCTCAATGGCGACAACATCGAGACGCAGTACCACGAGACCATCTACACGCTGACCATCGCGGATGGCCTCACCGGCGTGAACAACAAGCGCTTCTTCCTGGAGTACCTCGAGCGGGAGATGGGCCGCTCCAGCAGGTACCAGCGCACGTTGTCGCTGATGATGTTCGACATCGACCACTTCAAGAAGATCAACGACGAGCACGGGCACCTGGCCGGGGACTACGTGCTGCGGGAGCTGGCCCAGTCCATCAAGCGACTGGTGCGCCGTGAGCAGTGCTTCGCTCGCTACGGCGGCGAGGAGTTCGCCGTGGTCATGCCCGAGGACGGGCCGGACAAGGCGCGCCTGTTCGCGGAGAAGATTCGCAAGCTCGTCGAGGAGAAGACCTTCTTCTACGACGACAAGGAGATTCCGGTGACCATCTCCATTGGCGTGGCGGAGATGGCGGCGGACATGGCGGAGCCCACCCACTTCATCAAGGTGGCGGACGCCAACCTGTACAAGGCCAAGAAGACGGGCCGCAACAGGGTGGTGGGCTAGTCATGGCGCAAGGCGAGCAGGGACCCTCCATGCTGGCGCGACTGGTGCTCGTGCTGCTCGGACTGGGCTTCCTGGGCGCCGCGTGGGTGTGGAGCCACCGCTCCGAGCCCTGGGCGGGGCAGATGGTGGACCGCGCCCGTGAGACGGTGAAGCGGTAGGTTCGCTGAAGCTCCGTTCGTTCCCGATTTCCCGCTGACCGCTCTTCGCCCTGGACGCTGTCCGAGGGCTGGAGTGAGTCCTCGCTCGCCATCACGGCGTGCCTGGACGCGTCCGGGTTTCGTCGAGGCCGCGTCAGAAGCATGAGAGGGTGGCGCGATGACGAAGTCCGAGGATGCCGTGGGTGGAGGGCCTCCCCTGGCGGGACGCCGGGAGTGGATTGGCCTGGTGGTGCTCGCGCTCCCCACGTTGCTCATCTCGGTGGATGTCAGCGTGCTCTACCTGGCGCTGCCGCACCTGAGCGCGGAGCTGGGGGCGAGCAGCGTCCAGCAGCTGTGGATCATGGACATCTACGGCTTCATGCTCTCCGGCCTGCTCGTGACGATGGGCACGCTGGGAGACCGCATCGGCCGGCGCAAGCTGCTGCTGATAGGCGCGTCGGCCTTCTGTCTCGCGTCGGTGGCGGCGGCGTACTCCCGCACCCCGGAGATGCTCATCGCCTCGCGTGCCGCGCTGGGCATGGCCGGCGCGACGCTGATGCCCTCCACGCTGGCGCTCATCAGCAACATGTTCCAGGTGCCCCAGCAGCGCTCGCTGGCCATTGCCGTGTGGCTCAACTGCTTCCTCCTGGGCATGGTCGTCGCGCCGCTGCTCGGGGGGCTGCTGTTGCAACACTTCTGGTGGGGCGCCGCGTTCCTGATGGGCGTCCCGGTGATGCTCGTGTTGCTGGTGGCGGCGCCGCTGTTGCTCCCCGAGTACAAGGACCCCTCGGGAGGCCGCGTGGAGCTGACCAGCGTGGCGCTGTCCCTGGCCGCGATTCTCCCCACCGTCTACGGCCTCAAGCAACTGGCCCGTCATGGCTGGCATCCGTTGCCCGTGGCCGTGCTGCTGGGAGGACTGGCCCTGGGCGTGGTGTTCGTCCAGAGGCAGCGGAGGTTGGCGCATCCGCTGTTGGACCCCCGGCTGTTCGCGAACCGGGCGTTCAGCGCGACCCTGGTCATCATGCTGTTCATGGCCATCTGCTCGGGCGGGATGGCCTTGCTCGTCCCCATGTACTTCCAACTGGTGGCGGGGCTGTCGCCCCTGGACGCCGGGCTGCGGATGGTGCCGCAGATGGTGGGGATGATGGCGGGCTCGCTCCTGGGGCCCTTCATCATCCGACGGATGCGCCCGGGCTTCGTCATGGCCGCGGGCCTCCTGTTGTCGAGCGTGGGCTATGCGGTGATGACCCAGGCGGACAGCGTGGGGGGAGGAATGTTGCTGGTGGTCGGCACCGTCGTGGCGGCCATCGGCTTCGCGCCCATGGCAGTGCTGGGCACGGACCTGGTGGTGGGCTCGGCGCCCCCGGAGAAGGCTGGCTCCGCGGCCTCGACTTCGGAGACCGCCAACGAGCTGGGCTTCGCCCTGGGCGTCGCGGTGATGGGGAGCCTGGGCACCTTCATCTACCGCAAGCGGATGGACCCGGTGGTGATGCCCGACGTCCCGGTGGAGGTGGCCGACCGCGTCCGCGAGAGCCTCATCGGCGCGGCGGCCGTGGCGCCCTCGCTGCCTTCCTCAATCCAGGCGTCGCTGCTGGGGGCCGCGCGGGAGTCCTTCACCCTGGGACTCAACACCGCCGCGGTGATTGGCGCGGGGGTCTTCCTCGCGCTCTCGGTCCTCGCGGCGGTGACGCTGAGGAGCGTCCGTCCGGGGCACCACACCGGAGACGGGTGAAGCGCCGCCCTTCATGAGGCGGCGCCTACTCGCGTGCGCGCGAAGCTCAGGTGCCTTCGCGCAAGTCGCCGAGCCGGCCCTTGGTGCCGGGCAGGCTCCCGGGCGGCAGCTTCGCGTAGATGTGCTTCACGGTGTCGACGAGCGTCTCCTGCACGTCGCGCGCGTGGAAGCCGAGCTCGGCCTGGGCCTTGGCGGCATCCAGCCAGAAGTAGTGCTCGCCAATCTCCACTTCCTGCGGGTCCAACGGCGCGGGCGTGCCACGCAGCTTCGCCCAGCGCTCCAGCAACTGGCCGCCCAGGATGTTCACCTGCTTGGGCAGCCGCAGCCGGGGCGCGGGCACGCCGGTGAGGCGCTCCAGCCGTTCGAAGAACTCCCGGGTCGTCATGTTCACGCCCATCAGGTGGCGGCCATACAGCTCGCCCCGGGTGAGCGCCTGGAGGAACGCCTCCGCGGCGTCGCGCACGTCCACGAAGGAGATGCCGCCACCCGGCATCGCCGGAATCTCCCGGTTGAGGAACTTCACCACCGTCCACGTCGACGACAGCCGGTCATCCCCGGGCCCCATCAACAGGCTGGGGTTGAGCACCACGAGCGGAATGGCGTGCTTGCGGCAGTACTCCAGCGCCAGCTTCTCCTCGTAGATTTTGGAGATGTAGTACGGCCACCGCGCTACCACGGTAATCGGGTAGTCAGCGGACTCGTCGAGCACCGCCTCCTCCTTCGACACCGCCGTGGTGCCGGACGTGGACGCGAGGACGACGCGCTTCACGCCCGCCTCGCGCACGTCGCGCAGCAGCTCGCGCGTGCTGTCCACGTGCAGCTCGAACATCTTCCGGGCGTCCTTCGGCTGGAAGGAGACGAGCCCGGCGAGGTGATAGACGCCCTCGACTCCGTCCAGCGCGCGGCGCACCGCGTCCCGGTCCTTCAAGTCGCCGGCGACGTACTCCGTGCCCGCATACGCCGGCCCCGTCGGACGCGAGCGTCCGATGAGGCGCACCGTGTGGCCCGCCGCCACCAGCTTGGGCACCAGATGCGTGCCCAGGAACCCCGTGCCTCCAGTGACGAGCAGCTTCACGAGTTCTTCCCTCCCGAGGGAAGCGCGGGCAGGACGTCCACGTCCGTCGAGGGCGGTCCGCCCAGGTTGAGGACACGTCCGTCACGCAGCTCGCGCACCGCGTCCTCGGCGATGCGGGTGGCGTAGCGGTAGCTCTCCGAGCGCGACATGCCCTGCGAGCGCGCGCGCAGCGCCTCGTGTCCCAGCGCGGGGCCGATGCTCACCTTGAGGTCCTTGGACTTGGGGAAGACGCTGCCCTTGGGCAGCGCGTCGAAGGCGCCGTGGATGTAGAGCGGCAGCACGTCCACCCGGTACGTCAACGCCAGATAACCCAGCGTGGACTTGAACTCCTGCAGCTCGCCGGTGGGCGAGCGCGTGCCCTCCGGGAAGATGAGGACGTTGAAGCCCTGGCGCAGCGCCTCGCCCGCCTGACGCAGCGACTGGCGCAGCGAGCCGTGCCGTTCGATGGGGACCAGGTTGGTGAAGTTCTCGAACCACGCGCGCTTGAGCGGCGTGTCGAAGAAGTAGTCGCGCGCGGCCAGCGAGACGAGCCGGTCTCCCTGCTCCTCCAGCACCACCCGCACCAGGCCCGCGTCCAGGTGGCTGGCGTGGTTGGCGATGACCAGGAAGTTGCGGTTCATCGGGATGAAGGAGCGGCCGGTCACCTTCACGTCGAAGACGCCGCCGTAGAGGACCTTCTGCCCGAAGGACAGCAGCTGTCGGCCCACGTCCGCGACGACGTCCGGCACCGGAATCTCCACCTCCTCCGCCTTCGCGTTCTCCTTGGAGATCTCCTTCGCCCGCGTCTCCGCCGACGGCCGGCGACCCGACGCAATCACCACCTTGCGCAGGTCCTCCACCGTCTGCACCTGCGTCAAATCCTCAATCGCCGGCAGCGGCACGCCCGCGCCTTCCAGCGCGGAGGACAGCTCCGTGAGCATCAGCGAGTCGAAGCCCAAGTCCCCCGTGAGGTGCGTCTCCGGACGCACGTCGGAGAGCGGCTTGTGGCAGACCTCGGCGATGAGCGGGTAGAGCCACTCGGACGCGCCGCCGGTGCCCGCCACCGTGGCGGCCACCTTCTCTCGCGCCTTGGTGGCGCTGGCCGCAACGCGCTCCAACCGCTGCAGCTCCTCCACCACCTGCTTGCGCTTCACCTTGCGCGTGGAGGTGCGCGGCAGCTCGCCATCCCAGAAGCGCAGCACCTTCATGCGCCGGTAGAAGGGCATGCCCGCGCCCACCTTGCGGAAGTGCTCCTCCAACTCGCGGCGCACCTCCTCGCGGGGACGGTCTCCGTAGTCCGGCACGCACAGACACGCCACCTTCTCGCCACCCGCGTCGTCCGTCAGGCCGACGATGGACAGCTCCTTGACGTGCGGGTGCTCCTGGTACAGCTCCTCCAGCTCGTCCGGGTAGATGTTCTTCCCGTTGTGGTCGATGATGACGTCCTTGGCTCGACCCACCAGGTACAGCCGGCCCTCCGCGTCCACGCGGCCCAGGTCGCCGGTGTGCAGCCAGCCTTCCTTCAGCACCACCTCCGTCGCCTCGCGGTCCCCGAAGTAGCCCGCCATGACGTTGGGGCCCTTGGCCAGCACCTCGCCAATGCCGTCGTTGTCCGGCTGGAGGATGCGCACTTCGATGCCTGCGAGCGGCTTGCCCACCGAGCCGGGCGTGCGCTTGTTGCCAGGCGTCGCGACGGCGAGCACCGGCGCGGCCTCCGTCAGGCCGTAGCCCTCCGTGATGTTGAAGCCCAGCTCGTGGAAGGCCTTGTGCACTTCCTCGGGCAGCGCCGAGCCACCCGACACCAGCACCTTGATGCGCCCGCCGAACTTGCGGTGCACGGGCCAGAACAAGAGCTTGCCCAGGTTGACGTTGGCGCGGTTCCGCAGCTCGCCGTGCGTGGCCATCATCGCCTTGATGGCCTGCTCCACCAGCGGCGGACGGCTGGCGAACTCCTGCGTCATCTTCCGGTGCAGCAACTGCCACAGCGCCGGCACGCCAATCATCGCGGTGATGCGGCCCGTCTCGAAGACCTCGCCCAGCCGGTCCGACGTCAGCTCGTCGATGTACGTGATTTCAGCGCCGCGCGAGAACGGGGTGAGGAAGCCCGCGGAGAACTCGAACGTGTGGTGCAGCGGCAGCACGGACAACACGCCGTCGCCCACGCCCACGTTGAACACGCCAGCCAGCTTCGCCACCAGCGAGGAGAAGTTGCGGTGGGTGAGCATCACGCCCTTGGGCGTGCCCGTCGTCCCGGACGTGAAGATGAGGCTCGCCAGGTCATCCGCCGACGCCGACTTGCGCACCGGCCCGATGCGGTCCTCCGGGTACGCCGGGTCGCCCGTCATCGCCTCCGCGAGGCTCGCGATGATGACGTTGTCACCCAGCGCGCCGAACAGGCCAGAGAAGTCCCGCGACGCGTCCTCGGACATCAGGCAGACCTTCGCCTCCGCCCGCTTCGCGATGTTGATGACCTCCGCCTCGCTCAGGCCCGGGTCCACCGGCACCATCGTCGCGCCAGCACGCAGGATGCCGAAGAAGCACGTGCCCCACTCGGGCCGGTTCTCCGACACCAGCAGCACCCGGTCTCCAGGCTTCACGCCTGAGCGCACCAGGAAGCTGCCCACGCGCGCCGCATAGCGGTGCACCTCGCCGAAGGTGAAGCGCTCCTCCTTCTCGCCCGCCACCATGCGGAAGGCCACCCGGTGCCGGTACGCATGCACCGTCGCCTCGAACAGCTCCAGCAAGTCGCGGTGCGCGGGGATGACGGTGCGCTTCTCGCGCTCCTCCTCCAGGCCGGGGAACACCCACTTCTCCAGGCCCGGCAGGTGCGTCTCCATGAAGTACGCGCGCCAGTCGATGTGCTCCGGGTCCCACGGAATCTTCAGCCGGTCCGCGTGCACCATGCGCGTGTAGACCGAGCGCGTGTTGTCACAGCGGAAGACGTAACGGTTCTCGTAGAGGAAGGGGAGGAACAGGTCCGTCATCGCGATGAGGCCCGCGTTGCTCGTCTCCACCTCCTCGAGCGACACCTTGGCCTTGTCCAACATCGCCTGCACGGCCGGCGCGCCCCAAGCGGGCCGCACCTCGTCGATGGCCTTCCTCAGGAATTTGGCGCCCCGGACGAGCATGGGCGCGCTCATCCACTCGAACTCGAGCTTGCTGACCGGCTGCGGCTCCAGCCGCGAGCGCAGCGAGTTGAGCACCTTGTTGCCCGACTCCTTGTTCCGGTAGTAGCGCCGACGGTACAGGCCCACCAGCTCCACGGAGCGGCTGGCGTAGAACGGATTCACGTCGCCGGAGGCCAACTGGTAGACGCGCCGCTCCTCCACGTCGATGGACTGCGCGGTGATGCCAATCGTCGCGCCCGCCACCTGGTCCACCGGGATGATGTCCAGGATGGTGTTCTCGCCCGCGGGGATGCCACCCGGGCCCTTGATGCCGGCGAAGGCCAGCGGCGCGGACGTGGTGAAGCCCTCGTTCCAACCCGGGAACGGGAAGTGCCGCGCGCTCTCCACAATCGAGGGCCGCACAATCGCGTAGCGCAGCCCCGGCGTGCCGGCGATGACCTGCTCGCCCAGGGACTTCGTGTACGTGTACGTGTTGGGCCAGCCCCAGTGCGCCGCGCGCTCCATGCCCGCGCGCACCAGCTCGCCGCTCAGCCACAGCTTGCGCTCACGGCCGACCGCGAGCCGCAGCGTCTTCTCGTCGTTGACGTCGCGGCCTTCCTCGGCCAGCCGGTCCAATGCCTTCTTGCGGAAGGTGGACGTCAGCGCCCGGTCATCGGCCTGCTCGCGCAGCCGCGCCACGATTCGCTCCGCGTCCTTCAGCTCCTGCTCCAGGCTGAAGTCGCGCCCGTCCAGCTCGTCCTTCTTCGGGAAGTAGCCTCGGACCTCCTCGTCCTCGAACACGAGCCCGCTGCGGTTGCCCGCGACGAACGACGTGGACATGTGGATGAGGGGCACCGCCCAGCGCAGCGCCAGCTCCACCGCGTACTTCACGCCGTGGGTGTTGACGTTGAGGCCGACCTCCAACGAGGGGTTGAAGGACACCAGGCCCGCGCAGTTGACGAAGGCGTGCACCTTGCCCGTCAGCTCCGCCACCTGGGCCTCTTCCAGGCCCACCCACGGGTCGGTGATATCGCCGTCGAGGACGTGGCACTTCTTGCGCAGGAACTCGAGCGCGCCCTCTTCCCCGTAGGTGTCGCGCAGGGGTTGGAAGGGCTCGCTGGTGGCGACCTTGTCGAAGAAGCGACGCTCGGCGGAGGCCGCGCTGCCCTTGCGGACGAGCACGTACACGCGCTCCAGCTCCTGCCCGTAGCGGTGCAGCAGCATGGACAGCGTCACCTTGCCCACGAAGCCCGTGGCGCCCGCGAACAACAGGCGCTTGCCGGTGAAGACCTGGGAGACGTTCAGCTCGGGTTGCGGTGACATGTCCGGCCTCACTTCACGTCCACCATCACCGTGGGGGCGATGCGCAACAGGCTGATGGTGGCCGAGCGGCCCATGAAGCCACGCGCTTCCTCGATGGCCTCGGTGAGCGTGTCGGTGCGGTCCCAGCCGAGCAGCGCGGGGACGTGGTTGTTCTCCGCGCCCGCGACGATGACCTTGCCCACGTGCTGGCGACCGTTCTCGCCCCAGTACCACATGTAGAAGGGGTGCACGCCGTGGTAGGCGTTGTTCTTCCGGTACAGGTGCACGTAGCTAGGGTTCTCCGCGAACTCCTTCTCGTACTTGTGCTCCAGCTTCATGGAGTCACGCGTCTCGGGAAGCAGCCGGTGGAAGAACTCGATGTAGCTGGGGTGGTGCTCCGGGTCGAACTCGTCGTAGGCCGGGTGCAGCAGGATGAGCACGCCGCCCTTCTTCACCAGCGGCACGCCGCGGTTCAGGTTGAAGAAGTAGCCCAGCCCCATCACCTGCACCAGCAGCGGGTTGAGGATGGAGTTGACGCTGTACGGCGAGACGAACGGAATCGGGAAGATGACGATGTCGCTCTGCCCCTCCACCGGCACCACGTACTGCTTCCAACTGGTCTCCAGCGTCTTGGCGTGCGCGGGCTCGGTGGCCCCGGCGTACACGCCCGTGACGTCGTAGGGCGCCGGAATCGCGTTGAGGATTTTGCGGGCCGCCGCGCGCGGCATCTTGGACAACGCGTAGCGCATGGCCTGGAACTTCAGCCGGTCGCCCTCGGTGTAGTCCTCCTCGCGCTTGGCGAGGAAGTCCGTGGGCGCGCCGAACATGCGGTTGTTCAGCGTGGTCTCGATGTGGAAGACCTTCAGGTGCTTGTCGATGTTGCGGCCGATGCGCTCGTTGCTGCGGTACAGCGCGCTCGCCTTCGGCTCCATGTAGCTTTCCGAAGCGCGGATGGTCTTCGGGTTGTGGTGGTGGCGCAGCGACGCGTAGTTGGACACGCCGGTGCCCATGGACTTGTGCCCGCCATTCATGGGCACGAAGTTCACGTTCACGTAGATGATGAGGTCGCTCTCCGCGACGCGGCGGTTGACGGAGACTTCCTCGCCGTGGGACGTGCGCTCCAGCGCGACGATGCCGTCCGGGTCCTCCGCGTCGTGGTTGTAGTAGCGGTCCGGATAGAAGGCGTCGTAGATCTTCTCGCCCACCATCCGCTTCATCTCGCCTTCCGTCATGCGACGGTGCAGCGCGTTGGCGATGACCAGGTGCACGTCATCCACGCCGCTGTCGGCGGCCAGCTCCAGCACCACCTCCAGGATGGACTGGCGCACGTCCGGCGTCACCATGGGCGGCAGCGGAACGCTGATGTCGTCGATGACGCACGTCAGCCGCATGCCGGGCTTGAGCAGCGCGTGCAGCGGGTCCATGCCATCCGGGTTGTTGATGGCCCAGCGGATGGCGGCCTTGACGTTGGGCACTCCCGCCATGGGCGGGCGGGGGAAGATGACCCGGGTACCCACGGGCAGGTCTTCCTGGAGGAAGCCTTCACCGTAGAAGAGGGCGCGCGGGGGGCTGCCCTTCTCGGTGATGACGACCTGGCTTTCCTCGTCGTACAGCTTCTGGAGCGTCTTGAACGGGCGCATGGCGGGCAGGGGGCTACTTGAGATCGAGGATGGGCCAGTTGTAGGCGCGCGCGATGGAGCGCAGCCGCAGGTCCGGGTTCACCGCGGTGGGACGGCCCACCACCGCGAGCATGGCGTAGTCGGAGGCGCTGTCGGAGTAGCCGTGGCACTTGTCCAGCGTCAGGCCCTCCTTGGCGCAATAGGCACGGATGGAGTTGGCCTTGTTCGCGCCTTCGATGATGGGCGGAATCACCTTGCCGGTGGCCTTGCCGCCCACGAACTGCATCTTGTTGGCGATCAGGTCATCGGCGCCCAGGTGCCGGGCGAGCGGACGCATGGTGAAGTCCAGCGCCCCCGTCACCAGGACGACCTTGCACCCGCTGCGGCGGGCCTGGTCGATGAGGTCCTGGGACTGCTCGAAGAGCGCCGGCTGCAGCACGTCCTCGAACATGTCCTCCGCGATGGTGACGAGGCGGTCCTCGGTCAACCCCGCGTAATAACGGTAGAAGAACTCGTTGAAGGTCTTGCGGTCCAGCGAGTCCATGAGCCCGAAGAGGGGCACGCTGAGGGCGGTGCTCAAGGTCCGTCCCGCGATGCCCGACACGGAGCCCCGGTTCATCGCGTAGTACGCGTAGACGTGGACGACGTTCGTCTTCACGAGCGTCCCGTCGACATCGAAAAAGGCGGCTTTCGAGGGCATGTGGCAGCGGGCTTCCTGACACTCCAGGGGGGGTGAGGTCAACGACACTGGGACGGGGGAAAGCTCCCCCACCCCTGCTAGCATGGCTAGAGCCAGCCTTGCTCGCGGTACCACTCGGCGCTGCGGCGGATGGAGTCCTCCAAATCCCTCCGAGGGTGATACCCCAGGAGGCGCTCGGCCTTCGCGCTGGAGCAGGTCCAGGCGGGCGCGAGCAGCTGTCGGGCCAGCTTCCGATTCAGGGGGAGCTTCTTGCCCGTCACCCGCGACACGCCGTCCGCCGCCGAGGCGAGGGTGCTCAACACCCAGGGACTCATGCGCACCGTGCGGGGCTGGAGCCCCAGCGCCTTCGCTCCCAAATCCTGCACGGCCTCCAAGGAGAGGGGCCCACCCGGGCCCGCGCAGAAGAAGGCCTGGCCCACCGCGCTCGGGTGCTCGGCCTGCAGAATCAGCGCGTCCACCACGTCCTCCACGTCCACCATGGTGAGGGGACGGGGGCCGCCCACCAGCTCCAGCCGGATGCCCTTCTTCACCAGCTTGAAGAAGGTGAGGTTCTCCCGGTCTCCGGGGCCGAGGATGCGCGGGGGACGCGACACCGTCACCGGCAGCCGGTCTCCATAGGAGAAGGCGATGCGCTCCGCCTCCGCCTTGCTCTCGCCGTACCACTCGTGCGGCTGGAAGGCGTCCTCCTCGACGTGCGGGCGGGTGGGGGAGGACGGCCCCATGGCCGCCAGCGAGCCGACCAGGACCAGGCGCGGACGGTGTCCCGCGGCCACCATGGCGTCGCACAACAGGCGGGTGCCCTCCGCGTTGACGCGCAGGAAGTCCTCGCGTGTCGCGCCGCGGCGAACGCCGGCGAGGTGGAAGACGACGTCCTGACCCTCCACGGCGGGGCGCAGCGAGGCGGCGTCCGTCACGTCCCCCTCCACGCGCGTATAGGAGATGCCGGCCAGTCCGGAGGCGTCTCCCCGAGGGCGAAGGAGGCACGTCACGGTGTCGCCGCGCGCCGCCAGGGCACGGGCCAACCAGATTCCAAGGAAGCCACCGGCTCCGGTGATGAGGGCTCGCATGGGGCGTTTCATCCGAAAAAGTACACCTCGTCCGCAAGCGGAATCCCACGTGCCCTGTCGCAATCCTCCGAGGGAGGACACCGCGCGAGGCCGGATTCTCGGGACGGGACGCGCCACGAGAGGGGGGCGTCCCAGCGGGAATCGTGATGCGGAGCCGGTTTCTCGGGCATGAAACGCGTTGCGTAGGGCGTTTCTAGAGGGAAAAACGCAGGAGAGGGCTGTTTTTCGGGCTTGGGCGTGCTACCTACGGCCCACCGGCACTGGCTTAAAAACAAGCGAGGCCGCACAACGTCCCCTTCGGAGGGGAGGAGACTCAAGACGAATGGCCGCCAAGAAAGCTGCTGCGAAGAAGGCTCCCGCCGCCAAGAAGACCGCCGCTGCCCCGAAGCGCAAGCCGAACGCGTCGTTCATGAAGGAGATGACTCCTTCCGCCGCCCTGGCTGAGATTGTCGGCGCCAAGCCGCTGCCGCGCACCGAGGTCGTCAAGAAGCTCTGGGCCTACATCAAGAAGAACAACCTCCAGGACGCGAAGAACAAGCGGCAGATCAACGCCGACGACAAGCTCAAGCCGATCTTCGGCGGCAAGAAGAACGTCACCATGTTCGAGATGACCTCGCTGGTGAACAAGCAGCTGAGCTGACACCGTCGCCGGGGCCACCCGGCAGTTGCATCCCGAGGGCTCTCCGGAAGTACCGGCGAGCCCTCTGCTTTTTGGCGCGCGCGCGAGTGTCCGGCGCGCGCGTCAATCCGGGCCCTTGCAGCGTTGGATAAAGGGCGGAAGTCGCACCCCGCGCTGGCGTCGGAAGCCCTGGCGCCCTACCTCTCGTCCCCATGCTGCTCGACGGACTGGAAGAAGAGGGAGCCGCTCCCACGGGGGCGTCGGGTGCCACCCTGAGCGCGGAGTCGCTGGCGGAGGGACTGTTCTCCCGCGTGAAGCAGGAGCTGGGGGCGCGTCCCCGCACGCCGCTGTCCACCTACCGGGTGCAGATGCACCGCGGCTTCACCTTCCAGCAAGCGCGCGAAGTGGTGCCCTTCCTGGCCCGCCTGGGCGTGAGCGACTTCTATGCCTCGCCCTACCTGAAGGCGACGCCGGGCAGCACCCACGGCTACGACTGCGTGGACCACACCCAGCTCAATCCGGAGGTGGGCTCGCCCGAGGACCACGCGGCGCTGTGCGCGACGTTGCGTGAGCACGGCCTGGGGCAGGTGCTGGACGTGGTGCCCAACCACATGGGCATCGAGCGCGACAACCCCCTGTGGTTCGACGTGCTGGAGAACGGCCCCTCGTCCGTCTACGCCAAGTACTTCGACATCGACTGGTCGCCGGTGAAGGACGAGCTGCGCGACAAGGTGCTGCTGCCGATTCTGGGAGACCAGTACGGCGTCGTCCTGGAGCGCGGAGAGCTGAAGCTGTCCTTCCGCGAGGGCGCCTTCTTCCTCCACTACTACGACCACCTGTTGCCGGTGGCGCCCCGTCAGTACGGCCGAATCTTGCGCCACGGCCTGGAGCGGCTGGAGGCGAAGCTGGGCACCGAGGCCGCGCCCATGGTGGAGCTGCTCTCCATCCTCACCGCGATTGAGCACCTGCCGCTGCGCACGGAGGTCGAACGCGCCCGCGTCGTGGAGCGGCACCGCGAGAAGGAGGTCATCAAGCGCCGCCTGGCCGCGGTGGCGGCGGCCAGCGAGGAGGCCTTCGCGTACATCCAGGACAACGTCCGCGTCTTCAACGGGGAGCCGGGCAACCCGCGCTCGTTCGACTTGCTGGACGCGGTGCTGTCCTCGTGCAGCTTCCGGCTGGCGCACTGGCGGGTGGCGGGCGAGGAGATCAACTACCGGCGCTTCTTCGACATCAACGGGCTGGCGGCCATCCGCGTGGAGGACCCGGAGGTCTTCCAGGAGGCGCACGCGCTCATCTTCCGCTGGCTGCGCGAGGGCTGCGTCACCGGGCTGCGCATCGACCATCCGGACGGCCTGTTCGACCCCACCGCGTACTTCCTCGACTTGCAGGAGCGCTACTTCGTCGAGCGCGCGCACGCGCTGTTCCTCCAGGAGCAGGCCGGGGATGACGCGCGCTGGCCGGGCGTGGAGGCCGCGCTGCGCGAGCGTTGGCGCGCGGAGGTGACGGAGAACCCGTCGAGCCCGCTGCGCAAGGCGCTGTACGTGGTGGTGGAGAAGATTCAAGGCGGCCGCGAGCGGATTCCGGAGGCGTGGGCGGTGCACGGCACCACCGGCTATCGCTTCGCCAACGCGGTGAGCGGCCTCTTCGTGCACCCGGCGGCGGAGACGCACCTGACGGAGACGTACGAGCGGCTCACCGGGGAGCGGGGCGACTTCGCGGAGCTCGTCTACCAGAAGAAGCTCCTCATCATGCGCGTGTCCATGGCCAGCGAAATCAACGTGCTGGCCCACGAACTCAACCGCATCTCCGAGATGAGCCGCCGCACCCGCGACTTCACGCTCAACTCGCTGCGGCGCGCGCTGGTGGAGTTCGTCGCGCTGTTCCCCGTGTACCGCACCTACGTGGACGGCTGGCGTCCGGGGCTGGACGCGCGCGACGTGCAGTACGTGGAGTGGACGATTCAGCGCGCCAAGGAGCGCAACGCCACCACCAACGCCTCCATCTTCGACTTCCTGCGCGACATCCTCCTGGGTCGCTACCCGGAGCAGTCCGACGAGCGCGAGCGCGCGGTCATGCTCCGCTTCGCGATGAAGCTCCAGCAGGTGACGGGCCCCGTCATGGCCAAGGGCCTGGAGGACACCGTCTTCTACATCTACAACCGGCTGGTCAGCCTCAACGAGGTGGGCGGGGAGCCGGAGCGCTTCGGGGTGCGCGCCAACACCTTCCACCTGCGCAACCAGGAGCGCGCGGAGCACTGGCCGGCGAGCCAGCTCACCTCCAGCACGCACGACACCAAGCGCAGCGAGGACGTGCGCGCGCGCATCAACGTGCTGACGGAGGTGCCCGAGGACTGGCGCAAGCTGGCGAAGCGGTGGATGCGGCTCACCGAGAAGTTCGTGACGCCGCTGACCTCCGGCCCCGCGCCCAGCGCCAATGACGTCTACCTCTTCCTCCAGACGGTGGTGGGCGCCTGGCCCATGGGCGAGTCCCAGTCCCCGGAGGCGATGGCGGACTTCCACCGCCGGGTGCGCGAGTACATGGCCAAGGCCATCAAGGAGGCCAAGGTCCGCACCTCGTGGACCAACCCGGACAGCGCCTATGACGACGCGGTGGCCCGCTTCGTGGACGCGTGCTTCGACGTGGACAAGGGCGCCACGTTCCTCGCGGAGGTGCGCGACTTCAAGCGGCGCATCGAGCGCGCCGGGCAGCACAACGCACTGGGACAGTTGCTCTTGAAGCTGGCCTCGCCCGGCGTGGTGGACACCTACCAGGGCTGCGAGCTGTGGGATTTGTCGCTGGTGGACCCGGACAACCGCCGACCGGTGGACTTCGCCGCGCGCGCGAAGTTGCTGGACGCCCTGGACGCACAATCGAAGGAGGACCGGGCGGGGCTGTGCGCGCGGCTGGGGGCGCACCTGGACGACGGCGAGGCGAAGCTCTTCCTGTTGTCACGGGTGTTGCGGCTGCGGCAGCGTCACGCGGAGTTGTTCCGGAGCGGCGGCTACAAGGCGCTGGATTTGTCCGGGCCCCGGGCCCAGGCGGCGGTGGCCTTCGTGCGGGAGCAGGAGGACTCGGTCGTCCTGGTGTGCGCGCCGCGCTACGTCCTGTCCGCGCTGGAGTCCCCCGAGGGGCTGGCCGGTGCGTATGAGAACACGTTCCTCGACCTTCCGGAGGCATATGCGGGCATGATGTTCCGCGATGTCTTCACCGGGCGACAGGTGCGGCCCGAGCGTGGGTCGGGTGGCGTGGTGCTGCCTCTCGCGTCGCTCCTGTCGGGATTCCCGGTGGTGCTGCTGGAGAGGAGCACTGGATGAGGAGGGCCGAGGTGCTTCCAGGGAAGCCGTTTCCCCTGGGCGCCACGTATGACGGGCATGGGGTCAACTTCGCGGTCTTCAGTGAGCACGCGAAGAAGGTGGAGGTCTGTCTCTACGACGCGGACGAGCCGTCGAAGGAGACGCGCCGCTTCCCGCTGCTGGAGAACACGCACCAGGTGTGGCACGGCTATGTGCCGGACCTGACGCCGGGGACGCTCTACGGCTTGCGGGTCCATGGGGCCTTCGAGCCGAAGAAGGGCCTGCGCTTCAACCCGCACAAGCTGCTGGTGGACCCGTATGCCCGCGCCATTCACGGCGGCGTGGACTACGGCGCCCCCATCTACGGCCACGTGTCCGGCGGCAAGGACGAGGACCTGGTCCAGGACAAGCGGGACGACGCCGCGGCGGTGCCCAAGGCCGTGGTGCTCCAGGACACCTTCGACTGGGAGGGCGACACGCTGCCCCGCGTGCCCTGGCACCAGACGGTCATCTACGAGCTGCACGTCAAGGGCTTCACCAAGCTGCACCCGCGCGTCCCAGAGGAGGTCCGGGGCACCTACGCGGGCCTGGGCCACCCGGCCGTGATTGAGCACCTGAAGAAGGTGGGCGTCACCGCGGTGGAGCTCCTGCCCATCCACCACATCGTCGACGAGCCCTTCCTCGCCGAGCGGAAGCTGACGAACTACTGGGGCTACAGCACGCTGGGCTACTTCGCGCCGGACGCGCGCTACAGCGCAGCGGGCTCGCGGGGCGGCCAGGTGGACGAGTTCAAGGCGATGGTGAAGGCGCTCCACCGCGCCGGCATCGAGGTCATCCTCGACGTCGTCTACAACCACACCTGCGAGGGCAACCATCTGGGGCCCACGCTGTCCTTCAAGGGCGTGGACAACGAGGCCTATTACCGCCTCACGGAGAAGGACCCGCGCTACTACCTGGATGTCACCGGGACGGGCAACTCGTGGAACGCCACGCACCCGTACGCGCTGAAGCTCGTCGCCGACTCGCTCCGCTACTGGGTGGAGGAGATGCACGTGGACGGGTTCCGCTTCGACCTGGCCACCACGCTGGGGCGCGACAGGCACGGCTACGACACGCGCGCGGCCTTCTTCCAGATTCTCCACCAGGACCCGGTGCTCAGTCAGGTGAAGCTCATCTCCGAGCCCTGGGACGTGGGCGACTTCGGCTACCAGGTGGGCAACTTCCCGGTGCTGTGGAGCGAGTGGAACGGCAAGTACCGCGACACCATCCGCCGCTACTGGAAGGGCGATGACCGGCAGGCGGCGGAGATTGGCTACCGGCTCACCGGCAGCTCGGACCTGTACGCGCTGTCGGGCCGCAAGCCCACCGCGAGCGTCAACTTCGTCACCGCGCACGACGGCTTCACGCTGCACGACCTCGTCACCTACAACGACAAGCACAACGAGGCCAACGGCGAGGAGAACCGCGACGGCGCCAACGACAACCACTCCTGGAACTGCGGGGTGGAGGGCGAGACGGCGGACGCGAAAATCAACGCCCTGCGCGAGCAGCAGAAGCGCAACTTCCTGGCCACGCTCTTCCTGTCCCAGGGCGTGCCCATGCTGGTGGCCGGCGACGAGATGGGCCGCACCCAGAAGGGCAACAACAACGCCTACTGCCAGGACAACGCCCTGTCGTGGGTGGACTGGGAGCTGAACGACACGCAGCGCGCCCTCCTGGAGTTCACCAGCCGCCTCACCCGCCTGCGCCGCGAGCAGCCCGTGCTGCGCAAGCGCCGCTTCTTCCGCGGCGCGCACATGTGGGACAGCGAGCTGAAGGACCTGGCGTGGTTCCGGCCGGACGGGAAGGAGATGAAGAAGGACGACTGGGAGAAGCCCTACGTCCGCTCGCTCGCCTTCCTTCTGGGCGGTGACGCCATCGCCGCGCCGGATGACGAGGGCAACCGGATTGTGGGCGACACCGTGCTCGTCCTGATGAATGCCCACCACGAGCCCATCTCCTTCCTGCTGCCAGCCCTGGAGTGGGGCGCTGACTGGGAGCAGGTGGTGGACACCGCCATGGCGGGGGAGTCCCTGCACACACACACGCCCGCGGGCGGCAAGGTGCAGGTGGCGGGGCGCTCGTTGATGGTGCTGCGCAGGCCCGCGACGGAGTGATGGAGTGGCCGGGCCCCTGAATCCCCCGGGGGGCCCGGGTTATACGGAAGAGTCGACGCCCGGGCGCTCCGCCGCTAGGGTGCGCCGGCTGTTTCTGAAACAGGATTCACACGTGAATACGCAAGTCGCGCTTTGGGTGGGCTTCAACCTCTTCGTCCTGGCGATGCTCGCCGTGGACCTTGGTCTGTTCCACCGCAAGGACCACGCGGTGACGCCCAAGGAAGCGGGCATCTGGACGTTGGTGTGGATTTCCATCAGCCTCGCGTTCTGCGCGGGCATCTGGCGCTTCTCCGGGAGCACCCCGGCGCTCCAGTGGCTGACGGCGTATGTCGTGGAGTACTCGCTCTCCGTCGACAACCTGTTCGTCTTCCTGATGGTGTTCAGCTACTTCCGGGTGGCGGCCGAGCACCAGCACCGGGTGCTGTTCTGGGGCATCCTGGGCGCGTTCGTCATGCGCGCGGTGCTCATCATCGCCGGCGCGGCCCTGGTGCAGCGCTTCCACTGGCTCATCTACCTGTTCGGCGCGTTCCTCGTCTTCACCGCGGTGAAGATGCTCGTCTCCAAGGACGAGGAGATGGACCCGGAGCAGAAGGGCATCGTCAAGCTGGCGCGCCGGGTGCTCCCCGTGGCCCGGCTGGGCGAGGGCAGCCGCTTCTTCCTCACCGAGGATGGCCGCCGCAAGGTGACGCCGCTGTTCATCGTCCTGCTGGTGGTGGAGGCCACTGATTTGCTCTTCGCCCTGGACTCCATCCCCGCGGTGCTGGGCATCAGCCAGGACGCGTTCATCATCTACACGTCCAATGTGTGCGCGATTCTAGGCCTGCGCTCGCTGTTCTTCGTGGTGGCCAGCCTGATGGACAAGTTCCACTTCCTGAAGCTGGGGCTGAGCGGAATCCTGGGCTTCGTGGGCGTGAAGATGCTGATTACGTACTTCAACATCCACCTCCCCATCGTCCTGTCGCTGGGTGTGATTGGCGGAATCCTGCTGGCCGCCATCGTCGCGTCGCTCATCTGGCCCAAGAGCCCGGAGCCCGGTCATGACCGGGAGAGCGCGAAAACCTGAACCCAGACGGGTGGCCCTCCGGGGTTTTCCTTGCAACCCGGGGGGCTTGCCTTCAAATGTGGAGGCATGTCTTCCAGCGCCACCACTGATGGCATCCGCATCACCGTGAAGCCGGCCTACTGGCCGGAGCGAAGCTCGCCCGAGTCGGGGCAGTACGCCTTCATGTACACGGTGGAAATCGTCAACGAGAGCGAGGCGCCCGCGCAGCTCAAGTCGCGGCACTGGCTCATCACCGACGCCTCCGGGAAGGTGGAGGAGGTGAAGGGGGAGGGCGTGGTGGGCCGCCAGCCCCGCGTGGCCCCGGGCGAGCGCTTCGAGTACACGAGCTGGGCGATGCTGCGCACGCCGTTCGGCACCATGCGCGGCAGCTATGAGATGGAGCGGCCGGACGGCTCGCACTTCGAGGCGCGCATCGCGGAGTTCGCGCTCACCCTTCCCAACGCCCTGCACTGATGACGACCCCGGAACCGAAGCGGGGGCTGCTCCTCATCAACCTGGGCACGCCGGATGCGCCCGAGTCGGGGCCGGTGCGGCGCTACCTGCGCGAGTTCCTGAGTGACGCCCGCGTGGTGGACATCCACCCGGTGGGGCGCTGGCTGCTGCTCAACCTCTTCATCCTGCCCACGCGTCCCGCGAAGAGCGCGGAGGCGTACCGCAAGGTGTGGATGAAGGAGGGCTCGCCCCTGCTGGTGTACAGCCGGGAGCTGGAGACGGCGGTGCGCGAGAGGCTTTCGGGGGAGTACGACGTGGCGCTGGCCATGCGCTACGGCCGCCCCTCCATTCCCGACACCGTGGCCCAGATGCGCGCGCGCGGCGTGACGGACTTCACCGTGCTGCCGCTGTACCCGCAGGAGGCCACGTCGTCGTCGGCCTCGTCGCTGGCCCGGGTGTATGAGGTGATGACGGAGGGCTGGGACGTGCCCAACGTGCGCGCGGTGCCGGCGTTCCATGGGCACCCGTCCTTCCTGGATGCCTTCACCGCGGTGGCCCGGCCGGTGATTGCCGGCGCGCGCGCGGACCATGTCCTGTTCAGCTTCCACGGTGTGCCGGAGCGGCACGTGCGCAAGACGGACACGTCCGGCCAGCACTGCTTCGCTTCAGCGGGCTGCTGTGACTCGCTCACGGACGCCAACCGTCACTGCTACCGGGCCCAGTGCTTCGCCACGGCGCGCGGGCTGGCCGAGCGGCTGGGGCTGTCCGCGAGCGGGTGGAGCGTGTCCTTCCAGTCCCGGCTGGGGCGCACCCCGTGGGTGAAGCCCTATACGGATTTTGTGCTGCCCGAGCTGGCGAAGCAGGGCGTGAAGCGGCTGGCGGTGATGTGCCCGTCGTTCGTCGCCGACTGCCTGGAGACGCTGGAGGAAGTGGGGCTGCGCGCCCGCGAGCAGTTCGTCGAGGCGGGGGGCGAGTCGTTGACGCTCGTCCCCTCGCTGAACGCCCACCCGGACTGGGTGGACGCGGTGGTGCGGCTGGTGCGCGAGTCCGACGGCGCGCCGCCTACTGCTGGGGCCTCGCCGTCGGCTGGGGCGCGGCCGGAGGGGGCGCTGACTCCAGCGCGGTGAGCTTCAGCTTCACCGTGCCAGGAGGCACCTGGAGCGCGGTGGCGGGGAAGATGCCTCGCGTGGAGGAGGTGATGCTGCCCTCCCACGAGCGCCACTTGCCGGCCTTCACCAGGAACTCGCCACGGCCGACGATGCGCACCTCGGCGCTGGCGTCCGACGCGGCGGACGTCGGGGCGTCGTCGTCGTCCACCGGGTCGCTGGCGCGCGCGGGCACGGCGGGCGGCGGGCGACGCGGGGCCGCCTTGCCGGAGAGCTGGTCCAGCAAGTCGTACTCCAGCGTGGCCACCTGCTCGCCACCTTCCCCGGGGGTGAGCGCGGTGAGCTTCACGCGGTTGCGGCGCTCCGTCTTGCTGACGGTGAACGCGGTGGGCCCCAGGGCGTCGTGCGTGAGCAACTCCGTGCCCAGCGCCCAGGTGTCGTTGGGGCCCACGGCCGCCAGGGGCAGCTCCAGCACCAGCGAGGCCGTGTTGCGGGTGATGCCCTGGAGGCCATCGAGCACGAAGCCGCGCTCGCTCACGGTGCCGGTGTCCTCGGGGGCGCTGCTTCCCTCGGGGATGACGCGCAGCCGGAAGTCACCGGAGTCGCCGCGCTCCAGCACGAAGGTGAACGCGCTGGGGAAGGAGGAGGTGGCGGCCGCGGCGCGCTCGGGCTTGGGCGCGTCCTTCTCCTTGCCCTTCTTGCCCTTGGCGGGCTTCTCCTCCACCTCCTCGACGGCGGCGGGCGCGGCGCCCGTGCGGTCCAGCGTGAGGCGGTAGGTGAGGGACGCGCCCGCGGGCGGCTTCCAGCGCAGCACCACCTTGGACGGGTCCACGGCGGGCGCGGCGGCGGGCTGCGCGGCGCCCTCCTCCTTGGACGCTTCCTTCATGCCCGGAGGCCGGGGAATGGGCTCGAGCTGCCCTCGGGGCTCTTCCGTGCAGGCAATCAAAGACAGGGCGACGACCATGCCGAACAGGCTTCGCATCACGCGGGGACGCTCCTCTGGGAGGACATCCGGGATACCGGAGCCCAGGAGGGCATTTCAAGTCCGTCACCCGGCCGTGCCCGTCGAATAAGGCGCGTGTTTCGTCGCGAGGCTTGCTTGACGTGTCCGACGAAGTCGGGGTTGCGCTGTCCCCACCAACTCCTTGCAGCTCCAACTCCCCGGGTGTGGGGCGTGGCCGGCTGCGTCAGGGCGTTGGAGCGGCCGGGTCCGAGCGTCACTGGGGCGCGTGCGCCACGTAGAGGTCGACCTGGTCCTTCACGCTCCCGGCGAAGTCGGGGTTGATTCGCTCGAGGATGCTCCACTCCAGCTCCAGGAGCCTGCGGATGTTGGGGCGCGCGGAGCGCGTCTGCATGGCGGGCTCCGTGCCCACCAGGACGGCTGGCGTGGCGTTGGGCGTGTCGTCCACGGTGCCGTGGCCCGTGTAGCGCAGGGTGGGCAGGGACTGGGTTCGGGCGAAGGTCGTGGCGGCCATCTCATACGCGCGCACGGAGAAGCGCCCATCGGCGCGGACGCGGCCCTCGACGTAGAGGCGGGACCAGCGGGCGCCGAGGTCGAAGTTGCCCGTCACCTTCCAGGGCGTCTGGAGGAAGTAGGGGTCGGTGCTGGGCAGCAAGTCGTAGCCCCGGTCCGCAATCACCTTCTCCGCGGCCTTCATGACCTCCATGGCGGGCAGGTCGTAGACGACGAGGCTGCTGGTCCGCTCCAGCAGGACTTTCCGAGGGCTGGCGCACCCCGCGAAGCACATCGCCGCCACGACGCTCGTCATTGCCGCGAGCCACTGCCTTCGCACCATCATCGTCGCCTCGTCCGCTGGGGTGGGCCGCGCGACAAGGGGAGTGCCGTGCGCGCGGTGCGGTGGGGACAACGCGGGTGGTTTCAGCGCATATCGCGCGGGGCGGGCGGTCGTTGTCGCGTGGTGGTGAATGACGCGATACTCCGGCCGCCGCTGTTGCTCAGGCGTGCGGGTCGCGAGGCGCGGCGGCGCGCGCGAGTCTGTCTCGCACCGCGATGCCCAGTCCGCTGGCGGCGGGGAGACAGGCGACGAGCACATCATGTCCCCGCTCGTCGGCTTCGCGCAGTCTCGCGTAGAGCACGCGCGCGGCTCCGGCGGGGTCTTCCGGCACGTCGAAGCGAGGCACGTCCGGTGGCAGCTCCAGGCTCGCGGGTCCGAGGACGCCCACGCGCAGGCCCTGGTCTCGAAGGGAGCGCACTCGCGCGGCGGCCTCTCGTGGCTCTGTCAGCACCACGCCCGCGCGCGGCGCGTAGTGCGAGGCGAGCGAGCCCGACACGCGGACCTTGGCTGAAGTCCGCACGGGCACCGGATGTCCCAGCACGCGCTCGATGTCCTCGGAGGACAGGCCTCCGGGACGGAGGATGGCGGGGGCGCCCGTGCTCAGGTCGACGATGGTGGACTCGACGCCCACGGTGCTCGGTCCTCCGTCCAGGACCAGGTCCACGTCGTCACCCAGGTCCGCGCGCACGTGCTCCGCCGTGGTGGGGCTCACGCGGCCGAAGCGGTTGGCGCTCGGCGCGGCCACGCCTCCGCCCAGGGCCTTCAGCACGGCGAGCGCCACCGGATGTCCCGGCACGCGCAGCGCCACCGTGTCCTGGCCGCCTGTCACGGCGTCGGTGGCCCTGGGTGTGCGCGGCAGCACGAGCGTGAGGGGCCCGGGCCAGAAGGCCTCGGCGAGACGGTGCGCGGCGTCGGGGATGTCCCGGGCCCAGGAGGACAGGTGCTCGGCGCCGGGCAGGTGGACGATGAGCGGGTGGGTGGCGGGACGGCCCTTGATGGCGAAGACACGACGCACCGCCAGCTCGTCCTCGGCGTTGGCCGCGAGGCCGTACACCGTTTCTGTCGGCAGGGCGATGACACCGCCGTGCCGCAGCAATTCCACCGCGCGCTCGACGAGCTCCGGATTTAGCATGCGTGCCGCACTGTCGCGCCGGGAGGCAGCATGGGCAAGTCGCACGTCTTCGATGCGCGCAGTCGGATGCCGGTCTCGGCCTCGGAGTTGTTTGCCTGGCATGCCCGGGAAGGGGCGCTCGCTCGGCTGACGCCTCCCTGGGAGCGGATGGAGTTGCTGGAGCGCTCCGGTGACGGCATCCACCCCGGCGCCCGAATCGTCATGCGGATGCGCGTGGGGCCCATCCCCCGACGCTGGGTGGCCGAGCACACGGCCTATGTGCAGGACTCGCTCTTCCAGGACACGCAGGTCTCCGGCCCGTTCTCGAAGTGGGTCCACACCCACAGGATGTGGCCCGAGCCCGCGACGAGCTCCTCCGTGCTGGAGGACGAGGTGGAGTACGTCCTGCCCATGGGCCTGGCGGGCAGCCTCTTCGGTGGCGGCATCGCCCGGCGCACGCTGGAGCGGATGTTCGCCTATCGCCACCGGGTGACACGTGAAGACCTGCGGCGTCATGCCGCCTTCGCGGACGCCGGGCCGCTCACCGTGGCAGTCACCGGTGCGTCGGGCTCGATTGGCTCGTCGCTCGTGCCGTTCCTCACCACCGGCGGCCACCGTGTGAAGCGCCTGGTGCGAGGCCGCGCGGACGCGTCCAAGAACGAGGTGGCGTGGTCACCCGACAAGGGCGAGGTGGACACCGCCTCGCTCGAAGGCGTGGACGCGGTGGTGCACCTGGCGGGTGCCAACGTCGCCGGCAAGCGCTGGTCCCCCGAGTACAAGGACTCCATCCTCAAGAGCCGCACCGAGGGCACGCTGACGCTGTCGGAGTCGCTGGCGCGCATGAAGAAGAAGCCCCGCGTGCTGGTGTGCGCCGCGGGCAGCGGCATCTACGGCGACCGGGGCGACGAGCCGCTCACCGAGGAGAGCGCGCCGGGCACCGGCTTCCTCGCGGACGTGTGTCGCGCCTGGGAGGCGGCCACCGCGCCCGCGGAGGCCGCTGGCATCCGCGTGGTGCACCTGCGCATCGGCCCGGTGCTGGATGCGCGAGAGGGCGCGCTGGCGAAGATGCTGCCCGCGTTCCTCGCGGGAGGAGGCGGGCCCATCGGCTCCGGACGCCAGTGGATGTCCTGGGTGTCGATGGAGGACATCCTCGGGCTCTTCCACATCAGCCTCTTCACCCAGGCGGCTCGCGGCCCCATCAACGCCGTGGCACCGGGCGCGGTGCGGCAGGCGGACTTCGCGAAGACGCTCGGCCGGGTGGTGCGGCGGCCCGCCTTCCTGCCGATGCCCGCCGTGGCCATCCGCGCCCTCTTCGGGCAGATGGGGCAGGAGGCCCTGCTGGCGGGTGCCCGGGTGCTTCCCTCCGCCACGGAGCGACTCGGCTACTCGTTCCTCCTGCCGGACCTGGAGGAGGCGCTGCGCTTCACGCTCGGCCGCACCACGGCGGGGCCGGAGTTCCGTCACGACTGAGTGGTTCGGCGCTTGACAATGCCCCCTGGGGGGACTGATGGAATGGCCCCCTATGATTCAGGTCGAAGGGCTGACCAAGTATTACGGTGAGCATGCGGCCATCCGGGACCTGGCCTTCACCATCGGCCAGGGTGAAGTCATCGGCTTCCTGGGCCTCAATGGCGCGGGCAAGTCGACGACGTTGAAGGTCCTCGGGTGCGTGCTCTTGCCGACCGCTGGCCGCGTCGTCATCGACGGCCATGACGTGGTGAGCAATGCCCACGAGGTCCGGCAACGGATTGGCTACCTCCCGGACGTGCCGCCGCTCTACGAGGAGATGACGGTGGGGGAGTACCTGACGTACGTCGCGCGGCTTCGCGGCGTGACGGCTCGGGACACCACCGCTCGCGTGGGTGAAGCGGAGGAGAAGACGGGCCTGCGCGAGGTGGACGGCGAGCTCATCTCCACGCTCAGCCACGGCTACCGCCAGCGCGTGGGCGTGGCGCAGGCGCTGGTGCACAAGCCGGCGCTGCTCATCCTGGACGAGCCCACCAGCGGCCTGGACCCCCGGCAGATTGTCGAGATGCGCGACGTCATCCGCGGGCTCAAGGGCACGCACACGGTGCTCGTCTCCAGTCACATCCTTCCGGAAATCTCGCAGACGTGTGACCGGCTCCTCATCATCCACAAGGGGACGCTGGTGGCACAGGGGACGGAGGAGGAGTTGGGGCGGAAGATGGGCGGCGGCGGCTCCATCGAGTTGGAGGTGCGAGGAGACCGGGCGCGCGCGCTCGAAGTGCTCAAACCGTTTGGCGCGGTGGATGTGGACCGGGCGGCGGACGGCGTGCTGTCGCTGACGCTGCGCGCTTCTCCGGACGAGCGTCCTCGCGTGGCGCAGGCGGTGGTGGGCGCGGGGCTGGAGTTGCTGCGGTTGGACCAGGGCGCGGGGCAGTTGGAGTCCATCTTCCTGCGACTGACGCACGGGCAGGAGGTGCGCGCGTGAAGGCCCTGCTCATCGCCCGCCGCGAGCTGTCCGCCTACCTGCGCACGCTCAGCGGCTACGTCGTCATCGCGGTCATCCTCGCGTTGAACGGCCTGTTCTTCAACGCGTACGCCCTGGGCGGCGCGAGCAAGCGCTCCGCCGAGGTGCTGTCGCAGTTCTTCTATTACTCGAGCGGCTTCACCATCGTCGCCTCGGTGTTCATCTCCATGCGCCTGTTGGCCGAGGAGCGGCAGACGGGCACGTTGCCCCTGCTGTACTCGTCGCCGCTGAGAGACCGCGACATCGTGCTGGGCAAGTTCCTGGCGGGGCTCGCCTTCCTGTCGCTGTACGTGCTGTGCACGCTGTACATGCCGGTGCTGGTGCTGGTGAACGGCAAGGTGTCCTTCGGCCACGTGGCGGCGGGCTACCTGGGCCTGCTGCTCCTGGGCAGTGCGTCGCTCGCGGTCGGCACGTTCGGCTCGGCGCTGGCGCGCAACCAACTGCTCGCGGCGATTACGTCCGCGGTGATGCTGGTGGCGCTCATCCTCTGCTGGCTGCTGGCGCGAATCACCGAGCAGCCGCTGGCGGATGTCTTCAGCGCGATGTCCCTGTGGAACCAGCACTTCCCTCCGTTCCAGTCGGGGCTCATCCACGTGCGTGACGTCGTCTATTACCTGGTCGTCACCTACGTGGCGCTGTTCGCCGCCACCCGGGTGCTCGAAGCGCGGAGGTGGCGATGAGCACCCGTCCGGTGGGCAATGGGTTGGCGGCGACGCTGCTCTTCGTGGCGGGCCTGGTGTCCGTCTTCGTCGGCGAGCGCATCCTCGGCCTGGGCACGGGCCGTGGAGTCCTCTCCATGGTGGGCGTCCTCGCGGCGGTGGCCGCGGTGGTCTGGCGCTTCGCTCGCTCCCGAGGCACCGGCGCGGACCGGCGCACGGTGGATGGCTGGGTGCTGGGCCTGTATGGCGTGGGCCTGCTCGCGCTGGCGCTCTACTTCGTCCAGTCCGACCTGGGCGTGAGCCTCTTCGGTGGCTCGCTGTCGCAGAAGGCACCCAAGCTGGCGGTGATGCTGGCGGCGCTGTTCCCCGCGCTCCTGACATGCTGCCTCGTCCCGCTGGCGCTGGTGGAGACGGCGGCGCAGGCGATGACGCGGGCGCCGGTGCTGGAGACGGGACGCGCTCGCAGCGCGCTGTTCTCCGGCCTGGGGCTGTCCTTCGTGCTCATCTTCGCCTTCGCGACCATGTACGTCGTCACGCAGGCGAACACGACGTGGGACCTCTCGTACTTCCGCACCGCGAAGCCGGGCGACTCCACGCGCAAGGTGGTGCGTGGCCTCAACGAGCCGCTGCAGGTGACGATGTTCTTCCCGCCCGCGAACGAAGTGGGCGAAGCGGTGCGCCAGTACTTCCAGGACCTGGCCGTGGAGAGCCCGGAGCTGCTCAACGTGGAGCGGCTGGACCAGGCGGTGGAGCCCGTCCGCGCGAAGGCGCTCGGCGTCCACAACAACGGCACTGTCGTCGTGGCCCGGGGTGAGCGCAAGGAGCCCTTCACGGTGGGCCTGGAGTTGGATCGCGCTCGGGGCCAGCTCCAGCGTCTGGACCAGGAGGTCCAACGGCGGCTCCTGACGGTGGCGAAGCCCCGTCGCGTCGTCTACTTCACGGCGGGCCATGGCGAGCGCGCGGAGACGCGGCCGGTGCCGGGCGAGATGCCGAAGCCGCCCGTCGCCCAGTTCAAGGAGATGCTGCGCGCGCAGAACGTGGACGTCCGGTCGCTGGGTGTCGCGGAGGGGCTGGGCAGCGCGGTACCCGCCGACGCGGGGGCGCTCGTTGTTTTGGGCGCCACGCGCGACTTCCTGCCCGAGGAGCTCACCGCGGTGCGCGAGTACCTGGACCGAGGGGGCAGGCTGTGGCTGGCGTTGGAGCCGGATGGCCCGCGCTTCGAGAAGCTGCTGGAGCCGCTGGGCCTGAAGTACGCGGGCACGCCGCTGGCGAATGACCAGGTGTACTTCCGCACCACGCGGCAACAGAGTGACAGGGGCAACCTGGGTACGGCGAGCTTCAGCTCCCATCCGTCCGTCACGTCGCTGACGGCGATGGGCGGCCAGTCGCCGGTGGCCTTCCTGGGCGCGGGCGCGCTGGACCAGGTGCAGCCCTTGCCCAACAACGTCATGCACGACATCTCCGTGCGCGCGCATGGCGCGACGTTCGCCGACGCCAACGGCAACTTCACGGCGGACCCGGGAGAGACGCGGCGCACGTGGCCGCTGGTGGTGGCGGTGGAGCAGCCCGCGGCGGCCGGCAAGGAGCCGACCCGCGCCGTCGTCATGGCGGACGCGGACGTGGTGAGCGACGTGGTGTTGTCCAACATGGGCAACGCCTACCTCGCGGTGGACACGCTGCGGTGGCTGACGGGCGAAGAGTCCGTGTCCGGCGCGGTGTCCTCGGAGGAGGACGTGCCCATCCAGCACACGCGGGAGCAGGACGTGGCGTGGTTCTACGCCACCGTGTTCGTGGCTCCGGCGCTGGTGCTGGCGCTGGGCTTCGTGACGACACGGCGACGAGGCCGTCGAGCTCCGCGCGCACCGGTGGCGGCGGCGGGAGGTGAGCAATGAAGGCGCGGGACCTGGCGCTCCAGGGCGCCCTCGCGGTGGTGGCGCTGGTGGCCGCCTACCTGGTGTGGCAGCGGGCCCCCGCGGGCGCCCCCGGCGACGTGACGGTGGTGGAGCTGCCGGCGCGCGCGCTGGACAAGGTGCGCTACGAGGACGAGGCGCGCTACGTGGAGCTGTACCGCGACGCGCAGTCGCGGGACACGCTGTGGGTTCGCCTGGGCTACAAGCCCTCGAAGCCGCTGCCTCCCGCCGAGCCCGTCGCGGGCCTCGTGCCGGGCGCGGATGGTGGTGCCGTGGCCCAGGCGCAGGGGGCACCGGACGCGGGTGTGTCGCTCCTGGCCGCGCCGCCCGCGCCTCCGCCTCCTCGCGAGCTTCGGGCCAACGAGGTGGCGGAGAAGCTCTTCCCTCGCTTCGCCCCGCTGCGGGCCACGCGGGCGCTGGGTGCGTTGGAGACGAAGAAGCTGGAGGAGGTGGGGCTGACCACGTCGCAGCGCAAGCTGACGCTGACGCTGGGCGGAAAGGTGGAGACCTTCACGCTCGCCTCGACGACGGGAGGCTGGGGCACGCCCTACCTGCGGCGCGACTCGGACGGCCAGGTGTTCCTGCTGGGCCCCGCGCTGCTGCCCGACTTGGAGAACGCGAGCAGCCGGCTGGTGGACCGCAGGCTGCACACGTTCGACCTGGGCGAGTTCGACGCGGTGGTCATCTCCTCGGGCGGCACGTCGCGCGCCTTCAGGGCCACGGGCAAGGCGCCCAACCCCGTCGCGCTGTCGCCGGAGGAGGCGCCGGACAAGCCGGACGAGTTCACCCGCAACTGGCATGACCGCGTGTGGCGGTTGATGCCGGTGGACCTGCTGGGCCGCGACGAGGCGCCGGCGGGAGGCGAGCCCAAGGAGGCCTTCCGCGTGGAGTACCGGCGCGGCGGCAAGTCCGTGGGTGAGCTGACGGTGGCACGGGGCACGGACGGCTTCTTCGCTCGTACCGAGCACACCCCGGGCTGGGTCCGGCTCCACGCGGGCGTGGACCCGCTGGCCGCGGAGGCCGCGCGCGTGACGACGCCGGTGTCTTCAGCCGGCGGGCCGTGACGCGGGCGGTGCCTGGCCGACGCCGTCCAGCCCCAGTCGCACGTCGACGAAGCTGTACGGCGCCCAGGGCCCGGTGAAGCGGAAGGCGTAGAGGTCCGAGCGCGCGGCCAGCATCCGGACCCGCGCCTCGAACGCGGGCAGCTCGTCCCGGGCGACGAGGAAGGCGGCGTTGAGCAGCATCCGCTCGCCCACCGGCGCGTCCGTGCGAGTCGCGCGGGCCAGCGGACGCAGCCCCTCCTGCATCGCGGCCATGTCCAGCGCGGCGCGCATCTCCACCGCGTGCCCCAGGCGCCGCTCGTGCTCGGCCTCCGACTCGTTCTCACGACGGCGCAGGCTCGAGTCCTCCATCTCCATGCGCCGGGCCAGGTGCTCGCGGTGGTAGAGCACCTTGAGGCCCATCTCCACCTTGCCCTCCAGGGCCTTCAAGACCTGGGTGAGCACGTCCTGGGACGCGCGCAGGAAGCCTCGCACCTCGGCCTCCGAGCCGAGCACCGTCCCGAAGGCGACGGGCAGGAGCGTGTGCTCTCGCAGCACCACCTCGGCGGCGCGCTGGTGGGCCAGGAGATTGGCCCGCGTGGGGTCCACCACTCGCGCGGGGGCCGCCGACACCAGCGCGACGAGTGAGCCCTCGCGCACCGCGTGGACGCGGGCTGGCGGCATTCCCAGGCCGATGGCACCGAAGTCCAGCGGACCTTCCGCGCGCACCACGCCATGGAGATAGTGCGGACCCGCCAGCTCCTCCGGTGTCCGGGTGAGGTGCGTGGCCTTCGCCCGGGGCGCCTTGGCCTTCGGGGCGTTCTTCACCGTGTTGCGCTTGGCGCGGCCTGGCCGGGGCGGCGGCGGAGCGGGGGCGCGGGCCTCGCTGGCCGCGGTGGCGCGTCGGGAGGGCTTGCTCGCGGGAGCGCTCTTGCGGGCCGGGGTGCCGCGCCGGCTGGGAGTCTTCGACTTGCTGGAGGGCCGAGAGGTGCGTGGCATGGGCACGTCTCAGTGGGACACGGCGACTCCGCGCTGCGCGAGGATGTGCCGGACCTCCGCCACCAGCTCGTCGGGGAGGCACGGCTTGGTGACGAAGGAGTCGCAGCCCGCGCCCTTCGCCTCGTCCGACTGGCCCGTCATCGCATGGCCGGTGAGCGCGACGACGGGGATGGCGCGCGTGCGGTCATCGTTCTTCAACCGCCGCGTCGCCTCCCAGCCGTCGATGATGGGCAACGACAGGTCCATCAGGATGATGTCCGGCGTGAGCGCGAACGCCTGGTCCAGGGCCTCCTGGCCGTTCCTCGCCTGCGCCACGCGGAACCCGGAGAACTCCAGGTACTCCGCGTACATCTCCCGCGCATCGTCGTAGTCGTCCACGACGAGCACGAGCGGCTTGAGGTTCGGGGAGGGATTCGTCATGTCCGCCTCGGGCGTCGTGGAAAGTGCAGCGTGAAGGTCGACCCCTGCCCCGGGGTGCTCTGGAGGGAGACGCGTCCCCCCAGCATGTCGGCCAGACGGCGACAGATGGACAATCCCAACCCGGTGCCGCCATAGGCCCGGGTGGGCGAGCTGTCCACCTGCTGGAAGTCCTCGAAAATCTTCTCCTGATACGCCGGGTCGATGCCAATCCCGGAGTCTTCCACGGAGATGGTGAGCATGGAGGTGGATGCAACGTACTCCGCCAGCACCTTCACGCCGCCCTCGTGCGTGAACTTCAGGGCATTGGACAGCAGGTTGAGGACAATCTGCTTCACCTTCTGTCGGTCGCTGTGCACCGGCGGCAGCTTCGCGCCCAACTGCGTGCTCACCGTCAGCTTGCTGCGCGCGATGATGGGGTCCATCTCCGCCATGACCTCGTGGAGCAGCTCCGGGATGGCGAAGTCCGACAGGTGCAGCGGCATCCGCCCCGCTTCGATGCGGGTGATGTCCAGGATTTCGTTGATGACCTCCAACAGGTGCCGCCCGTTGGAGTCGATGCGCGAAAGGTTGCGCTTCTGCGGCGGCGTCAGCTCACCCGACACGCCCTGCAACAGCATGTTGGTGTAGCCGAGGATGGCGTTGAGCGGCGTGCGGAACTCGTGGGACATGTTGGCCAGGAACTGCGACTTGGCCGCGCTCGCCTGCTCCAGTTGGATGGCCTGCCGGCGCAGCTTCTCGTTCTGCTCCGCCAGCTCCGCGGTGGCCACCTGCACGCGCGCCTCCAGCAGCGTGGAGACCTCCTTGAGCCGCTCCAGGAGCCGCGCCTTCGCCAGCGCCTCGCCCCTGTCGCGGAAGAGGGTGACGATGCCCGTCAGCTCGCCGCTGTCGCCGAGCACCTTGCTGGCCACCGCCTCCACCGGGAGCGTGTCGCCGCTGGCCGGGTCCATCAGGCTGAGCTGTCCGCGCCAGCGCAGGTTGCTGCCGCCATCCAGCAGGTTGGCGAGGAACGAGGCGAACGTCGCGTGGTTGGTGCGCACGCGGCGCTGCGCGGCGCGGCCTCCGTCCACGGGCAGGGTGAAGAGCTTCTCCGCGGGCTCGTTCATCATCACCGTGCCGCCGGACGGGTCCGACAGGATGATGGGGTCCGCCACGGAGTCCAGCACCCGGTCCAACCGGTGGCGCTCGCTGCGGGCCTCGCGCTCGGTGGCGCGCAGGCGGCGGTAGCTCTCTCCCAGCGCCTGGGTCGCCCGGCCCAGGTCCGTCACGTTGCGCAGCACGCTCACCATGGCCTCGCGGCCGTCCGGCTCGTACACCCGCGTGCTCACCAGTTCGAAGAGCAGGTCCAGTCCCTCCACCGGGTCCACCAGCGGAATCTCGCGCCAGCTCAGTCCAGGGGAGCCGCCGCTGGCGGTGCTGGCCACGGCGGCGGAGACCACGCGCTGGTTGAGGTGCACGGCGCGCCTGCGGCCGTGGCTCGCGTCGGGGTGGGCCACCAGCAGGGCCTCCGCGCGCGCGTTGGCCAGCCGGGGCCGGCCCTCCAGGTCCGTCAGCAGCACCGGGTCCGTCACCGCGTCGATGATGCGGCGGAACAGCGCGCTGCCGCTCGTGCCCAGCGGCCCCGACGTGGCCTGCCGCGCGAGGAAGGGGCCCACGCTGCCGGCCACCCAGGTGACTTCGGGCGGCGGCGTGGGGCCGCTGGCCCAGACGAGGAGCAGTCCCACCGGCGGCGAGCCGAGCCTTCCCAGCGGCACAGCGAGCAGGCCTCCCGTCCCCGATGAAGGCAGGGGCGCGCGGGCGCTCGGGAAGAAGCGGGGCGTGGCCTGGGCCAGCACGTCCGCCAGCGGGTGGGACAGGTCGTCATCGGACCAGGCCTTCAGCGCGGCGTGCTGCGCGTCGGACAGCCCCGTCGCTGCAAGACAGCCCATCCTCCCCCCAGGCTCCTCGCGCGCCAGACAGGCCGAGGCGACGGCCTGGGCGTGACGGGGCAGCCACGCGACGACGGCCTCCGCGCACGCTCTCGCGGTGTCGCAGGCGAGCAGCTGCTCGGCCAGGGCGAGGCGGGCATCGGCGGAGGTGACGGAGTCCGGGGCGACAGGAACGGGAGAGGCCAATGCGTCAGGCTCCAGGAGAGAGACGAGGTGTGTCGCCAGGAGGGGGAGCGTCGTCGGTCCGAACCTCCAGGAAGGTCACCACGACGCGGGCGGCGTGCTCGGGAGCAGCGGGAGGGAGTGGGTCCGCGTGGACGCCGTCGTCCCAGCGGAGGCCGCGGTCCAGGACCCGGTCCATGACATCCACGAGGCTGGTGCTCCCAGCCATTCTTTCCACGGGCATCCTTTGTGGCTCCCTGGTCTTTCGGCAGGGTTCGGGGGGCCGACCCAGCTCTTTTCTAGCGCGGCGAGTCTGGCCACCCCAGAACCGCTTCCTCGTCCGCGCGACTTGCCAACACCCGGCCCCCGGCTCTGTCCGTTCGTGCACATCCCGAGGGTCTCCCAAGCCGGGCAGGCGGGCAGGCGCCGTGCTTCAGCGTAGCGGGTTATCGCACCTCAGGCGCATTCCTAGGTTGAGGACATGGATGAAACGCGGACGCACCGGTCCCTCTGGACCTTGACGACTCCGCCGCGCGACTTCCCCGCGCTGGCGGGAGACCTGATGGTGGACGTCGTCGTCATCGGCGGAGGCATCACCGGGCTGACCGCCGCATGGTTGCTGAAGCGCGCGGGCAAGCGGGTCGCGGTGCTGGAGATGAACCGCATCCTGTCGGGACAGACGGGGCAGACCACCGCGCACCTCACGGAGCTGCTCGACACGCCCTACGCCACGCTGCGCCGCGACTTCGGAGAGAAGGGCGCCCGGCTGGCGGCGTCCTCCAGTCGCGCCGCGCTGGAGCAGGTGGCCACGCTCGTCGACGAGCTCGGCCTGGACTGCGACTTCCAGCGCGTCCCCGCATTCCGCTACGCGGAGACCGCGCATCAGTGGACGTCGCTGGAGCAGGAGTTCTCCGCCGCGCGTGATGCGGGCCTCAATGTCTCCCTGACCCAGGCGGTGCCGCTGCCCTTCCCGGTGAAGGGCGCGCTGCGTGTGGAGGACCAGGCCCTGTTCCATCCGCGCAAGTACCTGCTCGGGCTGGTGGACCGGCTCATCGGCGAGGGCTGCTTCGTCTTCGAGACCACGCGGGTGATGGAGGTCCACGATGGCGCGCCCTGTCGCGTCGTCACGAACCGGGGCACCGTCACCGCGACGGACGTGGTGGAGGCCACCCACTCGCCGCTCAACCGGGTGCTGCTGCAGACGAAGCTGGCCGCGTATCGGAGCTACGCGGTGGCGGGGCCGCTCGACGGCCCGCTGGAGCCGGCGCAGTACTACGACTCCCAGGAGCCCTATCACTACATCCGCACCCAGTCCGTCGACGGCCGCCCGTATGTCATCGTCGGTGGCGAGGACCACAGGGTCGGCACGGAGGATGACACCGGGCAATGCTACGCGGCGCTGGAGGACTACGCTCGAAAGCACTTCCCGGTGACACGGCTCACCTACCGCTGGTCCGGTCAGGTCATCGAGCCGGCGGACGGGCTGCCGTACATCGGCCGCAACGCCGCCAGTCGCCATGTCTACGTGGCCACGGGCTTCTCCGGGACGGGCATGACGTTCGGCACGCTGGCGGGGATGCTCATCAGCGACCTCATCCTCGGACGGCAGAACCCCTGCGCCGCGCTGTTCGACGCCACGCGAGTCAAACCGCTGGCGGGTGGGAAGGACTTCATCCAGGAGAACGCGGAGACGGCCTTCCGCTTCGTCGCGGACCGGCTGGCGAAACCCGAGGGCAAGCACCTGTCCGAGGTGGCGCCCGGCGAGGCGAAGATTCTGGAAGTGGATGGGCAGAAGGTGGCCGTCTACCGCGAGGCGGATGGCACGTCGCACGCGGTGTCGCCGGTGTGCACGCACCTGGGTTGTCACGTGCACTGGAATGGCGCGGAGCGCTCGTGGGACTGCCCTTGTCACGGCGGGCGCTTCAGCCCCACCGGCAAGGTGCTCAACGGGCCCGCGGTGAAGGACCTGCCGTCGCGCAAGCTGCCCCGCTGAACCGCCCCCGCCTCGACTTCATTCTTGGACGCAGGAACCCCGTCGGACACGGAGATACACCCATGAACGCATTGGAACTCCTGAAGCAGCAGCACGCCGAGGTGAAGAAGCTCTTCACGCAGTACGGCAAGCTCCCGGACCATGCCGATGCGAAGCGCCGGGAGTTGTTCGAGATGATCGCCGACCGGCTCGGCGCGCACACCACCATCGAGGAGCAGTACTTCTATCCGGCGGCGAAGGCCAACGACACCGAGGACCTGCTGCGCGAGGCCCTGGAGGAGCACCTGTCCGCCAAGCGCATCATCGCCGACCTGATGGAGATGGAGCCACACGACGAGGATTTCGACGCGAAGATGAAGGTGCTCCAGGAGCAGATTGAGCACCACGTGGAGGAGGAGGAGGGAGACCTCTTCAAGAAGGTCCGCAAGCTCGTCTCCAAGGAGCAGCTCGAGGACCTGGGGCTCCAGATGGAAGAGGAGTTCGACGAGCTGATGGAAGGCGAGCCCCGGCGCCAGGTGCCCTCCGAGACGGACGAGGCCGCGCCGCTCTGAGCGGCCCCTTCGCGACAAGAAACGGGTTGCGCGGGGCGGTGGGCGCGGCAGCATGTCCCCCCTCCCATGCCGCGTTCCGCTCCTACCGCCCCGCGCCTGCCCGAAGCCTTCACTCCCGAGGTCCGCCGTGCCCTGGCGCGCGCGGACCCGAAGCTGGGCGCGCTGATGAAGCGCGTGGGCCCGTTCCGCCTCCAGCTGAGTCCTCTGCACAGCCCCTTCGCCGCGCTGGCGGAGTCCATCGTCTACCAGCAGCTCCACGGCAAGGCCGCCGCCGCCATCTTCGCGCGCGTCAGTGAGCGCGTGGGGAAGGGACGGCACTTCACGCCCCAGGCGCTGCTCTCCGTTACGGAGCCGGTGCTGCGCGAGGCGGGCCTGTCCGCCAACAAGCTGGCCGCGCTCCAGGACCTGGCGCGCAAGTCGCTGGACGGCACCGTGCCTCCTTTGTCCAAGGTGCGGCGCATGGACGATGCGACGCTCATCGAGCATTTCACGCAGGTGCGAGGCATTGGCCAGTGGACGGTGGAGATGCTGCTCATCTCCCGGCTCGGTCGCCCGGACGTGTTGCCGGTGGACGACTTCGGCGTGCGCAAGGGCTTCATGCTCGCGTATGGGCTGCCGGAGATGCCGCGCCCCAAGGCGCTCCTGGAATACGGCGAGCGGTGGCGGCCCTGGCGCACGGTGGTGAGCTGGTATCTGTGGCGGGCGACGGAGCTCCCGGTGGAGCCCGTGGCCGACTGAGCGGTGGCGCGCTCCTTCCCGGAGAGAGAGCGGGCAAGGGCCTGCTTCCGGTGCGTCTTGCCGCGAAGCGTCGGCGTCCTCACCCGTATGGGAACGGGAAAGAGGCCCTTTCATGCGCGCATTGACGTACCAGGGACCCTTCAAGGTCCGAGTGGAGAACAAGCCAGACCCTCGCTTGGAGCACCCGCAGGACGTCATCCTCAAGGTGACCCGGACGGCCATCTGTGGCTCGGACCTGCATCTGTTGCACGGGCTGGTGCCGGATACGCGCGTGGGCCACACGTTTGGTCACGAGTTCACCGGCGTGGTGGAGGAGCTGGGCAGCGAAGTCACCCAACTGCACAAGGGCGACCGCGTGGTGGTGCCCTTCAACATCTCCTGTGGCACGTGTTTCTACTGTCAGCGCGGACTCACGGCGTCCTGTGAGAACAGCAACCCGTCGAGCGACGTGGCGTGTGGGGTGTATGGCTATTCGCACACCACGGGCGGCTACGACGGTGGCCAGGCGGAGTACGTGCGCGTGCCCTTCGCGGACGTGGGGCCGCTGAAGATTCCCGACGGCATGGAGGACGAGGAGGCGCTCTTCCTCGGAGACATCCTGCCCACGGGCTACATGGGCGCGGAGATGGGCGAAATCAAGGGCGGCGAGACGGTGGTGGTGTTCGGCGCCGGCCCGGTGGGGTTGTTCGCCATGAGGTCCGCGTGGCTGATGGGCGCGGGCCGGGTCATCGCGGTGGACTGCGTGCAGTACCGGCTCGACTTCGCGGAGCGGTACGCGAAGGTGGAGACGGTGAACTTCCGGGAGGTGGAGGACATCGTCCTCTACCTGAAGGACCTGTTCGACGGTCGCGGCCCGGACGTGTGCATCGACGCGGTGGGCATGGAGGCGGAGGGCTCGGTGGGCCAGCGCGTGCTGGGCCTGGGGCTGAAGCTCGAAGCCGGCGCGGCCACGGTGCTCACCTGGTGCATCGATACCGTGCGCAAGGGCGGCAATGTCTCCATCGTCGGGGTGTATGGCCCTCCGTGGAACCTGATGCCGATTGGAACGGCGATGAACAAGGGACTGACGCTGCGGATGAACCAGTGCAACGTGCGCCGGTACATGACGCATCTGCTCGAGCACATCCGCGAGGGTCGCATCGACGCGAAGGGCATCATCACCCACCGCTTCTCGCTGGAGGATGCACCCAAGGCGTACCACCTGTTCGCCCAGAAGCAGGACGGCTGCGTCAAGTGCGTCCTCACCCCTGGTCATGCGTGACGACAAGGAGCCGAACCATGCCGGATAGACCGATTCCTGGCGCAGCGGTGGACCTGGAGCCCTCCAGCCGCCCGGGCGTGCCGATGGAGAGGGCGCCTCAACCGATGGCGGGGGCGCGTGTGCCCATCCGTCCGCAGCACTCGGATGTGCGCGTGTTCAAGCACAAGGGCCGGGCCGGCTTCCCGCCGGTGTTCGGCACCGCGCAGCCACCGCGCGGGCTGAGCGGGTTGCTGCGCAAGGTGGCCTACGGGTACCCGGACCACAAGGCGCGCCACTGGATGATGTTGCTCCTGGCGGACCGGGTGGACGTCTGGGAGCACCGGCTCGTGAGGGCGGCGCCGTGGCTGTTGCCCACCGCTGGGGTGCTCGCGCTCACGGGCGTGGCGTGGCGCAAGTGGGCGCGCGCGTGAGGTGAGGCGGCTCGGGGCCCTGGAGGAGGAGGGCGCCGGGGTGGGGGAGACCCGCTGGCGAGGGGTTTTCGCCGGCCTTCCGGGGCGCCGGGAGGAGTTCCTGGCGGACGGAAGTTCGAGTCGAGGCGACTCCGGCCGCGTTCTCTGTGAGGATCTCCACCATGCCGCCCGCGAAGCCGCCACCCCGACGCTCGTCCTCGAAACCCGCCGCCCCGACGCCCCGTGCGTCGTCCGCGGGGGGAAAGCCCTCGGCCGGGCAAGGCGCGGAGTCCGCGAAGAAGCCCGCACGCAAGCCGGAGCCCGCAGCGGCTCCGAAGGCACAGGCGAAGCAGGCCGCGAATGCGCAGGGGGCCAAGGCCCAGGCAAAGCAGGCCGCGAATGCGCAGGGCGTGAAGGCGCAGGCGAAGCAGGCCGCGAACGCGCAGGGCGCGAAGGCGCAGTCGAAACAGGCCGAGACTGAGCAGTCCGTGAAGGCGCAGGCGAAGCAATCTGCGGCGGAGCAGGTCTCGAAGGCGCAGTCGAAGCAGGCCGTGACTGAGCACGTGTCGAAGGCTGAGGCGAAGCAGGCCGCGAACGCTGAGGTGACGCAGGCCGCGAACGCTGAAGCGACGCAGGCCGCGACGGAGCAGGCCGCCAAGTCTGAGGCGAAGCAATCCGCGACAGAACAGGCCGCGAAGGCAGAGGCGAAGCAGGCCGCGAAGGCTCAGGCAAAGCCAGCGGGTAAAGGACAGACGAAGTCACCCGAGAGTCCCGTCGAGGCAAAGCCACAAGCGGAGTCCCGAGAGGGCGAGCAGCCTCAAATCAAGATGGTGGAGGAGGCTGCTCCATCAGAGACGTCGACCGCGAGTCCATCGCCCGATGCACGCGCGAAGGGTCGTCCCGCCCGGGTACTCTCGCTGGTTCCTCCTCTGCGCTCCGATGCGAACAATGCGGAGCCTCCCAAAGAAGCGACCGTCGCGGAGCCGCCGTCCATCGAACTCGAAGCTCCGGCTCCCCGCGTGGAAGTCCGAACGCACACTCGCCCGCCGCTGAACGTGGGCGACCTCGACTCGGAGGTGCTGCCCATCTCCGCCCTCACGCCCATCGAGGGCTCCTTCACGGGCGCCCCACTGCTCGTCCATGCGAGCCCGGAGACGATTCGAACCTGGGGAGTCCTCGGCTCCACCATGGGACGGCTCGTGCCCGGAAAGAGTGAAGGTGGCTACACCTTCTCCGGCCAGGCTCGCCTTTTCCTTCGCGCCGTCCAGCGCGTGGACGCGTCCCCGCCCGATTCCGTGAGCACGGGCCACTGTTCCGTCGTGCTCCGGAATACGACGGGTCGTCCCATCCAGCTCCAGGTCAAAGGCGGCCTCTTCTCCAAGTACCTCACGCCCCAGTTCCCACTGAACTCACGTGGCGAGCCCTTCAACCCGTTGAACCAGAAGCCCCTCGATGAGGACTTCACGAACCTGAGCGACGCGGAGTCCGGACAGGGCAAGACACCACACCCCCAGGGCCTGTTCTTCCGAGGTCCACAAGCCGTGCTCGCCTCGGGTCTCCTCGACGCCGTCCTCGATGACCGCTCCGAATCCGAGCGCCAGTCCCAGCCGCTCATCCGTGAAGACCTCGACCTGTCCCAGCTCGACGACGTGCGCTTGGGAACCCGAGGCGCATTCGAGGGCCGCCTCACCGTGCAGCCCGGCGCCACGGTGGTCGTCCTCGATGCACGTCACCCGAAGGGTGTCACGCTCACCGCCCTCCTGGACTTCACGGCCCTGGACGCGAAGGGACAGGTGGATGCGGGCGCGAGGTTCCGCCTGGCCACCATCTCCAGTCCCCAGCCCCTCACGCCCGACGAACTCGCGGCCATCACCCGGAGCGAGCACCCACTGGCCACCGCGGGAGACGAGGACACGGGACCGACGTCCTTCCCCCCACTCCAAGGCGTGCTCGAAGCCGGCAGCGTCTTCGTCGGTGAGCGCACGCTGCGCCTGTCACCCGGAACGCTCACGGGCGACCTCGTCATGTCCATGCCGCGCAGGAACGCGGGCGCAGGCCCCGACGCGCCGACGTTGACGCCGACCTCGGGGACCTCGGCCTCCTTGCGCGCCACGTCCTCTCACGGCGAGCGCACCCACGACGGCGCCCGAGGCGTCACCTACCAGCTGACCTACACCCTGGAGAACGAAGCCTCCGAGCCGCGCGAAGTGGAGCTGCTGCTCACCTCACCGCGACGCCACCCCTCCGAGCGCTTCTTCCCCCAGGCCGGAGTCCTGAGCCTGGCGATGAAGGTCGACGGCGAGCGTGTGGACGTCCGCGTCAACCAACGAGGAGAGGGCAGGGTGCTGGCGGTCCTCGAGCTTCCGCCCGAGGACCGCCGTCAGGTGCGACTCGAGTGGACCCACGCGGGAGGAACCTTCCCTCCCGCGGGCCTCGAGCTGCGAGTACGGCGCTGAATGACGACTAATCCGACCAGGTCGTCACGCGCACCATGCGCACGAACTGGCGGTCCGTGCTCACCGCCGCGATGAAGTAGCCACCCTGGTCGCTCGGGCCGCTCCCGCCGCAGTAGGTCTGGCAGGACCAGCTCGCGGTATAGAGCCGGTTGCTGTTGCGCGAGACTTGCGTGATGAGCCCCAGCGCGCCATCCACTTCATCCGCGTTCGGCGTGCCGCTGATGACGTGCGCGGAGAGCTTCGCGAGCAGCTCCTGCACGGTGATGGGGGTGAACTTCCCCGCGCCCTGCAACCCGAAGGCGGCGGCGGCCTTGTAGTTCAGCGTCCGCTGATTGGCCACGCCCTGCCCGCTGGGGATGTTGCCCTCCATGATGGAGGAGGACGCCGCGAGCGCTCCCGTCGCCCCGAACAGCACCTCGGGCGTCTGGGTCATGGGGTCGAGCCACAGCGGCGCGTGGGTGGTGGCGCCGTCGTTCAGCTCGTGGACGTCAATCATGTACTTCTGCGCGGTGGCGGTGACGCCGATGTTGAACACCAGGTCGTTGATGCGGGCGCCCAGGAAGGCTCGCTCGGCGGCATCCACCTGGCCGTCATCGTAGAGGAACACGTCGACCGCGGTCTTCATCTCCGCGCGGCGCACCGTGGTGCCACCGGGGCTGTTCGACGTCCGGGCCGTGGCAATCGCCGCGTTGAAGGCGGGAATCGTGGTGGTGCTGTCTGCGAAGGCCTGGGGCGCGGTCAGCAGCACGACGCCGCCCAGGAACGACTTCAGGAATGAAGACAAGAATGTACCTCCACAAAGGGGGAACTGCGGGTAAGCACTTAACACCCGCGTCTGACATTCCTGTTTGATTTCAGGTGACGACAACGGCTCAGGGAAATGCCGTCGTCGCTGAACCCTGACGCGACTGTTGGTGACGGATGGGTATCAGCAACGCGAGGAAGGCCACGGACAGCGCGGCGCCGAGCAGGAACACAGGTGCGTAGCCAAGCCCAAGCCCGTGGATGGGGTCCGCGAGCCACCCCGCGAGCGGCGCGGCGGGCGCCTTGCCCCAGACCTCCAGGCTCGCCAGCAGCGTGTAGTGCGTGGCGCCGATGCGCCGGTCCACGCGCGACATCATGAACGCGAACATCACCGTCGTGAGGGCGCCGCCCACCAGCTCCTCCGCGAGCGTCACACCGATGACGCCCGCGTCGCTGACTCCGTGAGTCGCCAGCCACCAGCGGCCCATGAGCGGCAGCACGCGCAGCGACGCCGTGAGCGTCAAGGCACCGACGATGGGCAGCCGCGTGGCGAGCAGCCCTCCACCGACGGAGCCGAGGATGGAGGCCACGTTCCCCCAGGTCCCCACCCACTGGCCTATCTGCCAGGCGGGAATGCCCGAGTCGACGAGGAAGGGCTTGTAGAGCACGTCCGCCATCGTCTCGCCGAACTTGTACGTGCCGATGAAGAGCAGCACCCATCCCGTCCCTGGCTTCATCACCACCGCGGCGATGTGCTCCCGCAGTTGCCGCCAGCTCAGCCGCGCCTCCGGGGCCGACACACCGTCGCTCCCGCTCGAGTCCTCACGGGGAGGTGGCTCGCGGGCGAGCAGCGTCACCAGGAGCGCGCCGGCGCACAGCGCGGCCATGCCCCAGAAGAGCCCCGACCAGCCGATGGACTTGCTGGCCCACACCAGGAGCCCGCCGCCGGTGAGCATCCCCAGCTTGTAGCCCACCACCTGCACGGAGTTGCCCAGACCCAGCTCCTCCGGCTTGAGCATGTCCACCGCGAGCCCATCCACCGCGATGTCCTGCGTGGCGGCGAAGAGGTTCATCACCAGGATGAGCCCGAGGAGGACCTTCAGCGAACCCCCGTCCGACACGAGCAGGCCCGCCGCCGCGCAGGTGAGCGTCAGGCCCGCCTGCATGGGCAGAATCCAGGACCTGCGACGTCCGAGCCGCGCGGAGTGATACCGGTCCACCAGCGGCGCCCAGAGCGCCTTGAGTCCCCACGGCAGCGCGAGCACCCCCGCGAAGCCCAGCGCGGTGAGCGATATCCCCTGCTCCCGCAGATACACGGGCAGCGCGGTGGCCTGGAACCCGAAGGGCAGGCCCTGCACGAAGTAGAGGACGCCGAGCAGCGCGAGCCGGGAGGCGGGAAGTCTCATTCGGGGTGGCCCAGCATCAGGTGGATGTCATTGCCCTCCGGAGCCGCCAGGGATGCGCTGGCTCCGGAAGGTGTTGGCTCTCGCGTCAGGTGCGGCTGTGCTGCAACACCATGGCCTCCAGCCGCGTCAGTGCCTTCTCCAGCACCTCCATGGACGGACCGAAGGACAGGCGCACGTAGCCGCGGAAGCGTGACGGCCGCGCGCGGCGCTTGCCCGGATTCACGTCGAAGAACTCGCCCGGCACGGTGATGATCTTCTGCTCCAGCGCGGCGCGGAAGAAGCCCATGCCATCGTTGAGCGGCGCGGGCAGGCCGGACACGTTGCCCCAGACGTAGAACGTCCCGTCCGGCGCGCGGTCCGTGCGGATGCCCAACCGCTCCAGGCGCGAGTGGAACCTGTCGCGCTTCTCTCGGAAGGCCGTGTGGATGGCCAGCGTCTCCGCGATGACGGGCTCCTCCTGCAGGAGGGGGATTGCGGCGCGCTGCAGCGGCCGGCTGCCGCCACCGTCCAGGAAGCTGCCCGCGCTGGAGACGGCCTCAATCACCTGCCGGGGCCCCACCGTCCACGTCATGCGCCAGCCCGGGTAGCGCCAGTTCTTGGTGAAGCCGTCGAAGAGGACGATGGGGTCCTTGTTCACGTCCTCCACGTAGCGCGCGGCGCTCTCCACCGGCAGGTGCCCGGGGCGGCCCGTCCAGATGTAGTGCGAATAGAACTCGTCGATGAGCAGCACGCACTCCTGCTCGCGGGCCACGCCCACCCACCGCGCCAGCTCGTCCCCCTGCACCAGCTTGCCGGTGGGGTTGCACGGGTTGGAGAAGAGCAGCGCGGACAGGCCGCGACCCTGTACCTCGCGGCGCAGGTCCTCGTGGGTGAAGGCGTAGCCGCGCTCGCCCTCCAGGAGGATGGGGATGGCGGTGAACGCCTTGAAGACGTCCAGCAGCTCCTCGTAGGCCGTGTAGTCCGGCAGGAAGTGGCCCAGGTTGATGGAGCCCAGGCTCGCCGCCGCGCGGGTGAGGGCCGCGCGCCCGCCGCCGGACAGGCACACGTTCTCCGCGCTGTACTGGCTGGGGAGGCCCCGGCGGTAGAGGCGGTTGTAGAGGCTGGCGATGGCCTCTCGCACGTCCCACAGGCCCGCCACCGGGGCGTACTCCATGTCCGCCACGTCGATGTTCACCGTGTTCAGGCGCGGTGGAGCGCCGGGCAGGTCTCCCGTCTCCGGCTGCCCCTGGCCCAGGTTGCACCAGTCAGGGTCGCTGGAACGGTAGCCTCGGCGCGTGGCCTCGGCGGTGACGTAGATGACGCCCGTGCGAGGCACGGTGCGGAATGCGGGAATCGTGACGTCGTCGCTCACGGCCGGGAACCCTAGCGGAAAGCGACGACGCGCGCGCAAGCCCTCGCTACCGCAAGATGGGCACCGTCACCGACGAGTGGTCATCCACCGTCACCTCCACCTTGCCCAGCCGCCACAGACCGGGCTGGAACTCCGCCTTCACGTAGCGCCCGTCCGCCGTCTCCAGGATGGCCGTGCCCTCCTTGGGGAGGTACTCGCCCACCTCGTACTGGAGCGTCTGGAGCGTGATTTTGTCCACGCCCTCCGGGCCCGTGAGCTCGCCTTCACCGTCGAGCACCAGCGAGGAGCCGCCCAACAGCGGCATCCCCGCGCGCTTGTCCACCCGCGCGTCCACGCGCACCGTGTGGCCCGGATGTCCCGGGACGTCGCCGGCCGCCTTCGCCCAGACGCTCGTCTGGTCGCCGCAGGTGCCGTAGCCGACCTCGGCGGGCAACACCGCGCCGTCCACGCGCAACTGGCGCAGGTCCACGGACACCTCCATCCGGTCCTCACCGCCGCTGTACTTGAAGAAGGCGCGGCCCTCGAGGCGCAGGCCGTGAACCTCGCAGTCCGGCCCGTTGAACGAGAGCACCACGCCGTCCGTCACGGCGTCGAACCGCTCCAGGGTGGCGGTGGCGCACGCCAGCCGCGTGCTCACGTCCGGCACCGCGACATTCAGGAACGCGCGGCGCGGCTCTCCGCACGTGTACACGGGCATGAAGCCGAGCACCTCCAGCGCGCCCCGTGTCATGTGCCCCGCGGCGACGACGCGCTCCACACGCGCCTTGGCGGCTTCAATCACTTCTTCCGGAGGCGCACCGCCACCACACGCGGTGAGCAGGAGGGCGACAGAGAGGCCAATGAGGGTTCGCACGGGGACGTCTCCAAGGGTGCCCGGGCCGCTTCGTCGCGGCGGGGTTCGCCCTGGTAGAGCAACCCTCGTGCCCCTCGCCAACACCGCGAAAACAGGCGCCACGGGCTCCCTCGGGCCCGCTGAGAGCGTATAGCGCCGTGCACACTCACGGCGCCTTCGCCCCGGGTGTCATGGGCCTCAGCTTTCGAGCGACGCGCGCAGGAACCAGACGTGCTTCTCGAACTCCACGATGATGCCCGTGGCCAGGTCCTCGGAGTCCGCGTCATCCACTTCGACGAAGAGCTTGCGGCTGTCGCGCAGGCCTTCCAGATAGACTTCGATGCGCTCGGCGAGCAGCTTCACGTGCTCCATGTCGCGCGTCGTCTCCTGCGGGTACTCAGGCAGACGGCTGGCCTTGCCCACGTGACGGCTGGTGCCGAACGCCTTGCCTCCCAACGTCACCGCGCGCTCGGCGATGGAGTCGTTGTGATTGGCGAGGCTGACGGCGAAGGTCTCGAACAGCGGGTGCAGCGCCGCGAACTGAGGGCCCTTGATGTTCCAGTGGGCCACCTTGATTTGCGAGTGCAAATCCAACCCATCCGCCAGTCGGGCGTTGAGCGATTCGACGATGGTTGCGCGGGTCTTCTCGGGGAGGGGACTGGGGCTCTTGTACATGAGAGTCTTCCTTTCGTTCTCGTTCGTGTCGGACGCTCATTCAGATGCGCGTCGCCCGCAAACGGAGCGCCCCCCGGTGTTTCCACCGGAGGGCGCGGGTGAAGCACAACGAATGACTCGCGGGTGCGAGGCTTAAGACTCCAGGCCCACCGCCGCGGCGTGGATGACCGCCGCGACTCGCACCGCGTCGTGCACCTGGTCCTCGGAGAGGCCGCCCTCGAGGACGACCTTCTCGTGGGACTGCATGCACATCTCGCAGCCGTTGATGGCGCTGACCGCGAGGCAGACCAGCTCGAAGTCCACCTTGTTGGTCAGCACCTGCGCGAGCCTGTTCATCCGCAGTCCGGCGCGCTTGGTCGAGTACGACTCTTTCCCGATCATGTGCCGGAAGCGGTAGTACACGTTGTTCATCGCCATCAGCGACGCCGCTGCACGCGCGTCCTCGATGATGGGCTCGGGGTTCGCGAGTGCCTTCCGCGCCTCGTTGAGCATCGCTTCCTTCAGCCGGTCATTCCGAACGGCGTAGGCCGATGCGACAGCCACGCCCCAGCGCTGCTCGGGGGTGAGGCTGCCACCTTCCAGGACTGCCTGGAGGTTGAGGCGGGTGTCCTTGTGGGCGTCCGCGAGTTCGGAGCGGACGACTTCGAGCGAGGCCATGACGCGTTACCCCGCCTTCGCCAGCTTCTGGGTCAGGGTCTCCTCACCCTTGCTCCAGTTGCACGGGCACAGCTCGTCCGTCTGGAGCGCGTCCAGGGTGCGGACCGTCTCGGAGACGTTGCGGCCGACCGACAGGTCGTTGACCGTCACGTGGCGGATGATGCCCTCGGGGTCCGCGATGAACGTCGCGCGCAGCGCCACGCCCTCCTCCTTGTGGAGGATGCCCAGCGCGTTGCACAGCTCGTGCTTCAGGTCCGCCAGCATCGGGAAGGGCAGGCCCTTGAGGTCCGGGTGGTGCGTGCGCCACGCGTGGTGCACGAACTCGCTGTCCGTGCTCAGGCCCAGCACCTGCGCGTCACGGTCATTGAAGTCCTTGTTCTTCTTGCCGAACTCCGCGATCTCCGTGGGGCAGATGAACGTGAAGTCCTTGGGCCAGGCAAACAGCACCAGCCACTTGCCCTTGTAGGTCTCGTTCGTGATCTCCTGGAACTCCTTGCCCTTCTCCAGGCTCACGGTGGCCTTGACCTTGAAGCTCGGAATCTTGTCGCCAACGGTCAGCATGTACTGCTCCTTGGGTTGTGGGGTCCGGGGGGGACCCTCGGGAAGGTGTCTTCTGCTAACGACTACAGCAGACCTCGTGCCAGTCAATCGTCTTCAATGATTCCAGGGGTTTGACTTCTGACCCCCGCTGGCCGGTGTTGCTGGGACGGTGAATAACGAAATGTCGGTGATGGACGCCACTGCAATTTCGGTGGAGCGCTATTATTCATGCCTCATGTCGGATGAACTGTCAGCGCCAACCGAGGGCGCGAAGGATGCTCGGGACCTGGTCGAGCTGGCAACCACCGAGGATTCGGTGGATGAGCTGCTTCGTCGGGGACTGGACTGGTTGACGCGTGTGGTGCGCTTCGACCTGGCGACGCTGTTCCTGTTGAGGGACGGCAAGCTGGTGTCGGTGGCGGCGCGCGGTCCGCTGGCGAACGCGAAGGTGCGCCACCACGCGTTGACGCTGTCGGACTTCCCCTCGCTGCGCGTGGCGCTGGAGACGCGGCGGGCGCGGGCCTTCACGGAGGAGGACCACTCGCACGGGGACGGAGACCCGTTCGACGGCGTGCTCGACTTGCCGCCGGGACACGCGTGCATGGTGGTGCCGCTGTGCGCGGGCGAGCGCACCTATGGCGTGCTCACGTTGGACCGCGCCGAGTGCGAGACGTATCCGCAGCCGGTGGTGGACCTGGTGGAGGTCTACGGGCAGATGCTCGCGACGGCGCTCCAGGCGGCCGAGCAGCGGGCGACCTTCGAGCGACTCCACCATCAGGAGCACGCGCACGCGAAGCTCCTGGAGGCGCAGCTCGGCGGAGAGTCCGAGGGCATCCTGGAGGCGTCGCTGAGCCCTGTCATGAGGGACCTCGCGCGGCGTGCGCGGCAGGTGGCGGAGACGGATACGCCGGTGCTGATTACCGGCGAGACGGGCACGGGCAAGGAGCGGCTGGCGCGGGCCATCCACAAGTGGAGCTCGCGCGCGGACCAGCCCTTCGTCACGCTCAACTGCGCGGCGATTCCAGCGGGCCTCTTGGAGAGCGAGCTGTTCGGCCACGTGAAGGGCGCCTTCACCGGCGCGACGAAGGACCGCGCGGGCCGCTTCCAGATGGCGAGCGGGGGCACGCTGCTCCTGGACGAGGTGGGCGAGCTGCCCGTCGAGCTGCAGGCGAAGCTCTTGCGCGCGCTCCAGGAGAAGGCGTTCGAGCCGGTGGGCAGCGACAAGACGGTGCGCTCGGACGTGCGCATCCTCGCGGCCACGCATGTGGATCTGCACCGCGCGATTGCCGAGAAGCGCTTCCGCGAGGACCTCTACTACCGGCTGAGTGTCTTCCCGCTGCGGCTGCCGCCCCTGCGCGAGCGGCGCGAGGACCTGGCGCAGTTGTGTACATTCCTTCTTGAGGAGCAGGCGCGGCGCACCGGGCGGCGCGGCATGCGCGTGTCACCAGCGGGCCTGGCGAAGCTGGAGTCGTATGACTGGCCGGGCAACCTGCGTGAGCTGGCCAACGCGCTGGAGCGCGCCACCATCCTGACGAAGGGCACGGAGCTGGGGCCGTCCTCGTTCGACGTGGTGGCGCACGGCGGAAGCGCTTCGGCGGTGGCACAGGTGGAGTCGGCGGTGCCGAGCGTGCTGGACGCGACGATGAAGCCCGGCTCGGTGCTGACGCTGGCGGCGGTGCAGCGCGAGCACATCCTGCGGGTGCTGTCGCTCACGCGGGGCCGCGTCTACGGCCCGGGCGGTGCGGCGGCGCTCCTGGGCCTCAAGCCCTCCACGCTCCAGAGCCGGATGAAGAAGCTGGGCATCGCCCGGCTGGAGCAGTTCGTGGTGGACGAGGTGTGACGTCGGGGCGCCCGTGCTGACGGGGCGCCCCGAGGGACTTCAGCCCGCGCGCTGCTGGGTGGCGGGCAGCGGGTAGGTGGTGCCCGTCTTGCCGAACGGCGCGTCGAACAGGTGCGGGTCCTGCTGGCGGGTGCGGAACAGGTCGATGATGTAGTTCATCCGCTGGTCCAGCTTGCTCCAGTCCTTGGCCGCGGTGCCCTTGAGGCTGTCGGAGCTGGAGTCCAGCTTGCCCAGGAGGGCGCGCAGCTCCGGGTTCTCGATGGAGCGCAGGTGCGGCGGGAAGAGCGTGGTCTCCATGCCCGGAGGCGGGGGCAAATCGTTGCCCAGCTTCAGCGCGCCGCCCGGCACCGCGAGCTTCATCATGTGCTCGGTGGCGACCCGGCGGAACACGGAGGCCGTCGCGTCGACCAGGGGGTTGAGCGCCGCGTCCACGAGGCCCGTCCTCAGGGCGGCCTTGCCCGCGAGCTTGGCGGGGAAGGGCAGCGCGTTGATGCCGCCCTCGATGCTCTGCTTGAGGATGTTCCGGAAGGTGTCCTTCACCGGCGCGTTGAGCGCCTTCTCCACGTGCTTCTGGAGCTGCGTCTGCTCGTGCAGGCCAATCCGGTCATTGGCCAGCAGCATCAGCTCCGCCTTCTTGTTCGGGTCCTTCTCGAACATGGCCTTGGTGTAGTCGCCGAAGGCCTCCTTCAGGAGCGGCTTGTCCTTGCCGAAGCCGTCCAGGTACTTCGCCGTCTTGGCGGCGTCGTAGGACGTGTCGCCCTGGAAGGTCTCGATGAAGCGGGCGAACTCCTGGCCCACCTCGTTGAAGACGAACTGGTTGCCGTCCGCAATCGACTTGCTGACGTTGTTGAGTGCCTCGCTGCCGGCCGCGGCGATGTCCGCCAGGGGCAGCGCGGGCAGGCCCAGCTTGCGCAGCACGTCGTCCACCTTCTTCAGCGGCCCGGCCATGTCGCTGGCGCCCTTGAGCGCATCGGTCAGGAACTTGGGCATGTCCTCGTTGCGGATGCTCACGCCCGCCTGCTTGGACGCCCACGTCGCGAAGGTGGACCAGTTGGCGTTGTCCTTGCCGAGCATCTGACCCAGTCCGTTGGACAAGTCAGAGTAGCCCTGCGTAATCGCGTAGTTGCGCGCCACCGGGTCCTGGATGGAGGCGATGGCCTTCACGTCCGCGACGCTGGGGTAGGTGCCCGGGGCGACCTTCGTCCCCTGGGGGGCGACGGGGGTGGTCAGCGCCACCACCGGCTTGCGCACGCCGCCCGTGTCGAACAGGGACACGTCGCGAGCGTCGCCGCGAGTCACGGGCGCCTGGGGCTTCACCTCGTTGCGGACGGGAGCCGGGGTGGCGGGGGTCTCGAGCGGACGGGGCTGGACGCGGGGGCCGGAGATCGGGGTCTTCATGGTGTGGAAGTTTATCGGCCCAGGGAGGGCGGAAGTTGCGTGGCTGTCATGGGTTGTCCGCTCCCGGTGGAAACCCTTGATGCCTCAAGGATAGTTGGGCATGGGGGGTGTTCGTTCCATGCCGCGCCGCCGCCTTTCGTGTCGCCAGCCCCACACTCCCGGGCTCGCCTTGCTGTGCCTCGCGTGGGGGTTGGCGGTACTGCTCGGCTGTGGCAGGGGTGATGCGCCGGGCTCTGGAGGGGACTGGAAGGGCCGGACGCTGCGCATCGGGACGGATGCCACCTACCCGCCGTTCGAGTCGGTGAAGGACGGCGAGCTGGTCGGCTTCGACATCGAGCTGGGGGCGCTCGTCGCCGAAGAGCTGGGCGCGAAAGTCTCATGGACGAACACGTCCTTCGACGGGGTGTTCCCCGCGTTGATGGCGGGGAAGTTCGACCTGGTGATTTCGGCCGTGACGCTGACTCCCGAGCGACAGCAGCGCCTGGGCTTCTCCACGCCGTACTACACGGCGGGACAGCTCGTGGTGGCGCGGGAGGCGGACACCGCGGTCACGGGCCTCGAGAGCCTGCGCGGGAAGACGGCGGGCATTCAACTCAACACCAGCGCGTCGCTGGTGCTGGAGAAGTTCCCGGACATCGAGGTGCGGCAGTACCCGAGCATCGACCTGGCCCTCCAGGATTTGCGCAACGGCAACCTGGCGGGCGTGGTGGGCGACGGGCCGACGCTGCGCTACTTCCTGACCCATGGCTTCCAGGGGCTGCGCGCCGCGGGCGGGTTGCTGACGGAGGAGCACTACGGCATCGCGATGCGCCCGGATGACCCCGCGCTGCGCGAGGCCGTCAACGCCGCGCTCCAGCGCCTGCGCGACAGCGGGAAGTTCGCCGCGCTGGAGGAGCGCTACTTTGGCGAGGCGGCCCAGAAGGCCCAGGCGACCCCGCCGGCCGTGCCCTGGGGCAAGGTGACCTGGCGGCTGGCCCGGGGACTGGGGCTGACGCTGGGGCTCACCGTGCTGGCGCTGCTCTCCGGGATGCCGCTGGGGCTGGCCGTGGCCCTGGGGCGGCGCGTTCGCTTCCGGCCGCTTTCGTGGCTGTGCGCCGCGTACGTCGAGGGGCTTCGTGGAACGCCGTTGCTGGTGCAAATCATCTTCATCTACTACGCGCTGCCGCAGCTTCTGGGCGTGGACCTGGCGCCGATGCTGGCGGCGGTGCTGGCGCTGACGCTCAACAGCGCGGCGTATGTGGCGGAAATCTTCAGGGCGGGCATCGCCTCCGTGGACGCGGGGCAGGAGGAGGCCGCGCGGGCGCTGGGGATGGGGCGCGCGCAGGTCATGCGCTACGTCATCCTCCCGCAGGCGGTGCGCAACGTGCTGCCGCCGCTGACGAACGAGGGAATCGCCCTGCTGAAGGACTCCTCGCTGGTGTCCATCATCGGCATGGCGGAGCTGACGCGGGCGGGACAGGAGCTGGCGAGCCAGCTCGCCGCGCCGCTGGCCGTGTGGCCGCTCGTCGCGTTGTTCTACTTGTTGGCCACGCTGCCGCTGACGCGGCTGGCCTCGGCGCTGGAGAAGCGCCTCCACCGTCAGGGGTGAGGAACGCCATGGCGCTCGTCGAGGTTCGCAATCTGCACAAGCGCTTCGGTGCACTGGAGGTCCTCAAGGGGGTGGACCTCTCGGTGCAGCCTGGAGAAGTGGTGGTCTTCGTGGGCCCGTCCGGCTGTGGCAAGTCCACGCTCCTGCGGTGCCTGTGTGGCCTGGAGGTGCCGTCCGAGGGTGAAGTCGTCGTCGGAGGCATTCCCGTGAGCGCGGAGCCCAAGGCGCTTCAGGCGCTGCACCGCCGTGTGGGCATGGTGTTCCAGCGCTTCCACCTGTTCCCCCACCTGAGCGCGCTGGCCAACGTGACGCTGGCGCCGCGCAAGGTGCTGGGGCTGTCGGAAGCGGAGGCGGAGGCCCTGGGGCGGCGCATGTTGACCATGGTGCATCTGGAGACGCGCGCGGACGCGTACCCCAGCCAGCTCTCTGGAGGGCAGCAGCAGCGGGTGGCGATTGCGCGGGCCCTGGCGATGAAGCCGGAGTTGATGCTCTTCGACGAGCCGACCAGCGCGTTGGACCCGGAGCTGGTGGGCGAGGTGCTGGAGGTCATGCGTGAGCTGGCGCGTGAGGGCATGACGATGTGCGTGGTGACACACGAGATGGGCTTCGCGGCGGACGTGGCGCACCGCGTGGTGTTCATGGACGCGGGGAGGGTGGTGGAAGAGGGCACGCCTCAACAAGTATTGCGCGAGCCCCAGCATCCGCGCACCCGCGAGTTCCTCGCGCGTTTGCTCCAGCGGTGAGGGGATTTCCGGGCGGGGGACGTTGGGTGGGGACATCGGCGCGATTGACTGGCCCGCCATGACGGCGACCAGGCGCCCGTGGTGGAGCCTCGATGTCCCTTCACTTCGTGTCGCGTCGTCCCGTGTCCTGGGGCGCGCGTCTGTCTCCCTTGTGCCTGCTGTGGTCGCTGTCCGTCGGCTGTGATGCCTCCACCGCGCGCGTCGAGGTGGCGCCGGCCGAACTGGACACCGCCAGCGCGGCGTCAGTCACCACGGACCCCGAGCCGCAGTATCCGGATGATGGGCTGGCGCCGCTGGCGCTCAGTGTCGTGCAGAGCCCCGCGGGGGATTCCGTCACCGCGCCGGTGCTGACCACGCTCCGGGCTCCCGATGACGTCACCGTCGAGTTCATCAGGGTGGACGACGAGTCCATCGCCGTCGCCGTGGGTGGTCCCGAGACGTCGACCACGTCCATCGACCGGGTGATGACGCAGATGTCCGCCGCCGCGAGCCCCGCCGCGCTCTACCTCGCGCTGTCTCCCACGGGCACGGTGGTGCCGCGCACGCTCCAGGCCCACAGCGACGCGGTCGTCGTCGCTGGCAACTGGAAGCAGGGCAGCACCTCGCCGTCCGTCTCCGAGCCGGCCATCGGCGCGGGTGCGCCTCGCTCCCTGGGCACGTGCGGCGGATTGAAGGCCAATGGCCAGGGCAACATGCACGACAACCACGGACGCTGCGAGGACTGGCACCGGGACATCGACGAGGTCACCGAGTGGATTTCGACGGACATGATTGGGTATGGCGCCTACGTGCGCGCCATCACCGGCGGCATCTTCTGGGACATCCAGAAGCGCAACTGCCTGAAGAGCTATTGCGACTGGGGCATCCTCTTCAAGAAGACCATTCCCCAGGGACACGTCTGGTATTTCCCCTATGTGAATGTGAACAACGACTTCAAGGCCCACAGCCGCGCCACCACGCTCAACAACAACGGTGTCCACCAGCACTACGTGTCCACGTGCAGCGACTGGAAGACGCGCACCAACTGGCTCTCCTCCGTGGCGGGAGGCTGCTTCATCAACTTCCAGTCGAAGAACCTGTATTGCAATGACCAGACGTACGAGGGACTCGACCCTTCGTACATCTGGACGTCCTTCGACGCGGGCGGCAACGGGACGCCGTTCGACTGCTGAGCCCGTCAGGAGGGGGGCTTGCCGCGAACCCGACGGCGGGCCCCGCGCACGAGGCCGATGAGGACGAGGAACGCCGTCGTCGTCAGGGCGAGCGCTCCCGTCGTCATTCCACCGCGCTCCAGGGGCGTGGTGGCCACGAGCGAGGCATCCCCCAGCACCACCAGTCCCGCCCAGGCCGCTGGAGGCAGGCCGTCCTCCATGGCCTCGAGCTGAGCCGCGCGCAGCGCCGCCGACGTGCCCGCCCCCGTGGCCAGATGCCGATAGAACCGCTCCACCAGCGCCGCTGCTTCGTCGTCGCGCAGCGGCCACAGGCTGGCCACCACCGCGTGGGCGCCGGCCTCGAAGAAGGCCCGTGCGAGGCTCAGGACGCCCTCTCCTGGCAGCACGGTCCCGGACGCGCTCCGACAGGCGGAGAGCACCACCAGCGCGCCCTTCAGGTGAAGCTCCGCGATTTCCCTCGGCTGGAGGATGCCGTCCTCTTCTTCGGAACCCGGGGCGAGTACGAGCGCCGAGCGCTCGGGGGCCTCGGCATCGACGACGGCGTGGGCCGCCAGGTGGAGCACCCTCACGCTCGACAGGTCCGTGCTCTTGAGCGCGTGCTCGGAGGCGTCGGTGCCCACGTGCAGCCGCGCCGGAGTGTGGGTGCCACGCAGCACGTCCTCCACCTCGTGTCCCTCGCGCCGTGCCTCGGGAAGCGCTCCGAGTCGCGCGGCCTCGGTGAAGACGCCGGTCCGCTCTCTCGCCGCCGCTCGGGCCAGGGGCTGGCGGAGGGCGCGGTCGGGGTCCGCCAGCACCAGGGCCTCGCCTCCCGGTGCACGCGCGGGGGCCTGTCTCCAATGGCGCCACAGGCTGGCGGAAGGCACCAGCGCCAGCTCGTAGCGAGCCACCAATGGCGGACCGTCTGGTCGCTCGCGCAGTGCGGCGAAGGGCAGGTCATGGAGCGGTCCATCTGGCACCAGCAACAAGCGGCGAACCGTCGGAGGCAGCCCCGCCAGGGCCGGGCCCAGCAACTGCGCATGGAGGGCCGCCGCCGCGCCGAGCTCGGAGTCGTCGCGGCGCTCGACGAGCCCGGAGAACAGCGTGGCCGCCGCCACCAGCCGCGTGCGCTCGGGGAGGCGATGGATCTGCGTCCCACTTCGCGTCACCGCGAGCACCCAAGCGCCTCCCGCCGACGTGCCGGAGACGTCCACGTCGTCGCCGACGAGGAAGGCCAGCAGCGCCTCGTCCTCGCCCAGCCCCTGCTCCACGGCCTCCAGCGAGGCGAACTCCGGCGCGCCGTGGCGGGGCGCGGGCCGCAAGTCCCGCTCGTGCCGCTCCAACTCCTGGAGCTCCTTCAAGGCCGTCTCGCGCCCGCCTTCCTCGAGGGAGGCGTCGAGCAGCCGTCGCTGCACCGCCACCAACCGCCGCTGCACCTCGCCACGCTCCGCGCGGCGCTCGGGGGTGTCCTCGGAGGACGCCAGCGCTCGCGAGGCGACCAGCGCGTCGAGCAGCGTCCGCGCTCGCAGACGCTCGCTCACCGCGAAGGCCCGGGTCAGCGCCTCCCGCATGGGAAGCGTGGCGCCCTGGCCCGTCGCGCCGCCGGCTTCCAACGTCCAACCCGCGAGGCGGTGATAGTCGCCGACCCAGGTCGCGAGCAGCTCCGCCTGACTGGGGGCGTCGCTCTGGGTTTCGCGCAAGGCCTCCGCCGCGTCCAGGGCGCGCTCGGCATGGCGCAGGGCCTCGGGGAGGGGCTGCGTCCGGTACGCCACCGTGCCGCGTCCGCGCAGGGCCCAGGCGAGATACAGCGGGTCCTTTCCCTCGACGGCCAGGCGGAGCGCCGCGTCCGCGTCCTGGAGGGCCCCGGCCGGGTCCACGTCCACGCGCCGCACGGCCCGTGTCGAGAGGCATGCGAGTCGCCGCTCGTTCGAATCCAGCAGCTCCGCGAGGGACATGCAGCGCTGGAGCAGCTCGTCGGCCTCGCGCCGCTCCTCGGGAGTGTTCCCCAGCATCGCCACGGTGATGCGCAGCGCGCGCGTCACCTGCGTCTGGTTCCCCGTGTTCTCCGCGGCGGCCAGTGCCTGCCGGGCGAGGGCCAGCGCATGCTCCCGTCCTCCCGGCGTGGGGTCGCGCTCGAGCCGCCGCGTCGCGAGGCTCGCGAGCATGTAGCGCGCGTGTCCCTCCAGGAAGAGGTCGCGAGTGCTTCGTGCCAGCTCCGCCAGGCGGAGGTTGACGTCCGCTGCCTCCTCCAACCGGCCGAGCCTCTCGCTCACCGTGCTCATGACGCCCAGGTACTGCTTCTTCAGCCCTTCGCCACCGTCCGGGAAGACGAGTGCCTCGGCGCGCTTGAGCACTCGGAAGGCCCGGCCCAGGTCCTGCTCCACCTCGTAGAGCTGGCTGGCCTCGACGATGAGCGCGCGCGCATGCAGCTCCGGCCGGCCGGAGGCGCTGGCCACTTCCACCACGCGGCGTGTCCACTCCGCGGCCTCCTGGGTGCGCCCTTGTGCCAGGAGGATGACGCGCAGATTCATTCCCGCCAGCACCTCGCCCTCCGCGTCCTGGAGCCGACGGAACGTCATCGCGGCGCGCTGGTACGGCGCCTCCGCGGCCTTCCGGTCCGTCAGGTGCTCCACGTGTCCGAGCACCAGGGCCAGCCAGCCATGGTCCGGATGTCGCTCCACCAGGGCCGTCAGCTCACGCTGGACGGTGTCGCGCGCGGGGGGCGCCTGCGCGCACTGGTAGAAACACATCGCGCTCTCCCGAGCCTCGGGATGCGCCAGGAAGCGCTCCCGGCACTCCACGAGCGTGGGGGCCTGGGGACGGGCCGCCTCGCTCGCGAGCGCGGGGCTTGGACACACCTCCGCCAGGACCCATGTCACCGCGAGGATGGCGAGGCCCAGCTTGTCGAGACAGGAGAAGTGCTTCCGGGTCGTCACTTCAGCGGATGGGAGTCGGCGGAGGGGCGACGGGTTCGCACTTGAGCGTAATCGGCCCGGGCGGAGGGGGCGGGGGCCGGGGATTGTCGTTCGGCTTCATCATCTCGAAGTAGCAGATGACGGGCTCCGACCAGGGGTTCGGAGCGAGAGGAGACCACCGCTCCACGGTCACCACCGCCGCCGACAGGGTGGTTCCCGTCGTGGCGGCGATGACGCGCGCGAACAGCGGGGCCGCCGACGTGGCCCGGTGGCTCACGCGCAGGGGAGAGTCCCCGTCCACCACGCCCGACGTCTGCGCGACGATGCCGCCAGCACTGTCGAGGAGCTGGAGTGTGACGACCTGGCTGCCGCCCGTCCGCACCCCGGTCTCCACCACCGAGGCGACCACCTGGTCTCCGGCCTCTCCATGGCTTGGCGGTGTCTTCGCCACGTGCGTCAGCACGGGAGGCGCTTGTCCGAATGCCGGCACCGACACACCCCCCACCAGCGTGACGAGCGCCAGCAATCCACTTCGCATCCACGATTGAGTCTTCATTCCTGGCCTCGTCCTCATGACTGCCCCCTCGTGTTTCGCACCAAGGTCTTCGACTACTCCAACCGGTTGACGAACGTGGCGCCGCGAAGCACCTGTCCGTCCGGCAACCGCGCTTCCACCTGCCACAGCAGCTTCGTTCCGGGCTTCAGCGGCGCGAGCACCGAGGCGGGCACGCGGTACTCGCGCTGCTCCAGCGAGTCCGCGCGGTGGACCAGGCTCAAGTCCTCCGTGGACACCCGCACCGACCATCGGGTCCCCTCGGGGCCGCCACTCCAGCGCAGCACACAGTCGTCGCGCTTCAGCGGCGCGGCCTCCGGCACGAGCGAGGTGAGCGCCCCCGTGTCACCCCCTCGCAGTTGGTGCTGCTCCGGGCCCTCCCGCACCGAGATTCCGACCACCACCAGGACCAGCGCCGCCGTGGCCACCGCGCCCCAGACGGGCCGGCTCCACGCGAAGCGGAAGCGGCGTCGCTCCCGCGCGTCACTCGAGTCCCTGCGGGCCCTCGGGCCCCCGGCCGCGAGTGTCGCGGTGGGCTCGGCCTGGGCGGCGGCGGAGGAGAGCTCCTTCGCGAGGCGCCACGCCGCGGCCCAGGCGGCGTCATCCGCCACGCGAGCGACGACGGCCCGGCGCTCCTCCACGGACAGCTCACCGCTCACCGCGCGCCACACCAGGTCGGAGTCCACCGGCTCGCCGCCGGGCATCGGCTCCTCGTCGCGCACCACCGCGCGCAGGCGCTCGACGGTGGTCTCGTCGGGCTTCGTCTCGTCGTCGCGTCGCTGCTCGCTCACGGCTCGAATCCCTTCGTCGAGAGGCACAGGCGCAGCGCGCTCAACCCGCGGTAGATGAGGTTCTCGGCCCGCTTGCCATCCCAACCCAGCAGCTCGCCGGCCTCCGGCACGGTGTGGCCCTGGAGGTACAGCGTCACCGCGAGCCTGCGGTCCTGCGCGAGCTGGCGCAGGCAGTCGCGCACCGCCCGGGCAATCTGCGACGCGCTCGCGGACTTCTCCGGGTCGCCCGACGCCAGCGGCTGTTGGGGCTGAGACTCCACTTCCTCCATGGAGACTTCCCGACGGCGCTCCACGTTGCGCAGCTCGTCCACCAGCGCCGTGTACGCCACGCGATACAGATATGCGGGCGACAGGCGGGAGCGGTCTGGCTCGCGGCGTTGCAGCTCCATGACGCGCATCATCGCCGTCTGCACCAGGTCATCGCGGCGATCCGCCAGACGCGGAGGACACACGCGCTCGACGGCTCGCGTCAGGTCCCGGCGGAGCTTCTCCAGCTCGTGATTCAGCAGAGGACCCGCGGCCTGGGTCGGCCTTGGTTGCGACTCCACGTGGAAGGTCCTCCAGGAAGCACTCATGGTCATCGAAAGGTCCCTTCCACGGCAAGTGTGAGTGCCATTCCACAAGCAGCCCTCCACACGTCCCCACCGCGTCCTTGACTCCTGAACGGACCTCGCTCTTTTTCTCCCTCACCCGTCCGTGGCGATGGGGAGAGGGGCGCTCCTCCCACACCGTCGCAGCCCTCCCCGCGGGGGTGAGCCGTTGCTATTTTCCATTCACGTGGAAACCCGAGGGGGTGGCGGATGTCGACGCTTGGGCAAAGGCCGCCATGTCCGGGCCTCGTGGGCGGTGTTGCGTGGCCATGCGTGGCGCGGGTTCATATATCTGGAGGGAGTCGACAGGAGGCAGGCCGCCTGGACGCTCTCCAGGCGGACACGACGAGCGAATGAACGTCCTGCTTTCCAGATGTGTTGGCTGAGTCCTTCTCACAAGGAGGCCGTCCCTTGCGAAGGTTTCAGGAACGCCTCCCACTCGAGGCGCTGACATTCGACGACACGGTGGTCCTGTTGGATGTGGTGCGGGAGCTGGCGCACCTCCGGACGCTGGAGGACGTGATGGCGCTGGTGCGCCGCGCCGCCCGCCAGCTCAGCGGCGCGGATGGCGTCACGTTCGTGCTGCGCGAAGGTGACCTGGTTCACTACGCGGATGAGGAGGCCATCGCCCCGCTGTGGAAGGGGTGTCGGTTTCCCATCCATTCGTGCATCTCTGGTTGGGCCATCCTGAACCGGGAGCCCGCGGTCATCGAGGACATCTACGCGGATGAGCGAATCCCGCATGACGTCTACCGCGCCACGTTCGTGAAGAGCCTGGTCATGGTGCCGGTGCGTCGCGCGGACCCGGTGGGCGCCATCGGCGCGTACTGGGCGGAGCGCCGGGTGCCGGGGCTGCGGGAGGTCTCCCTGCTCCAGGCGCTCGCGGACTCCGCGGCCGTCGCGGTGGAGAACGGGCGACTGTACGAGGCGGAGCGCTCGGCGCGGCGGGCGGCCGAGGCGGAGACGCGCCTGCGCGGCGAGCTGCTGGCGATGGTGTCCCACGACTTGCGCAATCCGCTGGGCGTCATCGCCATGACGACGTCGCTGCTGGCGCCCCTGCTGGCGCCGCTCAACGGGCGCGCGCGGCACCACCTGGACACCCTCAACCGCTCGGCGCTGCGGATGGAGCGGCTCATCCATGACCTGCTCGACTTCGCGGCCATCGAGGCCGGTGGCTTCCGGGTGAGCCGCGTGCCGCTGGCGCTCTCGCGGCTCATGGAGCAGGCGTCGGAGCTGGGGCCGCTGGCGCGGGAGCGCGGCATTGGCCTGGAGCTGCGGCTGCCCGAGCGGGATGTCGACGTGCGGTGTGATCCAGACCGCATCCACCAGGTGTTCTCGAACCTGGTGGGAAACGCCGTCCGCTTCACTCCCGCCGGTGGACTCATCACCGTCATGGCGGAGGTCCATGATGACCGTGTCGAGCTGAGCGTGGCGGACACGGGCGCGGGAATCGCGCCGGAGGTCCTCCCCGTCCTGTTCGACCGCGTTCAGCGGCCGACGACGCGGATACCCGGGAGCGGCGTGGGGCTGGGGCTCTCCATCGCCCGAGGCATCATCGAGGCGCACGGCGGCGCGGTGCGCGTGCGGAGCCAGGTCGGGTTGGGGACGACGTTCACCTTCACGCTCCCGATGGAGGAGCGCGCGTCAGGGTTGGATTCGCTCGTAGCGGCCACCGGCGACGCGATGGAAGCCGACTGACTCCGCGAGCCGGATGGCCGCGAGGTTGCCGGGCTGGGTGAGCGCGGACAGCCTGCTCACCCCGAGCGACTGGATGGCGTGCTCAAGCGCAGGGCCCGTGAGGCTTCGCGCGCGTAGCCGTGGCCCAGCAGGCCTCCTGCTCAGGCTCCGCCGCGGAATCGCCGCAGGTGCTCCCGCCACGCGTCGCGAGCCTCGTCCTGGCCGACGGCGTGGAACTCAACGGTGGCTCCGGGGCGCCGCGCGCCGAGCCGTCCCCAGTCCGAGCGGATGACGGTGGCGATGAGCGGATAGCCGCCCGTGGTGGGGTGGTCCGGCCCGAGGATGATGGGCTCACCCGACAGCGTCACCTGGATGGCGCCGCGAACCATGGGACGGGAGGTGCTCGCGCCTTCGTCACCGTGCGCCAGCGCGGGGCCTTGCAGGCGCATCCCCACGCGGTCACTCGCGCTCGACACGGTGAAGGTGCTGCCCAGCAGCGAGGCCGCCATCAGCGCGTCGAAGCTCTCCGTGTCGGGCCCGAGCACCAGCCGGATGGGCGCCGCGTCATCCCAGACCGCGTCCGTGTCCACCGACTCCGGCGGGCCGCGAGCCTCACCCACGGGGAGCGAGTCTCCGGGCTTCAGCACGCGCCCTTCATGTCCGCCCAGCCGCGCCACCAGCAGCGTGCCGCGTCCACCCAGCACCTCCGGCACGTCCAGGCCGCCGTCCACCGCGACGTAGCAGACGCTGGCGCGCTCCGGCGCGAGCACCCGGAAGCTCTCTCCATCGTCCAGCACTCGCGCGTCACGCCCATCCACCGAGATGCGCAGGGCCCTGCCGCGCGCGCGCAGCTCCAGATGCCCCAGACACTCCAGCGCCGCCGCTCCCCAAGAGTTGCCCACGGCGCGGTTGGCGCGAGCGAGCAGCTCCGGCACCAGCGCGCCGCCGGGCGGGACGCCATGGTGCATCTGCCCCGGCCGCCCGCCGTCCTGCACCGTGGCGGGCCCTCCCATCCCCGCGATTTCCAGCCAGCCCGCCATCATCCCACCCGCTCGAAGCGCACCCGGTCACCGAGTTGCAACACCGCGCCCCGGTCCGGGTGGAAGGCCGTGAAGTCCAGCGCCGTGCCAATCAGGTTCCAGCCGCCGGGCGACGCGAAGGGATACACCCCCGTGCGCCCGCCCGCGATTCCCACCGCGAGCGCCGGCACGCGCATGCGCGGGGTGGGAAGTCGCGGGACGACGATGCGCGAGTCCAGCTCGCCCAGGTACGCGAAGCCCGGCAGGAAGCCCACGCAGCGCACCGTGTACTCGCGCGCCGCATGCAGGCGCGCCACCTCGTCCACGGACAGGCCCGCGCGCGCGGCGACCTTCTCCAAGTCGGGCCCGTCGTAGCGCATGCGCAACGTGATGAGGGTCTGCTCCGGCGGGGCCACCGTCTCGCGCAGCAGTCGCGCCAGCGCCAGCCGCGGTTCGTCGGGAGGCGCATCCGGGTCGAAGTACACGCAGGCGTGTTCCTCGGTGACGACGGCGTCCACCACGCGAGGCAGGGCGCGCAGCACCTCGCGCGCGGCCCTTCGCTCCAGGCTGTCGGGCAGCGTCAGCCGCAGCGCGCCGTCTCCCAGCGGCTCGACGTGGAGCGACAGCGCGTCCAGGGTGGAGCGCACCTCGCGGGCCAGCTCCACCGCGCCGGGCGTGTCGCCATGCACGCAGACCGTGTCGACGGTGCCCTGGGTCGCCAGTCGCACGGTGTTCTCGCGCACCCGGGCTGCATCCGTGAGCACCGCGCCCGGTTGTCCTCGGGGAATCAGCGAGCCATCCGGCAGCGTGCCCCGGTCCGCGAAGCCCTCGCGCGCATGGGACAGGCCGGCGTTCCTCGCGGCGTCGTGCAGACATCCCTGGGCGGGGGCGATGAGGGTGATATCCGAGCCCAGCGCCTCGATGATTCCCTCCACCACCGCGCGCGCCAGCACGGGTGACACATTGGCCGCGTGATACAGCGCGCCGTGGAGCTTGGCGTAGACGACCGGGATGCGTTGCTCCTGGGCCAGCCTGGCGAGGCGCGCGCACTGGCCCGCCACCTGCCCGCGCAGGACTTCGGGGGGCACGTCGAGCGCACGCCGTCCGAAGTTCTCGCGGTCCTCGTAGGACGGATGCGCGCCGACGCGGGTGCCATGGCGCGCGCACAGCTCCAGCGCGCGGCGCATGGAGGCGTCGTCACCGGCGTGCGCGCCGCACGCGATGTTGGCCACCTGGGCGAGCGCATAGAGCCGAGCATCCTCGTCGGGCAGCTCACCCAGGTCGATGTTGAGGAGGCACTCCGTCATGCGTCCACGCTATGCGAGCCGCGTCCCGGACGCAGCCTTCTCCCCACCGTGGCCGCGACGGCTGACAGGGCGAAAGGCTCGAGAGATGACACGCACCACCCCGGGGCAGGGGCCGGTTGGCACCGGGGTGGTACGCGCCCCGGCGTGTCGAATGACACCCCGAGGAACCTCCACCCAGATACGTGGGACGCCGCTTTCTCCGGTCATTTCCCCCGAATTTCAGGGGATGTGACTTCGAGCACGCGCGCTGGGCGCGTGAGCACCGGGGCTGTCAGTGCGCGTCTGCTCCGCGCGAGACGGGACATGCCCGCTTGGAGTTTGAGCGGACCCTGGGGCGCGGCGGGTCAGTGAGACACGGGCGCGAGGGTGGCCGGGCCTCCAGCCTTCACCCATCTGACCAGCGCCAGCGCGGTGGCCTCGTCGAGCAGCTCCGCGTAGGTGGGCATGGGCGTGCCGGGAAGGAACTTCTCCGGGTTGCGCACCCAGCGCACCAGCTCCGCTTCGGAGCGGCCAGGCGCGCGAGCGAGCCGGTCATGGTAGCGAGCGCCCGGAGCATGGCAGCCCGCGCAACCCAGTTGCGTGAAGACCTTCGGGGCATCGATGCGGGCAGCCACGAGCCGGGGCTTGCGTGGGGCCTTGGGGGTCGCCGCGTTCGTCGCCACCGACGTGGACTCGCTGCCGCGTGGAGCGGGCGACGCTGAAGTCTGCGTGGAGCCCGAAGAGGGCACAGCCCCCTGCGTCGTGCCGGCGCCAGTGGCGACGCTCGTGGGCGATGATGGGGTCTCGGTCGGAGTCGCGACGCCGGGGCCCGTCGCGTCGGCGGACGCGGGCTCGTTCGTCGTCGCTGCCTCGGCGGCCACTTCGCCAGGCGCCGTGGCCGGGGTCGCCACCCAATCCGGGCGCGGCGTCGTGGCGGTGAGCCGGGGACGTGCACCGTCCACGTCGTTCTTCAGGGGCGGCACCGAGCGCAGGTATTCATAGAGGGCCTTGGCCTCCTCCTCATCCATCCCGCGAAAGCGAGGCATGGGCGAGCGAATCGGCGAGCCATCCGGCGCAATCCCATCTCGCACCGCGCGGCTGAAGTCCTCCTGCGTCCAGTACGCGAGCCCCGTGGCGTGGAACGTGATGTTGCTGGAGTGGAGCTCCCGGCCCTCGGGGTCCTTGAAGGCCATGCCTCCCTCGAAGATGTCGTCGCCCTCCGTCTTGTTCGGACTGAAGCCGGGCGTGTGACAGGAGGCGCAGTCGTAGACGTCATGCGCCATGTAGCGGCCGTACTCCACCGTGGGGGCCTTGGGCGGCACGGGGATGCCGAGGGGAGGGCGCTGCACCGGTTCGTTGCCCATGATGACGCGGAAGCCCAGCCCTCCAATGAAGCTGAACTCCGAGCGTGGCGCCGGAGTCGCGTCCGGCTTGAAGAGCGGGTCTCCCGAGCGCAGGAAGCCCAGCACCGCCGCGAGGTCCTTGTCCCCCATGCCGTAGCTGGGCATCACCATGAGCCGTCCGTCCCGACTCACCGCGTAACGGATGGCGCGCGCCAGCTCCTCGTCCTTCGCCGCGCCAATGCCCGCCGTGGGGTGGGAGGTCAGGTTCGACGAGTGGAAGCTCCCCATGTACGACGGCAGCTCGTGCAGCGGCGCGCCAGAGGCCGTGTCGGTGTCGCCGCCTCGGTGACACGCCTCACAGCTCGCATGGAAGATGGCCGCTCCACGCGCCAGTGCCGCCGGCGAGGTGTCCGCGCGGATGGGCGGGTAGGGCGCCTTGACGGTGCCAGCGCAGCCCGCCAACAGAAGGCTCAGCAGCAACGTGCCCTTCACGGTACCTCGGACCTCGCGATGCATGCGCAGCCCTCACACTTCCGATGGGGGCCCGATGCATATCTCATCCCGCCATGTTTCAGGGAGGGGGCGCCTGATGGCGGGTGAACGCGGGGCCCACGGCGCCGAGCAGGTCGTCCGCCGTCCAGGAAGGCGGCTGGCTAGACTCGGCCGCATGACGCGTCCCCTCGAGTCCTACCGCGCCCTGTTCCCCGTGCTCCAGGAGCAGCTCTACTTCAACCACGCCGGAGTGGCGCCCACCAGCCTGCGCGCCGCCGAGGCCGTGCGCGAGTGGATGGACGACCTCGTCTACCACGGCATCCGCCACGAGCGCGGCTGGGAGGCGCACTGCGAGCGCATCCGCGCGCTGGCGGCCCGCATCCTCCACGCCGAGCCCGGGGAGATTGCCTTCGTGCGCAACACCAGCCACGGCCTGGGCCTGGTGGCGGAGGGTCTGGACTGGAAGCCGGGGGACGAGGTGGCCGTGGCCACGTCGCTGGAGTACCCCTCCAACGTCTATCCGTGGCTGCACCTCAAGGACCGGGGCGTGGTGGTGCGGGAAATCGAGGCGCCGTCCGGTGGCGTCACCCCGGAGGCGGTGGCCCAGGCCCTCACGCCGCGCACGCGACTGGTGGCGGTGTCCTCCGTGCAGTTCGCCACGGGTCATCGCACGGACCTGGAGGCGGTGGGCGCGCTGTGCGAGCGCGCGGGCGTCCTCTTCTGCGTGGACGGCATCCAGAGCGTCGGCTGTGTCCCGGTGGACGTGAAGAAGTGTCGCATCCACTTCCTGAGCGCGGACAGCCACAAGTGGATGCTCGGCATCTCCGGCATCGGCGTGTTGTACGTGGCCAAGGAGGTGCTGCCGCGACTGCGCCCCGTGCTGGTGGGCTGGCGGAGCACCACCGACGCGTGGAACTTCAACCGCACCCACTTCGAGCTGCGCCCCGACGCGAGCAAGTTCGAGGAAGGCAGCGCCGCCTACCCGGGCCTCTATGCGTTGGGCGCCGCGCTGGAGCTGCTCCAGGAGGTGGGCGTGGAGAACATCGAGGCGCGCATCCGCGAGTTGCTCGCGCATCTGGAGAAGGGGCTGCTCGCGCTGGGCTGCGAGGTGGGGCCCGCGCCGGAGCACCGCGCGGGCATCCTCACGTTCCTTCCGCCCGGGGCGCAGGCGCGGGCGCTCGGGGCCTACCTGTCCGAGCACCACGTCGCCCACTCGGTGCGCCGGGGGCGCATCCGCCTGTCCCCCCACTTCTACAACCTGCCGGAGGAGATGGACCGGCTGGTGGAGCTGGTCCGGGGCTACGGCGGCTGACGCGGCTCAGGTCTGCGAGGGGAAGAGCGTGTCGATGGACAGGTAGCGCTCGCCGGTGTCGTAGCAGAAGCACAGCACGCGGCTGTTGTCCGGCATCTCGCCCAGCTTCTGGTTCACCGCGGACAGCGCGGCGCCGGAGGAGATGCCCACGAAGATGCCTTCCTCACGCGCGGAGCGGCGGGTGAACTCGAAGGCGTCTTCCTCTGCCACCTGCACCGTGCCGTCCAGGATGTCCGTGTGCAGGTTCTTCGGGATGAAGCCCGCGCCGATGCCCTGGATGGGGTGGGGGCCGGGCTGACCGCCGCTGATGACGGGCGACTTGGCCGGCTCCACCGCGAAGACCTTCAGCTTGGGCCATTTCGCCTTGAGCACCTCGGCGCAGCCGGTGATGTGGCCGCCGGTGCCCACGCCCGTAATCAGGTAGTCGAGCCCGTCCGGGAAGTCGTTGAGGATTTCCTGCGCGGTGGTGCGCTTGTGCACCTCGATGTTCGACTCGTTCTCGAACTGCTGCGGCATCCACGCGTCGGGGACCTGGGAGACCAGCTCGTTGGCGCGGGCGATGGCGCCCTTCATGCCCAGGGCGCGCGGCGTCAGCTCGAACGTGGCGCCATAGGCGGCCATGAGGCGACGGCGCTCGATGCTCATCGACTCCGGCATGACGAGCACCAGCTTGTAGCCCTTCACCGCGGCGACCATGGCCAGGCCGATGCCGGTGTTGCCGCTGGTGGGCTCGATGATGATGCTGTTCTTCTTGAGGATGCCCTTCTTCTCCGCGTCCTCAATCATGGCGAGGCCGATGCGGTCCTTGATGCTGCCGCCCGGGTTGGCGCGCTCCAGCTTCATGTGGACGGTGACACGCGACGGAAACAACCGGTTGATGCGCACGTGCGGCGTGTTGCCGATGGTCTCCAGGATGTTGTTCGCCTTCATGTCGGGCCTCGTCGGGGGCTGCGCGGGTGGGGTGCTGCGGAACGCATCAGATGTGGAACTCGATGGCGTCCATGACGCCGTCGGCTCCACGGGGGCGAATCTCGCTGCGGCGGGTGACGACCGAGCCTGGAGGGATGCTCTGCGTGAGCCACGCGTTGCCGGCGATGATGCTGCCGTGTCCCACCACCGTCTCCCCTCCGAGGATGGTGGCGTTGGCGTACACCACGACGTCGTCTTCAATCGTGGGGTGGCGCTTCTTGTCGGCCAGGGCCTTCTCCACCATGAGGGCGCCCAGGGTGACGCCCTGGTAGACCGTCACATTGTTCCCGATGATGGTCGTCTCGCCGATGACGACGCCCGTCCCGTGGTCGATGACGAAGCGGCGGCCGATGGTGGCGCCGGGGTGGATGTCGATGCCGGTGCGCTGGTGGGCGTGCTCGGTGAGCAGGCGCGGCAGCAGTGGGAAGCCGAGCCTGTGCAGCGCGTTGGCCACGCGGAAGATGGCGATGGCCTGGAAGCCCGGGTACGTGAGGATGACCTCGTCCACCGAGCGCGCTGCGGGGTCCGCGTCGAAGATGGCCTGCGAGTCCTGGCGGAGCCAGTCGTACAGGTCCGGCAGCCGCTCCATGAAGCGCGAGGGGATGCTCGGGTTGATGTCCGGGTAGAGGGGGGCGAGCGTCTCGCGCACGCGGTGGAGGCTGGCCTCCACGGTGGTGACATCCCGGCGGACGGCGGCGGCGGTACACTCCAGGCGCTCGGCGAAGTGGGGGAACAGCAGTCCGAGGACCTGTGCGACGAACTCGGGGGCCGCCCGCCGCACGTCCGGGGGGAAGCAGTGGCGCTGTCGGGCTTCCAGCAGCGCGGCGACCAGCCTGGCGTTGGAGTCATCCATGAGCTCCTCCATTTAATGCGGTGCGTGGTGGGGCCGCACCACCTGAATCCCCGTTTGGCGCCGAAGTTCGGGCCGGTGTGGGACAAGTGGACAGCACGGGGTGCCTGGAGGCAGCCCGGCCAGGGGGAGGGGGCCGTGGGCGCCCGTGCTGGCGGGGGCGCTTGCCCGACCCTGCTGACGGCGTGACGATGGGCGGATGAGCCAGACTCCCTCGTATGTCCATGGCACCAGCGCCACCCCGCTCCTGGGGGAGACGATTGGGCAGAACCTGCGCGGGACGGTGGAGCGCCATGGGGACCGGGAGGCGCTCGTCGTCGTCTCCCAGGGGTACCGGGCCACGTACCGGGAGCTGTGGGACATCACCACGCAGGTGGCGAAGGGCTTGTTGGCCTTGGGCGTGGAGAAGGGGGACCGCGTGGGCCTCTGGTCTCCCAATCGCTTCGAGTGGGTGGTGACGCAGTACGCGACGGCGCGCATCGGCGCCATTCTCGTGAATCTCAACCCGGCCTACCGCACGGCGGAGCTGGAGTACTCGCTGAACCAGTCGGGGACGAGCGTGCTGCTGCTGTCGCGCGGCTTCCGGCAGACGGATTACCGGCCGATGTTGGAGGAGGTCCGTCCGCGCTGTGCCCAGCTTCGCGTGGCGCTGGTGCTGGATGACGACTGGCAGTTGTTGCTCTCCAACGCGAAGCACGTGAGCGAGCACACGCTGGAGGACCGCGAGGCGTCGCTCCAGTTCGATGACCCCATCAACATCCAGTACACGTCCGGGACGACGGGCTTCCCGAAGGGCGCCACGCTGTCGCACCACAACGTGCTGAACAACGGGTACTTCATCGGCGAGGCGTTGAAGTACGGCCCCCAGGACAGGGTGTGCATCCCGGTGCCGTTCTATCACTGCTTCGGCATGGTGATTGGGAACCTGGCCTGCACGTCGCATGGCGCCACGATGGTGATTCCGGGCGAGGCATTCGACCCGCTCGCGGTGCTCCAGACGGTGCAGGCGGAGAAATGCACGTCGCTGTACGGCGTGCCCACGATGTTCATCGCGGAGTTGGAGCATCCGCGCTTCGGTGAGTTCGACCTGACGACGCTGCGCACGGGCGTCATGGCGGGCTCGCCGTGTCCGGTGGAGGTGATGAAGCAGGTGCAGTCGCGGATGAACATGCGCGAGGTGACCATCTGCTACGGGATGACGGAGACGTCGCCGGTGTCCACGCAGAGCTCGCTGGACGACCCGTTCGACAAGCGGGTGTCCACGGTGGGGCGCGTACATCCGCACCTGGAGGTGAAGGTCATCAACGCGGAGACGGGGGCGGTGGTGCCTCGTGGGGCGGCGGGAGAGCTGTGCACGCGCGGGTACAGCGTCATGCTGGGGTACTGGGCGAACGAGGAGGCCACGGCGAAGGCGGTGGACGCGGCGGGGTGGATGCACACCGGCGACCTGGCGACGATGGACGCGGACGGTTACGTGCGGATTGTCGGTCGCATCAAGGACCTCATCATTCGGGGAGGGGAGAACATCTCCCCGCGCGAGGTGGAGGAGTTCCTGCACACGCACCCGGGCGTGAGTGAAGCGCAGGTCATCGGCGTGCCGAGCGTGAAGTACGGCGAGGAGGTGATGGCCTGGGTGAAGCCGAAGCCGGGCGTGACGCTCACGCCCGAGGAGCTGACGAAGCACTGCACGGGCCGCATCGCGTCGTTCAAGGTTCCGCGCCACTGGAAGCTGGTGGACGCGTTCCCGATGACGGTGACGGGCAAGGTGCAGAAGTTCCGGATGCGTGAGGTCTCCGTCGCGGAGCTGGGCCTGGAGGCGGCCTCGTCCATCAAGACCGCTTGACGCGGGGGCTCTTGCGCGCGGCCTTCTTCTTGGCGGCCGGCTGCTTCCGGGGAGCCGAGGACTTCTTCGCGGTGGCCTTCGGCTTCGCTTTCGCCGGGGCCTTGCTCGCCGCCGGGAGCGGGGCCTTCCTCTCGGTGGGCTTCCTCTTCGGCGCCTTCTTCAGCGCGGCCCTCGCCGCCGCGTCGACGGCGCGGCGGGCCCAGGGCAGCAGCTCATAGGCGTCATCGCTCGCGTCGGTGGGCGCCGTCCAGTAGCTCATCTCGATGCGGCGGCCTCCGCCCTCATAGATGAAGGGGCGGCAACCCGCGGCCTGGAAGTCCGGTCGGGTGACGTCGTCCGTCTTCAAATAGAGCTGGCCATCGCCGACGAGGCCGAACATTCGCCCTCCGAAGTACAGGCCCCACCCTCCGAACATCCGCCGCGCCTGTACCGGCCCGAGCTTCTCCAGCAACTCCACCACGTACTCCACGAAGCTGTCCGTCCGCGCCACGCTGCGTCTCCTTCCCATCGCGTCCCGATGGAATGCTGACGTGATGACATCGCCGCTCGCCTTGGCGGCGCAATCAGAATCTCGAGTGGACAGGCGCGCTTCAGCGGAACGTGGCCACCAGCGGGTTGTGGTCCGACGTGTCGCCCACGTCGATGACCTCCGCCGACACCAGTCGCTCCACCATGCGCGGCGACGCGAAGACGTAGTCCGTGCGGTAGTCGATGGTGACTCCACCCCGGTTGCGCCGCGCCGTCACCCACCGCGTGGAAGCGGCCCGCGTCGGCAGCGTGTCCACCCAGCCGAAGTCCTCCACGTCGTCGATGACGTCGAAGCGCGGCGGATGTCCGTACTTGTCCGTCCCCGCCCGCCGCAGCCTGTCCTCCAGGTCCACCGGGTACGGGTCCCTGCGCGACAGCGAGTTGAGGTCCCCGGCCAACAGATATTGCCCCTCGCGGAACTTCGCCGGGTCGATGAGCGAACGCAGATAGCGCGCCTCCACGTACCGGAGTTTCTCGTGGTGCGCGTCGAAGTGCGTGCCGAACAATGTCACCGGCCCGTTCGCCTCCAGCTCGCACTCAACGATGCAGTGGCCCAGGAAGTGCCGGTCATTGTGGATGCGCAGCGAACGCAGGGGAGGGCGGCTCACCACCGCGACGTGGTAGCAGCGTCCACTCGCACGCGAGCGGGACTGGCCCAGCACCAGGTGCGCGTCGTCCTGCGGCACGTCCAGCGCCTCCGCCACCCGGCGCAGTCGCCCGCCGTCGTCCCAGCCCAGACACTCCTGGAGCACCAGCACATCCGGCGAGGCCCTCGCGAGGAAGGTGACGATGTCGTCGAACCGCTCCTCGCCTCCCTGCAATACGTTGAATGTCATCACCTTCAGCGACATGCGGCCTCCCTCTCGCTCGGGGGCACCCGACACCGGCCCCATCCACGCACAGGCTACCGCACCCGTTGTCCCGAAGGGGCTCCTCCGCGCTTGCCCGCTCCCCAGGGCTCCGGCATCGCGCGCACGCTCTCCACGATGAAGGACTTCAGCTCGCGCGCCGCGGACGTGAGATAGCCCTCGCCCCGGTGCACCAACGCGACCTGTCGCTTCAGGCCACTCTTCACCAGCGGTACCACGTCGAACCCACGCGAGGCATGGTCCCGAGCCATCAGCTCCGGCACCAGCGCGATGCCCAACCCGCGCTCCACCATGCGCCGCATCGCCTCCGCGTTGTCCGTCTCCATCGCGACCTTCGGTGTCACTCCGCGCGCCTCGCACTCCGCTTCCAAGGCGCGCGTGCCGCTCATGCTGGGGATGACCACCCACGTCTCCTCCACCACGTCCCCGAGCGACACCGGTCGACTGCTCTTCGTGAGCCGATGCCCGCGAGGCACCGCGAGCATCAGCACCTCCTCCCACAGCTTCTGCGCCACCAGGTCCGCGCGTCGCACGGGCAGTGACAGGATGGCCAGGTCCAGCGCGCCTCGGGCCACGCCTTCCTCCAGCGTCGCCGCCATGTCCTCGCTGAGTCGGGGCCGCACCTCCGGATATTTCCGAGCGAACGCGGGGATGATGTCCGGCAACAGGTACGCCCCCACCGTGTGCAGCGTGCCGAGCGACACCGGTCCACGAGGCGTGCCCGACAACCGCTCCAGCTCGGAGGTGCCCGCCGCCAGGGCGTCCAGCGCGCGCTGGGCGTGGGGCAGGAACCGCTCCCCTGCGTCCGTCAGCACCGCGCCCCCTGGCGTGCGGACGAGCAGGCGAGTGCCCAGCTCGGCCTCCAGCGACTGGAGCTGCCGGGACAGGCCGGACTGGGACAGTCCCAGGCGTCGGGCCGCTTGGGAGAGACGGCCCTCCTGGGCCACTCGGAGGAATGCCTGGAGTTGTTCGTGGGTCATGCGGAATCCGCATGAAGTCTATGCGGAAGTTGCGATTTCCGCATGGGGAGCCCCCGGTTAGACGTGTGCAATGGATGGAAGCGGCTTGACGGTGGAGCCGGTGTCTTCCGCTCGGCCAGGTGCGGCGCGGCGGCTGGCCACTGGCGCGGTGTTGCTGGCCCTGGTGGTCAGTGCCTTCGAGGGCACGGTGGTGACCAGCGCCATGCCCACCATCACCCGTGAGCTGGGCGGACAGCACCTCTACTCGTGGGTCTTCTCCGCGTTCCTCTTCGCCTCCACCGTGGGCGTGCTCATCTCCGGCAAGCTGGCGGACCGACTGGGCCGCAAGCCCGTCTTCTTCGCCGGCATGGGGTTGTTCCTCGTCGGCTCCGCGCTGTGCGGGCTCGCCCATTCGGTGGAGGGGCTCATTGCCTTCCGCGTGTTGCAGGGCCTGGGCGCGGGCGCGCTCCAGCCCACCACGCTCACCATCAGCGCGGACCTCTACACGTTGCGCGAGCGCGCCGCCGTCCAGGGGCTCTTCACCGGGGCCTGGGGCGCGGGCAATGCGGTGGGGCCGCTCATCGGTGGTTGGCTGGTGATGCACGCCTCGTGGCGGTGGGTGTTCCTGGTCAACGTGCCCGTGGGCCTGTTCGCCGCGCTGTTGCTGTACCTCTCCTATCGGGACCCGCCGCGCCGCACGGACGTGAAGCTGGACCGCTGGGGTCCGGTGCTCGCGGGCTCATCGGCGGCGCTGCTGTTGTTCTCGCTGGAGCCGGGCCACGCGGAGTTGCGCTGGCTGTGCCTGTTGGGCGCGGTGGTGTTGGGCGCGGGGCTGGTGTTCCAGCAGCGCAGGTCCGAGGCGCCGCTGCTTCCGATGGAGCTGGTGAAGGACCGCACCGTGCTCAGTGGCGTGGCGGGCGGCATCGCGGGTGGCGCGCTGCTGTACAGCATGGCGGCGTGGGTGCCGCTGTGGATGACGGAGCAGGGAGGACAGACACCCATCGTCGCGGGCCTGACGCTGCTGCCGATGTTGCTGGGGTGGTCGGTGGGGTCGACGTTTGGCGTGAAGCTGCTGGTGCGCGGAGGCATGAGGCTGAGCGCGGGCGTGGGCTTCGCGGTGGCCGCGACGGGGGCGGGGCTGCTGGCGCTCACCGCGGCGAATGACTGGGGTACGCCCGCGGCGCTCGTCTCGCTCGCGGTGCTGGGCATGGGGCTGGGGCCGGCGGCGAGCACGTCGCTCATTGGCCCGCAGTCACGCGCGCCCTGGCATCACCGGGGCATCGTCACCAGCAGCCTCTATGCGACGCGACTGCTGGGTGGCTCGCTGACGGTGGCCGCGTTGGCGCTCGCTCGAGGCCACTTCGCGCTCCAGTTCGCGATTGCTGGCGCACTGGCGGGGACGGTGGCGCTGATGCTGGCCATGGCCGCGCCGGGCAAGATGACCAGCGAGCCCTGAACCGTCGCGGACACGCTGGCGGGCAGCGTGACGCTGATGCTGGCCGAGCCCGGCAAGCTGACCAGCGAAGCCTGAACTCACGCACGCCACGGGACACAACACCTCGCCGGCCCGCGCAGGGCGCTGTTCACTGTCGTGTGCAGCGTTGTCCCCACGGTGTGCCGTGCGCTGCACACCGTGACTTCGCCCCGCCGCGTAAACGCGCGTGATGCCGTGCGTCAGCGCTTGGCAGGACGGATGCAATCGGGAGCTTCCATGCACGCCGTGGGTTGGCGTTGGAGGACTCGCGATGACGGAGATGATGGCGAAGTGGGACGTGAAGGTGCTGGGGGGTCTGGGCGGTGCGCTGCTGGCCCTGGCGGCGGTGTTCCTCTGGAGAGACCTCCACGTCCCCGCGGAGGCGCTGCTCATCCTCGCGGCCTGCGTGACGCTGGCCCTGGCCTTCCTGTCGGTTCCTCGCGGAGGACTGCTCGTCTTCCCCATCGCCGTGCTCGCCACCTCCGCGACGGGCGGCCTGTGGTACGCGGCGACGAAACATCCGCTGCTCCTCGTGGGGCTCGCGCTGACGCTCATCACCTCCGTCGTCATGCTCCCGCGCTCGCAGCCGAAAAGTGACACGACGCTGGAGCGCGTCCGCGATGTGCTCGTCTGGTTCGGCTTCACCGCCGCCACCATCGCCGCGACCTGGGCCTTCTACTTCCACTTCCTCACCCTGGGCGTCGCGGAGGACCACATCGCGCGTCGACTGGTGCTCACGCTGGGCTGGCTCGTCATCGGCGTGGTGATGGTGTTCCTGGGCCGCAAGCGGGGCACTCCCGTCATCCGCGACGCGGGCTTCTGCTTCGTCGCCATCTCCGTGGGCAAGACGCTGCTCTACGACACCGCGAATCTCGATGGCACCCTGCGCGTGGCGGGGCTCGCCGCCGCGGGCTTGTTGATGCTCGGCACGGCCTGGCTCTCCGCGCGGTCGACTCCGGCCAACGTCCGGAGCGCGTGACATGAGTCCCCTGCTCTCCTGGGTGGGCACGCTGTGGCTGATGCAGGCGGCCCCCGCGCCCTGCTGGTCTCATGAGGATGCGACGCCGGGCTGGAAGCGCGTGGAGCTTCCAGCAGCCGGGCCCCAACTGGCCGCGCCCTCGGACGTGGACCAGTTCCGCACGGGAGAGCCCGTCCTCGTGCGCGAGGCCAACGTGGGCACGTACTTCGGCGGCCAGCACGTGAGCACGGGCCGCATGGCCTTCCGCTTCCAGGTGCAGCCAGGGACGACGCGCCTGGAGCTCGACTTCCTCTCGTCACTGCGAGGCGCCAAGGTGGATGCCATCGCCTACGCGGGGACGCGCCCCCTCCACCTGCTCGACGAGCGGCGCATCCCAGGCGCGACAGTCATGTTGGAGTGGGGCTCGGGAGAGGTGCGCTCCGTGGTGGTGGAGGTCCACTACCACCTGCGCGAGCGGCCCGTGGTGGAGTCCTGGTGGGCGACCCGCCGCGTCTGGCCCGAGCGGGACGCCGCGCTCCCCAGCGAGTTCAAGGTCGCGCGCTCGCTCTACTTCTTCCACCCGGGTGGAGGACGCATCCTCACGCTGTGCCAGCAGCCGGACCTCTCCCCGCACACGTCCCGCTGGCCCCAGCTCGGACTGAGACTCAATACCTCCGCGCTCAAGCCGATTCCTTGAGCGCCCAGGGCCACAGCTTCGCCAGCGCGGAGCGCAGTTCGCCCGCGCTGGCGTACCGGTCCTCGGGCCGCTTCTCCAACAGCTTCAGCACCACGCGCTCGTAGGGGCCAGGCAGGTTCGGGCGCAGCGTGGTGGGCGGCACCGGCGCCTGCTGCACGTGCAGGAACATCAGCGGCACCGGGTCCGTGTGTCGGAAGGGGAGCTGTCCGGTGCACAGCTCGTAGGCCACCACGCCCAGCGCGTACAGGTCCGTGGCGGGCGACAGCGGAGGGCTGCCCATCACCTGCTCGGGCGCCATGTACTCCGGAGTGCCAAGCACCGTCCCCTGCGTCGTCGTCCCCGCCACGTGGGCGCTCTTGGCGAGCCCGAAGTCCATCAGCTTCAGCACCCCCGCGCGAGTGATGAAGAGGTTGGCGGGCTTCACGTCCCGGTGCAGCACACCCCGCCCATGCGCGTGCTCCAGCGCGACGGCCGCGTGGGTGAGCCAGCGCAGCGTCTGCGCGAGCGTGGGCCTTCGCTCCAGCATCCGGTGGCGCAGGTCCACGCCGTCCAGCAGCTCCACCGTGAGGAAGTGCCGGTCTCCATCCAGGCCCACGTCGAAGACGCGCAGGATGTTCACGTGCTCCAGCGCCCGCGCGTGCTCCACCTCCTGACGGAAGCGCGCCACCGTGGACGGCTCCGCGTGCGGTGTCGCCAGCACCTTGAGCGCCACGCGCTGGCCTCGATGCAGGTCCACCGCCTCGTACACCGTGGAGCTGCCTCCGGCGCCGAGCCAGCGCTCCACCCGGTAGCGCTCGGCCACGAGCTGTCCCGGCAGCAGTCCGCGCACCAATGCCGCCGGCGCGGGCGAGGGGGTGGGAATGCCTTGCAGCAACGTCCCGTGCGGCGACACGGGCGTCAGTGCGCGCAGCGTCTCCGCCAGCGACACGGGAGGCGGAGTCGCCACGGGCGCGGGAGGCGGTGTCCGCGCCCCCGTCACCGCCGGTTCCAGCGACAGCCCTCCGAGGTACAGCACGCCTCCGGAGTCTTCTTCCGTCGAGCCCACCGCTTCTCCCTCGTCGTCCGTTGGCCCCGAGCCGCCCGCTCAGGGGTCCAACAGCGAGATGTGCGACGGCGCTCCCGCGCCTTCGATGTCCAGGTGCGGCGTGGGCAGGTTGTATTCGGCGGCGGCGCTGGTGGCCTCCACCATGATGGGCCCGGCGATTTCAGGCGGCTCGCCCTTGCACAGCACGTCCACCACGTGCTCGACGGTCCACTTGCCCAGCTTGTGCACCACCAGTCGATTCCCCTCGAACGTCGACGTGTCCGCCAGGTCCTCGCTGGCTCCGAGCTTCACGTCCACCGAGTCGCCCAGGTAGCCCCGCGCCAGCGCCAGCACGCGGTCCACCACCGAGTTCCAGGCCTGGAGGTGGGTGCGGTCCTGCGCCTCGTCCATGATGTCCAGGCCCACCTGGAGCTTCTCCATTCGCTCCAGGAACTGCTGCACCAGCGGGCCTCGGATGACGCGGCCGTGCTGCGGCGCGATGATTTCCACCGCCGGCGCGAGCTTGCGGATGGTGGCGACGACGCGCGCCAGGGCGGCGTTCACCGGCATGTAGATTTGATGGAACGCGCGGATGCCCGCCCAGTCGGACTCGTCCGCCCACAGGCCCTTGGCGTTGGCGTCGGTGAGGCCGCCGAACAAGTCGCCCGTGAAGAGCACGCGCGTCTGCGGGTCATAGAGCATCACCGCGCCCCGGAAGTGACAGAAGGGCGAGGGCACCGGCAACAGCTTGTGGCCGGTGGGCACGCTCAGCCCTTGAGCGAACTTCTCCGTGGGGATGAAGCGGTTGCGCGGCAGGTTCTGGTGGACGATGAGCCGCCACGTGTCCTCCGAGCAGAGCAGGCCCGCCCGGGGCGCGTAGCGCGCGGAGATGATGCTCGCCGACGAGCCCACGTCCGGGTCCTGGTGGTTGATGAAGAGGGCCGACAGCCGCTCCATGCCGCCGATGAGCGACGTCACCTTGGTGTGGATGGTGGAGAAGTCGCTGCTGGAGCCAGGGTCGATGAGGAGGTTGAACTCCGCGGCCCGCTGCGTCTTCGCGTCCGTGCCCCGGAACCGCCGGAGGTAGGGGTTGGCGTAGAAGATGTTCCCGGGCTCGCGCTTGCCCACCCAGAACGTCTCGGGAGCAATCTCCACGGGGACGATGCGGAGGTCGTTGCTCAGGCTCGGCGCGGGAAGGTCGCTGCTGCTCATGACGCGGAGTTCCTTCGGGGGGAGGTGATGGTTCCCGCCCATAGCAAGGGGTGCGCCGCCGCCCTCGCCGCCCCGAGCACGGGCGAAGGCCCTCGTCACGCGCGCAAGGCCTGCGCCCGCGAGGAGCGCCACGCATTTCGTGCGGTGCACAGGCTCGCACGCGGGGTGGGAGCAGGCGGTTTCGAGGAATCTCCTCGCGGGCGCCACGCGCGTGGCACACTGCCGGGGCCGCTCGCACCCACCCACCATGCCCGACGCAGCCATGCTCTCCACCTGGGGGCTCCCAGGTCTCTTCCTCGTCGCGATGCTGGCGGGCTCCGTGGTGCCCGTGCCCTCCGAGGCGCTGCTCGCCGCGCTCATCTATGGCGGCACCCCGCCGATGCTGGCCACGGGCGTGGCGACGGTGGGCAACGTGTTGGGCGCGCTGTCGCTCTACGTGCTGGGCCTGTGGGTGGCGCGCGGCGGAGGCGGACCCTTGGGACGTTGGTACGCCCGGCGGCGAGAGAAGGAGGGGCCCCGCCTGCAGAAGGTGGAGGCGCGGCTGCGCACCTGGGGCGCGCCCGCGCTGGTGATGTCGTGGCTGCCCATCATCGGTGACGCGTTCGTCATCGCCGGTGGCGTGGTGGGCGTGAAGCCCTTGCCCTTCATCGTGTTCGTCACCCTGGGCAAGGGCCTGCGTTACGCATTCGTCGCCATCTCCACCGCCGCATCCCTGTAGGGCGATGGTGCGTCATGTTTCAATCGTGTTTCACGCGCCGTGTCAGCACGACATCCGGGTAAGTTGAGGCTGTGGTCTTGGGCACTGATTGCCCGACTACTCAACAGCTCCTCTACCGGAGCAGGACCGGACTTCGTGCGAAACAACCTCGCCGTATCCACGCGTGTGCTGTCGTCGTGGCGCTTCTGGCTCATGTCGCTCTTCCTCGGACTCACCGCCTGCGGTGGCGAGGAGCCCGTCACCGAAGAGGCCCCGCTCGCCGAGCGTCAGGACCCGTTGGCCAGCGTGCGGCTGCGCGTCATGGCGGCCAACCTCTCCAGCGGCAACGGGCAGGACTATGACCCGGGCCACGGCATCCGCATCTTCCAGGGCACGGACGCGGACGTCGTGCTGATTCAGGAGTTCAACTACCTGACGGACTCCGCCGCGGACATCCGGAGCTTCGTGAACACGGCGTTCGGCTCGGGCTTCTCGTACTACCGCGAGGCCGGCGCGCAGATTCCCAACGGCATCATCAGCCGCTACCCCATCATCGCCTCGGGCGAGTGGGATGACCCGCAGGTCACCAACCGCGACTTCGCCTGGGCGCGCATCGACATCCCGGGGCCCAAGGACCTGTGGGCGGTGAGCGTGCACCTCTTGACGTCGAACGCCAGCACGCGCAACACGGAGGCGGCGAGCCTGGTCAGCCGCATCCAGGCCAACATCCCCGCGGGGGACTACCTGGTCATCGGCGGCGACTTCAACACCAGCAGCCGCTCCGAGGCGTGCTTCAGCACCTTCTCGTCGGTGGTCTCCACCGCCAGTCCGTACCCGGCGGACCGCAACGGCAACACCAACACCAACGCGGGCCGCAACAGCCCCTATGACCACGTGCTGGTGGACAGCGACTTGCGGCAGTACCAGACGTCGGTGGTCATCGGGAGCAGCTCGTTCGCCAACGGCCTCGTCGTGGACACGCGGGTGTACTCGCCCATCGGTGACCTGTCCCCCGCGGTCTCCGGCGACAGCGGCGCGTCCGGCATGCAGCACATGGGCATCATCAAGGACTTCCTCATCCCCAGTGACTCGGTGTCGTCCAGCGTGACGGTGACGTCGCCCAACGGCGGTGAGAGCTGGACCCCGAGCAGCGCGCAGGCGATTACGTGGACGTCGTCGAACGTGACGAACGTGCGGGTGGAGTACACGCTGAATGGCAGCACCTGGACGACGCTGTCGTCGAGCACCTCCGCCTCGGCGGGGCGCCTGTCGTGGACGCTGCCGGCCACCACGAGCACCACCGCGCGGGTGCGCGTGACGGACACGTCCAACTCCAGCATCACCGACACCAGCAACGAGACCTTCTCGATTGCGTCCGGAGGTGGCGGAGGCACCGGCAACCTCATCATCAACGAGGTGATGGTGAACGAGGCCGGCTCCGACGTGAACGGCGAGTTCGTGGAGCTGGTCAACACGGGCACGGCCTCGCTGAGCCTGTCCGGGTGGACGGTGTCCGACGCCACGGGCGTGCGGCACACGTTCCCCAGCGGCGCCTCGGTGGCGGCGGGCGGCGTGGTGGTGGTGTTCGGTGGCGCGGCGGGAATCCCGTCGGGCACGCCGGGCGCCGTGGCCGCGTCCACGGGCACGCTGGGCCTGTCGAACAGCGGTGACACCGTGACGGTGAAGAACGCGTCCGGCACGGTGGTGTCCACGGCGACGCTGTCGGCGGCCGTGTCCGGCACCGACGGAGTCTCCGCGAACCGCAGCCCGGACCTGGGCTCGAGCGCCACCTTCGTGCTGCACTCCAGCCTGTCCAGCCTGTCGGCCTCTCCGGGCCGACGCGCGAGCGGCGCGGCGTTCTAACGAGGTCCTGGTTCCCGCGTCCTCTCTTGCGAAGGGAGGGGACGCGGGGCCCTCCGCACGACCGGAATCGCCAGATTGCCAGTGTCCGTCCGTATGGAGATGGGGACGGAGAGATACATGCCATTGAAGCGATCAGCTTGTGCGTTTTCCCTCATGCTCATGACCGCCTGCGGAGGGGACGAGGCGGTGGAAGTCGGGAGTGACCTGGACCTGGAGCAGTCACGCCAGACCCTCCAGTACGCGTCCTACGACGCGACCTTGCGGGTGCCGCGTTGCGCGGTCCTGGGGAGTGATTGCGATTCCAGCTACCTCCTGGAGGGGCGGGGCACGGTCGGCCCCGAGCTGTATGCACCCAATACCGTGAGCGGCTCCTGTGCGGATGGCAACTCGGGCGCGTTCCACGTCAGCGAATCCTTGGATGGCCTCAAGGTCGCGACGACCAATGGCACCGCGTTCGCGCCGGGGAAGACCGTACGAGTCGAAGCGCGGGTCTATGCCTCATCGACGAACTATCGGTATGACGTGCTCGACCTCTTCTACGCCGCCAATGCGAGTGACCCCACCTGGGTCCGGATTGGCACGTACAGCCTGTACTTCGCTGGCTCGCAGACCCTGACCGCTTCGTACGTCCTGCCGTCGGGCGCCTCGATGCAGGCCATTCGTGGCCGCTTCCGGTTGGGAGGGACCGCGGTGCCCTGCGGAGTCGGAACCACCGACGACCATGACGACCTGGTGTTCGCCGTGAGCGGCTCGGACACCACCGCGCCGACGGTCTCCCTGACCTCGCCCGCCGCGGGGGCCTCGCTCCCGACCCCCGTGACGCTGAACGCGAGCGCGACGGACAACGTCGGCGTGGCCCGGGTGGAGTTCTACGACGGCGCGACGTTGCTCGGGGCCGACACCACGTCTCCGTACTCCTTCTCCTGGGCGAATCCGTCCCTGGGGAGCCACACCGTGACGGCCAAGGCTGTCGACACCGCAAGCAACCTCGCCTCGAGCGTGCCGGTCACCTTCACGGTGGCTCCGGATACCACGCCGCCCTCCACGGCCATCACCGGCCTGTCGGATGGGGCCCGGGTCGCCACCAGCATCACCCTCTTCGCCTCGGCGGCGGATGACGTGGGCGTGACGCGGGTCGAGTTCTATGTCGACTCCGCGCTCATCGCGACGGATGCCTCCTCTCCCTACTACGTGACGTGGAACCCGACGGGAATCAGTCCCGGGACGCATGTCCTGACGACGCGTGCCTATGACTCGGCGGGCAACGTGGGAGTGAGTGCACCGGTCGCCGTGCAGTACGCGCTGGATACAGTCCTTCCCGTCATCACCCAGGTCGCGCCGGCCGAGGGCTCGGTGCTCTCCGGCTCTGCCCACCTGGAAGCGAATGCGACGGACGATGTCGGCATGCAGAGCGTGTCCTTCCTGGTGAACGGCTCGTTCCTCACCGGATACCTGGGGAACACCACGACGCAGCCGTGGTGGGGGACGTGGCGGACATTCGAGTGGGACAACGGTCCGTACCAGCTCACGGCAACCGCGCGTGACACGTCTGGAAATGTCTCGCCTCCGAGCGCTCCCATCAATGTGGTGGTCGCGAACACGGGGCGGCGCTATGCGCGCTACGACTCCGTGCTCAAGGTGCCGAAGTGCACGGGTGCGAGCGCGCTCTGCGATTCGGGTGTGTTGCTCGAAGGGCGCGGGACGTTGAGCGCTGGGCCCGAACGCAACTCCCCCAATTCGCTCAGCATCAGCCCTTCGTGCATGGATGGAGAGGAGGGCAACTACCGAGCGCAGGGGTCCATCGAGGCCCTCCGGGTGACGAGTCTCGCGGGGGGCGTCTTCATGCCCGGCTCGCAGGTGCGCCTGGACGTTCCGGTGTGGGCCTCCAGCAACTACACGCTCTACCTCTACACGTCGAACGGGGTGAGCCCGGCGGTCTGGACGCTGATGGCGACGTTCACCACGTCGGGCAGCGGAGTCCAGGTCTTCTCGACGACGTATACGCTCGGGGCCAGCCCGGTGCAGGCGGTGAGGGCTGTCTACCGCTCGTACTCCACGGGGGCCTCGACGTGCGCGGGCGGTTCCCTCAATGACAACGACGACCTCGTCTTCGAAGTGGGCCAGGCGGACACCACGGCTCCCGGCGTCTGGATGCTCACTCCGGCGAAGGGGGCTCAGGTCGAAGGAAGCGTGAACCTCTCCGCGACCGCCGCCGACGTGGTGGGCGTCAACCGCGTCGAGTTCTACGACGGCGCCACGCTTGTCGGACTGGATGCCGTCGCGCCCTACGCGGTGACCTGGGATGCCTCCGCGGCGGGTTCCGGTGCACACACCCTCACCGCGCGTGCCTACGACGCGGCGGGCAACCTGGGAACCAGCACGGCGGTGAACGTCACCGTGCCCTGAGTCTCCGGGGTGTCAGGCGACCTTGACGCCCCGGTCTCCCGCCGAGTCCCGCTCCCTGCGTGAGCGAGGCTGCCGCAGGCTCAGTGACTCTCCCTCGTCGAGGACGTGAGAGCGCCTTCCGAGCTCGAAGTCCCGGCGGCCAATGAGCCGTCCGGCCCTCGCTCATCCTGGGGGCCGGGCGTGCTCGGGCTGTCGGGGCCGGGGTGGCTCCGGCCGTAGTCGCGCTCGTGGATGCGGACGAGGGCCAGGAAGAAGGCGACGATGAGCGGGCCGAGCAGCAGGCCCACCGTGCCGAACGCCGCGAGGCCGCCGAGCAGCGAGAAGAAGACGATGGCGCCGTGCTGGTGCATGCCGCGCTTGGCCAAGAGCGGCTTGACGATGTTGTCCACCAGCCCCACCACCACCGTGCCCCAGATGGCCAGGAAGAGCGCGGCCCAGGGGTGTCCGCTGAAGAACATGAGCGCCGAGGCCGCCAGCACCACAATCGCGGCGCCCACCGCGGGGATGAGCGCCATGAAGAAGGCGACGCCCGCGAAGAACAACGGCGCGGGTACCTGGACAATCAAGAAGCCGATGAGCGCCGCGAAGGCCTGCACGCCCGCGGTGGCCAGCGACGACAGCAGCACCGCGCCGGACACGCCGCGGAACTCGCGCATGATTTCCAGCGTCTCGCCGCGTCGCAGCGGAGACACGCTCTCAATCCACTGCACCAGCTCCCGCCCGTCCGTGAGGAAGAAGAAGAGGGCGATGAGCATCATCACCGTCTGGAAGGCGATGGAGCCCGTGGCAGCCACCGCGCCCGTCACCGCGCGCGCCGCCGTGCCGCCCTGGTTGCTCACCTGCTCCTGGAGCTTCTCGTCCAGGTGCGCCTCCTCCATGGGCAGCCGCTCCATCAGGCTCTGCACGCCCCTGCGCACCGGCCCCGGCAGCTTCTGCACCAGGCCTTCGACGCCCTCCTGCTGCACCGTCTTGGTGACGAACTGCGCACCGGAGGACACCTCGGCGACCACGAAGGCCGTGAGCCCTCCCAGGGGGAGCAGCAACGCGAGGACGACCATGGTGCAGATGAGGCCGGCGGAGATGTTCTTGCGTCCCCGCAGCTTGCGCGTCAGCCGGGAGTGCACGCCGTAGAACGCCCCCGCCAGGACCGCGGCCAGGAAGATGCCCTTGGCGAAGGGCTGGATGACCAGCGCCAGCAGCACGATGGACAGCAGGATGAGGCCGGTGAAGACGCGCCGGGCGGTCTGCTCGGATGCCATACCCGTGAAGTTAGGGCTCATTCCCCGGGAGGGAAGGGGGGAGCGACCCCCACGGCTGCCTGGCAGGTCTCCAGAGGAGAAGACTTGGGCCCGGGCCCCAGGCGGCTAGAGTGCCGCGCCATGCCGGCTTTCGAATCGACTCAGTTCACCACGTGGCTGCTTCAGGCGCTGTGCTCCGCCTTCCTCGCCATCCTGTTCCTCCAGTCCGGGCTCGACAAGGTCATCGACTGGAAGGGCAACCTGGGCTGGCTCACCGGCCACTTCGCCAAGAGTCCCCTGCGGGGTGTCGTCCCGTTGATGCTCGGCGTCATCACCTTGATGGAGCTGGCCGCGGGCGCCCTCAGTGCCGCCGGACTGGTGGCGCTCATCGCCACGGGCAGCGCGATGCTGGCCTTCTGGGGCGCGCTCGTGTCCGCCGTGTCGCTGGTGTCCCTGTTCTTCGGGCAGCGCATGGCCAAGGACTACGCGGGCGCGGGCGGGCTGGTGCCGTACTTCCTGCTGTCGCTCGCGGCCATCTACTTCACGCGCCTGGGCTGAGGCGCGCGCGTTTCAGAGCACCTTGCGCGGCGGGACAAGGGCGTTGGCGGACAAGAGGCCGGCCACCAGCGCCACGGCGACCATCAGCATGTTGAAGGCCGTGTCGACTCCCGCCACCACGTCCCGCTCCAGCAGCGAGGACAGGCTGCGGAAGCCCACGCTGCCGGGCACGAGCAGCATCAGTCCCGGCACCACAATTGTGACGGAGGGCTTGTTGCGCAGCCGCGCCAGCGCGTTGCCGCCGATGCCGAGCAGCAGCGCGCCCACGAACGCGCCGAGCTGAGGCCCCAGCAGCTCCGAGCCGAGTCGCGCGCCGGTGAAGGCGAAGGTGCCCGCGGCGGCAATCCAACCCCAGTCGCGAGGGCGCGCGCGGAACAGCACGCCAATGGCCACGCCCGCCACGGCCAGGGCCGCCGCCTGCGTCCACGCGGGCAGCGCGGCGGCGACGGTCGGCGCGACGGGCGGCGGCAGCAGCTCCGCGAGTCGGCTGCCCAGCGCGACGCCGAAGCCGAGCTGGAGGAACACCACCGCCGCGCCCGTGAGTCGCGAGGTGCCGGAGATGAGGTGGCGCGTGGCCAGCTCGTTGAGGGCCACCGTCAGCGTCAGGCCGGGCAAGAGGACGATGAGCCCCGCCAGCGTGGCGACCTGGACGGACATCGGGCCGATGAGGCTCGCGGCGAGGACGGCGAGCGCCGAGGAGAGCACGGCGCCCACCGGCTCCAGCACGCGCGCGGTGGACGGCTGTCGCTGCGTCGCCACGCTCAGCAGGCCGATGAGCAGACTGCTCACCGTCGCCACCGCCATCTCCTTCAGCCCTCCGCCGAAGAGCCGAGCGCCCGCTCCGCCGGCCAAGGCCCAGCAGAGGACCTGGAGCACGGGGCCGAAGCGCTGTGGACGCGCGAGGATGGCCTCCACGCGCAGGGCACCCTCGGCGGGCGTGAGGCGCGCCTGGATGACGTCGTCGGCGAGCACGTCCAGCAGCGTGAGCCGCTCCAGGTCCATGTCGCCGGGCTCCACGCGGATGAGGCTGGTGCGCAGCGCTTCTGGTGGACCGAAGGACGCGAAGAGGGACGTCGGCGTGGAGAAGAAGCGGCCCTCCAGGCCCAGGCGCTCCGACACGCGCTGCATCAGCCCTTCCAGCCGGTGCGCGGGGGTGCCGTAGCGGTGCAGCGCTTCGGCCAGTCGCAGCGTGAAGGCGACGGACGGCCCCGAGGGCGGCGGGAAGTGTTGGAGCGAAGCGGCGATTTCAGGAGGGACGGCCACGGCGGCGCAATGGCAGAGGCGCACGGGTGGAGTCAAATGGCGGCGCCGTGACGTCCGCCTGTCCGCCGCTTCTCCCTCGGAAGACACGTGCTCGTTGGTTCTCCAAGGTGGACGTGGGATGTCGGGGTGAGGAAGGGAGCTGACGAGAGGATGGCGCGAAAGAGCAAGACGCCCCGCTGGCTGGAGGCGGCGCGGCGCAGGGACGCGGAGGCCGCCGAGGACGGACGCTCGGACTGGCTGGCGCGCGCCCTGGGGCGAGCCGGGGTGCTGCCTCGAGTGGATGCGGAGGCGGCCATTCGCGCGGGGCGGGTGGAGGTGGAGGGACGCGTGGAGCTGGAGCCCTTCGCGCCGGTGCGCCTCGGTGGGGTGGTGCGCGTGGACGGGCGGGAGTGCTCACTCGCGGCGTCGACGCGGGTGTTGATGTTCCACAAGCCGGCGGGGCCGGTGGTGCACGGCTCGGACCCGGAGGGCGTGGGCACGGTGTTCGAGCGCCTGCGCGCGGTGCTGTCCGAGTCGCTGCTCGGCTTCGAGTGGTTCGCGGTGGGGCGGTTGGACCGGGACACCACGGGGTTGTTGTTCTTCACGAACGACGAGCGATTCGTGCGACACGGCACGGCCCCGGAGACGCACCTGTCCAAGCGTTATGTGGCGCGCGTATCGGGGCGGCCGGGCCCTGTGGCGCTACAGAAGCTGCGAGAGGGCGTGGAGCTGGAGGATGGACTCACGCGTCCGGCGGAGGCTCGGCTGCGCGAGCCCGACGTGGTGGAGCTGACGCTGACGGAAGGGCGGCACCACCAGGTGAAGCGGATGCTGGCCGCCGTGGGACATCCGGTGCTCACGCTGCACCGCGAGGCCGTGGGCACCGTGGTACTGGATGTGGCCGAGAGCACGTGGCGCGCGCTGCGGGACGAAGAGGTCTCCGAGGGACTGGGCTTTCGTCCCGCGGAGCCCTGATTGTCTACGGTGTCGGGCGGGTGCCGAAGCGCGACAGCAACGCCTCCAGCACGGCGGGCTCGCGCGGGTTGTTGAAGTGTCGTCCGCCCGGGACGACGATGACTTCAGCGCCGAGCCGCTCCTCCCAGAGCTGGCGATTGCGGCGCCAGTCGGAGGTGAACGGGTCTCCATCCGAGAGCACCACCACGCAGTGGCCCAGCGCGGCGCGGACGCGTGCGAAGTCGATGGGCGTGTCGAGCCATGGCTGCAGCGAGCCCCAGGTCTTGTCCACCTCGAACCAGCCCGCGACGAGCACGGCGCCCTCCACGCGGTGTCCCTCGGGCATCGCGGCGAGGTAGCGGAGGATGGTCTGACAGCCCACGCTGTGGCCCAGGAGCACCGTGGACGGTGGAGGCACCGGCCCCAGGGCCTGTGTGAGCGCGGAGCCCCAGCCTTCGATGGTGGGGGTGCCCGGCTCGGGCATGTCCAGCGTGAGGATGGAGTCGAAGGGCGCCGGAGGCTGACGCAGCTGCTCCTCGAGCCAGGGATAGAAGTCGGTGTCCGGACGTCCTGCCCAGCGGTGAACGACGACGAGGGAACGGCTCATGGCCGCCCAGTCTGCCTCAACCCTCGCGCGACGCCATGGCCAGGACGTGTTCCCGGATTCGCGCCGCCAGTGACAGGCTGTCGGGCAAGGCCCGGCCGAGCAGCTTCGTCACGCCCGTGGCCAGCACCGCGGAGTTGGTGAAGACGCAGGCCCGCGCGTCCGACAGCCGCGTCAGTGGAATGACGTCTTCGCGCACGGGCATGTCGTCGATGTGGCCCGCGTCCAGGAGCACCGCGCGGATGATGCCCGGAAGGCACGGCGCATCCAGTGGCGGCGTGACGAGCGCGCCGTCCAGGAGCATGAAGAGGTTCGCCGTGGGCAGCTCGCACGCGTGCCCCGCGTCATTGGCCAGCAGCGGGAGGCGCTGCATGAGCGAGAACTGGCGGAAGTACGACAGGCCCTTGTGATTCGGCAGCGGCTCCCCGTGTCGGTAGGCATTGGCCTCCACGGTGTCCACGGCGCGTCCTTCGCGTTGGAGTCGCTCCGCGTCCGGCGCGGGAGGCCTGAAGGTGAGCAGGAGCCGACCATCGCTCGCGGTGAGCTTGCCGATGCCCGTGAAGCGCGAGCCGAGCGCGGAGTCGGATTCAAGGCAGCGACGAAGGGACGCTCGTACGGCGTCGACGTGGAGCAGCTCGGACGGTGGCGCGCGGACGGCCTCCGGGAATGCGGCGAGGCTTTCGGTGAGGCGTCGCAGGTGCCGCGCGAGGAAGAGGGGAGCTCCGTCGTCGACGCGGAAGGTGGTGAAGAAGCCGGCGCCGAAGAAGAAGCCCTGGGCGAAGTCGTGCAGGGGGAGGTCTTCCCAGCGCCGCACCTCACCATTCACCGCCACCGTGGAGAACATGCGTGAGGGCTCCGTCGTGCTTCAGCGCCGAGCCGCCAGGAAGTTGGCGAGCAACCGGGGACCGTGCGTGGTGAGGAAGGACTCGGGATGGAACTGCACGCCTTCCAGTCCGGGCAGCTCCCGGTGACGCATGCCCATGATGAGCCCTTCGTGCCAGGCCGTCACCTCCAGGCAGTCCGGCAGGCCCTCACGCTCCACCACGAGCGAGTGGTAGCGCGCCGCGGTGAAGGGCCGGGGCAGTCCGTGAAAGACGCCCTGCTCCGCGTGCTCGACTTCCGCCGTCTTGCCGTGGACGGGCACGGGGGCGCGCACCACCTTCGCGCCGAACACCTGCCCGAGACACTGGTGTCCCAGACACACGCCGAGCAGGGGCACGCGTCCACCGAAGGCGCGGATGACGTCCAGGGAGATGCCCGCGTCCTCGGGCGTACCCGGGCCGGGGGAGATGACGATGCGCTCGGGATGGAGTGCCTCGACGTCGGCCAGGGTGAGGGCGTCGTTGCGCACCACCTTCAAGCGCGCACCCTGGGCCCCGAGCGCCTGGACGAGGTTGAAGGTGAACGAGTCGAAGTTGTCGATGAGGAGAATCATCGCGCGCCTCCACTCGCGGAGAGGGCGAGGAGCTGTGAGCGCGCCTTGTTGAGCGTCTCCTTGTATTCCTGGCGCGGCTGCGAGTCGTGGACGATGCCGCCACCCACCTGTGCGTAGGCTCGACCGTCCTTCACGAGCAGCGTGCGGATGACGATGTTCAGGTCCAGGTCGCCGGTGAAGGACACGTAGCCGAGCGAACCGGTGTAGAGGCCTCGCGCGTGAGGCTCCAGCTCGGTGATGAGCTGCATGGTGCGAATCTTCGGCACGCCGGTAATCGTCCCACCGGGAAACAGCGCGCCCACCACGTCGAGCGGCTCGATGCCCGGAGCGAGCTGCCCTGTCACCTCTGACTCGATGTGGAGGACGTGGGCGTACTCGACGATTTCCATCAGCTTCGTGACTTCGACGGAGCCGTACGCGCAGACGCGTCCCAAGTCATTGCGCTCCAGGTCCACGAGCATCGCGTGTTCGGCGAGCTCCTTCTCGCTGGTGCGCAGTTCGTGGACGAAGCGGGCGTCCTCCTCGGGCGTGCCTCTGCGACGGGTGCCGGCGATAGGACGGGTGATGGCGCGGCCCTGCTCCACGCGGACCAGCCGCTCCGGTGAAGCGCTCACGACGTGGAAGCCGTCGCCTTCGAGGTAGCTGGCGAAGTGGACGGGGTTCGCGGCGGAGAGCGTCTCGTAGAGCGCGAGCGGCTCGCCGGGGAAGTCGACCTCCAGGCGCTGTGAGAGGTTGACCTGATACGTGTCTCCAGCGCGGATGTATTCGCGCACGCGCTCCACCGCGTCCAGGTAGCCCTGCTGCGTGAAGTTGGAGCGAGGCTCCACGGTGGAGGTGCTCGGTGGTGACGGGGGCGCCGTAGGGACGGCTCGATGCACGTGGGCTTCGAGTGCGTCCAGTCGCCGTGCGCAGTCCTCCCAGTCCGAGCCCGTGGCGATGGCGAGCAGGTGTCCTTCGAGGTGGTCCACCGCGAGGAAGGTGTCCACGAAGGACAGGGCGATGTCCGGCACCTTCAGGTCATCGTTCGGATGGAGGGGGAGCTTCTCGAAGTAGTGATTGGCCTCGTAGGCGAAGAAGCCCACCGCGCCGCCGAGGAAGAGGGGCAGGCCCGGCAGCCGCACGCCTCGCCACCGCTTGAACAGCGCGCGGAGTGTGTCCAGCGGTGGGCCTGCTTGGGGCTCGTCGTCGATGAAGGCCTGGTCGCCCTTGGCGGAGAATCGGAGGAACGGCTGCGAGCCCAGGAAGGAGTAGCGCCCCTCCTCGCTGACACGGGTGCTCTCCAGGAGGAACCGATGTCCGAGGGGGAGGGCGCGCAGCAGGTCCACAGGACGCAGGGCGCCCGGCTCCAACCGTCGGACGACGGGGACTTGATTGAAGCCCTGGGCCACGAGCGCATCGAAGCGCGCTCGGTCCAGCGGAGGTGGAAGCGGCCGGGTACTCATTCCGGGGCGCTTCCTAGCAGGAAGTCGAGGGTCCTTCGCGGGACTTCAGTCCGTCCCCGTGGGCCTGGCCGGCCCTGGAGTGGTCTGCTGCTCGCGTGTCTGGCGAGCGAACCGGAGAATCTCGTCCTCGGAGAGTTGGTCGGTGCGCATGACGGAGCGGTCGGCCTTGAGTTGCTGCACCTTGCCTTCGCGCAGCACATGGAACTGTCCTGGCTTCTGCCCGGGGAGCTTCGCGTCCGCGTCCACGCGGGCCTCGGCGAACATGGGCCTGACCTTCCGGATGGCGATGTCTTCCTTCACTCGACCCACGCACCAGGTGCGCACGTTCTCCCGACACTTGTAATCGAGGTCTCCAGGGCTCTGCGTGGCGAGCATGATGCCGACGCCCGCCGAGCGCGCGCGCTTGAGCAGGCTCTCCATGGGCTCCTTGGTCGCGGGCTTGCTCGTCGCGGGCAGGTACAGGTCCGCCTCGTCGAAGAGGAGCACGGCCTGAAGCTGGGGCGAGGGGTGCTGACTGGCCCAGCGGTGGGTCTCCAGCAGGAGCTGGGACACCCAGAAGAGGACGCGCGGATTGTCGCCGAGGAACTTCGTGCTGATGATGCTCAGTCGCGTGCGCCCGGGGATGCCGTGCACGCCGCGTCCGAGCAGTTCGTCCAGGTCGAGCCGCTCGCCGCCCGAGGTCAGCAGTGAGCGCAGGTTGATGCGCAGCACGCTGAGGTCCTGAGCGAGCTTCGCGAAGGTCTTCTGGGGAATCCCATCCGTGGCCTCCAGGAGCGCGGGGTCCTGCGAGGTGACGAACTGCTGGATGAGCTCCAGGGTGACTTCCTTGCCGAAGGACTGGCTCAACAGCAGGCGGAGCGCCTGGGCGAGCAGGGCCTTCGCGGCCTTGTCATTGGGGCTCGTCTTGTAGTCGAGCATCCCGGCGATGGCATCCGCCGCTTGCTGGACGCCCTGCTCCCGCTCTTCGGAGGGCAAGGTCTCCATGCCATGAGGAACGATGGGAATGGCCAGGGGTCTGCCGTCCGAGCGCCCCGGCGTATAGAGCGCCACGTCCACGCGTTCGCGCAGCAGCCGGCGCCGCTCCTTGAGCACGGCGTCTTCCAGTGGCTCGTCCCAGGACTCGGGGCGGGCGTAGGTGGCGAGGTCGCCCTTTCTGTCGATGAGGATGACGGGGATGCCGCGCAGCAGGAGCTGCTCCAGGATGTTGAGCGCGAGCGTCGTCTTGCCGCTGCCCGAGCCACCCAGGAAGGCACTGTGCCGCGTCAGCTCGGAAGGGTCGATGGAGATGGGTTGCGTGAGGAGTCCCTCCGAGGCGCCTATCCCCAGCGGGCCCGTGAGCACCTCGCGAGGAGCCCGGGGGGCAGATGCGGAAGCGCCGGGAGAAACCAGCGTGCCAGATGAGGGAGGGACGCGAGGCACCGAAGTGCCGGATGGGGGAGTGCTCCGAACTACCTGAGTGCCCGACGGAGGAGTGACCCGAGCCACCGGAGTGCCTGATGCGGGAGTGGGGCGAGGTTTCCGCGTGAGCCCTCCGGGAACAGGAGGGCCGGAAGGCTGCCCGACGGGCCGGCTCTCGTGCCCGGTCAACAGCTCACCCACCGCCTTCATGTTCTGTGTGGCGCTCTCGGCGTCATCCAAGAAGACGGGCGGCTGGCTCTGGGGGCGCGGTGCGGTGGAGCTACTGGCTGAACCCGATGAAACCTTGTCCGGGGGACGCGGTGTGGTGGGCGCACTGGATGGGCTCGATGAGGCCTTGTCCGGGGGGCGTGCCTCAGTAGGCGCACGGGGGCCTCCCGAACGCGCGGGCTGCGCGTGGACTTCGCTCGCTGCGTCGCGAAGCGGTTCCCCGAAAGGCGAGGTCACCGAGCCATCGAAGAACCCGGCCTGCCTGGGAATGAAGCCGTTCTCCGTCCTGGCGCGCGATGGAGCGGGCGGGGCTATGACGTCGGCGCTCTTCGGGGCGCGGCTCGTGGGCTCGCCATCCGTCTTGGGACGTGTGGGCCCCGTGGGCGGAGGCGGAAGCCCGAGTCGCTCCAGCCCGAGGATGTCGCCCATCGACTTGAGTCGCGTGACGGGCCGCGCGGTGCGGCTCCACTCCGCGAGGGCCGCCTGTCCCACGTGCTGGGCGCGGAAGTCTCGCAGGGCCGACAGGTCTCGCAGGTCGCTGTCTCCCAGGACCACACGACGCCCACCCTGACGGAAGAGATGTCCCAGTTGCTCTTCCACCACCGTTCCCGTGGTGGATGGGAACTCGGAGGTCCGGACCAGGACGGGCGTCTTGCCGGCCGCGGCCTTGAGGGCCTCCGCCATCTGTCGACCCAGACCCCCGCCCCTCGAACTGCGCTCACACAGCGCGAGGATGAGCTTGTTGCCCGATGGGTGGACGCCGACGTCGAGCAGGTCGTCGCCGTTGCGAGTCTTCACCAGGAAGCGGGGCGAGCCGTTCAGCTCCTCGCTGCCCATCTCGATGGCCCACGCGAGCAGGGCGGTCACATCGGAAGGGTCCTCGGGCAGCTTCTCTTTGTATGCGGCCCGGAAGTCCGTCCACACCTGGTCCATGTCGATGGGCCCGGAGCCAGGAGGAGGCTTCACGTCGTGACCACTCGCGCCCTTGTTGGGAGTGGGAAGCGGGAAGGCCTCAGGAAGCTGCTGCAGGTCGATGGCGCGCTCGCGGTACCGGCGGCACTCGTTCAAGACATCACGAGCGCGCTGTCCGCCGAGTGCCTCGAAGCCCTCGGGAGGAATGGGATGGGTCGGTGTATGGGGGGCGAAGGCCACGCCGCGTTGCTCGTAGAGGGAGCGGAGCCGGCGTGCCGCGATGTCGCGCGCGGTGCTCGCGGTGACGGTCCGCTCCAGCGTCACGGGCTCCGGGTCGTTCTCGATGCGGTCGACCATGGCGCGCGTCAGCAGGGGCCGCATCTTCTCCCAGTAATCGGAGAGGCAGCAGACGACGACCACGGCCCGAGGCACCTTGCCCGCGATGGCGGCCAGCGTGTTCATCGCCCGGCGGAACGAGTTCTCCATCTGCGGGCGTTGGTCGAAGTCGCTGATGTCCTCGACCTGGTCCACGCAGAGCACCAGCGCATGGCCCAGCGCGCCCATGAGTCGGCCCAGGTGCTCCACCATCCGCGCGGGGCCGTCATCCGACGTGCGCGGAATGAGCTCGCCGATGACCTTCCGGTCCTCGGTCGAAATCTCCTCGCAGCGCAGCCAGTTGAAGATGCGGCGGTTGATGCGAGGGTCCCTGCGCTGGAAGTAGATGAGCGCGCGCAGCAGGTCCACCTCCACGTTCCGGAAGCGCGCGTCCGCGAGCAGTTCGTCCGCGACGGCACGCACGGTGCCGTGCAGTTCATCGTCCTCGAGAATCTTCTGTTCGTGCTCGATGAGCGGCGCGAAGAGGCTGGTGCACTGGCTCATCAGGGTGTTGGACAGGTGCATCAGGCCGCTGTCGTCGCCCTGGGCCACGTCGTAGGGATGGTCCAGCGAGTCGATGAGGCTGGAGAGGATGTACTTGTCGTAATGCGCGGCATCCACGGTCATCGGCATGTAGCCGGTGAAGCCGCGCTTCTGTCCGTGCGCGTGGTTGCGGAAGGCTCGCACCAGGTGCGTCTTGCCGCTGCCGGACTCGCCGAGCAGGAGCAGGAGCTTGCCCGTGTCGGGAGGGGGCGTGGTCGTCGCGCGGTCCAGCAGGCGCTTGAAGGCGCGACGCGCGGGGGCGTTGAGCGTCTCCACGTCGAACGGGTCGGGCTGCCAGAGGTACTGGCCCTGTTGGACGCCGCTGAAGACCTCTCCGCTGTCGGAGAGGAAGACCTTGAGTCGAGGGTCGCTGGACATGCGCGCTCCTGGAAGGGCGAATCAGACGACGACGAAGTGGAAGCTGGCGCCGTAGGAGCGCACCTCGGACTCGGCGACGTCCGTGGGGTTCATGGCGGAGACGAGGTCGGCGCGGGTCAGCGACAGGCGCTGGGTGCGGTTGGCCTCCAGCAGCGCGGCGTCGAAGGCCTCGCGGTGGGGCCACTCGGGCTGGAGGGCCTTCCACACGTGGGAGATGAACACCTTGTCGCGACCGAAGCGGCCGGTGGGCAGGGCTCGGGCCACGGAGAGGACGCGGTCGGCGAAGTCCTCCTTGCGAGGGGGCGGCGGCTCCGCGTCGCCGGTCGTCGGCGCGGTGGACACCACCGTGGGGACGGCGGGTTGCTCGGGGAGGAACCACTTGCGCAGGAGCGTCAGGCGCACGGCCTCCGCGTCGGCGCGCGTGGCTCCGGCGACGCGGGCCGTGAGCTGCTCCACGGCCTTGCGAGGGTCCTTCACCTCGGTGCCGAGCAGCTTGCCGAGGAGGTGCGACTGCACGGCGGCGAGGGAGAAGGGGCGCTCGGTCTCCACGCCGAGCTGACGCCAGAGGAGCCGGTCGCGGAGTTGGGAGAGGGAAGGGTCTCCCGCGCTCACGGTGGGGTACTGGCGGCCGAGCACCGCCGCGCGAACGCCGTCCGCGTCGGCGAGTCGGGTCAGCACGGCCTTGGACGGAGTGAGCTCCAGGCTGTTGGCGAGCAGGTAGGTGGCCTTGAGCTTCTTCCAGGTCAACCCCTTGGGGAGCTGTTCGAGGCGCAGGAACTGGAGGACGCGGGTGAGGCCGGATGCGGTCAGCTCCAGGCCCGACTTGTTCTTCTTGGAAACGAGCTGTTCTTGCAGCAGGAGCTCCAGCACGGAGTCGAGGTGGGCCTTCCACTCGGCGCGGCTGAAGCGGTGTTCCACGAAGGGGCGCAGGGCCTTGTCGAGCTCCGCCCGGGTGCCGGCGCGGTGGGGACGGGGGGCGAGCCAGGTGAGTGCGAGTCCCGCCAACCGGTTGTCAGCGCTGTCCATGCGTTGTCCTCTGCGAAGCGGCTTCTCGCCGCCGGGCGTCCATCAGGGTTTCAATCGTCTTGAGGATGTCTTCGTACCGAGGCACGACGTCCTCTTCAAGGAAGCGAGCGACCCAGTACCCGGCGCGCTGGAGGGCAAGGTCCTTGCGTCTGTCGCGGCGGAAGCGCTCGGGGTCGAGGAAGTGGTGGTAGCCGTCGATCTCCACGGCGAGCCGCAGCTCGCGGCACAGGAAGTCCACTTCGAGGGGACGGCTGCCGTCACCGAGGTCCACGGTGGCATTGAGGGCGAAGAGGCCCCGGGTGGCTGGGTGGACCTGGAGAATCTTGTTGTAGAGGAAGCGCTCGGCCTTGCTGCGGGCGCGGGCTTCGTCCTTCTGTCGCGCTGCGTGGACGGCTTGCGCGCTCTCGCGGAAGCGTTCGAGGAGGGGCTCGGCTTTGGCGTCCTGCGCGGGCGGCGACGCGGAGGAAGCCTTCTCTGGGAGGCGCGTCAACGGAGCGGAAGGGGCGAGGGCCGTGACGTGCGGAGCGGAGACGCTGCTGGGGTCGGGGAGTTCGAGCAGGCCCTCGCGCAGCATGGCGAGGGCATGAGACTCCTTACGGCTGCGTGGCTCGCCGAGGGACTCTGGGGGCAGCATGCAGGCGATGTGAAGCGTGGGGGCCGCGGTGCAGAGGGCGGTCGCCGTGCGCAGGCTGCGTGGGTCGGAAGGGGAGACGCGGAGCTGGAGGGCAGGAGCACGGCCCTCGGGGATGAGGCAAAGAAGAGCGTGGAGGAGGCGGAGTGGGTCGCGAGTGATGGCCTCGCGAACCTCGGCGGGAAGCTCACCAAGCGTTACAGGAGAAGGCGCTACGAGGAGCTGTCGGCATAAGGCCCAGGTGGCGGGCTCGGAGTGGGGCGGCTCCAGTCGCTCGAAGAGGACGTGGCGCTCGTGGGGCGTCTTGCCTTCGAAGTGCAGCTCGCGAGGGGAGAAGGCGCGCTGGGAGAGGACGACATAGCTCTCCGCGTCACGAGAGAGATTGCGCTCGGAGGCGATAGCGCAGGCCCAGGCGGAGACGGTGGTGCGAAGGTCTTCGCTGCCCGAGGACGCGGCCTTCAAACCACTGCGGTGAAGCCATTCATCCCAGAGGAGGAGGGCGCGTTCCTGAGGGCCGACCAGGACACTCAGCGTGGGGATGCCCTCCGCACGCCGCCGGGCATGCCGGTCCAGCGAGTCCAGGAGCGCTGTGTCCGCCGGTGACAGCAAGCCCATTCCCCCACGGGTCTGGTGACGTTGACCCGTCGTGCTGGGATGGAAGCCTGCGCCTCCTGGCGATGTGCTGGCAAGCCAGCCTCGGAAGACCTCCATTCAATGGCGCACAACCCAGATGGGGTCAGAAGCGACTCCGCTGTGGGCGGCCATCAAAGCTCACCTATGTGGACCAAGCATTCATCCGTGAGTCGCTCGGCGTGCGCAGGCGCTTGTCAGTCGAGATCTTCGTCGTTCGGGTCGGTTTCGCGCTCGTCGATCTCTGCGACAGGAGCAAGTTTCATCTCCTGGCTTTGGGCGTCGACTCCCTCTCTCGTTCGCACCCAACGATAAATAGCGCTCGGGTAGGGTATTTGTTTGGGGTTGGGGTAGAGAATGAGATAGCCGGGAAGGGCCGTCACTTGCCACTGTTCAGGCAACGCCTGGATCGCGAGGTCAATCGCCTCTTGGGCGGTTGGCATGGCTTGAGTGACGTGTATGCGCGCCTTGTATGCCTGTTTGGCGTCGCCCTTCTTCTCGAAGCGAAGATTGTAGGGGAGATTGGATTTCAGCTGAGAGAGATACTCGGCGAGAGTCGTGTCCCCTGGCTCGAACCCTTGTACTCTGAAGGCCAGATTGATTGGATATTGCGCGTCGAAATGGTTTGCAGCGACTTCGCTCGTATCGCGATTCTTTCCTGGATCCTTGTTCCCAAAACCGTTCGTGTTCCAGGGAACCCCGTTGGCCGCTGACTCGCCTGTTTTTCGATACTTCTTGATCAGGAGTCGCTCAGGGGCAGCGGCGTCGAGATCCTCGTCTACGTAGAGGCAGATGAAGCTGATCTCTTCGAGGGAGATATTCTTTCGGCCACTTAGCTTCTTTCGATGATTCAGAAGCCGGCTTGGGAGCGATTTCTGTGCTTTCCCAACGTAGACTCGTTCACCATTGTGGAACAACAGGTACACGCCAGGGCGTGACTCGAGACTGTTGATATTCTCCTGGGTAAGCGGCGCTTTTCGTAAGGGGCCTTCGCGGATGTCCAGCTTTTCAGCGAGCTGATCGGCGAGTGCCTTGGTGATGCTGAGCTTGAAGTCCGTGGCGAAGAACGTGGGCTTTGATGAGGACACGCGGCAATTCTAGCACTCCAGGTTTTGAAATTCTTTGATTCCGCGGATTCATCGCTTTGGCGGGACTCGTGCGAACCGCGTCCACGTTGATGACGGGCGGCAGAACCGCCCAATCGCCAATCGCTTCTCGATACGCACGCCGATGTGCCAGGCGCGACCAAACCTGTGCCTCGACGTTTTCTAGTGCGCTGGCACAGAGGGGCGTTCATCCGTCGGTTGCGGTGCCCTGCTTTCCGAGGACTGGAGCTTGGACGCGACACTTCGCGCCACCACCCCCGCCAGTCCCACGGGAACCGCGTTCCCGAGCTGGCGCATGACCTCGGACCAAGCGCCTTCGAACCGCCAGGAGTCCGGGAACGTCTGGATCCGCGCCGCTTCCCGAACGGTGAGGTAGCGCACGGAGCCATCCTCGAAGGCGATCATGTTCTCGCCGCCGGGCACTCCGTGGACGCCCGCCTTGAGGGTCTTGGACGGCATGTCGAGCGGGCTTCCCGTGTGACCTGGGTAGACCTTGGCGCCCGGCATGAGCTTGTGGTTCCCGAACCCCTTCGCATCTCGGTCCACGCGTGGCTCGGGCATGCCCGCGATGGCGTCGCGGATGGTCATCCAGGGTTTCGTTGAGATGGGGGGGCCGTTCTCCAGGTCGCGCATGCGCACACCGCTGAGCGCGAACGGCTTCCCCGGAGACGGCGGACGCACGCCATGGCGCTTCCAGTACTCGCCGGTGACGTGCTTGTCCCAGATGAGCGCGTCTTCGCTATGGGTCGGCTCGGGAAAGTGCCACTCCAGGCCCGTGTCCGCGCGGAATCCCACGATGAAAACGCGTTCCCGCTGCTGAGGAACTCCGTAGTTGGCGGAGTTAAGGAGCTGGGCAACGACGTTGTATTTGACACCTTGAAACCGTCCTCGCGTGTGGACGTCCTCGAGCCGAGCCTGATGCACAGGCCAGTCCTCGGTCCGCTTCTTCGTGACGGTCGGATAGGTGAGGTGCAGCTTGATGTACTCGAAATAGTTCTGAAAGCTCGCTCGGAGGAGCCCCTTCACATTCTCCAGGATGAAGGCGCGTGGCTGGAGCTCGCGCACCGCACGAACAAACTCGGGGAACATATTGCGAGCGTCGTCCTGCGCACGGTGCTTGCCGCCCAAGCTGAAGGGCTGGCAGGGAGCTCCACCCGCCACGAGGTCCACATCCCCGTTCCCGAACATGTCGAACGAGAGGAGCCGGATGTCGGTGTGGTGGATTCTCCAATCCTGGATGCCCGGAACGGAGTTGGCCTTCGCGTTCTGGCGCAGGGTGTCGCAGGCGTCCTCATCCCATTCGACAAGGCCACGGTGGCGGAATCCCGCGTGGTGTGTGCCCAGGGCCAATCCACCTGCCCCGGTGAACAGCTCGATGGAGTTCATGACGAACGATGCTCCATGACGAGAGTGACGCGAAAGTTCAAGAGAGTTGTGCTCGACAGGCGCATCGCGGTTGTCGAGGACTCAGTCCGCGCTCGGCTTGTCGCCAGGTTGAGGAGGTGCTCCGAGGAAGTCACGGATGTTCGCTCTGAGTGCTTCTTCATTCCCAAGCTGGCACTCCCAGATGACGAGCGCAGCCCACCCCATCTTCTGGAGTTCATCAAGTTTGCGCAGGTCCCTTGCTCGGTTCCCTTCCAACTTGGGCATCCAGAAGTCGAGACGGGACTTCGGCATTCGAGCCAGGGGACAGGTCGGGTCGGGATGCCGATGCCAGAAGCATCCATGGACGAAGATGGCCTTGCGTTGGCCGGGGAACGCGAGGTCGGGCCGCCCTGGGACTTTCTTGTACTGCAGCCTGTACCGATAACCCATCTCCGAGATGATTCGCCGGATGCGCACTTCCGGCTTCGTGTCCTTGTGGCGTACCCGCGCCATCCGCTCGCTGCGTTCCTTGGGCGTCAGCGTGTCCATGCACGGACCGAACCATGAAAGTGAAGGACTGGTCGCCCTGGGGGAACCGCAGTGTGGCCTGGTTTACGCCCCCGCTTAGAGCCACCCCGCCGATGTCGGCACCGGCGCTGCCTCACGGTAGATGCGCAGCATGTCCGCGACGCTGTGCTGGAACTCGAAGCCCGTGGCCTCCAGGAAGCGCCGGTTGTCCACGACGATGGGATAGCGCAGGTGGTCCAGCGCTCCCACCGACAGGCGCGGGAACCCCGCTCGCCCCAGCAGGAGCGACAGCACCTGTGACGGCAGCGGAATCCCCATCCGCCCCGTCTCCCGCACGATGACGGACAACGGAATCGGCGACGGCCCCGCCACGTTGAAGATGCCTCGCACCTTCTTCTCCAACGCCAACTGCAACGCCGTCACCACGTCCTCTTCCTGCAACACGTGGAACAGCGGGTCATATCCAAGCACCAGCGGCACCCGCCGGCCCTTCAGGAACGACGCCAACGTCCCCGTGCCCGGCGCCCCCAGCGTGTACGGCAGCCGCAACACCGCCGTGGTCATCTCCGGCAGCCGCCACAGCGCCATCGCCGCATACAGGTCCGCGGCCACCAGGTCCGCCAGCTCCGGAATCGCCTCCAGCGCGCGCGGTGGCTCGTCCTCGGAGTGGTACAGCGGCGAGTCCGGCGCCGCCCCGTAGAACGTGTGCCGCCCCACGAAGAGCACCTGCTTCACGCCATGCGTCGCGCAGTGGTCGAACACCGCCTTGGTGCCGTCCAGGTTGATGCGGCCCCGCTCCGCGCCCGGCACCGTGAAGGCCGTCACCGTGGCCATGTGCACCACCGCCTCCGGCTTCCAGCGCCGGAACACGTCCTCCGCCACGCGCTTGCGCACGTCGCCCCGGAACACCTCGATGCCCGCCTCGCGCGCGTTCTCCCACGGGCGGATGTCCACCCCCGCCACGTCGTGCCCCGCCGTCTTCAGCCGCAACGCCAGCTTCCGCGCGATGCCGCCCGCAATCCCTGGGATGAGCACCCTCATGGCAACAGCTTCCTCGCCAGCCCGCGGTGCTGTCGCCCCGCCCGGCCAAGCTCGATGAGCCCCGCGATGCGCTCCTTCACCTTCGCCACATGACCCTCGATGACGTGGTCGTCTTCATCCCCCGTACCCTGGAAGACGAGCGGCTCGCCGTAATGGATTTCCAACTGCACCGGCAGCGGCACCGGCAACAGGTACGGCGTCAGGGGCACGTACGGCACCCCCAGCAACTTGCCCAGCGCATAGGCATTGAACACCGTGGGAATCGCCGAGCCTCCCCCCAGGAACGCGAACGGGATGATGGGCGAGCGCGTCTGCAACGCCAGCCGGATGAACCCCGTCCCGAAGTCCACCAGCGAGTACCGGTCCGGATACAACTTCGCCGTCCCCCGCGCCCCCTCCGGGAAGATCATCAGCAGCCGGTCGTCCTCCAACAGCCGCCGCGCATGCTCCGGCAACCCCGTGAACTGCCCCGTGCGACTGGCCCACAGCGAGGACACCGGGAACTTGTGGAGGAAGCGCTCCACCATGCCCTGCGCCAGCCGGGGCGGGTCCATCTCCAGCATGGTGGACGTCAGCACCATGGCGCCGTCCACCGCCACGCCGCCCGAGTGGTTGCCCACCAGCATCCCCCGGCCTCGCTGGGGAATGTGGTGGATGCCATGGCAGCGCACCCGGAAGTAGTACCGGTAGATGAGCGCGAAGAGGCGCAGCGCGTCCTTCACGTGCTTCCGGGAGATTCCGTACGGGTCCACGCCATACTCGTTGAACGGCAGCTCCAGCCGGTCAACCCGCGCATCCAATCCGTCGCTGAGGGCCACGGCGCGGCAACCTAGCATTCCCCGCCGCGGCCCGCCGCTTTCCACCGCGTGTGCATTGGGTGCCAGCCCCTCCTTGGGCCATACTGACCCCATCCCCCTCATGACTCCCCCAGACGAACTCGCCATCGAGGTGAAGGGCCTGGTCAAGCGCTTCGGCGACGTCGTGGCCGTGGACGGCATCGACCTGGAAATCCGACGCGGCGAGTGCATGGGCCTGCTCGGCCCCAACGGCGCCGGCAAGACGACCACCGTCGAGATTCTCGAGGGCCTCCAGGAGCCCACCGCCGGCCATGTGCGGCTGCTCGGCCTGGACTGGAAGAAGGACGCCACGAAGCTGCGTCAGCGCATCGGCCTGACGCTCCAGGAGACGCGCCTCGTCGACCAGCTCACCGTCGAGGAGACGGTCCGCATGTTCGCGTCCTTCTATCCTCGCTCGCTGCCCATCGAGGAGCTGATTGGAATGGTGCAGCTCGGCGAGAAGCGGCAGGCACGGGTGGGCAAGCTGTCGGGTGGGCAGCGACAGCGATTGGCCCTGGCGCTGGGGCTGGCCGGAGACCCTGACCTGTTGTTCCTCGACGAGCCGACAACGGGGTTGGACCCCCAGTCGCGCCGGGCCCTCTGGGACGTGGTGGCGGAGCTCAAGTCGCGCGGGCGCACGGTGGTGCTGACCACGCACTACATGGACGAGGCCGAGGTGCTCTGCGACCGGCTGGTCATCATCGACCGGGGGCGGGTGATGAGCCGGGGGACGCCCCAGGACATCGTCGCCTCGCTGGGCGTCGAGCAGGTCATCGAGTTGGAGGCGGAGCCCGCGTTGGATTTGGAGCGGCTGCGCCCGCTGCCCGCGGTGGTGTCCGCGCAGCGCCACGCGGACCGCGTCACCCTGCGGGTGAAGGAGCTGCACGTGGCCCTGCCCTCGGTGCTGCGCGAGGTGGAGGCGGCGGGTGGCCGGCTGCGTCACCTGTCCACGCGCCGGCCCACGCTGGATGATGTCTTCATCGGCTTGACGGGACGCTCGCTGCGCGAGGGCGCAGAGGAGAAGGCGGCGTGATGGGCTCGCTGGGACAGTTGATGCTCATGCGGCTGCGCGTGTTGTGGCGCCAGCCCGAGGTGCTCTTCTGGACGTTCGTCTTCCCCGTCGCCACCACGCTGGTGCTGGGACTGGCCTTCCGCAACAGCGCGCTGGAGCCCGTGCGCGTCGCCGTCGCGGACGGTCCGGAAGCCCCCGCGCTGCTGGCCCGGCTGCAAGGCGTGCCGGAATTGGAGGCGCGCGCCCTGGAGCTCACCGAGGCGCGGCGCCAGTTGGCGCGAGGGCGGGTGTCCCTGGTGCTGCTGCCCGGAAGCCCGAGCCCCGAGGCGCTGGTGGACCCGAGCCAGCCCGAGGGGCGCACCGCGCGGCTGCTCGTCTCGCAGGCCCTGGCCGCCACACCGGACGCGCCCCGACTGGAGGCGGTGAAGGCCACGCCCGTGTCGGAGCCGGGCAACCGCTACATCGACTTCCTCATCCCCGGGTTGCTGGGCATGTCGTTGATGTCCTCCAGCCTGTGGGCCCTGGCCCTCCCGCTGGTGGCGATGCGCGGCGGAAAGCTGCTCAAGCGCCTGGCAGGGACGCCCATGTCCCGCGCGCACTTCTTCCTCGCCTTCCTCCTGGCGCGCACCGTCTTCGCCGCGCTGGAGGTCGCCTTCTTCTGCGCCTTCGCCCGCTGGCTGTTCGACGTCCCCATGTTCGGCAACTACCTCGCCCTGCTCGGGGTGGGCCTGCTGGGGGCGATGTGCTTCGCCTCCCTGGCGCTGCTCGTGTCCATCCGGGCGCGCAGCGAGGAGTCCGTGGGCGGCCTCGTCAACCTCGTCTCCATGCCGATGATGTTCCTGTCCGGCGTCTTCTTCGCGTCGGAGAACTTCCCTGGCTGGATGCAGCCCTTCATCCGCGTGCTGCCGCTGACGGCGCTCAATGACTCACTGCGCTCCATCATGCTGGAGGGCACGTCGGTGCTGACGCTGGGAGCACCCCTGGCGGTGCTCGCTGTCTGGACCATTCTCCCCATGGTGGCGACCCTCCGCTGGTTCCGCTGGGTTTGAAGGAGTGCCCGTGTCCGAGTCCAACTTCGTCCAACAACTCAACTTCCTGGCGCGCGACGCGAGCAACGAGTCCGCGGCGCTCCAGGCCGCGTTCTCGCTCGGCCTGCTGGGGCAGCTTCCGTCGGGCCCGGGTGCCCAGCCCGTGTCGCTCGACGCCCTGGCCCAGCGGCTGGGCTCCAACGTCCGGGGCGTCCGCTCCGTCATCGAGCCGCTCGTCGCCCTCGGCTTCGTGACGCTGGAGACGGGGCGCGGCTATCTGCTCGCGGAGGCCACCGCGGCGTTCCTGTCGGATGACGCCTTCACCGCGCGCCTGCGCGAGGTCCGCGCGTGGTGGCACGCGGTGGCGCTGCTGCCTCGGGCCGTGCGCACCGGAGCGCCGGTGGAGGGGCGGGAGGTGCTCGGGTGGTATCGCTCGCTCTTCCTCGCGCCCCAGCCGCCGTGCCCCAACGCGGAGGCGGAGGACTTCTTCGACCGCTACGCTCGCAACCTCGCGCGCACCCAGGCGCTGGTGACAGCCGCCGAGCTCGGCGTGCTGGAGCGGCTGGTGGCGGGAGCCACGTCGACGGAGGCGCTGGCGAACGCGGTGGACGCGAAGCCGGAGGGGCTGGGCGTGTTGCTCGGCGTGCTCGCGAGGATGGGAATCGCTCGGGAGGACGCGGGGAGCTGGTCCTTCACCGAGGCGGCGGCGCGGATGCTCGACGCCACCAGCCTGCCGTACTTCCAGCGGGCACTGCCGGCCACCATGGCCTACTGGGAGGCCTTCGGGCACCTGGACGAGGCGGTGCGCGAGCACACGTTCCGTCTGGACCTGAGGGACCCGGAGACGGCGCGCCGCATCTACCAGGAGAACGCCTCGCGCATCTCCGGCATCTTCGCCTCGCATCTGCGATTGAGTCGCAAGGCGGCGGAGCTGGCGGCCTCGCTGCGCTCGCTCTCGGGGGCGAAGGTATTGGACGTGGGCACGGGCTCGGGCGTGTGGGGCGCGGCCTTCGGCCTGGCGGACCCGACCACTCATGTCACCTATCTGGACTCGCCACATGTGTTGAGCTCGGTGCGCCCGCACCTGACGAAGCTGAAGCTGGAGGGGCGCTCGCGGCTGTGGGAGGGCGACTGCCTCTCGGTGGATTACGGCGAGGCCGAGTACGACGTCATCCTGTTGCCGCAAATCATCCCCGCGCTGCCACCGGAGGCGCTGCCCGGCTTCTTCGCGAAGCTGGCGCGCGCGCTGCGGCCCCGGGGGCTGCTGCTCATCTCCGGCTATCTGCTGACGGACCGCCGCGACGGTCCGCTGGACGCGCTCTACTTCGCGCTGCGGCGGTACGTGTCGAACGAGGGCGACGTGCTGTCGATGCCGGAGTTCCGCGCGCTCCTGACGCCGGTGGGCCTGACGTCCGCGCGCGGCTTCGAGATGCCCATCCAGCAGGTCGTCGTCGCCCACCGGGGAGACGTCGCCTGGGCCGACGCCGCCGCGCCGGCCGCTTGAGCCCAGAAGCCTCGCGCGCTCAAGCCGCGAGGCTTTTGGGCAGCGTCACGCCGTCGCGCGAGGCGAGAATCATCTCCTGGGTGGGCAGGGGGATGCAGACGGTGCTCGTCAGCCCCACGTCCTTCAGGAGGCTGGCGTACTCGGAGGCGGACAGCAGGTCGCCTTCGTTGGTCATGAAGCGCCGCAGCCCGAAGTAGAGGTGCTCCAGGGGCCCATCCCGGCGCTCGTTCAACACGTACTCGGCGATGAGCAGCACTCCGTCCGGCTTCAGCGCGCGGGACACCCGGGCGAACAGGTCCGGCAGCGTCTCCGGCCGCAGCACGTTGAGCACCTGGGGCAGGATGATGACGTCGAAGGCCTGGGTGCCGAAGTCGTGGGTGAACAAGTCGCCCGGCCAGAAGCGCGCCCGGTCCGCGACCTTGAGGCGCTCCAGGTTGGAGCGCACCTGCTCCAGCACCACCGCCTGGTCGAAGTAGGTGACGCGCGACGTCGGCGTCACCCGCGCGAAGGCCGCGCCCCACACGCCCGAGCCCGTGCCGATATCCAGCACCTGCGCGCCGTCCATCTCCCGGACCTGGGCCAGCGTCTCGGCGGCCTTGCGGCTGAGCTGGAAGTGCGAGGCGAACACCGCGGTGATCTGCTGCGAGTTGTCCGCGTAGAAGAGCCGGCTCGTCTCCGGGTCCTTCAGGTCCAGGATGAAGCGCTCCGTGCGCACCGTCTCCTCCAGCCGCCCCAGCGCCTCCCAGTACCGCGCGGACACGGAGAGCGCGCGGACCAGGTACGCCAGCGCCTTGCCCTCCAGGATGGGCCGGGCCTCTTCCGACGGCTTCCAGGCTCCGTTTTCCTCCCGCACGAGCCCGAGCTTCGCCAGCACCTCCACCAGCACGCGCAGGCCCGTGGTGCTCAGGTACGTGGCCGCGCCCAGCTCCGTCAGCGAACGGGGTGCGGTGGCGAGCAGCTCCAGCACGCCCAGCCGCCCCGCCGTGACGAGCAACTGCGTGCGCGCCGCGCCCCGGGCGAAGCGGTCGAAGAAGTCCTCCGCCCCAGGCGTGGCCGAGAGGGGCTGAGAGTCCAGGAACAGCTCCCGGTAGTGCTGGAGCACGTCCCAGCGAGCGCCCGCATGCTCCACGGGCTCGCCCCGTTTGACGGCCTCGTCGAGCAGACCCATGGGCTCCCACCACGGCAGCTCGGCCTGGAGCCGTGCGCGAAAGCCGGCATCGGCGAGGAACGCCGAGGTGGAGGTGGCGAGCGAGAAGCCGTTCGCGTCATCCATGCGCGCGAAGCCCAGGCACACCAGCAACTCCAGCAGCGAGCGGGTGCCCCGCGCGGAGGTGCCCAGCTTCCGGGCCAGCGCGTCGAGGGAGGCGGGCGCCGCGGTGCCTTCAAGGGGCAGTGCGTCGAAGAGCCCGACGCGCAGCGTGGTCCTCAGCAAGGCTGATTCATTGGAGGCATTGCGGGCCCAGACATGCAGTGACTGCGCGAGTGAGGGGCTCGATGACGCCGTCATTCAGGCTCTCCAATGGGGTGGGGGGGTAGCTTCATCCGCGAGGCTCGGGACTCGCAACCGCGAGGCAGGTGGCTTGCTCGTCCCAGGCTGCTTCTCTATCGTCCTGACTCCCCGGATGAATGTCGAGCGCGCCCGCCAGTCCAGGGTGTGTTCGCCGCCGTCAACGCAGTGCGAGGAGCCCTTGATGACATTCGCGTCGTTGGCGCTCCAGAGCGTCCGGAGCCGGCCTCGAAGCTGGATTGTGGGGGTGCTGGCCGCTGGGAGCGCGCTGCTTCTCACCCTGGGTGTCGCCTTCCTGGAGGGCGTCTCGGATGGCACGCGACGCAGCCTCATCGAGAGTGGCACCGGGCACCTGCAGCTCTATCACTCCAAGTCCGAGGGCGTCCCCACGGTGGTGTTGGACCACGGCGGCGCGTCGGAGCTCCAACCCCTGCCGGATTTCCCCGCGATTGAAACAAGGCTGAAGACGGTGGAGGGCGTTCAGGAAGTCGTGCCGCTGGAGGTGGGCTGGGGCTGGGTGTTTCGCGGCAACTACCTCGACGAGAAGCTGGCCGCGGCCCGCTCGGTCGCTCGCGAGCCTCCGTCCGCATCGCGTGACGCACGGCTGGAGCGGCTGGCCACGGACCTGGAGCGTACCCTCCGGGACGTCGTGAAGGATGACGGCCGGCGCACGGAGGCCTTCGCGTTCCTGAAGGAGGACGAGGCCCGCGAGGACCGGCGCGCGCTCGACGAAGTGGGCACCCCGGAGTTCTGGACGCGCTTCCGCGCCGAGCCCCTGCAGGCGCTGGAGTACCTGGAGAATCGCGTCGCCCGGCAGGTGGGCGAGGGCGAGTCCATCGACGTGGAGTTCCTGGCCTCGGACCTGGAGCAGTTCCCCCGCGCCTTTCCCCGCTTCGAGCTCGTCAGTGGCAGCCTGCCGCCGCCAGGACAGCGCGGGCTGCTGCTCGGGCAGGGACTCTACGAGCAGAACTTCAAGCTGCCCGTGGCGGCGCTGCTCGACGAACTCCAGGTGGAGCGGCAGCGAGGGGCCACCTTCGCCGCGGACGAGTCGCTGCGCACGCGGGCGGCGCGCTGTCTCGTCGAGCTGCCGGACCTCCTGGCCCGTCTCGACGCGGAGCGCTCCAGCAAGCTGGTGGAGGTGCTCGCGAAGCTGCTGGGCCACTCCGGTGACGTGGAGCCGCTGCTGCGCGAGTTCCTCACGCTGGATGACGCCAACTTCGACACGCGCTTCGCCTGGTTCCAGGGAGAGCTTGCGCCCTTGCTGCCGCTGTACCGCGTGCGCCCCGGGGACACGCTGGTGATGATGAGCGCCTTCGGCTCGCTGGGTCGCATTGGTGTGCCCGTGAAGGTCTGGGGCACCTTCCGCTTCGCCGGGCTCGGCGGTGACTCCAGCCGCGTCAACACGCTCGGGATGGTGGACCTGGTCACCGCGCGCTATCTGTCTGGCCGGCGCACCCAGGCGGAGGTGGACGAGGTCCGCCGGGACGTGGAGGCGCTCGGCCTGGCCAAGCCCCTCCAGCCCGTGGACATGGCGCTCCAGCCCGCCATCCTCGTGGAGGAGCCCGCCGCGAACGCGGAGGCCGTCGTCGTCCCCCAGGCGCCGGCCGAGCCGCGAGGCCCCGCGTGGCCGGAGACCTTCACGCGGGCGGAGCAGCGGGGAGGCAGCGTGCTCCAGGCCGCGCTCGTCCTCTCTCCCGACGCGAAGCCGGAGCTCGTCGCGGCGAGCATCGACGCGCTGGCCGCCGAGGCGGGGCTTCCCATCGCCACGGTGGACTGGTCCGTGGCGGGAGGGATGCTCGCGGGCGTGGTGGGCATCGCCCAGGTCGTCCTCGTGGCCATCGCCGTGCTGATGTCGTTCTTCGTCGTGCTCGTGTCCGCGAGCACGCTGCTGCTGCTGGCTCGGGAGCGGGTGGGTGAGGTGGGGACGATGCGCGCGGTGGGAATGCAGCGACGGGAGGTCTTCCAGACGTTGTTGGTGGAGGGGCTGGTGCTGGGAATCACCGGCGCGGGCCTGGGGCTGGGGCTGGGGGCGCTGCTCTTGAAGCTCCTGGTGGGAGATGGAGTCGGCATCCACGACGAGTCGCTCCAGTTCTACATGGGAGGCACGGTGCTCAGGCCGCACCTGTCCACCGGCAACGTGCTGGCCGTGGGCCTCGGGGTCGTCTTCGTGGTGGTGGCCGCGGCGCTGGTGCCCGCGTGGCGAGGCAGCTCCGTCTCTCCCGCCGTGGCGATGCTGAAGAGGGAGGACTGACGCCATGCCCGTCCTGTTCCAGATGGCATTGCGCAACCTCTTCGCCCACCGCGAGCGCATGCTGCTGTTGTTCTCCGTGGTGGCGGCGGCCAGTGGTGTGCTGGTGTTGTCGATGGCCCTGACGGCGGGAGTCGCCTCCGCGCACCGCGAGGCCATCACCACGTTCCTGAGTGGCGAGCTCAACGTCGGCGGCTACTTCAAGGTCCATCCCGACAGCATCTCTCCGGTGATGGGCAGCGCGGGCCCGGTGCGCGAGGTGGTGGGGCCGCTCGTCCCGGCGGACTGTCACCTGCGCGAGCGGGGACGGGGCCGCGCCACCGTGGGCTTCTCCCAGCGCCGCTTCTCGTCCTATCTCGTGTCGTTGGACGTCGCCGCGGAGCAGGGCGCGCTCGGCACGCTGCGCATGAAGGAAGGGAGCCTCGCGGCCCTGTCGCGGCCCCGGACGGTGGTGCTCTCCACGACGATGGCCGAGCGGCTCCAGGTGGGAATGGGCGACGTGGCCACGCTCTTCGCGGAGTCGGTGGGCACGCTGCGCCGCAACGCGCTGGACGTGGAGGTGGTGGCCATCATGGAGCGGGCGGGTCTGCTCGGCGGCTCCTCGGGCATCCTCGTCTCCAACGACACCCTGCGCGAACTGGAGGGCTACCGCCCCGGCGCCGCGGGGGTGCTCCAGCTCTCCTGTGCCTCGGGAAGCGCGGGGATGGTGGACGTGGATGCGCTGGGTGACTCCTGGCGAGTGGCCCTGCGCACCGCGGGCTTCGAGGTGCTCCCGGCCCTGCACGAGGCCTACGGCGACAAGCTGTCTCCCATGTTGCGCGAAGGCTGGCGCGGCCAGCGACTGGACGTCTCCACGTGGCAGGACGAGTCCGCGTTCCTCAGCTTCGTCACCGACGGCCTGGGGGCGCTGACGGTGCTGCTGGGCCTGGTGGTGTTGGGCGTCGTCCTGGTGGGCATCTTCATGGCGCAGAGTGTCGCCGTGCGGGAGCGGACCCGGGAGATTGGGACGCTGCGCGCCATGGGCATGCAGCGCCCCCGGGTGGCGGTGCTCTTCATGTTGGAGGGGCTGCTCCTGGGCTTCGTGGGCGCGGTGACGGGCGCCGTCGTCGCGCTGGGGTTGGGCACGTTGCTGCATGGCCGCGTCCCCCTGCCGGAGCCGCTCATCGACTTGTTCTTCAGCACCCACCTGCCGCTGGAGCCGAGCGTGGGTTCGGCGGTGGTCGCCGTGGTGCTCGTCACGTGTTGTGCCGCGCTCGCGGTGGTGGTCCCCTCGCTGCGCGCCGCCTGGTTGTCCCCTCGCTCCGCCATGGAGTCGCTGTGAACCTGGTGCCTGCCCGCCGCTTCCTCACGCTGCTCACCCTGTTGCTGTCTCCCACCCTGGCCAGCGCCGACAAGGTGGCGAAGCCCTCTGGCGAGGAGGTGCTGCGCCTCATCGACGAGCGCATGGCCTTCCAGAGCGACTACAAGGGCACGGTGCGGCTGCGCGAGCTGCGCAAGGACGGCACCGAGAACCTGATGGAGCTGGAGGTCTACCGGCGCGACTCGTCGAGGGATTTGCTCATCTACATCACCAAGCCGCGGCACCTCGCCGGTGGCGGCTATCTGCGCATGGGGCGCAACCTCTGGGAGTACGAGGCGTCGACGGGCCAGTGGCAGCGGACGACCCAGCGCGGCAACATCGTCAACACCGTCTCCTGCGAAGAGGACTTCGACCGCTCGCGCCTGGCGGAGAGCTACGACGTGAAGGACGAGGGCGAGGAGGTCGTCAGCGGAACCTCCTTCCGCAAGCTCCACCTCACCTCGAAGGACGGCGCCCAGGTCTCCTATGTGCAGTTGCGCATCTGGGTGGACCCGGCGTTCAACATCGTCAAGCGCATCGGCTATGCGCCCTCCGGCCGAGTCCTCCGCACCGACGTCATCCGCAGCTACCAGCCCATGAAGGACCCGCTGGCTGGCAAGGTCGTCTTTCCCTACAAGGAAGTGCTGGAGATTGAAGAGGCGTCGGGCTCGCAGTTCACGGTGCGCTACGACGACGTGACGCTGAAGGCGCTGAACCCGAACATGTTCACGAAGACGTGGCTGGAGGGACGGGTGCGCTGAGGCGCATGCCCGTCCTCCCTTCGCTGCTCATCCCTTCTTCTGGATGAGCAGCCGCGCCAGCTCCCGCACTCCGGGCTCGCGCAGCAGGTCGGAGTGCTGTCCCGGCAGCGTCACCAAATCCAACTGCTCCCGGGGCAGGTGGGCGTCCCAGCCGAACGTCTCGTCATGGAACTCGGCCAGCGTCATGGCGCCCCGGATGATGAGGGGGCGCACGTGGCGCGGCGCCTTGACCTGCCACTGCGCGGCCTGCGGCGTCAGCACCTCTCCCAACACCTTCCAGGCGCGAGCGACGTCCATGCCCCGGAAGTGGGGTGAGGCCATCCCCGAGGCGCGGGCGCGCTCGGCCACGTGCTCCCACTTCGCCTCGAGCGACATGCCCTCCAGCGCGCCCGCCAGGGTGGCGTCGTACACGCCCAGCACGTCCGCCATGGCCAGCACGGACTCCAGCCGCTGCGCGGGCATCTCCGCCTGGATGACCTCGGAGGTGAGGGTGTCCACCACCGCCAGCAGCTCCACCTGCTCGCCCTGTGCCTCCAGGAGCGCGGCCACGCCCATGGCCGGATAGCCACCGTAGGAGAAGCCCATCAGCCGGTAGGGGCCGTGAGGCTGCATGGCGCGGATGTCTCGGGCGTAGGCCGCCACGCGCTCGTCGAAGGAGCCGAGGGGCTGGTCCGGCGTCAGCGTCTCCGGTGCCTGGATGCCGTAGCAGAGGAAGTGCGGCTCCAGGACGGGGACCAGCTCGCGGTAGTGGTAGACCTCGCCGTCGCCCGCGTGGAAGAGGAACAGCGGCGTCGCGTCCTCGGGGACGTCGCGGCTGGCCAGGCGGAGGACGTTGGAGCGCGAGTGCCCTTCGCGGAAGTACTCCTGGATGGCCTCCGCCGAGTCCTGGAGGACGGCGTTCTGGAAGAGGACGGCCAGCGGCAGGGGAATGCCGAGCTCGTCCTCCAGCCGCGCCAGCAATCGCATGGCGAGGATGGAGTCGCCGCCGATGGTGAAGAAGTCGTCTTCGACGCTGACACCCGGCTTCTCCAGCACCTCCCGCCACAGCCGGTGGAGCACCATCTCCAGCGTGGTGCGGAACGGGGTCTCCGTGCGCGCCGACGCCGAGGTCTCCACGACGGGGGCCGGGCGCGACTCCGGAGACGGGAGGGCCTGACGGTCCACCTTGCCGTTGGCGTTGATGGGCAACTGCTCCATCACCACGAAGTCCGCGGGCACCATGTACGCGGGGAGCAGCGCCGCCACGTGCGCGCGCAGGGCGTCCGCCTGGACGGAGCCGGGCGCCTGGAGATAGGCGCAGAGAGACTGCACGCCCGCGGCCGTGGTCCGCGCGATGACGACGGCCTCCTCCACTCCCGCGTGTCGTCGCAGGCAGGTCTCGATTTCCGACAGCTCGATGCGGAAGCCGCGAATCTTCACCTGGTGGTCCGCGCGGCCGAGGAAGCGCAGGCGCCCATCCGGCAGCATCCGCGCCAGGTCTCCCGTCCGGTACATGCGCGCGCCGGGCTCCTCGGAGAACGGGTCCGGAATGAAGCGCTCCGCCGTCGCATGCGGCGCGCCCAGGTAGCCGCGCGAGAGCGCCGCCCCGCCGATGTAGACACCACCGGGCTGGCCCGGGATGACGGGCGCCAGGTGGTCATCCAACAGGTAGATGCGCACGCGGGGGATGGGCCGGCCGATGGGGAAGGTGGCCTCGGTGCCCAGACCCTCGACGCCGGGGATGTCGCAGGTGGCGGAGGTGATGGTGCACTCGGTGGGGCCGTAGACGTTGACCCACGGCGCGTGAGCACCGCCCACGCGCACCCAGGCGTCATAGGTCTCCCGCTTGAGGACATCGCCTCCCGGGGCGAGCAGGCGCAGGCGGCGCGGAAGCCGCTGGCCCGAGGACTCCATCTGCCGAATCCACTCCTCGATGTACGTGGGAGGCAGGCTGATGAGGGTGATGTCCGTCTCCTCCAGGTACGGAGTCATCGCGTGCGCGGGGACCAGCCCGTTGCGCAGGACAACGGTGGCCCCCACCGCCAGCGGCGGATAGAGGTCCTCGGCGGCGGCGTCGAAGGTGAGCGGCGCGAACTGGAGCATCCGGTCTCCGGCCCTCAGCCCGAAGCGCTTCACGATGGCCAGATTGTGGTTCACCACCGAGCGGTGCTCCACCATCACTCCCTTGGGCTCGCCCGTGGAGCCGGAGGTGAAGACGATGTACGCCACCTGGGAGTCCGCGACCCGGCGCGGTCCGGGCGCCAGGTCCTCCGGAACAGTCTCCGGCTGGCGTGGCACCGCGACGTGGGGAACGAGCCACTCGTTCGCGGTCCGTGCGTCCTCGTCCAACCACAGTCGGCGGATTCCCGCCCGCTCCACCACGGCCTGCTTGCGTGCGTCAGGCCAGCCCGCGTCGAGCGGGACGTAGGCGCCGCCCGCCTTCATGATGCCCAGCAGCACCGCCATGGCTTGCGCGGAGGGCTCCATCATCACGCCCACGCGCTCCTCGGGAAGCAGGCCCTTTTCCACCAGCTCGCGGGCGAGCAGGTTGGCGCGGGCATTCAGTTCGGCGTAGCTCCACGTCGTCGCGCCATGCGCCACGGCGGCGGCCGTGGGCGAGCGCGGCACCTGGGCCTCGAAGACGGTGTGGATGCAGGCCCCGGTGGGAATCTCCTGCGGCCCTCCATCCAGCGACGCGAGCACCTCCGCGCGCTGCAGGTCCGACAGCAGCGACAGGCGGGACAGCGGCGCGTCAGGAACCCGCAGCGCCGAGTCCACCCACTGCTCGAACGAGCGGGCCATGCGCTCGCCGGACTCCGCCGTGAAGAGGGCTCCGTCGACGGCGAGCAGTCCCTCCAACCCGCCATGCGTCTCCTCGACGAGGCTGACCACCACGTCATACGCGGGGATGACGCCGGGGGCGTCCAGCTCCTCCACCGCGAGGCCGTCCATGCGGAGCGTGCCCGCCGAATCCAGCATCACCAGCGTCTGCGCCAGGGCTTGAGAGGTGCGCGGACCCTCCGGCACCACGGCATCCGAGATTCGCTTGAAGGCGACGTCCTGATGGGCCGTGGCGTGGGCCACCACCGCCTGGGCGCGTCGGAGCAATTGTCGGAAGGACGGGTTGCCCGTCAGGTCCGTACACAGGGGGAGGACGTTGGCGAAGTAGCCGACCATCCGCTCCGTCTGGGGCAGGGTGCGTCCGGAGAAGGGCGAGGCCACCACGACGGAGCCCTGGCCGCTGAGCCGATGCAGCCAGGACTGGACGAGCGCCAGCACCGACGTGAAGGGGGACACCCGCTCGCGACGGGACAGCTCGCGGAGCGCGTCTCCCTGCCCGGGAGAGAACGCCACGCGGACAGGGCGCATGTTGGCGTTGAGCGCGGGCGCCCGACGCGGGAAGTCCACGGGCAGGTCCAACACGGGAGGCGCATTCGCCAGCGCCTGCTTCCACGACGCGAGCGACTCCGTCTCCCGCTGCAGGGCGTCTTCGCTCCGCTGCCACCGCGCCACGTCGGTGTACTGGAGCGGGGCCGGCGGAAGCAGGGGCGTCACCCGCGCCCGCGCCGCCTGGTAGGCGGTGGCCACCTCGTCCATGAACGCGTGGAGTCCCAGGCCGTCGGAGACGAGGTGACTCACGGCGAGCACGAGGACATGGCGAGTGCCCGTCGCATCCAGGCGGAGCAGCTCGAAGCGGTACAGCGGACCGCGGGCCACATCGAAGGGCAGGTGGTCCTGCCGTGACACCGCCGCGCGCGCCGCCTCGAACGCCTCGGTGGGAGGCAGGTGTGACAGGTCCACCCGCGAGAGCACGGAGGCGAGCGTCGGATTCACGCGGACCAGCACGGCTTCGCGTTCCTGGAAGAAGACGGTGCGCAGCGTGTGGTTTCGCTCCAGCGCGGCGGCGAGCGCGGCCTCCAGGTGGGAAGGCTCCAGCGGGCCGTCCAGCACCATGGCGAGGCTGAGCACATAGGGAGGTGCGTCCGGCAACTGCAGCGCGTACCACAGGCGCTCCTGCACGGGCGCCGCCGGCAGCGGGCCTGTCGGAGTGACGGTCGGCGTTGTCGGCGACTCCTGGATGCGCGGAGCCCCGGCGATGGCGCGCGCGAGCCCGGCCACGGTGGGCTGGGTGAACAGCGTGCTCAATGGCAACTGCACGCCCAGCTCCTGCCGGATGCGAGTCACCACGCGAGTCGCGCTCAGCGAGTGACCGCCGAGGGCGAAGAAGTCGGAGTCACGCCACACCTGCTCGACGCCCAGGACCTGTTGGAAGAGCCGCGCCAGGTGCTCTTCCGTGGCGCCCTGGGGCAGCTCTCCCTCGGCCTCCTCGGACTGGGGCAGGGGCCGCAGGGCCAGCGCCTTGCGGTCCACCTTCCCGTTGGCACTGAGGGGGAGCGCGGTCAGCGGCATGATTCGCGCGGGCACCATGTAGGGCGGCAGCCGTTGGCTCAGGGCCTCGCGCAGCAGCGCGGGCGACTCGGCGCCGGTGAGCACCACCCAGGCCACCAGCTCCTTGTCTCCGGGACGGCGCTCCCACGCGGTGACGGCGCAGGCACGCACGGACGGCAGCGAGGCCAGCGCGGCCTCCACTTCCCCCAGCTCGATGCGCATGCCGCGCACCTTCACCTGGAAGTCGGCGCGGGCGAGGAACTCCAGGCGTCCGTCGGACAGGCGGCGTCCCAGGTCTCCGGTGCGATACAGGCGCGCGCCCGGCACGTCCGAGAAGGGATGCGGCACGAAGCGCTCCGCGGTCAACTCGGGGCGGTGCCGGTAGCCACGGCCCACGCCGACGCCACCGATGTAGAGCTCACCCACGACACCCGGAGGCACGGGGTTCATGGAGTCGTCCAGCACATGGACCTCCATTCCCCGCTTGGGCAGGCCGATGGGCGTGCTGGTCCCGAGCGGCGGCGTCACCAGGTGCTGGAGCGTCGCGGTGTCGGAGCACTCGGCGGGGCCGTAGGCGTTGACCAGCGGGATGTTCGGGTAGCGCTCGAACCAGGCGCGGCATACGGAAGGCGGCAGGGCCTCGCCGATGGTGACCATGCACCGCAGTCGTGGAAGCGCGGGCGCGCTGGCGGCGGTGTCCTCCAGCAGCGCATGCAGCACCGAGGGGACCAGCTCCACCACGGTGGCTCCAGACGACGCAATCTCCGAGGCGAGTCGCTGCGGCTCCCGCGCGGAATCATCGGTGATGAGGTGCGTGGTGGCGCCGAGCGTCAACGCACCGAGCATCTGCCACACGGAGATGTCGAAGCTCAGGGACGCCGTCTGGGCGATGACATCGCCTTCGTGGATGCCCAGCCCCTCGACCATGCCGAGGATGTGATTGCGCAGGCCCCGGTGGTGGACCATCACGCCCTTGGGCACACCCGTGGAGCCCGACGTGAAGAGCACGTACGCGAGCGCCTCCGGTGAAGCCCGCCGCGAGAGGGGCTCCGCGCTCTGCGTCTCCAGCCCGTCGAGCGTCAACACCCGTGGACGCAGGGACTCGGGGACCAGGGAGAGTGCCTCGGTGAGTCCGCTGTCCAGCGTCCCCGAGGCGAGGAGGAACGGCGGCTGGCTCTCCGCGAGGAGCTGGGCCACGCGCGCGGGAGGCAGTCGTGCATCGAGCTGGAGATGCGCGCCGCCCGCGGTGTGGACGGCGAGGATGGCGCGAACGAGGGCCTCATCCCGAGGCCCGATGACGGCGACCAGCGTCTCCCGTGCCACGCCCTGGGCCGCGAGCCGCCGTGCGGCCTTGTGAGTCCAGGCCGCGAGTTCGCCGTAGGTCCACTGTCCGCCATCGAAGGACAGGGCGATGCGCTCCGGGACGCGCAGGGCCTGGGCCGCGAAGTCCTCGTGCACGCACGTCTCGGGAGGAGCCGTGGGCGCCGGGCGACCGCCGCGCAGGGCCGAGACTCGCTCGTCGTCTGTCAGCAGGGGCAGGTGCGAGATTTCGGCGCTCGGAGCCTGGAGCGCGCCTTCGAGGAGCTGGAGGTAATGGGTGAGCATCCGCTCCGCGGTGGCGGGCTCGAACAAGTCAGTGCTGTACGTGAAGGCGAACTCGAAGCCGTCGGCGACCTCCGTGGCATGGAGTGTCAGGTCGAGCTGACTGGTGTGGTTGTCGACGTGCAGCTCCCGAGCAGTCATTCCCTGGAAGGCGCTGGCGAGCGGCTCCGTCACCGCCCGCCCCATGTCGAACATCACCTGCACCAGTGGAAGGTGGCCCGTACCGCGCTCCACGTGGAGCGCCTGGACGACCCGCTCGAACGGCGCGGCCTGATGCGAGAAGGCCTCCAGTGACGTGGTGCGGACCTGCGCCAGGAGGGTCGAGAAGGTCAGGCCCGAGGTGAAGTGGCTGCGCAGGACGACGGTGTTGAGGAACAGGCCGACGACGTCCTCGGTGGCCGGGTGGACGCGTCCCGCGGTGGGACTGCCCACGACCAGCTCCTCCTGTCCGGAGTAGCGGTGCAGCAGGGTGGCGAAGACGGCATACAGCGCCATGAAGGGCGTCACCTGTTGCTCACGGCACAGGGTGCCCAAAGCCCGAGTCAGCGCGGGAGACAGGCGCTGGATGCGACTGACGGCTCCGGCATCTCCGACGACGGAGCGGCGTGGCTTGTCGAGCGGCAGGGCGAGCAGCGACGGGGCTCCCGCGAGCTGGCGTTTCCAGTAGTCGAGGTGCGCCTCTTCATGGGCGCGAACCGAGGGCAGCCGCTGCCACGTCGCGACATCCGCCTGGGTGAGCGCGACGGGAGGAAGGACAGGGACCTGCTGCTGGCGGAGCGCGGAGTAGGCCACGGCCAGCTCGCGCAGGAGGATGTCGAGGGACAGGCCGTCGACGAGGACGTGGTGCAGCACGAGCAGCAGCACATGGTGCTCGGCGCCCAGTCGGAACAGGCGGAAGCGGTACAGCGGCCCCTCGGAGAGGGAGAAGGCGCGGCTGGACTCTTCCTGGAATCGGGCCCAGTCGCGAAGCGACGCACCGTCCAGCGAAGAGGGCGCGTCTTCGACCTGGAGCACCTGGGCCGGTACGGGCCCCAGCCGAAGCGTGGGCCGGTCACCATCAGGAGCGAAGTGCGCGCGAAGGGAGCTGTGTCGCTCCAGCATCAGTCGCAGCGCGGACTCCAGGGCGCCTGTGTCCAGCGGGCCGCGAAGCTCGACAGCCTCGGGGATGAGATACGCGCGCAGGCCAGGGAGCAGCTCATGGAGGAACCAGAGGCGCTCCTGCGCGAACGTCGGCAGCAGCGGAGCGTCGGGAGACCTGGGAGCTGGAGCTGGGAGCCGCGGGACGCGAGCGAGCGCGTGGGATTCGAGGATCGCCGCGAGGGCTGCGATGGAGGGAGAGGAGAAGAAGGAAGCGAGGGGAAGGTCGACGCCGAAGGACTGACGGATGCGGGAGACGAGGCGGGTGGCGGAGAGGGAGTGGCCGCCGAGGGAGAAGAAGTCGGAGTCGCGAGAGACGGAGTCGAGGCCGAGGACCTGGGAGAAGAGGAGGGAGAGGAGCTCTTCAGTGGGGCCGCGAGGAGGAGAGAAGGAGTCGGAGAGAGGGAGGGAGTCTGGGAGGGGAAGGGAGGCGAGGGCCTTGCGGTCGACCTTGCCGGAGGAGGAGAGGGGGAGGGAGTCGAGGACGCGCAGGAGCGAAGGCACCATGGCGTCTGGGAGAGAAGAGGAGAGGGACGAGCGCAGGGAGCGCAAGTCATGGAAGGGAGAGTCGAGGACGAGGAAGGCGAGGAGGGAGTCGCGAGAGGAGGGGTGGGGAATGGCGGCGGCGTGGCGGACGCCAGGGAGGCGGAGGAGAGCGGCCTCGACTTCCTCGAGCTCGACGCGGACGCCGCGAATCTTGAGCTGGAAGTCGGAGCGGCCGAGGAAGGAGAGGGAGCCGTCGTGGAGCCAGCGTGCCCTGTCGCCGGTGCGGTACATGCGAGCGCCGGGCGAGTCGCTGAAGCCATCGGGAATGAAGCGCTCGGCGGTGAGGTCCGGGCGCGAGCGGTAGCCACGGCCGAGGCTGGGGCCCGCGATGAAGAGCTCGCCAGGGACGCCGACGGGGAGAGGCTGGAGGGAGTCGTCGAGGACGTAGAGGCGGGTGCGAGCCAGGGGCTTGCCGAGGGTGACAGGCAGCTCGGGCGAATACACCGTGCCGGTGACGCAGATGGTCGTTTCGACGGGCCCGTAGGTATTGATGAGCCGGGTCTGCGTGACGGCCAGCGCTTGGATGAGTGACTCGGGAAGGACCTCTCCACCCGAAATCAACACGCGCAGGTGACGCAGGGCCTCGAGTGCACCGGGCTCCTCGATGGCGGTGGCGAGCGAGGACGGCGTGGTGGAGACGTGGGTGATGCCGTGCTGGAGGATGTCACGGCCCAGGTTGAGGGGGCCGACTGGCCGGAGCACCACGCGAGCGCCACGCGAGAGACTGAAGAGCAGTTCCTCCATGTGGATGTCGAAGGAGACGCTGCTGGACGCGGCCCACGTCGCGCCGGGCGCGGTGTCGTAGAGCGCATCGAACGCGGCGAAGCCATGGACGAGGTTGCGCTGAGTCAGCTCCGCGCCCTTGGGCTCACCGGTGGAGCCCGAGGTGTAGATGACGTACGCGAGGTGGCCCGGACGCGCGGGCGTGGGGAGCGCGAGCACGGCGCCGGGCTTCGCGGCGTCCTCGGGGCGCACGAGGGGAATGTCGAGCGAGGCACCTTCGAAGAAGGACTCACGGGAGATGAGCAGCCGCGCACCGGACTGTCTCAGCAGCGAGGCGCGACGGGCGGCGGGATGCGAAGACTCCAGCGGGAGGCAGGCCGCGCCGCTCAAATGGATGGCGAGCAGGGCGACGACGGAGTCCGCGGAGCGCTCCAGGCACAGACCCACCACCGTCTCTGGCCGAGCACCGAGGGCCGCGAGATGCGAGGCGAGCTGTGACGCCCGAGCGAGGAGCTGGGAGAAGGTGAGTGAGCCCTCGGGTGTCACCAGCGCGACGGCGTCAGGAGTCCTCGCGGCGGAGGCGAGGAGGAGCGAGGCGACGGTGGCCTCTTCATCGAAGGGCTGCTGTGCCGAGTGGAAGCCGTGCACCATCTGCTGGCGTTCCTCGGGACTCAGCAGGGACAGCGCGCCCACGGAGCGGGTCGGCGCCTCCAACGTCTGCTCCAACAGGCGCACGTAGTGGGACAGCATCCGCGTCCCGCTCGCCTCCGTGAACAGCGAGGTGTCGTACTGGAGATACAGCTCGAACCCCTCCGCGTCTTCGATGACGGAGAGGCTCAGGTCGAACTGGCTGGTGCCGTTGTCGACGAAGCGCGGCCAGGTGGAGATTCCAGGGAACTGTCCATCCCAGGAGCGGCTCATCCGGTTCAGGTCGAACAGGACCTGGAACAGCGGCGTCTGGTGGAGGTTGCGCTCCAGGTGGAGCGCTTCGATGACGCGGTCGAACGGAACCTGCTGGTGGGTGAACGCCTCCAGGGCCGTCGCGCGGACGTGGGACAGCAGGTCGGCGAAGGACGTGCTGGCGCTCACGCGGGTGCGGAAGACGACGGTGTTGATGAAGAGGCCGACGGTGTCCTCCAGCGCGGGATGCGCGCGGCCGGAGACAGGAACCCCGACGCACAGCTCGTCCTGCCCGGAGTAGCGCTGGAGCAGCGCGGCGAAGGCGGCATACAGCGCCATGAACGGCGTCACCTGATACTGACGGCACAGCGTGGCCAGGGCTTGCGCCAGCGCCGGACTCAGCCTGTGCGGCGGGCAGAACGCGCCCTCGTCTCCGCGCACGGCCGGGCGTGGCTTGTCGAGCGGCAGGGCCAGGGTAGAAGGCGCTCCCGCGAGCCGTTGCTTCCAGTAGTCGAGGTGCGCGTCCTCACGCGCGCGCACGGCGGGCGTTCGCTGCCATGCGGCCACATCCGCCTGCGTGAGCGTCACCGAGGGAAGGGCGGGCTCCTGGTGCTGGCTCAGGGCGGTATAGGCCACGGCCAGCTCGCGCAGGAGGATGTCGACCGACACGCCGTCGACGAGGAGGTGGTGAAGCACCAGCAGCAGCACATGGCGCTCGGGCGCCAGTCGGAAGAGCCGGAAGCGATAGAGCGGGCCCTCCGCGAGCGGGAAGGCACGGCTGGCCTCCTCCCGGACTCGGGCCGACAGGGTCGCATTGATGTCCGCGCTGGTCGAAGCGAGGTCCTCCCGCTGAAGCACCCGCGGCGGAAGCGGACGGACCTGCAACACGGGTCGCCCATCCTCGGGGACGAAGACCGACCGCAGGGAGGCATGGCGCTCCAGCAACAGCCGGAGTGACGACTCGAGGGCGGCGACATCGAGGGGGCCCTTCAGCTCCATCGCCTCCGGGATGTGGTAGGCGCGCAGCGAAGGCTGGAGCTCGTGCAGGAACCAGAGCCGCTCCTGCGCGAACGACGGGAGCGGGGGCTCGCCAGCGGGACGGGGCGTCGGCGCGGGAAGCGGCAGCGCGCGGTCCATCGGATGCGCCGAGAGGATGCTGGCGAGCGAGGCGACAGTCGGGGTGGAGAAGAGCGTGGCGAGGGGCAGCTCCACACCGAAGGACTGGCGGATGCGCGACACCAGCCGGGTGGCGCTGAGGGAGTGGCCGCCCAGCGAGAAGAAGTCCGCGTTCCGGTGCACCTTCTCCACGCCGAGGACCTGGCTGAAGAGGAGCGCGAGCAGCTCCTCCGCGGGGCCCTGCGGGGGTTGCTGGTGCTCGGCCTCGTCGGCGTCGGGCTCGACGGGGAGCGCGGCCAGGGCCTTGCGGTCCACCTTTCCGCTGGTGTTGGTGGGCAGCGAGTCCAATGCTCGCATGCGCGAGGGGACCATGGCCTCCGGCAACAGCTTGGACAGCGCCTGACGCAGGGCGCGGAAATCAGGGGACGCGACCTCCGTCACCAGGTACGCGACCAGCTCCATGTCCCGGACTGTCTGTCGGGCGATGACGGCGGCCTGCCGGATGCCGGGAAGGCGCAGCAGGGCGGCCTCGACTTCCTCCAGCTCCACTCGGACGCCGCGAATCTTGAGCTGGAAGTCCGTGCGGCCGAGGAAGGACAGGGTGCCGTCCGCCATCCAGCGCGCCCTGTCACCGGTGCGATAGAGGCGCGCGCCGGGAGTCTCGCTGAAGACATCGGGAATGAAGCGCTCGGCGGTGAGGTCCGGACGCGCGCGGTAGCCACGGCCCAGTCCCTCGCCGCCGATGAACAGCTCACCCGGCACGCCCACGGGCAGGGGCTGGAGCGCGTCATCGAGCACGTAGAGCTGGCTGCGGTCCAACGGCCGTCCCAGGCTGACGGGGCGCTGGGGCACGCACACGTCCACCGCGACGCAGACGCTCGTCTCGGTGGGGCCATACGCGTTGACGATGCGGGTCTGCGTGAAGGCGAGCTGCCGCACGAGGGAGTCGGGCAGGGCCTCACCGCCGGTGACGACGACCTTGAGCCTACGGAGGGCCTCTGGCGCGCCGGGCTCCTCGAAGGCGGTGGCGAGCGACGAGGGCGTGATGACGACGTGGGTGATGCCGTGCTGGAGGATGTCGCGGCCCAGGTTCAGGGGGCCGACGGCGCGCATCACCACGCGAGCGCCACGCGTGAGGCTGAAGAGCAGCTCCTCCAGATGCATGTCGAAGGACAGGCTGCTGGACGCGCCCCAGGCGTGGCCCGGAGCCGTCTCATAGAAAGCATCGAAGCTGGCGAAGCAGTGGACCAGATTGCGCTGCGTCAGCTCCGCGCCCTTGGGCTCACCGGTGGAGCCCGAGGTGTAGAGGACATAGGCGAGGTGCTCCGGACGCGCGGGCGTGGGGAGCGCGAGCACGGCACCAGGCTTCGCGGCGTCCTCGGGCCGCACGAGGGGAATGTCGAGTGAGGCGCCCTCGAGGAAAGCCTCGCGCGAGATGAGCCACCGCGCGCCGGACTGGCGCAGCAGCGAGGCGCGACGCGCGATGGGGTGCGAGGGCTCCAACGGGAGGCAGGCCGCGCCGCTCAGGTGGATGGCGAGCAGGGCGACGACGGATTCGGCGGAGCGCTCCAGGCACAAGCCCACCACTGTCTCTGGCCGAGCGCCGAGGGCGGCGAGGTGGGAAGCGAGCTGGGAGGCGCGGGACTCGAGCTGCGCGAAGGTGAAGGAGCCCTCGGGGCTCACCAGCGCGATGGCGTCGGGTGTGCGCTCGAAGGCGGCTCGCAGCAGCGTGGCGAGGGTGGCCTTCTCATCGAAGGGCCGCCGCGTCGCATTGAAGTCGCGCACCACCTGCTGGAACTCCGCGCGCTCGAGCAGCGGCAGCGCGCCGATGGGCTGCTCGGGCGTCTCCAGCGCGTGCTCCAGCAGTCGCTCGAAGTGGCCCAGCATCCGCTCCAGGGTGGCCGCGTCGAACAGCTCGGTCCGGTATCGGAAGTACACCTCGAGCCCGTCGCGCTCCTCCGCGACGGAGAGGCTCAAGTCGAACTGGCTGGTCCCGCTGTCGACGGGAAGGGCCCGGGACTGGAGCGTGGGGAAGGCCGCCGGGAGCGGGTGCTCCATGCGGCTCATGTCGAACAGCACCTGGAACAGCGGAGCGTGGCTGAGGCTGCGCTCCACGGGGAGGGACTCGACGACGCGCTCGAAGGGAACCTGCTGGTGGGAGAACGCCTCCAGCGAGACGGTGCGCACGTGGGCCAGCAGGCTCGCGAACGAGGCGCGCGGGTCCACGTGGGTGCGGAGCACGACGGTGTTGAGCAGCAGGCCGACGACGCCTTCGGTGGCCGCCTGGGAGCGGTCGGAGACAGGAGTGCCCACGCACAGTTCGTCCTGTCCGGAGTAGCGCTGGAGCAGGGCCGCGAAGGCGGAATACAGCACCATGAACGGCGTGACGTGATGCTGGCGGCACACGGTGTTCAGGGCGCGGTGCAGCGAGGCGTTCAGCCGGAGGTGACGACTGAGGGCGCCGCTGTCGCCGAGGACGGCCGGGCGGGGCCGGTCCGTGGGGAGCGCGAGTCGAGACGGTGCGCCCGCGAGCTGCTGCTTCCAGTATTCGAGGTGCGCCTCTTCGCGGGCGCGCACGGCGGGCGTGCGCTGCCAGAGGGCGATGTCCGCCTGGGTGAGGGTGACGGCGGGAAGGGCGGGGACCTGCTTCTGACGGAGCGCCTCGTACGCCACGGCCAGCTCATGCCGGAGGCCGTCGAGGGACACGCCGTCGACGAGGATGTGGTGCAGCACGAAGAGCAGCACGTGGTGCTCGGCGCCCATCCGGAAGAGGCGGAAGCGGTACAGCGGTCCGTGCGTCAGGGAGAACGGCCGGATGCACTCCGCGGTCAGCCGCTCCCAGGGAATGGTGGTGTCTCCGTCCCCAGTCGCTTCCACGTCCTCCACTTCGAGCGCGCGCGCGGGGAGGGGCTCGATGCGCGGGGCCGGGCGGCCCTCGTCGGTGCCGAAGAGCGTCCGCAAGGCGGCATGTCGCTCCAGGAGCAATCGCAGCGCGGCTTCCAATGCATCCACGTCCAGCGGGCCACGAAGCTCGACGGCCTCGGGGACGACATAGGCGCGCAAGTCGGGGAGCAGTTGGTGGAGGAACCAGAAGCGCTCCTGCGCGAACGTCGGCAGCAGCGGGGCATCTCCAGGCTTCGGCGTCGGAGCCGGAAGCGGGGTGCTCTGGGCATCCGCGCCACGAGCGAGGATCGCCGCGAGGGCTGCGATGGAGGGCGAGGAGAAGAAGGAAGCGAGGGGAAGGTCGACGCCGAAGGACTGACGGATGCGGGAGACGAGGCGGGTGGCGGAGAGGGAGTGGCCGCCGAGGGAGAAGAAGTCGGAGTCGCGAGAGACAGAGTCGAGGCCGAGGACCTGGGAGAAGAGGAGGGAGAGGAGCTCTTCAGTGGGGCCGCGAGGAGGAGAGAAGGAGTCGGAGAGAGGGAGGGAGTCTGGGAGGGGAAGGGAGGCGAGGGCCTTGCGGT
>NZ_JAAIXY010000015.1 GCF_010894455.1 Myxococcus eversor | reverse complement strand
GGCGCACCACCCCACCCTGCACCAGCGCGCTCAGCACACCCACCACGGCGAAGAGCCAGCCCGCGCGAAGGCTCGCCTCGCGCAGCACCGCCGCGTCCGTCACCACCGGGTGCAGGAACAGCCCCCCTTCCAGCGTCACCGGGCCCAGGGAGAGGAAGCGCGTCAGCAGGTAGACGGAGAACGTCCCCTCCATCTGTGAGAACGCGGTGGTGAACAGCAGCATCAGCACCAGGCAGCGCGCGACGACGGGCAGCCGCAGCGCCTGGACCGCGCCCTTCAGCGTGCGCACATGCCCCTCCGGCCCTCCCTCCACCCGCGACTCCGGGAGGAAGAACCAGGTGCAGGCCAGGTTGACGGCCACCAGCCCCGCGGCGAACAGGCCGATGGCCAGGTTGCCGCCCCACGCGCCCAGGAAGCCGCCCAGCGCGGGCCCCAACACGAAGCCCAGCCCGAAGGCCGCGCCGATGACGCCCATGCCCCGCGCGCGCTCCTCCGGCCGGGTGATGTCCGCCACGACGGCCTGCGCGGTGGCGATGTTGCCGCCGGAGATGCCGTCGATGACGCGCGCCAGGAAGAGCAGCGGCAGCGAGTCCGCCAGGGCGAAGAGCAGGTAGCCCAGAAGCGAGCCCACCTGACTGAGCAACAGCACCGGCCTGCGGCCGTATCTGTCACTCAGCCGACCGAGCACCGGCGCCGCCACCAGCTGCATCAGCGAATAGACGGAGATGAGCAGCCCCACCGTGAAGGGCGAGGCACCGAACTTCACTCCGTACACGCCCAGCTGCGGAATCAGGATGCCGAACCCGATGAGGTCCAGGGACACGATTCCGAAGACGACGCGCAGTGACGCCGTCCGGCTCACCCGTAGCTCCCTTGCTGGAAATGAAAAACCGCCGGAGCGCGGAAGATAGCGCCCCGGCGGTTTGAAAGGCGCGGCAACTCCGCGCCCCGCGACGATTTGACGCTCCCGACTACATCGCCTCGGCGGACTGCACGTTCCGGTTCGCCGTGTCGCGGTCGATGCAGCCCTTCGTCAAGGTGTACTGGTACGTGCCCAGCTCGTCACGCCAGTACTCACCCTCGTACGGCCAGTAGAGCTCGTCATCCGGCACCGCCACCGAGAACTTGTACTTCTTGACGATGGACGTGCGCCCGCCCGCCTTGAGCTGGTCCTCGAGGAACTCCTTCTCCTTCGTGGTCGTCTCGAACTTGATGCGCAGGCCGTTGGCCAAGAGCTGCTTGAGCGCGACGAGCTCCGTCTCCAGCTTGCCCTTGGCCATGATGCCCGCCTTGGAGATGAGCTCGGTGCGGTGGACCTTCAGCTCCTCCAAGAGGCTCTTGGAGAGCTCCGAGTACTTGAAGGTGTCACCGCGGCTGGCGAACGCATCCATCTCCCCTTCCAACTCGAGGATGGAGTCGTTCGTCTTGCGCAGGTCCTGGTCCGTGAGGGCCAGGCGCAGGATGCGCTCCAGGATGATGTCCGTCTCGTTCTTCTCCAGGCCGTCCTTGTTCTTCTTCTGCACCTCCGCGAGCACCGTGTAGTACTCGCCGGCCTCCATGTTCTTCTTCACCAGCGACTCAAGCTGGTCATGCACCGGCAGGTACGTGCGCTCGAAGTCCTGGAGGATGATGTTGGATTCGCGGTAGCGGCAGTTCTCGTAATAGATGACCGCCTTGAGGATGAGCGCCTCCGGGAAGTACTCCTCGCGGAAGAAGGGCGACGAGAGCGTGATGAGGTTGCCCAGCGCCTGCTCGAACTGGCCCACGCGGTAGTTGGCCCAGCTCGCCTCGAAGAGCGACTCCAGCCACTGCGTGTTCCCGCGCTCCACCTTGCCCAGGTAGAACAGCGCGAAGCGGTTCTGCTGCATGCCGTAGTGCGTCCGGGCCAGCTGCATGAACGCCAGCTCGCGCAGGGACTTGTCCGCCTTCGCCTGGTCGGCGGACTTGCCAGCCATGGGACGGGTGAGGCGCACCACTTCCTTCATCGCCTCCACCGACGCCAGCATCTCCCCGGCGCCGCGCTTGGCCGCCGCGTCCTTCTGACGGCTGCCGTTGCGGAACGAGGCGAGGCCGTCCAGGTACCGCGCGCGCGGGTAGAACGTGTCCGTCTTGGGAATCAGCAGCGTCAGCCGCTGCACTTCCGCGAAGCTCTTGTCCGCGTCCGCGTTCTGGCCGACCTGGTCCAACGCGCGACCGCGCACGAAGTGGTAGCGCGCCAGCAGGTAGCGGAACTCGTTGCGGTACTTCTCCGGGAACTCCTGGTTCGCGTGACGGGCAATCTCGTCGAGGATGACCGTCTCGTTCTTCGTCTTGCGGCTGATGAAGAACAGCCACTCCAGGCTGGTCTTGAAGAACTTGGTGGAGGGCCCCAGCGCGAGCAGCTTGGAGAACTCACCCAGGGACGAGTGGTACATGCCCATGCGGTAGAGCGACTTGGCCAGCACGTAGCGCGCTTCGGTGTGCAGGCCCGCGAGCTTCGGGTCCGCGATCAGTTCGTGCGCCGACATGGCGGCCTTCTCGTACTCGTCGTTCTTGAAGAGGCTGACGGTGATGTCCAGCCGCTGGCGGTCCGCCGTCTTGCCGGACACGTCCACCGCGTCGAAGGACATGGTGGGCGCGGGCGTCTTGGGCGCCTCCTGCGTGAGGTCCAGCCCGAAGCCACCGTTGCTCGCGGGAGCCGGGGGCGGCGTGGGCGTGGGGGCCGGAGCGGGCGTCGCCTCGGTGGGCGCGGGGCCCGTCACGGCGGATGGAGCGGTCCCCGTGGGAGCGGGAGTGAGGGCCGATTCATCCGGGCCGTCCTCCTCCACGGGCGCGGGGGTCGTCTTGCCCTTCGCGCCGCGCGTCGGCTTCTTCTTCTTGGAGGACTTGGCGGACGAAGCGCCCTTCTTCTTCTTCTTGGACTTGGACTGACCACCCAGGTCCAGTCCCTCGAAGTTCTGGGCGAACGAAGGGGCCGTCCACACGAGCGCGAGCCCGAGGACGGCGAAGCGGATGAGCCTGAAGGAGCGCAGCATCATCATGACTCGGGGTTGGACGACGGGAAGAAGAAGGACACGCCCAGCTCGAACAGCAGCTGGTTGCGCAGGTAGTTGTCGGTGCGGCCCTTCTCCACGTAGATGAGGTCGCGCACCTCCGTGCGCAGCGTCACCCAGCGGTTGAAGAAGAAGCGAAGGCCCACACCCACGTTGCCGCCGGGGGTCATGTAGTCCTTGGCCAACAGGCCCGTGGTGTCATCCAGGTCCGGTCCCCGGTACTGGATGACGGAAGCGCCGACCACGCCGTACAGGTCGAAGTGGACGAACTTCTCCGCCAGCAGCGACAGCTTGCCGTAGATGGGCGCCCACTGGAGGTCCGCGCCGCCCATGAGCTTGAGCTGGCCGGGAGCCCGCCCGTCCAGCTCCGCCTTGGTGGGAGAGGAGCAGCCGCGCGTGGAGCCGTCCGTGCCGTCGGAGAAGGTGCAGATCTGCGCCGCGCCCGACACCGAGTTGAGCGCGTAGCCCACCCGCAGGCTGACGCCGAGCGTCTCCACGGGGTGGTAGGTGAGCACGCCGCCGAAGATGTACTTGGTGAAGAAGGCGTCGCGCAGCGACAGCGTCGCGGACGGGCTGAACTCGAAGCGCCCCTTCTTCAGGAACACGTGGCCGGACACGGGCCGCACGCGCTCGCGCAGGGGGCCGAGCCGGTCCTTGTCCACCTCGGAGACGTCGCCGGCCTCCTCCTCCTCGGAGGTGGTGGTCTGCGCGCTCGCCAGCACGGGCATGACGAGACAGAGGGTCAACAGCCAACGGAAGACGGGCTTCATTCCGCGTCCCTCCCCGTCGAACGGAAGGGCAGGAACAGCGAGATGCCGGCGTTGAGGGTCATGACGTTCTGGATGGCCCCCTTGGCGCTGCCCAGGGGCTGATCCACATAGGAGGTGTTGATGAGCGCCACGTTCACCGCGATGAAGTCCTGCGCCACGAAGCGCATGCCCAGGCCCAGGTCCGCGGCGGGGTTGAGTCCACGGCCCGGCAGGGACGAGGTCTCCGTCTTCACCACGCCCGCGCCCGCCAGCAGATAGCCGTCGAAGTGCAGGATGGAGTTGAGGAAGGCCACCTTGCCGTACAGCGGGCTCCACTCCACGTCGCCCATGGCGGACCACTCGGGCACCGAGTTGTAGATCTTGCTGTTGAAGGTGCGCTTGGCGGTGCGCACGTCGTCGGACGGCACCACCTGCATCAGCGAGCCGCGCGCGGAGATGGCCAGCGTGTCCGCCAGGTAGTACGCGCCACGAAGGGACGCACCGACCTTGGAGTAGAACGGATCATTGACGGAGACGCTGATGAGCGGCGTCAGCTCGAACCGTCCCTGCTTCCGGTACACCTTGCGCTGGACGCTCTTCACCCGGTCCTCCTGGGTGATGTCGGTCAGCGGCGGCAGGGCCTCGGGAGGTGGAGCCTCCTCTTCGACGGGTCGGGTGGCTGTGCTCGCGGGCGCGGCCTCCTCCGCCGGCGGCGGCGTGGGTGATTCTTCGGACTTGGGCTGGGTCTCTTCCGTGAGGTCGAGTCCCATGCCCTCCTGGCTCTGCGCGGGTGCCAGGGCGGGCACCAGGCACAGCGCGAGCAGCAACGTGTGGCGATTCAAACCGGGGGCTCCGTGGGGGAGGGGGGGAATGACTCCACCGGGGGTTCAGCGCGACTCTTCGCTTCGCCATCCTATCGGTCGTATTCCCGAGCGGCAACCGCCCGCGAGTGCCTGTCTACTCTGTATCTCTCCGGTATTTCTGCACAATTCTAGACTGGACACCGCGCCGCGCGAGCGTTGGCAGCCCCAGGTGCTGTGCTACCCTGGAAGGGCTGGTCGCGGGCCCCCCCGTGCCCCCTCCCCCTTTGTCGAGGTCTCATGAAGATGTCCGTGCGAGCCGCCTTCCTCGTGTCCACCGCGCTGTTGCTCGGGGGATGCAAGGTCAGCAGCGAGATTGGCAAGCCGTGCACCCTGGTCCGGAAGGCGCTGCCCGAGGAGAACTCGCCGACCAAGACCATGCCCGTGCTGGAGAGCGAAGTGGCGGACCGCCAGGACTTCATCTCCTTCGGCTCGCTGGAGTGCGAGGACCTCATCTGTGTGCGGGATCAGGACTACCCCCGCGCGCGCACTCCGGAGGGCGAGGTGGACCTGACGGCGGCGGCGATGGGCTACTGCAGCAAGCCCTGCGTCGAGGGCTCCAACGCGTGCGAGGTGAAGGACACGTCCGACGTGGAGCCGAACCTCCCGGGCCGGATGACCTGCCGCTCGCTGCTGCTGGACCAGGACACGCTCGACGCGCTGCGTTCCGCGGATGAGGGCTTCTACCGACGGACCTTCGGCGAGAACAACTCGCCCTTCTTCTGCGCCGGGAACATCTGACGCGCGGGATGGGTGACACTTTCGTGCGCGGGGGGTAGACCTTTTCCCCGGGTTGATTCGTAAAGGCAGGGCCCGCGTCGTCCGCGCAAGGAGCCCTGCCTCATGAATCGAACGGTCCTCTTCCTGTCCCTGGCCGGTGGCCTGGCCCTCACCGCCCTGGTGTTGGGCCTGCCCCAGGTGACCCGCCCGAGGACGGATCCCGTCGTCGAGGTGAAGACGCCGCCTCCGACGCCTCGCCTCCCCGTGCAAGGCACGCCTGGCTCGCTGACGATGACGAGCCGCCTGTCGCATCCGTATGTGCCCGCGGGCAGCTCGGAGGTCTTCGCGACGGTGGACCTGATGGGCGCTGAAGTCCCCGGGTCCAAGCGCCGCCCGGTGAACCTGGCGCTGGTCATCGACCGCTCGGGTTCGATGAGCGGCTACAAGCTGGCGCAGGCGAAGCAGGCCGCGCGGCACCTGGTGGGGCTGCTGCGGGACGAGGACCGGCTGGCCATCGTCCACTACGGCTCGGACGTGAAGAGCCTGCCGTCGGCGCAGGCCACGGCCGCGCAGCGCGAGCGGATGCTCCAGTACGTGGACGGCATCTGGGATGACGGCGGCACCAACATCTCCGCGGGACTGTCCGCGGGCCGCTACCAGCTGTCCACCGCGCAGGAGGGCTTCGGCGTCAACCGGCTCATCCTCTTGAGCGACGGGCAGCCCACCGAGGGCACCACCGACGACGAGGGCCTGACGCGGCAGGTGCGCGAGCTGCGCGCCACGGGAATCACGGTGAGCGCCATCGGCGTGGGCACCGACTTCAACGAGGACCTGATGCAGGGCTTCGCCGAGTACGGCGCGGGTGCCTACGGCTACCTCGAGGACGCGGGCCAGCTGGCCGCGCTCTTCCAGAAGGACCTCCAGCAGGCCTCCACCACGGTGGCGCGGGACGTGACGCTGACCTTCACGCTGCCCACGGGCACGGTGCTGGGCGAGGTGCTGGGTTACAACGCGCGGCAGTCCGGCAACCAGGTGATGGTGTCGCTGCCGAACTTCTCCGCCGGCCAGTTGGAGCGCGTCGTGGTGCGCCTGTCGACGACGGGCGAAACGGTGGGCCAGACGGTGCGGGTGACGGACCTGACGCTCAACTACACCGACCTCATCCGCAACGTGGGCGTGGAGAACGGCGCCGCGCTGTCCGCGGTGGTGACGGACCGGCAGGAGGAGATTGTCGCGAAGCAGGACAAGGAAGCCACGGTGTACGCGGTGCGGGCGCGCAGCGCGGTGAATCTCAAGAAGGCCGCCGAGGCCCTGAGCGAGGGTCGTCGCGAGGAGGCCAAGGGCTACATCCAGCAGAACCAGGTGATGTTCAACGAGGCGAGCGCGGTGGCGAGCCCGGCGGCGGTGGCCTCCGACCTGGCCGAGCAGCAGGCCACGCTGGACGAGTACGAGAGCGCTGGCAGTGACGAAGAGGTCCGCTCGGCCGCGAAGAAGTCCAAGGTGAAGGCCCTGCGCGGCTTCGGCAAGGTGGGCTCGACCTACTGACCTCGAGGCCCACGCGGGCTCGACACACCACCCCGCTTCCGCACGGTGCTCCAAGGCGCCGGACGGAGGCGGGGCGTTTCATTTCGCCGGGAGGCTCTGCCTGTCGGCGCCGCCCCCCTGGCTTCGTGGGATGGAGCAGCGCGGTGCCAGACGGAGGCGGGGGCATTTCGCCGGGAGGCTCGGGTCCGTCGGCGCCGCCCCCGGCTTCGTGGGATGGAACAGCGCGGAGCCGGACGGAGGCGGGGGGTCATTTCATCGGGGCGCGCGGTCCATCCACGGGCTCCGAGGTGCGGAGCAGTACGGAGGTGCTCGCTACGCTGACGACGAACGCCACCCGGCCTCCAGCGCGATTCTCCGCATGGACCCGGGCCCCGAGCACGCCGCAGAGCGAGCGCGTGAGGGCGAGGCCGACTCCACTGTGCTCGGCGGTTCCGGTGCGCGAGACATCCGCGCGGTAGAACCGCTCGAAGACGCGCTCCAGCGCGGCCTCTGGAATGAGGGGACCGCTGTCCTCGACGTCGAGCAACAGACCTCGTGAGAGGTCGCTCGACACCTGGATGGAGCCTCCCTGCTCCGTGTACTCCACCGCGTTGCCGAGCAGGTTTCCCAGAATGAGGCGGAGCTTCTCGCGGTCCGACTTCACGACGGCCGTCTCCGCCACGCGGTTCTCGAAGTGGAGGCCTCGCTCACTCGCGCGCGCGGACACCGGGGCGAAGCATGTGTCGACGAGGTCCTTCAGCGCGATGACCTCGGTCTCCACCGGGACTTGCCGCGCCTCCAGTCGCGCGAGCAGCAGCAACCGCTCCACCAACCCGTGCATCTGCGCGACGACGCCGAGCGCTTCGGCGAGCGCCACGCGATGTTCCGCGGCGGGACGCTCGCGCATCGCGGAGACCTCCAGGATGGCTCTCAAGCCCGCGAGGGGAGTCCGCAGCTCGTGGCTCACATCCGCGCTGAACTGACGCTCCCGCTCGAAGGCGGACTCCAGTCGCGCAAGCAGTCCGTTCAGCCGGGACACCACCGGGCGCACCTCTTCGGGAACGCCCTCCTCCGGCAACCGCAAATCCAGCCGGGCACCGTCAATCTCCTCCACCCGGGACGCGAGGGCTCCGAGCGGACGCAGCCCCCGCCGGGTGGCCACGACTCCCACCAGCGTGGCCAGCACGAGCGTCGTCACGCCCGAGAGCGCGAGCACGCCCCAGAGCAACGAGGAGACCTCGTCGAGGTCCTCGGTCTCCTTCGCCACCGCGACGGACACACCCACCTCGTGCCCGTCCTCGCCTCTCACGGGAACAAACAACTCGAGCAGCCGTCCACGCTCCCCATCGGGAAGGATGAGCGAACGCCTGCCCGGGCTCGCATCCCGAGCCCCGCGAGGGAACACGCCGTCATCGAGCCCGGGTGAGCGCGTGATGAGGGAGCCATCGGGCGCGCGGACCTCGAACCAGGTGGACCCTCGGCCTCGCGTCAACTGCGTCAGCGCCGACGTCTCGACCTCCCAGGTCCCCTCGTCCGACAGCTCGATGAGGCTCGCGATTCCACGCGCCTCCGCCACCAGCGTGTCGTCGAACTGTCGGGACAACGCGCGCGTGAAGGCGGTGTGCAGCAGCAGCGAGAAGCCGCACAGGGCGACGCCGAGGACTCCAGCCGTCGCCACGGTGAGCCGCCGCTGGAGGGAGGACCCCCGCGTCATTCGGGCGCTCCCAGCACATAGCCCTGCCCTCGGCGCGTCTGGATGAGCTTGGTCTCATGCTCGGCGTCGATCTTCTTGCGCAGGTACCCGATGTAGACATCGATGACGTTGCTGGAGGGCTCGGTCGCGAAGTCGTAGACGTGGTCCCAGATCTCCATCCGCGTCACCACGTGGCCCTTGCGCGCGCAGAGGTACTCGAGCACAGCGTACTCACGCGCGGACAACGGGATGAGGTGCCCCGCGCGCTTCACCGTCCGCGACACGGGGTCGACCTCCAGGTCTTCTATCTGGAGCACGCCGTCCCGCTGGCCGTAGCGCCGCCGCACCAGCGCGCGGACCCTCGCGAGCAGCTCCTCGAAGGCGAAGGGTTTGACGAGATAGTCGTCCGCGCCGTGGTCCAACCCCTTCACGCGGTCCGTCACCGTGTCGCGAGCGGTCAGCAGGAGCACGGCGGCCGGATGCTTCTGCTTGCGCAACTGCTGGAGCAGCGACAGCCCGTCCAGCTTGGGCAGCATGATGTCCAGGAGGATGACGTCGTAGGAGCACGCCTGCGCGGACGCCAAGCCCTCCTCGCCGTCTTGCGCGAGGTCCACGGCGTAGCCCGACTCCTTCAGTCCCTGAACGGTGGCGCGCGCGAGCGGCGCGAAGTCTTCAATCACCAGGACACGCATCGTCTGGAATGAACACGCCACGAGGGCGCGCCTTTCAGTCCCTGGAAATGGAGCGGATGGCCGACCGCCGCCCTGCCCGTTCGTTCCCCTCGTCCCGCGTTCTCACGGTCATCTCATGAACGCTCACTATCTCCTTCACCGCGACACGGAGGTGGATGGTCCACCCCACGATAGGAGCACACATCCATGAAGACCTGGAAAGCAGCGGTGATGGGCGCCCTCATGACGATGGGCCTCGTCGGACCCGCCTTGGCGAAGGACGTCGAACTCCAGCAGTCCCAGGTGCCCCCGGCGGTGCGGGACGCGCTCGCCTCCAAGTATCCGCAAGCGAAGGCCCAGCGCTTCACGAAGGAGACGAAGAAGGGGAAGACCGTCTACGAGGTGGACCTCACCTCCAGCACCGGCAAGCTCGAGGTGAACCTGGCGGAGGACGGCACCCTCCTCACCGAGGAGCAGACGCTTGACGCCAACGCTCTTCCGGCGAACGTGAAGGCCGGACTCGCGGCGTCCTCCTTCGGCTCCGCGAACATCAAGACGGCGGAGAAGGAGACGAAGAACGGCACCGTCCGCTACGAGGTCATCGTCGAGCAGAACGGCACCACGTCGGAGCTCGTGTTCGATGGCCAGGGCAAGCTGCTCGAGAGCCACGCGGAGGAGGCCGACGAGGGCTCGGCGCACCACGACGGGAAGGACAACGGGCACGAGGACGAGGCCGACTAGCTCCACCCACTCCTGCTCCCGCCCGGTGCTCGACAGCGCCGGGCGGAAGCGGGGGGCTTCGCTTCAGGGGACGGCTAGTAGCAGAGGTACGAATCCATCCAGTACGCGTGTTGATCCGACGGCTCCGCGAAGGGCACGGAGATCATGTTGGCGTAGCGGCCCATCGGCGACCAGATGAACCTCAGGGCGGAGGTCGGCGGCACGCAGAGGTAGTTGTCATCCCACCCTGTCGACGCGGGCTCCGAGGGCATGTAGATGCGGGTGCAGCGCATGCCGGAGATCGGCCCGCTCAGGCTCCAGCGCAGGCCGACGTCGCGGTTGGCGCACAGGAAGTTGTCGTTCCACGTGCCCGCCGTATCCGACGGCTCCAGGAGGGCCGTACACGCCTTCCCTGGGATGGCCCCGGCGGAGGAGAACTGAAGCCCCACCGGCACCTCGTGGTAGCAGAGGTAGTTGTCGTCCCAGGTGTAGGGGTCTTCCGCCTCCAGCAACTGGGTGCAGAGCCGGCCCGGGAGCGGACCCGCTTCTGAATAGATGAACATCGCCTCCGCCTCCGGGGGCACGCACAGGTAGTTGTCGTGCCACGCGTTCGCCGCCGGCTCCGTGGTCTCGTGAATCTGGGTGCAGCGCAGGCCTGATATCGGCCCGCTCATGCTCCAGCGCAGGCCGATGTCCTTGTTGGTGCAGAGGTAGTTGTCCCCCCACCCGCCCGCGAGGTCGGCCAGCTCGTTCATCAGCGTGCAGCTCATCCCGGCGATGGGGCCCGACGCGCTGAAGGACATCACCAGGGGCGCTTCCAGGCAGAGATAGTTGTACTCCCACCCATGAGGGTCCTCGGGCTCCTTGAAGTTGACGCACTCCTTGCCCAGCAGAGGTCCCTCACTGGACCAGGTGATGGTGAGCGGCGAGTCGTGGGGGATGCACAGGAATTTCTCGTCCCACCGGCTCGCGAAGCGCTCCCGGCGCTCGTTGACGATGGTGCAACGCATCTCGGGCCTGGGGACGCCCGTCGAGCCATCGTGCCAGACGAAGCCAAGGTCCGTCGGCGAGCACAGGTAATTGTTGCTCCAGCCATACGGGTCCTCGGGCACGGAGATGGCGACGCAGTGCATCCCCGGGATGGGGCCGCTCGCGCTGAAGACCACCCCATGGAAGCTCGTGAACACAGAGGATGTGTCGAGGGGCGAGCCCACCGACAGCACCGCGCCCTCCGCGTGCGCGGGCGGTTCGGTGTCGTCGCCCAAGGCCTGACAACCCATGCCTCCCAGGACACAGAGAAGTCCGAGAACGAACGCTCGATGAACAACGACACGATGGATGGGGATTTGCATCGGAATAATCTGACATAACTGAATTGCAAGTAGCCAGCCGGGCACGCGGGCGCGCGGGGTGACTTCCAGGTTGACCGTCGGAATCGCCCGGCCCTATCTCCGCGTTCCTCCCGCCTTCGGCTGGAGGCACGAAAGCGTGGACCGAATGGCGAGCGGCAACACCCCTTGGGTCGGGGTCATCATGGGCGGCAAGAGCGACCTCGAGTACCTGCAGCCGGGCATCGACGTGCTGAAGGAGCTGGGCATCCCCCACGAGGTGCGGGTGGTCTCCGCGCATCGCACGCCGGACTGGATGATGGAGTACGCGTCCACCGCCGAGTCGCGGGGCCTGTCACTCATCATCGCCGCCGCGGGTGGCGCGGCGCACCTGCCGGGCATGGTGTCCGCGAAGACGCTGCTGCCCGTCATTGGTGTGCCCATGCCCACCACGCTGCTCAACGGCATCGACGCGCTGCTCTCCATCGTCCAGATGCCCAAGGGCGTGCCCGTGGGGACGCAGGCCATCGGCAAACCGGGCGCGGCCAACGCCGCCCTGCACGCCGCGGCCATCCTGGCGCTAAAGTACCCGGAGGTGCGTGAGCGGCTGGCCGCATGGCGCAAGGCGCGCACCGACGAGGTCATGGCGCACCGGGAGCTGTCATGAGCCCTCGCGTGGTGCTCCCCGGGGGAACGATTGGCATCCTCGGCGGGGGGCAGCTCGGGCGGATGATGGCGCTGTCCGCGCGCACGCTCGGCTTCCAGGTGCAGGCGTTGGATCCGGACGCGACGTGCCCCGCGCGCAACGTCGTTGACCGCTGCCTCACCGCGTCCTTCGCGGACATCGCCGCCGCCGAGGAGCTGGCGAAGGGCTGCGACACCGTGACGCTCGAAATCGAGAAGGTGCCGCTGGCCACGCTGGAGGCGGTGGCCCGCCACACGCCCATGCGTCCGGGCGCGTCCGTGCTGCATGTCATCCAGCATCGCGGTCGACAGAAGGGCTGGCTCGCCAAGGGCGGCTTCCCCGTGGGGCCGTGGCGCGAGGCACACTCGGCGGACGAGCTGGCCCAGGCCATCCAGGCGCTGGGAGGCCGGTGCTTCGTGAAGTCCAGCGAGGGCGGCTACGACGGTCGCGGTCAGGTGGAGGTGAAGACGCCCGCCGAGGCCCCCGCCGCGTGGCGCGAGCTGGGTGAGCGCTCCGTCGTGGTGGAAGCCGCGCTGGACCTCCAGTCGGAGCTGTCCGTGCTCGTCGCTCGCAGCCCGAAGGGAGAGCTGGCGGTGTATCCGCCCGCCTTCAACCACCACGAGGAGCGCATCCTCGCGTGGTCGCTGCTGCCGGGCCCGCTGCCGGCCCGAGTCGCCGAGCGCGCCACGGAGCTGGCACGCGACATCACCCAGGCGCTTCAAGTGGAGGGCCTGCTGGTGCTGGAGCTGTTCCTGCTACGCGACGGCACCGTGCTGGTGAACGAGCTGGCGCCGCGTCCGCACAACAGCTTCCACTCGACTGAAGTCGCCTGCCTCACCTCGCAGTTCGAGCAGGCGGTGCGCGCGGCGTGCAACCTGCCCCTGGGCTCGGTGGAGGTGGTGCGTCCGGCGGCCATCGTCAACCTGCTGGGAGACTTGTGGCTGCGCGAAGGCGGTCCCCGATTCGAGGACGCGTTGGCGCTGCCCGGCGTGCGGCTGCACCTGTACGGCAAGCGCGACGCGCGCAAGGGCCGGAAGATGGGGCACCTGTCCGCGGTGGGCACCACGCCCGAGGACGCGCTCGCGCGAGTGAAGGCGGCGGCCGCGGTGCTCGGAGTCTGAGGCCATGAAGACGAACGCCGCGCGGCTGCTCGACTCGTTGGGCGTGAAGTACTCGCTGCGCGACTACGAGGTGGACCCGGAGGACCTCTCCGCGGAGTCGGTGGCCGCCAAGGTGGGCATGCCTCCGGAGCAGGTCTTCAAGACGCTCGTCGCGCGCGGCGACCGCACCGGCGTGCTGATGGCGGTGGTGCCCGGCAACGCGGAGCTGGACCTCAAGGCGCTGGCGCGATTGAGCGGAGACCGCAAGGTGGACACCGTGCCGCTCAAGGAGCTCCAGCCCCTCACCGGCTACGTGCGCGGCGGCTGCACGGCCATCGGCGGCAAGAAGGACTATCCCGTCTACGTCGACGAGACGCTGGAGCTGTTCGACGAGGTGGCCGTTTCAGCGGGCGTGCGCGGCACGCAGCTGGTGCTGGCGCCGTCCGACTACCTGCGGGTGACGAAGGCGAAGGTCGGCCCCATCTCGCGCGACAAGGCCTGAGCGGCCTTCACACCGTCGACCCCTGCTCGGGCATGAAGAGCACCTTGCCGGACGTCATGTCCGCCGAGGCGATGCGCACCGCCTCCCCCGCCGACTCCAGCGGCAGTCGCGCGCGCACGGGCGTCTCCAGCTCGCGTCCCACCAGCGACGGCACGCCCATCAGCGCCTTGAGCTGCTCGCGGCCAAAGCCCCGGCGCGCCCACTCCGAGAGCGCGAAGCCGTCCACCGTCTTGCGCCCGAAGATGACGTCGCCCGGGTCGAAGCGGCACTCCTGCTCCGACAGCGCGCCATACACCGTCACGCGTCCGCCCTCGGGCAGCGCGCTCAACAACTGGCCCGTCAGCCGCCCCGCCACCGCGTCGAAGGCGAGCGACACCTTGAGCTGGTGACACATGAGGCGCAGCCGCTCCTGGAACTCCGGCTCGTCGCTGCTCAACACGTGCTCCGCGCCCAGCCCGCGCAACAGCTCCACCTGCTCCGCGCGCCGCACCACGTGCACCATGGGCACGCCCCGCCGTCGCGCGAGCGCACCCAGCATCCGCCCCACGCTGCTCGCCGCGCCCGTCTGCGCCAGCGCCGCGTGCTCGCCTTCCTTGGCGCGCTCCATCAGCACCCACGCGGTGAAGGGATTGACGAAGAGGCTGGCGCCCTGTTCGAAGGTGATGTGGGCGCGCAGGGGGATGCACTGCTGGAGCGGCACCACCGCGTACTCGGCCCACAGGCCGTCTCCACCCACGGGCGCGACACACGCCACGCGGCGCCCCACCAGGAGCTGCCCGGCCAGACCGCCCGCGGCCACCACCGTGCCGCTGCCCTCGAAGCCCGGCACCGTCGGCAGCTCGTTGCGCAGCCCGTACTGGCCCCGTACGAACTGGAGGTCCGCCGGGTTGATGGGCGACGCCGCCATCCGCACCAGCACCTGCTTCGTGGTGGGCCGGGGCACGGCGCGGCGCTCCACCTGGAGGGACTCCGGCCGCCCGTCATAGGCCTTGAGGACCAGCGCTCGCATCACCACGGGGACAGGGGGGGCTTTCATCCGGCAGACCTTTTAATTCGGCCGCGCGTGAAAGGGGGAGCCCCTTGGCCTCCCTCCGGGTTCGGAGCGTCGATGAACGCCACCATTTTGCAGTTGCACCACCGAGAAGCCTTTGAGCGCACCGTCACGCGTGCCCTCGCCGCGGGGGCCGGCGCGGGCCTGCTCCAGCTCATCACCGCGAGAATCGGCCTGCCACTTCCCCTGGCCTGGCTGGTGCCCGCGGCGGTGGTGCTGGCCTGTGCGCAGGGGGACCGGTGGGACCGCATCCTCCTGGGGGGGCTGGGAGTGGTGCTGACGGCGGTGCCGTATGCGCTGGGGATGGCGCCCGCGTGGACGGTGGCGTGCAGCGCGGCGGCGGCGGGCTCGTTGCTGGTGCGCGCGCGGCTGAGCGAGAAGGGCGTGGAGGGACAGGTGGCGGAGGCTCGCCCCACCCTCGTGCACCTGGGGCTCGGCGCGCTCCTGGGCGCGGGGCTCACCCTGGGCGGCGTGGAGATTGCCCGCGTGTTCTCCGCGCGGCTGGCGGACCTGGCCACGCCCGCGCTGCTCGCGGCGGGCGCGACGGGCGCGATTCTTGGGCTCTTCGTGGGACTGAGCTCGGTGGCCGCGCACCTGGCCCTCACGGCGGACCCCGTGGAGGCGCGCGCCGAGGAGCTGATTCCCCGACTGGCCGGGGACTTCCGGACGCAGTGCGAGCGCGCGCTCGCGCTGTATCGCCAGTGTGGACAGTCGCTCGCGCTGTTGCCGCGAGAGCCCGCGCGCGAGGAGCTGGCCCGCACGTTGGCGCGCATCACCCGTGACGCGGTGGAGCTGGCCTCCGAGTGGGCCGGTGTGGAGGCGCAGCTCGAGGAGCGCGCACAGGCCGAGCTTCAAGCCGAGCGCGAGGAGCTGGAGCGTGGCGCGAAGGCCACCACGGATGCGGTGGCACGGCGGCAGCTGGAAGCGGCGGCGGCCTCTCTCGCGGAGGAGGTCGAGCGGCTGGGCGAGTTGAAGCTGCGTCGTGAGCGAATCCTCGCGAGGCTGCGCGCGGAAGTCGCCCTGCTGGAGCGCGCGCGCGTGGCGCTGCTGTCGCTGCGCAGCGGGCAGGCTCAGCTCAAGGCCGCGGAGCTGTCATCGCTCGCACGTCGCTTCCGCGCGCTGTCATCGGTGCAGTGGGAAGAAGGTCGGAGCCTGGACGCGGTGGCCACCCAGGCGACCCTGGCCCAGGTCCCCGAGCCCATCGCGCCCGTCCAACCCCCTGAGGAGTCGCCTTCCACGGAGGGCGAGATTTCTCGAATTCGTGTCCCATGAGCGGGATTCCCCGGATGTCAGGGGCGACCAAGCCGTGGAGAGACTGTCCACTCGTACGCTCAGTAGGAGTTGTTGCGGTAGTGCGCAGGCATGAACTGTAGACGTGGGTAGCGTCAGGTAACATTTGCCCCGTCATGACCCACCCCCTCGTCCGACAGCCCGGTCTGATTCCCCTCTGGTTGTGGAACGGCTCCGAGCCCGGGGTGACTTCCGCTTTCCAACCGATCGTTGACTTGAGGGATGGCGAGGTCATCGGGCACGAGGTGCTCTCGCGCGGACAGGGAACACTCGAGTCTCCGAACGAGCTGTTCCTGCACGCGCGGGTGTCCGGCTACACGTGGGAGTTGGAGCGTGCGTGCTGGACGTCAGCGCTGCGCCGCATCGCCACGTTGCCGGAGGACCAGCGGCGCGCGCCCTTCTTCTTCAACGTGAGCCCGGACGTGTTGAGCGACCCGCGCTTCGGGGATGGCTCCACGCTGGCGCTGTTGGAGCGACACGGGCTGGGGCCTCGTCATCTGGTGCTGGAGCTGACGGAGAAGGCGGTCATCGAGGACGGGGCGCTGCTCCAGCGACTCACGCGGGAGTGCGCGGAGCTGGGCTTCGGGCTCGCGCTGGATGACTTCGGCGCGGGTCACTCCGGGCTGGTGACGTTGGTGCACTGCGTGCCGCGCTTCATCAAGTTGGACCAGGCGTTGGTGCGGGACATCCACCTGCACGACTACCGGCAGCACCTGGTGAAGTCGTTGGTGGCGTTCTCCTCCAGCGTGGATGCCATCCTCATCGCCGAGGGCGTGGAGACGTGGGAGGAGATGACGGTGCTGCTGCGGCTGGGCATCCGTCACGCGCAGGGCTATCTGCTGGCCCGTCCCGCGCCGGTGCCCGGCCGTCCCACGGAGGCGTTCGAGACGCGACGTCGCGAGGCGATGCGTGCGCTGCTCTTGAGTGAGCGCGCGGATGACAGCACGGTGGGCGGACTGGTGATTCGCCGCGCCACGGTGGATGCGGCGGCGCCGTCCGAGGTGGTGAACACCCTCTTCCGCGATGCGCCACAGGTGGACCACGTGGTGGTGCTGGACGGTTCGCGGCCCAAGGCGCTGGTGACGCGCCGAAGCCTCGCGTCGGGGGCAGGGACGCGGGAGGTCCCGCTGGTGGTCGAGGACCAGATGGCGGTGACGGCGCTCGTCGGGCTGGCGATGGCGCGTACGCCGGAGGCCGTCTACGACCCGGTGGTGGTGACGGACGCCCAGGGCGAATTCCTGGGCACCGTGACGATGAAGCAGTTGATGCTGCGCGCCAGCGAGTTCGTGGAGCGCCACTCGGCGAAGTAGGCCCGCCTCATTCCCACGCGAGGTGGAGTCGACCGTCCTCGAAGATGAGGCCCGCGTCCTCCAGTCCCGTGGAGCCATTCTCCACCCGCGGCAGCACGTTCCTCGGAGGCGCGAGCAGCGTGTCGCGGCCCTTCGTGAACCCCTGCTCGCGGACCAGCACCATGTACGCGCGGCCCAGCGCCACGGCGCGCTCACGCGACGGCGTCAACAGCCACGCGAGGTCCTTGTCGCCTCCAATCGCGGCACGACGCACGGACTTCTCATCCACCGTGCCGCTCGGGAAGAAGCGCGTGAGCAGCTCCTCGTTCGCGCGGAACTCGTCGCCCCCCTTCACTCGCTCGAAATACGTCAGCACCTCCGGCTTCGCGTGGCCCGCCTGCGGCACATCGCGGATGCCGCGCAGGTCTTGATGGCGCCACCCTTCCCCGCCCGGCACCTTGCGCGGGAAGCCGAAGGTCTGGTCCACCGTCACGCCCAGGTTGGTGTGACAGCCCATGCAGAACGCGTGTTCCTCCAGCGTCTGCACGCGCAGGCGGCCCTTCCCGTCCTCGATGAAGCCCTGGAGGCGCCAGCCGAACTCGTTGATGAGCCCCAGCTCGGGCGTGCCCGGAAACGCGGGCAGCCGGTTGCGCATCTTCTTCTCCTGCTCCGCCGCGTAGAAGGCCATCACCTGTTCGCCCGTGTACTCCTCGTCCTTGCGCGAGTAGCGGACCTCCTTCATGCGCGCCGACAACAACGTGGGCGCGTCCGGGTCCACGTACCTCACGGTGTGGAGGAACTCGACGCCGCGCGGGTAGAAGTCCCTGCGCACGGCGACCTTCGCGGCGCCTCCCGCGTACGTCTTCGGCAGGCCGCGCACCTCCTCGACTCCCGCCGTGAGCACGCCGTCCTCGTTCACGTCCACGCCGCCCGAGCGCTCGTCCACCGGCTCCACCCGTCGCCGCGCTCCCGTCACCTCCAGCAGCGCGGGGTCCACCGTCATCGCCGCCTCGAGGATGGCGAGGTTGAGCCGATACACATCCCGCGAGAGCCTTCCGTCGGCGTCGCGTCGGAACGCCTCGGGGAGCCGGATGAAGATGTCGTCCGTGTTTCCATTCGTCGGCCAGAAGGTGCCGAGGAACGGCTTGTAGCGGACCGCGCGCCAGCCGCTTCCGTCGAGCGCGAAGCCCTCCGCGTCGAAGCCTCGCGCGAGGTCCAGGTCCGGCACCCATCCCTTGAAACCTCCGGGACGCTGGAGCAACGACTCGCGCAGGGGGGCGTAGTTGTCCTCGCGGATGTACTCGAGCACCTCGTCATCGGAGATGTCCGCCAGCGCGGCGGTGCGGTCCGCGAAGAGGTTGCTCCACTGGTTCAGCAGACCCACGTCGCTGAAGGCGTAGTCGGCCTGCAGCGACTCGTCGTCCATGACGTTGAAGCCGACGCCGCCGGTGTGGCACGTCCAGCAGGGGTTCGAGATGCCCTCCGTCTTCGTGTAGCACATGGACGGAATGGGAGCCTCGCGGTTGGCCACGGTGCTCCCGCTCGCCAGGGCTTGCGCGAGCGGGTCGAAGGGAGACTCGGGGACGCGCGGCGCGGCGCGCTGTCGCCACACGACTCCCGCGGAGGCAAAGAGACTTCCCAGCGCGAGGCACAGGGCGAGGACGGCCCTGGCGCCTCCCTTCGACATGATGGACATGAGGTGGCGTTCTCCTGGAGGGGCGCGCGACTACGGCCAGACGCTGTAGCTGTCCTCGCCCGGGTGCTGGACGCTGACGAACAGGGTCTTCATGTCCGGGCTGAACGCGGGGCCGGTGGCCTCCGCGTCGCTCGGCATGGACAACACGCGGAAGGCCTTGCGGAAGTACGCGCTCTCCCGATGCGCCGGGTTCTGGTTCAGGTAGTAGATGCCGTCGGCCACCTTGTTGACGCTGAAGTTGCCGTCGGTGCCGAACCAGACGCCGCCGTCACGGTCGATGGCGATGTTGTCCGGCTTGGCCGCGGAGAACTCGGGCGTGACGCTCGTCGCCGCCGTCTCGCCCTTCCACACGCGGAAGAAGGTGAACGTGCGCGAGGTGCCCGGTGCCGCCGTGTTGGCCTCGCGAATGCCGAAGATGGAGCCGACGCGGTCCGTCGCGCGGTTGTCGGTGGCGGCGCGAGCCTTCGTCACCCAGATGCCCTCCGAGTTCCGCGTGGCGGTGGCGACGCGGCCCTGCTGGTCCAGCGACGTGGGGTCACCGTGCTCGGTGAAGGCCACGTACAGGAGCGGCGTGCCGCTGGGGTCCTTCGGGTTCCACTCGAGGTCCTCGGGGCGGTTGAGCTCCATGACGCCGACCTTGTTCGCCGCGGTGAACAGCAGCTTGCGCATCTGGTCGTCGTCGGTGAAGCCGCCGATGGCGTTGTAGCTGGCATCGCGCAGCGCGGTGCCCACCGTCATCGTCGGCTGTCCGAAGGCCTCGCCGTTCGGCGCGAGGTCCGCGCTGTCCAGGCTCAGCGCCACCCAGCGGCCCTGTCCGGGCGCCTGCTCGGTGGGAATCGCTCCGCCCACCAGGGTGTCGCCGGTGCTGTTGTCCAGGCCCGCGAAGTGCGCGGCGTAGAGCGTGCCCTGGTCCAGCAGCGCGCGAGTCTCCGCCTTCGTCATGCCCGCGGTGTACGGACGGCTGGAGACGAACTTGAAGATGCGACCGCCGCGACGGTCATCGCCGCCGTAGATGACGATGGGCTGGCCCGCGAGCAGCTTCCAGTTCGCGTCGACGACGAAGGCCGCGTTCTCCCAGTGGGCGCGGCCCATGATGCCCAGCTTTCGGTGGCCCGCGCCGGGCTTGGACGCGTCCTTGCCGTACCAGAGGTCGGCCGGCTGGCCCGGGTCGATTTCGGTGAGGAAGCCGTAGCCGTCCTTCCGGTGCGACGAGCGCGCGTCGGAGCTGACCATGTCGCCCGACGCGGGAGCCGTGAGGTCCGGCGCGAGGGGAGCACCGGCGGCCATGCCGGGCGCGTTGGGAATCCAGTCGTTCTTCCCGGTCCACAGGCTGCCTTCCGGGTCGCCGTAGACGCCCTGCACGTTCTCCTCACCGGTGAAGATGGTGCCCCACGGCGTCTGTCCGCCGGAGCAGTTGGAGTGGGTGCCGGCGACGACGCCCGCGGGCAGGTCGGCGCCGGAGTCATCGCGGTCCACGCCGGACAGCGTCACGCCGACCACCTTCGCGAGCGTCGCGCTGGAGGCGTCGTAGCGCAGGTTGCTCGCGGTGCGGTCCACGGCCCACTCGCCGGTGGCGGGGTCCTGCACCACGCGCATCCAGGTGCCGCCGACCTGCTTCTTCCATTCCTTGTTGTAGGTGGTGATGGCGTCGTCCTGCCACGAGGTGCCATCCGTGACGGTGTTGGACAGGGCGCCGCTGTTGCGCAGGAAGCGCGCGAAGTCCAGGTGCTGGCCGATGGGCGCGGTGCCAACGCGGGGCTTGGTGCCGGAGATGTACTCGTGGTTGATCCACATCCAGCCGGCGGCGCTGCTCCCCTGGAACTGGGGCGCGTTGTCCTGGGCGGACCAGCCGTCACCGAAGAACGCGATGTAGTCCACGTTGGCGCCGAAGCGCGCGCCCGTCTTGCTGAAGGTGATGGGGTCCATCCACTTGATGACCGTGGAGGAGAACAGGCCGGGCACCGTGCGAATGGAGTCGGTGGAGGCCGGAGACAGGGGGAAGACCATCGGCGTCGGCAGTGAGCCGGCGACCACCTGATTCACGCGAACCTTCACGTACTCCGCGAGGTTCGTGGCGCCGGTGCCCAGGTCTCCACGGAAGGTGAGCGCGATGACGGAGGACAGCGGCGTGCCGGCCTCGACGCCGGGCGCGCGCGTCACGGCGCCGGGGCCGGGCTGTCCTTGGGTACCGGGGCCCGCGGGGCCGGGTTCACCTTCCTCGCCGGGGGTACCATCATTACCAGGGGTGCCGGGCTGACCGTCCGAGCCATCCTGTCCATTGGAGCCGGCGGGGCCCGCGGGACCGGTGTCGCCCTCGCAGGCGGTGATGGCCAAGGTGCTACCGAGAAGCATCGCGCCGGTCGCGAGCCGCAGCAGTCGAGAAGACATGAAGCACTACCTCCAGGGGTTTCGCGTCCGCCACGTGTGGGCGCGGGCGCGAGCGCATCCTGAGGAGCCAGTGTGGCGGCAGCTTGTTCAGTGCGTCACTTCTTCATCACGTCACGCGCGCGCAACGTCACGCGCGAGCAACGGACGTGGCGCTCAGGGCACGATGCTGATGTTCGACACGCCCTCGAACTCCACCTGCGCGCCCTTGCGTACGCCCATCTTCTCCGCCCAGCCCGCTGGCACCTCCAGCACGTACTGACTGGGCGCGCCCACCGAGCGCGAATCCAGCGTCTTCGGCACCGCGCGCGACACCACTCCCGCGATGTGCAGGTCCGAGGTGATGAAGATGATGTCCAGCGAGATGAGCGTGTTGCGCATCCAGAAGCCCTGCATCTCCTGCGTCGGGAAGAGGAACAACATGCCCTTCCCCTCCGCCAGCTCCGTGCGCCACATCAACCCGCGCTGACGCGAGTCCGGCGTGGCCGCCACCTCCACCTCCACCCGATGCACCCCACCGAAGGCATCCTTGAGCCGCACGTGCGCACGCGGCAACGTCGGGCTCACATAGTCCTTCGAGGTGACGTCGGTGACGGGCGGTCGCACGGGGGCCGGAGGCGTGGAAGGCTGTCGGCCCTGCGCTTCCTGCTGGCAGGCACCCAGCAGCAACGCGAGCAGCAGGACCGTGAGCCGACGCGTCGTCTTCATGAATGCTGGGGATGCAGCGGCTTGTTGAGCAGCTTCTCGGTCAGCTCGGGCCCCAGGCTGTCGGACATGAGCCGCTCCACCACCGTCTCGAACTCCACCCGCTGCGAATCACTGCTGTAGATGAAGCGGATGCCCATACCCGGCTCGTCGCCGTCCGCCTTGGACCACACCACCTCGCCCAACAGCTCGAAGGGCGCCTCCCGGTGCGGCACCGTCAGCTTGAAGAGAAACCGCGTGCCGATGGGCAGCGGCTTCTTCGTCTTGATGAACGTGCCACCCTTGCTGATGTTCTTCGTGTAGTCCGCGAAGAACGAGTTGAGCTTCTTGTAGTCGACCTTCAGCTCGATGGGCGCGCGCCCGTGCTGGCGGTGCTCGGGACCTGTCTTCTGTTCGGACATGCGGCTGGGGAGTATAGGGGAGGCCATGGAGCAAGTCCTCACCCGTGCCCGCGCTCTGTTGCGCCGCCCGGCCGTCCTGGCCCCCCTGCTCCTGCTGGCGGGCGGCGGCTCGGCCCTCATCCTCCTCCCCCTCTTCGGAGTGCCAGGCTTCGAGTTGAGCCTCGCCCTGGCCATCGCCGTGGGCCTGCTCGGCGGGGGCCCAGGCGTCGCCGCCGCATTCCAGGAACGCCGCATCATTCTCGGCCAGGAGCCCCGGCCCCCCACCGCGGCCATCCCCCAGAGCCAAGGCGCCGCCGTGGGCCGCGCCCTGGGCACCGCTGTCCTCCTCAATATCGGCGCGCTCGTCCCCCCCTTCCTCGCCTCCACCGTCTTCGCCTGGCTGCGCACCTCGTGCGACCCCTTCGAGCTGGTGGGTTTCTATCCCATGCTCACCCTCCCCTCGGCCGTGCTGGCCTCGGCGTCGGGAGTCCTCTGCGGCTTCAAGGCCCGGCGGCCCTCCCGAGGGGTGGGCCTGCACGTGCTCCTCGTCCTGCTGTCGCTCATCCCCACCGTGTGGCCCATCATCGCGGGCCCCCAGGTCTTCGCCTTCAACCACTTCCTGGGACACCTGCCCGGCCCCCTCTATGACGAGGCCCTGGTGATGACGCCCGCGCTGGGCTGGTTCCGCCTGGAGACGCTCCTGTGGGCGTGGGTGCTGGTGGGGCTCGCCGCCGCGCTGCTGGACCTCGGAACCGGCACCCTGCGTCGCGCCGGCCTGCGTCCCTGGGCGCTGGTGCCGCTCGTGCTCCCCCTGGCCGCCATCCTCTTCCTGGAGGTGAAGGGCCCCCAACTGCGCACGCGCATGACGGACGCCTACCTGGCGGAGACCCTGGGCGGCGTGCGCGACACGGAGCACTTCCGCCTCCACTACCCCCGGGGCAAGGCGCGCGAGGACGTGGACCGGCTGGCCCGCGACATGGAGTTCCGCTGGATGCAGGTCCACCGCTTCCTCGGAGTGGCCCCCACCGAGCGCATCCGCGTGTGGCTCTACCGCAACGAGGAGGAGAAGCAGCGCCTCGTGGGCGCCGGCCGCACCCAGTACGCCAAGCCCTGGCGGTACGAGCTGCACATCCAGGACAAGCCCTTCCCGCACTCCACCCTGCACCACGAGCTGGCGCACGTCATGGCCGCCCCCGCCGGCAGCGGCCCGTTCCGCGTCACGACGCGCCTGGGACTCTGGCCCCTGATGGGCGTCATCGAGGGTTTCGCCGTGGCCGCGGACGGCCCCGCCCAGGGGGACCTCACGCTGCACCAGTGGGCCTCTGGCATGCGCCGCCAGAAGCTCGCCCCGGACATGCGCACGCTGATGGGACCACGCGGCTTCTACCAGTCCGCCCCCGCGCGCGCGTACACCGTGGCCGGCTCCTTCCTGCTGTACCTCGCGGACACGTACGGCGCGGACAAGCTGCGCGCGCTCTACGCCCACGCGGACTTCGAGGACGCCTATGGACGCCCGCTCGACGAGCTCGTCTCGGAGTGGGAGCGCTACGTGGACGCCCTGCCCCTCGACGACACGGCCATCGCCCGGGCCTTCGCGCGCTTCCGCGCCGGCAGCCTCTTCAGCCGCGCCTGCGCCCGCGAAGTCGCCCGCCTCACCGAGTCCGCGCGCGCTTCCCTCGTGGGTGACCCCGAGGACGCGCTGGAGCGCTACAACCGCGCCGCCGCGCTCCAACCCGAGGAGCCTTCCTTCCGCCTGGGCGAAGCCGCCGCGCTCTCCTCCCTGGAGCGCTACGACGAGGCCACCGACGTGCTCTCCACGCTCGCGAGCCAGGTGAAGGCCCAGTCCGTCACGGCGGCCGAGGTCGCCATGGCCCGCGCGGACGTGGAGACCCGACGCCAGCAGCCCGAGCAGGCGCGCAAGTACCTGGACGAGGTCCTCTCCCTGGACGCCACGCCCGAGCTGACGCGCACCGCCCAGGTGAAGCTCGCCGCGCTGGACTCCACCGCGCGACGCGAGGCCATCGACGCGTACTTCCAGTCGACGCGCGAGGAGCTGCGCCTGCTGATGCTGACGCGCGCACTCCAGGCCGTGCCCCATGACGCGTACCTCAACTACCTTCTGGGCCGCCGGCTCCAGCAGGTGGGCTCGCCCGTGCTCGCCGGCGAGTATCTGCAACGTGCGCTGGCGGACGATTCGCTGCCAGAGGCCCTCCGTCGGGAGGCCCTGCGCGTGAAAGTGGAGGCCTCCTACCTCGCCGGAGACTGCGGCGCGGTGCGCCACGAGGTCGGTGTCCTTCCGGACTTCGGCACCGCCTTCAAGGCCACCGCCCAGGAGTGGCAGGAGCGGTGTGATTTCGAGGAGAAGACCTTCCGGGGGCCGCTGGTGCCACGACAGGCTTTCCGCTAGCCGCGCTTTCCGCTAGGCAGGCAGCCCACACAAGGGCGACGAGCCAGGCCATCAGGAGGGAAGCGATGCGGTTCGAGACGAGGCAGCGAATCCAGGGGACGGTGGACGAGGTGGAGCGCGCGCTCCTCGACGAGCGGTACTTCGAGTTCCTCCTCAAGTACCACGGCGTGTTGTTGGAGCTGGCGCCGATTGAGGTGAAGACGGAGGGCGACCTGGTGAAGCGCAAGGTGCGCTACCGCCCCAAGCCGGTCATCGAGAGCATCGGCCCCAAGCGCGTGCCTCCCGAGTGGTTCGCCTTCATCGAGACGTCCACCTACGACAAGCGCCGCAAGGAGCTCACGTTCACCAACACGCCCACGTCGGGCACCATCTCCAAGATGCTGGTGAACACCGGCACCATGCGCTTCCGTGACTTGGGCGCCGGGCAGACCGAGCGGTCGATGGACGGCGAAATCTCCCTCAAGCTGCCCTTCCTGATGAAGCCGCTGGCGCTCATCGGCGAGAAGATCATCCAGGGCGAGGGCCTCAAGATTCTCGACAACGAGATTCCGGTGCTCAACCGGTTCATCTCCGAAGTCATCCGAAAGGGCTGAGGCACGCGGAGTGCAGGTGGGGCCCGGGGAATGGGTTGACTTCTCATCCATTGTCTTCGTAAGGCCCCGCCATGCTCATCCGCTTCCTCGCTGTCTGCGCCCTGTCCCTCCTGGCCGCCTGCGCTCCGAAGCGCATCCCCGGCACTGAAATCGACGACACCTCCGACACGCGGGCCATTTTGTCAGTGATGGAGCAGTACCGGTCTGCCATCGAGGCACGCGACGCGAACGCCATCCAGGCCCTGGTGTCCAAGGACTTCCGCGAGGACGGCGGCACGCCCGGCGACCCCGAGGATGACCTGAACGCGACCAACCTCGTGCCCTACCTGGAGGCGCTCTTCCCGCAGCTCCAGTCGCCCAAGGTGGAGATTGATGTGCGCCGCGTGCAGGTGGGCAAGGAAGTGGCCACCGCCATCTACTACTGGAAGGTGAGCTGGCGCATGCCCAGCCTCACCCCCCGCCCCCAGAAGGAGGCGGAGCTGGAGCAGATGGTGTTCCGGCTGGAAGAGGGCCACTGGCGGATCCTCTCCGGCATCTGAGTCGTCCGGGCGCTTCGGGGCGCGCGCCTTGCGCCCCGAGGGCTCACAGCCCCAGCAGCTTCGCGTAGCCCGAAGGCCCCATCGTCGACAGCGCGCGCGCTCGCGCCAGGTAGGTCCGGTAGTCCTTGCGCACCAGCTTGTCCGCCGGCAGCGGGGACAGGTGGTAGTCGCGGATGCGGCTGGCCGTGAAGCGCACCGCCCCGAAGAGCGCGTGGCCGAAGAGGTTGGCCCGCTCCACGGGCGCCAGCGGCCGGATGTCCTGGTAGCCGCGCACCAGCGCCTGGCACAGGTCGGCAAGGTACGCGCCGCCGTCGAAGCACCACGCGTTCAGGGTGATGACCAGGTCCAACCCGTAGGCCTCGCGACAGGCCATCTCGAAGTCGAAGAAGGCGCCCACGCTGCCGCCCAGCCACTTCACGTTGTCGGTGAAGAGGTCCGCGTGGATGACGCCGAGCGGCTCCAGGCCCTGGCGCTGGGACTCGGCGGTGGCGAGCAGGTGCTCCAGCTCCCCTGCAATCGCGACGAGCGTCGCGTCCGGGTTGCGCGACAGCTCCACCAGCCACCCGCGCACCACGTCCGGTGAGTACGGGTTGGCGCGCGAGCCGCCAAAGGACTGCGTGTCACGGTGCAGCTTGCCCAGCTCCGTGCCCAGCCGCTCCAGGTGCTCGGCGGTGAGGCCCGGGTGGCGCAGCTCCTCACCTGCCAGCCAGCGGAAGACGCTGACCCGCCCGCCCTCCATCTCGACGAAAGTTTCACCATCGCGGGTGGTGAGCTGCACGGGCGAGGGGAAGTGGTGCGCGGCCAGGTGGGCGAGCAGCGCGGACTCGAAGCGCAGGTCGTCCGGGGAGCGCACCGTCGTGTGGCGAACGAAGTAGCGGCCGGAGTCCGTCTCCAACCGGTGGTTGGTGTTGATGGAGCCCTGGGGGATGGGCGTCACGCTCCGCACACTCCCCAGCCCGAAGGTGTCGGCGACACGCGTGAAGACGTCGGGGGACAGCACCGTGTGGACCGCCATTGCTCACTCCTCCCATGCTCGGGGCCCGCTCCATTGACACCTGGGAGGGGCGTACCTAATAGCATCCAACTCCAGCGCGGGGAGATGGGTCCATGGGCACCGACGTTCAGGGCGACTGGAAGCGGCGCGAGAGCTGGAAGAGCGCGCTGACGCAGGTGGCCGTGGTGGCCCTGGTGCTCGCGGGCGCCGTCACCTACTTCGTCCACCGGGGCGCCGTCCGAAAGGAGACGGAGGAGCGCATGCGCGCGGCCCGCTCCGCCGCCCTCCGAGGCAACCCCGCCGACCTCGCTCGCGCCATGGCGGAGCTGGAGACGCTCTTCCAGGTGGACGCCCAGGCCCGCGACGGGCAGGCCCTGGCCGCCGACATCCAGACGGTGCTGTGGCTGGAGCACCACCAGCCCGGCGCCGACGCCAAGGCGCGTGAGTACCTCGCCCGCGCGGAGGAGCTCGACTCCCGCTCCGGCGAACGCTACAGCGCGCGCGCCCTCCACCTGCTCGCGGAGGGAAAGACGGCCGAGGCGGAGAAGTACCTCGCGGACCTTCAAACGCAGGGAGCCAACAGCCCCCGGCTGACGCTGGCCCTGGCCCTCACGCTCCAGGCGAAGGGCGACCTGCCCGGCGCGCGGCAGGCCTTCGCTCGCGCCGCGGAGGGCGCCTACCGGGACACGCGCTTCACCACCGCGTACGCGGAGGCCCTGCTCGCCGAGGGCCAGCACGCCCAGGCGGTGGAGGTGTTCGAGAAGACCACCAGCGTCAACCCGGACCACCTGATGGCGCGGCTCGGCACCGGCCTCGCGTACGTGTACCAGGGCAAGAAGCTGGAGGAGGCGCAGCGCGCGCTCACCGCCGCGTCGGAGAAGGAAGCCGAGCTGACGCCCTCGCTGCGCTCGCGACTGGGCGCGCTGAAGGCGGAGCTGGCGTTGACTCGAGGCGCGGCGGACGAGGCGCTCCAGGAGGCGGACACCGCGCTGAAGGCGGTGCCGGATGACGTCTACGCCCTCTTCGCGCGGGCGCGGGCCCTGTCGGCTCGGAAGGTCCCCGAGGCGAGAGCCGCCTTCGAGGCCGCGGTGGCGAAGCGGCGCACCGCGCCCCTGCTCTACCTGGATGGCGCGCGCAGCCTCCAGGCTTCCGGAGATGCCACCGGCGCGCTGGCCCTGCTCGACGCGTACGAGAGCACGTTCGGCGCCATCCAGGTGGCCTCCGCGGACGGCAAGAAGGTGGGCCTCTTGGAGCAGGACGGCCGCTACTGGCTGGCGCGGGGCGGGCTGCTCGAGGCCGCGGGTCGGCAGGACGACGCGCTCGGCGCCTATGACAAGGCCATCGCCGCGAAGGGCGTGGGCCTGGCGCGAGCGCAGTACGCCAAGGGCGCGCTGCTGGTGCAGCGCAAGGACTACGAGGGTGCGAAGGCGCTGCTGGCCACGGTGGCGCCGGACACGGGCGCGGGCACGCTGCCGGAGGCGTACACCGCCATGGGCGACCTGCTCTTCGCGCAGAACGCGTACGCGGCGGGCTGCCAGCACTACTACTTCGGCCTCGTGCGCGCCCGCTCACAAGGCGCGACGCGCGAGGAGCTGGCCACGCGCATCGACACCGTGAAGAAGGGCCTGGAGTCCTCGGGCCAGGGCGCCATGGCCAAGGCGTGGATGAACGAGACGGGCGTCCTGCTCCAGTAGCGCCGCTCTCGACTAGAGCAACTCCGACGCCTCCAGCGGACGATACTTGGCGCGGACCATGCGCCACTCACCGTCGGTCTCCTTCTCGAACGTGCCTTCGATGAGGTACGCGTTGAGCACGCTGTCCGCCGCCAGGTCCTTCAGGTTGTCCGCCTGGGAGCGCCCGAAGATGAAGCGGGCCTGGAAGTCGCCCTGCGAGGGCGAGACTTCGTGCACCTCCAGGTTCGTCGTGAAGATGCGGACCCACTGGCCGCGCAGCACCTGGCCCGTGAGCACGCCCCGGACCTGCCGGTTGTCCCAGCCGCCGTCCGTCTTGAAGCGCTCGGACACGCCCTCCATGACCCCGGAGATATCCTTCTGCTCCGCGGCGCGCGTCATGGTGATGACCTGCCGGGTGATGGCCTCCGGGACGCCCGGCTCCCGGCGCGGCCAGAAGAAGAGCACCGCACCGGCCGTGACGAGCGCCAGCGCCACCCCCGCCACCTTCGAACGCGACAACATCACGATGAGCTCCTCACGCCGCCTCGGTCTCGAGCACCAGCTCGTCCGCGTCGATGATCTCCAGCGGCCGGAGCGCCTCGCCAATCTGCTTCAGGCGGCGTTCCGAAAGCTGCTCCAGGTACGTGCGGATGTGAGGGAAGGTCCGGACCAGCTCGTGGAACGCGTTGCGCTCCAGGTAGGCCGCCGCCGTCTTGCGCGTGGCCGCCACGGTGGCGGACGCGCGCAGGCCCGACAGCAGGGAGATTTCCCCTGCCACGTCGCCCTCGCGCAGCACGCCCAGCGTCACCGTGCCGCCCGCCGGGTCCTCCTTCTGCACCACCAGCTCTCCGGCCAGGACGAGGAACAGGCCCGGCGAGTGCTCGCCCTCCACCAGCACCTTCTCGTTCGCCTGGAGCGCGCGGAAGGAGAAGCGCTGGAGCATCGCCCCGCGCTCGGACTCCGGCAGCGTCTGGAACATGGGCGAGGTCGCCATGAGGTTTCGCGCCATGCGCTGCTGCGCGAAGTCCGCGAGAATCTGCGGGACGGCCGGGTGACTCTTGGCCACCGCGTTGAGGTGCTCACGGCGAATCTCGAAGACCTCCGTGTCGGACACGGCGGACACCGTCGCGGTGGGAGTCGCGCCCGTCAGCAGGGCAATCTCGCCGAAGATGGAGCCGCCGCCGAGGAAGCCCAGCGTCCTCGCCTCGCCGTCCATCTGCCGCGTCACCTCGGCCTTGCCCGCGACGAGCACGTAGAGGTGGTCGGTCGGCTCGCCCTCGCGGCTCACCACCTCCTCGGGCCGCACCCGGCGCCAGGCCATGAGGACCACCAGGTCGATGAAGGCCTCGCGGTCCAGGTCGGCGAACAACGGCAGCGGGGGCCGGCTGTTGGGGTCCGCCGAGCCGCCCGGGTCCGGCGCGGCCAGCACCTCGATGGCGCGGTTGGACAGCTCCTCGCCGACGAGGCCCATCAGGTCCGTCTCCACCTTGCCGTCGTACAGCGTCTCCGGCGGCAGCGGCGGGGGCACGGCGGCGCGACCCGGGGCGCTGCGCACCGCGCGCGAGTGGACGCGAATCAACGTGTCCTTCAGGCGCCGCTCGTTGGGCGCCAGGTCCAGGGCCTGCTTGCACGCGGCCATGGCGGACAGCAGGTAGTCGCGGCGCAACAGGCCCTCCGCGCACGCGTGGTACGACGTGACGGCGCGCTCACGCTCGCCCAGCTCCGCCAGACACCGGGCCGCCATCATCCGCGAGCGGTGGTCCGCGGGGACGCGACGTACGGCCTCCGCGAACACGGCGAGGGCGCGCTCGAACTGGCGCTCCTCGATGAGGTCCATTCCGAGTTCACGCAGCGACGACTCGCTCATCCCATCCCTCCACGAACCTTCGTTGTTGAGGCAGGGCCGCTCACGGCTGCATCTCGCTCAAGTACATCTCGGCCTTGCGCTTCGTATCCGAGCCGTCGGGCGCTGTCTCGATGACAATCTTGAACTTCACCGCCGCGGACGCGGGGTCCCTGTCGCGCTCGATATATGCGCGCATGTAGAGCTCCTCCACCTTCTTCTGCAGCTCGTCCAGGCCGTCGCGGGCCCGCCGGTCCCCGGGGTTGAGCCGCAGGGCCTCGCGGAAGTTCATCCCCGCGCCCGCCAGGTCGCCCTTCTTCAGCGCGGCCTGTCCCGCCGCCAGCGCCGCCGACGCGAGCTGTTCATCCAGCGTGTTGCCCAGCGAGCCCTGGAAGCCAATCTGACGGTACAGCTCCGCCGCCCGACGCAGGGGCTTGGACGCGGACTCCAGCGCGTTGGACGCCAGCTTCTTCTGCGCGTCGTCCAGCGAGCGCTGGAACTGGGGGATGAGCGTCTTCAACTGGCGCGCCCTATCCTTCACGTCCTTCTCCGTCTTGTACTTCTCCGTGACACGGTCGCACTCGAGCACCGCGCGCGTGTAGTCCCCGCCATTGAAGCGGCGCTCCACGTCGGTGAAGGCCTCCTCGAGGAAGAGCTTGCGCTGCTCCTTGGCGTTCATCGCGGCGCGCTCGCGGTTGGCCCGGTCCCTGCGCGCGCCGTCCGCGGACTCCTTCGCCAGCTCCGCCTCCAGGTCCAGGAGCTTCTGCGAGTAGGCCGGCCGGTTCAGGTCCGGCACCCGCGGCAGCAGCGGCCGGGCCGCCTCCGGGTCCCGAGCCGCGAGCGCCTCCTCCATCTGCTGGATGCGATACGCGGCGTCCTTCTCCTCCAGCTCCGTCTCCAGCTTGCGGCGGATGTCGTCCATCTTGGCCGTGCCCTGCGGCGCGGCCTCCAGCTTCGCGCGAGCCTCGTCGAACTGATTGGCCGTCATCAGCGCGCGCACGTTGTCGAAGGCCTGGATGACCTCCAGTTGCTTGCTCGCCGCCCGGCCCAGGCCTTCCTCGTCCGCGCCCGGCCGCAGCTTCTCCGCCTCTTCGACGAGCCGCACCGCGTTGGCGTAGTCATCCGCCCGCACCGCCTCGCGCGCCTTCTGCATCAGGAGCTTCGCGCGATCGATGTTCGGGTCCACCGGAGGAGGCGGCGGAGGCGCCGAGGGGCTGAACAAGAGGCCCATCATCAGCAACACCACCACGCCGCCGCCCACGCCGATGAGCAGCTTCGTCTTCGAGTTCGCCCCACCGCCCGTGACGGCGCTCCTGGGAGGCGGCCGGGGACGGGGGATGGCGATGGCGCCCTTGCCCTTGTTGTTCGTCCCCTTGTCCTGGAGGGACTCCGGCACGCGGTAGTTGGCGTTGGTCATCTCGTTCAGCCGGGGATCATTCGGATCCACGTCTGTACCCCGCGCCGCGCCCGCCGCCTTCCGGGCTTCATCCTTCTCCTTGGCGGCCTCCTCGCGCTCGCGCTTCTCCTCCGCCTCTCGCGCCTCCGCCTGGGCGCGCATCTCCTTGATCTGCTCCGCCTCGTCCACGAAGCGCAGGCGCGTCTTCCCCATGGCGATTTCGTCGCCGTGCTTGAGGAGGCACTCGTCCACGCGCTGATCATTCACCTGGGTGCCGGAGATGCTGCCCAGATCCCGCATCGCCACGCCGGCCTGGCCGTAGACGAGCTCCAGGTGCCGACGCGACACCGACTGGTCGTCGAGCACGAAGTCGCAGTCCTTGCCGCGCCCCACCACCATCCGCACGCCCTGGAAGCGCTTCTTGCGCCCCCGGTCCGGCCCCGCCAGCACCAGCATCTGCACCGGCGGGCCCGCGCGCGTGGACTCGGAGTTGTCGTCATCGTCGTCGCGGCGCGCCTCTTCCTCGCGCGACTCGGGTACGGCGCCCACGCGCGTCTCGTCCGTGCGGGAGCGCGGAGGCTGCGCGTCACCGTACAGCTCCGGGTTCGCGGGGCCATCGGGGCCATCGGGGCCATCATCCCCGGAGGGAGGTGCGGCGAAATCCTCGTCGGCGGGCGACGCCTCGCGCGGAGGGCGAGCCCGGGCTGACGGCTTCGCCGATGGAGAGTCCGCCCCCGCGTCACCGCCGGAACGGCCGGCGCCAGCGCGAGGAGTGGATGGAGGACGAGCAGGCATGGGGTGGGGTCCAGGTTCGAAACGCTCGGCATCTTAAAGCGGCGCACCCACGGTGGGAATGCGACAGGCCCGCCTCTGGGGAAAGAACGGGGGCCATTGTCCGTTGCTCCGGGAGATTTCCCCTCCTATGTAGGTTTCCACACCCCCAACGCTTCACCGAGGGAGTTTCCGAATGCCCCGAGCGTCCGCGCCGACCCGACGCGCCCCTTCTTCCCAGCTCGCCCCCCCGGCGGTCCGGCAGCCCTCGCCCGCCCCCCTGCTGCCCCAGGCGCTGCTCGAGCGCCTGCTGGCGGTGGCCATGGAGCGCGGGGGTGACTTCGCGGAGGTCTACGTGGAGCGCACCCACAGCACCAGCGTGGCGCTGGAGGAGTCGCGAATCAAAAGCGCGCAGACGGGCCTGGTCCAGGGCGTGGGCGTGCGGGTCATCTCCGGCGGCAAGGTGGGCTACGCCTTCTCCGACGACTGGGACGAGCCGGCGCTGCTGCGGGCCGCCTCCACGGCGGCGATGATTGCCCAGGGCCAGGGCTCGGAGCGGTCCTTCCCGGTCTCCCGCGTCGCGGTGCCCAGCCACTACCGCGTTCCCACCCCGCTGTCGGATGTGGAGGTGTCACTCAAGGCGTCCCTGCTGACGCGCGCGGACCAGGCGGCGCGGGCCTTCGACTCGCGGGTGACGCAGGTCAACGGCGTCTACGTGGACCAGACGCGGCGAATCGCGGTGGCCAACACGGAGGGCCGCTACTCCGAGGACACCCAGGACCTGTGCCGCATGTCCATCCAGGTGGTGGCGCAGGGCAAGAAGAACGAGCGGAGCACGGGCTCGTACGGCGGCGGCGGCCGGGTGCCGTTCACCCACTGGGCCACCTTCCCGCCGGAGGACGTGGGGCGTGAGGCGGCGCGGCAGGCGGTGGCGACCATCGGCGCGGTGGACTGCGCGGCGGGCCCGCAGACGGTGGTGCTGGCGCCCGGCTGGAGCGGCATCCTCCTGCACGAGGCGGTGGGCCACGGCCTGGAGGCGGACTTCATCCGCAAGGGCACGTCGCTGTTCGCCGGCAAACTGGGAGAGAAGGTCGCCTCCGAGCTCGTCACCGTCATCGACGACGGCACGGTGTCCAGCGGGCGCGGCTCCATCAACATCGACGATGAGGGCACTCCGGGCGAGCGCAAGGTCCTCATCGAGAACGGGGTGCTCAAGGGCTACCTCTACGACACCCTCAACGCGAAGCTGATGGGGCAGCGCTCCACGGGCAGCGGGCGGCGCGAGTCCTTCCGGCACCTGCCCATTCCGCGCATGACGAACACGTTCCTCGCGCCGGGCAACCACCACCCCGGCGACATCCTCAAGGAGGTGAAGCGCGGGCTGTACTGCGCGACCTTCGGCGGAGGACAGGTGGACATCAGCAACGGCAACTTCGTCTTCGAGGTGAGCGAGGCGTACCAGATTGAAGACGGCAAGCTGGGCCGTCCGGTGAAGAACGCCATCCTCATCGGCGTGGGGCCGGAGGCGCTGAAGAACGTGTCCCGCGTGGGGAATGACCCGCAGCCAGACCCGGGCATGGGCGTGTGCGGGAAGAACGGGCAGTCGATACCGGTGGGCGTGGGACTGCCCACGGTGCGCATCGACAACGTCACCGTCGGCGGAACCCAGGTCGGTTGAGAGAGAGCGCCAGACACCATGGACTACCAGAAGCTCGCGAAGAAGATTGTCCAGCGCGCCACGAAGAAGGGCGCCAGCCAGGCGGAGGCGTTCCTGGAGGTGGGCCGCCAGAGCAGCGTGCGCGTGCGCGAGGGACAGATTGAAGACCTCACCCAGTCCACGTCCAAGGGCGTGGGCTTGCGCGTCGTGGTGAAGGGCCGGCTCGGCTTCGCCTTCACGTCGGACTTCGAGCCCTCGGGCCTGGACCTCCTCGTGGACCAGGCGCTGAAGCTGGCCCAGGCCGCCGCGCCCAACAAGCTCAACGGCTTGCCCGGCGTGAAGGAGCTGGGCCGCTTCGGCGACACGGGCGAGCTGTACGACGCGGCCGTGGCCAACCTGCCCGGCGACTGGAAGGTGAAGGCCGCGCTGGAGATGGAGAAGGCGGGGCGCGCGGAGGACTCGCGCGTGACGACATTCAACGCGGTGGGCGCCGGGGACTTCGTGTCCGAGGTGTACGTCGCGTCGTCGGAGGGCATGGCCGGGGGCTACTCGGGCACGTACGTGTACCTGTTCGCGATGCCGGTGGCCGCAGCGGACGGCCAGCTCCAGAAGGGCTACTGGCTGGACTACAAGCGCTTCCTCGCGGACCTGGAGCCGCCGGAGTCCATCGGCCGCGAGGCGACTCGGCGCGCGGTGCGGATGCTGGGCGCGAAGCGCGTGAAGACGCAGCAGGTGCCGGTGCTCTTCGACCCGCTCGTCACCGCGTCCTTCGTGTCGGGCGTGGCCAGGGCTGCCAGCGGCAACGCCGTGCACCAGCAGGCCAGCATGTTGGCCTCGCTCCAGGGCAAGCGGCTCGCGAGCGAGCACGTCACGCTGGTGGACAACGGCCTGCTGCCCCGGGGCCTCTCCACGGCGCCCTTCGACGGAGAGGGAGTGCCCACCCGGCGCACCCCCATCATCGACCGGGGCGTGATGTCGAACTTCCTCTACGACGCCTTCACCGCGCGCAAGGCGAAGGCGCGACCCACGGGCAACGCCAAGCGCGGCTACAACGCGCAGCCCTCCATCGGCACCAGCAACCTGTATCTGGAAGCGGGCACCACTCCGCCCGAGCAGCTCATCCGCGAGGTGGACCGGGGCTTCTACGTCACGTCGCTGCTCGGCCACGGGGCCAACCCCGTCACGGGAGAGCTGTCCGCGGGCGCCAACGGCCTGTGGATCGAGAACGGCGAGCTGACGCACGCGGTGCAGGAAGTCACGGTGGCCGGCAACGTCTTGAAGATGCTCCAGGACATGGACGGCATCGGAAACGACCTGCAGTTCCGGGGTGGCACGGTGGGCGCGCCCACTGTCCGCTTCCGGCAGCTCACCCTCTCGGGAGAGTAGCCCTACCTCCCGCGTCCCTTTAGCGTGGGCGACGCGAGAGGCCACCCTCCCCCACTCGTTGGGGGAGGCGCATGTCAGGGCCTCCGGCTACACCTTTCGTCCGCAGCGCAGGAGGGCGCACCCATGGCAGCGAAGTCCGCACGGAAAAAGACGGCCGCCGCCCCGAAGGCGAAGCCGGCAAAGAGCAGCACCCCTCGCAAGCCCCGCCGCAAGAAGGCGGACCCCAGGTCCCGGGGCCTGACGCCCGCGGACGTGGCCAGCGACTCGGTGGAGTACCCCATCGAAATCCTCGAGGCCGTGCGCACCGATGGCGGCGAGGTGCTCGGCGTCTACCGCGAGCCGTTGGGAGGCCACCCGGTGGTGCTCGCGGTGCTGCCCATCGACCTGGTGGAGCCCACGCCGTATCAGCGGGACTTGTCCGAGCCCCACGTGAAGCGGCTCGCCAGCGCCATGGAGCGATTGGACCGGTTCCTGGACCCCGTCATCGCCGTGCGCAAGGACGGCAAGTACTGGACGCCCAACGGCAACCACCGCCTGCACGCGAGCAAGTTGTTGGGCGCCAAGTCCATCATCGCGCTGCTGCTCCCCGACGAGGACGTGGCCTATCAAATCCTCGCCCTCAACACGGAGAAGGCCCACAACCTCAAGGAGCGCTCGCTGGAGGTGGTCCGCATGTACCGGGGCCTCGTCGGCGCGGGCCGCGCGGGCAAGGAGACCGCCTTCGCGCACCTGTTCGAGGAGCCCGCCTTCGTCACGCTGGGCGCCGCGTACGAGAAGCGCCCCCGCTTCTCCGCGGGCGCCTACCACCCCTTCGTCAAGGTGGTGGAGGACTTCCTCGACAAGCCGCTCGTCGACGCGCTCGCCCTTCGCGAGGCCCGGGCGGACCGGCTCCTGGAGCTGGACGACGCAGTGGTGGCCGTCGTCAACGGCCTCAAGGAGCGGGGCATGCAGAGCCCCTACCTGAAGAACTTCGTCGTCGCCCGCATCAACTTCCTGCGCTTCCGCAAGAATGGCGGCAAGCCCGACTTCGACGAGACGCTGGACCGGATGCTGGCCAGCGCGCTCAAGTTCAACCTGGAGTCCGTCAAACGCGAGGACATCGGCCGGATGGGCGGTGGCCCTGTTGAGTCGGACGAGGACCACGGCTAGGGAACGGGGATTGCAAGAAGCGGCGCCCGACATGACCACCTCCACCGTTCTTGTCGTCGACGACGACCGCGCCAACCTTGACTCCGTGACGCGCATCTTCCAGCGGGAGAACATGGCCACGCTGTCGGCCGCCAACGGGACGGAGGCGCTGGAGCTCCTGCGCCGGCCCGAAGTCACGGTGATGGTGACCGACTTGATGATGCCCGGCATGGACGGGCAGGAGCTGCTCCGCGCGGCGCGCACCATCCGCCCCGACGTGGAGGTGGTGCTGATGACGGCCTACGGCACGGTGGAGACGGCCGTGGCGGCGATGAAGGACGGCGCCTACGACTTCATCACCAAGCCCCTCAAGCGCCACTCGCTGGTGAAGGCGGTGCAGAAGGCGCTGGAGAAGCGGGCCCTCGTCTCGGAGAACCAGACGCTCAAGGCGAAGCTGGCGGAGATGAGCGCCGCGGGCGGGCGCACCATGGTGGGCCAGTCCCCCGCCTTCCGCGCCATGCTGGACACCATCCGCCAGGCGGCGCCCTCCACCGCCACGGTGCTGCTCCTGGGCGAGTCCGGCACCGGCAAGGAGCTGGCCGCGCGCTCGGTGCACGAGTTCTCCAGCCGGGCCAAGGGCGCCTTCGTCGCCGTCAACTGCGGCGCGCTGCCGGAGAACATCCTGGAGGCGGAGCTGTTCGGCGTGGAGCGCGGCGCCTTCACCGGCGCGGTGGCCCGTCGCGAGGGCCGCTTCGAGCGCGCCCACGGCGGCACCCTCTTCCTGGATGAAATCGGAGAGATGCCGCTGCCCGCCCAGGTGAAGCTCCTGCGCGCGCTGGCCGAGGGCGAAATCGAGCGGCTGGGCGGCACGCAAATCGTGAAGGTGGACGTGCGCCTGGTGGCCGCCACCAACAAGGACCTCCAGAAGGAGGTGGCGGATGGCCGCTTCCGCGAGGACCTCTACTACCGCCTCAACGTGGTGGAGATCCGCGTCCCCGCGCTGGCCTCGCGCCGGGAGGACATCCCCCTGCTGGCGGACGCGTTCCTGCGCCGCTTCGCCGCGAAGAACGGCAAGGTGCTGCGCGGCTTCTCCCCGGAGGCGCTCCAGACGCTGGAGAACTACGCCTGGCCCGGCAACGTGCGGGAGCTGGAGCACGCCGTCGAGCGCGCGGTGGTGCTGGCGCGGGGCGAGGTGCTGGAGGTCAGCGACCTGCCCGAATCGGTGCGCAAGGGCCCGCTCGGCGCCGCCTCCCAGCTGGTGATTCCCATTGGGACACCCATGGAAGAGGTGGAGCGGCGGGTGATCCACGAAACGCTGCGCCACACCAAGGGCGACAAGACGCTGGCCGCCCGGCTGCTGGGCATCGCGGCCCGCACCATCTACCGCAAGCTGGAGCGCGAGCAGTCCAACGGCGGCGAGCCCTCCACCGGCGGAAGCGAGGACTGACAGGCCGTCACAGAGGCCCCCACCTGGCTTTGACAATTTGTCCCAAGGCTCGGGGCAGCTCGCTCAGTCGCCCGGAGCGGCCCTTCATTCCGGAATAATTTCGAGCGCTTGGCCGTCCCCGTTGATTGGCCCCACTGGCCCGCGGTGGCACCTGGCTTGCTCTCCACCAGTTCGGCTTTCTCTCGGAAGCGTGATGGAACTCTTCTTTCGAAAATACTTTTGGACGGTGAACCTGCTGTTCGTCCTCCTCGTCGCGCTGTTGGCGGCGAAGACGGTGAACCTGTTCGTCGAGTCCGCCATCTCCCCGGTGCCCACGTCGGGGGCCGCCTCGCGCGCGCCCGCCAACGCCCGGCCAGCCCAGTCCGCACTGGCGCTGCCGGACATGGAGCAGCTGTCCCGGGTGACTGGCATCAAGATTCCGGAGCCGGAGGTCGCGGTGGCTGAACCCACCGCTCCTCAGGTCGACCCCAACGCGGCCCCGGTGAAGAGTGGCCTTCGCGTGAAGCTGCTCGGCACGCTCGTCGCCGGCAACCCTGACTGGTCCTTCGCTTCCATCCAGGACATGGTCACCCAGCGCTCGCAGACGTACATGGTGGGCAATGCCCTGCAGGGCGCCACCGTGCTCGAAATCGAGCGTGAGCGCGTCATCATCGTCAACGGGGGCCGCAAGGAGTTCATCGACGGCAACCCGGGCGACGGCGCTCAGGCCTTCACGCCGCCCACGCCTCCGGTGGCGCAGGCGAACACCGCGTCCACCAGTGGCATCCGCGCGGTCAGCGACAACGAGTACGAAGTGCCGCGCGCGGAAATCGACAAGACGCTCAACAACCTCAACGACGTCGCCATGCAGGCGCGCATCGTTCCCGCCTTCAAGGACGGGCAGGCCGTGGGGTTCAAGCTCTTCTCCATCCGCCCGGACTCCATCTACTCCAAGATTGGAGTCCAGAACGGCGACGTCATCCGCCGCATCAACGGATTCGACCTCAACAGCCCCGAGAAGGCGCTCGAGGTCTATTCGAAGATGAAGGACTCATCCCGCATCGAAATCGAGATCGAGCGCAACGGCGCGCCGATCCGCAAGTCCTACAACGTCCGTTAAACCCCACGCCGCGCCCGCTCCTCCATGAAGACGCTCCCGTCCTGGATGCTCTGCCTTTGCCTCGCGCTCGCCGTCCCCGCGCAGGCCCAGCGCCGCCCCCCCCCGCCCGGCTCCTCCGCGCCCGCCGCACCCGCGGCGCCGGGTGAGCGGACCATCACTCCCCAGTCGTCGCCCACGGGCGCCGACGAGTCCAACCCGGGTTCACGGCGCACGCCCACGTGCGAGGAGGCCCGGCGCAACGCGCGCTACGGCATCTACTTCGACAAGGTGGAGATCGAAAAGCTCGTCCAGACGGTCGCCGACGCCACCTGCCGCACCTTCATCCTTCCGGAGAACGTGCGCGGAAAGATCTCCATCATCGGCCCGGAGAACGGCCGCGTCGAAGTGGACGCGGACGCGTTCTACTCCGCCTTCCTGGCATCGCTCGACGCCAACGGGCTCGCCGCGTACCAGTACGGCCGCTTCATGAAGATCGTCGACAAGCGCTCGGCGAAGCAGAACCCCATCCCCACCATCGTCGACGACGAGCAGCCGTACACCACCAACGAGCAGATGATCACCAAGCTGTTCCGCATCCGCAACGTGGAGGTGGAGCCGCTGCGCGGGGTGCTGCAGCAACTGGTGTCCAAGGACGGCGACACCATCCCGTATCCGCCGGACACCATCATCGTCAACGACGTGGGCTCCAACATCCACCGACTGGAGCGCCTCATCAACCAGTTGGACACGCGCGCGGCCAGCGACGAGCTGCGGGTCATCCAGGTGCAGTACGCGTCCGCGCAGGACGTGGCCACCACGGTGCAGCGCCTCTTCGAGGCCAAGGGCGCCCGCCCCGGCCAGCGCCCCGGGACGTTCACCCCGGGCAGCACGCCGGGCCAGCCGGGCGGTGAGGTCATCGCGCAGCCCGCCTCGGGCGGCCAGGAGGCCTCCGCGGGCCCGGTGACGCTGTCGCAGATCATCCCGGACGAGCGCACCAACAAGCTCATCATCGTGGCCAGCCCCGCCGCGTTCGAGCGCATCCAGGACATCGTCACGCAGATCGACATCCCCTCCGGCACGGGCGGCCGCATCAACGTCTACTACCTGGAGAACGCCAACGCGGAGGAGCTGGCCAGCACGCTCCAGTCGCTGGCCCAGGGCACCGCGAACCGGCCGCGCTCGCCGATGCCGAACATGCCCCAGGGCGTCCCCCGTCCCACCGGCACCACCCAGGCGGCGGAGCTGTTCAGCGGCGAGGTGAAGATTTCGGCGGACAAGGGCACCAACTCGCTGGTCATCGTCGCCAGCCAGACGGACTACAAGAACATCGTCCAGGTCATCCAGCAGCTCGACACGCCGCGCCGCCAGGTGTTCGTCGAGGCCGTCATCATGGAGGTGAACCTGGACCGCAACGCCGAGTTCGGCGTCAACCTGCACAGCGGCTTCGCGCTCCAGACCGACAGGGGCGCGGCGCCCGGCCTGATTGGCACCAACAACGGCGGCCAGGGACTTCCGCCCTCGCTGAGCCTGGCGAACCTGGCGTCCTTCGGCGGCTTCCTCGCGGGTCTGCAGGGCCCGGTGATTCCGGCGCTGGAGAAGCTCGGCCTGGACATCCCCGCCTTCGGCGTGGTGCTGCACGCGATGCAGCAGAGCTCCGACGTCAACGTGCTCTCCACCCCGCACATCCTCACCAGCGACAACGAGGAGGCGGAAATCACGGTGGGCCAGAACGTGCCCTTCCAGTCCGGCTTCTCGCCCTCCTCGCTGGGCTCCCAGGTGGGCGGGGCCGCTGGCGGTGCGGCGGGTGGCCTCAACCCGTCGCTGCTCGCCGGCCTGGGCGGACTGGGCTCGCTCTACGCGCCCATCCAGCGCCAGAACGTCGAGCTGAAGCTGACCGTCAAGCCGCAGATCAACGACAGCGACTACATCCGCATGGTCATCACCGAGCAGACGGAGGAGATCGCCTCCAATGACCCGGTGCTCGGTCCGACGACGAGCAAGCGCAGCGCGAAGACGACGGTCATCGCCAAGGACCAGGAGACGGTGGTGCTGGGCGGCATCATGCAGGACCGCACGATTGAGTCCGTCACCAAGGTCCCGGTGCTGGGAGACATCCCCATCATCGGCAACTTCTTCCGCGAGACTTCGCGCAAGAAGACGAAGACGAACCTGCTCCTGTTCCTGACGCCCTACATCATCCGGGGCCCGGAGGACTTCCGCATCATCTTCGAGCGCAAGATGAAGGAGCGTCAGCAGTTCGTGGAGCAGTTCTACGGCCAGGTGCCGGGCTACGACGTGGCGGTGGACTTCAGCCGCAAGCCCGGTCCGCTGTCGCGCATGAACCAGGCCGTCATCCGGGAGCGCAACCGCGCGGAGAACGGCGGCCCCGGCCTGAATGGGGAGCGCATCATCGGGCCCGGCGCGGGCCAGAATCCGGCGCCTGCTCGCCAGAACACCACGCAGCCCGCGCGGCCCACGCCTACCCAGTCGCGTGAACCCGAGGTGCGGGAAGCAGCACCGCCCCCCAGGGGTTCCGAAGAGTCACCCCCCGCGGCCCCGACGCCCGAAGCGCCGGCTCCGGAGTCCTCCGGAGACGCGTCGCCAGAGCGTCTGCGCATCCAGCCTGAATCGGGGAACTAAGAGCCCATGAACGTGACCGCCGACCCCACTCTCGCCACCATCGCATCTGGCGCGACCGCCGCTCGGAACGACTCCACCCAGGTCGTCTCCCACGGGCAGGCCTTCCTCTGTGGAAGGCCCCTGGGGGAGATCCTCCGCGCGCTCGTCCCCTCGCTCACCGAGGAGAAGCTCCGCGAGGCGCTCGCCACCCAGGAGGAGAAGGGCGGGCGCATCGGTGAGGTGCTGGTGGGCCTCAAGGCGGTCTCCGAGGAGGATGTCGTCAAGGCCCTGGGGCACCAGTTGGACCTGCCCTACCTGGCGCGCATCTTCACGGAGGAGGTGGACGCGGAGCTCGTCAAGCGCATCCCCATCAACTTCGCCAAGCAGTCGCACATCCTCCCGCTGTCCGTGGAGGGTGACACGGTGGTGCTGGCGGTGGCGGACCCGCTGGACACGTCCACCATGGACCACGCGCGGCTGCTGTTGGGGCAGAGCATCAGCCCCCGGCTCGCGCTGGCCTCCACCATCACCGACGCCATCAACAGCGTCTATGACCGCTCCATCAACGAGGCCGAGCAGCTGGTCGACGAGATGGAGACGCAGGACCTGGACGCGCTCGCGCACGAGCTGGACGAGCCGCAGGACCTGTTGGACACGGACGACGAGGCGCCGGTCATCCGGCTGGTGAACTCCGTGCTCTTCCGCGCCGCCAAGGAGCGCGCGAGCGATATCCACATCGAGCCCATGGAGCGCGAGCTGCTGGTGCGCTTCCGCGTGGATGGTGTGCTCCAGGAAGTCATCAAGCCGCCCAAGCGCTACCAGAACGCCATCGTCAGCCGCGTGAAGGTGATGGGGCAGCTCAACATCGCGGAGAAGCGCCTGCCGCAGGACGGCCGCATCCGCATCAAGCTGGCCGGCCGCGACATCGACATCCGCCTGTCCACCATCCCCACCACCAACGGGGAGCGCATCGTCATGCGTCTGTTGGACAAGACGGCGACGCTGCTGGACCTGGCCGAGATTGGCATGAGCCAGGTGACGCTCCACGCGATGGAGGCGGTCATCAAGCGCTCGCACGGCATCGTCCTCGTCACCGGCCCCACGGGCTCCGGCAAGACGACGACGCTCTACGGCGCCCTGTCGAAGATCAATACCTCCGACCTGAACATCCTCACCGTCGAGGACCCGGTCGAGTACCAGCTCAAGGGTATTGGCCAGATGGCCATCAACCCGAAGATCGGCCTCACCTTCTCCCAGGGCCTGCGCTCGTTCCTCCGCCAGGACCCGGACGTCATCATGGTCGGCGAGATTCGGGACAAGGACACGGCGGAGATCGCCATCCAGGCGTCCCTCACGGGCCACCTGGTGCTCTCCACGGTCCACACCAACGACGCGGCGGGCGCCGTCACCCGTCTGGTGGACATGGGCGTGGAGCCCTTCCTGGTGGCCTCGTCGCTCACCGGCATCCTCGCCCAGCGACTGGTGCGCCGGGTGTGCCCCGACTGCCGCGTGGCCTACACGCCCACGGACGTGGAGCTGAAGGAGCTGGGGCACTCGCTGGCTTCGTTCAAGGCGCGCTACGGGACGGACCGCATCTACAAGGCGGTGGGTTGCCCCACGTGCAATCGCAACGGCTACCGAGGCCGCACGGGCATCTACGAGTTCCTGCCCGTGGACGACGACGTGCGCCAGCTGGTGCTGAAGAACGTGGACGCCTCCACCATCAAGAAGTCCGCCACCAGCAAGGGGATGATCACCCTGCTGGAGGACGGTGCGAGGAAGATTGCCCTGGGCGAGACGACCATCGCCGAAGTGCTGAGCATCACCCAGGAGGACATGTAACCGACAGCTCCTCCCTGGGGGGAGCCGGGGTCATCGAGCCATGCCGGTCTTCGAGTACAGAGGTCTCAACTCCGCGGGCAAGCAGATCAAGGGTCTGCTGGAAGCCGACTCGCCCAAGACGCTGCGCTCCAAGCTGCGCGCGGACGGCGTGTTCCTCACGGACGTGCTGGCCCAGGCGGAAGGAAGCCGGGGCGCGGTGTCCAAGGGCGCCAACGCGTCGCAGGTGGCGCGCGACATCGACCTGCGCAAGCTGGGTCGGGGCCGCGTCAACACCGACGACGTCGCCATCTTCACCCGGCAGCTCTCCACGCTGCTGGGCGCCGGCGTCACGCTGGTGGAGTCGCTCACCGCCCTGGTCGACCAGGTGGAGAAGGAGCGCTTCAAGCGCGCCCTCTCCGACATCAAACAGCGCGTCAACGAGGGTTCGACGCTCGCGGACGCGCTGGGTCAGCACCCGAAAATCTTTCCCAACATCTACGTGAACATGGTGCGCGCGGGAGAGGCGTCCGGCGCGCTGGACGCGGTGCTCACGCGCCTGGCCGACTTCACGGAGAACCAGGCCCGGCTGCAGCAGAAGATCCTCAGCACCATGCTCTACCCCGCCATCATGATGGTGGTGGGCGGCGGCATCCTCGTGGCGCTGATGGTCTTCGTCGTGCCGAAGGTCACCAAGATCTTCGAGACGATGAAGGCCACGCTGCCCCTGAGCACGCGCATCCTCATCGCCACGAGCAACTTCTTCCAGAACTGGTGGTTCGTCGCCGTGCCGATGATGGCGCTGGGCGTGTGGCTCTTCATGCGCTGGACGAAGAGCCCCAAGGGCAAGCCGAAGTGGGATCGCTTCGTGCTGAAGGCGCCCATCGTCGGCAGCCTGGTGCGCCTGTTGTCCATCTCCCGCTTCGCCCGCACGCTGTCCACGCTGCTCAAGAGCGGCGTCCCGCTGCTGGCGGCCATGGACATCGTCAAGGCCATCATGACGAACACCGTGCTGGCCGAGGTCGTGGAGAAGGCCCGCGACTCCATCCGCGAGGGCGAGAGCATCGCCACCCCGCTCAAGCGCTCGGGTGAGTTTCCACCGCTCGTGTACCACATGGTCGCGATTGGAGAGCGCTCCGGGCAGTTGGAGGACATGCTCACCAACGTCGCGGACAACTACGAGACGCAGGTGAATGTGCGCATCGGCGCGCTCACCTCGCTCCTCGAGCCGCTGCTCATCGTGGTGATGGGCGCGGTGATTGCATTCGTAGCCCTGTCCATCCTGTTGCCGATTCTCCAGGTGAACTCGGCCATCCGGTGAGGTGCCAGGGCCATGACGAATGACACGCTCGACCGTTGGATACAGCGCGCGACGCTCGCGGCGATGATTGCCCTCGCGGCGGCGCTGGTGACGGTGGGGGCCCGACTGTACGGGCCCCGGGCCTCCGTGCCGCCCGCAGGGGTGGTGGACGGCCCCCGGGCACCCTGACAGGAAGTCCTGAACACGATGCGGTGGCTTGCCAGAAAGTCACCCCGAGGTGAGAGCAGACATGAGCCAGAACACCCACTCGCAGCAGCGCCGCCGCAACCGCAACCGCCGCGGCATGACCCTCATCGAAATCATGGTGGTCATCACCATCCTCGGCCTCATCGCCGCCGCCGTCGGCGTGGCGGTGATTCCGCAGCTCGAGGCGGCCCGCAGGGACAGGGCCTCGCTGGACATCAAGAGCATCCAGGGCGCGCTGAAGCTCTACTACACGAAGAAGGGCAAGTACCCGGACACGTCCTCGGGCCTCAACGCGCTGGTGGAGACCCAGTCGCTGGAGCAGATGCCCAAGGACCCGTGGAACAACGACTACGTGTACCTGAACGAGGGCGGCAAGCCCGTCATCATCTCCTACGGCGCGGACGGCACCGCCGGCGGAGAGGGCAACGACGCGGACATCTCCTCCGCGGACGGCGCCACCGCCAACAACAAGTGAAGAATTAGCGCACCCCGCGTGTTGAAAGGGGCTTCGGGCATGAACGTGCAAACCTCACTTCCATCCCAGATGCCCTCGCCCGCGGGGGCCCTGCGCTCCCAGACGAAGGGGCGGCTGCTGCTGGCGGCCATCTTCGTCGTGGCCACCCTGCTGGCGTTCGTCCTCGTGTACGTGACGGACGACCGCTCGCTCGTGCCGGAGCAGCGCAGGGCGCGCGGAGAGATTCGCAAGCTGGAGGGCCTGTTCAAGGCGCACCACCGGCTGATGGGCTACTTCCCGTCCAAGGAAGAGGGCTTCACGCCGCTCATCGAGGCGAAGCTCATCGACGCCGTGCCGTTGGACCCCTGGGGTCACCCGTACGTCTACTGGATGGACGGCAAGAGCGGCGCTGTCCTGTCCTACGGGGCGGACGGCAAGAAGGGCGGCGAAGGGACGGACGCGGACCTGAGCAGCGGGGGCGTGCTGGCGGACTGGGGGCAGCCATGACGCAGGTGAAGACGGTGGCAGGGCAGCGCGCGTTCCACCGAGCCCAGCGCGGCCTGACGCTCATCGAGATCTCCATCGCCATCATCATCGTCGCGATGTTGTTCTCCGCGGCGGTGATGGGCATCGGCTCGCTCACGGGCGCCAAGGCCAAGGGCGCGGCGGGGGAGCTGGCGGGCACCATCCGCTCGCTCTACGACTCGGCGGCGCTGCGCGGCAAGACGTGCCGGCTGGTGTTCGAGATTCCGGACCCCAAGGAGGAGAAGGCCACGCGCTACCATGCCGAGTGCGCGGAGAGCGCGGTGACGACGGCGAGAGACCGCGACACCGCCCTGCGCGACGAGAACCGCGAGCGCGAGCAGGCCAGGCGCTCCAACCGTGGCGGCAGTCAGGGCAACGAGGAGCGCCGCAGCTACCTGGCCTCGGGTGGAGAGACGCTCAGCGCGCAGGAGCTGATGGACGGAGAGAAGGAGCGCGTGCAGAACGCGGCGAAGTTCTCGTCCTTCACCTCCGAGGAAGTGCCGGCCCGTGATTTGCCGGCGGACGTGCGCGTGTCCGTGTGGACGCGCCAGCAGAAGGAGGCGGTCGACAACGGCGTGGCATATCTCTACTTCTTCCCGCAGGGCTACACGGAGAAGGCGTACGTCTACGTGAGCCAGGGCGACAACGCCTGGACGCTGGACGTGTCCCCGCTCACCGGGAAGGTGAACATCGCGAACGATATCCTGGAGGTGCCGCGATGAAACGCGCTCAAGGCTTCACGCTGCTGGAGGTCGTCGTCGCGCTCGCCATCCTCGGGCTCGCGCTGATGGCCATCTTCGATTTGAACGCGGGCGCGGTGTCCAACCACGTCTACACCAAGCGCCTCACGGTGGCCTCGCTCCTGGCGCGCGCGAAGATGACGGACGTGGAGCAGAAGCTCTACGACGACGGCTTCTCGCCCGACGACGACGAGGAGTCCGGCGACTTCTCCGACGAGGGCTGGTCCCAGTTCAAGTGGAAGGCGCGCATCATCGCTCCGAAGCTGGACGGCGTGTCGCCGGACCAGCTCATCGGCGCGCTCTTCAACCTGCCCATCGGTGGCGGGGACTCGGACGACCCGATGAGCGGCATCGCCAGCCTGTTCGGTGGCGGCGGGGCCGGAGGCGGCAAGGACGGCGCCTCCAGTGGACCGCAGCCCGCGGGCGGTGGCCTGGGCGGCGCGGCCATGGGCATGGCGCAGCCCATGTTCACGCAGATGGTGCAGCAGCTCACCCAGACGGTGCGCGAGGTGCACCTCACCGTGTACTGGCAGGAGGGCACCCAGTTGGAGAACATCGACCTGGTGACGCACGTGGTGTCGCTCGGGCCGGGCTCGGACCGCAACGGCGGCTTCATGGCCACCCAGGGACAGACTCAAGGTGCCGACAACCAGTGGGTGGACCCCAACAACCCGGGCATGATTGTCCAGAACCCCATCCCCGGCCCCAACGGCACCATGCTGCACCCGGAGACGCGCGTGCCGCTGCAGCGCCGCTCGGAGGTCCTGCAGCGCCTCAACGGTGGCGGGCAGCAGCGCGGCGGCAATGGCGGCATCGTTCCGGGCGGTGGCCAGGGCGGCGGGATTTTCGGAGGCAAGCCCCCGTCGATGCCGAACTTCCCCGGCATGAGGAACAACCGATGACGGCCCGGCGCGCGCGCGGCTTCACGCTGATGGAGGTCATGGTGGCGGTGGCCATCACCGCCCTGATGGGCACGGTGGTGGCCATGGCCTTCCAGACGGGCCTGACGGCGAAGGAGTCGGTGGAGACGGACGCGGACCGCTACCGGCAGGTCCGGGTGTCCATGAACCGGATGGCGCGGGAGATCGGCTCCGCGTACGTGAGCGACAGGTTCGACCTGAAGCGCTTCCGGGACCAGCAGGACCGCCCCACCAACTTCGTGGGCGAGAGCGACCGGCTCCTGTTCACCACGTTCGCCCATCAGCGGCTGTACACGGACGTGAAGGAGTCCGACCAGGCGGTGGTGGAGTACTTCATGGAGCCCTCCGACGACCGGGCCGCCAAGGGCCGCATGGACATCAAGCGCCGCTCGAATCCCAACGTGGATGACCGCATGGACCGGGGCGGCACGACGGACGTGCTGTTCGAGGGCGCCAAGAAGCTGGAGTTCGAGTACTGGAACTCCGAGAAGAAAGAGTGGGATGACGAGTGGGACACCCGGCGCACGGAGCAGAAGGCCATCCTGCCCACGCGCGTGCGGATGACGATCACCGCCGTGGACGAGACAGGCAAGGAAGCGCGCTACTCCACCCAGACGCGCATCATGTTGAACACCGAGCTGCCGAGGTACTGATGCCCCTGCCCTTCTTCCAGCAGGCGCCCCGTCGGCGCCGTCCCGGTTCCAAGGCCTCCGGTGGGGGGCCTCGCTCGCGCGGCGTGGCGCTCATCATCGCGGTGGTGTCCATCGCGCTCCTGACGGTCATCGCCACCGAGTTCGCCTACAACAGCCGGGTCGACCTCCAGCTCGCGGCCAACCAGCGGGACGAGGTGCGCGCGTACTACATGGCGCGCTCGGGTGTGGCGCTGTCGCGGCTCCTGCTCCGCTTCCAGAAGCAGGTCGACCAGACGCCCATCCCCAACCCCGCGGCCCTCCTGGGCAACCTCCTGGGCAACCAGGGCGCTCAAGGCAACACCCCGCAGCCGGCGTCGCTCAACCTCCAGCTCTGGAGGATGGCGCGCGTGGACTGCCACATGCTCAAGGGCATGGTGAAGAGCGAGGGCCTGGAGCCCGAGAACGACGCCCCGCCCATGGAGGCGGTGGACGAGGACGACCCGAACTTCGACATGAAGGACGGCGAGGACCCGGCGTCGCGGGAGATGTCACAGCAGATGACGCGCCGCTCGTTCGGTGGCTTCGAGGGCTGCTTCCTGTCCACCATCTCCGACGAGGAGGAGAAGCTCAACGTGCACCGGCTGGTCGCGGGCGCGGGTGACGCGCTCCCCACTGCGCTGCGGATGATGGACATGCTCGGCGACAAGCGCTTCGAGTTCCTGTGGGAGCGCGACGACGCGAACAAGGTGCGCAGCAATCCGCAGGACGTGATGCTGGCCATCAAGGACTGGGCGGATGACGACGAGACGGGCTCCGCCATCAACCCGACGGACCCCGTCAACCCCATGCCCTCCGGCTTCTCCGACGAGGGCTCGCCCTACAGCCGCTACGAGCCGAACTACGAGCCGAAGAACGCTCGCTTCGACAGCATCGACGAGCTGTACCGGGTGCACGGAGTGAATGACCAGTTCATGTCGGCCTTCCGTGACAGGCTCACGGTGTACCCGGACATCAACTCCCGGCCCAACATCAACACGGATGACCCGGTGATGATGGGGCTGGCCATCATGTCCGTGGCGGACCCGGCGAGGCCGGACCCGCGATTGAAGGACCCGGTGTTCCTCAACGAGCTCATCACCCGCATCCGCAGCGCGCGCATGTTCAGCTTCTTCGGCATGGGCGTGCAGGACTTCGTCGCCGTGGTGGAGAGCGCGGGCATCGTCGTCAATCCCGCCGTGAAGTCCAACGTGGCGGGCAATCGCCTCATCGGCGACAAGAGTCAGACGTTCACCATCAAATCCGTGGGAGAGGCGGGCAGCGTGCAGAAGACGCTGACCGCCGTGGTCCGGCTGGACGACACGCTGGGCAGGCTCCTGTATTGGAGAGAGGAATAGCATGGCCCGCATTCTTGGCCTCGACCTGGGCAGCCACTCCGTGAAGGCCGTGGTGCTGGAGGCGCGGACGAAAGGACACGCCACCCGCAGCTACGTGGAGGTGCGCCGCGCCCAGGAGGGCGAGCGCGCCGACACGCTGCGCGCCGCGGTGCAGGAGCTGATTGGCAAGCTGCCACCCGGTCACCCCGACCAGGTCGTGGTCGCCCTGCCCGGCCCCGCGCTCATCACCCACACGCTGGGCCTGCCGTTCTCCGACGGGAAGCGCATTGAAGCGACGCTCCCCTTCGAGATTGGCAGCCTGCTCCCGTTCGACATCTCCGACGTCGTCTACGACTACCAGATCGTCGGACAGAAGGAGACGGAGGGGAAGGAGAAGGCCAGCGACCTCATCGTCGGCGTGGTGCGACAGCAGGAGTTGAAGAGCCTGCTGGAGCTCTTGGGCGAGCTGAAGGTGGACCCGCGCATCGTCACGCACCCCGCGCTGGCCTACCAGAACATGCTCCAGCAGGCCGCCGGCCTCTTCGAGGGCACCGGCGAGGGCGGCGTGGTGGCGGTGGTGGACCTGGGCCACGAGCGCACCTCGGTGGCCATCGGCCGGCCGGGCACGGGCGTGCAGTTCGCGCGCACCTTCGCGGGCGGCGGCAAGGACTTGAGCAAGGCGCTGGCGACGGAGTTCCAGACGTCGCTCGCCGAGGCGCATCACTGGAAGGAGCAGCACGGCGCCATGGCCAGCGCGGCGCAGGGTCCGGACGCGGAGCGCGCGGCGGCGGCCTTCGTGCGCGGGCTCCAGCCGGTGCTGCGCGAGCTGCGCCCCACCTTGAAGTCATACACGGCGCGCAGCCGTCAGCAGGTGGGCGCCATCGTGCTGTGCGGCGGCTCGGCGCGGATGCCGGGCCTTGCGGAGCAGCTCTCCCGGGACTTGAACCTGCCGGTGCGCGTGCTCGCGCTTCCCGCCGACACGTCGGAGGCCATCACTCCCGCGGAGCAGCCGTCCGCCGCTCAGGCCTACGCGCTGGCACTGCGTGGCAACGCCTCCGGTGCTCGCGCGCCGCGCTTCAACTACCGACGGGGCGAGCTCGCCTTCAAGGGTGACTTCGACTACGTGAAGGACAAGCTGGGCCTGCTGGCGTCCTTCGCGGCCACGCTGCTCCTGCTGCTCATCGCCTTCGGCGTGGTGCGCAACTCGGTGCTGTCGCGGCGCGAGGCGCAGGTGGACGCGGCGCTGTGCGAGACGACCCAGCGCATCCTCGGCAAGTGCGAGAAGGATTACAACCGCGCGCTGAACCTGCTCAAGGGCGTGGAGAGCCCGGCGGCGGCGCTGCCCCGGATGTCCGCGGTGAACCTGCTGGCGGAGGTGACGCAGAAGGTGCCCGCGGACCTGCCGGTGAAGTTCGACCGCATCCAGATAGACACGGACCGCGTCATCCTCCAGGGGGAGACGGACTCCTCCAAGCAGGTGGACACGCTGTCCAACGCGCTCAAGAACCACGCGTGCTTCAAGGAAGTGAAGCAGGGCAAGGTGGAGCGCACCCGCGACGGACAGAAGGTGACGTTCCGCCTGGACGTCCAGGTGCAGTGCCCGGGTGTGGAAGGCGGGGAGAGCTAGTCATGGCCAACAAGCTTCAGGAAGCGCTCGCGCCGGTGCAGACGTGGTTCGAGCGGCTGAGTGACCGTGAGCGGCGGATGGTGTCCATCGCCGGCGCGGCGGTGGCGGTGTTCCTCGTGTTCGCGGTGCTGATGACGTTCGCCAACAGCGCGTCCGGTTATCGCAAGCGCACGCAGGACAAGCTGACGAAGCTGCAGGAGGTGCAGGCGCTGGCGGCCAGCTATCGCGAGGCGCAGGCGTCGCGGCAGGCGGTGGAGACGCAGCTGACGTCCAGCAACGTGCAGCTCATCTCGTACATCGAGGACAAGGCCACGGCGGCCGGGCTCCAGGTGCCCAACATGACGCCCAAGGGCGACGTGGGCGTGGGCGACGGGAAGATCATGGAGAGCTCGGTGGAGCTGACGTTCTCCGACGTGGACCTGCGCAAGCTGACGGACTTCATGCGCACGGTGGAGAGCGGGCCTGGCGTGGTGAAGGTGAAGTACCTGCGCATCGAACCGAGGCCGAACGACACGCTGACGGCGTGGACCACCGTGGCCACCTACCGGATGAAGCAATAACCCATGTCCTCTGACACCAAGCTCGCTCGCTGGAAGGTCATCCTGGGCTACGGCGCGTTCGCGCTCCTGGCCTTCATCCTCTGCCTGCTCCTCACCTTCCCGTACGACACGGTGCGCACGCGCCTCGTCTCCGAAGCGGCGCAGGCGGGGCTCGCGGTGCGCATCGGCTCGCTGCGGCCGGGGCTGTCGGGTGTCACTGCCACCAAGGTGCAGGTGAGCAAGCCGCCCCAGCCGCTGAGCGCGGAGACGCTGGCGATGCTCGTGAGCGGCGAGGGCACGCTGCCGGGCGCCGCAGAGCTGGGCGAGGCGGTGCTCATCGACAGCGTGGCGGTGCGCCCCACCCTCTTCCCGCCGGGCCTGGCCATTCGAGCCAACGCGCTGGGTGGCACGGTGGTGGGCTCCATGGGCTGGCTGGGTGACATGAAGGTCCGCGCGGAGATGGACGGGCTCAAGGCCAGCGGTGGCAACCTGCCCGCCTTCCTCGGGATGGACCTGGACGGTGAGCTGAACGGCGTGCTGTCGCTGACGCTGCCCAAGGGCAAGAGCCCGGAGCCGGACCTGTCCCAGGCGAACGGCGAGCTGACGCTCGACTCGCAGGGGCTCATCATCAAGGGTGGCAAGGCGTCCATTCCCATGGGCGGGGGCAACTCGATGCCCATGGACCTGCCGCAGGTGGCGCTCGGCGCGCTGGTGGGCCGCATCAACTTCGAGAAGGGCCTGGGCACGGTGCAGGAGCTGCGGCTGAAGGGCGAGGACGTGGAGGCGCTGGCCACCGGCACGCTGAAGCTGGGCAAGCGGCTGGAGTACAGCGAGCCCGCCATGGACGTGAATCTCCGGTTGGACCCGGAGGCGCAGAAGCGGCTGGGCCTGCTGGCGGCGGGCATCACCATCTTCCCCCCGGACAAGAAGGACCCGAGCTTCCGGGCGGCCAGGCTCGGCGGCTTCCTCAACCGGCCCACCTTCCTGCCCCGTCGGTAGGCTGCCGCCCCGGTGAAGCGCCCGACCCGACGCGTGGGGTTGATGTCAGTGCGTCGGGACGTGTAAAGCGCGGGCGCACAGGAGGGTCGCGGGATGCCGGAGCTGGTGTTTTTCCGTCGTGGCGAGGAGGTGTTGAGGGTGGGCGTGGACCGGGCACGGTTGGTGCTCGGGCGCGGCGAGCAGTGTGACGTCGCCATTCCGGACCCGGAGGTGAGCCGCCAGCAGGTGGCCCTGCTGTGGGACGGGACGCGGTGCCGGGTGCAGGACCTCTCCGGCAAGGGCACCGTGGTGGGCGGCACGTCCGTCACCGAGGCGGAGCTGCCCGACGGCGCGGACCTGGTGCTCGGCCAGTGGCGCGCGGTGTTCCGGTTGAGCGGCGGCGGTGAAGGCGCGGATGTCGCCACCGAGGTGGGCCACACCACCTCGATTCAGAAGGACGCGCAGGCGCCGCGCTGGCAGCCCGCGCAGGTGCGCGTGAAGCAGGGCCTGAACGAGTCGGTGCACCGGCTCACCGGAGACAGCTTCACGGCGGGCAAGGACGCGGGCTGTGACTTGGTCCTCCAGGACCGGTTCGCCTCCAGCAAGCACCTGAAGGTGACGCGGCGGGAGGGCACGTTCCACGTCGTGGACCTGCGCTCCACCAACGGCACGTGGCTGGGGCCGGTGCGGTTGTTCGAGGCGGAAGTCACGCTGCCCACCACGCTGCGGGTCGGTGAGACGGAGCTGGTGCTGGAGGTGGCGGCGACGGGGTCCAAGAAGGAGGTGGCCTCGTTCCACGGCATCATCGGCAACGACGCGGCAGTGAAGGGGCTGGCGGACCTCATCGAGCGCGTGGCGCCTTCCACGGCGGCCGTGACGATTCTGGGCGAGTCCGGCACGGGCAAGGAGCTGGTGGCGAAGGCCATCCACCAGTGCTCGCAGCGCGCGAACAAGCCGCTGGTCCCCGTCAACTGCGCGGCCATCTCGAAGGAGCTCATCGAGAGCGAGCTGTTCGGCCATGAGAAGGGCTCCTTCACGGGCGCGGCGAACGCGCGCAAGGGCGCCTTCGAGGAGGCGGACGGCGGTACCCTCTTCCTGGACGAGATTGGCGAGCTGCCGCTGGATTTGCAGGCGAAGCTGCTGCGCGCGCTGGAGAGTGGAGAAATCAAGCGCGTGGGGGCGAGCCGGCCCATGCACGTGGACGTGCGGGTGGTGGCGGCGACGAACCTGGACCTGCTGGCGGCGGCTCGCGAGGGTAAGTTCCGCGAGGATTTGTACTACCGCCTCTGCGTGATTCCGTTGCACCTGCCGCCCTTGCGCAGCCGCAAGAGTGATTTGCCCGCGCTGGCCGAGCACTTCGTGAAGGTGTACGCGCCGCGAGGGCAGACGGTGAGCTTCTCGATGGCGGCGGTGGAGCGCCTGCGAGGACACACGTGGCCGGGCAACATCCGCGAGCTGCGCAACGTGGTGCACCGCGCGCTGCTGTTCCGCAAGGGACCGGTCATCGACGCGGCGGACCTGACGTTCGACCAGGAGATGAACAAGGAGACCGGCATCGCGGTGCCGGAGCTGCCGCCTGGGATGACGCTGGAGCAGATGCTGGAGAAGCTGGAGCGGCAGATCGTCGAGGCCGCGCTGCGTCGGTTCAACAACAACCGCGAGCGCGTGGCTCGCGAGCTGGGCGTGGCCCGGTCCACCCTGTTCAAGCGCCTGAAGGATTGGGGCCTGACGAAGCAGGACGAGCAGGAGTAGTGGCGAGCTGCCCCGGCTTCGGGGTCGTTCCGGGGTGAATCGTTGGCGGATCCGCTCCAGATGGAGCGGCGTCAGGGATCGCGCCCCGTGAGTCGGGCCAGTTCAATGGAGATGAAGGCGGTCTGCCCAGGGGCCACGACGACATTCGCCGTCCCCTGAGCGCCGCTCCTCGTAGTCACGACAATCCGCAGTCGCCCTGCGGGGACATCGACCAAGTCGAATTGGTCTCCCCTGAATTGCATCCCGTCCATGCCTTCGGAGAGAAGTTCCTCGAAGAGCTCGGACCTGATGGTGACCTGGAGCGGCTCATCGGTCCTCCAGTCGCCCCTGACCGTCCCCCTCACTCTCGCCCCTTCCGTGAGACGAAGAGTCAGCCCGGTGTCGGGCCGGCTCAGAATCACGGCACTCCGCCCTCCACGAAGCGCCCTCACTTCGAACTCGCCATCCCCCGGGACATGAAGGGAGAACCGGCCAAACGGGTCCGCGACCCTTCGGGCCTCGAAGGCGCTTCCACGAACCAGGATGGCGGCACCGGCGACGGGAGCGCCCCCTGGCCCTACCACGACGCCAGCGAGGGCCCTCACCTGGTGAGGGAGTATGAGCGCCACCGTGGACTCACTCCCGGCCCGCACTGCGGCCTCGACGGAGGGGCCGAACGCGCCGTACTGGCCAGAGGGGTATGCGCGGAGGAGGTAGGCACCCTCTGTCACCTCCAGCGAGAAGGCGCCCTGGTCATCCACTGGAACCTGAGCCAGCACGCCATTTCCACCGTGAGAGGACGTAAGTCCCACCATGGCACTCCCTGGCCACGCTCCATCCGCCCCCTTGACGGTTCCGGAGATTCTTCCCGTGGAGCGCAAGAAGATATCCCGACGTGTCACCTTGCCTGGCTCGATGGAGAACACGTCGCTGGAGCGGATGACACCCGTGGCTGAGCGGGTGGACACCTTGATGGTCCCTGCCGGAATGCTCCCGGTGGAGAATCTCCCGGCAGAGTCTGGCTGGATGACGATTGGCTCATCGGCACCATGCCATCCCACCTCGATGCTGACTCCCGTGGCGCCAACACCTCCGCCGGTGAGCAACCGGCCCTCCAGCGCCCCCATCCGGCGCAGAGCCAACACGGGGCGCGCCGTCTGACCGGCGTTGACGGCAACCCGAATGGCCTCGTCCGTGAGCCCATCCGCCGCGGCGGAGAGGCGGTACTCGCCGGGAAGCAGGTCCTCGACCGAGAAGCGGCCCTCCGCGTCTGTCACGGACAGGCTGGCCGCCGGCTGGATTCGGACACGCACTCCTTCCAAGGGAGTCCAGCTCTCAGCCTCCACGACCCGCGCCTCCATCCGCCCTGGCCGGCCAAGCTGGATGATAGGGCAACGCGTGGTCGCCCCCACCTCCACGACTTGCGGCTCATCGGCGACGCCCATCTGGCTTCCCAGGGCCGCAGTCAGCCGGTAGGCCCCGGCTGGGAGTTCCAGGGAGAAGGCCCCGTTGGCGTCAGTAACATCCCCCCCGGCCCCCTCTGAGACCCGGACCGTCGCGCCCGCGACACGAACGCCCTTCGCGTCGACAACACTCCCCTCGAGGAACCCGTGCGGAGCGAGCTCGAGCTCGAGTTCCGGGTGTGGATCCCCCGACAGCAGGACCACGCGAGTCTCCGGCTGGAAAGAGGGGGCCTGCGCGACGAGTTCGTAGTTGCCCTCAGCGAGGTCGCGAAACTCGAAGCGTCCCAGCGCATCGCTGGAGCCGGCTTGGCGGAGGTCTCGCTCAAGCTCGCGCGGAAAGGCCGAGAGCACCCGCCGCAGTTCCAGTGAGGCCATGGGGACGGGCTCCTGCGTACCCTTACGGACCGCGCGTCCTCTCATGACCCGCGCGGGCCTCAACGGAAGTGACAGGGCCAGTACTTCCGTGGCCGGGCGGGTGAATTCGAGGTGGCCCGGAGCGAAGCCGGCTGCTGTGACGAATACGAGGCAGTGACCGGTCGCTTCGGGCATGTCGAGGCGACCGTCGGAGAGGGTGGTCCGCCTCGCGACCAAGCCCCAGGAAGAGGCCGGGCCACGCCGGCAATAGAGGCTCACCTCGCAAGAGCCAGTGGGACCGAGGACATGGAGACGCAAGGAAGGAGAAGGCCTCGCTGGGGGCAGAGCTCGTGGCGGAGGAATCTCCACCAGGGATGACTCTTCCTCGCGAGTAGCGGGCGGCGGCTCTGGCTCGGACGAGAGCCGGTTCCCAATCAAGACCCCCACGCTGAGCCCGACGATGAGGCTGTACAGCAACCACCAACGGTGTCGCATGGTCGAGGGCTGGGTCAGAAGGTGATGGGGTACTCTAGGCGGAAGCGCTGCCCCGGAGTCACAGCGCCTCTCGCCTCGAACTCCTGCGATTCGAAGGCTTCTGCCACGCACCGAGCTGTCTCCTCGTCTGCGGCACCGTGGCGCTGGACCTTTGCCTCCCTGACGACGAGCAGGTTTTCCTCTGACTCCATGTGAAGAACCAGGACGGTACGCTCCGTGGAGTGGTGGATGCCCGCCTCGAGCATACCCGCCAGGCATGCACGCACCCGCTCACGCACCTGACCGTCAATGCCTTCCTGGAGGCGGCGCATTGCCCAGGAGCCCAGCTCGCGAGGGTCGGAAATGAGAGGGACCTCGTCCCAGGCCGTAGTGGCCACGACTCCTGCACGCACCGGCGTCTCCGGAGGTTCGGAGACGCAGTTCCCTTCTGGTCGACTCCCAGTGGACGCTTCCGCAGCGGGCCTGGAAGCCACCACGGCCCTCGTGGCAACCGCTTCGGAGCGCTGAGTCCCACGGCGAGCGTCTTCGTGAGCGGTCGAGACCGGCGCGCCCGGCCGAGTCAGAAGCACGCCAGCCGCGATGGAAACGAGAAAGACTCCCACCACCTGCAGGTACCTTCCCCAGGAATGCACGAGGTCTCCTCCTATTTCCGATGAAGCCAAGAAGGCCAGCCCCCCTGACAGCCGGTCCAACACTCGACAACCCTGTCGGCGCTCATCAACCCGCGACTGCATTGGCAATCGCAGCAACAGACAGCACTGACAGGACCGCTCGACGCCTAATCACTCAACGGAAAACACGCACTTCGCGCAGTTACCAGAGAAGCACAGGCCAAAAGTATGACAGCACCCCTGTAAGTCGGTCCAACATTCGACATACATCTCTTCGGCGGTCCTCCAGCAAAGGCATTGGTAATTGCAGCAAATGGCTTCGGCCTTCTGGGGAATCAGAAGTCCACCAGCGAGGCCTGTGGCCGCAACAGCAACGAGTAGGATGGAAGACTTCATCACACCCCCATGCAATGACCATTGGTAGCCCAAACCAACGTCAAGCAAACAACAACGACAACGAAGGGGATAGTCAACTTTGCGTCTGGCGCCTCAAGCACGCAAGGGATTGAAGGGCCGGGGCTCAGAGCGGGGCTCGGCAGAGGCGACCCACCAATCATGAGCTGCTCAGGGGAGGACCCGACCACTTTCCGAGGATTTCCGTAGACAGAGCCTTGTGGTCCGGGAGGAGAGCGGCGAGTCGCACAGGGAGCTGATGGATCGCGGAAGCACGGGCACATCACCTGAGGGCGGTGAACCCTCGCGCCTTCAGTGCCTTGAGGTACGCCAGGGAGCGCATCTCCGGACAGCCCATCACCGCATCCTGGAACTCGCGTGGCGGTGCGTACCCGTGCGCGTCGATGTAGTGCACGACCAACGTCGGTGCGACGAAGACGCGCTCTGTTCCGGGGATGAAGACGTTCGCGCCCCCGAATGACACCGTCATGTCGCGGTACACCAACGCCCCCGGTCCGCCCGAGAACCGGCACAGCGCGCACGCGTGTCGACCCGCGAACGCCACGGGCTGCCATGGATTCACGCACAGCCGGACGAGCGCTTCGAAGACGTCCTCATTGACCAGGCCCTGCGTGAATAAGTGCCCCTGCTCGAGCCACCCCACCGCCAGCAGGACGTCCTGCCCTGCTGGAAAATATGAACACGGCGCCAAGTCATCGAAGTACGCCATGTCGGCCTCCTCGGAGTCAGGCGGCGTCACCGCGGCCGTTCCAAAGCGCGCAACGGGACACCGTGAGCCTACCCACCTTCATGCCCTGAAGTACGAGCGGAAACCCAGCTCCGGGCCGGTGTCCGTACCCTCAAGACACGCGGTGAAAAAATCCCACCGTCGCGGGCGGATAGACCCTTTTCGCGGCCGGTTCGTTCCAGAGGAGGTCCCCGCTGGGGTGTTCAGGAGCCCACCCGTGATGCACGCCGCCGCCATCGACCTCCCGCCTCTCACTCAGCTCTACAACGAGCACCGTGCCCGCGCTCTCGCCATCGCCCGCCGCATCGTCGGCGACGCGGACGATGCGGAGGACGTGGTGCAGGACGTCTTCGCCCGGCTCGCCTGGAAGTCTCCAGGCTACGGCGGACGCGCTGCCTGGACCACGTGGCTCCACCGCGTCATGGTCAACAGCAGCATCAACTGGCTGCGCGCACGCAAGCGCCGCGAGCGCTTGAGCCTGGAGCCTTCCGAGCCCCTCACGCCCGAAGTCCAGGCAGCGGGCGCGGAGCTGCAACGCCACTTCACCGACGCCATGCAGGAGATCAACGAGCAGCAGCGACAGGTCCTCCACCTGCGCGAAGTGCGTGGGCTGAGCTACCCCGAAATCGCCCGCCTGCTGCGAATCCCCGAAGGCACCGTGAAGAGCACCCTGCACCGCGCCCGGCAACGCACCTTCGGCCTCATGGAAGAGCGCGGCCAACACCCCTGAGGCACACGGCGCTACTCCAGCGCTCGCAGTTGGAGCTTCTCGCGAGCCTCCAGCCACGACGCGGGAATCGCCGCCCTGCCCGTGACGAGCACGACGATGCCGCCCACCATGGCGCACGTCGTGTCCATGTCACCCCGCCCGGACACCGTGGACCACAGCGCGTCCTCGTAGTGCTCCAGGTGCCGCACCGCACACCACACCACGAAGGGCACCGTGTCCTCCGACAACACCCGGAAGCCACTGCCCAGCTCCTTCGCCGCCGCCGTCGGTGTCGTCTCCAACGACCAGCCCCGAGCCTTCTCCAGCCCGCGCCGGGTGGCCCCGTTCGGCGTGTACTCCAGCACCACGTCGAAGAGGTTCCGCGCGGGCCCACGCGTCGCCGCGTCCTGACAGGCCCACGCCGCCGCCACCGCGACGGCCATGGCACCCGCCTGCCCATCTGGATGGTAATGCGTCACCTCCGCGGACAGCCGCGCCTCATCCGCCGCGCGCCGCAGGTCTCCCGCGAAGTACGCACCCAGCGGCGCCACGCGCATCGCCGCGCCGTTGCCCTTGGACCCCGTGCCGTCGAACACCTGGGACGACGCGGGCAGCCAGTGCATCCCCAGGTGGATGCGCTCCAGGATATCCAGCGCCGTGCCGCCATAGCCCCGGTAGCGATTGGCGCGGTAGCGCGTGCCGAAGAGCCGCGCGAGCCGCTCCTGCTCCACCTGCCCGTGCTCGTCGAGCACCTGGACGACGGAGAGCGCCATCTCCGTGTCGTCCGTGTACGGCCACGGCGCGGAAGGAGGCCTGCGAGCCTCCACCCACTCCGCCACCAGGCTCCGGGCCGCGAAGAACCGCTCCCCAAAGCCATCCCCCACGGAGAGCCCCTCCAACGACAACAGGGCTCGCGACATCCGCTCCGCGTGGTCCGCCGGTCTTCCAGTCGAGGACATGGCGCCAGTCAACACCCGGCGCCATCTTCGTGTCAAATGGACACTATCAACTACTCGTCACCCTTCGCGCCGACGAACTGGTCACCCTTGTCCTTGAAGAGGACGTTGAAGTTGGTGAGCGAGCCGTACACGCGGGTGATGTAGCTCTGCATCTCCACCTTCTCCGCGTCGGACAGCTTCGGGTGCGCGTTGAGCTTCTGCTCGAGCACCCGGAGCCTGTCGCGCACCATGACGACCTTGTGGAACAGGCTGTCGATGGGCAGGTCCTTGGCCTGCAGCTCCGGGTTGGCCGGAACCAGGCGCACCGTGCCGCCCTCCCACTTGCCCGCGAGCGGGGGCGCGTCCATCAGGCCAGACGCCTCCCGGAAGATGTCCATCAGCTCTTCACGCGTCATGCTCAGCCCTTCCAGGTCCACGACTTCGTTGGGGTCCACCCGGCGGCGAATCACCACCGGGGCCACGCTGCGCGCGGTGCGCTCTCGCGAGGGAGAGTGCGCCGCCGGGGCCACGGCCGTGCCTCGGGGCGCGTACTTGTCACAGATGGGGGCGGACGGCGGGAACATGCCCCGCGAGGACTGGAGCCGACACGGCCCCACCCAGCCCCGGCGCTCTTCCACCGAGTGAGGGCTCCACAGCTTGCAATTGCCGCACACCTGCTCTTCCGGCCGGAAGGTGGGCAGGGGCGGAGCAGCGTCCGCCGGGTCTGTCATCAGCGCGTCTCCCCCGCCACCGGCGGGCCCTTGCGCACGCCCAGCTCCCTCAAGAGCGTGTCCGCGTTCTCCACCTGGTCCAACATCCACAAGACATACCGCACGTCCACGTTGACGTTGCGGGCCACGTCCGGGTTGTACCCGAAGTCGTTGGCCACATTCTCCCAGACGCGGTCGAAGTTGACGCCCACCAGCTGCCCCTTGCCGTTCACCGTGGGACTGCCGGAGTTGCCGCCCGTCGTGTCCGCGTCCGCCAGGAAGTTCACCGGCACGTCCTTCAGCTTCTTGTCCGCCCACGCGCCATACCGCTTGGACTCGGCGACCTTCGACACGCGCTCGGGCACGTCGAAGGGCTCCTCGCCCGTGTGCTTCTCCAGCATGCCCGAGAGCGTCGTCTGCGGCGTGTACACGGCCCCGTCGCGCGGCGAGTAGCCCTGCACCTTGGCGAACGTCACCCGCAGCGTCCCGTTCGCATCCGGCGCCACCGGCTTGCCCGCATGCGCCAGCACCGCCTTGCGCCAGTCCGGACGCAGGCGCAGCGACATACCCTGGCGGCGGTCTCCCACGTCATCCAGCGCCTCCAGCTCCCGCGCCAGGTCCAGGCCGAACGCCAGCATCGGGTCCTTGCGCGCCTCCAGCTGCGCCACCGTCTCCGTCGCCATCTTCATGCGCTCGGCCAGCGTCAGCACCTGGGTGACGGCGTAGAGCGAGTCCACCTTCGCCGCGACGTCCTTCTCCACGAACACCTTGCCGAAGTGCTTGTCCACGGCGGCGATGCGCTCGTCCGCCCCCAGCGCCTGCGCGCGCTTCACGTAGGCGATGAGCAGCTTCTTCTCGGCCGGGACGAACACGTTCTTCTGCTCGCGCTCCAGGCGGTCCTTGATGCGCGCCTGCTCGCGGTCCATGTACTCCGGACGGCGCTCCAGGTCCGGCTTCGCGCGCTCCGCCGCCAGCCGCGACAGCGTCACCGCCAGCGCCGGGCCCCGGGCCAGCCGAGGCGTCGCCCCGAGCAGGAACTCGCGCTCGAACACCTTCGTGTTCGCCTTCTGCTCGGCCAGCAGCGCGTCGCGGGCCGTCAGGGCGCTCGCCCACTTCGCGCCGTTCTTCCCGGCCCAGGCAGCGACGTCCGCTTCGGCCTGGTGCTGCTTCTCCACCAGCTTGCCGCGCTTGAGCCCCGCGAGCTGCCCGCCCGCGTTCTTGTACACGTTGTGCAGTCCCTTGACGGTGGACGCGACGGCGATCTTGCCGGCCGGGTCCTTCTCCCCTTCCTCCTCCAGGATGCGGATGGCCTCGCCGAACACGTCGCGCATGCGCGGGTACAGCCGCGACTGGCGCTCCGCGAACTCCTCCGCGAGCAGCGCGCGGTAGGTGCGGCCCGGGTAGCCGAGCACCATCACGAAGTCGCCCGGCTTCACGCCCTCGGTGGCCAGCGGGAAGAAGAACTCCGCCTTGAAGGGCACGTTCTTCTCGCTGTACGGCGCGGAGGAACCGTCCGGCGCGCTGTACGCGCGGAGGATGGCGAAGTCACCGGTGTGGCGCGGCCACATCCAGTTGTCCTCCTCGCCACCGTACTCGCCCACCGCGCGCGGCGGCGCGTACACGAGCCGCACGTCCACCAGCTCCACCGCGTCCACCAGCGTGTAGTTGACGCCGCTGTCGAACGTGGACACCTGGCAGCGCGTGGCGGGGCGCTTCTCGCACTCGGCCACCAGCTCCTTCTGCTTGCGCTCGATGGCCTTGTAGCGGACCAAGTCGTCCGCGCCCTGCGGCACCGCGGCCAGCACCTGCGCCGTCACGTCCGTGAAGCTGCGAGGCACCTGCACCCGCGCGCCCTTGCCGGGCAGCTCGTCCTTGCGCTCCGAGGCCAGGAAGCCCTGGGTGATGAGGTCGCGTTGGGGCGTGCTGTGCTCCTGGATGACGCCGAAGGCACAGTGGTGGTTGGTGATGACCAGGCCGGTGGAGGAGATGAAGGCGCCAGTGCAGCCCCCCACGTTCACCGCGCCCGCGAGCAGGCCGGTGCCGCGCTTGGGGTCCCAGAGCTTCTTGGGTGAGACCTGGAGTCCCTGGGCGCGCAACCACGCCGGGTCCAGGTCCAGCACCTGCTGGGGGGTCCACTTTCCTTCCCCGGCCAGAGCCGGGGCAGCCACGAGCGAGAGCAGAAGGAGGGCTTTCTTCATGGAGTCCTCCCTACCCCGTCCGGCGCCCGCACGCGACTCCCACGGTGTGTCCGACGCTTCGCGGCATGCCAGGAGTTTCCTGGGAAGAGGGACCGAGCTTAAGTGTTGGGGTGTCTGATGGAGGGGAGGCCCGGAAAACGATGAGGACCGCCAGCGGAGCAAAGCTCGACTTCGGCCGCCTGGCCCTCCTGCTCGTCATGCTGGGGGTCGGCTGGTTCTTCTGGGACTCGCCCGTCCTGTGGCCTCTCAAGGTGCTGGTGGTGATGATGCACGAGAGCGGGCACGCGCTCGCCACCCTGCTCCTGGGTGGGTCCGTGGACCGCATCCACCTCATGGCCGACGAGGGGGGCTTGTGTATGTCCCGCCTCCCACCGGGCATGCTGCGCCAGGTCGTCCTGTACTCGGCGGGCTACCTGGGAAGCGCGGTGGCTGGCGCAGGGCTGCTCATCGCCACCTTCCGGTTCCAGCTCCGCCGGGGCGTGCTGGTGGCCGCCTCCGCGTGGCTCGTCATCATGGGCCTCCTGTATGGAGGCGACCTCTTCACCCTGGCCTTCTGCGTGGGCACCGCCGTCGTCCTCGGCGCGTGCGCGAAGTGGCTGCCGGATGGCGCGGTGGACCTGGTGAACCTCTTCATCGCCGCCTTCACCGCGCTGTACGTGCTGTTCGACCTGCGCTCCGACCTCTGGAACAGCACGGTGCGCGCGCAGAGCGACGCGGCCCTGCTCGCCGACGTCACCTACGTGCCCTCCGTGGTGTGGGCCGCCCTGTGGACGCTGATGGCCGTGGGGCTCTTGGCCGTCGCGGCCTGGTGGTCCATGCACGCCAGGCCCAAGGGCCTCCAGATGCCCCCCGTGGGCACCCGCACACGACGGGCCTGAGTCAACTGGCCATGCGTGGTCATTGCGAAACAAACGCAATCCCGGGACAATTACAAAACGCCTACTAGAGTGAGTGAGGTCGTACTCCCCGCTCGAGAGGTGTTCCATGAGAAGCGTCGTACTCAGCGTCGCCGTGGCGGTCCTGGCGGCGTGTGGTCCCGCCCCCGAAGAGACGTCCTCCCAGGAGTTCGACGCGCAGCGCTCCGCGGTCAGCATCACCGTGGAGAACCAGATTGTCACCCGCCTGCCGAGCGCCTCGGGAGCCACTCTCGGGTATTCCGAGTACCTGCCTCCGGGATATCTGACTTCGACCCAGACCTACCCGGCCATCATCCATCTCAACGGCATGGGGGAGCTGGGTCAGGCGACGACGGAGGCGCAGCTGTACGACATCACCACGCGGCACGGCGCGCTCGCCAACATCCGCACGAGCGCCACGTGGAAGACGTACTTCGGCACGAAGCAGGTGATGGTCTTCACGCCGCAGAGCCTGGACAACTACTCGCCCACGGAGCTGCGTCCGTTCGTGCAGTTCATCGTCGCCAACTACCGGGTGGACCCCACTCGCGTGTACCTGACGGGCCTGAGCATGGGCGGCTGGGGGACGTGGCGGTACGCGAATCTCTACGGCACCGAGCTGGCGGCCATCGCCCCGTTCGCCACCAACATCGGCGCGCCGGGACCCACCATCACCGCTCTCAATGATGTTCCCGTCTGGGCGTCGAGCAGCTACGGCGAGGTCGCCGCGCAGCAGTCCTGGCTGATCGGCTACACCAAGAACTACAACGTGACCCAGATGGTCAGCGTCACCAACAGCACGCAGACGCTGACGTACCTGTTCGACAAGACGACGAAGCTGTGGACGTCACAGGCGGGCGCGGTGAGCACGGGGTCGGCCGCGGCTCGGCTCATCGTGATTCCCGGCTCGGCGCACACCGGCTGGTCGGAGTCCTACAGCACGCAGTCGTTCTGGGACTGGATGCTGGCGCAGCAGCGCGGCGGGACGCCGCCCACGCAGTACACGCTCACCGTCAACAGCGGCTCGGGTGACGGCCAGTACACCAGCGGCACGCAGGTCACCATCACCGCCGACGCTCCGGCATCCGGCTACGTGTTCGACCAGTGGACCGGCGCCACCGTGGCCAGCACCACGTCCGCGACTACGACGCTGACCATGCCCGCGGCGGCCACCACCGTCACCGCCACCTATCGCGTGTCCTCGCCCACGCAGTACACGCTCACCGTCAACAGCGGCTCGGGCGACGGCCAGTACGCCAGCGGAACGCAAGTCACCATCACCGCGGATGCGCCCGCGTCCGGCTACGTGTTCGACCAGTGGACCGGCGCCACGGTGGCCAGCACCACGTCCGCGACGACGACGCTGACCATGCCCGCGGCGGCCACCACCGTCACCGCCACCTACCGCGTGTCCACGCCGGGCCTGCCCATCACCACCGAGAACCAGATCATCGGCCGACTGACAAGCGCCACCGGCACCTCCTACGCCTATGCGGAGTACCTGCCCCCGGGCTACCTGACGTCGCCGACGACGACCTATCCGCTGGTGCTCCAGCTCCACGACTCCGGTGAGGCGGGCACCACGAGCACCGAGGCCCAGCTCGTGGAAGTGGTGTCGCGCTACGGCCCGCTCAAGCTCATCCGCGACAACCCCACCTGGAAGACGTACTTCGGAACCCAGCAGGCCATGGTCTTCGCGCCGCGCACCTCCTCGAACTGGAACGTCACGCAGCTCAACGCGCTGGTCGACTTCATCGTCGCCAACTACCGCGTGGACCCGTCGCGCATCTACGTCACGGGCCGCGTGCTGGGCGGCTCCGGTGCGTGGAACTATGGCAACAGCCATGGCAACCGCATCGCGGCGCTCGCACCGGTGGGCGCCAACCTGGGCGCCCCCGGCCCCGCGATTACCCAGTTGCTCAACGTCCCCGTGTGGATGGTGGACTCCTGGCAGACGGCCGACGCGTGGACGGCCCAGCACTCCTGGCTGCGCGGACTGACGAAGGCGTACGGATGGGACCAGTACCTGACCTTCGCCGCGCCCGCCGCGACGCTCACGTACGTGTTCAACGCCACCAACGACACCTGGTCCACCCAGGCAGGGGCCTATGCCGCGGGGACGTCTCCCCTGCGATTCACCGTGCACCCACAGGGCACCGACTTCGCCACGCCCACGTACGAGAACATCGCCTTCTGGGATTGGATGTTCGCCCAGCAGCGCCCGTAACCGGGCTCCATCGGCCCCCTGCTCACTCGGAGGGGGCTTCGGCCGCCACGGTGTGCCACCGGTCATCGTGAATCCAACCGATGGTCCGGTCCGCGAGCGCCCACACGCCGTCCTGGGCGCCGCGCAGCCCGGTGAAGCGCAGCGAGTCCGCCTTCGCGATGACCATGCGCTTCAGCTTGTCGCCGACCACGCGGTCGATACCGCCCAGGTGCGCCGCGTAGACGTGGTCCTGGTACGTCGCGATGCCGTAGTACTCGCGCTCGGTGTCCGGGGGCCGGATGACGCGCCAGTCGTCGCCGCTTCCCATCAGGACGGCTCCCTCATTTCCGCAGAGGGCATAGCCGTCTTTCAGCGTGCACACACCATTGAAGCCCGTCTCCAGGGGAAGCGGGATGCGGCGCCAGCGCTTTCCATCGAAATGCGCCAGATGCCCCTCGGAGGTGACGGCCATGAAGTCGTCGCGACCGTGGCCCGTGAGGTTTTCGAGGGTGACGTCCTCTCCGTCGACGGTGAGCTGGGGCAGCGTGCTGAAGCGCGCCTTGCCCAGCACGTAGGCCTGACCCACCGAGCCCACACAGACGACGTCGTTCCCCAAGACGCGGAGCCGGCGCAGCGGCCCGAGGTCCTCGACGGCCTTGTTCTTGAACACCTTGCGGGAGGCCTTCAGCTCATCCCTGGTCCGCGGCGTCTTCCAATCGAAGCGAATCACCGTCCCGTTCTCTCCGAGGACGTAGGCCAGTCCCGCCTCGGTGGCATCCACGGAGAGGACCGCCTCACCGGACACCTCGAACTCCAGCCACGCGCCATCCCTGCGCACGCCGATGCGATTGCCGGGATTGTCGTAGTCGTCCCCCACCGTGCAGGCGGCGATGACCACCCCTGGGACAGGGCTCACGCCCTCCTGGATGTAGGCGTCGCGCAGGAACTCCGCGTCCGTCAGCTCACTCGTCTTCTTCACTACGTGCTCACTTCCTGGGGCGCATCCGGAACGCGACGAACGAGGCCACGTCGGGGAAGGCGAAGTACGGGTTCGTCTGACGCACGTCGCCCAGGGACGCCACCGGCACGTCCGCGTAGTCGTGCCCCGGGCACAGCCGCGTCGAGTCCGGGACCTTGAGCAACACCTGCGACAGCGAGCGGTACATCGCCTCCGGGTCTCCACCGCTCATGTCGCACCGGCCGCAGCCGTTGATGAACAGCGTGTCCCCGGACACGAGCGCATCACCGGCCAACAGGCAGTGCGAGCCCGGCGTGTGCCCCGGCGTGTGCAGCGCCTGGAACACCTCGGAGCCCACGGGAACCGCGTCGCCAGGCCCCAGCGGGCGCAGCGCGTCCTTCAGCTCGCGCAGCTCCGCGGAGAACTCCACCTCCGCGCGCTGCGCATAGACGGGCACGTCGTGCCGCGACAGCAAATCTGGCAGTCCGTTGATGTGGTCGAAGTGGCAGTGCGAGACGAACGCTCCCGCGAGCCGCTTGCCATCCTCCGCCACCGCGCGCTCAATCGCATCGACGTCCCACGCCGGGTCCACCACCACGACGTCGGGCGAGTCCGCCGCGCCCACCAGGTAGACGAAGTTGTCCATGGGCCCCAGCTTGAGCTGGCGCACGTAGGGAATCCGCATCTCTCACACCTCCCAGGAAGACTCTAACGCTTGAGACTTGCTGCCACGGCTTCTTCCCTCTTGAATGGACGTCTTTTCCTCGGAGGTCCACACCCCGTGAAGCGCTCATTGCCGTTGCTCGTCTGCACCCTCCTCGCCGGCTCGAGCGTCGTCGCCAAGGAACGGTCCACCTTCAAATACACGGCTCCCGTGGACGGTGAGCGGCCCGTCGTCGTCGACGCCGTCATCGCCCCCCAGGGCAGCGACTTCGCCATGCGCCTGCGCTTCGACAAGGAGCCGTGGGGCGAGGAGTGCAAGAGCCGCTGCGCCAACGCCACGCTGCTGATCGACACGGACAACAGCAAGCAGACCGGACTGCGGCTGGCGCAGGGCGCTCCTGGCAACGGCGCGGACCTGGCCGTCATCATCCAGGGCATGCGCGACTACGCGTCCGAAGGTGGCAGTGCCCAGACGTGGCTGCGCGTGAAGGTACGGCTGCTCGGAAACGAGGCGAGCACCATCGATGACGGTGAGCTCCTGGCCGAGCTGAGCCACAAGCACGACACCGACCGCATCCAGTCCGACGGCAAGGCGGTCTACCTGCTGATCGACACCACCCACGCCTCGATTCCGTCCGCGCGCAAGGCACGGGTCGTCTACCAGCCTCCCGGTGGCAAGCCCATCCAGGCCACCATCCCCGGCATGATTGGAGGCGGCGGCGGCAAGGGCGTGCGCATCTTCAAGGACGGCAACTGGGGCAAGGCGCCCAAGGCGACGCCCTGAACGCGCGCGACGGGCTGGAAGAACAGCGGCGGCGCTGAGCCGTCGCGCCAGGCCCGCTGCGCGCCGCGTCGAAGCCCAGGCAAGGGAGCAAGCCCACCCCGCCCCACCTGGTCGGAGCCTTCCGGGAGCCAACCGGGCGTCGTGTCCTACCCGCACCCACCGTCCCGCCCCCAGGTGAGTCCAAGAGGCCCTGCTCCTCGGAATTCCGGGGGGTTACAGGGGTGTTTCACTCAGACGCGGAACTGGACGGACATTCAGGTAGGATGCCTCCGAGGGTACGCAACCCCCCGAATTCGTTCCAATTGTCAGGGGGCCATGGTAGTCCCGCCGCTTTGTTACAGCTTCCAGATTCGATGGCGCGGAGTGCGCAAGTCACGCACCGCGTTCGGGTACGAGACGTTCTCACCTGGGTTTGAAGAGCATGCGCGCAGAAGCCGAAAAGAAGACGCCGAAGAAGCAGGGGGGCGCGGGTGGCGGGGGTGGAGCCTCGGGCTCGGCGGGGGGTGGCGATGGATATGTCCCCGCCTCGCTCGCTGACGAGGCGCGTCGCCGGTACATCAACTACGCCCTGTCGGTCATCACCTCGCGCGCCCTGCCGGACGTGCGCGACGGCCTCAAGCCCGTGCAGCGCCGCATCCTGTACGGCATGTGGAACGACCTGAACCTGTCGTTCGACACGAAGTACCAGAAGTGCGCACAGGTGGTCGGCGCCATCATGGGTCGCTACCACCCGCACGGCGACGCCTCCATCTACGACGCGCTCGTGCGCATGGCGCAGGACTTCTCCCTGCGCTACCCGCTGGTGGACGGCCACGGCAACTTCGGCTCGCTCGACGGCGACTCCGCCGCCGCCTACCGCTACACCGAGTGCCGTCTGGAGAAGCTCGCCACCGAGATGCTCGGTGAGCTGGAGCGCAAGACGGTCGACTTCCGGCCCACCTACGACGGCACGCGCAACGAGCCCATCGTCATCCCGTCGCGGGTGCCGCAGCTCCTGATGAACGGCACCACGGGCATCGCCGTGGGCATGGCCACCAACATCCCGCCCCACCACCTGGGCGAGCTGGTGGACGCGCTGGTGGCCCTCATCGAGAACCCGGCGCTGCTCACCAAGGACCTGCTCAAGTGGATCAAGGGCCCGGACTTCCCCACCGGCGGGCAGATCCTCAACGACAAGAAGGAACTGCGCGACATCTACGAGACGGGCCAGGGCAGCGTCCGCATCCGCGGTGAGTGGGACACCGAGGAGCTCAAGCGCGGCGGCACGCAGATCATCGTCACGTCCATCCCCTACACGGTGAACAAGTCCACCCTCGTCGCGAAGATTGGCGACCTGGTGCGCGAGCGGAAGCTGCCGCTCATCGTCGACGTGCGCGACGAGTCCACCAAGGACGTGCGCATCGTCCTGGAGCTGAAGAAGGACGCCAACCCCGACCTGGTGATGGCGTACCTCTACAAGCACACGCCCCTGCAGACGACGTTCGGCGTCAACCTGACGTGCCTCGTCCCCAGCGACGACAACCCCGAGGTCGGCACGCCGCGCCGGCTGGACCTCAAGAGCATCCTCCAGTTCTTCCTCGACTTCCGCTTCGGCATCGTCACCCGGCGCTACCAGCACGAGCTGGGGGAGCTGCAGAAGCGCGTCCACCTGCTCGAGGGCTTCGAGAAGGCCTACGACGCGCTGGATGAGATCATCCGCATCATCCGCCAGTCCGAGGGCAAGCAGGACGCCGCCCAGAAGTTGATGGTGCGCTTCAAACTGGATGAGCTCCAGGTGGACGCCATCCTGGAGATGAAGCTCTACAAGCTCGCCCGCCTCGAGATCCTGGTCGTCCAGAAGGAGCTCAAGGAGAAGCGCGCGGAGATCAAGCGCATCGAGGGCGTGCTCAAGGACAAGAAGAAGGTCTGGAGCACCGTCAAGGACGAGCTCGGCGAAATCAAGGGGCTCTACAACGACAAGCGCCGCACCAAGATTGGTGGCGCGGGCTCCGAGGAAGTGGAGTTCGACGCCGACGCGTTCATCGCGGACGAGGACGCCCACGTGGTCCTCACCCGCGACGGCTGGGTCAAGCGCGTGCGCGAGGTGAAGGACCCGTCCTCCACCCGTCTGCGCGAGGGCGACGCCGTCATGGCCGTGCTCGCCGGCAGCCTGAAGGCGAACCTCGTGCTGTTCAGCAACTTCGGCACCGCCTACGTCACCCGCTTCAACGACATCCCCGCCTCCACCGGCTACGGCGACCCCATCCAGAAGCTGTTCAAGTTCGACGACGGCGAGCGCGTGGTCGCCGCCCTCTCACTCGACACGCGGCTGACGAGCCCGCAGAAGCTCCTGGGCGTGACGCGGCACGGCATGGGCATGCGCTTCCTCCTGGAGCCGCACCTGGAGGTCTCCACGCGCGCCGGACGTCGCTACGCCAAGACGGGCGAGGGCGATGAGATCATCGGCGTGCAGGCGGTGGGCGAAAAGGACCTGCTCGCGGTGCTCACCAAGAAGACCAACGCCCTGGTGTGCAAGGCGGCGGAGATCAACGAGCTGGCCGGCCCCGGCAAGGGCGTCACCGTCATCAAGGTGGATGCGGATGACCAGGTGGTGGACTTCCTCGTCACCGCGCCCAACAACAAGGACGCGAAGCTGGATTTCGACACGCAGAAGGGCCGCAAGCTGCAGCTCGCCCCCGCGAAGTACGGGGTGACGGGCCGCGGCGGCAAGGGCCACGAGATGTCCAAGCGCGACGCGGTGGAGGACGTGGCCAAGCTCCCCGTCTTCATCCCGTTGCCCGAGAAGAAGGACTAGCCAGAGGACGCCATGGCGACGAAGAAGGAAAGCTACACAGGCGCCGACATCCAGGTCCTCGAGGGCCTGGAGCCGGTGCGCAAGCGCCCGGCCATGTACATCGGCGGGACGGACGGCACGGGGTATCACCACCTGTTGTGGGAGATCCTCGACAACTCGGTGGACGAGGTCATCAACAGCCACGCCACCACCGTCGAGGTGACGCTCCACAAGGATGGCCGCAGCATCACCGTGGTGGACAACGGGCGAGGCATCCCCGTGGACATCATGCCCAAGCTCAAGAAGTCCGCCTTGGAGGTCATCCTCACGACGCTGCACTCGGGCGGCAAGTTCGAGCAGGGCAACTACACCCACTCGGGCGGTCTGCACGGCGTGGGCAGCTCCGTGGTGAACGCGCTCTCCCGCAAGCTGACGGTGGAGATCAAGCGCGACGGCAAACGCCACGTCCAGACGTACGCGCGCGGCAAGCCCACCAGCCCCCTGAAGGCGGAAGGCGGCGCGCGCGGCACCGGCACGTCGATAACCTTCGAGCCGGACCCCGAAATCTTCGGCGAGAAGCTGAAGTTCGACGCGGAGCTGGTGCGCGAGCGGCTGGAGGCCAAGAGCTACCTGCACAAGGGGATGACGGTCGTCTGGAAGGACGAGACTTCCAGCCCCTCCACGTCGGTGACGTACAAGCACGACGGTGGCATCGCCGAGTACCTCACCAAGGTGGTGACGGAGCGGCAGAAGCCGCTGGTACCGGTGGGCAGCAGCACGTTCTACCACTCGCGCGACAACGGGGTGCGGCTGGAGGTGGCGCTGGGCTGGACGGAGGCCACCGACGAGCACATCCGCTCCTACGTCAACGGCGTCCCCACGCCCATGGGCGGCACGCACGAGGCGGGCCTCAAGGGCGCCGTCGTCAAGGCGGTGCGCAACTACATCGAGACGCACGACCTGACGCCCAAGGGCGTGACGCTCACCGCGGAGGACATCCGCGAGGGAATCACGTCGATTCTCTCCGTCTACGTGGTGGAGCCCCAGTTCCAGGGCCAGACGAAGTCGCGCCTCAACAACCCCGAGGTGGCGGCGCAGGTGGACGGCGTGCTGCGCCCGGCGCTGGAGAAGTGGCTCAACGACAACAAGAGCATCGCCGAGGCCGTCATCGCCCGCATCATCCTGGCGGCGCGCGCTCGCGAGGCCAGCCGCGCCGCGTCCCAGGCCGTCAGCCGCAAGACGGCCGTCAGCCACCGGCTCAACCTGCCGGGGAAGCTGGCGGACTGCTCGTCCACGGACCCCAACCTGAGCGAGCTGTTCCTCGTGGAAGGTGACTCGGCAGGTGGCTCCGCCAAGCAGGGCCGTGACAGGCGCACCCAGGCCATCCTCCCCTTGCGGGGCAAGGTGCTCAACGCGGAGCAGGCGTCCACCGACAAGGTGGCGGGCAACAAGGAGCTCCAGGACATCGTCAGCGCCCTGGGCTGCGGCATCGGCGCGGACTTCGACATCACCAAGCTGCGCTACGGCCGCGTCTTCCTGCTGATGGACGCCGACAGCGACGGCCACCACATCGCCACGCTGCTGCTCACCTTCTTCTACCGGCACCTGCGCCCGCTCATCGAGAGCGGCGCCATCCACATCGCCCAGCCCCCGCTGTTCCGCGTGGACATCGGCAAGGAGACGTACTGGGCGCTGGACGAGGCGGACCGGGACAGAATCATCCGCGAGAAGGTCAAGGGCAACGCCAAGCCCAACATCATGCGCTTCAAGGGCCTCGGTGAGATGACCGCCGATGAGCTCAAGGAGACGACGTTGGACCAGAAAAACCGGATGAGCCTGCGAGTCACCATCGACAACCCCATCGAGACGGACCGCGTCATCAATGACTTGATGGGCAAGGACGTGAGCGCCCGCTTCAAGTTCATCATGGAGCGAGCGGGCGAGGTCGAAGCGCTGGACGTCTAGCCATCGGTCATCCTGCCGAGGGTCCCCCCCGCCCCGGACTGCCCCCGGGGCGGAGGCGGGGGACCGTGACGGGGCTCCCTTTGCTCGGCTAGATTCCCCGGCGTGAATACGTTCCGCCGAATCGCCCTGCTCCTCACCCTGCTGCTGGCCTTCCTTCCCGCCCACGCCCAGACGACGCGCAAGAAGTCCGCGCGCAAGAAGGCCGTGTCCACCAAGTCGGTGAAGAAGAAGAAGCCAGTCCGCGACGTGAAGAAGCCGCCCGTCGTCGAGGACACGGACACCGCGGACACGGGCGATGTGGCCTCCCCGGAGCCCATGGTCTTCGGAGATCCCGACGCCGCGCCGCCCGACTCCGACAAGCCCGCGGCGCCCCCCGCGAAGCCCGCGCCCACGGTGGCCAAGCCCGTCGCGCCGCCGCCTCCGAGCGCCGGAGATCCGACGAAGCCCTCCACGAGGCCGTCGCTGGCGTCCACGCCCGCCGCGTCCACGGGCCCCGTGGCGCTGTTCTCCATCGCCCGCGCGTCAGCCGCCTCCGCGGCGGCGCTCAAGCTGGAGACGGAGCTGACGCGCCACCTGCAGCGCGGGGGTGACGTGCAGTTCGTGGACCTGGGCACGGCCTTCCCTCCCCCGGAGCCGACGCCGCTGACCAAGGCCGACGGTCTGTTCGAGGAGGGCCGGGCCGCCTACGACAACCTGGACCCGGAGGTCGCCGAGGCGAAGTTCCGCTCCGCGGCCGAGGCGTATGAGAAGTCCCCCGGCGAGCTGCGGCCGGAGCGGCTGGGCGAGACGTTCCTGTTCCTCGGCGCGTCCCGGATGCTCAACGGCGACACGGCCGGCGCGAAGGAGGCCTTCCTGCGCTCCGTCGTCGCCGAGCCCTCCACCCGCCCGGACAAGGCCCTCTTCGGCCAGGACGTGCAGAAGGCCTTCGAGGAGGCCCGCACCGAGGCGAACGCGCGTCCCAGCGGCACCCTCGTCGTGGACTCCCAGCCCGCGGGCGCCCAGGTGCGGGTGCGCGGCCAGGACGTCGGCGTGACGCCGCTCAAGGGCATCTCCGTCCCCGCCGGCCACCACGCGGTGGTGGTGTCGTCGCCGGGCTACACGTCCTTCGCCCAGTACACGGAGGTGAAGGCCACCGGGAGCGCCGAGGTGAAGGCGACGCTGGCGCCCGGGCCGGGCCTGTCCGCCATCCGCGAGGCCTCCGCGCGCGCCGGCTCGAAGGAGGCCTTCGAGAGCGAGACGCTTCCTCCCGAGACGGGCGCCATCGCCGAGCGCCTGGACGCTCGCTACCTGGTGCTGGCCGCGGTGTCCCAGGACAAGAAGGGCCGCCTCCAGGCGGAGCTCCAGGTCTGGGACGTGCGCACCCAGGCGCGGCTGCGCGGCGTGGAGATCGACCTGTCCGGCAAGGACCGCAAGAAGGGCCCCGAGGCGGCGGCCCAGCAGGTCCGCGACTTCATCAACGGCGCCATGTCGCCGCGCTTCGCGGAGGAGACGGGCACCGGCACGTCCCTGCTGAAGCGGCCGTGGTTCTGGGCCGTCGTCGGAGGCGCTGCGGCGGTGACGGCGGGCGCCGTCTTCGTGGCGACCCAGGACAAGGGCCGGCCCTTCAATCCCATCACCGGAGGAACAGGCTTCTGAGCCACGGGTTGAATGACAGATCGCCCGCTCGCGTCGCTCGTTTCTGAGGTTACCCATGAGAGCCCTCGTCCTCGCCCTGCTTCCCTCGCTCGCCCTGGCCGCGGCCCCCGCACCGGCTCGGCGCGTCACCAGCCTCCTCGTCCCCATGGACCCGGCCTCCGAGGCCAACGCCGTCCAGATGGAGGGCTACATGAACGAGGCCCTGGGGAACTTCGCGGGCTTCACCGTGCGCAAGCCCGAGGAGCTCTTCGGGCTGCCGGGAGACCCCGCCGCCCAGTCCGCGCTGGAGCGCGCCCGCAAGGGCTACTCGGAGAGCGCCGCCGCCTTCGACAAGAAGGAGTACGACGAGGCGGAGGCGAAGGTGCGCGCCACCCTCAAGGAGCTCAACGGCGCGCCATCGTCCATGCGCGGCTGCTCGCCCCTGTGCGAGTCGCTGGCGCTGTACGCCGCGCTGCTGCACCTGCGCGGTGACGTGGAGGAGGCGAAGCTGGTCCTCATCGACCTCGTCGCCGTCTCGCCCACCTTCGAGCTGAACCCCAAGCGCTTCAGCCGGGAGTTCATCTCCCTGCGCGTGCAGGTGGCCACCGGCCGCACGTCCCTGCTTCGCGGCAGCGCCACGGTGAAGTCGCGGCCCTCCGGCGCGCGCGTCTACGTGGATGGCGAGATGGCCGGCTACACGCCGGTGACGATTCCCACGCTGGCGGTGGGCAAGCATCTGTTGCGCATCGAACGTCCGGGCTTCCGTCAGTACGGCCAGCTCATGGAGGTGACGCCGGATGACGTGGAGGTGAGCACGGAGCTGGTGCCCACGGCCTCGTACAAGGCCTACGACGCGCAGTTGGACCGCGTGGCCAGCGAGGTGTCGCGGGGCATCGCCCAGGCCAACGGCGTGGCGGGGCTGGGCAAGTCCCTGGGCCTGGAGCGCGCCATGGTGGGCACGGTGAAGGCCTCGGGCGAGGGCAACGAGCTCATCCTCGGCTACTACGACTTGCGCAACGGCAAGAAGCTGGGAGGCCGCCGCGTGGTGCTCCAGGGCGACGAGTTCGGTCAGCTCAAGGCGGAGATGGAGCGCATGGTGAATCAGATGGTGAACACCAGCGACGGTGGCGCGGAGAAGGTGGTGCGCAGCTCGGACCCGCTCGACAACCGGGGCGGCACCGAGGACTGGGGCGCCGAGGACCGGGGCGGACGCACCCGGACCGAGGAGAAGAAGAAGAAGAAAGTGGATGACCCGCTCGACGGGGTGTCCGGAACCGAGGACTGGTGACACGCGGCGCTTGTCCCGGGGCGGGCGCGGCCTAGAGTCCTGGCGCGTATGCGCCTGCTCGCCCTCCTGCCGCTGCTCTCGTCGCTCGCGCTCGCCCAAACGAGCACCATCGTCCAGGCCCCCGTCCCCACGCGGGGGATGACGCTGCCGCCCACCGGCGCGGCGCTGGTGGACGAGGCCACCGCCCTCTCGCTCAACCCGGCGGGCCTGGGCTTCGTCAACGCCGCGCAGCTCTTCTACCTGCACGAGCGCAACCTGGAGCGCGACAGCATCGCGGACGGCGTCTTCCTGGGCGCGAACCTGGGAGGCCTGGGCCTGGGCGGCGCGATGGAGTGGATTCGCGGACGCCACGAGCCGCACTACCGCCGCACCTCGCTGGGCCTGTCGCTGGGCTCGCCCACGCTGCGGCTCGGGGCCTCGTGGCACGGCTTCAGCTCCAGGGACGACGACATCGACGCGCTGGATACCTTCGACGTGGGCCTCACCGCCCGCCCCCTGCGCGCCCTGTCGCTGGCGGCGGTGGTGAAGGACATCAACGCGCCCACGGAAGGCGCCCTCGAAATCAAGCGCGGCTACGACTTCGGCCTGGGCCTGCGCCCGTTCGGTGAGCGCTTCACGCTGGGCGTGGACTGGCTGTTCTCCGAGGGGGCGTTCCGCCAGGGCCAGGCCACGTACACCCTCCTGGCGGAGGTGATTCCGGGCCTGCGGCTGGGCGGCGGCGTGTCGCACGGCTTCGTCAGCGGCGTGCCGGTGGCGCTCCAGTTGGCGGCGACGGTGGACACCGGCCACATCGGCGTCACCTACGCGGCGGGCGGCGGCGACGACGGCACGGACCACGTCGTCGGACTGCGCCTGTCGTCGGAGAACTATCGCTCGCTGCGCCCGCCCGGGGGCGTGGTGACGATGCTGGACCTGAACGACGTGTTGTCCGGCGGCGGCAGCCCGCTCTTGGCGGTGCTCGGCGTGAGCGAGGCGGACCCGTTCCTGCGGCTGTCGCGCTGGCTGGACCTGGCCACGAAGGACGAGCGGCTGTCGGGCGTGGTGCTGAAGATGGAGGGCCTGCCCGGGGTCGACTGGGGCAAGGCGGAGGAGCTGCGGCAGGCGGTGCTGCGGCTGCGCGCGTCCGGCAAGCGGGTGATGGCGGTGCTGATGTCGGTGGACGACATGGGCTACTTCGTGGCGACGGCGGCGGAGCGCATCTACGCGGTGCCGGAGTCGTTCCTGCACATCAACGGCCTGGCGGCGCACCTGCAGACATTCGGCGGGACGATGGACAAGCTCGGGGTGAAGTGGGACGTGGCGCGCGTGGGCAAGTACAAGACGGCGCCCGAGCAGCTCACCCTCAGCGAGCCGAGCGACGCCTCGCGCGAGTCGGTGGGCGCGTACCTGGACAACGAGGTGAGCTGGTACGAGCGCGCGGTGACGGAGTCGCGCAAGGTGCCGGTGGAGAAGCTGCGCGAGCTGTGGGCCGCGGGCCTTCCCACGCCGAAGCGGGCCCTGGAGCTGGGCTTCCTGGACGGCCTCATCCACCCCTCGGAGCTGGACGGGAAGGTGCGGGAGCTGGTGCCCCGGGGCCGCTTCAGCGCGGCGTACTCTCCCCGCGACGAGCGCGAGGGCCGCTGGGGCACGCGTCGCCGCATCGCCGTGGTGCCGGTGCTGGGCACCATCGCCGGAGGCACCAGCCGCGAGGACCCGCTGGGCTTCAGTCAAATCGCCGGCGCGGAGACGGTGATGCGCGCGCTGGAGTCGGCGAAGTCGGACCCGTCCGTCGTCGCCATCGTCCTGCGCGTGGACTCGGGTGGTGGCGAGGTGCTGGCCTCGTACCTCATGTACCAGGCGGTGCTGGACGCGGCGAAGGAGAAGCCCGTCATCGCCTCCATGGGCGACGTGGCGGCGTCCGGCGGTTACTACGCAGCGATGGGCGCCACGGAGGTGCTGGCGCTGCCCACGACGATTACCGGCAGCATCGGCGTCTTCTACATCAAGCCCGCGCTGAAGGGCCTCTTGGGCGACAAGCTGGGCATGAGCCAGGAGACGCTGAGCCGCTCGCCCATGGCGGACGTCTTCGGCATGTGGGAGCCCTGGACGCCGGAGCAGCAGACCGCGGTGCAACAGTGGGTGGACGCGTCCTACGACATGTTCATCACCGAGGTGGCCAAGGCTCGCAAGAAGGACAAGGCGGACATCGACGCGATTGCCCGGGGCCGCGTGTGGAGCGGCACGGACGCGCTCGCCCGGGGTCTGGTGGACCGGCTGGGGGGCCTGCATGACGCGGTGGAGTCCGCTCGCAAACGCGCGGGCGTGGCGCCTTCCGAGGAGCTGGACCTGGTGCTGATGGGCGAGGCGCGCGGCTTCTTCTCCGGCCTGGGCGGGGAGCCGGGCGTGCGAGCGGCGCTCGCCCTGCTCCCGGCGCCCGCCGAGCCCTTCCCGGCCGCGCTGAGCCAGTTCGCGCGCGAGGCGGGGGTGAACCTGGAGCTCTTGCGCCCGGGGATGAAGGCGATGATTCCCTTCACCCTCACCATTCGCTGAGGACGTGTTGGCGGGAAGGAGGTCCGCCCGCCAACACCCCACGAAAAAACGGGAGCGCGCCGGGCGTCCTCTGTTAGTGTTCCTCATGCACGCTGGTCGGCCTTCGGGCCGCCAGGGTGCTCCAGGGACCGGCGGTTCGGCCTTCCGTGTCTCAGGGCCCCGCGCCCGGCTCCCTGTCCCACAGCCTGAGTCACCCTGCGTCCCCCCGCCCTCCCCTCGGGATGGCCCGTGTGGGGCGCACACGGTCTGGAAACCTCATGAGCGAAAACTCCGATAACCGCGACCCACGTGATACCCCGCCGCCGCCAGCGGTTGCCCGCCCCGTCCCTCCTCCTGAAGCGGACGATGATGGCGGCGATGACGGCGACGACGAGGGTGGAGACGAGGGTGATGGCGGAGGCGGTGGCGCCTCGGCCAGCGGTGGTCCCGGCGGACAACCCGGTCAGCCCGGTGGACGCCGCCGTCGTCGGCGCCGTCGTCGTCGTGGCGCGCAGGTGCTCTTCACGCCGGAGGGTCAGGCGTACCGGATGCAGCCGGGCCCGGACGGGCAGCAGGTCCAGGTCTTCCTGACGCCGCAGGAGCTGGAGCAGCACAAGCAGCGCCAGGCCCAGCAGCAACAGCAGCCGGGACCGCAGCAGCCCCAGCAGGGACCGCAGCAAGGGGGCCACGGTGGCGGCCAGCAGCACCCGCGCGAGCCGCGCCACGGCGGTCAGCAGGCCCAGGCGGCGCAGCAGTCCAACCTGTCGCCCGTGGAGGGCGTGCTGGACACGGAGGCCAAGGGCCCCAACGCGTTCCTGCGGCAGGTGAAGCGAAACCTCCTGGCGGCGCCGGACGACCCGGAGCTGCCCAAGAACCTGGTGCAGAAGCTGCGGCTGCGACAGGGCCAGTACCTGACGGCCTTCGCGCAGATGCGCGGCCACAAGGGCATCATCCAGAAGGTCGACACGGTGGATGGCCGCCCGCTGGAAGGCGCTCCCCGGCTGCCGCACTTCGCGGACCTGACGTCGGTGGACCCCACCGAGCGGCTCAAGCTGGAGTGCGGCCACAAGGAGATGGTGACGCGGGTGTTGGACCTGGTGTCGCCCATCGGCAAGGGCCAGCGCGCGCTCATCGTCGCCCCGCCGAAGACGGGCAAGACGATCATGCTCCAGCGCATCGCCCAGGCCGTCATCTCCAATCACCCGGAGGCGCACGTCATGGTGCTGCTCATCGACGAGCGGCCCGAGGAAGTGACGGACATGCGCCGCAGCATCAAGGCGGAGGTCGTCGCCTCCAGTTCGGACCGGCCCACCGCGGACCACCTCAAGGTGGCGGAGCTGGCGCTGGAGCGCGCCCGTCGGCTGGTGGAGAACGGGAAGGACGTGGTCATCCTCCTGGACTCGATTACGCGTCTGGCGCGCGCCTACAACAAGGAGATCGACAACTCCGGCCGCACCATGTCCGGAGGCGTGGACAGCCGTGCGCTGGAGCGCCCCAAGCGCATCTTCGGCGCCGCGCGCGCCACGGAAGAGGCGGGCTCGCTGACCATCATCGGCACGGCGCTCATCGACACCGGCAGCCGCATGGACGAGGTCATCTTCGAGGAGTTCAAGGGCACCGGTAACTCCGAAGTCACGCTTGACCGCCTGCTCGCGGAGAAGCGCGTCTTCCCGGCGGTGAACATCGCCCAGTCCGGCACCCGCAAGGAGGAGAAGCTCTTCACCCTGCGCGAGTACGAGAAGGTGAAGAAGCTGCGGCAGATGCTCCACGCGGTGAAGCCCGTGGAGGCCATGGAAGCGCTCGTCAAGCGGCTCTCCCGCTACACCTACAACGACGAGTTCCTGGACGAGCTCTAAGGCGAGCTCCGAGACAGCGCGCGGGGGTGGTACAGCGGGCCCGGGTTTGCGTAAGGTGGCGGCATGATTCAGGGCTCGGGCCGCTGCCACTACCACCCGGAGCGCGCCGGTCTCGGCATCTGCGTGGAGTGCCGGCGGGTCATCTGCCGGGAATGCACCACGCAGTTCGAGGGCATCAACCGCTGCGCGAGTTGTCTGGGCCAGCGCCTCAAGGCGCTGGAGGGCCCGGGTGAGCGGCGCGAGTGGACGGTGGCCAACGGGCTGCTGGCGGTGGTGGGCCTGTTCCTCGTCTGGGGCGGCTTCTATCTGGTCGCTTCGCTGGTGGCGAGCTAGCCCATGGCCGTCTCCGCGCTCGAGCTGCGCCCCCGCAACGCCGTCGCGCTGATGGACGCGGCGCTGCGCCTGTGCGCCCGGAGCACGGGCGTCTGGGCCCTCACGCTGCCCGGCGGCGCGGCCGTCATCGCCGCCATGCTGTACCTGGCCGAGGCGATGCGCATGGGGCGCTCGCTGGCCCTGCCGACGCTGGCGCTCACCCTGGCCTGGTTCGTCCGGGGCGTGTGCCAGGGCGCCGCGTGTCACCACGTCCAGGCGCGGCTCCTGGAGGGCCAGGGCGAGCCCTCCACGTGGGATTCGCTGAAGGCCGCGCTGGGGCGTCTGCCCTCGCTCCTCGTCGCGGTGGGCTACCTCTTCTGCTTCAACGGGCTGGTCCTGACGCTGACCCTGGGCATCGGCTTCCTCATGTTCTCCGCGCAGGCCGTGGGCTACGCCGCGGTGATGCAGGGCCAGGGGAGCGTGCTGCGGCTGTACGGGCAGTCCTCGCGGCTGTTGGGCCCGGCGCGCGGCACCGCGACGATGGTCCGCCTGCTCATGGGCGCGCAGGTCCTGGTGTTCTTCAACCTGCACATCGCGTTCAACTTCCTGCTGATGATGGCCCGCAAGCTCGTGGGCGTCGACCTGACCTTCGCGGAGCGCTTCGCCTCGCTGGACAACGTGCCCTGGCTCCTGTTCCTCGCGGCGGCGACGTTCGCCCTCTTCGAGCCCGTGCGCGCCGCCACCGCCACGCTGCTGCTGGTGGACGGCCGGGTGCGGCAGGAGGGGCTCGACCTGATGGCGTCCGTGCAGCAGCTTCCGACGCGCGACTCCGGCAGGCCGCTGGGCCCTCGCAGCGCGGCCGTGCTCGTGGTGGCACTGGCGCTCGGGTTGCTCGTCGGGACTCCCGCCCGGGCACAGGAGGACACGGAGCCCAGGCCCCCCGTCACCTCCGGGCGCGACGCGGCGAAACGGCTGGGACAGGTGTCGGAGTCCTGCGAGGGCGGTGAGCCCTCCGAGGACCCGCGCTTCGAGCGCCTGGGCTCCCTGAGCGCCGGTGAGCGCGGCAAGCTGGACCGCCTGGTGCGCGCGGTGGAGCGCCAGGCGTACGACGACGAGGACTGCGCCTCGGCCCTGGCCACGCTGGAGCGGGGGCTGGCGCAGGCGACGGGGACGGTGGAGGCTCAAGCGCAGGCGGACGCGCGCGTCGCCTCGGCGCGGGCCCGCGACATCCTGGCGCGGCCGGAGTTCGCGGTGGCGCCCCCCAAGGAGGCGGCGGAGACCCCCGAGGAGAGTCCGCCCCCGGAGCCTCCAGGCTGGTGGCGGCGATTCATCGACAAAGTGTCGGAGTGGCTCAAGGAGTTCTTCAAGCGCGACGAGGCACCGGAGCCCATCTCCACCGTGCCCCCGGTCATCAGCGGCGGCGCGGTGGCCAACGCCCTGGTGGTGGTGCTGGTGGGGCTGACGGTGGTGGTGCTGGCCATCGTGCTGGTGCGCGCGCTGCGCAAGTCCCAGCCGAAAGCGCGCGCCGACGGGCTGGAGGTGTCCACCCTGGATGCCGCCACCCTCGCCGGAGACCCGGCGCACGCGCTGTCACGTCCGCCGGAGGGCTGGGCCCAGCTCGCGGACGAGCTCGCGGCGCGTGGGGAATACCGCGAGGCGGTGCGCAGCCTGTATCTGGCGCTGCTGTCCCGGCTCCACCGCGACGGCGCCATCCTCTACGACGTGACGCTGTCCAACTGGGACTACCTGCGCCAGTTCAAGGGCCGCTCGGAGTGGAAGCCCCGCTTCCGCGAGCTGACGCTGCGCTTCGACTTCGCCTGGTACGGCAACACGCCGGTGGGCCAGTCGGGCTATCAGGAGTTCCGCACGCTCACCGCGCCCATGCTGGCAGGACCCACCACCCCGGAGGCCGCCGGTGCGTGACCGCTTCCCGTTGCTGGTGGTGGGCGGACTGGTGCTCACCGTGGTGCTGGGCTCGCTGCTCGTGAAGGGCGCCAGGCGCGGCGAGTTCGCCGACACCCTGTCCACCTACCGCGCGCAAGAAGACGGCGCCCGCGCCCTGTTCCTGCTGGCCGAGGAGAGCGGCCTGCCAGTGACACGCCGCATGGCGGACATGCGCATCATCGGAGACGGCACCTCGACACCGGTGCTGCTGGCGGTGGAGGTGGAGGACTCGCGCGAGGATGACCTGGAGCAGACGCAGCTCGCCGCCGAGCCCGATGCGGGCCTGGGCGACGAGCACGCGCCTCGCGTCGGCTTCAATGCCTTTCGCGCCAGCCACCTGGACGACCGCGAGGTGACGGAGCTCCTGGAGCGCGTGGTGGCGGGCGGCACGGCCGTCTATGTGCCCTGGGGCTCGCGGGAGAACCCGCTGCTCGACGCGTTGGGCGTGAAGCTCACCAAGGCGGACACCACGCTGCCCATGCGCACGCTGGTGCCGCCCTTCCCTTCCCCGTACACGCTGGGCGTGGAGCGGGTGGAGGTGAAGGTGCAGGCCTACCTGGAGCTGCCGGACAACGCGGTGCCGCTGCTCGAGGACGAGCGGCTGGGGCGCATGGTGGCGGCGGTGGTGCCTCACGGCCAGGGCCGGGTGCTGGTGGTGGGCGCGCCGGAGCTGGCGATGAACGGGGCGCTGGCGCGCGCGGACAACGCGCAGTTCTGGCTCTCGTGCTTGCGTGCGCTGGGGCCGGGCCCCTACGAGTTCGACGAGTTCCACCACGGCTTCACCAACGAGCGCTCGGTGGTGGACTTCGCGCGGCGCTACGGGCTGCAGTTCGCGGTGCTCCAACTGCTCGTGGGCGTGGCGCTGTGGTCCGTGGCGCTCAAGCGCTTCGGCCCGCCCCGCCCTCCTCCCGAGTCCGCGCGCGTGGGCGCCACGGATGCCTTGTTCGCCATGGCGCGGCTGTACCGCGAGGGACGGCACCACGCCTTCGCCGCGAAGCTCGTCTCGCGCGGACTCACCCAGGAGTTCGCCCTGCACTCGGGGCTGCCCGCGCACGCGACGCCCGCCGCCGTCTCCGACGCGCTGAAGGAGCGCGGACGCGCGGACCTGGCGCGCGGCCTGAGTGACGTGGCCGCCCGCGCGGAGAGCGCGGTGAACGACTCCGACCTTCAGCAGCTCACCGCTCGCGCGGCGGGGCTGCGCCAACGACTCCATTCCGCCGGCACCGCCCGGCGCGGCACTCCCGGAACCCCATGAACGCGAATGACTCCGCCTCCCCCCTCGTGCCCGCTGGCTCCGCCGTGCAGGCAGCCCACGCCATCCGCGAGGGCGTGCTGCGCGAGGTGCGCAAGGCCGTCGTGGGCCAGGACGAGGTGCTGGAGCTGATGCTCTGCGGCCTCATCGCCGGCGGCCACGTGCTGCTGGAGGGCGTGCCCGGCGTGGCCAAGACGCTGATGGCCAAGGCGCTGGCGCGCAGCATCAGCTCCGACTTCAAGCGCATCCAGTTCACCCCGGACCTGATGCCAGCGGACATCCTGGGCACCAGCGTGTTCGACTTGAAGACGCAGGGCTTCGTGCTGGTGCGCGGCCCCATCTTCACGGACCTGCTGCTGGCGGACGAAATCAACCGCGCCCCGGCGAAGACACAGTCCGCGCTGCTGGAGGCCATGCAGGAGCGCGGCGTGTCGCTGGAGGGCCGCAACCTGACGCTGTCGCCCCTCTTCACGGTGTTCGCCACGCAGAACCCGGTGGAGTCGGAGGGCACGTACCCGCTGCCCGAGGCGCAGTTGGACCGCTTCCTCCTGAAGATTGACGTCGGCTACCCCGCGCCGGAGGAAGAGGACGCGATTCTGGCGTCGGTGCACCGGGGCTTCGACGCGGGAGACCTGGCGCGCGCCGGAGTGAGCGCCGCGGTGACGAAGGACGGCCTGCTGGCCGCCCGCGCCGCGCTCAGCGAAGTCAACGTGGAGCCGCCGGTGCTCAGCTACATCCGCAAGCTGGTGTCCGCGACGCGCGCCTCCAGCCGCATCCGACTGGGCGCGGGCCCTCGCGCGGGCGTGCACCTGCTCTTGGCGGCCAAGGCCCTGGCGGCGCTGCGTGGACGCAACTTCGTCACGCCGGACGACGTGCGCTTCCTCGCCGGCCCCGTGTTGAAGCACCGCCTGCTCTTGTCGCCGGACGCGGAGCTGGATGGCGCCACGCCGTCGGACGTGCTGCGCGAGGTGGTGCAGGCCGTGGAGGTCCCTCGGTGATTCCCACCGGGCGCCTCTGGGGGCTGCTCGCGCTGCTGGCCGTGCCCATGATGGCCGCGGGTTTCTTCCCCGGCCTGGGCGGCGCCGTCATCGCCCTGGATGCGCTGGCCCTGGCGCTGGCGCTGCTGGACTTCTTCAGCGCCCGCTCGGCGAAGCTGGAAGCGCGGCGCGTGCTGCCGCAGCGGCTCAACGTCGGAGTGCCCAACAAGGTCGAGCTGCGCGTGGTGCACCGGGGTGGCCGGAAGGTGCGCGTGCGCCTCAAGGACGGCGTGCCGGAGTCCTTCACCGCCACGCCCGAGGAAGCCCCGCTGGAGCTTCCGGCGGACAGCGAGACGCGCTGGGTGTACCGGGTGACGCCGGCGAAGCGCGGGCGCTTCGACTTCGGGGACGTGTACGTGCGAGTCCAGGGGCCGCTGGGCCTCGTGGCTCACGAGCGCGTGTTCCCCGCAGCGCAGTCCATCTCCGTGTACCCGGACCTGCGCGGGGCCAACCGGCTGCTGTTGTCCGGCGCCGCGTTGGACCTGGTGAACCTGGGCCTGCGCCAGCTCCGCCGCGACGGCCGGGGCAGCGAATTCGCGCGCCTGCGCGACTATGCCCAGGGCGACAGCGCGCGTGACGTGGACTGGAAGGCCACGGCCCGGCGAGGCAAGCCGGTGACGCGCGTGCTGGAGTCGGAGCGCTCGCAGTCCATCCTCATCTGCGTGGACGCGGGTCGCTCCATGGCCGCGCAGGTGGACGGCCTCACCAAGCTGGACCACGCGGTGAACGCCGCGCTCTTCCTGGCCTTCGTCGCCGTGCGCAACGGAGACCGCGTGGGCCTGGCCGTCTTCGCGGACGGCGTGAAGACATACCTGCCTCCAGCGGCGGGACGAGGGCAGTACCGGAAGATGGTGGACGCGCTCTACTCCACGACACCGAGCCTGACGTACGTGGACTACCTGGCGCTCTTCAAGGAGCTGAACGTCCGCCTCACCCGGCGCAGCCTGCTGTGTGTCTTCACGGACTTCCTCGACGAGGAGCAGGCCTCCACCATGGTGGCCCCGCTGCACCGGCTCGCGCGGCGCCACGTGCCCCTCTGCCTGTCGGTGAAGGACACCGCGTTGCAGAAGCTCCTGCGCACGCCGCCGCCCGGGCCGGAGGAGGCCTTCCAGCACGCCGTCGCCTCGGAGCTGCTCTCGGACCGCGAGGTGCTCAAGGCGCGGGTGAGCCAGGGCGGCGTGCAGATGCTGGATGTTCAACCGGATGACTTGAGCCTCGCGGCCGTCAACCGCTACCTCGACATCAAGGCCCGGGGCGTGCTGTAGCGGGCGGCACCATGCGCCCCCTCTTCCAGGCCCAGGTCTCCGTCACCGCCGAGCGAATCGACGACGCCGAAGCCGAGCGGTTCCAGCCGCTCCTGGAGCGCTGCGAGGACTTCTTCCAGTTGTGCTACGGCCGCCCCGCGCGTCCGGACGAGGGACGCCAGCTTCCCCTGGAGCGTCCTCCCGGCCTGCCCCCCGAGGCGGGCCACCTCATCGCGGTGCGCGACGCGTCGGGCCAGTGGGTCGGAGTCCTCGAAGGCATCCAGGGCCATAGAAAGCCCGGAGAGGCCTACCTGGGACTGATGTTGCTCGCGCCCCACGTGCGCGGCCTGGGGCTCGGCGCGGCGCTGCTCCACGGCTACGAGGACTGGCTGCGCTCCGAGGGCATGCACGTGCTGCGCGTCGGAGTCTCCGAGCCGAACACGTCGGCGCTGCGCTTCTGGCGCCGCATGGGCTTCGAGGAAGAGGAGTGGGTGGGCCCACTCCAGTACGGCGAGCTGAGCTACCGCGTGCTCAGGATGCGAAGGACGCTGACGTCACCGGCAGCCAGCCCGTGAAGCGCGTGTCCGTCACGTTGCCTCGCACCAGGTGCAGGCCGCGTTTGAAGAAGGCGTAGACGCGGAAGAACGACTCCAGGCCCAGACGCTCCGCCTCGCTCAGCTCGCCCACGCTGCAAATCACCTTCGGGTCGCCCCGCCCCGAGTCGATGAAGCCCAGCACTCCGACAACGGGCACGCGCACGCGCTGGCCCCGAGGCAGCCGCGCCCCGAGCACCACCGCGTCGAGCGGGTCTCCATCATCGGACATCAGCCCAGGGATGCTGCCGTAGTTGTACGGGCACGGCAGGGGCGCCACGAAGTCCACCGTGCCGTCCGCGCGTCGCTTCACGAACGAGAAGCGCGGGCACTCGATGATGACTTCGGGTTCGCGCGGAAGCAGGGGCAGGAGCAGCGGCTCGGACACGCCTCCCGTGTAGCACGCCCCAAGCCCGAGGGCGTCCGTCAGCCCGGCCGGGGAGCCTCCAGCCGCTCGTCCTCCGAGCCCGACGAGCCCGAGCCCGAGCGCGCGCCGCGCAGCCAATCCGACATCAGGTACGAGTAGACGCCGCTGCCCACCACGAGAGCGAACGTGATTTTGAAGGCCACCGACAGCTTGGGCGGATGAATCTGGGACACCGTGCCCTCGATGAAGCCCGCGAGGACGAAGAGCACCAGCGTCCCGAAGAGGAGCTTCACCGCCGTCACCGCCTCCATGCGCAGCGCCTGCCCTCGCGGCAGTCCCTTGGGCGCCACCAGGCCGCGCGCGATGACGAGGCCCGCCGCGCCCGCGATGCAGATGGCCGTAATCTCCGGGATGCCGTGCGGGAGAATCCAGGCCCAGAACCAGCCGGCCATTCCCTTCGCCGCGTACACGTGCGCGAGCGCACCCAGGAACAGGCCGTTGACGAAGAGCATCACCGCGGTGCCCAGCCCCAGCGTCACGCCGAGCGCGAAGCACAGGAAGGCCACCTGGATGTTGTGGGTGAAGAGGAACGAGGTGAAGTGCGCCTGCTGGCCCACCGACATGCCGTCCCCGGCCGCCTCGTTGGCGGCGCGCTGCACCGGGTCCAGTTCCAGGTGTTCGGCGGGCACCAGGTAGTGCGCCGCATCCGGGTCCACCATCATCCCCAGGTAGCCGAAGCCCGCGCCGGCCAGGAGGAGCAGCACCGCGGCCACGTACATCTTCCACTCGCGGCGAAGGAGCGCGGGAAAGCCTCTCGCCACGAAACCCCAGACATCCGCCAGCCTCGGACGGCGCCCCGGATAGGTGAGCGCATAGGCACGCCCCACCAGGTCATTCAGATACGCGCTGACATCGGCCGAGCCGCTGCGGGCCCGCACCCAAAGCAAATCGCTCGACACGGCGCGGTAGAGCTTACCGAGCGTCCGAGCGTCATCCAGGCTCAGCCCTCGCAGGCCGCGCACCTCGGACTGGTCCAACAGCTTCTCGAGCTTCTCCCAGCGAGGCCGCCGAGACTCGATGAACTCCGCCATCTCCATGACGTCAGTCTAGCCCAGGAGGGCGGTACGCCCACCCTGCCCTACGGGCGCCGGTTGTGGGAAAACAGGGGTATGACGTGTCGGCTGGCGTTCCTGGGGTGGCTCTTGGCCTGTTTATCGGGATGCAGCTCCATGCGAGCGCTGTGTCCCCTGGAGGGCGGCCGCCCCTGGGTGGAAGTGCGCAGCCCCCACTTCAGCATCCGCACCGACTTGGACACCGAGACGGCCGAGGGCGCGGCGCGCGAGCTGGAGATGCTGCGACAGGGATTGCTCCAGGCGTGGGGCGGCAGCTTCGACCCACCGGGCACGGTGGAGGTCATCGTCCTGCGCAACCGCCGGGAGCTGTCTGAGTTCACCAACGTCGGCATCGAGGGCTTCTCCGCCACCACCTCCGAGGGCCCCCTGCTCGTCATGGCGGGCAACAGCTACGCGCTCAGCGAGGACGCGGCGGACATCTCCACCCAGGCGCACGAGCTGACGCACTACCTCTCGCAGTTCGCCCTGGTGCGACAGCCGCGCTGGTTGTCCGAAGGGCTGGCCACCTATCTGGAGACCATCACCCTGCGACCGGAGCGGAAGGAGGTCGTCCTCGGCACGCTCCATGACCCGTTCCTGGCCCACGTCAAACGCAGCGGCTGGCGCACGCTCGACGAGCTGTGGGAGTGGGACCGGCGCGGCCTGATGAGCGGCGCGGAGTCGCGGCAGTACTACGCCTCCGCGTGGCTCTGGGTGCACTTCTTCATCAGCCAGCACTCCGAGCGCTTCGAGCGTTTCCAGAAGCGCCTCATGCGCGGCGAGGAGCCGAGGAGCGCCTGGGAGGCATCCTTCCGGGGCGTGAAGGATATCGCCGGCCAGGTCCACGCCTATGCCCATGGTGGACGTCACGTGCACTACCCGCGCATCACCGCGCCACTGGTGCCCGTCTCCAGCGACATCCGCATCCGCCCGCTGGAGCCCGCGGAGGTGCACGCCGTGCGCGCGCGCCTCATCCTGATGACGCCCGGCGCCGCGCCCGCCGAAGTCCGCCTGGAGAAGGCGGAGTGGGAGATGGCGCAGGCGCTGAAGGAGGACCCGGGCAATCTCACCGTGGCGCTGCTGCGCATCCGCTCCATGGGGGACCCGGACCAGCAGCTCGGCTTCGCGCGGGAGCTGGTGAGCAACAGGCCCGAGAGTGGCCTCGCGTGGGACGCGCTCGCCCAGGCGCTGGACGCCGCGGGCTACGCCACCGAGGAGCAGGAGGCGGCCCGCCTGCGCGCCGCGGAGCTGGTGCCCGACAGCGTGGGCACGCAGAACGGGCTGGCTCGCTTCTACGCACGCACCGCGCAGCCTGAGAAGGGACTGGCGGCGGCGCAGCGTGCCGTGGCCCTGGCGCCGGGCAACGCCAGCGTGCTCGACACCTACTCCACCATCCTCTTCCAGTTGGGCCGCTGCCAGGAGGCGCTCGCCACGCAGCAGCTCGCGGTGGAGGTGCTCTACGAGGGCACACCGGAGCGGCTGCGCCAGACGGTGCACGACACCCTGGCCCGCTACGAGGCGGTGTGCGGCTCCTCCCCCGCCGCCGCGTCGTCGCCCGCGGGCGGCGAGTAGCGGCCGGAACGACGAAGCGCCGGTGAGCCCTGGAAGGGGGCCCGACCGGCGCCTCGGAGACCACGCGGACCGCCGTGGGTTACTTCAGCTGCTTCTCCAGCGGCTTCTTCTCGTTGGAGTCGAGCTGCTTGGTCCAATCCACCACCGGCGTCTGCCAGGCCATGCCCGTCTCGGTGGGCTCCGGGGCGAGCTTCTCGAACTCGAAGCCGTCACCGCCGAAGTACAGGTACTCCACCGTGGCGACGGAGTACTCCTTCTTGGGGTCCAGCGGCTTGCCCTTCGCGTCCTTGAACTTGTTCTTGCCCGCGGCGGTGAAGCCGGAGACGAGCGCGTTGGGGTTGGCGAGCTGCTTGGCTAGGTCCTCGCCCTTGAGCTTCACGACGAGCAGCGAGTTCTCGAACGGCATCACCGAGTAGATGCTGCCGCGCGTCACCGGGCCGGCCGGCAAATCGCCGCGGATGCCGCCCTTGTTGAGGATGGCCGCGTCCGTGCCAAGCGACTCGCGCACCGCGCCGCCAATCCACTTCGCCATCTGCGGGGAGGCCTGGGTGATGCCCGTCTTGGTGAAGCCGATCTGCTGGCCCAGCACCTCGTCGAGCTGCGCCTTCCACTTGGCGACCAGCTGCGCCGTCTCGGCGTCCGGCGTTCCACCGGCCACGTCGACGAGCTTGCCCTCGATGTTGGTGACCTTCTCGCCAGCGGGCTTCGCCGGGTCGAACTGAATCTGGGCGCGCAGGTACTTGGCGAAGCCACGGTCCAACGACGCGAAGATGACGCCGTTCTCCTTCGAGTAGACCTGCTCCGGGCAACGGCCACCGGCGACGACGGCCAGCTTCCACTCGGGGTGCTTGGCGACGACGGGCTGCAGCTCCGTGACGCACGTGTCGGCCACGACGACGATGGTGTCGGCGCCGGCCTTGCGGGCCTCGGGGATGGCGCTGTTGAGCGCCTCCTCATAGCCCGTCACCTCCAGGCCCTCGGCGCGGCCGGCCATCGCCGTGCGCACCGTCTTCTCCGAGGCGAGACCCACGACGCCGATCTTCAGGCCCCGACGGTCGAACACCTGGAACGCGGGCAGCGACATGTCACCCGCGAGCGCCGGGTCCTTCACGCGAAGGTTGGCGGCGAGGAACGGGAAGCCGCCGGAGGCGCGGTTCTTGAGAAAGGCCTCCTTGCCGAACGCCAGCTCATGGTTGCCCATGGCGGAGGCGGCGTAACCCATGCGGCCCATGACCTCGGCCGTGGGCGCGCCCAGGAAGAAGGACGACAGGGCCGGCCCGTTCCAGTGGTCACCCGTGGCGAGCGCCAGGGTGCCGGAGTCGGCGCAGGTCGCCTGGCCATCCTTCACGGGGCCGGGACAGTGCTTCTCGTCATTCACCCAGTGACCAAGCAACTCGGCGGCGCCACCCTTGCCTTCGACGGGCTGAAGCTGACCGAAGGTGCCACCAGTGACGAGCAACGTCACCTCGCTGGGCACCACGGGCTTCGCCGGCGCGGCGTCGGGCTGCTCGGCGACGGGGGCGGTAGGGGGAGGACTGCTCTTCTCGCAGCCGGCCAGGGCGCCGAGCGCGAGAACCAGCACGCCGGAAAGGCGCGACTGGCGGGAGGGACGGGGGCGGTAGCAGGGGTTCGAGCTCACAGCGCGCCGTTTAGCACAACTCGGGACGTGATACGGTGACTGGCGTGTCGGATGAACAGGACCCCAAGGGCCCACCCTCACCACGAGGGGAGCAGCAGCAGGACGCCGCGAGCGGAAAGCACCAGACCGGCCGCGTACTTGCCCAGCATTTCTGGGAAGAGCTGCAAAAGGGCGCCACCCACTACCAGGAGCAGGGTTCGGAGGTGGTTCCTCGGGGGCGGGTGAGACAGTTCATCCATGGACTGAGCCTTCCGTTTCATATTGCCCGGGCCCTGCTGGGAGACCCGGTGGCGCGCCGGCAGTACCTGCGCGTGGGGCTGATGCAGACCGTGGTCGCGCTGGCGCTGGCGCTGACCTGCATGGGCTCGGCGAAGCAGGCCGCCGATGTGGTGGAGGACTCCCAGGACAAAGCCGCCTCCGCTGAGCTGTCGAAGGCCCTCGAGAAGGTCGCGACAGCGGTGGCGGAGCAGAAGGTGAGGAAGGCGGACCGGGAGGTGGCCCGCGAGCTTCGCAAGCAACGCCGCCAGAACCGGGAGGCCCCCGCGGCTCCCGTGGCCCCCAGCACCAACGAAGATTCCCAGGCCCAAGCCGAGCCGCCGGAGGAAACGGACGAAGACAGTCCCCCGCCCCAGGACGCGGAGGCCGACGCGAAGCCCTCCGAGCAGGCCGCCGACGCGCATGCGGCCCCGAACGAAGACCCGGAGGCCGACACCGGCGCGCTGGCCAGGCCGGTCGAGGAACACGAACCGGCCGCCCAGGAGAAGAAGGCGGATGTGGCCCCCTCGGCCGCCGGAGCGTCCGACGAAACCAAGGATCCACGGGCACCGTCGGAGGTCGCGACGGACGCGGAGGGCCGCATCGCGCTGAACCTGGAGCAACGGGTTCGCGACATCGAGGCCGCCGCGAACAACCCGGACTCGGGCACCGAGGTCTCGGACGCGGTGCTGGCCCTCGTGGTCGAGGCCATCTCCAGCGCTTCCTCGGACGCGTCCAGCGTGAAGCCCAAGAAGATCAGGGGCACGCGGGCCGACAACGCTCCCTCGGAGGCGGACAAGCCAGAGTCCGCACCCCTGGAGGCGGACAAGCCCGAGTCCGCGCCCTCGAAGTCGACACCCCAGGCGCCTCGTGAAGGCGGGTGGCTCTCGCGCCTGAAGATCAATGGCTACTCCGTGTTCGGCATCTCGTTCTGGGTGGCGCTGTTCGCGGCGATGCAGCTTGCCCAATGGGTCGTCATCGCCTTGTCGCGCGACTACCACGACGTCATCTCGCGTGAGGCGAGCCTGCTGACGCGCGTGGAGCCGGAAGACGACGCCATGACGCCGTACATCCGCCTCAATGTGTCGTGGATGCGCAAGAAGGTGCACCGTCGCATCCGGGCGATGATCCTCTTCGCGGTGGGCGTGCCCGCGGCGGCCTTCCTCGTCTCGCCCCTCTTCTGTCTGGGACTCAGCAGTCCCGTGTTGACCGTCATCACCTCGTTGTGGGGCGGGTGGTGGCTGATGGTGTTCACCGCGGCCAAGAGCGCCCAGGCGTGGGAGCCGCTGGCCGGCCAGCGGCCTCCCTGGTTCCTGCGCGCGTGGACCTGGATGACCACCCGAATGCCCGGCCTGCGGTGGAGGGTGTTGCAACGCTATGGCGAGATGTGGAGCAGGCGCACAACGGAGGTCTTCGTGCCGGTGTCCACGGTGGAGCGGCATCCCTGGGCCTACGCGGGGCTGGCGCTGGTGCGCTTCGTGGGCTCGTTCGCGCCGTTGAAGTTCTTCGTGCGCCCGCTCATCCCCGTGGCGTCCGCGCACATCCTCCGAGAGGAGCACGCCAGACGCGTCCGTGAGGGACAGGGCACGCACTCCGGTTCGAGCCCCCGGGTCCCCGGACCGCTCGAGGAATCCATCCGCGCGTGACGCTCAGGCGTCCTTGCCGCGCGTGCGCTTCTCGGTCGGCTCGGGGGAGTCTGGCGCGGGGCCCGTGGGCAGCGGCGGAGCCGTCGGAGGTAGGGGCGCCGTCATCTCCAGGCGCTCTCCTGTCTCGCGCGAGTCGGGCAGCGCGATGAGCGCCTGGAGCTGGAGGCTCACCGCGCGGAAGAAGCCGGTGAGCAGCTCGGGCCGGTCCGCGAGCAAATCCAAGAAGTCGCGCCGGTCGATGATGAGCACGCGGGTGTCCACCGCGGCCACCATGTCCGTGGGGCGCGGCGCACCGTCCAGCAGGCTCACCTCACCGAAGGCCTGCTTGCCCTGGAAGCGCAGCACGTGCTCGCCGTCGTGGAACGCGTCGATGGCGCCCTCGACGATGACGTAGAGCGCGTCACCCGGGTCGCCCTGCGCGTAGATGCGCTCACCCGCGCGGAAGGAGCCCTCGCGAGCCACCGCGGCGATGGCGGCGATGTCGTCCACGTCGCTCTGCGAGAAGACGCTCACGCCCTCCAGGGCGAACATCCGTTGGACAATCCGGTCGCTCAACTCACCCTCCTGCGGCAGCACATCCAGCCCATTCACCCGCGCGACGTGGCGAGCGCACGCGCGCAGCACCACGTCCTCGCTCTGCACCAGCGCCGCCAGCCTGCGCCACAGCCGCCCCGAGGCTCCGAGCGGCAACTCGCGGTGGTGCGCCTCCACCTGCTCCATCACCAGCTCGCGGTCCTCTTCCGAGAGCAGGTTCTCCAGCAGCTCCAGCGCCAGCGCGCGCCGCCGCGCATCCTGCCCCACCAGGTTGTAGTGGATGCCGCGCATGCGCTGCGACGAGTCCAGGAGCCCCAGCAGGAAGAACGACAGCTCGAGCGCCTGGTCCAGCCGGTCCCCCACCGCGCGAGTCAGCAGGGAGCCATCCCCGAGCGCCGCGCGCACGTCGCGGTAGGCGCCCACCAGCGCGCGGTACACGTCGCGTCGCCGGACCAGGGCCTCGCGCACGCGGTCCACGTCCACGGGGTGTTCGGGGTGCTCGTCCCGGAGCCGCGACAGCTGCGCGCCGATGCGGAAGTGCAGCGACGCATCGTCCCGCACGTTGGAGAACAACAGCGCGTCCAGCGCCGCCGGCGTGCCAATGCCGCGCAGCACGCGAGGCAGTTGAAGGCGCATCGCCAGGGGCGCCTTCTTGTTGTTGAGGTGCTCCTCCATCAGCGGAGTCACCACGTCGCCCAGCGCCACCAGCGCCTCGCGGGCCGTCTTGCGCTCCTCGCGCCAGGTCAGGAACGGCAACAGCCGGGGGGCCAGGTCCACATAGCCACCCTCCCCCACCGCGGCCAGCGTCACGCGGCGCACCGTGCTGTCGCCGTCATCGAGGTAGCGCGCCAGCGCGTCCGTGAAGCGCTGGTCCTGGAGCCTGCCCAGGAGCTTCGCCACCTCGCGTCGCTCCACCACGGGCGCGCCCTCGCCGCGAGCGATCAACTCCTGCAGCGACGCCAGCGCGACCGCGCTCCCCGTCGTCTTCACCAGCGCGCCAATCGCCGCGCACCGCAGCCCCACGTCCGGATGGTTGAGCAGCGCCGGCAAGAGCCGCTCGGCCCGCTCCGGAGACAGCCGCGCCAGGGCCCAGACGGCCTGGTCTCTCGGGCGGCGGGGTCCCTCCTCCACCAGTCGCTCCAGCACCGGCGCCAGCTCCCGCGCGTCCAGCTCCAGCGCCAGGGCCACGCCCCGCTCCAGCACCCGCTCGTGCGGGTGGCGCAAGAGCGCGGGCAGGTGCTGACGCAGCGGCACCTCGGCCTGCTCCATCAGGTCCACCGCGCGCAGCACCCGGTCCGGCGTGGGCGCGGACAGGGCCTCCGCCAAGAGGCGCTGCTCCTCCTCGCCATCCAGGGCGACTTCCTCGTCCTCGGCCGCGCCCACCTGTTCGCCCAGGGCCGCCACATACGCGGGCCTGAGTCGCACCAGCAGCAGCACGAGCCCCAGGCACATGCCCATCACCGCCAACGCCATGGTCGCGCCCGTGGCCGCGCGCCCCGCGCCGATGAGCAGCAGGCCGGCCACCACCACGCCGCTCTTTCGCAACAGCCCGTCCACCGCGACGCGCAGGCCCTCGCGTTGGTCATCCGGCACCGCCGCGTACAGCAACTGGATGCCCACCGGGAGGATGGAGTAGCTCACCGCCGTCTCCACCAGCCGCAGCAGGTGCACGGGCGCCAGGCTCGGCGTGACGAGCGTGGCCCCGGCGAGCGGCGCGAGCACCAGCGGCACCAGCGCCACGTAGCGCAAGAGCCCCAGCCGCCGCAGCAACGGCTGCGTCAGGAGCAGCTGGAAGGCGACGCAGAACATGCCGATCCACAGCTGGAGGGAGCCGAAGAGCGCCGTCAGCGCGTCCTCGCTCAGCGTGCCCTCCAGGCGCAGTCGGAACAGGTAGTCCACGAAGGACGACAGCACCGCGAAGGAGATGCCCAGCGCCGCGAGCACCTGCGCGTACGGGCTCTCCGCCAGGTAGCTGAACGCCATGAACGACGTGGGGGCCGGCCGGCCGCGCGGAGGCGGCGGAGGCACGCCGCGATACAGGTGGTGGAAGATGGCGCCCGCGGCCAGGAGGCCCAGCGCGCCACTCACGACGATGGCGGGAGTGCCCAGCCGCTCGGCCAGTCCCTGCACCAGCAGGCCGCCGACGATGCCGCCGCCCATGGCGAAGCCATTGAGCGCCGTGAAGGCCCGCCGGGCCTCGCGCGCGTCGAAGGCCGACGCCATGCGCGCCCAGAACCGGAAGGACACGAAGGTGGAGAAGGTGTCGGCGAACAGGTACAGCGCCAGCGCCGGGGTGCGCTGCCCCGCGGACAGCGCCGCCGCCAGCCCCAGCGCCACCACCCCACCCAGCCCCGTCAGCACGCCCGGCGAGTCCAACGGCGAGTTCGGCTTGAAGCGCGGCAGCACCGTCAGGGCGGCGGTGATGAGGGCCCCCAGGAGGTACAGGTAGGGCAACGCCTGCGACTCGAAGCGCGACAGCACCAGCGCGTTGGCCGCCGTCTTCAGCTGCGTCACCCCGGCGATGAGCGCGAACTGGAAGGCAGCCGCCGGCCACAGGCGACGGTTCCAAGATGAAGTGTCGGAGGGGGGCACGGATTCGCGAGGGGCGGGGAGGCTACCCCACCACCCCGACAACCATGATTAACACAGTCGCCCGTCTGCCCGCGCCCCCCATGGGAGCCCCTTGCCTGGTGCTCGGGCGGGCGCCTTGCGACAGGTATTCCGGGCTCAAAGGGGTACCGGGCTCCACGGCGTGGCTGGCTCCCGGGATCCACCGGGTGCCGAGCTCCAAGGTATCAGCGGGACATACCTGGAGCGACCTCGACGTCCCCCACGGGCCCGGGGACGCGGCTACAGTGCGCCGGTGACGATGGCCACCGACACGCTGCTGGACGGCACCCACACGGTGCTCACCCCGGAGTACGTGGAGTTCCGCTTCACCCTCGCGGGGCTGTACTCGCGCTTCCTGGCGTGGCTGCTCGACTCCATCATCGTCCTCACCATCAGCCTGGCGGTGATGATGGGGCTGGGCGTCGTCATGGCCGCATTTCCAGGCCTGGCCAGCGCGCTGGGCATCGTCGTCTATTTCCTGGTCGACTGGGGCTACGGCATCACCCTGGAGACGGCATGGAGCGGGCAGACGGTGGGCAAGCGCGCCCTCTCCCTGCGGGTCATCCAGGAGAGCGGAGTGCGCATCGGCTTCTACCACGCGGCCCTGCGCAACCTGGCCCGTCCGGTGGACCGGCTCCCCTTCTTCTACCTGGTGGGTGGGGTGGCGGCGCTCGTCTCCGGCTCACAGCAGCGGCTGGGGGACATGCTGGCCGGCACCATCGTCGTGCGCGAGCGGCGGCTGAAGGTGCCTTCCGCCATCAACGCCTCCGGCGAGGAGGGCCTCCTGGCCGACCCGCTCTTCGTCTCGCGCGTGAAGAAGCTGTCCACGGAGGAGCGGGAGCTGGTGCTCACCGCCGCCCTGCGCCGCGAGGAGCTCCGGATGGAGGCCCGGCTGCGGCTGTTCGCCGCGCTGGGCGCCCGGCTGCAGGACGCGCTGGCCATGGAGAAGCCGGACCACCTCTCCGACGAGAAGTGGACGTTGCTGGTGGCCGCCGCCCTGATACCCCCCAAGGCCGCGCGCGGCGCTCAACCACCGCGCGCCCGGGCCCTGGGCACGAGCCTCTAGAAGTACGCCGCCACACCCGCCGACAGCGTCAGCGACGTCTGCGTCTTCTCGTTCAACGCGATGTAGAAGTTGTACTGCGCCCGAACCCCCAGGCTCACCGAGTCCGACGTGAAGAAGTCCACGCCCACGTTGGGACCAATGCCCACGAAATTGCTCGTGCTGTCCTTGAAGACCACGAGGTAGCTGATGTCGGAGCCGACGTAGGGGCGGATGCTCTCCTCCAGCAGCAGGTAGCGCAGGCCCAGCGACGGGGCCAGGGCCACCACTCGCTTGTCGTTGGCTTTCGGGAAGGCGATCTTCGACAGGGACACCACCTCGAAGCCGTTCTCGATGTAGAGGCTGGCGTCGATGCCCACGAAGAACGCGTCGTCCAACCCCTTGGTGCGGTTGAAGTCCATGTAACCCAGCGACAGCCCAAGGCTGCGATTGGAGAACTGGGCGTGAGCCGGGGCGGCCCCAAGCAGGGCCAGGGTGAAGGTGAGAGTGCAGAGCAAGGTACGCATGGGCGTCCACTCTAACCGGTGCAACCCTCGGAAATCAGCCCGGATTCAGGCCCGCCCGGCCGTTGCACGGGAGGGGGGCGCTCTCCTACACTCGCCCGGCCATGCGTCTTGCCCGCCTTGCCTCCGCGCTATCCCTGGTCTTCACGCTCCCGCTCGCTGGCTGCCTCACCACGCCGCCGCCGCATGAGCGCGCGCTCATCAACAACGAGCTGTGCGCCCAGGAAATCAACAACGGTGACATGGTCCGCGCGGACGTCTATTGCGACCTGGGCCTGGAGTTCTCCCCCCAGTACGCGGACCTCTGGGCCAACAAGGGCCTCATCTCCATGGCCAACGGCAACAACGACGAGGCCAAGAAGCACTTCATCAAGGCGCTCCGCTACAACCAGGAACACCTCCAGTCCTACCAGAACCTCGGCGCCCTCTATAACCTGGAAGGCGCCTACGGAAAGGCGCACGACAACTTCCGCCGCGCCCTCAAGGTAAATCCGGATAACCTGGAAACACGATACAACCTGGCGTACACGCTGATGAAGATGCGCAAGTTCACGGAGGCCAAGAAGGAGCTGCGCACCCTGCTGGCCGTCAACCCGAACCTCGCGGCGGCGCACCACACGCTGGGCATCATCGCCTTCGCGGAGGACCAGTTCGAGGAGGCGGCGGAGGCCATGGGGCAGTCGGTGGCGTTGGACCCGAACAACCCCGACGCGTGGCATGACTACGGCAACACGCTGATGGAGCTGAGCCGCTACGCGGACGCGCGCGAGGCCTTCTCCAACTGCACCCAGCTCAACCCCAAGGCGACCAACTGCATCAACAACCTCGCCCTGGCGCAGCGCAAGGCGGCCCTGACGGACGCGGCCTTCAAGGAGGTCAAGGACACGCAGCAGGCGGAGAACTCGGCTCCGGCGCTCTTCATGCTGGCCCGCCAGTTCCGCGAGAAGGGCCTGTTGGCCGAGGAGGAGACCACCTACAAGAAGTGCGTGAAGCTGGAGGCGAAGTTCGCCCCCTGCCACTACGGACTCTTCGAGCTCTTCCAGGACGCCAACAAGCACGAGCACGCCGAAATCGCCTGCAAGAACTTCCTGAAGTACGCGACGTCGGAAGAGTTCCCCACCGAGTATCAGTCGTGCGAGAAGTACCTGAGCAACGCGACGTTCTGATGCCCCGCCGGTTCCCGCAGGTACCACCCCCTCGATGAGCGTCCGTCTCACCGTCACGCAGCGCAGCGAGGCCGGAGCCAAGGGCACCGAGCTCGTCCTCGACGATTCGGTCATCACCCTGGGGCGGGAGAAGTCCTGCCAGGTGGTGCTCGCCCAGCAGGCGGTGTCGCGCAACCACGCCCGCATCGTCCAGGAGGGCAACCTCTTCTTCCTCGAGGACCTGGGCAGCGCGTACGGCACGCAGATCAACGGCAAGCCGCTGCCCAAGGGCGAGAAGCGCCTGTTGCGCAACGGCGACGTCATCGCCATCGCCCAGTACGACGTGAAGTACGAGCGGATGACGGAGCTCAACGGCGACGTCAACTCGGAGAAGACGTCCTTCATTGCCCGAGGCAACCTGAAGGACGTGATGCGGGGGCTGTCCAGCGCCGAGGAGCGCTACCTGCGCATCATGAACGGCCCGCGCGAGGGCGAGCGCATCGAGGTCGCCGACGCGAAGGAGCTCGTCATCGGTCGTGACGAGAAGGAGGCGGACATCGTCCTCAAGGACGACCTCACCTCTCGCAAGCACGCCAAGATTCGCCGCGACTGGTCCGGCACCCACGTCGAGGACCTGGGCAGCCGCAACGGCATCAAGGTCAACAAGAAGCGCGTCAATCGCAAGGCGCTCAAGGACAACGACGAGTTGGAGGTCGGCGGCACCCGCTTCCTCTACGTGGACCCGAGCGAGCCCGCCGAGGAGCAGGTCCAGCTCGCCACGGACATCAAGAAGGCCCCGCCCCCCTCGCCCCAGCGCCCCGCGCGCAAGGAAGCGAAGCCTGCTCCGGAGCCGGAACCCGAGCCCGCGCCTCCCGAACCGGAGCCCGCTCCTCCCGAGCCCGAGCCCGAGCCGGAACCCGAGCCCCTGCCGCCCGAGCCGGAGGAGCCCATCCAGCCCTCCGCCGAGACGGCCCTCCCCGACGAGGCGCGGGGCGGAGTCATGGCCGCGCTCAAGGACAAGCAGAAGCTCGTCCCGCTCGTCGTCATGGGCGTGGTGGGGCTGGTGTTCCTGGTGCTGCTCATCGCCGTGGTGGCGGGCGCCTGAGAGGCGTGGGCAGGGAGCGCCCGGGTGAAGGCGCCCCTCGCTGCCCCAGCCCCTCGGTGAGCCGTTACTTCTTGGGCGAGGACGCCGGGCGTCCCTTGCCCTTGATCTGCTCCGCCTGTGTCTTGAGGGCGAGCAGCGTGGTCCGTGCGCGCTGGGTGGAGCGCTTCTTGAGCGACGGATCCAACTCAATCGCGCGGCTCAGGTCCTTGAGCCCCTCGGGGATGTTGCCCCGGCGCAAGAGCAGCTCACCACGGCCCACCAGCGCGTCCCCGTTGGAGGCATCCACCGCGAGCGCTCGTTGGTAGGCGTCAAACGCCTCGTCGGTGCGCTCCAGCGTCAGATACGTGGCGCCCAGCTGCGTGAGGAAGGCGGGCTCCTTGGGTGAGGCGGCCACCAGGCCCTGGAAGATATCCAGGGCCAGGCGGGTGCGGCCGGCCTGCAGCATCTTGTGGCCTGCGGCCGCGTAGCCGAAGAGCCGCTCGCGCGTCATCCCGAGGAACTGACCCAACTGGAGCTCACCCTTGATGAGCTTCTCCGTCAGGGCCTTTGGAATCCGCACGTTCGACGGGTCGCCACTCTCCGGTCTACCGCTCACGGCCACCTCGCGAGGGGCCCCGGGAGGGCCCCTCTACCTACGGGTCAAGGTCAGAAGAAGATGTTCCGAGGCTTGACCATATCATTCAGCGAGTTGATCTCATCCAGGGCCTTGAAGAGCTTGGTGACCGACGTGAAGCGGTCGTCCAGGGGCTGCTCCTCCTCGGACTGCTTGGGCTTGCCCAGCTCCGCGATGGCGCGGTTGACCTGGTCGTTGATCTTCTTCATCAGCTGGTCGCGCTCGGCGGACACATCCGACTTGGACGCGTCCTTCTTGTCCGCGGCGGGCTCGGGCAGGAGCGTCAGCAGCGACGGGGTCTCCTTGTACTCGAACTCCAGGTCCTTGCCGTGCTTGAAGGTGGCGCCGCCACCGTCGTCGCCCACGACTTCCTTGTTCTGGTTGGCCCAGTCGTCGGAGTTCTTGCCCATGACGAGCAAGTCCCGGCTGTTGTTCTTGAACGTGTCGTCCCACTGGAAGGCGACCTGCGTCTCGTAGCCGTCCTTCTTCAGCTCGCTGACCTTGCCCTTGCCCTTGTCGATGTCAGTGACTTCGATGTGGTCGGCGCCGTTGGTGATGTTCAGCTTGCCCGTCACCGTCATGCCCGCGTTGCCCCAGGGCACGGTGGTGCAGCCGATCTCCGTGCCGTCCGGCAACTGGAACGTGGTGTTGCGCTTGAAGTCGAACTTGCCGCCGTCGCTCTCGTCGACGTGCGGGTCACCCCAGATGCGGGTGCTCTTGCCGTCCGGGCCGGAGATCTTCCACTCGAACTGGCCCAGCTGCTCAATCTTGTAGCCGCCCGGGGTGGTGATGGTGCCCTTGTCGTCCACCTTCAGCTTGTCCGGCGGGCGGAACGTGTCGGCGGTGATGACCGGCTTCTCCGTCGGGAACGCGCCACCGGTGCCCGCGCTGGAGGCCGTGTCGCCAGGACGGGGGGCCCCGGCCGCGAACGAGTTCTCGTTGAGCTGGTTCAGCGCCTTCACAGCGGACTCGATGTCCGCGAAGGCGCTCTCCACCGTCTTCTCGATGAGGCCGAGGTTCTTCGTCAGCTCCGTATCGCTCAGCCCGACCTTCGTGCTGCCGGTGCTGGTGGTACGGGGAGCGTTGCCAGCCTGGTTGACACTCGTCATGACTTCCTCCCGAATCTCGGGGAATCCCACGCTTGAAAGCGCACATTCCCGCCGTGCTTTCATTCTCGACGGCCTGAGTCGGAAGTTGCGTTGAAACGCGAGGTTTCCGATCAGGACGGCGACGGGTCGGTGGTGACCGACCCTGGGTCATCGTGACTACCGGGTGGAGATGCGCGCCACGGGCTGGATGTTCAGCTCGGGCGACAGCTCCTGGTAGCTGAGGACGGAGAACGAGGGGTTGAACTCGTACTCCAGCAGCTTGCGGACGTAGCGCCGGATATCCATGGCGGTGAGGATGACGGGGCGCTGGGCGCTGGGCGGCAGGTGGCCGCACTCGGAGCGGACGGCCTGGACGATTTCCTGCGCCAATTCCGGCTCCAGCGCCAGGTGCGCGCCCGCGGAGGTCCGCTTGATGGAGCCTCGGATGGCCTCCTCGATGTTCGGATCCAACAGGTACACGACGAGGGTGCCGCTGCCGCGCGCGTACTTGTGGGAGATGTAGCGGCGCTGCGAGGCGCGGACGTGCTCGGTGAGCATGACGTTGTCCGCCTCCACCTGCCCGTACTCCGCCAGGGCCTGGAGGATGCCGCGCAAGTCACGGATGGAGATCTCCTCCTCCACGAGGCGCTGGAGGATGTCGGTCAACTTCAGCACGTTGACGACCTTGGGGATGACCTCCTTGACGATGGCGGGGAAGGCCTTCTCCAACTGCTCCAGCATCGTCTGCGTCTCCTGCACGCCGACGAACTCCCGCGCGTTGCGCCGCAGCACCGCGGCCACGTGCAGGATGATGTAGCCGGGCACGTCCCACGTCGTCAGGCCCGCGGCCTCCAAGGTCTCCCGGTGCTGCTCGGGCACCCACGCGGCCGGCTGGCGGGTGGCGGGGTTGATGGCCTCGAAGCCCTGGATGTTCATCAGGCGCAGGCGGTCCACCGTGTCGTTGACGAGCACGTGGCCCAGCGTGGCCTGGCCCGTGACGACGGGCACCTCGTTGATCTGCACCTGGTAGGCGCCCGGTGGCAGCGACGAGTTGCCGCGCGCGCGCACGCCCGGGAAGCGCACACCGAGCTCGATGAAGAGGCCGTCGCGCATGAACGGGATGAGCTCGAAGAGGAACTTCCCGCTGTCCTGGCGCGAGTCCACGTACGGCACCAGCGCGTCGGAGACCTCCAGGACGATGGGCGTGACGACGGGGATGAAGAGCTCGGAGTCCGGATTCATCGGCTCCTTGGGCGCGGGCTCCGACGACATCGGCGTGCCCAGGTCCGACTCCATGGCCGGACCGGCCTCCTCCACCATCTCCGATTCCTTCTTCTTCTTGAGCATCGTCCACGCGCCGAAGCCCGCGCCGCCGCCCAGGAGGAAGAAGGGAATCTTCGGCAGACCCGGGACGAGGCCGAGGACGATGAGCATGCCCGCGGCGATGGCGATGGCCTTCGGGTACGCGGTGAGCTGCGTGCCGATGTCCTTGCCCAGGTGGGCCCCCTCCTCCTCGCCGCCCACGCGCGTCACGATGATGCCGGCGCAGGTGGAGACGAGGATGGCGGGAATCATGCCGACGAGGCCGTCACCGATGGTGAGCAGCGTGTACTTCTGCGCGGCGTCCGCGGCCGACATCCCCTTCTGCGTCACGCCGATGATGAGGCCACCGACGATGTTGACGACGGTGATGATGATGCTGGCGATGGCGTCGCCCTTCACGAACTTCATGGCGCCGTCCATGGCGCCGAAGAGCTGGCTCTCCCGCTCCAAATCCCGGCGCTTCTTCTTGCCCTGGTCCTGGTCGATGGAGCCCGCGCGCAGGTCCGCGTCGATGGACATCTGCTTGCCCGGCATCGCGTCCAGGGTGAAGCGCGCGGCCACTTCGGCGACGCGCTCCGAGCCCTTGGAGATGACGATGAAGTTCACGATGACGAGGATGAGGAAGAGGATGGCGCCGACGACGAAGTTGCCCTGCACCACGAAGTTGCCGAACGCCACCACCACTTCTCCCGGGTCACCGGTGAGGAGGATGAGGCGGGTGGTGGAGATGGTCAGTGACAGCCGGAACATCGTGGTGATGAGCAGCAGTGTCGGGAACACCGACAGATGCAGCGCCGCTGGCACGTAGAGGGACACCAGGAGCAGCACCACCGAGATGCTGATGTTCAGCGTCAGCAGCACGTCCAGCAGCAGCGTGGGCAGCGGGACGATCATCATCCCGACGATGCACACCACGACGACCGCGAGGACGATGTCGGAGTACTTGGAGAGGAAGCTGTTCGGATTGGAGGCGGACATCAGCGGGGAGCCATCCTAGTCCGCGCCCGGCCCCGGGCCCAAGGGGGGCCTCACGAGCCGGGCGGGGTGTCCGTCGGAAGAGACGAAGGGAGCGCTTAACGCCCGTCCGGACCGGAGTCGCGCTCGGAAGCCCCCTGGGCCTCCTCCACGCTCTCCAGGGCCGCGGCCGCCAGCATGCGCGCCCGCGCGCTCAGCGGGTCCTTGCCCTCGGGGTCCAGGGACACCGCATGGTTGAAGTCGTGGGCGGCTTCCATCACCTTGCCCTGGCGCAGGTGGACCTCGCCCCGGTTGACGAACGGCGTCAGGTCCGTGGCGTCCAGCTCGATGGCCCGGTTGAAGTGGGCCTCCGCCTGGTCCAGGTTCTCCAGCGCCAGGTGGCAGGCGCCGAGCGCGGTCTGGAAGTAGGCCTCGGAGCCATCCATGGCGGCGAGTTGCTCGAAGACGGCCAGGGACTCCTGGAACCGGCCGTCTTGAAACAGGTCGAAGCCCTGAGTGGCCCGCTCGAGCAGCTCCGGGCCGGACAGCGGCTTCCCATCATTGTTGGAGACCGGCGCCTTGGCTTGGGTCGTCGTCATCTGGACTCATTCCCGGGGCGAATATGGAGGCGGCCTGGAGTCTAGCCCGCCTCCAGCGAGCCCACCAGTCAGGGGACACCGAGAAGCCACTACTCGTCGAAGCCGTCACGCGTCTTCTGCAACTGCTTCTTCAGGCTGGCGATGGCCATGTCCACGCCCTTCTGGGCCACCACCGCGCTGAACATCTGCTTCTTGAAGCTGTCGTCGACGTGCTTGTCGATGTCCTTCAGGGACGCGTTGGGGTTCTGCTTCAGGTAGCTGGCGATCTCCCCATCCATCTTCTTGGCGATGGTCTCCGACACGGAGTCGTCGAAGAAGCCGAGGAACGGCTTGTTCTCCAGGATCTTGTCCGTGCCCAGGGCGCTCGCGTAGTTGTCGCGGTCCGTCCCGGTCAGCTTGCTCTCGTCCTTCTTGCGGATGCCGTCCATGGTGGCCGCCTGCCTGGCCCGCTCCGCGGCCGGATCCGAAGGCGCCTGGGTGGAAGACTCCGACGCGGTCTTCTGCGTCGAGGAGGTGTAGCGGGGACCGCCATTGACGGGAGCGACCATGGATTTCTCCAAAAGGGTGGGGTTGAAGGAATTCTCGCGGGGGGGCGCGGAAAGTTTCGGACAGACGCACACGGCGTGTCCACCGGCGTCCGGAAATGAACCGGCCCCGCAGCAGCTCCAAGAGCTGTTGCGAGGCCAGGGTGCTGCGAACCGCGCTGAAACGATTAGCGCATGTTGCCGATGATGGAGCTCTGCATCTTCTCGATGGCCTTCATCGAGGTGGAGATGAGCTCGACCAGCTTCGCCTCGCGCTGCATCTGCTCCTGCGCGCGGAGGAAGGGCTGCTGATCCGCCGGGGCCGCCGCGATCATGTCGTTGGAGGCCTTGGAACCAGCCAGGATGCTGCTCGCAGCGGCGTTGAAGTTGGCAGAGACAGTCATGTTCGTTCTCCTGAGATTAATTCGTGGGTGCTGCGTGGCGAAGTGCAGCGGCGGCTACAAAAAGATTATCGGGGGAGGGGCTCGGAAGTTTCCTGCGAATTATCCGGGATCATTTCCGGCATTTTCGCGAGGCCCGGGTCCCTCCGGGAAACGGGCCTAACCCTTCAATTTTCCAAGGCTCGGGTTCTTCATCCAGGCCTTGAAGGACTCGAGCTGCTGCTGCTCCTTCTTGGGATCCGCGGGCGGCGGCGGGCTGGCCTCCGGGTCCAGGGACAGGGAGCGCTTGTTGGAAGCGCTCTCGAAGCCGTCCTTGGCGGCGGGGGCCCCCGAGGTGCGGGCCGGGGCCGCGGGGGCCGGGGCCGCGGGAGCCTGCGCGCTCGGAGGAGTGAACGCGAGCTTCGCGTGCATCTCCGGGTTCGCCTCCTTGACGGCGTTCTGGATGGTCATCCCGTAGGTGCTCAGGCGCTCCGACAGGTACGAAACCACCATGCCCAGCGTGGGGGGCACGGGGAGGATGGGGTCGGCCATGAAGCGCTGGAGGGCGCCGGACACGTCGCCATAGAGCCTCTCGTCGAACGGGGTGCCCGGGGTCGTGGAGGCCACCAGCATCTTCATCGTCCGAACCACCTGGAGGAAGGTGCCCTGGGCCGTCTTGGACTGCGACTCCAGCTCCGCCAGCAACTTGTCGCGCTTCTCCACCAGCTCCGAGGGCTCCGGAGGCAGCGCGCCCATCTTCGCCTTCTGCGTGCTCATTGACTGACTCCACCTCTCCACAAAGAGGGGTTGGGGTTTATTGAGACGAGCCTAACAGACTGTTCCGGGCTCACCTACCCGGCGTCCGGCCAGAACCGGACGCTGGGACGGGCCTGGATCAACGCCGCTGGAGCGCGGTGAGCATGGCGCCCGCCTTGCGCACCACCGGATCATCCTGCGGCGCCATTGCCGCAGCGCGTCGGAGGTCATCCAGGGCCTGCTGCTTCTGGCCCAGGGCGAGCTTCACCTCGGCGCGGCCGACATAGACGGAGGCATCCTGGGGGGACAGCTTGGCGGCGACGTCGAAGGCGGCCAGGGCGCCGGTGCCGTTGCCCGCGGCCATCTCCACCACGCCCAGCGCCTTGGCGAAGTAGCCGTCCGTGGGGTTCACGGCGTACAGGCCCTGGAAGAGCGTGCGGGCCTCGTTGATGCGGCCCTGGTAGAAGAAGAAGTACGCCGTCTTGGCGATGGCGTAGAGCTCGTCGTTGGAATAGCCGCGCACCTCGCGCAGCGTGGCCTTGCCATCCGCCCAACGCTGGAGCCGGGCCGCGAGCTGGGCCTCGTCCTGAGGATCCTCCGGCATGCGCTAGTAACCTTCGTCCTTCTGCTCGGCCCACATGCGCCGGATGATCTCCTTGGTCTCCTCGTTCACCTGGTCCACCAGGGTGAGCATGGAGGACTCCCGCTGGAGCAGCGCCTTGAGGCGCTCCAGGCGGTCCGGGGACGCGTTGATGCGCGACAGTCCCCGGTCCATCAGGTGGCGGGACTCGTCGCTCCCCCGCCCCGCCACGCTGGCCAGGTGGGGCCGGTCGCTGAAGCCCTCCAGGTCCGCGTCATGCCCGCCGGGATGGGGCGGCAGGGGCAGGCGCAGCTCCTCCGACGAGTGCGCGGGACCGATGAAGTCCAGCAGCGCCGTGGAGGCGAGCGCGGGGTTCTTGGGGTTGCCCGTCTTGCGCAGCTTCTTGCGGTCGACCTGGGACGGGTCGACCAGCCGCTCACGGACGCTGCGGGGTCCCCCCCAGGGCCACAGGGGTGCCTTGGGAGGCTGATTGTTGATTCTGGCCATCGTGAACTCCGAAGCTCACTCCAGGAAGGGGGGGGCCGTCCAGCCCCCCTCCCCTACCGCCCTCCGGCGGCCGCGTGTTCGCGCTGGATTTCGTAGATGAAGTTGAGGACCTCGGCGACGGCGTCGTAGAGCTCCTCCGGCACTTCCTGCCCCACCTCCACCCGGTACAGGGCGTTGGCCAGGGGCACGTTGCGCATGATGGGGATGTTGTGCTCCTTGGCGATGGCGCGAATCTTCTCCGCCTTCAGCCGCAGCCCCTTGGCCACCACGCGCGGCGCGGTGTCCTTCTCCTTGTCGTACTTCAGCGCGATGGCGATTTCGGCTTCGTCACTCATGGGACGCTCCGCGAACTCGTGCCGATGATAACCGCTCCCGGGGCGCTCATGCGCGGGCCGCCGGGGTGGGGCCGCCGTTCTTCAGGTCGTAGACGAAGTTGAGGACCTCCGCGACGGCGTCGTAGAGCTCCTCGGGCACCTCGTGGCCCACCTCCACCCGCAGGAGCGCGTGGGCCAGGGGCACGTTGCGCAGCGTGGGGACGTCCTCTTCCCGGGCGATGCCCTTGATGCGCTCGGCCTTGTGGTCCAGGCCCTTGGCCAGCACCCGGGGCGCGCCGTCCTTCTCCCGGTCGTACTTGAGCGCGACGGCGACGTGGTCCGGGTTGGTGACGATGACGTCCGCGTCCCGCACGGCCTCCATCTGCTGTCCCTCCATGATCTCCTGGTGGAACTCCTTGCGCTTGGCCTTGTGGTGCGGGTCGCCTTCGCTCTCCTTGTACTCCTTCTTCACCTCGTCCTTGGACATCATCATGTCCTTCATGAAGGACTTGCGCTGCCACCAGATGTCGAAGATGGCGAAGAGCACGAAGAGCAGCGCGACGCGGGTGGCCACGCGCGTCACCAGCTCTCCCATGATGGTCATGATGACGCGCGTGTCCTGGCGGATGGTCTCCATCACCATGGGCATCGCGTCGCGCACCACGCCGTAGACGACGTTGGCGGTGATGGAGATCTTGATGAGGTTCTTGAGCAGCTCCACCAGCGACTTCTTGCTGAACATGTTCTTCAAGCCGGCCAGCGGGTTGAGCTTGTCCAGCTTGGGCATCAGCGGATCCAGCGTGAACAGGGAGCCCACCTGCAGGAACTCCATCAGCCCGCCAATCAGCGCGCCGCCCGCGAGCACCGGCAGCGTCACCAGGAGCAGCGTGCGAATCCCCAGGTAGATCAGCTGCGAGGTGGCATCCCCCAGGTCATCACCCCGGGCCAGATGGTCGAAGCTGAACATGAAGAGGCTGGAGATCTCCTTCTCCAGGTTGTCCCAGGTCGCCTTCACGGCGGCGAGCCCCACGACGAGCACGGCCACGCCGCTCATGTCCTTGCTCTTCCAGATCTGCCCCTTCTTGCGAGAGTCGTCGAGCTTCTTCTGCGACGGCTCTTCTGTCTTGTCTCCACTCTCGTCGGACATGGGCGCGCGTTCCCGGGAGGAGGCTCAGGCCAGCAGCCGCAGGGCGTCGGTGAGCACCCGCAGCATGTGGGCCAGCTCGACCTGCATGCGCGACAGCAGCGCCCCCAGCACCAGGAAGGTGATGAGCACGCCGACGAGCGGCTTGATGGCCATGGAGATGAAGAACACCTGGATTTGCGGCGCCACGCGGTTGATGGCGCCCAGCGCCACGTCCGTGAGGAAGGTGGCGCACAGCGCGGGCGCGGCCAGGGCCAGGCCCACCTTCATCATGTCGGCGAAGACGCGCACCAGCACGTCGAAGAAGGTCCACGAGCCATGGCTGAAGCGCGGGAAGCCATCCAGCGGCACCGTGGCCAGGCTGTCCGCCAGGGCGCGGATGACCACGTGGTGCCCGTCCAGGGTGAGGAACAGCACCACCGAGAGCTGCACCTTGAGGTTGGAGAAGAGGGAGACCTGCTGCCCGAGCTGCGGGACGTAGAGCTGGGCGTTGTTGCTGCCCGCCATGGTGTCCGTGACGGTGCCGGCGATGCGCGCCGCCTCGAAGGCGCTGTTGATGATGAACGCCATGCAGAACCCGATGAAGACCTCCTTCGCCATCAGCGCGATGTAGGGCAGCGCCGTCAGGGGGATGGTCGTCACGGTGTGCGCGATGGAGGGATAGAGCACGATGGCCAGCGTCAGCCCGATGCCCATCTTCATCTCCGTGGGCACCACTTCACCGCCGAGGAACGGGCTGAAGATGAGCACCGGCATCACCCGGCACATGAGCAGGGCGACCGTGAAGATGGCGGCGGAGAAGTTGGTCCGAGCGGCCAGCTCGGACACGAGGTCCGCGGCGTTCATTTGATGAGGGCGGGGAACCGGTCGAAGACGTGGAAGGTGAAGCGCAAGAGCTGGCTTCCAATCCACGGCCCCGTCATGGCCAGCACGCCGAAGACGATGATGACCTTGGGCGCGAAGGTGAGCGTCTGCTCCTGGATCTGCGTGGTGGCCTGGAACAGGGAGATGATGAAGCCGACGATGAGGCTCATCAACACCGGTGGGGCCGACACCACGAGCACCAGGAACAGCGCCTCCTGGGTGATGACCGTGAGCTGGTTCATGGGGTGCCTTCTTCCTACAGGTAGCCGACGACCAGGCCCTTGGCGATGAGGTACCAGCCATCCACGAGGACGAACAGGAGCAGCTTGAAGGGCATGGAGATGGTGGTGGGCGACAGCATGTGCATGCCCAGCGCGAGCAGGATGTTGGCCACCACCATGTCGATGACGATGAAGGGGACGAAGAGCAGGAAGCCAATCTGGAAGGCCTCCTTCAGCTCCGACACCACGAAGGCCGGGATGATGACCATGAAGTCCTTGCTGTCCACCGAGTCCCGGTCCTCGCCCTGGCGCATCTTCTTGGCCAGGTTGTAGAAGAGCGAGCGGTCCTTCAGCGTCACCTTCTTCATCAGCCACTCGCGCAGCGGCTCCTTGGCGCGGTCCGCTCCTTCGAGGAGTGAGCCCACCTTCGCCGAGGAGAACGCGCCGGCCCCCGAGGAGTCCCAGACGTTGAGCTCCGAGGCCCGGTACATCGTCATGCCCACGGGGGTCATGATGTAGACGGTGAGGATGACGGCCAGCCCGGTAATCACCTGGGTGGGAGGAATCTGCTGGGTGCCGAGCGCCGAGCGGACGATGGAGAGCACCACCGAAATCTTCACGAAGCTCGTCACCATCATCAGCGCGAAGGGCACCAGGCCCATGGCCGCGAGCGCGAGGATGAGGATGAGCGGCCGCGACGTGAAGGTGTCGGCGCTCACCGCCTCGTTGGCGACGGAGTCGGGGATGTTGCCGGGGCGCTTCTTCTGCGCGAGGGCGATGAAGGGATGCAGCGACACCGCGGCCGCGAAGAGCCAGGGCGTGACGCGCGGGAGCAGGGAGCGGGCAGGAGTCTGGACGTTCACGGGACAGGTGCCATCAAGCGCCGGGGGGCTGGGACGACGAGCCCCCGGAGCGGCGGGAAAGGAGCTTCTGAAGGAAAGGGCTCAGGGGAACCACGTTCGTCTGCGGGCGCTGCGCGCGGATGCGCTCCACCGCCTCCAAATCCAGCTTCGACAGCAGCTGCAGGCCCGCCTCGCCTCCGCCCAGGAGCAGGTACTCGTCCGCGGCCTTCACCACGAAGAGCACGCGCTTGGGGTCCAGCGTCAGACGCTCCACCACGGAGACGACGGTCTGCTTGCCGGGCGCGGTCCCCTGCAGGCCCATCAGCCGGCGCAAGCCCACGTTCAGCGTGAGGTAGATGGACGCCACCACCGCGCCCAGCACGAGCAGCGTGCGGATGAGCATCCATCCCATGCTCTCCGGCTCGGCCTCCGCCTCGGTCGCCGTCGCGGCGGCATCAATGGAGGGGTCCTCCCAGCGCGGCTCCTCTTCCGGAGCCTTCTGACGCGTCGCGGTGGGGGTCTCCGGCGCGAGGGTGGGTTCCGGAACGACCGACTCTGAAGCCTTCGAGGCACCGTCAGCCGGGGTGGGGAGGACCGTGGCGCTCGGAGTGACGGGGGGCGCGGCCTTCCCGGCGCCGTCCGCCGAGGCGCCCGGAGCCGACTTCTGGGCCCCATCCGCCGAAGCGGGAACGACGGCGGGCGCCGACTTCTCGGCCCGGTCCGTCCTGGGAGCCGCGGCGCCTGGCGCCGACTTCTCGGCCGGGTCCTTCGCGAGGGGAGCGGTGGCGCTCGGAGCCGACTTCTCGGCCCGGTCCGTCGCGGCGGGAGTGGTGGGGGCCGACTTCTGTGCCCCGTTCGCCGAGGCGGGAGGGACAGGCGCGGCCGTGGCGCTCGGCACGGGCGTGGCGGGCGACTGGGCCAGCACGGTGCAGGACGCGAGCAGCAGCGCGGCGCCCAGAGCGCGGCGCATGAGGGGGGTGCGGAGGACTGCCATGGATGGGGGCGAGGCTAGTTCAAAGGCCGGAGGACCGCCACGGGCCCCCGTCCGGCAGCCCGCTCCCGCCCGCTTGCTTCCGTCTCGGATGAAGACCTCAGCTCGCCAGGGTGGTGACACGCACGCCGAGCTGGCCTTCCATCTCCACCAGCTCACCCCGGGCCACCACCTTGCCGTTGATGGACAGCTCCACCGGCTCGCCAGGCCCACGGCTCAGCTCGATGACCTGCCCGGCCCGCATGCCCACCACCTGCTCCGCGGTGACCGGGATGCGCGCCAGCTCCACGGCGATCTGCAGCGGTACGTCTCCGAGCAGGTCGCTTCCGTCCGGCTTGTTCACGTCGTCCAAGGGCGCCCCTTCAAGCTCCGGAGGAACGTCCAGCTCCGGATTGGTGAAGTCCTCTTCCTGCTCCCGCCCCCCACCCTCCTCGGTGGCCGAGCGCGGGTTCCCCGACTCCCCGGGGATGATTCCTGTGATTCGGGCCTTGTAGCGCCCGTCGTCGACGAAGACCTCGGCCTCCGCGTGTCCCGCACGGCCCGCGCCCACGCGCAGCTGCGCCGTGCCGGATTCGCCCCGGTCCGGCCGCGCCGACAGCACGTCCACCAGGACGACGTCCTTGACGCGCAGGCTCGCCAGGTCGCTGGTCGTCAGTTCCGCGGTGCCAATCTCCGCCCGCAGCCAGCCGCGCACCGCCGAAAGCCGGCTCGCATGCGCCGCCAGGTCCGCCTTCGCGAGGGCGCGCCGCTGGGCGCTCGCCACCGCGGGCTCCGCCGCCTCCAATACCGCCGAGGGCACCACCAGCCGCACCATGCCGCCATGCGGCCCCAGCGTGGCGTTCAGGTGGACGGTCAGCATGGGCCCGTCATCTCCCAGGCGCGCGGACACCTCGTCCACGCCGCGGGCGACTCCGTCCAGCCTCGGGCGAGGCACCCCGGCCTGCATCGCGGGCACCAGCACCCGCAGCACTTCCAGGATGACGTAGCCCATCACCCCTTCCTCGATATCCGTCAGCGGGCGCAGGCCCACCGTCTCACCCGCGCCGCCCAGCAGCAGGTCCACCGCGGTGTGGGCCAGCGACAGCTCCACCTCCAGCACCGCCCTGCCCTGCAGCGCGCCCGGCGCCAGCACCGCGAGGAACGTCGGGTCCCCCAGGAACCGGCGCAGCTCCGCCATGGGCCGCACCTGCACGGACTCCAGGGACAGGCGCACCTCCGCGTCGAACAGGCCCTTGAGCCGCGCCGACACCGCACCAAGCGTCCCCGCGTTCGGCGTCAGCCAGCGCAGCCGCTCCGCCAGCAGCCCCTGCGCCCGGGACACCTTCTCCAGCCCCTTGAAGGTGAAGGGCCGCCAGGCGCTCCGGTCGACCCGCTCCGGACGCTCGTTTCGCTCGGGACGCTCGACCTTCTCGGCGCGCTCCACCTTCTCCGGACGCTCGGTCTTCTCCGGCGGCGGACGCACCGGCTTGAGCTGGCGGAGGTCCACCAGCATCGTCCGCTCATGCACGCCGGGGCCTTCGTCCTCCGGCTCCAGGCTCATGTCTTCGCCTCGAAGCGTACCGTCTCGAGCTTCAGGCCACGGCCACCCAGCGCGGTGCGCAGCCCCTCGCTCTGCTCCTCGAGCATCTTCAGCACGTCACGGTTGGTGCCGCTGAAGGTGGCGGAGATCTTCCCGTTCTTCGCGCTGACCTTGATGGACAGGCCGCTGAGCACGTCGCCGCGCAAATCAATCTGGAACTCGGCGAGGCCCGCGGCGTTGGTGCCCACGCGCACGCGGTCGACAATCTTCTGGGCAATCTCGCTGGCCATGGCGCGCAGCCGCTCGGAGCCCGCGGTGTCCTTGGGCTTGGCCACCGGCACCGGCGCCATCAGCGCGGGGTTGAACCGGAACCCCGGCCCCATCTCCGTGCCGCCGCCGCCTTCCTTCTTGTCCTTGCCCCCGCCGCCGCTGCCCTTGCCGCCGCCCGCGTCGGCCTCCGCCCGGATGAGCGCGCCCTTCTCCGAGCTGACCTGCCCCAGCGCGGACTCGGCCTTGCTCATGTCCTTGTCGCGCCCCTCGGAGGTGCGCTTGTCCTCCTTGGAGTCCGCGGCGCGAGAGCCGGAGCGAGCCTCGGTGGCCCCGCTGTCCGGCCGGCGCTGCGTCTGCGCCAGACCCGCCGGGTTGCCACCCAGTTGAGGCTGCTGGGCCTGCTCCCCGAAGGTCTTCCCCTGCTGCGTGGCCTTGGCCAGGATCTGCTTGGCGAACGCGCCCGGCGTCTGCGGCGTGGGCGCGGGGGCCGTCGCCTGAGGCTGGGCCTGGGGCTGCATCAGCTTCTGGAAGGTGCTGGCCCCCTCCGTCCGCTTCTTCGCCTGGCCCTCGGCGAGCTTCTTCTCCAGCATGATGCGCTCGGCCAGGCGCGCTGTTTCACGGTCGTCGTCGACTCGGCTCATGACATCGTTCCCGAGGGAAGGGGTGGCGGCAGGTTACTTGCGCTGCCGAGCCAGGAACAAGGCGTTGCCAATCTCCTCCTGGCTCAACTCCTCGCGCTGCTGGCGCTCGTGCTTCACCTGCTTCTGCCAGGTCTCCTTGTGCTTCTCGATGGCCTTGAGCTCCTTGGCCGCCTCGGCCATCTCCCGCCGCCGCTGCTCGACGAGTCGCTCGGCCACCTTCACCGCTTCCCGCTGACGCTCGACCTCCAGCGCCACCTGTGCCTCTTCGTCCTTCAGGCGCTCCTCGAAGCGGCCCATCATGTTCATGCCGTTGATGCCGGAGCCCTTGGCCATCACCTCCTTGAGGTAGGCGGCCACCTTCTCCTTGCGCTCGCGCTTGCGGCGCTCCAGCTCGTCAATCAGCCGCTGGAGCTCCACCTTCTCCTTCTCGAGGGCCTTGATGGCGTCGGAGAAGGCCTGCTCGGCCTCCTCCTTGGCCCGGGTCCGCATGTCCAGCAGGGTTTGCAACCGGTACGGGGGCATGGTCCCCCCATCCTACCCCGGATTTCCCAGGGTGCACCCCTGTCCAGTGGGCCAGGAGTCGTACCCCCGACGCCCCAGGGGGCCCGGCTCACTCCTCGAAGAGGGCGATCAACTGTTCCACCGTCTCGTCGAAGCCCGAGTTGGAGTGGGTGTCCTGCTTGAGGAAGTCGATGATGGCGTCGTACTTGTCGATGGCGTAGTCCGTGCGGGGGTCCGTCCCGTACTGGTAGGCGCCCAGCAGGATGAGGTCGCGCTGCTTCTCGTATGTGGCCAGCGTCTCGCGCAGCTTGCCCGCCGCCTTCTTGTGCTCCTTGGAGACGATGCCGCTCATCACACGGCTGAGGCTCGCGAGGACGTCCATCGCGGGCCACTGGTTTCGCTCGCCCAGCGCGCGGTTGAGGATGAAGTGGCCGTCGAGAATACCGCGGACCTCGTCCGCGATGGGCTCCTCCATGTCACCGCCGGCCACGAGGCAGGTGTAGATGGCGGTGCACTTGCCCTTCTCCGAGTTGCCCGTGCGCTCCAGGATGCGCGGCAGCATGGAGAACACGCTCGGCGGGTAGCCCTGACGGGCCGGGGGCTCGCCCACCGCGAGGCCAATCTCACGCTGGGCACGCGCCAGACGCGTCACCGTGTCGAGCATGAAGAGCACGTTGCCGCCGCGCTCCCGGAAGTACTCGGCGATGGCGGTGGCGACGTAGGCGGCGCGCAGACGCACGAGGCTGGGCTGGTCCGAGGTGGCGCACACCAGCACGGAGCGCTTCATGCCCTCCTCGCCCATGGCGTCCTCGATGAACTCGCGGACTTCGCGACCGCGCTCGCCGATGAGGGCGACGACGCACAGGTCGGCCTGGGTGTTGCGCGCTATCTGTCCCATCAGCGTGGACTTGCCGACGCCGGAGCCGGCGAAGAGGCCCACGCGCTGACCCTCGCCCACGGTGAGCAGTCCGTCGATGCAGCGCACGCCCAGGGGCAGGGGCCGCTCGATGCGCTGACGGGTGAACGGGTCCGGGCAGTTGCGGTCCACGGACCAGTCGATGAGGCCCTCTTCCGGCAGGTCGCTGCCGTCCATGGGCTCGCCGATGCCGTTGAGCACGCGCCCCAGCAGCGCCTCTCCGCACTTGATGCTCAGGGGCTTTCCGGTGGGGATGACCTCGCTGTCCGGGCCGATGCCGTACAGCTCGCCCAGGGGCATGAGCATCACCTCATCGCCCTGGAAGCCCACCACCTCCGCCTTCACCGGGCCGCGGCCCCGGCTCTTGATGAGCACCAGCTCGCCCACGCGGACGTTGGGGACGCTCGCCTTGATGATGAGGCCGGTGAGTTCGGTGACGCGACCCCGGACGCGCACCGTCTGGGCTTCCTGGATGAGGTCGAAATAGCGCGAAAGGTCGATGGCCATGGACGCGGTTCCGTCCCGGCTAGGCCGGGCCTTCCTTCGGGCCGTTCTGGTCTGGCAGCAGCACGTTCTGGAGCATCTCCAGCTGCGTGGGCAGCTGCGCATCCACGGTGCCGAACTCCGTCTGGACGATGCAGCCCACGGGAGCGACCTCCGGGTCCTCCTTGATGGCCAGGTCCACCGCGCGGCCGATGAGCTCCATCAGCACGGGCTTCTTGGCGCGCAGCACGGCGGCCGTCTTCGGGTGCACGCGCAGCGTCATGGCGCGGGCGCTGCGCAGGTTGTCGATGGCGGACGCGCACAGCTCCAACATCAGGTCCGGGTCCTTCTCCAGGCTCCGGCCGATGATCTTCTCGCCCACGCGCAACCCCAGGGCGATGATGTCCTGCTCGTACGTGCCCAACAGCTCCCCGGCCTGCATCTTCGCGCGGAGGATGATCTCCGTGGCCTGGGCCAGCCCTTCCTGGCGCCCCTGCTCCCGCGTCTTCACCAGCAGCTCTTCGCGCTCGCGCTGGGCCTCCGCCAGGATGCGCTCCTTCTCACGGTGCGCCTCCTCGAGGATGCCCTGGGCTCCCTGGCGCGCCTCGAAGACCTCGGCGTTCATCACTCCCGCGCGAGGAGGCCGCAGCACGGGCCGCTCCGACACGAGAGACGGCTCCGCCGTCCCGTCACCCTTGATCACCTTGCCGATCGCCATGCGCCGCTCCTTGCGGGCCGGATGCTAGCGCGTTCCGCCGCGCGGTCCACGCCCGCCGGAGCCCGGAGGCACCGGCTTGTCCGTATCGGACGTCGAGCGAGGTCGCCGCTGCACCGCCGTGCCCTCCTTCTGTCCCCCCGACGACGGCGCCCCCGCGGGAGGGCCTGCTCGCCCGGCGAGCACCCGAGGGGGCCGCTCCTGCTGGCCTCCGCCCTCGCGAGCCGGGTCCGGACGCAGCGCCTTGACGCTCACCGACGAGCGCGAGCGGAACACCCGAGAACCCTCCGGGTCCTCTCGGGACGGCGCGACATCGGCGCGAGGCCGCACCCGGGACGAACGGGACAGCTCCTCGGGAGGGCGCTGCACGCGCGAGGACTCCCCCGCGGGACCCACCCGCGAGGCATCCCCAGAGGGCCCCACCCGCGAGGCGTCCGCCGCACGACCCACACGAGAACCATCCGAGGCAGGGCCCACCCGCGAGCCGTCCGCCGCGCGGCCCACGCGAGAACCGTCCGAGGGGGGGCCCACGCGAGAACCGTCTGACGAAGGGCCCACCCGCGAGCCGTCCGCCGCGCGCCCCACACGAGAACCGTCCGACGCGGGGCCCACCCGCGAGCCATCCTCGGCGGAGCCCACCCGCGAGCGCTCCCGCATGGGAGGTGCCTCGGCCTCGCTGCCTGGTGTCGACGGGCGAGGTCGGGGTCCCCCCAGGCCCAGCCGCGAGGGCGGAGGGCCGATGCGAGCCCCCTCCGGGTCCGGCCTCGACGGACGACTCGGCCGGGGCTCGGGGCCTCCTGGCTCGCGACGGGCTCCCGCCGAGGTGCCCTCACGACGCGGGGCACCCGGGGCTGGCGCCGGGGAATGGGGGTCGCGGCGCGGGGGGACGCGATGGACCGCGGAGCCATCCGCCGCGCCCTCCTTGGGACGCGCGACACGAGAAGGCTCCCGCTCCCGGCTGGACATGGCGCCCGCGCTCCTCGCGGCGCGCTCGGCCATGAAGTCGCGCTTCACCGAGGGATCGGCGCCAGGAGGCCGGCGCGTGGCGGTGCCCGCCTTGCCCGGCTCGCGAGCCACGCCCGTGCCCTCTCGAGGAGCGCTCACGGGCTCCCGATGCACGGAGGAACCACCCGCCTCACGTGCCACCGGCGCGGGCTCGCGGGACGGCGCGGGCTCGCGGGAGGCACCCGCCGGCGCTTCACGGGGAGGAGCCTCACGCGCGGCGGCGGAGGCGGCAGCGGCCTTGCGCGCGCCCGGCGGGGGCGGCAGCACGGCGGACTGACGCGGCGGGGGCGGCGTCGCCAGGCGGACGGGGCGCTCGATGAGGCCTCGGGTGGCCAGCCGCTCCAGGTCCATGACGATGTCGGTGCGGCCACCGTCGCCGCGCGCGGTGGGACGGATGCGCTCCTCGCGCACCCACTTCGCCACCAGGCTGCCGAACTCGCCCCGGTACTTCTCCAGCATGCGCGCGGCGAACTCCGGCGACTGGGCCACGCACGCGCGCGCCAGCCGTTGGACTCCCGCGCTGCGGATGGAGCCCGCCGGGTTCTTCAAGCCGTCGTGCATCTCCAGTTGGGCGCGGGCGTCCTCCTCCGGGAGCTTGCGCGGCGCATTGGCCGCCACGGACTTGCTGGCCAGGAGCTTCAGGTCCGGAGGCAGGGCCTCCAGCAGCGTCTCCCGCTCCGCGTCGGGAAGACCCGCCAGGGCCGGACCCAGCACGCGCGCGCCCAGCCTGTCGCTCACCGTGAGCAGCTCCCGCTGCTGGAGCATGAGCACGTCGGAGAACTTGAAGCCCGCGGACTGCGAGGCGCTCGACTCCCGCGCCAGCGCCTCCTCCAACTGCCACCGGACGATGTCCAGGACTTGAGGTCGGACCTCGCGGGTCAGCTTCACGCGAGACGGCGGCAGGTGGACCCGCACCGCCTCCGCCATCGCGGAGGGCAGCGCGCGCAGGACAATCTCCATCAGGGCCCCGCGCTCGCGTTGCAGCAGCGCGGCCAGCCGCTCCGGCTCCGCGGTCCACAACTGACCGCGCCGGTCCTTCACCAGCCGCTTGATCTCCTGCACCAGCGCGGGGATGCGCTTGTCGCGGGGGATCTGCAGGATCTCCTGCGCGCGGTGGCGCAAGAGCTCACCTTCCTCCGTCGGGAGGTGCTCCATCGCCCCCAAGCTCTCCTGGCCGCCGAAGGTGACGGCGGTCAGGAGCAACATGCTCTGACGCTTGTTGAGCGAGGTGAAGAACGAGTCCAAACGTCACCTCGCGGGCCCCACCGACGCCCGCTGGGAGGAAGGAGGCGCCCCACTGGCGGGGGCGCGAAGGCGTCAGGCCTCGGGCGGACGGACGCGGGGACGGGAGCCGCGCGCGGCGGGAGCGCCACCGGGAGCGCGCATGAACGACCAGCCCGTCAGTCCCATCATCCCCAGGATGAGCACGCAGGCCACCGCCAGCATCATCTTGAACTGGCTGGCGCTGGACGCCGTCATCCGCAGTCCCAGCACGTCCTGCTGCCGGTTCTCGTCCGTCTTCTCCGCCTTGGGGCCCTGCGCCGCGGTCATCAGCACCGTCACCGCCTCCGGTCGCATCTCCGGCACGGCCGTGGCCACGAAGGCCTTCACCGCGGCGACCTCGATGGGCGACTTGCCGCCCTCGACGATGCGGTACTTGATGAACACCGACGCGGACGGCATCGGCTTGTTCTCCGGCTGCGTCAGGTCGTTGTTCTCCGGCACGCTGACGATGGCGCGCGCCTCCAGCACGCCATCGATCTGATTGAGCGCGTTGGAGACCTCGCCCGCCATGGCCTTGAGGAGCATGGCGCGCTCCTCCGTGGCGGTGGGCACCATGCTTCCCTTGGCGAAGTGCGACAGCCCCTTCTCCACGGGCCTGGGCAGCGAGTTGAGCTTGAGCAACTCCGCGGCCTCGGCGGCGTCCGTCTTGGGCACGGTGATCATGAACCGGACCTCGTTGCCGCCTTCCTCCTTCTCCTTCTTCGCGTTGATGCCGTTCTTGCTGAGCAGGACGTAGATTTCGTTGGCGTCCGCTTCACTCAGCTCATGCTGCAGCTCGATGTGACAACCCGTCACGAGCACGAGGGCGAGGAGCGGGGCGGCGAACGCATGCGGTCGGCGAATCATGGGCGGGCGTGAGCTTACCTGGGCCTCGGAAAACGCGGAAGGGCGCCCCCTCCAACTCTGGAGAGGCCGCCCTTCAACCAAGCGCCACCGAGGACGGTGGATTGAAATCAGACCTGCGTCTTGACGACGTCCTTGAGGCCGGTGGTGGCCTTCTCGACCACCTTGCTCGTCAGGTCCAACTGCTGGGTGTACTGGTACATGGACGCCTGGAGCGAGAGCAGCTCGGCGTTGGAGAACTGCTTGCCGCTGGAGGCCTGGGAGATGATCTTCTCCAGGTTGCCCTGGCCCTTCTCCAGGTCGCCAATCACCTGCGTCATCATGTCGGAGGCCTTGCCCGTCTTCCCCGTCTCCGTCTTCGCGGCGACAGGCTCCGCGGCCTTCGCGGAGACAGGCTGGGTGGCGGTGGCGTTGACCTTGTTCAGGGCCGCCTTCTCCGTCTTGTTGACGGTCTCCACCTGGCGGACGGCGTCCGTCTTCTGGGTCGCCTGCGCCGCCTGGGCCTTGTTCACGCCCTGGGCCGCGTCCACCTGACCGGCGCCCTGCGACTTGTCAGCGAGAACTCCGTCGAACTTCGACGCCCCCGCCTTGTTCGTCTGCTGGACGCCCTGATCCTGCAGCTTTTGCTGCGCCACCTGCGCCGCGGAGATGCCCGCCATCGGACCCGCCATGTGACAGCCTCCTTGCATCCGTCGAGGTAGGGGGAAGTTCCTCCTCCTCGTTCAAGAGTTCCTTGAGGCGGTCGATGGCCCGCGCATGAAGCCGCGACGCCCAGCTCTTCGACTGCCCGATTTCCGACCCCGCCTCTTCCAGCGTCCTGCCCTGGAAGTAGTACCCCTGAAGAAGCTTTCGCTCCTTCTCCGGGAGCTTCTCTATCGCCGCCCGCACCCGCGTCTTCAGCTGCTCCTGCTCGATCCGGACATCCACCGGCAGCGACTCGTCGGTGTACCCGCCGTTGTCGGCCCCCTCCAGACTGGAGGCGAACACCATCGCCAGGCCTTGGACAGCATCCGAGATGTCACTGACATCATCGTCGAATGAGCTGCCCCGGTTGCTTGAGCCCGACTCCCGGTCCGACAAATTGCCCAGGTATGCCGCCGCCCGCTCGCCCACGTACGCGTTGCGGGCGTCGGAACCCCTCAACACCCCCATCTTCCTCAAGCCGTCGAAGATGGCGCCCTTGATGCGGTAGTGGGCAAAGGTGAGGAAATTGGCTCCCACCTTCGGGTCGAATCGTTCAGCGGCCTCCAGCAGTCCTATCTGTCCGTACGCCACCAGCTCATCCAGCTCGAGCTGGGCGTTGAACTGCTTGCGCACGGTCGCCGCGAGCGACCGAACGTAGGGGCCGTACTTGGTGAGAATGGCCTTCCTGTCTTCGCCCAGTGGCAAGCGCTGCTCACTCGGCCTTGGACCACAGCCGCTCGAGTACCTGGTTCAGCCTCGGGTCATCCTGCAGTGCGTCCGCGATCTTCGTGGTGAGGGAGGAGGACTTCATGCGCAGCTTCTCCTTCAGGACTTCGGCGACCAACGCCCGGGTCGCCTCTTCCTTGCTCTTGAAGCCCCCGTTCTTCAATCCGCGGGCGATGGCCATCGCCTGCGCGGCGACCGGATCCGCGGCCTGGGGGCCCTGGACGTTGCTGGAGCCTACCAGACCCGAAACGCCAACAAGAGACTCCGCCTTGTCCACCTTGGCGCCAAAAGCCGTGCCACCCGTGGGCGCCGCGGACGACGCCCCCTTCGCGCCACCGGCGCGCCCCTTGCCACCACCGCGTCCAACGCCACCGACAGCCATGGGCGAAGCTCCCCTCCTGCCTCTACTTCTTCGCGGGAGGCAGGACTCCCGCTTCCTTCGCCTGGAGGAGCGCCTGCGCCAGACGGGCCCCGTCACCTTCGGGCTCCAGGTCGATGGCGGCCTTGAGCTCCTTGAGCGCCTCCGGCACCTTGCCCAGGAACAGGAGCGCCTCGCCCACGTGCGCGCGCGGCAGTGACGCCTGGGGCGCCAGTCGCTGCGCGGAGCGGTAGGCCTGCAGCGCCTTGTCGTGACGGCCCTGCGCGAACTCCACGGCGCCCAGGCCCAGCTGCGGAACCTCGCTCTTGGGCATCAGCGCCGCGGCGCCGGAGAAGATCTCCTTCGCCTTGTCGAACTGCCCCATGTCCAGCCACAGGTAGCCGGCCTCCAGCAACACCATGGCCTGCTGGCGCCCCAAGGGGACCAGGCTGTTCGAGATCTCCGAGACGCTCTCCGCCATGGACTTCGCTCTTCCTTTCCTGGCCCGGCCTGGAGGGAAGCGGCGCCGCTCCCCTCCCCTCCGGGCTTTCGCCCGCCACGCCCCGAGGGCTTAGCGGACGTTGCTGATGGAGTTCTTGATGCAATCGTGCCGCGACTTCATCACGTTGGAAATAGCCGTGAAGGTCTGCGACTCCTGCTGGATGGCCGCCTGCAGGTTCAGCAGCTTGGAGTTCTCCGCCGCCATCTGGTTCAGCGAGAAATTGCCGCCCACGGTCTCCGACGTGCTGGTGCCGAGCGCGCCCGTGCCGGGACCCGCCACGCCACCACCGATGCCACCGGCCACGCCGCCGATGCCGGCCGAGGCGCCGCCCATGGACGGAGCCACCGTGCCGCCGCCCATGCCCACCGCGGTGCTCATCACGCCCGCGTAGGGCGCGCTGCCGGAGCCCGAGTTGTTGGACAGGGTGTGAACCGAGGAGACCGCCGCGGACACAATCTGGCCGCCCGGAATCATGCCGGCCACCGCGCCGACGCCCGTGCCCACCGCGCCCGCCGCGCTGTTCAGGCCGTTCTGAAGCCGCGCGCCAAAGCCCGTGTTCGGGGTCTGCCGAGCCGTCGTGACGTTGGTCGAGAGCCGGACGCCAGGACCCATCATGTTGTCGATCTTCGCCATTTCATCCTCCAGCAGGCGCTGCGAGAAAAAGACAGAGCTCCCGGATGATCCAGTGCTCTTTCCCTGATTATCGGCCCAGCCCTCCGCCAGTTGCCTGCCCGTGGCGAAAAACCGCGACTGGTCAGGAAAACCCCGTCATTTCCGGCCCTTGGAGCCCTTCGATTCGGCGATCAGCCGCTCGCGGGTATCCACCAGCAATTCCAGCAGGGCCTCCGCGTGGGTGAGCGCGGCCTGGGCCTTCCTGCCCACCTCCACCTTGGGGCCCTTGAGGGCAGCCAGGCTGTCCTTCAGCGGATCGAACAGCGCCCGGACGTCCTCCGCGGGGGTCGCCTCGAGGAGCGACTCGATTGCGGGGTACGAGGGCACGGGAAGCTCCTGGGCCGAGGGGGGAGCGGACGGCTTGGCGGACGGGGGCATCGCGGAGGGGGTCTCCTGTCGGGCCAGCGGCTGGAAGGCCGGTGGACGCTTGCCGGCGTGACGCTAGGGGAAAAGCCCGCCCGGCCACAAGCCGCCAGAGGCCTGCCCTCGGGTCCACCCTGCCCTGGCCCCACCGGCAGGGGAGGGACCGGGCACGCGCCGACCTTGCCCCCCCAGCCCTGTCCGCTTCCACCGTCGCACCTAGCTTTTGGAACAGCGGAGGGAAACGACGCACCACGCTTGCCCCTCCGTCGCACTCACACAGGAGGCTCTCCCATGAAGAAGCTGGTTGGGGTTTTCGCGGCAATGGCACTGCTGGGGTCCGGCGCGGCCTTCGCGAACGACGACAAGACCAAGCCGCAGCAGGACACCGCGGCGCAGGGCGGTTCGGGCACGTCAGGTACGACGGGGAGCACGCAGGACCCGTCCATGCAGAAGGACAGCTCCATGGGCGGCTCCGGCTCCACCATGGGCTCCAGCCCCTCCATGGGCACCAATGCCATGGGCCAGAAGGAGCTGAGCGGCAAGGTGGTGAAGGCCGAGAGCACCAAGCTCTTCGTGCAGGACGCGCAGGGCGCGGTGGTGACGCTCGACATCGACAAGAGCACCACCTTCACCGACCCGACGCTCAAGAAGGCCAAGGACCTCAAGGAGGGCCAGGAGATCCGGGCCAGCTTCGAGGTGAAGGAAACGAAGAACATGGCCAAGAGCATCTCGCTGTCGGGCACCGGCGGCGCGGGCACGGACGTCATGGCGCCGGACCCGTCCATCAACGAGGGCACCATGGACACCGGCACCCAGGGCACCCAGGATGACATGGGCACCGGCGGCTCCAGCATGGGGACGGACAAGAACAAGGACGTGGGCACTGGGGACAAGAGCACCAGCCCCGACACCCAGTACTGAGCCTGGGCCCACGGACTCGCACCCGTGAGACACCGGCTCCCCGGACGGGGATGCGAAGGGCCCGCGGCCTCCACAGGTCTCGGGCCCTTCGTGCATTCACTTCATTCAGTATTGACTGAATGACCTGAACGAACTAGATGCCGGGCGCCACTCGGGCCCCGGCGGACGTCTGTCGCGCGCGGCCTCCTCGGGGTGGGACGGAGGCCGTGAATGAAGGAGCCGAATGCCGCGGAGCAGCGCTTCATCGAGTCGATGGGGCTGTACTTCGAGCGGCAGGGCAGCACGCGCATCGGTGGGCGCATCCACGCGCTCCTGATGCTGACGGACCAGCCGCTCTCGCTCCAGCAGATTGCCCGCGTGCTCAAGGTGAGCGCGGCCTCCGTGTCCACCAACATCCGCGCCAGCATGGCGATGGGCCTGGTGGAGCCGGCCAGCATTCCCGGAGACCGGCAGCACTACTACGTCGTGAACCACGACGGCTGGGAGAGCCGGCTTCGCACCGCGGAGGACAGCGTCAAGGCGTTCGTCCGCGTGTGCCAGGAGGCCCTCTCCGCGCCGCAGCTCGCGCACAAGCAGCACCTGCGCGAGGCGGCGGACTTCTGTGAGTTCTACCTGGCCGAAATGGCCGGCATCGCCGAGCGGTGGCGCGCCTCACGCGCGGCCCGCCCCTCGCCCCGCACCCCCAAGGCATCGAAAGGACGCACCGCATGAACGCCGCAGTCGCGCAATCACCCATCGTCTCCATCACCAACGTGACCAAGGACTACACCCTGGGCAAGGTGGTCGTCCCGGCGTTGCGAGGCGTGGATCTCCAGGTGCACCCCGGGGAGTTCATCTCCATCGCCGGCCCGTCCGGCAGCGGGAAGACGACGCTGCTCAACCTCATCGGCTGCGTGGACACGGCCACCTCGGGCGTGGTCAGCGTGGCGGGCCAGGACACCAAGCAGCTCACGGAGCGCCAGCTCACCCACCTGCGCCTGCACACCATCGGCTTCATCTTCCAGAGCTTCAACCTGGTGTCGGTGCTCAGCGTCTTCCAGAACGTGGAGTTCCCGCTGCTCCTGCAGCGCAAGCTGGACAAGAACCAGCGCAAGGAGCGGGTGAACCAGTTGCTGGAGCAGGTGGGCCTGGCCGACCACGCCAAGCACCGCCCCAACGAGCTGTCCGGCGGCCAGCGCCAGCGCGTGGCCGTGGCGCGCGCGCTCGTCACCCGGCCCCAGTTGGTGCTGGCGGACGAGCCCACCGCCAACCTCGATTCGGTGACGGGCCAGAACATCATCGACCTGATGAAGGAGCTGAACCAGAAGGAAGGCACCACCTTCATCTTCTCCACGCACGACGCCAAGGTGATGAGCCACGCGAACGCCGTGGTGCGGCTGGCCGACGGCAAGTTCCTGGACCGGCTGACCCCCTCCGAGGCGAAGCGGGCCATGGCGGCAGGCGCGGAGGGTCACTGACATGGGTCAGCTCCGGTTGCTGATGCAGGTGGCCTTCCGCAACCTGTTCACCAGCAAGATCAACATCCTCATCGGCGGCATCATCTTCTTCGGCACCCTGCTGGTGGTGGTGGGTGGCGCGCTGCTCGACAGCATGGACAGCGCGATGAGCCGCAGCATCATCGGCAGCGTCGCCGGCCACCTCCAGGTCTACTCGGACGACTCCAAGGAAGAGCTGAGCCTGTACGGCGGCATGGGCGGCGAGCCGGACCTGGCGGTGCTCGACGACTTCAGCCGCATCAAGCCCTTCCTGGAGAAGCACCCCAACGTGAAGACGGTGGTGCCCATGGGCACCAGCGGCGCGCTCATCTCCTCCGGCAACACGGTGGACCTGACGCTCGCGCGGCTGAGAGACCTCTACAAGAAGCGCGCGGAGGAGGGCGAGTCCCCTGCCCTTCGCGCGAACATCGACAGCGTCAAGTCGCACGTGCGGCAGATGGTGTCGCTCATGGAGGAGCAGCGCAACAAGAGCCGGGAGCTGCTCAGCTCCGCCGCCGTGGACCCACAGGAGGCGGAGGCCCTGGCGCGCGCCCGCACCGACGCGTTCTGGGACACCTTCGAGAACGACCCGTTCGCCGCCCTGGAGTTCCTGGAGAACCGCATCGCCCCGCAGCTCCCGGACGGAGACCTGTTGGACATGCGCTACGTGGGCACGGACCTGGATTCCTTCCAGCGCACCTTCGACCGCATGGAGATCGTCGACGGCCAGCCGGTGCCCCAGGGCAAGCGCGGCATGCTGCTGTCCAAGTTCTATTACGAGAACTTCCTCAAGCTGAAGACGGCGCTGCGGCTGGACAACATCAAGCAGGAGAAGGACCTCAACCAGAAGCGCATCGACGCCGACCCGCAGCTGCAGCGCTGGGTGAAGGAGAACCAGACGCAGACGCGGGAGATCCTCTTCCAGCTGGACCCCATCAAGACGCGGCAGGCGGTGGAGCGGCTGCAGAAGGTGCTCGGCAACCAGGAGCCCTCCCTGGAGAAGCTCCTCTCGGAGTTCCTCACCACCACCGACGACAACTTCGACACGCGCTACCAGCAGTTCTACGCGGAGCTGGCGCCCCTGCTGGACCTGTACCGCATGCGCATGGGGGACAACCTCACCATCACCGCCTTCACGCGCACCGGCTACGTTCAGAGCGTCAACGTGAAGATCTACGGCACCTATCAGTTCAAGGGGCTGGAGAAGTCCGCCATGGCCGGCGTCATCAACCTGATGGACCTGATGTCCTTCCGGGAGCTGTACGGCTACCTCAGTCCGGACCGGAAGGCGGAGATCGCCGAGCTGCAGAAGAACAGCGGCCTGAAGGCGGTGGACCGCGCCAACGCCGAGGATGCGCTCTTCGGCGAGGAGAGCGGCAACTCGCTGGTGGCGGAGGCCACGCCGGGGCTCATCGAGGACGCGAAGGCGTTCGAGGGTGCCCTGGGCGCGTTGCGCCGGGACGACCTGGCCGCGCGCGTCTACTCCCAGCAGGAGATTGAACAGGGCGTGGCGCTCAGCGCGGCCATCATCCTCAAGGACCCCGAGCAGCTCCAGCAGACGATGGAGGAGCTGAAGCAGTCCGCGACGGCCGCGGGGCTGAAGCTGCGCGTGGTGTCGTGGCAGCAGGCCGCGGGCCTCATCGGCCAGTTCGTGCTGATGGCGAAGCTGGTGCTCTACTTCGCCGTCTTCATCATCTTCATCGTCGCGCTGGTCATCATCAACAACGCGATGATGATGGCCACCCTCCAGCGCGTGCGAGAGGTGGGGACGATGCGGGCCATCGGCGCGCAGCGCTCCTTCATCCTGAGCATGGTGCTGGTGGAGACGGTGCTGCTCGGCTTCGTCTTCGGCGCGGGCGGCGCGTTGCTCGGCAGCGGCATCATGAGCGCGCTGGGCAGCGCCGGCATCCCCGCCGGCAACGAGGCGCTTTACTTCTTCTTCTCCGGTCCCCGCCTCTATCCCTCGCTGAGCGCCGGCAACCTCATCGCGGCCTTCGTGATTGTCCTCCTGGTGTCCGCCATTTCCACCCTCTATCCCGCGTTCCTCGCGACGCGGGTGTCGCCCCTCCAGGCGATGCAGACGGACGAGTAAGGCCATGTTCCAACTCTTCCTCATCGCATTCCGAAACCTCGGCACCCACCGGCGGCGCACGCTGCTCCTGGGCGGCGCCATCGCCGGCGTCACCGCGCTGCTCGTCATCCTCATGGGCCTGTCCACGGGCATGAAGGAGACGATGCTGCGCTCCGCCACCACGCTCGCCACCGGCCACGTCAACGTGGGTGGCTTCTACAAGGTCACCGCCGGCCAGGCCGCGCCCGTGGTGACGGCCTTCCCGAAGATTCTCGAGCTGGTCCGCAAGGAGGTGCCGGAGCTGGACTACGCCGTCCAGCGCGGGCGCGGCTGGGCCAAGATCGTCAGCGAGTCCAGCTCGCTCCAAGTGGGCGTGGGCGGCATCGACGTGAAGGACGAGCCGGGCTTCCGCCAGGTCCTGCAGATCCACGAGGGCACCCTGGACGGGCTCGACGAGCAGAACACCGTGCTCCTGTTCGAGAAGCAGGCCAAGAAGCTCCAGGTGAAGGTGGGCGACACCATCACCATCTCCGCCCCCACCATGCGCGGCACCAACAACACGGTGGACGTCCGCGTGGCGGCCATCGCCACCGACGTGGGCCTGATGAGCGACTTCAACATCTTCGTCCCGTCCAACACGCTGCGCTCGCTGTACCAGCTGCGCGACGACACCACGGGCGCGCTCTACCTGTACCTCAAGGACGTGAGCCAGGTGCCTCAGGTCCAGGCGCGGCTGCGCACGGTGCTGGCGGACGCGGGCCACCAGCTGATGGACAATGACCCTCGCGCCTTCTGGATGAAGTTCGAGGTCGTCAACCGCGAGGCGTGGACGGGGCAGAAGCTGGACATCACCAACTGGGAGGATGAGCTGTCGTTCATCACCTGGACGCTCACCGCGCTCAACGGGCTGACGGGCATCCTCATCTTCGTGCTGCTGGTCATCATCGGCGTGGGCATCATGAACACGCTGTGGATCGCCATCCGGGAGCGCACCCGGGAGATTGGCACGCTGCGCGCCATCGGCATGCAGCGCACCCGGGTGGTGGTGATGTTCCTGTTCGAGGCGATGACGCTCGGGGCGCTGGGCACCCTGGCGGGCGCGCTCGTCGGACTGGCCGTCTGCCTGGGCGTGGACTCCGCCCACGTGGGCGTCCCGGAAGCCGTGGCGATGTTCATCATGTCGGACCGGCTGCACCTGGTGGTGAACGCGGGCTCCGTCGTCGGCGCCATGGTGTTCATCACCGCCTGCACCACGCTCATCTCGCTGATTCCCTCCTTCCTCGCCGCGCGCCTCAAGCCGGTGACGGCGATGCACCACATCGGATGAAATCCATGAGCCTCAAGAACCTGTTTTCCGCCGCGGCGCTGTCCGTGGCCATGTTGTCCGCGCCCGTGGCGCTGGCCCTGGAGCCGGCCGCCATGACGCAGATGCTGGCGACCATCGATGACCGCCAGCGCAACGGGGGCGACTACAAAGCGCTCATCTATCTGGAGCAGAAGGAGAAGGACAAGACGGACAACGTGCGCGAGGCGTTCATCTACCGGCGCGACGCGGACGACAAGCTGATGATCCTCTTCAGCAAGCCCAAGACGGAGGCCGGCAAGGGCTACCTCCGGATGGACAAGAACCTCTGGAACTACGACCCCAACGTGGGCAAGTGGGAGCGGCGCACCGAGCGCGAGCGCATCGCCGGCACCGACAGCCGGCGCGCCGACTTCGACGAGTCCCGACTGGCCGAGGAGTTCGACCCGACCTACGAGGGCGAGGCGAAGCTGGGCAAGTACTCCGCCCACAAGCTGCTCTTGAAGGTGAAGCCCAACGTGGACGTGGCCTACCCCGTGGTCAAGCTGTGGGTGGACAAGGACTCGAACAACATCCTCAAGCGCGAGGACTACGCCCTCTCCGGCCGGCTGATGCGCACCGCGCTCTACCCGCGCTGGAAGAAGGTCTTCAGCGAGTCCAAGAACGCCGACGTCTGGTACCCCGAGGAGATCCGCTTCTACGACGAGGTGGAGAAGGCCAACTCCACCATCGTCCTCATCAAGTCCGTGGACCTGCGCGCGCTGGAGGCCAACCTCTTCACCAAGGCCTGGCTCGAGAGCAAGAGTCGATGAGCCCGCGCACCCTCACCCTGGCCACGGCCCTGTCCGTGGCCCTCGCCGGCACCACCGCGCTCGCGCAGGCCGCGCAGCGGGACGAGAATGCCCTCTTCGGGGGCGAGGACGACAAGCCCGCGGCTCAGGCGGACACGCCCGGGGAGCCTCCTACGACGGAGCGCCCCAGTGACGACGAGGTGTTCGGCGAGGAACCCGCGCCGTCCGCGGCGGCCGACGCGAGCAACACGGGCGACGCGACCGAGCGGCAGCCTCCGTTGACGCCGGCGCCGCCCGAGCCGGGAGACCGGGACTCGCAGGCGCTGTCGGGGCCGGGGACGCGCAGCGCCTTCGACTCCGAGGAGGCGGTGGATGACCCGCTGAAGATTGGCGGGCAGTTCTATCTGCGCGGCTTCGCGGCGGCGACGGAGGGGACGTCGTTCGGTGACACGTCGTTCTCCGCGCCCACGCTGGTGGACGGGTACTTCGACGCGCGACCGATGGACCGGCTGCGCGGCTTCGTGGTGGGGCGGTTGAGCTACGACCCCACCGTGGCCACGCAGACGGGCGCCACCCCGAACAACGCGCCGTCCAATCCGCGCGTGCTGCTGGACCAGGCCTGGCTCCGGTTCGACATCGAGCGGACGGTGTTCCTCACCGTCGGCAAGCAGCATGTGAAGTGGGGCACGGGGCAGATCTGGAACCCCACCGACTTCCTGTCACCGCAGCGGCGCAATCCGCTGGCCTTCGTGGACCTGCGCACCGGCGTGTCCATGTTGAAGGTCCATGTCCCCTGGGAAGCGACGGGCTGGAACTTCTATGGCATCGCGGTGATGGATGACCTGGGCACCGACGCGGGCGCGCTGCTCGACAACACGGGCGGAGTGCCTCGCTCCGGAGCGTCCGACCCGGTCAACCGCCTCAGCCGCATCGGTGGTGCGCTGCGCGCCGAGGTCGTCCTGGGGCCCGCGGAGCTTGGCGCGAGCGCCGTGGCACAGCGGGGCCGCAAGCCGCGCTTCGGGCTCGACTTCTCTTCTGCGCTGGGGCCCGTCGATATCTACGGAGAGCTGGGCATCAAGAAGGGCACCGAGCGCCCGCTGTACCGCATTCCCGAGGGCACGACGTTCGAGGAGATCCTCCAGGACACGTCGCTGGTGGAGGCCTATGTCCCCACGGGCCTCACGCCCCAGGTGACGAGCGGCGCCAACTACAGCTTCGCGTATGGCGACAGCGACATCGCCGTGCTGGGCATCGAGTACTTCTACAACTCGACGGGCTACACCAGCTCCTTCGGCTATCCGTACCTGATTGCGCAGGAAGCCTTCCAGCCGCTGTATCTGGGGCGCCACTACGGCGCCGCGTACCTGTTCCTGGACCGGCCCGGCTCACTCGAGCGCACGTCGTTCAACTTCTTCACGCTCAGCAACCTCTCGGACAAGTCGTACATCAGTCGCATCAACGTCACCCACCGCGCCCTCAGCTACCTGACGGTCGAGGGGTACGGCGCGGTGCACTACGGCCACAAGGGTGGTGAGTTCCGGCTCGGCTTCTCGGTGCCGGACACCGTCATCAACGGGCAGCCTGTTCAGGGCTTCAAGCTGGCGGCGCCCACGTTCGAGCTGGGTGCGGGCCTGCGCATCAGCATCTGAAGCGGACGTCGCTCGCTGGGTGATTCAGGGACCGCGCCTCCTATTCCCGGGGGGCGCGGTCCTTCTCGTTTCGGGGCAGGTCGCCGCCCTGACGGGCCGTCGAGGGGCGCTCGGGCCGACGAGGTGCCGGAGAATTCATGCAGTGAACATCCTGCCGGCATGAACCTGTGGATCGCCATCGCCGCCGGATTGAGCCTCGCGCAGGGCCAGAGCGAGCCGCCCTACCCTTCTCCCACGGACCCCTCCGTCAGAGACCCGGCAGCCTCGGCGCTGCGAGACGCGAACGAGCAGGCCGCCGAGGAAGCGGATGGCGCATGGCTGCCCCCGAACTACGTCATCCAACCTCCGATGGCGGATGGGACGCTTCCGTATGGCGGCTATGGCTACGGCTACAACATCACTCCGGTCCTCCCGGATGGTGAGGCGCCGTCGACGTCCGGGCAGGTGGCCGTCGATGAGACGTATCAACGCTACGAGCCCATCCCCGCGCAGGTGCAGGAAGGCACCGGTGGCAGCGGGACGGAGGACTCCGACGGGACGACGGGCGATGACGGAACGAGCACGGGCGTCGGTGGTTCTGGGAGCGTGACGACGGGACAGACGTCGACGGGTTCGGACAACTCGGGCGATGCGCGAGTCTCACAGCCCGGAGGCTCGAACACCGAGGCCGTGGCTCCGTCTCCGGCCTCGCAGCCTGGCGGAATCGACGGGCCGGATGCGGTGGGCACCACGTCGCGGGACTCGACGGGTGTTTCTGGCACGGGGGACATGACTCAGTCGGGCACCGGTGGCTCGGGAACGAGCACCGCGACACAGCCGGAGAGTCAGGACTCGACTGGTGGCTCTGACTCGACGGGGACCACGGCTCCCACGGATTCGTCGGGGATGGGCACGACTGCGCAGCCCGACATTCAGGGTTCGACTGGTGGCTCCGGAACGACGACCCCTACCCAGGGGACGGGGTCGGGCTTGTCGACACAGCCCAGCACCCAGGATGCGACGGGTGGCTCGGGCACGATGGGGACCGAGACGACGGCGCCCTCGGATGTGACGGGCACGAGCACGCCCACCCAAGACACGACGGGCGGAGCAGGCACCAGCACCACGACGACGCCTGATGATCCGAACGTGACGGGCGGAGCGGGCACCAGCACCACGACGACACCTGACAATCAGGATGCGACGGGCGGGTCGGGCACCAGCACCGCCCCGACTCCCGACAATCCGAATGGGATTGGTGGCTCGGTCATCTCCCCGACTCCCGACAATCCGAACGGGATTGGTGGCTCGGTCATCTCCCCGACTCCCGACAATTCGAACGCGATTGGCGGCTCGGGCTCAGGCACCACTGCGCAGCCCGGGAGTCAGGACTCCGCCGGTGGCTTCGGGCCCACCGAAAGCGAGCAGACCAATGGTCAGGGCGGCTCTGGCTCGTCGACGACCACTCCCGTTCAGCCTCAGCAGCAGTCCTCCGTGAGCGGGCAGCAGACCGGTAACGCTCAAGCCCAGGACGCCAAGCCCACCGCCACGGACGAGGAGGTGGCGCAACTCAAGGCCCGCCTCCAGCAAGTCGAAGAGGAGCTCAAGGCCCGCGACACCCAGATTGAACAGAGCGCCCAGGCCACCCAGCAGCAGGTCGACACGTTCGGCGAGCGCGCCGTCGACACCGAGCGCTCCCGCCAGCAACGCCTCTCCGCACTCCAGAGCGCGGGCGAATGGATGCTCGCTGCGGACGCGGCGCTCCAACAGGGTGAAGACGACGTGGGCAACGCACTCGACATCGCCGACAGCGCCTTCGCCGACCTTCGCGACAGCGCCGCCGAGTTCGGCCAGGGCACCGTCATCGTCCACGCCGAACGCGCTCGCGCCCTGCTCAACCTCGCACGCGACGCAGCGGGACGAAGCGACACCTACTCCGCGCGCCTCGCGCTCCAGGATGCGGGTGTCGAGCTCAGCCTCGCTCGCGGCGCCAGCCTCGGCAGGTCCGGCACGGGCAACTCCCTGCTCTCTCCATGACGCGATGCGGGAGGGGCGCCTCACCCAGCAGGCGCCCCCCTTCCTTCAACCGACGACGGCGTGACAGCCCTTCACGGAGCCGGAGTCTCGCGGAAGATGAGCAACCCGCGTGACGACTCGGTCGCGTACACGTACCCATCTCCGGGGACGCTCACGCTGTTGAGCCCATCGAAGAACGAGACACCACGGCCCGTGTCCGTCTCGCGCCAGGTGTTGTAGTACGCCACCTGCCGGGGAACGCTCGGGTTGCTCACGTCCAGCACGCGCAGGCCATCCTGGTAGTGCGCCACGTAGAGCTTCGTTCCCGACAGCGTCATCGCGCGGATGGAAACCTCCGGACGGATCCTGAACTCTCCCACCTGGAGCACGTTCGCCGGAGAGGCCACGTCCAGCACACTCAGGTGCGCGCCCCAGTCCTCGCCACCCGTGAAGGCCAGGATGCGGTCCCCCACCGTGCCCACCGCCGCCGTGCGCGCGGGACCGCCCGCGAAACGTCCCAGCAGCTTCGGAGTCGACGGCGTGGTGATGTCCGACACCGACAAGCCGAAGGTCCAGTTGCTCACGTACAGCCGGTTGCCCACCGCCGCCACGTCCATCGGCACTTCGCCGCTGAGCGGCTCCGCGCCCTCGACGAAATAGCGGTCCACCAGCTTCGGCTGCGCGGCCGTCGTCACGTCGAAGATGAGCACCTCGCCGTTGGGCGAAGGCGACGCGGCGAACAAGAGATTTCCCTCCAACGCCAACGACGACACATCCACCGCGGGGTCCGCCAACGCGCGCAGGAACACAGGCGCCGCCGGATTCTCCAGGCTGTAGAGGGAGAGGCCGCTGCCCTGCGTCGCCACGAAGAGCGTGGTGTCCTTCACCAACACGTCGTTGTAGACGTCGGTGCTGCGCTTGGCCGCGCCCACCTGCTGCGCCTCCGCCGGGTTGCGCACGTCGTAGACGAAGAGGCCCTCGACACCCGCGGGCACGTAGGCATAGCCCCCGGACACCACCAGGTCCTTCGGGAGGCCGCGCGGCAGCGTCAGCGCCTTCACCAGCTCCAGGCCCGAGGACTCGGCCTCGCCGGTGTTGCGCTCGATGCGCGCGCCCGAGAAGGTGCCCTGCAGGTCCAGCTCTCCGTCCACACACCGACGGAACGTGCCGCCCAGCTTCGTCGGCGCGGTCGCGGAGCACCCGGTGAACGAGTAGCGCACCGTGCGGCCAAACGTGTCCACCACGTCGGCGGCCATGTAGAAGGTGTCTTCCGTGAGCTGCTGCTCCGTCACCGGAAGGCCCAGAATCTGCGCGCCGGAACCGCCCGACAACTTGAGCGCACCCGCGGAGCCCGTCCCGTCGTTCAGTTCGACATTGACGTTCCACACCCCGCTGGCCTGCACTGAAGCGAGGGTTGAACGCTGACAGGACGACAGGTTGATGGCGGCAAGATGACACTCCGCCTTGTTCTTGGAGTTGTCGTCCTTGCCGCAACCCAGGGCGAGGACCAGCGTGCTGCTCAGTAAGAAGAAGCGTCTCATGGCCCGTATGCATACCGGGCGTTGGAACCCAACGAAAGCCCCTCCCTCTTTCTCCCCAAGGGAGCGGCGACGTCCACCGCCTGGCAAGTAAACGGAAAGAAATTATCGAGGCGCTTGTATAGGCTCGTTCTTGAGAGCGAGCCTCCTAGGAAGCACCTGTCTCGCCAGTACCCCACCCCTGAGGTGACCTTCGTGAACCCCCGTCTCCTCGCTGCCGCCGCGCTGACCCTGCTCCTCCCGGGGCTGGCGTTGGCCCAGGTCTTCGTCGTGCCTCGTCGCCCGGGCAAGACGCCGGTGAACAGCTTCGAGTTCGAGTGGCGGCACGTCGACATCCTCGTGGGCCCCGCCGCCACCGGAGTCGCCAAGCCTCCGGAGAGGACGGCGCATGAGCAGCCGCCCGGTGCCCAGGGCGGCGCCAACCCGGACGCGCCCACCACCCATCCGGATACCGGCGACACCAAGTCTGTCCCCGCGGGTCCCCCCAGCGGCTCCGAGCCGTCCACCAGCCCTCCGCCCCTGCTCGCGGAGCAGCAGGACGGGGGCACCCCTCCGGGCGCCCTCGCGGGCAACGATGACGGAGGCTCGCCCCCGTCAGGCGCGACGGCGGCGGTCGGCGATGACGGCGGCACGCCCCTGAGCAGCTTCCTGGGCGATGGCGGGACAGGCAGCGGCCCCGCGCTGGGCAGCGGCCCGGCCCTGGGCGGCAGTCCCGATGGTGGGTTCAGCTACACCTATGCGAAGACGCTCGGCGCCAAGGCCGGCGGCGTGCGCTTCTACTTCTACGAGCGGGAGCGCGTGGTCGCCGAGCGCGCCGCGCCGCTCATCGAAGAGGCGTACCGGTACCTGGTGGACACCTTCCAGTACGTCCCCACGGAGACCTTCCCGTACATCCTCTACAGCAGCTACCAGGAGTTCCTGCAGACGAACCTCTTCCCGCTGTCCGAGGGCACCCTGGGCGTCACCAGCACGGAGGACCTGAAGCTCACCCTGCCGTACCTGGGTGACCACCGCCTCTTCGAGGAGATCTCCACCCACGAGCTGGCGCACCAGTTCACCATCCAGAAGGTCCGCACCGTGGCCGAGCAGGCCAAGGTGTTCGGCGACCCCCTCCAGGCGATTCCCCTGTGGTTCATCGAAGGTATCGCCGAGTTCTACGCCAAGCGGGGCATGGACCCCGAGGCGGAGATGCTCGTCCGCGACCTGCTCGTCAACCCGGACCTCTACAAGGGCTACGCCTTCCTCGACTTCTTCTCCCCCGGGCCCTACGGCTACCTGTGGATCTACAAGGTCGGCCAGGTGCGCGTGGCCTTCCTGGAGGAGGAGTACGGCAAGGGCTTCATCCAGCGCGTGCTGGAGGACGCGCCCCGGCTGGTGGGCGGCTCCAAGGACTCACCGTCCATCAAGTTCGAGGAGCTGCTGGAGCGTCTGACGGGAGATGATCCGAAGCGTGTGTCCGCGCGGTTCGAGAACTGGCTGAAGCGCCGGGCGTACAAGACGTACCTCGGCTCGGAGCAGTCCGCGCCCGCGTTGGACCTGCTCGACAAGGCGCCCGGCTACATCACCGCCATGGCCAGCTCGCCGGACGGCACAGTCCTGGCGATGCGCACCATCGTCCCCGAGACGGGTGAGAGCCGGCTGTATCTGATGGACCCGCGCGCGCCTGACAAGTCGGAGAAGGTCGCCGGTGACGGCGTGCCCGGCGTGGAGTCGCTGCACCCCATCTCCGGCCGCAGCTTCGCGCTGTCCAAGGACAAGCTGGCCTTCATCGCCGAAATCACCGGCCGCGACGTCATCTACGTGCAGGACTACAAACACACCGTGGAGAAGCGCGCCAACGACGTGCTGGTGCGGCGCAACCCCATCCGCACCGGCATCGACCGGGAGGTGGGCACGACAGTGCAGTTGGACGTGGGCGACCGCAAGGCGTACCGCATCGACAAGCACGGCATCCTGGCGGCGTACTCGCCGGCCCTCTCGCCGGATGGGCGCTACGTGGCCTTCATCGGCATCAAGGACGAGGGCCTGCGCGACATCTACGTCATCGACCTGAACGCGAACCCGGACGCCAAGCCCCTGCAGCTCACCGACGACGTGTTCTCCGAGCGCCAGGTGACGTGGGGCCCCGCGGGCATCGTCTTCACGTCGGACGCCACGTCGCACCGCAAGTTCAACCTCTTCCGCGTGAAGCTGGACGCGCCCCGCCAGGTGGAGCGGCTGACGAGCGAGGAGAGGGACCACGCGGACCCGCTGGCCCTGGCCGACGGCCGCGTGTTCTTCACCGCCTTCAACAACAGCAGCTCGGATTTGCACGAGCTGATGGCGGACGGCCGCATCGTCCGCCGCACGGACCTGACCACCGGCGTCTTCGAGCCGGGTGCGGGCCCCGAGGGTGGCCTGTGGATGCTCTTCCACGTGTCGGGTGAGCGGAAGCCCGCGGTGCTCAGGCCGCCGCGCATGCTCGCGTTGGACGTGCCGGCGGAGCCTCCGCCCGAGCCGCCCAACCCGCTGGCGGTGCGCCCCCTCACGGATGCGCAGGCGTACGAGCCCTTCGCGCGAAAGAACCTGGAGTTCGGCCCCATCTTCGGCTTCGCGGGCGCGGGCGGCGGCGGCTTCGTCGGTCAGCTCTTCGCGGCGGCGAGTGACCGGATGAGGGACCACCAGTTCATCCTCACCCTGGCGGTGTACGGCAGCTTCGATTTGACGGACGGCTACATGCTGTACATCAACGACGCGGGCCGGACGACGTGGGGCGGCGGTCTGTTCCAGTCGCTGCGCTTCCGCGTGGACCAGACGTTCGAGAACTCGCCTGTCTTCTTCACGTCGGCGGAGCGGTTCTTCGGCGCGCTCGGCAGCCTGCGCTATCCGCTCAGTACGTTCTTCTTCGTCCAGGGCGATTTGAGCATGGGCGGAACCAAGTACTTCCTCGACGACCAGACCGAGTTCCGCCTGTTCTTCCCGGACCGCAACGAGGCCAACCGGGAGCTGCTGTCGGAGTGGAACGCGAAGAACGGCGCCATCCGCTTCCAGACCGAGGTCAGCGGCCAGGTGGGCTACGACAGCCTCAAGTACCACTACGCCACCGGCCCGCTGTCGGGCAGCTCCGCGCTGCTGGAGATGACGCTGGGCGTGCAACCGTTCGACAGCGAGGCCTACGGCAACCTGCGCCTGGATGCCGAGCGCTACTTCCCCATCTACGGCCGCACCAACATCTTCCTGCGCGGCGGCGCGGGCACGACGCTCGGCGGACGCTACGCGCGCTCCTACTTCCTGTCGTCGTTCGACACCCTGCGCGGGGTGAATTTCGGCGACGAGCGGTGGCTGCTCGGCCGCAACTTCGTCTACTCCACGCTGGAGCTGCAGCTGCCCCTCAACGACATCATCCGCGTGGCCTTCTTGAGTGACTTGGAGGCCATCGCGGCGATGGACGTGGGTGGCGTGGGCAACGGCGGCGACGACTTGTGGAACCACCGGGTGCTCAACGCCGTCGTCGGTGTGAACCTGGCGCTGGGGCCCCTGCTGCTGCGGCTGCACTTCGCCAAGCCGTTCGACATCGGCGCCAAGGCAGGCAAGCCGGACTCCGGCTGGGTGACGAACTTCTCGCTGGGCATCGCCGGCCTCAACGGCTTCTTCGACCAGGCGGACACCGGCGCGACGAACGGCGCCGTCCAGCCGTCCTCTCCGGCGCTGATGCCGGCGCAGGGCGGTGGCTACACCTCGCCCCGGCACTGAGGCGACGAGCCGCCCCCGCTCCCTTCATCGGGTGAGCGGGGGCTGGCGAGGCAGCGAGGCGCGGCGTCAGGACTGCGCGGCCACGAGCGCCGCGTTGGCCTTGGCCATGGGCCCGCCGTCATTGGGGATGCGCTCGAAGTCACCGCGCAGCGCCTTGATGGCGAACTTCTCCAGGTCGATTTCCCGGCGCGAGCGGATGCCCAGCGCGCGCAAGGGAGCGGACAAGGGCCCGAAGCCGAAGACGCCGTGCTGGAGGAGGACTCCCGCGGCCACGGCGCTCAGCGCCCGCCACCGGCCGCCATCCTTTTTGCCCAGCAGCAGGCCCAGCGCGCCCAGCGCGGCCGTGCCCACCATGACGGCGCGGTTGAGGTCCCACTCGCGCTCCAGGCGTTGGAGGTAGCGGCTCATCTCCGGGCGGTCCGCATGGGTCGCCATGTGCCGCACGCATGCCTCCACATGCTCGTCGATACGACGGTTCACCATCAACGGCGTGTGACTGCGGGCGGAATCAGACGACTGGTTCCAGGTCTCCATCGCGGGCGTCTCCCTGTCGCGGCGCTCCCCTCTTCCTCTAGAAGCTAGGCCCGACGCTCCGTGTCGGGAACAGCGGAGGGAAGAAGGGAAGACGGCTTCCTTGCCTGCCCGCCTGCCCCACCAGGGAGGCTCGCGTACGACGTGGTGGCCCCTCGCGAAGCTCCACGCCGGCACGGGGGTCGACGGGTCCCCTGCCCTCCAGGGTGAAGCAAATGACCGGCCCAGGAAGGGAAATCCCTTTCATCAACTACCCGCCCCACGGCGTCTTGGGGCACTGGCATCGTTCACTTTCAGGCGTCGCACGTCTGCCTTCGTGAGGCATGAGCCTTGCTCAACACCTGGAGATGACGCGCTCACGACTCTTGCTCTGCCTTCCGGTGATGTGGCTGTGGGCTTGCGGTTCTGGAGCCCCCCCCTCGCCCATCACCCAGCCACCTCCCATCGAGCAACCTTCACCGCCCGGCACGGTGGATCCGCCTCCCGTCGACCCTCCTCCGGTGGACCCGCCGCCTGTCGATCCTCCTCCGGTGGATCCGCCTCCCGTCGACCCGCCTCCGCCGGTGACGCCGGAGGCCCAGCGGCCCTTCGTCATGCCGACCTTGCAGGCGAGCGTGCCCGAGTACGAGCTCATCATCCCCGAGGAGGCGATGAAGAAGTTCGAGGCGGACGTGTGGACGCCGGAGCAGGACGCCATCTTCAAGGCGGGCGGGAAGACGTACCAGGTGAAGGTGCGCCTGCGCGGGGCCTCCGCGCGCTTCTTCGTCAAGAAGAGCTGGAACGTGAGCTTCGACAAGGACGTGCGCTTCGAGGGGCGCACGTCGCTCAACCTCGTGGCCGAGTTCGCGGATGCGACGCTGCTGGCGGAGAAGATGGCGTTCGACCTGATGGCCGCGATGCGCGTGCCCGCGTCCAAGGCGACCTTCGTGCGCCTCAAGCTCAATGGCCAGTACGAGGGCGTGTTCCTGGATATCGAGCAGGTGAACAAGGCCTTCCTCAAGGCCCATGCCTTCGCGGACGACGACGCCACCATCTACCGGTGCGGTTGGAAGGACTGCGAGCTGAAGACGTGGAAGGTGCCCTACCAGGGTGACTGGACGAAGAAGACCAACGAGCAGCAGCCGGACGATGGGCTCTTCGCCATGCTGGACGTCATCAACTACACGCCGGAGCCCGAGTTCGCCGCCGCGCTGGAGAAGCACCTCCAGTTGGAGCACTACCTGCGCTCCATGGTGCTGGACGCGCTGATGTCCAACAACTTCGTGGAGGACTCGGAGAGCTACTTCATCTACGACCGGGCCGTGGCGAAGTGGTCCTACGTGCCCTGGGACCTCAACAACGTGGACGCGCGCTGGTGGTACCTCAACCCCGCGGAGGGCATGAGCACCAGCTCCGCCAACATGCGCCACCCGCTGTTCAACTTCACGCTGACGGACGCGTGGACGGAGAAGATGTACCTGCAGCGCAAGACGGAGACGCAGTCCTATCCCGGCTATCTGCCCGTCTTCTCCAACCTGGGCACGCGCGTGCTGGCGAACCCCGAGCTGCGTGAGCGGCTGGGCGCGCGGCTCGACAAGGCGCTGGACGAGCTGTTCAAGCCCGAGGTGATGAACCCGTACATCGACGCGATGCACGCGCTCATCGACCCGCACATGAATGGGGCTCCGTACACCGACTACGCGCAGTTCAAGGCGGGTCGCGACTACATGAAGCGCTACGTGAAGGAGCGCCGGGCCTTCGTGGAGAAGGACTGGACGCGGATGCAGGCGCAGCGCCCCACGCTGGTGTTCGAGGCGTTCGACCCGGTGGAGGGCTGGGTGGACGTGGGAAACCGGGGCGCCGTGGCGCTGTCGCTCCAGGGCATGGTGCTGACCACGAACCTGAGGGTGAGCCTGGCGCGGAGTGAGCACGTGCCCACCCAGGTGACGACGCCCGTGGGCGCGGTGCTGCCGAACGTGACGGTGGCCCCGGGCGGGAAGGTGCGCCTGAAGGCCTCCGAGCTGGGCATCCGGCTGCCGCCGAAGGGAGAGCTGGGCCTGTTCGACGGCAAGTCCGTCGTGGGCGTGAAGGACTTCCTCTTCTACGGCGCGCTGCGCGCGGGGCAGCAGTACGAGCGCGGCGACAAGGGCTGGGAGGTCCGCTGAGCGGAGCGCGCGCGTCGACGAGGGACGCGCGCTCAGGGCGATTCGGTCAGCGCCGCTCGCGGACGAGGAGCGTGCGCTTGGCGCTGAGTCCCCGGTCATCCGTGACGAGGATTTCGTGGGAGCCCACCGAGGGCTTCCACCACATGCGCTCATCGGCGCGCGCGGTGCCCAAAAGCGCGCCGTCCACGAACCAGGTGAGCGCGCGCTCGTGCGAGGCCTCAGCCTCCAGCGGCATCTCCTGCTGCTCCGGAGGCACTCCGGGAATCAGCAGCGCGATGTGGCCCTGCGCGGGCGAGACGATGGTGGGGGCGGCGCGCTCACCACCGAGCTCGCAGCCGGGCGCCAACGACGGGGGCTCCGGCAGACGACGGTGCTGCTCCTCCAGCCAACGGCGGATGGTGGCGGGCCAGGTGACGAACACCCGTGACTCCGTCTTCCGCCCCGCGCGGCACGTGGGCCCCACCGCGAGCCCGGAGGCCACGTCGACCTCGATGTGCTGGTGGTAGGGGCAGTGCGCGGTGGGCACCGCCGAGCGCCGCGCGTAGACCTCCTTGCGCTGCACGCACGCGTCCGTCGGCAGGTGGCCCGAGTACGCGCAGACCTCCACGCGCATCAGGTCCTCCGGCGGCGTCACTTCATCCTCCGGCAGCGAGCGCCCTCGGGGACCCACGCCCTCCAGGATGTCGAACAGCAGCGGGCCCGCCGCGTCCGCGCCCACCAGGTGCACGCTCGGCGTGTGGTCGAAGTTGCCCAGCCACACCACCGCCGTGTGCCGGGGCCCCGAGCCCGCCGCCCACGCATCCCGGTGACCGAAGCTCGTCCCCGTCTTCCAGTGCACGCGCGCGGGCAGGCCCGTCAGCCGGCGCCGCTCCGGAAAGTCCGGCCGGTCCTTCAGCGACAGCGCCTTGCGCGTGAGCCACGCGGCCCCCGGAGACATGACCTCCACGGGCGACGCCACCGGCTGCCCTTCTTCCAACAGGCGCAACGGACGCGTGCGGCCATCTCCCGCCAGCGCCACGTACACGCCCGCCAGCTCCAGGGGCGTCAGCTCGATGCCGCCCACCGCGGCGGACAGGCCGTAGTGGCCCGGCTCGGAGATGAGGCTCGTCACCCCCGACGTCCGCAGCGCGCCCAGGAAGCGCTCCACGCCCACGCGCTCCAGCAGCCGCACGAAGGGCATGTTGAGCGACTGGGACAGCGCGTACTCCAGCCGCACGAGGCCCAGGAAGCGGCCGTCGAAATTTCGCGGCGAATAGCCGCCATACGACATGGGGATGTCGGCCACGAGCTGCTCCGGCCCCGCCAGGCCCAGGTCGATGCCCATGGCGTACAGGAGCGGCTTGAGCGCCGAGCCCGGGGAGCGCGGCGTGGCGAAGCCGACAATCTGTCCGCCGTGCTTCTCGTCGAAGAAGTCGAAGTTGCCCACCAGCGCGAGCACCTCGCCTCGCTCGCGCTCCACCACCACGGCCGCGCCGTTGTGCACGCCTCGCGACGACAGGTCCTTCGACCCGTCCCGCATCACCCGCTCCACCAACCGCTGCGTGCCCGCGTCCAGCGTGGTGCGCAGCCGCGTCAGCCCCGGGCGCTGTGCCCGCAGCCACACCGCCGCGTGAGGGGCCTCGCGGGGAAAGGGCTTCAGCTCCAGCGGCGCGGCGGAGGCGTGCACCTCCGCCAGCACCTGCGCATCCGTCACCGTCGCGCCCTCGGGGCCGCGTGGGAGGGCATGGGCCTCCAGCAGCCTTCGGGCCACGTCGTCCCGGGCCGCGCGCAGGCGGGCGCGGTTCTCCGGCGTGGGGAAGCGACGGTTGGGGTTCTGCGGCACCGCCAGCAGCGTGGCGATTTCAGCCGGGCTCAGGTGGGCCGCCGTGTGGCCGAAGTACGCGAGCGCCGCGGCCTCCACGCCCTCCACGTTGCGCCCGTACGGAACGAACTGGAGATACGCGCCCATGACCTCCTGCTTCGTCAGCCGCAGCTCCAACTGCACCGCGCGGAAGGACTCCACCAGCTTCGAGGTGAAGGTGCGAGGGCGCGGCTCCAGCATGCGCACCAACTGCATCGTCAGCGTGGACGCGCCCGACACCCGGCGCCCCCGTGTCAGGTTGAGCACGGCGGCGCGCGCCACCGCGAGCGGGTCCACGCCCGGGTGGGAATAGAAGCGCTTGTCCTCCAGCGCGAGCAGGGCCCGGACGTAGGCCGGGTCGATGCGCTCCGCCGGGGCGGCGATGCGCCACCGCTGGTCCGGCGCGAGGAAGACGTGCGCCGGAGTGCCGTCGCGGTACTCCAGCACCACCGAGGGCGGTGAGGAGAGCCGCGACGGCAGCGGCAGCCACCACGCCGCCGCCACCCCCAGCGCCGCGAGGCCGACGAGCCCCACGGCGAACCATCCGAGCTTCTTCAGGAGGTGACGAGCGCGGCGCATGTCAGAGCAGGCTGTCCTTCCACGGGCCGGACACCTGCACCGTGCCGCCCGCCTCGCGCGCCCAGATGCGCGGGTCGTACATCGCCTCGGCCTCCGCCGTGGGCAGGGTGAAGGCTCCCGCCGTCACCGCGCGCACCGCGTAGACAATCTTCTTCGCCTCACCCGCGCCGAGCGCGCCGAAGACCTCCATCCGGTCATCGCGGATGTTGACGTAGTCCGGCGTCCACAGCGCGTCGGCCGCCACCCAGTCCACCGAGCCCCCGCGACCCAGCCGCGCGTTCTCGATTTCCCAGCCCGCCGGCAGGCGGTCCACCAGGGCGATGTTCTGCACCCGCTCACCCGTGGCGTTCTTCAGCTCCAGCTCCACGTACACCAGCTCCGCCAGCGCCAGCGGCGACGACTTCAGGTCCAGCTCCGAGCCGTCCTGCTTGCGATAGGTGCGGGTCAGCTTGAGACCCTCCCCACCCGTGCGCGGCTGCCCGTCCGCACGCACGCCCTCGCTGCTCAGCACCAGGTACAGCTTCCCCGAGTCCTTGGACTTCACATCGAGCTGGAGCTGCTTGCGCTCGCTGGCCCGCGCCAGGGACCACGTGCGGTCGGAGCCGCGCGCGTCCTTCGCCTTCGGGGCCGCCACCTCCTTGCCCTCCACCGTCAGCACCGGCGCGGTGAACTGGGAGGCCGCGCCCTGCAGCCGCTTGCCCAGGCCCGTGATTCCCCACACGAGTTCCTGCGTCGTGTACCAGTTGCTCGAGTGCGCCTGGAGCGACTGGGCCACCATGGCCGCCAGGGGCTCGCCGTCGGCGTTGTTGCCGAAGAGGTCCTGGTAGGTGCTCAGCATGAAGCCCCGGCGCCGCCGGTCCGAATAGAAGGACCAGTTGTTGTGGCGCTCGTCGGTGACGGGCGACAGGTCCGGGGTGCGCAGCTCCTTCTCGTAGCGGCGGTCTCCGGCGAGCCACAGCCCGGCCTTGAGCATGTAGTCGACCTCACGCTCCTGGCCACCCAGCGCGCCCTTCTTCGACTTCTCCGCCAGCGCCTCCACCAGCTTCAGCATGCGCGCCTTGCGGCCCTTGCCGGACAGCGACAGCACGTAGTGCATGTAGGCTTCCTCGCTGTCGACCTGCCCGTTCAGGCGCACGGCCGACTGGCCCTCGTAGGCGCTCATGCGGTTGCCCATCCACGTAATCGCGTCGTTCAGCCGCTCCTGCGACACGGGGTACTTCAGCTTCTGGGCATCCAGCAGCATGTGCGTCGCGTAGGCGGTGCCCCAGTCCACCGGCTCCGTGGAGCCGGGCCAGTAGCCGAAGCCGCCCGAGGACGTCTGCATGGACAGCACGCGGTTGATGCCCGCGAGCACCATGTCCCCCACCGAGCCCTCACGGGTCAGCGACGGGTCCACGTTGTCCACCAGCTCCGACACGAAGAGCAGCGGGCGCGTGGAGGACGTCGTCTGCTCGATGCAGCCATAGGGGTACTGCACCAGGTACGAGAGGTGCTGGAGCGACTGCGCATAGGGATTGGCCGTCACCCACAGCGTGGAGCGCTCCGTCGTCGGCACCCAGCCCTGGAGGTACTGGGAGAGGTCCGTCACGCCCTGCGCCAGCTCGATGCGCTGCACCCGCCGCTCGCGGGGACCCGCCGGGGACAGCGGCACATCCAACGTCTCCTTCGACGTGTAGCCTCCGCCCTCCACCACCACGCTCAGCCGCGCGGCGCCCACGGCCTGCACCGCTCGAGCCTGGAAGACGAACGTCGTCGACTTGCCATCCTCCAGCCGGGCCCGGCCCTCGCTCTTGCCCAGGAGCTGGAGCGGAGAGGTCGCCGTCGCGGGCATCGTCAGCCCGGGCACCGGCAGCGACTCCGCGCCCAGCGTCACCTTCACGTCCTGCGGCTTGCCGGACAGGTTGGTGACGAAGACGGGCACCTGGATTTCGTCGTTCTGCGTGAGGAAGCGAGGCAGCGTCGTCTGGAGCACCAGCGGGTCTCTCACCAGCACCTGCGCGCTCGCGCGGCCCAGGCGCTTGGGCCCCGCCGTCACCACCATCACCCGCACCGCGCCCCGGTACTGCGGAATCTGGAAGGGCAGGCGCAGCTTGCCATTGGCCGGCACCAGCACCACGCCGCTCCACAGGGCCACGGGCTTGACGGGCTGCACCCGGCCACTCGCGTCCCCTTCCGCGTCACCGCCGGTGGAGCGCGAGTTGCCGCCAGGCGGCACCAGCAGCGTCCAGCCGATGGTCTCGTAGGTGCCCACGCCGAGGGCGCGCTTGGTGAAGATCTGCTTGAGCGGATCCGGACTCTGGAAGCGCGTGAGGGAGAGGATGCCCTCGTCCACCACCGCCACCGTGGCGAAGGTCGGCCCCTCCAGCGCGCCCAAATCCATCTCCACGTTGAGCGTGTCGTTGGAGCGGACCTCCTTGGGCACGTTCAGCGTCACCGACTGGGTGAAGTCCACGGGCTCCAGCGTGATGTTGGCCACGCCGAAGGCGCGGTCCGGCATGAACGCCTCGCGCGACTCCAGATGCGGGTCCTTCACGAGGAAGGTGCTCACGTAGACGTTGGGCGCGAACTGCTTGGGCGTGAAGGTCCACGCCACCTCGCCCGGCTCCACGGCCTTCCACTCGGTGGCGAGCACGCGGTCCGTCTCCGCGGTGAACAGCATCCGGCCCTTGTACGGGGCCTTCACCTTCACGGTGATGGGCTGGCCCACGCGAGCCAGCGCCGGCACCGCGACGTCCAGCGAGGTGGGCTTGAGCGGACGCGGCGTCTGGTCCACGCGCGAGCCCTCGCCCCACCAGTAGTAGCGACCCTCACCTTCCAGCTCCAGGTCCGTCTGAGCATTGCCGGAGCGCACGCGCACCAGGTAGCCCGCGGCGTCTCCGCCCGGCGTCACGTTGAGGGAGAAGCGGCCCCCCGACACCTTCGCCGTGGCGCTGCCCTCTCGAATCGGACGCAGGTAGCGCTGGTAGCGGTCATACCCTTCCGACTCGTCGTAGTAGTACCCGTACTCCTCCTCCAGGCGGACGTACTCCACCTCCACCGACTTGGGGGCCACGGAGCCGGACGCGAGGACCTTGCCGTCCCAGTCCACCACCACGCCGTTCACCGTGAAGGGCTTGCCGGCCTTCACCTTCCCCACGCTGGCCTGCATACCCACGTAGTAGCGCTCCGGGTGCACGGGCACGCTGGCCTCGTTCACCGTGGAGCGACCGCTGCCGGACTCGAAGACGCTGACCAGCGCGCTCAGCTTCGCGGCGCCGCGCAGTCCGCCCATGGCCGCCTGCGCCGGGCAGTTGAGGACCGTCTGGCCCTTCGCGTCCAGCGCGCCCTTGGCCTGTCCCAGCGTGACGGGGCGCGGCTCCTTGCCGTCCTGACGCCACAGGCCGTAGGTGAACTGGCCGTTCTCCTTCGGCTTGAAGTCCGACGGCAAGAGCCGGCAGTTGAGCTCCACCGGGCTTCCCTCCGCCGAGCCACCGAAGAGATAGGCGGCCTCCACCGCGACGGGCAGCTCCACGCCCTGCACGTAGCCGGGGGCCTCGGTGGTCGCCGTCACCTTCATGCGCTCGGGGACGAACTCCTCCACGCTGAAGGCGTAGGAGGCCACCTCGCGGTCCGCGACCTTCAGCGTCACGCGGTAGCGGCCCGTGTCCTGGAACGCCTCGAACGGAAGGTCGAGCGCGACGAGCCCCGCCTCGTTGGCCTTCAGCGGCACCTTCTTCAGCTCGCGCTCGCGCGGGTCCACCACCACCAGCTCGACGGGCATGCCCGCGGGCGGAGCCAGGTCATCCTGGCCGCGCAGCACCGCGGCGACGTGCGCCGTGTCTCCCGGCCGGTACACGCCCCGGTCGGACCAGATGGAGGCGCGGTAGGCCTTCTCGGAGCGGTACGGCTCACCCTGCACGTCCGAGTTGGCGATCTCCATCTTGAGCTCGCTGTACTTGAGGTACGTCAGCTCCTCGCCTTGACGGGCGATGAGCGCGAAGGGCTCGCTGTCGTCCGCGCCCGCCGCGGGCACCTTGAGCATGCACCCCTCCGCGCCCTTGGTGACGCAGCGGTCCACGGCCTGGCCGCTCTTCTTCACGAGGGAGACTTCGACGCCGGACACCGGGTCGGTGCTCTCGATTCCGAGCGCCCAGACCCACACCTCGCCCCGGTCCGTGGTGCCGGGCGCGGGGCCGCCTCTCTTGGCCACGAGGCTCAGGTCCGTGAGGAGGATTCGCGAGGCGGCCTCCAGTTCATTGCGCTTCACGGAGACCTCCACGAGGCCGCGCGTCGTCGACGGCACCAGGGTGGCCACGTCCACGTAGGTGGTGGCCAGGGTGTCCTGCGGCGACTGGAGGGACAGCGTCTTCTTCACCACCACGTTGGACGTGCGCTCGTCGGCCACTTCGCGCTGGTCGTCGCTCATCCAGAAGACGAGGTTCTCCGGCGGCACGTTGCGGATGGTCAGCTCGACGCTGTCGAGGTTGAGGTGCTGCAGCGGCAGGTTGCGCCAGGCGCCGCGCGGCAGGTAGCGCCCCGCCGAGGAGAACGAGAGCTGCGGCTGGCGGGCGGGGATGGAGACGCCTTCCTCGAAGTCGGACAGCAGCGTGCCATTGCCCGTCGACGTCGTCCCCGCGGCGATGCGCAGCGAGTACGTGCCGCGCTTGAAGTCGCCGAAGATGCGGAAGCCTCGCCGCGAGGGCGCGACGGACACCTTCACCGGCGGCGCCAGGTGGATGGAGGCCTCTGCCGTGGCGTCGTCCAGGATGCAGCCGCGGTTGTTCGAGTCCCAGTAGTACTCGTCGTAGTCCTGGTTCTGACGGGGGCTGGGCGGCGCGGCCATGTCCACGTCGCGGCAGCTGACCTCCAGGTAGTGCCCGGAGGCTCCGCTCTGGCGGGTGATGCCGGTGATGTCCATGCGCTTGCCGCCGCGCAGGACGAAGGAGGACTCCGCCGCGGGGGCGCGCGCCTTCGCGTCCGACGCCGAGACGAGCCCCGCCTTGAGGACGAAGCGCACGGTGGCCCCGCCCTTGAGCCCCGGGTGGCCGAGCTGCGCGGTGACGACGTCACGCTTGCCGGGCACGTTGCGCCACTTCACGTCGCTGATGGACTGTCCGCCCACATCGAAGGCGCCGCGCGAGCGGAGGGCGCCCGTGTCCACCGGGCCGGAGAACGCGATGTCCACCTCGATGCGGTTCTTGAGCAGGTCGGCCTGCTTGGGCTCCACGCGGAGGAAGTGGAACGACGGCGTCGTGAAGCGGTGGGTCCACGCACCCTCGGAGGGCGGCTTCACCACGCCGGCCTCGGTCTCCACCGACTCCACCGTCACGGTGTACTCGGTCTCGAAGGAGAAGCCGGCGCCGGCGGCGTTGAACGTGAGCGTGGACGGTCCGCTCCACTGCAGGTTGCCGGAGACTCGGGGCGAGAGGGTGACGACGGTGCCCGCCTTCACTTCATGGTCGGGCGGGCGCAGCGAGCGGGCCAGCTCGATGACGACGCCCTGGGGCAGCACGGTGTCCGAGCCCGGCGCGCTGATGATGGGCGTCACGGCCTCCGGCTTGACGGGCACCGGCGGCGTGGCGGACGCGCTGCCGCCGAGGGACGCCGGCGTGCTCGGGGCCTGGGTGGTGACGGGGGGAGGTGGGGTGGCGGGCTCCTTCTCCTTCTGACAGCCCGCGAGCGAGGTGCCCACCAGCAGCACGGCGAAGAGCCAGCCCGCGCGTGTCGCGCGATGCGGCGTGGTCAGGACTGCGGACTGCGAACCCATGGTTCCTCCGGAGGTACCAGCTGTTCTTCACGTGACGTGCCGACGTCATGCACGCCTGGAATCGAGGGGGGGTGCGGTCGAATGCCCACGGCTGGAACGCGACCCCCACGCGTCCCCGAGCCCACATGGTGTACCCGGAGCCACACTCCCGGTGGCCTCCGCGTCCTCACCTGGCGGTCGATGCCGCCACGCTATAGGAGGGGCCCGTGCCCAGGTCAACGCCCCAGGCCCTCGCCCTGGAAGACGCTAAGGTGGCCCGCGCATGGTGCCGCCTGTCCGTTTCGTCCTGATGCGTCCGCGCAACGCGGAGAACCTGGGTGCCGCGGCTCGGGCGCTGAAGAATTGTGGCCTCTCGGATTGGGTGTGGGTGACGCCCGAAGTGGAGGATTTGACGCCCGCGCGCCGGCTGGCGGTCCATGCCGAGGACGTTCTTGATGGAGCCCGCCGCGCCGACACGCTGGAGGAAGCCATCGCCGACTGCGTCTGGGTGGTGGGGACGAGTTCGCGCAAGGTGGAGGGCAAGCGACGGCTGCCGCCACGCGCGGTGGGCGAGGAGTTGGTGGCGCGCGCGACGCAGGGCACGGTGGCGCTCGTCTTCGGTGATGAGCGCAGCGGGCTCACCAACGCGGAGGTGGAGCGGTGCCATGACTTGTCCGCCGTGCCCACCGCGCCGGAGCAGCCGTCCATCAACCTGGCGCAGGCCGTGCTGCTGTATGCCTATGAGGTCCGCGTGGCCACGCTCTCGGAGCATGCGCCGCCGCCGGGTCCGCTGCCCGTGGCGGCCACGGACACGGAGCTGGCGCAGGTGGAGTCGACGCTGGGGAGCGTGCTCAGCTCGGGTGGGTTCCTCATCGACGAGCAGCCGGGACGCACGGCCTTGAGGGACTTGTTCGCGCCCCTGCGCCGCTCACGGCTCACGCGCAAGGAGGCGCGGCTGTGGCTGGCCGCGCTGCACACGCTGCGCAAGCGCGGCCCCTAGAGGGTGCGGGCGGAGCGACGGGGGCGTGCCGACGACGACGGGGGCGGGCCTCGGTGCTTGCGCGACAGGCGCACCGCGACCCACGCGAAGACGGCCGCGGCGATGACGAGCAGGGCCACCCAGTACCAGTAGCTGGGGCCGCTGGATTCCGCGGGGGACAGGGACATGTCCTGAGGCACCTGTGCCAGCGCCATGAACGGGACGACCAACGCGAGCAATGGGGTCAGGGGGAAGCGCATGAGTGTCCTCGTCAGGAGAACCTCTCCATCGAGCTCGGTGGCCACAAGCGCTCGCGCCCGCTGTCCCCCCGAGAAGAATCCCCAACGCTCGGGTGCTCGCTCCCTGAGCGGCTCACTTCGTGGGCTTGGGGCCGGTCAGCCGTGAGAGGAGCTTCGGGTCCTCCGGAAGGAGCCCGGCCGCGGGCAGCCGGAGGACGAGTTCCCGCCAGCGAGGGTCCGCGGCGTACGTGCGCTGGAGCAGCGGGAGGGCGGCGTCCACGCGGCCCACGCCGACGAGGGAGATGGCGTGCCAGAAGATCATCTCCGCGTTTCCGGGAGCGAGCTTCTCCGCCGAGGCGTACGCGGCGAGGGCGCCGTCGGTGTCCTTGCGCTCCAGGGCGAGGTCTCCCTCGTTCATGAAGTTGTAGGCGCGCTGGAGGGTGACGAGGCGGCGGAGTTCCTTGAGGGGCTCCGGGTGGTCCTCGACGCGCAGGTCGAAGCGGCGGTCCATCCAGGGGCGGCCGGTGGACTTCGCGGAGACGACGATGAGGGCGGCGGACTGCTTGCCCCGGATGTCGCCGCCCTGGGCTTCGGCGGCTTCGAGCGCGGTGAGCATGCGCTCGGCGAGGTCGCCCTTGGCTTCGCGGTAGGCCTGGGACATGGCGGGCCAGACAGTGGCCTTGTCCATCATGTTGGCCTGGACGGAGAAGCCCTCGCCGACGACGTGGCCGGCCGCGGCGATGCAGCTCTTGCCGGTGTGCGCGGAGACGCGGCCCTGCGCGTCCACCATGGCGACCTGGCGCACGCTGTTGGCGGCGTCGGCGGCGAGCAGGCCGTTGAGGGCATCGGGCGCGCTGCGTCCCGCGCGCATGAGTTCGAGGCCCAGGCGGCCATAGGACGGGTCGACGAAGGACTGGGTGGCCACGGCGCCGACGCCGGCCTCGGCCCAGGGCACGGCGGAGCCCACGGAGAACCAGTGGGACTGGACGGCGACGCCCAGGTCTCCCGTCACGGGGTCCCTGGCGACGATGGAGTACGTGTGGACGGGACGGCGCGGGGTGGAGGGAGGCTCGGCGGCCACGGCGGTGAGTGAGAGGAGGACGAGGCAGACGGCGAGTCGGGACATGGCGGCTCCTGCGGGCGAGGACGCGCAGGGTGGGCGAGCGGGCGGGCGACCGCAAGGCCCGACGCGGCACGCCCGGGGGACGGCCCTACCTTTCGGGAGGAGTCCTGAACCCACGAGAGGGGGACGCATGGATCACATGCCTTACGAGTCGATGGTGGTGGGCGACGACGAACCGGGGCGCGGTGGTATCCAGCCGCCCAGGAAGGATGAGCGCGAGGAGGAGGCTCCGGGCCGAACGCCGAAGAAGGCGGAGGGCGAAGCGCAGGAGGAAGAGCGCCGGATGCCACAGGATGAACCGGGCAAGACTCCGGGCGTGTCAGAGGGCGAGGACCCGGACACGATTCGGCGCGAGTAGCGGGTTCGAAAGGCGTTCAGGACCCGTGCGACTTCGTGATGCCCCTACTTCGTGACCGCGGGCCGGGCGCGGCTCCGCACCCGGCTCCGCGGCTGTAGCGACTACTTCTTCTTCGCCACGCTCACGGGGACGGAGACCTGGGTGTTCTCCCAGGCGAAGTTGAGCGCGGGGGCCTTCTCATCGAGGGTGATGGTGAGGGCCTCGTAGGTGTCCGGGGATTTCTTCGCGGGCACGTCCACGCGCAGCACATCCTTCGACTTGTCATACTTGTACGCGCCCCACTGGCCGACATCCTTGTTGACGATGAGGGTCCACTTGTCGGCCTGGGGAATGGCGAAGAGCGCGTAGGTGCCGGCCGCGAGCTTCTTGCCGGCGAGTTCGATGTCACCCGTGGTGGTCAGCTCCGTGGCCTGGTTCGCGCCCAGGCGCCACACCTCGCCATAGGGGACAAGCTTGCCGAAGACCTGGCGCTTCTCGCCCGTCTTGGGGTCCTGGATGCGGGGCGAGTTGTACGTCACCTTCACGTAGGTGTTGTCGTCCAACTTCTTCGCCGTCATGGCGAGGGGACTGACGGGAGCCTTCTCCGGAGGAATCGACTTCTGGGCCGCCGCGGGCGTGGCCGCGAGGAGGAAGAGCGCGGCGAGGGCGGGGATGCTCAGGTGCCACGAGAATCGACGGTTCGTCATAGGGGCGTCCTTTGCGTGTGAATGGGGCCCGGAGGAAACAGGACCCGGCGCCACCCTAGCCGCAATTCCGGTCAGTGAGGGCGGAGGCGATTGACCCGCGTCTCCTGTCCACCAACCCGGTTGCGCTGCGGCCATGCGTGCCCACCTCACCGTATGACGCGGAGAGGTCCTCGAGCCCTTCGCCCCAAAGTGGACCGCGCCAGTTCGGAGCATATTTCAGCGCTATCTAGTAGTGCTCGGTCTTCCATCGACGACGGACCCCAAGGAAGGGGTCCAGTGCCATGAAGGCGCCATATGCTGTCACGCTGGTCGATTCCCGTATTGCTCGCGCTGTTGGCTGGATGCAGCGGCACCATGAAGTCCGTGCGCCTGCATATGGGCCACGGCGAGCCCATCGTCCTCACCCCACGCAGCAACAATGCCGCGCCGGTGGACCTGGACGACGACGACTTCGTTGAGGCCGTAGAAGCGCAAGCCCGGAGTGCGCGGCCTCCCAGTCGACCCCAGGAAGCGGCCCGGCGGCTGTTCGAGATGGATTCGCGCAGCGGTTCATACCTTTACGAGGCACGCACTCACCGCGTCATCCCTCTGGGCACGGGCGAACACCTGGATGGCGAGCTTCCCGCGACAGAGGTTGAGTTGACGCGCGCCTACCTGCGTTGGTGCGAGCACGCGAACAAACCCGGCGATTGCCTGCGACTCCTGGAGGAGAACCCCTCCATTACAGGGGATGGCCGCTACGCCCTGGCGATGGCCCTGGCCCAGGGCGCGGTGATGGACGAGATGATGGACGCGTTCAAGGACATGGCCAACCCCCAGGCCATGATGTCCGCGGTTCTCTGGACGTGGACCACGTACATGATCTTGCTCGCCGTGCCCGAGCCTTTCTCGAAGGGCGCGGCCGCCGTGATGACCGCCTCCCTCATTGCCTATGTGGGGGTCGATACATTCTGGAGCCTCATCGTGGGCTTCAAGCGACTGGTGGAGGAGGCGGAGCAAGCCACCACGTTTGACGAACTGCGCGATGCAGGGGGGCGCTACGGCAAGGTCATGGGCCGCAACGCGGCACGCGCGTTCGCCATGTTGGCCACGGTCGCCATTGGGAACACTGCGGCGGGGCTTGGGTCGAAGGTGCCTATGCTCCCCGGCGCCGCGCAGGCGGCGGTGCAGGCCGAAGCACAAATGGGCATCCGTCTCGCGGCGGTCGCGGGCGTAGGAACGGTGGCAATGAGTGCGGAGTCCGTCACCATCGCCCTCGTACCCGGCGCAGTGGCAATGACTGCCAGAAGCACAGGTGGCAGTACCACGGCCAAGGCTCAACCCACTGGCTTCAGGGCCTGGGAAACGTTCAGTGGCTTCAAGAAGGCCATGGGACCAGCGGGCCCAGGGAAGCAGTGGCATCACATCGTCGAACAGACCCCGGGCAACGTGAAGCAGTTCGGCCCCCAAAGCATTCACAACACCGAGAACGTCATCCCGCTGGACAAGGCACTGCACACCGACGTCAGCGCTTTCTACTCATCGATCCGGCGTATCATCACGGGCTCCAGCACTTTGACCGTGCGACAATGGCTGAGCACACAGTCATACGAGGCCCAACGCAAGTTCGGGCTGCGGGCTATTGAGAATGTGGCGGAGGGGCGCTGGCAATGAAGTTGGAAAGACTGGTCGAGCAGTTCGCGCTGAACGTAGCGGCGCAGACCGATGCCATCTTCCAGGGTGATGCCAAGACTGGGAACAAGCACGCCAGGAAGTACGGTGCCGCCGTCGACAAGCTCCTGGCCCATGGAAACGCGGGACGTGATGCCCTCCTTGTCCTGCTCACCCATGAGCGCATGGATGTACGTGTCACGGCCGCCGCGCATCTGCTTCGTTACCGGACGGCTGAAGCGAAGGCGGTTCTTGACGAAGCCGCCAAGGGCAAGGGACTGGTGCCCTTTGAAGCCCAGCAGGTGCTGCAGCAATGGGAAGAAGGCACCTGGGCGCTCGACCCGGAGTAAGCGCGCGACACCTGAGCCCCTCTGGCTATCGTCACTCCCCTGAGCGATGAACCGCGTCACGTATCGCTCCGCGCAGCGCCGCTCCTGACGTGAAGAGCGCTGAGATATGCCCCGCGTCCAGGATGCGCAGTTCGCTTCCGGCCCAGTGGGCATGAAGCGCCCGCGCCTCGGACATCGGGACGAACGCATCCCTCGCGCACGCCACGATGACGGCGGCGCTCGGCTTCGCGGGCGGCGGCAAGAGACACGCATTCGCCGCGTCCAGAATCGTCGCCAGCCGGAGCCGCGCCGCCGCTTCATCCGGCGAGCCTCCCAGCTTCTTGAAGTCGATGGAGCGCCCATGCACGCCCTTCGTGAACACGGGCGCGGGCGAGGCTCCCGCCGCGAGCGCCGCGACCCCCACGGGCTCCGGCATCGTCGCCGCCGCGAGCGCCGCCATGTAGCCCCCCATGCTGTACCCCGCCACCCCGACGCGCTCGTACCCTTCCCGCCTCGCATGCGCCACGAGCGCCCGCGCCTCCTCGATGCTCGCGATGTTCATGTTCAACTGCTCGCTCACCGTGCGGATGTGCGGCCCCTTCTGCCCCGTCGCCCGGCGCGTCCCGTAGAAGGGATTCTCCAGGAAGTAGAGGTCCACTCCCTCGTCGACCAGCGCCGCGAAGAGCCACGTCCTCAGCCGGAACCCCTCGTCTCGCGACGAAGCCAGCACCACGCACGCATCGCGCCCACGGCCTCGCCTGGAGGAGTACCACCGCACCCTTCCGCGACGGACCTCCGGAGGCAGCGCCGCCCAGGGCGAATCGAACGCGCCATCCCGGAAGCACCGCCGCCCTCGCGTCTGCTCCGCCTCCCAGCTCATCGCGAGCGGGCCAGGCAGGGCACAGAGCCGGTCCGACAGCCCCGGCCCCGTGAATGCCTGCTCGTCCCCCCAGCCGTCACAGAACAGCGAGTGACTCGCCAGCGAGGCAACGAAGCCATCCAGTGGATGCATCCGGATTTCATCCCGGACAGGCGGTGTTCCGACACGCGAGGTCATGCCCGCGACTCTACGACGACCGCCCCCGGACGGCGGCGGCGAGATGCGCCACGGCGGGCAACGGGTGATGATATGACGCCGCCCTCGCGGCGGGTCCACGACACCCGGTGCTCGAGACCCGCCCCCGCGTCACCTGCCCCCTGGAAGCCCATGCCTCGCAAGTACGACAAGCCCAAGCCCCCACAGCAACACCAGCGCTGGGAGGGCAAGGAGAAGCCGGACTGGCTGTCGCGCGCGCTCGCCCGAGCAGGCGTGTTCCCGCAGAAGGAGGCCGACGACGCCATCCGCGCCGGCCGCGTCACCATCAATGCCCGCGTCGCGCTCATGCCCCTCGCGCCCGTGCCCCCCGGCTCCGTCGTGCGCGTGGACGGCAAGGTCATCCCGCTGTCGGCCCCCGCCACCCGCGTGCTCGCCTTCCACAAGCCCGCGGGCGTGCTGTCCTCCACCGTGTCCCAGCACCGCACCGGCACCGTCTTCGAGGTGCTCCTGCGCCAGCTCCCCCCCGACCTGGCCGGATACACGTGGCACGCCGTGGGCCGCCTCGACGTGGACTCCACCGGCCTGCTGCTCTTCAGCAATGACGACAAGTTCGTCGCCCACGCCACCTCCCCGGACACGCAACTGCCCAAGCGCTACGTGGCCACCGTCTTCAGCACCCCCGACGAAGAACGCGTGGAGCCCCTCCGACAGGGGATGACGCTCGACGACGGCCCCGCCCGCCCCGCCATCGTGCGCATCCGCGACGAGCACACCGTGGAGGTCACCCTCACCGAGGGCCGCCACCACCAGGTGAAGCGGATGCTCGGCGCCGTGGGCCTCCCCGTGCGCGCCCTCCACCGCGAGGCCGTGGGCGGCATCGACCTGACCGACATCCCCGAGGGAACCTTCCGCCTCCTCGACGACAAGGAAATCCAAGAGGGCCTGCGCTACTCGGGACGGCCCCCACCGAGCGAGTGACATCGTCGTGCCACGGCGACGGCTGACGCACCTGCCGCGCCACCGGCATTGCTCGCGGTGAGTCCACGCTCCGGGCAGAATCCCGGCGCATGAACGCTCTCCTCCGGCCAAGGTCCTGGGCTGTCCTGCTGCTGCTGTGCATCGCATGTGGCGGAAGTGACGACGACACCCAGGACGACGCGGGGCCCGGCACGCCCGACGGCTCCGGAGGCCCCGTCGACAGTGGCACCCGCGAGGACGGCGGCACCGTGTCCGAGCCGGATGGGGGCTCGAATGCGCACCCCGACAGCGGAACCATCGCCCCCGATGGCGGGACGAACAGCGCCGACGCCACCGTCCCCGGGGCCATCACCCTCCCCTTCCCGACGCTGCACCACCTGACGGTGGAGTGGGCCTTCACCGGTGACGCCAACGCCAACGGCGTCGTCTCCGTCCGCTTCCGTCCCACCGGCACGAGCCCCTGGAGGCAGGCGCTCCCCCTGCGTCGAATCCCGGCGGGCACCAACGAGGGCTTCAGCTGGGGCCTGCGTCACTCCGGCAGCGTGTTCGGCCTCCAGCCCGGCACGGGTTACGAGTTGGAGCTCACCCTCACGGACCCGGAGGGAGGCACCACCACGCGGACCGCCACGGCGACCACGCGCGGGGTGCCCGCTCCCATGGCGGGCGCGCCCATCAAGGCCGTGACACCCGCCACCTTCACCACCGTCGCCTCCAGCGCGCAGCCGGGCGACATCCTGGAGCTGGCCGCGGGGACCTACAGCGCCTTCGACTGGTCTCGCAGCGGCACCGAGGGCAAGCCCATCGTCCTGCGAGGCACCACCGGCACCGTCCTCACCGGCCCCATCAACCTGTTCAACCAGAGCTACGTCCACTTCGACCGGCTCACCATCAACGGCCGCGTCCGCTTCAACGGCTCGAAGCACTTCGTCCTCACCCGCTCCACCGTCAACGCCACCACCGCGAACAATGGCGACGCCGTCGTCACCTTCCTGCGCGCGGAGAACGCCTATATCGCCGACAACGTGGTGACAGGTGTCACGCAGTGGGCGGAGTCCTCGCTCGGCGTCAGCGGCGACAACCAGGGCGAGGGCATCTGCGTCACGGGCCCGGGGCACGTCATCCTCAACAACCGCGTCACCGGGTTCCGCGACGGCATCTCGCTGATGGAGGACGACGCCGCAGTGGACCAGTACAGCATCGACATCCTGAACAACGACCTCATCGGCAACGCGGACGACGGCGTGGAGGCGGACTTCTGCTTCCACAACTGCCGGATTGTCGGCAACCGCCTCACCAACAACTTCATCGCCCTGTCGTCCCAGCCGAGCCTGGGCGGCCCCACGTACTTCGTCCGCAACGCCATCTACAACGCGGTGCACGTCGCCTTCAAACTGTACCGGGGCAGCTCCGGCGACGTGCTGCTGCACAACACCGTGGTGAAGCACGGGGATGGGCTCGACATCTCCGCCGGCAGGCCCGTGGCGAACCTCTACACCCGCAACAACCTGTTCCTCGGCGGACCGGGCGGCTCCTTCAACGGCTACAGCAGCGGCAACGCCAACGGGCGCGTGCTCTACATCCCCGACCTGGTGACGGCGAGCGCCAACCTGGACCACGACGGCTTCGGCACCACGTCCGGCAACTTCACCGCCACCTGGGCGGGCAGCGCCCTCACCGGCCTGAGTGCCCTGCGCGCCAGCACCACCGAGAAGAACGCCGTGCAGGTGGACCTCGGCGCCTTCGCCGCGTCCGTCGCCTACCCCGCCGCGCCCATGACGCTGTACGCGGCGCCGGACCTGCGCCCGCGCGCGGGCTCGGCGGTGGAGAACGCGGGAGCCCCCCTGCCCAACATCAACGACGGCTTCAGCGGCGCGGCACCGGACCTGGGGGCCCACGAAGTCGGCGCCCCCCTGCCCGCCTATGGCCCTCGCCCCTGACAGACGGGTTCGACTTCAAAGGGCGCGTGGCCTCGCGTACCTTCGCCCCATGGTGGACTTTGACCTGGTGGTGATTGGCTCCGGGCCGGCCGGCGAGTGGGGCGCGGTGCAGGCGGCGATGGCGGGCAAGCGTGTCGCGGTGGTGGAGCGCGAGCCCGTGCTGGGAGGCACGGCGGCGAACACGGGCACCCTGCCCTCGAAGACGCTGCGGGAGACGGCGCTGCACCTCTCCGGCCTCAAGGCCCGGGGCCTCTACAGCGTGGAGACGACGCTGCGCCACGCGGCCACCGTCTCCGACTTCCTCTATCGCGAGCGCCGCGTGAAGGGCATGGAGCGCGAGCGCATCGGCCACAACCTCCAGTCGCATGGCGTCCAGGTGATTCAGGGGGTCGGCTCGTTCGTGGACTCGCACACCGTGCGGGTGAGCCGCCCGGGCGCGGAAGACCTGCGCCTCACCGGCTCCGTCATCCTCATCGCCACCGGCTCGTCGCCGTACAGGCCGCCGCTGTACCCCTTCGGCGACGTGCGCGTGCATGACTCGGACGAGGTGCTGGAGATTGGCCGGCTGCCCAGCTCACTCGTCGTCGTGGGCGGCGGCGTCATCGGCTGCGAGTACGCGTGCATGTTCGCCGCGCTGGGCATCCCCGTGACGCTGGTGGAGGTGAAGCCCGAGCTCCTCTCCTTCCTCGACGACGAAATCTCCGCGCTGCTCGCCCAGCGCATGGAGGCGCTCGGCATCCACCTGCGCTTCGGCCAGACGGTGGAGAAGGTGGACGTGCCCGCCGGGGGCGAGGCGCCCATCCGCCTGACGCTCTCCTCGGGCGAGGAGGTGGACGCGGACCAGGTGCTGGTGGCCTCCGGCCGCTCGGCGAACACCACGGGCCTGGGGTTGCAGGACATCGGCGTGAAGCTGGGCGCTCGCGGCCAGGTGGAGGTGGGCCCCACCTTCCAGACGGCGCTGCCCCACATCTACGCGGTGGGCGACGTCATCGGCTTTCCCGCCCTGGCCTCCACCTCCATGGACCAGGCGCGAATCGCGGTGGAGCACGCCTTCACCCTGGAGGGCCCGCAGGCCCTGGCCACGGTGCTGCCCTACGGCATCTACACCATCCCCGAGGTCTCCATGGCCGGGGAGACGGAAGAGGGCCTGCGCGCGAAGAAGGTGCCGTACGTGGCCGGCCGCGCCGCCTTCGCCACCAACCCGCGCGGGCAGATCATCGGCGAGATGTACGGCCTCCTGAAGCTGCTCTTCCACCGCGAGAGCCTGAAGCTGCTGGGCGTGCATGTCATCGGAGAGCAGGCCTCGGAGCTGATCCACGTGGGCCTGGTGGCGATGCTCACCGGCTCCACCGCGCGCCTCTTCGTCGAGACCTGCTTCAACTACCCGACGCTGTCGGAGGCCTACAAAGCGGCCACGTTCGACGCGTTGGACCACCTCAAGCGCGGCACCGGCTGAAGCCGCTTCAGCGGCGGCGCGGGGGATTCACATTCCCCACGCTCCCCACGCTCTTCAGGCTGCCCACGGTGAGCCCCGAGGGGCTCGGCGCCGTCTCGTGGACCTCGTCCGCGGAGGCCCGGGCCAGCGCGCGCGTCGCGGCGCCAGACTCCACGGCCTTCCCGGAGGCACCGCGCAGGAGCTCCTGGACGCGCTGCCAGCGGACCTTCTCCTCCGCCATCAGCCGCGTCAGCTCCTCGCGGGCGGAGCCCTCCGGCAGCCCGGCCGCGGCGGCGGCCACCTTGTCCAGGAAGGGGAGCAGGTAGCCGAAGTCCTTGTCGAATGCGCTGGGGTTCGTCGCCACGTCCATCCTCCTGGGCCGCGCCACCCTAACCCATTCCCCGGGGCCAGCGGCCGTTTCAACCGTGGTACACGCGCGAGGCGACAATCCGGCCCCCGCGCACCTCCAGCACCTCCGCCACCGGCATGGGCGCCTCACCCGGCGCATGGCGCAGGTACTCCATGAAGACGCGCTCTCCGTCCGCCGTCAGCGCCGTCTCCTCGTAGCGCAGGCCAGGCAGCCGGGCGATGGCCTCCCTCCACCACTTCGCCAGGGCCGGCCGGCCCACCAAGAGCCCCCCCGTCTCCGGATGCAGCACCCGAATCTTGGGCGAGGTGTGGGTACAATCCTCGGCGTACAGCGCCACCAGCGCCTCCACGTCATGGGCGTTGAAGGCGTGCAGCCAGGCTCTGGCCACGGAGAAGTTTTCGCTCGCAGTCATGGTTGGAAACCCTCGAAAGAATTCAGCCGAGCCCGCGAACCTGCGCGCGCCCGCGCTGCCCTGTATATAAGGTGGAGCCCGATTTGTAGGCAAAGGTGAGAGTAACAGACCTCACCCTCATGCGGATTTGGCTGGAAACCAAGTCCCGTGGGAAGTAAGGGCCCCGCCTGCTCTGTTCCCTCAGGCACTTTCAAGAAAAGAAGGACCGGATCGTGGCCGCCAACGCACCCATCGACAAGATTCGTAACATTGGTATCTCTGCCCATATCGACTCGGGCAAGACGACGCTCTCCGAGCGCATCCTGTTCTATACGGGCAAGATCCATGAGATCCACGAGGTCCGCGGCAAGGACGGCGTGGGCGCGGTCATGGACTCGATGGATCTGGAGCGTGAGAAGGGCATCACCATCCAGTCCGCCGCGACGTACGCGATGTGGGGTGAGTTCAACATCAACCTCATCGACACGCCGGGACACGTGGACTTCACCATCGAGGTGGAGCGCTCCCTGCGCGTTCTGGACGGCGCCATCCTCGTCCTCTGTTCCGTGTCGGGCGTCCAGTCCCAGTCCATCACCGTGGACCGGCAGATGAAGCGCTACCGCGTTCCGCGCATCGCGTTCGTCAACAAGATGGACCGCGCCGGCGCGAACTATGACCGCGTGGCCGCTCAGCTGAAGGAGAAGCTGAACCACCATCCGGTGAAGCTCCAGTACCCCATCGGCGCCGAGGACCGCTTCAAGGGCCTCATCGACCTCATCCAGATGAAGGCGTTCTACTTCGACGGTGAGAACGGCGAAGTCGTCCGCGAGGAGGAGATCCCCGCCGAGATGCTGGACGAGGCCAAGGTCCGTCGTCAGCAGATGATCGAAGGCGTGGCCGAGGTCGACGACCAGCTCGGTGAGCTGTTCCTGTCCGACGCCGCCATCCCGAACGAGATGATCACCGCCGCCGTCCGCCGGGCCACCATCGCCCTGAAGATGACGCCGGTCATGTGCGGCTCCGCCTACAAGAACAAGGGCGTGCAGCTGCTCCTGAACGCGGTCTGCGGTTTCCTCCCGAACCCCAAGGAGGCGACCAACGAGGCGCTGGACCAGAAGAACAACGAGGCGAAGGTCATCCTCGAGTCCGACCCGGAGAAGCCTTTCGTCGGTCTGGCGTTCAAGCTGGAAGACGGCCGCTACGGGCAGCTGACGTACATGCGCATCTACCAGGGCCGCGTCACCAAGGGCGACTTCATCTTCAACCAGGTGAACCAGAAGAAGGTCAAGGTCCCGCGCATCGTCCGGATGAACTCCAACAAGATGGACGACATCAACGACGCGACGGCCGGCGACATCGTCGCGCTGTTCGGCGTCGAGTGCGCCTCCGGCGACACGTTCACCGATGGAACGGTGAACTACACGATGACGTCCATGCACGTCCCGGACGCGGTGATTTCGCTCGCCGTGTCGCCCAAGGACCGCTCCACCCTGGCCAACTTCTCCAAGGCGCTCAACCGCTTCACGAAGGAAGACCCCACCTTCCGCGTGCACCGCGATGAAGAGTCCGGGCAGACCATCATCCGCGGCATGGGTGAGCTGCACCTGGAGATCTACATCGAGCGCATGAAGCGCGAGTACCAGTGCGAGGTCCAGGCCGGCAAGCCGCAGGTGGCCTACCGCGAGACCATCAGCCAGAAGGGCGAGTTCTTCTACACGCACAAGAAGCAGACCGGCGGCTCCGGTCAGTTCGCGCGCGTGTGCGGCTACATCGAGCCGCTGCCCGCGGACGCGGTGCAGCAGTACGAGTTCGTGGATGACATCGTCGGTGGCTCGATTCCCCGCGAGTTCATCCCCGCGTGCGAGAAGGGCTTCAACGAGGCCATCAAGAAGGGCAGCCTCATCGGCTTCCCCGTCGTCGGGTTGCGCGTGGTCATCAACGACGGCGCGTTCCACGCGGTCGACTCGTCCGAAATGGCGTTCAAGACGGCCGCCATCATGGGCTTCCGCGAGGGCTACGCCGCCGCCAAGGCCATCATCCTCGAGCCGATGATGAAGGTGGAGGTCACCGCGCCCGAGGACTTCCAGGGCTCCGTCGTCGGTCAGCTCAACCAGCGCCGTGGCACCATCCTCTCCACGGAGACGGCCGAGGGCCAGGTGACCGCGGTGGCCGAGGTTCCGCTGAACGCGATGTTCGGCTACTCCACGGACCTTCGCTCCGCGACGCAGGGCAAGGGCGAGTTCACCATGGAGTTCGCCAAGTACACGCCGGTGCCGCGCAACGAGGCCGAGGCCCTGATGGCGCAGTACAAGGAGAAGCTCGCGGCCGAGCAGGCGGCGCGCAAGTAGTCCGCGCCACCGCGACGTCGAGGTTGTAAGGAAGGCGCTCCTCATCAGTGAGGGGCGCCTTTCGCCTTTTCAGGAGTCAGAACACCGTGACGCTGCTTCGCGCCGCCAACGTCCAGCTCAGCTTCGGCAGTCGCACCGTCTTCCAGGGCCTCACCGTCACCATCGAAGAGGGTGAGCGCGTGGGCCTGGTGGGCGTGAATGGCTCGGGCAAGACGTCCCTGATGAAGATTCTCGCCGGGGCCGCCAAGCCCGACACGGGCGAGTTGCAGCTGCGCCGGGGCGCCCGCGTCACCTACCTGCCCCAGGAGCCGGAGTTCGCCGAGGGCGCCACGGTGGCCTCCGAGCTGTCCGTGGCCCAGGGCCCGCTGCGCGAGGCGATGGCCGCCCAGGCGGAGCTCGCGCGGAAGCTGGAGGCCTCCCCCCCGGAGGCCCACGAGAAGCTGATGGAGCAGTTGGCCGTGGTGTCGGACCGAATCGAACAGCTGGGCGGCTGGGACACCGAGCACCACGCCAAGACGCTGCTCGACAGGCTGGGCGTGAAGGATTGGGACCGGCCGGTGGCGCAGCTGTCCGGCGGCCTGCGCAAGCGCGTGGCCATTGCCCGGGCGCTCCTCACGCGGCCCGACATGCTGCTGTTGGACGAGCCCACCAACCATCTGGACGCGGACACGGTGGACTGGCTGGAGGAGGAGCTGGACAAGCTGCCCGGCTCGCTCCTGCTCGTCACGCACGACCGGTACTTCCTGGACGGGCTGGTGGACCGCATCGTCGAAATCCAGCCGGGCGGCGGGGTCACGTCCTATCCGGGCAACTACCAGGCGTACCTGGAGCAGAAGCTGGTGGCGCAGGAGAACGCCGAAGTCTCGCAGCACAAGCGCGAGCGGTGGATTGCCCAGGAGGTCGCCTGGCTGCGCCGGGGCCCCGAGGCGCGGCGCACCAAGAGCAAGTCGCGCATCGACCGGGCGCAGAAGCTGATGGCGGAGAAGGGCTTCCAGCGCCCCAAGGTCGCCGACCTGCGTGTGATTGCCGCGCCCCGGCTGGGCCACACCGTCATCGAGTCGGAGGGACTCCAGAAGTCCTTCGGCGAGCGCAAGGTGCTGCAGGGCGTGGACTTCCGGCTCCAGCGCGGTGAGCGCGTGGGCCTCGTCGGCCCCAACGGCGTGGGCAAGACGACCTTCCTGCGCGTCATCCTGGGGGAGCTGCCTCCGGACGGCGGCAAGCTCGTCATCGGGAAGAACACCAAGGTCGCGTACTACGACCAGAACCGGGCGCAGTTGGACCCGGAGATGACGGTGTACGACGCGGCCTCGCAGGGCGAGGACTGGGTGGACCTGGGCGACCAGAAAGTCGCCCTGCGCGACTACCTGGACGACCTGCTCTTCCCCGTGCCCATGCAGCGGATGAAGGTGAAGGCGCTGTCGGGCGGCGAGCGCAACCGGCTGCTCCTGGCGCGCCTGTTCCTGGAGGGCGCCAACGTGCTGGTGCTGGACGAGCCCACGAACGATTTGGACATCGTCACGCTCAACGTGCTGGAGCGGCTGCTCTTGGACTTCGGTGGCAGCACGCTGCTCGTCACGCACGACCGGTACTTCCTCGACAAGGTGGCCACCAGCATCGTGACGTTCGACGGCAACGGCCGCGTCACGCGCTACGAGGGCAACTACGCGATGTACCGGCGGCTGAAGGAGCAGTCGGATGCCATGGCCGCGAAGGGCGCGCCGAAGAAGGACGAGCCCGCCCCCGTCGTCGCCCCTCCTCCCGCGGCGAAGCCGGAGGCGCGCAAGGCAGTCAAGCTCTCCTACAAGGACCAGCGAGAGCTGGACGGCATGGAGGCCACCATCGAAGTGGCCGAGACGCGCAAGGCGGACCTGGAGGCCCAGCTCGCCGACCCGACCATCTACAGCAAGAGCGGCAAGGTGGCGGAGGTGCAGAAGGAGCTGGACGCGGCCATCGCCGACATCGACCGCCTCTACGCGCGCTGGCAGGTCCTCCAGGACCTCGCGGCCGGCCTGACCTAGCATCGTCTCCATTCGCGGCTGGAGTTGCTGGCACGCGAAGTTTGCCATTCAATCCAGGGGCTCTCGCGGAGCCATCCCTTCCCTCCAGGGAGTCCCCTGACATGTCTTTCATTTCGTGCCGCCCGGTGCGCCGGGTGTTGTCACCGTTGTGTCTGCTGATGGCGTGGGGCTGTCATTCGGAGGAGGCGGGCCTGGAATCCGCGCCGCCCTCCCTCGCCACCTCGCGAGCCGCCGTGGAGGAGGCCCCGCCGGAGAGCCTCCCCGCGGACTTCCTCCAGGATATCCAACTGGCGCTGCCCGAGGGACAGTCCGTCCTGGTGCGCCATCCGGAGTACCTGTCGTCCAGCTTCGACCCCAACGTGCGCGTCGTCGCGGAGGCGGATGTCTGGGTGACCTTCGTGTCGGAGGCCGCGACGTTCCTCAACGCCTTCGGCTACTTCACCTATCCGGAGGGCAGCCCTCCCACCACGACGGTGGGACTGCAGAAGCACCTCGTCTTCGGCAACGCATCGGCCTGGGCCTCCGGAGGCGCGCTGTCACCGGGTGACCGCATGCGCCTGGGCCGCTTCCCGGCGGGCACCCGGATTGGCTTCTTCCTGGTCTCCAACGGCTGGGATTGGGGCCAGGTCGACTACAGCCGGACGACCTACTACTCACTGGACGCGCTGAACCCGGAGCCCCTCGCCTCGCAGCGCCGGCACCTCGTCTCGCTCTACCACCCGGGCGCGCAGCGGCGCGTGCTGGCCTTCGAGGACTTCGACCGCGCGCACGAGCAGGCCAACAACAACTTCTCCGACCTCATCGTCTCCGTCACCAGCAACCCCGTGACGGGCACGGACCCGTCGGGCCCCAGCATCCCCGACAAGCCCTGCCCCGAGTCCCCCACCGCCGCGCCCGCCTCGTGCCGGCTGCTGCACCAGTACTGCCCCGCCCTGCCCAGCGGCGTGTACGCGCTGAATCCCTGCGGCACCGGCGCCACGCAGAACTACTGCGACATGAGCACGTCGGGTGGCGGGTGGACCGTCGCGGGCTGGCAGGCGGCCTCCGCCAAGACGAGCCTGGGACTCACTTCGCGCGGCACGGTGGGGAGCGAGGACTGGTCTCGCGGCCTCGCCTGCCTTCCCTTCACCGAGATTCGCGTCTTCAACCGCACCTTCAACGAGAGCTTCGTCCAGACCTACCCGGCGCAGACGTGGACCCACACCGCCGTCAACATGGCCATCGGCACGGCCGGCATCGCCTTCAAGCAGGGCACCTACGGCCCGGCCAGCTCGGAAATCATGATGGGCTGCGTGGGCTTCAGCTGGCGAGGCGGCGTCTACCCCGAGATTGCCTGCGACAATGACCACGAGGGCCGGGCCCGAGGACACTTGGCTGACTACGCGGGCGAGTACTGCGCGGGAGGAAGGCTCGACAACACCTGGGCCTGGAGCGACGGCATCACCTGCCGCTACCGGAGCACGCCCTACACCTGGGGCTTCGCCATCCGCTGACATACGCGGGGCCCACGCCCGGCTCGCGCGTGGGCCCCGTCGCGCCGCTCAGTCGTACTTGAGCGCGATGATGGGGTCCACGCGCGACGCGCGAAGCGCCGGCAGCCACGTGGCGACGAGTCCGACGACGAGCAGCACCAGCGGCGCGATGACGAAGGCCCACGGGTCCAACGCGCTCACGCCACGCACCATGCTGGAGACCACCCGCGTCAGCCCGAGCGCTCCCACGAAGCCCAGCGCCACGCCCGCGCCCACCGAACCCAGGCCCTGGAGGAACACCAGCCGCACCACCTCACCGCGCGTGGCGCCCAGCGCCAGCCGCACGCCCATCTCCCGCGTGCGCTGGCTCACCAGATAGGACAGCACCCCGTAGATGCCCACCGCGGCCAGCCCGAGCGCCAGCGCCGCCATCATTCCCAGCAGCACCATGTTGAAGCGCTCGGAGCCCAGCGTGCGCGCCACATGGTCTCCCAGCATCAGCGACTCCGTCACCGGCTGCCGCGAGTCCACCGCCCACAGCTCGCGTTGCACGGACGACACGAGCGCCGCGTGGCCCCCGGAGGCTCGCACCAGGAGGTTCTGCGGCAGCATGCGCACCAGCATCCCGTTGAGCACCGGTGACACCTGCCCCGAGGGCACGTACAGCACCGCGGGCGATTCCCGGTCCAACCCGTTCTCGCGCACGTCCCGAACCACGCCCACGATGAGGCGCGGCGCGGTGTCCCGCAGCGACGGCACCGTGTGGGCCACTCGCAGGCTCTTGCCGATGGCGTCCTCACCCGGCCAGTACTTGCGCGCGGCCGTCTCGTTGATGACCACGACCAGGGGAGCCCCCGCAGCGTCCGCGTCCGCCAGCAACCTGCCTCGCACCAGCCCCAGCCCCAGGGCCCCGAAGTACCCCGGCGACACCGACCGGTACTGGCCAAACCCCACGCCGGGGCCATCCTCGCGGCCCTCGTACCTGCCCTCGATGGCGAAGCCCATGCTGGGCCCCAGCTCCATCGGCAGGGCGGGCGTGAAGCCGACCGCCGTCACCCCCGGCAGCGCTCGCATCCGCTCCTCCACCTGACGGTGGAAGCGCTCCAGGGCGGCCACCTCGCCATAGCGCCCCTCCGGAAGCGACAGGCGAAGCACGTGCACGTCGCTCGCGTCGAATCCGGGACTGACGACCTGGAGCGCGCCAAAGCCCCGGATGAGCAGCGCGGCCCCCACGAGCAGCACCACCGCCAGCGCCACCTGCCCCACCACCAGCAGCTTGCGCGTCCTGCCTCCTCCGGGTCCCGACGTCGCCCGTTGCGCCCCTTGCCGCAGCGCATCCTGGAGGTCCGGCCGCGACGCCTGCCACGCGGGCAACAGCCCGAAGAGCACGCCCGTCAGCAACGACACGCCCACGGAGAACGCCAGCACCGCGCCATTCAGGCCCACCTCCGCGCCGGGCACGGCCAGCTCCGCGGGCGCCAGGGACAACAGCGCGGGCAGCACCGCCGAGGCGAGCACGACACCCAATCCTCCGCCGACCACGGACAACAGCAGGCTCTCTGTCATGAGCTGCCTCACCAACCTCCGAGGCGGAGCCCCCAGCGCCGCGCGCACCACCAGCTCCCGCTGTCGCGCCGCCGCCCTCGCCAGTTGGAGGTTGGCCAGGTTGACGCACGCGATGAGCAACACCAGCCCCACCGCGCCCAGCAACACCCAGAGCGCCAGCCGCAGGTCCCCCGCCAGGAACGTCCGGAGGTCCTCCGCGACGAACCCCTCCCTCGCGCGCAGCAGGTGTGGCTTGTCCGCGCGCAGCCGCTCGGACAGCGTCTTCAGGGCCGCGCTGACGCCCTCCGAAGACACCCCCGCTCGCACCCTGCCGACCACGTGGAGGAAGTTGGAGTCATCGGTATTGGTCCGGTCCAACTGGAGCGGCGTCCACAGCTGCGCCTCCCGAGGATGATGGAAGGACTCCGCCGCCACGCCCACCACCGTATAGGGCTGGTCATTGAGCGTGAACGAGCGGCCGATGACGTCGGGAGCGCCTCCGAATCGCCGCTGCCACAACCCATGGCTGAGCACCACCACCCGAGGCCCGCCCACCACGTCCTCTTCCGGCAGGAAGCCGCGCCCCATCGCGGGCCGCACGCCAAAGGTCTCGAAGAAGTTCCCCGTCACCCGCATGCCAGACAGGCGCTCCGGGAGCCCATCCCCGACGACGTTGAAGCCCGTGGGCAGCAACTCGGACGCGGCGACCTGGGAGAAGGGCGAGCCCTCCGTCGACAGCCAGACGTATTGCGCGATGGCCTGCGAGGTCGCCCGCCCGTCCTCATCCTGACGAAACACCTGCACCAACTGCTCCGACTCCGGGTACGGCAGCGGCCGGAGCAACACCCCGTGCACCACGCTGAAGATGGCGGTGTTCGCCCCGATGGCCAGGGCGAGCGTCAGGATGGAGACAGCGGTGAAACCCCGGCTCTTGAGCAACAGCCGGACGGCGTAGCGGAGATCCTCGAGGAGGATGGCCACGGCAACTCCTGGTGGGGGATACGAGCCCTACGCGCCTCTCCTGTCAGCCATTTCACGGGCCGCCTGCTTTCCCATCCATGGGACGGGGCAATGACTTCACCGCAAGCCAGGGAGAATCTGGATGCGTCTCTCGTCAAGCCGTTCGGCGGGGCGAGTTCCCGATACTTGCTTGGAAAGGGTGACCTGGAGGTGCGCTTGCGTTGACCTCGTCGCCGTGCGACTCCTGCGCGCTTGTCCAATGAGTGAAGGAGTCGTCTTGTCGTTACGGCCCGCGGTCGCGTTGCTGTCGGCGCTGTTCTCTGTCGCCCTGGCCTTCCCCTCCACTGCCGCCGCACAGTCGGCCTCGCTGCCCGGCTTCAACCTGCAGCGGTTGGAGATGGACCCGGCGGGCCTCGGCTCGCTGCTCGTCAGCACCGGTCGCACGCTCCCCGCGGGCATGGTGCGCGTCGCCGTCCAAGGCCACTACGAGCAGCTCCCCTTCCACTTCCAGACGCGCTGGGAGCCAGGCGGCGGCTCGGGCCTGGTGGAGAACAAGTTCACCATGGATGTGACGGCCGCCATCGGCGTGCTGGACTGGCTCCAGGTGGACGCGGAGGTGCCCTTCATCGTCTCCCAGGGCGGCACGGCCTTCATGAATGTGAATGCACCGGAAGGTCAGGGCCTGGGCTCACCATGGCTGGGGGCTCGCGCCGCGCTGGTGCGGCCGGACTTCGGCCTCCAGGTCGCGGTGGACCTCTCCGCCGCCCTGCCGGTGGGCAAGAAGGAGCTGCTGGCGCGCGACGACTACGCGGTGCACCCCAGCCTCCAGCTCGGCTTCCTCGCGGAGACGTGGCAGCTGGGCGCCGAGGTGGGCGTCCTCCTGCGCAAGAAGCAGGACCTGGGCTCGCTGTCCAACGAGACGGCGGACGTCATCGGCAACGAGCTGCGGCTGGCCGGCACGGTGACGTCGCGGGCCGGAGAGCTGACGCGCAGCGAGGTGAGCATGCTCGTCGGCGTGCCGCTCCAGGGAGGCCGGCTGGGCGCGGAGCTGATGGTGGCCATCCGCCGGCACACCACGTCCTGGCTGGACCTCTTCGTCATGGGCGGCCCGGGCGTCGGCGCGGGCCTGGACACGCCCACCTTCCGCTTCCTCGCCGGGGCCTCGTTCGCCACCGGCCGCGTGGACTGACAGAAGCAGGACTGGCGCCTCGCTCTCCCCCTCCCGGGGATTCGATGCGAGGCGCCGCGCGCTTCAACTACTTGGGCATCACCCCGAAGGCCTTCGCCATCGCGATGCCGATGCCCAAAAGGCTCTCTCCCGCGATGAAGCCCGAGGACACGGGCAGCACGGTCTCCTCCGCGAGCTTCGGCGCCTTGCGACGCATCACCTCGGCGATGGCGGAGCCCAGGAAGAAGGCGATGGAGCTGGAGCCGGGGATGACGATGGCCAGCCCGAAGCCCGCGGGTGACGGCACGTAGGCCTTCAGCTTCGCCGGCGCCCACCGCTCCAGCAGCACGAGGAGGATGCCGAGCGTCCCGCCGCACGCGGCACCCCAGCGCGCGGTGACGGGCATCGCCGACACGCCCGTGGCGAGCAGCTTCGACACGCCGGCCCACACCATGGTGGCGGGCGCGGGGAACTCGGCCGAGCCGAGCACGTCCGGCGTCGGGATGAGGATGTTGAACACCGGCACCACCACCGCCGCGCCGGCCACCACGCCGAACAACTGCGCGACGAACTGCTGGCGCGGGTTGGCGCCCAGGAGCCAGCCGGACTTGAGGTCCGTCAGCAGGTCCGCCGCGTGCAGTCCCACGCCGCCCGTGGCGTTGGCGCTCATGACGTTGGCGGGGATGTTGCCCGGCGCCAGGCCTCCGAAGATGAGCTGCGTGACGGGGCCCAGCGCCTTGGTGGGCGTGGTGTCCGTCTCACCGGTGACGCGGCTGGCGATGACGCCCATGACGACGGCCAGCGGCATGGCCAGCACGCCCGCCCACCACGGAATCTGGAAGAGGTACGCCATCAGGAAGATGGCGATGGGGCCCAGCACCGCGAAGCCCAGGGGGAACCAGGACGGAGGACACTCGATGCCCGCCAGCGGATCCTCCGCCTCCTGAGCCCCACCCTTGCCGAACAGGCCCGACAGCGCCTTGAACGAGCGCGCCACGCTGCGCCACTGGAAGGCGAAGGCCAGGAGGCCCGAGGACACCAGCACCGCCGAGCCCGTCCACACCATCCACGTGTTGATGGCCCGGTACGTCACCTCGGGGATGGCGCCCTGGGTGACCATGGCCGGCGCGAGGAAGCCGTACGTCAGCACCGCGCCCAGCAACATGGACCAGCCCGTGCGGAAGCTCACCAGCGCGCCCGCGCCCACCAACAGGAGGCTGAAGTCGAACGACAGCGTCCACGCGGAGGCCTTCTTGCCCAGCAGGGTGAACGGCATGCTCACCTTCTCCGGGATGTTGGTCAGCCACGTGAAGCGCGCGTCGCGCACCATCACCAGCAAGGCTCCGATGAGGCCCGCGCCCGCCAGGAGCTTGGACTTGCGCCGGGCCACCTCACCGTGTCCATGCAGCGCGCGGATGGTCTCCGCGGTGGCGGTGCCGGTGGGGAACGGCAGCGCCTCGATGTTGATGAGCTGGCGCTTGATGGGGATGGCCGCGAAGACACCCAGCGCGGAGATGACGGCGAACCACGCCACCAGCCAACCCGAGGACGGCAGCGCGCCGGTGAGCATCAGCAGCGCGGGGACGGCGGCCATGTTGCCACCGCCCGTCATGTAGCCGGCGGCCGACGCCACCGAGCCCATGGCGTTGTTCTCCAGCGCGGTGAAGTCGTTCTTCAACAGCTTGAGCGAGCGCAGCGTGCCGAACACCGCGAAGGCCAGGATGCACGCCGTAATCGTGACGCCCAGGCTCCAGCCCGTCTTGAGGATGACGTACAGGTTGGACAGGCACATCACCGCGCCAATCAACATGCCCGCGATGACGGCGCGCACGGTGAGCTGGCGCGAGCCGCCCTGGTAGACATTCTTGAGCCAGTACAGCTCCGGGTCCTGCGTCGCGGAAGCACCCGGCTCGCCTGCATGCGAGTCTGTGGGCTGGAGGCGAAGCCCACTGGGGCTCGGAGTCGGTTGAGAGGGGGACTGGCTCATTGGGGCGGCAAAGATAGTGCAGGCCCCCTCCCCGACGAAGAACTCACTCCGGCAGGCAAGCAAAAGGGGCGAGGCATTCCAGCCCCGCCCCTCGGTGTCGCCGCACGGCGTCACGCCCTGGCGTCAGGCGTGCTCGTCGTGCCCACCGGCGCCATGGTCGTGCCCACCGGCCCCATGGACGTGGCCGTGGGACAGCTCCTCCGAGGACGCCGGGCGGATGTCCCTCACCGTGACGTCGAAGTGGAGCGTCTTGCCGGCGAGCGGGTGGTTCAGGTCGATGACGACGTCGTCGCCCCGCACTTCCTGGATGCGCAGGGGGATGTCGCCCTGCTCCGTCTGGGCCATCAGCGTCTGGCCGGGCTGCGGGTTGAAGCCGGGGGGCAGCATGGCGCGCGGGACGACGCGCACGCCCTCCGGGTCATGCTCGCCGTAGCCCTGGCCGGGCTGCACCACCACCTGCTTGCTGTCGCCCTGGCCCAGGCCCTCCAGCGCGCCCTCGAGCCCGGGGACGATTTGGCGGTGCCCATGCAGGTAGGCGAGCGGTTGATCCGGCGCGCTCTGGTCGATGACCTGTCCGTCACCGAGGTGCAGCCGGTACTCCAGCGAGACAATCGAATCCTTGGTGACCCTCATGCGGGCTCCTCTGTCGGGTGAGGCGGTGAGACGGCTTCAGGTGGGAAGGATGGGACGGCTTATGCCCGGCGTCAGGAGGTGGTGGGGCCTGTCGCTCGCTCGACGTCCGTGCGAGCGGGCGGTTCTCCGCGCGCCACGTACACGGCGGCGGCCAGGTCACCGGTGACGTTGAGGGTGGTGCGGCACATGTCCAGGAAGCGGTCCACGCCGAGCACGAGGCCCAGGCCCTCCACCGGAATCTTGAACATGCCGAGAATCATCGCGATGACGGGGATGGAGCCCGCGGGCACTCCGGCGGTGCCGATACCGGCCAGGATGCAGATGAACATGATGAGCGCCTGCTGAGACAGGTCCAGGTGCACGCCATACACCTGCGCGAGGAAGAGCACGGTGACGCCCTCGAAGAGCGCGGTGCCGTTCTGGTTCATCGCCGAGCCGGCGGTGAGCACGAAGCGCGACACGTTGGGCGGCAGCTTGAGGTTCTCCTCGGCGACCTTGAGCGCGGTGGGCAGGGTGGCGCTGGAGGAGGACGTGGAGAAGGCGGTGACGATGGCCAGGCGGCTGTCGCGGAAGAACTCGATGGGATTGCGCCCGCCGAGGAAGCGCACCGACAGCGAGTAGACGATGAACATGTGGATGGAGAGCGCGAGCAGCACCGTGCCCACGTACGCCGCGAGCTGACCGAGGATGCCCAGGCCCAGCTTCGCCGTCATGGAGAACAAGAGCGCGGCCACGCCGAAGGGCGCCAGCTTCAGCACGCCGTCGATGAGCTTCATCATCACGTCGTAGAGGCCTTGAATCGTGTCGCGCAGGTGCCGCACGGGCTCACCGGGGGTGAGCGCCACGCCCAGTCCGAAGATGAGCGAGAAGACGATGAGGCCAATCATGTCTCCATCGGCCGCGGCCTTCAGGGGGTTGGTGGGCACCATGGACATCAGCACCGCGCCGAAGGACGTATCGGACGGGGGCGGCGCCGCCTTGATTTGCATGCCGTTCCGCGCGAGCGCGCGGGCCTCGTCACTGAGGCCCACGCCGGGCTGGATGAGGTTGACGAGCAGAAGGCCGATGAGGACGGAGATGGTGGAGAAGACGATGGTGTAGCCCAGCGTGCGGATGCCCAGGCGGCCCACCTGCTTCAAGTCCAGCTCCGCCACGCCCATGACGAGCGCGGCGAAGAGCAGCGGCACCACGAGCATGAGCAGCAGGCGGATGAAAATCTGGCCCACCGGCGAGGCCACGTTGGTGACGGTCCAATCCAGCCAGGGGGCACCGCCCGCGAGGGCATTGGCGGCGAGTCCCGCCACCGTGCCGGTGACGATGCCGATGAGCATCTTGTGGTGAGCCTTCATCGAGCGGACTCCGCGTGCCTCCGGTGAGGCGGGCAATGGGGCGGGCAGCCTACCGGCAAAGGAAGGTGGCGCCCACCCTTCGCATGGGACAAAGCTGCGGTCTCCCGTGGAAACCCTCGTCCAGCTCACTGAAGGCGCCGTGCCCCCTCCCCTCTTCCGGCGCCTGCTGCGGCGGCTGGGCGTGCTCGGCCGCGAGCGGCTGAAGGACACGTATCAGACGACGTTCTGGTACGACTTCGGGCCACCGACGAACGTGGTGGAGGACGTCATCTCCAGCCTGAGGCCCCAGGTCGCCGGGCGGCGGAGAATCGCCGGGGTGGAGTGGTGGCTGTCGCGGATGTACCCGACGGACGTGCGGGTGGACTTCCACCAGGACCGGGACGAGAAGCTCGCGCTGCGCACGGGGAAGCTGGTGCATCCGCGCATCAGCAGCGTGTTGTTCCTCAACCGGGTGCGTGGCGGGGCGCTGGTGGTGACTCGGGAGAAGCCGGATGAGGACAACCCGTCGCTCGCGCCCTCGCGCATGGACACCGCGGACCTGGTGACGCCGCGTCCCAACCGGCTGGTGTTGTTCGACGGCACGCTGACGCACGGGGTGCTGGACGCGGAGAACCAGATTCCGGACGGGAAGCTGCCGGGGCGCTCACGGTTGCGGCGCACGCTGGTGATGAACTGGTGGGGGCACCGGCCCACGGACGTGCCCTGCTGGTCGGAGACGCGGCTCTACCGGGCGCTGGGGAGCTGAGGGAACGCGGCGGCCGTCTCGCGCAGGCGGTGGGTGACGCGCTCGGCCCACTCGGGCTCGATTTCGAGGCACGCGGGCTGGCGGCCCAGGCGCAGGGCGGCGGCGGGCATCGAGCCACTGCCGGCGAAGGGGTCCAGCACGGTGTCGCCGGGGCGGCTGTACGTGCGCACAAGCGGCTCGACGACGGAGAAGGGCTTGTGGTGGGGGTGGCTGCCCCAGCGCGCGGCGTCACCGTCATCGTCATAGCCGCCGACGACGGCCCAGACGGTGGGCAGGTCGCCGGGGGCGAGGACGGGCTCGGGGGTGCGGGCGATGACGAGGGCCACTTCGTAGACGCGCAGGGTCTGCTCGTTGGCGTTCTTGTCGGTGGTGCGCTTGCCCCAGGTGAACTCGCCGCGCAGGTGGGGATAGCCCAGGGCCCTGGCGGCGGTGAGGATGGGCTCCTTGCCGAGCAGGTTGGTCCAGATGACGAGCGGGGCGTCCGGCGTGAGGTGGGCCAGGGCGCGGGAGAGCCAGGCCTCGGAGAAGACGCGGTAGTCGCGCACGGTCTCGAAGCGGACGATGGGGTTCTGGTCGATCTTCTTGTGGGCGCGAGGGTCTCTCAGGTCGCCGCCCTTGCGCCGCCGGGTGAGCAGGCAATAGGGCGGGTCGGTGAGCAGGAGCGAGGCGCGGCGCTCGCCGAGGGCGGCGCGGTAGCCCTCGGGCTCGCGAGAGTCGGCGCGGATGCAGCGGAGGGCGTCGGAAGGGAGCGGGGAAGTCATCGTCCGGAGCGGCACCCTACACGGAGGGCCGCGAGGCTCAAGGCCCGACGTGGGGGCATCGGCTCCAGGTAGCATGCGAAACCGTTGCGGGAGGGCTCTTCGAATGCGGCGTCCAGGTACGGCGGTTCCATGGCTGCTCCTCATGCTGGGATGAGAAGGTACCGTGACAGCCAAGCAAGGGAGACCCGGAACGTATGCCCAGGCCCTCGACTCGGGGAATGCCGCCTGCAAGCAAAACCCGGCCTACTGCGCCGCAACGGCGGGGCAGGAGCGCATCGTTCCGCTCGCCGTACGGGCCGCGCAGGTATCCGCGGCGGGTAAGGCTACCGCAAAGGTACTCGTAACCAAGAGCCGGAGTTGGTCACCCACCAAGAAGAGCTGGACCTCCTGCGTGCGGGGGCCAGCACGGCACTGGAAGGAACGGTGGTGCCTGACCTCGTCCTCCATACGGGCAACCCGGTTCAGGTCCAGCGTGTCTACGATTTCAAGTTCCCCTGCCCCGACACCAATCCCCCCAGGTGGAGGCAGTCGCCGCCAGGCAATCCACTCAGGGCACGGCACCAGGGCGATGCGTACAGATTGACCTTCGGCACGACTCCCGTCCTGGTGACGCCCAGAGGTCTGTTCCCATGAGTGAGCACTTCCCTCGCATTCGCATCGAGTCGGACGAACAGGGATACGTCGTCGTTCGTGACGGGCTCACCTTCTGCTTCTATTTCCACCGCGCTCATGAAGGGCTCGGGCCCGCCATCCTTCAAGCGCTGGAGCGCTTCCAGCGAGCACTGCCCCCACAGACGCTGACCCTCCAGCCCGACTCGGAAGGATATTGGATGACCCTGAAGCCCTCGGACTGGGAGAACATCCAGCGCAGCCTGCTTCAGGACGAATGGCCCCAGGTCACCCTCATCAGTGACTCCAGGGGCGTTCCCGAGTTCTCCTTCAGTTACTCAGGAGTCCCGATGGACGTCACCACGAGAGGTGATTCCATCGATCGGTCCTGCGTCGCTACCTTCAGCCTGCCAACGGAGTATCTCGAACAGCAGGGCCCCGAGAGTGTCCGTGAGCTGGCGTTGGAAATCGCCGCGTCGCTGCCGTTCACCTCCGGCTACGCGAGCCCCTGCTTCAACGCCCTGATGGACCTCATGGGTGTTCGCCAACGCGTGCGTGAGCTGGCTTTCAGCTATCCCGGTATGGAGATCATCGACGACTCCGTCAGCCTGGACATCGGCTCGCGGGTGCGCGGGGCACACTGGCTGACGTTCTTGGGACAATCCCTGCTGAGCGCGCTCGGCGGTGCGAGCAAGCTCCGCGCACGGCTCTCGACGCCAGGAATCGAAGTGCTGGAACTGGATGCCCAGCGCGCCGTCATCACCCTGGGAACGTGGCCCGAGGCGGGCGACTCGACACAAGGTGCGACACTACCGGCCTATCGCGAACTCGCCCGCATCCTGGAGCCGTGGCTCTACCACCGCGACTCGGACACGCTCTACGACCCAGACTTCCCACCCAAGGAGCAACTTCGATGGGAGCGCCGTTTCCTCGACTGAGGATGCGGCGAGACAGTCACTTCAACGAAACCCCTTCTACCATCACCGTGCGCCCCTTCGCGTCCCACAGCTTGAGAATGAATCGACCCGACTCCACCTCGGTGGAGGACTCCACGAGGACCACCAGGGTCTGCGCCACGTCGTCACGCAAGGGAGCGGACTGCCAATGCGACACGCCCTTGAGGTTTCGCCCATTGCTAGCAGTCAGCGAGGCTCCCGTCGCCACCCAACCTGCTCCCCCAGCCCGTGCTCGCAACCTCAGACGAATCGCACGCCAACGAGGCCGATACGCCACAAGGTCTATGTGCGAGACGAACACATCGGGAGGCACCACCACCTTCGAGCGAGGCAACTGCCCTATCCAAATGCTCTCGGTGCCTTCAAGCGTGGCAAAGAACGTCTCGAGCTCTCCCGACGACCGCCCTTCCAACTGAAGCCTGTCCAGTTCGAACTGGACCTGCAACAGACGCCCCCTCAGCTCATCCACCTCCTGCCGGTAGGACTCCACAGAACGGGCACGGCGGTAGACCTCAACCTGGGATTCGCTCAGCGACGAATCCACCACCAGCACGAACGTCACCCGCTCCGGCGCCGCGCCATCTCGGAAGCGCAATCCCAGGCGCAGCCGCTCACCCTCCCGGAATGCACTCGACGGAACAAGCACGAGGTGGTCCTCGGAGAGCCCCAAGCGCTGGAACCGCTCACGCCCCTCCAAGGAGATTTCGTCCGGCAGGATGCGCGCATCAAAGAAGAACGTCGTGGATCGCCCGGGAGCAATACGAATCTCTGAAGCGGACACACGCATTTCCGCCCCCACTTCGATTCGACGCACGGGGGCCAGTTCCCCCCCCAGGGCCACCATCATTCCCCACGCAAGAACGAAGACCGCAGGCACGGCAGACAAATCACGGCCTTCCTAGATGAGTCGTAGCGGAAACGTCTAGGAATACCTCAATCTTCTTCTCGCCCGGGTAATTCTCCAGGTAGGGAATTCCGATATTCTCTTTACCAAACCAGGTGAGCTGGAAGCATACGGGGATGCGCTTGCCATTGGGGAGCTCGGCCTCGGTGAACCAACCGAAGAAGCGCTCCGTGCCAGGAAAACTGGTGCCGTAGAAGCGGGTGTCCAAGGGGAAGATCACAACGCCATCCCTGTTTCTGATGTCCTCCGAGGCGGCGTAACCAATCAAGGGCCCTTCCGGCGGAGCCGTCGTCTCTCTTTGGTCCATGGAGTTGAAACTGGAATTGGGAATGAGCCAGATAGCCCCGCCTGCCACCCCACCCACCACCTTTCGAGGTGGCTTGATGCCCAGCTTCGTCATGGCCTCGATAGCCGACTGCGGACACTCCTTCTCCGGAGACGTCGTCCGGACCTGAGGAGCCCCTCCGGCACAAGCCCCGGCGAGGCATGCGACCGCCGCTGTCTTCCCCAGGGTGCTGCTCACCGATGACCGCTTCCTCGTGGCGACCGCCACCTCGTTGGGGGCCTCCATGGCGCGCTCGGCCGTCAAGACGGGCGCCTGCGGCGGGACCTCGGGAGACGCCTCGACAACGCGAGGCATCGACGAAGAAGCAGCTGTATCAGAGGGGTGCGGGGAACGACTCGTCACGACGGGACTTCCTTTCTCAGCAGGAGGTGTGAGGGGGACGACCGCCTGCATGGAACTCGGGGACGGCTCGCGGCGGGCGAGACCCAACGCCGCGAAGCAGACGACGAGGAGCGCGACGACTCCGACCCCGAGCGGCCAGCCTCGCGACCTTCGCGTCGGGGCCCGCTCGGCCCGCGGTGGCTCCACGGGCGTGACAATCCCTGAAGCCACTGCCAGCGAGTCCTCGACGCGAGGCGAGACCAGGGCCGCTTCGGCGACGGCCTCACGAGGCGGCGGTGGCTCCTCGAACTCCGGCGAAGCAGAGAGCGACTCGGAGGGAGCGGACCACACGACCTCGGGCACCATGCGCACCCGAGGCGTGTCCGCGTCCACATCGCGCGGAGACTCGGGGTCCGGAGGTCGGTCGAGCGACACCTTCCACGCCGGCTGCCGCTTCTCCTTCGCGACCTCCCAGAGCGCCTGCAACAGCGCCTCGGTGCCCGCGTAGCGATCTTCAGGACGCTTGGCCAACAGCCTCAGCGCGATGTCTCCCAGCGCGGGAGGCACCTTGGGATTGACGACGTGCGGAGCACGAGGCGTCACCGTCTCGATGGCCGGCAGCAGCCGGTCATACGGGAGCCTCGGGTCGAACGCATAGCCATCCGTCAGCGACTCATACAAGAGCGCGCCCAGCGCATAGAGGTCGCCCGGAATGCCCGCGTCGAACCGCGCGCCCTGCTCCCACTGCCCCTCGCGCAGGAAGGCCACGCACTCGGGCGGCAGGAGGTGCGGCGAGGCCGGCGCCACGCCCACCGTCAGCGTCGTCGCGCCCGGCATCCGCACCGTGCCCAGGTCGATGAGGAACGGGCGCTCGTCCTCGCGACGGATGAGCAGGTTGTCGCCCTTCACGTCGCGGTGGTGCAGGCCACGCCGGTGCAGGTCCGACACCGCGCGCACCACCTCGGTGAACACGGACAACAGGTGCGCCGCCGACGGCTTCACCCTCCAGCGCCACTCGTGGAACGTCTCTCCGTCGATGAAGTCCGTGACGAAGAACAGGTACCCCTCGGGCGGCTCGGGCCAGCGGTCCACCGCGTGGACGCGGGGCAGGTTCGGATGGGGCGCGCAGGCCAGCAACGTGGCCACCTCGTGCGACAGCCGACCGTTGACGTCCTCCTCCTCGGACACCTGGGGCCCGGCGGGACGCAGCGCCATCTTCATCGTGTAGAAGTGCCCGCCCCGCTCGACCTTGAACACGCGGCCGAAGCCTCCCGCGCCCAGAGAGGCCACCACATTCCAGGGCCCCACCGCGCTTCCTGGCGCGAGCTGGTCAGGATGGAACGGCGCGGACCTCACGGCGACGACTCCTCCCGCGAAGGTCCGCTTTCCTCGAAACTCCCCAGCCCACGTACGCCAGGGCCCGCGGACGCCCACGCCTCGATGCGCGCGGCCCCCTGCGGAGCGAGGGGCTCGGTGACCACCCAGTGAACGGGGTTGAGCAAGGGTAACCTCCAGGGTTGACCCTAGCCTTTCTTCAGGGACTGTCACGATTTTTCCCACCCGGCAGGTGGGTTGGCCGTGGCGAAGGGGACCCAACTCCCTCCGTTGGCTCCCGGCCATCCTCCCTGCTCAGTCCGCGTCGTGCTCGAGCACGTCCACCTCGTCGCTCTCGGACACCGCGAGCGCGGCCTCGGCCCAGCGCCCGCGCAGTCGGGACTCGGAGGCCAGCGCCTCCTCCCAGGACGGGCCATCCGGGAGCAGCCGCGTCGACTGCGTCAGCACGAGCCGCTCCAGCGCCAGTTCCTCACACAGCGCGCGCAGCCCCTTGGCATCCAGTCCATTCGCGACCAGCCACGCGTCGCGCCTGCGCACGGGCACCGCGCGCTCGCGCCACCACGCGGCCTGGGCCTCCTCCACCTCGTCCGCAGTGGGGGACAACCCCATCGTCCGGGCCCACCCCGCCAGCAACGCCCGTCGCAGCCCCGCCTCCGCGAGTGCGCGCGCATCGGGGGCCTGGCGCAGCACCTCCAGCACCTGCCCCGAGGGCACGACGGCGCCAGGAAGCCGCGTCACGTCCTCCACCAGCCGTCGCCGCCGCACCAGGGACGAAGGAGACCGCCGAATCCCAGGCACCGGGGGCACTCGCGAGGCCACCCACTCCGCGGCGGCCTGGATGCAGGCCCGCGCGTCCCGCTGCTTCAAGTCCTCCATGCCCTGGGGGAACCAGCGCTCCCAGGCATCCCGGGTGGCCTCCGACCACCCTTCCCTCGCGCGCTCCATCAGCCGGGGCCACGTGCGCTCCTGGTAGAAGAGCGCGCTCGCCGCGTCCACCAGTCCCCGGGCCAGCCGCGCATTCAACACGCCCGCTTCCCGAGCCCGCTCCGCCACATGCCGGACGTTGACGAGCGGCACCGTGAGCGGGCGCCAGCCGTGCTCCGCATCCGCGTGCAGCAGCGCCACCTCCGCGTCGTCCGAGATGACGCCGTCGCGGTACCACTCGAAAATCCGTCCGACGCCCACCATGCCATGAGGCGCCAGCTCCACCGCGCGCAGCGCTCCCATGCTGGAGCCACCGAAGACGGCCACGCCCGCCTCCAGCGCGGCCAGCAGTTCGTGGTGCCACACCGACGGCTGGGCCTCGAAGACGCCGTCCACCAGGGCAATCGCACGCGGCCGGGCGCCGAGCGCGCGCCACACATCTCCCTGCCGGGCCGGGGGCACCACCACGCAGGGGGCCAGCTTCCGAGCCTCCTCCGCACGGAGCGAGGGCCCCAGGAAGACCACCAGTTCCTCCGCGCGCCGCTTCATAGGAGCTCCGAGATGAGCATGCCCGGCACCACCACCCGCCGCACGTGCAAGCCGGGCACGGGCGCGTCCATTTCCACCGAGGCCACGCGAGCAAACCCCGCGCGCTTCAACCGCGTCAGCACCCGTCGCACGGCGACCTCGGCGGGCCCTCGCGCCACCGCGCCCAGGTCCGGCAGCTCCCCGGCCCGCCGCCTCGCGCGCACGCCCGCGCACGCCTCCGCGAAGTCCCGAGCCGCCTGCCGGTCCACCGACGCCACGTCCTCGCGCGCGCCGTGGATGTCCGTCAGCCGTGACTGCGCGGCCTCCAGCAACGCCTTCAAGAGCGCGGTGTCGCGCTCCAGCGCGCAGGCATACCCCGCCGTGAGCGGCACGGGCCCTTCCTCCAGGTCCACCAGCACCGCCGCGCCCACGGGCAGGCCCACCGCGCCCGGCGTGCGCGCGGACGGCGTGGCATCGAACAGGTACACCGCGAAGCCCCGCTCCCGCAGTTGCTCGGCCAGCGCCGCCGTCCGAGGCGCGGCCCTCGCCAGCTCCGCCGTCCGCAAGAGCCGCCCCCGCACGGCCTCCTCCGTCCACCCCTCCGGAAACACCCGAGCGAGCTGATCTCTTTCAACGGCCTCCAGGAGCGCATGCAAGAGCGCCTTCGCCGCCTCTGGATGCGCGCCCGAGCCGTTGCTCGTCCACGCCGCCGCCACCGGCCCCAGCGACGGACCTCCCGGCGGAGTCACGTGCACACCTTGCGCGGCGACCCAGACCGCCTGGCCCGAGCCCAGCTCTCTCGCCTCGCGCCAGGCACACCGCACCGCATCGCCCCACAGCCGAGGCTCCACGAGCGCCCCCGCGGAGCCCAGCGAGTCCGCGCCCCACAGCGGCCCCAGCCGTCCCTCCAGCTCCGCGCGAGCCCCCCAGGCGAGCCGCCCCGGCACCACCGTCTCCGCTGCCCAGAGCTCCGCGGTCTCGAACAGCGCGCCCCACGCGGCCTCGTCCGGGGTGAGCCCCTTGCCGTTGCACACCTGGAGCACGTGCCCGCCCGGGCGCACCGCGCACGCCACCTCCACACCGGTGCGGTCCAACCCGGTGACGCGAGCCACCCGCGTCACCCCCATGGCCCGGGCCAGCCGGGACGACGTCATTCGCTCGAAGGACACCCCCGGCGGATAGCACCTCGGCCGGGCAAGGTCAGCAGCGACGCGCGAAGCCCTCTCCCTCGGGGTGGCACGCGACACCCGCGGCGCCCCCATCCCCCCGCCTTAATCGGACTTAATTCCGCTTAATCCCTGGCAGAGGGAAACGTCTGGGATAAGGCCGCCACTCGCCGGACGCGCCTGGCCTGTCCAAGGCAGACACCGGGTGGCCGACGAGCTGACACACAACCGATGGAGTCGAACCATGTCGAAGCACTTCGTGCGTTCGTTGTTCCTGGGGGCGGTGGTGGCTTGCATGAGCGCTTGCGGCGGCGCGGAGACCGAGACGCCGGAAGCCGAGGTCGTCGTGGGTGACGTGGAGCAACGGGTCTGTTCGGTGGGCTCGTTCACGAACAATTGTCGTGATTGGGGCGGCGGTGGCTACGTGGACTCCGCCTGCACCGGCGGCACGTATCGATGGAAGTTCTGGGCCTGCAAGCAGTACCAGGCGGGCACCCAGAAGTACCGCCAGGAGTGCGGCTCCGAGCAGTACGTCTGCGGGAGCAGCGCGACGGTCCGCCCGAGTTCATCCGTTTCGGCGTGCGTCCAGAACTGCTAGCCGGCTGACTCACCGCCGGGCGAAGCGGCCCCTTCGCCCGGCGTGGGAGCTGGAGACCACGAGCGCCTCCAGCCGATGCTCACGTCAGACTCAAGGGACGGTGATGGGAAAGAGCGTGGCGCGCGCGGACTGGGTGCTCACCACCACGCCCGAGCTGTTCCGGATGGTGACCGTCATCGTCAGCCGCGTGGTGGCCCGGGCGGGGATGACACAAACGGGTCCGGTCGTCCCGCAGCGGGAGTCGCTCCACTCGTAGGTGTATCCAGGGCTCGCGCCAATCATCTCATAGAAGAGGTAGGTCGGCCCGTCATGGTAACCGATACACCGGACCGGAGTCGGCACGTCCAGCGCATCCGTGTCGACATAGCATCCCAGTGTCCCCACGGTGAGCGCGGCCTCGTCCACCGCCAGCGCTTCTCCTTCCCGCGGCTCCGGACCTCCACACCCCACACCCAGCCAGAGCGCGGCGCCCACTGACAGCCATCCAGCGCGGGAAGAGAAACGGGCCTTCGGGGTCTTCTGCGACATCAGCATCTCTGTCGGGCGCATGGGGCTCCTCGTGAGGTGGGGGCTTCGCCGTGAGTGGCGCGCAAAGACTAATCAACCTCCATCCCCTCAACCACTCGTCTATCACTGACGGAAATATCCACACGAATCGGCAACCCGCTTCGCCTGCTGCTCTTCCAGGAATGCGCTATCATGTCAGCGCTGCGCGACGATGAGTGCTTTTCCGGGAGGTCACATGCGAAGAATGCCTTTGTTGGGTGTCTCGTTCCTGGTGGCGGGTCTGGTGATGGGCTGTGGTGGTGTGGAAGCGGAGGTGTCAGAACCGGCTGACGCCGAGCAGGAGCAGTCGCTCGCGCCAAGCTGCCCCGCGGGTTTCACGGAAGTGTATCTCTGGGGCTGCAATCGACTGGCGGCCCACCAGCCGCCCTGCAACTACGCCGGGCCCGGGCACTACAACGTCCTGCATCTGCACTGTCAGTCGAGCACGCAGTTCTACGACGCGGGCCCGACGGGCGACTACGCCTGTGGGGATTGTTTCTAGGGCGCGGGAAGGACAGACGGGCCCGTGTCGTCTCCGGGCCCGTCGCCTCCGATGGAGGGTGCGCGTCCGCTTCCGTGAGCGGCTCTCACTCGCGGACATACCGGCCGAAGTTCACGTGGGGCATCGCACGGGAGAGCTCCGCGAGCAGGGCCGCGCCCGCATCCGGCAGTCCCTCGAACCACCAGCGGGTGAGCCCCAGTTCCTCGACGGACGCCGCCCAGGGCGCCTTGGTGAATCCGCGCAGGACCGCCTCCGTGTGAAGGTTCCCGGAGAGGTTGAGTGACTTCAGCCCCGAAAGGTGTGGGGCCGCCGCGAGGGCGCTCATGCCCGCTTCTCCAATCTCGCTCTGGAGGAGATTCAGCGTCCGGAGTCGGGAGAGGTGACGCGCCTGGGCCAGCGCCTGGACACCTCCGTCCCTGATTTGACTGATGCTGAGATCCAGCGCGGTCAGGTGCTGGAAGTGCTCACCGGCGGCCAGCGCCCGGCATCCCGCCTCATCGATGAAGGTCAACGACAGGTTCAGCGTCGACAACTGACTCAAGGAGGATGCGCCGCCGAGCGCGCACGCCCCTTCCGAGCCGATGGGATTGCCGCCGAGGTCGAGGGACCTCAATCCCGACATCGATGGTGAGTGGGCGAGCGCCCTCGCACCCTCGGGACCGACGCCATTGTGGGAGAGCATCAGGGTCTTGAGCTGAGACAGGTGGGGGAGGCTCGCGAGCGTCCGTGCCCCCTCATCTCCCACCTCGGAGGAGAACAGCCACAGCTCGCGCAGGCCCGTCAGGCGGGGCGCTTCAGCGAGGGCCTGGGCGACTCCGGGCCCGTTGTCGCCCAGGTCGAGCGACGTGAGCCGGCTCAACGACGACGTCACCACGCGCATCCCCGCGAGTCCGAGCCCATTGATTCGGATGTCCAGGTACTCCAGCCGCGTCATCCGCTCGAACAGCGCGCGCGCCCCATGGCTGCGCACGTCGTTTCCCGCCATCGACAGCTTGCGCAGGTCCGCCAGGTGGGGCGCCTCCGAGAGCAGCCGGGCGCCCTTCTGGGTGAGCCCGCTCCACTCGATTCCGAGCGCCCTCAGGCGTGGCATCTGGGTGGCCCGGGCCAGCACATGCGCCCCCGCATCGCCGAGCAGTCCGTCGGACTCCTCATCCTCCCGGTCCTGCCAGGACCCCAATCCCAGCTCCCGCAGGTTGGTCAGGTACGACGACTTGACGAGGGCCCGAGCTCCGCCGGGGCCCACGCCGTTGCCGTGCAGGTCCAGATGCGTCAACTCGCGCAGCCCCGGCGCGGAGGCGAGCGCCCGTGCACCCTCGAAGCCCAGCCTGTTGCCCTTCAATTGCAACCCACGAAGTCGGGTGAGGCCCTGGGCCCTCGCGAACACCTCGCCCGCGTCCGGCCCCAGCCGGCAGTGCGTCAGGTCGAGCACCTCGATGGCATCGAGCAGGGAAGAACCCAGGGCCTGCTCCAGCTTCTCGGCGCGACTGTCGAGTCCCCCCAACTTCAGCGTCCGGACCGGCTCGCCGCGCAGGAGCCGGGGGCCCACCTCCTCGAGCCGCGCCGGTGTCAGCGTCACCTCATCGACGAAGCCGCGGGCCCACTTCACCTCGCGGCGTCGCAGTCCCAGGGGCGCCAGCCACTCCTCCTGGTGCTTCGCCAGCAGTGCCTCGGAGCGGGCAAGGAGGGTGTCCCGCGTGAGCGTGTCATCCGGATAGCGGGCGAGCGCGCACTGCATCTCGATGAACTCACCTCTCGGGTCTCCCCGCGCGGTGAGGGTGCTGGCCAGCGCGAGCCGGGGCGCATCGTCGTCCAGCCGGTCGCGAATCGCGGTGATGTCCTCGAGGCTCTTACCCAATGCGTCGGACAATAACGGAGACCCGGTTGTATTTGCCAACCGGGAACCCGGGCCCTCTTTCGAGGGCGCGCATCCGGTAGGGCTCCGCGAGGCGGGCGCGAGCTTCACGGCCCCGGAGAGGGAAGCTGACACCGGGGTCCACTGTCAGACCCGACTGCTATTCCCGTGGTACCTCGAATTCATCGAGACACGTCGAGTCGACCGGGATTGCCACTGACACGGACCTCAGGACGGGGCGTCGCCCGGGAGTTGCACTTGTACCCGGATGTAGAAATGCCCCTCGAGGCTCATCTCAGCGTCACCCGGAACGACTGACACCGCGCTGCAGTGCCAGCCACCGAGGAGCCTGAGTCCATGCGCCGTCCCATCACGGATGGGTATCGCCATTCCCTTGTCCTCGCTGTCGGTCTCACCCTCTTCGCGACGGGGGCGCTCGCCCGTCCTGGGAAGCCTCCACCCGCGCAGTCCACGTGGAAGGCCCACGGGCTGGAGCACACCCATCGCCGCATCCAGCCCGCCGAGCGCGAGCCGGATGTCGCCCCCGAGCTGTTGCGTGAGGAGCCAGCCCTCGCCACGGCATCGCGGGCCCTGCTCGCCTGTGACACGGCGGCCTTCGCGGCCGCCAGTGGCCCCTCGCTCGTGACATTGGTGAAGGGCTCCACGGAGGAGTGCATCAACACGCTGTTCGGTGTGACGGGCACCCAGGCCGGGCAGGTCTTCATGGAGAGCAAGATGGTCACCATTGCCACCGCGCTCACCCCCAACGCCCAGCTGTACGTGGGCGACAACACCGCGCAGACGCTCCAGCTCATCCTGTTCCTGCGCGCTGGCTACTACGTGCAGTTCTACCAGTCAGGCGCGGTGGGCAGCTACGGCACAGCGCTGCGCAGCGCCATCCGCCCGGCGCTCGCGGCCTTCATCGCCAACTGCCACTTCAGGGACGTCAACGACGCGCACGGCACGGTGCTCCAGGAGTTCGTCACCCTCATCGACAGCGCGGGGGAGACCGCCTGGCATCTGGGCACCTTCAAGGGCCTCTTGGACCGGTTCAATGACACCACCGTGGCCTCGTCGTCCATGCGAGGCGCCACCAACAGCGTCTTCAACGGCCTCTATCGGGGCCACTACAACACCGACTTCGTGACGGCTGTGCGAGCGGACACGTCCATCCTCGACTCGCTCGACTCCTTCATCACCCGCACCCGACACCTGCTGGCCACCTCCAACCAGTACCTCACCGTCAACGCGGCGCGCGAGCTGGCCCGCTTCCTCCAACACTCTGGAACCCTTCAGACGCTGACGCGCCTCAAGGTGAAGGGAGTCTTCGACAACCACTCGATGACGGGCCCCACGGCGGGTCTCTGGGTGGGCACGGCGGAGATGGCCGAGTACTACGACAGAGCGAACTGCGCCTGGTACGGCATCTGCGACTTCCGGCGGACGGTGGAGCAGACGGTGCTCGGCACCACGCATACCTGCGGCGCCACGCTGCGCCTGCGCGTGCAGGACATGACGGCCTCGCAGCTCACGCAGAGCTGTGAGCAACTCGCCGCGCAGGAGTCGTACTTCCACGACAAGTTGAAGACGAACCGCGTGCCGGTGGCCAGCGACAACAACACGTCCCTGGAGGTGGTCGTCTTCGACAGCAGGTTCGACTACCAGACGTACGCGGGCGTGCTGTTCGGCGTCACCACCCACAGTGGCGGCATGTACCTGGAAGGAGACCCCGCGGCCTCCGGCAACCAGGCCCGCTTCATCGCCTACGAGGCGGAGTGGCTGCGGCCCACCTTCGAAATCTGGAACCTGCGCCACGAGTACATCCACTACCTGGATGGCCGCTTCAACATGAAGGGTGACTTCACCGCCAGCAGCAGCCAACCCACCATCTGGTGGATTGAAGGCCTGGCCGAGTACATCTCGAGACAGGACGACAACGACAGCGCGGTGACGTCGGGCACGGGCAGGGTCTTTCAGCTGAGTCAAATCCTGCGCAACGACTACAACAGCGGCGCGGACCGCGTGTACTCGTGGGGCTATCTGGCCACGCGCTTCATGTTCGAGCGGCACCCGGACCAGGTGGGCACGTTCCTGGCGCAGTTCCGCGCGGGCAACTACAGCGCCTATCGACAGTCCCTGGATGCGTTGGGGACGGCGAACGACGCGGAGTTCCACTCGTGGATTCTCTGTGTCGCGGCGACCACGGACCCGAGCGCCTGCGTGCCACCCGACTCCGGGCCTCCACCGGGCACGACTCCGCCCTGCACGGCGGCCAATGGCCAGAGGCTCGACAACGGCTGCTACCGGGGCCCGCTCGCCTCCACTGGCAGCGCGCTCTACTTCTATCTCTATATGCCCCCCGGCGCGCGCAACCTGCGCTTCAAGGCCAGCGGCGGCACCGGCAACGCGGACCTGTACATCCGCGCCGGCACGTGGCCCACGACGACCACGTATGACTATCGGCCCTTCCTTCCGGGCAACGACGAGACAGTGGAGATCCCCACCCCCATGACGGGTGGCTATTACTACCTCATGCTCATGGCCCGAACGCCCTACTCGGACGTGAAGCTGGAGGCCCACTTCGACGGGGCGCCCTGACCCGGCGAAGACAGACGCCCAGGTGGACGCGAAGCCACCTGGGCGTCATTCACGGTTCAGCACGCCCACCTTCCGCTCAAGGTCGAGTCACGAATGCCCTGCCTGTTCGCCGAGGAGTGTCTGCCCTTGGTAGTGTTCAGGCAGAATCCTGACAGGAGGAGTGAATGGCGCAGGGACACTTCGACGTCGCGGGGAAGGTGGCGCTCATCACCGGCGCCTCACGTGGACTGGGGAGACACTTCGCCTTCATGCTGGCGCGTCAGGGAGTGGCCACCGCGCTGGCGGCGCGTGACACCGAGGCCCTGTCGGGCGTGGCGCGGACCATCCAGGCCGAGGGAGGCAAGGCCCTGGTGGTACCGCTCGACGTGACGGACTCGCGCCGGGTGCGCGCCGCGCTCGAGGAGGTGGAGGCCGGGCTGGGCCCCTTGTCCATCCTGGTCAACAACGCGGGCACGGTGGATTCGCTCCCCTGGAACGAGCAGGACGAGGCCGAGTGGGACCGGGTGATGGACACCAACCTCAAGGGCGTCTGGTTGATGGCACAGGAGACCGCACGCCACCTCATCCGTCACCGCCGGGGAGGCACCCTCATCAACATCTCCTCCATCCTCGGCGGCGTGGTGGAGAAAGGACTGCCCGCCTATTGCGCCTCGAAGGCGGGCGTCAATCACCTCACCCGAGCACTCGCCGTCGACCTGGCGCCCCATGGCATCCGCGTCAACGCCCTGGCGCCCGGCTACTTCGAGACCGACCTCAACCGGGAGTTCCTCGCCACCGCCGAGGGCCGGGCCATGGTGGAGCGCATCCCCCAGCGGCGCACCGGCCACTTCGAGGAGCTGGATGGGCCCCTGCTGCTGCTCGCGTCAGAGGCCTCTCGCTACATGACGGGGAGCGTGCTCACCGTGGATGGCGGCTACACCAACGTCTCCGCGGGATAGACAGTCCTTCGACCGCCCTCTCTCCGCCTGATGAAGGGCGAGCCCAGGCGGACTGGGACGCAGCCGCGTTCCCGGAGGACGCGGACCCGGTGACTCGCACCGTGTGGCCCCTGGACGCTCACTCGGTACGCTGCTTGCTTTCTCACTCCTCCGCACGTCCAGGCAACGAGCTGCCCGGGCTTGGCCGAGGAACCCCATGCCAGATCCGAAACTGCAAGAGGAGAAGCGCCGAAGGGCCCTGGAAGCCTACGAGCGACGCGCCACCGCGCAGCGCGAGCGGGGCATGCCTCGGCTGCGACGCGAGCGGGAAGAGCGGGAGCTCGCGGCGGAGATGGCCTTCGACTTCAAGCTGATCTCCCTGTCGAAACAGGAGCGGTATGACCTGCTGGGGCCCGCCCAGAAATGGCGCGAGCACATCGACGGCCGCCATCAACACTGGGGGGAGAATGTCTACATCAGGGGGCACCACCGACTTCACCAGGACCCCCACGCCCGGCCGCAGGACGTCGCCGACCCCGAGTACAACGCCCGGATGATGAAGGCGGACCGCTTCGTCAGCTCGACCTTCAATTTCGGCAACTTCAACAGGGATGCCTACGTCAGGCTCCATGGACTCGTCTCCAGGGACCAGTACGACTTTGGAGCCCAGCCTCGTGTCGGAGAGCTCACGCTCACGTTCGAACAGCTCCATGACAGCGCCCAGACGCTGCTGGGCGAGCATGACCCCTTCATCGCGCGAATCGATGTCACCACGCCCAAGGTGTGCCGCATCGTCCTGGCGGCGGTCGACAACCCCTTGGAGGAGGTCGACAGGCTCCTCCGGGAGCATTACCTGGCCACGCGCTTCGTCTTCGACCTGGATGAGGCGTTGCTCGCCGTGGCCCGGACGCACAAGGCGCTGGAGAACCTCCATGCCTACGTGGACTACAACACCCGCACCAACCGACTGGTGTTGAACCGGCTGCTGGTCGATGCGGGCCACACGCCAGCGGTCCTCTACAGCCCGCTGAGCGTCCATCACATGACCCTGCCCCACTGGGTGGAACACATCCGTGAGGGACAGAAGGTCTGGCAAAAGCTCGTCACTGAGTCTGGCAACCTGGATGCCCCGGATGCGGCGTGGGTGGACTTCAACCGTGAGCAGGAGCTGAGGAGGCGCTTGAGCCTGCTTTAGTGCGGGGCCTCGTGGCTACGCTCTCCAACCCACTCCCGCGAACCTGGGGCGGACCGGTGAAGCTCACTTCGCGCCTGGCACCGCGCGCGCGACGAGCACGGAGCGGTACGCCGCCCGGTACGCCCAGGCCAGATACAGGTGGAGGGCCAGGACGATGAAGGTCATCACCATCCCACTCGGGGCGAGGAAGGCGTGGAAGGCGACGATGTTGACGGTGACGGGCGCGAGGAGGACCAGCGCCAGCGGCACGAAGCGGTTCGTCAACAGCAGCAGGCCCACGAGCACCTCGGTGCCCTTGATGAGCGACATCATGTAGCCCGTCTTCATGAGCGCGGCGCTGAACGCCATCGCACCTTCGGGAATGGGCTCCGAGGGCGGGGGGATGAAATTCAGGAAGCCATTCAGCCCGAAGACGAAGAAGAGCAACCCCGTCAGGACCCGAGCAACCGTCGGCAGGTGGCGAGCCAGCGACTTCGTGTCCTGCCCAGCTCCAGTGACATTCCCATTCAACGTCGTTTCCGTTCCCATGGCGTACTCCTCCTCGGCATCCCTGCCTCTGCCATCACGACGAACGACCTTCCAGGAGATCGACATGGCGACGATTTCATCTGGAAGCCGCCGGCAAGTGCTCGGAATGACAAGAGCCCCTGCCCTCGCCGCTACGGCTCCAACCCGCTCACGCGAACCTGGGGAGGAAGCACGAAGCGGGCGACCTCGACGTCCCGCTCCTTGCGAGGGTCGATGCCCTCGTCCTTGAAGCGCTGGAGGACCACCAGCGCCTGGCCCTTGCGCACCAGCTTCACGTCCGAGCCCCCACCGGCCCACCAGACGCTGAAGGCCCGCGTCATGTCCTGGGGCACCTCTCCATTGGAGAACCTCCCCTTCAGCGCGCGGACCTCCTCGCTGCCGTCCGCGTGCTTCAGCACGGCGCTCGCCGTGAATGACCAGGGCGAGCCATCGTCTTCGTGGGCGTCGGGCTTGAACCGGAACCCGGCCTGCCAGACCTCCGCGGGCGCGCACTGCTTCTTCCGGGCGGCATCCCCACCGACATACTCCCCCGCCGGCCGCACGGAGGCGGTGACGCCCAGGGCCTTGAGCTTGCCTCCGTAGGCCTGCGCCTCCGCCTTCGACGCGAAGCTGTTGGCGACGAGAATCTGGAGACAGGGCTTGAGGCCCGCGAAGTCCGTGGAGGACAGACGAGCGAAGTCTGTCTTCATGTCCGCCTGCTTCGATATCCGCGCCTGGAGCTCATCCTGGGGACCCAGCTCCGGCTCCGCGGCGAGGATGACGAGGAAGCGCTTCGCGAAGCGTTGCTCCGAAGGCGCGGGCTTCTGGGCCCACGCGGTCGACGAGAAGACGCCTCCCACCACCAGCATCGCGACACAGGTGCGTCTCCACCCCATGGACAGCTTGGACTCCTTCATGAACACCCCTCTTCGCCCCATGGGCGAGGCCCGCCCTGGACAGGACAGCGCCGCCTGAGTTCACACGGGCGGGCCGGAGCCACGCAAGCGCGCGTCACCTCCCGAGCTTCGCGGACACACCCATGTCCCCGGAGCCGACGTCATCGGAGACACCCTCTGAGGAGCCCCTGCCTCGCCCCTCGTGGGAGCGGCGCGCTCCGTCCTATGCTCCGTGCGAAGCGGCCCGAGCACTCGCGTCCCGTTCCACGACCTCGGGGGGACTCGGACTCACGCCGCATTCATGCCCGCGCGGCGAGGAGTCGAACGAAGTGAACGGTCCGGACAGTGGAATGGCGATCGCGGTGTTGCTGGGCATGTTGATACTGCTCGCGATGGGCGGCGGCATCGGCGTCGGCCTCACCCTGCTCCTCAAGAAGCTCTTCAAGTTCACGACGCCCGTGGCCATTGGCGTGGGGCTCGTGTTGCTCGTGGTCGGCGCGGTGGGGCTCTTCGCGGTGGTGTTCGACGACCTGACCGCCTCCTGGTGGGAGGCGCGCACCGCCAAGGTCGTGCACTTCACCGTGCCCAAGGGCTTCAACGGCCGGCTGCACCTGGTGTTCGACCCGAACGGGCCCGCCGTCAACGAGGTGGACGGCAAGCTGGAGGTGAAGGTCAGCGGCGCGAAGGCCCAGAAGGTGAAGGCCGGCCTCGGGCTGGAGAACGACTACGCCGAGGTCGAGGCCCATGACACCGAGGGCAAGCGAGTCGACGTGTTCCTCGACTCGAGCGGCTCCCGCGACGGCGTCGTGTACCGCGGGTACTGGTTCGGCAACCAGGCGGGGCGGACCTACGACGACTCGCCCATCGGCCAGCCGGAGTGAGGCGGGGGACGCTCAACACTACTTAACACCCCATGGACTCCAACCATGCGATGGAGGACGCGCCCCCCTCGGGGACTTGGGAAGCACACAGTCCCGACGTCGAGGGGACAACGGGTGGCGTCCCGCGAGGAAACCGTTTCCGGACTCGCGCGAAAAACATGGTACCGGTGGACCGTCGCGGCCACCAGAAAGGGAGCTGTCGGAATGCTCGCCATCGGAGACCTCGCGCCAGACTTCGCCGCCACGGACTGCCATGGCGCTCCCCTGAGCCTGTCCGCGCTCCGGGGCCGCCGGGTCATCCTCTTCTTCTTCCCCAAGGCCTTCACGCTCGGCTGCACCATCGAGAACCGGGCGTTCAGGGACAACCACCACCGCCTCCAGGCCCTGGGCGCTGAATTGGTGGGCGTGTCGGTGGACACCCAGCGCACCCAGTGCGCCTTCGCGGAGAAGGAAGACATCCACTTCTCCCTGCTCGGAGACCCGGACCGGGTCATCAGCCGGGCGTATGACGTGCTGTGGCCCGTGCTCCGCGTGGACCGCCGCGTCACCTTCATCATCGGCCCCGACGGCCGCATCGAGGACATCATCCGCCACGAGGTGCGCGTGTACCGCCACCTGGACGACGTCCTGCGCTACCTCGAGTCCACCCCACTCCCCGTCGCCTACGACACGGCCGCCTGAGGCCCGGGCGTCAATCCCAGGAGCAGTGGTACTCGCAATGAGACGCGCCCCGGGCGCGGCACATCGGGTGCGTGATTCGCGGCATCAGGCCCCCCGACAGCTCGATGGCGCGCTCGTGCCATCCGATGATGGTGAGGCAGTCCGCCTCCGTGACGTTCTCCGCGCTGAAGGTGCGCAGCACCGCGGACCGGGGCCCCATCCAGTCGTACGTGCGCGAGCCCACCGCGTAATAGAACCGGTAGATGCGCGCCGCCTGACTCAAGAGGAAGTGCGGCTCCCCCGCCCTCACGAAGGCATGCTGGGGGCCGTGCAGCGACTCGTCCGCGGACGCACGCCCCATGTCGATGAAGGCCCGGCCCTCGTCCTCCGGCGACAGCACCTCCGCGATGGCCGTGTCCAACCGCAGGTTCAACTCCAGCGGATACCAGGCCACCGGCAATATCGACTTGCGAAGCAACGCCTGGTCCGACGGAGGCAGTCGCCCGAGGACTTCGTCGACGCGAACCTGCCCGCCGTGTCGGCGCAGCATGTTGAGCCGGGATATGAGCACGCCCCCCTTGATGCGAGAGCCCGAGCCTTCCAGAACCATGAGAAGTCCGTGGGTTGCACCAACCGCGGCCATTGTGACAGCGGCTCGGCGAACAGGGCAAATTGGCGCCCCAACCAACTGTCGCCCAATTTGCTGTCATTTCCTGAGATTCTTGAATTCATGCGACGCTGGCGACGCGGAGGAAAATAACCTGGGGGCGGCTCGGGGGTTGAAGGCTTCGTGAGCATCAGGGAGACAGGCGGCCGGGTGGTGGCGATGCCGTCTCGTCGGCTGGCCCTGGAGCGGGCGCCGGACGAGGTGCTCTGCCATGCCTTCCTGGACGGCGAGGAGGCGGCCTTCGAGGTGCTGGTGAGGCGGCACCGGGGGCTCGTCTTCTCGCTGGTGCGCCGCTACACGATGCGGCCCGAGGACGCGGCGGACCTGACGCAGGCGGCCTTCCTGCGCGCGCTGGAGGCCTCGCGGCGGGTATTCGCGCGCTTCACGCCAGCGGGCCCGGCGCCCTTCCGCGCGTGGCTGGTGCGAATCGCCCTCAACCTGGCGAAGAACCACGCGCGGCACGGCCAGCGGTGGCGGCCGGTGCTGGTGGAAGCGGCGAATGACGAGGTGGCGGAGGCCCCTGGCGAGTCCGCGCAGGAAGGCCTGGAGCGGGCGGAGCGGGCGCGGCGGGTGCGCGAAGAGGTGCTGACGCTGCCCCGGCGCCAGAGAGAGGTGCTGACGCTGCGCGTGGACGCCGGGTTGGCGTTCAAGGACATCGCGGAGACGCTCGGCATCACCGAGAACAATGCGAAGGTGCAGTTCCACCATGCGGTGAAGCGCCTGAAGGCGCGGGTGGGCGCGCCCGAGGAGATGAGCTGATGGCTGCATGCCCTGACCAGGAAGCGCGGCTGGATCTGCACGCCGCGGGGGCGCTGGACGCGCCGGAGACGGTTCCCCTGCTCCGACATCTGGAGTCGTGCGAGGGGTGCCGCGAGGCCTTCGCCGCGTCGGTGGAAATCCTGTCGCTGATGACGCTGCCCGCGCCGACGACGGCGGAGAAGGTCGCCCAGGAGGCCGTGCCCGAGCGCGCGCTGGGCACATGGAAGCGCGAGCGCACGAGCCAGGCCCTGCGACGGCGCACGGTGGGCTCGCTGGTGGCCGCCGCCGCCGCGGTGGCGGTGATGGTCCTGGTGCCAGGAATCCCCCGGCCGTGGGCGCCGAGCACCCCGCTGGAGCCCAAGGCCGCGCCGATGGCGGAGGAGCTCGCCGTGGAAGCGAGCACGCTGGCCGACTTCGAGGCATGGGCCGGGCTGGAGCCGCTGGAGTCCGGCGGCGAGTTGGAAGACGAGGAGGCCCTCGACGACGTCGCGGGCTGGGACGAGGAAGATCCGCTGGGAGAGATGCTGTGAAGACAATGACTCGCACGTCGTGGGTGGCGTTGACGGTGGTGCTCGTGCCCTTCCTCGCGCTGGCCCGGCCCGGCGACAAGCAGGGCGCGGAGCCACGGCCTCGCGATGCCGAGCGGATGGAGCGCCTGGAGAAGCGGCTGCGGCTGCGGCAGGTGCTGACGCTGTCGGAGGCGCTGGAGCTGGACAACGCGCAGGCGCTGAAGATGGAGGAGACGCTGCGCGGCTTCGACGAGAAGCGGCGCCCCTTGCGGGAGCAGGTGCGCGACGCGGCTCGCACGCTGCATCAGGCGGCGCGAGGCGACAGCGCGGCGCTGACGCAGGTGGACGCCGCCGCGCAGCGTGCGTTCGAGGCACGTGAGCGCATCGCCGTGTTGGACCGGGAGATGTATCAGGCGCTGGCCAAGGAGCTTCCTCCGGAGAAGCGGGCGAAGCTGGCGCTCGCCCTCGCGCGCGGTGGACTCAAGTCCAAGAGCTTCTGGAGGCACGAGCCCTCGGGGGATGCGCGGGGCGACGACTGACGCCCCACCCCGGGGGATGAGACTGGAGTCGGGGACGGACGGGCAGCCGCCCCATGGGCGACATGGGCCCCGTGCCTACCGTCAGGGAGCCGACGGCGCGTGGAGCGCCGCCACCGAGGAGGCTTCCATGCGTCTACTGCCCCGACTCGCGCCCCTGTTGATGGGCCTGGCCCTCACGGCCTGCGCGAGCATCGACGTGAGCAGCAACTACGACCCAGGCGCCGTCCAGCAGCTCGACGGCTACAAGACCTATGCGTGGCTCCCGCAACCGGAGGGGAGCGACAAGCGGGTCTACAACCCCATCGTCGGTGCCGAGGTGCAGCGCGCGGCCGACGACTACCTGCAGTCTCACGGCTACCAGAAGGTGGAGGCGGGGGCGAACCCCGACTTCCTCATCGGCTGGCATGGGGCCATCGACAACAAGATTGAAGCGGACACCGTCAACGCCTACTACGGCTATCCCTACGACCCGCTGTGGGATCCGTTCTACGGCGGTGGGCCCGTCGTCATGGGCGCGCCCGAGACGTATGTGCGGGAGTACGAGCAGGGCACCCTCCTGCTCGACATCGTCGACGCGAAGTCCAAGAAGCTCGTCTGGCGCGGGCAGGCGCAGTCGGAGGTCAACGAAAGCGCCCAGGCGGAGAAGCAGCAGGCGAAGATCACCAAGTCCGTGACGGAGATTCTGGAGCGCTTCCCGCCGAAGCCGGGCAAGAAGTGACGTGCGGGGTCCGTGTCCGGCGCCACCGACGTATGGGAGCGTCAGGCGCCGGACACGGGCTTGTCCCCGGAGCAGAGTCGTCGGAGCGGGCGGACGTGAGCAGCTTGCGCGGGCTCCATGTCCCGTCTCCGCCGAATCGCCGGCTGCCTCTTGCTGCTCGCCTGCCTTGACGGTTGCGCCGTCTCGGCGCCGCGCTCGGAGCTGGTGCGGCGCGTGGGCCGCTCGGACTTGTCGGTGGAGGCCCTGCGCACCCGGGTGAGGGACATGGCGCGGCGCTTCTCCGGGCTGCTGGAGGTCTCCGCGGATGAAATCGCGGCGCGCTCGGGCTCCGAGTCCGTGCGCGCGGCGATGACCACGTTCAAGATCAACTCCGTGCCGGCCATGCAGGCCGCGCTGCTCCAGCCCGACCCCGTGGCGGCGCTGGTGGATGCGTGGGCCCTGCTCGCGCAGCTCGAGCTCGCGCTCCCTGAGTGGGCCGTGAGCGCCGGTGCGACGCCGGAAGTGACAGCCAAGGCCGAGCGGATGTTGCGCGAGCAGGAGGCCGAGGTGGAGGCGCTGTGGAAGGACGTGTCCGGCAGGGAGGACGTGTCCCCCGCGCACAAACTCGTCCATGAGTGGGCCGCGAAGAACCCGCTCGTGGGCTCGCTCGTCGCGCGGGTGTCCACCGTGGGGCTGCTCTCGGACGTGACGTCCCAGTCCGGGCTCAGCGCGAGGGCGACCGCGGGGGCGCTGGTGGAGGACGTGCGGGACATCACCGCGCGCGTGGACCTCTACGCCGCATCCCTCCCCCGCCAGGCCCGCTGGCAGGTGGAGTCGATGGCGCAGGAGGCCCTGCAGATGCTCCCCGCTCAGGAAGCGATGAAGGACCTGGAGCGCGTGGTGGACACGCTGGACCAGTTCGGAGGGCTGGCGGCGGGGACTCCCGCGCTGGTGGCCCGGGAGCGGACCGCCGTGCTGAACGCGCTCGATGCGGGCAGGGAGGCGCTCCAGCACTTCATCGAATCGGAGCGACAGGCGCTCATGGTGGACGTGAGGGGAGAGCGGCAGGCCATCCTCTCCGCGCTCCACACCGAGCGCGTGGAGACGATGCAGCAGGGCGAGCGCATGGGCTACGGGCTGGTGGACCACGCCTTCCAACGCGCGGCCACGCTGGTGGACCGCGTCTTCCTGTGGCTGCTGGGGCTGACGTTGCTAGGCGTGGTGGGAGCCATCGCCGTCGCCTTCCTGCTCACGCGTGCATGGCGTGGACGCATGGGCTGAGCGGAGCGCGGTGGCAGCGCATTCAGCACGCAGCCTCGACATCCTGACGCCACCGGTCGACGAGCCTTGCCAATCTGTCAGGCGGACCTCGCGCCGAGGTTGGGAATCTCCTCTGTGCAGGGCGGGCTTCGTGATTGCATTCGTCCCAGCCATGGACCCGCGCTCGCGTCAGGACCTCGTCACCGGTGCCTTGCTGGGAACCCTCGTGGGAGATGCCCTGGGACTGCCCCGAGAAGGGCTCGGCCCGCGACGGGCGCTCCGCATGTTCGGCGGCGCGCCGCTACGACACAGGCTCGTGCTCGGCCGAGGCTTCGCGAGTGATGACACGGAGCACGCGTGCATGACGGGCCAGGCGCTCCTCGCGCAGCCCGAGGACGCATCGCTCTTCGCTCGCGACCTGGGGTGGCGACTGCGCGGGTGGTTCCTCGCGCTGCCAGCGGGCATCGGCTGGGCGACGGTGCGCGCCATCGCGAAGCTCTGGCTCGGCTTCTCTCCCGAGAGCAGTGGCGTCGTCTCCGCGGGCAATGGCCCCGCGATGCGCGCTCCTCTGCTGGGAGCCTGTCTCGCCACGCAACCGGAGCGGCTCGATGCCTTCGTGCGCGCCTCCACACGGCTGACACATCGAGACCCTCGGGCCGAGGATGGAGCGCGACTCGTCGCACGGGCCGCCGCGTATGGCGCGCTGCATGGGCCCGAAGGCGTGAAGGACTCGGCGGCCGCGCTGCGGATGCTGCGCGAGGCCACCACCACCGCCGAGTTCCATGCGGTGCTCGACACACTGAGCGCTCACCTGTCACGAGGTGCGTCACTCGTGGAGCTCGCCCAGTCACTCGGGTTGGAGCGTGGTGTCACGGGCTATGTCATGCACACGGTGCCCGTGGCGCTCTATGCGTGGCTGCTCCATCCGGACAACCTCCCTCGCGCGGTGGAGGAGGTCATCCTGCTCGGCGGAGACACGGACACGGTGGGCGCCATCGTGGGAGGCATGCTCGGAGCCACCGTTGGCGCGGGCGCCATTCCTCCCGCATGGTTGGACGGAGTCGCCGAGTGGCCCCGCTCCACGCAGTGGATGCGCACGCTCGCCGAGCGCCTGGCGCGGCAGTTTCCAGCCGGCGAGCCTCCTGTCGAGAGGACTGGCCCGCTCGCCCTCTTCTGGCCTGGGCTGCTTCCCCGCAACCTGGGGGTCCTCGCCATCGTGCTGGCGCACGGCCTTCGCCGCTTGCTGCCGCCCTACTGAGCGCCTCGTCCCCGACACGCATGCCCAGGCCTCCTGTCTGGGAGGCTCCGAGCAGGGCACTCGTGAACACGCGGCGGTCCGCTCCACCTCCGCCGCTCACACGTGCGTATCAATGGTGGGCTGCTCGGCCTCCGTGCCCCCGCCGACGCCCCGGGCCGCCTTCAGGCTCTCGGGGATGATGAGCGGCCTTTCCAGCCGAGCCCGGTCCCACTTCCCCAGGTCCGCGCACGCGGCATAGGACGTCTGGAGGAACTCGAGCAGATACGCCCGGGGGTCCTTCGAACGGCGCACTGACTCGTAGGGCAACAGGAACTCCTTGAGCCCCGGGTCATACCCCCCCTCCGGCGGCTCCACACGCGCGGCGGAGAAGCCCGTCGGCTCTGGCGCGGCGTAGCAATAGAAGGCCGCGCCTCCCAGTGCCTCGGTGCCGGGCCAGAAGCCCGCGCTGCAGACCTCCTCGCAGTACGCCTCGGCCGTCACCGCGTCCGCGCCTTCCCTCACCGGCGCGGGCCGACCGCCGAAGCGCGTCACCGCCAGGTCGAAGCTCCCCCAGAAGAACTGCACCGGACTGCACTTGCCGGTGAAGCGCGACCGGAACTCCTTCAGCACCAGGTCCGCTTGGAGCAGGGCCCTCCACCAGCGCTGGGCATGCTCGGCCACATAGGTGTCGTGCTGCCTGTCCTGACTGAACGGCGTGGTGTCGTCCGGTATCTCCACCGGCTGCTCCCAGATGCTCACTTCGATTCCCAGCGAGCGCAGCGTGGCCATGACGTCCCGGTAGAACTCCGCCACCGGGCGAGACGTCAGCTCCATGACTCGCACGTCGCCCCGACTCGTCAGGAAGCGCAGCTCGCTGGCGAGGAAGTCGAAGTCCACCTCGAAGCCCCCGTTGCCGTAGGGGATGAGCGTCGTCGTCAGGCCCCTGGCCGTCACACGGAACGACACGTTCCACCAGTGGTTCTCCGGTGGCGTCAGCGCCAGCCGCACCTTGCCGAGCACCTGGGTGTACCGGTGCAACGTGGCATAGGTGTCCTTCCACTCCGCGAAGGGAAGCGCGGGCCACGCCTCCTCCCGCGAGCTCAATCCAGGTATCGACGCGATGGCCATGCAGCTCCCTCCTCAAGGGCCACGTCCACCACGACGGTGGCCCCCTGGAGGCCCGCATGCCAACCCCCTGCAGACGACACGGCACCGGCCCGGGCGGATGCCTGCTCCGGGCCGGCGAGAAGTCAGCCGAGGGCTACGGCTGGGCGAGCGCGGCGTCGACGGCCTTGCGCAGCTCGTCGCTCTCCGGCGTCACCTTGCTGGGGAAGCCCGCCTTCACCTGGCCATCCTTGCCCACGACGTACTTGTGGAAGTTCCACTTGGGCGCGTCGTGGTTCTTCGCGAGGAAGGCGTAGACAGGGGACTGGCCGGCGCCCTTCGTCTCCACCTTCTCGAACATGGGGAAGGTGACCTTGAAGCGCAGCTCGCAAAACTTCTTGATGTCCTCCGAGCTGCCCGGCTCCTGCCCGCCGAAGTCGTTGGACGGGAAGCCCAGCACGACGACGCCCTTGTCCTTGTAGTCCTGGTACAGCTTCTCCAGGCCCGCGTACTGCGGCGTGTAGCCACACTCCGACGCGGTGTTCACGACCACAAGGACCTTGCCTTGGAAGTCGGAGAGCTTCTCTGCCTTGCCATCGAGACGGTTCGCGGACAGGTCATGCAGGGACATGGGCTTCTTCTCGCTCAGGGGCTGGGACTTCGCGGGAGTGGAGGGCTTCGTCGCCGTGTCCCCGGCGAGTGCCGGGGTGACGAGGAGCGCCGTGGCGACAGTCACTACATGGAGGGTTCTCATGTGGCCGCAAGGATGCCGAAGCCCCGCCCCCGTTTCACGACCTTCTGTCCTGTCTTCGACATCCCACCCTCACCGACTCCCCGCCGCACCACGACGCGACGCGTGAGGCGCCTCGCCCGAGAAGAGTGACTTGAGCACCCGCCCGGTGGCCGTCTTCTGCTTCGCCACCTCGCGAGGCGTGCCCTCCGCGACGATGAGTCCACCCTCGTCACCACCCTCCGGCCCCAGCTCCACGACGTGGTCCGCCGCGCCGATGACGGATGGGTGGTGCTCGATGACCACCAGCGTGTCGCCCCGGTCCACCAGCCGGCCCAGGAAGGTGATGAGCTTCTCCACGTCGCCCAGGTGCAGGCCCGTCGTCGGCTCGTCGAGCACATACAGCGTGGGCTCGTGCCGCGCGGAGGCCGTCAGCTCGGAGGCCAGCTTCAGTCGCTGCGCCTCACCGCCCGACAAGGTGTTGGAGCCCTGCCCCAACTGGAGGTAGCCCACGCCCAGGTCCGACAGGCATTGCAGCGGCGCGGCCACCTTGGGGATGGAGCGGAACACATCCTTCGCCTCGTCGGCGGACAGCCGCAGCACGTCGCCGACGGACAGGCCGTGGTAGCGAATCTCCAGCGTGGCCGCGTCGAAGCGCGCGCCGCCGCAGGCCTCGCACGGCGTCACCACGTCCGGGAGGAAGGACATCTCGTGGGAGATGGAGCCCTGTCCCTCGCACGCGGTGCACCGGCCACCCGCGGCGGTGTTGAAGGAGAAGCGCGCGGCGGAGAAGCCCCGAATCTTGGCCTCGGGCGTCGCGGCGAAGGCCCGCCGCAGCTCGTCCCAGATGCCCAGGAACGTCGCCGGCACCGAGCGCGGCGTGCGACCGATGGGCGACTGGTCCACCGACATCACCCGCTTCACCGGGTCCACGCCCTTCAGCGACTCGAAGGGCCCCGGCTTCGAGGACACCAGCTCCAGCGCCTCGCGCAGCGCCGGGTACAGGACCTGGCGAATCAGCGTGCTCTTGCCGGAGCCCGACACGCCGCTGACGACGTTGAGCCGGCCCAGGGGCAGCCGCAGGTCCACGCGCTTCAGGTTGTTGGCGCGCGCGCCCTTCAGCTCCAACCAATGCTTCGGTTCTCCACGTCCGGAGGGAGGCCGCACCTGCGCCTCACGCAGCGCCCGCGCCGTGGGGGAGTCGCTCTGCAGCACCACGTCCGGAGGTCCCTCCGCGAGGATGCGTCCGCCACCCCGTCCACCGGTGGGCCCCAGGTCGAGCAGGTGGTCCGCGGCGCGGATGGTGTCCGAGTCGTGCTCCACCACCAGCACCGTGGAACCCGTGTTCACCAGCGCGCGCAGGTTGTCGAGCAGGCGGTGGGTGTCGCGCGGATGCAGGCCGATGGTGGGCTCATCCAGCACGTACATCGCCCCGGTCAGGCCCGCGCCGAGCTGCGCCGACAACCGCAGGCGCTGCATCTCTCCGCCCGACAGCGTGGCCGCGTTGCGGTCCAGGGACAGGTAGCCCAGGCCCACGCGCTCCAGGAACTCCATGCGCCGCAAGAGCTCTTGCCGGGACGGCTCGCCCAACAGCGCGCGGTCGCCCTTGAACTTCCAGCCCTTCACGCGTTCCAGCGCGGACGCCACGGACTGCTTCACCACCTCGTGGTAGCGCGCCCCTTCCAGCCGCACGCCGCGAGGCACCGGGTCCAACCGGCTGCCACCGCACGCGCGGCACGGCGCCGTCTCGCCCTCGGCCTGCGCCGCCGGCCCGCCCTGCACGCCCGTGCCCTCGCACGAGTCGCAGCGGCCCTGCTTCGTGTTGAAGGAGAACCAGCGAGGGTCCAACTCCGGCACGGCGGTGCCGCACTTCGGGCAGGTGCGCTCGGTGGACAGCAGCGTCTCGCCCTTCGACGCGCGCAGCTTCAGCGCGCCCTGCCCCCAGCCCAGCGCCTTGTCGAACACGTCGCGCGGCAGCTTGGAGAGCTTGCCCTCGTACATGACGAGGTCGATGTCGTGCTCGCGCGTCTTCGCCAGGCGCGGCGGGTCATCCGTGGACGCAAGCTCCCCGTCGACGATGGCCGTGGTGATGCCCCCGCGCGCGGCGGCCGTGAAGACATCCAGGTACGTGCCCTTGCGCGAGCGCACCGCGGGCGCCAGCACCGTCCCGTCCCCCTTCATCGCGGTGAGCTGCGCGAAGAGCAGCTCCGGGGAGAGGGAGGTGATGGGCGTGTCGTCCTTGGGGCAGTGCGGCTCGCCCAGCTTGGCGAACAGCAGGCGCAGGTAGTGGGCCACCTCGGTGACGGTGGCCACCGTGCTGGTGCCACCCGCGCGCGAGGTGCGCTGCTCCAGCGCCACCGTGGGCGGAATGGAGCTGACGCGCTCCACGTCCGGCCGGGGCATGGTGGGAAGGAACTGCCGCGCATACGGACTGAGCGTCTCCAGGAAGCGCCGCTGTCCCTCCGCGAACACCACGTCGAAGGCCAGCGAGCTCTTGCCCGAGCCACTCGGCCCGGTGACGACGGTCATCTTCCCGAGCGGAATCTTGCACGACACGTCCTGGAGGTTGTGCTCGCGCGCGTGCTCCACTTCGATTGCCGGAGCGGCCTCCTTGCCCGGCTTGCGCAGCTTCACCGCGCGGCCCAGCGGCTTGCGCTCGCCTCGCAGCGCCTCCGCCGTCGCGCCCTTGCCCCGCGCCACGTCCGCGGGTGTGCCCTCCGCCACCAGCCGGCCACCGTCCTTGCCGCCCACCGGCCCCAGGTCGATGACCCAGTCCGACGCCTTCATCACCGACACGTCGTGGTCCACGACGATGACGCTGGCTCCTCGGTCCACCAGCGCGTGCAGCGCGTCGATGACGTGACGGACGTCCTCCGCGTGGAGGCCCGCGCTCGGCTCGTCGATGAGGAACAGCGAGCCCTTCGACTCGGAGGCCAGCGCGCGCGCCAGCTTCAGCCGCTGCGCCTCGCCGCCCGACAGCGTGGACAACGGCTGTCCCAGGGGCAGATAGCCCAGGCCCAGCCGCGCCACCGGCCCCAGCGCGCGATGGAGGGCCGTGTCGCTTCCGAAGTGCTGGAGCACCTCCGACACCGTCATCTCCAGCACCTGTGCCACGCTGAAGCCCTGGTGGCGGACGGCGAGCACCTCTTCCTTGAAGCGCCGGCCCCGGCACACCGCGCACAGCAGGGCCACGTCCGCGAGGAACTGCATCTCCACCGTCTCGTAGCCCTCGCCCGAGCACGCCTCGCAGCGCCCCTTGTCCACGTTGAAGGAGAAGTGGGCCGGCGTCAGTCCTCGCACCTGCGCGTCGGGCTCCGCGGCGAAGCGCTCGCGCAGCCTGTCCCACGCCTTGGTGTACGTGGCCGCGTTGCCGCGCGACGTGCGCCCCAACGGAGACTGGTCCACGAAGGTGATGGACTTCACAGCCTCGGCGCCCTCCAGCGCGTCCACCGCGCCCGGAGCCTCCACGTCCTTCACGCCCAGCCGCCGCGCCAGGTGCCGGTAGAGCACCTCGTCCACCAGCGTGCTCTTGCCGGAGCCGCTCGGGCCCGTCACCGCGCACAACACGCCCAAGGGTACGCTCACCGACAGCGCCTTCAGGTTGTGCTCCCGCGCGCCTCGCACCTCGATGGAGCCCGTCTTCGCGCGCGGCGTCCTCGACGACTCGCCAGTCCCCGCGAGCAGTCGTCCGGTGGGCAAATCCTTGCGCTTCGCGAGCGCCTCCGGCGTGCCATCGAAACACAGCCGTCCACCCTCGCGGCCCGCGCCAGGGCCCAGCTCCAACACACGGTGCGCGGAGCGGATGACCAGCGGGTCATGTTCAATCACGAGCGCGATGTTGCCCCGCTCCGCCAGCTCCGCGATGGCCTCCGTCAAGGGCGGCACGTCCCCGGGATGCAGGCCCACGGTGGGCTCGTCCAGGACGAACAGCGAGCCGGTGAGCGAAGTCCCGAGCGCCGCCGTCAGCGACACGCGCTGCGCCTCGCCTCCGGACAACGTGCGCGCCTGCCGGTCCAACGTCAGGTAGCCCAGCCCCACGCGCTTCAAGTAGCTCAGGCGTCCGGACAGCTCGCGCCGCGCCAGCTCCCCCTGCCCCGTCGTCGTGCGCAGCGCCTCCAGTCGGGTCACCGCCTCCGTCAGCTCCAGCCCGTGCCAGCCCGGCAGGTCCAACCCGCCCACGCGGTACGCACGCGCCTGCTCGTTGAGCCGCGCGCCGCCACAGCTCGCGCACAGCGAATACGCGCGGTAGCGCGCCAGGAGCACGCGCACGTGCATCTTGTACGTGCGGCCCTCCATCCACCGGAACCACGCGCGCACGCCCGGGTACGCCCGGCCCTCGTCGTAGTCCCCCGCGCCCTGCAGCACGGACTCCTGCTGCGCTGGCGTCAGCGTTCCCCAGGGCGCGTCCATGGGAATGCCCTTCGCGCGACACCAGCGCTGGAGCATGCCCCGCTCCCACTCCGTCGACGCGCCGGACCAGGGGCGGATGGCCCCCTCCGACAGACTCAGCGCCGGGTTGGGAATCACCTTGTCCCAGTCGATGCCGATGGTGCGCCCGAAACCCCGACACGCCGCGCACGCGCCCACCGGCGACTGGTAGCTGAACAGGCCCGGTCGCGCGGCCTCGAACTCCCGCGCGCACTTCGGACACACCAGCCCCCGGCGCACCCGCTTCGGCTCGGCGCCGGCCACCAGCACCACCGCCTCGCCCTCCGAGCGCGCCCACGCGTCCTCCATCGCCTGCGTCACGCGCGACAACTGCGACGCCGACAGCTTCACCCGGTCCACCAGCACCCGCGCCACGCCCGCCGAGTCCGTCGCCTCCGACGGCTTGAGTGACTCCAGCTCCCGCACCTCGCCCTGCACCACCAGCCGGTGGTGGCCGTCCTTCAACAGCCGCGCGCGCACGTCCAGGAACGCGGCCGTGTCGGCGATGCGCAGCGGAAAGGCGATGAGGGCCTGGGCATCCGGCGATTCACGCAGGAGCGCCGCCGCCGCGACGCGCGCATCCGTGCGCACCGCCTCCACGCCACACGTGGGGCACACCGGCATCGCCTCGCGCGTGAAGAGCGCGGACAGGTACGGCTCCACGTCCGCCAGCGTCGCCACCGTGGAGCGCGAGCTCTTCACCGGCGCGCGCCGGTCCACCGCCACGCCCGCGGCCACCGGCTCCAGCGCGTCCATGGGCGGCCGCTCCAGCCGCTCAAGAAACTGCCGGGCATACGGGCTGAAGCTCTCCACGAAGCGCCGCTGCCCCTCGGCGTACAGCGTGTCGAGCGCCAGGCTGGACTTGCCCGCCCCGGACACACCGGTGATGCAGACCAGCTCCCCTTCCGCCAGGTCCACGGAGAGGTCCTTCAGGTTGTGCGTGCGCGCGCCTACGAGGTGGGTCTTGTGCATTTCGGGTCGGAGGTTTAACGACCTGACACTTCAACGCCACAGACAAGTGAACCAACGGGCCCTGGAATGCCCCCCCTGGTTGGGTGAAGGGCGAGCGGCTTGCTACAACTGGGGTACAATGAGCGCGCGGGGGCGGCGCCCGGCCCAGGTGCCCAGATGCCCCGCGATGCAGGAGCTGCCCATGGCCGAGGGAATCGACAGGTCTCCCCCCCGTGACGCGCTGGTCCACGCCTCGCCCTCGCTGGTGCTCCTGGAAATCGACGGCCACACCGCCTCCGCCTTCGTCGCCACCGGACAAGGACACCTCGTCACCAGCCTGCATGCCGTCGCCGGCGCGCGGCTCATCCACGCGGTGATGGCGGATGGAACGCGAGCGGAGGTGGCCCAGGTGGCCGCCATGGATGACCGCCGTGACCTGGCCATCCTCCGGTTGCCGGTGACGGACCTGGCTCCACCCCTGGGGCTCACGCCCGCACCCCTGCCCGCCGAGGGAGACACCGTCTACGTCCTCCGAGCCGGCGCCGGCCCCGCACCGGAGGTCCGCTCCCAGCAGGTGCGGGCGGTGCAAGTGCTCGGCGACTGGCTCACCCTGCTGGAATTGACGCGCACGCTTCCGGAGGAATCCTCCGGTGGCCCCGTGCTGGACACGAGCGGCGCGGTGGTGGGCGTGGCCACCGCGGCGCTGGCCAACGGCCGCTCGCTGGGGCTCGTCATCCCCACGCGCTACATCGCGCCGCTGCTGCGGGGCTCGGCCGCCTCGCCGCTGTCCGCGCTGGAGGCGCCGCGTCGCAGGGCGGGCCGCGTGCGTCAGGTGCCGCAGCATCCGCTGAGCCTGCTGGAGGGCGCGACGACGGAGACGCTGGAGTCCATCGCCACCACGCTCGGCCACGCCATCAACGCGGGCGCTCCCGCCTACAACCGGGGCGACGTGGACGGCTGCTACCGCCTCTACGCCCGCACCGCCGAGCGCCTCATCGACACGTGCCACGCATTCCCCGGCGCCCAGCGCGCGCTGCGTGACGGCCTCACCCGCTGCGTGGACCTGCCCGACTCCGACGACCGGGCCTGGGCCCTGCGCGATACGTTCGACGGGCTCCTGGACGTCATCGGCCGCTGGCTGCAAATCCGTCCGGAGGCCTCCCGCATCGCCCGGCCCTCGGCCGCGCTGCCCAAGCGCTACCTCAACTGAAACCGACGCTTCGGCTCACGCCTCGTCCCAGCGCACGCGCAGCGCGTAGCCGGACGGCTGCCGCTCCAGCACCTCCACCCGAGGCTCCACCCGGGTGCGCCGCAGCACGCCCTCCACCACGCCCGCCACGAAGTCCGGCAGCGGGTCTCCGTCCATCACCCGCACGCACCACTCGCGCTCCTGCACCGGCTCCAGGACCATCTGCATGTCGTCGCGTCCCGCCTTGAGGTACGTGGGCAGCCGCGTCAGACAACGCTCGGTACCCAACAGTGGCGCCGCGGTCGCGAAGATGCGCCCCACCAGCGTCTGCGCAAAGCCCTCCACGTAGTGGTGTCCCAGCGCCCGGTTGGCCTCCTCAGCGGGTTGTCCCGCGCACGCGAAGCGCCGCGCCACACCCAGCGCCGCGCGCCACACGTTGAGGGGGTAGGACTCCTGTGACGCCTCGGTGTCGTAGCCGATGTCCCGCAGCGACTGGGCGAACGCGCCGGAGGGTTTCAGCGCATGGACGAACAGCCCCTCGAAATTGCGCCGAGGCACCTGCACTGGCACGTAGGGCGCCTTGCGAAGCCCCACCTCCGCGTCCTTCGAGCCCCGACGCTCCATGGCGTTCCCCCCTCCGAATCCGCCGGTCCGCACCGGCCCGGAACCACACTAACAGCCCGCGTTCCACGCGGCTTTGCTTGCCCCGGGAAACTAGCGCCTCAGCACACTTTTACAACACGAGGGCTCGTGCAACGATGGTCGTTTGCATGCAAGGAGTCCCATGCGGGTCCTGATAGTCGCTCAGGGAGGGGCGGACCTGTCGCCACTGGAAACCCTGCTGGAAGCCAGGGGGAACACGGTGGTCCATGTCGCGCGCGACGTGGACGTTCCGGCGGCCTGGCGCGCCGAGCCCTGTCCCCTCGTGGTGCTGGATGCGCGCGAGCCGAGCTCTCGCATGCCCCTCGTGCGGGCCCTGCGCAGCCTGCCGGGTGGCCCCTCGGCGGTGGTGTTGCTGGTGGGACGACGCGACGGGCTGCACCTGCTGGGACCCGCGCTGGAGGACGGAGCGGACGAAGTCCTCGCCTGGCCCATGGAGCAGGAGGAGCTGCGGCTGCGGCTGGACATGGCCGAGCGCCGCTATCTGCGCCGCGAGTCCCGTACAGCCGTGCCGTCCGGCGACGAGCTGCGGGACACCATGCTGGCCGTCAGCCCCGTGCCCACGTCCATCACCACGCTGGGAGAGGGCCGCGTCGTCGCGGCCAATGACGCCTACTTCCGGGCGTTCGGCTACTCGCGCGAGGAGATGCTGGGGAAGACCACCCTCGAGCTGCGGCTGTGGGAGCGACCGTTCGAACGCTCGCAGGTGATGGAGCGGTTGCGCCAGCACGGCTCCGTGCGGGGCGTGGACGCGCAGTACCACACCCGCGAGGGCGAGCAGCGTCACACGCTCTTGTTCATGGGGCTGGTGCCCTATGCGGGCGAGCCGCACGTCATCTCCTTCTTCCCGGACATCACCCCGCTGAAGCAGGCGGAGGAGGAGGTGCGCCGCTCCGAGGTGAGCTTCCGCACCCTCATCGAGAGCCTGCCGGACCTGGTGGCCGTCTTCGACCGCGATGCGCGCGTGCGCTACGCCAACCTGAAGGTCGCCCGCGCGCTGGGCTACTCGGACGTGCGCGAGCTCATCGGCAAGCACATCTCCGACATGATTCCCCCCGAGGACCTGGCCTCGGCGGACGCGCGCATGCACGAGGCCCTGCGCACCGGCCGCAACGCGCTTCAAGAACGGCGCATGGTGCGGCGCGACGGCGGCATCCTCCACGTGGAGTCCACCACCTTCCCGCTGCACTTCGACGGCGAGGACTCCATCGTCTCCGTCGCGCATGATTTGACGGAGCGACACCAGATGCAGGCGCGGCTGATGCTCGCCGAGCGCATGGCCTCCGTGGGCACGCTCGCCGCGGGCGTGGCGCATGAAATCAACAACCCCCTGGCCTACCTCACCGCCAACCTCGCCTTCGCCCGGGAGGAGCTGACCAACCTGCCCGTCTCCGGCGTGGACCCGACGCTGGCGGAGGCCCTGGCGGATGCGCAGTCCGCGCTCGCCGAGGCCCAGCAGGGCGCCGAGCGCGTGCGCACCATCGTCCGCGACTTGAAGACCTTCAGCCGGGTGGACTCGCTCGAGGACGCCGTCGTCGACGTGCGCCGGGTGCTCGACTCCACGCTGAACCTGGCCACCACCGAAATCCGCCACCGCGCCCGGCTGGTGAAGTTCTTCGAGGACGTCACGCCCGTGCGCGCCAACGAGTCGCGGCTGGGCCAGGTGTTCCTCAACCTGCTCGTCAACGCCGCGCAGGCCATCCCCGAGGGCTCGCCGGACCGCCACGAGATTCGCGTCTCCACGCGCATGGGCGACGGTGGCCGCGTCATGGTCGAGGTCTCCGACACGGGCGTGGGCATCGCCGCGGAGCACCTGCCCCGCTTGTTCGACCCCTTCTTCACCACCAAGGCCCCCGGCGTGGGCACGGGCCTGGGACTGTCCATCTGCCACAACCTGGTGACGGCGCTCGGCGGTGAGATTCGCGTCCGCAGCTCCCCCAACCGGGGCTCCACCTTCCAGGTGCTGCTGCCCGCCGCCGAGCGCCCGCGCGAAGTCCCCCTGCCCCGGCCGCTCGACGTGCCCTCCGCGGAGAAGCGCGGCCGGCTGCTCGTGGTGGACGACGAGCCCCTGGTCTGCACCGCCCTGGGCCGCACGCTGCGCCCCCACCACGACGTCACGCTCGCCACGCGCGCGCAGGACGCCCTGGAGCGAATCGAAGCCGGCGAGCACTACGACGTCGTCTTCTGCGACTTGATGATGCCGGGCATGAGCGGCATGGACTTCTACTCCACGCTGATGAAGCGCTACCCGGACCAGGCCCGCCGCGTCGTCTTCCTCACCGGCGGTGCGGTGACCCCCCAGGCCCGCGCCTTCCTCGAAACCGTCACCAGCCCCCACCTCGAAAAGCCCTTCGCGGGCCGGGAGCTGCTGTCGTTGGTGCAGGAACGACTGGCCCGGGCCTGATCCGGGTCATGGTCCACCTGGGGAAGAATCGGACAGGCTCACGCGCCGGCTGTCCTTCAATTCCCCAGCGGGTCCACGGCCTTTCCCAGGCCGCGTCACACGCCAGGCACGCAAGCCCGCAGCTTCATTGACCTCAAACTAAATTCTCCGAGTAAGCGCTCGCGATTCCTGAAGAAATTCCAGGGACGAACGACCGCGTCATGGGCTGGTACGCGTGTTGCTCAGGGCTGACGCGCCGCACCGTGGAAGGCCTTTGCGGGGTGGCGGAGTCGAGCGAGGTCCGGAGGTCTTCGGGTCCGCTCGGCACATCAGCTGACTGGGAGACATCTGGCGTGACGGCGGACAGGAACAAGCTCGGTGGGACGCTCGCGGGGTGCGTGCTGGGGCTGGGCGTGGCGCTGGTGGCCACGGCCGGTACCGCGTGCGCGGCTGCGCCCTCCGCTTCGTCGTCCACGTCACAGTCGCGCGGCGTCGAGGCCTTCACGGCGGCCACGGTGGTGGAGCGGGCGCGGGCGAAGGCGGCGCGGGCGTATGTGGAGCCGGTGTCGACGCTGCCGGAGTCCTACCGGGCGCTGGACTACGACGCGTACCGGGACATCCGCTTCCGTCCGGAGAAGGCGCAGTGGCGCGAGGCGGGGCTGCCCTTCCAGGCGCAGTTCTTCCACCCCGGCTTCTTCTTCCAGTTCCCGGTGGCGATGAATGAGGTGTCCGGCGGCAAGTCCTCGCCGCTGCGCTTCTCGCCGGAGCTGTTCACCTACGGCCCGCTGGTGAAGCCCGGCCCGCTGAAGAAGGCGGACGGCTACGCGGGCATGCGGCTGTCGCATCCGCTGAACCGCGCGGACATCTTCGACGAGCTGGTGGTGTTCCTGGGCGCCAGCTACTTCCGGGCGCTGGGCCAGGGCAACCTGTATGGCCTGTCCGCGCGCGGGCTCGCCATCGACACGGCGACGTCGCGCGCCGAGGAGTTCCCCGCCTTCCGTGAGCTGTGGCTGGAGAAGCCGGCGCCCGGCGCGGACCGCGTCGTCGTGCACGCGCTGATGGACAGCCCCAGCGTCACCGGCGCGTATCGCTTCACCGTCATCCCCGGGGCGAACACGGTGATGGAGGTGGAGGCCACCGTCTTCGCGCGCAAGGCCGTGGAGCAGTTGGGCGTGGCGCCGCTGACGAGCATGTACCTCTTCGGGGAGAATGACAGGGGCGACTACGACGACTTCCGGCCGGAGGTGCACGACTCGGACGGCCTCTTCGTCTGGACGCGCACGGGCGAGCAGCTCTGGAGGCCCCTGCAGAACCCCGAGCGCATCAACGTCTCCAGCTTCCAGATGGACAGCCCGCGCGCCTTCGGCGTCCTGCAGCGCGACACGGCCTTCAACCACTACGAGGACCTGGAGGCACACTACGAGCGCCGCCCCAGCGCGTGGGTGGAGCCGGTGGGCGAGTGGGGTCCGGGCGTGGTGCGGCTGGTGGAGCTGCCGACGCCGGACGAGACGAACGACAACATCGTCGCCTTCTGGGTGCCCCAGAAGCCGCTGGCGGCGGGGGACTCGATTCGCGTCGCCTACAAGCTGCACTGGGGCTCGCGCTCGCCGTGGCCCGTGACGGGCGCCACCGTCGTCAGCACCCGCCTGGACGCGGGAGATTCCTGGAAGGGCGCCCGGCTGAAGGACGCGCGCCCCATGCGCCGCTTCGTCATCGACTTCTCGCCCGTGCCGGACATGAAGGAGAGCGACACGCCCGTGGAGCTCGTCGTCAGCGCCGCCTCGGGCAAGGTCCTGCGCCCCATCGCCGCCCGCCACACGCCCTCGGGCGGCTGGCGCGCCACCTTCGAGCTGCACCCCGCCTCCCCTGCAGTCCCTACCGAGTTGCGCGCGTTCCTGAAGCGCGGCTCGGAGACCCTCACCGAGACCTGGAGCTACCTGTGGATTCCGTGACGACGCTGACTGCCTGCCCCTCCGTCCCGTCCACCGTGTGGGCAGTCCCGCGTTCTCGCGCGGCGCTCGACACCTTCTTCCGCGGCTTCGGCTTCAGCGACGAGACTGACTTGTCCGCGCTGGCGGCGTGGGTGCTGGACGGCTACAGCGCCCATGGGGGCCAGCCGCAGGCGGCGGTGGCGCTGGCCCGCGCGCGCATGGAGACGTGGCTTTCGAGCGTGCTGGGCCTGGAGCACGCGGGTCCGGGCCTGCTGGCGCGAGGCCGCGCGGCCTTCGTGCTGTGCGACGGCGCGAGCCGGGGTGCGCGGCTGCTCACGCGGCCCGCGGCGCCGGAGGACTTCGTGCGCGCGGTGCGTGCGGCGGTGCCGGTGCCGGCGCCCGCGCAGGTCAGCGCGGTGATGCCCGAGCAGCAGCTCGTGCTGTGGCCGTTCGGTGAGCTGCTGCGCCGCTGGTGGCGCGGGGCGTCGCCGGACGTCTCCATCTCCCGCTGAGCGGGGGTGCTCCGGAGCCTCGCGATGGAAGCCCACTCGTTTTCGCCCGAGAGCGCCGGCTTCCGGCGCGCTGGAGTCCTGGGCCTGGCGGCCGTCACCACCGTCGTGGGGACGCTGGAGATGCACCGCCTGCTGAGCGCGCAAGGCACGTCGGCTCCGGAAGTGGTGTTGGTGTTCCTCTTCGCGCTGTGCTTCGGGTGGATTGCGCTGTCCTTCTGGACGGCCATCGCGGGCTTCCTCCAGCTCGCCCTCGGCCCCAGGCTCCCCGGGCTGCGCTACCCCTCGGTGGACGAGGAGGCCGTACCGCTGGCGTCGCGCACGTCGGTGGTGATGCCCATCCACAACGAGGACCCGGCCTCCGTCTTCGCCAACGTGCAGGCGACGTACGAGTCCGTCGCGGCCACCGGACACCTGGACGCCTTCGACTTCTACGTGCTGAGCGACTCCACGCGCGCGGAGGCGTGGGTGGCGGAGGAGCTGGCGTGGTCCGACTTGTGTCGCCGGGTGGGCGGCCAGGGACGCATCTTCTACCGGCGGCGCACGGACAACACGGGGAAGAAGGCGGGCAACCTCGGCGACTTCTGCGAGCGGTGGGGACGCCGCTACGACTTCACGGTGGTGCTGGACGCCGACAGCCTGATGGACGGCCGCACGCTGGTGACGATGGCGCGGCTGATGGAGCTCAACCCGCGCGCGGGCATCCTCCAGGCGCCGCCGCTGAACGTGGGCCGCACCACGCTCTTCGCGCGGCTGCAGCAGTTCGCGGGCCGGGTGTACGGGCCCATTGTCGCCGCGGGCGCGGCGGCATGGCAGTTGGGCGAGTCCAACTACTGGGGCCACAACGCCATCATCCGCACGGAGGCGTTCATCAACCACTGTGGCCTGCCGGTGCTGCCGGGCAAGCAGCCCTTCGGCGGACACATCCTCAGCCACGACTTCGTCGAGGCGGCGCTGATGCGGCGCGCGGGCTACACGGTGTGGCTGGTGCCGGAGCTGGGAGGCAGCTACGAGCAGCCTCCGCCGAACCTGCTCGCGTATGCGCAGCGGGACAGGCGCTGGTGCCAGGGCAACTTGCAGCACCTGAGCCTCGTCATGGCGGGAGGCCTGCATCCGTTCAGCCGGGGCCACTTCCTGATGGGCGTGATGTCCTATGTCGCCTCGCCGCTGTGGCTCTTGTTCCTGTTGTCGGGCCTGGTGGCGGCGCTGCATGACCGGTTCTTCCTGGACGTGCACTCGCTGGACACGGCGAGCCTCGCGTTCGATGCGCCGGGTTCGCTGCGCCTGTTCGCGGTGTCCATGGGGATGCTGCTGACGCCCAAGCTGCTGGGCCTGACGCTCGCGCTGGTGCGCCCGGGCGAGGCGGCGAAGATGGGCGGCCGCGTGCGGCTGACGCTCAGCGTGCTCCTGGAGAGCGTGCTGGCCTCGCTGCTGGCGCCGGTGATGATGCTGTTCCAGTCGCACTTCGTCTTCGGGACGATTCTGGGCTACCGGGTGAACTGGTCCAGCCAGCAGCGCGAGGACGCGGACCTGCCCTGGGCGGAAGGGGCGCGGCGCCACGCGGCGCACATGGCGGCGGGCGTGGGGCTCGTCGCGGCGGCGGCCCTCGTGAATGCGGCGATGGTGGCGTGGCTGATTCCGGTGGTCGCGGGCCTGCTGCTCTCGGTGCCCCTGACGGTGCTGACGGCGCGCTCCTCGCTGGGGCAGTGGGCCGCGCGCCGGGGGCTGTTCCTCCTCCCTGAGGAGACGGAGCCGCCCGAGGTGCTGGAGCGCGCGCAGTCCATCACCGAGGAGCACGCGGTGGAGCCCGTGTCGGACGCGGTGGAGCGGGTGCTCACCGACGCCAAGACGCACGCACTGCACCTGGCGCTGCTGGAGTCACAGCCGGGGCTCGCCGAGAGCACCTCCACGCCCGCGGCCCTGGAGGGCGCGCGACGCAAGCTGCTGGGAGGTAGCGCGGAGCCGCTCTCCGCCCAGGAGAAGGTGGCGGCCCTTCTGGATGTCGGCACGCTGAGCGAGGCCCGTGAGCAGCGACTGACGCGCGCGCTGTCCTGACTTCAGGCGGCGGAGTAGTCAGTCCTCGTCGTGCAGCACGAGGTCCAACGTGGGGAGCGCTTGTCCTTCGAGGGAAGCCCGGCGGACCTCGCGGTCCTCGAACCGGCGGGACATCAGCGCGCGCAGGTTGAAGCGCGCGGCCCGGGCCAGCCGAGCAGCGCGGGCCTTGAGCGCGCCGCGCGACACCCGCTGCGTGGAGGTGAGCCCCACGAAGACGCGGTTGGCCGTCGTCTGCGAGTCGAACGCGTAGAGCTGCACGAAGCTCGCCCGCCACGTCTGGAGCATCGCCGGGTACAGCGGATTGGGAGAGCGGTGCACGTTGCTCACCACCACGCCCTCCGGAGCGAGTCGCGCCCTCGCAGCCTGGAGGAACTCCCACGTCGCCAGCGACTTGGGCATGCCCCGGGGGCCATAGGCATCCAGGAGGATGACGTCATAGGCGGGCCCGGGTGTCTCGATGAAGCGGCGCCCGTCGGCCACGTGCGCCTGCAGCAACCCGTCCTCGCGGAAGCCGAAGTAGCGCCGGGCGACCTCGAGCACCTCCGCGTCGGAGTCCACCGCGTCGATGCGCGCCTGGGGCAGCGCGGCGCGAAGGAACATGGGCAGCGAGCCCCCGCCCACGCCAATCATCAGGATGCGCTGGGGATTGGCCACGAAGGCCACGCCGCCAATCATGCCCTGCGTGTATTCGAGCTCCAGGCGCAGCGGGAAGCCCTGCCCCATCACGCTCTGGTAGGCGCTGTCCCAGCCGAACTGAAGATAGCGCCGGCCCTCGCCATCCTCGCTGACGATGCAGCGGTGCGAGCCGGCGAGTCCCACGTGCAGCACGGTGCGCGGCTGCGAGAGCCAGCGGAAGACCCGCGCGAGGTAGCGCCGGGAGCGCTCCACCCGGCCCCCGGGAAGCGAGAGGCCGAGCGGTGCGCCCTGGCGGGGGAGAACCCGCTTCCAGGGCGCCTCACACCACCAGGGACCTCCCGCGCGCGGCCAAGTCACACGCAAAGGTCTATCATTTCCCCGGCCGGCTTTTGACAGGCCCGCTCACGCGAAGAGACGACGTAGCACGGCCACCATCGCCGCCACGTCGGACGCGCACGCCATCTCCCGGATGGAGTGCATGGACAGCATGGGGTTGCCCACGTCCACGGTGCGGATGCCGAGCTGTCCCGCCGTAATCGGGCCGATGGTGCTGCCGCATCCCAGGTCCGTGCGCGTGACGAAGTGCTGCGGCGTCACCCCCGCCTCGCGACACAGCGCGGCGAAGTACGCCCAGGACTCGCCGTCAGTGGCATAGGACTGATTCACGTTCGACTTGATGACGGGCCCGGCGCCCATCTGCGGCTGGTGCTTGGGCTCGTGCAGCGACGCGTAGTTGGGGTGCACCGCGTGCGCCATGTCCGCGCTGACCAGGAACGACTGGGCCATGGCGCGGTGGAACGCGTCCGGCTTTCCGTCGGAGAGGCTGAGCGTGAGGCGCTCCAGGAGCGTGCGCAGGAAGGGGGACGCGGCGCCCTGCGCGCTGCGGCTGCCCACCTCCTCGTGGTCGAACAGGATGACGCCGCTGGTGGCCTCGCGCGAGGCGGGGCCGGTGAGCAGCGCCGTCAGGCTCGAATGACAGCTCGCGAGGTTGTCCAGGCGCGGCGCATGGAGGAACTCCTCGTGCACGCCCGAGCGCGTGGACGGCTGCAAGTCGTAGAGGCACAAGTCGTAGCCGAGGATGTCCGCGGCCTCCGCCTTCACGCCGCCCTTCGCCAGCTCCTTCACCAGCAGGGCGCGCAAGTCAAAGGCGCCCGCGCTCTCCAGGCCCAGCACGGGCACCATCTGCTCCTGCGGGTTGAGCTTGAGGCCGTCCGTGTTCACCCCCCGGTTGAGGTGGATGGCCAGGTTGGGCACGCGCAGCAGCGGCTTGCGGAAGTCCACCAGGTGGCCCCGGGGCTTGCCGCCCTCGAGCAGCACCACGCGGCCGGCGAGGGACAAGTCCCGGTCCGTCCAGGTGTGGAGCAGCACCCCACCGTAGATTTCGACGCCGAGCTGCTGGTAGCCGTTCTTCGTGACTTGGGCGTTGGGCTTGAGCCGCAGGTTGGGCGAGTCGGTGTGGGAGCCGACCAGCCGGAAGCCCGCCCGGTCCACCGGCGCGGTGCCGAGGTGGAAGGCGGCGATGCTGGTGTCGCCCCGGGTGACGTAGACGCGCTCACCGGGCTTCAGCGTCCAGGACTCGCGCTCGTCCAGGGCGCGGTAGCCGGCCTGCTCCAGGCGGCGGGCCGTCTCGCGCACCGCGTGGTACGGCGTGGGCGAGGCATCGATGTACGCGAGCAGGTCATCGGCCAGGGCATCGGTGTCGGTGGGGCTCATGTGGGCCCGAAGCTAACCGCTGGCGGGCGTCCCGCCACGTCCGAATCACGTACCCCGAGCGGGCGGCCGGGCCCCTGTCCCCGGCGGAGGGACGGTGGAGGACGGCCGGGCCTGGGGGGCGGCGTCGAGGAAGGTCCCCAGCAGCACCCACCGGCGGGACTGGTCCTCCTTGCCGCGCCGGGCCAGCAGCGGCGTCGTGTAGTGCCAGAAGGGCAGCCGGTACACGGTGATACCGCCCACGGTGCTCACGCGCGTCATCTCCGACAGGTGCCCGTCCTTCTCGTAGACGAGGTACTGGTGGTCCACGCCGGGCATGGTGAGGCTCACGTGCATGTCCACGTAGCCGTCGCGGGCTTCGACTTCCTCGGGGTGGTGGTCGTTGTGCGGACCGGAGTAGTCGCCAGGCCCGTAGCACAGCACCTGGATGCCCCACTTGCGGCGCAGCACCCGGCCGCTGACGGACGCGGCGAAGGCGGCGAACGTGTCCGAGCGGAGCATGGTGGTGAGGCCCACCGCTTCCGCCGCGCGCCAGGAGCGGGAGCGCCGGTTCTCCAGGAGCGCGGTGCGCACGCGGACCGTCTTGGGCAGCAGCTCCATGTAGTTCATCGTCATCCCGGAGATGGAGTCGAAGGGGATGGGGTCCTCCATGCGCACCAGGGTGTCGTTGAGCGCGGTGTCGAGCGCATCGCGACAGGCGGCGGCGCGAGTCGCGTCCACCACGCCCTGGAGGGAGACGAAGCGGCGCGCGGGGTCCAGCAGCGCGCCCGACACCGACGTGTCCCGCCCGTCCAGGATGCGGCGGCCCTTGGCGGTGAGGAGGTCGGCGAACTCGGCGGGGAAACGCTTCATGGCGCCCCGAATACGGCTTCACGGGCCGGTTGTCCTGCGGAATGCGCGGCGCGGCGGCGGAGGGACGAGGCCCTGTGGATCAGCCCATGACATGCCGCGTCACACCCCGAGTGCGGATGGAGTTCCGCTGGGCGGCAACCTTTACCGAGATCCTGCGATAACCTCCTGATTCGTCGAATTTCGGAGAGTCCCCCAAGCATGGATCCCATCCGCAACCGCCCCCGCGTCGTCACGTCGAACCCCTCCACGTCGCTCCAGCCGCAGAAGGAAGCGCAGCAGACGGTGGCCCCGGCGAGGACCAACGCGGTGGGCCATGCGCAGTTGAGCACCTTCGAGGCGAAGCTCGCGGCGCCGGCCGCGGCGACGCAGCCGCTGCCTGGTGCGTGGCGTGGCGGGCCGGACACCGAGGTGGGCAAGGCGGTGCAGGCCATCTGGGAGCGGATGAAGACGATGCCGGGGGCGGATGTCTCCATCAAGGGTGACACGCCGGCGTCGCTGCTGGGCCGCGCCATCCTGGACGGCAAGAAGGTGTCGAACGAGCAGATCATCGCGATGTCGAAGGTGACGTTGGATCAGCTCGCGACGGATCCGAAGGACCGGGAGAAGGTCCTGAAGAAGGTGCCGAACGCGCGCGAGCTGCCGGTGCACAAGTTCACGGTGGCGATGCTGTCGGCGGCGACGGGGATTGATCCGAAGAAGCTGTCCGAGGCCTGTCCCGACCTGGGCCTGACGGGCGCGCCGGGCACCCCGCTGTTGTACGCGGCGGAGGGCCAGGGCATGCAGCGCTCCACCGCGCTGCACGACTTCACGGACTACCTGCGCGGCGCGGGCCTCAAGGGCATGAACAAGGCCGTGTGGGGCGTGGAGAACCGCATCCTGTCCGCCATCGTCTCCGCCGTGGGCGGCGGGCGGTACTGAGCAGACCGGGGTTCACGCCGTGAGGCGTGTCAGGGCCGTGTCCCGCACAGGGGCACGGCCCTTCGTCTTTCAGGGGCGAGCTTCGAGGGTGCGACGCCCCATGTTCCGGCACGAGTGACTTCGGAGCTCAGTCGCCTTGTTCAGCCGCCGCGCCCGAGAGCTTCGCGCGCGCAGCCTCCAGTCGCTTGGCCCGAACCTTTCCCGCGACACCGAGCAGCTTGCGGTCACGTTCCCAGCGCTCACGGGTGGGCGCATCGACCTGGGCCCATAGCGGCTCGCTCTCGGCGACCGCGCGCTTCACCTGGGCCAGCGCGCCGCCGAGGGCCACATGCGTCGCGGCGGAAGCGGGGTCCGCCTGGGCCAGTCCGCGCATCATGACGGCGAGCGAGAGCAGCTCCTCGCGGGTGGAGTCGGGCCAGCCACTCCGTCGAGCGAGCTGGAGAAGCCAACCCAGGAGCGCGAGCTGGACGTGACAGTCCTCCACGGTACGGAAGGGCTTGAGGTAGCGCGTGTAGCCATCGCCCGGGAGGACTTCATCCGAGGACACAGCCACGTCCTCGAGCCGGAGCTCCGCGTGGGGGACCTCCGGCACGAAGGGAAGCTCGGGCAGTTCGGTGACGTTGATGCCCGCGCGTCTGGCGTCCACGGTCACCAGCCGGAGCCGGTTGCGGCCCTGCTCGTCCTGTCCCTCGGAGGCGACGATGAGCAGAACCTCCGCGCGCGAGCCCAGCGTGACGAAGGACTTCTCCCCCGTGAGCGTCCAGCCCGTGGCCGACGGGGCAAGACGTGTCTGGATGGCGGCCGGATGCCCACCCATGGCCTCCGTGGCGCAGAGCGCGACGGGCTTGTCGGCGGGGAGCATGGGGAACAGGAAGCGATGTGCGGCGTGGTACCCGGAGGCAAAAGCGAAGCCGAGTCGGTCCGCGCGAAAGCCTCCCGCGAGCGCGAGGTCCGCAGGATCCGGAAAGCGCGACGCGATCTCCACGTGACGGCGCCACCACGTCTCGACAGAGTCGAGGGTGGCGGGCTCGGGGGGCTCGGTGAGCAGGAAGGAGAGAATGTCGTTCACACCGTGACTGTACTTCGCCCCAGTGAAGGGGGCACTTGCAGCTCACCGCGCGACTCCACCCCAACCTCACACTCAATGATCCTTCACCGTCACGCCCACGCCGCCTCGGCGTTGCCAGGACTTGTCATGCTCGATACCAGAGGGCCCCCTGCGACGGAATGACTGGCGGAGAAATCACATCACAACCAGACCATCCACACCCCTCGCGCTTTCTGACACCGCCAGGGCCCCTCCAGCGAACTGGAGGGAATCACATACCGAGAGGGCCGCTGAAGTCATTCCAGACAGGCTGCAAAGCAACTAGGCCCGCGGGAACCTCTCCACGGGCCTTCGCGTCACCTCACCCCGCCAGACGCTTGCGCCCGCCCGTGGACTTCTTGCTCTTGGCGGGCTTCGTCGCGGTCTTCTTGCCCTTCACGGGCTTCTTCGCGGAGCGGGACTTGGACGCGGACTTCTTCTTCACGGGCTTCTTCCGGGCAGGGGCCTTCTTCTCCGGCGCCAGGATGGTGCCCCGGCACTCGGGCGCGCCACAGCGGCACACATAGAGGGACTCGGAGTCCGCGCCCATGTCCTCGGTGCGCTCGTAGGCGTAGTCGTAGACCAGCTCCTCCCCCACCTCGAGCGCGCGCAGGGCGAAGATGTAGATGCGCTTCTTCTCGATGAGCGCCTCGCAGTTGGGCGCGCACGAGTGGTTGATGTAGCGCGCCTCGTTGTGGAGGGTGCCCGCGTCGAGCACCGTCTTGGGGTCCAGGTTGAACAGGAAGGTGTGGTGCCGACCCATGCCCTCGTCGTCGTAGCGACGGTCCGCGTCCGCCTGGGTGATGCGCTCACCGACGTACTCGATGATGCGCTCGCCCTTGCGGATGCGGCGGGTGGCGAAGGCGCCCGTGCCCTGGATGGACGACGGACGCAGCTCGAAGGGGATGGGCTTGGTAGAAGGAGTGAAAGTAAGGGATGTCATGCGGGTATGAGTGGCCCGGAGTTCACGTCGGCCAGGACGCTCCATCAACGGCGGTGTAGCGTGCACCAGACGGACTCTCGATGAAAGGCGTTCGATGATGCGGTGGTGGCTGGTGCTCGGTGCGGTGAACGCTTTCCTGTCCGTGGCCGCGGGTGCCTTCGGCGCTCATGCGCTCAAGGCCCGACTCCCCCCGGACCTCCTCGTCATCTTCGAGACCGGCGCGCGCTACCACATGTACCACGCGCTCGGACTGCTGGCGGTGGGCCTGCTGGCCCTGCTGCGCCCCTCCTCGCTCCTGAACGGCGCGGGCTGGGCCATGCTCGTGGGCATTGTCCTGTTCTCCGGCAGCCTCTACGCGCTCGCGCTCTCCGGCATCCGCGTCCTCGGCGCCGTGACGCCCCTGGGCGGACTGGGCTTCCTCGCCGGCTGGGCCCTCTTCGCCATCGCCGCCTGGCGCGCCACGCCCTAGGCGAAGTCCCGGTGTCACTCCCGAACCAGCGGAGGCATCGGGTACATCAGGTCCAAATCCCGGTTGTTGCGGATGCCGCAGGCCTCGCGCTGCACCATCAGGTACCAGCGCTGAAGCTCCGCCTCCTTGCGCAGCACCCGGTAGCGCTCCAGCCGCACCGCCCGCACAGAGCCTCGGGCCATCAACAGCTCCCGCTCCGCGCCCGCCAGCGCCTCCAGGGCCTTCTCCACCTTCTCGCCGGTGCGCTTGAGCGCGGAGGCCTTCTCCTTCTGGAACTCGGCTTCCACCGGCAACAACGCGTTGACGCTCTGTTCTCGAGCCATGCTCTTGGGTTTAACCACCACCCACCAGCGCTCGCAGCGAGTGGGATGAGCCCATCTGAAGCTCCCTCTCAGTCCGGCTTGCCCTCCAGGGCAGTGAGCGACGCGGTGGCCGCCATCCCGCCCCTGCTCCATCATCCCCTCCCCCACACCCACGCCCAGGCACCGCCATGCGCGCCCTCCTCCTCGCCCTCGTCGTCACCACGGCATCGGCCCAGCAGCCCGCGACTCCTGCCCCCAGGTCGTACCTGCTGCGCCCCACGAGCGTCTTCGACGGCGTCACCCCCAAGCCCCATGCGGGCTGGGTCGTCCTCGTCACCGGAGAGCGCATCATCGCCGCCGGCCCCGAAGCCCAGGTGAAGCCACCCGAGGGCGCGGAGGTCATCGACCTCGCCGGCACCACGCTGCTCCCCGGCCTCATCGAGGGCCACTCGCACCTGTTCCTCCACCCCTACAACGAGGCGACCTGGAACGACCAGGTGCTGAAGGAGGCCCTGTCCCTGCGCGTGGCCCGGGCCACGCAACATGCACGCGAGACGCTCCTCGCGGGCTTCACCACCGCGCGCGACTTGGGCACCGAGGGCGCGGGCGACGCCGACGTCGGACTCAAGCAAGCGATACAACAGGGCATCATCCCCGGGCCCCGACTGCTCGTGGCGACGCGGGCGCTGGTGGCCAGCGGCACCTACGGCCCCAAGGGCTTCGCCCCCGAGTGGCACGTCCCCCAGGGCGCCGAGGAAGCAGACGGCGTGGATGACCTGGTGCGCGCGGTGCGCGGACAGATGGGCCGGGGCGCCGACTGGGTGAAGGTCTACGGCGACTATCGCTGGGGCCCTTCGGGAGAGGCGCGCCCCACCTACTCACTCGAGGAGATGAAGCGAATCGTCGAGACGGCGAGCGACGGGGGCCGCCCCGTCTCCGTCCACGCCAGCACGCCCGAGGGCATGCGCCGCGCGGTGCTCGCCGGGGCCGAGAGCATCGAACACGGCGACGGAGGAACACCCGAGGTCTTCCGCCTGATGGCGCAGCGGGGAGTCTTCCTCTGCCCCACCCTGGCGGCGGGTGACGCGATGCTCCGCTACCGCGGCTGGAAGAAGGGCGTGGACCCGGAGCCCGCCTCCATTCAGGAGAAGCGCGCCAGCTTCCGCGCGGCGCTCGCGGCGGGCGTGCCCATGTGCGTGGGCGGAGACTCGGGCGTCTTCACCCACGGGGAGAACGGACGCGAGCTGGAGCTGATGGTGGAGTACGGCATGACGCCCGTGCAGGTGCTCCAGGCGGCCACGTCCGGCAACGCGAGGATGCTGCACCACGAGGACCGGCTCGGGCGGGTGAAGGCGGGGCTCTTCGCGGACCTCGTCGCCGTGGACGGAGACCCCACGCGGGACATCTCCGCCGTGCGCAAGGTCCGCTGGGTGATGAAGAACGGAACGCCCTACCGCCGCTGACTCGCCAGGCCGATTCCCGCGGGCTCCGCGCAGGCCGCCTCCACCGCAGCGGGCAGGAAGTCCCGCTCCGATGACGCCGTGGGCGCCACGTCATCCGAGGCCGCCCGCCGCCACGCATCCCGCAGCAGGAGAAAGCCCGCGACGAACAGCATCCCGTTGCGCGCCAGCAGCAGCAGCGTCTGGGGAATGTCCAGTCCGTACTTGTACGAGGGGCCCACGAAGACGCCTCGCGACAGGACGGCGGCGACGAGGATGAGCACGGGCACCGTGCGCGAACCGGACAAGAGCGCCAGCGCCGCCGCGCCCATCACCCACGTCAGGAACTGCGGGCTGAGCACCGGGTTGAGGATGATGAAGGCCACCAGCGGCCCCAACGCCAGGCGCGCCAGGTCCTCCATCCGCTCGGGGGCGCGACGACGCACGGACCACACGCCCACGGCGGCCATGCCCAGCGAGCCCACCACCCACAACCACCGGCTCACCGCCCTCACGCCCTCGGCGGCGGCGCCGTGCAGCTCGAACGCCGCGGGCGCGTGAATCCACCGCACGCCCTGGACCAGCCCCAGGTGATGCGAGGCCCACAGCAGCGAGGCCCCGAACGACTCCACCTGGAGCCCCCGGTCCACGTGGAACGACGCGAAGCCCCACCAGGGCCACACGGCGCTCAGCGGCAGCAGCGGCGCCACGCCCAGCGTCAGGCCCACCACCAGCTTGCCCAGCGTGCCGCGCTTCCAGGCGACGGCCAGGGCCAGCGGCACCAGCACCACCGGGTAGAGCTTCGTCACCACGCCCACCGAGAGCGCCAGCCCCGCCACCGTCTCGCGACGACGCGCCAGCGCGAAGAGGGCCGCCATCGTCAGCGCCGCGGGGATGAGGTCATAGCGCTTGAGGTAGTAGAGCGCCGCCATCCACGACGTCACCGAGTACGCCAGACACGGCACCACCGAGCGCCACGTCCGGCCCCACTTGCGCGCGCCCTCGGTCAACAGCACCCACTTGATGAACCCATCCATCACCGCGAGCTGGAGCCCGAAGAGCGGGATGAACTCCCACTGTGTCGAGCGCACCCACGCCGCGGGGATGAACCACAGGAGCGCGTAGGGCGGATACTCGAAGCGGAAGTCCTGGTTGGGCGTGGCGCCGCCGAGGAAGGCCCGCGCCGTCTTGAAGTAGAGGTCCAGGTCGCCGATGCGAGGCGAGAACGCGTACACCACGAGCGGCGTCACGCCGACGAGGAACGCGACCCAGTGCCAGGGCCCGAGACGGGTGGAAGCGGAAGTTGCGGGAAGAGGGGGTGTGGAGGCGGACACGCAAGCGCACTCTGTCCAATCCCGGCTGCTCTTGTCGCGGGGAAAGAGAGACACGGCGCCCCCTCCCCTGCCCGGCCACCACCCGAGGAGGCGAAGTCTACCCGGGTCGGCGTCACGAGCCGCGGGCCAGCGGCACCGCCACCACCCGCGTGAAGAGCCGCTCGACGTCCGCCCGAAGGCACAGGTCCGTGCCCTGGGAGAGCAGGGCCGCCGTGCCGGAGGCGATGCCCCAGCGCAGGGCGTCCGAGTACGACTGGCCCCGGGAGAGCGACAGCGTCAGCCCCGCCACGAAGCTGTCACCCGCGCCCACCGAGCTGTGCGTCTCGACAGGTGGCGGCGAGGCGCGAAGCTGCGTGTCCCGCGTCGTCAGGAGCGCGCCGTCCGCGCCCATGGACACGGCGAGGACCTCCGCCCGCCCCCGCGCCACCAGCTCCCGCGCCGCCGAGGCCTGGCTGTCCAGGTCCTCCGCCTTCATGCCCGTCAGCTCGCGCAGCTCGCGGCGATTGGGCTTGGCCAGGAACACGCCCTCCTCCAGCGCCACGGAGAGCGGCGTCCCGCTGGTGTCCACCACCACGCGCACGCCCAGCCCCTTTCCCAGTCGCGCGACGCGCGCATAGAAGTCCTCGGGAACGCCCTGGGGCAGGCTGCCGCTGGCCACGATGAACGCGGCGCCCGTGGCCACCTCGCCCACCGCGCTCAGGCAGCGCTGCCACTCGCGCTCGGAGAGCACGGGCCCGGGGAGGATGAAGCGGTACTCGCGGGCGCTGGTGCCCTCGGCCACGGTGAAGCTCTCTCGGGTGGCGCCCTCCACGGGGATGGAGCGACGCAAAAGCCCCTTCGCCTCCAGCAGCTCCTCCAGCAGCAGTCCGGTGACACCGCCCCGCGTATAGACGGCGATGGACTCACCGCCCAGCTCCCGCACCACGCGCGCCACGTTGATGCCGCCGCCACCCGGGTCCCTGCGCACCGTGCCACAGCGAAGCTTGTGCTCCGGGGTGACCTCCGGCACCGACGTCGCGACGTCGATGGCGGGGTTGAGCGTCAGCGTCACGATGTGCGCCATGTGCCAGGTCTCCAGCGGTGGGGAGTGGACGTCCCTCTCGGAACGGGAAGCGCGAAGAGTGCCCCACCCGGAACGTCCTCGCCAGCGCGGGCGTTGCCATCCCCGCGCGGCTGAGGCGAGATGCGCCCCATGCCCTCGCCACGAGGCCCCACGCGGGAAGCGCTCGACGCGGCCATCGGCCGCACCATGCCGGACATCCTCTCGCGCGACCTGCGCGTGCTCTTCTGCGGCATCAACCCCAGCCTCTACTCCGTGGTGATGGGCCACCACTTCGCGCGCCCCGGCAATCGCTTCTGGCCCACGCTGCACCTGTCGGGCTTCACGCCCCGGCAACTGCGTCCCTCGGAGCAGGCCGAGCTGCGCGAGCACGGCCTGGGCATCACCAACGTCGTCGACCGCGCCACGGCGACCGCGGACCAGCTCGACAAGTCGGAGCTGCTCACGGGCGCCGTCTCGCTGGAGGCCAAGGTGCGCCGCCACCGCCCCCGCTTCCTCGCGGTGCTGGGCATGGGCGCCTGGCGCACCGCCTTCGCGAGGCCCAAGGCGCAGCTCGGGCTCCAACCGGAGACGATGGGCACCACGCGAGTGTGGGTGCTGCCCAATCCCAGCGGACTCAATGCCCACTACCAGCTCCAGGACCTGGCCCGCCTCTACGCGGAGCTGCGCAAGGCCTCCGACGAGGGCTGATGCCCGTCCACGTCAAACGATGAGCTTCGCCTCGCGCGCGAAGCGGGTGACGACGGGCTGCACCTTGGGGAACGCGGCGGCGTTGCAGGCCAGCAGGCCGCGCAGGTTCTGGAGCTCGGAGCCGTCATAGCGGTAAGGCGTGCCGCCCAGGTCCGTGAGGATGCCCCCGGCCGAGCGCAGCACCGCCTCCGGCGCGCAGTTGTCCCAGCGGTAGCTCTTGTCGCTGACGTGCAGATAGAGGTCCGCCTTGGACTCCGCGAGCAGGCCGCACTTGACGCCCACCGAGCCGGACTCCTGCTCCCGGGTGATGCCCAGCCGCGCCACCACCTGGTTCGTCAGCTTGGAGCGATGCGAGCGCGACACCACCAGCCGCAGCGACGCGGGCTCCGCCTCGTCCGACACGCGCAGGGCACGGCGCGTGCCCGCGGATTCCACGAAGCCTCCCTGCCCCACCACGCCCGAGTAGAGCGTGTCGCCCACCGGCCGGTACACCACGCCCAGCACGGCCTCGGTGCCGATGGCCAGGCCGATGTGGATGGCGAACTCGCCGTTGCGGTTGACGAACTCCTGCGTGCCGTCGAGCGGGTCCACGAACCAGCAGCGCTCGAAGCGGCCGGCGACGGCGCTGTTGTCGGACTCCTCGGCCACCACGCCGTCACCGGGGAAGGCCCGGCGCAGCGCGTCCACGATGAGGGCGTTGGCCCGGGTATCCGCCTCCGTGACGGGCCCCTGGCCGCCCGCCTTGTCCTCGACGGAGAAGGCGGTGGCGTAGACCTCCAGCAAGAGGGCGCCCGCTTCACGGGCGACGCGGCGGGCGGTGTCGAGCTCGGTGTCGAGTGATGGCATGGGCGGACAGTCTGCCCTCGAATGGGGCCTGGGTGGGAAGTCGAACGTCGGGCAAGCCTGGGGCGAACCGCCCCACGCGGGGCGAATTGCCCCACGGGATTCGGTGTGCTCGCGAGGGAAGTTGGTGGCGCGGCTTCTGCACTGCACGAAGCGAACCGTGAGCGCTCGGGGAGCGGGCCCGCGCCCAGGCCCCCGAGACACCGTGAGGACAGGCCGAGATGATGAAAGCGCTGCTGGCGGGGTTGATCATGCTGTTTGGAGCGATGCTCGCCTTCGGGGGCGGACGCATGCTGTACCGGGCCCATGCGAGCGAGCGCTGGCCCACCACGGAGGGCACCGTGGTGGCATCGGGCGTGGAGACGGTGCGCAACCGGCGCAGCACCCGCTTCCATCCGGAGGTGCGCTACGAGTACGCGGTGGGCGGCCACACCTACTCGGCGGACACCATTTCCTTCGGGGGCAATGACACGGGCGCGCTGCCGGATGCCCAGCGCCTGACGCACCGGTATGCCTCCGGCACGAAGCTGCCCGTGCACTACGAGCCGGACGACCCGGCGGTGGCGTGCGTGGAGTGCGGCGGCGCGGGGACGTCCAGCTACGTGGTGATGCTGGGAGGCCTCGCCGTCGCCGGAATCGCGGGCGCGGGCATGGTGGACATGGCGCGCGCGGACGTGCGCGAGAAGCGCCGCCTCAAGGGACAGCGGCTCGCGCGGTAGCCTTCAGCGCCGTCGCAAGGTGAAGACCGGGCCATTCTGGGCGACGACGGTGTACCCGCCCAGGTCACCGTCCACGTTCTGGCCAAGCTGGAGCGGATTTGGGAACGTGGCTTCGTCGAAGAAGATGAGGAGCTTGTCGCGAGTGTCGATCAACTCCAGGGGTCCCAAGGGAGCCGTCGCGAACACCTGCGGCACCGGGTCGGGGGCCAGCTCTTCTATCGTCTTGGTCAGGCTGACCGCCCACTCGTCCCGGTGGGACTGGATGCGCGTCTTGAGGTTCTGGAACACGACGGAGCCCCGGGCGGGGTTGGGGTTCATCCGGTGCTGGATGCGGGTCTCGCTCCAGTGTGCCTCGAGGAGGAACAGCCGCTTCTTGGCCTGGCGGACATTGTCGGGCGTGCCGTTTTCATTCAGCGAGAGGGTGATGTCCGCGCAGAACTGCGCATGAGACATGGACCGCATCGCCTCCAGACAATGGCCGAGCGAATACTTGCCCGCGTAGCTCTGATACACGCGCACCTCGTCACCCAGACGCTCGACCATGAATGAGTGAGGCTTGCGCGAGATGCGACAGTAGTAGGGGCTGGGCGTGTTCGTGAGCAGGGCCAGCAGCGCGAGGGTGCCGATGTCCGTCACGGCCGGCGCGTTTCCCCCCGTCGTGGTGACGTCATCCATCCAGGAGGACGTGGCGCCACAGGAGCCCGACTCCAGGCCGTTCTTGGCGGTGAACTCCACGTATTGGGCGAGCGTCATGGCACGCAGGGAGGCCACGGAGACCTTCAGGTCGAACTTCTCGACGACCTCCTCGAGGTCGCTCGTCGTGGAGCTCGCATAGGTGGCGAAGGGCTCGCCCACGAACATCTCGATGGTGGAGAGCGAGAGCCGCGACTGGAACTTCTTCCCGTCGGCGGCGGCACGTCCGAGCAACTCGTCGAGCGGCGGATGCGCATCCGAGCTCTGGATGTAGCGCTTGACGTCGAGTGCCTTCCCGCAGTGGGTGACCTTGCCGCGCCAGCCATTCCAGCACCTCAAGCAGATGAAGAACTTCTTGCCGCACTTGTCACACTCGAGGCGGACTTCCATGTCCTCGCGCTTGCAGAAGCTGCACAGCATGAAGTCTCCCAGTCAGGTGGGCCCCCTCAGAGCAAGCCGTGTACCCGGGAGGAACTCTCAGTAAAGACAAGGACCTCCACGGCCCGGTGCCTCGCCAGCGCGTCCGGACCGCACGCGCCCGCGTCCGCGAGGCACGCGAATCAGCCCGGTGCTCGCTCGCAGCAGAGCCACGCGTGCACGAGAGTGAATAGGATGCGGCGGGAACTTGGGACCTGGGGTGCTGGATGCGGCTGCGGTGGCTGCCGCCCTCCTTTCAAGCCCGGCGCGACTTCGGCCTGCTGGCGATTGAGACCATTCGAAAGGGCATCTGGCGATGAGCGTGGACGAGCTTGTAGAGCAGTTCGCGGACAACGTGGCCGCCCAAACGGACGCAATCTGGCGAGGCGATGCCAGGACCGGCAACAAGCACGCGAGAAAGTATATCTCCGCAGTCGACACACTTCGCGAGCATGGAGATACAGGGCGCGAGGCACTGACGACGCTCTTCAAGCACCCGCGCATGGATGTCCGTGTCATGGCCGCCGCATACCTGCTGCGTTATCGAACTCAGGAAGCAACAGCCGTCTTGACGGAAGCCACCAAGGAGGAGGGCTTCGTCCCCTTCAAGGCAGCGCAGGCGCTGAAACGCTGGGAGGAAGGGACCTGGGCTCTCGACGCGGAGTAGGTCGCGGGGGCCTGTCGAATAGCCGCCACATCCCCTCTCGCCCCTGCTCGCCAACGACACAGAGAACGGGAGACGACCCTGGACGCCGCCCACCCACGTCCTGCACTCCACATACCTCGGAGCGGAACACCGTGCGGCCTCGAGTCCCCTGTGTGAGGCTCCTTGCCTCTCGAAGGAGACCCCGAATGTCCGTCACCCTCCGCCCCGCCCAGCCCTCGGACGAGCCCGCCCTGGGCCGCATGGGCGCGGCGCTCGCCCGGCTCCACCACGAGTTCGACCCTCAGCGATTCATGCTCCCGGACGACGTGGAGTCCGGCTACCGCTGGTGGCTGGGACGCGAGGCCCGCAAGGCCGACGCCGTCGTCCTCGTCGCCGAGTTGGACGGTGAAGTCGTCGGCTATGCCTACGGCCGCGTGGAGGACGTGGACTGGAACGCCCTGCTGGACCGCTCCGGAGGCTTCCACGACCTCTGGGTGGACGCGAAGGCGCGCCGCGCGGGCGTGGGCCCCCTGCTCGCAGAGGAGCTGATGCGCCGGCTGACGGCCCTGGGCGTGCCGCGCGTCGTCCTCCACACCGCCGCCAAGAACGAGCCCGCCCAGCGGATGTTCGCGCGCCTCGGGTGGCGCCCCACCATGGTGGAGATGACGCGCGAGGCGACCTCCACGCCCGACGCCCCCAAGAAACCCTGACGCCTCCGCTCAGATGTCGAAGATGAAGATGCCCCGCCACACGCCCACCCTCGCCCCGTGCGTGCGGCCCTTCATCGAGAGCTTCGTCGGTACGTTCTTCGCGGTCTCCACGCCTGCTGCCGCTGGTGGGGTGCGCCCGCGCCGCGGTGGGCGTCAGAGCTTGGGGATGAGGACCACGTCCTCGTCCTGCTCCAGGCGATACACCCCATCCACGCCCCGGCAGCGCTCGGTATGAAGGCGCAGCTTCCGGTCGAGTTCGCGGGCCTGCTCAGGGCTCATGGCCGCGAGCTGCTCCGCGGTGAAGCAGCCCTCGAGCACGAAGAAGCGGCAGAGCGTGTACATCTCCTCGAAGGTCTGCGCGACGAAGCCGCTCATCGTCGGGAGCACCTCGTGCGGCAGATGTTTGCCGCGCACGGTGTCCAGCATGAGTTCGCCGAAGTTCAGCGTCTCCGCGAAGTCACGGCACAGCTCGTAGGTGGGCCCTCGCGCGGCGGCCATGATGAGCAGACAGTAGCCTCCGGGACGGACGAACGAGAGCAGTCTGTCCATGAAGGCGCCCCAGTCGGCGAGGGGCACGTGGTACAGGACGTGTGAGCACAGGACGAGCTCGTACTGCTCGGCGGAGTCGAAGCGCTCCAGGGGCTCGACGAGGACCTTGGCATTGTCGAGCTTGAGTCCTGAAATCTGTTCACGGTTGGGTTCGAGCAACGTGAGTGAGCCGAAGTGCCGCGCGAGTCGCTCGGCCACCTTGCCGGACCCGGCGCCCACGTCCAGCAGCGCGCGCTGGAGCGGAAGCCCTGGGAGCATCCGCTCCTCGACGACGCGCGCGATGTTCTCGGGGTGGCGCGCGGTGGCGGCCAGCAGACGAAAAGCCGTGGCGTATTCCTGCGGCGACATCGTGATTCCCATATCAGCCCCCTGCTTCTGTTGAGATGCCAGTCCCAGTGCCCCGCGCTGGGATGGGAACCAGCGTATCGCCGCTTCGGGCGCGGAGCACCGGTCTGGGTGCGGGGGAGCTTGAGCGGCCATCGAGACGAAGAGGGCGGGCCGCCAGTGATTCCGGCGGCGTGCCCCTTTCGTCACATGCCCAGCCGGCGCACCAGCTCCGCCGGCACCGGATAGACAGCCTCCGTGGGCAGCAGGCGCGTGGCCTGGTCCGCGCGACCGTCGTCCAGGTGCTTGCGCAGCTTCCGCACCAGGGGCGTCAGGTCGGTGATGGAGACCACCCAGTCGTCCACGAAGCGCTGGATGATGCCTCGTCCCAGGCCCACCTGGATGCTGTCATGGGGCAGGCCCGCACCCCGCACCGTGCGCTCCGGGTCCCACTGGACATGGACGGATGCGTGCTCGAAGGCCTGCCGCCAGACCTCTGGGGAGCCGTGGGCCCTGGGCTCGTAGCCCGTGAGCACCGCCTCGCCGAGCGCCGCCTCCCAGCCGCTGCGCCGGATGCACACCGCCAGCGTCCGCTCCTGCCCGCTCTTGCGGCCCCAGTTGGAGCGATGCATGAGCCACAGGAAGCTGGGTTTGATCCACGTCATCCGCCCCACGGAGAACGGCGGACCGAACTTCTGCTGCCTCACCGCCACGTCCGCGATGGCGTCCGGGTAGGCCTGGTACACCACCAGGGACGCCCGGTCGAAGTCGGCGCGAATCTCCCGAGCGGAACTCACCGCCAGGTGCTCGCCGGGGCAAGAAGCCTGTTGCCACCCGTCGTCATGTCTCGCACATTAACACAGGGGTCTTCATCGCCCCGCGCCCCTGGGTAGTCCCAGGATGACCACACCCAAGAAACTCTCACCACCTGGAACACTGTGACAGAAAATGTCACACCCCTCACGCATTGCGGGAAATGCAATGAAGTTGCTCCTGTCGACTTGTTCCTGAGCTGCGTTTGACTTCACCATGGCGACCTCATCATTGGTCTGGGGGAAGCGCATGCTCTTGAAGCGAGGTCGCGGAGTCGTAGGCGCCACGGTGCTATGCCTGACATTGGGGGCCAGCGCCGAGGCAAGTACACCCAAGGACGGCAAGGATTCGGTTCCCCTCTTCGTCAGCGGGCAGTTTGGCGCCGCGCCCACCAGCGCCGCCGCCCTCCGAGGGCTCCAGCCGGCGACGCTGGCGCCCGTCATCGAGCGAGTGGCCCCGCTGTTCAAGGTGAAGCCCGAGCAGCTCTTCCTGAAGAAGGCCTACGTCAGCTCCGACGGGGAGGCCCACTTCCGCTACGGCGTGCGCCTCAACGGCGTGGAAGTCATGGGCGCGGAGCTGCGGCTGCACGGCCGCGATGGCCAGGTCCGCCTCGCCAACGCCATGGCACGCACCGACCTGCCCGCGCCGGTGGGCGCCGCCGTCTCCGCCGAGCTGGCGATGGAGTCTGTCCACAAGGACCGCGCCACCCCGCCCAAGTCCGTCATCGCCGGCAAGCCGGAGCTGGTCTACTGGCGCGACAGCGACCAGTACCTGCTGGCCTACCGGATGCGGGTGACGGGTGTGCAGGCGGACGGCACCGCGGTGGACGACACCGTGCTCGTCAACGCGCGCAACGGAGATTTGTTCGAGCGCTACACCAACATCCACTCGGCGCTGGTCCGCCGGGTCCATGACGGACTGAACGGCACCACCCTGCCGGGCCCCCTGCGCCGCCAGGAAGGCGACGCGCCCGTCGCGGACCCCATCGTCAACGCCTCCTATGACAACCTGGGCTCCGTCTACAATTGCTACAACGAGCTCTTCGGCCGCGACTCCATCGACGGCGCGGGCGCCCCGCTCATCGCCACCGTTCACCACCGGGTGAACTATGTGAACGCGTTTTGGGACGGCGAGCAGATGGTGTTCGGCGACGGCGACGGCGTCAATTCCATCAACCTGGCCCTCGGCCTGGACGTGACGGCGCACGAGCTGACGCACGCCGTGACGGAGATCGACTCGGGCCTCATCTACTCCGGCGAGTCGGGCGGCCTGAACGAGGCGCTGTCCGACATCTTCGGCGCCGTGTGTGAATGGCACGCGGAGAACAAGACCCTCAACGCCGGGACGTACCTGGTGGGCGAGGACATCTGGACGCCTGGCATCGAGGGAGATGCCCTCCGCTACATGCCCAACCCCACGCAGGATGGGGACTCGCTGGACGACTACGGCGACTACACCTCGGGCGTCGACGTCCACTACAGCTCGGGCATCGCCAACCTCGCCTTCTATCTGCTCGCGCAGGGTGGCGCGCATCCGCGGTTCCCCGCGCGCCCCGCGGTGACGGGCATCGGCATCGAGACGGCCGGCCGCATCTTCTACAAGGCGAACCGGGACTACTTCCTCCCCGGCACCAGCTTCGACGCGGCCAAGGCCCTGACGGAGCAGGCCGCCGTGCAGTTGGGCTACAACGCGGCGACCGTCGCCTCCGTCACCGCCGCATGGAAGGCCGTCCAGGTGGGCGTCGTCTTCGAGCCCCCGAACCCGCACACCCTGCAGCGCAACGTCCCCATCGTCCTCTCCGGCGCCCGGGCCTCCAAGGAGTATGGCTTCGGTGAGGTGCCCGAAGGCGCGACGAACCTGCGCTTCACCCAGTCGGGCGGAACGGGCGACGCGGACCTGCATGTCCGCTTCGGCAACTACCCGACGACCGCCTCCTACGACTGCCGCCCCTACACCTCCAGCAACAACGAGACGTGCACCTTCGCCACTCCGGCGCCCGGCAAGTGGTACTTCATGGTCAATGGCTTCACCGACTACGCCAATGCGTCGCTGGTGATGACGTACCAGGGCGGCTTCTTCCCGCTCGAGCCCAACGTGCCGGTGGGGGGCCTGTCTGGCGCCACGAACGACTCGAGCGGCTTCTTCGTCCAGATTCCGGAGGCCCCGGAGGGCGGCTACCGCAACGTCACCGTGAAGGTGGAAGGCGGAACGGGCAACGCGGACCTCTACGTCCGTCGCGGCGCCATCCCCACCCACAGTGATTACGACTGCCGCGGCATGAAGGAGACCAACGCGGAGCGCTGCGACCTCAAGTACGTCGAGGGCGGCAAGTACTACGTGTGGCTCTACGGCGCGAAGGGCGGCTACCAGAACGCGTCGCTCGTCGTCACCTATCGCTGACCTGTGAAGATGTGAAGCGGCCCACCCGACCCGAGGCATGACGCCTCGGCGGGTGGGCCGTCGCATTTCCGGCGAGGCCTGGCCGCCTGTCTCAACTCCTGACATTGCGTGACCTGGAATGTCTCACGCACCGCGCCGCCGCCCCTCGAGAACGAAAGACTTACAACACCGGGAACTTCCCACGGGTGATTCCAGACCTGTCCGATGAATGAAACGCAATGAAGTCGTGGCTGGTGACTTGTCATTGAACTGCGTTTGGCTCCACCATGGCGACCTCATCATTCATCCGGGGGAAGTGCATGCTCTTGAAACGAGGACGCGGAGTCGTCGGTGCCACGCTGCTATGCCTGACCATGGGGGCCTGCACCGAGGCGAGCCCTCCGAAAGACAGCAAGGAAGCGGTGAACGCGAAGACCTCGGAGGCACTCACGGGTGCGCACCAGGTCCTCGCGGCCGACAAGGACTCCGTGCCCACCTTCGTCAACGGGCCCTTCGGCGCCGCGCCGACCACCGAGGCCGCCCTCCGAGGGCTCCAGCCGGCGACGCTGGCACCCGTCCTGGCGCGGGTGGCCCCGCTGTTCAAGGTGAAGCCCGAGCAGCTCTTCCTGAAGAAGGCCTACGTCGGCTTCGACGGGGATGCGCACTTCCGCTACGGCGTGCGAATCAACGGCGTGGAGGTCATGGGCGCGGAGCTGCGGCTGCATGCGCGTGATGGCCAGGTCTTCGCGGCCAACGGCGATGCGCGCGGTGACCTGCCCGCGCTCGAGGGCACCACCGTCTCCTCGGAACTCGCGGTGGAGCAGGCCCTGAAGGACAAGGCCTCGCCGGCCGACGCCACCCTCGTGGGCAAGCCGGAGCTCGTCTACTGGCGCGACGGTGGACAGCTCCTGCTCGCCTACAGCCTCCGCATGAAGGGCGAGTCCCAGAAGGGCGAGCCCGTGGACGACACCGTGCTCGTCAACGCGCGCTCGGGTGACGTCTTCGAGCGCTTCACCCATATCCACAACGCGCTGAACCGCCGGGTCTACGATGGCAACCAGGGCCCTGGCCTTCCGGGCACCATGAGTCGCATGGAGGGAGACCCTCCGGTCCTCGACCCCGTCGTCAACGCGGCCTATGACAACACGGGGGCCGTCTGGCGTTGCTACAAGGAGCTGTTCAACCGCGACTCCTACGACAACGCGGGCGCCGCGCTCATCACCACCGTTCACCACCGGGTGAACTACGTGAATGCGTTCTGGGATGGCACGCAGATGGTGTTCGGCGACGGCGATGGAACCACCGCCTCCATCCTGCCCTACGCCATCGACATCACGGCCCACGAGCTGACGCACGCGGTGACGGAGTACGAGTCGAACCTCATCTACTCCGGTGAGTCCGGCGGCCTGAACGAAGCCATCTCCGACATCTTCGGCGCCGTGTGCGAGTGGCACTCGGAGGGCAAGGTCATCAACGAGGGGACGTTCATGATGGGCGAGGACGTCTGGACGCCACACATCCCCGGGGACGCGCTTCGCTACCTGTACAACCCCCGACTGGATGGCAGCTCGCTGGATGACTACGCCGACTACAGCTCGGGCGTCGACGTCCACTACAGCTCGGGCATCGCCAACCTCGCCTTCTATCTGCTCTCGCAGGGCGGAACGCATCCACGCTTCCCAACGCGTCCCGCGGTGACGGGCATCGGCATCGAGAAGGCCGCCCGTATCGTCTACAAGGCGAACGCGGACCTCCTGACTGCTTCCTCCAGCTTCGAGGCGGCGAAGGTCGCCACGGAGCAGGCCGCCATCCAGCTCGGCTATGACGCGGCGACCGTCGCCTCCGTCACCGCCGCTTGGAAGGCCGTACAGGTGGGTGTCGTCATCCTTCCCCCGGACGCCCCCCCCCTGGAGCGCAACGCCCCCGTGGTCACCTCCGGCACCCGTGGCGCGAAGAAGTATTTCCGCGGTGAGGTGCCCGAGGGCGCGACGAACCTGCGCTTCGCCCTGTCGGGTGGAACGGGCGACGCGGACCTGTATGTCCGCTTCGGCACCCCCCCCACGACCTCCCTCTATGACTGCCGCCCCTACACCTCCGGCAACAACGAGGCGTGCGCCTTCGCCACTCCCACGCCCGGCACCTGGTGGGTGATGCTCAATGGCTTCACCGACTACGCCAACGCTTCGCTGGTGATTACGTTCCAGGGCGGCTTCTTCCCGCTCGAGCCCAACGTGCCGGTGGGGGGCCTGTCCGGCGCCACGAACGGCACCAGCGGCTTCTTCGTCCAGATTCCGGAGGCCCCGGAGGGCGGCTACCGCAACGTCACCGTGAAGGTCGAGGGTGGAACGGGCAACGCGGACCTCTACGTCCGTCGCGGCGCCTTCCCCACCCACAGCGACTACGACTGCCGCGGCATGAAGGAGACCAACGTGGAGCGCTGCGACCTCAAGTACGTCGAGGGCGGCAAGTACTACGTGTGGCTCTACGGCGCGAAGGGCGGCTATCAGAACGCGTCGCTCGTCGTCACCTATCGCTGACCTGTGAAGATGTGAGGCGGCCCACCCGACCCGAGGCATGACGCCTCGACGGGTGGGCCGTCGCAGTCCCCGCTGCCCCCGTGAGGCCGCACGTGCGCCCCCCTTCCACTCGGGTGGGCGCGCGGAGCGTGGGCCCCGGGAACAGCCCCTCGCCGCCACCTCGCACGAGTGGACCCTGTCGCCCCTGGTGGACGCGTCCTCCGTTGCTCGTTCCCGAGCCCGCCTCCCAGCCTTCCAGGCAGCGCCTCTTGCCTACCCGGGCGAGCGTGCACACCGTGCCGCAGGCGACACATGTCTCCTGTCTCGATGTGTCGCGGCTGCACTCCAACCCCGTGCATTTCCAAGGTTGCGCCAGAATATTGTCGCCGATACAGGCCTTCATCCTGGGCGTTGAGGCCTCACCCATCCTCCCTGCTACGTCCTGCAAGCAACGAAGTGTGGGGCGATGACCGAATTCGATGAGCCACTCGACCCAACGTCCTGGGACATCTCGTTCCGACCTTCATCCCGTGGCCGCGGCGGTGCTCGCCGGCGGCGGCGAGATGGGCGCGCTCATGCGCGCCACCGACTGGTCGAAGACGCCCGTGGGCCCGCCGGAGACCTGGCCGCAGTCGCTGCGCACGGCGGTCAGCATCGTGCTCGAATCCCACTTCCCCATGTACATCGCGTGGGGACGACAGCTCGTCCAGTTCTACAATGACGGATACAGGCCCGTGCTCGGCTCCACGAAGCACCCCTCGGCCATGGGCACCAGCGCCCAGACGACGTTCGCCGAGAGCTGGCACATCATCGGCCCGCTGTTCGACGGGGTGTGGCGGGGCGCGGCGGTCGGCTCGGTGGATTGGATGCTGCCGCTGGACCGGAACGGCTACCTCGAGGAGTGCTACTTCACGTACTCCTACAGCCCCATCCGGGACGAGAGCGGGGGCGTCGGAGGAATCCTCGTCACCCTGACGGAGACCACGGGCCGGGTGCTCGGCGAACGACGGCTGCGAACCCTCCGGGACCTCGCGGCGCGCGCGGGGACCGTCAAGCGAGAGGAGGACGCCTGGCGTGAGGCCGCGCGAGCCCTGGCGGGCAATGCCTACGACCTTCCCTTCGCCCTGCTCCATCGCCTGGGTCCCAGCGGCGAGCTGTCCTCCGACCTGATGGAGGCGACGGGCTGGGAGACAAAGGCCCAGGCCGCCTCGCGGTTCGGCGACCTTCCCGCCAGCGCCACCTGGTCCTTCTCCGAAGCGTGGGAGGCCCGGGGAGGACACCTCATCTCCGACGCGCACACCCGCTTCGGCGAGCTCCCGGGCGGCCCCTGGCCCGATTCTCCCCACTCCGTCCTGGTGCTGCCCATCACCCGCCCTGGGGCCAGGCGCCCTCATGGCTTCCTCGTCGCGGGAGTGAGCGCGCGGCGCGCCCTGGATGAGGACTACCGGGGGTTCCTGGCGCTGGTGGCGGACCACCTCGCCACGGCCGTCAGCAGCGCTCGCGCCTACGAAGAGGAGAAGCGGCGGGCGGAGGCCCTCGCGGAGCTCGACCGCTCGAAGACCGCCTTCTTCAGCAACGTCAGCCACGAGTTCCGCACGCCCCTCACCTTGATGCTCGGCCCCGTCGAGGACTCCCTGACGGATGTCGAGCATCCCCTCCCTCCGCCGCAACGGGAGCGCCAGGAGATGGTGCGCCGCAACGGGTTGCGGCTGCAGAAGCTGGTCAACACCCTGCTCGACTTCGCCCGGCTGGAGGCGGGCCGTGTCCAGGCTTCGTTCATCCCCACGGACCTCTCCGCCCTCACTCGAGATCTGGTCAGCAGCTTCGATTCGGCGATGACCACCGCGGGGCTGGAGCTGGTCGTCGCCTGCCCGCCGCTGCCCGACTCCGTCTATGTGGACCCGGAGATGTGGGAGAAGGTTGTCCTCAACCTGCTCTCCAACGCCCTGAAGTTCACCTTCGAGGGCCATGTCCACATCGCGCTGACATGGCTGGACGACAGCGTGGAGCTGACGGTGAAGGACACGGGCATCGGCATGCCGGAGGAGGAGCTGCCGCGCATCTTCGACCGCTTCCACCGCGTCGAAGGCGCGCGGGGGCGCAGCCACGAAGGCACGGGCATCGGGCTGTCGCTGGTGCGGGAGCTCGTCAAACTGCACGGTGGCACCGTGACGGTGACGAGCGCCGTCCAGCGGGGCACCACCTTCACGGTGCGCCTCCCCACGGGCTTCGCGCACCTGGACCCGGAGAAGGTCGGAGCGGCCCGGACGCTGGCCTCCACCGGGATTGGCGCCCGCGAGTTCCTCGCCGAGGTCTCCCAGTGGAACGAGCCGGGGCTCCCCAGCGCGGGTCCTCCCCTCTCCCACTCCGAGGCGCGCATCCTCGTGGCGGACGACAACGTCGACATGCGCGGCTACCTGCTGCGCCTGCTGTCACCCCACTGGCGCGTGGAGATGGCGAGCCATGGCGCCCAGGCGCTCGCCTCCGCGCGGGAGAACCCTCCCGACCTCATCCTCTCCGACGTGATGATGCCGGGCGTGGGCGGCCTGGAGCTGGTGCGGGCCCTGCGCGCCGACGAGCGCACCCGCTTCATCCCCATCCTGCTGCTGTCCGCGCGGGCCGGAGAAGAGGCCACCATCGAGGGGCTGCGCAGCGGCGCGGACGAGTACCTGGTCAAGCCCTTCTCCGCCAACGAGCTCCGGGCCCGCGTCAACGCCCTGCTCACCGTGTCCCAGCTCCGGCAGGAGGCGCTCCTCGCCGAGCGCATCCACGCGGAGGAGGCCCGACGCCTGCTCGAGGAGGCCCAGCGCGCCACCCGCTCGCGAGAAGAGACGCTCGCGGTGGTCAGCCATGACTTGCGCTCGCCCCTCACCACCATCCGCACCGCCGCCGAGCTGCTGCAGCGACTCCCCCGGGAGGGCGACACGGGCACGCGCGTGCACAAGCAGGCGGAGTCGATTCACCGCGCCGCCACCCGGATGAACCGGCTCATCGACGACCTGCTCGACCTGGCGAGCATCGACACCGGGACGCTCTCCGTCGACGCGCGGCCGCAACGCGTGGAAGACCTGGTGCGCGAGGCCCAGGAGCAGTTCGAGCCCCAGGCGGCGGAGAAGGGCCTGACGCTCGACAGCGACGTGACGCCCGGGCTCGTCCTGCGATGTGACAGGGAGCGCTTCCTCCAGGCGTTCGGCAACCTCGTCTCCAATGCCATCAAGTTCACTCCGCCCGGGCCGGGAGGCCGCATCCACCTGAGGGCCGGACACACGCCTGGGACGCCTGGCATCCGCTTCAGCGTGACAGACAGCGGCCCGGGCCTTTCGCCCGAGGCGCAGCGGCACCTCTTCGACCGCCACTGGCACGCGGCCCAGAAGCGGCGCGACAGCCATGGACTGGGGCTCTCCATCACCAAGGGCATCGTGGAGAGCCACGGCGGGCAGCTCCTCCTGGAGGCCACCTCCGACACCGGCAGCACGTTCTCCTTCTGGCTCCCCACCGAGCCTCCCTCCGGAGAGCGCTCGGTGGTTCCGCGCCCGGTGCTCGCGCGCGACGCCTCACAAGAGCACTTCATCCAGAGCGGTGGCGAGATGGGCGCCCTGATGCGCGCCTTCGACTGGCGGACCACTGCGCTGGGGCCGATGGAGCGCTGGCCCCAATCGCTACGGACCTCGGTCAGCACGATGCTGCGCTCTCCGTACCCCATCATCCTGTTCTGGGGTCCGGAGCTGAACATGCTCTACAACGACCCCTTCCGGCCCATCCTCGGGACCAAGCATCCGCTGACGCTGGGCGCGCGCGGCTCCGAGGCGCTGGCGGAGGAGTGGAAGCTGCTGGGCCCCTTGATGCAGCGCGTGCACGCGACGGGAGAGCCGCTCTTCATCGAGAACGGCAACGTCAACTTCGCGCGGCGGCCCGGGGGCCTTCGGGAAGAGGCCTACTTCACCTGGTCCTACAACCCCACCATTGGCGAGTCGGGGGAGATCGCCGGCCTCTTCGCCATCGCGAGCGAGACGACGCGGCAGGTCGTCGGAGACAGGCGCCTGGCCATCCTCCGGGAGCTGTCCATCCGGGCGGCGCTCAGCGCCAAGGTCGAGGCGCTCTTCGTCGCATTGGAAGAGGTCCTCACACCCGCCGGACACGATTTGCCCTTCGGCCTGCTCTACGTCGTCCGGGGCGAACAGGCGCAACTCGTCACCTGCGCCAACCTGCCCCGAGGCTCGGCCTCGGCGCCCACCGAGCTGCACCTGGATGAGACGAGCGCGTGGCCGCTCGCCAGCGTCGTCCACGAGGGACAGGAGGTGCTGGTCGACGACCTCGCGACGAGGTTCGGTCCCCTCCCCGGTGGCCCCTGGCCCGAGCCCACGACTCGCGCGCTGCTGCTTCCGGTGCCCATGGGCGCGGACGCGGAGCTGATGGGCGTGTTCGTCGCCGGCATCAGTCCGCTGCGCGCGCTGGATGACGAGTACCGGAGCTTCCTGCAGTTGCTCGCGCGGCAGCTCGCCGCCAGCTTCGCCAGCGCCCGCGCCTACGAGCAGGAGCGGCAGCGCGCCGAGCAGCTCGCCCAGCTCGACCAGGCCAAGACGGCCTTCTTCAGCAACGTGAGCCACGAGTTCCGCACGCCGCTCACGCTGATTCTCGGGCCCATCGAAGACGCCATGAACCGGGAGCCCAGGGTCCTGGAGGGAGAGCAGTTGGACCTGGTGCGCCGCAGCGCGCAGCGGCTCTACAAGATGGTCAACACGCTGCTCGACTTCTCGCGCATGGAGGCCGGACGGACGCAGGCCACCTACGTCCCCACGGACCTGGCGACCTTCACGCGCAACCTGGCGAGCACCTTCGAGTCCGCGGTGGGCAGCGCCGGGCTGCGGCTGCGGGTGGACTGCCCCCCGCTACCCGAGGCCGTCTACGTGGACCCGGAGATGTGGGAGAAGGTTGTCCTCAACCTGCTCTCCAACGCGGTGAAGTACACCTACCAGGGCGAGATTCATGTGGGCCAGCACTGGAGGGACGGGGGCGCGGTCCTCACGGTGCGGGACACCGGCGTGGGGATTCCCGAGGAGGACCTCCCGCGCGTCTTCGAGCGGTTCTACCGCGTGCGCGCCACCCAGGGCCGGAGTCACGAAGGGACGGGCATTGGCCTCGCCATGGTGGAGGAGCTCGTCAAGCTGCACGGGGGCACCGTCTCCGTGACGAGCCGGCTGGGCGAGGGCACCACCTTCACGGTGCGGTTGCCGGGCGGCTCGGCCCACCTGCCCGAGGAGCGAATCGACCACAAGCCCCGCTCGCGCTCGTCGGCGGCCTGGGCCGCGCCCTTCGTCCAGGAGGCGCAGCGGTGGTCGGCTTCGGACGCGCCCCTGCTCCAGCCCGTGGCGGTGGAGCGCGCGGACGACGCGCAGTTGGACATTCCCGAGTCGCTGACGTCCTCGCGCATCCTCCTCGTCGACGACAACGCCGACCTGCGCAGCTACGTCTCGGGGTTGCTGGGCCGCCGCTTCACCCACGTCGAGACGGCGATGAACGGCCGTGAGGCCCTGGAGCGGGCGCGCCGCCAGCCGCCCGACCTCATCCTCTCCGACGTGATGATGCCGGTGCTGGACGGCTTCGGCCTCGTGCGCGAGCTGCGCGCGGACCCGCGCACGCGGGCCATCCCCATCATCCTGCTCTCCGCGCGCGCGGGCGACGAGTCCACGGTGGAGGGCCTGTCGAGCGGAGCCGACGACTACCTGGTCAAGCCCTTCTCCGCGCGGGAGCTGATGGCCCGGGTGCGCACGCAGCTGGAGATGGTCAGCGTGCGGCGGGCGGTGACGCGCAAGGAGCTGGAGAAGGAGGCGCTGCTGGACTCCGTGCACCTGCGTGACGAGTTCCTCAGCCTGGTCAGCCACGAGCTGCGCACCCCGGTGAGCGTGCTGACGCTCAACATCCAGAACCTGTTGCGCAACCTGGACCGCGAGGACACCCGGCTCTCTCCAGAGGAGCTGGTGCGGAGCCGGGCGCAGACGACGCAGAAGCAGCTCCAGCGACTGACGCGGCTGGTGGAGCACCTGCTGGACGTGTCCGAGTTCGTCACCGGCCGCCTGGCGCTGGTGCGCCAGGACGTGGATGTGACGGCCGTCGTGAAGGACGTCATCGAAGGGGCACGGGAGAAGGCCGCGCGCGCGGAGTCCTCCCTCACGTGGACCACCCCACCCGCCGTGGTGGGCCGGTTCGACCCGGAGCGGCTTCGTCAGCTCGTGGAGAGCCTGGTCGACAACGCCATCAAGTTCGGCGCGGGCAGGCCCATCGAGGTCAGCGTGGCCGCCTCCGGGGACAGCGTCCGCATCGCCGTGGTGGACCATGGCCCCGGCGTCGCCTCCGAAGACGGCGAGCGAATCTTCGGCCGCTTCGAGCGCGCCGTCTCCACGCGCAATCACGGAGGCTTCGGACTGGGCCTGTGGATGGCGCTCCACATCGCCGAGGGCCACGAGGGAGGCATCCACCTGACGCCCACGGAGGGCGGCGGCGCCACCTTCACCGCCGAGTTGCCGCTGACAGCGCCGGAGGGCTGACGGTCGTCCGTGAGGCACACACCCTGCTAGACTGCCGGGCATGGTGCCGTTGACCGACCGAACCCGAGCCGCCCTGCCTCCCGAGCAGCGAGAGGCGCTGGAGCGGGAGCTCGCGCCCCTCACGATGCTCCAGGACGTGGTGCGCTGGGGCTTCGCCAGCACGCCTCCGCGCGACGTGACGGAGGTGGTGGTGCAGGACGAGTTCACCCACGACGTGGTGCTGCCCTGGAAGGACGGCGGCTACCTCGTCTTCGACACCACCTGACTCGGCGGAGTCAACGCGGTCTCCGTGTGGGACCGTCGCCCCAGTGCTGATGACCTGCTCGACACCCGGCTCGCCGCGGGCTGGACGCCCACGCCCACCGGCACCGTCGACGGAGACGTCATCCTGGGCCATGCCGCGTGCAGGGTGCCGCCCGCCAAAGGCAAGGCGACACCCTGAGCGACGCGGGGACTACTTCCCCTTGCCCTGCTCCTTCACCCACGAGTCCTTCAGGGTGACGGTGCGGTTGAAGACGGGCTTGCCCGGCTGCGAGTCCTTGGGGTCCGCGAAGAAGTACCCCAGCCGCTCGAACTGGAAGCGGGACTCCGGCGTCGCCTGGGCCAGCCCTGGCTCGATGCGCGCGTTCCTGAGGACCTCCAGGCTCGCCGGATTGAGGAAGGTGGTGAAGTCCTTCGCGTCATCCGAGTCCGGGCTCTCCACGGAGAAGAGCCTGTCGTACAGCCGCACCTCGGCGGTGGGCGCGTTGCCCGGCACCCAGTGCAGCGTGCCCTTCACCTTGCGGCCATCCGGCGAGTCACCGCCGCGCGTGGCCGGGTCATAGGTACAGCGCAGCTCCGTGATGTTGCCGGCCGCGTCCTTGATGACCTCCTTGCAGGTGATGAAGTACGCAGAGCGCAGGCGCACCTCCTTGCCCGGCGCCAGTCGGAAGAAGCCCTTCGCGGGGACCTCCATGAAGTCCTCCGCCTCGATGAACAGCTCGCGCATGAACGGCACCTTGCGCGTGCCCATCTCCGGCTTCTGCGGGTGGTTCTGCACCTCCAGGAGCTCCTCCTGCCCCTCGGGGTAGTTCTCCACCACCACCTTCAGCGGGCGCAGCACCGCCATGGCACGAGGGGCCGTCTCGTTCAGGTCCTCGCGGATGCACAGCTCCAACACGCCCATGTCGATGAGCTGCTGCGTCTTGCTGATGCCCGCGCGCGTGGCGAAGTCGCGGATGGAGGCCGGCGTGAAGCCCCGGCGGCGCAGGCCGCTGAGGGTCATCATCCGGGGGTCATCCCAGCCGGAGACGTACTTCTCCATCACCAGCTTGAGCAGCTTGCGCTTGCTCATCACCGTGTAGTTGAGGTTCAGCCGGTTGAACTCGTACTGATACGGCCGGTCCCCCTGGATGAGGCTGTCGACAATCCAGTCGTACAGCACGCGGCGGTTCTCGAACTCCAGCGTGCAGACGGAGTGGGTGATGCCCTCAATCGCATCCGACAGGCAGTGCGCGAAGTCGTAGAGCGGGTAGATGGGCCACGCCTCGCCGGTGCGGTGATGGTGCGCGTGGCGGATGCGGTAGATGGGCGGGTCTCTCAACACGGGGTTGGGGGACGCCATGTCGATTTTCGCGCGCAGCGTGTGCTTGCCGTCGGGGAACTCTCCGCCGCGCATGCGCTCGAAGAGGTCCAGGTTCTCCTCCACGGAGCGGGTGCGGTACGGGCTGTCCCGGCCCGGCGTGGTGAAGTCGCCGCGGTACTCGCGAATCTCGTCCGCGGACAGGCTGCACACATACGCCTTGCCCTGTTTGATGAGCTGCACGGCGAAGTCGTAGAGCTTCGGGAAGTAGTCGGACGCGAAGAACTTGCGGTCGTCCCAGTCGAAGCCCAGCCACTTCACGTCACGCTGGATGGACTCGACATAGTCGGTGTCCTCGGTGACGGGGTTGGTGTCGTCGAAGCGCAGGTTGCACACGCCGCCGTATTGCTTCGCCAGCCCGAAGTTCAGGCAGATGGACTTGGCGTGGCCGATGTGGAGGTAACCATTGGGCTCGGGCGGGAAGCGGGTGTGCACGCGACCCGCGTGCTTTCCCGCCCGCCGGTCTTCCTCGATGATCTCCTGGAGGAAGTTCAGGCCCTGCGTTTCGTTCGTCGTCGTCATGATGGGGGCGAATCCTCGTGAAGCCGCCCGGGGCCGGCAAGCGATTCCTTGCACCCTCGCCGTTCCCAGCGGGCCTCGAACCAGAACATCCGGGCCGTGGGACTCCTTCCGCCCCCGAAGCAACGGGCGGCCGGGAGCCTCCGAAGGCCCCTCTAGAGGGACGCCAGCAGCGCTTCCCAGGCCCCCAGGGCCCTGGACGCGGACAGCTCGTCGGCCCGGGCCCGCGCCTTGCGGGACAAATCCTTGCGGTGCACCTCGTCGGTGACGACGCGCTCCAGCGCCTCCGACAGCGCCTGGGCGTCCTCCACGGGCACCAGGACGCCGTGGCGGCCATGCTCGAGGACCTCCCCCGGCCCGGAGGGGCAGTCGGTGCTGACCACCGGGCACCCCAGGGCGAGCGCCTCCAGGAGCACCATGGGCAGGCCCTCGAAGCGCGAGGACAGGGCGAACACGGTGGCCCGCTTCATCAGCGCGTGCGGATTGGAGGCGAACCCCGGCATGAAGACGGTGGACTCCACGCCCAGCGAGCGCGCCAGGGCCTTCAATTCGGCCTCCAGCGAGCCCACCCCGAGGATGAGCAGGTGCTGGTCCACGCCCCGCTGACGCGCCAGGGCATGGCTCCGGATGAGCACGTCGAAGCCCTTCTGGGGCTCCAGCCGGCCCACGGCGATGACCACGGGCTTCGCGAAGACGGCCGGAGCCCAGTCCGGCAGCGGCCCTTCCGCGGCGGCGCGCACGGTGTCGCCGTCCACGAAGTTGGGGATGACCTGGAGCCGGTCCTCCGGCACGGGAACCAGCGACCGGAAGGAGCGCGCGGTGTCATGGCCGCAGGCGACGATGCGATTCATCCGCGGGTACAAGAGGCGCAGCCCCCAGAGCTGCCGGCGCGGCTGCTCGTGGTGGAACGCGCCCCAGTCGAAGTGGATCATCCCCACCACGGGCTTGTCGAGCAGCTTGCCCGCCAGGCAGGCCAGCAGCGCGGCGCGGCCCTCCTGCCCCGCGACGATGACGTCGGCCTCGCGCGCGTGGCGCAGCAGGTGCCAGAGGTACACCGGCAGGCTCTGCCGATGGTAGTCGTAGGAGTCCGTGGCCCAGACGACCTCGGTGTTCTTGGGCAGCCGGTCCTCGCGCCCTGGTGGGGGCCGGTGGTGGAAGAACAGCCGGGTGGCGAAGCGGCGCGGGTCCAACCCCTCCAGGATGTTGCACACGGAGCGCTCGATACCGCCCCCGCCCAGGAACACGAGCGTGAAGAGCACTCGCTTCCGGATGGGGTCTTTCGAGGCGTCTCGTGGCACCGGTTGCAGCATCAGCCCCCACTCCCAGAAGGCGGGTGCACCGTAGTCCAAGCAGCCATACCCGCCAACAGAAGGCACGCCGGGCCTGTTCTCTAGAGAGCCGAGCCACCAGCCTGACGCGGGCCGACAGGGAGCTCGACTAGACTGGCTCCGGCCCACGCCTTCCTACCCCCCCGTGAAAATCCCACTCCGCCCGAGCCGTGTCCTCCTCCCGCTGTCCCTGCTCGTCCTCGTCGCCGTCGCCGGCGCGCTGGCGGTGCGCGGCCACCGCATCGGACTGGGGCTGCTGCACCCCCCACATGTGCCGGTGGAGCGGCCGGAGGCCTCTCTGGAGTTCACGGGCCTGGAGGACGTGACGTTCTCCAGCGCGGACGGGCTGACGCTGCGCGGCTGGTATGTGCCGTCGCGCAACCGGGCGGCCGTGGTGCTGGTGCATGGCTTCGCGGACAACCGCGCGCAGTTGCTCTTCGAGGCGCGCGCCCTGGCCCGGGCCGGCTTCGGCGTGTTGCTGTTCGATTTGCGCGCGCATGGCGAGAGCGGTGGAGACCGCGTGACGTGGGGAGACAGCGAGCGGCGCGACGTGACGGCCGCGCTGGACTTCGTCTCCATGCGGCGCGACGTGGACCCCGCGCGGCTGGGCCTCTTCGGCTTCTCCATGGGCGGCACCACCGCGCTGCTGGTGGCGGAGACGGACGCCCGCGTGAAGGCGGTGGCCGCGGCGGGCGCGTACCCCGCGCTGGAGGCGGACGTGTACTCGGGCTACGGCCGGTGGGGGGCCCTCAGCGCGGAGCCGGTGCTGTGGACGCTGCGGCACGCGGGCGTGGACGTGAACGCGGTGCGCCCCATCGACGGCATGTGCCAGCTCCAGGGCCGGCCCCTGCTGCTCGTCAACGGAGACGTGGACCCGGACGCGCCCGCCAAGCTCCAGGCCAGCCTCTTCCGCGCCGCCTGCGAGCCCAAGGCCCTGTGGGTCGTGGAAGGCGCGGGCCATGGCGAGTACGCGCGCGTCGCGCCCGAGGAGTACGCGCGCCGGCTGCGCGAGCACTTCGACCGGGCACTCCTGAGCGCGGGCTGACACGCGGGAGCTACGGGGTTCCCGACGGCTCGGCGGTCTCGGGCGCCGCCGGAGGCTCCCACGCGGGCAGCGCGTTCAGCGCGGGCCGCCCCACGAGCAGCTCGTGCGGACGGAAGCCGCCCTTGTAGCGCAGCGACGCGCAGGCCTGGACGCGGTAGCCCAGGTACACGTGGGGGATTCCCCGCGCCCGCGCCAGCTCCACCTGGAACACCACGTTCGCCGTGCCCGGGGACAGGGCCGCACAGGCCGGGTCGTAGAAGAAATACACCGCGCTCCACGCTCGCGGCGTCTCGTCGCAGATGCCCAGCGCCACCAGCCGGGGGCCCCCCTCCGCGCCGTCGTCGTAGTACGCGACTTCGCGCGCGGACGGATGCGGGAACGAGAACTGGAGCGAGTACTCGCGCGGGGTGAGCGGCGAGGGGTCCCACTCCCGCGAGGACTCGCGCTCCGCGTGCCACGCCCGGTAGAGCGCCAGCCGCTCGTCGTCCACGCGGGGCACGCCCACCTCCACGCGCAGGTGCGCGCAGGCCGCCCGAGCGCGGCGCTGGCTGCGGTTGGGGCGGAAGGACTCCACCGGCAGCCGCAGCGAGACACACTCGCCACACGAGGCGCACGCGGGCCGGAAATACAGCGGTCCGAACCGGCGCCACCCGCGCACCAGCAGATGTTCGTACTCCTCCGGTGACACTTCCTGCATCACCAGGTTTTCCAGTGACGCCTGCCGCTCCGGCAGATAGCTGCACTGGCGAGGGGCTTCGACTTCATGTGCCAGGAGGAGAGCCATGTCCGTCCACGTTCCTCTCCGGAGGCCCGCCCGGCGTCAAGTCGGCCGCGGGTGTCAGCATGCCCCGCGGCCAGGGAGCCACGCTCCTTCAGTGTCTCATGTCGAGCCCCTGACGCGTCTCCAGACGCGAGGGCATGGCATGGCGACTGCAACCATTTTTCCCCGACTCCCACGCAAAAGGCGGAAGCACATGGCCCGAGACTGCCTGCATCCCTGGATGGACCGGCTCGCCCATGCCCGATGGGAGGCCGAGGCACTCGAGCGCCCCGCCTCCTTCGAGGGAGAGACGTGGGACGAGCAGCGGCTGGGAGCCCGGATGCTGGAAGCGCTTCGCTCGAACCCGGACAGACGTGTCCTGCCCTCACGACCTTCCTGGCAGGTCGTCGAGGACCCCCGGTGGGAGCCGGACGACTTCGAGTCCGGTGTGGCGAGCTATTGAAGGACGCGTCAGGTCCCGACGACGCGGCGTCATCCGGAGACACAGCTTCTCAACCTCATCCATTTTGAGAACACGTTCCCCGCGCACACCTTGCGCGGCGGGCAGGCGGCCGCGCAAGCCGCGCGCGATGGATGGAACGCCAAGGCGTCTTCCCGGCCCCCGGCGCCAGCGCGTATAAGTCTGACATGTCCGCAATCGATGTCTCGGTGGTGATGCCCACCCACCGACGAGAGAAGGAAGTGGTGGAGGCCATCCGTTCGGTGCTCCGCCAGGAGGGGGTCCACGTCGAGGTCATCGTGTTGGATGACACGCCGGAGGGCACGGCTCGGGCGACGGTGGAGGGGTTGGGCGATGAGCGCGTGCGCTACGTGGTGAACGACCCGCCCTCCAAGGGCCGTCCGGCGGTGGTGCGCAACCACGGCGTGACGCTGGCGCGCGGTCGCTACCTGCACTTCCTGGACGACGACGACATGCTGGCGGACGGCGCGCTGCACGCCATGGTGAGCGCGCTGGACGCGCGCCCCGACGCGGGCGTGGCGGTGGGCTGGGTGGTGCCCTTCGGCGACGACGCGGACTGGCTCAAGGACAAGAGCGAGTACTTCGAGTGGGCCGCCAAGGTGGGCGCCTCCACGCCCAACAGCGCGTGGACGGTGGCGCACATCCTCTTCCGCGGCACGCTGTACGTGAACTCCGCCTGCATGGTGCGCCGGGAGCACTTCGCCGCGCTGGGCGGCTTCGACGCGTCCATTCCCGTCTACGAGGACGTGGACTTCTACCTGCGCGGCATCCGCGCCTTCGGCCACGTCTACGTCAACCGGCCCATCCTGCACTACCGCACCGGCCGGCCCTCGCTGATGCACAACCTGGGCAAGGACGGCACGCTGGTGATGCAGTCCAACGAGATGATTCACGGCAAGTATCGCCAGACGAACGGCGTGCTGGAGTACCGCGCGCTGCAGCTGTTGATGCGGGCGCTGCCCTTTGATGTCGCCAAGCGGCTGCCGCTGCGGTTGCCGAAGCAGGGCCGGGTCTCATGAGCCTGAAGAGTCGCCTCGTCGGGACAGCCAAGCGCCAGGTGAAGCAGACGCTGCGGCCGGTGTTGCAGCGGGCCATGGCGCCCGCGCGCACGGAGATTCCCGCGTCGTATTGGGGGCTGGAGCATCGCGCCAGCCAGGGCCTGTGTCTGGAGGGCGTGCCGCTCAAGGAGCTGGTGAAGCGATGGGGCTCGCCGTTGCATGTGGTGCACCTGGCGGCGCTGCGGCGCAACGTGGAGCGCTTCCTGGCCGTGCCGCAGGGACGGGCGGGCGGCTGCGAGGTGTTCTACTCGTACAAGACGAACCCGATTCCCGGCGTGCTGGAGGTGCTGCACGGGCTGGGCGTGGGCGCCGAAATCATCTCCGCCTATGAGCTGTGGCTCGCGCTGAAGCTGGGCGTCGCGCCCGAGCGCATCGTCTACAACGGCCCGGTGAAGTCGGACGCCTCGGTGCGCGAGGCCATCTCCCGGGGCATCCAACTGCTGGCCGCGAATCACGCGGAGGAGCTGGGCACCTTCGCGCGCATCGCCGCGGAGGTCGGCAAGCGCCCGCGTGTGGCGGTGCGGGTGACGACGGACAGTGGCTGGGCGGCGCAGTTCGGCACGCCCATCGCCGGGGGCGCGGCGCTGCGGGCGTATGCGCAGGCGCGCGCGTCGTCCCATCTGGACGTGGTGGGCCTGCACGCGCACCGGGGCGCCACCATCCGCACCGAGGGCGAGTTCACCGGCTTCGTGGAGGCGGTGCTCGCCTTCACGGACACGCTGCACCAGGAGCTGGGGTTGGACCTGGAGGTGCTGGATTTGGGCGGCAGCCTCTGCACCCCGTCGGTGGAGCACATCGCCGAGCGCGACTGGCGGCTCAACCTCACGTTCTTCCGCGACGTGCCCGCGCCGGACCCGGAAAGCGCGCTGGGCATCTCCCGCTACGTGGCGCTCGCGGTGGAGCTGGTGGAGTCGCACTACACGCGCCGGGGCCGCAAGCGTCCGCGCATCTTCCTGGAGCCGGGCCGCGCCATGACGGGCGACACGCAGCTTTTGCTGGGCCGCGTGCACACGCTCAAGGAAGGCGATGACCGGACGTGGGCGGTGCTGGACGCGGGCGTGAACCATGCCGAGTGCGTGCGCAACGAGTACCACCAGCTCTTCCACGTGGACCGGCCGGACGCGCCCGCGTCGCGCGTGTACACGGTGGTGGGGCCCATCTGCACGCCGGGCGACACGCTGTACCACGCGAAGCGACTGCCGGAGCTGGCCGCGGGCGACACACTGGCCATCATGGACGCGGGCGCCTACTTCGTGCCGTTCGCCACGTCCTTCTCGTATCCCCAGCCCGCCATCATCGCGTTGGACAACGGGCAGGAGCGGCTCCTGCGCCGGGCGGAGACGTTCGAGGACCAGTTGGCCCTCGACACCGTGACGGCGACTCCGGGCAAGCCCGAAGCCGCCTGAGCCCGCTCCCCTCCCGCGCCTACCGGTTGAGCACCATCATCCGGAGGAAGGCGCGGGGGTGGCGCGCGGAGCCGTAGAGAATCTGGGCGACCTCCACCGCCGTGGGCATCATGTCATCCGAGTCGATGAGCGGGTCCACCGCCACGTCCCGGTGCTCGCCCAGCCAGCGTCGCCACTGACGGGCCTCGTCGACGGGGAGCGCGCCCGACAGGCGCTGGAGGTTGAGCAACATCTCCAACGCAATCCGGTTGCAGAACACCTCGCCCTTGCCCGTCCACTCGCGCGCCGCCTGAACCACGCGCTCCAGCGCGGGCGTGTCGCCCAGCGCCGCGTGGTAGGCCATCAGCGGCAGCGGCAGGCCCCGGGCGATGTCGAAGCCCATCTGCCCGTAGTAGCGCGGGTTGAAGTCGATGAGCAGGAACTCGTCCTTCGTCTGGATGAACTCCACCTCGAAGACGCCGTGGTAGCCCAGCCGCTGGCACAGCCGCTTGAGGCCGTCCGCCAGGTCCTGGCGCACCGGCGCGGACTCGAAGCACACGCCCACGCCCAGCCGGCGCGGACGCTGGAGCACCTTCATGGCGCCCCGCACCTCGAACAGCTCGCCGGACTCGTCCACGAAGCCCGACAGGCTGTAGATGCCCTCCGCCGCCTCCGGATGGAACTCCTGCACCATGGGCCGCGCCACCGCCGGGTCGAACTTCACCAGCATGTCCGCGTACCCGTCGCGCGCGAAGGCCCGGTACTCCGCCACCAGCTGCGACGGCTCCGCCACCGGCAGGCCCTTGACGTGGGTGGAGTAGAGAATCTGCGTCGTCGGCTTGATGAGGACCGGGAAGCGCGCCTCGCGGGAGATGGCCTCCAGGTCCGCCTCGGACTCGGGGAACCACGTCCGCGGCAGCGTCAGCCCCACCGCCTGGCCCGCCTCGAAGAGCTTGCGCTTGTTGAGCAGCCCGTACACGGACTCCACGCCCGGGTCATAGAGGTGGAAGTACTTCGACAGCTCGCTGGCGTGGACCGACACCAGCCACGCCAGCTCGTCGCTCGTCGGGTACAGCACGTGCCGGCCCGGCTCCCTCCGGCCGAAGTCCAGCAGCCACTCCATGAACGCCTCGGGCTGGGACTCGGGGGGACACTGCACGCGCCGCCCGACGAAGCGGGACCAGCTCGCGGGCCCCAGGCGGCCGGGGTCCGCCACCGTGACGTCAATGCCATTGCGCCCGAAGCAGCGCGCGGCGGCGAGCGTGCCGTAGAAGCTCGCGGAGAACAGCAACGCGGACGGTCGCCCCTCCACTCGCGGGCGCGCCGCCTGCTCCACCTTTACGTCTTCTGCCTCCACCTGAGCCGTCTCCAGTCTCTCCACGTCCTCCAGCCTGCGAGGACGCGGGGGCGTCCTGCGGGCTGTTGCCTGGGCTTGCGCGCCGACACCTGAAGCCTGCGTCGGAGCGGGAATCGAGAGACCCGCGGCGAGCCCGGCGGTGAGGAGTGAGAGGATGTGTCGTTTCATGCCTTGGGGACTCAACATAGCCGCCCCCCCCACCATTTGCCCCTGTCCACTTCGCCTCATGTGGTTGGAGGGCCATGGAACCCGGTCCGGGTCGGATGCGACGACCCGTTGGCTCGCGGCGACCCATGGGGCCGGGAAGCCTCCTCGGGCCATGGCACGAGCAGCTGGCCCCGCGCGTCAGGGGCTCACGCCACCCTCCGGCCGCCACACGAGGTAGCCCGAGTCGAGCAGCCACGGCTCGTTGGACACGCCGCCAACGCGCGCCCCCAGGCGCGTGACGGACTCGCGAAATGCGTCGGCGGGCGAGGTGTGTCCCGCCTCGCGCGATTGTCTCCAGGCATCTGTCCACTCCTGGAAGAAGTGGTGCATGGCCTCGCCGGGACGGACGCGTCGGCGCAAGTCCCGGGGCAGCCAGTCGCGAAACAGCAGGGGCGCGAAGCCGTTGCGAAAGTCGGTGTGGAACAGGAGCGCCTCGCGCGCGGGCGGAGCCTCCGGGTCCGCTGAAGTCCGACGCAGCAGGTGCGCGGTGAGCACCGAACCCTCCGGGTCCGAGCTCCCCTCCACGAGCAGCCCCGACGGGAGCAGGAAGCGACCCAGGGCGCGGTGCACCTCGGAGACGCGTTCGACGGGTCCCTGACGCAGCAGGTTCATGGCCCGCACGAGGCGGACGGGCTCGTCCTCCGAGAGGGGCAGCTCGAAGCCCCCCTGCCGGAAGTGCGTGCGGGGCCCCGCATGGGCCTGGGCCGCCAGGGCGCGCGCCTCCTCCAGCTCCACGCCGATGACGGTGAGCTCCGGCTGGAGCGCTCGAAACGCCTCCGCGCTCTCCAGCGTCGTCCACGGGTGCTCGCCGAAGCCCACGTCCACGAAGACGGCGCGGGCCCAGGCACCGTCCACGCGCGTCAGCAGCTCGCGCTCGAAGCGGCACAGCCAGGCATCGAGCGCGCGCAGCCTCCCTGGCGCGGTGCGTCCCCGGGTCTTCGCATCCAGCGTGGACATGGCTCCCACTTCGTCGAGGCCCGCCGCGCGCGTCAAGCCTCCCCCCGGTTTCCCCCAGCCCGCGCGGGCCGGTAGGCTCCCCTCGTGCGCCCCGCGTCCGCCCTCACCTGCCCCGGCTGTCAGGCGCCCCGCGTGGAGGGGCTGGAGTGTCCCCGCTGCGGCGTCATCTACGCCCGCGCGGAGGCCCGTGCGGCGCGCAAGGCCGAGCAGGAACGCGCGGCCGCGGCGGCGCCCCCGGAACCCGCGCCCTTCGAGGTGGACCCCGCCTGGCTCGTGCCGCCGCCGGACCTGCGCTCGGACGCGCACCCGCTGGAGACCGCCGCGTTCGACGCCGCCGACGAGCAGGCCGTGCACGAGCTGCGGCTGCGCCTCACCGTCGTCCCCGTGGCGCTGTTCCTGGGCTACCTGGGGGCCACCGGCTCGCTGCGCTTCATCGTCCGGCTGTTCACCATGCTCGTGCACGAGGCGGGGCACGCCATCACCGCGTGGCTGTGCGGCATCCCCGCCGTGCCGTCGCTCTGGGTGACCTCCATGGGCTCGGAGCGCTGGTATTCGCTGGCGCTGGTGCTCGCGGGCGGACTGGGGGCGCTCACGTGGGTGGGCTGGAAGCTGCATCGCCCGGCGTGGGTGACGTGGGGCGTGGTGCTGCTCACCGCGCAGCTCTTCTGCACGCTGCTCCTGCCCATGGCGAGCACGACGGCGCTCATCATCTTCGGCGGCGACGCGGGGATGCTGGTGCTGGGCACGGTGCTGATGGGGTGCTTCTACGTGAGGCCCGGCAGCTACCTCCACGTGCGGGGACTGCGCTGGGGCCTGGTGCCCATTGGGGCGCTGTCCTTCTGGGACTGCTTCTCCACCTGGTGGGCCGCGAGGACGAACACGGAGGAGATTCCCTTCGGCCGCATGGAGGGCGTGGGCCTGAGCGACCCGAGCCGCCTGGTGGAGGAGCATGGCTGGCAGGAGGGCGACCTCATCCGCCGCTATGTGATGCTGGGCGTGGTCTGCCTGGTGGCACTGGCGGTGTTCCACGGCCTGCATCTCTACCGGGGACGCAGCCGCCTCCGAGACGCCGTGCGAGCGCGGCGCTACCAGGACCCGTGAGGCGACGTCGCGGGTTGTGACAGCGGTGGAGAACGCCGGTACCCTTCGCGGCACATGGTCCCCTCCGCCCCGCCGCTCCCCTCTCCGGAGCCCACCCCGTCCTCGATGTCCGACGCCCCCGAGCAGGTCCAGCAGCGCTTCGGCTGGCTGCCGCCGGTGGGGACGTGGAAGTACCACCTGCTCTTGAGCGCCGTGGCCCTCTTCATCCTCGGGCCCCTGGGTGGCATCGCCGCGTCGTACATGAACTTCAGCGTGGGTTTCTTCGTCGGCGGGCAGGTGCTGGCGGGCATCCTCGGCAGCGCCGTCACGTACGGCTACGGCGCGGAGGGCAAGCACGGCGCCAACTACATGCAGACGATGGCCGCGTCGGTGGCCTCGCTGTGCGCCATGTCCGTGCTCATCCAGGCCATGGTGTGGTTGGGCATGGAGCTGCCTCCCGCCTGGCACCTGATGCTCTTCGTGGGCTGCGTGGGCATGTTCGCGGTGGGCGTGGGGATGCTCTACACGCCGCTGCTCGTGGACCGGCTCCAGCTCGACTACCCGTCCGGCTTCGCGGTGGCCAACATCCTGCGCGCGCTGACGGACAAGCGTCTGCTCAAGGCGTCCATCTCCAAGCTGGGTGGCGGCACGCTGCTGGGCGCCATCGCCGCGTGGATGACGGAGAAGATAGCCATTGTCGGCGCAATCGGAACGAGCGCCGCCACGCTGGGCGCGGGCATGATTGTCGGCAGTCGCATCACCGTGCCCGCGGTGCTGATGGCCGTCATCGGCGCGTGGCAACTGCCCTACCTGCGTGAAATCGGCTGGCTGGGCGCGGCGGACCCGTTCCGCAAGGTGGGCTTCCTCATCGGTCTGGCCATGATTTGCGGCGCGGCGGCGGTGGACCTCTCGCTGCTCGCAATCCAGGCCGCCGCGCGCATCCGCGCCCGGGCCGACGTCGAGCAGGGCGAGGAGCCGGCGTGGAAGAAGGTCAACATGCCCCGGCTGCTGGCGTGGGTGGTGGGCTGGGGCGCGGCGACGCTGTTGGTGGGTACGCTCGTGCTGGGGCAGCCCCTGACGTGGCTCGCGTTCGGCCTCGCGCTGGCGCTCCTGTTCGTGCTCATCAACGGCATCTCCTACGGCATCACCGACCAGAACCCCATCTCCAGCGCGTTCGTCATCTCCATCATGTTGATGTCGCTGATGGGCCTGAAGAACCCGCTGGTGGGGTTGATGGCGGCGACCATCCTGCTCATCTCCACGTCCGTGGGCTGCGACATGCAGCAGGACCGCTCCACCGGCTGGCGCCTGGGCACCAATCGCATCATCCAGTTCCGCTATCAGGTGATGGGCGTCATCATGGGCGCGCTCTTGTGTGTGGGATTGGCGAAGGTCTTCATGACGGCCTACCCGGCGCTGACCGTCAACCAGCTCGACAATCCCAATGTCCCGGTGGGCCAGTGGGGCTCCGCCATGACATACAAGCTGGTGGGCGCCATCCGGGATTTGGGCTCGCTGTCGGACGCGAAGGTGCGGGCGATGTACTTCGGCCTGGCGCTCGGCTTCGGCATCCAGGTGCTGCGCAAGCTGCTCCTGCGCCACCAGGGCTACCAGCGCTACATCAAGAGCTCGCGCGCGGGCTTCGCGGTGGGCTGGACCATGGACTCGCTGGTGCTGGCCAGTCCCTACGCGTCGTCGTTCGGCGGCTTCGTGTCCTTCCCCGTCTCGCTGTGGTTCGGCGCGGGTGGCGTGGTGGCCTCGGTGTTCAACACCCTGACGCAGAAGCGCGCCCCCGCCGCCGCGGGCAGTCCCGGACAGGGTGAGGCGCTCCCCGAGGACATGAGCACCATGTCCCTGGTGGGCGGTGGCCTCATCGCGGGCGAGTCCCTCTTCTTCCTCATCGCCGGCTTGATTGGATTGGCCAGCCTGCTGGCGTGAGTAGACATTCGCGGACAGAAGGGCGTGGGAGGACTCGACACGTATCCCCGCCTTCATGGGACAACCGGTGCGCAATCCCTGCTCGTGGGCGGTCCACGCAGGGCACTCCAGGGGTTCCCATGAAGCGCGCATTCGTGGTGATGGTCGCGGTCCTCGGTGTCTCGTTGCTGGGCTGTGGCGGAGCGGAAGACCTCGCTGCGTCGACCGATGAAGCGGTGTCGTCCGACGCGGTCCAGGACGTGTCCCAGGAGCTCGACAGTCCCTTGGCGGTGTGCCCCGGGGACTACCGTGCCTGCTTCTCGCTCCAAGGTTGGCGCTGCACCCAGCACGAGCCCTGCTGTCGGGGCTCGGTCGTGTCGTCCTGCCTGTGCCGCGACGGCCGGCTGACCTGCTGAGCCACCCTGGCACCAAGCCAGGGACTGTCCGGCGGGTCCGGTTGACATTTATCGGACCCGCCTGCATTTTATCTTCCGTGAGCTTCGTCATCTTCTCCACGACCACCGGCACCACGACTCGCTACGGCGGGTGTGGAGCGGTGCGCGTCGCGAAGTAGGCTGACGACCGCACGGCTTTCCGCCCCGCCTTCTCGGCCGGGGCAGCCGTGCACTCACTCAGTGCTCCGTCCGGCAAGGCATTCAACCCTTCCGTCTCTGGAGTCACTGCAATGCTCGACGAACAAGACCACCGCTCCCTGGGCCATCGCCTGGACCTCTTCCATTTGCAGGAAGAGGCACCGGGAATGGTCTTCTGGCACCCGCGCGGCTGGAAGCTGTACCAACTGCTGGAGGAGCGCGTCCGCCAGCGGATGAAACGCGAGGGCTACCTCGAGGTCCGTACGCCGCAAATCTACGCGCAGCCCCTCTGGGAGCGCAGCGGCCACTGGGAGAACTTCCGCGAGAACATGTTCCTGCTCGAGGACGGCGACCGCCACCTCGCCGTGAAGCCGGTGAGCTGCCCGGGCCACATCGAGCTCGTGCAACGCATGGCCCCCAGCTACAGGGACTTGCCCCTGCGGCTGTGCGAGTTCGGGCTGGTGCACCGCAGTGAGCCGGGGGGCGCGTTGCATGGCCTGTTCCGGCTGCGTCAGTTCACGCAGGACGACGGGCACATCTTCTGTGCCCCGGAGCAGGTGGTGGACGAAGTCGTGGCCTTCGCGCGCTCCTTGAAGGAGTTCTACGCGAGCTTCGGCTTCGACGAGGTCCAGGTGGCCTTCTCCGGCCGGCCCGCGTCCCGGGCTGGAAGCGACGAGGTATGGGACCAGGCCGAGTCCTGGCTGGCCGCCGCCGCGAAACAGGCGGGCCTCGACTGCAAACTCCAACCGGGCCAGGGCGCCTTCTACGGGCCCAAGCTGGAGTTCGTGTTGAAGGACAGGCTGGGGCGCGAGTGGCAGTGCGGGACGATTCAGCTCGACCTCGTCCTGCCCGAGCGCTTCGACCTGCGCTACCAGGATGCCTCGGGTGCGCGGGTCCGCCCGGTGATGCTTCACCGCGCGCTGCTGGGCAGCCTGGAGCGCTTCATCGGGGTGTTGCTGGAGCACCACGGGGGCGCGCTGCCCGCGTGGCTCGCGCCGGAGCAGGTGGTGGTGGCGCCCGTGGGCGAGGCGGCCGTGGAGTACGCGGAGCGCTTCGCCGCCAGCCTGCGACGCGCGGGCTGCCGGGCACGGGTGGACTCGCGCGGCGAGTCGCTGTCGCGCAAGGTGCTGGACTCGCACCAGGCGGGCGTCCCGTGGCTCGTCGTCGTGGGTGGGCGTGAGGTGCGGGCGAACGCCGTCAGTCTGCGCCAGCGGGGCGGAGCGCAGCGGGACGTGTCGTGGGACGCGGGGCTCGCGGAGCTGGTGGCCGCGTGCGGGCCGGTGGCGGACGCCTGATGAAAGCCCGAGGGGCGGGGCCGGACTTCCCGGCATCCCGCCTCTCGGGAGTGTCTACGCGTGCATCAGGTGCTCCAGCACCGCGCCGGCACGCACCACCTCCGCGGGCACGGTGGCCAGGTCATCCAGGCTGAGGATGCCCAGGGGCCTTCGGGCCTCGTCCACGATGACGAGCCGCCGCACCATCTTGTCCTCCATGAGCTGCTCGGCCGCGCTCAGCGTCGCGTCCGGCTCGCAGGTGATGAGCGCGGTCGTCATGGCCTCGCGCACCCGCGTCTCATTGGGGTCCTGTCCCATGGCCGTGGAGCGGACGGTGATGTCCCGGTCCGTCAACATGCCCACGAGCTGCCCGTTCTCGGTGACGGGAAGCGAGCCGATGTTGCACGTGCGCATCCGCAGGGCCGCGACGCGCAGCGACTCGTCGGCCTCGATGGTCTCCACATTCTTCGTCATCAGCTCGAAAATCTTCATGGCGCCTCCGCTGATGGGGGGATGTCTGCTGGGCTACGCCCTAACGTGGCGTCAGGGGCGTCTTCGTGCCCGCCGGGGCCCTGGCCCGGAGGAAGAGGGGGCGAGCGGACAGGGGGTGTCATTCCAGGTTGGCCAGCAGGCGCGACGATTGGGCAGGATGTGCATCCAAGAGAAACCCCGGGCGTGGACCCGGGCAAAGGAGCGTGACGGCATGGTCGACAAGCTCACCCTCAGCGATACCCAGTGGCGCGAGCGCCTGACTCCGGAGGAGTACGAGGTCCTGCGCAAGCACGGCACGGAGCGCGCGGGCACGGGGTGTTTCCTGGGAACCAAGACGCCGGGCACCTACGTGTGCGCCGGCTGTGGCAATCCCCTCTTCAAGGCGGGGACGAAGTTCGAGTCCGGCACGGGCTGGCCCTCCTTCACCCAGCCGCTGCACGGCGAGGACTCGGTGACGGAGATCAGCGACCGCTCGTACGGCATGGTGCGCACCGAGGTGCGCTGCGCCCGCTGTGACGGACACCTGGGACACGTCTTCCCGGATGGACCGCCGCCCACCGGGCAGCGCTACTGCATGAACTCCGTCGCGATGAAGCACGTGGAAGAGGGCCAGCCGCTGGAGCTGGTCCGCGCGTAGACGGCACGTGTCGTTGCCCCGGCCTCGGCTTCGAGGTCGGGGCCCTTCCCGCGTCGCTCAGCCCAGCCAGGCGCGGGCGTTGCGGAACATCCGCATCCACGGGCCGTCGTCGCCGGTCCACTCGCGGGGCCGCCACGAATGCTGCACGGTGCGGTGGACGCGCTCGGGATGCGGCATCGTCACGGTGAAGCGACCGTCCCGAGTCGTCACGCCGGCGATGCCGTGGGGCGAGCCGTTGGGGTTGGCGGGGTACGTCGCCGCCACCTGACCCCGGTTGTCCACCCAGCGCGTGGTGATGAAGCCCTGCGCGTTGACGCGCGCGGCCTCGGCGGCGTCGGAGAACTCCGCGCGGCCCTCGCCGTGCGCCACGGCGATGAGCATCCGGCTGCCCTCCATGCCCTGGTAGAAGAGCGAGGGCGTGCGGGCAATCTCCACCGTCCCCAGGCGCGCCTCGTACTGCTCGGACGCGTTGCGCACGAAGCGCGGGAAGTGCTCCGCGCCCGGGATGATGTCCTTCAAGCCGGACATCATCTGGCAGCCGTTGCAGATGCCCAGGCCGAAGCTGTCGGAGCGCGCGAAGAAGCCCGCGAACTCGTCGCGTGCGCGGGGGTTGAAGAGGATGGACTTCGCCCAGCCTCCGCCCGCGCCCAGCACGTCTCCGTAGGAGAACCCACCGCAGGCCAGCACGCCGTGGAAGTCCTTCAGCGACACGCGCCCGGCGAGGATGTCGCTCATGTGCACGTCCACCGCCAGGAAGCCCGCGCGGGTGAAGGCCGCCGCCATCTCCTGCTGGCTGTTGACGCCCTGCTCACGCAGCACCGCCACGCGGGGACGCGCGCCCTTGGCCACGAACGGCGCGGCGACGTCCAGCCCCACGTCGAACGTGAGCTTGGGCGAGAGGCCCGGGTCCGTCGCGTCGCACTTGGCCGCGTACTCCTGCTCCGCGCACACGGGGTTGTCGCGGCGCTTCTGCAGCTCGTGGCTCACGCGGGACCAGACGCGCCGCAGGTCCATGGTGCCCTCGGCCAGCAGCACCTGGGCGCCGTGGCGCACGCGGACGTCCAGCGCGGTCGTCGGCCGGCCCAGCTCGTGACAGGACGCCGTCAGGCCATGCTTCTCCAGCACCTCGCGCACCCGGGCCACGTCCGCCGAGCGCACCTGCACCACCGCGCCCAGCTCCTCGTTGAAGAGGGCCGCCGTCGGGTCTCCGCCCAGGGCCGCCACGTCCACGTCCACGCCGCAGTGGCCCGCGAAAGCCATCTCGCACAGCGTGGCCCACAGGCCGCCGTCGGAGCGGTCGTGGTAGGCCAGGAACCGACCCTCTGCGTTGAGCGCCTGCACCGCCGCGAAGAAGCCGCCCAAGAGCGCGGCGTCCTCCACGTCGGGGACCTCGGGGCCCACCTGCGAGTGCGTCTGCGCGACGATGGAGCCGCCCAGCCGCTGCTGGCCCTTCGCCAGGTCGATGAAGAGCAGGCGCGTGTCCTGCGTGAGCTCCACGAGCTGCGGCGTGAGCGACTGGCGCACGTCCAGCACCGGGGCGAACGCGGAGATGATGAGTGACACCGGCGACGCCACGGCCTTGCGCGCGCCACCCTCCTCCCAGACGGTGCGCATGGACATGGAGTCCTTGCCCACGGGAATGGTGAGGCCCAGCGCCGGGCAAAGCTCCATGCCCACCGCGTGCACGGCGGCGTAGAGCTGCGCGTCCTCGCCAGGGCTGCCGGCCGCCGCCATCCAGTTCGCCGACAGCTTCACGTCGGAGAGCTTGTCGATGCGCGCCGAGGCGATGTTGGTGAGCGCCTCGCCCACCGCCATCCGCGCGGAGGCCGCGGCGTCCACCACCGCCAGCGGCGTGCGCTCGCCCATGGACATGGCCTCGCCCGTGGTGCTCGTCACCGTGGACAGCGTCACGGCGCAGTCGGCCACCGCCACCTGCCACGGGCCCACCATCTGGTCCCTGGCCACCTGGCCCGACACCGAGCGGTCGCCGATGGTGATGAGGAAGGACTTGTCCGCCACCGTGGGGTGGCTCAGCACGCGCTCGGCCAGCGCCTTGACGTCACCGGGCAGCACCAGCGGCGCGTGGACCAGCGAGCGCGTCGTCGCGTCGCGGTGCATGCGCGGCGCCTTGCCGAACAGCACGTCCATCGGCAGGTCGATGGGCGGCGTGCCCAGGGTTGAATCAGACAGCTTGAGCACCTGCGCTTCGGTCGCCTCGCCCAGCACGGAGAAGGGCGCGCGCTCGCGCTCGCAGAAGGCGGTGAAGCGCGCCAGGTCCTCGGGGGCCACGCCCAGCACGTAGCGTTCCTGGGCCTCGTTGCACCAGATCTCCAGCGGGGACATGCCCGGCTCCGCGTTGGGCACCGCGCGCAGCTCCAGTCGGCCGCCCAGCTCGTTGTCGTGCGCCAGCTCCGGCAGCGCGTTGGACAGGCCGCCCGCGCCCACATCGTGGATGGAGCGGATGGGGTTCTTGTCGCCCAGCGCGCAGCACTGGTCGATGACCTGCTGGCAGCGCCGCTCCATCTCCGCGTTGTCGCGCTGCACGGAGGCGAAGTCGAGGTCCGCCGCGCTCGCGCCCTGCGTCATCGAGGACGCCGCGCCGCCGCCCAGGCCGATGAGCATGGACGGGCCGCCCAGGACGATGAGCTTGTCACCCGGTTGCAGCCTGCCCTTCTGCACGTGCGGCGCGCGGATGTTGCCCAGCCCGCCGGCGATCATGATGGGCTTGTGGTAGCCGCGCACCTCCACGCCCTCGGGCGTGGCGACCTGCGACTCGTAGCTGCGGAAGTAGCCGCACAGGTTGGGACGGCCGAACTCGTTGTTGAACGCGGCTCCGCCCAGCGGACCGTCAATCATGATGTCCAGCGCGGAGACGATGCGGTCCGGCTTGCCGTAGGGCTGCTCCCAGGGCTGCTCGTAGCCGGGGATGCGCAGGTGGCTGACGGTGAACCCCGTCAGGCCCGCCTTGGGCTTCGCGCCACGTCCGGTGGCGCCCTCGTCGCGAATCTCTCCACCCGCGCCGGTGGCCGCGCCGGGGTACGGCGAAATCGCCGTCGGGTGATTGTGCGTCTCCACCTTCACCATGATGTGAGACGGCTCGCGCACCGTCCCCCACTCGCCCGTGTCAGCGTCCGGGAAGAAGCGGTCCACCTCGAAGCCCGCGATGACCGCCGCGTTGTCCTTGTAGGCGGAGAGCACGCCCTCCTTGTGCCGGGCGTAGGTGTTCTTGATGGCCTGGAAGAGCGAGCGCTCCTGCGGCTTGCCGTCCAGCGTCCAGCTCGCGTTGAAGATTTTATGCCGGCAGTGCTCGCTGTTGGCCTGCGCGAACATCATCAACTCGACGTCGGTGGGGTTGCGCTTCAACTCCTGGAAGCGCGCCACCAGGTAGTCGATTTCGTCCTCCGCCAGCGCCAGGCCCAGCATGCGATTCGCCGTCACCAGCGCCGCGCGCCCACCACCCAGGATGTCCACGGTGGTGAGGGGACGAGGCGTGTGCTCGGAGAAGAGGACGGCGGCGTCCTCCATGCGCTTGAGCACCGCCTGCGTCATCCGGTCATGCAGCACCGGCGACAGGCGCTCCAACTGCGCGGGCTCCAGCGCGCGGCCCTCGGGGCCCGCCACGTAGTACGCGAGGCCGCGCTCCAGGCGCCTGATTTTCGCACCCAGGCCGCAGTTCCGGACGATGTCCGTCGCCTTCGAGGACCACGGGGAGATGGTGCCGGGACGGGGCACCACGAGGAGCAGACTGCCCGCCCGCTCTCCCGAGGGCACCTTGGGGCCGTACTCCAGGAGGCGGCCAAGCATCGCCTGCTCGTCCTCGGAGAGGGCATCCGGGGCGTCGAGGAAGTGCACGTGCTCCGCGTAGACGGACGACACGGCGGGCACCTGCTCGCGGCACTGCGCGAGCAGCTTGGCGAGCCGGAATTCAGAGAGGACGGGAGCGCCGCGCAGGAAGTGCATGCTGGACATGGGGATTGGGTGTGGCCCTGGGTAACAGCCGGGGCGTCCTTATCACCGTGCGTCGCGTGGGCGAGGACAGAGTTCGCCCCGGCCCGCTCGCTGTCCGGGCGAACAGGGGCCACGGTGGGAGTCCCTCACACGTCAGCGCTTGCGCGGTGCTCGTGACAGGTGGGGAAACGCTGCAACCATGAAGAGGTCGAGGCCCACGGCTCGGGCCCGCTCGCGGGCAGCGCGGCGGGTGCGGGAGTCATGGCCCAGGCACGGCGGCCTTGGTGTCAGGCACCAGGCCTGGGCCATCGAAGAACGGCGCTACCCGCCCTGCCCCGAGGCGGCTGGAGCCGGGGACGTGGCCGGCTTTTCTTCCGGGGCCTTGGGCTCGGCCTGGGCCTTCTGCCACAGCGCCAGCAACTCCACCTCGCGCTCGGCGGGCAGACCCGCGCGCGGCTTGTTCCGGCGCTCCTCGGGCAGGCCCTTGAAGTACGCCAGCGTGTCGCGGACGGTGATGTCCACGGGGCGGAACTTGAGCCCGGCCTTCACCGCCTTCGCGTTGCTGCGCAGGTGCGTGCCCAGGCTGGTGCCGGTGGGCGGCATGTAGATGGGGAGGCGGACGTCGCCCGTCTCGCCGTGCTTCTCCAGGAACTCCGCCGGCACCCACGTCACCTTCGTGTCCCGCCCCGTCACCTTCCGGCACGTGTCCAGCATCGCGCCCATCGACCACGGCTCCGCGGGGCCCACCGCGTTGAAGACACCGTTCACCTGGCCCTCGATGAGCAACACCAGCCACTCGGCCAGATCCCTCACGTCGATGATCTGCAGCGGGTCCTTCGCCGTCCCGGGCGCGAGCATCTCCCCGCCCTTGTCGAAGCGCACCGGCCAGTACGTGAAGCGGTCCGAGCGGTCATCCGGCCCGACGATGTAACCCGGACGGATGTTGGCCACGCGTCCCGGCAGCGCGGCCTCGGCGGCCTCCTCACATGCGCGCTTGAGGCCTCCGTAGAACTCGAAGTCCTTGCCCATCGTCTCCACGTTGGGGTCTGAAAGCGTCGCCGTGGGGCCGCTCTCGTCCTCGCGCGGCGTCTTGTCGCTGGCGTACGCGGACACGCTGGAGATGAAGACATACTGTTTCACGTTCGGCGCCAGCAGCGCGGCCGAGGCGCGGACCATGCGCGGGTAGTAACCGGACGTGTCGACGACGGCGTCCCACTTCTTGCCCTTCAGCGCCTTGAGGCCCTCGTCCTTGTCCGGGTCTCTATCGCCGCGCAGCTTCTCCACGTCGGGGAACAGCTCGGGGCGCGTCTTGCCCCGGTTGAAGAGCGTCAGGGAATGGCCCCGCGCTCGCGCGGCCTCCACCACCGCGGGGCCCAGGAACCCCGTGCCGCCCAGGATGAGGATGCGCTTCTTCGCGCCCTTCTTCGGCGCGGCCAATGCCTCGGGTCCGAGCGCCAGCAGCGACGCACCGGTAGCGGAGTACCGCAGGAACTTCCTTCGCGAAGTCTTCATGACAACGGCTCCAGGGGCCGTGGTGCACTCGGGGGGACGCGCGCGAAAACCCGGCGTCTGGCGTTTCATTCCCGAGACAACTCAACCGTCAGCGGTCACCCAGCGCGACACCGAAGCCGAGTGTCCACGCGAACCCATGGGTCCACTCCTCGGTGAACGGGCGCACGCCCTGGTAGCGCAGCTCCGTGCTCGCGACGAAGGGGCCCCCGAGCAGCGCACTCACGCGCAGTCCCACCGGCACGCCGAACCGAGCCCCACCCTCCTGCGAGAACAACCCCACGCCCAGCGAGGCCCGCACGTCCACGCCCACCGCGTAGGCCGGCCGCCACGCCCACAGCGGCGGAGACAGCACGGCCAGGCTCCACCCACCCGCGGGCAGCGGCCGCGTCCCCAGCCCCAGGCCCCGCGTCCACTCCACCGACAGGCGCAGCGCATGGGGCAACGGAAGCCCCGCACGCAGCCCGGCGATGGGCGTCGCGCCTCGCGAGTCCCGAGCCATTCCTCCCAACCCCTGGAGCGACAACTCCGGGGACGGGATGAAACCTCGCGCCGTGAATGGGGCCGCGTCGGGTGCGGCGACCTCCTCGAAGCGCTGGCCCGCCCACGTCAGGAACGCCTGGGAATACGCCACCGCGCCGGCGGCCCGGTCCGCCATGAAGGCGTCATACGCCTCGGGCGACACGCGGTGCGCACCGTCCTTCCAGCGAGGCTCGGTCTGGCCGAACGCATTGCCCACGCTGCCGTAGACACCGAAGGAGCCAGGACGCCGCGCATCCGGCTCCGTCCAGAAGGTGCTCCACGGAAGCTCGACGCCATCCTCCGCGCGCAGGAACTGGGAGCGCACCGCCTCCAGCGTCTCGCGTGCGAGCGCATGCTGCGCCTCGGTCCCCGGCAGCGGCTCCACCTGCCGCGAGGGCAGCCGCTTCAACACGTCGCGCAGGCCCCAGCGCTCGAAGCCATCCGCGAAGCTGTGATTCACGGGCACGACATGCGGCGGCGAGGCCACGTCCTGGATGTGGTGCGCCAGGTGCCCGGCCCTGTCCCACGCCCGGCCCAGGTCTCCTCCGCGCGCGGCATCGAGGGCCTCTTCCCACAGCATCCTCACCCGCGCGTCGGAGCCCGCGCGCAGGGAGGAGTCCAGCGCGCCCTCCGGCCGGTAGAAGTGGTGCCACCCCGTCCACTTCACGTGGAGGTTGAGGTCCTCCGCGGTGGCGCCGTGCAGCACCGCGTCCCGGTGCGCGGCCAGGGAGGGGGATGCGCCCGCCGCCAGGGCCCGCTCGAGCGCGGCATGGGTCAACGCGCGGTGGTCATCCACCCAGAAGGCGCTCGCGCCCGACGGAGCCGCCACGGACATCAATGCGGCGGCGAGCGCCAGGCGCGGCGACTTCAGCACCACGAGCGGCCTCCGCGCGCGAGGACGTCCGTTGCATCGAGGAGTCCTCGCGGCGAACACGACGACATCACGTCTCAGGCGGCCTCCGCCCGGGGAGAGTCCTCGAGCGTCGCCAGGTGGGCGCGGGCGAGGTGCAGGTTGTCATTGTCGAGCGGGTGGAAGGAGGGCCGCAGGTACTCCTTGAGGCCCCGCCACAGCACCCGCACCAGCACCGGGTCCTTCTGGTGGGCCCGGCGCAGCTCCCGCCACATCCCCCTCCAGCCCAGCCCGGGCTCCTGGCGCAGCAGCGTCACGGTGGCCGCGAACCACAGGCCATACAGCGCGATGATGCCCGCGAACATCCCCGTCACGCGCAGCGGGTAGCCAGGCGCCACCTCGCGCAGCACATCGAAGGCCACGGCCTTGTGCTCAATCTCCTCGGCGGCATGCCACTCGATGAGCGCGCGCATCGCCGGGTGGCCGTCCGCGAACACACCGAGGGTCAGCGTGTTCTCCCCCATGAGGGCCGTGTAGTGCTCCAACGCGGCGGTGATGGCCAGCTTCAGGGGCGGCGGGAAGTACTTGTCGATGAAACCCCAGACGAGGCGCTGATAGGCGCGCATGAAGCCGGTGATGACATACCCCTGGGACTCCAGCAGCTCGATGTAGTCCTGGTGCTCCCGCGCGTGTTGGCCTTCCTGGGCGAAGAACGCCTTCACCTGCGCGCGCAACACCGGCGCGTCATCCAGGTCATGAAGGTAGTGATTGACGCTGCGGACGAAGAAACGCTCACCCTGGGGGAAGAGCATGTTGAGCCCGTTCCACAGGTGCGTGGAACCCAGCCCGTTGTGATTCCACATCCGGGGGAACGTGGCGTCGAAGTGAAACTTCAGGTGGGGTCGCGGGATGATTCGGCCGGGGTCGGCGGGATTGACCATGAGTGGGGGGGACTCGATTTCGCCGGAGGGGACGGCGGGTCAGGGGGAAATCAGGAAGCGGGGGCTGGGGCCCGGCGCGACACCTCGCGCTCGAGCTCCATCCGAAAAGCCGTGAGTCGCTCACGGGCGGTGAAGGGGCCGCTCCCAGCGATAGCTCCGAAGAAGCGCTTGCGCACGCCCTTGCGCGTCGCACACAGCACTTCCGTGACGCAGAGGGCCACGCCGCCCCCCACCGCCGGCAGCGGCCTCATGGTGTTGAAGTAGATGGGGAGGTACCGCTCCAGGGCGGCCTCGTCCTCCACTTCGATGGTGATTTTCGACAGGAGCGCATTGCCACACAACGCGGTGGCGACCTGTCTCAACCCCGGCGTGAAGGCGAAGCCGTGGGTGGTGAGCGACGGCATCCACCAGGGCAGCGCCGGCGAATACAAGGTGGAGAAGATGTCCTCCAACACCCCACCCTCCCGGCGCGTGTGCTCCAGCAGCGTGGAGACCAGCTCGGGCGTCACCGGCCCCTGGCTCGTGCGCGCGGGAATCACCGCGATGCGGATGCGCCGCCAGGGCCGCGCCACGGACGCGGGCGCATCCGGCAACACGGGCACCAGCATGGTGGGGTTGTCGCCGCGCAACAGGCCCGCGCCGGAGCGCTCCAGCGCCAGCAGCGAGGCACACGCGAGGTTGCGGAAGTCCAGCCGCTCGGGAAGCTCCACGCGCAACAGCGGAGTGGGCTCCTCGGCCCCCGTGAGCCACTCGTCCGAGGACGCGCGGTGCTTGCGGGGCATGGCGGCGGCGATGGCGCGCGACACCTCCATCATCGCGGTGCCATCCATCACCAGATGGTCGAACGCCAGCTCCAGCGAGCCCGTCCCCGGGTCCACCCGCGCCCCCAGCCAGGTGCTCGTCGTCAACAGATGCGAACGCCACGCGCTGCGCCCCCGCCCCGCCACGTCCACCACCACCTGGGGGTGAAGCCCGGCCCTGCGCGCTTCGGAGGGCGTGCACGGCGCGGACGCGGCCAGCAGCCTCGCCACCGCCTCCGGATTCAGGTGCGAGTCCTCCAGGGGCAGCCGCGAGATTCGCAAGCCCCCTCCCTCATCGGTGATGGCCACCGTGAGCACGCTGTCATCGGAGACACGCTGCCGGGCATCCAGCCCCTCGCGACCCAGCCCCGCCAACCAGACGTCCGTGGGCTGGTTGTAGCGGCGGCCCCGCGTGTCCCGGTGCCACCGCGCCACCTGGGCGAGCAGGATGGCCGCCCAGGCCCCCGTCGTGGTGTCCACGCCCAGGGGCTGCACCGTCAGCATGATGCGGCGCGAGCGGGGCTCGGTGGAGAGGAAGCGCTCCCAGGTCGTCAGCTCCCGCACCACGCCCGAGACCCGGCTCGCCGGGAAGGTCCGCTGCCAGCCATCGCAGAAGCCCACCAGCGCGGCCAGCGACTGGCGCGCCACCGGCAGGAAGTGAGGAAACTTGTGCGCCATCGACTCCCGCACGCGAGAGAGCGCGTCCTCGCCGCGACGCACAGCGAAGGAAGGTAAGGAACCAGAGCCGTCCATGGCACGTGTCCCGCGCAAGCCCACCGGTGAGGTGACCCACAACATTGGCCGTGCAGTGTAGCGGACACTTCCCCGTCGCGGTGACGCTGTTGTGTCCTCCGTCGGGCGGGCCCCACGCACTCATACGGGTGGTGAACGACTCACGCCCACGCCCACACCTCCTGCTCCGACGGAGTGCGTCGCGAATCACCGCACCCGCGTCGCGGGCTCTCGCACGGGGAGCGAGAGTCTCGCCAGGACCACACCTCGGCTCGGATGGCCGGACAGCAGACTTCCACTCCCAACGGCCCTACCTCCTGGAGCGTGCCGGGTCAGCAGCCGACGAGGCATGGCGCGCCACGCGGCCCCACCCCTTCGCGGACCGCACCCCTTATCAATGGCCTCACACTCGCGCGCGCTTCGCGACGCGGGCAGACGTGCGGTTTCCACGCAGCTCATCCTGTGACAAGGCTTCAGTCCTTTCACATGCGCGCCACACAACGCCGATCCGTGGCGCCGATGTGACAATGAGCACGGGAGACCTCGCCGTGACGCGACTGTCTTTTCTCGCGTCGAGCGCCCTTTCATTGATACGCGCGCGACACGAAGCGATGGGTGGCTCCGCCGGACCCCTCGGGAAACCACAGACCAAATCAAACCTGATTTCACCGACAGAATAACCTTTCAAGACTAGGTCGATTTGCCATGACCCGCACTGGCAGTCCGGCCCGCAATCGGTAGGATGCAACCGTCCAAGTCCAATCATCGCCCTTGGACACATGGGGGGGAGTCCAGCAACACAGCACTCGGAACGGCCACGGTACCCACGCGCAGCCAGTGGGTCTCCGCGACGCCAGTACGTGGTTCGTGAGCCAAAGGCTCGCGGGCACGGGAAGGGTGCGCCCCCGGTAGTCCTCACGCCACGCAAAGGAATGCAACTCATGAAGAAGTTCCTGTCTGCCACTGCCGCGGCCGCGCTGTCGCTCACCGCGACGCAGGCCCTCGCCGCGCCGATGTCCCCGTCCGCCAAGCCCATGGCGCAGCACTTCTCCCCCACCGTGCAGGACGCCTTCACGCTCCTCGGTGACACGGACAACAACAACCTCGTCTATTACGTCCCGCGCCGCGGCGGCATCGCCGTCCAGTCGCCCCAGTCGGCCCAGCCCATCCCCCGCTTCCAGATCTCCGGCTTCGTCCCCATCTACGGATGGTTCGCGGGCCTGGAGCTGGCGAACCTGGGTGGCTCGTTCTCCACCACCAGCGACCTGGGCGCGCTCAACCGGCTGTCCACCGAGGCCGCCGCGAAGGGCTTCCAGATCGCCCCGGCGCCCGCCGCCCGGTCCACCACCCAGTTCCTGCTCTCCGGTTTCGCGCCGACCAACGGCCGCGTGGAGATCGACTGCGAGTTTGAAATCCTCGTCGTCAACGGCCGCGAGGTGAAGGTCCCCAACTGCTTCACGCACCTGGACCCGACCTCGCCGTACAGCCTCGACACGAACGTGATGTACAAGTTCAACACGATGCCCACCCTGGGTGGCAGCGTCGTGGCGCAGGACATCGCGTTCCAGGCCACCACCCTGCCGACGTGGAGCAACCAGCTTCGCGCCCTGATGGCCACGGGCGCCCAGTGGGACAGCATCATGACGGCGCAGGTGGACTGGGACATCAAGACCCACAACCTCACCCGTCAGGCGCGCTTCACGGTGAACTGGCGCTCGCTGTTCGAGCAGGCCAGCGCCTTCGCGGCCTTCCACCTGAGCTCCTGCGTGGACATCGAAGTTCGCGCCTTCTTCGAGCGCCTGGTCACCTGTTCCTCCGAGAACGCCTGCGGCATCCGCATCGAGTACCTCGGCGCCAACGGCGTCTGGGGCCCCACCGCGCCCAATGACTCCAACTTCATCAACGTCGTGAACGCCGTCCAGGCCCGCCTCCAGGACGAGCTGTTCAACGAGGTCCGCCGCTACACGACGCCGGTGAACGGCCAGGTCTCCAACCAGACCAACTCCATCTTCACCATGCGCGCCAACTACGAGAAGCTCATCCTGGAGCGCAACGAGGTCACCTACATCCAGTACAACCCGGGCCCCACGGACTTCCAGGTCAAGACCAACCTGAACGTCACGTGCCTCATGGACGGCTTCGAGCTCGGCCGCGTCAACTGGAACATGAATGACGCGGGCTGCAGGGCGCTGCTCGGCCAGCCGTAATTCCGCGTCGCTTTGATTTCAGGGCGGAGGCCATCTTCCGGGTGGCTTCCGCCCTTCCTTTCCTTTCTCGAACCAGGCCCTTTCTCCATGCGATTGCTTTCGCTCTGCCTTGCCGTCGTGTCGTGTCTCGCCGCTCTTCCCGCCCAGGCCCAGACGGACACGCCGCCTCTCGACCATGCGCGCACCCTCCGCGAGTCTGAGATGGTCTTCGTTCCCTACATGGGGATGAATCGCGGTCCCGTCTTCTATACCCAGTACATGCAGGTCCCGACCGACTCCGCCGCCTCCGTGGCTGGCATGAGGCGGTTCTTCGTCAACCTGTACCCCACGGCCCACCAGAACGACTTGTACAACGGCTTCATCTCCCGCAACGGCATCACCGACGCGCGGCTGCTCCCGATTCCCTCGGCCGGCTCGTGCCAGCCCTCGGCCGGAATCGCGGACCTGCTGCGGACCATGCCGACCAACTACCGGCCGACCGTCGTCGGCGGCAACTATCCGTTCGTCTGCGGCCTGAGCATCTACGTCTTCCCCGCGGAAGAGGCGGCGGTGCGCGCCTATATCGCCGCCAACGCCGTCATCACCCTGCGCGTCTCGGTGCCGCTGTGCGCGACGAACAGCCCGCTGCTGAACGTCCCCGCCATCAACCAGCGGCTGGTGACGGACGGCGTGCTCCAGACGTCGCCCAACCTGGGCGTCGAGGGCAACAGCTGGAACGTGCTCTTCGAGTCCGCCAAGCTCGCCCAGTTGAGCCCCTCCCTGTTCGTCACGTCCGACCCGCAGGTCGGCTGGGAGACGTACATCAAGTCCTTCACGCTGAACCTGACGGCGCAGACCGCGACGATGTCCCCCGCCGCGGCCAGCAACTCAGCCCCCATCTGCACGCCCACGCCGCTGGTCATCACCTTCGGCTGAGCCGGACCCGCACGAAGCCGAACCCTCACACCAGCAGCCGGGGGCGCCCGTGGCGACGGCCATGACGCTCCCGGCTCGGGAGTTTTTCACGATGAAACCAAGGGTCTGGGTCCTGGCGGGACTCGTGGGATGGACGGCCTGTTCATGCTCGGGGAGTGACCCGGACGAGCAAGGCCAGACACCGGAGCAGCGCAAGAAGCAGGTCCAGGAGTGCATCGTCACCCGGGTGCCACCTCCGGCCGGCTCCGCCGAGGCCTCGTGGTCGGTGTCCGGGTATGCCCTGGTGAGCGCCTACCGGGCCTGTCAGGCGAAGCAGGAGGACGCGACGTCCGGCGACTTCCGCGACGTGCTCCAGGGCCTCGCCGAGCCCGAGGAGGACCCCTCGCGCGTGAGACTCACCCAGCCTGGAGGGAGCGCGCCGTGAGGTGGCTCGCCGTCCTCGTGCTCGTGCTGGGAGGGTTCGCCTCCGCCAAGGGCGTCGTGGCCCAGGAGTGCACGGGCTGCCACACGTCCAAGCGCACCGAGCCCCAGACGCGCTTCGCCAACGGCCTGGGCCGGTGGACCGACAACCAGTGCTATGGCTGCCACGCCGAAATCAACGACGTCGCCGTGAAGCGCCAGAAGCGAGAGCCGGACCCGCGCTACTTCGCCATCCCCGTGCGCGAGGACAAGCTGGCGCACCTGGCCAAGACGCCGCTGGCCTACATGAATGCCCCGGAGGTGCTGGAGCATCCGGGCCAGAAGACTCCCCGCATCTCCGCGCGAGGGCTGGCCGCCTTCCTCAAGCGCCCCAGCAACCTCTCCCAGAAGGAGGGCAGCCGCGCGCCGCGGATGATGGCCTATCCCAGCCTCCAGTCGGGCGACGTGAGGGACGTCGCGGCGCTCCTGTCGGTGCGGCTCCCCGCGCGGGAGGCTCCCACCGCGAAGCTGTCGGTCGCCGAGCGCAAGGACGCCGACGGCCTCTGGAAGGCGCGCTGCGCCAGTTGCCACGCGGGTGCAAGACCCCTCTCGGGACGGGACGGCGTCTCGCTTTCGCTCTACACGCCCGAGTGGACGTATGAGTACTGCCGCGAGCAGATGCCCTACGCGCGCGCGGACCGGCGGATGCCGGAGGTGCCGCTGTCGCTGGACGAGGCGAAGCTCCTGCACCGCCTGTTCGACGAGCTGCGCGTGGAGAAGGAGCGCGAGCTGGACGCGCGCGTGACGAAGCTCGCGCTGAAGGACGCCGCCCTGCCCGGCGCGGTGCCTCCGGCGATGCTCGCCTACCTCTGGGGCCCCTTCTTCCGGGACGCCACCTGCGTGCACTGCCATGCGACGAGCCCGCGCGCGGCCAGCGCCTTCACCGCGGACGCGGAGGGCCTGAAGAAGTACCTCCAGAAGAAGTCGGGCGAGGAGTACTGGCGCCGGCTGGAGACGCGCGCGCTGGAGGCCGAGCACGGCCTGGTCGCCGCGAAGCCCGGCATGCCCATGGCGGGCCTGGAGCTGCCCGTGGAGCTGCGGCGGCTCATCGCCCGGTGGGTGGTGGACGGCTGCAAGGATGCCGAAGGCAAGGCCTGGTGCCGTCGCTGACGGCGCATACCGAGGAGATGTCCATGAGCCTGAATGTGTCGCACCTGTCGTCGAGGATTGGCTGGACGTGGGCGCTCTTCGTCGGCCTCTGGCTTTGGACGGGCTGCGGCGGCGAGAGCCCCTCCGCCCAGGACATGGCACGGCGCCAGGCGCTCGCGGGCCGCGCCTCCGCCACCCGGCTGTCGCTGGGCCAGTACCACTCGGTGGGCGTCCACTCGGACGGCACCGTGTGGGCCTGGGGCTACAACCGGCAGGGCCAGTTGGGCAACGGCCTCTTCACCGACAGCCCCACGCCGGTGAAGGTGAGGAACCTGGAGGACGCGGTGGCGGTGTCCTCGGGTGACTACCACTCCATGGCGCTGCGCTCGGACGGCACCGTCTGGTCCTGGGGCGACAACTACTCGGGGCAGCTGGGCAACGGCACCGTGCTGGCCAGCAGCGAGCCGGTGCGCGTGCAGAACCTGTTCGGCGTGCTGGCGGTCGGCTCGGGCTTCTCGCACTCGGTGGCGCTGCGCTCGGACGGCACCGTGTGGGCCTGGGGCGACAACCGCTCCAAGCAGCTCGGCACGCTGGCGGCGACCACCAGCACCCTGCCCGTGCAGGTGCCCGGCCTGAGCAACGTCATCGCCGTGGCGGCGGGCGGCAACAGCTCGCTGGCGCTGCGCGCGGACGGCACCGTGTGGGCCTGGGGTGACAACCGCAGCGGCCAGCTCGGCGATGGCACGACGACGACGCGCGGCACGCCCGCGCAGGTGCAGTCGCTGACCGGCGTGGTGACCATCTCCGCGGGCGCGTCCCACTGCGTGGCGCTGCGCTCGAATGGCACCGCGTGGACATGGGGGCTCAACTCCACGGGCCAGCTCGGCGACGGGACGAAGATCAACCGGCCGTACCCGGTGCAGGCGGTGCTGACGGACGTGCTGGCCGCGGTCGCCGGCAACTACCACTCGCTGGCGGTGCGCTCGGACGGCGCGGTGTGGGCCTGGGGTGACAACCGCTACCGCCAGTTGGGCAACGGCACGCTGACGAGCAGCAACCTGCCCATCCAAGCGGGGCTCAGCGGCGGAATCACCCTGGTGGCGGGCTTCAAGCATTCGCTGACGCTGCGCGCGGACGGCACCGTGTGGTCCTGGGGTGACAACGCCTTCGGCCAGTTGGGGGACGGCACCTTCCAACCGCGCATGTCGCCGGTGCGCGTGGGAAACACCACGCTGGGCAATCCCGGGGTGACGTCCGGCCAGTTGCACTCCGTCTACCTCGACTCGTCGGGCAACCTCTGGAGCTGGGGCGACAACGAGGACGGCCAGCTGGGCAACGGCCTGGGCGCGGACCGGCTCGTGCCCGCGCGCATGGGCCTGACGTCCAGCGTGGCCGTGGCCGCCGGACACCGCCACACCGTGGTCCTCAAGGGGGACACCACCGTGTGGTCCTGGGGCGTCAACGTGCGGGGCGAGGTGGGCGATGGCTCCAACACCAACCGCTCGCAGCCGGTGTCGGTGTCGGGCCTGTCGGGCATCACCTCCATCTCCGCGGGGGCCTACCACTCGCTCGCGCTGCACCGCGACGGCACGGTGTGGGCCTGGGGCTTCAACCGCTACGGGCAACTGGGTGACGGGACGACGGTGGACAGCAACCACCCCATCCAGGTGACGGGCCTGGCGGGCGTGACGGCGATTGCCGCGGGACACAGCCACTCGCTGGCGCTGCGCTCGGACGGCACCGTGTGGGCGTGGGGCTACAACTTCGATGGCCAGATTGGCAGCGGGACGAACTCCTGGCACATCCTGCCGGTGCAGGTGGTGGGGCTGTCGGCGATGACGGCCATCACCGCCGGCGGCTACCACTCCATGGCGCTGCGCGCGGACGGCTCGGTGTGGTCCTGGGGCTACAACGGCTCGGGGCAGTTGGGCAACAACTCCACGTTGAGCGTGAACGCGCCGGTGCTCGTGTCGAACCTGAGCGGCATCGTCTCCATCACCGCCGGGGACTACCACTCACTGGCGCTGCGCTCGGACGGCACGGTGCGCGCGTGGGGCTTCAACTTCGACGGACAGATTGGGGATGGCTTCCTGGAGAACCGCCATGTGCCGGTGATGGTCGCGGGCATGACGAACGTCGTGGCCGTCATCGCCGGAGACCACCACTCCATGGCCCTGCGCTCGGACGGCACGACGTGGGCCTGGGGCGCCAACGCGGAAGGCCAGCTCGGCGACGGCACGCGCGACGACAGCATGATTCCCGTGAAGGTGGAGCTGTTCTGAAGCAACTCGACAAGGAGACACCCATGTTCCCCCGTACCCTGAATCGTTGGGCCTCGCGTGCTGTCGCGGGCGCGGCCCTCGCGCTCGCCTCGCTGTCCGGCACCGCCGCGCAAGCCTTCACCGAGGAGCACGTCATCATCCTGATTGACCGCAGCGGCTCCATGATGACGACGCGCGCCTCCGGACAGACGCGCTTCGCGGACGCGCTCGTGCGCGGTCGCGACTTCGTCCAGATGCCCAATGCCCTCCCCCGCCTGTACGCCATCTGGAGCTTCGAGGGCGCCAGCTACCGCCGGGAGCAGGGGTTCGAGGATGGCGCGAAGACGGTGGCGACCCTCGGCCGGCTGACCTCGGGGGTGGGAGCCACGCCCCTGGCGCTCGCCGTCTGTGATGCCGCCGACGAGCTGCTCCAGTTCGCCCCCGGCATCGACGCGCGCAAGGTCGTCCACCTCATCTCCGACGGCGAGGAGAACAGCACGCCGGAGGACACGCTCTGCTACGGCCCTCCGAGCATCACTCGCTACCCCAACCTGACGGAGGGCTCGTGGGAGTGGAAGATTCGCAACATGCTCAAGACGGGTGACCCGCTGCGCGACAGCCCCAATCCCTTCCAGCTCGTCTTCGACGCGGATGTCTTCTTCAACCACCTCACGCTGGCGCCCGCCGCCGCCGCGCCGCCCGAGCCGGCCTTCCACGCGCTGCTCAAGGGACTGAGCCAGGCCTCCGGGGGCACCTTCACCCCCATCGAGGACACGCGGCCCATTCCAGTGCCGGGCGACACCAACCAGGACGGCTGCGTCAACTCCACCGACTACTACCTCGTCCTGGCCAACTATGGCCTGTCCGTCCCGCCCGCCGCCCCCGCCGCGGACCTCAACGGCGACCGGGCGGTGAACTTCACGGACTACAGCATCGTCCTGGGGAATCTGGGGCGGGGCTGCAACACCGGGCCTCAGCCCTTCGTGCCCGTCCACGAAGTCCGGGAGTAGGCCTCCACGCTCCGGCCCAGCGGGTGCTCTCGCTGGGCCGGAGCGGGACGACGGATGCGGCCGTTACTCGCGGACCGGCTGCGGCAGGGCACACCGCCCACCCAGGCCCCAGTTGGCGACGACCACCGTGTAGTCGCTGTAGTCGACCAGGCCGTCACCGTTGACGTCCGCCAGGCGATTTCCCGGCGGCACCGTCAGACCGAAGTTCGCCATGACCAGGTCGTAGTCCGTGATGTTGACGCAACCATCCTGATTGGTGTCGCCGAACACAGGCGCCGGGGCGTTGTCCAGCGCGAGCGAGAATCGCCCACCCGTGGCCGACGACAGCCCTCCCAGGTACCTCACCGCGGGCCCCTCGACAGGCAATGCGACAGGCGACCACGTCGGCTCGCCCTTCTCCGACCATTCATAGGCACCTGAGTGCGAGCCATTGAAGTCAGTGATGTAGGTGGTGAAGAAGTCGATGTCGGCGATGACCTGGATGAACGTAGGGACGGGATTGGGATTCGTGGCATCTCCCGTCCGGAGCTTGTTGAGGACCTTCCACTGCCACGAGCCGGGGTCGAGGTTGGGGTAGCCCCCCACGCTCTCTCCCCCTTGGCACTGCGTCCCGACCGGCGAGCTGTTCTCCAATCCGTCAGAGCTCAGACGGAGCTTCTTTCGTCCAAGAACCGTCGTGCGGTAGGACTTGAGCTCATCCACGGCGGCGCACGCGGAGAAGGCCAGGGGCGTCACACCTTGGCCAACACCCAGGGAGTTCAAGGTATTGAGCGTCGTCGTGGCCGACGTCGAGAACGCCTGATGCCGGATGTACGAAGTCCCCTCGAAACTCCACACCGCGATATGCCGCGGCAGCGTGCTCACCGTCTCCACATAATCCCGGGCCCTCTTGAGAGCCGCCTGAAAACGAGTCTCTCCATTGAGCCGCGGGGCCACCATCGACCCACTGCGGTCGATGAGGATGATGACGTGCTCCTCGGTATACGGGGGCGCCGGCTGAGCGCTGGCCACCCGCGGCACAGCCATCAAGCAGACTCCCAGGGACAAGGCTAGACGCACCATCGAGGTGTATGTTTTCACGAGTCCATCCTCACGGAATTGAAACGTCGTTTGAACGGCGGTCGCCAGGTCGACGGCTTCCGGGCGGGACACCCAGAACATCAGACACAAAAGCGTCCGCGATTCTTATGCCACAGGACTACGAGACGAAGAATAGCGGGAAACACATACAAGCCAGGGCAACATTCCTGCTCCGCCACAATCCAGTCACGGCCTCCGGAAACCCCGGGCTCTTCAGAAAACAAACCGGACGTGACATGAAAGCGCGCAACCACCCCTCCTGACGCGGCTGCTGGCCGCCCCGAGAACCTCACATGACGAGGAACACGATGCTTCAACGCCTGCTGTTGATGCTTGGGTTGTCGTTGGTGCTGCACTCCGAATCCGCGCGGGCGCAGTTCACCGAGCGGCACATCATCATCCTCATCGAGCGAAGTGGCTCCATGGCGGTGGTCGGCGCCGATGGATTGACGCGATTCCAGCGGGCCATCATTCAAGCCCAGAACCGTGTGGAGATAGGAGGCCCACTGCCACAGCACTACGCTGTCTGGTCATTCGAGGGCACGAGCTACATCCAGCACCAGGCCTTCACCTCCAGCGCCGCGAGCACGATCGCGACGTTGTCGTCCCTGCAGGTGGGCCAAGGAGGCACGCCTCTCGCCCATGCCGTCTGCGCGGCCGTGGACGGTCTCGTCTCGTATCGACCGAGCACCTTGGCCATCAAGAACATCCTGTTGTTCACCGGCGGCGCGGAGAACAGCACCCCGAGCTCGAGCCAATGCGCGGGCCCCTGGAGCACGGGGACCTACCCGCAGCTCACCGTCGGCTCCTGGCAGTGGAAGATGATCAACAAGCTCCGGACCGGGAGCGCCCTGAATCCCAACGTCCCACCTCCAGGCCTCACCCTCATCCACAACGCCCAGGAGGTCATCTCCAGCGCCTTGGGGTCCGGCATCATCATCCCCTGACCCGGCCCACGACTTGTCGACAGGACTGGCCTCCGGAGGTCGGCTCCGGGGAGAATGCGCGCCCGCCGGCCTGGCAGGCTGGCGACACTCGGGGGCACGAGCGCATGAGCCAGGAGCGCGTCATCTTCGGCAACACGGTGGACAGCCTCTACCTGAAGACGCTCGACAGGGACTTGCCCTACGAGCTGCGCAACCAGCTCCGGGAGCTGGGCATGGACCTGGATGCCCCGCTCCAGGCCGCCTACCCCCATACCGTGTGGGTGAGGTGCCTGGACGAGGTGGGCCGTGCCCTCTACCCGGAGAAGCCCCTGGAAGAGGCCCGCAGGCGGCTCGCCCGGCGGATGATTGAAGGCTACGCACAGACGGTCATGGGCTCGGCGGTGCTCACGCTGGCGCGCGTGCTCGGCCCCATGCGCTCGCTGGGCCGGATGACGCACAACTTCCGCAGCGGCAACAACTTCACCCAGACGCGCGTCAACGTGGTGAACCCCACCACCGCGGAGCTGTGGTTCAACGAGCCGGAAGTCACGGAAGGGTTCGTGGAGGGCGTGCTGGAGGAGGGCCTGCACCGCATCGGTGTCCGGGGCCTCACCATTTCCCGCACCCGTCACGACGCGGAGTCCTGTACCTATCGCATCGAGTGGTACGACCCCTCCGCGCGCTGAAAACCCCACCTCAGAGAGCCCCCGAGCCCCAAACCCATGACTCGCCTCCTCGACAGCCTCCCCGAGCTCTACCGCGACCTCCTGCCGGACTTCTTCCGCCAGGACGTCCCCGAGGAGACCAAGGCCACGTGCTCCAAGTGCGCCATGTGCAAGGAGAACGCGGAGGGCGCCGTCGACTCCGTGGACGGCGTCAGCCGCTTCTTCCGCCCCGACACCAAGTGCTGCACCTACTTCCCGCGCCTGCCCAACTACCTGGTCGGAGCGCTCCTGTCGGATGACCGCCCGGAGCTGGCCGAGGGCCGCCGTCGCATGGAGGCGCGCATCGCCGGCCGCATCGGCGTGACGCCGCAGTGGGTGAAGCCCCCGGCGAAGTTCCACTTCCTCTACAAGAACGGGCACCAGTTCTTCGGCCGGGCCGCGTCGCTGCGCTGCCCCTACTACGGCGAAGAGAGCGGCGGCTGCACCATCTGGCCGTACCGCGAGGCCGTCTGCTCCACCTTCTTCTGCAAGTACGTCGCGGGCGCCGACGGCCGCAAGTTCTGGATGTCCCTCAAGACGTACCTGACGCTGACGGAAATCCAGCTGTCGCGCTGGACGTCGCTTCAACTGCTGCCCGACTACGTCCTGTCCGGCAAGGACCGCCCCGAGCTGAACCCCGTCCCGCTGGGCGTGGAGGACCTGGACGACGCGCCGCCTCCCGCGAAGGCCTACGCTGAGCTCTGGAAGGAGCACGTGGGCCGCGAGGCGGAGTACTTCCGCGCCTGCTACCAGTTGGTGCGCGGGCTGACGGCGGAGGGGCTCGACAAGCTGCTGGGCCTGGACGGCGTCATCGAGCTGAAGGCGGTGGAGAAGCTCTTCTCGACGTCCATCTCACCCCAGCTGCCGCGCACGCTGCGCTTCAACCCGGACGCCACCGTGCAGTGGCTGCCCGACGGCAGCGTGGCCCTGGGCGCGTACAGCGACTTCGACGCGATTGCCCTGCCCGGTGAAGCCTACGGCCTGCTGGTGGAGTTCACCGGCCGGCAGCCCGTGGAGGCCGTGCGCCACCACCTGCGCGAGAACAAGCAGGCGGACCTGTCCGAGGACATCCTGGTGGAGCTGTACCGGCACCGCATCCTCGTGGAGGCCTGAGGACCTCTTCCCCTCCTACGGAGGACCCGACAGCGCGCCCAGCTCCTGGAGCAGCCGGCTGGAGGCATGCGCCTCGCGCCAAGCGGGCACGGACGCGGAGAGGTGCTCGGCCAGCCACGCGCAGAAGCCGGGGTCTCCCGCGCCCAGCCACTCGGCGGACTCGGACAGCTCCGCCTGCGCGGCCTCCCAGGCGCGGCGGTACGCGCTCGCCGCGGCCATCACCTGCGTCACCGAGTGCGTGAAGGCATCCAGCGCGGCCCGCAGCTCCAGCGCGGCGCCAGGCTCCATGCCTCGCGACTCCCGCAACCGCCCCAGGTGCAGGAGCAGCCCGTGCTCCAGCGCGGCCGTCGTCCCCAGCCGGGCCTGCGCGCCGCGCAGCAGCAGTTGCAAGTCCCCATTCAGCTCGCGCAGCAGCTCCTCCGTGGAGCGCGCCACCGGCCGCCCCAGCCGGGTGCAGACGGCCTGCCACAGGTTGCTGAACGCGAGCAGTTCGCTCACGCCCCGGCGCACGTGGGGAGGAATGCGGTCCAGGAACTCCAGCGCGGCACCGCGCGCCTCGGCGGACAGCGCCCCGGGCCCCTTGGCCAGTTGGAGCAGCTTCCACGCCCAGGGCAGGGCCTGCTCGGTGCAGCGGAAGAGCGCCTCGCAGCTCGCGCTCAGCGCGCCCGCATGGCTGTTCTCCTTCAGCGCGGGGGACGCCACGGGCATCTGCTCGTGCTCCGATTCTCCTGGCTCTGGCACCACGATCCGCTCGTCTCCGCGCCGCGCTTCACCGGAGACCTCGTCGCGTTCCGAAGAGCTGTCGTCCAGCCACATGCATCTCCTCCAGCCTCGTCGGCGGACCCCTGGTTATCGCACGCCGCACCTTCAACCTCCAGGCCCCATCCGTCCGCCGTGAAACCCCCGACGTCCGACCCCTCCCTGGCGTTCTATATCTTCGGAAGAAAGGCGTGCCGGCTGTGACGCGGTCAACGCCCGACGATTCACCTGGCCCGAGCGCATTCCTGGAAGTTGAGAGTGCCACCAGGGGCGGCCCGAAGCCGCGCTGAACGCGGCCCGGGCCCCGGCGTTTCCCACCTGTCACGTCACCTCAGTGGAGGGTGTGCTTCAGGTGACTGAGCTTCTTGTGGGTGCTCTTCTGCGCGGGCAACAGCTCCATGCGCACGAAGCGTCGCAAGTCGCCGTTGACCTTCTCCGCGTCTCGCTCGTAGTCGCGCAGGCCGTGGTCCTCGCCTTCCTCCAGCGCGGAGATGGCGGCGCTCTCCCCCAGCACGTCCGCGCCTCCCTGGACGACCTTCGCGAAGGCGCCCCAGACACCGGAGCCCTCCGCCGGTTTGCCGTGGAGCTTTTCGATTCGCTCGCGCAGCTTCTCCACGCGCCCCTCGTGGTCCAGCCGGCACTCCTCCAGCGTGCGACGTCGCACGTCGTCCTCGATGTGCCCCATCGCCTGCCGGTAGGTCTCCACCGCGGAAATCTCGCCCCGGAGGAAGGAATTGAGCGTGTCGACGTCCTTGTCGGTTTGCGCCATGAAGGCCTCCTGGAAGTGGTGAACGGGTTGCTGAGCAAGAAGGTGCGGCGTGCCCGCCCGCTCGCAACGAGGGCCCCCTCCCCCGCCACCTCCCCTGGGCCACACCCTCCGTCCGTGTTTCAGCAGGTATCAGCGCGACTGTCCGGGTAGTCTGTTTGCAAGAATGCGTCAGGGCTGTGAAGCTGATCCAGGAGTGCCCCAGTTCCTGTGCCGTGCCCCTGGCCAGTGGGAAGCTCGCCAGCCAACCCAGCTCGCATCGTCACGCCGAATGACCGCCCCGTCGCCTGCTTCGCCGTCGCGCCCGCTTTTCACCTTCGGCCTCGTGTGGCTGGGGCAGTTCATCTCCCTGTTCGGTTCGGGGCTGACGTCGTTCGCGTTGGGCGCGCACGTCTACCAGCTCACCGGCTCCACCACGCGCTTCGTGCTCATCTCCTTCTGCGCCACGCTGCCGTTGGCGGTGCTGTCCCCGTTCGCCGGGGTGCTGGTGGACCGGTGGGACCGCAGGAAGGCGATGTTGTGGAGCGACGTGGGCTCCGGCGTCACCACCGCGCTCATCTGGCTGCTGCTGGTGGCGGACGACACGGGGCGGCTGGAGTTCAAGGCCTGGTACCTGTACCCCATCGTCCTGTTGGGCGGCTGTTGCACGGCGTTCCGCTGGCCCGCGTGGACGGCCACGACGCCGCTGCTCATCCCCAAGCGGCACCTGGGGCGGGCCAGCGGCATGGCGGAGCTGGGCGCGGCGCTGAGTCAGATTGCGTCGCCCGTCTTCGCTGGCGTGCTGGTGGGGAGCATTGGCCTGCACGGTGTGCTCTTCCTGGACGTGCTCAGCTTCCTGTTCGCCGCGGGCGTGCTGGTGGCCGTGCGCTTCCCGCCGACGCCGGGGGCTTCCGCGCGGAGCACGGGGCCGCGCTCCATGAGCCGGGAGCTGGCGGAGGGGTGGCGCTTCCTCCGGGAGCGGCGGGGCCTGTCGTACATCCTGGCCTTCACCACGTTCACCAACGCGAGCCTCGCGCTGGTGCTCCTGCTCTTCACGCCGCTGGTGCTGGCCTTCACGGACTTGAAGAACCTGGGCCTCATCGGCTCCATCTCCGGCATGGGCATGCTGGCCGGCGGCATCCTCACCAGCGTGTGGGGCGGCCCCAAGCACCGCATCCTCGGCATCGCGGGCTTCCCGGCCGTGGCCTCGCTCATGCTGCTGTTGGCCGCGCTGCCGCCCAGCGTGCCGTTGCTCGCCACGGCGGCGGCGCTGTTCCTGTTCTCCATGCCGCTCACCACGGCCAACTCGCAAGTCTTGTGGCAGCTCAAGGTGCCGCTGGAAATCCAGGGCCGGGTGTCCGCGCTGCGCAAGACGGTGGGGCAGTCCGCGGTGCTGCTCGTCACGCTGATGGCGGGTCCGCTGGCGGACCGGGTCTTCGAGCCGTGGATGGCGCCAGGCGGCGCATTCGCCGGCAGCGTGGGCCGCGTGCTGGGCACGGGCACCGGGCGTGGCATCGCCTTTCTTTTCGTCGTCCTGGGGCTCACGGTGCTGTGCGCCGTCGGCCTGCTTCTGCTGTCTCCTCGCGCGCGGCGCGTCCAGGAAGAACATCCGGACGTGATTCCCTCCCATCCGCTCGCCATTCCTCTTTCCTCTGAACCGCCACCGGCAGGCGCCGTGTCCGAGAGTCCGCTCTCGGCGACGGGAAACTCTCCGTCCTGAGCACGCAGCGCCCCGGCCCCGCGCAATGAACTGACTGGAGTACCTCGTGAGCACGCGCAACGACTCCCCGACGTCCGTCGGCCCCGTCACCCCATCCGAGGCGAGCCTGTCCGCCTCGCCGCTCTTGCCCCTGCGCAAGGGGAACGACACGACGAGCCCGCTCTACCTGGTCCATCCGGTGGATGGCCGCCTGGACTGCTACGCGGAGCTGCTCCGCCAGACGCCCGCGTCCCAGCCCGTGTTCGGAATCCAGGCGCGCGGCGTGGACGACGGGCGCGCGCCCATGGAGTCGCTGGAGGCGATGGCCGTCTTCTACGTCGAGGCCCTCCGCGCCGAGCGCTCCGAGGGGCCGTATCACCTGGCGGGCTGGGCACTGGGCGCGGTCATCGCGTGGGAGATGGCGCGCCTGCTCCAGCGCGATGGCCATGTCGCGAAGCTCACGCTGCTCGAGCCGCCGCCCCCGTCGCCCGACCGGAGCGTCTCCGCCACGGCCCTGGCCGCGCACGCCGCGCTCTTCGCGAAGGAGCTGGCGCTGCGGGCGGGCCTGTCCCCGCTGGAGCTGCCCGCCGCGCTCACCACGGGCAAGGACCCCGAGCCCCTCCTGCTGCACCTGCACGCGGAGGGCACGCGCCAGGGCCTGCTGCCCGAGTCCATGACGCTGGAGGTGCTGCGCGCGCGCTTCAAGGTCTTCTCCGCGCACGTGCGCGCCGCGCGTCGCTACGTCCCCGAGGCGTTTCCCGGCACCGCGCGCATCGTCCGCGCCGCCGAGGTCATCGACGCCGCCGACGTGGAGAAGGACAAGGGCTGGGCGGTGCTCGCGGAAGCAGGCGCCCAGGTCGAGGACGTGCCCGGAGACGGGTATTCGCTGTTGCGCGAGCCGCACGCGAAGGAGCTGGCGACGCGACTCTTCGAGTCCGCGCAGTCCCTCACCGGCCCCATCCTCACGGGGCATGGCGACGGTGCTCCGCTGTCGTACGCACAGCAGCGGCTCTGGTTCCTGGACCAGCTCCAGCCCGGCAGTCCCGCGTACAACATGTTCTACGGCCTGCGCTTCACCGGCCCACTGGAACACTCGCTCCTGGAGCGCGCCTTCACGGAGCTGGCGCGGCGCCACCAGACGCTGCGCACCCGCTTCCGCTCGCTGCAGGACGGCCCCGTCCAGGCCATCTCCCCGCCCGCGCCCTTCACCATTCCCGTCGAGGACCTGCGCGCCGTGCCCGCGGAGGCCCGCGACGCGGAGGCGCAGCGAATCGCCGACGCGGAGGCGCGCACGCCGTTCGACCTGGCCACGGGGCCGCTCTTGCGCGCGCGGCTCCTGAAGCTCGACGAGCACGAGCACGTGCTGCTCATCGTCATCCACCACGTCATCTCCGACGGCTGGTCCATCGGCGTCATCACGCAGGAGGTCCCCGCCCTCTATCAGTCCTTCGCGATGGGCCGGCCCTCGCCGCTCCCCGAGCTGCCCGTGCAGTACGCGGACTTCGCCGTCTGGCAGCGCGGCTGGCTGACGGGCGACGTGCTGGAGTCACAGCTCGCGTACTGGAGGACCCAGCTCGCCGACGCGCCGCATGCGCTGGAGCTGCCCACCGACAGGCCCCGGCCTCCCATCCAGTCGCAGCGCGGGGACATGCTGCGCGTGGAGCTTCCCGCCTCGCTCGCCACCCGCGTCTACGAGCTGTGCCGCCAGGAGGGCGTCACGCCCTTCATGGTGCTGCTGGCCGGCTACCAGACGCTGCTCGCGCGCTACTCCGGGCAGGACGACATCATCGTCGGCTCGCCCATCGCCAACCGGATGCGGTCGGACCTGGAAGGGCTCATCGGCTTCTTCGCCAACACGCTGGCGCTGCGGGCCCGGTTCCATCCGGGGATGACGTTCCGCGAGCTGCTGTCCCAGGTGCGCGAGACGACGCTGGGGGCCTATGCGCACCAGGACGTCCCCTTCGAGAAGCTGGTGGACGAGCTGCGCCCCGAGCGAGACCAGAGTCGCACGCCCCTGTTCCAGGTGATGCTGGCCCTGCTCAACACGCCGAAGTCCGTGGGGGCCGAAGACCCCGACGCGCCGCTCAAGGTCCGCCCGCTGGACGCCATCAGCGGCACCGCCAAGTTCGACCTCACGCTGCTGGCGTCCGATGACGGCACCGCGTTCAACGCGGTGTTCGAGTACAACACCGACCTCTTCGACACCGCGACAGTCCAACGGATGGCGGACCAGTTCGTGCGGCTGCTGCAGTCCGCCGTCAGCGACCCGAGCCAGCCCGTCTGGCGCCTGCCGATGCTGGAGGAGCCCGAGCGTCGCCAGGTCCTCGTCGACTGGAACGACACGTCCCGCGAGCCCTTCGGTCCCACCACGCTTCACGCGCCCGTGGAGGCCCAGGCGCTCCGCACGCCCGACGCCGTGGCTGTCACCGATGGCACCCACGCCCTCACGTACGCGGCGCTGGAGGCGCGGGCCAATCAGCTCGCGCACCACTTGCTCGCGCGCGGGGTGACACCGGGGTGCATCGTCGGCATCTGCCTGGACAAGTCGCTCGACATGGCCGTCGCCGTCCTCGCCACGCTCAAGGCGGGAGCCAGCTACGTCGCGCTCGACCCCAGCTACCCCACGGAGCGCCTGGCGTTCATGCTCGCGGACACGCGCGCGCCCGTGGTCCTCACCCACTCCCAGCTCGCGGCGTCACTGCCCTCCGAGCACGGGGCGCGCTTCCTCCTGGTGGACGTCGACGCGGCCCACGTGGCCGGCCTGTCCCCGCGCGCGCCAGGTCTCGAAGTGTCGGCGGAGAGCCCCGCCTACGTCATCTACACGTCCGGGAGCACGGGGGTGCCCAAGGGCATCGTCATGCCCCACCGCGCGCTGAGCGCGCTGCTCACCTGGCAGCTCCAGCGCTCGCCCCAGCCGCGTGCCACCACGCTGCAGTTCGCATCGCTCAGCTTCGACGTCTCCGTCCAGGAGCTCTTCTCCACCTGGTGGGCCGGAGGCACGCTCGTGCTCCCCACCGGGGGACTGCGCCAGGACATTCCGGCGCTGCTCGACTTCATGCAGCAGCAGCGCGTCGCGCGGCTCTTCCTGCCCTTCGTCGCGCTCCAGGCCATCGCCGACGCCGTCTCCCACGGCGCCACGCTGCCCGGCTCCCTGCGCGAGGTCATCACCGCGGGTGAGCAGCTCCAGGTGAGCGACACGGTCGCCGCGTTCTTCGAGAAGCTCTCGGGCAGCGTCCTGGAGAACCAGTACGGCCCTTCCGAGGCGCACGTCGTCTCCGCCCACCGACTCCAGGGGGCTCCCGCATCCTGGCCCCGGCTGCCGTCCATCGGCGGGCCGGTGGGCCACACGCGGCTCTATGTCCTGGATGCGCTCGGCCATCCCGTGCCCATCGGCGTCTCGGGAGAGCTGTTCATCGGCGGCACCCACCTGGCGCACGGCTACCTGTCGCAGCCGGACGTCACCGCGAAGGCGTTCGTTCCGGACCCGTTCTCGACGGTGCCGGGCGCGCGGCTCTATCGCACCGGGGACGCGGCGCGGTGGCGCGCGGACGGCACGCTCGACTTCCTGGGACGGATGGACTCCCAGGTGAAGCTGCGCGGTTTCCGGGTGGAGCTGGGTGAAGTCGAGTCCGTGCTCCGCTCCGCCCCGGGGCTGAGTGACGCCGCCGCCATCGTTCGCGAGGATGTGCCGGGCGACAAACGCCTGGTGGGCTACGTCGTCCTCTCACCCGACGCCACGCTCGACGCCGAGGCCCTGCGCGCCTTCGTGCTCCAGCGCCTGCCCGAGTACATGGTGCCGTCCGCGTTCGTGGCGCTGCCCGCGCTGCCCCTCACGCCCAGCGGCAAGCTCGCGCGCAAGCGCCTTCCCGCGCCTGACGCACAGAGCCTGCGTGGCGCCGCCGCCTTCGCCGCGCCCCGCACTCCGCTGGAGGAGAAGCTCGCCGCGCTCTTCGCCGACGTCCTGCACGTGCCGCGCGTGAGCGTCACCGACAACTTCTTCGCGCTCGGGGGGCATTCGCTGCTCGCCACCCAGGTCGTGTCGCGCGTGAGGTCCGCGCTCGGCGTGGAGCTGCCGCTGCGCACCGTCTTCGCTTCGCCCACGGTGGCGGCCCTGGCGGCGAGCATCGACACCACGTTGATGACGTCGCGGAACCGGCAGCCGCCCGCGCTGGTTCCGGTGCCTCGCACGGGACCGCTGCCGCTGTCCTTCGCGCAGCAGCGCCTCTGGTTCCTCGACCAGCTCCAGCCCGGCGGGGCGACGTACAACATGCCCTCCTTCGTCCGGCTGGACGGGGAGCTCCACCTGTCCGCGCTCCAGCGGGCCTTCGACGAGCTGGTGCGCCGCCACGAGGCCCTGCGCACCACGTTCCTCCAGCAGAACGACGAGCCCTTCCAGGTCATCGCCCCGCACGCGGAGGTGCCGGTGACGCTGGTGAAGGTCCAGGGACAGACGCCGGAGGCGACTCGCGCGGAGGTGGAGCGACTGCTGGGCGAGGAGTACATGCGCCCGTTCAACCTCTCCACCGGCCCGCTCGTTCGCGCCGTTCTGGTGGAGACGTCCCCCACCGAGCACGTGCTCGCGCTCAACATGCACCACATCGTCTCCGACGGTTGGTCCATGGGGGTGCTCACCCAGGAGGTCGCCACCCTCTACGCGGCCTTCGCGATGGGGGCACCGTCGCCGCTTCCGCCCCTGTCCCTCCAGTACGCCGACTACGCCGTCTGGCAGCGCGACTGGCTGAAGGGCGACGTGCTGGAGCAGCAGCTCGCCTGGTGGCGCGGCCGACTGTCCGGAGTCGCCACGCTGGACCTGCCGCTCGACAAACCTCGGCCCGCGACGCAGACCTTCGCTGGCGCCCAGGTGCCCATCAACTTGAGGCCGGAGGTGTCCAAGCGGCTCAAGACGCTGTGCCAGCGCGAGGGAACCACGCCCTTCATGGCGCTGCTCGCCGCGTGGCAGTTGCTCCTGTCCCGCCACACCGGACAGGACGACATCGCCGTCGGCTCGCCCATCGCCGGCCGCCAGCGCGCGGAGCTGGAAGGGCTCATCGGCTTCTTCGTCAACACGCTCGTCTTCCGGGCGCGCATCGACACGGGCGCGACGTTCCTGCAGCTCCTGCGACAGGTGAAGGAGAACGCCCTGGGCGCCTATGCGCACCAGGACGTCCCGTTCGAGCGGTTGGTTGAAGACCTCCAGATTCGCCGGGACATGAGCCGCAGCCCGCTGTTCCAGGTCCTCTTCGCGCTCCAGAACACCCCCGGCTCGGCCCTCCAGACCGCACCCGATTCGGCTCCCCAGAAGCAGGAGCTGTCACTCAGCCCGGTGGAGGTGGAAGGCACCGTCATCAAGTTCGAGCTGGAGCTGAACTTCGCGGACGGGGGAGCGGACGGACTCTTCGGCGCGCTGACGTACAACACGGACCTGTTCGAGCGTGCCTCCATCGAGCGCATGGCGCGGCACTTCGAGCTGCTCGTCGAAGCCGTCGTCACTCGGCCCGATGCCACGCTCACGTCCCACTCCATGCTGTCCGCCGAGGAGCGGCAAAGCGTCCTCACGGACTGGGCCATCGCTCCCGCGCTCGTCTCGCCCGACTCCACCCTTCCCGCCGTCTTCGCCGACGTCGTCGCTCGCGCTCCTGACTCCGTCGCCATCCTCTTCGGTGACGACTCCCTCACCTACCGCCAGCTCGACGAGCGCTCCAATCAGCTCGCCTGGCACCTGCGCTCCCTCGGCGCCACCACCGACTCCCGCGTCGCCATCGCCGTCGACCGCTCCGTCGAGCTCATCGTCGCC
>NZ_JAAIXY010000014.1 GCF_010894455.1 Myxococcus eversor | reverse complement strand
TCCCGAACACCGACCCGAAGCCCCCCGCGATTCCCGCCGCCAGCAGCTCCCGCCGCAAATCCGGCCCCACCCGGAACCGGTGAGCCACCCAATCCGCCAGGCTCCCACCCATCTGCACCGCCGTGCCCTCGCGCCCCGCGCTCCCGCCAAACAGGTGCGTCAGCACCGTCCCCACCAACACCATCGGCCCCATCCGCAGCGGCACCTGCGCATCCCCCGTGTGCACCGTCTCCAGCACCAGGTTGTTCCCCCCGCGCACCGGCCCGCCCCACTTCGCGTACACCGCCCCCAACACCCACCCCGCCAACGGCAGCGCGTACACCCACCCCTCCTGGCCCTCCCGCAGCCGCGTCGCCGCATCCAACAGCCACAGGAACCCCGCGGACGCCACGCCGCACACCACCCCCACCAGGGCCCCCAGCACCAACCACTGCCCCAGGACTCGCGCTCCTCCCGTCCACCTCACCGGGCCTCCCTCCCAAACCGTTGAAACATCGTGAAACACCGCGTCATACGTCGCGACGCGTCAGGAATCAGACACCCCAAGGGCGCGACACTTTGGGTTCCATGCAATCCGCGAATTCTAACTGGTCGCGTTATTCCAGTTTGCGGGTGATTCGCGAATCGACGGCGTGTAGCCTTCGGTTTCCCCCTACATCCCCCCAGCGGGAAGAAAAGAGAGCGGGCATGTCCTTCCGTCGCAATGGGCTGTCCTTCGCCGCCGTTGTCGCTGCCGCCACGGTGAGCGGTAGCGCGATGGCGAGCACCATCAACCAGAACACGTCGTGGACCATCGACCGGTCCACGTCCACGACCAAGTATCGCGTCGTGGCGTACGGCGACTCCATCTATGCCGGCTACAACGGAGGCATTGGCGGCGTCGCGCGCCGCGCGGCCCCCGTCGTCCAGGGCGAGTACCTGGCGAAGCTGTGGAACACGGACATCGAGGTCATCCGCCGCACGAAGTCCGGCGCGAAGGCCGACGACATCTACAACAACAAGATTGTCTCCGAGCGCTCGTACATGCAGGCGACCAACACGCGCGCCGTGATGTTCGAGATGTGCGGCAACGACTACCTGCAGGCGCGCAGCGCCTTCACGGACCAGACGGGCACCTGTAACTACAGCGGCCTGGAGGCGGCGCTGGCGGCCTGCACCACGTACACGGAGAGGGCCATGCAGGCCATCAACCAGTACGCGACCACCGCCAAGGTCAAGATTGTCTCCAACATCTACTACCCGGGCTTCGGCGCGGACAACGTCCAGACGGCCTGCAAGGACTCGGCGACGGGCGCCACCATCAACAAGCAGGTGAAGTTCCTCCCCCTGCTGGCGCGCAGCAACTGGCGCACCTGCAACCTGGCGGGCCGCTACGGCTTCCAGTGCGCGGACTCCTTCGCGGAGATGATGGGCGCGGACTACGACTCGAACGGCGACGGCCAGGTGGACTCCGCCGCCCTGCGCTACCGCGCGGGTGAGACCGAGGACGCGTACGTGGCTCGCATCACCGGCGCGCTGCGCTCCACGCTGCGCGACGCGAACACGCACTTCGTCAACGCCTCCACGAGCTACGACTACATCCAGTCGGACAACACCCATCCGACGTACTTCGGCACCACCATCAGCGTGAGCATCTTCTCCGGCTCGGGCTCCGGCACCGGCGCGCCCCAGTTCACGGACGCCCAGGTGGTCGACGGCAAGAACCCCGAGTGGAACAAGACCGGCCACGAGCGCATGGGCTGGGAGAGCGCGCGCTTCAACCCCGCCGCTCCGTAGTCCTCGCGGCACCTGCCTTGCGCGGGTGAGCTTCACCTCGAGGCCTCCGACGCTCGTACCGCGTCGGGGGCTTCGTCGTTTCCAGCGCCGCTCATGTCACATCAGGAAGCGCGACGCGGTGAAGGCCATGATGCCCGCGTAGTACACCAGCCGGCAGACCCACTCGGCGCTCCGACGCACGCCGCGCGTCCATGACGGCACGAAGCGCGCCGCCGCCAGGGACACCAGCTCCGCCACCCCGCGCCAGAAGCACGCGATGAGCAGCAGGCTCAGCGTCACCGGGGCGTAGTAGCGACCGAACGAGCGCAGATACGCCGTCAGCCCGTTGAGCTGGTACTCGCCGAACGGACCGCCGAAGGCGATGTACTGGTGCGCTCGGAAGAAGATGCCCGCGGGCACGAGCGGGAAGACCACGAGCTTCAGCACCAGGTGGTACCAGCGCTTGCGCCACAGCTCCCGGCGCGCTCGCCCGTAGCGGACCAGGGGATGCACCACCGCCGCGCCCAGTGAGCTCTCTTGTCGCGCCAGCGCCACGAGCAGTGGCACCGCGTCCTCGAGCTCCAGGCCGTACTCGAGCGCTCGCCCTGACTTCAGGCGCAGCGTCAGCCCGGGCCCGGGGAGCGGCAATCGCCAGGGGCGCACGGACTCCACGGCGTCGAGCGGAATCTCCAGCCGGGCGCCGTCGCGCAGCGTGAGCGTCAGGGTGCTGGCTCCTACCTCCAACGTGGCGCGGGCCCGCGAGCGCAGCGCGGCCACCAGGGCCAGGGGCAGGCCTCCGCCCAGGATGAGGCTCCAGATGAGGGGCTCGGCCTTGAGCGTCTCCGCGCCTTCGAGGATGTCCGACAGCAACCAGGCGGTGAAGAAGAGCAGGTTGCCCACGGTGAGGAGGCGGGCCGACATCGCCACGCCGCGTCGCGCGGTCGTCCAGGCGTGGAGCGTGAAGCGCTCGGGCTCGGCGGTGGGCGAGGCCGTGGGCGGCGGCGCGCTGACGGGGAGGGTGTCGACGGAAGGGGAGCTCATGGTGCGAGGACGGGTCGCCGGGAGAGGCCACATTGCCTCGGCGAGAGGGTGTCCGTAGCATACGCAGCGCGGAGGTCTCACGGCGAGCATGCGGCCGCAGCACCCATCCCCTGAACGGCGTGTCGACAGCGACGGCGTCACCCATGTCGCCCCGACGCGCTCCTCCTCCGGAGGCGGTGTCGCGCGGTGGCTGGTGGGCGGCGCGCTCGTCTTCACCGTGCTGTGCATCGCGCTGAGCGCGTGGCTGAGCGCCTCCGACGTGGCGGTGGAGGGCGAGCCCTTCGTCGAGGCCACGCCGCCTCCCGTCGTCGAGTCCGCGCCCGTGGTGGCTCGCGCTCCCGTGCGCAAGCCTCCCGTGAGGCAAGCGCCGCAAGGGGACGCCACGCCCGTCATGGGCGAGCCCACCGCGCCACCCGAGCCCGCCACGGAGCCCGACGTGCCCTCCTCCGGCCCCACGGGGATTCAGCTCTATCGCCCTGGCACCAAGCCGCTGAAGCGCGGACTCGTCGTACCCGAGGGCTTCGAGCTGCCTCCCGGCTACGTGCGCCACTACCAGTCCACGGACGAGGGTGAGCGCGTGGAGGCCATCCTGATGTTCCATCCGGACCACCAGCCGGTGGATGCGAACGGGCAGCCGCTGGAGATTCCGGAGAATCGCGTGGTGCCCGCGGAGCTGGCGCCCCCAGGCATGCCCGTGCGCATGCTGGAGCTGCCCAAGTCGGACGAGTCCAAGGACTCGCCTTGACGCTGCTGGGGCGAGAGGACGCGTCATCCGGGCGTCGGCTCGTCTGGAATCTGGGCGCGGTTGTCGCGACCACCGTGGCGTTGTGGGCGTTCTCGCTGCTGCGGATGCCGTGGACGTTGCTCGGTTGGTTCGCCTTCGTGCCGTGGCTGGTGGTGGTGGACCGGGCCCGCTCGTCGCGCGAGGCGCTGCTGCTGGGCGCGGGACTCAGCGTCACCTTCAGCGCCGCTGTCTTCGGGTGGTTTCCGGGCGCGCTGCAGTCGTACTCGGGCGCGCCGCTGTGGCTGTGCTGGTTGTTGATGGCGCTCCTGGCGCCGGTGTTCCAGCTCCAGTTTCCGCTCACGGCGCTCGCGCGACATCTGGCCCGGCGCGCGGTGGGGAATCGGGCCCGGTGGCTGCCGCCCGCGGTGAGCGTGCTGGTGTACGTGGGCGTGGAGTGGCTGGCGCCCAAGCCCTTCGCGGACACGCTGGGACAGGGCTTCGTCTACTCGCAGCGACTGCGGCAGTTCGCGGACATCGCGGGCGCGCCCGGGCTCACGCTGGGGCTGTTGTTCGTCAATGAGTGCCTGTTCGCGATGGGGCACGCGTTCCGGACGCGCGGGGCGCCGGGTGCGCTGAAGCCCCTGGTGGTGGCGGTGGCGATGGTGGTGGTGATGTTGGGCTACGGCTCGTGGCGCTTCTCCCAGTACCAGGAGGGGCGGAACGCGCAGCCCGCGCTGGTGGTGGGCGCGGTGCAGGCCAACATCACCCACTACGAGAAGCTCAAGGCGGAGCACGGTGCTTACGAAGTGGTGCGGATGATTCTCGACACGCACTACGCGATGTCGGACGCGCTGCTGCGCGAGGCTCCGGTGGATGTGCTCATCTGGCCGGAGACGGTGTATCCGACGCCCTTCGGTGTGCCCAAGAGCGAGGCGGGCGCGGAGCTGGACGCCGAGATATCCGCCTATGTCGCCGCGCGGAACGTGCCGCTCATCTTCGGCTCCTATGACCTGGAGGGCGGAAAGGAGTTCAACGCCGCCATGTTCCTGTCGCCGGGCGAGAAGGAGGGAGGGGCCCCGACGCGCGAGGTGTACCGCAAGTCGAAGCTCTTCCCGTTGACGGAGTGGGTGCCGGAGCTCATCGACTCGCAGGGCCTGCGCGAGTGGCTGCCGTGGACGGGGCGCTGGACGCCGGGCCCGGGGCCTCGAACGGTGATGCTGCGTCGGCGCGACGGGCGGATGCTCACGGTGGCGCCGCTCATCTGCTACGACACCATCTTCCCCTCCTACGTCGCGGAAGAGGCAGAGGGCGCGGACCTGCTGCTCACGCTGTCGAATGACTCGTGGTTCGGGGGCACGCACGGGCCCAGGTTGCACCTCACGCATGCGGTGTTCCGCAGCATCGAGACGCGCCGCCCACAGGTGCGGGTGACGAACTCGGGGATCTCCGCGCTCATCGACGACACGGGCGAAATCCTCACGGAGATTGGCGATGGCCAGCGCGGCACGGCCGTCATGCGCGTGCACTGGCATACCGCGAGCTCCTTCCTGGCGCGCATGTGGGGCAACTGGCTGGGACCCGTGGCGCTGATGATGGCGGTGGTGCTGCTTGGCGGCGCGGTGCTCGGCGCACGGAGCGACCGGTACTGACGAGGCCGTGCGCGGCCCGTGACGTGGCGACAACGGCGCTGTCAGGGGCGGCGGACTCCGGAGTGGCTCTGCTCGCTCCAGGACACTTCATCACCCGGCAGCGCGCCTGCGTGACACATCCGCTTCGCGGCACGGCGTGGGCCGTTGTCGCCCCGCACCGTCGGCACTAGACGCTCCGCGCAGGGACGCCTCACTCAGGAGCGGAGCACTCGCGATGATTGTCGGACGGCGGCTGTCGTGGCACATCATCCTGCGTTACACGGGCATCCCCGTCGCGGTGCATGTCATCTTCGCCCTCGCCATCATCGTGGGCTATCGCCTGTTCCATGCGTCCTGGATGGCCGTGCCCGCGATGCCCATCTCGGTGCTCGCCGCCGCGCTGGGTGTGCTGCTCGCCTTCCGCAACAACTCCGCCTACGACCGCTGGTGGGAGGCCCGCACGCTGTGGGGCGGCGTGGTGAACTGGTCGCGCACCTTCTCCCGCCAGGTGCTCACGCTGCTGCCCCGTCCCGGACGTGAGCCGGGTGACACCATGACGGAGCTGGAGCTGGCCGCCGTGCCCTCACGCCTGCTGCGCAGCGCGGTGGAGCGCCCCGGTGCCATGCTGACGGTGCGCGGCACCCGGGCGAGCGACGGCGCCGTCCGCGACAGATTCGGTCAGGCCCGGGTGCGCTCGGGGGAACGAGACTCGGAGGGAGAGGTCGCGGTGCTCGGCACTCCGCTACAGGCCCAGGGAGAGCCGCGCGGGGTCATCACCCGCATGGTGGAGGACATCACCGAGGACGCGCGTGAGCTGGTGTACGCGCAGATGGGCTTCGTACACGCCCTGCGCTGCCACCTGCGCCGACAGGACCCGTTGCCGGAGATTGTCTCCTTCTTCCGCCCCGACGTCATCGACGCCCTGCGCGACGAGCACAACGTCCCCTCCGCGATTCTCCTGTGGATGGCGACACGCCTGCGCCGCATCTACGGACAGGTGTCCGACCCGCAGAAGGTGCTCTTCCTCCACGTGACGATGGACCGGACGTTGACGGAGCTGACCAACCTGCTGGGCGCCTGTGAGCGCATCAAGAACACACCGCTGCCTCGCCAGTACGACAGCCTGCTGTTCGCGATGACACGCGCCTACCTGGTGCTGCTGCCGCTCGGTGTCGTGGAGGAGCTGGGCTGGCTCACCCCCGTCGTCACCGCCATCATCGCGTTCCTCTTCATCGGGCTGGATGCCGTCGGACGCGACATCGAGACGCCCTTCGAGGACGACGTCAGCGACACGCCGATGACGGCCCTCAGTCGGACCATCGAAATCAACCTGCGGCAGATGCTCGGAGAGAACGAGCTGCCCCAGCCCGTGCAACCCAAGGACGGGCTGCTCTACTGAGGCCGCGAGCTTCTCGAATGGACCCTGTCAGCGCCGCGCCGTCCGTGCCGGCGGCCCGCGTTGCGACAGGGGCGGGCGGGGCGTATACCCGAGGCATCGTGTCCGGACTGTCTCGGCTCCTCACGCTCGTGCTGCTCCTCGGCTGGCAGGTCGCCGCCAGCGGTGTGGCGGGGCTGGGGCACTACTGCGAGAAGCAGGTCCAGACGCGCGCTTCCAAGTGCCGCTGTCATGAACACGCGAAGGCGGACTCCCACGGCCAACCCACGCTGAAGTGGGACTGCTGCGAGGAGCCTCACTGGGACCTGCCTGCTCCCCTTGAAGGCAGTGTCTCCAGCGCCACTGTCTTCGTCGCGCCGCCCGTTGCTGTACCTCCGGTCGCCTGGCTGCCGCTCAAGGCGCCCGAGCGGGGCCCTCGTCGCTCCCTGTCCCCGTGGGACATGCCCCCGTCCCAGGGGCCCCCTGTCTTCCTCCGCATCCGCACGCTGCTCCTCTGAGCGCTCCGGCGTACGGGGCTGGCTCGTGGTGTGTCCTCGACTCGACCGGTGTCTTGTCGAAGGCCCCATGCGCGACGCCCCGTGCCCTGGGCGAGGTGCCTGTGTCCCCGTGACTTGGGGATGCGCGCGGCCGCGCCTCCTGAACGCAACCGAGGAGCCGTGTGCGCGAGGTCTGTCGCTCCGGCTCGCCGTCAGCCCGACTTCAGAAGAGCGAGACCATGGACATGATTTGGGAGTTGATGATTGGCACTGTGCTGTTGACGCTGCTCATCGTGGTGATGACGCCCGCGATGTGGAGCTCCAGAACCAGCCTGCGTGAGAAGCCCAAGGAGCACGAGAAGCCCCCCAAGCCCGACGCGTGAGGCCTGGCTTCGAGGACGCGGCCACGTGGAGCGAGGTGGCCGCGTCCCTCGGGTCAGAGCCTGCCGGCCTTCAGCTCGTCGACCAGGTGCGCGCTGGCGCGCACGGCGAGGGCCATCATCGTCAGCGTGGGGTTCTGCGGCCCCTGCGAGGGGAAGCTCGCGCCGTCCATGACGAGGAGGTTGGGCACGTCCCAACTCTGGTTCCACGGGTTGAGCACGGACGTCTTCGCGTCAGTGCCCATGCGCGCGGTGCCCACCTCGTGGATGGCCATGCCCGGCGTGGACAGGGTGTCGTTCACCTTCTCCACCGTGAAGCCCGCTTCCTTCATCATCTCCTGGCACGCCGCCACGGCGTCCTTGCTCATCCGCAGCTCGTTCTCCGAGTGGCGGCAGTCGATGTGCGCCGCCGGAATCCCCCAGCGGTCCTTCACCGTGGCGCTCAACGTCACCCGGTTGCCCGCGCGCGGCACCATCTCCCCGAAGGGGACGAAGTGGCAGCTGTCCGCGAAGGTGAAGACCTGCACGCCATAGCCTCGCGCGAAGCCGTCCTCGCGGGACGTGACGTTGCGGAACTGGGGGATGTACGCCCAGCTCTGCTCGGCGCGCTGCTGCTCGGGCGGCAGGTTCATCTTCGCCTCGATGCCGAGCAGGTACGTGTGGTCCATCAGGTTGCGGCCGAGCTGCCCCGAGGAGTTGCCCAGCCCGTCCGGGTGCGCCGCGCTCTTCGAGTGCAACAGCAGGCGCGTCGTCTCGATGGTGCCCGCGGCCAGAATCACCACGCGTCCGTGCGCCTCGTGCGTCCTGCCGGACTCGGTGTCGACGTAGGTGACGCCGGTGACCCGGCCCGTCTTCGCGTCGTGCAGCACCTGGCTCACCACCGCGTGGGTGCGCAGGGTGAGGCGGCCCGTCTTCAGCGCGGCGGGGAGGGTGACGGGGGCGCCCGCGGTGCGACGGACGACGACGCGGCGCTCGGGCCAGCGGCGCTCCACGTGCGCCTTGAGGTGTTGCTCCGCGGGGTTCATCGCGATGGAGGAGGCGAAGACGGAGTCGGGCAGCGTGTCCAGCCCGTCCGCGTTGCCGGAGAGGCCCATCCACCGCTCCACCGTCTCGTAGTGCGGCGCCAGCTCCGCCAGGCTCAGCGGCCAGTCCGGGCCCTGTCCGTCCTGCCCGCCTGCTTTGAAGTTGAAGTCAGACAGCCGGTAGAACTGGCGGCCGTGCGCCTTCACCGACGTGCGCCCACCAACCTGCCGGGCGCGAATCCACGCGAAGGGCGCGTCGACCGGTGTCGTGTAGGGATTGTCGACGTCATCCACGAAGGCGTGTGGATGGAACGGCCACGCGAAGGTGGTGGACTGCACCGACTGGCGCTGCTTGCGCGCGCTGTCCGTCTCCGCCTGGTAGCCGAGCAGCTTCTGACGGAGGCGGTGCCACACCCAGAGCATGCGGTCCGCCCGGTTGCTTCGCCCGGCCTCCAGCACCAGGACGTTCAGCCCTGCCTCCGTGAGCTGCTTGGCCGCCCAGCCGCCACACGCTCCGGAGCCCACCACCACCGCATCGAAAATCTTCTTGGACGTGCTCACAGCATCCCTGCGACTGCAAAGGGGGTGCGCGGTACGCGTCACCGCGAGTTGAATCACCTCAGTGTAAGCTGGGCCGCGCGAGATTGACCATGGACGCCCCCCCCCTGTGTCGCGGGTGACTCGCGTTGATGCTGGACGGGCAGCCGGGCAGGACCCGGGGAGGGTGTTTCATGAAGTGGAGGCGAGTCGTCGCGGGCGTGCTGGTGCTGGGGGTGCTCGCCGCCCTGGCCCTCTTCGGACGGGCCCTGCGTCATTCGGAGTCGTACTTTCACTATCCCCGCACCGCCCCCACGCGGCCCGCTGACTTCGCGCAAGCGCAAGACGTGCGCCTGTTCACCGAGGATGGGCTGGAATTGCGTGGCTGGTATTCGCCTTCACGCAACCGCGCCGCCGTGGTGATGGCGCATGGGTTATCCCAGACACGCGCGGACCTGCTGCCGGAGGCGCGCATCCTCCGCGATGCGGGCTACGGCGTGCTCCTGTTCGATTTGCGCGCCCATGGTGAGAGCCAGGGCGAGACGTCCACCTGGGGTGACAAGGAGCGGCTGGACGTGCGCGCCGCGCTGGCCTTCGTGCGGGCCCGCCCCGACGTGGACGCCGGGAAGGTGGCGGCCCTCGGCTTCTCGATTGGCTCCGCGGCCGTGGCGGAGGTCGCCGCGAAGGATTCGGGCGTGCGCGCGGTGGTGCTGCTGTCTCCGTTCAACACGCTGTGGCTGGCGGCGGCGTATGACTTCCGCCGCTTCGGCTTCGTGTCCCAGTCCGGCGCGCTGGTGCCCTTCTGGCGTCGGGGAATCGCGCTCGACGAGGTGCGCACCATCGACGCGGTGGACCACATCCGTCCGCGGCCACTGCTCATCGTCATGGGCACGGAGGAGTCCGGCCAGCCGCTCGCGGACGAGCTCTTCGCCCACGTGCGCGAGTACGCCCAGACGTGGCGAATCCAAGGCGCGGCGCACGGCGGCTTCAGTGACGTGGAGCCCCAGGAGTATCCCCGCCGGCTGCGCGCCTTCTTCGACTCGGCGCTGCTGGCGGGCGGGGAGGGTGCTTCCGGAAGCGCTGCCCCGGCGGTGCCCTGATGACTCCGCGTCAGGCGACCTTCGGAGTCTCCTTCTCGCGGGCCTCGAGCTGCTCCAGGTCCTTGAGGAAGGCGCGGCCCTTGTCCGCGTCCGTCATGTAGACGAAGGCGGCCATGCCCTTGAGCTGCTCCAGGGACTCGCCCTCGCGGCCGGGCTTGCCCTTCTGGCGGTTGTGGATGGCGGCGCGCAGGCGGCGCACCACGTCGCGGGGGACTCGCGCGGTGGCCACGCCGTCGCGGGCCTTGTTCACCACCAGCCCGGTGACTTGCTGCCGCGTGCCCTTGCGGCTCACCCGCGTCTTGTCCGGGTGCACGGTGAAGCCCTCGGCCTCCACCACTTCCTTCACGCGCGTGAGCAGCACCGACACCGCGGGGCCCTGCGCCCGCTTCGCCTTGGGCTGCTTCGTCTTCGTCCAGGAGAAGGTGAGGTCGTCCGCGTAGCGCGTGTAGATGAAGCCCAGGCGCTTCGACAGCGCGGACAGGCGCTTGTCCAGCTTGAGGCACAGCGCGTTGGTGATGCCCGGAGACGTGGGCGCGCCCTGCGGCAGCGCGCGCGGGCCCTTGGCGACGTAGAGCGTCTTGCCTCGGAACTGCACCGTCTCGCGAGGCGCCTCGGTGGCCATCAGCGACAGCAGCGTGGCGGTGTTCTCTTGCAGGCCGCCCTTGCGCAACAGGCCCTTCACCCGCCGCCACGTCACGGTGGGGAAGAAGTCCTTCAAGTCCACCTTCACCACCACGTCCGCGCTGTGGTGGGCGAGCGCGTTGGTGAGGATGGAGCGTCCCGAGACGAAGCCGTGCGCCGCGCCGTGCACGGGCAGCCGCTCCACCACGTTGGACAGCACCCAGCGCTGGGCCTGCTTCAGCTCCGGCTTGGGGGACGTAATCGTGCGCGTGCCGCCGTCGCGCTTGGGGATGCCCCAGCTGATGTAGTGCGAGCCGGTGTCCACCTCGCGGTGGAAGGCGAACCAGCGCAGCTTGGAGACGCTGAGTCCGAGCGCCTTGGCGAGCGCGTCCACGGTGCCCAGCTCCGGCAGGCCGTTGGCCTTCGCCCGCTCCTCGCGGTGGGCCACGTCGAACTTGTCGGAGCCGGCGTCTTCCTTCCAGTGCACGCCAGCGCCCAGATGGCTGATGTGCGTGGCCTTCCAGGCCTCATGGGCCTGTCGGCCCAGGGCGCGGAGCTCGGCGGCCTCGGCCTTCTTCTTCTCCTTCCAGGCCGTCTTCTCCTTCTCGGAGGCGCCGGAGAAGTCCAGGTCCGCCACGGCGAGGCCGCGCGAGACGAGCTGGCCCTGGGCCCACGCGTCGGCGCCGCCCGCTTCGGTGATGGCCTTCCAGCGGATGAGCAGGGCTTCGTGCGCGGCGCGGCGGGCCTCACGCTGGGCGACCGCGTTGGCGGCGGGGGCCTGGGGCGCGGGCGTGGCAATGACTTGCGGCGCTGCTGCGGGGACGAACGACTCCAGCCTGGCGGTCATTTCAAGAACCTCGAGGGGGCGCGTCGGCGTCGGACGAGGCGGGCAGTCATCGCGAGCAGTCGAGGGAGGCCAGGAAAGCACCACCATCTTACCTGGTGCACGGTAGCCTCACCGGCTCTCCCCTCCTAGTCACTACGGCCGGGGTGGGCAAACGGCGGTCGCGTCGTTGGTTCCGCTGCCCACCCCGGCCGTAGTGACTAGGAGGGAGAGAGCCAAGAACAGGCTACCTTGCGGAGAGTGTCCTGCATTTCAACCGGAGCGGCGCAACGCCGCTCCCGCGCTCGAGGCGCTCAGGCTGATGAATTCCAGACCTCTCTCGGCTGCTCGCGCGTGAAGCGCGTCTCATCGTGTCTTCCGTCGCACCTGCCCTTTCGGCCGCTGCGTGAGCGGCCGAGCCGTGAGTGGGGGTTTACACCAACGCCGATGCCGCGTCGATGTAGCCTTCAGCCGAAAGCTTCTCCAAGCGCGTGAAATATGCAGTCCGCGCCTCCGTGTCCGTGTCGAACCAGAGCCGCTGATGACGCGCCTCGCCAGTGCGAGGGCCCCATTCCACGGCGACGACCTGGCCGTCCAATGACACGCGATACACCATCTCCTGTCCGCTCTCCGCGTCGCGCCGCACATACGAGCGAGTCTCCGCGCGGATGAGCTTGCGACCCTCGGGCGTCTTGCGCAGCGCCTCTTCCTCGGCGCGGCGGCGCGCATAGGCCAGACGCAGCGCGAGCTGATGCTCGCAAGGCCCCTCGCGCATGCCGGAGCGGCGGAAGTGCGGACACCCGCAGGACGCGTCCTTCACGCGGCCTTCCAAATCCAACGTGAAGCTCGGGAAGAAGCTGCGCACCGCCTCTCGGTCCACCACTTCGCCGTGGATGCGGGTGCCCTCTCCGACGAGCTCGTGCACCTTCGTCAGCTTCACCTCGCCCGCGCCCGGGCCGCCGTCACCCAGCAGGCGGTGGGCCCGCGCCTCGCGCTCGCTGCCGAAGCGGATGACGGACTCGTCCACTGGCTTCGCCATCAGCTCGCGGGGACGGTACTGGCCCTTGGCGACGTCGAAGAGGATGCGGCCTCGCAGGCACTCCAGCTGGAGCGCGGCGCGCACGTGCTCCTTCGATGCGCCGTCCGCTCCCGCGACGAGCGTGTCGAAGGGCAGGGGCCCGTCCGCGCGCAGCTTGTTGCGCAGCTTCTCCGCGAGCCCGTCCGGCACCGCGCGGGGCATGAGGACATCGAAGGCCGCCGCGGAGGACCAGCCGCTCTCCGTCCAGCCCGTGAGGCCCAACGTCAGCGTGGCCGCGCCCATGTCGATGACCCAGAACACCGGCAGGCCAGGGCCCATCAACTGGAGACGCACCGACTTCGCGTGCGGCAACAGCCGGGCGAGCGCGACCAGACGCTGACGGCCGAACGTGCGCACCACGGCGGGCGCGGTGCCGTTGTACGTGCCGCCATGGCACTCCAGCACCAGCTCCCACGGCTCCAGCACCAGACGCGGCGCGGCGCCGGGGACCAGCTCGAAGCGCAGCGCGCGCGGGGCCTTCTTCGCCTTGCGGGTGCGCAGCGCGAAGAGGAGGTTGTAGAGGTCGATGGGCGCCAGCACGCAGGAGCTGGCCGGCAGCGTGGCGGCGGACTGCACCTGGAGGAAGCCGCGCAGCCAGGCGTGCGGCACGTCGACATTGCGAGGCTCGCGGGCCGCCTTCGCGGGCAGGGCGACGTGGGCCTCCAGCGACACGGGCAGGTAGGTGCGCAGCCGGTCCATCCTCGTGGAGAGGTTCGCCGGGACGTCCAGGAAGGTGGAGCCGTGCGCGGCCTCGCGGCCCTCGAAGAGGCTGTTGTCGAAGGACAGGCGCGCGTAGGCGCTCTCGTCGCGGGAGAAGACCTCCAGTGAGACGCTGTCCGGGTCCACGGTGAGGACGGGGTCGAGCACCTCGTCCTGCTTCTCCTCACCGTCGAGCGCGTTGTCGAGGAACGCCTTCTGCGCCTCCCAGATTTGCGCGCTCGCCCGCTTCCCCTTGGACATGAGGTAGGCGAGGTACGCGGTGCGGTCCTTGCCCCGGTAGCGCAAGTCGCTGGAGAGGATGCCGAAGGCGGCGGTGAGCGCGTCGCGGAAGAGGGCGGCGTCCTTCAGTCTTCCGCGCACGCCCACGGTGCCGCGCGAGCCCTCCAGGGCCAGCAGCACGCGGGACGCGTCGGACGTGGACTCCACGTCGCTCGCGGTGGCGTAGCGAAGCTCGACGGGGTGCCGGGTGGCGGTCGTCACGACGGGGTTCCTTCCTTCCGGTTCCGCGCACGCTCGACGGCGCGACGTGCACGTTTGTGGGCGCGCCACGCGGCCTTGCGCAGCTCCACGGACTGAGACTTGTCGAAGGCGGCCTCGTGCAGCAGCTTCGCCGCCTCGTCACTCCCGAGCCGACCCAGGCCGGCCCACGCTTCCTGCTTCAACTCCGGCTTCGCATTCTGCGCCAACGCCTTCAGCGGGGCGATGTTTCCGTGGCCCAGCAGCGCGGGCTCGGCGAGGCGACGGCCCTCGGAGGTGACGAGTGCCTCGGCGGGCACCTGCGCGCCCGTGGGGCCCAGGGCCACCGGGTCGAAGGGCTTCACCTCCAGCGCCCACGTCGCGGCCTTCTCCGGCGCCAGTCGCGCCAGCGCATCCGCCGCCGCCGAGCGCACCCGGGCATCCGGGTCCACCAGCGCGCCCTTGAGCGCCTCGGCCGACGCCGCGAGTTCCTTGGTGTTGGTCAGCACGGCGCCTGAGTCCTGGCCCACGAGCTTGAGCGTCGCGCCCGCCGTGCCCAGTCGAGACAGCACTCGCGCCGCCTCCTGACGCACGGTGGCCGGAGACGCCGTCTCGCCGCCCTGGAGGAGGGCTCGCGCGGAGTCCGCCAGGCTGGCCGCGCCCAGTCGTGAGCCCGCCCACAACAGTCGCTCCCACGCGGTGGCCAGCGCCTCGCGCTTCTTGCCCGGAGGTGAAGCCGTCCAGTCGGCCGCCGTCTTCCGCTCGGCCGTCACCAGCGCGCGGGACAGCGCGGCGACGTCCACCTGACCGGCCTGACGCGCCTCACCGGTCCACGTGCCCACCAGCAGCGCGGCTTCCTGCCGTGCCTCCGGCTTGTCGTTGGCGAGCAGGGCCACCGTCTCCGGCACGGGCAGCGCGCCACGGCGGGCGAGTCCCCGGCGCAGTCGCAGCCGCAGCTCCTCGTTGGTCAGCGTGGCCAGACGGGGCACGAGCAGCGCCGGGTCACCCTCGCGCGACAGGTACGCCGCGGCGGGCTCGGAGATGTCCTCGTTGATGCTGGCCACGGCGAGGAACTCGACGCGGGTGCGCTCCTTCGGGAAGAGCGCGTCCAGCGCCTTGCGCGCTTCCTGACGCAGGTCCTCGTCGCCGTCGTCGAGGATGGTGGCCAGCGTGGCCTCCGCCTCCACGTCCTTCAGCTTGCCCAGCTCCTGGGCGATGGTGATGCGCACCTCGTCGCGGGTGCTCGTGTCGAGCAGCAGCGCCTCCAGCTTCACGCGGGCACGCTCTCCGCCGATGGCGCGAAGGCCCTTCACGCCGGCTTCCTGCAGCTCGGAGGTGGAGCCCTCCACCGCGGCGGCCTCCACCTTCTCCTCGACGCGACGGCGCTCCTCGCCCTCGGGCAGGCGGCCCGCGAGGCGACCCAGGCCCTCCAACGCCGCCCACACCATGGACGGCTCGGTGGGAGCCTCGGGCGTACCGCCAGCGGCCACCGTCTCCAGCTCGCTCAGCGCGCGCGGGTCACCCAGCGTGCCCAGGGCGAGCAGGGCGCGCTCGCGCTGCCCATCCTCACCGGCGCGGGAGTACAGCAGCAGGGGCCGCAGCGCGCTGACTCCGCGCAGGTGCGCCACGCCCTCGGCGGCCGGGAGCATCAGCTCGCGCGTCCCGCCGCGCAGCACGTCCTCCAGCGGAGCCACGGGGATGCCGTGCTCGATGACGCGCTTGGAGTACAGCTCCACCGCCGCCGCGCGCACCGCCACGTCCCGGTCCGAGAACAGGCCCACGAGCAGCTCGGCCTGACCGGCCTCCGTGCCGTGCTCCAGCTCCTTCAGGGCCGCCAGCCGCACCGCCACATCGTTGGACTTCACCGGCGAGCGGAGGAAGCGCACCGCGAGCGCCGCGTCCCGCTTCTTCACGTCCGGGGGGCCCGCGATGTTCATCGCGGCGGCCACACACGCGACGCGCACCGAGCTCGTGTCGTCCTCCAGGCTCCGTCGCGCGAGCACATCCAGTGCCTCCGCGCGCTTCGTCTGTCCCAGCGCGGCCACCAGACGCAGCCGCTCGTTCACGTCCGTGGCGACGGCCACGCGCGCGGCCAGGGCGCTCACGGCGGAGGGCGTGCCCAGCCGTGCCAGCGCCTCCGATGCGCGCTTCGCCACGGCCGACGTCTCCGAGCGCAGGAAGGAGGCCAGCACCTCCACCGCGCGGTCATCTCCGCGCCACGCCAACAGCTCCGAGGCGCGCAGGCGCAGGTCCTCGTGCTCGCTGGCCATGGCCCGACCCAGCGCCTCGGTGACACGCGAGTCGTTGGCGCCGGCCAGCCGCTCAATCACCCCGACACGCAGGTCCGCGTGCTCACTGCCCAGCGCGGCCAGCAGCGGCTCCAGGCTTCCGGCCGGGCTGAGCTTCTCCAGCAGCTCGAAGGCGTAGCGACGCACGTCCGGCAGCGGCGAGTTGAGCGCGGCGGTGATGCGCGGCTTCGCGGCGTCACCGCGCTCGGCCAGTTCGTCCAGCGCCGCGCGCGCCACGTCCGGCGCCAGCGAGGCGAGGGCGAGCGACAACGGCTCATCGCTGCCCGCGGGGAACAGCTCCTTGAGCCCCGTGAGCGCCGCCTTGCGCACCAACTGGTGCGGGTCCTCCAGCGCGCGCAGCAGCGCGGCGACGGCGGCGGGAGTCCCGGCGAAGCCCTCCAGCGTGAGCTTCACCACGCGGTCCACGGCGTCGCGGCGGACGCGGTGGCTCTCGTCGTCACCCGCGGACACCTGCCGCAGCAGACCCACGTACGCGCCGAAGGCGAGCCGACGCAGGTGCTGTCGCTCCGCGCTGGCGGCGGCCTCCGGCGAGGCGCCCGGCGTCCCCGGCTTCACCGCCGAGAAGAGCCGACGCAGCCAGCTCTTGCCCTGGGCCTGCACGGGCGAGGTACCAGGGGCCGTCTCCGGCTTCCACGGGGCCTCCAGCGTGCGCGGACGGGCGACCTTCTGGGCCTCGCGGAAGTAGTCGAGCGGCTTGTTGCGCAGCAGCAGCACCTGGGCCGCCGCGTAGCGCTGCTCGGGCTGCTCGCTGGACAGGGCCTCGGCGAGCCCCACCATGCGCTTCGCGCGCTCCTCCTCGGCGGGCCACTCCTTCATGTCGCCGGCCTTCTCCGGGCGCGGCGGCAGCAGTCCCTCGACGAGGTTGGCGCGGTACGCGTCCGTCTCCGTGCGCAGCTCCAGCGCGCGGGCCGCGGCGTAGCGCACCTCCGGCCTGCCGCTGGACAGGGCGCTGGCGAGCAGGTCGGGCGGCTCGCCTCGACGGCTGGCGCGCAAGTCACGGGCGAGGACGATGGCGAACACCATCTCCTGCACCTCGCGGGCGCGGTCCTCCAGGCCATGCAGGAGACCACCGTCGCCCTCGGGGCCCAGGGCCGCGAAGGAGAGGATGGCGCCCAGGCGGATGGGCAGGTGCTCATGGCGCAGGTTGCCGGTGAGCACGGGCAGCGCGCGCGCGTCACCCAGGCGCGACAGGCCATCCGCGCCCCACGAGCGCACCGCCACGTTGGCGTGGCCCAGCGTGTCCAGCAGGAAGCCCTCGTCGCCGCGACGGCCGGCGGTGGCGAGGCCGCGCGCGCCCTGCTCCTGGAGGTCGCCCAGCTCGCTGGGCACCAGCACGGTGGCGAAGAACGTCAGCAGCCGACGCGAGCCCAGCGACGCCAGCGCGCGCGCGGCGCGGATGCGCAGCGGGATGAGGTACGCCGGAGTGTAGAGCCGCTCCAGGTCCTTGTCGGTGATGAGCCCGCGCATCGGCTCGATGATGTCCTCGGCGCCGCGCGGGGCGAGCAGCTCCGCGGCCCGCACGCGCACCTGCAACTCACCGGCGGCGATGCCCGCGAGCAGCGGCCCGTTCTCCCCGGGCACCAGCTTGTCCAGCGCCTCCAGCGCGGCGACGGCGACGACCACCTCTTCGTCCTGCACGCGCTTGAGCAGCGGCGAGCGCAGCGTCTCCACCGGGGCGTGCACGGAGCCCTTGGCACCCAGCACGCGCACCGACGGGTGCGTGGACGCGAGGGCCGCCAGGTGCGGCTCCGGCTTCTCCTTGCCGACCAGCTTCACCCACGCCTCGTACGCGGCGGTGGCCACGCCCGCGTCGCGGTCCTCCACGGTCTTCTTCAGGCGCTCTTGCGCCCAGCCCTCGGTGCCGCGCTGCGAGAGGACTTCCACCGCGCGGCCGCGCAGGTCCGGGAAGCGGCCGGCGAGCGCGCGGTCCAACGCCTTCTCCGGCACCTTCTCGTTCCACGCCCACAGCGTGCGGAAGGCCTCGCCGCGCACCTTGGCGGACTCGTCCTCCAGCGCGTCACCGAGCAGCGGCTCCGCGCCCTGCGTCGCCGCGCCCAGCTTCACCAGTCGGTCCAGGCCGCGCACACGCACGTCCTCGTGGCCGGAGCGCAGCGCCGCCTCGGCGGAGGACAGCGGCGCCTCCACGTCCAGCGTCACCACCGCGTCCAGCGCGGCGGCGCGCACGTCCGCGTCCTCGTCATCCAGCATCCACACCAGCCGCTCGCGAGCGCGGGCGTCCTGGAGCGCCTGGAGGGCGGCGGCGGCCTGACGACGGATGGGGGCTTCCGGCTCACGGGAGAGCTGCAACAGCGCGCCCAGTGCCCGGGCGTCACCCAGCTGCGCGAGGCCGCGAGCACCGCGCACGGCGGTGTCCGGAGTGCGGCAGGCCATGGCGGCGAGCAGCGGCTCCAAATCGCTCTCCGCCAGCGCGCCACCCACAGCGCCCTGCGCGGGCAGGGTGTCGCGAGCGGCCTGCACGTCCGCGTCGGTGATGGTCAGGGCGGCGCCAATCGGGCCGCGCGTGCGAGCGACGAGTCGCCGGGCCACGTCCTTGACGGAGCGGGCGAAGTCCTCGTCGCGGGCTTCCAGCGCGTGGGCCAGGGCCCGGCGCTCCAGCACGCGGATGGTGAAGGCCACGCGGCGCACGTCCGCGTCCGCATCGTCCAGCGCCCGAGCCACCAGCGGCTGCAACTGCGCATGACCCAGGAGGCCCGCTCCCGCGGCGCGGATGAGCACCTCCACGCGAAGCCGCGCGGGCCCGCGCTCGAAGGCGGTGCGCAAAGGCTCGGTGTTGCCGCCCGGCGTCACCTCGGAGAGCGCGTCCAGGGCGGCCAGGCCCACGGCGGCCTCGGTCTCACTCAGCTTGCCGGCGATGAGGCCGGGCACCAGCGGAGACGTGCCTCCCAGCTTCGCGAGCCGATGCAGGCCCGCAACGCGCATGTCCACGAAGCGCGAGTCCAGCGCGGCGCGGGGCGCGGCCAGGGGCGACTCCGTCTCCAGCACGTCGAGCGCCTTGAGGGCCTCTTCACGCACCTGGGGGTGGTCGTCGTTGAGGCGCTCACGCAGCTTGGGGCGCGCGGCGATGCGGCCCCTGGCGCCCAGCTCGCGGGCGGCGAGGCGACGCACCTCCGCCTCCTTGTCCGAGCCGAGCACCTGGAGCACGAACTCCAACGCCTCCGGCTCGTCCAGCGCGGCGGCCTCGCGCACGGCGGCCTCGCGCTTGGGACGGGCCGCCTTCACCGACTCCGTGAGCAGGTCCAGGCCGTGCACCGAGGTGTCCTGGTCATTGCCCGGCTTGCCGTCCGTCTCGATGCCGAAGCGGAGCACGCGCCGGTCGTCGCTCGCGGTGAAGACGGAGCCCAGCGCCGTGCGCGCCGCGCGAGGGTTCGCGGGCGGCATGAAGGCCAGCGCGTTCACAGGCTTGCTGCCGCAGTCGAACGTGCGCGGCTTGCGGCGCTCGTCCACCCGCCACACCTTCACCTTGCCGTCGCTGCCCGCGGACCAGATGCGGTCCGCCGGCTCCTCGTCGTCCTTCGTCGCGGGCGTGGGCGGGAAGAGCAGGGTGAGCACGGAGCCGGCGTGGCCGGAGTCCTTGTCGCCGCGCACCTCGAACTCCACCGCGCCCACCAGGTACCAGAGGCGCAGCTTGCCGTCGTCGCCACCGGAGACGAGCCGACCGTCGCGAGGCGTGAAGGCCAGCGCGCGCACCGCGCCCTCGTGGCCCACCATGTCCCGGCGCTCACCGGAGGCGCGCGTGAAGGAGCGCACCACGCCGTCGTCACCCGAGGTCGCGACATACGTCCCGGACGGGTCCACCGCCACGGCGCGCAGCGGCTGGGGTGACGCCTTCCACTCGTGCAGCTTGCGCGTGGAGTCCCACTCCCAGCCGCGCACGACGCCATCCGCGCCCGCGCTGAAGAGCACCTTGCCGTCCGGGCTGGAGGCGAGCGCGGTGACACCGCCAGGGTGCACGCCCTCGAGCTTCCACTGCACGTTGCCGTCGGCGTGGGTGCCGAAGCGCAGCGTGCCGTCCGCGCAGGCGGCGGCGAAGCGCTCACCCGACAGGGCCAGGGCGTTGACGGCGGAGGGGAGCTCGGTGCTCCACAGCACCTTGTTGGTGCCCGGCTCGAACGCGGTGACGCGACTTGCGGCCGAGGCGCGAGCGCCGCCGAGCAGCAGCACCCGGGGGCTGGCCGCGAGGGCTCGGAGCTTCTCGATGTTGCCGATGGAAAGGACGGACATGGTGTTCTTTCGAAACTCGTTGGAGGCGAGTGACGCGAGGCTCAGAGGCCCCCGAGCTGCGCGCTCGGATGCGCCGTGCGCAACTGGACCAGGGAGGCGAGACAGCTCTGCCACTCACCCTTCGCCATCGAGCCGGTGAACTCCCCCAGCACGGGCGACACGACGCGGGCGAAGTTCTCGTCATCCAGGCCCAGGTCCCTCACCAGCTCAATCACGCGGCGCTTGGCGACGCTGGCCGACAGGCGCTTCTGCACCTCGCCCTCGCGCGCTTCCTTCGCCCGACCCGGGGGCAGGCCGAAGAGCATCTTGCGCAGGAAGTCCCGCAGGGCCGCGACGTCCGCGAAGCGCTCGCCGCCACCCGCCGTCGGAGCCTCCTTCGCGCCCGCCGGCTTCCAGCCCTCCGGCAGGTGCGTGGGACGGTGCTTCTCCCAGAGCAGGCGCACCGCGAACAGGCCCACCTCGCGGTCCGCGCTCTGCATCAGCCACGCGAGCCGCTCCGCGCCACCCAGCCGCGCGTAGTGCCGACGGATGAGCTCCACCGCCACTTCGCGCGTGCTGCGCCTGGTGCTCTCCGTGAGCGAGAAGACCTTCACCGGGTCCAACTCCTCCGGGTGCAGCACGTAGCGGGCATCCGCGCCGTCCTCGCCCGCGCGCAGAAGCGCGTCATAGGCCAGGTTGCGAATCTCCTTCGCCTCGGCCTCGGCCAGTTCGTACACGCGCGTGTGCCAGCCCCAGGCGCGCAGCTCCGCGCGGGTGATGGCCAGGGCGAAGCGGCGCACGTCGTCGCGCGCGTCGAACAGCGCGGGCCACAGCTTCTCCGGCGTGTACGCCTTGCGAGGCGCCTTCGGCTTGAGCTCGTACGACTTCGACTCCGGCTGCTCCGGGCCAATCACGGGGTGGTGGCAGCGCAGGTACGTCTGGGCGAACGTGCGCACGGGCACCGGCTGCTTGGCTCCGAGTGCCAGCTCGAACAGGCGCTCCAGGCCCGCCGCCGCGTCACCCGTGTCGCTGAAGTCCGCCGGCACCACGTACTCCAGCAGGTAGCGGTGGGCGAAGTCGTGCAGCGTCGGGTCCGCCCGGCGCGCGAGCGCCAGCAGCCAGGGCACCGTGAGCTGCCGCGCGGTGAACAGCTTGCGGTTGCCCAGGAGCGCCAGCGCCACTTCCCGGTGCTTCGCGCTGAAGACCAGCCCCTTCACCTTCTCCACGTCCAGCCCGGGCAGGCTGTCCGCGCGCTTCAGCCACGTCGCCATCTGGTCGCCGAACGTCGGGTTCGCCGCCTTGTCCAGCATCCACTCCGGACCGATGACCGCGGGCGTGTAGGCCGACAGCGCCTTCACCACCAGCCCCTCCACCGGGTAGCGCTTCTTCTTCAGGCGCGGGTCCTCGAGCAGCTCCTTCCAGAAGGCCACCGGCATCTCCCCGGCGGCGTACTTGGAGGAGACGAAGCCCTTGACCCAGTTGAGCTGCTCGGAGGTGCCCAGGTACATGTCCCGCAGGAAGCTGGCCGTCAGCTCCGCGCGGTCGAACGACTGCTCCAGCGACCTGGCCGCGAAGGCCGCCGTGGGCTTGTACGACAACAGCCGGCCCAGCAGCTCCAACCCCAGCTCGCGCGGGTTGCGCTTCTCCAGCACCGCCGCGGCGAACGACTTCACGTCGCTCTCGCCCTGGGCCACCAGCTCCGCCAGCCGGTCCGCCGCCAGGTCCTGCGCGTGCGCCCGCGCGTACTCAATCGCGTACGTGCGCGCCTTGCCACTGGGAGACAACAGCAACGCGAGCACCGCTTCGTGCAGGCCGAGCGCGCGCAGCTTGCCCTGGTGGAACTCCGGCGAGCCCTGCAGCGTCTCCACGAGGAAGTCGTGCGCGCTGCCCAGCGGCCTGCGCGCGAGCCTGTCCAGCCACGCGGGCGTCACGTTGCGCAGCGTCTCCGGGAAGTCCTTGCGCAGGCCCTGGATGGCGAAGCGCGCGGCCGGGTCCGACAGACACGTGTCGAGCAGTCGCATCAGCGCGTCCGGCGAGCGCTTCCACGCGTCGGGGAACGCGCGGTGCTTCAGCGTGTCGTTGGGCGGCTGGATGGCGAAGCTGGTGGCGGTGTAGTTGCCAGAGCCGTGGGCCCAGATGTGGTGGGCCACCCAGACGGAGTACCAGGTCGTGTCCTCGTCGTAGTGACGCAGCACCTCGGCGGCGAACTGCGGGTACAGCTCCGGCACCGCGGCGCCCAGGTGACGCAGGTAGCGCCACGCGCGGCGGCGCAGGTACTGGAGCGTGCCACCGGAGACTTCGTGCCGGTACGCCTGCCGACGCTCCACGTCGAAGCGCCACGCGAGCACGCCGAACAGCTCCGCGTCGTGGTTGGCCTCGGCCAGCTTGTAGATGCGCTTGAGGCCGCCCCAGAGGCCGAACCTCAGGTCCGCCTTGCGCGCCAGCTCCAGGATGATGGCGCGGGAGGCGTCGGTGTTCTTCGCGTAGAGCGAGACGAGCAGGTCCGCCAGCGCGAGCCGCGCGGGCTGGGGCATGTCCTTCTGCGCCTGGAAGCGTTGCCACGCTTCGGCGGAGGCCTCGCGGCGGCTCGCGGAGTTGTAGCGGGCCTGCGCCTGGGTGAGCGAGCGCAGCAGCTTCTCGAAGGTGAAGGCATCCTTGGGCAGGGCCTTGCCTTCCTCCGGCTCAGGCTCCGACTGCTCGAGGAGGGCGAGCACGGCATCGGCCAGGTCCGGCGACTCCGCCTGGGCCAACCGCTCGAGGTCTGCTGCGTTCAGCGCATCGCTCGTCGACATGGGCCTGGGGACTTACCACAAGCCGCTTGCCTGGACAGCGCTGGAGCGCGGGGGGCCGGGAGTTCTCGGTTTCGGCTGTTCCGCGAGTCCACCGCGCCTGGCGGGCCCGCCGAGCCCTGCGCCTGACTACGAGCCCACGTCCACGCCCCCGCCGGAGCCGCTCTTCCGGTTGTCGAAGTACGTCAGGTCCACGAGCAGCGCGGCGGCCAGCACCATTTGACGCAGCCTGCCGTCGCTGCACGCGGGCTGGAAGTCCAGGCTGAAGTTGTCCGCGTCGCTGAAGGTCTCCTGCAAGAGCCCGCTCCACCTCTTGCGGATGACGGCGACCTCTTCACCTCGTTGGAGGATGCGGAACGTCCAGGGCTTGAAGAAGGGCCCATGCACGGTGGCCATCACCACACCCGCGGGAGAGAGGATGTCGAACCGGCGGGTGAAGAAGCGGAAGCGCTGGACGATGGTGCCCATGAGCCGGCCGTCCCACGCCGACACCTCCGCGCGCGCGAAGAAGAGGTGCCAGGGCAGCTCCACCGCCAGGGCCAGCGTGCCGCCCACCGTCATGCACTCCAGCCGCGCGCGGTAGAAGGGCCAGAAGTTGCGCAGGAGCTGTGACGCGAAGCCCTCGCCCGTCTCGCCCACGTACACGGTGTCGCGGCCCTCCGCGTCGCAGACCTCGTAGCGGTTCTTCCCCTCCCAGCCGATGAGGATTTCGAGCGCCTCCCGGAACTGACGCATGCGCACCTGGGCCGCCGTCAGCACGGCCTCCAGCGACAGGCGCAGCTCCACGCTCATGTAGCGCGGGTCTCCCGGCGGGCCCTTGCCGGCGAGCATCTCCTCGGGCGGCTCTTCTTGGGGCACTCCTGGCTCATCCGCCCTGGGCCGCGGCGCACGCGCGCCCCAGTCCAGCTCCAGCGTCGTGTCGTCCCCGGCCCATGGCTTGTTGCCCATGTCGCGGAGCCTTAAGCGGCACCCCCGCGGGACGCAAACGGGGCGCTTCGGACCTCAGTCGTCATTCGACAGCGAGACCCAGGCGGGAGGGATGTCCACCGTGATGGTGCCTTGTGCGGGCAGGTCCACCTCGCCTCGGTGGAGGGCCCAGTGCTGGGTCAGGTGATTCCTGCCCATCAGGACGTAGGTGTAGTGGCCCGGGGGCAGTTGGTCGAACTGGGAGTCGGACTCCGAAGAGGGTGCGATTCCCAGCGTCTCCGAGAAGTGTTCCAGCTCCTCCCGGTCCTTCGGCACCGGCACGGTGCCGGCGAACAGGTGGTAGCCCACGACCATCACCGAGGAGGTCGGGTTCATGACGGCGAAGGGCGGCGGGCGCAGCTTCAGCGTGGTGCCTCCGCTCAGCTCCTGGAGGTTGAGCTCCTTGCGCTCGCCAGCGGTCAGCTTCACGCGCTGGGGCATGAAGCGGATGGAGTCTCTTCGGGACGTCGTCGCCGCCTTGGCGACGAGGGTGTACTCCCCGGGCGCCAGGCCCGTCGCGTGGAAGCTGCCGCTGTCCTCCTCCATCGTGATGGACTCCGCGCCGACCGGGGACAGGGGGCGCAGGGAGAGGAAGGTGCTCACGAGCCGCCCCTCGCGGTCCTTCACCGTGCCCTCCAGCCTGGCACCCGTGAGCAGGCGCAGCTCCAGCGTCGTCTCGCCCGGTGCCATCTGCTGGCTCAGCGGCAGGTAGTCCGGATGGGAGAGCTCCAGACGCAAGGCCGCGCCCGATTCCAGGGGAGGCAGCACGAAGGCGCCATCGGCGGTGGTGCGCGCATGCGCCAGCGACTGCGCCTCCGGCTCCTCGTCCCCTGGTGACGCGGGGACGACGAGGTTCGCCTGCACTTCCACTCCGACGACCGGCGTGGACGTCACCGCGTCCAGCACCCGGCCGCGCAGCCGACGCCCGGCCTTGAGGACCACGTCACCCAGGTCCGTGTCCCGCCCCACCTCCACCTCGACCTCCCGCATGACGCGCGTGAGGCCCGGCGCCTCCATCGTCACCCACGTGCGGCCCGGCTCGTCCACGGTGATGTGGAAGACGCCGTCAGGCTCGCGAAAGGACTCCTCGTTGACGTCGAAGCGGGTGATGGGCGTGCGGTCCTCGCGCACCAGCCGGCCCCGGATGCCTCCCTGATAACGCACCACCAGCTTCACGTTCGTCGACCCGGCCGCCACGAGGACCTGGGGGGTTCGTGAGCGGGCCCCCTCTTCTTCCTGAAGCGGCTCCGCCACCAACTCGAAGCCCTCCGCCCTGACGCTGAGCTTGCACGGGCCCGGCGACAGGTGGTCGAACGTGAAGCGCCCCTGCTCATCCGTGGTGACGCTGGAGCCATCATGGAAGGGATATCGCCCGTGGTGGAGGAACCTCGGACGAGGGCTCTCCTCGCTCAAGACGTAGGCGTGCACGTCGGCGTCGGCCACCGGCTTGCCGGCTTCGTCCACGACGAGGCCCGACAGCGACAGCCCCGGCTCCAGTCGCAGCGTCACCGTCTTCGTCTCCGCGCCCTGGAGCACGACGGGGAGCTGCGCTCGAGGCGGGCCGCCCCGGGTGCGGTGGGCTCGCAGGGAGTACCGGCCCGGAGAGAGGCCCCGCAGGATGAAGCGGCCTTCCGCGTCGCTGATGATTTCGGAGGTGGCGGAGTCCTGGCCGTCCTCCCAGAGGGAGACTGAAAGCCCCGCCAGCGGAGCGCCGCTGGTGCTCACCACGGTGCCCTCCACGCTCGCGCCCCGGCGCATGACCAGGCGCACGTCCCGGGAGGGCGCCTGTACCTCCCTCCACTCCGTCTCCAGGAAGCCCGGGGCCCGCGCCTTGAGTCGATGGAGCCCTGGCTCGCTCAGGTTGAGCACGAAGCGCCCCTCCTCTTCGGTCGAGGTGTAGGCCGTCTCCGCGTCGTTGGAGACGTCGTCCAGGTCCTCGTCGGAGGCCGGGGTGCCGTCGGGCCGGAGCCCCGGCTCGCGCCGCCACTTCATGGCGATGACCTCCGCCTCCGTCAGCGGGTTGCCCTCCGTGTCGGTGACGACGCCTGCCAGCACGAACGCGCGCTTCAGGGTGAAGTCCAGCGGCGCCGGCTTCCGCGTCACCACCACGTCGCTCACCGAGAGGTGCTGATAGCCCACGGCGAACACCGAGAAGTCGTTGTGGCCCAGCGTCGCGGAGTGGAACACGAAGCGCCCATCCGCGCCGGTGTCGACGACGGTGCTCATGGACACGTCCCCGTGGGTGTCCAGCGTCACCTTCGCGTCGGCGACAGGCTGCCCCGCCTCATCGCGCACCAGGCCCTCCACCTTGACGACGGTGCCCAGGTGCAGCGTCACCTCCGCCTCGGCCTGCTCCTCCGCGAGCGTGGTCTCCGTCTCTCCCTGGTGGTCGCCTTGCGCCGCCCGCAGCACGTAGTCGCCCGGCGACACGTCCTCCAGGACGAAGCGCCCCTGGGCGTCCGTGACGCCGGTGAAGGGGGCCTCGCCGTCGGTCTCTGGTTCGTACTCGGAATCGTGGGCTCGCACCCGCACCCCCGCGACGGGGCGCTCGTCCAGCAGCACCTGTCCCACGATTCGCCGGGGCCGGTGCAGCACCAGGTCCTCGGCCGAGAGGTCCTCCGCGACGATGTCCGTCAGGTGCGCCGTCAAGAACCCCGGACTGGAGACGACCAGCGCGTAGTCGCCAGGAGGAAGGGGCCCCACGCGGAAGCGGCCCTCCGCGTCGGTGCGGGTCTCGAAGTAGCGCGAGTGCTCGGCGTGGAAGAGCGTCACGCTGGCGTCCGCCACGGGCCGCACGGCCTCGTCCACCACGCGGGTGGTGAACACGTCGCTCGGCTGGAGGATGAGCTCCACGGCCTGTGAGCTCGTCGCCACGTCGAGCTCCAGCGCGGAGCCCTGGGCTCCCACGGCCCACAGCGCGACGCTGCCCTCGGGCAGGCCTTCCAGCATGAAGCTGCCGTCCTCCGCCGTGGTGGCGCGCGTCAGCAGGGGCGCTGTGCCGCGCCCTTCGTCGATGAGGCCGCGCAGCGCGAGCAGGGACTGGGTGTCCAGACAGGACGAGGAGGACATGGGCGTCTCGGCGTCCTGGCCGCAGGGGAGCGCGGACAGCGATTCACCGGGCAGGGCTCGCGACGCGGAGACCTCCACGCCCCGGGCGGGCGCCCCTTTGTCGGTGAGCACGCGGCCCCGGAGGGACAGCGCGCCGCGCGGCGGAGGCGAGGGCTCGCTGGGGCCGGGCAGCTCCTGGGAGGCGGGCCTGGAGGTGGAGGGCGCGGTGTCGCCGTCGGAGGGCTCGCGGAAGGTGATGACGGCGATGACCGAGCTCAGGCCAATCACCCCGAGCATGAGCCCCACCATGGCTGGCCTTCGCATGGACCCCTCCCGTTGGCCCCCCAGGCTAGCAGGGCGCTCGGGACGAAGTCGCCGGGGGGCTCAGGCGCGAGCGGGGAGCGACTCCAGGCGGGCCTTCTCGGCGGCGATGAGGTCCCGGACGTGCTCGCGCAGGACGGTGACGTCGTCGAAGCCGCTGACGTCCACTGGAGGCATGACCTGGACGTGGCAGTGGGCGGAGGTCTGCATCACCAGTCCATGCTTGGGAAGGACTCGCGCCGTGCCGGTGAGGACGACGGGGATGATGGGGCAGCGCATCTTCAGGGCCAGCGCGAAGGCGCCGTCCTTGAAGGGCTTGAGCTGGCCGTCCGCGGAGCGCGTGCCCTCCGGGAACATGAGGATGGGGACGCCGCGCTCGAGCCAGCGCTCACTCAACTGCATCATCTTGATGATGCTCGGCTTGTCGCCGCGCACCAGGGGCACGTAGCGGTTGAGCCTCATGTTCCAGCCGATGAGCGGCAGCCGGAAGTTGGCCTGCTTGGAGACCCACTTGAAGGGGCTGTACAGGCCGAAGAGGACGAGGATATCGCCGAGCGACTCGTGGTTGGCCACGAGCACCGCGGGCCCGTGCCAGGGCAGGTGCTCGCGGCCGTCCACCCGCAGGTGCCACAGCGGGTTGACGTAGAAATACAGCTGCGCCCAGAAGCACGAGTACAGGTGCAGGACCCGGCCGTTGCGGTCGAAGGGCGTGGTGACGGCCCACACCACGATGGCGCCCAGGAAGAGCACCACGCTGGAGAGCGCGAAGAACGCCCAGAAGAAGATGGAGAACAGGAGTCGAATAGGGCGCGCAGTCTGCCACAGGGTTGCGAGTGGAGGGGAAGGGAGTTGTCACGCCCGCGCGTGGAGAAGGTTCGCGGGAGGTCTTGCCCGAGGGAGTGTCAGGTCCACGGCGAGCTGGAGCTCCGGTGACGCCAGCCGAGGCAACACGACGAGCCGCGTGGCCTCCATGGTGACGACGGGGAGCGGACGCTCCACCTCCAGGAGCAGGGCCCCGCGCGCCGTCAGCCGGGGCGAGGCGTGCGCCAGCTCCACCGCGCCCAGCACCATGAACAGATGGGAGCCCGGCTCCAGCAGCAGCTCCTTCCTGGGCGCGAGCACGTGCCCCTGTCCACGCAGCAGCCAGGCGCGCCGCTCCTTGCGGCCCAGGTGGGCATAGCGGTTGCGGCCACGGACCAGGTCGTCGAAGCGCCGCTCCGCGAAGGTGCCCCAGACCTGACGGCTCAGGTCCGCGTCCGACTCCAGCAGCTCGCGCAGCGCGGCGCCCGGAATCCGCACCACGGTGGAGGCCGACGCCGTGCGCACCGAGGCGGAGCGCCGGCCGCCCGCGAGCGTGGACTGCTCTCCGAACACCGTGCCGCTGCCGAGCTGGTTCACCAGGTCCTCGTCGGCGCCGTGCGTCGCGAGCACGTAGGCGGCGCCGCGCGCGAGCAGGTACAGCTCATCGCTCATGTCGCCCTGGCGGAAGACGAAGTGGCCCGCGGGCAGCTCCTGCACCTGGGCGCGCGCGGCGAGTGACTCCAGCGCGCGCGTGTCGACGTGGGCGAACAGCGGGGAGGAGCGCAGCTGGCGGGCCACCGTCGAGCGCAGCAGGCGCGAGCCTCCTGGCAGCCGGTACGCGAGCTTCATGGCCGGCTCCACGGGCTTGCGCAGGACGCGCCCGCTCATGACGCGCAGGACGCTGAGGACGTTGCCCATCGTCACCGGCGCGAGCGTCAGCAGCCCATGGCCCAGCGTGTAGCCCGGGTTGGTTTCGAGGAAGTAGCGCGCGGACCGCTTCTCGCACTGTTGCCAGTAGTCCTGCTCCACCTCGGACTCGCGGGTGCGCCAGCCCACGTGGCGCAGCAGGGGATTGCGCGCGTCGACAGGGGCCAGTCCGAACTCGGTGCCCAGCTCCGCCAGGAAGTCGCGCAGCCCGGGAGGCACGGGCTGCTCGTGACGCGGCCACAACTCGTCGCAGTACTTCGCGAGCAGGGCATAGCTGGACGGGTGCACCAGCGCGCCCAGGTAGTACGCGGGCCGGCCCGGGTGGCGGAGCAGGTATCTGAGGATGAGCGACAATCCGAAGCGGGTGTTGGTGTTGCCACCCCGGTAGGCGCGCAGCGAGCCGGCCTCCGCGCGGAACACGGCCGTCGTCACGCCGTTCAACTGTTTCTCGAAGACATGCAGTGCGAAGTAGCCGACGAGCGCGCCCGCTTCGTTGCGGTGGAGCTGAATCCAGGTGTGCTCGGCGGTGGACTCCACCACGTACTTCGCGAAGCCCTCGCGCTCGACTCCCTCGAAGATTTCCTGATGCACGGCGTAGAGCACGTCCGTCAGGCGTCGCCGCTGCTCGGTGGACAGAGACTGGGGGATGACGACCTCGGTGCTCGCGATACGGGACATGGTGGGGTGGCTCTCCGTTCTTCTGGCGGCGGACCAGTGCGGCTCCGTTGCCAAGTAAGTCCGGACACGCCGAGCGACGGCGCTCCCGAGCCTGGATGCCGAGTCCTCAACGTCGACCGCGTTTCAGGGCCTCCGCGCGCGTTCGAAGATGATGCGAGCCCTTGTACGAAGGTCTGGTTGTACGAAGGTCTCGCTCACTCCCTGTCCCTGTTGAGTGGAACGCGGGGCGGACGAGCGGGGCTCACTGCCTGACGGCCTGCCATTTCGGCGTCACGTCGCGCACCACGGTGCCTGTCTCGGGGATGTCGATGAGCTCGCGATGGCTGCCCCGCCAGTCGTTGGTGATGAGGAAGAGCGTCAGCTTTCCGGCGGGGAGGTTGCGGAAGGTCATCGTTCCCTCCTTGCCGACGTCATGTGGAAGGGAGCGTTCGCGCAGTGACGAGAGGTCGTAGCCCTGTTTGGGCCAGGGGTCTTCACCGGAGACGAGCGCCAGGGTGAAGAGCAGGGGGCTGTTCACGCGCAGCTCCAGGGTGGCGCCTTCGGACCGCGCCTTCACCGTGATGGAGACTCCACCGCTCGCGGGAATCTGGATGCGCTGCGACTGGTAGCTCTCCAGACCCCCTTCGCCAGCGGAGGCATTCACCCGGTAGGTGCCTGGCGCGAGGTCTCGCACGACGAAGGGGCCCTCAGCGGGGACCTCGATGCTGTAGGGGAACGACTCCGCTCCTTCGCGGTCCAGGAAGACGGTCGCGCTCGTGGGCCGACCCTTCGCGTCCAGGACGGAGAGCTCCACCCGCGCGCCCTTCTCCATGCGCACCGTGAGGTCCTCCTGGGAACCTGGAGCCAGGGTCAACTTCTTGGAGAGATAGCCATGGGCCCGGATGTTCAGCGTGGCGGAGTGCTCGTCCACGCGAGCGATGATGAAGCGCCCATCCTTGTTGGTGTACGCCTGCGTCCAGGTTGTGTAGGGGTGGAGCCTCACGCTGTCGGAGTGTTCCAGGTCGGGGACGAGCAGGGCGCTCTCCACGGGGGCAGAGGTCTCCGCGTCCAGCACGCGCCCGGCCACCTTGCGTCCCGCGCTCATCCGAACCTCGCCCAGGTCCACCACCTCCGTGTCGTGAGGCACCTCGACCTGACGGAACACCGGCGCCAGGTCCTCCGCCTGGAAGATGACGGGCCGCGCGCCCGCGGCCACCACGTCCAACGAGAACTCACCTCGGGGATGCTCCACGACCTCCCGCATGACCCGGAAGCGCGTGAGGGGCTTGCCGTCCGGGCCCACCACGCGCCCGTGGATGCGCGCCTGTCGCGACATGACGAAGCGGACAGGGGGGCCGCCTTCATGGGCATGCAGTGAGTCGAGCCCGATTTCGCCGCCGGTGGACAGGTGGGGGGCGAGGCGGAAGGACTGCTTCTTCACGCGCAGCTCCACGTCCCGGCTCGACAGGTTGCGCAGCGTGAAGCGCCCGTCCTCCCGGGTCCGCGTGAGGAGCTCCACGGTGTGGTGGCGATAGCCCACGCGCCACTTGGGAGTGGAGTCCGGCGGAGGCTCGATGAAGATGTCAGCTCCGGAGAGCGGTTGTCCCTGGGTGTCCACCACGATGCCCGACAGCGTCCAGCCCGCTTCGAGGCGCAGGTCCACGTGGGCCTCCTGCCGCTCGCTCAGCTCCAGGTGTCGGGTGGCGAAGCGCTCTACGGCGCCGGAATCGTGGAGGGCCTCGAGCACGTACTGTCCTGGCTTCATGCCCCCGAACGCGTAGTGGCCCTGTGCGTCCGTCCAGGTCTCGCTCAGCACCCCCTGCTCGGGGCTGTTCGTCGTGCCTTCTTCGGGAGGTTCGGTCGACAGGCGCACGCGGAGCCCGGACAGGGGCGTGTCCAGCTCGTCGAAGACCCCGCCGGAGACAGCGGCTCCTCGCTTCAGGACCCAGCGGACCTGTGTGTCGGGGGCCTGGATTTGAAGCTCCTCCATGCGGAAGCGAGGCTCGTCGAGGAGCTTCAGGAGGAAGGGCCCGGGCGTGGGGAAGTTCAGGTGGAACCGACCCTGCTCATCCGACACGGCTTCATAGGGCGCGAGGAGGAGCGTGTCGTCGGTGTCCTCGGAGGGAGGATTGTCGACGGTGATGTGCATGTCCGGGACGGGGCTGCCTGCTTCATCGACGAGGACCCCGTCGACCCAGAGCGGGGTGCGCAGCGTGAAGTCGAGCCGCTTCGTGCCAGGGCTCAGCTCCGCGACGGATTCGCTGGTGGGAAAGTGTCGCGGAGAGGTGAGCTCCAGCTCGTGGGGCGCGAGGGCGAGCGGGCCTAGGCGATAGTGGCCCGTGGCATCCGTGGTGGTCTTCACGTACCGCGGCTTGAGTCCGCGCTCCTGGAGTTGGACGAGTGCGCCCTCGATGGCGGCTCCGGCTTCGTCCTTCACGGTGCCTTCCAGCATGGCCCCGGGGCTCAGGCTCAGGAGGACCTCCTGCTTGGAATCATGGGTCCACATGGGGACCTCGGCCCTGCCGTGATGCTCGCCCTGGGTGGCCTCGAGCCGGAACAGACGCAAGGAGAGCGCCTCGAAGGTGAAGCGCCCCTGGGCGTCCGTGGTCTCCTGCTTCGAGGACAGCAGGGGAGGAGCGATGCCGCGCTCGTTGAAGGTGATGTCTCTCAGTTGGACTGTCGCGTGGGGGACGGGGGTGCCCTGTCGCATCACTCGACCGACGATGCGATGGGGGCGCAGGAGCTTCACGGGCTCGGCGAACACGGAGTCCTTGAGGTCGGGAATCCAGCCGTCCTTGGTGAAGGCGAGGGCGTAGTCTCCGACGGGCAGCGGGCCGATGCGATAGCGCCCGTCCGCGTCCGTCTCCACGTCGAAGAAGCGGGTGAAGCCTTGATGCACGGCCATCACCTGGACCTGGGGCAGGGCCGCGAGGTCCTCGTCGATGACCGTGCCTTCCAGGAACACGCCCTCTTCGAGTCGGAGTTGGAGTCCCTGCGTTCCCGCGACGACTCCCGGTTGCAGCCGCGCGCCTCGCGGGCCGAGGGCCCAGAGGGTGAAGGGTCCTTCGGGGAGCTGTTCGAGGGTGAAGCGGCCGTGCTCGTCCGTGATGGCCTCCGCGTACAGCGGGGCTTCGCCCTGACGGGAGAGGAGCAGCTCCAGCGTGGTGGCGGGTTCCGTGAAGAAGCAATCCGCGAAGTCGTGACGATCTCCCCGGCGGTGGGGCAGCACCTCCTCGCACGTCAGCTCGGAGAGCGTCTGATGTGCTTCGGAGCGGGTGGCGGAGATGCGGACTCCCGCGAGGGGGCCCTGGTCTCCGTGCACGATGCCTTGGATGCGCAGGGAGCCTTCGGCCCGTGGCGCGGGCGGGGGCAGGACGAGGCCCGTGCTTTTTCGAGGCGTGGAGGTTCTGCGCGGGGTGGGCGCATCCTCGGACTTCAGGAAGTAGGGCACCGCCAGCGTGCCCAGCAGTGTGAGCACTCCGAGGATGAGTGCCGACCGTCGCCACTTGTGCATGTCTCGTCCACTCGCCACGTCCGTGAGCGTAGCAGTGGAGGACCCCGGGCGCTGAGCCCTGGGGGCTCGATTCAGACGGCTCGGAGCGTGGCGGCGGAGTCTCTGGACTCCAGTGTTTGCGTCTGTGCGCCCTCTGCCTCGAACAGCTCGCGCAGCCAGGGGTGGCAGGTGAAGGCAATCACCTGTTGGTGTTCGGCGAGCTGGGCCAGGAGTTGGATGGCGCTCCGGGCCCGGCCGGGGTCGAAGTTCACCAGCACGTCGTCCACGATGAGCGGCAGCGCGCTCCGCGTCTCTCCGAAGTCGCGCACCACCGCGAGGCGGAAGGCGAGGTAGAGCTGCTCGCGGGTTCCTCGTGAGAGCTGGGCCGCGCTCCAGTCCCGCTCGCCGTCGCTCACGCGCAGCTCTCGCTCGTCACCGGCGGGGATGAACACGCGGCGGTAGCGCCCTTCTGTCAGCAGGGCGAAGTGCTCCGAGGCGAGCTGCACCACGCGCGGCTGCTGCTCCTCCTCGAAGCGCCGACGCGCGCGTCCCAGCAAGGCCAGCGCCAGCTTGTCCTCCGCGTAGCGCGTGGCGAGCTCCGCCACCTTCGCGCGCAGGGTCTCCTCCTGGATGCGCAGGCGCGCGAGCAGGTCGTCGTTCTCCCACTGCTCGAGCTGGTTCCGCGTGGCGCCCTGCTCGGTGAGCACCTCCTTCGATTTCTCCTGGGCCTCCGCATGGCGCGCGCGCACCTGGCTCAACACCGTGCGCAGACCTTCTTCTCCGCCCAGGGCGCGCAGGGCCTCGCGAGCCTCGGTGTCGGACAGGCCCGTGCGAGCCTCGATGCGGTGGGCCAGTTCGCGCGCTCGGTGGGTGAGCTCCGCGTATCGGTGTGCCTGCACGGCGCGTCGACGGAAGGTCTCCTCGTCACCACCACCGCCCTCGGCGAGCAACGCGGAGAGTGAGGCCTCCTCCGTGCGACACAGCTCGTCGAGGCGGGCCTTCTCCTCGCGCAGCTCGCGACGACGCTCCTCCGCCGCACGTCGCTCTGTCTCCTGCTCGCGTGCTGTTTCCAGCGCCGCGTTCACTCTCATGACCACCAGGTCCATGGATTCCGATGACGCCGTGCTGCTCTCCTTCGATGAGGCGTTCGCGGAGCCACGCTCGTGTTCCATGCGCGGGAGGTTCGAGTCCTCGGACAGGCGCGTTGCTCCTGGCGCCACGTCCGTCGCCAGCGCTCGCAGTCGAGAGACCACGTCCGCGCAGGCCGCTTCATCGGCGGACAACGCCGCTTCGTCCGCGACCAGGTCCTGCCACCGTTGCCGCAGCGCCGAGGCATCGCGCCACAGGGCTAGCGCCGCCTGCGCGGGCAGCCCCACCGGAAAGCATCTCGCCGACAGACACGCGGTCAGCTCCGTGCTCAGTGACGCATGTCGCGCCTCGTGCCCGCGCAGCAGTTCATCCGCCTGTCGTTCATCACGCAGGGCCAGGTCATGCGTGGAGCGCAGTGTGTCCCGCTCGCGTGACAGCGACTCGCGCCGTCCCGCCTGCTCCAGTGCCTCCGCCAGCGCGCTCTCGCGTGCCGCCATGTCCGAGGACGTCGCCGCCGGGGACAGCCCTGCCTCCGTCGCGGAGGCGAGCAGCTCCCGTCGCGCCAGCTCCTCGCGAGCCACGTACCCAGCGAGCTCGACACGCAGCCGTTCCTCTTCCTGCTTCCGCGACTGCTGCTGAGCCTCCCATGCTCCACGCTCCGCATCACGCGCGGACTCCACCTTCCGCCGGGCGAACTCCAGCAGGCCCGTCAGCACCAGCCCACCCACGAGCCCGAGCACGCCCACCACCGTGCCCCCGAGCAACCACGCCGCCACCGCGAGCGTCACCGCCACGGCCGCCGCCACTGGCACCAGCCACACCGGAATCACCGGGCTCGAGGAACTCGGAAGCTCCGTCACCGGCCCTCGCAGGCCGTCAATCCGCCGCCGAGCCTCCATCTTCTGCTCACCCAGCCGCTCCAGGTCCGCGCGAGCGACGCGCATCCGCGCCAGCCCCGCCTGCTGCTGTCGCACCTGCGCCGGCCGGACGTCCGGAAGCTCCGCGAGCTCCAACTCCGTGCGCGCCAGCACGCCCTCCACCCGCTCCCGCTCCGAGCGAGCCCGAGCCAGCGCCCCACCCACCTCGCGCCGCCCCGTCTCCTCCACGTCCAGCCGGGACGACAGCGCCTCCAACCCCGCGCGAGCCCCCGCGCTCAAATCCAGCGCCACCAGCCCCGGCCCATCCACGCCGAGTCCCAGCTCCTCCAGCGCCGACTCCACCTGTCGCCGCTTCATCCCCAGCGCCGCGCGTCGCGCCGGCAGCGCCCGCACCAGCTCCGAGCGCTCCGAGTACGCCGCCACCGCGGCCCGCAGCGCCTCCTCCCGTCCTCGCACCGGCGACGGAGCGGACAGCCGCTCCAGCTCCGCCTCCGTGAAGCTCAACTGCTCCGCGAGCCGAGCCACGTTCCCGCGATGGGTCCTGCTCCGCTGGAGCGCATCCTCCAGGCGCGCCTCACCGCCCTCGGGGAACGTCTTCAACGAAGGAAGGGACTCCAGCTCCGCCCGGGTCGTCGCCAGCGAGGAGACATCCCCCAGCGCCGACTCCAGCCGGGCCAGTCGCTCCAGCTCGAGGCCGTCCTCGCGCAAGCGCGAATCCAATCCCCCCAGCTCCACGCCGAGCGACTCCAGCCGCTCCCGCTTCGAGAAGTAGAGCGCGGGCCGGTTGCCCACCTCGCGAAGCTGCGCCTGCACCTCCTCCAACTCACGCAGCTTCACGTTCAGCTCGGGGTTCGAGCCGTTCGGCTTGTAGAGCTGCTCCGCGTTCTTGCGCAGCGACGACATCGCCTCCGGCAGGCGCCGAGCCCCCCGCATGCTCGCGGCGACCAGGGCCTCGGAGGCGCCGCGCTCCTCGGTGAGCTGCTCGAACCCCGCCAGCTCCTCCAGCCGGAAGGCGAAGACATCGAAGAACAGCTCGCGCGTGACATGGCCTCGCGCATCCTTCAGGCGCTCCTCGGACACGGCATCGCCGTTCGGCCCGAGCACCGTCAGCGTCTCCGACTTCCTTCCCTTGGGCGCCGCCATGCGCCGCACGAGCAGTGGTCCCATGCCCGTGGAGAGTCGAAGCTCTCCGCCGAAGGGAGCATCGTCCTCTGGAGGCGCGTAGCGCTCCGGACTCCCGCGCTTCTCGAAGCCGAACAACACTGCGCGCAGGAAGGCGAGCAGCGTGCTCTTGCCCGCCTCATTGGGTCCGTAGAGCAGATGCAGCCCGGGCCCCAGCTCCAACGTCAGGTCCGAGAAGTGCCCAAAGCGCCGCACTCGCAGCGTGTCGATGCGCAACCCTGGCTTCATGCCCCCTCCTCCTCTTCGTGAAGCGCCTCCACCCCCAGCAGGCTCGCGCGGGAGACCCACTCCATTCGGGGCACCTCCAGCACATCCACCCCCAGGCGCTTCAGCCGCTGGCCCAGACTGCCCAGCGCTTCCTGCTCCCACAGTCGCGCCAGCGCGACCGGGTCTTCCTTCAGCGAACGTGCTTCTTCCAACAACGTGCGCGCGAAGCCGCCCTCCGCCTGGAGCGCTTCCCAGTCCAGCTCCGGACGACTTCCATCCCGCAGCGACTCCAGCAGCACCGGCGGATGTCCCTGTGCCAGCCGAGCGCGCAGGTCCGCCTCCAACTGCACCAGCGCTCCGGGCCGCGCCAGCTCGCGATGCAGCGGCCCGCGTCCCGTCAGCACCAGTCGCACCGCGTGGCCATCCAGCTCCCGCGCGCACGCCACGTCCACCACTTCTCCCACCGCGCCCAGCAGCGCGTCCAGTGTGGCCACGCCCGTCAGCGACACCTCCAGCCGATGCCAGCGCACCGTGTCCACCGGCACGAAGCGCCGCCGCATGCCGCCGTCCTCCACCTCCACCAGCACGCAGCCCCGCTCGCCTGTCTCCAGCGCATGCCTCCCCTGCGGATTGCCCGGGTACACCGCGACGCCGCCACCGGGCAGCATCAGCTCGCTGCGCGTGTGCACGTGCCCCAGCGCCCAGTAGTCCAGCCCGCGCGAGCCCAGGCCCGCGGGTGTGCAGGGCGCGTAGTTCGCGTGGCCCTCCGCGCCGCCCAGGTTCGCGTGCAGCAGGCCCACGCTGAAGCCGTCCCCGGTGCGACGGAAGCGCGCGGACAGGTCGTCGCGCACCTCCACGTCCGGATAGGAGATGCCCTGCACACGGCACAGCCGACGTCCCTCGCGCCGCACCTCCGCCTCCTCCCAATCCGGACCGAACACCTTCACGGAGGACGGCAACCCCAGCGTCCCGGTGTCGCCGCTGAGCGGATCATGATTGCCGTGGACGATGAAGGATTCGATGCCCGCGTCATGCAGCCGGCCCAGCTCGCGCCGCAGCACCAGCCGCGCGCGCACCGAGCGGTCCTTCACCTCGAACAAGTCTCCCGCCAGGAGGAGGAAGGCGACGCGCTCACGCAGGCACAGGTCGACGATGCGCGACAGCGCGCGGAAGGTGGACTCCTGGAAGCGCCCCAACAGAGGGCCTTGAGCGGCCACGCCACGGAAGGGAGTGTCCAGGTGCAGGTCGGCGGCGTGGACGAACTTGAAGTGCATGTCGAGCCCCGCACCGTATCCGAAGCACGGCGAGGAGCCTGCTTTCCACCCCGCAGCTCCCGCGTGCTGTCAGGCAGGCAAGAGGCGCTCACTTCGACGCGACGTCGAGCCTCCTCCAGGACGGCTGTAGGGTGAGTGACATCGTCCCTCCCGCCGGGATGTCCAGCTCCTCGGTGTGGAAGCGACCGGGCATGGCGGACGTGTGGAAGAAGACGGTGACCCTGCCCTCGGGGACATGGGTGAAGGTGACCTCCGGGTCGTCCTCGTTGTACGTCCAGGGGACGCCCTGGAAGATGAGGTGGCGCAGCGCCGGGAGGGTGCTGGGAGGCGGCACGCTGCCGGGCACCAGCCCCAGGCCCACCCCCTCTTGCGAGGGCAGGCGCAGCTTCACCGTGGCACCGCCCGTCGCGGGCAGGAAGGCCACCGACAGCGCTCCGCGCTCGGGCAGGTCCACGCTCATCGGCTGGAAGTCCGGGAGTGGCTCATTGCGCTGCCGCGCCGTCAGCCGGAGCGCGTAGCGGCCGGGCTCCAGGCCGCGCAACTCAGCCATGCCCTTGCCCAGCTCGAACAGGCCTTCAGCGCCGCCGGGCCCCTGATAGCTGATGAACCCGTCCACCGGACGGCCCTGTCGGTTCCGCGCCGTCACCTTCACCCGAGCGCCGGACTCCATCCGCGCCGTCACCTTCTCCTGCGTGGCGGCCACCGGAACGAGCAGCTCGCGGTAGTGGCCTTCGTGGCTCATCCGGAGCGTGTGGGGGCCGGAGGCCACCTTGTCGAGAGAGAACTCGCCATCGTCGTTCGTGCGCGCGCCGGCGAGCTGGCCACGCTGACCGTCCTCGTCAGGCTCGGCGTCGAGGCGGACCGTGACGCCCTTCACCGGCGCGCCTGTCTCCGCGTCGAGCACCAGGCCCTGGACGTAGCGCCCCTCCTCCAGCCGTAGCTCTCCCAGGTCGACATCCGCCACGTCCACGCCGCCCTTCACCGCGCGCGTCACCTTGGGCTGCTCGTGGACGCTGAAGAGGTACTGACGGGTGATGGGCTGCTCGTGGAGGGGGACGGTGAAGGTTCCGTCCTCGCTCTTGATTCGCGTGTCCCCGACGGAGAAGTCGCGCTGGGGCGCGCCGTCCGCTCCGAGCAACCGTCCCCGGATGTGGGGGCGGCGACGGAACACCAGCCGCACCTGCTTCGTGTCTGCAGTGACGTGGACCTCTTCGTCTCCAGGCACGATTCCCGAGCAACGCTCCGGCAGCAGCTCATGGCCTGGCTTGATGGCGCGCAAGGAATGGTCGACGGGGCCCAGGCCGCGAAGGACGAAGCGCCCCTCCTCATCCGTGAGGACACCGAACGGTGTCTCGTTCCTGTCCTCACCCATCTCGATGAACTTGGGACCGTCGTCCCTGACGAGAGAGCGGGCTCGCACGGTGAGGCCCTGGACCGGCCGGCCCGTGGTGTCGACGGCGATGCCCTCCAGTGAGTGCTCCTCCTGGAGCCGCAGCTCCACCTTCGTCACCGTGTCGGCCAGCAGCTCCACGTCGGCCCAGGCCCTCCGGTCCACGCTGGAGGACTTCTGTTTCGCCTCCACGCGATAGCGCCCCGGATGGATGCCCTTGCGGCGGAAGTGGCCCTGGTCATCGGTGCCCTGCGTCTCCAGGAAGCGCTCCTCCTCGTCGTCATGGTCTCTCGGGAGCACGTTCACGATGAACCGCGACAGCGGCAGACCCCGCGCGTCCGTCACCGTGCCCTCCACCGTCGCGCCCGCGCTCAAGGTGAGCGTCACCTCGCGGCCAGGGGCCTTCACCACCACGGTCTCCTCGACGTAGTCCTCGCTTCGCGCCGTGATTTTGTAGGAGCCCGCTCGGGTGGCATCCATCACGAAGAAACCGTCCCGGTCCGAGAAGGCCGACTCCTGCGGCTCGTAGTCCAGGGGGCCCTCGATTCCCACCGGCTCCATCGCCAGGGGCACGCCCGATATCGGCTGGCCCGCGCTGTCCACGACGCGACCGGTGATGGTCTGCGTGCGCTTCAGCGTGAAGTCCCGAGGGCCCATGCCGACGCTCAGCTCGTGCTCCTGGCCCATCGTCAAATCCACATGTCCGCGAGCCTCGACGGTGAACTCCCAGTGGCCCGGCTCCACCGGGCCCAGCCGGTAGTGGCCGTCCGCCTCCGTGACGGTCTCCAGCTCCTCTCGTCCTCCTCGCGAGAAGCGCGCCTTCACGCGCGCCCCCTCCACCCGCCCGCGCGCGTCGTCGAACACCGTGCCTTCGACGTGGAGCGCCTCGCCCAGCTTCAGCACCATCTCGCGCGGAGCGTCCGAGTGCAGCTCCACCCGCGCGAAGGCATACCGTCCATCGTGCGCCACGGTGAGTGCGTACGCGCCCGTGCTCAGGTCGAGCGCGAAGCGTCCCTCCTCGTCCGTCTTCGTTCGGGGAACCGGGGCCCCGTCGTACATGGCGGCGCGCGATGCCCGGACCTCCACGCCCGGCACGGGGGCTCCATCGGACAGCACCCAGCCATGAATCACGCGGGGCCGATACAGCATCACCTCGCGAGGGTCGTCGGCGTACCGGTCCGGCTCGAGCGAAGCCAGCCAGCCCTCCTTCGTCGCGAGCACGTGGTAGCTCTGGCGGGGCAGGGGGCCCACCTTGAAGTGGCCCTGTTCATCCGTGCTCGTGTCGAAGAAGCGGGTGTGGTGCATGCTGACCGCCGTCACCGAGGCGCCCGCCAGCGGCTTGCCGTCCCCGAGGACGCGGCCCGTCAAGAACCACGGCTGCGCCAGGGTCAGCTCCACGTCCTGGCTGCCGGAGGGCACGGCGGGGCGCAGCGCGGCGCCCTTCTCGGAGAGCGCGAGGAGGGTTTGAGGACCCTCGGGAAGTCCCTCCAGCACGAAGACGCCGTCGTCGCCCGACGTGGCCTCCGCGTGGATGGGGGCCTCGCCCTGTCGAGCCACCAGCAGCGCGGTGAGGGTGTCCTCCACCTGCGGCAGACACGAGGGGAGCTTGCGCTGCCGCTCGGGCGCATCGTCCAGGTTCTCCCAATAGGGGAGGAACTCCTCCGGACAAGGGAGCTCCGACAGCGTCTCGCCCGCCTCGGGCCACGACGCGGAGACGCGGGCGCCCGTCACGGGACGACCCAGCGAGTCCACCACGGTGCCGCGAATGGACCGTCCCGCTCCCCGCGTCGCGTGCGTGGCCGCGGACGTGCGCGGAAGCGAGTCCTCCGGTGCACGTCGGGGCGCTGAAGTGACTTCAGGCACAGGGGCCGGACGTTCGGTGCTTCCGAGCAACCACCACCCCAGGAGCGCGAGCATCCCCGCGATGATGCTCCCCCACATCCACCCGCGCATGATGTGCTCCGGCTGTCCGACGTCGAGTCGTCAGGATAACAGCCGGAGCCCACCTGTCGCGGCGAGGGCTACCGCATGGTGCCCGCGTCCGTGCCCTGCATCTGCGGCTGGCCGGAGCCGCCGGTGCCCTGGTGCTGCAGGGCGTCCTTGTTATTGCCGGAGCCGCCCATGGCCCCCGAGTTGTCCTCCCGGCTCCGCTCCCGGCACCCCGTCATCGTCAAGGCCGCCGCCACCGCCACCACCGTCATCCATCGCGTGAAAGTCCTCATCGCGCGTACCTCCCCTTTTGAAGACTCGCCCAAGGCTGAGGACGCGCCGCGTGCATCGCACGTGTCCGGGCGTGCTTGCCTTCTCGTCAGCCCCTGGCCGGAGGACAGGCGCGGTGTCGACTCGCGGCCGTCAGTCCTCGCGACGCAGCACGAGCAGCGCGTACTCCAGTCCGCCATCCATCAACGCCTGCTGGAGTCGCAGGTGCTCGCGGCGGGACTCGCCGCGTGCGAGGACGCGTGACGGAGGCTGGCCAGGGGCCGCGAAGCGCTCGTGCGCGAGCAACTCCAGCGTGAGGGACCAGAAGCCCACCACGCGCGCGGACACGTCGTCGCGGACCTCCAGCTCCAGGCCCGCGGCGTGCGCGGTGGACAGGTACTCGTCCAGGGTTCCGATGCGCGTGCGCCAGTACCGGTCGAAGGGCGCGGCCAGCTCGGGGCGGCCGAGGAAGCAGTCGGCGATGGCCACCACGCCTCCGGGCCGCAAGAGCCCGCGCACCCGGCGGAACCACTCCGCGCGCGGCAGGTAGCTGCTGCTCTCCACCGCGACGACGGCGTCGAAACAGGCGCGGCCCGGCACCGCGAGCGCGTCACAGTGCAGGGCCTTCACGCGCGCGCCCACGCCCTCGATTTCGGCGAACGTCCGCACCAGCTCCACGTGCGTGGCCACGTTCGTCACCGCCGTCACCCACGCCTGGTGCTCGGCGGCCCAGTACAGCGCGCCGCCGCCCAGGCCACAGCCCACGTCCAGCACGTCGCCCCCGTTCGGGAAGCGGCCCACCGCGCGCGCCAGCTCCGCGAGCAGCGCTTCCTGCGAGGCATGGACGCGCTCGCGCACGAGTGGCTCCGGCTCGCCCGGGGGAGGCACGTCGTCCACCAGCCCCGCGTGGAAGTGGATGCGGGGCCCCGGCCCGTAGCGACGGAGGATGCGCTCCGTCTTCTCCTCGTAGTAGGCGGCCACCGCGTCATGACGGGCCTCGCTCCGCGTGGGTTCCGCCCTCATGACTCCACCTCCGGAAGTATCGGTTCGATGCGGCGCAGCGCCGCGTCCAGGCAGCGCAGGTCCTCGGCGCGAAGTGCCTCCGCGGCCTGCCTGCCCCACGCCACCACCGTGAGCCTGTCGGCCGCGGGCATGGAGGTGAAGCGCGTGTCGCGGGAGCGGATGTCCTCCGCCACGTGCGCGGCCATGCCCAGGCTCATGCCCACCGACACCGCGCGCTCCTCCAGCCGCGTCCCCGCCCAGAGCACGCGCAGGTACGCGGCCCACTGCCGCCCGGCGATGCCCTCCGCCACGCGGCGGAACAAGGGCGCGTTCCACTCCCGGGCCCGCACCTCCATCGCCTGCGGTCCCGCCGCCTGGGCCAGCAGGCGCGCGCTCTCCTCCAGCGCGTTCAAGGACACGAGCGCGCGAGGCTCGGCCAGCGTGGCCCAGGCCAGGTTCTGCAGGAGGAACTGCGTGCACGGGGCCACGCGCACGGGCGTGTCGTAGTAGGTGCAGTCGCCGTCGATGAGGTCGTCGGCGAGGTTGCCCGCGCAGAAGCTGAAGAAGAGGCCCACGCCGCGCGCCGTCAGCACGGGGCGCTCCAGTCCTGCCTCCGCGCCGGCCTCGTAGAACAGGGGCAGCGGGCCTGGCTGGGCGGCCTCCAGCGCGGCGAGCGCGTCGTGCTCAGACTCCTCGGGCAGCTCCAGTCGCCGCAGCACCCGCAGGGCCTCTTGATAAAGGGCTCCTCCGCTCATCGGTACTCCCTGGGCAGGAACAGGCGCAGCAGGGCTCCGCCGTCCGGGGCGTTGCGTCGGTACAGCATTCCGCCGCTGGCGCGCAGCAGGCACTCACTGGTGTACAGGCCCAGGCCGGTGCCCTCGGGCTTGGACGTGTAGAGCTCCTCGGCGGGGACGTTGAGCAGCGCGGCGGGGAAGCCCGGGCCGTCGTCCGCGATGACCACCTCCAGCCGGCCACTGAGCGGCTCCACGCGGGCCTGGATGCGCACGCGCGAGGCGCCCTGCTTGCCGTCCCCCTCGCAGGCGTTGAGCACCAGGTTCTCCACCACCCGCCGCAGCGTGGTGGCCCCGCCGCGCATCAAGGCGCGCATCGGCTGCCCCGGCTCCACCGCCACTTCGATATCCACGTCCGGGAAGCGCAGGCCCATGCTGGTGCGCACGCCCTCCAGCAGCGGCGTCAGCTCCACCGGCTCCGGCTCCGAGCCGACGTAGCGCCGGCCCTTCGCGCGAATCTCGGAGACCATGTCGCGAATCTGCGTGAGGCTGTCGTTGAGCGTCTTGACCAGGTCCTCGAAGTCCCCCCGAGCCAGCGCGTTGCGCTGCACGCCCAGCACGGCCAGCATGTCCGCCGCGGTGCCCGCCGACATGAGCGCGCTGTCCAGCTCGTGGTGGTAGCCGAGGATTTCCCCCAGCGCGCGCGACAGCCGCCCCACGTCCTGCTCCTGCTGCTCCAACAACTGTGCCTGCACCGCGGCGCGCAGGCGTGCCGCCTCCGCGCGGGCCTTGTCGTGCTGCACGGCGAAGGTGCCCAGGTACAGCTCCGCGGTGAGCGCCGCGGGGCCGATGACGCCGAACAACACCAGGTGCTCGCTGCTCTCCATGAGGGGCAGCGCCGTCACCAGCGCCAGCGCCGTGCCCAGGGCCACGAAGGGCTGCTTCGGTGTGACCCGGTGCAGCCGGCCGTGGAACGCGGTGGTGAAGAGGAAGAGGGAGGTGATGACGGTGGCGCCCTGCAGCTCCGACATCGCCATCAGCGCGGCGAGGAAGAAGTGCAGCGACGTGACGCCGAGCAGCAGCCACAACCAACCCCACGTCTCGATGTGACGCCGCTTCCGGTGCACCGAGGAGAAGAGCAGCCCGCTGACGAGCATGGGCGATGCGCACAAGAGGCCGTCGAAGAAGGAGATGCCGAAGAGCGTGCTCGCGCCAGGGGCCCACGCGACGGCGGCGAGCACCGCGAGCACCACGGTGGTGAGCGCCCACCAGGCGCCCACGCTCGCGGCGGAGAGCACCTCGGCGCTGTCCTGGGCGCGCGTCCAGTGTCGGAAGGAGGCCGTGATGGCGGCGGCGCCCGCCGCGCGTGGACTCATACGGTGGTGGACAGGGTGCAACCCGCCACTCGCTGGAGCTCGTTCACCTCGCGCGTGGCGTCGTCGACGCGCTGACGCAGCTCCTGGACCAGCCGGGGGTGGCCTCGCCGCGTGACGCGGACCTCCACCTCGCCACCGGCCAGCAGGTGGTGCAGCGCCTCCATCACCGGCTCCAGCGCGGGGTTGAGTCCCACCGCGCCACCCGGGCCCTCCACGGCGCCCAGGTCCTGGATGCGCTGGAGGTAGTCGCTCACCGCGCCGACGAGGGGGACGCTGACGAGTCGTGGTCCCCAGGTGTCGTTGTCGCTGCTCATGTCGTCTCCCCCGGGCGCCGCATGGCGTCCTCTTGGCGATGGTGGCGCGCGGGGCGGGTCGCCCGTGGGGAGCTGCTTCGAAGTGGCCGTCTACGAGACAGGTGTCGAAGCCACATGCTGGTTGCCCCCCGCGAACCAGGCAGGCGCGACTCCTTCGTCGCGCGAGAGGAAGCAAAGCGAGCCGTCAAGGACGGAGTCAAACGGACCTCGGCCCGAGTGTTCTTTAGTGTCCGGCGGCACCTCCCTCCAGGGGGGCGAGGTGGTGGGGAGCCGACGCCAGGCCCGCGCGGAGCCTGCCCTGGGAGCGGGGACTTCCGGGCGGCCGGGCCGCGCGGGGAGGTGTCCACGCCGCCGCGCCGTTCCCACCGTTGCCGGGGGTGCCGGCATGGCCAGGGTGAGACAGGTGAGCGAGCACGGGGCGGAGGGCGGTGTCGAGCGCGTCTACCACGAGCTGCGGCAGACGCTGCGCGTGACGGGCGTGGACGTGTCCTTGCGCACGTGGGCGGCGTACCCGCGCTTCTTCGTGGCGATGTGGGAGGCGATGGGGCCGAACGTGGAGACGCGCGCCTTCGAGGAGGCGGCGCTGGGGTTGTGGCAGGAGGTCCTGGACTCGACGGTGCAGTGGGAGGTGCTGGGCGCGTGGAACGCGGCGAAGCTGGGCAAAAGCCAGCGCTTCCATGCGCGCGGCGCGCTGGAGCTGTGCGAGGCGATGCATCCCCGCGTGCTGCTGATGGTGTCCGCGGTGCGGATGGCGCTGGAGGGGCAATTGGTGGGGCAGGCGGACGCCCTGGGCACGTCGGAGCGACTGGAGCGCGGCATCCCCTCGCGCATGGCGGCGATGGAGTGGGTGGTGGAGAAGCCCGCGGACCCGGCGCTGCGCTCGCTGTTCGCGGACATCGTGAAGACGGTGGGGCCGCCGGGCGTGCCGGGCGAGTACCGCGCGCTGGCGTGCTGGCCCTCGTACCTGGAGACGGCGTGGCGCCGGCTGAAGCCGCGCATGAAGGACGAGGACTTCCAGCAGGCGGCCGACAGGTTGTTGGAGTCCGCGCGGCAACGGGCTCGGGGGCTGCCGTACCCGGTGGCGCTGAGCCGCGAGCGGGTGGCGGCGCTGGGGGAGAACGCGGACGCGGTGCTGAAGGTGACGCAGGCGCTGGAGCGTCGCTCACCGGCGTTGTTGTTGAACCTGTCGCGGATGGTGCAGGACGTGCCGGACATGTTGCGGCAGCCGATGCCGGGCGCGTCGCGGCTGGTGCCGGACTGGGTGGCGGCGGAGGAGCTGCGATGAACTGGCGCGAGTGGCAGGGGCGACAAGAGGTGGCGGAGCTGGGCAACCGGTTCCTGAGCTACGTGGACTGGGGCTCCGGGCCGCCGGTGGTGTTGCTGCATGGCATGCCCACGTGGAGCTATCTGTGGAGTGGGATTGCGCAGGGGCTGGCGGTGTCGAACCGGGTGCTGGCGCCGGACCTCTTGGGCTACGGGTTCTCCGACAAGCGGGACAGGTTCGACCGCTCGATAGCGCGACAGGCGGAGGCGGTGGAGGCGTGGCTGGACCGCCTGGGCGTGGTGGACGCGACGGTGGTGGGGCACGACGTGGGCGGCGGCGTGGCGCTGCAGCTCGCGGTGCGCTTCCCCCGGCGGGTGGCGCGGCTGTGTCTGATGGACAGCGTCTGCTACGACGCGTGGCCCAAGGGGCTGATGGCGCAGCTGGGCACGCCGGGGATGGCGCGCAGGCTGACGCCGGAGCGGCTGACGCGCTTCCTGACGCCGGCGCTCAAGCGCAAGGGCTTCGCGACGCCGCAGACGGCGGAGCTGCTGGAGGGGTTGCTGGCGCCGTATGCGACGGAGGTGGGGATGGTGTCGCTGTCACGCGACGCGGTGTCGCTGAACACCAACCACACGCTGGAGCTGGCGTCGAAGCTGAGTCACCTGGCCGTGCCGACGCTGGTGTTGTGGGGCGAGAAGGACGGCCTCTTGCCCGCGAAGTTCGGCGAGCGCCTGGCGTGGGACATTCCCGGCGCGCGGTGGATGAAGGTGCCGCGAGCGGGGCACTTCGTCATGTGGGACGCGCCGCACGCGGTGGCGATGGAGTTGTTCGGCTTCCTGGAAGGGGCGTCGCCGGTGAGCCATGTGACGCGGCGCTCGGTGGCGGAGGAGGTCTGGGGCTCGGCGGCGCCTGTCTGACGGAGGAAGTTGGCGCTCGCTCCCGGGCCGTCGTCGCGCTAGAGGCGCGGGATGCGTGACCGAATCCAGGCGGTGCTCCGCCAGCTGGCCCAGGCGCCCGAGCTCGAGGCTCGCTGGCTGCACACCCTGTCCCTCATGGAGTTCATCGGAGCGCGGAAGATTTCGCGCACGGTGGCGGACCGTCATCCCTCGCTGGAGGTGCTCGGGCACCTGTCCGACGAGACGCGCCACGCGTTCGCCTTCAAGCGCCTGTCGGCCGAGGTGGCCGGCGGTGAAATCACCACGTTCCTCTGTCCGGAGGCGGCGGGGCGCTACTTCCAGGCGCTGGACCACGAGCTGGCGACGTGGGCCACCGCGCACACCGGCAAGGCCGACGTGTACCTGCACTACCTGCTCACCACGACGACGATTGAGCGCCGCGCCATGGTGCTCTACCCGCTCTACAAGGCGGCCTCGCGCAACGCGAGCGTCCGCGAGGAGCTGGGGCGCGTCGTCACCGAGGAGCAGGGCCACCGCCGCACCATCGAGGACGCGTGCGTGGAGCGCCTCTCCGCGGTGGGGGCCTCGCTGGACGAGGCGCTGGCCCTGGAGGAGCGCCTCTTCGGAGCGTTCATCTCCGAGCTGGAGCCGGTGGTGGCGCGGGAGCTGGCGATGCTCCAGGTCCCCTCGGTCCTCGCGTCTCCCGAGGGCGCGGTGCGGGCGCCTTCCGTCGTGAAGTAGGCTTTCGCGCGGTCGTGAGCTGGAAGGGCCAGACGCTGGTCGAGGAGGAGAAGCGCCTGGAGAAGCGGGACGTGGACTACGACAAGGACTGCGCCGAGGAGTCGCTCGTCACCAGCACGAGCTTCCCCTCGCGCCACTCCGCTCGCAGGTTGCGGGCCTTGCGCGCGCGCTTGCGGCTCAGCTCCACGCCCACCGCGTCCAGGCCCATGGCGTTGGCCACGGCCAGCGCGGTGCCGTGGCCGCAGAAGGGGTCCACCACGGTGCGCGTGGAGGTGTTCTCCAGGATGAAGCGACAGGCGAGCTGACACGCGTCCACGCCCATGCCGCGCGTCCACGTCACCTCGCCCGCGTCCGCGAGGACATCCGCGGTGGACTTCGCCAAATCGGGCCGCACGCCGCGCGAGAAGCACAGGAAGTGGGAGTACGCGGGCCGGCCATACGTCACGGTGCCGGGAGTCCGGCGACAGACGACCTTGTGCCAGAGCAGGCCCAGGCCCGTCTCTTCCGCGGCGCGCGAGACGAGGTAACCCTTGTCGACCCAGAGGCCTTCGTCCTTCACGTCCGTCTGGTAGAAGATGGCCACGCCGTCGTCGGGCACGCGCGTCATCACCAGCGCCGCCGCGCGGATGAACCACGCCTTCCACTCGGGCAGGGACAGCGAGGGGAACTCTGACGCGTCGGGCAGGGACGCCACCGCCGAGCACCCCGCGAGCACCGGCTGGGCCGAAAGCCACGTCAGCGCGTCCTCGCAGTGCACCGTGCGCTGGGCCTCGTGTCGAGTGCCGCCCGTCCCGTCCCGTTCATCCGCCATGAGGCGGCGGACTCTGCCAGAGCGGGGCGCTGTTACGTGAGGGACGCTCCCCGCGCCAACCCCACTCATACCCACCGCGAACTCCTACATGGGCCCCTGGAACTCTCCGGAGTGTCATGGCTTGCTTTCGCTCCTGCACATTTCTTCAATACTGCTTTATCCTTTTCGTCTGAGGAGACGACATGAGCACGACTTCCGCATCTGACGGGACTTCGCTTCACTATCGCGTCGTAGGCGAGGGACCGCGCACGGTGGTGTTGGTGCATGGGTGGATGGTGTCGGGTGCGGTGTGGGACTCGATGGTGGAGCGGCTGGACGTGGCGGGGCTGCGGCTGGTGATTCCGGACGCGCGCGGCACGGGGCAGTCGGGGAAGTCGGCGGACGGGCACTCGGTGGAGGGGTTGGCGAAGGACGTGCTGGCGGTGGTGGAGGCGGTGGGGGCCCAGCGCTTCACGGTGGTGGGGCACAGCATGGGTGGGCAGGTAGCTCAGTGGATTGCGTCGCACGTGCCGGAGCGGGTGGAGGGGTTGCTGCTGCTCAACACGGTGCCCGCATCGGGGCTGCCGTTGCCGCCGGAGGCCGCGGGGCTGTTCCGGACGTCGGCGGGAGACCGCGAGAAGCAGAAGATGATTCTCGGCCTGGCCTGCAAGAAGCTGTCGCCGGAGGCGTTGGAGTCCCTGTTGAAGGACGCGGGGGCGGTGGACGCGGCGTCGATTGAGCAGGCGTTCGACGCGTGGACGGCGGGAGGCTTCGCGGACCGGCTGGCGAAAATCGTGGCGCCGACGTTGGTGGTGTCGACGGACGACAACTTCCTGCCGCCGGCCTTCTTGCGCCAGGCGGTGGTGGCGCCCATCAAGCGCGCGCGCATGGCGCACATTCCGGGCCCTGGACACTATCCACACGTGGAGCACCCCCAGGAGACCGCGGCGGTGTTGTCCGCGTTCCTGGCGGGCTCCGCGCCCGCCTGATTCCGGCTTGGAGGGAGGCAGCACGATGGCCTGGAACATGTCCTTCGAGTACGACGCGGAGAACGACGTCGTGACGGCGTACTTCACCGATTGCATCCTGGTGAATGAGGAGGACGTCCTGCGGTGGCGGCGGGAGGTGGAGGTGCACCTGTCGCGCTATGCGGGGTCGGGCAAGGTGGACCTGCTCATCAACCTGGATGGGTTGGTGGTGAAGTTCACGGCGGGGCGCGTGTTCGGCAAGGAGCGGCGTGAGGTGCTGGAGCGCTTCACGCATCGCTCGTTCCGGTTTGGTGGGGACGACATGACGCAGATGTTCGTGCTCACCAGCGGGGCCATCAACGGCGCGGCGGTGAATCACTACGCCACGCGCGACGCGGCCCTGGCCGCGCTGAAGGCAGAGCGCGAGGCCCTGCGTCAACGCGGGTCGTCTCCGTTCGGCGGAGGCTTCGTCGGCAGCAAGGCGTGAGGGAGGAACGCGTGGCGGCTATACGCCCGCGTACCACTCGTAGCCGCGCTCCTCCCAGTAGCCGCCGGTGGGCTCGGGGAGGAAGTTCACCTCGGTGAGGTACTTCACCATCTTGTAGCCGAGCTTCACCGCCGAGTAGAGGCGCAGCGGCGCGCCGTGCGCCGGTGACAACGGCTGCCCGTTCATCCCGTAGGCGAGAATCGTCTGCGCGTGGAAGGCGCTCGGCCTGTCCCACGAGGACCAGTAGCCCGAGTCGAACGAGCGCAGCTCCACGTAGCCTGCCTTCGGGTCCGCACCCACGTACCTGGCGATGTCACTCACGCGCACGCCGTGCCATGACGCCACCGCGCTCCAGCCCTCCACGCAGTGATGACGGACGCGGAACTCCGTGCGTGGCAGCCGTCGCAGGTCTTCCAGTGACAGCACCGAAGGTCGCTCGACGAGCCCGCCCACCTTGAGCGCCCAGCCTCCTGGCGCGAGCGGCATGGACTCGGAGACGAAGTACTGGGGGAAGTCCCCGGGCGGGGTGGCGTCCTCGGGCGGCAGCTCCGGCGCCAGCTGGTCCTCGTCGAAGAGGGCCTCTTGAAGCCGCTGGTTGACGCGCTCCATGGTGCCGAGGAAGCCCGCGCGAGGACGGGCGCTGTCGCAAGCGGACGCGGTGAGTGCCGCGGCGCCGAGCAGCGCCGAGCGCCGCGTGAGGAGCACCGGACGTCGCGAGGGAACGAAGAGCCTACGCATCTGGCTTCCTCCCGCCCGTCACCATCTCCCCGAGCGTGCGCGGATGCAGCAGCACCATGACCACGTGGCCCACGGTGAAGAGCACGAACGACGCGAGCACGAGCAGATGGATGGCGCGCGCGGTGTCATAGCCGCCGAGCAGCGTGGCCATCGCACCGAGCTGCACGGGCTTGTAGAGCACGAGCCCGGAGAGCACGGCGAGGATTCCCAGCACCAGCGCGCCCGTGTACGCCAGCCGCTGCAGGCCGTTGTACAACTCCTGCGCCGGTGGCTCCTTGCGCAGGCGCAGGTAGAACGCGAGCGTGCTCACTGCATTGCGCGTGTCGCGGCGAGGGAAGAAGAGGCGACGTCGCCACTCGCCGCTGAAGGCCAGATAGAGCAGGTACGCGAAGCCGTTGAGCGCGAGGAACCCGCCGAAGGCGAAGTGCCAGCCTCGTGCACCCGCGAGCCAGTCACCGAGCCGGGCCCACGGGGGAGGAGGGATTCCCTGGAAGGGATACCAGGCATACGGACGGCCCTGCGCGCCGAGCATGGGATACGCCGCGAGAATCTGCAGCCCGCTGCCCGCCATGATGACGAGCAGCGGCACGTTGACCCAGTGGGCCACGCGGATGGGCCAGGGCTGTGGGCGGCGTGACTCGGGGTTTCGCACGATGCGGCAGGAGAACACCGCGCGTCCTCTTCGTACCGACACTCTCGACGCATTGCCCGTTACCCGACCGCGCTGCTCGCACGGTGTCGTCCGCACGACGCGGAGCTGCCTTACGGGGTGGCGCGGTCAGGCGTACAGCCGGGACTGTCTGGCCGGTTGCTTGGGGGCGTGGCGGCTTGCCGCTATCGTGAGACACCTGACATCGCCGAGAGGACGTCACCATGAACCGAGCGAACGCACTGCGTCTGGCCCTGCTCGCCAGTGCCCTGGTGACGGCCACGGGGTGTCACCAGGAAGACCCGCCAGATGCGCAGGAGGAGCCCGCGGGCTCGGTGCGCGTGGTGGCGGTGCTGCCGCGCTCCCTCCCACTCGATGCCGTGGCGCGCGTGGACGTGTCAGCGACACCAACTCGGGCCACGGCCGTCAACGCGTCCCTGGCCAGCTCCGAGTCCCTGCCGTGGCAGGGACTGCTGCGAGGCCTGCTCTCGGGCGCGGGAACCACGGTGGGCGCCCGGGTGCTCGATGCGACGGGAGCGGTGCTGGCGCGGGTGGAAGTCCCGGCCGTGGAGTTGCCGAGACACCATGCCGCGCTCGTCGTGCTGGTGCCGCGCGAGACAGATTCAGCGGCGGCCAGCACGGCACCCATCATCGATGCGGTGGTGGCCTCGCGAGCGTCGGTGTCTCCAGGCGCCGCGCTGAAGCTCCGTGCGCTGGCGCGGTCCGCCGATGCGTCGGAGTCGCTGACCTACGCCTGGCGCGCGAGCTCCGGCACCTTCGCGGATGCGACGGTTGTCGACGCGGAGTGGACGGCACCGCTGCGACGTGGCGCGGTGTACCTCACGCTGGAGGTGACGAACGCGCGAGGAGCGGTGAGCACGCTGCGCTTCTCGGTGGACGTGGAGCTGGCGGGAGGCGGAGACCTGGAGCACGCGGCCTCGCTCAATCACACACCCGTCCTGACGGAGCTGGGCGCGAGCCCCGTGTCCCAGGCGCGCGTGGGAGTCCCGGTGTCGCTCCAGGCGGTGGGCGTGGATGACGACGGAGATGCCCTGACCTTCGCGTGGACCTCGACGTGCGAGGGGACCTTTGAGCGCACGGATGCAGCGGTGACGCGCTTCACCCCGAGCGTCGCGCCTGCCGCCGCGTGTGACAACTGTCGGCTGACGTTGCGAGTGAGCGACGACTTCGGCGCGCAGCGCGAGCGCTCGCTGGATTTGTGCGTGACGAATCCCTTGCCGCCCTCCATCACCGACGCTTCGCAATCAGAGGAGGATGCGACAGCGGGGCGTCCGGTGCGACTGTCCGCGACGGCGACGGACCCACAGGGAGAGCCGCTCACCTTCGCGTGGACGACGAACGCGGGCCTGGTGGGGAACGCGGCGCGCGCGGGGGCCTCGGGCTCGGCGGACTGGGTGGCGTTGTCGTGCCTCCCCGCGGACGCGGCTCCCCTCATCACGTTGACCGTCACCAACGCCTCGGGCCTGCGCGCGACGCGGGAGTTCGCGGTGGCGTGGGGTGACTCACTGTGTGGCGAGCACCCGCCGTGCGCCGCGACGCTGGGCGACTCAGCAGTGGTGACGCTGACGGCCGACTGCACCACGGAGCAGACGGTGTGGATTCCGGACGGGCACACGTTCGACGGCGCGGGGCATGTGCTCACGGCGGTGGACGCGCGTGAACGAGGCTTCCGGGGCGCGGTGCTGAGCAGCCTGGGAACGACGGCGCACGTGCGAGCGGTGACAGTGGAGGCGCGGGGCCTGTCGGAACTGGTGTGTGACGGTGGCTCGGCGCGACTGCGCGGCATCCTGTTCGAGGGGGCGAGCGGCTCCATCGTCGACAGCGAGGTGCTGGACGTGAATCAAAAGGGGGGCGAGGGCGGCTGCCAGGAGGGCGTGGGTATCGAGGTGCGCAACGCACGGAGTGCGGAGTCGGTGACGAAGGTGGAGGTGCTGCGCAACCGCGTGGAGCGCTACCAGAAGGCGGGCATCGTCGGCACGGGGAAGGTGGAGCTGAACGCGGAGGACAACCGGGTGGACGGTGGCGGCCCGGTGCCGTTCATCGCGCGCAATGGCATCCAGCTCAGCGACGGCGCGACGGGGCGGGTGGTGGGGAACCGGGTGACGCGGAATGCATACTCGGGAGTCACCACGACGGGTTCAGGCATCCTCATCGCGGGTGGCGACTACTACGGGATGGCGCTGTGCGAGGACGTCGTCATCTTCGAGAACACGCTGGAGGACAACGACGTGGGCATCAACCTGTCCCAGGCGGAGGCGGACGGTGGACCGCTGCCCGCGTCGACGCGGCTCCAGGTGACGCGCAACACGGTGACGCATGCGGGACCGGTGACGAACGGGTATCCGTATCAGGCGGGCATCTCCGACCTGGGTGGTGCCAACCTCATCAGCCAGAATCACGTGGATGGGCCGGGGTATGCGCGAGAGACGCAGCCTGGGGCGACGTTCGACGTGGACGTGGTGGCGGGGGCGGCGGCGCGGCTGGGCTTCCTGACGCCGGTGCGTGAGGCGCCGGTGGGGCAGTGCTCGGAGGCGGTGGTGGTGCAGAGCCAGGACGCGCTGGGCAACCTGTCCGCGCTGACGGCGCCGTCCGTGGTGCTGGAGGCGACGGGCACGGCGGCGCTGGGGGTGGGGCTGTACGCGGATTCAGCGTGCACCGAAGCGCTGGCCTCCTCGGGCGCGGGCTGGGCCCTGACGCTGACGGGTGCGCAGCAGGAGGCGACGCTGTACTTCCATGCGACGCAGGCGGGAGCGCTGACGCTCACCGCCACGGGCGACGGCGCGAGCGGGACGCAGGCTCACACCGTTCGCTGAAGCTCCGCGTCACGCTCGTGACATGACAGGAGCGCGGCTCAAGCGGGGCGCCGCGGCCCCGACGCCGTCACCTGTCGCATGCCCCATCGCAGGGGGATGGTGCCGTCGGTGCGTCGCAGGGGCTCCACGGCGTGGAGAAAGGCCTGCTGGAGCGTGGCCTTCGCCGACTCCGAGAGCCGGTCCGCGTCATACGTCGTGCTGAGCGACTCCCACGCCTGCTCCGGAGTCCCATCCGCCTGGACCTCCAGCCGGCGAATCTCCACGTCCGTGAAGCCGCCAAACAACTCCGTCAGTCCCTCCAAGGAACGGAACCGCGCATCCCCCAGCGGCGATGGCGGCCGCGCCTCCCGCGCCAGCATCGGCTTGAGCAGGCCCAGATACACCTCGAACGCCTCGCCCTTCACCAGCTCACCTCCAACGACCACGGACACCCGCCCCGTCGGCTTCAGCACCCGACGAAGCTCCGCGAGCACTCGCTCCACGTCATCCATCAACATCAGCGCCAGATGACTCAGCACCACGTCGACGCTCGCGTCCTCGAACGGCAGTGACTGCGCCCGCCCCTGATGCAGCGTCGCCGCGCCCTTCAACCGTGATTGCGCCGCCAGCAGCTCGTGCTCGCTCATGTCGAGCCCCAGCAACGTGAGCCCGCCCTCGCTCCTCCGCGCCAGCAACTCCAGCAGGAACCCATCCCCACAGGCCAGGTCGAGCACCACCCGTGGCGAATCCCCTCGCGGCACCGCCGCCTCCAGGAGCGCATAGGTGGAGGAAAACACCTCCCCGTCGCGCAGCACCGGAGCGCCTCCGAACTCACGCGAGGTCACCCCGGCGAGACGGCGGTGGAAGTCGAGCAGATAGGACTCGGCGGGAGAGGGCGCTGTCATGCCGGAATCAACCCACGTTCAGCGTGCCCGCGCCACCTTCCGCAACTTTCTGGGAGAACTCGTGTTGCTGTCCGCATGCCCCTGAGAGCCCTGTTCCTTTCCCTTGGCTGCGCCGCCGTCCTGGCCTGTGCTCCCCCCGCTCCAGAAGAAGGAGCCGCCGAGGAGACACCCGCTCCTCAATCCGGAGCCACCGAGGAGCCCCCCGCCCCTCAGGTCGAACCCGACGTGGCGCCCCCCGCCCCTCAGGTCGAACCCGACGTGGCGCCCCCCCACGACGTGTTCGCGCCCATCGTCTTCCCCACGACTGACGCGAGCTGGCCCACGGTGAACCCGGCCACCGTGGGCTGGGACGTGGCGAAGCTCAATGTCGCGCTCGACTTCGCGGGCTCCCGCGACACCCGCGCCATCGTCATCCTCCAGGATGGGAAGATCCTGGCCGAGCGCTACTGGACGGTGAACTCGAACTTCATGCGCGACATCGCTTCCGCGCAGAAGAGCGTCGTCTCCGTGCTCATCGGCATCGCGGTGGACAAGCAACTGCTCTCGCTTGACGAGCGCGTCTCCACCATTCTCGGCGCCGGCTGGTCCAACACGACCGCTCTGAACGAGGCCCGCATCACCGTGCGCCACCTGCTGACGATGACGAGCGGACTGAACACGTCGCTCGGACTCCAGACGACCCCTGGGACGACGTGGCTGTACAACAACGACGCCTACCACCGGCTTCGCATGATTCTGGAGCAGCGCTCGGGCCTGGGCATCCAGGCGCTCTCCGATGCCTGGCTGTTCAATCCGCTCGGCGCGACGCGCAGCGAGTGGGTGCAGCGCCCGGAGACGGACAGCAAGGGCATGCCCCTGTGGGGCCTGACGATGAGCGCGCGGGATTTGGCGCGCTTCGGCCTGCTGCTGCACGCGAACGGCATGTGGGCGGGAACCCGCATCGTGTCCGCGGCGTACCTCTCCACCGCGACGCAGTCCTCGCAGACGCTCAACCCCGCCTATGGCCACCTGTTCTGGCTCAACGGCAAGGCCTTCACCCTGATACCGCCCCTGAGCGCGCGCATCGACGGCCCGCTCATCCCCAGCGCGCCGCAGGACGTGTTCGCGGGACTCGGCAAGGACGACCAGAAGGTCTACGTCAGCCGCTCGCTGGGCCTCGTGGTGACGCGACTGGGCCAGCAGGCCGGGACTCGCTCGGCGGAGACGCTGTCCGACTTCGACGAGGAGCTGTGGGCCCGAATCATGGCAGCGCGGCTCTGAGTCGCGAGCCGAGGTGGGCCGCGAGCCGGTCGAAGTTCTGTTCGTTCGCGGCCTCGACGAACCCTCGTACCTTCTCGACTTCGTCCTTCGACTCGAACCGCATGCGCCAGGTGAGCCGCGTCCCTTCACCTTCGTCCGCGAAGTCCAACCGCATCACGAAGTGATGCGTCCGCTGGTGGTGCTGGATGACGACACTCCGCTCCGGCACCACCTCGATGAACTCCTTGTCCATCGCGTAGCGGGCCCCCTCCGCGCTCTGCATCGTGAAGCGCCACTTGCCGCCGGGGCGCAGCTCGAACTGCTCGAACGTATTCGTCGAGCCTTGGGGCCCCCACCACAAGGTCAGTTGCTCCGGGTCGCTGAATGCCTCGTAGACCCGTGCGCGGGGTGCATCGAACGCCCGGGACGAGACGATGTCGTGCGAAGCCTCCAGCACGAGCGCCAGCCGGTCGAAGTGCACGGCCGTCCCCTCCTCGCGAGAGCGGGTGCCATCTTCACCGTCGAGGAACGCGGCCTGCTCGGTGAAGACCATCCGCGTGCCACCCTCCTTCGTGGCGTGCAGCTCCACCGTGGCGAGTGACACGGAGAGGTGCTTGTCACCCACGTGCATGTCGTAGGCGTAGACCATCCGCTCGTTCGGGAGGATGTCGTGATAGCGCGCGGTGAAGACAGTCGAGTGCTTGCCGCCGAACTGCCCGTGCAACTGCTCCTGTCCCCCCACGCGGAAGTCCAGCTCACGCTTCACGAGCGTCCAGCGGTCCGGTGGACCGAGAAACCACTGTGCCTTCGTCTCCAGGTCCGACCACGCGGCGTAGACGCGCGCGGGAGAAGCCTTGTAGGTGCGCTCGATGGTGAACGAGCCATGAACGACGGGAGGTGTCTTCATGTTCTGGCCTTTCTTCGAGAGGGAATGGGTCCGTCGAGCAGCTCGCCGAGCCGGTCGAAGCGGCGCTCCCACAGCCCGCGCCGGTTCGCGAGCCAGTCCTCCGCCACGCGCAGTCCTTCTGGATGGAGCTGACACGAGCGGACGCGCCCGAGTTTCTCGGTGCGCACCAGCCCGCTCTCCTCGAGGACCTGGAGGTGCTGCACGACAGCGGCGAGCGTGATGTCGAGCGGCTTCGCCAGGGCGCTGACCGACAGCGCACCCCGACTCAGTCGCTCGACGATGGCGCGCCGGTTGGAATCACCCAGGGCGTGGAAGATACGGTCGACGGCACCATTGTTAAGCATGGACTTGAGTATCGGCAAGGGCACCCGACAGTCAAGCCGTGACTTGAGTATGGGTCCGAATTGAGTCCGGGTCGCGGGGGGCCCGGTTATGGTGTCCGGGTGAGCCACCTGTTGAAGGAGTTGCTGGGACGCGCGGAGGAGGCGCTCGCTCGACGGGAGGACGATGCGGCCCTCACGCTCCTGTTGGAAGCGTGGAAGGAGTGTCGAGCCGAGCCCGTCATCGCGCTCATCGAGCGGCTCTCGGACCACCTCGCCACGGGGCTCCCCTTCTTCCAGGTGCCCGTCCGCTGGCTCCTCGAGGATGTCCGCAGGCATCCCACGGACCTTCCCCGCGTGCTGGGAGAGTTGAGGGCGCGCGCGGCGAGTCTTTCGCGCTGTGCGTTCTCCACGGACCTCGACCGGCTGCGACGATGGTGGCCCGCGGACCCGCGCATCATTCCGCTCCTGCTCACGCTCGTCCGTCTTCCGGGAGCCGAGACGCCGGCGGAGCTGAAGATGCTCTGCAGCCTCTTCATGTACGTGGGGGCGCCCTATGACCTGGAGCCCCTTCACGAGCTGAAGGCTCGGCTCCCCTCGGCACACGGGGAGGAGGTCGAGCGGTTCGACCTCGTCATCCGGCTGGGGGCTCGTTGGGTTCCTCCCGTGCTCGATGCGCGAACCCTGGCGCGGTGTGACGCGCTGAAGGAGGTCATCGAGGCCCGGGTGGAGCGCGCACGCCACGATGCGGCGACTCGGGAGGCGCTGTTCGCCCGCGTCCATGAGGCGCCGGAGGATGACTCCGCCCGGTTGGTGTTGGCCGACCAGCTGCTCGAGCAGGGCGACCCCCTGGGGGAGTTCATCGCGCTCCAGTATGCGGAGGCGCCGGATGAGGAGCGCATGGCTCGATTGCTCGCGGCGAACCGGGAGCGGTGGGAGGCGCCGTTGGGGCCCTACATCGAGCGAGGCTACACCCGCTTCGAGCGGGGCTTTCCCGTCGCGGTCCGCCCGATGAAGGGAGACCACTTCCCCAAGACCTTCCCCAAGCCGGAGCCCGGTTGGAGCACGGTGGAGGAGATCAGCTGGAGTCCGGAGCACCCCGGCGACGGCAATGACGTCTCACAGTGGGGGCGCCTGCTCCGGCATCCCGCGTTGCGCCGCGTAACGAGGCTGCTGAATGTTCCGGGCGAGATGGCGTGCCTGCTGTCCGCGAACAGCTCCGTGAGGCGGCTGGAGTTGAAGAGTTCGTTCGAGAGAGGCCTGGCCGATGCGCTGACGGCCCTGCCCCACCTGACGTGGCTGACAATTCCCCATGCCTCGACGGACCTCTTCATCCGGTGTGCCCACTCCCGTCTGGCTTCCCAGTTGGAGTCCTTCAAGGCCTCCGCGGAAGATGGGTCCTGGAGGCTCGAGGTGACCCGAGGCGCGGAGGTCCCCATCCGGGCCACCGTCAGGGGACCGCGTGTGCGGGAGTTCGCGCCCGTCCTCCTCGCCGCCGCGAGGTTCAGCTCCCAGGGACTCCGGATTGAATTTCGAGACGGAGCCGAGGAGGAGGGCAGAGCGCCGCTGCGCGAGGCGCTTGCCGCCTACTCACAGGTCATCCGGGAGTAAGAGGAGGACTCCCGCGTGCGCTCAGAGCCTGAAGTTCGCGGCGACGAGCAGCAGGGTCTGCTCGCGGCGTGAGTCCACGGTGAAGCCCTCGGTGGGGCCGCCCTGGAAGCCGTCTTCCGACGTGGTGCCGCCGCGCGCATGGTGATGACGTGGGCTCGGGTCCAACGTGGGCCCGGGACATGTCGCCTGAGTGACAAGGCGCTCAACGTGCACGACGCAGAGGGGCCTGTCGTGCAGGTTGCAATCCGCTCCCGTCGGAGCTGTCCGCAACCCCCTGGAACCTCTAGGGTCCTCGAAGGAGTGGATTGGTACGAGCGGTGCTCTAGGGGGGCACACCTCTATGTGGCCTCTCACCACGCCTCCCGTTTTGCTCTCCCTGCTGCTCCAGCAGGCCGACGCCTCCTCGCCACCTCATCAAGGACCCACGGATACCGGGGCCGAAGCAGAGGCCCCTGGCTTCTTCTCCCGGCTCAAGCCCGAGGGAGGCGTCGACGTGTACTTCGGCCACGACTTCAACCGGCCCGCGAACTCGGCGAACTTCATCCCCGGCACCGGCACCACCGCGAAGCGCGACAGCGAGGTGGCCATCAACCTGGCCTCCATCGGCGTGAGCGTGGCGCCAGAGCCCGTGGGCTTCAAGGTGCTGCTGGGCTTCGGCACCGGCGCGGAGGTGGTCCACGCGGCCGAGCCCGAGGGAGTCGCCACGGGCCCAGACGTGTGGCGCTATGTGCAGCAGGCCTCCCTGTCCTTCGCCACCGGGCCGCTGACGCTGGAGGCCGGGCTCTATCCGAGCCACATCGGGCTGGAATCCTTCCAATCGCAGCTCAACTGGACGTACACGCGCTCATGGATGGGCGAGCTGTCGCCCTACTACCAGACGGGCCTCAAGGGCACCTGGGCACTGGACGACGCGTGGAGCGTGCAGCTCCAACTCCTCAATGGCTGGCAGACCATCGGTGACAACAACCGGGGCCTCGCGATGGGCACGCAAGTGGCCTACTCGGGCGACCGGTTGTCCGCGTCCTTCAACACCTTCATCGGCAGCGAAGGCCCCGAGGGTGACGACGGCTTGAGGCTCTTCGCGGACGCGGTGGCGACGTATGCCGTGACGGAGTCCTTCAAGCTCGCGGCCACCGTGGACGCGGGCACCCAGCGGATTCCCGGCGCGGACCGCGCGGTCTGGTACGCGGCGGGCCTCAACGCTCGCGTCCAGCTCACCAGGCCCGTGGCGCTGGCCGCGCGAGTGGAGGCGTATCGCGACGCCGACGGGCTGATGACGGGCGTGGAGCAGACGCTGTCGGGCGCCACGCTCACCCTCGAGGTGAAGCCCGTGGAGCACCTCACCCTCAAACTGGAGGCGCGGCATGACCGCTCGACGGCGGACGTCTTCGCCAGCCGCGCCACCACCGACGAAGGCACGCCCGTTCTGAAGGACTCCGAGACGCTCATCGTCCTCGGAGCCACCGCGTACTTCTGAGTCCGGAGCCCATTCATGGATGTCGTCCTCCTCTTCGTCACCCTTGGTTTCTTCGCGCTCGCGTGGGGCTACGCCCACGGCTGCGAGCACCTGTGAGGTCCCCCCGATGACTTTCGAATACGCCGCTGGCGCCGTGCTCGCCGTGCTGCTCACCGCCTACCTCGTCTACGCCCTGCTCCGTCCCGAGCGCTTCTAGGGACTCCGCCATGACCCTCATCGGTTGGTCGCAGATTGTGTTGTTCTTCGCCCTGCTGCTCGCGCTGACGAAGCCGCTGGGCCTCTATCTCTTCCGTGTCTTCGAAGGGGACACGCAGCCGTTGCCGCGTGTGCTCGGCCCCGTGGAGCGCGTGCTCCTGCGGCTGACGGGCGCTGGCGCCCGGCGTGAGCAGACGTGGGTGGAGTACTGCGGCGCGCTGCTCGCCTTCAGCGTGCTGGGCGTGCTCATCCTCTATGGACTCCAGCGCGCGCAGCACGTGCTGCCGCTCAACCCCCAGGGCCAGGGCGCGGTGGGGCCGGAGCTGTCGTTCAACACGGCGGCCAGCTTCGTCACCAACACCAACTGGCAGGCGTACGCCGGTGAGTCCACCCTGAGCTACCTCACGCAGATGGCGGGGCTGGCGTGGCAGAACTTCGTCTCCGCGGCGGCCGGGCTCGGCGTGGCGCTGGCGCTGGCGCGAGGCTTCACCCGGCGCGCGGGGCCCGAGGGCGCCAGGACGCTGGGCAACTTCTGGGTGGATGTGGTGCGCGGCACGCTCTACGTGCTCTTGCCGCTGTGCTTCGTCGTCGCCCTGTTCTTCGTCTCGCAGGGTGTCCTGCAGAACTTCTCGGCGTACCCCGCGCTGACGACGCTGGAGGGCGCGAAGCAGACGCTCGCCATGGGTCCGGTGGCCTCGCAGGAGGCCATCAAGATGCTGGGCACCAACGGCGGTGGCTTCTTCAACGCCAACAGCGCGCACCCCTTCGAGAACCCGACGCCGCTCACCAACCTGGTGCAGATGCTGCTCATCTTCTGCATCCCCTCCGCGCTGACGTACACGTACGGGAAGATGACGGGGGACACCAGGCAGGGCTGGGCCCTCTTCGCGGCCATGTCCGTGCTCTTCCTCGCGGGTGTCACCGCCGCGTACGCCGCCGAGTCCCAGCCCAACGCCGCCGTGGCCTCCGCGCACGTGGCGCAGGTGGGCAACCTGGAGGGCAAGGAGGTGCGCTACGGCGTCACCGCGTCCGCCCTCTTCGCCACCGTCACCACGGATGCGTCGTGCGGCGCCGTCAACTCCATGCACGACAGCTTCAACCCGCTGGGCGGGCTGGTGCCGCTGGTCAACATGCAGTTGGGCGAGGTCATCTTCGGCGGAGTGGGGGCGGGCCTCTACGGCATCCTCATCATGGTGGTGCTGTCCGTCTTCATCGCCGGACTGATGGTGGGCCGCACGCCCGAGTACCTGGGCAAGAAGATTGAAGCGAAGGAGATGAAGCTCGCGATGCTCTACGTGCTCATCTTCCCGGTGTTCATCCTGGGGATGTCCGGAGTGGCGGCGGTGCTCCCGCAGGGGGTGTCCTCGCTCAACAACGCGGGGCCGCACGGCCTGACGGAGATTCTCTACGCGTTCACCAGCGGCACGGCGAACAATGGCAGCGCGTTCGCGGGCTTGAATGCGAACACGCCGTTCTGGAACCTCTCGTTGGGGCTGGCCATGCTCGGCGGGCGCTTCCTGATGATTATCCCCGCGCTGGCCATCGCCGGCTCCATGGTGGGCAAGAAGGTGGTGCCGGCCGGACCGGGCACCTTCCCGACGAATGGCGCCCTGTTCACCGGCCTGCTGGTGAGCATCGTCGTCATTGTCGGTGCGCTCACCTTCTTCCCCGCGCTCTCCCTCAGCCCCATCGTCGAGCACTTCCTCGCCGGGGCCGGAAAGGTCTACTGAGCCATGAGCTCCGCATCTTCCAAACCGGCGTCACTCCTCGACGCGTCCCTGTTGAAGCCCGCGCTGCTGGACAGTCTGAAGAAGCTCCACCCGCGCGACGTGGCGCGCAACCCCGTCATGTTCGTGGTGTGGGCGGGCAGCCTGCTCACCACGGTGTTCGTGGTGAAGGACCTCGTCTCGCCGCACACCGATGGCGCGCCGCTGTGGTTCACCGTGGCGGTGGCGCTGTGGCTGTGGTTCACCGTGTTGTTCGCCAACTTCGCGGAGGCCGTGGCGGAGGGCCGTGGCAAGGCCCAGGCCGGTGCGCTGCGCAAGATGCGCAAGGACACCACCGCGCGGAAACTGACGGAAGGTCGCGAGGAGCGGGTGCCCGCGTCTGACCTGCGCAAGGGTGACCTGGTGGTCTGCGAGGCGAGCGACCTCATCCCCGGTGATGGTGAAGTGGTGGAGGGCATCGCCAGCGTGGACGAGTCCGCGATTACGGGCGAGTCCGCGCCGGTGATTCGCGAGTCCGGTGGAGACCGCTCGGCGGTGACGGGTGGCACCAAGGTGCTGTCGGACCGAATCGTCGTGCGCATCGCCGTCAACCCGGGCGAGTCCTTCCTGGACCGGATGATTGGACTGGTGGAGGGCGCGGCGCGGCAGAAGACGCCGAACGAGATTGCGCTGCACATCCTGCTGGTGGGCCTGACGGTGGTGTTCCTGCTGGCGTGTGTGTCGCTGGTGCCGCTGGCGCTCTACTCCGGGGTGCCGCTGTCGGGCACGGCCGTGGTGGCGCTCCTGGTGTGCCTCATCCCCACGACGATTGGCGGCCTGTTGAGCGCCATCGGCATCGCCGGCATGGACCGGCTGTTGCGCAAGAACGTGCTGGCCATGAGTGGCCGCGCGGTGGAGGCGGCGGGAGACGTGGACACGCTGCTGCTCGACAAGACGGGCACGATTACGCTGGGCAACCGCATGGCGACGGAGCTGTTGCCGATGCCGGGCGTGCGCATGGAGGACCTGGCGGAGGCAGCGCAGCTCGCGAGCCTGGCGGACGAGACGCCCGAGGGGCGCTCCATCGTCACGCTGGTGAAGGACACGTACAAGATGCGTCCGCGCGAGCTGCTGGCGCATCAGGCGACGTTCGTCCCGTTCACCGCGCAGACGCGCATGAGCGGATGCGACCTGGTGGACCCGAAGCCCCGGAGCATCCGCAAGGGCGCGGTGGATGCCATCGTCAAACACGTGCAGGCGCAGGGTGGCGCGGTGCCGGAGGACCTCGCCGTGGCGTCGGGTCGCATCGGTGACGCGGGTGGGACTCCGCTGGCGGTGGCGGAGGGGGCGCGGCTGCTCGGCATCGTCCATCTGAAGGACGTGGTGAAGGGCGGCATCAAGGAGCGCTTCGACCGCTTCCGGGCCATGGGCATCCGCACGGTGATGATTACCGGCGACAACCCGCGCACGGCGGCGGCGATCGCGCGCGAGGCGGGGGTGGATGACTTCCTCGCGGAGGCGACGCCCGAGGCCAAGCTGGCGCTCATCCGCACCGAGCAGGGCAAGGGCAAGCTGGTGGCGATGACGGGCGACGGCACCAACGACGCGCCCGCGCTGGCCCAGGCCGACGTCGGCGTGGCGATGAACACCGGCACGCAGGCGGCGAAGGAGGCGGGGAACATGGTGGACCTCGACTCCAACCCCACCAAGCTGCTGGAGGTGGTGGAGGTGGGCAAGCAGCTCCTGATGACGCGCGGCACGTTGACGACGTTCTCCATCGCCAACGACGTGGCGAAGTACTTCGCCATCCTCCCCGCGTTGTTCATGGGGGTCTTCCCCCAGATTGCGCCGCTCAATGTGATGGGCTTGTCGTCGCCCTACAGCGCGATTCTGGCGGCGGTCATCTTCAACGCGCTCATCATCATCGCGCTGATTCCCCTGGCGTTGCGCGGCGTGCGCTACCGCCCGCTCGGCGCGGCGGCCCTGTTGCGGCGCAGCCTGCTCATCTACGGGCTGGGCGGCGTCATCGTTCCCTTTGTCGGCATCAAGGCCCTGGACGTGTTGCTCACGGCCGTGGGCCTGTCCTGAACGTGAAAGGACTTCACATCATGGTCTCCACTCTTCTCACCGCCCTGCGCGCCTGCGTCGTCACGCTGGTGCTCACCGGCGTGCTGTACCCGCTCGCCGTCACCGGCGTGGCGCAGCTCCTGTTTCCCTCCGAGGCCCAGGGCTCGCTCGTGAAGGACGAGCAGGGCCGCGTGGTGGGCAGCGCCCTGATTGGTCAGGGCTTCACGCAGGGCGGCTACTTCCAGCCGCGTCCCTCGGCGGCGGGGGCGGGCTACGACGCGGCGGCGTCCTCGGGCAGCAACCTGGGGCCGACGTCGCGCAAGCTCCAGGAGCGCGTCACGGCGGACGTCGAGCGCCTGCGCCGGGAGAATCCGGACGCGCCAGGGCTCGTGCCCGGGGAACTGGTCACCACGTCGGCATCGGGGTTGGACCCGCACCTGTCACCGGAGGCGGTGCGCTGGCAGGCGCCGCGCGTGGCGAAGGCTCGCGGTGTGGCTCCGGAGCGGGTGCTCGCGGTGGTGGCCTCGCACGTGGAGGGACGGACGCTCGGCGTGCTGGGTGAGCCTCGAGTCAACGTGCTGCTGCTGAACCTGGCGATGGACCGGCAGTTCGGCCGGCTCGCGTCGGAGCCCTCGCAGCCGATGGGCGCGGTGGCTCCCGAGTGACGCGGTCCATTCTCCTCATGCATTCGTGGGGAGGCGCGGGCATTGTCGCTCGCGCCTCCACGGTGGAGGTCCGAGGGTGACGATGACGCGACGCTCGCGCGCGGAGGACTTCCTGGAATTGGTGGAGCGGGGCCGGCGCGGTCGGCTCAAGCTCTACATCGGCTTCGCGGCCGGCGTGGGGAAGACGTACCGCATGCTGGAGGAAGCTCACGCGCTGAAGCGGCGGGGCGTGGACGTGGTGCTCGGCTTCGTGGAGACGCACGGCCGCAAGGAGACCGAGGCCCTCGTCGCCGGGCTGGAGGTGGTGCCTCGCAAGGCGCACACGTACCGCGACGTCACCGTGGAGGAGATGGACCTGGACGCGGTGTTGGCGCGCAAGCCCCAGGTGGCGGTGGTGGACGAGCTGGCCCACACCAACCTGCCGGTGTGCCGGCACCGCAAGCGCTACCAGGACGTGCAGGAGCTGCTCGACGCGGGCATCAACGTCATCGGCGCCTTCAACGTGCAACACCTGGAGAGCCTCAATGACCTGGTGGAGCGCACCACCGGCGTCACTGTGCGCGAGACGCTCCCGGACAGCTTCCTGAAGGGCGCTGACCAGGTGGTGAATCTGGACCTGGCGGTGGAGGACCTGCACGAGCGCTTGAAGGCGGGGAAGATCTACGCGGAGGACAAGGTGCCGCACGCCCTGGAGCGCTTCTTCAAGGAGGAGAACCTGTCCACGCTGCGCGAGCTGGCGCTGCGCGAGGTGGCGGAGAGCCTGGACCGGGCGACTTCGGGGCTCCCCTCGCGAACGGGGGATGAGGGCTCGCAGAAGGGCGCGGCGTGGGGACGGGTGCTGGTGGCGCTGTCGAGCTACCCGCCGCGCGCGGCGACGCTGCTTCGCCGGGGCTCGCGCATGGCGGGCCGGCTGAACACGGACTGGTTCGTGGTGTACGTGGAAACGCCGCGCGAGGCGCCGCACCTCATCGACGCGGAGGCGCAGCGGCACCTGCTCGCGAACATCGAGAAGGCGAAGGAGCTGGGCGCGGAGGTGGTGCGGCTGCGCTCGAGGGACCCGGTGGAGGCGATTCTCGACTTCGCGCGCTCGCATGGCGTGGGCCACATCATGGTGGGCCGCTCGCATCAGCCGTGGTGGAAGCGGGCGCTGGGACGAGCGTCGGACGTGAGGCTGCTGCGCGAGGGCGAGGGCTTCGACATCCACGTCGTGTCCTTCGACGCCGCGCATGAGGAGAAGCGCTGATGACGCTGCGGCTGAGATTGCTGTTGGCCCAGGCTCCGCTGGCGCTCGCGCTGGTGCTGGTGGGGGTGATGGCCGTCATCACGCTGGCGCGACTGGGGCGCTCCGGGCAGCGCATCCTCCAGGACAACTATCGCAGCGTGCTCGCCGCGCAGCGGATGACCGAGCAACTGGAGCGGATGGACAGCGCCGCCCTCTTCATCGTCGCGGGCGAACTGGAGCGGGGACAGGCGCAGCAGGCCGCACAGCGTCAGGGGCTGGAGTCGGAGCTGCGCCTTCAAGAAAGCAACGTCACCGAGCCAGGCGAGGCCGAGTCCACCCATCGGCTGCGCGTGGGTTGGGAGCGCTATCAGACGGCGTATGACGGGTTCCTCACGCAGTCGTCGGAGGTGGAGCGCAAGGCGGTGTACTTCCGGAGCATCGAGCCCGCCTTCCGCGAGGTGAAGGACGCGGCGTCCGCCGTGCTGGCGCTCAACCAGGACGCGATGGTGCACAAGAGCGAGGAGCTTCGGCGGCAGAGCGACAGGGTCAACACGCTGATGGTGCTGGCGGTGCTCGCGGCGTTCGGCGTGGGGTTGTTCGCCTCCACGACCCTCACGCATCGCGCGCTGCGGCCGGTGTCGGTGTTGTCGCAGGCGGTGCGGCGACTGGGCCGAGGGGACTACGCGGTGCGCGCGGTGGTGGAGGGGAAGGATGAAATCGCGCAGCTCGGACAGGACTTCAACTCGATGGCGGAGGCGCTCCAGCAGTATCGCCAGAGCAGCCTGGGCGAGCTGCTCCAGGCGCAGGCCGCGTCGCAGGCGACCATCGACAGCCTCCCGGACCCGGTGGTCGTGTTCGGCGCGGATGGGGTGTTGCTCAACGTCAACCGCTCGGCGGAGGACGTGCTGAAGCTGTCGCTGGAGGGAGGCGGGGACGTGCTGGGCCGGGTGGTGCCGGAGGCGCGCGAGGTGGTGGAGCGCGTGCGGGGCCACGTGCTGGGCGGCAAGGGTGCGTATCAGCCTCGGGGTTACGAGGAGGCGGTGCGCGTGGAATTGGCGGAGGGCGACCGGTGGCTCCTGCCTCGTGGGAGTCCGGTGTACGGAGAGACGGGCGAGGTGGTGGGCGCCACGGTGATTCTCCAGGACGTGACGCGGCTGCGGCGCTTCGACGAGCTGAAGAACGATTTGGTGGCCACGGTGGCGCATGAGTTCCGCACGCCGCTGACGTCGCTGCGCATGGCGGTGCATCTGGTGGCCGAGGGCATGGTCGGCGCGGTGACGGAGAAGCAGGCGGACCTGTTGTTCGCGGCGCGCGAGGACTGCGAGCGCTTGCAGGGCATCGTCGACGACCTGCTGGACTTGTCTCGCATCCAGGCGGGGCAGCTCCGGTTGGAGGTGCGGCGGGTGTCCCCGGCGGAACTGGTGGACGCGGCGCTGGACTCGCAGCGCGCGGCGGCGGGGGAGCGCGGGGTGCGACTGGCGAAGCAGGTGGGGATGGACGTGGAGTCGGTGGACGTGGACCCGGACCGGCTGGGGTTGGTGCTGGGAAACCTGGTGGGCAACGGGGTGAAGCACACGCCCGCGGGAGGAGAGGTGGAGGTGCGGGTGGCTCGCGAGGGGACGCGCGTGCGCTTCGAGGTGCGTGACACGGGAGAAGGCATCGCGCCGGAGCAGCAGGGACGCATCTTCGAGAAGTTCTACCGCGCGCCCGGGGCACCCGTGGGGGGCGCGGGGCTGGGGTTGTCCATCGCGAAGGAAGTCGTCCAGGCGCACGGCGGCGAGCTGGGCGTGGTGAGCGCTCCGGGGCGTGGGAGCACGTTCTGGTTCACGCTGCCGCAGCCGACGGTGGTGGAGTCGGCGTGACGCTCCCGCCCGTGCTCCGCGTGGGACGCTCGGGCGGGAGGTCTGCCCGCGGCGTCACACGGAGGCTTCGCCCCAGTCCTTCATCTCCTCACGGCGAATCTTGGAGGCCTCGCGGACGAGGTCCTTGCAGGACATGCCGATCTCCTTCTCGGTGATCTTCTTCGCGACCTGCGGGAGGATGTTCTGCTCCTCGTCGGCGATGTGGCGCTTCACCACTCGCTCCAGCGAGTCGACCTTGGTCTTCATGGCGTTCATGTCGTCGCGCAGGCGGACGATGTCGCCCAGGAGCGTCGTCATCTCCTGATGGTCTTCCTCGGCCTGTTCGATTTTCTCGTCGCCCACGATGCGCGTGGCGTTGGGGTAGACCCAGCGCTCCTCGATGGTGGTGTGCAGCATGAGGGCCTCCGCGAGCTGGATGCAGAGCTCCTTGCGGCTCTCGTCGTCCGAGGCGTTGCGGAACGCCAGGAACAAGGCGTCGACTTCGCGGTGCTGTTGAATCAAGAGGTCGATGACGTCCACGGGTGCGCTCCTTGTTGTGTCGGTGGGGTCGCCGCACAACGGTCCGCATGCATGCGGGTCGTGGCAATCACAGGCATGGGCGCGCTTTCTCCCTCGCCATGTCCGCCGTGAGGGAGCGGGGAGGGGAGCGCTTCAATGGGGGCTCGGCCAGGCGCGACTCGTGGGCAGGCGGTCAGGAGGAAGGAAGGACTGTGGCTTGCTCGTTCAGGCTCGTGAGCGCTGGCGAAGGCGTCGAGCTCCCAGCAGGAGCATGAGTGCTCCGAGGAGTGGCGCCGAGGTGGTGTCGCAGCCTGATTTGGACGGAGTGCCACCATCGTCGCCCGGGATGCCGCCATCCGGTGAGGTGGAACATCCCTCCGTGGGCTGACCGAGGACTGGTCAGGTGACACGCGGGTCCTCTCTGGGACGCGGATGGGCCTCGAACCCTGATGCCTGGCAACGTCGCCTTGCCGTGAAGTTTGCCGAAGCGTGCCTGGACTTCCTGGCAAAGGGACTCGAGGGCCTCGGGGCAGTGTCTGCTTTTTCGGGCAGGCGCGGGCCATGGACAATCATTGCCATGCAGGCAAGGCGCGAGTACCCTTGCATGCGCGGTAGTGGTACCCCCATATCCCCCAGGTGCCCAGATGAGAATCCATCGACGGATGATGCTTTGCCTCCTGTTAGCCCTCGCGACAATCCCAGTTGTCGGTAGCGCCCAGCCAGCACCCCTGTTCATCACCAGTGTCACCGTCGATTTGGAGCAAGAACAGCTCACCATCTCCGGTCAGAACTTCGGCGCCGCCGAGCCAGGAGTCAGCCTCGCTGGCTTTGGGCTCACGGTCATGAGCAACAGTGCGACGACGGTTGTGGCGCAACTCCCCGCGCCGGTTGCGGCCCTCCCTGGTAGCTACCTCCTGACTGTGACAGCAAAGGACCCCGCGGCAACTGGCTATGACCGTTTCAACGTCGCCATCGGAACGGTGGGGCCGGCAGGGCCGAAGGGAGATGCGGGTCCTCCTGGGGCTCCCGGCCTGGACGGAGCTCCTGGTGCGGTCGGGCCTCAGGGGCTCAAGGGAGATACGGGCTCCCAGGGGCCTCAGGGAGCAAAAGGTGACGTGGGAGCCCAAGGCAAAGTCGGGGCGCCAGGACTGAAGGGAGACACCGGCGCGCAGGGACCCAAGGGTGACAGGGGTTTCGCGGGTCCAGGTGTCACGGTCTACAATGATTATGTCTCGGCACTCACGGCGAGTTTTAGTTCCTGCACGACCTCGACCATCATTACCTCTGGGCCTGTATTTGGATACTCCGCGGCCTGCAATGCCGCCGTCAGCCGCTATTGCAAGGCCCGAGGCTTTGCGACTGGTTTCGGCCCCATCGAGTATTCAGGAGGGCCGAACTATAGCGTTCAGTTTGTTTGTGTTGGATGAGCTCCGCTGTCAAAGAAGCGCATTCCCGACAGGGTTTTCTCGCTGTGCTTTCGCTTGTCCTTCCGCGCTGCCGCGCACTTCGTTGATGGCTGGGTGAGCCGTTCGATTGATGGGCATCGGCGGAGGCGCGCGGCAGCGCGTCTCTCAGCCCTCGCCCTTGCCTCCTGACTCGTACTTCTTGCGCTTGCGCCACAGCGTGGACGCGTCGATGCCCAGCACCTTCGCCGCTTCGTCCAGCGTCGGCGCGGACGTCATCACTCGCAGGGTGTGCTCGCGCTCCACTTCTTCCAGCGTGTGCGGCCCCCCCAGCGTCACCACCGAGCCCGCCGCCGCGGCGATTCGCTCCGGAAACGCCTGCGGCTCCAACACCCCCGCCGGCCACACGATGAGCGCTCGCTCCACCGCGTTGCGCAGCTCTCGCACGTTGCCCGGCCACGGATACGCCAACAGCATCTTCTCCGTCGCGGGCGACAACTCCGGCGTCGTCAGCCGCTGCGCCGCCTTCGCGAAGAACGCCACGAAGCGCCTCGCCAGCGACAACAAATCCTCCGGCCGCTCCCGCAGCGACGGCAGCTTCACCTCGATGACGTTGAGCCGGTAGAGCAGGTCCTCGCGGAACCGCCCCTCCGCCACGTCCTTCTCCAAGTCCCGATTCGTCGCCGCCACCACGCGCACGTCCGCCTTGCGCGTGCGGCCCTCACCCAGCCGCTCGAACTGCTTCTCCTGCAGGAACCGCAGCAACTGCGCCTGGAGCGACGGGCTCATCTCCGCGATTTCATCCAGGAACAGGGTTCCCCCCTCCGCCTGCTCCACCCGCCCTGGCTGGTCCTTCACCGCCCCCGTGAAGGCCCCGCGCACGTGGCCGAACAGCTCGCTCGCCAGGAGCTGCTCCGACAGCGTCGGACAGTTCACCGTGACGAACGGCCTCCGCCGCCGCGCGCTCATCGAGTGCAACGCCCTCGCGAGCACCCCCTTGCCCGTGCCGCTCTCGCCGCGCAGCAGCACCGCCGCATCCGAGGTCGCCGCGCGGGAGACCAGTCCAATCGCCGCGTGCATCACCGGCGAGCTGGTCTCCAGCGTCGCCTCCGGCACCGCCTGCGCGAGCTGTCCCTCCAGGCTCTCCAACTGCGAGGACAGCGCACGGTGCTCCCTGGAGCGGTCCAGCACATGTCGTATCTGCGCCGGCGTGAAGGGCTTGGGCAGGTAGTCCCGCGCCCCCCGCCGCACCGCCTCCACCGCCGTGTCGAACGTCGCGTACGCGGTGATGAGCACCACGTCCAGGTTGGGCGACTCGGCGAGCAGCCTCGGCAGCAAATCCAATCCACTCGCGGTGCCCAGCCGCAGGTCGACGAAGGCCAGGTCGGCCGGCCCCTGGGCGAGCGCCGCCAGCGCCGCCTCGGGCGTGGCCGCCTCGCGCACCTCGCAACCGAACCCCTCCAGGCACACCCTCAGCGTGTGGCGGATGTTGCGCTCGTCGTCCACCACCAGCACCCGCATCGGGCGCTCCCCTGAAACGGGGCCCTGCTCCTGCCTTGCGTCCATGCGTCAATCCTAAGTGCATCACCCGAGCCCCGCCGTGCGTCCCGCACGACGCGAGTCCTCACGGGGACTTCCACGCCGCCCCCGCCACCCCTGTCGTGCGGTCCGCAACCTGGACCCGGCCCTTTCGTGCAGGCTGCAACACACCGGACGCAACCAATGCTGGCGTTGGTCCCCGGTTTGCGGTGGAACAGGGGCCTATGGGTTTGAACGGGAACGACGAGGGTGCCGAGGACAACATCTTCACCCGTGACAGGCCCCCCACCCGCAACCAGAAGCGCGTCCGCCAGGCCGTGACGCTGGGCGTCGTGCTGGCGGTGCTCGCCGTCGTGTGGGGCTATCTCCAGGGCGGAGAGAACCGCGCCATCAACGCCATGTCCCCCGCCCAGCGCGAAGCCCTCTTCCAGGAGACGCGCGACAGCTTCCACCTCATGTGCCTGGGCGACGCCGGCCCCCGCCTCCTCCAGCGCTGCCAGAAGCAGGCGGAGTTCATCCTCCGCTTCTCCGAGTGTGACGAGGCGTGCCGTCAGGAGCTGGAGCCCGTGCTGCGCAACGCCGTGCGCTGAAGCCTTCGACTCGGAGAGGCTTGCGAGATGCACGGCTTCGCGCGGGCGAGCTTGCTGGATGCAACAGACGCGGAGCTTCGAGGCGCTCGAGTCCCTCGAAAGACCTGCTCCACCGCGCGGCACGGGGTTTGCCCCTGGAGTCGCCGTCATGCGTCCTCATCCGCACCTGTCCGTCGAGTCCTCCTCCCCTGACCCCGTCACCGAGCCGGAGCCCGCCTCCCTGGCGCGTCCCTGGTGGAAGGACCTGCTGTGGATGCTCGGGCTGGGAGTGGCCCTGGCGGCCATGGTCGGCTGGCTGGCCTCGGAGCGCCGCGCCGTGCTGACGCTGGAGCCCGAAAGCCGTGCCGCCGTGTTCGATGACGCGTGGGCCAGCTTCCAGCGTTTGTGCTCGGCCCCTCTTCACACCGGGCTGGTGCCGCGCTGCCGCGAGCAGGCCCGCTTCCTGTTGCTCTTCCCCGAGTGCCAGGGCGCGTGTCGCGAGCAGGCCCAACTGCACGGGCGTGCCCTGCGCTGAATCGGCGTGCCCCGCGCCGCATGGGCTTGTCCCGCGCTGAAGCAGCGCCCCCCGGCACGTGACGAGCGGGGGGCGCTCACTGGCGTCACGTCAGTGGAAGCTCACCGTCGTGCGCGCCAGCACCAGCCATGAGTCGCGACGGTCCGGCTCCTCGAGCGGTGCCGTGTCGTAGCGCTGCAGATACCCCGCGACGCCCACGCCCAGGAAGGACGTGGTCCACCAGCGCACGGCGAGCGCCGCGCTCGACGCGCCACCGGATTGCACATCGGCGGCGCCTCGGCCCAGCCACAGTCGCTCGACGCGCGCGGCCACCTCCAGCGCGCCCTCGGGGACCTGGCCCTCGCGCAGCGCCTGGAGGGACTGGGAGACATCGTCCTTCGGCTGCGGCCACAGGGGGCCGTCGTCGCGCGGTCTTCCCCAGGCCACCCAGGACACCTCCAGCGACGCCCCCTGGCTCTTCAGCTCGGGCAAGGCCTCGCGCGGAGTCCCCGGGTTTCCATCCGTGTCGCGCGAGCGCCGCTCCCACGCGGCGGCGGCCTCCGCGGCCACTCGCACCGGCCCCATGTCGACGCGCGCATGCGCCTCCGTCACGGTGCGCGTTCCGCTCACGGGCGGCGGCCGGTAGTAGACGAAGCCCTGCGGTCCGATGCCGCCGATGCCCGCGCGGTCATAGGCGCTCTCCACATGCGCGCCCGCGCCCACGCGCACGCCCCAGGGGGACTCCAGCACTCCCGCCGAACGACCCCACCTGCCGTCCACGCGCACGTCCAGCGCGGGCAGCTGGTTGTCATTGCCCAGCGGACTGCGCGAGCCGTTGCCCACGCGCACCCAGGTCTCCAACGGCAGGCTCGCCGGCGTCCACCGCGCCTCCAGCCCCAGGTCACGCCGAGGCCAGAAGGACTGCGCCAGGCCCGACAGCTCGGGGATGGCGCGGGCCTCCAGGTGCTCGTCGTGCGCGCTGGGGAACAGCGGCGTCTTGTTGAAGCCGAGCGACAGCCGCACGTCCCGCAGCACCGTCACCGCGACGAAGGCGTCGATGAGGGCGGGCTTCTCCTGGGCCCACTCCGCCACGCCGCGCGCCACCAGCCAGGGAAGGGGACGGGCCTCGGCGCCCAGGCGCAGGCGCGCGAGCGTGAAGCCGTCGAAACCCTCCACGTCCGAGGCGTGCTGGCGGTAGTCCAGCTCACCCACCAGCGTCGGCCGAAGCCATGCCTCGTCCGCGAGCGCCGGCGCGGAGGCCAGCCCCCAGAGCAACAACCACGGTGTCGGGCGCATCAGTCGACCGGGATGATTTGGAGGAAGTGCGTGGTGCCGTTCGTCTCGTCGTCGTCGTGGTCCGCGGCGAAGATGCGGCGGTTGACGGCGTCGTAGGCGAGCCCGCGCACCTGCTGGTAGCCCGTGGCCAGCGCGGACGTCGCGCCGTCGGTGGTGGAGATGCGCAGCACCGTGCCCTGCCGCGTGCCGGTGAGCAGCGCGCCGCCGGGCCCCAGGGCCAGCAGGTCCGGCTCCGGAATGGTGGCGAGCGTCGTGAGCTCCGAGGGGTTGGACAGCGGGGAGCGGTACACCTTCCCGGCCACCTGGTCGGAGATGTAGAGCGAGTCCTCCACCGCCAGCACGCCCACGGGCTTCTGGAGCGCGCCCACCAGCTCCGTCTCGGTGCCCTCCAGGGTGACGTGCGCCACCGAGCCCACGTTCACGTTGTTGTTGCGCACGAAGTAGCTGTCGAGCAGCCGGCCGTCCTTCGTCACCGTGAGGCCGATGCGACGGCGGTTGATGGGGAGCCCCGGCACGGTGCCCGGGGTGCCGTCCGGACGCACGAACAGCACCGCGCCCGCGTTGCCGAAGCCGAAGCGCACGGTGACGAGGGTGCCGTCCTGCATGCGCACCACTTCGCCCAGGTTGGGGCTGTTGGCGGGCGCGTCCGGCAGCGCGGCCGCCACCGAGACGCCTTCTCCATCGCGGTACTTGAGGAGCCGGTGGTTCTGGTCGTCGGCGATGTAGAGCGTCTGCGTGGTGGCGTCCCAGAACAGGCCGTTGGGGTCGCCTTCGAGGGGAATCGCGCGGGGGCCTCGGTCGACCTGGGTGCCCGAGTCCGGAGTGTTCGGGACGGAGTCGTCGTCGCAGGCGCAGACGAGCGCGCAGAGGAGGAGGGCGGAGTGGAGGGGCTTCATGGGCGCGCAGGATGCCACAGCGGATGGGCGGGCAGGCGAGCGGGCACGGAGGAGACCTCGCGATGTGCCGGGCCGCGCGGGGCTTCGGGTTGCGGTCTGCACGGTGCCGTTGGAGGCCGCTGGGGAAAAGGCTCGGGATTCCGAGCCCCTGGCGCGGGGCGGAGGTGGCACGGCGGATGCGATGGGAGGGCGCGTGCGGCGGGTCATGAGGGCCCGGCACGGAGGACCCATGTGGCTGCCCCGCTTCGTGATGTCACTGCCGTTGTTCCACGCGCTGGCCGCCGGGGAGGTCGGTCCGTCGCCTGGTGAGGCGCCGCTCAAGGCGGTGCGGCTGCTGGGCGTGGAGCGGCTGGTCGAGGCCCGGGCGCGTGCTGAACATGCCTTGGATGGCGCTCGGCGGTGCTCGTGCTGCAGGGGCGTGCTGGAGCATGTGTATGACCGGCTGGGCTCCACGCTGTTCCTGGATGACGACCCCGAGCAGCTCGCGCGGGCCTTCGACGACGACGAGCGGGATGCCTTCACGGCGCGCGTGCTGGCCGCATGCATCGTCCTGTCGGGGCGCGAGCGTGTGGCGGCGATGGGGTGAGGGCCGCGGCGGGCTTCGCGCCGGTGCCCCGCGAGTGAGTGGCGTTGCGGGCGGTGTGGTGCCCGCCCTGGGAGGAAGGCATGTTGCGGTGGACCGAGTTCCTGGACGTGGAGGCCATCCGCCTGTCGCTGCACGCGAGAGACCGGGTGGAGGTGCTGCATGAGCTGGCGGGGTTGATGTCGGCCCGGGCGGGGGTTCCCCAGCGGGAGCTGGCGGTGCACCTGCTGGCGCGCGAGCAGCTCGGCGCGACGGCGATGGAGGGAGGCGTCGCGGTGCCGCACTGTCGCCATGCGCGCGCCGGGCGCATCGTCACCTGCCTGGGCATCCACCGGAGCGGGCTGGCGTTCGGCGCGCCCGAGGACGGGCTGGTGCGAATCTTCGTGGGGCTGGTGTCGCCGCCGGACACGGCCGGGCTGCACCTCAACGTGCTCTCCCGCATCGCGACGCTGCTGAGCGATGCGCGGCTGAGGGCGGAGCTGCTGGCCGCGCCCTCCGCCGGGGCGATTCGCGCGCTGCTCGTCAGCGCCGAGGAGGCGCACCTGCCGCTTCCCAACGAGCCCGCTCACGCCCGGTGAGGGGGCTGCCCTGGAGGGCAAGGCGGATGTCTCGCGCGGACATGGGCCCGAGCGGGTCCGAGGTTGGCGAGGCGTGTGGAGCGGGCCGCGATTCCCGGTGCGCTCGCGGTCCTCACTCGATGACGCGGTGAGAGGTGGAGTGCCTTCGACGAGGTTGAGAAAAAGCGAGCGGGGCGGGGTCGAAGCGACTGACCCCGAATAACCAGAGAGAAGTGTGTAGTGGGCTCGAAGAAAGACAGGAGAGGGATGCGGAATCGCGGTGGTGGACACATCTCTGCGCCGACTCGGGAGGTGGCGGTGCGCCCGAGGAGGTGAGCCATGCTGCGGTGGACTGATTTCCTGGAGGTTGAAGCTGTCCGCCTGACGTTGGAGGCGCGCGAGCGGGTGGGGGTGGTGAATGAGCTGGCGGGGCTGATGTCGGCCCGGGCGCGGGTGTCCCCCAAGGAGCTGGCGTCGCATCTGCTGGCGCGCGAGCAACTGGGCTCGACGGCGATGGTGGGGGGCGTGGCGGTGCCGCACTGTCGGCTCGTCGGCGTGCCGCGCATCGTCACCTGCGTGGGAATCCATCCCCAGGGCGTGGACTTCGGCCAGCCCGATGGTGAGCGAGGGCGCATCTTCGTGGGCATGGTGTCGCCGCCGGACACGGCGGGGCTGCACCTGAGCGTGCTGGCGCGCATCGGCGCGCTGTTGCGCAACGCCCGGCTGCGCGAGGCGCTGCTGACGGCGCCGTCTCCATCGGCCCTGCGCGCGCTGCTTGTGTGCGTCGAGGACGCGCACGTGAATCACCGGTCCGAAGTCGCCCTGGCCCGGTGAGGGTGGGGTGGCCGGAGGAAGGCCGCTGACGCGGACTCAGTGGACGTCGAGAATCTGGCCCTGGCCGTCGACGGCGTAGACCGCGCCGCCGTCCAGGATGGGCACATCCAGGCCGCAGCGGCTCAGGACCGGTGAAAACCGGACGAAGTAGAGGTCGTCGCGAGCCTGGTGGATGAAGGTCTCGTAGGTGCTTCGCCGCGACAGGCACTCATCCAGACGTGGGTCGGTGCGGTGACCCTTGAGCTTGCCTCCAGGAGGCAGGAAGTCGCTCATGGCCACTTCCATCGCCGACGCCATGGGCCCCGTCAGATGGACACCCGTCTCGAAGGAATCAGGGAAGTCGATGTTCCGGGCCTGCTCCGGCGGAGCCCATCGCGCCTTCTCATGCTTGTAGTAGCCGAAGAAGGAGCAGCCGCTGAGGGCTCCGAGAGAGGCGACCGCGAGCAGGGTTCGTCGCATGGATGCTTTCCGCGTCATGGCAGCCAGTCCTGCCCTTCGAACATCTTGAGGTCACCCCAGTTCCCCTCGACTCTACCTATGTGGATGGCCATGGCCGGGCCCGAGGAGAAACACGCCTCCCGGATGCGACGCATCGCGGGCTCTCGGCACCTCGCAGTACTTCTTGCCGCTCGCCCGGTTTCCCCCGACACCCGACAGGTAGCTGATGAAGTACTGCCGCGCGTCCCTCGCGTAGTACCAGAGCACGCAATACTCCACGCCGAGTTGGCCCGCGGTGGCGCCTGGCTGGGCCGTCACCAGCTCACAGGCGTTCTGGGCCAGCTCCTCCTTCGTTTCGAAGGGTCCGGCGGCGGGGCCCTGCACGACGAGGAGTCCGTCCGCGCGGCGAGAAACCCGAACCAAGGGGTTCGGGGTCGCGCATCCAAAGAGGCCGACCCCCGTTCCCAGCAAGAGGGCCCAGCAAAGCCGCCGCATCATGCCTCCGGTGTGGAGAGGGGAAGTGTTGAAGCCGTTGACAGATAGCAGAGCGGGCCCACTGAGACGCCGGCCCGCGCCCGGCGCGCCTGCTAGCGTCGCCGGCCGTGACGACGACTTCGAGCTCGACTCCCCGCTGGTTGCTGTATGGCGCCTCTGGCTACACCGGCCGCCTCATCGCCGAGGAGGCCGTGCGTCGTGGCCACCGCCCCGTGCTGTCCGGCCGCTCTCGCGAGAAGCTGGCACCCCTCGCCGACGCGCTCGGCCTGGAGGTCCGTCCCGCCGCACTGGATGACGCCCGCCAGCTCGCCGCCGCCATGGAGGGCCTGCCCCTGGTGCTCCACGCCGCCGGGCCCTTCGTCCACACCAGCGAACCCATGCGCCAGGCCTGTCTCGCCTCCCGCACCCACTACCTGGACATCACCGGCGAGATTCCCGTCTTCGAGGGCTCCTTCCGCCATGACGCCGAAGCCAGGGAGCGCGGCGTCTCGCTCATGTCCGGCGTCGGCTTCGACGTCGTCCCCACCGACTGCCTCGCCCGCTACGTCGCCGACCAGGTCCCCGGCGCCACCGAGCTGGACATCGCCATCGCCGCCGGCTCCCAGGCCAGCGCCGGCACCACCAAGTCCGCGCTCCTCCAGCTCCCCGAGGGCGGCAAGGTCCGCCGCGACGGCGTCCTCCAGCCCTACCCCATGGGACAGGGCGCCCGCTCCCAGCGCTTCATCGACCGCGAGCGCACCGTGATGCCCATCCCCTGGGGCGACCTCTCCACCGCCTTCCGCACCACCGGCATCCCCAACATCACCACCTACATGGCCTTCCCCTCGTCCTCCGCCCGCGCCCTGCGGTGGACCTACCCCGCCCTCCGCCAGCTCCTGAAGGTCCGTCCCGTGCGCGACGGCCTGATGAAGCTCGTCGAGTCCCGCGTGAAGGGCCCCACCGCCGACATGCGCCTGTCCACCCGCTCCCAGGTCTATGCCCAGGCCCGCGCCCCCGACGGCCGCTCCGCCCAGGCCTGGCTGGAAGTTCCAGAGGGCTACCTCTTCACCGCCCGCGCCGGGCTCCACGCCGTGGAGGAGCTGCTCGCCCAGCCCTCTCCGGGCGCCCTCACCCCCGCCGGTGCCTTCGGCGCCGACTTCGTCCTCCGCATCGACGGCTGCCGACGCCTGGACACCCTGGGTTGATCCACCCAAGGGTGGTGTCTTTTTCCACCCAGACTGGTGGAAACTCCTCGGCTGACACTGTGGGATGACCTTTTGGGGGTGGCTTAGCAGCCAGTGTTCAGTTGGCTATCCTGCGCTTCGGCGGATCACCGGTCCGTCCGAACTTCAGGGGGTCCACGGGGCCCCACGGAAGGATGGCGACATGAGCTGGCACAGCACGCTCTCGAGGGTCGCTGAGAGGGAGGGGGCTCGGTGCGATTGAAGCTGAAGCAGAAAGTGATGCTGTCTCCAGCCGTCGCCGCGGTGTTCCTGGCGGTCATCTTCACGGTGGTGCTGGGGGGCGGGGCCTCGTGGCTGGTGGGGGCGCTGTGTCTGGTGTGCCTGGGGTTGATGGTGGCGCTGTCCATCTGGCTGCACCGCGAGGTGGCGGAGCCCATGGCGCGGCTGACGGCGGTGGCGCAGCGAATCGCCCACGAGGGGGATTTGACCCAACCCATCGACACGGCCGGACAGGACGAAATCGGGGACCTGGGCCGCAGTCTCCAGGTCATGGTCAACCGGCTGCGCGAGGTGCCGGCGACGCTGCAATCCGTGGTGACGGAGCTGTCCTCGGCGGCGACGCGGCTGACGCAGGCGAGCCAGGACCAGGTGACCTTCCTCACCAACCAGTCCCGCAGCCTCACCGAGGCGAGCACCACCATCGCCGAAATCGCGCAGACCTCCAGCATGGCGGCCAGCCGCGCGGAGATGGTGCTGAAGGTGGCGGCGCAGGCGGATGCGTTCAGCTCCTCGGGCCAGCGGTCGATTGAGCAGAGCGCGGAGGGCATGCAGCAGATTCGTCAGCGGGTGGGCACGCTGGTGGGCAGCATCGCGCACCTGAGCGACCAGGCCGTGCACGCCGGCGAAATCATCAGCAGCGTGAAGGATTTGGCGGACCAGTCCAACGTGCTGGCGCTCAACGCGGCGATTGAAGCCGCGCGCGCGGGTGAAGAGGGCCGAGGCTTCGCGGTGGTGGCGCGGGAGATGCGCGCGCTCAGCGGCCAGTCGCTCCAGAGCACGCAGCGCATCGGCAAGATTCTCCTCGAAATCAACCAGGCCATCCGCCAGACGACGTCCATCGCCGAGGGCGACAGCGAGAAGATGGAGGAGAACATCGAGCAGGTGCTGTCCTCGGCCAGCTCGCTGAAGGAAATCACCACGGTGGTGCAGGAGAGCAGTCAGGCCGCGCGCCAGATTGTCGCCTCCGTCACCCAGCAGAACGCGGGAATCGCCCAGATGACCGAGGTGATGACGCAGCTCTCCTCGATGATGGCGGACGTCGTCACCTCCACCATGACGGCGGAGGAGGCGGTGACTCAAATCAACGCCACGCTCGGCCGCCTCCAGGACTTGTCCACGTCGTTCCGCGTCTGAGTCCGAGCGCGAGTGGCGGCCCGACGTCCGGGCCGCCCGTGCTCGTGGATGTCCCAGGCGACGGCTACTCGCCCTGCATCAACCCGGTGATGCGGCCGTCGTCGTGGACGGTGATGCGCTTCGCGGCGGGCTCGCGAGGCAGGCCCGGCATGGTGAGGATGTCGCCCGTGAGCGCCACCATGAAGCCCGCGCCCGCGGACAGGCGCACCTCGCGCACCGTGAGCGTGAAGCCGCGCGGCCGGCCCTGCTTCGTCGGGTCGTCCGACAGCGACAGGTGCGTCTTCGCCATGCACACCGGCAGCTCGGAGCCGCCCAGCTCGCGCACCATCTCCAAATCCTTGCGCGCCGACGCCGTGAAGGCCACGTCCTCCGCGCCGTACACCGTGCGGGCAATCGCGCGGACCTTCTCCTCGGGGGACTGCTTCACGTCGTAGAGGAAGCGCGGTGTCGGCGGGGCCGCGTCCGTCGCGTCCAGCATCGCGAGCACCCGGTCCGCCAGCTCCAGCGCGCCCTCGCCGCCGCGGGTGAAGCCCTCGCACACCGCCATCTCCACGCCGCGCTCCTTGCCGAAGGCGCGCAGCTCGTCCAGCTCCGACTCCGTGTCCTGCGGGAAGCGGTTGACGCACAGCACGGCCGGCAGGCCGAAGGCGCTCACCGACTCCAGGTGTTTCTCCAGATGGGCGAAGCCGCGAGCCAGCGCGGCGCTGTCCGGCTCGGCCACGCGCGCGAGCGGGGCGCCGCCGTGGTACTTCAGCGCGCGCAGCGTCACCACCAGCACGACGCCTCGGGGCCACAGGCCGGTGTCGCGGCATTTGATGTCGAGGAACTTCTCCGCGCCCAGGTCGAAGCCGAAGCCCGCCTCCGTGACGACCTCGTCCGCGTAGGCCAGGCCCATCCGCGTGCCCACCACGGAGCTGCACCCGTGGGCGATGTTGCCGAAGGGGCCCGCGTGCACCAGCGCGGGGCCGCCCTCGCGAGTCTGCACCAGGTTGGGCATCAGCGCGTCCTTCAGCACCGCCACCATGGCCGCCGCCGCGTCCACGTCGCGCGCGCGCACGGGCTTGCCGTCGGGCGAGTGGCCCACCACGACGCGGCCCAGCCGCTCCTCCAAATCCTTGAGGTTCTCCGACAGCGCGAGGATGGCCATCACCTCGCTGGCGGCGGTGATGTCGAACGCGGCCTCGCGCGGAACGCCGTGCGCCTTGCCACCCAGGCCGATGATGACGTTGCGCAGGAACCTGTCATTCATGTCCATCGCGCGCCGCCACCGCACGCGCGTGGAGTCGATGGCCACCGGCTGGCCGTAATACACGGCGTTGTCCACCAGCGCGGCGAGCAGGTTGTTGGCGCTGGTAATCGCGTGCAGGTCGCCGGTGAAGTGCAGGTTGATGTCCGCCGCGGGCTCCAGGCTGGCCTGTCCGCCGCCGGTGCCTCCGCCCTTCACGCCGAAGACGGGACCGAGCGACGGCTCGCGCAGCGCCGCCACGGCCCGGCGTCCGCGCCGACGCAGCCCCATGGCCAGGGCCACGGACATGGTGGTCTTCCCCTCGCCCGGGGGCGTGGGGTTGATGGCGGAGACGAGCACGAGCCGGCCCTGGCGGCCCGCCTGTTTGCCGAGCGCGCCGAGGGACACCTTGGCGCGATTCGTTCCCCAGGGATGCACGTCGTCGGGCGACAGGCCCAGCTCGGCGCCCACTTCTGCGATGGGTCTCAGCGTCATGCCGAGGACTCTCGATGCGCGGGCGTCACGGGTCAACGGGGGAAGTGCGCGGGATGCCCGCCCGGCGTCATTGTCACCGCGCCGCGCGTTGACGGACCACGCGCAGCCGCCACAGCAAGGCCACGGGAAGTCCCACGCCCACGGTCATCGCCAACCACGGCCAGGCCCCCACGCTGGAGAGCCCCTGTCCCAGCCGTGCGCGCAGGTCGATGGGGAGCTGGGCCCACGACAAGAAGGCGGCCGTGGCGAGCACGAAGACGGCGAAGCCCCTGCGCAGCGAGCCCGGCGCCACGCGGCCCGCGAGCTTTCCTCCGAGCACGCTTCCCATCAGTGCCACCGCGAGGACCTCGCCGGTGAGTCTCCACGGCAGCTCCAGATGGCCCAGGTGTCCGACGAGCCCCGCGGCACACTGGAGCGCGATGACCACCAGCGAAGTGGCGGTGGCCATCGGCGTGGACAGGCCGACCAGGGTGAGCGCGGGGACGATGAGGAAGCCGCCGCCCGCGCCCACCAGTCCCGACAGGAGTCCCACGCCCAGGCCCTGAAGGACGATTCGTCCCACGTGGCGCGCGGTGGGCGTGTTCCCGTCGAGCCCGCGCGGAGTGGAGTGGAACAGGCCGCACGGCGTGAGGTGGGTGCGCGCCGTTGCGTTCTCGCGGCTGGTGTCGGGGGAGGAGTTCTCCGGCTGGCGTCCGGGTGCGCGCGCGGCGACTTCGGTGGACACCGGGTCCGTTGTCCCGAGGCTCGCGATGGACGCTCGCGGTGTCTCCGCGCGCAGCAGCATGGCGACCGCGGCGGAGACCATGACACCCGCGAAGAACAGCATCAGTGTGCTCGAGGAGAAGAGGGGATTGAGCTTCCCGCCCAGGAAGGCGCCCACCATTCCGCCCGTGCCGAACACGATGGCCGTGCGCCACCGCACCCGTCCTGCTCGCGCATGGAGGAGCGCTCCGCTCGCGCTGGTGACACCCACCACCACCAGCGACATCGCGATGGCCGTGCGGGGCTCCACGCCGAGCACGTACACCAGCAGCGGCACCGTGAGGATGGAGCCACCGCCGCCCAGCAGTCCCAACAACACGCCCACGAGCAACGCGCCCGCGAGGCCCATGTACAACATCATCGCGAGGCGCCCCCAGGTCTCGCGACCGCGAGCAGGTCCCTGACCTCGCGCAACGTCCGCTCGAAGCTCGCGGGGTCCACCAGCCTCGACGGGGGCGTGGCCTGGAGCGCGTCCAGTGCCGCGGTCAGCTCCGCGCGCGAGGGCTCGCGCGGCAGGGCCTCCACGTTGGAGTCCTGCACCCCCTGGAGGCGGGCGCGCAGCGTGTCGCGCACGTCAGCCAGGGTCGGCGGCGTGGCGCCAGGCGGCGTGCGCACCACGGGCAGCTCCTCCGTGTTCCACGCGAGCATCCCCCCGCGCAGGTTCATCACCCGCGTGAAGCCCACCTCCACCAACTGCGCGGCGGCCCTCGCCGACCGTGCCCCCGAGCGACAGATGAGCAGCACCTCCGTGTCCCGAGGCCACGGGGCCACCGCCTCGCGCACGGTGGCCAGCGGTGCCGGGCTCACGCCTTCGAGATGGCCCAACACTCCCTCCAGCTCGGAAGGCTCGCGCACGTCCACCAGGAGAAGGCCCGGGGGCCGCTCGGTCGCGAGCCGCCGCACGTCCACATCGCGGTAGCCCGCGGGTTGAGGGTGCGCGCTGTCGTAGAGGTGACTCAAGACGATGACTCCTTCCCGGTCCTTTCGTCGGAGGCAGGACGCGGGCAATGAGGTGCCGTTCCGCTTCCCTGATGGGAGGCGGTTCGACACGGGGAACAGGGAGGACGCAGCCGTGCCCGAAGGCACGTCACGTCACGCGGATGACGGAGACGAAGGCTCGAAGTCCAGACCGCAGGCGCGGTTGGCGGGGACGGCCACGTCCAGCTTGCGCGGCGGAGGAATCCGACGCTCGTTCATGAAGCGGATGAAGTCCTCGCGCGACCTGCCGGCGAGGCGGGGGTTGTGACGCTTCTCCTCTCCCACGGAGGAGACGGTGAAGCCCGCGTAGTCGTGGCCGGGATACAGCTCCGTCGCGTCGGGCAGCGTGAAGAGTTCGCGGGTGATGGAGTCGTAGAGCTGCCCCGGGTCGCCATTCTGGAAGTCGGTGCGGCCCGTGCCGCGAACGAGCAGCGTGTCTCCGGTGAACAGGCGCCCATCACACAGGAAGCAGAGGCTGTCGTCGGTGTGCCCCGGCGTCTCCAGGACGCTCAGCTCCAGTCCTCCCACGCGCACCCGGTCCCCGTGCGCCAGCGTCAGGTCCACACACGGCGCTCCCCGCTCGGAGGCCATCACCCGCGCACCCGTGCGCACCCGCAGCAGGCCCGCCGAGGTGATGTGGTCCGCGTGCACGTGCGTCTCCAGCACCACCGTCAGCTTCAGCCCCAACTCCTCGAGCAGGCGCAGGTCGCGCTCCGCCTGCTCCAGCACGGGGTCGATGAGCACGGCCTCTCGCGTCGCCAGGTCCGCCAGCAGGTACGTATAGGTCGAGGACTCCGCATCGAAGAGCTGTCGGAAGAGCATGGTCCACTTCCCTCCTGAGAAGGCCGTCGTGGGTGCGGGCCTGACGATACTGCCAGCGTCGTGCCAGGATTGCCTTGCCCTGTGAGAACAGGCCCGTTCAGGCCACGAGCCGTTCCCCGGGAAGTACCTGCAACACCCCGGTGAAACAGTTGCCGTGCGAGCGAAACGGATTCACCGCGTGGCTTCGCCCAGGGCGCGCAGGCGGCGCCACAGCGTCACGCGGCTGACGCCGAGCAGGCGCGCGGCCTCGGAGCGGTTGCCTCCGGCTTGGGCCAGGGCCGCGCTGACCTGTTGCGCGTCGAGCGGGCCCGCCTCCCTCGGGGCGCGGGCGACACTGCCGGGAGCCGCGGTCTTCGCTTCCGAGAACTCCGGAGGCAGGTCGGCCTCGCGCAATACCGCGCCCTCGCCGATGACGTAGGCGTACTCCATCACGTTGCGCAGCTCGCGCACGTTGCCGGGCCACGCGTGGGACTCCAGCAGCCGGCGCGCGCCGGGGGCGATTCGCTCCACGCGCCGCGTCCCTCGCTGGTGCAGCTCTCCCAGGAAGCGCAGGGCGAGCGGGAGGATGTCCCCTCGGCGCTCGCGCAGCGTGGGCAGGAAGATGGGCACCACGCGCAGCCGGTACATCAGGTCCGCGCGGAAGCGGCCCGCCTCCACCTCGCGCCGCAGGGCCCGGTGCGTGGCGGCGATGATGCGCACGTCCACCGGCACTGGCGCACGGCCTCCCACGGGGATGACGGTGCGCGTCTCCAGCACGCGCAACATCTTCGCCTGGAGGTCCAGCGGCAGCTCCGCCACTTCGTCCAGGAACAGCGAGCCGCCGTGCGCCAGCCTGAAGTGGCCCGGACTGTCGCGCACCGCGCCGGTGAAGGCGCCGCGCACGTGGCCGAACAGCTCGCTCTCCAGGAGGTTCGGAGGCAGCGCGGCGCAGTTGATGGCGCGCAACGGCCCCTTGCCGCGCGTGGACAGCGCATGCAGCGCGTGGGCGATGTGCTCCTTGCCCGTGCCCGACTCGCCGCGCACCAGCACGCTCGACTCCGTGCGCGCCACCTTCTCGACGATGCGGAAGACCCGCCGCAGCTCGGCGTCCTGGGTCCACAGGCCATGGAAGACCTCGGCGCCCTCGGTGCTTTTCGCGGGGGACTCTCGTGTCACGGTGAGCGCCCAGCCCTCCTTCTCCAGCGCCACCGCGCGCACGCGCACCGCATGCGAGTCGGCGCCCACGCGCAGCCGCGCCGTCGTCTCTCGGCCCGTCGTGAGCACGGCCTCCAGGCGCTCGGCGCCGCCCTGGGGCACGAGCACCTCCGAGAGCGGAGTCCCTTCTCGCACGGAGGCGTCGAGCTGCTCTTCGAGCGCGGGCGTCAGGCCCACCACGCGACGGCTCGCATCCACGAGCAGCACGGCGCCCGCGAGCGCATCGAGCGCGGACAGGGCGAGCTGGGACGAGCGTGGCGGACGGGACGTGGGCATTCGTCAGGGCATAGCCCGGCGCGCGGCGGCTCGCACTCAGGCCCGTCCGCGCATCATCCAGTTCCAGTAGAGCTGGGGCAGGCCGTACTTCTTCATCAGCCACATGTCCCGCCGCTCCTTAAGCGTGTCGATGAGGGGGAAGCTGGGCGCGGGCATGCCGTCGTAGTCGAACTCGGCGAGCAGCAGCTTGCCGTAGCCCGTGGTGAGCGGGCAGGACGCGTAGCCGTCATACCGCGCGGTGGGGGCGCGGCCGGCCATGACGGCGCGGAGGTTCTCCACCAACACCGGCGCCTGCTTGCGGATGGCCGCGCCCGTGCGGCTGGTGGGCAGGTCGGAGGCGTCTCCGAGCGCGAAGACGTCAGGGAAGCTCGGGTGCTGGAGCGTGTACTTGTCCGCGCGCACCCAGCCGACACACGCGCCCTCGCGCGAGGACAACGGACTGTTCTTGATGAAGTCCGGGGCACTCTGGGGCGGGGTGACGTGCAGCACGTCGTAGCGCAGGGTGACGCGCGTCTTCCGTCCGTCGCGAGTCGCCTCGAACGTGGCCTCGCGAAGTGCTCCGTCCACGGCCACCAGGCTGTGCTCGAAGTGCGTCTGGATGCCGTAGCGCTTCACCACGTCTTCGAGCACCCGGGCATAGGGCTGAACGCCGAAGAGGGCCTTGGCGCCAGAGCCGAACACGACTTCCGAGCGCTCCATCACCCCCGTGCGGCGGAAGTGGTCGGCGGCCAGGTACATGATTTTCTGTGGCGCGCCCGCGCACTTCACCGGCGTGGCGGGCTGGGTGAAGAGGGCGGTGCCACCCTGGAAGCGCTGGAGCATCCGCCACGTCTTGGGGGCGAGCTTCACGTCGTAGTTGCTGCTGACGTGCTCGGTCTCCAGCGCGTCGCGCAGGCCGGCCACCTTGTCCCAGTCCAACTGGATGCCGGGCGCGACGACGAGGAAGTCGTAGCCCACGCGCAGCCCGCCCCGGGTGCGGACCTCGCGACGCAGGGGGTCCACCTCCTCCGCGGCGTCCTTCAGCCACTTCACGCCCCGGGGGATGAGGCTGGCCTCGTCGCGCACGGTGTCCTCGACGCGCGCCTCACCCGCGCCGACGAGCGTCCAGAGCGGCTGGTAGTAGTGGTGCTCGGAGGGCTCCAGAATCGCGACGTCCTCCTGGCCCAGTCGAGCCAGGCGCGCCGCCACGCAGATGCCGGCCGTGCCTCCTCCGATGATGAGGACCCGGTGGTGCTCGCTCGCGGGCGCCACGTGGGGCATGGGCGTCACCGCCGGGGCCGTGCGGCCGGGGTCCTCGCTCGGGGGCATCTCGCGCTCGCTTCCTGTCTTTGTCATGGGACGTCGACAGGGGGCCTTAAGCAGGGCGCGTGCCACCATCGTCCCCGAGGGCGATGTGTATGTCGCCCGGGGACGTGGGGTGTTTCACGGTGTTTCAGCGCGTTTCAACTTCGGAAACACCTGAACGGAGCGCGCACGGCGCAGGGAAGGCCGTGCACCGTCGGGGGGACGCGAGCCAGGAAATCTCCCTGGCCCGCACGCCCGTGTGACTACTTGCCGAAGATGCCGCGCAGGCGCTTCTTCGCCTCTTCCTCGGCGCGCTTCTTCGCCTCGGCCTCCAGCCGCGCCTTCTCCTCGGCGGCCTTGACCTCCAGCTCCTTGCGCTTGGCCTCGGCGTCGGCGCGCAGCTTCTCCTCGCCGCCTTCGATGATCTGCTGCACCTGCTCGCCGCGCTTGCCGCCGATGAGGTTGCCCGCGAGCGATGAGGCCGCCAGCTTCGCGAGCGTCGTCACCGCCGGCTTCACGTCCACGCCCGTGACTTCGGGCTTCCACGCCGGGCCCGTCAGCTTCAGGCCCACGGGGATGTCGCCCGGCGGCGTCACCTTTCCCAGGGTCAACGTCTTCACCGTGGACGGCGTCAGCGCCACCGAGCCGATGAGGTCCAGCGTGCCGTCCAGCTTGATGCCACCGTCGAAGCTCATCGCCGCTTCCGGCCGCGTCCAGGTGATGGGCTTGGAGAGCTGCGCGACGCCGTTCTTGATTTGCACGCCGAAGGGCAGGTTCTCACTCAGCGACGTCACCTCGCCGCTCTTGAGCGCCTTGGAGGCGAAGGGCAGCGCCTTGGCGAGCGGCTCGGAGACGGACGCCACCAGGTCCTTGCCCAGGAGCGTGCCGCCCAGGATGTTGCCGCTGATGCCGCCCAGCAGCGTCTCCTTGAGCTTCTCCGGCGTGTAGCCGATGCCCTTCACGTCCACGTTTCCGTTGAACGTGCCCGTCATCACCTTCCGCGGCGTGGCCTGGGCAATGGCCTGTGCCATCTCCACGCCGTCCACCTTCACCTTCGCCTCGAAGGGGCGCTGCGCGGCGGCGGGGCCCAGGCGAATCGTCGTCCCGTCCGCGGCCACCTTGCCGCCGAAGACGCCCGAGGAGAACTTCTCCACGCTGATGAGGTCGTCCGTCATCTTCACGACGCCCGTCACGTTGGACAGGTCCATCTCGGCGTAGCGCAGCGCGCCCACCGCGAAGCGGATGTCACCCCGGTAGCCGTTGAAGCGCGCCGGGTCCTCGGGAGGCAGCTCCGCCGACTCCGGCGCCGGCGCGGGCACGGTGCCGCCGTTGCGCGCCGCCAGCTCCTTCTCGTCGAACAGCAGCGCGTCCGCGTCCAGCTTGTTGGCCTTCACGTCCGCGGAGAATGTCGTCGTCTGCTTCTTGCCCACGCCCGCGAGCGCGAACGCCGCGCTGCCCGTCACCGTGTCCTCCAGGACGTGTGCGGTCATCTTGGGCACCTCCACCTTCATGCCCACGCCGCCCTTGCCGGGCGCATAGGTGCCGGCGACGGCGAAATCCATCCGCTGGCCGGGCGACTTGTCCACCAGCAGGCCGGGCCGCAGGTCCACGCCGGACAGGTCCGCGTTCGCGTCGAACTTCAGCGCCCCGCCGCTGGCCGCCGCGCCCGTCACGCGCGCGGTGAGCTTCATGGCGCCACCCGCGCTCTTCACGAGCTGCGCGGGCACACGCAGGCGCACCGGCGTCAGGTCCACGTCCACGTTGATGGCCTGCGCGTCCTGCGTGCCGCTGCCGCGCACCTCGAGGCCGATGGGGCCGGCAATCATGCCGTTCAACTGCTTCTTCAGCGGCGGGTAGTACTCGGCGAGCACGGCCGGGTCCAGGTTGCGGCCCACCAGCTCGAAGCCCTGCACCGAAGGCTTGTCCGACAAGAGGCCCTTCACCTGGCCCTTGCCGGTGATGTTCGCGGGGCCCAGGTCCAGCTTCAGCTTGTCGAGCGACAAGTCTCCCGTGGCGATGTCACCCGCGACGTCCGTGTCCAGCACCACGTCCAGCGCCTTGCCACCCTCCGAGCCCGCGAAGCGCAGGCCCAGCGCGGAGATGACGCCAACGAGCCGCGTGGGGCCCTTGCCCCCGGGCACCGCGCCGCCCAGCTCCGCCTTCCAGTCCGCGTCCACCGTGCCGGCCTGGAGGCCCACGTCGGGAGGCAGGAACGGCCCCAGCGGAGACAGGTCGATTTTCTGCGCCTTGAGCGTCACGCTTTCCGGCGTGGGAATCAGCGTGGGCGGCAGCGGCGCGGCGTGCAGCGACAACTGGAGGTTCTGCTTGTCCGCGAGCACCGCCGCGGCCAGGTCCACCACCAGCGGCTTGCCCGCGCGCAAATCCTTCACCTCGATGTCCAAATCCTTCACCGCCAGCTCGCGCGCGGCCTGTCCACCCGAGCGGTCCACGAAGCGGATGGTGCCGTCGGTGAGCGCGGCGCGCTCCACGTGCACGCCGGAGAGGTCCGTGGGCTGCGACTCGTCCTCGGGCTTCTCCTCCTCCGTCTTCGGGCTCTGCTCCTCCAGCCGCTGCAGCAGTCGCTGCACGTTGGTGGTGCCGTCGGCCAGCCGCACCACGTTGACGGTGAGGCCGGACAGCTCGGCGTTCTTCACCTGGATGTCCTTGCCCCGCGAGGACAGGAGCGGCCCGGCCGCGACGCTGATGTCCAGAGACGCCATCTGCGCGAGCGGCAGGTCCTCACCCTCGGCGGCGCCGATGGAGACGTTCTCCACCTCCACGCCCACGGTGGGGAAGAGCTGGGTGGAGATGTCCCCGATTTCAATCGGACGACCCAGCTTCTGTGAATACGTGGCGGCCTGCTCGCGCGCTGTCTTCAACAGGATGGCGTCGAGCCGCCAGAGGACCCCGAGCACGACGACGACGAGGAGCGCGAAGACTCCTCCGAGCACGTAGGGCCAGCGGCGCTTCTTCTTCACGACGTCGGACATCGCTTGGTACCTCCTCCAGCGAGCGGGCCCCGGGACTCGGCCCGGCGCGGGGCCTGGGCAGCGGTGTGACGCTTAGCCCAGCCGGGGCCTTGCCGCACGCGTCAGGCGCGAGAACCTCCTTGCGTGCGGCGGAAACCTCATCGCATCCCGGGACGGGGGCCGGGGCGTGGAAATGCACGGCGCCCCGCTCAAGCGGGGTCGTCCGGCTGTCCCAGGGGCGAGAAACGGAGGCGCCAGCCGGCCCTCTGGCGCCTCCAGCCACTCAACACGCTCGATGTGCGCACGGAGCAGGCGAGAGGGAAGGGGCTTTCTCTCCTCAGGTCGCCTTCAACCCCCGGAAAACGCGCGGGTCAGGGGCCGCTCGGTGAGGGAGCGGCAGGGGTATTCCCGGGGGGGCTCGTGGGTTTCACGGAGGGCTTCACCGCGGGCTCCCACTTCACGGGGCCCACGGGCACGGTCTGCTCGGGCTTGAGGTCGGCCCACTCGGGGGCGGCATGCGTGTAGCGCAGCGCTCCGCCCCGCGTGTCGATGGCCAGGGGCGCTTCGGTGACGGGACCCAGCACCTGGGCGGTGCCCAGGTCCATCAGCCATCCCATGTAGAGCACTCGCTCTCCCGCCCTCTCCTGGAAGTCTCCACCGACCTCGCCGACCAGACGCTTCTCGCCGGTGTCCGCGCTCCACAGCCACAGTCGAGGCTTCGCGCCGTCTCCCGTGGGGTCCTCCCGCAGCAGCGCATGGGCACCCTGGGCATGGACCCAGGTGCTGGCGGGGATGGGAGGAGGCACGAGCGTGTGGCGCTCCATGTCCAGGAGGAAGACGGCGTAGGTGCGCTCGGTGTCCTTGCTGGTCAGGACGAAGGTGGGCAGCAGTCGAGGACGCTCTTCGTTGGAGGACCTCCTCACCGGTGTGTACGGAGACACCTCGCGCTCCAGGGACAGGTGCAGCTCGGGGCCGTGCAGCTCCAGCGTCGTCCCCAACGGGTCCCTCGTCTTGCAGCCGACGATGAGCAGCCGACGCGGCTCGTCCACGGCGTACAGCCGGGCCCGACAGCTCTCGGGCACCCATGTCTCTTGTTTCCCCTGCGCGTCCTCGAAGGCGATGGCGCCATACGGCAGGGTGCGAAGCAGGCCGTCACCCAGCGGCTGGAGGATGTCCCGGCCCTCGACGAGCGTGCCGCCGTCCACGCGCAGGAAGCGGCGCACGGGACTGTCTCCCTTCCAGTCGCCATGGGAGGCGGAGCTGACAGGGCCCCGGCACCGCGCCGGCGCGAGGGACGTCTGTTGATGAGGCCAGGTCAGCGTGCCGTCCTCGTCGGTGTCCTGTGCCACCACGTCGAAGACGGCCCAGAGTCCGTTCTCATGCAGCCTCGCCTGGCCGAGCAACCCCGGGCCCGCGTCCAGCACGCGCTCCTCGCCACGCGTGACGTCCCGCAGCACCGCGACCTTCTTTCCGGCCTCGGTCTTCAGATAGAGCAGGCGCTGGCCGTCGCGCGAGAAGCTGGCGCGCACGGGCGGCTGGGATGCGTTCGTGCCCACGTCGTCGGCGGTCCAGGGCGCGAGCACCTGCTCCGTGTCCGTCACGGTGTCGAGGAGTCGGAGCGCGCCCTCGCGCACCAGGACCAGGTGTCGTGCCAGGGAGTCCACCGCGAGCACGTCGTCGATGGGGATGCCCGCTCCGGGCTCCCGGAAGAGATACAGCCGCGCCTCGTCACCGCCGAGATTTCCGTGGGCGCCCACCTTGACCGCGATGGTTCCATCCTGGTTGGTGTCCGCGCGCGCCTGACACGCGAGCAGCCAACGACCATCGGGCGCGGCGGCCTGGAGGAGGAAGGGGTGCGGAGTTCCATACTCCGCTGGAGGAGGAGGCGTGCTCGGGAGGTGTTCACGCGAGGCACACGCACTGGACAGCCACACCAGGGACCACAGGACACAGGCGCGCGGAGTCATGTCCCCGAGCCTGCGTCACGTCGTCACAGGGGAGCAAGCAGGCGTTGCGCGCGCGTCGTGAGCGTCCGACTCAGGACGGACCCGGGGGCGTGTGCGCGCAACGGTGAGTCAGCACACGTCAAGGGGGACCTCTGGGGCGACCCGACGGGTTGAGCGCACGACGGCGTCTTGCGAGCGCGCTTGTTTCCGCCTACCCCTTACCCACACGAGTGCCGAGACTTCGGCCCGTCATCCTTGAAGAGAGCCCTCATGCGCATTCGTGTCGCAGTCATTTTGCTGGCCAGTCTCTCCGCGTGCGCGTCGCGCTCGAAGGACGGGACGGAGTCGTCCTCCTTGCCTTCTCCCTCTCGCGCCGCCACCGCCTCCTATTCGCACTTCATTCGCGAGTACCTGGATTGGTTCTCCGCGGCCAACCCCGTGCGCGCGACGCGACTGGGCTTCCATGCGCATGACGCGCGCCTGCAGGACGTCTCGCAAGAGGCGCTGCGGCGCAAGGCCGAGGCGCTGCACGGCTGGCTCACGCGACTGGAGCAGGTGAACTGCTCCGCGCTCACCGGCGACGAGGCCATCGACGGCGTGGTGCTGCAGAACGCCATCCGCGCGGAGTTGTTCGAACTGGAGGAGGAGCGCATCTGGGAGAAGAGCCCCGGCGCCTACGTGGGCCTGGTCTCCGGCGGCCTGTCCACGCTGTCCTCGCGCGACTTCGCGCCGCTGGGCGAGCGGATGAGGGACATGCGCGCGCGCATGGCGCGCATCCCAGACGTGCTGGAGGCGGCGAAGACGAACCTCAAGGGCGTGCCCCGGTTGTGGGCGGAGCAGGCCATCCGCGACGCGCGCGGCACGCAGGTGTACCTGCGCGTGGACCTGCCTCGGGCCCTGGAGGCCCAGGGCCTGGACAAGGTGCCGCCCGCGGAGCGCGAGGCCTTCCACGCCGCGCGCGCGGACGCCCTGCGGCAGATGGAGGGCTTCACCGAGTGGTTGGAGGAGGAGCTGCTGCCCCAGGCGAACGGCGACTTCCGCCTGGGCCGCGCGCTGTTCGAGAAGAAGCTGGCGCTGGAGGAGCACATCACGCTGAACGCGGACCAGCTGCGCGACATCAACGAGCGCGCCATCCGTGAGTACAAGGCCTGGGTCGCGCGCGAGACGGCGAAGGTGGACCCGACGAAGACGCCCGAGCAGGTGATGGCGGCCCTGGTGAAGGACCACCCCACCTCCGAGGAGCTGATTCCCCTGGCGCGCACCCAACTGGTGGAGTTGCAGCGCTTCGTGCGCGAGAAGGACATCCTGACCCTGCCCTCGGACGCGCTGCCGTCCGTGCGCGAGACGCCTCCGTACGAGCGGCTGGGCTTCGCGTCCATGGACACGCCGGGCCCCTTCGAGAGCAAGGCGAAGGAGGCGTACTACAACATCACCAACGTGGAGTCGGAGTGGTCCACCGACGAGAAGGCGCAGCACCTGACGTACTTCAACCGCGCGGGCCTGTTGGGCATCACCGTGCACGAGGCCATGCCGGGCCACTTCGTCCAGCTTCTCTACGGGTCCAAGATTCCCACCGACGTGCGCAAGGTCTTCACCCCCGCCTCCGTGGTGGAGGGCTGGGCCCACTACGCCGAGCAGATGATGGTGGACGAGGGCCTGGGCCAGGGTGACCCGTCGGTGCGCCTGGGCCAGTTGCGGCGCGCGCTCCAGCGGCACGCGCGGTGGTACGCGGCGCTGGCGCTGCACGTCTACAACGAGCCGGTGGACGCGGTGGCGAAGCGCTACGCGGAGATTGCGTACTTCGAGCCCTTCCCCGCGATGCGCGAGGTGGAGCGCGGCACGTCCAACCCCACGTACCTGTACTACGCGGCGGGGCGCATGCAGATTCTGAAGCTGCGCGAGGACTACCGGAAGCACCTGGAGGCGAGCGGGAAGAAGTTCGTCCTGAAGGACTTCCACGACCGCTTCCTGCAGCTCGGCCTTCCGGTGTCGCTCGCGCGCAAGGTGCTCATCCCCAACGACGAGTCACCGTCGCTGGAGTGAGCGTAGGGCGGCTACAGCTCGATGACGTCCGACGGAGTCGTCGGCGTCTCGCGCGCGGTGAGGCCCTCAATCGTGAAGCCCTGGGGCGCGCGGATGGCGGCCCCGTGGTTCGGGTCGATGTACAGCCGCACCGGGTCCATCAGTCCCTCGTAGCCGACCTCGAACACCTCCAGCCCCGCGTACTCGAGCGACGGCGTGGGGCCGGTGTCGCAGCACGGGCCCAGCCGCTTCCAGGCGACGCGCTGGCCCTGGGGGCCGCGCAACAGCTCGAAGAAGGCCATGACGCCCGGGTTGCCCCAACCCACGCGCACGGGGTCCTCCGCGCGGTAGCCGTAGGTGCTCCCGTCCTCCGTGACGCTCGCGACAGCGGGAGCCTCCTCGCGAGGGGCCCGCACCACGGCCGGGTTCGACGACGCACACGCCGACAGTGTCAGCAGCAGCCCGAGACAGGCGATTCGAAGCGAAACCATTGCACCCTCCTCCTCCACGCCACCCGGGGCGAAACTGGGGCCGGCCTTTCGCGCGTGCACGAACTCGTCCGCCGGAGTCGTTCGACAGCTGACGCTCCCAAGCCCTGGCGGCGGGCCCCCGCTTGCCCGTGCCTCTGAGACGGCCGTGCACCTGACTTTCCAGAACCCGGCACTTGGCCCTCGGGCCCCGAGGAATGCCGTCCTGGAAGGCCCCTGGTTTTCCACCCGGGGACACCGTTCCCCGGCGCGAATTGACTCCCGGGGACGGCGGGCCGAGCGTGGGTGCGTGCGCCCGCTCTCACGTCCAGCTCGCGGTGGTTCGCAGGGCGCCGCGGTGTCTGGCCGCCGCGCCCTGGCGTGGGGACTGCTGGCGCTGACAGTGGCGTGTCCGCACCGCAGGGAGGAGTCGTGTGCCTCCGTGCAGGCCCTGGTGATGGAGGAGCTGCGCGTGACGGATGGCTTCCGGGACAGCCAGCATGACGCGCACTCGCTGGCGTTGAACGCGAGTCAGCTCGAGGAGCTGTCCTCGCGACTGAAGGCCCTGCGCGTCAGTGACGCCGCGCTGCGCGAGGCCGTGCGGCGCTACGGCGCGGACCTGGACCTGCTCGCGCGGTCGCATGCGCACATCGCCCGGGTGAGGGCGCGCCCGGAGCAGGACGTCGCCGCGATGGACGATGGACAGGTGGGGCCCGGCGTCACGCTGGCCACCTACGAGGACTCGGTGAACGAGGCGCGCTCCGCCATCTCCCGCCTCTGCTCCAGGCCGTGAGGCCCCGTCACCTCACGTGCCCCAGTAGTAGCTCCACTTGAGCATTACCGCGTCGTTGGCGGCTCCGGCCAGGAGGCGCCGTGGACGCAGCGTCGCGAAGGGCCGCTCTCCCTCCGGCTCCGGCAGGCCCTGCTGCGAGCGCGAGTAGACGACGAAGAGCGTGGAGCCGAGCTGGTACTCCCACCGCGCCACGACATTCACGTTCAGCGCGGTGTCGTAGAAGCTGCTGTCGTCCGCGTGCTCGACGGGGGTCAGCGAGTCGAGCCGGATGCGCGACCGCCGCGCGTCGGACGTCGCCGTGAAGAAGGGCCCGTAGGTGCCGTGCGCGGTGAAGAGCTGCGCGTAGCCCTGCAGGGTGAGCCGGGGCGTCAGCACCCACTGCTGGCGCAGCGTGAGTGACAGGTATTGCGAGTCCAGCGCGCCCAGCAGGAAGCCGCCGTCGGCCCGTGTCTCCACATAACGAGGCCCGTGGTCCGTCTTGTCGTTGCCCACGGAGAGCTCCGTCTGGAGCGAGGGGTGCGGCCGCATCGACAGGGTGACCTCCCCGCCCCAGTCCCAGGCCGGAGCGCTCGGTCCGCCCCGGAAGCGGTGGCCCACCGACGCGTAGGCCTCCACCGAGACAGGGCGGTTGGGGTTCGTCTCGGCGCTGGCGGCCATGAACATCCGGTCTGGCCGCTCCAGGGGAATCCCCGTCCTCGCCAGCTCCCGCACGTCGAAGCTGTTGAGGTCCAACCCCGTCTCCACGCTCACCGTGTCGAAGCTGGGCAGGGTGGCGCTCGCGTAGAGGTTGAACCAGGTGACCCGGTGCTCGCTCCGCTCATCCGCCGTCCACTTTCCGCCGACGTGGGCATTGGCGAAGAACGCCTTGAACGGGCCCAGTCCATTGGGCTTCGCGAGGCGCAGCGTGGCCCTGGGGGCCACTTCGTTCTGCGAGCGCTGGAAGCCCGTGGCCACCAGCGACAGCTTCGGCGTGGCGATATCCACGCCGACCTCCGGACGCAAACCCTCGCCACCGAAGCGGCCCGCGCGCAGGTAGCCGCCCGCGCCCGAGTCCCCGCCTCGCAGCAGCGTGCCATCCGCGAGCACGCGCTCCGGTGGGCCGCCGTCCACGCGCGACGCCACCATCATCCCGTACACGCCCCAGGTGCTGTCCGCCGTCTTCAGGTCGAAGTCGAGCGCGCCCGTGAGCCCTCCGTGTCCCCGACACGACGCCGGTTGCTGAGCGCCTTCCAGGGCCGCGTCCTCGGCGGTGCAGGTGCCCGACAGCGGGTTGGCCATGGCCACCGCGCCGCCCACGCGCGAGCCCGCGCCCACCTTCCCGCGCGCCACCGCCACCAGGTAGTGCGTCGTCGCGGAGGGCTCGTCCGGCAGCTCCAGCCCCGCGCCCAGGTGCAGCGGCCTGCGCCAGTCGAAGCGCAGGCTCCGGTCCGGGCTCGCCTCGTCGCGCGCCTGCCAGGGGCCGGTGACGAGCGCGTCCAGTATGCCCACCTGCACGCCGCCCACCGAGCCCGTCACCTTCGCCGCGCCGAGCAGCGGCGTGTCCAGGCCGATGCGCCGCGAGTAGAAGAGCGCCAGCGGCGCGTCACCCACGCCCATGCCCACCGGTTGGAACAGCTCCATGCCCTGCGTGAAGAAGGGGCGGCGCTCCGGGAAGTACGCCTCGAACGTGCTCAGGTTGAGCAGCAGTTCGTCCGCCTCCACCTCGCCGAAGTCCGGGTTGAACGTCGCCGCCAGCAGCAGCTCGCTGGTGAGCGATGCGCGCACGTCCAGGCCCACGTCCATGGATGGGCTGAGCAGGCGCGGCGCCGGCCGTGACGCGTTCGAGAACTGGGGCCGCGCCAGGCCCCGCGCCGCCAGGTACGGCATCAACTCCCACCGCCCGCGAGGTTGGAGGTTCTCCATGCCCGTCAGGTGGCCCAGCCGCGACACGTTGGCGTTGTGGTTGCGCGGGTTGTCCACCGACTCCAGCTCCTCGTTCTTGCGCGCGATGTCGCGACGCACCGAGAAGCCCCACGTCTGCACCGGCGCCTCCGGGAAGCGCAGCAGCGAGAGGGGAATGGCGAACTCCGCCACCCAGCCGTCCTTCACGTCGCCCGCGGCCCCGGCCCAGATGCCGCTCCAGTCCTCCGTGTAGTAGCGGTCGTCGTAGAACAGCCCGTCGCTCTGCACGCCGCCGGCGGTGACGGAGAAGCTGTACGCGGTGCGATGGTCATGCGTCGGGTCGATGAGGACATGAATCGTGTCCGAGTACGGCGCGCTGTCCCGCCGCCCCAGCCGCCGGTCGATGCGCGAAGGCTCCGAGTCGCGCGCCACCACGCCCACGTACAACATGTCCTCGTCGTAGAGCACTCGCAGCTCCGTCTTCTCCGACGGTGCCCGGCCCGCCGCCGGATAGCGCTCCACGAAGCCGTCGAACACGGGCGCGCGCGCCCAGTCATCCTCGTCCAGCCTCCCGTCCACCTGGAGCGAGCCCGTGGCCCGCGCCGCCTGAAGGAACTGCTCCTTCCCTGGCCCCTCCACCGCCGCGCCCGCCGCCAGACTCCACAGCGACACCATGAGCGCGATGGCCCCTCTGACACCGAATGACATGTCCCTCTTCCCTGGTGCCCCGCGAAGCGGGGACACCGGGCTCCCTCGGTAAAGAACGTGAGTGGACGGCGCTTCCTGAATGACCCTGGAGTGCTACTTGCCGCCCTTGCCGTCCTTGCCGCCACGCGACATGGAACGCATGAACGTCTCGTCGATTCCGTGGATGCGCAGGCGCACCAGCTCCTCCGGAGTGATGTTCTTGTAGCCCGCGTCGCGCAGCTTCTTCACGAACTCGGGCGTCACGCCGTGGATGCGGAAGGAGACCAGTTCTTCCTGCGTGATTTCCTTGAAGCCCAGCTCTCGCATCTCCTTCACGAAGGGCGTGGTGACTCCGTGGATGCGCATGGCGACGAAGTCGTCCGAGTCCAAATCCTTGAAGCCCAGCTCCCGCATCTCCTTCACGAAGGCCGTGCTGACGCCGTGGATGCGCATGGCGACCAGCTCGTCCGCGTCCAGGTCCTTGAAGCCCAGGCCGCTCATCTCCTTGGCGAACGCGGTGGTGATGCCATGGATGCGGAAGGCGACGATTTTCTCGGCGTCCAGGCCGCGGTAGCCCATGGCGTTCACCTCGCGGATGTACTCGGGGGTGACGCCGTGGATGGACATGGCGAGCAGGTCCTCCCAGGACAGCTTGGGGAAGCCGGCGACGGCCAGGTCCTTGGCGCGCTGGGCCGTGACGCCGTGGATGCGGCCCGCCACCAACTGCTCGATGGACAGCTTCTCGTAGCCCAGCTTCGCCAGCTCGCGGACGTACTCGGGGGACACGTCGAAGATGCCCACCGTGAGCAGCTGCTCGCGCGGGATGTTCTTGTAGCCGAGGGCCGCCAGCTCCTTCACCCGCTGGGTGGTGACGTTGGTCGCCGCGAACTGGAACTGTTCGTAACTTGTGAGGTTCGTGTAGCCGAGCGCCGCCATGGCCTTCGCGTAGGCCTCGCTGGGCGCGAAGCGGTAGTGGCCCGCGCCGTCACCGCCCTGGAAGGTGCCGGTGAAGGTGAGGACGCCCGCCTCGCGGGTGAGGGTGAAGGTGGACGGGCCGTCCGCGGTGGACAGGCCCTGGAAGGAGGCGCGGGGCTCGGTGAAGCCCATCTGCCCCTGGCCGCCCTCTTCCTTGTCGGGGTGGATGAGGTTGATGTGGAAGCTGTCGGGGGACGACTTCTCGCGGGCGGTGGACGTCCAGGTGCCGCGCAGCTCGTTCGCGGCGGAGGCGGTGGTGGCCACGAGCAACAGGACACAGCAGGTCAACAGCGACGGCAGGCGACGCATGGAGAGGCTCCTTCGATTCTGGATGGACCCCTCCCGTCCGACGCGCCTGTGTGGACGCGTCAGCGGGGAAGGGCGTGAGAGGGATGGGGTGTCACGGGGCCGGGGAGCGAGCGCTGCTCCCCGGGCCACTCGGTGACGGGTGTTACAGTGTGGCGGGTGTTACTTGGAGTCGCGCAGCCGCCGGATGAACTCGGCGTCCACGCCGCCGGAGCGCAGGCGCACCAGCTCATCGGCGGAGAGGTTCTTCAGGCCCGCGGCGTTCAGCTCGCGCAGGAACTCCGGGGTGACGCCCAGCGCGCGCAGCTCGGTCAGCTGGTCCGGGTCCTTCGACTCCACGCCGGCCGCGCGCATCTGCTCCAGCCACGACGGCGTGACACCCACCGCGCGCAGCTCCTGGAGGTCATCCGCGGCGAGCTTGGACAGGCCGAACTTGCCCAGCGCGCCGATGTACTCCGGGTCCACGCCCACCGCGCGCAGCTCGGTGATGTCCTCCAGCGACATGCCGGAGTAGCCCGCGGCCTTCAGCCCGCGCACGTAGTCCTCGCTCACTCCCACCGCGCGCGCCTCCACCACGTCGTCCGGGTCCTTCGTTTCGAAGCCCGCGTTCTTGAGCGCGGCGAGGTACTCCTGCGTGACACCCATGGTGCGCAGCTCCACCAGCGTGTCGGCGTCCAGCTTGCGGCCGAAGTTCGCGGTCATCTGCTTCGTGTACTCGGGGGTGACGCCCACGTGGCTCATCTCCACCAGGTTGGCGACGGTGGGCTCGTAGCCCATCGACTCCAGCTCCCGCACCCGCTCCGGCGTGACGCCCGCCGTCTTCAGCGCCACGAGCTGGTCGACGGAGAGCGGCTGCCCCGCGCCCACCCGGGTGCGCTCGTCGACGTCATCATCGTCACGGCCCGAGAACGCCTTCACCTTCACCTTCACCTTGGGCGCGACGGCCAGCTTGATGGGGACGTTCACCTTGACGTCGACCTTGGGGTTCGGCGCCACGGTGAAGCGGGGCGCGGAGGGCGCGCTCGGCGGCGCGGGAGGCTCCGCCGCGTCGGGAGGCGCGGGGATGGCGACGCCCGGCGGGGCCTTGGACGACGTGTTGGACGCGGGGCTCTGGCCCAGCACCAGCGACGTCAGGGGCGTGGCCACCGCGAGGCTGCTGACGAGCGTGAGCACCGACGCTCCCGCCACCCAGCGGGAGGAGCAGCGCGGCGCGGCGGGGGAGACCAGTCGGCGCACGCGCTCGGGCAGCGAGCCACCGAGGGCGGACATCGCGTGGCTCGACTCCGAGGGCAGCACTCGCAGCGCCTCCAGCGCGGTGAGGGCCCGGGCGTAGGAGACGGAGTTGCCGCTGGCGCTCACCGCCACGTCGTCGCAGCAGTGCTCGCGCTCCACGCGGATGACGTTGGACATCCACCGCACGGCCGGGTGGTAGAAGAAGAGCGTCTCCACCACCACCTGCGCCAGGTTCACCGCGAAGTCATGCCGGCGGATGTGGGCCAGCTCGTGCGCCAGCACCATCTCCAACTGGCGCGTGGGGAGTCCAGAGAGCGTGGACACCGGCAGCAGCACCACCGGCGACAGCCAGCCCACCGTCGAGGGAACGTCCACCTCGGTCGACTGGAGCAGCCGCACCGCGCGCGCCAGGCCCAGTCGTCGCGACAGCGTGTCCAATCGCTCCTGCCACTCACGCGGCGCGGGCAGGGCACGGCGCGCGAGCCGGCGCAGTTGCACCCACTCCGCCGTCAGCCGTCCGGAGCTGAGCCCCACGCCCGCCACCCACGCGAGCACCACCCACCGCAGCAGGCTGTCCAGCGACGCGCGCGCCTGTTCCACCAGCCGCGTCAGCACGCTCGCCGGCTCCAGCCGAGTCCATCCAGACGTCGTGGGCTCGCGCTCGGAGGAGATGACGGCGCTGGGCGTGGCGGCCCACTGGGGCCGGGCCCGGGTCGCGAGGAGCGGCTCCTCATGCACGGCCCGGGTGGCAGCGGCGTGCTCCGCCTGACGCGTGGCGCGCGCTCGAGTCGCGTGCCGCCACCCGGTGGCCGCGGGCAGCACCACGGTCAGCACCAGCGCGCCACAGGCCAGAACATAACGCGCGTTGGCCGCGCGGCGTCCCACCGTCACCAGCGCCACCGCCAGCCCCAGCGCCACCAGCGCGCCCTGCCAGAGCGAGTGCATCAGCGCCCATCCCAAGGACTCCATCCACAGGCCGCTCATTCGTCCGCTCCTTCCATGGAATCGAGCAGCTGGCGCAACTGGGCCAGCTCCTCCGGGCTCGTCTTGCGCGAGGACAACGCCTGCATGGCCAGCCGCGCCGGAGAGCCGCCGAAGGCGCGCTCCACCAGGTCCGTCACCAGCTGTCGCTGCGTGCGCTGCTCCGTCGCCTGGGCCCGGTACACGTGCGCGCGCTGGGACTCGTCGCGCTCCACCAGGCCCTTGTCCGTCATGATTTGCATCAGCTTCAGCACCGTCGTGTAGCCCGTGGCCTCCGCCGGCTCTCGCCGGTGAAGCGCCTCGTGCACCTCCCGCACCGTGCTGTCACCGCGCTCCCACAACACCCTCAGGATGGCCAGCTCGCCATCCGTGGGGCGCGGCAGCTTCGACTCGCTCATGGCTTCCTCGCGTCCAACATGCACGACTCATCATACGAATGGCTTCGTAGATGTCAACGAAGGTCTTCGTAGATGCGAGGGGTGGGGTGGGATGCGCTCTGGAAGTGCGGGCCAGTTCCCAGTCTGGGAACGCGAGGCCTCACCTTCGTGCCTGCCTGCTCCCGGGCTTTACCCAGGAGGAGAAGAAAACCTCTTTTGGAGAGGGAAGCGCCGTTCCCAGCGGAGGGAAGCCGGGTTCCACGCAAGGTGCCCTGGCGTCCCGCCTGCTCGGCCTGGGGGGAGGTGGGTCCGTCGCGGCGGAGGCGACCTGACAGGTCTCCCGCGTGGCACATGAGGTGAAAAAGGCCCGTCCGACGTGAGCCATACAGGCTCGAGACGATGCAAGGCGGGACAGACAAATGAAGGCGTTGAGCGGTTGGATGGGAGCGGCCTGTGCCGCCGCGGTGGGGTTGGCGGGTGTGGCGGAAGCCCATGATTTGACGTGCTCGAAGCTGGTGAACGGGCAGTCCTCCGTGGAGGCCACGTCGTATCCGTTCACGGCGAACTTCAGCTACCAGGTCAACAACGTCCACCCGACGTTGCCGTCCATCATGCTGACCGCCGCGGATCCGCTGCTGGTGCTGGAGGGCTTCTCCTTCATCCCTCCGCCGCCGGTGGTGATTCCGGTGGGCCAGTCGGTGACGTCCACCTTCGCGCTGACCATCAACAGCTACGACGACTGCCGCACGCTGTCCATCCTCGACGGACTGCCGGACAACAACATCGACAACGTGTTCACCGCGGGGTTCGACCTGGGCTCCTCGCTGTGCACCGCGCGCGTCACCTGTGTGGAGCCGCCGCCGGACGCGTGTGCCAACGCGACGCGCACGCTGGGCTTCTACAAGAACCACATCTCCGCGGTGCAACAGTGCCTGGCCGGTGGCCCCATTCCGCTGGGCAGCATCGGCATCGTCGCCACGTTGCCGGGCGCGGAGGGCATCCTCTGGGGGGACCCCGCGAAGTACCCCATCACCGGCCTGCCGCGCAGCCAACTGGACCGCGTCCGCTTCCTGGCCTCGCGGCAGATGCTGGTGGCCACCTGCAACCAGCGCCTGTTCGGCGGTGTCACCGTGCCACCCAACCTGCTGGCGCTCGTGCTGACCGCGCTGGGCACCGTCAACTGCACCACGCTCGACAACCTCGCCACGCAGTTGGACACGTACAACAACTCCTGTGACTCGGCGCCGTTCCCGACGGGCTTCGACGCGGGGCCCCCGACGCCCCAGGCCGCCCAGGCGCTCGCCATCGACTTCACCATTCCCACGGGCCTCAGCTGCCTGCCGTGAGCCCCCCGTCACATCCCCTTTCCAGACATCGATTCACTGAAAAGCTTTCGAGGAGCCACGTCATGAAGAAGTTGCTGCTGTCCACCCTGGGGGCTTCCGCCCTCGCGCTCGCCGCCTGCAGCGGTGATGACCCCGCCCCGTTCCCCGGTGAGGAAGACCCGGGTGTGGAGACGCCCGTCCCCGGTGATGTGGACCCCGTGCCCCCGCCTGGCGGCGAGGGCCCCGGTCCGACTCCCCCCGGCGGCGAAGGCCCCGGGCCGACGCCTCCAGGAGGGCAGGGCCCCGGCACGCCTTCCACGCAGTCATTCGAGCTGCGGCTGCGAGCCGAGGGCGTGGCGGACTACACCTCGATGAAGGTGCCCGTCTCCGACGTGCTGGTCACCGCCGAGGGCAAGCCCGTGCCCGTGCAGGTGGTGTCCAACATGCTGGAGCTGGCGACGCCGGGCCATTCACCGCTGGCCGCGCGCTTCACCGTGCCGCCCGGTGTGGAGAAGGTCCAAATCACCGTGCACTTCAACGCGCTGGGTGACTTCGCCCGGAATGGCGCGCGGGCGTCGGAGCTGGACGCGCGGGTGGCGCCGGTGACGTTCGAGGCGCGCGTGAGGGACTTGTCCGTGCGTGGCCGCGCGGTGCTCGTGCTGGACATGGCGCGCTCGATGATGACGACGCAGAAGTCCAACTCGATGCAGCTGCTGCCCAACGGCACGGTGAAGTACTAGCCGCGTCCGGTACGTGCGGAGGGCGTCGTCACGGCGCCCTCCGGTGAAGCCTTCTGGCGAGCCGTGTGCGAAGGCTCGCCGTCGCTTCGTCTACGGCTCGCCGCGGGCGGCCGGAGCGTCCTCGGGCTGCGTGCCCTGGCCTTCCTTGCCCTGCCAGAAGCGGCGCGGGTGGTCATCACCGCGCGTGCCATTGGAGAGCTTGTCCACCCACGGGTAGCGCTTGGCCTCCTCGGCGGTGTAGCCCAGGTTGAAGACGGTGGGGCTCTTGGGCTTCTCACCGGCCTTCGAATAGAAGGTCCCGAAGAGGCGGTCCCAGAAGTAGTTGGTGATGCCGTAGTTGCCCTGCTCGTTGTGGTAGTGGTGAGACAGGTGCAGGCGCTTGATTTCCTTCAGGAAGCCCAGCTTCGGCGTGTAGTTCAGGTGCTGGATGCAGTGGCAGAATTCATAGAAGCACGTAATCACCATCGCCCAGCCCAGCGCCGCCGCCGCGCCCGACCTGCCGCCAATCAGATAGCCGATGGGCGCAATCACGCCGCCCACCGTCGGCAGCACGTTGGCCAGCGCGCCGAAGAGCACGCGCAAGTCATTGGGGTCCTGGTGGTGGTCGAAGTGGATGCGCTTCCACGTCGCCGCGGTGAAGGGCGTCTTGTAGAGGAAGCGGCTGTGCAGGATGTTCTTGTGCACCAGGTACCAGCCGAACGGGAACACCACGCTCGCCGCCAGCATGGCCAGCAGCATGCGCCCCGGATTCTCGAACCACTTCACCGCGTAGACGAAGCTGACGATGCCGACGGCGATGTAGGCCACGACGGCGTAGTACGTGAAGAACGAGTAGACGAGGTCTCCCAGCGTCATCCGGTCCAGGTTGTGCTTGCGGTGCTTCAGAAACAGAAAGGGTTGGCTGACCGCCACGGTATCCCTCGCGATTGGACGCTTGCCCGCCCATGCGGCGTCGTTGTGAGTAGCAGGGGCCCGGCACCCTTGCGCCACAATCATCAGGCCCGCTTTTACGTTTTTCTGCGGTGCAAGAGAAGCTCCGCTGCTCCCCTGCCCGCTGACTGGACGCCTGCCCTCCCACCTGGGTGGTGGCCGAGTTGAGCGGCGGACTTCCCCGAGAGGTGCCCACGTCCCACTTTCGACGAGGGGATCAGCGCGTGGAGGCTCCCATGGCGGAAAAGGCAGGGGAAGACAAGTCGCGAGGGAGCAGGGCCCGGGGGCAAGTCGCGGTGGCGACACGGAGCGTGGAGACGGAGGACCGAGGCACCCTCGCCCTACGTCGGACCACCTCGGAGTACCGGGCGTCGGCGGAGGAGCAGGCGGCGCGGGTGCGTGAGGAAATCGAGGCGGCGCTCGTCGTCGCCCGGGACACGCGGGAGGCCATCGAGCGGAGGATCGCCGACGAGCTGCACGCGCCTCCCGGCAGCTTCAGGGCTCGGGCCCAGCCCAAGGCTCCCCGGCGCAAGGTCGCCGCCCGGAAGAAGAAGGCGAGCGCCTGAAGAAGCCTGGGTGCGCGTCTCAGCTTCGCAGGCGCGTGGCCTCGGGCGTGGTGGGGCGCGGGGTGTCCTCGTGCGCGTCCGCCGGGGCGGGGGGAAGGGCGGACTCGTCGCCCATGCCCTTGAGCCGGCGCGCCAGCTGCGCGGCCTGCTCGCCCTTGGCACCCAGCTCATGGCCCTGCGCGCCGATGAAGGACACGCGGGCGCGCTCCAAGAGCGCCACCTGCGCGTGGAGCTGGGCGACCAGCCGCTCGCGCTTGCGGCTCAGCGCATCCAGGTGATTGAGCTCCTCGCCCAGTGAGGACGCGGCCAGCTCCAGTTGGCGGCGCGCCACGGTGTCCTGGATGGCGGCGGCGCGCGCGCGCAATTCCTTCACCTGTGCGTCCACGTCATGGGCCACGACGGAGTCGAGCTGCGCGGTGAGCGCCGAGTGGGCTTCCGCGAGCGAGAAGCTCTCCGCGGCCATCTTTTCAATCACGCCCACCAGCTCCTGCCGCCCGGTGCTCGCGGGCATGCGCAGCACCGCCGCCTTGCACTGCTGGTACAGCCCGAGCGCGCGCGCGGCCAGCTCCTGGGCCTCGCCCTTGAGCGTGTCGCCGAGCGCCAGGCCGCGGGCCTCCACCGTGTCGGTGTGCAGCACCACGTGCGAGGGCAGCGTGCCGATGCTCCAGAAGAGGGCCACGCAGGCGAAGCCCACCACCAGGGACACCAGGTTCATGTCACCCAGGAAGCGGGCGTCCAGCACCTGCTGCACGTACAGGCCCACCGGGGCGAGGATGCCGGCGGCGGCGGCGCTCGCGGCGACGGCGGTGGAGGTGCCCGCGCTCTCGCGGCCGTTGCCCAGCCACGTCACCAGCGCCGCGGCGATGCAGGCCGCCAGGCTCTGGGGCAGCGGGTGGGGCGCGGAGAAGAGGAAGGGGAACACCGGCAGCACGGCGAGCGCCGCGCGCAGGCCCAGCCCGTAGCCCTTCAGGGGCTTCGCGGCGGCGAGCGCGGCGGCCACCACCGCGAAGTAGCCCGGCTCCAGCGTCAGCCGGACGATGGGCGTGAAGGGCTCCCAGACTCGCAGCGCGAGCGCCGCGAAGATGCCCATACAGGCTCCTCCCCCCAGTGCGCGAAAGGTGCGGGATTCGAACTCCTCGCGGTGGAGGAACTGCAGGGAGAGGGCCATGGGCTGCACACCGTCCTGACTAATAGGCGTTGTTCTCGCCGAAGTTCTTCATCGTCTTCTTGTAGAGGTTCAGCGACTCGCGGCGAACGTCACCGTCATTCGACGCCCGCCCATAGGCTGCCTCTGTCTGGTCCAGCTCCGCAAGCTCCCCCGACAGCGCGGCGGCGGACGAGCCGAAAAGCTTCCGGGCGTTGCCCAGCAGACCCACGGCGCCCTTGCGGTTGCCGCGCTTCATCTCCTCCACCGCGGCGCGCATCTGCTGGGTTCCCAACGCTCGCACCGCGTGCACGCGCACGTCCCGGTCCAGGTGGGCGCGCACCAGGGCGGCGTCCTCGGTGACCTGGGCCTTCAGGGGCAGGGTGGACTCGGCCATCATGTCCCGGGCCACGTCCAGGTAGTGCACGGTGGCGTCGAGCAGGGGCAGGGCTTCCGAGGTGGCGCTCGCTCGCAGCGTCAGCTTCACGACGACGCGGACGGACTGCTCTCCGGACAGGTCGTACAGCGGCACCTTGACGACGGCGCCCTCGCGGGTGGAGGGCAGGCCCATGACCTCCACGTCGCGGACGGACGGGGGCAGGGTGAGCCGCAGCTCCACGCGGCGGGCGACGGTGCTGGTGGCCTGGTCCAGCTCGCGGGAGAAGACCTCCGCCAGCCGGGAGGAGTCGTTGAGGAAGCCGGAGAAGCCGCCGCCCTGCTCGGCCATGCCGCGCATGAGGGAGGCCTGGAAGTCCTCGCCCACGCCGAGCGCGCTCACGGTGATGCCCTCGTCGCGCAGGCGGCGCGTGAGCTGGAACAGCTCCGGCTCCGTCACCAGGCCCGCCGTCGGCTGGCCGTCGCTCAGCAGGATGGCGCGGCTGACGCGGAACTGGGAGAGGTGGCCGCGCAGCGCGGAGGCCGCCTCGGTGAGTCCGCCGCTGATGTTGGTGGAGCCGTCGTCCTGGATGCCGTCGATGGAGGCGAGCAGCTCCGCGCGGACCTCGGAGGTGACGAGGCGGCTGGGGATGACCTTCACGTCGGTGCCGTAGTGGATCAACGCGAGCCGGTCCTCGGGCGTCAGGCGGTTCACCAGCTCGGTGGCGGCGCGCTTGGCGTCCGCGAGCTTCTGGCCGGACATGGAGCCAGAGCGGTCCACGACGAGGGCCATGTTCACGGGGACGCGGTGCTGGGCCTCCACGGGGCGGGCCTTGAGCTCCATCCACGCGAAGGCCTCGCTGTCGCCCGTCTGGACATAGGTGCCGGACAGCTTGCCGGTGAGCGTGAGGGCCCCGTCGGAGGGCTGCGCGACGAGCAGCGGCAGCACGGCGGTGGCGGGCTGGTCATCCGGCCGGGCCACGGTGTGGCTGGTGTCGGTGACGGGAGGAGGCGGCGGCGGGGCGGGCTTGCCCAGCGAGAGCGCGCCCAGGGCGAGCAATCCAGCGGCGGACAGCAGCAGCAGGGTGCGGTTCATGTGTGGCCTCGGGGTGTGAGGGCTGAAGTGAGTGGCACAGTCGCCCGTCAGAGCCCCGGGCCGCATCGGTCACCGGGAGGAGGGTCCCCCCGATGACCGATGGAGCGATGTCAGGCGTTGCGTGGGTGGAGGAAAACCCAGACGTCTGTCCATGCGACGTGCCCGGTGGCCGGGGCGAACCCCTGGGACGCCGTGGATCCACCGAACCCGCGATTCGTTCCCAGGATTCGAGAAACGACGCAACTCCCACCAGGGGACCCCGATAATCGGGAATGACCACGATTGGAAAGCCTGGTTCGCGCCCCGCCCTCACCGTGAAGCCCGAGCCGAAGCCGGAGCCGGTGAAGCAGACCGCCCAGGCCCAGCGCGCGGACCCCGTGAAGACGGCCGTCGCGCAGCGGATGAAGGACGGCTTCGACGCGGCCCCGCGCACGGGCTCGGCGTCCCGTCCGGTGCTCTCCGAGATTCGGGGTGAGGGCGCGCCGGTGGGTCCGGGAAGCGCGGCGGGCAAGTCCGTGGGGAACCAGGCGGGCAAGTCCAATCCGCCTGTCGCGGCCACGGGCCCTCAGGTCAGCACGAACGCGAACGGTCAGACGGTGGTGGACCTGGGCACGGGGAACAACACCGCGACGGTGTCGCAGGGCCAGGATGGCTCGCTGACGGTCAGGTCTGGCACGGACTCGGTGACGCTGACGCCGGAGCAGGCCAGGGGCGCCATCATCAACGGCGGCGACGGCAACGACACGATTACGCTGGATGCGAGCGTCACCCAGGACGTCACGGTGGACGGCGGCGCGGGCAACGACAAGCTGACGGGCGGCCGGGGCAACGACACGCTCATCGGCGGCGCGGGCAACGACACGGTGCTGGGTGGCGCGGGCAACGACTCCGTCTCGGGTGACGACGGCGACGACTACGTCGAGGGTGGCGCTGGCAACGACCTGGTGAACGGTGGCGCGGGTCGCGACGTCCTCTACGGCCTGGATGGAGATGACCTGGTGAACGGCGGCGAGGGCCGCGACTACATCGACGCGGGCGCGGGCAACGACACGGCGACGGGCGGCGCGGGGGATGACCAGGTCATCGGTGGCCGGGGCGACGACTCGCTGAGCGGTGGCGAGGGCAACGACGCGGTGGCCGGTGGTGAGGGCAAGGACACGGTCAACGGCAACGGTGGGACGGACAAGCTCTACGTCGAGGAGGGCGAGGAGAGCGCCGACTCGGCCGGGGACACGCGGACCATCGTCGACATGACGAACGCGAGCACGCGCGGCAGCTCCGTGTCGGTGACGGGCAGCCCGGAGTTCCAGGCGCGCGTGCAGTCGGACCTGGACGCGATGCGCTCGCTGCCGTCGGGCCAGGACCTGCTGCGCTCGCTGGATGCCAGCGGCAAGACGACGACCATCTCGGAGACGTCCGGCGGCAACACGGCGAACGGCACCCACTTCAACGACGGCTTCTTCAACGCGGACGGCACGGCGGGCAAGGGCACGAACGCGACGGTGAACTACAACACCTCGCGCATCTCCCTGGGCGCCGACGAGTGGATGAACCGTCCTCCGATTGTCGGCCTGTTCCACGAGCTGGTGCACGCGTCGGACCTGAACAACGGCACGCTGGCGAACGGCTCGAAGGACGGCACGCGCAACCTCGAGACGTCCGCGGTGGGCCTGCCCATCGACCTGGACCAGAACCCGGCCACGCCGGACGTGGTGCAGGGTGGCCGCCCCGGTGAGAACGTCCTCCGCGACGACCTGAACCTGCCGACCCGGCCGCACTACTAGCCGCTGTTGAGCCGCTCCCGGCTTTCGAGAAACGACGCAACTGTTGTCCGGGGAACCCGATAATCGGGAAGGTCGGCGTTCGTCCGCCCCGGCATTGACCGCTGGGACTGTACCGGGTGCCTCGTCTTCAGGGAGAAATCGTCATGACCACGATTGGCAAGTCCGGTACGCGTCCCACCCTCACCGTGAAGCCCGAGCCGAAGCCGGAGCCGGTGAAGCAGACCGCCCAGGCTCAGCGCCCCGACGCGGTGAAGACGGCCGTCGCCCAGCGGATGAAGGACGGCTTCGAAGCGGCCCCGCGCACGGGCCCTGCTGCATCCCGTTCCGCACAGGGCAGTGACTTCGAGGGCGCCCGGCCTCCTCCGAGTGGCCCCGGTTCCACGGTGGGCAAGGCCGTGGCCGCCGCGGCCAACGCCATCAAGCAGGCCGTCGCGGGCACGGGCCCTCAGGTCAGCACCAACGCGAATGGCCAGACGGTGGTGGACCTGGGCGCCGGCAACAACGATGCCCGCGTGACGATGAACCGGAGCGGCGGGCTGACCATCACCTCCGGCTCCGACTCGGTGACGCTGTCGCCCGAGCAGTCCAAGAACGCCATCATCCAGGGCGGCGCTGGCAACGACACCATCACCGTGGATCCGAACGTCACCGTCGACCTCACGATTGATGGCGGCGCGGGCAACGACAAGCTGACGGGCGGCGCGGGCCACGACACGCTCACCGGCGGCGTGGGCAATGACACGCTCATTGGTGGCAACGGCAACGACTCCATCTCCGGCGACGACGGCGACGACTACATCGAGGCCGGCGCGGGCAACGACCTGGTGAACGGTGGCGCGGGCCGTGACGTGCTCTACGGCCTGGATGGCGATGACCTGCTCAACGGCGGCGAGGGCCGCGACTACATCGACGCGGGCGCGGGGAACGACACCGCGACGGGCGGCGCGGGTGACGACCAGGTCATCGGCGGCCGGGGCGACGACTCGCTGAGCGGTGGCGAGGGCAACGACGCGGTGGCGGGTGGCGCGGGCAAGGACACCGTCAGCGGCAACGGCGGCGACGACAAGCTCTACGTCGAGGCGGACGAGAAGACCGACGACGTCGCTGGGGATACGCGGACCATCGTCGACATGAAGGACGCGGAGAAGCGGGGCCGCTCAGTGACGGTGGAGGGCAGCCCGGAGTTCCAGGCGCGCGTGCAGTCGGACCTGGACGCGATGCGCTCGCTGCCGTCGGGTCAGGACCTGCTGCGCACGCTGGACGACAGCGGCCACTCGACGACCATCAAGGAGACGACGGGTGGCAACTCGGCGTCCGCCTCGAACAAGGACGACGCCTGGTTCAAGGCGGACGGCACGCCGGGCAAGGGCACCGACGGCACGGTGAACTACAACACCTCGCGCATCTCCCTGGGCGGCGAGGAGTGGATGAACCGCCCGCCCGTGGTGGCGCTGTTCCACGAGCTGGTGCACGCGTCCGACTACGCCAACGGCACGCTGGCGAACGGGGAGAAGAACGGCACCAACAACCGCGAGACGTCCGCGGTGGGCCTGCCCATCGACCTGGACCAGAACCCGGCCACGCCGGACGTCGTGCAGGGCGGCCGCCCCGGTGAGAACGTCCTCCGCGACGACCTGAACCTGCCCACCCGGCCGCGCTACTAAGCTCTGTCGCGCATGAGAGCCCTGCTCCAAGCTGGCGCCTGCTGCATGGCGCTGGTGATATTCGTGGGCTGCACGCGGGCTTCGAATCAGCCCGCGCATCCGGGAGGACGCGTGGCCCAGGCGGACGTGGAGCTGAAGGTGGAGTCGGTGACGAGCGGGCCCGAGGGGCTCGCCGTCGCGTACGCGGTGCGCAACGCCACGTCCCACGCGGTGCTGCTGGTGGACGGGCTGCCGGAGTGGGGCCCCACGGGCTACGTGGGCCTCGCCCCCGAGCGCGCCTATGTGGACTTCTCCGGCGACGACGCGGTGCTGCTGCGTCAGCTCGTGCCCGTGCCGGAGAACCTGGACGTGGAGGCCCCCGAGGTCCCCGCCCTGAGCCGCGTGGAGCCGGGCGCCACCGCGTCCCGTCGCCTGCTCGTGCCCCTGCCGCTGCGCACGTCGATGCCCTATCCCACGGGCCCCGAGGTGACGCGCGAGCTGTCCACCGTGCGCGAGCTGCGCCTGCGCGTGGGCTACGTGCCGGATGCGGCCGACCTGCGCCTGCACGGAGCGCCAGAGTCGGCGGGCCTCACGTACCGCACGGCCGAGTACGGCCAGGTCCTGACGCGCCAGCAGATATTGGACAGCGGACCCCTGCCGCTGGACGGCGTGAAGTAGGCCCCGCTCAGGGCTCGAGTCGCAGCAGCAGGAAGTTCGGCTCGTCGTGTCCCGGCGTGGCGAAGAAGCGGAACGACTCCGCGCGAGGCAGCTCGCGGAAGGCGTCTGACTTCACGGCCTGGAGCACGGCCGCGTGCGCGCATTGGAGGGTGCGCACCAGCAGCAGCTTCTGGAGCGGTTCGAACACCTCCAGCTCGCGAAGCGCTTCGTCCTCGGCCAGCTCCACCAGCGTCGCTCCGAGCGAGCCCAGGTCGAAGCCGCCAGAGGAGTCGAAGTTCGTCGCGCCGAACTCCAGCACGTTCTCCGTCTCCGTCTCCTCGTAGGAGCAGTCGACGAGCCCCTCTCCCCACACCATCTGCGGCACGTAGGGGCTCACGTCCCCGCCCGCCCAGTAGAGGAGCAGGGCGGACAGCGGCCGGATGCGCGCCGTGCGCACGCCGTCCCGCTCCTCCCAGGCATATGCCTCCGGACGCAGGTAGCGAGGCTGGCGGTACATCCCGAAGCTCTTCACCAGCCCGGCCGTCATCTCGGCGACGAGCCCTTCGTCAATCGCCTCGGCCTCGGCCACCTGCTCGCGGACGAGGGCGAACCCGTCCGCCTGGCGCACCTCCTCCAGCAGCCGCGCCGCGCAGGCTGGAAGGTCCCTCAGCTCCACGTCATTCCACATGTGTCCTCACGCCTCCGCGGTGGGACGCCGCAAGCGGACCAGGTCTTCCACCACGCGCCTCACGCGCCCCTCGTCGAAGGGCTTCTCCAGCAGGATGTTGGGAATGCTCGCGAGGAACTCGCGCGCGCCGGTGGTGAAGGCCCCGCCCGACACGAAGACGAAGCGGCCCTCCAGGCCCGCGTGCTCGCGCCGCACGGACTCGTAGACGTCGCGGCCCGTCAGGTCCGGCATCATCACGTCGCACAGCACCGCGTCTGGCTCCATGCCCTGCTCCAGCAACTCCAGCGCCTGTCGCCCGCTGCACGCCACCTCCACCTCGTGGCCCCGGAGGATGCGCTGCAACACGCGCCCCACCGCGGGCTCGTCGTCCACCACCAGCACGCGGCCTCGGGGTTGGATGAGGGGCCGGGGCGTCACGTCGAGCGCCGCCGCGGCAGCGCGCGTGTCCTGCTCCATGGTGGGCAGGCTGACGCGGAAGATGGTGCCCTTGCCGGGCTCGCTCTCCACGGTGATGTCACCGCCCAGCCCGTGGATGATGCTGTGACAGATGGACAGGCCCAGGCCCGTGCCCACGCCCACCGGCTTCGTGGTGAAGAACGGGTCGAAGATGCGGTCGATGACCTCTTTCTGGATCCCCACGCCCGTGTCCTGCACCTCCACCACCACCCGCGAGCGCCCGTCCCGTCGCGTCGCCAGCCGGATTTCATGCCGGTGCGCGGAGCCCTCCGGAATCGCCTGCGCCGCGTTCACCACGAGGTTCAGGAACACCTGGCTCAGCTTCCCCTCGTTCGCCATCACCGGGGGGATGTCGCCGTAGTTCCGCCGGAGCTGCGCGCGGTGGCGAATCTCGTTCGCCGCCATCATCGCCACCGACTCCAGCACCCCGTGCACGTCCAGCGGCGACACGTTCTCCTCGTCGGGCCGGGAGAACGTCTTGAGCTGACGGACAATCTGCCGCACCCGCTCCGCGCCCTCGCAGGCCTCGTGCAGCACCTCCAGCCACTCGCCCAAATCCGGCTCGCCGCGCAGCCGGGCCTGGAGCGCCGTCGCGCCGTCGCCGGGGGGCAGGTTGCGGCGGAACTCGTCCGACAGGAAGCTCAGGTTGGACAGCACGAAGGCCAGCGGGTTGTTGATTTCGTGAGCGATGCCCGCCGCCAGCGTGCCCACCGAGGCCAACCGGTCCGCCAGCGTCAGCCGCGCCTGGAGCTGCCGCTGCTCCGTCACGTCCCGGGCGATGGAGACGACGGCGGGCTGTCCGTCGAAGCGCAGGGGCAGTGAGACGACCTCCGCCACGCGCGTGCGTCCGTCGCGCCGCACCAGCCGCCGCTCGCCGGTGAGCGCGCCCGCCCTCACCGCCTCCGTGCCGCGCATGTCCTTCACGAACTCCGACAACTGGCGGCCCACCAACTGCTCCGCGCGCTCGAAGCCCAGCGTGCCCACCAGCGCCGCGTTCGCGTAGACGATGTGCCCGTCCCGCTCAATCGCCGCCGCGTCCGGCACGCCCTCCAGGAGCGCGCGGAAGCTGGCCTCGGACAGGCGCAGCGCCTCCTCGGCCTGACGTCGCTCGGTGATGTCGCGCGCCAGGCCCTCCACCGCCACCATGCGCCCCATCGCGTCCGTCACCGGCACGACGACGTGCTCCAGCCACAGCGTGCGCCCATCCGGATGCAGGTAGCGCACCGTCACCGGCGCGCCGGCCGACGCGCGCGGGGCCTCCAGCAGTCGCTCCAGCGCGTCGCGGTCCTCCGGGTGCACGCGCCGGTACCACAGGTCCGCGTCGCCGTAGTGCGCCACCGGCCCGTAGCCCAGCTTCGCGTGCGCCACCCGGCTGACGTAGACGAAGCCTCGCGGCGCCTCGCAGCGGTACAGGTACAGCACGTCGGACGCGTTCTCCGCGAGCTGTCGGAACCGCCGCTCCCGTTCGCGCAGCGCGCGCTCCGACTCCCGCCGCTCCAGCGCCACGGAGACGGCGCCCGCCGCCGCGGACAACAGGTCCACCTCCAGCCGGTCCCACCGCCGCGCCTCCGCGCAGTTGTCGAAGCCCACGAAGCCCGTCAGCACGCCCTGCACGCGCAGCGGCAGGACGAGGATGGAGAGGATGCCCTGCGGCTCCAACAGCTCGCGCTCCACGGGGGGAAACGTCTCCACCAGGCCCTCGATGACGTCGCCGCGCGACAGCGTCTTCAGCCACCGCTCCAGGTCCGGCATCATCGGGAGGTTCTGCAGTTGCGGATTGTCTATCTCGGCGCCCACGCCCGGCGCGCACCACTCCGCGCGCTGGCTGCAGAGGTGGTTGCCATCGGGGCTGGGGTGCAGCTCGAAGACGTACACGCGGCTGGCGCCCGAGGACTGGCCCAGCGGCTCCAGCACCGGCCCGTACAGGTCTCCGCCGTCGCGCACCGCGAGCAGCCGCTGCTGCACCTCCACCAGCGCGGTGAGGTAGCGCTCACGCCGCGCCAGCGCGCCGTCGGACGCCTTGCGCTCGGTGATGTCGTTGAGCGTCCCGGACGTGCCCAGCACCGCCCCGTCCTCGCCCATCATCAGCCGCCCGTAGACCTCCACCCACCGGAAGCCGCCGCCGCGATTCACGTAGCGTACCTCCGTGCGCACGTACTCCAGCTCCTTCGTCACCAGCTTGCGCAACCCCTCCAGGCTGCGCCGCTGGTCCTCCTCGTAGACGAACTCCGAGAAGTGCCTGCCCAGCGAGTCCTCCACCGGGTGGCCCGTGATTTCCGACCACGCCGGGTTGAGGAACGTCCACGCACCTTCCGCGTTCGTCTGGAAGACGACCTCCTTCAGGCTGTCGATGACGAGCCGATACCGGCGCTCGTGGGGAGTCCAATCAGGCCTGGCGGGCGGCGTCTGCATGTTGAGGCTCGAGGAAGTGGACGCGTCGTCCGAACGAGGAGTTCGGGCGATGTACAACTATCCAACGATTCAGGATTTCCTGCAGGACAGGCAAGGGGGCTGGCCTGACCCCAGGAAGGTTGGGATTCAGACCGCGCCCTCTCAGGTGTTGAGCGAGGGCAGGGAGTTGTCTTCCTTCGGGCGGGTCGGAATGCCACCATGCCACGAGCGGAAATTCCCTGAACTCATGTCCTCTGGCCGCGCCCCGCTTTCGAAGATTCATCAGGTGCTCGCGGAACGGGCGGAAGCCCGGCTGAGCGATGCCGCCCTGCGCCTGCTCGTCGAGCAGACGGGCGAAGCGCTCGTCCTGATGGATGCCATGGGCACCGTCCTCGTCTTCAATTCAGAGGCGGGACGCCAGTTCCGCATCCCCATGCCGGAGCGCCTGGAGCGAGGCGGACTGCCTGGGTGTGACTGGGTGCGCGCCGACAATATGTCCGTGCCACTGGAAGTTTCTCCACTGACGCGTGCGCTCATGGGGGAGCCGGTCCGCGAGGAGCGCTGGGGTCTTCGCCGACCGGACGGAACCGTGGTGGTGCTGCGAGGCAGCGTGTTCCCGGTGTCCCCGGACGGGAGCTTGAAGCCGTCGGGGGTGCTGCTGCGTGCGCGGGAGGAGCTGCTGCCTCGCCTGGACGCGGCGCGAGGCGCGAAGCTGCTGGCGGAGGCGGGAGCGCTGCTGGGCGCCGAGCTGGAGACCGAGGCGCAGATGGAGCCGCTGCTGCGGCTGCTGGTGCCCACGCTGGCGGACGCCGGAGTGCTCTTCCTGGGCTCGTCCGGCGAGTCGGTGCGCGCCGTGGCCGCGGTGCACGCGGAGCCGGAGCGGCACGTGTCGCTGGTGGAGATGCTGTGCCGGTATCCGCCGGACTCGCTGGACCCTCGGGGGCTGCCCGCCCTGTTCCTCACGGGCCGCACGGAGCGGACGGCGGAGCTGTCGGAGGAGCACCAGGTGGCCCTCGCGCGGGACGCGGAGCACGCGCGGCTCCTGCTCTCGCTGGGGCTGAGCAGCTACCTGGGCGTGCCGCTGGTGGCGCGCGGGCGCATCATCGGCGCGCTGGTGCTGTACCGCACGGATGGCGCGCCGGGCTTCGGCGACGAGGACGAGCGGCTGGCGGAGGAGCTCTCGCGGCGCACCGCGCTGTCCCTGGACAACGCGCGGCTCCTGCGCGAGGCGCGCGAGGCGGTGCGTCTGCGCGACGAGTTCCTCGGCATCGCCAGCCACGAGCTGAAGACGCCGCTGACGCCGCTGCACTTGAAGGTGCAGTTGCTCCAGCGGCAGGTGGAGCTGCTGGCGTTGAACGGCAAGCCGGTGTCCGCCGAGCGCGTCTCGGAGACGCTGGAGGTGGTGCAGCGCCAGGTGCGCAAGCTGACGAGCCTGGTGGACAACCTGCTGGACGTGTCGCGCATCACCGCCGGCCGCTTGAAGCTGGAGCTGGAGGAGATGGACCTGGCGAGCGTGGCGGCGGAAATCCTCTACCGCTTCGCGCCGTCGGCCGCGCAGCTCCACTGCTCGCTGGAGCTGCACGCGCCGGTGCCGGTGCTGGGGCGGTGGGACCGGCTGCGGTTGGAGCAGGTGGTGACGAACCTGCTCTCCAACGCGCTGAAGTACGGCGCCGGAAAGCCGGTGCGCATGAGCGTGGAGGCGGACGGCCGCACCGCGCGCCTCACCGTGGAGGACGGCGGCATCGGCATCTCCGCGCGGGACTTGCCGCGCATCTTCGAGCGCTTCGAGCGCGCGGTGAGCGACAGGCACTACGGTGGCCTGGGCCTGGGGCTCTACATCACCCGGCAGATTGTGGAGGCGTTCGGCGGCACGGTGAAGGCCACCAGCGAGCTGGGGGCTGGCTCCACCTTCGTGCTGGAGCTGCCGCGCGGCGACATCCCCGAGGAGTGGCTGTCGGTGGCCGGCGCGCCCGAGCCCTCGCCGTGAGCCGAAGCCCCTGTCCCCTCAGGCCGCCACGTCGCTGATGTGCGGCACGACTTCACGGGGCAGGCGCACGTGGAACGCGCTGCCCTGCTGGGGCCCCGGGCTCTCCGCCCAGATGGTGCCGCCGTGGCGCTCCACGATTTCGCGGCAGATGAAGAGGCCCAGCCCCAGCCCGCCGTAGTGCCGCGCGGTGGCGTTGGACGCGCGCGCGAAGGGCTTGAAGAGGCCGGCCAGGCTCTCCGGTGGAATGCCGATGCCCTGGTCCTTCACGTGGATGAGGACCTGGTCCGCGGCCTCCTCCAGCGTCACGCACACCGCGCCGCCCTGGGGCGAGTAGCGCACGGCGTTGCTCACGAGATTCGTGATGACCTGGTCCAGCCGGGGCGCGTCCCAGTCGCCTTCCACGGGGTGCTCGGGCACGCGCAGCTCGAAGGCGATGCCGCCCTCGCCGCGCAGCTCGAAGCGCTCCATCACCTCGCGCAGCACCGGCGTCAGGTCCACGCGTTGGCGCTCCAGCTCGAAGCGGCCGCCCTGGATGCGCGCCGTGTCGAGCAGGTCATCCACCAGCCGCGCCAGCCGCTCCGTCTGTCGGGCCATGGAGCGCAGCGCCTTGAGCAGCCGCTCGCGCTCCGGGAAGTCGCCGCTCTTCTCCAGGCGCTGGAGCGTGAGCGCGGCGAAGCCCTTGAGCGGCGTCAGCGGCGTGCGCAGCTCGTGGCTGGCCACGCTGAGGAACTCCTCGCGCGTGCGCACCGCCTCCTTCAGCTCCCGCTGCGCCTCGCCCGTGCGGTCCGCCATCTCGTTGAAGCCGCGCGCCAGCTCTCCCAGTTCGTCGTCCTCCTCCACGTCCACGCGCCGGTCCAAATCCCCCGCGGCCAGGGCGGCGGTGGCCTCGCGCAGCGTGCCGAGCCTCCGGATGACGTCGCGCGCGACGAGCTGGGAGAGCCCCAGCGCCATCAGCACGCCCATCAGCACCAGGCCCACCACCGCCGCGCTCATGCGCGTAATCGCCGCGTAGGCCACGCCCAGCTCCTGCGTCACCACGACGCTCCACGGCGAGCCCTCCACCGGGGCCTCGGCCGCGAGCACGCGTCGGTCCGCCGCGTCGAAGGCCTCCAGCACGCCGCCACCCGGGCGCTCCAGCTCCTCGCGCAGGGCATCCGGCAGGTGGGCCGCGCCCAGGAGCCGCGCGCCCGTTGCCGTGTCTCGAAGGACTTTCTGTCCGCGCCGGTCCATCACCTGCACGCGGAAGCGCTGGGACGCGGGCGTGGCGGCCTCGCTCAGTCGCTCCAGGGACAACAGGCCCACCAGCACTCCGCGCCGCGAGCCCTCCAGCTCGAACGGCAGGGCCACCGCCACCAGCGGGTGGTTGTGGGGCCGCATGAAGGGCAGCGACAGCGGTAGCTCGCCGGGCGCGGGCGGCTGGGGGAAGTGCTCCTGGAGGTTGAAGCCCCAGCCCTCTGGCCCCTCGGACGTGGCCAGCACCTGGGCGTTCTCGTCCATCGTCAACGCGGCGTGGAAGGTGCGCTCGCGGGCGGCGAGGTTGGCGAGGTACGGCTCCAGCCGCTCGCGCTCTCCACTGGCGAGCGCCGCGCGGAAGCCCGGGGACTCCAGGAGCAGGTGCAGCGACTCGCGCGAGTCATCCAGGTAGCGCCGCAGGAAGTCCGCCTCGCCCGCGGCGGCGTAGCGCGTGTCGTCGCGCACCTGCTTCTCGATGGCCTTCTGCGCCAGGTAGGCGGCGAGGCCCCCCAGCGCGAGCAGCGGCACCAGCCCCGCGAAGGCCAGCCCGCGCAAGAGCTTCCAACCCACGGTGCGCGGCGCGCGCGGACGCCAGTTCAGCGCCTGCGCGACGCAGGAGAGGGCCAGCACGGTGTACACGGCCGCGCCCAGCCATGAGGCGCCGCGGGCCAGCGCGTAGGCCAGCAGCGCGAAGGGCGCCGCCAGCATGGCCAATAGCAGCGGCGGCATGCGCGGGTGCAGCCAGCGCGAGGGCAACAGCAGGCCCACGCCGCCCGCGGTGAACAGCAGCCCCACCAGCGGACGCAGCGGCGACAGGTGCGCGTAGACGGACAGCGGGAAGCGCTCGGGCACGGCGAGCATCGCCACGCCGAAGGCCGTGCCGGTGAGGGCCACCATCACTCGCAGCGTGGGCCGCTGGCGCATGGAGGGCCACGCCTCCAGCAGCAGGCCCACGAAGAGCAGCGGGTACATGGCGATGCCCGTGAGGCTGCCGGGCAGGACATTCAGCACCCACCAGTACAGGCCGATGGCCGCGCCCAGCAGCAGGCGTCCGCCCACGTCCAGCCAGCGCGGGGCGCGCGGGTACAGGAGCGCGCCCATCAAGCAGATGCTGCCGGTGAGGTAGGTGACGCCGAGCAGGCGCACGTACGGGTAGAGCGGCCGGAAGGCGGCCACGCGGAACTCGTACGGCACATACGTCATCAGCACGCCGAACAGCAGGCCGATGAGGGCGGCGGGCCACGTGAGTGGCAGCAGCGTCGCGGTGGGGGAGGGCGCCTGGAGTGAACGCGGTGCGGAAAGTGGGGACATCTTCCCGGATTCACGCGTGTCGGGGCCCATGGGTTCTAGTGCTTGCTCGCGTTTCGTCGGGGGCAGGACACCCCGGACGACAGGGGTGGGACACCTGGGCTCAGGCGACCTCGAGCACCGTCCACTCGCGCACCTCACCCGCCAGCGTGACTTCGATGGTGTCGCCCGCCTTGCGGCCCATGAGCGCGCGGCCCACGGGGGAGGCGGGGGTGATGACGGACAGGAAGCCGTCGCCGCCGGGCCCTGTCAGCTCCGTGCCCGCGCCCACGGGCAGCACGAAGAAGGTGCGCTCGGCGAAGCCCTCTTCGTCCTCGGTGCTCACGTCCACCAGCGCACCCAGGCCCACGGGCCCCTGACGCGGGAAGCGCGGCACCGGCCCCTGGCCGAAATTGGAGAGCGCCTTGAGCTCTTCCTGCACGCGGCGGGCGCGATTCGCCTGGCCCGTGGCCAGGCTGCCGAACTCCAGCGCGGCGCGGCCGTCCTCTCGCTTCTCCGACTCGGTGGCCAGGCTGCGGGCCGCCTCGCGGGCTTCGGCCTCGGCCCGGTGGGCCAGCCTGTCGCTCTGCTGGAGGCGCTCGGCGAGCTGCAGCATCAATGCCTGCTTGTCGAGTGACATGGTGGCACAGAACTGTAGCGCCCCTCGGCGACACCTCCAGTTTTCGGCCAGGCGCGCGCGGTGGTGGTGCGGGCCGTGGGTGCGAGGGCTGGTGCGGTGCGACATCCCGTGTGGCCTCTCGTTCTCCAGCCGGTACGCGGTCCTGGTGCTCAACGGGAAGGAGCCCGGAGTGGGTGAGGAGGAGTTGGAGGCGAAGGTGCGCACCATCGCCGACTCGATTGATGAGAAAGTGGGACTCGCTGTCACGCACTTCCCCCGAATCCAGTCGCTCGTCGCGCGGCTTCTCGGAGACGGTGGGAGGCTCTGGTGAATGAGCGTCAACGCAAGCAGGTGAAGGTGCTCGCCGAGCAGGTGCTGAAGGGCGCGGGCGACGTGGTGGTGGAGTGGGGGAGCGACGGGCACCTGGAGGCGGGGCTCACGCAGGTCGACGAGGAGACGGGGGAGGTGCTCTCCCGGCTGTTCGTGTCGACGCGAGGCGACGTGGTGCGGCCCAGGCTCGCCGCGCGACTGGGTGTGGCGGCGCAGGCCGAGGAGCTGGCGCGTCGACTGGGGGCGCTGAAGCTCGCGCCCCGGAAGGAGGCCCCGCTCCGCAAGCAGGAGCTGAAGCTGATTCCCGGGGCGTTGGAGCACCTGACGCGCGTCTTCGATTACGGGACGTATCCGCTGGAGTCCGTCTTCGACTACACGAACGGCGGGGACTGGGACTCGCTCGAGGACGAGCGCGTGAAGCGCCTGGTGCTGGAGCAATTCGTCGCGCACGTCCGGGCGCGGCGGGAGGAGGAGAAGACGTGGCCGGACGTCCTGGAGGCGGACCGGGTGGAGGCGGCCTTCGCTTCGCTGAAGCGCGCGGGCATCGTCGCGGAGATGGGCGCCACCGACACGCAGAGCAGCGGCTGGAGCCTGGTCCGCGAACTGGCGGTGGAGCTCCGGGCGAAAGGCAAGAAGCCCTGGGGCGCGGCCTTCTTCCACGAGCAGGACCTGGAGGGCGCGTTCGAAGGCGAGGCGATGTGCATCTCCTTCGGCACGCTGGACAAGGAGCGCTCCGACAAGGACCTGGACGTGGCGCGCGCCGTCATCAAGGCGCTGCGAAAGCAAGGCTTCGAGCCGGAGTGGCCCGGCACCGCGGACAGCCGCATCGAGCTGCTGCCCGCGTTCGTCTGGCGACGCAGGCGCGCGCGAGTCGACACCACGAAGCGCCTGGAGCTGGGCCCCGGCGAGTACAGCCTCTTCCCCGGTGGGCTGGTGGAGTTCCTCCCCCGGCTGCACGTGCTCTCGTTCTGGGCACACCGTCAGCGACTGACGGACATGCGCTCGGAAAGCGTCGAGCATCTCACCGTGGAGTACGAGCGGGAGGATGATGCCCGGGAGGTCCTCGATGAGGTGCGACAGCAGGCGAAGGAGCGCTTCCCCCGACTGCGCAAGCTGGTCATCAAGGCGGACGACTTCGCGCACACCGCGCACTTCCCGAAGTGAGCGCGGGGATGTGCCGTGAAGGGAACAAGGGTTCGTGGGATGCGCGAGCCTCCGTTGCCTGAATCAGGCATGCTGCCCCGCATGACGCCCCAGGAACTGTCCCAGAAGGCCCGGCAGCTCGTCGCGGAAGGCGCGGTGCTGCTGGACGTGCGCACCCCCCAGGAGTTCCAGCAAGGACACCCGGACGCCGCGCGCAACATCCCCGTGCAGGAGCTGGCCCAGCGCGTCGCCGAGGTGGGCCCGCCCGGCACCCGCGTGGTGGTGTACTGCGCCGCTGGAGGCCGCAGCGCGGTGGCCTCACAAATTTTGCGCGCCAATGGTTTCCCGGACGTGTTCGACCTGCGGTCCGTGAACAACTGGTAACCCCCTGTCCGGGTGGGAGGGGCCGGACGCGTGGCGCGTGACATGGGGGGCGGGTTGGAGCAGCGTGCCGCCGCTCCCTCCATGAACCGCACCGCTGGCTTCCTCATCGTGGCCCTGTCCGGAGCGTGCTTCGGCGCGCTCGGGCTCTTCGGTCGCCTCGCCTACGCGGCGGGTGCGGACGTCTTCACGCTGCTCTTCCTGCGCTTCACGCTCGCCGGAGCGGTGCTCGCCGCCTTCATGGTGGCGATGCGCCAGCCGCTGCCGAAGGGCCGCTTGTTGGTGGGGCTCATCCTGCTGGGCGCGGTGGGCTACGTGAGCGAGGCGGGCGTGTACTTCGCCGCGCTCCAGTTCGCCCCAGCCGGACTGGTGGCGCTGCTCTTGTATTCGTTCCCCGCGCTGGTGGCGCTCCTTCAAGTCGTGGTGTTCCGCGAGCGCCTGGGTCGGCTCAAGTGGGTGGCGGTGGTGCTGGCCCTGTGTGGCACGGGGCTGACGGCGGACCTGAGGCAGGGCGCGGTGACGCCGACGGGCGTCTTCCTGGGCCTGCTGTCCGCGCTGCTCTACGCGGTGTACGTCGTCACCAGCGCACGGGTGGCGGGCAAGGCGGGGCCGCTGGTCTCCAGCACCGTCATCCTCTCGTCCGCGGGGATTGTCTTCGGCCTGGCCATGCTGGTGAAGGGGCCGTCCTTTCCCACCACGGGCCTGGGCTGGGGCGCGGTGGTGGGGTTGTCACTCATCTCCACCGTGGCCGCTGTCTTCCTCTTCTTCCTGGGCATGGCGCGCATCGGCCCGGTGAACACCTCGCTGGTGTCCAACATGGAGCCGCTGACGGCGGTGGTGCTGAGCGCGCTCTTCCTCGACGAGCGGCTCAGCCTGCGTCAAGTGCTCGGTGGTGCGCTCATCCTCACCGCCGCGGTGCTGCTGGCCCGCTCGGACACGCCGGGGGAGAGTCTGCCGCCCCCCGAGGACGCGAAGGCCGAGGGGCCGGCCTGAGACGCTTCGAGCGTTACCGGGACACGCGGCGCAGGAACTGGCTCACGTCGCGAACGAAGGTCTGCGGAAGCTCCGCGTGGGGCGCGTGGCCGGTGTTCGAGTAGAGGATGTAGCGGGCATCGGGCAGCGCGTTGACGAGCGCCTGCTGCTGCGCGACGGGGAAGAAGCCGTCCTGGTCTCCGCCCACCACGAGCACGGGCACGCGGATGTGACGCAGGCGCGAGGAGTGGTCCTCCGCGAGCATGCCGTCGAGCGTGTCCTGCCACACGCGCGCGGGGACCTTCAGGCTCTCCGAGACGAGCGTGTCCAGGTACGAGGCCGGTACGGGACGGACGAAGGTGCTCGACTGGAACTCGCGGACGAAGACCGGGTCCACGGTGCCTACCTGCTCGTCGACGACGGACTTGAGGAACAGGGCGACCTCGTTGCCCGCGACGGTGGGCGCAGAGCCGACCAGGACCAGGGCCTCCACGCGGCGCGGGAAGTCGAGCGCCACCTGCTGCGCGATGAAGCTGCCCATGGAGTGGCCGACGAGGATGGCGTCGCGCTCGCCCACGGCGTCGAGGAAGGCCGCCACGTCCGCGGCGAAGGATTGCTGCGTGTAGCAACACACCGGGCGCGTCGAGTCACCGTGTCCACGCTGGTCCAGCGCGTAGATGTGGAAGTCGCGGGAGAAGAGCGACAGGTTCAAGTCCCAGGTGTGGTGCGAGTCCGTGTAGCCATGGAGGAAGACCACGGCGGGTCCGTTGCGCGAGCCCTGCTCCACGTAGCGCAGGGTGACGCCGGTGCGCAGGCGGACGGAGCGCTCGCGAGGGGCGGTGGAGGACAGCTCGCTGGACTGCTCGGTCAGCGCTTCGGACGGGGCCGGTGTCTCGGTGGGCGCGGGCTCGGAGGCGGGGCCACAGGCGAGAAGGGGCAGCGTGAGCAGGGCGGCGAGAAGTGTCTTCATGGGTGCGTGCCTTGTTCAGGGCCGGCGGGTCATCCGCCGTAACGCACACCATTCTACGCCTACCTCTGACATTGCCTCCCCTGGCATGACGTGTGGGGTCGTATTCACTCAGGCCCGAGGTGAAACAGACCCGGAAGTGATGTCTGTCATCAGTCGGGGCGGAAGGTTTTCATCCGGGCGAAATCATGTGTGAGACATGTTTCAGCGTGCGCCCCGCTGGGCGATTCACTGCGCTTCTTCAGCGGCCTTGGACTCTTCCTTTTCCGCGGCCGGTGCATCCGAGGAGGGGGCAGGTCCATACACGGGCTCGCTGGAGGGGGCGGGGGGCGGCTCCCTGTAGGCGGGCTGGGTGTTGGACCGGGTGCTCGGGTGGTCGAATCGGGCGATGGGGAGGAAGGGGACAGCCCACCAGTAGTTGCTGCATCCGGTGAACAGCAGGCTCGCGACGATGGCGAAGATGATGTGGCGCATGAGTGTCTCCAGCCGGCCCTGAGTGCCCGTACCATAGCCGGGAGTTCCGCGCAGGCGACTCTTGATGAAGTCGCGTCAGGGAGGGCTCGCCAGGGGATGACACCTGAGCGGTGGAATCAGCGCATCCAGACTGCCCGCACGGCACGTCGCTCGGCACAACGCGCCGCGTCCTGGGGTGGAGCGGGCATGGGCTCGACGTCGTGGGCGGGGTCCAGCGGGAAGAACGACGGAGCGCGGAGCGGCGGGGCGTCGAGCCGCGGCATGGGGTACGTGCCGAGGGGGCGCGAGCTTCGCGCGCCGTGTGAGCCGCCGGGACGTTTCAGGGCGCTTCGTCGGCGGGCTTGGACTCTTCTTTTTCCGCGTCTGGCGCGTCCGAGGCGCGGTCCGGTCCGTACACGGGCTCGCTGGTCGGGACGGGGTCCTCCTCCCATCCGCCGGGCTGCTGGTTGAGGCTCCTGGGGTTCGGGGTGGAGGGGAGCATGGGGTAGAGCCACCAGCGGCTGCAGCCACTCAGCAGCAGTCCCGCGATGACGGCGATGGTGATGGTGGCGTAGCGCATGTTTCTCCCCAACGGCCGGCCCTGACTGAGTTCCCCACCATATCCGGGGGCTTGGACGAGTGCGACTCACGGTGGAGTCGTGAGCGGGCAGGCTCTCTTCGAAATGACACCGGCGCGGTGCGTCTGGCGCATCCAGAGTGCCCGCACGGTGTGGCGCCCAGCACGACGCCCCGCGTCCTGGTGCGGATGAGGCACGGCGCTCAAGGTGGTTCGAGGAGGCTCCTCATGAGACTGCGTGCCGTGGTCCCGCTGTTCCTGGCGCTGGTGGCGGCGGGGTGTTCATCGGGACGTGTCGTCCGCCTCGAGGCGGGCCCGGACTCTTTCGTCGTGACACCCCGCGAGGAACCAGGCGCGGAGTTGAAGGCGGCGGAGCTGGGGGCTGATGCTTTCGGGCAAGCCGTCGCGGAGCTGGCGGGAGATGTGCGGCCCTTTCGGCACCCCATGAGAGAGGCGCGAGCGCTCTTCGGTGTTCCCTCCCGAAGTGGGACGTTCCTGTACGAGTCTCAGGGGCAGCGCCTCGTTCCGCAGTAGCAGGAGGTGGACGGACCCCGGCTCCTGGAGACCTATGCGGATGAGGAACTCACGCGCGCCTACGGTGAGGGGTGTGCTCGCCGGCGGAAGGCAGGGGATTGCCTGCGCCTCTTGGATGAAGGTCCCTTGTTGGGGAGTGACGGCAAGTACACGCTGGCCATGGCCATCGCCATGGATGCGGTGTGGGACGAGACGGCCGAGGCCTTGGCGGACCTGGTATCCCCCGACGTCCTTCAAGCCACTGTCCTGGCTTCCGTCACCATGTACATGCTCCTGTGGTCTCTCCCCGAGCCTGTGAGCAAGGGGCTCGCGGCGGTGATGACCGCTGCCGCCATCGCCTATCTGGGCGTGGATACGGTGCTCCGCCTCATCGATGGCTGGGTGTCGTTGGTGCGGAAGGTGGATTCATCCAGGACGTTCGCGCAGCTCAGCGAAGCGGCTGGAGAGTATGGCGAGGTGCTGGGCGAGAACGCCGCCCGTGTCTTCGTCATGCTGGCGACAGCGGCGATTGGAAGCACGGCGGGGCTGGCTGCGAAGTCAGCGGGGTTGCCGGGCTCCGCGCAGGCGGCGCTCGCCGTGGAGTCGCAGGCCGGCTTCTCGTATGCCGCACTGGGTGGGGTTCAGTCCGTCGCGGCGACCACGACGGGACTCACGGTGGTGCTGGCCCCTACCGCGGTGGCCATGGCCGCGCGTGCGCCGCGAGGTGGCTCGCTTCCGCATCAACATCATCTCGCCACCAACAAGAACGACATCTCTTCGGTCCGCGGAGGACCCTGGACTCCAAGGTTCCGGCACATCTTCCAGAAGGCGGGGATGGAGCTGAAGGACTCCGAGAACATCGTGCCCCTCAAGGGGCATCGGGGGCCGCACCCTCAGCGTTACCACGAGCTGGTCTTCGAGGAATTGGACGCGGCGACGCTGACCTGTCGAACGGTGCTGTCCTGCCGAGCTGCCCTGAAAGCCACGTTGCGGCGGCTCGCACGGGAGGTCTCCACTCCGGGGACGGAGTTGAACCTGCTCGTCACTCGCGGAGCAAAACCGTAGGTTCCCTCCATGTCCCGGCGCTTCTTCGAGCTGCATGATGATGTCCAGGCTCCCAGGCGTTGGCATCTGGGAATGCCCGTCGACGCTCGGGGCCGTGCCGTGAAGGAGCCCGAACGCTTCCGGTTGGGCGCGCCCGTTTCAGTGGAAGGGTGCCTGAGACTGCCCATCGAAGTGCCGGGTCGTCCCCTGGACTTCACCGAGGCGGGAGTGCGAATCCCGGTGGTGCACGTCAAGGTCGCGACGGTCTTCACCGAGCTGGCACCCGACGACGTCCAGCTCATCCCAGTGGACATCGACAAGCACGAGGATGCGTATCTCATCCTGGTGGCCACCCGCCTCATCCGCTGCATCGATGAGAAGGCCTCGCGGATTCAGCGCTGGCTGCCCGAGGACGGAGTGCCCGAGAAGGTGGGCCAGTATGCCTCCGTGCGCGGTCTTCGAATCGATGCCTCGCAAGTGGGAGAGGCCCGCGTCTTTCGGCCGGAAGGCTGGCCCGGAGCCCTCATCATCTCCGAGGACCTTCGAGATGCGCTGATGCGTGTTGGAGCGACGGGGCTGTCGCTCACGGACGTGTGAACCCCGGGCCCGGAGGTATTCGCCAGGCCCTCTGTAACCTTTCGCCCCCCATTTTCGTGGAGTCGTCGAGTGCTCGGGATTTTCCCGGGTGTGAGTCGACGGAGGACGGACATGGACGCGAAGACGGTGGCGGTGGTGGGGGGTGGACTGGGTGGGCTCGCGGCGGCGGCCCTGCTGGCGCGTGGCGGCTGCGCGGTGACGCTGTACGAGCGCTCCAAGCACCTCGGTGGACGCGCGCAGACCTCGGACGTGGAGGGCTTCCGCTTCAACCTGGGACCGCACGCCCTGTACCGCGCCGGAGCCGGCATGCGGGTGCTCGGCCGCCTCGGTGTGAAGCCTCGGGGGGGAATCGCAGGCCAGTCAGGTGCCAGCTATGCCCTGCGCGCTGGCCGACTTCACACGCTGCCCCGTGGCCCCGTGTCGCTGATGACCACGGACGTGCTGCCCCTGACTGGCAAGCTGGAGTTGGGCCGACTCCTCGCGAGCCTCCGTCGAATCGACCCCAACACCCTGGCGCACGTGTCCCTGCGCGAGTGGCTGGACCTCCGCATGTCTCGCGAGGACGTGCGTGCCCTCGTCGCCGCGCTGGCTCGCCTGGGCACCTACTGTGGAGACGTGGACACGCTCAGCGCGCAGGCCGTGGTGACGCAAATCCAGCTCGCGCTCCAGGCGAACGTGCTCTACCTCGACGAGGGCTGGGCTTCGCTCGTGTCGTCGGTGGAGTCCGTTGCCCGCGAGGCCGGAGTCACGCTGGAGCTCTCCGCGCGAGTCGACCGCGTCGTCATCCAGTCGGGCCAGGTCCAGGGCCTGCGAATGGGCGACGGCACGGTGCGCGCGGCAGACGCGGTGGTGCTGGCCGGCAGCCCCGGTGACGTGTCCAGCCTCATGCCCGAGGACACGGTTCTCGCGCGCGAGGCCGCCGAGTCGACGCCGGTGAGAGCGGCCACGCTGGAGCTGGGCCTGTCGCGGTTGCCCAGGCCCGAGGCGCTGTTCGCGCTCGGCATCGATGGTCCATGGTACGCCTCGGTGCACTCGGCCTTCGCGAAGCTGGGGCCGGAGGGAGGCGCCATGGTGCACGTATTGAAGTACCTCGCGACGCCCGACTCCGAGGCGACCGAGGCCGAGCTGGAGGCGGTGATGGACGTGCTGCAACCCGGCTGGCGCGCGCACCTCGTGGCCCGACGCTTCCGCCCCTCGCTGGTGGTGAGCCACCGGATTCCCACGGCGAAGTCGGGAGGCCTCGCGGGCCGTCCGTCGCCAGAGGTGCCGCACGTGCGCGGCCTGTACCGCGTGGGGGACTGGGTGGGCGCCGAGGGGCTGCTGGTGGACGCGTCCTTCGCCAGCGCGGAGTCGGTGGAGCACGCGTTGCTGCGACAGCGCCACGAGGAGCCGCGCCTCGCGGTGGGAGCCTGAGCCATGTCGGACGTGTCGCACGGGGCACTGGCGAAGGCGGCGCGGGAGCACGAGCGCTACCTCTGGGGCCTGTGCTACCGCATGACGGGCGTGGCGGCGGACGCGGACGAGCTGGTGCAGGAGACCTTCGCCCGCGCGCTGACCTCGCCTCCCGAGCGTCACGAGGAGCTGCGCCCCTGGCTGACACGCGTGGCGCTGAACCTGTCCCGAGACGCCCTGCGCCGCCGTCGACGCGAGGGCTACATCGGCCCGTGGCTGCCCTCGCCGCTGGAGACCGGTGATGAGGAAGTGCCGCCCGCGGTGGAGGCGAGGCTGCCGGGTGGAGGCTCGACGGAGGGCCGCTACGAGCTCTTGGAGAGCGTCTCCTTCGCCTTCCTGCTGGCGCTGGAGGCCCTGACCCCCAAGCAACGCGCAGTGCTGCTCCTGCGCGACGTGTTCGACTCCACCGTGCACGAAGTCGCCGAGGCCCTGGGCATGACCGAGGCCAACGTGAAGGTGGTGCATCACCGCGCCCGCGCCGCCATGGCCGCCTACGACGGCGCGCGCTGCCTGCCGACGAAGGACCTCCAACAGCGCACTCGCACGGCGCTCGAAGGCTTCCTCGGCGCGCTGCTGTCGGGAGATGTGGCGGCGGCCGAGGCACTGCTTGCCCACGACGTGTTGACGCTGACGGACGGCCGGGGCGAGGTGCGCGCGGCCCAGGTGCCCATGGTGGGCGCGAAGCGCGTGCTGACGTTCCTGACGCGGCTGATGGAGCTGCGTGGGACTCCCCTCGCGGTGGAGCTCCAGTGGCTCAACGGCCTGCCCGCGCTGGCGCTGGTGTATGCGCCCGCGAAGGATCCGCTGCTCGCCACGAACGTGGTGGTGCGCGTGGAGCTGGGAGCGGACGGACGCATCGCCTGCATCCACTCGGTGCTCACACCGCGCAAGCTCTCCGCCGTGCGCATGCCCGTACCCGCCTGAGTCGATCCGACCCAGCGGAGCCGCCAGGGCGCGGCGGAGTCCCGCGGCCCATACCCCAGACAGCAGAAGGCCCTCGCGAATCACCGCGAGGGCCCGGAACCACACCCTACCGCGCCGTGCCCAGCGTCTTCCCAGGTGGTGCTGACGTCGCGCTCGACTCGCGGCGGCGCAACAGCCCCCACACGCCATAGGCCACCAGCGCGAAGCAGCCATACTGCGCGGGCGTCAGGCCGAAGTAGCGCGCGTCCACGTAGTTCATGTCCGTGGCGCGCAGGAAGTCGAAGCTGAACCGGCACGCCGCGTACAGCAGCGAGAGCAGCGGCAGCAGCCGCCCCTTCATCTTCTCCACGTCGCGCAGCGCGTACAGCAGGCCGGAGATGAGGAAGAGGGCGATGGCGTCGTACATGCCCAGGTCATGCCGGGCCCCGTTGGGGAACGCCACCGCGAGGAAGAAGTCGGTGCGCACGCCCGGGTGGTCATGCACCGCGAAGCAGCCCAGCCGCGCCACCGCCCAGCCCGGCGCCACGCCCAGGGCGAACGCGTCCGCGTAGTCGTTGAAGCGCAGCTTCCGGTGCCGGAAGAAGAAGATGGCCGCGATGATGCCGCCCACCAGGCCGCCGAAGGACGACAGCCCGTCCCACACCTTCAGAATCTGGAGCGGCCCCTTGGACAGCTCCTCCGGGTGGTAGAAGAACAGGTGCACCCAGTGGCCCACCAGCACGCCGATGCCCACGCCCCACGGGGCGTAGTCGGCGAGCGGCGTCGGGTCCAACCCTTGGCGCTGCGCCTGGCGACCGAGCAACCGCGCGGCCAGCAGGATGCCCACGGCGACGAAGATGCCGAAGGGCTCGATGGTGAGGGGCCCCAGCTTCAGCGAAGGGGCATGCCAGTAGGGAATCACGTCGATGGCTCCAAAGGACGGACCGCTTGCGCCCACTTAATCCGTCGTGGGCGACGTAGGCGAACAATTGTGGGGACGCGAACTTCCCCCTCCCTCCCCGCCTCCTCCGACGCCCCGGGTCGGCTGGCGGACACCGCTCTTGTGACGCTCCGAGCAGTCTGGGGGGCCTCCTTCATACTTCCCGACGCTCCGGAAAGTCCCGCAAGGACCGATTCAGGGGGGCTCATGCGTCTACAGCATGGAATCCCTGGTTTAATTGTCAGGCCCATCCTGTCCAATCTCACAATGGGTCCGGGGATTCCTGGAGGAGAGAGCGAAGCCATGGAAGGGCGCGCCACAGCCACCGCGGGTCGGGCGCCCGTGAAGGCGACGGACCGGGGTGTACGGCGGCTCGCACGCGAGGACGCGGTGGCGTCCTTGAAGTCCTGGGGAGTCGGGGGCCGGAGGGCTGCCCCATGCCGCGAGGAGGTCTCATGCGCCGGGGAGGAGGACCCGGCTGTTTTCGGCGCCGCTCCCGCGTGCGCCATCCACATCCGCCGCTCTCGCGAGGCTCCGGGCGCGGCGGACGCAGCTTGGGTGCCGGTGGCCCTTGCCTCACGCCGCCAGCGTTGCACGGTCGTTCAAGGAGTAGACAACCCATGAAGTCCTACCTGTTGGTTCCCAAGGAGTCCATCGAAACGCAGGCCCGCGTCGGGCCTCGCGGTACGCAGCAGGGCGAGCGCGTGTTGCCGCGCACCACGGCACTTCGCTTCGCGGTCGCCAACCGCGCACCGGACACCCTGTCGTCGCTGGGCCTGCGCTCGGCCACGCTGCCCGGACCGCGTCCGGCCATCAGCGGCCAGGAAGAGCGCAAGCGCGTGGCGAAGGGGTCCAAAATCAAGCGTCCCACCACGCGCGGCGCCGACTCCACGACGGTGCCGTTGCCGGGCGCGCCCGTGACGGAGCAGACCGGCAGCGAGGCGGGCAGCTTCCGCTTCATGCCGCTCATCGGCGCCACCATGGCCCACTTCTACTCGGAGGACACGGAGCGCGAGGCGCGCGGCGAGCTGTCCAACGACTTCGAGTTCATCCCCGACGTCGTGCCCCTGTCCTTCCCCGGCCCCGTGTCGGCGGGACAGTCCGGTCCGCGCAACCGGGGCATGAGCTCGCTGGCCGAGCGCGAGTGGCCCGAGGAGAGCGGTGTGCCCCTGGCCCACGCCCAGGGAATCCGCGGCGCGGGCGTGCTGCTCGGCGTGCTCGACACCGGCGTGGACGCCGACCACCCCGAGCACGCCGCCAAGGTCATCCAGTTCCGCTACGTGTCGCTGTTCCCCAACTCGCCGCACAATCCGGCGCGCGACATCCGCGGCTTCGACCCGGATGGCCACGGCACGCACGTGTGCGGCATCGCCGCGGGCACGCACCATGGCGTCGCTCCGGAGGTCGACCTCTACGTCGCGTCCGTCATCGAGTCGGAGACCATCCGCACCAGCCTGGGCCGCGTGGCCGCCGGCATGGAGTGGCTGCTGCACCAGTTCAGCAGCCCGCAGAACGTCACCCGTCCCGCCGTCGTCAATCTCTCGCTGGGCTTCCCGCTCAAGCCGCCTCCCGGCATCTCCGAGGCGGACTACAAGCTCAACCAGCGCGCGCTCCAGACGATGATTCGTCGGCTGCTCGACAGCAACGTGCTGCCTGTTGTCGCGGCAGGCAACAGTGGACCCGACTCGGTTGGTTATCCAGCCGCCTTTGACGAGTCCCTGGCCGTCGGTGCAGTCGACTTCGAGCGCAACGTGGCCCATTTCTCGGCCAGCGGTGTCGTGGAGCGCCGCGTCGTGCCCGACATCATGGGTTACGGGGTGAACGTGTATTCCAGCACTGAAAGGCGCTGCAACAACCAGGCGTTCTACGAGCGAATGAGTGGCACGAGCATGGCGGCGCCTTATGTAGCGGGTATCGCGGCGCTCTACCGATGCCGTGCCCCTGACTTGACGGCGCTCGAGGTGCGGGATTTGATTTTGGCCAATGCGGTCAAACTTCCTCGCTCAGGCGGACACCGGACAGGCAAGGGCCTGGCTGTATTCAGGTGACGGCGGGTTGAAGCCGGGGTCGGCGCCAGTCGAGCGCCGGGCCCGGGGGAGGAGGATGAGGCCATGAGCAGAAAGATTGGCGAGCCGGGGGACGGCTTCGCGGCGGGTTCGTCCCGCATCACCTCGGCGGTCCGTCCGTTGCCCGGCCTGGCCGGCGCGCGGACGCAGCCTGAATGGATAGATGTCACAGTCATGCCCCGCGAGGAGCCCAAGGCTGCTCGTGGACGCACTCCTCCCCGTCCTCCGCCCCTGTCTCGGGCGGAGGTCCAACGGGCCGGGCTGGCGGAGAGCGCTCGTTTCCACGAGAGCTTCATGCGCTGGCTCGAGGCACACCACCTCCTGGGCTCCGTGCGTTCGGTGAGCGAGCCGGGCTCGTTGCCCATGCTCCACCTGCGCTGCGCGCCGCGCGTGCTGGACCAGCTGCGGCGTGCTCCGGAGTTCGAGGCGGGCGCCATGATGCCCGTCGACCTCTACTAAGCGGTGGGTGCCCCTCGCCGTGCACCCCTGGTCTGGGCTCCCCTCCAATGACGTGGAGGGCGGCCCTGGTGGTTCGTTCCACCGTGCGCGGCCGTCCCGCGTTTCCAATTCGGGAAACGCACGGGTTCTCCGCTTCTTCCTGACTAGCGTAGAAAGTCGCGATTCGCCTGTCATCCCGCAATCGTCCCGCGGGGCATGTATGCGTCGTGGGTCGGTTGAAAGAGGACAGCCTGGGGCTGGAGCTGACTGCCAGTCACCAGAGGCGCGAGAGGCGGGGCGAAAATGTTTCGACTCAGGACCGAGGCCTTCATCGACGCGCCGCCGGACGCCGTGTGGGCGGTGCTGGGTGATTTCGCCCGCTATCCCACGTGGAACCCGTTGATGGTGGAGGCGCGGGGCCGGGTGGAGCGTGGGGCGCATGTGAAGATGAAGGTCCGCCCGCCGGGGCGCCTGGGGCGCGTGTATGGCTTCACGGCGACGATGTCGCGCGTGGAGCCGCCCAGGGCGCTGGAGTGGACGGGTGGCATCCCTGGACTGATGCATGGACGTCACTACTTCCTGTTGTCCCAGGAGGGCACGGGGACGCGGCTGGTCCACGGCGAGGACTTCAGCGGGGTGGTGACGTGGGTGGCGGGGCGCCAGTTGAAGACGCTCCAGTCCTCCTATGAAGCGCTGAACCGCGCGTTGGCGGAGCGGGTGATGGCGGAGCAGGCGAAGCCCTCCGTGCCCGCGTTCCACTGAGCGCCTGGCGGTCCTCATTCCTCCGAGCGGACTTGAGGTGGGGCGCCGGCGCACGTGGATGATGCGGTGTGACGGGTGGTCTTTCGCGCCACCACCGCGCAGGCGCACCCACGTGTAGCGCGCGGTTCCGTCGTGTTTCGAGCAGTGACGCGCGGACACTTCGCGCGCGTCTATCGCCTGGACGACGCGTGTGCGTTCGGCGTGCCCGGCGCCCGGTCCCAAGTCTGCCCTGCGTGCAAATCCTCAGGGGCCCGAATCGCGGAAGAGGGCATGCATGGATGGACGACGTCGGCTGCGCGTGGGTGCCATGGCGATGTGCGTGGCCTGCGCGGGCCTGGTGGGTGGGGCGGGTTCCGCTCGGGCGCAGTCGCTCGAGGATGACGGGCCGGGTGAGGGGTTGTCGGAGGAGCAGTTGGAGCAGTTGCTCGACACTCCGGCGGAGCAGCCCTCTGGCGCGGAGCTGTCGGTGGTGTCCTTCGGGCCCGAGCAGCTCGCGCCCTACTTCGCGGAAGGCGTCCTCGCCAAGGCCCGTGACGAACTGCGCCGGGGCCGTCATGCCCGCGCGCGTGCGCTGCTCAAGGACGAGGAGTCCACGCTGCCGGTCCGCTTCCTGCGCGCGCAGAGCTCGATGTTCGCCAGGGACTACGCCACCGCCGCGGACGAGTTCGCCGCGCTGGCCGTCGACTACGTCCCGCTGAAGGACCACTGCCTGCTGTGGGCGGCGCAGGCGAACGAGAAGCTGCGTCGGCTGGAGCTGGCGACGTCCCAGTACCGCGAGGTCAGCCCGGGCTCACCGCTCTACGCCGAGGCGCGCTTCAGCCTGTCGCGCGTGCTGCAGCGTCGCAAGGACGTCCCCGGGGCGCTGCAGGCGCTGCAAGAACTCATCGACAGCCGGCAGGCGCGAGGGCCGGACGCGCTGCGGATGAAGGCGCTCCTGGCCATCTGTGATTTGGCGCGGGTCCAGGGCCTCTACAACGTGGAGCACCGCGCGCTCCTGGAGGTGTGGGCCACCAGCCCCCTGTCGCGAGAGGCGCAGCGGGCGCGTCAGCGGTTGCAGGGCCTGCCGTTGCCCACCAAGTGGAAGGTGCGTCGGGGCGAGGCGCTGGTGGAGCTGCACCGCCATGCCTCCGCGATGGACATGTTGTGGGGCGTGATGTCCTCGGTGGACCTGCCCGACGAGCTGTCCTGTCGCGCGCACCTCGCCTACGGACGCGCGCTGCGCAAGGACCGGCAGCACCGCCGCGCCATCCAGCTCCTCACGCCCGTGGCGGAGAAGTGCATGTCCGCCGAGCAGCGGCCCCAGGCGCTCTACGTGCTGGGCTACTCGCAGTCGGTGGTGGACCCCAAGGCCGCCATCAACACCTACGCGACGCTCGCGCGTGACTATCCCGAGCATGGATATGCCGACGACGCGCTCTTCTTCGAGGCATGGCTCCTCCAACGGACGGGACAGCTCGACAGCGCATTGGAGCGCTATGAGGAGACGGCGCGGCGCTACCCGGCGGGCAACTTCGCGTCGGAGGCGCTGTTCCGGGCCTTCTGGCTCCACTCGCGCAAGGACGCTCCCGCCGCGGCGCTGGCCGCGCTGGAGGCCGTGGAGAAGCTGCCCGCGGCGTCTCGCACGGACGAGGCACTGTGGCGCTCCCGCTACTGGCGCGCGCGGGTGCGGGAGCCGATGCCCCTGACGAACGCCACTGCGCTCGATGAATACGAGCTGCTGGCGACCGAGCGCCCCGCGACCTGGTACGGGATGCTGGCGCGCTCGCGGCTGGCGTTGCTGGCTCCGGAGCGGCTGACGCGCCTGACGCCACCTCCTGGAGCCGGTGACGACGCGCCGCCGCCGGACGAGGTGTGGCCCCTTCCGCCTGGGCCGCTGCGCCATGACGCGCGCTTCGCGGCGGGAGTGGAGCTGATTCGACTGGGGCAGCCGGGCGCGGCGGATGAGTTGCTCGCGGTGAACTCGCGAGGGTTGCCGGAGGCGCCGGCGAGACTTCTCTACCAGACGATGCTGCGCACGGGGCGCCAGCGGGCCGCGCGGCAGGTGGCGCGCGAGTCACTGCGCCAGGAAGTGCAGGGGCCCCTGAGCGCGGCGTCGCGTCCCGTGTGGGAGGCGACGTGGCCGCTGGCGTTCCGGAACGTCATCCAGCGTTATGCGCGCGCCTCCAAGGTGGACCCGGACCTGATGCAGGGGCTCATCCGTGAGGAGAGCCGCTTCCGTCCGCAGGCGCGCTCGGCCACGGGGGCGCTGGGGCTCGCGCAGCTCATGCCCGCGACGGCGCGCCAGGTGGCCAGCTCGCTGAAGCTGGGCGAGGTGGGGGAGGCGGCGCTGCTCCAGCCCGCGCAGAACGTCCGGCTGGGCTCGGCCTACCTGGGACAGTTGCTCAACCGCTTTGGCGGGAACATGGCGTACGCGGTGGCCGCCTACAACGCGGGGCCCAGGGCGGTGGACCGCTGGCGTCAGGCGCTGCCTCAGGCGGAGCTGGACGAGTGGGTGGAGCACATCGCCTTCGACGAGACGCGCGAGTACGTGAAGCACGTGCTCGGCAGCTACGGCGCCTACAAGCTGCTCTACAAGGGCGAGCCCGTGCTGCTGCACCAGACGCGCGTGGGCGACGTCAGCCGCAGGTAGGACGCGTCCCCGGATGAAGCGGAGACGCGCCCATGACGCGGCCTAGAAGTTGAGGCCGCCGTCCACGTCGATGGTGCGGCCGTTGAAGTAGTCGCACTCGAGGATGAACTTCACGGCCAGCCAGATGTCCTCGGGCAGGCCGATGCGGCCCACGGGAATCGAGGCCACCAGCGCGTCGCGGGCCTTCTGGTTCATGCCCTGCGTCATCGGCGTCTCAATCATGCCCGGGGCCACCGCGCCCACGCGGATGCCGAACGGGCCGAACTCGCGGGACCACGTCACGGTGTTCGCCGCGAGCGCCGCCTTGGCGGACACGTAGTTGGACTGACCGCGGTTGCCGTGCCGGGCGATGGACGACATGTTGACGACGACGCCGTTGCCCTGGTCCGTCTCCACCATCTTCGCCACCACCTCGCGCACCATCAGCGTGGCGCCCGTGAGGTTGACGCCGATGACCGCGTTCCAATCAGCGGTGGACAGCTTCTTCACCTGCCCCGTGGTCCGGTCCTTCTTCACCAGCAGCGCGTCACGGAGGATGCCCGCGTTGTTGATGAGGCCGTTGAGCCCGCCCATGGCCCCGTGCGCCCAGCTCACGAAGGACGTGATGTCGTCCTCGGACGACACATCCAGCTTGCGGCGGTGGATGCTCGCGGGCAGCGCCGCCAGCTTCTCCTCGTTGACGTCGCCCACGGCCACCTGCGCGCCCGCCTCCACCAGCCGCTGCGCGAAGTGCGCGCCCATGCCCTGGGCACCACCCGTCACCACCACCTTCAGGTCCTTGAGCTGCATGTGTCTGTCTCTCCGGTGTGTTGGGGGCGGCTGGGGAACCTCGGGGCTCCGTACCGCCGTTGAAACCCGCCGCGCAGGGTACGCAACCCGGCCCTCCCTGGCCAGCGTCGAAGAAGTTGAAACCTGAATCGGCATTCAACTCGGGCGGAAATGAAAACGCCGCGTCGGGGAGTCCGACGCGGCGCGGCACGGCCTTGAAGTGTCAGCGCGGGGTTACAGGGCGCCGGAGATGACGGCGCCCAGCCGGCGCATGCCCTCGGCAATCAGGTCGGGCGGCCGGTTGGAGTAGTTGAGGCGGATGAACTCCGAGCGCGGGTTCATGGCGAAGAAGGGGCTGCCCGGTACGAAGGCGACCTTCTGCTCGACGGCCCGGGGCAGCAGGGTGTCGCCGCTGATGCCGGGGGGCAGCCTGGCCCACAGGAACATGCCGCCGTCCGGGTGCGTCCAGCTCATGCCCTCCGGCATGTGGGCCTTGAGCGCGTCCAGCATGGCGTTGGCGCGCTCGCCGTAGACGGGCCGCAGCGAGTCCAGGTGCTTGTAGTAGTCGAAATTCTGGAGCAGCTTCACCACGGCGCGCTGGGCGACGGTGGCGGTGTGCAGGTCCGTGGACTGCTTGGCGATGGTGAGGCTGCGCACGAAGTCGCGCGGGCCCGCCACCCAGCCGATGCGCAGGCCCGGGGCCAGCGTCTTGGAGAAGGTGCCCAGCGACACGACGACGCCCTGGTCGTCGAAGGCGGCCAGCGAAGGCAGGTGCTCGCCCCGGAAGCGCAGCTCGCCGTACGGGTCGTCCTCGAGGATGAGGAAGCGGTGCTGCTGCGCCAGCCGCACCAGGGCCTTGCGGCGCTCCAGCGACAGCGTGGTGCCCTTGGGGTTCTGGAAGTTGGCGACGACGTACAGCATCTTCGGCTTGTGCGTGGCCAGCACGCGCTCCAGGTCGTCGATGCGCATGCCCTCGTCGTCGCTCTCGACGGTGGCGAACTTCGCCTCGTAGCCGCCGAACGTCTGCAGCGCGGCCAGGTAGCTGGGGTTCTCCACGACGACCAGGTCGCCCGGGTCCAGCAGCACCTTGGCCACCAGGTCGATGCCCTGCTGCGAGCCGTTGGTGATGAGAATCTGGTCCGCGTCGCACACGCGGCCGGAGCGGGCCAGGTGCGTGCAGATCCACTCGCGCAGCGGGGCGAAGCCCTCGGTGGTGCTGTACTGGAGCGCGGCGCGGCCCTCCTCGGCCATGACCTTGGCGTGGGCCTCGGCGATGGCCTCCAGCGGGAAGAGCTCCGGCGCGGGCAGGCCTCCGGCGAAGGAGAGGATGTCCGGGCGCTCGGCCACCTTGAGGATTTCGCGCACCGCGGACGTCTTGATGCGCGACATGCGTTGGGCGAGTCGCCAGACCGGTGGCGGGGGAAGCGGTGCGCTCATGGCGTCGGCGCTCATCTTTCACTCTCCTTGGCGAGCTCGGGAGGCACGCGGACATGCGTGTCCTCCTTGATGGAAGACAGGACGATGGTGGTCTGGGTACGGGTGACGCCCGCGATGGTGCGCAGCGTCTCCACGAGGAGCGAGTCGAGCGTCCGCGTGTTCGCCGTCTTGACCTTGACGAGGTACGAGTCCTGCCCGGCGACGCGGTGGCACTCCAGCACGTCCGGCAGGGCGAGGACCTTCTTGGCGAAGCCCTCGAAGTACTTCGGATGCTCGATGCTCACCCCGATGAAGGCGGTGATGTCCTTGCCCAGCTTCGTCGCGTCGACGCGCGCCGCGTAGCCGGTGATGACGCCCCGCTCCTCCAGCTTGCGGATGCGCTCGGCCACCGCCGGCTGGGACAGCCCCACCGCGCGGGAGAGCTCCAACTGCGTCGCGCGGCCGTCGCGCTGCAGCAGGTCTACCAAGCGTATGTCGAGCTCATCCATGGGCATGGGCGGGATGGACCTTATTTTTATAAGTCCTTGAGCGTTTCGACAGCTAAATTAAATTTGGCGTCCAAAATAAGCAAGTGGGGCGGAAGTGCAAGTCCGAACGACGTGGGAGGTCGCTCGGAGGGCGGTTCGCCCGTGGGGGGTCGGGGACTGGTGGGGGCAGGCGGGGGGGGAGGGGGGGGGGGGGCGGGGGCGGGGGGGGACCTCGCGGGTGACGCGGTCTCGACGGGTGGTGGACCCGGAGGCGGGCGTCAGGCGCGGCGGGGCTCCTGCTTGGGGGAGGAGCCCCTGGGGCGCGTCAGCCGTTGTAGCTGCAGAGCCACTTGTTGAAGGGCGTGCGCTGACACTCGCACTCGCCTTCCGCGCCATCGTTCCAGGTGCAGTGGGTGACCGCGCCCGGGCGACAGAACGTGCCGATGAGGGACTCACAGGCCCCGGCCAGTTCGGAGGACACCTGCTCGGTCTGCACGCTGTTCTCGGCGCCCTCCTCGAGCGCCTCGTCGCCGGTCTCGATGCCACCGCACGCCGTCAGACCGAAGGCCAGGGCCACCCTCCAGATTGCTCGCATGACTCCCTCCATGGATTCGCGCGGAATACGCGAGACGCGGAGCTAGCTTGGTTGGAGGGCGCAGGGCTGGGCAGGGGGCGCCGAAGACGCCGCGCGGAGGTGGAGTGACGAGAGGCGCGGTGCTCACGCCTCTCGTCCGCGGGCCTCAGAACAGCTTGGGCTCGTAGTAGGAGATCTTGCTCACGTGCAGGTAGGTGCACTGACCGGACGCGTCCCAATTGAACCAGAGATAGGACTCATCCCCGATGCTTCGAACCCCCTCCACAATCACCGGGTCGGTGGACGAACAGGTGCCGTAGACGCCTGCCGCGGAGTTTGCCACGCAGAGGACCCGGACCGGTCCTCCCGTGGAGGCCGCGTATGAAATGAGGTGGCAGCCAATGTGTTGCGTGGCGTCAGCGCTGTTTCTTGCCCCTGCCAGGGAGCCCTGTGCGTGGCCAGTCCCATCGCTGGCGTTGGTTACGGTGACAGGGGCTGCGCGCTTGTTCCCTGCCCACGCGGTCGTCCCGATGATGATAGCCACTGCCACGCCAGCCCACTTCATGCCACGCTTGTCCATGATGGCTCTCCTTGAGGTGACGGGAGGTCACTCGAAGGCCGAGGATGCTGTTGCCGGGGGGGGAAGGCGAATGGAATACGAGTGAAGTCTGTCTGACGTTCTCCAGGAGTTGTTTGGAGTTGTTCCAGGTGCGGGAAAACGTCGCCAGGAAGTCAATGGAGGCGCGGACGAGAGGCACGGCGCCTGCGCCTCCCGGCCGGGGCCTCGGGGCCTCAGAACAGCTTGGGCTCGTAATAGGAGAACTTGGTCACGAGCAGATAGGTGCACCGGCCGGTCGGGTTCCACTGGAACTCAATGAAGGAGTCATCCCCGATGCTTCGAGCCGTCTCCAGAATCACCGGGTCGGTGGACGAGCAGGTGCCGTAGACGCCCGCCACGGTGTTCGCGGTGCAGAGCACACGGGGAGTTCCTCCTCCCGTCGCGTAGCCATAAACGTTACAGCCGATGTATTGGGTGGTGTCCGGGCTGTTTCGCGCGCCCGCCAGCGAACCCCAAGCAGTGCCACCACTGCCGCCGATGGCGACGGCGACGTTGGAGGCCATCTTGGCCCCCGCCCATGCGGTCGCTCCGATGAGGACCGCCGCCGTCACTCCTGCCCACTTCATGATGTGCTTGTTCATGATGTCTCTCCTTGAAGTGACGGAAGGTCACTCGGAGAGCGAGGATGTTGTTGCCTGGGCGTGAAGGCAAATGGATTGCGTCAGAACGGAGCACCCATCGTCCGCACCTCGAGGGTGTTGGTGTTGAGCGTGACGACGAGCCGCTGGATGACTTCATCTCGCTGGGCGGGCGTCATGGCGCCGAGCTCCTTGCGCAGCGAACTGGCGTCCTCTTCCGTCCAGCGCCGTGCCGCGATGGCTTTGTCGATGACCCTGGTGCCTTCCTGGAAGGCCGCCAGGTTCTGGGGCGTGGGCTCCGGAGCGGGAGGCTTCTTCTGCGCATCCTCGGGCTCGGTGGGAGCCCTGTTGCCCAGCTCCTCGCGCAGCACCTGGGCCAGCTCCGCGCGCAGCCAGGCCGCGTCCACGGTGCTTCCCGTCGGAGGCGCGCTGGCGTGACGCATCTGGAGGGACGGGGCGCGTGTCGCTTCGAGGACGGACTGGAGCAGCGCGCGCTGGCGGGCAAGCTCCTCCAGCACGGGGCCCGTGTCGGCCGAGTTCGGCGCGGTGGCCCGTCCCGCGATGAAGCCCGTGAGGGGGCCCAGGCAGAGCGAGGTGGTCAGCAGCAGCTTCATCCGCGAGGACATGAGAGAACGCCTCCAGGGTGAGTCTTGGCTACTCGAGGGGTGTTTCGCGCGGGAGCTGGCGCACGGCGTGGCCCTTCTTCTGGAGGAGGGCCACGATTCCCTCGGGGCCGACGACGTGGCCCGCGCCCACCACCATCAAATGCACGCGGGGTTCGGTGAGCAGGGCCTCCAGGCGGGTGGCCATCTGCGCGTTGCGCTCGAAGAAGATGCGCTCGTAGACGGGGCGGTAGGTGGTGTCCTTGGCGCCTTCGAGGAGGATGGTGGCCATGCCGTCCGCGTCGCCGGCCTTCCAGGCGGAGGTGATGGCCTCGACGATTTCACCGGGGCCCTGCTCGCGGCGGAGCTGGTCTCGGAGCATGAGGTCCTGGAGGTTGTCGGGGGTGCCGGAGAGCATGCGGAACTGGCTCTCGGCGGACTCCAGCTCCAGCACCTGCATGTGGGCGGCGTGGGCGCGGTCGAGGAAGGCGCGGTCCACGCCGTGGCCCTGCTCGTAGCCGGCGGCCTGGAACTCCAGGTTGTTGAGGACGATGCCGGCGAGCCAGGGGCGCAGGCGCTCGAGTCCCTGCACTTGCACCTTGAGGCGGGTGGCGGCGCGGCTCAGGAGGTCACGGGTGCTGGGGTCCAGGCGTTGGGAGAGGCTCTGGCCTTCGGGGAGGGTGCCAAGCTCGCGTACGAGCTTCTGCATCGCGGTGGGGTCGGTGCGGGTGGTGTCGACCTCGACGGCGAGGACCTGGGCCCTGGAGAAGGCGGACTCCATGGCGGAGGGGAGGGTGAGGGCGCCGGCCTTGCCCATGTGGATGGAGCCGACGAGGTAGGCGGTGCCGCCGCGCGGGTCCTTCACTTCCCACAGGAAGGCGTTGCCGGAGTCGACGGGGACGTACTTCCTCGCGGCGGGCGTGGAGGCGCAGCCGGCGCCGAGCAGCGCGACGAGGAGCAGGGACAGCGGCAGGGACGACGGGCGCTTCATGGTGTGGGCTTCCCCTTGAGTGTCCACGCATCGAACCACTCGGGTGCCCGCCGCGTCGAGGTGCGATGGCGTGGGTCAGTCCCGCTTCAAGATGACGCCGTCGTCACTGATGGCGTAGCTCGCGCCGGGGGCCATGACCTCGGGCTTGAGGCCGCAGCGCTCTGCTTCGTTGGGTGTGAAGTGGACGAACGTCATCCGCTCTCCGCGCACCAGCCAGGCGTCATAGGTGTCGGGGGCGAGAAGGCACCGTGTCATGGCATCGGCGCCCCTGGGTGGGGACGAGCCTGGATGCAGGAAGTCCTCCATGGCGATCTGGAGCGCCTTGAGCTGGTGGCCCTCCACGATGACGGAGGCGTCCTTGGTCCAGGACGGGAACTGGATGCTGTTGGCGACCTCGGGAGGCGCGAGCGGCGCTTGAGGACGTGCGCGGGAGAGCTGGCAGCCCCCGAGCGAGAGCGCGAGCACGCAGAGGGTGAGGGGCTTCATCCAGAGGAGCCTCGAACGAGTAGGAGTGGGTTCCGCCGACATGGACCCTCGGGGTGGAGTGTATCCACGGGGTACTTGTTCTTCAGAACCTCACGCCATCGAGTGTTTGCAGGACGGCGCGGAGCGACTCCTCGGTGGTGCCGCCGTACTTGGCGACAGCGGGCGCTGAAAAGGTCACGGCCGCGGTTTCTGGAGGTGACTTCAGCATGGCTTCCACGGTGATGCGGCTCGTGCCCGGCCAGGGCGCGGCGAGCAACTCCCGCTGCCTGTGAGTAGGGGCCAGGAAGGTGAAGCAGGGCCAGGACGGGAGCTTCAGTGTGTCGACGTCACAATTGACGAAGCGACAGGCGTCGAGTCGTGCTCCAGAGAAGTCGCAGTCCTCGATGCCGCCCAGTGTCCTGGCTGCCTCCTCGATGCCGCCCAGTGTCTTCTCTGCCCCCTCTTCGACGGGCCAGAGGCCGAAGTCGTTCCCGCTCATCGTGCCGGTGAAGCGGCAGCCCTTCAGGAATGCCCTGTACCAGCGGAGGTTCTTGAGCTCCTGCTTGACCTCGATGATGCAGTCGATGAGCCGTGGCCGGATGAGAATCAGGTTCCGGGCCGTGACCCTTATCGTCACGGTGCAGCCGCGAAGGGTCAGGTCCGGACCGAGGAAGGCGATGTCCTCACGACCGAGGACAATCCGCTCATTCTCTATCACCCTGTTCTCGATGTTGAGCTGAGCCATCCGTGCTCTCTTTGGTTAGAAGCCAATCATCCGGAAGAAGAAGCCCGCCATCCGCTGCCCGTGGAGCGCGAGGTTGGCGTCTGTTCCCGAGAGAATCTCGTACCTGTAGCCCGTGGAAGGATCAATCGCGTCGACGCCTCGGTTGCTCCAGCGCAGTTGCTGAAATTGGGCTTTCAACTGGTCCTCCACGTACCGCCCTCGAGCCTGCCGCTCAAGGAGGCGTGCCAGCCAGTGCGCTCCCTTCGCGAGAGCGGCGTCAATGGCGCGTGTTTCCTTGATGCTCAGCTTGTTGGGTCCCCACTGCCCTGCGGCGCGCAGCGCGGCGGCCTGAAGCTGGTCCCCGACCGGGTCGTTCTTGGGAATGGCGTGGGTGGGCTTGCCAGCGGGCACATGCCAGCGCTGCCCGTTGACGACCACCTGCTGATTGCCTCCCTGGTGTTGGACGAGGACGCGCACCGGTGCGCCCGTCGTCGCGGGAGGCACCGTGGCTTGCGTGCCGGGCCTACGCGCCAGGATGGAGAAGGTGCCCTCGGAAGTCGCCGCCACCGACTCCACTTCGGCCAGGGTCGCGAGCCTCGCGCCTCCCTGGGCCTCTGCCTGCACCGCAGCCTGGGTGTAGCCCGGTAACCCGGGCATCTTCTTCGAGAGCTTCCCCGCGCCAACGCCCACCGCCGCCGTGACGAGCATCACCAGCACCCGCGCGGTGTTCTCCCCCATCACCTTGCCGTAGGCCTCCCCGGCATCCTCCAACTCCCCGAAGGTGGTGGCCCGGCCCGCTTCCTCCATCAGCCGTGTCCAGCCCTGCATCAACCCCCAGACGGTGTCGACGCCCAGCCACGCCAGCAGGCCCACCGTCAGCACCGCCCCCACGCCCTTTGAAATCGGCTCGGGCAATGCCCACAGGACGAAGTAGAGCGTGGCGGACCACACCACGAGGGCCAGCACCGCCGCGGGGTCCGCCATGTCCCGGAGCGAGTGCCGCGTCTCCTCCAGCACCGAGCCCATCGCGAGCGCCAGCGCCACCGCATACCGGTCCTCGCTGCCCAGCACGGGCCCGTCCACCAGCAGGCGCAGGCAGTCCCCGCCACCCTGCGTGCGCTGACACCAGCGCAGGTACTCCCGCTTCAGCTCTGCCTCCGCTGCCGTCTCCGGGCGCACCTCCACGGAAGCCAGCCGGTAGACGCGTCCACCGCCCATGGGGCTCACGGGCTCGGAGTCCGGTGCGTGCGCGAGGAGCTGTCGGACAACCTCGGGCGAAACCCGCCCAGGACGGACCTCACGGGCCAGGCGCGTGACGACCCGGGTGAACTCCTCCTTGTCCAGCTCCACGGGCTCGTTGTCGGCGACCCGGAGCGGGACGACCCGCTGCGAATACCACGCGTCCGCCGCCTCCTCGCTGGAGGCCGTACGCGGAACCCGCGCCGCACCCCCACAGGCGGTCAGCAGTGCAAGCAGGAGGGCACCAGCCCGACGGAGCACCATGCGTCTCCCTTCAGCGGCGAGGACCTCCGACGCTACGGGGAACCCGTTTCCACCACGAGGACGTTGCGCGTCGCGCCACCTCGCCAGCACGGATGTTCTTACAGGGCGGCGAGCACCCCACTGACCCCCACGCCATTCGGGGTACGCTCCGCCGAGCGGAGACATGAGGTCTCCAGGTGACGCCCTGCGTCGCTCACAGTCCATGACGCGCGGAGCCATGCTCCGTGCTTTGACAACCCCGTCGAGCGGGTGCTACCGCTAGGTGAAACATGAATCGGCCTTCAACTTCTCCAGACCGCTCCGGACCCGTCACGCCGCGAGGACAGCGGACGCGTGCGAAGCTGCTGAAGGCCGCCGAGTCGGTCTTCGGAGAGAAGGGCTACGAGCGCGCCTCCATCGCGGACATCACCCGCAAGGGCGGCGTGGCGCTCGGCACGTTCTACGTCTACTTCCCGGACAAGCAGTCCATCTTCGTCGAAGTCGTCGACGACCTGGGCACCCGCCTGCGCCGCCTCATCGGTGACTCCACCGCCGCGTGCGAAAGCCGCATGGACGTGGAGCGCGAGGGCCTGCGCACCTTCTTCCAGTTCGTCCGCCAGCACCCCAACCTCTACCGCGTCGTGCGCCAGGCCGAGTTCGTCGACGCCGACTGCTACCGCCGCTACTACGACCGCTTCGCCAAGGGCTACGTCAACGGCCTGTCCATCGCCATGGACGCGGGCGAGGTCCGGCGCATGGACCCGGAGGCGCTCGCCTACTGCCTGATGGGCATCGCCGACTTCCTCGGCATGCGCTGGGTGCTCTGGGAGGAGGACCCGGGCCTGGAGCGCGTGCTCGACACCGCCATGGGCCTCATCCGCCACGGCATGGACTCCCGCTCGGCTGCTCCCGCGCGCAACAGCGTCAAGCCCACTGCCTCCAAGGCGAGCCCCACGAAGGCCGCCTCCGCCAAGAAGAAGAACACCCTGCGTCCCGCGCGCCGCCCGGCGCGCAGCGCCCGGAGCTGAGAAGACCGCACATGCGATACGCGCAGATCCTCGCCACTGGCCGTTACGTCCCCGAGAAGGTCCTCACCAACGCGGACGTCGAGAAGATTCTCGGTGAGCCGGTGGACGAGTGGCTCCAACAGAACGTGGGCATCAAGGAACGCCACGTCATGGCCGACACGGAGGCCACCAGCGACCTCTGCGTCGCCGCCGCCCGCCAGGCCCTGGAGCGCTCCGGGACGAAGCCCGAGGAGCTGGACCTCATCATCGTCGCCACCGACACGCCCGACTACCTGAGCCCCGCCACCTCCTCCGTGGTGCAGGCCAAGCTGGGCGCCTCCAACGCCGGCACCTATGACCTCAACTGCGCCTGCGCGGGTTGGGTGACGGCGCTGGACGTGGGCTCGAAGACGATTGCGGCCGATGACGGCTACCACCGCATCCTCGTGGTCGGCGCGTACGGCATGACGCGCTACGTGAACTGGAAGGACAAGAAGACCTGCACCCTGTTCGCGGACGGCGCGGGCGCGGTGGTGCTCGGCGCGGGCGACAAGCCCGGCTTCATGGGCGCTCGGCTGCTGGCCAATGGCGAGTACCACGACGCGCTCGGCATCTACACCGGCGGCACCCACCGTCCCGCCACCGCGGAGACGCTGCCCCTCACCGGGGGCAAGCCCGCCGTCCAGTTCGTCCGCAAGTTCCCCGCGACCTTCAACACCGAGCGCTGGCCCATGCTGTTGGACCAGCTCCTCAAGAAGCAGTCGCAGACGCTGGACGACGTGAAGCTCTTCGTCTTCACCCAGCTCAACCTGCGCACCATCGAGGCCACCATGAAGGTGCTCGGCCAGCCGATGGCCAAGGCGCACTACACCATGGACAAGTGGGGTTACACCGGCTCGGCTTGCATCCCGATGACGCTCGATGACGCCGTCGTCCAGGGCAAGGTGCGCCGGGGCGACCTCGTGGCCTTCTGTGCCAGCGGCGGCGGTCTCGCCATGGCCTCCGCCCTCTACCGCTGGACGGCCTGATTCGTGGAGGCGCGCATGTTCATCGGCGACTGGATGGGGCGGGGCGCCCTGTACTGGCCCGAGCACGTCGCGGTGGTGGACACGGCCAAGGGTGACGCCGGCCGCTTCACCTACCGTGCCCTGAACACGCGCGCCGAGGCGCTCGGCGGCTGGCTGCGCGACGTGGCCGGCGTGAAGCGCGGCGACCGCGTGGGCATCGTCGCCCACAACGGCGTCGAGTACCTGGATGCGCTCTACGCCTGCGGCAAGCTGGGCGCCATCTTCGTCCCCTACAACTGGCGCCTGCACGCCACCGAGCTGACGGACCTCGTGCGCGCCATCCGCCCGCGCGTGCTCCTCTTCGGCGACGACTTCCGTGACGCCGTGGCCCAGGTGCGCGAGAGCATCGGCGACTCGCTCGGCCTGGTGTCCCTGGAGTCGCAGGGGCTGCCCGGCGCCGCTGTGTACACGGAGGTCCTGGCGCACCGCTCCGCCGAGCCCGTGAAGAACGACGCGGTGTCCGAGGAGGACACGCTGTGCCTGCTCTTCACCGGCGGGACGACGGGCCGTTCGAAAGGCGCGTGCATCAGCTACCGCATGGTGGCGTGGAACACGCTCAACACGCTGGTGCACGAGCTGCGCCCCGGCGACGTCACGGTGACGCACACGCCCATGTTCCACACGGGCGGACTGCTCGTGTACTCGGTGCCGCTGCTCACCGCGGGTGGCACCATCGTCATCATGCGCCGGTGGGACCCGGAGGAGCTGCTCGCGCTCATCCCTCGCGAGAAGGTGTCGCTCTTCTTCGCGGTGCCCACGCAGTACCAGCAGTTGCTCGACTCGCCGCGCTTCGCGACGACGGACTTCTCCACCGTGCGCTTCATGACCAGCGGTGGCGCGGCGCTGCCGGTGCCGCTGATTCAAGCGTGGCAGGCCGTGCACGCGGTGCCCTTCAAGCAGGGCTTCGGCATGACGGAGTTCGGCCCGGGAATCTTCAGCATGGGGCCCGAGTTCGCGGTGTCGAAGGCGGGCTCCATCGGCCGCCCCAACTACTTCATCGCGGCGAAGCTGGTGGACGACGACGGCCGCGAGGTGCCGACGGGCGACGTGGGTGAGCTGCTCCTCAAGGGGCCCTCCATGTGCTCGGGCTACTTCGAGGACGAGGCCGCCACGCGCGAGGCCATCGACGCGGATGGCTGGTTCCACACCGGAGATTTGGCGCGCAAGGACGCGGACGGCTTCTTCACCATCTCCGGCCGCAAGAAGGACATGTTCATCTCCGGCGGAGAGAACGTGTACCCGCTGGAGTTGGAGTCGGTCCTCTATGAGCACGCGGCCGTGCAGCAGTGCTCGGTCATCGGCGTGCCGGACGCGAAGTGGGGCGAGGTGGGCCGGGCCTTCGTGGTGCTCAAGCCCGGGGAGGCGTGCTCCGCGGAGGCGCTGCTGGAGCACCTGCGCGGGAGGCTCGCGCGCTTCAAGGTGCCCAAGCGGGTGGAGCTGGTGGAGCGCCTGCCCATCTCCGCGGCGGGAAAGATTCTCAAGCGCGAGCTGCGCGAAGCGGCCATCGCCGCCGAGGCGGAGGGGCGATGACCCCCTCCGTGTCCGACGCGCCGCGCTGATACATTTTTATCGGCTGTCGTCACATCCCGGCGGTGACGCCGGAGAGAAGAGGAGCACTCACATGAAGAAGAAGCTGCTGTCCGCGGTCATGGTTTGCGCGCTGGGCCTCGTAGGCTGCGGAGATGATGGCGACGACGACAAGGATCCGCCCGTCGAGGCGCCCAAGCTGAACAGCTCCGCCAACATCCTCGCGTTCCTCGAGGGCAAGTCGATGCTGATGACGGGGGCCAACATCCCCAGCCACCCCAATGGCTTCAGCGAAGATGTCGACTTTGGCGCGTCGTCCCAGTGTTACAAGAGCGTCACCATGTCGGTGGCCGGTGGCAACTTCAAGGTCGACAGCATCCCGGGCACCATCACCGATGGCGTCTGCAACCATGAAGCGGCGAAGAACCCGCTCTCCTTCACGTCCAACACCGTCCTCATCGAGAACGTGGCGTCCGACGGAAGCTGCTTCGACGTGACGTTCACCTTCCCGGGCGGTCTGGTGCAGGAAGGCCGTGGTGGCTTCACCGCGGACCAGAAGACGCTCAAGCTGGAGATCTTCTTCAAGAACCAGTCGACGGGCAGCCGCTGCGCCAACGGCGCGGTGGGCACGTCCAGCTCCGTGACGCTCAACGGCCAGCCCTTCACGGGCAACGCCGTGCAGACGTACGCCATCCAGTAGGCCCGTCACACCTCGTGCCGGAGAGAGGGCGCGCTCCCGCCCTCTCTTCCGGACGAAGGACTGGACGCGGGCGCTCGCCGCCCCGTCCCAGGAGCACGGCCGTACGCAGCGCCAGCGACAGTGGTGACATCCGAGCCCGGTGCACCGGGAGTGCCCCGTGCGCGGGGCCGAGGTGGATATGACGGGAAGTGGGTTTGAAGCACGCGAGACGCTGCGGCGAGGCGCGAGGATGCTCGCGGCGCTGGGGCTCGTGGGACTGGCGACGCCAGCCGCCGCGCAGAGCACCCCGGTGCCAGGGCTGTACGCCGAGTGGATGGAGGCGAAGGACCGCGAGGAGGACGCCGAGCCTCGTGAATTCACCCTCATCAACTACTTCTTCACCCGCGTCTCCATGACGAACCAGGTCGGTGACCCGGCGGGCCTGCGCGGCGTGTCGCTGGGTCCCATCGGCTCGCCGGTGGGCAGCGCGGTGAGCACGGAGTCGGGCCGCTCGGCGTACTTCATCGAGCAGCGCTGGATTCCCGTCATCGAGTACAGCCCCTTCTTCGTCGACGGGCTGGCGTCCTTCCGCGCGCAGTTCGAGGTGGACTTCCTCTGGGGCCGCTCGGCCAACACCATTGGCCAGAACGAGGGCGGCGGCTTCAACGCCGACCAGGTCAACATCCAGACGAAGAACGTCAACGTCGCCATCTACCCGACGCGCAATCCCAGCCAGCTCACGCTGCTCGTGGGCACGCAGCCCGTCTACGACAGCGCCTATGACCCGACGCGCACGCCGCTGTCGGACCTCACGCGCACGGGCTACAAGCTGGCCTTCCTCGGCAGCGACGCGACGGGCCTCTCCATCTTCAGCAGCTACAAGGGCAGCGCGCGCCTGAGCCTGATGCCGCTGGGCACCGCGCAGGCGGACCGCGCCACGAAGAACGACCCGCGCCTGAAGTACATCTGGCTGGCGATGGCGGACTACGTCTACCCGGTGCGCCCCAACACCAACGTGGGCGCGTCGTTCTGGGTCCTGAACGACGACACCAAGGGTGACGCGTACGCCTTCGAGGGCCTGGTGAAGAGCGGCCCGTCGTCCTCGGGCCTGCCCGGCTTCACCGGCACGGCGCGCTTCAACATCAACCGTCCCACCGGCACCGTGTTCTGGGCGGGTGCGCACTTCAATCACAACATCGACTTCCGCAACGGGCGGCTCGGGGCCTCCGGCTTCGTCATGTACAACGGCGGCAAGTACACGAGCGACGACCCGGAGAACTCGGTGCTCGACGAGCTGAACATCTCCGGTGTGTCCGCCAACCTGGAGGTCCTGTACCAGTGGGGCCGCGGCCCCGGCGACGTCATCACCGTGGAGGGCATGTTCACCTCCGGTGACAGCAACCTGGAGGACGACAAGTACACGGGCGCCTTCACGCTGAACCAGTACGGCCTGCCGGGCGCGGTGTGGTTCAACCACAAGATGCTCATCCTGTTCCCTTTCACCAGCACGGTGAACAACTACACGGGCGCGGTGACGGACATCTCCAACCAGGGTTACGGCCTGCGCGCGGGCATTGCCTCGGCGGCGTGGGACATCATCCCCAACAAGCTCAACCTCAAGGTGGCCACGGGCCTGGCCAACGCGGGCTCGGACCCGGCGCGCTGGGTGGCCGACGTGCGGCGCGGCCGGTTCATCGGCGCGGAGGTCAACGCGGAGCTGCGCTACCACATCCGGTATCTCATGACCGTGGGTCTCCACGGCGGCTACCTCTTCCGCGGCAGCTTCTACGACGGTGCGACCACCGTGCAGAGCGACCCGTGGGCGGCCTTCACCACCTTCACCTGGTACGCGTTCTGACCATGAGCTCCTCCCGCGCTTTCACCGCGTTGCTCCTCGCGGCGGGGCTGTCCTCCGCCGGTTGCGTGCGCTCGTATGCTGGCGAGTCCGCGCTGTCCTTCCAGGACCTCGACTACTCCACCGAGGGCACCAGGCAGCCCTGGCCCGTGCACCGCGTCTCGCTGCCGGACGTCACCGCCCGCTACAAGCTGGTCACCGAGCTCCACGTCTCCTACGTGGACCTGCCGGCGTCGTCGCCGGACGCGCGGACGGTGGTCTTCGTGCATGGGCTCGGCTCGTATCTGAAGTTCTGGCGGGCCCAGTTGGATGTGTTCCATGCGCAGGGTTACCGCGTCATCGCGGTGGACCTGCCCGGCTACGGGAAGTCCGACAAGCCGGCGACGTTCCCGTACACCATGGAGGCGATGGCCGACGTGGTGCACGAGCTGACGCGGGCGCTGGGCGTGGACAAGCCCATCCTCGCGGGTCACTCGATGGGCGGGCAGACGTCGCTGTCGTACGCCATCCGGTATCCGGAGGCGCTCAGCGCGCTGGTGCTGGTGTCTCCGGCCGGGTTCGAGAAGTTCACCTGGAAGGAGAAGGCGTGGTTCGCGCGGGTGATGAGCTCGGAGTTCATCAAGTACGCGCCCGAGGCGAACATCTGGGGCAGCGTGCGCCAGGGCAACTTCATGCACTGGAGGCCGCAGCTCGACTGGTTGGTCGAGGAGCGCGTGCGGCTGGCGAAGTCGCCCGAGTTCGACTCGTACGCCTATGCCAACGTCCGCACGGTGCGGGGGCTGGCGCACAACGACTTCGTGCGCGAGAACATCCAGCACATCACGGTGCCCACGCTCATCGTCTACGGCACGGATGACCGGCTGATTCCCAACCCGTTCCTCCACGGCGGCGAGGCGCGCGACATCATGGAGTACGGCGCATCCCGCATCCCCGGTGCCGCGCTGGAGGCGATGAAGGGCTGTGGCCACACGGTGCAGCTCGACTGCCCCGCGCCGTTCAACGAGACGGTGCTCGCGTTCCTGAAGGACCCGGCGGCGGCGAAGCCCTTCGTCGCGAAGGAGGCTCCGAAGGACAAGGCGCCCAAGCCGGGTGAGCCCGCGCCGGTGCCGGGTGCGCCGGAGACACTGCCGTCGCCCACTCCCGCGCAGAACGACGCGCCGGCTCCGTCGGACGGCCCGAGGCCGTGAGTGCTGGTGCCGCCGCGTCCCCGGTGGGATGTGGCGGCACGAGTGCGTCCAGCCCGTGACGCGAGGACGGCCGCATCCACTCCCCCACGGCGTGGATGGGCCGTCGTCCGGTGCCTCCCGTGAAGAAGGTGCCGGAAGCTCGCTGTCACGGTGCTGTGGAAGGACGAGGTGCTTCCCGCCCTTCGTGAATCGAACCGTCCTGAGACTCCCGGCTGCGCCTGGACTTCGGCGTGCCGGGAGCCCGGTGCGCGTGCCTTACGGAATGGTGTGGTTGCGCACCATGCTGTACTGCACCGCCGCCGTCAGGTCCTTCGAGTTGAAGTGCCCGTAGGGATAGGCCGAGTAGACCTTCTCGCCATTCTGACCGGGGATGCGGGAGGTGTACTCGCCGTACACGATGCCGCCGTAACCGACGATTTCATCGGCCGTCGAGTAGATGCTGTAGCGGTAGGCGCCCTCGTAGCCGCTCGAGGAGCGGAGGTTGTCCAGGTACGCGGAGCGCCCCATCACCAGGCCGAAGTAGAGGTAGCCCGGATACAGGCCGTTGGTGGAGCCGCACGTCGGAGTCGACGGGCCCGTCTGGTAGCAGGACGTGAGGCCCAGGTTCGCGCCGGCGATGCCGACGAAGGTGTCCACCGAGCTGGTGAGCGCCGAGCCGACGTTGTACGAGCCGCCGTTGGCCGAGTCGTTCGCCGTGCCGCCGAGGATGGCCTTGCGCGCGAGCGTCACGCCCATGGAGTGGGTGACGATGTCCACCTTCGTCGCGCCGGTGTACGCCTTCACCGCCTCGATGAACTTGCGCACCTTCATGACGTTCGTCTTCGAGTGGTACTGCACCGCGGTCTGCATGATGTCCGCGGGGCCCCACGTCGTCGCGTACAGCTCGCTCGGCTTGTATCCATTGGCGAGGAAGTACTCGATGGATGCATTCCAACCCGACTGGCCCGCGGTGCCAGTGCCCACGGCCTTGTCGGAGTTGCCGTGGATGAAGATGACGGGCGTGTTCACCACGGTGTCGGTGGCGCTCGCCTTTCCGCCGAAGCTGCCTCCGACGAGGTCGGCGCGGGGGAAGTCGTAGCTGCTGTAGCCGTTGGAGGTGAGCCACTGGCGGAAGTGCGGAGTGAGGCCCGCGGTGGAGACAGCGGCGGCCTCATTCGTGCCGAGCTGCTCGGTGGCGGGGGCTTCGGGCGCGAGGGGCTCCTCTTGCTCAGGTCCGCAGCCAGTGAGGGCGCCGACGAGCAGGGGGGCCATGAGGAACAGCGAATGCCGCAATCGCATGGAGGACTCCTTCTGTTGTGGGGGATGCGCGCCCGGACCAATGAAAGTCATCGAGCGCGAGACACAGTGTAGAGACATCGCGCGCGCGAGTCGTCCGTCGTGTGGACGTGCACGCACGTTGTCGCGCTGCGTCGCGTGATACTCACGGGGACATGAGCGCACGCAAGGTCGTCATCCCGAAAGCCGGTGGGTACGAGCAACTCCGACTTGAAAACCTGAATCAGCTTTCACCTGGGCCCGGGGAGGTGGTGGTGGCCACCGAGGCCATCGGGGTGAACTATGCGGACTGCGTCATCCGCATGGGCCTGTACGCCTCCGCGAAGGAGTATGTGGGGTGGCCGATTACCCCCGGCTTCGAGTTCGCGGGCACGGTGCAGTCGGTGGGTGCGGGGGTGGAGGACCTGGCGCCTGGAGCACGGGTGTTCGGGGTGACGCGGTTCGGCGGGTACGCGACGCACGTGGCGGTGCCTCGGCATCAGGTGTTCGCGCTGCCGTCGAAGCTGACGATGGAGCAGGCGGCGGGATTTCCGGCGGTGTTCCTGACGGCGTACTACGCGCTGTTCGAGCTGGCGCATCCGAGGCCGGGGACGAACGTGCTGGTGCACTCGGCGGCGGGCGGGGTGGGCAGCGCGCTGTTGCAGTTGGGGCGCATCGCCGGGTGTCGGATGGTGGGTGTGGTGGGTGGGACGCACAAGGTGGCGGCGGCGCGCGCGTTGGGCGCGGACGTGGTCATCGACAAGAGCCGCGAGGACTTGTGGAAGGCGGCGGAGGCGGCGTCGCCGAAGGGCTACGAGGTGGTGCTGGACGCGAACGGGCCGTCGACACTACGCGACAGCTACCGGCACCTCGCGTCACCGGGGAAGCTGGTCATCTACGGGTTTCATTCGATGCTGCCGCGCACGGGCGGGCGGCCGAACTACGCCAAGCTTGCGTGGGATTGGATGCGGACGCCGCGCTTCGACCCGCTGACGCTGACGAACGACAACATGAGCGTGCTGGCCTTCAACCTGTCGTACCTGTTCGAGCAGCGCTTCGTGCTGGAGGACAGCATGGCGCGGCTGCTGGCCTGGGTGGAGGAGGGGAAGGTGGTGTCGCCGCAGGTGACGAAGTTCCCGTTGGACTCCGTCGCGGAGGCGCACAAGGCGCTGGAGTCCGGGACGACGGTGGGCAAGCTGGTGCTGGTGCCGTGAGCGCGGGTGGATGATTCCGCGCTTCACTTCAACGCAGGGCCTTCTCCAGCTCCTCGCGGCTGAAGTCCCTCGAGAGGTTGCTGGGGTCCCAGAACGCGGCCAGCTCCAGGATGGCCGGGAGAATCGCCTGGATGCGCTCCTTGAGTCTGGCGCGCACGTGGTCCTTGAACTGCTGGTTCTTCAATCGGGCCAGCTCGCGCACCTCTTCCGGGACGCGGTTGACCAGGTCGTCGAGGGGACGCAGGCCCTTGTCGAGCGCGCTGTCGACCTCGCTCTGGATGAGGCCCGGCAACGCCTTGAGCTTGCCGGCGGCGTCCTTGCGAGTGATTTCCTCGATGTGCTGGCGGAAGAGATAGGACTCCGCGAGCTGCTCGATGGTCTCGCTGCCCAGGGACTGCACGAAGATGCCTTTGAACTTGTCGCGGAACTTGCCGTCCAGCTCCTCGGTGAGCCGCCAGTCGGTGTCGATGGCCGAGCAGACCTTGTCCTTGAAGCTCGCGGCCTCGCTCTTCTGGGCCGAGCTGGGCACGCGTGAAGCCCAGTCGGAGAGATACCCCTTGGCCTGGTCGAGGATGACCTTGGCCTTCCCCAGGTCATTCTTGTCGCGGTACGTGTCGACCTCCGCCCGCGTCGAATTGAAGAGCAGCAGGACGCTGCCCTTCTCCGCCTGCACCAGGCTCTGGTAGGTCGCCACCAGGTTGCGGTAGTGGCCCTTCTGCACCTGGTAGATTTCGGAGCCCCCCTGCACCGCGTCCAGCAGGTCGCGGCTGATTTCGTCGGGGATGTCGACATCGAAAATCGAGGCGACGAGCTTGGCCACGTCCACGCCCTTGCCGGCCAGGAACTTGTCGTCGAGCTTGAGCGCCACGCCGAGCGACTTCGCGGTGGCGCGCGAGACGCCCTCGCTGGCGCGCTTGAGCACGCCCGGGGCGAGCTCGTCGATGATGGACTGCGCCATCCGTGAGACCTGCTGCACCACCTGACGCTGGTCGTTCTCGAAGACGACGTCCTTGGACAGCAGGAAGGTCCACTTGTCCCACAGCTCGCCGAGCATCTTGTTGAGCAGGTCCTGATGGACCAGCAGGTCGTCGTGGAGCTGGGGCGTCTGCACCTTGGCCAGCGAGTCGAAGAAGGCCATCTCGTGCTCCAGCGCCTGGTACCAGAAGAGCTGGAGCGCGGGCGTCAGCATGTTGTCCTTGGCGGCATCGCCAAAGGCGCGGCTGATGTCGGCCGTGGCCGTGGCACAGCGCTCCTGCCACTTGCGCTGAGTCCCCAGGTTGCCCGCGCTGGTGCGCTCACTGGCGTCGAGCATGGCGGTGAGGGCCTGGTCGGCCATGTTGCCCACTTTCACGATGGCGTCGCTCAGGGCGCGCTTCACCGGGTCGGCGGCGCCCTCGGAGGCGCGGGTCAGTCGTTCGTTGAGTTCCGAGACGCGGCTTGAGTACCAGCCCATGGAATGCTCCTTACAGGCTCTGCTCGCTGGTGATGCGCCAGGGGCCACCGTTGCGGCGTTGGACCGTCCATTTCCGCCGCACCTCGACCGAATTGAAGGTCCTCGTCTGGCCCTCGAAGAGGCCGACGTGGTCCACCTCCAGCTCGACCTCCTCGATGCGCGGCAGGCCCGGGGCCTCGTCGCCTTGGATGACGACCCGTGACTCGCTGCTCCAGCGCACCCGCGCGTCGAGCACCTTGTTGAGCAGGAGTTGCCGCGAGCGCACCCACTCGCTGTCGCGGCCGTTCCAGGTCCAGACCGGGTAGTAGATGGGCCGGTTGGAGTCGGGCACGGCGCGCCAGTCGGCGAAGAGGCCGTTCCACGTCTCCTGGTCGCCGCGCTTCACGGCCGAAATCATGGCGGTGATGACCTCGCGCGGGCCCGCGTCATCGGCCGGGGCCCCGGAGGTCTCCTGGCTGAGCGTCTCCTCTCCTGCGAAGCGCGGTCCGCCCTCGCTCGAATCGCTGGCATCGACGCAGACCACGCCGCCGACCAGCGCTGCGACGGGCTCCACCTCCAGGCCCGCGGCGGTGCGCCCGGAGCCCGCGAGCAGGCGCGGGTCAGGCAGGATGCGGCCGAGCAGGGCGATGTCGATTCGCACCGAGGGTGCCACGCGCCGCTGATAGCGCTGCATGGCGGTGAAGACCTTCTTCATGGCCGGGCTGTCGACGGGGCAGAAGACCCACGCGCCCGACTGGTTCCAGGCCAGGTAGCCCTTGCCCATGTCGACCAGCCACTCGCGCTGCGTCACCGTCGGCAGCGAGACCAGCTTGCCCGTCAATGCCGAGCGGTCGCCACGGAAGGGGTCGACGGTAGGGAAGGCGCTGAGGGTCTCTCCAGCACGGGCCGCCAGCAGGGCCTTCCAGGACGCAGCGGCCTGGAGGCCGATGGCCTTCACCTGCTCCTCGCCCCGGGTGCGGAACTCCAGCGCATCCGCCGGGAGCGTGACGAGGTCTCCTTCGAGACAGGCGCGCACCGTCTCCCAGTCCTCGCGCATCGCCGACGCGAAGGGGCCGGGGTGATGCTCGACGAGGGAGTCGACCCGGGCCTTGTGTCCGAGGTGGTTCGCGAGCTCAGCGCGCGTCCCCCGCGAGGTGCGCCAGGCGCCGAAGGTGCTGTCGAGCAGGCGCTCCCAGTCGAAGACGCGCTTCTCGAGCCACGACATCCAGGCTTCGTCGAAGCCATCGCGACCCATGCTCTCGGGTCCGCCCGGGCCGAGGATCCGCCGCGTCGTGTCGGCGATGCCCCAGGTGCGTTCGCGGAGCAGGGTGCCGCTGAACTCGTGCTCCTCCCAGCCTTCGCCGGGCTCGCGCCGGCGAGCGATTCGCACCTGGACCTTGTCACCCTCCTTGCGCCCCTGTTTGGCCCAGGTCTGGTCCTCGGCGTACTGGCCCAGAAGGAAGGGCACCGTGCGCTGCGCGGTGGTCTGGTCGGGTGGCTTGACGACGGGCTGACCGTCGATGGCGATGACCCGGTCGCCGACGCGCAGGCCCGAGCCGCGGAAGCCGCTGTCCCAGGCAATCCACGCCACGTGGAGGTGGGGCGTCAGGGCGTCGAAGCGCGCGTCGAGCTTGAGGCCGCTGCGCAGTCCGTCTTGGAGGTATTCCTTCTCGGCGCCGCGATTGTGCATGAAGAAGGTGTCCCCGCCGTGGCTCCCCGCCCCCTGCGGAGATGAGGGGTCGTTCTCTACCTCGCGGGCTTCAAGTGTTCAAGGCAGGGCAGCGTCCGGAGCCCCTGCTCCCGTGTCCCGGCCTTGATGTCTTGGATTGAACGCCGCCCTGTTTGCCACGATATGGATAGGGCCCCACTTCGTTCGCGATTATCCGGGCCGGCTGTCTTCCTTTGCTCGTGCCTCCAGGTCTCGCTGGCCCCATCCCCGGGGGCTGTCATGGTGAAGTGGACGTACGGTGTTGTCGCGACGTTGATGTGCGTGGGTTCGCTGGGGGCATGCAACAGCCGGGACTACGAGGTCGTGGAGGTCCCCGTGGACCTGTCACCGGGTGCGCCCATTCAGGACGCGGCCGACTGGGCTCCGGAGCCGCTCGCCGCCTGTTCGCTCCGCTCCACGGTTCTCACCGCCGAAGACTGTGAGTCCATGGATGCCTTCGACCTGTCCGGCTGCGACCTCGCGAGCCTGAACGGACTGGCGTCCGGAAGCTTCAATGTGCGCGTCCTCGAGGCAGCGACCGCCGCGCTCCCCGTGTCCCAGTACTTCACGAACCTGTACTTCTACTTCGAGCCCGACCCCGCCCATGGGGGACACCCCTATTTCCGGACGTCGACATTCACGCTCCCGGACGGGAGGCCCTCTATCCTCACGGAAGTGGGGTGCGCGGCGCAGGGCCCGGACCGGCTGACGGGCTGTGAGCTGCGCTGCACAGGGGCCGACGCCCCGCTGTTGAGCACGTTCGAGGGCGCCCGGGTTCGTCGTCGTCCGGGCGAGGCGGAGTCTTCCGGCGGGCTGACGTTGCTGGGCGAAGCGGCCATCGGTGAGCGCATGGGGATACCCGTGGATGTCTATGTCACCAAGGGCCATGCCTATGTCGTGTCCATCAACAGCATTGACAATGGCCCCGGTGGCCTCTCCGTCTTCGACCTGAAGGTCCGCACGGCACCCCGGCTGGTGAGGGCCGTCCAGATTCCTGGCAACGGTTACTGGAACGGCGTGTGGGCGAAGGACGACGCGCTCTATGTCGCCAGCGCCTCCCGGGGCGTGCTCGTGTTCGACATCACCGACCCCGCGAACCCGACCTTCGTCCGAGACCTGTCCGACGGCAACCGCGTCAACATCCACACCCTCTTCGTGTCGGGCAACCGGCTGTATTCCATGTCGGCCAGCGGCAGGGTGGGGACCACCATCCACGACGTGACGAACGCGCGGGAGCCGGTGCGCCTGGGCAGCTACAGCGACCCCAGCTTCACCGGGGCTGACATCTCCTACTCGCACGACGCCACCTCCCTGAACCACCTGCTCTTCGTCAGTCATTGGAACGCGGGCCTGCTCATCCTCGATGCGAAGGACCCGGCGAACGTGAAGAAGCTGGGCGCGTACAAGCCGCCGCACGCGACCAGCCACACCTCGCGCGTGGCGTACATGAACAACAACCTCATCGCCTTCGAGGGCGGGGAGAACTGGGGCGCCCACCTGCGCGTGCTCAACCTGAATGACCCGGAGAACCCCACGCTCATCGGCGAGTACAAGCTGTCGCCCGAGGTCTCCATCCACAACATGGAGCTCGTCGGCGGCCGGCTCTACCTGACCCACTACCAGTACGGCGTGCGGGTGCTGGACGTGACCAGACCCGCGCGGCCCCGGGAGATTGCTTACTTCAACACCTGGCAGGAGAAAGACTCGGACTTCGGCGGGTCCCCCTATGTCGGCGCCATCGGCATCCGTGTCCCGGGAGACGGCTACGTCTATGTCGTGGACACGGAGCGCGGTCTGCTCATCTTCCCGGAGGTGTGAACCGGGGAGCGTTCGGGTGACGAGCGCCGGGCACACTTCCCGGCGCTCGGCTAGCGTGCGGGGCCATGCCCATCGTCCATGACTGGCTGGCCCGCCGCGCGGCTCTGGACCCCGACCATCCCGCCCTCGTCGACTCCACCCGGGGCGGGCGCCGTCGCATCACCTATCGCGAGTGGAACGCCGCCGCCTCGCGCACCGCCGCGTACCTGCACCACGTGCTCGGCGTCCAGCGCGGGGACCGCGTCGCCGTGCTCGCGCACAACCGCGTGGAGACGCTGGACCTCCTCTTCGCCTGCGCCAAGCTGGGCGCCATCCTCCAGCCGCTCAACTGGCGCCTCAGTGCCTTGGAGCTCGTCGGCATCCTCGCGGACGCGGAGCCCTCCGTGCTCGTGTACGGCCCGGAGCTGCGGGCCCAGGTGGACACCGTGCGCGCCCGCGCCCCCTTCGTGCGCCACTGGCTGGGCCTCGGCGAGGCGGGCCCGGGTGAGCGCTCCTTCGTCGAGGAGCGCAATGCGGCTGCCCCCTCCGCGCTCCCCGCGCTGGAGCTGGAGGCCGATGCGCCGTGGATGCTCTGCTACACGGGCGGCAGCACCGGCGTCCCCAAGGCCGCGGTCCTCACCCACGGCTCCGTGACGGCCAACGCCGCCAACACCGTGGTGAGCTGGGGCCTGACGTCCGAAGACGTGGCCGTGCTCAACGCGCCGCTGTTCCACACCGGCGGCCTCAACGTCTTCACGCTGCCCCTGGTGTACGTGGGCGGCGCCTCCGTGGTGTGCAAGGGCTTCGACGTGGAGCAGGTGTTCGAGCTCATCCACCAGCGCGAGGTGAGCCTCGTCTTCGGCGTGCCCACCATGTTCATCGAGATGCAGCGCCACGTGCGCTTCGAGTCGGTGGACTTCTCGCGGCTCAAGCTGCTCGTCAGCGGTGGCGCGCCGTGTCCGCTGTCCGTGTTCGAGCGGTTCTTCACCCGGGGCGTCGCCTTCAAGACGGGCTACGGCCTCACCGAGGCGGGCCCCAACAACTTCTGGCTCCCTCCGGCGGACGTGCGTCGCAAGCCGGGCTTCGTCGGCGTGCCGCTCTTCCACGTGGAAGCGCGCATCGAAGGCGAGCGACAGCCAGGGGACGTGGGCGAATTGCTCCTGCGCGGTCCCCACGTGTGCGCCGGCTACTGGCGCCGGCCCGAGGAGACGGCGCGCACCTTCGCCGACGGCTGGCTGCGCACCGGAGACCTGGCCCTGCGTGACGACGACGGCTGCTTCCGCATCGTCGGCCGAGGCAAGGACCTCATCATCTCCGGGGGAGAGAACATCTACCCCTCCGAGGTGGAGAGCGTCCTCTCCGGCCACCCCGACGTCGCGGAGGTCGCCGTCATCGGCGTGCCCGACGCGAAGTGGGGAGAGACACCGCGCGCGCTCGTCGTCCTCCGCGCGGGGACCTCTCCCACCGCCGAGGTCCTCCTGGCCTTCTGCGATGGCCGCCTGGCCCGCTACAAGACGCCTCGCTCCGTGCGCTTCGTGGAGGCCTTGCCGCGCACCTCCGCGGGCAAGGTGGACCGACGCGCCCTGGCCGAGACGCACGGTTCAGCCTGAACACGGCCCGCGAGAGACGCGGCTTCATCCATTAACTGGAGAAACGTCCGCCCAGCGGAAATGACGCCGCGCGTCCACGGCGTCATGGACTTTATTGTTCGTCCGATAGAAGTGTCGTGATTTTCTAGAAATACTTGAATTGTTTGACTTGGCTCCTGAATCTCGCTTCCGTGGCCTCCGCGGACCGGCCCGTTCGCCGGTGCGCGTTCCCCGTGTCGAGTCGAAAGGAAGCCCCCATGAACCGAAGACTCCAGGCGCTCTCCACCGCGACGGCGCTGTTCGCCGGTGCCGCGTTGTTCCCCCTGTCCGCGCTGGCGGCCGATGAGGCCTCGCTCGCGCAGGACGTGTCTCCGGAGGTGCTGCAGGCGATGCAGCGGGACCTGGGCCTGACGGCCACGCAGGCCCGCCAGCGGCTCGTCACGGAGGCGCTCGCGGCGCGCACGGAAGCCTCGCTGCGCGGAGAGCTGGGCGGGACGTTCGGTGGCGCGTGGCTGAGCGAGGAGGGAGACCGGCTCATCGTCGGTGTCACCACCGCCGCCGGTGCCGAGGCCGCGCGTCGGGCGGGCGCCGAGCCGCGCTGGGTGACGCGCACGGAGCGCGAGCTGGACGCGCTGAAGGCGGCGCTGGACAAGGGCGCGGACGTGGCCAGCAAGGACATCCATGGCTGGTACGTGGACGTCATCACCAACAGCGTGGTGGTGCTCGCCAAGGACGCGGCGGTGGTGAACGCCGAGCGCTTCATCGCGGAGAGCGGCGCGGCGGACCGCGCGGTGCGCGTGGAGGTCTCCTCCGAGCAGCCGCGTCCCATGTATGACCTGCGCGGTGGCGACGCCTATTACATCAACGGCAACGTGCGCTGTTCCATCGGCTTCTCCGTGGCGGGAGGCTTCGTCACCGCGGGCCACTGCGGCGGGGTGAACTCCAGCACCGCGGGCTTCAACGGCGCGGCGCAGGGCACCGTGCGCGGCTCGTCCTTCCCGGACAACGACTACGGCTGGGTCCAGGTCAACGGCTCGTGGGCGTCGCAGCCGTGGGTCTACAACTACGCGGGCGGCAACGTCATCGTCTCCGGTTCCGCCGAGGCGGGCATCAACGCGTCCGTGTGTCGCTCCGGCTCCACCACCGGCTGGCGCTGTGGCGTCATCGAGGCGAAGAACGTCACCGTCAACTACAACGTCGGCCCCGTGTATGGCCTCACGCGCAGCAACGCGTGCGCGGAGGGTGGCGACTCGGGCGGCTCGTGGATTTCGGGCAACCAGGCGCAGGGCGTGACGTCCGGCGGCGTGGGCAACTGCTCCACCGGCGGCACCATGTACTACCAGCCGGTGAACGAGATTCTCTCCGTCTACGGCCTTTCGCTCACCACCAACGGCGGCGGCGGAGGGGGACGCGCCATCGTCGGCCTCAACGGCCGCTGCATCGACGTGGACCACTCCAACACGGCCAACGGCACGCCCATCCAGCTCTGGGATTGCAACGGCAGCGCCGCGCAGAGCTGGACGTTCCACGGCGACGGCACGCTGCGCGCGTTCGGCAAGTGCATGGACGTCACCTGGGGCTCCACGGAGAACGGCGCCCTCATCCAGCTCCATGACTGCAATGGCAACGCGGCCCAGCGGTTCGTGCTCAGCGGGGCGGGGGACCTGGTCAACCCGCAGGCCAACAAGTGCATCGACGTGAAGGACTGGAACCCGAACAACGGCGCGCGGCTGCAAATCTGGGAGTGCGCGGGCACCGCGAACCAGAAGTGGACCCTGCGCTGAGCCAGGGCATCGGCCCCTGGAGGTGAAGGGCCGAAGGGGCTCCGCCCGGCTGTCCGGTGGCCGGGCGGGCCTTCCGCCTACACCCCGTAACAATCCGTCATCCCAGGGACGCATCCTGGACACATCCCGGTGCCACCCTCAGGGTGTGGCCCGGGAGCGTGAATGCCCTCGCTGGACCCGGCCGGAGCGTCCCGCGAGGCGCCAGACTCCTCCCTGCTTGCTCCCGGGCCACGGCTCCGCTGTTACTTTCCCACCTGGAAGGTCCGCGGAAGCAGGAGGAGCACGCGAATGGAGCAGCTCAATCGTCCCAGCCTGGAGGAAGGCACCATCCAGGTCCTGCTCGTCGAGGATGACGAGCGACTGGCCCGGCTCACCGCCCGCTACCTCCAGGAGCATGGGGTCGTCGTCACGCTGGCCCACTCCGGCACCGACGCGCTGGTGGAGTCCAACCGCCATGTCTTCGACGTCATCCTCCTGGACCTGATGCTCCCCGGGAGGGACGGGCTGGAGGTGTGCCGGGATTTGAGGGGGCGCACCGACGTGCCCATCATCATGGTCACCGCGCGCGGCGAGGAGGCAGACCGCGTGCTCGGCCTGGAGACGGGCGCGGACGACTACCTGCCCAAACCCTACTCGTCGCGCGAGCTGCTCGCCCGCATCCGCGCCCAGGTGCGCCGGGCCCGAGGCAAGGCGGGCCCCTCCTCGCAGCCGGTGCACGCGGGGCGACTGCTCATGGACCCGCGCAGCCTCCGCGCCACGCTGGATGGGCGGGCGCTGCAGCTCACCACGTACGAGTTCAGCCTGTTGCGCGTGCTGGCCGAGCGCGCCGGCCGCGTCCTCAGCCGGGAGCAGTTGCTGGATTTGGTGAAGGGCAGCGCGGACGAGGTGTTCGACCGCTCCGTGGACGTGCACATCTTCCGGCTCCGTCAGAAGCTGGAGGTGGACCCGCGCAACCCCCTCTTGCTGAAGACGGTGCGCGGCGCCGGCTACATGCTCGCCACGGGTGAGGAGTCGTGAGTCTTCGCCTGCAGCCTCCGGGCAGGCTGCTGCTGCGCATCTACCTGGTGGGCCTCGCCCAGCTCGTGCTGGTGGTCGCCACGCTCTACGTCGCCCGCTTCTTCATCCTGGAGAAGCCGCTGAAGCACGGCTTCACGCGCAATGCCGCGTACAACATCCGCGAGTGGGAGGAGCTGCTGGAAGACCCGGTGGCGCTCCAGGCGTCGTTGGACCGAGCCGCCAGGCTGCTCGAGGCGCGGGTGACGCTGAGAGACGCCTCCGGGCGGCTCATCGCCACCAACACCGCGTCACCCACCCCCGCGCTGGGGCCCGTGGAGCTGGAGCACCTGGCGGAGCGCGGTGAGCGCTTCTCGGGGGGGCCTCCTCCCCATTCGCTCACGCTGCCCATTCCCGAGGACGGGCCGGTGGAGGCCTACGCCACCATCATCACCCGTCCGCCCGAGCCGCCCCCGGGCAACACCGCGCTCGTGCTGGGCGCGGTCCTGCTGTGCACGGCCATCACCTCGCTGGCCTTCGCGCGCACCCTGGCCGAGCCGCTCCAGCGCCTGGCGGAGGTGGCGCGCGCGCTGGGCGAGGGGAAGCTGGACACCCGCACCGGCATCCGTCGGCGCGACGAGCTGGGACAGGTGGCGGAGGCCTTCGACGAAATGGCGGGACGAATCACGAATCTGCTGCGCTCGCAGAAGGAGCTTCTGGCCAACGTGTCGCACGAGCTGCGCACGCCGCTGGCGCGCATCCGCGTGGCGCTGGACCTGGCGGAGGAGGGTGACGCGGCCACCGCGCGGGAGATGTTGACGGACATCACCGGCGACCTGTCCGAGCTGGAGCGACTGGTGGATGACGTGCTCACCACCGCGAAGCTGGACCTGGCCTCGGAGGGCGCCACCACGGGGACTCCGCCGCTGCGGCCCGAGCAGGTGGAGATTCGCGGCCTCGTGGAGAAGGCGGCCTCGCGCTTCCGCTCCGCGCGTCCGGGGCGGGTGCTGGAGGTGAGCGTGGAGGGCGTCATGCCCACGCTGGAGGCGGACCCAATGTTGCTGCGGCGCGCGCTGGACAACCTGCTCGACAACGCGGGCAAGTACTCCGAGTCGGGGACGGCCGTGCGGCTGCGTGCCCTCTCTGGCACGCCGGGAGAGCTGTCGCTGGAGGTCGCCGACGAGGGCATCGGAATCGAACCGGAGGACCTGTCCCGCGTGGGCACGCCCTTCTTCCGCACGGACCGCAGTCGCGCGCGGCGCACCGGTGGCGTGGGCATGGGGCTCGCGCTGGCCCGGCGCATCGTCGACGCGCATGGCGGCACGCTGACGCTGGAGAGCCGGCCCGGCGTGGGCACCACGGCTCGCATCCTGTTGCCGGTGCCGCGCGCCGAGGCGCGCGTCGAGGGGGCTCCCCTCCAGCGCGTGGACCCTGACTACAGGCCGACGTGAAAGGTCGTCACGGCCCGCGTCTCATCGTGGTTCAGGAGCGTGACTCGGGCCGTGGGCGCGCCGCTGTGCTGGAACGCGAAGGTGAGCAGGCCGCGCATGAAGTGAGGCGGGTCCGAAAGCCGGCGGGGGTGGTCCACGAACTCCCGCACCGGATAGAGGCTCAGCTCCCAGCCGCCGTCATCGCCCCGGGGCGCCACCGACACGTCGAGGAAGTTGTTGATGGAGCGCAGGTTGCGCGCCATGCGCAAGAGCATCTTCTCCGGGCCCACCACCTGGGCGAAGTCCTGGAGCGCGGTGCCCATGCGCGCGTGGATGAACCGCTCCCCGAAGCGCAGGCCCAGCGCGTACTCCGCCGCCTCGCGGTCCGCGTGGGGCGGGCTTTCGGCCGCCGCCAGCAACTGGATGGCCTTGGGCCACACCGCGCAGGGATAGGCGGTGTACAGGGGGCGGTGCGCGAAGAGGCCCTGTCGCTCCAGCGCCTTCTCGGTGAACGGTGTCAGGGGCGCCGCCGTCGACAGCAGCGTCTCCAGCGCGTATCCGAACACCACGGGCTCGCGCCCGGGGGCCCGCGTCAATGCCAGCGCCATGTGTCTTGCCTCCGAATGGGGGACGGCGAGAAGCCGCGCCCCGTGTGGAGGTGGAGACTGCCCCGCGCCCCTGTCCCGGGCGTTGCGCGGGTGTGAAGAAAGGTTAACCCGGCCCTGATGTGGTGAAGCGGGCGGCCAGCTCCCGCAGCCGCGAGGCCCTGGCCCTCAAGTCGTCCACCGAGCGGGCGATGCGCTCCACCCCCGAGACTGACTCCGCCGAGCGCACCGAGAGCGCCTGGATGCGCCCGGCGATGGACTCGCCCGACGCGGACTGGCGCGCGTTCTGCTCCGCCATCGTCTCCACGCGCGCGCCCAGCTCCTTCACTCCGGACAACAACCGCGCCAGTGCCTCGCCCGCGGCCGAGGACAGGCCCATGCCCTCGTTCACCTTCGACGTGCCCCGGCGCATCAACTCCGCCGCCGCCGCGGTGTCCGCCTCGTTCTTCACCAGCAGCTCGCGCACCTGGCTCGTGGCCTCGTGCGTGCGCTCCGCCAGCTTGCGCACCTCGCCCGCGACGACGGAGAAGCCCTTGCCGTGTTGCCCCGCGCGCACGGCCTCAATCGCCGTGTTCACCGCCAGCATCCGCGTCTCGTCCGCCACCGCCTGGATGACCTGGAGCATCCGCGCCGTCGCCCGGCCGGACTCCTGGAGCTGCTCCACCGTGCGCGCCGAGCGCTCCACCACGTCGACAATCTCCCCCATCTTCCGGGACGCCTGGTCCACCGCCACGCCGCCTTCGCGCGCCACCTGCCCGTGGCCCACCGCCGCCACCGCCGCCACCCTCGCCGCCGCCGCGCCCCGGGAGACATGCAGGCTCATGTCCTGCACCGACTCGGCCGCGCGCTGGAGCGACTCCGACTGCTCCCGCGTCGTGCGCGACAGGCCGTCGGTGGAGACGCGGATCTGCTCGGCGTCCGCCGCCGTGGCACCTGCCGCCTCCACCAGCGCCTCCACCACCTCCCGCAGGCCCGTCACCATGCCGTTGAAGGCCTGGGTGAGCTGGCCCACCTCGTCCTCGGTGCGCACCTCCACCCGCACCGAAAGGTCCCCCCTCGCCACCCGGTGGGCCGCGGCCGAGAGCGCGCGCACCGGTCGCACCACCCGCCGCGACACGTACGCGCCCGAGAGCATCGCCAGCACCAGCGCGCCGCCCATCGCGAGGAGGATGCGCTGCCTCACCGCGGAGACCTCCCGGTCGATGTCCTCCACGTACACGCCCGTGCCCAGCACCCAGCCCCACGGCTCGAAGAGCTTCACGTAGCTCTCCTTCGGGATGGGCTCCGGCGAGCCCGGCCGCGTGGCCTCGTAGCCGATCGAGCCTTCGCCGTGCTGGCGCACCAGGGTGACGATGTCCACGAACACCGGCCGCCCGCGCACGTCGCGGTAGCCCTTCATGTCCTGGCCCACCCTCTTCGGCAGGTGCGGGTGCATGACCAGCCGCGTGTCCAAATCGTTCACCCAGAAGTACTCCACGCTGGAGTAGCGCAGCGACTGGAGCAGCGCGGCGGCCTGTCGCTGCGCCTCCTCCCGCGTCAGCACGCCCGAGCGCTCCTGGGCCTCGTACTCGCGAAGGATTCCGTAGGCCGTCTCCACCGCCTGCCGCAGCCCGCGCACCCGGTCCGCGTGGAGCTGCGCGCGAAGCTGCGGCAGCACGTAGCCGAGGATGGCGACGAGCAGCGGCAGGGCCACCACGCCCATCGCCACGCAGAGCTTCACCAGCAGGTTGCTCCGTCCGAGCGCCATCGCCGCCCAAGCCTAGTCCTCCCGCCCCCAGCGCGCGCGACTCCCAAGGTCGTCTGCCCCTCGAATGCCACCGGTTGTCCCAGGTCGTGCCCCCGCCTGCGTACCCCGCGTGCGGCAGGGCGGCCCCACGAGCGGACACGGGCCTCGTGAAGACACCCCCGCGCGCGCCCGCCGCGACAGGCCTTGGACACCCGGCGCGGCGCTAGGGACCGGCGACGTGATGAAGCGGCGGACAGCGGATACAACCTTGGGGGGAGGCCCTCGTCGCAGGACTCTCCGGCACCGTAGGAAAATCCCCGCCCAACGTCACAGGTTGTCCGCTTGGAGGGCCTCTTCCCCTGATTTCGGGGGGCCGGGTTGTGCCTGGAAGACGGGTCTTCCGTCGAGGAAAAGGGGCGGGTGCGGAGGCACTCGGGACCCCGAAAGTCTCCCTCTGGGACGGTAACCCGCTGGGTGAACAACCTGAGGCTGACCCGACAAGTTCTGTCTGTCTGCCTCTATACGTCCTATGCCAGCGGCCAAACGTTTCGGGTCGGCAAGGCATGGACAAGAAACTGGCAACCACCATCGGAGCGGCTGCGCGAGTCGCGCGGAACCGGCTGGAGCTCACACAAGCTGACGTGGCCGAACGCATCGACGTGGCCACAGAGGTCTATGGGCGTCTGGAGCGCGGCGGCATGCTTCCCAGCGTGCAGACGTTGCTCAAGCTGTGTCACGAGTTGCATGTGTCGGCGGACGAGCTGCTGGGGCTCGCGTCGCATGGCACCGCGTCCTCGCGCACCAGCGAACCGTCGTCAGCACCCGCCGAGCGACCGGAAGTCCGGCGCCTGCTTCGCACCGTGCGTCAGCTCGAAGCCCCCCACGTGAAGCTGCTGGGGCTGGTGGCCAACGCCCTGGGCCGGCGCTAGCGCGCCGCCCATTTCAATGGCGCCGGCCCGCGCCTTCTTCTCGTTCCGCTCCACTCAAAGATTCGACAGCAGGCGATCCAACTCGTCCGGCTTCACCGGCTTGACGATGTGCAGGTCGAAGCCCGCCTTGAGCGCCCGGTCGTGTCCCTCTGGCCCGCCGTAGCCCGTAATCGCGACGAGGCGGATGTCGTTGCCCACGCGCGTGCGCAGCTCCTGCGCCACCCGGTAGCCGTCCAGCCCCGGCAGGCCAATGTCCACCAGCGCCAGCTCCGGCCGCTTCTTCACCGCCAGCTCCACGCCCTGCAGGCCGTCCGGCGCCACCTCCACGTGGTGGCCCCACAGCTCCAGCAGCTCCCGCATGGCCTGGCGCGCGTCGGGGTTGTCCTCCACCAGCAGGATGTGGCGCGCGGCCCGGGTGCGCCGGGAGAGCGGCAGGGCCACCGGCTCCTCCATGAGGTGCAGGAGCGGCAGCCTCACCTCGAACTCGGAGCCCGTGCCGGTGCCGTTGCTGCGCGCGGTGACCTGGCCGCCGTGGAGCTGCACCAACTGGCGCACCAGCGTCAGGCCAATGCCCAGGCCCCCGCGCGTGCGCTCCAGGGACGTGTCCGCCTGGGCGAACAGGTCGAAGATGCGCGGCAACACCTCATTGGGGATGCCGATGCCCGTGTCGCGCACCTTCACCACCGCCTGCGCGGTGCCGTTCACGCCCTCGCGCTCCACGCGCAGGGAGATGTGGCCGCTGTCGGTGTACTTGGCGGCGTTGTCCAGGAGGTTGGTGAAGACCTGCTCCAGCCGCGTGGCGTCCCCGCTCAACCACAGCGGGCCGTCCGGCAGGGACACCTCCAGCCCCAGGCCGCGCGCCTCGGTGGAGGGGCGGATGACCTGCACGACCTGGAGCAGCACCGCGCGCAAGTCCAACCGGCCCGTGCGCAGCTCCACCTTGCCGCGCGTAATCCGGCTCACGTCCAGCAGGTCGTCCACCAGGCGCGCCAGGTGGTGGGTCTGCCGGTGGATGATGCCGCGCATCCGCGCTTCCTTGGTGTCGTCGGTCGGCTTGCGCTCCAGGATGCCGATGGCCGTCATGATGGCGGCCAGGGGATTGCGCAGCTCGTGCGCGAGCATGGCGAGGAACTCGTCCTTGCGCCGGTCCATCTCCGCCAGCTCGTCGGCGCGCCTGCGCGCGGCCTGCTCCGCGTGCCGCAGCCGCTGGAGCGAGCGCACCGTGGCGACCAGCTCCGAGGCCTCGAAGGGTTGGGTGAGGTACGCGTCGGCGCCGGAGTCCAGGCCCCGCGCCTTCTTGTCGGAGGTGACGAAGGTGGCGGACGTGTGCATCACGGCGATGGACGCCGTGTTCGGGTTGGCGCGCAGCCGCGCGCAGACCTCGTAGCCGCTGACGTCCGGCAGCTTGACGTCCAGGACGACGACGTCTGGCCGGTGCTGCTCGGCGATGAGCAACGCGGCCATGCCGGTGGCGGCCTCCAGCACGTGGTAGCCCGCCATCTCCAGGATGCGGTTGACCAGGTAGCGGTTGGCGTCGTCGTCGTTGACGTTGAGCACTGTGGCCAGTCGAGATTCAACCACGTTTCCCCTCCTGTGGAGTGTGGGAGCCCAGGCCCGCCTTGGCCAGGGCATCGCGGATGCGGCTGATGGCCACCTCGCGACTGAGCGTGTGCTTGGAGAGAATCGCCGACGTCTCGTGGGCCAGCCGCGCGCGCTCGTCGTCGCGCAGCTCGTGCGAGGTGTGGAGGATGATGGGAATCTCGCGCGTGCGCGGGTCCGCCTTCAGCGAATCCAGCACGTCGAAGGCGGTGATGTCCGGCAGGATGAAGTCCAGGAAGATGAGCTGGGGCACCTGCTCGCGCGCCAGCCGGACGCCGTCGACGCCGCCCGCGGCCTCCAGCAGCACGTAGGGCATGTCCTTGAGCAGCTGCTTGAGCAGGTAGCGGTGCACGTCATCGTCGTCGATGATGAGGATGCGCTCCACCGGCCCGCTGCGCGCCAGCTCCTGGAGCTTCCTCTGGAGGCGGACCTCGTCCACCGGCTTGAGCCAGAACTCGTCGGCGCCCAGCGCGCGCGCCTTCTGCTCGCGGTCCGTCACCGTGACGACGAGGATGGGGATATCCCGCGTGGCCTCGCCGTTCTTCATCTCCGCGAGGAAGTTCCAGCTCGTCTCGCCCTCCAGCATGACGTCCAGCACCATGGCGGCGGGCCGCACGCGCTGGAGCACCTTGCGCGCCTCGTCCGTGCTGCGCACCGGCAGCACCTGGAAGCCCGAGCGCGACAGGTACTTCTCGTAGAGGAACAGCGTCTGCCGGTCGTCCTCCAGCACCAGCACCGGCGCGCGGCCCGGCTCCAGGTGCTGGCTGCGCTCGGCCAGCCCCGCCATCTCCGAGACCTCCATGTGCACGCGGGGAATGGTGACGGTGAAGGTGGAGCCTTCTCCGAGCTTGCTCTGGAGGGTGAGGTTTCCGCCCAACAGCTCCACCAGCCTGCGCGCCAGCGGCAGGCCCAGGCCCGTGCCCTTCACCTTGCGCTGGATGTGGCTGTCGACCTGGGTGAACTCCTCGAAGACGCGCTCGTGGTTCTCCGGGGCGATGCCGATGCCCGTGTCCTTCACGGTGAAGATGACCGTCTCGCGCGGGCCCGGGGCCGCGGACACGGTGACGTGGCCGGTCTCGGTGAACTTCACCGCGTTGGACACCAGGTTGCGCAGCACCTGGCTCAGCCGCGTCTCGTCCGTCTCCAGCTCCAGCGGCTCGGTGGGCTCCACCAGCCGCAGCTCCACGGGCGACTCGTCGGGCACCAGCGGACGCATCATGCCGCGCAGCGCGGCGAGCAAATCATGCACCACGAAGTGGCTGTGGCGCAGCGTGGCCTTGCCCGCCTCCACCTTGGACAAATCCAGCAGGTCATTGACCAGCTCGAAGAGGGACTCGGCTGAGTTGCGGACGAAGGTGACCTGCTTCTCCTGCTCGGCGGACAGCGGCCCGTTGATGGGGTTGAGCAGGACCTTGGACAGGCCGAGGATGGAGTGCAGCGGCGTGCGGAACTCGTGGCTGACGTTGGCGACGACGCGGTTCTTGATTTCAGCGGCGCGGTGCAGCCCCTCCGCCTTCTCGTCCAGCGCGGCGTGCAGGCTGCGCATGCCCCGGTTGGATTCGTTCAGCTCCTGGTTGAGCCGCGACAGCTCGTCCGCGCGGCGCTTGAGCTCGCGGCGCTGTCCCTCCGTCTCGCGGTGCAGCGCGGACAATTCGCTCATGGTGGAGCTGACCTGCTCCAGCGCCTGGCCATAGTCCTCCGGCACCAGGCTGCCCACCAGCAGCACGCCGCCCTGGTGCGGGCGCGCGCGGAAGGCGAAGGTCGTGGGCACGTTGTCATGGCAGAGGATGAGCTCCCAGCCATTCACGCGCTCGTCGCGGGCCTGCACCAGCAGCTTGTCGACCTTGTCCTCGGTGCCCTGCGCGGCCATGGCCCGCAGCGACTTGCCGGGCCAGGCGTCGAGCAGTTGCCGGGCGCGGGCATCCACCCAGGTGAGCGTCCCCTCGGCGTCACACGCCAGGGCCACCTCGCGGCTCAGGTCGTCGAAGGAGGGGCTGTCGTCGGGCGTGGAGATTCTCATGAGCGCGTCTCGTCCCATGAAACGCCGGCGGTGGCGAGCAGCGCGCGGGCCTGGGGATGCCTGGCTCCGAGCACTGCCTTCAACATCCCCAGCACCGTGGGAAATGCCAGCAGTCCGAAGCCCCGGCGCGGCCAGAAGCCCACGTACCAGCGCACGTGGTCCGCCAGCAGCTCGGGCTTGCCCGCGGCGAGTGCATCCGCGAGATATGACAGCTGGAGTCGCAGTTCATCCTCCAATCGGGGCCGGTCCTCCGCCGTGAGGTAGAGGGCCAGACGTGAGGTGGCGGCTCGGCACAGCTCCGCGGCGTCATCTTGCAGCGCCCGCGAGGGTCCTTCCGGATAGCGAAGGGCCTCCCGAGCGGCGCGCACATGCTCGTACGGCTCGGTGCCTGGGCCCCAATTCTCGGCCTCCAACGCGGCGGCCAGCCCGGCGAAATTCAGGTCGAGGTGGAGGGTGGACATTCCTCGCGACACCAGCAAGGTGCGAAGCCACCGCGCATACTCCTCCATGACGGAGGGACGGTGTTCGTCCAACGATTGCACAAGGTAGCGCACATGGAAGCGGGCATCCTCGTCGCCAAAGCGGCGGGTCCGCTCGGCGCCGTAGCGCGCCTCCCAGAAGGGGTCTTGATACATCGGCTCGACAGAGGCTTTGGCGAGGGCATCGGCGCGCGCTTCGATCAGGCGGCTCGGTGTCTCCATTCGGTTCCTCAAACTCCCAGGGTGCGGCAGGCGGCGGCGACCAGCTCGCGCGCGTCCTTGCCGTGAAAGCTCACGTCCAGTTCATGCTCCAGCCCCGGCGCCCAGCGGAAGGCGTGCCCGCCCACGGCGATGGGCAGCTCGGGCATGGCCTGGCGCGCGTGCACCACCGCGCGGCGCAAGGCCGGCAGGTGGTAGGACATCGTCACCGAGAGCGCGAGCAGGTGGGGCTTCACCTCGCGCAGCATGCGCTCCAGGTGCTCGGGCGGCACGTTCGCTCCGAGGAATTGCACGTCGAAGCCGGCCATCTCCAGGAAGTCGCTGGCCATGCGCGCCCCCATCTCGTGCAGCTCCCCCTCCACGCACGACATCATGACGAGCTTGCCATTGGGCGGGTCTCTCGGCAGGTGGCGGTAGAGGTGGGCGAGCGCGAGCTGGGAGATGGCGGTGGCCTGGTGCTCCTGGGCCACGGAGATGACGTTCTCCTGCCACAGCCGGCCAATCTCGTACTGGGCCTGCTGGATGACTTCCAGATGGAGCACCTGGAGCGGGACGCCGACGAGCAGTCCCTCGTCCACCAGCAGGCGGAGGGCTTCTCTCCGGTTGCCCGCGAGCTGCGCGGTCAGATACCGGGCCCGGAGGTGGGTCAGGGTGTCTTCTGTCTCAATCACGGATGTCACGGGCTCGGGGGGAGGTCGAGTACCGGAAAGTAGTGACGGGGTCCCGCTTCGTTACAGTCGAGTACAGCGGAGCCGGGGTGTTTTCATCGACAACCCGACACTCGACAGGAGCGGCCCCGAGCGCTTGCCTCGTCGGCCGCCCTGTAGATTTTGCAGGAAGCGGGGTAGGGACGAAATCGCGAAGCGGCGGGTGACAGGTTCGCGGAGCACCGGTGTTCCCTTCACCGGACGAGGGAGGCGCGACGCCGGTGTCAATCGATGTGGAGGCCTATTACCGCCGCTACGGCCCCCAGGTGCTCCGGCGCTGCCGCTTCCTCCTGCGTGACGAGGAGAAGGCCGTGGACGCCATGCACGATGTGTTCGTGCAGTTGCTGCGCTACCAGGGGGCGCTGAAGGACGCCGCGCCGTCCAGCCTGTTGCACCGCATCTCCACCACCGTGTGTCTCAACCGGCTGCGGGGGGCGAAGCGCAGGCCCGAGGACCGCGAGGATGAGCTGGTGTTGCAGATCGCCTCCGCGGAGGACACCGAGTCACGCGCCAACGCCCGCGGGATGTTGGACAAGCTCTTCGGCCGCGTGCCGGCGTCCAGCCGGGACATCGCGGTGCTGCACCTGGTGGACGGGATGACGCTGGAGGAGACGGCCGCCGAGGTGGGCCTGTCCGTGTCGGGCGTGCGCAAGCGCCTGCGCGCGCTGACGTCGGCGCTGCAAGAGCTGGAGCTGGAGGCCGCATGAATTCCCCCGCACGCATCCCGGACTGGCTGCTGGAGCGAATCGCGCTGGGCGAGCTCCCCCCCGACGAACTGGCCGCCGCGCGCGCCCGGCTGGAGCAGGAGCCCGGGGGCCTGGAGCGGCTGGCCGCGCTGGAGGCCGACTCACGCGCCACCCTGGAGCGGCTGTCACCCGAGCGCGTGGCCCGAGAGGTGGACACCCGCTTTCGTCGCGGCGCTCAAGCGCGCCAGGCTCCGGCTCGTTCCCCGTGGCTGACGTCGGCGATGGGGCTCGTGCCCGTGCTCGCCGCGCTCGCGCTCTTCGTCATCGCGCAGCCCGACTCCAACCCCGGCGGCGCTCCCGGCTCTCCCGGTACGGAAACGACGGGCCCGGTGGCGGGCCTGGAGCCGGAGCCCACGCGCTCCAAGGGACTGACGCCCCGGCTGGAGGTCCACCGGCAGCGGGCCCAGGCGGACGAGCTGCTCGCCGAGGGTGCCTCCGCCGTCGCGGGCGACGTGGTGCAGCTGGCGTACGTGGCGGCGGGACAGACTCACGGCGTCATCCTCTCCGTGGACGGGCGCGGCTCGGTGACGGTGCACGCGCCGGAGCATGGGGCCCAGGCCGCGACGCTCTCGCCCTCCGGCACGCACCGGCTCTCCGGGGCCTACGAGCTGGATGACGCACCGCGCTTCGAGCGCTTCTTCCTGGTGACGTCGGATCATCCCTTCGCGGTGGAGCCTGTGTTGGAGGCGGCCCGGGTGCTGGCGGCCTCTCCAGAAGCGCACACCGCGTCCCTCTTCTTGCCCGAGGGCTTGACGCAGGTGTCCTTCACGCTTCAAAAGTAAGGAGTGATGAAACCCTGCGCCCTTCTCGCACTGTGGCTGTGGGCGGGGGCGGCGGCCGCGGACGTCAGCGCGGTGCGCCCCCTCCCGTTGGTGGAGGGTGAAGGTGCGTTCGCCCAGGACTCGGCGGAAGCAGCGCCCGGCATCCGACGCGGACTGCGCCGCGGCAACGTCCACATGGAGCTGTGGGGAAGCGACATCCAGCTCGCCAACCTCGCGGTGAAGGTGGGCGGAGGTCCGCTCTACCTGACGTTGCTCGCGGGCATCGAACCCGGCAGCGGCGATGAGGCGCGCTTCAGCTTCGGTCTGGGCGTGGGGGGCCATGTGGTGCTGTCGCACCGCTTCTGGCTGGACCTGGACGTGACGGGCGGCGCGGTGCAGCCGGTGCAGAAGCCGCTGGAGGGTGACGGCGGCAACGTGCTGGGCCAGGCCCGGGTGATGCTCGGGGTCCAGGTGCTGCCGCGACTGGCCGTGTTCGCCGGCCCCACCTACAACATGTGGTTCGTGTGGGGGCAGCCGGACTTCGCGTCGGTGACGCGCATGTCCGTGAGCCAGAGCCAGCCGAAGGCGGACCAGCGCCTCCAGCATTGGCCCGGCCTCCAGCTCGGCCTGCACTTCTAGCGGCGCCTACTCCAGCTTGCTGGCGCGCAGCACGGTGGCGTCGCCCGAGGGGCCCGCCTTGGGCCGCGTCTCCAGCGAGCCGCGAACCTTGAGGCCGCCCGCCGTCGTGCGCTGCATCAGCGAGTCCATCTGCTGCTCGTTGCCGCCCGTCACCGCCGACAAGTCCAGCTCGTGCACCGGAATCGCGTCCATGTCCGGCTTGTCCGCCAGGACGGCGTTGTAGCTGGGGCAGGGCGGGGCGATGCAGCGGATGCCGCTGTCCTTGACGATGTAGACGGCGCTCTCACCCGCCTTGGCCTCGCCGCCGTTGCCGGGGGTGGGCGGAGGGGCGACGGGGGTGCCGCTCTGGTCTCCGCTGGGGGGCGCGGCGTTCTCCGCGGCCGGCCGGGAGTCACCGCTCGGCGTGCCGGGCTCGTTCGAGGGCGTGGAGGAGGAGGCGGACGGCTTGCTGCAACCGGCGGCGAAGCCCAGCGCGAGGGCGGCGAGCAGAAGCGGGCGGACGTTCATGGGAAGCTCCGGAAGGCGAGTAGACAGGGAGTGTCCATCGCCCACGGGGCAAGGGCCAGTCCCCTGTCAGCTCGGCTGACCGCCAGTCAGTTGGACGGAGGGTGACTGAAACTCCGTACAGCCCGACTGGGAGTGTCCTGGCCGGGCTGTCGGCGGTGCGGACGAGGGCGCGGGCGGGGGCATTGGCGCGTTGACGCTCCCCAGGCCACGGGCTACATCGGCCCCCTGATCGGCCCCCTGGGGCCGGGACCTTTAAGGACGGGACGCCCTCCGATGGAATTCCGCATCGCCGCCGACGAGCTGAAGAAGGCCCTCTACCGCGCCCAGGGCATCGTGGAGCGCAAGACGACGATGCCCATCCTCGCCAACGTGCTCGTCAACGCGACGAAGGGCGGCATCACCGTCACCGCGTTCGATTTGGACATCGGCATCGTCTCCGAGCACCCCGCCGAGGTCATCAAGCCGGGCGCCGTCACGCTCAGCGCCAAGTACGTCTTCGACATCGTCCAGAACCTGCCCGACGCGCAGGTGACGCTGAAGAAGCTGGTCAACAACTACGTGGACATCTCCAGCGGCTCGGCCCACTTCAAGATTGTCGGCATGGCCGCCGAGGAGTACCCGAAGCTGCCCAAGGAGGAGAACGCTCCGCTGGTGCAGGTGGGTGGCAACACGCTCCTGGAGATGATCAAGAAGACCCAGTTCGCCATCTCCAGCGACGAGACGCGCTACATCCTCAACGGCGTCTTCTTCGAGCCGCAGGCCTCCGGCAAGGTCCGCATGGTGGCCACGGACGGTCACCGGCTGTCGCTCATCGAGCGCGAGCTGACGGGCGACTTCAAGCTCAAGAGCGGCGTCATCATCCCGCGCAAGGGGTTGATGGAGCTCAAGCGCCTGTTGGACGAGGCGCCGGACGCGGAGTGCCACCTGGGGTTCGCGGAGAACTCCGCGCTGTTCAAGAAGCCCGGCCTCACGATGGTGATGCGGCTCATCGACGGGCAGTTCCCCGAGTACCAGCGCGTCATCCCCAAGGAGGGCGAGAAGGTGGTTCTCGTCCCCAAGGTGCGCTTCCTGGAGGGGCTCAAGCGCATCGCGCTGTTGTCCGCGGACAAGAGCAACGCCGTGCGCATCGGCCTGGAGACGAACAAGCTGGTCATCACCGCGAGCAACCCGGACCTGGGTGAGGCGCGCGACGTGGTGGAGCTGGCCTACCAGGGCAATGACATCACCGTGGGCTTCAACGCGCGCTACCTCACGGACGTGCTCGCCGTCACGGACACGGACGAGGTGAGCTTCGAGCTGGGTGACGAGCACAGCCCCGGCGTGCTGCACGCGCCCGGTGACCGCACCTTCACCGCGGTCGTCATGCCCATGCGCGTGTGAGTCGTCCGGGGGCCTGCCCCAGGCCCTCCCGCGTCGTCTTCGAGCCCATGCGAGTCCGCGCCACGTCAGGCCGGGTCGCATGGGCTTTTCATTGCCCGAGCCCCTCGCGCAAGTGCCGCCTGGTGGACGGGAAGGCCACCGTTGGAGCGGGGGCCCTGTCGGGTGGAACAGTCATGGGCGACCCATCGTTCACTCTCGCGAGGGCCAATGGGTCCGAGGGCCTGCCGGAAGCGGGGGCCGCTTTTATAGTGAGGGCGTGGCCACGCACCCGGACAACCTGCGCGCACGACTCGAGGACCGCGCGGACCTCCTGGAGGCCACGCGCCTGCGCTACGTGGCCCTGCGAGGGATGCTGGAGGCGTTCTTCTGGAAGGACCGCGTGCGCGCCCACTTCGAGCTCTTGCGCGAGGTGGCGCAGGTGCAGCCGGAGGTGGACGCCACGCTCACCGCGCTGAAGCGCCGCGCCGCCGCGGAGGGCTGGCCGCGCGAGGCCGCGCCCATGAAGCTGATGGCGGAGGTGGAGCGGCTGCGCGCGGCCGTCCAGCACGTGGCGCTGCGGCGGCTGCCGGAGGCGGAGCGCTCGGTGTCGTTGGGCGAGGCGCTGCTGCGGCTGGAGGAGGTGGTGCTGGAGGCGGGGCCGCTGTTGGGCGGACGCACCTGGGCCCGGGCCGTGGAGCTGCTGCCGCGCAACCTGCCGGAGCTGCGCGCCGCGTGCGCCGCCGCCGAGGTGTGTGAGCGCGTCTTCAAGCGCCCCACGCCCGAGGGGGTGTTGCCCTTCAACGAGGCGGAGGCGGAGGAGCTGCGCCGCGCCCTGCCGCTGGCCGAGTCCGCGCTGGCCTCGCTGTGGCAACGCCTGGAGCACTTCGACACCAGCGGGCGGGTGAAGGACTTCCTGGCGCGGCGGGCCTCGCGCGTGCCGTTGCATGTGCCCCGCAGTGGACCGGAGCTGGTGCTGCACGCGGCCTTCTGGCACGGCGTGGCGAGGGCGAGGCTGCGCGCGCTGCTGGAGAACCGCCTGGCGCCTGTCCTCCCGTTGGAGCGGGAGGTGCCGGAGCTGCTGCCGTGGCTGGCCGCGCGTGAGTCGAGCGGTGGGGTCGAGGCGAGGCTCGCTTCGGGCGAGGTCTTCGATGAGGGCCGCGCGGGCCTGTTCGAGCTGGCGGCTGAGCTGGCCACCCTGTCACGTGAGCGGCCCGCTGGAGCCTGGAGCGAGGAGGCCGCGTGGGCGCGCCTGTGGAGCGCGGCGCAGCGGGCACGCGACGAGGGCGGCGCGGACGTGGAGCGGCTGCGCGATGCCTTGCGCCTGTTCAGCATCCTGCACGGCAAGGCGCAGACGCCGGCCCGGCTGTTCCTACCGTCCCGCGCGCAGCCGCGTGCCTCGGAGGACGCGGGGCCGGACATGACGCACGTGAAGGACCTGCCCGCGCTGGTGCAGGCCGCGCGGAACGCGGCCTCTCGCCACGGTTGAGCGAGAGGCCCTGACGTTCCGCTTCAGCTCGCCGTGGCCGTGTCGTCCACGAGGGGCATCAGCCGCGTGGCGAGCGCCGCCAGCAGCGCGTCCTCCGCGAAGGCCGCCACCATGGCGGGGATGTGGAGCTTCCCCGTGGCCAGCTTCCTCAGCGAGTAGAAGGCCCAGGTGGAGGCCACCGCGGCCAGTCCGCCCATCGCCGCCGCGAGCACGACGCGCCGCCGCGTCTGTCCTCCCACCGACGAGGCCGCCGCCATCGTGCCCATGAAGATGCGGCCCGTCATGGGCACCCACTTCACGCGCGCGGGAGTCGTCGGCAGCTTGTCCGCCACCAGCTCGCCCAGCGCGAGCACCTCCAGCACCCGAGGCACCCAGGGCTTCGAAAAGGCGACGGACAACGGGTCCGTCCTCGCCCCCGGCGACTGGGCCAGCTTGCGGCTCACCAGCGTGGGCGCACTCAGACTGCGCATGCCCGCGAGCACTCCCAGCCCCACGGGTGTCAACCAATGTCCTCGTTCCACGGCGTCCACCTCCTCTTCCAGCTGTGACTTCAATCGTCCCGGCGCGCGCTGCGTGTAGAAGCCCACCGGGCCCAGCTCCTCCAACTCGTGTCCGGAGTGGTCCACCCTGCCGTGATGCGCGGGCATGCCCGCGAACTCTGGATGATGCCGCGTCAGCTCGCGCATGCGCGCATGCGTCAGCCGGTGCCAGGCGCGTTGGTAGCGCTTGCCCACGAGCGCGAAGCCCAGGCGGCTCCACGCGGTGGGGAACGTCCCGGGCCGCCAGCTCGCCTCGATTTCGAAGCGCACCTCTCCGGTGTCGTGGTGCTTGCGCAAGAGGAACCACTCGCGCCCTTTTTCGAGGTGTCCTTCCAGCGTCACGAAGCCGAAGCCATACACGCTGCACGTCTCGCCAATCTCCAGGCGCGTGTCGCCCACGCGCACCGCGCACAGGAAGCGCAGCCGCGCGCCCAGGGACTTCAGCTCCAGCAGCACCGTGCGCCCATCCAGCGGCGTGTCGGGGGAGAAGTGCCAGCGGACGATGCGCGGGTCGGAGAAGTCGAAGGTCTCCATCACGCCCCGGGCGCGCTCGAACAGGCCCGTGGGCAACGGCGGGCCCGGCTGCTCGCGGCCCAGCGTGGACACCGAGTGCACCTGGTTCCAGCCCGCCTCCAGCGTCATCTCTCCCGACGCCGCGGTGAAGTTGCGCACCAGCGCGCGCGCCTTCTCCAGCCGGGGGGCCAGCTCGTCATCCGTCCAGCCGGAGAACCAGCGCCACTCAATCATCGGCGTCGTCTCCTCGCGCGAGGAAGGTGGGCCCGGACATCACGTCTCCACCTTGGGGCTCCTCGGCCAGCTCCTGCGTGTCCGCGTGGATGCCGCCCACCACGCCCTCGCCCGCGGAGAGGGCCACGCGCAGGACGAACTCCGTCCAGGTGTTGGTCTGCATCGCCTCGCCCCCGGTGACGAAGCCCCAGTGGTGCATGTGCGAGCCGGAGCGCGCGCGGCTGCGGATGTGGAAGAGCACGTCGCCGTACTCGTTGCGGTACGCGCCGAAGGTGATGCGCCCCGCCTCCGGATGGCCGGGGAGGGTGGCGAGCGTCAGGCTCTGCCGGTCCTTGTGGATGACGCGCACGCCGAACGTCCCCGCGCCGACGATGTGCACGGTGAGCACCTCACCCTCCTCCAGCGGCTGGTCCTGACGGGACGGGGACTCACGCGTGAAGACACACAGCTCGTCGGGCGCGAACTCGGAGAACCTCCGCGCCACCCAGTCCAGGATGACGGCGGGCCGGTAGCGACAGTGCCGGATGAGGGCCCAGTAGTCGCGTTGCAGGAGCGGGCCCGCGCCCGCCTCGGGAAGCTGGAGTCCTCCCGCTTCTCCGCCCGCCGTGTCCGGTGTGGTGTGGTGGTTCACCCTCTCGCCCTTCGCGTGGTTCGGTCCCACCATGATGGGGACCGCGACGCCGGGAGGCATGGGGCTTTCCCACGAGCGCGCGGGGCGAGCGGCCGAACCGCCTGGCTGCTCGGGGAGGAAGCACGATGAGCCTGGACGTCAACCCCGCGAGTGCCGCGTCGAAGCACGAATACGAGCTGCCCCCCGTGTTGCGCGCGGAGCACACGGACAGCTCGTTCACCCGCCTGCTGGAGCAGCAGGCGGCCAAGATTCCCTCTCACTGGTTCCTCTTCGTCAGCCTGTGCTCGATGGGCGTGTCGCTGAGCCTGGAGCTGATGGGCCGCCAGCAGCCGGCCCGCTTCATCGGCTCCTGGGTGTCGCCACTCCTGGTGATGGGCGTCTACAACAAGCTGGTGAAGCTGCTCGGGCCGCGCTGAGGCGGCCTCACTCCACCACGTCGACTTCGCCCAGCGGCAGGTCCACGCCATTCACCCGCGCCTCGAAGCGGTGCGGGCCCGGGTAGTGGCGGCGCGTGGTGAGCCGCGCCAGTGACACGCGCTTGCCCAGGGTCTCCTCCTGGCCGGGCGAAAGCGTCAGCGCGCGCACCTTGAAGACCTTGGGCTTGGGCGCCTCGCCGCGCGCCTTGAAGAAGTGCACGGCCAGGTCCACCACGAGCGACTGGGTGCGCTTGGAGCGATTGGCCACCACGAAGCGCACGTCCACCGCGCCGCCCAGCTTCGCGCGGCGGGGCAGCTCCGTGGCCCGGGCTTCGATTCCGGTGGGCTTTCCCGCGCCCAGCACCTCCAGCGCGGCGGGCTCGCCTCGCTTGACGGCGGAGCGCAGCGCGTGGCGCACCAGCCACTCCCGCTCTGGTGAGGCGTCCTTCAGCCACGCCTTCGCCACCTTCACCAGCACGGCCGGGTGGTCCTTGCCGATGTCGTTGAGGTTGTTGGCCACCGAGCGACGCACGTACAGGTCCACGTCGTCCTTGAGCAGCTCCAACAGCTCCAGCACCGGACGCGGGTCCTCCTGGAAGGCGCGCAGGCGCGAGGCCCACGGCAGGCGCGGACGCGTGCCCTCCGACACGAGCCTGCGCACATGGACGCTCTCGTCCTTCGTCCATTCGCGCAGGCGCTTCAGCGTCTTCTCCGGGTGCCGCTCCAGGAAGGGGCGGATGGAGAACTCCGCCGTGAAGCGCTGGGTGAGCGCGTGCTGGGCCCGCATGGACTCCTCGAAGTGCTCCAGGCCGTGCTCGGACACGAACATCGTGTGGGGGAGGTAGAAGAAGACCTCCATGCCCACCCGGTCCGTGTCCCGCAGCGGGCCCAGTGAGCGCACCACCACCTCCACCGCCTTCGGGTAGTCGGAGGGGAGGGCCCGGTGCATGGCCTGGGAGATGTGCCGCGCGCGGCCGATGAGCTCGTGCCCCTCCAATCCCTGACGTGCCTCCTCGAGGAAGGTGTCGAGGGGGAATGAGGACCGGGCCTTGTGCAGCGCGGTGCCCAGCCGCTCCACCAGCCGGGCGTCGAAGAAGGTCTTGAGTGGCTCCGCCATGGGCCGGACCAAAGCCTTTCGTGAAGGGGTCCACAAGCCATGTCCAACCCATGTCCTACCTTTCAGCGCTGCCAGTGAAGTCTGTCTTCTGCTACGCCTGCGGGTCGTGGCGACGCGCAAGGGCCAGGGCCCTCGGGGTGGGAAGTCAGACGTCGAGGCAGACCGAGGTTCCGGTGGGGGACGCGGCGCGCGCGCGTCCTCGGCCCAGGCCCTCCCGCTGCGCGAGCAATTGGCCTCCGTGACGACGGACCCGCTGGTGTTGCTGGAGGGGTTGTTCCTCCACTCGCCGGTGCCGTACGCCATCTTCGATGCGCGGGGGCACTGCCGGCTGTACAACCCGGCCTACGAGGCGATGTTCGGCTCCATGCCGCCGCCGGAGTACAGCCTCTTTCGCGACGAGCTGGTGGCGAAGATGGGGCTGGACGTGCTGCTGCGCCGGGCCTTCGCGGGCGAGACGGTGCAGACGCCGGTCATCTGGTACGACGTGAAGGAGCTGCGGCACGTCGAGGTGAAGGAGGCGCACCGCATCGCCATCGCCTGCACCTGCTTCCCGCTCGCGTCCTCCGAGGGCGAGGTGAGCCACATCGCCCTGGCCTACAAGGACGTGACGGCGGAGCTGGCCGCGCGCGAGGCGGAGCAACTGGAGCGGCGCAGGCTCTATCAACTGCTCACCCAGGCGCCGGTGGCCATCAACCTGCTGCGCGGTCCGGACCTGCGCTTCGAGTTCGCCAACCCGCTGCTGCTGACGCTGATGGGCGGCCGGGAGCTGGTGGGGCGCACGCTCGTGGAGGCGATTCCAGACATCTCTCCGGAGCTGGTGAGCCTGTACCGAGGGGTGCTGGAGACGGGCGAGCGGGTGGTGGCCCACGAGTATCCGATGGCGCTCGACTACGCGGGCCGGGGGCAGGTGGAGACGCGGTACTGGAACCTGCTCTACGAGCCGCTGCGCGACGAGCGGGGTCGGGTGGACGGGCTGGTGACGTTCGCCTTCGAGGTGACGGAGCAGGTGCTCGCGCGCCAGGCGGTGGAGAGCCAGCACCGGTGGTTGGAGGCGGTGCTGGACTTGATGCCCATGCCGGTGGTGATGGCGGACCCGGGCACCGGGGACCTCACGTTCTCCAACGCGGCGGCGGACCGGCTGCATGGACAGCACATCCCCATGCGGACCCCCGCGTCGGAGTACGGCGAGCTGTTCCACATCACGGACCTGGCGGGCCGGCGGCTGGGCGCGGAGGACATCCCCTCCTCCCGCGCGGCGCGGGGCGAGAAGCTGGAGGGCCTGGAGGTCGTCTGGCACACGCGCGGCGGCGAGTTCGTGCTCAGCATCTCCTCGGAGATGTTGCCCGCGATGCATGGGCATCCCGCGGTGACGGTGCTGCCCTTCCTGGACATCACCCGCCTGAAGACGGTGGAGCAGCGGCTGCAGGAGGCCATCCGCGTGCGCGATGAGTTCCTGTCCGTGGCGAGCCACGAGCTGAAGACACCGCTGACGGTGCTGGGGCTGAGGCTGCAGGCCTTCGCGCGCGCGACGCTGGCGGACCCGGACTCCGCCTGGGCGAAGCGCCATGGCCGCGAGGTGCAGGGGATGTTGCGGCAGGTGATGCGGCTGGCGGACCTGGTGAACGGGCTCTTGGACGTGTCGCGCATCGGCACGGGGCGGCTGCGGTTGGAGTACGAGCCGGTGGACCTGCGCGCGTTGGTGCAGGAGGTGGTGGCGCGCTTCCAGCCGGAGGCGGAGCGGGCGGAGTGCGAGGTGGACGTCTCCGGCGTGGAGTCCGCGATGGGCGCGTGGGACAGGATGCGGCTGGAGCAGGTGGTGACGAACCTGGTGTCCAACGCGCTCAAGTACGGCGCGGGTCGGCCCGTGCGGGTGTCCGTGGAGCTGGAGGCGGAGCGGGCGCTCCTGCGCGTGCGCGACGAGGGCATCGGCATCAGCCCCGAGGCCCAGGTGCGCATCTTCCACAAGTTCGAGCGCGCGGTGTCCGAGCGCAACTACGGAGGCCTGGGCCTGGGCCTGTATGTCGCGCGCACGCTCGTGGAGGCGATGGAGGGCGTCATCCGCGTGGACAGCAAGCCGGGCGAGGGGGCCATCTTCACCGTGGAGCTGCCGCTGCGGCCCTCGGAGCCCGCTGTCGCCGGGAAGAGCCTGGCGTCCTGAAGGACTCCTGCGCGAGCGTGTCTGTGTTTCGCCCGGCCCCTCGGTGAGTGGAGCGCGAGATAACCTCCCCGCACCGGCGCGGAGGCGGATATACGGTGGGGGCCGTGCGCCTCCTCGCACTCCACGTCCAAGACTTCCGCAATCTCGCGCAGGTGACGCTCACGCCCAGCGCCCATGCCACCATCGCCGTGGGGCAGAACGGGCAGGGCAAGACGAACCTGCTCGAGGGGCTCTACTTCCTCGCCACGCTCAAGCCGCTGCGCGCCGGGCGGCTGTCGGAGCTGGTGCGCTGGGGCACCCAGACGGCGCGCGTGTCCGGCCGCTTCCTCCTCAAGGGAGCCGAGCGCGAAATCGCCGTGGAAGTCGGCGGAGGCACCCGGCAGGCCTTCGTGGACGGAAAGAAGGCGGCCAGCCTGGAGGAGTACTTCGGCGGTGTCTCCGTCGTGGCCTTCACCCCGGATGACCTGGAGGTGGTGAAGGGCGGTCCGGACTCACGTCGCGGCTTCCTGGACCGGGCGGTGTTCAACCGCTTCCCCGCGTACCTCCGGGAGAGCCGCGAATACGCGCGCGCGCTGAAGAACCGCAACCGGCTCCTGCGCGAGGGTGGCGCCGCGGACCCGGCCTACCTGGCCGCCTACGACGAGACGCTGGCCAAGGCCGGAGCGCGCATCTACGCGCGGCGGCGGGCATTGATGGCGGAGCTGGCGCCGCGCGCCCAGGCGACCTTCGCCTCGATTGGTCGCACGGTGGATCCGGCCTCGTATGGCTACCACCCGGCGCACCTGGGCGGCGACTTCGCCACGACGGACGAGGCCTCGCTGGCCCTGGCGCTGCGCGAGTCGCTGGGCGAGCGTCTGCGCAGGGATTTGGACCGGGGCTTCACCTCGGTGGGGCCGCACTCGGACGACGTGACGGTGACGCTGGGCGGGCGCAGCGCGCGGGCCTATGCGAGCCAGGGGCAGCAGCGGGCGCTGGTGCTCGGCTGGAAGATCGCTGAAATCGAAAACCTGGAGACGAGCATGGGCTTCCTGCCGCTGCTCATGCTGGACGACGTGTCGAGCGAGCTGGACCCCGAGCGCAATGCCTACCTGATGGACTACCTGGCGAAGAGTGGCGCGCAGGTGTTCCTGTCCACCACGGATGGCTCGCTGGTGCGCGGGGCCGCGGCGGAGGACACGCTGTGGCTCTCCGTGCATGGCGGGCAGGTGACGACGCGGGACGCGGACGCCCCCGTCGCGGGCTGACGACTCACGGCGCCGAGCGGCGCCGGTGCCAGGGCCAGTGCACGTTCATCCGCCGGGCGTGGTGCTGGTGCTTGGGCGGCAGGTCTTCCTGTCGGACGTGCTCGAAGAAGGCGAAGCGGTACTCGGCCCAGAGCACTCCGAAGGCCACCGCGAACAAGAAGGTCCCCAGGCTCAGCCACCACACGGTGCCGGTGGCCACGGCGATGGTCGCCAGCGCCAGCAGCCCCAGGCTCAGGCCGAGGGAGATTTCGCGCAGCTTCTTCGACTCGCTGAAGGCCATACCCATGGACACGAGCGCCATGGCCAGCAGCCCTACCGCCACGCCATAGGCCGTGCGCGCGTACAGGCTGGCAATCGACAAGAGGAAGAGGCCGAAGCCGAACACCGCGAGTCCGCCATCCATGTGTCGCCTCCTCGTGTGGGGACTTCTCCCGGATGCGGGAGGAGGGGACGGGCAAGGTCGCCGTGTCCCGGTGGAGTGCTGGTTGGAACATGCGGACGCGAGGGGCGCCAAGGGACTCCCCCTGTGCGCCCGCCCGGTGAAATTGATTGTCGACGGGGCGGACGACCTGCCCTTTTCGTGGCGGGAATGCGCGGCGACAAGGCGATATCGGGTGGCTCGCTCGTGAAACCTGGAAGGTTCAGTGTCGAGCATCCGCCGTCCTGGGGTGGAGCGAGGGGTGGATAGTGGACGTTTTATCGCGCGGAATTTCTTGCGGCGCCGCCCCCGGTGTCGCATGACTCGCCCGCAGGGCCGGAAGTGCTGACGCGAAGAAACGGTGCCATGTCGAGGATGACGCTGCTGCTCGTGTTGCTTGCATCCCTGATGGGCTGCCGCCGCGTGAGCTTCGAGGACTCCGTGTTGTCCAAGCCGGAAGTGCGCTACCGCGTGGGCGAGCTGCCCAAGCACTGGCGCCGGGTCTGGCTGGAGGGCAATGACCTGGCCTTCTCCGAGGAGGGCACGGGCCGCGCGCTCTCCATCAACGCGACGTGCAAGGGGCACGACGACCCGCCGCTCCCGGTGCTCACGCGCCATTTGCTCATGGGCTTCACGGAGCGCCAGGAGCTGACCAGCTTCCTCATCGCGATGGACGGACGCGAAGCGCTGCGCAGCCGCTACCTGGCGAAGATGGACGGGGTGCCCGTGGAGCTGGAGCTGGTGGTGTTGAAGAAGGACAACTGCGTCTTCGACTTCTCCTACGTGGCGCCGCCGGGGCTCGCGGCCGAGCGCATGCCGGACTTCGACGCGCTGCTGGCGGGCTTCGAGTCGGAGCACATCGGATGAGTCCCTCGGCGGAAGTGGAGACGCCGGAGGTGGTGGATGTCGCGGCGCCGGAGCGCCCCGGGGTGGTGGAGCGCGCGAAACAGCGGCTGGAGTCGCTGGGCGCGATGACGCAGATGACGGGGCAGGTGCTCAGCCGCGCGGTGCGGCCGCCCTTCGACCTGGGCTCGCTCATCTTCCAGGTGGAGTCGCTGGGGGTGCGCTCGCTGCCGATTGCATTGCTCACGGCGACGTTCGCCGGGCTCGTCATCTCGTTGCAGTTCGGCTACTTCCTGGCGCGCTTCGGGGTGCAGTACACGGTGGGGCGCGTGGTCATCCTCACGCTGTTCCGGGAGCTGGCGCCAGTGCTGACGGCGCTCACGGTGGGCGCGCGCCTGGGCAGCGGCATGGCGGCGGAGCTGGGGGCGATGACGGTGACGGAGCAGGTGGACGCCATCCGCGCGCTGGGGGCGGATCCGCTGCGCAAGCTGGTGGTGCCGCGGGTGCTCGCGTGCCTGCTGGTGATGCCGGTGCTCACGGTGTTCGCGGACGTGGTGGGTCTGGTGGCGGGCGCGCTGGTGGTGAACGCGCAGTACGCCATCTCGTTGGACCTGTTCTTCAAGGGCGCGCTGGACGCGGTGTTCATGATGGACTTCGCGTCCGGCGTGTTCAAAGGCGCGGTGTTCGGCTTCATCATCGGGCTGGTGGGCTGCTTCAAGGGCCTGACGGTGGAGGGCGGCACCGAGGGCGTGGGGCGCGCGACGACGCAGACGGTGGCGATCACCTCCGTGGCGGTGTGCCTGGCGGACTTCTTCATCACCAAGGTGACGTTGTACCTGTGACGTGACATGCCCTTCGGCCACCACAAGGAAGCGCCCACCTTCGAGTTCCACCGGCCCACGCCGGGTGAGCAGCTCATCCACTTCGAGCACCTCCAGAAGTCGTTCGGCGCCAAGCGCGTCTATGACGACCTGGAGCTGGACGTGCGGGCGGGGGAGACGCTGGTGGTGCTGGGGGGCTCGGGGACGGGCAAGAGCGTGTTGCTCAAGTGCCTCATCGGGTTGCAGCGGCCGGACGCGGGACGCATCCTCTTCCAGGGCCACGAGGTGACGGGCTTCACGGAAGAGCAGTTCATTCCGGTGCGACGCAACGTGGCGATGGTGTTCCAGGGCGCGGCGTTGTTCGACTCGCTGAGCGTGGGGGAGAACGTGGCGTATCCGCTGCGGGAGCACTTCCCGGACATGCCGATGGACGAGGTGCGGCAGCGGGTGGCGGAGAAGCTGGCGTTGGTGAACCTGCCGGGGACGGAGCGGCTGATGCCGTCGGACCTGTCGGGTGGCATGAAGAAGCGCGTGGGGTTGGCCAGGGCCATCGCCACCAACCCGGAGGTCATCCTCTGGGACGAGCCCACGACGGGGTTGGACCCGGTGACGACGCAGTCCATCAACGCGATGATCAACTCGATGAAGAAGAAGCTCGGCAGCACCTCCATCGTCGTGACGCATGACCTGGTGAGCGCGTTCGCGGTGGGGGACCGGATGGCGATGCTGGCCAACCGGCGCATCGTCCAGGTGGGGACGCCGGGCGAGTTCCGGCGCTCCAAGGTTCCGGAGGTGCGGGCGTTCCTGGATGCGCGCCGGGTCGAGCTGGAGCCCGGAGGCATGTCATGAGCCTGTTCACGTCCGCGGCGGGCGAGAAGCGGCTGGCGTTGCGCGCGGGGCTGTTCGTGGCCATCGGCCTGGCGGTGGCCGGCGTGGTGGTGTTCTTCATCGGCCAGGAGTCGAGGCTGTTCCAGCGCCATCACTTGTACCGGGCGTACTTCGTCAACGTGCAGGGGTTGAGTGACCAGTCCCCGGTGTGGCTGGGGGGCCTGGAGGTGGGGAAGGTGACGGGCATCTACTTCTCCGAGGACCCGAAGGACCCCAAGCTGGAGGTGCGGCTGCAGGTGTCGGCGAAGTACGCGGACCGCGTGAAGGAGGACTCGCTGGCGCAGCTCACGAGCATGGGCGTGCTGGGGGACAAGGCGGTGGACATCTCGCTGGGCAGTCCCGCGTCGCCGCCGGTGGAGCCGGGCGGGGTGTTGTCGTCCTCCACGAGCGGGGATTTGACCAACCTGCTCAAGAGCGCCAGCGAGGTGATGGACAACTCGGTGGCCATCAGCAAGTCGTTGCTCAAGACGGTGGACGCATACGGAGACCCTCAGCTCGCCACTGACGTGCAGCGGAGCATGGCGGCGCTGCGGGGGGTGTTGGAGCAGGTGCAGAGCGGGGACGGGGTGCTGCATGCGCTCATCTACGACAAGGAGGCGGGGCGCGAGGTGCGCACGCTGATGGCGAGCGCGTCGAGCGCGGCGCAGCGGGTGGACGGCGCGGTGGGGCACGTGGAGGCGCTGTTGCGCGAGGTGCGCACGGGTGACGGCACGGCGCACGCGCTCATCTACGGAGACGAGGGTGCGATTGCGCTGCGCGAGCTGGGCTCGGCGGCGGGGCAATTGGCGGGGTTGATTGAGGACGCGAAGAAGAGCCCGAACGGGGCGGTGCACCAGTTGGTGTACGGCGATGCGAGCGGGATGTTCGCGGACCTGGGCGCCGCGGCGGCGGACCTGAAGAAAATCACGGCGACGGTGGCGAAGGGTGACGGCACGGTGGGCGGGCTCATCAGCGACCCCACCGTCTACGAGGACCTGCGCGAGGTGCTGGGCAACGTGAAGCGCAACCGCATCCTTCGCGCGCTGGTGCGCTTCTCGTTGGACAACAGGAAGGACCTGGACCAGATGGGCAAGGTGCAGCGCGTGGAGCCCAAGGCCGAGGCGCCGAAGCCGGCGGAGCCCATGCAGCCCGTGGTGGCTCCCGTGCCCGTGGATGCCGCGCCCGCCGTGGTGCCCGCGGCGGAGTAGGGCGAATCCCGCGGCGGCAACGGAGACCACGGACGCGTCAGTCCGGGTTCCTAGTCTTCATGGCCCGAGAGGTCATGAATGCGAAAATGGTCGTTCTTGCTGTGTGGGTGGTTGTTCGCGGCCTGTGCCTCGACGAGCGTCGCATCGCGGCGCTGGGAGGCAGCGGAAGCTCCAGGAGCGGAGTGCGAGGACCCCAGCGCGGACCGGTGCACGACCCTCATCTGTGGCGTAGGGGCCTGCGCCCTCTACTTCTGCGAAGAGGTCCATCCTGGGCGCATCGTGCCGGCGCAGGCAGTGATGCCTGTCCGTCCGCCGGTACGGCCGCCCCCATTGCCACGGACGGGTCGCGGGGCTCCGACGACCTCCCATCCCCAGCGCTACTGGGGAAGCATGCAGGGACTCCCCGAAGGCGCGGAGCCCATCTTCATCATTCCCTGGAATGAGACGAGCGCCGAGTACGCGGCCCGGCTCAGGAAGGAGAACGAAGACGAGCCGACGCGCACGTGGGTCAAGCACCACGTCTTTCCCCAGGCGTTCAAGGAGTGGTTCATCTCCAGGGGAGTCAATATCCATGAATGGACGCTGGTGCTCGACAAGCAGGTTCATCAGAACATCCACCGTGGAGAGCTTGGTGGGCCCTGGAATGCGGAGTGGCGGTACTCCATCCGGAACAATCCGCTGGCGAACCGACAGGCCATCCATCTCTTCGCGGTGCAGATGATCTTCCGATTTGACCTGTCGGGCCCCGTGGTCCCGTACTACAGCAGGAAGTCCATCCCCCTGTTCCCTGTCATAGAAGAGGACATCTACTGACCATGCGGTGGTTCCAGCTCGGTGACGCTCGTCCTTCGCGCTACGCCTGGGAGATTCAGGCGCGGCACCCGTGGCTCCTGCCTGGCATCCACTGCCCCGACTGCGATGAAGTCTGGAGCGGAATCGGCGAGTCGTATCCGAGCGTGGACCTGTCTGATGTGTCGGACCCGGCGCGATTCAGGGCCCGTGTCGAGGAGCGTTTCGAGGAGTTCACGAGACTGCGGGAGTCTGTGCGGCCCCTGGTTCCCGACGGCGCGACACTGACCCCTGGAACGACCTTTGGCACCCTGGTGGGAGGTGGGCGCGGCTCGTTTCCACAGCTCGTGCTGCTGTACCCATGGACGCTGCTCGTGCGTGCCGAGGCGCTAGAGAGGTTGCGTTCCGAAGGCGTACAGGGGCTCCATGGCTGTCGCACGGAGTTGAGGCTCCAGGGCAAGAATCCTCCGGAGTTGTTGGAGCTTCAGGTGGAGCCTCGTGGACTGCTCCATCCGAGCTGTTTTCCCAAGGGGTTGGCTCCTCCGTGTCGGACGTGCGGCAGACTCGCGTTCAGCTTTCCCTCGCGGCCTGTCCTGGATGAAGCCTCGCTGCCGCGGGACCGGGATGTCTTCAGGCTCGCGAACTTCCAGACCATCATCGTGGCGACGGAGCGCTTCATGTCCACGGTGAGCCAGCTTGGCTTGGAGGAAGTGGCGTTCACCGAGGTGCCTACGCGCTGAGCCTTGCGTCCCTGTCTGGACTGCTTGCGTCGTGCCAGGCGGTGACTGGTTGCTCGCCACGCTCCGTGATAGCGATTCCGGTGTGCCTCGCTCCCGGCTCGCCGTCGCCCTGGAACGGTATCCCCTGCGCCACCAGCTCGAGGAGGCCGACTGTGGCCCCGCGTGTCTGGAGATGGTCTCCGCGTACCACGGCGCCACGCACTCGCTCGCCGCGCTCAAGGAACTCGCGCACGTGCAGGTGGTGGGCACCTCGCTGCCGGACCTCGCCAGCGCCGCCGAGCAGGTGGGCTTCAAGGTCCGCGCCTTCCACGTCGAGGACCCTTCCGAGCTGGAGGATGAGGAGGGCCAGGCGCTCCTCCCCGGCATCGCCCATTGGGAGGACAACCACTTCGTCGTCCTCTACTCCGTCACTCCCAAGGAGGCCGTCATCGGAGACCCTGCCCAGGGCCTCCGACGCATCCCTCGCGCGAAGCTCGGTGGGCACTGGGATGGAATCCTCCTCTCGCTGGCGCCCACCGACGCGCTCTTCCGTCCCGTCGCGCTTCCCGTCGCCTCCGTTCCCGCGCGTCGTCTCGGCGCGCTGAGCCGCTTCGGTCGGGGGCTGCTGCGCTACCGCCTGCTGCTGTTCCAGGTGTTCGTCACCACCGTACTCCTCCAGGCACTGGCGCTCGCCCAGCCCCTGCTCATCCAGGGGCTCGTCGACAAGGCGGTGGGCGGCAAGAACGTGTCTTTGCTCACCGCCATCGGTGTGGGCCTCGGCGTGCTCGTCGTCGCTCAAATCGCAGTGGCCATCGCGCGCGGCGCGGGACTCTTCGTGTTGTCCCGAGGCTTCTCCGCCCTCCTGCTCGCACGGTTCTGGAAGCGCCTGCTGTCCCTGCCGGTGACGTTCTTCGCGCGGCGCCACCGCGGTGATTTGCTCAAGCGCATCGAGGACCACCAGCGCATCCGCCGCGTCCTCCAGGGCGCGTCGGTGTCCGTGCTGCTCGATTTGGTGATGCTGGTGGGCTACGGCGTCGTGCTCTTCCTCTACGACGCCACCGTGTTCGGCATCTTCGCCGCCTGCGCGACGCTGTACTCGCTGTGGACGCTGGTGCTGATGCCTCGGCGCACCGTGCTGGACCACCAGCGCTTCCGGGTCGCCGCCGAGGCGAGTCGGCTGGAGCTGCAGATGCTCGGCGGCATCCAGACGCTCAAGGCCTGCGGCGCCGAGCGCCAGGTCCGCACCCGCTGGGAGAAGCTCCAGGCTCGCGAGGCCGAGGCCGCGCGCCGCATCTGGCTGCACGACACCGTCCACACCTCTGGCGCGCAGCTCGTCAACCAGGCCATGTACGTGGGCATCCTCGTCTACGAGGCGCACCTCGTGCTCCAGGGGCAGCTCACGCTGGGGCAGATGGTCGCCACGCTCGCCATCCTCGGGCTCGCGCTCGCGCCGATGCAGAACCTGGTGATGTTCATCCATCAGCTCCAGGACGTCGTCATCTCCCTGCGCCGCGTGGACATCGTCTACGAGTCCCAGCCCGAGCTGCGCGACGACACCGCCCCTGTCACCGGCGCGCTCACCCAGGCCCCCGAGCTCCGACTGGACGGCGTCACCTTCCGCTACGGCTCGCCCAACGAGCGGCCCGTGCTGGACAACGTGAGCTTCACCGTGCCGGCGGGGAAGATGACGGCGATTGTCGGCCGCTCGGGCGCGGGCAAGACGACGCTCACCCAGGTCCTCTATGGCCTCTATCGCCCCGAGCAGGGCCGAGTCCTCTACGACGGCCAGCCCCTGGAGACGTTCGAACCGACGGCGCTGCGCCGCTCGGTGGCCTTCGTCTTCCAAAAGACGGACATCTTTGACGGCACGTTGGCGGAGAACATCGCGCTGGGGGACGAGGCCCCGGACCCGGAGCGCCTGCTGCATGCCGCGCGCACCGCGTGCCTGGACGAGCTGCTCGCGCTGCCCAACGGCCTGAAGACGCGGATTGGCGAGGCGGGCGTGCGCCTGTCCGGAGGCGAGGAGCAGCGGCTCCAGCTCGCGCGCGCCATCTACAGACAGCCGCGCGTGATGTTCCTCGACGAGGCCACCAGCCACCTGGACGCGGCGCTGGAGCGCGCGATTACCGAGGCCCTCCAGCGAGAGGCGGCGGGGCGCACGCTCGTCGTCGTGGCCCACCGGCTGTCCACCGTGCGTCGCGCGGACAAGATTGTCGTGCTCGACAAGGGCCGTGTCGTCGAGGAGGGCACCCATGACGAGCTGGTGGTGCTGCCGAACGGCCGCTACCGCGCGCTCGTCGAGAACCAGATGGAGCAGCGATGACGCCCGAGCCCAGCCATGACGTGGACGACGTCGACGAGGACCCCGTGATGACGGAGGAGCTGCGCGCGGTGATGCACCCGCGTCCCCACCGGGTGCTGCTGTTCACCGCCGTGCTCGTCGTGGTGCTCGGCGCGCTGGCGTGGATGGCGTCCCGCACGGTGCTCGCATCACTGTGGCGATGAAGCGCGACGCGCGTGCCGGACCAGCGTCCGCGTGAGGTGTCCCGCCACGTCCGTCCCCGCGCCGGCGTCGAACCCCAGGAACATGGGTGAGCCGTTCAGCTCCAGGAACTTGAGCTCCCCATCCATTCCGCGCTTCAGGTCCAGCCCCGTCCACCTCAGGCCCAACACCTCGCACGCCTTCACGCACTGTCGAGCCACCTCCGCCGGCAGCACCACCTGCTCCATCCGCTCCTCGTTCTGACGGAAGTCGAGCGCCGCCGTGACGATGCGCAGGGCCGCGATGACCTCGCCGTCCAGCACGTACACCCGCAAATCCTCTCCGGGCAGCAGCTCCTGGAACGTCACCGGCGCGGCGCCCAGCGTGGCGAGCCGCTCCTCCGTGAGGTCCTCCGGCAGCAGCTCCCGCGTGGCGGCGCCCCCCAGGATGGGCTTGTAGGCCACGCGTCCGCTCGCGGCGAAGCGGCGCACCGCCTCCGCGTCATTCGTCCACAGCGTCCGAGGCACCGGCAACCCCGCGGCCCTCAGCGCGGCGAGCTGCGCCGGCTTGTGCAGCACCCAATCCGCGGAGGGCGGGTTGTACATCGGCACGCCGAGCCGCTCCCACCGACCGATGAGCCCCAGGAGCAGCGCGGCCTTCTCACGGAACGCGGTGAGCGTGGTGCGCCAGTCCTCCGTCATGGCCTCCTCCGCGTCCACCATGAAGGCCAGCGGGTGCGAGTGCAGGCCGCGCAGGTACACGGCGGCGGGCCGTCCCACGGCGCGCCCGTCCACGAGGATTCCGTCCAACTCCTCCGTGAGCGATATCCGCGTCTCGTCGGGGAAGGCCAGCGTGTCGACGATGGCGCTGTCCACGCCCTCCGCGCCCAGGCGCCGCGCCACCTCCCGCACGTGCGCGTCCTCGCGAGAGCCCACCAACACCACCACGCCTGTCCCCGCCGCTTGCGTCATGGTTTGAGAGCGAACCAGATGCCCCGCGAGGCCGCCAGCACCGTGCACCGCGTCAGTCGCGCGTGCCCGAGTCCCCGTCCTTCGTCTCCTCACCCACCATCATCGTCGTCACCTGTCCGGGCCTTGGCTTCTTCGGGCCCTCCTCGGCCTGCTCCCGCGCGGGCACCAGGCCCCTCACGAACAGCCCGTGTGAAGCTTTCGCCCTACGCCTCGATGTTTCACTTTGTTTCACGTCGACCTCCTGCGTCGAAGAGTGTGTCGCCACGCGGCAAGACGCCACTGCAACCCCAGACATTGCCCGTTTGACGGGGAGGGGTCCTCTTGACCCGTTTGACGTAAGGGGAATCATTCATAAATATCCCGGTTCCCCCGCATTTTCCGAGGAGTCGGGAATGTCTCGTATCGTTGCTCGTCGTGGCGGCCGTTTCGCGGTTCTCGTCGGCACCATCGCCGCGCTGTCCGGCTGTTCCAGCGCTCCCCCGGAGGCTCAGGGCGAGCCCACGCCTCCCGCGGCGGAGGAGCAGCCCACGCAGCAGGTGCTCAACGCCCGTGGCTGTGGCGTGAACCCGTCCGCCGAGGAGATGGCGGAGATGGAAGGCCGCTTCGCCATGGAGCGCGCCGTGTCTGACTTCGCGCGTGCGAACGGCTCGGTGACCATCCCCACCTACTTCCATGTCATCAACAAGGGCACGGGCGTGGCGAACGGCGACATCACCGCCGCCATGATTACGAACCAGATGAACGTGCTGAACGCCGCGTACGCGAACACGCCGTTCAAGTTCACGCTGACGGCGACGACCCGCACCACCAACACCACCTGGTACAACCTGGCCTCCGGCTCGTCGGCCGAGCGCGCCATGAAGACGGCGCTGCGCACGGGCGGCAAGAACGCGCTCAACATCTACAGCGCGAACCTGAGCGGCGGCCTGCTCGGCTGGGCGACGTTCCCCTCCAGCTACGCCAGCAACCCGTCGATGGACGGCGTCGTGATTCTGTTCTCCAGCGTCCCCGGTGGCAGCGCGTCGCCGTACAACCTGGGCGACACGGGCACTCACGAGGTCGGCCACTGGCTGGGCCTGTACCACACGTTCCAGGGCGGCTGCTCCGGCTCGGGTGACTCGGTCAGCGACACGCCGGCGGAGGCCTCTCCCGCCTACGGCTGCCCCACGGGCCGCAACACCTGCTCCGCCGCGGGCAACGACCCCATCACCAACTTCATGGACTACTCCGACGACTCCTGCATGAACTCGTTCACCGCCGGCCAGTCGGCCCGCATGGACTCGCAGGCCCTCACCTACCGCTGAGGCGGGGTGTTGGACAGTCGTTGACGAAGTCGCGACGCCGGGGCGCTCATCACGCTCCGGCGTCGTCGTTTTCAGTGACTTCCTCAGGAGACCTGGGCTCCAATCCGCGCCCATGCAAGCGCTCGCCCTCCGTGAGGCCCGTTTCCTGGATGTGCTCCGGCGTCTCATCGCCCTGACGCCCAAGCTGCAGAACAACCCGAGCGCGGGGCTGGTGCCGGAAGAACGGCTCGCCGCGCGGGTGGTGCTGGACACGCTGGCGCCGCACATCGCCAGCGGCTTCATCCAGGCCGAGTCCCTGGCCTCCGCCGGCAACGAGTCCCGCCCCAGCCTGGTGCTCACCGTGAAGGGCACGGGCGAGGGCGCGGTGGGCTTCGTGGGCGCGCACTTCGACGTCGTCCCCGCGGACCAGCAGGCCGAGGGCTGGGAGCACAGCCCCTTCCAACTGCACGAGGGGCCGGACGGGCTGCTCTACGGACGCGGCGTCACGGACTGCCTGGGCCACGTCGCGGTGGCGACGGACCTGCTCGCGCAACTGGCGGAGTCGGGCGTGCGTCCGCGCCGCACGTTGAAGGTGGTGCTCATCGCCAACGAGGAGTCGTCGGATTTGCCGGGCCTGGGCCTGGGCTACGTCGCGGAGCAGGGGCGCCTCAAGGACCTGGCCGGGCAGCCGGTGTACTGGCTGGACAGCGCGAACTTCGGCCCCACGCTGGGCACCGCGGGCATCAGCCTGTGGTCGCTGAAAGTCACCGGCGTGGGTGGCCACTCGGGCATGCCGCAGAACTGCGTCAACGCGCTGGAGTTGGCCATGGCGGCGTCGCTGGAGCTGTCGCGCTGGTTCCATGAGCGCTACCCGCCTTCGGACGACGAGAAGCGCTGGGGTTTCCTGGCCACCTCCAGCCTCAAGTCCACCGTGGTGGAGGCCACCAACGCCAAGGAGACGAAGATTCCCTCGGACGTCACCGTGCGCGGCGATATCCGCCTCACGCCGTTCCACGATTTGGCGGAGGTGCGTCGGGCCACCGAGGACTTCATGAAGGACTTGGACGCGCGGCTGGAGCGCGACGACGTGCCGCCGGGTTTCCCGCGCACGCGCACCGCGGATGGCCGGCGCGGCACGCTGTCGCTGCGCTTCGACGGAGGAGGCACCGAGGGCATCGCCTGCAAGCTGGACTCGCCGGGCCTCCAGGCACTGAAGGACGCGATGAAGCAGGTGCGGGGCGTGGACGCGCAGCCCTTCTCGCTCACCGGTTCGCTGCCGCTGGTGAGGGACCTGCAACGTCAGGGCTGCGACGTGCAAATCACGGGCTTTGGAGAGATGAAGTACTACCACGCGCCCAACGAGCAGGCGCACCTCCAGGACTTCCGCCAGGGCTTCTCCATCCTCCGCGAGCTGCTCGAGCGGCTGTGAGTGGAGCGGGCCGGGGTTACAGTGAGACATCCACAGCTTCAGCCCGCGTCGGGCCGGAGCGCTGCCGAGGAGCGGTGACGCCGTGAGAGATTTGCTGATGATTCCGGGGCCGGTGGAGTTCGAGCAGGAGGTGCTTCAGGCGCTCGGCGCCCCCTCCTACGGCCACACGGACCCGGCCTTCATCGCCATCTTCGGCCGCGCGCTGAAGCGGCTCCGTGAGGTGAGCCTCGCCCCCGGCGCGCAGCCCTTCGTCGTCTCCGGCTCCGGCACGCTCGCCATGGAGCTGGCGGTGGCCAACCTGGTGGAGCCGGGTGACGCGGCCCTCGTGGTGAATACTGGTTACTTCAGTGACCGGATGGCGAAAATCCTGGAGCGGCATGGCGCGACGGTGACGCACGTGCGCGCGGCGCCCGGTGACGCGCCGACGGTGGAGGAGGTGGAGGCGCACCTGAAGCGCGGCGGCTTCAAGGTCATGACTGTCACCCACGTGGACACGTCCACCGGCGTGCTGACGCCCGTGGAGGGCCTGTCGCGGGTGGCGCGCGAATTGGGCGTGCTGTCGGTGGTGGACGGCGTGTGCGCCACGGCGGGCGAGGCGTTCCACCAGGACGCGTGGGGCGCGGACGTGTACCTCACCGCGAGCCAGAAGGCGGTGGGTGTGCCGCCGGGGCTGGCGCTGCTCACCGTGGGGCCTCGCGCGCTGGAGGCGTGGCGCAAGCGCCGCGTGCCGGTGGCCAGCGTGTACTCCGACTGGGCGGAGTGGCTGCCCATCATGGAGGCGTACGAGGCGGGCAAGCCGGCCTACTTCGCCACGCCGCCCGTCAACCTCGTGTGCGCGCTGGACGTGAGCCTGGGGCAGATTCTCGCCGAGGGATTGGAGGCCCGCTTCGCCCGACACCAGCGCCTGGCGCGCGCCTTCCGTGCCGCGTGGCGGGGGCTGGGCCTGCGCATGCTGCCGGTGTCCGACGCGGTGACGGCGAACACGCTGAGCGCCGTGTACTACCCGGAGGGCGTGGACGCGTCGCTGGTGGGCCGCGTGAAGGCGGAGGGCGTGGTGGTGGCCGGTGGACTGCACCCCGACCTCAAGACGCGCTACTTCCGCGTGGGCCATATGAACCGCGTCGGCCCCGCGGACCTGCTGACCACCGTGGGAGCCGTGGAGCGCGCCCTGCTCGCGGCCGGACACCGCTGTGAGCCCGGTGCGGGCCTCGCCGCCGCCGAGGCCTCTCTCATCCTTCGATAAGCCCGCACCTCCTGGGTCCCCCGCACCCTGGACGGGGCGTGTCTTCGTGCGTCCTGGGAGGGAAATGTGCCCGAAATACAATGGGTTCGTGTGATGGGTGAACCCTTCCATGGACCCTGGGGTGTGCTGGAACCATTCGACAGGGGTAGAAAAGTATGAGAGGGTTGGCACCTAGGAAGTGGGGGGAAGCCGGCGAAATCTGAAAATCCATCGGAAACGCCGGACGTGTCCCCTGAGTCGAGGCAGCAGTGAGTCCCCTCGGGGAGACGACCATGTACGTGGGTACGGAAGCGAGCAGTGGCGGTGGGGCGGCGTGGGAGCTGGAGCAGCGGCGTCTGTCCGCGACGGACGAGGACCAGGCTCGGGGCATGTTCTTCCAGGGCTCCCTGCACGTCATCGCGTACCTGGGCGGTGACGGCGCGGTGGCGCGGTGCAAGGGCGTGGCGGGGGTGTGGGAAATCAACCCGTTCCACCTGTACTCGGTGTCGCGCTACCTGCGGATGGTCTCCACGGCGGCGCGGCTGTTGGGCCCGCAGCTCAACGGCTTCGAGGGCGTGCTGGGCCGGATGGGCTCGCAGGCCACGAACGACTTCCTGGCGTCGCTGTTCGGCCGGCAGTTGCTGGCGGAAGCGGCGGGCAGTCCGCGCATGTTGCTCGACTCGTTGGGTGACGCGTACCGCATGGCGGTGAGCTACGGCGAGCGGTACCCCTTGTGGACGGGTGAGCGCAGCGCGCGCTTCATCATGCGCCGCGACTTCATGCCGGCGGCGTACCACGAGGGCGTGCTGCGCGGCGCGCTGGAGGCGGTGGGCGCGCGCGACGTGCGGGTGAGCGGGCGGCAGGTGGCGTTGCTGGACAGTGAGTACGAGCTGTCCTGGCGGTAGCAGGGGCTTGCCGCGGCGGCCCGAGACACGGGCGCGCCGCGTGGGAGAGGCCGAGGGCGTCAGTTCGCGTCGTTGACGGCGAGGAGGGGCTGGGCTTCCAGTCCGCTGCCGCCGCCGAGGCTCTCGGTGGAGGAGACGAAGGGCTGGGGCACCACCCGCGCCGTGTCCAGGGCCGGGGTGACGTCGACCAGGGCTTCGATGAGCGCCTTGAGCACCATGAAGTGCTGCGTGTCCACGCCTTCGATGGAGGCGAGGATGAAGCGGTGGTCGGGTGTCTGGAGGCCCTTGAGGACGCGGTTGAAGGCAATCGCGGCGCGGCGCTCCTCGTTGGCGGCGAGCTTGAGGACGTTGCCGACGGAGGGACGGAAGCCGCGTGGCGGGGTGAACCGCGCTTCATCCTCGCGCACGGCGTTGCCGCCCAGGTTCGTCACGGTGGTCATGAGCAGGGCGGCGTGGGCTTCGTGGTCCTGCTGGAACTCGGTGACGAGCGCGAGCGCGAGCGCGGCGAAGTCCCGTTCCTCCTGGGGGCGCGAGGGAGTGTCGCGCGCGTCGGTGAGGATGACGGCGCTTTGGGCGTAGGCGTCGAGGAGGATGTACTCGGCGGCGAGCAGGGTGTTGAGGGCGCTGGCCTCGCGGGCGCGGTCGACGGGGCTGAGCTGGTGTTGGGAGTTGTCGCGCTCCAGGGTCTCGCAAGCGGGGAGCGTGGAGGCGGCCGTCGCGGCGGCGAGGCCCTGGAGGAACCGGCGGCGGGCGAGGACGGAGTCGGGGTGGGTCTGGGTCTTCATGGGGGTGGGGCTCCTCACCGCGTCACGTCGTAGAAGGGCAGGTCCGTCTCGTCGTCGAGGCCGGGGGCGCCGTCGACGGTGACGGCGAAGGACCTGGGGACGAACCGGGCCGCCACGGCGGTGAGCGCGTCGGCGGGCTGGTTGACGGTGGAGGCGGGGGGCGTGACGAAGCCGCTCGCGGCCAGGTTGAGGACGACGAAGTGCTGGGACTCCACCGCGCCGATGGTGGCGGCCAGCTCCGCGTTGTCCGCGAGCACGAGGGACTTCTGGGCGTCGGTGTAGCTGATGGCGGCGGCCTTCTCCGCGTTGGTGGCCAGGTCGATGACGTTCTTGATGCCGGGCACGAAGTCCGCGGGGACTTGCGCTGCGCCCTCGCCCACGTCGTCGATGCCGGCCAGGCGGGTGATGTAGCGCGCGAGTCGTTCGGCGTGCTCGATGTGTTGCTGGCGGAAGTGCAGGGCGATGGCCTTGACGATGCCCTGGAAGGGGAAGAGCGGGTCGGCGGGGGTGGCGGCGTCGAGCACGCTGACCGCGGCGTCGTAGGTCTTGATGGCGTTGCGTTCAGCGGTGAGCAGGGCCTTGAGGGGCGCGAGGTCATCCTGGGGTGACAGGGCCAGGGCCGGGGAGGCGCGGGTGAGCAGGCCCGTCGCGAGGCCAAGGCTCGCGGCGGCCGTGGCGCGTCTCAGGGCGGCGCGGCGAGAGAGTTCTTCGGTCATGGGTCCATCCGAGGAGGCGGTCGGAAGTGGTGGATGCCGGGCGCCCCCTGAAGCCCGGCATGGGCGCATACGCCGAAGGTGTGGCGGGGGATTTTCCGGCGCGCGAGGGATTCGCGGACGGCGGCGCCCGCGTGACAGACGGCGCGAGGCCCTTAGGTCTCTGGGGCGGGTCCTCGTTCGTCGGTGGACCGTGTCAACGGATTGGAGTCGGCTCCAGGATGATGGAGTGGGGCGGGGTGGCACCTGGACACTGTCGCGTCACGGGCGGCCGGGGGTGACTCCAGGGCATGTGGGGGCGGCGGGGGCTGGAGCCTCTCCACGGTGACGCGAGCACCAGCAAGAGCGCTCGCCTCCTCCGTCGCTCCGCTCGAAATCACCGAGCCTGAGACATTACGAGTCTCAATCCACCCGGCGCTCCCCGGAATCCGGAGATGCAATCCGGCGCCGAGCCTCATATTGGCCAATGCTCAACACCCCGCGGCCGGGGGCGCACGGACGTGGGACGGAGCGGCCGTTTCACGAGAGAGGAATGACGCCAGCGTCGGGAGCGCGCGCTAGTCTCCGCGCCAGCGGGAAGTCCGGGTGTGGCATGTCGCACGGGGCCTTCTGGGTGTGGACCGTCAGCTCGCGGCTGGCGTGTGTCGGGGTCGAGACAAGGAGGCGAGTGAGTGACTGGGCCGTTGCTGGTGGTGGATGACGACGCGGACCTGCGCGAGGCGCTGGAGGAAGTCCTGCGCGACGCGGGCTACGAGGTGATGGGCGCCAGCAACGGAAAGCACGCGCTGGACGTGCTCGGCACCACCCGCGAGCTCCCCATCCTGGTGCTGCTCGACATGATGATGCCCGTGCTGGATGGCGCCGGCTTCGCGCGCGCCATGCGCCAGGTGCCCGCGTGGCGTGACATCCCCGTGCTCGTCTTCTCCGCGTCCGCCAACGCCCGCCAGGTCGCGGAGGAAATCGGCGCGTGCGGACACCTGCGCAAGCCCGTGGACGTGGACACCCTGCTGGACGCCGTGCGCAAGCACCAGGCCGCTTGAAGCGCTCGCGGCGTCTGCCCGCTCTCCGACACGCCGGGGTGCCCAGGGCAGCCGAGCGCAATGCCCGTTTGACGCTCCGCGAGGGGGGCTGGTAAGTGCCCACTTAACACGCAAGCTTCGACGGAGGTAGGATGCACACCAACGCGCTCACGCTGCTCATGATGCAGCTCATCGTCATCATCGGCGTGTCGAGGCTGATTGGGCGTGGAACGCGCTGGTTGGGTCAGCCGCTGGTCATCGCGGAGGTGGTGGCGGGCATCGTCCTGGGCCCCTCGCTGCTCGGGTGGCTGGCGCCGGATTTGATGAACGCGCTGTTCCCCACCGACTCGCTGCCCGTGTTGAAGATGCTCAGCCAGGTGGGCCTGGTGCTGTTCATGTTCCTGATTGGCCTGGAGCTGGACCCCAAGCTCCTCAAGGGCCGAGGCCACGCGTCGGTGGCCATCAGTCACACCAGCATCGTCGTGCCCTTCGCGCTGGGCGCGGTGGCGGCGGCGCTGTGGCTGTACAAGGACTTCTCGGACCCGAGCGTGCCCTTCTCGTCGTTCGTGCTCTTCATGGGCGTGGCGATGAGCATCACCGCCTTCCCGGTGCTCGCGCGCATCCTCACCGAGCGCGGGCTCTTGCAATCGCGCATCGGCGCCATCGCGATTACCTGCGCGGCGGTGGACGACGTCACGGCGTGGTGCCTGCTGGCCTTCGTGGTGTCCATCGTCCGCGCCTCGAACCTGGCGCAGGCGGGGCTCACCACGGCGTTCGCCGTGGGCTACATCGCCTTCATGCTGCTGGCGGTGCGGCCCTTCCTCGCGCGCCTGGGCGCCCGGGTGGCCAGCCGCGAGGGCCTGACGCAGAACGTGGTGGCGGGCACGCTGCTCCTGCTGCTGGCGTCCGCGTGGGCCACGGAGCTCATCGGCATCCACGCCCTCTTCGGGGCCTTCCTCTTCGGCGCCGTCATCCCCAAGGAGGGCGGGCTGGCGGAGGCGCTCTCGGAGAAGCTGGAGGACGTGGCGGTGGTGCTGCTGTTGCCCATCTTCTTCGCCTTCAGCGGCCTGCGCACCCAGATTGGCCTGCTCAACACCCCCGAGGCGTGGCTGGCGTGTGGCGCCATCATCCTGCTGGCCTGCCTGGGCAAGTTTGGCGGCAGCGCGGTGGCGGCGCGGCTGACGGGCATGCGGTGGCGCGAGGCGGGTGCCATCGGCATCCTGATGAACACGCGCGGCCTGATGGAGCTCATCGTCCTCAACCTGGGCCTGGACCTGGGCGTCATCTCGCCCACGCTCTTCACGATGATGGTGCTGATGGCGCTGGTGACGACGTTCATGACCACGCCGCTCTTGCAGTTGTTCTATCCGACGGAGGAGCTGGCCCGGGACAGGCTGGAGGTGGAGCCCCCCGCCGCTCCCGGCTCGACGCCCTACACGGTGTTGATGTGCGTCTCCCACCAGCAGGCGGGCCCCGGCATGGCCAGCCTCGCCAAGGCCCTGTCCGGGGGAGAGGGCGCGCAGTTGCACGCGCTGCACCTGGTGCATCCGGAGCGCGTGTCGCTGCGCACGGAGTCGGAGTCGCGCGCCTTGGAGCACGAGACGGAGGGGGAGGGCGCGCTCGCGCCGCTGCTGGGCCGGGCGAAGAGCCTGGGGCTGGCGGTGAGGCCCCTGTCCTTCGTGTCGACGGAGCCCGCGCAGGACATCTGCCGCACGGCGGAGGCGAAGCACGCGGACCTGGTGCTGTTGGGCTGGCACAAGCCGCTGTTCAGCCAGACGGTGCTGGGCGGCACGGTGCACGAGGTGATGCAGGCCGCGTCCGGCACGGTGGCGGTGCTGGTGGACCGGGGCCTGTCGGACATCAAGCGCGTGCTGGTGCCCTTCATCGGCAGCCGACATGACCGCGCGGCGCTGAAGCTGGCGCGGCGGCTGATGCGGCAGTCCGGCGCGGAAATCACGGTGCTGCACGTGACGTCGAGTGAGAGCAACGGCGCGCGCGCGCAGGTGGACGAGCTGTTCCCGGCGGCGGAGGGCTCGGGCGTGCGGCTGAAGGTGGTCCAGCACGCGTCGCCGGAGGAGGCCGCGCTGGAGGAGGCCCGCAACGGGGGCCACGACCTGGTGGTGGTGGGCGTGGGCGCGCCGTGGGGCCTGGAGGACCGGGTGTTCGGTCTGCAGCGAGAGCGCATCGTCCGCGACGCGCCGGGCTCGCTGCTGGTGGTGCACGAGTCGGAGCCCGTGGTGGAGGCCGCCGTCGAGTCCCAGGCCGCCGCTCCCGCGGTGGCTTCGAGGAGCTGAGCCCCATGCACCTGGGCGCGACGCTGCGACTGCTTCGAGTGGACGCGGGCCTGTCCTTGAGGGACATGGCCCGCCGCATCGGCGTTTCGAGCGCGTACCTCAGTCGGGTGGAGCACGGCGTGGACGCGCCGCCCACGGCGGAGCGACTGACGGCGATTGCTCGCGAGCTGGACGTGCCGCCCGCGCTGCTGATGGACGTGGCGAACCGGATGAGCCCGTACGTGTCCGAGTACCTGGAGGACGTGCCGGGCGCCGGGACGCTCTTCCTGGAGCTGGCGCGGCGGCGCCTGTCGGGGACGCAACTGGCCCGGGTGCGCGACTTCCTGGACGCGGAGTTCCCCGTGAGGGGCGGCCTGTCCGACGCGGCGGTGCCGGCGCTGGCGCCGCTGCTGACGCCGGAGCGGGTGGTGCTCCAGCTCTCCTGTGGCGGCTGGGAGGATGTGCTGGACGTGGTGGCGGGGAGGCTGGCCGCGACGCTGCCCGGCTGGGACGCGGCACGACTGGCGGAGCGACTGCGCCAGCGGGATGAAGAGTCCTCGTGCGCGGTGGGCGGCGAGGTGGCCGTGCCCCACGTCTTCCTCCAGGGCGCGGCGCCGGTGGCCGCGCTGGTGACGCTGGCGAAGGGCCTCCACGTGGACACCCCGGACGGCCGGCCGCTGCGCCTGGTGGTGGCGGCGGTGGACGGCGAGCGCGGCCGTGTGAGGCTGACGCGCATGGCCCACGTGGCCCGGCTGGCGGCGCGCGGGCTGTCGGAGCGGCTCATCGAGGCCCGGCAGCCCGGACAGGTGCTCGCCGTGCTGGAGGAATTGGAAGCGCTGCGCTGACCCGGGGGCCTTCGTCAGTCGGCGCGCCGCATCCAGTTCACCCAGTCCCCCAGCTCGCGGTAGCCCAGCTTGCGGTACACGCTCCGGCCCTGCTCGGTGGCCTGGAGCACGGACGCCGCGAGGCCCCGCTCCCGGGCGCCCGTGAGCAGCCCGCGCATCACCTCCGCGGCCAGCCCGCGTCCCCGCGCCTCCGGCAGCGTGACGACCATGTACACGCCCGCGGTGTCCCCCACGTCCAGCGAGAAGCCGCACGCCAGGGCCTTGCCCTCCTCGCGCGCCACCAGCGTGCGCACGGGCAAGAGGGGCGGCTGTTTCCACACCGTGAGGATGTCGTCCCACTTCCCCCAGACGCGGATGTTGAGGTCCACCATCTCGTCCTGCTCCGGCGTCTCCACCAGGGGGAACGTGGGGGGCTGGTCGGGCGCGTCCGCCAGGGCCATGCCCATGGCCGGGAGTCGCGAGTCGGGGCGATACCCGGCGGCGCCCAGCACCCGGGAGCCCTCGTCGTCCCCGGGCAGCACCGCCACGCGCCAGGAGGGGATGCCCAGGTCCCGGTAGAAGGCCTCCAGGGCCGGGAGTCCCTCGGCGAGCGCCTGGGGGGTCGTGAAGTACGCCTGCTGGAAGTGGACCTCGCCGGGGTAACCGGGCAGGGCGAAGGCGTCCACCCCCGGAGCGCCCCCATGGCGCAGCAGGCCACGCTCGCGCTGGAGGTGCTTGAAGGCGATGACGTTGGCGCGCAATCGGTCGTTCAGTTCGGCATCGGTCATGGGGCGGGTAGAGCGTAGGCGGCCCACGCCGGACGGCGAACAACCGCGTGCTCAAAACCGCGCGCGAGCCCGCCAGGACGGCTAGGGTGCGCGGGCACTCATGACGAGCCCGCGCTTCTACGCCTTCGACCCTCGCGCCACTCGAATCAGCCTCTTCCTGGGCGCCTGTGTCCTGGCGGTGCTGACCGCCTGGGCCCTGGCCAGCGCCCGGGACGGCGGGGGCATCCAGGAGATGGCCCGCGCGGGTGTGACGGCGGGCCTGATGTTCGCCTTCCTCGTGGCCATCCACCGGCTGCGACCTCGCGCCGGCTGGGGCATCTCATTGGACACGCGGGGTGTCCGCGTGGCCCGCCCCTTCAGCTCCCGGGAGCTGGAGCTGCACTGGGGACAGATTGATTCCGTGCGCCGGCTCGGCAAGAGGGGGAACGTGCTCGGTTTGTTCTTGAAGGAGGAGGGAAGGGTGCTCGTCACCCGGCATCTCTTCGCCCGCAAGGCTGTTTTCGAAGAGCTGATCTCGGCGCTGGAGGACCGCCTCCCACCGTCGCGATTCGACGCCTGACCCCCCGGTTTCCGGAGGCCGCCTCCCCGAGGGGCTGCCAAGCGATTTTCACGAATATTTACGCAGCTTTGCGCGGGCTCGTTACTCTTGTTCAGTGTGCCTCGAGATGGTAGGCACAGCCCTGTTGCAAGGCTCCTTTTTCCAAGGACAGCATCACATGGAAAAGACCCCCGCTACCGGTGCCTCGGTCGCTCCCCTGCCCATGGAGTATGGGACCGATAGCATCACCAAGCTCGAGGGCCTGGAAGCAGTCCGCAAGCGCCCCGGCATGTACATCGGCGACACGATGACCTACGGGCTCCACAAGCTCGTCTACGAGGTCGTCGACAACGCCGTGGACGAGGCGCTCGCGGGCCACTGCACGGACATCGAGGTCATCATCCACGTGGACGGCTCGCTGAGCGTCTATGACAACGGGCGTGGCATCCCCGTCGGTCCGCACCCGGACCCCAAGTTCAAGGGCAAGGACACGCTCGAGGTCGTCCTCACGGAGCTGCACGCCGGCAGCAAGTTCGGCAACGGGGCCTACAAGGTCTCCGGCGGCTTGCACGGCGTGGGCGTCACCTGCGTGAACTTCCTGTCGGAGTGGTTCAAGGTCCGCGTCCAGCGCGCCGGCAAGGTGTACGAGCAGTCCTACGCCCGGGGCGTCCCCAACTCGCACCCGCAGGAGGTCGGCACCACCGACAAGCGCGGGACGACGGTGGCGTTCAAGCCGGACAACACCGTGATGGAGACGGTGGACTTCAACTTCGACACGCTCAGCCAGCGCCTGCGCGAGCTGGCGTTCCTCAACGCGGGGCTGCACATCACCATCCGCGACGAGCGCACGAACAAGGAGCACGACTTCAAGTTCGACGGAGGCATCTCCTCGTTCGTGGAGTACCTCAACAAGTCGAAGCAGGTGCTCCACGACAAGCCCATCTCCTTCTCGGGAGAGAAGGACGGCGTGGCGCTCGACCTGGCCCTGCAGTGGAACGACGGCTACGACGAGCGCGTCTTCACCTTCGCCAACAACATCAACACCCAGGACGGCGGCAGCCACCTGTCCGGCTTCAAGGCGGGCCTGACGCGCACGCTCAACAGCTACGCGGAGAAGAGCGGCATCTGGAAGGACCTCAAGGAGACGCCCACGGGCGAGGACGCTCGCGAGGGCCTGTCCGCCGTCATCTCCGTGAAGGTGTCCAACCCCCAGTTCGAGGGCCAGACGAAGACGAAGCTGGGCAACAGCGAGGTGAAGGGGCTGGTCGAGCAGATGGTGAACGAGATGCTCGGCACCTTCCTCGAGGAGACGCCGCTCATCGGCAAGAAGATCGTCGCGAAGATTGGCGACGCCTGTCGGGCCCGACTCGCCGCGCGCAAGGCGCGTGAGACGGTGCGCCGCAAGGGCGTGCTGGACGGTGGTGGGCTTCCTGGAAAGCTGGCGGACTGCCAGAGCCGGGACCCGCACGAGAGCGAGCTGTACATCGTCGAGGGTGACTCCGCAGGCGGCTCCGCGAAGCAGGGACGGGACAGGCGCAACCAGGCCATCCTCCCCTTGCGCGGCAAGATCCTGAACGTGGAGAAGGCGCGCTTCGAGAAGATGCTGACGAGCGCCGAAATCGTCACGCTCATCACCGCGCTGGGCACGGGCATCGGTCCGGAGGACTACAACCCGGAGAAGGCGCGCTACCACCGCATCATCCTGATGACGGACGCAGACGTGGACGGCAGCCACATCCGCACGCTGCTGCTCACGTTCTTCTTCCGGCAGATGCCGGAGCTCTTGCAGAAGGGCTACCTCTACATCGCGCAGCCGCCGCTCTACAAAGTCACGCGCAACAAGAAGGACAAGTACGTCAAGGACCAGCGCGCGCTGGACGAGTACCTGCTGAACATCGCCACGGAGCACGGTCGCGTGCTGACGCCCGCGGGCGAGGTGGGTGGCGCGGACTTGAAGGCCCTCCTGGAGAAGGTGATTACCTACGAGGAGCGGCTGGAGAAGCAGGCGAAGCGGCGCGACGCGCGGGTGGTGGACGCGGTGGTGCAGGGCGCGCGGTTGACGGCGGAGATGCTGGCGGACGACGCGGCGCTGGCGGAGGCGGTGAAGGGCGCGCTCTCCGAATTCGAGCGGCGCATGCCGGACGTGCTGGGCCGGGTGAAGCACGAGGTGGAGACGGACTCCGAGCACCAGACGAAGCGGCTGGTGTTCCGCACGGACGTGAATGGCGCGATGCGGGCGACGGTGTTCGACCACACCTTCCTGTCGTCTCCGGAGTACCAGGAGCTGGTGTCGCTGCGGGATTCCTTCAAGGCGCTGGGTGACGCGCCCTACCGGGTGAAGGTGGACGCAGGGCACGTGACGGCGTTCTCCGTGCAGGAGGTCCACGCGGCGCTGCGCAAGGACGCGCAGAAGGGCCTGGGGATGCAGCGCTACAAGGGTCTGGGCGAGATGAACCCGGAGCAGCTCTGGGACACGACGATGAATCCGCTCACGCGCACGCTGCTCCAGGTGCGGGTGGAGGACGCGGTGGAGAGCGACGAAATCTTCTCGCTGCTGATGGGCGAGGCGGTGGAGCCGCGCCGCGAGTTCATCGAGCGCAACGCGCTGGACGTGCAGAACCTGGACATCTGAGTCAGTGAGTCCACCGGGCCCACGGGCTCGGTGGCCGATGACGTCGACGGGGCGCGGCGCCAATCCAGGCACCGCGCCCCGTGTCGTTTCAGGGATTGTGATTCAGCTCGTCAGCGACCGCCGCCACCACCCCCCGGGCCGCCACGCGGCGGAGGGCCACCACCGGGGCGCTTGCCGCCGAAGCCTCCGCCACCGGGGCCCATCGGCCGCGAGGGCAGGGCGAGGGCCTCACCGTCGAGCGTGGCCTGTCCGCACTCCGGGCCGAAGACCAGCGTGTGCGTGGTGCCATCCGCCAGCGTGCGCTGTTGCGAGCCGGCGATGGGCCACGCGCACACGGAGGGCGGCACCCGCACGATGCCGAACTGGGTGACGGTGGAGACACTGCCATCCGCGAGTGTCGCGGTGAGCGTGCCGTGGCTCGTCCTCGTGGGCTCGGCGGCCTCCGGGTCGAACGTCTCCTCCAGCGTGCCCGTGAGGTGGACGCTGTCCACCACCGTGCCCTGGGCATCCAGGTTCGTGCGCGTCGTGTCGAAGTCGACGGTGCGGCTGAGCGTCTGGGCTCCGGGCACGCGCACGGAGACAGAGGCGATGCTGCCCGTCATCTTCGCGCTCTGGCCATCCGTCGCCGTGTGGGTGATGTCATGCGTGGACTGCTGCTCGAAGCGCAGCGGCGCGTTCTCCGCGCACTCCTCCACGGGGGCGATGGCCGTCACCACGTCCACCGAGCCGGACGACACCACGTCGGCGCGTTCCCCGCGCGGGCCCTCTCCCTCAGTGGGCTGCGACGTCGGCGTCCCGCTGTCGGGAGGAGGCGGCTGGGGACGGTCCCAACCGCAGCCCCCGCGGCCCCGGGTGCGCGCCTGGCAGTCCGTCCAGGACAGGTGCAGCTCCGAGGGGAGGCTCTGACCGCAGACCTCCACCTTCGCGGTCTCCGGCTCGGCGTCGCACTGGTAGCCCTCGTGCTCCCAGCGCCGGACCTCAATCAGGAGTCCCTCCAGGAAGCGCGCGCCGAGCGGAACGTCCACGGACTGCGCCTCTCCCACGGCCGATGCCACCGCGAGCTGGGACTGCTGCTCGGTGATGCCCGCGTCCTTCTCCGCGCCACAGCCCACTCCAAACAGCGCCGTTGCCAGCAAACCTGCCTTGAGCTTCATGGATGTGTACTCCCCGAGAGTCACTTCGGAGCGCGTGGCCGGCCCTGTCCCGCGCCCAGCCTTCAAGCTAGGGGGCAAACCTTGCGGAGTTCTTAAGCACCCCGTTGACCCGTGCGGGCGACCCGAGGGACGCAGGGGATATGTACATCCCTCGCCACTTCGAGGAACGGGACGCGCGGCGCCTGCTGGAGTTGATGACGCGCCATGCCTTCGCCACGCTGGTGACGGTGGGCGAGGACGGCGCCCCCTTCGCCACGCACCTGCCCTTCCTCGTGGAACAGGACGCGTCGGGAGCGCTCCGGCTGCTCGCGCACATGGCGCTGCCCAATCCCCAGTGGCGCGCCTTCTCCGCGGAGCGGGATGTGCTGGTCATCTTCCAGGGGCCGCACGCCTATGTGTCACCCACCTGGTACGCGACGGCGCCCCAGGTCCCCACGTGGAACTACGCCACGGTGCATGTGTATGGCCGGCCCCAGGTCATCGACGCGGGGGACGAGGTGCTGCGCATCCTGCGCGACACCGCCGCGCGCTACGAGGCGGGCAACGAGCGGCCGTGGACCCTGGAGCAGTCCCAGGAGTATGTGGATCGGCTGGTGGGCGGCATCGTCGCCTTCGAGCTGCGGGTGACGCGGTTGGAGGGCAAGTTCAAGCTCAGCCAGAACAAGGGCGAGGCGGACCGCGAGGCCGTCATGGCGGCCCTGGAGCGCAGCCCCTTCGCGGGGGACACCGAGCTGGCGGCGCTGATGCGTGCGCGAGAGGACGCTGGATAGACTCGTGGGCCCGGTGCCCTCCTCGGCTCCGCGCCCACGTGCCTTTCCCGTCTTGTCGAGCCGGGCCAACGCGTTCGCGGCCCCCGATAGCCCTTACGGCGGGAAGCTCTCATCACCTCGCGCCTTCGACTCCCTGTGATGAAGGTAGCCACCGCGAGGGCCTGATGAAGCGCGCGGGGCCGGGCGTTCCAGGCATGGCTCCCGCGCAGGCTCGTGAAGCGGGAGGAGGACGGAGGGCCTGTCCGCCAGGCTGCTCGCGGCGCGAGTCCCTCAGCGCTCCGAGCGGCGAGAGCCCCGCATGGCCGCGGCCCGGTCCTTCCGCGACAGGGAGGTGGCATCCACGACGTCCACCTCGAGCGCGCCCTGGTTGTCGCTCCGCTTCGAGTCCGGGAAGAAGCAGCGCAGGTCCTCGGTGTCGGTGACCTGGTAGCGCTTGCCCGTCTCCAGCACGCGGTGCGTGGCGCGGACGGAGGACGGCGACGTGCCGCGCTCGATGCAGAGCACCTGCCGCACGCGGCCGTTGGCGCCGGAGCGCAGCTCCGCGAAGTCGTCGCGCACGGTGAACAGGTACGTCGAACGCGGGTTGAGGCCGCGCAGCACCACCTGGTGCTCGGGCTTGAGCTGCACCGAGTGCTCCTTCGCCTCGAAGGTGAGCGCGCGCGGCGGCACGTAGGCGGACTGCCGGACGACGACGCGGATGCTGCCGCTGTTGTCCTCCGGCCCGTTGTCGTCCACCGCGAACACGTACAGCTTCCGCGCGTTCTTGATGGTGCGCGTGGACGCGCTCAGGAGTCCGAAGCTGCCATCCACGGGACCGTCACCTTCGGCGAAGTAGACCAGTGTCCCGGAGGCGGTGCCCCGGCCCTCGGCCAGGGACGCGGAGCCCTGCGTCCACACCGAATAGGACACGGCCGGATTCAGGTCGATGGTGGCCGTCGCGTACTCGGGGATGGGCGCGGCGTTGAACATGGGCCGCAGCACCAGCAGTCGCGTGGGGTAGTCCACCTCGTTCAGCTCGCGCTCGGCCTGGCTCTTCTCCCCTTTGGCCACGAGCGGCTGCGGAGCGTCATCGTCGTCGATGGCCTTCGTGCCCGCCACCATCGCCACACCCGAGTCGGCCGTCGCCGGAGTGCCGCCGTCGTCCAGCGGCGCCGCCATGGCGACGGGCTGAAGCGCTGCCTCCACGGGCTTCTCGGCGACGGGATTCTCGGCGGGTTTCTCGACGACGGGCGGAGGCTCCGGGGTCGTGACGAGGGGCTGAAGCTCCGCGTTCATCGGCTCCATCATCATGGACGTGGGAGTGAAGCGCCGCGTCCAGGCGAGGTGGCCCGGCAGGGTGAGCACCAGGGTGTTGGCCTCGCCCACGAGCACGCCCTCCACCATGAGGGGTGTCTTGCCGGGGACGTCGCGGCCGTTGAGCTTCACCTTGGCGCCCGAGGGCTTGGAGGCGAGCCACAGCGTGCCGGCGTTCGACGCCGATTCGGGCGAGTCCGACTTGATGACGAAGTTGTAGAAGAGCGCGATGAACAGCATGACGATGGCCGCGCCGAAGACGTAGATGGTCATCGTCTTCATGGCCTTCTGCTGCTTCGCGATGCGCTCGGCTTCTTCCTTCGCCAACAGCTCCCGTGCTTCGTCCGCCGCGGTGCGGTAGCCCGTGCCGGTGTACGTCCGGCCCGCGCTGGAGACGCCCGCGGGCTGCGTGGCCATGGACTGGCCGGTGACGGCGGGAGTCTCCACGGGCGTGTCCAGCGGCGCGGCCAGGGTGGCCAGCGCGGCGGGCACGACGGTGGGAATGAAGGTCTTGAGGATGTCCGCCGAGTCCGTGTCCGGCTCGTCCGGCAGCTCCGGCACCGGCGGCCCCGGGCGCTCGCTCGTCACGGGTCTGCGGACGGCGCCACCCTCCGAACGCGGGATGCCGGTGTTCGTCGCGCGGCGGATGCTGCCCGAACTCGTCACCTTGCGCATCCCCGGACTGCTGCCGGGGGACTTTCGCGCGCCGTCGCTCGGGGGCCTGGCGCCGCTGTCGCTGCCCGGCTTGGAGCGCATGCCCGGACTGGAGGCGCGCGGGTTGCTGCTGACCGAGCCGCTGCTGGAGGACAGGGGCCTCGCGCGGCCCGCCGAGGGCTCCACCGTGCCCAGCTGCCACAGCGAAATCTGCTCCTTGAACGCGGGCGACACCTCCGCCTTGCGGCCCTCCGCCATCAGCTCCTCGGCGAAGAGGTAGGCCATCAACTGCGACAGCAGCGCGGGCGTGAAGCGCGGGTTGTCGCGGTAGAGCAACTCCACCAGCGACTCGCTCAGCTCCTTCGCCGTCTGGTAGCGCGACTCGCGCTCCATGGCCATCGCATGGGAGATGACCGTCTCGAGGTCCGGGCTCACCGCCGGGTTGTGCGCCGACGGTGGCAGGCAGTCGCCGGTGAGGATGCGCGGCAACACGGTGACGAACTCGCCCTCATAGGGACGCTTGCCGCACACCATCTCGTAGAGGACCACGCCCGCCGCGTACACGTCCGTGCGGGAGTCCAGGTCCTGTCGGCCCCGCGCCTGCTCCGGGGAGAAGTACGGGTACTTGCCCTTGAGCGTGCCCGGCGACGTCTTCGCCTCCACCGCGCTGGTGGCCTTGGCGATGCCGAAGTCGATGACCTTGATTTCGCCTTCGTACGAGATGAGGACGTTGTCCGGAGAGACGTCCCGGTGCACCAGGCCCATCTCCACGCCGTCCTCGCCCACGTGCCGGTGCGCGTAGTCCAGGCCGTCACACAGCTTGCTCGCCACGTGCAGCGCCAGGGCCTCGGGGAAGCACGCCATGCCCGCGCGCGCCGCCCGGCGAAGCACCTTGGAGAGCGGCTGGCCCTGCACCAGCTCCATGGCGATGAAGTACTGGCCGTCCACCTCGCCGAAGTCGAAGACCTGGGCGATGTTGCTGTGGCTCATGCTGGCCACCAGCCGCGCCTCGCCGATGAACATCTCGACGAAGTCCGCCTCGTCCACGAAGTGGGGGAGGATCTGCTTGATGACGCAGGGCTTCGTGACGCCCGCGGCCCCGGTCATCCGGGCGCGGTAGGTGACGGCCATGCCTCCCGCGGCAATCTTCGAAAGAAGGACGTATTTGCCGAAGTGCTGGGGAGTCGGATCCGCCACGATTACAAGGCCAGGTCAGGACGTTGTGAAAGATTGAGCATACTCCTGTTCTTCTGAAAGTCCCGGAACGGGCTCGCGTCGCACGCGAAGTTTTCGGTGACGGTGGTGAGATCCGCCGCTCCGAGCGGGCTCCGGCACTCCTCGGCTGGGTGATCCACGCGCCAGGACCCGCTTTCGTCCCGGACTCCCGGCGGGTGGGTCGTTCTCGGACTGAGGGCCACGGCTTCTCAGAATGATTCGTCGAGGGGCTGGATAATCCGGGGTCCGGGGCAATGTCGTGGAGTTGCCCAGTGATTCCAGTGGGTTGGATTGAAACAGGGGTGTGACTGTCAGCTCACTTCACATTTCTTCACGGAGGACCACGCTGCGGGAGGCCGGAGCGCGGTTATGTAGGCCGGCACGGCCCCGGGCCGGCGGATGAGGGCGGCGTGGCCCTCTCCGGAGAAACGAGGCGAAGCCGATGCTGTCCGCGCAATCCCCCCGCTCGAGGCCTCTCGCCCTGGCGCTGGTGGGAGCGTTCCTCGTCCTTCCTGGCCGGGCCCTGGCCCAGGACCCGGAGCCGTTGTCCGCCTTCGAGCTGCTGGCGAGGAGCCCTCAGTTGGGTGGCTCGGATATCCCGAGGGACCTGCCAGGTCGCGCCACGGTGGGAGCGCCCCGGCGACCCCGGGCGCCGGATGACTCCCTGCCGATGCCCGACCTGGGAATGCAGTCGCCGCTTCCCGCGCCGGAGCTGCGCGCCATGTCGTCGGGTCCGTTCAGGTCCGAGGGCGAGCCGGTGGGCGCCGAGGCCGCGTCGCCGGAGGTCACCGCCGAGGGAAGCGCGGCCGACGTGCCCATGGGCATGCCTTCGCCCCTGTCGCCGCACGGCGTCCCCAGCAGCCCGCTGTCTCCGGTGCCCGCGTCGACGACGGCGCTCCTGGACTCGTCGCGCTCGTTCCAGGTGGTGCCCGCGGCGGTGGCGGTGGTGCCGGGGTTGTTGTTCCACGGGCTCGCGCCGGCGCTGGCGGGAGACGGGCACACCGCGAAGCGGCTGTTCGCGTTGGAGGGCACGGGGCTGGGCCTCATCGCGCTGGGCGGGGTTCCCATCGCGCTCACGGGAGCCTCGCGACGCACCATCGCGCCGCTGTACGCGGTGACGCTGGCGGGCTTCAGCGTGTTCGGCATCTCCGCCATCGCCAACCTCTACTCGGTGGTGTCACCGACGTTCGACCCGGGCGTGCCCGCGTCCTCGCTGCCGCCGGTCGAGTTCGAGATGGGCTACCAGTACGTCAGCGACACCTCGTTCGCGTATGACCACTTCGTGTCGCTGGGCGCGCTGGCCCGCTTCGACGAGGTGAAGCTGGAGGCGATTGCGCGGCTGGCCCCGGACGAGGGCAACACGCAGGTGCGGCTGGGCGGCGCGTACCGGTTGCTGGGTGAGCCGGAGCGCAATCGCGCGGGCTCGGATGGCTCGTCGCTGGACGCGGAGCTGTACGGCCTGTTCCATCGCTTCCCCACGGAGGGCTTCACCGTCGTCGGCGGCGACGTGGGCTTCCGGGGCCGCTACGCCATGTCTCGGGTGAGTCCGTCGCTGGCCGGCTCCTTCGCGGAGGCGAGCATCGGCATGGCGCTGCAGGGCTACAGCTACCCGGGCCCGGTGAGCGACGGGAATCTGCACTCGCAGCTGCTCTTCAGCTTCGGCTACGGCGTGTGGCTGGGGCGCGGCGGCGGGCCGTTCAAGGGCGAGGCGATGCTCTTCTATGACCACCGCAAGGACGGCTTCGCGGGCGGAATCCGAGGGCTGGGCGGAGGCGTGGTGGGCAACTTCGGGCTCCGGACGCGCGCGCTGCTGACGGAGACGTGGGGCGTCGCCGCGGAGTTCCAGGCGGGTGGCGCGCTCGTCGGGCGGCTGTCCCTCGTCTATGCGCTGGGAGGTGAGTCGTGAGTCGCATCGGTGCGATGGGCATGCTGTCGGCGCTGCTGATGACGGGATGCCTGCGTCCCGCGGAGAACCGGGCGGTGCGCGACTCGAAGGTGGGCCGCGCCGAGGGTGGCGGGCTGTCGCTGGAGGTGGAGGACGGCCTCGCGGCGGTGCGGAGTGTCGGCTCGGGCGAGGTGATGCTGTGGGGCAACGCCCCGGTGTTCACGGCGCGCGCGACGCTGAGCGCGGACGCGACGTCGAACTGGGTCCTCACGGTGCGCAACGCGATGCCGGGCGCGGAGCTGCTCGCGGAGCTGGAGGATGGCGAGGTGCTGGCGGTGGAGCCGGTGCCGCAGGTGCTCCCCACCGTGAAGGCGTGGCGCGTGGGACTGCGTCCCGGCGCGGTGGCCAGGCTGCGCGTGGCACCTCCGGGGTGGGACTCCACGGCGCCCTTCCGCTTCGCGGCGCTGGCGGACGTGCAGGAGGCGCTGCCTCGCGTGGGCGACATCTACGCGCGGCTGTCGAAGGATGACTCGCTGCGCTTCATCCTCTTCTCTGGAGACCTGACGGAGAACGGCACGCGCGAGCAGCTGCTGGAGTTCCAGGAGCGCCTGGAGGCGGGCTCGCCCATTCCGCTGTATGCGACGCTGGGCAACCACGAGACCTTCTCCAAGGACGCGGAGGAGTACACGACGCTGGTGGGGCGCGGCAGCCAGAGCTTCGTGTTCCAGGGCGTGCGCTTCACGGTGGTGGACTCCAGCAACGGCACGCTGGACCCCATCGTCGAGGAGCAGTTGGAGGGGTGGCTGGCGGCGTCGCGGCAGGGCACGCACATCGTGGCGATGCACGTGCCGCCGCAGGACCCGGTGGGCCTGCGCGGTGGCGGCTTCGCGAACCGGGGCGAGTCGGCGGGGCTGGTGGGCAAGTTCGCGCGCGAGGGCGTGGACCTCACGCTCTACGGCCACATCCACTCGTACTACTCCTTCACCAACGCGGGCATCCCCGCGTTCATCTCCGGCGGTGGTGGCGCGATTCCGGAGACGTTCGACGGCGTGGGGCGGCACTACCTCGCGGTGGACATCGGCGCGAACGAGGGGCTGCGCGAAGCGTCCCTGGTCCGCGTGGATTGAACCCGAGTCACCGGCACTGAACGAAGCGTCAGCCGGCGATGTGTGGGAGAAAACGCGGACGGGGCCGACTTTCCGGCCCGGCAGCGTACCCTCTTGATCTGACACTGAACACGTGAGCAGATGGTCTCCCCATCGCGAGGAGCCAGGAGGCCCGCCATGTTCGATTCGAACGACAACGACCCTATTTCCCCGGCGCTGCGTGCGCTGCTCGAGCTGTTCACCACGGAGCTGGCGGAGGTGCGCTTCCCGGACATGAGCGGGGAGGTGCTGGAGGACGCGGCGGCGCAGGTGAAGGCGAAGGCGGACGCGGTGGCGAAGGCGCAGGCGGCGCTGGAGGCCGCGCGTCAGTCGCTGCACGAGAGCCAGGACGCGTTGCTGCAGAAGGGCCAGCGCGCGCTGGCGTACGCGCGGGTGTTCTCCGAGGAGAACCCGGAGCTGAACACCAAGCTGGAGGCCATCCACCTGCCGCGTCCGGTGCGCAAGGGCGCGAAGACGGAGGGTGTCGCCGCGGAGCCGGTGGCCGCGCAGCAGGGCCACGAGGACAACGCGCCGAAGCGCCGGGGTCGTCCGCCCAAGGTGCGTCCGTCCTCGGGTGCGTCCCTGTTCGCGGAGGGCGCCACGGCGGAGGCCCTGGCCGTCGCGCACGAGGGCAACGGCGTGCTGCCCTCCGCCTGAGTGTCATGAAGCCGCGGGCCCGCCCGTGCGGCGACTCATCACGGGCGGGGTTGGAAAGCCCTTCGAGGCAGAGGCTTCAGTCGTCCTCGGACGGGTCGAAGCGGTCCACGCGGAAGACCTGATTCGCGCTGCCATCGCAGGGCTGCTGGACGAGCAGCTCGCCATCCGCGGTGGTGCCATTGCGGACGGTCATGCACATGCCGGTGTGCCGCACGACGATGCGGAAGAAGCCCGGGGAGTCCTGCTCGAAGCGCCAGCGCTGGCTGTCATACGGGCCATAGGGATACTGGGCGATGGTGGTGCCCGCGAGGATGCTGCCGCCCGTCACTTCCAGCGTGGAGGCATTGCTGCTCACCACGGTGCGGAGGGTGTAGTCGACGCCCGCCTCGGTGACGAAGCCGAAGCGCTGCTCGACCACGTCCTGACAGGGGACCTGGATGGCCAGGGAGCCGGCGCCCGCTCCGCCGAAGGTGGAGATGGCGATGCACTTGGCGCTGTGGCCCGCGATGATTTCATTCCGGATGAAGGGGAAGGGGAGGTGGTACAGCAGCAGGTTGGGCGAGCCTGGACCGACGTTGCTGGCGTCCGCCCGGGCGTGGCCCTTCAGCGCCGCCGCGACGACCGCGGGCGTGACGGTGGGGCTGCGGTTCCACCCGAGGAAGATGGCGGCCATGCCGGCCACGGCGGGCGAGGCCATGGACGTGCCATCGAGCGTGCAGGTGGGCGCGCCCGCTGTCCCCGGATTGGGGCAGCGCACCGTGTCCAGCGTGTTCCAGGTGGAGAGCACGCCGACGCCCGGCGCGAAGAGGTCCACGCAGCCGCCCGTGTTGGCGAAGTATGGCCGGCTCTTGGCGGAGTTGACCGAGCTGACGGTGATGGCCGCGGGGACTTTCGCGGGGTCGACGCCGCACGCATCAATCGGGCCCAGGTCCTCGATTCCATTGCCCGCCGCGATGACGAAGGTGACGCCCGTGGCGATGGCGCTCGCGACCGCCTCCGAGAGCAGGGGAGACAATCCCCCGAGGCTCACGTTGGCCACGGCCGGGTTGATGCGGTTGGCGGCCACCCAGTCCACGCCCTGGGTGACTCCAATGGTGGAGCCGTTACCGTTGCAACCCAGGACGCGCACGGCGTGCAAGGTGACGCCCTTGGCCACTCCATACGTCGCTCCGCCGAGGATTCCGGCCACATGGGTGCCGTGCCCGCTGCAGTCGTTGTTGTCCGGCAGCGTGTCCCCGTTGTCGTCGATGTTGGAATAGGCATACGACGCACGCCCTCCGAAGTCGGGATGGGTGGTGAGGATGCCGCTGTCGATGATGTACGCGTGAACCCCGGCGCCCGTATGCGTGTATTGGTAGGTGGTGTTGTAGTCGCCCAGGACCGCGCCACGGTCCAAGAGGTCCAGGTGCCATGGGGCGCTGCCCTGGGTGAACTGACCGCTGGAGAGCCGCACCTGGCTGTCCTGCTCGATGCGCTTCACGCGAGGGTCCGCGGCCAGCTTCTCCATCTGGGCTTCCGTCAGCCGCACGGCGAAGCCATCGAGCACGTGTGTGTAGACGTGGAGGACCTCCGCGCCACCGAGGTGGGAGGTCAGCTCCCGAGCCAGCGTGGAGGCTCTCGCCGCGCGGCCCCCCGCCAGACGCTGGTCGGCCTCATCCGCTTCCAACTGGACGATGTAGCGGTCCGGGATGGCGCGAGGGGGGCGGAGAATCTTCGCCTGGATGGAAGGGGGAAGGGGCGGCGGGGTGATGTCCCGCTCCGCCGCATTGCTCTTGCCAGGGGAACCAATGAGAAGCAGGGCGCCTAAGAGACACCACTGCCTGGGGCCGTGTTGCGACATGTTCGAACAACCTCGTCCTCCGTGGGAGTGCGGCCCCTCCACTTCACGGAAGGCGGCCAATCTCCAACATCTCGCGACGGGTGTTTGTCAAAACCGGGTAAAAACCCACCGGCTCCTGAAAAAGCCGCGGCCCGGACGCGAGGCCTCTCCGGAGCCCCCCTCCGGTAGAGACCCGCGGCCGGGCCACGGTGCCGGCCCGCTCCGGGGACTTCCACGGAGCGGCCCGGGTTCAGTCGATGAGGCCTAGTTCTCCGGGAACGACGTCCAACCGGCCAGCCAGTTGGTGGGGCCCACCGCGCCGACGAAGCGCGCGCTGGTGTCGAAGCCCGCGCCCGGCGTGGCCGCGTTGTCCGGGTTCAGCAGGGGCGAGCCCGCGGCCGGCGAGAAGTTGGGCGCCGTCAGGTTCGTCGCCGCGGTGAGCAGCGGGTCCTGCAGCTTGACGCCGTTGGCCGCGACCAGAATCTTCTCCGCCTCGTTGAACCGGCTGACGTCCGGGTCCACCGTCACGCCACCCTCCACCTTCGGGTTCGGCGCGAAGGGGATGGTGTCGTTCATGTTGGCGTTGTCCCAGAAGAAGGTGTTGCGGATGGACAGCCGCGAGTCACCCGGCTCGTTGAAGAGCGCCGCGGAGGCCGTGCCGTCCACGTCGACCGCCTGGTCCTTGAAGTGGGCGACGACGGCGTTGCGCAGCTTGATGCCGGCGCCGGTGTTGAACACCAGGCCCTCCTGCGAGGGGTTGCCACCCGGGTCCGCGTTGGAGCCGATGAAGCTGGCGTTCCAGATTTCCGGGATGCTGATGGGCTCCTGCGTCGGCGTCGTCTTGTGGCTGGACGCCTCGATGGCGCGGTCGCCCACGCGGGGGCTCTGCTGCACGATGAGGAACTGGACCTTGCCGCTGTAGCCCAGGTCGTAGTCCAGGCCGTCGTCGTCCGCCTGCGTGATGACGATGTGCTTCAGGGGCGCGGTGCCGCCGAACATCTCGATGCCGTCGTCCAGGCCCTTGTGGACCTGCACGTAGTCGATGTCCGTCGCCGAGCCGCAGCCGCCCGTGGTGAGGCCGTTGAGCTCGTTGTTCGGCGCCAGCTCGAAGCCGGCGAACTCGATGCGCGCGTACTTCAGCGTGCCGCAGTTGTGCGCGTCATCCGTGCCGCCGTACTTCGTCTGGTCATTGCCGCTGGTGGCGAAGAACCCCTCGATGGTCGTCTCCCCGCCGGACACGTTCAGCTTCGCGCGGCCGAGCAGCACCACGCCGCCCCAGTTGCCCGCCTCGCGCTGCCCGACGGCCTTGGAGGACGTGAAGACGATGGGCTTCTCCGCGGTGCCCACCGCGTTGATGCGCGCGTTGCGGGTGATGATGAGCGCGCTGCCCTGCTCACCCTTGATGGTGGCGCCCGCCTCGATGTTCAGCGTGCCGCTGTTGACGAAGATGTACTTCTTCAGCACGTAGGTGTTGCCCGTCTTCCAGGTCGTGTCCGCGGTGATGTCCTGGGCCACATCCACCGTCTCGGGGGTGGGCGTGGGGGGCGGGTCCACCACCGGGTCCTTCTTGTCGTCGTCGCCGCAGCCAGGGCCAATGACAAGGCTGGACAGGATGAAGAGGGAGGCAAACAAGCGCTTCATGGCGAGACTTCCTTTCGGGAGGGAAACTACAGGGAGAGGCCGAGCGACGCGGAGAACGCGAGGCCCGGGCGGTACTGGACCAGGGCGATGTCGCCCTGCTGGAGGGTGATGCGGGAGTTGAGGAGGTTGGACGCGGTCAGCTTCAGCTGCGTGGACTCGGTGAGCTTCTGGGTGAGGGCCAGGTCCATGCGGTGGAACGGCTGCTCGTAGACGTCGGGCAGGTTGTCGGTGCCCACTTCGCTGATGCGGCGGCCGTAGACGTTGTAGAGCAGCGCGACTTCGGTGCCGCTCTGGGGTCGCTCGTAGCCGAGGTTGACGTTGACGACGTAGGGCGACTGGCCCTGCTGCGGACGCTTGGCGTTGGTCTGCAGGCCCTGCAGCGAACCCAGGTCGATTTGCGACTGGATGAGCGTGAGGTTGGCGCCCACCTTGAACGGCTGGAGCGCCGGGGTGACGCGGCCCAGCGAGGTGCGCGCCTCCAGCTCCAGGCCGTAGGTGTCCGCCGCCGGCGTGTTCTCGAAGTTCATGTCGCCGGAGCCCACGGAGTTGATGACGCGCTCGATGGGATTCAGGAAGCGCTTGTAGAAGACGCTCGCGGCGAGCACCTCGTTGTCCCCGGTGAACCACTCGACGCGGGCGTCCACGTTGTGGATGCGCGTCTGCACCAGGGAGGGGTTGCCGGAGATGTTGCGGCGGCGCACGAAGTCGTAGAACGAGAAGGGCGCCAGCTCGCGGAAGGTGGGCCGCGCCAGCGTGTAGCTGTAGCCCGCGCGCAGGTTCACCGTGGGGGTGAGCGCGTAGATGGCGTTGAGCGTGGGCAGCCAGTCCAGGTAGTTGACGTCGTTCTTGGACGCCTCCACGCCGGTGAACTGGTTGAGCGCCGTCAGCGTCTGCTGGGAACTCTCCAGGCGCACGCCACCGACGAGGCGCAGCGACTCCGTGGCCTTGAAGTCGGCGTTGACGTAGCCGGCGAAGACGCCGAGCGACGCGTCATAGGCGTCCGAGTCCGGGCGGGTGCTCTCCTGGATGCGCATGCCGTTGCCCAGGTACTCCGCGCTGAACAGCGTCTCGGGCGGCAGGAAGCGGTCCACGTCCGAGTTGGGGGAGATGCCGTAGCGGAAGCGGCGGGCGCGGAAGTCGCGGAAGGACAGCTGCGTCAGGCCGCCGAACTTCAAGCGCAGGTCCGAGAGGGGCACGGTGAGGTTGACGCTGCCGCCGAAGGACGTCTCGCCCAGGTCGGCGAAGAAGCGCTCGCCGCTGTTGGCTTGATTGGGGAAGGACATGCCGCCGGACGGGTTGCCCAGGTTGTCGCTGTAGAGCGAGTCGCGCGTGTCCGGCTCGTCGCGGTCCACGCGGGACAGGTTGGCCTGCCAGTCCACCTCCGAGTCGCCGAAGAGGCCGATGCGGTGGAAGCCGCGCAGCTGGTTGAAGGAGAGCTGGCGGACGATGAACTGGAGGCGGCTGCCCTCGTAGCGGTCACCCTTGAGCGTGTCCACTCCGACGCTGGTGGTGGTGCGCGTCTCGGTGCCTCGGGTGAAGAGGCTGAAGAGGGTCAGCTCGTTGTCGCGGTCCAACTGGTAGCCGACGCTGGCCAGGCCACTCAGGTTGGCGACCTCCGTGCCCAGTTGCGTCTGCGCGTCGTCGTAGCTGACGAAGTCGCCTTCCAGGTCATAGGAGGCCTTGCTGTACTGCGTGAACTGGGTGTTCTCGCGGTGGCCGTAGTTGACGGTGGCCAGGTAGCCCAGGCGCTGGTTGTCGAAGCGCAGCGTGTCGCCGAGCGACGCGCTCAGGCCCATGTTGGGCAGCGCCGTCTTGCTGCGCGCGTTCCACACGTTGTTGAAGCTCTCCCACTGCTGCTCCTGCTCGGCGGCCGACTCGTTGCCGTTGCCGAGCGCGTGGTCCGTGGGGATGGCGTCAGGCAGCTTGCGGCTGCCGCCGGGGAAGCCGAGGAACTCCATGCTCCCGCCGCCAGTCTGTGTATTGCGGGCCTGGCCGGTGGTCTCGGTGTCGCCGCCGAAGGTGATGCGCGGCTTGAACTCGAACTGGCTGGGATAGGTGTTGGTCTCGATGAGGAGCGCGCCGCCGCCGAAGGAGCCGGGCAGGTCGGCGGTGTAGCTCTTCACCACGTTGAGGTTGGCGAGCAGGGACGTGGGGAAGAGGTCCAGCGGGACGCTGGGCTCATCGGGCTCCGGGCTGGGCAGCAGCGCGCCATTGAGCAGGGTGGTGATGTAGCGGCCGCCCAGGCCGCGCAGGTAGACGTAGCGGCCGTCGACGACGGTGGCGCTGACGACGCGTTTGACGGCATCGGAGGCGCTGGAGTCGGGGGTGCGGGCGATTTCCTGGGCGCTGATGGAGTCGGAGACGGCGGCGGCCTTCTTGCGCTCCTGGAGGAGGGCGCCCTCGGCGCGGCGGTCCGAGCGAGCCTCGACGACGACCTCCTGCACCGCGCCCACGTCCGCGCCGAGCGCGACGTCCAGCTTGGTGGCCTTGCCCTGCGTCACGATGACGCCGGTGATGCGGCGGCCCTGGTACACGTCGTAGAAGACGCGCAGGTCGTACTTGCCGGGCGGCAGCGCGAGCCGGTAGTTGCCATCCAGGTCCGTGAGCGACTGTTTCTGCGCGCCCGTGACGACCTTCACGGTGGCCTCGATGAGGCCCTCCTGGTTGGCCTCGTCGACGACCTTGCCGTAGATGCCCGTGAAGCCCGGGGGCGGCGTGGAGGACTCGGCCAGCACGGCCTCGTCATCGGTGGCCGCGGCGTCGGCGGGCTGCGCGGTGGCGGGCTCGCCGTCAACGGGCTGTGCGTCGGGCGACTGCACCGTGGCGGGAGCGCCATCGACAGGCCGCGCGTTCGGCTGAGCGGTGGCGGGAGTCTGCGTGGCGGCGGGCTGCTGCGGATTCGGCGAGGGCGGAGGTGGTTGTGATTGCGTCGTTCCGTCGGCGGCCGGAGCCATGCCGGGAGCGGCGGGGCGCAGCTCCTCGGACGGAGGGGCCTTGTCGTCCGTCACGGGGGGGACGACCTGCGTCTGCGTGCCGGACGGAGTGCTCTCCGAGCCAGGAAGGGAAGGGGTTTGACCGAGGGCGAGCCCGGGCGAGGTGATGAGGATGAGCGCTGCCACGAGGGCGCGCTGAAGGCTTGCGCGAGACAACACGGCTCTCCTTGCCAACGGTCGCGGCATAAACAACGCGACTCGCATGGCATTGGAATGGATGGCTTGTGACGATTCAGGCGGCGGATCGAAAACTCGAGGTCACGACCCGCCGCCAGGCGGACACATCAGTCCGCGAGCTTGTCCGGCAGCACGCCCACGGTGAGATTTCCTCCCCGGGCGAGGTCCAGCACTTCCATGGCGGCGCCGTAGGGCACGTCGTCGCCCGCGTCGAAAAACACAATCTTGTCCGGGCGCGCGTTGAGCATGCGCTGCAGTCGCGCGACGACCTGCTCGCGCGGGACTTCCTCCCGGTTGATGCGCAGCACGCCAACGCGGTCCACCGTGAGCACCACCGGTGGCAACGCGTCAGGCGGGGGGGGAGGTGGCTCCTCCTGCTTGTCGCTCTTCGCGGGCACCGTCATCCACATCTGCTTGGTGAGCAGCGGGGTGACGACCATGAAGATGATGAGCAGCACGAGCACCACGTCCACCAGTGGCGTCACGTTCATCGTCGGGCGGAGTCCGCCCGCTTTGCCGCCTCCGAGGTCGAATGCCATGGCGCGCTCCTACTTCTTCCTGTCGATGACCTGCAGGTTGATGCCCGGGAAGCCCAGGTCCTGCATGCTCTTGAAGACGCCGCGCACCTCGGAGTAGCGCACGCCCCGGTCCGCCTTCAGCACCACGGGCGAGTCCGGCTTCTTCTCGCGCAGCGACTTCAGCTCCACGAGCAGCGCCTCCTTCTTCAACTCCTTGCGGTCCATGAAGATGGCGCCGTTGGCGGCCAGGCTCACCGTCGTCGGCTCCAGCTCCTTGTTCTCCTTGTCCGGGTTCGTCGCGGCGGGCAGCTCCACGGACGCGCCCGACTCGATTTGCGGCGTGACGACCATGAAGATGATGAGGAGGACGAGCACCACGTCGACCAGCGGCGTGACGTTCATCTCCGGGGTGATGCTGCTACGCCGGGCGGACATCGAGCCCCTCCCGGCGCGCCACCGTCTCCGGCCCGGTGGCCACCGCGCCGTTGTTCACGCCCCCGCGCTTGTCGGAGGGCATGTCCTCCAGGTGGTCCATCAGCTCGCTGCGCGCCGCGTCCAGCGAGAGCTGGAGCGCGTCCGCGCGAGTGGAGAGGAAGTTGAACATCAGCACCGCGGGGATGGCGACGAGCAGGCCCAGCGCGGTGACGACGAGCGCCTCGGCGATACCGGCGGACACCGCGCCCAGGCCACCGGAGCCCTCCTTGGCGATGCCGGCGAAGGCCTCGATGATGCCGACCACGGTGCCGAGCAGTCCGACGAACGGCGCCACCGAGCCCACCGTGGCGAGCAGCGACATGCCGCGCCGCACATCCGCGCTGACGCGGTCGTTGATGCGCACCAGCTCGCGGCGGGTGAGCTCCACCGGGCCCAGCTTGCCCGCGGGCAGCTTCGACTTGGCGAGGAACGCCTTCATGCCGCCGCCGAGCAACACGGCCAGGTGGCTGCCCTTGGTGCCCTCGGCCTCCTTCACCAGCGCCTCGTGCTGGTGCTGCATGAGGAGTTGACCCGCGCGAGCGGCGAAGGCGCGCGAGGTGGCGCGGGAGCGGAAGAAGACGAACAGCCGCTCGAAGAACACCGCGAGGGACGCGACGGCGAAGAGCATCAGCGTCCAGGCGATGCCCAGGGCGAACACGCCCATGTGGTTGTAGATGTCGCGAAGATTGAAGTTCATGACGATGTGCTCCTGGGGGGCAGGTGCGGGTGAGTCAGACGGCCTACGACTTGAGACGGAACGGAACCTTGAAGATGCGGAAGACGGCGGTGGGGCGGCCCTCGACGACGGCGGGCTTGAAGCGCCACGTGCGCACGGCGGAGAGCGCCGCGCTGGCGAACGGCTCGTCACCGCGCATGACCTTGAGCTGGGTGACACGGCCATCCGCCTCGACGACGCCCTTGAGGATGACCATGCCCTCCTGACCCTTGGAGCGGGCCTCGGAGGGGTATTCCGGAATGAGGTTGGACTCGAGCGGCTCCGGCGGCGTGGCCGACTCCGGCAGGTTGATGGGCGCCGCGCGTCCCCCCCCGGCCGAAAGGGCCTCGCCGCTACCGGTGCCACCCACGCGGCCACCCGGCACGAGCGCGCCGGTGCCGCCCACGGCGATGGGCGCGGCGGCCACCGTCTCCGTGGCGGCCTCGGGAGGCTTGTCCAAGGGCACCACCGTTGGCGCGACGATGGGCGCGGGCGCGACGAGCGGGGCCGCGGGAGGCGGCGCCTTGGCGAGCGCGGGAGGCGCGGCCTTGGGGGGCAGCTTCGGCTTGGGAGGCGCGGGCGGCGGCGGAGGCGGGGGCTTCACCTCGACGACGGGAGGCGGGGGCCGGAAGACGACGTCCGTGCCCTTCTTCTCCTGGATGACGTCGCGCACCTTGCCGGCGAAGGAGACGACCGCGACTCCGATGAGCACGAAGACCGCGACGGACGCCGTGGTGGAGAGCGCGAACCTTCGTGCCGAGGCGACATCAGAGGCGCTGTCGAACGTTTCGAACATGGCTGACGCGCATATAGCGACGCCATGTTTCAGGGGTGTCCGGACCCCGTGACACTTTCAGGCCAGGAAGATGACGGACATGTCACGGCGCCCGCATGCCACGCAGGGTGCGAGGCAAACGGGCGAGAGTGTCACCAGGGGTCATGGCCCGAGGCGCGCCTTGCTGGCGGATCTGCCACAGCAGGGCGATGAACAACGCGCAGTAGATGAGCGCGAACGGGCGCATCAGCATCACCTCGCGCGACCACTCGATACCCAATCCCTTGTCGGAGAACACGGTGCCGATGAAGGCGATCATCCCTACGAGGGTGAGGTTGGTGCGGAAGCGGCCCTCGGTGGCGGCGCGCAGCAGGGGCCAGGCGAGCACGAAGTTGGCGCGCCAGGCCAACGGTGACAGGAGCGTCACACCCAGGCAGCACAGGGCCAGCAGATCCGCTGGGCCGGGCCGCGCCCACAGCACGCCCGCGAGGAACAGCGCGATGGCGACGGCCTGCGCCAGGGTGATGGCGAAGGAGGGCGGTGTGGTGACGGTGCCCGGAAGGACCAGCGTCATGAGCAGGCTGGGGAGGCCCTGCGCGTTGCCACTGAGCACCCAGGGCGGCGTGGTGCGGGCGAGCGTCTCGCTCCACATCTGGAACTGGGTGAGGGTGCCGTCCCAGCCGTAGCGCGCGAGCGTGGGCAGCGAGAGCACGACGCCGAACACGGCGGTGGCGCCGATGACGCGCCAGTGGCGGCGCCAGAGGAAGAACAGGCCGATGAGCGCGGCGGGGGGCTTGAGGAGGAAGGCCACCGCGAAGGCCGCGCCCGGACGCCACACCTGGCCGCGCTCGGCGCCGTGCGCGGAGACGACCACGAGCAGCAGCATGACGACGTCGACCTGGCCATAGAACAGCTCGAAGGTGAACGCGGGCAGCAGGGCGATGGTGGTGAGCGCGGGCGCCCAGGCCCATGGCGTGGCCTCACCGGGGCCGTGCGGCGATCGGCGGGTGAGGCGGGCCACGGCCACGAGTGCGAGGATGGAGCCGACATTCCACAGGGCGACGGCCAGGCGCGGGGGCAGGAGGCTGAAGGGGATGAAGAGGGGCGCGGTGATGGGCGCGTACTTGAACGGCATGGTGCCGTCGGAGACGCGGTAGAGGTCCGTGCCCTCGATGAAGCGCTCGGCGGCGGTGAGATAGACGCGGAAGTCCACGCCACGGCGCGGGTGCTGTCCCACGGCCACGGCGGCCACCAGCAGCACGGCCAGCACCAGCCACCAGAGCCAGCGGGCCCACTTGGTGGAGGTGAGCTTCGAGGGGCTCGCGGTGTCGCTCAGCGCGCTCGCGGATTGAGATGAGGTCGTCACGGGGCCGGGCTCCCGGGCTCGAGGACAAGGGAGTGGACGGGCCCGTTCACTCGGGGTGCGGGCGAAGGGCGGGGAAGGCCGTGGTGTCGGCACGGCCCCGGAGCGTCGACGGTCATCGAGGAGGCTGCGAGTGCGGGGAGGTGTTCACCATTTCACGCCGGAGCCCTGCCCGGCAACGGCCTCCGTGTGGAGGCGCGAGGTGGATCTCCCGCCCGCGGGTCCGCCCGCCTGCCCTGACGTGGCGCGAAGGTTGTCACACCGGGTGTGCCCGGATGTGCGGTGTCGTCGCGGAGGAAGGTGTTTCACTGACCTGGCGGCACATGCGCAGGGCCGCGTTGTCACGAGCGGGGAGCGGTGTCCCGCGATGGGCACCCGGGCGCCCGGGTGGATGAGACTTCCCAGGTCTGTATGGGATTGAGCCCCGCATGCAAAGGCTGTCATGCGGGGCGGGACTTGGGAAAAGGCTTCCCCACGTGCCTCGCGCTACAGGCCGTACTCCTCCAGCAAGCGCAGCCACACCTCGCTCATCGTGGGGAATGACGGCACCGCGTGCCAGAGCGTGTCGAGCGACACTTCACCCGCGACGGCGATGGTGGCCGCGTGCAGCATCTCGCCCACCTCGGGCCCGGTGAAGGTGGCGCCCAGGATGACCCGGCGCTTCTCGTCCACCACCAGCTTCGCCGTGCCACCGAGCTCCTCGCCGAACAGCGCGGTGCCCGACACCTTGCCCAGGTCGTACTGCACGACGCGCACGGGCAGCTTGGCTTCACGGGCCTTCGCTTCCGTGAGGCCCACGCTCGCCACCTGCGGATGCGTGAAGATGACTTGCGGCGTCGCCTTCGTGTCCGCCCACGCGCTCGCCTTCTTGCCCGCGATGACGTCGCCCACCAGTCGCGCCTGGTACTTGCCCATGTGCGTCAGCAAGTTGCGTCCATTCACATCGCCACACGCATAGAGCCAGCCACCCTCCACGCCCTTCGCGCGGAGCTGGTCATCCACCTGCACCGACTCGCCGGCCTTCAGCCCCACCGTCTCCACGCCGAGCGAGTCCGTGCGAGGCACGCGCCCCATGCCCACCAGCAGTTCGTCTCCCTTCAGCTCCTCACCCGACGCGAGCTTCACCGTCACTTCGCCCTTGCCTCCAGGGCGACTCACGCTGGCGATGGACGTGCTCAGCATCACCTTCACGCCTTCATCGCGGAGGGCCTGGGCGACCTGCTCACCCACGAAGGGCTCGAAGCGCGACAGCAGCGCCTTGCCGCGCTCCACCAGCGTCACCTCGGAGCCCAGCGAGCGCCACGCCTGCGCCAGCTCCACGGCCACCACGCCGCCGCCGAGCACCAGCAGTCGCTTGGGCACCTGCTTCGCGCCCGTGCCTTCGCGGTTGTCCCACGGCTTTGCTTCCTTCAGCCCCGCGATGTCCGGGATGCGCGGCCGGCTGCCCGTCGCGAGCACCACCGCGCGCTTTGCCTCCAGCTCGCGCACGGTGCCGTCCTTGCCCTCGACGCGCACCTTGCGAGGGCCGGTGAGCTTGCCGTGGCCCCGCACCACCGTGAGCTTCGCGCCCTCGGCCCACTTCACCTGGGAGTCGTCCTTGTAGTGGTTGACCATCGAATCGCGGTGCTCCAACACCGCGCTGGCGACCAGCGGTCCCTTGATGGTCTCCCGCACACCGGGCGAGTGCTTCGCCAACCAGAGGGCGTCCCCTGGACGCAGCAGCGCCTTGCTCGGAACGCAGGCCCAGTAGGAGCACTCGCCGCCGAGCAGCTCGTGTTCGACCAGGGCCACGGACAGCCCGGCCGCGGCGGCTCGAGCTCCCGCGTTCTCTCCCGTGGGCCCACCACCAATCACCACCACATCGAAGACATCCGCCATGTGTTCGCCCTCGCGCCCTGCTGCGTAGGCAGGGAGGCGCGAAGGGGCCAATCCCATTCGAGGCTTCTCGTCGGATGGTGGAAAGAAGGGGTGGCGACCACCGGACATCCGCCCCTCTCCAGGCAGGTCGACGGCGCACGCTGTCCTCCAGGTGACGCCGGCCTTGTCCCGAGAGGCGGGGCCGAATCGACGCGTGTCAGGAGTCCCCGGGCCTTTTCGTCCGCGTCCGCCGGGGAACGCGAGCCGGCGTTGATGGCCGTGCGTTCTCCCCGTCTGAAACCCACGAGTGTTCGTGCCGGAGACTCCGAGCGCGGGCGGGAGGTGTGCCATGGGGACTGCGATGAACGGTGTCTCGGGTCGCTTCGCGTCGTGCACGTCTCTCCGAAGCTGAGTCGCTCCCTCACCTGCCTTCAGGGCTGAGTGGGTAGGAGCGAGTCGCCTCCAGAACGAGCCAGCACGGCGCGCAAGCCGTTGTCACCGTGCACTCCGGTCGACGTGCCGCGCGTGTCCTCGTGAGCTGGGTCACGAGGACACGCGTCGCATGCGCGGCCTGCTGGGAACTCTTCGTCCACTCATGTCTTCTTCCAGGAATCGTCGTCCCCGCGCGTCCCGTCGGCGCGAGGGTGCTGTCCCGTCGTTCTCGCCGTCGTCGTCCGAGCCTCCCTCCGCGCGTCACCTGCGCGTGCAGTCCACCCTGTTCCAGGAGGTCTCCCTCCTCTTCCGGAGCGAGCTGTCCGACCCACGACTCGAAGGCGTCTCTCCGACGTCCTTCGAGCTGACGCCGGATGGCCGGCTCATCCGCATTGGCTACACCCTCACTCCCGCCGCGGCCTCGGGTGTGCGCGAAGTCCAGGAGGCGCTGGTTCGAGCCAGCGGCTATCTGCGCTCGCAGCTCGCTCAGCACCTGGACCTCAAGCGGGTGCCGCAGCTGCGCTTCATCTACATCGGCGTGGCGGAGCGCTCGCTGGAAGCCCCGCCGCTCGTCGCGTCACAAGACGCCACTGTCACCGAGGACGAAGAGCCCACGTTCCTCGGCGACGATGGCGACGAAGAAGGAGGTGAGCGATGAGTCCCCGCGTCCTCCCGGCAGTGCCCGGCGCCGTGCCCATCCTCGTCTGGGCCCGAAGCCTGCCTCCGGGCGCGGAGCAACAGCTCCGACACCTCGCCTCTCAGCCCTACGTCGTCGAGCACGTGGCCGCGATGCCGGACGTCCATGTCGCCAACGGCGTCGCGGTGGGCTCCGTCTTCGCCACCGCGCACCACGTCGTCCCCGGCGCCCTCGGCGGCGACCTGGGCTGCGGCGTGAGCGCGTACCGCTTCGAGTATCCCGCCGCGTCACTCGGACGTGACACGCTGGAGCTGCTGCTCACCCGCCTGGCCCAGGCCATCCCGGTGGGAGACGCGACGCACCGAGGTCGCGGCCTCCCACTGCCCGCCGCGCTGGAGGCGCCGCCGCTGTCCACCCGGAAGCTGAGCCACGTCTGGGAGCGGCTGGCGCCGCGACACCTGGGCACACTCGGCGGTGGCAACCACTTCGTCGAACTGGACAGGGACGCCGGAGGAGACCTCTGGCTGCTCCTGCACTCGGGCTCTCGCGGTGTGGGGGCGGCCATCGGCGAGCACCACCAGCGCGTCGCGGTGGCGCTCGGCGAAGGCAGCCTGCCCGGCCTGGACCTGCACACGCAGGAGGGCGCCGCCTGCCTCGCGGACCTGGACCTCGCCTGTCGCTTCGCCCGAGCGAACCGCGACACGCTGGCCGCGCGAGCCCTCGACGTGGTGTCGCGGACGCTGGGCATCGAGGTCGACCCCCGGTCCACGGTCGACCTCCACCACAACCATGTCGCCCGTGAAACCCACTTCGGACGCGAGCTGTGGGTGCACCGCAAGGGCGCGGTGGGACTGGAGGCGGAGCAGCCAGGGCTCATCCCCGGCTCCATGGGCACCGCCTCATATGTCGTGGAAGGCCGGGCCGAGCCCCGTGCGTTCCGCTCCTGCTCCCATGGCGCCGGTCGCGTCCTCACCCGGCGCGAGGCCCGCGCCCGCATCCGCCCCTCCGCCCTGGCCCATGCACTGAGACGCGTGGTGCATGACGCCGGACGGGCCGAGTCGCTCGTGGAGGAGGCACCCGCCGCCTACCGCGACCTCGTCGAGGTCCTGGAGGACGAGGCGGACCTGGTCACCCCCGTCCGGCGGCTGACTCCCATCGCCGTCCTCAAGGGCTGAGCCCCTCCGCGCGGGGGCCCGGACTCGGGATTGCCGGGCCTCCGCCGATACACGCGGAGTCGTCAATTCACTCCTGGTGGAATTCAGCGCCCCAGGAGCGGTTCTTTCCTGGGTTGATCCGCGTGGAAGTGGGGTGGGAGGGGGGCTCGTCGCATCCTGACGTCAGAGTGGGTTCCCGAGCCCGTCCAGATGCCGTAGAATCGGCCGCCAGAAGTACACGTGCGAACCTGCTGGGGCGTCGTCTAATGGCAGGACATCAGACTTTGACTCTGAGTATCAAGGTTCGAATCCTTGCGCCCCAGTCATTCCGCTCCGGGGGGACGCGGTAGCCAGCGCGTCCGTCCGTGTGCATGAAGGACGGTGGCCCGATGCCGCAGAAGACGCTCCTGCTGGTCTCCGTGGGAAGCCCAACGGCAACCCTGTTGAAAGACCTGCAGGACCCACTGACCACACAGATGGGCACCGCTTCGGTGGTGGCGAAGACGGCGCTCCCGACGCCGGCCTATGCCCACAACAAGGACCGTGCCCAGTACCACTGCAACGCCATCATGCGTCGGCTCACGCCGATGATGGAGCCCGGGCAGCAGCTGGTGCTCGGCGTGACGGACGTGGACCTCTTCGTCCCGGACTCGCCCTTCGTCTTCGGCGAGGCGGACCGCGAGTCACACACGGCGGTGGTGAGCGTGTTCCGGCTTCGCCAGGGCGCTGACGGTGAGCACCTGCGGCGGCGCATCCAGGTGGAGGTCATCCACCAGGCGGGCCATCTGCTCGGGCTGTCCTACTGTGAGGACCCCCGGTGCGTGATGTTCTTCGCGCAGTCTCCGCAGGACTGTGACCGCAAGCAGCTCTCGCTCTGCAACCAGTGCCGCAACGAGCTGGTCAAGCTCAACCGCTGAAGTCGCCGCGCGGGTGTGCCCGTGAATGCCGTCACTCGCGTTGACGTCCGACCCGGCGCGCCCTGTAGTGCGGGGCTCTCAACCGGGCCGGTGACGTGGAGCGACTGCGATGACGGGGAAGCGGTTTTTCGTCGGTGGGTTGTTGGCGGTGGGGCTGCTGGGCGGGTGCGAGCCGTTCGAGGATGACGGCGGCGGCGGCGGCGCGGGCGACGTCCGGTTCAGCAAGGGCTTCGCCTTCGTGCGCGAGGACGACCGCAACGTCTTCGTGGTGGATGACGCGGGAGACCCCAACAGCCCGCAGCGGCTCACCAGCACCGGCGGCGCCTACTGGCCCTCGGTGTCGAGAGATGGCCGCAGCATCGTCTTCGTCCAGCGCGGCGGCGGCACGTCCCTGCTGACGGTGCCCACCACTGGCGGCACCGTGGCCACGCTGTTCACCGAGAACGACGCGGCCTGCGCGCGCGGCTGCACCAACTTCCGCACGCCCACCTTCAGCCCGGACGGCCGCAGCGTCGTCTTCGTCTTCTCTCCCGGCAACAGCTCCCTCACCTCGCTGGGGCGGGTGAACACCGACGGCAGCGGCTTCCAGGAGCTCACCCCGAACCTCCCCGTCGGCTTTGGGGCGCCGTCCTTCGTCCCCAATGGGACGGCCGTCGTCGCGCCCTCCGGCAGCGGGCTCCAGCAGCTCAACCAGGTGGCGTACGTGCCGGTCTCCGGAGGCGCCATCATCTACTCGTCGCTGGGCAATGACGTCGTGGCCGTGGCCAACCGTGTCGCGGTGTCGCCGGACGGCTCGCAGGTGGTGCTGGACGGACGTGGCTCCTCGAGCAGCGTGCGCACCTATGTGGGAACCCTGAGCGGACGAGGGAACCTGGGGACCTTGCGACGCGTCACCAGCTACGGCGGCGCGAGCGCGCAGGAGACCTGGCCGGTGTGGACGGGAGCGAGCCAGGTCGGCTTCCTCTTCGTCGACTCGGCGGGTGGGGACCCGGGCATCTACCGCTCCACCGTGAGCGCGGCGCCGTCGAACTCCGTCACGCTCGCGGTGCCCAGCGCGGCCGAGCCCTCGTACGGCCCGCTGTAGTCCTGTCTCCAGGCGCTCAGGCCCCCTGGCATCCGCGTCCCCGAGGCGCGATGCTGTCCGCCGCCAGGAGGCTGCCATGTCCCTCTTCGATGCCGTGCTCGCGGGTGACCGCGAGTCCTTGAAGTCCCAGCTCGACGCGGGCGAGCACCCCGACCCGTTCGATGACGAGGGACTCACGCCGCTGATGGTGGCGGCGCGGGAGGGACACACCGGCCTGGTGGAGCTGCTGCTGAAGGCGGGCGCGGACGCGACGATTACGAACCGCATCGGCGAGTCCGCGGTCATCATCGCCGCCGCCCATGGCAGCTCGAACTGCGTGTCGGCGCTGTGGGAGTGCGCGACGGAGGACGAGCGCTCCATGGTGCCCCTGTTGCTGCGCTCGGATGCCATCACCGGCCCGGGCACGGCCTCTCCGCCCACCACCCCGCCGAAGGACGACTTCCGCCGGAAGCTCGCGTCCGCGGGCGCATACGTGACGGGCAAGCTCGGGGATGCCGGGCCCACGAAGCGGCTGGAGCGGGCGCTGCGTTCGGAAAAACAACGCAAGCCCTGAGCGCGCGTCCGTGTCCGGACACTCGCGGCGTTCACCAGCCTCCACGCCCGAGTGGCCCCGCACCGTGAGGGAGAGGTCGCGCGTACGGTCCGCCCTCGCTTCGAAGTGAGACCTCGCGCCGGTGGAAGTGCGGTGCCTTCCGGGGAGGCGCGCGTGCCGGCCTGATGTCGAGCCCCCGGAGGAGTCACCGCATGGCGACGTCCGAGCCGAAGATCGTCCTGAGCGGGACGGTGCAGGGCCTCTTCCAGATTGCGCTGAAGGACCGCCTGTCCGAGGACGCGTGGCGCCTGCTGCGCGAGGCGGGGTTGGATTTGTCCGTCCCGCTGCTGCCGACGTATCCGTTGGCCTCGTGGCTGCGCTGGCAGCACATCGTGCTGCGCGACTTGTGGCCGGACAAACCGCTCGAGGAGGCCTGGCGCCTGTTGGGCCACGCGGTGATGGAGGGCCTGCTGGCCACGGTGCTCGGCCGGATGCTGGGCGTGGGCGCTCGCGCGCTGGGGCCGCAGTTCATGCTGTTCCAGCTCAACCGGGGCTTTCGCGGCACGGACAACTACGTGGAGACGCAGGTGAAGGCCATCTCTCCCGGGCGCGCGGAGTTGTGGCTCAGCGAAATCAACGACAGGCCCCACTACTACGTCGGCGTCCTGGAGTTCCTGCTCACCCTCTCCGGCGCGAAGGAGCCTCGTGTCTCCATCGTCGCGCGCGAGGGCTCCGCCTGCACGTTCCTCCTGGAGTGGGTGAAGTGAGCGCCTGAAACGACGAAGGGCCCTTCGGCTTCGCGGTGGAAGCCAAAGGGCCCTGTGTCTGCTTCGCGCGTGCGCTACTCCGGCTTGGCGCTCAGCGTCGCACCGGGAGCCACTCCACTGGCCGCGCCGCCGCGGACCTCCAGCGCGTCGGCGACCAGCTCGGTGATGTCCTTGACCTTGATGTTCTCCTCGCGGCCGGTGTCGTTGACCGCGTCGCCGAGCATCGTCGAGCAGAAGGGACACGCGACGGCGACGATGCCCGTGCCGCCCTTCTCCTTGTAGTCGCCCACCATGCCCGGCTTCTTCTTGTCCGAGGCGTTGGGGAACGGCGTGGTCGGGTCCTCGGCGTGCTTGAGCGTCAGCGCCACTTCGTTCAACCGGTTGTGGTTGATGCGCGTGCCGATGTGCTCCTCCATCCACATGCGACCGCCACCGGCGCCGCAGCAGAAGCCCTCGCGCTTGCTGCGCTGCATCTCCACCACTTCCAGCCCGGGGATGGACTTGAGCACTTCGCGGGGCGCGTCATACACGCCGTTGTGCCGGCCCAGGTAGCAGGGGTCGTGGTACGTCAGCTTGGTGTTCATCACCGCGGACAGCTTGATGCGCTTTTCGCGCAGCAGCTCGTTGATGAGCTCCGTGTGATTGATGACGCGGTACTCGCCGCCGAACTCCGGGTACTCGTTCTTGATGGTGTTGAAGCAGTGCGGGCACTGGGTGATGACCGCCTTCACGCCCATCGAGTTCCACGACTCGACGTTCGTCTTCGCCATCGTCTGGTACAGGTACTCGTTGCCCATGCGGCGCGCGGAGTCGCCGTTGCACATCTCCTGCTTGGACAGCGTGGCGAAGCTCACGCCCCCCTCCCGCATGATTTTCACCAGCGAGCGGCTGACCTTCTTCTGCTTGTCGTCGTAGCTGCCCGCGCAGCCCACGAAGAACAGGTATTCGTACGGCCCGCCGTCGTCACCCCACGTGGGCAGCGCCAGGTCCTCGGCCCACTCGTCGCGACGGTCCTGGCCCAGACCCCAGGGGTTGCCCTGGCGCTCCATGCCTTCGAACACGCGCTGGATTTCGGGGGGGAAGTCCGCCTTCACCTGCACCTGGTAGCGGCGCATGTCGATGAGGCGCGGCACGTTCTCGATGAACACCGGACACGCCTGCTCGCACCAGCCGCAGCTGGTACAGGCCCAGATGGTCTCGGAGCTCAGCGCGCCGCCGACAATCTCCTGCAGCGGCTCCTTGATGCGGTTGGGGCCGTAGCCTTCCTCCACCCACTGCTCGTGGTCCCAGATCCAATGCTTCAGGTCCTGGTTGACGGCCTTGTGCGTGAGCGGCTTGCCGGTGATGTACGTGGGGCAGTGTGTCTGGCAGCGGCCGCACTCCGTGCAGGAGTACAAGTCCAGGCCCTGCTTCCAGGTGAGGTCCTTCACCGTGGCGGTGCCGAACTCCTCCTTCTCCAGATTCGGCGTGGGCAGCTTGCCGGTGGAGTGGGTGCGCTGGAAGAAGACGTTGGGCAGGCCGGTGATGATGTGGAAGTGCTTGCCGATGGGCAGGAAGTTCAGGAACGCCAGGACGATGACCAGGTGGAGCCAGAAACCACCGATGCCCAGCACGTGCGCGGCCGTGGGGCCCAGGGGCATCATCACCATGCCGACGAGGCTGGTGACAGGCTCCCACCACACCAGTGCTGACGGGGCCGCGGGCACCTGCGTGGCGCCCATGGGCACCTGCTGCGCCGCCGCTTGCGCCGCCACCATGTGGCTGCCGCCGAAGATGAACTCCGACACCATCAGCCCGGAGATGAAGCCCAGGATGAGGTACGCCTCCCAGGACTGGGACATGCGGTCCGGCTTCACCTTCCAGCGCGTCCACACGTAGTAGCCGCAGCCCACCAGGGCCAGCGCCGCCACCAGGTCCTTGATCAGCAGATATCCACGGTAGGCGCCCAGCAGCGCCCCGTTGTCCATCCAGAACGGGTGGCTCAGGTCGGTGAAGAGCTCCAGCGCGCCGGACGAGAAGCCCATCGCGAACATCATGATGGTGCGAATCTGCAGCACCATGAAGGCCGCGTAGATGAGCACGTGCATCAAACCCGGGGTGAACTCCTCCGGGTCGACCATGCGCTTCTGACCGAGCCCGAAGAGCACGAGCCGCTTGATGCGCAGCGGGATGTTGTCGAGCCGGTTCTCCGTCTTCTTCATCGCGAGCAACACGCCCACGCGACCAGACATGGTCATCACGAAGATGGGGATGGCGATGGCAAGCAATAGGCCGGTGATGATGGGACTCATTGGGACTCGGAGGACCTCTGGGGGGACGCGGCGGAAGGCCCGTTGCCGCGACGCGGCAAAACTGGAGTGCCCGTCAACCCTAACAGGGGTGATTCTCGAATCAAGCGCTGAGCGGGCGGGGTGTCCGGGACTGAAGCACGGAAGCGGCGCCACGAGCGAGCAAGCTTGCTCGCTCCACGGATTTACTGACACCCGCACTGTCAGGCTACCGCCTTGAAAATGCCGCGGTGTTGACTGCTGTGTGGTTCCCTCCGACGCCAGTCCGACCTACCTTGTACGACGGCCTCGCAGCCTGTCAGGCACTGAACTCCTTCTCAACCCACTGAAATAATTGGGACAAAGCTTGGAGGGCGGGCGGGCAGGCGAGGGGCCGGAACGAGGGATGGAACTTTGATGCCCCAAGGGCTTTACAACGCGGGGCGACATGGTCACCATGGTCGGTAAATCGGTCAACGAGTTTTGAGCCGGGCACCGCATCGTGCGGACCCACGCGGACCGAACAGGGGGGCGCCCACGAGGAGGCGAGCCGAAAGGCCGTCCACCTTCCCTGAAGCGGAGCGCCCAAAAGGAGTCGGACATGGTTCACGATGACACCACCTACATGGACGATGAAGGGCTGCCGTATGTGGACCTCGCCGAAGATGGTGAGAGTGAGTCCGTGATTTCCGTGGATGGTTCTCCTGGTGGCCGCATGTGGGGCTATTCCGAGGAGAAGTGGGGCGGCTGGAGCGCGGCGGAGTGATTCGCGGCCCCCGCGGCCCGCGGATGCGCGGGGGCGCTTCTTTCGTACTGGTGGTTCGGCTCGTGCGGTGGCGCCCTGAGTGGGTGGCTCCCGGGCCGGTGTTTTCCCGGTGACGCCCGGTGTCCGGGGCGCCCGTCATCTTCTCCTTCAGGCTGTCGTCGTTGAGCGCGCCCTGGCGTCGTGCGCGAAGCTTCCGCATGCGCGCGCGTGGGGCGGGAGGCTCGGATGAAGGTGCTGTGGTGCTGGCGCTGCAAGTTGGACGTGCCGATGCTCGACGAGGAGGAGTTCGCGCGGGTCGCCGGACTGTACCGGGCGGCGTTTTCTCCACGGAGCCCGGCGGAGGCGCCGAGCGCGGAGCGGCGCTTCATCATCGAGGAGCGGTTCCGGCCCGTGTGTGAGGAGTACGAGCGGCTCACCGGGTTTCGCGAGACGAACGCCAACGCGGTGATGCACCACCGGCTCAGTCAGTATGGGCCGCCCTGTGCGCACTGCGGCAAGCCGCTCCGGACGCCCGAAGCGCGGCACTGCGCGGCCTGTGGCGTGACTCGCTAGTCGCCCCCCCGCACGCGGTCAGGATCTACCCCCACGTCGGGTGTGAAGGGCGCTACCTCTTGCTTCCGAGGTGTATCTGCCCACATCCTCGACGTGGAAGCCTTCCCCTGCGGATGCATGCCTTCGGGTGTTGTGGCCCATGAGACTTCGGTCGTGAGGGACGTCGTCGCTCACGGGGCGGTTCGCGGCAGGATGTCTCGTGAGAGCGCGCGGGAGCACGGATGAAGCAGACGGCCTTGGCAGTGGAGCGCGACGGGGAGAACGGCCGCGAAGTCCTGCTGCTCGTCACGCTGGAGGCGGACGCGGACGCGCCTCGCGCCCCCGTGACGGCGAACCTGGTGCTGGACCGCAGCGCGTCCATGCGCGGTGTCCCGCTGCTCGCCGCCGTGCAGGCCGCGCAGTCCCTGGTGGAGCGCGCCAGTCCTCGCGACTACCTGGGCCTGCTGACTTTCGACGCGGAGCCGGAGCAGTTGTTGCCCGTGCGCGCGATGGACGCCGCCGCCAAGACGACGTTCCTCAAGGCGCTGTCACGGCTGGAGTCCGGTGAGGGCACCGCGCTGCACGAGGCCGTCGAGCGGGGCGCGGAGGCCGTGCGCCGCGTGCTCGTCCCCGGCGCGCGTCCGCAAGTGTTGATGCTCACGGATGGCGAGCCGTCCGTCGGCCCCTCGCACCTCTCCGAGTTCAAGACGCTGGGCGCGCGCGTCGTGGAGTCCGGCGTCGTGCTGCACGCGCTGGGACTGGGGCGGCACTACCTGCCCGACATCCTGGAGGCGCTCACTGGCCCCTCCGGCACCGGCTTTGTCCACGTGGATGACCCGGAGGGCCTGCCGCAGGCGGTGGGCTCGCTGTCCGCGGAGCTGTTCGGCGAGGTGGGCTCGGACGCGCGCGTGTATGTGTTGCCCTCGGGCTTCTCGGAGCTGCGCTGCCGCCACCGCTACTCCTCGCGCGTCGAGGGCGACGCCATGAGCGCGTCCCTGGGCGCGGTATCCCAGTCCTTCCCGCGCCGCGTCCTCTTCGCCGGCAAGCTGAACGCGGCCGACTGGAGCCTGGGCGTGACGACCTCGTACATGGAGGGCACCGATACACGGCGCCTGCCCGTACCGGTGGCGCGCGTGCTGCCCGACAGCGAAGAGGGCCGCTTCGTGCGCGCGGTGTCCGCGGAGCTGGAGCTGGTGGCCGCCGAGGCCGCCGCCTGGAAGGCCCTGGGCCGCCGCCAGCAGTCCGTCGCGGAGGCGGCGCTGGAGACCGCGGACCTCGCTCTCTACAAGCTCGCGCGACTGGGCTCGCAGGAAGTTCCGCCGCAGCGACACATGGAGCGACTGGCGGACCTGCGCCGCATCGTCGAGCGCCGCGCCGCGCAGCCCCAGGCGCTGGTGATGCGCCGCGCGCACTCCGAGGTCTCCCGCGTCACCCTGAGCCGCGTGGGCCCCGCGCTTCCGCTGCCCGCCCTGGCCCCCTGGAAGTCGGAGGACTGAGCCTCTCCTACACGGGTCGCCCGGCTGCCCACCTGTCCGGTGCGGCCTGGGTGTCCACGCCGCGTCACCCGGGGTGTCCCACGGTCCGTCGCACGCCCCAGGCGCGGGCGGGCGCGGGGAATGTCCCCCTGCCTGGAAGGTTCTCCCTCGGAAGCGGGGCCCGTCGGATGCTGGCGAGCCGGCTTCGGGTGGGTTAACGGGAGACGCATGAAGCACTCGGTGTCCAAGAGGCTCGCCCTGGCGGGCGGTATCGGCATGTGGCTGGTGGCGGCGGTGGCGCAGGCGGCGCTGCCTCCGTCCGCGGTGGCCACGGGCGCGCCCGACGAGGGCAACCCGCGCTTGGAGGCCGCGCTGCTGGTGGATGCCGCCCAGGTGAAGCCCGGAGACACCTTTCGCGTGGGAGTGCGCTTCCGGTTGGACCCGGGTTGGCACATCTACTGGAAGAACCCGGGCGACTCCGGCCTGGAGACAGACATCACCTGGGACACGCCGGGCACCACGGTGGGCGCGCTCCAGTGGCCCTTTCCGAACACCTTCCGCACGCCCGACGGCTTCATCGTCACCCACGGCTATGACGGCGAGGTGCTCCTCTTCGCGCAGGCCACGGCCTCCGAACAGGCCACCGGCGCGCTGAACCTGTCGGCCGCGGTGAATGCGCTGGTGTGCGAGGTGCACTGCATCCCCGCCGACCTGATGCTCACGCGCTCGATTCCCCTCGGGCCGACGACGCTCGTGGACGCGGAGTCGACGCCGACGTTCGACGCGGCGAAGGCGCGGGTGCCTCGCCCGGTGGCGGACACCGGCCACACCGCCGCGCTCGCGCTGGACGTGAAGCAGCTCACCGCGGGCCAGGAGTTCACCGGCACCTTCACGGTGTCGCTGCCCGGTGGCGCGGCGGTGCCCTCCTCGGAGACGGACGCCTTCGTCCCCGAGCGCATCCCCGGCGTGGACAAGTTGACGCTCACGCAGACTGCTCCGGGGCGCTTCGCGCTGAAGGGCAAGGCGGAGCCGGATGCACCGAAGGCCGAGCCTCGACTCAAGGGCGTGCTTCGCCTGGGGACCGCGGCCACCGGTTATCAGGCGCTGGAAGTCGACGTGCCCATGGCGCCCTTCGCGGCGACCGTGGGCGCGGCGGCTGCGCCCGTCGTGGCGAAGGCGCCCTCCATCAAGGATTCGCTCGCGGCGGTGAAGCCGGTGTCGAGCGCCACGAAGGCCGCGCCCGCGGAGTCGACGATGGGCCTGGGCATGGCGCTGTTGTTCGCGTTCCTGGGCGGCGCGCTGCTCAACCTGATGCCGTGCGTGTTCCCGGTGCTGGCGCTCAAGGCGTACGGCTTCACGCGCATGGTGCGCCAGGAGCAGGGCCGGGTGGGCGCGCACGCGGCGGCATACGCGGGTGGCATCGTCGCGAGCATGCTGGCGCTCGCGGGCGCGGTGCTGGCGGTGCGCGCGGGCGGCGCGGGTGTGGGCTGGGGCTTCCAGTTCCAGGAGCCGCTGTTCGTCGCGGCGGTGAGCGCGGTGCTGGTGGCGTTCGCCCTCAACCTCTTCGGTGTCTTCAACGTGGGCATGGATGGCACCGCGCTGGCGGGCAAGGTGGACCAGAGCCACGGCCTGCTTCACAGCGCGGGCGAGGGCGTGCTCGCGGTGGTGCTGGCCACGCCGTGCTCGGCGCCGCTGCTCGGCACGGCGGTGGGCTTCGCCTTCGCGGCGGGTCCGCTCACGGTGCTCGCTGTCTTCACCGCGCTGGGCCTGGGACTCGCGCTGCCCTTCTGTCTGTTGGTGCTGGTGCCGGGGCTCGCGAAGAAGCTGCCGAAGCCGGGCGCGTGGATGGAGCGCTTCAAGCAGGTGCTGGGCTTCGCGCTCCTGGGCACGACGGTGTGGCTCGTGTGGGTGATGGGCGGGCTGGCGGGGGTGGACGGCATGGCGCGGCTGTTGGCCTTCCTCGTCGCGGTGGGCCTGGGCACGTGGGTGTATGGCCAGTCGCAGCTCCAGGAGGGAGGGCGCCGGTGGGGCACGCTGGCGGTGGCCGCGCTGGTGCTGGTGGGCTCGGGTGTGGCGGCGCTGCGCTTCGAGGAGGCGGCGCCGGCGGCTCGGGCGTCTTCCACGGTGGCGCAGGCGCAGCCGTGGAGTGACGAGGCGGTGGCCTCCGCGCTGGCGGCGGGGCAGCCGGTGTTCATCGACTTCACGGCGGACTGGTGCCTCACCTGCAAGTTCAACGAGCGCACCGTGCTGTCGCGCGAGGAGGTTCGCGCGGCCTTCACCGAGCACCGGGTGGCGTTCTTCGTGGCGGACTGGACGCGCCGCGATGCGCGAATCACAGCGCGGCTGGCGGACCATGGCCGCGCGGGCGTGCCCATGTACCTGGTGCTCAGCCCCGGCGCGCCGGACAAGCCGGAGGTGTTGCAGGAGTTGTTGACGGTGGACGCGGTGGTGGACTCGGTGAAGCGCGCGTCGGAGTGCTCGCCGCTGCGCCGGCAGGACGGCTCGAAAGTGCTGTGCGCCGCTGGATTCCCTCGGCCTTGAAACGCAGTCATCCGCAGTCAAGCAGTGCCCAATCAGGAGGAACGCCATGAAGCAGGTCTTCACCGCTCTCGCGCTCGGCTCGGTTCTCGTGGGTGTCCCCGCTTTCGCGGACGCGGAGGTCGGCAAGCCGGCCCCGGCCTTCACGCTGAAGGACGAGACGGGCAAGGAGCATTCGCTGTCGCAGTACAAGGGCAAGGTGGTGGTGCTGGAGTGGACCAACCCCGAGTGCCCCTTCGTGCAGCGCCACTATCAGGCCGACACGATGGCCAACACGCTGAAGGGCTTCGACGCCAAGAAGGTGGTGTGGCTGGCGGTGGACTCGACGGCGCACAACACGCCGGAGAAGTCCGCCACGTGGAAGAAGACGGAGGGCTTCACGTACCCCGTGCTCCAGGACGCCAGCGGCGCGACGGGCAAGACGTACGGCGCCAAGACGACGCCGCACATGTACGTCATCGACACCGAGGGCGTGGTCCGCTACGCGGGCGCCATCGATGACGACCCGCGCGGCAAGAACGACAAGAAGGTCAACCACGTGCAGACGACCGTGGACGCGGTGCTCAACGGCAAGCCGGTGCCCGCCTCCACCACCACGCCGTATGGCTGCTCGGTGAAGTACAAGAGCTAGCGCACGACGGACACAGCCAGGCTGTGACGAGGGCTCTCTTCCCGCTGGGAAGGGGGCCCTTCGTGCGTCTGGAGTCGCGCGCTCGCGCGCGGGTAGCAGCACGGTGGGAGGACCGCGAAGTCCACTGACCGCGGAGCAACCATGCCCGGATGCGATTGCTCCGGCATGGATTGCAACTCGATGACCGTGGCAATGAAAGTGCGCCCTTGCCTGGCACCGCCGGGGGCAGGGCTGGGGTGTCTTCCCGTGTCTGGGGTTGGACGTGCCTCACTCCTTCTCCCGGTGTGGAGATGCACCGTCATGTGGAGATACGAATCCCCCGCGCGCCGCTCATGGGTGGCCGCTCTGGTCCTGGCCGCGTCACTGGGCATCGGATGCAGTGAGCCCCAGCGCACGCGCAACGGGCCCGAGGCACCGGGGTCCGCGATTGTCCTGGGCGAGGACTTCATCGAAGTTCCCCGCGAGCTGACCTCCGAGCAACACACGCAGGTGACGCAGAGGCTCGACGGAGTGGTGGACCCGACGGGGCGGACGTTCTACCTCGCCATCCGCAAGAGCGAGCTGAAGCAGCGCTGGTTCTTGTCCGCCACGCTCCGACAGCTCAACGCCGAACCCGATTTGTTCGGCTTCCCCGTGGTGCTCAATCCGCGCGTGGTGCGTTTCCACGAGCAGAATGGAAGGCTCTATCTCTTCGATGCCCGCGACGGGTTGGTGAGGAACGACATCTTCAAGCCGGACTCGTTGGTGGAGGCGTATCCCATCGTGACGAACCACACTCCGTTCAATCGCTTGCCGGGCTCGGACCAGTACGTGCTCATCGACCCAGCGGCGGGGCTCAACCGGGTCGGCATCCTCGGTGACCGTTGGTATGGGACCGCGGAAATCGGGTTCACGCTCGAGCTGCTCTTCTCCCAGCGCTTCCGTCGTGTCTCGGATGGAGTCCTGTTCGAGCAGGTCTTCACCGGGTACATGTCGCTCCCCGACGACCGCGGCGACTACCTGGAGCCGAATCACTTCCGTGGAGCGGGCACGTTGTCCATGGCACTGCGCAAGTACAGGGAGGGCGAGGGCTTCACGGAGATGCCAGCTCCGGAGCGACCGCACTACTTCCTCGGCGAGGGACGCTTCATCCCCAACACAGGGGAAGTGGAGCAGATGGCCGTCAAGTGGAACATCCGTCCTGGGATGAAGCCCATCCGCTGGTTCATCACCCCCACTTTCCTGTCGCTCAAGGAGGACGCTCGCTACCGGGATGCCGACATGGTGGGCGCAGTGAGGCGAGGCATCGAAGGCTGGAACGCGGTGTTCGGTTTCAAGGTCTTCGAGGCCGTGCTGGGCGACACCGGAATGGACATCGGAGAGGATGACAAGAACTTCGCCATCTACGACCCCGGGATCAGCGGCGGTGGGGCTGTCGCGGACTGGAGCTCGAATCCCAATACGGGCGAGGTCCGCAGGGCCACCATCTTGATCAACGCCGCCATGATTCATGATGCCGAGGCGTTCTTCGCGGGGACGCCGGAGGCCCGCTCTTCTCGAAACGCCCGTGAGGAAAGCTCGAGGCCTCGTCTGTCCTGGGGCGGATTCACCCACGAGCCCGCCTGTGAGCTGGACGCGGCGTCCTTCCACTCAGGCTTTTCCGCCCAGGTGTCCCCTGAGGAGGTCATCGCCGAGGGATCTCCGCTCACCACGCACGAGAAAGTGGAGCGCTACGTCACATACATCATGCTGCACGAGGTGGGGCACACGCTGGGCCTGCGTCACAACTTCAATGGGTCACGGGTGTACGACGGCACGCCCAATACGCCGCGCTCGAGCACCGTCATGGACTACGCCGCCATGCCCGATACCCTTCACGTGACGGCGCCTGGCACGTATGACGTGGCGGCGGTGCGTTACCTCTATGGACTGTCCACGGAGCTGCCCACGGACTTGTTCTGCACGGACCAGGACATCCTGGTCTGGGAGGACCCTGCCTGTTTCCACTACGACCGCTACGACGACCCGTTGACGCGCTTTCACACGCCCAACATGCGGGTCGTGGTGGGGCAGGTGCTGAGTGGTGCACCTGTTGGCGGCGAGTTCCGCTCGAACCTCTCCGCACTGGACCTCTTCGTCAGGGCTGGGGACGCGAGCGAGCAGGCCCAGGCCTACGACGTCCTCATGGAGCAGGTGCGGCCACCCCTCCAGATTCCCGCGGGCCAAGGTGCCGCGTACGCGGCCCGTGCCAATGACCTGGCTCGCCGCATCCTCAGCTACCTCTACCTGGATACGCGCAGTGGGCAGGTCCATCTGTTGAAGCCTCCTCCGACCACGCCCGCATACACGCAAGCCTTGTTCGCGGACGTGCGCGGCATCCTGTTGAACGTCGATGGGGTGCGGACCTTCTCCGTTCGCCGGGTCATGGTGGCTCTCCTGAAGACGCACCAGACGCTCGCGGCCTATGGCGTGTTGCAAGAGGTGCACACGGAGCTGACGGCGCGACTGCCGACGCTCAGTGGAGAGGAGAGACTCGGGACGATGGAGCTCTTGGGCCGCATCGAAGTGGCCAGCTCGCCCTACTTCCGTTGAGGTGAGCATGGTGCCGAGGGTCCTCTTTCCCCCAGGGAGGAGGGCCCTTCGTGTTCATGCCGGGCTTGCGCGGGTCTCTTGTCATGCCCAGCCGTCCGCCGGACCTTCTTCGGGAAGGGAGAAAAAGCGATGTCTGAGATAAAGAGCGACCCGCTGAAGAACGACGAACGCACTGAGGAAGAGGACGAGGAACTCCAACGCGAGGCCAGCGACGAGGAGGAGGGACCCGAACGCCGCGACGAGGATGAGGAACTCGAATACGAGCAGGTCAGCATCAGCGAGAAGGAGCGCTACGACGGCTAGGTCGTCAGCCTGCTCATGGTTGAAGCCTCGCTTCGGGTGATGACGCTGGACGAGACCCCACATCAGGCATGCAAGGGGTTCTTCGGGTGAGGCCGTCCGTGCCGATGCGCATCCTCGGCTCCAGGCGGCCCTCCCTTCACCCGGCCGACATCCCTGGGCAACAGCAGGAATGAGCACAGGGCGCCCAGCACGCACAGCCCCGCGGACACCCACAGCGCTTCACGAGTCCCCTGGAGGAACGCGTCACCCGTCTTGTTCGCGAGTCCTCCCAGGAGCGGCAGCAGCGCCACCGCCAGGAGTCCGGCGATGCGCGCCACGGCGTTGTTCACCCCCGAGGCGATGCCCGCGTGCCGGTCCTCCACCGCGCCGAGCACCACCGCCGTCAACGGCCCCACCGTGAGACTCAAGCCCAGGCCCAGCACGAGCACTCCCGGCAGCACCGTGCCCACGTAGCTTCCGTCGCGGTGGATGAGCGTGAGCAGCGCCATGCCCACGCCCGCGAGCAATGGACCCGCCGTCATCAACGGCCTGGCGCCGATGCGTCCCGCGAGCCTTCCCACCAAGGGTGAGAGCAACAGCAGCATCACGGTGATGGGCAGCAGGGACGCGCCCGCCGCGAGCGCCGAGTATCCGAGCTGTTGCTGCAGCGCGAGGATGAGCAGGAAGCCCACGCCGCCCAGCGCGAAGTACACCGTCAGCGTCGTGAGGTTCGCACCGGAGAAGGTCCGCGAGCGGAACAGCCCGAGCGGCAACATCGGGTTGGGTGCGCGCGACTCGATGAAGAGGAACGCGGCCAGCAGCACCGCGCCGAAGACGGCGGCGAGTACGGGGAACACGGACCAGCCATGCGCGGGTCCTTCGATGAGCGCGTAGATGACACCGCCGAGTCCCAGCGCGGCCGTCACCGAGCCGGCGATATCGAGCTTGCGTGCAGCGCCCGTGGGCCGGTCATCCGGCACGTGGCGCAAGGTCGCCCACGCGGTGAGCGCCGCCAGGGGGAGGTTGAGGAAGAACACCAGTCGCCAGGAGGCCACGTCCACCAGCCAGCCTCCGAGCAGTGGCCCCAGCGCGGTGGTGACGCCGGACAAACCCGCCCACGCGGCCACCGCGCGCTGTCGGTCCGCTTCGGGGAACGAGGTGCGCAGGAGCGCGAGACTCGCGGGCACCAGCAGCGCCGCGCCCATGCCCTGCACGGCCCGGAAGAGGGCGAGCGTCCAGGCGTTCGGCGCCAGGCCGCACAGCACGGACATGGCGGTGAAGCCCACCACGCCCAGCAGGAAGACGCGGCGCTGTCCCCACGCATCGCCGAGCGCGCCGCCGGTGAGCACCAGCGAACCGAGGGTGAGCAGGTAGGCATCCACGGCCCACTGAAGGCCGGTCATCCCCGTGTGGAGGTCTCGGCCCAGCGCGGGCAGCGCCACGTTGACGGCGGTGGAGTCGAGGAAGGCCATGCCGCTTCCGAGCACGCTCGCCAGGAGCACGCCGCGTCCCCGCGCACTGGCATAGGGCACGGTCGTTTCGCCGGGAGAAGTGTCGGAAGGCATACGGCTCAAGCGTGGGACGTGTGCCGCCGTCGCGCCACTCCGCTCGGTTGATGGGTACCAGCCACCCTGAGGGCGAGAGCCTGGTCGCATGGATGCCCGGCACGTGGATGGGTGGGGCCTTCGTGCACACCCTGTCCGCGGGCGATGGATGACCAGGGAGAGAGACGATGGCGACCGAGTGCAAGCACATCGAGCAGGCGGGCAACCCCGAGGCGAGGACCGACGGCTGCGAGGAGTGTCTGAAGATGGGGGCGCAGTGGGTCCACCTCCGGCGCTGCCTGGAGTGCGGCCACGTCGGGTGCTGCGACTCGTCGCCGAACAAGCACGCGACGAAGCACTTCCACCAGACGAAGCACCCCGTCATTCAATCGTTCGAGCCAGGGGAGACGTGGGTGTGGTGCTTCGAGGACAAGCTGATGATGGATGACCGTCCGGAGCAGGCGGACGCTCCACGGCTCTAGCCCTTCATCACCTCGACGCTCCGCTCGCGATTCGGTTACGGTGCGCGCCGTTTCGGCGAAGGCACTTCGGGACTGGAGTTGCCTGGCGGAGGGAGCGCGATGGGGGTGCGAAGTGAGGTGGCGACGACATCTCCCTTTCCAGGGGGATGGCGTCGGTTTGTTCCGTCCGGGGGACTCGTCCTGCTGGCGCTGCTCGCGGGCGGCATCGTCTTCGGTGCGATGAGGCTCACCTGGCCGGAGACCCCACTCCCCGTGCGTGAGCGAAGGTTGCTCCAGACGAGCGACATGCTGCTCGCGCTGGTGATGGCCGTGGGCACCTTCCTGGTTGCCTGGTGTCTGACCCTGGGTGCACGGCGAGAGGACCCGACGTCGGTGCGCCACCGGTGGCGGCTGTTCCTCGGGCTGTGGGCCGTGTTCGCCCTTCCCCTGCTGTTGTGGTGGGTGGGCGAATGGCCCGGCCACTTCCACAGTGACGCGCGTCAGTCGCTGCTCGTGTCCTCCCAGTATCACGTGGACCCCTGGCTGAGCTCCCTCTGGGGCATCTGGGCGCATGGGCTGCACCGTGCCACCGGGCAGTTCTCCGCCACCTCCCTCTTCAACGTCGTCATCCTCGCCGCGCTCCTGGCCGACTTCTTCTCCCTGCTGTTGCACCTGGGCCTGTCGCGCCGGGTGGGCACCCTCTTCATCGCGCTCGTGGTGACGTCGGTCCCCCTGGGCCTGATGGTCATCAATCTCTCGCACGACATCATCAACGCCCTGCTGCGGCTGGGCATCGCGCTCATCCTGCTGCGCGTCCTGACCCGGCGAAAGCTGACGGGGCGCTCCGGCCTCACGCCGGTGACGCTTCCCGTGCTGGCGCTGCTCACCGCCGTGGCGACGCTGTTCCGGGGCGACAGCATGGCGCTGGTGCTCTACGTCCCCGCCGCGTTGCTGTTCTCGCGACAGGTGCGCGTGGGCGCGGCGGTGGCGCTGCTGCTGGGCACGGTGGCCATCAACCAGGTGTTCCGTCGCGGCGTCGAACCCCGGCTGCTCCAGCCCTGGGTGGAGATGCCCCAGTACTATGCGATGTCGCTGCTGCTCAACCCGCTGGGGTTCATGGTGACCAACCACTACGTCACCCGCACTCCCGAGGAGGACAAGGCCGTCATCGAAGCCGTGGTGGCCCACTCCTGCCTGAAGGACCGCTACGTCATCGAGGAGTCCCCTTGCTACTGGGACTCGCTGCGTCCCCCCCTCCTGCCGGAGAAGATGGCCGCGCTGAGGAGCGTCTTCCTGCGCATGGTGCGGGACAACCCGGCGCTGATGCTCTCCAACCGGCTCATCACCTTCGCGGGCACCCTGGGGCTCAGCCCCCGGGCTGCCTTCCCCGTCCTCCCGGGACGGGAGGCGTACCCGCCGGAGCAGGTCTTCGGTATGGCGGGCGTGGAGCTCCTCCAGAAGCATGGCCAGGAGGCGTCGCGCGCGCCCCAGGCCGTGGCCCGCGTCACCCACTGGCTGCGTGACGCGAGCCTCCCCACTCATGGGGGGCGCAGCCTCTACTTTCCCTGGAATGGCCTGCCCGCGCTCCTGCTCACGCTGTGGCTGGTGTCACGGTGGCGCACCTGGCCCGTGTCGGCGGTGACCGCGGGCGCGGTGCTGGCCCCCGCGCTGCTCGTCTTCATCGCCGCGCCCGCCAGCCATCCGACCTATGTCGCCGACCTCTGGGTGTTCGGCTATCTCGCCGTGCCGCTGGCCTGGTTCGAGGCCCGCGTGCCACGCACGAAGTCGGCGGCCCCCTTGTCAGCGGACGGGGAAGGCGGGAGCGCGGGTGCGGTCGACCCGGCCGTCACGGACCTGCGCCACCACGGTTGAGGTGTAGGGGCGTCCCGGACGGCTGCTCCAGTCCTTCGCGAGGAAGGCGTCCGGACTCTTCGCGAACTCCAGCGCGATGCGGCCCGTCTGGAGTGACTGGCGCACCATGCGCACGTTGCTCACCTGGTCCTCCTCTCGCCAGCTCAGCGGGAAGAAGCCGAAGCGGGAGCGCTGGTGGATGCCCGCCAGGAGCAGGTGGATGTTGAACGTGAGGCTGTCCGGGAAGCCCAGGTAGAAGCGCGACTCCAGGTAGCGCACCGAGTACAGGTTGAGCCCCGCGCCCAGGTCATGCACGCGGTGCCGCGCCGCCGCGGAGAACAACAGGTTGAAGACGTGGTTGCCCAGGGTGCGGAAGCGCGAGTAGCCCTGGAGCCGTGAGCCACTCATGAAGCGGCTGCCCAGCAGGGAGTCCTGCTCCCGGTACTCACCCGAGTCCAGGTGCGGCGACAAGTCGTTGATGTCCGCCTGGTCATCGCCGTGCAGCACCACCACCCGGTCGAAGCCGTGCGCGAGCGCGTACTCGAAGGCCACCTTGTGGGAGCCACCCAGGTTGTAGTTGTCGTCGTTGGCGAGCACCTTGCCCGGCAGGTGGGCCAGCTTCGACAGGCCCTCCACCGCGGCCTCCACGCCGTTGTCGCGGCTGCCGTTGTCCACCACGATGATTTCGGCGAAGCGACGCTGGAGGGACTCGCCGAAGCGCGCGAGCACGCGAGGAATCTGCCGCTCGCAGTTGTACATGGGAATGAAGACGAGGATGCGTTCGGCGGCCACGCGAGGCTCCTTCGAGGGACGAGGTGCTGCGGTGCGCTCCCCTACCGTGCCCTCGTGGGTGGTTCAAGCGAGGGTGGGGCCTTCCACCTGGTACTGGCGCAGTTCCTCCGGCGTGCCAAAGGACGCGTAGCGCGACACCCGCGCGGCACGCACCGTGCCACCCGCCTCCAGGAGGAGGTTGTAGAGCAGCGACAAGTAGTACTCGCGCATGCCCTCCGAAATGGGCCGCTCCATGAGGTGCTGGCCCGCGGTGAGGAAGTGGCGCTCGGTGGCGAAGAAGTAGGCGCCCATGATGGCCGAATCGGAGATGACCACCTTCTCCGCCGTGCGCGTCACGCGCGCTCCCTCGCATTGCGCGTAGCTGTAGCGGGGAAGCTGGGAGGGGAAGGTCAGCAGCCCTCCCGCCAGGGGCGCGTCGTCGTCCTGGAGCGCGCCGCGGACCAGGTCGCGGTACGCCGGGCTGTCGAACCAGAGGTCGCAGTCCATGACCAGCAGGCCGCGCTCGCCCGTCATGCGGCCGGCGGCGGCCAGGGCGGTCTCCACCGCGCCCCGGGTCATCTCCTCCAGCATCACCACCTCCAGGCCGGGCACCGCCTCGCGCAGTCGCGTGGCCAACTGGAACTCCTCCTCGTGGGGGCGGCGCACCACCGCGGTGTGCACCACCTCCAGGCCCCAGTCCGACAGGCTGGAGAGGGCCTTGAGCACCATGGGGACGCCGTCCACGGGGATGAGGGGCTTGGGCGTGGTGAAGCCGGCGCTGGCGAAGCGGGAGCCGAGGCCGGCCATGGGCAGCAGGACGTGGAGCGGACGCATGGCGTGGGGACCTTCGTGGTGGGAGTGGCTCAGGCCAGCTGCCGGAGCGGAGGCGACTCGTCCGGCGGCGGCGCGGCGGAGGACCCGGCGTATTGGGCGTTGAACGCGTTGAGGAGCCGCACCGCGGTGGCGAAGAAGGCGGGCAGGCTGTCCGGGTTGATGCGGGCCCGGTAGGTGAGCATGCGGCAGTAATGCACCGCTTCGTGGAAGAGGATGGTGCGTCTCACCTCGGGAGCCAGCAGGGTCTCGAAGCGGCGCTGGAGGTGGGCGTACAGCTCCGCGTAGCGAGAGGACGTCGCCTCCTCGTACTCCACCAGGTCGCCCTGCGCCTTCGCGCTCGGGAGCTGGCACAGGAACTCGTAGCCGGAGTGCAGGGACTGGCACAGCTTGCCCAGGTCCACCACCGGGTCGCTGATGGCGTTCTCGTCGTTGGGGTCCAGCACCATGAAGTCTCCGTCCTCACGCCGCACGAGCAGGTTGTCCACCGTCAGGTCCCCGTGGATGGGCGTCTGCCGGGTGCTGGCCAGCTCCTCCATGGCGCGCGGGTTGGCGCGCAGTCGCGCGAGCGCGGGCCCGATGTTGTCGTAGCGCTGGCCGTTGATGCAGAGCGTGGGGTGCGCGAGGAGGGCCGCCAGGGCCGGGCTCAGGGCCGCCGCGTCGTGCACCTTGTCCTCCACCTTTTCGCGCAGGTAGCGCGCCAGCACGTCCGGTTGATGGCTGCGCTCCACGGGCTCGTAGATGTGGGCGCTGACGAAGTCGAGCACGCGGTCCAGGACCTGTCGGCTGCGCTCCACGTCCTCGGAGTGGAGGAACTGGAAGAAGGGGACGTACTCCTCGCGGTACTCGAGGTCGAACGCGTAGTAGCCCGCTGTGTCCACCTCCCGCAGGGGACGCGGCAGGTGCGGCACGTGGCGGCGCGCCTCCAGCCAGTCATGCTGGGCCTTCAGCTTCTGCGCGTACTGGGGCAGGGTCACCTTGCGTACGCGCAGGCTTCCGTCATCCCAGACGAGCAGGGTGCTGGCGTTGGAGCCGCCCTTGAAGGTCCGCACCATGCGGAAGTCTCCCCGCAGCTCGCCGGTGGACAGCACGTGGCTGAGGGCCTGTCCGGAGAAGTACGCGTCCAGGAAGTGGCTGAACTCGCGGCTGATGTCCGAGTCGCGATGCAGCTTGTTCTTCAGGGGCTCCAGGGAGGGGGCGCTGGCGGTGGCCTGCGCCCGGCCCCGCTCCAGCAGGAAGAAGAGCCCCACCAGCGAGAAGGGGCCGATGAGCACCGCCCAGGAGACCAGCGACAGGCCCAACGGGACACCGGAGATGCCCAGCAGGCCTCGCGCCAGCTCGGAGTAATAGTAGTGGAACGTCCCCAGGAAGCCCGGTCCTGAAGGCACGCCCACCGCGAGATAGGCGGAGGTCGCCGCGCCCACGGTGGCCAGGGCTCCGTGGCCCGGCGCGAAGCCCCAGACCAGCGCGGCCATGGAGCCCAGGTAGAGGAGCCACATGCCCATGGTGGTGGCGACGAAGCGGCCCAGGCGCGCGGAGCGGAAGATGACGTGGGTGCCGTAGATGAGGGACCAGAGCACGAAGCGGGTCCTGTCCCGCAGCCTGTCGTTGAGCAGCGCGGTGGTTTGGCCCAGCGCGCGCAAGAGGCGACGGTTCTGGGTGTAGAGCAACCAGATGAGGGCCGCCACCGCGAGGCTCGCGGCGACCACGCCCGCCGTGAGACGCAGCATCAGGGCCGTGGCCTCGGGGGCCCGCTCGCGCATCACCAGGGCCACGCCCAGGGCGCACAGCCCCAGGACGAAGCCATCCACCGCGCGCTCGAAGAGGATGGTGAAGAAGACCACCGCGCGGCTGATGCGCATCCGCCGGCCGATGAGGTGCGCGCGCACCAACTCCCCCAGGCGGAAGGGGAGCAGGGCGTTGAAGAGGAAGCCGATGGAGAGCCCGGAGAAGAGGATGCGCCAGGTGGTGGGGCGCACCACGCGCAACAGCCGCTGGGCATTCTTGGCGCGCAGCACGTGCGCGACGACCTGGCAGAGGACGGCGACGGGAATGGCCCATGTCGCCACGCCGCTCGCGGAGACCCACTGTCCGGACTGGCGCGACTCGGCCATGAAGCGCGCGAAGAAGACCGCGCTGACGAGCAGCCCCAGCGCCACCAGGGCCCACCCCCACCCCCGAGCGCGCGTCACGGGGTTCCCCGGATGCGGACCACGGCCATTCCCGCGCGCTCGGCGGCGGCCACGCCGCTGTCGCTGTCCTCGAAGGCGAGGCATTGCGCAGGGGGCACGTCGAGTCGCCGTGCCGCGTGGAGGTAGCCCTCCGGCTCGGGCTTGGGGCGCTCCACGTCCTCTCCGAAGACGGTGACGTCGAAGAGGTTCGCCAGGTCGAAGTGCTGGAGAAGGGCGCGGGCGTTGGCGGTGGCCGCCGTCGTCACCAGCCCGGTGGCGTGGTACGAGCGCACCGAGCGGAGCAACCCGATGAGCGGCAGGTTGGGGCGCACCTGGTCGAAGGACTCGGGGTAGAAGCGGGCCTTCGCCTCGCGGACACGTCGGGCCGCGTCCTCGTCCAGGTTCGCACCCACCGCCCGCACCATGGCATCGAAGCGCAGACCGAAGGCACGCTGGTAGGCCTGTCGCTCCAGGACGAAATCCGCTTCGGCGAAGGCACGTTGGTAGGCGACGAAGTTGGCCTCCTCGGTGAAAAGGAGGGTTCCATCCAAGTCGAACAACATGCAGCGGATCATTCGCCCCTCCACGTGCCATCGGGGCTGTTGCGGCACGCAATGGCTCGCGTCAGATACTGGGACCTGCCCGGAGGATGCAATCCCCGAGTGACGGAAGGGCTGATTTGACGGCTCGGCCCGAGCCGGGCTCCCTGGTTGCTCTCAGGCCCGGTTCAGGAGACGAGCGTCGGCTCGAACGCCCCCGCCCGGCGAGAGAGAATCCGCGGCGCCGTGAACCCCGGACACTCCGTCATGAGTGCACTCGGGCCAGGGTCGAACTGACAGCGCGTCCGTGGCTCCGGGCCGCGTGCACCCGGAGCCACATTGTGCTCATGCCGCCACGGGCTCGATGCGCGGCCGTGTGCGCGCGGAGACCTGCTTGCGCCGTCCCTTGCGCAGCACGTCCAGTGACACCTCTTCGTCGGTGGCCAGGGCCATCAATCGCTGGAGGTCATCCACGCTGCCGACGGCTCGACGGTTGATGGCCAGCAGCAGGTCCTCCGGCTGGAGCCCCGCGTCGTCCGCCGGTGTGCCGTCCTGCACCTTCAGGATGCGCACCGCTCGGGGTTGTCCCGTGTCGCGCGCATGCTCCGAGGCCAGGTTCACCGCCACCGCCGCGATGCCGAGGAATCGCCGCTCCACCTTTCCCCTCTGGATGAGCAGGCTGGCCACCCACGCCGCCGTGGTCGCGCTCACCGCGAAGCCGATGCCCTGCGCATAGGGCAACACCAGCGTGTTGAGCCCCACCACCTCGCCACGCGTGTTGATGAGCGGCCCTCCGGAGTTGCCCGGGTTGATGGCCGCGTCCGTCTGGAGCATGCCCTCCAGGATGACGCCGTCGGGCAGTGTGACGCTGCGGTTGACGGCGCTCACCACGCCGAGCGCCACCGACTGCTCCAGCCGGAAGGGATTGCCAATCGCCATGACGAGCTGACCCACTCGCACCGTCTCCGGCGCGGCCAGCGGCAGCGTCGGGAAGTCGCCTCCCTCCGCGCGCACCACCGCGAGGTCCGTGGGCGCGTCGCCGCCCACCAGCGAGCCACGCAACTCCTCGCCGTTGGACAACTGCACCGTCAGCTTGCGAGAGCCCCGCATGACGACGTGGCGGTTGGTGAGGACATAACCATCCGGCGTGAGGAAGAGGCCCGTGCCATGGCCCCGTGCGTGCTCCACGCCCACCACCGCGGGCGAGGCGCGCGACGCGAGCGTCTCCAGGTCATCCGAGAACTGTTGCAGCAGCTTCATCGCGTCACCTCTCTCCTCACGAGCGCTTTCCGATGGTGATGGGCACTTCGCGCACCTCGCCGGCTCGCAGCACGCGCGCCGGGACGGCGGTGCCCACCTTCTCGTCCCCCAGGTAGCCGAGCAGGTCCTCCACGCCGTGCAGCGACTGGCCACCCAGGCTCATCAGCACGTCGCCGAGCAGCAGTCCCGCCCGGTGCGCCGGTCCGTCCGGGTCCACCGAGAGGAAGATGAGTCCCGCCTCCGCGCCGGCTGAAGCCCACTGGTGCTGGGGCAGCTTCACGGGGTACGCCCCGACGCCCAGGTAGCCTCGACGGATGCCTCCGTGCTCGCGCAGCGACGCCGTCACCCGCGTCAGCGTGTCGTGCGGAATGACCACCGCCGAGGTGCGAGAGAAGGCCGCGGTGAGCAGCCCGACGAAGCGGCCCTCCACGTCCACCAGCGCGCCTCCGGAGAAGCCGGGCGGCAGGTCCGCGTCCGTCTCGAGGTAGCGGTCCACGCGTCCGCCCGCGTGGGTGCGCCAGCCCTCGCCATGCGTGCTCACCATGCCGAGCGTGGCGCGCGCCGTGCGCCCCGGCCGCGCCACCGTGACGACGAGGTTGCCCACCTTCACGCCGTCGAGGGGCGCGAGCGCGAGCGGGGTGAGGTTCGTTGCATCGATTTTGAGCAGGGCCACGTCCGTGCTGGCGTCGCGGCCGATGAGCTCCGCGGACACGGTGCGACCGTCGGACAGGCCTACCTGGAGGTGGCCCTCGTGTTCGACGGCGTGGCTGGTGGTGACGACGAGGCCCTCGGCGCTCCAGACGAGGCCGGTGGCGCCGCGACGGCGTCGAGCATCCACCCGGACGACGCTCGGTGAGGCGCGCTCCACGATGGAGGCGAGAGATTGGGAGAGGGCGGGGAGAAAGTCGGTGGACATGGCGTGTTCCTTTCGAGGTGGAAGGTAAAAGCCTCGAAGGCGCGCCACATCGGCGAACCGGGCAGGGTGCTCACCTGCCCGTTCGGGTAGGTCACCCCTCCTTTCGGGGGGCTCCTGGGACTACTCCTCGACGACGACGCGGATGGGAGGAGAGAGCCCTCCGCCAGGCCCGGGTGTCTCCAGCGTGACGTCCACGCCTCCGGGTTCCGCGAGCGCTTCGGCGGGGAGGAGCACCTCGTAGTGCGCCGGCTCCGGGTTCGAGATGAACACGGGCTTGAGGCTCGAACGGAAGTCCTTCCATCGCAACACCGTGGCGGAGTGGATGCCCTGCCCCTTGATTCGGAGCAGCAACGCGGGCGCCCCCATCGGGACGCTCATGGGCTCCACCTGGGTCAACAGCGGCACGGGTCGCTCGGAGACCACGTTGAGCAGCGCGGGCAGCGACACGCCACCGCCTTCCGCGGCGCGTGACACCGTCAGCGAGCGGATTCCCACCTGCTCCAGCTCCTGGCCCACCAGCCACGCTGGCCCAAGATATGAGAGGGATTGCGACTGGTCTCCCCAGTCCAGGGTGGTGCGCGAGGTCCTCTGCGAGTCGCTGTGGGGCCAGAAGAAGTTCCCGCCCGACACGACGAGGGGTCGCTTCTCCGTGGCGGACCACTCTCCCTGGGAGACGACACCCGGTGCCACCGTCCGAAGGTGCGGTGGGAGGGCGCCCTGGATTCGCAGATGGGCGGGGGCACTCATGCCATGGCCCTGGATGAGGGTCCGTATCTCGTAGACCCGTGGAGTCGACACCTCTTCGTCGCTCAGGCGCAGGCTCGGCTCGCCGCTGAACCCACGCTCCTCGCCATTCACGAAGAGGACCAAGGTCCGGGCGCTGGTCCCGAAGTCCCGCGCCCAGATGAGCACCTGGCGCCTGAAGTCGTCACGCATCCCCACATCCACCAAGGAAGGGCTCAGATGCAGCGTGGGCTGTCCCATCGCGGAGAGGACGAAGAACGCCTCCGCGCTCTCTCCGCCTCCAGGGCCCGGGTTGACCACCGTCACCCGACCGACGCCGGGTTGCGCCACCTGGTCGGCGGGGACCTCCACCGACAGGGTGGCCCGCTCGCCATGGCCCGCCGTGCAGCCGCCCCAGGCCTCGCACGTCCACCGGGTGGGAAGCGGTTGACCATTCCATCGGACAACCGAGAGGGGGCTGAAGCCCAGGCCCTCGACGCGCAGACGCAGGACGCCAGCCCCGGCGAGGGCATAGGGGAACCCGACGTCGCTCAAGACCTCGTCGATGACGGGCCTGGGCCGCTCCTCATGCACCGCGAGCAGCAAAGGCAGGCTGGTGCCTCCTCCTGGCGCGGGCGTGCTCACGGTGACGGTGCGCATGCCCTTCGTCGTCAGGTCCTCGGCCTGGAGCGGGGTGGACAGTCGCGACGGGCTGTGAAGGCGGGTGGTGCGTGCCTGTCCGTCCAGCAGGATGACGGACTGGGAGGTGAAGCCGGCGCCATCGACGAAGAGAGGGCCCGGCGCATCTCCGACGGACAACACCGAAGGCAGCAGAGAGCGGGCGATGGGCGCGGGGGCCTGGGCGAGCACCTGGACGAAGAGCGGCGCCGACACCGCGCCGTCGAACGTGCGCGTCACCGTCACGGGGAGGGTGCCGGACTGGGTCAGCAGGGCGGCGGGGACGATGAACTCCCAAATCCCCAGTGAGTCCGGACCGAAGAAGTGCTCCAGGCGGTGGCCGTTCCAGTGGACGACCTGCTGCCCGTGGAGCCCCTGTCCCATTCCTTCGCCCCGGAGCTGGAACCTGACCTCCCCCGAGCCCGCGAGGACCCAGGCCGGTGCCACGGTATGCAGCACGGGCTCGGACTTCACGCGAAGCGGATGGCGGGAGGACGCTTTTCCTCCGTCGGGGCCGGGAGTCTCCAGCGCCACCTGGACGGTGCCGGCCTGTACTCGAGCGGTGCGGGGAATGGTCGCATGGACCCGGTTCCTGTTGTCGTATGCCTCGGTGTGCAGGGGGATGCCATTCCACGTCACCACCGTATTGGCTCGCATCTGGAGCCCGCTGACGATGATGCGGTCGACGGAGGCGCTGCCCGCATTGCCATGGTGCAGGTCGACGGCGTTCAGCGTGGGTGGCCACACGCCCGTGATTTCCGGGACGGGGCTCGTCAACGTCAAGGGGAGTGGCTGTGAGCGCGCGGAGCGTGGGCGCGTGACTTCGATGACGAGAGCGTCCCGCTCCGCCTGGGCTTTCAGGGCCGACGGTGGAAGAAAGAAGCTTCCTGCGTGGAGGCTCGTCACCGTCAACGGATAGGCCTGGTCGCGGAAGATGGCGTGGCTGCCCTTCACGAGGTTCTTCCCCGTGACGGTGATTTGAACGGCCTCCGCGGGCTCCGAGTCGAGGGAGTCTGGAGTCACGGAGGTCAGCTCGGGAGCGGGCAGGGTGAACGGGACGCGGGCGGACCTGGCGCCTCCTTTGTAGGTGGGGTCGCCCCGGTAGATTCGCACCTCGAAGAAGAGCTCCGGTGTGGCGGTGGCGTACCAGGACGGAACCAGGGCCCTCAGCTCGGTGGCGTTCACGAACTGGGTCGTCATGGCCTGGCCGTTCACGAACACGATGCTGAACGGGGAGAAGGCGGCGCCGAGCACCCGCATGCTCAGCTCGGAGCCCTCCACGTCCGTCACGGCCACCTCTCCCAGGGTGACGGAGGGGAGCGCCACCTCCTCGGGCGGGGTCCCCGCGTCCGATTCAGGGCTGGGCACAGGGAGATCGAGGCCCGGTCCGCAGGCACAGAGGAGCCACAGCAGACACAGCCATCCTCGCGTCACATCCTGGCGCATCTGGAAGGAGTCCTTTCGCGTGCTACCGGACCGGCATCGTCACTGTGTAGGTGGGAGACGTCGCGCCCTGGAAGAAGGGTGGGGTGCCGGGCGCCACGCGGAGTTCGAGTGGGAAGGTCGCAAGGCCTTCCACGAGGTCGGAGTCCAGTTGCGCCCGCAGCTCCGTGCTGCTCACGAACTCGGTCGGAACGGCGACCTGTCGGACGTACACGGCGGTGGCGGGGATGAAGTCGATGCCCAGGATGATGAGCTCAAACTCCGGGTCCGCGCCGTTGTTGGCGATGGGCATCGCGACGACTGTGTGGGGCGCCCGAAGGAGGTACCCGGGCGGCGAGTCCCGTTCATCGATGCCCGGCCCACAGGCCAGGACCAGCCCCAACAGGCACAGCCATCTTCCCGCCGGCTCATGACGCATCTGGATGCTTCCTTTCTCCAGCCCTGCTCGTGACAAGCCACACCCGAGGACCGGTTCCTGCGCAAATCCACGTGGCCGGACGGATGAGGGTCAGCGTGTCGGCAGCTCGCGGAAGGTCATGCCTTCGAATCCGAGGCGATGTACGGCGTCCATGAACTGCTCGGTGCCGATGATCATCGTGGCGAAGTTGCCCACGCGGAAGAGGTCGAGGTCCTGAGGGAGCGAAGCTGCGTCGAGGATGGGTTCGTCGGGGCGTCCGAAGCCGTGCCTGCCACAGGTTGTGCACGGCGGGGGAACATCCGAGGGAATGCAGTCTGGATGAAACCGACCGCGCGGTTCGATCTGAAGTTCCAGCAGCTCCGGTGGGTTCTTCTTGCGGAATCGCAGCTCCGTGCGACAGCCCATCACTCCGCGCACTCCTTCTGCTTGCAGGCGCTCCAGCACGTCAGGGCGCAGAAGAAGTCTGGGTCCCAGCCAGGCCATGGGCCCGAACTCACCAACGGCGCTTCCCTTCAATGGACCGAAGCTCGTTCCAGGCGGCAGCTCGACATGGGACGGCACGAGGGGCCGGACCAATTCGCGAAGGCGCACGAACTCGGGGAAGGGTTCGGCTCTTGGCTTGAGGAACTCACGATTTGCTGGAAGCTGCGAGAGGTCAAGCGAGGGGAAGTCGTGGGCTACGGCACTCCAGGCGGCTCCGCACGCGTGACACCGTATTCCGGGAAGCCCCCACGTGTGCGCCGCGTCGAGGTAGCCCCCGTGCTTGGCCCTGGTGGTCTTGTCTTCATTGACCCAATAGAAACGACTCATTCGTGCCTACGCTCCTGGACGAGAATGGTAGGGCTGGATCGGACCGCCCAAGAGTTCGAATCGATGAATCAACTCTCCCGCGTGCCTGAAAATCTCTTCCGGAGAGGCGAACGGTTTGGCAATCATGTACTCCCGCCATGCATCGTTCCAGGCGCCTCCACGCGGGGTTCCGTCATGAATCCTTCGATGAATGGAGAGCGGGATGGGCATGGTGTAGTTGTGGATCTTCACTTGCTGGCGCGCGAACCACTCCGCCAGGTCCTTTGACTGAGGGAAGATATGATGCTTCTCCCAACGCCCTGGCGTGAGCTGCCGTGACGGAGGGATGCCTGCTGTCGGGGCGCCGTTCCAGTTGGGGAACGTCATGATGGAGCCCGGAGGCAGTTTCTGCGGTCCGCCCCAGTTCCTCCGAGGGCCGCTGCCCGGCGCCGCTGCTGCCGCGGGAGGACGCGAGGGAGGGAAGCGCGCCAGCTCGACTTCTACCGGCGTGTCCTCGCAGCGGTAGAAGCCACAGGTGTCTTCCAGGCAGAAGAGGGTGACGCACTGGTCTTTCCCAGGGTCGTCGCATTCCTGCTCCGCCTCTTCCCAGGCCTGCTGGATGGGCGGCTTGCTGGCAGTGGAGCAGCCCAGCCAGGACGCGGCGAACAGCGAAAGCCAGAGCGCGTGAGGGATTCGCATGGGCCGCGAAAGCTATCAGAACCAGGTCACCGAGCGGACGTCCTACTTGCCAGGTGATGTGGAAGTAATGAGCAGTGCTCCTCCCGGGCCGAAGCCCAGCGTGAGGCAGAGGATGCGACGGTGCTTGTGCTTTCGGAGCTCCATGCGCGCCGCCTCTGCTGCGAGTTCCGCGTCGTTGAGCACGAGCACCGTGCCACCACCTGGCAGGGCTGCTTCCTCCAGGATGTCGGCCACCAGTGATGCGTGACCTTCCCACCCATACGTGCAGCCTCCTGGAACGAGGGCCTCATCCAGGGGACAGGGAAGCGCGAGACACAGGCCCTCTACCGTCAGGTCACCGAGGTCTCGTGCACAGGTCCGCAGCGCGTTGGCGATGAAGCGCACCGCCACGACAATGTGGTGCCCATCCGTGGGACGCGGCATTCCGATGAAGAGGCGGGGCAGTTGGTTGAGGTCCCTCTCGAAGACATGCTGGGCTCCCGGGCTCGCGCACTTGATGCTCGTCTGGCCCACGTCGAGCACCAGCGGCGTTCGCGCCTCCACCAACCCGAGGCCCGCGTGCACGGGCGCGAAGCGCGGTGACTCCGACACATAGACGGGGCACCCGAGCTTGGAAGTCGCCTTCGCCACCCCGACCTCGAAGCCCTCCAGGCCGGCCAGTCCTCCACTCAGCCACACCGCGTCCACGGCATGCCGGTGCACCAGTTGTTCGAGGGCGCTCGTGAGCGCTGGAAACAATTGCTCCGCGAGCTGGGCCTCGGGCACTCCCGCGCGTCGGTCCGCCTCCACTCGTGGCGCTCCGAGCAACTCCCATAGCTCCCGTTCGAACACCGGGAGATTCCACACCTCCAGCGGTGTCACACCGGTCGCATGGTGACGGCGGGCCGTCCACGCTCGCGACAGCTCGCTCACTCGACGAGGCCCGCGATTCGCTCCGCCGCATCCTTCGCGCCGTCTCGGGATTGATACGACTCCGAGATGGCGGCCACCTTCGCGCGCAGCGGTGTGCCCGGCTCCAGAAGCTGGCGAAGCGCGGCGCGGCAGTCCTCCACCGTCAGCGTGTCCAGCTCCAGCGTGAGCCCCGCTCCCGATGCGCGGAGGAAGTGCGCCTGGATGGGCTGGTCATTGCAAACAGGCAGCAGCAACAGCGGCACGCCCGCCGTCAGCGCCTCCATCACGGAATTGGCGCCACCGTGCGAGACAAAGGCAGACGCTCGCGGAAGGAGCTGGCGTTGCGGCGTGTAGGGTACCGCCACCACGTCCCCGGGCAGCGAGCGCGAGAACTCCGTGTCCGCCAGCTCGCCCGCGCTCAACACCACCGTGACACCCAGGGGCGCGGCGGCCTCCGCGATGGTGCGGAACACCGTGGGCTGCCACGAAATCTGGCTGCCGAAGGACACGTACACCACGGGCTTCGAGCCCAATCGCTCCCACGGGAAGTCCACTTCGTCGCCCCGGGGCTCGGGCGGAATCGACGGGCCCACCAATCGCCCGGCGGGCGGAAGGTCCACGTCGGAGCCGAGGAACGCCTCCGTGGCGAAGAGGATGTTGAGCAGGGGCGAGAGGGCCTCGCAGTTGCGGAAGCTCGCCTCGAAGCCGTGTCGGGCGAACAGCTCAGCGCGCTCCTTCGCCAGGGCTCGCACGTTGCGGCGCAGCCCGTAGTCCTCCATGGGCTCCAGCAACGAGAGCGCCGAGGACACGCCCGCCCACGGTATCCGCTCCTGATGCGCGGCCAGCACCGCCGCGTACTGCATCCCATCCAGCGCCATGACGTCCGGACGGAAGCGACGCACCACCTCGCGCACGGGCTCGATGAGCGTGGGCACCGCATCCAGCAACAGACCCCGAATCCACTTCCCCAGCGCCACCTCGTCGCGCACCAGACGGGCGAGGGCTTCGCCACCGGTTTCGATGGAGGGGGCCTCTCTCGCGGAGTGGGGCAGGTGCAGCACCTCCACTCCGAGCGTCGCGAGCTGTGGCGCGGGCTCGGGGATGCAGAGCCAACCCACGGTGTGGCCCAGGCGGCGCAGCCACTGCGCGACGCCCATCATCGGGTTGATGTGGCCCTTCTCGGGCGAGGTCGCAATCAGGATTCGGGACATGGGGAACCGTGCACTGCGTGCGCGTGGAGCATGGCGAGGGAGCACAGCCGCATCAACAGGCGATCCACGCCACCCGCCTCCGGAGCCTCGGGCTCCATTCGCGTGTAGCGCTCCAGGAGCGTGAGCACCGCCTTGGGGTCGATGACCTCCAGCGGCTCCAGTCGAGCGGCCGACAGCCACGCTCGATACAGCTCCAGCCAGCGCGCACGCACGGGACTGGAGAGCGCCGTGTGCCCATAGCGTGGCGTCTTGCGCGCCAGCCGGACCTCATCGGGGACCAGTCCGCGCACCGCGTATCGGAAGAGCCACTTGCCCACTCCATCGCGCGAGAGGGAGGACTCGGGCAGCGCGAGCGCCACATCGGCGAAGCGCGAGTCGAGATAGGGCGTGTGCACGGTGAGTCCATGCGCCCGCGCGCCCCTCAGCTCCGGAGGCAGCACCAACTCGCGCAGCACCCACGCCGCGTAGCGGACCTCTTCGGAGACCTCCGGGCCGTCCTCCTGGGACCAGGGCCCGTCCGGAGTCCTCCCCAAGTTGTCCACAGCGGAGCGCAGCACCGTGCGTGCGAGTCGTCGGTCCTCCTCGATGCGTGCGAGTGCCGAATCACGTGCCTCGGGATTCCCCATCAACACTTCATCCGCGCCAGCACCGCTGAGCATCACCGAGGCCCCAAGCCTCTTCGCCTCCGCATAGAACGCGAAGCTCGCCACGGCCCGGGCATTGAGGATGGCGCTCTCGTTGGCCAGGACGGCGGGCTCGAACAGGTCCGGCAGCAGGGCATCCGGAATCGGAACGTCCACTCGCTCCGCTCCCGCGAGCCGGGCCACTGTCCTGGCGTTGCGGCGCTCCACCTCGTCAGCGAAGTGGACGTCCATGCTCCACGCCCGAACCCGGCCCTCCGCATGTCGGGCCGCCAGCATGCACAGCACCGCGCTGTCCACGCCGCCACTCAGGCTCACATCCCTTGCCCCCGAGCCCACCCGCGCGCCCACGGCGTCCGAGCACGCGGCCAGGAGCGCACGCGCTCGCGACTCGTCCTCTTCTTCGTCCGAACTCAACGGCATCGACTCGCGGTGCACGCGAGGCAGGAGCGGTGCGATGCGGCTCACATCTCGAAAGAGGCTCCGGGGCGACGGCAGGATATGCAGCAGGAACGCCGCGACAGACGCGGGCTCCAGGCCCTGGGTCGGCGCCATGCGCCACACCGACTCCACGGGAGCACCCGTCCGTGGCCCGGCTGTCGGCTGGTAGGAGGGCAGGACGGCGAGCGGGCCGCTCGGGTCGCCGGGGGCGTCGGACACGCGGGGACTGTCGCAAGCCCCGGGGGCCCCCGGCAACCCCGCTATAGTCCCTCCGTGCGTTACGAGCTGCACGACGGCCGAATCCTCACCTGGTCCCTGGAGACGCACGTCGTCACCCACTGCAACCTGCGCTGCGTGCAGTGTTGCCCCCTGTCGCCCCACCTGCCCGCCTGGGCCGTGGAGCCCTCCGTGCTCGGCGCGGACCTCACCCGGCTCGCGCGCGTGCTCAAGCCCAACATCTTCAAGCTCACCGGCGGCGAGCCCTTCCTCCACCCCGACCTCGCCAGCGTGCTCGACGCCGTCCGCGCCTCCGGCATCTCCGAGCAGCTCTCCGTCACCACCAACGGCTTCCTCGCCCAGAGCGCACCCGACGCCGTCTACGAGCGCCTGGACCGGATGACCCTGTCCGTCTACTCCTCCGCGCTCCTGCCGGAGAAGTCGCTCGCCCGCATCACCGAGCGCTGCGAGCGGCACGGCGTCCACCTCACCGTGAAGCACATCGACGCCTTCCAGCAGCTCACCCCCGACGCGCCCCTCGCCACGGACGCGCAGGTCCGCGACGTCCACGCGAAGTGCTGGCTCAAGGTCCGCTGCCACCTGGTCCACCAGGGCCACTTCTACACCTGCACCCGGCCACCCCACGTCGCCACGGTGCTCGGCCCCACGTACCCTGAGATGCCCGCGCTGGCCGAAGTCGACGGCGTGCGCCTCGACGCCCCGGAGCTGCTGGAGCGGATGCTCGGCCACCTGGAGCGGGACACGCCGCTCGCAACCTGTCGCTACTGCCTGGGCGCCAGTGGCCCGTGGCAGCCGCACGCGCAGCTCCCACGGGCCCGTGGCTGACTACTTGCGCGACTGCGGCAGCACGCGCTGCATCGCCGCCGGATATCGCTCTCCCACCGCGACGCCCGGAGGCGCCACGAGGTCGATGTCCTTCAAGTCATTCTCCGTGAGCTTCACGTCGAGCGCCCCCAGGTTCTCATCCAGGTACGTGCGCCGCTTGGTGCCCGGAATGGGGACCACGTCCTGGCCGCGCGCCATCACCCACGCGAGCGCGAGCTGCGCCGGCGTGCAGCCCTTGTCCTTCGCCAGCCGCTCCACCTTCACCACCAGCTCCAGGTTGCGCGTGAAGTTCTCCCCCTGGAAGCGCGGCGAGTTGCGGCGGTAGTCGTCCGCGGCCAGGTCCTCGTAGCGCTTGATTTGCCCCGTCAGGAAGCCGCGCCCCAGCGGGCTGTACGGCACGAAGCCGATGCCCAGCTCGCCGCAGGCCTGGAGCACTCCGTCCTCCGGCTCGCGGCTCCACAGCGAGTACTCACTCTGGAGCGCGGCGATGGGATGCACCTTCGACGCCCGGCGCAGCGTGTCCGCGTCCACCTCCGACAGCCCCAGGTGCCGCACCTTGCCCTCGCGCACCAGGTCCGCCATGGCCCCCACCGTGTCCTCGATGGGCGTCGCCGCGTCCAGCCGGTGCAGGTAGTACAGGTCGATGACCTCCATGCCCAGCCGACGCAGGCTGGCCTCGCACGCGCGCTTCACGTACTCCGGACTGCCATTGATGCCGCGCGCCTGGGGGTTGTTCGGGTCCCTGACGACGCCGAACTTGGTGGCCAGCACCACCTTCGCGCGGTGGGGCTTGAGCACCCGGCCCACCAGCTCCTCGTTGCTCCCGGAGCCGTACATGTCCGCCGTGTCGAAGAAGGTGATGCCCTTGTCCAACGCGTGCAGCAGCGTGGCCTCCGACTCCGCGTCGTCCCGCCCCGAGTAGAAATCCGACATCCCCATGCAGCCCAGGCCGATGGCGGACACCTGGAGGCCCTGCCTCCCAAGCGTACGTGTCTCCATGTCGACACCCCTTTCGCCGGTCGCCGGCATGGCGTCCGTTCTCGCGCGGGGCCTTTACTGTGGCTGGGATGCCGACACGTCAACAGGAAGCGTCCGCTCCCGGGGCAGGTCGACGGTGAAGACGGAGCCTCGGCCCTGCTCGCTCTCCACGCGCACCCGTCCCCCCATGGCCTCCACCAGCGTCCGGGTGATGTAGAGGCCCAGGCCCAGGCCGCCGTAGTGCCGCTCCGACACGGCCCGCTCGAACCGGCCGAAGAGCCGCGGCAGGTGCTCGGGAGCAATCCCGATGCCCTGGTCCCTTACCTTGAGACGCGCGCGGGTGGGGCCCTGCTCCAGGACCAGTTGGATGGGCTTGCCCGAGCCGTACTTCACCGCGTTGTCGATGAGGTTGGTGACCACCTGCTCCAGCCGGAGCCGGTCCCACCGTCCGACGAGGCCCGTCTCGCCGCCCTCCACCTCCAGCGTGGAGCCCGAGCGCGCCGCGTGGGGCTCGTAGCGCACCACCACCTCGCGGATGAGCGCGCCCAGGTCCACGTCCTCCAACTCCAGCGCCAGCCGGCCCGCGGCGATGCGCGACACGTCGAGCAAATCTCCCACGAGCTCCGCCAGCTTCTTCACCTGCCGCGCGCCCGTGTCCACGTAGTTCTTCACCACCGAGTAGGGGATGGAGTCGGGGTGCCGCTCCAGCTCTCGCGCGAGCGCCTGGAGCTTGAGGCTCAGCGGCGTCAGCGGCGTCTTCAGCTCGTGGCTGGCGATGGAGAGGAACTCGTCGCGCAGGCGGATGGCCTCCTGCGCCTCGCGGTACAGGCGCGCGTTCTCCATGGAGAGCGCGGCGCGGTACGCCAGCTCCAGCCCGAAGGCGAGGTCCGCCTGGGTGTAGCGCCGGTTGGAGAACGAGGTGAAGAAGCTGAAGACGCCCAGCGTGTGGCCGCGCACCACCAGCGGCACGGCGATGAAGGAGCGCAGCCCGGTGGCCAGCATCACCCGGGCGTGGTTCTCGCTGTGGGCGCTGCGCTTGATGTGCGCGGGCGTCATCTCCTCCAGCAGAATCGCCTCGCCGCGCAGGAGCGCCGCGGTGGGCGGGTGGCGCGGGTTGCCCTCCGGCATGAGCTGGAAGTTGAGGACCTCCGCGGCGGTGGCCGCGTCCTCGGGGCGCGCGTGGGCGACCTCCAATCGGTGGAAGTTGCCATCCGGTTTCGCCAGGTCCACGAAGCACCAGTCGGCGAGCGCGGGCACCACCAGCTTGGCCAGGTTGCGCATCGTCGCCTCGTAGTCGAGCGAGGACGCGAGCACCGTGCTCACCTCGGCGAGGACGCGGGTGCGGAACTCCGCCTGGCGCAGCTCCGTGGCCAGGGCCTCCGCGCGTTGACGCGCATGCACCAGGTCCGTCACGTCGAAGCCGAAGCCGGCGATGCCGTCCACCTGGCCCTGCGCGTCCCGGGTGGGCTGGTACACCAGGTTGTGGAAGGTCTCCTTCTCCATGCCGTCCGCCTGGAGGATGCGCAGCGGCACGGCGTTGCCCACGAAGGACTCACCCGTGGCGTAGACGCGGTCCAGCACGTCGCGCGCGTCCTCTTCCGCCACCTTCACCACGCCGTCCTGGAAGGGCTTGCCCAGGGTGTCCTTGTTCTTCAACAGCGCGCTGTTGCGCGCGTTGGTGAAGTCGAAGTCGTGCGAGGCGCCGCGCAGGAAGAAGATTTGCGCGGGGGCCTGCATGAAGATGGTGTGCAGGCGCGTCCGAGCGGCCTCTGAGGCGGCGCGGGCGCGGTGCTCACGCTCCAGCAGTCCGGCGCGCTCCTCCAGGGCCCGGCTGAGCGTCACGTTCAGCTTGGTGATGAAGATGGCGAGCAGGCAGAAGATGCCCAGGGACAGCACGTCCGCGGACCGCATCTGGAGCGTCAGGCGCGGCGGGAGGAACTGCTGGTCCACGGCCAGGAGCGACAGCGCCGTGACGAGGAGCGCCGGTCCCCACCCTCCCCACCATCCGGCCACCATGACGGCGCCGTAGAAGAAGAGGAAGGGGCTGGTGGACATCAGCTCCGACAGCTCCAGTTGCAGCAGCAACGCGAAGAGGAAGAAGAGCAGGGCCACGCCATATCGACCGAACCAGGACTTCTGCAGCCAGCTCCAGGCCCTCCGAGGGTCCGGCGTGAGCCGCTGCTCGAGCGGGGTCGACAGGGAGCGCGTGCTCCCCGACGGACGGGTGGGTTCCAGATACGAGATGGGCGTGCGCAAGGCGAGTGGCCTCCTCACGACGAGGTGGCACCGCGAGCGTTCGAAATCGAAACCCTCACGGCGCGAGGCGGGGAACTCGCATGATGGTCCGACTTGGAAGTCGTCTGCCTTCTTCTCGGATGCAAGTGATTGAAGGAACACGCTCGGAAGTTCAAAGCGCGACTTCTTGCTCCGACTTGTTGAGTGGACGGCGGCCCCGAGTGGGACGGGGCGCCACCGACCCGCCATTCCCTGACGCTGACGATGAAGTCTTTCAGGCGTGTTGTTTGTGAATGCCTGGCGCCAGTTCATTGGAGCTTCGAGCATCTGGGTGGGCGGTGTGCACCATTGCGGTGCACCCTCGCACACGCTGGCAGCGCGGCCGGCTGCGTCACTTCGCAGTGGGCGGATACGGGTTGTAGTCCCAGCGCCAGGGCATGTCCGTGGGGACCCTTCACGCTGTTGGAGAGCAGGACGACGCAGCGCGCGCCGCGCTCCAGGCAGAGGGCGAAGTTGTCGGTGTACTCGTCGTGGCCGCCCTTGAAGAAGGCGGGGCCAGGGGCGAGTGGATTCGAGATTACGCAGCGGCGACGCGGCTTCGGAACGGCAGGGGCTTGGCGCTGGTGGCCAGGTCCTCCGCGCTCACGTGCCGCACGTCCAGTCGCGGTGGCTCGCTCCAGCCGAGGTTTCGCAGGGCGGCGACGATGCGCTCACACAGCGGCGTCACTTCCGAGGCTTCCGCGCCGGCCAGCTCCAACTCGAAGCGCGAGCGCTCCACCTGCGTCAGCCGGAAGGCGCGCAGGGCGTGGTGCTTGAACACCCAGGCGAGGGCCCACGCGTCCACCGTCCGGCCCGTGGGTGTCGTGAAGTGGCACGCGCCCCGGCCGCCGAAGCGCTCCAACGTCCAGCCGTGGAAGCCGCAGGCACACGCGTCCCTGTCCACCGTGCCCGCATCCCCCGGCAGGTAGCGCAGCAGGGGCAGCACGCTGGGACGAAGCCGCGTCACCACCACCTCGTCGAGCCCCGGCTCCAGCCACACGTCGGGCGCGAGGACATGGAAGCGTCCCGGCCCGCCCAGGCACTCCCAGGCGAGCGGCCCCGTCTCCGTCGTCGCGTAGTAGTTCAAGAGCGGCGCGGGCACCGTGCGCGCCAGGGCCTCCCTCGTGTCCTGGGGCAGGTACTGCGCGGAGGTGAGAATCAGCGCGGGCGCGGGGAGGTCGCGCTGCTCGGAGAGCCAGCGCAGCCCCTCCGGGTCCGAGAACAGGACGGCGGGACGCACGCGGCACAGGCGCTCGCGCGCATCGTCTCGCAGCACGGAGATGCGGTGCAGCGCTCCGTCATGGAGGATGGGAAGCCGCACCGAGTACTCGAGTCCCCCCGGCAGCGCATCCAGCAGCACCACGCGGGGCCTCGGCGGCAACACGGCCCGCGCGCGCTCCAGCCAGAAGCGCAGCACCGCCCACATGTGCAGGCAGTCGAGCCTGTCTCGCACCACCTTCACCGGCTCGCCCGTGGAGCCGGAGCTCCTCACCACCACGCTCTCGTCCTCGCGGGACAGGGGCGTGGGCACCTCGTCCCAGTGTCGCGCCAGCGTGCCTCGCTCCAACTTGGGGAGGTGCCTCAGGTCCGCGAGCGTCTGGAGGTCTCCGGGGTGCAGCCCCGCGTCCCGCAGTCGCCGCGTGTAATAGGGCGAAGCGAGCAGCGCGGCACGCAGCCCCGCCAGTCGCGACTCCAGCTCCGCGCGGGCCGCTGTCTCGTCAGGGAGGGCGGCGAAGCGGGACAGGCCCCCGGCGATGGACTCCGCCCACGGGACATGGGGACGCTGGGTGCCCGTGTCCCGGCGGATGTTCGCGCGAGGCGCCACGCGTGCATCCGAGGGGAGGCCCAACGTCACTCGCGCCAACCTCGCGCGTCGGCGGCGCGCTGGGCCGCATCCGCGAGGTCCTTGGCGCGCTTGTCCGCTTCCTTGCGCCGGGCCGCCTCCGCCCGCTGCATCTCCTGGAGCGCCTCGCGGTAGTCGAGCTGCTTCAGTCGCGCGGCGGTCTCCCGGGTCGACTCGTCCTTCACCTGCCCGTCCACCGCGTGCACCCACTTGCGCAGGAACTCCTCCTGACGGAAGGCGTTGGAGCGAATCATCTCCGCCGTCAGCGGCTCCACCTGCACGAAGAAGCCCTTCATCACCGTGGCGGAGTCGGTGTTCTTCCTCAGCATCGCCGCCGTCTCCGCCCCCAGCGTGGAGGACGTCAGCACGTACGCGAGCATCACCACCTGCTCCCGCCACAGCGCGGGTGTCTTCGCCCTGCGCTCCAGGTCCTCCCAGTCCCCTCGCGACGGAGGACGCACTCCCGCGAGGCGGAAGGTGTCGCAGATGATGGCCACCGCGAGGTCGTGCGGATACGGCGACACGAGGGGCACGTCGGTGAGCTGTTTCTGGATGTTCTTGACGTCGAAGGCCATCACTTCTCCAGCAGAGCCTGGGACAAGGCCGCGGCGGCGGGGCCGAAGTCCGACAACCATTTCACCACCACCAGGCGGAAGTTGCGCTCCTTCAGCACGGGCGCCAGCACCTGCCTCGCATGATGCTCGTCCGCCAGGGACAGCAAGGCGACGAGCAGGCGAGAGCGTCGCGTCGCCTCCACGAGAATCTTCACGTGTTCGTCCGTCGCCACGTTCGACAGGAAGTCGCTGTCGGAGATGATGACGCGCATCGCGTCCGGTCGCTCCTTGGACAGCGTGCGCAGCACGTCGAAGGGGAACATCGTCCCTCCGCCGATGTAGTGCAGCAGGAACTCGCGCGCCGTCTCCTCGTCGTACATCCACGGGGAGACCTTGGGATGGGTGTGCGAGTAGATGATGCCGCGCACCTTCGCCTTTTTTCGCAGCGCCGAGGCGGACAGCACCTGCGCCGCCAGCGTCATCGTGTTGAGCTGCGCGTCCGGGTTCGGCATCGAGCCGCTGGTGTCCAGGTACAGCTCCACCGAGGGCACATCCAGCTCGGACGCGGGGGGCACGTCGGCCTCCAGCTCACGGCGCAGCGGCGACACGGCCGCGAGGTGTCCCTGCGCGAGCACCGTCAACGTCCAGTCGATGGTGGACGGGTCGTCGCCGTACTCCCACGCCTCGGGAGTGGTGCGCAGGTACGGCTCCGGCTTCGACGGCGCGGACGGGAGCTTCAGCAAGTGCTGGTCGACCAGCCGCCTGTAATGCCGAGCCACCAGCGCGCGGCGCAGCTTTCCACCTCCCTTGCCGGGCAGGTGCCGGGTGACGCGGTCGATGTGGTCCAGTGCGTCCGGCGCCTTCGTGTCGTGGGACTCGGCGAGCCAGCCCTTCTCGCGAGCCTCCTCCAGTGCATCTTCCCACCGGCCACCGCTCTGGAGCGCGGAGTCCCAGTCGTCCACGTCCGGCTGCGACACGTCGTCACCCAGCGGGAGCGTGTACGTCGTCTCCTCGAGCGTGCCGAGATAGCGGATGAAGGTGGCGCAGAAGTAGAGGAACTGGAGGCGCGGGTGCGGCAGCGCATAGAAGGTCTGCGCGAACATGCGCGCCTCCGTGCGCAGGCCGGGGAACCGCTCCTCCATCGGCGCGAGCGCCTCGAAGGGCACCAGGTCTCCAGGCTCGCGTCCCCACAGCTCCTCGTAGATGGCGAGGTAGAAGAAGAACAGCGGCGAGACTTCGCCTCCGCCCTTGGTGCGCTGGAAGCCGCGATACACCCGGCACAGGTCCTCGGGGTGCGTGCGGCCCACGAACTCGTTCACCTGGAGGTCGTAGAAGAGGTTGGTGAGGGACTGCTTCAGGCCCGGGAGCAGCCGCTGCTCCATGACGCGCAGCTCCGCGTCCCAGCCGAGCGTGTGTGGGAAGCGCGCGTGGTGGCCGATTTCGTGCGCGAGCACCGCCATCAAACTGTCGGCGGCGCCCATGGACTCGAGCAGCTCGAAGTGGACGAACACCTGACGCTTCGCGAGGTCGATGTACGCGAGCGGCTCGTTCGCGTGGTCCGCGTCTGGGTGGAAGGGGACGTGGGGCTCCGGTGGGCTGAGCCGCACCTGCACGTCCCACAGCGCCAGCGCGTCCCGCCAGCACCGCGCGATGTGCTCGGGCGTGAAGCGCGACGTGCTCATACGGGCACGAGCACCACGACGTGCTGCGAGGTGTCCAGCGTGCCCGCGGCGCGCCAGTCATTCGTCACGGTGGCGAACCACGAGTCCACGCGTGCGTCCCTCCACGTCACCGTGGACAGGTGCGGGCTCTGCTGAAGCGTCTTCTCGGGTGTCTCGCGACAGCCCATGGCGCCGAGGGGAATCGGCGTGTCCGACAGGAGCAGGCCCTGCGTGGCCGCCTCGCGCCCGGCGACGGCGTGGCGGTGACGGTCGTGCACGCACAGCACCGTGGGCGCGAGGAAGTGCAGCGGGCCGGGCAGGAAGCGGCCGTCCTCGCGGGACAGGTCCACGAGGAAGGGCTGGGCCTTGTCGCCGAGCTTCACCGAGGGAGGTTCCATCGCGAGCGCGGCGGTCTCTCTCAGGCGCTCTTCGATATCGGTGAGCGAGCCGAGCCGCTGGCTCACACGATAGAAGATGCGCTGCACCCACGGTGGGGCGGACTCGAGGTTCTCTCCCACGTTCCACAGCTGCGCGAGCACTCCGGCGCGCTGGGCCTCGGGGACTCCGGCGAGCAGGCGGGGGACCAGGTCCGTCCACGCGAGGGTGAAGAGGTTCTGCCGACCCGCGGTTGTCGGATACAGGTAGCCCAGGCCGATGGCCTCGGCGCCCAGGCGCAGGTACGCGCGCAGCAGCTCCTCTGCTTCGGAAGTGGAGGCGCCCGTCTGGGCCAGGGACGCTCCGAGCCGCTGCGCGGGCCCTTCGAGCAGCGCGCGCCACAGGTCCGAGTCCCACCGCACGAAGCGGCCCTTCGCGCTGGCTTCCAGCTCGTCCGCGAAGCCGCTCATGGCTGGCCGCCCGGGTTTTCCTTCAGCCACGTCGCGTAGTTCCGGTAGCGGCTGTACATGGACTTCAGGTGGATGAGGTCCTCGTAGATGGGGCCGGACAGCTCCTGCTTGGTGAGCAGCTCGTTCATCAGCGCGGTGACGGTGGTGAGGCGCTTCTCGGTGGTGCGCAGGTCGATGCCGGACAGGCCCTTGTCCAGCTCGGTGCGCAGCACGCCGACCTTGCGGCGGATGGGCTCGTGCTTGTCGTAGTGGCCCATGGCCATGTCGAACATGTTCCGAATCCAGGCGACGCGGTCCTGGAGGAGCATCTTGTTGCCGCGCACCTCGAAGAAGGCGCTGCGGGTGTTGGGGACGAGCTTCTCGTGCAGCACCCACGGGGCGATTTGACGGAAGTCCTCCAGCTCCACGGTGTCGTGGCCCCGGAAGAAGGCGAGCGCCTTCGCGTAGTGGAGGATGGTCTGGTAGGCGCGCACGCTGACGCCGTTCTCCGTCTGCGTGCAGAGGTGCACCTTCTTGTCGAGCGGGCACTGCTCGTTGCACACGGCGGCGACCGTCTGGCCCGCGAGCTTGAGGGTGTCCTTGTGCTTGAACTCGAAGCGGGGCGAGGCCATGCGGCAGAAGTCGAGCTGGCCCAGGAAGAAGGCGACGCGCTCCAGGACGGGACGTGGCACTTCGACTTCGAGGATGGAGGCGTAGGCGCGCTCCAACTCGCCGGGGGTGAAGACGACGTCCTTGGGGAGGAGCTCCTCGGGGGACTTGTCGGCTTCGATGCGCTGGAGGAGGGTGTCGATGAAGTTCGAGTTGAAGGGGACGGCGCGGACGACGACGTCGATGCGGTCCTTGAGGGCGTCGATGACCTGGAAGGTGCCGCCGCCCTGGTCGTCATTGGCGGTGAGGAACCAGGACGAGCGGCCGGTGTAGACGTACTGGTCCATCATCTCCGCGTAGCCCTCGGCGAGGAGGGAGAGGAGTGCGGACTGCGTCTTGGTGGGGATGCGGTTGTACTCGTCGATGATTTTGACGCGCTGGGTGATCCACTTGCGCCAGCTCACCTTGACGGCGGAGAGGTCCTCCGCCTTGAGCATGTCGGAGGGGAGGGGCGCGCCGAGCAGGTCGGCGATGGAGAGCTGGGGGTGGCCGCGCTGGATGGAGCGGTGGATGTCCTCGCGGGACATGCCGGACAGCAGGGCCATGAGGATGGCGGAGGTGGTTTTTCCGCGTCCGGGGCCGCCGATGAGGAGGGCTCGGCGGCAGGTGAAGAGGGTGAGCAGGGGGATGAGGACGAAGGAGCTGTAGCTCATGTCCTCGGGGAGATGGAGCTCGTCGCCGCTGGCGCTCTTGAGGGCGGCGGCCTGGCCGAACTCGATGTCGTAGTAGGGGCAGATGACGGCGTTGTTGGTGATCCACCAGTACGCCTGCCGCATCTTGTCGTGGAGGCTGCCGCCGTCACGCTCGGAGAGGTGGACGTTGAGCCCCTTGTCCACCGACGCGCGCCCGGAGAGCAGGCGCGACACCCAATCCTGATTGGCCATACGACGCGCAGCCTAGCATCCGGGACGCGGGGTGGGGTGGGGCTCCTGTGGCTACAGCGTGACGAGGCCCATTCGCGCGGCGCGGACGACGGCTTCGGTTCGACGCTGGACGCCCAGCTTTCCGAGCACCGCGTTCACGTGGAACTTGGCTGTGTGCTCGCTGATGGAGAGCCGGTCCGCGATGGCCTTGTTCGACAGGCCCTCCGCCAGCAAGGCGAGCACTTCCCGCTCGCGGGGCGTGAGCGCATCGGGGCCCAGGGTACTGCTTCCGGGTAAGGCCGTGGACCTCGTGGACGCTCTCAACTCCGAGAGTCCTGGGTCGAACACCACGAGCCCGCGCGCCACCGCGAGCAGGGCCGCCGTGAGCGGCATGGGCGCCACATCCCGGAACAGCAATCCCTTCGCACCCGCTGTCAGCGCCAGCTCGCCCGCTGCCTCGTCCGCCACCAGCGCGAGCACGGGCGCACCCAGGTCCGGTGCCTCCACGCGCGCCTCCGCCTCTGACAGGCGCAACCCCGTGTCCCAGAGCACCACGTCGAAGGCGTCGCCTCGCGTGGACTCCAGCTCGACCTGGGTGCCAGACGCCACCGTGAGCAGCTCGCTCCCCTGGTCGCCGAGCACCCGTGAGAGCGCACCCCGAGCGAGCGGGTCTTCCGCGACGAGCGCGAGACGCAGTGGGGCGAGGGGGGCATCCAACACGGGACCTCTTCATTAACGAGGGAGCCTGCACTCCGCTCGGGACGACGTCTCCAGCCGCTGGAGCGCACCCCTTGAGAGGTCACGCCCAGCCCGCTGCCTGTCCATGAAGTAGTTTGAAGAGATGCCGGGAGCTACGTTGTCCGCTCAGACTTCCTCGAACTTCGCCCCTGTGACTTTCGCGCGCTCCAGGGCCACCTTGAGGTCCTCGGAGATGACGAGGGCGATCTCCCATCCCCAGGTGCGGAAGACCTTCGCGCCGCCTACTTTCGTGCGGTCGATCCGCATCCCCGCCACGCTGCGGTACTGACCGAGCTTTTCCGGTCGCTCATCCTCGGGCTTCCAATACATTATCTCCTCCGAGGCTTCGTCATCGATGCAGCGGATCAGCTTTGTGGCGATGAGCAAGACATGCTGTTCCGGGCGACCTTCGACATCGACGGGTATCAATTGCACATCATCGGGCGCCAGCTCAGCGAAGATGTTGGCCACCCTGACGTGGACAACGGGAGCCATGCCAGCGCCCGCCGCGCAGTAGTCCAACCACCTTCCAGGCTCCTCGATGGGAAACGTCAGACGGCCCGTTATCTGGAGGGGCCGTCCCTCGGCGAATTGCCAGATGTCTTCGACCTCGTTGCCCGTCTCTTCCAGCGGGTCCCCCAGAGACCAGTTCCCGGCTTGTATGTCTGGCTTGAGCCTGAAGTATCGAGACGGATTCGGCATGGTGGACTTCCTAGAGTCCTCACGGGTCCCGAGTCAAAAGCCTGTGGATTTTTGTTCCTTGAGTCTGCGCTTCTCTGGCGAGCTTGCGTAGCTCCTCCGTGAGGGCCTTCCGGCAATCCTCCACCTTTCGGCACTGTCCCAAGGCCGACCTCAGGCGCTCGTAGACGTACTCGTGATACTGCTGCGGATGCGGCCCCTTGTGACCCACGACTTCGACGAGGTTCTCCTGGTCTTTCAGGTCCATCCCGGCCCTTCGGAAGAGCTTTCGGAACTCCGGCGTCCAGGGCCCGCCGCGCGCGGCGGAGACATCGTTCTTGTTCGTGGCGATGTGATGGCGCTCGCCACGCCCGCTCTGGCTCGCCATGGCCACGGCGTTCGGAGCGAGCGCGATGGTGAAGCCCTCCGCCGTCAAGGCGACTGAACTCACGCTGCCCACGGCCGCGTACTGGAGGCCCGCTTGGGACTCCACGGCCATGGCCGCCTGGGCGGAGCCCGGCAACCCCACTGACTTCGCCGCCAGCCCCGCCGTGTTCCCAATGGCCACCGTGGCCAGCATGACGAAGACGCGCGCCGCGTTCTCCCCGAGCACCTCGCCGTACGCCTCCCCCGCCGCCTGGAGTTGCTCGAAGCTCGTCGCCCGGTCCACCTGGCGCACCAGCGTCAGCCACCCGTCCAGCATGCTCCACACCGTGTCCACGCCCAGGTAGGCGATGAGGCAGGCCGTCAGGGTCGCCGCCACGCCTTTACTCACCGGCTCCGGCAGCGACCACAAGAGCAGGTACATCGTCGCGGAGGCGGCGATACCAGCCACGACTGCCTGGGGGTCCGTCATGCCCTCCAATGCTTCGGAGGTCTCCTCCCAGACCGAGTCCATGGCGATGGCCAGGGCCCAGGTGTACTTGCCATCGCTGGCCAGCAGCGGGCCCTCGTCCAGCAGGCGCAAGCAATCCCCGGGTCGGTTCTTCCTCTTGCACCACTGGCCGTAGGCGCGCGTCAGCGCCTCGTCCGCGTAGTCCTCCAACAGGCGGGGGCCGTCCACCTCCCCTCCTCGCTGGGGGATGAGTCGCGAGGACCCACGCTCATACCCATACACCCCACTCCGCGACGGAACGCCGAACCGGTCCCGCGCGACCTGCATGGGATTGCGAGAGGGGGGAACATCCCGTGCCAGCTCGGTGAGGGCCACCTCGAATTCGTCGTCTTCGAGTACCGCCGCACTCACTTCCGCGTCGGGCTCCTCGTGAGGAGTGACGAGGAAGGAGTCCTCCCCGGTCTCCAGCCGCACGACTCGACTCGTCGCGCAGCCGGTGGCGGCCATCAACAGGAGCAGCGACACCACCCAACGAAGCGTCATGGTAGGCCCCGGCAAGAGGCCCGCCGCGAGGCGGGCACACCCTGGCAGTACCAGACGACGCTGACAGGCGACTCAATGAGTCAGTACCCCAGGCCACCTGGGAGCTACGTGTCCGCTCGGACCTCGCCCCCGTGACTTTCGTGCGCTCCAGGGCCGCCTCTCCTCGACCATGAAGAAGTTTGGGTACTGTCCACGGTGGTGAAGGTGTCAGGAGGAACTCGAAGCCATGGTGAAGCGCCTCTATCCTCGAATTTTGTTGGTCGTCGCCCTGCTCACCACCGCGACCCACGCCGCGTCCCCGTTCCTGAAGCCCGGTGACGAAGTCGTCGAATATGTCCGCACGCGCTTCCATGACGCGAAGCGGGGTGAGGCCTGGGCCGCGAAGCACCAGGGCTATGGCGCCGCCGCCACCCACGCGGAGGACTTCGCCCGCCTCACGCGCACCGCCCTCGCCGAGCTCAACGCCTCCCACACCGCCCTCTACCCGCGCGGCAGCGAGGGCTTCGCCGGCCTGTCCTCCATCTTCCAGCGCCACCTCAAGCTCCCCAAGGTCGACGCCCCCAGCATCGGCGCCGATGTCACGGAGACCCCCGAAGGCTTCTTCGTCCGCCACGTCTTCGCCAACGGCCCCGCCGCCAAGGCCGGCCTGCTTCGCGGCGATCGCCTCATCTCCATCAATGACAAACCCCTCAAGTCACTGACCTCGCTCGCGAGCCGCGTCGGCAAGTCCACGCGCTTCTCCGTCGAGCGCACCCAAGGCGCCACGCCGCTCAACCTCACCATCACCCCGCGCATCATCAACCCCAAGACAGAGTGGCTCGACACCCAGAAGGCCAGCTCGCGCATCGTCGAACGTGGCGGCCGTCGCGTGGCCTACCAGCAGCTCTACTCGTGCGCCGGCCCCGAGCATCAGGACCTGCTCGAGGAGACCCTCGCCGGAGAGTTCTCCGACGCGGACGCACTGGTCATCGACTTCCGCGACGGCTGGGGCGGCTGCAATCCCACCCTCCTCAACCTCTTCAACCGCACCGTCCCCGTCTTCACCCGCATCAGCCGCGAGGGCCGCCGCAACGACTGGTCCGCCACCTGGCGAAAGCCCGTCGTCCTGCTCGTCAACGGCAACTCCCGCAGTGGCAAGGAGATGGTGGCCCTCGTCATGAAACAGCACGCCCTGGCCACCCTCGTCGGTCAACGCACCGCCGGCGCCGTCCTCGCCGGCACTCCGCTGCGCCTGTCCAACGGCGACCTGCTCTACCTCGCCGTGGAGGACATCGAAGTCGACGGCGTCCGCCTCGAAGGCCAGGGCGTCCCCGTGGACGTGGAGGTCCCCGACTCGCTCCCCTTCGCCGCCGGCAAGGACCCGCAGCTCGACAAGGCGCTCGACGTGGCGTCGGTCGCGCTCTCGCCGCGCTGAACCCGCTTCAGTGCTTCGAGGTGCCGTACAGGTACGCGAGCCCCGCCGCGAGCAGCACCAACATGCCCAGCATGCTCCACGTCACGATGGAGCAGCCCGGCGACGCGCGGGAGATGACGGGCAGCTTCTGCGTCTTCAGCTCCTCCACGAGCTGTGACATCTGCCCCGTGTCGTAGGTCACCGGCTCGCCCACCCGAATCTTCCGCCCGAACTCCTTCAGCGCCTCCTCGGAGTAGAACCGCTCCGAGAGCAGCAGGCTGCGCGCCTGGAGCATCCGGTCCGTCCCGCCGCGAGCGGGGTCCAGTCCGCAGCCGTCACACGGGTCGAAAGCGCCTTCCTTCGTCTCGCCGCATCCCACACAGACGGCCACGCTCATGGCTCCATCCTAGCTCGATGATTCACGCGCGAGTCACACCAGCGTGACGCCGTGCCCCACCGCATCCGCGTCCAGGTGCAGCCGCGCGCCCTCGTAGCGCAGCCCTCCCTGGAACGGATGCCGAGCGATGAACAGCGGCGTGTCCAGGTCCGCGTAAGTGAAGCCACCCAGCCCCGACGCCAGATGCGCCGACGCGCTCATCGCCAGCACGCTCTCCACCATCCCTCCCACCATCAGCTCCATCCCCGCCGCTCGCGCCAGGCTCCACATCGTCAGCGCCTCCACCACGCCGCACTTCATCGTCTTGATGTTGATGCCGTGCGCCGCCCCCTCGCGGATGAGCCGCAGCACGTCCTTCGCCGAGCGCGCTGACTCGTCCGCGCAGATGCGCACCTTGGAGCGCCGACAGACTTCCGCCATGCCCGCGAAGTCCGCCGCCGGCACCGGCTGCTCCAACAGCGCGAGCGGCACGTCCGCCCGCTCCAGCTCCTTCAAGAACGCCAGCGCCTCCGCCACGTCGTAACCGCCATTCGCATCCGCGAACAGCCGCGCCTGGGGCGCCACCTCGTGAATCGCCACCATCCGCGCCGCGTCCTCGTCCGGCGCGAGCGCCCCCACCTTCACCTTCAGCGTGGTGATGCCTCGCTTCAAGATGGCTCGCGCCGACTCCGCCGCGTGCGGCACATCACCCGCCGTCACCGTCATGTCGATGTCCAGCACCGTCCCCGCGCCGCCGAACATGACGTACAGCGGCACGCGGTGATGCCGCGCCAGCGCATCCAGCACCGCCATCTCCACCCCCGCGCGTCCCGCCGGCGCCAGCGCGAGCCCATCCCCGAGCGCCTCCGACAACGGCCGCCACGCACGCACGTCCTTGCCCAACAGCCCCGCCTGCATCGCCTCCAGCGCCGCGAGCGTGCCCGACTGCGTCTCCCCACTCACGGCGGGGAAGGGCGCCGCCTCGCCCAGCCCCACCGTGCCGTCCGCCAGCGTCAATCGCACCAGCACGTTCTGCGCGACGTGCTGCGCCCCCGTGGCGATGGCGAACGGCTCCGTCAACGGCAAGTCGAGCGGCGTGAAGCTGACGGAGGTGATGAGCGTGGGCGTCATGTCGAGTGGCGCATCCTGGTCCGCTCCCTGGAAAGAAGGGGACACGAGAGAGGTAGGTTCATCGTATTCAACCCGGTGCTCCAAGGTGTCAGGGAGGAGGATGTGTGCCTCGCAGCCTCGGCTTGTGCCTGCCGCCCTTTCATGGCGACATGCGGGGACTCCGGACGTTTCCAGGAATTGCCGCCCCGTGATGGGGTTCCGGAGCTTTTGCCTCCGGGTGTTGTGGATGTCCGGAGCGGGCGGGGCATGTCGGCGACGGACACGAGACAGGCAGTCCCGGGCGCGGATGCGCTGCTGGATGCACTGGAGGAGGCGGAGCGCCATGACTCGGAAGGGTGCATGGTGTTGCGCGCCGTGCGCGACGAGTCCGGCGTCATCACCGACTTCGAGTGGCTCTGGTCCAACCCCGCCGCGTCGCGCGCGCTGGGCCGGGGCACCGACTCGCTGCGCGGCCTGAGGCTGAAGGACATGTCCCCCGTCGCCGGCCTGGGCGGACGGCTGGCGGTGCTCAAGCAGGTGGTGGAGTCAGGCAGGCCCGCCGCGGACAGCTTCCCGGAAGGGGATGCGTGGTTGCTCGGCACCGCGGTGCCGCTGCGCGACGGTGTGCTGTTGCGCCTGCGCGACGTCACCAGCGCCCTGCGCATGGAAGAGGGTCTGCGCGACACGCTGGACTGGGTGCGCGACGTGCTGGAGAGCACGCCCGAGGCCTTCTTCACCGTGGACGCCGAGTGGCGCATCACCTACGTCAACCGGCAGGCCGCCGAAATCACCGGCCGCACGCAGGAGCAGGTCTTCCGCAAGCTGCTGTGGCAGGCCTGTCCGGAGCTGGTCGGCACGCTGTTCGAGCGAGAGCTGCGCCGTGTCGCCGCCGAAGGCTCCTCCACCATCTTCGAGGTGCGCACCTCCCCGGACCGGTGGCACGAGGTGCACGCCTGGTGCTCGGGCCAGAACGTCTCCGTCTTCTCGCGCGACGTCACCGGCAAGAAGCGCGCGGAGGCGGAGCGCGATGCCCTGCTGACGCGCGAGCACTCCGGACGACTCGAAGCGGAGGCCCTGGTGCGTGAGCGCACCGAGGAGCTGGTCGCCGCGCGCGAGCGCCTGGTGCAGTCGGAGAAGCTGGCCATGGCGGGGCAGCTCGCCGAGGGCGTGGGCCACGAAATCAACAACCCGCTCTCCTATGTCAGCGGCAACCTCCAGTTCGCGCTGGAGCAGTTGGAGCTGTCGATGGAGGGGGGCGTCCTCGGAAAGAACGCGCCCCTGGCCGAGGCGCTGGAGGCGCTGCGCGAGGCCCGCGAGGGCGCCGAGCGCATCCGCGTCATCGTCCGTGACTTGCAGACGTTCGCCCGCGCGGACGAGCCACACCTGTCCCCGGTGGACGTGCACGCGGCGCTGGAGTTCGGGCTCTCCATGGCCATGCCGCACCTGCGCTACCGCGCGGAGGTGGAGCGCCGCTTCGCCGAGGTGCCCACGGTGATGGCGCACGAGGCGCGGCTGGGGCAGGTGTTCCTGCACCTGCTCGTCAACGCGGCGCATGCGATTCCGGAGGGGGACTTCACCCGGCACCGCGTCACGCTCTCCACGCGAGTGGAGGGGCCGTGGGTGGTGGTGGAGGTGTCGGACACGGGCCACGGCATGACGCCCGAGGTCGCCGAGCGCGTCTTCGAGCCCTTCTTCACCACGCGCGCGGTGGGCGAGGGCAGCGGACTGGGCTTGTCCACGAGCCTGGGCATGGTGCGCAGCATGCGCGGGGAGCTCACCGTCAACACGACGCCGGGCCTGGGCAGCACCTTCAGCGTGCGCCTGCCGATGACGGAGGCGGTGCCGGACGCGGTGGCGAAGGGCGCGACGCAGGACGTGCCGGAGCGCAAGCGGGTGCTGGTGGTGGACGACGAGCCGCAGCTCGCGTCGCTCCTGCGGCGGCTGCTCGGCAAGCACCACGAGGTGGTGGTGACGCACAGCGGGCGGGAAGCGCTGGAGCTGCTGGAGCGGGACGCGGACTTCGACCGCGTCTTCTGCGACTTGATGATGGCGGATGTGACGGGGATGGACCTGCACGCGGAGCTGCTGTCGCGCGGGCCGGAGCTGCTGTCGCGCTTCGTCTTCATGACGGGCGGCGCGTTCACCGAGCGGGCGCGCACCTTCCTGCAGACGGTGCCGCTGCCTCGAATCGAGAAGCCGTTCGACCCGGGGACGCTGCGGGCGCTGGTGGAGGGAGCACCTCCGCGCGCCAGGGCCCTGGGGCCGCTGGCGCGCGTGGCTCGGAGCGGGTGACTACAGCTTCACTTCCTCGCGGTCCGGGTGGGTGATGTACCCGGTGCCGGCGGCAATCAGCCTCTCCATCAGCTTGTCCAGGCCGTTGGAGCGCGCGAAGGCCATCTCGTTCTTGGTGACGCCCACGAGCGTGAGCAGCTCCACCCTGCCGCTGGGCAGGATGAAGTGGTCGGGGCGGGACGGGTCCTTGACGAAGACGAAGCCGCCCAGCTTGGAGTCTCCGCCGTCGAGCGCGCCTTCCACCGGGTAGCGGTGGTTGAGGGCGAAGGCGCGCAACGTCACGAGGTTGTAGGCCATCATGTCCAGCAGCCGGAACACGGGCCACTTGGCCTGCTCCGGCGTGTGGATGACCATCTCGTAACCGAGGCCACTGGGTGACTCGTCGGGGAACTCCTCACCAGGGACCACGGTGAAGGGGTTGGACAGCCCGCTGGTGACATAGGTCCAGTAGGGGTAGTCCGGGCTCGGCGACGCGACGCGCACGCCCATGGGGCCCCAGTTGGGGTCCGCTTCACCTTCTACCTGTGCGAGGTCGCTCTCCATCCAGGCTTGGATGGCATCCGTCTGGTCGAGGGTGAAGACGCCTTCATCAATGGCGCCGAACGTCTTGGGGTACTCGACTTCATCGCGGTCCGCCCAGCAGTCCTCGTACCACTGCAGGAAGTCTTCGTTCGTCTCCGGTGCTTTCATGACGGCCCCACTCTAGAGGGTCACCCCGGTTTCACAACTTCCACGTGAGGGTCCCCCCTCGCGGCTGGCGGATGGGAAACAGGGGCCCTCCCTCCCGGCTGCCCTCCGGAGCCTCGGAAAGGGTGGGGGCGCTGGCCTGTCTCCCCCTGGTGGGATAGGCGGGGAGCCGAGGTTTCCGCCTGGGAGGGGCCGCGTGGAGCATGCGTTTCGGGGCGTCGTGTCGGGAGGCTGCATCCGTGACGCGCAGGAGCTGATGCTGGTCGTCAGCCACCCCCATCCGGACAATGACTTCGGAGGCGGTCCGGGCCCGGTCGAGGAGTGGAACCAGCCCGTGGACGCGGAGGCGTACTGGGGCCTGGTCGACTCCGACTCCGACCCGGACGACGCCAGGTTCGAGGTGGATGATTACCAGCATGTAGCGGTGCGCACGGCGGGCGCGTGGACCCTGGAGAGGGCAGTGGTGGTGGGGACCATCGACGCCCTGTGTCGACTGGGAGCCAACCGCCATGGGGCGTTGGTCTCGTATGGCGGCTCGGCGCACTTCCTGGCCATCCGTTCGAGCGAAAGCGGGAAGTGGGAGTCGCTGGAGTACGAGGGCGTTCCGGTGGGTCTGGTGGAGACGCGGGTGTGCTTCAGCGGTGAGGACATCGTGATGGCGGGGAGCCGGGGTTTCGAGCTCGACTCGCCCGCGGAGGTAGGGCTGCTCGTGCGCGCCGAGGGGGCCCTGCGCTGGACGCAGTCGCTGGGGCAGTTGCCGGGGCGGGTGCTCGCGCTGGACAGCTGTCCAGGGGCGGATGGGGCGCGGGTGCTCTACGCGGGCGGCCGGAGCATCTGGATGCATGGGGAGGGCGGCTGGCGCGAGGTCCATTCGTTCCCGCGCGGGGAGGTGTCGTTCGTGCGGTGTTTCCCCTCGGGCGATGTGGTCGCCGGGACGACGCAGGGGGACGTCATCCTGGGCACGGCGGAGGCGTGTCGCGTCGTCGCTCGCGTCGGGCGCATCCACTCGGCCGAGCGGTGGAATGGCGAGTTCTTCGTGGCGGATGAGGACAACGTCTACCGCGTGGATGCCTCGGGCTTCGAGCGGTGTGCCGTTCCCAAGGAGTCGTCCGTGGCGAGGAACGTGTCGGACGTGGGCCGGCTCGTCGTGGGAGATGACCGGCTGTGGCTGGCCGGAAGCCACGTGCTGGCCTCGAGTGTGGACGGGAAGCGTTGGACGACACACCCGGTCCGGTGAGCCAGGTGTCTGTCTGGGATTGGGCCCGAGCGGTCCCTGTCTAGGTTTTCGGCAGGGGCCAGGGCTTGAGACCGGAGATCTGCTCCGCCTCTTCCACCGCCATGCTCAATCGTGCGCGCTCGCGTCTCACGTAGTCGCGCACCGCGCTGTCCAACCGGCGGTCGAAAATCACGTGCGCGCTGTGCACCGCCGTGGGCTCGAAGCCCCGGGACACCTTGTGCTCGCCACCCGCGCCCGGCTCGAACACCTTGCGCCCCGCTCGGATGCAGTCGTCCACCGAGTGGTACAGGCACACGTGGAAGTGCAGGAACGGATGCGTCTCGGTGCTCCCCCAATAGCGTCCGTACAGCCGCTCCTTCGTCGCCAGGTTGAAGGCCCCCGCGATGACCCGTCCCTCGCGCACCGCCTCCACCATCTCCACCGTGTCCGGCATCGCCTTGAACACTCGCGAGAAGAACCCCGGTGTGAGCTGTATCCGGCCCCAGGAGTGTCGCTCGCACGTGGCCTCGTAGAACGCATACGCGCGCTTCGCGTGCGCCGGTGTCAGCTCCTCGCTTCGCACCGTGCGCAGCGTGATTCCCTGCGTGGCCGCCGCCGCCCGCTCGCGCTTGAACTGATTGCGTCGCTTGGAGTCGAAGCGCGACAGGTATTCGTCGTAGCTGGCGTAGCCCGGGTTCTTCCACTGGAACTGGAGCGTCACCCGCCGCGCCAGCCCCTGCTCCTCCAGGAAGTCCGCCTCCTCGTCCGTCGGATACAGGATGTGCACGGAGGAGCACCCCGTCTCCTGCGCGCTCTCCACCGCCGCGGACAGCAGCGCCTTGCGCAACGCCGGCACGTCCTCCCCCTGGGCGATGAGCATGCGCGGCACCGTGGCCGGGGACAGCGGCCCTCCGACGATGAGCTTCGGGTAGTACTCCACCCCGAGCCGGGCCGCCGCATCCGCCCACCCGAAGTCGTAGATGTACTCACCCATGCTGTGGAACTTCCGGTACGCGGGCGCTGCCGCCACCAGCTTCTTGCCTCGCCACAGCGTCAGGTGGTGCGGCGCCCAACCCGTTTCCTCGGTCGCGCTGCCGCTCTCCTCCATCGCCGCCAGCCAGGCGTGGCGCGCGAAGGGCGGCGCGTCCGGACCGGCGAGCGCGTCCCAGTCAGCGGCCGGGACGTCTGTCACTGCGTCGAGGATGCGGAGGCGGAGTGAGGTGTCTGTGGGCACGGGGGTGGGTTTTAACGCGCGCCCCGCGTTCGCGCCGCCTGGCCGTGGGCTTGTGTCGGCCTCCGGCCCGCCTACCCGCCAGCTCGCTCTGATCCGCGCGCCCCTGCCGGGCTCGGGCTCGGCTCGCGGCCTCTCGGAGGCGCGGCGCTCGCGTGTCCTGGCTGCCAGGAGGCCCGTTCACCGAGGAGCCTCCTCGGTTCGGCGCGCTGGCGGTCCTTCCAGCCAGGCGGCCCGTTCGCCGGGGGAGGAGGCTTCGGGGCCTCTTCCCTCCGGTTCGGTCCACTCAGGGGACGACGGACTCAGGCCGCCCGGGCGGCGCCCGCGTCGTGCGCGGCCTCTCGCCGAGGCTCCGGCCACACCGCCCGCTGCGGCGTCGCGATGCGGATGACCCCCAGCTTCGCCAGCACGCGCATCACCTGCCACGTGGGGTCGATTTCGAACTTGCGCGCCGCGAAGTTGGGGCTGCTGCCGAACTTGTGGTGGTTGTTCTGGAACAGCTCACCCATGCAGAGCACCTCGATGGGCAGCGTGTTGCGCGACTTGTCGCCGCCTTCGAAGTTCCGGTAGCCGTACTTGTGCCCGCACCAGTTCACGATGGCCCCGTGCACAGGTCCCATCAGGAAGTGCACCGGCAACAGCAGGAACTGCCAGGGCGCCGTCGCGAAGGCCACGTAGAACGACGTGTACAGCCCCACCCAGAACACCGTCGCCGCCCAGGACGTGCGCAGCGTGTCGTCCACCAACGGCCACTCGGGATAGCCGCCGAGGAACCGGGCCTCCGGCTGCCCCCGGCCCGCCGTGTAGTCCTCGTAGCGCTTCTTCGTGTGCAACATCATCCGGAACACGTCCGTGAAGAAGTGCGGCGAGTGCGGGTCCTTCTCCGTGTCCGAGAAGGCATGGTGCTCGCGGTGCAGAATCGCGTAGGCCTTGGGCGACAGGTACGACGAGCCCTGCACCAGGTACGTGAGCAGGTGCATCACCCGCTCCGTGCGCGGACCCATGGTGTACATGCGGTGCGCGGAGTACCGGTGCTGGAAGAAGCTCTGGAAGAAGACACAGAGCAGCCAGTGCGAAACGAAGAAGACGAGGACGGCCATGGCGCTTTCCCGGGTCGGTGTCAGAGCCAGGAAAACACCGGCCATGTCATGGCCACGTCATCCCCGGCCGGAAGTTGCCCCCGGAAGGCGGCCGGGTGGGCCCTGACTTCAGGCCCCCATCAGTCGGACGCACCGCGCCAGGGCATGACGCGCGATGACAGGGGCTCGATTTCCGGTACGGAGCACCTCCTCACACTCGTCGAGAAGGGGTGCACACGTGGAGCGGGCCGACATCGTCAAGCTGGACAAGGGGCACGTCTGGCACCCGTACACCGCCATGGAGGCGTACATCGCGGGGACCGACCCGCTGGTCATCTCCCGCGCGGAGGGGCCCTACCTCTTCGACGTGGATGGCCGGCGCTACCTCGACGCGAATGGCTCCTGGTGGGTGTCCACCCTGGGCCACCGCCACCCGCGCCTCCTGCGCGCCCTCACCGAGCAGGCGGGCAGGCTGCCGCATGTCTCGCTCGCGGGCATCACCCACGAGCCCGCCGCGGCGCTCGCCTCGGAGCTGGCGGCGATTGCGCCTGGCGCGGACCGGCCGGAGCTGCCCGCCGGTGAGCGGCTGACGCGCGCCTTCTTCTCCGACAACGGCAGCACCGCGGTGGAGGTGGCCATCAAGATGACCGCCCAGTACTGGGCGCAGAACGGCCAGCCTGGGCGCACGCGCTTCATCACCCTCTCCGGCGCGTTCCACGGGGAGACCATCGGCTCCACCAGCGTGGGCGGCGTGCCCCTGTTCCGCGAGGTCTTCGGACCGCTCCTCTTCGACGTGGTGCACGTGCCGTCTCCGGCGGAGGAGGGTGGCTGGGAGCGCGCCTTCGCCCAGGTCCAGGCCGCGCTGCGCGAGCACCCGGACGAAATCGCCGGCGTCATCGTCGAGCCCATCATCCAGGGCGCCGCCGGCATGCAGATGTACTCGCCGGACTTCCTGCGCGCGGTGCGCGAGGCCACCCGCGCGGTGGACACCTTCCTCATCGCCGACGAGGTCTTCACCGGCCTGGGCCGCACGGGGGCTCGCTTCGCCGTGGACCTGGCGGGCGTGGTGCCGGACCTGCTCTGTCTGGCCAAGGCCCTCTCGGGCGGACTGATGCCGTTCGCCGTGACGCTCGCGTCCGAGCGCATCTTCTCGGGCTTCCTCGGGGCCGCGTCGCGCGCGCTGTACTACGGGCACTCGTACTGCGGCAACCCGCTGGGCGCGGCCGTCGCCCGCGAAGTGCTGGCCGTGTATCGCGACGAGGACGTGCTGGGGCAGGTGGCTCGCAAGGCGCCGAAGGTGAAGGCCGCCTTCGAGCGCATGGCGGCGACGCTCCCCGGGCTCGTGCGTCCGCGCGCCATCGGCATGGTGGGCGCGGTGGACCTGGGCGGCGGAGGGTATCTCGCGAGCAGCGGGTGGCGCGTGTACGAGGCGGCGCGGCGACGCGGGCTCTACCTGCGCCCGCTCGGGGACACCGTGTACATCGCGCCCGCGCTCAACATCCCCGACGCCGCGCTCGACGAGCTGCTGGCCGGCGTGGAGGAGTCGCTGCGAGAGGTGGCGCGCGGCTGACGGAAGCTCGTCAGGACGGCCCGGGTGGCAACACGGAGGAGCCCACGCGGGCGAGGCTGCGCTCCTGTCGGAACAGGAGCATCTCCCGGATGAGAATCTGCACCGTGGCCGCGACGGGCACCGCCACCACCGCGCCGACGACGCCCGCCAGCTCCGCGCAGAACAGCACCGCCAGCAGGATGAGCAGCGGGTTGACGTGCACCGTGCGCCGGAACACGAGCGGCGCCAGCACGTTGCCCTCCAACTGCCCGTACAGCACGAAGTACGTCAGCACCCCCAGCGCCATCCACATCCCGCCCGTCGCCCACGTCAGCAGCGTGATGAGGCTTCCCGCCATCACCGGCCCCGCGTAGGGCACCATGCTGGAGAAGCCACTCACGATGCCCAGCGGCAGGAAGTACGGCACCCCCAGCACCGCCAGCACCGTGGACGTGAGCAGCGCGTTGAAGGTGCAGATGAGCGTGAGCCCCATCAGGTACCCACCCGTGGCCCGGTACACGTTGCGCAGCACGCGCACGTAGCGCATCCGGTGCTCCGGCGTCGGCAAATCCAGCAGCCGCTTCAACAGTCCCCCTCCGAAGACGAGCATGAAGACGACGAGGAAGAAGACGCTGAGCGCCCCTCCCACCAGCCCCACCATGCTGCCGATGGCCTGCACCACCAGCCTCGGCAACGTCCCCGTGGCGAGCTCCGGCGTGGCGTCCTCGAGCTGCCGCGCCCACCCCAGGTTCTGCAGCCGCTCGCTCAGCCCCCGGAAGGGACGTGACTCGCGCACCTCCTGCCAGAGGTGGGGCCACTGCACCACCAGCGCATCCACCTGCGCCGCCGCCGCCGGAATCACCAGCAACGCCAGCAGCGCCAGCACCGTCAGCGCGGCGAGCAACATCGTCGCGATGGCCAGCGCCCGCGGCATCTTCCACCGCTCCAGCCGCGAGACGCCGTGCTCCAGCGCCAGCGCCAGCAGCGCCGCGATGCCCGTCAGCGTCAGGGCGACCCGCGTGCGCACCACCAGCACCACGAGCGCCAGCACCGCCAGCACCACGAAGCACACGGTGAGCACCGTCTTCGGTGTCACCTGGGAGCCCTGCCTCGTATCCCCCTGCTCCGCCACCGGACCCCCACGCGACGCGCGCCTCGCCTCGTGGGGTATGCAGTGCCGCGCCTGGATGCCAGCCTCCCCGCACCGAGGCGCCGGTGGATGTCAGGTCCGCCTCACCCGTGCCCCGGACTCCAGGCACGGCGTGTTCAGGCGCGGACACTGACGATGCCGCACGCGCCCCGCTCCAAGAGGCGCGTCTCGCCCGTGAACTCCGGCGTCAGTTGCGCGAGGGGAAGACGCCTTCCATCGCGATGATGAAGTTGAGGCACAGGAACGGCGACATGTTGTTGTGCGGCTGGTTGCCGCCCGCGATTCCGATGGCGGCCGGGTTCATCGTCCCGTCGATGGGCGCGGCCCGGTAGTTGAGGACCGTCGCCGTGCTGTCCGTCGCCAGCACCACGCCGATGGGGGTCTCCGTGTCGCCCTGCTGCGAGCTGACGTTGAGCGTGTGGTTGTGCGCCGGCATCTGCGTCGAAACCAGCGTCACCGTCTCAGTACCGCCCTGCTCACCCAGCGTCCGCGGCGACAGGCCCGGCCCCTGGCCTGGCTGCATGGGATAGCGACCGCGCAGGTCCGGCAGCGCGAAGGTCGTCGTCCCATTGCCTCCATACGTCGTGCCCAGGATGGAGAAGAGCGCGGTGTTCTGCGCGATGGGGAGAATCTGGCCCTGGCAGAACTGCCAACCCCGCGGAGCAAAGTTTCCCGCGAAAAGCTTGATTTCACCGATATAGGGCTCGGACACGTGTACGCCTTTCGTTGCTTGAGTGTGTGTGTTTCACGCGAAACTCAGCACGCGTTTGTGTCCTGAGCAAAGCATCGGCCACTCTTCATACGTGGGTCACTTTGGAGTCGGGGCGCGCTGTGGGGCGCCTGCTTCCAGAGTGGGCGTGAAGACTTCGCGTCATGTGCCTTGTCGCGTCATGCGTTCCGGCGTGACGCGAGTCGCGTTCGCACGGAACGCGAGGGGAGGGCTATTTCACGCGAGCCCTTTCAGGTCACAATCCCTCACGCCCTGCTGAGTGGGGCGCACACCCCAAGCAAATCCATCCTGGCTCGTGACTTGCTCTGCGCTGCGGCCCTGAGTTGCACGACGAGGAGAACCACCCCATGGCTCATATGAACTGGCGACACCCCACGTACTGGACGCGGGGCCTGCGCGCGCTACCGATGACGGCGCTGTTGCTGTTGTCCGCCTGCAAAGAAGGCTCGGAGGGCCCTCAAGGTCCCCAGGGGCCGCAAGGTCCCGCGGGTCCCGCCGGTCCAACGGGCACTCAAGGTCCCGCCGGTTCAGAAGGCGCGCAGGGCGAGGTGGGCCCCAAGGGAGACAACGGTGACGTGGGTCCAGTCGGCCCAGTGGGGCCGCAAGGTCCCGAGGGTCCCGCGGGTCCCGCCAACGGGCCTCGGGGTGAGGAAGGAAAGCCCGCCGTGGCCCGTACGACCGTGGAGCCCGCGGGTGCCAACTGCGCCACCGGCGGCGTGAAGCTGGAGGCGGGCGTCGACGACAACGAGGACGACGACCTGGATGACGAAGAGGTGGATGTCACCAGCTACGTGTGCAACGGCGCGCAGGGTCCGCAGGGTGTCGAAGGTCCTCGTGGCGCCGAGGGTCCTCGTGGCGCCGAGGGTCCGCAGGGGCCGCAGGGACAGCAGGGCGTCCAGGGTCCGCAGGGTGAGGTCGGCGCGACGGGCGGCGTGGGCCCCGTGGGTCCGGTGGGGCCCGTGGGCCCGGTGGGGCCTCAAGGGCCTCAGGGCGGGACGGGGCCGGAGGGGCAGCAGGGACAGCAGGGCGCCACGGGCTTGAGCGCGCTGGTGCGCACGTCGGCCGAAGGGGCCGGAGCGAACTGCGCCACCGGTGGCGTGAAGCTGGAAGTGGGCGTGGACACCAACCGCAATGGCACGCTGGACACCGCCGAGGTCAACGATGCGCTGACGCGCTTCGTGTGCGCGGGGCCCCAGGGTCCGCAGGGCGTGCAAGGGCAGACGGGTCCGCAGGGTCTGCAAGGGCAGACGGGTCCGCAGGGCGCCGCGGGCCTCCACTCGGTGGCGGCGACGGCCGCCGAGCCGGCGGGCGCCAACTGCGCCACGGGCGGTGTGCGGCTCCAGTTCGGGCAGGACGCCAACGGCAACGGCGCGCTGGACGCGGGTGAGGTCAATGCGGCGCTGACGCGGTACGTGTGCGCGGGGGCCCAGGGTCCCCAGGGCGTTCCCGGTGCGACGGGCGCGCAGGGTACGCCGGGCACCCCCGGTGCAACGGGTGCGACGGGCGCGACGGGTGCAACCGGCGCGACGGGTCCGCAGGGGCCGGCGGGTTCGACGGGCGTCTATGGTGACGGCTCGGGTGGCGCGCTGACCGTCGCCTCCGGCAACACGTTGGACCTCACCACGGCCGGTGGCTTCAACACCCTGGCGGGGCGGCAGCACCTCCAGTTCACGACGGTGACTGTCACCGGCACCCTCATCGTTCCGAGCGGCACGGTCATCCGCGCCACGGGGGACGTCACCATCAACGGCACCATCATCGTGGACCAGGGCACCGAGGACAGCGGCGCGGGTCCCGCGACGGCGGGCGTGTCCCGGTCCGCCGCTGGCGAGCCGCAGAAGGGCCTGGGCCTGCAGCCGCTCCAGGCCGCGCAGCTCCTGCGGCCGGGTCCCACGGGCGGTGGCTCAGGCGCGAAGGTCGCGGGGGTGACGGGCTCCGGAGGTGGCGGCTCGCTGGTCATCCTCTCGCAGGGCACGGTGCGGGTGCCATCGGGCGGCGTCATCAACGCGAATGGCGATGCGGGCGGTCCCGCGGTGAGCAACACCGTCGGCGCTGGCGGTGGCGCGGGTGGAGTCGTCGTCATCGTGGGCAAGGTCAACGTGACGGTGGGGGGATTCATCCGCGCGGTGGGCGCTCGCGGTGGAGATGCCAACAACGCGGGCGGCGCGGGCAAGGGCGGTGGCGGCGGTGGCGGTGGCGGCATCATCCACCTGCTCTCCAGCGCCAGTCCCGCCATCACGGGCACCCTCGACGTGAGTGGCGGCGCGGCGGGCACCACGGCTCCTCCCCAGGGCGCGAGCACCGCCACCACGGCGGGCGGCGGCGGCGGCGCGATGGGTGGTG
>NZ_JAAIXY010000013.1 GCF_010894455.1 Myxococcus eversor | reverse complement strand
GCAACGAACCTTGGTCTTGATCTGCATGATGAGCTCCTGGTGAAGACTGAGTGGAAGCTACACTAACCAACGAGGTCGTCTGGCAACGCCAGTCGACTACGGGAGCTGGGTACGAACGGGAAGCGCAACGCCACCACCGCAACCACGGGGACCGCCACGAACCTTGGTCTTGATCTGCATGGGTGTTCTCCTGGAGTGGAACGAGTTGAAGGAACGACTACGGCAGCTGCGCCAGCACGGGCAGCTTGGTGCCACCACCGCAACCACGGGGACCGCCACGAACCTTGGTCTTGATCTGCATGATGTGTGCTCCTGGTGAGAGATCTTGATGAAGGAACAACCGGAACCGACTGGCGTTCAGCCAGGAGCGATTACGGGAGGGTGCGGACGATGACGGGAGACAGACCGCCACCACAACCGCGGGGACCGCCACGAACCTTGGTCTTGATCTGCATGATGTGCTCCTGGTGAACGTTCAGCGTTGCTCCAGACAACCTGGAGAGCAGGAAAGACAGAAACGACTACGGAATCTGCGTGCCCGGACGGGTCGGCAGGATGACCGTGCCACCACCGCCGCAACCACGGGGACCGCCACGAACCTTGGTCTTGATCTGCATGATGAACTCCTTGGACAAACCAGCGCTCCGGAATGGAACACCGACTCTACGGACGACACCTGAAAAGGGATTTGCGTGCGTTTGTTCCCTGGACTGAGCCGGACAATAAGCACACCCCTCTGACATTCGAACTCTCGAGCCGCTCGTTGTATCAACGCCGCCGCCGGATTCCCGTCGCGAACATGGGCTCACCCGTCCCCTCGAAACCCTCCGCCCGGTTCGCTATTCCCAGACCTCCGGAACTACGCGGCGAGCCTTCCGCCATTGCATGCGATTCGACTTATCGCTTCGCGTCCGAAGTAGAATCATTAAAGACGGGTGTAATCGGCCAGTCAAGTCGCGCCGTGCAGATTGAGACGAAAGTCTTTGTAGCCTCTCACGCCACAACCCCTCTCAGTCTCCGCGAAACCACAGCATATGAAACGGAGGGCTCTCCAAATAGAAATCGCCAGCGAGCGATACTCCGCCCGCTGGCGACTTTGTGTCCATTCCGGGCGGATATCAGCCCGGATGAGGACTACGGGAGGAGCACGTCCTCGTAATAGAACACCGTGCCGTTGAGACCACAGCCACGGGGACCGCCACGAACCTTGGTCTTGATCTTCATGTGTTTGCTCCCGGTGAGACCACGTTGTCTCCCGGCGGCAAGGGACGAGCCCATACACACCAGGAGTAGAATCATTAAAAATCGGTGAAAAATCGGAGTCAAGCCTTCGACAGAAAAACCCGCCATCCCCTTTAGATCCGCATACTTGTATATTTCGCCCATTTTCTCGAAACGAGAGAATGACCCAGGGTCTTGAAATCCTCCAGGTCGGGCATTTCTACAAAGTCCGGGCGCGTCACTTCACCGTGAGACACGCGCGGAGGGGCTCACGGTTCCGCCTCCGCGGAGGCGGCATTGCGCCGCGCGTCGCAATACCTTTAAAACATGTTCTGATGAGAAGGTTTGCCATATCCCGCGCATTGGAATCGCCCGGACAACCCTTGACTGGCCGGCGCGGCGCGTAACCGGGGCGAGGTCTCCAGGTCCGGGAGGGCCGCGCATTCGTGGCGGGGAGCAAGGCCATGCAGGCAGGGCCGCGGGTTCGCGGTGACGCACGTGCGTGGGGGCTCGCCGTCAGCCTGTCGGACGATGATGGCGCCGGGTTCCCGGCGACGCGCCGGGAGCGGCTCGGGGAGTCGGTCGAACAACTGTGATGAGGTAGGCTTCGTCCATGCGAGTTGGTGAAGGAATGTTCCCGCGCACCATGCGCGCGTTGGTACGGGGACGAGGGCGCTCGGCGCTCTGGTTGTTGCCGGTGGGGTTGTTCGCGGTCTGGGGCGGCTGGTTCGTCAGGGCGCGCATCACCGTCTACGAGCCCAGCGTGCAGGCGCGGCTGGAGGTGCACCGGGAGGTCTACGCCGTCGACGCGCCCGTGGAGGGGCGGCTGGTGAAGACGCGGGTGGAGCTGCACCGGCAGGTCACCGCGGGCGAGGTGCTCTTCGAACTGGCGCATGAGCAGGAGGCGCGACTGCTCGCGGAAGCAGAGGCGCTGCTCCAGGGCGTGGGGCCGCAGCTGGTGGCGGCGCGCGCGGAGCTGGACGCCGAGCAGAGCGCGTTGCAGTCCCAGCAGGAGCGCGGCGCGGCGGGCGTGGACGAGGCGCGCGCCCGGCTCGCGGAGGCGGAGGCGCTGGCGCGGCGGGCCCTGGAGGAGAAGACGAGCACCGAGCAGCTCTTTTCACGGCAACTGGTGAGTGAGTCGGAGTGGAGCCGGGTGCGCACGGAGCTGGAGCGGGCGCAGGCGGTGGAGCAGGCCACGCGCGCGGCGCTGGCGCGCGTGAAGATGGACGGCACCATGCTGACCACCGAGCGGCGCATCCGCGTCGCGGCGCTGCGACGGCAGATCGCGGAGCTGGAGTCCGGGGAGAACGTGGCGCGCGCCTCCGTGGAGCGGCTGCGCGACGAGTTGGAGCGCCGGGTGGTGAAGGCGCCCGCGGACGGCATCCTCGGGGAGACCAGCTCGGTGCGCGTGGGCACGCAGGTGAGGGCCGGGGACCGCATCGCCACCGTCGTCGCGGGCGGGGACGTGCGCGTCGTCGCGCAGCTGTCCCCCGCCACCGCCCTGGGCCGCGTGCGCGCGGGCCAGCGGGCGCGGATGAAGCTGGAGGGCTTCTCCTGGACGGAGTTCGGCATGGTGCGAGCCACCGTGGTGGCGGTGGCGAGCGAGGCCCGCGACGGGCTGGTGCGCGTGGAGCTGTCCGTGGACGAGATGCCGGTGGGCATCCCGATGGAGCACGGGCTGCCGGGCACGGTGGACATCGCCGTGGAGGAGGCCACGCCGCTGCGGCTGGTGCTGCGGGCGCTGGGCCGGGGATTGGAGCCGCCCGCGCGCTCGCGCCCGCTGCCGCCGCGCACGCCCCGGGAGCTGGAGATGTCGAGGGGCGGGAACTGAGCCATGGCGAGCAAACGCAAGCTGCTCATCCCCGAGGTCATCCAGACCTCCGCCATGGACTGCGGTCCGGCGGCCCTCAAGGCGCTGTTCGACGGCTTCGGCGTGTCGGTCAGCTACGGCCGTCTGCGCGAGGCCTGCCAGACGGACATCGACGGGACGTCCATCGACGTGCTGGAGGAGCTGGCCGGCAAGCTGGGCCTGGACGCCACCCAGGTCGTCCTCCCCCTGGACCAGGTGCTCCTGCCGGAAACGAAGGCACTGCCCGCGCTCGCGGTGGTGCGGCTGGCGGACAGCAACCTGCACTTCATCGTCATCTGGCGACGGTGGGGCAACCTGGTGCAGATCATGGACCCCGCGCTGGGACGACGCTGGGTGTCCGTGAACGAGCTGATGGACCGGCTCTATGTCCACGCCCTGCCCGTCCCCGCCGAGGGCTTCCGGGAGTGGGCCGGCACCGAGGAGTTCCTCGCGGGCATGCGCCTGCGGCTGAGGGCGCTCGCCGACTCGACGCTCTCGGAGCGGCTGCTCGCGGAGGCCCTGGCGGACCCGACGTGGAAGGGCGTGGCCTGCCTGGACGCAGCGGCGCGGATGGTGCAGACGCTGGTGGAAGGCGGCGGTGTCCAGCGGGGTGAGGCCTCCTCCCGCTTCCTGGAGCAGCTCGCGCGCGAGGTGCGCGTCGCGCTCGAGGAGGGGCGCGCGGAGACGGTCATCCCCTCCTCCTACTGGACGGCGGTGGGGCCTCCCGACGCGGAGGAGGTCACGTTGCGAGGCGTGGTGGCAATCCTCGCCCGGGGACAGAAGACGGAGCGTGGCGCGGACGAGCCGCCCCTGTCCGCGGAGCTCCAGGCTGCCCTGAGCGAGCCCCCGACCCGGCCGCTGCGGGAGCTGGTGGCACTGATGCGCAAGGACGGCGTGCTGGCGCCCTCCGTGCTCGCGGCCATCGCCCTGACGGCCGCCGTGGGCGGGTTCCTGGAGGCGCTGCTCCTGCGCGGCATCATCGACGCGGGCCGCTACCTCACCACCCAGGAACAGCGGCTGGCGGGAATCGTCACGCTGCTGGTGCTGATGGGGATGCTCTTCTTCATGGAGCTGCCCCTGTCGCTGGGGACGCTGCGGCTGGGCCGGCGGCTGGAGGTGCGGCTGCGGCTGGCGTTCCTCGACAAGATTCCCCGCCTGGGAGACCGCTACTTCAAGAGCCGGCTGGTGTCCGACATGGCGCAGCGCTGCCACGGCATCCACCAGGTGCGCAGCGTGCCGACCATGGCCGTCGGCGTGCTGCGTGCCACCTCGGAGCTGCTCGTCACCCTGGCCGGCCTGACGTGGCTGGCCCCTGGAAGCGCCCCGCTCATCATCATCGGCGGCGGCCTGGCGCTCGCCGTGCCGCTGCTCGCCCAGCGCTCGCTCCTGGAGGCGGACCGGCGGATGCGCGACTTCGACGGTGTGCTGTCGCGCTTCTACCTGGACGCCATGCGCGGAGCGGTGGCGCTGCGGGCCCACCGCGCGGAGCTGACGCTTCGCCGGGCCCACGAGGAGCCGCTGCACGAGTTCGTCCGCGCCGCGCGCACGCTGCTCGGGCGGGGCATCATCACCGACACCATCGCCACCATGGTCGCCACGGGCGGCTCGGTGGCCATCGTCCTGCACGCCGTGTCCCAGGGCATCCAGCCGGGAGCGGTGCTGTTGCTCGTCTACTGGGCGCTCGCCGTGGCAACCCTGGGCAAGCAGCTCGCGGACGCGCTGCGCCAGTACCCCGCCGCGTCGTCGCTCACCGCGCGCCTGATGGAGCCCCTGCTGACGCCCGACGAGGTGGGCGCGGGGCTGGAGGCAGCCGCGGACGTGGATGCGAAGGCCGCGACGGGGGGCGTGGGCTTCAAGCTCCAGCAGGTGGAGGTGAAGGCCGCGGGCTTCACGGTTCTGCAGGGCATCGACATGACGGTGAAGCCCGGGGAGCACGTGGCCATCGTCGGCCCCTCGGGGGCCGGCAAGTCGTCGCTGGTGGGCATCCTCCTGGGCTGGCACCGGCCGTCGTCGGGGCGGGTGGAGGTGGATGGCGCGCCGCTGGAGGGCCAGGTGCTGGCGCGGCTGCGGCGGCAGACGGCCTGGGTGGAGCCCGAAGTCACGCTGTGGAACAAGTCGCTGGTGGACAACCTGGCGTACGGCGTGGAGACCACGGACGTGCTGCCTCGCGTGGGCCAGGCCCTGCGCTCCGCGGACCTCATCGAGTTCCTCGACAAGCTCCCCCATGGCCTGCAGACGAAGCTGGGCGAGGGCGGCAGCCTGCTGTCCGGCGGCCAGGGGCAGCGGGTGCGCCTGGGCCGGGCGCTTTTACGTCCCGGGGTGCGGCTGGCCATCTTCGACGAACCGTTCCGCGGCCTGGAGCGGGACAGGCGCGCGGCGCTGCTGGAGCGCTCCCGCGCGGAGCTGTCCGGCGCCACGCTCCTGTGCATCATGCATGACATCGCGGAGACGCTGACGTTCGACCGGGTGCTCGTCATCAAGGGCGGGCAGTTGGTGGAGGACGACCATCCGAAGCGGCTCGCCCAGCGCGAGGACTCCGTGTACCGCTCGCTGCTCGACGAAGAGGAGCAGATGCGCCGGGATTTGACGGGCCACGGCGGCTGGCGGCGGATGGTGCTGGACCACGGCCTGCTCAACGAAGAGCCCGCCGGGGATGAGAACGTCTCGCGGAAGGGGGCGGCGTGAGCGGCGTGGCGAAGGAGTCGACCCGGAGGAAGGCGGGGCCGCTGACGGGCCTGGCCTGGCCGATGAAGCGGGGCGCGGAGGCGCTGGAGGCGCTGGCGCGCCGGGTGGGCCTGCCCTTGCCGCGCACCTCGGCGAAGCTGATGGGCGCGGCGCCGGAGGACCCGAACCGGCTGGGCGAGTGGCTGGACGCGGCGGCCCAGGCCCAGGGGCTGGAGCTGGACCTGCACTACACGCGGCATGGCGAGGTGGCCAAGGCCATCCAGCGCGCCGCGCCCGCGCTCTTGGACGTCATCACCACCGAGGGCGTCCAGGTCGTCGCGCTGCTGCGCGTGTCCGCGTCCGGTGCGACGGCGCGCGTGCTCACGCCCGACGAGACGGTCCGCGACGTCCCCATGGACGAGCTGACCGCCGCCGTGCAGGCGCTCGTCGAGGGCACGCAGGTGAACACCGTGGACAAGGTGCTCGAGGGAACCGGGCTGCGTGAGCCGCACCGGACGCTCGCCCGCCGCGCGCTTCTGGGCGCGCAGCTGGCCAACACGCACCTGGTCGCCGCGCGCACGCTGCGCCTGCCCCCCGGCGCCAGGCTCCTCCACCACCTGAAGGCGCTGTCGGCTCCGCCCCGCATCATGCTCCTGCTGGTGCTGGCGGTGCTCATCCAGGTCTGCGTGCTCGCGGGCTGGTGGCTGATTGGCCAGGGGGCCTTCGAGGGGCAGTTGGACCAGGGCTGGCTGTGGGCCTGGGCGCTGATGGGTCTGACGGCGGTGCCGCTGCAGGCGGCGCTGGCGTGGACGCAGGGCACGCTGGCGCTGGACCTCTCCGCGCTCCTGCGCCGGCGGCTGTTGGCCGGTGCGCTCTCGCTGCCGGTGGACGAGGCGCGCCGGGGCGGCATCGGCGAGTACGTGGGGAGGACCTTCGAAAGCGCCGGCATGGAGCAGATGGTGCTGGCCGGCAGCTTCACCAGCCTGCTCGCGGTGGTGGACCTGACGCTGGCGGGCAGCGTCACCCTGTCCGGTCCCGCGGGCTGGCTGGGACTGGTGGCGCTGCTGGTGTTCTGCGCGCTGTTGGGTGTGCTCATCGCCCGGCAGACGGCGCTGTTCCGGGGCTGGACGGAGGCGCGCGTGGTGATGACGCACGCGCTCATCGAGCGGATGCTCGGCCACCGCACGCGGCTGGCGCAGGAGCAGCCGTCGCGCTGGCACGAGGAGGAGGACCAGGAGGTGGCCCGCTACGCGGACGCCTCCGAGCGCTGGGACATGGGCACCGCGCGAATCATGACGCTCGCGCGCCGGGGGGTGTTGCCGGTGGCCATCATCGCCACGCTGCCGAACGTGCTGGCCGGCGCCTCCACGGCGAGCATCGCGGTGGGCGTGGGCGCGGCGCTGCTGGGCGCGCGCGCGGTGATGTCCATGGCCGTGGGCGCGCTGGCGCTCATCGGCTCGCGCGTGCTGTTCACCGGCGTGCGCCCCATGCTGGACGCGGCCCGGCTCGCTGGCGCCGTGGGCGCGACGAAGGACGGCGAGGACGGCGTGCCCCAGGTGGCGCCAATCGCCTCCACCGAAGCGCCGTCGAAGAGCCAGGCCCTGCTCGAGGTGCGCGACGTGTTCTTCAAGCACCCGACCTCGCCTCGCGCGGTGCTGGAGGGTGCCTCGCTGTCCATCCGTCCCGGAGAGCGCGTGCTGCTGGAGGGGCCCTCCGGCTCCGGCAAGTCCACCCTCGCCTCCATCCTCACGGGCCTGCGGCGCCAGGGCGCGGGCGTGGTGCTGCTGCGCGGCCTGGACATGTCCACGTGGACGCCGGACGGTTGGGGCGCGCAGATCGCCGGCGCGCCCCAGTTCCACGAGAACCACGTGGTCTCCGGCACGCTGGCCATGAACCTGCTCCTGGGCCGCTCCTGGCCCCACACACAGGAAGACGTGAAGCTGGCGCGGGAGCTGTGCGAGGAGCTGGGCCTCGGGGACCTGCTGCAACGCATGCCCGCCGGCATCCTGCAGATGGTGGGCGAGCGCGGCTGGCAGCTCTCACACGGGGAGCAGAGCCGCATCTTCGTCGCGCGCGCCCTGCTTCAGCGCGTCCAGGTGGTGGTGCTCGACGAGGCGTTCGGCGCGCTGGACCCGGTGACGATGCGCAAGGTGATGAACTGCGTCAACGCGCGGGCACCCACGCTCATCGTCATCGCCCATCCCTGACGCAAGGCCTCGCCCGCGGGGCCCTCCAGGCCTCCGGGCGGGCGCCGCCAGCGAGGGCGCGCTCCAACACCGGAAACGACAACGGTCGCCAGCAGGCGGAGGCTCCGCCCACTGACGACCGAAGGACAAGCAATCAGCCGTGAATCACAGCTCGGCGTAGATGATGACGGTGCCGCCGGGACCGCAACCGCGAGGACCACCACGAACCTTGGACTTGATCTTCATGTGCTTGCTCCTGGTTTTCGGGACAGAGCCACCAGACGCGACATTCAAGATAAATGTCTCATCGGCGCTCACTGATATAAGTCCGTGAAACAAGCGAGTCAAGCCACCCGGACCTGAAACATGAATAAATCGTTCCAGGCCCGGGAGTGAAACATTGCGTCATTTCAAGCAGCCGCGGCGCGGGGCGTTTCAGGCGTGATTTTGACGGCCTCCACGTGGCTTTCGATGCCCACCCCCAGCTCCTCGCGAAACACATCCAGCAGGTAGGGCAGCACGCCAATCGTGGCGAACCGCAGCCGGTGGTGGATGGAGAGGTCCATGTTGGTGAAGTGCCGGTCCGGATGCTGTCGCTGGAGCAGCGCGTTCACCTCGCGCTGGACGTTCTCCAGCGTGCCCAGGGCCGAGCGTTCGATGGTGAGGTAGTCGGCCAGCGCCTCGGCGACGGCGTCGATGAGCTCGGGACGTGAGCCCTCGGGTACCGGCGCGCGCTCGCGGAACAGCGTGCGCAGCGACCCCGCCGTCTGGGCGTGCACAGCGTCCTTCGGCGGGGAGAAGACGTCGCTGATGTTCTGCAGCGCGGCCTCGCTGAAGCCACGCAGGCCGCGCTGGGCGCGGTCATACATCTCCACGTAGCGGGCCTTGGCCCACTCACGCTGCACCAGCGTGTTCTGCCGGGTGGGAAGGATGACCTTCCAGTCCTTCTCGATGCGCTTCCTGAGCCGCCCCCAGCCGCTGTCCGCCGGCCCTTCGGCCTGCAGCACCGCGTCACGGATGCGCTCGTAGGTGGCGCACATGTGAGCCCACAGGGTGAACTGAAGTGAATACAGTTGCAGCCCGCGCAGGCCGTAGTCGATGGCGGCGGGAATCTCCGCCAGCCACGACGGCTCCGGCAGCGGCTCGCCCGCCATGGGCTTGCCGTCGAGCATCGTCGCGAAGAACTCGTCGACCATGTGCGGCGGGCCCGCGCAGACGCCGCGCGTGGACAGGAAGTGGTTGTCGCGCTCCGTCAGGTGCAGCAGCGACGCCGGGTTGATGGGCGTCTCATACGGCATGGGCTGCTCGGGCAGGAACATCAGGTAGATGCTCACCATGCGCACGCCGTCGGTGACGCGGAACACCGAGGACAGCACCGGGTCCAACGTCCCGTTGGGGATGGGGTCCTTGCCGCGCAGCAGCAGCGACGACGGCAGTGCCAGCACCGCGCAGCTGAACGCGTGCAAGTCACCGATGCGCCACTGGCCATCCGGCAGCAGCGGATAGCGCTTCAGGAACGCGTCGCGCAGGATGAGCAACGCCTGGAGCGTGGGCTTCCAGTGCTTGGACATGGACTTCAGCGCCGTCACGTTCATCAGCGCGTCGTCCTTGAAGCGGCTGCCCGGGTACGGGCACATGCGCCACTCCGTCTCCATCCGCATGCGCATGGAGTCCGGGAAGACGTTGTTCTCACCGATGTGTCGCCCCTCGGCATCCAGCGCCGCGTGCGCCGCGCGGTGCACGGGCAGCATCGCCTCCAGGAAGCCGAACTCCATCGGCCGGCCCACCAGCTTCTGCAGCACCCCTTCCGTGTCGGGGTTCCACCACATGACCTCCGTGGGCGCGGGCCGCCGGGCCTCCGACTCCATCACCATCTTGTGGTAGTCCGTCTCCTGCGACAGCTTCGGCGCCTCGCGCGACAGGATGTTCTCCGCGAGCAGTTGCTCGAGCAGCTCCTTGATGCGCTCCCAGGGATACGGCTCGCCGTTGCTCCAGCGCGTGGCCATGGCCGCCATGAACTGGTCCTGCTTGAGCAGGTTCTCACCGAAGGAGTGCAGGTCCGCCTCCTCGATGGAGATCTCCTTGAGCCCGTAATAGATGCGCAGCTCGTTCGTGCCCTCGGGCGTCTGGACGTACTCACTCATGAAGCGGCGCCGCATGGGCAGGTACAGCGTCTCATGCGGGTCGATGGGCACGGCTTGCTCACTCATGCGACAACTCCTGGGAGGAACCTGTTGTTCAGACCTGACACCAATGCCAGGAACTCTTCCACGGGCCTCCCGGAGCATCAAGCGAGCCCCGGGAGCCGAGACTTCCGTCTATTCTCGCGCGAGCCCTGACATCCCGCGCAAAAAGGGCAAAGCCACCCGGGGGCTTGACGCGCCCCTCGGGTGGCTCTGATTCAGCACCAGCGTGGAGCCGAGCCTAGCGGCAGGCGCCGCTGCCACCGCGGCCCGTGGCGGGCAGCGTCGCGCGGTTGGGGAACGGCAGCTCCGGGTGGTCGAACGGCGCGCGGTACGTGTAGACGCGGCAGTCGGTGAGCGCGTTGGAGAGGAAGTCCACCAGCGCGGAACGGTCGCTCGCGCTGAAGACGCGCTGCTTGATGTCGAGCGACTTCTCCGGGTTGTTGAAGTCACCACCGCGCGCGTAGAAGTCCACCACGTCGTCCAGCGTGGGATAGCCGCCGTTGTGGAAGTACGGCGGCGTCAGGCCCACGTTGCGCAGGGTGGGCGTCTTGAACGCGCCCATGTCGAACGGGGATTGGCTGATGGAGTTGGGCACGCCGCCGAAGATGCCCAGGTCGCCGCGCGCCAGGTCGTCGTCGGTGGGGCGCACGCCGATGTTGTGGAAGCCCGTGTCGCCGCCGTCGCGGTTGAGCGGACCGGTGCTTTCGTACCAGCTCATGGTGGCGTCGGACAGCATGGCGCCGGTGTGGCAGTTGACGCACTCGCCCTTGCCCACGAACACGTTGAGGCCCTTGAGCTGCTTGTTCGTCAGCGCGCCCAGGTTGCCCTGCAGGAAGCTGTCGAAGGGTGTCTGGTCCGGGATGAGCGTGGCCTGGTAGGCCTGGAGCGCCTCGCCCCAGATGAGCGAGAAGACGTTGACCGAGATGTTGGCCAGCGCGTCGCCGAAGGCCTCGCGGATGAGCTGGTCATACGTGCACGGCGCGCCGTTGCAGATGAGGCCCGGCCCGGTGGGGTTGGCCAGGTGCCCCAGCACGCTGTCCGTGGTGGAGACGCGCTGGTGCTGCATCGGCTGGCGCGCGGCCAGCTTCTCGCCCAGGCTGTAGGGGCCGAGCAGCGGGCGGCCGTTGCACGACTGCTCGGAGAGGTTCGTCACGGGGCCGGTGGCCTGGGACGCGAGCGACGCGTTCTCCATGCGCACCAGGAAGCCCTGGGTGTTGTTGTCGGTGAAGCCCCAGATGTTCACGCCGTTGAAGAAGTGGTTGGCCTCACCGCCCCAGAACTGGTTGCGGTAGAAACCCGAGCCGAGGACGGTCGGGCTGTGACGCGGGCCCACCAGCCGGTGCTCGTTGAACGGAACGTCGGGAACCACCTGACAGACGTCCGCCGCGACGGTGGGGTCCGGATCCAGATCCCAGAACTGCGCGCGCAGCGGGCCCTGCGAGCCGATGCGGTCATCGCTGGTGATCTTGGCCAGGGTGAACGTCTCACCGGGGCCGGAGATGCTGTCGAAGACATTGTCGGCGCCCGGGTGCACGGTGTTGACGCGACGGTCATCCGCGCCGCCAGCGAAGTGACAGCTCGCGCACGCCGTCTGGCCGTCGCCGCTCGTCTGGATATCCCAGAAGAAGACCTTGCCCAGCCGGATGGCGGCGGCCTTGTTGATGATGCGGCTGCCCACCACCTGCGGCACCGGCTCATGGGACAACGGCCGCAACGAGGACGCCGCCACGCGGTCGAGCAGCGCCTTCGCGTCGACACCCACTTCTTCCGTCTCCTGGGGAGCGGGATTGAGAGGCTCTGCCTGTCCCGCCGGCTCACATGCCGAAAGGGATACCGCGAGAACAGACGAGAAAAGGCCGCGATTGAGCAGACGGACACCGCGGGACAAAGACGAACGAGCCATGGGAATGCCCCCTTCTCAGAGCGTCAGGACCTGTATGAATGAGGTTGGCGGAATCACCAGTGTCTCCAGTCCGACAGAGAGTTTTATACCGGTTCCGCATTATTCCTGTCCAGGCGGCCTCGACCCAGGGTCCACCTTCCAGTCTCAGCGTAAAAGCAGAGTTATTCTCATTCACTCGTAAAAAAGACTCGTCAGGGAGGGCTCACCAAGACTGATGACCCGACTTGTCCAGATTCGCGGCCCTCACCATCTTGATAATGATTCTCGGAATCGAAATCTGACCATACCAAGACACGCCCGGAAACACGCCACACGCACCGAATGCGTCAATGTCACGCCCGGTCAACCCGCTGTAGCATGAAACGATACATTTCAACGCGGGGCTGTGACGGTACGCGCTACAGAGGGGCGCGGCGCGCGGCGCAATTCCTTGCTGATACAGAGGAGGCGAGACATGCCGGCGGGCGCTGGCCTGCGGGGTGCAAGGGGATGGCTCGCCGCCGGAAGGAGAGCATTCGGGCTGGGCCGGCACCGGATGCAGCGCTCTCTCGGCGGAGAAGACCCCCCTATTCAAGAGGTAGGTAAATCCATGCGGTTGAAGATGATGGGCCGTTTTTTCGCGGCGGCGCTTCTGAGCGTGATGTCGGGTTGTCAGGGCGAGGAGCCCACGGCGACGGACGGTGACGTGGCCACTCAGGAGGCCGGTGCCGAGTCGAAGTGCACGCAGCGCTTCGATGGAATCAACAGCTGCGCGCTGGGCAATGCGCGGCTGTCGTCGACGGAGCAGGGCCTGGCCGTGACGAACCTGCGCAACGTGAAGTCGGACGGTGTCGCCAGCACCTTCGCCCGGGCGGCGAGCTGGTCGCAGGCGTCGGAGATCAAGTTCGGCAGCACCGCGGGCGTGCTGCAGCTGGACGCGCGCTCGGGTGACCAGGTGGTCAGCACCCTGCGTGTGGCGCCGGGTCGTGAGGCGAACAGCGCGTTCATCACCCCGACGTTCAGCGGCGCGCCGGGCGGCTCCAACTACCGGATGAACGTGTACCGCGAGGGCGTGCTCCAGGGAACGTCCACCAACACGGCCAACCGGATGATCGTGTTCAACAACTGGCGGGACTTCATCCGCTGGCTGGTGGCGTACGCGGACTTCTTCGAGCTGGACATCATCTGGAACAAGACCGGCGAGGCGCCCACCGCGCCGGCCAACGTGGGCGCGTGCGGCTGGCGCCTGCGCACCGACGGCTCCACGTTCTCCGTGACGCTGGACGACGGCAAGGTCCTCACCGGTGACTCCGTGGAGTTCATCGAGGAGATCGAGGACGGCCACTATCCGTACAACGGCTTCACGGGCATCGACGTGAAGGCGACCGCGCAGGGCATCAACATCCTGAGCGAGTCCTTCAAGCCGGCGGCGAAGTAGTCGTCCCGCCCGTGCCTTGAGCACGGGCGCCCCACCGGGCGGGAGCCGTCCTGTCCCGCCCGGTGTCGTTTCCCGCCTCCCTGGAGACACCCCGATGAGCCGGCGGCTGTATCTGTTGGGCATCCCCCTTGGAGCCCTGCTGCTCACCGCGGTGTGGGCGCAGACGGGGCGTCGTCCCCTGCCCCCTCCCCTGGTGCTGGGACAGCTCGACCTGGCCCTGGAGCCGGACGAGGAGCTGCCCGGCGGCGCCGCCACGGTGAAGGACGCGGGGCGCAATGCCTTTGGCCGCTCGCCGCCGAACATGGACCGCTCCCGGTGGCCGGAGTTCCACCTGGGCAAGCGCGTCTTCGACCGCGACTGGAGCGACCCCGGCCATGGCCCCGGACTGGGCCCGCTCTTCAGCTCCAACTCCTGCATGGGCTGTCACGTGAAGGACGGGCGCGGACGCCCTCCCCTCTCGCCCTCCGAGCCCCTGGTGTCGATGGCCTTCCAGCTCGGCTCCCCCACGGGCCCCGGGCCTCATCCGGTGTACGGCGAGCAGCTCGACCTCCATCAGCTCGGCCAGCCTCGCGGCGAGGGCACCGTCGAGGTGGGCCACGAGGAGTCGAGCGGCACGTTCTCCACCGGAGAGCCCTACTCCCTCTTGCGTCCCCGCTACCGCTTCAAGGACCTGTCGCGCGGCCCGCTGGAGGACGGCACGCCGTTCTCCCCCCGCGTGGCTCCGGCCAACTTCGGGCTGGGGCTGCTGGAGGCCATTCCCGAGGAGACGCTGCTGGCGTTGGCGGACCCCGAGGACCGCGACGGCGATGGCATCTCCGGGCGCGCCAACCAGGTCGAGGACGTGAAGGAGCGCCGCACGCGGATGGGCCGCTTCGGGTGGAAGGCCAACCAGCCCACGTTGCTCCAGCAGGTGACGCACGCGCTGGTGGCGGACATGGGGCTGACGAACGAGGTGTATCCCCGCGCCCAGGAGCCCGAGGGCGCCTCCGTGGGCGCCGGCGCTCCCGACGTGAAGGACTACGACCTGGAGCGGCTCGTCTTCTACACGCGGCTGTTGGCCGTGCCGAAGCGCAGGGAGTGGGACACGCCCGGTGTGCTGCGCGGCAAGGCGGTGTTCCGCGCCATCGGCTGCGCCTCCTGTCACGTGGACCGGCCCATGGAGACAGAGGAGGTCCCCGGCTTCCCGGAGCTGTCGCGCCAGCGCATCTTCCCGTACTCGGACCTGCTGCTGCACGACATGGGCGAGGGCCTTTCGGATGGACGTCCGGACGGGCTCGCCACTGGCCAGGAGTGGCGCACCCCGCCCCTGTGGGGCATCGGCCTGACCCAGACGGTGAGCGGCCACACGCGCTTCCTGCACGACGGCCGGGCCCGGAACCTCGAGGAGGCCGTGCTGTGGCATGGCGGAGAGGCCGCGCCCGCGCAGGAGCGCTACACGCGGCTCTTGCTGGAGGACCGGGAGGCCCTGCTGACGTTCCTCGGCTCGCTCTGACCCACGCTTCAGTGAAGGTGCTTCACGCGCCGCAGCCCCAGCCACAGGGAGACCGACAGCGCCGGCAGCGCCAGCAGGTCCGTGACATCCATCGTGTGAGCCACCGGCGCCACGCCTGGAATCACCCGCCCGGACAGCCACGCCCACGCCGCGCGCACCGGCCACTGCAACGTGCCCAGCCCCCAGCGCCAGCAGTCACCGGCGGGCTCGAACACCTTGATGGCGGTGAAGACCAGCGCCGTCATCACCAGGCACGTGGTCAACACCGCGCGCGAGGGTTGGAACGGCTGGGACCCGCGCGAGACGGACTGCTCCCAGAGTCCCTGGAGCAGGAGCGGGAACATGGCCAGCCCGGCGACGTCCGACAGCTTCCCCGTCCACCACGACGGCCAGCGGACCTTCAGCACGTGGTCATTGAGCACCAACACCAGCACCGCGCCGAACACGAGCGGATGCAGGAGCGTGTCGCCCGGCACGGGCCGCGTCGTCGTGGAGGTGGGGATGGAGACACTCACCACTCAGCGGGGCCCCAGGATGACCTCGAGCCCGTCCGGCGCCGAGTCCTCCGTCTCGTCGATGCTCACCTCGGCCACCATCCGCCACTCCACGTCCACCGTGCCCTGGATGTCCTTCTCGGCCGCGCCCTGCAGGGTCAGCTCCAGCGCCGCTTCCCACTCACACGGCTGCTCCAACTGGCAGACGTCCCCATCCGACAGGGCCTCGAAGCGCACCGCGCCCGCCTCTCCAGCGGCCAGGGGCGCGGAGGAGGCCAGGGTGACGGCGCGCGGACCGAAGACGAGCTTCGCCTCGATGACGGGCTGCTCCAGAGCGCCCGCCTCGTCCGGGGTCCACTTCGCGAAGAGCGGTGCGCGCATCGTCACCCAGACCGTCTGCTTGGAGCCCCTGGGAACGTGCACCTTCACCGGGAGGACCGCGCGGGCGGTGGGAGACGCATCCGACAGTTGAAGCGTGCCCGGCTCGGACTCGACGACGACGGGGGACGGTTCCGACATGGACGTGGCCACCGAGGCGACGCTCGCCACCAGCAGCGCCAGACGCGCGGCCCACGCGCGGGCACGCGACGGATGGGGCCAGGAGGAGCTCGGAGGACGTGGCGAAGCAGGATGCGCGGTCTGCATGGCGATGACGGGCCTTCCCTCGGGCACCCTCGGCCCATGGGCCCGAACCGGGAGGCCGAGAGCAAGCCATGTACCAGGATGAAGTACCAGCGAGGGAGTCCTCGGGCCGTGCATGGAATCACGACTTTCGTGTCAGCCCGAGGACGCCGGCGGCGCGAGTCCTCCTGGCAGGGCGAACCCGGGGCCGCCTAGGGTGGTGGCATGAAGAGTCACGCCACGTTCGTCTTCGCCGACGGAGCCTGCTCCGGCAACCCAGGCCCGGGAGGCTGGGGCACCCTCATCGCCACGCCGGACGGGCAGGTGACGGAGCTGGGCGGCCACGAGCCGGAGACGACCAACAACCGGATGGAGCTGACGGCCGTGGGCAAGGCGCTGCGCCACCTGGAGGCGACGCCGGGGCCGCTGCACATCCACACGGACTCCACCTATGTGATTCAGGGTGCCACCCGCTGGGCCTTCGGCTGGAGCAAGCGCGGCTGGAAGACGGCCGACGGCAAGGAGGTGGCCAACACAATCTACTGGAAGCGGCTGATGGCGCTGCTCGCCCAGCGCAAGCAGACCCACTCCGGTGAGGCCGCCGTCGTCGAGTGGCACTACGTCCGCGGGCACGTGGGCGTGCCGGGCAACGAGCGGGTGGACGCCATCGCCGTGTCCTTCTCACGTGGCAAGGGCATGCGGCTCTACAGCGGCCCACTCGTCGGCTACGACGTGGACGTGTACGACGTGCCCGAGGACACGTCCCTGCCTCCCGAGAAGCCCCGGGAGGAGAAGGAAAAGAAGGCCAAGGCGCACTCCTACCTGAGCCAGGTGGGCCGCAGCGTGAAGCGCCACGCGACGTGGGCCGCGTGCGAGCGACGGGTGAAGGGCGTGTCCGATGCCCGCTTCAAGAAGACGAAGAGCGAAGAGGACGAGGCGCAGGTGCTGGCGGACTGGGGCGTCAAGCCCGAGGACGTTCAGGCCGAGGACTGAGTCGGGCCGCGCACCGCCGTGAGCAGCAGGTCATACTTGCCACCGAGGTACGTGCGGAAGCCGTGCTGGTGCAGGTAGCGGCGGTAGAACGAGAGGTCCTTCACCAACAGGGACAAGTCCGGCTCGCGCAGGTTGCGCACGCGCGCGCCGTAGACGACCTCTCCGTCGCGGAAGCGGGAGTTGGGGAAGCCGAGCACCAGCGTGGCCTCGGGCTCCAGGTGCTCCTGCACCAGCGTGCGAAGGAGCGCGTGGTCATCCACGCCGGGGCTCTGCAGCGTGCCCACGGAGACCACCAGGTGGAAGCGGCCCAGACCTTCTGGAAGCGCGTTGAGGTCGGCGACGAGGAAGGAGTGACGCGCGTCGGGGAAGCGGGCCCGCGCCTCCGCGAGCGCGCTGGCGCTGTGGTCCACGCCGACGAAGGTGACGTCCGGCGCGCCCTCCAGCCAGGCGAAGGCCGCCAGTTCGTCTCCGCGATTGACGCCCAGGTCCAGCACCCGTGCGCCCTCGGGCAGGCGGACCCGGCCCAGCGCCTCCAGCCAGGGCAACAGGAACCCCGCGTCCTCCAGCTTGCGCACGCGCGCGAAGGCGGAGTCCACGCCGTAGCGCTCCTGGAGTGACACCTCTTCGGAGGCAGTCCCGCCCGCGTGCCAGGAGGCCTCCGGGCCCAGGGGCTCGAAGGTGAGCGAGACATGCGTGGTGTCCACGCCGCGGGGCGTGAGCAGGCGACACCCCAGTCCCTCCGCCAGGTCACACCAGCTCCGCAACGGCCGGTGCACCAGCCCCTGCCCCGGCCCCACGCGCTCCCCCGGATAGGAGCCCCGACCCAGGTCCGGGTCCGGCACCTCGATACACACCCCGCCCTCCCCCGCGAGCATCGCCTTCAGGTGGCGCAGGATGAGGACGAGCGGCTCGTCATGGAAGCGGCGAGGAGGGACAGGGACTTCGGTGGGGCGGGCCATCTCCCCGCCAGACTACCCCCTCGCGGGAGAAGCGCGAAGACTCGCGCAATGGCAATGCGATGCCCCTCCTCGTCGCAATCCCATACACCAGGCCCTGTCGGACCTCGGGCCCCTGAAACACGGCGCGACATGTCCACTGTCTGACTTCTCCGCATGACGCACGCGCTCGACGAAGCGCGCATTGACGACGACATGGACTTTCCATTATTTCCGATTGATATGCGAAAACTGATTTTCACGAGTCTCGGTTTCCTGCTGTGCACGACCGCCGCCTGTGGAGGCGCCAGCTCCCTCGACGGCGGGGACACGGAGGGAGCGCTGTCGACGCGGGAGCAGGCGGCCTTCTCCGGGGTGAATGGCGGCTACTGCCTGGTGAGCGGCTACAACTGCAAGCTGCAGGTGAACGGAGGCAACCGCGTCCCCACCAACGACCCGGCGGACGACAACTGGGGCCTTACGACAGGGGTTCCCATCCGGGACGGCAACGGCACCGTGGTGGGGACGAACACGCGCACCAGCGCCGCCTTCAACTACGGGCAGACGCGCACGTTCGCCGGAGAGCCGTACGCCTTCGCGGTGTCGACGTCCAACTCGAGCGCGGGGTGGCTGCCCATCTCCAGCATCCTGGGCCGCACGTCCTTCGAGCAGAAGGTCGGCCACGTCTCCGCCCTGGGCGCGGGACTGGACAAGCTGGGCTGCTACGCCGTGCGCAACTCACATGACCCGGTGCTGGAGCTCAAGAAGGTCGTCTACGACAGCGACGCGACGCACGAGCGCGCCGGAGACTACCTGCCGCTGGTGCGCGCCAACGGGCAGCGCTCGGTCAACCTCGTCTTCAACGTCCCGGGCATGGCCCTGGGCGGACCGGCGGTGGACCACTTCCCCGCGGGCACCAAGTTCCAGCGCCTGGACGTGCCCACGGAGCATGGCGTTCCCTCCATCGACATCCCCCTCTGGGTCCAGGACAGCGCGGGCCGCTATCGCCAGCAGTCGGGGGAGATGAAGTTCCTGTATGGCTATGTCATCGCGGCCACCACCGGAACCAAGCGCAACGGGTGGATGGCCTACGACGCGCTCCAGGTCAGCTCCGGCTGTCCCTGAGCCGAGCCACTCCGAGCCGGGCCGGCGGAGCCCCTCCCTCAGGAGGGCTTCCGCTGGCTCAGCGCGACGCTGCCCAGGATGAGCGTGCCCGCGGCGGCCATGGTGAGCGTCACCGGCTCGTCCAGCAGCACCCACGCCCAGGCCACGCCGAACAGCGGCAGCAGGTACGTCACGGTGACGGCGCGGGGCGCGCCAATCCGCTGGATGAGCCGGTAGTACAGCGCATACCCCGCCCCGGTGCAGAGCACGCCGAGCGCGACGGCCGACAACCAGGACACGCCCCGGATGGGCTGGGACGGCCAGGAGGCCACGGCGAACGGCAACGTCAGCAGCGCGGCGCAGCCCAGCGTGGCCGCGGCGACCGCGCCCGCCGGCAGGCCCGTGAGGTGCCTCTTCACCAGGTTCGCCGAGACGCCGTAGAAGAAAGCCGCGGACACGCCCGCCGCCACCGCGAGGCCAGGGCTGCTTCCGGCGATCTTCCCGCTGGCGAGCACCACCACGCCGGCGAAGCCCATGACGAGCGCCACCGCCCGCCGTCCGCCGATGCGCTCGCCGTAGAAGAGGAAGGCCACCAGCGCGGTGAAGAGCACCGTCATGCTGTTGGCGATGGCGCTGATGCCCGCGGGCGCACGCTGCGCGGCCCAGGCGAAGAGGGCGAAGGGCGCCGCCGCGTTGAGCGCGCCCACCAGCGCCAGCTTCGGCCAGAGCGAGGGCGTGAAGGCCGCGCGGTGGCGCAAGAGGAAGGGCATCAGCACGAGCGCCCCCAGCACCAGCCGCACCGAGACGAGCGGCAGGGCCCCGAAGTCAGGCGCGGCGATGCGCATGAACATGAAGGAGGAGCCCCAGATGGCCCCCAGCAACCCCAACTCCAGCGGGGTGAGCCAGGCGCCGGACAGGGCGGGAACGACGGGACGGACAAGAGCGGGAGAGTTCATCGGACGGTCCACCAGGGTGACGCAAGGCACGAATCTGACGCCGGTCTGCCCTCTTTCTGCTCCCGGCCCCCTCCTGCCACAACCTCATGGTTTTGAGGGCAGCCACAAGTATGATTTGAGGCTCGCATGCCACTTCCCTCGGCCTGGCTCCCGGCCCTGGCGGCCTTCGAGGCGGCCGCGCGCCACCAGAACTTCGCCCATGCCGCGGAGGAGCTGCACCTGACGGCCAGCGCGGTCAGCCACCACGTGCGCAAGCTGGAGGGACTGCTCGGCGTCACCCTCTTCGAGCGGCATGCGCGCGGCGTGTCCCTGACGATAGAGGGCCGTCAGCTCGCCGACGCCGCGGGGGGCGCGCTGGCGGACATCGACGACGTGGTGCGCGAGCTGGGAGACACCCGGGAGGAGCGCCACCGCGTGCGCCTCACCACCATGCACTCGCTGGCCCACACCTGGCTGCTGCCGCGCCTGCCGGACTTCGCATCGGCCCACCCGCACGTGCGCATCCGCGTCGACACGGAGATGGCGCTGACGCGCTTCGACGAGGGAGGGCCTGACGTGGGCATCCGCTATGGCCTGGGTCACTGGCCGGGGATGACGGCCCATCACCTGATGCCGGACGCCATGTTTCCGGTGGCCTCCCCGGACCTGCCCGGTGTCGAGCACGTGTCGGCCCCGGCGGACATCCAGAAGCTGCCGCTCGTGGGGGACCTGGCGCGGCAGTCGTGGCAGGACTGGTTCCGCGCCGCCGGGGTGCACGGCGCGCGCATCGACGTGCGCCACGAGTTCAGCGACACCACCAACGCGCTGCTCGCCTCCGCGCGTGGACTGGGCGCGGCGCTCGCGCGCGACAAGGTCTCCGAGCCCTTCCTCGCCAACGGGAGTCTCGTCCGACTGCCCGGTCCTCCGCTGCCCACGCGCTACTCCTACTTCGTCGTCTACCCATCCCACCGTCGGCTCCGGGCCGCGGCGCGGACCTTCGTGGACTGGGTGCTCACGCAGCCGGGCCGCCCCCCCGCGCCACCGGTCGCCAGGAAGCCCCCGACGTTGTAGGAAGTCGCCCATGCTCCACCCCACCCTCGACGCGCTCGGCCTGACCGAGCACAACCCTGGCAGCTATCTCGGTCACGGCGAGTGGGCCGGCTCCGCTTCCGAGCCCGCCCTGGAGGTCTTCAATCCCTCCAATGGCCAGCGCCTGGCGACCGTGTCGTCCGCGAGCGCGGAGGACCAGGAGAAGCTGATGCACGCCGCCGCCCAGGCCTTCGTGGCGTGGCGCGCGCTGCCCGCCCCCCGGCGTGGCGAGGCCATCCGGTTGTGCGGCGAGGCCCTGCGAAAGCACAAGGACGCGCTCGGCTCGCTCGTCGCGCTGGAGATGGGCAAGGTGAAGGCCGAGGGCGACGGCGAGGTGCAGGAGATGATCGACATCGCCGACTTCGCCGTGGGCCAGTCGCGCATGCTCTATGGCCTGACGATGCACTCCGAGCGCCCGGGCCACCGGATGTACGAGCAATGGCATCCGCTGGGTCTGGTCGGCATCATCAGCGCCTTCAACTTCCCCGTGGCCGTCTGGTCCTGGAACGCGTTCATTGCCGCCGTGTGCGGGGACGTGTCCATCTGGAAGCCCTCGCCCAAGACGCCGCTGACGGCCATCGCCTCGACGCGCATCTGCAACGCCGCGCTGAAGGCGGGCGGCTTCCCGGAGGTCTTCTTCCTGCTCAACGCCGCGGGCACCGCGCGCGCCGAGCGCCTGGTGGAGGACCCGCGCGTCGCGCTGGTGAGCTTCACCGGCTCCTCCGCCGTCGGACGCCAGGTGGGCGTGCGCGTGGCACAGCGACTGGGGCGGAGCCTGCTGGAGCTGGGCGGCAACAACGCCATCATCGTGGACGCCACCGCCGACCTGAAGCTGGCGATTCCCGCCATCGTCTTCGGCGCGGTGGGCACCGCGGGCCAGCGCTGCACCACCACGCGCCGGCTCTTCGTCCATGAGTCCATCTTCGACGACGTGCTGGGGAAGCTCGCCACCGCGTATGCCCAGGTGGAGACGCGCATCGGCGACCCGCTGGAGCCGGGCACCCTGATGGGCCCGCTCATCGACAAGGCCGCCGTGCAGCGCTTCGAGGCGACCGTGGAACAGGCGCGCGCGGCGGGGGCCCGCATCGTCAGCGGAGGCAAGGCGCTGGAGCGCCCGGGAAACTTCGTGCAACCCACGCTCATCACCAGCGTGAAGCCCACGGATGCATGGGTCCAGACGGAGACCTTCGCGCCCATCCTCTACGTCATGCCGTACCGGACGCTGGACGAGGCCATCACCTTCCAGAACGGCGTGCCCCAGGGCCTGTCGTCGTCCGTGTTCACCCGGGACCTGCAGAGCGCGGAGAAGTTCCTGTCCGCCTCCGGCTCCGACTGCGGCATCGCCAACGTCAACATCGGGACTTCCGGCGCGGAGATTGGCGGCGCCTTCGGTGGCGAGAAGGACACCGGCGGCGGCCGCGAGTCCGGCTCCGACGCGTGGAAGGCATACATGCGGCGGCAGACCAACACCCTGAACTACTCCGACGCGCTGCCCCTGGCGCAGGGCCTTCGCTTCGACCTGTGACGGGGCCGTCCCCTATGCTCGCCCGGGGCCCGACACGGGCCACGCGGTTCCACCTCGCTGCACACCACACCCAGGGAGATTCGACATGTTCGGGAAGCTCGCCGCAGACGCGCTCGGCCTCAGTGATATCGGTTCCGTCATCGCCACCGCGGACTACGACAAGGTGGACTCCGACGACTATGTGATGCACGAGGACCAGGAGAAGATCTTCTTCATCATCAAGTCCAAGTCCGACGAGTACTGTTTCACCAACAAGGCGCTCGTCCACCTCGACGGCACCAGCGCCGCCAGCAAGAAGCGCATGCTGCGCCGCTTCACATACAGCTCCAACCCCATCTCGAACGTCATGCTGGAGACGGCGGGCACCATCGACATGGACGTCGAAATCAAGTTCCGCCTGGGCGCGCGGGACTTCTCCATCGACGTGCACAAGAAGCACCTGGAGCAGGTGAAGGACCTCTACAAGGCCCTGTTCCGCATCTCCGAGCTGATGCACGAGAACGAGCTGGCGCTCAGCCACGCGAAGACAAGCCTGGAGGTGGCCTCCACCACGCTCGGCCGCGGACAGGCGGGCCCCGCCCCCATCGTCGAGTCCTTCAAGGAACTCAACCAGGCCGCCTTCGCCTGGCTCGCCGGCGCGCAGCAGAAGTACTGGGTGAAGGACTTCGGCTTCGTCTTCGAGCGATACATCAAGGCCTGAGCCGTCCGTCCGTCCGTCCGTCCCACATTGACCGCCGGATGCCTGCTCGGACATCCGGCGGCCGGGCGCAGCACGCGGCGTCCTCACCCCCTACACCTGTTGTCACTCTCAAGACAGGTGCTCTCTGCAATCCAGGTACAACAGGACTCAATCGACGAGAGGCTCGGACGGGCCTCTCGTATGTCTTCGGGATTCGCTCTACCCTGGAACTCCTCACCAGGAGCGTTCGCGATTCTCACCTCGTCCTCCCAGACCGCCCCCACTGGCTGGCACGACATTCTCGTGCGTCACCTCGAACCCCTGCTCGGAGGCTTCACCGCGAAGATGGCCATCCACACGGCGGCGCTGCGCGCGCTGAAGCGCCCGCCGGAGCAGGTCACCCTCCAGGACATCCCGCAACTGCTCGAAGGCCTCAAGCCGATGCTCAACACCTTCATTGGCGCGCTGCACGCCAAGGTCATCCTCGCGGAAATCGCCACCTCGCTGGAGAAGGCGCGATGAGCCCCGCTTCCGCGCGTTCCACCTCCGTCGCGCCGTGGTTCGGCGCCGTCATCGCGCTCCAGTTGGCGCACCTCATCGCCGTCGCGACGGCGGCGCCCGAGCGGGTGGGGCTGGTGCATGACGTCGCGGGCTGGGTGAGCGGCCTGCTCGCCGTCGCCGGCACGTTCGCCGCGGCGAGTTCGTTCGTCTCCGGAGACTACCTGCGCAAGGTGTGGGGCGGGCTCACGGCGGGAGCCGCCCTGTCCCTGGTCAGCGCGGCCTTGCGCAGCTACTGGCTGCACACGGTGCCGGACGTGCCCTTCACGTCCTCGCCGCTTCTGCCCTACCGCATGGTCGCCGTGGTGCTGGCCAACAACGCCACCGTCTACGCGCTCATCCTCCTGGCGATGACCTACCGGAAGTCCGGCCTCCAGCCTCCCTCCAGCCCTCGCACGAAGGCGCTGTGGGCGGCGACGACCCTCGCGGCGCTGGCGGTGGGCATCCCCTCGCTCTTCACGGAGATGCGCAACTTCGCCTCTGGCGCCATCTCCCTGCCCTCGGCGGTCATCAGCGCGGTGTCGACGCTGGCGGACATGACGACCATCTTCCTGGTCGCCCCCATCCTGAGCGTGGCGTACATGCTGCGCGGCGGGAAGCTGGCCTGGGTGTGGTGGGCCATGGGCCTGTCCGGCGCCACGTGGCTGCTCTATGACGCGCGCGTGTGGCTGGCCCCGCTGCTCCCCGGTGACGGGGCGCACGCCGCGGAGCTGCTGCGCACGCTGCGCACGTCCGGGCTCGTGTTGCTGGGCCTCGCGGGCTGGCTGCAGCGCTCCGCCCTGGGGCCCCAGAAGGTCGAGGCCCCCGAGGCCTCGCTCAACACCTCCGCCGGGATGTCCTGACGCCGGAAGGGGGTACGGTGCGCCGTGCCCCCTCCAGCTATCCCGAGGCTACGGCCGGGGACGCGAGCCCGCCGAGGGAGCCTCCGGCACCGCGGGCCAGCCGTCCGGCCAGGTGATGGCATCCACGAGCATGACCCGCGCGGTGTGAGCATTGTTCCACGCGTGGTAGACCATGACCGTGTCGCCTCCTGGTCCATTCACCACGGAGTTGTGGCCCGGCCCCACCCAGCCGCCTCCTGTCGCGAGGATGGGTGAACCCGCCTTGGTGTACGGCCCCAGCGGACTGGTGGCCCGAGCGACTCCCACGGCGTAGGTGCTGTTGTAGTACGCGTTACCACTGTAGAAGAGGTAGTAATAGCCGCCGCGCGCGACGACCCAGGGCGCCTCCACCACGCCGCCCTCCCAGCCGAGGTTGTTGGTGATGAGCGTGCGGCGCGTCCCCACCAGCGACAGGCCGTCCGCTGAGAGCGCCTGGCCGTAGATGGGCGTGGGCTGGCCCACCGCGTTCCCATCCGCCTTCCACACCAGGTACCCCGTCCCCGCGGTGTCCGTGAAGAACGTGGCGTCAATCATCCCCATGCCCGCGTCGTGGATGAGGGGCCTGCCCAAGTCCGTGAAGGGGCCCAGCGCGCTGGTGGACGTGGCGGCGCCGATGGACAGCTTCCCGTCCGTGTGGCGCGCCGTGTAGTAGGCGATGAAGCGGCTGCCCACGCGGTGGATTTCCGGCGCCCAGAAGTCACCGGAGGCCCACGACGGCCGAGTCCCCGAGGGGAAGATGGAGCCCGCGCCCGTCCACGTCACCAGGTCCGTGGAGACGCGCAGCGGGAAGGCGCTGGCCGCGCCGCCGGACGTGCACGCGGCCACATAGCGGGTGCCGTCGTGGATGACGCCCGGGTCCGCGCAGTCCACGGCGACGACGGGGTTCTGGTACAGGCCGCCGCAGCCCGTGTAGCGGAAGGACATGCCGCACGCATTCGCTCCCGAGAAGTAGGGCCCCCAGCCGTTCGACAGCACGGCGTGGGAGTTGGGGGACGCGTTCACACAGGCCCTGTCCCAATACACGCGGCCCCCGACGTCGTCGTACTGCGCGGGGTGGTTCGCCGGATGCAGCCACGCGGCGCCGTATGTGACGCGCGTGGCGCAGGCCCCCGCGCCGGGGCAGGTGGTGTCGAGCGCCATCACACAGCCGTTGTGGCCCGTGAAGTACGGCTTCCAGCCGTTGGAGAGCACGGCGTAGGAGTTGGTGCCCTCGTTGACGCAGACGCCATCCCACGTCACCAGGTCCGCGGCGATGTCATAGCCGGGGTGACCCGCGGAATGAATCCACCGGTCTCCGTAGGTGATGCGCGTGTTGCATGCGAGCGCCCCGGTGGCACTCGCGGGCGCACTGGCTTCAGGCGCCTCCGGACTCCCGCTTCCACAACCCACTTCGAGCAGCGAGGCGACAACCACCACGGACCACCACGAGGACCGCTTCATCGGACGACCTCAGGACGCAAGGGCCAGCCTCGGCCGCATGCGCCGTGTGCACTGCGTGGGAACAGTCGGTCAGCGCTTGCTCGAAGGCGGCGCGGGACTTCAGCCGGCCTCTGCCTTCTTGTAGCGCAGCTTCTTCAGTGCCTCGAACCGCACCCTGTCTCTCGGGGGCGTCGTCGCCACCAGCCCGTCCAGCATCCGCTTCGAGCTTCGGTAGATTTCCTCGACGGCGACCTCGAACGCGTCGGCGTTCTGCTTCGACGGCTTGCGCGTCCCGGCGATCTTCCGGACGAACTGCAAGGCCGCCGCGCGGATGTCGTCATCCGTGGCGGGGGGCGAGAAGTTGAACAGGGGTTTGATGTTCCGGCACATGCGCACAGGGTAGTCCAACTCCCCCGCACGGCGGCCCTGGAGCCACGTCACCCGGGACGAGCGGCTGCTTGCGCACGACGGTCAACGCTTCGGCTCCAGGCGTCGCGGAAGATTTCCGCGAGAGTACGCGTCCTGGCGCTCACGCCTCCTTGCGAGCGCAGGCGGCGGCGCGGTCCAGGAGCAGGGCCTGTTCGCGCACGTTGCGGGTGAGCGTGGCCGCCCGCTCGAACTCCTTCCGGGCTTCGTCGAAGCGGCCCAGCTTGCGCAGCAGGTCTCCGCGCACGCTGGGCAGCAGATGATAGTGGGCGAGCGAGGGCTCCGAGGTCAGCGTGTCCACCACCGCCAGTCCGGCGGCGGGGCCATACGCCATCGACAGCGCCACCGCGCGGTTCAGCTCCACGACGGGCGACGGGGTGAGCCGCCCGAGCACCGCGTACAGCGACGCGATGCGCGCCCAGTCCGTATCCTCTGGCTGACGCGCGCGGGCATGACACGCGGCGAGCGCGGCCTGCAACGCATACGGCCCCTGCGCCCCGCCCAGCTTCTCCGCGCGCTCCAGCGCCGCGAGCCCGCGGCGGATGAGGAGCTGGTCCCAGAGCGCGCGGTTCTGTTCGAGCAGCAGCACGGGCTGACCGTTGGGCCCCACGCGGGCCCGCGAGCGTGACGCTTGAATCTCCATCAGCGCGACGAGCCCGTGGACCTCCGGCTCCTGGGACGCGAGCTCCGCGAGGATGCGTCCTAGCCGCAGCGCGTCCGCGCACAGCTCCGGCCGCATCCAGTCGTCGCCCGCCGTCGCGGAGTAGCCCTCGTTGAAGACGAGGTAGATGACCTCCAGCACCGACGACAGGCGGACCGCGAGCTCCTCGCCCCGGGGCAGCTCGAAGGGCACCTTCTCCTCGGAGAGCGTGCGCTTCGCCCGGACGATGCGCTGGGCGACGGTGGTGGACGGCACCAGGAACGCGCGAGCAATCTCCTCCGTCGTCAGGCCCCCGAGCAGCCGCAGGGTGAGCGCGACGCGGGCCTCCGTCGACAGGATGGGGTGGCAGGCGATGAACATCAGGCGCAGCAGGTCGTCGCCCACCTCGTTGTCGAGCGCCGCGTCCAGGTCCGGCGCGCCGTATTCCTGGTCCGACTCCAACTCGTGGCCCAGCTCCTCGTGCTTGCGCTCGACGCGCTTGCCCCGGCGAAGCTCGTCGATGGCGCGCCGCTTGGCGGTGGCCATCAACCACGCGCCCGGGTTGTCCGGGATGCCTGCCGTGGGCCAGCGCTCCAGCGCGGCAACCAGCGCGTCCTGCGCGAGCTCCTCGGCGAGCCCGACGTCACGCACCATGCGCGTCAGACCGGCGATGAGCCGAGCGGACTCGATTCGCCAGACCGCTTCGATGGCACGATGTTTCTCGGAGACCGTCACGCGGCGGAATAGAGCACCCTCATCCGGCGATGCAAGGACGGCCCGCGCCCGGACGAAGAGAACACTCGCGGGGGCGACAGGTGCCCAACGGCCACAGTGTGCCGTGTGTTGCGAGGGGTGCCCACACCGACCCGCGTCCCGTTGACTTCCGGTCCGTGACTACTCGTCCCGGCTGGCCTTGTCCTCGCGCCACCAGTGGCTCATGCGCTCGTGGACCTCCGCCTCGTAGCCCTCCTTGCTCGGACGGTAGAAGACGGAGCGCTCCAGCGGCGCGGGCAGGTACGTCTGCCCCGGGGCGTAGTGGTCCTTGAAGTCCCAGGGCGGCGTGTAGCCCTTGCCGTGCCCCAGCTCCTTCATCAAATCCGTGGGCGCGTTGCGCAGCGGCAGCGGCGGCGCCGCGTTGGGGTGCTCCTCCAGCGCGGCGAGCGCGGCGTTCATCGCGGCATAGGCGCGGTTGCTCTTGCGCGCGGTGGCCAGCGTGACGACGGCATGCGCGACGAACAGCCGCCCCTCCGGCATGCCCGTGGAGTGGAAGCCCTCCTCGCACGCCCGGACGATGGTGATGGCCTCCGGCATCGCCATGCCCACGTCCTCCACGGCGATGACCTTGAGCCTGCGCCACAGCGACACCACGTCCCCGGTCTGCAGCAGCTTCGCCGCCCAGAAGATGGCGCCCTGCGCGTTGGAGCCCCGGCAGGACTTCTGGAGCGCGCTCAGCAAGTCGTAGTGCTGGTCTCCATCCTTGTCGTGCCGCGAAAGCCCCGTGCCCACCGCCTCGCGCGCCGTGTCCACAGTGATTTCGCCACCGTCCGCCGTCAGCCCCGCGGCCATCTCCAGCGCGCCCAGCGCCTTGCGCACGTCCCCCGCCCCACCCCTCGCCAGCAGCGCGAGCGTGTCCTCGCCCACGTTCAGCTTGCGCTTGCCCAGCCCGCGCTTCTCGTCGGTGAGTGCCCGCTGGAGCGCGCCCTGGATGTCCGCGAGCGTCAGCTCCTGGAGCTGGAAGACACGACACCGGCTGACGAGCGCGGGGCGCACCTCGAAGCTGACGTTCTCCGTCGTCGCGCCCAACAGGACGAACAGGCCGCTCTCCACGTGCGGCAGCGCCTGCTCCTGGACGTTCTTCGCCCAGCGGTGGATTTCGTCGACGAAGAGCACCGTGCGGCGCGAGTACTGGTTGCGCGCGCGCTCGGCCTCCGCCACGACTTCGCGGATGCGCGGAATGCCGTCCGACACGGCCGACAGGATGACCAGCTCCGCGTCGACGCTGGAGGCCAGCATGCGCGCCAGCGTCGTCTTGCCCACGCCGGGCGGTCCCCAGAACAGCGAGGAGACAATCTGCTTGCGCTCCATCAACCGCCGCAGCGGTCCTCCGGGGCCCAGCAGGTGGGACTGACCGATGAACTCATCGGGAGTGCGTGGCCGCATCCTCTCCGCGAGGGGAGCGAAGCGATTCACGTCGACGGAAGCGGAGAAGAGGTCAGGGCCAGCGCTCATCGCCCCGGAAGCTCTCCTCTCCGACGCGCGCGGTCAACCACCGAGGAACACCGTTCGTGTCGCGCGGTCTTCTCTCACCCATGGTGCGGCGGCGGGTCCACACCCGTCGGATACCGGACAGGGAAAAGCGGGCCGGTCCACCCGAATGGAAAACGCACCGTGCGACTGGCGACGAAGCGATGGAGAGCGAGCAACACGCGCGCGGTGGCTCGACGCCGTGTCATGGGGCTGGCGTAAAGTCATGGCTCTCAAAAAGGAGGGAGCGCGATGTCATTCATGCTGCTGATGATGGAGGCCCCGGGGAAGCGCCAGGCCCGGCCAATGGAAGAGGGCCAGGCCGCCTACGCTCGGATGATGGCCTTCCAGGAGAAGCTCCGAACCAATGGCGTGCTCATCACGGGCGAGGCGCTCAAGTCCGACGACAACGCGGTACGCATCGAGAACTACGGCGGCAAGCGCACGGTGAGCGACGGTCCCTTCACCGAGTCGAAGGAAATCATCGGCGGCTTCTTCCTCCTCAACTGCAAGACGCGCGATGAGGCCCTGGAATATGCCCACGCGTGTCCCGCCAGTGAGTGGGGCATCGTCGAGCTGCGCGAAATCGCGAGCAGCTGTTACGAGTAGGCCGTAGCGCCGCCTGGCCGCGGGATTCCCTCCCGCGTCCGGGGCGACCGGCAGAGCGCCTGCATCCTCGCTGACTCGGGTTGTCTGGAGGCCTGGCGCCGCCCAGCTTCATCCCCATGAGTCACTCCAGTGTGGCGGATGCGCTCGTCCAGACGCTCATCGACGCGGGTGCGGAGCGCATCTACGGCGTCGTCGGTGACAGCCTCAATCCCATCACCGACGCCGTGCGCCGCAGCCAGGGCAAGCTGCGCTGGGTCCGCATCCGGCATGAAGAGTCCGGGGCCTTCGCCGCCTCCGCCGAAGCGCAGCTCAGCGGCAAGCTCGCGGTGTGCGCGGGGAGCTGCGGCCCGGGCCACCTGCACCTCATCAACGGGCTCTATGACGCCCACCGCAGCTACGCCCCCGTGCTGGCGCTCGTCTCTCACATCCCCAGCGACCAGATTGGCACCTCCTACTTCCAGGAGACGCACCCGGAGCTGCTCTTCCGCGAGTGCAGCCACTACTGCGAGATGGTCTCCAACCCGAAGCAGACCCCTCGCTTGTTCCGGCTCGCGGCGCAGACGGCGCTGGCGAAAGGCGGCGTGTCCGCCGTGGTACTCCCTGGAGACATCGCCGCGCTCGACGCCGGCGAAGACGTCCCTTCCACCTTCTCCACCATTCCCCCCATGGTGCGTCCGGTCGACGCGGAGCTGGACAAGCTCGCCGCGCTGCTCAACTCGGCCTCGCGGGTGACGGTGTTCTGCGGCAGCGGCTGCAAGGGCGCCCACGCGGAGGTGCTCGCGCTGGCCAAGGTGCTCCAGGCCCCCGTGGGCCATGCGTACCGGGGCAAGGAGTGGGTGGCGTACGACAACCCCTACGACGTGGGCATGACGGGCCTGCTGGGCTACGGCGCCGCGTACGAGGCGATGCACGCGTGCGACGTCCTGCTCCTGCTGGGCACGGACTTCCCCTACGACTCGTTCATGCCCGTGAAGCCCAAGATTGCCCAGGTGGACGTGCGGCCGGAGCATCTGGGACGCCGCTCGCGCCTGGATCTGGGCGTCTGCGGCGACGTCCGGGAGACGCTGCGCGCCCTGCTGCCCCGGCTGGAGCAGAAGGAGGACCGCCGACATCTGGAGAACGCCCTGGAGGAACTGGCCAAGGCGCGCCGCAAGCTGGACTCCCACGTGCGCAACGTCGGCTCGCACCGGCCGCTGCATCCGGAGTTCGTCGCCGCCATGCTCGACGAGGTGGCCGCCGACAACGCCGTCTTCACCGTGGACACAGGCATGTGCAACGTGTGGTCCGCCCGCTACCTGCGCGCGACGGCCGAGCGGCGCATCATCGGCTCCTTCACGCACGGCTCCATGGCCAACGCGCTGCCGCAGGCCATTGGCGCGCAGCTCCTGTACCCGGGCCGACAGGTCATCTCCATGTCCGGAGACGGCGGCTTCGCCATGCTGATGGGCGACTTCCTCACCCTGGCGCAGTACGACTTGCCGGTGAAGGTCGTCATCTTCAACAACAGCTCGCTGGGCATGGTGAAGTTGGAGATGCAGGTGTCGGGCTACCCGGACACGGAGACGGACCTGGTGAACCCGAACTTCGCGAAGCTGGCGGAGGCCATGGGTGTCATGGGGCAGCGCGTGGAGGCCCCCGAGGACGTGCGCGGCGCCTTCGAGCGAGCCCTCTCACACCCGGGGCCCGCCCTGGTCGACGTCGTCACGGATCCGCACGCGCTCTCCATGCCGCCCCGAATCACCGCGAAGCAGGTGGCGGGCTTCGCCCTTGCGATGACCAGGCTCGTCTTCACCGGCGAGGGCGGCGACGTGCTGGACACGGTGGATGCCCAGCTCCACCACTGACGTCCTCATTCCAAGGTGGCCAGGAACTCCGCACCGTTCGCAGCGCACCACTGTCGGTACGTCTCCAGCCGGGCCGCGGAGCCGACGCTCCTGGTGACGCGGCCCTCGGCGTCCAGGTACTCGACGGCGCCGCGCACGTTGATGAGAATCACCACCGGCTCATCACCGATGACCCTCCAACTGTCGGTGTTGCCCGGGGGCTCGTAGACGTAGCCGCCAGGACCCACCACGTCGCCGGTGTCGAGCAGCTCGCGCTTCCCGGAGAGGTTGAAGGCGTGCACCTCCCCCGTGTGCCGGTGGCGAGGAATGACGGTGCCGGGCTCCAGCCGGAAGAGGTACATCCAGCCAGCGTCATCCTTGAAGAAGCGCAGCGGCTTGAAGGAGAGGCCAGGGGGACCCATCGGCACCCAGGACATGCGCTCGGGGTCGACAGGGAGGGAAGCAAGCAGCGGCGTGGCGTGGCTCATGGGGCGGCTCCAGGGCGCGGTTGAGAAGTGCCCCCAGGGTGCTCCACCCATGGCCCTCCGACAGGTCCAGGTTTGACGAATCTCATTGGGCCAACCTATGGACGGCCCTGGCATGGACCTTCACGTCGACCTCAAGGACCGCAGGGACCTGGCGGGGCAGATATATCGAGGCCTTCGGGCGCAGATGCTCGACGGTCGCCTGCGCGGCGGAGAGCGGGTGCCGCCCACGCGCGAGCTGGCCCGGCGGCTGGGCGTGTCGCGCAACACGGTGAGCGTCGCCTACGAGTGGCTCGCCGCGGAGGGCCTGCTCACGGGACGCACCCGGGCCGGCAGCTTCGTCCAGGCTCCGCCTCGGGAGCATCCCCCCCGAGGCCGGGCCACCGCTGGAGTGAAGCTGCGCCCTCGGACCATCTGGAGCGAGCTGCGCACCCCTCGCCCGCCCGAGCCCCCTGCCCGCCATGACTTCCGCGTCGGCATCCCCGACGCCACGCTGTTTCCCTTCGAGGCCTGGCGCCGGCTGATGGCGCGGCAGCTGCGCGCCTCGGCGATGACGGCGGCCTACGCGGACCCCTTCGGACACCCCGAGCTGCGCGAGGCCGTGGCGCGCCACATCGGCGTGTCCCGAGGCGTTCGCGCCGACGCCACCGACGTGCTCATCACCCATGGCGCCCAGCAGGCGCTCGACCTCATCGGGCGCGTCCTTCTTGAGCCCGGGGACTGCGTCGCCGTGGAGGAGCCGGGCTACCCACCCGCGCGCCTCCTGTTCCAGTCGCTCGGGGCCCGCGTCGTGCCCGTGCCCGTCGACGCGGAGGGGCTCGACGTGAGCGCGCTGCCGGACGACGCACGGCTCGTCTACGTCACGCCGTCCCACCAGTTTCCGCTCGGCATCGTGATGTCACCGGCGCGAAGGCGCGCGCTGCTCGACTGGGCCCGCCAGCGGGACGCGGTGGTCATCGAGGATGACTACGACAGCGAGTTCCGCTTCGGCGGCCGACCACTGGAGACACTCCATTCCCTGGACCGCTCCGGGCGAGTGCTCTACGTCGGCTCGTTCTCCAAGGTGCTGCTCCCCTCGCTGCGCCTGGGCTTCCTCGTCGCGCCGCCGTCTCTCCAGCGGGAGCTGGGCCTGGCGAAGCAGGTGTCGGACTCGCACAGCCAGCTCGCCGCCCAGGCCGTCCTGGCGCGCTTCATCGACAGCGGCATGCTGGCCCGCCACCTGCGCAAGACGCGACGCGAGTACGAGCTCCGGCATGCGCGACTCACCGAAGGGCTCGCGCGCCACTTCGGCTCCGGGCTGCGCCTGCTGCCCTCCGTCGCGGGCCTGCACCTGAGCGCGACCTTCGCGCGGGGCGGCGCACGGCTGGAGAGGACGCTCACCGGGCAGGCGCGAGCCGCGGGCGTTGGCGTGGAGGCGCTCTCCCCCTACTTCGCCGGCACGCCCACGCGCCATGGCTGGGTGCTGGGCTACGGCGCGCTCACGTTGGACGGCATCGACGAGGGGCTCCGCCGCCTGCGCGCCAGTGTCGCCGGAGCGCTTTGAGCCCGCCCCCCCAGCGACGCGGCTCAGTCCCAGACGGTGGGCGGCGGGCCCTTGTCCGGGTGGTGCATCTTGACGACGCAGAAGCGATGGCCCGTGGGCGCCTCCATCACCCACCAGCGTTTCACCCAGCCGATGCGCCGCGCGCCCAGCGCTTCCAGGCGCGCGGCCTCCGCGTCCTGGTCATCCGCCTCGATGTCCAGGTGGACACGCGAGGGGTGGGAGACCTTCTGCAACGCGACGCTCAGCCCCACGGGCGTGTTCTCGAGCCCCACGTATTCGGCGCCGCCCTCGACTTCGAACTCGCCCACGCCGAGGCCCAGCGCCTGACTCCAGAAGGTGGCGGCGGAGCGCACGTCCCCGGTTTCACAATCGATGATGAAGCCCGCGAGTCGGCTGCGGTGCGACATGACGTCCTCCTCATGACGAAAGCCCCTGCAATCTGACGACGCCCCGAGCATCGGTCTACCCCCAAGGCCCGGGCCCCGCTCGAATCCGCTTTCACCGGGCCCCCCACCCCCTTGGAATAGATTCATGGGCCACCAGGTCTTCCTCACGGCGCTGCTCGCCACGACGCTCGCCACCGTGCCGCCGTGGTGGTTCGCGCGACGTCGTCCCGGATACAGCCACCTGCGCCACACCCTCAGCGAACTGGGCGCGCCGGGGGCCCCCGAGGCGACGCGGGTGGCGTGGCTCGGCTTCGCGCCCGCGGGGCTCGCGGTGATGGGCTTCGCCGCCGTGCTGAACTCACAGCTCGCGCCTGACGGAGAGTTCATCACCGGGCTGGTGCTGCTGTCGCTCTTGGGCGTCAGCTACGTGGGCGCGGCGGTGTTCCCCTGCGACGAGGGTGCGCCGTTCTGGGGGACCTGGAAGAACCAGATGCACAACCTGGTCGCCGGACTGGGCTACTTCGGCGCGGGCGGCGGCCTCATCGAGCTGCAGCGCGTGTTCGAGGACCTGCCCGCGCTGGCGTCCCTCTCCACGCTGACGGGCGCGGTGGGCAAGCTCGTCCTCCTGGGCATGGTCGTACTGTCCTTCGAGTCCCCCGTGCGCGGGCTGATTCAACGAACGGTGGAGGCGCTCGTGTTCGGATGGATGCTGCTGGTGGGCGCCTGGCTGATGCTCGTCCACTGAGCACGACCCTCGCACTCCAGGGAGGGGCGGGCACGCGACGAAATGTTCCTGGTGTCCACGGACGCGGTCCACGCCGTCCGCTCCTGGACCTCACGCGGACCGAAAGCCCCAGGGCCCCTGCCCAACTCCGTCGGTCGTCACCAGTTCCCATGGTGATTGACGGGCAGAGCAATGGGGGGCGTCTATGTCGGAAGTGGTGGACGAGGGATTGCCGCAAGTCCAACCGGGCACACTGTCCTCTCGCCTGCCAGGGTTCCACCGCCGCAGCGTGGAGGAGCGCTGGCGGGAACTGGCCCTGCGCGGAGATGTCTCACCAGAGGAGCTGCGGGTGCTCAGGGCGCTGGGCGCGCCGACCTTCGACGTCGTCAACCAGATGATCGAAAACGCGGTGGGCGTGTTCGCCCTGCCGCTGGGCCTGGGGTTGAACCTCACCGTCAACGGACGTGACCACCTGGTGCCCATGGCCGTGGAGGAGCCCTCCGTCGTGGCCGCGGTGTCCTTCGCGGCGAAGGTGGTGCGTGGGGCCGGCGGGTTCACCGCGGACGCGGACGCGTCGATGATGATTGGCCAGGTGCAGCTCACCCGGTACGGCAAGCCAGAGGTCGCCCGCTCGCGGCTGCTGGCGAGCAGGGAGCAGCTCCTCGCCCTCGCCAACAGCTTCCACCCCGCGCTCGAGCGGCGAGGCGGCGGCGCGCGCGACGTCCAGGTGCGCATCCTCCCCGCGCCAGAGGGGCCCCAGGGGGAGCCCGTCTTCATCGTCCACCTGCTGGTGGACACGCAGGAAGCCATGGGCGCCAACCTCATCAACACCATGGTGGAGGGCGTCGCGCCGCTCATCGAGCAGCTCACCGGGGGACGCGTCTTCGTGCGCATCCTGTCCAACCTCGCCGACCAGCGACTGGCTCGGGCCTCCTGCCGCATTCCCCTGGCGGCGCTGGCGGACTTCGGCCTGCCCGGCGAGGACATCGCCGAGGGCATCCTCCAGGCGAGCCGCTTCGCGGAGGCGGACCCCTACCGCGCGGCCACGCACAACAAGGGCGTGATGAATGGAATCGACGCGGTGGCCATCGCCACGGGCCAGGACTGGCGGGCCATCGAGGCGGGCGCGCACGCGTATGCCTGCCGGAAGGGACGCTACGGGCCGCTGTCCCGCTGGACGTTGGAGCAGGGGCACCTGGTGGGCCGCATCGAGCTGCCGCTGGCGCTGGGCATGGTGGGCGGGCCCATCAAGGTGCACCCCGGCGCGCAGCTCGGGCTCAAGCTCATGCGCGTCGACACCGTGCGCGAGCTGGCCATGGTGTTCGCGGCGGTGGGGCTGGCGCAGAACTTCGCGGCGGTGCGCGCATTGGGCTCGGTGGGCATCCAGAAGGGGCACATGGCGCTGCATGCGCGCTGTGTCGCGGTGACCGCGGGCGCCCGGGGCCTGGACGTGGAGAAGGTGGCGCGGCTGTTGGTGGAGCGCGGCAGCGTCAAGGTCGACACGGCGCGCGAAATCCTCGCGTCCTTCCAGGAAGCCCCCGCGCCATGAGCGACGCGACGGCGTCACCCTCCCTGTTCGTCCGGCTCGCCCGAGGCGTGCATCGGCACCGGAGCGTGGTGCTGGGGGGCGCTGTCGTGTTCCTGGCCCTGGCCATCTGGGTGCTGCTCCAGGGAGGGCACCTCACCACCGGCACCATCGACGGAATCGAGGCCGCGCGCGCGGAGGCACTGGCCCGGCCCGCCGCCGCCGGCTCGACGGACCAGACGCTGGCGGTCATCTTCCACCACGACGCCTGGACGACGAACGAGCCGCGCTTCACCCGGACCGTGGCGGAGGTGCTCGCGCGCGTGCGGCGACTGCCGGAGGTCGAGTCCGTGGTGTCGCCGGTGGACGCGCCCGCGGAGTTCCGCGCCCGCTTCGTGTCTCGCACGGGCCACGACCTGCTGGCCCTGGTGCGACTGAAGGGCGGAGAGCGAGAGGCCACCGCCGCGTTTCCCGCCGTGAGCGCCGCCTTGGAGGATTCACGGCTCGACACGACGCTGACGGGCAAGGTGGCGTTCCTCGCCGCGCTCAACCAACTGCTGGAGCATGACCTGCTGCGCGCGGAGCTCATCTCCTTCCCGCTGGCGCTGCTGGTGTTGCTCTGGGTGTTCCGCACGGTGGTCGCCGCCATGCTGCCCCTGGTGGTGGGCGGGCTCGCCGTGCTCTGTGGCGTGGCGGGGGTGCTGCTGCTCTCGCGCGTCACCAACATGGCGCAGTACACGCTCAACGTGGTGTCGCTCATCGGGCTGGGCGTGGCCATCGACTATTCGCTCTTCATCGTGAGCCGCTTCCGGGGCGAGCTGGCGCGAGGCCTGTCAACGGAGCAGGCCCTGGCGCGCACCCTGGACACCGCGGGGCGCGCGGTGGCGTTCTCGGGACTGGCCGTCACGGTGGGCCTGGCGGGGCTGCTCTTCTTTCGCGGCTCGTACCTGAGCGCCATGGGCCTGGGCGGCGCGCTCGTCGTGGCCTTCGCGGTGCTCTTCGCGCTCACCGTCCTGCCCGCGTTGCTCTCCTGGCTGGGGCCTCGGGTGGACAAGGGACGGCTGCCCTTCGGACGCGCCCCGGGGCGCAGCGGCCTGTGGCACGCGCTGGCCACGTGGGTGATGAAGCATCCCTGGCTCGTGCTGCTGCCCACGCTCACGCTCCTGTTGGCCATGGGGCTGCCGTTCCGGCGCCTGGAGCTGGCGGCCACGGACATCACCGCGCTGCCTCCCGACACGGAGGCCCGACAGGGCGCTGAGACACTGGCCCGCTTGTTCCCTCGCGAGGCCGCCACGCGGGTGCTGGTGGCGGTGGAGTTTCCCTCGGGAGACCCCTTCACCCCCCAGCGGGCCTCCGCCCTCTTCGACGCGAGCCGGAGGATGGCGGCGCTGCCCGGCGTGGTGGGCGTGGAGAGCGCGGTGGACCTTTCGCCCGGCATGGACAAGGCCGCGTATCAACAAATGGCCGCCGCGCCTCCCGCGATGCTGCCTCCGGAGCTGCGCGTCGCGCGGGATGCGTACCTCACGGGCAACGTGGCGGTCTTCCAGGTCCTGACGTCCGCGCATCCCAGCAGCCAAGAGGCGCGCGCGTTGGTCCGGACGCTGCGCGAGGAGCGCTCGGTGGGGGACGGGAAGCTGCTCGTGGGAGGGCAGACCGCCACGGACGTGGACGCGACGGCCTTCTTGAAGCGCTACACGCCCGCGGCCGTGGGCTTCGTGATGGGGATGACGTGCATCGTCCTCTTCGTGCTCCTGCGCTCCGTGGTGCTGCCCCTGAAGGCCCTGCTGATGAACCTGCTCTCGCTGGCGGGCTCGTTCGGGGCCCTGGTCTGGATTTTTCAAGAAGGACACTTGCACCGGCTGCTGCGCTTCGAGCCAGGCCCCATCGAACCGTCGCTCCCCATCCTGCTGTTCTGCGCCTTGTTCGGCCTGTCCATGGACTACGAGGTGCTGCTGCTCAGCCGCATCCGCGAGGAGTGGCTGCGCACGGGTGACAACACGCACGCGGTGGCGGAGGGGCTGGAGCAGACGGGTGGCCTCATCACCAGCGCGGCCGCCATCATGGTGGCCGTCTTCGCCGCGTTCGCGCTAGCGTCGGTGGTGGTCGTGAAGGCGATGGGGCTGGGCATGGCCATCGCGGTGGCGCTGGATGCAACACTGGTCCGGGTGCTCATCGTCCCCGCGATGATGCGCCTGATGGGAGACTTGAACTGGTGGGGGCCTGGACACCACAGGCACCCGCCGGCTCGGCGAGTTCCGAACGAAGGGACGGAGGTGAGGCCATGAACACGCGGGACGTGGCGTGGGTGGCGGCGGGAGTGGCGGCGCTCGGCGTGCTGGCCCAGGGACACCGGGGATTGATGGCGGGCCTGCGACGGCGCCCGGCCCCGGCCGTGAGGAGGTTCGAGCCGCCCTCGGTGACGGTCATCCGACCCATCCGGGGACTGGACGTGGAGGCGCGGCAGAACGTCCGCGCGCTGCTGGACCTGGACTATCCGGGCGAGTGGGAGGTGCTCTTCGTCTTCGACAGCGAGGAGGACCCCGCGTTCGCCGTCACCCGGGAGGAACTTGGCGCCCACCCGACGCGCGCGAAGCGGGTGGAGCTGCTCGTGGCGGGAGAGCCTCCGCGAGGCCTGACGGGAAAGCTCAACGCCATGCAGGTGGGCGTGGCGCGCGCCCGAGGCACGCTCCTGGCATTCAGCGACTCCGACACGCGGCCCGCGCCCGGGGTGCTCACCGCGCTGGTGAGCGCGCTGCTGGAGGATGAGCGGACGGGCGCGACGTTCGCTCCCATCTACGCGGCGGCGGAGGCACCCCTCGCGGGAGACGTGGGCTACGGGTTGCTGGTGAATGCCTGGTACGGCTCGTCGGTGGCACGGGCGGCCGGGCCCGACGGTGCCCTGCCCTTCATCATGGGTCAGTTGATGGTGTTCCGCCGGGAGGCGCTCACGGACATCGGAGGAGTGGGCTGCGCCGCCGGTCAGTTCGTGGATGACATGTACCTGGGGCGCCGGCTACATGAGGCGGGGTGGAAGAACCGCGTCATCCACACGCCCCTGCGCATCGTCACCGGACAGTTGGAGCTGCGCGCCTTCCTGCGCATCTTCCGGCGCTGGGTGCTCTTCTCGGAGGCGGGCCTCCCCTGGAACTTCGCGCGGCCCAACTGGGTGCGAGGGGTGATGGGCTGGCTCGCATGGGGTGGGCTGGTCGCGGCCGCCACCCAGAGGAAGTGGGGACACGCGGCCCTGGCGTCATTGCCCATCGGATTCTCCGTGTGGAGCCAGCTCCGGCTCCAGCGGGAATGCAACGGGCCGCGCATCTCCCCCCGGCACTATTGGGTGCCCGCGGTGCTGCCGCTGCTGGGCGCGGGCGTGGCGCTGTCGGCGCGGCTGTCGCGCGAGGTGGACTGGCGCGGCCGGAACTATCAACTGGATGCGAAGGCGCGCCTGGGTAACGCCCTGCCCGAACGGGCGAGCGTGTAGACTGGACGGCGGACGCGGCGATGCCACCAGTTCCCCATCTGCTCAACCGTACTCGCCACGGCATCTCGCAGGGGCGGCCCGACCGAGCGCAGCAGCGGCACGGCGGCCCGGAGGCGCACCGGCTGTCGGCGCGACGGGCGCAAGCCCACCAGGGCATGGCCGACGACGCAGAGGTACTCACGCGCCATCACCCGCATGCGCGAATCCTCGGACGCGAGCAGGGCCATGGAGGCGCTGGCTCCGCGCGGGCTGTGCTCCCAGTAGTGCAGCAGGCCCTGGCGCAGTGCGCCCATGCCCTCGTCCTGTCCGGAGCAAGCGTCGTAGAGCGCGGAGGCGAGCGCGACACGGGTGCGCTGGGCCGGCCGCCGGGCGCGCTCGTAGGACTCCAGCGCGCGAGGAACATCCTCCGGGTGCTGGCGCAGCGCGTCCTGGAGCGCGCGCGCATCGTGAAAGCACGAGGCCATGCCGCTGCCGGTGAGCGGGTGACAGCACGACGCGGCGTCGCCCACCAGCACGGCGCTCCCCACCCTCACCGTCGCGGAGAGCCGGTCGTCATTGGAGGCCATGCGTGGTGCCGGGGGTTGCTCCAGTGCGCGACGGACCTCGCTCCGCAGCGCGGGAGGAAGTGTGCGCAGCAGCTCCGGCCGCTCCTTCAGCGTGTCGGCGGTGCTGCCCAGGGGGAGGTCCACCATCACCCGCGCCACACCGGGTTCAATGGCATAGGCCAGCGCGTACAGCGGCCCTCCCACGAACTGATGGCCATGGTCGGGGTACGGCAGGCAGGCGCTGTCGACGGTGAGGCCCAGCATGGTGGAGATGCGCGTGAAGTGCTCGGCGATGCCCAGCATGCGCCGCACGGGCGACGCGCGTCCGTCCGCGGCCACCAGCAGCCGGGCGCGCACCGTCTGGTCGACGCCTTCGTGGGAGAAGCGCAGTCGGACGCCGCGCTCGTCGTTGTGCTCCACGGCCGTCACGCGGGCGCGGGCCAGCAGGGTGACGCCCGGTCGCCGGGCCACTGCTTCCAGCAGGGGGATGGTCAGCGTGGCGTGCTCGAGCGACAGGCCCGTCGCGCCATGTCCATACGGAAGGAGGACGGTGCGCGCGGGGGAGGAGAAGACGACCGCGAAGCCACGCACGGGTCGCGCCTTCCAGGCGTCCACGACGTCACCGAAGCCGAGTCCGCGCAAGTCACGCACCCCGGCGGGGTGAAGCAGCTCTCCAGAGAGCTGCTTGTGGCGGTCCACGCCCGCGTCCACCAGCAGCACGGACAGCCCCAGGTCGGCGAGCGCCGCCGCCGTGGCGCAGCCCGCGGGGCCGCCTCCCGCAATCACCACATCGACATCGCGCACGCAAGCCACCCCCATGACGCAAGAACTGGTCATGGATACGACATGACGCAGTGGAGGAAGCCATGGTTGCCCTGGAAGAGTCGTTCTGCCGAGCGGTGCTACCCAAGGTCTCCCGGACATTCGCGCTGAACATCCCCCTGCTGCCGGAGCCCCTGGACCTCGCCGTCACGGTGGCCTACCTGCTCTGCCGCGTCGCGGACACGCTGGAGGATGAAGCCCGCCTGCCATTCCAGCGGGAGCTGTTCGACGAGCTGATGGGCCTCGTGAGGCTGGAGCCGGGCTGGGAAGCACGCTCCCAGGCCTTTGCCCGCCGGGCCGCCTCGGCGCTGCGTGAGTCCGCGCCCGAGGCCGAAGTGGAGCTCCTCATGGGCATCTCCACGGTGCTGAAGACCCTGGCCTCGCTTCCCTCCTGGGTCCATCCCCACATCGTGCGCTGCATGCGCATCATGACCGACGGCATGAGTCAGATTCAGCGACAGCACGGACGCGCCGCGCGGGTGCTGGGGCTGCCGGACCTCCAGGCGACGCTCACGTACTGCTACTTCGTGGCGGGCGTGGTGGGCGAGATGCTGACCGGACTCTTCATCGACTACTCGCCGCTCGTCACTCCAGCGAGACAGGCCCTGCTCGTCCCGAAGGCCGTCGCGTTTGGCAGGGGGTTGCAGCTCGCCAACATCCTGAAGGACGTGCGCGAGGACCTGGACAACGCACGCTGCTGGCTGCCGCTGGACCGGATGGCCGCGTACGGCCTGGAGCCGGCCACGCTTGCGCTGCCAGGCAATCGCGCCCGGGCGATGGCGCTGCACACGGAGCTGGTGGCGGTGGCGCGCCGTGAGCTGGATGAAGCGCTCGAATACTCGCTGGCGATTCCGCCCGAAGAGCCAGGCCTCCGGCTGTTCTGCCTGTATCCCCTCTTCTTCGCGGTGATGACGCTCAACGTGGTGGAGGGAAATCCCGCGGTGTTCGACCCTACCCCGGTGAAGATTGGCCGGGACGCGGTGCTGAACGTGATGCTGCGCACGCAGGAGCGGGTCGCCTCGGATGCGGCGCTCCGGGCGTTCTACGCGGAGTGCTCGCGCGTGCCCCAGGGGGCCGAGGCGATGAGATGATGCAGCGGGCCCGTGACGTGCTTGCCCGGACCCAGGAGGCGGATGGCTCCTGGAAGGGCGACTACAGCGGGCCCCTCTTCTTGAGCCCGGTATACGTGGCCGGGCTGTATGTGCTTGGACGGGCTCCGGACGCACGCACCCGGGAGGGCCTCGTCACCTACGCTCGCGCCCATCAGAACGAGGATGGCGGCTGGGGGCTGGACGTGGAGTCACCGAGCCTCGTCTTCACGACGGTGCTCAACTACGTGGCGCTGCGGCTGCTCGGCGTCGAGGCCGAGGACCCGGGCCTCATCCGTGCGCGAGATTGGTTCCTGCCTCGGGGCGGACCGCTGGGCAGTGGCTCCTGGGGCAAGGCCGTCCTCGCCCTGCTGGGGCTCTACGAATACGACGGGCTCGCGCCCACGCCGCCGGAGCTGTGGCTGCTGCCGCGCGCGCTGCCGTTCCATCCGTCGCGCCTGTGGTGCCACTGCCGCATGGTGTACCTGCCCATGGGCTGGCTCTATGGCCGCCGTGCGCGCGCCGCCGAGACGCCCTTGCTGGCCGAGCTGCGCCGCGAGCTGTATCCCCTGCCCTACGCGGACGTGGACTGGAAGGCCGCACGCAACCGGGTCGCCGCCACCGACGTCTACACTCCGCGCGGCGCGTGGCTGCGGGCGGTGAATCGCGTGCTCGGGCTCTACGAGCGGCTGCATTCCAGGCGGCTCCGCGACCGCGCGCTGGAGGAGTCGCTGGCGCAGATTCGCGGCGAGGACGAGGCCACGCACTTCATCTGCATCGGGCCCATCAACAAGGTGCTCAACACCGTGGTGTGGCATCTGGCCCGGCCAGACGGCCCGGAGGTGCGCGCCCACCTGGAGCGCCTGCCGGACTACCTCCAGCGCACTCCGGAGGGCGTGACGGTCAATGGCTACAACTCCTCGCAGCTCTGGGACACCGCCTTCGCGGTCCAGGCGCTGGTGGTCTCAGGCCAGGAGGAGGCACGGGCCACGCTCGCGCGCGCGAGCCGCTTCCTGGAGTCGGAGCAGGTGCTGGAGGACTCTCCGCGTGCCGAGCGCTTCCACCGTCATCCGAGCCGAGGGGGCTGGCCCTTCAGCACGCGCGCCCATGGCTGGCCCATCAGCGACTGCACGGCGGAGGCGGTGAAGGCGTGTCTGTTGTTGGAGCCGCTGGGGCTCAACCGCGTGCCTCGCGAGCGACTGGCCCAGGCCGTGGAGTTCATCCTCTCGCTCCAGAATCGCGATGGCGGGTGGGCCACGTACGAGCGCACACGAGCCCCCCGCTGGATGGAACGGTTCAATCCCTCCGACGTGTTCTCTGGCGTCATGGTGGACGTCAGCTATGTCGAGTGCACATCCGCCTGCGTCCAGGCACTCATCGCCTGGCGAAGGGCCCGGCCCGGAGCTCCGGTGGGTCAGGCCATCGCGCGCGGCCTGGACTTCCTGCGCCGCACGCAGCGGCCTGACGGAGGCTGGGAGGGCTCGTGGGGCGTGTGCTTCAGCTATGGCACGTGGTTCGGGGTGACGGGCCTCGTGGCCGGTGGCGCCCGGCCTGGAAACCCGGCGCTGCGCCAGGCGGTCCGCTTTCTCGAGGAGCACCAGCGCGAGGACGGCGCCTGGAGCGAGACCATCCAGAGCTGCCGTGAGCGTCGCTGGGTGGAGGGGGCCACGGGGCACGCGGTGACGACGTCATGGGCGCTGCTGTCACTCGTGGCCGCCGGCGAGGGTGACTCGGAGGTCACTCGCCGAGGAGTGGCGTGGCTGCGCGCGCGACAGGGGGCCGATGGCCGGTGGCCACGCGAGCCGGAGGCGGGGGTCTTCAGTCGCACCTGCGCCATCCACTACGACACCTATCTGCGCATCTTCCCTCTGTGGGCGCTGTCCCTCACGGGACGGGAGGAGCACCGCGTGCTCTCGCCCTACCAGGAGGCCGCGCGCCGTCACCCGGAGTTCAGCGGCCTGACTCCGTAGCCCCCCAGCACCAGGCCGAGCGAGTTTGATGACCTCATCGCCCACACCAGGGCGTCAGAGTGCTCTCGTCGTTCGCGCGTCCTGGCATACTCCAGCAGACATAGTTGACCCCGGCGCCCGGGCCCGACTGAAAGGACGTCACCATGCGTCTCCGTGCCTGTACCGCCCTGCTGCTCTTCCTCTCGGCGTGCGCTGCGTCGACACCAGAACCACGAGGTCGCGTGACCTCGAACCCGCGGGTCGCCAACCTCCAGCGCGCGGCCAGGCTCCCGTGGAGAGACGGGGGCCGGTGCGTCGTCCGTGAGGCTTCTCAGCCCTGGCCCATTATGGCGGAGCGGTGTTTTCGCGCCCTCGACCATGACCGGGTCCGCTTCAACGACCGGACCGGAAGATGCGCCGTTGCTTCGGCGGGCACGGCTACCCTGGGAATCGGCCTCTGTATCCTGGCTGCCCCTGAGCTTGTTGTGGGCACGGTGATTGTCGTGGGCGTGGTGGTGGTGGGAGTCGCCATCAAGGAGGCATTGGAAGCATATGAACTGAGGGGGAGCAGCTCCGACGAGCCAGAAGCCGTCGCCAACACGAAGCCCACTCCTCACGAGGACTCCTCCCCGAATCGAACGCCCAATCCTGAAACTTCAGGGCAGGATTCGTTCCCACCCATTCCGACCGACCCGCTGGGGCGACAGCGCCGACCGGAGTGCAGGCCCATTCCAGGACCGCCCCGTGGAGGAAACGACTCGCATGACGAATGCGCCAACAACGTTCCGGGCAACAACTTTCCCGGCCTGAATGTACTCATCAACGGCAAATACTTCGATGCACTGGTCCTCACCACTCGCACTCTGTGGGAGGTCAAGACAGATGATTTCGAGAAACAGTCGCCCCGCTCGCGAAGGTTCTTCGTCAAGATGAAGCTGGCCGAACTGCAGCGCGAGGCGCTGCTCGCCAAGGAGTGTGGATATCACTTCTTCGTTGGAGTGCGCAGCGAGGCTCACAAAGCCGAGCTGAGGCTGGCGGATCCCACTCTCAATGTCGTCATCATGGATTGGTGTTGAAATGACATCCAGACAGGATGAACTCGCCATCATCGTCTACGCACCTGTCTTCCAGGGCGACGAAGGCCGTGCGCTGGCCATCATCCATGGAATGGAGCGTGCGCTTCCTGGATTGCGCTTGGAGTGGACCTCCTCTGAAAAGGAGGACCTCATCGCGTTGCCCGACCGCGACGCATGGGTCAGAGCCAACAGGACGAGCAGCGGCTTTCTGTTCCTGAGCAACGACAACGACGAGCATCCTGTAACGATTGCCGCGTGGGAGAACCCGAGCGGGCTTGCAGCGGGAAGCCCACCGCACGTCGAAGTCCATGTCGACCTTCCACTCGACACTGCTGGCCCTGATGCCACCACCGACGTCCTTGAGGCCATTGCAGAGGGCGCGGGTGCACTCTGGGGACACGCAACACCGTTCAAGGCGGGGGTGGAGATCGCCGAGCAGACGAGCCCCATAGTGGAGGGGCCACCGCGTCCTCCCCGTGGGCTGCCCGCACTCAAACTCCCCGAGATGCTCCACTCGCCGGAGATTCCGCATCGCCTCGGATGGCTGAACTACTGGTCGGCCGCTACTGCCCGAGCCATCGGGTTTCCCGACCAGGCCCGGGATGCGGACCTGCTTTCCCGCGCGCGTTACACGGCATCGGGCGGATGGGTCGTGCGGCTCACGAACGCGCCGCTCGACCTCGACAACCCAGAGCACCTGGCCACGCTTCTGCGTACCTATGAGCGCTTCCCTGCAATCGGCGGCCGCTCATTGCCTTGAATCGTTCATGCCCCGAGGCAACGCGAGCTTTCGGCGGCTATATGTTGATGCGCGAGCTGACCGTCCTGATATCCAGCCCCAGCGCTGAGAACTCGGCGGCGTGCGCGCGCAGCAGCTCCACGAACCGGGGGTGCACGTCATCCTCTTCGTTCGCCAGCAGGAAGCCGTAGTTCGTCTTGGACAGCATCCACGAAATCCACAGCATCTCCGTGGCCTCCTCCGGCGAGGGCGCGACGTCCAGGTCCGCCTCCGTCGACAACGCCCCACCCTTCCCCCAGCGCAATCCCAGACACGCGTACAGCACCTCGCCCGCGTCGTCCCACTGGAGGTTGTTGGCCCACGCGTGACGGAAGGTCGCGAAGTAGATGACGTAGCGACACAAGCGCTTGAGCGACTCCAGCTCCCCGGGCTGGGGGACGTCCGTCCACGTCACCGCGCTGACCGCCTTGGGCACGGGCTCTTGCGTCTTCGCGTCCAGGTCCATGCGCTCGGAGCGCACGAACCACGGCGCGGCCTTCCCTGGCACCATCGCCCGGAGGTAGCGACACACGAAGGCCGGCGCGGAGTGCGCCACCAGGTCATCCGAGAAGCGCCGCACCTCGCGCCACTCGGCCTCCAGCGCCACGCCGTGCTCCGCGAAGAACGCGTCCACGTGCTCGCCCAACAGCTTCCAGAACAGCCCCGCCGCGCGCGCGTAGCGGTGTCCCTCGCAGACGGGCGGCGCGGGCTCGAAGCCCTTCCAGTCGTAGCTGCCCAACAGGTGCTGGAGCCGCGACTGCACGCCCCGCTCCGTCAGCGCGCTCGCGCGGGTGATGTAGCCCGTGGGCCCGACGAGGAAGCCGTTGGCCGAGCGGTTGATGAGCACCACCTCACGCAGGTGCGGCATCAGCAACCAGCGCAGCGGGCTTTTTCGCAGGTTGCGATGCGCGGCGATGGCGTACTGCTCGACGTTGAAGTGACACTGCCCCAGGTGGTTGCCCAGCTCGGTGTCCAGCGTCGCGCTCACCCGCGCCATCCGCTTGGCGGCCTCCCAGCCCTCGCCATCCGCGGGCGTGAAGCTCCGCCGCGTCACCGGTGAGCCAGGGGCCGTCGCACCCGGCTCGCGCAGACCCAGGATGATGCGCACCGGCAACAGCCGCTCCTCCACCAGCCGCAGCCGCACGTCCACATCCGGCAGACAGTGGATGCCGTCCTGCTCGTACGCGTTCCACGGGAGGTAGAGCCGGAACGCGTTCGCCTCTCCGGGCGCCTCCGGGTCCTTGTCGAGGACGCTGGAGAACATGCCGTTGAGCAGCCGCTCTCCGAAGAAGGCGTCCGTGCGCGTGGAGCCCGGCGACTCGCGCTCCATCCGCACCGTCATCGCCTCCGGATAGTCCGCCTGAATCCTGTCCAGCGCGGGGGCCTGTCCCAGCTTCCCCTTCAGCAGATGCCCGCGCTTGACGAGTTCTATCGGCGCCACGGCCTTCAACATCGCCAGCGCGCGGCCCGGCGCATAGGCCGTGGGCGCCGTCCCCTCCTCCGTCACGAGCAGGCGGGCCAGCGGCGTCGTCGAATCGTATTCCCAATACGGCAGCCTCAACGTCCCGAAGTCGTGGTGCAGTCCCCCATGGTCGTCCGGCCCATGCTCGGAGCCGATGCGCCGCCACGTCTCCACCACCTGCCCGTCCGGACGGAAGGTGTGCTGCGGCTCGAAGAAGCGGACCTCCAAGTCGGGCAGGTCTCCCACGCCCGCGTCGGCGGGGTCGTAGCGGACCGAGAACCCACCCTCCGGGTCCGTGAAACCCTCCCCCAGAAAATCATCCGGCGCGCCGAAGTCCCGGTCCCACAGCTCCACCTTGATGTGATGCAAGGGAATGGGGCCTTCAGGACCGTCCTGCTCGAAAACCAGACGTCCCACCACCACCGCCGGCAGCGTGGAGGTGTCCCGCACGGTGCGACCCGCACGGACCCGAGGTGCGAGCTGACGACTCAGGGCCAGCCGCTCCTCCAGCTTCAGGCCCGAGTACCACCGCGCCAGCTCCTGGGCGTCCAGCACTTCATTCCCGCCACGCTCGCGTCCCTTGAACCCGAGAGCGCCCATCCACCGACGCAGCACCGCGAACATCATCCCCGTCCCCTGCCCCTGGCCTCGGGCCTTTCAGTGCCACCGTCTGTCATCAGCCCGACCTCCACGGGTGTCCCTCACTCATGACAGGGCCACTGGAACCTTCGCTGATTCCGTGTGCTGAGCGACGCCTGCATCCGTCCGCGGGGAGGGTAGCATGGCTTGCAGCCCTCGCTTTCCCCGTCCTACGGTCTGCCCCGTTCCGTAGAGGGTTCCATGACTGTCGAGTACAAGCTCAAAATCCGCACGAGCGCGAAGCTCGGCGCGGGCACGGATGCAGACATCTCCGTCACCCTGGTGGGCACGCAAGGGGAGAGCGGGCCGCACGCGCTGGACAAGCGCTTCCACAATGACTTCGAGGCGGGCGCGGAGGACATCTACTCCGTGAAGTCCATGGACCTGGGCAACCTGGTCCTCTTGCGCTTCACCAACGCGGGGGGCGTCGCGGGAGACTGGTTGCTGGATTGGGCCCACGTCACGTCGGAGGGAAGGCAATGGCGCTTTCCGCTCTTCCGGTGGGTGCGGGGCGGGGCCACGGTGGATGTGCTGGAGGGCGCCGCGAAGATTCCACGACAGGCGGGCAGCGCGCGCGAGTCAATGGCGCGACGCGAGCTGCTCAAGCACCGTCAGCAGATGTATCCCTGGCGTGCCGCCTCGGCCACCGAGGGGCTTCCCGGCGCGCTGGACTTGAGCGAGACGCGGCCCCTGCCCAAGGACGAGCTGTACCGGGGCCTGACGGAGGGCAGCTACGAGGTCGTCATCGCCAAGACGCTGGCGTCCATCAAGCTGCACCTGCCCATGCTGTCCAGCGCGTGGAACGGGCTCGTCGACATCTTCGACTTCTTCAAGGGCCTGGAGGTCCCCCAGCTCTCGCAGCGGTGGAAGGACGACTACGAGTTCGCGCGGCAGGCCGTGCAGGGCATCAACCCGCTGCACATCACCCTCATCCCCAGCCTGCCCGAGGGCATGCCGCTGACGGATGACGAGGTGCGCGGCCTCTTGTCGCCCGGCACCACGCTGGCGCTCGCGCTCGACAGCAAGCGCATCTTCCTGCTCGACTTCGAAATCCTCGACGGCATCCCCATGTACCGGAAGGTCAACGAGAAGGGCGTCGAGGAGCGGCGCTGGGCCCCTGCGTCGCGCTGCCTGTTGTACCTGGACGACACCCGCCATCTCCGCCCGCTCGCCATCCAGTTGGGTCGCGACGCCCAGAAGGACCCGGTCTTCACGCCGAATGACGGCGAGTACGACTGGCTCGCGGCGAAAATCTACGTCCGCTGCAGCGAGGGCAACACGCACCAGATGGTGGGCCACGCGCTGCGCACCCACTTCGTGGCGGAGCCCTTCGTCGTGGCGACGATGCGCAACCTCCCGGACCCGCACCCCGTCTACAAACTCCTGCGCCGGCACTTCCGCTACACGCTCGCCATCAACGAGGGAGCGCGCAAGGGCCTGCTCGCCGAGGGCGGGGTATTCGATGACTTCATCGCCACCGGGGGACCGGACAAGGGCCACCTCCAGCTCGGCAAGAAGGGGTACCAGCGCTGGAAGCTCATGGACAACAAGCCTCGGCCGGACTTCGAGCGCCGGGGCGTGCTGTCCCCTGACGTCCTGCCCTATTACCCCTATCGCGACGATGCCCTCCCCTTGTGGGATGCTTTCGAGGAGTACATCGGCGGGGTGCTCCGGCACTTCTATCGGACCGACGCGGACCTCGAGGGCGACACCGAGATGCAAAGCTGGTGGAAGGACCTCACCGAGCACGGCCTGCCCGTCGACAAGCTGCCCTGCCAGGAGCTCTCCCGCGTGGACGACCTGGTCGACATGCTCGCCACCGTCCTCTTCACGGTCAGCGTCCAGCACGCCGCGGTCAACTACCTGCAATACGAGCACTACGCCTTCGTACCCAACGCGCCCTTGTGCATGCGCCAGGAGCCGCCCCGTCAGAAGGGCGTCCTGGGCCCGAGCGATATCACCGCCATGATTCCCAGCAAGTCCCAGACACTCTGGCAGGTGGCCATCGGCCGGGCGCTCTCCAGCTTCGGGGAGGATGAGGAGTACCTGCTGAACGAGTTCGGCTGGCGCGAGGAGTACTTCCAGGAGCCCGAGCTGTTGGCGTTGCGCGAACGCTTCCACCAGCGCATGCGAGACCAGTTGGTGGCGGTGAAGGCTCGCAACGCGCGCGCCGACGTGCCCTACACCGTCCTGCAGCCCGACAAGATTCCCTGCGGCATCACCGTCTGAGCAGCACCGGAGGCTTCACCGTGCCGAACCTGCTCTCTCGCGGTCTGTTCAACCTGTTCTTCGGCGGCCGGCGAAAGCCCCTCGCCAGCCTGCCGGGACCGCCGCCTGGCATCCTGGGCAACATCGGGGACTTCCTGGGCGTGCAGCCCTGGGACGTGTGCGCCCGCTATGCGCGGGAGTACGGCCCCGTCACCGTCGCCTGGCTGGGGCCCTCCCCCGCGCTGGTGCTCAACGACCCCGGCGTCATCAAAGAGGTGCTGGAGACGCGCCGGCTGGAGTTCGAGAAGGGCAACATCGGCGAGCAGATCCGCCACTCCGTCACGGACGACACGCCGTTCACCGCGCAGCAGGGAGAGGACTGGAAGCGCAAGCACGGCATGGACCCGCTGGCGCAGCCGTGGACCCAGGCGTGGCGAGAGGCCCAGGTGGAGCCGATGCGGGCCGCCATCGCGGAGTCGGTGGAGGCGCTGCTCCACACACACTCACCCGACCTGACGCCCGGGCTGCGCAAGCTGACGTTCGATGCGTTCTGCGTGGCCACGGTGGGCGAGAAGCTCCCCACGTCCGCGTACGACGACTTCATGCTGCTGGCCGCCGCCGCGGATGCGCGCATCCAGGCGAAGCTCCCCCTCAAGTTCGTCTCGGTGCCCAAGGGCTTCCCGGCGGCCAGGGAGCGCTTCTACGGGCTGTTCGCGGACAAGATTCGCGCCGCGCGCCAGGCCCCGGCCGCGCACCGGGTCGACTTGATGTCGTGGACGCTGCGCGAGATGCCGGAGCTGGATGACCAGGTCCATGCGAACCTGCTCGGCTCGTTCTTCTTCGGCGGCGTCTTCTCCTCCAGCACCACCCTCGTCGCCGCCTACCACCAGCTCCAGAAGTACCCCGCCGCGGAGGAGCGCCTGGCGCTGGAGTCCGCGTCGCTGGCGGAGGAGCCGCTGACCCATGAGCGGCTCCGCGGGGCGCCCTGGGGCGAGGCCGTCGCCTTGGAGTCCCTGCGAATCCTCCCCGCCGTCCGCGTCCTGATGCGTCGCTCGCCGTCCACCGAGACGAAGCTCGCGGGCGTCATGGTGCCGCCGGAGACCACGCTGATGATCTCCAACCAGCACCTGCACCGCGACGCGACGCATTGGACCAGCCCGGAGACGTTCGACCCGGAGCGCTGGCTGAACGGCGGCGCGGCCAGCAATCCGCTCGGCAGCGGCCACTTCTTCCCGTTCGGCCGGGGCCCTCGGGCCTGCGTGGCCGGAGACTTCGCCATGGTGTTCCTGCGCACCGCGCTGGCGACCCTCGGCGCCCGGGTGCGCGTCCACGTCGATTCGACGGAGCCCTTCGAGGAGGGTTTCTTCTTCGGCGTGGTGCTTCCGAAGGGCGTCTCTGGGAAGCTTGTCCCGCGCGAGCGGCAAACCCTCTACCCTCCCCTGGGAGCCCGTCCCACCCCCGCTGTGGAATCCGCATGACATTGTTCCGACATCCCAGAGACCGCATCCCCGTCCTGCTGTTCGCCACGGTGTTCGCCCTGGACCTGACGGTCTACTTCACGGCGAGAAGCTGGTGGCTCCCCCTCCTCTGGCTCGCCTTCTGGGTGATTCCCAAGGGGTGGATCAGCGCCTGGAACCACCACCACCAGCACGTGCCCATGTTCCGGCACGCGCTGCCCAACCGCCTGCTGGAAGTCATCTTCGGCTTCCAGACGGGTGTGACGTCCCAGGCGTGGTTCCTCCACCACGTGGTCGGCCACCACCGCAACTACCTGGACCAGGAGAAGGACGAGGCCCGCTGGAAGCGCGATGACGGGTCCACCATGGGCGAGGTCGAGTTCTCCGTCATCAACACGCTGCAGGCCTACCCCCGGGCCTACGCCGTGGGGCGCTCACACCCGAAGGCCCAGCGCATCTTCCTGGCCATGGGCGCGCTCCACGTGGCGCTGCTCGGCGTCCTGTTCTGGCACGACTGGTACAACGCCCTCTTCGTGTTCCTGCTCCCCATGGTGGCGTCGCTCTACGTCACCGTCTGGGCCACCTACTTCCACCACACGGGGCTGGAGACGACGGAGCACTCGGAGGCCTCGTACAACATCGTTCACCGGGGCTACAACCTGATGACCGGCAACCTGGGCTTCCACACCGCCCACCACACGAAGCATGGCGTGCACTGGTCCCAGCTCCCGGAGCTGCACGCGCAGCTGGCCAAGGACATCCCCACCACCCTGTACCGCCAGCCGGGCATCCCCTTCGTCTGGTCCAACCCGGAAGCGAAGGTCGACCCGGGCGAGACGGAGCTGGGCGCCATCGTCCAGTGAGCGGCCCTCCCTCGCCGCGAGCCCGTGACGTGGGGCTCGCGGGCGAGGAAGCAGGACCTCACGAGGCGGACGGGCCGCGCGCCTTGACCGCCTCGCCGCAATCCTCGATATCCCCCTGGCCGCGCAATTGATATTGCGTCGCAAAACCAAGTAGTCCGGGATTGCGGATGTTCTCACCGGTCACCTCCCTCGCGTTGCTCCTCTCGGTGGCCTCCCCGGCCCCGTCCACGCCGTCCCCTTCCGAGGGGCCCGCTCCGGCCTCGGCCACGGCGGAGGCCCCACCGAGCGACGAGGTCCAGGTGCCTCGGCGCCTCGACAGCGTCGGGGTCCCCTATCCCGAAGCCGAGCAGGCGGCCGGGCGCGAGGGCGAGGTCGTCCTTCGACTCACGCTCGATGAGCAGGGCACCGTGACGGACTCGGAGGTCGTCCGCTCCGCGGGCGCGGCCTTCGACGAAGCCGTGCGGACCACCAGCCTCTCCTTCAAGTTCGAGCCCGCGCGCGTCCGGGGCGAGGCCGTGGCGTGCCAGATTGAGCTGGCTCACACCTTCAAGCTCGACGCGCCCGCCTCGCCTCCCGTCCCCCAGGCGCCCATCACCGAGCCCACGGCGGAGCCTGGCGCGACAGCGGAGCCCACGCCGCCGGTCCCCGAGGAGAAGAAGCTGGAGACCACCGTCTCCGCGCGCTCGGACGCGGAAGAGCGGCGCCAGTCCGCCGAGGCCGTGAAAATCGTCAGCATCCAGCGCGCGCGCTCGCGCTCTGGAGATTTGGGCCAGGTGCTCGCCTCGCAGGAGGGCGTGGAGGTGCGGCGCACGGGTGGGCTCGGCAGCACCGCGCTGTTCGCGCTCAACGGCCTCACCGACGACCAGATTCGCTTCTTCCTCGACGGCGTGCCGCTGGACCTCTCGGGCTACCCCTTCGGCATCGCCAACGTGCCCGTCAACCTGGTGGACGCCATCCAGCTCTATCGGGGCGTGGTGCCGGTGCGCTACGGCGCGGACGCGCTCGGTGGCGCCGTCAACCTCACCTCCGCGCCACTGGAGACAGGCGCGCATGGGGCGGTGTCCCTCCAGGGTGGAGCCTTCGGCACCTTCCGTCTCACGCTCGGCGGCGGTTACAAGCCCGCCGAAGAGGGCTTCTACGCGCGGGCCCACTTCTTCGCGGACACCACGAACAACGACTACTCCGTCGACGTGGAGGCCGCGGACGACCGGGGCTCCATCCGTCCCGTCACCGTCAAGCGCTTCCACGACGGCTACGAGGCGCTCGGCGGTGGCGTCGAGGCGGGCTACACCGGCCTGTCCTGGGCGGACCGCATCGTCGTGCGCGCCTTCGGCTCCCAGCATGACAAGGAGCTGCAACACAACCTGGTGATGTCGGGCGCTCCCTACGGCGAGGCCCGCTACGACGCCGACTCGCTGGGCGCGCAGCTGCTCTACGCGAAGACGTTGTCGCCGAGCGCACGCCTGGATGTGCTGGCCGGCTACGCGTGGCAGGCCACGAGGCTCACGGACGTGGGCGAGTGGGTCTACGACTGGTTCGGAAACCGCGTCAATCCGCGCGAGGTCGCGGGCGAACTGGGTGAGAGCCCCATCGACCAGACCGTCTGGCAGCAGTCCATCTACGGCCGCGTCAACGTGGGCTGGGACGTGGCGAAGCACCAGACGCTGCGGCTCGCCTTCGCTCCGACGCTGATGGTGCGGACCGGTGAGGAGCGGCGCAAGGTCAGCCCCAGCGACCCGGACCGGCTCGCTCCGGAGCGCTCCCAGCTCACCTTCGTCACCGGCCTCGAATACCAGGTCGACCTGCTCGACGACGCGCTGGAGGTCATCCTCTTCGGCAAGGACTACGTCTACGTGGCCAAGGCCGAGCAGCCGCTGGAGACGGGGGGCTGGCGCGACAAGGACCGCGACCTGCATCAGCTCGGAGGTGGCGCGGCGCTGCGGCTCCGGCTGGGCTCGCCCGTCTACCTCAAGGCCAGCTACGAACGCGCCACGCGCCTGCCGCGCCCCGACGAGGTCTTCGGCAACGGCGTGCTCGTCCAGGAGAACCTCGACCTGGAACCGGAGCACAGCCACAACCTGAACCTGGGCCTCGCCACCGTGCCGCTGCGCACGAAGCTGGGCAGCTTCCGGGGCGAGCTCAACGGCTTCGCGCGCTTCGCGGACAACCTCATCCTGCTCGCTGGCAGGGACCGCGACTGGAGCTACCAGAACGTGTACGCGGCGCGGATTCTCGGCGTCGAGGGCTCGGCCGGGTGGAGTTCACCGGGCGGCCTCTTCAGCCTGGAGGCCAACGCCACGGTGCAGAACCCGCGCAACGCCTCCGGCCAGGGCACCTTCGGCGCCTTCGAGGGACGACGCCTGCCGAACCGTCCATGGCTCTTCGCCAACGCCACGGCCCGGGTGTCGCTGCGAGGGCTGGCGCTGGCGGAGGACGAGCTGTCACCGTTCTGGAGCACCCGCTACGTGAATGGCTTCTTCCGCAACTGGGAGGGCCTGGGCACGGTGGAGTCGAAGGACAAGATCTCCACCCAGTTCGTGCAGGCGGCGGGAGTCGGCTACCGCGTCCGGAGAGGCAAGCTCACCGCGGGGCTCACCGCCGAACTGGAGAACGTCACCGACGCGCGCGTCTTCGACTTCTTCGGCGTCGAGCGGCCCGGCCGCGCGGCCTGGCTCAAGGGCACGCTCGAGTACTGACGGACGGCAAGGACGACGCGCCCGGCCTCGAAAGAAGCCAGGCGCGTCAGGCACGACGGCTCAGCGCACCTTCACGAACTGGTACGCCCAGCCCTGCGTCTCGAAGCGCTTCACCGCCGCGCCGCTGACGCCCAGCTCCCAGATGGCCGTCTTGCTGTAGTCCGCCGTGGGCAGCAGCAGGAACGTCCGGCCGTCCAGCGCGAAGGAGTAGTAACCGCCCGCGATGAAGCCGAGCTCCTCGATGGGCGACGCCGTGCCAGCCTCCAGGTTCACCCGCCACAGCTTCCAGTGCAGGCCGCCGGTGATGTCGGTGGCCTTGGTGTTCGCGTCGATGGTCATGTCCTCGTCGTGGAACACGGCGACGACGCCGGTGCCGTTGCCCAGGTAGCGGAACGCCGCCGTCTGACGGCCGCCCACCAGCGAGGACAGCGAGCGCGTGAAGGTGGTGTCGATCTCCCGCGAGCCGGCCTTGATGCGCACCACGCAAGTGGCGGGCGCGGTCTCCTTGAGGACGGGCGCCGCGGAGCTGAACACCCAGTTGGAGAAGTAGAGGTTGCCGGCCTCGTCCTGCGTCGCCACGTCGAGCCCGGGGCACGGCGCGTCCAGCAGCTTCACCAGGCTGTCATCCGCCTTCGAATAGATGGCGATCTGCGAGGTGGGCAGGAAGTCGAAGTAGCTGCCATCCGTCCAGTAGAACGCCTGGAACACATCGTCACCGCGAACCACGCGGGCGCGGTCATAGCCCGTCTTCACCACCAGGCCATCGCGCTCGCGGACCAGGCCCGGCACCTCGGCGGGACCGGAGATTTGCATCGTCGAGGGATTCCAGATGATGCGCTTGGACTCCTCCAGCGACATGTACGCGGTGGTCGAGTCCACGAACTGGTTGAAGTAGAGCGGCGAGGTGGCGAGGCCGTAGCTGGCGAAGCTGATGCGCCCCGCGTCCTCCAGCGTGCCGTCGTCCTTCACCGTGTAGCGCGACACCTCGGGCGCCTCGCCCGCTCCGACGAAGAGCATCCCGTCGACGGCGCCAATCGTCGCGAAGCCGGAGTGCTCGCGGGCCTTCGTCAAATCCAGCCCGGTGATGTCCAGGGAGTTGAAGACGCTCACGTACGTGGCGCTTCCCGCCTGCGAGAAGACCGAGGTGGCCAGGCTGTACACGGGCTCCTTGGTATCGGACGGGCCCGGCGTCTTGTCGTCGTCGTCTCCGCAACCCACCAGGGTGGTGGTGAGCAGGAGGGTGGTGGCGGCGGATGCCGTGGCGAGACGGCGAAGGGTGCTCATGATGGACTCCATTGAGGGGGGTGAAGCGTGGAGGGTCAGGTCGGTACGGAGGCGGGAGCGTCCGGCTCGACGGTGGAAGGGGACGCCACGGGCGTGGGGCGCTGGAGGCGACGGATGCCGCGCGCCGCGCCAGCGAGGAGGAGCGCCAGCGCCACGAGGCCCAGCTCCGTCGCCAGCACATGCGCCGAGCCCGAAGCGAAGGGCAGCCGCCCCATCCTCGCCCCGTCGATGAGCGGGACGATGACGAGCAGCGCGCTGGCCGCCATGAGCAGGCGACGCGCATACCGCGCGGGCTCACCGCCGACGAAGGCGCCCGCGATTCCGAGCCCCCAGGCCGCGAGGAAGAAAGCGTGCTCCCAGCTCGGACGCGTGGACAACTCGGCGGGGAGCAGCTGGTTTGCGATGAAGAGGCTCGCGACGGCCAGCGCGAGTCCCGCGCAGAAGCCGGAGGTCAGCTTCGCGAGCACGCGGTCGAAGCGATTGGACGCCTTCGCGCGCCGCCGCTCCAGCCAGAGCAGGTTGCCCGCGAGGATGCCGAACGCGGAGACGAAGGCCAGCAGGGCGTAGAGTACCTTCGCGGGGAAGCTGGCCCAGGTGGCGAAGTGCAGCCCGTACAGCGGGTCCATCACCCGCGAATAGATTGTCCCTCCGCCCGTGTCGCGGGACCACAGCAGCTCGCCGGTCCGCGCGACGCGCACGTGGGTGAAGGCGTGGAGCGTGCCCTCGCGCTCCCCTGGAAGATGGACGGCGCCCTGCTCGTCACCGAGGTTGTCGAAGAAGAAATGGGAGTGCTCCGACGCGGGGAAGCGTTGCTTCGCCACCGAGAGCGCGTGGGCGAGGTCGGGAGCACCGGCGGGCTGGCCTGACGCGGCGGGCGGAGCCGGCCAATCCACGGCGCTCGCCTTCACCTGGGGGTCGCCATGCATCGACGTCTTCACCACGGCGGGCTCGAACCAGTCGTCGAGCCAGAGAATCCCGCCGGTGATTCCGAAGACGAGCAGGAAGGGCGCGCTGATGACGCCAATCACCTTGTGCGTGTCGGACCAGAACACCCGGCGCGCGGAACCCGGACGGAACCGCACGAGCTCGCGCATCATCCTGCCGAGTTGGAGCAGCAGCCCGGTCCCCACCAGCAGGACGAGCACGGCCGAGGCGAGCCCCGTCAGGTGCTGCCCTCCGGGTATCGGCTCCAGGAAGTGCATCGCGTTGAGGAACTCGCCCAGGTCGCTGCGCTCCCCGAGCTGGCGGCCGGTGACGGGATCCCACCAGAGCGGATGGATGGCGCCGTCGGTCATCCTCCACAGGCGCAGCCACGGCTCCTCTTCGGTGGGCAGGGAGATGCCGAACCAGACCGGGCGCGACGCGGCCTCCGTGTCGGCCAGCCGCTGCGCGAGCGCGACGGCCTGCGCCTCCGGGACGGCGATGGGCGCGCGGAACGTGGGCTCCTGCCAGGGCGACAGCTCCTCCGCGAAGAGGGCGAAGGCCCCCAGGAAGAACGTCACGAACAGGACCAGGGACGACAGCACGCCGGCCCACGCGTGGGCATCCCAGAGAATCTCGTAGGCACGAGCGGAGAGCTTCACGCGAGCACCAGGACGACGGTCGCCACGGCGGCGACCCCGGCGGAGACCGCCCAGGCACGCATGGCGCTCCGGGCAAGCAATGCCAGACACACGGCGGTGGCGGCGGCGGGCAGGACGGCGAGCACCGCGATGAGCAACCGGACATCCGCGGGCACGGGTAACACCGCCGGTACGGCCAGGCTCGCGAGCACCGCGGCCCCGGGAGCGCCCGTCACGGCGGCGGCGATACGGCCGGCTCCATGCTGGTGGGCCATCAGGCGCCTCCCCACCACAACACCGCGAGCGCCAGCGCGCCCAGCGTCCACACATACCGCGTGGCACGAGGCCACAGCGGCACCGCGAGCGCGAGGAGCGGGACGACCAGCATCGCCAGCACGGCGGCGCAGGTCAGCCCCACCGCGAGCCCCTGGGCCTTCACCGCGAACCCCACGGAGGCGAGGAGGCAGAACGCCCCCAGCGCCCTCCCCCACGGGCGATGACCGTCCAGCAGCGGAGGAAGCGCGACGCCACGGAGCACGGCGAGGCCCAGCACCATCAGCAGGGTCGATGTCGCCATGTCCTCCTCGCGGGCCGGCAATTGAGAATGACTCGCAATTGCGAATCGCGAGCAGTTCAACCGCACCCACGCGAGGATGTCAAGGCGAGCCGTGAGCCCTGCCTGGAGAGGCACCGTCAATGCGAGGAACGCAGGTTTTGGGCGCCTGGATTCAAAGCAAGACGCCAGAAATCCAAGGCTTGGGAGGGCGGGCAGGAAGACGAGCGTGGCTCTCCCGCTCGGCGCGACCGAGGGCGATGGTGGCCCGCGCCGGGAGCGAAGACAGAAGCGGCTCGGGGGGGTACCTGTGCAACCCAATAAGACGCGAAGGCGCCCCCGGTGTCATCGAGGGCGTCTACACCACGCCGCACAAGCGCTGCCTCGGCGGCAACGACTGACGCGGCTCAGGGCGCGTTGAAGAGACTCGGGTCGCCCTGGCGGGAGCGGAACAGGTCGACGATGTAGTTCATGCGCTGGTCGAACTTGGACCAGTCATTGGCCGAGGAGCCCTTCAGCGAGTTGGGCGTCTTGTCGTACTGGGACAGGAGCTTGTTCAGCTCGCCGCTCTCGATGGTGCGCAGGTGTTCGGGGAACGCGCCCTGCGCCCCGGGCTTCACGTCGTCACCCAGGCTCAGGCTGCCCTCCGGCAGGCCAATCTTCATCATGTGCTCGGTGGCGAACTTGCGGAACTGCCCCGTCAGGCTGTTCACGACACTGTCCACCGCCTTGTCGACCAGGCCCGTTGCCTTGGCGCCCTTGTAGGCGAGGTTCGCCGGGAAGGGCAGCGCATTGCCAGCCGCGTCGAGCGTGGCCTTGACGATGGGAGCAAAGGTCTCCTTGAGCGGAGCGTTGAGGGCGCGCTCGACCTCGCCTTGAATCAGGCTCTGCTCGTGGACGCCAACCTTGTCATTGGCGGAGAGCATCAGCTCCGCCTTCTTGTTCGGGTCCTTCTCGAACATCGCCTTGGCGTAGTCGGAGAAGGCTGCCTTGAGATTCTCCTTCCCGGGCGGGAAGCCCTCCAGGTACTTCTCCACCTTGGCGGCGTCGTACTTCGTGTCGCCCTTGAAGGTCTCCGTGAAGCGCTGGAACTCCGGCGCGATGTCCCGGAAGAGCTTCTGGTTGCCATCCGCGATGGCATCACTGACACGGTTCAGCGCGTCCCGGATGGGGACCTTCAGGGCCTCCGTCAGCGCCGGGGCCAGGGGATTGATGGCACCCAGGCCGATGTTCGTCAGAGCGCCGAGCCACTTGTTGTCGCCCTTGAGCTGGTCCATGAAGGCCTTCGGCAGATCCTCCTGCCGGATGCTCACGCCGGCCTGCTTCGAAGCCCAGACACCAAACGTGGCCCAGTTGGCGTTCTCCTTGCCCAACAGGCCGGCCATCTGATTGGAGAGCTCGTAGTAGCCCTGGGTGATGGCGTGGTTGCGCGCCACCGGGTCCTTCATGTTGGCGATGCCTTCAATGTCGACCTTGCCCGACACGGGCGCCTTGACGGGGACCGTCGGATTCAGCTCCACGGGCGCCTTGGCCGGAGACCTGGACTCGAACCGCGACTCGTCGCGCAACAGGCGCTTCGGGGCGGCCTCCTCGGCCTTCGCGGGAGCATTCTTGGGCAGAGGCTCGGGGACAAAAACCGGCTGCTGACGGCGGCGGGTCAGGTCTTGGATGGCGCTCATGACCAGATTATCGAGAAGCGCGAATTCCGGTTGCGCGTCTGGGGTCGGATTCCTCCCCCGGGTCGAAGCAGCGCCATGAAAAGAACCCCTCGGGTTGTCCGTGGTCGCCGCGCGTCAAATGACAGGAAATGACTGCCACTCAATGGACGTCAGCGTACAGCCGTCACGTCCACACCAGCTTCCCCACCGCGCCATGCAGGATTTCGAGCTGGCGCGGCACCCGCTCCACCAACGGCCCTGACACCGGGTCGTTCGCGATACGGCGCAACGGAAGCTCCGGCATCGGAGGGGGCGTCTGTCCCTGATTCAGCGAGTCCGCGAGCACATCCAGCGTCCCACTCGCCTTGTGCGCCACCACGTCCAGCACCTCCGACGATGGAATCACGGCCTTCTGCTCGCCCAGCGCCGTCACCGACGCGGCGAGCCTGCGTGAGTACGTCAGCAGCGCCATCGCGGGCTCCAGCCGATGCGCCGGTCCTCGATACTCCGCCATCAGCCGCTCGAAGGACGCCTCCGCGTCAATCATCGCGAGCCCCAGGTCCCTGCGCGCCGCGCTGACCTTCGGCTCGGTGCCGCTACGGCTCGCCGCCACCTGCCGGAAGTAGTTTCCATCCGCTCGCAGCATCGTCGCCGCGGCATCCGGGAAACGCCTGCGCTCCGGATACGGCCACAACAGCCACACCCCCGCGAGCGCCAACACACACGCCACCAGCACGCCCAGCGCCCGGTTCTCCGCGACAGTCCAATCCCCCGCGCTCAGCGTCGCCAGCAGAAGGAAGTCCGGCGTGAGCAGAATCTGGAACGCACCGAAGTTGAGCGGCAACAACGACACGGAGACCGCCGTCAGCACCCCAATCACCAGAATCAACACCAGCGGAGACCCCACCCCGGTGGCAATCACCGCCGCGAGCGTCCCGCCCAGCAACGTCCCCGTCACACGCTGGAGCGCACGCTCCTCCGTGTTCGCCGAGTAGGGCTGAAGAATGCCGATGGCGGAGAGCACCACCCAGTACGCCTCTCCCAACCCCAGCACCCGCGTGAGCACCAGCGCCAGACAGGCGACCGTCCCCGCTCGCAACGCATGCCGGAGCACCACGGACCGCGAATTCAGGTTCGCACGCAACGTCTCCAACAGCGGGCGGCGCTGGCTCGCCAGCAAGAGGGACCGCGGATGCCCCAGTGCCACTGGGTCGCCACGCCGCATCGCCATGGCGGCTCGCTGCGCCGCGACGGCGTGTCCTTTCAACCGCGTCAGCAGCTCCGTCACCGAAGCGGGAACCACTCGCAGCCACTTCCCTCGGAGCCCCAGTTCCTCACGGTGGGTGGGAAAGCGCGGCCAGTAGACAGCCGCCGTGTCCGGTGCGAGTGACACCGTCGCCACCCGCTGGGAGATCTCCGCGTACCAGTCACACGCGCGCGCCACCTGCTCCCGCACGGGACGGAGCCTGCGCTCGGGGCTTGCCACCTCCATCGCCTGGGCCAGGGCGAACAACACCCCCAACACCTGCTCGCTCACCTCCAGGAGCACGAGCAGGTGCTCACCTCGCCGCGATTCATCGGAGCGCCCTACCCGCGTGGACGCCAGCGTCTGTCGAGCCCCCTCTATCTTCGCGCGCAGCGGTAGATGCCGCGTCGTGCCCGCCGTCCACACCTCCGCGGGAGCCCCCTCGCGCGCGAGCGTGGCGAGGTCCCGCGCCCCATCCGCGAGCGACGTGTACACATGCGCGATGGCGCGCCGCGACGGGCGATAGGGGTGCACCGGCCAGAGCACCAGCGACTGCAACATCGCCCACCCGCCCCCCAACAGGAGCGCCCCTCCGCGCGTCAGCGCCGCGTCCAGTTCCACCGCATGCGCCCCCAGCGACGCCACGAAGATGACCGCGAGCTTCTCGCCCACCGAACCCGCCGTGTCGCCGTAACACCGGGCGAACGTCAGGACGAAGACCCCCACCAGGAGCAGAGTCGCATCCACGAGCAGGCGCCCGCCCGCCAGCGCGGCGATGACTCCCACGAGGGCTCCAAGCACCGTCACCGTGCCCATCACCCGAGCCCTGCCCCGATACGCCCCTCCGGGATTCGCCAGCGTCACGAGCAATCCGGTGAGCCCCAGCCAACCCGCGTCCTTGAAGCCCAGCAACGTGGCGAGCGAGTACGGAATGGTGACGGCCAGCGCCGCGCGAACACCGGCCGCCCACGCCGGCCTGCCCGGCTGGAGTCGGAAGAATCTCCGGATGTGGCGCAAGAGACGATGCATCCGCGAGCCTCCCCTGTCCGCGATGAATGTCCTCATGTGCTCACGCACCGCGTCGCCCGACAGCTCCCCCCGCTCGCAGGGGCGCCCGCTGGGCGACATGGACAGCGAGGCACGCGCCTCCGGCACGCTCTCGCGATGAACAGGCGGCACCCCCCAGCCACACGGTCCGCGCGATGACCTCAGCCCAGAAGCCGCCAAGGCCCTTGCTGGAGTCGCCTCCTCACGTGAGGGGGCCGCCCCCGCTGACCAGGCGACTCCCGCCCCTGTGCATCGACCTCATGCAAGAACAGCTCATGGGCCGCCGTCATCAATGCCTCCCGCGCTCGCCTGCGCGTGGCATCGGCGGCTCAGTAGCCCACGTGCAACCGGCCCGGAGGCAGCGCCGCCTCCAGTCGCTGCGCTTCCGTCGCGGGAAACTTGTCCAGGCCCACCTTGAACTGCTTGAGGCGCGCGAGCGGAGTGAGGTCCGCGGGCAGTTCGGGTACCTCGCCCTGGAAGAAGCCGGAGTGGGTCAGCTTCGGCATCCGGCCCAGACCCTCCACCAGCGCCCGCAGCTTCTCCGGCGGCGTCTTGAAGAAGCGCCACCACCAGAGCTTCTTGAGCTTCGGCAGTCGCGTCAGCACCTCCGGGAAGCCGTCCAACCCCTTGGCGTCCAGGTACAGCTCCTCCAGGGACTCCAGCTCGCTGAACTCATCCGGAAGACGGGTGAGCTTGTCGCAGTAGCGCAGGCTCAGCTTCTTGAGCACGGGAAGCCGACACAACTCCACGGGCAGCGCGCCCACCGGCAAGCTCTCCAGACTCAGGGAGCGCAGCGCTCGCAACTCACCGATGCGCGGTGAAATCACCTCGATGGGATTGGAGTCCAGCGTGAGGCCTTCCAGCCCCGTGAGGGAGAAGACCTCCTCGGGAATGACCTTCAGCTTCTTGAGCGAGAGCCCGAGCCGAGGCGCCTTCTCTCCCTTCGCCACCTTCTCCTTCGCGGCGGCGATCGCCTTCTCCACCGGGCCCAGCCGCGTGTCAGCCAGGACGGGCTTTCCCGCGCGCAGCATCGCGCGCAGCGCCCTTCCGTCCAGCGTCGAGTCGAAGACGCCGTCCTCGTCCTCGTCCTCGTCCTCGTCCGTCCACGCCCCCGGAAGCAGCGCCTCATGCGGCGCCAACGTCTGACGCGGCTTGCCCGGCGCGGTGAGCTTGCTGCCCACGAGGACGTCCACGTCGAGCGCGCCTTTCACGTGGAGGTGGTGGTGCTCCTCGACGAGCACCCGGGCCTTCAATCCGCCCCCCACCCAGAAGACGTCGTCGCCCAACGAGTCTCCGAAGAGGAGCCCTCGAATCCGGACGTCGCCCGCGATGAACATGGCCGAGAGCGTCACCACGTTCTCCACCTCCAGGTCGCCCAGGACGACGAGGAGCGTGTGGTCGGCCGCGTGTCCATCCTCCAGCAGCCCCTTCAGCCTGAGGCTTCCGGAGACGACGAGCGGCCGGGGCCCGACAACCAGCGTGTCCGCCTCCAGGTCACCTTCGTGGAAGAGGACGCCTCCATCCGTGACGCCCTTCCACCAGGAGGACAGCTTCTGACGCCACTCGGGCGTCGTGGCGGTCTCCACTTTCGACCAGGCTTCCCGCTCGGAGACCTCACGCCCCCAACTCGTCACCGCACCCTGCTTCGCCGCCATGTCCCTGAAGCTCCCAGCGAAAGTTTCCCAGCGCGGGCATCAGTTCATGAACGATGGCGGGCATCAACTCTCCGCTCCCCCAGCGCCCTGCCCTCCAGGCCCCGGAACGACAAACACAGACGCGGCTGGCTTCGCGTCTCACCGGGGCCACCCTGCCCGTGCGTCAACGCCTCGCCCGCGCCGCGGCGACAATCCAGTTCCTGAACTCAACGGCGAGGTGCTGGCGGTGCTCCTCGAGGATGTCCTCCGGGCAGGCTGCGGGGAAATAGCAGGTCAGGTTCGCGTTGAAGCCCTCATCGGTGTCGCCGAACTGGGTCAGCACCCGGCCAACCAGCGTGCCGTCCGCCAGGTGCATGGCGCCGAGCCTGCGGAACGGGTAGTCGGACTCGGGCAGCAATTCGTTGCGCACCTCCGTGGCCCAGCTCGGAGCCGTGTCGAAGCCTGGAAGCACGACTCGGCAGACATGGGGGCCGAGATTCTCGACGATGGTCACCGTCCAATCCGCGTTGGGGGCAATCACGTAGTGTTCCGGTTCGCCCGCCAAGAGCACGTTCTCGTCACTGAAGCTGTTCTCGAGCCAGTGTACGAACTGCGCGGCCTTGAGGCCTCGAACAGCCAGCACGGTGGTGCCGGAGATGAACTTCCCCGCGGAGGCCTCGGCCCTCTCGCGGAGGAACGCGTTGCCTGCCTTGATATCTTCGCCCAGAAGGTCCAGCAGTCCTTGCCGCCCGATGCGGGCCTTGAGCAACGCGAGCGCCCGGCGTGCGACGACGAGCTCGAAGTCATCGACCCCACCCGCAGAGGTGGGCCCTGACACGAGTTCGACAGCAAAAGCCGTCGTCTCTCGTGGGCCCGTTCGTTCTTGGCTGGTCATTCTTCAGCTCCTCGCCTGGACGGGCAGTTGCAGGTAGGAGGCGTGCTCGCCGCCGGTGTGGATGACGTGCCGTCCGCTGTTGGCGGGGGTGTACTCGCGGATCGCGGGCATCATCGTTCCCAGAAGGCTCCTGCCGCTGATGACGAAGCGGAGCTGTTCGCCGGGGTGGAACGCGAGGCCCATCGGAAGCAGATCGATCTCGACCTCGACGACCTCACCGGGCGAGAGCTTCTCGATTCTGTCGAAGCTGTGGGCGGGCACGGCGTCGGTCGACAGCGTCTCGTCCAGGTGGCGCAGCGAGACACGGAGGCGTCCGTCCGAGCCCTTGTACCGAAGGATTGAAGCGCCGCGTTCGGTGACGTCCTGCACCAGCGCGCCCTGGTTGGGCACGGTGAACTGCTGCAGGGGCGTGCCGTACGCATCGAGCTTCTGGACGAGGACGAAGAGGTCCATGTCGTCGGAGCCACGCGCCTCGACCCAGAGGTGCGCCTTCGGGTAGCCGACCAGGACGGTCTCCGTGTCGAAGCGCGTGATGAACGACACCACATCGGGGTTGGAGCTCACGTCGTAGCTCGCCGTCGCTTCACCGGTCGGTGCTGTCGTGGTCAACGAGCGCGAGCGGCCATCGAGGTAGTACTTCGTCGGCGCGACGCCCTTTGGAGGGAACTCGTCAGCACCGACTCCGACCTGGTCGCCACCTTGGAGATCAAGGACGGAGTACCGGACGCGCGGCGTCTGCTCCCACCCGTTGTCCTCACCCTTCAGGTAGCGGTCGAAGAAGCGGCGCAGCTCCTCCCTGTTCGCCTCGTCGTAGTAGTCGGGCCACTCCTGGGAGTTGTGGATGCGGAGCCACTTCTCCTTCGAGGCCATCCGGCGCCAGGCGCGGAACGTGCCCGCCGTGTGCAGGGTGTTCGAGTAGCTGGCCACGACGTATGCCGGAACGGTGATGCGGTCGAAGCGCGGGATCTTCTCCTCCCACAGGTCCGTCATGAGGGGATACCGCTCGGCCTCCGCGAGGAGGTCCTCCTTGCGCCCCTTGCCCCAGTAGCTGTTGTCCTGCAGCTGCCTCGCGAACCCGGTGTCGGGCATGCCGCCGCGCAGGACGAGGTCCCGGTAGACGTCGCTGACGCCCTCCCACGGGTTGATCGCCGCGAGGTGCTGGGGCTGTTCGGCGGCGGTGAACCACTGCGACACCGCGAGATAGGACGTCCCGCTCATCGCGACCTTGCCGGTGCACCACTCCTGGACGGCCAGCCACTCAATCAGGTCGTGACAGTCGCGGCCCTCCTGGCGATCCCAGACGACGCTGTCCCCCTCGGAGTCGACCACGCCCCGAATGTCTGGATTGCAAATCGCATAGCCCCGCGCGCACCAGTACGCCGGGTCCGGCCCCTCGAACTTCTCCAGCCCCGACACAATCCCGTTGTCGAGCCCGACCATCTGGAAGATGCCCATCACGCTCGGAGAGGTCCCCTGGCCCTTCCCGTATGGACTCCAGGCCACGATGACCGGCACCTTCCGCGTGCCGGCGGGACGAAGCACATCGACGTAGATCTTCACGCCGTCCCTCAAGGTGACGGCGACGTCCTTCTCCAGGACGATTTCGACCGGCAATGGCTGGAACGGGGGCGCGAGCCGGAATCCGACTGGCAAGGTCCGGGTGCCTGGAGCAAACCCGCTCAAGACGCCGTACCTGGCACCCGGAGCCAACGGCTGGGACGGTACGAACACCTTCTGGTCATCACTCATGACGAGCTCCTCGTGTCTCTTCAACCAGGGACCGGCCCCGTGTCGGTCCTCGTCCTTCGGGCCTCGGACATGGATATCCGCACTCCCGACACCCTTGCTATAAAGAACGAACATTCTGTTTGTCAAGGCAGTCTCAGGTGTGGATAGGCTGCTGTCATGCCCAGGCTGAGCGAAGGTTCGAGGCAGCGGCGGCGCGAAAGCATCGCGGCTGCCGCCATGCGCTGCTTCGCTCGTCAGGGCGTCGCCGGCACCTCGATGGCGGACATCATCCGTGAGGCGGACTCATCCGCCGGCTCGGTCTACTCGCACTTCACGAGCAAGGTAGAGCTCCTGCGCTTCGCGGCCTCGACCGCGCTGAGCGAGTTGGTCGCGACCGTGAGCGACGAGCTCCCCGCGGAGCGCACGCCTGCCAGCGTCCTCGCGCACCTGCTGCGGTCGAGGAGCGACAAGGCGCACGCGCAGACCCTCCTCCAGATATGGGCGGATGGTCCTCGCGACGCGGAGATTGAAGAGATTGCACGGGACAGCGTGATTGAGTTTCGCGCACTCGTGCGGACGGCATTGCTGCCCTGGTGTCAGGAGCCCGCCCGCGCGAGAAAGAGGCCTCCAGACATCGCGGCGGACGAGATTTCCGACGCCATCGTCACCGCCGTTCAGGGCTACGTGGTCAGAGTCAGCATCGACCGCAAGCTCGACAGTGAACTCGTCGCGAGCCGCCTGATATCCGTCTTCGAGAAGGTCTGACCCCGCGTCCCGCGCTCAGGGTCGAGCGTTGTATTGCGCGTCGGTGACCTTCTCCAGCCACTCGACGCTCTTGCCATCCAATTGCTCCTGGATGGCCAGGTGGGTCATCGCCGTGGTGGGGGATGCGCCATGCCAGTGTTTCTGTCCGGGAGGCGTCCAGACGACATCTCCAGGCCGAATCTCCTCCACCGGCCCGCCCCACGCCTGCACCCGGCCCACCCCCGCCGTCACCACCAACGTCTGGCCCAGCGGATGGGTATGCCACGCGGAGCGAGCGCCGGGCTCGAACGTGACGTAGGCACCCGCGGTGCGCGAGGGAGCGCTCGGCTGGAAGAGGGCATTTTCATCTCAGCATCCTTTCGGGCGCAAAGCCCCTATTAGACGCGACCGACGCGATAGGCCCTGAAGCCTCGCTTCACAACAATGCCGGAGGCTCCGTCACGGCGGGCGGCGGGCTCGACAGGCTGTGCAGCCTGATGAGCTGGAAACAGGAGATGACGGCACAGAGGAGAATGAGGGCGCCCATCAGGTACCACCCGATGAGGAAGATGACGGCGCCGAAGAGGAGATTGAACGGGAGGGCAATCCAACCGGGGATGGGGCTCCGCGTGAGCACCAGCAGCCCGGCGAGTCCCAGGAGGGGAGACACGAAGCACAGCCCCCCCAGCATCGAATGGAAGGGCTCTCCCTTGGGCGAGGCCATCGTGGACTGGACGCCCACCACCACAAGCAGCACCGCCGCGACACTTTGGGTGATGGCCAGGTCCCGCAGCAACTCCCAGCGCAGGACGGTGGGCACCTTCTCTCTCGCGCGACAATCAGCGCAGTGCGTTCGCTCGGACGCGAGCGTCTCTGGCAGACAGGCTTCACAGAAGAACCCGCCGCAGCGAGGACAAGTCTGCACCTCTTCCACCCGAGGGTGCCGGGGGCAGCGCGCCGTCGGTTCCTCGGGGGAAGGCTCATCCATGCCAGCGGAGAGCGCCTGGAACACCGGCGGCGCGGGCGCTCGCGTCGCACCGGCGAGCGAGGCGAGACACCGGGGGCAGAACTCCGCGTCGCGAGGTGCCACCGCGCCACAGGCGCAGCGCACGCGCTCGGCGTCCTCGACCGCACCCACGGCCTCGGCCCAGCGCGCCGTGTCCAGGACCTGACCGGCCTCCCAGATGACCGCGCTGCCGGGCTCGGAGTCCCGCGTGAAGAGGCCGGGCTTGACGTCGGCGAGGAAGCCCTCCGGCATCGCGCGCGCCGCGTGACGCCGCGTCCCCGGCTCACCAGGCCCCAGGCCCATGGACGGGGCCAGGGTGACAGCGAGAGCGGGAAGACCGACACCCGTGGTGGCCAGCACACCGGCCCTGAGGAGCGTACTCGACAGCGGGCGGGCCACGGGCCGGACCTCCACCTGCTCCAGCGTGTCGAACAGGCGCCAGGGAGGACGCACCCGCGTGGCGTCCTCGGGAACAGGCGCCTCGACGAGGAAGAGCAGCTCCTTCACGTCGGCCTCGAGGCTCAGCGGAAGAACCCACCGCAGCGCCTTTCCCCCCTCCAGGGAAGGGAGGCTCCCGCGCCACACCTCCCGCCGCGTCGCGGCTTCGACGACGCGCAGGCTCATCGACGGCGGCAAGGGCGTGAAGGCCGCCTGGAGCCAGATGACGGCGCGCGCCTCGGTGCCATCCACGGCCCGGAGGACCGGTTCCACATGGAGCTGGACCCCCCCGAACTCACGAGGCTGCCGCCCGAGCGCATCGAGGATGTCCGGCAGAAGGCTCTCGTCCATGGACGGAAGGCAACAGCAGCCGCCCGCCAAAAACAACGGGGGAACACCGACTCCCGGAGGCACAGCCACCCTTGACTCCGATGGCGCACAGGCAAGCACATCGGATTCCAGGTCCCGATGGACCTCACTCCGGGTGCGCGCTGCAATGCCAGAATCCCGCGCGCCACCCGCATGAAACATGTGTCAACTGTCATCAAGCATGTTCCTGAACCCAGGGACGGCACGCGTACTCAAGAAGACGCGACATGTGACAGAGTCGTCACCTTGCTGGATTTCCAGAGGGACCGCTGTGCCTGGAAACCCGTCATCGTCGTGGCTTCTCCGTGAACACAAAAACACTTCTGTCCCGGGAATTGTCAGCAACCCGTGTTACTGGTGTATGGAGCCGCTGTCTCACTGTCGTCCCCCCGAAAACAGGAGTTCCCAGATGCGTCGTCTCGGGTCAGTCGTTCTGTCCATGAGCCTCTTCGTCGGCTGTGGTGTCGCCGAAACCGAATCGCCCTCTCCCGCGCCCGTGCAGAGCGAGCAGCAGCAGGCGCCGCTCACCGCCTCCGACGTGGACGTGGCCCCGGAGTGCCAGGGCATCCTCACGTTCGTCAACACCGCCACCTTCGCGAAGCTCGACCAGTACCTGCCGAGCAACGTGGCGACCAACATCGTTGCCCGTCGCGCCACGGCGAGTTTCGTATCCCTGGCGGACCTGTCCTCCGTCTCCCTGGTCGGCGAGGCCCGCCTGGCGCAAATCGAGAGCGGCGCGCGCGCCGAGGGCGCCATCACCAGCACCTGCGTCGGAATCATCGACCAGCTCGCCGTCTCCGTGGATGACCAGGCGGAGCTGGTCTCCCTGGTGAACAGCATCAGCGACACGGAGCTGCACGACGTGCTGCCGTACGCCTGGAACGGCGCGGTGAACCTGCTCAACCAGCGCCCGTACGCCTCCGCCCACGCCATTGGCGGCACCACCGGCATTGGCGCGGTGAGCCTGCGCAACCTCCGCAACGCCGCCACGCTCAGCAAGCCGCTGGAGTCCCTCATCAACGCGGTCAACGCCCTGCCCCAGCCGGACCACGGCGCGAAGATGGCCCGTCACTTCAACTGGTACGACGTGCTGGGTGACCGCTACTACCACTTCGGCATCCACGAGTGCTTCGGCTTCGAGCCGGGCGAGTCGCCGTTCGACGCCCCCCTGCGCGCCACCCCGGCGGACGCCGCCGAGGTCCGCGGCAACTTCCTGAGCGCGCTGAACTTCGCCAACCGCAACAACCAGCTCAACCCCACCACGTACACCCACGGCGTCAACAACCTGAACGCCCTCACCGAAGGCCGCTCCTTCAAGGGCTGCTACTTCGGCTACGCGAATGACCCGTGGAGCGGCAACAACGTCGCGTTCTTCGTCGACACCGTGTCTGGCTTCAGCCTGATGACGCGGACCTACTGGAGCGAGTGATTCCCGCCCGCTCCTGAAGTCAGCCCCAGGTTCCTATCAGGAGCCTGGGGTTTTCATTTTCGGGCCCGGCTGTCGCGGGGGGCGCGAGGAGTGCCGTCGTCTGCGCCTATGGTCCCGCGTCGGGCGACACGCAGGCGTTGCTCAAGGCGGTGGACCAGAGCTGGCTTGACCGCGTCTCGTCATACGCGCCGAAGAACACACGCGAGCCCACCTTGAGGAACCCGTAGGGATAGGACGACGGGTTATGCGCCTCGGTGGAGATGTTCTTCAGGCGCCGCGTCCCGCCCGGAGTGCCGTTGCTCACCCAGGGCTCCACGCCGATGCCGCCATCCTCGAGCGAGCTGAAGAAGACCAGGTCATCCGACACGGCGACGAGCGGAGCGCCGTACTCGTCCGACAGGCTCATGGGCCGACGCAGCAGGGTGGTTCCCGCCGCGGTGCCATCCGTCACCCACAGCTGCGTGTCACGCACCCCCGGACCGTTGGTGCCGATGTGGACGGAGAAGAAGAGCTTGGAGCCACCCGGGGCCTTGCTCACCTCGTTGATGAAGGGGAGCGCCACGCCCTGCGAGGCGTAGGCGTTGGGCAGGCTGACCACGGACGTCGGATTGCCGCCCGCGAGCGGCACGCGGTAGAGGACCATGTACTGGGTGGTCACCGACGTGGTCGTGACGTAGGCCCAGGAGCCCAGCGCCCCCAGAATCTCCACGACTCGCGAGGAGCCGAAGGACGCCAGCCGCACGGTGCCCGCGGCGGTGCCATCCGTCTTCCACAGCTCCTGCAGCCCGGAGGACTCGCCCAGGATGAACAGGGTGCTCTCGTCCGAAGACTCCACCGAGCGGATGAAGGCCTGCGCTCCGGAGGTGAGCTTCTTGAGCCGGACGGTGCCCTGCGTGGTGCCGTCCGTCTTCCACAGGCTGGTGCCCGCGCCGGACAGCTCACGCACGAAGAAGAGCAGCGCGCCGCCCGCCTTCGCGTCCAGGTAGCTGACGTCCATCTCCGTGCCGAAGTCGCGCAGGCGCACCGTCCCCGAGGACGTGCCATCCGACCGCCACAGCTCGTAGCGGGTGCTGGGGGACGTGGTGCCGTCGTACGTCTCCTTGAAGAACACCAGCGCGTCGTCCACCGGCGTCAGGTGGCTCAGCGAGGAGTGGTCCGGGCCGGGTGTCAGGTCCTTGACCAACGCGGTGCCCGGGCCCGTGCCGTCGCTCGCCCACAGCTCCATCCCATGCGCCGAGTCCCCCGCCATGAAGAACAGCCGGGAGGGCGTCGCGGTGAGGTTCGTGACGACGGGCCAGAACGTCCCGGTGGAGTTCGGGAGGCTCTTGACCTGGAGGGTGCCCGCCTCGGTGCCATCGCTCTTCCACAGGGCGCGGCGGCCGTCCTCGAAGTTCACCGCGAAGTGGAGCGTCCCCCGGAAGTCCTCGAAGGGACCGGGGCCCGCCGAGAAGAGGGCACTGCCCAGCTCGGAGGGAGGCAGGATGGCCTTCACTCGCTGGGTGCTCGCCTCCGTGGGGAGGCAATACGACGCGTCCAGCCCCTGCTCCACGTCCGCCGAGGAGGCAGCCGACTCTTCCTCGGGCAGTGCTCCCCCGCAGCCCGCCCCCACCACCAGCAACGACACCATCCACCCACCGCGCCACGACATGCCGCCCCCTACAGGAAAGACTGGGAGGGAGGGTGTGTCCCATGGTGCCCGGTGCAAAGTGCCCGCAAGACCTACCTTGCTCGCCTGCTTGGAGGGACAGCGCGTGCGGTGGGATTCGCACCTTCGCGTCAGGCGGGCTTCGGAGCTTGTCCACTCCACACGTGGGGCGCATGCCCCTCGTGCCGGTTGCTCACGCACCCTCGTCGAAGTGCTTGAGCCGCGAGGTGGCGCGTCCGCTTCCGGGAAGCGCGCGTGCCACATCCGGACAGCTGGGCGCGACGAGCGGGGACACCCTGTCGGACAGGACGTCCCTCCTTCCCATGGAGTTCATGGCGCTAGAGTTGCACCAACGCCACCGCCCCCATGTCCTCGCTCCTCCAGGAAGTTCGGCTGTCGCTGCGTCGGATGCTGCGCGAGCGCGCCTTCACCACGGTGGTGGTGACCACGCTCGCCCTTGCCATCGGAGCGACGACAGCGGTGTTCAGCGTCGTCTATCAGGTGATGCTGCGCCCGCTGCCCTACACCGAGCCCGAGCAGTTGGTGCGGCTCTACCAGTCGAGCGCGCAGCGGGAGCGGCTGGGGGTCAGCCACCTCATGCTGCAAGCATGGCGTGAGCACGTCCGCGCCTTCCAGCAGGTGGAGGGTCTGGCCCTTTGGGACCGCACGCTCACGGGGGATGGCACCGCGCCGGAGCGGCTGCGAACCGGCCGCGCGACGGCGGGGCTCTTGTCCATGCTCGGCGTGCAGCCGGTGCTCGGCCGCGCCTTCGGACAGGAAGAGGTGGCGGCGGGGCAGGACGATGTGGTGCTGCTCGGCCACGGCCTCTGGCAGCGCCGCTTCGGAGGAAGGCCGGAGGCGCTGGGACAGAGCCTGATGCTCGATGGCAGGCCGCACACCGTGGTGGGCGTGCTGCCGGCGTCCTTCCGCTTCGCACCCGACGTGGACCTGTGGAACCCGCTCGTGCTGGAGCCCGTCTGGGAGGCCCATCATCCCGGGGACGTCACGCTGCGAGCAGTAGGTCGCCTGAAGGCGGGGACGTCGTTGGACACCGCGCGGAAGGAGTTGGAGGGCGTGGCCGTGCGACTGGCCCAGGAGCCTGCGATGGCGGGGCAGGCGTTCGGGGTGCGGCTGGTGCCACTGCACGAGCTGGTGGTGGAAGGGGCGCGCGAGCGGCTGTGGCTCTTGTCCGGCATCGTCGCGCTGGTGCTGCTCGTGGCCTGCGCCAACGTGGCCAACCTGCTACTCGCGCGGGCCAGCGCACGCGAGCGCGAGGTCTGCGTGCGCGCGGCGCTGGGCGCCGGACGGTGGCGGTTGGCCAGGCAGTTCCTGGTGGAGAGCGCCCTGCTCGCCCTGGCGGGTGGTGGCATGGGACTCCTGCTCGCGCTGTGGGGCCTGGACCTGCTGCGACTGCTCATCCCCCCGGGCGTGCTTCCTCCCGAGAGCGTGCGACTGGAGTCTCATGTGCTTGTCATCGCGCTCGGCGTGTCGCTGTCCACCAGCCTGCTGTTCGGCCTGGTGCCGGCGCTGCGCGCGGCGCGGGCGGAGGCCCTGGGCGCGCTGGGCGTGGCACGTGGAGGACGAAGCGTGACGGGCACCGGGCGACTGCGGGCGCTGCTGGTCGTCGCGCAGGTGGCGCTGGCGCTGGTGCCCCTCGTCGGAGCGGGACTGATGCTGCGCACGCTGCGAGCACTGCATGAGGCGCCGCTGGGCTTCGAGCCTCACGGCGTCATCGCCACGGACGTGCTGCTCCCTGGAAACAAGTACGAGGACGACGCGAGGAAGCGACTCGCGCTCTCCACGCTCGTGGAAGACGTGCGGACGCTTCCCGGGGTGTCCTCGGCGGCGCTGGCCAGCACCGTGCCCTTGTGGGGTCGCAACGGGGTCAGCGGCGTGCTGCTCCCCGGCGAGTCACCAGCCGCCGCGGACACGCGAGAGCTGGCCACGTTCCGCACCGTGAGCGAGGGCCTCTTCGAGACGCTGGGAATCCCGCTGAAGGAGGGGCGTGCCATCGCGGACACGGACACCGGGAGCGCGCCCCAGGTCATGGTGGTCAACGAGACCTTCGCGCGCCGGCACTTTCCAGACGGGCAGGCGCTGGGTAAGCGGGTGAAGTTGACGATGGACGGCGAGGACTACCGCGAGGTGGTGGGCGTGGCGCGCGACGTCCGCCACGGCTCCGTGGGCGAGGCGCCCCACGCGGAGGTCTACCTCCCCATGAACCAGTTCCCGGCGCTGTACATGGTGCTCGTCGTGCGCTCCTCGACGCCGCTGGACGCGCTCGTCCCCGCGCTGCGCGAGCGCTTCCGCGCGGTGGACCCGGACCTGCCGTTGGGTACCGCGCGGGCGCTGGAGGACGTGGTCGACGCGAGCCTCGGCCCCACGCGTGTCATGGGAGGACTGCTGGCGCTGCTCGCGGGCCTGGGCCTGTCCCTCGCCGGCGTGGGCCTCTACGGGGTGGTGGCGTATTCAGTGAGCCAGCGGACCCGCGAGCTGGGCATCCGCATGGCATTGGGAGCGACGGACTCCCAGGTGCTCCGGCTGGTGGTGGGCCAGGGAGCACGACTGGCGACCACGGGTGTGGCGGTGGGCATGGTGGGGGCCGTCCTGCTCGCGCGAAGCCTGTCGGGAATGCTCTACGGCGTGCACGCCTTCGACGTGGCGACGTTCCTGACCGTCCCCGGCCTGCTGGGAGTCGTGGCGCTGCTCGCGAGCTGGCTGCCCGCGCGCCGCGCCCTCCAAATCCCACCCAGCGAGGCCCTTCGCTCGGAGCAGTGAAGACCGAACCTCAGACGCATTCCATGAAGTCGTTGCAGACGCACTGACCCCCCAGCGGACGGCACTGAAAGAAACAAGAGCAGTCCTCGTTGGTGCAGATGTTCTGACACGACTCCAAGCCCGCCTCCGCCTGCGCCGGCTGAAGCACCCCCAATGCGCCTCCGACAACGACGCCCACGACAAAGACCCACTTCTGGAATCCCTTGCGCATGACAAGCCTTTCGATGGGGACGGCGGCGTCAAGGCTAACACAATCCAGCAAGCCTCCCGCCCCCGCACCAGGTCCTCCCGCGTCCGCCCCCCTCTCACCCGAGGCCGCATCCAGAAGGGCCCCGGCGCGACGCCAATCACGAGGAGACCTGTCATCCAGTACACATCGGATGAACCATGTGCGACAGCCCGCACCCATGTATTGGATTGAAAGCAAGCCGTTCTACGTATGTTCCACTACTTGGGGATGATGGATGTGACACAGCCGTGCTCACGGGAGGGGCCCGGCCTCCCGGAGGGCCCCCGTGTTGTCCCCTGTGTCCGTGGCGACGCGGACCGGGTGCTCACGCAAGAGCGTTCAACGCGTGCGGGGCATGGCTGACTTCAGCTCCGCCACGCTGCGCTTCAGCTCGGCCAGCTCCGCCTTCAGCGCGTCGACCTCCGCGTCACGGACGTGAAGCTCGCGCGTGCGGCGCTCCAGCGCCTGGATGGCGGCCATGTTCACCCCATCGATGTCGAGCATGCCGATGCTGGTGTCATCCGTCCCCAGGCCGAAGGCCGCCCGGAAGTCCTGGGCCACCGGCCCCAGGTGACGCACGCCCGAGGCCTCTTCCTTGTAGCGCCAGGTCTCCACGGGGAGCCGCGCCACCTTCGCCAGGAGCTGCTCGCCGTCGACGTGGCGGAAGTCCTCCTTCTGGTGACGGTCCGACGTGCAGCTGAACACACCGGAGCCCGCGGGCAGGTTGCAGCCCGTGGTCAGCGCGGCATTCGTCCGCAGGAAGACGCCGCCCGCGGCGCGCACCATGAACTGGTTGTCCAGGGTGTTGCTGGCGACGGTGGTGGTCGACTCGTCTCCCCAGATGAACGAGCCCGTGCGGCCTCCCGACGTCACCCGGTGCCCCAGGGCCGTGCTGTAGTCCGCGTTGGCCGAGACGCGGTATCCCACCGCGATGGAGCCCTGTCCCGTGGCGCTGTTGGTGTAGCCCATGGCCACGGAGCCGAAGCCGCTCGCGATGGAGCTGGCGCCACTCGCGAAGCTCGCCGTGCCAGACGCCTGGTTCTGCGAGCCGAAGCACACCGCCACCGTGCCGCTCGACAGACACTGGTCGCCGAAGGCGAAGCCCCCGTACGCGCTCGCCCGGGACTTCGTGCCACCTGCCCAGGAATACATCCCCAGGTTGGCGTCATTCCATTCGTCGTCCGCATAGCCCGCGCGAAACGCGGCACGCGAGGGAGCCCACATCAGCCGGTACCCCTTGCCGCTCATCGGGACCGCGCCGACGCCCAGCTCGCCACGCGCCAGCAGTCCGCCCGCCGAGTCCACGGTGAAGAGGGGAAACGCGTCCCACATGAGCGTGTCAGCGACGGTGTTCGTCACGCGCAGGAGTGGCGCGGGAGTGGTGACCGCCGCCGCCCCGTCAACGAACATGCCGGACTTCGCGGTGGCCGCGCCCGACAGGGACAGCGACGCGTCCTGGGGCTGCGTCCCATTCTGGATGTAGCTCCCATTGCCGGGCAGGGGTGCACGCGCATCCGTGAGCCGGGGGTCATTGCCCTCCGCCACCGTCCCAGGCCCCGAGCCGTACGCGACGCTGACGACGTTGTCGTCAACCAGCCGGAGTCCCGAGCCCACCTCCCAGTTCTTGGCGGGGGGCGTGTCGGAGCCACAACCCACCGAGCCCAAGGCGATACATCCCAATGCGACGAACAGTGTCCCGGTCCTCATGCGTCTCCCGTTCCCGATGGCCTGCGCCGGGTGAACGCACTCAACCTCAAGCCTTCGCGGGTGGGGGGCATTTCCCACCCCGGGTCAACATGACACGCACCGCGCGATTCAGCGCGCGGGTGGGACGCAGCGGTTCAAGTCATACGGCCGGCTCCGCGCGCACCAGTCGGGCCGTCCGGAGGACGCCCAGGAGAGGACGAGGTCCGGTGCGCCTCCACCCTCGATGGAGCCGGGCCAGGTCTCCACGAGTTGGAGTCCGTCCTTCTGGCTCCAGCGGTACAGCTCCGGCGGCCCGTCCCGCTTTTCGGCCTCCAGGGCGAACGCCATCGTATGTCCGGGCCCGCACAGGACGCGGGGCGCGGCGCGCAGTCCCTTGTAGACGACGACACGGCGGACCTCCGTGTCACTCTCGAACCACACCAACTCCAGGGTGGTGCCCTTGTAGCCCTCCCCCTCGAAGTGCGCCAAGGGCGAGATGACAATCAGCTCCGAGTCATCGCACCACTCCCTGTCCTGCGCGAACACGGGGAAGCGGCTGAGAATCGCTCCGGACCGGGTGTCGACAAGGATGTCGGTGCCGTCTCGCATGCCCACGAACGCCCGCTTTCCGGTGGGGCTGGGGGAGGCGTTGCCCACCTCCGGGATGCGCACCGAGCCGACCGTCAGGACGGAGTCCGTCCGACAGGAGCCGCTCTCCCAGTCGAGCACCTCGCAGGTCCGCACGTGGGTGATGACCGCGGAGCCCACCGTCTCACTGCGCACGGACTCGGTCCGTCTGCACCTGCATCCCGCGGCCATCAAGACGACGAGCAGGAAAGCCGCATGGCGCATGGCGCCGCTGGGACGACGAGACGAGGTGCGGGACATGGAGGAGACTCTAGCGCACGTCGAAGCAATAGAAGACCCGAGGGTGTCCAGAGCCCGTGAGCACGTCGGTGTGCAGCTCCAGCCGGTAGCAGGGTTGCTCTCCCTGCTCCGAAGCAGGCCAGGTCGTGCGCTCCACATGGAACGCGGTCAACAACTGCGGCGTGCCCGGCCGTCGCAACCGGAGGTGGCCGACATCGACGGAGTAGTCATGGACCTGGACCTGCTCCTCCAGGTCGATGCTCTCCAGCTCCCCTTCCCGATAGAACACCAGCCGGTCCGAGACGGGATACCAGTCGGGGTCCCTCACCCACGTGGCGAACGCCACACCCAGTCCCGCCGGGTCGAACAGCTCGCGCTCCGGGCGCTCGTCGTCCTCCACTCCCGTCCGGTCCTGCTCCAGTCGCGAGAGCGCCAGGCGAACTTCCGCGCGCACGTCGCGCCGCGGCTCCGTGGCCTCCAGCGCGAGCAGGTCGGAACGCGCCTCCGACACCAGTCGTCGGCCCAGCGCGCGCACCGCCTTCAACCGCACCTCGGGCTCGGGGTCCGAGAGCGCCTTCACCAGCGCCGCGTCCACCTCCACGCCGGCCCTGTCCGCGAGCACCCCCGCCGCCGCCGAGCGCACCCTCGGGTCCACGTCTCGCGTGAGCGCCACGGCCAGGTCCTCATCAGCCGCCGACGCCGCGCCGGTGAGCGCGAGCGCCGCCTGGGAGCGCACCTGCCAGTCCGGGTCGCCGCGCAGCAATCCGCGCAGCGGGGCGAGCGCCCGCGATGCGCCGACAATCCGAGGCCACGCCACCACCGCCGAGGTTCGCACGCGCGCGGACGCGTCCTGGAGCGCCGCCTGGAGGACCGGTTCCCCGTCTCGTGCGCCCAGGGCCCCGAGCGCGGTGACGAGGGAGGCGCGCTCCTCCGCGTCGGTGGCGCGCCGCGCTTCGTCGATGAGTCGCGGAATCGCCGCGCCACAGCCGAGTTCACCGATGGCGAGGATGGCCATCTTCCGGAGCTGCGGAACCGGGTCCTCCAGCAGTGGAATCAGCGCCTCGAGCCCCGCCGTGGTTCCCCGTCGAAGCAGCGCCTGGAGCGCCCGCATCCGCACGGTGGGCGAGACATCCGCGAGCATGGCCAGGAACGGCTCCTCGAAAAGCGTGTCGCGCGGGGTGAGGGCCTCGACGGCCGCGACGCGCACCTCCTCGTCCACGTCCTGGAGCGCCGCCACGAGCGCGCGGTCCGCGGACGGACCCTCCACCGCCGCCATCGCCGCGACGGCAGCGACTCGGATGGACGGCAGCTCATCCGCGAGCCCCTGACACGCGAGGGACAGCCACTCCGGCGTCGCCTCCTCACTCGCGACATCGAGCAGGGTCAACCGCTCGGACTCCGACACGTGGGCATAACGCTCCCCCAGCAGCGCGCCCGCGGCGGAGGTGTCGATTCGCGCGAGGGACTCCATGGCCTGGCGCCGCACCGTGCTGTCCACATCCGCCAGGACCTGGACCAGCCGCCCCCAGGCCACCTGTCGGGGCGCGAGGGCGAGCCCCCGTGCAGCCATGGCCCGGACTTGCGCGGACCCATCCCCCAGCGCGGAGAGCATGAGGTCCTGGGCCTCGCGAGCCTCCAGTCCCCGCATCGCGAGCAACACCAGGACCCGCTCCAGCTCCTGTCCGCCCGAGAGCGCCGCCCGCGCCGCATCGACCAGGTCCGTGCGAGCCCGCAGCCGCGCGATGCTCTCGGTGAAACCACCTGTCTTGGACTCCGCGAGCTGGCGCACCAACTCCGACGTCGTCAGGGGCTCGCTCATGGCCACCCTCGGATGAGACCACCGGCGGACGCTGGCCCGCACTCTCGCCCCGGAGCTGTTCGCGCTCGTGCCACGTACTCCCCCCTGGCTCCGTGCCCTCGGAGCGAGAGTGTAACCCCTCGCTCCCTCGGCGGGACTCAGGGGTTTCCACGAGGCGGGCCGCCTCCCCCTGGCTCTGGCGCCCCGCACCCACCCAGGCACCGGGAGGGAGACAGTCCGTCGTCCTCCCTGTCAGCAAGGAGGCGATCGCACACAGCCCCACCCGGATGCGGGAAGGGCCTCGCGCCCGTGAGCAGGCACCCCAGTCAAAGAATGATGAGTGAGGGCACCGCTGTTCCTCTTCACATGGCCGCCGATGACAGCACCCTCGCAGGTCCGCCACCGCTCGCGTCGGCGGCCCAGCCCGTCGGCCTCACCGCGGACGTCCAGGCCATCGCGCGCATCGATGCCGTGAAGACGGTGCTGCGCGTGCTGCTGCAGACCACGGGGCTGCGTCTGGCCGTGGTGGCGCGCGTCACGGCCCAGGAGTGGCGGTGTTGCGCCGTGCTGGATGAGATGAACTTCGGCCTCAATCCGGGCGACACGCTGGCCATCACCACGACCTTCTGCGACACGGTCCGCACCTCGGCGACGCCGCTGCTCGTCAATCACGCGAGCGAGGACCCCCGCTTCTCCGACCACCCCGCGCCCAAGCTCTATGGCGTGGAGAGCTACATCGCCGTGCCCCTCTACCGCGGGGACGGCTCCTTCTTCGGCGTGATGTGCGCGCTGGACGCGAACCCCGCCCTGCTCGCCGACGACAAGCTCGAGGTCTTCCGCCACCTCGGAGAGCTCATCGGCCATCAGCTCGAGAACCAGGACGAGTTGGAGCGCAGGGATGCGCAGCTCTTCAGCGCGAAGGAAGCGGCGATTCTTCGCGAACAATTGATTGGCATCGTCAGCCACGACCTCCGCAACCCGCTCAACGCCATCCTCCTCTCCGCCTCCACGCTGGTGCGGCGAACGGACCTGGACGAGCGGGCGCGCAAGGCCATCCGACGCATCGTGGACTCGGCGGACCGCGCGCAGCGCCTCATCCGGGACCTGCTGGACTTCACCCAGACGCGCATGGGCCAGGTGCTGCCCGTCAATCGCCAGCCCATGGACCTGCACGAATTGACCCGGCAAGCGGTGGACGAGGTGCAGTCCGTCATGCCGGAGCGGCTGGTGGAGGTCGAGACACGGGGCGATGGGAATGGCGCCTGGGACTCGGACCGCATCGCCCAGGTGATTCACAACCTGCTCTCCAACGCCGTGCAGTACAGCCCGCCCGACGCGCGCATCCAGGTGCTGTGCGAGGGAGTCTCCCAGGAGTTGGTGCTGCGAGTGAGCAACGCCGGGCCACCCATTCCCATGGACGTGATTCCCACCCTCTTCGAGCCCATGCGGCGCGGCACGGAGCACGGAGCGGAGCGGCGCAGCATCGGCCTGGGCCTCTTCATCGTGGACCAGATTGCCCGGGCCCATGGAGGCCGCGTCGAGGTGGACTCCACGCAGGCGCGCGGGACGACGTTCAGCATCCACCTTCCGCGCCGCGACTGACCGCCACGCCCGAGCCCTCGCAATCGGGAATCGCGTCCAGGCGTGTGGGCTATAAGGCGCGCCATGGAGTCAACGCCGGCCCACCTCGCGCCCTCACCCACGGACCCCTGGCGGCTGCCTGTCTTCTGTCTGGCGGCGGCCTTGGTGCTGGCCCTGACGCTCCAGCTCACCAATGGCACGCTCCGCGAGGACTCCCTTCGAGGCCTCACCCTGTGCCTGGGCCTGAGCCTCTTCGCGGTGGTCGGCCCGGGCCTGCGCCGTCCCTGGACGTGGGCGGAGCCGGTGCTCGCGCTGCTCGTGGGCGTCGCGCTGCTGTTGCAACTCCAGGCCCTGCTGTCGGACTACCCCGCGGCCTCGCTGCGGCTCAACGGCCCCTGGCCCTTCGCCCCCTTCCATGAGCGCCTGGCCACCGCGGCGCTCGTCTCGGGAGCGCTGCTGGTGGGCCCGGAGCGACTGCGCCAGGTGGGAGTGCCCGTGCTGTTGGGGGTGTACCTGCTGCTGGGAGGATGGATTCTCCGGCATGCCCCGGCGCCTCACATCGACGTCTTCGTGTTCCAGGTCCAGGGCGCGGACGAGCTGCTGCGCGGCGGCAACCCGTTCGCGATGACCTTCCCCAACATCTACGGCCATTCGCTCTGGTACGGGGACGGGCTGGTGAAGGACGGGCGCCTGTTGTTCGGCTTTCCCTATCCGCCCCTGAGCCTGCTGTTCGCGACACTCGGCCGCGCGCTGGCGGGAGACCCGCGCTGCGCGCAGCTCATGGCCACGGCGCTGGCGGCGGGCTTCATGGCCTATGCGCGCGGCGGACGGCTGGGCGCTGGCGCCGCGGCGCTCTACCTGCTCACCCCGCGCGGCTTCTTCGTGCTGGAGCAGTCCTGGACGGAGCCGTTCCTGGTGATGCTCCTGTCGGCGAGCATCTTCTGCGCCCTGCGATTCCCTCGCGCCCTCCCCTACGTCTTCGGGCTGATGCTCGCCGTCAAGCAGCACACCGTGTTCCTGGTGCCGCTGGCCTTCCTCCTGGTGCCCGAGCCCCGTCGACTCTGGGGCCTGCTCTGGCGCGCGGGAGCCACCGCCCTGCTCGTGAGCCTTCCGTTCGCCCTGCCAGACGTGAAGGCGTTCTTCCACAGCGTGGTGGCGCTGCACGTACACCAGCCGTTTCGCACGGAGTCGCTGAGCTACCTGGCGGCGTGGGTGGTCCGGGGACATCCGCCCCCTCCGCTCTGGATTCCGTTCGTCGCGGTGGCCGTCGTCCTGGGCCTGAGCCTGTGGCGCGCACCCCGGTCCCCCTCGGGCTTCGCCGCCGCCACGGCGCTCACGTACGCCACCTTCTTCGCCTTCAACAAGCAGGCGTTCTGCAATTACTACTACTTCGTCGTGGCGACGCTGTGCGTGGCGGTGGCCTCCGCGCGGCTGCCCTCATCGGAAGTCGCGGGCCGGTGACAGTTTCTCGCGGGCGCGGTGTTCCATCCGCGGCGCGTGAGCGCGCGCGACTCTCAACGGAGGCAGGATATGTGGATGCGCATGGCCGCGTGTGTACTCGCGGCGGGGTGGCTTGCGGGGTGCAGTGACTTCGACGTGCACGGCAACGGTGACACCGTCACCGAGGAGCGCCAGGTGGAGGCGTTCCAGTCAGTGGTGCATGAAGGCTCGCTGAACGTCGTGGTGCGCGAAGGAGAGACGGCCAGCCTCAAGGTGACGCTGGACTCCAACCTCCAGGACAACGTGCGCGTGTTCAAGGGCCCGGATGCGTCCCTCGTCATCACCACGGACGGCAACCTCCACCCCAAGGGCACCGCGCGGGTGGAAATCACCGTGCCGCGGCTGGTGGGCGCGACGCTGGAGGGCTCGGGCTCGATGACGGTGGAGGGCTTCATCGGACAGTCCGGAGAGCACGTGCGGCTCGAGTCGACGGGCTCGGGAAGCGTGCGCTACTGCGGCGGAGCCCGCACCGTGGAGGCGAAGGTGGAGGGCTCCGGCCGGGTGGTGATGTGCATGCCGGACTCCGTGCTCGTGGAGCGGGCGGATTTCTCCCTGTCGGGCTCCGGAGAGCTGAGCTGGCTGGGCGCCGCGAGCGACGTGCACGTGACCAGCGAGGGCTCCGGTCTGGTGAGGCTGCGGGGCACCGCCTCCCGGTTGAGCGCGAGGATGGACGGCAGCGGCGACCTGGAGGCCCGTGAGCTGCGCGCGGTGGACCTGGACCTGGTCTCCGAGGGCTCCGGCGACGCGAGCGCCACCGTCGAGGGCGGCACGGTGAATGTCTCCCTGGACGCATCGGGCAACGTGGACCTGTGGGGCTCCGCTTCCGTGCGCTCCATCCGCGTCAATGGCAGCGGCCGGGTCAACTGGCACTGACCGCCCCGGGCGTGACGGCGGTCCACCCGTCCGGGCCGCCGCGCCTCGGGCGGCCCGCTCGCTGACCAGGCCCCTCGCCCCCTCCGACGTCGAGGTCGCCAATGGAGGGCCGCCGGAGAGGCGGTGGAGCCCCGCGCCGCGCCCAGGGTGGTGGCCCCAGGTCCCGGGGAGGCCCGCTCGCCTCCTCTCCGGGCGGGCCCTCCGCCACCGCCGGCCTTTCTTCGCGGGCGCCTCCGGGATATTCACCGCGAGAATGAAGGACGCAGAGACCTCGTCGCCCGCACTCCCCGCTGATACCGAACCCACGGAACTGCCCTCGCTCTCGGTGGAGGAGGTCCGTCGCTGCACCCAGCTCCTCGAGGCCGCGGCGCAGGACCGCATCCTGCTCACGCGGCTCCCCGAGGAGGACAAGCTCGCTCTCCTGGTCGCCGCCGGCCGCCTGGTGCACCCGGACCGTGGGGCGAAGACGCGGTTGGAGAAGGCCTTGCGGCGTGAGCGCCGGATGGAGAAGGAGACCAAGGACCGCGAGGTCCGGGCGTCCACCCGCATCCGACTGATGCGCCGGGCGCCCGTCCTCAACGTGCCCCTGCTGCCGCCCCCGCCCGAGGAGAACCCGGGACAACTGCTCGAGACGCCACGCAAGTGCTACGTGTGCAAGGCGGAGTTCCGGCAGCTGCACTTCTTCTATGACTCCATGTGCCTGGAGTGCGCGCACTTCAACTACGCGAAGCGGACCCAGCGCGCGTCCCTGGAGGGCAAGGTCGCGCTCATCACCGGCGCGCGAGTGAAGATTGGCTTCCAGGCCTCGCTGATGCTGCTGCGCTCGGGCGCCACCGTCATCGCGACGACGCGCTTCCCCCAGGATGCGGCGCGGCGCTACGTGCTGGAGCCGGACTTCGCGAACTGGTCCCACCGGCTGCACATCCACGGGTTGGACCTGCGGCACGCGCCCAGCGTGGAGCTGTTCGCCACCTACGTGGAGCAGACGCACCAGCGGCTGGACATCCTCATCAACAACGCGGCGCAGACGGTCCGCCGTCCTCCGGGCTTCTACGCGCACCTGCTCGAGGGTGAGCAGCTGCGCATGGACCAGCTGCCGGAAGCCGCTCGCCCGCTGCTCGCCGGACACCAGGCCTGCATCGCGACGGTGGCGCCCGCGCTCGGCGCCGGCACGACGGATGCGTCTTCTCTCGCGACGAACTGGCGCAGCAGCGACCCCGCGCTGGGCATCCACTCGTCCGCCGCGCTGTCGCTCCTCCCCTACGCCATGGAGCAGGAGGGCGACACGCGCGCCCTCTTCCCCCAGGGCCGGCTGGACGCGGACGAGCAGCAGGTGGACCTGCGCCACATGAACTCGTGGCGGATGAAGCTGGCGGACGTGACGACGGCGGAGATGCTGGAGGTCCACCTCATCAACGCGGTGGCGCCCTTCATCCTCTGCGGCAAGCTCAAGCCGCTGATGGCGCGCGAGCGCTCCTCGCCCGGCCACATCGTCAACGTGTCCGCCATGGAGGGCAGCTTCTCGCGCGGGACGAAGACGGACCGGCACCCGCACACCAACATGGCGAAGGCCGCGCTGAACATGATGACGCTGACGTCCGCGGCGGACTACGCCAAGGACCGCATCTACATGAACGCCGTGGACACCGGCTGGGTCACCGACGAGGACCCGGTGCAGTTCTCCGAGCGCAAGGTGCAGGACCTCGACTTCCAGCCGCCGCTGGACATCGTTGACGGCGCGGCCCGCATCGTGGACCCGGTCATCTTCGCGGAGAACACCGGCGAGTACGCCTGGGGCAACTTCTTCAAGGACTACCGCCCCACCGCGTGGTGAGCCAGTAACCGCTTCGCCCGGGAGCAGGGCCCTTACCCCGCAAGCAGGGTACGCCGAGCCCGCTCCCTGGGCCTCGCGGGAAGTACGTAGCCTCCACACCGGCATACCGCCCGCCGGGGCGACGGATTGGGGGTAACACCTGTTACCGTGCTACGCCTCCGCGGTTCCCGGCGAAGGCGCGCGCAGGTGCGACCCGCCGGACGAAGCGCGGGGTGAGCACACATTGATGTCGGCACGACGAGGCATCATCCCATCACGCCTGGCGTCCAATGGCTCTCAAGCCCGGCGTCCACCTCCACTGACGTCACAAACACCCATGCCGATGACTCGTGTGCATTCACGGCCGCTGAGCGCCCTGCTCGCCGCCCTGTTCCTCACTCTCTCCGCGTGCGGAGACGACGACCCTCCCCCCAGAGAGGACGCAGGTCCCTCCCTCCCGGATGCGTCCAATCCAGACAGCGGCACGCCCGACAGCGGTGGCGATGCGGGCACTCCGGACTCCGGAGAGGACTCGGGCACGCCCTCGGATGGAGGCCCTGGTGACGGCGGCGGCTGCCCTGGCGGCACCTTCTCCTTGGACTCCTGCCCTCCCGACGATGGAGGCCCTGGGCCCCAGCCTGAACCCGATGCGGGTCCTGTCGACGCGGGAAGCCCCGGCTGCGGCGATGGCACGCGCGAGCCTCCCGAAGCCTGTGACGACGGCAACACGACGAACAACGACGGCTGCGCTTCGAGCTGCGCCCTGGAGCCCGGATGGGTTTGCCCGGTGGACGGGCGCGCCTGTCTGGCCGCGGGGTGTGGCGACAACATCCTCGCCGGCGACGAGGAGTGCGAGGACGGCAACATCGTCCGGGGGGATGGCTGCGACAACGCCTGCCGCCTGGAGCAGGGCTACAAGTGCCCTGTCATTGGCCAGCCTTGCAGCCCCACCACCTGCGGCGACCAGGTCGTCGAGGGCACCGAGCAGTGCGACGACGGCAACAACAACACGGGTGACGGGTGCTCGCCGCTGTGCGTGAAGGAGCCTCGCTGCACCGACGGCGTCTGTGAGGCCACGTGCGGTGACGGAGTGATGCTGCCCGGCAGCACCGCCGAGGAGTGCGACGATGGAAACACGCGCGCCCATGACGGCTGCTCGCCGACGTGCGGCCTGGAGCCGGGCTTTCTCTGCCAGTCCATCGAACAGGAGCCGCCCGAGGTGGTGGAGCTCCCCATCGTCTACCGCGACTTCCGAGGCTACGACCTGCAGGCCACGGGCCCCCTGCCGCGAGGGCACATCGACCTCCAGAACAAGAACGGCCAGGAGACGGGCATCGTGAAGAACCTCCTGAATGCGGCGGGAAAGCCCGACTACGCGAAGGAGGGCGTGCCCTCCACCACGACTCACGGCGCCACGGCCTTCGCCCAGTGGTTCGTCGACACGAACCTCGTGAACAGGCCGGTGGTCGCGAAGCTGTTGCTCCACCGGCAGCCGAATGGCTCGTACCTCTACGACCAGTCGGGGTTCTTCCCGCTGGACGGCCTGGGCTGGGTGGCCGCCGGGCTCGAACCGCTGCGCAACGACTCTGGCACGCCCGTCCGGCAGCGGAACTTCAGCTTCACCAGCGAGACGCGCTACTGGTTCGAGTACAAGGGCACCGAGGTCCTCGACTTCCGGGGCGACGACGACATCTGGGTGTTCGTCAATCGCATCCTGGCGCTCGACATGGGCGGGGTCCACACGGCCCAGGAGGGCACCGTCTCCCTGTCGAACCATGCCGCGCGGCTCGGGCTCAGTCCCGGCGGTATCTACGAGGTCGCGGTGTTCCAGGCCGAGCGCTACACCACCGGGTCCTCGTACCGGCTCACCCTCAACAACTTCGCCACCCGCCGTACCGCGTGCGTCAGGCTTTGCGGCAACGGAAGGCTCGACGTGGGCGAGCAGTGCGACGACGGAGTGAATGACGGCGGCTACGGACAATGCGGACGGGGCTGCGTGCTGGGGCCTCGCTGTGGGGACGGCACTGTCCAGGTCGTGTCCGGCGAACAATGCGATGACGGCAACGTCCAGAACGACGACGGCTGCGGCGCCACCTGCAGGGTGGAGTTCGGCTGAAGCGTGAATGCCGCCGGCTCCGGGGCCTTCGGGCTCCGGAGCCGGGCGTGCCTCATGCGCGGATGCGCCGGTACATCAGGTCCGTGCGCAGCACGTACTTCAGGCCCGCCGTGACTTCCGCCCCCTCGTGGTACAGGTGGTGGTTGAAGAGCAGCGCGGCGCCCGTGCGCGGCGTCACGGAGCGCCCGAGGTAGAGGAAGTTCGTCGCGCCTCCATGCGCGCCGTCATTCAGGTAGACCATGAAGGTGAGCAGGCTTCGCTCATCGCGATGCCGCACGAAGGCCCCGTCGAAATGCGGGGCGAAGTATTGCCCCGCCTCGTAGCGGTAGCAGCGCAGACGCTCGTTCGTCCCACACAGCTCCCACTCGCGCTCCAGCCGCGGTGGGACGTGGGGCTTGATTCGCTGGAACAGCAGGTCCGCCAGCTCATGGTCGTCGAACATCACCCGGGTGTTGTTCCGGATGTCGGGCCGCATCACGAAGCCAGCGGCCGTGGTGATGGGCGCCGCCGTCGGCCCGGCCTCCTCGATTCGCGCCACCAGCGCCCCGCACTCGTCGCCGTTGAGCAGGTCATCGGCGGTGATGACCAGCGGGTTGCGCTCATCCAGCTCTTCATCAGGGTCCGGAAGCAGGGGCGTCATGGGCGTGGATGTGATTCCAGGCGCCTTGAAATGTAAACGGCCCCTCGCCTCCTACATCCTGCCGGCGTCGTAGCTGGACGGCGCATCCACGTGGAAGGCGAGGTCCACGGTGCGCGCCTGCCCGGCCTCCAGCGTCACCCGGCAGAGGGTGAGGCCATCGGCATCGGCGGGTGCGCAGTCCCTCGAGGACTCCGGCTCCACCTCCACCTTCACGTCTTCCAGCTCGGAGACGGGAAGGTGCTCGGACAGCTCCACCGTCTCCGTCCCCGTGCCCAGATTGGAAAGCAGGAAGCGATAGGCGTAGCGGAAGCGATGCTTGCCACCGAAGAGGCCCGCCCGTCCCACCTCCTGCATCGCGGTTCGCTTCACTCGCAGTCCTTCCGCCAGACCGAAGGTCAGGTCGAAGGGCATCCCCCCCGCGACGCGCTCCACCCACTGGCGCCCCAGATAGCCCGTGTCGCGGAAGAGGCTGACCTCACCTGGCAGCAGGGGGAAGTTCGTGGTGTTGGAGAGCCGCGCCACTCGAAACACCACCGGATGCAGCTTGGGCACCGTGCGCCAGGAGAACCTCGCCGGGAGCGAGTGACGCCCCAGCATCACCCGCACCGCGCTGCCGTCCCCCGGCACCCGCGTCGCCTCCAGCGCCTCCCACTGCACGGACACGCCTTGAGACTTCACGGTCAAACCCGACAGGGACTCCGAAGTGCTCGTCTCGCCAGCCGTCTCCACGTGCCGGACCTGCTCCTCGCGCGGCACCAGCACCTTGCGCTCCTTCGGCTGCTTCGTGGCGTGCACGAGCAAGGGTGACACCTCCGGCGGCGTGGCGTCCTGTCGCGGCAGCGCCGTGGAGAGGAAGAGCTTCGCGCCCGTCCACCCCTCCCCCGTCCACTGCCGCACCGTGGCCAGTGACGTCAGCTCCACGAGTCCCTCCGCCTCGTTCGCCCGGGCCTCGTAGCTCGGCACCCAGGACACGCCGCCCACCAGGTAGGTCAGCTCCACGCGCGTGTGCTTCCCCTGGGGGCAGGACAGGCGCACCTCCACGTGATGCTCGTCACGGGCCCCCTGTTCGCGCAGGCGAGCGAGCTCCACGTCCACCTCGGCGCGGCGCTGCTCCAGCTCGCGCCTCCGCTCCGCCAGGTCCCCTGCCTCCTTCACCGCGCGCAGCCGCACGGCCAGCGCCGCGTCGAAGGCGGCGGCCCAGGTGCTCGTGTCTGGCCTGGGCCCGGTCAGCTCACGGGTGACTCGCGCCACGGCCACGTCCGTGTAGCCCTGCGACAGTCGCGACAGCTCCCGCGCCTGGGCCTCCGCCGCGTCCAATACCGCCTGCTCGCGCCCGAGCGCGATTCCCCGCGCCTCCCATTTCTCCCGCTCGGGCGCGAGCTCCCTCTCGAGCGTCCGGCGCTCGGCGGTGAGGCCCTCCAAGGTGGCCCCCGTCGCGCGAGCACGAAAGCTCTCCCGGGATGCGGACCCGGGCGCCCGCTCGAAGACGACGGTGGTGGCTCCCTGACAGGCCACCTCCGTCGAGCGGGTCACCTGGGCACGGTCTCGATAGATGACGACGGAGGACACCTGGGACACGGAAGCGAGCGCCAGGAACGCCCAGGGAAGCAAGGTCATCGGTGGCTCCGGTGGGACTGCGTCAGGCGCCAGTGCTGCGGACGGCGCAGGGAGTATTCGAAGGTGACGGTCTTCTTGCCGCCGGGCGGGACGACGACTCGCCAGCGCAGCTCTCCCGTCTTCGACTGCGGCTGTGCCACGGGGTCGGTGCGAACCAGCTTCACCTCCAGCTCGCTGTTCCCGCTCACCGGCAGCTGGTCCACCACCTGCGTCTGGAGAGGGAATGGATAGGGATTGGGAATCTCCAGGGTGACTTCATAGGTGTTGATTTCATCCTTGGAGATGAAGCCCTCCTTCGACTGCACCAGCCGGACGTTGCGCGCGGTCCGCACCGCCGGGTCCACCCCGAGCGGCAGCGTGAAGGGCTCACCCGGGACAATCACCCTCAGCATCGCGGTGCCCACCGAATCGTTCCCCACGAAGAGGTTCGCCGCGCCTCCGGGCAGCGCGCTGGACGACGGGCTCGTGAGCTGAGCCACCAGGAACGCCTCCGACGCGAGCGCCGGGTAGACATGGCGCTCCACCTGGACCGGCCACGACTCGATGAGCAGGGGAATGCTCCGCTCGCCCCGCGCGCTGGGCACCGACTCCAGGCGCGGCGCGGTGAAGGCCAGGTCATGGCCTCCGGCGAGCGACGCAGGCAGGTCCGCGGACAGGGTCGGCGGCACATAGCCCTGGAGCGGAGCGAGCCCCACGTAACTGTCGACGACGGGCTCTTCCACATAGGGCCGGCTGAAGGTCGGCGGGCCGTTGAGCGAAATTCCCATGCCCGTGGAGGAACTCCCCACGTCGACCTCGGACGGCGCACCGACGATTTCGACCACCTCTCCCAGCGACTCGGGCAGCAGCTCCACCGCGACGCGGAGGGCTCTTCCGGGCCCGAGCCGGATATCGCCGCGGGCGTAGGGCTTGAACATCTCCTTTTCGAACCGCAACGTGTAGGTGCCGGGTGGCAGCCGCGTGAAGCGGTAGTCACCCCGAGCGTCCGTGACGGCGACGCTCTCTTCCCCCAGCACCGGTGAGGTCGCCGTGACGACGACGTCCGGAACGAGCATTCGCGACTGGGCGTCGATGACGGTGCCGTGGAGGGTGCCCGAACCGAACAGACGCGCGCCTCCGCCCGTCCGCGACTCCGACCCTGAAGGCGACGGCGAAGGAGCGGGCACCAGGGAGGTCTGTGCGACGACGGCCGGATTCGGGCTCGACGACGCGGCCGGCACACCCACCTTCGCCTGGAGTTGTCGACGCAGCGCCTGCTCCATATCCGGGGCGGCGTGCTCGGACGGCAGCGGCGGCGGCGGGCTGGGGGACTCGTCGTTCCTCACCGGCGTCGGGATGAAGCGCTCGACCTCGCCCAGCTTCCACGTGCTCAGCTTCGGCAGCGCGGTGGCGTGGGAAGGAAGGGCGGTGCTGAGCGTGAGCCGGGCGTGGGACCAGTCCTCCCCCGTCTCCTGGCTGACCCGGCCGGAGAGCGCCACCTGGACGCGTTGCTGTTCGGGCTGCAGTTGCAACTCGTAGCGCGGATACCAGCGCACGGCCTGGGTGACGAGATAGGAGACACGCACCCGGACGGGCCCGGAGCCCGTGAGCAGGACGCCCACGGCGACGCCAGCACCCGGGGCCGGCGCGGCGAGCCGCTCCGCCTCGCCGAGCCGCTGCCGACGCTCTTCCCTCAGCACCTGGGCGCGCCCCTCCAGCTCCCGCATGCGCCCCTCCAGCTTCGCGGCCATGTCGATGAGAAACGACGTGGCGGTGACCCAGCTCGCCGGGGACATGGGCCGGGCCACCTCCTCCTCCACGTCGGACGCTGTTGGCTGGATGCGGCGAAGCGCGGTGATTTGGAGCACGTGGGCGGCGCGCTCGGCCTCCGTCCGCGATATGTCATCATCCAGCCGGTCCAGGGCCGCGAGCAGATTGCGCGCCTCCTGCTGGGGAAAGGCCGGCGTCTCGGTCGGCTTCACCTCCACGGAGGCAATCCGGGCGCCCTCGGCCTCCACCTGGACGGAGGCCGGGTCCACGAAGCCTGGCAGGGAGGGCAGCTCCAGCCGCCGGGTGCCGGAGACATCGACTGAGGCGGTCCGCACCACCCGGGCCCTGTCGCTGTAGACGGTGACCCCGGTGATGGGCGCCTCGACGGAGGCCTGCAGGAGGTGGCTCGCGGCCCATCCGAGTCCAAGAAGGAGCATGGGAGCCAAGGTACCCAGCCCACTGTGCTCACATCTTCACGGAGTCATCACGGCACGGGCATGAATGGTTCAGCCCGGGCCCGTTCCAGGGGATACCGGGGAGTGGTTGGAGCGATGCCCCCAGCCTCCATCACCCAGGTCCCCTCCGGGACTGACGGAAAGGAAGCCATGCTACACATCACCAGCGCGAGCCAGGGAGCCCGGGTGCGGTTGGAGAACATCCCCACGACGCCGCCGAAGAAGGCCCTCAAGGCCGACGCGAAGACGGAGTTCGACGCGCTCGGCGAAGAGCTGTTCGACCTCCAGGACCTGCTCTGGGGCGCGCGGATGAACTCCGTGCTCATCGTCCTGCAAGGCCGCGACACGGCGGGCAAGGACGGCACCATCAAACACGTGGTGGGCAGCCTCAATCCCCGCGGTGTCAGCGTCGCCTCCTTCGCCGCGCCCAGCACGGAGGAGAGCGAGCACGACTTCCTCTGGCGCATCCACCGCCACACGCCCCGGCAGGGCGAGTTCGCCATCTTCAACCGCTCCCACTACGAGGACGTGCTCGCCGTGCGCGTCCATGACCTGGCGCCCCGCTCGCTCTGGAAGGAGCGCTACGGGCACATCCGCGACTTCGAGGAGATGCTCTCCGAGCACGGCACCATCGTCCTGAAGTTCTTCCTCCACATCAGCCAGAAGGAACAGGAGCAGCGCCTGCTGGCCCGGGAGGAGGAGCCGCGCAAGGCCTGGAAGATCAGCGCCGGAGACTGGGAGGACCGACGCCACTGGGCGGACTACACCCGCGCCTACCATGACGTCTTCGCGCGCACGTCGACGAAGACCGCGCCGTGGACCATCGTCCCCTCGGATGCGAAGTGGTACCGCAACCTCGTCGTCGCGCGCGCGGTCGCCACCGCCCTGCGGCCCTATCGCAAGCGCTGGCAGGAGCGGCTGGACGAGGTGGGCGCGACGAAGAAGGTGGAGCTGCGCGCCTGGCGCAAGAAGCAGTAGCGCGACGTCGCCCGCAACGCGGCCCGCAGCCCCGACACCCGGGCGTGCTCCCAGGGGCGCCCCGGTGTCGCGTGTGACGCGCTCACTCGATACCCAACTCCTTTCCTGTCGATTGGCGCACGTCCCCTCCCGCCCTGAAACACGACGCGGGAGCGGAACAAGTACTCCGTGCATTCCATGGATTCCGACAGCTCTCCGACAGGCCAAACCGGCCTCGGGGGCTGTCGGCCTGTTGCATGGAATGGAGCGAAACATGGAGTTCAATCGAAGGGCCGCGCCGTGGCGCGTCTTGAGCGCTGTCTGTTTGGCTACCGTCCTGGGTGCCTGTGGAATCAATTCCGAGACACCCGCCCCCACCGAAGAGGAAGTGACGGAGAAGCTGGAGAAGGACCCGGCGGACGAGGTCTCCGAGTTCGCGGTGGACCCCTACGCGGACGCGGTGGCACCGGGCGGTGTCATCGCGGTCCTCAACCCGAACAATGCCGTGGGCGCGCCGGATGGTCAGGTCGCCAGCTTCATCGCGGCGCTGGGCGGCTCGCTGAACCTGGACATGGGTGAAGGAGAGGAAGGCAGCGGCCCGCTGCGCATCTACTACCGCGGACTGACGATTGCGGTGGTGGCGCAGGTGGAGTTCCTGCGCGCCGACATGTCGCTCATCACCACGGGGCAGGTGCGGCTGGTGGAGCTGGGGCTCGGCACCTATACGGCCCTGGTCCCCTACACGAATGCCACGCCGTATCGCTACGTGAAGCTGCGGGGCGGGCTGGCCGCCATCTACCAGGTGGACGCGGTGGAGGCGACGGGGCCCCTCTGCGGCGACGGCAGGGTGACGACGGGCGAGGGATGTGACGACGGCGGCCGCGCGGGGGGCGACGGCTGTAGCGCCACCTGTCAGGTGGAGCCGGGCTACGCCTGCCAAGGCCAGCCCAGCGTCTGCACCGACGTCAACGAGTGCACCAACGGCACCTCGCAGTGCTCCCCCAACGCCACCTGCACCAACACGCCGGGCAGCTACACCTGTGTCTGCAAGGCGGGCTACTCGGGCAACGGCAGGACATGCAACGACGTCAACGAGTGCACCAACGGCACCTCGCAGTGCTCCCCCAACGCCAACTGCAGCAACACGCAGGGCAGCTACAACTGCTCCTGCAAGACGGGTTACTCGGGCAACGGCAGGACATGCACGGACGTCAACGAGTGCACCAACGGCACCTCGCAATGCTCCACCAACGCCACCTGCTCCAACACGCAGGGCAGCTACACCTGTGCGTGCAAGGCGGGTTACTCGGGCGATGGCAGGACGTGCACGGACGTCAACGAGTGCACCAACGGCACGTCACAGTGCTCCGTCAATGCCACCTGCAGCAACACGCAGGGCAGCTACACCTGTGCCTGCAAGGGCGGCTACACGGGCAATGGCCGGACGTGCGACGACATCAACGAGTGCACCAACGGCACCGCGCAGTGCTCCGTCAACGCCACTTGCACCAACACCCGGGGCAGCTTCACCTGCACGTGCAAGGCGGGATACTCGGGCAATGGCAAGACGTGCAATGACATCAACGAGTGCACCAACGGGACGAACACCTGCACCCCTGGCCAGCGGTGCGTGAACCAGCCCGGCGGCTTCGACTGCGTGCCCGGGAGCTGCCCGCCGCCGCAGGTCAAATGCGGGGGGCTGTGCGTGGATGCGAACACGGACGAGTCCAACTGCGGCTGCTGCGGCAACACCTGCGCCAGCGGGAAGACCTGCACGTCGGGCGCCTGCGGAGGCAGCATCGCGCCGTTCCAGCTCACCGCCACCTGGGAGCAGGAGCAGGACACCCAGCTCATCATCCGGACGCCCTCCGGCGAGTTCGTCAGCTACGAGGCCGGCCTCACCGGCGCGCGGGCGGCGGGCGGCGAGGACGCGGCACCCCAGCGTGGCACCTATGACGTCTGCCTGAGGACCACCAGCTTCGAGACGAAGCACGGCGACGACAGCCCGGTGCCCTACACCCTCACGGTGAAGCGGCCGGGCCAGCCGAGCCGCGTCCTGCGCGGCACCATCGTCGGTGCCGACGCGGAGGCCGCGTGCCACCCGGGCCACCCATCCTTCATCGAGTCCATCTCCTACCCTTGATGGCCTGAGTCGCTGATGGCCTGAGTCGCTGAAAACCGGGCGCGCGGGGAGCCATCCTCCCCGCGCGTCACGGGCGCCACGCGAATGACAGCCGCCTCGCAGGCGCGCGCGGATGACTGCTTCAGGACCTCGCGCATTCAATGCGCTGGCCTGCGCGGCAGCCACACGTTGAAGCGGGTACCCTCCTCCGTGGAGGACACGTCGATGCTGCCGCCATGGCCCAGGACAATCAGCCGGGAGATGTAGAGCCCCAGGCCGATGCTGCCCCTGCCCCTGCGCGCCTCGGGGCCGCGACGGTAGGGCTCGAAGAGGGTGGACTGCAGCGACGCGGGAATGGGAGCGCCCTGGTTGTGGACCTCCAGGCACATGCCCCCCTCGTCCTCGCGGAGCACCACCCGCACACGGGAGCCCGGCTCGCTGTGCTGAAGCGCGTTGCCCACCAGGTTGGTCACCACCTGCGCCAGCCGGTCCTCGTCCGCCTCCAGATGACCGTCTCCCCGCAGGTCCAGTTGGACGTGCCGGTGGGGATACATGAGCAACACCTCGTCCACGACCTGCCTTGTCAGCGCATGCAGGTCCATGGGACGGGGCCGGATGGGGATGCTCTCGCTGACCCGCGCCTGGGTGAAGTCCAGCAGGTCGCGAATCATCCGCGTGGCCCGCTGGGTCGCATCGCGGATGCGGTCGATTCCCTTCACTCCGTCCTCGGACAGCCCGGCGCGTCGGAGCAGCGCGGCGGCCGTCAGGAGGATGGCATTGAGGGGATTGCGCAAGTCATGGCTCACGATGGCCACGACGTCCTCGCGCACCCGCACCGCCTCGCGCGCCTCCCGGTACAGCCGCGCGTTCTCGATGGCCACCGCCGCGCGGTCCGCCGCGCCGCGCGCCAGCTCCACCAGCGCCTCCATCTCCGAGGGCTCGTGAGGCTGGGTCCACACCAGGTTGATGAGCCCCAGCGCGCGCCCACGTGACACCAGGGGAACCAGGGCGGACGACCGGGGCTCCAGTTCCTCCAGCAGCGCGCGGTGTGCCGCGTTGCTCGCCACCGTATCCAACCACTCCGGCGTCACCCGGGGCATCGCGACGGACTCGGCCCTCGCCAGCGCCCGGGCCATGGGCGAGTCGCCATCCACGCGCGGGGCGAAGGGCATGATGCGTCGAATCAGCTCCCGGCGCGACGGGTCCTTCGCGGCCGCCTCCAGCCGGACGAGCTGCCCCTCTCCGTCCAACAGGTCGACCGTGCAGTAGTCGGACAGGTGCGTCACCACCAGGCCCGCGAGGCTCCGGAGGGTGGCCTCCAGCTCCAGTGAGCTCGACAGCACCCGCCCCGCTTCCAGCAGGAAGTCCCGGGCCGCGTTCGTGCGGCGGATGTCGGTGATATCGGTGGAGATGCCGCAGACGATGGGGCCCTCCCCGTGCGCGCCGGGCAGGGGGAACTTCATGGCGAACCACGTGCGCAGGCCCTTCACCCCTGGAACCTGCTCGTCCGCCATCAAGGGCGCATGAGTCTCACGCACCCGCTCGTCGTTCTCGCGGTTGCGCTCCGCCACCGAAGCGGGAAGGAGCTCGTAGTCCGTCCTCCCGAGGATGGCCGAGCGCGGCATCCCCATCGCCTCCTCGAAGCTCCGGTTGACGAGGACGAAGCGGCCCTGTGCGTCCTTCGCGAAGATGACGGGGGGCGCCTGGTCGATGATGGCCTGGAGCCACGACTCGTCCTCGCGCGTCCGGACCGTCACCGAGTGCCGGCTCACCGCGTCCACCGCGGCCTCCGCCAGCACCGCGCCCAGGATTCGCAGCTCGCGGAGGGACACGTCCGCCCCGACCTCATCGAGCAGCTCCAGCAGGCAATCGTGGAACAGGGCGTACTCCCGCGTGAGCAGGCCCGTGTCCGAGTCCTGGCGGGCACGCCAGCGCTCCGCCTGCCTGGCGCGCAGGTCCTGGAGCACGCGGGGAGCGGGAGGAACCCGCGCCTCCTGGAGCGCTCGGCCCAAGGCGTCCAGGAGCACGGGGACCAGGTCCACCAGCCTGCTCTCGGCGAGGCCCTGCGGTCCGCGCTCCCGCTCCAGCCGGAGCGCATAGCGAGCCCTCAGCTCGCGCTCCAGACCGCGCAGCAAGTCTCCCATCCGACCCGCGGAAGCTTCCCCCTCCTGCACCAACGCGCGGCTCCTTCCTGACCGACTGGCGAGCGGCCTTGCGCCTCGATGGGTGCCCCATCAGGCCCCCCTCCCGCCTTCCCCCACACGAACCCCGTCGCCCACCTGGACCTTCCGACGCGAGCACAGGACAACTCTACGCATCGCCTCCCCAGGGGCTCATGCGGCCAGCCAACCAGGATGCCCTCCTCGAAGCGGCGTTCGGGAATCGACAGGCCCTGACCTCAGGCCTCGCGCCGGATGAAGTGCGCCACGAAGTGCATGCGGCGAATCATCTCCAGGCTGGGCGTGAAGGGCGTCACCCAGGTCTCCAGCCCCCGCAGCCTGCCGCCCATGAGGTAGGGGCAGCATGACAGGCCCGTGCGCCGCTCCACGGGCCCCGCGTCGGTGTACTCCAGCAGGTGGAACTCTCGCGGCCGGACGCGCTCCTGGAGGATCCACAGCTCCTCGGGAGCCGCGCCGCCGTCCCCGGACCTCCGCCCCCGGGACTCCAGCAGCGACGACCACTCGTCCTGGGAGAGGTTGCAGCCGAAGAAGACATCCTTCGCCTGGTGCGAGTCCGTCTTCTTCAGGATGAAGTCGCCCCGGTTGCGCAGCACCCGCTCCCGCGCGTCTCCATCCAGCAGCGTCAGCACCCGCGTCCACGGCACCAGCGTGTCCACCGCGGCATGCTCCTCCGCCGTCAGCGTCGCGGGCCGGGCGGCGGAGTCGCTCAGCCACGCCAGGAACAGCTTGGACTCCAAGAGCGACAGCATCAGCGGCACGGTGCAGCCGCGCACCACCGGCACCAGGTGCGCCAGCAGCACGGCGAACCGCTCCCTGTCCCGGTTCACCGAATAGATGGAGCAGGCCCGATGCAGCCACGACGGCACATCCGTGCGCAGCGGCGCCAACGGGTCTCCAGCGTAGTGGACCCGGTGCTCGACGCCGTGAGGGTTGTCGTTGAGCGTGGCGATGAGCGGCGCCAGCTCCCCGCGAACCGTGTCGTCGTTCTTCATGGGCCAATGGACCTGACACGGCGAACCCTCCGCCAGCTCCGTGAAGTAGTCCCGCATCCCCGCCAGGGGACGCCCCGTCGCCAGGAAGTCCGGGGACGGCGTGAACAGCTCCGCCGCCATCCTCCAGATATCGTCGGGCCGCTCCTGCCCCCCAATCGCGGTGTCGAAGTTCGTCTCCACCACCTTGGGACCGTCCGCCCCCAGCACGATGTCCGGACGACCGAAGAGCAGCCGGGTGGCCTCGTCCGACAAGAGCAGCGACGGCTCCAGCGCGACGTCCTCGCCCAACACCGGCCAGTCCAGGGACTTCGCGCCCCCACCGCGCTGCAAGCGCACGTACTCCTCCCACGGCCCGCCCTGGGAGGTCCCCACCAGCAACGCATGGAGCACCTTGCAGTGCGCGCGGAAGAGCGCCACCAGCCGCGCCTCGAAGCGCGCCACCGACGAGGCCGAGGACCACACCGGCGCCACCAGCGTGTCCGGCGTCTCGCGCGCCCAGGCCGTCCTCCCCAGCCGGGCGCGGTACGCGTCCAGCAACGCGCGCGCGTCGACGCCCGGCGCCACCGTCAACGGCTGGAGGACGGGGTCCATGGGACATCCTCGATGAGCAAGGGGGGCTGCATGAAGCCGCGCCGGCCCACGTTCGTCGTCTCCTCCACCGAGGTGCGGACGATGAGACCGGAGGGCTCGCCCCGGAAGAGGAAGCACGCCAGGGACGTGAAGACGCGCGTGGGAGTGGCACCCTCCAGGCGCCGGGTGACGCTCGGCTCGGCGAGCGCCAGCTCCTGGACGACATAGTCATCTCCCGCGGGTTCCAGGCGCGCGTCGGCCACCAGCCGCGCCCAGGCGTCCGCCTCCGCGCCCTGGCCGATGACGACGCTGCGGCCCCGCGTGTCCAGCGAGCGCTTGAGCACGTACCGCTCGCGCTTCGCGATGACCTCCACCAGCTCCGCCGCGCTCAGGTGCCGCACCAGCCGCGTGCGCGGAACAATCTCCTCCAGCAGCGCCAGCTCCTCCTTCCCCAGGTGCTTGCGCAGGAGCGGGCTCCACAGGAAGGCCAGCGTGCTCTTCTGCTCCGTCAGGTACATGCTCGGGAAGGAGTTGACCGCGAGCATCGCCCCCGCCTGATAGGCGTCCAGGTATGCCTGGACCTCCGCGGTGGTGCGGCTGAAGGCACACTCGTACGCCTCCGGCCCCCGGGAGTCGTCGTACTTGTTGTACACCAGCGACACCGGCACGCCCTCCAGCGTCAGCCGGCCGCCCTCGAAGCGCAGGTCCTCCACGTGACCGCGCACCGCGGTGCAGCCCTCCATGCGGAACTGCTCCGCGATGGAGTCCAGCTCCGTGGTCATCGTCAGGTAGCGGCTGTTGAGCACCGCCACGTTGCGATGGGTTCGCAGGTAACCGGACTGCTCCGCCGAGGCCAGCATGGCCCGGGCGAACGCCCCTGGCTTCTCCAGCGGCGCCTGGAGGGGCCGCAGCCCCAGCTCCCGAAGCCGCGCCAGCGTCTGGCTTCTCGCCAGCGTTTGTCCGAAGTGGAAGGCGTATGTCGCCGCCGCGGGCGCATGGGTGTTGAGCTCGTAGATGCGCGGCGTGCCGTCTGGCGCCAGCGTGAAGTCATAGCGGCAGTACTGGATGCGAGGCCGATATGCCGCTCCCATCCGGATGAGCCGCTCGTGCCGGGACTCGAACCGGAAGAACTCCCGCACCGCCGGGTCCTCCAGGTACAAATCGATGACGCACTCCAGCACGCCAAAGAGCTGCTGGAACCGCTGCGTCATCCGCTCGAAGGCCGCCTGCGTCAGCACATACGGCAATCCCAGGAAGGGAATGGGCTTCTGCTCCTGACGGATGCCCCGCGCATCCAGATACGCGGTGTGTCGAGCCTGGTCTTCCCGCAGCATCGCCTCGGGAATCAGCGCATCCACCTCTTCCGCCAGCACGTTGTAGCTGCCTTTGCGCCGCAACGCGTCCAGCAGCGGCTGCATGCCGTTGTCAGCCGATTCACTCACATTCACCCCCGCTCGGAGCCGGTAGCGCAAAGCCTCTCTATCCACTACTGTTTTGTCAATTCCTACAGAACAAACACATCCGGCGGAAATATACACATGGGAACCATCCAGATTCTCCAGGGCGAAGGCGCTGCCTTTCGGAAGGGAGCGGAGGACGTCGCCATGTTCGAGCCGCGTCACCGGACGCGGGGCCCTTTCGGCGGCAAGCACCTGGACCTGAGAGATGGGCGCGCGGTGGACCTGTCGGGTCTGGATTACCTGGCACTGGGCTCGGACCCCCGGGTGAAGCAGTTGATGGTGGAAAGCCTGACGCAGCACGACTGCGGCATCCCTGGCAGCGAGGCCATCATCCAGATGGAGCAGACGCACGCGCTGGAGGAGGCGCTGTCGCGCTACCACCTGGGTGGGGGCGCGGCGTTGACGTTCAGCGCCGGCTACGGCACCAACTTCTCCGTCATGGAGGCGCTGGGACTGAGGACGCGCAGCCACTTCATCCGGCTGCACGAGGACGTCGCGCCCATGCGCGCCACCGCGGATGTGCCCACGCTCTTCTTCATGGACGGAGACCTGCACTTCTCCGCGCGGCATGGCATCCGCTTCGCGCGCAAGCTCCAACCGGAGGCCTGCGCGGCGTACACGTACCGGACCGGCGACGCGGAGCATCTGGAGTTGCTGCTGCGCCAGTCACTGGAGTCGCACGGGGACCGGGCGGTGCGCATCATCCTCACGGACACGGTGGAGTCCGCCACGGGCCGCGAGTTCGACATGGCCACGCTGTGCCGGCTGGCGGAGTCCTACGACTGCATGCTCTACGCGGACGAGGCGCACGCGGTGGGCGCGCTGGGTCCCCAGGGACGCGGCATCACCGCCAAAATGAAGGACTTCGAGCGCTACCGGGAGCGGCTGATGCTGATGGGCACGCTCACCAAGGTCTTCTGCCAACCGGGCGGCTACGTGGTGATGCGCGACACGGGGCTGGCCCGCCTCCTGAAGTTCTGCAGTCCGCAGCACGTCTTCTCCGCGCCCATCGCCCCGTGGGTGGCGGCCGCGACGGTGAAGGTGCTGGACCTGGTGGCCGGAGAGCACGGCGAGCGCCGCCGCGAACAGGTGCGCCGCGTGTCAAGGCGGGTGCGCGAGCGGCTGGAGCAGGCGGACTTCGAGCTGGTGAGCCACACCGACACGCCCATCCTCGCCATTCCCCTGCGCAACGCGCGGGTGGGCACCCATGTGCTGGAGTTCATGCGGCGCGAGGGCTTCATCATCTCCGTCTTCCAGGCCCCGCTGATGCCCGTGGGGCGCGAGGTGCTGCGGCTGGCCATGCGCGCGGACCTGGATGACGAGGACGTGGAGCACCTCCTCCAGGCCTTGATACACTGCCGTGAGACACTGCGCTTCACCGCCCCCGCCTGATTCTCCTCGAGCCCGCGCCATGAACACTCCCGACACCTCCGTCTGCCCCGTCAGCTCGTTCAACGAGTGGGACCCCCTGGAAGAAGTGATTGTCGGCATCGTGGACGGCGCCACCGTCCCGCCCTCCCACATCGCCCTGAAGGCGACGCTGCCCGAGGACCAGCACGACTTCTTCCGCAAGCACGCCGGCCAGCCCTTCCCCGCCGAGCGCATCGCCGCCGCGAAGCGGGAGCTGGACGGGCTGGTGCAGCTCCTGGAGGCCGAGGGCGTGAAGGTGCGCCGGCCGGTGGCGGTGGACCAGCTCAAGCCCTTCGGCGCGCCGGGCTGGACGAGCACCGGCCTGTACGCGGCCATGCCCCGGGACGTGTTGCTGGTGGTGGGCGATGACCTCATCGAGTGCCCCATGGCGTGGCGCTCGCGCTACCACGAGACGACCTCGTACCGGCCGCTGCTCAAGGAGTACTTCCGGGGCGGCGCCCGCTGGAGCGCGGGGCCCAAGCCGGAGCTGCGCGACGAGCTGTATGACTATGACTGGACGGAGGCCCACGACGGCGGCCCGTTCCGCTCGGTCATCACCGAGTTCGAGCCCACCTTCGACGCCGCGGACTTCATGCGGTGTGGCCGAGACATCTTCGCCCAGCGCAGCAACGTCACCAACGACTTCGGCATCGAGTGGCTGCGCCGCCACCTGGGCCCGGAGTACCGCATCCACGTCTTCGAGTTCGATGACCCGCATCCCATGCACATCGACGCCACGCTGGTGCCGCTCGCCCCCGGCAAGCTGCTCATCAACCCGGAGCGCGTGACGAAGGTGCCGGAGCTGTTCAAGGGCTGGGACGTCTTCCGCGCGCCCACGCCCAGCATCCCCGCCGAGCACACGCTCTACATGACGAGCAAGTGGCTCAACATGAACATCCTCATGCTCGACGAGGAGCGCGTCGTGGTGGAGCGCCAGGACGAGCCGATGATCGCCGCCTTCAAGAAGTGGGGCTTCAAACCACTGCTCTGCGACTTCCGGAACTTCAACTCCTTCGGCGGCTCGTTCCACTGCGCCACGCTGGACGTCCGGCGTCGGGGGGGCCTCCAGTCCTACTTCTAGGGACACCGGAAGGCGTGCCAGTCCGCGAGGGGTCCGTTAAAAAGGGCCCCCATGACGGCACTCGCTGACCTCTTCCCGACCGACGAGCAGATTCCCTCCGGCGTGCGTCTCCCCGCCTATCTCGAGCAGCGCGAGTACCTCGTCGGCGGTGAGCTGAGGACCTGGGCGGGAGACCTCAGCCCCGTGCGCAGCCCCGTCTTCGTGAAGACGGCCGAGGGCCTGAAGCAGAAGGTGATTGGCGCCACGCCGCTTCTGACTTCCCGCGAGTCGCTGGACGCGCTCGCGGCGGCCGTGAAGGCGTACGACTTGGGCCGGGGCGTCTGGCCCACCATGAAGGTCGCCGAGCGAATCGAGGCTGTCGAGCGCTTCGTGGTGGCGATGCGCGCGCAGCGCACGGCGGTGGTGAACCTCCTGATGTGGGAGATTGGCAAGACGCAACCGGACTCCGAGAAGGAGTTCGACCGCACCATCGACCTCATCGTGGAGACCATCCGCTCGCTGAAGGAGCTGGACCGGACCTCGTCCCGCTTCGTGCAGGAGCAGGGCATCATGGCGCAGATTCGCCGGGCCCCCATGGGCGTGGCGCTGTGCATGGGGCCCTACAACTACCCGCTCAACGAGACGTTCAGCACGCTCTTCCCCGCGCTGCTGATGGGCAACACGGTGGTCTTCAAGCCGGCGAAGTTCGGCGTGCTGCTCATCCGGCCCCTCTTGGAGTCGTTCCGCGACTGCTTCCCGCCCGGCGTCATCAACATCATCTACGGCAAGGGCCGCGAGACGGTGGGCGCGCTGATGGAGAGCGGCCAGGTGGACCTCTTCGCCTTCATCGGCACCAACAAGGGAGCGAGCGAGCTGAAGAAGATGCACCCCCGGCCCCACCGCCTGAAGTCCGTGCTGGGCCTGGACGCGAAGAACCCGGCCATCATCCTCCCGGACGCGAACCTGGATGAGGCGGTGAAGGAGTGCATCACCGGCACGCTGTCCTTCAACGGCCAGCGGTGCACGGCGCTCAAGCTGCTGGTGGTGCACCGGAGCATCGTCGACGCCTTCCTGAAGAAGTTCACCGCCGCGGTGGACCAGCTCAAGCCCGGCATGCCGTGGGAGCCGGGCGTCTCCGTCACGCCCCTGCCGGAGCCGGGCAAGGCGGACTACCTCCAGGGCCTCGTGAATGACGCGGTGTCCAAGGGCGCGCGCGTGGTGAACGCGACGGGGGGCCAGTCGGCGCACTCGTTCTACGCGCCCACGGTGGTGTACCCGGTGACGCAGGACATGCGGCTGGCGAGCGAGGAGCAGTTCGGCCCCGTCGTCCCGGTGATGGTGTTCGACGAGGACGAGGAGGTGGTGCGGCTGGTGGTGAACTCCCAGTTCGGCCAGCAGCTCAGCCTCTTCGGCCAGGACTCGGCGCGCATCGGCCGCTTCATCGACGCGTTCTCCAACCAGGTCGGCCGCATCAACCTCAACTGCCAGTGCCAGCGCGGCCCCGACACCTTCCCCTTCAACGGGCGGAAGGACTCCGCCGAGGGCACGCTGTCCGTCGCGGATGCGCTGCGCGTGTTCTCCATCCGCACGCTCGTCGCCACGAAGACGACGCCCGCCAACACCACGCTCGTCCAATCCATCCTGACCCGACGGGAGTCGGACTTCCTCACCACCGACTTCCTCTTCTGACGAGACGCGCCTCGATGAGACACACCGGCGCGTGCGGCCCCCCGCATGCGCCATGGACACGCTCAGTCGAACTCGAGCGCCCGCTGGAAGTCGGCGGGATTGGAGGCGGCGCTCTGGGCGGTCTCCAGGGTGATGAGCCCCTCGCGGTAGAGCTGCGTCAGGTGCTGGTCGAAGGACTGCATGCCGAACATGTCGCGGCCCTTCTCGATGACGTCCTTCAGCTCGCTGGCGCGGTCATCCCGGATGTACTGCTCCACCGTCTTGGTCTGCACCATGATTTCCAGCGCCACCGTGCGGCCCTTGCCGCTGGCCCGGGGTAGCAGCCGCTGGGACACCGTGGCCTTCAGACAGTCCGCCAGGCGCATGCGCACCATCGTCTGTTCCTCTGCGGGGAACACCGACACCAGGCGGTTGATGGTGCGCGAGGCATCCGTCGTGTGCACCGTGGAGAGCACCAGGTGGCCCGTCTCCGCCGCCTTGAGCGCGATGTCGATGGTCTCCGTGTCGCGCATCTCGCCCACCAGGATGACGTCCGGGTCCTGGCGCAGCGCCCCTCGGAGCGCCACCGCGAAGTTGTTCGTGTCCGAGCCAATCTCTCGCTGGGAGATGGATGACTTGATGTTCTTGTAGATGAACTCGATGGGGTCCTCGATGGTGAGGATGTGCAGGTTCTCCGAGCGGTTGATGTGGTCAATCATCGACGCCAGCGTGGAGCTCTTCCCGGAGCCGGTGGCGCCCGTCACCAGCACCAGCCCGCGCTCGTTGCTCGCAATCGTCTTGAGCACCTTCGGCAGACCCAGTCCGTCGATGGTAGGGATTTCATCCGGGATGATGCGCAGGATGCACGCCAGCGAGCCCCGCTGACGGTAGATGTTGACGCGGAAGCGCGCGACGCCCGGCAGGCTGTAGGACGCATCGCACTCCTGAATCGTGTCCAGCTGCTTCTTGATGGAGGGGTCCGAGACGACGTGGAACGCCACCTGCTTGGTGTGGTCCGCGAGGAGCTTGTCCATCTTCAAGGGCCGCAACGCGCCGTTCACCCGGTAGATGGGCGGGTCACCCGGGCGGAAGTGGATGTCCGATGCGCCATTCTGCACGCCGACCGTGAGCAGCTTGTTGAGTGTTGCCAGATCCAGGAGCGGGCCTACCTTCAGCGAGGAGAGCCCCGGATTCTAGGCCAACGCCTCTCACCTGCCCACGGAGTGGGTAATGACCCTCGCGCCGCCCCCGGGTGGTGAGAACCCCGCCCAGGGACACGGCGCCTCACAAGCATCTCGACAAGCTGCACGGCAGAAATCCTGGCACGCGGTACGCGTCACTCGACGGCGAGGACGGCGGGCGGAATGGGCGCCAGGGGAGTCAGGACGAAGTGCTGCACGGAGTTCGTCGTCATCACGCCCTTGGAGACCGTGGACATCTGCCCCGCGAGGCGCCGCCAGCGTCCTTCTTCGACGAGGAACTCGCCGCGCGCCACGTAGGAGAACTCCATCATCCCGGGTATCGACTTGTCCGGCTCGGGGTGCGCGAACTTGCCGTCGTGGCGCTCCGCGAGGGTGAAGTCGATGACGGCCACCGTGCGGCCCGCGGCCTCGTGCTCCAGCGCCACCAGCTCCACGCGGTTGAGGACCTCGTGCTCGCCCTGCCAACTGGCGCCCATCTTCAACAGGTCCGCGCTGTGGGTCCACACGTCCCCGACTGAAACAGGCTTCGACGGCAGCTCCACCATGAAGGCCACCAGGTTGCGCTGCTCTCGCTTGAGGTCGCTCGTCACCAGCCCCGAAGGCGTCAGGCTCGCGCGAAGCTGCACCGTGCCCTCCATGGCCTTCATCGCCTTCGCCATCGCCTGCTCCTGCTTGGATGCGCCCTTCACCTTGGGCATGTCCATCCGCGTCACCACCACCTTGGCGGCCACATCGCCCGAGGGCTTCGGCGTGAGCACCAACACCATGGCGGACTGCGTCGGCTGGCGGAGCTCGAAAATCTGGCGGCGCTTGCTCGCGGGGACGCCCTTCAGCTTGAGGCTGGAGAGGTCCACGCGCATCGTGCTTCCCTTCGGGTCCGCGTTCGCCGTCGTGTACTCGTAGCCCATCGACTCCGGCGGAACCTTCCACCGGAGCGTCACCGGCGCGGGCGCGGCGCCCATCAGGAACGTGGACAGCGAGAGCAGCAGCGCGGTGGAGAGGACATGGCGGCGGGACATGCCCGCATCATCAAGGGCCCACCCGGCCGCGCGAAAGCCCCGCTGCGTAGTGAACACAAGCGCCTGCGTCCGCGCCACAAGCATGGAAAGGCGGACCCGGCGCGATGTCATTCTCTTTTCAGGTGGTTGCCACCACTCGCGACCAGGGGCCCTGGCCTTGCACGGGAGGCAGCCCCGTCGTCCCCTCCAACCCCTGGGTCGTCCATGAGCGTCTCTCACACTCTCCTGCGTCGTTTGACGGTGGGCGGTGTCCTCGCCGGAGCCGTCATCGTCGCCTGTGCCACCACGTCTCCCGCTCCGGTGGGCTCGACGGACAGCCCGGAGGCCCAGGCGCTTCCGCAAGGTTGCAACCCGAGCTCTCCCTGCGCGGGCTCGACGTGCGCCACCTCCATCACCCCCGCGCTGTCCGTGGTGCCAGTGGATGCCTGCCCCCGCGAAGGCGAGTTCCAGTCCGACGTGGACGTCTACTCCTGGAACACGTTCATCGCGCTCAACTGGCCGGCGACGACGACGACGTGCGCGCCGAATACGCAGGTCAGCATCCTCAGTGGCCAGGGGCCCACCGTCTGGGAGACCTACCCGGAGGACTCCGACATCTTCGTGAAGCCAGGCAGCAAGCCCGGCGCCTGGTGCACGTTCAGCACGCCCTCGGCCATGGAGGCGAAGCTGCGGCGGCTGACGCAGTTGACCGAACCCAACCGCCTCGCGGCCCTCGACGCGAACGTGGACAAGTTCCTGGTGAGTGACTCCAAGGCCTCGGCCGCCATCACCGAGCGATTTCCAGACATCGAGCAGGCCATTGGCGGGCCGCTGACGGACCAGAATGGCCGGTTCGTGCGCTACGAGAAGCGCCTCAACGAGGACGAGTACAACTACCTCATCACCAACAACCTCTGGAACGCGGCGGGGCAGACGAAGGCCACCATCTCCTTCCCCACCGGCCCCACCCAGAACCCGGGGCCCTGCAATGGTCAGCCGTGCGGTCCGGTGGGCGCCATGGAGGTCAAGGCGGCGTGGAAGGTGTTGTCCGCGCAGGAGGTCTCCGGCAAGCGCTTCTACACGCGCAAGGCGTGGGTCTTCAACAACGACTCCGGCGCCCCGAGCCCCGGGGCCAACCCCGTCACCGTGGGGCTGGTGGGCATGCACATCATCCACAAGACAGACACCCAGTCGACGTGGTTCTGGTCCACCTTCGAGCAGGTGGACAACACGACGTCCTCCTTCTTCAACGCGCACTGCCCGAACTGCCAGCCCAACACGCAGACGGCGAGCCAGCCCTACACGGAGCTGGCCCCGGATGGCGGGCCGCTCAATGCGCCGGTGCAGGTGACTCGCGCCACGCCCATCCAGGCCGACCCGACCCTGAATGCGTACTACCGGGGACTGCTCAAGGGCTCCGTCTGGGCGAACTACCAGCTCATCAGCACCCAGTGGGCCACGGGTGGCGCGCCCAAGGGGACACCGCCGGTGCTCGCCAACACGACGATGGAGACCTTCATCCAGTCGAGCGCATCCTGCATCGGCTGCCACTCCGGCGCCCCCAAGGCGAGCGGCAGCGGGACGGCGGACTTCAGCTTCCTGATGCTGGAGGCGCAGTAGCCCAAGCCCGCGGCATTGACACCACCGCATCGCGACCGAACCCTCCCATCAAGGGCCCTGGCCGCGATGCGGGCCGCTCGAAGCGATGAGGCAGGCAACGCCTCGCCTCCCCACTCCGGACCGGAGGGCCGCCACGCATGGGCACGGCAGACGAGGCGGCCTATATCTCCACCGGGCACCTCCCCTCTCCCGAGCAGGTCCGGGGCCTGGTCGCCGAGGCGCACCGACGCTTTCGAGACAACACGGAAGGCCAGTGCTCGGAGGTCTACCCCGCGCTGGCGAGGGTGGAACCCCAACTCTTCGGCGTGTGCGTGGCGGGCATCAACGGAAGCAGCTACGGCGCGGGAGACGTGGACCACCCCTTCACGCTCATGAGCGTCTCCAAGCCCTTCGTCTTCGCGCTCGTCTGTCAGGCGTTGGGCCCGGAGACGGCGCGGCGCAAGCTGGGCGTCAACGCCACCGGCCTGCCGTTCAATTCGGCCATGGCCATCGACCAGAGCCCGGACGGACGCACCAACCCCATGGTGAACTCGGGAGCACTCGCCACGACGAGCCTCGTTCCGGGCGACAGTCCCGAGGCCCGGTGGCGATTCATCCAGGAGGGATTGTCGAGCTTCGCTGGCAGGCGGCTGGTGCTCGACGAGGAGGTGTATGACTCCGCGACCAAGACGCATCACCGCAACCAGGGGCTCGCCTGGCTGTTGCACGGCCTTGGCCGGCTGGAGACACCGCCGCCCCTGACGACGGAGCTCTACACCCGTCAGTGCTCGCTGGCGGTGACGGCCAGGGACCTGGCGGTGATGGGAGCCACCCTGGCGGACGGCGGCGTCAATCCCGTGACACGGCTTCGGGTGGTGGACGAGGAGGTCTGCCACCACGCGCTCGCGGTGATGGCCACGGCGGGGATGTATGAGACATCGGGAGACTGGCTCTACGACGTGGGCATGCCCGGCAAGAGTGGCATCGCTGGCGGCATCGTCGCCGTCGCGCCGGGCAAGGGCGCATTGGGCACCTTCGCTCCTCGGCTCGACTCCGCGGGCAACAGCATCAAGGGTCAGCTCGTCGCACGGTTCTTGTCGCGGCGGCTCGGCTTGAGCCTGTTCAGCTCCAGCCCCGACACCTGAGCCAGGACGCTCCCTGGCGGCCAGTCGCTGAAGGGCTCGGCCTGGGCATGCGGTGTTGGGGTCCGAACGCCCGTGACTACATTCTCGCGAGTTCGACAGTCGGCGCTCCGCTGGCACAGCGCCCGAGGACACAGCGATGACGATGACGTTTCCCACGTTTCATGCGGAAGCCGTGTCTGACTTCCATCCCGCTCCCTCCGTGGAGGAGCTCGAGGCGACGAAGCTTCAGGTCTCACGGACTCCGCCCAAGGAGGCGGGAGTCCTGGGCATCCCCGTCGGAGTCGAGGGTGAAGTCCCTCGTGAGCTGGGGCTCAGCCGGGCCCAGCTCAAGGCGGCTGGCTTCGAGGGCAAGGTCGGCCAGTCCCTCGTCATTCCGCGCTCGGAGGGTCCCGCGTTCGTCGTCGTCGGCATCGGGGAGAAGGCGGACAGCGACCTGGCGTCCCTCCGGAACGCCGCCGCGGCCTTCGCACGGGCGGCGGGCCACTACGTCCACCTCGGCTTCACCCTGCCGGAGCTCGGCGGCATCGCGCCGGACGTCGCCGCGCAGGCGGTCGTCGAGGGCATCCTCCTGGCGCGCTACCGCTATCGCCCGCTCAAGCGCACGTCCCAGCAGGAGCCGGCGCTCGAGGGCCTCACCCTCCTGTCGTCGTCGCTGCCCATCGAAGAGGTGAAGCGCGGCGTGGAGCGCGGCCGAATCACGGCGCGGGCGGCTGAGCTGGCTCGGGATCTGGCCAACGCGCCCGCCACGCTCCTCACCGCCCGCCGCGTCGAGGAGATTGCTCGCGTGGTGGCGGCGTCGTCGGGGCTGGACATCGAGGTCTACGACGAGAAGGCGCTCGCCAAGATGGGCTGCGGCGGAATGCTCGGCGTGAATGCCGGGAGCGCGGAGCCTCCACGCCTCATCAAGCTCTCCTACCAGCCGAAGGACGCACGCGGGAAGGCCCTGGAGCCCGTCGGCCGCGTCTCGCTGATTGGCAAGGGCATCATGTATGACTCGGGAGGCCTCGGGCTGAAGCCGAATGACTTGGTCCACGCCGCGATGAAGACAGACATGTCCGGCGCGGGAGCCATCCTGGCCGCCATGTCGACCCTGTCCTCGCTCGGCGCCAGGTCCGCCGTCACCGGGTACCTCATGTGCACGGACAACATGCCGGGCGGCAAGGCGATGCGGCTGGGCGACGTGCTGACGGCCCGGGGCGGGAAGACGATTGAAGTCCTGAACACCGACGCCGAGGGCCGGCTGGTGATGATGGACGGCCTCGTCCTGGCGACAGAGGAGCAGCCGCCCCCCGACGCCATCCTCGACATCGCCACGCTCACCGGAGCCTGTGAGCGCGCGCTGGGCAACGACAACGCCGGAGTCATGGGCAACCACCAGGGCGTCGTCGACCAGGTGCGCGCGGCGGCCGAGAAGTCCGACGAGACGGTGTGGCAGTTCCCGCTCGACAAGCGCCTGCGCTCGGAGCTCGATTCGGAGGTCGCGGACCTCAAGAACATCGGCGGGGTGAACGCGGGTCAAATCACCGCGGGCCTGTTCCTGGAGGAGTTCGTCAACGGCATCCCCTGGGCGCACATCGACATGGCGGGGACGTCGCGAGTCGAGAGCGACAAGGGCTGGCGCTCCAAGGGCGCGACGGGCTACGGCACGCGGCTGCTCATCGATTTCCTGCTCGCGTTCAGCGCGCCCAAGGAAACCCGCCACTGACCTTGCCAGCGGGCGCCTCCGGATGAGGCGCCCACTCCCGGTGACTTGCCTGAGTCCTTGCCGGGGGCAACGTCACCCACCGCAAGTCGCTCCAGGGACTGTCGGGCCTGGAGGACGGCGTCCTCCGCACGCTGACGACGTGGAGCGACGAGCCCGCCATTCTTGACGGCAAACCGGTGCCCGTGCTCAATGAGTTCAACATCGGGTTCACCAAGGAGCCCGGGGTGGCCGCGCCGCGGAGCAGCAGCTCGCCAGCGAGGACGGCTCCAGCCAGAGCGCCTGCATCCTCTGCGCGAGCATCTCGAGGCGCGGTGGGCGGGGACGGCCTCCCCGCCGCCCCGACATGAGAGGCTGGAACCCGACGAGGGGTGACATGACGGACTCGGAGAGGCGGTACGACTCGACGCGGTACTACATCGTCGGCAGCCGCACCGTGAAGTGGGTGCCGCTCGAGAACGGGGGCCTCGAGGTCCTCAAGCTGGACTGGGTCACGGGCCTGTTCATCCCCGGGCTGGACTACATGCACAAGTGTATGTTCGCAGACGACTCCGAGTATGTGAGCGAGGACGAGTTCATCCAGCAGACCGAGGCCGTGCGCCGGGAGATCTTCACCGGCGACAACGCGGTCTTCGCGCTCTACGGGCTCCTGGACACCCTCGAAGCGACGGCCAAGGCCGAGGGACGGCCCTTGACGGAGCAGGAGCTGGCCATCGTCATCCTCACCCAGCGCAAGACTCACGGGATGTTCGAGAGCATCTGTCGCCTGGGCGAGAACTACACCCGGAAGAAGCCGTACTGAGCCTTCGCCCGGGGCCCGGGCCGAGTTCGAAAGAGCAGCGGCGCAGTCAACCTGTCCATCGAACCGGAGCACGCCCACTTTCACGAAGCCAGGGGGTGCGCCGCGCTCACGGACTCGGTGCGCGGCCCCCGCGCGGAGAGGGCGATGCTGAGCTGCGCGGCCCAGTACAACAGCATGATGGCGTAGCTGGCGCCCGGCAGGGGGCGCACGAAGAGCTTGATGGCGAGCAGCCCGTCACTCGCGGCGAACAACAGCGCACCGGCGAACGCGGCCCGCTGCTCGAAGTGGGACAGGCCAGAGGCTCCCAGCAACGCCGTCGCACGCCAGGACATCGTGCAGATGACGACGACGTAGGCCGTCACCGGAAGCGCCATGGCGCCCAGGCTCGGCCACAGGAGCACGCTGGCGCTCATGGCCAGCAGCAGGAAGGGAAGCGCCCTCACCGCCTGGAGCCCGCGCGTCACGGTGAGATACGCGGCGATGTAGCTCACATGGGCCAGCAGGAAGGCGCCCAGCCCGGGAAGGAACATCCCCGGCCCTCCTTCCAGCAGCACGTCGCCCAAGAGCGACAACGCCAGCCCCGCGAACACCCACCGGGCATACCGCTCCCGAGGCGGCCACTGCCACAGCAGCAGGCAGAGCATGGGCAGCGCCTTGGTGACGAGCCGGAGCTCGGGGCGCCCCGTGTCCAGCACGAGGAGGAAGCCCACCGCGCCCGCGACTCCGACTCCCGCGAGAATCCTCGTCCCAACACCCGTCAGCATGGGCGGCACCTTAGCGCGGCGCCGTCCCAGGCCGGTATGCGCGCTCACCCCGTGGCGAGGGGCTCCAGGCGGAACCACCGATAGCCATAACCCTCCAGCGTCACCCGGTGTCGCCCCGCCTTGCCCGGCATGGAGTGCGCCTCCGACAGCAGATGCACCAGCCTCGCCGGAGGTCCGCCGGGAGAGAAGCCCACCTCACAGGCCTTGCCGGACAGGTTGTGCAGCACCACCAGCGTCTCGTCCTTCCAGTCGTAGCGCAGCGCGAGGACGTTCGGCTGCTTCACGCGCAGGAGCTTCCACTCGCCCCAGCCCAGCTCCGGGCACTCCTTGCGCATGCGCACCATGCGCTCCATCCAGTTGAGCAGTGAGGTGGGGTCCCTGCGCTGGTGCTCGACATTCACCTGGGGAAAGCCGAAGGGCGCCTTGGACACCACCGGCCGGAAGGGCTCGGCCGCCCGCGTGAAACCTCCGTGAGGCTCGTCTGACCACTGCATGGGCGTGCGCACGCTCTGCCGCTCATGCAGGGACAGGTCCTCCCCCATGCCCAGCTCGTCCCCGTACCAGAGCACCGGCGTGTCGGGCAGCGAGAGCATCAGGCTGAAGGACAACTCCAGCCGGCGTCGGTCCCCCGCGAGCATGGGAGCCAGCCGCCTGCGCAGCCCCCAGCCATAGAGCTGCATCTTCGGCTCCGGGCCCAGCTCCGCGAACACGCGCTTTCGCGCCGCCGCGGGCAGCCGTCCCAGGTCCAGCTCGTCGTGGTTGCGCAGGAAGTTCGCCCACTGCGCCAGGTGGGGCAGCCAAGGCGAGGAACGCAGTGCCTCCGACAGCGGCGTCGCGTCCTCCGTCACCAGCGAGAGGAAGAAGTTCTGGTTGGCGGCGAAGTTGAAGACCATCTGCAGCGCCTGGGCGGCGCTGCGCAGCGGACAGTTGGTCAACGAAGGCGTGACAGGAGAGCCCTGGCCGGCCAAGGACCTGCGCAACGCGCGGCTGTGGGAGTGCGTGGAGGTGATGCGCGCCCTCTTCCGGGGGGAGACGGTGACACACCGGGGGCTCGTCCGCGTCGAGGAGGCGAAGCTCTACTCACGGCCGGCCTGGCCTACCCTGCTGGTGGGCGCGGCCATCACTCCGCACACGGCGGAGTGGGTGGGGAGCTGGGCGGATGGCCTCATCACCGTGAGCAAGCCTCTCCGGACGAGCTGCGGAAGAGGGTGGAGGCCTTTTGCCGCGGCGGCGGTGAAGGCAAGCCGATGTTCCTCAAGGTGCAGCTCTCCTGGGCCGAGGACGAGCGGGCCGCGCTCCAGGGCGCGATGGAGCAGTGGGCGCCGAACATCTTCGCCAGCTCCGTGCTCACGGACCTGCGCCGCCCCTCCCAGTTCGAGGAGCTGGCGCGCACGGTTCAGCTCAAGGACATGGAGGGCCACGTGCGCGTGTCCTCGAGCCTCCAGCGACACGTGGACTGGCTGGCCCAGGACGTGGAGCTGGGGTTCAGCCACCTGTACCTGCACAACGTCAATCGCTGGCAGGAGCCGTTCATCGACGCCTTCGCCGCGAAGGTCCTCCCAGCACTTCGTCGAACCGCCGCCACCCACGAGGCCGGGCCTCCTTCGCGCTGACACCCCTGTCTGAGATTCGCGACAGGAGTGTCAGGCCTCCCACGATTTTCACCGCTCCCGAGGCCCTCGGGAGCCGTGGGCATCAGCGAGGCGCTACCAGCGCATGCGCCAGCCGACGCCCAGCGTGACGTACTGCTGCTGCTCGTCCGTTTCGCGAGTGTAGTTGTAGAGGTTCCGGTGGACCCGCACGTCGGCGGACAGCGGCAGCCACTCCACGGGGCGCACTTCCAGCTCGGCGCCCACGGAGTAGCCCAGGTTGACGACGGAGCCATGGTTGTAGCTCACGCCGAACAGGGCCGCGGGCCGGAAGCCGCCGAGGTCGATGCCCAATCGCGCCAGCCCACCGACCTGGAACAGGGGCTTGTTCACCAGGTTGTAGGAGTGCTGCCCGCCGTCGAACGTCACATCCATCTCGGAGCCCGCCTTCGCGTAGATGGCGGCCTCCGGCCCCACGGAGAAGTAGCGGCCCAGGTGCTTGAGCAGGTGCAGCCGCGCGCCCACGCCGCGATGCGACTCCCCCTCCACGTCCTTGCCACTGAACGCCGCGCCCACGCTCACACCCAGCTCCATGTCCGGGGGACGCGGTGCCTCCTGCGCCCATGCACTCCCGGCCACCAGCAGCCCCCCTGCGAATAACGCCTTCATTTCGAATCCTTCCACGAGACCCGGCCCAACCGTGGAAGGCCCTGTACAAGTTCCAGGCCACCCTCACTCCGGCTTGGGTCCGCCCTGGGCTCCTCGCGCTCCGGGGCCACTGCCGCGGGGCGAGGGATGCGAACCCGCATGCGCGGGCTGTCCGTGGGCGGGAGGCTTGTTGCCTCGCCGTCGCCGACGACGTCGCTTCTGCGCGGCGCCTGGGCCCGCTGCGCTCCCCAGCTCCCGAAGGACCGCGGCACGCGCGCCTGCGTCCAGCCGCAGCTCCTGGAAGAGCGCCTGCGCCCGGGGCCCGCCCTGCGGATGACGCAGTGCTTCGCAGAGCCGCTCGACGACATCGATTCGCAGCGCCACGGAGCCCAGTACCTCGTACCCGAAGGCTCGCGCCTCCCGTGGTCCGAATGCGGCGGCCTCCAGCGTGACGTCTCGCGGCACGCCCTTGGGCAGGGGCTTCTGGAGGAACAGCGCCGTCAGCATGCTGCGTCGCTCCATCGCTGGTGGGGCGAGCGCGTCGACCACGTAGAAGTAGCGGCGGCCCTCGCGGACGCCCAGCGACCTCAGGCGCTCTTTCGACTCCTCATCCATCAGGCCCCACTGCTCCCAGGCCTCCGCCCGGGTAATCACCCCCACCCCCTCCGCCAGGCGGTAGGAGAGGCCCCGCGTCACGGGAGAGCGCCCGGCGCCGGTGAGCGACTCGGCGGGAAAGCCTCCCATCGCCTCGGTGACCAGATCTCGCGCCAACGCCTGCAGCCGTCGTTCGAGCCGCCGTCGCGCGCCGCCCGTCCAGACCTCCGGCTCCGCCAGCGCGAGCTGCGGCGAGCGACGGTCCGTGCCACGCACCAGTCGCGCCAGGGGCTGCCCCTCGAAGGAGATGCCGCCCAGCGCATCCACCTCGAACGTCTCGTGCGTGGCGTCGACGACGCGCTGGACGAACTGCTCCTCCGTCATCGCCCCACCGTCCGCGCCCGACACCTCGCCCAACAGCAGCCCCAGCTTGGCGAAGGGACTGTCGGAGCCGCTCGCCCCGGGCGTCGTCGTGGCCCGCACGAAGCGACGGGCGCTCCTGCGCGCGGCCCGCTGCACGAAGCGCTCGACGAGGCGCTCATGCAGCGCGTCCCCCAGCGCGTCCTCGATGTGGCGCGTGCGCTCCTGCCACTGCTCGGCGTCATGCAGCCAGGACGAGCGCTGACTGATGTACGTCCAGATGCGGATGGCGGCCAGCCGGTCCATCAACGTGTGGAGGTCTCCCGACACGTCGTCGAGCGGCGACACCTGCTTGCCGAGCCACGTCGGGTCCAACGTCCCGTCTCCGGCGGAGAGCTGGAGGAACGTCTCCCGCAGCAGGCCGACGTGCTGCCCGAACAGGCCCTTGCGGAAGTCGGGAATCTGGCAGACCTGCCACAGCAGCTCGACGGCCGCCCGGTCCGTCACCAAATCTCGGACGGCGGGAATCTGGGAGAGGTCCTTGAGCGCGTCGAAGTCATCCGCGCGCTCCACCCGGATGAAGGCATTGTGGCGGGGCGCCCGGCACAGCGAGTCGAGCAGGGCCTCGGGGCTTTCGAAGTCCAGCTCGGCGTTGCGCCAGATGAGGCTGCGCACCGCGGGGAACTGATGGGACTCGATGGCGGTGACCACCCGGGGAGACAGCTCCGACAGCGTGTTCAGCGTGCCGAAGCTGCCGTCGTTCAGGTGACGACCCGCGCGGCCGGCGATTTGGGCCAGCTCATCCGAGAAGAGGTCTCGCTGCTCGGCGCCGTCGTACTTGGACAGCGCGGCGAAGGCCACGTGGTTGAGGTCCAGGTTCAACCCCATGCCAATGGCATCCGTGGCCACCAGGTATTGCACTTCGCCAGATTGATACATCGCCACCTGGGCATTGCGGGTCCGGGGCGAGAGCGCGCCCAGCACCACGGCCACGCCGCCGCGCAGCCGGCGGAGCGATTCGGCCAGCTCATACACGCGGTCCGCGGAGAAGGCGACGACGGCCGAGCGCGGCGGCAGGCTCTTCAGGGAGCGGCGCCCGGCATAGCGGAGCTGCGACAGGCGGGTGGCGCGCTTCACCGACGCGTGGGGGATGAGCGACTGGAGCATCGGCCGCATCGTGTCCGCGCCGAGGAACCAGGTCTCCTTGCGTCCGCGCGCATGAAGCAGCCGGTCGGTGAAGACATGTCCCCGCTCACGGTGGGCGGCGAGCTGGATTTCATCCACGGCGAGGAAGTCGACCTTGCGGTCCAGCGGCATCGCCTCGACGGTGCAAATCCAGTAGTCGGGGCGCGGAGGCAGCCGCTTCTCCTCGCCCGTCATCAAGGCCACCCGCCCCTCGCCCACCCGGGCGGTCACCCGGTCGTAGACCTCACGGGCGAGCAGGCGCAGCGGCAACCCCATCATCCCCGAGTCGTGTTCGAGCATCCGCTCGATGGCCCGGTGGGTCTTCCCCGTGTTCGTGGGCCCCAGCTCCGCCACGACGATGGCGGCCGAGCGGCTGGGCGGGCTGGTGTTCATTGGGGGCAGTCTAACCTCAGGCGGAGCCCTGCGCCGCAGGCCGCGCAAGCGCCATGGACGTCACCCGAGGAAGCCTCCTGGCTTGCGGCCCATGACCCATCCCGTCAGGGACACACTCCTCGGGCAGCTCGATATCGCGTGGGCGCTCGCCCAGTACCATCTCGAGGGATTGACCACGGAGGAATGCCTGCGCCGCCCGGGCCGGGTGGGCCTCCACGTTCAGCAAGGCGCGGACGGACGGTGGCGCGCGGAGTGGCCCGAGCACAAGGGCTATGACCTGGGGCCCGCGAGCGTGGCGTGGCTGACGTGGCACCTGGGCTTCTGGTGGTCCATGGTGCTCAACCACTCGTTCGGTGATGCGACGCTGACGCGGGAGGCCGTGTACTGGCCCGGCACCGCCGACGAGGTCCGCGCCTGGATTGCGCGGCTGCACGGCGAATGGCGGGGACACATTGAACGGCTCGGCGACGAGGACCTGCGCGCCACGGAGCGAACCCTCTGGCCGCTTCAGGGCAAACCCTTCGGCGACATCGTCGGCTGGGCCTCGCTCGAATTGATGAAGAACGTGGCGGAGCTGGGCTACGCGCGCTTCGTCCTCGCGGCCTCCAGGAATCCCTAGCGACTGACCTTGTCTCTGGCTGCCATTGAGCCAGCCCACCTGATGACAGACGCTCTCGCGTCCCGGCCCTCCGCTCGGCGGGGGCCGGGGCGAGCGAAAATCCGGGGCGCCCTATTTGTCGTCCCGCCGCAGCACGAAGAAGTACGGCGCGGCCATCCCCCGGGCGTCCATCAGTCCCAGCACCGTGTTCGCGTCCACCTTCCTGAACACGTCATGGGTGGGCCAGTCGTCGTAGATCATCGTCGCGCTGACCTGGCCCCGGTACACCGTCAGGCGCAGGCGCGCCTTGAACTTCCCGGTCTCCACGTCCGCCCGGTGCCGCCCCACGAGGCCGCGAATCGCCGGCGACGGCCACTTCCTCGGGTCGACAGGAAACACCGACGCACCGTCCTCCGTGTAGAACAGCAGCGGGTGCACGCTCTCGTCGTCGATGAACCGCTTGCCGTACCAGCCCGTCGCGCCGAGCATCCCATCCATCGGGTGCCCCGTGAGGAGCTCACTGCCCTTCCAGGTGCCACGCATGAACTCCAGCTCCACCGTGGGCAGGCTGTCGAACAACGCGAGCGCCGCTTGCGCTTCCAGTCGCCCCGCGCTCACCGCTTCATCGAAGGTCATCGCGTGCTTCCTCCGTGCATGCGCAGCACGGGCTTGATGACCGTGCGCGCTTCCATGTCGTGAACCGCGTCGTTGATGGCCTCGAAGTCGTAGGAGCGGCTCAGCTTCTCCAGCGGGAACCGCCCCTCCGCGTGCAATGCCACCATCCGGGGGATGAAGGTCTTCGGGTCCGCGTCCCCTTCGATGATGCCCACCAGCCGCTTGCCGTAGAGCAGCCGGGTCATCGAGAGCGTCACTTCCGACGCCTCGGGGCTGGGAAGGCCCAACAGGCCACACGTGCCCAAGGGACGCGTCACCTCGAACGCCTGGCGCAGCACCTGAGGAATGCCGACACACTCCAGCGCGAAGTCCACCCCGCCCCGGGTGCGCTTGAGCATCGTCTTCGTCAGCTCGGGCTCCGCCGCCAGGTACGTGTCGGTGGCGCCCAGCTCGCGCGCCAGCTCCAGCCGGCCCGCGTCCAGGTCCACCGCGAGGATGCTCGCCGCGCCTGCGACCCGCGCCGCCATGACCGCCGCGAGCCCCACAGCGCCCACGCCGAAGACGGCGAGCTGCTGTCCTGCTTGGAGCTTGAACGCCTCCAGCACCGCCCCAGCGCCCGTCTGGAATCCACAGCCCAGCGGCGCGAGCAGCTCGAGCGGCGCCTTCCGGTCCACCTTCACCGCGTTGTGTTGGTGCGCCAGCACGTGGGTGGCGAATGAGGACTGGTGGAAGAACCCCGAGCGGATGGGCGCACCGCGCCACCGCATGGGGAAGGAGCCATCCGGCCGCGCGCCGGAGAAGTTCCCCGCATACCCGCGCTCACAGTAGGCGGGATGCCCCCGCTCACACGTGCCACAGGCTCGGCAGGAGTAGTAGCTGAGCACCACCGCGTCCCCAGGCTCGAAGCCCGTCACGCCCTCCCCCACCGCCTCCACCACCCCCGCGCCCTCGTGGCCCAGCACCGCCGGGAATGGGAACCGCCCCGCACCCGCCCGGTAGGTGAGGTCCGTGTGACAGATGCCACTGGCTGTCACGCGAACCCGCAGCTCTCCCACACCAGGGCCGTCCAGCTCGACCTCGTCGAGCAGGAAGGGACCACCCACCGCTTGAACCAGCGCCGCACGCACCGGAAGACCCATGGGGGCCCATTATTGGCAGATTGCCAACGAAGGCGCTACCAAACTGGACATCCACACCACTCGCCACCAACAGGGCTCGCATTCCAGCCAGCCACGATTTTCGACGCGTCATCGTGACATTCATCAACCTGACCCAATGGCAGGCATTCGTCGGAGTCTCCACCTCCGAGTTCAACTCCGACTCACTTGCAGCATTTTCCGACAGTCCCCTATAGACCGCAATCGCTGTAAGCCCAAACCCAAGGACAGGGGACATGCAATTGACAAGAACATCCCGAGGGAAGTGGACGTGGAGAGCAGGCATCAAGCTGTCGGTCGCGGGACTGCTGTCACTGACAGCCTGTGGAGAGACGTCGCTCCCCGTCTCCCCGGAAGCAGACTCCCTGGGCAAGGTTGCCTCGGCGGCGAACGGCGAGTGCCAGGTCCAGCCGCCCTTCGACCCGAACTTCGAGCCGGAGCTGGAGTGGGCGTGGAACTCGAGCACCGTCCTGCCAACTCACGTCCAGGTCATGATGGCGCCCATCGTCGTGGAGGTGAACGGCGACGGCGTCCCGGACGTCGTCTTCAGCACGTTCGCGGGCAGCAACTACACCACCAATGGCGTGCTGCGAGCGATCAGCGGCGCGGATGGCAGCGAACTGTGGACGGTAACGGACCCGGCCCTGCGCGTGCGCGGCGCGGCGAGCATCGCGGGCGCGGACATCGACGGTGACGGGCTGGTGGAGCTGTGTGCCGTCCCGGAGAGCGGCACGGGCCTGCTCTGTTTCGAGAACACGGGCGCCTTGAAGTTCCGGACGACGGTCTCCCAGAACAGCTGGGGCGGCCCCTCCTTCGCGGACCTGGACGGCGACGGCACGGTGGAGATCCTCAACGGCCAATACGTCTTGAGCAACACCGGGGCGTTGAAGTGGGCGGGCACGGACACCATTGGTGGCCCCCAGGGCCCCATCTCCTTCGCCGCGGACATCGACGGTGACGGGCTGCAGGAAGTGGTCAACGGCCGGTCCATCTACCGCCATGACGGCACGCTCAAGTGCCGGAACACGAGCATCGGCAACGGCCTGTCGGGCGTGGCCAACTTCGACGCGGACTCGAACGGAGAAGTCGTCGTGGTCAGCGGGGGCGTCGTCTCACTGATGGATGACAACTGCACCCTGCTCTGGAGCCAGACGATTCCCGGTGGCGGCAGCGGTGGCGCGCCCAACATCGCGGACTTCGACGCGGATGGTTCGCCGGAAGTAGGCGTGGCAGGTGCCAGCCGGTATGCCGTCTTCGAGACCAATGGCGCCGTGAAGTGGTCCAGCCCCACGCAGGACCAGAGCTCGAACGTGACGGGCTCGTCCACCTTCGACTTCGAGGGCGACGGCCGTGCCGAGGTCGTCTACGGCGACGAGGTCCGCCTGCGCATCTACGACGGTGCCACGGGTGCGGTGCGCTTCGATGTGGCCCACGCGTCCGGGACGACGTACGAGAACCCGCTCATCGTCGACGTGGACGCGGATGACAACGCGGAAATCGTCGTCGCGTCGAACAACTACAGCAGGGCCGGCCCTACCGGCATCCGCGTGTTCCGTGACCGCAAGGATGGTTGGGTGAACACGCGTCGCATCTGGAACCAGCACGCGTACTCCGTCACGAACGTCAACGACAACGGCACCATCCCCGCGCACCCCGTCGAGAACTGGCGCACGCCGGGACTCAACACGTTCCGCGCCAACAGCCAGGGCAACGGCAGCACCAGCCCCTATGCCGCGGCCGACGTGACGGTGACGGAGGTCACCTCGTCGTGTGACCGGACCACGGGCACATTGAGCCTGCACGCCCGCGTCAACAACCAGGGTGACGCGGCAACCTCGGCGGGCCTGCGCGTGGCCTTCTTCCAGGGCAATCCCACCTCCGGCGGCACGCTGCTGGGCGTAGGCATCCTCCCCACGGTGCTGAGCGCGGGGAGCAGCGCGGTGGTGAGCCTGGCGCTCGCCTCGGCGCCTGGTGGCACCACGGTCGTCTTTGCCAAGGCGGACGATGACGGCACCGGTGTCGGTCGCGAGACGGAGTGCATCGAGACCAACAACGCGGGCAGCGCGCCCGTCAGCCTCGCCTGCTCGACCAACGAGCCGCCCGTGGCCATCTGCCGCGACGTGGCCGTCAACGCCAGCCCGACGAGCTGCAACGCGCCCGCGAGCGTGGACAACGGCAGCTACGACCCGGACGAGCAGCCCGGCCCGCTCTCAGTGTCGCAGGCCCCCACGGGGCCCTTCGGCCCCGGCACGCACTCCGTCACCCTGACGGTGTCGGATGGACAGGCCAGCGACACGTGCACGGCCACCATCACCGTGGTGGACGTCACCCCGCCGGTCATCGTCTGTCCGCCCGAGCGCCTCGTCGAGGCCACCGGGCCTGACGGCGCCTTCGTCACGCCCGGGGCGGCCAATGCCTCCGACGCGTGTGGAGCGCAGGTCAGCGGCCCGGCCGCCGGCACCTATCCCCGTGGAACGACGGCGGTGACGTACACGGCCACCGACGCGGCGGGCAACAGCGCCTCCTGCACCACGGCCATCCACGTGGTCGACTCCGAGGGCACGCCGCCCAGCCTCATCATGTGCGACGTGCCGCGCTACACGTCCGCCGCGCAGGTGAAGGCGTGCGGCTGGGCCACCGCCAGCCCTGGTGGCGCTCCCATCAGCGTGGTGCTGCTCTCCATCGATGGCGGCGCTCCCGTGCGACTCACTCCGGACGCTGGCGGCGGACACGTCGTCGAGTGGCTGAGCCTGGCGGAAGGCCACCACACCCTCACGCTCACGGTCATCGCCACGGACGGCGGCATCGCCACCGAGAGCCGGCAGGTGACGGTGGACCGCACCGCGCCCCTGCTCCGCATCGTCGCGCCGAACCTCGAGGAGGCGCAGCCCCTGACGGTGGACGTCGTCACCGAGGTGACGGACCTCACCCCGGTCCACGTGACGGCCAACTGGGTCAGCGACACCGACGTCGGCGCGGGGACGAACCTGGCGACCACGCCCGTGACGTTCTCCGGCCCCGGCTCGCACCTGGTGCTCATCCGCGCCACGGACGCGGCGGGTAACACGGCCGAGCAGGTCATCCAGGTCCAGGTCGAGTAGTAGCGAGGTTCCGGGCGCCCCGTGGCGAAGTGGAGCCACGGAGCGCCTGAGTCCACTCGGTCAGCCCGCGGCGGAAGGATGTGCCCCCTGCCGCTCTCGCGAGGTCGCTAGCGCGGCGCCTTTCCGTCGCGGTAGTGCTTCAGGCATTCCTTGTCTCCCAAGCTCGCGCAAACCTGCTTGAGCAGGATCATCCTCGCTCCTGGCTGGGATTCATTCGAAGGGACTCGTCGAGCCAACGGAGCGCTTCCTGACTCCGTCCAGCCCGCGCATGGTAGGCCGCCATGACTCGAAGAAGGCCCGGGTGTCTCTCCTTTCGCACCTCCGCCTGGAGCTTTTCGAACGCGCGCGCCGGAGCGGACTCGGCCTCATGGTCCAGTCTTTCTACCGTGGCATGGATGGGGTTCACCTCACGGGACCGGGAGAAGCATGCCTCCGCGCGCTCCGGCATCTTCAGGTCCAGGTAGTAGTGCCCACAGAGCGCGAGGCTCGCGGCACTCTGCTCTCGCTCGAAGTCCGTCATGAGCTTGATCCACGCCTCCCGAGATCGGACTTGACCGAGCGATGACGTCGCCACCGGACCGAACCGCGAGGCACGCTGACTTCGTCCTGTGTCCGAGTGGCGCGGTGCCCCTGGCACGCCAGGACCGCGCAGCGCACGACGCCCAGCAGGGCCAGAAGGAGCGCGCGACTCACCGCGTGTCGTCGCCGTCCTGGAAGAAGTCGTGGATGGGCAGGTAGTTCGTCTGGAGGAAGGCCGGATTCGTGAGCCACAGCGAGGAGGCCTCCGCGTAGAACCTGGATGGATTCAGGCGCCAATCAATCACCCTGGAGGCTGAGCCGAACGGCTCCAAAGCCAGACATGCGCGGGACTGACTTCAGGGCCGCGACTGCTTCCGCACCTGTTCCCACGCCTCGATGATGCGACGCGTCTCCTCCTGGGCCAGGGCCTGGAGCTTCGGACCGAGCTGGGCGACCTTGTCCGGATGGTATTGCGCCACCAGCGCCAGGTACGCCCGCTTCACGTCGGGCAGCGGCGCCCCGCGCGAAACGCCGAGCACCTCCCACGCGGTGGGAGGCGTCTCGGCACGCGGCGCGGCGGGTTCTTCGGGAGGGACCTCTCGCTCCGCTTCGTCCGGAGGCGCGCGCTCTTCGCTCACGGGCTCACGGCCCTCGCCACAGCTCGAGCACAGCAGCCGCTCCTGGGCCTCGCCACCCACCTGCGCGACGCCCCGGACATCACAGCAGTCCCCACACACCAGATGGTGACACTGCTCACAGCGCGCGGCCGACGCGGCCTCCTCCAGCCCCACCCCACACCGGGGACATTCGTCGGGCAGCGGCGCCTCTTCTCCGCAGCGCACGCAGAACGCCCAGCCCCGGTCGAGCTGAACCTCGCACTCGTCGCACGTCAGCTCCCCCTCGTGCTCCCAGTGCTTCTCCTCGCCGCACCAGGGACAGAAGGGCATGAGCCACTCCAGCTTCCCCGCGCACTCGGGACCGTCACAGTCGAAGTCGAGCTTGTACCCGCGGGCGACGGGCCTCGGCGGGTTCTCCTCCTCGAACGATTCGCCACAGGCCCAGCAGCAGTTGAAGTCCCGGTGGGACGGCGCGCCGCACGCCTCGCAGGCGGGATTGCCGTGCTCGCTCTTCCACGAGACTTCGTCACCACACGCCGGACAGAACGCCATGCACGGCTTCACGTCACCGTGGGTGCACTTCTCCCGAGCATCGCGTCTCGCCCGCTCACGCTGTCCACGCGGCGCGGGAAACGGCGGTGTCTCACCCTGGTCCACCAGGACTTCCCACAGGCACGAGCGGCACACCCGCCCCTTCACCTGCTCCCCTGTCGGTGCGGGTCCGCCCATGCGTGCCCGGAAGACGCTCGCCTCCAGCACCTGCACGCTGAGACACGTCTCACACACAGCGTCGCCACACGACTCACAGCGTCCCGCCAGGCGCCGGCTGCCGAAGCCGAGCAACCCGGCTGTCAGCGTCTCCATGCAGCACGGACAGGCTCGCATGCACTTCCTTACGCCGGGAGAGGCCCCTGACTGGAACCTCTGAGTGGACGGCCCTCCTGCATGCCCGAGTCCAGCGGGTCCGTCCAGAAAGCAACCCTCCGGCACGACTCTGTAACGAAACACGGATTATCAGCGAGTCAGGCTACTGGTGTATGGGTGACCCCTCTCTTGTCGTGCACTGAGGAGTTCTCCATGCGTCGTCTCGGTTCAGCCCTGCTTTGCCTCAGCCTGCTGGTCGGCTGTGGTCCCACCTCGCCCTCCGAGCCCTCCACCCCGTCCGAGCAGCCCACGACCGAGGTACCCGCGAACCAGGACGCGTCCCTCACGCTGACGAACGTGGACGTCGCGCCGGAGTGCCAGGGCATCCTCACCTTCGCGAACACGGCGGCGCCCGGGACGCTGGACGCGTACCTGCCCAGCGACCTCGTCCTCAACCTGGTCAGCAGCCGCTCGACGGCGCCTTTCGCGACGCTGGCGCAGCTCTCCGCCGTCCACCTGATGGGCCCCGTGCGCCTGACGCAGTTGGAGAGCGGCGCGCGCGCCAATGGCCTCATCAACAGCAGCTGCGTGGGAATCCTGGACGAGCTGGCGGTCTCCACCGATGACGCCGCGGCGGTGGTCTCCCTGGTCAACACCGTGAGCAGCTCCGCGCTGTACGCCATCCTGCCGTACGCGTGGAATGGCGCCACGAACCTGCTCGCCCTGCGCCCGTTCACGTCCGTCCAGGCCATCTCCAATACGTCGGGCATCGGCGCGGTGAGCCTGCGCAACCTGCGCAACGCCGCCAACCTGGGCTACGCGCTGGAGGTCCTCGTCTCCTCGGTGAATGCCCTCCCGGAGGGCAACTGGACGGTGAAGATGGACCTCGCGTTCGACATCCAGAGCGTGATGAACGGCGAGTACGGCAATGACCGCCTGGCCTATGCCCAGTGCTTCGGCATCGACCCCGCCACCTTCCCGAACAACCGCTTCACCAACCGCCCGAACCTGGCCGACGCCACCGAGGTCCACAACTACGTCTCGAGCGCCGCCAACACCTATGCGTACCAGGGGCAGATTCCCACCAGCGTCATCAACGACGGCCTGGATGACCTCGACGCGCGCACCGCGGGTGGCACGTTCAAGGGCTGCCACATCGGCTACAACGACGGGCCCTGGGCCGGCATCCAGGTCCACTTCTTCGTCAACGCCACCACGGGCTTCCGCATCCTGACGGTCCAGCACTGGGTCGAGTGATTCACCCCGAAGCCCCAGGCCCACGTCACCGGGCCTGGGGCTTTCGCGCGGGGCTCGATTGCCCACGACGCAGGCGGGGCCTAGTCTCCAGGCAATAACCGCCTTCAAAGGAAAAGCCGTGAGAGCCTTCCCCCGAGCCTTCGTTGCGGCAGTCCTTACGCTGGGCGCGACGCTGCCAGCGCTGGCCGTCGAGCCTCCCCCTGAGTTCGGTACGGATTGGGATGACCCGCGCACGGCGGTGCCCACGGTGGAGCGGCCGGCGACGGCGTCGTGCACCGTGCGAATCGTCGACGAGAAGTTCGACGACTTCACGCCCTTCACGGGCACCTTCACTCCGCCCGCCGAGTGCCCGGGGCCGTGGCACAAGGTGGTGCTGCGCATGGAGGGCAAGGTCCAGGGCGTCCAGTACGACCGGCTCGGCCATCTGGAGGTGGGCGGCGTCACCCTCTTCAAGACGTCCACGCCCGAGCCGTCTCGCGATGGAATCTCGTGGTCGGTGGAGAAGGACATCACCGCCTATGCGCCGCTCTTGCGTCAGCCCCAGCCCGTGTGGATGCTGATTGGCAACGTCGTCAATGACACCTACACGGGTGTGCTGGACGTGCAGGTGTACCTGACGTTCTACGCGGCGCAGGGAAGGCAGACGCCAGCGGCCCGGACGGCGAGCGACGTGCTGCCGCTGGTCAACCCGCGCCGCGAGGGCAGCGCGTTGGTGGGCGAGGTGACGGTGCCCCAGAACACCACGCGGCTCCTCGCGGAGGTCTACGCGACGGGCTCGGGCGGAGGCTGCGAGGAGTTCTGGTACATCACCGCGCCCACCGTCGTGCCGTACTCGTGCCCCGCCGACGCGGGCCCGTACCGCGAGGTGCAGATTGAAGTGGATGGAAAGGTGGCGGGCATCGCCATGCCCTTCCCTCATGTCTACACGGGCGGCTGGTCCAATCCGTTCCTCTGGTACGTGCTGCCGGCGCCCCGGGCCTTCAACATCCGCCCCATCACCTATGACCTCACGCCCTTCGCGGGCCTCTTGACCGACGGCCAGCCGCACCAGCTCCGGGTGAGCGTGCTGGGCGTCCCCGAGGGTCGCCCTGGCTGGGATTTGCCCACCAACGTGCTCGTCTGGAGGGATTCGAGCGCCGCGCGCGTCACGGGCGGACTGCTCCAGCACCAGGTCGGCGCGCTGACGAATGACGCCGACTACGCGCTCGTGGACGGCTGGCATCAGGTGGACACGCAGGGCGGGCAGCACCTGCGCGTGTCGGGCTACCTGCGGACGTCGCGAGGCTGGGAGCTGACGACCGTCGAGCAGAAGGTGTCCAACGCCAGCATGCACCGCTGGCTGGGGGACATGGAGAACCCGGACCAGCTCCTGGCCACGTGGAACGACACCAGCACCGTCACCGTGGTGGGGCGGGAGCTCTTTCCGACGGTGAGCCGCTCCGACAAGCGCTTCGTGCTCGACGGACTCATCAGCGTGACGCCGGAGAACCGGCTCACGACGAGCATCACCATGAACGACGCGGAGGACGCGTTCGAGCTGCACGGCCTCCAGCCCCTGACGCACCGCAAGCTCAGCGACGTCTTCACCGGTGAGGCCGCGTACACGCTGGGCGTTCCCCGCGCGCAGCGCAACGCCGTGGGCACGTCCACGCACCGCTACAAGGTGACAGGCTTCCCGGGCGACTGCTACGACCGGAGCCTCTCCAGCCGCAACGGCTACATCACCGAGGACGTCCAGCGCTGCGATTGAGCGGTGCTCCGGAGTCCTCGCGTGAAGAGGGGCGCCCCTGGGCCACGGGGCGTCTCACTCCAGCTCGTTCGGCGTCTGGATGCGCCTGCGCTGGACCCAGTCGCGCGCCTTCGCGAGTTCGTGCTCGAACCAGCCGTCCGCGTTGGCCTCCATCACCTCCTCGTGGGTGAAGCCGAACTCCGAGGTGGCGGGAGGCGGCTGCTGGCGCCCCCACCGCGCGGCGACGGCGCGAGCCCACTCGGACTGGCTCCGCGCGAGCGCGAGCTGGAGGTACTTCGCGTCTCCCCGGTCCGATGAGGTGCTGGACTGGAGGGCCGCGCTCAGCTCCCGCTGACTCCACGGCGCATCCAGGGCACAGAGGACGGTGGAGACCCGCATCCGAGCCATGGGGACGGAGGAGCGCAGCGCGCGCCGCACCAACTCCAGGGCGTGCTCGGGTGCGTACTCCAGCGCCAGGAGCGCGAACTCTCCCGCATAGGGATTGCCTCCGTACCCCTTCACCTTGTCCACCCGGGCGAAGGCGAGCACCGCCGCGAGCACCCGCTCCCGCTCGAACTGACGGCGAAGCAGATAGGCCGCGGCGGCATGGAGCGAATAGGGGTGGTGCTCCTCGGGAGACATGCGCTGGAGCAGGCTGAACACCGCCGGACAGCTGGCGTTCCCTGGCAGCGCGTCCAGCCGCTCGATGGCCGCCCCCATGGCGGAGGAGATGGGACCGGAGAGGACGCGCTCACAAGTCACGACGAACGCGTCGGGAGACACGAGGCCCTGGAGGGCCGCGAGCGCATCGCCCGCCAGGGAGGGAACGGTCGCCCTCGCGAGAAGCCACTCCCTGCGCGCTTCACGGACCGCGAGGACTCGCTCGGCGAACACGCTGGAGTCCAGCGCCTCGAAGTCTCCGAGCCAAAGAAAGCTCCGCTCGCGCGCGTCCGGAGCATCGAAGTCCAGCGTGCCAGCCGCGTCGGCCAGCGCCTCCAGCGCGGGAGGGAGCCTGAAGACATGCTCGCTCGGAGGGTGCCGCAAGAGCCCCTGGGCCTGAAGCTCACGGATGCCGCTCACCACCAGGTCCCGCCCCGGGAGCAGGGCCGCCAGACGCGCCTCGGGGAGGCCCGGCGCCTTGAGCGAGAAGATGCGGGTCGCGAAGAAGTAGGAGTCGATGGTGGCCCCTTCGTCTCCATGGAAGTCGACATCCAGAATCTCGTCCTCGCTGGAGAGACAGCAGCCCCTGCCGTGGAACTCGTAGCTCCAGCCCGCGAGGCCAGGAACCTCTCCCGAGTCTTCATCCTCGTCCTCGTCGTCAGCCGCGTCCCGCTTCGTGGTGAGTCGCTCCTCGACGATACGGACGAGCCAGCGCTGGCGGACGAGCTGGCGCATCAGGCAGACGAGCAGCCACGCGGAGTCTGGACGAAAGGCAGGCGCGTCGACACGGCTCGCGGGCGCGCCGCTCAGCAGGACACCAATCGCCTGGATGAGGTCACTCATGGAAGCTCTCGTTTACCCCACCTGGGCCCGCCCCGTGTTACGAGCGTCCCCATGTCGAAGACCCCACCCGTTGCTCGCCCCCGTGCCGTCCTCGTGGGCGTCCAATTCCCCAGTGTGACGGACATCGAGCACGCCGCGGACCTCGCGGAGCTCAAGCGGCTGGTACACACGCTGGGCTATGACGCCGTGGCCACGGTGACCCAGCGTCGAGGGGCGCTGGCCACGGGGACGGTGCTCGGCAAGGGGAAGCTCAAGGACCTGGCCGCGCTCACCGGAGGCCCCGGCGTCATCACCTCGGGCGCCCAGGACCGGACCTCCAAGGCCCGCGCGAAGTGGGAGGCCGCCGAGGACGACTCCGAGCAGGAGGGCGATGAGCCCGCCCAGGCCCCCGAGACAGCGGACACCGGGGCCGAGGACACCGGGGCCGAAGAAGAAGAGGACACCGAGGCCGAGGAGGAGGACTTCGAGGAGGACGATGAAGCCTCCGAGCCCGAGGAGGACGTGAGCGGGCCGCGCCCCACCGTGGTGGTCGTCGACCACGAGCTGTCGCCGAGCCAGCTCCGCAACCTGGAGAAGGCCACGGGGGCCCAGGTGATGGACCGCACCGGCGTGATTGTCGACATCTTCCACCGGCACGCACGCAGCCACGAGGCGCGCATGCAGGTCGAGATTGCCCGGCTCACCTACCTCGCGCCCCGGCTGCGGGAGTCCTCGGGAGGCCGGGAGCGCCAGCAGGGCCGTGGCTCCGGAGACTCCGCGGTGGAGCTGGACCGGCGGAAGATTCGAGACAGGCTCGCGGAGCTGCGCGCGGGGCTCGCCGTCATCCAGAAGGAACAGGACCATCGCCGGTATGCCCGCCGGGAGCAGCTCCGGGTGGCGCTCGTCGGCTACACCAACGCCGGCAAGTCGTCCCTGATGCGCGCGCTCACCGGGAGCGAGGTGCTGGTCGCCGACCAGCTCTTCGCCACGCTGGACACCACGGTGCGCGCGCTGCACCCGGAGACCCGTCCCCGCGTGCTCGTCTCCGACACGGTGGGCTTCATCCAGAAGCTGCCGCACGACCTGGTCGCCTCGTTCCGCTCCACCCTGGATGAGGCGCTGGAGGCGTCGCTGCTGCTCTACGTGGTGGACGCGTCCGACCCGACCTGGAAGTCGCAGCTGGAGGTCACCCGGTCCGTGCTCCGCGAGATTGGCGCGGACGTGGTTCCGAGCAAGCTCCTGCTGAACAAGACCGACCGACTGGACGAAGCCGCGCAGGACGCGCTTCGCGCCGAGCACCCGGAGGCGGTGCTGCTCTCGGCCCATCGACCGGATGACGTGGCGAAGCTCCGGCTGAGCATCATCCAGTTCTTCGAGGCGTCGATGGTGGAGGCCCACCTGATGATTCCGTACGCCAGCCAGGGCCGCATCGGAGAGGTGTACGAGCACACCACGGTGCTGACCGAGGAGTTCGACGAGCACGGCAGGAAGCTCCGCGTGCGGGGCCCGGCCGCCGCGATTGCCCGGCTCACGCGAGACTTCCAGGCGTGAGGCCCGCGGTGCTCATGCCGAACGAGCACCGCACCTGACCTCCCAGGCAGGGCCGCGCCGCAACCCCTCCGGGCCCCCTGCCCCGCCGCCCCGTGAGCGCACCACCGGGGTGGCATCCGACGCCCCACCTGCGTTTTCCCCCGGCCTCGACGTGTCCCAGGACAACGGTGCCCCGCACCGGAGGAAGGCACACCCCGGGCATTCTTGAGACATGAATCAGGATTCAACATCATCCCTCCACGTCGACGCGCCCTGTCTCTCTCCCACGGCGCCTCACTGGAGCGGTCATGCAAGAGGTGCAGGCCTGGGTCCTTCATCGCGGGGAGAGGCAGCGGGACGGCAAGAGCGTTCCGGGTGAGCTCGTCCAGGAGTCCTTCGCGATTCCAGACCTGGGCCCGGAGCACGTGCTCGCGGAGCCCCTCTACGGCTGCTGGGAGGGCAACATGGGCCACGCCCTCCAGCGAGTGCCCGTGGACATCTGCCGGCTGCGCCGCGAGGACAAGGTGGTCATCGGCAACGCGGGCGTGGTGCGCGTGCTGGAGACAGGCAGCGCCGTCACGCGCGTCCGCCCGGGAGACGTCTGCCTCGTGTTCTGCAACGCGGAGCAGGACGAGCATGGCTACCCCGTCAAGGTGCTGGCCTACGACGCCAGCCACACCATGGGACTCCTCGCCCGGAGGACACGGCTCCCGGAACGGGTGCTCGTCCCCCTCCCCCGCGACACGCGTCACTCGCTGAAACAGTGGGCCGCGTTCTCCCTGCGCTACATCACCGCGTGGTCCAACTGGCGGCTCGCCTACGGCTGCTGGCGCTTGCAGGTCAGCGAGTCCGACTGCCCCGCGCCCTTCGTCGTCGGTTGGGGCGGCGGGGTCTCCTACGCACAGCTTCGACTGGCGCGGTACGCCGGGTGTCGAGTGGCCATGGTCGCGTCCCAGGACGAGCGGCTGCGCCACCTGTCGTCCGTGGACATCATCCCCATCGACCGGCGCGAGTTCCCCGACCTGATGCTGGACCCCGTCCTCTTCGCCGCCGACTCCGGTTATCGCCAGCGCTACACCCAATCGGAGAAGCGGTTCCTCGCGCGCGTGAAGGAAGCGGGACGCGGTCAGGACGTCTCCATCTTCCTGGACCACATCGGCGCGCCGCTCTTCCAGGCCACGCTGAAGGCGCTCGGCCGCCAGGGGGTGATTGCCACCGCGGGCTGGAAGCTCGGCGCGGAGCTCATCGACCTTTCGCGCTCCACGGAGTGCACCCGGCGCCATCAGCACATCCACACCCACTACGCGCGCTACTCGGAGGCCGTGGCGGCCGTGGGCTTCGCGGAGGAGATGGGCTGGCTGCCTCCCGTGGACGATGAGCGCGTCTATACCTGGGACGAGATTCCCCAGCTCGCGCGCGACGTCGAGGAGGCACGCGTCGCGTCCTACTTCCCCCTCTTCCAGGTCAACCCCGAGGCACCGGCCCCCGTACGCCAGGAGGCCGCATGACGCAGGACGCGACGGACACGCTCGCCGCCGCGAGGCAGCGGTTCAAACACCAGTCCCGAGCCTTCAGCGTCGCGCGCGTGCTCCTCGTGGACCTCATCACCATGGCATTCGCGCTGCCGCCGGGCCTGGTGGCGTGGTGGTCCTGCCTGCTCTATCTGCGGTGGTGCTGGGACAGGCCCGGGTTCGCCGCGTGGGCGCTGCTGGCGCCCGGAGTCCTCGCGGCCGTCTTCCTGGTGACGTGCTGGCTCATGCGCCTGTGCATCCCTCGCATGAGGCCAGGCACCTACCCGATGGAGCTGTCTCGGGACTACCTCGCCTGGTACTCGGTGCTCTGCCTGGGTCACGCGGTGCGCATCTCCGGACTCCAGCCGTTCTTCTTCACCTTCTACGTCACCAAGTATCTGTACTGGCGGGCCATGGGGGCGCGCATCGCGTACGGGGTGAACTCGTCCCTCTTCGCCATGCTCGCGGACTACCCGCTGCTCACCATCGGCAAGGGCTGCACGATGGGCGCGAATGTCTTCGTCCTCGGGCACCTGTTCCTCGGCGACAAGGTCCAGCTCGGCGAGGTGCGCATCGGCGACAACGTGTTCCTCGGCGCGGGCGCCATGGTGGGCCCCCGGACGACCATCGGCTCGAGGAGCTGGATTGGAATGGGCAACAAGCTCCTGAAGGACACGCTGCCGGAGGACTCGCGCGTCGAGAACTTCGCCTGGGAGCACTTCAACCCGGCCCGCGCCTCCGCCGAAGCGAGCCCGCGATGAAGCTGCTGGAGCCTCGCCTGGGCATCCAGGTGCTGGGACATGGCCGCTCGTTGCCCGGCACGCGCGCCGTGTCCAACGCGGAGCTGCTCGCCCGGGACTCCGAGCAGCACGGCCGCTCCGCCCAGGCGATGGAGACGCTCGGTCGCAAGCTCCAGGCACGACTGGGATTCGGGCAGCGCCATCTCGCGCGACTGCCCGGAGCACTCCCGGGTGAAGCGCCCCCCGCGCCCGGCGACGAGGAGACCAGCGAGTCCCTCGCGCTGACGGCGACCCGGCGGGCGCTCGGAGAACGTGGCGGCGCCGATATCGAAGCGCTGATTCACGGAACCACGACGACCAGCCGCTACACGGGCTCGCAGGCGGCGGCCATCCTGGGGCGGCTCGGCGGTCATGCCTCGGCCTATGAGCTCAAGGCGGGGTGCTCCACCTCCCTGGCCAGCCTGCACCTCGCGATGTCCCTGCTGGGCAGTGGCTACGACAACGTGATGGTGAGCTGCGCGGAGACGTTGTCCAAGGTGATGAACCCGGCCCTCAAGGAGACCTGGTTCATCCTCGCGGATGGAGGCGCGGCCCTGTGGCTGCGCCGTGAGTCGACCTCGCCCGACTTCGAGGTGCGCCAGTGTCTCTACGCCACGGACGGGACGCTGGTGGACCTGTATACGACGCCCGGGAGGCTGCCTCCGGACCGGAGCGTGCTCGAACAGGGGGGCTACGCGATGACGGGCGACGGCACCCGGCTTCGCGAGGAGGCGCTGCGGCGATATCTGGAGATGCTCCGCGCGATGTTCCCCGGCGGACGGGGCCTGGAGCGGGTCCGCTGGGTGGTGGCCCATCAAATCAACCGGAAGCTCATCGAGCGGGTCTGCGCGGAAGGCGGGCTCGATGCGCGCCTCGTCTGGAGCGCGGACCGCGTCGGCAACATCGGCGGCGCCTCCGTCCTGTTCTCACTGTCGGAGGCGCTGGAGCAGGGGCTGTTCGCTCCAGGTGACTCGGTGCTGCTGATGAGCGTGGGTGGTGGGCTGTCCTTCGCGATGCAGCACTGGGTGAAGCAGTGACGAGGGAGCGCCACGACATGGACCTGCTCGAACGCATCAAGAAGGCCCTGCTCAGCGCGGGCATGGAGGAGCTGCCCTCGGACACCTCCGAGAGCCTCGTCACACATGGCATGGACAGCCTGATGATGGTGCTCGGTGTCGCCGCGCTGGAGAAGGAGCTGTCGCTGCGCATCTCCGGCAAGGACTTCTCCGAGCAGGCGTTCCACAGCCTCGACACCCTGGAGACCTGGCTGCGCGAGCTGGGCGCCACATGAGGGTCCTTGTCACCGGAGGAGGCTCCGACATCGGCCGCTCCATTGCCCGGCGACGGCTGGCCCTGGGGGACGAGGTGTTCGTGACGGCCTCCTCGGAGGCCTCGCTGGAGCAATGCCTTGCGCGATATCGCGAGGAAGGGCTGAAGGCCCAGGGCCTGGTGCTGGACCTCGCGGCTCCTGGACTCAGCGAAGAGGCCCTGCGCGGTCTGCTGGCGGGGGGCCTTCAAGGACTGGTGCTGAATGCGTGGACACGGCGACCTCCCCTTCACCGTTTCCACGAACTGCCGCAAGCGGCGCTCGAAACAGACGTCACCGCGAACCTGATGGGCAATGTCTGGCTCTTGCGCCGCCTGCTGCCGTCGATGCTCGAAGCCCGTCGGGGCCGCATCGTCTTCATCTCCAGTGTCTCCACGGTCAGCGGCACGGGGCGCTATGGCGCGTACATCCTGTGCAAGTCCGCGCTGGAGGGACTGATGCGCAACCTGGCGGTGGACTACGGCGCGTTCAACGTCCTGTGCAACACCGTGCGGCTGGGGCTCTTCAAGACGACGCGCACGAAGAAGTACTGGTCCCGTCCCCACTACGTGGAGCGGATGGGTGGCGTCATTCCACAAGGGTCGCTGGGCGAGCCCGAGCACGTCGGTGAAGCGCTCGACTCGCTGCTGTCCGAGCACCAGTACATCAACGGCGCGGTGCTGGACGTCACCGGGGGCCTCCCCATGGTCCGACTGGAAGGAGTGTTGAAGCCATGAGCTTCCTGAAGCCCACCGCACCGGTGTACCTGCTCGGCCCTCGCTCGTGGCTGCCCGCGAAGGTGATGACCAACCAGGACGTGCTCGACTGGATGGGGACGCGCGCGCGGCCCAGTTGGATTACCCACCGGACCGGCGTCGAGAAGCGGCACTGGGTGGAGCCGGAGCAGGCGTGCAGTGACGTCGCGGCGGCGGCGGCCCTGCGGCTGCTGGAGGACTACGACATCGACCGGCGGCGCATCTCCCAACTCCTCCTGGCCACCGTGTCGGGAGACTTCCCCACCCCGCCGACCTCGCCGCTGGTGCTTCCCAAGCTGGGCCTGGATGGCATTGGCGTGTTGGACCTGGTGGCCGCCTGCGCGGGCTTCACCAGCGCCGTCCACGTCGGCGCGGGACTCGCGCTGGCCACGGGGAGCGACCATCTGGTCATCGCCGCGGACATCCGCTCCAAGTTCCTCAACCGCGAGGACCTGGCGACGACGGCCCTGTTCGGCGACGGGGGCGCGAGCTGTCTGGTGACGACTCGTCCCGAGCAGGCCGACTATCAGCTCATGGCGAGCGAACTGGGCGCGGACGCGTCCATGGCGGACATCATCGCCATCCGCGCGGGAGGCTCTCGCCTGCCTCATCATCTGAACGACGACCCGACCAAGGTCTTCCTCAAGATGGAGCATGGGGCCACGCTGTTCATGAAGGGCGTGGACAACATGTCGGCGGGCGCGGCCTCGCTCTTGCGGCGGCTCGGCATGAGCGTGGCGGACGTGGACTGGTTCGTTCCCCATCAAGCCAACCTGCACCTCATCCGAGCCATCACCGACAAGCTGGGGGCGGACCCCGCGAAGGTGGTGGAGACCGTCCAATTCACCGGCAACACGTCGGGGGCCAGCGTGGGCATCGCGCTCGCACATCTCCAGGAGAAGCTCCCGCTGCGCTCGGGGCAGAGCGTCCTGCTCATCTCCGCGGGAGCGGGAGGCGCGTCCGCCTGCGCGCTGCTCAAGCGCCTCTAGCCACGAAGGCAGCCCGACATGAACCTCGCACACGCGTTCTCCCGGGCGGATGACGCCCCCGCTCTCATCCTCGGTGAGGAGACGCACTCCTTCGCCGCGCTCCGACGCGAGGTCGAGGCCCTCAAGGCGCGCCTCCCCGACAGGCCGTCGGGGCTCACCATCCTGAGGTTCCGCCGGTCGCTCGCGTTCGTCACCCGCTTCCTGGCCCTCTACGAAGCAGGGCATCCACTGGCCGTGTTCGCGCACGACTGGACGGACTCGGAAGTCGAGGCGCGACGAGCGAGCCTCGGGGACTGCTTCGAGCTGGATGAGAACCTGTCCATCTCCTGGCGAAGCGGACGGACCGAGCCACTCCGCCATCCGGAGACCGCCGTCGTCCTGTTCACCTCCGGGAGCACGGGCGCGCCTCGGGCCGTGCAGCTCTCCCGGAGGAACATCGACGCGAACGTGGCCGCCGTCCTCACGTCGCTCGACTTCGCGTCGGTGTCCCGCCAGACGCTGTTCCTTCCGCTCTCCTACTCCTTCGGGCTGCTCGGGCAATTGCTCCCCGCGCTGGCGGCGGGCATCCCCACTCACCTGCTCGCAAACCTGGTCGAGCTCAAGCGACTGCTCGATGAAGGACGCTTGCAGGGGATGATCAGCGGAGTCCCCTCCCACCACGAGACACTGCTGCGATTGCTGGGGGACGCGACCTCGAACACGCGAGACGTCACCCATGTCGTCTCCGCTGGCGCGGCGCTGAGCCTGGAGCTGCGCCAACGCCTGACACGGGCCTTTCCCGCCAGCCGCATCTACACCTGCTATGGCCAGACGGAGCTGGCGCCTCGGGTGCTCTGTCTGCGCAGCGACCACCCGGCCTTCTTCTCCTCCGCCACGGGCTTCCCGGTCGGCGGGCTCACCGTGAAGCTCACCTCCGAGGGCGAGCTCTGTGTGCGAGGCGAACAGGTGATGTTGGGGTATCTGGGGGCACCGGAGGCCACACGCGAGAAGGTCCGCGAGGAGGGCTGGCTCCACACGGGCGACGTGGCGGAACTGAGTCCCACGGGCCTGGTGACGCTCCTGGGGCGCAACGATGAGCTGCTCAAGGTCGGCGGGGAACGACTGAGCCCGCTCGAAATCGAGGCCGTCCTGCGCATCCTGCCGGGGGTGACGGACGCCGCCGTGTCGGGCCGCGAGGACGCCTTGTATGGAATGACACTCACGGCCTTCCTGCGCTTCGAGCCTGGCACCACCAGCCCTCACAAGCGCGAGCTGCGGCAGACCCTGCGCGAGCACCTGTCCCCGCACAAGGTCCCCACCGAGTTCTACCGGGTGGAGCAACTCCCACGAACGTCGAATGGGAAACTGCAACGCGCCCGGCTGACGGAGTGTATTCACCCCGAACGGCGCCTCGGCTGAGCCTCCGTCCCCTGTCCGTCCAGAAGCCAGTCACGCACCGCGAGGAAGCGGGCGGTGGGAGCGGCGGCGCGGCGCCAGGCCACCCAGAGCGTGCCCCAGGGACGCCGAGGCGAGCGCCGGCCCACCTCTGGCGTGAGCGCCACGACGCGCCCGTCGCGCACGGCGGGGTCCACCAGATAGTCGGGCAGCACCGTCACGCCCACGCCGGCCTCCGCCAGCGCCAGCATCTCATCCAGGTTGGCGATGCGGCACACCACCTGCGCGGGCAGCGGCTCCTTCGGGCCCAGCGTGGTCCGCCACCATGGACCGAGCATCGCCAGGTCCGCGTCGAAGGCGATGAAGCGATGGGCCCCGAAGTCCCGGGCACTGCGAGGCGTCCCCCAGCGCTTCAGGTAGGCGGGCGAGGCCACCGCCACGAAGCGCTCCTGCGCCACCTGCCGGACCTCCAGCCCTGGTGCCTCGGGCAGGAGCCCGACGATGCCCAGGTCCAGTTCTCCCTCGAGCAGTCGGCGAGCGATGCGGCTCGGCACATCGAAACGGACCTCCAGCCGAAGCTCGGGGTGTCGTGCCAGGAGGCCCGGCAGGCGCGGGCGCAGCCAGTGCCGGAAGAAGGGCCAGGGCCCACCGAGCGACACCTCCCCGCGCACGGTCCGCTGCGCCTCGGAGGCTTCCTCCAGTGCGGCGTCGAGGGCGGGCAGGTGCTCGCCCAGACACGCGACGAGCGCCACTCCGGCGGGGGTGAGTCGAGCCCGTCGCCCCACCCGCTCGAACAGGGCCACGCCCACCTGTCGCTCCAGTACCTTGAGCTGCTGTCCCACGGCGGAGGCGGTGATGCCCAACCGAGCCGCCGCGGCGGCATGAGTCCCCGCGCGACTCACCTCCCACAGCGTCCAGAGCGCCTCGCGATTGCCAAGCATGGCTTCACTTTATGTGAAGACCCTCTCGGTTTTCTGGGGATGGGCGCGGGAGTACTTCTTCACTCCGTTGGCCCCTCATCCCGGGGCCGTGAGGAGCCCGCCATGGAAGCCCTGACCGCCGTGAAGGTCCTGCTGATTGTCACCAGTCATTCTCAGTTCGGAGATACCGGGGAGCGGACGGGCTTCTGGCTCGAGGAGCTGGCCGCGCCCTACGCGCAGTTCTCGCAGGCCGGCGCCCAGGTGGACATCGCCTCGCCCCAGGGAGGCGCGGCTCCCGCGGACCCGCGCAGCGAGAAGGAGTCGACGGAGACGACGCGGGCCTTCCTCGCCGACGCCCAGGCCACGAAGAAGCTGGCGCGCACGCTCACGCTCGCCGAGGTGAAGGACACCTACGACGCCTACTTCGTGGTGGGCGGGCACGGCGTGATGTGGGACCTGGCGAAGCACGTCCCCCTTCACAAGCTGCTCTCCACGGGCTACGCGCGCGGCGCCGTCATCGCGGCGGTCTGCCATGGCCCGGCGGCGCTGGTGGGTGTGAAGGGACTGGATGGCAAGCCGCTGGTGAACGGCAAGCGTGTGGCGGCCTTCAGCAACGCGGAGGAGAAGGCGGCGAAGTTCGACGCCATCGTCCCCTTCCCGCTGGAGACGCGGCTGCGCGAGCTGGGCGCGCGCTACGAGTCCGGCCCGTTGTGGCAGAGCTTCGCGGTGCGCGACGGACGGCTCGTCACAGGCCAAAACCCGGCATCGTCAGCGGAGACGGCGCGCGAGGTGCTCCGAGCCCTGAAGGAGAAGAAGTAGCCCCCGACGACAACGCGCCGCGAGCCCACCGGCGGGACTGGAGTGCCGCTTCATGATGACGGTGGGCGGGCTCCTCGCTGCGCCGTAGAGTCCGGCAGTGAATCCTTCACCGGAAGACCTCGCGGCCCTCTCATCCGATGTGGATGACACCTTTCGCCTGAGACTCGCGCAGGCCCTGAGTGAGCGAGGCGACCCACGAGGTGAGTTCATCCAGGTGCAGTGTGCGCTCGCGAAGATGAAGGCGGAACCCTCCGCGCAGACGCTTCGGGCACGAGAGGCCTCACTGCTCGCGGAACACGAGGCGACGTGGCTCGCGGAGCTCGGGTTGCTCCCGGGTGATGCCGTGTTCGCGCGCGGGTTCGTGGACCGCGTCACGGTGGATGCAAGCCGCGCCCATGGCGTCTACGCGCGGCTCATCCGTCAGGAGCCTGTTCGCGCGCTGGGCCTGCGCGTGGACCTCGGAGGCTCCGAAGAGCAGCTCCCCCTCCTCCTCGAGGAAATCCGCCACACTGGCTTCGCGCCATCGCTGGAGCGGCTCACCCTCGACCGGAAGAACTACTGGGACGTCATCCATGACGATGAGCTGGAGCTTCGTCGGCAGGGCACGAAGCTGCTCGGGCTCTCGCTCGACCTCGACGACTTCGGCCGCGCCGACTCGGGGCTCGCGCTGCTGGACATCGCGCTCACATCGCCTGATGCGGCGCTGCTCGAGACGCTCGGCATCAAGCTCACCGGCCGGGGTTCGAATCCCCTGGAAGCGCTCCTCCAGACACTGGAGCGCGCGGGAGCTCGCCCTTCGCTGCGCGAGTGGACCCTGGAGTTCTCCTGCCCCAATGGGAGGGAGTGGATCCGCTGGGTCCAGTTGGATTCACTCTCACGCCTCCTGGCCCTGTACCCGAAGCTCCAGACCCTGGTGCTCCCGATGACGGAGCTTCAGGCCGTGCACGTCGAGCATCCCGAGCTGCGCGAGCTCTCCCTTCACTGGCTGGGGCTCATCCCCTGCGGCCCCTCGGACCTGTCGCAGTGGAAGCCCGCGCCCGTGCCCAAGGGCACCGGACTCCAGTTCCTTCGGGAGGCACACCTCCCCAAACTCGAACGGCTGCACATCGATTTTCAATACGAGTGGTACATCGCGTGGACCCCCGAAGACCTGGCGCCGCTCTTCGAGGCGAAGGGGCTGCCCTCCCTTCGTCAGCTCGAGCTGCGCAACTGCGCGTTCGGCGACATGCTGTGCCACGGGCTGGTCCGCATGGAGCACTTCCCGTCACTCCAGGTGCTCGACCTGACGGGAGTCATCCTGACGGACGAGGGCGCCGCGACGCTCACGCGGCATCGCGACCGCTTCCCACGCCTGAAGCAACTGGTCTGCGGACCCTGGGGACTTTCCGAGTCCGCCTGGAACGCGCTGGTGAAGCGCTACCCCGTCACCGTCCCTTGAAAGGCCCACGGGCCAGGCACACGCGAACCACCGCGGCCTGGCCCGGGATGACGCGGACTAGCTCCCCGACGCCCGCACCGTGCCACCGCTCGCCCAGTGGTCCACCGAGGCGTGCGACGCGGTGCTGTCGAGCAGCTCCGCGAGCAGCTTCGGGTTCGCCACTTCGTCCGGCTCGAAGACACCCAGCAGCGCCAGCTCCGGCTTGGCGTCGCCGTAGTGCTCCTCACCCACGGTGAGGAAGCTCGGGGTGTAGCTCGCGCCCACCAGGCCGCTCACCAGCGGGGCGATCTTCATCGACGCGCCATGCGCGTGCACCGGGCCGGCGGGAGCGCCGTTGCCCTTGACGAGGCCGATGTCGTGGCCCAGGAACCGGACCTCGAACGCCTTCGAGTCATCCCAGTGCGGAACCTGCTCGATGACGAGCGTCAGGCTGCCCTCGGACTTCGCTCCGGCGTCCTGGTTCGCCTTCTCAATCAGCCCCTTGAGGGTCTCGAAGACCTGGGGAGCGAGGCCGGCCCAGCGCTCGCGACGGGCAAAGGCCGCCCGGATGTTCTCGTTGATGGCCTTCAGAGATGCTCCAGCGCTTTTCGACGACATTGCGACCCTCGGAGGTTGTTGGAAGGCGGCGATGCTGCCTCCCCCCTGGCGGCCCTGTCCAGCACTCGACACCCCTCTCGGCCCACGGGGGTGCCCCCGCCCGTCGGCCCGCTGGCCTGGGGGGCAATCTCCCTTTGAAATTCGCGGCGGCTTCTCGTAGTTTCGCCCGTGACTTCGAGGAGTGTTGCGAGGCCTCAGGCCCCAGGCTCGAAGCGCGGTACCCAACGGCACTCACCTGGACGCGTTGCTTGCGAGGGTGGGTCCGCTTTTTGGCGGCTCGGGAGTTCCTCGCCAGTTCGCGCCGCAACCATCAGCAGGAGCCATGCCATGACCGCTGTTCCCCAGACCCAGAAGCAGGACCACGCCGTCGCCGACCTGTCGCTCGCCGCGTGGGGCCGCAAGGAAATGCGTATCGCCGAGAGCGAGATGCCCGCCCTCATGGCCATCCGCGAAGAGTACGCGAAGCAGCAGCCGCTCAAGGGCGCGCGCGTCACCGGTTCGTTGCACATGACCATCCAGACGGCCGTGCTGGTGGAGACGCTGCAGGCCCTGGGCGCCGAGGTGCGCTGGGCGTCGTGCAACATCTTCTCCACGCAGGACCACGCCGCCGCCGCGCTGGTCGCCGCGGGCACGCCCGTGTTCGCCCACAAGGGCGAGACGCTGAAGGAGTACTGGGACTTCACCCACCGCATCTTCGAGTTCGGGCCCGCGGGCAGCGACCACGAAGGTCCGAACATGATTCTGGACGACGGCGGTGACGCGACGCTGCTGATGCACCTGGGCAAGCGCGCGGAGAAGGACGCGAGCCTGCTCGCCTCGCCCCAGAGCGAGGAGGAGCGCGAGCTGTACGCCTCCATCAAGGCGAAGCTGGCCCAGGACCCGACCTGGTACACGCGCAAGGCGGCGAAGATTCTCGGCGTCACCGAGGAGACGACGACGGGCGTGCACCGCCTCCAGGAGATGTCCGTGAAGGGCACCCTCCTGTTCCGCGCCATCAACGTCAACGACAGCGTGACGAAGAGCAAGTTCGACAACCTGTACGGCTGCCGGGAGTCGCTGGTGGACGGCATCAAGCGCGCCACCGACGTGATGGTCGCCGGGAAGATCGCCGTCGTCGCCGGCTACGGAGACGTGGGCAAGGGCTCCGCGCAGGCGCTGCGCGCGCTGTCCGCCCAGGTGTGGGTCACCGAAATCGACCCCATCTGCGCGCTCCAGGCCGCGATGGAGGGCTACCGCGTCGTCACCATGGACTACGCCGCGGACAAGGCCGACATCTTCGTCACCGCCACGGGCAACAAGAGCGTCATCACCCATGACCACATGGCGAAGATGAAGGACCAGGCCATCGTCTGCAACATCGGCCACTTCGACAACGAAATCGAGGTCGCCTCCCTGGAGAAGTACCAGTGGGAGGAGATCAAGCCGCAGGTGGACCACATCATCTTCCCGGACAACAAGCGCATCATCCTGCTCGCCAAGGGCCGGCTGGTGAACCTGGGCTGCGGCACCGGCCACCCCAGCTACGTGATGTCCAGCTCCTTCGCGAACCAGACCATCGCGCAGATTGAGCTGTACTCGCACAGCGACAAGTACCAGGTGGGCAAGGTCTACGTGCTGCCCAAGCACCTGGACGAGAAGGTCGCCCGGCTCCAGCTCAAGAAGCTCAACGCGCAGCTCACCGAGCTGACCCCGGACCAGGCGTCGTACATCGGCGTGGAGAAGAGCGGCCCGTACAAGCAGGACACCTACCGCTACTAGGCGGAACCCCCGCTGGAGCGCGAACCCGTGGACGGTTCGCGCTCCGGCGTCAAGGCGGCTCCCGCACGTCAATCACCACGACGCTCAAGGCCAGCGTTCAACGGTGTATCCGCCGGAACGGACGATGAGCGCCGGCGCATCCGCGCAGCCCATGCTGTCGGACAGGTAGCAAACCTTCCCGTAGAAGCGAGTCCCGGGGAGCAACCGCCCGTTGCCGGTCATTGTTCATGCATTCCGTGAACACGCCCACCACGTCCGCGCCAAGCGTGAACCAGACCCTGTCTTCAGCTCCGTAGCGGTTGTCGAGCAAGGGCCCCAAAGACTCACGGTTGTTTCAATGGACAGACGTGCCGTAGGGTTCTTTCCCACCATGGACCCCAACGACAGTCTCCTCGGACATCTGGCCACGCGTCTCAGCACCCACCCCGAGAACGTGGCCACGGAAGCACTCGCATTCATCTTGCGCCGACACGAGTACCTGCGGCGGGCGGTCCTCCGCTTCATGGAGAGTCTGGGCGCCCCTCCGCCCCAGGTGGTCTCCTTCACGACGCAGCGGAGCGAGGAGAACGCCGCTCGCCCGGACCTGCGTGGCGCCGACGAAAGTGGAGCGCCGGTGCTTTTCATCGAGGCCAAGTTCTGGGCGGGTCTCACCGATAAACAACCGGTGACCTATCTCCATGCACTCCCTTCCGACAGGCCCACCGCACTGCTCGTCCTCGCACCGGAAGCCAGACGCCAGATGCTCTGGAGAGAGCTGCGGCTGCGCTGCGAGGAAGACCTTCAACAGAGATCCCCGTTCGACGTGGGTCCCGAGCGGCCTGCTGTCCTGCAAATGGGTCCCCAGAAGGTCCTGGTGCTGGCCGCATGGCAACCATTCCTGGAGAGCCTCCAGAGCGCGGCCCGAGCACAAGGGGATCACGCCTCCTCGGAGAACCTGAATCAACTGCTGGGGCTTTGCACCCGAGAGGACACCACGGCGTTTCTTCCGCTCCGCCAAGAAGACCTGTCCGCGGACATCGGCCGGCGAATCTACCAGTTCGGCGCCCTGGTCGACGAAATCTGCGAAGCAGCCGTCGCCGCCAAGGTCTGCAAGAAGGGAACGAGCGGAGGCAGCAGGATGTCTTACTGGCGCACCGTCCAAATCGAGGGCCATGACTTCTACCTATTCTTGAGCCCTTGGCGGTGGCACACGCTCGCGGAGACCCCCCTCTGGCTGGAGTTCCCCAGCCAGACGGAGTCCTGGAATCACCTGCTGGAAGCGCTCAGCCCACTGGCGTTGCGAACACCTTCGATGATTCTCCGAGACCCAAGCAACAGCGACACGCCCCTCATCCCACTGCACCTGAAGCTCGGCGTGGAGCATCACGAGGTCGTCCAGACGGTTGTCGACACACTCCGAGGCATCAGGGATTTGATTGTGGCGAAGTCCGCCTGACAGGCGGAGCGGAAACCAGAGGACGACTGAATCCCGCGAGCACCCAGTTCATGCGGGCGGGGCGACATCGGACCGCTTCTCGGCCCCTGGGGCGCCACTCACATCGAGCGCGACGACGTCGGACTCTTCCAACTGCCGCTCAAGCCGCTCGACAACACGCTCGCTGACAACCACCACACTCGCTGTTGCTCGAGCGAAATCGGCCGATGGAGGAACCGCCAGGCGCCGCATCTCGGGCGGAGGAAGAACCCAACTGGCACGTCCACAGGTCTTGCATGGTTTGTGGCCGTCCTCGCCGACCAGCTTGCCGCCCGGCATCACCTGCAACTCGAGCAGTTCACCGTCGCTCCGGGCACGCCGGAAAGCTGCTGGCACGGGAACAACCCCCGTCAGTCCGTCAAGACGCCGCACGACGTCCGGTCGCACCAGCAGCGTCCACGGCATGTGGACGCTCACGGGGCCGAACCGTCCCTGTGCTCGCCCCGTCAACGGGCCAAAGCCCGACCCCGGCGTCACCACCGCGCCGGGCGGAACCAGCGGCAACACGCTCGCTCGCAGCCCCGTGAATTCGGCCCACGGGACGCACCGGGGGCGCTCAAGCGCCTTGGCCTCCCTCCCCAGCTTCGACAAATCCACTGCTGGGTAGTCATAGCCTCCTCCTCCCCACGTGCTCCCGCACGTGGAGCACGAAACGCCGGGCAGGTGCCAGCGCCTGCCCATGTCGTACCCGCCACTCCACCGCACCTTTTCGCGTTCCTGCAGCGTGTAGTACCGCATTGCTCATTCTCCAGCGGAGTACAGCCGCAGGGTCTGCCAGTACGTCATTGGCACTCCGATGAGCCCATACTTTGAAATCATCCGCCCCCCCTGCTTGAAGTGGTCGTCGCGCGTGGCCGTAAACCTGTTCGCATCAATCCACTTCCTCCAGTCCCGATTCCACGGGCCACCATTCCCGCCCGCGTGGACTCGCTGGTGTTCCTCGACCGCGACCAGCAGAGTGTACTGGTGGATGTTGATGCCGACGAACTCGAAGTACCCCGCGAAGGCGCGGGGGAAGATGTGGTGACGCTCCTTCGGCCGCCTCGTCCACTCGGCGATGGCCTTCCGCGCCGCCTTGACGCTCGGCAGCTCCTCGCGCTGGTACCACGGGATGACGAAGACGGGCAGCCGCCCTGGTAACGGCACTGCGCCACCCCAGTACCGCTGAATGCGGGCTGTAGTGCCGCCGGCCTGCGCGGGCGGAAACCGCAGTGCGAGCGGAGGCGACGCGAGGTCCTCGCATCGGAACAGCCCACACTCTGCTTCGCCACAGGACTGGGCATAGCAGCCCTCCTCGGACTCCCCCGCCGACTGTGCACAGGACGCCGCAGAGTCCTCCAAGCTCGCGGCGAGCAAATCGCCGCTGCCGATGTGTTCCGGCGCTCCGGCGCAGCCAGCGGAGAACATGAGCAGAACAGCCCACCACCTGAGCGTCGTCATGAGCCCCCCTGGACACGCTGCATCGTGGGCATGCAGATGTACCGTCAATGCGTGCCATCACAGCTTGCGCTCGCTTTACTGCTTTTACCAGTCCCGTAGCCGTGGCGAACTCCTCCGCCGCCGGCGCGTTGGTGACGAGCTGCTCGTCGAGGACCTGGTCGTGGGCCAAGCGCGCGATGGTGGACCAGCGAGAGAAGGGACGAAGACCCGAGCTCCAGGGCCACTCCCGTCATCCCACTGAACCTGAAGCTCGGCGTGGAGCATTACGAGGTCGTTCAGGCGGTTGTCGACGCATTCCAAGACCTCAGGCATTTGATTGTGGCGAAGCCCGCCTGACAGGTGGAGCGGAAGCCAGGGGACGACGCGACACTCGACAAATGGGGGCTTGAGTCATCGAAGGATGATGCGCCCCGACCAGCGGGGGCCTACGGTCCGCGGCCATGGGTTCCGTCGCCACCTCGACCGCGCTCGTTCTCGCGTGCGCGCTGCTCCTCATCACCCCACCGGCGAAGTCCCAGCCACTCGACCCGGACGCCCCGCCGATTTCGGCGGTCTCCCTCACCGTGAGCGGAGGCGTGTCCCTGGGCGTGTACGAAGCGGGCTTCCTGTACTACGCGCTCGCCTCGTCACGGGGGAGCCAACGGGTGGACCTCCGCCTGCTCACGGGCGCCTCCGCCGGCAGCCTCAACTCGCTGCTGGCGGTGATGGCCGCCTGCGGCGCCGAAGCGCCCTCTCCCGAGAAGTCCCTGTTCTGGCGCACCTGGATTCCCATCGGGTTCGACCGCCTCTTCATCCCCTCCTCCACGTCCCCGCTGGGCATCTTCTCGCGCGATGCGCTGGAGCACGGCGCGACCGGAATCGAAGAGGTGTGGAAGAAGGGACTGACTCCCTCGTGCGATGTGGTGCTCGGCGTCTCCACCACGCGCGCGGAGCCCCGGGTCCTCTGGGCCGCGAACGACCGCCTGCCACTGCCGCGCATCGAAGAGAAGTTCGCCATCCGCATCCAGGGCCGGGGCCCCGGCAAGCCTCCGCGCGCCACCAACTACACCACGCCCGGCAGCCGCCGCATGGAGCCGCTGCTCGTCACGGATGAGCAGGGCGAAATCCCCTTCGAGCACCTGCGAAACCTCATCCTCGCGTCGATGTCGTTCCCCGTGGCCTTCCCGCCCCACGAGCTGCCCACCTGCGAGTCAAGCAGCTCCAAGGCCACGCCTCCGGTGTGCCCCCAGGAGAAGGCCGGGACGGCGCGGTACATCGACGGAGGCATCTTCGACAACGCGCCGCTGAGGCTGGCGGTGGGGCTCGCCAGGGATGGCCTGCGGGCCTCCGACGGCAAGCTGCGCTGGCGCGACGTCCCCACGCCCGGGGTGCGCGACACGCCCAAGGGCATCACCTTCGCGTTCGTCGACCCCGACGCCACCGAGTACCCCTCCCTTCCGCCCGCCGAGGCCCGGTCGGCGGCGACATCCCTGCCGGTGGAGCTGGCCGGGCTCATCGCCGCCCTCGTGGACACGGCTCGCTCGAAGGAGCTGGCCCTGTTGCTGGAGGAGGAGCCCGAAATCGCCCGCCACCTCATCCTGCCGCGTCGGCACTTCCCGGCGGCGAGCGCCCCGCTCTTCGCCTTCCTGGGCTTCTTCGAGACCGAGTTCCGCACGTTCGACTTCTACCTGGGCATGTATGACGCCCGCCGGATGCTGGAGGACGTGGCGGACAGGAGCACGCGCTTCGCGGAGCCCATCGGCGAGCCCGCGGAGGAGCCCGGCGGGTGGGCGCCGTTCACCTGCATGCGCGCCGTCTACGATGGCGCCTCGGACGCGACGAAGGCCTGCCAGGGGGACGCGCTCGCGGACTTCCGCGCGCTGCTCCAGGTGTCCCTGGACCAGCTCTACTTCGCGTGCGGCACCGCGAAGAAGGAGACCGAGGGCGCCACCTGGCGCAACCGGCACTGTGACCGCGCCATGGCGGGACACCCTCCGCCCAGGGTCCCCGGCGTCGCGCCGCGCCACTGGCCGGACTGGAAGAAGGGCGAGAAGGAGCCGGAGCTGGACTATTCGATGCGACTGCTCGGGGCCTACGGCTTCCATTTCCGCGACCTCGGCGTGGAGCAGGGGCGCGGAGACCTCGCCATCGTCCGCATCCGCGAGTCCATTGGAAGCGCCCTGCACCGGCTCACCTCGGCGCAGTCCGGCGCGGACAAGCAGGTGGTCGGCTTCGCGGGAAAGCTCGCGGCGGACAGCGTGGCGTTCGCGCCTCCGGACACCGTGCTGCACTTCACCATGGGCCCCACCCAGAGCGAGGTCGGCCTGAGCCTGGGCGCCTTCGCCTCCAAGCTCCCCACGGGCCTGCGCTTCGCCAGCGCCATCGGCTTCCGGGGACTCGAGGACGTGTTCTCCTCCGGAGGGGGCGAGTCCTTCTCCGCGGCGCTCGTGGGCGGACTCGAATACCGGCCGCGCACGGACCAGTCCTTCCTCGCGCAGAGCCGCTTCGGGCTGCGCGCGGGATGGATGTTCAGCGCCAATGACCGCTATGGGACACAAGGCTGCGAGGGACGCGGCGCCAGCCGGGTGACGGCCTGCTCGCGCCCCGTCGTCCAGGCGCTCGCGGGCATGGCCTTCCTGGAGCGCTTCCGCGTCCAGCTCGTCGGCGAGTGGTATCCGGGCACCTCCCACCGCAAGACGCTCTGGTCGGTAGCGCCTGGCCTTGGCGTGGAACTCGCGCTCTGACCCGTGGCACGCTCCGGCTCCTTTCGAAAGACATTCCCAAGGAAGCCACGCCATGCATTGGAGAGCCCTGCTCTGCCCCGTCGTCCTCGCCCTGAGCGCCTGCTCGGAGTCACCCGACCCCACGCCCACGCCTCCCCGGCCCCTGAAGGCCGTCCTCTTCCCCTACATTCCAGACGCCGCGGGAGATGGCTTCGCGGGCCTCAAGCAGCGGCTCGAGGCCGACTTCGAGCGGGAGCACACGGACATCGACCTGGACATCGTGTTCGACTCGAACCTGGACCTCTATGACCTGGACGAGGGCGGCACGATGAACCAGTTGCTCGGCCAGGGCACGGGCGCGGCCCAGGTGGTGGAGGTGGACACGCTGGTGCTCGGCTCGCTCGCGTCGAAGGGCTGGATTCAGCCCCTGTCGTTCGAGGTGGGCCCCTCGTATCCCGCCGCCGAGGAGGCCGTGCGGCTCTCGGGTGCGAGCTACGGCACGCCCACCTATCTCTGCACCTACGTCGTCTACTCACACAGCCCCCAACTCCAGACGGCCACGGATGCGGCGTCGCTGGTGCGGGTCCTCCGTGACGTGGCGCCCGGCAAGCGGCCCCTCGCCGCGAACTTCGACGGGAGCTGGACGCTGCCCTCCTCGTATCTGGATGCCTGGGCCGACACGCATCCGGGCGCGTCCCTGTCCACCGCCATCTCCCTGCCACTGGACTCGCCCGCGGTGGCGTCCTTCAAGACAGTCGTCGACAGCTGCTCGCTCGAGCCGGGCATCAACCCGTGCATGGATGGAAGCTACGACAGCAATACCGTGGCGGAAGAGGCCTTCGCGACGGAGCAGGCCAATGGCTTCATGGGCTACACCGAGCGCCTGTTCTACATTCGCCAGGCCCGGCCCACCCAGCCGCTCCCGGCGGTCATCTCGGTGCCGCTCGGCACGGGCTCGGCGCCCGCGGTCTTCGTGGATGCCCTGGTGCTCAACGCGAACTGCACGGGGACGTGCGCGGAGGATGCCCAGGCCTTCATGACGTACATGAGCGACCCCGAGGTGCGTGGCCTCATCGCCTTCAGCGAGGACGCCCCGTTGGGGACGACTCCCCGCTACCTGCTCCAGGCCAACCGCGCCTTCTACCAGCAGGAGCCCGCGCGCTCGGACCCCATGTACCAGAAGTATGAGCCGCTCCTCGGCGGCGCCCGGCCCTACCCCAACCAGGGCTTCCCCGAGAACAGGCGGGCGATGCAGTCCGCGCTGAAGGAAGATCTGCGATAGCGCTCACCCCTCACCAGGAAGTCACCATGCGACTGTCCCTCATCAGCCTGCTCTGTCTCGCCTCCTTCACCGGCTGCGGAGACGACGAATCCAAGGTGCCGAACTCCTCGCTCGCCGCCTGCTCGTTCACCGACAAGTGCGCGAGCGCCGACGAGGCCTGCTACGTCAGCCAGGTCTGTGGACCGCCCGTTCCGGATGAGGAGCTCTATTGCCAGGAGGAGAAGGGCGACCGGAAGTGTCACCGCCGCTGCGAGGGCAATGCGGCCTGCGGGCCCGGAGAGTCGTGCCAGGAGGTCGAGTGGGCCAATCGCGGGGACACGCTGAACTGGGCCTTCTTCTGCATCAAGTGACGGAAAGTCCGTAGCAGGTCAGCGGCTGGTCGCTGGCGGTGGTCACCCTGCCGCGGCCCGCGGCGGTGTGGGGTGTGGTTGCGCTTCAACGGGGCTGCGAGTCGAGAATGACCGGCGCGAGAAATCTTCCCGCCCTCGCGAGCCCCAGCGCCGCCACCCCTCAGGGGCCGCAGGGGGATTGCATGTCCAATCCCAGGTCCAGATAGGCGCGGGCGCCGCTCTTCCAGAACTTCTTCATGACGTGCTCGGCGTTGGGCATGGAGTGGTCCGCGCCACACACATCCACCTTGATGGCCCCCGAGTAGAGGTTGAAGTCCGCCTGGTCCAGGAAGTCGAGGTTGGTGTCGGTGGAGGACATGTGGCAGGTGCGGCAGTAGGGCTTCACGACGCCTCGGTAGAGCCCCAGTCCCTTCTGCTTGGTGTTCGTCCAGTTGGGAGGCACATAGGTGTCATTGGCCACCGCCGTGACGTCGGAGACCAGCTTGGGCGCGTAGGTGCCCTCGATGAACTCGCGGATGCCGTCAGAGGGCCCCGTCAGGGTGACCAGGTGATTGAGGCGCCGCAGGGCGTCCGCCTGGGCTGACTGGGTGAAGCCCGTGGCGGTGGAATAGCGGAAGCTGAAGACGTCGAAGGGGAGGAATTGCGCCCGCCCCACCACGGAGTTGGTGGCCGCGTCATAGTTCGCCTTGATGCCATGGCATGACAGACAGTTGCCGGGCACGAAGGTGTTGAAGCCGGTGTTGTCGAGCTTCGCGGTGGGCGTCAAGACGCCCGCGGCGTCGTACACCATGAACTTCACGCTGTTGGCGGCGTTGGCGGGGGGCGTGAACGTCATGGCCACGGTGGCGAAGGAGTTCGTCCGGGCCACCGCGTCCTGGAGCGCGGAGGCGGAGCTGCCACCGAAGATGGGCTCGCCGTCGAGCACGCCGTAGTTCCTCACGTAGCAGGCCAGGCCTACCTGTGACGGGGGGACCGCGAACGGCTTGCAATGCATCTCCCGCCCCAGTCCCAGGTCCCCGTCGTTGTAGTAGGTGGCCGTGACATCGCCCCCAGCGGCGAAGCCATAGATGGAACGAAAGGCCTCCAGCGTCCCCGGCGCCTGGATTTGCGCGTAGTACTGCTGCGTCTCCGCGGCGCCCAGTCCCGGCGACTTGCGCCCCAGGAACTCGGGCCTCTGCGCGATGGGCCGGTCCACGGGGTTGAGCCGCGTGGACACCAGCGCGGAGCGGTTGAGGCCCAGGCCCTGACACTCGGTGCCCAGGGTGTTCCAGGGCTGGGTGGCGTTCTGGGTGAAGCAGTCCGCGTAGGTGATGTCGTCGAACGTGTAGAGGACCGTCTGCCCATCCGGGTCCATGGCGACGGCGCGCACCTTCACCAGTCCGCCCGAGGGCCAGCGCGCGGAGAAGAGGGAGTTGGGGACGGGCGCGGCCGTGACGCTCCAGTGGTAGAGGGGCTCGGGGCGGTTGAACGGAGTGGGCGTGGTGGTGGTGATGGACGTGGCGAACTGCTGCCAGTTCGACTCCACCGTCGGGTCCAGATGGGGCTCCCTCAAGACCTGGAGGGACACGGGGGTGCTCGGCTCGGGGTAGTAGCCCTCGAACAGGAACGTCTCGCCAATCACCGAGTCCCCGGTGGTGGTGCCGTTGTGAGGCCCCGTCATACAACCCGAGGCGGCCAGCAACGCGAGGCAGGACAACACGAGGCGCCGGAACGAGAGCGGCGGCATGGTCGGAGCTCCTTCACGGAAGGCACCCGAAATGGGTCGCTTCCTCCCGAGGAGAACGAGCAGGCCTCCGAAAGCCCCTCACCCACCCGCGTCGAATCTTCACGACCGGTGACACCGCGTGACGACTCTCCGAGCCCGCACATCGTCCTCGGGCTGACGGGAGCACCGCGGCTCGCGTAGCGCCAGGACGCACCAGCGTCGGCCCTGGACGCAACCGGCGGGGAGGCGAGCTGCCTGCGGGCTTCCGGTGGACCGCGCAGCGCCGAGTCAGCCCCTGCGACAGCTACCGGCACGGTGGCTGCAAAGTGCGCCCGCGCGACCGTGACCCCGAATCACCGCGCTGTCGCGGCCCCCTCCCCCCCGGTGACAACGAGGCAGCATGCTCATCAAGTGCCAGAGGTGTCATCAGAACGCGTTCGTCTTCAGCTTCGAGAGCAGGAAGGTCTGCAGGAAGTGCAGCGCCCTCATCGCCGGGAGGCGACCCAAGCAGGACGACTACAAGTACCAGGGCAGCAAGCTGGACCACCACAAGCGAAGGGTCGGCCAGGCCTCCACGCGACTCACCGGCGTCTCGAAGGGCCGGCACAAGCTCCGGCGCACCCAGTCCGCGGAGTCGTTGTCAGATATCTCGGGGGGAGTCTTCGAGACGGAGATGACCATCGAGACGCCCACCGTGGTCGACGACACGGCGCAGTACGTCCCGCCCAGCGTCATGCGCATGCAATGCATGACGCTCTTCATCCCCTTCGATGCGGGGAACAACTTCTACCGGAACAACGCGAAGCAAGGGACCTTCCAGGCGGACTTCGTTCCCCTGGGCAACAACATCTTCGCACCCAGCTCGAACCTGGCGGCGACCCAGGCGCTCCCATCGTTCAACACCAAGCCCTATCCCGGTCAGCAGGTCTTCGAGGCCAAGTCGACGCCCCTGGATGAATCGGAGATCCTGGCCGGCTACAACAACATCGTGCTCAAGCACATCATGGCGTGCACGAACTCCGTGGAGTGGAAGCGGCTCCATGCCGCCAGCCCCATCGACGTGCATGTGCAACTGAGCCGGCTCGTTCCCGAGGTCATCTTCCTCTCGGAAGAGCTCAAGGACGCTCCGTTCCCCTCAGTCCTCCAGCCCTGCCCTGAGCTCAAGTACCGGAAGGTCGGCAGCATCCGCGCGCTGCTCGACCCTCAGGTCGACGCGAAGAATGAGATCGCCGCCTACGTGCTGATCGACGAGAAATACATCACCCAAGTCATGTACCACGCGAGGACGCTCGTCCGCCCGGGCGTCAAACACGATGAGAAGTGGCTCTGCGTCCAGAAAATCGTGCCCGAGTTCCGCGTCTATTTCGAAGTCGCCGGCGTTCACCTCGACGCGGCCTACACGGGCTTCTCGTCCCCCACCAAGAAGCAGGAGGCGCTCGAGGAGGTGGGCCAGTTCGCACGGGACAACGAGGTCGACGCGCTGCTGGGTGACCTGAACATGGACTCGTTCGAGCTGAACGGCGGGTTCTTCCCGAACCGCTTCTCCTTCGAGTCCGTCTCGGACAACACCATCAAGCCCGTCTATACGCTGTCCCACTCCAACACCAATGCGAAGAACAACTACATGGGTGGGTTGATTGCCAACAGCGCGCAGGTCGCGACCGAGTCCATGAACCTGAGAGGCGAAGACACGGTGTCGCTGTCCCGCACCCTGGATGGGAAGTTCTACTCGGACCATCCCGCCATCATGGCGAACTACTTCAAGTCGTTCGCCTGAGGCCCCCGCGCGGATTGGCGCATTCGTTCAAGCCCGAGCGTGCTCGCGCCCCTACCCTGGCGATGAAGCTGTCACCAGGAGGACTTGCATGGATGCCCCCGGTTCGCCCCCGTCTGCCGCCTTCCGCGTCGGGAGGACGCTGACGTGGTGGTTCGTCTCACTCGCGCTCGCCTGCTTCGCCGGCGCGTGCGGCTGTGCCACGACGCCCACCCGTCGTCTCGTCTTTCCCTCCGCCCCCCTCCCGCCCGCGGAGGTCCAGGCGCCCGGGGCGGTGCTGATGATCCTCTCCGCCGCCTCCGAGCAGAAGCTCGCGGATGGCAGCACCCGCCCGACGGGCGTCTTCCTGAATGAGTTCTACGAGCCCTACCGAGCGCTCGTCGACGCGGGCTACGAGGTGGTGCTCGCGACGCCGGGCGGGCAGAGGCCCGCGTTCGACCCAGAGGGCCTGAAGCCGTCGTACTGGAAGGAGCGCCCCGAGGCGCTCGCTGAAGCCCAGGCCCTGGTGGCAGGGCTTCCCCAACTCCAGACGCCGCTTCCCCTGGCGGAGGCCCGAGCGCGCGCGGAGACGTTCCAGGCCCTCCTCATCCCCGGAGGACAGGGCGTCATGGTGGACCTGCTCGACAACGCGGAGTTGCACGGCCTGCTCGTCGACTTCGGGGCGACCGCCCGCCCCGTGGGGCTCGTGTGCCATGCACCCGCGCTCCTGGCGCGACTGCCCGCGGAGCAGAGTCCCTTCTCGGGGCGGCGCGTCACCTCCGTGTCTGGCTTCGAGGAGTGGTACATCGAGACGTTCGTCATGGGCGCGCGCGCACAGGTGCGAGGCATCGGAGACCAGCTCGACGAGGCGGGCTATGCACATGAGACGGCGTTCCCAGGCCGTTCGCGTGCCGTGAGAGACTGCAACCTGGTGACGAGCCAGAACCCCTTCTCCGGCGCTGACTTCAATGCGCTCTTCCTCGCCGCGCTCACGGACTTGCGCAACGCGGGGCGGTGCGAGCTGGAAGCCAGCGCGGCTCCGGACGCCGCTCCCTGAGGACCTGCTGACCATGGAGGACCAAGGCGTCATGACGAGCGCGGCCCTGAGTGCCGTGCTGAAAGCCGTCGTCGCGCGGGACTACCCGGGGATTCCCACCGAGGGTCGCGACAAGGTCGCCATCCTCCAGGACGTCATGGACGCCCATGGGTGGCGCCCCGTGCTGGAGCTCGGCCGGGCGCTGCGGGCCCTGTCCTCACACCCCGTGCTGCGTGCGCTCTGCGCGGCGCGGACGCCCCTGCAGACGGTGGAGCGGTGGAGCACGCTCGAGCGCTTCATGCACTCCCGGCACCGGACACGACTCGTCGAGCATGACCTCGCTCGCGCCCGGATGACGCTGCGCCACGTGGCCATCGACGGCGGGCGGATTCGCGTCGTCAACGACCTGTTCGTCTGGGGCGTCCTCATCGCCATCCTGGAGACCGCGGGTTTCACGGGACTGAAACTGTCGCTCGCGTCCGCCTCCGGCGCGGCCGTCGTCATCCACGGTGGGGCCTCCAGGCTCGCTCCCAGGAAGCTGCCCGCGGTCACCGACGTGGCCACCTTCTCGTGGAAGCCCGCGCGGCGGGCTCCCGCGCCCGTGAGCGAAGCGTCAACGAAGGGAGCGACAGGGCAGGTTCGCGACCGACTCCAGCGACTCATGGACGGCGACCTGCTGCACCCCTGGACGCTCGTGGAGAGCGCGCAGCGGCTCGCCCTGTCCCGCCGCACCCTTCAACGCGCCTTGCAAGAGGAAGGGACGACGTTCTCGGAGACGCTGCAGCGCTCGCGGGTCGACGCCGCGCAGGGGCTGCTGGGCGATTCGAGCCTGACTCTCACGGACGTCGCGTTCTGCACGGGATTCTCCGACCAGGCGCACTTCACCAGGACGTTTCGCAGATACAACGACGTTCCTCCCTCCGCGCTGCGAGAGCTGATGCGCTCCGCCGGCGCCCTGCGCCTCAGCGATGGCCCAGCAAGGCGAGGCGGAGGACCCGCCACCAGGTAGAAGCGATTGAGCCTGGAGGTCGCCTCACGGATTCAGGATGGCGGCATCGAGGATGAGAGCATTCTCCGCGCAACCGTCCCGCAGGGCGCGCTCGTCCCCGGGAAGCACCACGTCCAGGACCTCCAGCCGGTAGTCGCGGTCCCCCAGCAGGAGGTCCGTGATGAGTTCACCCGTGTCCGGCTCGAAGAGGCCCTCGGTGCTGTCGGAGAGCCAGGCGCTGAGGCTGTAGGCATCGGCGTAGCTCTGGTAGATGCGGTACTCGGAATACTGTCGCTCCAGCCCCTCGAACACCTCGGTGACCCAGGCACGGGTCATCCCGCAGGCGTACCAGTCACCGTTCTCCCGGGAGTCGAGCATGACGGAGACGAACCGCGCGGCGTCCTGGGCTTCTTTCGCGGCCCGGGACTTGTGGTCCAGGCGGGTGGAGAGCACCCGGTCATGAGCAGAGAGGCGTCGGACATGCTCGTAGCAGGAGTCTCCATCGAGGGGTGGCGTGACGGGCTCCCCCTCTGAGTGACACGCGAACAGTGCCAGACAGAGAGGAAGGACGACGTTCCTGGAGCTCATCGATGATGTCTCCGGGTTCATGAAGGAGGAGCCTGCGTGCTCCCGTCCCGTCGCGCAACCAAGGCACGGGCGCGCGAACCGCCTTCAAACCAAAGACAGACACCGGACTCACGATTCAAGTCCAGCCTCACGGGACAACATCACTCACACCATCAGTCCCCAGGCGCACGGAGCCACGGGCCAGCGCGTGGCTGTCCCAGGGGGTGATATGACCGCGCTGCTGCGTCCCTTTCCCGGAGCCCTTCATGAAGTCTGCATTCGCGAAGTCGCTGTGCCTTCTTCCCTGGGTCCTCGCGACCGTCCTGGCCTGTGGCCCCGAAGCCGAGGAGGCTGCCTCTGGCCCCAGACTCAGGCCAGGTCAGCTCATGGACAGCGACCGGCTTCAACTGGCCCAGGTGGAGGCGTTCGGGGAGGCGGAAGCACTGGACGTCCCAGTGGTCGAGCGCAACGGCCTGCTCCTGCTCGATGGAGATATCCTCGTGGGCCGCGCGTCTGAGAGCCCGAGCGCGCTGAAGCAAGCCCTGGAAGTCTCCCAGTTCAATGGCATTCCCCAGGGCAGCCTGCGCTGGCCGGAGGGGAAGATTCCCTACGTGGTGTCCAATGTCTTCACATCGGCCCAGGAGAAGATGATCACCCAGGCCATGAAGGAGATCAAGGACAGGACAGGGGTGCGCTTCGTCCACCGCACCGACGAGAAGGACTTCGTCAGGATCATCAAGACGAAAGATGGTTGCTATTACGATGCGGGCCCGGGCAGGGTGGGCGGCGTGCAGGAGCTGTCACTCATGGACACCCAGCAGGCGAGCTGCTTCTATCACGACATCATCATCCACGAGCTGCTGCACGCCGTCGGCCTGTGGCACGAGCAGTCTCGCTACGACCGGAACCAGTTCGTGCGCATCATCTGGGACAACATCCAGAAGGGCCGAGGGCCGCAGTTCCAGATCGTCCCCGCCTCGCGCTCCGACGTCTACGATACCGAGTACGACTACCGCTCCGTCATGCACTACGACAAGAACGCGTTCGGAGTCACCAATACCGCCATCACCATCAGGACCAAGGATGAGGACTACCTGAACGTCATCGGCCGCGTGGAGTCCATGAGCGCGAACGATGCCAGGAAGGTGAGGCGCATCTACCAGAACCTGCTCGAGCCCTGAGTGCCCACACGGCCCTCGGGCGACTCACACGCTCATCACCTCGCCCCCGCGTGCCGCTCATCCGCGCGCTTGGGGAGACATCACATGCCGCGTCCCCTGGGAACGCGGCGGCGTTCTCCCGAAACGCAATGTCTCTCGCCGGTGCGGGCGACAGGCATGACGCACGGAGCGCTCCCGCCAGGGTGGCGACGGGATGAAGTGCTGGCGTGCGCCATGCACAGGTCCTCACGAGCTCCGGCGGGAGCCAGGGGCGTCCTCGCGAACCGCGAGCGTGCCGGGGGGAACTTCATCATGGCGATGCGCTGCCTGCAGTGTGGCCACACAGAGCAAGGGGATGACGCTCCGGTCTTCGGCCCTCCGGACGACGCTCCTCGGGCATCACCGAGAACCCGATGTCCCGAGTGCCGGGGCATGATGAGCCCCATCCTCATCTGCCAGCTCGCGCCCCGCGCCTTCTCGCCGCCCGTCGTGGCACCTCCACGCCCACGCCACATCCTCGACTACCTCCTGGTCGACGGACACATGGGTGACTATTCACCACCGCCCGTGGATGCCCTGGCCTGCCGAGGAGCCAACATCACCCTTCCTCAAGGCGACTACTTCACCCCCGCGAGGGGCTCGCTCGCGCGCGTCCACTACACCTTCGGCAACTGGAATGTATTCGTCCCGTGGCCCACGGTGTGGCTGCTTCGAGGACAGGCTTACTGCCCGGCACCGAATCGATATGGCTTCGCCCCTTCGGCGGAGTTTGGCGTACCGACCTTCTCGGGCGAGACATCACTGAGAACAGACCTGGTCCGCGTCGCGCCCTTCGCCTACCCGACGATGGGAGCCGGGCTCTATACGCCCGAGGTGGACTTCGTCCATGGCGTACCGGTGACGCAGAGCAAGTACGCGCAGGCCGCCAGGGCGATTCGGGAAGGGCTGTCCCTCGAGGCGGCGGTGGCGAAGTACCTTTCCTGAGACAAGGCACACCCTACTTGAGCGGAAGCCGAGCCTCGACGGAGGGCTTCACGGGCGGCGCCTCCCTCTTGAAGGAGGCCCACGACAGGGAGACCTTGACGCCGCTGTCATCGCGTCCGTGAAGGACATCCACGACCTGCTTCACGGTCGCCGCCAGCTCGGACGGGCGAACCACGACGAAGCCCCGGAAGCCACCCCGGCCGAGCTCCTCTTCCACCGTGATGACCTGGCGCCACTCGCGCGTCATCACCTCCACCTGGTCGTCCCAATGAAGGGTCAACCTCTCCACGCGCTCCCAGGTGACGCCGCCCTGCTCCGGAACTCCCACGGACACCTCGCTCCGCCACACCTCCGAATCCCCGCTCGTGCGTGACAGCGTGAGCGTCGCTGGCGGCGGTTCATCGGACGGAGGCTGCCCGCGCACACCGACGAAGGCGATGGCACTCAGCGCGGTGCCCGCTCGTCGACTGGCGGTGAGCCGCACCGTGAAGGTCCGGACGTCCAGCGACTCCAACATCCGGGTGTCATAGGCATGCTCGACCTCGGGGCCCGTGGTGACGGCGGTGCGTCCGTCACCGAAGTCCCAGGCATAGCCGGTCGGCGATTCGGACTCCGGAGGAACAGCACGGAAGAGGAAGGCGCCGTTTGCGCGTTGGGTGACGGATACCTCCAACTGGCCTGCCTCGTGTTCCGCGCCCCCCGCGCAATCACGCACCTCGATTCGGAGCACCTGCTCGGCCAACACGCCCACGCGTCGCCCGCCCAGGTCCTTGCACACCTGGAAGCGCACGAAACAGGTGCCCGGCGCCGCAGGCGCACGCCACTGGAGTCGAGCCCCCGGATGCAGCTCCGCGGCGGAGTCGCTTCCGGGCCACACCCATCGATAGAGCGCCCCTGACTCCGGCGCGCCCCCCACCCTGCCCGCCAGGGAGACCTGCCCGCCAGCGCAGGCCCAGGGTCGGTCCATCTCCAGGCGCTCGATGACGGTGCTGGAGGCGAGCACCACCCGTTCCTCGTTCAGTGCCGCCGCCAAGGCCTCTCCGGAGGCACTCTTGGGCATCGGCACCCCCTCCACGGAGGACGTCGAGACGATGGACGTCCGAGACTCCACCACCGACGCGCTGGGAACCACGGGCTCTGGAGGCGCCAGGCTTCGTGATTCCGGCGCCACGCCGTCATGCGGGCGCGGGGGATACCAGACCCCCAACCCCAGCAGCGACGACACGGCGGCGCCCGCGACGAGCGTCACCCAACGACGGCGAGGCGATTCGAGCGACATGCGCGGGTTCTTCCGCACCCCTCAGAAACCGAAGTCGTTGAGGTGCCGGCGATACCCCTTCGAGTTGGTCCGGTACCACTGGTCATCCCAGCCCTTGAAGTCGACGTCGTCGAGCAACCGCTCCGTCTTTCCGTTCAGCACCACGGAGTTGATGAGCGGAACCGCGGTCGACCCCACGTTGCGGGACACCAGCGGTGTGGAGGACGTGTCCAGGTACTGCGCCACATGGCGGCTGCAGTAGTCCTGGGCCAGGCAGCCGCTGTCACACGTGGAGAGGTTGTTGTACGTCGCGTGTTTGTCCTCGGCGACGTACAGCACGGGCCAGCCCCGGTAGGCATTGCGTGAGTCGCGCATGTCGTATTCCAGCTGCTCGTAGGAATACCAGGCCGACGACTCACACACGCTCTTGCGGTGCGCCGACAGGTAGACCCAGTCCAGGTACCAGCGGCCCGCGGAGTAGTGGACCTCGAAGATTTGAAACTCGGGGTCGCCGTCGTGGCCGGTGGTGACGCCGGTGTCGTCGAAGAAGGTGTCCAGGTAGAAGATGCGCAGGGTCCGCGTCGCGAAGCCCTCGCTCTTCACCGCGTAGTAGGGACGGCGCTCGTAACCACTCTCCCCGGTGTCGAACCAGAACAGCGGCATGAACCAGCGCGCGACCTGGTGCTCACAGTCGTCATTCAGGCCATCCCGGTCCGCGTCCGTCCCCGTTCCCCAGCAGTTGTCTCCGTAGGGAATGACGGAAAGGCCATCCGCATGCGCCTCCGTGGACGCGAAGGCGAGCAGCAGGCCCAACGACACGGCGACCCGGTGCGCGGCGTGAGCACCGGGGTGCTCCGACACACGTCGTCCACTCGGCATCTGGAAATCCATGAGAGACTCGACTTCATACACTTCCAGGAAGCGGAGCAACACATGGTTCTGACCCCGGGCACCTCTCGTCGTGTCGTCTCGTGGATGAAACTGGCCCTGCTGTTCGGAGGCACCCTCGTGGGCTGCGGTGGCCCGCTGGAGCCGGACGGCATGCTGGAGGCCCAATCCCAGGCCCTGGCCTATCCCAGCGGCGGCACTCGAACCGTCGTGTCTCGGCGCGTCACCTACAGGAATGCCTCGGGTAGCTATCAGGCGGCGTCCGGCTTCGAGCCCTTCCGCGCGGCGGGGGCCTCCGATGACACGCTCCACAACATCCGCATCGCGGAGGTGGATGCGCCCGCCGTGCGCGAGGCGCTCGTCATCATGTCGGCGGGCCAGAAGATTTCGAGCAGCGGCCACTCCAGTGGCGTCACCGGCCAGTCCTCCAACTGGGATGCGTCCTGCGACGGCGTCTCGTGCCCCAACGTCACCCTGGACGGCCGCTCGCTGGCGATGAAGCTGGACGCCCTGGGCTGGTTCCCCCGGGGAAGGACCTACCTGTCCGTGGTCAACGACAGCAACTTCGACCACCTGGATGACAGCGACTCGAAGCAGCGGGTCGTCAACGGATTCACCGGTTGGATTCAAGCGCAGGTCCGTCCGGAGACGCGCTCCATCTACCTGGCGGGCAGCTCGCGTGGAGGATGTCTGGTGATGCGGCTGGCCCAGGCGCTGCGGGCGAATACGGCGCTCGACGGCATCGACATCTATGTGTCTTCGTTCGACGGCGTGTGTCGCAACAGCCAGGGCGAGCTGGGGACCTACGACAGCAAGATCAACAACCCCGTGCGGCCCTGGGGCACGTTCTATGGCGCGTGGGCCACCAACCTGACGGCCCAGTTCCCTCGCAACCACCGGCTCCACATCTTCCACACGGTGGGAGGCCAGGAGGTGGCCCCCGCCACGGGCATCCGAGCCTTCTCCGGGTACGCGGGCTCCTCACCGCCGTCGACGGGGACGAACCTCGACTGGGGCTGGTACAAGCAGACCTGGGTGAAGTGGAAGCACAAGGAGATTGGCAATCCCTACACCGAGCCCAGCTCCTCAGAGCAGGCCCAGGTGGTGGCGGAGACCATCGACGCCCACCTGACGTGGCTCGACGCGCGCGTCCCTTGAGTGGCCGGGTGTGCAACGGCTGGCACAGCCGCGATGCGTACCCTGCACACCCACCATGCAGCCCCCTGCCCGTTCCCCCCAGGTTGAGCAGAGGCACCGCGTGATGCCCGGCACGACGCACTGCGCAAGCCTTTTGCAATGACAGGTCAACAGGACTCGACACGCAGGTCGGGTCTTGGACCAGCGCCCGTGCCGGGCATGTCGCCCGGCCCGCGCGTCTGGGGGGTGAGGACAGATGAAGAATCATCGACTGGCATTGTTGACGTCGTTGTTGTGCGCCACCGCCACCTGGATGGGGTGCTCGGATGACTCCGGGCCCACCCCGCCTCCGGGGATGCCGGATGCGGGCTCGAATGACGTGCGCGTCACGCTGTTCACGCGCCACCTGACGGAGAGCGGCCTGACCCGGCACCCGGCTGACTTCGGCAGCGGCCCCCTGGAGGCGCTCATCCCCGAGGGCGAAAGCCTGGTCCCCATCACCGGCGCATTGAAGGAGCCCGGCGTGTATGTGTTCCCGGAGGTGCCCCAGGGGACGTACTACCTGCACTATGGCAACACCTACCTCGTCACGAACTCGCGCGACCTGGACCTGGGCATCAACCGGCTGGGCCGGCCTGACGTCGTGACGTTGGAGCGCGGGCCCGCGGCGAGCCTGGCCTTGGAAGGACTGGAGCCTTGGGTCGACTCGACCTTCCCCTCCTCGGGGCTGCAGTTCATCTCGGAGCAGGTGGGCCTCGCCGGCGCGATGTACCCCGCCTTCGCCGATGGCGCCACGTCCGGGAGCGCGGAGGACGTATCGCTTTCCGTGGCCGGTGCACCCGTGCGCTTCGAACAGGAGAAGGGTGACAGGGCGTGGGTGGTTCAGCGCCAGCCTCGCGCCCTGGCGCCCCTGCCGGATGGCAGCTCGCGGGAATATACCTCCGCGGTTCGTGCCTTCCAGCTCCCCCCGTTCTCCAACGACGGGAGCCAGCCCATTCGCATCCAGGGAACGCTCCAGCCGGTGCCGACACGGGAGCTTCCGCTCGACTGGCGCATTTCCACCTTCGCCGCCATCGCCGCGGAGGTGCACCCGACGGCCACGCATGCCTTCAGTGACTTCCGGTTGTCACCCATTCCGTTCACCCAGGCGGAGTGGATTGGCTACTCCGGAGAGCTGCTGACGTTTGACCATTCGAACAAGGCCGGGGACTTCAACGAGACACTCGTGTATGGCAATCCCTACCCAGCCAACTGGGGACTGGTGGGCGAGGCCATCAGCTACTTCACCGTCCCCCTGGATATACCAGGCACGACCCCCTTCAGGCGCCTGGCGCGGATGTCCGTGAGGGACCAGCCCTCGGCGCTGACCGCTGGCCCCATCCGTCCGCGCGTCGGGTCGCCCCGAGGGCTTTCGGTGGACGGTGCGGACGCGTTCACCGGGCTCCTCATCACCCCGGGCTCGCATGTCATCCAGTGGCAGCCACCGGCCTCCGGGTCGCCGAATGCCTACGCGGTGCATGTCTACCAGTTGCGTGCTTCCCCCCGTGGAACCCTGCTCTCCGCCTCCTTCTACATGAGCGGGGAAACCACCTCCATCCGACTGCCCGCGGGCATCCTGCAGTCGGGGGCGTACTACCACCTCAACGTGGCTGCCATCGTGGCGCCTTCATATGACGCGGTGAACAGGCCGTTCGTCCTCACCGATACCGTGTCCTTCGGTTCCGCGGAGGCCTTCAGTGGCGTGCTGACCGTGCAGTAGGCGAGTCAGCCGCGGAAAGTGCCGGTGGGACGCGCGCGCCCACCGGCACCACCGGTGGACGACGGGCAGCCAGCAAGGCGTTCGCCCTGCATGGCAGTACCCGCGCTTCCAGGCCGCCGTATCATGAGCCTCTGACATTGGTGCGGACCCAAGCAAGCTTCCGTGAACGATTCGCTCAGGATTTCCTGTGAACGGGTACCCGCGGCGGCCCAGACAAAACACAGCAAACCGCCATGGACATGAGCCCCTGTAAATGGCACCTTGCAGCAAGTCCATACACACACCATGAGGTTCACCATGAAGACTCCTTTCTTGTCATCAATCATCGCCACGGGCATCCTCGCGACCTTGCTTGCTGGCGAAGCGGTAGCTACCGAGCGCTCCGGGACCATCTACAGCTTTCAAGTCGAGGCGAATGGCAGCTTCAGCTTCGTGCTCACCGGGATTCCCGACCTTTGCACCAATGGCACCCTGAACAACAACAAGCGTGGAGCCGTGGTTGTCGGCATCCGTGGCGTGACGGCGGACGGTCTCAAGATGATGTACTCAGCGGTCATGGCGGCGTTCATGGCCGGCAAGCATGTCACGGTGCGCACGGACGACACCGTCACCACCACGGGCTGGGGTTGTTCCGTGTATTTCGTGGATGTCTCGTCGTAGCCAGGGATGACAGCAATGTCGACTCCCAATCGGGTGGACTCCACCCCTGTCGTCCTGGGTATTGCACTCATCATCATCTGTTTTTCGCCGACCCGTGCCGATGCCACCCCTCAATGGGTGCCCATCGCAGGAGAGACTCCCGTCTTCGTTCAGGCGGAAGTACCCGACCCGAATGGCACATGCCAGACCGGTTGTGCGGCCGGGAAGGCCTGTGTCGCTGGCGCATGCATGAGTTGCGGTGGGTTCGGTGAGCCCTGTTGTGCTGGCACATGCCTGGCAGGCTCCACCTGCCTTGGAGGCTGCTGTGGTCAGCATTCCTTCTACGATGACTTCTCCCAGGGACCTGATACGGGGAAGTGGGTCATCCTGGATGGAGAACCCGATACCCCCAATTACTGGCGCGCCAGCAACACTACCGTGGGTTCCGGGATGTTGAAGCTCACGGCCAAGGTCGATTCCTCCGGGCCTTACGGATATACGTCCGGGAGCATCGCGACCCATCAGTGGTTTGGTTATGGGCGTTACCGAATCACCGCGCAGGTGACGGCCCAACCAGGCCTCGTGCCCGCATTCTGGTTCTCAGGCCTCAACTGTAGCGAGATTGACGTGTTCGAAGCCGGTGGCCTCTGTGCGTACAGTCCCGCGAAGGTGCTTTTTGGCCACTACCCACAAACCCAGCCCAGCTCTCCCGGTGACGCATGCAGTCCGGCTCGTCAGATTGATTACGAGCATACGGCCTCTGCCTCCTACGCACTCGGATTCCGCGTCTATGAACTCGACTGGAGCCAGGATCGCATCCTCATCAGCATTGATGGCGTGCCGATGTACCTGGCGACCTCCGCGATACCCACACCGCCGATGCAACTGCTCCTGAACCTCAATGTCGAAGCAGGTTGTAAGGGCTGGCCTTTCAACCAGGTCATCCCCGGAGTGACCCAGTTCCCATCGACCTTCTTCATCGACAAGGTGGAAGGCTGGACGCCGGAGCCGACGTGTCCCGTCATCAGCAGCACGGGTGCATGGTCCAGCGCGTCAGACCCGTCCAGGAGCGAGCCGCTGTCATGCGTGGGGGATGCTGGCTGTATTCCTCCCCCTTCCCAGACAGCCTCCCCCCTCGAAGGTGCGGCGGCCCGCGACATGTAGCGCCGCGACTCACTCTGAGGGCGTGACCCGATAAGACCTGGCACACGAGCTTCGTGACCTCACAGCGCGCCGGCCGCTCCCGCGGCGCGCTGTCCTTCGGGCCGACTTGACAGGCGGTGACTTGGGCCCTGCACTACCGACATGGCCGCGCCTCGTGAAGTTCCAATCATCCTGGGCGTTTTCGTCGCGTTGGCGACGGTGATGGTCCACGTCGTCACGATCCGACTCGAAGCGTCCTCTCCCGGACCATCAGGGCCTCGCGTGGCCGTACTCGCGGGGAGCGCGCGCGTCCCTTCCTTGTTGGACGTCGTGACGATGGTGAGCGTGGGAGCCCTGGGGTTCGTGGCCATGGCGGCCCAGGTGCACTCGCGCCGTGTGCGGCTGCTCGACGCCCAGGAGGGAGCAGTCTCCCTGACGGGCGATGGGCCCCCCGCGTCCGTGGCGTCTCATGCTCCCTCGCGCGGGCTGACGGCCTCCGAGCGACGGACGCTCGCGTGGCGCACGGGACTCGTGCTGGTGGAGTGGGCTTGCTTCGCCGCGCTCTCTTTCGCGTTCATGCTTCGAAGGCCCCCGGAAGAGTGGCCTTTCTTCCTCGTGCCGTGCGTCCTGCTCCTGCCACCCGCCCGGGTGTATGTGCGATACCGGGAGGGAGAGGCGCTCTGGGCCCCCTGGCTGCTGGCATTGTCGGTGCTCGTGCTGGGAGTGACGCGCGAGCCGAGGTGCACCTGGGGACTGCTGCTCATCGCGGGAGTCTGTCAGTTCTGCGTCCTCCGCCAGGAGCATGCCCGACGCGGGGTGCGTGGGACTCCGTCACGGGCGTAAGGTACAGGACCCGAAGCAAGGCCAGGATGTTCGAGTGACTTCGGACTCGAGTTCATGAGGGAGGCATCATGCGCCGTTCACCCGTCGCCGTACCGTCGTGGCCCACCGTCTCCTCACGAGCGCTGGCACTGATGGCCTGGAGCGTCCTCGCGGTCGGCATGGGCTGTTCCGCCCTCGCGGCCCCCGAGCACGAAGACGCCCTGGACGACTCCCTCGCGGCCATCTCTGGCGGCGACATCCTCTTCGTGGGCAACAGCTTCACCCACGGCCACGAGGAGCCGACCCTTTCGTACAACAAGGCCGCCGTCACGGACACGAATGGCTCTGGAGTGGGAGGCATCCCAGGCATCTTCAAGAAGCTGACCGTGCAGGCCGGCCTCTCGTTCAATGTCTGCCTCGAAACGGCCAGTGGCCAGACGCTCGGCTGGCATGCCTCCAACAGGACCGCCATCATCGGCCAAGCCACCTGGAACGCAGTCGTGCTGCAGGAGCAGAGCACGACGCCGCTTCCCACCCCGCGAGGTGGCTCCCCCACGGCCTTCACGGACGCCGCGCGCACCCTGCGCTCCCTGGTGCTCTCCAAGAACCCCGCCGCGAGCCTGTTCCTGTACGAGACCTGGGCCTCGCCCACCGGCGTGGGCACCCAGGGCTATCCGAGCGGCACCCCGGGGCTCCAGGCGATGCAGACCGACCTGCGCGACGCCTACTTCAAGGCCTCCAGGGATTTGGGCTTCACGGGCGTTGCCCGCGTGGGAGAAGGCTTCCTGCGCGCGGTCGACCAGGGACTGGCTGACCCGAACCCGTCGGATGGCATCTCCCCGGGCATGTTCAACCTGTGGAGCGCGCAGGACAGCCGTCACTCGAGCAAGTACGGAAGCTACCTCTCCGCCGCGGTGCTGTTCGCCAGGGTGACGCAGGTCGATCCCCGAGGCCTCGCCACGGGCGCGGGCAGCGCGGCGGCCGAGCTGGGCATCAGCGCCACCGACGCCAGCAACCTCCACCGCATCGCTCATGAAATCACGACCCTGGCCGAGCCTCCCGTTGGACGTGGCCCCACGCGTCTGCCCGTTACTCGCGCGACCTTCACGGGCGCGGTGACGGCGGGCACTCCGGCGAACCTCACCGGCGTGGTCTCGTTGGCCTCGCTCACCACGGCGGAGGGCACCTTCTCCCAGTTCGTGGGTGCGACGGCCCAGGGAATCACCGGCACCAACACCCCCAGCGCCGTGGGCGTTGCGCCCGCCAATGCCAACGTGGCCGTCTCCGGCCTGGGGGTCCATGACGGCGCGAACAACCTGGGCACGGGCCACTTCCAGTTCGGCACGAGCTTCACCGCGAAGACCCGCTTCTTCATCGTCGACAGCACGACGACATCCACCACCCTGGGCGACAGCACCACCGTCACGCTGGTCAACGCCGCAAACCAGCCCGTGGGCACCTGGTCGCTGGCGCTGCTCGCGAGCGACTTCACGCCCTCCTCCGCTGGCACCACGTCCACCGCCCTGGCGACCGTCTCCTATACGAGCGGAGTGGCGAACATCACCGGCACCCCGCCGGGCACGGTGCAGTCCAAGCTGGGCGCCGCCTCGTTCTCCCTGGCGGACCTGGGCGTGAGTGACATCACGAGCGTCAGTGGCGCCACGGGCCTGCGGCTCTCCAGCGCCACGCTGGACCCGAACGTCGTCGGGCTCTACACCTTGCCGTGAGCACCCGAGGCCCCCAGCGTCATGCCGGGCTCGTTCGTCGCCTACGAGCCCCACACGAGATGAAAGAGGGCGGGGCTGGAGTCCCGCGGAGAACCGAGCGCTGCCTCCAGCGCCCCGAGGCCATCGTGGCTCAGCGGGTTGTCCAGGTGGAGGACCTCCAGGTCCAGGTCCTCCAGCTCCAACATCGTCTCCACGGCCTCGGCGAGAGGACCGGGTGAGTCGAACGCGAGGACCTCGTGCTCACCGGCGGGCACCAACGTGTCGATGAGGAAGCGGCGATAGCTCACCAGCGTGTCCTGGACGCGCGTGTCGAGGGGGCACGCGCAAGACACGTATCGAGCCAGCGAAGGTGACTGCTCAAACTCTTGATGGAGACCGAGTGATGTTCGCCCACGGACTGACGCGTCTCGGCCCAGAGGACCCAGCGGCCGAAGTCACTTCGCGCCGGGGGGACCCGAGGCACGCGGAGGGGCTCGAGGTTGCTCAGCACGCGGCCCGCCGTCGTCAGTCGGACGCGCGGACCGTCCATCGCGACGAGTCCGGCGGAGCGCAGGCGCGCGAGCAGCGCGGGCAGGGAGCCCACCTCGGCGAAGTACGCGCCATAGGACTCCTCAAGCTGGCCGCAGTCGGGCTGCGCCTGGACCGCCTCGAGTGCGAGTTCCTGCTCCGCGTTCTCCACCCAGGGGCCGCGACGGCCTTCCGCGTGAGAGGTGCCGCGCACTTCGACACCGTCCGGAACAGTGAGGGTGTTCTGGGGGGCCGGGAGGTTTCCCTGGCCCACGTACACGCGACGCACGGTGGGATGGGGAAAGGCATCGAACGAAGGGCGTGTCCCCAGCAGGAGAAGCTCATGGAGATGAGGTGCCGCCGCGATGAGCGCGTCCCGTACCGCTTCGCCGACACGCACGGCGGGACTGCTGGGAATGAAGTGAGCTGAACCAGCCAGGGCCGTGGACGGCTCGCGAGTCGGGCCAGCGCCCGCTCATCGCCGCGCACCGTGTAGCGCCTGACGAAAGTGCCCAGCGGACTGTCGAGCAGGCCCGGAGGATGGAAGCGGTCATCGCGAAGCGCGTGGATGAAGCCATGCTGGACCAGGTGGCCCGCACGTTCCGCGAGCGGCGCGCCCAGCCAGGTCGCGAGCAACTCCTGTCGTCGATGCCGCCAGCCCCGGTCTTCGGGAGTGGGGTTCAAGTCCAACGCCATCAGCTCGCCGCGCGGGTCTCATTGTTGCTGGAGGAGGTCCGCCTGGACGGCGAGCGTCTCCAGGCGCCAGGACGTCACGAGCGAGTGCTCCAGCTCACTCCAATCTCGCATGGGAGCGTCGATTACCGCTGCGCGGGCAGCACCTGCGCGTCGCGGACCTCCGCTGGCGGGTGGGCGTTGAGCGCCATGTAGATTTCGAACCACGCCAGATACGCGCGCCAGGACGCGTCTCGCTGGTCGATGAGAGAGCGCCGTGCCTTGCCCAGACGCTCCGGCACGTCGAAGGGCAGCCGCGTGCTCCCGTTCGAGTGAAGCTGCGCCGCGAACCAGAGCACATCCAGTTGGCCGGCATCGACCGGGGCATGGGTGCGCTCCACCAGCGCGTCCGCGTGCTCCAACGCCTTGCCCAGCCACCGGGCCGCCTGCGCCGGGTCCTGGCGATCCACGGCATTCTCCGCCAGGCGCATCTCCGCCAGCGTCACCGCGCGGACATCCTCATCCCTGTCCAACTGGGCGAACTGCTCCAGGAACAGCTCCCGCCGCTGTTCGAGCGCACGGGACGCGGCATCCAGGTTTCCGAGCCGGCTCTCCGCGTTCGCACGCAGGCCCGCGGCGATGATGCGATAGGTGCGCAGCACATGCTCCGGCGTGGAGCGTGCCCACTTCAGCGCGGCCCGCACCTCCGGAGTCCCCAGGTCGCGCTCCACCTGGTCCAGGTCCTCCAACGTCCGCTGGGGCTGCCCCATCCCCAACGCCGAGGCGCAGCGGGACAGCCGCACCACCAACCGGTTGCGCAACCCCTCCTCGTCGCGAGGACTCGCTTCGATGATGGGCAGCTCGCGGTCATAGAGCGCCAACGCGCGCTCGAACCTGCCGGCCGCGAGGTTGTAGAGCGCCGCGCGGTCCACCACGAGCGTGCTGAAGCGGGACAGCCTCGGAGTGGCATCCACCATGGCCAGGGCCTGGTCCGCCGCCTTCGCCGCCTCTTCGTCGCGCCCGACGTGCAGGAGCACGCGCGCACGCGCCAGGGAGACAGCCAGCCCCGCCCAGTTGTCCACGTAGGGCAGCTTGTCCCGCTGGTCCAGGTAGCCCAGCGCGATGTGGTAGTTGCCCACCTGGGTATGCAGCATCCCCAACGCGCCGAGAATCATCGCCTTGTAGCGGACGTTGTTGCGCATCAAGTCCAACGCGACCATGTAGTGCCGGTTGGCGCGCTCGGCGGCGGCGGGGGCGCGGCTCCGCAAGAAATCCTCATGGTGGATGGCGCCCAGGAGGGCCTGCACCGCGCGCTGGTTCTTGAGCTCCGGCCATGACAGGCGCAGCTCCGCCACGGCCGCCTTCACCATCAGGGCATGGGCCTTGTCATCATCCAGCTTGGGGAGCTGGCGCGCCATGAGGTAGGCCTTCACGAAGTGCGCGAGCGGCCTGGCCATGCTCGCGGAGGTGGTGGTGACCTCCTTCTCCACCACCTCGGGGCTGACATCGGCACGCAAGCGCAGGCTCACGGATTCGACTGCGCTCTCCAGGAAGCCCGTCCGCTTCGTCACGAGGTCGAAGTCGGCACGGGCCTCATCCCGGCGTTGCTGTCCCAACCGGCGGTAGGCACGGCCCATCATCGCGCGCCGGAACAGCCGCTCGGCCCGGCGGCGCTCCTCGGTGCCCGCGGGAGCATCGTCGACATAGACGGTCGCCAGTGCCTCCAGCACGCCGTCGGCGCCGAGCCCCGATGCACGCTCGACGGCGTCCTGCACCACCGCGCGTCGGCGGAGCGGGTCCTGTTGCTGGCGGTAGAACGCCATCAACGCATCCCGGACGGGACGCGGGGGACGCTCCTCGTGCACCGCGTTGACGTGCCGCCCCAGCTCCAGGGCGAACGCATACGCGGAGCCAGCGGGAGCCCCGGTCAGGGCCTGGGCCATGGCGGCATCCGCCTCGGCATAGGGGCGGCCCCGGTACAACGCGCTGACGGCGGCGCGAGCGAAGTCGAGCTGGTCGTCGGCCGGGAAGACCTTGTGCATGGAGAGCCGACGGCCGGCTTCGACCAGGGCGTCCCGGTCATCGAGCTTGCGGTACAGCGCGTCCGCCTTGTCGTACCAGGCCTCCAGCACCGCGCGAGGCGTGGTGTCCACGAGCTCCGCCGACTCCAGCTCCTTGCGCGCCAGCGTGAAGTCCCCAGCGGCCTCCGCCAGTTCGCTGCGCACCACGCGCTGGAAGACGGCCGTCGGTGGACTCGGCGCGTTGGCGGGCTCCAGCGCGGCCATGCGTTGCCGCTCGGCTTCGCTCAGCTCCTCCACCATGCGACCGCGCTCGCGCTCCTTCATCGCGCGCCGGTGGTCGATGAGGATTCGCAGCGGCTCCTCCAGGCCCGTGGTCGCGGAGTCCTCCACCCGGCGCATCTGGTCGGCGTAGAACTCCGCCGCGCTGAAGTCCTCGGAGTCCAGATGGAGCCGGCTCAGGCGCATCATCAACAGCCGGCGCAGCTTGGGCCGGGCCTCGAGCAACAGGCGGTGGCGGTAGAGCAGGAGCTGGTCGGCGCGCCTGCCCACCATCTTCAGCTCCTCACTGAGCTGCCGCACATCCCACGTGTCGGGGACCTGCCCATCCAGTGGCAGCTGATACACATCCAGCGACTGCGAGCGCGAGCAGGTCGCGATGAGGGACGCGGAGGCGGGCGAGGGGTACTGGCAGTTCCAGGACGCGCTGGTGAGCTGGGTCGGACTGGCGGCGGCGGCCAGCGCGGGCGCGTCGTCGCGCTCCGCCTCGAAAGGCACCCGGAACAGCACCCCGGTGTCGCTGGCATCAATCAGCCCGTCCCCCGTGGAGTCGGTGAAGAACTGCACCACGTAGAGGAAGCGCCCATCGCGCGAGAACACCGGCTGCCCGGTCTGCCCCGGAAGGTCCAGGTCCATCGCGATGGGAGCCGCGCCTGGACTGTCCAACCGCAGCGCCTCCAGGTGGGTGGCGGCACGCGCGGCGAAGCCAGGGCCCACCTGCGTCACGGAGCGCTCGACGGGGACGTACACCAACCAGCGCCCATCGGACGTGAGCGTGGGACTCGTCAGGTTGCGCTCGAGCAGCGTCTTCACGCTCCACTCGCGCCCCAGCTCCACCCGCGACAAGCGCAGGTCCCCCTGGATGGTGGCCCGGCTCACCAGCGCGATGCGTGACGAGTCAATCCACTCCGCCTGCAGCGCGTTGGCCTCCTCGTCGAGGCAGCGACGCTCCTCCGCGCCGGGCAGCTCCCGCACACACAACTGGCCACCGGCCTGGTTCCGGAACGAGATGTAGAGAAGGTGCTTGCCGTCGGGACTGACGCGCGGCCACGTCACCTCGGCGCCTTCGTCGAAGAGGCGGCGCTCGCGGCCCTTCTCCAGGTCTTGCGTGTAGAGCTCGGTCGCGATGTTGCGGTTGGACGCGAAGATCAACGTGTTCTCATCGGGCCCCAACTGCCCGAGGAACTGGTCACCCACGCCCACGGTGAGCCGTGTCGGCATGCGCACACCGCCGTCGTTCTCGTCATCCTGCGCGCTCGCGCCGCTCGCGACGAGCAGGGCCAGGAGCAGCAAGCACCGCCCTTGGGGCGTCAGCACTTCTTCTCTCCCCAGGTGCCGTCAGCGGCCTCCACCCAGCCACCGCAGACCACGCCCTCCGCGTGCATCTGATGCCAGCTCTGGCGCAGCGACTCCTCGGGCACGCCGGGGCGCACGGTCCGCATCCACTTCCAGAGCTGGAGCCGGGCCCGGTTCACCCGCTCCATCAGGGCGACGTCATCGGACGTCAGGCGCCCCGCCTGACAGCGACGACGGGTGTCCGCCAGGAGCCCGTCCTTCCCCTCGCCCACGCAGTGGCGCCGCAGCAGCTCGTCGACGCGGTCCGCCTGCGTCCTGCCGAGGTTCTCCACCAGGGGCGTGGGCTGGATGCCCAGCTCCTCCAACTGGTTGGGCGTGAGCGGCACCGGCGTCGGACTCATGCCCGCGCGCGCGAGCCGCTGCTCCACGTCCTTGAACGAACCCGAGGCCTGCTCCTCGAGCGCCGTCGCGCGGTCCACCATGACGATTTCCGGGGCGCTGATGCACCCGGGAGCGGCCAGCGCGGCCACCAGCAGCAACCCGCGGTGTTTCATGGCGTGGCCTCCAGGGAGGGGATGGATTTGATGAGCTGATCCACGATGGGCCCCATGGGAATGCCCCGGATGTCGTTGATGCTGATCAATTTGGCCAGACCGCCCATGGTGATGCTCAGGCTGCCAAAGCCGTGGTTGAAGCTCACGCGCACGTGCTCCGGATAGCCCAGGCTCAAGGCATAGCGGACCCGGTTGGTAGCGGGGTCCACGTGGCGCGGGTCCTCCAGGTCCAACAGGTCGAGCAGGTGCCGATTGCCGATGCGCAGGATTTCCGCGCGGCCGTTGATGCTGCGGTCCTTGGCGGAGATGACCATCGCGGCATTGCCGTCGAAGGGCTCGCCGTGTGAGGACTTCACGCCGGTGGCCCTCACGCGCGCCTCCAGCGTCGACTGCTTGCCCTGCCAGTCCAGGAGCCACTGGCCGGTGATGCGCCCGCCGCGAACGCCCATCTCCAGTTGAGTCATCGAGACCACGTGCTGGTCGATGGCGAGGTTGCCCGCCAGCGGAGAGATGGAGACCTGCGGCGTGGTGATGCTGGCCACCGACACGAACCCGCTGCGCGAGAGCAAGGGGTGCTGGTCGGCGAACCGCAGCATCGGGTACGGATTCACGTCGATGTCGTCCAGGAGCCGCACCTGGCCCTCGGTGAACTGGAAGTTCTCCGTGAGCGGGACGTTGCCATCGAGCGCCTCGACGACGATTCCCTGCGGGGGCAGTCGGACATTCACGTTCTGGAACAGCAGGCTGGAGAAGGTCCGGAAGCCCACGAGGTCGGGAGACGCCACCCGGAACTCGACCGCGACCTTGCCGCTGCTCTCCAGGAGACCGGGCTGGGCGAGCTTGGACAGGTCCTGCGCCAGTTGTCCCCGCAGCGCCAGGCGCCGCCGCTCCTCGCCGAGGTCCAGCCTGCCTCTCACCTTCAGCTCGGTGCTCGTCCCACCGTTGGACAGCAGCAGGTCGGGGACGTGGATGACACCCGAGGCCTTGCGAGTCGCGGTGAACGCCAACGTCAGGTCCTGCACCGGATACGGCAGCGCCGGCTTCTGCTCCAGCGTGCGCGCCTTCAGGTCCTGCTTCACCTCGATGTCGTCCGCCTCCCACTTGTCGGAGAAGGTGAAGAGGGTATCGCTGGACAGGTCGGCGAAGGTGAACCGACGGTCCTGCAAGCCGACCGTGAGCTTCTCCGCGGTCAGGTCACCGTGGACGCTCCGCCGGGGTCCATCGATGTGCGACTCGATTCGCCAGTGCACCGCGGGGAGGTTGAGGGACAGGGCATCGTCCCTCCAGCGGACGCCGAGCGCGTCCATCACCGCCGTCCCCTCGAAGCCCACGCCCCGCAGCGGCGTGGGCATCAGCCGCACCTGGCCCTCGGAGGTGATGTCCTTGAAGATGCCAAACAGGGTGCCATGCACATCGAGCTTCAGCGCGAACTTCGAGGCATCCACCGCCGCGGGCACATGGAACCGGGCCAGGAGCTTTGACAACGGACCGAGGGGCGGGAGGTCCGCCGTCACATCGCCGCGAAGCGCACGGGTCTTCCGGTCGAAGGCCAGCGCGACATCGACCCCTCCCTTCAGCCCCTCCTTGCTGGTGACGACCAAGCGAACCGCGGGTTTCCGACGGTCGACGTCGAACGTCATGAACTGGTGCTGAGTGCCCACCTCCAGGTCACCCGCGCGAAGCCCTTCGACTCGAACGTCCAGCTCCGCCTTGTGTCGCCATACATCTCCCCGCGAGCTCGTCACGACGGCGATGGTGCTGGCCGTCACGTCGTCCCATGCGGGCCGCGTCAGCCGCAGCTCCGTCCGGTGGTCCCAGCGAGGCGTGGGAGAGAAGAGCGCCGTCGCCGTGCCCTTGGACGTCAGGTCCACGCCCAGGTCCTTCCAGCCCAGACGCGCGGCGACTTCGTTGGGGAGGAAGGGCCGCGCGACGGCGAGGTCCGGAGTCTGGGCGGTCAGGGTGAACGCCACGTCCTCCGGGCCCTTGGTGGCATCCAGGGACGCGTGCACCGCGCCGACATCGAGCGTCACGCGGGCCCGGGCCCGGCTGAGCCGTGGCTCGTCGAGCAGCGGGAACACCTCCGACGCATCCAGCTTCAGGTGCACGGGGCCCTTCAGCACCTCGCGCCCATCCGCCAGGACGACCTGGAGCGCGCCCACGGGCACGTCCGCGCTCAGCGCGAAGGGCGGCTCCCTGGCCAACGGAGCTCGGAGCTGAATGCCCAGTCGTTCGGCCTTCGCACGGACACCCGAGGCACTGACGTCCAGCGCCTCCACCATGGCGGACAGCGTTGCATCCCCCGCGAGCATGAGCGGTGAAGAGGGCTCCGGTCGCAGCTGGTGTCCCTTCAGTTCACCCTGGGCCTTCGGAACTCGCAGCGTGGTGGGCCCGTCGACCGCCAGCGCCTGGAGCGCGAAGGCCAGTTGAGCGGACAGCCCCTGCTTCGAGTCAGGCGTCGCGACCAGGGAAACGCGGCCACTGCCGAGCGCCACCTGAAGCGCGTCCTGGACCATCCGGACCGACGTGACGTCGACGTCCAGGCCCAGCTTGCCCTGGGCGCCCAGGGTCGGCACGGCGCTCAGCGTGACGTCCCGGGCGTCCAGGTGCGCCTTGCCTTGTTCGAGGACGAGCGGACGCCACTCAGCGGGAATCCCTTGCAGCAACCCTCCGAGGTCCACGTCCGCCAGGGCCCGCGTCACGAACACGGGCACCTCCGCCGCATCCGGCAGCACCACCAGGGCTTCCACCTGGGCGCTGTCGGTCAGCCGGGTGCGCTCCAGCTCGATGACGGTGTGTCGCTTCTCCGTGTCGAACCGCGCGGACACCGCGCCGTGCAGCAGCGTGCTGACCGTGAACCGCGAATCGAAGCTCTGCCGCACGACATCCAGGTCCACCCGCGCGCGAGCGGCCTCGGCTCCTGCCTCCACCGAAAGCACCAGCTCCAGCGCCGCCACTCCCGTGGGAACGGCGGGGCCTTCACGGCGCACCTCCAGGGGCAGTGGAGCGCCAGCACCGCCCAGGTTCGCGAAGACCTTCCATCTCCCGTCCTGCTCCTTCAACTCGAGCAGCGCCGCGAGCCCGCGCAAGGACCAGCGGTCCACGACCTCGCCGTTCCGGACGCGGACGTAGGCCAACGACACGCCCGACACCTCGACCTTCCCGACGGGAGGCGCCGAAGCCAGGAAGGAAGCGAGCTGCTGGGAGGTTCCAAGGGGAGCTTCAGCGGGCAGCGGCTCCGGCTGCGTCAAGAGCGTGAGGGACGTGGGCCCCGCGTCATCGGCCACCAGGGTGACGGCCACGTCCCGCGCGGACACCCGCTCCAGCAGCGTGGGCCCATTCAGGAGTGAATCCAGCGTCCACTGCGCCTCCAGCGTGCCGACGCGCAGCAGCTCGGGCGCGGCGGCGTGAAGCGGCGCCGGGGTCCGCACCACCAGCCCTTCCAGTCGCAACCCCGACAGAATGGCAACGTGGGCGCGCTGGTAATCCAGTGACAGGCCCGTGGCCGCTTCCACCCTGGGAAGGATGCGCGGCTTCACCCACGGGTGGTCGAGGTTGTGCAAGACCACCACGGCCCCGAGCAGCACGAGCGCGGGGAGCACGACGAGCAGCAGGACCACGCCCGCGAAGACTCGCGCCCACCGCCGACGAGGCCTTTCCGCTCTAGGGGATTCCATGGTGCTCGATGAGGGCGAGCGGCCATCATCTCGGGGAGCCTGAGCGAAGTCGAGCACCCGTTGCGGGCAAGCGAGCGGGCACAGGAAGGCAGCGGAGGGCCGCTGGCGAACCCCTCGGGGGAGCGCGGAGGAAGTGCCCGGATTCCGTGCGGCTATCGCGCTTCGTCTTTGACGAGCAGTGAATCCGGGTCCGTGAACAACACATCCGCCCGGTCAGACAGCGCCATGCGCTGCAACCCCTCGTTGGCGCCTTCGCCCGCGAAGTCACACGGCGTGTCGCGCAGCAGGAAGGCCTTCTCGGAGGACCTGACGTTTTCGGGCAGTTCAGCGAAGGTGTAGTACGTGTGGCTCGGGATGCTGATGGGCTCGTTGGTGTTCTGATACCGGTCCGCCACCTGGGGCAACGCTTCCTCGCCATCGGCGCCCTTCCGACCGTAAGCGGCCTCCGTCATGTCGAAGCGGAGGAAACACTGGTCCTCGCGTGTCGGCAGGAGGAGCTCGTCGAAGCCGTAGGGGACGTCGACGGAAAAGTGGATGACGGTGCCGGACACGGGGTCCGTCAGCTTCACCTTGTGCGGGCCGCGACTGACCTCGAAGACGAGGTGGTCACCGTCCGTGCTCGCCTCCGGCGTCGGCTTCCCGTCCACGGAGAGCTCCACCGCGCTGCCCGCGACTGTCAGGACGTGCAGCCTGCCGACGCCGAGGGCGCGGATGAGCACCGAGGCGAGGCCCGCGCCGACGAATCCGATGACGACGACGGCGACGGCGATGATTTGAACCTTGCGCACCACGATGACCCCCAGGCCGGGTCGACCGACGGCCCGTGCACGCGGGATGATAGTGCACGGCCCCGTGTGTCCGGAGAAAAGGAGGGCCGCTCCAGCGCGAGCCTCGCTATTTCCCAGCGCCTCGCGGCGCTTCCTCGAAGGCCGCGAGGCGGGCGAGCTGCTCGCGCGCCACGTTCAGGTTCGTCCCGGCGACGGCATGGGCCAGCCGCTGAAGCCACGCGGCCCCCGCGGGCCGCTTCGTGAGCCATCGACTGCCCACCACCATGAGGGCCAGGAACACGAGCCCGAAGAGCACGTTCGCCGCCAGGTAGCCCGTCCCCAACGCGCGCCAGGCATCCACTCCGACCACGCCTCGCAGTCCGACGATGAGCAGCGGCGTCCACAAGAGCGGCGACAGCCACAGCACCCACTGCGTCGTGCGGACCGAGGACAGCCTCAACGATTCGACACCGGCCTGGAGCTGGGTGATGGGCGCCGCATAGTCGAGCGCTCCCGCGCGAAGCCACTGTCGCCCCGAGATGGCCGTGAGCACCAGCGCCACACCATGAAGCAGCAGCGCGGGCACGACGAACCGGGGCTCATGCACGTTCGCCGCGATGAAGGCCCCCAGCGCGACCAGGCTGACCAGCCCCATCACCAGCTCGAACCCCATCGACACTCGCAGCCGGGTCATCGCCGTCCTCGTCCCCTCCAGCTCCGTCGCGCGCAGCAGCCGTCGGTTGAGGCGAATCACCTCGTCCAACCGCGCGTCATGCGCCTGCCAGCACTTCTGGAAATCATCGAGCTCCATCGTCAGGTCTCCTTCGTCGTGTCGATTGAGAGGCGCTTCATGTCGGCGCGCAGCCGGTCCTTCAGGCGTCCGATTCGCGTCGAGACATTGGCGGTGCTGATACCGAGCACCTCCGAGATGTCCGCGTGGCCGTGGCCATCCAGGTACAACATCGCCAGGGCCTTGCTCAGGTCATCGAGCCGGGCGATGGACTGGTACAAGAGCGCGAGGTCCTCCGACGGAGGCCCCTCCACGTCCCGAGCCACCTCCAGCATCTCCTGGCTCTCCGGCGCGAGATGTCGCTTCCGCGTCCCCTCCCGCCGCTGGAAGGAGATGGCCACGTTGAGCGCCACCCGGTACATCCACGTCGAGAACCGGAGCCTCTCGTCGTAGCGGGGAAACGACTGCCAGAGCTGGGCGATGGTCTCCTGGACCAGGTCGTCCGGCTCCACCCCAGGGACGCCGTAGACGCGGGCGACTTTGTAGAGGATTCGCCGGTGCGCCTCCAGGAGGGCGAGGAAGCGGGCATGTCGGTCGGGTTCGGCCATCGCGGGTCCACAGGGTGCGAGGACGCGAGTGACGCGTCCATCGCCTTCACTCCATGGTTCGCGCCAGGGGGAGGAATTCTCACACCCCCTCTCCATTTTCCCGGACGCCGACGAACGCCACGCCTCCGGCCGAGGCCCCGACCCGGGCAGCCAGGAAGGCCACCGCTGAGCCGCCACCCCAGCCCTTTAGGACGGGTGCGTCCCCATCCGTGGGATAGGGTGCCCGGCCATGACCTTCTCCTCCCTCGGTCTCTCGGACGCGCTCGTCCGCGCGATGAGCGACCTCGACTGCCTCGACCCCACCCCTGTGCAGCGCGCCGCCATTCCGGCGGTGCTCCGAGGCGGTGACGTCTGGGCGTCGGCACCGACGGGCTCGGGGAAGACCGCCGCGTTCGTGCTGCCGCTCCTGGAGGCCCTGGGCGTGAGTCCCGTTGGCACACCCCGGCGGACCCGCGCCCTCATCGTCGTTCCCACCCGCGAACTCGCCGCTCAAATCGCCGAGGCCGTCGAGCAGCTCGGGCGCCATCTGCCCCGGCGATTGAAGACGTGCCTCGCGGTCGGCGGCGTCTCCATCAACCCCCAGATGATGGCGCTGCGCGGAGGCGCGGACCTCGTCGTGGCCACGCCGGGCCGCGCGCTGGACCTGGTGGACCAGAACGCGCTCCGGCTCTCCACGGTGGAGACCCTGGTCCTCGACGAGGCCGACCAGCTCCTCTCCCTGGGCTTCTCCGACGAGCTCACGCGCCTGCTCGCCCTGCTCCCCAAGCGCCGCCAGAACCTGTTGTTCTCCGCGACGTTTCCACCCGCCGTGGGGACGCTCGCCGCGGCGCTGCTGCACGAGCCCACCCGCATCGACATCCAGCCAGAAGCCCTGCCCGGCGCGGACCTCGTCATCCAGCGCGCCATCGAGGTGGACGCGGGGCGGCGAACGATGCTGCTGCGTCACCTGCTGGAGACCCAAGGCTGGTCCCACGTGCTGACCTTCGTGGCCAGCCGGTATGGGGCGGAGCACGTCGCGATGAAGCTCAACCGCGCTGGCATCACCGCCGCGCCCCTGCACGGAGAGCTCAGCCAGGGAGCGCGCACGCGCGCGCTGGCGGACTTCAAGGCGAAGCGCGTGAAGGTCCTCGTCGCCACGGATGTCGCCGCGCGCGGCATCGACATCGTGCAGCTCCCCGCCGTCGTGAACTACGACCTGCCGCGCTCACCCGTGGACTACGTGCACCGGATTGGCCGCACGGGCCGGGCGGGCGAGCCTGGCACGGCGCTCAGCTTCATCAGCGCGGACACCCAGGCCCACTTCCGGCTCATCGAGCGTCGCCACCAGCTCCGCCTCCCCCGCGAACAGCTTCCGGGGTTCGAGCCCGTCGACGTCCCCACCCCGCCCCTGGACGTGAATGGCGGCGTGAAGGGGAAGCGCAAGAGCAAGAAGGACAAGCTGCGCGAAGCCGCCGCGGCCGCCGCGAGCCGCCCGCCGGCGCGTAAAATAAAAGGGCCGTGAAACACGGGCGGGAAGATCCGCGAACGCCTTCGTTCCTCTGGGGCACAACCCGGAGGTTTCATGCAACGCGGTGCATTCCTGTTGGCTCTCGCCAGTCTCATCCCCACATGGGCCCTGGCGGCGCCCCACGTCACGAGGCTTCCTCCTCAGAACGCAGCAGTCCAATGCAGCCCCGGCGCGACGTGCACCCAGCCCACGGTGGACGGTTGGGTTGCTCCGATGGAGTACGCCGACGGCAAGAAGTTCCCGCTGCAGGACTATGCGAACGGCGGCCCCAACGGCGAGCTGTACCTGCTCGTCAGTGACAACGCCGAGTACACCTCGGAGGAGTGCAACTTCGGGATGCCCAAGGCCGGCGGGATTCCCTCGGTCCAGACCAACCCCTGCCTCTCGCAGACGCTGTTCATCGGCATGCGGCTGCCCCGGCCCAAGGACGCCAACGGGAACTTCCTGGACGCGGCGGGCCTCATCGACATCTGGCTCGACGCCCAACGCGACGCCACCATCAACCAGGTGACCGGGGCGAACCAGCCCCGCTCCGAGGACCGTCGCCTCCAGCTGCGCTACTCCACCGGTCCAAATGGAAACACCACGCTCTCGCAGCGGATGGGCAACAACACGAATGGCTGGACGGGACTGACCGACCCCAACCAGGCCTGGGCCACCACCGTCGTGGTGTCGACCCCGAGCGCACAGTCGTCCCGCGTGCACATCGAGTTCGCGGTGAAGCTGCGCAGCAGCGTGCCGCCCATCACCGGCAGCGAACCCTTGTCCGCGCTCGTCCGCAAGCTGGGCCTCGGCATCCAGAGCACCGTCTTCTCGGTGGCCGGCGCCACGCAGCGGGTGGGAGGCGGCATCTTCCCCAACGTGAAGAACCAGTCGCCCGTCGACTTCATCCCCTCGACCTGGGAGACGCTCGAGCTCAAGGAGCCCGTCTCCATCCCCCTGAGCTTCACCATGTGGAACGTGGGGCAGATGCCCGACGCGACATTCTGGGTCCCCGACGGAGGCTCGGGAGAGATTGACACCGTCGCCGTCAAGATTTTCAGGAAGGAGGTCGCCTGCATCTCCGAAATCTGGATGTCCCATGAGCGCGGCGAGCTCATCGAGAAGGTCAACGCGCTGCGCGCCATCGAGCTGCTGCCGCCCATGCAGGCCGTCACGGAGCTGAACGACGAAGTCTTCAAGCTGCCCACCGAGAGCACGGGCCTCGTGCTGCTGTCCTCACGGCAGATTCTGGAGGGAGGCGTGCACCACTTCCCCTCTCACATGTGCACCGGCTCCGACTGCATGCAGGACAAGGGCGTCATCTGGGCGCGCATCGCCACCCCCGCCGCGACCGAGCCCGTCATCGTCATGGAAGAGACCGGCGCCTCCAGGACCTCCTCCGCGACGGACTACGGTGAGTTCGTCGATGTGTTCTGCACCCACGTCAACGCGGGAGAGAACACTCCGGGGCCGGACACCGATGCCCGCGAGGACCAGCTCTTCGACATCAAGGCCTATGTCCAGCAGGTGCGCAAAGGCGGGCCCCTGCATGCCAACACCTTCCCGTACCTGCTCGGCGACGACGACATCTTCCCCCAGGGGACGTGGCCGAGCGGCATGGACCGCCCCGCCTTCCTGCTCGGGGACATGAACACCCTGGGGCCCAAGGCCACCCAGCCCGACTCCAACTTCCCCCGCTATCAAGACATGGTGGGCCCCAGCTTCCTGGACATCAGCCAGCTCACCGAGTTCGAGAAGGCCAACAGCCTCTTCTCCGAGTCCCGTGACCTGGCGCGCACCTCGTCCGGCCCGGACCCGATGGCGACCGGAACGTGGCTGGGCACCACCTGCACGGACCTGGTGACGGACGAACTGGGCTCCAAGGACCGGCTCGACTACGTGCTGGTGTTCCCCGCCGAGGACACCCTGGAGTTCCCCGCCTACGCGCTGCTCAAGGAGCCCACCGCGGACGTCAAGCCGCACTTCGACCCTGACTCCAGCATCATCCTGTCGAACCCGCCGCAGCTCTTCCAGCAATGCCTGTCGGACCACGCGATGGTGGACGTGAGCGTGGCATTGACGAAGGTGAAGGACACCGTGAAGTACAACCCCGCCAAGCCTCACCGGCTTGAATACGCGGTGAAGCAGGTGACGGATTTGGAGACGGAGAGCGGCTGCTGCGCGGACTGGTTCACGCCCCGGGTCCACATGACGGCCAATGGCTTCTTCCGGGAGAACGCCTTCCTGACCATCGTCGAGGACCAGACCATCTACCCGAACTGGCAGGTTCAGACAGGACCGGACAATCCCACGCAGTTCCCGGACCTGCCCGCCAACTTCACGGGGGTGGTGAACATGACCTCCGCCATCTGGGAGGAGGATACTGGCCCCAACGACCACTACGACTCCATCCCCGAGGGGGGCGCGGGGACGGCGGTGGACGAGCGAGACGGCCACTTCAGCTTCTTCGCGGGGACGGGCCTGGTCCGCCGGGTGAAGGGCGAGACGAGTCCCAATGATTGGTTCACGGGGCTCGAGCTGATGGGCAGCTTCCTGAACGGGTACGAGAACGGCATGTCCCTGGAGACCGAGGGCAAGGATTTGGACACGGGCGACAACGCCCGGGTGCGGCACTTCATCCAACTGAAGGAGCTGGAGACCCCATGAGCGCAATGAATCTGAAGTACGCGGTGCTCGCGCTGCTCCTCGGGGGGACGGCCCACGCCGTCGAGCCGATGGTGCCCTACGACAACTTCAACCCGACGGAGTCCAACCCGCCTCGCGCGACGAAGGTGCGCGGCATCGACGCGGCACGGTGGACCAGCCAGGAGAGCGGAAGCCGGCAGCAGGCGATTCGTGAGCTGGCCTTCACCCGCCTGCGGCTCTTGAGCCGCTCCAACACGGGCACGGGACGCTACGGCCTGCGCCTCACGCAGCCGTCGGCGGTGACGGCCATCGAGGCGAAGGTCCGCGTGAACAACGCCCGGAGCACGGGGTGCGCGGCGCCGGGTGTCGGGGTCTCCCAGGGAGCGGCGGAGCTGTCCGGCCACTTCTTCAACGCCGCCGTGCCGAGCCGGGCCAGCGCGAAGGACGACATCACCGCGTCCATCCGCATCGTCTCCCGGTCCACGGACCCGCTGGGCTCACAGGACTTGAGGGTGGAAGCGCTCATCGAGCGGTGCAGGGACGCGTCGTGCACGGGGCGCAGCTCGCTCTTCACGTCGGACCTGGGCCCGGTTCACCAGGGCGAGCAGGCCCGGCTGCGAGTCCAGTGGGACGCGGTGAATGACCGCTTCGTGTTCCAGCGCGACAGCCAGCCCGAGGTGTACGGCGCCTACACCGTCACGGACACCCATGTCCCGGGCATCGCCAACAAGGAGCTCGTGGTGACACACGCCCTGCCGTCCTGCGGCAGCGGAACTCCCAGCCCGCTGGGGTATGTGAATGCCTACTTCCACGACGTGCTGGTGAACCAGTCGGCGGCCCCCGCGCCCTGACGCCTCCATCTGACGGACCTGGATGGAGTTGAACGCCCGCGGCCCACCCCGACGCCCTGGGGTGGGCCGCTCGAATGCCCTGTCACGGAATGCAGGCGGATTCAGCGCAAACAACCGTAGGTCCAGATCGAGACGTGCGGAGACACCACCCCCCCGCGGATGATGGTCCCATTACAGAGACAGTCCTGCCGACCGACCTCTTCGGTCTTCGTCGCGTCACGGTAGTAGGTGATCTCCGTGAGCGCGCCCGGTACGCAAGATGCCGGTCGCAGCTCGGCCTCCTCCGACGCCTCGACAGGGAGTTCGGACTCCTCGGTCGCCGCCGCTCCACCGCAACCCGCCATCAGCACGGCCCCGGCAACGACAGCCCACTTGACGATACAGTTCATCCGCTCCTCCTGGGTTGAAGCACCGCAGCCTAGACCAGCAAATCGCCACAACCAATATAACCAGGACAACCCGACTGTCAGCATTAGCGGCGGGTGAACACCCCCAGCTTGTCGCGGTTCCACGCGTTGATGGTCAGCGAGAGGACCTTCGTTCGTGGCGCGGCGAAGAGGGCCCCCGAGAACCCTGACTCGTTCTCGCCCGTGGTCTGGAAATAGAACTCGTCGCCGCTGTAGTGCATGAGCGCGAAGCGCTTTCCGGCGGGACCGACGGTGAAGGACAGCGCCCCATCTCTCAGCGACACGGTGAGGTCTCCGTAGACGCGGTTGGGATAGGTTCCGACATAGGCATTCAAGCTTCGCGCGGGAGTCGGGTTCACCGCGGGCTTGGAATACTTCGTCTGGTCCGCGGTGATGGGCTCGGCCACGAGGGGCCCGAAGAAGGCCAGCCAGTCTCGCGTGGACGCGCCGTAGCGGACGATGTCCACGAACTCGGCGGAGATGGCCTCCGGCACGCCTCGCGGGTCCGCGTTCGTCAGCACGGCGATGGCCAGCTTCTTGGACGGATAGACGGTGATGACCGTGGACGCACCCCGGCCGAAGGCGCCCGAGTGGCCCAGTCTCAACTCGCCGGTGTCCTCGTAGCCGACGTTCCAGCCCAGGCCATAGAAGCTCGCCCGTCCTCCCAGCTCGTCCGGCCCCTGGGTGACACTGCTGGGCCGCCAGATGGTCTGCAGCCCCGGGACGTCCACCACGGGAGTCTGAAGGCCCGGGTAGCTGCCTCCCGCGAGCAACATCGTCAGCCAGCGGGACAAGTCTCGCACCGACGAGTTCGCGCCACCGGCGGGCGCCTGTCCGTCATTGTTGGCCCCCAGGTCTGGCTTCCATTGGCCATCCACCAGCGTGTGCAGCGCCGCCCGGTTCTTGAGGGCCTGGAGGTCCGCGAAGGAGTAGGAGCTGCTGCTCATGCCGAGCGGCGCGAAAATCATCTCCCGCGCCAGGTCCTGCCAGGAGCGCCCCGTCCCCGTGGCGAACGCCAACGCCCCCGCCGTCAGTCCATAGTTGGTATAGGCATACGAGTCGCGAAACCGCGTCAGGGGATACAGCGCCAGCTTCGAGATGATCTGGTCGGCGTTGTAGCCCAGGTCCTCGAGCAGGTCTCCCGCATGGTCGGGCAGGCCACTGCGATGCGCGAACATGTCGGCGACCGTGACGTGCTGCCCCACCCAGGCATCCGCGAGCGTGAAGCCAGGACGGAACGTCTGCAGCGTGTCATTCCAGTCCACCTTGGCCAGGCGCCGCGTCAGTGCCGCGGCAATCACCGTGGAGCTCAGCGGCTTGGAGACCGAGGCGAGCTGGAACACGGTGTCCGCGTCGACGTCCCCCACGACACCCGCCTGTCGTTCGCCCAGGCCCTTGAGGTACCGGACCACGCCGTCGTACACCACGGCGACCGCGATTCCGGGCACGGTGGTGGCCGCCTTGTCCTTCTTGACGATGTCGTCGAGCACCGCCAGGGCGCGCGTCACTCCGTCCGGGGTGATCTGCCCCGAGGCCGCGGGCGTCGCCTGAGTCGCGGCCCTTGGAACGGCTGCTGGCCCCGCCGCCTCCGCCGCCGAGCCCGTCCCGGAGAGGGCGGCGCCCACCCCCGCGGCACCCAGGCCCCGCAGCAGCGTCCTGCGTGCCATTCCTGACTCCACCGTGGGTCCTGAACCCTGCCCGTCGTCCTGCGCCATGACTCCCCCCAGAAGCCTCACGTCGAAGAGGTTTCGACGCACTCGCGGCGGGCAGAGTGGGAGGCCCGTGCACGCACACGCAACAGACCCAGGTGCCGGTGTGCCGTCGGGTCAACCTCACCTCGTCTTCCAGCAACGGCGGGCCGTCCGGAATTCCTTCCAGTCAATACCTGCCCACATCGATAGGACCTGAAGTCGACAATGCGTATCGCGCCCGGCCATGGCGTCTCCGACACCAAGGCCTGCGCCTTCGACGGAAGGGCTGAGCCCGTCACCCGAATGAAAGAGAGCCGCGCCCACCTTGGAGTGGAGCGCGGCTCTCTCACGTCAGCGCTGACAGCGGGCTACTGGCAGCTCCCCGCCTGCAGGTAGTCGAGCAGCGAGCCACCGCCGCTCGAAGTCTCACGGCCCACCAGGCACTGGCCCGCGGGGACGGCCACGCTCGAGGCCCCGGCGGTGAGCGACAGCTCGCCCGTCACGACCTGCACGCCGCCCTTGAAGCCGGTGGTGGCGTTGGCGCGCACCGGACGCAGGCTCGGGCCCCCCGTCCCACCCGTGAAGCGAACGCGGTACGTCGCATCCTCGTACGCTGAAGGGACTTCCATCTCCGGGTCCGCCTTGAGCGGCGCCAGGAAGAAGCGCGCCACCAGGTCCACCTCCGGCTGCACGCGCACCAGCGGCAGTCCGTCATCCCCGCGCGACAGATTCAGGTCGAAGTGGCGGCCGGACTGGCTGTTGAGGTCCAGCGTGAAGAGCTTGTCGGTGCCCAGGCTCAAGAAGCTCTGCGCATCGCCGAGCCCCACGTGGGCCACGGTGAAGTCCTTCTGGTTCTCCGTCGCCTCCAGGGTGAACGACAGGCCCGACAGCGACGCCGTCCAGTTCTTGCCCCGCAGCGCGGGCGCGAAACCCGAGTACGGCAGGCTCACCTCGGTGGTGTTCAAGTCCAGCAGGAAGCGCGCGCGCTTCGCCACGCCATCCGCCTCCAGCTCCACCAGCGGCGCGGCGCGCGCCGAGGAGATGGCCACGGTGCCACCCTCACCCGCCAGCTCCAGCCGCAGCGCCTGGAGGATGGAGCCGCTGACAATCCAGCGCTGCGCCCCCTCCTTCGTCACCTTCAGCTCCACCTGCCCCACCATCACCGTCGGCAGCGCGGCGGCCGCCTCCGCGTCGAGCTGCTGCACCGCGCTCTTCACGCCCCCCAGGTCCACGACCAGGGAGATGACCTTCGGCAGGAAGCGCAGCGACACGGGCTGGGCCTTCTTCGAACCGATGAGGAACGCCAGCTCCAGCCCGTCATCGTCCAGGGTCGTCGCCCGCACGCGCAGCTCGGACTGGTTCACGAACTTCACGCAGTCGGTGTCCGCCGCCTCGCTGCCATCGGTGCAGACATTCTCGCCCTTGAGCAGGAAGACGGTGGAGTCACCTTCCGTCGACTCCACGTGCTCCGCGGTGAAGACGCGCTCGCGCAGGTACTTCTCCAGCCGCGCGGCCTGGGCGTTCGTCTCGGCCTCGTTGGAGAAGTCGGGGAGCGACGAGCCGTCCTCCTCCGTCTCCTCGCTCGGGAGCGCCGGCAACGGAACGCCCTCGAAGCCGGTGCTGAAGACGGACAGGGCCTCCTCCAGGCTGTCCACCGCGGGCAGGCCATTCATCGTCCGTACGCTCGCGCTGACGCCGCGCACCATCTCCGCGGAACGGCTGGCGGTGACGTCCGCGACCTTCCGCGCGTCGGGCGGGTTCTCGCTGTCGCATCCCGTGGCGACGAGTGCGAACACCGCGACGCCGGCGAGCCAGGACCTGGCGTTCCTCATGAACTGCTCCTTGAAAGGGGTGTGGGTACGTGTCCCCTCCTGAGCAATGCATGGGCCAAGCATGATTCCAGGTGTTTCGAGTGGTTACCGCGATGACTGGGGGTGTAGCGCCCTGCACACCGCGACATCACTGTCACGAGGCCTACGCACCTCTCGCCATCCGTGCGCGCCGGCATGGAATCGACGCGCCGCGCAAGACAGTCAGAGAGCGGCGGCCGTCAATGCGTGCGGACGCGGGCGAGCCGGTCGGCGAAGAAGTCGAACATGCGCACGTCCGTGAGCGCCCGGCCCAGGGGCTGGCAGTGGAAGTCCGCCCCTTCCTCGCGGGTGAAGCGGACGCGCTCCTTGTCGCAACGCAGCGCCTGGAACAAGACCTCCGCCTGACCTGGCCAGAACTGCTCGCCTTCCGGGTCGAGGACGAGCATGGGCGTGCGGATGCGCTCCACGACGTCACGCAGGTGGTAGCGCAGCACCTGGGAGAACGTGTCGAACGGCGTCCCGGTGCCGTAGGGCCTGCTCCGAAAGGCCATGACCCGGGCCATGACAGGGTCCGCCTCCACTTCGCGCATCGCCTCGTTGAACGGCTCCCGCGCTCCCGCGTGCAGCAGCGCGATGAGCTCTGGTGGCAGGTGTGACGTCCACGACGTGGACACGTCCATCACTCCCGGGTCCACCACCGCGGCGATGAAGCGAGGCTCGAAAGCCAGCGCACGAGGAAGCCAGTAGCCGCCCTGGCTGATGCCATAGGCGAGCAGCCCGCGCGCATCCACATCCGAGCGGGACACCAGCACGTCCACGACGGGAGTGAGCACCGCCTCCCAGTCCGGTCGGAAGGCGATGCCCCGCTCGAACAGCAGCGATTGCTGTCCGGGGCCGTCATACACGAAGGTATTGAAGCCCCGTCGCAGCGCGCCCGAGGCGCCCGTGCCCCACAGCGACGTGAGCGAGCCGTCACTGCCATTGGTCATCACGAGCGTCGGCCGCGCCGTGCCCGAGGCATCCGGACGGAGGAGGTAGCCGGGCAGCGTCCCCTCCTCGTAGGGAACCTCCACCCGGAGGAAGCAGCCCTCGGAGTGGGCCACCACCGCATCCCAGCACCGTCGATGCAGGGCGAAGGTCGGCGCCAGGACGCCGGGGTCCGCCAGGCCCGTGACGAAGGCGAGCGCGCGCGAGCAGGCCTCCGCCGCGGCCAGGAAGAACCACCGCGCGCTCTCCTCGTGTCCGGAGGCCGCGCTCGACTCCGCCTGGGCACGCAGCCGCTCCGCGGAGGCCTTCCAGGCCTGGAACCACCCTTCCGCGCTCCCCTCCTCGATGGACGCGAGCGTCACGAGCACGCCGCCGATATCGCCCACCCCCTGCGTCGCGAGCCCCAGGGCCATCCGCGCCTCGAAGTCGAAGTCGGGGTCCGCGAAGAAGCGCGCGGGAATGCCGCTGTCCCGCGTGCCGTGAGGCAGCGGTACTGTTGTCTCCTCGCTCATGGGGCCCTCGCTCCCATCCAGCCTGGACGGCAAACGTCATATCTCCGAGGACCGCCTTCAAGCGGACGGCCCGACGGACGGGCGCCCGAGCTTCCAGGCGCCCGGAGCAGGTGCGCTCACGGCCGTCGGGCAGGCCCCTCCCTCAGTTCACGCACTCGAACTCGTCGTCGCCATTCCAGGACTGGAGCCAATAGCCGCACCCGGCGGTGACCCAGGCTCCGCTCGACGGCTTCGTGGTGAGGGCGACCTGGCGGATGACCGTCGAGGCGGGCCAGAACTTCTTGCAGTAGGCCAGCCCGCCGATGTCGCAGCCCGACGTGCAATCGGGGTCCGGCGTCCAGCTTCCACTGACGGACCTGTGGGTGTTCACCTTGCCGCACCACCGCGAGAAGCGACCGAGCGTGGTGCCAGTCGAGGTGCCGCAATCACCCGGGCACGTCCCCGTCGTCTCGCCGTTGTTGCAGATGCCATCGCCACAGGAAGGGCAGTCGCTCGGACAGGACGACGCGTTCTCGTTCGAGCTGCAGACCCCGTCTCCGCAGTACCCGCAGTCATCCGGACAGGTGGACACGTCCTCGTTGCCACCACAGACCCCGTCACCACAGACCTGGCAATCAATCTCGCAGTTCCACGCATTCTCATTGGGACCACAGAGACCATCACCACAGTATCCGGATCCGGAGCAGTCCCAGGGGCAGGTCCATTCGTCCTCGAAGTCGCCGCAGATGCCATCGCCACAGTATGCGAGTTCCTCATGGCCCGGCGGGGGGTTGCCCGGCAACGACTGGGGTTGGGTGGAGGTCGTGCTCGGTCCAACCTCGGTGATGTCGCCAGCGCAGGCGGTGAGCAGTGTCGCAAGGCAGAGCCAGGGCATGAGTCGTGACATGGGATTCCTCTGGATGGATGTGGGGTACAGGCGAGAGGCAGACACCGCCTGGAGGCGAATGCCAGACACTCCCGCGCGGCCACCATAGGCCCGAACGCCCATCTCCAGACAAAGAGATTGCGCCATGCAATGACATTGGGGTGGCGCCGTCAAATTGCAATCCGGTCAGAGCCAGGCGGTTTTTTTCCGACGCGAGGCAGGGCGTCGGTCACGGGTATAGAGTCCAGCGGAATGTTCTTGCTCGCCGCCAATCCTCCGCCGCCCTTCCTGGCCTGGGTCATTCCCGTCGCGTTCCCGGTGATGTTCGTCTGCGTAATCCGCCTCCAGCTCCAGCCCTCCGCGATGAAGCCGTTCGAGGTCTATCTATCGGCCGTCAGAAAGCCTCGAGGGTGATGGTCGCCCTCGTGGGCTGCCGCGAGACGGTGAACGAGCTGCCGTCGCAGTTGTCGTCGTTGCCGAGCGCATACGCGCGGCCGTCGATGGCATTGGCGTGCACCACGCGGGCGTAGTGATTCGTGAGGCCCTTCCAGGGCCGGTAGCTGTCCCGCAGGGTCTCCTTGCACGCCTCGGTTCCGCTGATGACGCCCAGACGGTCCTGCGCCAGCAGCACCGTTCGATTGAGCGCCGGGGCGAGCGCGCCTTGAATCTGGGAGCCGTGGAGGCCCCCACCCTCCTGGGCGTTGACCTGGTTGGCGAACACCTGGAAGGTCGTCGGCTTCGAGAACGCGGGCCGCACGCTCCCGGCGACGGATGCTTGCTGGAAGACGAACGAGCCCGAGGCGTCCACGGACCCGACGAAGTACATCCCGGCTTCGACCTCGACTCCCAGGCGGCGGGGGCCGCCGGCCGCGTAGTTCTCCCACACCGCGTCGATGTACGGGTCGAAGTATGTCGGGCTGAACGCACCGTTCTCGATGCCGTGGAAGGGCGCGATGGCGACGATGTCCTGACCGCCATTCTGGATGACGAGCTTCTCCCACCCGGGGGTGGCCTTGAGCGCCGACAGGATTTGGGAGCGCGCGCCGGCCTTGAAGCCGACTCCGTCTCCGCCGGGCGCATCCTTGCCGTACACACGCAGCGACATGGGAATGCCGACCATGTCGACCTGCGTGAGGTTCGCGTTGAAGCCCGTCATCGGGTCCTTCGGCAGGTTGACGAACTCCCACCAGTCGAAGAGCGTGCCGAAGTTGTCGCCGTGGGTGCTCCAGCCGTTCGGCGTGGTGTTGTTGAAATAGGGCGAGCCGGTGATGCTGGCCGCCTTCATCTTCAACTGGTCCTTGACCGAGAAGTACATGCGCGCGCCGCCGTTGAGCGCCGGCAGCAGCATCTTCCCGCCATCGGTTCCAGTCTTCAGGTTGATGCTGTAGTCGAGGAGCCCGTTCTTCTCGTCGCCGGGCTGTATCTGCTCGAGCGCGCCGGTCCTCGCGTCGGCCAGGCGATACCACGGATGGAATCGCCCCTCCCCCGGACTGTCCGGCTGCTGCTGCCCGGTGGCCACGAGCCAGATATCGCTGTCCGCATAGGGCGTGTTGTTCACGATTTGAATCGGAAGTGTGTCTGCCATGAAGAGGCCCTCGCGAGAGTTGAACGGCGACGTCTCCGGGCTCGTCTCCACCGAGCCCGGCCAGGGGCGAAAGTGTCGGGCGGCCACTGAGCTGGGTTCAAGGTGTGTGAATTCGCGGGAGCAAGCCGGCTTCGGAGGACACCTGGCCCGAGGGCCTGGAGCCAATCCCAGGCGGTGGATGCCCTGGCAGGGCCTCGAGTGGCTACACGCCCGTGCACCGGCGCGAGGCAAGCTGCTGGGGGCGCTACCTCACCGGAGGTGCTCATGCACCATGCCACGGCGTGTCGGGCTGCACCCCGAGGACGGCGACCTGGTAGCCTGGTCGGACCCCGGCGCCGCCCCTGACCCGGTGCCGGGTGCCCATGCCCCAGGATCCCGACTGGCCCATTCGTGTCGCCGCCATCAACGCCTTGCAGGAGCGGGTGCGGCGACTTGGCGACGTCCTTCCCTGGGACGTCATCGATGCGGGCTTCTCCTTCCAGGGGGAGACGCTCCACTTCGCGAACCGGGCGCGCGGCATCTTCTGGCCCCGACAGATGCGCGAGTCCGCCCTCTCCATCAAGACCACCGTGCCGCGCCAGGGACGCGAGGCCCGGTACGACGACCTTCCGTCGGACGAGGGGTTCGACTACCGGTTCCAGGGTGAGGATGTCGAGGGGCGCGACAACAGACGCCTGGTCCGCGCCATGGAGATGGATGCGCCGCTCATCTACTTCTACGGAATCGAACCCGGCATCTACGCCCCCATCTGGCCCGTCTACATCTCGGGCGTGGACCTGACCACGAAGTCCTTCACTGTGTCCTCGGGCTCACCGGGGTCACAGGTGCGGGCGCCAGGGAGCTATGTGGCGGACCCGAAGCTGCTCACCCTGGAGCGTCGCTACACGACGGTGGAGGTGAAGAAGCGACTGCACCAGGTGGCCTTCCGTCAGCACGTCCTGCACGCCTATGAGCAGCGCTGCGCCGTCTGCCGCTTTCCGCGCAGGGAGTTGCTGGATGCCGCCCACATCCTCCCGGACCGGGACGTGCGCGGCCGTCCCGAAGTCGCCAACGGCCTGTCGCTCTGCAAGCTCCATCATGGCGCGTTCGATGCGGACCTGATGGGCATCCGCCCCGATGGCATCATCGAAATCGCCCAGCGACTGATGGCTGAACACGACGGACCCACGCTGGAGCACGGACTCAAGGGCTTCGCGGGCAAACCGCTGGGAATCCTGCCCTTGCACCCCGCACAGCGTCCCCGCCCGGAGTATCTGGAGGAGCGCTACGCGCTCTTCCGCAGGACCCGAGACTCGTGAAGCCAAGCGACGACGTCACTTCGGCGTGGCACGGTCCAACGACTGCCGCCACGCATCAAGCCCGCGCTGGACATCCATGCGCTTGGTGGCGGTGTCCGCTGTCATCGAGGCGCGATGGAGCCGTATCAACTCTTCCAGGATGCTCAATGGGTACTCATCCCGAGCCGACAGCTCCACGAACAGTCCCTTGTACTGAGAAAAGCGACGAGCCAGTTTGGCATCGGGGGGGCTCTTCACCATCAAGGAGAGCATTGTATCCAGTTGTGGGCCCCTAGGCGCTACCAGCCTGGGTTGAGGCGGTGGCGGTGGCGGCAAGACAGCCGGTGGGGACCATGGTGCGTCCAGTTTCTTGCCAAGAACGGAGAGTGAGTAGCTCGCCTTGGCGATCTCCGTCCGGGTACTGGCGTCGAGTGCTTGAGCGTGAAGCTGCTTCAGATTCTCTTCGAAGCCGGGCGCCGGTGATGGGTGTCGCAGATAGCGCTCTTCCAGTTGATACACACGCTCCATCAGGTTGGCGTCTTGTGGAGGCGCCTTGCTCCGAGCCAGAAACGGAGCCCGCGGCACGGAGGGCCCTGGCGACTTGCTGTCCGCTGGAAGCGGGGGCGTCTGTAGCGCGACTTCCTTCCGGAGGACCTCGGTTCGCGGCACCGACGTCATGACCGCCGACACCTCCACAGGCAAAGCCTGGGGAGGTGCCGTGATTTCCCTCCCGCTCCGCGAAGCCAGGGCTTCGTCGAGCGTTAGCACCTGGGCTGCATCGGATGGGCCCGGCCCATTGAGTGTCCCTGCAGAGGAGCCGCCCTTGGCCCGCGAGGTGCCTCGGCGCTTCAAAGTCTCCGCCGGTTTGTGTTGAGGCTCGGTCCGCGGGGTGTCCGCGGCGACACTGTTTTCGATTTCGTGCGGCGCGGCCTTCTGCTCCGGGAGAACATCGAAATCTCGTGATGGAGGGCCCTCCTCTGCCACGGAGAGGCTCGTTGCGGGGGTCGCCGAATTAGCTGGAGGTGGAGGCCGGGCTGGCAGCGCGGAAGGAGGAGTGGGCGACGAAGGAGCCTGTGAGGCCGCGACAGGGGGCGATGCCACGAGGAGGTAGATGCCCACTCCACACAGTCCGGCGAGGAGGGGCAGGCTCATGAGCCAGTACCATCCCCAGCGCGCAGGTGGGGGTTGACTGAGTCGCCTCGCCTGCACCGTCTTGGGCTCACGCTCGACCACGTCCGCGGCGGGGACCGGCGACCTGGGGTTCGAGGGGAGCGGAGAAACCCCGGTTTCCGAGCCACGCCGCAAGGCCAGTCGTACGATTTCCGCCGACTCGGGACGCAATCCAGGGTCCTTGGCCATCAACTGAAGGACGAGGGTATCGAGTTCGGGGGGAACCGACGGAACGCGTGCGGAGGGAACAGGCGGCGGTTGCTCGACATGAGCAAAGAGCACCTGGAGCGGCTCACCCTGGAAGGGAAGTGCTCCGGTGAGCATCTGGAACGTCATGACACCGACCGCGTACAAGTCCGTCGCGGGACCGATGCCTGCCCCTCGAATCTGTTCCGGCGCCATGAACTCCGGGGTTCCGAGAATGGAGCCCTCTAGAGTCGTGGGCCCTTCATGTGAATGCACCAGCTTCGCGATGCCGAAGTCGACCAGCTTGACGGAGTACGCTCCGTTCGAGGCTCGAGCCAGGAAGACATTCCCCGGCTTCAGGTCGCGATGGACGATGCCAGCACGATGCGCCGCTCCGAGCGCCGCAAGCATCTGGTCCAGGATCCAAAGAGTCGTTTCGGCGTCGAGGCATCCGTGCTGCCGGATGAAGGCCGCCAGGGATTGCCCTTGCAGCAACTCCATGATGACGTAGGGCCTGCCGTCCGGAAGACTCCCAAAGCCGAAGATGTCAATGATACCCGGATGCTGTATGGCGTTGACGGCTCGAGCTTCGATGAGGAGTCGCTCCACTTGCTGCTGGGAGACGAGTTCCGCCCGCAGGATCTTGATGGCGACCTGCTTGCCAATCAGTGGATGGGTTGCACGATAGACCACTCCCATGCCACCTGAACCGATGCGCTCATCAATGATGAAGTCGCCAACCTGAGTGGCAAGCAATGCATCAGTACCAGGAGTCGCCGGAGTGACTTCATTCCTCAGGAATTTGTCCCGTGCGGTCATCTAGATATCCGCGCGCATTCGATGGTGCGCACCAAAAGTGCTTATACCGCTATGAGTTGAAGGGCGCACAGCGCGATAGGCAAGCCTTCGGTCATTGCATGACGTTCGCCTGGAGGGTGGAGATATACCCCCGAACGGAGTGACCGCCCTATCCGCTCGCACGAAGGGCAGGGCTTCAGGTAGTGAACAATTTCACACCAAGAAGGTGCTGCTGCGGAATGGCACCTGAGGCCGTGGGCTTGGCCGCAGCCAGCGAGAGGCGGCACCGCCTCTCCTCTTTGAACGGGGAGCACTTGGCGGCGACGTGGCGGCGAAGGCCCTCTCCACCCCCGCCGGCGCGCTCGAGCGAGAGACGGCGCCGAGCCATGCGAAGTTGAAGCCCGCCTTCCGCGTCCTCATGTTGGCCGTGCCCTCTTCGGACTTCGACAAGCTCCTGAGCACCCTTCAGCAGCACCTTCCCCTCGAGCAGGACGCCGCCATTCAGCAAATGAGCAGCCCCGACTCTCAATCTCGGTCAAATCGAGACGCACGTGGCGGCCCAGCAGGCAGCCACGTGCGATGTCGTGTCCGTGAGCCAGAACCAACATCCGCCCATGCGCGCGTATAGCCATGGGGGCTCATTTCCGCGGGTTTTTCCGGATGCCGGCCGGATGCCCGCCACACACAAACCATCATGAATGCCAGACTCACACTCGCCGCAGGCGTCCTCTCCTCCCTCGTGTGGAGCGCTCCCGCGCGCGCTGAAACCACGACGGTGGACCTCATCTCCCCGTCCCACTGCACGATGGGGAACGGGCGCCTCAGTCGCTGCTCCATTCCCACCCAGACATTGACCGCCACGGACTTCGCCACCGCCGTCCCGCTGCGCACCATCCTCCGACGCGTCATGACGGGGAACTGCTCCACGCAGTTCCCCCTGGAGGTGACGCTGACGCCTCCGGGCACGCCCGCCACCCGCTACACCTTCATGTCGACCCCAGAGGTCACCCTCCGAGATTTGGACCGGGAGCTGATGGCCTCGCTGGAGCTCAAGGACTCCTCGGCGTGGACGGGCACCGCCGCGTTCGCCGACACCTGCCGCGTCTCCCTCAGCATCACCTGGAACGAGGTGGACGTGGACAACGCCGCCCAGGCCCAGGACATCCTCCAGGCGCTCCAGGCGGAGCTGACCACGAAGACGACGCAGCGCGACCACCTGGCCAGCCTCGTCGAGTACAGCGCCGCGTTCGACTTCATGAAGACGCTCGCCAACAGCTTCCTCGTGGACCTCACCAACGAGACGGCGCACGCCCTGCATGTCCAGGGACAGGAAGCCGCCCCCATCATCTTCAAGGCCGCCATGGGCTGCGCGGGCGTGCTCACCGACGAGGAAGCCGGCATCCTCGCCAACTTCTATTTCGTCCTGGGCTCGTTGAGCGACCCGACGAAGTACCACCACCCGGATGGCTCGCCGAAGACGCTGGAGGAGCTCATCGGCCCCGAGGCGCTCCCCGTCATCCAGAAGCTCTCCCTGCTCTCCGCGGCCGGCGCGAAGGAGCAATACCAGGCGCAGTACCAGGTGGCCGCGCAGGAAGCCGCCGCCGCCCAGGCGAAGCTCGACCTGGCCCGGGCGCAGCTCGCGCCCTGGGCGACGCCCTGAGCGCCCCCGGCCTCAATCCCATTCACAAAAGACATCCCATGACCCAGACACAAAAGAACATGAGGAGACGTGTCCTCGGTGCGCTGATGCTCACCCTGGGCGCCACCGGATGCGGCACGAGCGAAAGCGCTCCGCCCCCACGTGAACCCCGGACACCCGTCGCGGAGATGTCCCCTGCCCTGGCCTCCGAGCAGGTCTGCGTGGAAATCTTCTTCTGGGCGAAGAGCAGGACGCTGTGCAAGCCCCGAGGCTCCAGCATCGACTCGCTCCTGAGCGAGTTCAAACCCACACAGGAAGCGCTCTGCGACACCTTCACGGACGCGGAGCTTCGCTCGCAATGCAAGTCGAAGCCGCCCTACGTCTTCGCCCCCGCCGGCGACAGCGCCAACCCGAGCATCTGGGTGCAGCGCACGGAGGAGGTCCAGGGCTACTTCCGGATGTCCATCGGCGCGTCCATGGCCATCTACGAGACGAGCCTGGAGAAGATGGAGAGTGTCGGTGAGGACATGGTGGGGCCGTCGCAGAGGGAGCTCGACGGCAGGAACAAGCGCCGCGCCGATGCCCGCGCTCGCGTGGGTGACGGCTTGAAGGCACGGGCCACGGCCGAACAGCGCGCCGCCAGCGCGGACCTGGCCACCCAGCGGGAGACGCTGGAGGAGTACAAGCACCACTTCGCGTCCTACCAGTTCGCCCTGGAGGCGCTGGAGCCGCAGGTCACCACCACCCTCGCCGCCTTCGTCACGTACCGCGACGGCGAGGCCGCCGTCTTCACGCAGCTCGAGGACATCTCGACCCGCGCCTCCGCCGCGACGCTCGCTCAGTTGGGCGCGCTCCAGGGGGAGCTGGTGGACCTGAGCCGCACGGAGAGCCAGCGCCCGCAGCAGCTCCAGATGGACGCTCGGCGACTGGTCCACTCGATGGGACAGATTCACGCCCGGCACCTGCTTGCCACCGAGCCCTTCTCGTCCTTCCTCGCGCGGAACAACCTGCCTCGGGTCAACCTCACCGAGCGCTCCGCCATCGTCCTCAACAACATCTCCAGCTACGCGGATGCACGGTATGCCCGCGTCGCCACGGCCGTGGCGAAGCTGCTGGAGGGAATGCGACTGCGCCGGGGCGCGCTCGTGACGTCCCAGGCGAACGCGGCCACCCGCCAGACACTCGCCACCGCGGCGACGCTCAAGGCCTCCGAGGCCTTCCTCGCCAATGCCAACCAGCGGACCACCGCGCTGTGGCAACTGCCTCCTCGCAGCACCAAACTGAAATACTTCTTCCTGGCGAGCAAGCACGTCGACTTCGAGAGCATCCTCCAGCTCGAGCCGCTGTGCGCCAACGTCTCCACCACCTCCACGCCTTGGATGGAGACGGGCTGCATCGCCCTGCGCCGGCAGTTCACCAGCGCTCGCAACTACCTGAACACGACTCTTCCCAACATGGTGCGGCTGAACGTCACCAACATGCGGAGGGCCGGTGTCTCCGAGGCGCTCCTCGTGGACGTGGAGACCCACCTCAACAACGCCAATCTCCGCCAGGCCGTGCTCGCGCATGACGTCGCGCTGCGCGCCTCGGACCTGTGAGGCCCGTCATGACTTCATCCATCCTTCGAGCACTCGCCCTGCTGTTGTCCTGCGCGGTCCTCGCGCCCGCCACCGCGCTCGCCACCACCTATCGCGACTACGTGATTGCCTGGCGGTCCACGTCCTACCGCAGCGAAGGCAGCTGTCAGGACACGAGCCGGCTCTATCAAGAGGGGCAGGCCAACTTCTCCATCAACTCGATGCCGCTGCCGACCCGGACGGTTGCCGGCAACTACCGGGTCGACGCCCACGGCAACGACTCCAACCTCTTCGCAGCCCCCTTCAACGCCACCCTGCTGCGCTGGGGTGCCAACCAGTTCTACTTCAACGTCATGCTCGCGCAGCCCGACCAGAGCTGCGTCATCACCGATGACGTCGTGCAACTGGAGACCGGTGGGCTGACGGCCCGGCCCCTCTTCCTCGTCAAGCGCCGTGGCACCGCCTACTCGGGCACCACGTCCGTGGCGCTGGACTTGAAGGAGATCAACCCCCGCCTGTCGGAGAACCTGGCCAACCTCGAGAAGGTGCTGGAGGACCGCAAGTGGCAGTTGTTGAGCATCCACGGGGACCTCGCGCTGGCCCAGGCGGAGCTCGACCTGCTCGCCGAGCTGAAGGGCGAAATCGACGAGCTGTCCAAGCGCCCGCTCGACTCCATCACCGAGGCGGACCTCAGCGACATCCTGTCGCGCTATGGGGGCGTGGACCCGCGCGTCCTCAGCCAGCTCCAGCAGTTGCTGCGGGACTTGAAGGAAGACCTGGCGGCGCTCCGCACGGAGATCAACCGCATCATGTCCGACTTCCGAGGGCAGATGGGCGGCCTGGATGACTGGCTCGCCGGGACACCTCCCACGGGCTCCCCGGACCTGGGCGACTCAGGGACGTATGACCCGGACCTGGACCCCGGCTCCATCCCCGAGGTGGAAGCGCCGGACCTGGACGTGGGTGACGACTTCGACCCGGACAACGACCCCTACCTCGCCTATGCGACGCAGGTGCTGCAGCAGTTGGAGACCACGCGGAGCGCCGGCGTGGTGGTCAACCGCGGCGGCTTCATGACCATCGTCCGGAGCTGGCGGCAGAACCAGGACATCTTCGAGAAGGCCATCCAGAGCCGCGCCAGCGTGTCGATGGAGGAGGTCGGTGCCTTCATCAACGCCCGCGACATGGTGTGGAACGTCGTGCGCGAGTACATGGACGAGGCCGGCTGGTTCCTGGACACCCCGGTGCGCCCGTCGACGAAGTCGCTCATCGCCTACCTGCGCAAGCGCCCCGAGGCAGCGCATCAGGCGGACGGCCTCCAGTCCAACCTCAACCTCTGGCAGGGCGACGCGCCGACGGCGCAGCAGAACGAAATCCTCAACACGCTCGACGGGCTCCACGGCGGCTGGCAGTCCGTGGAGGACGGCGCGGCGGCGGAGGACCCGAGCATCATCTCCACGCTCTTGAGCATCGGCGACTCGGCCCAGGTCATCATCAAGGAGGTGGCGCTCTTCGGCGTCGGCATGACGCCCGTCGGTGACTTCATCGACTTCTGCGAGGTCATCACCGGCTGGGAGACGTGCATGCCCAACGGGACGCAGCTGTCCACGGGCGAGCGCGTGTTCACCGCCATGGGCATGGTCGTCGGCACCGGCCGGTTCTGGCGCGCCGTCGGCAACGCGGTGACGCCGGTGGGCAAGGTCGTGGCGGACCGCTGCGAGGCCCTCATCAAGCGCTGGTACGACATCCCCGACAAGGTGAAGCGCGAGGAGCTGGTGGAGCGGCTGGGGCAGGAAGCCATCGACCACGTGGACGGCCTGTCCGGCAAGGACGTGGAGCGACTCCTCAATGGCCTGGGAGACTCCGCCGTCCAGCGCCTGGCCAAGCACCTCAAGAAGGCGGGACTGCTCCAGTTGGAGAAGCTGTCGATGCTCCAGATTCCCGCCGCGAAGAGGAGTCACGCGGTGGCCAATGGCGGGCACGTCAAGAGCATGGGCACCATGAAGGGCAAGACGGTGGCCCAGTTGGAGGCCGAACTCCAGGCCAGGGGCTTCACCAAGAACGCGGACGGAAACTGGGTGCACGACGACTTCTCCGTGGTCCGCATCTCCCCGGGGACGTCGACGAAGCCGCCGTACTTCCGGCGGGAAATCACCAGCGTGAAGGGAAACACCAACCGGGATGCCATCACGGTCAAGGTGACCGGCGTCACCATCGAGGATGACCTCGGGAGTGTCGAGTACGTCTTCAGCCTGCCTGAGTGGGCGGACGACACCATCGGCGTGAGCAAGCAGATACGCAACTGGTTCGCGTCCATGGTGAATCGCAACCCCAATGACCTGGACGAGTTCGGCCAGGAGCTGCTGGAGCTGGAGAAGTACTGGGGCAAGCAGACGCACTTCGACCTGTTGCCGTAGTGCATGATGACCCACCTCGAGGCCACCCCGGACCATGCGGGTGGCCTCGGGGTTTCGATGCGAGGTGGTGTGGTGATGAAGCAGGTGCTGCGTCCCGACAATGGCAACCGCTGGTCGCTCCTGGGTCGCTGGGGTACTCCCAGCCAACAGCGGGCCGAGTACCAGAAGGTCGGCTTCTCTCCGAGCGGCCACCTGCTGGTGACCCTGGAGCACCGGGGAGATGAGCGGCTGCGCTGGTGGCACTGGCAGGAGGGACGACGGGAGTCCCTGGCCGGAGAGGTTGTCGTTCCCAAAGGCGTCGCGATGCAGGCGCTGCCCGCGCTCGGGGGCATCGCGGTGACGAACACCCGCTTCGAGCTGGGCCTGTACGCCGAGTCCTGCGGCGCGCTCCTGCGTCAGGCGAAGCTCCCCGACCATGAGTCCTGGGGCCTCGTCGCCAGCGCGGATGGCACCCGGCTGGCCATGCATGACCAGGGGAGCGGCGTGCTCCTCTGGGACACCGGGACCTGGACGGCCCTGGGCAGGCTCGCGGGGCCACAGCAGGAGGTCGTGGGGCTCGCCTTCTCTCCCGACGGGCAGTGGCTCGCCGCCGCCTGTCTCCGGGGGCGGGTCGTCCTCTGGAACGCCAGGACGGGCCAGCTCGCGCACGTCCACGCGGAAGAGGAAGAACAGTTCGTGAATGTCGCCTTCGACCCCTCGGGCGAGCAGCTCGTCGCGACGACGACGGGTCCCCGCATCCAGCGCTTCCACGTGGGCGACTGGAGCCTGGGCGGAACGCTGTCGGGCCCCGTGCCGGGCTCACGCCACGCGGCCTTCAGTCCGGATGGCGGGCTGCTCGCGGTGACGAAGTTCGGCTTCCTCGTGCTCGGTGTGGACGAGGGCGCCCGGGTGTTCCGCTACGAGGTCGACAACGACTTCTATGGCAGCAACGCGGTCTTCAGCCCGGACGGGACGACGGTGGCGTGGGGCGAGCCCGACGGCACCGTGGGCTTGTGGGGCATCGCCTCCCCTTCCTGAGCGCTGACTGTCAAGGCAAGGCCTGGGCATCGCGGTGCTCGCGCAAGGCGCGCACGAGGGCCCACAGTCCCGCCTCGGCCGAGACCTGGCTGTCATTGAAGACGACGGACACGAAGACATCGTCCTCCACGACATAGGCCACCACCGAGGAGAAGCCCTTGATGCCTCCGCTGTGGCCAAGCATGAGGCCAGGGCCCGTCGGCACGTCGTAGAGCTGGACGCCTCGCCCGTAGAACATCGTGCTGCCCGGCTGCGTCGGCGGGTACATGACGTCCATGGAGTGCATGTCCTGGAACAGGCCTCGAACCGTCGCGGGCGCCAACACCTCGCCGGGCAGCAGCGCGTGCCAGAAGCGCACGAGGTCCTCCGCCGTCGAGGCCAGCCCGCCCGCGCTGTATGGGGTGGCGTAGTCGAGGTCGGTGACGGGAGCCCCCGCCACATGACCGACGACGACCTGGGTGAGGGGGAGGCCCGCTGCCCTGAACTCCGTGTGCGCCAATCCGAGCGGACGAAGGAGTCGGTCCTGGAGGAGGACGCTGAAAGGCTTGCCCTCCACCTGCTCCAGGATGCGTCCGAGCATGACGTAGCCCGTGTTGCTGTATGCCCAGTTCCCGCCCGGACAGAACTGGGGAGGCTGCTCGGCGGAGAGACGAATCAACTCCTCGGGGGAGCGGTAAGGGCCGTCCTCGAAACCGGGCAGGGCATTGAAGCTCACCAGGCCGTGGGTGTGTTCGAGCAGGTCCTCCAGGGTCATCAACTCAGTGCCGGGCACCTCGGGGAACCAGGTGGAGACCGGAGTGTCCCAGCGAAGGCGCCCCTCTTGAACGAGCTGGCCCGCGAGCATCGCCGTGAAGCTCTTCGTCACGCTGGCGACCTGGAACAGGGAGGCGGAGTCCACTGGTTCCTGCGTGTCGGTCCGCGACTTCCCACGAGTCGCGGTCCACAGTCCCTGTCCCGGCACGGCGACCGCGACGCTGGCGGCGGGGACCTGCCGGAGGACGGCGTCCAACGCGGTGTCCAGGGCCTGGGTGAGCCCCGCATCGAGGACTCCGGTGATGGGTCGCCGTGGAGCGAGCGTCGGCCAGATGGACTCAGGCGCGGTGCGCAGCGCCGGCCCCTGATAGGGCGACCGCTCGGAACAACGCTGAGGTCCTGGCGAGGAACTGGCGCAGCCCATGAAGAGGAAGCCCAGGAGGAAGGTCCAGCGTGCTTTCGAGTGCATGAGTGCGCGCGGTCTGGTCCCGTACGAGGACGCATGTCGAGAGAGCGGTGAGGGTCGACCTCATCGTACGTGAGGCTCCAGGGAGGAGAACGGGCGCCGGGCGCGAATGTCTCGCGTCACACCGGAGTCGGGCCATGGACCGCCAGGCGAGCGGGCGTCACCCCACGGTCCGAGGCGATCGCTCTTCGCGGCTCACCGCCTGAATCGCGCGGCTCACCGATGCCGGGTGGGGCTTCGCAGATATGCCCTGCTCGTCGCTGGAGGCTCGGGAATCCTTTCGCTCACGACGGGCGCCTCCGCGCCCTGCTCGAGGAGCCTCTTTCGCATGCGACTTCCCCGTTCCCTTCTTCTGCTGGCGCTCGTCACTCAGTGGCTCGTGCCAGGAACCATCGCCAGTGCCCAGACACCACGAGGCTCGCGGTCACAGCGTCACACCCGCGTCGACGCCATCTTCTCGCCCTGGAGCGGCAAGGCCTCGCCCGGCTGCGCGGTGGGAGTCTCTCGCAACGGCGTGCTGGACTACGCGCGGGGCTACGGCATGGCGAATCTGGAGTACGACGTCCCCATCACGCCGGGCTCCGTCTTCAACATGGCCTCCATCTCCAAGCAGTTCACCGCGTTCTCCATCGGGCTGCTGGCACAGGAGGGCAAGCTGTCGCTGGACGACGACCTCCGCCAATACGTGCCGGAGATACCCGCCTACGGCAAGACCATCACCCTCGCGCACCTGATGCACCACACCAACGGGTTGCGCGAGCAGGGCCAGCTGATGAGCCTCGCCGGCTGGCGCGGCGACGACCTGAGCACCGAGGCGGACGTCCTCTGGGCGCTGCCCCGGCAACGCGGTGTGAACTTCGAGCCGGGGACGGAGATTCTGTACGGCAATGCCGCGTACACGTTGCTGGCGGTCATCGTGCGACGCGTCTCCGGCAAGTCCCTCCGGGCCTTCGCCGATGAGCGGTTCTTCAAGCCGCTCGGCATGAACGACACCGGGTTCCAGGACGACCACAATGCCATCGTTCCCAGGCGCGCCACGGGCTACGAGCCCCGTGAGGGTGGCTGGCGAATCAGCATGCCCAACACCGACAACTACGGCCCCGGCAATCTGCTCTCCACCGTCGGTGATGTGCTGAAGTGGGAGCAGAACCTGATGGACGGGCGCGTCGGCGGGCCGGCCTTGACGGCGTTGATGCGGACCTCCGGCAAGCTGAACAACGGCATCGAGACGGGTTACGGCGGTGGCTTGCATCTGGGGGAGCATCGCGGCCTGCGCACGGTGCGACATGACGGCATGGCATCCGGCTTCCGCACGGAGGCCGTCCTCTTCCCCGACCAACGACTGGCCATCGTCGTGCTCTGCAACGGCAGCTCGATTTCATCCACGGACCTCTCGTGGAAGGTGGCCGAGGTGTATCTGGGTGACCTCCTGAAGGACACGATGCCGCCCGCCGTCGCGCTGCCGGAGGCGGAGTTGTCGGCGCTCGCCGGCAACTACTGGAGTCCCTTGACGGACGAGGTCGTGCGCCTGGAGTTCAAGGACGGAGCGCTGCGCGAAGTCGGCTCGACCAAGCCCTTCGTCCACATTGGAGAGGGCGCGTTCCGCCCCGGCGAGTCGAAGCATGTGTGGCGCTTCGCGACGCCGAAGCCCCAGGCCCCGCGCGAGCTGAGCATCAAGGACTCCTGGCCCACGACGAGGGACTTCATCCGCTTGAGCGCGCCCATGCCCACGGACCTGGCGGTGTTCGCCGGACAGTACCGGAGCGAGGAGGTCGACATGACGTACACGGTGCGCGTCACGGACGGAAAGCTGGCGGTGCGCTGGCCGCGACGGGACGAAGTCATGCTGGAGCCCGTGGGCGGGGACCGGTTCGTCGGCTCGCTCGGCGCCATGACTTTCACGCGGGCGGCGTCAGGGAGCGTCGATGGGTTGCTGGTCAGCAGCCGTCGCCTGCGTCGGTTTCGCGCGGAGCGGATGGAGCCGTCCGCGAACAAGGCGCCCTCCGTGGACCGGTCCGGCCCTTAGCTCCACCCCTTTAGACATCTTCGGCATCGGCTCCCTGTGAGGTCGTCAGCACGCGCACCACGCCCGAGTTCAACCTGGTCTCGGTGAAGACCACCGCCACGGCCACCCGGGCGCGCGTCACCTGCATTTGCTCCGCGGGGAAGAGCAAGACCCAGACCTGCACCCTCTCTCCGGAGCTCGGCTGCGAATGCAAGGAGGGCGTGCCCACGCTCCTCTCCTGCCCGAAGAAGTGACGCGCGGGTGCTCAACGCTGGACGGCGAGGATTCTCGCGCCAGGGACGTCCACTGCGTAGGTCGCGCCCATGTCGAGGACGATTTCCCGCTCGTGCTCGGCGCAGTTGCTCGGGCTGAAGGAAAAGCGAACGAACATGATGCCGCCTGGGCCTGGGGCGGTGGAGACGTTGAAGGCTTCACGCCTGTAGAGACATTGCTCCAGCGGTGTGGCTCCGCGATGTGGCTTGGCTCCCAACGGGCGGAAGTCCTCCGTCGCCAGGGCAATGGCCGCGGCGAGGGTGCCCGACAATTCGTGAAGCCCCTGGGCCGGCAGGTCGCGAGGAAACACCACCCGCGCCGCTTCCTCCGGTGGCGCCTGAACCGGGCGGGGCCCCGGGCGAAAGAGGGCACATCCAGGCAGGACCATCAGGAGCAGGAGCGTGCGCTTCATGCAGTCACCTCGCCAACGTCACTCGCTGCCGACGTCCGTGATTCGCCCATACCGCTTGTCCTCATTCTTGATAGGGCCGATCAGCACCCACCGCATTCCTCGCCTCACGTACGCCTCACCAGGACGAGACTCGTTGACGCAGGGAACCAGCTTCATGATGGTGCAGTCCGTGTCCGAACTGGACGCGGATCAGGAACCGCTGGAGGCCCGCCTGCCGGTCCTCGGGCGACATCTCGGAGGGGGCCCACGGATGGCTGTGGTAGTCCGCGATGGGAACCACTCGCCCGCGCTCGTCCACCACATATCGAGGTGGAATGCACCGCTTGCGGTTGCTGGGCCCGACCAGGACGGTGGCCCCCAAGGGGGAACCATAGGTCGCGTAGTAGATTCCATCCCCGGGCGACTGCTGCAGGCCGTCATCAATCCCAGCCGAATCCCAAGTCGAGCCCTCATCCGTTCCCCCTCAGGCGCGGGGTCTCTGGAACGGCTCCATCTGCGCCTCCAGTGCCCGCTGGAACGCGGGCCGGGCCTCGCATCGCTCCTTGTACGCCTTCAACGTGGGAAACCCGTCGAGCACGTCCGTGTGACGGAGGATGCGCAGCACCGTCACCATCATCAGGTCGCCCACCGTGAAGCGGTCCTCCAGGTACTCGCGCGTCCCCAGCCGTGCCGCGAGCTCACCCAACCGCTCCTGGAGCGCCTCCACCAGCGCGGGCCTGCGCAGCTTCGCCCACTCCTCGTTGGGGAAGAACAGGTCCACCTCCGCGAGCGGCTGAATCGCGATTTCAACGGAGTTGAGCGCCGCGAAGAGCCACGTCACCGCATGGGCCCTGCCCACCGCATCCGTCGGCAGGAGCACTTCGCACTTGTGCGCGATGTGCAACGCGATGGCCCCCGACTCGAAGAGGACGAGGCCGTCCTCCTCGAACACTGGCACCTGCCCGAAGGGTTGGAGCCCGCGATAGTCCGCCGAGGCCTGGACGGCGCTGTCGATGAGCTTCACCTGGTACGGCAATCCAGCCTCTTCGAGCGCCCACCTCACCCGAAGGTCCCGCACCAGACCTTGAGCGAACGGCGGGACCCACTTGAATGCGCTGACAGTCCTCATGCCCCAGAATCTCCTCGGCTCGGTGAGCGTCCATCAAACACGCCACACCGACACCGTCAACGCGCCCAGAGTCCTCGCTCCTCGGCGCCGCCGCTCACACCCCGGCCACGGGCACCTGGAGCAGCTCCGCGCCCCTGTACCCTCGTCGACACGTCGGGCGCGCGGCCCCACGAACGACGCGGACACGAGCGCCCCATCGTCACTCAGGCCGCAGTCGTGTCATCAGCCGGGTTGAGCCCGTGTTCAAGTCATGCTCTAGGCCCCGCACCATGCGCACGGAGAAGCTCCTTCCCCTCATCGGCTTGTTGCTCGTCGCTCCCTTCCGCACCGTGGAGGCCCGGCCCGTCCAGTCGGAAGTCCAGCTCTGGTACACCGTGTCGGCCCAGGGCGGCATCGGAGAGCACTTCCTCTACTATCTGGAGGCGCAGCCGCGCTTCAGCAAGGACGATGGCCGCGCCATCCTCCGCTCGGCGGGGGGCGTGCGGCTGCTCCAGGACATGTCCCTGTGGCTGGGACAGGCCTGGATTCCGCTCTGGGTCTGGGATGGAGACCCGGCCCTGCGGCAGGGAGAGAGCCGCCTCTTCCAGCAGTACCTCTACACCCCGAAGCTGGGTTCGGTGCGAGGCACGCTCCGGGCCCGCTTCGAGCAGCGCTTCCTGGCCGGGACGACGGAGGTCTCCCTCCGCGCGCGCGTCATGCTCCGAGGCGCACAGCCGGTGGCCGCGGAGGGGCGGCTGTCCCTGATTGCCTGGGACGAGGTCTTCTACCACCTCAACTCGGTGGCGGGCGGCCCCAGCGCGGGCTTCGACATGAACCGCGCGTTCGTGGGCGTGGGCTGGAAGTATGGAGACCACGCTTCGCTGGAGGTGGGCTACCTCAACGTCTTCACCCGCCGGCCCACCGCGCAGAGCGATCAGCTCATCCACACGCTCGCCGTCTCCATGCCCTTCAACTTCATGTAACAGTTCGACAGGGGTGAATCCCCGGGGACCCGCCGAGCCCTCAACCTGGGGTGGTATTGCCCCATGGGGCAGGTGCCCGATAACCAGACATCACTGTGTGGTTTCGAAACGCTTCGAAATACTCCGAAAATCCCCTGGAGCCACACGGGCTTAGGCCCAACGGCGTCAACGTTGTTTACACATCCGCCTCGGATGCCTGGAGCACGGATACTCCACGTTATACATCGTTTGCGGGTTTCTCGCCCTGCGAGACTCAATGGCCCATCAATTGCTCAAGGCCGGGAGCGCGTCAGGCCGCTGCTGGTGGACACCAGGCGGATGACGCGTCCCCCCGTAGTCTGAATGGACGAGGAATCTCCGATGCCCGTGTTCCAGAAGATGTTCAAGGGAGCTGCTGTCCTCGCGATGACCGGTAGCGCGCTGCTGACTGGCTGCGGCACCGACGTGCAGGTTGATGAGTCGCAGGTCGAGCAGGAAATCATCGCCAACCTGGTCGAGGCCGGCTTCCCGGCGAACGACATCATGGTGGCGGACGGCAACGTGTACGTCGGCCGCGACGCCCACGTGACGCTCGAGGCGTCCCGCGAGATGCTGCAGCAGCCCGTGGAGACGATGGAGCAGTACCGCACGACCAACCTGGTCAGCTCCAGCATCACCCGCATCTGCGTCGTCCCGACGTCCACGTTCAACAGCTACACCCGCCTGAGCCAGGGCCTGGACCTGGCCATCGCGAACTACAACGCGCTGGGTCTGTCCTTCTCCATGGTGCGTGGCAACGCGGGCGGCTGCAGCGCGACCATCACCGCGCAGACCACGTCCGGCGCTGGCGGCTCGGCGGGCTTCCCCTCCGGCGGCCGTCCCTACGGCACCATCAACATCGGCACCAGCCTCAACACCTACAGCGTGGGCGTGAACGAGCACGTCATCACCCACGAGCTGGGCCACACGGTCGGCTTCCGTCACTCTGACTACTACAACCGCGCCATCAGCTGCGGCGGCGCCGCCTCCAACGAGGGCACCGCGGGCGTGGGCGCCATCCACATCGCTGGCACGCCGACCACGGCCTCCACCGGTGGCTCGCTCATGAACTCCTGCTTCCGCTCGACGGAGACCGGTAACTTCACGGCCTCCGACCGCACGGCGCTGACCACCCTCTACTAGTCAGCCCTGGCGACCACCCCGCGGCGTCATTCTTGATGCCATGGGAGTCGACACCCGAGCCTCCGGTCCGCGACTCACGTCGGGCCGGGGGTTCGTGTTTTTTGACGGTCTCGGGTCAGCCCTCTTCGGAGCTCTGGGAAGTCACAAGCCAGCGCTCGGACTTCCCGCATCAGCCCTGCGCGAGTCGTGTATCGCGCGTGTTCCAGCCCGCGCGGCGAGGTGGTTGACGGCCCCCGCTTCATGACGGAGGACAGGGGAATGATTGAACTGCCCCCTGACGCCTCCATGAAGGACTACCAGCGCTACATCCACGAGCTGGAGGCCCTGCACGGCTGGCTGAAGCTGGACCTGGTCCACAACTGCTTCCTCATGGGCGAGGAGGTGGGCGAGGTCTTCAAGGCGGTGCGCCGCCACGAGAAGCTCTATGACGAGGGGCGCGGCACGCCCACCGAGCAGGCCCGTGCCCACGTCGGCGAGGAGCTGGTGGATGTCTTCAACTACCTGCTGGCCATCGCCAACCGCGTCGGCGTGGACCTGGAGCAGGCCTTCCGCGAGAAGAACGCGCGCAACCAGCAGCGCACCTGGACCTGATGCCCCGCCTGTCGGGAGAGGTCGGCCCGTCGGAGCCCACCCTCCCTGGTACGAGGCAGTCCACGCCGGGGATGAACCGACGTCCCGGGTGCTCGTAACGCAGCGAGCGACTCACATACCTTCGAGCGACGGTTTCCAGGTCCGGAAGGGACGGCGTCCATGGGTGTCTTCCCCCCCAAGCTCGACACAGACGAGAAGCATGCCCCCGTCGTGGAGAGTTCGCGAGAGATGACAGGCCGGCCCCCCGCGCCGTCCTTCGAGCAGCCCGCGCCCGACGTCTCCCGCTACGTCCAGCTCCAGGCCCGGGCCGCGCTCAGCCCCCGTGTCCAGGCCCAGCTCGGATTGCAGCGGATGATGGACAGCAGCCCCCGCGTGGTGGCCCAGGCTCGGACGGCGGAAGCCCTCTCCACGCCACCAGGCCGCGCCACCGGACTGCCCGGACCGCTGAAGGCGGGCGTGGAGCGACTCTCCGGGCTCCCCATGAATGGAGTGAAGGTCCACTACGACTCCGACAAGCCCGCGCAGCTCCAGGCCCTGGCCTATACCCAGGGCTCCGACATCCACGTGGGCCCAGGGCAGGAGCGCCACCTGCCCCATGAGGCCTGGCATGTCGTGCAGCAGATGCAGGGGCGCGTGAAGGCCACCACCCAGACCCAGGGCGCCGCCATCAATGACGACGCCGGACTGGAGCGGGAGGCAGACGTCCAGGGGCGGGCCGCCACCCAACGGATGCCCATCCACGAGGGAGGCACGCGCCCCGAGCCGGGGCCGTTCCAGGCGCCGCACCCCACGTCACGACCGCCCATCCAGGGCGTCCACGGACGGCCGGAGTCGGGAGGCAATCGACTCAACCTGAGGACCCTCAAGGACCGACGCCACGACGGCGAACAGCTCTACCTCTACGGCAAGACGAACACCTACTACGCCCGGGTCAGCGGCTCGGCCGAGACCGGCGACCTCCTCGTCAAGGAGGTCGAGGCCGCCGCGCTCCAGGGCGCCAAGGGCATCGGCGAGAAGCGGAAACTCTCGGAGACACGACCTCCCGTGGCGCCCGTTCTGGAGGAGCAAGACGACATGCTCCTCCAGGAGGAAGAACAGAAACAGGAAGCCAGTCCGGACGAGGGCGATGAGAACGCCCCGAGAAAACGCCAGAAGCTCGACAACAACGTCGCGGGTCAGCAATTGCTCGGCCTGTCCCGAGGTCTCACCCGCTTCGCGGAGGTCGGCTTCGAGGACGCGCTGACCCAACACCTCGCGAATGACACCGAGAACATGGACATCGCCCGCCAGGCCATCCAAGACGCCTGGCAGCTCCCGAAGCCCGACGACTCGGAGCGGGTCTGGACCACGTCCAGGCGTGAGCAGACCTTCGACTTCGATCTGAACATCAAGAACGCGAACAAGCTGTACGGCGGCTCCATCAACAAGACGAAGAAGAAGCAGCAACGTCACCGCCGCCTGGAGGAGAAGGCGGTCGACACGGATGGGTTCCAGCTCGATTCGCTCTATGCCGAGTCGAGTCGTGCCCACCAGAACCGCGTGGCCTCGGGGCTGGACTCCCGTGTCGCCACGGCCTTCTCCCTGGCGACCAATGGCATCGGAGACGAAGAGCAGGCCCGGCTGTTCGTCTTCGCGGGACTGCACGCCGACAAGCAGATGAGCCTCTTCGAGGCCTTCAAGTCCGGAGGTGTCCAGACACCCCAGCAGGGCGTCCACCTCTACCGGCAGGCCGTCCCCCCCGAGGTCGTCGAGGACATGCAGTGGAGGTATCCGGACGAGCTTCAGGCGCCAGGCTTCCAGTCCGTGCTCGAGGGGCTTGTCGCCCAAGAGGACGAGAGCACCTGGGGCCCGGGCCTGGGCGCGTTCCCCAGCGTGCTCCAGGACACGACGAAGAAGCAGGTCGAAGCGCTGCGGAGCAAGGGAGGACTGGTCAGCGCGGAGGAGTCAGCCCCCCAGGTTCCCGGCGTCCTCTGGGATGAGGTCTCCGCCAGGAACCAGCGGCTCATCCTCGGCATCCAGGACAAGCAGACCTACAACAGGCTCAAGGCGCGCTTCAGGTCCGCCGGGGATGTGGCCGCGTATGTGTCCACCCTGCTCACGAAAGGCGAGGACCACGACGCGGCCAAGACCGTGGACTGGTACAAGAACCTGGCCCTGGCCCTGATTCCACCCGAGGCGCGCCCGCGGAAGCTGCCCGGCGCGGACAAGAAGCTCGCCTCCAAGAAACGGACGACGCTGGCGGACAATGTCACGAAGGTCGCGGAGTACCTGGGCGCGTATGACTTCGGACTCCCGATTGAAGACAAACAGGCCGCCGCCAATCACCTGGTGGAGTCCGACCCCACCGGGGCTCACGGCATCAGCAAGTACATCTCCGGCGACTTTGGACAGCTCAGCGACGCGCTCGACGCCCCCTGGGACCTGGAGAACAACCAGGTGGTCCTGCGGCAGGTCCACGACGTGGTGCGAGGCGTGGAGGGGCTCCCCGTCCACGAGGGCTGGGTCTACCGCCGCGAGGAGGTAGCCGACCAGGAGGAGGACAAGAAGGTCATCGGCGAGGTCGTCTCCCCCGGGGTGCTCTGGAGCTCGTCCCTCTCTCCCAGGTTCAACACCCAGTTCGACCGCGCGGGGAAAGGCGTCATCTATGCCATCCACAGCCTGTTCACCGGCCGCGACGTCCAGCTCCTGGCGGGCCAGCTCAAATGGTTTCAACGGGAGGTCGTCTTCCCTCCCTATGCGCGCTTCGTCGTGGAGGACGTCCAACCCCATGGCAACGCCACCGTCTACACCCTGCGGGAGATCGCGCCGGATGCCCGCGTCGGCGAGTTGGACGAGCGGCCCCTCGACGTCGACGAGTCGCGCCGCGAGGACTCGGAGGTCCGCAGCTACATCGACCAACGCCACCATCAGCAGGCGGTGGAGAAGTTCCAGTCGCTGGAGCCCTGGACGCAGCAAGAGGCCGAGCACCTGGGCATCGAGGGGCTGACGACGGGCATCCACGCGCCTCGCGAGCTGTATGGCCTGCGGGGCTTCCGGCGCTGGCAGAAGTTGCTGCGCCGCTCCCTGGCGGATGAGTCACTGGCGCGCTTCTGGACCTCCGCGGGGTTGCTGGAGACCGCATCCGAACTCGCCGGAGAACCCGTGGCCCTCCGGGACAACTGGAGAGGCTGGGGACAGGACGACGACGAATACTCGCTGGCACCCGAGGGCGCCGACAATGCCACCACCCTGGGACTGCGCATCGGACGGTGGTTCGGCGCGGATGACCTGGCCGCCGGCTGGAAGGGGGCATTGAAGAACCTCCCCGCGGGCGACTACGTGGGCGCGGACACCTTCGCGCCGCTGGCCTCCGCGAAGTACCAGCAGGAGAAGCTCCGGGAGCATGGGAAGCAGAAGGCCCTCTGGATATGGCGACAGGATGTCCAGGCACTGGTCGACGCGGGGGTCCTGAAGAACGCGAAGGGACTGGTGAGCCCTGGCAAGGGAAAGGCCCAGGACTACAAGTACTCGGTGACGTATGGCATTCAATCCGCCGGGGAGCTGGAGGGGGCACTGACACACCTGCTGGACTCGACGCGCGTGGAGCTGGAGGGAGCTCTGACAAAGGCTCCCGCGGAGAGCGCGGAGGCGGTGACGCGAATCGCCGCGCGGCTCCAGCAACAGCTCGTCGCCATCCACCCCTTCGACGACGGCAACGGCCGCATCAGCCGGCTGTACATGTACAACGTCCTCAAGACCTACCTGCCTGACGACGAAGCCTATGGCAGCCTCCCCATCATCCCCGACACCGGCAAGGACCTGACCACCTCCGAGTCACAATGGGGTGACCAGCTCTGGAACGAGGTCCGCAAGGGCCGGTAACCCTCCGAGCATCTCCCTCGTCTGGAGACCTCGCGCCTCCGGACGCGAATGCGTCCCGGCGCGACGCAACGGCGTTACGACTGGACGCACCAGGTCGGCTCACCCCGAGCCCGCGCCACTACCTGACCGGGCGAGAACAGGGGAATGCGCGGTCTGGCGCATCCCTTGCTCTGCCCTTGTTGCATGAGACCCATGTATCAGTACGGTGCCGCGGACGTGCGTTATGGACAGAGCATCTCACTTGGCACGTCGAGCCCTGTCGACCTGAGCGGCAGCAGCTCCTACTCCATCGGGTTCTGGCTGAACCCGCGAGCCCCCGCCTACGACGGATTCCTGCTGCTGTCCGGCACGTCCTATTACATCGGGCAGCACGGGATGCTGCTCACCCTCAGCATCCCGGGCATGAGCACGCCGCAGCGCTCTGAAATCGAGCTGCTGCAGAACCAATGGCAGTACGTCCTGCTCGTCTTCGAGACCCAAGGCACCAACCAGGGCACCTACTCGTTGTCGGTGAATGGCACGCCGTTCATCGAAGGCACCCTCTCCCGGGTCACCGCGACCAACAGCCTGTTCAGCCTGGGCCACACGTCGGACGCGCAGTTCATCAATGTCGCGTTCTGGTCCACGGCGCTGCCCGAGGGTGAGCGCCTCCCCCTGTGGGACATCCCCTCGCCGAGCACGAACCTCGCCGCGTGTTACAGCTTCGCGGATGGCTCCAGCAATGACGTCTCCGGCAAGAACCGGAACGCGGCCACCTTCGCGGGCGGCGCGCAGGTCGTGATGGTCGCCCCGGCGCTGCGGTTGCTCAACACGGGAGTCCAACCGTCTCCTCGCGACGCGCTCACGGTGGTGGCGGACGGAGGCCCCTTCAGCGTGCAGGCCTGGTTCAACTGCGACGCGCCCTCCGAGTTCCAGGCGGCGTCCCGGACCCTGTTCTCGTGCAGGGACCGCGACACCGGCTACGGCTTCTCGTTGGGGGTGATGTGGAACGGCGGTGGGTTCAACCTCGAGCTCAAACAGGACACGGCGGGGGGCTCCAGCGGCTGGGGGGACAGCATCCAACTGCCCCCGGGCTCCTGGCATCACCTGGCGGCCACGTATGACGGGACCATGGTCTACATCTACCTCGATGGGACCCTGACCTTGACCATCGTGTGCACCATGCCGGTGCTCGCGAACCCGGTATGGATGTTCGGCGCCACGTACACCCCTGATACCGCGGGGTCCGCCGAAAACGAACTCCAGGGCTACCTCCAGGCGGCGGCGCTCTGGTCCCGCGTGATTTCAGCCAACGAAGTCCAGCAGTACATGTCGGAAGACCCCTCCGACTCCGACGGCTGCGTCGCGTTCTATGCCTGGAGCAGCCTCATGCTCGCCAACCAGGTGACAGGCAATCCGCCGGTGCTCCTCAACACGGCCTTTCCCGCCACCGTGGTCACCCCGCCGTCCGAGTCGCCGCCCCCGTCCGGAGGCTCCTATACCCAGGTGGAGATGGTGCAGCCCTCGGCGCGGCTGGAGCCCGCCGTCCGCTGGTCCCCGGACGAGGTGCCCTACCCCGCCAACAGCCCGCTTCCGCCCGACCAGGTCGAAGCCATCATCGCCGCCTATGAGCCGGTGCTCGCCTCCGTTCCTGGAGCGATGAAGGACCGCCTGCGCTCCCTGTTCCGCAACAACCTCTACCTCGGCCTGGCGAAAGGCAACGGCCCCGGAGGCATGCCGGTGGGCTCCATCGCCGGAAAGGTGGAGGGCGCCGCGTACGTCTTCTACCACCACACCGCCCAGGGGCCCGTGGAGTGCGGACGGATGGAGTTGACCGTCAACACGGAGTGCGTCGGCTGGGTCATCTCCGTGGCCGCGACTTCGCTCTGCCTGCTTCTGACGGTGGTGGGGCTGGGGTTCTCGGCGACCAGGGCCGTCTCCTCCTTGAGCAAGGTCATCGGAGAGAGCACGGCGCTGCTCAAGGATATCGGCGAAGCGGCCAAGGGCGCCACCAGCGGCAGCACCGTCATCAAGGTCATCAAGGCGCTCTACGTCGCGGGGACGCTTGGCAAGGTGGTGGGTGACATGTTGACCGGAAACTGGGTCTCCATCGCCCTCAACTGCGCGTCGCTCATCCTCATGGTCGTGGGCCTCTTCACCACCGGGGGCGCCTACCTCGCCGTCGTGCTGGCGCAGCTCGTCATCAACATCGCCGTCCTCATCGCCGTCATCGCGCAGAAGCCGAGCAACTGCTGCTGAGCCTTGATGAAACCCGGGCATGGGTCATTCATGCCCGGTTGACGCCGTGTGCGACGTCTCTGCTACACGGCGTGCATGCCCCTGAACCCAAGACATCTCGCGGGAAGGCTGTCATCCGCCTTCCTGCTCCTGCTGATACTCCATATCGCCTGTGACACGGCGCCCGCGGCGCCGGCGGTTTTGGCCCCCGGGGCTGTCGGCACACAGCAGGCGCCGCTGGACCCGCCCACCTGGTTCACGGATGTGGCCATGGTGGGCACCAGCGCTTGCTCCACCGGCCTCAACAACTACGGCGTCATCGACAACTGTTACAACGTGGAGAACCCGCAGCGGCCGAGCATCTTCCGGGAGCTGTCCCCCGCGTGGCGGCCCTATCGCTCCACCTATGCGTCGCCACTGACGCTGCGCCCGGCCGCGCTCTCCGGGGTGATGCAGCCCTTTCCGCCGAACGAGTACGACAACGGGTGGTCCACGCCCCGGATGCCGGAGAATGGCGACGCGGCGAATGCCATCCAGGTGCTGCCTTTCAACCGAGGCACCAACGACGGCCGCCTCTTCGTGCGCGGCGGCTGCCGTGGCTGCGCGGAAGGCTCCATCCTGTACTCGTTCCGTCCGGAGACGCTGGGCCAGGACTTCCGCTACGACTTCGCCAGCAAGGGCATCCGGTACGTGCAACCTCCGCACACGGTGGGCCTGCACCCCTTCACCTATTTCAACCCCATGGCCACCGGACTCACGGCGAAGAACAACGGTGACTTTCCCGACGCGCTCCACAGCACCACCTGTGAGAACTCGATGTCCGCCCAGCTCCAGGGCAGCCATGGGCGCAACCCCGTGGCGTGCACGGCCCGCTATGACGTGAGCACCGCCCCCGTCCCAGGCGACTGTTATGAGATGTCGCTCGTCTACGGAATGGTTGCCTCCGACGGCAAACGCTGGGAGCTTCGCTCGGTGGACCTCACCGTCTTCGTGCGCACGCCGAAGTCCACGGATGCGGGCAAGCCCGTCGACGGGGCGGGCACCGCGGGCTGGGGCCTCTGGGTCTACCCTCGCAACCCGGAGGGCGAGGTGAAGTCCCTGCCCACCTGGAACCTGCCGCCGTACCGCCCCTTCAACATCCATGACTCGCCATGGGGCGACATGAGCGCGGGCTCCACGTACAGCGTTCCCGGCACGCCGGACACCATCGACTGGCGGCGCCTGTTCACCGCCAACCCTGGCTTCCAGTGCTACATCGCGGTGCCGGTGTGGCCGCTCCCCACGCCCGTCTACGTGCGCAACACGTCCGCCTCCGCGCCCAAGTGGTGCCAGTTCTTCGACCGGCAGAGCTACCGCTCCTCGTTCCAGGTCGAGGACGACGAGGACGGCGTCATCGGCAACGGTGGGACGTGGAATGGCGTGACGGGCTGGGGCACGAACGAGCGGCCCTATGCGTTGTTCGAGCCCGCGACGAGCGGTGACGGACGGCTGTTCGTCGTCAACATGAATGGCCTGTACTACGCGGCCTCCGACGACGTGTGTCGCGCCTCGAGCTGGGGGCACTTCAAGCCCATCAGCATGATGCCCATGGACCCGCTGGTGAACAGCCGCTACGAGCTGGCGAAGTCCCAGGTGGTCAACGGCCGGCCGCAGCCCTTCCGGGACACGCTGGGCAATGCCATGCCCTTCGGCGTGCGAAACCAGTGGGCCTACCCGTGGTTGGACCGCGAGGGGAAGAACCTGTTCTTCGCCGCGAAGAACAATCCCCATGACGGCTACTACGCGCGGCAGGTGCTGCGCGAGGACCGCTACAGCACCATCTCCCAGACGGATGTCACCTGGGGCCCGCCGTCGGATGCGACCCGAGCGACCTTCAATCCGGACCGGGCGCCCGCGCAGGCCGTCAGCGTGCTCGGCGCGTGGACTCGCGGCAAGGCGGTCATCCTCGACAACGGGCTGAGCATCACCGACCTGGCGGGCCACACCGACGACCAGTACCAGCGAACCTATGATCTGCGCCTGTACTCGGGCGCGGACGTGTCACTGACGCCCCGGGGAAGCTCCCAGATCTTCTCCTTCGAGAACCAGCTCAACCACTTCGACGGGATGCGGCCCACCCTGCCCTTCGACGTGGTGTGGAACGTCCAGTCGAACACGCAGCGCAACACCGAGGTGGCCTTCGACGACTACCTCAACAAGCGCGCCTTCGTCGTCGCGCACATGAACGCGGCCATGCGCATGGACGTGTCTCCGTATGGGCCCTGGCGCGCGGAGACCTTCGCCCAGGACGGCTTCATGCCCGTCAAGGACGCCTGGGCCTATGTGCGCGGCGGCCAGCTCGCCGACTTCCGCTTCAAGCGCAACCCGCTGGCGCAGAACGCCGCCACGGGCAGCCCGCTGCTCGGCACGGATGGACCGCAGGCCCCCACCTCCGTGCGCCTGCGCGGCGGCGCGCGCATCGAGCCCGTGGCCCTGGGCGGCGTCAGCGGCAAGGGTGTCTGGCTGGATGGCCTGAATGACCTCATGGACATGGGCTATCCGGTCAACGGCGCCCAGCGTGACTGGCTGCTCGGCATCTGGCTCGACTCACGTCAGGACAACGTGCTCAGGCCCGGCGCGACGCTCGTGCGGAGCCTGCCACGCACCCTCTTCTACTTCTCCGACAACTCGTGGGTCGGGCTGGTCCAGGTGAAGGACAACACCGGCAATGTCTGGCACGAGCTCTCCGTGTACAACGGCGCGACGGGCGCTTCGTACACCGTCAACCTGGGCTCGTTGGTGCAGGCGGGGCGCTACTTCCACTTCGGCATGAAGATTCACACCGTCGGAGGCCAGCGGACCCTGGCGTTCTACATCGATGGGACGTGGCACTCGACGCTGACCGTCGCGCCGGGGGACGTGGGCTTCGACCCGATGTTCAACTCGATGAATGGTTGGACGTGGATGACGGTGAGCGACCCGGGACCGGCCTTCGTACCGGGCCAGATGCGGCTGCCCTTCTTCGGCTGGGTGGATGAGCTGCGCATCTACGCCCTGGCACCGGGCGACGCGCAGCGGCCCTGGACCGAGGAGCTCGTCTGCAACCAGGCGCTCGGCACGACGGTGGACCTGTCGCGGCGGGAGCCCGAGCCGTGGACTCCGACGCTGGAAGCGCTGCGCTCTCGGGCGGCGCTGTATCCCGGGATGCGGCGGTCCATCTGCGAGCAGATGCGGCTGGGCACCTACTCGGAGCCGCTCGACTACCCGGCCCAATACGGAGAGCACCTCTGCATCGACCGGGTGCACAAGAATCCGCACCCCACTCCCGGCCTCGCCGCGCGGTGCATGCGCGCCGGGATGCTGGCCATGCCCGCGCTCCATTCGGCGATGCCCCGCCCGGACACGAGCGGCAACGCCTTCTGCCTCTCATGCCACACGGGGACGGCCACCCTCCCAGGGCTGCGTCTGGGTGCGCTGACGGCGGGGACGGGGCCGCGGTTCCAGGACAGACGGCGCCAGCCGATGAATGTCCCGGCGGTCATGGGCGGCGTCGTCCCGCCCTGGCTGACCACGGGCATCAACCAGCCAGACGGAACACGCACGCTGGACCAGCACTTCGACCACTTCCCGGCACCCTGACGTCGGTGAAGACAGACGCCCCCGCCCTGGCTCTACGTCAGGGCGGGGCGCCCTCACTCCATCAGGGGCCCTGGGGGAGCCGACCCGTCTTCAGGCTGTTCTGGTAATCCACCTGCCACTTCGAAGGGAGCCGCGCGAGCAACTCCGCCGTCACAGCCGCGCGGTCCTTGAACTCGTAGGCGCGCTGCATGCTCACGTCGCCGACCAGGAAGCCGTTGGCATACAGCGTGCTGCCCTTGGCTTCGCGGCGCTCGTTGAGCGAGGTCCGGTCCAGCTTCAGGTTGTGCACCGCGCCCTTGAACATCTCGCGGTCCGCCTTCACCAGCGTGGAGACACCCGAATCAGTGACGACGCGGTTGCCGACCTTCAGCTCCTCCGCCCACACCACCCCTTGGTCCGGCGTCATCACCGGGTGCGTGCCCGTGAGGAGCAGGTCATGGCCCGCTTCGTCGCGGAGGTGGACCATCGGGATGCTCTCGGTGCCCACCGTCGTATCCGCCACGCGCAGCGCCTGGCCAGAGCCATCCGTCACCACGCGGGTGCCCTTGGCGATGCTCTCGATGGGGGCGCTCTTGCCACCCGCGAGCTTCACCTGGGTGCCTTCCGCCAGGCAGCTGTAGGAGATTTGAATCTTCGGCACGCACGCCATGCCCGGCGTGAAGGTGGGCGACGAGGAGAACTGCTTGACGACCCGCGTCGGCCTCCCCCCTCGGTTCATCGTCACGTCGATGCTCATGAACAGGTCCACGTCCTCGTAGGGCCTGAAGAGGATGCCGGTGAAGACGCCCTGGTTCTGGGGAATGGACCACCGCACCTGTCGTGGGTCCGCGGGGTTGATCTGCAGCCAGCTGAAGAAGGTGCCAAAGGCCATCTGCCGAGGCCCACCGCTCTCCTCGACGAGCTTGGCGTACGTGTCCACCGTGTTGTTGATGCTGGTCACCGGGAAGGGGAAGGTCATCGTTCCCTGGAGGGGAATCTGGACCTGCTGGATAGCGACCATCGGGTAGTCGCAGTCCCCGTTGTTGCGCTGCAGGCAGATGGTGACGATGTTGTCCGGCCTCGCGACGGGCGCCAGGTCCTGAGGATGGATGATTTCACATCCCGGGGACGGAGCGACGGTGAGGGACTTGAAGACGACCTGCTCCTCGCCGTTGAACGAGACGATGCTCGCGGAGTCCACGAAGAGCAGCGCGTTCGGGTCCGCCGGGAGCACTCCGGTGGCGCGGGCCCACAGCTTGCGGCCATCAGCATAGACCTCGCCCCATCCATAGTCGGACACCTGTTGCTTCTGGAATTCATCCCAGACCACCACGTCCAGGAAGCTGTAGTCCGCCCCACCCTGGACGGTGGAGAACGCGGTCGCCTCGAACGTCCTCCCGTCCGGCCCGACGATGACCTTGCCAATCATGTGGTCCCTCGGCACCTCCGGGGCGGCCTGGGCGCTCACGCCGTGCTTGCGCGCGGCGTGACGCTCTCGCACGGATTGGAGCATGGCGAAGAACTGCGGATACTTCTCCGGCGTCTTGCCCGCCGCCGCCACGCGGGAGCGGAGGAAGCGGTACTGGGCCTCATCGGACAGGTCCAGCGCGACGACGCCATCATGCTTCGCCGCCAGCTCGCGCACGTAGGTCAGGTCCCCGGGGCGCAGCTCGTTCGAGCTCGGCATGTCGGTGCGACTTTGTCCTGACTCCTGCGGACTCTCCTTCTGGCATCCGGCCAGGGCGAGCCCCAGGGTGAGCAACAACGACAAGGGAGCGGCATGTCTGCGAAGACGTGATGACATGGTCTACCTCCGGGATGGATGGGTGACTGGAAAACAGATACCAAGATTTGGAATCCATCAAAATCCGGACAACCCCCGCAAGTTCCCAAACCGGACAAAGACACCACAAACAATCATAGACAGACAGAGTCCTGGTGGAATCCCACGAGCTGACATGGGGGTTTCCACGGGGTCTGCATCGACATGTGCGGCCCGACACGCCCCGCACCGCGACACTTCACAGGAAGTGGCCGACCAGTGAGTTGAAGTTCACCACGAAGTAGATCAGCGGAACGATGTTCCCCAGGACCAGGGTCGGCGCCAGCCAGACCAGTGCCAGAAGGACCGAGCCTTCGTTGAGATACACGAAGAAGTTGAACAAGAAGAGCCCCAGATAGAGGTCCATCGTCACCTGACGGCCCCATCTCAACGCGAGGACGCGCTTCAGGGACGTCCAGAACGACTCTGTCCGACTCGCGTGAACGGTGTAGCCGGAGAACAGGATCAGCAGTGCGAGCGCGAGCCAACGAATCCTCTCCATCGAGTTTTTGTACTTCGAAATCCCGCGGGCGGCCAGCAGCGGAATGGGATGCCTCTCGGGTGGACGGAAGGCCGCGTCCAGGGCTTGATGGAGGCTCAACGCCGGGGTCTCCGCCCATGTCCGCTGAAATGCCAACCGATGTCCGCACGCTCCTGGACCAGCTCCGCACCCTGCATTCCCGGATGCCGGTCCATCAGTTCGCCCCACTGACGGGACGCACGGCCGAGGGGGATGCGCTGCTCTATGGCGTGACGGGCTATGCGGACGAGACGCTGTTCCTCTATGGGTACTGCGTGGGGAAGACCGAGTACTGCTTCCTCTACGACTCGCCGTGGGACGATCTACACCGGGGCATGTTCGGGGGTTTTCGTGAGTGGTACGACGACCTCGTGATGCCCCGCGCCTTCCGGATGCGCTACTGCGTCTCGGAGCCCAAGCAACACGAGGTACTCGACCCGCTGCTCCAGCCGATGATGGAGCGACCGCCCCGCTACCTGGGGACGCGCGCCGCCGTGCTCCACCCGCTCACGGCGACCGCGGAAGAGGTCCTCCGAGACATCGACCGCTGGGACGAGCGACTGCGCTACCTGCGTCGTGCCCAGTCCCTGGTGCCCCAGGATGCGTCCCAGGTGGAGGGGTGGACCCCCGCGGTGGCCCGGTTTGGGGGGCTGGTGGGGCATGGCGAGGGGGAATATGCGCACTACCGCTACACGGCGGGCGAGACTACGTACGCGTTCGCGGTGAAGACCGTGGCGCCCATCTCGAAGATGACCCCGAGCGACCACTCGCCCTCCTCCACGCGGAAGGAGCGGCGGGCCCATCTGGCCCTGGCGCGACAACAGCAACAGGGCTTCCGGAAGCTGTCGAGCGGACAGGAAATCGAGGTGCGGTTCAATCCCAAGGACCCCGCGGAACACGTGCTCGGGGCACCGCTGCCGCACATCACCCTCTCGACGGTGGCGTTCCAACTCGAACCCATCGTCCTCGCCCGGTCGAGGTAGCGCCTCAGTAGTCGAAGCGCGAGGTGATGATGCCGTCGAGCCGGTAGAAGGAGTTGTCCACGTCGATGTTGTAGGGGCTTCCCACGGGATGACTGAGCCCCTTGGCGTAGCCCGGGCACGCGGCGCACACGAGCACGCCATCGAGCGTCACGTTCCAGAGGCCCTGCACCACGTCGTTCGTCGGCAAGCCCTGGAGGGCCACCAGGTGGAGCTCGAGGACGGTGGCGATGCCACTGGCATCCGCCGTGATCCGCGCATTCGCGAACGCGGGCCCCGCGCCTTCCTTCCAGCTCACCACCGAGGAATTGAGGACGGGCGCGAAGAGGGTGCCTTTGATGACGGCGGCGCCGCCCTTCGTCGACCAGATGCTGTGCACGCCCTGACTCGCCGCGGCCACCAGCCCCGGAACCATGACGACCGCGAACAGGAGGGCAACGACCGCTGGGCGAAGCTTGCGCATGGACGCACCTCGAACCGCGAAGACAGGATTTGAAAGCGAAGGACGCGCGCAGTGTTCGCCCGACGGCCTGCAATGTCAAACACGCCCCCGACAGCGTCAGCCCTCCGTGCCCGTCGAGCAGTCGAGGTGGGGCGGCTGCCCACAAGCCAACCCCATGGCGCGGTGCGTGAACCTGTGGTGGGGAGTCCACCCCACCGTGGCCTCCAGTCACCGCCACCCGGGGCCCGAAAGACAGTCGGGTGTAGAGGAGAGTCCACCCCCGTTCTCGGGGAATGACAGACATCTCTCCCCGTGATTCATTGTGTCAGCCGATGCTATTGTCTCGGGCATGCACTGGCACCTGCACTTGAAGAGCGCGGCCCTCGCGGCCGTGCTGTTCGCGACGTCCGGGCTCGGCGTGCCCGACGCGCACGCGCAGCAATGCGAACCCGAGCCGACGTCTCCGGTCGACCCACCCCAGGACCAGATGAGCGACACGCGCCTGCTGCGGCGAATCGTGCTCGGCCTCACGGGGACGACTCCCACCCTGGAGCAGTACGAGGCCATGGCCGCGACGGCCTCGCCCGAGGCGCGCGCCTCGCTGCTGCGTTCGACGCTCGACGAGGTGCTCGCCTCTCCGAAGTTCTACGAGCGGATGCTGCGCTTCGGACACGAGTGGATCGCCGTGGGCGCCTACACCACGGGCGCCAACGGCGACGCGTACCAGGGCGACATGTCAGGACACCTTCACCGGTGCGCCGACAACACCCCGCACCCGGGCGCGTACTACGCGGTGAACGAGTTCGCCTCGGGGGACCCGGGGCAGCAGTGCTCCGACAAGGATGGGAGCGGGAATCCCGCCGTGCCGGTGGTGCACACCGTCGAGCCCTGGTGGGCTCCGGGGACGATGGTCCAGGTGCTGGGCCTGGCGGGCTCCGACGTCAAGACCGTCACGGACACCGCCACGGGGAAGGTCAACGACTGTGGCATCGCCTACGGCGGCTACTACGACCCCGTGCTGGTCCGGGGCTGCGGGTGTGGCCCCAATTTGATGTGGTGCTCGCCGCTCGCCGGCCTGAACTCCACGGGCACCTCGAGCCTCAGTGGTCAGCGCCGCCACCCCTACGAGGAGCCCGCGCGCCTGTTCGCGCACCTGGCATGGCATGACCGGCCGCTCTCGGACCTCGTCGTCGGCAACTACTCCGTCGGCACCAACTGGCTGCGGGCGCTGTACATCCGCTTCGGCCGGCAGATGGGCAGCACCTCCGTGGACCAGAACACCACGTGGTGGCGTCCGGACGTGGGCAACGCCCCGCGCGACCCGCTGCATCCGACGCCGAACGACCCGCTGGCGTGGCGCGAGTTCGTGGTGGAGGAGCTGGAGCCCTTCCACCTCTCGCTCACTCCCGACAAGACCCGCTCCGGCAGCATGGAGCGCACCTATCGCTTCGACCCGCGCACGACGAAGGACGCGCCCCTGGGCCTGCCCGCCGCCGGGGTGCTCACGATGATGGGGTCCATGTCCTCGTTCCCGCGCGAGCGCGTCCGGGCCGCGCGCTTCCTGGAGATCTTCGCCTGCCAGAACTTCTCCCCGCCTCCCGCGGACGTGCACTTCCCGCCGCTGGAGATCGACCCGGCGACCGGCGGGACGTGCCTGCACTGCCACAAGACGCTGGACCCCGCGGCCATCGCCTTCAAGCGCTGGGACTTCACTCCGTTCCCGAGCTACTACGTGCCGTGGCCCTTCATCGGGGGCATCGGCAACCAGCGCGTCACCGCGGAGTGGCTGTCCGGACAGTATCCGCACATCGGCAATGCGCCGGGCCAGCGCTGGAAGAACGCCTTCGTGCCCAACACGGTGCTGACCCCTGTCACGCCGGAGCAGCTCAAGGCGAATCCGGAGGCGGTGCTGCTCGACACGATGCCGGAGTCGTACACGCTGCTGGGTGAACATGGCGATGGCACCATGGGCCCGCTGGGCTTCGGCAAGCTGCTCGTCCGCTCCGGTGAGTTCGACCGCTGCGCCGCGCGCAAGCTCTACGCGATGTTCATCGGTCGGGAGCTGAATCCGGCCACGGAGAAGGGCTTCATCGACAAGCTCGCGAGGGAGTTCGTCTCCAGGGAGCGCAAGCTGCGGCCCTTCCTCCGATATCTCTTCGAGCAGTCCGAGCTGCGGAGGGGCCTGTGATGCGCACGCTGAGTTCGTTCCTGGGAGCCGTCGCGCTCGTCGCGCTCTCACTCAACCTGGGGGCTTGTTTCGGAGATGTCTCGCAGGGCGGCGATGACAAGCCGGACGCGGGTGACAGCTGCGCCGCGGCGAGCGACAACGACGCGGTCCGCCTCGCGCTCGCGCCCGCCTGCGAGGGCTGCCACGTCAACGGCAACAAGCCCTTCTTCGCCTCGCTCGCCGCGTTCGAGAGCGGGCTCGTCTACGACGAGCGGTTCGTGAAGCGTGGGGACCCGGAGGGCAGCCTCCTCATCAAGATGCTCAAGGGCGTGGCTCCCGGCAGCTACGCCCAGATGCCGCCGGGCCAGCCCTACGAGCAGCTCGTCGCCAGCGGCCGCGTCACGATGACCATCGCCCAGGTGGAGGCGTGGATTCGCGACCTGAAGGCGCCGCCCGTGCAGTTGGATACGCCGTCACCCGTGGAGTTCAAGGTCCGCCGGCTGGCCGCCGACGAGATGGTGGTGAGCCTGATGGACCAGTTGGGGCTTGCGCTCGAGGACTTCGTCAGCACGAGCGACCCCCACTGGCGCGACCAGGCGTACGTGGTGAACTGGAACAAGTTCTTCGTGTGGCCCGGTGACTGGGCTCCCGGCATCTCGGGGCAGTACGTCTCCGACCCGCGCTCCGTCGAGCGCTTCGAGGCGCTCGGCGGCGGCAACTCCCTGGAGTACCGCAAGAAGGACCCGAGCTTCGGCCCCTCCGCCGGGCAGGCGCTGGTCCAGATGTCCCAGGCCTGGTGCGGGCGCGCGGTGGACAAGCCCAACAACAAGGCGGTGCTGCGCTTCGCAACGCTCGCGGACACCTCCACCAAGAGCCCGGACGCCGTGCAGAAGAACCTGCGCAACCTCTACCTGCGCATGCTGGGACAGCCTCCCGCGGACGCGGAGCTGAAGGAGCTGTACGAGCAGGTCTACCTCCCGCTCGAGGCGCAGAGCACGCGCCTGGCCTGGGTGGGCACCTGCGCGGCGCTCATCCGTCACCCGCTGTGGATCACCTACTGAGCCGAGGACCCCATGCCGACTACTTCTCGACGCACGTTGCTCAAGTGGGCCCTCGGAGCCAGCCAGCTCGCCCTCCTCGAACGCGCGGGGCTCCTCGGTTCTGGAGTCGCCCAGGCCGCGGACGCGGACGTCCCCTCCCGGCTCGTGGTGCTCTATGTCCCGGGCGGCTTCCGTCCGGCGTACTGCTTCACGCCGATGGAGGACTCGGAGATTCCGCTCTGCGTCCCGGGGCCCTCGGGCTTCATCAGCGAGCCCGTCTTCTTCGAGGCGAGCAAGGTGGTGAACCTGGCGCCCGCCAACGGCCCGTACAAGCCGCTGCGGACGTGGCAGTCCTGGAATCCTCAGGACCCGGCGGCGCGCGGCTCCTTCAGCCCGCTCATGTATGGCTACCAGCACTTCGCGCTGCATGAGCAGTTGAGCGTGCTGCATGGCATCGACCAGGGCACCAATGACCACGCCAGCGCGTTCATCTCCGCGATGTGCGGCGTCGCGGGCGCGGACTACCGGGCGCCCGCGATGCACTCGGTCATCGCGAACCACCTGTACGCGCGGCACCGGGAGACCCGGCCCCTGCCGTTCGTGGTCGTCTCTGGAGAACGGGGGGTGCCGTCCGGCATGGGGTTGCCCTCGCACGCCTCTCCGGTGGGCGTGCCGTCCATCGACGCGCTCAAGCCGATGCTCTCCGGGAAGCCCGCGGACAACGCCTGGTGGACGGGGCTGGATGCGCGCACCGAGGGCGCGGAGCTGGATGCGAGAGGCAGGCCCACGGGGGCCGCGCTGAAGACGACCACGGTGGAGCGCTACTCCCTGGGGCGCGCGCAGCCGCTCCTGGGCCGCTCGACGGCGAAGGTGGACAACTACCTGGAGGGCCTGCATGGCTCGCTGTCATCCGTCTCCCGCGTGCTGGCGACGGATGTGGTGTCCCTGCTGGAGGGCACCAAGGGCATCGACACGCTGAAGACGAACCGGCCCGCGTACCTGTCGAGCTACTTGAACGAGTCGTTCACCTACACGTTCGGCAACGCGAACTTCCACCTCGTCGGGTTGGACCCGCGCATGGACATGGCGCTGCGCCTGCTCAAGTCGGACCTGTGCACGTCGGTGCATGTCTCGCTGCGCATGGACTTCGACACGCACAGCGGCTCGGGGCATGCCTTCAGCTGCGCGCATGGCCGGGGGCTGATGGATTGCGTCGCGCGCTTCCTGGGCGAGATGAAGGCCACGCCCGCTCCGGGCAAGCCGGGCAAGACGCTGCTCGATGACACCCTGGTGCTGGTGATGAGCGAGTTCGGCCGGAGCTGGGCCTCACGCTCGGGGGATGGCAGCTACAACCTGCCGGATGACCATCACCCCTTCACCTCGGTCGCCTTCGCGGGCGGAAACGTGGCGGCGAATCGACAGGTGGGCACGTATACGACGCGCGGGCTCGGGGTCCCGGTGGACATCATCGAGGAGACGGGACAGACGCAGAAGCGCGTCCCCCGGTCCGCGGACGTCGTCACCACCGCGCTGCGCATCATGGGGATGGAGGCGCACGAGTTCTTCATCCCTGGTGGCTATGGCGAGGTGGTGGGACTCCGGAAGGGGTAGCGGCGGTGAGCAGGGCGAAGAGGCGACGCCAGCGGACATCGAGCAGTCACTCGTAAGCTGTCTGCCTGGCGATACCCCTCACATCATCTCTGTCTTGCTAATCCAATACGAACCCCAACAAGCGTTACAACGCGGGCCCCGAGGGAGAGCGCGTCCGCGGCCAGTGATTCTGACGGACGCCTGACACGAGCCCCTGGGTCGCCTCGCCCACATGAGCGAGGCGACTCGGGCACGGGAGCCACTCTGGAGTCACGCCGGACTCGGCATTGAGCGTCAGACGCGAGAGCGAAGGAAACACAGGGCCACCGTCTAGCCATGAGTCCCTCTCGACAAGACGGAGTCCTCCATGCGTCGTCTCCTCGCCTTCGCGCTCCTGGCGCTGCCGTGCCTGGTCCTCGCGGCGCCGGTCAGCCGGTTGAACCTCAACTCCAGCAGCGACAACTCCCGGACCTTCGCCGGCATCACTCCGGACCGGCCCGTCCTCCAGCTCTTCATGAACCATGTGGACCGCGCGACGGACGTGTCGCTGCTGTTCTCGGGCGCGGTGTATGCCTCCAAGCAGGATGACTGGCTTCGCGTGCGCATCCTCGATGGCTGTCTCAACGAGGTCTTCACGCAGCAGTACCCGCTTGGCCTCACGCTCGGCCCCAACCAGCGCAACTGGTTCAACTTCCCCCTGGGAGTGAATCTGACGCACGGCAGCTACTACTACCTGGAGCTGTCCACGCGTTACGGCGGCTGGGACGGCAGCGCGCAGCTCGTCGTGAACAACGCCCGCTACGAGCATGGCCGGCTGTTCGCGCCGGGCTCGGTGCAGGCGCTGGGCTTTCCCGGGAAGAAGGACGACGTGATGTTCATGCTGAACGGCACCGTCGAGGAGGCGAAGTCCTGGTACCCGACGGCCACCACCAACGTCCTCTGCCCCGGCCGCTGCCAGGTGCTGGGCACGGAGAAGCAGACCCACGGAGCGCGCAACCAGTTCAATGTCATCGTCCAGGAGACGGGAACGGCGGGTGCCACCGGCTCGTTCTGGAGTGACTACAACTCCGACCCGGCGCTGCTGTCGCTCAAGGAGAACGTGCGCCGCGTCCTCGAGGAGGCCAGCGGCCCGCCCATTTCTGGCGGGCGCCAGACGGCGCCGCTGTCCCAGACGGTGCCCTTCAACTCCTACTACGGACAGATGAACTTCTACGTCGCGGTGGAGAATCCGGCGACGGACCCTCGCGCGGCGAAGGGCTTCTTGTACTGCGCGAACATCGACGCGCAGGTGACCGTCAAGACAGGCTCCTATGGGGAGTATGGAGCAACCGCCTACAGCGGCGACCTGCCCAGGCCCTCCGGGGGCGCGCCGTGGCAGCACGACTTCTCGCGCGGCATCCTCCAGCACGAGCTGCTGGGCCATGGCATCGGCCAGCTCACCGAGGAGTACATCCTCGCGGGAGACACCGGGGCGATGGTGCAGACGACCTTCTCTCCGAACATGGACTCCATCGGCTGTTCCTCCTGGTGTGGCTCCTCGCTGACAGTGAACCAGCTCATCACCCAGATGGCGGCGGACCCGAACGCCGCCTGCTGGACCTACGATGCGACGACCTGCCGGGCCCGCGAGGCCCCAGGCAGCAGCCCTCGCTGCCTGACCTTGAGCGGCTTGAGCAACCCAGGCCTCGCCTGGTTCGGCGGGAGGGCCTGCGCCCCGGTGACGGTGACGAACTACAACATCGGCCAGTCCTGCACCGGGAACACCGGCTGCTACATCGGCAAGACGAATGGCGGCGTCATCGTGGTCAACGCGGCGCAGCCCGGGGGCGACATCATGGGCGCGAAGGGACGCTCGACCGCGGCGGCCCAGGGCTTCAGCACCGCGATGGAGAACCACCTCCGGGACATCATGGACTGCTTCTTCCCGACGACCTGCGCGGCCTACCCGGAGGCGCGCTGCCTGGCGTTCCAGACGAAGTGGAGCGCGGGTGGAAACCGCGAAGTCTTCGCCACCCGCGCCAACGCCTGCGAGAGCGGCTGGTATCGCCGCCGTTAGCCGTTGGAGGTCCTCCGCCGCCTCCCTGGGATGGGGCTCTTGCGGTACTGTGCGCGACACAGTACTGTGCTCCGCATGGGTCAGGCGGAACCGTTCCACAAACTGGAGCTCGAGCTGCGCCGAGGGGTGGTGGTGTTGGCCACCCTCTCGCAGCTGCGTGGGCCTCGCTACGGGTACGAGCTGAGACAGGCCTTGGCGGAGAAGGGAATGCCGATTGAAGAGGGCACCCTGTACCCGTTGCTGCGCCGCCTGGAGACGCAAGGCTTCTTGCGGAGCGAGTGGAGGCTCGAAGACGGTCCCCCCCGGCGCTACTACGCGCTGAACGCGGACGGCCGGAAGCTGCTCCAGAACCTCACCGACGCCTGGCAGGGGATGAATGACGCAATGGACCGGCTCCTGAAGGAGGACCCTCAATGAACGCGAATGACGTGCTCGAGTCCTACATCACCGATGTCGCCGTGCGGTTGCCACACAAGCAACGCGACGATGTGGCGTTCGAACTGCGTGAATTGCTCACCGAGGAGCTTCAGGCCCGGGCCGCCGCGGATGGACGCGACGCCGATGCGGCCATGGCCACGGAGTTGCTCCGTGCCTTCGGTCGGCCAGAGGCGGTGGCGGCGCGCTACCGCCCCGCGCTGACCATCATCGACCCCGCCGACGGGAGCCGCTTCCTGCGGGCGACTGTCATCGGACTGGCCGTCATCTGGTCCACCGGCCTGCTGACGCGGCTATGGCAGCCCATCCAGTCGGGACAAGGTGTGCTCCAGGCGCTCGGCCAATGGTGGGTGCACACGGTGGTGGCTTCGCTGTGGTGGCCAGGCATGTTGGTCGTGGGGTTCGGTCTCGACGCCTGGACTCGCCGCCGGTGGCCGCTCACCTCGAAGTGGGAGCCTCGTGCGGGCGATAGAATCCAGGGAGGCCGCGCGGCGATGGCCCTGAGCATCGTCGGCATCCTGTGTGGCGTGTTCGTGCTCCTCGAGCCGAGTCGGGTGCTGGATGTCTTCTTCGGTGGCCGGGCAGCCCCGGCGGCCTACGAGGCGCTCACCTACACCGACGAATTCCGTCAGCGCCCGGCCACCTGGCTGCTGCTCGGGCTCCTCCTGCTCAATGTTCCCATGCAGTTCGCCGTCATCCTGAGCGGGCGCTGGTCGGCGGGCATGCGGCGCATGGAGGTGGGGCTGAGCCTGGCCACTTGCGCGGTGATGACATGGACCGTCCTGGGGGGACCCATCCTCCGCACGGACGCCAGCGACCAGACAGCCAGGTTCCTGATGGTCCTCATCATCGTCTTCGTGCTGCTTCACTTCGGCATCCGGCTGTTCCGGTCCGTGCGTCCAGCACCAAGCCTCCACGGCACGCATGGCTGACGGGGCCCAAGCCTCCCCCACCCTCAAATGCCTGGGGGTGGTCCGTCGAGACGGACACCGCGCGGGGTTCGCACCGAGCGCGTGAGGCTCTCGACGGAGACCGGGTGGCCGCGCCCGCTCCCGACGGTGTCATCGCGATGCACGCTTGCATTGACGATGCGAGACACCCCGATGCCGTTGGTCCGCGCGTCAAGGAGCCGTTCAAACACAGCCGAAGGCGGCACCCGGTTCCAGCGGTGCCGCCACACATCCCCTACCGTCTCATGAGCCCCGGGGGTCAGATGTCCAGCTGCCAGAGCTGGTTGTCCGCCCGGCCCTCGCGATGCATGGGGTAGGTGATGAGCCGCCCCGAGCCATCCGTCTTGCCGCCCTCGATATCCAGCACGAGGCCGCTGAGCTGGCTCTGGATGAAGTAGGTGCCACGGACGCGACCGGGCACGAGCTGCCACACCTGATTGAGCCCGCCGTGAGCCTCCCACATGACAACGCGGGTTCCCGCGGCCTTGTTGGCGCCCTCCACGTCGAGCACGAGCCCGTTGAGCTTGCTGCGGATGAGGTAGCCGCCCCGCGTGGGCACCAGCTCCCACTTCTGGTTGTCATTGCCCTCGCGGTTGGACTTGGGCCGGTGGGCGATGAGCCCCGTGCCGGGCGAGCGGTCATTGCCCGCGATGTCGATGACGAGCCCCGCGAGCTTGCTGCGGATGAAGGTGCTGCGCTGGGGACGCGTCTCTCCCCGGCCATGGCCCCAGTCCCCTCCGCCGTGGTCCCGGTCCGGACGCCCGGGCGGCGGCGGAGGCGGCGTGGGGCGCGACTCGCCCTGGCACCAGCCCGCGGAGCTGCACGTCCGCGCGCCATCGCAGTGCGAGTCATTCTGGCAGCGGTTGGGCCCCGGGCGGTTGCGCGACTCATCGTGGCGGTAGGCCGGCCCCGGCCCCGCCGCGGCCGTCAAAGGCAGGAGCAGCAGCGCGAGCGCCATCCATCCCCTGCCCTTCGCGGACGACCGGATTTCACGCGCACCCGCACCCTCGGAACCACTCCGAACCGCCAACATGGGACATCTCCTTGTTTGAAGTCTCCAGTGGAGGGGCGACTCTCGCCGCCCGCTCACCCTGTGCTGTATCTGACGGGGGCCCGGGAGTTTCATTCACCGACGGGCACGTGCGCCTGGAGGAACAGTCCCACCCGCCCTCGGGCGAGCTGACGGCCGAAGCCCCCATCCCAGATGTCGAAGCCGTGCTCCGCGTACGGCAGCGTGAAGAGGACATGGGGCACGCCCACCTGGGCAAGTCGAGCCGCCATCGCACGCGAGGCGTCGAGCGGCACGACGCTGTCCGCCTCCCCATGGACCAGGAGTGTGGGGGGAGAGCGTGGTCCGATGTGGTTGACGGGTGAGAGCAGCTCGTACAGCGCTCGGTGGCCTTCCAGCGGCACTCCCGTGAAGCCCTCGAGCGCGACCTGGTCACCCACCGCGTGGGCCACCAGGTCGCCAGGCGCGTAGAAGCTGATGATGGCCGCCACGGACGAGTCCCCGGAGGCACAGGAGGACGGGAGGCGCGAATCGCCCTCGGAGTACCCCGCCAGGGTCGCGAGGTGCCCACCCGCGGACTCTCCGAACAGGACGAGCCGGTCCGGGTCGATACCGTAGGTGGCCGCGTGGTCCTTGACCCAGCGGATGCCACACTTGACGTCCCCCGGCGCCTTCAAACCCGTGGCGGGGGGAAAGAGCCGGTAGTCGAGGGCGATGAACACATACCCCCGCGAGGAGAAGAAGTCGGCCCAGGCGCGGCCATATGCGCGCCCTCCGCCACTCCAGCCACCTCCGTGCAGATAGAGCACGGCCGGGCGGGCCTTCGATGCGGGGGCTCCCGGCAGGAAGACGTCTGCGTGCAACTCGTGTCCGGCGACCACGGCGAAGCGAACGGTCTGACTGGGGAGGGGTCGGGCTCCGACGAGGGGACGGAGATACTCCCGGAGGTCGAGCGGAATGTCGGCCGCCCTCGCCATCCGCCACGCGGAGGCGGCGGGCCACACCGCGAGGAATCCGACCAGCAGCGCGGATGCGGCCGTCCCCCAGCGCAGCCACCTCCACGCGTCCGTGTGAGCGCTCCAGACGGACACCAGCGCCGTGAGGAGCGCCGGCAACAGCATCACCAGGCTGTATTCCCTCAAGATTCCCTTGAGGAGGTGGACGAGCGTGGGCGCCCCGGTGGGAGCGAAGAAGACCGCCGCGAACAGCATGCAACCCACGAGGTGAAGGAGGGCCAGAAGGGTCGGCATGGAGGAGGCGAATCTCGCGGACCCTTGATGACCTCGTCCATGAAGAAGAACTGGGAGGGAGAGCCTGGAGCACCTGAACGCGGAGGGGCGCGAACACTCGCCGCCCTGTCCGCGCGCCCCTCCTCCGCATTGAATGTGTCGCGGGCTACTCGATGGGAGGCGGGCAGGTGTCGGGGCAGTCGAGTCCGAAGGTGCAGCCATCACACGAGAGCGGTGGCATGACGGTGATGGTCAGGGGGAGCGTGCTCTGACCGAACGGCTGGTTGCCCTGTACGAGTCGCCACTCGAACGGGTAGGCCCCCGTCAGCGAAGGGGCGACGGCGGTGAAGACGAAGGTGGCGTCCTGGCCTGGCTTGACGACCTCGTAGGGCATCAGCGGGACTCGGGCCACTCCCCAGGACACGTTGTCCGGCGGGTTCTGGGAGCCCAGTTCGACGGGCGTCTGGGCGTTCCAGCTCTGGGTGCCCCAGTTCTTCATCCGGACGGAGAACTGGAAGGTCTCACCTGGGGCCACGGCGGCGGGAACCAGGGTCTGCTCCACGAGCTCCGAGGCGAACGCGGGGGACTTCACGTTGACGGTGAGGGTCAGCTCCGGGCCGAACGCCACGCCGTTTCGTTGCATCCTCCACCGGTAGCTGAAGCGTCCCGGCGTCAGGGGCGCAGTGGGCGTGACGGTGAACGTCTTGTTCTGGCCCAGGAGGATGGCGTCCCCCGGAGTGAGGACCAGGTTCGGTGCCCCATCGAGCGAGACGCCGTGCGTGCCGTTGGCCGCGCTCCAGAGCGTGGTGCCGGTATTGGTGACGGAGACAGAGGCGTGGAAGGGCTGCCCGGCGACCACGGTGGGCACCCTTCCGTTGGAGTCGCGCTGGAGGGCGCCGAGGGCGGAAGTGTCCAGGAAGCCGCCCAGGATCCGCTGGCGGAAAGGGAGGAAGGTTCCCGTCTGCAAGTCTGAGATGAGGAAGCGGGGCTCATCGGGTGGAGCGGTGGGGTCCGGGACTTCGTTGGTGTGGACGAAGGAGGTCCGGATGTTGGGAAAGGTGCCGATGATGCCTCCCAGGTCCGCGAAGCTGCTGCGGTTGTGGCAGCCGGCGCAGGACAGCACCTGGGCGCGTGAGACCACCTGTTCGGGCGTCAGCGAGCTGCCGATGCGCTGGAGCTCCGTGGAGATGGCGGTGGCGAAGCGGTTGCCTGGAGGACCGAAGAGGAACTCGTTGAGGTAGTCGTCCGAGGAGAGGAACGACTGCGCATCGCTCTGGGCGGCGTTGTAGATGTCGGGGACCTCGTAGTTGAAGCGGTTGATGTCATCGACCGCGAGGCTCGCCACCTGGGTGATGAAGTGCTCGCGAAAGCTCACCGCGAGCGGGGATGTGTTGAAGATGTTGAAGAAGTCGCCGCGCGGGTTGACCTTCACCGTGACGGGCACGAAGCGCAAGGTGCAGCCGGTGGGGCCGCACTGCCGCTTGAGCTTGAACTCACGGAGCATCCACGGGGCGGGCGGTCCCTGCTGGATGAACTGATTGGTTCGAATCTGTCCCTCGCCCAAGGGGTTGTTGCCGTAGTGATTGGCATGGACGACGGGGACATGGCCGGGGCTGCTCGCGTCCAGGAAGAATGACCTCACGAGGCCACGGCGGGCGATGGGGTCCGTGAGGGTGGAGAAACCCGCCCAGGTCTGGGCGATGGGGCGGCAGCCCTCCAGGCCCAGCTCGCGGCGAGGGTTGGGGAGGACGGCCTCGAAGATGACCAGGTTGCGGTCCGCGGGCGGGCGGGCGAAGACCATGCGGTATTCGCCGCAGTTGGCGCCGTCGGGAGGGGCCAGGTCGAAGCGGTTGAAGAGACCGATGAGGTTGTAGCGGTCCAGGACGGAATCGGCGCCGAGGATGGCCTCCCGGCCCTCCGACGGACGACAGGCATACGGCGCCCCATTGAGCGTGAAATTCTGGTCGCTGCAGTGCGCGCCCCCAGGGAGGTCGGACTCGCCCGGTGCGGGGTTCTGGGTGTCCCAGAGCTGGCGGAAGAGCTGCTCGGCGGTGAAGCCCGTGTTTCCGGCCTGCTGGACGAGCTGGTTCATCACCATCCGGAGGGTGATGGTGGAGACGGTCGCGAAGTCGGTGATGGCGAGCGAGCGGCGCGGGTCCAGCACCGTGGCCGTGGTGGAGGGTTGGTCGGCCAGGGGCGACGTGTGGAGCCCTCCACGCTCGGAGTGGGGAGAGGCCGCGAGGGAGGCTCCCAGGCTCGCGAGGAGCAAGCTGGCGCCCGCGAGGCGCGAGGCGGTGAGCCACCGGAAGAAGTGGCTCGGGGGCGGAACGGCGGAACGGGAGTGTGGCTGATGCATGGCTGTGGCCTCGGAGACACCGATGTCCACGCGCCATTACGCCAGCAGGCATCAACCTGGTTGATGGGCGCGGCTTCATGGGAGGCGGAGGCGGCTACGGTCGCTTCGAGGTCTTCGCCGCGTACGATGCGGACGACGCTGTGCTCATCCACATTCCCTGCTGACAGCCTTTCACCTCGAGCGCGTCGGGGCCGTGGGCCCGCGCTCGATGCCGAGTTCCAGCAGTGCCCCCTCGAACCGAGGCTCCCAGCCTGGAAAATGAGACCACCGTTCCTTGGCAATCCGAGGATGTTTGAGGTCATGCGCGCTCTCAACCTCCGGCCCCAGTACCTTGCTGTCGAAGATGCTGTGCCGATAGACGTACGTCGCGTTGCCGGTGTCAGAGAACTCAATCACCGAGTATTCGTCGAAGCGCAGACAAAAGGCGCTCACCTCCCCCCTCGAGAAACGCCTCGCCCTCCTGAAAGCCGCCTGCTGCTCGGCGGGAAGCGTTCGCACGTTCCGGAGCAGTGCATCGTAGGCATCCGGAGCCAACCAACAGGTCGTCGACTGGATGGCTCCCAAGTAGCGCAACCAGAAGGAATGCCGGTCCCCCTCGTTCATGGCCTTTTCGAAGAAGAACTCGAGGTCTTGCCGGATGAGCGCCGACAGAAACGCCTCGAACGCCTGCTTCGAGCGACCACGAACCGCGCTCCACGCCCCCGTCAAGGTGGACAGCCGAGGGTCTCCGAAGACGCTGTCCTTCGCGATGAGCCGCTCCTCGATGCGGGACTGCACGTCCTTGCGGACACGGCCCCGCGCGCGACACTCCAGCATCGCCGCGATGACGGCGACACGTGCCTCTACCGGGGCGCCCAGGACAGTCTGGCCCGCGATTGAGTTCGGCAACCATGCCCTCCCTGCCTCGGAGTCGAGCAGAAAAAGCAGCGCCTCCGACGAGTCCTCTCGTGCGCTACACCGTTGCAGCAGGTACTCCGCAGCGACATGTCCCGCATAGCCGACCGCGGGCCGCAATCCAGCATGGCCCAGCAGGCCGACGACTTCGCGCAACGGACGGTCTGCCCATCTGGCCGCGACGCTATTCGGTCCCTCTGGTCCAAGTGCCCGTTCGATGGACACCGGCAAGCGCCACCGAAGCAATGGCGCGTCCTTCGGACAGCGCCCTGCCAGGTGCGCCCATTCGTGCCTGTGCTTGGAATCCCCATCCGCCAAACACCAATCTCGGAGCCGTTGCCGCACGAGCCGGGGCCACCCTTCCGGGAAGAGCGCCAGGAACTCCGCCATGTTCTTCGGTTCGACCCTGCGCCACAACCAGGGCACGGCTCGCCGCTCACGACGGGAAAACCCCGAGAAGTTCCCACCCTTCACTTTCTCGAGCAGCACCTCCACGTCGAGCGACTCGAACATCCGCTGGACACGACCAGGCTCCCTTTCATCCGTGAGCCGATGAGCCTCATCCAGACTGGAATGAAGCTGTCGAATCCCCTGCTCCACCTGCTGCTGAAACGTGCCGAGGCCCGCCAGCGCGTTTCGCTGCCGTTCCTGCACACTCGCAAGCCATGCATCCAGTCCCATCGGGCCTCCTACAGACGTAGATCGCCACGCACACGAATGACGAGCCGCCGGTTTTCCGGCTCGCCGCCATCCGTTCCAGGCCGTGGCGCGGTCTGTCCCCTCCCGGAGACGACGAAACTCGAATCGAAGCACTCCCGCTCGTCGCCCGCGTCGCGGAGCTGCTTGCGCACCGTGAAGAACACCTCCTGCGCCCGTGCGGCGCTGGCCCTCACGTTGTTCTCGAAGCTGTACTGCACCACCCCTTCCCGGACTCCGCACTCCCAACTCGTTCCCAGGAAGGGACGGTCATCGGTGTGTCCTTCCAGGATGATGGAAGGCTCGGCGCCCGCGTCCCGCATGGCAGCCACCGTCTCGCAGACCCGATGGATGAGAGGAACAGCGCCACGTTCGAACTGCTCGACATAGGCAGGCGGCGTCCGGCACTGCCCGAGGCCGAACTGCATGTTCTTGAATTCGATCTCCAGGGCATTCACCCCTCCATCCAGCCCGCTGAGCGCGATGAAGCCGCCGTCCAGCGTGGCATCCAGCGCAATCAAGTCCTCCCGCAGCGCGATGAGTGACTTCTGGACGCCCTCTTTCTGCGAGTCTACCTTCTCGATGGCGGCCTCCTTGTCCCGGATGGCGGCCTCGCGCTGCGCATTCGCATCAAGAATGAAGATGACCGCCAGCAGCAGAAACACCACCGCGACGCCCGCCATGAGGTCCGCCAGCGACTTCTCACTTCCATCCCCGGAGGCACTCATGCTCGCCGCACCTGCGTCTTCAACACCTTGCTCAGTTCCTGGACCGTCTCGTTGAGGTCATCGACGCCTTGAGCAAGCTCCCCCGACGTCTTCTCCACCACGCTCCCCAGGTCCTGCATCACCTTGGTCCATTGGCCACTCAGCGTCTGCGCCTGGAGCTTGACGGACTCCTCGTAACCGCGCGTCAGGCCATCGAGCACGGGCTGGACGCGCTCGAGTGCCTGGCGCTGCGCATTCAGGAGGTTCTCCTCCACCTTGACGACTTCTCGACGGCCCTGGGTGACCTGGTTGAACTCCTTGGCGGTCTCGATGAGCTGGCGAGTCACCTGCTCCATCTGAGTGGCGGCCCCCCGCGCCTTCTCATGCGTCTCACCGGCTCCCCGGGTCGCGGAGGCGAGCTGGAGCGCCGTGCTTCGCAGTTGCTCCGTGAGCTGACGAAGCCCGTCCTGGGTCGTCCCCATGACCTTGGCGAATTCCTCGGACCGGCTCTGGAAGCTGCTCATGTCCACGTTCGCAGCCGAGCGAAGTGCTTCCACTTGTCGAGACAGGAAGCTCGCCTGTTCTCCTGTCTGCTGCTGGAGATGTTGGGTGCTCGCGTCCATACCCGCGAGCACCTGCTCGAACCGGCCCACGACAGACTCCACGCTGCGCTCCAACTGCCCGAGCACCTGCTGATTCTCCACCCCCAATCGATGCGATGAGTTCGCCGAGGCTTCGAGAACATGGGCGGTGGCCTTCACCAGTCCATCCCGCACCTGGTCGAAGCTCTCCACGACAGAGGCAACACGATCCCCCAGCACGTCAATGGCATGCTGGTTCTCCGCACCCCACTGCCGAGCCTGCGTCCCCATCATCTGGGACATGGCCTCGAACTGCTGTTCGAGCCGCGGAAGCACCCCCATCAACTCCTGCATCTGGCGCCCCATGTCCTGGGACTGGGAATGGAATCCGCCCGACACGGCGTCTCGGAGCTGTTCTAGGATGCGCCCCAGGTCATGCTCTTGCCGTTCGGAGAGCGACCGCTGGATAGCCCCCAGGCTGTCGCGGACCGTGGACATCTCCTGCTGGAGCGTCAGCGCGAATCCCGAGGCAATGGAGCGGTGGAGATCGGCTGCGATGTCCCGCACGGCCTTCTCCACCGCCGTGAGCTGTCGGGTGATGACGTCGCCAACCTGCTCCTTCATCATGGTGCCAAAGCTCGCCTGGACCTGGGTACCGATATCCTGGAGAGAGACTTCGACACTCTCCAGATGGAGGAGCCGATCCGAGAGTTCGCGGCGAGTCTGGATCAGCTCAGTCTTCAGCGCGTCCAGCGCGTCTCCCCTCGCTGTCGCGAGCACGATGCCGTGGGCCTCCAGCGTCTGGGTGGCGGACTCGAAGCGAGGTCGCATGGCATCCAGTCGCGCCAGCAACCGGCCCTCCTGAATCGACGCGAAGGATTGGAAGAAGAACGACCCCAGCAGGCCCGTCGCCGAGACGAAGAACTTGGCGCCCATCTGGCCGATGGCCGCCGAGAGCAACACTGCTTGCGTGGCCCCCGCCGCGCTGCCTCCCAGCAAGGCCTCCCTGACGGGACCGACCAGCACCATTCCCAGCAGGCCGAACGTCATGACCAGGGCGATGCCCGTCAGGCTCTTTCCCAGCGCGTGGCCCCAGGAGTGCCGGAACAGCGCCCGGCACGTCTCGCGCAACCCTTGCGACGGTTCCGCCCGGATGAGGGCCGGCAGTGGTACTGGCTGACCTCCAGGAGGGAAGACGAGCTGCTCGCGAATGGCCCGCCACAATGCCCGAGCCTCCTCCTGCGGCCCTGGCTCCTGTCGCCGTCCTTCGAGCACGTCTTCCAGATGCGTATCCAACAACTCGATGGCGCGCCGAAGCTTTCGCCTCCGAACCTCCACCAGGATGGGGGCCAACAACGAAAGCACAGCAATGCCGCCCACGGCATACCGTAGCTCCGCATCCCGCCAGAGCGTTGCCAAGATCTCCATGCTTCAGCCCTCCCCCTCTTCCTCTTCACACGCCCGCTGGAAGATCCCCTCGTACCGCTGAGCGTCGTCGTCCGTGGGCGACAAGAAGTCCCGCGCGATGGCGCGCTTGCGTTCGACCAACTCGTGAAGCCGCAGGTCGAAGCCAGCGTCTGGCCGGCCCCGTCTGTGGAGCAGCGGGTAGTAGACATGGACGGGACGTACCTGCCCGATGCGATGGGCGCGGTCCGTCGCCTGGTCTTCTTTCGCGGGGTTCCACCAACGTCCGTAATGGATAACGTGGTTCGCCGCGACGATGTTGAGCCCGGCGCCCGCCGCCAACGGGCTCAGAATCAAGACCTGGAACCCCTTCGCCCGGGAGAAGGCGTCGATGTTCTCGAGCGCCGCCTTCCGACTGCTCGGTTCGCCGTTGAGGATGTCGACACGGCCCAGGCGAAATCGCTCCGAGATGAGCTGTGCCAGGAGGTCCTGCATCGCCCGGGAGAGGACGAAGACCAGGGCCTTCTCGGCCCCCGTGCCACTCCCCTGGCTTTCGATCTCCGACAACAGCTCCAGGCAAAGCCGCGTCTTGGGGCTCTCCCGCAGCGCGGTGGCGGATGACAGGCCCCGTGCATCCGACAGCAGCGCGGGATGCTGATAGAGCTTCTGGAGAGCGGAGAGGGCCCAGAACGAGCCTTCCGAGGACATCTTCCGCGCGATGAGCCGTTCATGCGACTCCTGCTCTTCCGTCATCTCGACGAGCCTGCGATGCGGACTCTTGGGGGGCAGATCCTTCAGTGCCTCCGCCTTCTCCCGCCGCAGCAGGGTGCAGCCCGCGGAGGGATAGCGCAGTCGTTGGCGCAGCGTCTGGGCGGCCTGTTCGCCCTGGTGGTCTTCCCGGAACGAAGCGCGAGTGCCGAATACGCGGGGTTGCTGGCACTGGAGCGCGTCGTAGATGGCCCATACATCCAACAGCTCGTTCTCCACCGGCGTGCCCGTCAGGCCGACCGCGAACGAGCGCTTCAACGCACGGGCGGCACGCGAGCGCAGCGTGTCCGGGTTCTTGAGGTTGTGCGCCTCGTCGAACACGACGACATCGAAATCCACCTTCAACAACGAGCGTTGGTAGGCCCCCAGCGTCTCGTAGTTGGTGAGCACCAGGTCCTGCCGCGACAGGAAGGCGCCATTGAGCTCCCCCTCGCGTTTGATGGCTTCCAGACCGGGCCCATGGAGGATGAAGGGAGCCCAGGCGGACTCGACGAAGAAGCGCTCCAGTTCCTGGCGCCAGTTCTCCAGCAAGATGGTCGGGCATACGACGAGCTGAGGCTTCAGCCGTGTTCCAGGAGGAAGCTGCTCTTGGAGCGTCATGCGTCGCAGCGTGAGGAAACACGCGACCTGGAGTGTCTTGCCCAGTCCCATGTCGTCCGCCAACAGGACACCGGGCGTCGCTTCCCGCGCGCGCCGCCACAACCACTCGAGGCCCTGTCGCTGATGAGGCTTGAGCTCCACGCCCGGCACCATCATGGAGCGCAGCGACTCCCAGGGCACGGGGTCCTCGTCGACGGACTGTGATTCCCTGGTAGCCGAAGCGTCCAACTCACGCACCTTCACGGCTTCGAGGGGTTTCTTGGCTCGAGACGAAGGAGCCGGGTCCGTGCTGGCGTTGGGAGCCGTTTCGAGTTCCGGCTCCGACAGCTGGAGCGCTGTCATCAATTGACGCCGCAGGTCCTCGCCCGACGCGATGTGGGTACCAGCCACGACGAGCGGCTTCGTGCCCCCTCGTGCCAGGGCGGCCTCGTTCGCGGCGAAAAGCTCCAACGCGAGTTCCCGCGAGTCCAACCGCAGGGGCACGACGTCACGACCGTCCGGCGAAGCGGCGCTCAACGTGAGCGAGAAGTCGCCCCCCTTGTCACAGGGGTCGATCCATTCGAGCCCCGAACCCTCGACACCCACGGCGGGGTCGCGTCCGCGAAGGACCTCGAAGCCCAGCACGCGCTCGGAGTAGTGCGAGAGGTCGACGATGGCGTCCGCGTTCAACCCCTCGGGGATGATGACCGTGGGGTCCTCCATCTCCCGTTGGACGTCCGCGACGAGGCGGCGCTGGAGGGGCCGGACGTTCTCCAGGATTCGTTCGGCGCCCTCGGGAAGGACCAGCGGCCGACGGGCGTCGTCCCCGGCGATTCCTCCCGCCTGAAGACTCGTGAGCGGCAATGCGGTCTGGGTCCCATCCGGATGGACTGCGTAGGGCTGCAGCGAGACGATCTCCGTCGCTTCCGGGTCCTGCTCCCAGCGCAATCCCACGCGGGCGACGGGTTGGGGCTGGAATCGGCTCAGGTAGCCCCGCGCTGTGTATTGGAAGCGGCCGGGCAGAAGCCGAGCCACCTCTTCCAGGACGCCGCGAACGCGCATCACCCGCGCGAGCTGTTCCTTCCGGGGGGCATGGGTTGCCAGTTGGGCCTCCACGCACGCCCAGGCGGCGGACGGCCCCAGCAGGATGGGCTCGCCGTGCTCGGCCGGAACGAACCAAGGGACGGGCTGGGGCGCGTCGGGGAGCAGCGCATCTGAGACTCGAACCCGGTATCGGGCCCCCGCTCCACCCGGGACGCCCACCACCTCACAGCCGATGTCCTGTTTCCCGAGCCCGGCCAGGTCCATCAGGAGGTCCTGGAGGACCGCCCATTCCTCATGCAGCGCTCCGCGCTCCTCGTCATCCCCGCCCCCATCCACGGGCTTTCCCAAGGCAGCCCATTCGCCCTGGGAGAAACGGAGCTGGTGTCCATCGAGCCAACCTCGCGCCCGCCACTCGACCTCACGCAGGCCGACACGGAAGGCGAGTTCCGTTGGCAAGTCACGCAGGGAGATGCACAACTGCCCCGCGTCGATGGACCAACGCAGAGACGTGCCGCGAGGCGCGGACGACCGTTGCTCGGGAGACTGCATCAGGATGCCCCCGCAAGCGGCATTGCTTGCACGCACGAATCAGAAACAGCTCTCGCGCGTGGGCACACTACCACTGCGGGGTGATAGCCAGGAGGAGGAAACTCGGCATTCTCCTGGCGTGCACCGCACGGTGTCGTGACTCACCCAACCAGGCAGAACTCCATGGACATTGAATCTGTCAACTCCGGCAACTCCTCGTCAGCGACTCGCTTCTGCTTGCCCCTCCCTGGGGTCGCGGATGCACCCGGTCCCGTCTCCCGGTGCAATCGCAGCCTCCGATTTACCGTTGCACGGCTCACGGAGCGGATGCGGCGCTCCACCTTTGGAGTTGAGGCAACGCTTCCGCTCACGTGCCGATGGGGCACCACGCATCCATGACACCAGACAAAGAGGATGCCCCGCCGAAGCACGACCGTCGTAGAGCTATCGCCACCACCATCGTGATGCTCGTGCTGACTCTTGCCCTCACGCTTGACTCCTCGCATTCCCCCATTGATGCATCGACGTCTCCATCCGGGACATCCACCCCCAGAACGACTCCTCCACCTCGTGAATCCTCGCCGCCAGGAGCGGTCCTACAAATCGAGGATGCCTCGGTGTCTCGACCCTCGATGTTGCTGCAGGGACGGGTCGTCTCGGCGCAGACCGGGCTGGGCATTCCCGCCGCCACCATTGTCGTCCTTCGGCAGGGCAGAGCCGAATCCCTTCAGAGCAACGCAGACGGCGATTTCGAATTCGTACCTTCGATGCCGGGCGACTACGTCATCGTGGGGGCGTCTCATCCTGACTTCCACCCCTTCGCGCCCGCCCATGGAAACGATGGCTTGAACCTCCGATTCGAACCGGGGACTTCATTCGAGAACATCACCCTCGTCCTTGCCCCACTGTTCTTCTGCGACGGCGTCGTGAAAGACGAACAGGAGCGTCCGGTACCGCACGCAAAGGTCCGCTTCCTGTCCACAGGCAGGTGGGACCCAGTGAGCGCACCGTCCCAGAGAATCTTCGAGGCCGACGAGGCAGGCCACTTCCATATCCCCTTGATTCCAGACGCCCTGATTCAAGCGGAGTTCGGGCAGGCCCACTCCAAGGTCGAGTGTCTGTGCCTCATCACCGAGTGCCCGCTCCAGCTCGACTTGAGTAATGAAACGCCTGCCGCGAACCTGCCCTACATCGAGGGCATGGTACTCGACACACAGGGCAACCCCATCCCAGACATCCGCATCAGTGCCACATCGGCAGCTCTGCGGCGAGCGCGAAAAGATGGCGACTCCCCCTTCAATGACGGAGGCATCGACGAGGGTCAGCTCAGCACGTTGCTGGAAATTTGGACTCGCGATGAAGCCGTCACCGATGAAGGCGGCCACTTCGCGATCGGCCCGCTCTCGAACGAATCCTACGACGTCTTCATCTCCACTGCCCCGGAAACAGCGATCACAGCGATGGCCGGTGCCAAGGAAATCCTCCTCACACTCCCTGAGACAGGGCAGGTTCGAGGCCATGTCTTCTCAGAGGAAGACGACAGTCCCGTTGCAAGGTTCTCGTTCGTGGTCGAGAAGTACCGCCCCAACGGAGAGCTTGCAGGAGGTCTGCTCGGGGACAGATTTCGCCAGAGCAGCATGCTGCACGACGCCTCGGGCTACTTCGAGCTTCGCCGGTTGGTGCCTGGAAAATATCGCGTTCACGTTGAGGCGCTCGGATTCTCCTCCAACACGCAGACCGTCGAGTTAGGCGCCAGAGATACGGCTCAACTTTCCTTCGCCCTGAAACGGACCCGTGCCATTCACGGCATCGTCACGGACGCGAAGACCGGTCGCCCACTGAGTGGCGCCATCGTCACAGCCTGGAGGTCGCCGCTACAAGGCGATTGGTCGGACGCCGTGGCCATGAGCTCCATCAACGCCCACCCCCTCCTGGCTCGAACCACCAAAGACGGCTCCTTCACACTGGCATCGGGAGACGAACCACTCTGGATCAGCCACGAAGGCTACAACCCGTGGGTGCTTCGGGAGCGCGCACAGGCGGGACGTATCGTGCGTGCCATGCTCTCTCCCCTTGAGAACGGACAAGCCCCGTTCGAAGAGTACGGAGGCGTAGGCATCGCCTATGCGCAAGCCCCGGGGCTCGACGACACGTGGCAGGTCCAGAGGGTGGCCCCAGGAAGCCCGGCGGAGCGCACAGGCATCAACGAAGGGGACATGCTCCTCGCCATTGATGATGTCTCCGCCATCGGAATGGACATGAGGGAGGTCAGCTTCCAAGTCCGGGGAGAGCCTGGGACCCTGGTCCGGCTGCGCCTCTCTACCGGAAGCCCAGGTCGTGAATATGAAGTCGTGCTCACGCGGACACGCCTCCCTGAGTAACTGTCCTAAAATCGAGCCCTTCTCGACAAGCGCGAGCCGCCCTTGGCATGCCGAGAGACAACGGACGCCAAGAATCACGCCTGGCCACCCGCTACCGGCTGTTTCTTCGTGACTTGGACCAAGCGCAAGCCGCGCTACGATTCACGCTTCGAGACGCGGGAGGCCCCTGTATCAGGCCTCCCGCGCGTCACCTTCCCGTGACGAGGTCAGCTCACGGCAGGGCGGTGGGGACCACGCAGAGGTTGACCGAGGCGGAGCGGACGCCTCCCAGCGGGTCGCTCGCCGTCATCATGACGAGGCAGTTGTTGCAGGGCCCCGCTGGGAGCGCGGTGGGCGTGAAAATCGAGGTCAGGGCGTTGGGCGCGGAGAAGTTCCCCGCGCAGGTCGCCGTCCATCGGCAGGTCACCGCGCCACCGTCCGGGTCGACCACGTTGGCGGTCAGCAGGGTGCTCTGTCCAAACACCAACCGCCGCTCGTTGGCGACCACGTTGCTGACGAGGAGTAACGAGTTGAAGGTCACCCGAACCGTAGCGGCCCCGACGACCTGCCCCGGAGGCGTGACGGTGATGGTCAGTCGCACCGCGCTGATACCGCCGCGCTGGTCGCGCACGAGCAGCGTGAGATGGACGGACTGGACCGTGAACGTGGCCGTCCAGGTAGGGTGGGGGTTACTTCCGCCGAGGGAAGCCGTACTCATACAGCAGTGGGCGCAGCTCCGCGTACTGCTCCCAGGTGGCGAGCTGCTCGGCGATGTGCTCGGGGATGGCATCCAGTCGGGCTCCCGCGCGAATCCAAGGATTGGGACGCTGCGCGTTCCTGACAGCGCGAGACCTCGGCGCTCCGGCCATTTTCCGGGCAGCGCTTCGAGGGATGAGAGGGACGGACATGCTGCGTCAAATGGCGGGAGTGCTGGCCTTGCTGCTGGTGGGTTGTGGCACGGAGCTCGAGGTCGTGGAGGACACTCCCCTGCAGTCACAGCGGGAAGGCCTCATCGTTGGCGGCAATGACCTCATCCCCGTGGCGGCGGATGGCTCGAACATCCCGGCGAAGTACCGCCCGCTGCTGGATGCCTTCGGCCTGCTGAAGATCGGCGGGGCGGGCTTCTGCACCGCGACCCACCTGGGCAACGGCGTGGTGATGACGGCAGGCCACTGTTTCGCCGCGGGCTCCAGCGAACAGTGGAACCTCGCATGTCCCACGGACACCACGGTCTCCTGGGGAAAGCGCGCGGGGACCGGCCCATATCTGGTCTCAAGCTGTACCCGCATCCTGTCGATGCAGAACTCGGGCGCCTGGGACTACGCCTTCATCGAGGTGAGCCCGCGACCCTTCGCGGCGGTGGGGTTCCAGTCCAACGCGGGCGGTATCAACAATGCGGTGGGCTCCACTGGAACCATCTTCAGCCACCCCCAGGGCAGGGACCTCGAGTGGTCACAGACGTGCTACATCCCGCCTCTCGCCGCCGGCTTCCTCCACTCCTGCGACACGGAGTCTGGAAGCAGCGGTGCCGCAATGATTGAAGATGACTCGCTGCAGGTGGTCGGGCTGAACCACTCGAACAATGGCATCCACAACCAGGGCATCTACCTGGACCACACCTCCATCGGGTGGCTCTGGCGGGCGCACCGCCCCACCGGGGAGCTGAAGGCATGGGGCGGCAAGTGCCTGGACGCGCAGGGCGGCGGCACCGCGAACGGCACCCCGTTCCAGCTCCACTCGTGCAACGGCTCCTCGGCGCAGACGTTCCGGCGGGAAGGGCTGGCCTTCGTCGGCAACGCGGGCAAGTGCCTGGACGCGCCCTCCGCGACCGTCGGTGCCACCACCCAGCTCTTCGACTGCGTGGGGAGCACCAGTCAGCAGTGGCGGATGGAGAACGTGGAGCTTCGCCACCTCTCCGGCAAGTGCGTTGACGTCCCCTATGCGTATGACGGCTCGGGGACCTGGCTCTTCGACTGCTATGGGGGCCCCAACCAGAAGTGGACGGTGACGGATTCAGGCCTCATCCGCGCGCCAGACGGTCGGTGTCTGGATGTGCCGTGGAGCACCGCGAATGGCACACCGGTGTGGGCCTATGCCTGCCATGGCGGCGCGAACCAGCGGTGGACGTTCAACCCGGGCGGGGAGATTCGCGGCCTCGGGGGGAAATGTCTGGACCTCGCCAACGGAGATACGACCAACCGCACCCCCTTCCGGCTCTGGGACTGCAATGGCTCGTCCGCGCAGAAGTTCCATCTGCGCGGGGAGATTCGGGGGCCGGGCGGGCTGTGCCTCGACAACCCCTGGAGCACGTCCGATGGGACGCTGCCGCTCGTGTGGAGCTGCCACGGGGGTGACAACCAGAAGTGGGAGCACCGCTGGTAGGGCGTCCACCCGGTGAGAGGCGCACTCTGACCTAGACGAGGTGCGCCACTTCCCGCTCCCGCGCGGAAGCCTCGCAGCCTTGAGCCTCCACTTCCCCGCTGCTTCGCGGGGAGCCCCGGGGCGCGTCAGCGGGTGGGGAGCAGGCCCTTGCGGCGCCAGTCCTCCAGGTGGAGGGACATCAGCGCGGGGTCCATCTGACGGAACACGAGGCCGAGCTCGGAGATGGCCTCCCTCGCTTTCCGGGTATCGTAGACAGGCTGGCCTTCGTGGAGCTCCCAGCGCGTCGCGCTCCCGCCGTAGACCCGCTCGTAGAGCATGGGCACCAGGGCGCAGAGAGGGTTCTCCGCCGCGCGAGGGTCTCGCATGAGGCGATCCACCCACTCCTCATAGGGGACACGGCTGAGGGGCTGTCCGCACTCCGCGAGGAGGGAGTAGAGCCCGTCCATGTCCATGGAGTCGCGAGGTCCGGGAGGAACCAGGTGATAGGCCTTGCCGACCGCGCCTTCGCGCGAGGCGATTCCTAGCAGGGCGCCGCTGACGAAGTCCACGGTGACCATCTCCTTGCTTTGACGAGGAAGGATGGGACAGCAGCCAATCTGGATGCAGCCGCGGATGAAGCGCGCGACGAAGTCATCCGGATTCCCGATGCCTGTCTCCCCATGGCCCATGACGAAGCCAGGACGGTAGACGTTGACCGCCAGGCCTCTGTCCCGGGCTTCCCACACACGCTTCTCCGCCACCCACTTGCTGGCGGCGTATCCCACGTCATGGCGCAGGCCTTCGAGGTGCCCGTCCAGGCCCTCGTCCTCGCGAAGGACGCGCATGTCATTGAAGTAGCCGGCGGGGCCGAACACGGCGATGGTCGACACGTAGTGCAGCGGTGTCGGTCCGAGTGCGGCCAGCCGCAGCACCTCCGTGGTTCCGTCCACGTTGCCGGCCCGGAGCCCCTCGTAGGACTTCACGAAGTTCACATGCGCGCCGACATGGAAGATGGCCTCGGCTCGCTCGGCGAGTGAGCGGTGTCGCTGGATGTCCATTCCCAGGTTCGGGGCCCCCAGGTCTCCGAACACAGGCTCGATGCGTGGGGCGAAGCGGTCCTCCCACAGCTCGTACTTCTCCAGGGCCTGGCGAATGCGAGCAAGCGCCGTCTCCGAGTCCTTGGCGCGTACGAGGCAGGCCACCTGCGCCTTCGTGGTCCGCAAGAGGTCGCGCAGGACGTAGGCGCCGAGGAAGCCCGTTGCGCCCGTGAGGAAGATGCAACGCATGTCCGTCAAGGGCTTCCCCTTCGTCACGGCCCTCCCTGGAGCGAGGACGATGTCCGCGGGCAGTCGCGCTTCCTCGCGCCAGGCCTCGGGCCCCGAGATGGCGTGGCCTTCGTCCTGGATACCCGCGAGCGCCCGTCGCACCGCTTCGATGAAGTCGCCCAGGGTGCGCGCTTCATGCAGGGCATACGCCGAGAGGCCCACGCCGAACTTCTCGCGCAGCCGCAACACCAGGCGTCCCGTCATCAGGGAGTTCCCCCCCAGCCGAACGAAGTCGTCGCCGGGAGAGGCGGCCTCCACGCCGAGCAGTTCGGCCCAGATGGTGCTCACTCCCGCGACGACGGGGTCCTCCGAGGTCGTCGTGCTCCGCGTGAGCGCGGGTCCGCTTCGCGGCGACACGAGCTTGGGCAGTGCCGAGCGGTCGGTCTTCCCATTCACCGTCACGGGGAGCCGCTCCAGCAGGACGAAGCGAGCGGGCACCATCTGCTTCGACACCCTGGCGTGCATGAAGTCCCGCAGTGCCTCCTCGACGTCCGAGGTGGAGTCCTTGGGGACGACGAAGGCCGCCAGGGACTTCTCACCATCCGGCCGCTCCTGGAGCGTCACCACGGCGTCCCGGAGCAGCCCGCTCTGCAAGAGCGCCTTGGAGACCTCTTCCAGTTCGATGCGGTGGCCGAGAATCTTCACCTGCTGGTCGTTTCGGCCCAGGTATTCCAGCGCGCCATTTTCATCCCACCGCGCCAGGTCTCCCGAGCGGTAGATGCGGAGGGCCTGGCCTTCCTTCAATCCAGACACCGTGGGGAAGCGCTCCCGGGTGAGCTCCGGCTGGTGGAGGTATCCACGTGTGACGCCCTCTCCCGCGAGGCACAGCTCTCCCGGTTGTCCCGGCGCCACGGGGTGCAGGTGCTCGTCGAGCAGGAAGACCTCGGTGTGGGCAACGGGCTTCCCGATGGGAATCGCGCCGCTCAAGGTGTCCTGGAGGCGCACCAGGTGCCCGGTCGAGTAGATGGACACCTCGGTGGGACCGTAGGCGTTGAAGAGTTGCTCCGGAGGCTGGCTCTCGAGCACCACGCGGAAGGTGCGGGCATTGGCGCGCTCCCCGCCCACTATCAACCGACGAAGCCCGCTGAAGGCGTCAGGATAGGCATGGGCCACCAGATTGAACACGGCGGTCCCGATGCTCAGGATGTCGACGCGCATGTCGCGCAGGGCCTCGCGGAGGGCATGGGCATCCAGGAGGGTCGCCTTGGAAATCACCACGACCGTGGCCCCGTTGAGGAGCGCGCCCCAGATTTCGTGCAGCGACATGTCGAACGCCAGGTTCGACGTCTGAGCCACCCGCGCCCCGGGATGGATGCTCAGCATGGAGTTGTCGACCATCAGTCGTCGGATGCCCTTGGCGAGCACCTCGACGCCCTTGGGACGGCCCGTCGTCCCGGAGGTGTACATGACGTAGAGTCGTCGCTCCGGATTGTCGCGGGGCCCGGAGAACGACTCGGGCTCGCGCGCCACGGCGTCCGCGTCACGCTCCAGGCATATCCGCGGGAGGTCCCCCACCGCGCACTTCGTCTCCTCCGTCACCGTCTCGGCGAGGAGCACCTGTGCCCGCGAGTCCTCCATGATGTAGGCGATTCGCTCGCGAGGATACTGAAGGTCCAGCGGCACGCAGGTGGCCCCCAGCTTGATGAGGGCCACGAGGGCCGCGATGGCCTCGATGCCTTGCCGCATGGCCATCGCGACGGGCGTCTCCTCGCCCACGCCTCGCTTGCGCAGCGCATTCGCGAGCTGGTTGGCACGACGGTCCAGGGCGTCATAGGTGATGCGCTTGACGCCCCAGTGGATGGCGATGGCTTCGGGCCGGAGACCGACTTGCGCGTGCCACAAGTCGGCGAGTCCTGCCTGGATGGGATGGCTGACCGCAAGGGTATTGCCCTCGGACCTGGAGTCGATGCGTGTCATTGTCATGGCATTCCCAATGGATGACTGGGGTGGGACGACCGGGCGGGCCATCAATCCGTGAACAATAAAGCATGGGCCGACGAAATTCCCAGGGCTTGTTGTTGATGATTGAAGGAGAGAGCAGTGCGGGGTCATCTCATCCCCGCAATGTCTGTTCATGCGGGGCGCGTCTGCACGGAGGCGAAGGCCGGGTATCGGCGCGGCGGGCTTCCGCACCGCGCCCCACCTGGGAATGGGCGCGATGTAGCCCCACGGGTCGTCCCCCCTTCCCAGACGTCACGCGGTGGAAGACAGCCCCGCATGTCAGGCTCGGGACCTCAGCGCGAGGAGTGATTCGTGAAGGCCTTCGAGCAGCAGGGCGACGTCTCCAGGGTCGAGCAGGCCACCACCCGCGACGAGCGGACCGACACAGGTGCGCCGGAGTCCCCTTCCACACATCCGCGAGTGGCGGCCTTGCAAGCGATGGGGGCGCGGCTCAATCAGGGCCCCCGCGTGGTGGCGCAGGCGAAGCTGGCGTCGAGCCTGGGGGGACGCTCCCCGACCGCCCCCATCCAGCGTGTCGGAGGCGCGAAGTTTGGACTGGGCGTGGAGGCGGCGGCCCGCGAATCCACGGGGCACCAGCGGCTCCGCGAACTCTATGCTGAATACAAGCAGGAGGTCAGGACTGGAAAGCAGAACGCCCTCACCGCCTTCGGCGGACATGAGGGCGACATCGACGCCCAGACGACCTACAGCCAGGCGCTGGCGAACGCCGAACTCACTCCCGAGGGACTGAAGTCACGTCTCGGCGACGATGAGGCCTTCAGCGTGGAGGGAGACGTCATCTCGTACCAGGGCGCGCCCTTGGCCAACATCCTCAGGGGAGGCGCGGCATATGCGCTCACCACTCCCGCGGCGGGGGGCGTCGCCAACGTCTACAAGAAACACACGCTGGAGGGGCTCAGCGCCAAGGACTATGTGCGGGTCCGTGGGAGCATGCTCCGCCGCAAGGCCTGGCGCGGCATCACCCCGCCCGAGCGCAAGGATCTCAAGGAAGGCCGGGCGCTCACGCCCATCAACCGGGGCCACGTCACGGAGGGTCAGCTCGGGTACAACTTCGATGACAGCACGGGAGCACCGACAGAGCGGGTCTGGAACCAGGCCGAGGGCAAGGTGAGCGACCTGGAGTGGCTCAACAACCACGCGCACACGGCACTGCAAGCCATCCCCAACAACCCCAGACTGCTCTCCTTCCTGCAGACCCGCAAAGGCGTGGGCAAGCTGCTGTCGGCCAGGTCCACGCCTGGAGACATCACCTCCAACCATGGCGTGGGTTTCAGCGGATATGGCGAGGTGGAAATCGACCTGGCCCGGGTTCCCGTCGCGAACTTCTTCCACCACTACAAGGACCAGCCCTTCGGTGCGAATGAACTGGCGGGGCTGGTGAGGAGGCGCGAGCCCTCGGGTCCCCTGCAGTGGGAGACCGAACGCGCCAACGAAACGGTCCTCCGCAACCGGGAGCTCGTCCTGAGCGCGATTCCCAATGCCGCGGTGACGGACCTCCGGGAAGCCCCCTCCCGGACTGCCTATGAAGCGGAATTCGACCGCGCCTACATCCCGTACTACCAGGAGACATACAAAGAGGCGGTGAGCGAGGCAACGGGGCTCGAGGAGCCCGCGCCCCGTCCGGCGCACGACGCCATTCCCTATATCCAAGACCACTTCACGCAGATGCAGGCGCGGACGGATGGCGGCTACGTCGCCAGGGAGGCGAGACAGCGCGGTGGCGCGGATGCTCGCCAGCGTGTCGCCTACATCGTCGCCTGGCGGAAGGCCTACGGCAGTGCCTGGAAGCAGGCCTATGAGAATGCGGCCTGGGAAGCGGTCGTAGTGGACGAGGAGGGGAACGCTCCCGAGGTGGAGGTTCCCAAGCCACCCGAGCCGCTGCAGGTTGAAGCCGGGCTCGGCGCTGTCGCCGGACTGGCCGATGGCGGCGCCGCGGGAACACGCGATGGCGAGGAGGCGGCGCGGGCCGGCCCGTCCTCCAGTTCCAGTGAGTCCAAGCAGCAGGATGAGGACGACAGGGATACCGACGCGCCCAAGTCCAAGCCCAACAAGCCGGCCGCGCGGGCCGGGAAGCGCAAGAAGAAGAAGGGCGACCGCACCTGAGAGATGCCCTTGACCGGAAGGACCTCCAGCCAGCGGGACTCGAGTCGGCGTTCCATCAGGACGCGCGGGCGTTTCGTCAGGACGCCGGGCGGCGTCTGCCCTCTGGGCTCCTGTCGACAACGGGCCTGGAGCCGTGGATGGCATGCGCCTTGCCCTGCGACTCACCGCGCCCCCTCTCTTCCCCGAGCCGACCATGTCTGAGTATGCAGGGAGTCGTCGAAGTGCGTCCCTGGATGCGTTGTTCGTCGAGACGCCCAAGTCCACGCTGCTCGAGCCCAGGAAGCAGTTGGAGGTCGGCAGGCCGCTCAAGCAGTCGAGCCCCCAGCAGAAGGCGCTGCTCCACCGCCTGATGGCGATGCACCCCGTCGACCACCTGTTGATGGGCGCCTCCGGAGGCGTCGCGTTCGCGGAGTCGGCCAGCCAGCGTGCGCAGAGCCTGGGCTTCACCAAGCCCGCGGACGTGCTCAACTACCTCGACCTGATGGTCATGTTCGGGCACCGCTTCGACATCGACCCTCAGCTTCCCTGGGTGGGGCCCGCGCTGAGCAAGAAGTCGATGACGGTGCTCTTCGAGAGCGCGCTGTCCTACCTGGGCGTCGTCTCCGGGGACACCGGCAACCTCTACATCAAGGCATTGCTCCGGGCGCGCAAGCTCTCCCCTCACTCGCTCCTGGACAGGGTGGGCATCTCGGAGGGCGAGGCGTCGCGCCTGCTCTCCACCCTCCACCCCGAGAAGAGCAGGGTGATGGACTCCCAGATGCAGTCCCTGTCCACGCTCGCGCAGGCGCTCGTGGCCCAGCACAGCAAGGGCGTACGTCCTCTCTATCTCGTGCTCATGTTCCTGCTGGGGAGTCACTTCGAGACCGACCCGAGGTATGCGTGGGCTGGCGTGATTCTCCGCGACTCCCAGACCAGTGAGTCCCTGCGCTACAAGAACCTCTACGCGGAAGCCTCATCCAGACTCCGCCTCGCGCTCCACGCGCGCGGTGGGCTCGAGACGCTCGCCGAGGAGGTGCGCTGATGGGCTGCTGTTTCGGCAGGAGACGAGCGCAGCGCCTGCGTCCCGTCGAGGTGGAGGAGCCGCCCCTCGAGCAGCCGTGGGTGACGGAGGAGTGGGCGACCCGGACGATGTGGACGCTGGCCGAGCGGGGCGAAGCCGATGATGTCTTCGACATCCTGACCGTGTTCACGAGCGACTGCGCATTCATGGACTCGTTCGAGCGCATCGACCAGGACCAGCTCCTGGTGAACATCCACGAATGCATCGGGCAGATGAACGAGGCGTTCCAGCACAGTGGCATCGCCGTGAGAGGGCGCCTGGTGGCCATCGAGCGGTTTTCGCCTCCGCCTCCCTTCATCAGCACCGGCATGTACCGGGACGCGTTGCTGGGGGAGCCCGCGAACGGCGAGGAGCGCGTGCGTCGTCGGCAGGAGCCCATCCCGAAGGACATGGATGGCTACTACGGGACCATCCGCGAGACGTGCCTGACGCTCCGGGAGCGCTATCGGCCGCACGTCATCCTCTTCGTCTCGGGGAACATGGGAGACCCCATCAGCGGTGGCATTGGCGTCACGAGGTGGGACGAGTCCATCGTGGTGGTACCGGCCTCCAAGCTCCTGGATGAGCACGCGCCCGCACACGAGATTGGTCACCTTTTCGGGTGTGAGCACAACCGGGAGGCCGTCACGGTGCGCCTGGACGCATCCTGCTACGGCTACATCGCGAACCACTGGCGCACCATCATGGCCTACAACACCACCAATCCCCGCCGCGAAGTCCCCGTCATCGGACGGTTCAGCAATCCCGACGTCATCTACGACGATGGAGAGAATCCGCCGCACGCCACGGGTGACGCGGGCGCGAACAACGCCGCGCAAATCAATACATTTGCTCCGACGATTCTCGGGATTCGCGACTGAGGATGTCGTTCTCCCCCTGGGGAGGTATGGCCGGCGATGAGGCTCCGAACGATGCTTGGGTGACTCCTCAGCTGTTCGTCGAGGGGGAACTCCTTCGGCACAGCGGGTGTGCCGACATCCCGGAGGTATCACTTGAACGTTGCCATCAAGACGATTGCGGTTGTTGGCGTTGTCGGCCTGGGGTTCTCCACCACCACGGTTCGCGCGGAGGCCACCCTGTCTCGGGAGGCGTCCCCGGTGTCGGGCGTCATCCGCGAGGCGAGCTGGACCTGGACGGACTTTGGCGGCCAGGCGATAGGCTGGGCCGCGGGTGGCGCGGCGGGTGGCGCCGTGTCGGCCGCGATGGTCGGCTCTCCGGTGGGCGCCGCGTGTGGTGGAGCGGTCGGCGCGGTGGCCGGTGCGGCGTCCGGCGCGGCGTACTACGCGGGGACCCAGGCTTGGAACTACATGATGGGCGACAGCGCGGAGGCGTTCGCTTCCTTCGTGCCGGCGACAGCGCTGGATTGATTCTCCTGTTTCCACACTGTCATGCTCCGTCTGCTCACTCGCTGTGGTCATGTGCTGGGTCGCGCCACGCGTGTCATCACGCTCGTGGGGCTCGTCCTCCACTTCGCGCTGACGCTCCTGTACGTGTTCCCGCTCAACCCGGTGAAGATGGAGCTCGGATTCCTCGCCAACCTCACCATCGGGACCTACTTCCCGCAGAACTGGAGCCTGTTCGCGCCCACGCCGGTACAGAGCACTCAAGTGCTGCTCGTCCGCTGTCTGAGCGCCGAGGAGGTGCCCGCGGACTCCACGCATCCCTTGCCCACGGAGGGATGGGAGGATGTCTCCTCCGCGCACTTCAAGCAGGCCCAGCGGCACCGGCTGTCTTCCTATGAGAGGCTGGTGCGCCCGCTGCAGAACTCGCTGCGCACGTATCTCAATGGCGGGCCAGACCTGTACTCCTTCCACGAGGCCTGTGAGAAGGGAGACACCGAGGCGTGCAAGGCGAGGGATATCGCCATCAAGCCCCGCCGAGAGCTGGCCGCGCGGATGTTCCGCCGCGTCGGCTCCGTGTTCTGCCGCGAGGCCTTTCCGCTGAGGCGACTGAGCGCCGTCGCCCTCCGCTTCCGCGAGCGTGGCGCGGTGCCCTGGTCGGCCCGCGCGGAGGGAAAACCCAAGGAGCAGGACTTCGAGCTGGGGCTCTTCAAGCTCGATGAGACCGTCTCATTGCCAGGCATCTACGAGGCGCAGGGGACATGAAGACCCTGTCGAGACAGGCCTGGAACTGGCTCGCGCTCGAGCCCCACCAGCGACAGGGGCTGCGGGCGTTGCAGATCTGCCTGGGGCTCATGCTGCTCTTCCGGGCCAGCACGGAGGGCCGCTTCGCCGCCTATCTCTGGGGCCCTCAAGGCCTTGGCGAGGGAACCAGCGGCGACTTCCTGAGCGCGCCGGTGGCGCGCCTCGCGGATGGGATTTTCACCGTGGCCTGGGGACCCGCGGCCCTCGTGGTGCTCATGGGCGCCGCGGCCATCAGCCTCGTTTTCGGCGGGTCCACGCGACTCGCGACGGCGGTCGCGCTCCTGTCCTCCCTGTTCCTCGCGGCGCGGCTGCCAGAGCTGGGGGATGGGGGAGACAACGTGGCCCGTCTGGTGTTGACGTACATGCTGTTCGCCCTGCCAGCAAACAAGGTCCACCGGAGTGGTTCCTTGGAGGTCTGGCTTCACAACATCGCCATCCTCGCCATCGGGCTCCAGATTGGCGTGCTCTATCTGACAGCGGGCTTCCTGAAGGCGACGGGAGACAAGTGGAGCAATGGCACCGCCATGTACCTCGTGAGCCAGGTGGAGTGGTTCTCGCACCCGTCGATGCGCCAGCTCTTCCACAATCCCTATCTGACGACGGTCGCCAGCTACACCACGCTCTTCTATCAACTGTGGTTTCCCATCGCAGTCCTGACGCGGCTGCGGCTGCCCTTCCTGGCCGTCGGCCTGTTCCTGCACCTGGGTATCGCGGGCTTCATGGGCCTCGTCTGCTTCTCGCTGGCGATGATTGGCCTGGAGCTGTTCCTGATTACAGACGAGGAATATGCGCGGTGGGCCAGTTGGCGAGCGCGGCTCTGGCGAGCTTCGCGAGCGAGGCTTCGGGCCTTCGTACCCGCGACGGAGGAGTCCTGATGCCAGGCGTGGAGCTCAGTGGAGTGTCGTTTCGTCATGGGCGAGGGCCGGCCGTATTGGACCAGGTGTCACTGGAGGCGCGCCCCGGAGAGGTGCTGGGTTTGCTCGGAGCCAATGGCGCTGGGAAGACCACGCTCTTCCGCGTCGTGGCGGGCCTGTTGAAGCCTCGGACAGGTCAGGTGCGCGTCGCTGGCGTCGACGTCGCCACGAACCCGGGCGAGGCCAGCCGGCGGCTGGGCTTCGTTCCGGACGAACCCCTGCTCTACCCGCGTCTGAGCGCGCTGGAGAACCTCAACCAGTTCGGCGTGCTGTGGGGAGTGCCCGCCGCGCAGGCCCGTCCCCGGGCCGAGGCCCTGCTGCGAGAGACGGGCCTGTGGGAGGAGCGCGATGCCTGGGTGGAGGGCTACTCGCGCGGGATGCGTCAGAAGCTCTCTCTCTGTTGCGCGCTCCTGCACCGGCCAGCCGTCCTCGTGCTGGACGAGCCCTTCAACGGGCTCGACCTGGGGGCGAGCCTGTGGCTGCGGGCGTTGCTCCGAGCGCGGGCCGAGGCGGGTGACTGCATCCTGCTGAGCCACCACCAACCCGAGGTGCTCGACGCGCTGGTGGATCGGCTCGCGGTGCTGCGTCGCGGCCGGGTGATGGACCTGGTCGACCGCGTGGAGGTGGCACGACAAGGCGGCACGGCCAGGCTCTACCAGCGCGTCTGCGGTGACGAGACGCGCCGCGCGGTTCGGGAAGGAGTCCCATGAACTGGGCCCTGGCGGCCGGTTGGGAGGCCCGACATGCGCTGCGCCAGTTCGTCCCCTGGCGTTGGACCCGGTGGTTGCTGGCCCTTCTCGGGCTGGCGCTCGGGGTGGGGCTGTCCGTGTTCGTCCTCTTCCTCGCGCCTCCGTCTCCGCGAAGGCTCGAGGTGGGCGTGGTGGGCGGCTTCGTGGGCTTCAACCTGCTGCTGGCGACAGGCGCGGCCGGCGTGGCCCTGTCCCGGTTGATGGGCAGGCCACAGGGCCCCTGGTTGCTGGCGCTATCGCCGGTGGGTGCGCGGGATGCACTGCGAATCGCGCTGACGCCCACCCTGCTCGCCGCGCTGTGCCCCCTGACTTGCGCAGGCCTGCCCTTCGCGCTGCTGGCTTCGCGCGCGGCGCCGTGGGTGGCCGTCAGCATGCTCGTGGCGGGTGCTTGCGCGCTGGGGTGGGCCCTGTGCGCCTCGGTCCTCCTGGCGACCTTCCTGGGGCGGCGGCTCGGGAAGGAGCGAGGCGCCCGCGCCCTGGGGGTGCTCTCCGGCTGGCTGGCGTTCGTGGCCATGATGGCGTTTGGAGCCTTGGTCCGGATGGAGTTGGGGACGCCCGCGCTGGTGCTGTTCCTCGTCCTGACGCCCCCGCTGCTGCCACCGCTGTGGGAGCGCGCCCTGCTCGGATTCATGGAGATGCTCCGCGGGACGGAGACGCTCCGACGCGCGCCCGAGCCCAGGTGGGGACGTGGAGGCTGGGGGCGACTCGCGCGGCGCTCGCCCTGGGCGCCCGCGCTGCTGGCGCTGGTTCCCGCCACGGTGGTGGGGTTCGGCAGGCCCGAGTTGCACGGGACGCTTTGCGCGCTGCTGGTGGTCGCGGGCGTCACCGCGGTGCTGGACCGCGTCCTCGCACCGGAGCTGGCGCTTCCGGACCGGCTGCGTCTGGCTCCCCGGGGGTCCCTCCTCCGCGCGCGACTGCTGAGTTCGTGGGGCGTGGCGGCGCTCGCCCCCGCGCTGGTCGTCTGTGTCGCGGTGGGCTGGGGGCGTTGGTACTGGCTCGCGGCCATGACGGGGGCGGGAGTCCTGGTCCCGTTCACCTACCTCATCCTCAACCGAGGCCCCCGTATGGCGGGCCAACTGGGGTTGCTCGTCATGGCGCTCACGGCGTCCTTGCTCTGGGGAAGAGGATGAACTGTCTGCGTTGCAACGTCCGCATGACGCCCGCGTCCATGGGGTTGCTCCGGCTGCGTGTCACCCCGCCGGGTCGCTCCCGGATGCGCAAGGGCGTGGAGACGTCCGTCCACGTGTGTCCGCGCTGTGGCCACGTCGAGCTCACGGTGAGCACCCCTCAGTCCTTCGTCGTCCCCGAGGAGTGACGTGCGCAGGATGACAAGCATCGCCGTCGCGGTGTGCGTCGCGGCGCTCGCGGGACTCGTGCTGAGCCATCAGCAGGGCCCGGCGCCCGCACCGCCCATGGCAGGGCAGGCGGCGGCCCGGCCCGCCCCGGCCTCGACCTCCCGGCCCTCTCCCGTTCGCGAGGCCCCTCCCCTCCTGCGACTGGAGAGCCAGGAGCCCCATGGCCCAGCGCGGCTGGAGGGGCAGGTGATTGACGCCGCGCGACTGCCCGTCGAAGGAGCACAGGTGAGCTTGGGAACCGTCCCGCTTCGCACCGTGCTCACGGAGCGCGATGGCACCTTCTCCTTCGAGCGGCTCCAGCCCCGGAGCTACACGCTCCAGGCGCGACGAGGAGCGCTGGCAGCGGAGCCCGTGGAGGTCCGACTGACGCCAACTTCGGAGCCCGTCATCCTGGTCCTCCGTCCCACGGTTCCCGTGGAGGTGTCGGTGCTGGACGCCCGGGAGCGCCACCCCTTGGAGGGCGCGCGGGTGGAGGTCGAAGGCCAGGAGGGCGTCGCGGTGATGACGGGTTCCGACGGAAAGGCGCTGCTCCAGGGGCTCGCCGCCGGACGCCACGTCATCCGGGCCTCGGTCGAGGGACATGCCCCCGAACGCGCGACGGTGCTCCATACGCCCCAGGCCGCGAGCGTGAGCCGGGTGACGCTGCTCGTCCAGGTCGGAGCGCCCGTCCTGGGAGAGGTCGTGGATTCCGAAGGAAGACCTGTCCTCGGAGCGAGTGTGCGCGCGCTGCGGACCGGCAGTGCCCTGCCCGAGTCGGAGAACATCGTGGAGGAGGTCCTCACCACCTCGGAGGGAGTCTGGAGGATGAGGGCACTGCCCGAGGGCACCTTCCGCTTCATGGCGACCCATGCCCGGTTCGCACCATCCTTGTCGGAGCAGGTGACACTGGAGGGGCTCGCATCGCCACCGTCCGTCCGCATCGTGCTGCGGCCTGGCGCGGTGCTTTTCGGGCAGGTGGTGGAACGCTCGGGTGCACCGGCTCCGTTCGCGCGAATCCAGGCACGCCAGGGCGGGGCGGGCGGCCTTCCTGGCACACGGCATGGCACCTTCGCGGATGCCAGTGGCCGCTTCGAGTTGAGGGGGCTGCCGCACACCCGCTTCCAAGTGGATGCCCAGGGCGAGCGCGCCTCGTCACTCTCCCAGGACGTCGACCTGGGCTCGGGAGCGGCGGAGGTGACGCTGCGGCTGGAGGCGGAGGGGAGCATCGCGGGCGTCGTCGCGGCGTCGGACGGTGCGCCGGTCGCGAGCGCCCAGGTCGTCGCCATTCCCGAGGACCGGGCCGCGCTGGGTGCGCTGACGGAGTCCCACAGCGGCCGGTACGCCTCGGATGTCAGTGACGGAAGCGGCCGCTTCCGACTGCCGGGCCTGGCGCCGGGACGCTACCGCCTGCGCGCCTCCGTTCACCATTCCGTGCAGTCCTCGTCGTTCTGGCTGGCGACAGGCGTCATGGCCAAGGTGGGAGACGAGGACGTGCGCATCCTCCTCGAGTCGCCGGGAACGCTGCGTGGACGGGTGGAGCTCTCGGACGGAGAGGTGCCCGAGTCCTTCTCGGTGGCGCTCACCTTGTCGCAGCCCACGGCGTTCCAGGGAACACAGGGAGCCTTCGTGCTCGCGGACGTGCCCCCTGGCCACTACACGTTGACCTTCCTGTCGCGCGGGTCCGCGCCTCGCACGCTGGAGGGCGTGGAGGTCGGGGCTGGCGCGGACACGGATTTGGGCCTCGTGGTGCTGGAGGAGGGGCGGAGGCTCCGCGGTGTCGTGCGCGATGCAGAGGGTGTCCCGGTCCCCGGCGCGGAGGTTCTCGCGGGCCCCCAACTGCTCGGTGATGGCAGCCAGGCCGGTCCGGCGCCCCTGCGGAGCGTCAGCGATGCGAGTGGACACTTCGCCCTCACGGGGGGCGGTGAGGCGGCGTTGACCGTGATGGCCGAGCATTCCACGCGGGGGCGCTCTTCGCCCCTCGTCGTTGCGGCGGGCGCGGCCTCCGACGCGCTCGAGCTGACGCTCCGGCCGCTCGCGGGACTGGAGGGGACGGTGACGAGACAAGGGCACCCCGTGGGGAACGTGGCGGTGGTGGCCGCTCCGCGTGGCAGCAGCACGGGCCGCTTCATGGTGATGACCCAGGCGGATGGTCGCTATCGCTTTGCTCGCCTGTCCAAGGGGCAATACGTCGTGACGGCGGCGCTTCGCGAGGGCTCGACGGAACAACTGCTCCAGAGCGTGCTGGCCCAGGTCGAAGAGCGCGGAGCGCCACGGGACATCCAGGTGGCGCTGGGAGGACATGCGCTGTCCATCCAAGTGTTGGAAGCCGACGACCAGCCCCTCCAGAACGCCCAGGTCTACCTCGGCACGGGGCCGCTGGGAGCAGTCACCCTGGAGCAGCTCGAAGCAGTCCTGGCGGCCCGTGGCGAAGGTCAGACCCGCATCCTGCTGCTGATGAAGGGGCAGCCGCTGACCGTGACGGCTCTGGCCCCCGGGGCCTACACGTTGTGCGTCGTCCCGGTGAGGGGAAACCTGGATGACCCGACCTGGGCCCAGCGCGTGCGTGACGGCGCGAGCCAACTCCCCGTGTCCTGCGAACCCGTGGAGATAGGCGCGACTGGCACGCCACGGCCGGTGGTTCATCGGCTGCCGCCCGTGCCGAGTCACTGAGCGGAGCCCCCCATCAGCCACGGCTTCCATCGGCGGTGCAATCACAGCCACCAGCCGACCACGAGACAGGCACATCCAGCGTCATCGGCTGAGCAAGTTCTTGAAGGCATCGAAGCGGAAGCATTGAAACGCCCCGCTCACCATCCGCGAAACCACTGGGCCGAGAACGGGCCCGACGCCTACGCAATGACAACACCCGTACCAACTGACAGGGAGCGCGGGTGCGGTTCGAGCCGGAGTGGATCTTCGTGATGCGGAAGGAGTACTCAGCGGAGAGCAGGACCCGCCGGGTGCGCTGGGATGTCGCGCGAACTCAGAAGGGCGCACCCCCGGTCCGCACATCGAGCGCCTGACTGTTGATCGTGGTGAAGAACCGACGCATGGCCTCGCCGCGCTGGTCCGGCGTCATGTCGACGAGCGCGGCGCGGAAGGCCTGGCCATCCTCTTTCGTCCAGCGCCGGACCTGGAGCGCGGCGTCGATGAGCCGCTGTCCCTCCTGGACGGCCGCGAGGCTCCGAGGGGACGGCTCCGTGCCCATGGAGGGCGCGCTGGGGGCCGGGGTGGAGGACGCCTTGGATGGGGGCTCCACATCACGGTGCGCGTCCGGCGGAGCGGCGGTCCGCGCCAGGAGCGTGTCGAGCACCGCGCGCTGGCTCGCGAGTTCCTGAAGGACCCGCTCATTCGCATCTGGGGCGCTCTGCCGTCCGGCGAGGAACGCGGTGGCGGAGGTGCCCAGGAGGAGGAGCGCGAGGATTGGTTTTGACGGAGGTGGCATCGGTGGAGGCTGCGCGCGGGGATGCGCGCGATGGACGCGCGCATCCCCGAGGTCTTCAGACTACGGCTGCTTGGGCGCGCCGAGCGACGCGTTCGTCACACTGAGGGACGTGCAGCCGGAAAACGCGTCCCAGGTGAAGGTGATGTAGGAATCACCATTGATGGACTGCGCTGTCGCCAGCAGGTCCGCATTGGTCGAGGAACATCCCACGTAATTGCTGGAGGTATCCATCGCGAAGCAGGCGACGGTGGGGGCGCTCCCCACGTACGTGGTGATGCCGCAGCCAATGAACTGCTGGGTGTCCGCGGTGTTTCGAGCGTCGCCCAGAGAGCCGGATGCGGTCCTCGCGACCGTGTTGACGAGGACGGTATTGGTGTTCTTGGCGCCTGCCCAGGCCACCGTCCCGATGAGGGCTGAGATGGCGATTCCCACGAACTTCGCGGTGTGCTTCGTCATGGATGTCTCTCCTGGAGGAAACGAGATGTCTCTCCATGCCGGGAAATGACACATACACCCAGTGAAGGCAAACTTTAGAGACACGGGGTTTCGTGAGACACCCCGGGTCTGGATTGCATCGCCTGGGTCCGCGATACGGGCTCGACTGGGATTGAGATTGCATTAAGGTGGCGTCTGTTCCACTCACCCGACGAGGCCACTCATGAAGCACTCTCTTGCTGTGACGGCGGTGTTGCTCAGCCTCTCTCTCCTGGGCTGTGGCGGTCCGGTTTCCGAGCCCACGATGGAGCCCGAGGCGGTGTCCGAGAACGGCGAGTCCTCGACGGTCTCCCAGTTTGGGACGTGCACGGCGCAGTGTTCGGGAGGCCAGAGTGTTTCCTGTTCGGGCACCACCTGTTCCCAGACGGACTACCAGGGCGTGACGTGCGACGGTGTGTTCACCGCCTGCCCGGCGCCCCCGGCGTGCACGGGCTACCCCTCGTGCAGCGCGCTCGTGGGCAAGCGTTGCTTCATCGAAGGCGAGCCGCAGACCTGCTGCGCCGGCACGTCCACCTCCGAGCTCTACTGCGTGTATTCCAACGGCAGACTCATCTTCGTGTACTGACGAGCGTCCAGGTCCTCGGACCTGAGTGACGCCGGAAGGACACACCGCGGGCCCATGAAGCGCGAGGCCCCAAGAAAAAGCCCAGCAACCTCACGGCTGCTGGGCTTCTCACTGTGGAGGCGGAGGGAATCGAACCCTCGTCCGAAAGCCTTCGGTTCTTCGACCCTACGTGCGTAGTCCGCGATTTGCTACGTCCTCAAGACTCCCACGGACGGGATTCCTGAAGCCGGTCCTGGAAAGGTCTCGCCACCTCGGGCCCAGGCACCCTTGGCAGCCAGCCCGCATTATGACGGTCGATCCCAACCCCACGGGCCGAGAGCTGGGGGACCGCACGCTAACAGCTGTTTTTAGGCAGCCAGCGCGAGCTCAACGTTGTCGTTGGCTTTTGTGTCTTTGCCGGGTTGGATTTACGAGCTACCTGACAAGCTCGGCACGCGTCTCGAACTTCTATGCCCCCGTCGAAACCGGGTCGCCCCCGGGGTGTTGACTGACTGCTTGCTGCACTTGCGGTCACCGCTTCGACCGCGTCTTCCTCACATTAACCGCTGACGGCCGCGCGTCAATCCTCCTGAGCGTCCACCACCGCACCTTCTCGCACGAAGGCGGACACTCGGCCTGGAAGTCGCTTCCCCTCCTGCTTCACCGGCGTAGGGTCGCCTCCCCGCTCGGTCAGCCCTCGCGCTCCCCAGCGGCCACGAGGACCCCGAATGAGACGACTGCTTCCCCTCCTCCTGCTCGTACTGGGCACCGCGCTCCCCGCGCTGGCGCAGAAGAGCGCCGCCACCCAGACGTTCCCGTACACCCTCCAGACGGACAAGCTCCCCAACGGCCTCACCGTGGTGCGGGTGCCCTACCCGTCGAAGGGAATCATCGCGTACGTCACCGTGGTGCGCGTCGGCTCGCGCAACGAAGTGGAGGCCGGCAAGACGGGCTTCGCCCACTTCTTCGAGCACATGATGTTCAAGGGGACGAAGCGTCACCCCGAAGGCGAACGCGAGCGCATCCTCGGTACGTTCGGCTTCGACGACAACGCCTTCACCACCGACGACATCACCCTCTACTACTCGTACGGGCCGACGGCGGGACTGCCCCAGCTCATCGACATCGAGGCGGACCGCTTCCGCAACCTCGAGTACTCCGAGCCGTCCTTCCGCACCGAGGCGCTCGCGGTGCTCGGCGAGTACCACAAGAACGCCGCGGCTCCGTACCTCAAGATGGAAGAGGCGCTCAACGCCACGGCCTTCACCAGGCACACGTACCGCCACACCACGCTCGGCTTCTACGACGACGTCAAGGCCATGCCGGAGGCCTACCAGTACAGCCGCGACTTCTTCGAGCGCTGGTACACCCCCGACAACGCCATGCTCTTCATCGTCGGCGACTTCGATGACGCGCAGGTGATGAAGCTCGTCCGCGAGCACTACGGCCCGTGGAACCGCAAGACGTCCACCATCACCGTCCCCACCGAGCCTCCGCAGACGCAGCCGCGCACCGTCCACGTCGACTGGCCCCAGCCCACGCAGCCGCGCCAGGTGCTCGCGTGGCACACGCCCGCCGCGTCCGCCAACACCGCCGACTCCGCGCTCCAGACGGTGCTCGTGGCCTACCTCGTCGGCCCCACCAGCCCCGCCTACAAGCAGCTCGTCCTCGACAAGCAGCTCGTCGAGGCCATCGGCAGCGACTACTCCGAGCACCGCGACCCGCACCTGTTCACCCTCACCGCCACCCTCAAGGACGAGAAGGACCGCGAGCGCGTGCGACTGGCCCTGCTCAAGGAGGTCAGCAACCTGGCGGCCGGCAAGGTCGACGCCGCCCGCGTCAAGGCCATCCAGGACAACGCGCGCTATGGCGCCCTGATGGGCCTCCAGACGCCGCGCGAAGTCGGCATCCAGCTCGGCTGGTACGCCGGCATCCTCGGCACTCCGGATGGACTCCAGCGGCAACTCGCGAACCTGGCCAAGGTGACGCCCGCGCAGCTCTCCGACTTCACCAAGCGCTACCTCAAGGCCACCAACCTCACCCAGCTCAGCCTCACCCCCAAGGTCGACGCCGCCGGAGGGACGAAGTGATGAACACCAAGGCCCTGCTGTCCCTCACCGCCCTCCTCTCCGTCGCCGGCTGCGCCTCCACGCCGAAGCCCGCGCCCGAGACGACGCCTCCTCCCGCGACGGAGACTCCGGCCACGCCTCCCGCCGCCGAGAAGACCCCGGCGCCGCCGAAGGACGTTCCCGCCGTCCCCTTGAAGCAACCCGAGCCGATGGAGCTGGTGGTCCTCGCCCGCCCTGACACGCCCATCGTCACCTTCAGGCTCGTCTTCCACACGGGCTCCATCGATGACCCGAAGGGCAAGGAAGGCCTCACCGCGCTCACCGCCTCGCTGATGGCCGAGGGCGGCACGCAGAAGCTCACCTCCTCGCAGCTGCTGGAGGCGCTCTTCCCCATGGCCGCCGAGCTGGAGGTCTCCACGGACAAGGAGTTCACCACCTTCGCCGGCCGCGTCCACAAGGACTTCCTGCCGCGCTACCTGGACCTCTTCACCGACGTGCTGCTCGCGCCCCGCCTGGACACGTCCGAGCTGGAGCGCCTGCGAGCCAACGCCGTCAGCGACGTGGAGAACGGCCTGCGCAGCGCCAACGACGAGGGGCTCGGCAAGGTCGCGCTCGATGCGCTCATCTACGAGGGCCACCCCTACGCGCACTACACCGGCGGCACCGTGCAGGGCCTCAAGTCCATCACCCTGGACGACGTGAAGGCCCACGCCCAGCGCGTCTTCACGCAGGACAGGCTCGTGGTCGGCCTGGCCGGCGCGGTGGACGACGCGCTCAAGCAGTCACTGCTCTCGCGCCTGGGCACCCTGCCCGCCACCGGCGCGCCTCGCGTGACGCTGCCCACGCTGCCCACGACCTCGGGCCGCACCGTCATCATCCAGAAGCAGACGCTCTCCACCGCCGTCAGCATGGGCTACGTCAACCCGGTGCGCCGAGGTGACGCGGACTTCTTCCCGCTGGCCTTCGCGCTCACGCACCTGGGCGAGCACCGTCAGTCCATCGGCCTGCTCTTCAACGAGCTGCGCGAGAAGCGCGGCCTCAACTATGGCGACTACGCCTACGCCGAGCACTTCATCGAGGACCCGGGCACCACGTACAACCGCACCAACATCGCGCGCACCCAGCAGGACCTCACCCTGTGGATCCGCCCGGTGGAGCCCGCCAACGCGATGTTCGCCACGCGCGGCGCGGTGTACTTCCTGGACCAGCTCGTCAAGGAGCCCATCCCCCAGGAGCGCTTCGACCTGATGCGCGGCTTCCTCCAGGGCTACTCGCGCCTCTGGGAGCAGACGGACCCGCGCCGGCTGGGCTACGCCATCGACTCGCTCTTCTACGGCACGCCTGACTTCCTGGAGCAGTACCGCCAGGCCCTCACGAAGATGACGCCCCAGTCCGTGCAGGAGGTGCTGCGCCGCCGCCTCCACCCCACGGGCCTCAACTTCGCCTTCGTCGCCCAGGACGCGGAAGGCCTCGCCAACGCCCTGCGCGCCGGCCAGCCCTCGCCCATCACCTACGCGTCCGACAAGTCCCAGGAGCTGCTGGACCTGGACAAGGTCATCGTCCCCTTCAAGCTCCCCGTGAGCCCGGACGCCATCACCGTCATTCCCGCGCAGTCCTTCATGGAGAAGTAGCGCAGGGCTGTATTTCGGCCCGAGGGGTGGGTCATTTGTTTCCGCCCCTCGGGACCGGATGGTATGAGCTGCCATCATGCGAGGCACCAGCTCCGGCCACTCTCCACGGTGGCGGCCCCTGAGCGGTTCCGCCGTACGACTCGTCCTGATGGGCCTGGTGTTGGCCTCGGCGGCGGTCCACGCGGAACACGACCCCTTCTCCCGAGGCTTCGACGCCGTTCCGGTCAAGCCCACGCCCGCGCAGAACAGCGGCATCGCGCTGGAGGGCACGACGAACAACGAGCCCGTCGGCAGCTTCCGCGGTGCGCTGCTCTTCGACTTCAACTGGCGCATCCTCGCCCTGAAGGATGGTGAGGAGAAGCTGGGCGACCTGCTGCCGTACCGGCTCGACGCCCACCTGCTGTTCGCCTACCAGCTCCACGAGCGGTTGGAGGTGGGCATCGACCTGCCCTTCACGCTCATCCAGGGCGACAACTTCCACCTCCTGGGTGAAGTGCTGAACGCCCCGAACTTCCCGGGCGCCGCCGGGGTGAGCCGCACCACGCTGGGCGACCTCCGACTGGTGCCGCGCGTCCACCTGCTGGACCGCGAGAAGTTCCCCGTGGGCCTGTCGCTCATCGCCGAGGTCCGCGCGCCCACGGGTTCAGCGGACAGCTTCACGGGCGAGCGGGGCTTCGTCTTCGCGCCGCGCCTCGCGGTGGAGCAGCGCTTCGAGGTCCTGCCCATCCCCATCCGGGTGGTGGGCAACGCGGGCGTGAAGCTGCGCAAGCATGCGCAGTACCTGAACCTCCTGGTGGATGACGAGCTGACGCTTGGCGCTGGCGTCATCGGCGAGCTGCCCAACATGGGGCGCTTCACGGACGTGCAGGCCACGGCGGAGATGCACCTGGGCACGCCGCTGGTGCGCCCCTTCAACTTCGACCAGTCCGACTCGCTGAAGACGCCGTGGGAGCTGCTCGTCGGCGCTCGCGCGAAAATCTGGGGCAACTGGGGGCTGGAGCTGAACGTGGGCCGCGGCCTCAACATCTCCAGTGGCTACGGACGTGAGGCCCTGCGCGTCATGTTCGGGTTGCGCTACGACGAGCGCTTCCAGGACTCGGATGGCGACAACGTGCCCGACGTGAGGGACCGCTGCCCCAACGAGGCCGAGGACAAGGACGGCTTCCAGGACAGCGACGGCTGCCCCGACCCGGACAACGACGGCGACGGCGTGGTGGACGGCGAGGACAGCTGCCCCGACGTGAAGGGACTCAAGGAGCGCAAGGGCTGCCCCGAGGTGGACACCGACGGCGACGGCATCACCGACGAGTTCGACAAGTGCCCGGACAAGCCCGGCCCCAAGGACTACGACGGCTGCCCGGACACGGACGGCGACGAGGTGCCCGACAACGAGGACGACTGCCCCGAGCAGTTCGGACCGCCGGAGAACAACGGCTGCCCGTTCGACTCGCCGCCGTACGTGTTCGTCGAGTCGGACCGCATCCGCATCAAGGGCAACGTGCTCTTCGAGACAGGCTCCGCCGTCATCCAGAAGCGCTCGTATCCGCTGCTGGACGAGGTGGCGACGGTGCTCCGGAAGAACCCCACGCTGGGTCCGGTGCTCATCGAAGGCCACACGGACAACAAGGGCTCGCGGCAGCTCAACATGGGCTTGTCCGACAAGCGCGCGCGCTCGGTGCTCGAGTACCTGGTGTCCAAGGGCATCGACCGCAAGCGCCTGACCTCCGCGGGCTTCGGCTTCGACAGGCCCATCGCCACCAACGACACCGCGCTGGGTCGCGCGAAGAACCGCCGCGTCGACTTCAAGCTCGTGCGCTCCGAGGTAGAGACCGAGGGCCGGGAGACCGTCGTCCCGGCGGGACAGCAGCCTCCCGCGGGCACGACGACGCCCACGGCGAAGCCTCCGGCCACGGATGCCAAGCCGGCGACGACGCCCGCCACACCGGCTCCCGCCGCGAAGCCTCCGGCCACCGACGCCAAGTCGGCGACGACGACGGCTCCCACCGCGAAGCCTCCGGCCACGGATGCCAAGCCGGCGACGACGCCCCCCACGCCCGGCAAGTAGCAGGGCCACGCACCGACGAGAACCCAGGCGCCCTTGTCCCACGAGGACATCGGCGCCTTTCTCGTGCGCGCCGTCGGTTCTCGATGAGGAATGAGGCGCGGCGGTCCCCGAGGACATCGGGCCTCGCGCAGGCGAACTCGTCGGGCAAGGGCCCGGCAACGGGCTCCACGTCACGATGAAGCAGCAGGGCCTGGCAGACCTTGAGCCCGGCGTCGGGCCAACACTCCACTCAGCAGCCTCGTGACGGTGTCACTCCGTCACGACGGCCGCGAGCACCACTACTGCTTCAGCGCCCGCTCGATGCGACGGCGCAGGGCATCCTCGGACAGGGCGCCTCGCTGCGCGTCCGTCACCTTGCCCTCGCGGTCCAGGAAGTAGAGCGTCGGCAGCGCGCTGACCTGGAAGGCCTGCGCCATGTCGTCCCCGGCGTACACCACGTAGGGCTTCAGGTCCGGAAGGTTGTTCCGCATGAAGTTGTCCACCAGCTTGGGCGCCATGTCCCCGTCATCCCGACTGGCCGCCAGGAAGACGAGCCCCTGGGACTCGTACTCCTTCGCCAGCTTCACCAGCGCGGGCATCTCCTCGCGACACGGCGGACACCACGTCGCCCAGAAGTCCAGCATCACCACCTGGCCTCGGAGGTCCTCCAGCTTCAGCACCCCACCCTCGTGGCGCTGGAGCTCGAACGAGGGCGTGGCCGCGCCATCCGGAACCAGCTGCGAGCGCCGGGCCTCCAGCACCCCCAGGTACACCACGCCCGCCATCCCCAATCCGGCGATCAGGGCCATGAACAGCTTCGTCCCGCCACCTGTCGGCTTCGCGGGCGGCGGCGCGCCGATTCCTTCCTGCGTCACGAGTATCCACTCCTGGTCAGGCGGTCATGCACCTGACGCAACACCCAGCGCACTCCGCTCCGGGCCACCGGTCTCCGCGACACCCACCGCGCCACGTCCGGCCCCCAGCGATAGTAGCTCCGGATGAACCCCCGCCCGAGCGGGCTCTTCCGCAGGACGTCGTCCCGGTACGCGCGGAAGGCCACCAGCTCCGGCGCGCCCTCGCCAAACGCCACCGTCGCCACGAAGCACGACGACGCGGGGCTCACCCACATGAGCCGCTGGTTGGTGAGGTTCACCACCACCTTCAGCTCCCGCGCCTCCGTGTAGAGGAACGCGAGCAAATCCCTGCGCGCGGCGGGGAACTCCTGCCCGCCTGCTTCCTCGAACTCGATGCGCGAGGAGTTGGTGGTGCCCACCTCGTCCACCGTGAAGAAGTAGCGCTTCGAGCTGCGGCGGACCTCCACCTCCAGCCCTCGAAGCTCACCGAAGTACGCCAGGAACGGCGTGCCGCACACCGGGCAGACGAAGCGGTTGTACGCGTGGCTCGTCAGGAAGGCGTAGTCGCCCACGCGCTTGCAGCCCGTGTTGGGACACACGAGCTTCACGCTCGCCTGCGGCGCGGGCCGGGGGTCGAACCGCGAGCCTCCCGACGGCTTGTCGAACACGGGCGGAGGACGCGGCGGCGCCGTCACCAGGTGCCGCGTCGGATGCGCGGCCCGCTCCAGCTCCAGCGCGCGTCGCCAGGCCGTCTCGGCCGCCTCCAGCCGCCCGCTCGCGGTGTGGCACAGCGCCTCGCCATGCGCGAGCAACGCGGCCACCAGCTTCTCCAGCGCGGGCGCCATCGACGGGTCCCTGCCCGCCGCCAGCGCCTCCGCCAGCACCCGCTCCATCTCCGGCAGCAACGCCTGCGCCGCCTGACGTGAAGGGTCCTCGGCGCGGCGATACACCGGCGGCTCGGGAATCCGACTGAACAACGACGAGGCGGCGGCCCGGACGCGCTCCACCACCGCGTCTCCACGCCCCACGTCCATCTGTGCCGCCCTGGCTCGGGCGGCCTGAAAGAGCTCTTCGGGCTGCAAGCCGGCGGACATTAAGTGCCCGAGGTCCCCCTGTCAGTGCGGATCACATCCACGCGGTCGGAAACTCGCCACCCACTCCTGCCCGATGTAAGAAGACGTAGGAGGCTGTGAGCATGGGAGCTTTGAAGTTCATCGTCTGGACGGTCTGCGCGGTGGGGCTCGGCATCTTCCTGTCGTCGGGAGAGGTGGACGGCCGCACGCCCCTGCAGCACATGGAGAAGGCCTGGAAGCGCGCCGTGAAGCCCGACGCCATGGACCGCGTGAAGGACGGGCTGGAGGACGCGTACGAGGACGCGAAGGGCGCTGTCTCCCGCACGACGGACGCCCCCGCCCCGCGCGAGCGCATCAGCGCGGAGGACCGGGCAGCGGTCAACCGCATCATCGCGCAGAAGAAGTAGCCTGGCCGACAGGTCCGCTTCCGCGACAGGTCTCCCCTCCCTAGGTTGCGTGGGTGGTCGGGTGGTCGGTCGGGGCGGAGGCGGGGCATGGGCAGGGCTCCTTTCATCAAGAGTGTCGTCATCCTCACCGCGCTGGTGTGCGCACTGGCGACCCCAGCGCAGGCCGCCGGGCGCGGTCGCGGACGTCTGTGGCTCGAGGCCCAGAACCGTTCGCTGGACAACCAGCGGGCCACGCTGAGCGACGTGGCTCGCAAGGCGATGCCGTCGGTCGTCTCCATCACCACCCGGCAGATGACGGAGGAAGCCGCGGTGTCGGGCGAGGAGCCGCAGAAGGGCATCGGCTCCGGCTTCATCATCCACGCCGACGGCTACATCCTCACCAGCGCCCACGTGGTGGAGGGCGCGTCGGAGGTGGTCGTCTCGGTGATGCACCCTCGCGGCTACGCGGAGGAGTACGTCGCGCGCGTGGTGGGCGAGGACGCGCGCACCGACTGCGCCCTCCTGAAGATTGAGGCCCCGCGCCGGCTTCCGGTGCTGCGGCTGGCGTCCGCGTCACACGTGCGCTCGGCGGACTGGATTGTCGTCATCGGCAACCCGTTCGGCCTGTCGCACTCCGTGACGGTGGGCGTGGTCAGCTACATGGGCCGCACCGACGTGACGCCCAATGGCCGCGACGGTGACTTCGACTACATGCAGATGGACGCGTCCATCAACCCGGGCAACTCCGGCGGCCCCGTGCTCGACTTGCATGGCGACGTGGTGGCGGTGGCCAACGCCGTCAACGTGGCGGGCCAGGGCATCGGCTTCGCCATTCCCATCGACATCGCGAAGACGGTGATTCCGCAGCTGCGGGCCCACGGGCGCGTGCGCCGGGGCTGGCTGGGCATCAGCGTGCAGGACTACTCGCCCGAGGTCGCCGAGGCCTTCAACCTGGGCCACGGCCAGGGCGTGGTGGTGACGGAGGTGGTGGAGGGAGGCCCGGGCGAGCGCGCGGGGCTGCACCACGGCGATGTCATCATCGGGCTCGACACGCGGCGCGTGCGGCGGGCTCACACCCTGCGCTGGCAGGTGGCGGCCCGTGGCGTGGGCCATGATGTGCGGCTGCGCATCCACCGGCTGGGCAAGCCGATGCGGCTCAAGGTCCGGCTGGAGGAGATGCCGAGCGAGGAAGCTCCCGCCCCCACCCTGGCCTCCTCCCGGCGGCAAGGGCGGCGGCCGACCCGGGGCCAGTCCTCCGTGCTGGACGACCTGCTGTCGCCCGTTCCCAGGGCGAAGACGCTCCCACCCACGGCCCCGGAAGCGGAGCCCGCCGGCCCGGGTTCCGAGGACGGCGCTCCGGCGCCTTGACACCCGCGCGGACACCGGTCTTCCGGCGTCTCCTTGCGTTCGGGTGGCATGGGCGCTAGACAGTGCGCCTTTTTCGTACCCGGCGGATGGTCCACGTGCTCGTGGCGCCGAGGTACCCGTATCGTTTCGCAGGAGAGGTTCCACAATGGCCGAGGCCACCCCGACGACCCAGAAGAAGCTCACCCACTGGCCCCGCACCGCCAAGGGCAGCGGCAAGAAGGCGTGCACCGTGGAGGGCTGCAAGCGCCCCTACCGCGCCAAGAGCTACTGCTTCTTCCATTTCAAGCAGTGGCGCCAGGGCGACCTGCCCCACTCGCGCTACCGCACCTGCTCCAAGGACGGTTGCCGCACCAAGACGTTCAAGGCCGGCCTGTGCGAGAAGCACCACGGCGAGACGTACAAGAAGGACGCGGCTTAAGTTTCCGCCGTCGTTCTCGCAGCGGCGCCGGGGTCTTCTCTCCTCCCTGACTGAATCTCCAGGGAGAGGTGCCCCGCGCCACCGCGAGACCTGGTTGCTGGAAGGCCGTGAGCTCTTGCTCCGCCTCGCACCGGGTCTGGCTCCACCCGTTTCAACCATCCGCTCCAGCGCGTCGAGTCAGGTGAGAGACGGGGTGCCAACCACGCACACTCCCGGGTCCACGGGCGCGTCCGGGGAGGAACGTCGGGGAGTTGCTCCCCAGGACGCATGCCTCCGAGTTTAGCTGGTTGATCCTGGTGCAGATCGGTATATTCCCGCGCGTATGCGTCGCTGGCTCCCTGGGTTGCTCCTCTCGCTCGTCTCCGTGCTCACCGCTTGTGGCGGTGCGGGCACGCCCGTGCGCGCGACCATGAGTGCCCGTCAGGCGCTGTCGCATCCGCCAGAGTTCCTGGAGTTCGAGTCCCCCGCGACGCGCCTCGAGATGTTCCGCGAGGTGGCCCGTCAGTCGGACCTGGAGGCCGGGCAGGCGGCGCAGGCGCTGGTGCTCTTCCCCATCAGCCAGCACGGTGAGCTGCTCGCCGCGCCCGGCTTCGACTCGCGCATGGACCTGTTCCAGGCGCCTGACGCGGGCAAGGCCATCGAGCTGGTGCTGGAGGCCCGCGCCGCGGAGCGCTGGCCGGAAGACCGGCGGGAGAGCCTGCAGGGGCTGTCCGAGCGTGAGGCGGCGGAGCTGGTGGCCCGCACGCTGCTGGCGCACTGGGGCATCCAGCCGGAGAGCGCGGTCCAGGTGGACCGGGCGTCCGGCGCTCCGTATGCGGTCGCCTACGTGGACGGCATCCTGCGCGTCAACCCGGCGTTCCTCTACCTGGCGGCCTCCTACGGTCCTGCTTCCATGCCGGCCACGCTCCAGTAGAGTCCCGCGCCTCAGCAACAGGCCCACCCTTCTCTCGCCGTGCCCCACTTTCCAGAGGGGCGGGCCGCGAGGCGCCAGTGAATACCTCCGCTCTTCACGCTCAGCTTCCCCATACGCTCCAGCAGACGAATCTGCCGGCGCTCGGTCAGCACTACCGCGGCAAGGTCCGTGACACGTACCGGAGCGGCGACACGCTCGTCCTGGTGACGACGGACCGGCTCTCCGCGTTCGACCACGTGCTCACCACCATCCCCTTCAAGGGCGAGGTGCTCAACCGGCTCGCCGCCTTCTGGTTCGAGCGCACGAAGCACATCTGCCCCAACCACGTGCTCGACGTGCCGGACGCCAACGTCACCGTGGCGCGCGCCTGCCAGCCCTTCACGGTGGAGGTGGTGATTCGCGGCTACCTGACGGGCAGCCTGTGGCGCGACTACGAGAAGGGCACGCACACCGCCTACGGCCTGCCCTTCCCCGAGGGCCTCCGCAAGGACGCGGCCTTCCCCGAGCCCATCATCACCCCGTCCACCAAGGCGGAGTACGGGCTGCACGACGAGCCGATCTCAGAGAAGGAGATTCTCGCGAAGGGCCTCGCCAGCGCACGCGACTGGGCGCGCATCACCGAGGCGGCGCGCGGCCTGTTCGCCGAGGGCCAGAAGTGGGCGCGCACGCGCGGCCTCATCCTCGTCGATACCAAGTACGAGTTCGGCAAGGTGGGCGACGACATCTACGTCATCGACGAGATGCACACCCCGGACTCCAGCCGCTACTGGGTGGCGGACGAGTACGAGGCCCGCTTCGCCAAGGGCGAGGACCAGCGCATGCTGGACAAGGAGAACATCCGCCAGTGGCTCATCCGCGAGCGGAACTTCTCCGGCCAGGGCACGCCCCCGCCCATCCCCGATGACGTCCGCGTGGAGTTGGCCACCAAGTACGTGGCGGCCTTCGAGCAGATTACGGGGACGACGCTCGCGCTCGAGCCGGGAGACGTGCACGCGCGAATCGAACAGAACCTGCGCCAGAAGGGCTACCTGAAGTAGCCCTCCCAGCGGGACGGCGGGGCGCTACTCGCTCCGGCCGAAGACGCGGCGGAAGACGTCGTCCATGTGCCGCGTGTGGTAGCCCGGGGAGAAGCAGTCGTTGATCTCCTCGGGCGTCATCATCTTGCGCAGGTCCTCGTCCGCGAGCAGCGCCTGCCGGAAGTCCACGCCCTCCTCGTAGAGCTTCATCGCGTTGCGCTGGACGATGACGTAGGCGGCCTGTCGGTCCATGCCCTTGCGCGCCAGCTCCAGCAGGAGCCGCTGCGAGTTCACCACGCCGCCGAGCAGGTCCAGGTTCTTCTTCATCTGCTCCGGGTAGACGCGCAGGTCCTCCATCAGCCGGGCGAAGCGCATCAGCATGAAGTCCGCGAGGATGGTGGCGTCCGGGCCGATGACGCGCTCCACGGAGGAGTGGGAGATGTCCCGCTCGTGCCACAGCGCCACGTCCTCCATGGCGCTCACCGCGTAGCCGCGCAACAGGCGCGCCAGGCCCGTGAGGTTCTCCGAGAGGATGGGGTTGCGCTTGTGCGGCATCGCGCTGGAGCCCTTCTGCCCGGCGGTGAAGGGCTCCTCCACCTCGCGCACCTCGGTGCGCTGCAGATGGCGGATCTCCACCGCGAACTTCTCGATGCTGGAGCCCAGCAGCGCCAGCGAGGTGAAGTACTCCGCGTGCCTGTCACGCTGCACCACCTGACTGGAGGCGGGCGCGGCCTTCAGGCCCAGCTTCTTGCAGACGTGCTCCTCCACGGCCGGAGGCAGGTGCGCGAAGGTTCCCACCGCGCCGGAAATCATGCCCGTGGCGATGGTCTCCCGCGCGTGCAGGAGCCGCGTGCGAGCACGGCGGAGCTCGTCGTACCAGATGGCCAGCTTGTGGCCGAACGTCACCGGCTCCGCGTGGATGCCGTGGCTGCGGCCCATCTGGAGCGTGTGCTTGTGCTCGAAGGCGCGCTTCTCCACCGCCGCCATCACCCGCTCCAAATCCTGGAGGATGAGGTCCACGGCGTCGCGCAGCGTCATCGCCAGGGACGTGTCCAGCACGTCCGAGGACGTCATGCCCAGGTGCAGCCAGCGCGCGCTGGGGCCCACGCGCTCCTCCATGAAGGTGAGGAAGGCGATGACGTCGTGCTTGGTGGTGCGCTCGATTTCGTCGATGCGCGCGGCGTCCTCGAGCGTGAAGTCTCCGGCCTTCTGGAGGCAGTCCTCCAGCGCCTCTCGCGGGGCCAGTCCCGCCTCCACCATGCCCTCCAGCGCGGCGAGCTCCACGTCGCGCCACCGGCGCAAGCGGGCCACGTCGTTCCAGAGGTTGGACATCTCCTGTCGGCTGTATCGGGGAATCACTCGTAGACCTTCACGGCAAAGTCCTTCCGCGCCGCGAACCGGAGCAGCTCCAGCACGGACTCGGAGGACGGGCCCAACTTCCGGGCGGTGGTGAGATTGATGGACAGGTCCAACCCCTCCGGCTGCGCCACCGCCAGCGCGCCCGGGTCGACCTTCTCGTGGATGATGCGGTTGGCCAGCCGGCCCGCTTGCAGGCCAATGGCCATGGGGCTGGGGGACAGCGCCAGCGACGCGCCCTCCTTCACCTGGCTCGGCGTGAGCGCCACCAGCGGCAGCCGCTTCGACTGCGCGAAGGCGATGAGTTCCTGCACCACGGCGGCGTTGCCCACCGTCTTGTCCGCCACCATCAGCAGCGCGTCCACGCGGCCAGCGGCGCCCTCCAGCACCTTGCCCACCTTGCCGGGCGAGTCCACCTCCAGCGGGAGGATGGACAGGCTCCGGGACCCGGCGGACGTCTGCGCCTGCGTCACCGTGCCGGCGGAGAAGCGCGGGTCATGCACCATGCCCACGCGTCGGGTCTTGGGCGCCACCGCGAGCAGCGCCTCCAGCTCCGGGCCCAAGTCACTGGTGAGGGAGATGCCGGTGACGTTGGGGCCCTCCAGGCCGTACTTCTCGAAGTACGGCACCATTGCGAAGAGGACGGGCACGTCCTCGCCCAGCGAGCGGCGCGCGGCGTTGGCGGCCAGTGGCCCGAGCGCCAGCACCAGCGCGGGCTTCTGGGCCGCCAGCTTCTTGAAGATGCGCGCGGCGGTGGCGGGACTCTCGTCCAGCGTCATCTCCTGCACCTCCGCGCGGGCCTCCGCGGCGAAGCCGGCGATGACGGAGGCATAGGGCGCCAGGTTGGCGGACTTCACCGCCACCACGCGCGGACGGGCGGCGCCTTGAGCCCCCGCGGCCCCTGGCACCACCAGCAAGAGCAGGAGCGCGAGGGCCCGCCAGCTCATGGCTTCACGCTCGCGCAGCAACGGAAGCCCACGGAGAGCGAGGTCTTCTCCCGAGCGCTGAAGACCCTCGCGCTGCACCTCGATGCGAGCTGCGGGTCGTTGAACGAGCCGCCCTTCTGCACGGCGCCCCGATTGGGAATCACGGTGCTCGTCCACTCCGCCACGTTTCCGGAGAGGTCCGACACGCCGTAACCCCGTGACACGCATTGAGAGAAGGCCCCCGAGGGAGCGACCGCGGGAGGGGTCTCCTGCATGGAGACCTTCGTGTTGCACATGCCCGGAACGTACTCGTCGCCGTAGGCGTAGCGCGCGTTGCCCGGTCCCTTGCATGCCTTCTCCCACTCATCGGCCGTGCAGAGCCGCTTCTCCGCGGCCTCACACAGCCCTCGCGCCTGCTCCCAGGTCACTTCCACCCGAGGGGCGCCGCCCTTCTTCCTCGAGCCCGAGTACTCGAACTCATCCACGCAGAAAGAGCCCACCTGGATGTTCTCGTACTCGGGCTCATCCACCTGCGCCTCGCTGTCGTCCCGGGCCCTTCCACGTCGGAAAGACCCACCGCTCACCAGTCGCATTCCCTCCGGGCACTCTCCCGCCAGCGCGACGAGCGGAGGAGCATTGGCTTCCGGCACCACCGGGCGAGCGGACGGCCCTCCCAGGGGAACCACCGGCGCGGTCCGCTGGGTCGACCGCAGGTGGCGCAAGAGCAGGTAACCGCCACCGGCGCCCAGCGTGAGCCCTCCCACCGTCAGCACCACCATCCAGATGAACGCCGAGCGGCGACGCGAGGACGAGGACTTCGACGGACGCGTGGACCGCTGGGTGGGAGCGATGCGCGGCGCCGAGCGCGCCGCCGAGGTGATGGGCGAGTCCACCGTGCGAGGACCCGACAGCGCCGGAGAGGACTCCAGCGTGCGCGCCGTGCGGATGGCCGGCACCGGCACGGCGGGCGCGGCGTCCAGCGTGCGTGCCAGGGGGCGCGGCCCGGAGGACGCGGGGGAGGACTCCAGCCCGCGCGCCGACCGCGGCCCTGAATCGGAAGGAGCGGGCTCTTGTCCCGCCGAGTCTAGTCCCTTGGCCTTGGGCGACGGGCGCGGCGGGGCGGCGGGCGCCGGACCCGAGGGACGCGGCGCGGGCGCGCCACCCCGGGCGGCGACAGGCTCGGGAGGCAGGCGCCCACCGTGAGCGGGCTCGGCGGCGCCCCTGGCGGAGCGTCCACCCTGCGACGACTCGGAAGCGGAGCGCCCGCTCTGCGGAGCGTCCATGGCGGCCCGCGCGGCGGACGCGGTGATGAATGGCAGCGCCTGCTCGGTGAGGTGCTGGGACGAGCCAGGGTTCGCGCCGATGATGGCGGCCAGCGTCGCCGCGTCGAGCGGCTGCGTCGCGTCCGGCGGAGGAGGCTCCTCCTCGACGTGCGCGGCGGGCTTCGGCGACGTCACGATGCCGGTGGGGACGGGCATCATGTCCGTGGGCACCGGAGGCGGTGGACGCGCGGACATCCGCACCGCGGCCGCCTGCGCCGAGCCCACGGGCGGAGGCACCGAGCGCACGTGCGTGGCGACCGCCGCGGGGGCACGCGCGAGGATGCTGGCGAACTCCGCGTGCAGCTCGCCCGCCGTCTTTGGCCGGGCCAGCGGGTTGATGTTGAGCGCGCGCCGGTAGAGCGCCTCGAAGGACGTGGGCAGGTCCGGGTGCAGCGACGTGAGGCCGGGCACCACGCCGTCGGACGGCACCAGTCCCGTGAGCATCTCCCCCATCACCACGCCCAGCGAGTACACGTCCATCCGCGTGTCCAGCTCACCGCCCGCGACATACTCGGGAGCGACGTAGACATCCGCGCGGTGCCCCTTCTGCGCCTGGACGAAGGGAAGCTGCGGCACGGCGAGCCCGAGCCCGTAGTCCGTCACCTTCAGCAGGTCCGGCAGGACGATGACGTTCTCCGGCTTGAGGTCGGAGTGCGGACCGAAGCGATGGGCCGCGTCCAGCGCCGCCGCCATCTGCGCCAGCAGGGGCTCCACGTCCTTGAGCGAGAAGAGCTGCCCGCGCGAGGCGCGCTGCTCCATCATCCGCCGCAGCGTCATGCCCTCCAGCAACTGCATGGTGAAGAAGGGGCGCTCACCGTCGAGCCCTTCTTCGTAGACGCGCAGCAGGTTGGGGTGGTTGAGCTTCTTGCCCACCCGCATGGAGAACGCGAACTGGGTGCGCTCCTCGGGCTGCTGGACGAGGCGCGGGTGCACCGTCTTCAGGGCGACCTCGACGTCGATCTCCTCGTCCTGGGCGCGGAAGACGAAGCCCATGGGGCCGGAGCCCACCACCTCTTGGATGGCGTAGCGACCAGCGACGACGTCCCCCGCCTTGTAGGGGGCGCCTTCCAGGCCACGCTTGCGGACGACACCGGCCGATTGTCGCGCGGCCGCGTCGTACTTCATCCCGCAGGTGGGACAGGTGTCGGTCGTCTCGGGGACGTGGCTGCCGCAGCGGTAGCAGAGCAAAGCAGTCGGACTCCTGGGGCCGGTCGAAGGCGGACCGCGAGCGGGGGATGCGGTCCGGCCTCATATTCTGCACGCTCCCCTGTCATCAAGGAACGATGCCGTCGGCTTCCCTTTGCTAACGGCCGGTGGAACCGAAGCCGTTCCCCCCCCGTGACGTGACGTCGAGGACGTCGACCTCTTCCAGCCTGGCGGACGTCACCGGCGCCACCACCAGTTGCGCCACCCGGTCGCCCCGACGCAGCGTGAAGGGTTCGCTGGAGAGGTTGACGAGGATGACCTGCACCTCCCCCCGGTAGTCCGCATCCACCGTCCCAGGTGAGTTGAGCAGGGTGATTCCGTGGCGCAGCGCCAGCCCCGAGCGAGGCCGCACCTGCCCCTCGTACCCTGGGGGCAACCCCAGCGCGAGGCCCGTGGGCACCGCCAGCCTCGCCAGCGGCGCGAGCACCTGCTCCCCTTCGATATCCGCTCTCAAATCCAGCCCGGCGGCGAGCTCCGTCTCGTAGCGGGGAAGCGGCAAGGGCTCCGGATGGGCACGCACGCGGCGCACCTGCACGATGAGGGACGAGGCCATGGCGCGGATGTACCACAGCCCTGCCCCGTCTCCAGTTCGCGCGCCGACGTCACGGGTTGTCCGCGAAAACGACGACAGCCCAGGGAAGCCGAGAGGCGCTGGAACGCGCTCCAGCCTCGAAGCCCGGCGTCGGGAGCCGGCCGCTCAGGGTGCGCTGTCGTGGGACACAGCTCGAACGGAGGCGCGGAACTTGAGCGGGTCCATGGGTCGGGAGGCCAGCTCCAACTGATAGTGGAGATGAGGCCCCGTGGAGCGACCGGTGTTGCCAGAGCGAGAGATGAGCTGCCCGCGCGTCACCCGCTCCCCCACCCGCACCAGCAGCTCCGAGTTGTGGCAGTACGCCGTCGTCACGCCCCGGCCATGGTCCAGCACCAGGACGCGGCCATTCACCGCGTCCTCGCTCGCACGCCGCACCACGCCCTCCGCCACGGCCGACACCGCCGTCCCCGTGGGCACGCTCAGGTCCACGCCCGTGTGCATCCGCCGCATGCCCAGCACGGGGTGGTACCGCTCGCCGAACGGGCTCGACACCCGCGCGCTCTCAGACACGGGCCACGCGAGCCCGAAGGCGGTGGACAACGCCAGCGCCTGAGCCGCGCCCACCGAGGCCGTCTCGAAGCCGGGAGGAAGCTGCCGGTTGAGCGCCTCCAGCGTCGGCACGCCGCCTTCGGCCACCACGCGTTCCTGGGCGTAGCGCGCGGGGACGCGGCCGACGAAGAGGGCCGTGAGTCGAGCCTCCTCTCGAGGGAAGTCTCCCTCCAGCGCGGCGTGGAGCCTGCGCGCGGCGATGGGCCCCTCCACGGGGTCCAACAGCCGGTCCAGGGGAATCCCCAGTTCCTGGGCCAGCGCCGCGGAGGGCTCCCGCGCACGCGCATCCAGGCCCTTCAAGGCGAGGTGCGTGCCCCAGGCCAGCGACTCCGCATCCGTCAGCGGCCGCACCAGGGACACCTCGGGCGCCAGCATGGGCGCGGCGAGCGAGGTGCCCGTCATGCCATCGTAGTACGCCAGCAACGGCCTTGCGGTGCTCTTCGTGGAGAAGGCCCAGGCGGAGGCCTTGCGCACCAGCGCGCCCGCGGGCGTGTGGTGGTACGCCGTCCACACGCACAGCACCGCCATGCAGAAGTCCAGCAGTCCCCTGGCGCGGCTCGCGAACATGGCGGTCCTCAGCGCAGGAAGGAGAGGAGTGGAGTGGCGTCCAGCACGGCGGCCAGTGCCAGGGGCACCACCACCGCGCATCCCAAGAGGCCCCGGGTGAAGGCCCGTCTGCCGCGCTCCTGAGCGCAGGCCGCGTCCGCGTGCTGGAGGTTGCGCAGCACCGCGCGCCACCCGAGCGTGGCCAGCACGCCCACCAGTGCCCCCAGCGCCAGGCCCCTGGCGACCCAGTCCGAGACCTGGTCCCCCATCAGCTCACGCCACGACAGGTACACCGTGCCCTGCATCAGCTTCGCCACCGTGCACGCGCCGGCCACCACCACCGCGGCGGTGGACAGGGGCCGGAGCCAGCGCATGGGCGTGGGCTGGCGCAGACAGCGTCGCCACAGCGCGCGCCATGAGGGCATCTCCGCCGGGCCCTCCAGCGCCGCGCGCCACGACTCGGCGGGCTTCACCGCGGCCGACTTCGCCTCGCGGTAGCCCAGGGCCGGCAGCGCCAGCACCAGGTCCGCGGCCAGCTCCCAGGTCAGCGCCAGGATGCGAGCGATGCGCGTGCGCAGCTCCAGCGACACCCACTCCACCATGGGCGCCGTCACGTCGTAGCGCCCCACCAGGCCATCGAAGGCCGCGTCCACGCGGTCCACCACCGCCACCAGCCGGTCGTCCAGCGTGTCCGCCGCCGCGTGCACGCCCACCGCCACCAGGGCGAGAAGGCCCAGGGGCATGAAGGCCCACCGGAAGGAGCCCAGCAGACGCGAGACGTCGGTGATGAAGCCGGTGGAAGGCTGTGGCGTGGCGGACGGCGGACGGGGCGGCAACGGGGCCTCCGGAAGGCGGGGCTCGTGCCTCCAACGCACGGCCCCCACCCCCAGGTCTAAGCCAGTGCCGTCCCAAACGAAAACACCCCCTCCCGCGCGGTGGCGGAAGGGGGCGTTGGCACGACTCCGAGCCTCACGAGGAGGCTCGGACGCGAGGCGTCAATCAGGCCTTCGCGTCGGGCTGGGTGGCCTCGGGGGCCGGCTGTGCGGCGACAGCGTCAGCGGCACCCTGCTGGGTCGCCGCGCGCTCCGCCATCGCCTCCTTGCGCGACAGGCGAATCTTGCCCGTCTTGTCGATGCTGACCACCTTCACCAGCACCTCGTCGCCCTCCCTCAGCACGTCGGAGACGCTCTTGACGCGCTTGTCGGACAGCTCGGAGATGTGGATGAGGCCGTCGGTGCCCGGGAACAGCTCCACGAAGGCGCCGAACTCGGCGATCTTCCGCACGGTGCCCGTGTAGATCTTCCCGATTTCCGCCTCGCGGGTCAGCGCCTGAATCATCGCGATGGCGGCCTTCACGGCCTCGCCGTTCGCGCTGGCGATGTCCACCCGGCCGGAGTCCTCGATGTTAATCGCCGCGCCCGTGCGAGCGATGATGTCCTTGATGACCTTGCCGCCCGGCCCGATGACGTTCTTGATGAACTCGGGGCGAATCTGGATGGTGGTGATGCGGGGCGCGTACTGGCTGATTTCCTTGCGGGGCTGCGCCAGCGTCTTGAGCATCTCGCCCAGGATGTGGATGCGGCCCTGACGCGCCTGCTCCAGCGCGCGGCTCATGATCTCCGTGGTGAGGCCGGTGATCTTGATGTCCATCTGGATGGAGGTGATGCCCTTGCTGGTGCCGCACACCTTGAAGTCCATGTCGCCCAGGTGGTCCTCGTCACCGAGGATGTCGGACAGGATGGCGATCTTCTCGCCCTCCTTCACCAGGCCCATGGCGATGCCGGCCACCGGCGACTTGATGGGGACACCCGCGTCCATCAGCGCCAGCGTGCCACCGCACACGGAGGCCATGGAGGAGGAGCCGTTGGACTCGAGGATGTCCGACACGAGGCGAACCGTGTACGGGAAGGACTCGCTCTTCGGCACCATGTTGCGCAGCGCGCGCTCCGCCAGCGCTCCGTGGCCGATTTCACGACGGCCCGGGCCGCGCAGCGGCTTGGTCTCGTTCACGCTGAACGGGGGGAAGTTGTAGTGCAGCATGAAGCGCTTGAAGGACATGCCTCCCAGCATCTCCAGCCGCTGCTCGTCATCGCTGGTGCCCAGCGTGGCCACCACGAGCGCCTGCGTCTCGCCGCGGGTGAACACGGCGCTGCCGTGGGTGCGCGGGAGCACGCCCACTTCGTTCGTAATCGAGCGAACCACGTCGTGACCGCGGTCGCCGATGCGGCCGCCGTTGACCGTCATCTCGCGCATGTGCTCGTACTTGAGGTCTTCCACCACCTGCTTGGCGTGCTTCTCCACCAGCGGGGAGTAGGCCTCCGCGAGCTGCTCCTTGAGCTTCGCGATGGTCTCCTTCTTCGTCTTGGAGAGCGAATCGTAGCGGGCGCCCTTCTCCTTGATGGCGTAGCCGGCCTTGATGCCGTCCATCGCCAGCTCGCGCACCTTGGAGCGCAGGCCCTCGTCCACGGTGGCCGGCTTGTCGAACGAGCGGACCTGCTTGTTCAGCTCGCGGCGCAGCTCGTCCTGCAGGTCCAGCGCGGGCTGGGCGGCCTGGAAGCCGAAGTCCAGCGCGGCGACCATGTCCGCCTCGGACACCTCTTCCGCGCCGCCTTCCACCATGACGATGGCCTTGCGGCTGACCGCCATGACCAGGTCGAGGTCGCTCTGCTCACGCTGCTTCGCGGTGGGGTTGGCCACCAGCTGACCGCCCACGCGGCCCACGCGAATGCCTGCGAGGGGACCGTCGAACGGGATGTCCGACACCCACAGCGCCGCGGAGGCGCCGGTGATGCCGTGCACGTCGCCCTCGTTCTCCGGGTCCGCGGAGATGACGCTGGCGATGACCTGCGTCTCGTACGCGTAGCCTTCCGGGAACAGGGGACGCAGGGAGCGGTCCACCACGCGGGAGGCCAGCGTCTCCTTCTCCGTCAGCCGGCCCTCGCGCTTGAAGTAGCTGCCGGGGATGCGGCCCGCCGAGTACAGCTTCTCCTGGTACTCCACCGTCAGCGGCAGGAAGTCGATGTCCTTCTTCTCGCGCGCGCTCACCGCCGTCACGAGCAGCATGGTGTCGCCGTAGCGCACCACCACGGAGCCATCCGCCTGCTTGGCCAGACGACCCACTTCAATGCTCAGCTCGCTCTCGCCAATCTTGACGCTCTTCTTCAGCATGTCCTTGCCTCGGTATTCTTCGGGCGAGGACCCCACCGCACGCACCTGGCCCGCAAGGGACCTGGCACCCCGGGAGGGCCCTCGGGGTGTATGAGCGGTCGCCAAGGCCCGAAACAGGCACATGACAGGCAACCGCCAGCCTGTACTGCGGAAGGGCGCTTGCGGAGCGCCGGAGGGATGTCTCGGAACTTTTGATCCCTGATCGCACCGGCCGACACCGTGTCAGCCGGTCCGAACGGAAACCAAAACCTCCGTCGGCACCACTCCCTTGCCCGCCACCACCCACCGCTTCTCAACTGCTCTTCGCGCTGCCAATTCCCTGCGTCTGAAACGCGCGGGGCGCTGGTTGAACCAGCGCCCCGGGTCCTACCGAGATGCCTACTTGCGGATGCCGAGGCTCTCGATGAGCTTCTTGTAGCGGGTGACGTCCTTCGACTTCAGGTAGTCCAGAAGCCGGCGACGCTGACCGACCAGCTTCAGCAGACCGCGGCGGGAGTGGTGGTCCTTCTTGTGCGTCTTGAAGTGCTCGGTGAGCTGGTTGATGCGCTCGGACAGCAGCGCCACCTGCACTTCAGGGGACCCGGTGTCCGTCTCGTGGGTCCTGAACTTCGTCACCAACTCCGACTTGCGCTCCTGATGCAGCGACATGTGATTCTGTCCTTCGTACCCCGCTCCGGAGTGATTCCACTTGAGTCGCCCAGGTCCGCGGAGGGGTACAGACCGGGTCTCATGCTCCACTTCTAACGAGCGGGGGGCTTATAAGCTTCACCCTACCCAGGGTCAACCTTGGACGCCTGCCCGTGCGCCTCACGAGAGGTGGAGCGTGTGAAGACGCACAGCCGGGGGGCAGCCGGGCCTAGACGAGCACTCGCAGGTAGCGCAGCCGTCCACCCACGCCCTCCGCCACCGCCAGCAGTGCCCCGTCCGGGCCCGTCACGCGCAGCCGGCCCGGACGCAACGAGGAGGGAGCCACCTCCACCGGCACGCCGTGGGACACCCGCTTGGCGTCTTCCGCCCCCACCCGCACCTCGGGCAGGTCGACCAGGGCCTCGGCGATGGGCACCAGCCGCGAGGCCAGCGTCCCGTCCTTCAACAGGGCCGGCACGTCCGCGAGCGGCAGCGCCCGAGCCAGCACGAAGGGACCACTGGCCGTGCGCCGCAGCGCCTCCAGGTGGGCCCCGCAGCCCAACACCCGACCCAGGTCGAAGGCCAGGGTGCGAACGAAGAACCCCTTGGAGCAGCGCACGGACAGGTGGAGGCGGTCCGCGGAGAAGTCCCGCAGCACCAGCTCGTACACCGTCACGTGACGGGCGGCGCGCTCCACTTCCTCGCCAGCGCGGGCCAGCTCGTACAGTCGCTTCCCAGCCACCTTCACCGCCGAATACATGGGCGGCACCTGGTCGAAGCTTCCTCGGAAGCGCGCCAGCGCGGCCTCCAGGAGTGCGGGCGTCAGCGCGGGCACCTCCCCACGCGCCGTCACCTGCCCCTGTGCGTCCTGGGTGTCCGTCTCCGCGCCCAGGCGCACCGTGGCGTCGTAGGCCTTGTCGCCCTCGGTGATGAAGCCGGCCACCTTGGTGGCCTCTCCCAGACACAGGGGCAGCACTCCGGTGGCCATGGGGTCCAACGTCCCCGTATGACCCACCTTCTTGATTCTCAACAGCGAGCGCACCTGTCGCACCACGTCGAAGGACGTGGGGCCAGAGGGCTTATCGATGACGAGGACGCCGTCCATGTCGCGCCAATCTTGTGGGCCCGGGGCTGGAACTACCAGCCTTCCTTGCTCCGGACCTCGCGAAGCAGACGGTCGATCTTGTCCCCCTCGCCCACGGACTCGTCGAACGAGAAGAAGATCTCCGGCGAGACGCGCAGGTTGACGGCGGACGTCACGTGGCGGCGCACGAAGCCCTTGGCCGCCTCCAGCCCCTTCTGCGTGTCCGAGCGTTCCTCGGCCGTGCCAATCATCGAGTAGAAGACACGGGCCACGCGGAGGTCCGGGGAGACCTTCACCCCGGTAATCGTGATGTAGCCGATGCGCGGGTCTCTCAGCTCGCCCCGGGTCAGCAGGTCGCCGATGGCCACCTGGATTTCCTGCCCCACTCGCTCGGGTCGGGAATGCGTCGTCATTTCTTCTCCCAGTCTCGCGGGTTGCGCAGGGAGCGGGCTCGAACCCGCGCCTCGTCCAGCGTCATCCGTCCACCGCCCGACGGTGACGGGCGGCCCGTACCGGGGTCGCCGTCGTTGTCGCCGTCATGACGGCGCTCCCACTCACCCAACCCCTCGGCCTCCGCCAGGGAGGCCCGCTCGCCCCGCAGGAAGCGAGCAATGGCCGCCTCCGACTGGGCCGCCGCCGCTTCCGGCGACAGCGGTGCTTCGTCCTCGTCGTCCAGGGCGGACTGCTCGGCCCCGGCACCCGCCGTACCGCCGGCGGCGAAGAGCTGATCTCCAAAGGCGAAGATCTCCGTCTCCCGCGACATCAGCGGGGCGACGTACATCTCCTCGATGAAGTGGATGACCTTCTCCAGTTGCTCGTCCACGTGGCGGCGGTCATTTCCCACCACCGAGAGGGCGAGCGAGGCCTTCTGCCAGAGGTCCTGGTCGTCCACCTCGGCCACGGCCACGTTGAAGCGAGCCTTCACCCGGTCCGTCACCCGGCGCAACACCTGTCGCTTGGACTTCAGCGACCCGCTGTCCGGAATCTGGAGGGTGAGACGTGCGACACCTACGAACATGCCAATCCCCCGACCCCGGGGGACCTGGCGACTGCGCGAGGCCCCCAGGGCGAAACCTCCCCGGGAAGGTGGGGCCTTCCCGGGGGCGAGAGGACACGCGGCCGAAGACTAGGTGAGGCTCTGCCGGGTCTCTTCGATCTCGTAGGCCTCGATGATGTCGCCGGCCTTGAGGTCGTTGAAGTTCTCGATGCCGATACCGCACTCGAAGCCCTGAGCGACCTCCTTGACGTCGTCCTTGAAGCGCCGCAGCGACGCCATCTTCCCGGCGAACAGCTGCTTGTTCTCGCGGATGAGGCGAACGATGGCGCCTCGCTTCATCACACCGTCCAACACCGCCGCGCCGGCGATGGTGCCCAGGCGAGGAACGTTGAAGGTGCTGCGGACCTCCGCGCGGCCCAGCTTCTTCTCCGTGCGGATGGGCTCCAGCAGGCCCTCCATCTCCAAGCGCACCCCGTCGATGAGCTCGTAGATGATGGTGTAGCTCTGCAGGTTGACTTCCTGAGCCTTGGCCGCGGCCTCCGCACCCGACTCCGGGTGGACGTTGAAGCCGAGCACCACGCCCTTGGAGGCGGCCGCCCGCATCACGTCGCCCTCGGTGATGGCGCCCACACCGGAGTGGACGACCTCCACCTTGACCTTGTGGGTGGAGAGCTTCTGGACGGCCTGCTTGACGGCCTCGGCCGAGCCCTGCACGTCCGCCTTGATGACGACGCGCAGTTCCTTGGGACCGCCGCCCGCCTTCGTCTTGGCGAACAGCTGCTCCAGGGACTCACGGCTGACCTTGCCGAGCTCGGTCTGCCGCTCCTTCATGTTGCGGTGCTCGGCGATCTGCTTGGCCGCCTTCTCGTCCGCCACCACGTTGATGGCGTCACCCGCGCTGGGGACACCGGACAGGCCGATGACCTCCGCGCAGTAGCCCGGCTTGACTTCCTTCACCATCTCGCCGCGGCTGTTGTTCATCGCGCGGACCCGGCCGTAGTGCGAGCCGGTGACGACGGCGTCGCCCAGCTTGAGCGTGCCTTCCTGCACCAGCACCGTGGCGACCGGGCCACGGCCGCGGTCCAGCTTGGCCTCGATGATGGCGCCGACCGACGGGCGGTTCGGGTTGGACGTGAGCTCGAGGACCTCGGCCTGCAGCGCCAGGTTCTCCAGCAGCAGGTCCAGGTTCTGCTTCGTCTTGGCCGAGACGGGAACCATGATGGTGTCGCCGCCCCACTCTTCCGGGACGAGCTCGTGGGCGGCCAGGTCCTTCTTCACGCGGTCCGGGTTGGCGCCGGGCACGTCCATCTTGTTGATGGCGACGACGATGGGGACTTCCGCCGCCTTCGCGTGCTTGATGGCCTCCACCGTCTGCGGCATCACGCCGTCGTCGGCGGCCACCACCAGCACCACGATGTCCGTCACGTTGGCGCCGCGGGCGCGCATGGACGTGAAGGCCTCGTGGCCCGGTGTATCCAGGAAGGTGACGTCACCCCGCGCGGTGGTGATGCTGTACGCGCCGATGTGCTGGGTGATGCCGCCCGCCTCGCCCGACGCCACATTGGCGCTGCGGATGGCGTCCAGCAAGCTCGTCTTGCCGTGGTCGACGTGGCCCATGATGGTGACGACCGGCGGACGAGGACGCTCGTCCTCGGGACGGGCCTCCACCTCGGGCAGGTAGTCCTCCACCTCGAAGCCCACGCGCTCGATCTTCCAGCCGTAGTCGGCGGCGATGGTCTCCGCCGTGTCGGCGTCCACCAGCTGGTTGGCCGTGGCCATCTTCCCCTGCGCCATCAGCTTCTTGATGAGCTCCGCGCTGCGGATACCCATGCGCTGGCCCAGGTCGGACACCGAGATGCCCTCCTGCAGCTTGATGACCTTCTTCTCCTCGGCCATCTGGGTGATCTGCGTCTTGGCGCCCTTCTTCGTGGGCTTCTTCTTCTTGCCACGGATGGGGATGGTGACGCGGCCCCAGACCATGTCCGTCAGTTCCTGCTTGGACACGCTGGTCGTATCGCCACTGGTGCGCTTGCGCTGGCCCCGCTCCTTGTTCTTGGAGACGTCCACCAGCTCGCGGCCCCGGCCCAGATGGTCCGGAACCACCTTGTACTCACGGCGCTCGGGGATGCCCGCGCGACCCGGCGCCATGGGGTACTGCTTCGCCTGGCCGGCCGTGGGGGTGACGCGGCGCACCTGGATGAGCGGGCGCGAGATGACGACGGCCTGCGTGGCCGTGGGACGCGCCTGACCACCCGTCGGAGACACCTGGGCGTGAGGAACGCCGCCCACCATGATGGTGGGACCCTGCGGCGCGGGAGCACCACCGGCCACGCCCTGCGCTCCAGGAGCGGAGCTGGGACGCACCGGCCCCTGGCCGGGACGCGCGCTCTGGCTCTGGTACGTCGGATAGCTGGGACGACCGCCCGGACCACCGGGACGCCCACCCGGACCGCCCGGACCACCGGGACGCCCACCCGGACCGCCCGGACCACCGGGACGCCCACCCGGACCGCCCGGACCACCGGGACGTCCGCCAGGACCACCCGGGCCACCCGGACGACCACCGCCCGGGGGACCGCTCCGCTGCCCATAGCCCGGCGCGGGGCCCCGAGACACGACGGTCGCGGACGAAGACGGCGGGGAAGACGTCCGGACAGTCGGCGGAACCGGCGAGCGCGGAGGGGGTTGGGGCAAGTGGGTACTCTCCTGAGAAGGGGAACGTTGCTGCGCGACGGCAGCAGGGGGAGCGGCGGGGGCGCGAGGCGCCTCGACCGGGGCCTTGGGAGCCTCCGTGGCAACCGGAGGCGTGGCGACCTGAGCGGGCTGCTGCTCGGTCACCGGGGGAGCCGTCGGAGCCGCGGGCGCGGCGCTGACGGCGGGAGACTCCTCCACGGTGGGGGCCGGAGCCGTCTCGACAGAGACGGGCGGGGGCTCCACGGCGCGGGGCGCCTCCTCGGGAGGCGGGGAAGCCTCCAGGGCGGGGTGATGAGCGGACTCGACAGGTCCGGAATCGTAGTGGTCATTGGAGTCGTGGGACTGCGACTCCATGCCCGCTTCGGCGGAGCCCGCGGGCGGGCCCACCTTGCGGCGCACCACGAACCCCTTCGCCGTCACGGGAGGCGCTGCCTGCTTCGGCTTGCGCTTGTCCAAAATCTTCTGGACGGCGGCGGTCGCCTGGTCGTCATCGAGGGAAGACGAATGGCTCTTGACGTCGTAACCGAGCGCGGACAGCTCCGTTACGACCTCCTTGTTGTCGAGCTCAATGCCGTGGCCCTTGAGCTCCTTGGCGATTTCGTGGACGCGCTTCTTCGACATATTGCCCTTGTTGGCCTGCCGCACCCGGCGACTCCGGGGCGCAGCACCCTAGCTCAAACCCGAAAATGTGTGCGAGTGGTCCTTAACACCCACTCCCCCCCAACACCCCTCCGCCCTCATGGCGCAGGCTCCTATGCCTACCCGAGCTGTGACGGGTCTACCAACCCCGCCTTCCCGCGAAAAGCCCGACCAAACGCCTTCCGCTTCAACGCTGCCGTCATACAACCGACACCGCACAGGTAGGCGCCCCTTCCGGGCAGCAGCCGCTCCCTGTCCACCACGATGGCACCCCCAGGCCCTATCACGAACCGGGTGAGCTCCGCCTGCGGTCGCTTGGACCCGCATCCGACGCACATCCGGACCGGGACTGACCGCGCGCTCTGCTCCGCTGGTACCGAGCGACCTTCTGGGCGCCCCACGTCCCCTCTCCTCTTCTTCCTACCAGCTTACGGCGACTTGGTGGCTTCCGCGCCACCGTCCAGGGTCGCCGTCGTAATCCCGCGCTCGGCGTTGAGTTCCGTGCGCAGCTTGGCCTCCTCCACGAGGTAGTTCTCCGCCGCGCTCTTGAGCTGGCGCGCCTTCTTGATGCCCACGCCCGGAACATCGCCCAGCTTCGCCAGGTCCTTCTCGTTGGCGATGTCCTCCACCGTGCGGTAGCCGGACGCCATGAGCTGTTCGATGGTCTTCTCGCCAACGCCGCGCACACGGGCCATGCGCTCGGCCTGGGACAGTTCGTCGGGGTGGCGGCGCGCCTCGGCCAGGCGGGCCTGCTCCCTTTCATAATCCATGCGGGACAGCTCCGCCTGATCATAATCCATGCGCTTCCGGGCTTCCTCCTGCATGGTGGGGACCCGGGCGGGGTCCACGCCGGGGATCTGCGCCAGCATCTCCGCGTTGGCCTCGGCCACGTCCCGGGCCTGCCGGAAGCCGTGGGCGTAGAGCGTCTCCACCAGCATCTCGTTGACGCCCGTCAGCGAGCCCAGCGAACGGCCGGCGAACTCGCGCATCTCGCGCACGCGGCTCTCGCTGTTGATGTCCAGCTTCCAGCCCGTCAGCTGGGCCGCCAGGCGCACGTTCTGGCCGCGCCGGCCGATGGCCAGGCTGAGCTGGTCGTCCGGGACGATGAGCTCCATGGCGTGGTTCGACTCGTCGATGATGACGCGGCTGACCTCCGCGGGCGCCAGCGCCGAGCACACGAAGCGGGCCGGGTCCTCGTCGTACGGGACGATGTCGATCTTCTCTCCGCGCAGCTCCTGCACCACCGCCTGCACGCGGCTGCCCTTCATGCCCACGCACGCGCCCACCGGGTCCACGTCCGAGTCCCGGCTGGAGACGGCGATCTTCGCGCGGCCACCCGGCTCGCGCGCGGCGGCCTCGATGACGACGATGCCCTCGGCGATTTCGGGCACCTCCATCTCGAACAGCTTGGTGAGCAGGTTGACCGAGGCGCGGCTGAGGACGATCTGCGGGCCCTTGGACTCGCGCAGCACGTCCAGCACGTAGGCCTGGACGCGGTCGCCCGGACGGTAGGTCTCACGGGGAACCTGCTCGCGCACCGGCAGCACGGCCTCCGCGCGGCCCAGGTCCACGATGATGTTGCCGCGCTCGAACCGGCGGGCGATGCCGGTGACGATCTCGTTCTTGCGGTCCTTGTACTCGTTGAAGACGTTCTCGCGCTCCGCGTCCCGCGTGCGCTGCAGGATGACCTGCTTGGCCGTCTGCGCGGCGATGCGGCCGAAGCCGCGGCGGAAGGTCTTCAGCCGGAGGATGTCGCCGTACTGGTCGTCCTGGGCCTTGGCCTCGTTGGCGTCCTCGTCCCGGTAGAAGATCTGGAAGACGAGCTCGTCACCGGGCTCCACTTCCATGCCCTTCTTGTGGGCCTCCGCGAGGATGATCTGATTGACCGCCTGAACCGGGTCGGTGATTTCGTCGACCACGACGATGGCCTGGAACAGCTCCACCACGCCCTTGTCCGCGTCGTACTTCGCCTCGAGGTTGCGGTCCTGGCCAAAGTGCTTCTTGGCCGCGGTCTTCATCGCGTCCTCGAGGGTGGCAATCAGCACAGCCCGGTCGATGCCCTTGTCCTTGGCGACCTGGTCCAGGACGAGGTTGAGATTGACGTTCGGGTTGGCTTGCTGCGTAGGCATGGTCTTCTCCTGAATGGGCCACGGGCCCCCCGCGCGGCAGGGTGCCCTGTATGTCGACGTCTAGAACTCGAACTCCAGGTTCGCCTTGGCGATATCCTTGAAGAGGATGTGAAAGGTTCCGGCGCCTTCCACCTCCACCGAGATACCGTCGCCCGCCACCCCGGTCAGCGTGCCAGTGAAGCTCTTGCGCGGCGGCTCGCCCACCGGCCCGAACGTCTTCACCTTCACCTTCTGACCTTGGACTCGCTCGAAGTGGTCCGGCTTCCTCAACGGCCGGTCCACCCCGGGGCTGGAGACCTCCAGGCTGTACTCGTGGGGGATGAAATCCTCCACGTCCAGCACCGGGTCCACCGCGCGGGACACCTGACTGCACTCGTCCAGTCCCACCCGTCCCCCTGGCTTGTCGATGAAGAGCCGCAACACCCAGCCCTCGCGCTCCCGGACGAACTCCAGGTCCACGAGCTCCAGGCCCTCGCCCGCAACGAGGGGTTCGAGCACCGAAATGGCCCGTTCCTCCACCGTCTGCTTGAGGTTCTTCTCCGACATAACCGGGAAACCAGTCTCCAAAAACGCGAAAAGCGGGCACAGGGGCCCACTTTTCGAGATGCACATCGAAAAATGTCGGCGCGTCCGTAACACACGCCCCAGCGGGGTGTAAAGGAAGGACGCTCCCTCTCGGGTCCCGTGAAACCTGCCCAACAGGGCAAGGAATTCCCAGGGGTTCCGAGCGCCGGACGGGCGTTATAACGCGCCCATGCACCTCATCGCAGCCGCCCAGATGGTGTCCACCGCGGACAAGGCCTTCAACGTGGAAGTCGCCACCCGGCTCGTCCGGCGCGCCTCTGACCTGGGCGCCCGCCTGGTGGGACTGCCAGAGAACTTCTCGTGGATGGGGCCCGAGCCGGAGCGCCAGGGCGCGGCGGAGGGCCTGGACGGTCCCACCCTGTCCCGGATGGCGGAGCTGGCGCGCGAGCGGAAGGTGACGCTCCTGGCTGGCAGCGTCCTGGAGACCGGCGCCCCCGGAGGGCGGCTCTACAACACCAGCGTGCTGTTCGGCCCGGACGGCGAGCGGCGGGCCGTCTACCGGAAGATGCACCTGTTCGACGTGGAGGTGGGGGATGGTGCGACCTACCAGGAATCCGCGGCGGTCGCGCCGGGGACGGAAGTCGTGGCGGCGGACACGGAGGTGGGTCGGCTGGGGCTCTCGGTCTGCTACGACTTGAGATTTCCAGAGCTGTACCGCCGGCTGTCGAAGGACGGGGCGACGCTGCTGGCGGTGCCCGCGGCCTTCACCCTGATGACCGGCAAGGACCACTGGGAGGTGCTGCTGAGGGCGCGCGCGATTGAGAACCAGGCGTACGTGCTGGCGCCCGCCCAGGGTGGCCGGCACTCGGCCCAGCGGCAGACATATGGCCACGCCATGGTGGTGGACCCGTGGGGGTTGGTGACGGCGAGGGCTTCGGAGGGCGAGGGCCTGGCCGTCGCGCCGGTGGACCCGGAGCTCCAGTCGCGCATCCGTCGCGACCTGCCCTGCCTGCGACACCGCCGATTGGATTAGCCTGGGGAACGCTGATTTCCGGACGGACCCCTTCTCGTGAATGGTCGACGTTGGCTCCCCATGCTGCTCGCGCTCGCGCTCCTGGCTTCGCCGCTCGGCTGCACCGCCGAGGACGCGCCCGCCGTGCCCACGACGTCCTCCGCTCCGGCGCCCACGCCTCGCGCGCACCTGCGCGGGCTGAAGGGGAACGTCCAAATCAAACGCGCCACCGCAGACGAGTGGAGCATCGCCAGTGATGACGTCCCCTTGTTCGAGAACGACAAGGTCCGCACCGAGGCGGGCGCGGGCGCGGACCTGGTCTTCAGCGGCAACGGGAGCACGGTGCACCTGGGAGGCGACTCGCTCATCGGCATCGCCGAAACGCGGCCGAGGCCCGGCCGGCCCCGCACGGACCTGACGGTGCTGCGCGGTCGCATCGACGCGGAGCTGGAGCGCCCCTCCACGCAGTCGCTTTCAGTGAATACCCCCGCGGCCACCATCCAGGCGGGAAGGGAGATTGTCTTCCAATGAGGACGGCCCTGTTCCTGCTCGCATGGTTGAGCGCGTTCCCCCCGGACACCACGGTGGTGGGCCCCCAGGAGTCCCTGCGGGAAGTGGCGGAGCGCGTCTTCGGTGACGCGAGCGCCACGGCCGAATTGCGCGCGCTCAATGGACTGGCCTCGGATGCCGTCGCCCCCGGCACGCGGCTGAAGCTTCCGGGCCAGGAGCGGGCCCTGGCGCTCAAGGCGCTCGAGACCGCGCGCACCCTCGTCGCCCAGGCGAAGGGCGAGGCAACCCTCCCGGAAGCCGAGGCACGCCTGGGCGAGGCCGAGGTCTACTTCCGCACCGCGCGCTATGCGCAGGCGTCCGAGGCGGCCAACGCGGCCGGCACGCTGGTCTCCACCGGACGCGCCCCCCACCCCTCCGCCTTCAGCGTGCACGTGGAGCCGGATGCGGGCACCACCACCGTCAGCGTCACCCGCGGCCCCCCCGTGCGCGTGGAGGCCGAGGGCGTCACGCGGCCCGTTGCCTCGGGCGAAACCGTCCTCGTGGAGAAGGGTCAGCCTCCCGTCGCGCCCACCCCGCCCCTGGCGGTGCCCCAGCCCGAGCAGCCCAAACAAGGCGCGGTGCTGAAGCGACGCGCGGACGCGAAGAAGCAACTGGGGCCGGTGAAGTTGACCTGGGCGGCGGTGCCCGGCGTGGAGCGTTATGAAGTCGAGGTCGCCCGGGATTTGGAAGGCGCGGCCGTCGTCACGCAGACGACCACGACGCCCGAGGTGACGATGCCCGCGCTGGCCGCCGGACGTTACTGGTGGACGGTGCGCGCGGTGGGCGGGGCGGGTCGTTCCGAGCCGTCGGCGGTCCGCCGGTTCGAGCTCGTCCCCGAGCGACTCCCAATCAACGTCAAGAAGGGCCCGTGGCAGTAGGCCCTGGAGGAGCCGCCCCGTGCGTCTGTTCAAAGCCATCCTCCTGTTGATGCTCGTCGTCAGCATCGTCCCCACGCTGATGGTGGGGTGGCTGTCCGTCTCCCACACGCGCGAGTTGCTGGTGCGCGACGCGCAGGAGCTGGCGCAGGAGCGGGTGAAGCAGCTTCGGCTCAAGGCCGAAATCTTCCTCGGCGAGCCCACCGAGGCCGTCATGGGCCTGGCCCGCGTGCCGAACTTCTTCGCCCTGCCCCTGCAGGCGCAGCAGACGCATCTGGCGTCGGTGCTCTCTCAGCGCCGCGAGGTGCTGGCCATCACCGTCTTCGGTCCGGACGGCAAGCGCCTCCCCGGACTCCAGGCCTTCTCGCGTCACGACGTGCCGCCCACCGCGCTCGCCTCGCACGAGGAGCGCGGCCGGGCACTGCTCGACGGAGGCATGGAGCGCCCGCGCTACTCCGACGTGGTGGCCACGGGAAGCGGTGGGCCGGTGCTGACGCTGGCCTTCCCCGTGGGAGAGCCCGTGAAGGGCTTCATCGCCGCTGACCTGTCGCTCGCGGGCCTGCGGCAGATGCTGGAGCAGGAGCGCGTGGGCAGCACCGGCTTCGCGTACCTGTCCGACAACCGCGGGCACCTCGTCGTCGGCGGAGGAGGTGTGGCGGCGCTGGGCGGGGACGTCTCCCAGCGCAGCCCGGTGGCGCACCTGCTGAGGCAGCTGGCCAGCACTCCGGACGCGGAGCTGTTCCACGTCGGCAACTTCGGCGAGGGCCGCGACGCGGTGGTGGCCGCGTACACGGTGCTGCCCGAGACAGGCTGGGCCATCGTCTCCGAGCAGCCGGTGGTGCACGCCTATCGACAGGTGGAGGCGATGGAGCGCCGCATCCTCATGGGCCTGGGCGCGGCCATCCTCGTCGCGCTGGTGCTGGCGGCCCTCTTCTCGCGCAACCTCACCCGCCCCCTCAAGGTCTTCACCGACGGCGCCCTGGAGCTGGCGCGCGGGAAGTTCGGCGTGGAGGTGAAGATTCCGCAGAAGAACGAGGTGGGCGAGCTGGCCCAGACGTTCAACTACATGAGCAAGCAGTTGCTCGCGTACGACATGGAGAACCGCGGCCTCTACGAGAGCCTGGAGAAGGGCTATCTGGAGACCATCGTCGCGCTGGCCAACTCCATCGACTCCAAGGACGCGTACACGCGCGGCCACAGCCAGCGGGTGGGTGACTTGTCGGTGGAGATTGGCCGCGAGCTGAACCTCACCGAGCGCGAGCTGCGCCAGCTCCAGTACGGCGGCATCCTCCACGACATCGGCAAGATTGGCATCGTCGAGTCCATCCTCTGCAAGCAGACGAAGCTGACGGACCAGGAGATGGCCATCATGCGCGAGCACCCGGCCATCGGCGACGCCATCATCGGCCCGGTGAGCTTCCTGGGCGCGGTGCGCGCGTGCGTGCGCCATCACCACGAGCGGTGGGACGGCAACGGCTATCCCGACAAGCTCCAGGGCGAGGGCATCCCCCTGCTGGCCCGCATCGTCGGGTGCGCCGACACGTTCGATGCCTGCACCTCCACGCGCCCGTACCAGAAGGCCATGCCGCTGGAGAAGGCGATGGAGATTCTCGACAACCTCACCGGCGCGCAGCTGGACCCGCAGGTGGTGGCGGCCTTGCGGCGGGTGATTGCCAAGAAGGGCGTGCGCCTGGAAGGCCACCGGCTGCCCGTCAAGCTGGCCTCGTGAGGCGCGCGCCCGCCGCCCGGAAGGGTGCTAGGGAGGGCGCATCGCTGTTGCGACTTCGAAAGGTACGACGTTGAGCTTCTGGGACCGCATCAAGCCCTCGACTCCCTCCGCCACCGCGACGGACGCCCGCCTGTCCGCCGACGGCTCCCATCTGGAGCTGACGTGGGATGACGGCGCGAAGACGGGCGCCTCCGCCCAGGCGCTCCGCCAGCATTGCCCCTGCGCTGGCTGCGTGGACGAGTGGACGAATCAGCGCACGCTGGACCAGACGAAGGTGCCCGCGGACCTGCGCGTCAAGGAGGTCCACCCCGTGGGCAACTACGCGCTGACCTTCGCCTTCAGCGACGGCCACACCACCGGCATCTATCCCTGGAAGCTGCTGCGCGACATCACCCAGTCCCCCACCGCCTGAGGGCGGCCGCCCCGGAGAGCCCGCCATGAACGAACGCTATCGGCTCGTCAGGCCCCTGGCCTCCGGAGGCATGGCGGAGTTGTTCCTCGGCGTGGCCCGGGCCGCGGAGGGCTTCGAGCGCACCGTCGCAATCAAACGCATCCTCCCGCACCTGGCCCAGGAGCCCGACATCGCACGGATGTTCCTGGCCGAGGCCCGGCTGGCCACGCAGCTCCAGCACCAGAACATCGCCACCGTGTTCGACGTGGGCGAGAGTCCCTCGGGCCTCTTCCTGGTGATGGAGCTGGTGGACGGTTGGGACTTGGGCGTGTTGCTGCGCCTGGCCGCGAAACAGCGTCAGCCTTTTCCTCCGCACCTGGCCGCGTTCATCACGCTCCAGGCGCTCGCGGGCCTCCACCACGCCTACCGCAAGCTCCACGAGGGACGTCCGCTGCTCGTGGCCCACCGGGATGTGTCTCCGTCCAACATCCTCGTGTCCCGCGAGGGCGAGGTGAAGGTGACGGACTTCGGCATCGCGCTGTTGAGCGGTGCGTCCTTCACCGCGCCGGGACTCTTCAAGGGCAAGGAGGCCTACAGCGCCCCCGAGGTCCTCCAGGGCGCTCCCGCCACCGCGCTGAGCGACCAGTTCTCCCTGGGCATCGTCTTCCACGAGCTGCTCACCGGCGCGCATCCCTTCGCGTCCACGATGCAGCCCGGCTCTCTCGCCGTGGCCATCACCTCACGCGATGTCTCGCCGCTGCCGCCAGAAGTGCCCGCGCCCCTCGCCGCCGTGGTTCAGCGCATGCTGGCCCGCGCACCCGAGGCTCGCTTCGCCTCGCCGGAAGCCGTGGCTGAAGTGCTGGCGCGGTGGCTCGCCCAGTCGGGTGAACCCGCGAGCGCGCATGCCCTCACCGCGTTCCTGACGACGCTCCCCCTGCCGCCCACGCTGAAGGAACAGGGTGAGACGGCGAGCGGCCCGACATCGCAAGGACGCGGCACGCCGGCACCCGCTTCGGCGGCGGCGGCCTCCTTCTCCCCAGGCATGGACGAGCCCTCGGAGCTCGCGGGCATCGAGCTGAGTTCGAGTGGACGGCTCATCCACCGTTGCATCCGCTGCGGCTCGCCACTGCCCGCTCCTCGCGCGCCCTGCTCCGTCTGCGCCGCGCGGCTCGCGCCTCCGGCTCCGGGGGCCTTCGCGGCATCGGACGAGAATGCGTCTCCGTTCCTCGCGGCGGGTGCGTTTCCTTCTTTCGAGGACGACTCCTCGTTCCAGGACGCGCCCGTCGGGAGCGGTGCCTCGACGTCCTCCGGGGCGCCCCACGCACCGAAGACGCGGCTCTTCGGGGTGACACCACCGGGTCCGCAGGGCAGTGCCCCCGCTGTCGCCGCGCGTCGCCCCCCGCCGATGGAGGCGGCGTCCGCCACCCAGTCCATCGCCGACAGCATCGAAAGCACGGCGCGCAGGCCCTCCGCACCGAGCGTGACCAGCGCTGGTACCGAGGCCCTGGAGCTGGAGGAGCGCGCTCCGCGTCCCGAGAGCACCTTCGATGCGATTCCCGCCTCTGCTGTCCCGAGACGCTGGGGTCGACGCATCATCGCGCTCCTGGGTGTCGCGGCGGCGGTGGGCGGCAGTGTGTGGCTCTGGCCTCAACGCAACCAGGTCTCCGGGCGACTGATGGCCAGCGTGAATCGGCCCATGGCCGCGCCCGTGCTCATGCTCATGAGCGAGCCGTCGGGCGCGACGGTGCTCGTGGACGACAAGCCCGTGGGGACGACTCCGCTGGCGCTCGACAACGTGTATCCGGCGGGCCCTGTCTCCGTGCAGGTGCGCCTCAAGGGCTACCGCACGTGGAAGGGCACCTTCCCGGGAGCCGAGGCGGCGCAGCTCGAAGTGAAGCTAAAGCGCTGACCCGTGTGCCCCCAGAGGTCCTCGCGCGTTGCTCCGTGCTCACGCACGCGACACGCACGAGGCCACGGACTCGTGGCCCTCGCGCTTCGTCACTTCACCAGACGCAGATGCCCCCGACGCGGCGGAGGCGAGTCATCCTTCGGCCCTTCGGGCGGCGGCGGGACTTCTGACGAAGGCGGTGACGCCACCACCTCGTCGACGGGCGGCTCGGTGGGCACTTCGCGCAGGAAGGTGCGCGGACGCTCGGCGGCCACCGGTACGGGCACCGGGAGCGGCTGCGGCGGAGGACGCGCCACGGCGGACTGCTGCAGCAGCTCCGGCGGCATGTCCTCCATGAACATCCACGACTCCTTCGTCACGTGGCTGGCGATGGCGAACAGCGCCGACCAGGGCACCGCCACCGTGAAGCGCGAACCCGAGAAGCTCAGCGTGCAGCGCACTCCCCACTCGGTCACCGTGAGGTCCGGTGGGTCGAAGCGGTACGACAGGTTGAGGCGCAGATGGGCCTCTCCCCGGAGTGATGCGGGAACGAGCACGCCCGGCCTTCGCGCGTCCAGGTGGATCATCACCATCCCCTGGTCCAGCGAGGCGAGCAGCCGCTCCTTCTTGTCCAAATCCTTCGTGTCTTCCATCCGGTGGTACGGCGGTAAGAAATGCGGTCGCGCTCAACGGCGGCGCACGGCCCGGTCCATCTCCCGCTTCGTCTCCCGTTCCTTGATGTCGTGGCGCCTGTCTTCGTGTGTCTTGCCTCGACAGAGCCCCAGCTCCACCTTGGCGCGCCCCTGCTTGAAATACAGCACAAGCGGGATGATGGAATAACCACGCTCCCGCACCTTGGTGGTCCAACGGTCAATCTCGGCCCGGTGCATCAGCAGCTTCCGGCCGCGCGTGGGAAAATGGTCGAACACGCTGGCGGACTTGTAGGAACCGATGTGCGCATTGAGCAAGAAAAGCTCGCTGCCCTTGGGGAGGGCGTACGCGTCCGAGAGGTTGGCCTCCCCTTGTCGCAGCGACTTCACCTCGCTTCCCGTCAGCTCCAGACCCGCTTCCACCTTTTCGTCCACGGTGTAGTCGAAGCGCGCACGCCGGTTCTCGGCCACGACCTTGATTCCCTGCTCGCCGCCAGCCGGCCCCTTCGACTTTCCACCCGATGCCATACGTGTCCTGGGTCTCCTAACCGCCAAGCGCCATGTTGTCGATGAGGCGTGTATTGCCGCTGAAGGCCGCCACGAGCAGGCGAGCGGCCTGCCCCGGGACCACCGAGGTGAGCGGCGTGAGGCGCTCGGCGTCCACCAGCTCCACGTAGTCCTCCCGCAGCCCGGCGGAGGTCAATTCGTGCCGGACGGCCCCCGTCAGCGCCTGGGCCTCCCGCGTGCCGCCCTGCAGCAGCGTCAACGCGGCCCGGAGTCCTCGCGACAGGGACAGCGCTCGCTGCCTCTCCTCGGAGGACAGGTAGGCATTTCGGCTGCTCATCGCCAGCCCGTCAGTCTCGCGAACCGTCGGCATCCCGACGATGTCCGCGCCCAGGTGCAGGTCCCGGTTGAGCGCCCGGATGACCTGGAGCTGCTGATAGTCCTTCTCCCCGAACAGTGCCGCGTCGGGTCGGAAGAGGGACAGCAACTGGGTGACGATGGTGGCCACGCCCCGGAAGTGTCCCGGACGACGGGCGCCACACAGGCCCTGGCTCACCTCCGTCACCTCGACGTAGGTCTCATAGCCGGGCGGATACATGACCTCGGGCACCGGCGCGAAGACGACGTCGGCGCCCGCTTCGCCACACTTGGCCAGGTCGCCTTCGAAGTCGCGCGGGTAGCGCGAGAGGTCCTCGCGGGGACCGAACTGGGTGGGATTGACGAAGATGGAGACGGCCACCACGTCGGCGCGACGGCGCCCCTCGCGGATGAGCGAGAGGTGCCCTTCGTGCAAGAAGCCCATGGTGGGCACCAGCGCGAGCCGGCGCCCCTCACGGCGCAGTCCCGCCGCCCACGTCTTCACTTCGGCCACGGTGCGTAGGACGGCGGGCGCCATGGCTAGACCGGAATCCCGTAGACGGGGCCGACCTTCTCCTCACCCTCGGCGGGAGCGGCGACTTCGCCCTCCGGGAGCAAGCCCGCGCCCACGGCCGCGGGGGCCACGAGGCGGATGCTCTTGGTCGCCTTGAACGAGTGGTCCTCGTCCGGGAACGCGCCCTGGCGGACCTCGGTGAAGAACGCGCCGGTGGCCTCGGTGATGGAGCCGTGCAGGTTGGCGTAGCGCTTGACGAACTTGGGCTTGAAGTCCGGGTTCATTCCCAAGAGGTCGTAACAGACGAGCACCTGTCCGTCGCAATAACGTCCCGCGCCGATGCCGATGGTGGGGATGGACAGGCTCTGCGTAATCGTGCGCGCCAGCTCCAGCGGCACGCCCTCCAGCACCAGCGCGTAGGCGCCAGCGGCCTCCAGGGCGAGCGCATCGTCGAGAATCTTGCGCGCCTGCTCCTCGTCGCGGCCCTGGACGACATAGCCGCCCATCTTGTGGACCGACTGAGGCGTCAGGCCCAGGTGTCCCATGACGGGGATGCTGGCGCGGACGATGGCGCGGACGGTGTCGGCGAACTCGGCGCCACCCTCCAGCTTCACGCTGCCCACGCCGCCTTCCGTCACCAGCCGGCCCGCGTTGCGGACCGCTTCGTGGGCGGAGACCTGGTAGCTCAAGAAGGGCATGTCTCCCACCACGTGCGCCCGCTTCGCGCCCCGGGTGACGGCCGCCGAGTGGTAGACCATCTGGTCCATCGTCACGGGCAGCGTGGAGTCATGGCCTTGAATGACCATGCCCAGCGAGTCACCGACGAGCAATACGTCCGCACCCGATTGGTCCAGGATGTGGGCGAACGTGGCGTCATAAGCGGTGACCATGCAGATCTTCTGGCCGATCTGCTTGAAGCGCTTCAGCGAATGGATGGTGACCTTGTCCTTCACGGTTCACCTCCTGATGGGTGAGGGTGGATACGGCTCAAGCCGCCTCGCTGCCCCTCGCCGTCCCCACTGGGGATCGCCGGAGGCCGCGAAGTCGGCCCCCGCACTCTAACGCCGCCCGGGCGCCCGTGGGACTTCATCAGCGGCCAACCCGACAGGAGCCCGAAATCAGGGCCGCCGGGAGGCCCTGGGCACGTAATGCTGCGTCCCCGGCTTCGCCTTCCGGATGGCCGCGAGCAAGTCTTCCCGGTCCGCCTCGTTATTCACGAAATCGATATCCGAGGTGTCCACCACGAGGAGCGGAGTCTCCGTGTAGTGGAAGAAGAAGTTGTTGTACGCGTGGACCAGTCCCTCCAGGTAGGTGGAGTCGAACTTGCGTTCGAACTCGCGGCCCCGCTTCTTGATGCGCTGGAGCAGCACGTCGAGGCGGGCCTGGAGGTAGACGACGACGTCGGGCTTGGTGACGCGGGGCCCGAGCGCCTCGAAGACGCGCTCGTAGAGGGCCAGCTCGTGAGCGTCCAGGTTGAGGTGGGCGAAGATGCGGTCCTTGGCGAACAGGTAGTCGCTGACCGTGACGGAGCGGAAGAGGTCCTGCTGGAACAGCTCCTGCTGCTGCCGGAAGCGCGACAGGAGGAAGAAGATCTGCGTCTGGAAGCCGAACTTCTGCCGGTCCGTGTAGAAGTTGGAGAGGAAGGGGTTCTCCTCCACCACTTCGAGCACGCGCCGCGCGCTCAGCCGCTCCGAGAGGATGTTGGAGAGGCTCGTCTTTCCGACGCCAATGGGCCCCTCGACCACGATGTACCGGTAGTCCATCCGCCGAGGCCTCCCGACCCGGAATGCGCGGTGCGGCCCATGCCCGCCTCTGACGAGGACGCGGGGCCTCGCGTGGGGGCGCGGATAACACAACATGGCCGCATGGATCGGCAATTTTCCACGACCCGGGTGGTGACGGGAACCCCCAGGGCTCGCTTGACGCTGTGGGGGGCATCCCCTACGGTCCGCACCGATTCCATGGTGTGTGCGCGGGGTGCCCTTCAGTCATGAGTGGAAGGCAGCGGGCGAAGACGGTGGTGCGGCTCGAAGAGGCCCGCCAGAGCGCCGCGCCCAAGGCACCGGACGAGCAGCCTCCCATGGAAGCAGACCCGCTCTACGGCGTGGTGCTGCTGAAGACGGCGCTTGAATTGAAGCGGCGCAAGGACGGCACCGTGGAGGAGATTCTCCGCGACGTGCTGGCCCGCATGCGCATCCCCGAGGCGGAGTTCCGCGCGTTCCTGGAGCAACAGGGCGGACTGCTCCAGGCCCTCGGAACGCGCTGCCGGTAGCAAGGCAGACAGGCGAGCAGACGCCCGCCCCCTCCCCTACTCCTCCGCCCCACCTTCGTCGTCGGACAGGTCCACCTTGGGCGTCACCGTGCCCGGCGCCACGGGGCCGAGCGCGCGCTCTATCGCGGCGAACTCCTCCGGCGCGAGCGTCTCCGCGCGGCGCATCGGGTCGATGCCCGCCGTCTCCAGCGCGGCCAGCATCACCGCGGGAGTGGCGAGCGCCTTGTCGGACTTGAGGGAGTTGAGCAGCGTCTTGCGGCGCTGGGCGAACGACGCCTTCACCACGCGGGTGAAGCGCGCCTCGTCGATGATGGGCGCGCGCGGCGTCTTGCGGCGCGTGAGCGACAACACCGCGGAGTCCACCTTCGGTGGCGGATGGAAGCGCCAGGCCTCCAGCGTGAGGACGTTCTCCGCGTCGAAGTGCAGGCCGAGCAGCACGGTGAGCAGGCCGTACTCGCGCGTGCCGGGCTCGGCGGCGAGCCGCTCCACCACTTCCTTCTGCAGCGTGAACACGGCGCGGGAGACGCGGGCGCGCTGCTCCAGCACGCGGAAGAGGATGGAGCTGGAGAGGTGATACGGGAGGTTGCCGACGACGGCGACCTCGGGCGCACCCGCCACTTCGGCGAAGTCCACGGTGGCGGCGTTGCCGGCCACCACGCGCACGCCGGGGATGGCCTCCTTCTCCAGCACCGTCACCATGTCCCTGTCCCGCTCCACGGCGGTGACGAGCGCGCCGGTGGCGGCGAGGAAGCGGGTGAGGTGGCCCAGGCCGGGCCCCAGCTCGACGACGGGCTCACCGGCGCGCAGGTGCAGCGCGTCCGCGATGGCCTCAAGGGCCTCCTCGTCTCCGAGGAAGTTCTGGCCCCAGCTGTACTTCGGGCGAAGGCCATGGCGCTTGAGGATGTCTCTGGGCGATTCCAACCGGGTGTCCTTGCTCACATGCGCCAGGCGGGGTCTGCCGCCAGACGGAAGTCTCCGCGCAGACCGCGGCGCCAGGCCTCATACCCCGCGACGGCGATCATCGCGCCATTGTCCGTGCACAACCGCACCGGCGGCAGGAACATGCGCAGTCCCCGCTCCTCGGCGCGCTGCTGACACAGCGCCCGCAGCCGCGAGTTGGCGGCCACGCCTCCACACAACACGAGATTCTTGTGGCCCAGCCTGCGCGCGGCGGCCACCAACTTCTTCGACAGCACGTCCGCCACCGCCTCCTGGAACGAAGCGCACAAGTCGTTCAGCGCCTGTCCCTGGGGCACGCCGTGCTTCTGCACGTGGTGGAGCACCGCTGTCTTCAACCCGGAGAAGGACACGTCGAAGTTGTCCCCCGGCAGCGCGCGCGGGAAGCGGATGGCCGCCGGGTCACCCTTCTTCGCGAGCTCGTCGATGGGCTGTCCCCCCGGATACGGCAGCCCGAGGATGCGCGCCGTCTTATCGTACGCCTCGCCCGCGGCGTCATCGCGCGTGCTGCCTACCAGCTTGTAGTGGCCGAACGCCTGCACGTCGTAGAGGCTGGTGTGCCCCCCCGAGACGACGAGGCCGAGGAACGGCGGCTCCGGCGCGTCCTCCAGCAGCCGGATGGCCAACAGGTGGCCCTCCAGGTGGTTGGCGCCGACGAAGGGCTTGCCGGTGGCGAGGCTCAGCCCCTTGGCCACCTGGAGCCCCACCAGCAACGCGCCGATGAGGCCCGGGCCGGAGGTGACGGCGATGAGGTCCACGTCGTCGAGAGTCTTCTGCGCGCGCGTCAGGGCCTCGTGGATGACGGGCATCACCTGGACGATGTGGTTGCGCGACGCCAGCTCCGGCACCACGCCGCCCCAGCGCCGGTGGATGTCCACCTGGGTGGAGACGACGTCCGACAGCACCCGCCGCCCGTCCTCCACGACGGCGGCGGCGGTCTCATCACAGGAGGTTTCCAGGCCGAGGACGAGCAAGGCGACTCACTTCACTTCCAGCAGGACGGGGAAGGCACCGCGAGGTCCGCCGCCCACTCAGTTGCCGAGCGTCTTGAGCATCGTGCGGACCTCGTTGGCGGATGCCCCCGAGGGTTCCAGCATCAAATACTTCTTGTAGGCGTCGGCCGCCTGGGAATTCTTCCCGATGGACTGGTAGGCCATGCCCAGCGACAGCCAGGCCCGTGAGTGCTTCTCGTCGTCGCGCACGACATCCGCGAGCAGCTTCGTGGCCTCGCGGAAGGCCGCCTCGGACTCGAAGCCGTTGACCAGGGAGATGCCCAGCCCGGCCTTCGCCTCCGTGGAACCCGGCTTGAAGACCAGCGCCTTGCGGAAGAACGCCGCCGCGGACTTGTACCGACTGCCGACGATGGCGGAGCGCGCCTGCTTGAGGAGCCCCGCGTACTCCACCTCCGGGTCCACCGCGGCTTGCACGGTGCCGGAGTCCGCCGCGGTGGGCGGCGCCTCCACCACGGCGGTGCCCGCGTCGGGCTCGGCGGCCACGGGCGTCCCGACGACGGCCGTGCCGGAGTCAGTGGCGGCGGGCACCACGGCGACGGTGCCGGAGTCCTTCGCGGCGGGCGCCTCGACGACGGCGGTGCCCGAGTCGGCCTCGGCGGCCACGGGCACAACCACGTCCGGGGGCTTCGGCGGCGGGGCCTGGACGGCCTCCACCTTCGGCGGTTCGGGAGGCGGCGTGTCTTTCGGCTTGTCGCCTCGACCTCCCATGACGACCACCGCCGCCACCGCGCCGATGAGGGCCAGCGCCCCCACGACGTAGAGCCCCGTGCGCTTGGGGCGAACGGGCGTCCCTTCCGAATCAGAGGAAGCCAGGCTCGACGGCGTCACCGTGGGCGCGGGCGACGGAGAGGCGGTGATGACGGGCGTCGGCGACACCACGGGCGTTGGCACCACCGGGGTGACGAGCGACGGAGGCGGCGCGGACGGCGTCGGCGGCTCCTCGGGGATGGAGGGCGCGGCGACGGGACGCGCGGGAGCCCCATGCCCCGGGTACGGGGGCAGCGCGAGCTGCTGCGGCGGCGTCGCGGGGACCTCCTCGACCTCCGCGATGGTGTCGACATCGGCGGCGGACTCGTTGCCGCTCACCAGTGTCACCTCGGAAGACGGAGGCGCGGGCGTCGGAGGAGGCACGGGCGGGAAGGGATTGGGCCCCACCGCCGCGCCCCCGAAGATGGGCGCGCGCGAGGACGTCACGGACTCGGCGGAAGCAGCGCTCGAGGCCGAGGCCTGTGCCGAGGAACTCCCGTTCGACCCGAAGCCACGCGGCCCCGGCGACCACACCGAGCCCGGGCCCCACGTCGTGGGCGCGCTGATGCCCTCCGTGTCCACGCGGCTCCAGTCGAGCAGCAGGCTGCGGTGCGCGTGCTCCACCGCGCGATGGGCCGGAGGCGGCTCCACGAGGAAGGACGAGCCCTCGGCCACCGCGGGCGGCAGCGTGGGCGCGTCACCATCCATATCCGCCGGGTCCTCGGCTACGGGACCCTGACGCTTGGGACGCGCGTGGAAGACGACGACTTCGGCGGGCATCGCCGGCGTGGGAGCGAGGTGCTCCTCGGGCGGCGCCGTGACGGGCTCCTCCTCCACCCCCGCGGGCGGCGCGAGCACGCTGGGCGGCATGACGCGCACGGCGGGCGGCTCCGGGGCCACGGGCTCGACGGCGACGGGCGGCTCGGGCTCCACGGGCGCGGCGACCGGGGCCTGGGGCACGGGCTCCACGGGTGCGCTCACCGGCGGGGCCGCGTTGAGCCACTGCTCGATGCCGGGCTTGCTGCTCTGCACCGGCTCCAGCGGCGCGTTGCCCAGCTCGCGGATGAGGCCCTCGAAGTACAGCTTGCTGATGATGCCCAGCGCGGCCAGGTCCTCGAAGTCCGAGTCCTCCACCACGCGGCTCAGCGCGCGCTTGCCGTCGAACAGGCGCAACAGCCCGTTCACCTCGTCCGGAATCTCGGAGAGGCGGTCGGCGAGCTGGTGGTAGTCAATCTCGAACACCGTCTCCAGCGGAGGCAGCTGCTCGAGCATGCGCCCCCACTCGTCCAGGCGCCGCATGCCCTCCATCAACAGGCCCTGCGTGGAGATTTCGATGCGCTCGGGCCTGTCCAGCGAGGTGAACTGGACGTCGAACTGACCCTCGAACGTATTGAGCAGCCGGTAGAAGGCGTTCTCGCCCTTGAGCCGGCCCAGCTCCGCGTCGATGACGCGACCTTCCTTGAAGTAGACGGTGCCGGTGCGCTCGCCCTGGATGGAGATGACGCCCGTCTTGCGGCCAATCTCGAACGTCTGGACCAGGTCCACCACGCCCATGTCGGCGAGGCTGCCGGCGAAGCCACCCTTCGTCGTCTCCCGCTTTTCGATCCTCTCCTTCTCCGCCTTCTGGAGGATCATCTTCACGCGGGTGACGATCTCTTTGATGTAGATCGGCTTGGTCAGGTAGTCGTCGCCGCCGAGCTCCAGGCCGCGCACCTTGAACTCGACCGACTTCTGGCTCGTCAGGAAGACGAACGGGATGAACTTGAAGCGGTCATCCGACTTGAGCGTCTTGCACAGCTCGAAGCCGTCCATCTCCGGCATCTTGGTGTCCGCGAGCACCAAATCCGGTGGGCTGATCTGCACCTTCTCGATGGCGTCCTTGCCGTGGATGGCCGTCGTCACGGAGAAGCCGGCCTTCTTCAGGCTGACCTCCATCACGCGAAGACTCTTCGCGTCCCCATCCACCAGGAGCAGGTGCTGCTTGGCCACGTTACTTGCCTTTCATCACGGAGGACGATTCGCGGAAGAGCCCGGCGCGGGGGAGCATCCTGCCCGCTTTCCAGGCATGTCAATGGGTTGGAGCCCCGGGGAAGCTGACTGCCCCCCGATCAACCAGGGGGTGCGCGCAGGCCCCAGAGGGTAGCGCGAGCCCCCGGCCGAGGCTCCCATCCGCCGGGGTACGATGTGGGGCGCCGGAGGCGGCCTCAGCGGAAGAATCCCCCCTTCTTGGGTGGGTTCTTCTTCCGCATGTCGATGAGCCGCAGCTCCTGGTTCGCCTCCAGGTGCTTGGAGTTGGAGCGCACCGCGTCGCGGAAGTGGCGCTCCGCACGGTCCATGTCGCCCTCCACGCGGGCGATGACGCCCAGTTGGTAGTGGGCCCTGTCACAGTTCGGGTCGGTGCGGACCGCATCCGCCATCATCTGCTTGGCCTTGGCCATGTCCGCCTTGCGCGAGGGGTCCATGTAGATGGCCCAGGCGCGCGCGGCCAGGTAGGTCGCCTTGGGGTCCAGCGCGTAGGCGCGCTCGTAGTGGTCCGACGCGGTGAGGAAGTCGCGCTTGCGGAAGTACACCTCGCCCATCTTGTAGAGGTCGTCGGGGCTGCTCTCCGGCCGGCCCGGAGCGGGGCGGGACGACGAGGACGACGAGCCCTGGGAGGGGGGAGCCCTGGGCAGGGACTGCTGGGCCTGGAGGTTCTGGATGTAGGCCTTGCGGCGGGCGTCGTCGTAGAGGACCTCGTAGGCCTCGCGGATGCCCTCGAAGACGGAGGTGATCTTCTGCGCGAGGTGCGGCAGCGTCGGTGGCAGGCGGTCCGGGTGGAAGACCTTGGCCAGGCTGAGGAACGCGGACTTGACGTGGTCCCTCGTGGCGTCCTGGGGGACGCCCAGCACGTAGAAGTGGTCCTTGCGGGCCTGGATGTCGGCGAAGCGCTGTTCGATCTGCTGGGCGTGGCGCGCCTCGTCCGGCTTGGGGGGCTCGGTGGGAGCGGCCGGGGTGGCGGTGGGGCCGGGCTCCGCCCCGGGCGTGGCGGTGGCGGTGGCCGGGGGGCCTCGGTTCCCGAGGACGCCCATGTTCTCCATCGCACGGCGCAGCAGGCGCTGGCGCCGCAGCTTCGCTGCCTCGTCGGGGTTGGAGGGATCCGCTGCCACGTCGTCCTCGTCGAAATCCCAGTCGTCCAGATCACCGGACGGCTCGGACCACGCAGTCTCGCCAGTTGGGCCGGTGTTGTCACCGGGGAAGGTCTCGAAGTCGGATTCAATGGTCGCTTCGACGATGCCTTCGACAGGCGGTTCGTCGTTCGCCTGATTGACATCCGAGCGGACGAGCGTCTCCAAGTGGGCATCGACTTGCTGGAGCGCGGCCTCGAAGGAGGCGGTCAGCGTCTCGGCGGCCTCGTCCTTGTCGAAGGAGACGATGCGCCAGAGGTCGTCCTCGGTGGCCTTCCTGGTCGGTGTGGGACCCAGGCGCAGCGGCGGCGGCGCGGCGGCGGGTGCGGGGCGCGTGGCCCACAGGCTGTCGTCGGTCTCCGGCCCGGCGGGCTCCTCGGTGGGGCCGGGCTCGGGGTCCGCGGGCATGAGGACGGGAGGGCCGGCCTTGGCGACGGGGGTGAGAACCGGAGGGCCCGCGACGGGGGTCAGGACCGGAGGGCCCGCGACGGCGCGCGGCGGCAGGGAGGGCGGTGCGGAGAGTGGATCTCCGGAGGGGACCGTGACAGCCCAGAATTCGGGCTCTGGCTCGGCCTCGAGCAGAGGCAGTTCGGCCTCGGACTCGGCGGGTGGGGTGAGGACGGTGTCCTTCGCGCGCCAGGACTCGTCCTGGACGGGGACCCGGTCTCGCGTCCGGGTGGGGGGTACGGTGCCAGGGGGCTCGTCCGCGAGCCAGGGTTCGAGCGGCTGCGCCCTGGAGCGCCGCAGGGCCTCCTCCATGTCGTGGAGGAGCTCCGCCTGGGCACGGTCCCTGGCGGAGCGCAGGGCCTCGCGGCTCTCGGCGTGGAGGGGGAGGTCCGCCTGGGCTGAAGACGCCGCGAGCGGCGGGACGTTGGAGGCGCGGGGGAACGGGTTCGGAGGTGGGGCTTCGTCGGGGTCCGCCGGGATGATGTCACCGACGTCGAGGGTCAGGGCGTCGATGTCATCCGAGGCATCGGAGGCGGGAGTCGACGGGGCTGAGAGGTCGACGACCTGGGCCTGGCGGGCCTCTTCGGCGAGGCGCTGTTCTTCCGCGAGGCGGGCCTGTTCGGCCTGACGCGCTTCCTTCGCGCGGCGTACCGCGTCCGCGCGACGACGTTCGACTTCGAGACGGACTTCCTCGGCGTGACGCGCCTCTTCCTCGAGCCGTGCTTCCTCGGCGAGTCGCTCTTCCTCCGCGCGGAGCTGGGCGTCTTCCGCGATCCGAATCTCTTCGGCGAGTTGAGCCTCTTTGACGCGACGCTCTTCTTCCGCGAGCCGAAGCTCTTCGGCACGGCGTTCTTCCTCGGCGCGGAGCTGGGCTTCTTCAGCCAGCCGAGCCTCTTCCGCGCGACGCTCTTCCTCGGCACGGGCCCGAGCTTCTTCCGCGCGACGCTCTTCCTCCGCGCGGGCTTGAGCCTCTTCGGCCAGTCGAGCCTCTTCGGCCAGCCGCGCCTCTTCTGCGCGACGCTCTTCCTCGGCACGGACACGAGCCTCTTCGGCCAGTCGAGCCTCTTCGGCCAGCCGCGCCTCTTCTGCGCGACGCTCTTCCTCGGCACGGACACGAGCTTCTTCAGCCAGCCGCGCCTCTTCGGCCAGCCGGGCTTCTTCTGCGCGACGCTCTTCCTCGGCGCGGACCCGAGCCTCTTCAGCCAGCCGAGCCTCTTCAGCCAGTCGGGCTTCTTCCGCGAGCCGGGCCTCTTCAGCCAACCGAGCTTCTTCGGCTAGTCGAGCTGCTTCCGCGCGACTCTCTTCCTCGGCACGGACCCGAGCCTCTTCAGCCAGTCGAGCCTCTTCCTCGGCGCGGACCCGAGC
>NZ_JAAIXY010000012.1 GCF_010894455.1 Myxococcus eversor | reverse complement strand
TCCTCAAGTCCGGCGCCGCCTACGTCCCCCTGGACCCGGCCTACCCCCGCGAGCGCCTCGCTGGAATGCTGGAGGACGCCGACGCTCCCGTCCTCGTCACCCACGAGCACCTCAAAGCCGTCCTCCCGCCTCACGCCTCTCGCGTGCTGTGCCTCGACTCCGACTCGGCCGCCCTCTCTCGCCAGCCCACCACGACTCCTCCGCCCCTGGCCGGCGCTGACTCCCTCGCCTACGTCATCTTCACCTCGGGCTCCACTGGCCGCCCCAAGGGCGCCATCAATGCCCACTCCGGCATCGTCAACCGCCTGCTGTGGATGCAGCAGCAGTACGAGTTGACGGCTTCAGACACCGTCCTTCAGAAGACTCCCTTCTCCTTCGACGTCTCCGTCTGGGAGTTCTTCTGGCCCCTCATCACTGGGGCGCGACTCGTCCTCGCGAAGCCCGGTGGACACCAGGACCCCGCCTACCTCGTCCGCCTCATCGCCGAGCAGCGCGTCTCCACCGCCCACTTCGTCCCCTCCATGCTCCGCGCCTTCCTGGAGGAGCCGGGCATTGAGAAGCTCTCCGGACTGCGTCGAGTCGTGTGCAGTGGTGAGGCCCTCACCGCCGACCTCGTAGCCCGGGCCCATGCGCGCCTGCCGGCTTCCGCCGAGGTCCACAACCTCTACGGCCCCACCGAGGCCGCCGTCGACGTCTCCTTCTTCCACTGCGCTCGCGGCTCCTCCCTCTCCTCCGTCCCCATCGGCAGGCCCGTCGCCAACACCCGCCTCTACGTCCTCGACTCCCACGGACAGCCCACTCCCATTGGCGTCCCAGGGGAGCTCTTCATCGGCGGCGTCCAGGTGGGCCTCGGCTACTGGCGCAGGCCCCAGCTCACCGCCGAGCGCTTCATCCCCGACGCCTTCTCCGACTCGCCCGAGGCTCGCCTCTACCGCACCGGGGACGTCGCTCGCTGGCTCCCCGACGGCACCCTGGAGTACCTCGGCCGCTCCGACTTCCAGGTGAAGCTGCGCGGCTTCCGCATCGAACTCGGTGACATCGAGGCCGCGCTCCTCTCTCACCCCTCCGTCCGTGACGCCGTCGTCCTTGTTCGCGAGGACTCTCCCGGTGACCAGCGCCTCGTCGCCTACGTCACTGGAGACGCGGAGCCGCTGAACGCGGCCCTGCTCAAGGCCCACCTCCAGCCGCGCCTGCCCGAGTACATGGTGCCCTCGGCCTTCACGCACCTGGGCGTGTTGCCGCTGTCGCCCAGCGGCAAGGTGGACCGCAAGGCGCTCCCCGCTCCGGAGGCTCCCGTCGCACAGCCCGGCCGGTACGTCGCGCCTCGGACGCCTCTTGAAGAGACCCTCGCCACCCTCTTCGCGCAGGTGCTCGGCATCGAGCGCATCGGGATTCACGAGGGATTCTTCGAGATGGGCGGCCACTCGCTGCTCGCCACGCAGGTGGTCGTCCGCGTCCGGGCCGCGCTCGGTCTGGAGCTTCCCCTGCGCACGCTGTTCGAGGCCCCCTCCGTGGCCGCGCTCGCGGCGCGACTGGATGCCCGTTCCCAGGGCTCCAAGCCCGGAGAGGAGCTACCGCCCCTGGTCCGCGTGGACCGCACGGGACGACTCCGGCTCTCCTTCGCGCAGCAGCGCCTCTGGCTCATCAGCCAGTTCGCCGGCGCGGTCAGCGCGTACAACATCCCGCTCGCCCTGAAGCTGGAGGGTGAGCTCGACCTCTCCGCGCTCCAGCGTGGCTTCGACGCGCTGATGGAGCGTCACGAGGCCATGCGCACCACGTTCCGCGTGGACAACGATGAACCCATCCAGGTCATCCACCCGCCCTTCCCGCTCCCGTTCCAGTTCGTCGACCTCACGTCCATCACCGACGCCGAGGCGCGCCAGACGGAGTCCGTGCGACTGGCCCTGGAAGAAGCGCGACGTCCGTTCGACCTGCTCAGCGGCCCCCTGGCCCGCGCGCTCCTGCTGAAGCTGGGCGAGTCCGAGCACGCGCTGGTGCTCAACATGCACCACATCGTCTCCGACGGTTGGTCCACGGGCGTCCTCGTCCGCGAGATGGCCGCGCTCTACGCGGCCTTCCATGCGGAGCGTCCGTCCCCGTTGCCCGAGCTGTCGGTGCAGTACGCCGACTACGCCGCATGGCAGCGCGCCTGGCTCCAGGGGCCGGTGCTGGAGAAGCAGGTCGGCTACTGGCGCGAGAAGCTCGCGGGCGCGCCGACGCACCTGGACCTGCCCACGGACAAACCCCGTCCACCGCAGCAGACCTTCCAGGGCGCCGCGGCGCTGATGCACCTGCCCCTCCCGCTCACGGAGGCGCTGGAGTCCTTCGCACGCCAGGAAGGTGCGACTCCGTTCATGGTGTTGCTCGCGGCGTTCCAGCTCGTCCTGCATCGGCACTCCGGTCAGGACGACATCGTGGTCGGCTCGCCCATCGCCGGCCGGCGGCTGACGGAGTCCGAGGACCTCATCGGCTACTTCGCGAACACCCTGGTGCTGCGCACGCGAATCCAGCCCCAGGCCACGTTCCGCGAGCTGCTGAAGCAGGTCCGGGACACGACGTTGGAGGCCTTCGAGCACCAGGACGTCCCCTTCGAGAAGCTGGTGGAGGAGCTTCACCCCGCGCGTGACGCCAGTCGCACGCCGCTGTTCCAGGTCTCCTTCACGCTGCACAACGCGCCCCTGCCGACCCTGTCCCTGCCAGGACTGTCGCTGCGGCCCATGGACCACCACCACGGCGTCATCCGCTTCGACCTGGAGCTGTCCTTCCACCGCGAGGAGACCGGCTTCCGGGGTGGCATCAACTACGCCACCGCCCTGTTCGACCCGGACACCGTGGAGGCGATGGCCAGCCACCTGCGAGTGCTGCTGGAAGAGGTCATCACCGCGCCGGAGTTGCCCCTCACCCAGGTCTCGATGCTCACGGCCGAGGAGCGTCGTCGCGTGTTGGTGGAGTGGAACGACACCGCCGTGCCCACGCCCCGGCCCGCGTCGATTCACGAGGGCTTCGCCCGACAGGTGGCGAGCACACCCGATGCCGTGGCCATCAAGTACGCCGCGGGGCAGCTCACCTATGCGGCGCTGGCCTCGCGAGCCCACCAGCTCGCCCACCATCTCCACGGCATGGGCGTTCGGCCCGGAGCGCGCGTGGGCCTGTGCGTGGAGCGCTCGCCCGAGCTCATCATCGGAATGCTCGGCATCCTTCAGGCTGGCGCGGCCTACGTACCGCTGGACCCCACCTATCCGGCCGAGCGCCTCACGCACATCGTCCGTGAAGCCGGCGTCAGCGTGCTCCTCACCCAGGAGCACATCGCGAACGAACTGCCCGAGCTGGGCTGCCTGCCTGTCCTCCTGGACGCGGAGTGGAGCCACATCGCGACGCGGCCGACGTCCGCGCTCGCGAGCACCGTGGGCGAGGAGCACCTGGCCTACGTGATGTTCACCTCGGGAAGCACGGGCACGCCCAAGGGCGTCTGCGTGCCCCACCGGGGCGTGCTGCGACTGGTGCAAGGCAACACGTTCATGCGCTTCGGTCCCCGGGAGGTCTTCCTCCAGCTCGCGCCCGTGGCGTTCGATGCCTCCACCCTGGAGATCTGGGGCGCGCTGCTCAACGGTGGCCGGCTGGTGCTCGCGCCGCCGAAGGCGCAGTCGCTCGAAGCGCTGGGGGCGCTGCTGAAGGACTCCGGCGTCACCGCGCTGTGGCTGACGGCGGCCCTGTTCGACCAGGTGGTGCAGCATCAGGGCGAGGCCCTGGCGGGCGTGCGACAGGTGCTCGCGGGCGGCGATGTACTGCCAGTGCAGCGAGTGAGAGAGCACCTCGCGCGGCTGTCTCCCGAGGCCGTGCTCATCAATGGCTACGGCCCCACGGAGAACACGACCTTCTCCGCCACGCACACGTTGAGGGCCGGGGACTCACCCGAGCGCTCGGTCCCCATCGGCCGACCCCTGTCGGCTTCGACGACGTACGTGCTGAACGAGACCTTCCAGCCCGTGCCGCCAGGAGTCCCGGGAGAGTTGTTCGTCGGAGGCGACGGCCTCGCCTGGGGTTACCTCAACCGCCCGGACCTGACGGCCGAGCGCTTCGTCCCGCATCCCTTCGCCACCACTCCGGGCGCGCGGCTGTACCGCACCGGAGACAAGGTGCGCTGGCGCGCGGACGGCATGTTGGAGTTCCTGGGCCGCGTCGACTTCCAGGTGAAGATTCGCGGCTTCCGCATCGAGCCCGGCGAGGTGGAGGAGACGCTGCGGCGCTTCGCCGGCATGCGAGAGGTCATCGTCGTGGCTCGCGAGGACGTCCCCGGTGACAAGCGGCTCGTCGCCTACGTCGTGCCGGAGGTCGCGGGCGTGGACCTGGCGGCGCTGAAGACCTTCGTCCAGCGCCAGCTCCCCGAGTACATGGTGCCCTCGGCGTTCGTCGAGCTGGCCGCCCTGCCCCTCTCGGCCAACGGCAAGGTGGACCGCAAGGCCCTGCCCCTGCCGGAGCAGCCCGTCACGACGGCCGAGGACGCGGCGCCGCGAAGCCCGCTGGAGGCGCGGCTCGCGGCCATCTGGGCGGAAGTCCTGCACCTCGACACCGTGGGCATCCACGATGACTTCTTCGAGCTGGGAGGCCACTCGCTCCTGGCGACGCAGGTGGTGTCGCGAATCCGCGCCACGCTGGGCGTGGAGCTCCCGCTGGGCGAGCTGTTCGGCGCGTCCACGGTGGCGACCCTGGCCGCGCGGCTCGGCTCGGCCACGGGAGTGAAGGCCCCCGCCCTCACGCGAGTGCCGCGCACCACGGACCTGCCGCTGTCGTTCGCCCAGCAGCGCCTGTGGTTCATCGACCAGCTCGAGCCCGGGTCCACGCTGTACAACAACCCGTTCCCGCTGCGCCTGGAGGGCACGCTGGATGAGCGCGCCCTCCGGCGCACCTTCGACGAGCTGGTCCGGCGCCACGAGTCGCTGCGCACCACGTTCCGCTCCGAGGCGGGACAGCCCGTCCAGAAGATCCACCCCGCGACCTTCGTGCCCGTGCAGAAGGTGGACCTGTCGCGCATCGACGAGGAGGACCTGCGCACCGCGGAGGCCTACCGGCTGGTGAACGAAGAGGCCCGTCGTCCATTCGACCTGGCCCGGGGCCCGCTGCTGCGGACGCTGCTGCTGAAGCTCCGGCCCCAGGAGCACATCCTGGTGCTCCACGTGCACCACATCGTCTCGGACGGCTGGTCGCTCGGCGTGTTCGTGCGCGAGCTGACGGCGCTGTACGAGGCCTTCCGTCGGGGCCTGCCATCGCCGCTGCCGGAGCTGTCCATCCAGTACGCGGACTACGCCGTGTGGCAGCGCTCGTGGCTGCGAGGCGACACGCTCAAGGCGCAGGTCGGATGGTGGAAGCAGCAGTTGGAGGGCGCGCCCTTCGCGCTGGACATGCCCACGGACAAGCCGCGTCCGGCCGTGTTCAATCACCGGGGCGCCGTCCTCGACGTGCGCATTCCGCTGAAGCTCTCCCAGGCGGTGGAGGCGCTGGCGAACAAGGAAGGCGCCACGCCTTTCATGGTGTTGCTGGCGACGTTCCAGACGTTGCTCTACCGGTACTCGGGGCAGGACGACATCCTCGTCGGCTCGCCCATCGCCAACCGCAACGTGGGAGATACGGAGGGGCTGATCGGCTTCTTCGTGAACACGATGGTGCTGCGCGCGAGCTTCGGCCCGAAGCAGTGCTTCCGCGAGATGCTGGCGCAGGTGCGCGACAGGACGCTGGGCGCGTACGAGCACCAGGGCGTCCCGTTCGAGAAGGTCGTCGAGGAGCTGACGCCTCAGCGCGACGCGAGCCGCACGCCGCTGTTCCAGGCCATGTTCACGCTCCAGAACGCGCCCCTGCCGGAGATCGTCCTGCCGGAGCTGTCCGTGTCGGCGGCGGACATCGACGACACGGGCCTCGCCATGTTCGAGCTGGGCTTGGACCTGTTCCGCGCCCCCGAGGGCTTCGGCGGAGCGTTCAGCTACAGCACCGACCTCTACGAGCGAGCGACCCTGGAGCGTTTCTCCGCGCACTTCCTGCTGCTGCTGCGCGCCATCATCGCGTCGCCGGAGACGCCGCTGGCGGAGCTGCCGTTGTTGCCACCGGAGGAGCGCCAGCAGTTGCTCCTGGAGTGGACGGGAGAGCGCGAGGACCTGCCCGCGGATGCGCGCATCCACGCGCTCATCGAGGCGCAGGTGGCCAGGACGCCGGACGCGACGGCGGTGGTATCGGGCGAGGACTCCGTCACCTATCGCGAGCTGGACGCCCGGGCCTCGCGACTGGCGCGGAGGCTGCGCGAGCTGGGTATCGGCCTGGAGGCGCGCGTCGCAGTGTGCATGGAGCGCTCGGTGGAGTTGCTGGTGTCGCTGCTGGGGGTGCTCAAGGCCGGCGGCGCCTACGTGCCGTTGGACCCGGAGTACCCGGCGGAGCGACTGGCCTTCATGTTGGAGGACAGCGGCGCGCGAGTCGTGGTGTCGCGCGGACTGGTGCGCGAGAAGCTGGGAGACGCGGCCGGGCGCATCTGGCTGGACGTGGACACGGTGCCTCGTGACGGTGACGTGGCTCCCCTCACCGTGGACGTGCCTCCAGAGGCGGCGGCGTACGTGCTGTACACGTCCGGCTCGACGGGGCGACCCAAGGGCGTGGTGGTGCAGCACCGCTCGCTGGTGAACTTCACGCAAGCGGCGTGGAAGACCTATCCCGTGGAGCCGGGCGACCGGATGCTCCAGTTCGCGTCCATCAGTTGGGACACGAGCGCGGAGGAGATCTACCCCTGCCTCACGCGAGGCGGGACGCTGGTGCTGCGCACCCCGGACATGCTGGACGCGCCGGAGGTGTTCCTCGCGAAGTGCGAGGCGGCGGGCGTGACGCAGCTCAACCTGCCCACGGCCTTCTGGCACGAAATCACCGCGAGCCTGGAGGAAGGCCGCGCCCACCTGCCGATCCAACTCAAGTGGGTGGTGATGGGTGGCGAGCGCGCGGCCCCCGAGCGGGTCGCCGCGTGGCGGCGCACCGTGGGCACGGCCATTCCCCTGCGCAACACCTACGGGTTGACCGAGGTGACGGCGGTGGCCACCGCTGTGGACCTGATGTCCATCGCGTCCTCCCAGGGCGCACAGGAAGTGCCCATCGGTCGGCCGCTGACGAACGTGACGACGTACGTGCTCGACAGTGCCTTCGTGCCCGCACCGACGGGCGTGGTGGGCGAGCTGTACATCGGCGGCGAGGGCGTCGCGCGGGGCTACCTGGGACGCGCGGACCTGACGGCGGAGCGCTTCATCCCCAGTCCCTTCGGACAGGGAGCGCGGATCTACCGCACGGGCGACAAGGCCCGCTGGAGACGGGACGGAGGCCTGGAGTACCTGGGCCGAGGCGACACGCAGGTGAAGCTGCGCGGCGTCCGCATCGAGCTGGGTGAAATCGAGGCCGCGCTCCGCGCTGTCCCGGAGGTCCGGGACGCGGTGGTGCAGGTGCGAGAGGACGTCCCCGGCGACAAGCGCCTGGTGGCGTATGTGGTGCCCGCCGGAGCGACACCGGAGGCGATGCCGGAACTGGACGTGCTGGCCCTGCATGACCACCTCCAGCGACACCTGCCCCCGTACATGGTGCCGGCGGCCTTCGTGCCGCTCGCGGTGCTGCCGCTCACGCCCAACGGCAAGGTGGACCGCAAGGCCCTGCCCGCGCCGGACGCGAACCTCCATCGCGTCACGCGAGAGTTCGAGCCGCCCGCGACGCCCACGGAGGAGCGACTGGCGGAGCTGTGGCGCGAGCTGCTGCGAGTCCCGACGGTGGGCCGCCGCGACAACTTCTTCGAGCTGGGAGGCCACTCGCTGATGGCCACGCGGCTGGTGGCGCGCGTCCGCGAGGACTTCAACGTGGAGCTGGGGCTGCGAGCGTTCTTCGAGGCCCCCACGCTGGCGGGACTCGCGGAGCGCCTCTCCGGAGCGACGTCGAGCACGTCCCTGCCCGAGCTGGGAAGACATCGCGGACAAGGCCCCGTGCCCCTGTCCTTCGCGCAACAGCGCCTGTGGTTCCTGGACCAGCTCCAGCCGGGCACGTCGCTCTACAACATGCCCGTGGCGCTGCGCCTGTCCGGACGCGTGGAGCACACCGCGTTCGGCCGGGCCGTGGATGAGCTGGTGCGCCGCCATGAGACGCTGCGAACCACGTTCCACGCGGTGGCGGGAGAGCCTCATCAAGTCATCCACCCCGCCCTGCCCGGAAACCTCCGGGTGGTGGACCTCACGAGCAGGTCCGCCGAGCAGCGGTCGGAAGAGACGACGCGGCTCGCGATGGAGGACGCGACGCTTCCGTTCGACCTCGCCTCGGGTCCGCTCATGCGCACCACGCTGGTGGTGCTGGAGCCGGACGAGCACGTGCTGCTCTTGTGCATGCACCACACCATCTCCGACGGCTGGTCCCAGACGGTGCTGGTGCGCGAGCTGGTCCAGCTCTACGAGACGTTCCGCCACGGCCTCCCATCGCCGCTGCCGGAGCTGCCGATGCAGTACGGGGACTACGCCCGCTGGCAGCGCGACTGGCTCCAGGGAGAGACGCTCCAGACGCAGCTCGACTGGTGGAAGGGACAACTGGCGGGAGCGCCCGGAACCATCGACCTGCTCACCGACAAGCCTCGCCCGGCGGTGCTCTCGCACCAGGGCGCGAGCGTTCCCCTGAACATGTCACGCGCGCTCAGCGACGCGCTGGAGGCCCTGGCGCGCCGTGAACGCGTCACGCCCTTCATGTTGTTGATGGCCGGGTTCCAGACGCTGTTGCACCGGTACTCGGGGCAGGACGACATCCTCGTCGGCTCGCTCATCGCGGGGCGACACCACGCCCGGACGGAGGGCCTCATCGGCTTCTTCGTCAACACGCTGGTGCTGCGCGCCCGCTTCGCGCCGGACCTCACGTTCCGGCGCCTGCTGGCCCAGGTCCGCGACATGACGCTCGGGGCCTACGAGCACCAGGACATCCCCTTCGAGCGCCTGGTGGAGGCGCTTCAGCCAACGCGTGACTTGAGCCGCACGCCGCTGTTCCAGTCCCTCTTCGTCTTGCAGAACACGCCGACCGCGGAGATGGCGCTGCCGGAGCTGACGCTGCGGAGCGTGGACGTGGAGCACACCGTGAGCCGCTTCGAGCTGGAGCTGGCCCTGGTCCGGTCGCCAGAGGGCTACATCGGAGGCCTCTCCTACAAGACGGAGCTGTTCGAGCGCTCGACCGTCGAGCGCCTCGGGGCACACCTGCTGCGCTTGCTGGAAGCGGCCGTCGCCGAAGCGGACGCGCCACTGTCCACCCTGTCGTTGATGACGGAGGCGGAGCGCCAGCGAGTCCTCGTCGAGTGGAATGACACCCGCGCGGCCTACCCCTCCGAAGCCACCCTGCCCCAGTTGTTCTCCGAGCAGGTCAAGCGGACGCCCGAGGCCATCGCCCTCCAGTTCGAGGGCCAGCGCCTCACCTACGCGGAGCTCGACGCACGCTCGAACCAGCTCGCTCGGCATCTGCTGTCCCTGGGGCTGGGTCAGGAGCCGCGCCTCGCCGTGTGCATCCCGCGCGGCCTTGAGCTTTACGTGGCGCTGCTCGGCATCCTCAAGGCGGGCGGCTGCTACGTCCCGCTCGACGCGGCCCATCCGCCGCGGCGAATCGCCTTCATGCTGGAGGACTCCAGCGTCGCCGGGGTCCTCACCGTGAGCGCGGTCCAGGGCGTGCTGCCCTCGGGCGCGTGGCCCGTGGTGGCGCTCGACACCGACGCGGTCCGCATCGCGAGCCAGTCCACGGAGCCGCTCTCCGTGCCGCTCGGCTCGGACAACCTCGCGTACGTCACGTACACGTCGGGCTCCACGGGAACGCCCAAGGGCGTGGCCATCACCCACCGGGGTGTGCTGCGCCTCGTCTTCGGCATGGGCTTCGCGTCCCGCGAACCGGGTGAGGTCATCCTCCAGGTGGCGCCGCTGACGTTCGACCCCACCGCGTTGGAGATCTGGAGCGCGCTGCTCACGGGTGCCCGGCTCGCCGTGTACCCGCCGAGCACCCCGGAGGTGACGGAGCTGGCCCGGGTCATCGACGAGCACCGTGTCACCACCGCGCTGCTGGCGACCGCCCTCTTCGACGTCATGCAGCAGCACGAGCCGGAGGCCCTGTCCCGACTGCCCCGGCTGTGGGTGGGTGGCGACGTGCTGCCCGTCCCCACGGCTCGCGAGCGGTTGGCGCGAGGGCTCGCGCTCACCAACGCGTACGGCCCCACGGAAGTCACCGTGGTGACGACGCAGCAGGCGCTGTCACCCGGCAAGGTCCAGGGCGACTCGGTCCCCATCGGCAGGCCCATTCCGAACACCCAGGTCTACGTCCTGGATGCATCGCTGCGGCCTGTCCCGGTGGGCGTGCCCGGAGAGCTGTTCATCGGAGGCCCTGGCCTCGCGCGGGGCTACCAGGGACGTCCGGCGCTCACCGCCGAGCGCTTCGTTCCGCATCCCTTCGCCACCATGCCGGGCGAGCGCCTCTACCGCACGGGAGACCGCGTGTGCTGGACGGAGGACGGCGCGCTGCGCTTCCTCGGACGCATCGACCTCCAGGTGAAGGTGCGCGGCTTCCGCATCGAGCTGGGAGAAGTCGAGTCCGCGCTGCGCACGCATCCCGAGGTGCGAGAGGCGGCCGTCATCGTCCGGGAAGACATGCCGGGCGACAAGCGCCTGGTCGCCTACGTCGTCACGACTGACGGCAAGGCCCCCACGGGCGAGGACCCGAGAGCGTGGCTGCGGCAGCGGCTGCCCGAGTACATGGTGCCCGCGCACGTCATGTACCTGTCCGCGCTGCCGCAGACGACGCACGGCAAGGTGGACCGCAAGGCCCTCCCGGTGCCGGACGCGTCGGGCTTCGACACGGGGCGGCCCCACGAGGCGCCCGCGACGCCCTTCGAGTCGAAACTGGCCGAGCTGTGGACGGAGCTGCTCCAGGTCCCCCGCGTGGGCCGTCACGACAGCTTCTTCGAGTTGGGTGGCCACTCGTTGATGGCGACGCGACTGGTGGCGCGCATCCGCGCGGACCTGGGACTGGAGCTGGGCGTCCGAGCCCTCTTCGAGTCCCCCACCCTGGCGGGCCTCGCGGAGCGGCTCCAGCAAGGGCTGTCCACGGAACACAAGCGGATGGTGCTGCCGCCGCTGGTGCCCGTGCCGCGCGAAGGGCCGCTGCCGCTGTCCTTCGCCCAGCAGCGACTGTGGTTCCTGGACCAGCTCCAGCCGGGACAGGCGCACTACAACATCCCCTGGGCGCTGAAGCTCCAGGGCGCGGTGAACCTGGCCTCGCTCCAGCAGGCCTTCGACGCGCTGGTGCGGCGTCACGAGTCACTGCGCACCACGTTCCGCATGGAAGGCGGCGAGCCACGACAGGTCATCCACCCGGCGGTGAGCCAGTCGTTCCACACGGTGGACCTGACGACGCTGTCTCCCGAGCAGCGTGAAGCCGAGGTGCTCCGCCTCTCCACGGAGGACGCGCTCCGGCCGTTCGACCTGGCCACGGGGCCCCTGCTGCGAGTCACCGTGCTGCACGTCACCGGGACGGAACACGTCCTGCTCGTGTGCATGCACCACATCGTCTCGGACGGCTGGTCCATGGGTGTGCTGGTGCGCGAGCTGACCCAGCTCTACGAGGCCTTCCAGCGAGGAGCCCCGTCGCCGTTGCCTGAGATGCCGGTGCAGTACGCGGACTACGCGGTGTGGCAGCGTGGCTGGCTCAAGGGTGAGGCCCTGAGCGAGCAGCTCGGGTGGTGGAAGCGTCACCTCGATGGCGTTGCCCCCGCGCTGGAGCTGCCCACGGACAGGCCCCGTCCAGCGGTCCTCTCGACGCAGGGCGGACTGGCGTCCTTGAGACTGTCTCCCGCGCTGAGCGATGCGGTGGACACGGCGACCCGGCAGGAGAAGGTCACCCCCTTCATGTTGTTGCTGGCCGCGTTCCAGGCCCTGCTCCAGCGGTACTCGGGGCAGGACGACGTGGTGGTCGGCTCGCCCATCGCGGGGCGGCGTCATGCACGGACGGAAGGCCTGCTGGGCGTGTTCATCAACACCCTGGCGCTGCGCGCGCGCTTCACGCCGGAGCTGACGTTCCGAGGCCTGCTGGCCCAGGTGCGTGACACCACACTGGGGGCCTACGAACATCAGGACCTCCCCTTCGAGCGATTGGTGGAGGAGCTGCAGCCCGCCAGGGACTTGGGCCGCACGCCCCTGTTCCAGGCCATGTTCGTGCTGCAGGACACGCCGACTCCGGAGCTCGCGCTGTCGGACCTGACACTCAAGAACGTGGACGTGGAGCACAGCTCGACCAAGTTCGAGCTCAACCTCCACATGACCCGCGCCGCCGACGGCTACCAGGGCGGACTCGCCTTCAGCACGGACTTGTTCGAACCGGCCACGGCCGAGCGCCTGCTGCATCACTTCCAGCACCTGCTGGAGCGCGCGCTCGCAACGCCGGATGCACCGCTGGCAACCCTCTCGTTGCTCACGGACGAAGAGCGGAAGCGACTGCTCCCGAATGCCGTCAACGAGACGGCCCGGCCGGGACTGCCCTTCCCTCGACTCTTCGAGCAACAGGCGGCGCGGACGCCCGAGGCCCCAGCGCTTCGTTGCGAGGACCAGGAGTGGAGCTACCGCCAGCTCGACCAGCGCGCCAACCAGCTCGCGCATCACCTGCGTGCGTTGGGCGCCGGGCCGGATGTGCCCGTGGCCCTGTGCCTGGAACGAGGTGTGGAAGTGGTCGCCGCGCTGCTCGCGGTCCACAAGGCGGGAGCAGCCTACGTCCCGCTGGAGCCGTCACAGCCCGCGGCGCGACTGCGCGGGCTGGTGGAGGAAGTGTCGGCGCCCATTGTCGTGACGGAGGCGCGCCACGCGGGCGCCTTCGACGGACTCGCGGTCCGGTGTGTGCGGATGGATGCGGACGCGGCGGTGCTCGCGAACGAGCCCCTTCATGCAACGGGAGTGGAGGCCGGTCCGGAACACCTGGCCTACGTGCTCTTCACGTCGGGCAGCACGGGGCGGCCCAAGGGTGTGGCGGTGCCGCATGGCCAGCTCATGAGCTACGTGCACGCGGCCATCGAGCGACTGCGGCTGACCGAGTGCGCGAGCTTCGCGATGGTCTCCACCTTCGCCGCCGACCTGGGCAACACGGTGTTGTTCCCCGCGCTCGTCACGGGTGGGCTGCTGCACGTGTTGACACAGGAGCGGGCGCGGAGTCCGGAGGGAGTGGCCGAGTACTTCCAGCGCCACGCGGTGGACTCCATGAAGGTCGTCCCGTCGCATCTGGCCGCGCTGCTCACGGCGCCGGAGCCCCGATGCGTGCTGCCACGCAAGCGACTGGTGCTGGGCGGAGAGTCGTCCTCGTGGGCGCTCTTGGAGAAGGTCCATGCGCTCGCGCCGGAGTGCGAGGTCTTCAATCACTACGGGCCGACGGAGACGACGGTGGGAGTCCTCGCGGGGCGGGTGGAGCTGCCGCCCGGTGACCATGCTCCCGCGCAGGTCCCGCTCGGTCGGGCCCTGGGACAGACGCGCCTGTACGTGCTCGACGCGGCCCTGCGACCCCTTCCCGTGGGGATGCCCGGCGAGCTGTACGTGGGAGGGCCCCAGGTGGCCCGAGGCTACTTCGGGCGTCCGGACCTGACGGCGGAGCGCTTCCTCGCGGACCCGTTCAGCACGGCGAGCGAGGCGCGCATGTACCGCACGGGAGACCGGGTGCGCTGGCTCGCGGATGGGCGCATGGAGTTCATCGGACGCATGGACTTCCAGGTGAAGGTGCGCGGCTTCCGGGTAGAACCCGGTGAGGTCGCCGCGGTGCTCCGCGAGCACGAGTCCCTGCGAGACGCCGTCGTGGTGGCACGAGACGATGGCGCGGGAGACCGGAGGCTCGTGGCCTACGTCGTGGCCTCCACGCCGTCCGCACCGGATGCGATGACGCTGAGGACATGGCTCCAGCAGCGCCTGCCCGAGTACATGGTGCCGTCCGCCTTCGTCGCCCTGCCCGCCCTGCCCCTGACGCTCAACGGCAAGGTGGACACGAGGGCCCTGCCAGAGCCGTCCCTCGACGCCACTGGAACGGAAGCCACGCTCCCGCCGAGGACATCGCTGGAGTTGAGGCTGGTGCGCATCTGGGAAGAGGTGCTCGGAGTCCGCGCCGTCGGAGTCCGCGCCAGCTTCTTCGAGCTGGGTGGCCACTCGCTGATGGCCGTGCGCCTCATGGCGGCGGTGAGCGAGGCGGTGGGCCGTCCGGTTCCGCTGGCCGCGCTCTTCCAAGCGCCCACTGTGGAGCAGCTCGCGGTGCTGCTCAGCGGCAACGCCCCGCTCACCCCGTCCACGCTGGTGCCCTTCGGTGCCCTGCGTCCGGATGGGAAGACGCCGTTCTTCTGCGTGCACCCGGTGGGAGGCAACGTCCTCGCCTACGCCGAGCTGGCCCGCCGACTCGGAGCGGACCGTCCCTTCATCGGCCTCCAGGCGCGAGGTGTGAATGGAGAGGCCACACCGCGAGGCTCCGTCGAGGAGATGGCGCGGGCCTACGTGGAGGCGATGCGTGAGGTCCAACCCTCGGGGCCCTATCTGCTGGGAGGCTGGTCGCTCGGCGGCGTCATCGCCTACGAGATGACCCAGCAGCTCCGCGCGCGGGGAGAACAGGTGGAGCTGCTCGCGCTCATCGACAGCTACGCCCCGGACGTGACGCGGGCCCAGGAGCCGTCGGAGCTGGACCGGTTGCAGATGGTCGGCCTGTTCGCGAGGGACTTGCTCGGGGCCTCGCTGACGAACCTGGAACTCGACTTCGAAGCGCTCGCCACGATGGAGCCGGACGCGGCCCTGGAGCACCTGCTCGCGGCGAGCACGCGCGCGGGAGTCCTGCCGCCCGGAACGGACCCCGAGCAACTGAAGGCACTGCTGCGGGTCTTCGAGGCGAACCTGGGTGCCGCGCGTCGCTACGTGGCGAAGCCCCTGTCCACGCGCGCGCTGCTGTTCAAGGCGACCGAACACGACGCGGACCTGCCCGCGGATGGAGGATGGTCCTCTCTCATCGGAGTGGGGCTGCGGCGGCTCGCAGTGCAGGGAGACCACTACGGCCTGCTGCGTGAGCCCGGCGTGCACACGCTGGCCGCGCAACTGAAGGAAGCGCTGAAGTCGTCGCGCTGAGCAGGAACGCGAGGTGGCTGCCGTGACGCGGACGAGAAGGTCCGACGCGGCAGCCACTCGCGCCGGCAGGACGTGCCCCCGGGAGCCTTGTCGCTCGGCTCCTAAGCGAGCGCGGCGCCTCCGGTGAAGACTCCCAGACCCGGGCACAAGCCCTGACAGACAAACTCCCCAAAGCCAATGTCAGTCAAAACTTCCACCAGCAAATACCAGACACCCGAGTCTTGATTTGTCAGAAATGGAAAGAATATCCTTTCCATCATGACCCAATCAAAAGCGCTGGCGGCATCGCTGCTTGCACTGTCCTTGTTCGCGGCAAGCCCGGCCCTGGCCCAGGTGCAGGTCCTCAGCATGACCGCGCCCACGACCATTCCCAATCCCTACAACATCTTCACGATCAACTACACATTGACTGGGAGCAAGTTTGGTCTGGCCACTGCCCAGATCAGGTTCTACCTCTCGACCACCCGGACGGGGACCGGCAGCCGGGTGCAGTTGCACTCGGGGCAGATCCTCCTCGGCTCCGCGGGTGGTGGGCTCTATCGCCCGCCGGCTGGAACCCAGTCGATCTCATTCATGCGCGCGACCGTGGACTTTGGCGCACAGCCGGTACTGGATGCCATTGCGGCGGGATGCCAGCCGGAGGGCTGGTTCATTCAGGCAGAGGTGGACTACGGCATCGTGCAGGGCGATGACACCCTGATTGGCACCACCAAGCCGCCTGACTTCACCTTCACGGGCGGAACGCTGAGCCCCGCGACGATCCAGCCTGGGGGGACCACGAACTTCTCGTTCGATCTGTACTCGCGGTGCCCCGCCAATTCGGCTTCGACTGTCGGCGTCTTCCTGGCTGATGCCAACTATCAACTGCTGAGCTACCTCGGCGGGATTCCCATCACCGCGGGTTCTGGAACCTGGTCCCTGCCCGCCACCCCTCTCACCTTCTCTCCCGCCATTGCCACGGGTTCCTACACAATCATCCTGCTGGCGGACGTGGATGGAGTGGTTCCCGAGAGCAACGAGAACAACAATGCCGGCGCTTTCTCCCTGGAGATCGTCCCCGCCCCGCTCTCCACCCTGGCCGACGACACCACCCCGCTGACGACGGACGTCGCGGTTCCCGTCGACACGGAAGTGCGAGCCGCCCACGGGGCCGCTGGAGTGGACGGCTACCTCCAGGCGCGCTGAGCGTCACCCCAGTCCAGGCCGCGCTCCCCAAGTGAATCGGTCCTTGGGGAGCGCGAACCCTGCCGTGCTGGGCGGGAACCTCTTCAGCGATGGGAGACCTTGAGCAGCCTGCCGTTGATGGTGGCGGTCAGCAGGTAGAGGGCACCTTCTCCGTCACGAGCATGTGCGCCGGGCAGAAAGGCGATGGCCCAGGGAGTCCTGAAGCCGGATGCAGTCTCGGGTCACGGGTGTGCGCCGTGCGCTGATGACTGGAGCCAGTCCCCTGATGACTGCAGTCATCGGCTGGGGGCCCGAGTGGAACGCTCTGCTCCAGTAAAGTCGCGGGGTTGCGGGTCCGGGATGGCTGGCATTCGCGCTGCAATGAGGGAGAGCACGGGCGAGACGACGAACTCCTCGCCGCGGCGGTCCCCCATCGCTTTCCTGAAACAGGTGATCCCATGGTCAAGCTCAAGCCCTCGTCCCTCTCCTCCCCGAAGCTGAACAAGAACCCGGCGGACTCCACCTCGGTCACCCCGCCGAAGAAGACGCCCTCCTCGGTTCCCACGCAGCAGGACGTGAAGTTCCGCAACCCCACGAATGCGCCCTCGCAGTCGCAGCGGCCGACGGATGGGTTCGATGGCAGGAACCCCGCGGCCGGCGGTCGTGGCACGCGCGCGCTGGATGCGCTCTCGAACGTGTCGGGGGCCGTCACGCCCGCGATGGAGACGTTCGCGAACGTGTCGGGGGCCGCCCTGCCCGCGATGCAGGCGTTCTCGCCCATGATGGGCGGAGGACTGCCCGCCATGGGAGGCGCGCTCTCGCCCATGATGGCCGGGGGCCAGCCCGCGATGCAGGCGTTCTCGCCCATGATGGGCGGAGGACTGCCGTCGATGGAGCAGTTCTCGCCCATGAACGCGCCCATGCCGAGGGGCCTGCCCTCGATGGACGGGCTCCCGCAGGATCTCGGGTTCCCCACCGCGCCGCCGATGATGACGCGGGACATGCTGGAGGGCATGCAGGTGCCCTCGCTGCCGGGCCCCGTCGACTTCGCGCCCCGTGGGCTGCCCTCGCAGCTCCAGGACTTCGCTCCGCTGCCGTCGCAGCTCCAGGACTTCGCTCCGCCGTCCTCGCTCCAGGGGCCCGTCAACCCCGCGCCGCGCGGGCTGCCCCCGCAGTTGAGGGACTTCGCGCCGGCCCGTGAGGCCACGCCACTCGCCGCGCCGCAGGCCGAGCCGGAGTCCTCGGGCATCCCGAGCGCCAATGACAAGCGCCCGGCCGGGGACAAGCGCTCGGCGGCGCAGATCGTCGACGACTCGCCCGCGCTGAAGAACCTGGGCCGTCAGAAGGACATCAAGTTCGACCAGCTCTGCAAGCAGACGGGCATCGACCCCAAGCTGGACCTGAAGGACGCGAAGCAGAACCCGGACGCGGTGTTCCGCCTGGCCAAGGTGCTGGAGTTCATCGACAGCGCGAAGGCGTCGAACGGTGGGGACCGGGACAGCAAGGTGAAGAACGGCCAGGGTGACGGCAACATCGAGGGCATCACGAAGAGCGGTGATGCGCGGCACGGCACCGAGGCCGGAATGGTGAAGGACTTCGCCGAGCAGGGTTACTCGTTCCTGGGCGAGCAGCAGCTTCCGACGACGAAGGACACGCACGTCAAGGCGGACGGGAGCAACAAGGACAACTTCCAGTGGGCCGCGGGTGAGGCGGGCAAGCACCTGTGGTTCCTGCCGGCGGTGAGCAACGTGCTGACGGGCATCGGCGACTCGGAGGGTGGCGTGAAGGGCGTCTTCGAGGGCGCGGCCAAGGGCTACGTCAACACGCTGAAGGGCGCCGCGGAGGGTGTCCTCGGGGCCGTCACGACGGGCCGAGTGAACCCGGCCTCGCTCCTGCTCGGTGGCGCGGCGGGCGCGCTGGCCAACACGGAGGCCGCTCCGCAGGTGGTGAAGGACATCGCCGGCATGCTGTGAGCTTGAATCGAAGTGGGTGACCCGAGCGGGGGAGCTGCTCGGTAGAGGGGCCCTCGGAGCAACCTTGCGGCGGCAGGGAAGCTCCGAGGGCTTTTCTATTCGACCGTTCCACCACGACAGGCCGCGCTCCCCAAGGACCCAGTCACTTGGGGAGCGCCAATCATGCCGTGGTGAGCGGGAACCTCAGCGCGGTGTGACCTTGAGCAGCTTGCCGTTGGTGGCGTCGGTCAGCAGGTAGAGGGCGCCATCGGGCCCCTGCACCACCTCGCGGATGCGCTCGGCGCGGTCCTTGAGCAGGTGCTCCTCGCCCACGACGAGGTCATTGCGCACCATGAGCCGCACCAGGGCCTGGCTGACCAGTCCTCCCACGAAGATGTCGTTGCGCCACTCGGGGAACAAGGTCCCCGTGTAGATGGCCATCCCCGAGGGGGCAATCACCGGGTCCCAGTAGTACACGGGCTGCTCCATGCCCGGGCCCTGGGGGCTGTCGTGGATCGGCGCGCCGCTGTACTCCTCGCCATACCCGATGGTGGGCCAGCCGTAGTCCTTGCCCTTCTCGGGCCGGTTGAGCTCGTCGCCCCCCTTTGGCCCCATCTCCACCGTCCACAGCCGGTTCTGGCTGTCGAGCGCCGCCGACAAGACATTGCGGTGGCCCACCGACCAGATTTCGGGCTTCGCGCCCGCGGTGTTCACGTATGGGTTGTCCTGGGGCACGGAGCCGTCGGGATTGATGCGGACCACCTTGCCGAAGTGGCTCTTCACGTCCCGCGCCTGCACCCGGCCCGCGAGGATGGAGCGCTCTCCGAGCGTGACGAACAGCTTGCCGTCGGGGGTGAACACCAGCCGTCCGCCCGAGTGCAGCGTCGACTCGAGCGTGGGCATCATGCGGAAGATGACCTGAACCTCCTCCACGCGAGGCTGCGCGCCATCCACGAGCTGCGCGCGCGCCACCGCCAGTCCGTTGCCGCCCGTGCGTGGCTCGGCATAGGTCCAGTAGATGAGTTTGCTTTGCGCGTAGTCGGGACCGACTTCCACGTCGAGCAACCCGCCCTGGCCACGGGCATCCACGGCGGGCAGCCCCGCGACGGCGGGCGACTTCGCGCCCTGCGGAGTGACGATGTAGAGCGAGCCGGTGGCCTTCTCCGTCACCAGCATGCGCTGGTCGGGCAGGAAGGCGATGGCCCAGGGGTTCCTGAAGCCGGATGCAATCTCAGTGACCTGGATTGCCGTCTGCGATTGGATGGCCGGGGCGCGTGTCTGCTGGGGGAAGGCCGGAGAGAACTCGGGCACGTTGGGCGGGCCCTGCGGAACGGGGGGGCCGCTGGGAAGAACGCCCGCGTCTTCGGGCGGGACACCCGCGTCTTCCGGCGGGACACCCGCGTCCTCCGGCGGGACACCCGCATCCTGCCGCGGGACGCCCGAGTCTGGGGGCGTCGGCGTGGGGTCGGGGTCATCGCTGCAACCGACGAGGAGGGCTGCGACGATGAGGGGCATCGACAGGACTCGCATGCGACTCTCTCCTGGGGGAATGAGGGGGAGGAGAAGTTGCTGTCATGCGTCCTGACGCGCAAGTCTCGTCGCGGGAAGGCCGCGATTCAGCCCGAGACCGTGCGGCGCCGGGCATCCGACGGTGGAAAGTTACGCTGCTCACGGCCCGTCCCGCCACCCGAGGGTTTCACTGCCCCCCTTCGCGAACTGGAGGTCACCTCGGCGGGTTCACCACGAGGTAGGAGACCTCGGTGCCGGAGTAGCGAGGCTGGTACCAGGTGCCTCCGCAGTTCTGGTACGTGACGCCGCCGACCACCGCCGTTGAACACGACGGAGGAAGCGAGCGAGTCACTGAGCCGATGGCAGCCGCGGTCGCCGTCACGGCGGCGGCCGTCGCCACCGGGTGATAGTTCCGGTCGACATCCACGTCGATGTCCCGGTGCACGTCGACATTCCGGTTGACGTTGTTGTTGACGTGGGTCGTCGTCGTGGTGCGGACCTCACGCGCCTCGGCGCTCCCGGCGAGCAGTCCGAAGCCGAGGACGACCGCGAGGGTCTTCAGGGTTGAAAAGGGGCTCATGGGTTCACGCTCCTTGCTCACGGGCTTCTTCCGGGATTCGACGGGCCTGTATCGAATTGAATCCGGTGGGAATCCTTCGGGGGGTTGAACGCAAACACGGCATTGTTGACATTGGGCTTCAGGTTCCAATCGAGGACCGCGACGTGCTGCGGCTGCGCGGGGTCCTGGGTATTCGTGATGACGAGCTTCCGGGGCAGGGGCTTGTCCCCCTTCTCGATCCACACCTGCCAGTCCACGCCTTGCTGCTTGAAGGCGTACTGCTCGGTCTCCACCCCGTCGATGGTCGCGGGACCCACGTCGATGGCCGACTGGATGTCCTTGATGCCGCTCTTGTCCGTCCCCCAGTAGAAGAGGTCGACCAGGGGAATCTCGACGTCGTAGCGATGCTCGGCGGTGGCGATGGTCTCCGCCAGCGTGGGAGGCGCATCGAACGAAGCGTAGTAGCCGCCCTTCGGACCGTTCACCGTGAAGGTCTTCCCGTCATAGAAGAGCTGGCGCTGCTTGCGGTCAGACTTGATGTCGACCCTGAGCTTGTCGGGGCGGCGCGCCCGAATCTCGGCTTCCGACGACAGTTGGATTTTCTGACCACTGACCAGGACCTCGTCCGTGGTCGTCTCCGCCGTAATCGCGAACGCAGGCAGGCTCCGCAGGAAGCCGCCCATCTTCTCCAAGGCCTTGATGGCCTGGGGGTCGACCGCGGGCGCCTTCTGCTCCCCCGCCGCTGCCTGCCCTGGCGCCGCGAGCGCGGGCGAGAGACCACTCACCAGTCCGCCCGCGCAGAGCGCCAGCGAAAGCAGCCGCTTCCTCGAGCCCATGTTTCGAAGCCCCATGCCGAACTCCTCCCCTATGGATGTCCAGAACTCATCTTCTTCATGAACTTGGAGATGCGTGGGGCATGAGCAAGTCCAGGCGGGCCTTGCTCACTTCAGGCAGCCACCCCTGGAGCAAGCCCCCGCCGCGCACGCCTGCCTACGGCCTCGTGATGCGGAAATCCCTATCACGGAAATCCGCTACGGCAGCGAGCATCGCCCAAACAAAGCACGACACACCTCGACAAATCACAATGGCACCATGTTCAGCCACGAACGGCGCAAGCGCGCCACGCCACTGAAGCTCAAGAACCCCAAGGCCGGACACTGTCCGAAATCCACAACAAGCAATGCGCTCACAACAGGGCGCATGGCCCGAAAAGACAATTGTGATAGCAATTAAGGGCGCCAATTCAGGCGTGACCGACATGCCGGGAGGTTGCACATGGAAAATTCGAACCGTGATGAGATCCTTGCGCAGACCCTGATGGAGATGCAGAGCGCGGAGCCGGAAGGCTTCGAGAATTCCGGGCTGAACTCATGCAACCAGAGCGGCGCCCATGTCGAACACACCATCGGCATGTGGGACATCTGGAGCACCGGACAGAATAACTGATCGTCCCTCCGCAGGACCTTGCACATACCTGTCCCAGGCACGGATGGTGGCCTGGGACAGGCGTAAGGATTGCGCAGTTCATTCGGCGTGAAGTGAACCATGGGCAATCTCAACCTGCTGCCGCAGCACGTCAAGGGAGTCGCGAGATGAGCAAAGTGGACGAGCGAGTCTGGGCTGGCATTGATGTCCTGCTTGGCGATTATGCGCGCCTCATGCCCGAGGACCAGGTCCTCGTGGCGTACACGCCCGAGAGTCGCGAGTCCGCCGCATGGATTGCCACGGCGTTGAGGATGCGTGGGATGGAGGCCTGCCTGTTGGGGATGCGGCCCCGGCCCCTCAAGGACGAGACGTTCGCGGAGCGGCTGGACGCGGCGCTTCCGCATCCCGAGCGCCTCCGAGGCAAGCTCATCCTCATCACCGTCGAGCGCGACTCGATGTCGCACATGCAAATCATCCGAGATGCCCTGATGCGCTACGACCTGGACAAGTGGCTGGTGGTCCGAATCATCAATGCCTCCCAGGAGTTCTTCATCAAGGCGCTGAACGTCAAATCCGGGACCCTGTCGGAAATCAATTCCGGCCTGCTGGACAGGTTCATGAAGGCGCGTGAACTGAGGGTGAAGACGCCCTCGGGAACAGACCTGCGCATCGGTCTCGACTCCGACCGGTACCGGTGGATCAGCAACCGCGGCGTGTGGCGGCCCGGGAGTTTCCTCATCCTTCCCGCGGGAGAGGTGGCTACATTTCCCAGCACGGTGGATGGGGTCCTGGTCGCGGACGGGGCCTTCAACGTCAACGCCATGACCCCAGTTGATGCACGCCTGGCCAAGAACCCCATCCGCATCCGCATCAAGGACGGCCAGGCCGTCGACCACGAGTGCAACAGTCCGGAAGTGAGCCGCCTGGTGGAGGCGGTCTTCGCCCAACCCCACTCCCGGCGTGTGGGCGAGGTGGGTTTTGGAACGAATGGCGGACTGGGCGACTTCATCCCCATGAACTCGCACCTCAACGAACGCCAGCCAGGCGTGCATCTTGGCTTTGGCCAGCACAACCAAAGCATCCATGTCATGGACTATTTCTCGCCCATCCACATGGACCTCATCTCCCCTGGAGGCCATGTCTGGGTGGATGATGATCCGGTGCCGCTGGACCTGCTGAAGCTCACCCCCTCGCAGTTGCCCCATCCCAGGTTGGTCTTCAACGAGGACATCGACGGAAACTGCTGCGGGTTGACCGGCGAAGATGAGCTGCGCGAGCTGTGCCCGCTGCCGGTGCGCGAGAAGGCCGTCCCCCGGACACAGCAGGCAGGATGAGCCTGGGCCCTCCGCCCGATCTCTGGCGCAACGCCCCCTTTCTGCGGCTTTGGGCGGCGCAGACGGTCTCCTTGTCGGGTTCAGCGGTGACGAAGGTGGCGCTGCCGCTCGTCGCGGTGACCCTCCTCAACCTCACGCCCCATCAGATGGGGTTGTTGCTGGCCGTGGAGATTGCTCCGACGTTGCTGCTGCGGCTCCCCGCGGCGGCATGGGCGGATGCGAGCTCGCGCCATGTGCCCGTCATGGCGGCGTGCAACCTGCTGAGCGGCCTGCTCATCACCGCCATTCCGGTGCTCTGGTGGATGGGCCTGCTGAGCTTCGGGGTGCTCCTGGGGACGGCCTTCTGCCTGACGTCTGTCAGCGCCATTGGTGGGATGTTCGCGGCCCCCCTCCTCTCGGCCGTGGTGGGAGATGGGCAGTTGGTGGAGGCCAACGGCCGGTTTGGCGTGACGCGCAATCTGGCCGACGTCTCGGGGCGCAGCCTGGGGGGCGTGCTGGTCTCCGTGCTCTCCGCGCCGGTGGCGCTGTTCGTGGATGCGGCCTCCTTCATGGTGGCCGCGGGCCTGACGATGGCCGTGCGTGTCCCCAGGAAGCCACGACATGACCTGGCGAGGGACACGGCGAGCGTGAAGGGGCTCACCCTGGGTTTCTCCTTGTTGCTCCAGCGGCCCTTCCTGGGCCTGGGGCTCGGCATCGTCGGGTATCTCTGTCTGGCCAACGGCGTGGTCTCCGCCTTGCTGGTCCTCTTCATGTCCGAGCACCTGGGCATGTCGCCGTCGCTCATCGGACCCATCCTGGGGGTGGGTTCCGTGGGGGGCATCATCGCCAGCCTCCTCGTGGGGGCCTTCCACCGTCGCCTGGGCGCCCAAAGGACCTTGGCGATGGCAGTGGCCACGCTCACCGGCTCGTTCGCGCTGCTGCCGCTGGCCCGGCCCGGGGCGCTGGGGCTGCTGGCCTGTCTGAACTACGAGTTGATGGGCAGCTTCGGCGCCTCGCTGCTCCTCATCACGCTCTTCGCGGAGGTCCCCCGGCAGGTCCCCTCCAATGCCCTCGCCCGCGTCATGGCCGTCGTCAGCCTGATGCCCGAGGTCTCGACGATGCTGGGCGCAATCCTGGGGGGAACGCTCGGGGCGTCTCTGGGCGTCCCCCGGACCTTCGCGGTGAGCTTCGTCTTCGCGCTGCTGTCGGGAACCGCGCTCGTGCTGGGGCTCGCGTGGCGTCGTCGCCTGGTGCTCAAGCGGCAGGCCATGGTGGGAGGTTAGGACCCTGACGGCACAAACCTACATGCTGGACAATGGGCTCACCGTCGTCTTCGAGCCACGACACACCACCCGCGCTGTCGCGTTCCAGGTCTGGGTCCGGGCTGGCAGCGCGGATGAGCGCCCTGACCAATTGGGCCTGGCCCACCTGCATGAACACATGCTCTTCAAGGGCACGGCGCGGCGGGCACCAGGGGAACTCGCCCGGGAGGTAGAAGCCCATGGCGGGCGAATCAACGCCTGGACGAGCTACGACCAGACCGTCTTCCATGTCGTCATCGCCAGCCGGTTCGCCCGGCTTGGGCTGGACATCCTCGCGGATGCGGTGCGCGGCTCCTCATTCGATGCGGGTGAGCTGGTGCGTGAAATCGAGGTGGTGTGCGAGGAGATCAAACGCAACGACGACCTTCCCGCGCGGCGTGCCTCGCGGCAGTTCTTCGAAGCGGCCTACGCTCAGCACCCCTACGGCCGCCCCGTGATTGGCACCGCCGCGAGCGTGCGCGGCTTCACCCGGGAGCAGGTGCTCGAATTCTACGCGCGGCACTACACCCCGCGGAATCTGGTGCTCAGCGTGGCGGGTGATTTCGACGAATCACAGCTGCGGGAATGGGTGGACGAGTTTTGGGGGGGTGACTGGGGCCAGCCCTGTTCGGAGCCGGTGCGGCGCCCCGTGGAGCCGGAGCGCACCGCGCCACGGGTGTGCCTGCGAGAAGATGGTGCGAAGGAGGCGTGGCTGCACCTGGGCTTCTCCATCCCGGACATCTCGCATCCGGACGTGCCGGCGCTGAACGTGCTCGCGCTGCTGACGGGACTGGGGGAGCGCTCGCGGGTCATCCGGGAGTGGAAACACAAACGGGGGCTCGTCAGGGCGTTGGAGTCCTCGGCCTACACACCGTTGGACCCTGGCCTCTTCTCCCTTCGGTTCACGCTCGCGCCAGACACGCTGGTGGAGGCGCTGGCGGAGGAACTGCGAGTGCTGGGCCGTCTGCGCGCGGAACTGGTGCCCACCGAGGAGCTGCTGCTGTTGCAGACCCACTTCGAAGCACGGGCCGTCCAACAGCGCGAGGAGGTGCAGGAGCTGGCGCGGCGGCTGGGCTACTACCAGTTCATGCAAGGAGGCCTGGAGGCGGAGGCGCGCTACCAGGAAGCCATCGCTCGGCTCACCCCGGAGCGTTTACAAGAGGTGGCGGAACACTATCTGCGCTTCGACCGGGCGATTCTCACCGGGCTTCTCCCCGAGCGTCGCGGTTTCCCTGCCGCGAAGGCGGAGACGTTGCTGATGCGGGCCGCGCGTGAATGCACCCCACTCGCACGCGCACCCGTCTCCCAGCTTGGGAAGCCAGCGCCGTCGACCCGACCCCTTCCCTGGAAAACGGCCGTGACGGCGCGAGCGGTGGTGGAGGCCCGGCTGCCGTCCGGGGCGCGGGTGTTGGTGCAGCAAACGCGTGCGGTGCCGCTCGTCGCGATGCGAGCAGCCTTCCCGGGTGGCGTGCGTTACGAGACCGCGGAGACCAACGGGCTGACAGCCCTGCTCTGCCGGTGCCTCACCCGTGGCACCGCCACTCGCGACGCGGAGGCCATTGCCCAGCAGATCACCACCATGGCGGGCTCGCTCCAAGGTGCTCAAGGGCGCAACCTGGTGGAGCTTCGCGGCGAGTTCCTGTCACGCCACTTCCAACCCGCGTTCCGACTCTTCGCGGACTGCCTGCGCGCCCCGCTGTTTTCCGAGCACGCGGTGACTCGCGAACGCGAGAACATGTCGAGGGAGCTGGGTGTTCGCGAGGGAAATCCCGAGGGACGGGTGTTCGATGCCCTCGCGAGCACCCTCTACCGCACGCATCCCTACCGGCTGCCGGTATTGGGAGCGCGAACCGCGGTGGAGCGGCTGGGGCCCGAAATGCTGCGCGCCTGGCACGCGGCATACATGACACCCGCGCAGATGGTGCTGAGCGTGGTGGGAGACGTATGTGCGGATGAGGTCCTGGCTCAGGCACACGAGCTCTTCGGTGAAGCCCCGGCAGGAATGGCCGCGCCACCTTCCGTGGCTCCAGAGGCGCTGCCCGAGTCGCCGCGCGAGCACAGGCAGGTGCTCGCGCGCGCATTGACCCATCTGGCGTTGGGATTCCATGGGGCACGAGTGACCGACTCATGGCGCCACCCCCTGAAGGTGCTCAGCACCCTGCTCTCGGGACAAGGCGGCCGGCTGTTTCATGAACTGCGCGACACGCGCGCCCTGGCCTACAGCGTGAACAGCCACAGCGTGGAAGGCGTGGACCCGGGCTACTTCGCCATCTCTTTGGGGACGAGCCCAGAGAAGGCGACATCCGCGCTGGCGGTCATCCGCTCCGAGCTTGAGCGGGTGAGGGACGAACGGGTGAGCGAGAAAGAGCTCGAGCGGGCGCACCAGCACCTCATCGGGGTCCATGAACTGGGGCTCCAGCGCAATGCGGCCCGCGCGGCGATGCTGGCAATGGATGGATGCCTCGGCGTCGGCCAGGAGAACTTCCAGCACTATGCGCAGCGGGTCTCCGAGGTCACGGCCGAGCACGTGCGTGACGTGGCCCAGCGAGTCATCGACTTCGAACGCAGCTCGCTGGCGATGATGGGGCCCTGACGCGCTCCGTCCCAGTCTTCTAGAGGCAAGGAGCCCATCCGCATCACGGAGGGCTCCTCGCACGGGCCTACGCGCTCACGACCGCCACGACAGCGGGAGCATCCACCGGGTCGACCAGGGACTTCTGCTCCCACGCCCTGCTCTTCCAGCGAATCCACATGGAGATGCCTCGCAGCCATTCATCGGCTGCAACCGCCAGCCACACGCCGGCGAGCCCCAGGTTCAGCTTGAAGACCAGCACGTACCCCAGGGGCAGGCTCATGCAGACCATGGACAAGAAGCCCATGTAGACGGTGAACGGAGCATCTCCCGCGGACCGCAGCGCGTTCACCAGCACCAGGTTGAAGGAGCGCCCCGTCTCCAACAGGAGCCCCAGGACGATGACCTGGGACGTGAGCCGGACGATGTCCCCGTCATGGGTGAACAACCCCACCAGCGGCGCGCGGACCAGGATGGCCACCACGTCCACGACGACGGTGATGGCCACGGCCCACTTCAGGCTCTGGAGCACGCGGCGGTACGCCTCGTCCGCCTGCCCCGCGCCCACCAGCCGGCCCACGATGATGGCCGTGCCCATGCCGACGGCGAGGCTGAACAGGAAGATGTATTGGGAAATCGCATTCGCGTACTGCCGAGAGGCCAGCGCCGTGGGCCCCAGGAACGTCACGTAGTACAGGAACACCGCCTGGCAGCACTGGTAAGTCCCCTGCTCCACGGCGGAGGGAACGCCCACCCGGAAGATCTTCCGGAGCGTGTCCCGGGTGAATGTCACGTAGTCACGCGCGCGCATCTTCACGTCCATCACCCGGTACAACAGCCAGGCGAACACGACGAGCGCCACCGCGCGACTGCCCACCGTGGAGATGGCCGCGCCGGCCACTTCCAGTCGAGGAAACCCGAGCATCCCGAAGATGAGCAGCGCATTGCCGCCCACGTGCAGCGCGTTCATCCCCAGCGCGATGAACATCGACTCGCGCGTGAAGCCATAGGTGCGAATCAGGCTGGAGCACACGTTGATGAGCGCCTGGAGGAAGATGAACCCTCCGGCGATTCCCATGTACGTCCGAGCATGCTCCAGCACGATTCCGTGCAGGTTCATCCGCGACAGCAGCGCATCCCCGAACAGCAGCAACCCCGCGCTGACCGTCACGCCGAGCAGCAGATTCAGGGTGATGGCCACCGCGGAGATGCGCGCGGCCTCCGCTGAGCGACGCGCGCCCAGGTACTGGGACACGACGACGGAGGCGCCGTTGCTCACCACCTCCATGATGAGGATGCAGATGAACAGGTACTGATTGACGACCCCCACTGCGGAGACCGCGTCGTCGGACACACCGCTGAGCATCAGCGTGTCCGCCGTGCCCATCGCCATGAAGAGGAGGAGCTCCAGGAAGATCGGCCAGGTCAGCCGAAACAACCCCATCCGGGTGGGGCCCTGCTCAATCGTGTCTGACATGGTTCGCCGCGCTGAACGCGGGCGAGGGACTAACAGCCGCCGCACCGCGTCGCCAGCCCCTTCGAACCTGCCTGCCACACACTCAACGAGCCTCGCGGCTCCTATGAGTTCAAATGACAGACCGACGCACGTGACGGACGCGTCACGCGCGCCCCCTCAGTGCTTCATCAGCTCGCGCGAGGAGGCCGTCACCGGCGACTTCTCGGAGGAGGTGGAGCTCACCTTGAACAGCGGCTCGGAACCACCCTTCACGTTGTTGCGAGCCGCGGTCGCCTCGGAGGAGGACTCGTCGGAGGAGGAGTTCGACGGAGTCGACACGGGCGTGAAGGGCGCCTCGCTGGCCTGGGCCTTCTTCGCCGCCGCGCGGCTGCGACGCCACAGGAAGTAGCCGATGGCGGCCACCGCGAGCACGCCCATGACGGCGTACTGGCCTTCCTTGAACTTGGAGATGAGCACGTCCAGTTCGCCACCGAAGTGGAAGCCGAGCCACACGAAGACGGGCGCGGACAGCAGCGCCGCCAGCCCATCCCAGAAGATGAACTGCCAGTAGGGCATGCCCACCGAGCCCGCGGTGAAGTACGTCACCGCGCGCACGCCCGGCATGAAGCGCGCGATGCAGACAATCTTCTGTCCGTGGCGCGTGAAGAGCCCTTCCACCCGGGCACGCTTCTCCGGCGTGACGATGCGCGCGAAGAAGCCCCCACCCTTGCCGTCACTGCCGCGCCCCAGCTTCCCGCCCAGCCGACGGCCGGCGAGGAAGATGAGGCTGTCACCCACGAGGATGCCGGCGAAGCCCACCGCCATCATCACCGGAAGGCTCGCGGCGCCCTTGTGCGCCAGGAAGCCACCCAGGATGAGCGAGATGTCCTCCGGCAACGGGACCCCCAGGCCACAGGCCACGAGGATGCCGAACACGGTGGCGTAGGCGATGAAGCCCTGTGAGTCGCCAAGCAGTTGGGTGAGAAGGTCTTGCACGCGTTGTCCCGTCCGTTCACTTCCGAGGGGCTTGCCAGGTCACCGCCCGAGCCAGCCCATCCAGCGCCCACACATCAACCGGGCGCGCGTCCTCAAAACTCCGCGACAGGGTCTTCAACCCGAAGTACCCCTCGCGACTGGCGTCCTCGTAGGCCCCCGCCGGTGCCCCCGTCGCCGTCAGGGCCAGCGCACGGCTCAGCAGCGCCACCCCATAGTCGTCGACCGTCCCCTCACCCGCCCCCCTCGCCCGCGCGTCCTTCAGCGCCGCCGCTCCGCCCGCCCAGCGAGCACCCAGGCGGCCGGCCAGGCGCGCGGACAACACCCCCCGCGCCAGCGCTCTCACCACGGGCTCGGCCTGGGGGGCTCGCGTCGCGGGCCCCACCACAATCACCCACCCATGCCCCGTGTCCACCGCTCGCACGCTTCCTTCGGATTCGAGCAGATTAACCACCACCCGAGGGGGCGGCTCACCTTCCCGTAGGCCCAGAAGTCGGGCCGCCTGTTGGAAGGGGGCATCCAGCAGGGGCAGCCAGGCGCGCTGCTCTGTCCGGAAGTCGGGCAGCGTCTCCGCCCGGAGCGCGGCCACCGGCCACTCGCGCTCCGCCCGGGCCAGGAGCGCCTCCAGCCCCACCAGCTCCCCGGCGGGACCTGGGACGTCGGGGCCGCCGAGGAGGCGCGCCAGGTAGACCTCCACGGGCTCCGGGTGCGCGGCGAAGAAGGCTCGCGCCGCCAGGAGGACTTCCGGGGGCGCCGTGGCCAGCCGCTCGCGGACGAGGGTGCGCGCGCGCCCGTAGCGGTAGGTGGGCACGGGGTGGGCCCGCTCCACGGGGCCCGCGTCGTAGCCCGCGCGGTTCAGCAGGGCGAACAGGGTGAAGACGCGAACATCCGCGCGCACTTCCACGCCGCCCGGGGTGTACTGGTTGGCGAACCAGTCGTCCTCGGAGGCGATGGAACCCTGGGAGGTCGACCCGGCGTACGCGGGGGCCGACGCATGGACCCCGAGCAGTAGGAGGACGGCCAGGTGGGGGGCGCGCATACCGGGCCCCACGCTACCACGGGCCTCTCAGGCGGCCGGAGCCTTTCCGATGAGGGTCCGAATCATGTCCCGGTTGTCTCGGGCCTTCTGGCCGAAGAAGCCGACGATGCCCATCAGCAGCTTCACGCAGGCCTGGGGCTTGGTGGCCAGGAGCTTCTGGAAGTCCGAGGAGCGAATCTCCAGCGCGGAGACATCCGTGACGGCGGTGGCGGTGCACAGCCGCTCGCCCTTCTGAACCAGCGCCAGCTCTCCCAGGGGCTCGCCGGTGCCCACTTCGCCCAGCGACACGTCCTCGCCCGAGGGATTCCGGGCGCTCAGACGCACCGTGCCCTCACCGACGATGAGGAGCGACTCCCCCGTCTTGCCCTCGGTGAAGAGCGCGGTGCCCTTCGGGAAGGCCCGGGGCACCGCCACGCCCGCGAAGATCTGGATGCCGGTGTCGGTGAAGCCCTTGAAGAGGGGGCACGCCTTGAGGGTGTTCGCAGGCACGAGAGCCATGGGGCGGGTCCTAACACGGCGCGCGAGGGCCGGCGAGTCAGCGGCTGGAGCGGTACTCGTTGGCCAGCTCCACATAGTGGTGGGCCGACATCAGGAGGAACTCGCGCTCCGCCTCCGTGAGCAGCCGCTTCACCTTGCCGGGTGAGCCCATCACCATGGAGCCGGGCGGCACCTTCGTCCCGGGCGTCAACAGCGTCCCCGCGCCGATGATGCAGTCATCCCCTACTTCCACCTCGTCCAGGAGGATGGAGCCCATCCCCACGAGCACGCGGTTGCCCACGGTACAGCCGTGCAGCACCACGTGATGCCCCACCGTCACGTCGTCGCCGATGAGGGTGCTCGACCTGCCTCCGGTGACGTGGAGCAGGGACAGGTCTTGAAGGTTGGTGCGCTGGCCCACGCGGATGGGATTCACGTCGCCGCGCAGCACCGTGTTGAGCCAGATGGAGGACCCCTCCCCCAGCTCCACGTCCCCCACCACCTGGGCGGAGTCATCCACGAAGCAGCTCGGGTGGATGCGGGGGGACACCCCGCGGAACGACCTCAGCGCCATGCGGACACCTCTTGCGTGCGCGAGCCCTCAGGCCTCGGCGACGACATGGAACGGCGAGACGGGCGGCGCCACGGGCAGCGGCTCCACGGTGGGGAGCTGCAGCACCGCGAGCTGCTTGCCGGAGAGCTGGTTGGGCGTGGAGCGGTCCACCTTCACCGTCACGAAGGCTCCGGTGGGCGCGTCGCCCTCGAAGTTGACGGTGCGGTTCTCCGGCGTGCGGCCGAAGCGCTTGGCGGCGTCGTAGCGCGAGTGGCCCTCCACCATCACCTCCACCACCGAGTCGACGAGGGCCGCGGTCGTCTCCGCGCTGATGCGGCGCTGCAGCTTCTGCAGGCGCTCCAGGCGGGCGATCTTCACCTCGTGCGGAATGGGGCCCCAGTCCTTCTCGCGCAGCGCCGCGCCCGTCTTGGGGCGGGGGCTGTAGATGAAGGAGAACTGGTTGTCGAAGCGGACCTCCTCGGTCAGCTTCATCGTCATCTCGAAGTCCTCCTCGGTCTCCCCGGGGAAGCCCACGATGATGTCGGTGGTGACGGCGATGCCCGGCCGCGCCTCGCGCAGCTTGTTGAGCCGCTCCATGTACTGCACCACGGTGTAGTCGCGGCGCATCATCTTCAGGATGCGGTCGCTCCCGCACTGCACGGGCAGGTGGAAGTGCGGAGCAATCTTGGGCTGCGTGCGGAACGCCTCAATCAGCTCGTCGGACAGGTCATGCGGGTGGCTGGTGGTGAAGCGCACGCGCTCGATGCCCGGCACCTCCGCGGTGCGCAGGAGCAGTTGGGCGAAGGACACGCCGCCCAGGTACGAGTTCACGTTCTGGCCGATGAGCGTCACCTCGCGCACGCCGACCTTCGCCAGCGAGTCCACCTCCAGGAGGACCTCCGGGAAGGCGCGGCTGACTTCACGGCCGCGCGTGTGCGGGACGACGCAGAACGAGCAGACGTTGTCGCAGCCCTTCATCACCGTGACGAACTCGGTGACCTTGCCGCGGGACGTCTCCGGGTCCGCGCGCGGGAAGACGTACTCCTCCGAGTCCACGAAGGCCGTCTCGACGACGCGCTCCCGATCCGCCTCCACGCGGCCGATGATGTCAGGCAGGCGGGCGATGTTGTCGGGGCCGAAGACGAAGTCCAGGTACGGCACCTTCTTGATGAGGCGGTCCTTCTCCTGCTGGGCCACGCAGCCGCCCACGCCGATGAGCGCGCCGCGACTGGCCTTCACCGGCTTGTAGCGGCCCAGGGCGGACAGCATCTTGTCCTCGGCCTTCTCGCGGATGGAGCAGGTGTTGAGGATGATGAGGTCCGCGTTTTCCGGCACCGGCGTCGGCTCGTAGGACATCTTCGCCAGCACCTCGCTCATGCGGAGCGAGTCGTTGACGTTCATCTGGCAGCCGAAGGTGTGGATGAAGTAGCGCTTCATTGGGATTCTCTGAGCAAGAACGTGCCCTTATGCGACGGCCGGGCACGGAAATCAACCGAAGCGGGGGCGGCGGTCATCCCTGGCTGAGCAGGCCGGTCATCCGGGTGTGGAGGTCCAGGAGGGAGGCCTCGCGTTCCCGGAGGAGCGCCAGGGTGGCCTCGCCATAGCGGCGGCCCAGGGCCACCGTCTCCCGCTCCTGCTTGCCCAGCTCGTCCCGGACGCGGGTGCGCAGCTCCTCCGACGTGTCCGAGGCTGCCTCGAGTTGACGCAGCTTGTCGTCCAGCCTCCGGGCGGTCCACCGGCGGCCACCGAAGGCGCGCAGCATGGCGATGCCCTGCTCCAGGGCCCGGGCCTCCAGGCCCGAGGCAGTCTGGGCCAGGGCGTGGGCACGGGCCAGGTTCTCCGCCCCCCGATCCGAGCCGGCATGGGACAGGAAGGCCTCCTGGTAGCGCACCAGGGCGTCGAGCAGGGCGCCGTCCACGGGCGGCATGGCCATGCGGAGGGTCCGGTCGTCCGCCGCGGAGAGGTTGATGCCCCTCTCGCGGTTGGGGACGTCCTGGTAGCCGTGGTCGTCGAAGAGTGAGGGGGCCATGGGACTCCTGGGGAAAGGCCAGGGATGTGTAACAGGGCCCGCCCCCTCACGGTAGGGCTCGCGGCTCCCCTCCCCACGGGGATTCCCATTCAAGGACAACACGGGGCCCGAACATACCTGACAGGCCGCTGTCACCCCGGGGAGGCAGGTTCGCTCCTCCTCTGCGCGGTCCAGGAGAACGCTCCATGAAGCTCTACTTCCACCCCTTGTCCGGAAACTCGCGCCGAGCCCTGCTCGTCGCCACCCACCTCGACGTCCCTCTCGAGCGCATCGTGGTGGACCTGCCAAAGGGCGAGCAGCGCGCGACGCCGCACCTGGGCCGCAATCCCAACGGGCTCGTTCCCGTCCTCGATGACGATGGATTCCTGCTCTGGGAGTCGCGCGCCATCATGCAGTACCTGGCCGAGATGACGCCGGGACAAACCCTGCTCCCCGCGGATGCGCGGGGGCGCGCTGACGTGACTCGCTGGCTCTTCTGGTGCTCGGGCCACATGGCGCAGGCATGCACCATCCTGGTCTTCGAGAACTTCGTGAAGGCGGTATCGGGCCGTGGGCCGCCGAACCCCGCCGAGGTCGCACGGGGCGAGGCGCTCTTCGCGCAGCACGCACGCGTCCTGGACGAGCACCTCGCGGGCAAGACGTGGGTCTCACAGGAACGCCTCACGCTCGCCGACTTTTCGTTGGCCGCGGCGTTTGCCCTCGCCGGACCGGCGCGCCTGCCACTCGGGGAGTATGCGAACCTCCGGACCTGGCTCGGCCGCGTGCAGGAGCTCGAGGCGTGGAAGCGCACCGCTCCGCAAATGCCGCCATCCTGAACGACGAGAGGGCGCGATGGCCAGACGGCGGGCACTTCATCCGATAAGCGATGCGGCGACAACGCCATCGACGCGCACCTCGTTGTTCTGTCCGCGATGCCTGCTAGCCTTTGCGCGCGGTCCTCATGCGTGCGGACCCGACAAGGAGCGTTCCGATGAAGGCGGCTTGGAGTGTCGCAATGGCCCTGACGGTGGGGCTCGTCGTGGGATGTGGTGCTGGTGCGATGGAGAAGGACCCCGGTGTGGAGGAGGCGCTCGCCACGTCGGAGTCCGAACTCGCCGTCTGTGGCGATGGGGTCTGCGAGCCCATCGAGCGACTGCGCTGTCCGGCGGACTGTCCTTCCGGCGAGTACTGCGGGAACAGGGCGTGCTGCCCTGGTGAAACGACACAGAACTGCCCCGAGGACTGCACCCAGGGAAACCCGGGCCAGTTCTGCTACCGATCATTCTGAGCCACCCCTCGCGAAGCGGCTTGCCGCGATGGCGAACCAGAACGACGACCGCTCGACGATGGGCGGTCTTCGTTACGGAGCGATGATCGTCCAAGCTGCCCTTGCTCCTCGAAGTATGGACTGACAGGATGCCCTGCCAAAGCAGGCGGCGTATTGACGTCGCTGGCAGGTTTGAGCTTGGGCTGTCGGCAACAGCCCCACCCCATCATTCCGAGTCCAAAAATACCATGGCACCTCTGCCTCTCGACGAAGCGCGGGCGTACGCGTACCAGGCCTTCATGTACGGTTACCCGCTGGCCGAGAACTACTCCATCCTGTGGCAGAGCACACTCGCCATCCAGCAGCAATTCAATACGTTCTACGGCAAGGCGCAGCTCACGACTCCCGCCGATACCACCGTCGTCACTCCCAACAATGACACGGCGTACTCGCAAGGCTGGCTTGACCTGGGCGCCGAGCCGCTCGTGCTGCAGGTGCCGGCGGTGCCCCAGGATCCACCGCGGTACTATAGTTTCCAGATCATCGATGCCTGCACCAACAACGTTGGCTACATCGGGACGTTGACGACCGGCGCGGCGGCGGGCAACTACGTGCTCGCGCCCCCCGGGATGGTGCCAGCCAGCGTCCCGAACGCAACGGTGATCCCTGTCCCGAGTCGCTACATCTTCCTGCTCGGGCGCACGCAGATGTTGGGTCCCAACGACGTCCCGGCGACCCAGGCGATCATGGATGAATACGCGCTGGTCCCGCTGTCCCGGTTCCTCGGCCAGCCAGCGCCCCCACCCGCGCCCGCGACGCCCTTCCTGCCGGTGGCCCCCTCGTTCCTCACGACACTGTCGTTCTTCCAGTACCTCAACCTGGCGCTGACCTTCCAGACGCCGCCGGCCGGGGATGCGCCGCTCCTCGAGCGCTTCGCGCGCATCGGCGTGGGGCCTGGCCTGCCCTTCAATCCGTCCACGCTCGATCCGGAACTGGCCGGTGCGCTCCAGCGCGGGATCCTCGAGGCCAGCAAGGCCATCACACACAAGGCCCAGGGGGGCGCGGTCGAGAACGGCTGGAACCTCCCGGAGGTGAACCTCCCCTACTTCGGCACGGACTGGTGGACCGACTATGACTTCCGGTCGCTGACGGCACGGGCGGGGATCTACGCGAACTCGCCCTCGGAGGCGATCTACTACCGCGCCTACCAGGACACGAACTCGCAGCCGCTCTCCGGCGCAAACCAGTACACGGTGACGTTCCCCGCCGGCCAGCTTCCCCCTGCCGCGGCCTTCTGGTCGTTGACCATGTACGGGGCGAATCAATTCCTGGTCCCCAACAGCATTGATCGTTACTCGCTCGGGACCCAGTCGAACCTGAGCGTCGCCGCCGACGGCTCCGTGACGATCTACATCCAGGCCAACGCCCCCACGGCCGCTGAGATGCCGAATTGGTTGCCCTCACCCCTGAGTGGCTCGTTCTACGTCGTGCTTCGCATCTACGGCCCGGAGAACACGTCCTACATCGCGCCGGGTCTGGCGCAGGTCGGCGGTTCCGGTTCGTGACGGTCGTCCTCCCGAGCGCCCATCGAGGGCGCTCGGGAGGGTGTGCCTCTGGTGACACCCAGGCGAGGTGGATGCCGCGTTACAAGGCCAGGGCGGGCAGACACTCCGTGATGGCGAGGAGGTTCACCCCACAGTTCACCAGACAGGGAACGAGGCTTGCCGCCGGAGCACTCGTCACACACAGCCCCACGCACGCACGTGCCGCCTGCGTCCCAGGGTTCAGACACGCGATGAACTCCTCGACCCCGGCAGCCTCGACGCCCGGAGCTTCAACAGGCGGCGCCTGCTCAGGAGTGGCGACCTCGCCGGCCGGTTCCATGGGGCCACAGCCCACGGCCGCCATCAACATGAACGCTCCAGCCAACCGCTTCATCGGATTCATCATGATGATACCTCCAGGTGTTGCATTGGAGAGCATCTCAGCTCAGCGGGTCACTCGATACCGGACTTCGGTACAAGGAGGCGTATCCATGGGGCGCCTGTCATTCCTTCATCTGAGATGAATCATCGGTGCGGGCCTCTTGCATGTATTCAGCGGTGGCTCCCTCCACCCGCATGCCCGCCCGCACATTTGATCGTGTCGAACCTCCGCACGGTCATTCGTCGTATGGAGGGATGGAGCCACGCCTCGCATCCCCACCCCAGGAGTCACCCGCATGCGCTTCATGCTCATCCCCCGCCCTTCCACGCCGGAGCCCACGCCCCAGGACGCCGCCTTCGACGAGGCAGTCTTCATCGCGCAGATGAAGTTCAACGAGGAGATGCACAAGGCCGGCGTGCTCATCGCCTCCGAGGGCCTCAGCCCGGCCCCAGGCGCGCACGTCGTCTTCAAGGACGGAAAGACCAGCGTGAGGGACGGCCCCTACGCGGAGACGAAGGAGCTCATCGGCGGCTTCTACGTGCTGGAGGTGGCGTCGAAGGAGGAGGCCATCGAATGGGCCCGTCGCTATCCGGGCGGCATGGGCAATGACGACGTGATGGAGGTCCGGCCCCTCACCGACACCGGGGACATCCCGCCGGAGCTGGTGGCGCTCATCGAGAAGGTAGCCCCCACCTGGAGCCGGACCTTCAAGAAGTCGCCGTGACGCGGCCTGCTGTCCATGAGCCACGGACAGCAGGACCCCAGGGTGCTGCCCGTCAGCGCGTCACGGCAACTGAGTGAGGCCGGGGACGAGCTTGTCGAGCGGCTCGCCATACCCCAACTGTCCATCCGAGTTGCTGCCCCAGGCCCACGCGGTGCCGTCCGGCAGGAGGGCCAGCATGTGCTCCCTGCCCGCGGCGAGGGCCATCACGCCCGTGGTGATTCCCTGGACGAGGACGGGGGCGAAGCGGGACGCCGTGGTGCCGTCACCGAGCTGTCCCCGTTGGTTGGAGCCGGCCGCCCACACGCGGCCGTCGGTGGTCGTCGCCATGCCCAGGCCGGGGCCGGAGACCACGTCGAGCAGTCCGGTGACACTCATGGGGACCGGGAGCAGGTCCTCGCTCTCGACACTGCCCATCCCGGCGCCTTGGTAATCCAGCCCCCAGGCCCATCCGCTGCCGTCGGACTTCACGGCCATGGCGTGAGAGTCGCCCACCGCGATGGCAATGACATCCGTGAGCGTCTGGACCTGGACGGGGGTGTGTCTGTTTTCAGTGGTGCCGTCGCCGAGCTGCCCATCCGCGTTCTGTCCCCAGGCCCACACGGTGCCGTCATGGCGGAGGGCGAGCGAGAGTCCGGTCGCGGAGATCACCTTCACGACGCCGTCCAGGTTCAGGACCTTGACGGGAGTCGCGCTGGCCTGGGTCGTGCCATCGCCCAGGTTGCCCGCGCCGTTCTGCCCCCAGGCCCAGACCGTCCCGTCATCGGCGCGCACCAGGGCGTGGCTCCAGCTCACGGAGATGGCGACGATGGACGGCAGCCCTTCCACCACTTGAGGGACATCCCGTCCCTGTCCCCATGCCCAGACCGAACCATCATGCCGCAACGCGAGCGAGGAGCCCCCTCCCGCGCTGATGGCGACGACGCCGTCGAGCTCCGGGACTCGAGCGGGAAGCGGCCGTGTCGTCCGCGTTCCATCACCCAGTTGCCCGGACTCGTTCTTCCCCCAGGCCCAGACCGTTCCATCATGGTGGAGCAGCAGTGAGTGCATGTCGCCCGCCGCCACGGAGAGCGCCCCCGTCAACCCACCCTGCACGGGCGCGGGAACCGCATTGAGCGTGACGACTCCGTTCGCGAGCTGGCCATCGCGGTTGTTGCCCCAGCCCCAGATGGAGCCATCCGAGCGCAGGGCCAGCACGTAATCATGGCCCGCGGCGACCGCCGAGACGCCCGTGAGCCCTGGCACCTGGCTGGGCGTCGAGCGGAACTGCTTGGTGCCGTCACCCATCTGGCCCGCCTCGTTGCCGCCCCAGCTCCACACCGTGCCATCGGCCTTGATGACCTTTCCGGAGGAGGCGCTGCTCATGACGATGTCGATACAACCCGTCAGTCCCTCGATTCGGGTCGGCGTGGTGACGAGCCCTCCGAGCAGTGCGTCCGAGCCCCAACCCCAGACACTCCCATCCGAACGGATGGCGAACACGCTGGAGGCTCCCGCCGACGCGGCGACGACCCCCGTCAGGCCAGGGACAGGGATGGGGACGGTGCTGTTGGAGAACGTGCCGTCACCGAGCTGTCCCGCGTGGTTCATGCCCCAGACCCACAGGGTGCCATCCGAGCGGATGGCGAGCGAGGTGTCAGCGCTCGTCGCGACGGCCACGATGCCGGACAGCCCCGGGAGCTGACGAGGCGTCGTGCGAGAGGTGGTCGTTCCATCTCCGAGCTGGCCACGGAAGTTGTCTCCCCAGGCCCAGACGGTGCCGTCGGTCTTCGTCGCGAGGGTGTGGTTGAAGCCCGCCGCCACGGAGTTGACCCCGCTGAGCCCTGGGACGAGGACTGGCGCGGCGCGGGTGCTCTGGGTGCCATCACCCAACTGCCCCCGCCCGTTGGCGCCCCAGGTCCAGACCGTGCCGTTGGAGCGGAGCGCGACGGAGTGGCTCCGGCCTGCCGCCACCGCCGTCACGGCCACCAATCCCTGGGCCTGGACGGGAGTCGAGCTGCTGATGAAGCCACCCGTGCCGAGCTGCCCTGACCTGTTGTCTCCCGCTGTCCACACCGTCCCATCCGAGCGGATGGCCAGGGAGTGCTGCACCCCCGTGGCGATGCGTGCCCGTGGCCGGGTCCGCGCCACCGCCAGGGACTGGAGTTCTTCTGTTTCCGACGACACGGCCGCGGGCTGACCACAACCCGCGCCCAGAATGAGTCCCACCAGCAAGGACAGGACTCCGCCCCACTTCGATACCGCATGGTTTTTCATGTGTGTTTGTCTCCGTGTGCTTCGGGGAGACCGACGCCGGGTGCGTCCATGGATTCAACACATGACAGACAATAAGCGCGATTCACACGCGGCGACCTCATGAGCAGCCATTGTGTGGCAGCCCGGCCACATCGAGTCACGGCGCCCGCACCTCGCGGTGTCTCCATTCAGCCTCGGTCCTCTCGGAGGCGCGCTGGGCACAGGGCTTGCCTTGCTGTCGGGATCCGCGTCGCGAGTCAGACTGGAAACAGCTCGACGGGCAGCGTCCGCGGTCCACGAGCGACAAGCGAGGGGAGCCAATCGATGCGCTCCGTCCGCACTTCCACCCGACCCACCTGGGAGACCCACTCCTCGAGGGCGACTCGCGCCTCCAGTCGCGCGAGCATCACCCCCAGGCAGAAGTGGGGGCCATGACCAAAGGTGAGGTGCGACGGCCCCTCGCGCCCCAGGATGAAGCGGTCCCCGTCCGGGAAGTACTTCTCATCGCGCGCCGCGGAGGCCAACGATACCAGGACCAGGCTTCCCCCGGGCACCTCCACTCCATCCACCATCGCGTCCTGAAGGCACACGCGCATCGTGGCCGCCGCGACGGGCTCGTAGCGCAGGGTCTCCTCGATGAAGCGGGGAATCAGCGCGCGATTCTCTCGCAGGCGGGGGAGCAGCTCCGGATGCATGGCGAACACCCGCGCGCTCTGGCTGATGAGGTGGGTCGTCGTCTCCAGACCCGCCAGGAACAGCATGAAGAGGAAGCCCATCAGCTCCCGCTCCGTCAGCACCTCCCCCTCCACCCGCGCGCCGAGGAGCTGGCTCGCCATGTCGTCCCCCGGCGACCGCCGCCGGTCGGCCAGCATCTCCTTGAAATACTGCTCCATCTCCTCGACGGTGCGACGGCACTCCTCCTTCCGCTGGGTGTCGTCGGGACGCACGGCGCTGAGGGACATGAGGTCGTGGGTCCAGCGCTTGAAGTGCTGCTCCAGGGAGGCGTCCAACCCGAGGATCCATCCCATGATGGTGGTGGGAATGGGCCTGGCGAAGGCGTCCACGAAGTCCACCCTCCTCTGCTCCATCATCCGGGCCACGAGTCCCCGGGCCACGGCGCGGATGCGCGGCTCGAACCGCGCCAGCGTCGCGGGCGTGAAGGCACGGCTGACCAGCGCCCGCAGTCGTCCGTGCGCGGGCGGGTCCAGGAAGAGGCATGACGATGCTGGGCTGGGCCAGCCAGCAGGGGCTCATCCTCACGGCGAAACATCGGGCCCGGGTGGAGCGGGCGAAGTATGCGTCATTCTCGGGCCGCAGCTTTCCCCATGCGGGGCCGGAGTTGCTCCAGGCCCTCACGGACTTCACCGCATGGCTGTTCATCATCGACGACCACGCCGTGGACCGGGTGGATCCGCTCAACGAAGCCACCCTGTCGCAGCTCACCGCCGTCCTGGACGTCCTCGACCTCGACGAGGCGAGCCCCGAGCCCGTCTTCGGGGAGCGGGCCTTGATGGACGTCTGCCGGCGCTTGAGAAGCCTCCTGTCCCCCGAGCACTTCGCGCGCTTCGCCCACGGCATCCGCATGTGGGCTGGCTCCGCGGGACTGCAGATCGTCGCGCAACTCCTGGGCAAGCCCCTCGCGATGCATCCCTACCGCGCGTTTCGCCGTCACACCGGGGGCGTGAATCCCTCCATGGCCCTCATCGACGCCGCCAACGCGGGGCCCTTGACGCCCGAGGAGTACAACCGCCCGTCAGTGGAGCGCCTCCGCCTGCACGTCAACAACATCGCCTCCTGGGCCAATGACCTGCACAGCCTCCACACCGAGGCGCGCGAGCCGGACCAGGGCCGGAACATGGCCATGATCCACGCGGCGCAGGGCCACTCCCTTCAAGAAGGCGCCAACTACACAGCGAGGCAGATCCACGCGGAGATCAGCGCATTCCAGGAAGAGGCGGCGGTGCTGGAGCGAGATGCGAGCAAGGAGCTGCGAGGATTCATCTCCGGCCTGCGTGATTGGCTGATCGGCTACCAGGACTGGGGGGACCACATCACCCACCGCTACCGGGCGGAGTACGCGGAGCAGGACGCCCATGAAGAGGACTCGCATCCCCCTGAATGCTTGGGAGTCGAAGGTGGGCGCGGCCCGCCACGCGGGGCGTAGGATGGGGCATGCCCTGTCCCAAATGACTCCTCCTGGCTGCCCTGGCATTCGCTTGCGTCGCCTCCGCGGCCAGCCCCGTTCCGCCGTGAGCGAGGAGCCCTGGGCATCCTGGCTCGGAGGCCCGCCGTGCGGATCCAGGGCTCAGGCGTAGAGGCCCGGGATCTCCTTCGGCGGCGGCAGGGCATCCGCCTCGACGACGGTTCCCGCCACGAGCCGTCGCTGATGGTCCAACCGGTAGAGCGCGAGCTTGAGCTGGTCGAGCTTGTCTTGCTTGATGAAGGTCTGTGCCTCGGTGAAGTAGTCGCCAACCTCGCTGGTTCCCGCCTGCGCTTTGTCCAGGAACGTGGCCAGTCGGTCGAGCTCATCGCCCGCCAGTCCGTTCTTCACCAGCAGCCCCGTGAGCGCCGCGAGCTTGGCCGGGGCATCGGATCCGGGAAGCGTCGCATAGGTCGTCGTCCCCAGCTTCACCGACAGGTGGGGCCGGCCGGCGTTCAGCAGCAGGCTCGCGGTGTTGGCGCCTTCAAACAGCACGGGAAGCTGGGAGTGGAGGACGAGCTGTCGGAACAGGGCCGTCGGCAACGCGCCGGCGGTGGTCACGAGGATGACCTTCACGGCCGCGTTCGCGAGCGCCCCTTGCAGTGACGCCAGGGACGTGGGGTCAGCCACATCCAGGTTGATGACGTGGGTGCCCACGACCTGCGCGGCGCCCTCCCCGAAGGCTGGGAGCTTGCACGGAACGACGGTGATGAGCTTCTTCTGAGCCGCCAGCCTCGCCAGCGCGGTCGCGAGGTTCTTTCCGACGGTGGCGGGAGCCGCCGCTTGATGCACGCCATAACCGATGTGGAGTCGAGCATCGCCGCGCTGCTTCGCCGCGAGGAGCGCCGTGAAGAAGCCACGAAGGTTCTCGCTCGCGAGGTTCGCGGTGTCCGCGTCTCCCAGCGCCGCGACGTCGTAGACGTAGGAGGCCTGCTCGGGCAGGCACAGCCTTTCGAAGGTGGCGTCGTCGCGTCGCAGGTGGCGCGTGGTCGGCTTCCAGAGGAAGGGCTGGAGGACGAACTGGTCGGTGACCTTCATCATGGCCGCGAGTTCGTTGAGCTTCGCCCGCTCTGGCTGGGGCAGGCTCACGCCGATGTCGAATGCCGGCAGGATGCCGATGCGATTCGCGCGCGCGTTGGCGGTGAAGTCCTCCTTGGTGGCGAGGCTCTGGGTCGCGGCTCGAACGTTGGCGAGGTTGGGTTCGAGCTTCCTCAGCCGCGCGGCCGGACTCACCTCCTCACAGCTCAGGACGGTGAGCTTGAGGGAGAGGTTTCCTCCCGTGGCGACCAGGATGGTCTTCTTTGCCACCTCGTTGGAGATGGACACCTTGTCGGGGGCGAGCGCGACGACCGAGGCGTGGTTGAGCATCCCCTTCAGGACGTACTTCAGATGGAGCTGGGTCGTCTGGAAGTGATTGACGTCATCCGCCGCGTCGGCGGCATCCTCGACATCCGTCGCCACCACGGCCTGCCTGGCACAGGGCCTCAGCAACCGGATGGTGGCACTCATGCCTGTCCCATCCAGGAAGTAGCCCTGTTTCTCCTCGCCACTGTCCTCGCGCGCCTTGACCTCGAGCAGGCCTTCGATGACGGCGGGGAGGTATGCCGCCCAGAAGGCCTTCCGGCTCGCCGGGGTGTTCTTGCTCGCGTCCGGCAGGTTCATCGCGATGGAGTGCTCGTACTTCTCGAACTCGGTCTGGCTGTTCGCCAGGACGCGCACGAGCGGCTTCGGGTCCGGCGTGGTGGCGGCGGTCCGCTCAATCCGGTCGATGGCGCGCAGCAGGTCGAGACACGCGGCCTGGTTGCCATTGTTCGCGCCGTCGTCGACGTAGATGCGGATGTCCGCATTCGACAGCACGGCCTTCACCCGGGGATCGAGGTCCTCGGGCGGGGTGACCCAGTTCGACGCGAGCGTGAGCTGGACCCGTGAGTTCTTGCCCGGCGTCATGGGCACCGCCGTCCAGGGCTCGACCTCCTCGTGGTAGAAGTATTGGCCTCCCGCCGGGAGCTGGAAGCCCACCTCGAAGGTCTGTGGGGCCACCATCGGTGCGAGCACACGCGCCCTTGGGACTCCGAACGTCACGCGGCCATGTTTGTCGGTATCGAAGGGGCCGACAGTCTTTGCGCCCAGCCGGAGGCTGACCTTGATGCCCGCGACGCCCCGGTGCAGGCAGCACTCGACGACACGCACCCGGATGTGGAGGAACTCCCCACATCGTTGCTCGATGCCCAGCTCGTCGGGGGGTTCGGGATTGACGATGTCGACCTTGAGCATCAGCGCGCCGCTTCTTCTTCGTCGAGCGCGCGCACCGCGGCGTCGACGAACCGCTGGACCCGCTCGGCGGGCTCCAGGTGGATGTCAGCCAGCGGTCTGGCGAAGGGAGCCGTCCAGGGGGGCGGGCCGTAGGCGGCGAACACCGCGGCGACGGCTTCGAGTGTCAACCGGTCCGTCGCACGGCGGCGCTCGGACCACTCGAGGGAAAGCGCGACACAGTCGTTGATTGGCTGGGACGGGAGCGCGAGGCGCGATGGCCACCGCGTGCGGATGTTCTCACCCACCTCTGCTGCCACCACGCGGCGGCGCTCCTCGCGAAACGCATCCATTTGCGCCGATCGGATTTGCAGCAGGTGCATGTTTGACCCACTCGATGAACATCATCCTGGAGGAAGATTTCATGTTGGGTATAGCTGGGAATGCGTGATGCCGTCGAGGGAGGTCCTCTCGGACTGCTGGCTCCTCGTTGAGCCTCCCTTGACGCGAAGACCCCAGGTCCGCCAGGGTTTTGCGTCAATACCCCCGTGGGGTGAGGGACAGAATTCCAGTCCAGACCTATAGACGGGGGCATCCTCGCACACCCCTCGGGGTTGCCTGACAAGGAGACGCGGATGTTCAATCCGATGGACTTCAACTCTCGCGAGCTCATGGTCCGGGACGATGTCATCGCGTCCCTCGGCAGCGAGCGGACCATTCCGCGAGTCCTTGAAGCGGCCCGAGCGCAGATGCTCGAGTTCGCCCAGGCCGACGCCATGGCCCTGTGCCTCATGCGCTTCTCCCCGTCGCCCGACTTCCGATGGCACGTCCCGGGCCACCCCATCCCCATTCTCGATGAGTATGCCCGCCTGGTCGACCATGACTTCCTCCGGGCCCCCATCATCGCCCGGCCCGAAGTGCCCATCTGCGACACGCAGCTCATCTCCCGCGGGGAGTACGAACGAACCCCCATCTACCAACGCAGCCTGGAGCTGGCGCTGCCGTTCGAACACCTCATGGCCGTCCTCGTGCCCATCCGCCCCGGCCTCGTCGGCGCCCTCGCGTTCTACCGGCACAAGCGGTCCCCGTTCACGGCCCAGAGCATCACCGCCGTCGCCAGCGTCACCAGGCACGTGGCGACCTCCCTGGGCAGATGCCAGGACTTCCAGGACCTGGCCACCCGCGCCCAATTGATTCAAGCGCTCTACCAGCGCGAGGACTCCGCCTACCTTGTCGTGGAGCCTCCCTCTCGCGAGGTGTTCCGCTCCCCGCACACCACCGCCCTGCTGGAGCGCTGGTTCACCCCTTCGGAGGTCGACGCCTCCGGGCTCCCTCACGTCCTCAAGGAGCGGCTGGACGCCCTGGTTCGGATGGACCCGGACTCGAGGCTCGGGAAGACCCTCTGGGTCGCCAACCATCCCGAGGGCTACCGCACGTGCCGGTTCGTCGAGATGCCCGCCGGTGACGACGGCCCCCGGCAATGGGCCCTCCTGTTGAGCGAGCTTCCCCACTCCATCCCCCTCCCCTTGCACATGCAGCGCGGACTCACAGACCGCGAACTCGAGATCGCGAGGGGCGTGCTCCGAAACTGGTCCAACGGACAGATCGCCGAGGATTTCGAGATCTCGGGGCAGACGGTGAAGACCCACGTGAGCAACCTCTTCAAGAAGCTGGGCGTCGACAATCGCGCCGACTTCCTCTACCAGGCAGCCCTCCTCAACAAGCCGGTGTGAGGCGGCCCGTGAGCCCTCGCGACGGGTGGAAAGCGCCGCGAGGGATTGCATGGGAAGGCGTCTCCCGAAAGCCAGGGTTCTTCGAACGGGAGTTTTCCCCCAGCGTGCATGCGCTGGTGTCTACCTCGCGAGGGACAGGCTGGAGGCGCCGTCCTCACGGAAGATGCACGGGTAGACGTTCCGCGCGACGCGAGCCGAGAAGAGGATCGCCTCCTGGTCCTCTGCCTCCGTCAGCCGCTCGAAGAGCCGCGCCATCTCCGCCACGTGGTCTCCGTCCAGGGCCCCGTGGCTGCGCAGGAACGTCACGGACTTGTGGATGTTGGGAATGGTGGACACCTTCTTCAGTTGCCTGGCCCACACGCCCGCCCGCGTCTGCGACAGGTACTCCAGCACGTACGCGGTCCCCAACGCCGCCGTCGGCACGCCCGCGCGGGACGTGAAGAAGTTCCACCCCGTATAGGCATCCACCGCAGGGCTCCGCGCCGCCGTCTCCACGGTCTCCTCCGAGCACCCCAGGTTCTTGAGGTCCGACAGCAGCCACCGGTCGTGCCCCCGCTCCTCCTCCCCCTTCTGGATGAGCAATCGCGCCAGCTCCGGGTGCCGGCCCTGCCGCTTCAGCCGCTCGCCCGCCTCGGCGAGGATCGGCGTGCTCCAGCGGGCGTAGTGATACGTCTGGATGAGGTAGTGGATGTAGCCCTCCTTGTCGAGGGTGCCCTCGAGGATGCGTCGGCCGTCGGACCGCGCATCCACCGCCGCCACCAGCCCTCGCGCCTCCACGTCCAGCGCCGCCAACCAATTCGTTCCCACGTGATTCTCCGCCTGTGTTTGCACGTACGTCTCCTGTCCGGTGCCCATGGGGCTCCCGGTCACTGCGTGTTGAAGGTGAAGGGAAGAGAGGAACCGTCCCGGCCTAGGCGGCGGGACTCACGCAGTGCTCCAGCGCGTGGAAGCGCGCCAGGGAGTCCGCGGGGATTTCATCGAGCGCCATGACGAGCGGCAGCGTGAACCACTGGAAATACGTGTCGTAGAGCGGCGCCGCGATGAAGCGCGCCCCCATCGTCCTGGCGAAGAGCGCGGGCGCCCGGGGCAGTCGCAGTCCGTCCAACAGCCCCAGCGCGGCCTGCGCCCGCTCCTCCGGCGTGTAGTAGGGATTGCGGGGATGCACCGGGGGGCGACACGGGTCGGACACAGCCACGCGCCAGCGCGGACTCAGCCAGCCCCGGCGGGCCGCCACCTGCCAGGAGAGGTGCGCGTCCTCGGGTGAGTCCGTCTCCAGATTCGCGGAGGCAATCCAGTGCGTCACCCCGCGCCGCCGGCTCTCCGAGTACATGCCCGCCTGCAGCCACGTGACGGCCTCCGAGCGCCGCCACTTCGGCAATACACAGAAGCGCGAAGGCTCCGCGAACACCCTTCCCGGCTGGAGCAGGCCCGAGAGGTCCACGCGCTGCTCCATCTCGAGCCCCACCTTCCCGCCCAGGTTCGCCGCCACCTCCGCGTTGGGCAACGCCACTCGCATCGTCGCCACCGGCTCGTCGCCCGCGTAGACGAGCACGTGCACCGTGGTGTCGAGCGTGTCGACACACGTCACCTCTCGACGAGACAGCGCGGACTGCTCGGGCAGCAATCCCAGTTCTCCGCCGAAGACAGCCCAGCGGATGCGAGCCACGGCATCGAGCTCCCGCTGGGTGGTGGCGACACGCCAGCGCCAGTGCCTGCACGTCATGGGTACTCTCCTGGTAGCGAGGCGGGCCTGTGTCTCGCCGCCCTCCCACGTACTTTCGTCGCAGGTGACGTGAGTTCGACGGAGGCTCTGTGTGAACAGGCGCACGGGCGACGAGGTGGTCGAGTGCACCCCGCCCCCTGGGGCGTTGAGGTAGTGATGGCCGAACACCCCCGTCGAGCCGAGCTCAACATCCAGTGGCCGGCCAATATTGAAGGGCTCAAGGCCGAAGCGGGCGACTACGCCGTCCTGACGGCCATGCACGTCAAGGCGCCCATTGATTTCCCCACGTACACGTGGCTCACGGGCTTCACGAGCACGGACTTCTCCTGGGCGATTCCGGCGGATCCCCAACCGCTTCCCCAGAACCCGAACAACCTCCCTCTCGCCGGGACGTTGAACAGTCCTTTCATCCGCCGTGGGCTCCTGCGACTCGGCGGAAGCGGCGTCGCATAGACGGCAATGGATTGACAAACCACCATCCGCACCGCGCTGTAGCGCCCCACGCCACGAGTCGGGCGGATTCGTGGCGGGACGGGCCACAACCCGCTGTCCACCCGCCAACACTCACCCCTCCCGTCGGGGCAGGGAGGTCCGTGAGCCTTCCGGGGAAAACCAAAACTCCATGGCACAGGCACAAGACCTGCTTTGACAGACATCACATCCGACAATCCCTGTCGGCCGTGCCTCCTGTCTCATAAGGGGTTTCCCCATGTCATATCGTCCTGTACGAGGTCTCCTCGACCTCGTCCTGCTACCGCTGCGCCCGCTGCCCCTGTCCGTGCTCGCGCTCGGAGGCCTGTTGCTGGCCCCGGTGGCCCGCGCCGCAGACCCCGACCCCGAGGCGGAGAAGGGGGCCCCGGCGACCATCACCGGCCTCTTCCTGGAGGGTGAGGGACTGAAGGTCCGCATCCAGTGGGCCGACAATCAAGAGCTTCCCTCCAGCCTCGTGCTCTCCTCCTATGGCAACAGGGACGAGCCGACGGACAGCGTGGGGGTGACGCCGGAGCCCGGCAAGGAGACGGAGATCGAGCTGACGGGCGCCTCCAAGGAGTTCTGGAAGGAGGGCTGGTCCCAGCGGCTGGTGCTCGAGGACAAGGCGAAGGGCGAGCCCATCCTCACCCAGCCCTACAACTTCAACCTTGATTGCCCCGAGGACAAGGAGTGCCAGGTCACCGTGGCGCCGGGCGCGGCGACCAGCGGTGACGTGCTGCACGTGAGCGAGGAGCTGGACGAGGCGCTCACCAAGGTCGCGGAATCCGCTGGCGAGGGCAAGGAGGTCGACCTGGTGGACGCGGTGGTGGCCATCAACCCCACCCTGCGTGGCCAGGCGATGGTCTACGGCCTGTCGCTCTCGCGGCTCCAGGTCCTGGCCCCCTGCAACTGCGTGTGGCAGGCCGTGTACTCGCAGAACCCCTCGGGCTCCGGGTACGGCGTCTACATCAACAACAGCGGAGGCATCGTCAGCGGAACGAATGGCCCCGGCGCCAAGCACGCGCTCACCGCCCTGGGCCGCAACGGCATCTCCCACGGGTTCTCCGGCCTCAGCCAGGTCAACCTCAAGCTGTCCTGCACGCGGTGGCTCATCGCCTATTACATCGAGTGGGTCGTCACCTGGCCGTGGGGCCCGCGCTTCCCCATCCTCGTCCCCCGCATGTTCATCGCCCCGTGCACCTCGAGCTGCAAGGTGCGCTTCGACCACCAGGGCCGCATCAGCGGCTCCACCTTCGCCGCCTACACGAGCCCCGGCTCGGCCACCGCGTACGAGCAGGGTTCCTATCGCGTGGACGGCACGTATCTGTTGAACACGTCCGCCAGCAACGGCGGGTTCTTCAATCAAATCAGTGGCATGTCCGTGCTCTCCAACGTCGGGAGCATCGGCCGGGTGGACTCCTACGGCTACGTGTATGCCTACTCCCCGGTCTTCCCCTACTTCGCCTCGGCGTCCGTCTCGAATGGCCACTCCATCGCCATCCACGGCAACTCCTCGTGCCCGTTCGGCCCCTTTGGCCACGCCGCCGTGTGGACCTACGGCACGTCGCAGGGGACGCCGCAGACCACCAGCCTGCGCAACTCCATCCGGGGCTTCTTCCTGGGCTTCGGCATCTGGACCAATCCCTGAGGCCTGACGCGCGGTGATGGCGCCCCGGAGGTCGGCCCCGAGCACACGGGCCGGCCCACCGGGGCGCCGTCGTCTTCAGCGGCCCGAGGCCTGGGGCTCACAAGGATTTCAACCCTTCAGCCACTCGACGAGCCGCGTGCGCTGCCGGCCCCTCAGGCTCGTCATGACCGACATCTGGTCGAGGCTCCACTCGGTCCGAAGCTGCTTCGCCGCCCGGGCCATCCACTCGGGGAACCGCGAGGGCGCGCAGGCCCCCAGCCCCAGCGTGTCGTTCTGGAGCCCCTCGCTGTCGAAGTCGAAGACCGACACGATTCTCCCGGGCACACCGTCCGGGCCCCAGGAGGACATGGAGAAGCGGAACCAGACCGGAGCCCGGCTGTCGACCGTCAGGTGACAGTGGTAACGATAGGTCATCGACTGCCCGTCCCCCTCCTCGCCGCCCGTCGCGTAGAGTCTGAACCAGAAGACCTCGGGCTCGCCGAACCCCAGTTCGCGCGCCAGCTCGAGCGCCGGTGAGCGGGCGCGGCGCGCCTGGAGCAGCGCCTCCATCCGCTCGAACAGCGCATCCAGGGCCGGTGTGGAGCGCGCGTGGGTCCGCAGGTCCTCCAGCCGGTCCAACTCCCACCCCTGGCTCCGCACCGCCCGCTCGACATGCGGGATGAGCGCATCGAGCGAGGCCTCGGACGCGTCGATGGTCAACACCGCCAGCATGTCCAGGGCCACCTCCTCACTGGCCACGACCACGGTCTGGATCGCCTGGAGCAGCACCGGGTTCTCCGCCAGCCCCTGGAGCTTCGCCTTGCGCTGCTTCGAGCCCCAGCCATACGTCACATCCAGGTCCAGCATCCCCTGGAGCGCCATCCGCCACGACCCACGCAGGGCCTCGTCCGAGCCCTCCCGGTCCACGCTCTCGCGCAGGAAGTAGACCGCCGGACGCACGTCGCCCGCGAGCCGCTCCAGCACCGCGCGGATGACCGGCGCGGGGAGCTGCTGACAGTGACGCCCGAAGGACCCGAGGTATGAGCGGTCTTCCGGAATGAGCCGCAGCACCGCCCCCGCGGCGAGCATCGGGTCCACGTCCTCCGGAAGCTTCTTGAGCGCCTTGATGAGGCGCTCCCAATCCGGATTCGACTCACCCAGCAGCGCGTGGAGGTCTTCCGGGGCACGTCGTCGACTCATGTGTCCAGCTCTACCAGAGTCTCACCCGCACCGCTGACAAACGCATGGCGCCCGCGACCCTGTCAATGACTCGTCACGGCGGCCCGCGGCACCCCCTACCACCCCCTCGCGTGCCGCGTCACTTCCCCATCACTAGACACGATTGTCGCGCTCATCCCACAACTAAATCGAAATGGAAATTCATCCCAGACGTCCCCTTCGTGCAATTCGACACGAGGGGGTACCATCCATGCGACGTCTGGTCGTCACCTCGCTGGCTCTGTTTCTTGGAGCCTGCGAATCAAACAACATCGATTCAGCGAGCGAAAAGCCACCTGAGACGCAACGGGCGGCGCTCACGATTCCCACCTTCACCCTGGTCAAGGACCTCAATGCGATGAGCCTGGGCCCCGCCCCCGGCTCGGTCGTGGCGGCCCACCAGCGCGTCTACTTCGGAGCCAATCACCCATCGGGAAGCGCGCTCTACAGCCTGGACCCGACGACGAGCGTGGCGACGCCCATCACCACCTTCCCCACCAGCACGGCGCCCACGCCCCAAGGCGTGTACAGACCCGCCGGCGGCACGGCGGACCTGCTGGTGTTCAGCGCCTTCGAGCCCGGCACGGGGATGGAGCTGTGGCTCTCGGATGGAACCGCCGCTGGCACCCGGCGGGTGGCGGACCTCAACCCGGGCCCGCTGTCGAGCAACGCGACGATGGTCGGGCAATTGGGTGACGCGCTCGTCTTCACCGCCATCCGGGGCAGCGACTTCCTCCTGTACCGAATGGACGCGCTGTTCCAGGTCACCCGGCTATCGAGCGAGCCGGTGACGGGACCCCCCGCGCTCCTCAACCAGCGCGTCCTCTTCGCCCAGTCCTCCGCCATCAACTCCGAGCCCTGGGTGAGCGACGGCACGGTGGCCGGCACCCAGCGCCTCAAGGACATCCATCCCACCGGCTCGTCGTCCCCCATCGGATTCACGGTCGTGGGCTCCCGCGCCATCTTCTTCGCCAACAACGGGACAGCGGGCGCGGAGCCCTGGAGCACCGACGGGACACCCGCCGGAACCTCGCTCCTCAAGGACATCCAGCCTGGCGCCAGCGGGTCGATGCCCTTCCTCGCGCAGTCACGCATCGCCAGCGTGGGCTCCACCGTCTTCTTCGCGGCGAACGATGGCGTGCATGGCGAGGAGCTATGGAAGACCGACGGCACCTCCACGGGCACCGTCCTGGTCAGCGACGCCGTTCCGGGCGCGACGGGCTCGGCCCCCACGGCATTCACGGGGACCCCTGGCCGGCTGTTCTACACCGCCAGCCAGAGCACCACGGGCGGTGAGCCGTGGACGTCCGACGGCACCTCGGCGGGGACGTTCATGCTCAAGGACATCCTTCCGGGAGCGAACCGGAGTGTCAGCGGCCGTTACGTCCCCTTCGGCGCGGGCGCGCTCTTCTTCGCCGACGACGGCATCCATGGTCGCGAGCCGTGGTTCTCCAACGGCCAACCCTCCGGCACCCAGTTGGTGAGCGACCTCTATCCGGGGAGCCGAGGGAGCGCGGACCTGCAGTTGCTATCGGTCGCGGGGGCTCGCGCCTACTTCGCCTGCACCACGCCCCTGGGCGTCAACGATCTGTGTGACACGGATGGGACGAGCGCGGGGACGCGCCGGCTGTCCCTGCCGGGTCCGGGCACCGCGCCCTCCGCGCCGACCTGGCTGGTCGCCACGCCCCAGGGCCGGGCGTTCTTCGCGGCCAGCGACGGCCTCACCGGCCGCGAGCTGTACGTCACCGACGGCACGCCCACGGGGACCCAACGATTGACGGACCTGTCCCCCGGTATCGCCGATGGCGTCACGGGGCAGATCTACGTGTTCGGCCAGAACGTCGTGTTCGCCGGCCGCACCCCGGAGCACGGCTCCGAGCTGTGGTTCTCCGACGGCACGCCACGGGGCACGCGAATGATCCGCGACATCCACCCCACGGCCGGCGTGGGCGCGTTGGATGGGATCGTCAGGACCTACGCCACCGTCCACGGCAACCACTTCTACTTCATCGCCAGCGACGGAGTGACGGGCAACGAGCTCTGGCGCACGGATGGAACCGAGAACGGAACGGAGCGCCTGACGGACGTGCTGCCAGGCCCGGCCCACAGCGCTGTCCCGGACCCGGCGCCCATCAGCTTCGGCGCCAGTCTCATCTTCACCGCACAGGACGCGCAGTTCGTCCGGTCGCTGTACTCCCTCGTTCCGGGGAGCCTCCCCGTCAGGCTCACCGCCCAGGGGCTGGGCGTCCTCAAGGCGATCCGGAATCAGAACAAGGTGTACTTCATCGCCTATCCGGTCTCGGGCACGGCAAGCACCGCGCCCGGCGGGCTGTGGTCGACCGACGGCACCCCTCAGGGCACGGTGTTCATCACCGGAGGCTCGTTCCGCGACCTCATCGCCACGGGAACGGAGGTGGCGCTCGCGGGCAGCGGCGTCCTCTACGCGTCCAATGGCACGCCAGGAAACCGCCGCCTCGTCTCGCTCGCGGGCCCGTCGAACCTGTATGACCCCGAGCCCCCCTTTGTGATGGTCGACGGCACGCTGACGTTCGTGGGCGGCAACGGGACGATGGGGGTGGGCCTGTGGCGCTCCGACCTCACGCGCCCCGGGACGACTCGCCTCTCGTCCAGCGCCACGCTGGACAGCTATGCGTGGGTGCACGCGGAGAAGGAGTACGTCTACTTCGTCGCCGACTCGGCCACGCAAGGACGAGAGCTCTGGATGTCGGACCTCACTGCGGCCAACACGCGCCTCGCCTACGACTTCGCGCCCGGGAAGCTCGACGGCTCACCCGGGCGTCCCATCCGCATCAACTCCACCCAACTGTTGCTGACCGCCAATGACGGCGCCCACGGCACCGAGCTGTGGCGCATCGACGAGGTGACCCCATGATTCCCTTCCTGACCCTGGCGCTGACCGCCACCCTCTCCAGCGTCTGCACGGGCGACCCGGCCCCTCCCGCGGGCACGGAGCTCACCGTCGTCAAGGTCCACTACCCGTTGTCCACGGGGGACGTCTGGATGCTCAAGAGCTCCCCGGGGTACGAGTGGATGCGGGACACCGAGGTGGCCGATCGGAGCACCGCCACGTTCTGCGCCTACGTCCCCACCACCACGGCCGCCGTCCAGGTGCGGGCGTACCGCGATGAGGTCGCCAGCAAGGGCGCGATGTACCCCGTCTCGCGAGGCAAGACGGTCCACATCTACCCCTACTTCTCGACGGACTCCGGGCAGCTGACGACGGTGTTCCCGGCGTTCCACTCCAACGCGCTCGACAACGACCGCACCATCTGGGCCTGGCTGCCCGCCGGCTACAGCGAGAACCCGCTGCGGCGGCACCCCGTCATCTACATGCATGACGGCTGCAACCTCTTCGACGCGGCCCTGTCCATCACCGGCGACGAGTGGGAGGTGGACGAGGCCGTGGACGCGGGCATCGCCAAGGGCGCGGTCGACGAGGTCATCGTCATCTTCGTCAACCGGACCGGACAGCGCATGGCCGAGTACGTCCCCGTCACGGACCCGTCCTACCCGGACGTCCCTGCGTTGGGCGACCTGTACGTGCGGATGTTGGTGGAGGAGCTGAAGCCGCGGATCGACGCCACGCTCCGCACCCGGACGGACGCCGCCAGCACGGGCATCATCGGCTCGTCGCTGGGCGGGCTCATCTCCGTCCACGCCGCGCTGCGCCACCCGCAGATCTTCGGCCGGGTGGGGGCGCTGTCGCCCTCCGTCTTCTGGGGCAACCGTTTCATCGCCAGCTCCGCCGCCGCCAGTCCGGCGCCGGGCGCCTCCACCCGGCTGTACATCGACGAGGGCAGCCAGGAGTCCAACATCTACGCGTTGGCCCTGGCGGACGCGTTCCGCTCCGTGGGCTACACCGACGGCACCACGCTGCGGTACGTGAACGAGGCGGGCGGCTACCACACCGAGCCCTCCTGGGCCCGGCGCATGCCAGGCGTCCTGCACTACCTGTTCCCCGGCCGCTCCAACACGGCGCGGGCCCCGAGTGAGCTGAGCTCGGAGCCCTAGCCAACGGGCGACATGGGCCTCAGGGGACCCGTGGCGCGACGCGACGCAGCGTCTCGCCCGGGAGGAGTGAGCCCCACCGCGCCCCCGGAGTGAGTCACACGGGGGCGCGGCGCGGTGCCGGGCCCTACTTGAATCCGAGGAAGGTGGGCACGGGGCGGAAGAACTTGAGTCCCGGGGCCTCGCTCCGCCCGTCGCTCGGCAACGTGGAGACGTGCTGCTGGGGCGCGTCATCCGGGGAGTAGACCAGTTGGGAGGAGCCGCCTCCGTCCAGCAGGAGGATGTCCCGCGCGCCCAGGGAGTACAGGTAGCTGGCCATCGCGAAGGTGGAGGCCCCGTTCGTTCCGTCCCGCACGCATCCGCCGGGGCTGTCGTCCATGAAGTCCCGGCCCGGGTTGACGACCGCGATGAACAGCATCTTGCCCGTGTCGTTCAAGCCCACGATGGTCCTGGGGCGTCCACACTCCGGGGTGATGTCGGAGGGCGGGCGGATGTATTTCTTGTCCTTGACGATTTGGAACCCCGAGACGGCCTGGCGGAACCGGCTCGCGTCTCCGCCCGTGAGGTCCGTGCGTATCTCCGCGGGCCGGTTGCGCTGCCGGGCCTCGCTGGTTGAATAGAACACCAGCGTCGCGAGCGCCTTGCCGAACAAGCTCCCCGAGGGAGAGGCGACCACCCCGTCGCTGATGGACAGGCCGAAGGCCTTCGTGCACAGGTCCACGTACGGGAGGTAACCCTCGGAGAGGTTGAAGAAGTTGGCGTTGATCATCAACTGGATGTCTGGATGCTGGTCCATCCAACTGCCAGTGCTCATCATGCCCGTCTCCGTCATCACCTCCGGGTCGTTGTACCCCACGGACCTGTAGATGCTCGGGTAGCCAGGAGGGCACCAGGCGGCGTCGGCGGCGGGGACGACCGGCTGCACCCGCGACAGGTTCACCCTGGCCGAATACCCCTGGGTGATGAGGGCTTCGCCCTGGTGCCTGTCGCTGAAGGACACCGGCGTGCAGCAGTTGATGGCGATGGGCACGCAGCGCGGCATCTGCCGCCCCTGGTAGACGACCTCCAACCCGTCGTTGCAGACGAGTCTCTCGACCAGACAGCTATTGGAGATGTCCGGGTCGCAGTTCGCGTCCCAGACGCTGGAGTAGCAGGGCTCCTGCTCCTCGCCGCCGCAGAAGGAGGCGCTCGTCGAGCGCCGGGAGGGGCTCTGGTGGGGCGCGCCCTCGCTGGTGTCCTGGAGCCCCAGGAACGCGCCATCCATCAGCGTCCCCGTCCCGCCGCCGTCCTCCCAGCGCACATAGCGGACCCCCTCGAATCCCGCTGAGAAAGCATGGGACAGCACCTCCCAGTCAGGCACACCCGAAACACACGCGGCCCACTGGGGCCCCGAGTCCCACGTGGCCAGCACCACCTGGGCATCATCCAGCAGCGTCACCTTGAGGGAGAATGGCGTCACGCAATCAGAAGGCTTGTACAACCCGGTGGCGTGAATGGTCCGCGCGGAGTCGAGCGCCTCCTCGGCGACTTCTTGCGCCAGCAGGTCCACCACCTGCGTGCGCCGCGCCTCGGTGCCCGTCGCCAGGAGGGCGAGGTTGCCGGCGATGCCGTCTCGCGCGGCCGCCGTCACCGAGGCCGAGCCCGCCACCGCGAGCTGCCAGCCCGTGAGGTCTCCGGTCTGCATGCCGGGGTTCACCAGGCGGTTGTCGCCGAAGACGACCACGGCGGCGTCGTCGAGGATGGCGCCGTAGTGGCCGCCCCAGTACTCCAGGTCCTTGCCGCCGTCCTCGAAGCGCACATAGCGGGCGCGCGGGCCATAGTCCGCGAAGACGTGGGAGAGCGTCACCCAGTCGTGGGGGCCCCAGGTGCACGGGCCCGTCAGGGTCCTCACGCCGGAGTCATACGAGGCGAGGACGGCCATGTTCTCATCGAGCACCTGCGCCTTGAGGAAGAAGGTGTCGGGGCAGTACGCCTGGGTGAAGCGTTCGGAGACGCGGATGAGGGGCTGCTTCGCGAGCGTCTCCGGGTCGAAGCCGTGGGCCCACAGGTCCACCAGCTGGTGGCGCGTGTTCCAGACGTATGAGGTGATGAAGTAGTCCTGCACGGGGTCATCCACCGCGAGCCAACCGGCGCCGCCATTGCCGTCCACCTGCCAGCCGCTCAGGTCTCCGGCCTCCGCGCCGCCGTTCTCCAGCAGGTTGGTGAACCAGGCGGCGTGGTTGTCGTCGAAGACGCGCAGGGACGCGTTGTCCATCGCCACGCCATAGTGGCCGCCCCAGAACTCGCTGTCCTTGCCGCCATCGGACCAGCGCACGTAGCGCACGCTGGGGCCGTAGTCGCGGAAGGTATGGGACACGACGTTCGCCTCGCCCAGGCCCGGCACGCACGGCCCCGTCGTGGTCCTCACGCCGGAGTCCCAGAACGTCACCACGTTCCAGTCCGCGTCCAACAGCTCCACCCGGATGCCGTAGGTGTCCGGGCAGTACACGTGGCGGAACTCCTCGCGGAGGGTGATGAGGGGCGCGGTGGCCATCGTCTCGGCGGTGAAGCCCTTCGTGTACAGGTCCACCACCTGCTCGCGGCTGTCCCAGAGGTACGACGTGCGGAAGACGAAGTCGCCTGGGGCGCCCGACACCGTCCATCCCGCGCCACCGCTGGCGGTAATCGTCCACCCGCTCAGGTCCCCTGTCTCGGCGTCCGGGTTCACCAGCAGGTTGGAGAAGAACGGCTGCTGCGCCTGGACCGGAGTGGCGAGCAACGAAGTCACGACGAGGAAGAGGCAGGGCCACGCGGAACGTGGCCACCACCCCGGGATGCGCGAGCGCATGCGGGAGCTCCTGATGAACGGTGGTGGGTGGAAACGGTCCGGAGGGCCGGCCAGACCAGGGCCGAGAGCGACTCCGCCAGCATGGGCCGAGCCCGTGTCACATGTAAACAACTTGAGACATGAGGCAGACCTGTGTCTGTTTTCACCCGGCCCGAGCGGGCGCCGTCATCCCGCCTGCCTCACGGCGGAGGACGCATCGACCGCGGGGAAGACCCCGGCGGCCGTGCCCAGAACGGCCCCGGGAATGGTAGTCTCATCTGTCTGGCCCAGGCCGCGCGGGTCCGAGGAGCATGGGAGGTCCACATCATGCGTGCAAAGGCTGGCTGGATCGCGACCGTGGGAGTCGTGACGGCCCTTGGAGTCGCCGTGCTGCTGCGCCAGGAGTTGACGGCGCGAATCCATCCGCCTCCTCCGGCGGTGCTCGCGCCCGTCTCCATCCAACGCCCCTCCGCGCCCGAGCCGCGTCCACCGTTGACGCCGCCCACGCGAGATGGGACGGGACTCGCCGAGGTCCGCGTCGTCTCCGCCCAGGACCAGCGGCCGCTCGCGGGAGCCATGGTCGCCATCATTCGCGAGCCCGTCGACCTGGCCAATCCCTTGGAGTCCGCGCTCACGGATGAGCAGGGCCTGGCCCGGTTCCCCACCGCCCTCCCCGGCCACTTCCACCTCTGCGCGCGTGGCGCGGGGCATGGCGAGGACTGCGAAGCAGACGTGGGCCTCGTCGCCGGAGGAACCATCACCGCCCACCTGGCGCTGCCTCCCGGCGCCACCATCACCGGACAGGTACGAAACCAGGATGGGACGCCCGCCCAGGGGGTGCGCTTGATGGCCAAGGGCGAACGCTCGGTCGATAAGTGGATGCCCACCCAGGCCATCACCGACGCTCAAGGCCACTACCGCCTGGATGGCGTTTCGCCAGGCCTCGTCTACATCCATCCCTTCGTTCCCGAGGGGCAAGGTGTGAGTCGCGACCTCGAGGTCAAGGCGGGAGAAGAGGCTCGGCTGGACATCCAGCTCGCGGGCTTCTCCACCGTGACAGTCCAACCCTTGCGCAGCCACAATCGCCGCTGGTCCCGGTTCAAGAAGTCCCAAAACGTGGATGTCATCGAAGCCGTCTCCGTCACCGTGCAGTTGCGGCGGCAGGACGATGGCACTTGGACTGGCAACGTCGAGGCGGGAAGCCACGTCGCGAGCTTGAGCGGCGTCCACGGTTGGACGACCCTCCACGGCGGGAAGAAGGTGGAGCTGACCGCCGGAGTCCCGCTGTCCATCGAGCTTCCGTATGACTCGAACATCCACGGGCCCGATATCGTGCCACCCCATCCTCCGGTGCCGCACTACTTCGAGCTGGCGGGCCATGTCCTCATGCCGGACGGCACGCCCGCGAAGGGGGCACGCATCTCCGTGATGAAGCCCACCGAGCACTGGAGAAACCGCAGTCAAAGTCCTCGCCATTACAGCCAGATCCGCTTCGAGGGTTCGGCCTTCGTGGTGAATCCCGTCATGGGGACGCAGACCCTCCATGCGTGGCTCGAGGACGGCCGCGCCGGCAAAGTCACCGTCACGGCCACCGAGGGCCAGAGGGTGGTCGCGGACATCCGCCTGGAGAACACCGGCGCCGTCGTCGGCGGCGTCGACGTCACCCTCGAGGGGCCGTATATCGTGGGCCCGATCGTGATCGTCGACGACTGGCACTTCCACCCCATGTCCTTCCGGGAGTGGGACGGGCGCTTCATCGTGGCGGGCCTTCTGCCGGGAGAGCACTTCCTGACGATGGAGGGAAAGCTCGACAAGCGCCCCTTCGTCATCGAGGCCGGGGCTCGCACGGACCTGGGGCACCTCAAGGCGGACACGCTGGCCCAGCCCCCCTGACGCGCGCGAAGCCCTCGCGTCGGGTCACCCGCGAGGCGAAGACTTTCTCTGCGTGCTCCACCTTGGGTCCATCCTCTTGAGGCAATTCTGAGATCACCTCTAGTGTTCCAGGGATGAACCCTGACGCTCCCCTGCTTCGTCGTATCGTCCGTGGCAGTGCGGTGTATGACCTGGTCGTTACCCTTCCGTTCGCGACACCGTGGACAGCGGACGCGGTGCTTTCGCTGATGCGTCAGGTGCATCAGGCACTGGCGCTGGGCGGTGAGCCCATGCCGTCGTTCGCGCCCATGCCGCTGTTCTTCACCTCCCTCTTCGGCGTCCTCGCGGTGCTGTGGGCGGGGGTCCGCATCATCCAGCCGACGGTGTTCCACGGCATCGTGGACACGCTGGGCCGTGCGGTGGTCGCCTTGTGGATGATCCTGGCGCTCTCGCAGGGGGCGACGCAGGTGCTCATCGCGTTCCTCGTGATGGAGTTGGCGGGGATGTTCGCGCAGGGCAGTGTCCTCCTGGGGGCCAGGACGAGGCTCGAGGGGGTGGTCACCGCGACGGCCCGTTGAACGGGAACGTCCTGCCGCGGACGCCGGTCCATTCCAACGGGACTGTCGTCTTCACTCTGGGGCCTGCCTATATTCACTCGCGTTCTTCACACCGATGGAGGCAGGCGCGATGGCCAGGAAGATGAAGGCGGTGCAGGTGAAGCAGTCGAAGGGGCCGCTCGAGGTCGTGGAGCGGGACGTACCCGAGCCCGGCCCCGGACAGGTGCTCATCGCCGTGGACGCATGTGGCGTCTGCCACAGCGATGCCATCGTCAAGGAGGGGTGGATGCCCCTGCAGTACCCGCGGGTGCCCGGCCATGAGGTGGTGGGCCGCATCGACAAGGTGGGTCCCGGGGTGACGGCCTGGAAGGCAGGACAACACGTCGGTGTGGGCTGGCACGGAGGTCACTGTGGCCAGTGCTCCGCGTGCCGTGTGGGCGACTTCGTCACCTGTGAGTTCCAGCAGATCTGCGGCATCAGCTACGACGGTGGCTATGCCGAATACATGCTGGCGCCGCAGGAAGCGCTGGCCCGCGTCCCGGACGGCATGAAGTCCGAGGACGCCGCGCCGCTCTTGTGCGCGGGCGTGACGACGTTCAACTCGCTGCGGAACATGGGCGCGAAGCCGGGCTCGCTGGTGGCGGTGCAAGGTATTGGTGGCCTGGGACACCTGGCCATCCAGTTCTCGCGCAAGCTGGGCTACCGCACCGTGGCCATCTCGCGAGGGGCGGACAAGCAGAAGCTGGCCACGGAGCTGGGCGCCCACGACTACATCGACACGGAGAAGGGACCCGTGGGCAAGGCACTCCAAGCGATGGGCGGCGCGCGTGTCATCATGATGACCGCGTCGAGCAGCAGCCTCGCGGCGGACATGATTGGCGGCCTGGGTCGCGACGGCGTCCTGCTGCTCCTGGGCGCGGGCTCGGAGCCCATCCCCGTCACCAGCCTTCAGCTCATCATGAAGCGCCAGCGCGTCCAGGGCTGGCCCAGCGGCATTCCCCAGGACTCGCAGGACACCATGGACTTCAGCGCGCTCACGGGCGTGCGCTCCCAGAATGAGGTGTTTCCCATGGAGCGCGCTGGCGAGGCCTACGAGCGAATGATGAGCAACCACGCCCGCTTCAGAGTGGTGCTCAAGATGCGATGAGCGGTGCACTCGCCCCTCGGAGGTCCGCCAGGCAATCGCTTCGTGTCGATCCCCGCACCGCCCAATCGTCGCGCTCTTGAAGGCGCCCTGCCGGCGTCCTCTCATTCCCAGAGGAGCATCCCATGTCCTACATCGATGGTTTCGTCATCGCCGTGCCGACCGCGAACAAGGAGAAGTTCATCGCACATGCCCGCAAGGGCGACCCCGTCTTCATCGAGTGCGGTGCCCTCCGAGTGATCGAGTGCTGGGGAGACGACGTGCCGAGCGGCAAGCTCACCGACTTCCGCAGGGCCGTGCAGGCCAAGGATGATGAGACGGTGGTCTTCTCGTGGATTGAATGGCCCGACAAGGCCGCGCGCGACGCTGGCATGGAGAAGATGATGAAGGACCCACGCATGAGCCCCGAGGAGAACCCGATGCCCTTCGACGGCGCGCGGATGATCTACGGCGGCTTCGCGCCGGTGGTGATGCTGGACAAGTAGCTCGCTGGCGCGGGTCCAATACGGCGTATTCCAGGGGTGAAGCTGCCGGCCTCGGCGGCTTCACCTTCGTGTACGCGAAGGGCTCGTCCTATCCGCAAGAGGCTCAAGCCGGAACGAGCTGGTCCGCGATGCGAGCCAGGTCGGAGATGGACGTCACGACCACGGCCTGGTGACAGTGCTTCTCGTAAGTGAGCATCTCGCTGTCACCGATGCCCCAGTTGCCGCGCTCCTCGGGGCAGATCCACAGCACGCGCTTCGCCTTGCGGCGCAAGTCCTTCAGCGCCCAGACGTTGTTGGCGTTGTAGTTGTTGCGCCCGTCCCCGATGATCATGACGGTGGTGCGCCGGGTGATGCTGCCCAGGTGGTCCCGGGTGAAGTCCGCCAGCGCGCGGCCATAGTTCGAGTTGGCGCTCAGGGACACCGTCTTCCCCGCCGTCGCCATGTCGATGGCCTCGTCCACGTCGAGGTCCTTGAAGTACTGCGTCACCTCGCCCACGTCGGACACGAAGACGAACGAGCGCACCCGCACGAACAGCGACTGCATCGTGTGCATGAACAGCAACATCATCCGCGCCGCGTTGCGGACGGAGTCCGACACATCACACAGCACCACCAGCTCCGGGCGCTCCGGCCGGCGGCGCCGGAACTGGGGCAGCATGGGCACCCCACCCCATGTCATGTTCTTGCGCAGCGTGCGGCGGACATTGAGCGCCCCCTTGCGGTGCGAGCGCTGCCGACGAATCAGTCGACTGCGCAGCTTCTCCGCCAGCGTGCGCACGGCGGACTGCATCTGGTCCACCTCCGCCTGGGTGAGCAGGTGCAGCGGCTTGTCCTGCACCGTGTCGGTGCGACGCCGGATGCGAGCCTCCGCCTGACGCTTCACCTCCTGGCGCGCGGCGTCTTCAATCTTCCGCATCGCCGCGGCGACATGGCGGGACACAATCTCCACGCCCTCGGGAGACAGGCCGCGCGCGTGCAGCTCGTCCTCCAGCGACTTCATGTCGGAGCGCGCCCGCTCCATACCCGCGCCCGCCAGCATGCGCCGCGCGAAGAAGCCCGCCTGGAGCGGACTCTCCAGCTTCGACAAATCCAACTGGAGCGAGGCCATCCGGAAGATCTGCGCCAGCCGCGCCCGGTCTCCCTCCAGCACCGCCTGCGCGAGCGGAGACATCTCCGGCAGCAGGAGGTTCATCTGGTAGATGACCATCTTCAGCGTGTCCCCCTCCAGGTAGCCCTCTTCCTGGAGCTGCGCGGCCAGGGACTTGTCGATGGCCTCGAACGTCGCCGCCGCGCCGGAGAAGAAGAAGTCGAAAGCGCGGTTGAACGTGTCCACGTCCAGTTCGCGCTTCACCAGCGTCGTCCGCATCACCGCGCGGAACAGGGCCCGGTCCACCAGCCCCACCTCGGCGGTGGCCCGCAGTGCGTCCTGCACCTCGGAGGTGCTCACGCGCACGCCGTTCTGTCGGAGCACCTCGGCGAACTCGACGATGCGCGCGTCCATCAGCTTCCCTTCCCCGTGCCCGGCCGCTCGAAGGACATCACGGCCTCCACGTGGTGCGTCTGGGGGAACATGTCCACCACCTGGAGCGCCTGCGGCTTGTAGCCCGCCTCCACCAACCCCGCCGCGTCGCGCGCGAGCGAGGCCGGGTCACACGCCACGTACACCACCCGGCGGATGCCCAGTGCCACCATCCACTTCGCCAGGCCCGGAGCCCCCGCGCGCGGCGGGTCCGCCAGGCACACGTCGAAGCGCCGGCTCTCGGACGCCAGCCCGTCGCACACCTTGCGCGCATCCCCCTGCACGAAGCGCACGTTGCCCACGCCCGCCTCGCGAGCACTGCGCAGAGCCAGTTCCACGCCCACCGGGGACGACTCTACGCCCAGCACCGACGCGGCTCCAGCCGCCAGCGGGAAGGTGAAGTTGCCGTTGCCCGAGTACAGCTCCAGCACGGAGTCCTCGTCCCGCGCCGCCAGCTCGAAGATGGCCGAAGTGACGAGCCCCACGTTGGCCTCCGCGTGCGCCTGCGCGAACGAATCCGGCCGCAGGTACAGCGGCACCTCCGGTCGCAGCGGCGAGTACGAGCGCAGCGCCGGCTTGCCCAGCACCCGGGGCGAGCCCTCCTTCGGCACCAGCACCGCGCCCTCCAGTCGCAGCGCCCGCACGGCGGCCTCCGCGGCCTCCACGTGCCGCGCCGTCACCTGCCCCGTCAGGTTCACCGCGAACGCGGCCTTGTCCCCCTCCGCGAGCAGGAGCACCTCCTCGGTGTCCTTCGCCAAGGGCTTGAGCAGCGGCGCCAGCTTCCCCGGCAGCGCCGTCAGCACGGGCGTGAGGGCACCGCACTCGGACACCGCGAGCCGCTCGTGGCTGCGCCGGCTGAAGTAGCCCAGCGCTCCCTTCCCCGCCGGATGCAGCACCGTGCGTCGGCGATAGCCCCAGTCCCGAGGCGCCACCAGGAGCGGCCGGACGGTGAAGTCCTCGCGCCTCAGGTGGCCCAGGTGCTCCAGGGTGGAGAGGACGATCTCCTGCTTCGCGCTCCGCTGCGCGGACTCGGCCAGGCCCAGCCAGTCACAGCCGCCGCACTCGCCGGCCAGGGAACACGGGGCCACGCGGCGGTCCGGCCCGGGGGAGACCACCTCACGCAACAGGCCGCGCAGCACCCGCCCCTGGGACTCCAGGTGGACGCGCACGGTGTCGCCGGGGAAGGCGCCAGGGATGAAGACGGTGCGCCCCTGCCAGGAAGCCACGCCTTCGCCAAGCTGGCCGAGGCGGTCGATCGTCAGTGAAACGGGAGTCTCAGGGAGGGGCAGCATGCAGGCGCTCGGTGGGGGCGCCCGCGCGGGCCGCCGTTACTTCCGGGTCGCTTCCGACGGGAGCTCCGAGCGCAACCGCTCCACGAACTCCCCGATGCGCGACCGCTTGTCTTCGTCAACGTCCAGGAACTCCACCGCCATCCCCGGCAACTGCGAGGGGGCGGCGCCGAGCGCGTTGGTGCGCGTCACCCGGCCCTTCAGCTCCACCGGGAAGTGCGCTCCCGGCAGTGTCACCAGCAGCTTCACCACCGTGTCCACCGGCAGGGGCTTGTCGGTGTTGATGTAGAGGCCGCCCTTGGAAAGGTTGACGGCCCAGTCCGTCACGAAGCCGGCCACGCTGCGGTAGGCCACCGGCAGCTCGTATTCGACTCGCGGCGCGCGGTGGTCGATGGGGTTCAACTTCTCCGAGGTGTCGGCCATGAAAGGGGCTCCGCCGGGGAAGTCGTCCATACCACCCTCCCCCAGCGGCGCACCTTAGCCTTGAGCGCTCAGACTTTCATCTCGCGCACGTCCGGCGCGATTTTCAGCTTCGGCTCGGTGAGCTTCTGGACCAGCTCCACCGTCACGCCCGGGGCCAGCTCCCGCAGGACGAGCCCCTCCGGCGTCACGTCCAGGAACGCATGGTCCGTGACGATGTGGTGCACGCACTTCAGGCCCGTCAGGGGCAGCGAGCACTTCTTGAGGATCTTCGGCTGACCCTCCTTGTTCGCGTGCTCCATGGCCACGTAGATGCGCTTGGCCCCCACGGCCAGGTCCATGGCGCCTCCCATGCCCTTGACCATCTTCCCGGGAATCATCCAGTTGGCCAGGTCCCCCTCTTCGGAGACCTCCATGGCGCCCAGCACGGCCATGTCGATGTGGCCGCCCCGAATCATCCCGAACGACAGGGCCGAGTCGAAGAACGCGGCGCCCTTCACCGTCGTCACCGTCTCCTTGCCCGCGTTGATGAGGTCCGGGTCTTCCTTGCCCGCCTCGGGATACGGCCCGATGCCCAGCAGGCCGTTCTCCGACTGGAGCACCACCTCCACCCCCTCGGGGATGTAGTTGGGGACCAGCGTGGGGATGCCGATGCCCAGGTTCACATAGAAGCCGTCCCGCAGCTCCAGGGCGATGCGCTTCGCGAGTTGTTCACGAGTCAGTGGCATGGGGTCCTCAGGCCGTCTTGCGGACGGTGCGCCGCTCAATCCACTTCTGGAGGTTCTTCGCCTGGACGATGCGCTTCACGAAGATGCTCGGGAGGTGCACCTGGTCCGGGTCCAACTCGCCGGGCTGAACAATCTCCTCCGCCTCGACGATGGTGACCTTGGCCGCCATGCACATCATCGGGGAGAAGTTGCGCGCCGTCTTGTTGAAGATGAGGTTGCCGTGGGTGTCCGCCTTCGCCGCGTGGATGATGGCGAAGTCCGCCTTCAACGGCGTCTCCAGGACGTGCAGCCGGCCGTCGATGATGCGCGACTCCTTGCCCTCGGCCACCTGCGTCCCCGCGCCCGTGGGCGTGAAGAAGCCACCGATGCCGCAGCCGCCCGCGCGGATGCGCTCGGCCAGGGTTCCCTGCGGGTTCAGCTCCACCTCCAGCTCGCCGGAGAGGTACTGCCGCTCGAACTCCTTGTTCTCTCCCACGTAGCTCGACACCATCCGCTTGACCTGCTTGTTCTGGAGCAGGATGCCCAGGCCGAGCTCGGTGGTGCCGCAGTTGTTGGAGATGATGGTGAGGTTCTTCACGCCCTTGCGGTGAAGCGCCTCGATGAGATTCTCAGGATTGCCACACAACCCGAAGCCGCCGCTCATCAGCGTGCAGCCATCCGGGATGTCGGCGACCGCCTCGTCCGCGCTCGCGTAGACCTTGTTCATTCGCCCTCCCGATAACGGAAACGGGGTGAAGGCCACCAAGGCCCCCACCCCGTCCCTCTCCCCGCGGGGAGAGGGTTGACTACCGCTCCACCATCAGCGCGATGCCCTCGCCGCCGCCGATGCACAGCGACGCGACGCCCCGCTTCTTGTCCTGGTCCTTCATCGTCTGCAGCAGCGTCACCAGCACGCGCGCACCGGAAGCGCCGATGGGGTGACCGAGCACCACCCCGCCACCGCGCACGTTCACCTTCGCCGGATCCAACCCGAGGATCTTGTTGTTCGCGAGCGACACCACCGCGAACGCCTCGTTGATCTCCCACAGGTCCACGTCCGCCACGCTCACGCCCTTCTTCTTCAGGAGCGTGTTGATGGCGTCCGCCGGGGCAATCGTGAACTCCACCGGCTTGCGCGCGGCCTGCGCGTAACCGGTGATGCGGCCCAGAATCGTGCGGCCCTCGGCCTTCGCCTTCTCCTCGCTCATCAGCACCAGCGCCGCGGCGCCGTCGTTGATGGAGGACGCGTTGGCGGCCGTCACCGTGCCGTCCTTCTTGAACACCGGCTTGAGGCCCGGAATCTTGTCCGGCTTGGCGTTGCGCGGGCCCTCGTCCTCGGAGACCGTCGTCACCTCGTCCGGCTTCTTGCCGGGGATCTGCACGGGGACGATCTCGGCGGCGAACAGGCCTTCCTTCTGGGCGTGAATCGCGCGGCGGGTGGACTCCAGCGCGAACTCGTCCTGCTGCGCGCGGCTGATGCCCTGCGACGTGGCGCACTCCTCGGCGCACAGGCCCATGTGGACGTTGCCATACACGTCCCAGAGACCGTCGAGGATCATCGCGTCCTTGAACTCCACGTTGCCCATGCGAGCGCCACCGCGCATCGTGTGGCTCACGTAGGGCGAGTTGCTCATGGACTCCATGCCGCCGGCGACGACGACGTCCGCCTCACCCAGGGCAATGGCCTGCGCGCCCGCGATGACGGCCTTGAGGCCGGAGCCACAGACCTTGTTCAGCGTGGTGGCGGGAACTCCCTCGGGGAGGCCGGCGAAGATGGTGGCCTGACGGGCAGGCGCCTGGCCGACACCCGCCTGGAGCACACAGCCCATGATGACTTCCTGGACACTCTCGGGCTTCACGCCCGCGCGCTCCAGCGCGGCCTTGATGGCCACCGCGCCCAGCTGCGGCGCCGTCAGCTTGGCGAGCGCTCCCTGAAAGGCGCCGATAGGGGTACGGGCCGCGCCCACGATGACGACGTCACGAGCCATGAAAACTGCCTCCTCTTGAGGATGTACGGATGTCCTTCGATAACAGCGGCGGTGGCCCTTATCACCGGGCGTTCCCCGGAGTTCAAGCGTCCTCGCTCGCCGTCCGGACATGAGCGTCCACTGCTCGCGACGCACCGCGAAACCGCCCCCAACCGCGCGAAGTTCCTCCTCCTTCCGGACACCCACCACCCGACCAGTCGGTCGCTCGCGCCACGCTCGTGGCCCGTATTTGACCTTGAGGTACAAAACGACCTAACACCCCGGGCATGGCACGTCCGAGGAAGTTCCAGGCCGAGGCGGCGGTGGCGAAGGCGATGGAGGTCTTCTGGGAGAAGGGCTACGCGGCGGCGTCTCCCCAGGAGCTGGGGGAGCGGATGGGGCTGGGTCGGGGCAGCCTCTACAACGCGTTCGAGAGCAAGCAGGGCCTCTTCGAGTGCGTGCTGCGCCACTACCACACGCACGAGGCGCCCAAGCTGCTCGCGTTCCTGACGCGGCCCGGCCCCATCAAGGCGCGCCTGCGGGCCCTGTTCCTCGCGGTCATCGAGATTGACGTCGCGGACCCCGAGCGCCGGGGATGTCTGGCCATCAACACCGCGATTGAACTGGCGGGACGCGACGCGGGCGCGGCCCGGCTCGCGGCGCGGATGTTCGAGCAGACCGAAGCCGCCTTCCTGTCGCTCCTCGAGGAGGGCCAGCGCACCGGCGAGGTCGACGCCGCGCGTGACGCGAGAGAGCTCGCGAGCTTCCTCCTCAACAACCTCACCGGCCTCCGCGTGCTCGGAAAGACGGCGGAGGACACCACCCGTCTCACCCGCATCGTCGATGCCCTCATGAGGTCCTTCTAGTCATGCGCGTCTCGCCCGCCCTCCTCCTCTCCCTGCTGTCCTTCGCCGGTGGCTGCGCGCACCAGGCGACGACGTCCAATCCCTCCTCGCCTCCAGCGCTGCGCCTCTACGCGCTGGATTGCGGACGCATCGACATCCACGACATGGGGTTCTTCACGGACGGGAGTCATCCCAATGGCCAGAAGGGAGAGATGTCCGTCCCCTGCTTCCTCATCCGCCATCCCCAGGGCGCGCTGCTCTGGGACACCGGGCTGGATGACGTCATCTCCCGGAGCCCGGACGGCGTGACGGATGCGGTGGGCTTTCGCGTCCACGTCCAGAAGACGCTGCACGCGCAGCTCGCCCGACTGGGCCTGAAGCCCTCGGACGTGCGCTACGTGGGCTTCTCCCATCTGCACGCGGACCATGCCGGCAACGCCAATGCCTTCACCGGCTCCACGTGGCTGCTCCAGCGCAAGGAGCTGGCGTGGGCCACCGCGACGCCCGCGCCGCCGGGCGTGGACCCGACGAAGTTCTCCACGTGGCGCGAGGCGAAGGTGGAGCCGCTCGATGGAGATCGCGACGTCTTCGGCGACGGCAGCGTGCGAATCCTCTCCACGCCGGGACATACGCCGGGCCACCAGTCGCTGCAGGTGAACCTCCCTCGGACGGGGACCGTCGTCCTGTCGGGGGACCTCTGCCACACGCGAGAGAACTGGGAGCGCCATGTCGTGCCTGGCTTCAACACCAGCCGCGAGCAAACCCTCTCATCCATCGACCATGTGGAGACGCTGGTGAAGGACGCCAAGGGCCGCTTCATCGTCCAGCACGCGCCCGAGGACTTCCGCGCGCTGCCCTCGTTCCCTGGCTACCTGGAGTAGGCGTCTGGAACGGCAACGGCCGGGCCCCCTTTCGGGAACCCGGCCGTCACGCCGTGAGGCGATGCTGAGCGAAGACTACTTCTTCGTCAGCTTGCCCATCACGTCGCCGAGGCGCGCCTTGGAGCCTTCCGCCTGCTTGCGGAGGTACTCGCGGTAGTCGTCGCCTTCGCCGATCAGCGCCTTCATGGACAGGGCGACCTTCCGGTCCGGCGTGTTGATGTCGATGATCTTCACCTCGACATCCTGCGCCTCCTGCACCACGTCACGCGGGTTCTCGACACGCTCCTCCTTCAGCTCGGAGACGTGGACGAGACCCTCGATGCCCGGCTCGATCTCCACGAACGCGCCGAAGTCGGTGACCTTGGTGACCTTGCCCTTCACGCGGCTGCCGACAGGCAGGCGCTCGGACAGCGTCTCCCAGGGGTCCGGCTGGAGCTGCTTGATGCCCAGGCTGAACCGCTCGTTCTCGACGTCGATGTTGAGGACCACCGCCTCGACCTCGTCGCCCTTCTTGAACATCTCGCCCGGGTGCTTGATGCGCTGGGTCCAGGAGATATCGGACACGTGCACCAGGCCGTCCACGCCCTCCTCGACGCCGACGAACACGCCGAAGTCGGTGACGTTGCGGATCTGACCCTTGATGACGGAGCCGATCGGGTACTTGTCCTCGAGCAGCGTCCAGGGGTTCTGCTCGATCTGCTTCATGCCCAGCGCGATGCGCTTGGCCTTGGGATCGATATCCAGGACGACGGCCTCCACCTCCTGGCCGACCTCCAGGATCTTGGACGGGTGCTTGAGGCGCTTGGTCCAGGACATCTCGGACACGTGGACGAGACCCTCGACGCCCTGCTCGATCTCGATGAACGCGCCGTAGTCGGTGATCGACACGACCTTGCCCTTGACGCGGGTGCCGACCGGGTACTTCTCGTCGGCGCGGTGCCACGGGTCCTCCTGGATCTGCTTCAGGCCCAGGCTGACGCGCTCCTGCGTCGGGTCGAACTTGAGGACAACGACGCGGACCTCGTCGCCCACATTGAACATCTCGCTGGGGTGACCGATGCGGCCCCAGGACATGTCCGTGATGTGGAGCAGGCCGTCGATGCCGCCCAGGTCGATGAAGGCGCCGTAGTCCGTGAGGTTCTTGACGACACCCTTGAGGACCGCACCCTCCTTCAGGTTCTTGAGGGTCTCCTTCTTCATCTCCTCGCGCTGCTTCTCGAGGAGGACCCGGCGCGACAGGACGATGTTGCCGCGCTTCTTGTTGAACTTGATGACCTTGAACTCGAATTCCTTCGAGATGTACTGGTCAAGGTTGCGCACGGGCCGGATATCCACCTGGCTGCCGGGCAGGAACGCCTTCACGCCGATGTCGACGGAGAGGCCTCCCTTCACGCGACCCACGATGGTGCCCTTGACGATCTCATCGCGCTCACAGGCGGCGCTGATCTCGTCCCAGATGCGCATCTTGTCGGCCTTCTCCTTGGAGAGGACGACCATGCCGGTGTCGTTCTCGCGGCTCTCCAGGAGGACCTCAACGGGGTCGCCCGCCTTGACGGAGACCTCTCCGCGAGGATTGGTGAACTCGGAGATCGGGACCTGACCCTCGGACTTGTAGCCGATGTCGACGATCGCGAAGTCCTTCGTCACCTGCACCACGGTGCCCTTGACGATCTCCCCTTCCTTCAGGATGCCGTCGCCACCGCGCTGCTTGAGCGACTCTTCGAACATCGCCGCGAAGTTTTCTTCCCCGGCGTCAGTCTCGACCTGCTGGTTCACGTTCTGCTGCATGGAAATGGAAGTCCTTTGATACGGCACAGCTGCCCCCTGATTTGAGGAACGCGGGCCCATGCGGGGCGCAACGAGAGTCCGCGGACGTCCCCACCTCTGGGGACTTTTGAATGGTGCTGAATGAAGCCGCGCACCCTAGACACCGGTTATTCCGGTAGTCAAGCGAGCACGTGCCCCATGTGCTGTTCGGTGGATGCGATCACCCGGAACTGTCAAGACCCGGGATAGCCATCCGCACCCATCTTTCTAAGAACGCTCGCCCACCTTCGCAGCCCTCCCGCTTCAGAGGACCCCGCGAGCGTCCGCTTCGCCTGTTCGGCCAGCGAGCGCGACAACCTACTCGAAAAATCCACTGAAATGCGACCCACATCGTGCGGCCGCGTTCCGCTCGTGGGTCGAGGTCCACGAGTCCAGTGCCCGGCATGAGTCATGGGGGAGGTGCGCCCGGGGGGGTGGACTGTTCCCACATGTCGGCGGCCGCGGGCCTCTTCCTTCCCTTCCTGTCTGGGATTCCCTGAGCAAGGCATTGGCCGCGTCGAGCGCGCACGCCCGTGCGTCCGCGAGGGACGCGAATCACCCACATGGCCAGGGGCGCTGTCCTCTGGAGCCAGTCCCCCACCCTTCCGGGCATGAGCGCTGCACTGGGGCCGTCCCCGTCAGCCCACCTCTCATCGGCCAGGACGCGACTTCATGATTCGGATCGACAAGGGCGGTGCGCCCGGAGGCGCCCGGGAGAAGTGCGCGGAAATCACCCAGGAGCTCCGGGACATCTACGCGCAGCTGGAGGGCCAGTACCGGGCCAGGACGGGCAAGGGGCCCGTCGCCTTCGACAAGGAGGCCATCGTCGAAGAGCTGCTCGGCCCTCGACCCACGAAGGCCCAGAAGCAGCGCCTGCTGGGCAAGCTGGGGCTGGTGAAGTTCGGCGAAGAGTTGGTGGAGGTGATGAACGAGCGGCTCCTCGACGAGCAGGTGCTCCATCAGCTCCAGGGAGACTGGAGGGCGCGCTTCGGCGCGTACCTGGACGGCTTCCATGCCGTGGCGCTGGAGGCCCGGAAGGTCTGGGACGCGAAGCTGTCCGGCATGTCACCGGAGGCCCGCCACCAGCTCCTCGGCGTCATCCGCCCGCTCTACCAGCAGTCCGTGCTGACCTCCGGGCGTCCCTGGCTGAGCGCGCCCGCCATCAACGCGCTGGAGCTGCCCTGGTTCGCGCCACAGGAGCTCGCGGGGTGGACCTTCCCTCCGGCGTTGAACTCGATGTCCCTGGATTTCAAGGTAGGGGCCGTCGCGGCCCACCAGGCGCAGGTGGCCGACTTCCGGGAGCGCTGCCGGACTTCGGAGGCCTTGCGCAAGTACACGTCGCTGGCGTGGATGTGCGGCACGCCGGACGGCCTTCCCGCCGAGGGGGCCTTGTGGGGCTTCGCCTTCGACTTCCACGCCGGCTACCTCAAGAAGGGCAAGCACCCTCCCCGGGACATGGGGGACGCGGACCTTCGCGCCATGGCGACGGCGCCCGAGCCCGTGCGTGGCGCGCTCGCCTACTACGCGTTGTCGGTGCGCCTCATGGGGGACCTCATCGACGAGAAGATGGCGGGTGCCTGGAAGACCGTCACCCGGCCGCTCATCGGCTTCAAGTCGGAGATCTTCAGCAGCGACTACTACTCCGGACACGGCATCAAGGAGGCGCTGCTCAACTCGCACCACGGCAAGTGCGCCTTCTGCGAGTCCAAGGTGAAGTACCTGGCGCACGGGGACGTGGAGCACTTCCGCCCCAAGGCGGGCTACGAGCAGGGATATGGCTTCAACCTGGATGGGTATTTCTGGGAGGCCTACGCCTGGGAGAACCTCTACTACTCGTGCCAGGTCTGCAATCAGATCCACAAGGGGAACAAGTTCCCCGTCCTGCTGAATGACCAGCTCGTGGAGGTGCGCTCCACCGCGACCCGCAAGGTGTCCGAGGAGCGCTCCGTGCTCATCGACCCGGGCCTCGAGGACCCCCGGCTGGCGGTGCGCTTCAACGTGTGGACGGGCGAGGCCTATCCCTACGACTTGCTGCGCTGGTTCCTGGACACGCGCAAGGGCCGGCAGGACGCGGACGAGTTCGCCTGGAGCGAGCCCAAGGCGATTCCGTCCATGCAGGGGCGGTACGAGGTGAAGGTCCACCCGACGAACAAGTCGTTCGTGGTGACGGGCAACGGGCACGAGATGTTCCAGGTGGTGCACCAGGCGCCGCCGGTGGCGCTGCGGGGAGTCCGCACCATCCAGATACTGGGGCTCAACCGGCCGGAGCTGGTGCTCCAGCGCGTGTCCCACCTGCGCCACCTGCGCGGCGTGTTCTGGGCCTTCCTCGTCGAGCAGTCGGAGAGCGCGGCGGCCCGGGCGGCGCTGGACGATTCGCGCAGGCCCTCCGCCGAGTTCAGCTCGCTCGCCATCGACGCGTGGGAGACGTGGGGCCGCGAGGTGACCCGGGTCAAGGCCCAGGTGTCCCAGCAGCAGGTCAACCCGATGAACGTAGGCCTCGCCGTGGACGCGTGGCTTGCCCAGTACACGGCGCTGATGCGGCAGCAGCCCGTGTACGCGGACACACCGGACGAGAGCTGGGAGATGAGCGACGCCATCATGTACCACGTCGGTCCGCACCAGGTGAACGCGGACGAGCGCGGGCTGGTCTACCTCAAGGGCGACGAGGAGTTGGAGAAGTCCGCGGGCTGGTACCTGGGGATTCCCGAGGAGGACCACGGGCTCAAGGTCCACTTCTACGACGAGGATGACGACGAAATCGAGCAGATGACGCTGAAGCAGATCATCGACGCCAAGCAGGCCTGGCGCAGCTTCAACAAGGCGACGTCGGTCCTCGTGAAGGGCCCCTTCAAACAGAAGCTGGGCTTCTGACCCCGCGCGAGGTGGATGGACATGGCGGAAGACAAGGTCCGGGTCGCCGAGGCGGGTGATTCGGTGGAGAGCATCGCGTCCGAGCACGGGCACATCTGGCAGACATTGTGGGAGCACCCTCGCAATCAGGCGCTGCGCGAGCTGCGTGGGAATCCTCACACGCTCCTGCCAGGAGACGAGGTCTTCGTTCCGGCGCTGCGCCAGCGGATGAAGCAGGTCCTCACGGGGCGAAAGCACACCTTTGTGCGCAAGGGCATTCCCTCCAAGCTGCACCTGGTGCTGCGCGTGGGGAGCGAGGTGTTGAAGGACACGCCCTATGCGCTGGAGGTGGACGGGGTCATCCTGAAGGGACGCAGCGGTGCGGACGGGAGCATCGTGCACTCGGTGTCGCCCACGGCGGCGACGGGGATGCTTCGGATTGGAGAGGGCTTCGCGTCGCGCCTCATCCCCATCTCATTGCGGCACCTGCACCCGCTGGACACGGTGAGCGGTGTCCAGGGGCGACTGAAGAACGTGGGCTATCCCGTGGATGAGGTGAGCGGCGAGCTGGATGGACCGACGCAGGCGGCGCTCCAGAAGTTCCGGGCGGACCAGCAATTGCCCTCGGGGACGGGCATCGATGATTCGCTGAGGTCCGCGCTCCAGCGGGTGTATGGGCATTAGGGTGACAAGGGGCCCACGGCGCGTCAGACGTCGGAGACGCGCACCACGAGCTTGCCGAAGTTGCCGCCCTCCAACATGCGGATGAGCGCCGCCGGCGCGTTCTCCAGCCCATCGACGCGGTCCTCTCGCAGCTTCACGCGGCCGTCGGCGACCCACGCGTCCATGTCGCGACGGAAGGCGTCGTAGCGGTCACCGTAGTGGTCGAGGATGATGAGGCCCTGCATGCGGATGCGCTTCTGCTGCAACACCGCCAGCACCTGCGGCAACCGATTCGGGCCCGGTGACGTGTCGCCGTTGTAGCTGGAGATGGTCCCGCACAGCGGCACGCGAGCCCAGTGATTGAGCAACGGCACCACCGCCTCGAACACCTCACCACCGACGTTCTCGAAGTAGACGTCGATGCCGCGCGGGCAGGCGGCGGCGAGTCGCTCGGCCAGCCTCGGCTCGCGGCGGTCGAGGCACACGTCGAAGCCCAGCTCCTCGACGGCGTAACGGCACTTGTCCGTGCCCCCGGCGATGCCCACCACCCTCGCGCCCTTCAATCTGGCGATCTGCCCCACCACCGCCCCCACGGCCCCCGTCGCCGCGGCGACGACCACCGTCTCTCCTGGCTTGGGCTCGCCAATGTCCAGCAAGCCCACGTGGGCGGTGAACGCGGGCATGCCGAGCACGCCCAGGGCCAGTGACGGCTGCTTCATCTCACCGAGCGGGACCAGGTCCTGCCCATCCGACAACGCGTAGTCCTGCCAGCCGGAGTTGCCCAGCACCAGGTCCCCGACCTGGAAGCGCGGATGCCTGGAGGAGACGACCCGGTCGACCGTGCCGCCCACCATGGGTTCACCGACCCGCACCGACGACGCGGCATACGCCGGGGGGACATCGTTCATCATCGGGCGCATGTACGGGTCCAGCGACAGGTACAGGGTGCGCAGCAGCACCTGTCCTTCCCCCGGAGCGGGGACGTCGGCTTCTTCGAGACGGAAGTCCCGCGATGTCGGCATGCCGTGAGGACGCGCGGCGAGGACGACACGACGATTGCGGGTATCGCTTTGAGGCATGGGTGCTGACTCCAGGGGTGTGGCGAGAAAACGTTCAGCGCACCCTGTCCCGGCAAGCCGTGAGCGAGCGCGCACGAGCCACTCACGGTGTGCCACCGCGAGCAGCTCGGCCGACGAAAAAGAAGGTGACGAAGCGAAGACGCGTCTTCGACGCGGACGCGTTATGCGAGTCCCAGCAACCGCCGTGTACCAACCATGGCCGTGTCCAGCGGCGTGCGGTCGCGGGAAATCTTGGCCAGCAGCCCCGCGCCCAGCCAGGACTGGTAGAGAGTGATTGCGACCGCCCGCGTGTCCAGCGGAGCCGTCAGCGAACCGTCCTCCCTCCCTGCATCAAGACAGCGCGACAGTCTGTCGATGATGCCCTGAGTCCCGCGCTCCAGCGCCGCGCGCATGCTCCCGGACAAGTCACAGACCTCCGCGCCGAGCTTCACCACGAGACATCGGCCCCGGGCCTCTTCGTCGAGCTGAGAGGCAAGCCAGTCCTGGAAGTACCCCAGCAGGCGCTGCGCGGACGTGCCCGGCACCGCCAGCAACACCTCCATCCTCGCCAGGTAGTCCGCGAAGTACGTCTCCAGCACCGCCTCGCCGAAGGCCTCCTTCGAGTCGAAGTAGTAATAGAACGAGCCCTTCGGGACCTTCGCCGCCGCCAGCACCTCCGCCAGGCCCACCGCGGTGAAGCCCTTGCTCGCGAACAACGGATGGGCCGCATCGATGATGTGCCGACGGGCATCCTGCTGGGGGGCCGCGCTCACGCTCATGGCCCTTTGCTAACGACCAGTAGACCGGTCGTCTAGTCGATTCGTGGCAAGTTCAGGGAGTCTTCCAATCCCCGTAGCAGCCCACGAGCCCACACGAAGGACACCGGCATCCCACATAGAACCAGCGGACGTCCGTGCTGCCTTCGTAGAACGCGGACCCCACGGTGAGCTCGAAGCGAGTTCCCCCACAAGGGCACTCGCATTCCCCCAGCTCCGCGTCGTCGAGGTACTCGGCGCTGTCCCCCACGGGAATCTGATGCTGGCACGTCGGGCACGTCTGGACGGCCGCGCCCTCGTCATCATCGAGCAACAACTCCAGCACCTCGGAGCCACAGGGGCACCGCAGGTCTTCCATCCGCGCGATGGGGTACTTGTTCTTCTCGCTGTAGCCCGCCAGGAAGGTCCTGAGGTCCGCGCGCGAGTCGCCGTACGAGTAACGTCCCTTCCGCTTCAGCCCCATGGGTCCACTCCTCCCTGGCCGCGAAGCGGAAGAACGAAGCCTCGCCTCAGCCCAGCAGTTTGAAGCTCTCGCGGGCAATCACCATCCGCTGCACCTCGCTGGTGCCCTCGTAGATGGTCTGCACGCGCGCGTCGCGGAAGTACCGCTCCACCGGGAACTCGTCGATGTAGCCGTAGCCACCGTGAAGCTGCACGGCCTTGTCACAGACGCGATTGCTCGTCTCGCTGGCGAACAGCTTCGCCATCGACGCCTCGCGGGTGAACGGCTGCTTCTGGTCCTTCATGTACGCCGCGCGCAGCGTCAGCAGCTCCGCCGCGTCGATCTGCGTCTTCATGTCGGCAATCATGAAGCGCGGCCCCTGGAACTCGCCAATCGCCTGACCGAACGCCTTGCGGTCCTTCACATAGGACACGGTGGCCTCCAGCGCCGCGCGAGCCACGCCACACGCCTGCGAGGCGATGCCGATGCGCCCGCCATCCAGCGCGACCATCGCCAGCCGGAACCCCTGCCCTTCCGAGCCCAGCAGGTTCTCCGCCGGAATCACGCAGTCCTCGAACGTCAGCGCGACGGTGTTCGACGAGCGCAGCCCCATCTTGTCCTCGTGGCGACCGATGATGAGACCCTTCGTCCCACCCTCCACGATGAAGCACGACAGGCCCTTGTTGCCGGCCGGCGACGTGCGCGCCCACACCACCATCACGCCCGCGTACGCGCCGGACGTAATCCACTGCTTGCTGCCGTTGATGACCCACGAGTCGCCACGGCGGACCGCGGACGTCATCAGCGCGCCCGGGTCGGAGCCCGCGTGCGGCTCGGAGAGCGCGAACGAACCCGCCACGGCCTCACCCGACGTCAGCCGCGTCACGTACTTCTCGCGCTGCGCCTCGGTGCCGAACGCGTTGATCAGCTCCGCGCACATGTTCGTCACGGCCATCGCCACGGACGTGGACGCATCCGCCGCGGCCATCTCCATCATCGCCAGCGCGTAGGACACGGCGCCCGCTTCCGAGCCGCCGTACTTCGCCGGGATGTTCACGCCCAGCAGCCCCAGCTCGCCCAGCTCCTTGAAGATTTCGGTGGGAAAGCGCTCCTGGCGGTCCAGTTCGCGGGCGAGCGGCGCCACGCGCTCCCGCGCGAACTTGCGGGCCGTCTCGCGAATCAGCGTCTGCGTCTCGGTCAGCTCGAGGTTCACGTCGGTCGTCCTACTCGATGGCCTTGAGGTTGAACGGATACTCGATGGGGTGGTCGGCGCCGTCCGGAGGCTTGGGGAACGTCATGGACGACAACACGGCCACCACGCAGTCATGAAGGTTCGGGTCCTTCAGCGTGCTGCCCTTGCGCACCTTCGCGCCCTTCACCAGACCATTGGCGTCGATGGTGAAGGACGTGAGCAGCTTGCCCTCCGCCTTCTTGTTCTTCTCCGCCATGTGGTCCTCGTAGCACTCCTGGATCCGCCCCTGGTTGTACGTGACGACCTGGCGGATGGAGTCCGGAGTGAACGGCAGGCGGGCCACGTCCGGCGCGTCGCTCTTCGCGGGCACCTTCGTGGTGGGGGCCGGCTTCCCGCCCTCGGGCTTCTTCGCTGGAACGCTCTCCGCGAACGCGGCGGTCGAGACCAGAATCAGAACGGGAAGCAGTGCCCTCTTCATGGTGCCTACTCCTTCAGGACGTTGGCGGAGATGACGATGCGCTGAATCTCGCTCGTCCCCTCGTAGATCTCGGTGATGCGCGCGTCACGCACGTGGCGCTCGGCGTCCATCTCCTTGCTGTAGCCCATGCCGCCGTGCACCTGGAGGGCCTTGTTCGCCACGCGGCTGGCCATCTCGCTGGCGTACAGCTTCGCCATCGCGCTCTCCGCGCTGTGGCGCACGCCCTTGTCCTTGAGCAGCGCCGCGCGCCACACCAGCAGGCGGGCCGCGTCGATCTCCATCGCCATGTCGGCGATCATGAACTGGATGGCCTGGTGCTCGCGGATGGGCTTGCCGAAGGACTTGCGCTCACCCGAGTAGCGAACGGCCTCCTCGTACGCCGCGCGGGCGATGCCCAGCGCCTGCGAGGCAATGCCAATGCGGCCACCGTCGAGCGTGGACATGGCGACCTTGAAGCCCTCGCCCTCCTTGCCCAGGATGTTCTTGGCCGGCACGCGCATGTCCTCGAAGAACATGGAGCAGGACCAGGCGGCGCTGATGCCCATCTTCTTGTCGGGCTCGGCGCGGGTGAAGCCGGGGGTGTTGGTGGGCACCAGGAAGGCGGTGATGCCCTTGTTGCCCGCCTCCTTGTTCGTCATCGTGAACAGGACGATGGCGTCGGCCTTGGGGCCGTTGGTGATCCAGTTCTTGGAGCCGTTGATGACGAACTCGTCACCCCGGCGCACCGCGACGGTCTGCTGGGCGGCGGCGTCGCTGCCGGCCTCGGGCTCCGTCAAACCGAAGCAGCCGAGCTTGTCGCCCCGGGCGAACGGCGCGAGGAACTCTTCCTTCTGGGCCTCGGTGCCAAACTTCGACACCGGGTCGCAATAGAGCGAGTTGTTCACGCTCATGATGACGCCGGTGGAGGCACAGCCTCGGCTGATCTCCTCCATGGCGAGCGCGTAGCAGACGTTGTCCAGACCGGCGCCGCCGTACTTCTCGGAGACGGCCACGCCGAGCAGCGACAGCTCGGCGAGCTTCTTCACCGCATCCGTAGGCCAGGTGTGGTGTTCATCCCACTTCCGGGCGTTGGGGGTCAGTTCCTTGGCGGCGAACTCGCGGCACATCCGCTGGATCTCGCGCTGGACATCGGTCAGCTCGAAGTTCATGAGGGCTCCATATTACGGGGGGTGCTCCCAGGGAATAGCGAAGACGCTCCGCCAGGCCCCAAGCGAGGGTTGCCGTGCCGATTAGCCGACGACCGCCCGCCGGGCCCCCTGGAATCCAGGGGTGAGCCCAGGAACATGTTCAGTGGCACCGTGACGTCCAGGGAGAGGTCCATCCGCGTCCCCTCCCCCGTCCAGGCCCGGCGAAGCACCACGGACACCGTCCAGGGCTTCGTATTCGGACCGCGTTCAATCAAGTCGTAGGTGAGGCCCAGGCCCGCCAGCCCGCCCGAGCCATCCTGGCCCCACAGCCCCGCCCCTTCCGCGAGCACGCCCAGGCGAGCGCTGTCCGGAAACGCATACACCCGTGCCCCCGCGAGCAGCCGGTAGGCCGCGGGCGCAAGTCGCACCTGGGGCTCCACGAAGGGCGACAGGATGAGGGTGGGCCCGGGGATGTCCCACGCCGGGAAGGCCCACGGGTGGATGGGCCAGGACAAGACCCAGTGCTCTCGCGAGCCCTGTCCCCACTGGTAGCGGACATCGGGGATGAACGGCTCCAGGAAGCAGCCCGTGTAGATGCACAGCGAGCGCTTCCAGGAGACCAGTGCCGGAGCCCGTCCAGATTCGTCGTCCGGAGCTTGCGGAGCCTGGGGCTCGGCTTCGGGCGCGGGTTCAGAGACAGGCTCGGAGACAGGCGCGGAGCGGGCCGGCGTCGCGGCCAGGAGAACCGTGAGGAGACTCCCGACCGCGAGCGCGTGATTCACGTCACTTGCCGGTGAAGACGGCGGGACGCTTCTCGAGGAACGCCTTCATGCCCTCGCGCTGGTCCTCCGAGCCGAACAGCTCCGCGAAGCCCTGACGCTCCAGCGTGTTGGCCTCGCCCAGATCCTTGTCCGCGCCCTGCTCGATGACGCGCTTGGCCGTGGAGATGGCCAGCGGACTGTTCTTGAGCATCTTCGCGGCGACGGAGCGGCAGTGCGCGAGCAGCTCGGCGGCCGGCAGCACCTCCAGCACCAGGCCGATCTCCTTCGCCTTCGCCGCGTCGATGCGTCCACCCGTGAAGATGAGCTCCTTCGCGCGGGCACGTCCCACGATGCGGGTGAGGCGCTGGGTGCCGCCGAAGCCGGGGATGACGCCCAGGCCCACTTCGGGGAGGCCGAGCTGGGCCTTCTCGGAGGCGTAGATGAAGTCACACGCCAGGGCCAGCTCGCAGCCACCGCCGAGCGCGAAGCCATTCACCGCCGCGATGGTGGGGATGGCCAGCGACTCCAGCAGTGCGAAGGCGCGGTGTCCCAGCTCGGCGAACTTCTGGGCCTCGGGGTGCTCGGCGATGGAAGACATCTCCGCGATGTCGGCGCCCGCGACGAAGGCCTTCTCGCCCCCGCCGGTGACGATGAGCACACGCGTGTCGGCGCCGAGCGACTTCACCGCCGCCTCGAACTCCTGCAGCGTCTTGTTGTTGAGCGCGTTGAGCGCCTTGGGACGGTCGATGGTGAGGGTGGCGACCGCGCCGTCGTGCTCCAGCCGGATGTTCTCGTAGGTCATGTTCGAGGCTCCTCGGGAGGGTGGTGCCTAGTACTTGTAGAAGCCGCGACCGCTCTTCTTGCCGTACCAGCCGGCGTCGACGTACTGGCGCAGCAGCGGGCACGGGCGGTACTTCGAGTCACCCAGGCCCTTGTGCAGCACCTCGGCGATGTAGAGCACCGTGTCCAGGCCGATGAAGTCAGCGAGCTGGAGCGGGCCCATGGGCTGGTTGGTGCCCAGCTTCATCGCGGTGTCGATGTCCTCCGCGGAACCCAGGCCCTCCATCAGCGCGTAGCAGGCCTCGTTCAGCATCGGGATGAGGATGCGGTTGACGATGAAGCCCGGGAAGTCCTTCGAGACCACCGTCGTCTTGCCCATGCGCTCGGAGAGCGCGCGCGTGGTGGCATAGGTCTCATCCGACGTGGCGGCGCCACGGATGAGCTCCACCAACTGCATCACCGGCACGGGGTTCATGAAGTGCATGCCGATGACGAACTCGGGGCGCTTCGTGGACGCGGCGATGCGGGTGATGGGGATGGACGAGGTGTTGGTGGCGAGGATGCCGCCCGGCCGGACGACGGCGTCCAGGTCCTGGAAGATGCGGCGCTTGAGGTCCTCGTTCTCCGTCACGGCTTCAATGGCGAAGTCGACGTCCTTCGCCTCGGTGACGTTGGTGAGGGTGGCGAGATTGGCCTCGGCGGCCTGCTGCTTCGCGGCGTCGAGCTTGCCCTTCTCCACCAGCTTCTTCAGGCCCGCGCGGATGCGGTCAGCGCCCTTGGCGAGACCTTCCTTGGACACGTCCGCCAGCGTGACGCGCAGACCCGCCTGCAATGCCACCTGCGCGATTCCCGCGCCCATCTGCCCGGCGCCGACGACGACGATGTGCTCCGTTGCCATGGTGCTCTCGAACCCCTCGGTCGGAATGTGAATGACGTGGTGCGCCCATAGCCCACGCCCCCAGGGCGGTCAACGAGTCGCGGCTGGCAACTGGAGCCGGCGAACGATGTAGCGCTCCTCCCCCACCGTGAGCGGCTCCTCGACGCGCACCCGCTCCTCTCGGCCCGCGAGCTTCACGAAGAACAGCGTCCGGAAGGAACCCTCGGGCAGGTCCACCTTGAAGCTCAACTCCGGAGGCGCGCCGGTGTCTCCGAAGTAGCGCTCCTCGCGCTTGAGGACCGCGCCCTCCGGGTCCATCACCTGGAGGTCCAGCGCACGCGCCTGACTCCAGCCGTCGCCATCGGGTTGGATGACCAGCTCCCGCTCGGGGATGCCGGTGATCTGCCAGATGTAGATGCCCAGGCCGACGGCCAGGAGCAGGGGCAGCCGCTTCGCCAGCGGGGACGAGCGCCAGCCCTTGCGCACGGGGGCTGGCGGGGTTGTTTCGGAAGGAGGCGTGTCCGCCACCACTACTCCTTCTTGGAACGCTTGGAGCCGGGGCGGCGGGCGTTGAGCTCGGAGATGACGACGCGCGCGGTGGGGGCGGCGGTCTTCTCCTTCTTGGGTCGAGGCTCGGGGCTCTCGGGCTCGTCGGAGCCCATCTTCTCGGCCTTGTCCGGCGGGACGAGTCGGACCTGGGCCTTGATCTCCAGCGTCATGCCGGAGACGAGCTTGAGGAACTCGTCGCGCAGCTTCTCGGACTGGAGGAAGCGGCGGAGCTCTTCGGTGACAGCGCCGGTGACTTCGTCCTTGGTCTTCTCCGCCTGGGAGAGGATGAAGCCGAGGGCTTCCTTGGGGAGCTTGAGCTGTCCCGCCAGGTTGCGGATGCCCTCCTCGGTCATGAAGAGGGCGCCCAGGCCGGCGACGGCCATGCGACGGACGAACTCCGGAACGAAGCCCGCGGGACCGGAGCGGCCCTCACGGCCGGAACGGTCCTCGTCGATCAACGGGTCGTCGGGGTAGTCGTCATTGCCGGCTGGGGGCATGCAGCGTCTCCTGGGTGGATGTCAGCGGGCCTGCACCACCGGCAGCGGCATGCTCTTGGCGCCCTGCGCGGACACTCGACCCGCGATGTTGCGAGCGACCTCCTGGAAGGCCTTGGCCTCCAGGCTGTCCTTGGCGCCGATGACCACCGGTACGCCCGAGTCTCCCGACACACGCACCTTCAAGTCCAGCGGAACCTCTCCGAGGAAGGGAATGCCGAACATCTCCGCGGCCTTGCGGCCCCCGCCGTGGTTGAAGATGGGGGTGACGTGCGAGCAGTTCGGGCAGACGAACTGGGACATGTTCTCCACGATTCCCAGCACGGGGATGTGGACCTTGTCGAACATCTGCTTGGCGCGGACGACGTCGGCCAGGGCCACGTCCTGCGGCGTCGTGACGAGCACGGCCCCGGCGGCGCGGATGGACTGGGACAGCGACAGGGCCACGTCACCGGTGCCCGGGGGCAGGTCGAGCACGAGGTAGTCGAGCTCACCCCAGTTCACGTCGCGCACGAGCTGCATCAGGGCGCCGTGGAGCATGGGGCCGCGCCAGATGAGGGCCTGGTCGGCCTCCACGAGGAAGCCGATGGACATGACCTTCATGCCGTGGGCGATGAGCGGATCCAGCGACTTGCCATCGGGGCTGACGGGCTTCTTGTCGCCCAGGCCCGTCATGAGGGGGATGGAGGGGCCGTAGAAGTCGGCGTCGAGCAGGCCGACCTTGGCGCCGTGCTGCGCGAGGGCGGCGGCCAGGTTGACGGCGACGGTGCTCTTGCCCACCCCGCCCTTTCCGGCGCCGACGAGGATGATGTTCTTCACCTTGGGGAGCAGGCCGCCGGGGGGCGGAGCGCCGCCGCCGGAGGCTCGGACCTGGGCGCCCCACTCGATGTCGAAGGACTTCAGGCCCGGGACGGCCTTGAGCGCGGCTTCCGAGTCGGCCTGGATCTTCGCCTTCATGGGGCAGGCAGGCGTGGTGAGTTCAATCTTGAGTTTGACGGTGTCGCCGCTGACGCGGATGTCCTTCACCATCCCCGCCTTCACCAGATCCACGTGCAGCTCGGGATCGATCACCTTGGACATCGCCGCGAGGATGCTGGCCTCGGAAACGCTCATCGGGACACCTGAAACCTTTGGAAAACGGGCGCTTGGGGCGCCCCTCAGCGGGCGCGGAACATGCCAGCCCCGGGGGGACTGTCAACGTCGTTTAACGCGGGGTGGACCTGGACGCACCCTGACGACGGCCTGGAGGGCTGGAGGGTGTTGGCGGGCTGAAGGTGTCCATCAGGGACGCTGACGCTGTGTCGAGAGGCCCGAGGCCCTATTCGAGCGCTGAGACCCGGTATTCGCCGTCTTCGAGGACGAGGAGGACGGCCCGCTCGTCGCCGAGGGGGAAGACGGCCTCACCGGCGCCGACCCGGACGTGCGTGTTGAGCGCGAGCCGGGCGCGGCGCAGGCGCTCCTTGGCGAGGGGCTCGTGCTCGAAGTCCTCTCGGAGTCGCTCGGGGGTGTAGCGGGCACGCAAGGGCGCGGCAAGCAGGCTCCAGGCCGTCTTCCAGTCCTTGGCGTCCGAGGCGTCCAGGAAGCGGCGGAGGGCGGCTCGGGGAACGTCGGCCGGGCGGGCTTCGACGACGCGCCAGTCCTCACCGGTGCGAGCCAGGGTGAGGGAGGGAGCACGGGCTTCGAGGACGGCGGCGCCGGCACGGACGGCTGCGGCGCGCTCGCGGCGGGTCGTCTCATCGGAGTAGCGCTCCAGGAAGGCGACCTGCCCTTCCGGGCCATCGGTGGTGAGGGCGTAGGCGTCCTGGAGGCGGCCTTCGTCCAGCGCGCGGGCGTAGGACTCCGCGACGGAGACGGGCTCCCGCGACGTGGTGGCACAGGCCGGGGCCAGGAGGAGGCTACCGATGAGGACGGTCCGCTTCATGGGGCGCGGAAGGTAGCACGGGGACGTGCCAGGAAGACGCGCCCTCAGGAGAAGTCGAGCCGGTAAGACACCATCAAAGGCATCTACAGAAAATCACGACGGCGTAGAAAAGATGGCAGCTACTGAACCGCAACGATCTCTGCTTCCACAATCTCACCGTCACGCGAATAGGGAATTTCGGATGAAGAGATCCCGAAGATTCCATAGATCGACTCAAGAGCCCGAAACGCGTCCTTGGCAGCATTTCCTGTCGCTTGAAATTGCTCGAGCATGTTGTCCACGGAAGCCGGAGCACCATCCGACCAGTGGTCGGCATTGTGCCGGCCAGGATTGAGCAGGACGCCTCCTTGCCTGCTCTGTAGCCCCTCGGTCACTATTCGAAACGTCCAAACTCCATGCGAAACCCGGGGAATTAGCGCGGCATATACGAATCGAAAAAATTCCAGGGTAAACTCAACCAGCACCAATGGATTCAATCGCATTGGCGACGACGCATCTGTGCGTGCTCGGTTAAGATACCATCCGAGAAAATCGGCTTCTGCGTATGCTCCAACCGTAAAAAGCCCATCGCGGTCGAGTGAGATACACCTACGTGGATCTTCGAGATACGCCAGACCTCCATTTCGCGTCTCAAGACTCCCCAACTGCCTGAGGTTGAATCCCATAGTTCGTAACGATTTTGGCCTTGCAAGTGCTCCACGGAGGCCGTCTTCTCCGTGAACATTGAGCAATGGGCCGGTTCTTTCCGAAGCGGGAGGAAGCGCCTGTAGAAAGTAAGTTGCGACGTTGCTCCACTTCATTTCACGAGTGAGCGTCCGTATATGTTCTTCCGCACGCTGAACAAGGCTCGCATGTTGCCGGGATTCTCGCTCGACCTGCGCCGCCTCTTCAACCTGGCGGGTTCCCTGCATTCGATGGTGTAGAGTTTCAGCCCGCATCCAGCTTGTGCGGTCCCCTACGCGCATTGGAACACCAAGCGCAATGACAGGCAAATCCTCTGCTCCCGACATACTCCTCAACACGAAGGGCTTACTGCTTCCTCTTTGCGATGGAATTTCAATAAGGAGCAGCCCATCCGAGACGGCGCGTGACTCTGGATACCATCTCATCCGAAGTCCCTGGACATCCGGGTACAGCTTCTCAAGCAGGATGCCGTTGTATCTGTCTGAGTTGACCAGTTTCTTTGGAATGGCCGTCACAGATGTTGCTTTTTCCTGGAGCTCATTCGGGTCTTTTGTGGCCTTGACGCCGATGAGGATGCATCCACCTGTGGCATTGGCGAATGCGGCAATATCTTTTACATATTCCCAACGACCTTTATCGGAATCAAGAAGGTAGGGCTCTTTCTTGAAGTCAAGCCACTCGCTCTCTGGTGTTCCGAGCAGTCGTTCAAAATCATTTGCATCAAGCGCAGCCACCAACTCTTCTCGTGAATGTACAGGCATGCGTAGAGCCTCCCAAACTTCGATCCACTTGGCAGGTGCGCCTCTCCCAGCGCGATGCTGAACATGGGCTTCTGGGGTGCCCTCGATCGGTCAGCGCTCGTTCTCTCCCACCTCGCCACGGGTCTCACGCGACAAATCGCGCAGCCACGCGCCCCACCGCGTCTCATCGGCCAGCGAAGCCAACACCTCCTGCTCCTGCCCGGCCAGATTCCAGGACACGGAACACAGCGAGTACGTCTGGGGTTGTGCCGCGCCCGTCAACAACCGCAGCACCGACATCCGCCGCTCCGCCGCCCCATACGTCTTCAGCTCGAAGTCCCCAGGCGCGACCTTCGCCAGCGACAGCGCATACCGGCACGCCTCCTCGAACCCGCCAATCCTGTCCACCAGGCCCACGTCCTTCGCGCGCAGCCCCGAGTACACCCGGCCCTCCGCGAGCGCGTGGATTTCCTCCTTCGTCCGCCCCCGCGCCTTCGCCACGTGTCCCAAGAAGGACTGGTACATCTCCTCGATGTCCGCCTCCAGCGCCGCCCGCTCCCCATCCGTGAATCCCCGGGAGAACGACAGCAGTCCCGCGTTCGCGCCCCGAGTAATCAGCGTCTTGTGGATGCCCAGCATGTTCATCAGCCCGGACGTGTCGAACTTGCCCGCGAACACACCGATGGACCCCACCACCGCATGCGGGGCACTCCACAGCTCCTTCGCCCCCAGCGCCACCATGTAGCCCGCACTGGCGCACACCCGATCCATGTACGCGAGCACCGGCTTCTTCCGCGCCACCCGCTGCACCGCCTCCAATATCTGCTCCGAAGCAATCGCCGCCCCACCCGGGCTGTTCACATACAGCAGCACCGCCTTCGTGCGCTTGTCCCGCCCCGCCGCCCGCAACCCCTTCACCACCGCATCCACCGTGGCCAGCCGCCCGCCCGCGTTCCCCTTCCCCGGCACGATCATCCCCGACACCGGCACCAACGCGAGCCGAGGCTTCCTCTTCATCCGCCGCCACTTCACCGGCGGAAACGGCACCGTCTCCAGGTACGTGTCCAGAGCCTCCAGCTCCGTGTCCTCCACGTCCGCCGGCGCCTTCCCCTCCTCCACCTTCACCAACCCCAGGTGCAGCGGCAGGTCCGCCTCATCCACCAGCGCGTCCACCAGCCCCGCCGCCTCCGCCCTCGGCCCGCTGTACGGACCCTGGTCGATGAGCGCCCTCACCTCCTCGGGCGTCTTGCGCCGAGCCGCCGACACCGCGTCCACCAGCGTCGCGTAGCGCTCGTCCAGGAACGACTCCACCGTGCGCCGCTGGATGTCCGACACCGCCGGGTGCGTGAACAGCTCCGGCGCCGTCTTGTAGTCGCCCCGCCGGATGAACTGCGGCCGGATGCCAATCCGAGACAACCCCTCGCCCAGCGCCGTGGACTCCGCCGAGTACCCCACCAGCTCCAGCCGCCCCATCGGGGCCAGGAGCACCTCGTCAGCCGCGCACAGCACCGGGTACGTGTCCGTGTCCACCATCACCGCCCAGGACACCACCCGCTTGCCCGCCGCCCGGAACTCCGCCAGCAACGCCACCACCGCGTCCCGCTTCGCCCCCGGCAACCCCAGCTCCTCCACCTCCAACAGGATTCCCTTCACCCTGGGGTCCTTGGCGAGCAGCCTCAGGGACTCGCCGAACCGCTCCAGCGAGGTGACGTCCGCGGGCTCCGGACGCGAGCCTCCTCCCAGCGAAAACCGGGGCTTGCGCTGCTCCCGGTACGGAGGATCCCCCGCCAGCCGGAAGCGCACATAGGCGGGCCGATGACTGGCCGCGAACAGGCGGAAGGGCGCACCCAACAGGGTTCGCAGGAGCAGCAACAGGTTGGCGAGGGCGATGAAGGGCAGGCGCAGCATGGCGTCCGGGGTCGATGTGGGCCCCCTGGCGCGTACTGGACACGCTCTCCCGGTGCAAGCCCTGTTCAGCACTCCCGTTGGGTCGTGATAGCCTCCCCCCTCATGCGAAATCCCTCCCTTGCCCGACTCCTCCTGGTCCTCGCGCTCGCGACCGGCGGCGGAGCGGCACTGGCTCAGCCGCGCAAACCGGTCCAGGAATTCAACGCCCCTCGTGAACTCACCGCCGAGGAGCGCGAGGCCGCCAAGCAGCGCGCCATGGGCAACAACCTCAACAACTATGGCAAGGACATCCAGGTGAAGGCCCAGCCCTTCCCGTGGAAGGCCGTGGGCCTCGCCGGCCTCGTGTTCCTCGTCGCCATCCCCTTCGGGTTCCGCGCCTTCCGGTCCACCTCGAAGGAGATGGGCAACGAGAACACCTTCGGCAACAACTCCAACCGCGACAACGACGAGCCGGCCTGAGCCACCCCCACCCCGGCCCTCAAGCCGGGGCCACCTCCACCGCGCCGCCCGCCTCCACCCGGACTCGAACCGGGAGGAAGCGCTCGACGACGCGGGCATGGGTGGTCAGGTGGTCCGTCACCCGAGCCGCGGTGAAGCGCGTGGTGCCCGGCGTCACTGGCCCCAGGCGCCCCGCGGCCAGCAGCGCCGCCGGCAGCAGAATCTGATCCGCCAGCGACTCGTCCAGCGCGCCCCCCGTCTCCATGAAGCGCGCCAGGGCCTCGCCGGCCTCGCGCCCCACGTCCTCGGCGGGCCGCCCCTTCTCCCCCAGCGCGGTGAAGCCGGCGATGGTGTGCTCGAACTGCGCCAGCACGAACGTCACCGTGCCCAGCGAGCGACTCACCGGCAACGGGCGGTTCTCCGCCTCGGCCAGGATGCCCCGCTCCCGCAGCACGGCCACGGCGGCGCGTGACTGCTTCTCGGCGATGGCGAACGGCAGGCCTCCCACGAAGGACGAGACATGCACCTCGCGCAGCATCCCCCGCGCGGGCAGCTCCACCAGCCGGGGCGGCTCCTGCGGCGGAAAGACGTGGGCCACCATCTCCCCCGCGCCCTCCGGATAGAACCCCGCCTGCGTCATGGTGAGGTGCACGGGGAGCCCGTACGCGTGGGCCACCGGCTGCCATACCGTGGCGACGTAGTGGAAGCTGGGGCTGTGCGGCAGGTGTGTGCCGCCCCTCAGCGTGAGCTTCCCGCCCCCGGCCAGCGCCAGCGGATAGACGAGGCACTGGAAGATGAGCGGCGTGCTGCCCGCGGTGCCGACCTCCAGCAGATAGTCCCCCGCGCGCACGGGGCTCGGCGTGAAGGACAGTTCGGAGGCGCCCACCGTGGCGCCCTCGCTGGTGCCCCCCAGGGCCTCGGCGCCGCGCACACAGGCCAGGTGCTGGGGCCGCAACCCCGGAGGCTCCCGCCGCGAGCGCAGGCGGGTGATGTGGAACGGCCGTCCGGTGATGAGTGACAGCGACAACGCCGAGCGGAGGATCTGCCCTCCTCCCTCACCCTCACTCCCGTCGAGCCGCACCGGCCCGCTCTCGGGCCCCTCGGTGCCAGTCATGACCGTCCCATCCCTCCGTGCGGGCGAAAAGGTAACAGGAACGGGAGGGAAATCCCGCTCCGTCATCCGCCCTTCGAGCGCGAGCGGACAGTGCTGGACAGATGCACCGCCGCGCTCGCGCGCTTCACCTCAGTTGCCCTGTGCATCCAGCGCTGGCAGCACGCCCACCTTGATGGAGCTGGGGTGCGCCGCGGAGTGGTACACGCGATGGAAGGAGCGCGTGAAGTCCGTCTCCTTCGCCTCGAAGATGTTGGGCACGTACGTCTGCGGGTTGCGGTCGATGAACGGGAACCAGCTCGACTGGACCTGGATCATCACCCGGTGCCCCTTCTGGAACGTGTGGAAGACGTCGTTGATGGCGAAGCGCACCTTCGACACCTCGCCGGGCTTGAAGGCCTTGGGCTCGCTGTAGCTGTCGCGGAAGCGACCGCGGAACGGCTCGCCGCGCACCAGCGTCTGCTGCCCACCCCGGTTCTTCTCGCCCTTCTCCGCGTCGGCCCGACTCCAGCCGCGAGGCTTGCCGGGATTCACGTCCACCAGCTTCACCACCCAGTCCGCGTCCGAGCCCGTCGTGGAAACCCACAGGTCCGCCTCCAGCGGGCCCGCCAGCGTGAGGTCCTGCTCCAGGGGCTCGGTCTCGAACACCAGCACGTCCGGGCGGCTCGCGACGAAGCGCTGGTCCTCCGCCATGTAGTTCTTGCTCCAGCGCGTCGTGATCTCCTGCGTGTACGGCACCGGCTTGGCCGGGTCGCTGATGTACTCCGCGAAGGACTCCGTCGTGCCCGTGGGTGCCTGCTGGGACAGCCCGCCCTTGGGCTGGAAGAACAGCCGCGTCTCACGCAGCCCCTTCGGCGGCCAGCTCTCCAACTGGCGCCAGCGGTTGGCGCCCGTCTCGAACACCAGCGCCTCCGGCACCGCCGCCTTCTCGCCCCCCTTGAGGTGCTGCTTGAAGAAGGCCAGGCCCAGCTCCTGGTACGTGTCCGAGGTGTTGAAGCCGAACTCGGCGTCACCCAGCTCGGACCCCTCGGTGCCCACCCAGCCCCCGTGTTGCCACGGGCCCATCACCAGCGTGTTCGCCACGCCCGGGTTCTGCTTCTCGATGGCGGCGTACGTCCGCAGCGGGCCATACAGGTCCTCGGTGTCGTACCAGCCGCCCACCACCAGCATCGCCGCCTTCAGGCCCTTCAGGTGCGGCAGGAGATTCCTCGCCTGCCAGAAGGCGTCGTAGTTGGGATGCGCCGTGACGTCCTTCCAGAACGCGACGTCGCCCTTGAAGTGCTTCGTGTCCGCGTTGCTCAGCGGGCCCAGGTCCATGAAGAACTCGTAGCCGTCCGGCGTGCCGTATTCGAAGCGCGACCAGTCCTCGCTGTCCGTGGGCTTCGGCCGGGGCTTGCCGAACCCCGAGAAGAAGTTGAACGCGAGCGACAGGTTGAAGGCGCCATGCCGGTGCATGTCGTCCCAGAACCAGTCAGCGATGGGCGCCTGCGGAGACACCGCCTTGAGCGCCGGGTGGCCGCTGATGGCACCCGCGGAGGCGTAGAAGCCGGGATAGGAGATGCCCCACTGCCCCACCTTGCCGTTGTTGTTCGGCACGCGCGCCACCAGCCAGTCGATGGTGTCGAACGTGTCGGTGCTCTCGTCGGTGTCCTTCGCGCCCTTCTTCGGGTTGATGGGGCGCACGTTGACGAAGTCACCCTCGGACATGAGCCGGCCGCGCACGTCCTGGAACACGAAGATGAAGCCCTCCTTCTCGAACGCCTCGCTCGGCCCGAGCTGCGCCTTGTAGCGGTCCAACCCATAGGGCGCGACGCTGTAGGGCGTGCGCACCAGCAGGATGGGATAGCGCTTGGTGGGAGAGGCATCGACGGGGATGTAGACGGAGGTGAAGAGCTTCACGCCATCCCGCATGGGGATGCGGTACTCGAACTTGGTGTAGCGCGAGCGGATGCGCTCCGTGCGCTCCGGCGTCGAGGCACCAGGAGCCTTCGACGGCGGGGGTGGCGGCGTCTGGGCGACGGCGGGACTTGCGAGGGACAACCAAAGCAGCGCCGCGAGACTGCGGGACACGGGGGACATGCACGCTCCAGTGAAGAGACGCGACATCATGGGGGACACAACCGCCCCCGAACGGCCCGTATCGCCGTTTGTTCCCGAGCTCGACGGGGACGTCAGCCCCGTCCTTCTCCGCCTTCGTCCGGGGCGCTGTCCAGCCCGTACTTGCGAAGCTTGTCGTGCAGGGTGGCCCGGCCGATGCCCAGCCGCCGCGCCGCGCCGCTGCGGTTTCCGCCCTCGATGCGCAGTGCGTCGAGCACCAGCCCCCGCTCATAGGCTTCGACCCGCTCCTTGAGTCCCGTGCCCGTGGGGGTGGCCTCCCCTTCCTCGCTCCGGGCCCCTTCGGCCACGGGCCCCGCCGACGTGGCGCCAGCCGCCCGGGGCGCGGACGTGGGCAGGAGGGACAGGTCCAGCTCTCCATCGCTCGACAGGGCCACGAGGCTCTCCAGGGTGTTCTCCAGCTCGCGCACATTGCCCGGCCAGGGCAGCGCCACCAGCCGGTCGACGAAGCCCTCCGGCACCTTCAGCGGGCCGGTGTGGAACCTGTCGCTGAAGCGGTCCAGGAACATCCGCGCCAGCACGGGGATGTCCTCGGGACGCTCTCGCAGCGGCGGCACGCGGAGCTGCACCACGTTGAGCCGATAGTAGAGGTCCTCGCGGAACTGCCCCTCCACCGCGCGCTTGCGCAGGTCGCGGTGCGTGGCGGCCAGGATGCGGACGTCCACCTTCACCGGCCGGTCTTCACCCACCGGGCGAACCTCGCCCTCCTGGAGCACGCGCAACAGCTTGGCCTGGAGCGGAGGCGCCAGCTCGCCGACTTCATCCAGCAGCAGTGTGCCGCCATCCGCCTCGCGAAACAGCCCCGGGCGGACCCGATGCGCTCCGGTGAAGGCGCCCTTCGAGTGACCGAACAGCTCCGCCTCCGCGAGCTCCTCGGTGAGGGCCGCGCAGTTGAAGCGCAGATAGGGCCCGTTCGCTCGAGGCGAGGCGCGCACCAGGGCCTCCGCCACGCGCTCCTTGCCGGTGCCGCTCTCCCCGGTGATGAGCACCGTCACGTCGCGGGAGCCCGCGCGTTGGACCAACTGCGCCAGCCGGCCCATGGGCTCCGAGGAGAAGACCATGGAGCGCGACAGGTTCAGCTCCCCCGTCAGTCGCTCGTTCTCATGGCGCAGCCGCACGGACTCCAGGGCGCGCGTGACGACGGCGAGCAGTTCGTCCACGTCGAAGGGCTTGCGGAAGTAGTCATAGGCGCCCGCCTTCACCGCCTCCACCGCGAAGCGCTCCGAGCCATGCGCGGTGATGACGATGATGCGCGGCGCGTGGGGCACCACGCTGACCCGGCGCACCAGCTCCATGCCGTCCATCCGAGGCATGCGCAGGTCGGTGATGACCAGCTCGAACGGGCGCGCCGCCAGCTTCTCCAGCGCGGCCTCGCCGTCCTCCGCCTGCTCCACCTCGATGCCGGACAGGCTGCGCAGCATCTCCCGCAGGGTGAAGCGCACGCCCGCGTCATCGTCCACCACCAGCACGCGAGACACCGCGCCCGACTCACCGCGCATGGGCCACCTCGCGCACGTCCCGCACCGGGCCCAGGGTGTCCGCCGGAAGCTCGCGCGGCAACATCAACTCCGCCACACAGCCCCCCGACGCCTCGTTGCGCAGCGTCACTTCGCCGCCATGCTGCCGCGCCAGCGCCCGCGCCACCGTCAGGCCGAGCCCCGAGCCCTTCGACTTCGTGGTGACGCCCGCGTCGAAGGCCCGCGCGGACACCTCGGGTGACAGCCCCGCTCCCGAATCCCGAACGACGACGCGCACGTCGCCCACGCTCCCGGATTCGACGTCCACCATCACCTGGCCTCCTCGTGGACTCGCGTCGATGGCGTTGTGCAGCAGGTTCATCACCACCTGCTTCACCTTGCGCGGATCACACACGGCGACCACCTGCCCCTCGCCGCCCCGGGCCAGTCGCACGCCGTGCTCGGCGGCGAGCCCCTCGTGCAGCACCACGGCCTCGTCGCACAGCGCGCCCAGGTCCACCTCGCTGACCGACAACGGCACCAGCGGACGCGAGAAGTTGAGGAACTCCTCCAGGATGTCCTGCATGCGCGACACCTCGCCGGCCAGCACCTCCAGTCGCTCCTGGGGTTGCGCACGCCCGGGCTCGCGCCGCATGAGCTGCGTGAGTCCCTTCACCGTGGCGAGGGGATTCTTCAGCTCATGGGCAATCTCCCCCGACAAGGACTCCAGCGTGCGAGCGTGGGCGCGGTGCGTGGCGAACAGCTCGTCGCGCTGATGGAAGGACTCCGCCACCATGTCCTCGAAGGTTCCCCGGACGGCGGCGCCCACGATGTTGGCCACCACCACCAGGAGGAACATGCAGACCGCCACCGCGATGAGCAGCGCTCGCGGAGGCTCTCCCAGGAAGGACAGGTGCAAGGGCGGAGTCCACCCGAACAGATGCGCCGCCGACAGCAGCGCCAGCAGCCCCAGCTCCTCCCCCATCAACGCGAGCCGCTGACGGGGCGGAAGCACCGCGGCGCCGACGAAGGCCAGCGGGAGCAGCAGCGGCAGCAGCGGACTGGCGAGCCCTCCCGTACCCCACGTCAGGCTCTGCTCCAGGAGGATGCCCAGCGACAGGTTGCCGGCGATGCTGCGCTCCGTGAGGCCCTCGCGCTCATACCGGCGCAACTCGAAGAAGAAGAACGACAGGGCTACCACCACCTGGACGGGCAACCAGATGCGGCGCCAGTGCGCTCCATCGCACAGGGTCGCGACCGAGATGGCCGCCATCAGCAGGAGGCCGCCATACGCACGCAAGCGCACCATGCGGCCGAAGATTCGGTCGATGTGCTTGAGCCGGAGGGCCTCGTAGCTGCGGCGGGTTCGCGGTTCCATGTCGCCCTGTCAGGCCGAGGTGTGCCCGGCCTGGATGCCCGCCCGACGCTCCAGATAGCGGCGGGCCAGCTGATTGATGTCGTCGTTCTCGAGCACCTTCTTCGGCGCTCCCAGCTCGGCGGTGGCCAGCATCGCCAGACCCACCGCCTCCGTGGTCGTCACGAACCTTGGAGCCACGGCCTTGAGCACCGGGTACAGCGGGCTGAGAACCTTGTAGAGGACCCGGTAGACCCGCGTCTTCGATTCGATGCCGTGCATCGGCCGGATGATGCCCGGACGGAACAGGTACACCGCGCGGAACGGCATCGCGGCCAGCGCGTTCTCCGTGCGCCCCTTGACGCGGGCCCACATCGAGCGCCCCTTCTCCGTGCTGTCCGTCCCCGCGCCCGAAACAAAGATGAAGGTCAGCTTCGGGTTCGTCCGCACCAGCACCTGGGCCGCCGCGAGCGTCAGGTCATACGTCACCCGTCGGTAGTCCTCCTCCTTCATCCCCGCCGACGACACGCCCAGGCAGAAGAAGCAGGCGTCATGACCGTCGAGCGAGGACTCCGAGGAGGCATCCAGGAAGTCCTTGAGCAGCAGCTCGCGCAGCTTCGCGTGCTTCTGCCCCGTCTCCGCCCGGCCCACCGCGAGCACCTGCTCCACGTCGGGCGACAGCAGACACTCGCGCAGCACACCCTGCCCCACCATGCCCGTCGCACCGAAGAGGATGACCTTCATGGCTGACCTCCAGGCTGGTTCGCCGTCACGGGCGTCCCCATGCCCGTGGAGAGGATGGGATGTTGCGCCGCGGTCTCCCACGCCAGCTCCGGCCACCATCGCTCCCGGACACCCGCTGCTTCGACCTCCGGCTCCACACTCTGTCCAGGCCTGGGCAGCACCAACGTCACGGAGAGGCGCTCGGCCTCCGCTCGAGCCCGCTCGGCCGGCTCGGTCCACCCGTGGTAGGCGAGCCCGAAGAGGGCCCAGTGCACCGGAATCATGACCTTTCCCCGTAGCATCTGGTGTGCCAGCACGGCCTGCTCGGGACCGATGTGCCAGTCCGGCCAGGCGCGGTGGTACTGGCCCGTCTCAATCATCGTCACGTCGAAGGGCCCCAGGCGCTCGCCGATGTCCCGCATGGCCGGGAACAGGCCCGTGTCGCCCGAGTAGAATGCCCGGTGCTTGGGGCCGATGAGCGCGTAGCCGGCCCAGAGCGTGGCGTCCTTGTCGAACAGGAACCGCCCGGAAGCATGGCGCGCGGGGGTGGTGACAATCTCCAGCTCCCCGACACGGGTGCGCTCCCACCAGTCCATCTCCACGATTCGCTCGGCCGGAATGCCCCAGTACTCCAGGTGCGCACCCACGCCGAGCGGCACGATGAACACCACCTTGGAGTGCTTCGCGGAGTCCCTCAGCGCCAGGAGCGTGGGCCGGTCCAGGTGGTCGTAGTGGTCATGGGAGATGACCACCGCGTCGACGGGCGGCAGGTCCTCCAGGGCGATGGGCGGCGCGAACCACCGCTTGGGGCCCACCCAGGAATACGGCGAGACGCGCTCGCTCCACACCGGGTCCGTCAGGATGCGATGCCCGTCGATCTCCACCAGCTGCGAGGAGTGCCCCATCCACGTCACCCGCAGCCCCGTCGCGGGCGGCGTCTGGAAGCGCTGGGGGTTGATGGCCTCCACCGCCATCGGCTCGCCGGGGCTGGTGTGCGGGCTGACGTCGAACATCCCCGACATCATCTCTCCGAAGTGGTTCACCAGCGGCTGGGGGTTGTCGAAGTGCCCATCCTTCCACTGGGGCGAGCGCTCCATCCGCTCCCGCCGGGCCCCCGTCGCCTTCTTGCCGAAGCCCGTATAACCGTCCACGACGAGCACGAGGCTGCCCACCGCCAGCACCGCGCCCAAACCCATTGCTCCACGGCGCAGCACACGCCGCCAACCACGCGTCTTCATCGGGATGCTCCCAGGGGCATGCACAGCGCGCGGACCGCGACGCCGATGCCTTGAACGAATGCCTCACGCGTACCGCTGATGTACTTGAGCCCGCGCGCCGTCGCGTAGAGCGTGTCGGTGAGTTGCCGCGCGGTGAGGCCCGTGGACTTGTACGCGGCCACCAGCCCGGAGGCCCGCAGCACCTTCGCCACCGCCTCCTGGAACAGGGCCTCGAAGCGCATGGCCTCCTCGCCCAGCCCCATGGTGCTCAGGACCTCGGTCAGGTCCTTGGCGTCCGCGCCCACCATGCCGACGTAGCGGCCCACCCAGGCGTCGAAGCCCCGCACCAGCCGCTCTTCCAGCGGCAGGGAGACATCCGACAACCCCTCGCTGGCGCTCCGCAGCGAGGACTCCATCGCGTGCTGCAACGTCGCCTGGAAGAGCTCTTCCTTCGTCGCGAAGTGCAGGTACAGCCCCTGGCGGGACACGTCGGCGGCACGGGCCACCTGGTCCATGGACGTCTTCCGGAAGCCGTAGCGCAGGAAGACATTGAGCGCCACGTCCAGCAGCCGGCTCCGCCGTGCGTCGTCCGGCGGTTTCTCGGGAGATTTCAGCTCGGTACCCATCTTGGACAGATTTGACAAGATGGACCCAGATTGTCAATTCAATCAACCCCTCGCGCGGGGCTGGGACTTCGGCTCAGCGCAGGCCGGCGCGGCCTCCGTCGAGCACCCGCAGCGAGCGCTTCGCCGGCCGACGGGCACCGGTGGAGGGCTTGTCCGTCTTGCCGCCCACGGCCTTCACGCCGCGCCGGGGGGCGGGCCGGGAGGGTGCGACAGCGCGTCCGCTCGCTCGTCTCCGTCGGGGCGCGGTCTTGGCCTTGGGCCCCTGCTGAATCGGGCGGGTGAGCGGCAGGCAGAAGTACAGGTACATGTCGAGCAGCATGGGGCCTCTTCGCCTTCAACGAGATGCGCACGGGATGTGGCGCGCGGTTCATGAGCAATGGCGATGCCACCTTCCCCATCCTCCGAAGAAGGCAGGCGCAAGGTGCCATGGCGGGTTCGAACGAGCCCGTGAAGAAGCATGAAGATGCCGTGGTGAAAGCCCCTCCGCTCCTCGGAAGGACGCCCCTCTCACGAGGCATGCGCACCTTCTCCTCCGAGGCGAGCAGCGCCATCGCCGACACGCCTGATGGGTGTCGGCCTTCCGGCGGGGTGCCGGGTTTCCGGCAGGGGTTCCGCGCGGGCCTCCGACACCCAGGCGAGCACGCTCGGCGTGAGAGTGCTGGCATGGGCCTTGCCATCAGGGCGGGCGTCACCGCGGGGGGAAACCGCGGCATCGAGGAGAGGCTCCATGCGACGTGCCGTCGTGGTGTTCGTGGTCCTGGTGGTGGTGCTCGCCACCCTGTTGGGGGTGCGCATCCTGAAGGACCGACGGGCCGCGGAAGGGCCTGCTGGAGGCTCGGGCGTCGTGGAGGGCACGGCGGTGGACGTGCGGGCCCGGCTCAATGCGCGAGTGGTGACGCGGCATGTGGAGGAAGGCGCCCGCGTGGAGAAGAACGCGGTGATCGTCACGCTGGATTGCACGGAGCCCGAAGCGGGGTTGAGTGAAGCCACCGCGCGACTGGCCATGGCGCAGGCGCAAGCAGACGGTGCGCGCGCGGTGGCGGTGGCCGCGGGACGAAGCAGCGAGGCCGTGGCCGCGCAGGCCGAGGGAAGTCAGGCGCAGATCGCCTCGCTGGCGGACCAGCATGGACTCGCCCAGCGACAGGCGGACCGGCTCCAGCAGATGGGAGATGCGACGACGGCCGCCGCGTTGGACCAGGCGCGAGCCCAGGCCCAGTCCCTGGAGCAGCAGCTCTCGGCGGCGAAACACGCGAGCACCGCGGCATCCCGACAGGCCCGCGCCGCGACGGAGCAGGAGCGCGCCAGTCTCCAGCAGGCCGAGTCCGCCCTGCGCGCCATCCAGGCCGCGGAGGCCACGGTGCGCCGGGCCCAGGTGTCGGTGGCGGAGTGCGAGCTGCGCGCGCCGCTGAGCGGCACGGTGGAGACGCTGCCCTTGGAGGTCGGCGAGCTCGCATTGCCCGGTGCGGTCGTCGCTCGACTGGTGGACACGCACCGACCGAAAGCGACCTTCTACCTGCCCAACGCGGAGCTGGCGGCGGCGATGCCGGGGCAGTCCGCCACGGTGCGCGCGGACGCGTATCCCGACCGCACCTTCCAGGCACGCGTCGTCACCGTGGCGCGCGAGGCCGCCTTCACCCCTCGCAACGTGCAGACGCGCGGCGACAGGGACCGGCTCGTCTATCCCGTCGAGGTGCACATCGACGCGCCCGAAGGCGTGCTGCTTCCGGGCATGCCCGTGGACATCACCCTGGGGCCCGTGAACGACGCGGCGGTGGCGGAGCAACGGCCATGAGCAACAGCCCCGATGTGGACGTCTCGCTGGAGGATGTGCGCCGTGCCTTCGGGGCCGCGCAGGCGTTGAAGGGCGTGTCGCTGGCCGTCCACACCGGCGAGGTCTACGGGTTGGTGGGGCCGGACGGCGCGGGGAAGACGACGGCCATCCGGTTGATGGCGGGGCTGCTGCTCCCCGACGCGGGGCGTGTGCGGATGCTCGGCGAGGACCCGGCGGACACGCGCTCCTCGGTGCGTGAGTCCCTGGGGCTGGTGCCGCAGCGGAACACGCTCTACGGGGACTTGAGCGTCGACGAGAACCTGCGCTTCTTCTCGCGGCTGTTCGGTCTGTCGAACCAGGACTTCGCCGAGCGACGCGAGCGACTGCTGGACATCACCCGACTGGGCCGATTCACGGACCGGCGCGCGGACGCGCTGTCGGGCGGCATGTACAAGAAGCTGGCGCTGGCGTGCGCCCTGCTCCACCGCCCCCGCGTGCTGCTGCTGGACGAGCCCACCAACGGCGTGGACCCGGTGAGCCGCCGCGAGCTGTGGGAGCTGCTGTATGGCCTGGTCCACGAGGGCATGACGCTGCTGGTGTCCACTCCGTACATGGACGAGGCGGCGCGGTGCCACCGGGTGGGTCTGCTCTATTCGGGAGAGCTCATCGCGGAGGGAGACCCTCGGGAGCTGGCGCGCCAGCACGGGGCGGCGGCGTCCAATTTCGAGGCGGTGTTCCTGGCCCTCGTCGAGAAGCGCGATGGCGGGAGGGCCGCGTGACTCCGGCCATCGAGGTGCATCACCTGACGCGGCGCTTCGGAGACTTCACCGCCGTGGATGACGTGAGCTTCGAGGTGGGCGCGGGCGAAATCTTCGGCTACCTGGGCGCCAACGGCGCGGGAAAGTCCACCACCATCCGGATGCTGTGCGGCCTGCTGAAGCCCACCGGTGGCAGCGCGCGCGTCGCGGGCTTCGACGTGGACAAGGAGCCCGAGCGCGTGAAGGCCGGCATCGGCTACATGTCCCAGAAGTTCTCGCTGTACCTGGACCTGAGCGTGAGGGCGAACCTGGAGTTCTTCGCCTCCGCCTACGGCGCCCATGGCCGGGAGTTGGAGACGCGCATCGGGGAGATGGTGGAGCGGATGCAGCTCGGCGCCGTGCAGGACGAGGTGACGGGGGCGCTGCCCGGAGGCATGCAGCAGCGCATCGCGCTGGCGAGCGCGGTGCTGCACCGGCCTCGCATCGTCTTCCTGGACGAGCCCACCGCGGGCGTGGACCCGGTGCAGCGCCGCTCCTTCTGGGAGCTGATTCGCGACCTCGCCTCGCGCGGCACCACCGTCTTCGTCACCACGCACTACATGGACGAAGCGGAGAACTGCGCCCGCATCGGCATCATGGTGGACGGGAAGCTGGTGGCGCTGGACACGCCCGAGGGACTGAAGCGGACGCACGCCCCGGGTCGGGTGCTGGAGGTGCGAGGCCCGCGCCTCGCCCCGGCGTTGGACTCGCTGCGTGGCATGGCGGGCGTGCTGGATGTGAGCCGCTTCGGCTCTGGAGCCACCGTGCGCGTGGACCCGGAGCGCCTGCCCGCGGAAAGCCTGGCGGAATGGCTGCGAGCACGCGGCGTGGACCCGCTGGAGATGGAGGACTCGGCGCCCACGCTGGACGACGTATTCCTGGCGCTCACGGCCCGCGCGCAGCGGGGAGAGGACTGAAGCCCATGGCCTCGACACGCGTGAATCGTCGGGTGGGTCGCATCCTCGCGATGGCGGGCAAGGAGGTGCTGCACATCCGCCGCGACATCCGCACCCTCTACCTGGCCCTGGCGTTGCCGGTGGTGATGTTGGTGCTGTTCGGCTTCGGCATCAGCTTCGACGTGGACCACCTGGAGCTGGCCGTCGTCGACCAGGACCGCACGGACTTGTCGCGAGAGTTGGTGCGTCAGGTCACCGCGCCCCAGGAGTTCGTGGTCGTCCAGGACGGAACGTCGCCGGACGAAGCAGTCGGTGCGCTGCGCCGAGGCACCGCGATGAGCGTGCTCCTCATCAAGAAGGGGTTCGCCGAGGACGTGAAGCGCGGAGGCGCCCAGGTCCAGTTGCTGGTGGATGGCGCGGACGGCAACTCGGCCACGCAGGCGCTCGCCAAAGCCCAGGCCCTGGTGGAGATGGCGGGCCGCAAACTGGGAGGCTCGATACAGGTGGCCGCGCCTCCGCTGGAAGCACGCGTGCGCACGCTGTTCAACCCGGACGCGCGCTCGGCGATGTTCCTGGTGCCCGGGCTGGCGGCATATCTCCTGGCCATCGTCGCGGTGCTCATCACCGCGCTGACGGTGGCGCGCGAGTGGGAGCGAGGCTCGATGGAGCAGCTCTTCGCGACGCCCGTGGGTCGACTCGAGATTGTCGTGGGCAAGCTGCTCCCCTACCTGGGCATCGGCCTGCTCCAGGTGCTGCTGGTGCTCACGGTGGGCGCGTGGGTGTTCGACGTTCCGGTGCGAGGGAGCCTCGTCGCGCTGAGCCTGGGCTCGGTCCTGTTCCTGGTGGGGATGCTCGGACAGGGGCTGCTCATCTCGGTGGTGACGCGCAACCAGGTGGTGGCGACACAGGTGGCGACGATGACGTCCGTGCTGCCGTCGATGCTGCTGTCGGGCTTCATCTTCCCCATCGAGAACCTGCCGCCCCCGCTCAAGCTCATCAGCACGTTGATTCCCGCGCGGTACTACGTGGCGACGCTGCGCGGGGTGCTCCTGCGCGGCAATGGCCTGGACGTGCTGTGGCCGCAACTGGTGGCCCTGGCCCTGTTCGCGGCCCTCATGCTGGTGGTGGCGACCCGCCGCTTCCAGCGCCGACTGGACTGAAGGGAGGCTTTGCGAACATGCATCCGCTGGTGGTGCAGTACCGCGCGGTGGTGGTGAAGGAGGTGCGCCAGACGGCGAGAGACCGCCGGGTCATGGCGCTCATCACGCTGGCGCCGCTGGTGCAGCTCTTCATGCTCGGCTTCGCGGTGAACTTCGACGTGCGCCATGTCCCCACGGTGGTGGTGGACCGGGACAAGACGGCGGAGAGCCGCGACTACGCGCGCTCCCAGCTCGCCGGGGACACGCTCGACTTGAAGGCCGAGGTCTCCGACGAGCTCGCCGCCGAGGAGGCACTGGAGCGCGGCGAGGCCTCCGTGGCGCTCATCTTCCCTCGGGATTTCCAGAAAGACCTGCTGCGAGGCCACGGCGCGCAGGTGCAGGCGCTGGTGGATGGCTCGGACCCGACGCGCTCGTCCGTCGCGGCGAACGCGGTGGCGCAGTACGCGGTGCTCAAGGCGATGCAACTGGCGCGGGCGCAGGCACAGGCACAGGGAGAGACACCGCCCCGCTCCCCCGTGGAGCTGGTGCCACGCGTGCTCTACAACCCGGAGCTGTCCACGTCCGTGTACGTGGTGCCGGGCATCGCGGCGATGCTGCTGCTCATCGTCACCACGGTCATCATGGCCATGGGCCTGTCCCGCGAGCGCGAGACGGGGACACTGGAGCAGCTCCAGGTGACACCGCTGCGTCCCGGCATCCTGATGGCCGGCAAGGTGACGCCGTTCCTGTTGATTGGCCTGGTGGACGTGGGGCTCGCGCTGAGCGTGGGCGCCTGGGTCTTCAAAGTGCCCCTGCGCGGAAGCCTCACGCTCGTCGCGGTGGCCACCCTCTTCTACCTGCTGTCCACCCTGGGCGTCGGGCTGCTCATCGCGACGGTGAGCCGCACGCAGCAACAGGCGTTCGTCGGAGGGTTCCTCTTTGTCCTGCCCGCGGTGCTCTTGTCCGGAGTGATGAGCCCCATCCGCGCGATGCCGGGCTGGCTGGCGTGGCTGACGTACCTGAACCCCGTGCGCTACTACGTGGAGGTGCTCCGAGGTGTGCTGCTCAAGGAGGCGGGGTTGCCGGACTTGTGGCGGCAGGTGCTCGCGCTCGCCGTGTTCGGCGCCTTGATGATGGCCGTGGCCTCGCGCCGCTTCCACAAGACGTCGGCCTGAGTCACACCTCGAAAGGGGGGCGCTACCGTAGTCCAGGACGCGCCCTCCGTGGGGAGCCGCGACCAGGGAACAGGCGGCCCGTGTGCTCGTCCGCTCGTCCTCGCACTGTGACTGGAAAGCCCACCGGGTGTGCGTTACAGCCCCGCTCCAGCATGTCCGAGACCGCCGCCCCTTCCCTCTCCGTCTTCCGCCATCGTGACTTCCGCACGTACCAGATCGCCCGACTCTGCGCGGTGCTCGCCATGCAGATCGAGTCCGTGGCCATCGGCTGGCAGGTCTATGAGGTGACGGGCAGCGCCCTGGCGTTGGGCTACACGGGGCTCGCCCAGTTCGTGCCCTTCCTTGCCTTCTGTCTGATTGGTGGACAGGTCGCCGACCGGTTCGACCGCCGCATCATCCTGGCCATCTGTCAGAGCGTGATGTTTCTGTGCAGCCTCGCGCTGCTGTCCTTCTCCCTGGGCCACATCACGGACGTGCGCTTCGTGTACGGCGTCCTGGTCCTCTTCGGAACGGCCCGCGCGTTCTATGCCCCCGCTGGCGGAGCGCTCACGCCGCACCTGGTGCCCAAGAACGAGCTGACGCGCGCGGTCGCCGTGAACTCCACGACGTGGCAGGTGGCCACCATCGCGGGCCCGGCGGTCGGCGGAGTCCTCTATGGCTGGGCGGGAGCCACCGGGGCGTACCTGGGCTCCGCGTCGCTCTGCGCGCTGACGGTGGTGTGGATCCTCTCGTTGAAGGTGCGGACCGGGCGGGCCTCGTCGCAGCCGCTGTCCTTCTCCACGCTGGTGGCGGGCCTGGGCTTCGTGCGCCGGCAGCGGTTGCTCTTGGGGAGCATCACGCTGGACCTCTTCGCCGTATTGCTGGGAGGCGCGGTGGCGCTGCTGCCCATCTACGCGCGGGACGTGCTGCACACGGGCCCCTGGGGGCTGGGCCTCTTGCGGTGCGCGCCGGCCGCGGGCGCGGCGGTGGTGGCCGTCATGCTGGCGATGCGTCCCCTGGGCGGCCGGGCCGGATGGAAGATGTTCACGGCGGTCGCCATCTTCGGAGCGGCGACACTCGTGTTCGGCATGAGCAAGTCGCTGCCGCTGTCCCTGGTGGCGCTGGCCATCGCGGGCGCGGCCGACATGGTGAGCGTGGTGGTGCGCCACACGCTGGAGCTGATGGCGACGCCAGACGAGATGCGCGGGCGCGTGGGCGCGGTGAACATGATGTGCATCGGCGCATCCAACGAACTGGGCGAGTTCCGCGCGGGCTGGCTCGCGGAGCACGTGGGCGCGATTCCGGCCGTCGTCACGGGAGCCGTGGGCACGCTGGCCATCGTCGCCATCTGGGCCTGGGGCTTCCCCGAACTGAGGAAGGTGGACCGGCTGGAGACGGCGGGCCGCCCCACTCCGGCGGAGCCACAACCGGCGGAGTCACCCACGGCGCAGGCGGGCTGAACTCAGGCCTGCGCGCCCTCGTAGCTGACGCGCAGCCCCTTGTGCGTCACGGTGATGAGGGGCCGCCCCAGCCATCCGCAGTGCTTGCAGACGCCGCTGGGACCCGCCGCCGTGACACGTACCGGCAGGTCCGCCGCACAGACGGGGCAACCCTCGGGAATCATGAAGTCGCGCGTGGTGGGAAGTGCTTCGGTCATACCTTTGAGTTAACGCAGCTTCCGCCCTCCGCAATGGCGGCGGCCACCCGACGGACAAGCATCCAGCCGAGCAACCGCCCTCCCTCACGCCGCCTCGTCGAGGAACCTCCGGTAGGCACGGACGACGTCCGCATCGGAGACGTTGTCCAGGCCCTCACTCACCTGAAGCTCCGTCTCCACGACGCCGGGCACCCGCGTGGGACTGAAGCCTCCCAGCCAGACGCCCGTGTCCCGCGCCGCGTAGAAGGCGCGCAGTGAGAGCGTCTTCGCGTCCCCGCGCACGAACACCCGGAACATGTTCGTCTGCACCGGACGCGGCAGGACAGTGAGGCGGGTGTCGGCCGCCAGGGCCTCGGTCAGCGCCTTCGCGCGCTTCACCTGCGCGGGGACTCGCGCCACCGCCGCGTCCAGCCGCATGGCCGCGGAGGCGACGTAGGGCGTCAGGTGGAAGAGGTTGCCTCCATGCCGGTGCCGCCAGATGCGCGCCTCGCGGATGAAGTCGCGGCCTCCCACCAGCATCGCGCCACCCAGCGCCCCCACCCGCTTGTAGAAGGACACGTAGACGGAGTCGAAGCCCTGGCAGATCTCCGGGAAGGGCCGATTGTAGAAGGGTTGGCACTCCCACAGCCGGGCCCCGTCCATGTGGAGCTTCACGCCCTTCTCACGGCACGTCTTCTTCAGCTCCTCCAACTGCTCCCACGTCTGGAGCTGACCGCCCAGCCACCGCACCGGCAGCTCGACGCTCACGACGCCGAGCGGCTCCGGTGACTCCAGCACATCCCTGGCGAGCAACGGCCGCGTCCACGGAGAGACGATGACGTCATGCAGCCCATGCAACACGACGTGGGCGCTGTCCTCGTGCAGCACATGGTGTGACGACGGGTGGACGCCGAAGTTCCGGTTCTTCAACGCGTCCGCATAGCTCCGCAGCGCGATGAGCTGCGCCATGGTGCCGGTGGGCATGTAGCAGCCCGCCTCGAAGCCCAGCATCCCCGCGACCTTCTTCTCGAAGCCGTCGATGAACTCGCTGTTGCCGTAGAAGTCCCCCGTCACGCCCTGGCGCCGCATCCACTCGCCCACGGCGATGAGCTCCGCGCCCGGGTCATCCGCCGCGAGCACCCCCGTGAGTGAGCCACGACAGGCCCGGCGGACCTCCTCCACCTCCGCTCGCGAGGGCTCGGCGGGGAACCCCTTCATCTCCTTCCGAGCCGGAGCCTTCGTCGGCGCGGGCGCCGCGGCACCCGCCGGGGCACCCCAGAGCGCGCTCCCCGCGAGCAGGCTGGTCAACGACAGGAACTCGCTCCGACTGAACTGATGACGGGACATGGGACTCCTCAACCAGGGGACAGACGTCGCCCTCCCGCGAGCGTAGCCCCCACCCCGCCCCGGCTCATCCGATTCCCGCCTCCGACACACCCCATCCCGAGTCCGGACACGTTGTTTCAATCCCTGCCGCTGTGTGTCTCCCCCTCACCGCCCGCCTCCCAATCCCTGACGCAACGCAATATCCGACCACCCTTCCGGAGCCCCTCGAGGCCCTCCAGCGCCTGACGCACTGCAATACTGATTCAGTATTCATGTGCCGATGACCAGAAAGGTGAATCACCCTTCAACTTCATTTGCCGCCGGGACCACCCGTTTGGTACGGATCGCTGTGCTGTCACGGAAAGACGTGCCAGCGTCTCTCCACACAACATCAGCTAGCGATTGCAACGGAGCTACACATGGCAACGCGTCGCAGGGTTTTCCGCGCGGTGGTGGCTGTTGTCGGCCTGTTTGGAACGGCGTGCTCGGACCAGGAGCCGGGCGGCGAAGGTCCCGGGCCGGACACGGAGGTCCCCGCCGCGGTGAAGGCGTGTCGTGAGCGCATCGCCGCGAAGACGTCCGAAGTTCAAGCGGCGAGCATCGACATCGCGACGTGGTCCATCGGCGACCCCGAGGAGATGAAGGAGATCACCACGGCGGTACCGCAGACGCAGGAGACCTACCGCACCTATGACGGCAAGTACCGGCCCCTGTCGAACCATCCGGGCTGCTCCGTGAGCAACCTCTACTACGACAAGGCGAACACCACCGGCACCACGCCGTACACGGACGGCAACAACGACGGCAAGTGGACCGGCAACACGGCCTTCGGAGGTCCCAACAGCGCCACCGGGTTCATCGACGGGGACGTGGCGAAGATTCCGGGCTTCCCCTGTGCCGCCAAGGAATACGCCCAGCCCAACGAGGACACGACGAAGCCCATCATCATCCTCGTCCACGGCAACTCCACCCGGCCGCACACGTGGGAGAAGTTCATCCTGCCGCCGGGCACGACGGTCAACACGGCCACGGAGAACGTCCAGTTCACCGGGGACACCGCCGCCCGCGCGCAGCTCGCGGAGACGCTCATCGCCCAGCGCTATCGCGTCATCGCCGTGGACTTCCGCACGGACGTCGTCCCGGGCATCGACCCGTCCACCAACAACACCACCCAGAACGCCGCGGGCAACATCGACCACGGCTGGTCCACGCCCATCCTCCAGTCGCTCATCAAGGCGGTGATGAAGGACCAGCCCAACCGGAAGGTGGCGCTCATCGCGCACTCGCTCGGCGTGACGGTGGCGCGCGACGCCCTGCGCCGGATGTACGTGGAGTGGCGCTCCGGCCTCGCGGGCGCCGTCAACCCCTTCCCCCAGGTGAGCCACGTCATCCTCGGCTCGGGCGCCAACCACGGCGTGTCCACGTATGACCCGGCCGCCGGCTCGCTCTGCAGCACCAACAACACCATGCGCGGCACCATCGTCTGCGAGATGGGCAGCCGCTCCAACTACTCCCAGACGTACTTCCACAAGCCGCTCAACGGTCCCCGGGACTTGTTCGCCACGCCCTGCGCGGATGGTGACTACGCCTTCGGCAAGACGGGCCAGTGCGGGGAGAACGTCGTGAAGTACTACACGCTGACGATGACGGACAAGGAGCGGGGCACCAACTACCAGGACTTCTACGTGTCCGAGGCGGCCTCGCGCATCGAGATGGAAGGCTGCGTGACGAACACGCTGACCACGCTCAACGACTACGACACGAGCGGCTACTTCAATCGGGGCTTCATCGCCAACCACTTCGGTTCGCTCCGCTCGAACGCGGGGCTCGCGCTGACGCTGCGCTACCTGGGCGAGTAACCCCCTCCTCTCCCCCCCAGTCGGACCGGCGCGCGGCCTCCTCACCGCGCGCCGGTCCGAGCCCTTCCCGTCCTCCTCTTCGAGCCCCCCATGAAGCGACTTCCCTTCACCGCGTCCCTCTGCGTCCTGGCCCTCGGAACCTCGCCAGCGGCCTGGGCCCAGAGCACTGACTCAGCGCCCCCCTCTCCTCCCACCGTGGCCCAGGCTGAGCCCACGTCCACGCCCGCGCCCGCCGAGGCGCCCGCGCCCCAGGCCACCACCGACGCGACGTCCGCCGGAGAGCTCGCCGCCGAGAAGCCCACGGCGAAAGAGGCGGCCCAGAACCCCGAGGAGATGGCGGGCACCACCGAGGTCGTCGACACGCGCCCGCCGCCCGTCACCCGGCCGAGCCTGGCCGTGGGCAACGAGACGTTCTACGTGAAGCCCGTGCTCGCGCTCGCGGGCGGCCTCCACGTGGAGAACCTCATCCAGACACTCAACCGCAACCGGGAGAGCCGCGCGACGACGGTGGCCCTCACCCGCTTCGGCTTCGAGGGACGCCTGGGGCAGTACGTCTCCTTCCGCAGCGAGTTCGAGCGCAACATCCGCGCGCACGGCTCCGGCGTGTGGGAAGGCACCGCTTCCTTCAGCGTCAGGGACCAGGTCATCCGGCTCCAGCGCTGGGACGTCACGCTGGAGGCCGGCATCATCGTGGACCCGGCCAGCGTGGACTTCATCTCCACGCACATCGCCGACACGCTGCTGGCGGACAAGTACACCCGAGACCCGCTGCTCTACAGCGGCTTCAACCGGGGCCAGGGCGCGCAGGCCGCCTACGAGTGGAACGGCTTCCGCGTGGGCATGGGCTTCACCGCGGCCAACCCGCTGAGCACCTCCAGCTCCTACCAGGTGGGCGGCTCGTTCGGCGGAGGCAGCCGCTTCTGGGAGCGCCCGCTGGCCAACTACCGCAACGGCCAGCCCGATGACGACCTGCACTTCCAGGTCCTCAGCCCCTCGCTGTCGTACTCGCACGAGCTGTTCGAGGCGAAGGCCATGGCCCAGGTCTTCGACGTGAACTACCAGACGACGTCGCGCACGGACCCGCTGCTGCACGGCAACAACCTGCGCGGCAACCTGCTGTTCAAGCTGCACGCGAACGTGGGCATCCCCCTCTTCATCACCCCGTTCTTCAACTTCGCGCGCGTCACCAACGACGTGACGAACAGCACGCCGGGCTTCGCCGACCAACTGCTGGGCACCCGGTACACCGCCACCAGCCTGGGCGCGGGCGTGGACGTCAACCTCCACGGGCGCTCGGGCATCGGCGTGCAGTTCAACCGCGTCGCGGACCGCTCGCCGTCCTTCGTCGCGGCCACCCAGGACGCGCCCGCCCGCGAGCCCGTCACCCGCACCACGCAGACCTTCCTCAACATCGGTGGCACCTACTGGTTCACCGAGGACGTGGCGATTGGCGGCCGGTACGCGCGCTACCAGAAGAAGCAGGACGGCGTCCAAGACGAGATTGACGCGTCCTACTTCCTGACGCTCCGCCTGCAGATCTAGCCCCGCGCCGACGCACGCCACTTGATCCAGCCCAGAGGAGCAGCCCCCCATGGAAGCACCGGCGCAAGAGCAGCGGGACTCCATCCTGAAGGTGGCGGTGGCCAGCTTCATCGGCACCGCCATCGAGTGGTACGACTTCTTCCTCTACGGGACGGCGGCGGCGCTGGTGTTCAACCGCCTCTTCTTCCCGTCGTTCGACCCGCTCACCGGGACGATGGCCGCCTTCGGCACCTTCGCCGTGGGCTTCATCGCCCGGCCCCTGGGCGGCGTCGTCTTCGGGCACTACGGCGACAAGCTGGGCCGCAAGGCGATGCTCAGCGCCACGCTCATGCTGATGGGCGTGGCCACCTTCGCGGTGGGCCTGCTGCCCACGTATGAAACGGTGGGCCCCTGGGCTCCCGCGCTGCTCGTGCTGCTGCGGCTCATCCAGGGCTTCGGGCTCGGCGGTGAGTGGGGCGGCGCGGTGTTGATGGCGGTGGAGCATGCCCCCGCGCATCGCCGGGGGTTCTACGGGAGCTGGCCGCAGATGGGCGCCCCCGCGGGCCTGCTCGTGGCCACGGCGGTGTTCAGCTACTTCTCGAGCATGCCGGACGCCGCGTTCCTCGCGTGGGGCTGGCGCGTGCCCTTCCTGCTCAGCGCGGTGCTCATCGGCATGGGCGTGTTCATCCGGCTGAAGGTCGCGGAGTCGCCCGTCTTCAAGGCGCGCCCCAAGCAGGAGGCGGCCGAGAGCATGCCGGTGATGGAAGCGCTCCGTCAGTACCCGCGACAAATCCTGCTCGCCATGGGGGCGCGCTTCGCGGAGAACGGCTTCTTCTACATCATCACCACGTTCGTCCTCTCCTACGGGACGGAGCGGCTGGGGCTGCCTCGCACCACGCTGCTCAACGGCGTGCTCATCGCCACGTCCGTGCACCTGGTGGCGATTCCCGCGTTCGGCGCGGCGTCGGACCGCTTCGGCCGCCGCCCCATCTACCTGGCCGGCGCGCTGGGCTGCGGGCTGATGGCCTTCCCCTTCTTCTGGCTGCTCGACACGAAGGAGACGGGGCTCATCTGGCTGGCGATTACGCTGGGCATCATCGCCCACGCGGCCATGTACGGCCCGCAGGCCAGCTTCTTCTCGGAGCTGTTCGGCACCCGCGTGCGCTACAGCGCGGCCTCGCTCGGCTACCAGCTCGCGTCGGTGTTCGCCGGGGGCCTGTCCCCCGTCATCGCCACCGCGCTCCTGGCACAGTCGGGAGGACAGGCCTGGCCGGTGTCGCTCTACATGGTGTCCCTGGCCGTCGTCACCCTCGTCTCCGTCTGGCTGTCGGCGGAGACCTACCGCGCCCACCTCACGGACGCGCCTCCAGCAGGAGACGCGCTCAGCGAGCCGTCCAGCCACAGTCCATCACCTGCGCGGACCCCGTGATTCCTCCGGCGGCGTCCGAGCACAGGAAGCCGATGTAGGCGGCGACCTCCGCCGGCTCCAGCAGTCGCTTCACCGCCGCGGGCGCGAGCATTATCTTCTCCACGACCTCCGCTTCGGTGAGGCCGTGGACGCGCGCCTGGTCGGCGATCTGCTTCTCCACCAGCGGCGTGCGCACGTAGCTGGGGCACACGGCATTCACGGTGACGCCCCGGTCCGCGGCCTCCAGCGCCACCGTCTTCGTCAGGCCCATCAGCCCGTGCTTCGCGGACACGTACGCGGACTTGTACGGCGAGGCGACCAGCCCGTGGAGCGAGGACACGTTGATGATGCGCCCCCACTTCCGCGCATACATCAGCGGCAGCGCGTGCTTCGTGAGCACGAAGGGCCCCACCAGCATGATGCGGATGAGCTGCTCCCACTTCTCCTCGGGGAACTCCTCCACCGGCGCCACGTGCTGCACGCCCGCGTTGTTGACCAGGATGTCCAGCCGCCCCCACTCCCGCTCCGCCCGCCCCACCAGCGCCTTGCAGTCCTCGCGCGAGGACACGTCCGTGCGCTGGAACAAGGCCCCCGGAAGTCGCGCCGCCGACTGGGCGCCGGCCACCTCGTCCAGGTCCGCCAGCAACACCTTCATCCCCTGGGCGGCCAGCGACTCCGCCACCGCGAGACCGATTCCGTTCGCCGCTCCGGTCACCACCGCGCACCGAACTGAAGGTGAATTCATGTTCATGTCACCATGGTGACGGAACGCGCCGCCTGGGGCAACGCCGCTCGCACGGGCTTCGGATGCCGCACCCCGCCTTGAAGCGGATGACGCATTCAGGCGAAGGTGGAGGCCTTCATGACGGAACGTCCATCTCGCGCGGGGACCACCGGAGCCTGGTGGCATTGGCCCCGCTCGCTCGTGCTGGCGCTGGGGCTGGGCATCCTCGTCTCGCTGCCGTCCCTGAACGTGGGACTGCTGCTCGATGACCTCGTGCACCGGCTCGTCCTCTCCGGGCAGTTGTCCTCCATGGGTGACTGGGGACCGCTGACGCTCTACGAGTTCGTGGGAGGCCCGCGCTCGGACCCGATGCGCTTGAGGGAGTTCGGGCTGTTGCCCTGGTGGGCGTCCGACTCGCTGGTGGTGCGCTTCTTCCGCCCGGTGCCCAGCGCGCTGCTCAGCCTGGACGCATGGCTCTTCGACGACGCGCCCTTCCCCGCCCACCTGCACAGCCTCGCCTGGTTCCTGGGGCTGGTGACGCTGGTGGGGTGGTTTCACCGGCGCCTGTTGCCGCCCTCCGTGGCGGCGCTCGCCACCGTCCTCTACGCGGTGGCCGCCGCGCACCTGTTCCCCGTGGCCTGGCTCGCCTCGCGCCATCCCCTCATCTCCGCGCTCCTGGGACTGCTCGCCGTGGCCTCGCACGTGCGCGCTCGTGAGGACGGCTGGAAGCCGGGCCGCGTCCTCGCGCCGCTGCTGCTCATCGCCGCGCTCCTCTCCGGAGAGGCCGCGCTCGGCTCGGTGGCGCTGCTGGGCGCCTATGAAGTGTTCGGCCGCCGCGAGGGCTGGCGTCGGACGACGGTCGAGCTTCTGCCCTTCGCGGTCCTCGTCGTGCTCTATCTCGGCTTCTACGCGAGCCAGGGCTATGGCGCGCGCGGCAGCGGCGGCTACCTGGACCCCATCGGCGCGCCCGGAGCCTTCCTCGCCACCCTCCTCCAGCGCGTGTGCATCCTCGCGGGGGAGCTGGTGGTGGCCACGCCCTCCGACGTCGCCACCGGCACGCCCGCCCTGCACTCCGGCTTCGCGGCCTGGGGCGCGCTCACCACCGTGGGCGCGTTGCTGATGTTGCGCGCGCTCCGGCCACACCTGTCCGAGCAGGAGCGCGCCACGCTGCGCTGGCTGTTGCCCGGAGGCCTGGCCGCCACGCTCCCCGGCGCGGCGGGAGTCATCGGCGGGCGCGTCCTCATGGTGCCGCTGCTCGCGGGCAGCGCGCTGGCCGCGGTGCTCATCCTCAGGGGATGGGCGGCGGCCCGCGAGACGTCCCTCCCTCGACGCCACCAGCTCCTTCTCCGGACCGCCGTCTTCGTCCTGGTCCTGGGCCACGTCGTGCTGGGGCCGCTGTTCCGCATGGGGCTGGGCATCGCGCTGGGGCACATCGCGGACGAGCAGTGGCGCATCGCCCGCGAGGCTCCGCCGTGCGCGGGGACCCTGGTCATGGTGGCCGCCTCGGACCCGAGCGTCTCCCTCTACGTGCCCGCCGCCATGCTCCTCCAGGGCCGGGCTCCTCGCCTCTACCGGCTGCTCAGCGCCGCGCCGCATGACCACGTCATCGAGCGGACCTCTCCAGAGGCTTTCGACCTGGTCGTGAGCGGCACGCCGCGACACCCGGGCTTCTGGGAGCTGGTCAACCGGGACACGCCTCCGTCTGTCGGCACGAAGCTGCGGCTGGGGGACCTGAACATCACGGTGCTGGAGTCGAATGACGCGGGCTTCATGCGCGCGCACTTCGACTTCGGCAAGGCGCTGGAGTCGACCGAGCTGTGCTTCGTCACGTGGAGCGGAGACGGACTGCGCGCCATCACGCTTCCGCCGCCCGGCGAACATCTGTCTCTGCCTTACAGCCAGGGCCCAGCGCGGCTTTGAACAGTCGGACATGAACGGCTGTGAATGAGCCGACGCCGCTCGGGGATTCCTTTTGCCTGACGCGTGGGAACAGGGCCGGATTCGCCGCACTCCACCCTTGCCCCATCCGGCCCCATGACTCCACTTCGCCTCCTCCGTCTCGCGCCGCTGCTCGCGTGCGCTCCGCTGTTCCTCCTTTCCTGCGGCGACGATGACTCCGACGACTCCGTCGAACCCGGCATCGCCCAGTTCAAGGTGATGACCCGCAACCTCTACCTGGGCGGCAACATCGAGCTGCTCGCCACGGCGCAGGCTCCCCAGGACGTCCCCGCAATCGCCGCGCGCATCTACACGACGGTGCAGGCCACGGACTTCCCCGACCGGGCCAAGGAGATCGCGGATGAAATCCAGGGCTCCAACCCGGCGCTCGTGGGCCTCCAGGAGGTGTCCCTCTTCCGGACCCAGAGCCCCAGTGACTTCTCCTCCAATCCGGTGCCCAACGCGCAGACGGTGACGTACGACTTCCTGGCCATCTTGCTCGCGGAGCTGCAGAGCCGGGGGCTCAACTACCGCGCCGCCGCGACGGTGCAGAACGCGGACGCGGAGGTCCCCGCCGCGCTCGCCGGCAACGCCACGGACCTCACGGACGTGCGCCTCACGGACCGGGACGTCATCCTCGCTCGCGGGGACGTGCAGATCGCCAACGTCGTCACGGGCAACTACGTCTATGCCCAGGAGGTGCCCGTGGGCGGCGCGTCGATTCGCTTCCTGCGCGGCTACGCCAAGCTGGACGCCACGGTGGACGGTGCGCGCTTCACCTTCGTCAACACGCACCTGGAGACGTTGCAGCCCGGCAACGAGAACCAGGCCGCGGAGCTGGCCGCGCTCGTCGTCACGTATGACAAGCCGCTCATCGTCGTCGGGGACATGAACACCGGACCGGGCGCGGCGACCACCGGCTATGACGACCTCGTCAACTCGACGACGGGGCTCGCGGATGCGTGGACCACGGTGGGCACGGGCAACGGCTTCACCTGCTGCTTCAGCGAGACGGTGAACGACACCACCACCGCCGCGCTCGATGAGCGCATCGACCTGGTGCTGTACGCCGGGGACAACGTCAATCCCCAGTCCGCCGAGGTGGTGGGGGCGCTGCTCGAGGACCGCACGGCCGCGGGCCTCTGGCCGTCCGACCACGCGGGCCTCGTGGTGGAGTTCCGGTTGGATCGCTGAGCCGTGGACACAGGGGGCTGGAGGTCTCCCGAGGCAGGGAGTATTCAGCCCCCACATGGCTCTCCGCCTCGTCAAACGGCTCGCGCGGGACTGGTTCCTCCTGGGAATGCTGGGGGCCGTCGGGCTCGCCCTCCTCTTCCCTGACTTCGGCCGGTCCGGCGGCGCGATGCACGCCGACGTCGTCACCAACGTGGGCATCTTCGCCGTGTTCTTCCTCCACGGTCTGGGCATGCCCATGGCGCAGCTCAAGGCCGGGGCGCTCCAGTGGCGGCTGCACGTGCTGGTGCAGTCCTTTACCTTCCTCGTGTTCCCCGCCCTCTGGCTCCTGCTCAACCTGGCCTTCGGCGCGTGGGTTCCGGAGGACGTGGCGCTCGGCTTCCTGTTCCTGTGCGCGGTGCCATCCACCATCTCCTCGTCCGTGGCGATGACGGGCGCCGCCCGGGGCAACGTGGCCGGAGCCATCTTCGATGCGAGCCTGTCCAGCCTGCTCGGCATCTTCCTCACGCCGCTCATCGTCGGGCTGCTCGCGCACACCACCGGTCAGTCGCTCTCGCTGGCGGAGGCCATCCGCAAGCTGTCCTTCTTGCTGCTGCTGCCGCTGGTGCTGGGCCAGCTCGCAAGGCCCCTGCTGGGCGCGTTCTTCGCCCGCTACCGCAAGTACACCAACGGCGTGGACCGGGTGTTCATCCTCGTCCTCGTCTACGCCTCGTTCTGTGACTCCGTCTCGTCCGGCATCTTCAGCCGACATGGCGGAGCCATCGTGGCGCTCATCCTGGGTGGCGCGGTGCTCATCCTCGCCACCGTGTTGACGCTGAGCACGCTGGCGGCGCGGCGGTTGAGGTTCTCCACGGAGGACGAAATCGCCGCGGTCTTCTGCGGCTCCAAGAAGACGCTGGCCTCCGGAGTCCCCATGGCGCGGCTGTTGTTCGGCGCGCACCCGGGCCTGGGGCTCATCGTCCTGCCGCTCATGTTCTACCACCAGCTCCAGTTGCTGGTGTGCTCGGTGCTCGCGGAGCGCTACGCCTCCCGCCCGCCGACGCCATGAGCCCACCGGTTGCCTGAGTTGAGGGCATCCCCGACAATGCATTCCGAGCAGCACGTCGCCTTGGAGAGACGGGACGGATGGCACAGACACGACGCGATCAGGGCGTGGCGGCGGTGCGACACTTCAATCGCTTCTACACGCAGAAGATTGGCGTGTTGGACGAAGGGCTCCTGAAGAGCGAGTTCTCGCTGACCGAGGCCCGCGTCATCTACGAGCTGTTCCACCGGGAGACGCCCACCGCCGCGGAGCTGAGCCGGGAGCTCGCACTGGACCCGGGCTATCTCAGCCGGCTGTTGCGCGACTTCAGCGCCCAGGGGCTCATCGAGAAGGTGACCTCCGCGAAGGACGGCCGCCAGCACCTGGTGAAGCTGACGGAGAAGGGAGAAGAGACCTTCGAGCGACTCAACAGCCGCTCCCACGACTCCATCCGCGCGCTCATCTCGCCCTTGCGAGCGGACGCGCGCCAGCGGCTCCTCGACGCCATGCAGACCATCCAGGAGCTGCTGGGCGACAAGCCCGCGGAGTCGGGCGCCAACGTCGTGCTGCGCCCTCACCGCCCGGGAGACATCGGCTGGGTGGTCCACCGGCACGGCGTGCTGTACAGCCAGGAGTACGGCTGGGACGAGCGCTTCGAGGCGCTGGTCGCCAGCGTCGCCGCGAAGTTCATCCTGGAGCAGGAGCCCGCCCGGGAGCGCTGTTGGATCGCCGAGCTGAATGGCCGCGGCGTCGGCTCGGTGTTCCTGGTCCGCGACACGAAGACGGTGGCGAAGCTGCGCCTGCTGCTCGTGGAACCCTCGGCGCGCGGGCTGGGCATCGGGGCGCGACTGGTGGACACGTGCGTGGCCTTCGCGCGCGAGGCCGGTTACCGCAAGGTGCGGCTGTGGACGGACAGCCAACTGCATGCCGCGCGGCGCGTCTACGAGGGCGCCGGCTTCGAGCGCGTCAGCGCGGAGCCCCACCAGCAGTTCGGCGAGGGGCTCATCGGCGAGACGTGGGAGCTGAAGCTCTGACGAACGAGGCGGCCTCCCCGACAGGGAAGCCGCCTCGAAGTGAAGGCCCTCGTCAGCGGCGGGAGCGGAGTCCCACCGTGACGAGGGCATGCCGGTGAGCCGCTTGGACTACAGCGGCGTCACGCAGGCGCAGGTGCTCGCCGCGCCGTAGCAGGCGGCGCTGCTGCCCGCGGCGACCACGGAGTAGCAGGTGTTGTGGCCGGTGAGGACCTCGGTGTCGACGTAGTTGGTGGCCGTCACGGTGGCGACGCGCGCCTTGCCGTACGTGCAGCCGTTGATGCCGTCGGACTTCATCACCCAGTACTGCGTCGCGCCGCTGACGGCGCCCCAGCTCAGGGAGACCTGGCCCGTGGCCGGCGTCACCGTGACGGTGGGCTTCGCCGTCGGGCCGCCGCTACAGCCGCTGTTCACCGGCGCCGGAGTGGTACAGGCGATGTTGTGGCGGTTGAACGCGGCGTAGATGGCCGTCATGTGCGGCGTGCCGTCGTTGATGTTGCCGTTGTCGTCATCCGCCGCCAGCCACTGCTTGTAGCCGTTGGTGGCCGCGCAGCCATCCGACGTGCCCGCGGTGCAGTTGCAGGCGTGCCACGAGCCGATGTTGCCGCTGCCCTGGTAGAACACCTTGTTGCCGATGTTCTGCGCCGTGTTCCAGTCGTAGTTGAACGGAGCGGACTGGAGGTCGCGGGCGACGAAGTCCCACGCGGCCTGACGCACCGGGGACGCGGCGCAGTGCACCTGACGGCTGCACGGGCCCGTGCCGCTGGAGCAGCGGGTGCAGACGAAGTTCTGCGGCGTGGTGGGCGTGGGCGGGTTGTGGACCGCGTAGTCGGCGTCGCGGACGCCCGAGCAGTTGGTCGCGCACCATGCGGCCCCCGTCTGCGCCTCGTTCACGTTGTAGCCCGTGCCATCCGCCGTCATGCCGCAGCCGCTGCTGGTGGTCTGGAAGAAGCCATAGCCCACGCACGACGCGGGAGACCGGCCGCTGGTGGGAGTGGCGGCGGGGTTGAACGGCAGGCGGTACATGGACGCGATGTCAGCGTAGGCCTCGCTGGAGTTGCTCAGCGTGCCGGCCGTGTCGTTGTCATCCATGCCGTGGCCCCACTCGTGGTCGAACACGGCGCCAATCTCACCCGTGTTCCGGCACCCACCGCCGCTGCGGTAGAAGTTGACCGTGGAGCCGTTCCAGAAGGCGTTGCAGGTGTTGTTGATGTTGACGTTGGCCGTCATGGACGCCTGCAGCCACGCGTTGGTGGGCAGCCAGCCACGGGCCAACTCCTTGATGCGGTTGAGTTCGTAGAACGCGCTGCGGGTCGCCGCGGTATTGCCGCTCGCGGGAGACGGGCACGTGGTGGTTCCGTTCCCGAAGTTGATGTCACCCGAGCCGCTGCCGCTGATGGCGCCACACGAGTCGACGATGCGGATGTAGCGGCCCGCGAGCGTCGTGGTCGTCGTCCCGGACGTGTAGTTGTAGACGCCGTAGCCGTCCGTGTAGACGCCCGTGCCGACGTTGGCCCAGGGCATGGGGTAGTTGGGCTGCAGGACGCCACAGAACGAGCCCGCCGGGCAACCCGCGGGCACGCCCGTGTTGGTGAACGGGTAGACTCCGCCCTTCACCGACTGGTCGAAGTAGTGGTTGTCGTCCTCGAGCGCGAGCACGTCACCGGTGGCGGCATCCACCGTCACCTTCCAGCGCTCGTTCTCGTTCTGGAGCTGGAAGCCATACGTCCACACCAGTTGGTGGGCCATGCCCTTGGCGAAGCCCGCGCCCGGCACGGAGACCGGAGCGACTTCCAGGGTGGGCGCCTGCCAGACGTCGGCGGGGCTCTCGTAGAGGCCGAAGCGCTCGTGCGCCACGACGGTCGCCTTGTCCGCGTCCACCAGCGGCATGGGCGCGATTTCGACGTTGGACCACGACTCGGTGCCCAGGAGAATCAGGTTGCCGTGGCTGATGGTGGCCGCCAGCCGTCCGTAGCGGACGGGGATGCCCTGGTGCTGCTGGACGATGGAGACCTGCCAGAGGTCCGGGGTGATCTGGTCCACCCGGGCCTGGCCCAACTGGAGCATGTCCACGCCCACCGCCGCGCGGTTGGCCTCCACGAACTTGTAGACGAGGTCGGCGACGACGCCGCCATCCACCTTGTCCACGGAACGCCCGAGCTGCCTGCCCAGGCTCCCCAGGGTCAGCTTGTTGCCCACGCCATTGCCCGGGATGAGCGGGATGGCACCCTGGATGTTCGCCGCGGTGCCCGTGACGGAGTCGATGTAGATCTCGAAGTTGTTCCCGTTACGAGCGAAGAAGTCGTCCCAGACCTTCGCCACGTCGGGGCTCAGCTTGGGCAGGGCCTCTTTCAGAGGCACCTGACCGCTGGCCAGTGACAGCTCGGGCTTGAAGAACGCCTGAGTCGCCAGTGAGCCCTTGGTGGATTGGGCGCCGGGGTCGAACCCGAACGCCTGGGACGTCGCCATCACTGCCATACATACGGCGGCTTTCACGACGCTGCGCATGCGGTGCTCCTTCAGATGAAGGACCAACGGAACGAGGCCTCCAAGGAACCGGAATGGCTCCAGGAATCCCCGGGTTGCGCATAATCCTTATTTACTCGGAGTGTGCTCCCGCAAAGCACACTGAGTGTCGCCCCGCTGACATTGACTAGACGCGGTACGTGGCGGCCACCGTCTCCATGCGCGCGGCGACCTCGCGCAGCGACGCGGTAATCCGCTGGGAGCTCTGCAATCCCTGCATGGACTCTTCCATCATCCGGGACAAGTCCGTCACGGCGGTGAAGATTTGAGCGACGCCGGCATTCTGTTGCGTCACGGCGGCGGCGATCTGCTGAGCGGCGGAGGCGTTGTCCTGGATGATGCCGGTGAGCTCGCGAAGGCTGTCGCCGCTGGCGCGCACCTGCGTCAATCCGGTTTCAGCGCTGCCCTGGCTCTGCTCGGCCTGCCGGACGGCGCCCTGGATGGACAGGCGGATGTCGTCGAGGATTTCGCGGACGCGGCCGGTGGAGGTGATGGACTGGTCGGCGAGGCTGCGAATCTCGCGCGCCACCACGCCGAAGCCCTTGCCGTGCTCGCCGGAGCGGACCGCTTCGATGGCCGCGTTGAGGGCGAGCATGTTGGACTGGTCGGCCAGGTCCTGCACCGTCTGGGTGATGCCGCCAATCTGCTGCGTGCGCTCATTGAGGGCGGAGATGCTGCTGGCCACGCGGCCCACCTGCTCGCGCAGCTGCGCGAAGCCCTCCAGGCTCGCGGTGACGGTGGCCTCGCCGGCCGCCCCCACGCCCGTGGTGTCCATCCTTCCATTCAGCGCGGCGCGGAACCACGACGTGGCGCGCACCTGGGCCTCGTGGCCCTCGTAGGCCTCGCGCAGCCGCTCCTCGCTGGCGGACACCGCGCGGCCCTCCTCGGTGAAGAGCACCAGCCCGGCGAAGGACGGGTGCCGCTTCTCCAGGGCGACGAGCACCGCGTCGCTCTTGTCGAAGGTGTCGAAGAGCAGCGCGCCCCGGAGGATGGAGTCCTCGGACCAACTCCGGGCGTTCGCCTCGCGCTCGGCCAGCGTGGACTCGACGAGGTCTCTCAGGCCCTGCGCCTCCACGAGCAACGTCGCGTGGATCTGCGCCTGGAGGTTGTCGGAGATGAAGATGCGGCCCAGGACGTTGAGCGGCGCCAGCGCGCAGAGCGTGAGCAGGGAGACCGCCAGCGTCAGGCGGGTGCGGAGGGAGAGAGCGTCGAGCAAGCGCATGGGCGGTCCGCGAGGAGGCTTCAGAGGTCGAGCAGGGAGAGGCCGATGGTGACGGCGCCGATGACCTGGCCGCCGTCGCGCACAGGCAGGGAGACCTGGATGACGTAGGCCTGGGAGGACTCGTCGAAGAAGGGGTGCTCGGTCAGCACCCGCCCCTGCTTGAACGGGACCTGGAACTTCTCTTCGTCCCCCTGCCAGTAGTCGCTCGTCCGCCGCGTGGCGCCCACCAGCGCGCCCTGGCGATCCATCACGAACGCCTCCGCCACCTTGCGCACGCCCACGAGTTCGCGGTGGCGCGCCAGCACCCGCGAGCCGGCCGCCTCCAGCACCCGCTGCTTGAAGGGTGTCATCGCCGGAGTGGACAGCCACGCGGCATCGTCCGCGCGAATGGACGCCAGCGAGACTCCCCGCGCGTTCTGCTCGCGCACCGCCCGCACCAGCTCAGGGTCCACGGCCATCCGCTGGAGCGCGGGCATCAGGCGCTCCACCTTCTCGAGCTGAGCGACGCCGTCCGGGGGCACCCCCGCGAGCACCGTCAGCACCATGCCGAAACACCACATCCCCACCTCAACGCGTCCGCACGCTGTATCGGCGAGACAGACTTCCCCCTCTTCGCCGGCGGATGACTCCGACGATACATGACTGAGACATCTCACGTGAGCCAGGAGGGCAAAGGGGCCCTCCCCCTCCCGGTTCAAAGCCGCCCGCTCGGAGCCAGACGGACCCAGGGTCAAAACATGCCTGGCTGCTTCGAGTCACATGGACGCTTCAAGGCCCAGGCGAGGCCCGCCAGGGACGTTCAGCGGACGTGCTGCGCGAAGTGCTCCGCGAGACGCTGGAGCAGTTCGGCATTCTCTTTTTCGGCGGATTCGAGTTTCGGAAGCGCGGCCTTCAGCTCCGCGAGGTCCCTGCCGCGTTGGCGGAGGTCCTCGGCGCCCAGCTCCAGCCAGCGCCCCATTTCCCGGGCGGTCAGCTCCAGGTGGAACTGGAAGCCGAACGAGGCGCCGAGCCGGAACGCCTGCTGGACGTAGCGGTCGGTGGAGGCCAGCAGCGTGGCGCCGGGCACGGCCTTGTACGTGTCACCGTGCCAGTGGGCGACGACGGTGCGCGGACGCACGCCGGCGATGACGGAGTCCTTGAGGCCCTCCGCGGTCCACCGCACCGGGCCCACGCCCACCTCGAAGCCATTCTTGCCGGCGAAGACCTCCGCGCCCGCGGCGTCCGCGAGGAGCTGCGCGCCCAGGCAGATGCCCAGACACGGACGCTCGTGGGCCAGGCGCTCGCGGAGGACGGACAGCTCCTCGCGCAGGAACGGGTGCTGGTCCGCCTCGTAGACGCCCATGGGGCCGCCCATCACCACCACCAGCTCCGCGTCCACGTCCTCGTGCTTCACGGAGCGGAAGCGATTGACGAGGGTGAAGCCCACCTTGGTGAGCGCGGGTCCCAGGAGTCCAACGCCCTCGTGCTCTTCGTGCTGGTACACCACCGCGCGCATTGAGAAGCCCTCCGTGTCCGCCGTCGCGCGGGCAGCCTACCCGGATTCCCTCGAGCACGGGCGCGCGCGGCCACGTGCGGCGAGCTACCGCTTGTCGCCCTTGACGATGCGCAACAGTCCTTCTTGCGCCACGGAGGCGACGAGGCGGCCATCGCGCGTGTAGACGGAGCCGCGCGCCAGGCCCCGGGCGTTGCCCGCCCACGGGCTGTCCATGACGTAGAGCAGCCAGTCATTCACCTTCAAGTCGCCATGGAACCAGAGGGCGTGGTCCAGGCTCGCGCCAACGACTTGCGGCTGGAAGAAGCTGGCCGCGTGCGGCAGCAGCACGGTGCTGATGAGGTTGAAGTCGGACGCGTACGCGAGCACGTACTTGTGCACCTGCGGGTCATCCGGAAGCCCGCCGTCGGCGCGAATCCACACCGCCTTGAGCGGCTCGGTGGGCACGGGATTGAACGGGTCCGTGTAGGCCACCGGTCGCATCTCGATGGGCTTGTCGCAGAGGATCTTCTCGCGCAGCCGCGCGGGGATCCGGTCCGCCTGGCGCGCCAGCAGCTCCAGGTCCGTGGGCAGGCTCTCCGGAGGGGGCACGTCCGGCATGGAGGACTGGTGCGCGTAGCCGACCTCGTCTCCGTGGAAGGACGCCATCATGGTGAAGATGGGCTGCCCCTTCTGGATGGCGACGATGCGCCGCGTGCTGAAGCTGCCGCCGTCGCGCACGCGGTCCACGGTGTAGACGACGGGCAGGCTCGCGTCGCCGGGGCGAAGGAAGTAGCCGTGCAGCGAGTGGACATGCCTCGCCGGCTCCACCGTCTGGCTGGCGGCCGAGAGCGCCTGCCCGAGCACCTGCCCGCCGAAGAGCTGGCGGAAGCCCAGGTCCTGGCTCCTCCCCCGGAACAGGTTCTCCTCGATGGCCTCCAGCTTGAGGAGCTCCAGCAGCTCGGTCAGGACTCGGCTCATGCGCCCCTCCTAGCCGACGCCGGCCTCGCCTGTCTCGCCCTGAAGTGAGGCAGGCCTGCGCCATGGGACGGCTCTTGCCAGGCACGGCTGGAATGGCCCGCCCCGTCGCTCGTCAGGGAGACAGGCCCCTCGCCACGAGCGCGCCCCTGCACCGTTCCGTGTTGCGGACCTCGCTGTTGTTGCTGCCCACCCTGGCCCCCGCCGCCGAGCCCTCCCCCGAGGTGAAGCGTTGGTGGGGCCACGTCAAGGTCCTAGCTCACGGAGCTGACTCGCACCGTGGCCAACGCCCCCGAAAGACCGCGCTGGAACGACACCAGCTTCTTCCGCCGCTTCGCCCGCGTCCCTACCCCGGAAGGCAAACAGGACACCCCCCTGAGCAAACCGTGACACCACCCCGCACCGCCGGGTAACACGCGTACAGGTGTAGCTTTCCATCGATGTGACAAATGAATGACGCCGGGCGTCATGACCTGCCAGGACACCGTCGCAAATCGCGAGGGGTGGCTTGAAGCGAGACACCCAAGTGCGCCACGCTTGTTTGCATTGAGACACCAGCGCGGCGCGGGCGACGGAACGCCCGAAACTTGGCGGGGGGCGAATGCAGTCAAACGTATTCACCGCGGTACTGATTCCTTTGTCGTTGGCCGTCATCATGCTCGGCCTGGGACTGACGCTGACGCTGGCGGACTTCAAGCGCGTCATCGTCTATCCGCGAGCGGTGATTGTCGGGCTCGTGTGCCAGATGCTGGTGCTTCCCGCCGGCTGTGCGCTCATCGCCCATGCCTTCGGACTGGGACCGGAACTCGCGGTGGGGCTGATGTTGCTGGCGGCCTCTCCCGGCGGCGCCACGGCGAACCTCTTCAGCCACCTGGCCCGCGGTGACGTCGCGCTCAACATCACGCTGACGGCGGTCAACAGCGCGCTGACGCTCTTCACGCTGCCGCTCATCGTCAACCTGTCCCTGATGCACTTCATGGGAGAGGACCGCGCGGTCCCCATGCAGTTCTCCAAGGTGCTGCAGGTCTTCGTCATCGTGCTGGGCCCGGTGAGCATCGGGATGCTCATCCGCTCACGCAAGCCGGGCATCGCCCAGGCGCTGGACAAGCCCATCCGGCTGATGTCCGTCGCGTTCCTCATCTTCGTCATCGCCGCCGCCGTCTACCAGGAGCGGGTGAACATCGGCGTGTACTTCAAGCAGGTGGGGCTGGCGGCGCTGAGCTTCAACCTGCTGAGCATGGCCATTGGATTCGTCACCCCGCTGGTGTTCCGTCTGCCACGACGCCAGGCGGTGGCCATCGGCATGGAGATCGGCATCCACAACGGCATCCTCGCGATGACCATCGCCATGAGCCCGCTGCTGCTCAACAACGCGACCATGGCCATTCCTCCCGCCATCTACAGCATCGTCATGTACTTCACGGCGGCCATCTTCGGCTACGCGGTGACGCGCCGCCACTCAGACGAACAGACGAGCCCCGCGGTTTCTCCCAGTCGTTCCTGAAGGCCTGAGCCGCGGTCTGCCTCGCCGCGGTCCCCCCTCACACCCGAGGAAGTGTCGAGATGATGCTCAAGCGTCTATCGCTGTCCATTTGCACGCTCTGCCTGAGCCTGGGTCTGGTGTCTCCCGCGGCCGCGCAGCAGTCCACCACCGCCGCCCAGCCGTCGGATGTTCCGACGACCGGGGCGCCCCAGCCACCGGAAGTCACCCCGGCCAACGAGCCGTCGCCGGCGCTCCCACCCCGGCCCATCCCGAACGTCCGGCTGTACATGACGAGCTTCAACCTGTTCCGGGTCAACCCCATCGGCCTGGAGACGCAGAACCGCCTGGTCATCCAGAAGCGGCTGCTCGACAGCGAGTCGGTGCTGTTCCGCGACACGTTCGTCAACGCCGCGGCCCTCATCAAGGCCAACCCCGCCTCGCTCAAGGTGGGCCCCCAGTTCGAAATCCAGCCCATCGCCCTGTTCAACGTACGCGCCAGCTACGAGTACACGCGCTTCCTGGGCACCATGGGCTTCCTCCAGTCGTATCCGAACCCGCTGCAGGACTTCTCGGATGACGCGTTGGACCTGGGCGAGGACAACGCCTACAGCACCAGCGGCCACCACTTCATCGTGGAGCCGACGCTCCAGGCGAAGGTGGGCCCCATCGCGGTGCGCGCCAAGTTCAGCCTGGAGTACTGGAACCTGACGCTGCGCGACGGCGCGACGACGTTCTATGACCCGATGCTCGACTCGATTCTCGCGGGCAAGGGATGGGTCTTCACCAACGACTCGGACGTCGTCTACCTGTCCGGCCGCTGGATGCTGGGCGCGCGCTTCAGCGCCGTGTGGCCCCGCTACAACGAGGACCAGGGCGTCTCCGGAAGCACCACGGTCGACAACAGCCACATGCGCGTGGGTCCGGTCGCCTCGTACGCGTTCAACACGGACGAGGGGACGCTGTTCAACCGTCCCACGGTGCTCGGCATGGTGGCCTGGTACGTGAAGCACCCGAGCCGGCAGGAGCCCATGCCGTACATGCTCATCGGCTTCTCGTTCAACTCGGACCTGATGGGCGGTCGCTGAGTCGGGATGGATGGGAAGGGAGGGCTTCCTGGGCCCTCCCTCCCGCACCGGGCGGACTCAGTGCGCGTCGTCCGGACCGTGCGCGTGGCCGTGCTCCAGCTCCTCGGCCGTCGCGGCGCGGACGTCACTGACGGTGACGTCGAAGTGCAGCGTCTTGCCGGCGAGCGGGTGGTTGTAGTCCACCACCACGAGGTCGCCCTTGATCTCCTTGATGAGGAAGTCCACCTCGTCCCCATCCGGGTCCGTGGCGGTGAGGATGCCTCCCTCGGTCAGCTCCAGGCCCTCCGGGAACTCGCTCTTGGGAACTTCCTCGATGCCTTCCGGGTCATGCGGCCCGTAGCCGTCCTCGGGGGGGATGACCACTGACAGGGAGTCCCCCTTGGCCTTGCCCTCCAGGGCCTTCTCCAGACCGGGGACGACCTCCTCGTGGCCCTGCAGATAGACGAGCGGATCTCCAGGCTCGCTCTCGTCCACCATCTTCCCATCGCCAAGGTGGAGCCGGAAGTCGATGGAGACGACACTGTCCTTCGTGATTTTCATGGCGCCTCTCTTAGCGCAGGCCGGGGTCCAACGCTCCCATCATGTGCTCGGTCGACCTGCGGGTGGGCATGGGAGCGAGCCGGCCCGCCCGAAACCGGACGCAAGGGCTTTCAGACGCCAGGGCGCGGGGGCCGGGCGCCTGACTCCAACGCGCGGCCTCGCGTGCTCCGGTCGATGCGGCCCTCCAGGCGAACGATGCGGCGCCGATGGTCATCCGGCAACTCCGCCGCCGCCGACAGGCGCGCGTGGCGCAGCGCGCTCGCGAGGTCCTTGAGGGAGTGCTCGTAGAGCTTGGTCAGCTCCAGGTGGAGCGTCGCCGCCTGGAGGCCCCGGGCCGAGGCCAGCCCCTGGAGCAGGTGTTCGACGGCGACCTGGGACTCGCCGGCCATGCGGGCCAGCCGTGACGCCAGGGCATGAGCCTCCACGCCCACCGTGCCCGCGCCGCCCGTCGCCGCCCGGGCGAAGGCCCGTGCCCGGGCGAGGTCTCCGGCCCGGAGCGCGACTCCGGCGAAGCCGAGCAGATCTCTCGGGTCCTCACCCGAAGGCACCGCGGTGCCGTCCCCTGCCCTGAACTTGCGCACGAGTTCACCCAGGAGCGCGGCCAGCAGGAGCAGGTCATTGGCGTTGTGCTCCAGCACCGGCGTCAGCGCGGAGCCGTCCCCGCCGCGCAGGTAGCGGAAGTACAGCTCCGGAATCAGCGAGCCATCCACGTCGTCGACGCGGCGGTGGCCGAGCACCTGCTCCTCCACGTGCACCAGTCGCGTGCCCGCGCCCCGGTGTTTGAAGACGCGGCGCGCGCAGTGGAGCAGGTCCAGGTGGGGCAGCTCCGGCGGTGTGGCGACGCGGTTGAGCACGAAGCGCGTGCGCAGGAGCGGCCAGTCGAAGCTCTTGCCGTTGAACGTCACCAGGCACGAGGACGTGGCCATGCGCGCGGCGAGCACCCGCAGCATGGGAGCCTCCTCGCCCAGCTTGCGCAGGAAGAGCTGGTGGACGCGAAGCGAGCGGCCCTCGAACCACGCGAGCCCCACGAGGAAGGGCACGGTGCCGGTGCCGCCCGCGAGCCCCGTCGTCTCCGTGTCCAGGAAGAGCATCCGCTGGAAGTCCACGCCCGCCAGTTCTTCGTGCAGCGCGAGGCGGGCGACCAGGTCTCCTTCGACGTCCAGCGCCCCCGCCACGGGCGCGGAGCCGTGCCGGTGCTCGGGGGACAGCAGCGTCTCCGACACGTGGACCGTCCCGTAAGGTGTCTCCTGGGGCACCACCGGGAGCGGACCCGGGCGAGGCTTGGCGGGAATTGTCCCCCGACGCGCGGCCGTCTGGCCCTGGCGCTCGGACCAGTCCGCGAGCATCCGCCGGAGGGCCTCGATGCGCGGGTCCTTCGGGGCCACGGGCTCGGCACCCGTCGTCTGGGACAGCGCTGACGCGGCGCCCGACGAAGCCATCAGCGCCTGGGACGGCGATGGCGTGGCCGCGACATCTTCGTGCGACACCTCCGCCGGATGGGCGTCGACGGATGACGGGTACGAGGCCTCGGCTCGCGGAGTGGATTCGGCGCGAGGCTCCGACGAGGGCTCGGGCAGCGTGGCCACGCGATTCGTCGCGGGCTTGCCTCCCGGGCCCACGCCTGTCAGTCGCGCCAGCTTTCGCTTGAGGTCCACGCGCCGAGCCTCCGCCTACTGCACGCCCGCGATGCCGAGCACCGACAGGAGCTCCAGCCCCAGCCGCTTGCGAGGATGCGGGTCCACCGGAGCCTGTCCGGGCATGACACCCGACGCGGGACCGATGCAGGCGGGGCAGCCCTCCTCGCAGGCGCACGACTCCAGCAGGCGGCGCGCGCGCACGAGCAGCTCGTCCCGCTGGTCGAAGAGTCGCGCGGCCAGTCCCACGCCGCCCGGCACGTTGTCGTAGAGGAAGATGGTCGGGTCGAACCCCACGCCGCCATCCTTGCGCGGAGGTCCCTCCGCGTCGTCGCGGCTGCCGAGCGTCTTGCCCACGTCCCTCGGGTCGATCATCAACCCCACGCAAGCGACGGTCCGCAGCGCGGTGGCCACGCCTCGGAGCGCGTCGATGACAGCCGGGCGCGGTGCATTCATCGAGCGCACCACCGACTCCGGCACCGTCAGCCAGAGGGACGTGGTGTGCATCTGCATCTCCGGGAGCGCCACGTCGCCGTAACCGACGTTCTCATGCGTGTGGTACTTGATCTTCTTGTAGCCCACCACCTTCTCGATGACGCTCACCTCGCCCATGCCGGCATGCAGCTCCGGCCCCATGGGCGCGCTCTGGTCCTCTTGAATGACGTTCACCCGCACGTACGTCATCGCGTCCGTGAAGTAGTCCGGCGCCACCTTGCGGACGAAGGCCTTGTGGTTCTCGTAGTCGAACTTCTCGACTTGATACTGCTCGCCCTCGTGCTGATAGATGGCCTGCTCGTGCAGCATCGTGTGCGCCGAGCGGAAGTCCATCTCCGCCAGCGTCCGGTCCGTGCCGCGCTCGATGATGACGACGTTGTCCCAACCCACGCTGCGCAGGGACACGTGGTTGGCCGGGTACGCGTCGGAGGACCAGTGGAACACGCGCCGCCCCCCCTCCCCCGCCGTGGGATGCACGACTTCATGTTGCGCGAGGAAGCCCAGCGCCTCCGCCGTCGACTCCGGCGGCACGTCGCCAAAGGGCTCGCCCTCCTCGAAGGGCAGCTCGAAGGAGGCGCACTTGAGGTGCTGGACGAGGATCTCCACGTTGTCCGGGTCGATGCGCGCATGCTCCACCGGCGCGCCGATGAGGAAGCGCGGGTCCCCCGCGAGGTACTGGTCCAACGGGGCGCTCGACGTCACGAGCAGCGCCAGGCTCCCCGCGCCTCGACGACCCGCGCGACCGAAGCGCTGCATCAGCGCCGCCACCGAGCCCGGGTAGCCCGCGCACACCACCGCGTCCAGCGAGCCGATGTCGATGCCCAGCTCCAGCGCGTTGGTGGCGACGACACAACGCACCTCGCCCGCGCGCAGCGCCGCCTCCGTGGCCCGCCGAGTGCCCGGCAGATAGCCGCCCCGGTAGCCCTGGATGAGCGCCGGGTCCAGCTTCTCCTCGACGAACTTGTCCCGCAGGTACTTGAGCATCACCTCGATGTTGTTGCGCGACTGGCCGAACAGCAGCGTGGACACGCCCGCGCGCACCAGGTCCGCCGTCAGGCGCACCGACGTCTTCAGGTAGCTGGCGCGGATGCCCAGCTCCGCGTTGACCACGGGAGGGTTGAACACCATCACCCGGCGCTCCCCTGCCGGCGCCCCGCTCTCCGAGACGAGCTCCACGTCACACCCGAGCATCCGCCGCGCGTGCGCCTGCGGATTGCCGATGGTGGCCGACGCCGCGATGAACACCGGGTCCGAGCCGTGGAAGCGCGCCACGCGTCGCAGGCGTCGCAGCACGTTGGCCAGATGTGAGCCGAAGACGCCGCGATACGTGTGCAGTTCGTCGATGACGACGTAGCGCAGATTGGAGAACAGGCGCGCCCAGCTCGCGTGGTGCGGGAGGATGCCCGTGTGCAGCATGTCCGGGTTGGTGAGCAGGACGCCCCCGCGCTCCCGAGCCGCCCGCCGCGCATCCGCCGGAGTGTCTCCGTCGAAGGTGATGGCCCCGTGAGACAGCCCCGCCTCGCGCATGAACGCGCGCAGGGACTCTTCCTGATCTCTCGACAAGGCCTTGGTGGGAAACAGGTACAGGGCCCGCGCCTGTGGCTCCCGCGCGAAGCGGTCCAACAGCGGCAGGTTGTAGCAAAGGCTCTTGCCGGAGGCCGTTGGTGTAGCAATGACCAGGTTCTTCCCGGAGCGGGCCAGACGGAAGGCCTCGGCCTGGTGGGAGAAGAGCTGCTCGACGCCGCGCTGGCGGAGGGCTTCGCGGACCTGGGGAGCCACCTCGTCCGGAATGGGGGCGAAAGCGCCCACGCGGGCGGGAGTGGCCTCGTCGAGGGAGAAGCACGGCCCCAGCCCCTTGTCCGCCTTCCACTGCTGAAGCACGGAGTCCAGGCCCCGGGGGGCGTTCCAGGGGGTGCGGCGGGGGCCACCAAAGGCCGCTTCTTCCTTCTCGAACTTCATGGGTCGGGCACTGTACAGGCGTGTACCCGGCCGGACAACGCGAACGCGGCCAGCGCGCGTGGAACGGCGCTCGGCTAGGGTGCGCCGCCCGTGGCCCTCGCCATCTTCCTGTTCACGTACGTCTTCATCGCTGGCGCCCGGCTCCCCTTCATCAAGCTGGACCGTCCTGGCGGCGCGCTGCTGGGCGCAGTGCTGATGGTGGTGCTCGGCGTCGTCACTCCCGCCGAGGTCTTCAACCACAGCGAGGACCCGTCCAAGCACGCCATCGACGCGGACACCATCGTCCTCTTGCTGGGGATGATGCTGCTGGCGGCCTATCTCTCGCAGGCGGCCTTCTTCCGCACGGCGGGGGCCTGGGCGGTGCGGCGAGCGCGCACGCCCCGACTGCTGCTGGTGGCGGTGACGTTCATCTCCGGGTTGCTGTCCGCGTTCCTCGTCAACGACACCGTGTGCTTGATGCTCACGCCCCTCGTCCTCGCCACGGTGGAGGACGCGCGCCTGCCGCCCGTGCCGTACCTGCTCGCCGTCTGCATGGGCAGCAACAGCGGCTCGGTGGCCACCTTCACCGGCAACCCGCAGAACATGCTCATCCAGGGCGCTTCGGGAATCTCCTACGCGAGCTTCGCCGCGTACATGGCCCTGCCCGCGCTGCTGTCCACGGCCATCGTCGCGGGCGCGCTCGTGTACATCTTCCGCAAGGAGCTGACGTCCACGCGCTTCGAGCCCCGTCCCCCTCCCCCGCCCGTGGACCGGGTGCTGCTCACGCTGACCCTCGTCGTGATGACGGGCGTCGTCGTGGCCTTCTTCGCGGGCCTGCCCATGAGCTGGAGCGCGCTCGCGGGCGCCGCGCTGGTCATGGCGCTGTCCCGACGGGAGCCTCGCGAGGCGCTGGAGCGCGTGGACTGGGTGTTGCTGCTGTTCTTCTCCAGCCTCTTCGTCGTCGTCTACGGCGTGAACAAGCACGGCTGGGCGGAGGACATCCGCCTGCTGTTCGCGCCGCTGATGACGGGGCCGGCGTGGCGCGAGACGCTGGGCTTCGCGGGGCTGACGCTGGTGGCGTCCAACATCTTCAGCAACGTGCCCTTCGTCATGCTCGCGCGCTCGTGGGTGCCCGCGCTCCAGAACGTGGAGCTGGGCTGGCACGTGCTGGCGCTGGGCTCCACGCTGGCGGGCAACCTCACGCTGGTGGGCAGCGTCGCCAACCTCATCGTCTTCGAGGCGGCGCGCGAGAAGGTGGACATGAGCTTCCTGCGCTACCTGCGCGTGGGCCTGCCCGTCACCCTCGTCAGCTTCGTGGTGGGGCTCGCGGTGCTCCTCGCGGAGCACGCCCTCTTCTAGCGCCCGGCCCGGAGTCCTTCGACGTCAGGACGGGTCCGGGTCCGGCAACTCGCCCGGGGCCAGCTCCGACTCGGGCGTCTTCGGGGGCTCCACCACCGTCGGCACGACAGTGTCCGGCGAGGAGGTGATGGGGTGGGCCGGAAGCGAGGGCCCCCCGCGCCTGTCCCTCGGCGTGAGGTCCTTCACGAAGTCGAGCGCCACCTGGTCCAGCATGGTCGTCATGGCCTGACGGAAGAGGTCGGGGTCCTTGCCCACCTTGAACGGGTCCAGGTGCGCGGCGTCGGTCTCCGCCTGGTTGATCTCGAATGGATGCCGCCAGACCTCCGAGCGCCCATCCAGCGTGAACATCCGCCCATACCCGCGCAGGAAGGCGCCCGCGTGGCCCTTCTTGCTGCGCATGCCGAACTCCTGCACGACGAACTCGACGACGGTGTCCGCGCCCAGCGGCATCACCAGGTCGTAGTCCGGAGCATTCGCGGGGACCTCCTCCACGAGGAAGCTCTCCAGCACGGAGGCCACGCGCGCCGGGTCCACCGTCGCCGTCCACGGCGCCTCGCGGGGAAGCTGCGTCAGCGTGTTGACGCGCAGCCGCTCCGAGACTTCGAAGCGCGTCACCGCCTGCTGGAGCTTCACCGTGAGCCGCCGGTCCGCTTCCACGGGCTCGAGCTTCTTGAGCTTGTCTCCGTAGGCCTCGTCTTCGCGGAATACGAAGCTGCGAGGGCCGGCGCCATCTTCGATGCGGGAGATGAAGGCGGGGCGGCGCACGCGGTCCAGGTCCGCGCCGGCCAGCCGTTGCGACGCACAGCCGGCGCAGAGCGCCAGCGTGAGAAACGGGAGGAGGCTTCGCGTCATGTCCTGACATTTACCCCATTGCGGGGGGGCTCGCCCCTTCCCCACCGGCGGGCTGGCTCCCAGGGGACCGGTCGACCCGGCCGCTGGTATGCTGGGGGGCGTGAATCCTTCTTCCGTGCCACCCCCTTCTTCGCCCCCCGGCCGCAAGCGCCGACTCGGGGAAATCCTCATGGATGCCGGTCTCCTGACGGAGACCCAGTTGCGCTCCGCGCTCGCCGAGCAGCGCAAGTGGGGCGGCCGTCTGGGCCTGACGCTGGTGCAGATGCGCTTCGTGGATGAGAGCTCCATGGTCCACGCGCTGTCTCGCCAGCTCTCCATTCCGACGGTGGAGTTGGATGGAATCACTCCCTCGGCCGTGGCGCTCCAGGCGCTGCGCCCGGACATCGCCGAGCGCTACACCGTCTTCCCCACCGCGGCGGACCCGGCCAACAAGCTGCTGACCGTGGCCACGGCGGACCCCACCAATGTGGAGTCGCTCCAGGAGTTGGCCTTCCACACGGGCCAGCGCATCCAGGTGGTGGTGGCCGCCGCGTCGTCCATCGAGCGCGCCATCCGTCGCCACTACCATGGCGAATTCACGTCCACGACGGCCTCGCCGCTGTCGTTCAACATCGACGAGCAGACCTTCGAGCTGGCTCCGCCCTCCGAGCCACAGGAGACGACAGCGCCCTCTCGCCCGTCGGTCAGCCAGACTCCCGCGCCCGTGAGGGAGAGCGAGCTGGCGCAGCGCGTGGACATCCTCACGCAGCAGGTCTCCGACCTGGAGCGCATGGTGGCGCAGCAGGCGCGCTCGCTGCGAGCCATGCTGGAGCTTTTGGAGACGCGGGGACTGGTCACCCGCGACGACTACCTGGCGAAGGTGCGCTGAAGCCCGCGCACCTCAGACCAGGATGAGCTCCTCTTCGCCGTCCAGCGAGCTCAAGGTGCCGGAGAGATGACTGCCGAGCACCTGCTCCGTGCGGCGAAGGCGCTCGTCGCTCAGCTCGGAGATGAGCACGAGGATCTGCGGGTGGCTGGAGATGAGCGCGTCGAAGTCCTCGCGCGGCAGCCGCAGCAGCGTGGTGTGGCGCGCGGCCGTCACCGTCGCGGTGGCCGGCGTCTTCTGGAGGAGGGAGATTTCACCGAACAGGTCCCCCTCTTTCAGCCGCGTCAGCAGGTGCCCATCCTTGTGCACCTCGACCTCGCCCGAGAGCAGGACGTAGAGGCCGTCGGTCTGGTCGCCATCCCGGATGATGACCTCACCGCGCTCGATGTCACGGGCGCGGAAGCGCTCCACCAGCGTGCGCCGGTCCTTCCGGTTGAAGGGGCGGAACAGCGCCGAGGTGTTCATCACGTTGGTGAGCAGGCGCTGCCGCACGAACTTCTTCAGGGCCGCCGCCACCTGGGGGTGGCTCCGCGAGAGCGAGGTGAGCACGGTGGCGGAGATTTCGAGCAGCTGCGTGTCCTCGGTGCCGGCCTCGACGGACGCGGTGCGCGGGGCTCCGGACAGGATGGCCATCTCGCCGAAGAACGCCCCGCCCTCCAGCGTGGCCAGGTCGACGCGGCGGCCAGACTCGGTCCGGAAGACGCGCGCCTGTCCTTCGCAGATGACGTAGAAGGCGTCGCCGTGGCTGCCCTGGTCGATGATGCGCTCTCCGAGGGTGAAGCGGCGCAAGGGGCAGCGCTCGAACAGCTCGATGAAGGCGTCGCGAGGCAGGTCCGAGAACAGCGGGATGCTGGGAAGCGCGTCCAGCGAGGGCACGTCGGTGACGACTTCCTCGGTGAGACTGAAGACCTCTTCCTCGTCTCCGCCCGCGATGACCTCGGCGCGCTGGTTCAGCCCTGACTGGGCCGCCAGTTCGACGGCATGGAGCAGGGAGTCTGCTTCCATTTCCAGTTCGGTGAAGGACGACGGGCTCGGCGGCACCGCGCGCAGCGAGGCACCGAGCTCCCGCGACACTTCCCGGAAGGGCACGGCCGTGGCGCCCGCGTGAGGGGTGGCTTCCGCGCGGCGTGGGCGCAAGCCCGGGGGCGCGGAGGGCGGGTCGATGACCATCGGCGTCCGAGGCGTCTCGGCCGAGCCCTGCTCTCCGATGGGTGAAGACAGCGCCTTCCACTTGCCGCTCGGAGAGCGCGGGGTCAACGCGTCCACGTCCGAGGCGGCGGGCGTCTCCGGCACGGCAGGACGAACCCGCTGCGTGGCCCCCCGTGGCGCGAGTCCCGGCGGCAACGAGGTGCCATTGCCTTCACGCGCGCTGATGACGGTGGTCCCCGTGGGAACGGGGCTGCCACTCGCGACGGGAAGCGACTCGAGCGCACCGAGCGAGGGAGTGGCGGGAGCCGCGGCCGTACCGGGTGCATCGGCACGCGTGACAGGAGTCCCAACGAGACCTGTGCTGACACTCGCTGACGTGCCGGGTGCACCCGCACTCGTGACGAGAGTCCCGGCAGGACCCGTGCCGACACTCGCGGTCGAGCCTTGCCTCCCCGCACTCGTGACGGGAGCGCTGGCGGGAGCCGCCGCGACACTCGTGGACGGTGACGACTCCGACTCGCCCAGCGCGATATCGAAGCCCTCGTGCTCCTCGGCCGACGAGGTGGAGGTCTCGGCGTCCGAGAGCCCCATGCTCACGGAGTGGACGACCTCTTCCGATGTCTCGACGGAGCCCGGAGAAGGTGCGTCGTCCACGGACAGCGCCAGCTCCGCGGGGAGCTCGGCGGAGAGGTTGATGGTGCCCTCCCCCGCCGACAGCGCCGTCGGGGTATCGGCACGCCCTGGCACGGGCCCGGCGGCTACGGGAGCGGGGCGCTCGGGGGGCGGCGGCGCGGAGAGCGCGCTCGTCATCGGCCCGCGAGCCCGTGCACCCGCTGGCGTCCCCCGACGTGCGTACAGGTTCGCCAGCATCTGCTGGACGCCCTGGTGGCTGGGGTCCAGCTCCAGGATGAGCTTGCTCGCGGCGATGGCGCGCGGGAGGAAGCCCTCCTTCGCGAAGCCCTCGGCGGCGGAATGGTACGCGGCGATGGCGCGCTCGCGCTCACCCGCCTTGGCCCAGGCATCCCCCGTGCGCAGCCGCGACTGGTGGTCCTTCGGGTCCAGCTTGCAGAAGTCCTCGTACAGCTCCGCGGCTTTGGAGAAGCGGCCCTTGGTGAAGGCTTCAGCGGCCCTGTCCTTGAGCTTGCGCGCCTCCATCACCTGGCTCCCTCGGCGGCGGTGCCACCCTTCGCCAGTGCCGCTCCCGCCGCGTCCCGCACGGTGCGGAAGTAGTCGCTCTTGAGCGCATCCAGCGACTCGCCCTGGTTCGTCGCCCCCATGCGCTTGAGCGCCGTGGCCGCCGCCGCGCGAATCTCCGGCAGGTCGTGGAACAAGTCTCGCGACACCACCTCCGCCGCCTGCGCATCACCGAGCGTCCCGAGCGCCAGCAGCACATCCCTGCGCGCGACGCTGTTCGTCTCGTCCAGGGCCTTGATGAGCGTGGGCACTGCCTCCTTCGACTGGATGCGCCCGAGCAGCCCCGCCGCGAGCGCGGCCTCCGGGCCCCCTTCCGTCACCACCGTCTGGAGGACCGCGGACGCCGAAGCGGGCGCACCCGAGCCCCGCGTCAGCGCATCCAGCACCAGCAGCTTCTCTCCGCCCATCTTCGGGAGCAGCTCCACCAGCGCGGCCTGTCCTTCGGGCCCCGACTCGGCGAGGGCCTGCGCCAGCGCCTTCTGGAGATCTCTCTCGGGCTCCAGCATCCCCTCGCGCGCGATGGCCACGCCCTCGGCGCCCAGGTGCGTCAGGCCCACCAGCGCGGCGGTGCGCAAGGGAATGCTTGAGTCCTGGCTGAACCCCTTGAGCAGCTCCAGCGCGCCCGGCGCCCGAAGCGTTCCCAAGGAGCGCAGCAGCGTCGCGAGCGGCACCAGACGCTCCGGCTCCACGTCATCGAACAGCTCCGTGGGCACGCGAGGCTTGACCACTGGACGACCCGACGCACGAGCCCGCTGCGCGTTGAGCGCCTTCACGCGCTCGAAGAGCGAAGCGTGGCGAGCCACCCGCTCGTCCCCCGCCTGCCCATGCACATGAGGAGAAGTGGACGGAGCCGACGGGTCGAACTCCGCCGAGTAGTTCTCCGGCAGCTTCTGGCTGACCCAGTCGGTGCGCAGCTCCTCCAGCCCCTTGGCCTCCTGCTCGTAGAGCTTCTGGAGCTGCGGCACCACGGACGCATCGCCCACGACGGTGACGGCCTCCACCGCGAGCAGGCGCAGCGTGGCGTCGTTCTGGTTGAGCCACGGCGTCACCTTCGGCAGCAGCGGCAGCGCCGTGGGGCCCAATCCGAGGACGGCCTGCAGGCCGCTCGCGGCGGTGGCGGGACGCGACAGGCGCTCGCCGATGGGGTCCAGTGGACAGCCACCGCGTGAGCGCATCGCCTGACCCGCGGCGAGCGCCTCGGCCGGCGCGCCATCAAGGGTGACGGCGCACAACGCGGTGTCCGTCTCCGGGGTGCGCGGGAAGGACAGGATGGCGTCCATGGCCATGGGGCTCACGGCGCTCTTCTCCACCGCCACGGCCTGCAGACGAGGCGCGGCGGCGGGGTCCTGCAACTTCATCAGGGCGATGATCGCGGACTCGCGCAGCTCGGGGAAGCTCTCGTCCAGCAGCAGGGCGATGGCTCCCACCGCGCGCTTGTCACCGGCATCACCCAGGCCCCGCACCGCCGCGGCGGCGAGGATGACCTGACTGTCGCGGACCAGGGGCAACAGGCGATTGACGGCCTCGGGACGACCGCTCTTGCCAAGCTCCTCGGCGGCGCCCACCCGCTCGGGCAGGGCTCCCTCGGTGAGGGTGAGCAGGTTGCGATCCCACTGCCCCTTGGCCTCGGCGGCGACGACTTCCGCCATGGCGCCCGGGACGTTGGCGTTCTTCAGGGCCTGGACGATGACCTGACGGGTGGCGCGGCCTCGGCGCCCGTATTGGAGCGTGAGGTAGGCCTTGGCCTTGTCGTTCTTGACCTTGGAGAGCGCCATCGCGGCGCGGCCCTGGACCTCCTCGTCGGAGTCCTCCAGGAGCTCGCCGAGCAGGTCCACCACGCGGGGGTCCTGACTCTCCCCCAGCGCGACGGCGGCCTCGGCGCGGACGATGGCGGCCAGGTCCTTGGCCGCTCGAGTGAAGAGGACGAGGTCGTCCGGATTGCCTTGCCCGGCGAGCTTCTTCACCGCCAGGGCGCGGACCTCCGGGCGAGGACTCTGGAGATCCGCGAGGAGCTGGTCCCGGCTGCCATTGCAGCCGAGGACCAGGACCAGCATGAGGAGGAAGGGGCGCGTGCCGGTTCGCATCGGTCTCCGGTAAGGCGAACGGTGGAAAAGTCGCAGGGGGTTATATCAACGACCCCCCTGCCGCCCAATCCGCTGTGGTGTGTGTCAGTAAGGCCTACGAGGACCCTTGGAAGGCGAGCCCGCCCGGCCCTTGAAACCCTCGGACTTGCGGGCGCCTTCGGGGGCGAGGCCCCGGGAGCCGCCACGGACGACCCGCTCACGGGGGGCACCCTTGGCGTCGTAGGGCTTCCAGGCGCGCTCTTCCGACCGGCCGCCCGCTCCCCGAGGACCCTTGCCGCCCGGCTTCGCGCCGAAGCCACCGCTGCGACCCCGAGGCGCGCCGCCTTCCGAATCGCGAGGCTTGCGGTCGAAGCGACCCCGCGGGGCGCCCTTGTCTCCCCCGCTCCACTCGCGGCGAGCAGGACGACCCTCACCGCCCGAGGCGGGACGGCCCGCGCCACGCGAGGCTCCCGCACCGAAGCGAGGACGGCCTTCACCGGCGCCCGCGCCACGCGAAGCACCCGCGCCGAAGCGAGGACGGCCTTCACCGGCACCCGCGCCACGAGACGCGCCACCGAAACGAGGACGACCCTCGCCGGCACCCGCGCCACGTGAGGCGGCGCCACCGAAGCGAGGCTTGCCCTCACCGGCACCCGCGCCACGTGAGGCGGCGCCACCGAAACGAGGACGACCCTCACCAGCGGACTCACCACGGCCCGCGCCGCGCGAGGCAGCGCCACCGAAGCGAGGACGGCTCTCGCCGTCGGCATCGCCGCGCGCCGGACGAGCCGCTCCGCGAGCCGCACCAGCGCCGAAGCGAGGACGGCTCTCGCCGTCGGCATCACCGCGCGCCGGACGAGCCGCTCCGCGAGCCGCACCAGCACCGAAGCGAGGACGGCTCTCACCGTCGGCATCACCACGGGCCGGACGAGCCGCTCCACGAGCCGCACCAGCGCCGAAGCGAGGACGGCTCTCACCGTCGGCATCACCACGACCCGCACCGCCGAAGCGAGGCTTGCTCTCGCCACCGAAGCGCGGCTTCGAATCACCGCCGAAGCGAGGCTTGCTCTCGCCACCGAAGCGCGGCTTCGAATCACCGAAGCGAGGCTTGCCCTCACCGCCGAAACGCGGCTTCGAATCACCGCCGAAGCGAGGCTTTCCCTCGCCACCGAAACGCGGCTTCGAATCACCGCCGAAGCGAGGCTTTCCCTCGCCACCGAAGCGCGGCTTCGAATCACCGAAACGAGGCTTGCCCTCGCCACCAAACCGGGGCTTCGAGTCGCCACCGAAACGCGGCTTCGAATCACCGCCCGCGTCACGGCGCGCGGCTCCACGAGGCGACGCCCCTTCCGCGCTCCATTCCTTGCGAGCCGGCCGGCCTTCACCATCGCCAGCGCTCCGACGAGGACGCGGGCTGTCCTCACCACCCGCGCTCCACTCCTTGCGTGCGGGACGACCCGCGCCGCCCTCGGCCGAACGACCGAAGCGCGAAGCGCCCCCAGCCGCCGGTGCCCGACGCGGCGGACCGCGACCCGCGTCACCCTCGGCGCGAGGCCCACGCGAGCGCGGCGAATCCGCGCCACCCGCGCCCCACTCCTTGCGAGCCGGCCGACCCGCGCCACGCGCCGGGCGATCCTCGTCGCCACCCGTGCGTCGCGCGCCACGGCCCTCGGCGGCGGCCCCACGCCCGAAGCGAGCGAGCTTGGCGCCACCATCCACGACGGGCTTCCACGCGCTCCCCGCCGAGCCTCCAGCTCCACGCGCCGGAGCCTTGCGAGCCGCACGCTCACCCGCCGCCTTCCGAGGCGCCGGAGCATCATCATCCATGGACAGCTCGTCCTCGTCCGCCTCGTTGAAGCCCGGCGCCGCACGCCCATGGCGCCGAGGCGGCAGCCGCAGCTCCGCCGTCGGAGGCGCGACACGGCCCTCTGCCACGTCGTTCAGCAGCTCGACCTCAATCTTCTTCAGCGGACGCAGCTCTCCCGGCCGCAAGCCTTCCACGCCAATGCCCGCGTACGCCGGACGGAACAGGCGCACCACCGGGTGCCCCACCGCGGCGCACAGCCGCTTGATGAGGTGCGGACGGCCCTCCGCCACGACAATCTTCAACCACGTGTTCTTCTCGGCGGACTCGAACACGCCCACCGACACCGGCGTGGCCATGCCGTCTTCCAGCCGCACGCCACCGCGCAGCTTGTCGAGCGTCAGGATGTCCGGCTCGCCCTTCACCTTCGCCAGATACGTGCGAGGCACCTGGAAGCTCGGGTGCGTCAGCTTGTGCGCCAGCGCGCCATCGTCCGTGAAGAGCAGCGCTCCCTCGGCGTCGTAGTCCAGGCGGCCCACCGGGAACAGGCGCTTGCCCGTCTCCTCCAGATAGTTGGCCACCGTCGGCCGACCCTGAGGATCCGACAGGGTCGTCACCACACCCACGGGCTTGTAGAGCAGGAAGTAAGAGGATTCATCAGGGGGAGTGACGAGCTTTCCGTCCACCGAGACCAGGTCCGTGCCCGGCTCCACTCGGCTCCCCAGCTCCGTCACCGTCGTGTTGTTCACGGCCACTCGGCCCGCGGTGATCAGCTCTTCTGCGTGCCGGCGCGAAGCAACTCCCGCGCGGGCCAGGTACTTCTGTAGTCGTTCTGCCGACATTACTTCCCCTTCTTCCATTGCTGCCCGTCACTCGGGCTTCGGCCCCTCGGCGCCCGTCTCGGGCTTCGGGGGCGTGTCCAGGACGCTGGAGCTGGCCTTCTGTGTCCGCTCAGCCGCCTCGATGGCGTGTTCCAGGTCCTCAAGCGCCGCCTCGCTGGCCGCCGCGTTCTTCTCCATCCGCTTCGTGAATCCCGGGTCCGATAGCGCTTCCACCGTTCCCGCTGCCACCGGCGCCGGTCGTACTTCTTTCTCCACGATTTCGCGATGCTCCTGCGTGAGTTCGTGGAATTCCCGCAGCGTCGGCAGCGCTGACAGGTCCTTCAAGGCGAAGAACTCCAGGAATTCGCGAGTAGTCCCATAGAGGATGGGGCGCCCCACCTCTTCGCGTTTGCCCAGGATTTTCACCAGCTTGCGATCGATCAACGCCTTGAGGACGGCGCCGCAATCCACCCCGCGGATATCCTCCAGCTCCGGTCGGGTGACTGGCTGCCGGTAGGCGATGATGGCCAGGGTCTCCACGGCCGCGCGGGTGAGTCGCTGGGGCTTCACCCGCAGGTAGCGCCGGACGTACTCGCCCGAGTGCGGGTCCGTGCGGAACTGCCACCCCCCGGCGACTTCGTACAGGACGATGCCGCTGATGCCGTCCCGGTGGACGCCGGAGATCTGGTTGAGGGCCTCGGCGATGAGCTCCCGCTCGATGCCGGTGGCCTGCCACAGCTCGTCCACGGACAGGGGCCGCTCCGCGACGAAGAGCACGCTCTCCACCACGGTGCGGATGCGGTCCGTGGACAGCTTGCGGCTCTTGGAGACGAGCTTCTCGAAGGACGACTCCAGGTCCGGCATGACGCCGTCCTGGTCCTCTTCGATGGCTGCGGGTTCGACTTCGTCCAGCTCGTCCGCCAGTCCGGGCCCGGTGACGGCGGCCAGCTCTTCCTCGGAGAACGGACTGGGACCTCCGGACGCGACTGGGACCTCCTCGTCCGAGTCACGGGGGCCTTTCCTACCGGTAGTCACTCTCGTCGACCTCCGTGGGGACCAAGCGCTCCAGGGCGTCCCCGTTGGGCAACAACAGGATGGGGCCGAGCGGCTCGTCCTGTACCACACGGATGAGCCGGCGTTTGACCATCTCCAGGATGGCCAGGAAGGTGATGACGATTTCCTGGCGCGTCGGCGTCGTTTCCTCGGTGAACAGGCTCTCGAAGAGGACCTGTCCATGGGGGTGCAGGCGCTGGGCGATGCGGAGGATGGCCTCGGAGAGCGTCACCCGCTCGCGCACCACCTCGTGCTGCACCTTGGGCTGCAGGCGCTCCAGCACCCGGTCCAACGCCTCGATGAGCTTGAGGACGCTGAACTCCTGGAGGCCCACCTCCTCCTCGGGGATGGGCACGGCCTCCACCGGCACGCTGCGCGCGAAGACGTCGCGGCCGAGGATGTCCTGCATGGCCATGTGCTCGGCGGCGTCCTTGTACTTCTGGTACTCGAGCAGCCGCCGCACCAGCTCCGCGCGGGGGTCTTCTGGCTCCTCCACCGCGGCCAGGGCCTCGCCGCCCTCGGGCACCGCCACCGCGTCCTGTCGCGGCAGCAGCATGCGGCTCTTCAAGTGGGCCAACGTGGACGCCATCACCAGGAACTCCCCGGCGATGTCCAGGTTGATCTCCCGCATCCGCTCCAGGTGCTCCAGGTACTTCTCGGTGATGAGCGCCAGCGGGATGTCGAAGATGTCGAGCCGATGCTCCTTGATGAGATGGAGCAACAGGTCCAGCGGCCCTTCGAAATTGGGCAGCGCGACGCGGAAGGCGTCGCCCGGGGTGAGGGGCAATTCGCCGTCGCGGTGGCCCTCGTCGGCCGAAGTGGGACGGCCGTTACTCACCGGCGGAACCTGGCTGTCCTTCTGGCTTTCGGTGGCGGCTCGTCATCACGCAAGGGCTCAAATCCGCCGGCCTCGAGCGCGAGCCGGGGGACACACCTCCTTAACAGTGGCTTTTAGGTGGGTCAAACAAACGGCGGTAAACACCCGTTCAGGCCCAGGACCTCACGGGATACCCACCGCGCGCCGCACCTTGTCCATCAACACGGAGGCTTCCTGGCGGGCGCGATTCGCGCCGTCCTGGAGGATGCGCTCCAGTTCGGCGGGGTCGCTTACCAGCTCGGCGTACCGCCGACGGGCCGGGCCAAAGGTCGTCAGGTAGGCCTCCAGGAGCTTCTTCTTGTAGTCCCCGTAGCCCTTCCCTCCCGCCCTCCACGACGCGTCCACTTCGGCGAACTCGGACTCGGGGAGCATCAGCTTGAGCAGGTCGTAGAGCGGCACCTCGCTGACGACGTCCGCCGGACGCTCCGCGCCAGGCACCGGCTTGGGCGCCTCCACGGGAGTCGAGTCCGTCTTGATGGACATGATGCGCTTCTTGATGTCCTTCTCTTCGCCGAACAGCTCGATGGTGTTGCCGTACGACTTGGACATCTTCTTGCCGTCGATACCGGGCACCGTCTGGGTGGACTCCTGGATGCGGGCCGTGGGCAGCTTGAGGATGCCGGGCGTATGCCCGCGCTCCTTGCCGTCCGGGTCCGCCGGGTCATAGCCCTTCACGTACTCGGTGTTGAACTTCACGGCCCAGTCGCGGGCGAACTCGACGTGCTGAATCTGGTCCTTGCCCACGGGGACGGCGTCCGCGCTGTAGAGCAGGATATCCGCCGCCATCAGCACGGGGTAGGCGAAGAGGCCGAAGTCCGGGGAGATGCCCTTGGCGACCTTGTCCTTGTAGCTGTGGGCCCGCTCCAGGTGCGCGTGCGGCACCACGGTGCCGAGAATCCAGTTGAGCTCCAGCACCTCGCGCACGTCGCTCTGGCGGAAGAGCACGGCCTTCTTCGGGTCCAGCCCGAGCGCCAGGTACGAGACGGCGGCGTCTCGCGTGAGCTCCAGCGCGAGCTTCGGGTCCCTCACCGTGGTGAGCGCGTGCAGGTTGGCGATGAAGTAGTACGCCTCGCCCTCGTCCTGCATCTGCACGAACTGGCGGATGGCGCCGTAGTAGTTGCCGATGTGCAGCTTTCCGGAGGACTGCACGCCTGAGAGGGTCCGCATGTCTGGGTTCCGAATCGCGAGTCAAAAGGGTCAGATTCGAGTTCCGAATCTGACTTGTGAGCGCGGGTGGTCGCATACCCGCCGTGCCCCTGCAACCTTCCGTTCAGCCCTGCTGGCATCCGTTGCCTGCTGAATGCCCGCCGCGTCCCTGCCTGAAAAATTCCGACCCGCACGTAAATCCTGAGGGATTCCAAGGGCTTGTGGTTGAGCGGTGGTGGGTGGAGCGGTACCCTGATCGCCTCACCTGCGAGCAACCTCACCTCGGGAGGATGAACCGGCATGGAGTCATTCAAGGGAAGTCTCGCCAGCTATCGCCTGCAGATGGTGATGCCGCCGCTGTTCTCGGGTGCCGGAGTGGAGGGCACGCTGAGGGTGGAGCGCGGCGCCATCCAACGCTGTTTCCAGGTGAAGGACGGCTTCCTCGTCGGTGAGAGCTCGAATGACCCCCGGGAGCACCTGGCCCAGGTGCTGGTGAACCTGCGCATCCTGGACGCGCCCCGGGCCGCGGCGGCCTTCGAGGCGGCGGAAGGAGCGGGCACGCCGTACGGCACCTTCCTGGTGCAGCGCTGCTTCGTGGAGCTGCCGCGCCTCATCGAGGCGATGGAGCACAAGGCACGCGAGGCCCTCTTCGACTGCTACGGCTGGGAGTCGGGAGAGGTGGAGTTCACGCCGAAGCTGCCCCCCGCCTCCCGCGCCGTGGGACTGAAGCTCTCGCTGAACGGCCTCCACCGGGACGCGGTGACACGGCTGCGCGAGTGGACGATGTTCCGCGACGTCTTCCCGCACCTGGACGCCACGTTCAGGGTGTTCCGCGAGTTCGCCGTGGAGACGTTCTCCGAGGAGGAGGACAAGCTGCTGGAGCTGGCGGCGGGCGGCGCCACCCTGAGCGAGATGCTGGCCACGGCGAAGGAGGCCCCGCTGTTCGCGGCGCGGTGGATCCTCCACCTGTATCGCCGGGGCGCGCTGTCTCCCCGGATGGCCAAGGGTCCGAAGGTCGGCGAAGCCGCTGAGCTGGCCGAGCTCCTGACCCTGGTGAAGCGATTCCTGGAGACGGGGAAGTACGACCACGCGGTGGCGCTGGCCGCGCAGATTCTCGAGCGCGGCTCCGTGCCCGAGGCCCACGCGCTTTATCGCGAGGCGGAGGTGCGCCTGACGCTGGCCCTGAGCGACGAGCTGTTCGCGCTGGACGGCCGGCTCGTGTTCGAGCCCATCCCCCGCCCTACCCCATCGCAGCTCACGGCGGACGACCTCTACCTGTACTCGAAGCTGCGCGGCAGCCGGAGCATCCGTCAGGCCCTGCGCACCGCGGCCATGGGAGAGCTGGCGGCGTCGCGCTCGGTGCACCGGCTGATGGCGAGCGGGCTGATTCATGTCGCCCCCCTGCCCGAAGCCGAGTCGTCCACCGAAGCGAGGCGCACGAGCACGGACCCGTTCGGAATCCCCGTCGTCAACGTGGCCCCCTGAGCCGCGCCGATTCAACGTGAGGACGACGGAGTGCGCTCGCCGCGCTCCGCTTCCGGCCGGGGCAACCAGAGCAAGTCGAGCGCCAGGACCGCGGCCTCGAACGGCTCCACGCGAGCGATGATGTCCCCCGAATAGCGCTCTCCCGGCGCCCAGCCCCCGGAGCCATGGCGATACACCTCCAGCGAGCGCCGCGCGGGGTCGATGAGCCACACATGCCGCACGCCTTCACGGTGATAGACGGGCAGCTTGCGGAGCCGGTCTTTTGTCTCCGTCGAGGGAGACAGCACCTCACAGACCCAATCCGGCGCCTGCGTCAGCCAGGGCACATCATGCGGTGGCTCCGGGACACGCTCCCGACGCCAACCCGCCAGATCCGGGACGAGGACATCACGCCCGAAGTGCAGCTCCGGCTCATCCAGAAACCACCAGCCGCCCGGTCCACCCGGGCCCAGCTCGAAGGGCATCCCCAGCAGGATTCCGAGTCGTGATGCCACATGCAGATGCCTCACCGCCGGACGCGGCGACGCATACAGCAAGTCCTCGACAATCTCCCCCACCCAACCGACCGGAAGCGCTTCGATGTCCTCGTACGTCGCTGGCTTTCTACCCTTGCCCTGCCCCATACCCACCTCCTTCGATGGAACCTCCGAGGTCCTCTCCGCAACACCGCATCCTCAAGGGAGAATGACAGCGTCCACCTTGTGTCCCTTGCCGCCACGACGTGGCAGCCAGATCAGCCCCAGGTCGAGCGGCACCGCCTCGAAGGGCTCCTCGCGAATCACGGCGGGCCCCTCATGAAGGCCCACGCGCTCCCAGCCTCGGTTCCCACTCCGATAGCTTTCGAGGGAACACCGCAACGGGTCGATGAGCCACGCATGTCGCACGTCGCTTCGGTGGTACAGCGGCAGCTTGCGGACGCGGTCCGTGCTTCGCGTCGAAGGTGACAGCACCTCGCAAACCCAGTCGGGAGCCAGCGAGAGCCACGGAGTCTCCGGGTCCGGTGGCTCCGGAACCCGCTCGCGGCGCCAGGCCGCGAGGTCCGGCACCACGACGTTCTCCCCCAGATGAAGCTCCGGCTCGTTCAGCAACCACCAGCCTCCGGGACCACCCCGTGCCCAATCGAAGGGCTGCATGAGCAACGCCCCGAGCCGCGACGCCACATGCAGATGCGCCATCGCCGGGCGCGGCGACGCATACAACAACCCTTCGACAATCTCCCCCACCCACCCCACCGGAAGCGCTTCGATGTCCTCGTACGTCGCCGGCTTCTTGCCCTTGTTCCGCCCCACGCCCACCTCCGTCGATGGAACCTCAGAGGTCCCATCCGTAACACCCCACCTTCAAGGGTGTCCACCTGGTACGTAGGCAGTCTAGTGCCCGGTCTGACATGTCGAATCCACCCACCGCCAGACCCCGGAACACGTGAATCTACGACGCCGACTTCCGCTTCTTCGGCTTGGGGACGAACACGTCACTGCGCGGATGGAACTCGTCGTAGACGGAGCGCAGGCGGGCGCTGTTGACGTGGGTGTAGATCTGCGTCGTGGCCAGGTCCGCGTGCCCGAGCATCTGCTGCACGGCCCTCAAGTCCGCCCCCCGCTCCACCAAGTGTGTAGCGAAGGAGTGCCGCAGCTTGTGGGGAGAAATGGGCTTGAGGATGCCCGCCTTCAGCGCATACCGCTTGATCAGCTTCCAGAACCCCTGCCTCGTGAAGCCCGACCCCCGAGGCGTCACGAACAGGGCCCGCGACTCGCGCCGACCGAGCATCGCCGGGCGGGAGTTGCCCAGGTACTCCTGAGTCTTCTCCACCGCCACGCGCCCCAACGGCACCACGCGCTCCTTGGCGCCCTTGCCCTTCGCCACCAGGTAGCCCGCGCTCAACTGCACGTCGTTGACGCCCAGCCCACACAGCTCGCTGACGCGCAGGCCCGTGGCGTAGAGCACCTCCAGCATCGCCTTGTCGCGCAGCCCCGCCGGCGTCCGCTCGTCCGGCGCGGCCAGCAACTGCTCCACCTCGTCCAACGTCAGGAACGATGGCAGCTTCTTCGCCGAGCGCGGCGTGTCCACGTCCTCCGTCGGGTCCTTGTCCGCCAGTCGCTCGGCGACCAGGAAGCGGTGGAAGCCCCGGAGCGCGGCCAGGTGCCTCGCCTGACTGCGCTTGCCCAGCCCGCCCCGGGACAGCGACGACAGGTGCGCCGTCACGTCCTCCTGACGGACGCGCGTCGCGTCCTCCACGCCCCGCGCGCGCAGGTCCTCGAAGTAGGAGGTCAGGTCCGCGGCATAGGCATCCACCGTCTTGCCGGACAGCCCACGCTCCGCGCGGATGAAGGCGATGAACGCGTCGAGCAATCCTTCCATGCCCCCAGGCTAGCGGAGCCCCGCCCGGAGGCAATCTGTCGACCCGCGCGCCACGCCCCCGGACTCAGGGACGCGGCCCACCCGCGCCCTCCGTGGAGGCCTGCTCCAGCGCCTGCACCACCCACGGCCAGCCCACCAGGATGTTCCCCGGCGAGCGCAGGCACGCATCCGCCACCGCGAGCACCTCCGCGGGCCGCGATCGCACCGCCAGCGCCAGGTGCCTGCCCAGGAACGGGTGTGGCAGATAGCTCAGGTTGTGGTGGCGCACGGGCACCCACTGCAGCGTCGGACGTCCCGTCCACCGCTCCACGGCATACGCCGTCGCCGACGCCAGCACCTCCAGCGCATACAGCGGCAGCCTGAACGCACTCACCAGGAAGGCCACCAGCGCCGCCGCCGCCACCGCGCCCGCGAAGGACACATTGGCCTGACGGCTCCACACCACCATGGGCACCACGCTGGTGATGATGGCCGCCGTCTGCACCCGCCACACGGAAGGACCTCTCCCGCCGGAGATGCTCGCGATGCTCCCCACCGACAGCCCGGACACCATGCCCAGACACACCCCCACGGCGACTCCCGCTCCACCGCCGAGCACCGGCCCGAAGGCCCCCGCCGCGGTGGCATGCAAACCCACCAGCATGGACAGACTGGCCAGCGAGCCCAGCATCACCCCGGCCGCCAGTCCTGACACCTGTGCGAGCGCCAGCCCCGCGGCCGAACAACACAACGCGGACACCGCCCAGCCGCCGCGAAGTGGAATGCCCGCGCAGTAGAGCCCCAATCCCAACAGCCCCGTCACCAGGGGCGAACCCACCACCAGCAAGAGCAACATCCGCCGGACATAGAGCCCCGCGGCGCGTCCACCCTCACCCTGCTCCCGCCACAACTGGCCGATGCGCCCCCCTGGCGCGAGGATTCCCGCCGCCCGGAGCCTGTAGTGCAGGTCCACCGGGCGAAACAACAGCAGCAATAGCAACCTGACTGGCGATGGGACGTGCTGTGGCATGTCCGTTCGCACTGGCTCCGCGGCCCCTGATTCCACGGTGGCCCCCCTCTTCTTGTTCGAGTTTCAGTCCTCCAGCCTACCCTTGCCCTGCCGGAGGATTTCAAGCGTATCGCCAATGAGTGAAACCACTGTCGACGGTTCGTTCAACGTCACACCCCCGTCAAGGATGAGCTCCAGCCCATGGCCGAACTCCTCCTTTATCTCCCGCGCGTCCGTGAGCGGCTCACCCTGGGTGTTGCTCACCGACGTCGTCACGAGAGGACGCCCCAGCGCGCGAGCCAGCTCGCGGGCCAGGGGGGCATCCGGGACCCGGATACCCACCTGCTTCTGCCGGGTCATCATCAAATCAGGCACCAATCGCGTCGCCTCGAGGATGAAGGTAAACGCGCCAGGGGTGAGACCCTTCATTGTTCGGTACGCGAAATTGCTGACGTGAGCGTAGCGAGCGACGTCCGACAGGTCCGGACACAGGAAGGACAGGGGCTTCTTCTTGTCGCGGCCCTTGAGCTGGTAGAGCCGTTCGATGGCCCGCTTCGAGCCCAAATCACAGCCCATGCCGTAGTACGTGTCCGTCGGATAGGCGATGAGCCCGCCGCGCTCGAGCACCTCCACGGCGCGCTGGATGTGGCGCGGGGAGGGGTGCTCCATGTCCACCTCGAGGATGGGTGCGGCCATGATGTCTTTCTTGCCTCCTGCGAGGGGAGGCAGCCTACGCGGTTCCCGGCGCCTCGTCCGTCCTGACTTCGCCACTGGCCGTCAGTGCACGTCTGGTCAGCACCGGACCCACCAGCTCGTGCGCGGTGATCATCGCCACGATGAGCACCTCCACCTGGGGGCCGAACGAGGGGAACGTCCTCGACACCAGCGCCGCCAGGCCAAACGTCACCCCCGCCTGGGAGATGAGTCCCATCCACAGGTGGCTCTTCAAACGCGGGTCGTCCGCGGGGGCGAAGCGTCGGCAGGAGAACCAGATGGCCCCTCCCCGCAGCACCACCAGCAGCAGCGCCGCCGGCCCCACCGTCACCAGCGCGTCCAGCTTCAACCCCGCGCCCGCCGCCGCGAAGAAGAGCGCGAACACCGGCAGGCCCGCCCGCTGGATCGCGTGGTGGATGCGCTCGCCCTCGCGCTCGTCCAGGTTGGCGATGAGCGCCCCGGCCGCCAGCGACACCAGCAGCGGGGACAGGTGAAGGCGCGTGCCCCCTTCCGCCGCCGCGAAGGACAGTCCCACCAGGAACAGCGGCAGCTCCTGCTTCACGCCCCGCATGTAGACGAGCATCGCCACCGCGAGCAGGCCGCCCACCGCCACCGAGCCGAACAGCTCCCACCCCACCCCACTCAACAACCCCGCCACGTCCAGTCCGCCACCGAAGGTCGCTCGCGTCAGGCCCGCGGCCAGCGCGAAGGCCACCATCACGAACAGGTCGCCGATGATGACCAGCGCCATCAGGAACTCGGTGAACGAGCCTCGCGCGCTCGTCTCCTGGACGATGGCGATGGTCACCGTGGGAGAGAACGACACCACCACCGTGGACAACAGCGCGCTGACCGCCAATACCTGAGGCAAGGTCAGGGTCGCCAGGAACGGCAGGAGCGGCTTGAGCGCGACGGTCGCCGCGAAGCACACGATGAACGTCACGCCGCACACGGCCGCGCACAAGAGCGCCACCCGCGCGCCCACGCGGCGGATGAGCCCCAGGCGCAGCTCCGTGCCCGCCACCAGCGCGATGAGGCTCACCGCCAGCCCCTTCACCAGGTCCAACCCCTTCACGCCCTCGCCCGGGATGAAGCCCAGCACGTACGGGCCCACGGCCACGCCCACCAGGAGATATCCCGTGAGCCGGGGCAGCCCCATCCCCTTGGCCACCTTGCCCGCGAACAGGCCGCACAACAGCAGCGCCCCGGCCGCCAGCGTCACCGGAGTGCCCGAGTCCACGCGCAGCACCTGGGCGCGGCTGATGATGGCCAAGAGCCCCATCACCAACAGCAGCCGGGCCACCGCGCCCTTCATGTCGCCACCCCCACGTCCGGAGGAGGCACGGGCTTCATGCGGGCCAAAGGTGTGGTGACCTGACGGAAGGCCTGCCCCGCCAAGAGCTCGTTCACCACCGCGCCCACCACCACCACGTCCAGCACGCGGCGGGACAGTCCGCCCGGAACCAGGAGCTGGTACTCGGCGACCAGACACAGCGCGAGGCCCCCCTGGGCGATCAGCGCGTAGCCCACGCGAGGCGGCAGCTCCAGCACGCCCCGGGCGAAGCGCTGCGCCAGCGTGCCGCCCACCACCTTCCCCAAAAAGCGCAGTCCCACGAAGCCCGGCACCAGCGCCCACGCCGCCCAGTCGCGCGTGTACACGCCGCAGCCGACCAGGAACACCAGCACCAGGAACACCGGCCGCTCCACCCGTCCCAGCGCCCGCGCCACCCGCTCCGTGGTGCGCCCTCCCACCAGCGCCAGCGTCGCCCCACACGCCACGCCCGCCAGGAGCGCGGACACCCTCAGGTACGCCGCCGCGCCGCCCACCAGCGCCACCATCCCCAGCGTCACCGTCGCCAGCTCCGCGGGGTCCTTCAGCGCGTGGGTGAGGAACGCCAGCAGCGCGCCACACAGGATGCCCAGCAACACCGCCAGACACACCAGCCCCAGGCCCTCGCCCGCCGTGGGCGCCGCGCCCAGGAGCAGCGCCACGGCCAGCACCACCAGCCCCACCGCGTCATCCAGCATCGTCAACAGCGCCACGCCCAGGCCTCGCGCGCGGTCCATCCGCCCGCTCCGGTACGCCAGCACCGCGAAGTGTCCCGAGGACAGGCTCGCCGCCGCGCCCAGGAGCGACGCGGCCCCCACGGCCGCATGCAGCGACGGCCGCGCCGTCAACAGCAGCGGGACGAACAACGGCACCGTGACGAAGAGGAACGCCGTCCCCGCGTGCGCCAGGGCCGCCGAATACACCGGCCGGGGCAACAGCCGCAGCAGCCGGGGCTCCAGGTTCAATCCCAGGATGACGCCCGCGGTGCCCAGCCCCAGCGCCATCACCGGCCGCAGGAGGTACAGGTCCTCCTCGGACAACACCCCCACCACCGACGGGCCCAGCACCACGCCGAAGAGCAGGAACAAGAAGCCCCCCGCCGCCAGCCGGGCCAGCGCCGGGAAGCGCACCGGATCCAACGCCGGACTCGAGGCGAGCAGGGACAGCGCCGCGATGGCGAGGAAGACGAGCAGCGCTTGCACGAGGGTTGCTTACACCGGCCCCGCCCCTCGCGTCACGAGCGGCGGTGCGTCGGCGCGGCGATCACCGGCAGGGCGACCAGCCGGCCCATGGGTGGATCGTCCGCATCCATCTCCAACTGCACCCGTTGAATCATCCGCTCCATCTCCTCGGCGGAGACGGCGGGCAACATGCTCACCAACAACACGCGGTCTTCGTCCGCGCCCAGGGCCAGGCTTCTGAGCCCCGCGAACACGGGCACCTCGGCGGACAACGCCGCGGCCGCGCTCCGAGCTCGGACCACCAGCGGCTCCGGGATGCCAAACTCCCGGAGCCGACGGATGGCTCGCTCGGTCCCTTCCATCTGCTCGAGGAACGTGATGACCAGGTACACGCGGCCGTCTTACCGGGTCCGCGCGCCAGGCGCCACGCTACTCGTTCTGGCCGGGGCCCGCCGTCTCGCCGGAAGGAGCCGCCGGTGTCGTCGGAGCCGTCGGGGTCGACGGAGCCGCTCCCTCTTGCGCCGGCGCCGTGCCAGCCTGGGCCTCCATCGCGGCACGAGCCGCGCGCTTGCCCTCTTCGATGAGCTTCTTCACCTTCTGCCCACCCTTGCGGCCAATCTCCTCGTAGAAGTTCGGCCCGCGGGTGGCCTTGACTCGGTCACCCCCCTTCTTGCCGATCTCCTCGTAGAACTTCGCGCCGCGCTCGGCCTTCACCGTCTCGCCGCCCTTGCGGCCGATCTCCTCGTAGAAGGAGCGACCCCGCTCGGCCTTCACCGTGGCTCCGCCCTTGCGACCGATGGTCTCGTAGAACTCGCGACCCCGCTCGTTTCGGACCGTCTCGCCACCCTTACGTCCCGCCTCGGCCACCGTCATGCTGCCCTTGTTGTCTTTGTCCGACATTGCGCCCTCTCCTCTCTATGGCTGCCTGCCCCCATCCCGCGCCTCGATGCCCCTTGCCTGAAACCTTGGGACGGAAGCGCCCCGATGCAAGCAAGCTCCGTACACCGCCAGCCGTTCTCGCCTGACCCACCACACCAAAACCCCAATGATTCCGTGCGGTTGCTCAAGCTCGCCCTGCTTACTTTCCGTGCGGAGGCATGCCCGGCAGGACGCTCTCTTGTTGAAAACAATTCCCTCTGCATTGCCGATTCCCGGACCGGCACTCACCTTCATGCCCGCGGCGCGCGCTCAATGGCGCCCGAGGGAGGCCTTGCGTGGCGCAGGTGGCGAAGACATGGCTCCGAGTCCTGGCACCGATGCTTGTGTCCGTCGGTGGACTGCTGATGCTCCGGCTGCTCGGACCGGACTTCATTGATCAGCGCTACATCGCGGATCTGCTGTCCCCTCTCGGTAAAGCAGCGCCTCTGGCCTACATCGCGTTCCTGACCGTGCGGCCCTTGACGTTGTTGCCCGGCCAGTTGTTGACCGCCGTGGGCGGAATGATGTTCGGAACGCTCGCAGCGACCCTCTATTCACTAACGGGCAGCTTCCTGTCTGCCATGTTGCTCTTCGCGCTGGCACGCAAGCTGGGGACTCGGCCGATGAAGCGCCTGGCTGGAGGCAAATATCCGGCGCTGGTGCGCGCGGCCAAGCGCCACGACTTCCTCTTCTCATTCATGGCGTGCATCAACCCGCTGTGTCCCACCGACGTCATGCTGGTGGCGGCCGCGGCGAGCGGCGCGCGCTTCTGGCCCACTGTCGCGGGCGTGATGTTGGGCACCATTCCAGGAACCTTTCTCACCGCGCAGTTCGGCAGTGGGCTGGCCCAGGGGCGCACGGTGATGACCGCGGTGTCCGCCGCCGGTCTCGTCGTCTCGCTGGTGCTGGGCGTCATCATCGGTCGTCGTTTCTACAAGGAGCTCACCGAGGAACCGGAGCCCTCGTCACCTGAATCAGATGCGCGGGACGACACAACGGTTCCCAACCTCGCGGGCTCGGCGATGCCATCCAGGCCTCCCAAGAGGGACGGGGTTCCCGCCACCTGGTGAGGCCCGCGACGCGGACACCCGCCAGGCATCCAAGGTTCCCCGTTACGTCGGCTCACCTGCCCGCAGCTCGTCGGACAAGAGCCGCAGCAGGGCGCGGACGCGGGGCACGGACTGGCGTCCCGGAAGGCACAGCGCATGGACCGGTGGACCTTCCGCCGCGTGGTCCGCGAGCACCTCCACCAGCCGCCCTTCCCGCACGCGCGCATCGAGCATGAAGTCGAGCACCTGGCACAACCCCGCGCCCGCCGCGGCCAACTCCAGCAGCGAGGGGCCGTGATCCACGTCCATCGCGGGAGTGGTCCGCAGCGACTCGGCCGCGCCACCGGGCTCTCGCCGGAACATCCACGTTCGCGCGAGGCCCCGAGGATCCACGAACTTCAGACAGGCATGACGCTCCAGGTCGGCCGGACGCGTGGGAGTGCCATGGCGCGCCAGGTACGCGGGTGAGCCCAGCGTCACCCAACGCGTGCTCAAGAGCCGCCGCGCCACGAGGCTGGAGTCCTCCAACACGCCCACGCGCAGGGCGACGTCGATGTTCTCGTCCACCATGCGGCTGAAGCGATCACTCAGCCGCGCATGCACCGTGAGCTGCGGGTAGCGCGTCTGCAGGCGAGCCAGGGGCGGCAGGATGACGGGCCCCAGGATGTAGGGCAGCGTCACGGTGAGCGGGCCCTTGGGCGCGCGCTGCGCCTGGGACACCGTCTCCCGCGCGGCCTTCATTTGCGCCACCGCCTCGCGGGCCCGCTCCAGGAAGGCGACGCCCTCGGACGTCAGCGCCACCTGCCGCGAGGTGCGCTCCAGCAACCGCGCGCCCACGTCCTCCTCCAGCTTGCGCACCGCCTTGCTCACCGCCGCCGTGGTGACACCGAGCCGCTCCGCCGCCTTCCGGAAGCTGCGCTCCTCCGCCACGTGCACGAAGGGAAGCACCCCCGCGAACAGGTCCATGGGCCCCATTGTCAACCTGGAGTTGATGATGGTTCAACCTCCACGTGCTCGATGCGCCCTGGGTTGACGGTTAGGGTTGCGCCATCCACGAAGGACGAAAGGTCGTCATGAGAATCGCAATCCTCGGCACGGGAGTGGTGGGCGAGACGCTGGGCTCCAAGCTGGTGAGCCTGGGCCATGAGGTGCGCATGGGCTCGCGCACCGCGAACCACGAGAAGGCGGTGGCCTGGACGCGGAAGGCCGGAGCACTCGCGTCCCAGGGCACGTTCGCCGACGCCGCGGCCTTCGCGGAGCTGCTCTTCAACTGCACGCTGGGCACGGCCTCGGTCGACGCGGTGAAGTCCGCCGGCGTGGAGAACCTGCGCGGCAAGGTGCTGGTGGATGTCTCCAATCCTCTCGACTTCTCGAAGGGGTTTCCCCCCACCCTCTCCGTCACCAACACGGACTCGCTAGGCGAGCAACTCCAGCGCGCGGTGCCGGAGCTGAAGGTGGTGAAGGCCCTCAACACCATGACGGCCAGCATCATGGTCTCCCCGTCGAGCCTGCCCACGGCTCACGACGTCTTCGTCTGCGGCGATGACGCGGGCGCGAAGAAGCAGGTGACGTCGCTGCTCACCGAGGGGTTCGGCTGGAAGCGGGTGCTCGACGTGGGCGACATCACCGCGTCCCGGGGCCTGGAGGGATTGCTTCCGCTCGTCCTCCGGCTCTACCAGTCGTTCGGCGACTTCGACTTCAACCTCCATGTCGTCCGCAAGTGAGTCGCGTGGCGACGGCCGGGAGGCCGCGCTGCTTCTTCACGGCCTCCCGGTGGCGACGACGCGGACGTCAGTCCCAGCGGCTGGTGAGCTTCACGGACCACTCTCGCAGCGTGCCGCTTCCAATCCCCGCGGGGTTGGAGATGTGCAGCTTCCACTTGCCGTTGATGGTGCCATCGCGCGGGATTCCACGCGTCACCGGGATGCGGGACGGAGGCCTGCCCTCGGTGGGCCCGTTCCACAGGAGGGCCGTCTCACCACCCGGGTCCTCCAGCGTCAGCACGAGGTTGGATGACGAGGAGTGCAGCAGATCGATCACCACGGTGATGTCCTCGGGCACGGTGGCGAGGCCCACCACGCCGACCACGGACACCAGCTGCGCCGTCGAGCCAGGCAGCGCCAGGTCCGAGTAGTTCGTGAAGGTGCCCGCCATCCAGGCCGGACGGCAGATGCCCTCGGGCGAGCCGGACTCGGAGCCCGAGCACACCAGGCCCGTCTGGCACGGACGCATCACGGAGCAGCTGTCGCTGTCACCCGGGATGGGCAGGTTGCTGCGGCAGCGGCCGTAGGCGATGGGGCCCCCGAACGCCCGGCCCTCACACGACAGGCCGGCCTGACACGTCGCCGGACCCGTGCACGGGTCCCCGTCGGGAGCCAGGGCCACATGGTTCTTGAGCGCCTGGAGCGCGGCGCCATTCATGACCGCCAGCCGCGACAGCTCCACGATGTGGTCGATGCGACGGGCGGCGACGATGGCCTGCGCCTGGTTCGCGCTCAGCCCCACGGTGCTCTGGAGGGCGGCCTGGCTCACCGTGTTCGCGGCGGCCACGACGCGCCGGGCCTCGGCGAGGTTGAAGGCCACGCCGTGGAAGGTGCCCACCTGCTCGTCCAGGGGCATCTCCACGCGGCCCGTCGCCCGGACATACCCCTCCAGCGTGGCCAGAGCGGCCGGCCCCACCTGGGGAATCGCATCCACCTGGTCGATGGAGACGTAGTGCCGGTCATCCGCCGTGAACTCCACGCCATCCGGCCCGTTGCGGTCCGCGATGATGGCCTGCGCGGTGAGCGCGTTGAGCGGAACCTCGAAGTCCAACACCGCCAGCGTCGTGGAGCGGCTGTTGAGGAACGCCAGCACGCCGGTGGACGCGGGGGTGCCCGTCGCGAGGGCCTGCGCCTGCGTCGTCATCACGGCGGCGGGCGCGGTCTCCTCGGAAGCAACACCACAGCTCAACATCAGGGGAAGAAGGGAAAGCGGTAGATACCGCATCAAGTTGGAGGTCATGAGCCCCCTGTACTCCAGGACTCCGACACTGTGTCCAACAGAGACGTCACAACCGGGCCGTCCGGGGTGTTTTTCAGCGGGATTTCAGCAGGGTGGCCGAAATGAAGGCCCCCACGGCGGGGAGAAACGTGGCGCCGGCCATCCAGAGACTCGCCGGGAGCTGAAGGACGGACACCAGCGTCCCGAGCCCGAAGAGCAGAAGAAAGGTGAGGCGAGCCAGCACCCGGCCCGTGGGCCAACGAGCGAACGCCCCGGTGAAGAGGAACGCGGCGGCTCCCGCGAGGAACTGATAGCCCAGCACCGTGAGGGCCGAGTCCTCCAAGAAGCTCACATAGCGAATCAACCAGCTTGGCGGCAGTGGCTCCACTCCGGCGAGGACATCCAGGGGAAGCGACGTCATGTCGTGAGGCGGAGCGCCTGGAGACCCCAAGGTGATGACCGCGATCTGCGCGATGGCCACCACGAACAGCGTCATCAGGATGGGGAACCACGGCACCCGGGTGCGCTCGCGTTCCCAGCGGCGCAGGGCGTCCAGTTGCTGGGGATCGACCTCGAGTGCGCTCGGATAGCCCAGGTCCAGCAAGGCCTTCGTGGCGGCGATGCTCGCGGGCATCTTCTCCGTGCCCAGCCCCTCCAACGCGCGTTCATCCACGAGCCTGCGCAGCAGCGCGGCGCTCGCCTCGCGCTGAGGCTCCGAGGGAAGTCGAAGCAAAAGCACATTGAGCTCCTCGCCCAGCCGTGCGCGCTCCTCTTCGGACGCGGACAGGACCCGGGGAATCAGCGCCTCGATGCGCCCGATGGACGCGGCGTCCTCGCGCCCGATGGACGAAGCGTCCTCCGCGCCATGAGGCGCCTGTACCGTCCGCTGAAGCTCGCCCACCGTGTGCCTCCCGCGCCCCGGACTGCACGGCGCGCCAGCCCATCGTAACGAGGTGCACCCCGCTCGTCACAGCCGGACGGCGACGACACGCTTCTTCACGAATGGAGCACGGGCTCCAACTGCGCCGCGATGCGCGGGGGCACCCGCTCCCCGGGCCCCACGCCGGTGGGCCGCATGAGGGCGCGCGCGCGGTCCTCGCCGTGGCGCATGCGCATGCGCGTCATCTCCGGTGAGAAGTCGAGCGTGTCGCCCATGGGCGCCGTCGGCTCGATGACGGTGATGCGGCAATAGACGTACGGCTTCCCCTCGGGAGCGAGGAGCGAGGTGCCCTGCTCGTGGGCCTGCCTCACCATGTCGTTGATGCGGACGAACACGTCCACGTCGTTCATCAGGATTTCGTTGAGGGTGATGTCGGTGAGGCTGCGCCGGGCCACGTCCAGGATGCTGGAGGGATAGCGCATCGGCTCGATGCGGGACGACGAGCAGGAGATGACGACAATCTCCGTGGGTGCATAGGCGAGCGCGTCGCCGAGCGGCGTGACGTTGCGCAGCCCACCGTCGACGATGGCGTGCGGACCGATGGGCTCCCAGATGACGGGCATCGTCGCGCTCTGCCAGACGGCCGCGGTGAAGTCGCTCGCGTCGCTCGACACCACTTCATACTGCCCCGAGGTGAGCGACACCCGGCCCACGTGCGCGGGAATGGCGAAGGGCCGGCCGGAGAGGTTCCGCTCCACGAGGTCTCTCAGGGGCGTGTTGTCATAGAACCCCAGCTTGTTGAGCAGTCCTATCCGGAGCGCGACGACGAGCCACGGGAACTTCCGATAGACGTCCGACTCGCGCAGGTTCATCCAGAGGCTCGTGAGTCGCTCGTACTCGTGCTGGGCGATGACGGCGGCGTTCAGCGCTCCCACCGACACGCCGAAGACGCGCTCCCAGCGGAAGCCGTGCACCTCGCGGAGGATCTTCTCGGCGCCCACCTGGAAGGCGCCCTTGCCACCACCACCTGAGAGCACGAGCGTCGCGGGACGGTCCGTCATGGCATACCTCGTTGGGGGGTGAGCACGAGCCGCGCGGGGAAGCCCGCGCTCACGCATCAACGGGAGGAGATAGGCACGAGCCCTCCCTTCCAGAATCGCCCTCGGGCCCAGGTCCGCTGTCCAGCGGTGGGCCCTGGACTCGCACGCCCGTCAGCCTTCGGCGGTCCCCACGGCGCGCATGAAGCGCTGGAGCTTCTCCTCATCCAGGTGGCCGTCTCGGTGACGCTGCCGGACGGGCGGGCCGGCAAGGTGGTGGCCGAAAGCGTCGCGGGGAAGACGACCCAGGCCGACGTCGTCGTCGAGGCCGGAGGCGTCATCTCCGGACGACTGGTCGATGCGACGGGCGCTCCCCTCCCCGACGCGTTCGTGGACGTGGACGGGCTCACCTCGCCCCCCACGGGAGCGGACGGCCGTTTCCGCGTGGAGGACGTCGCGCCCGGTCCGCACAAGCTCATCGCGTGGAGCCAGAAGACGGAGCGCGCGGAGAAGACGCTGGAGCTGGCCGCGGGCAAGACGAAGGACGTGGGCGACTGGAATCTCGGGCCGCCCCGAGTCGAGCCTGGGCGTCTCGGCGTCTTCTTCAGCATGGATGGAGACGAAGTCCTCGTGCGAGGTGTCACGGGCGGACTGCACGGTGACGCCATTCGAGCCGGAGACGTGGTGAAGTCCATCGACGGGGCCACGGTGCTCACGGCCGGAGAGGCCCGTGAGCGCGAGCTGGGTGCACCGGGCAGTCCCGCCACGCTCCTCATCCGCCGCGACACGCGGACCTACCCCATCACCCTCACGCGCGCCCCCTGAGCGGACACCTCCCTCCAGGGTGAGGCCATGCGCCCCACCCATCCACCACGCGACATCCCGCGCCGGCAATCGTCCGGAGCCCGACGGCGCCCTCTCACGGTCCCCCCGTGGAGCGCTGCGTCGGGCAGCCTCGACCTCCACCATCCTCGGTGAGCCGCGCCACCTCGCGGCGCCGATTCGGGAGGTCCACCGTGGGAGTCCTCGACCTGCTGTCGCGCTGGCCCGTCCTCCGGCAGCTCCTGCGCGGGGACCTCACCGCGCTGGGCGAGACGGCGATGACCGAGCGCAGCCGCGGGCTTCAGTCGCGCACGGCCCGCGCGGACCGCGTCGTCAAATCCGTCTGTCCCTACTGCGCCGTCGGCTGCGGCCAGGACATCTACGTCAAGGACGAGCGCATCATCGACATCGAGGGCGACACGGACTCGCCGGTGTCACGCGGACGGCTGTGCCCCAAGGGCTCCGCGACGTTCCAGCTCGTCACCGGCACCCACCGCGTCCAGCACGTCCTCTATCGTCGACCGGGAGGCACGGAGTGGGAGCGCCTCCCGCTCGAGCGGGCCATGGAGATGGTGGCCGAGCGCGTGAAGCACACGCGCGACACGACGTGGGAGGACACCGACGTCAACGGGCTGAGCGTCCAGCGCACGCTGGGCATCGCCCACCTGGGCGGCGCGACGCTCGACAACGAGGAGAACTACCTCATCAAGAAGCTCTTCACCTCGCTGGGAATCATCCAGGTGGAGAACCAGGCTCGAATATGACATTCGTCCACGGTGCCCGGTCTGGGCATCACGCTCGGGCGTGGCGGGGCCACGACCTTTCAGCAGGACCTGCGGAACTCTGACTGCATCCTCATCCAGGGTTCCAACATGGCCGAGTGTCACCCGGTGGGTTTCCAGTGGGTGATGGAGGCCAAGGCCCGGGGTGCGACCATCATCCACGTGGACCCGCGCTTCACGCGCACGAGCGCGATGGCGAACCAGCACGTTCCCATCCGCGTCGGCTCGGACATCGCGTTCCTGGGTGGGCTGGTGCGCTACGTCCTGGAGCACGAGCGCTACTTCAAGGAATACGTCACCCACTACACCAACGCGGCCAACCTCCTCCGGGAGGACTTCCAGGACACCGAGGACCTGGACGGCCTCTTCAGCGGCTTCCTGCCCGAGGAGAACAAGTACGACGTCACCTCGTGGGGTTACGAGGGCATCCAGGGCCCCACGCCCGCCGCGGGCCACAAGGAGCTGTTCGCGGAGCCAGGCGCCGGTGAGGGCGAGTCCCATTCCGCGCGAATCACCGAGGCCCCCAAGGATTTCACGCTCCAGCATCCGCACTGCGTCTTCCAGGTCCTTCGTCGCCACTTCCAGCGCTACACGCCCGCCATCGTCGCGAAGGTGTGCGGTGTTCCCGAGGAGCAGTTCCTGAAGGTCGCGGAGGCGCTCTGCGCGAACTCCGGACGAGAGCGCACCACGGCGCTCTGTTACGCGGTGGGGTGGACGCAGCACTCGGTGGGCGTGCAGTACATCCGCACCGCGACCATCCTCCAGCTCCTGCTCGGCAACATCGGGAGGCCGGGGGGCGGCATCCTCGCGCTGCGCGGGCACTCGTCCATCCAGGGCTCCACGGACATCCCCACCCTCTTCAACCTGCTGCCCGGCTATCTGCCGATGCCGAGCGCCCGGCCGTCCTCGAGCCTGGACGACTACCTGAAGGCCCACACCTCCGGCACGGGCTGGTGGAGCAACTTCCCCAAGTACGTCGTCTCGCTGTTGAAGGCGTGGTTCGGTGACGCGGCGACGCGGGAGAACGAGTACGGCTTCCGTCACCTGCCCCGCCTCACCGGCAACCACTCGCACATGCAGACGGTGGCGGACATGGCCGACGGCCGCGTGCGGGGCTACTTCGTCATGGGTGAGAACCCGGCGGTGGGCTCCATGAATGGAGCGCTCCAGCGCAAGGGCTTGCGTCAGCTCGACTGGCTGGTGGTGCGCGACTTCACGCTCATCGAGACGGCGGAGTTCTGGCGCACCGCCCCCGAAATCCAGCGCGGTGACGTGAAGACCGAAGACATCCGCACGGAGGTCTTCTTCTTCCCCGCCGCCGCGCACACGGAGAAGGACGGCTCCTTCACCAACACGCAGCGGATGCTCCAGTGGCACCACGCCGCGGTGGAGCCGCGCGAGGACGTGCGCAGCGAGCTCCACTTCATGTTCCACCTGGGCCGCCGGCTGAAGGCGCTGTACGCCGACTCGCGCGAGACGAAGGACCAGGCCCTCCGCGAGCTGACGTGGGACTACCCCACGAAGGGCATGCACGACGAGCCGAGCGCCGAGGCCGTCCTCCGGGAGATCAACGGCTACACCGTCGCGGATGGGAAGCCCGTGAGCGGCTTCACCGCCTTGAAGGACGACGGCACCACCGCGAGCGGCTGTTGGATCTACTCCGGGGCCTACGCGGACGGCGTCAACCAGGCCGCGCGTCGCAAGCCCGGACACGAGCAGACCTGGGTGGCGCCCGAGTGGGGCTGGGCCTGGCCCGCCAACCGACGCATCCTCTACAACCGCGCGTCGGCGGACCCAGAGGGACGGCCCTGGGGTGAGCGCAAGAAGTACGTCTGGTGGGACGATGCCCGGCGCCGGTGGACTGGCGAGGACGTGCCGGACTTCATCGTGGACCTGCCACCGGACTACCGCCCTCCTCCGGGTGCCTCGGGCGTGGAGGCGCTCGCGGGCGACAACCCGTTCATCATGCAGGCCGACGGCAAGGCGTGGCTCTACGCGCCTGGCGGGATGATGGATGGTCCGCTGCCCGCTCACTACGAGCCCATGGAGTCGCCCGTGAAGAACGCGCTCTACGGGCAGCAGTGCAACCCGACGCGCCTGGAGTGGCCACGGCGAGGCAACCCCTATCACCGCGCCTGGGGAGACCCGCGCTATCCGTTCATCCTCACCACCTACCGCCTCACGGAGCACCACACGGCGGGAGGCATGAGCCGCTGGTTGTCGTGGCTGAGCGAGCTGCAACCGGAGCAGTTCTGCGAGGTGTCACCGGAGCTGGCCCGCGAGCGAGGCCTGAGCAACGGCGGCTGGGCGACGCTGCGCACCGCGCGAGGAGACCTGGAGTGCCGGGTGCTCGTCACCGAGCGCCTGAGGCCGCTGAAGCTCAACGGCACGTCCGTGCATCAGGTGGGCATCCCCTACCATTGGGGCGTGACGGGGCGCATCCGAGGAGACGGCGCGAACGAGCTGCTCCCGCTGGTCGCCGACCCCAACGTGGACATCCAGGAGTCCAAGGCCCTCACCTGCGACGTCGTCGAGGGACGTCAGGCCACCCGCGCGCGCGCCGCCTCGGGCGCCACCCAAGCCGCGCTGCCCGAGGGGCTGGAGCTCCACCGACGCGACAGCTCGCGCGCGGGTGAGGTCGACCATGTGCCGTGGCAGGAGAAGAAAAAGGACGAGGAGCGATAGCCCATGAGCCGCAAGGGTTTCTTCACCGACTCGACGACGTGCATCGGCTGCAAGGCGTGCGAGGTGGCTTGCAAGCAATGGAACCAGCTCCCCGACGACGGCTTCCACTTCACGGGGATGTCCTATGACCAGACTGGGGACCTCGGCTGCTCGACGTGGCGACACGTGGCCTTCGTGGAGCGGCCGGTGCCCCTGCCGGGACACGCCACGGGCGTGGGGGACTTCTCCTGGTTGATGGTGTCGGACGTCTGCAAGCACTGTCAGCGGGCCGGGTGCCTGGAGGCCTGTCCCACGGGCGCCATCGTCCGCACCGAGTTCGATACCGTCTACGTGCAGCCGGATGTCTGCAACGGCTGCGGCTACTGCGTGACGGCGTGTCCCTTCGGAGTCATCGACCGACGTCCGGATGACGGGCGCGCCTGGAAGTGCACGCTCTGCTACGACCGGTTGGGCGACGGCATGACTCCCGCGTGCGCGAAGGCGTGTCCCACGGAGTCCATCGCCTACGGGGACCTGGACGTGCTGCATGAGCGCGCGGAGAACCGGGTCCGCGAGCTGCACGACCAGGGCATCATCAGCGCGTATCTCTACGGCAAGGACGCGGCGAACCAACCCGGGACGGGCGGGCTCAACGCCTTCTTCCTGCTGGTGGACAAGCCGGAGGTCTACAACCTGCCGCCCGACCCCGTCGTTCCGACGATGAAGGCGAAGGAGGCCTGGAGCGCCGTGGCCCTGGGCGCGCTCGGCATGGCCGCGGTGGCCGTGGGCGCGGTGCTGTTCGGTCGACGGGGGAGCCCATGAGTTCGTCCGGGAAGGATGAGCCTTCGTTCCTCGACAAGCTCCAGCAGCGCGGCGATGGGCGCAACGTGAACCCAGCGCTGGGGACACTGCTGGGCGAGGGCGCGCAGCAGCGCGTGACGGACCTGGACGGGGCGAACCCCGCGCACACGGTGTCGTCGTCGATTCCCTCTCGCTCCGGAGTGGCTTCGGCCGACTCACCCAGCTACCACGGGCTCCCCGCCATCAAGCAGCCGGTCTGGATTGCCACCATCCCCACCTATCTCTTCGTGGGAGGAGTGGCGGGCGCCGCGAGCCTCATGGGGCTGGTCATCGATGTGCTCGGCGAGAAGGAGTTGAATCCGCTCGCGAGGCGGTGCCGTCAGCTCGGGACGGTGGGCGACATGCTGAGCGCGGGCTTGTTGATCGCCGACCTCGGGCGACCCGAGCGCTTCCTCAACATGCTGCGCGTGTTCCGACCCACCTCGCCCATGAGCATCGGCTCCTGGGTGCTGGCGCTGTCGGGCGGGCTGAACACGGTGGGCCTGGTGCTGGGACGTTCGCACGGGGTGCTCGGCGCGGTGGGGAAGGTGTCGGGTTGCTCGGCAGCGCTGCTGGGGATGCCGCTCGCGGGCTACACGGCCGTGCTGTTGAACAACACGGCGGTGCCGCTGTGGCAGGCGACCCGGCGCACCCTGCCCCTGTTCTTCATGGCCTCGGCGACCGCGAGCGCGGGCAGCCTGCTGTCGCTCCTCCCCCACACACCGCGTGAGGCGGGGGTGCTGCGCCCCTACCGGCTGGCGGGCAAGGTGGCGGAGCTGGCCATGGGGTATGCGATGGAGCACGACGCCCGACGCGCTCCAGAGGTCGCCCGGCCCCTGGACGAGGGCGTGTCGGGGACACTGTGGAAGGCCTCTCGCGCCTGTTCCGTCGCGGGGTTGCTGGTGGATGCGCTCCCGGGGCGGCGGCGCTGGAAGCAGGTGGCGGCGGACCTGCTGACCACGGTGGGCGCGGTGACGGCCCGCTTCGCCGTCTTCCATGGGGGCAAGGCGTCCGCCCGAGACCCGCAGGCCACCTTCAGGCCCCAGCGCCGGGGCCACGGCGCCGCCGAGGTGGTGCCCGGGCATGCCGTGGCGTCGGACGGCAAGCCGTTCAGCTTCCCCCTGCCCGTGGTGCGCTGAACGGCCCACCCGGCCCGACTCCGGGAGTGCCCCGCCCCTGGGAAGGAACGCGGGATTTGCACTCAGGGAGGGGGCCCACGAGGCCTTCCCCTTTGGGCGCGAGGAGCGATACACCTAGGGGAACCATGGCCGAGACCTCTTCCCTGAATATTCCGACTGTCGACCTCGCGGACCTCGCCTCGGGAGATGCCACTCGCATCGAGCGCGCCGCGACTGCGCTGCGCGAGGCATTTGGTGTCTTCGGTCTCGTCTACATCAAGAACCACGGTGTCGACACGCAGGCGCTCCACCGCTACTACGACGCCTTCGCCGCCTTCATCGCGCGTCCCGCCGAGGCGAAGAAGCCCTACGGCCGCGCCGACCTCTGGTACCAGCGCGGCTGGACGCCGCCGAACACGGAGGTCGCCGTCGCCGGCAACGGCCAGCCGGACTTCAAGGAGTGCTACTTCGTCGCGCCCTACCCCAACGACGAGGTGGCGGCGATGGAGTTCCCGGAGCTGTATCCGGAGAACGTGTGGCCGCCGGATGCGCCGCCGTACTTCCAGGAAGGCCTGATGACGCTGGGCCGCTCGCTCCACGAGGCGGGCCTCCAGTTGCTGCGCGGCTCGGCCATGGCGCTGGGGCTCGCGGAGGACACCTTCACGTCCCTCTGCGAGAAGGCCCCTCACATCACCCGCGCGCTCCAGTACCTGTCGCTCAAGCCGGAGCAGGTGAACACGGACATCGTCTGGGGCGAGGAGCACACGGACTTCAACCTCCTGACGCTGCTGCCCGGTGGGCGGTTCCTCGGCCCCGACGGGAAGCCGGCCCCGAGCCCCGATGACAAGAGCGGCCTGTATCTGCGCACGCGCGCGACGCCCGAGGAGCCGCAGGGCCGCAAGGTGCGAGGCACCGCGCCCGCGGGCTGCATCGTGGCGCAGGTGGGCCAGCAGTTGGAGATCCTCACGGGCGGCACGTTCCTCGCCACGCCCCACGTCATCACCGCGCCGGGCGTCTCCGGCTGGCAGCGCCAGTCCGCCGCGCACTTCATCCACGTCCACACCAGCAAGGTCCTCTACCCGCTGGAGAAGTTCCGCACGCCCACGGCGATCCGGAGCTACGCGCCCCCTGTCCTCACGGGCACGTATGACATCAAGACGCTGGTCGACATCGGCCTCGCGCCGTCGCACGCGCTCGACAAGCTGGGCTACCGGCACTACGACCGGCTCAATCGCCAGCGGTCGGGCGAGTAGATTTCACGTCTGTCATTGACCAATCACAGACGAGACAATTCCCATCTTGATAGTGATTGCTTCGGGAGCGCGGTGGTTCCGTGCTCCCGTTGAGCGGTCGTGTCCCGGCCCCATGCCCCGCGCGACGTGGGTGCCGGAAATGCCTGAAGATGCGTTCATGTAGGCATTGCACGCCAGGACAGGTGAGACTTCCTGAAAGTGGGGTCGGAAATGCCTGAAGACGCGTTCATGTAGGCATTGCACTTTCTGTCTCAGGCAATTGCGACGCATTGTCTCGGCTTTTGGCACGAGTCTCTCCACTGTACGTACGAACATGTAGGCACTGCGTCTTTCTGGGGTCCGGGCGAGCCTCGGAAAACATCTGAAAATCCGTACAGGTGCCTCATTTCCGACGGAGCGGGGAAACGGTTACGGCCCGGCCGCGCGAGCCCTCCCCTCCGATGCCACGTCCGGAATGACCTACCTGCCCCGCCTCAAGGGCTGATGGGCCTGAAGGCCGCCATTCATATTTTCAGGCGGTTCAGGGTTGCGGGGTCGGCGACAGGGGGAACACATGAAGAAGAACGGCAAGCATCCGACGGGCAATGGGAAGACTCCGTCTCCGAATGAATCTGTTCAGCGAGAGGTCCTCCCCATCCCGGATCAGCCCTATCAGGGCGTGCGTCCATTCAGCGCCAGGGACCCGAGCGCGAAGTTCCCGCCCATCGTCCAGCTTCGGCCTCCCAAGGGCGCGCCCAACGTCCTCGTCATCCTCCTGGACGATGTGGGCTTCGCGGCGTCCAGCGCCTTCGGCGGCGTCATCAACACCCCCACCGCGGAGCGTCTGGCTGCCCAGGGCCTGCGCTACAACCGCTTCCACACCACGGCGCTCTGTTCACCCACGCGCGCCGCGCTCCTGACGGGCCGCAACCACCATGCGGTGGGCTTCGGCGGCATCACCGAAACCGCCACCTCCTCGCCGGGCTACAGCTGCGTGCGCCCCAACCACTGCGCGCCGGTGGCGGAGGTCCTCAAGCTCAACGGCTACAGCACTGCGCAGTTCGGCAAGTGCCACGAGGTGCCCGTCTGGGAGACGAGCCCGGTAGGCCCCTTCGAGCGGTGGCCCACGGGCTCCGGCTTCGAGTACTTCTTCGGCTTCCTCGGAGGGGAGACGAACCAGTGGCACCCGGCCCTCTACGAGAACACGGTGCCCATCGAGCCGGAGCACAAGCCAGACCAGAGCTACCACTTCATGGAGGACATGACGGACAGGGCCGTTGGCTGGGTGCGCCAGCAGAAGGCGCTCGTGCCGGACAAGCCCTTCTTCGTCTACTTCGCCCCGGGCGCCACCCACGCACCACACCACGTGCCTCAGGAGTGGGCAGACAAGTACAAGGGCCGCTTCGACGGCGGCTGGGACGGGCTGCGCGAGGAGATCTTCGCGCGGCAGAAGAAGCTCGGCGTCATCCCCAAGGATGCCACCCTCACTCCACGCCCCAAGGAGATCCCCTCCTGGGAGGACATGCCGGAGAAGCTGCGGCCGGTGCTCGCGCGACAGATGGAGGTGTACGCGGGCTTCCTCGAGTACGCGGACTTCCACGTGGGACGGCTCATCGACTCGCTGGAGAAGATGGGCGTGCTGGAGGACACGCTCGTCTACTACATCATCGGCGACAACGGCGCCTCCGCCGAGGGCACCCTCAACGGCACGCTCAACGAAAACCTCCTCTTCAACAACGTGATGGGCGTGGAGACGCCCGAGTACCTCATCCAGAACATGCACAAGCTCGGAACCCCGGACGCGTACAACCACTACGCGGTGGGCTGGGCGCATGCGATGGACACGCCCTACCAGTGGACCAAGCAGGTGGCCTCGCACTACGGCGGCACCCGCAACGGCTGCATCGTCCACTGGCCCAAGGGCATCTCCGCGAAGGGCGAGGTCCGCTCGCAGTTCGCCCATGTCATCGACGTGGCGCCCACCATTCTGGAAGCCGCCACCCTGCCCCAGCCGGTGATTGTCCACGGCGTGCAGCAGACCCCGATTCAGGGCGTGAGCATGCGCTACGGCTTCGACGACGCGAAGGCGCCGGAGCGGCATGAGACGCAGTACTTCGAGATGTTCGGCAACCGGGGCATCTACCACCAGGGGTGGACGGCGGTGACGAAGCATCGCACTCCGTGGGATTCCACGTCGCCAACGAGCCTCGAGGACGATGTCTGGGAACTCTACGACACGACCCAGGACTGGACGCAGGCGCGCGACCTCGCCGCCGAGCAACCGGAGAAGCTGCACGAGCTGCAGCAGCTCTTCATCATCGAGGCCACCAAGTACTACGCGCTGCCACTAGATGACCGAAGCATCGAGCGCTTCAACTCGGAGCTGGCCGGACGGCCCGAACTCATCAAGGGAGACACACAGCTTCTCTCGGGTTCCATGCAACGGCTCACCGAGAACTCCGTGCTGAACATCAAGAACAAGTCGCACTCCGTCACCGCGGAGCTGGAGATACCGGACGGCGGAGCGAGCGGCATCATCGTCGCGCAGGGTGGCAGCTTCGGCGGCTGGTGCCTCTTCGTGCGTGGGGGCCGACTCTCCTACTGTTACAACTACTGCGGACTGCGTCGGTTCTACGTCGAAGCCGACCGCGAGCTGCCTCCTGGCACGCACCAGGTCCGCATGGAGTTCAAGTACGACGGCGGCGGCATCGGCAAGGGAGGTGATGTCACCCTGTACGTCGACGGCAAGCCGGTGGGCCGTGGCCGGGTGGAGACCACCCAGGCCATGGTGTTCTCTGGCGACGAGACGACCGACGTGGGCATTGACCTGGGCACGTCCGTGGCCGAGGGCTTCCACAACGGCGACAGCAAGTTCACCGGCCGCGTGAAGTGGGTGCAGCTCGACAAGGGCAAGGAAGACTTCGACCACTTCGTCTCGCGCGAGGAGCTCTTCAAGATCGCGATGGCCCGGCAGTAGGAGGCGGGCAGTGCCCTCCCGCATGCCAGCTCAAGGGCATGCGGGAGCACCGGACCTCACGTCCCCCGCACTACAGCCGGGAGCGCGCCTCCACCAGGGGCGCGACGTCTGCCGGAGATTCAACCGCCAGGCCCTGAGCACCGACGGCTGGCGGGGTGACGCCCATCCAGGTGGAGAGCCGTGACAGGGCCAGCGTGCGCTCCGCCTCGGGCAGACGGGTGATGCTCGCGTTGATGTGATTGGAGTCCGGAACGTAGAAGCGGAACGAGTCGTTGCGCTCCCGCACCTCGAAGGGGCCAGCGGACCAGGGGTCGTTTTCCCCATAGAGGAAAAGCATCCGTTCACCCTGGCGACGGACCGCTGCGCGGAAAGGGAATCGACCTCCGCCACCTCGGCTCCACCGCAGGCATGCAACAGCAGGGCAACCGGCAGCAGACACACCGCACGGGAAACGCCAGCACCTCTTGATGGGTTCATTCACGCTCCTCGAGGTGAGGGTTGCACCTCTGAGTTCGAATGAACGGACCAGGGATGCAGCCATATCATTCGAGGGTGCGGGAGCGTCGTAATGGCCATGCATCCGTGGCTCAGCGAGCCGTGCGTGCGCCCGGAGCCAGTCGGACCAGCAAGGCCGCCACCGCCGAGGTGGTCGCGAGCACCGTCACCGCCCCCCATCCCCACCGGGCCAGCACCAGGCTGCCGCTCGCCGCGCCGACGGCCATGCCGATGAACATGGTGACGAACAGCACCGCGTTGAGGCGGCTGCGCGCGGCGGGGTCGATGCCGAACACAATCGTCTGGTGCGCCACGAGCGTCATCTGGACGCCCAGGTCGAACCCGATCGCACTGCCGGCGAGCAACCACAGTCGCGCATCCGGCTCCAGCCACGGCGTCGCGAACAGGGTGGCGAACGCGATCGCGGTCAGCCCCGCTCCCAGGCGCGTCACCACTTCGGGACCGAAGCGGTCCGAGAGGCGACCCGCCACCGGCGCGCCCAACGCCCCCGCCGCGCCCGCCAGGCCGAAGGCACCAGCGGCCGCGCTCCCCAGGTGGAATGGCGCGCCATGCAGCATCACCGCGAGGGTGGACCAGAACGCGCTGAAGCCCACCGAGAGCAGGCCCTGTGCCAGCGCGGCCCTGCGCAAGGCGCCGTACCTTCGCCACAGGCTGGCGAGCGAACCGAGCAGTGCGCCATATGAGAGCGTGCTGGTCGGACGGAAGCGCGGCAGTCCCCGCCAGGCGACCAGGCCGCTCAGCGCCACGCTGGCGGCGGCAATCAGATACATGGCGCGCCAGCCGAAGTGCTCGGCGACCACCCCGCTGACGACTCGCGACAAAAGGATGCCCAGCAGCAGGCCGGTCATCACCGTGCCCACCGTCTTGCCGCGCTCACGCTCGGGAGCCAGGGCCGCCGCGGCCGGAACGATGTCCTGAGCCATGGTCGCCGTCAGGCCGACGGCGAAGCTCACCACCAGCAGCAGGCCGATGCTGGGGGCCAGGCCGCTGAGCAGCAGCGCCACGCTCAGCAGGGCCGCCTTGATGAGGATGATGCGGCGCCGGTCGAAACGATCTCCCAGGGGCGTCAGCAGCAGGATGCCCAGCGCATACCCGAGTTGGGTGAGCGTGGGGAGCAGCCCCACCGCGGTGTCCGAGGCGCCGATGGAGGCCCCCATCACTCCCAGCATCGGCTGCGCGTAGTAGAGCGCGGCCACCGGCAGTCCGGCGCTCGCGGCCAGCAGCAGGCGCAGGCGGCGCGACAGGGGCGCGGTGTCGCCGCTGCTCGTGGCCTGGGCCTGGGGCGGAAGGGCCATGGAATGGGAGGCCCCTTCGGGCATCGGCGCGTCTCCAGCGGTTGCATGTACGGAACGAATGAAGGACATGGTGTTCACCCCAGCGGTGCGAGTCGAGATGAGTGTGTCCCCGAGGGAAGAGGGTCGGTAGTAGCGCGCTCCGCACAGCGGCTATACGTTCCGTGCATGAAGCCCCGCCCTACCAGCCCTGGTCGACCGAGCAGGTCCCCAAGTCGGAGCGCACAGCCCACCGCCGACCGGCTCGAGCTGATGCAGACCTTCCTCCGCATCGTCGACGCCGGGAGCCTGTCCTCCGCCGCGGCGCAGTTGGGCACCACGCAGCCCACGGTGAGCCGTCGGCTCCAGGCGCTCGAACGCTCGCTGGGGCTGCGGCTGCTTCAACGCTCCACGCATGCGATGAAGCTCACCGAGGACGGCGCACGCTGCTACGAGCGCGCGAAGGAGCTGCTGGCCAACTGGGAGATGTTCGAGGCCGACCTGCGGGGCGCGAGCGACGAACCCGAGGGCACGCTGCGCGTCGTCGTGCCGCATGCGTTCGGGCAACAACTGCTGGTGGAGCCGCTGACGCAGTACCTGAACCGCCACGCGCGAGTGTCGGTCGAGTGGCTGCTGCATGACCGGGCGGTGGACTTCATCGCGGATGGTATCGACTGCGCGATCCACGTCGGCGAGGTGCATGACCCCAGCGTGGTGGCCATCCGGGTGGCGGAGGTGCCGCGCATCGTCGTGGCCGCGCCGTCGGTGCTCGCGAACATCCCCGCGCCGACCCATCCCGACGAGCTGGCAAGACTGCCGTGGCTCTCCCTCCGCACGTTCTATCGCGGCGAACTCTCACTGACGCAGGTGGAGACCGGCGAGGTCCAATCCATTGCCTTCAATCCCCGCCTCAGCACGGACAGCCTCTACGCACTCCGGAGCGCCGCGGTGAACGGGCTCGGTGTCGGCGTGGCCTCCGCCTGGGTGCTCCGCGAGGACATCGTGAGTGGCCGGCTCGTGCATCTGGTACCTCGCTGGCGGGCTGCGCCGCTGCCCATGTACCTGCTCTATCCGTATGCGCGCTTCCATCCCGCGCGACTGCGCAGGTTCGTGGAGCTGATGCGAGAGACGATTCCGGCGGCCCTCGCGGAGGCGACGCACGGCGTGTGAGCCGACCCATGCCGGGCCCCTCGCGAGAGCTCGCTCCAGCGCGCGGACTCGAATGCCGGGAAGGAGAAGGCCGTTCTCGTGGCCTCCGCCTTCGACGAGAGCGCCGCATGCACGCCTCCACGGGGATGGCGTGCACGAGGCGACCCTTGCCTATCAGCGAATCACGGCGCCCACACCGGCCCGCTCGGAGTGACGGCCATCGACTGGACCCCAGCGCGCAGCGGCGTCTGCGTCACTGTTCCGCTGGCGGCGTAGCCGAAGCTGCCACCCGAGCTCGCGATTCCCTTCTCGAAGGTAACCACCGCGCTGCCTCGGGTCGGTTGGACCATCGTCACCGTGTACGAAGTCGGCGTCTCGTTGAGGGTGAGCTGAAGGTCCGCGCCGCCCGTCACGGCCCTGGCCTGCACCACGTTCAGGAAGTGGCTCACCACCTGTCCGTTGGTTTCAATCTCCCCTCGGAACTGGCCGACCCGGTACGGGTAGGTGCCATTCGGGCGAATCGGCCCGCGCTCATCGATGATCCTCCGGGTCGGATTCGCCGGCACCAACGTGCTGACCCGCAGTGCCTGGGTGCCGCTGGTCGCCGACCAGGTGTTGCCCGTGAGCACGGGGTTCGACGGGAAGTGGATCAAGAAGGTCTTGTCCACCGAGGCGTCATTCTGACCGCTCTCCACCCGGTCGAACACGACGAGGGTCTCCAGCGGACGGATGAACAACGTCTCTCGCACCACCCGGCCAGCGTAGGGGTTGCCGACCTCCGCCTCCCGGTGGGCCCACTCGTCATTCACGTCATACACACCCGTGAGGTCGACCGCGGCGTAGTTGGCCACCGCCGACGATGAGAGCCGCAGCATCTGGGGCACGTGGTGGTAGTAGCCGACGGTGCCCATCCCCTCGAACAGGAGGGTGTTGTGTGCCACCGGCGACTCGGTGTCGACCGCCGCGCCGCCCGCGTAGCCGACAATCGAGTCCGCATAGCCCACCGTCTCCCGGGCCAGGAACTCGCCGGCTCGCCACAACTGGAAGTTGCCGGAGTCGCGGTGGGCATGTCCCGCGTTGGCGGTCCGCCCGAACTGCAGGTTGATCATGGTCGCATCGGACGCCCATGACGTCTTGGCGTAGACCATGCCCAGACCGCGCGCGTGGTAGTCGAGCGGCAGCTCGGCGAGGTCCCTCGAAGTCACCGCCGCCACCGAGTCGCTGTAGACATACCGGACCAGCCGGTCGTCAATCGGATGGCCCGTGAGCTCCAGGAAGCGCTTGGCATAGCCAGCGATGGGCTGGTCCGACCACTCCTCAATCAACGGCGCGAAGTAGCTGCCCAGCGTGGTCTGAGAGGTGTTGTTGGTATCCCACCGGTCCAGCCAGCGCTCGTCGTCATTGAACGGGAACGTCTCGAACAGCTGGAACTGGCCCATCCGGCTGAGCCCCGGCGTCGTCGAATAGATGGACCAGAAGACCGACTCCATGAAGTAACCGGTCTGATTCCACATGTCGTGTCCATGCAGGCCGAGCGACGTGAACGGCACCGTCATGTAGCCGAACGTCCTGCGGCCATACGTCGACCCCTCATGAGGGGCACCGCCCGCGGCGCCTCCGTCCAGGTACGGCAGGAGCGAGAACCGCCAACGCGACTTCATCGCGTACTGCAGGAGGTTGTTGGCGTACGGCTGGTTCTCATGCCAGCTCGCGATGGCCCACAGAATCGAGTTGCGGAAATAGCCCGTGTAGTAGTTGTTGCCCTCCATGCCAATGCCGCCCCACGGGTTGTCATTGAGCGCCGAAATCACGAAGTTCCAGCGGGTCTCCAAGGTCGTGCGTTCCGCCGGCAGCAGGTGGGCGTAGCACCAGTCATAGGTGAGGATGATGCCCTCGCCGAACCAGCGAGCGGGGTCACTCGACACCGTGTTCTCGGTGATGGGAATCTCGGTGGCCACCGCCCAGTCAATCGCGGCGCGGCACGACGCCGGGGTGCCGGTGATGAGCGAGTGCATCGCGGCGTCGATGGCCGCCTCGGGCCCCTGCACGACAGTCACCGGGGTGTATGGGTTCTGCGCGAAGTACGCCTGGGCCCGAGCCAGCCGGGCGGCGGTGAACCAGAGGCGGGGGTGTGCCACCGGAATGGGGAGCACCACCGGGGGCCCGTTGGCGATGGTGAGCGTGATGGGCGCCGACGTGGTGAGATTGCCGGCGCGATCCCTCGCCACCGCCGTCACCGGGAAGGTGCCTTCGCCGACCTGCGTGGTGTGGACGCTGATCCAATAGGGATAGGTGAGGTCCTCGCTCCCGACGTTCTGGCCGTTCACCTTCAACTGGACGCCGGCGACCCTCACGTTGTCCTGCGCGTCGATCTTGATCTGGATGGTGCCACCCACCGAGACACCACTCGCGGGCGAGACAATCTGGACCTGCGGCGGGCTGGTGTCGGGCGGTGGCGCGCTCACGGTGATGGAGACCGGTGTCGAGACGGCGACGTTGCCAGCGGCGTCACGCGCCACCGCGGTCAACTGCCGGGTGCCGTAGGGCAGCAGCGTCTCGGTGTCGAGCATCACCGACCAGGGCGCGGCCAGATCCGCGTCGCCCACCTGGACGCCGTCGAGTTCGACATGCACCCGGGTGACGCCAATGTCATCCACCGCGCTCATCCGCACCGTGAAGGGCCCGCTCACCGTCTCGTTGGCGATGGGCGTGGTGACCTGGACCTGGGGCGGGCCGGTGTCGACGAGCTCGTTGTCGATGGTGATTCGCACGGGAGCCGACGTGGTGAGGTTGCCAGCGGCGTCGCGAGCGTGCGCGGTCAGCACGTGGTCACCGTTGCGGAACTGGGGGGTGTTGAGCTGCGAAGAGGACAGGTTGCGGCCGTCGATGCGCAGCTGCACGTTCGTCACGCCGACGTTGTCGCTGGAGGTCACGGTGATTCCGACCACGCCGTCCACCGTCGTGCCTCCGACGGGCGAAGTGATGGCCACGGTGGGTGCCGTGGTGTCGCTGGTCGGCGTGGGCGCGGTGTACTCGATGGTGAGAACCGGCCGGCGCTCGGGCTGGGTCGCCAGGCTGGAGAACACCTTGGCCACCTTGCCGACCTTCGAGTTCGCCAGCATCACCCCCTGGTTGGTGGAGGGGTCATCGACCCACGACTGCACCACGGCCACGTCGAGCGGCACGTCATGCACGCTGACGATGCTCGGAAACGTGGTGAGCTGGAACGAAGTGCCGGCGACCAGGTCCGTCCCCTGCCCTACTCCGCCCAGCCGATCCCACTCGAGGCCATCATCACGGAACTGCCAACCCAGGCCCGCGGCGAGATAGCTCCAGGGCGTCTGGACATACGAGCCGCGAATCGCGAAGTCGTCGGTATAGGTCTCCACGGCGAACCGGAGCGTCGCGCTCTGCACCACGGACCTGGCGGGCACGCTCAGTTGAGGGAAGCGCAGCAGCGCTTGAATCTCATAGTCCTCGGTCTGGAAGACGCCCATCAGCGGGCTGTTGCGGTACGCCGCGCCGTTCGGCGTGATGCCCTGGCTGGTGAACTCCACCGCCTCGGACACGGACACCGTCGACGTCACCGCCTGCCGCACGGTCCCCGTGCGAAGCTCCTGCGCACCGTCCTTCGTACACCCAGCGATTGCGAGCATCGCCGCCCACAATCCAGCCATGCCATTCATTCTTGGGGTCATGGACTGACGCCACTAGCGCACCGGAAGTGTGGCAGTCCATCACACCCAAGGAAACACGGATGACCCTGGGCCTGACTTGTTTTGGATTGGCGGAAGAATACGCCGCTACTTGATGGACTTCTGGTCCGACTTCGTCAGCCACCAGGGCGTCTCCAGCGCGTCCGGCTCGGTTCGGATGCCCGGCGCACTGCGCACGTAATCCCAGAAGCGGCGACCCAGTTCCTCGTCGAGGAGCTTGAAGTCCCCCACCTTCTGGCGCTCTTCCAGAAACGGCAGATAGGCCCCCACCGCTTCGTCACCCGCCTGCTGGAAGATGATGTCGCCTCCGTACTGCCGGTGCAGCGCGCGCTGGAGCTTCCACGAGAGGACCATGGCGCGGGCCACCCTATCCGATGGCGGCTTGGCGATGGCGGCAGCCTCGGCCCTCTCCTGCGACATGGACTGCACGAGCTGCTCCGCCGACTCCAGCTCCACCTGAAGCGCCTTGCGCCTCGCGGGCGGCAGGTCCACACGTCGGAGTTCGTTGCGCCGTCGCTCGCTGTCCTCCTTCGCCCGCATGAACTCCTCCTTTTCGAACTTGGAGGTCGCACCGATGTAGGCCTGGAGCTCCTCCTTCGTGGGCTCCAGGCTCTTCTGTCGGGCGTAGTCCTTCAGGAGCGGGCCCAGCACGAGTTCCATGAGCCGCTGCACCTCTTCCATGGATTCCCGGCGGGCAAAGTCCTCCGGCTTCAGCGCCGCGCGCTGGGACTGTCGCGTCTCGTCGTCCGAAACGAGCGCCGCCCGGGGAATCTCGCGGCCCAGGACCACGGCCACGGGCTTGTCTGCCTCTGTGGGCGGCGCGGCCTGAGCGTCATGCAAGGTCGCGAGGGTGAGGAGCCCGCCGAGAACCCAGGCACCGATATCGTTGAAACCCATTCGCATGTGCGGGCCTCCCAGGAAGGGGCCAACAGCAGCCCCCCGAGGGCTATTGCATGCAGTGTACCCATCACGGCCCGGGGCAGCATCGCCACGTGAGGGAGCAACGGCTTGCACACCCGAGCAGGTTCCCCAACATCAGATGTGCATCGAGTTGCACACGGGCTCCTGCATGGCCTGTTGATTCGAGGCGCGGCAGGGGTTGAACCTGATATAGATGGTCGCGGCCAGCAGGAGGTAGACATGACGTGGATGCTCCAAGCGGCGGTCGTGCTGGGCGTCGTGGTGGCGCTCGTCGGAGCGGTCTGGGCAGTCGTTCTCGGTTACCGCTACGCAAAGGCCCAACGACAGGCCGCGGCATCCGCAGCCGTTGAAATCTATGCGGGCGGCCAGCTCGGACTGACTGGTTTTCGAGGTTGGCTGGCGGATTTGATCGATGGGGACGCCAGTGAAGGCTGCGCATCCAGCTCGGAACATTCAGCCAGCATGTGTGAGGACACGGCCGACGACTGAAACCTTGCCGGCCCGTGTTCTCGCCCGGGGCTCGGGCGGGCCAACAGCGAGGCTCAGAACGACTGTCGCAGCAGTGCCTCCACCGCCGGCTTCCGCCCCGGGCTCAAGCGCAGCCGTGTCCCATCTCGCAGCACCACCACCCAGCCCTTGTCCACGTCCGGCTCCAGCTCCCGGATGCGATTCACATTCACCAGCGTGGACCTGTGCACGCGGACGAAACACTTCGGATCCAGCAACTGCTCCACGCGGTTGAGCGTCTCGCGCAGCATGGGGCTGCGCCCTCCCGAGTGCAGCACCACGTAGTTGCCCTCCGCCTCGCACCAGTCCAGCTCCGTGACGGGCATGAGCAACACCTTGCCGTCCGTCTTCACCGCGATGCGCTCCAGATACGGCGCCTCGGCGGAAGACGTCTCCAGCCCCGACGGAGCCGGCGTCCGGTACGTCTCCAGCAACGCCGACAGGCGCTCCAGCAGCGCCCTGTCCCTGCCCGTCGCCCGCTGCTTGCGCGCCTTCTCCAGCGCATCGTTGAAGCGAACGTCACTGAAGGGCTTGAGCAGATAGTCGAGCGCATTCGCCTCGAACGCCCGCACCGCGTAGCGGTCGAACGCCGTCACGAAGATGACGGGTGGCATCCGATCCGGCCCCACCTCTTGCAGCACCTTGAAGCCGTCCACCTCCGGCATCTGTACGTCGAGGAAGACCAGGTCCGGCCGCTCATGGAGAATCGCCTCCACCGCTTCCTGCCCACCCTCGCACTCCCGGATGGACGTGACGTCGGGCGCCCGCGCGAGCAGGTGCCGCACGTTGTCCCGAGCCAGCGGCTCGTCATCCACCACCAGCACTCGCCAACCACCTTCCACGATTGCCCCCTCAAGCCCGGGCCTTCACCGCCCGCTTCATTACATCCTGCTCGAACACCATGAACGGCAACTCCACCCGGGCAATCACGCCCCCACCCGGCGCATCCTCCAGCGTCAGGCCATACCGCTCGCCATAGAGCTGGTGGATACGTGCCCGGGTGTTGGCCACGCCAATCCCCGTGCCACCTGCCCCGCCCGCTCGAAGCCCCGGCCCATCATCGCGCACCTCCAGCACCAGTCGATCCCCCCGGCGCATGGCTCGCACCCACACGTGCCCCCGAGACGCACGCCGCGAGGTCCCATGCTTGATGGCATTCTCGACGAGCGGCTGGAGCACGAGCGAAGGAACCCGAGCCATCAACGTCTCCGCCTCCGGCTCCAGGTGAGACTCCAGCCGTCCTCCGAACCGAAGCTTCTCGATGCCCAGGTAGCGACGAACCAACTCCAGTTCCTCGGACAGCGGCACCTCGTGGTCCCCGCGGCCCTCCAGGCTGGCCCGCAGCAGGTCCCCCAGTTCCACGAGCGCGTCGACCGCCTCCGGGTTGCGCGACTGGCGCACCAGTCCGACCACGGCGTTCAACGTGTTGAAGAGGAAGTGCGGATCCAACTGGGCACGCAGGGCCTGGAGCCGCGACTCGGCCAACCGCGCCACCAACCGCGACTCCGCCAGCTCCCGCTCCCGCGCCCGGCGCGCCGCGCTCAACGCGGCCCAGGCCGCGAGAAAGAGCAGGTACTCGAAGGACCCCAGCGCCCCGCGCTCCAGCAGGAGCCCTCGCAGCCCCTCGCTGAACGACACACCTCCCGCGTCCCACTGCTCCAACCCCGAGCGCACCAGCGCGAGCAGGAGCGCATGCAGCAGCACGAAGCCACTGCCTAGCGCCACCAACAGACCCAGGTCGCGGCCCCTGGGAGATGCATCCCGAGTCACCCGGCCGAAGGTGGCCAGCATCAAGGGCCCCAGCAGCGCCCAGACGCTGTAGGGCACCATGGCCAGCGCCAGCTTGAAGCCGAACGCCCGAGGCTCGCGGGCATACGCGCCCACCGCATTGGGCAGCGCGGCGAGCAGCCCCACGGCCATGCCGAGCAGCCACATGCGCCCGGGAGACAGGGCACGCGTGGCGCCCCCCACCGGGCCTCGCGCGGCCATCACCTCCCCCGGGTTCACGGCATCCCTCGCGGCCACGGCGAAGCAGCGTAGCGGAAGCGCCTGGTTTCGAGAGCCCCCCACGAAGCGAAACAGCGCCTTCGGCTATGCTGCGCGCGCTCCGTGAACAGGACCACTCCGGGCCACGAGCCCGATGAACCCCGCCCGCCGTCTCCCTCCTCGTCCCAGGTGCGCTCCGGCACGCTGTACGCCTTGGACGACTCACCCGACACCACCCCTCCGAGCCAGACCGCGCGAGGCGCCCGTGTCACGGGTGTCGGCACCGCCGTGCTCGTGGCCCTGGGACTCGCCGTCCCCGGCGTGGCCGCGTTCCTGCTCCGTCCCGCTCCCACGGCACCTGCCCCCTCCGCACGGCCCGCGCCGACCGAGCACACCGCGCCAACTCCCGCGGCCCCCGCCCCCACCGGCCCCGTGCGGGTCTGCGTGCTGAAGTTCCGGAACCTGAGTGGAGACACCTCGCTCACGCCTTTGGAGTGGGCCCTGTCCGAAGCGGTGGTCACCGACGTAGGCGCCCAACCCGGGATGCGGCTCATCGAGCGCGGACAGTTGGACCTCCCGCTGGAGGAACAGGACTTCACGCAGGGCGCGCGGGTGGACCCGGAGACGCGGGCCCGTCTCGGTCGCATCGTGGGTGCCGAGGTGGTGGTGCTCGGCAGCTTCCAGCAAGCGGGCGACATGCTGCGCATCGCCGCGAGGTTCGTGCACGTGGAGACCGGCGAGGTGCTCGACACGGCGCGCGTGGAAGGGCCCGCGAGCAACTCCTTCGCGGTCCAGGATGCGCTCACCGCCGAGGTGCGCGCGCTGCTGCCCCGCCTGCCCGAGAGGCTGAGACCTTGATGGCCCCCCGCTGGCTGCTGCTCCTCCTCGCGTGCTCCCACGTGGCGCTCGCGGCGGAACCCGCGAAGCCGCCACCGGGGCCCGCCGCGGTGATGCCGTTCCGCAACCTCAACACGGACACCTCGCTGGACTGGCTCGCGCGCGGCATGACGGAGACGCTCATCTCCGACCTGCGCGCCAGCGGTCGCATCCAGTTGGTGGAGCGCGAGCAGCTCGACGCCGCCCTCGCGGAGCTGGACCTCCAGGAGCGACAGCAATCCACGGAGTCGACGGCGGTCCGCGTGGGCCGTCTGGTGGGCGCTCGCACCGTCGTATTGGGCAGCATCCAGCGCGCGGAGCAACAGGTGCGCATCAACGCGCGCTTCATCGACGTGGAGACCGGCGTCGTGCTCGACACGGCGAAAGTCACCGGTCCCATGGACCGCATCTTCTCGTTGCAAGATCAGGTGGCGAGCCGGCTGCTCGGCACGCCCGTGAAGCCACGCGTGAAGCGTCCCTCGGGGCGCGAAGCGGTGCTCGCCCTGGAGACCTATGGACGGGCGCTCGCCGCCCCCACCGAGGACGAGCGCGCCTGGCTCCTGCGCGCGACGCTGGCGGGCTCCCCGGGCTTCGAGTACGCCCGTGAGGAGCTCTCCCGCCTGGAAAGGCGGCTCGCCGAGCACGCCCTGCGCGCCACACCCGCGCGCGAGGCCGGCGACGCGGAGCTGCGGGCCACGATGCAGGACCCCAAGCGCCCCTCCGAGGAGCGCGCCTCGGCCGCACTGCGACTGCTGGACGCGAACTACGTCCGGGGGCGCTGGCGCACGCTGGTCCAGGACACCGAGCGGGTCCTCCCGATGGGACTTCCCCTGTATCAACTTCGCCTCCCAGCCGAGACGGCCTCGTGGTTTCGTTTCATCGCGCTCGGCAAGCTCGGGCAATGGGAAGCCGAGCGGGACGCCGGAGACACCTTCCTGCGGACCTATCCCCAGAGCCTGCTGGCCGACGCCGTCGACGCCATGATGCGGGCCTCCGCCCTGGACCGCGCCGCCGACGAGCAATCCGCCAAGGCGATGAACGACAGGCTCGCGACGGAGGAGCTCCAGTTCGCCCAGCGCATCGAGGAGTTGGAGCGGCAGGCAAAGCCCACCGGCTCGGTGCGGATGGAGCGCGACTACAACCGCTGCTCCGAGCCCGCCATCCATCACGCCTTTGCCCAGTCCCTGCTCGCCTGCCGCGCCTACTACGAGGCCTGGGGAAGCGGTGCCTCCGCCGTCGAGAAGTCCTACGCCCGGAACGCGCGCGAATCGGAGATCGTCGCCCTCGTCCGCCTGCGCCTCTACAACGAAGCCCGAGAGCGACTCACCGCCTACCAGGCCGTCGACCCCGAGGGTGAGAAGGCCAGCGTCGCGCGCGTCCTCGTCGTCAACATCCGCGCCAGCGACGAGTAATGAAGGCGCGGCACCTGTCCCGCGTGCCGCGCCTCCAGCATCCCCGCTACGGGGCGATCTTCGTCAGGAAGGAGTCGGGGGCACCCTGCAGGGTGTTGCCCTCGAAGTTCCCGTCCAGGTAACCGCCGACGTACATGTTGTCGTCCTGGTCCACCACGACACCCATGCTGCGCACGTCCTTCTCCACGCCATTGAGCACCGCGGTGGGCTGCTGCTTGATCCACTGGAGCGCGCCGGAGTAGTTCACCTTCGCCACGTAGTTGTGGACCATGCCGCCCGAGGTGTCGGACGTCAGCGTCACGTCCGCCACCGCGCCGCCCGTCACGTAGATTCCGTCGTCATGGGCGAAGATGCCCATGCCCCACGAGCCCGAGCCCGAGTCCAGCTCCCACACCCACTGCTTGACGCCCGCCGGGTTGAACCGCGCGATGAAGACGTCGATGGCGGGAGTCACGTTGGGCACGCCATCCATGCCGCCGCCGCTGTAGCCCGTCAGGTACACGTTGCCGCTCGCATCCAGCGTGGAGCCGTAGAGCCACACGGCCGTGGCGGGAGCGCCCGCCAGCCGCGTCCACTGCTTCACGCCATCCGCGTCGTACTTGGTGATGAACGCATCCTGCGGGCCCGTGAGCGTCTGGCCATCCAGGTTGCCGTCCGTCCAGCCGGAGACGTAGACGTTGCCGGAGGTGTCGGCGGAGGCCCGCCGCGCGTGGGTCGTCTTCCCCGCCACGCCCAACAGTCGCGTCCACTGCTTCACGCCCGTGGCGTTGTACTTGGTGACGAATGCATCGTAGTTGCCGGTGCGCACGTTGCCGTCCAGGTTGCCGTTGGTGGAGCCCACCAGGAAGGCGTTGTCCGACGAGTCGATGGACACGCCGTAGCCCTCCGTCTGCGCCCCTGCCAGGCCAATCTGCCGCGTCCAGCCGAACACGCCGGTGTAGCGGTACCGGGTGATGAACGCATCACGCCCCCCGCTGCTGGTGGCGCCAGGCAGCGCGCCATCCGTGAAGCCCGCGACATAGATCTCCTCGAACGTCCGGTTGCGCGCGACGCCGTAGCCCAGGGTGACGGTGCCCGCCGCGCCGAGCTGCTTGTGGAAGTTGATGTTGCCGTTCCAGTCGCGCGCCGTGAGGAAGCCGTCCATCAATCCAGCCATGGGCTGGCCCTCCACGCCCACCGTCGTCATGCCCGTGGAGTAGGTGCGGCCGGCCGGGTCGCCCGCCAGGTCATGGATGCGCGTGAAGCCACCCGGAGCGCCGGACGTCTTCGTCCACACGTCCGCCACCGTGGGGAACGCGTCACACTGGTACAGCTCCAGCCGGCCAATAGACAGGACGACGATGCCCGCGCGGGAGTCATTGTCGTCCGACACATTCAGCCGGTACTTCTTGTACGTCCCGGGGTGGGCCACGTTGTACTCGCGCCGCTCGTTGGTCCAGCCCGTCACGTTGGTGCGCGTGTCCACCACCACCCAGGCGCCGCCGTTGGAGCCCTCCAGCGTCCAGTTCTTCGGGGCACGCGTGGTGATGGAGCCGTTGGAGTAGGAGACGGCGTAGCGGCGCACCGTCTTCATCGCGCCCCCGCCGAACTCGTAGCCCAACCACGCGGGCGTCACGTTGGCCGTGGAGAGCCAGAAGGTGGTGGCGTTGTCGAACGCCTTCCAGGGCTCGTAGGCGGCCGGATTCGAGCCGTACACGCCCGAGCTGGTGACGAAGCCCGACGGCGCGTTGTTGCTGGTCATCACCGGCACCAGGCTGACGCAGTTGGAGATCCGCTGCTCCTGACTCCCCGGCGCCTCCGTCTGGCCGTCGTCGCCCGGCTCCCCACCCTGGCAGCCCACGAGCGCCAGCGCGCTCGCCAGGAACATCCCTCGTACCGCGTTCAAGAATCTCATGGTGTCTCCTCCTCGCGCCGCGAGCGCGGAAGTGCGCGCGGCCTTCCGGCGGCCCCGTGACTCCAGGCCCCCGGTGGACACGGAGATACAGAGCCCGGGGCGACCTCCGGCGAGGGATGTGACGAAACCGCCCTGGCGAGGGACGAAACCGCCCCACCCGGGGATGAGACCTGAATCACGGTTCATATTTCCCGACGCATTGCAAGCCGACCTGTTTTGCACGCGCTGCGTCGAAAGAATCGGTCTTGCTCGCGACGAACCAAACCCATTGAATCGTGCCCATGAAATTCCTGCGTGAGCTGCGCTCGGTCCTGAACCTGACGGTGCTGGTGGCCGGGCTCGGCTACTTCGTCGACCTCTTCGACATCACGCTGTTCGGCGTGGTGCGTGCCGCGTCGCTCCGGGACATCGGCATCACCAGTCCGGAGGAGGTGCTGTCCAAGGGCATCCTCATCTACAACTGCCAGATGGTGGGGATGATGGTGGGCGGCCTCTTGTGGGGCGTGCTCGCCGACAAGCGCGGCCGGCTGTCGGTGATGTTCGGCTCCATCCTGCTCTACTCGTTCGCCAACCTGGCCAACGCGTTCGCCTGGGACGTGACGAGCTACGCGGTGTTCCGCTTCCTGGGCGGCGTGGGCCTGGCGGGCGAGCTGGGCGCGGCAATCACCCTGGTCGCCGAGTCGCTCCCCAAGGAGAAGCGCGGCCTGGGCACCACCATCGTCGCGACGCTCGGCATGCTGGGAATCGTGGCGGCGGCCTTCGTGGGTCAGCACCTGCACTGGAAGACGGCCTACTTCACCGGCGGCATCATGGGCCTGGCGCTGCTGTTCGCCCGCTTCAAGGTGTCCGAGTCGGAGCTCTTCAAGAAGAAGACGGACCCGTCGCGCGCCAACCCCTTCCTGCTGCTCCAGGGGGGCCGGTTCCTCAAGTACATCTGCTGCATCCTGATTGGCGTCCCCATCTACTTCACCACCGGCATCCTCTTCACCTTCGCGCCGGAGCTGACCGCGGGCCTCAACGTGCAGGGCACGGTGACGGCGGGCAACGCCATCCTCTATGGCTCCATCGGCCTGACGATTGGCGACCTGCTCGCGGGCCTGTTCAGCCAGTGGCTCAAGAGCCGCAAGCGCGCGGTGGCGCTGAACCTGGTGGGCGGGTTCCTGCTGATGCTCGTCTACGGGCTCGTCCCCGGGCTCACCAGCACCACGGTGTACATCCTGAGCTTCTTCATCGGCATCATGGTGGGCTACTGGGCGGTGCTGGTGACGATGGCGGCCGAGCAGTTCGGCACCAACATCCGCGGCACGGTGGCGACGACGGTGCCCAACTTCGTGCGAGGCTCCGCCGCCATCGCCGCCAGCGCGTTCGCCCTCCTCAAGGGCTACATCTCCGTGCCCATGGCGGCCATCACCGTGGGCAGCATCTGCTTCGGGCTCGCGCTGCTCGCGCTCACGCGAATCGAGGAGACCTTCCACCGCGACCTCGACTTCGAGGAGACCGCTCCGGACACGGCCACCGAGGCCAGCGCGCGCTCCCAGCCCTCCTGACGTGTCCGGCCCTCAGCCCTTGCGAGCGCGCACCCGCATGGGCATGCCCCGCTTGGGCACGAAGGTCAGCCGCGTCTGCCACTCCACGGGGTTCTTCCCCAGGTACTCCACGTCGCACTGCTGGAGCAGCGTGGCCAGCGTCTGCACCGTGTCCACCTGGGACATGTGCTGGCCCACGCAGATGCGCTGGCCCGCACCGAAGGGCACGTAGGCGCACTTGTGCATGCCCGCCAGGCGCTCCGGCAGGAAGCGGTCCGGGTCGAACGTGTCGGCGTCCTTCCAGTGGTCCGGGTGCCGGTGGATGGCGTACGGGCACATGAGGAGGTTGGTGCCCTTGGGCAGGAGCACACCGCCCACCTCCACGTCGTCCGCCGTCTCCCGGAGGATGGTCCACGCGGGAGGGCTCAGCCGGTTGATCTCCTGCACGACGCGGTTCGTGTACGGCAGCTTCGCCACGTCCTCGTACCTGGGTGGCGCGTTGCCACAGACGGCGCTCACCTCCTCGCGGATGGCGCGCGTCACCTCCGGGTGTTGCGTGCACGCGTGCACGGCCCACGTCAGGGAGGTGGCGATCATCTCGAAGCTGGCGCCGAAGAGGTTCACGATTTCGTCGCGCACCTGCGTGTCCTCCATCGGCTCGCCCGTGTCCCGGGCCCTCGCCTCCACCAGCGCGGACAGGAGCGTGATGTCCCCGTCCTGCGTCCCGCGCTCGCGCCGCTGTCCCAGCCGCGCGTAGATCCACCCATTGACGAGCCAGAGCGCCATGCCGATCCGGTCGATGTTCGGGTCCAACCGGGGCAGCACCTTGTAGTACAGCGTGCCCCAGGGTCCGCGACGACGACCGAACACGTCGATGGCGTCCATGATGCCCGCGAAGAACTCCTCGCGGGGGACCTCGTCGAAGCACGTGCGCCACATCACCGCGAACATCAGGCGGGCGGCCTCCGTGTACATGTCGAAGGACTCGCCCTTGGCGCCCAGGGCCGTCCACCGTTGCAGCACCTTGGCCAGCTCTTCACTGAAGATGCCCGACCATTGCCGGACCTTCTCCTTGTGAAACATCGGCTGAACCATGTGTCGCTGCCGCTTCCACAGCTCCCCCTGGCTCACGGTGAGCCCGTTGCCGTTGAAGGGATTGACGATGCGCGGCTTGGGGAAGGCCTGGGGCTCGTCGATGAGCACCCGCTTCACGTCCACCGGGTTTCGCAGGAAGGCAATCGGGTAGCCGTAGACGCGAACCAGGGACACGTCGCCGTATTCGGCGTGGAGCTTGTTGGCCAGGGCCAGCGGCTCCTGGAGCATGGGAAAGAAGCTTCCCAGCACGGGCAATCCCCGAGGGCCGGCCTTGCGGCGCGCGGAGGGAGAGGGAACAGAGGTGTCCATACCCCGATTTGTTCCGGTCGCCTTGCCACCGTCAAGCCCGGGCAGTGACTTGAAACCGACGTCCCGCCACGGGCCAGTTGCGCCGGGAGGGGGAAGCGCCCTATCCCCTTCCCCAAGCCATGGCCTCCACCGACCCAAGACCCATCCAGAAGGTGCTGTGCGCCAACCGCGGTGAGATCGCCATCCGCGTGTTTCGCGCCTGCAACGAGCTTGGAATCCGCACCGTCGCCATCTACAGCGACGAGGACCGGACGCACGAGCACCGTCACAAGGCCGATGAGGCCTACCGCGTGGGCCATGGCAAGCGCCCCGTGGAAGCCTACCTGGGCATCGACGAAATCCTCGACGTGGCGGAGCGGGCCGGCGTGGACGCCATCCACCCCGGCTACGGCTTCCTGTCGGAGAACGCGGACTTCGCCGAGGCGTGCGAGCGCCGGGGCATCCGCTTCATCGGCCCCCGCTCCGCCGTCGTGCGGACCATGGGCGACAAGGTGGCCGCCAAGGCGCTGGCGAAGCAGGTGGGCGTGCCCACCGTGCCGGGGACCACGCTGGAGGGCGATGACGTCCAGGTGCTGAAGCGCGCGCGGGAGTTCTTCGCGGAGCACGGCGGCCCGGTGCTCGTGAAGGCGGCCCACGGCGGCGGCGGACGCGGCATGCGCGTGGTGCGCGAGGAGAAGGAGCTGGCGGCGGCGCTCGACTCGGCGCGCTCGGAGGCGAAGAGCGCCTTCGGCTCCTCGGCCGTGTTCCTGGAGAAGTTCCTGGAGCGGGTGCGACACATCGAGGTGCAGCTGCTGGGAGACCTGCACGGGCAGCTCGTCCACCTGCACGAGCGCGACTGCTCGGTGCAGCGCCGGCACCAGAAGGTCATCGAAATCGCCCCCGCGCCCAACCTGGCCCCGGCGCTCAAGCGCGCCATCTGCGACGCGGCGGTGCGGCTGGCGAAGGAGGCGGGCTACAGCAGCGCCGGCACGGCGGAGTTCCTCGTCGCCGACGACCACTTCTACTTCATCGAGTGCAACGCGCGGCTCCAGGTGGAGCACACCGTCACCGAGCAGGTGACGGGCGTGGACCTGGTGCAGAGCCAGATTCGCATCGCGGAGGGCCACGCGCTCGGCTCGCCCGAGGTGGGCATCCCCTCGCAGGAGTCCATCCAGCCGCGCGGCTTCGCGGTGCAGTTGCGCGTCACCACCGAGGACCCGTCCAACAACTTCATGCCGGACGCGGGCGTCATCACCGCCTGGCGCGCGGCCACCGGCTTCGGCATCCGGCTGGACGGCTCCAACGGCTACACCAACGCGCACATCTCCCCGTTCTACGACTCCATGCTGGTCAAGGTCATCGCCTATGCGCCCACGTTCCAGGGCGCGGTGATGAAGGGACAGCGCGCCCTGCGGGAGTTCCGCATCCGAGGCGTGAAGACGAACCTCCCCTTCCTGGAGAACGTGCTGCACCACCCCGCGTTCCAGGCCGGAGAGACCTACACGCGCTTCATCGACGAGACGCCGGAGCTGTTCCACCTGGTGCCCCGGAGAGACCGCGCCAGCAAGCTGCTCACCTATCTGGCCGAGGTCATCGTCAACGGCCATCCCACCATCAAGAGCCACCAGCGGCTCAAGCCCACCCAGTTCATGGAGCCGCGCCTGCCGGTGGCGCCTCCCGGCCCCCCGCCCCGAGGCACCGCGCAAATCCTGGCGGAGAAGGGCCCTCGTGGGCTGGCCGAGTGGGTGCTCGCGCAGAAGCGCGTGCTCTTGACGGACACGACGATGCGGGACGCGCACCAGTCGCTCCTGGCGACGCGCATGCGCACCCGGGACGTGCTGCGGGTGGCTCCGGCCACGGCGCACCTGGCGTCGGACCTGTTCAGCCTGGAGAGCTGGGGCGGCGCGACGTTCGACACCGCGTACCGCTTCCTCAACGAGGACCCGTGGGCGCGGCTGCGCGCGCTGAAGGCCGCGGCGCCCAACCTGCTGCTCCAGATGCTGCTGCGTGGCGCCAACGCCGTGGGCTACACCAGCTATCCGAACAACGTGGTGGAGGCATTCATCGACGAGGCGGCCGAGGCGGGAGTGGACGTCTTCCGCATCTTCGACAGCCTCAACGACCTGGGCAGCATGGAGGTCTCCATCCGCCGAGTGCTCAAGACGGGCAAGGTGGCGGAGGTGGCCATCTGCTACACGGGCGACGTCGCCAACCCCAAGCGCAAGAAATACACGCTCGACTACTACGCGGACCTGGCGAAGCGCATCGAGGATTCGGGCGCGCACTTCCTGTGCATCAAGGACATGGCGGGCCTGTTGCGTCCGCGCGCGGCGGCCATGCTGATGGACCGGCTGCGCGAGGTGACGAAGCTGCCCATCCACCTCCACATGCACGACACCGCGGGCAATGGCGTCGCCAGCTACCTGGAGGCGATTGAACACGGGGTGCACATCGTCGACGTGGCCCTGGGCAGCATGGCGGGCCTGACGAGCCAGCCCAGCCTCAACGCCCTGGTGAGCGCCCTGCGCGGCCACCCGCGTGAGACGGGGCTCGCGAACGCGCGGCTCCAGCCGCTCGCCAACTACTGGGAGGACGTGCGCGAGTACTACGCCCCCTTCGAGAGCGGCCTCAAGAGCACGACGAGCGAGGTCTACTACCACGAGATTCCAGGCGGCCAGTACTCCAACCTCCGGCCGCAGGTCGCCGAGATGGGGCTGCTCGGCCGGTGGAACGACGTGAAGGACGCGTTCGCGCTGGTCAACGTGCTGGTGGGCGACATCCCCAAGGTGACGCCGTCGTCGAAGATGGTGGGCGACTTCGCCATCTTCCTCTTGAAGAACGACTTGATGGTGCGCGCGCCCACGCTGGCGGAGGCCGCCACGCTCACGCACGCGAAGCTCATCGCGGAGGCGCCCCGGCTGGACTTCCCTTCCAGCGTGGTGGGCTACTTCCGGGGCGAGCTGGGCCAGCCGCCCAACGGCTTCCCCGAGGACCTGCGCGCCGCGGTGCTCAAGGGCCTGCCGCGCGTGGAGGGCCGCCCGTCCGCGAGCCTCCCCGCGTTGGACCTGGAGGCCCTGCGCACCGAGCTGTCGAAGAAGACGGGCCAGGCGCTGTCGCGCGTGGACGCCATCTCCAGCGCGCTCTACCCGCGCGTCATGGCGGGCTACCTGGACGATGCCGCGCGCTTCGAGGACGTCTCCATCCTCGACACGCCCAACTACTTCTACGGCATGGAGGTGGGACAGGAGATCTGGGTGGACCTGGAGCCGGGCAAGACGCTGGTCATCAGCCTGTCCGCGGTGGGCGAACCGGACGACGACGGTCTGCGCACCGTCTACTTCGCGCTCAACGGCCACAACCGCACGGTCCAGGTGAGGGACCGCAGCCGCGCGGCTCGCGTGGAGTCGCGCCGGCAGGCGGACCGCGCCAATCCCAACCACGTCGCCGCGAGCATGCCCGGAACGGTCATCGCCGTGCACATCAAGGCGGGGGCCGCCGTGACGGCGGGCGCGCCGCTCGTCACGCTGGAGGCGATGAAGATGGAGACGGTGGTGCGAGCGCCTCGCGCGGGCACCGTCGCGGAGGTCGCCACCACGCTGAAGGGCTCGGTCCAGGGCGGAGACCTGCTCGTGGTGCTTCAGTAGGGGCGCGAGAAGGAACAGCGGAACGTTGAGTGTGGGCGCGGCCTTTGACATGGTCGCGCCCCATGAAGCGTGCACTCCTGTCCTTCCTGGCCCTGGTGTCCTGCGCCACTCCCTCCGCGACGTCTCCGTCGGCCTCAGAGGCCACGGCGGGCGCCGCATCCACCCCGCCCCAGACTCCCGCGCTCCCGGAGGAGGTGCGTCTGGCGGACCTGCGGCAGATGACCTTCGGCGGAGAGAACGCCGAGGCCTACTGGTCCTTCGACGGCAAGCAGCTCTCGCTCCAGGCCCGTCACGACGGCATGGGGTGTGACCGCATCTACCGCATGGCGGTGGACCCCGCGAGCAGCGCCGCCGCCACGGTGACGCCCATCTCCAGCGGCCAGGGCGCGACGACGTGCGCGCACTTCCTGCCCGGTGAACAGGAGGTCATCTACGCCTCCACGCACCTGGGCGGCGAGGCGTGCCCGCCCAAGCCCGACCACTCGATGGGCTACGTCTGGGCGCTGTACGACACGTACGACATCTTCAAGTCGAACGCGGATGGCAGCGGGTTGACGCGGTTGACGGAGACGCCGGGGTACGACGCGGAGGGCACGGTCTGCGGGAAGGACGGCTCCATCATCTTCACGTCCGTGAGGGATGGGGACCTGGAGCTGTACCGGATGGACCGCGACGGGAAGAACGTGAAGCGGCTGACGCACACGCCCGGCTATGACGGCGGCGCGTTCTTCAGCGCGGACTGCTCCAAGATTGTGTGGCGCGCGTCGCGCCCGCAGCCCGGCAAGGCGCTGGACGACTACCAGGGGCTGCTCAAGCGCGGCCTGGTGCGGCCGACGAAGCTGGAGCTGTACGTGGCCAACGCGGACGGCTCGGAGGCGAAGCAGATCACCTGGCTGAACGGCGCCGCCTTCGCGCCCTTCTTCCACCCCAATGGCAGGCGCATCCTCTTCGCCTCCAACCACGGCGACCCGAAGGGCCGCGAGTTCGACATCTGGGCGGTGGACGTCGACGGTTCCAACCTGGAGCGGATTACGTACGCCCCGGGCTTCGACGGCTTCCCGATGTTCTCGCCGGACGGCAAGTGGCTGGCTTTCTCCAGCAACCGCGCCACCGCGCAGGGCAAGAGCGACACCAACCTGTTCATCGCCCGCTGGGTGGACGACGCGAAGCCCGCCTCGGGTGCGCCGTCGGCCGCCGCGGACCGCATCCGCGGGGACGTGACGTTCCTGGCCGCGCCCGCGCAGGAAGGCCGGGGCATCGGCACCAAGGGCCTCGACGCCGCGGGGGGACTCATCGAGACGCGGTTCCAGGAGCTGGGCCTGACGCCCGCGGGTGACACCGGGACTTTCCGGCAGGCGTTCCCCGTGACGACGTCCGTGCAGCCTGGAGCTGGGACGCAGGTGCGGCTCGGGAAGACGGTGCTCCCAGCGGATGCGTACACGGTGCTCGGCTTCTCCGGGCAGGGACAGGCGCAGGGCGCGCTGGTCTTCGCCGGTTACGGAATCGTCGAGCCGTCGCTCAAGGTGGACGACTACGCGAAGCTGGCGGTGAAGGGGAAGGTTGTCGTGGTGCGCCGCTTCGTGCCGGACGCCCCCGAGTTCTCCGACACGGACAAGCAGCGGCGCTTCGGTGACCTCCGCTACAAGGCCTGGCAGGCGGCGCAGCGTGGCGCGAAGGCGCTCATCGTCGTGGACTGGCCGCAGGCTCCCACGCCCGCGCAAAAGGAGTGGCAGATGCCTCCCGAGGCGACCCTGCCCGCCTTGCATCCCGAAGGCGTGGGCGACGCGGGCCTGCCGGTCGTCGTGGTGAAGCGCGCGGCGATGGAGCCGGTGATGAGCTCGTTGCTGGCGCGCAAGCGCGTGGACGCGCAGGTCGACGTGAAGCTCGAGTTCGAGCAGCGCTCGGCCTTCAACGTCGCGGCGGTGCTGGAGGCTGGCGCGGGCAAGCTGCCGGGGACCATCGTCGTGGGCGCGCACTACGACCACCTGGGCTTCGGTGGGCGGGGCTCGCTGATGCCGGACCGGCACGAGCCGCATGTGGGCGCGGATGACAACGCCTCTGGCGTCGCGGCCATGCTGGAGATTGCTCGCACGCTGAAGGAGCGCCGTGCGGAGCTGAAGCACGACGTGCTCTTCCTGGCGTTCTCGGGTGAGGAGACGGGGTTGCTCGGCTCCACGCACTTCACCCGGCAGCGAGGGGATGCGGGGATGAAGCAGGTCACCGCGATGCTGAACCTGGACATGGTGGGCCGGCTGCGCTCCGGTGGGCTGTCGGTGCTGGGCGCGGAGTCCGCGACGGAGTGGGGACCGCTGCTCGCGCGTGCTTGCGACGAGGCGCGCGTCACCTGCAACCCGAGCGGTGACGGGTATGGCCCGAGCGACCACTCGCCCTTCTACGCGGCGGGCGTGCCGGTGCTGCACTTCTTCACGGGAGCGCACTCGGACTACCACAAGCCCACGGACACCGTGGAGGGCATCAACGCGGTGGGTACGGCGCAGGTGGCGCGCATCGTGTCCGCCGTGACGGTGGGCCTGGATGGGACGACGGCGCTGACGTACCGCAAGGTCCCCTCCCCCACGCCGCGTGGAGACCTGCGCAGCTTCAACGCGTCGCTCGGCACGGTGCCGGACTACGCGGGCCCGCCCAACGGACAGAAGGGCATGTTGCTCGCGGGAGTGCGCGCTGGAGGCGCGGCGGACCAGGCGGGAATGCTGCGCGGCGACATCCTGGTGCGGTTGGGCAGGCACGTCATCAGCGGCGTGGAGGACCTGATGTTCGTCCTCAACTCCTCCAAGCCGGGTGAGACGGTGGAGGCGCGAGTGCTGCGCGAGGGCAAGGAAGTCCCGCTCCAGGTGACGTTCCAGGAGAGCAAGCGCCCGCGATAGACACGCCATGGGGCTCCAGAGAGCCCCGAGAAGCCGAATCACAGAGCGGGCCCGGATGGCGTTCCAGCAGGACGCCCCGGGCCCGCGGTGTTTTCGAGCACAGGGGCGGCGGGAGTCCACCCCGAGGACAAGGCCATGGGAAACCCCGAGCAGGACACGCTGTTGCCCGCTCTCGCCTTCAGCATGTCCACAGCGTCTTCGCTCCGGGCACGAAACTCCGGCCATTGGCGGCTCCCCCAAGGGGGCCATCGCAGCGACAAACACCTGAAGCCTGTGCAGGTCTTCGTGCGGCCTCTCACGAACCAAGGTTCCAGCAGGAGTCAATCACACACACCCACAGCATAACACCAACGCCCGCACAATGATTTACTCCCCGTGCGTATGATAGCGGGGCACGTCAACGCGCCCCTTCACCCACACAGGAGTGTCACGATGAACAGTCGTTCCGCCACGCTGTTGCTCGGTCTCGTGTGCCTCACCACCCTGCCCCAGGCAGCGTTTGCGCAGTCGAACGAGGGGCCCTTCTTCAGCAAGGCGCATCTGGTGGGCCACTGGCAGAACTCGCCGGAGTCGGCCGCCATCGAGATCTCCCTCAATGCGTACACCGCCTATATGCGGAGCGGCTTCGGGCCCGCCCTCCGCATGAACTACTTCAGTTGCCAGGACGGCCTCATCCGGACCGATTGCAACCAACTCCAAGGCCCCTTCGTCGTGGACTGGCAGCTCAGCGCCTACCTGAACGCGTCGCCGGGCGCCAACCACCTGCGCGTCTATCTGGATGGCAATGGGTTCATGACTGGCTTCGGTCCGCTTTTTGGCACCTACTACTACCGGACCTGCTACGGCGACACGAGCCCATTCGGTTATGGCGTCAACAGCTACATCCTGATGCAGTCTGGCTCGAACATCTACGGGCCGGTCCCCGGCCTGTCGTGCCTGCCGCGACTGTAGTCCCGCGTCAGTGAGCGCTCGGAGCCCGGTGGGCGGGGCTCCGAGCGTCACGCATTGGAGACACATGCGTGACATTGCCTGTCTCCGGAAGGCGTCCGGGAGGTTTCAGCCTCCCCCTCGGACCGCGGCCTCGATCTTCGCGATGTCGATCTTTCGCATCGTCATCATCGCATCCATCGCACGCTTTGCCGCCGCCTTGTCGGGGTGGGTCGTCGCATCGAGCAGCACGCGCGGCGTGATCTGCCACGAGAAGCCCCAGCGGTCCTTGCACCAGCCGCAGGCGCTCTCCGCGCCGCCATTACCGACGATCGCATTCCAGTAACGGTCGGTTTCTTCCTGGTTCTCGGTCACCACCATGAAACTGACCGCCTCGTCAGGCTTGAACGCCGGCCCGCCGTTGAGCCCGACGAAATCGCGGCCGAGGACGGTGAACTCCACGGTCAATTCGTCCCCCGCCTTGCCCTCGGGAAAGTCGGTCGCGGCTTCGTGGACCGGTCCGACGCGGCTGTTGGGGAACACGCTGGCGTAGAATTCCGCGGCCTTGCGCGCCTCGCCATGGTCGAACCACAGGCAATTGATAATCTTCTCCGCCATTTCGCTTACCCCTTCCTTGCACCGACCAGCGCGAACACCGCGCCTTGCGGATCGACCCCGTTCATCGAGAAATCGCCGCCGGGGATTTCGTTCGGACCGTTGATCACCCGCCCGCCATGGGCCTCGATTGCCGCCTTCGCCGCGTCGATATCAGCGACGCGGAAATAGTGCGACCAGGCGGGCCCGGGGGCGCCCGGCATCATCGGCATCACCGCGCCGATCATGCCGCTCCCCTTTGAGGCTGTGCTTCGCCGCGATGCATGACTGAGGAACTCGTATTTGCCGAGCGGCCCCATTTCCATGTCGCCGTCCTTCACCCAGCCGAAACGCTGGCCATAGAAGAGCAGCGCGGCGGCGGGGTCGGGTGTCATCAGCTCGTTCCACGCGCAATGCCCGATGCGCTTGCGCTCATAGGAGAAGGCGAGGCTCTCCTTGCCCTCCTGACCCGGCGGCGGCTTGGGCGTCATGACGTAGAAGACGGCGCCCTGTGGATCGGCGACCATCGCAAAGCGGCCCTGCGGAATCTCCGTGGCGGGCATCAATACCTTGCCGCCTGCATGTTTGATCGAAGTCAGTGCCTGATCGATATCGTCGACCGCGACATAGCCCAGCCACAGGGGTCGCGCGCCGTGCTGCTGCATCTCCGCGGACAGCGTCAGCATGCCGCCGACCATGCCCTCGGACCCTTCGATCATGGCATAGCCGGGCTCACCCTCCGACGCCCCGATCGTCCAGCCGACAACTTTGGAATAGAAGGCGCGCGCGCCGTTGGCGTCGGGGGTCATCAACTCGTACCAGATGAAGTCGCCGTGCATGTCACTCCTCCCATTGGATGAATGGGCACGAAGCCGCCCCAGAACATCCAGGCCGGTTCGTGGCGTCGGTGGAGGATGTTTGTTTGCCGTCGGTCGGTCCCTTCTAGACCTCTTCAAACGTCGTCCCGGTGGCCCCCATGCGTTCCAAAGCGTCCTTGATGTCCTCCCGGACGATCAGCACGATGGCCCAGCCCTGGGGGCGGAAGATCTTGGCGTCACCCACCTGCTCCGAGTCAATTCGCATGCCCCGCACATCTCGATACTTCCCTAGTTTCTCGGGCCGTCCATCTTCAGGGGTCCATTTCCTGATGTGCCTGGAGGCTCGCTCGTCAATGCATTGAATGAGCTGAGTCGCGACGAGAATGAAGAACGGTTCAGACTGGCCCTCAATCTGCACGGGCATGGTCTGCACCTCCTCGGAAGCAAGTTCCGAAAGGACGGACGCCACTCGGGCGTGGACCACGGGGGCAGCGAACGCCGCCCGCGAGAAGTCGAGTGCCCTGCCAGGAACAGTGACGGGGAGATTCAATGCCCCTAGCTCCGGAAGCCGTTCGCCCCGATAGAACATCCACGGGTCATCTACCTCCCGACCGTGAACATCCGTGGGGGTGCCGAGTAGCCATCGCCCCCCAATGCGCATGTCGTCCTTCAGGTCGAAGTACCGCTTTGGCATGAAGCCCATTGTGGCGGTCCTAGGTGCCCGTCACCAGTCTATTGAGATCGCTCCCAGGCGAGCCGATTTCCCCGGCGAGGTCGCGCAGTTCCGCAGCGAGCGCCTCGCGACATCGCTGCATGGTGCGACACCCCTCGGTTGCGTCAGACAGGCGTTGGAAAACTGTTTCGTGGTACTCCTGCGGGTGGGGCCCTTTGTGACCCTTGACATGAACGATGTTGGCCGAGTCGTTCAGCGACATGCCCGCCTTGTCGAAGATCGCCTGAAACTGAGGCGACCACGGGCCTGCCTTCTTCGTGGACTTCCACCACTTGTTCGTGGCGATGTGATGGTCGTGCCCCTCCGTGTCCACCGGAGCAGCAGCCGCGCCCGCCATGGTCCAGGCCACCGCATCAGGAGCGAGCGCCACGGTGACGGCCCCGCCCGACACAGCCACCGCGCCCACTTCGCCCACGAAGGCGAGGCGGAGGCCCGCGCGGTCCCCAGCCAGCGCCGCGGCCTGGGCGGACCCGGGCAGCGTCGGCACCTTGTTCGCGAAACCCGCCGCCGTGTTCCCCACCGCCACCGTTGCCAGCAGCACGAAGGCACGCGCCGCATTCCGGCCCATGACCTCTCCATAGCGCTCCCCTGCCTCGCGCAGCTCGTCGAACGTGGTCGCCCGGTCCGCCACTTCCACCAGTCGCTTGAAGCCCTCTATCAGCGACCAGAATGTGTCGACCCCAAGGTAGACAATGGCTGTCGCGGTCATCACAGCAGCCAGGCCCTTGCTCACGGGCTCCGGCACGGACCACAGGACCATGTAGAGGGTCATGGTCCACAGTGCCGCCGACAGCGCGGCATGCGGGTCGGCCATGTCCTTGAACGCTTCCAACATCTCTTCCAGCACCACGCCTTGAGCCAGGGCCATCGTCAGCGCATAGCGCCCGTCTCCACTCACGATGGGGCCGTCCACCAGCAGTCGCAGACAATCGCCCTTGCGTCCGGTGCGCTCGCACCAACGCAGATATGCCCGCGACAGCTCCACCTCCGCGGGCGGCATGTCGGCAGCCAGTGCCTCTCCTTCCAGCGGCGTCATCTGTCGGGTGCGCGGGTTGAAGAGGTACGCGCCGCTGCGGGCCTCCACGTCCAAGAGACTTCGCGCGGACCGCTCGGGATGCGCCGAGGCCCGCATCTGCCGCGCCAGCCGGGCCATGGCCTCCTTGAACTCGCGCCGCTCCACCTCCACCGGCCCGGCATCGTCACTGTGCGGCGTGAAGACGACCGGCGGCTCCTGCCCCGTCTCCAAGCGCACCACGCGTCCCGAAGCACAGCCTGTCAGCCAGACCAGCAGCAGCACCACCGTCATGCGCCGCACGCTCATCGAGCCCTCCAACAGGAAAGGGCTCCATCTCCAAGACAAGGCCAGACCATGGCCGCGATCTGGACCTGCATCTCCAGAAACTCAAGCTTTATCCGACGCCTCCTTCCTGCGACGCTGCCGCCAGGAGGAAGTCCATGCACACCGCCCGAGTCGCCGTCCTGCTGTCCGCGCTCTTCCTGACCACCGTCGGATGTGGGGGCGAGCCATCACCGGAGCTGGAGCCCAGACAGGAGGAACGCTCGGCGACAAGCGCCCTGGCCGGAGTTTGCGACGGCGTCACCTGCAGTGGCCATGGCGTCTGTCGTGACGAGGCCGGCGCCGCGCGCTGCGCCTGTGACGAGGGCTTCACCGGGACAGCCTGTGCCACGCGGGGTGGCGACTACGGCCGGCGCACCCTGCTCGTCCCGGGCCTTGCCGACCCCGACGTCTACAAGGAGCACGACGACCTGTTCTTCCTGGCTGGCACCGGCAACGGGTGGCAGCTGCCCATCTACGAGACGAGAGATCTGACGAGCTACCAGCTCAAGCGCTCCTACGACCCGTCCGTGGCCGACCCCGTGTATGACTACTGTTTCCTCTGGGCGCCGGACCTCGGCAAATACGACGGCGTGTACCAGCTGTTCTTCTCCGCGCACCGGGTCCCCAACGGCGCCGCGTGCCCTCCGTCCGGCCAGGAGGTGACGACCTTCGTCACCACCGCGCCCGACCTGAACCTCCAGTTCGGCACGCCCCAGCCCATCAACGCCAACACCACGTGGCCGCGCACCTCCACCGGCACCGCGTGCCTGCCGCAGGGCTGCAACCGGAACATCCGCATCGACTCGGCCACGTTCAATGACACCTCGGGCCGCTGGTTCTTCTATGTCTGGTTCGACCGGGGCAACAACATCTCCTCCTTCAACACCGCCGCTCCCGGCACCGTCTACAACCACGCGGGCCCGGCTGTCTTCACGACGCCCGCCTACGAGGAAGGCATCAACGAGGCCCCCGAGGTCTTCAAGCGCAATGGCCTGTACTACCTGCTCCTCAGCGGCGGTTGGTACAACAGCCAGTACGCCATGTATTACATCATGGGAGACTCCATCCCCCAGCTCACGCGGGCACGCGCGGTGCGACGGCTCTCCCAACCCCTGCGCAACACCGCCGGCAGACTGGTGCAGAGCCACGGCCACAACGTCATCGTCGAGCGCCGGGGTGAGTACTTCAACGTCTTCCACGTCGGCGCCTTCGACGCCGCGGGCAACCTCACCTCACGCAGCACGTACAAGCAGCGGGTCGCCTTCAAGCCGGACGGTTCGCTGCACTCGCTCAACCAGGTGAACGTCCGGTGGAACAAGCTGACCGGGTACAGCTACTCGCTCGACGTCGTGCTGCGCGACGGCACGGTGGTGGGTCCATGCCTGTCCGTGGGCGTCCTGGGACAGACCAACAAGACCGTCTTCGACGGCGTGTGCCGCAGCGCTGGGGACCGCGTGGTGACCAAGGGCGACATCGCCGCCTTCCGCCTCTTCTATTCCAACAACAACGTCTGGGGCCCCTCCGTCGAGCGCGCCTATGACGGCATCTCCGACGACGTCGCATTGGACCTGCCGGGTGGCTACACGCCCTTCGTGGACCTGAGCTGGAGCGAGGAGGAGACCACCGCCCAGTACTCCATCGACGTACAGCGGCGAGACACCGGCGCGTGGATTGGCCCCTGCATCGGCGTCGGCGCCGTGAACAAGAGCCTCTCCTGGACCTACCAGGGCCGCTGCGACACGGCCGGCATCAACGTGCCGTACTCCAACGTCCAGGCCTTCCGCGTCTGCTCGGCGGTGAATGGCGACTGGGCCCGCGCCCGCTGCGGCGCCACGCCCTACGACGGGCGTGGCATGTCTTCGCACGTCGTCATCCCCTGAGCGTCCTGCTCACGCAAAGCGCGCCCCTGGCTCAGAACAGGTTGGCGATATCCTTCACGGGCTGGGGAGCGGCATCGGTGCTCCCCAGCGCGCCCATGGCGCCTCCGAAGATCATGGAGGCCGGGCTGGTCGATGACCCGGACAACGACGGCGCATACCTCGTCTACGGCGATTGGCTCCAGGGACAGGGCGAGTAGCGGCTGGACCCACCTCTCGCCAGCGCCGATTATTCGGCAAATACTAGAACACCGCACGCATCGACAAATCCGTGAAAGGGACACGACCGAAGCCAAAGGCTGGCGGCGTATCCCCTTTGTCACCGAGTCGGGCCGGCCCTTCTCAGCGGCACACACATCTTGAACGGAGAATCCCTGTGCGCGTTGTCTCGTTCCTTGCGTTCCTTCCTCGCTGGCTCGCCCTGGGTTTGAGCCTCTTCGGTGTCCAGGCGCTCGCGGGGTATGCGCCCTACGCCGACGGCTATGTCATCCACGCCACCGACACCACGAACCGCTACGTGGTGGCGGGTGGCGCGAGGTTCTTCATCCCCCCCGCGGAGTGGAGCAACTACGCCTTCGCCCCCACGGCGTCGCAGCCCCAGGCCACCATCAACTCCTATGAGGTGTTTCCCCAGGACGGCACGCTGCTGCTCGAACTCAGCGAGTCAGCCATCTACGTCGTGGTGGGCGCGAGGGCCTGGTGGGTTCCGAACCCCACGGAGCTGGGCTTCTGGGATGACACCACGAGCGTCAACGTCGTCCCGAACGGGTCGCGAGACGTCTTCAACAACCCCACCTACAGCGCGCTGATCAAGGACCGCACGTCGAGCGACGTCTATCTCTTCGTCGCGGGCGCCAAGTTCCCCGTCACCGACCCCGCGGACCTCGCCTACTTCGGTGGCGCGGGCGCCGTGAAGGTCGTTCCCCTGGGAACGGCGGGTCAATATACCAATGAGGTGTATTGCGGAACGCTCCTGCGCGAGCGTTCGAGCAGCACCGTGTATTACATGGGCTACCACTCCAGCACGACCCCCATGGTCAAGGGCGTGGCGACCGGAGTCACCGCGGATGGCGTCGTGCCGGATGGCGCGCTCTCCTCGTTCTCGCTGTACCCCGGCATCCCTTCCTGCATCTGGTAGCGCGCTGACTCCGGGGGGCCGGGAGTTCGCCGGCCCCTCGGGGGTTGCCCTTCCTCAGCGGACCTGAATCCGCCGCCGGCACATCATCACTCGTAGCGCCTCCACGCGGTGCCGTCGAACGAGGCCACGTCGTCGCGGCCAATGGACCACAAGACCTCTTCCGCTGTCGCCAGCCCGTAGCATGTGGGCACTCCCGCCTCGCCGAAGTCGACCTCGACGAGCTTGTTGCCTTCCAGCGTGTACAGCGCGGACAGGGTGGCGACGTAGAGCTTGCCGCGGAACCAGCACAGGTCCCACAAGTCGCTCGTCACGTCCTCCGCCCAGGCAATCGCCGCGAAGGAGGTTCCGCGCCCCTTGAGCAACACGCCCTGCTGCCCCGCCACATAGACGGTGCCATCCGGCGCGCAGCAGACGGCACCGAGGATGACGCTCGTGGGGCTCTCGCAGGGCGACCAGTTCTTCCCGTCGTAGCGCCACACCTCGCCGCCCCAGCCCGCGGCGTAGAGGTCGGTCTCGGAGAAGCCGTCAATGGCCTCGAAGCCGGCCCTCTCCGTGGCCGCCGCGAGCGGCGCATTCATCGCCACCCATTTCGCATCACCGACGCGCTTGTAGACCTGCCGTTTCATCCCACAGGCATAGACCCACCCGGCGATTTCACGCGCGTTGCGAATCATCACCGGCGCGGGCTTCAGCGCCTCCTTCTTGCTCTTCCCACCGACGTAGGTGACGACCTCCCCATCCTCGCCAATCACAACCATCTTCTCCGAGGGCTGCCGCGCCACCGCGATGGCCGTCGAGTTCCAGGTCGTGTCCACGCCGTCGGCCCAATCCCCTCCGTCGACGCTCACCACACTGGTATGGGCTATCTCGTCCTTGAGCAGCGTCTTGCCCTTGCTGATGATGTAGACGAGGTCATGAAACCGTGCTGCACCTCGGACGAACTCTCGTGTTGCGACAATGGGGTTTTTCATGGGGCGCTCGGCGGCTGACTACCCCACCTCGCCGAACGGACCCAAGTGCGACGACGGCATCCGCCGCCGCCGGTCACAGTTCGCGAGAAATTCACGCATTCGGATTCTCTCTTTCTTGGTAAACAAGCCAGCGAAGGTCGAGAACCCGACTCTGGAAGGACCCAAGAGAATGCGTGCCCTGAACAAGCTTTCCGTTGCGGCGGTGTGTGTCTTGTGGCTCGGCGGTTGCGGCGCCCCGGAGATGGACCTGGGCGGCGATGGCGTCGCGCGTCAACTCGAGCAGGACTTCGGTGGCCCGAACGGACTGATGGAGTTCTTCGACAGCCACACGGAGGCGGAGATCCAGGAGGCACTGGGGCAGTACGGCGTCGGCTACCGCATCCATGGGGAAGTCTCCGAGGCCGCCATCCGCGACTGCCCGAAGTACTTCCCGTCGAGCGACCGGAACGTCTGGCACAACTTCGATGGCGAGTACTACTTCATCGACACCGCGGGCCGACCGAGCCGGGCATACAAGAACCTGCCGCCCATCGCCGCCGCGGCGCGCGTCGACGCCTGCCAGACGAGCGTCGGTCAATGGGGCGACGCGGAGAACTCCAGCAACGACTATGACGGGGGCCACCTCATCGGCTCGCAGCTCGGGGGTTGGGGCGGACGGGCGAACCTGGTGCCGCAGGATGCCAACTTCAACCGGGGCAACTGGGTGCAGCTCGAGAACAAGATGGCCAGGTGCGGGAGTCTGCCGAGCAACCGGCTGCGCTACACCATCGGCGCGAACTATCCGAACTCCACCGCGCTCATCCCCAACAACATGACGATGGAGCTCCGCAACCAGTCCTCGGGCGCCAGCGTGTCCCTGTCCTTCTCGAACACGGACGGCGGCGGCTCGAGCGGCACGGCCACCCGGACCCGTGGCGTGGACTTCCTGACCAGCCAGGGCTGCAACTGAGCAGTCCGTGCGTGATGCCATCGCCCCAGCCATGGAAATGACTGAAGTGTCTTGGTGAGTGGCCGCGCGGCCGCGAACTTCCGGGCCGCGCGGAGCACCTCGTTCAGCCGATTCGTCCATGAGACTCGAGGGCTTGTTGGCTGGTGGCCGGCGAACGTTGGCCATCCACATGTTGCGCGCCGAATCGTCGCGAGCAAGAAGAGGTGTCGTTCATTCCACGAGGCGGACGGTCCATTCCGGACTTCGTCCTGCTCTACGGGGGGGAGACACTCGATGCAAAGCCGTCCTGGTGTGCCGTGGTCGTGGGGGCTGGGCGTGATGCTGGCCTTGTCGCTGGGGGCGTGTGGCGTGGAGCCCCTGGAGGAGAAGGTCCGTCCTCCAGAGGATGGGGTGTCGCAAGAGGACAACAGGGCGTCGACGCGTGAACGTCTGGAAGCCTCGCTGACGTGGGACCCGTATGCGGACGCGGTGGCGCCGGGCACCACGGCGACGGTGCTCAACGCGAGCGCGGCGCTGGGCGCTCCGGACGGGCACGCCGCGACACTGCTGGGCTTGCTCAACTCCGCGCTGGTGCTGGACCTGGGCCAGGGAGAGGAAGGCAACGGCGACCTGCGCGTCTACTACCAGGGCCTGTCATTGGCGCTGGTGGCCCAGGTGGACTTCCTGAAGGCGGATGGGACGCTCATTGCCTCCAGCCCGTTGCACCTGGTGGAGCTGGGCCTGGGGACACATGTGGCGGTGGCGACGTACCCGGGGAACAAGCCCTATCGCTACGTGCGCCTGAGGGGCGCGGTGCTCGCGCTCTACCTGGTGGACGCGGTGGAGACGTCGCTGCGGCCCATCTGTGGTGACGGGGTGCTGGGCGGATTCGAAATCTGTGACGATGGCAATCAGCTCTCTGGAGACGGCTGCAACAGCGTCTGCGAAGTGGAGCCGGGCTACACCTGCACGGGACAGCCGAGCGTCTGCGACAACAATTCAGCGCCCACGGTCGAGGACGTCCACGCGACCACCCCCGAGGACACCTCGGTGGGCATCACCATCCCCGTGACGGACCCGGATGGCGACGCGCTTGTCTTCTCCTACACCACGCCGAGCCACGGCACGCTCACGGGCACGGGGGCCTCGGTGACGTACACCCCGGATGCGAACTTCGCCGGAGCGGACTCCTTCCAAGTCACTGTCTCCGACGGAGAGAAGCAGGCAACGGCCACCATCTCCGTCACGGTGACACCCGTCAATGACGCGCCCGTCGCTGCCTCCGCCTCGGTGACGGTGAGCTACAACACGTCGACGCCGGTCACATTGACGGCCACCGACGTCGACGGGGACGCGCTCACGTACACCGTGACAGCGCCTCCCGCTCACGGAACCCTGTCCGGGACGGGCGCGCAGTTGCTCTACACGCCGGACGTGGACTTCCAGGGGGCGGACTCGTTCACCTTCACGGCCAGCGACGGCTCGCTGACCTCCAATACCGCCACCATCACCCTCACCGTCAGGGGGCCGCCTGTCTGTGGCGACGGCTCCGTCGACTCGGGTGAGGTGTGTGACGACGGCAACCGCGTCGCGGGGGACGGCTGCCGAGCGGACTGCCAGGGCGTGGAGGTGTGCGGCGACGGCCTGGTTGACAGCCTCACGGGAGAGCAGTGCGACGATGGCAACACGACGCCCGGAGATGGCTGCGATGCCACGTGCCAACTGGATGCCTTCTCGAATGTGCCCCCCACGCTCATCAGCGGGACGCTGAACTGCACCACGGCCAACACGAACACGGGGCGCAAGGCGGCGGTGGATGCACTGGGGCGCTTCTACGTCGTGATGAGGTGCGGTGGCGCGGTCCATGTCAGCGTGAGCGTGGACCGTGGCCTCACCTGGGTGGGGCCCACTCCCCTGGGCATCACCAACGCGGCGGAGGTCGCGATTGAAGGCGGCCCCACGGGGGTCGCCTACGTCGCGGCGACGGCGAGCCCGGGCGTGGTGCTGTTCACCCGGACCGTCGACGCGGGAGCGAGCTGGGAGGCGCCGCGAACCCTCGGCGCGGCGGCCAACGCCACCGTCAGTCTGGACTCCAGGGGCGACGCCCTCTACATCTCCGTCTCGCGAGGCAGCGTAGGGGTGCGCGTGCTCCGGAACTTCGCGCGAGGCGCGAACGACTTCATCGCGACAGACGTGGACCAGGCCAATGCCTTCTTCGACGTCCTCGTGGACAAGATCAGCGGAGATGTCTTCTCGGTGAGTGACTCCCCCGCCTTCCGCATCCGCCGCAGCAGCGACCAGGGGACCAGCTTCGGCCCGCTGAGCTCCCCACCGGGGCAGGCTTTCTTCTCGGACTGGACGGGCTCCAACGGCTTCATCTACGCCACGGGCACCAACGGGGACAACAACGTGGACGTCATCCCCATGTCCGCGCCGGGGACGAGCACCCAGGTGCCGGGCCTCCCCACGGACATCGGTGCCGGTTCCTTCCGGACGATTGACGCGGACGCGCTCGGCAACGGCTACATCGCCTCCCAGCGGGCGACGGGCGACATCCAGTTGGACCGGATGCTCGTGGGAGCCACCCTGATTCTGGCCACGGATGCCAGGACGGTGGGGGCGGGTGCCGCGCCAGCGGTCGCGGCGCTCCCGTCGAACGGCGGTGCCCTGGTGGCTCTCACGAACGGCACCAGTGTCTACGCCTCGGTGGTGGTGTACTGAATCCACGGAGTCCCTGATGCGCGCCTTCCAAGCCACACGGGAGGCGCGCATCCCCGTCGCCATGAGCGGTGCCCCCGTTCATTCTCGCCGTTCCCTTCCCTGTCCTCGCCTCACTTCAGCCCGTGTTGCTCAGCAACAGCAGCGCGAGGCCCGTGAGTGCGAGGGAATACAGCGCGCTGTCGAAGAGGTGTCTCAGGAGGCTCATCCAGCAGGACTTTCGCGAGAGGGACTCCCTACCCACTGCAAGGGGGGCACCACGCGGCCTCCCGTCAGATGATGCACAGGCGCGCCTCACGGCCGCGTGCGAGTGGGACGCGGCACGTGAGCGGGGGCGTTCCACCAGGACGCACAACCCCCGAGGTGGGGCCCTCACGCGAGATGAGGTCATTGCCCTGACTGCAGAAACTGGATGGCGCGAAGCAGCTCCGGGTCCCTCCCCGTGGCGAAGTCAGAGGCCTCCGGCGCCACTTCGATATCCGGGACGATGCCGACGCCATGGAATCGTCCGCGATCTTGAAAGAGCACCTCCATGCCGGTGAAGGTCAGATAGAGCATTCCGGGCACCCTCACTCGGGTGACGTTTCCATTGACGGCGGCGCTGCGCCGGCCGATGACCGTCACGCGGTCCGCTCCCGTCAACATCATGGAGAGGTGCTCCGCCGCCGAGGCCGTCTCCGGCCCCACCAGCAGCACCATGGGCCCCGAGAAAGAAGGCTCGAGCACCGGCTGCTCTTCATAGACGAGCTCCTCCCAGTCGAGGTGGTCGGGCCCCGACCATCGGGGGATGCGGAGGTACGGCGTGAGGTACGGATGTGGAATCAGGTGCTGCACCACGTCGTATGGGTTGACGCTGGGATACCCGCGCATGTCCAGGACGAGACCGCTGGCATGTCTGGCCTGATGAAGTGCCTCCACGTAGTCTCGGATGTCATACAACACCTCCTCCCCCAGGTTGATGTAGTGCAGCGACGGAGCTCCCAGGTCCACGAGGCTTCCCGCGGCACGGCGCGAGCGGGAGCCCAGGACCTCCGCGAGCGCCTCGTACGGCTGGGGTTGGACCTCCACCGAGCGGAGGTGCCCATCCACTCCTCGAAGGCCAAATACCGTGGGACCCTTCAAGTCCTGGAGCCGCCAGAAGGCGAAGTTGAGCTGACTCTCCGGAGTGGAGCCGGAGGTCCGCGGAAGCTCGTCCGCGAGCCAGTCCGTCATGGACCGCCCTCCCACGCTCACCAGCACGTCGCCCTTTTGAACCTCCGGGAGCGCCGAGCGATTGACCACGGGCTTGCCGTCCACCTGGTCCAGCATCACGGGGAAATACCCCGCGGGTGCCACGCCGACGAGTTGCACGAAGGCGTGACCGTCCCGAAGCACCTCGCTGAAGCGTTGCATCAGCCTCGACAACTCCATGCGTTGAGTCACGGGCCGCGCGTCCACCTGGGCCAGGGTCTCCATCAATCGCTCGTCGATGCCGTCTCCCACGACGGGGAAGTACGGGAAGAACCACCGGGTGGCTCCATGGGCGATGACGAGGGCCGCGCGTGCCACGCCGTTGGAGGCCACGCTGGGTGGCACCGGCTCCAGCGACGGCGTGCGGACCGTCAGTCCGGGCCGCGTCCCTGGCGTGTCCCGGCGCACGGGAGGCGGGACGCGCGTCGACACGAGCTGCTGGAGGACATGCTCCATGCCCGTGAGGCCCGATGTCCCCACGGGCCTCGGCAATGAGAGGGCCAGGTCAGCGGGAATGACGTCGGGCAGAATTCCCTCCGCATCCTCCAGCAACGCCGTGCGAACCACCACGCCCCGCGCGCCCACGGGCATCCACCGGCTCTCCGCCACCGCCGTGGTGAGCGGCGCTCCCACGAGCCATGCTCGCCGCGCCATCCGCAGCTCCACCGCGAAGCGTGCCGCGGCGGGCGCCAGTCGCGGCCCGGTGAGCAACACCACCGGCAGGTCCCTGTCTCCCAGTGGGCCATGGGGCGCCAGACTCCGCGGCTCGACGCTGTTCGTGTAGAGGCGGGAGGGGCGCGCCTCATCGGACAGCCCTTGATGGACACGCACGCGGTGCGACCCGCGCTCGACGGGAGCGCGGCTGGCCACCCCCAGGGCCCGCGCCAGGGCCTCTTCCAGGCCAGGAGCCGCGGGCAGCCCACGCAGGTCGATGACCACCGCCTGGGTACCCCTTGGAAGCGAGAGCCCACCGGTGCCCGGGCGGACATGGGCCAGGGGTCCGAAGGACAGCACATGCGCCCGGCCCAACCCATTCGCGGAGGCGTCCAGCGCGCATGCGGGTTCCTGCGCGGACGCATAGGTGACGATGGCTTCATCCCAATCCACCCGGGGACCTTCCAGCGCGACCACCAGCGCCTGGTCCGCTTCCGAGTAGCTGGGGCCCGTTCCAAAGAAGCGGACCTGGGCATGCGCCTCGGAGAAGGCCACGGGCGCAGGCTTCGTCCCGGCGGGGCCCGCGAGCACGTGCTCGCACCAGTCCTTGGCGGAAGGCGGTGACTGAGCCACGGCGCCGCTCGAAACGAGCGCCATGGCCAGCCCGGCCTTGCGGAGGAAAAAATCCAATCGAGGCATCGCGTGAGCTCTCCGGTCAGGGCCAGAAGGAGTTCCGGCGGGCCGCTCAACGTACGCGATTTTCTTGAATATCGGCTTTACGCCCTCGAGTCCTGTCGGGATGTCCTGAGCAAGACATTCGCGGCGCCGTGCCGGCCCTCGCGAGAACCAGTAACCCCGTTGACAGGTTACGAGACTTCGAGCATATGCTTCGCAAGTAACCATTCAGACAGGTTACTTGATTCCATCCGACGCGGAGGCGCACCCATGCAACTGGAAGGCAGGAAGGTGATTGTCGTTGGGGCAGGCTCGGGCATTGGCCGGGGTGTGGCCATCGCCGCGTCGGAGGCGGGCGCCCACGTGGTGCTGGCGGGGCGCAAGCAGGAGACGCTGGAGGCCACCTCGAAGCTGATGAAGGGCCACCGCGAGGTGCGCGTGCTGGACGCCTCGGTGGAAACGGAGGTGGCGGCCTTCTGTGAAGCAGTGGGCCCCTTCGACCACCTGGTGAGCACCGTGAGCCAGGGCGCCGTCGGGCCCCTCTCCGGGCTGGGCGCCGCGGCGATAGAGCGGGCCTTCGCCGCCAAGCTCTGGGCGCCCCTCTTCCTGGTGAAGCATGCCGCGCCGCGCATCTCCCCGGAGGGCTCCTTCACCTTCTTCTCCGGCTTCCGCGCCTGGAAGCCCGCCGTCGGCACCTCCATCACCAGCCTCGTCAACGGCGGGCTGGAGGCCTTCACCAAGGCCATGGCAGTGGAGCTGGCGCCGGTGCGGCTCAACGCCATCTCTCCGGGCGTGGTGGACTCCGGCTCCTTCTGGGACCGACTCGGCGCCGAGGCTCGCGAGCGACTCTTCGCGGACTACGCCAGCAAGGCCCCCGCCCGCCGCGTGGGGAGCACGGAGGACCTGGCCGCCGCCACCCTCTTCGCGATGACGAACCCCTTCCTCACCGGCACCGTCCTCTGCGTGGACGGCGGTGGGGTGCTGATGTGAGCGGGCGCCCTCCGATGAATCGACTCCCTCCGCGCGCGCTCGCGGCCGTGTCCCTGCTGCTCCTGGCCGTGCTCCTCCCCTCGCATGAGGCGAGCGCACGGGAGAAGTCACTCCAGCAACAACTCGTGGGGACGTGGTCGCTCGTCCTGGTGGACAACGTGCTCCCGGATGGAAGCCGGGTGCGGCTCTATGGTGCCGAGCCCCAGGGCCTGCTCATGTTCGATGGTCAGGGACACTACTCCCTCCAGATCCTCCGCGGGGGTCGCGCCCGGTTCACGTCCAGCGACAAGAACCTGGGAACGCCGGAGGAGAACCAGGCCACCGTGCGAGGAACCAACTCGCACTTCGGCCGGTACGCGGTGAGCGAGGCGGAGCGCACCCTCACCTTCCGCATCGACCATGCCTCGTTCCCGAACTGGGAGAGCACGGAGCAGCGGCGCGCCTTCGCGCTGACGGGCGACGAACTGACGTACAGCGTCCCCGCGCCGACGACGGGTGGGACGGGGGCCGTCGGCGAGGTGAAGTGGAGGCGCGTGAAATAGCGGCGACGGACGCGCCGACCCCGAGGCCAGCCCCCCCTGTCTCGACGTCGAGGTCAGCCGACCCGGAGGCGTGGCTGCTCGACGGTGAGCGCGGTGTTCGACTCGGTGGTGCCCCGCGCCCTGCTCGCGTTGGGGCGCCGGGCCACGACAGGGGCGCTCCCGCCGAGCCAGTCCCACTTCTCTCCGTCCCACAACTGCTCGCGCCAGCCGAGCTGCGTCGCCGCCTCGCGCGCCTTGTCGCCGTGCGCGATGAGCGACCAGCCCGCGCGGGACTGCTTGCACTCACCACTCTTGAACTTGAGGAGGCGGCGCGGCCCCTCGGCTTCCTCGCGGTCCGCGTCCCAGAGCGCCTGCTGCTTGCCGCCAGGCCCTTCGTAGTCCACGCCGTTCCACTCACACCAGGCGATGACGTCCTTGAGCCGAACCAACTTCGCGCTCCGCGACAGCGAGAGTTCCGTCACGGCCGCCACGAGGAGGCCCGGAGAGATGACACGCATGCAAGAAGCCCCGTTGCAGGTCAGCGAGTCCGGCCAACCTACTGCGGGGGTGTAGGCGAAAGGTCCATGACGACTCCATGCCTTTGTCATGGTTCTGTCATGCCGCACTGCCAGCTTGACTTATGGCGTCGTAAGCATCGCAAGGCGTCATCGCTCGCGACGCACAGCGCCAGGGCGAGCTCACCCCGGCGCTCTCGCCTCCCGGGTCGTCCTTCCAGGGCCCGCGCCTGGCGTCGAAGGCCCGCTGGCGGCTCGGACGAGCGGGGAATCGGGTGAACCGCGTGGCAACAGTGATGCGATGGCAAGAAACACCCGGACCGACGGACTTCTGGCGCGCCTGACAGCGAGACATCGGAACAGCCAAGGAACGACACGCCCGCGGGGTGGCTGAACGGCGCCCCTGACGTGAGAAGTCCAGGAAGGCGGGCTGTGACCTCGGACGTCACTCAGCCACCGGGTGCGTGACGCGGATGGCTACGGGCCTTCGCGTAGGCCTGAAGCTTTGCACATCCTCTCCTGCGCCATCTGGACTGGCACCTCCGCTGCATTCCCGAGGCACCTCCCCCGTAGTCACTCCTTGGAGTCGTGCTTGCGAAACCGTCTTTTGAGTGTGTTTGCCGTTGTTGCCACCGTGCTCTTCACGTCCGGGCCCGCCGCCTGGGCCGGAGCGCCTGAGTCCCAGCCGAGCGGAGATGAGCGCAAGGCGCTGATCGAGGCCGCGAACGCGGCCAAGGTGCCCATCAACGTCGAGGAGATTGTCTCGGCGACGTCCAAGAACGTCACCATCGTAGGCACCAGCATCGCGGGCTTCGAGCAGGTTCCCGCCACCGAGTTCCCCAACGGCACGGACGTGGCCTTCGCCTACGTGGACTTCCCGGCCGCTGGCATCCCCGCCGGCTACTACCGGCTGAAGACCCACGCCGCGAGCGACGATGTCACCGTCGGGACGTACCCGGGCACCACCGAGTTCATCTCGCTGGACGGAAAGGTCGTCGCCCGGCTGCCGTCGACCATCGACACCCACTCGCTGGAGGTCCCCAAGCCGCTGCCGTTCCCCCGGACGGTGGTCGAGACCTCCATCGACGAGGTGCAGGCGTGGAAGATCACCATCACCGTGACGGTCCGCGTTCGTTGCCCGAACGGGTCCACCATCACCGTCCGGGTGACCGTCACCATCGGCAACTGAAGTCCGTCTGAAGAGGTCAGCGGCGGGAGGCAGGCTCACACGTCCTCCCGCCGTGAAGCAGCAGCCCTCACTGGGCAGGTGCTGCGCCGAGGCGCGACGCACCCGGGCATCGCACGCGCGTGTTTCAGCGAGGCAAGTCCGACGCATGTGTCGCCAGCTTGCAAAGCGAACTGTCTCGCCCGCATGACTGACTTCACTGCGGGGTTGATGGGAATCACCCTCGAAGGCCATGTGGCGTTGAGTTCGTGATACATCCATGCCCTGACATAGCGGGTCCTGCACAGCATCCCTACAGTGCGAAGCGGGGGCGAAGTGGCCCTCTACGGTGTGATTCATCGGCACCGGACACTGGAGGATCATCATGCGAAACTTCGTGGCCCGCGTCCTTGTGTTGTGGAGCCTCGTGGTCATTTGCCTTCTGCCCACGCGATCTCATGCACAGCTTCTTGATCTTGAACTCTCACTCACGAATCTGACAGTCTTGAGCGCCCTGGGATTTCCTCAACTCAGCACTGTCGCTGAAATACATTGGAGTGGCCTCAATGCGCTCCCCAGCTTGCAACTGGAGACAACGTTTCCCACGGGCTGGGCTCCCGCGACCAGCACCCCAGGTTGCTCCGTGTCGGGAAACGCCGTGACCTGTGAAATGGGACCGATTGCAACGGGAGGAAGTGCAACCACCAGCATCACCACCAATATGCCCTTGCTCACGGTGGGCGTGAACCATCCCATCACGACGCGCTTGCTGAGCGGCAATAATCCTGCGAACACCGTGACGGTGACTCGCTACTGTACAGCCATCACCTCACTGATTATCATCTGCGATTGAGCCGCTGATTTGATTGCCGTGTGTTGCTCGTGGGCAGCGCACGGGCACTCAGCCACCACGCGGGAGCAGCTCGCGGAGGGCCGCGCCCACGAGCCCCGTCGCGCTTCGTGCCGCCGCCTCCAGTGTCTCCCGGATGCGACCGAGCGTGGCGGGCTCCACGCCCTCCAGCGCGCTGAGCGCGGCACCCACCTTCTCCGATTGCTCGGGCGCCGCCAGCTGAGCGGCCAGGAGCGAAGCGGCCTCCTGGGGCGGTGCCCCGACGCGCAGCAAGGCCACGGCGGCACAGGCGGCCACCGCGGGGCTCTCATCCTTGAGGCGCTGGCGCAGCGTGGCCACGGTGGACAGCGAGGACAGGCGCCCCAGCCCCAACAGGGACACCGCCTCCAGGCGAACAGGAGGCAGGGGGTCCTCGGCCGTCTTCAACAGAACGGGCTCCAGGGACGCCAGCTCCGGCGCGGGCTTTCCCTCGTGGCGCCCCTCTTCCAGCAGACTCCGGAGCGACATCAGCGCCAGGTACTGCCGCGTACCTTCCGCACGTCCCACCTGGTCGAACAACGCGGGCAGGGCCAGCTCCGGCGCGGCGGACGCCAATGAGCCCAGGGACTCCAGCGCCGCTCCCACCACGGGCTCCGCGTCGTCCAGCATCGTGAGCAGCCGGGGAAGCAGCGACACCGCCGCCTTGCCCACACGGCCCACGGCCCCGGCTGCGACTCGACGGACCGAGGCCTTCTCGTGGCCCAGGGCCTCCTCCAGCATGCCCAGCGGCAGCGGGTGCGCACGGTAGAGGTTCGAGACGAGCAGCGCCGCCTCGTCCACTTCGGGAGCCTCGGAGCTCATCCCCGCCACCGCCGTCAGCACCGCATCCAGCGCGGGCCGGGCGAGCCGCTCCTGCGGCGGCCACCAGGACGTCTGGAGCAGGCGGAGGATGGGGCCATGCCCGGCCGAATCCGCGCGCGCCAGCTCCTTCACCAGCAGCTCCGCCGCGTGCTCCCGGACCGCCACATCGTCCGCGCAGAGCGCGTCCCCCAGCACCTCGAGCGCGTGCGCCATGTCCTTCGGGGCAGCGGAGGAAAGACGGGACACCCACTCATCCAGGGCACGGACTCGGTTCACCAAGGCTCCTCGGGGAGAATCCTCGGAGTAGCAGACCCCAGCGCAACATTCCCAAAGTTTCGCGCCATGCCCTCCGAGTGGAGCAACGCGGATCCCCATCTGTCGCCGGACGGGCGAACCGTGTACTTCATCTCCAATCGTCCACTCCCCGATGAGTCCGGCGCCCGCGCGTCGTATGACATCTGGGCCGCCTCGCTGGGCGCGGACGGAGAATGGGGAGACGCGCGACGCCTCCCCTCTCCCGTCAATGACGCAAACCTCGACGAGTGGTCACCCGCGGTCGCCGCCAACGGCAACCTCTACTTCGGCGGCGAGCGCTCGGGCACCCTCGGCGGCAGTGACCTCTGGGTCTCCCGCTGGGTCGACGGCGCATACCAACCGCCGGAGAACCTGGGCGCGGCCATCAACACGACGGCCCATGAGCTGGAGCCCTGGATTGCCCCGGACGAGAGCTGCCTCCTCTTCAGCGCCCTGCGCCGCCCGGAAGGGCTGGGTGGCTACGACCTCTTCCTCAGTCGCAGGGTGAATGGCACCTGGGAGCCCGCTCGACGCCTCTGCGAAGGAGTGAACTCGCGTGCCAGCGACTACAACCACAGCGTGTCCCCCGACGGGAAGTGGCTCTACTTCAGCAGCACCCGCCCCTTCACTGGCGACGTCGGCGAGCGGTTCGACACGCCACGCGACCAGACGCTGGCCCTGGAGGGCTGGACGGTGAACGTCGACACCCGCCTGACGAGTGGAAACAGGGCCGCGACGGACAAGGCCATCACCCTGCTGACAGCGCAATTGAAAGACATCGTCCGGCTGGTGCCCGATCCTCGCCAGGTCGGCGCTCGTCTCAGGACAGCTCTGGAAGGCGACTCCCGTGGCCCCCTGTCCGTAGGGCCAGCCCTCCTCACCGCGCGAGGGGCGCGAGCGCGGCCCGGATGAGCACCAGGGCCCGCTCGCGAATCCGCGCCGACAGGAAGTCCTCCGCCGTGGCATCGAGCGAGCGACAGGCGAGCGGAAACGCCTGCTCCAGATCCACGCGCACGTCGAGGACCACTTCGTCGAGCAGGGTTTCGACCGGGTCTCGTCCGACCTTGGACATCGCGCTGGCGATTCGCGCGGGGTTGACCAGTCGCGCGGACCAGTCCGCGAGCGCCTCCACCGAGAGGGCCTGGTGGGGACTCCACGCCTCGCTCTCGTCGAAGCGGCCCTCGTTGAACTCGTCGATCTTCCGTTTGACGGAGGCACGCGAACTGGGAGGGGCGCGCAGCTCGCTCTTGATGACCAGCCCCTCCGCCACGTTGTCGGAGATGGGAGGCAACCCCAACAGGCCGGGGACCCGCGTCGGATACCTCGTGGGGACGCTGTCCATGTCTCCGCGAGTGCCTCGCCGAATCACGGGAGGCGTCATCAGCCCTGCCTCCCTTGCCACGGCCTCCAGCTCCGGGTGGGCCAGCAAGCTGCCCTCGTCTTCGTCATCACGCACGAGCAGGACGTCGAACGGAGACCAGCGCAGGTCCGGCGCATACCAGATACCCGTCTGCACCGCGGACAGGCCCGGCACGGGCGGCACCTCGGGATGCGGATAGTGCCCGCCGAAGAGCTCCCCATAGAAGTACACCGTGTGGGTTGTCGTCCCCAGCGCCTTGGCCATTCGCTCGGCCGCGTAGCCCAGTTGCGCTCGCACGAGCTGCCAGCCGAAGAAGGACTCCTCCTCGGTCAGCCACGCCTTGCGCTTGCCGAACCACGCCTGTCCCGCGCGCACGGCGATGACGAGCTGCGCGCCATGGACCTTCTCCAGTGCGATCCACGGGCCACCGGGACTCGGTACTGACTTCGGCTCGCCCGCCGCGGGCATCTTCGCGTACGTCCGAAATGGAGGAGGCTGTCCCATGCCCGGCAGAATGCCTGAAGTGGCCGTGCCGCGCTGCCCCGGGCCCCGCGACGTCACGCGGACGCGGCCAGGGAGGTGGGTGACTTCGCCTCGCCTCTTCGCACCGCTCCGGGTGACACGCCCATGAAGCGCTTGAACGCGCGACTGAAGGCCGCCTCGGATTGGTAGCCCATGCGCGCCGCCAGCTCGCCCAGCCCGGGACGCTCCTCCTTCAACGCGGTATGCGCGACGTACATCCTCCACCGCGCGAGGTAGTGCATCGGCGGCTCGCCCACCTGCCGGGTGAAGCGCGCGGAGAACGCGGAGCGGGACATCGCGACCCGCGCGGCGAGCGAGGCCACCGTCCACGGCTTCGTCGGCTCGCGGTGGATGAGTGCGAGCGCGCGCCCCAGCTCGGCGTCTTGAAGCGCTCCCAGCCAGCCCGTGTGCGCGCTGGAGTCCTGCGCCATCCACTCCCGGAGCGCCTGCACCACCAACACATCCGCCAGTCGGGTGATGACCGTTTCGCCTCCAGGCCGCAGCTCCTTCGCCTCGGCGGCCATGAAGCGCAGCGTGCTCTGGAGCCAGTCCATGCGCGGTGAGCCGGAGGGCTCCACGCGGATGAGGCTCGGCAACAGGGAGACCAGGTGCTGGGCCGCCGGATGGTCCAGCCGCACCGCGCCACAGATGAGCGTCGTGGGAGCCCCTCCGCCACCGTGACGGAGGACGGAGTAGCGCTCGCTCACGAGCTCCTCGGGAAGCTCCTCGAGCTTGCGCGTGGGGCCACCGCGCTCGCTCGACAAGCGATGCCCCTCACCATGCGGCACCAGCGCGAACGTGCCCGGTTGGAGCAACTGGTCCTCCGCGCCGTCGACCTCCAGCCAGCACTGCCCCGACGTCACCACATGGAACATCAGGCTGCCCTTCATCACCGGAAGCGCCAGCCCCCACGGCGCCGTCAGCTCCGAGCGGCAATAGAACGTGCCGCTCATCCGCAGGAAGTGCAGTGCCTCGCCGAGCGAGTCCACCGGAGGCATCAGGTCCGTCATGCCCCCAGTATCCGCGCCACCCTCCCCTTCGTCCAGCCACTCCTGGACGAACGAGCATGAACCAGCGACTCCTCATCATTGAGAGTCTCGCTCCAACTCTCGATATTGGATTTCAGGCAAGCCAATGCCGCCGGGGCCCAGGCCCCATGGAGAACACATGTTGACGGTGATGGGAGCGACGGGGAACACGGGCAAGAAGGTGGTGGAGCTGCTGCTGTCGGCCGGGCAGGAGGTCCGGGCGCTGGGCCGCTCCGAGGACAGACTCGCGGAGCTCCGCGCACGCGGCGCGGAGGTGTTCGTGGGAGACCCGAGCGACGCCGCGTTCCTGGCGAAGGCGTTTCGCGGCGCCGACGCCGTCTACACCCTGCTGCCCGCGGACCGCGAGTCGCCGGACTACCACGCGGACCAGCGGAGCAAGGGCGAGGCCATCATCCAGGCCCTCCAGGACAGCGGCGTGCGCCACGTCGTCGCGCTCAGCAGCCTGGGCGCGGAGCAACCGTCGGGCACGGGGCTGCTCGCCACGCTGCACGCCCAGGAGGAGCGGCTGAAGACGCTGAAGGACACGAATGTGCTGCTGCTGCGCCCGGTGTCCTTCTTCGAGAACTTCTTCGACGCGCTCCACGTCATCGCGCATCAAGGCGTCAACGCGGACGCCGTGGACGCGGACCTCGCGATTCCCATGATTGCGTCTCGCGACATCGCGGACGTCGCGGCGAAGGCGCTGCTGCGCCGGGACTGGAAGGGCCTCGCCATCCGCGAGCTGCTGGGCCCCAGGGACCTCAGCTATCGCGAGGCCACGCGCCTGCTCGGAGCCCGCCTGGGCAAGCCCGGACTCGAGTACGTCCAGCTCGCCCCGACGGAGATGACCCAGGCGATGATGCGGGCCGGAATGTCCGAGACCTTCGCCGGGCTCTATGTCGAGATGACGCGCGCCTTCAACGAAGGACGGGTCCTCCCTCGAGAGGGACGGACCGGGGCCAACACGACGCCGACGCGGTTCGAGGATTTCGTGGACGAACTCGCGCTCGCCGCCACGGAGCGGTGACTGGAAATGGGACGGACAATGGAGACGGTGCTGGGAGTCCTGACGTGGGGGGCCGTGCTGGGCTGCGGACTGATGGCGGGCGTGTTCTTCGCCTTCTCGACGTTCGTGATGAGCGGCCTGACGAAGCTGCCCGCCGCGCGAGGCATCGCCGCGATGCAGGCGATCAACGTCTCGGCGGTATCGGGCCTGTTCATCGCGGCGTTCATCGGCACCGCGCTGGCCTGCGCGGGGCTGGTGGTGCTGTCCGTCGGCACCTGGAGAGAGCCCGTCTCTTTCGCGCGAGTCCTGGGAGGGGCGGCCTTCCTCCTCGGGGGCTTCGCGGTGACGGCGGCGTTCAACGTGCCGCGCAATGACGCGCTGGCCACGCTGAACCCGGACAGCGCCGACGCCGCGGTCGCCTGGGCTCGCTACGCGTCAGGCTGGACGGCGTGGAATCACGTGCGGACGGTGGCGTGCCTCGCGGCGACGGTGCTCCTCACGCGCGCGCTCCGCTGAAGCCTCAGTCGACCTTCGCCACGCGGTTGCGGTCGCCGAGGAAGTCCTCGACACCCTGGGCAATCGCCTTCGCCACGTCCGTCTGGTAGGCGCTCGTGGCCAGGCGCTTCTCTTCATCCAGGTTCGACAGGAACGCGGTCTCCACGAGGATGGCCGGCATCTTCACGCCGAGCAGCACGTAGAACAGCGCCTCCTTGTGGCCCAGGCCCTTGATGTCCGAGTACTTGTTCGCCAGGGACGTCACCAGGCTGCGCTGCACCTGGTTGGCGAGCCGCGAGGACTCCTCGGTGTTCGCCTTCGTCGCCAGGTCCGCCAGGATGAACTGCAGGTCACTGATGCCCTTCTCGGACGACGCGTTCTCCCGCGCGGCCAGCCGGATGGAGTAGCGGTCCGCCGAGGTGTTGAGCGTGTACGTCTCGATGCCGCGCAGCTTCCGGCTCGCCGCGGCGTTGCAGTGGACGGAGATGAACAAGTCACCGCGCTCGGTGTTGGCGAACTTCGCGCGGTCCTCCAGGCGGATGAACCGGTCATCCTCACGCGTCAGGACGACCTCCAGCCCGCGCTCGCGCAGCTCGTCCGCCAGCTTGAGGGAGATGGAGAGCGCCACATCCTTCTCGCGCGTCCCCTCCTTGCCGATGGCGCCCGCGTCGTGCCCGCCATGTCCCGGGTCGATGACCACGCGCCGCACCTTGAGCCCCAGCTGCTCCGCCAGCGTCAGCTCCGCGCGGCGCGACTGCTTCGCCACCGCCTTGAGCCGCGCCTGCGCCACCTCGTCATCCACCGGACGCGTGATCGGCTTGGGCGGCTCCGACACCGTGGACATGGCGACTTCGACGCTCTTCGGCGCCTCCACGACCTTGGGCTTCTCGGTGACGACCTGCTGTGCGACGTGGACGGGCTCGGGCTCCGGGCGACGCTCCGGCGGGCGCGGCGTGGAGACCTTCGACGAGGCGACCTCGACCTTCGACATGGACGGGGCCTTCGCGTCGCGCTCCTTCGCGGCCAGCGCGGCGGCGAGCGCTTCGTCCAGCCCACTGCCCTCACCGGACGACTCACCGCTCACGGGCGCGCTGGGGTCCAGCCGGGGAATGATGGGAGACGGCTCACGAGCCAGCTTCTCGATGGCCCCCACCAGCGCGGAGGCAGGGCGCTCCGACGACGGCTCGACCTTGGCCACCACCGTGGTCTTCTCCTCCTGCATGGGCGCCTTGACGGGCGTGGTGGGCTTGGCGCGCGACGGAGCCGGCGCGGCGGGTGCCCCCTTGGGCGTCGGGAGCGTGGCCAGCAGCGCCTTCATCTCCTTCGCCTGGTCACCCTTGCTGTTGGAGGCGAGCATGTCCGTCAGGACGCGGCGAGCGTCCTCCGGCCGGTCCATCCGGTGGACGTGGATGCGAGCCAGGGCCAGCGCGGCGTCGTCCGCCAGCTTGTGCTTCGGGTAGTCGCGGCTCAGCTTGTCGTAGTCCGCGATGGCCGACTTCAGGTCCTCCTCGACGAAGGAGATGCGGCTCAGCTCCTGGAGCAGCTCTCCCGCGGTGAAGAGGGCGTCGGGCGCGCGCTCGGACTTGGGGTGGCTCTTGGCCACCGCCTCGAACTTGTGCACCACGTTGAGCCAGTGGTGGCGCAGCTTGCGTCGGGACGCGTCGTCCTTCAGCGCGTAGTAGGCGCGCCGGGCCCCCTGGTACGCCGCCTCGGCCTCATCCCGCTTCGCGGCCCCGACCGTGCCCGGGACGAGCAACAGCAGCATGGGCAGCACAAGCAACAGGCGTGGGCACATGAAGAACCTCCGGCGAACTGGGAGCTACAGGCGTGTGTCACACGGCCCCACGTCACCGGCAAATTTTCAGCCCCCGGCGCACCCGCTCAACGCAGCCAGCCCAGCACTCCCGCCAGGTCCTGGTCGATGACCCGGGCCCAGCCAGGCTCCCTGGGCACCACCGCCGCGAGCACCTTCGTCCCGTTGCGCACCGGCGCCCGGCCCGGACGCACCCGCGCGCGAACCTCCATCTTCACGTCCTGCCGGAAGTAGTGCGCGGGGAACACCACTTCCCCCCGAGCCTCCGGCAGCGGCGCATCCGGCGTCAGCCACACCAACGCACCCAGTCGCAGGGGCTCCACCTCCGAGCGCACCAGCCGCCGGGCCTCGCGGGTGAACATGGCCACCGCCCCGAGCGCGCCCAGCGCCAGTCCGAAGGGCAGCCACCCCATGCGTGACGCACGCGCCCGCGCGAAGGTCGCCTCACGGGGACGGCCCGGCGCGGCCGGGTCCACCAGCAGCTTCACCACCGCGCCGTGCCCCAGCCCCTCCGCGTACTCCGCGAAGGTGCGGACGTTCGACACGGAGTGCTCCACGTTCTCGAAGGTGTAGAGGACCTCGAGCGAGCCCTCGGCGCCGTCGCGCTGTTCCGTCGGCGGAAGCCGCGTGGCCACCAGCACCCCGTCCACTTCCTCGGCCCGCGCGTTGAAGCCGTGCTCCTCCACGAAGAAGCGACCCGCCCAGGTGGCCCCGGCGCCGAGCAATGCCATGAAGGCCAGCCCGAGCACGGCGTCTCTGGCGAGGCGCCCCATCGCGCCGGGGACCTGCGTCAGTCGAACCTTTCGAGGTGCATGCGGAATGGCGAGCTGCATCGGCCCGACAGCCTACACGCGATTGACGCGTCCGCCAGCCGGGCCACACGTCGGCCGCTACTCTCCACGGGCGCGCTTCTGGGCCTCCCCCAGCTTGTAGAAGATGCTGCTGTCACGGGCCTTGAAATCCTGGCCCGCCCTCGAGTTTCGCTTGAGCTGACGCAGCTCGTCCTCCTTGGCGGGCACCGTGGCGGGGGGATTCTTGTACTCCCCACACAGGCTGCCGAACACGCGCCGGAAGTTGCCGTCGGCGAGGAGGGTGATGCGCAGGCCCAGCGAGGCGCTTCCCTTCGACGGCCAGGTCACCTTGAAGACGTCCTTTTCGGGCGTCTGGATGGTGACCTCCGAGCCGTTCACCATCGCCTCGATTCCCACGTCCTCGCAGTCCAGCTTCGAGCCGTACTGGACCCCCTTGGCGTCGACGGAGATGAGGCAGTCCGACTTCAAATGCCAGAAGCCCACGGCTTCGAGCCGAGGCTCCTTCTCGCCCTCCGGCTGGGAGACGAACACCTGCACCTGGCTGCGCGAGCGCGAGAAGTAGTAGAGGCCCGGATCCTTCAGGTCGAAAGAGCCGCCGCCCAGCATGGTGAGGCGCAGCGCGGGTGTGAGCTCACACGTCGCCTCGGGTGTGGCGGGAGTGAGCTCCTTGCGTTGCGCGAGCGCGGCCGACGAGACACCCACGCAGAGCAACGCCAGCAGACCAGAGACACGATTCACGAAAGACTCCACGGCGGAAAAGCGGTGATTCTCGCGAGGCCACCGTGGACCCGTCAATGACGGCGGACACTCGTCAGCCCTGCTGTGGCAGGCGCACCCAGACGCCGCGGAAGCGCTTGCGCGAGGGGTCCTTGAGCTTCTTGCACGCCACCCCGTCGAGCGGCATCGAGCCGTCATCGCTGAGCAGCAGAATCTCCTCCGCGTCCTCGGGCGTGAAGAACGCCTCCGGGTTGAAGCCCTTCAGGTCCACGTCGCTCGCGAGGACGGGCGCATCGTCTCCGCCGGCCCAGGTGAACAGGTGCGAGGTGCCTCCGCCGTCCGTGCCGCCGCTGATGATGAGGTAGCGGCCGTGCCACCACGAGAGGGAGCGGATGCCCATGCCCCCCAGGTCCACCAGTCGGGGCTCGCCCACGCGCGCGGAGGCGCCCTCCAGCACCATCTCCTTCGGATTGAGGACCGGGACGAGCAGCGCCTTGCCCTGGGGCACGGGACTGCGGAAGCCGATGAGGATGGACGCGCCATCCGCCATCGCCGTCATGCCCTCGATGTTGAGTCCACCGGGCGCCTTGGGGGCCAGGCCCTCGGCATCCGCGAGGCGGAACGCGCCGAGCCGCGGCGCCGCGAGCAGGTCATCCAGCAGTCGCGTGTAGGGCCGTCCCACGAGCTGGGGCAGGCCTTGTGTCTCCTCGGTGGCGAAGAAGCGCAGCCGGCTGGGCGCCTTCTTCCCGGCGCTGTCGCGTCCATGCGACGTGAGCCAGAAGGAGTACGCGCCCAGGCCCGTGGCCGCCTCGATGTCCGCCTCCGGGGCCTTCTTCTTGTGGGCTGGCAGCTCCAGCTCCGGTGACAGGTCCACGCCGCGCACGGGAGGACCGCCGCGCCGGGCGTCGTAGACGCGGAGGATGTTGTCCTCGTCGTCACCCACCACGAACAACGAGCCCCCGAGCGCCACCGCGCCGGAGGCGTCACACATGCCCTCGAAAACGAGGACGTCTCGACCGGAGCCCCCTTCGGCCGGAACGCGCTCCGGCCCCGCCTGGACGCCCCGGGCCGCACAGCCCGCGATACCGATTCCCACGATGATGGAGGCCAGCCTCATAGACCCCCAGATCTCATCACTCACCCCGCCTCCGGGAAGTCCTCCCGCCCGAAATGTGGGTTGCCAGACGCCCGCGCCCCACAACGCACCTGGAAAATAATCACAGCAGCGCGCGGGAAAGCGCGCTGGCGATTGAGCAGACAGTGCCCCCTGTCTGCCCTTTTGGGCTCGACGGGTCCGCTCCGACACCCAGAAAACATTCCGTCGGACATGTTTTTGCTGGAATCGTTACTCCACCTGGGGTGAACTCCATGAGCTGTCGCACGGTTCCATCAGTTCACGCGTTGCACTGGTGATTCATTGACGCCTGGAGGCCCCCCGGAATGAAGCGTCGAAGCACGTCCGCATCCCCCGCGGAAGTCGTCATCCTGCGCCCGTCTTCGACACTCTTTTCGACCCCTCACCTGGGACGCCTCACGGGAATGTCCGAGGAGGGCCTTCCGCTGGTGGACTTCGAGGGGAACCCCTCCGGGCCGGTTCCCGCTCGAGTGCTCGCGGGCGCGAGCACGACCCACCTGGAGGAGGTGCCAGTCCAGACGGAGGTCCTCCTCTCCTTCGAGGGAGGGCAGCCAGACCGACCCATCCTGATGGGACTGCTCGAGCCGAGGAAGGGGCTCCTTCGCGCCGTGGAAGCCAAGGCCCCAGCGCTGCCCGTCACCGCCAGCGTGGATGGCCAGCGCATCGTCCTGGAAGGACAGGACGAAATCGTGCTGCTCTGCGGTGAAGCCAGCATCACCCTGCGCCGGAATGGACGTGTCGTCATTCGTGGCACCCACATCGAATCGCACTCCTCGGGCGTTCAACGAATCAAAGGCGCCGCGGTGAAGGTGAATTGATGGCGGCTCCGCGCCGGTGCCCCGTCATGTGGGACATCATGGAGGAGCACCTCGAGGAGGCGGCCTTCCTCGCCAATCAGTGGCAGAGGGCCTGCCGCTCCCCTGACTATTGCTTGCACGAGGTGGCGCAGGGACCCGAGACGCGTTTGAGGGCCCATCTGGACGGATTGGCCTGTGCGGGCCCGGAAGCCCCTGAGCGCATCCTGATGCCCTGGTTGGAGAGCGACAGGTCCGAGGAGGTCTTCGTCGCGGCCCTCGCACTGCTGGCAACGGGTGCGCCCCTGGACTGGGTCCTCCCGTTCTTCGAGGACGAGCCCGGTCCGCGCAGGGTCGCCATCTCCAGGGCACTGAGCCTGGCACGCCACGAAGGCATCCCTGGCCTCCTTCGAAGCCGCGAGTTCCACGCGCACCCCCGCCTTCAGGCAGAGGCCATCCGTGTCCTGTGCCTTCGTGGCGAAGCGCTCGGGTCCGAGACCCTGTTGCCGCTGCTGCGGAGCGAGTCTTCCGAACTCAAGACAGCGGCCCTGAAGGCGGTCCGCGATGACACGCCAACGGTGCGCACCCTGCTGGAGTCAGCCCTCGGTTCGCAAAGCCCCGACGTGCGCATCGCCGCCGGGCAGACGGCGTTGGTCCTGGGATATCCCGCCGCGCTCCAAGCCCTCCGGCGGCCCCTCGACAGCACGGCCCCCGAAGCCGCGCGGGCCCTGGCGGTGCTGGCGGCGGCGGGGCAGGCCGAAGACGTCGCGCGGATGGCCGCCGCGCTGGCCATCCCCGGTTTGGAATCAGCGGCCCTGTGGGCGCTGGGCCACTCCGGCTGGCGCCACGCCGCGGAGCTCTGTCTGGAGGCCATGAAGCACGAGAGGACCGCTCGCCTCGCGGGCGAAGCATTCGCGCGCGTGACAGGGCTGCGGCTGGAAGGCGACTTCGCACGCCCCTCCACGCTCGAGGAGCACGGCCTCCCCCCTTTCGAGGAGGACGACCTGGACGCGGACCTCGTTCCTTCTCCTGAAGCCACCCTGCCCCTCCCCGATGCCGCCGCGGTCGCCCGCTGGTGGATGAAGGAGAAGGACCGCTTCTCTCCGAAGACGCGCTACCTCCGTGGCCAGCCCATTTCACCAGAGGGTGTGTGGAAGGCCCTCGCCACGGAGCCCATGCGCGGGCGCGGACAGCTCGCGCTCGACCTGGCGGTCCAGACCCAAGGCGCCGTGCGCTTCGACACGTGCACCTGGACGAAACGGCAAGCCGAGGTCCTCGCTACCGGTATGGCCAGCGCCAGACAGGGCCGCCAGCGATTCACCGCGCGATGAGCATGCCCGCCAGGGGAGTACCGCCATGCTGCAAATCAAGAACGCCACTCCCTTCGTACCCGCGCTCTACCTGTTTCCGGACGAGAAGGGCGTGGACACCCTGTATGTGGTCCTCAAGGCGACCTTCGCGATGACTTCCAATGGGCTGCGGGTCGCGGAGGCCCAACAGGCCGTCGCGCACGTGGACGAGCACTGGGGCGCCCCCGGGGAATCCAGCCTCAAGTACGCAGGCGAATCACATCTCATGAAGCGCGGCACGGACGTGGTCCTCGTCGGCGACGCCCACGCGCCCAAGGGGCTCCCCACGACAGACTTTGGCGTCTCCCTCTCCGTGGGCACGCTCAAGAAGCTGGTGCAGGTCCACGGAGACAGGACCTGGAAGGCGGGCCTCCTGGGGGCATCTCCCACCGCGCCCATTCCGACGACGCGGGTGCCATTGACGTGGGAGCGGGCCTACGGAGGCCGACACCAGACGGGCCCCCAGAGATTCCTCGCCGAGATGCGAAACCCCGTGGGCGTGGGCTTCCGGGGCCAGCGCGAAGCCAGGGAGATGCACGGAACGCCCCTGCCCAACCTCCAGCATCCCGGCTTCCCCCTCACCAGCCTGTCCGACAAGTCACCGCCGCATGGCGTCGGCTTCGTCGCTCCGTCCTGGCAGCCGCGCATGGGCCTCGCCGGAACGTATGACGAAGCCTGGAAGAAGCACCGCGCGCCCTACTTCCCACGAGATTTCGACACGCGCTTCTTCCAGGCCGCTCCCGAGGGGCAGATCTACCCGACCTGGCTGAAGGGCGGCGAGCCCGTGGAGCTGATCAACGCCGCCCCTGAAGGCGTCCAACGCTTCCACCTGCCCGAGGTGGACCTGGAGACCTCGGTGCGCATCGCCGGCAAGGAAGAGAAGCCACGCCTGCACATTGAAACGATGCTCCTGGAGCCAGACAAGCACCGATTCTCGTTGACGTGGCGAGGCTTCGTGCCTTGCGACAAGCGCGCCTTGAAGATCGAAAAGGTGACGGTGGCGGTGAAGCGCATGACGGGGGTGCGGACGTGAGTGGATTCAACCCCTTCGTGGAGGTCGTGGGACTGGGAGCCACCACCCCGGTGGGGCTCGACGTGCCGACCACGGAGACCTCCGTCCGAGCGGGGCTCGTGCGATTCGTGGAGGCAGGCATCCTGAACCAGGTCCTGGAACGGCAGGTGGCGTCGTTCCTCGCAGAGCGCTACCTGCCGCCCCTGGAGGTCGATGGGACACGCCTCTCCAACACCTGGATTCGCATGTTGCGTTTGTCCACTTACGCGCTCGCCGAAGCATGCGTGGGGCTCACGGGCCCAGCGCCCCTGCTCCTGGCAATCTCCGAGGACCGGTGGGGAATCCAACTTCCCGCCTCACGGGTGATGCTTGAGCAGTTGGCACGACAGACAGGCGTGCGGCTCGATATCGCCAACAGTCGGGTCTATCGACACGGCGGCGCTGGCGGCATCTTGGCCCTGCGAGACGCGATGCGGCTGCTGTCCACGGGACACGCCTCCACCGTCATCGTCGGGGGACTGGACACCTTCAACCATCCCCGGAGACTGGCCGTGCTGGACTCGGAGGACAGACTGCGTCCCCGAGGCACGGACAGCTTCATTCCAGGAGAGGCCGCGAGCTTCCTGCTCCTGTCGACCCCTGCCGCCGCGCGCCGCTGCGGCCTCGAGCCCGTGGCGCGCATCACCCACGTGGGAGTCGGCGCGGAGCGAGGGCACCGCTACGCCGAGGAGCCCTACCTCGGAGACGGCCTGGCTCACGCCTTTCAGGCGCTCTTCGCGGGGATGCCGGGCAACGCCCCCAAGGTGCACTGCGTGTTCGCTGGCTTCAACGGAGAGAGCCTGCCGACCAAGGAGTGGGGCGTGGCCTACTTGCGAAACGCGGAGCGCTTCTCGGAGGCGCTTCGCATCGAACATCCCGCGGACTGCGTGGGCGACGCAGGCGCGGCGTTGGGGCCGTTGATGCTGGTGCTGGCCGCGGAGCGCCTGCGCGCCGGACACCTGAAGGGCCCCACCCTGGTCTGGAGCACCTCCGACCTCGAGGCGCGCGCGGCGGCGCTCATGCTGCCCACATAGAACGACGACAGTGGGAGTCCGGAAGGAGGAGGACCATGGAGATTGGTGAAGAGGTGGCCGTCTCGGAATTCGTCTCGGAAGAGTTACACAACGAGAAGACCTGCCCCTGGCACGAGCAGGGCGACGCGCACTCCCAGAAGATGTTGCTGCAGAACCCTGACGATGACGCCGTGGGAGGCATGGCGCCGACGGACGGTGGCGTGCTGGGCAGGAAATTGAAGGACGCCAAGAACCACCCGCCCGCGGCGAACAAGGTCTCCTTGATGTTCAAGAAGGGGGAGGTCGCGACCTATGGAAGCGTCAAGCGCCCGAAGCTGATTCAGACCTACGAGCGCCAGGACGAGGAGGAGGAGGAGTACGCGCTCCAGTACGCCCCCCATCACCTCATCCCAGGAAACGAGTCGCTCAAGGGCACCTCCGTCGTTCCGTTCATGGGAGACGAGAACTGCATCGCGGACTACAAGAAATCCATGTCGAGTTACATCAAAGCGGGATACTCCATTGGCTATGACATCAACGCAGCGGAGAATGGGGAGTGGTTGCCAAGCCCTTATGCCCTCTCCAATTGCAATGAATGGCCTGCGGACCTGGGACTCAAATACCTCAAGAAGCGCAAGGATGAGTTGATTGGCGAGGAAACAGAGGCCTTCAAACCCGCCTACGTCGCTGCCGCCATCGAAGCCTCCGGTGGAAGGCAGTTCCACATGCGTCACATGCGCTACTCGGAAAAGGTGACGGAGATACTCCAAGCCATCGGCGAGCGCCTGGCGGTGATGGCCGACGATTCATGCCCCCTGGCGAAGAAGAGCAAGGCCAAGGACGTGGATGAGTTCGATCCCCCCCTGGGACTCACCGCGCGCCTGCATTCGCTCTCCCAGAATCTCCGAGGACTGCTGACGAAATCCGTCTGGCGCCCCCCATTGTATACGGACTCCCTCACCCAGGAATACGCGGACGAAATGGTTCATCAGAAGAAATTCGCCAGGTCCAAAGCCAAAGGCAGCATCACCCAGATTCTCTGAGTCATCACGATGCAAGCGACCCCGAAATACTACATCCTCGAGTCGGGAAGCCACGACATGATGCTCATCTACCCCGTGCCGAACCCGGGGCTTCGAGATCGCTGGTGGGCTGGTAAACCCTTCCAGCGTCCGCCCGCACAACCCATCGTCGCCGAAATCAGGACGGGTACCGAGCAGGGCGAACTGCTGGATTACTTCAATGCGGCCTCACTCATGAGCAATGCGCTCCATGCGGCGTTGCTCGAGGCCGGTGTGGACAACCTCGACGTCTATGACGCCGTCATCCAGAGCGAGGATGGAACCGTCATCCACCGGGGATACAAGGCCTTCAACGTCATCGGGCTGGTGCGGGCCGCGAACCTCGCGGAGACCGTCTTCCATTCTCCCGACAGCTCCACCCTCATCGATGCGAGCATCGACCACCTGGCGATTGATGGCGACAAGCCCCGTGGACTCAAGCTCTTCCGGCTCGCGGAGAACGTCAGCGCGGTCCTCGTCAGCGAGGACGTCAAGCGCGTACTGGAGTCAAAGGCCTTCCCGCATCTTCGCTTCCTGGAGCCCCACGAGTTCGTGAGCGCCTGACGGCTCGCGCCCAGAAAGAAAGGACCTTCCCGTGCCCACCTTCGTCAATGGCCGAGGCGTCACCCATGGCGGAAGCAAGGGACAGAGCATCGTCCTGCCAGACGTCTGCAAGACACCGTCGCCCGCAGGCCCGGTCCCCATTCCCTACCCCAACGTGGGTCGCTCAGCGGACGCGGCGGATGGCCCCAAGACCGTCACCATCGAAGGACACATGCCCATGGTGAAGGGCGCCACCTACAGCGTCTCGTCGGGCGATGAGGCCGGCACCGCGGGAGGTGGCGTGGCCAGCAGCGCCACCAAGGGTCCTTGTGAGTTCATGATGTACTCCTTCGACGTGAAGTTCGAAGGCAAGAACGTGTGTCGCCTCGGCGACCCGCTCTTTCACAACAAGAAGAACACCCTGGGCTGACCGCCCCCAACATGCCGCCTGACGTCGGGGGCCCTACTCCAGCTCGCGCTGGAGCTTCGCCAAAAGGTTGAGCGCATCCAGCGGCGTCAGCGTATTGACGGACACCGCCTTGAGCGTCTCCAGCGCCTGCTGGTGCGAAGCCGGAAGCACGGGGGCGGCCGGGGCCACGGGCGCGGGTTCTCCGAACAGGCCGAGCTGCGCCGTGGACGTCGCGCGCTTGGGGTTCTGCCGCACCGCCACGCGGGGACGTCCCGCGTCGTCCAGCTCCCCTGACTCCAGGTTCTGGAGCAGCTCCCGCGCCCGCCCCACGACCTCCGAGGGCAGCCCCGCGAGCTTCGCGACCTCGATGCCGTAGGAGCGGCTGGCCCCGCCGGGAATCAGCTTGCGCAGGAAGATGACCTTGCCGCCCTGCTCCTTCACGGCGATGCACAGGTTCTTCACCCGCGTCCGCTCGCGCGCCAGGTCCACCAGCTCGTGGTAGTGCGTGGCGAACAGCGTGCGCGCGCTCACGTGGTCATGCAGGTGCTCCGCCACCGCCCACGCGATGGAGAGCCCGTCGAACGTCGACGTCCCGCGGCCAATCTCATCCAGGATGATGAGGCTCTTGCGCGTGGCGTGGTGGAGGATGTGGCTGGTCTCCGTCATCTCCACCATGAAGGTGGATTGGCCCCGCGCCAGGTTGTCCGCCGCGCCCACGCGCGTGAAGATGCGATCACACAGGCCGATGCGCGCCGCCTTCGCGGGAACGAACGAGCCCGCCTGCGCCATCAGCGCCGTCAACGCCACCTGCCGCATCACCGTGCTCTTGCCGGCCATGTTCGGACCGGTGATGACCAGCAGCTGCGCGTCCTCCGGGTCCATCCGCACGTCGTTGGGAACGAAGGACTCCCCCGCCCCCAGCATGCGCTCCACCACCGGATGCCGCCCGGCGGTGATGCTCAGCACCTCCGACGCGTCCACCTCCGGCCGCGTGTAGCCATACTCGGACGCGCACCGCGCGAAGGACAGCAGCGCGTCCGCCGCGGCCACCGCCTCCGCCGCCGAGCGGATGCGCGGGGCCGCCGAGGCGACCTTCGCCCGAAGCTCCTCGAACAACTGGAGCTCCAGCGCGCACCGCTTCTCCTCCGCGGTGAGCACCAGCTCCTCGTGCTCCTTCAACTCCGGCGTGACGAAGCGCTCCGCCCCCACCGTGGTCTGCTTGCGGATGTAGTCCGCCGGCACCAGGTGCAGGTTCGACTTCGTCACCTCCAGGTAGTACCCGAAGACCTTGTTGTAGCGGATCTTGAGCGAGCCGATGCCGGTCCGCTCCTTCTCCCGCTGCTCGATCTTCAGCAGGATGTCCTTGCCGGACGTGGACAGCTCCACCAGCGTGTCCAGCTCCGCGTGGTAGCCCTGGCGGATGAGGCCGCCTTCCTTCAGCACCACGGGAGGCTCGTCCACCACCGCGCGCGCCAGCAGGTCCGCCAGCTCCGGCAGCGCCGTCAGTGGCCCCGCGAGCGACTTGAGCAGCGCCGTCTGGCACCGCGCCAGCGCCACCCCCAGCCGGGGAAGCTGCGCCAGCGACAGGCCCAGCGCGCGCAGGTCCCGCGCGTTGCCCGCGCCCAACGAGAGCCGACCCGTCAATCGCTCCAGGTCCGCCACTTCCTTGAGGATGCCGGTCAGCTCCTCGCGCCACACGCTGCGCGCGGACAGCTCCTCCACCGCGTCCAGCCGCGCGTGGATCTCCGGCAGCGAGCCCAAAGGGGACGCCAGCCAGCGCGCCAGCTTGCGCGCGCCCAGGCTCGTCACCGTCCGGTCCAGCACGCCGAGCAGCGAGCCCTTGCGTCCCCCGTCGCGCTGCGAGCGCAGCACCTCCAGGTTGGCGCGCGAGGACTCGTCCATCAGCAGGCTGCCCGAGCGCTCCTGACGGCTGAGCCGGTCCACGTGGGCCGCGGGCGTCTTCTGCGTGTCCTTCAGGTAGCGCAGCGCCGCGCCCGCCGCGCTCGTGGCCATGGGCGCGTCATCCAGCCCGAAGGCGGACAGCGACTGCACCGCGAAGTGCGTGCGCAGGAACCCCGCCGCGCGCACGGGCTCGAAGGCCGCGGCCTCGCTCTCCGCGATGGAGGGCACGCGAGGCAGCCGCGCGCACACCCGAGCGACCTCCGCGGAATCGCGCTGCCCCGCGGGCACCAGCAGCTCCCGGGGCTCCACGCGCGACAGCGACTCCGCCAGCTCCTCCGCGGAAGCGGCCTCCATGGCGAGGAACTCTCCGGTGGACGCCTCCAGCAACGCCCCGCCCCACCCGCGCTCGCTCCAGCACACGGCGGCCAGGAAGTTGCTGTCGCGTGGCTCCAACACCTCCTCGTCCAGCACCATGCCGGGGGTGATGACGCGCGTCACCTCGCGGCGGACGATGCCGGGCCCGGTGCCGGCCTCCTCCACCTGCTCGCAGATGGCGACCTTGAGGCCCTCGCCGATGAGGCGAGCGATGTAGCGGCGCGACGAGTGATAGGGGATGCCGCACATGGGCACCTTGTCGGCGCCCTTGGCCCTGGCGGTCAGGGTGATTTGGAGGATCTCCGAGGCCCGCACGGCGTCCTCGAAGAACATCTCGTAGAAGTCCCCGAGCCGGAAGAAGAGCACCGAGTCCGGGTGAAGGGCCTTCACCTCCAGGTACTGGCGCATCATCGGCGTCAGGGACGCGATCTCCCTCGCGCCCGAGCCGTCGCTCGCCTTCTCCCCTTCCGGGCCGACGTCGGGCGTCGGGTCCACGGGGAGCTCCGCCACCGCTGCCTTGGCTGCCTTCATCTGCTGCGTCACGGCCATCCCCGCCCTTCTCTCATGCCCCCGCCCCGTGGATCAACGAACGGCTGACCCTACCCGCCGAGTTCCCTAACACGCACGGGTGACATTTCGGCGGACCCGGGTCCGAAAACGGGTGCGCCCACTGAAAGGCGCGGGCATCTTGGCCCCCGCCATGGAGACTCCTTCGACCTCGCCCTCTCCCCGGACCCGTTCACCGGCCCCCGTGCCCGCGCTCTTCCGGGTGGCCATCGCGCCACTCCAGGCCTTCTTCCGCCTCCAGGCCAGCAGCGGCATCCTGCTGGCCCTGTGCGCAGTGGTCGCCATGGCGTGGGCCAACTCACCGTGGGCCTCCTCCTACGTCGGCTTGTTCGGCGCCCGCCTGGAACTGGGGGTGGCGGGCACCCAGGCGTCCTTCACCTTCCAGGAGCTCATCAACGACGGCCTGATGACGCTGTTCTTCTTCCTGGTCGGCATGGAGGTGAAGCGGGAGCTGAGCGCCGGGGAGCTGCGCACGCTCTCGCGCGCGATGCTGCCGCTCATCGCCGCGCTGGGTGGCATGGTGGTGCCGGCCGCCGTCTACGCCGCCATCAACGCGGGCACTCCGGCCATGGCGGGCTGGGCCATCCCCATGGCCACGGACATCGCGTTCGCCATCGGATGCCTCACCCTGGTGAAGGCGCGCGTGGGCCACGGGCTCATCGTCTTCCTCACCGCGCTGGCCATCTTCGATGACATCGGCGGCATCCTCGTCATCGCCCTGTTCTACGGCACGGGGCTGCATGTCGAGTGGCTGCTCGCCGCCGCCGCGGTGGTCGCCCTGCTGGTGGCGCTCAATCGCTTCTATGTCCGCAACGGCATCGTCTGGCTGCTGGCCGGAGCGGCGCTCTGGTACACGATGCACCATGGTGGCATCCACGCCACCCTGGCTGGCGTGGTGGTGGGCCTGTGCATCCCCTCGCGCCCCACCCGGCCAGGACGGAACGTGTTGGAGGAGCTCTCCACGTACATCAACGATTGCACCCAGAACGCCGAGGACGAGTCGATGAGGAGCGCGCAGTTGCTCTACATCGAGGATCGAATCGAGGAGCTGGAGCCGCCGCTCAACCGCTTCGAGCACCTGTGGCACGGCTGGGTGGGCTACGGCATCGTCCCGCTGTTCGCGCTGGCCAACTCGGGCATCTCGTTGGAAGGCATGGGGTGGAAGGACCTGCTCGCCCCCCTGCCCCTGGGCATCATGGCGGGCCTCTTCGTGGGCAAGCAGGTGGGCATCTTCCTGTTCACCCTGGTGGCGGTGAAGCTGCGGGTCTCGACCCTGCCCGGAGGCGCGGGCCTCGCGCAGCTCCATGGCGTCTCGGTGGTGGCGGGCATCGGCTTCACGGTGGCCCTGTTCGTCGCGGGGCTGGCGTTCGCGGGGCAGCCCGGCCTCTTGAACGAGGCCAAGCTGGGCATCCTGGTGGGCTCGCTGCTGTCGGCGGTGGTGGGTTATGTGCTGCTCCGCTTCGTGGCGAAGCCGGTGGCGCGGGCGTAACGTCGGACCGTGGTGGCAAGGAGACAGACCCTCCCGTGATTCTCCAGGACCTCAACCGTGTGCGGCAGATCACCGTCATCGCGGCGCGACATGGCTTTGGCGAGGTGCTCGAGCGCGCGGGCCTGTGGCGCATCCTGGGTCGGCAGGAGAAGGTGGAAGTGTCACCGGAGGCCCAGCGCGCGTCCACGGCGCGCCGCTTCCGGATGTTGCTGAACGATTTGGGCCCCACCTTCGTGAAGCTGGGCCAGGTGTTGTCCACGCGCGCGGACCTGCTGCCCGCCGAGTTCGTCGAGGAGCTGGCGCTGCTCCAGGACAACGTGGACCCGATTCCGCTGGAGCAGGTGCTCTCCCAGATTCGCGAATCGCTGGGCAAGGAAGCCAGCGAGCTGTTCAAGCAGATCGACGAGGTGCCGCTGGCGGCGGCGTCGATTGCCCAGGTGCACCGGGCGGTGACGCTGGAGGGTGAGGAGGTCGTGGTGAAGGTGCAGCGGCCGGGCATCGCCGCGAGCATCGACTCCGACCTCGGAGTGCTGCGCAGCCTGGCGCGCCTCTTGGAGGCCGTGGTGGAGGAGACGGGCATCTACACGCCCACGGGAATCGTCGACGAGTTCGACCGGGCCATCCACGAGGAGCTGGACTTCATCAACGAGGCGACGAACGTCCGCGCGTTCCTGGAGAACCACCGGGAGCGGACGTACCTCAAGATTCCCCGGGTCTACGCGGCGCTGTCCAGCCGCACGGTGCTGACGCTGGAGTTCATCCGGGGCGTGAAGATCGCGCCGGAGACGCTGGCCGAGGAGGACCGGAAGGCGATTGCCCAGAACATCCTGGAGGCAAGCTTCCGGCAGCTCTTCGACGACGGGCTGTTCCATGGCGACCCGCACCCGGGGAACCTCCTCCTGATGGAGGGCAACCGGCTGGCGCTGCTGGACTTCGGCGTGGTGGGGCGGCTGACGCGGCCCATGCAGGAGACGCTGGTGATGTTGTGCCTGGCGGTGGCGCTGAAGGACAGCGACTCGGTGGCGCGCATCCTCTACCGCGTGGGCGTGCCGGATGCGCGGGCCAACCTGGTGGGGTTCCGCAACGACATCGAGAGCATCCTCGGCGCGCACCTGCCCACCACGCTGGGACAGGTGGACGCGCGCACGCTGCTGCGCGACTTGCTGGACCTGGCGGTGAAGTACCGCATCCGGATTCCCAAGGAGTACGCGCTGCTCAGCCGCGCCTCCATCTCCACCGAGGGAATGCTGCGCAGCCTCTACCCGGAGATGAACATCATCGAGGTGGCGCTGCCGTATGCGAAGGAGCTCCTGGCGGGGCGGTATGACCCGACGCAGTTGCAGGGCGGGCTGATGCGGACACTCTTGCGATTGCAGTCGATGGCGCAGGACCTGCCCACGCAGCTGTCGCAAATCCTGCTCGACATGGAGTCCGGCAAGTTCACCGTGACGGTGCGCGCGGACCAGTTCGAGAAGCTGAACGAGAACCTGCGCAGCGCGGCGGTGATTGCCTTCATGGGGCTGTGCGCGTGTGGCTTCATCGTGGGGGCGTTCATCTCCTTCGCGCCCAAGCCGTGGATGTATGGGAACATCCCGGTGCTCGGAGCGGTGGGAATCGCCCTGGCGGCGGGCCTCTTCGGCGCGGCCATCACCTGGTACCTGTTCGGCGGACGCGGACTGGGCAAGGTGCGGCTGAGCCGGTTCTTGAAGAAGCAGACGAAGAGGTAGGCCCGGCTTCAGCCGCCCAAGGCCTCGCGACAGCTCGTCACGAACGCGGAGAGCGCCCCCTCGAAGTCCGGACGCGCTTCGATGAACGGCAGGTGCCCCACGCCGGGAAGCGACACGCCCCGGGCCCCGGGCACGCGCGGCAGCACCAGTTCGGAGCTCATGGCGGGGAGGACCACCTGGTCGAGCTCACCGTGCAGCGTGGTCACCGGGCAGGTGCGGCGTTCGAGCTCCGCTGAATAGTCCTCCGTGCGGGCGAGGAGCGCGCGGCGGACATGCGGTGGAACGCGCAGCATGTCGCGAAGGCTCTCGTCGGCGAACGCTCCGGGGACTTGCCGCGCCGCGCAGGCCTGGAGGAAGTCGCGCGCCGCCGACGCGTAGGTCTCCTCCTGGTCCGACAGCAGGCCTCGGGCATTCGCGAGCATGCCCGGCCCGAACAAGGCGCGGGCGGGCTTCCCGGTCTTCAGCGACGCCGCGACGAAGAAGAGGCCGCCCAGCGCGGAATCCCCACGGTGGCGCAGGTAGTCGCCGACAAGGACACCGCCATAGGACCAGGCGACCACGACGGGCCGCTCCAGGCCCAGGCCCTGAATCACCGCATGGAGGTCGTCGGCGAAGTGGATGCCCTCGACATACGGCGCATCTCCTTCGGGCTTGTCCGAGTCACCGTGACCGCGAAGGTCGAGCGCCACGAGGCGGAAGCTCCGCGCGAGGCCTCCCTCGAGCACCGGGTCCCAGCAGTGACGGCTCTGTGCGAAGCCATGCACGAAGAGCACCGATGGCACGCCCGACACGGGGCCCGCGTCGCTCACCGCGAGCCGGACGCCGTCCGGCCCCTCCACGAATGGGGTTCTCATCAGGCCTTCCTGGAGGCGCTTCGTTGTTTTGTCGGCAAAGACTCGGAAACCGGCTCATTGACGCTCAGGCCGGGATGGGCGGCGAGGACGAGCTCCGTCGTCCTGGCGATGTGCTCGACCAGGAGCGCGCAGGCACGCTCCGCGTCCCGCGCCAGGGTGGCCCGGACGAGGGCGGTGTGTTCTTCCTCGATGTCGCGCGCATGCCGGCCATGCGACACCGCGAGGCGACGGTAGCGCTCGCTCTGGTCGAACAGGGTCGCGCAGAACTTGAGGAGCCAGGGGGAATCACAGGCCCCCAGCAGGGTCGCATGGAAGCGCCCGTGCTCGGCCTCCCAGTCATCATCGAGCGTCCCGTCGCTGGAGGCTGGCGTCCTCCGCAGGAGGCGGTGGAGGGCCGCCGTGACTTCGCCCTCCCAGGAGATGTCACCGCGAGCCATCGCCCCGCGGAGCGCGAGGGTGTCGAGCTGCTGGCGGGTCCTCGTCAGGTCCAGCAGGTCGGCCCGGGAGATGGGGACGACCCTGAAGCCGCGCTGGTCCTCGATGGTGACGAGCCCCTCGGACGCCAGGCGGCAACACGCCTCCCGCAAGGGCGTCCGCCCGACGGCGTAGCGAGGCGCCAGATGCTCGAGCCGCAGCTTCTCCCCGGGAGGCAGCACCCCGCGAAGGATGTCGTTGCGAATCCGGTCCACGACCGTCGAGGTGAGGGTCGGTTCGGATGCGAGACCAGCGATGCGGGATGGGGCGGCCATCGGCTTCCTCACAGGGGATATCTGGCTCTATAGGGCATCGCGGAGATTTGATGCAATATGTCAAACCAACGACAGTCCTCGTTTTGTCGACATTATTTGACTCAAGGCGCCTGACTCACCTAGGGTCCCCGTTGGAGGAGCGCGACGATGCGAATTGCTTCGATTCTTGTGGACGGGTCCCCTGCCCTCGGCGTGCGAACGCCAGACGGGCTGGTCAATGTCACGGCCCTCGTCCCGTCGGTCGGTAGCTCGCTCCGCGAGTTGCTTGAACGCAATCCCGGCGGACTCGCCGAGCTGGCCGCGCGGGCCGTCGACGCGCCCGCGCGATTCCGGGTGGAGCCGTCAGCCCTCCACTACCGGCCGCTCGTCCCGGACCCGAGCAAGGTTCTCTGTCTCGGGCTGAACTACGTCGCCCATGCGTCGGAGGCGGCCTTCGAGCCCCCTCGCTACCCGGTGGTGTTCACCCGCGTCGCCACGAGCCTCCTCGCACACGAGGCTCCGCTCGAAGTGCCCAGGTGCTCGGAGCAGCTCGACTACGAGGCCGAGCTCGCGGTGGTGGTGGGGCGCCCGGGGCGCGACATCCCTCGCGAGCGGGCCCTGGAGTGGGTGGCGGGCTACACGCTCTTCAACGACGGCTCGGTGCGGGACTACCAGAAGCGCACCCCGCAGTGGACGCTCGGGAAGAACTTCGACGGCACGGGCGCGCTCGGCCCCGAGCTCGTGACGCCAGACGAGCTGCCAGAGGGCGCCTTGGGATTGCGCATCCAGATGCGCGTCGGCGGCGAGCTCCGGCAGGACGCGAGCACGTCGGACATGATCTTCGACGTCCCCACCGTCCTCGCCGGGCTCTCCGAGGTCATGACGCTCCTTCCGGGCGACGTGATTGCCATGGGCACGCCGAGTGGCGTGGGTGCCGCGCGCAATCCGCCGAGCTTCCTGCGTGCGGGAGACGTGTGCGAGGTCTCGGTCGAGCGGATCGGGGTGCTGCGCAATCCGGTCATCGGCGCGCGCCGCACCTGAGCGGATGGAACCACGACAGCAGGAGGACGCATGGGAATCCAGGCAAGGCGACCCAGCAGGCTTCATCACACGGCGTATGTGACCAAGGACCTGGAGGCGACGCGGAGGTTCTACGAGGACTTGATTGGCCTGCCGCTCATCGCGACCTGGTGTGAATCAGACGAGCTCTTCGGCGCCCTCCGGACGTATTGCCATACATTCTTCGAACTGGGCGACGGGAGCGCACTCGCGTTCTTCCAGTTCGAGAAGTCCTCGGACCAGGAGCTCTTCGGGCCCTCCATGCCTCCGACGCCGTTCCACCACATCGCGCTGAACGTCGACGTGGAGACCCAGGGCGCCATCGAGCAGCGCCTGCGTGCGGCGGGATATACGGAGCCCGAGCTGTACGTGCTGGAGCACGGATACTGCCGCTCGCTCTACATCAAGGATCCGAACGGGATGATCGTCGAGTTCACGCACGACAGTCCGGATGCCGTGAAGCCCGACGTGATGCGGGCCCGCCAGGCCCGCGCGCGGGAGGAGCTGTCGCGCTGGCTCGCGGGTGACCACACCTCGAACAACGGGTTTCGATGAGCCTGCTGACGCTCTCGTTCGACAACGGGCCGGACCCCGAGGTGACGCCTCGGGTGCTCGACGTCCTGGCGTCGCATGGGATCACCGCGCACTTCTTCGTGCTGGGCAAACACCTGGGAACGGCGGAGGGGCGGCGCCTCGTCGAGCGGGCCCGGGACGAGGGGCACCTCGTGGGGAACCACTCGTTCACGCACGCCGTGCCGCTGGGCGAGGATGTCCGTCCGGACGCGGTGGAGGCGGAGATCGCCGCGACCGAGGCGCTCCTCGCTCCGCTGGGATTGGGGCCGAAGCGGTTCCGGCCCTTCGGAGGAGGAGGCCGGCTGGGGCCACACCTCTTGAGTCCACGCGCGGTCGAACACCTGAAGGAGCATGGATACTCGTGCATCCTCTGGAACAGCGTCCCTGGCGACTGGCTCGACCCCGAGGGCTGGCCGGAACGAGCGCTCGCGGACTGCATGAGCCGTCCCCACACCCTGATGGTCCTGCATGACATCCCGAAGGCGTGTCTTCAGGAACTGGATGGTTTCCTCCGGAGGGCCCGCGACCTGGGAATTCAATTCACGCCGCGGTGTCCTCCGGAGTGTGTCCCCATCGTCGATGGGCGCGTCACGGGTGATCTGAGCGGGCTCGTCACGGGCCCAGCGAGCTGATCGATCCGACGCGTACGCTGCCTCGCTCGGCATCGCGCGAGGAACCATCGTCGACGAAGCCGCGCACATCCGCGCACGCGCCTACTGCCGTGACTTGGAGTGCGAGACTCCCACGTCGCCGCCGAGCAACTTCGCGAGGAGCGCAGGCCGCGATTGGACCTCGAAGCACCGGTAGATGGCCTTCGTGTACTGATTCACTGTGAAGCGGCTGATACCAAGCCGGGCCGCGATGTCCTTGTCCGCCATCCCATGCAGGAGCAACTGGAGCGTCTGTCGCTCGCGCGGCGTGAGCCTGTCCACCAGCACCGCCTCCTTCGTGGGCACCGACTGTCCGAGCAGGCTCCATACCAGACCCGATCTTCGACGAGTTCCTGGCGCACCTCGGTGACGACGGCACCTGAAAATGGGGAGCGATCCATCAGCGCGCGGATGGCCGGATTGCAAGCACTGCCCAACGTCCGGAGCCCCTCGAGCGCGTGCCGCATGCTCCCGCTCCAGCCCTCCAGCGCTACGACCCTGAAGTCTCCGTGCCCACCCGGCCTGAAGTCGGGCTCCAGGACACACGCGCCCGCCTCCGCTCCCAGAATGCTACACAAGCCAGTGACAAGATGCCGGGGACGCTCCTCCCGCCCCACGGGCAGTTCGTGCGCTTCGTTGACCAGACGAACCAATGCACGGACCTGCGAACTCCGAAGATTGCCAGTGTTCATCGGACCTCCCGGGACGCCCCCCTGAACGCCATCCCTATTTTTAGTGAATTGCAAGAATAGCATCTTTAGATGAGGAATTGCGCTCGAAACATCCTCTCAAGGAGAGAAGCGCATGAAGAGGCAGCTCCAGCAGGGAATCCTCACGATGGTCATCATCCTCCCCCTCGCGGTGGTGGCCCGCTCCGTTCCAGGGAGTGGCGGCAGGCCCGTGGACTGGGTCGATGGTGGTTGTTTCCTGATGAACGGCAGCGCCATGACGAATGGCTGCGCGACGGGAAAGCGCTTCGAGTTTCCCCTGGTCATCGACAGCGCGGGAAACAAGACGGCGGTCATCGCCGCATCTGGCGCCTCATCTGCGAACAACGTGGGCTGCGCCGCGGCGGGAGTGAATCGCGAGGGCACCCTTGTCTGGGGTGGCACGCGCAAGTGGATGCCCTCCTTCGGCGTTCGAGCCTACATCACCTTGAACGATGCCTACGTGCCCCCAGCGGGATACATGTACATCAACTGTCACCTCGAACCCGGCGGTGCGGTCGTCACGGTTGACTACACGCCCTGATTCGAGCGGTGCCCAGCCACCTCAAACGGAGCGGAGTGCCCACGTCTTCGCGGGCACTCCGATTCACGTGACATGACCACGACTACGAATTGGTTTTGGATTGGCGCGGTCCTCCTCGCGGCAGCGCTGTCCTACGGCGTGTCACGGCTCGCGAACCCAGGCGAGGAGCTGGCACCATGGGATGCCGCCGAGCTGCATCGGATGAAGGTGAGGCTTCGCGAGTTGGAGGCCTCGACCGCCAGCTCGGCCCGGCTGGCTCATGAGGCCCAGGCGGCTGCCCTGGCAGCCCAGTCCGTGGGCCCGAGCGTGGACGCGCGCATCGCACCGGCGAAGCCCTTGGAGAGCCTCCGCGCGCCTGACGCGGGCGACTCCACTGAGGGCACGAGCGCCGCCCCGACGGAGGTGACCCCCGGTGATGTGGTCGCACGACTGGATGCCCGCTTCTTCAGCGAAGGGGTCGACCCGGCATGGAGCCGAGACGCCGCTCGGCGCGTGGAGAGGATAGGCACCCACTTGCCTCAAGGAGCGCGCATCGTGGCCCTCGAATGCCGCAGCTCCATGTGCCGGCTCGAGATGTCCCATCCGAGCCAGAACGCTTTCCAGCACTTCATCCACGCGGGTCTGGTGGATGACGCGTACGCATGGGATGGCCCCTTCATGGCGGCCATCACGGGCACCCCAGACCAGGCTGGGAACGTCGAGGCGGTGGCCTACCTCGCCAAGCCAGACACAATCCTGACCCCATCAGGGACGGATTGACACCCTTGCGATGGCGGGCCGGCCCATGTCCCCCGGGACCTCCCGGCCGAGGCCGAGAGGTCCCCTGGGATGCTCCGCGATGTCAGCTCAGCAGGTCTTCTTGATGAGTGCCTGACAATGCTTGATGGCCTGGGCAACCGTGCAGCCCGTGGCCGTGCAGTGCGGCCGGCCCGTTTGCGGGTGCCTGCAGTAGTTGAGCACCACCCAACAGGCGAGACTGTCCTCGTCCACGCTCACGTTGGCGGCTTCGACCTCCGGAGCCTCCTCGCCCGGCTCGGCCGACCGCTGCTCGATGACGAGCTCGCGGCCATCCTCGGTGGCCATCACCTGACCGGTCTCCGGCGGGAGCGCCTCCTCGGTGCCACAGCCGACGAGCGACATCGTTGCCAGGAACACTCCCAGGATCAGCTTCTTCATGGCCATGCCTTTCTTTGAATGTGAGGACGCCCGCGAGCGTCACGGGAGGCTCGATTCGCATCCCGCCTTGCTGGATTAAACAGCAACTCAATCAAACACAAACACACTCGACAGGATGCCGGCATTCAACATCCAAGCTGTCCGGTGGGTGCACCCGGCCGTCTCGCGGTGGAAGTGGTGGGTGGAAAGGGGCACGGCCCGCACCGGAAGCGCCGATGCGGGCCGACGGGCGATGGGAGACTCAGCCCTTCTGGGAGTTCGCGGGGGCGGAGGAGATGTCAGTCTCCTCGCCCTCGCCTCCCGCGGCGCCGTCCGCTCCGTAGGAGAGGACGACGGGCCTGCCTCCCTCGTTGAGGTAGACATAGTCGTGGCCCCACGGGTCCTTGGGGAGCTGCTCCAGCGCCCGGCTCTCCACCAGCGCGCCGAGGCCCGCTTGCGTGTCTGGGAAGTTGCCTGTCTTCGTGTAGTGGAGCTTGAGCGCGGTTTCGATGGCCTTGATGTCCAGCGAGGCCTTGTCCCTTCTTGCCTCCTTCAGTGAGTCCAGGACCGACACTCCGACGGCCGTCGCGATGAGGCCGAGGATGGTGATGACCACCATGATTTCAATGAGCGTCATTCCGCGCTTGCGACGGCGATGCTGCTTGGACTTGTTCGGGTTCATGACTTTTCTTCACCTCATGTGACGTTCTGGCAGGCCCCTGCCCCGCCTCGCGTGTCGCCGTGTCCCTCAGAGCCCTGGCTTCGCGCATGGCGCTGCCCATCCGGGCCCTCCGCCGACGACCGGCGACGGGCCCAGGGGGACTCAATTGCAGGCCACGTGCCGCCACGAAGTGCCTCAAAGCCTTGCTAGGATGCCGGCGACACCAAGGGGGTCTTCGTGCGCTTGAAAAGTCTTGGGGTGGCTGTCGTACTGGCAGGGGCAGGCCTGGCGAGCGCGGAGCCCCGGCCCGCCCAGCTCATCATCTGGGGAGGCGGCAAGAACATGGCCGAGGCCGAAGCGGCCCTGGCTCGGTGGCGGGAGCGCGCGAAGGCGAACGAATGGGATGGGCTGCTGAAGGTGGCCGAGGGCTACCCACGCATCGTCCCGAGCGACAGCGTGCCGGGCCTCAAGCCGGGCTTCGTGGTGGTGCTCGGAGCCTGCGAGCCCTCCGCGGCGCCGAAGGTGCTGGAGACCATCAAGGCCTTCGAGGCCGAGGCATACGCGCACAACGTGACGTGGGCGCAGCCGCTGGCCTGCCCCCAGCTCGGCCCCACGTGGCGAGTCCTCCAGTCGAAGTCGTGGAAGAAGAAGGAGGGCACCCTGACGGCCGTGGTGCTGGAGCGGCTCGAAAAGGAGGACCTCCCTGACTCCTCCTTCGAACAGAGCGTACGCGTGACGCTGAGAGCACCGGATGGGCGCCATCTGGGCTCGGACGAGCGCAGCGGACACCCCACCGGGGCTGTCTACACGGGCGAGACAGGGTTCCGCGCCTCCCTGGACGCAGCGGGGCCAACCGTCACCTACCTCATCTACGAATCCGGCTGCGGGACCCAACCGGACATCATCGAGAGCCGGGTGAACTACCGCGTCGAGAACGAAAAACTGGTCCCTGAGGTGTCCAGGAAGTTCATCCAGGACAGGTCCTCCCACTGCGACGAGTGACGCTCGGCGAGGGGCCCTCCCGAACACCAGGCGTTCAGGCTCGTTTCACGCGCCGCCCGGGTTCCGCTTGCATCCAGATGTTATGTAGTCCAAAGACTGAAGGATGGCATGGGATCCTCGAGTGTTGAACCCCGACCCTGGTGGTCGGGACCCCGGTGACGTCCTGCGTGAGCTGCGCGGGAGGCTGAATCGTGGCCTCGGTCGCAGGCTCCTCCTGGGCGGCCTGGGGCTCCTCGGAGTGGTGGGTTTGTTCACCAGCTACGCGCAGGTGGAGCCCGACGAGGTCGGCGTCATCCTCCGGCTCGGTCGCTTCGTGGGCACGGTGGAGCCGGGCCCCCATTTCCGGCTGCCGTTCTGGGTGGACCGCATCGTCAAGGTGCCCGTGCAGCGCCAGCTCAAGGCGGAGTTCGGCTTCCGCACCGAGTCGGTCAGCACGCGCAACACGTCCTACTCCGCGAGCACCTCCGACCTGAAGCGCGAGTCGCTGATGCTCACCGGTGACCTCAACGTCGCCGTCGTCGAGTGGATCGTCCAGTACAAGATCAAGGACCCGTACAAGTACCTCTTCAAGGTGAAGAACGTGGAGGGGATGCTCCGCGACATCTCCGAGGCGTCGATGCGCGCCGTGGTCGGCGACCACTCCGTCAACGAGGTCCTCACCACGGGCCGTCAGACGGTGGCCACCCAGTCCAAGCTGCTGCTCCAGGACCTGGCGGACCGCTACGAGACGGGCGTGGACATCCAGCAGGTCGTCCTCCAGGACGTGAACCCGCCCGACCCCGTCAAGCCGTCCTTCAACGAGGTCAACCAGGCCATCCAGGAGAAGGAGCGCGCCATCAACGAGGCCTACGCCGAGCGCAACCGCGCCATCCCCCGCGCCAAGGGCGAGGCCGAGGAGGCCCTGCGCTCCGCGGAGGGCTACGCGATTGAACGCATCAACCGCGCCAGGGGCGAGGCCGAGCGCTTCACCCGCGTCTATGACGAGTACCGCAAGGCGCCGGAAGTCACGCGCCGCCGCATGTACCTGGAGACCGTCAGCCAGGTGCTCACGGGCGCCGGACAGAAAGTCGTGATGGACGAGAACCTCAAGGGCTTCACGCCCCTCCTGCGGATGGATGGGGCGGACCCCGTCTCCGCGGGAGCAGCGCAGGTGAAGGAGGCCCAGCGATGAGCCGCGTCGCACTGATTCTCCTCACGCTCGCCGTGGTCGCCGTCGTGCTGGGCTTCTCCAGCACGTACACGCTGAGCGAGCACGAGCAGGCCGTCATCACCCGCTTCGGCCAACCCCGGGGCCAGTCCATCACCGAGCCCGGCCTCCACTTCAAGCAGCCCTTCGTCGACACGGTGAACCGCTTCGACAAGCGCTGGCTCGATTGGCGCGGAGACCCGAACCAGATTCCCACCAAGGACAAGAAGTACATCTGGGTGGACACCTTCGGCCGCTGGCGAATCGTGGACCCGCTGCGCTTCTTCCAGCGCCTGCGCGATGAGCGCAACGCCCAGTCCCGGTTGGATGACATCATCGACGGCGAGACGCGCAACACCATCGCCTCGTTCGCGCTGATTGAAGCGGTGCGCTCCACCAACCGGCCGTTCGAGGACGACGAGTACACGACCGAGGCCGAGCGCGGTGAGTCGCTGGAGCAGGTCTCCCAGGGCCGCGACAAGCTCACCCGGCAGATTCGCGACCGCGCGGCGGAGATCGTCAAGGAGTTCGGCGTGGAGCTGGTGGACGTGCAGATCCGCCGCATCAACTACGTCGACGAGGTCCAGGTGAAGGTCTTCGAGCGCATGATTTCCGAGCGGCGGCGCACCGCCGAGCGCTCGCGCTCCGAGGGCATGGGCCGCGCGGCCGAAGTGCGCGGACAGCGGGAGCGGGACTTGAAGGAGATCCGCTCGGAGGCCTACCGCAAGGCGCAGGAGATCACCGGCACCGCCGACGCCGAGGCGACGAAGATCTACGCCGAGGCCTTCGGGAGGGACCCGGAGTTCTACCAGTTCATGCGCACCCTGGAGGCCTACCCCCAGGTGGTGGACCGCTCCACGTCCCTCTTCCTGGGCAGCGACTCGGAGTTCTACCGGTACCTGCGCAGCAGCGCGAAGAAGTAGAGGGACGCGGCCGCGCCCCAGTTTCGATTCCCGCCGCCTCCACTGGAAATGGCTCGTAATCCTCAGGGGTTGCGGGCCTTTTTCTTTTTCACCCCACGGCCGTTGCCCCCTGTATTGCCCCACGCCAGCAACGGCGTGTCGAGGAGTTGGACCGCGTCCCGCTGGTCATTCCACTGAGGCCCGAGGCGGTGAGCGTCAAGGTAGATGTCGCGTGAGAGGGTTCAGCCGATGGGATTCATCTCCTGCGCGGCCGAGGTGCGGTGGAGATTCCTCGGGGGGAAGTTCTACGTGCTGGGCACGAGCGGCACCCTGTTGTTCCCGACAGCGGAAGGGACGTTGAGGCCGGGCGCCTTCGCCTCGATGGGGCTGGGGGTGGACAATGCGCGCCAACCGGCTCCGCAACGCGGGCGGGTTCGAGCCCTGAAAGGGAGGCTCCGAGGCATGTCGGAGTGACGTTGTAAGATTCCTCCGCGCTGTCGGTTGCCATCCGTTTGTCAGATAGGAATGACAGCATTCAACCCACTTGCCTCCCTTGGAGAGAGGCATGGGGGTGCTGAATGCGTGCTGTCCTCTGGGTGCTGTGCGCCATTCTCCTCGTGACGGGATGCGCTGGCGTTGAACCCTCGACGCGCAGGAGCACTTTCCAGCAGCGTTCCGCACTACTCGGGGAAGGGGGGCACTTCCGAGGACAGAGGAGCGATGCGTTCGATGCGCTGCTTCGTGACGCGGGGCTCGGGGACCAAGACGAGCGTCCCGTTGCAGGCAGTTCGCTCACGCCGACACACGCCGCGCGACTGCTGAAGGCGCTGACCGTCAAGGACGTGACGCTGGGGCAGTTCCCGGCACGCGTCGCGGTGGGCTTCATGCTGCGCGAGGTGCTGGACGCGAGCGAAGTGTCGCGCGCCGAGTTGGTGCGGCGGGTGGGTCGCTTCACACAACTGGCGGTCCTCCGTCCTGACGGCTGCCTCGCGTGGGTGCGCAGCGGGCAGACCCAGCAGCGCGTGGGCGCCGTGGAGTGGAAGGACGGCGCCTTTCGAGCGGGCCAGTTCGAGCTGGGCGTCTTCTACTCGGGCAAGGGCGGTGTCTTCCGGCAGTTGAACGCACGGCTGGAGGAGACCGGAGGAGGCGCCTTCGCGGACGTCCACGACGATGCCGACTACCTGAGCCGCACTCTGGACGGAGCCGAAGAGGCTTTCGTCGGGTTGGCCTTGGCGGTGGGGCAGTTCTTCTCGACATCGCCCGCTGACAACCTCGCGGCGCTCAGACAGATGCCTGCCGCCGTGGCGGCGCTTCTGGAGTCGTCCCCCGAGTATCTGGAGAGCTTCCAGTACCTGACACGCGGCGAGCAGGTGCGGGTTGTCTCCAAACTGGTGACGAACCTCATCGCCACCTGGGGCACGGTGTCATCCGCAACGCGCACGTTTCAAGGTGCGGCGCTCGCTACTGCGGAATTGCCGGTCCTGTCGCTGTCCGCCGAGGGCGCGCTTGTCATGGGACATGTCGCGGTGCCGGTGGGGCGCGCGGCGGTACTGAGCGGTGGGCCTGGGGCGGCCATCATCCTCCAGCGCGTAGGGGAGGGAGTGACGAGGTCTTCGGGACCTGTCGGCATGAAGTCCTACTCGTCGTTCAAGTCCTTCAAGCGAGCGATGGGGCCGGCAGGACCGGGGAAGGAGTGGCACCACATCGTCGAGCAGACGGACGGCAACGTGGGTCGGTTCGGGCCGAAGGCGATCCACAACACGGAGAACATCGTCGCGCTCGACAAGGAACTTCACTCCAAGGTCAGCGCGTTCTATTCCTCCAAGCGGTTCGACATCACGAGCACTACGAAGACGGTTCGAGAGTGGCTGAGCACCCAGCCCTTCGATGCGCAGAGGGACTTCGGAATGAGGGCTATCGAGAACGTGAGGAAGGGGGACTGGTGATGGACCTTGCCGAACTTGTGGAGCAGTTTGCCCAGAACATCGCTGCTCAGACCGATTGCATCCTTCGAGGAGATGCGAAGACCGGCAACAGGCATGCGGACAAGGCTCTTGCGGCCTTCTCGAAGCTGCGGAAGCACGGGGACGTAGGTCGCGATGCACTGGCCGCCCTGTTCTCGGCTCCTCGGATGGATGTCCGTGTAACTGCTGCGGCCTTCCTCCTGCGGTACAGGACGGGGGAGGCGAGAGCGGTACTTGAGGAAGCTGCCAAGGGAGAAGGCATGGCCGCCATGGGGGCTCAGCAGACCCTTAAGAACTGGGAGAACGGGGTCTGGGCTCTCGACCTGCCCGAGTAGGTGGGTACCCTCAGTGCGCCCTCTGGCGTTTCTGCCAGGTGCGGCGTGGAGCTGGCCGTTCCGGACAAACGCGGCACGTGTTCGCTAGTCAGCCCCGCGTGGCGCTGTTCCTACTGGCCAAGCTGTGGCGAGTGCGCCCGCTGAGCGTCGGAGTCAGCGAGCGCATGGTTCAGATCTTGTCGCCCGGCTCAGCGCCAGCTGACCTTGGCGGTGGACACGCTGGTGCCGGACCTCATGCCGTTGGTGACTTCAACGTGAACGTCCTTGTCGCTGGACGGACCGACCACCAGGGCGCTGGGCACCCACACGGCAGCCGCGTTGGCTCCGCCCGGCTTGTGCTGCGCGGAGACGACGATGGTCATCGGTATCGGACTGTCGTTGACGGGGCTTTCCCACTGGCGAGCGTGTTCTTGCTCGAAGTTGATGGTGTTGAAGAGGCGTTGACCACTCGTCTTCTCAATCACGATGATTTCGTTCTCGTCCTTGGAACTGGAGTCGAACGACACGTTGAGCGAGATCTTCTTGCGAGGCGGGACAATGAACTCGACGAATTGCATTGGCAGCTCCGATGCGAAATGGGTGCGGCACACCCGCAGCGGATAGTGCCGAGTTCCGCTGGCAGATTCCGTGCGACAGGGTTTTCGCGTGAGCAAGGTGTTGAAATGTCGTGGGTCGTCCGGGGCCAGAGGTCGGACACCAGACCCTGCGCGTTGTTGGGAGACATCTGAGCGAACGCTGTGCGATAGCTGCCCCCCGGTGCCATGGACAAAGAGCTTCGTGGCCAAGCAGACGCGAGTTCGACGGCCTGGGCCACGCCTTCACGCGGGAAACGACAGCGTGAAGCGTGCGCCCCCCAGCACCGAGCCCAGCGCGGAGACCCGCCCCCCGTGCACCTCCGCGATGCGGTGCACGATGGCGAGCCCCAGCCCGAAGCCGTGGCGCTCGTCGTCGAGTCGATGGAACGGCTCGAAGACGCGCTCCCGCTCCGCGAGCGGAATCCCAGGCCCGTCATCGTCGACATGAATGTGGATGGTATGCCCTTCCCGGCTCAGGCTGACCTGGACCTGGGAGTTCGCATACCGCAGGGCATTGAGAATCAGGTTCGACGTCGCGCGCTCGATGAGGCGTGCCTCGACACGAACGACGAGCGGCTCGTCTCCGGGCCCGGGTCCGGGCGCCGCCAGCACCGCCCTGTTCGGCAGTGAGGCGAGCGTCGCGCAGAGCGCGGCCAGGACGGGCCGCACGTCCGCTCGGGCCTCCTTGGGCGCGCGGTGTGCCTTGAGGCGCGCATAGGTCAGCAGCTCGTCGACGAGCTGGTCGAGCTCCGACAGGCTTCGCTCCACCCGATCAAACGCCTGCTCCCGCTCCGCGGGCTCGGACGCCTCTCTCGCGAGCGCGAGGCTGAAGTGCAGCCGCTGGCTCGGTGCCCGAAGCTCGTGGGAGGTGTTGTGGAGCAGTTCGTCTCGCAAGGTGATGGAGCGCTGAAGCTCCGCCCCCATGTGGTTCACCGCCGTGGAGAGCGCGCCGATGACGTCTCGTGAGCCGACCTCGGCCCGCGCGCCGAGCTCTCCCCTCCCGAGCGCCTCGGCCGTCCGCCGCAGGTCCAGGAGCTGACGGCGCACGGGGCGCAGGAGCATGAAGACGCCCAGCGAGAGCCCACCCACGAAGCAAAGGCCGAGCGCGAGGCCCCGCGCGCCCCCCAGGGGGAAGTTGAGCGGCAACGGGCCCACCTCGAGGACGTGTCCCGTCCCCTCCAGGCGCGCATAGAGCATCGACGCGAACACGGGCCCCACCCGGACGACCTGCCCGCCCTCCAACCGCGCGGCGCTTTCAGCGTCCAGCGGCATGCGCCCCTGGGGGATGAGCGCGACGGGAACACCAAAGCGCCTGGAGGCCTGCTCGGCGGGTCCTCCGAAGTCGCCGTGCTCCCGATAGCGCGCCTCGAACAGCTCGGCCATCAACCCGACGGGCACCGCGAAGGTGGCTTCGAGGTTCCGCGCGAGCTGCGCGTTGATCACCGGAATCACGAACACCCTGGCGGCGAGGCCCGCGATCAGCACGCCCGCGAAGATGTGGAGATAGACGCGAAGGAAGAGTCGGTCCACGGGTCAGCTCACGGTGAAGAGGTAGCCGACCCCGCGGACCGTCTTGATGACGTCCGTCTCGCCGGAGGCTTCGCGCAGCTTGTGACGAAGCCGCGAGACGCGCAGATCCACGGAGCGGTCGATGTCATCCTGCTCCACGCCCCGGAGTCGCTGGTACATGAGCTGCCGGCTCACGACCTGGCCCGCGTGCGTCGTGAGCAGCAGGAGCACGTCCAGCTCGCCCGAAGTCAAATCGAGCGGCGCCCCTCGCAGACGGGCCGTCCTGCGCGCCGGGTCGACCGTGAGCTCTCCGACTCGAATGAGGGATGTCTCGACCGTCGTCGGCGCCGTGCTCGTGGTGCGGCGCAGCAAGGCGCGCAGCCGCGCCAGGAGCACGCGCGGGCGGACCGGCTTCGGCAGGTAGTCGTCGGCGCCGCTCTCCAGCCCCACGACTTCGTCCGCCTCCGCCCCTCGCCCCGTCAGCATGAGGATGGGGCCCGGATAGGCGCCGCGCAGCTCCCTGCAGACGGTGAAGCCATCCTTGCCCGGAAGCATCACATCCAGCACCACCAGGTCGGGCCGCTCGGCGAGAATCCGTGGCACCGCCCGGTCTCCACTGGCCTCACACCCCGCGCTGAAGCCATGCAATCGCAAGTAGTCGGCAATCATCGCCGTGAGTTGCGGGTCGTCATCCACGATGAAGACACGCGGCGTCGACATCTGGTTTTTCAAGTCCATTGGGCGGCACCCGTGCCAGGAACACTGCCCCTGAAGCATACCCTATCCCTGGCATCCAGGGTGCGCGCGTCGCGCCGTCTCGCTTTGTATCGCTTCGTATCCCTGGGAGGTGTCCTCCGTTTCGCATGGCATCGTTTCAGCGCACCCAACAGGAGGATGCCTTGTCATCACAATCCAATCTCGAGTCCACGCAAGTCGGTCCAGCGAAGCCTTCCCCCGCTCCGGAGCTCATCCCCACCACCGAATCACTCATCTATGGAGAGACGCTCTATCTCCAGGTGGGCGGCACGAAGCTCCTGTGGCTCACCGGGGGCCGGAGTGAAGGCAACACCCAGGTCAACACCCTCGATGGCGAGGGAGGCGCCATGGAACCCAGCTACCGCTGGACGCTGATGAAGGCCCGCGACAGCGTGGGCAGCGGGCCCGTGCGCTACGGCGACAAGGTCTATCTCAAGGTGGGTGGCGAGAAGCTCCGGTGGCTGAAGGGGGGATTCGGAGAGGGCCAGCAAGGCGTCTCCTCGCTCGACGGTGAGGGCGGCAAGTACGAGGAGAACTACCAGTGGACGGTGATGGAGAGCCGTTCAACCGTGGGCAGCGGCGAAGTCAAACGGGGCCGGGCCCTCTACTTGAAGGTGGGCGGCGCGAAGGACCGGTGGCTCACCGGCGGACGAAGCGACGGCAACAAGCAGGTGCGCACCCTGGACGGCGAGGGAGGCAAGAACGAGGCGAGCTACCAGTGGACCTCGTCCCCGGTGAGCTACTCCCGCGTGTTCGCCGTCTTCGCCGAGGACTCGCCCGAGACGAAGAAGCTGAAGAAGGGAATGAACACGCGCGTGTTCACCCGCGTGGAGGCGTGTTCGCCCGAGCGCTCCATCCGGTTGGACCTGGGGACGGGCGTCATCACCGTTCCCCCCGGCACGTATGACATCTCCGGCTTCTCCAGCACCGTCTACCTCACCGGCCAGGAGGAGGAGGGCATGGTGACGAACAAGTCACCCACCGCGAACGGAGGCTACTGCCGGCTGCGGCACGCGGGAGGCGACTCGGAGACCATCAAGAACGACGACCCCCGCGTCCTGGTGGTGGGGAGCATCAGCACCTCCAACGCCCTGCCCAGCATGTTCCAGACCTGGCTCACCACCCCCGTGGAGGCCCGGCTCATCCTGGAGCACCAGAGCGGCGACCCGAAGGAGGAGACCATTGTCCTGCGACACAAGACGACACCGCCGCTGGGCGAGAGCTCCACCTGGCATCTCTTCGCGCGCCTCGCCATCACCCGGACGTAGGCGGCGATTGACGGGCGCGGGGCCAAAGTACGAGGCTCCGCGCCCATATGAGCCAGAACCTCTACGACATCCCCCTGAAGTCCATCGACGGCGCGGCACTGACGCTGGGGCAGTTCAAGGGCAAGGTGCTGCTGGTGGTGAACGTCGCCTCCAAGTGCGGCCTCACCCCGCAGTACGAGGGCCTGGAGAAGCTCTACGAGAGCAAGAACGCCCAGGGGCTGGAGGTGCTCGGCTTTCCCGCGAACAACTTCATGGGCCAGGAGCCGGGCACCGAGGCGGAGATCAAGGACTTCTGCGACCTGACGTACGCGGTGAAGTTCCCGCTGTTCTCGAAGATCTCCGTCGTGGGCGAGAACAAGCACCCGCTCTACAGCGAGCTGACGAGCGCCTTCCCCGACGCCACCGGCGAAGGGCCGATGCGCCAGAAGCTCAAGGGCTACGGCATCGAGGCGAATCCGATTCCTGAAGTGCAGTGGAACTTCGAGAAGTTCCTCATCGGCCGCGATGGCCGCGTCGCCGCCCGCTTCGCCCCGGACGTGACGGCGGAGGACCCGCGTCTGGTCCAGGCCATTGACGCCGCGCTGGCCAAGTCCGCCTGAGTGTCGTGAGCCGCTCCGGGCTTCCCGTGAATGGAAGCCCGGTGTCGGCACACCGCCTTCGCTACACCGGCCGGCGGAAGCTGTCCGCGAGGTCCGGCGGGAGCTGAGAGGCCACCGCGGACACCTCGTCCTCGGGGATGCGGTCCCTCACCGCGGTGAACACCACCTTCATCACCCGGTCCGCCTGGTCCACCGGAATCTTCAGGTGGTCCGCGATGTCGGAGATGAACTCCTCGCGGTGCATGCGCCGCGCATGGGACGGGCCTCGGAGGATGGTGCACTCTCCGACGATATCGCCGATGTCGCTGCCCAGGGCGTTCATCAGCTTCACGTCCTCACCATCGGACAGCCGCCGCGCCAGCGTGCACAACACCGCGTGCGCCGCGTCCCGCGCCTCCACCTTGTTGACGCTGACCTCGCGGCTGTTGCCGATTTCGTCGAGGAACGCCTGGAGGTCCAGCGACTCGTCGCGCTCCTTCACCGGGGTGATGGAGGGAGGAAGCTCGGTCTCTTGCGCCATGGGGTCATCTCCTTGCTCGCCGTGGACTCACCTGCCCGACCACGGACGTGCCTGTGACAGTGACCACGACGCGCACCCGCTTCAGCGGGAAGCCGCGCGGAGGGAAGGTCGCCAGCCCCCGCGCTTTCCCGGAAACGAACCTCCCCGAGCCCGACAAGGCCCACGGCGGGCATGCATCCCGCCGGGGCCCTCTCCTGCTCAGCCGTGCGCCGCCGGGCGAGGCTCCTCGCCACCGGGGTGCCCATGCGCCGCGGGGCCACCGGCTTCGTCATCCGGGCGCTTGCCCCTCCAGTTGGCCAGCCTCGTCTTCATGCGGTCGGCGACCACGTAGAAGGCCGGCACCACGAGGAGGCTGAGCACCGTGGAGACGGACAGGCCGCCCAGCACGGCGATGGACATGGGCGCGCGCGTCTCGCTGCCCGCGCCCAACGCCAGGGCCGCCGGCACCGCCGCCATCATCGTCGCCGTGGACGTCATCAGAATCGGCCGCAGGCGCACCGGGCCGGCGCGCTGCATCGACTCCACCGCGTCCAACCCGAGCTCCCGCTGCTGGAGCGCGTAGTCCACCAGGATGATGGAGTTCTTCTTCACGATGCCCATCAGCAGCAGCAGGCCAATCATGCTGAAGATGTTCAGCGTGCTGCCCGTGCCCAGGAGCGCGAAGGACGCGCCCGCCACCGACAGCGGCAGAATCGTGAGCACCGTGACGGGGTGCAGGAACGAGTTGAACTGCGCCCCCAGCACCATGTACGCGACGCCAATCCCCAGGAAGAGCGCGAAGAACAGGCTGCTCATCGAGTCGCGGAACGCCACGCTCGCGCCACCCGGCACCACGCGCACGCCACCGGGCAGGTCCTTCGCCAGTTGCTCCACCGTGGCCAGCGCCTCTTCCTGATTCGAGCCCGGCGCCACGTTGGCGAAGATGCTGATGGCGCGCTCGCGGTCCCTGCGAGTAATCGCCTGGAGCGCCGGCCGCTCTTCCTGCGTCACCAGCGACGACAGGGGCACCAGCGCGCCGCTCGCCGTGCGGACCTTGAGCATCGCCAGGTCCTCCGGGCGCGAGCGCTGGCCCGCGAGCAGGCGCATGCGCACGTCGATGCGCCGGCCTCCGGTGCTGTACTTGCCCACGCGCACGCCACCGACGAGCGCGTTGATGGTCGTCGCCACCGCCTGGATGGGCACCCCCAGGTCCGCCGCGCGCGCCCGGTCCGGGGTGATGCGCAGCTCCGGCATGCCGAGCTGGTAGTCGGTGTCCACGTCCACCACCTTGCCGCTCGCCTGGACCTTGTCGCGCATCTCCTGGCTCGCTTTCACGAGCTGGTCCCAGTCCGAGCCGCGCACGCTGAACTCCACCGGGAACCCGCGCTGCGCCGTGAAGCCCGCCTGCGACAGGTCCTGCACCACCGCGCGCAGGCCCGGGTAGCTGTTGAGCTCCTTGCGGAGGATCTGCTGGAACTCCGCCTGGGGCATGCGCTCGTCGGGTGGCTTCAGCGTGAGCATCAACATGCCCGCATTCACGCTGGAGTTGCCGCCGCCTCCGCCCACCACCGCGAAGACACCCAACACCTCCGGCCGGGACGCCGCGAATGCCTCCGCCCGCTGGAAGATCTTGTTCGTCTCCTCCAGGCTGCTGCCCACCGCCGTCTGGAGGCGGACCATCAACCGGCTCTGGTCCTGCGAGGGCACGAACTCGCCCGGCAGCGCGCGGAACGCGAACACGCTGGCGGCGAGAATCAACACCGCCACGCCCAGCACCCGCCAGGGCCGCTTCAGCCCCCAGCCCAGCACCCTGCCGTACGCGTGCTCCAGCTTGGAGAAGCCCTTGTCCACCCACACGCCCATCTTGCTGCGGCCCTCGCGGGACGTCTTCAAGAGCTGCGCGCACCGCGCCGGCGCCAGGGTGATGGCCTCCACGTACGACAGCAGCACCGCCACGCAGAGCGTGACGCCGAACTGGAGGAAGAACTTGCCGATGATGCCCTTCATGAACACGACGGGCAGGAAGATGGCGATGACCGCCATCGTCGCCGCCAGCGCGGCGAAGGTGATTTCCGCGGTGCCCTCGCGCGCGGCGCGCACCCGGTCCTTCCCCTCCTCCGCGTGCCGGAAGATGTTCTCCAGCACCATGATGGCGTCGTCCACCACGATGCCCACCGCCAGTGCCAGGCCCAGCAGCGTGAAGGTGTTGAGCGTGAAACCCAGGAAGTAGATGACGGCCACCGTCCCCAACAGCGACATGGGGATGGCCAGCACCACGTTCATCGTGCTCGACAGCGAGCCCAGGAACACCCAGCACACGAACGCGGTGAGGATGCAGGCCAGGAGCAGCTCGAACTCGATTTCATGGACGCTCTCCTCGATGAACTGCGTCGAGTCGAAGCGCACCGCCACGTCCATGCCCTCCGGAGCCTCCTTCTGGATGCGCACCAGCGCCGCGCGCACGCCCTGCGCCACGGACACCGCGTTGGCGCCGCGCTGCTTCTTGATGCCCAGGCCCTGTGCGGGCGTGCCGTTCACCCGCGCCATGCGGCGGATGTCCTCGAAGCCGTCCTCCACCAGCGCCACATCGTGCAGGTACACGGGCTGGCCGCCCTGCTCCCGGATGATGATGTTGCGCAGCGTCTCCAAATCCAACGCCTCGCCCAGCACGCGCACGTTGACTTCCCGGCCCGCTGTCTCGATGCGCCCCGCCGGCAGCTCCACGTGCTCGCGCTGGAGCGCGGCGGTGATGTCCGTCACGGTGAGGCCCAGCGAGTCCAGCTTGCTGGAGTCCACCCAGATGCGGACGTTGCGCTCCAGCGAGCCGCCAATCTGGACCTCGCCCACGCCCGGCACCGTCTGGAGCTTCTCCTTCACGCGGTAGCGCGCGAAGTCACTCACCACCTGCTGCGAGAAGGGCCCGGACACACCCACCTGGATGATGGGCTGGTCCTCCGGGTTCGTCTTGGTGACGATGGGCGGGTCGATGTCCTCGGGGAGCTGGCGCTGCGCCTGGCTCACCTTGGTCTGCACGTCGGCGAGCGCCGTGTCGACGTTGCGCGACAGGTCCAGCTCCACCGTGATGTTGGCGCCGCCCTGCCGGGCGTTCGAGGTGATGCTGGTGACGCCTTCCACCTGCGTCACCGCCTCTTCAATCGGCTCGATGACGTCGCTTTCAACTGCTTCCGGGTTGGCGCCCTCCCACGTCACGCTGATGTTGATGGTGGGGAAGTCGACGTCCGGGAACTGGCTGATGCCAATGCGCTGCGACGCCACGATGCCGAAGACGATGGTCGCCGCCATGATCATCCAGGCGAGGACCGGCTTCTTGATGCAGGCTTCCGTCAGGCTCATCGACCCGCTCCCTCACCGCCACCGCCGTCTTCGACGCGGGGCTCGGCCGTCAGCGCGGGCTTCTTCTCCTGGGCCACGCGCACCGCAACGCCCTCGCGAAGGGCCTCGCCGCCACGCACCACCAGGATCTCCCCCGCCTTGAGTCCCTCACGGACCTCCACCCGTCCATCCGCCGTGCGCATGCCCAATTCCAGGATGCGCTCGCGCGCCTTGTCACCCTCCACCACGAACGCCATGAAGCCGCGCTCGCTGGCGCGCACCGCCGTCTGCGGCACCACCGGGCTGCCACCGCGCGTCTCCACCGGCACCGCCACGGAGGCGAACACGCCCGGCCGCAGCCGGTGCGCGTCCTCACCGGAGACCTCGGCCGTCACCGGCACCATGCGGCTGGCATCGTCGGCGGCCTCCGCCACGTGGGTGATCTTCGCCGTGTACGTGCCGCTCTCGGAGCGCACCGAGAACCGCGCGGACAGGCCCGGCTTCAGCCGCCCCACGTCCGCCTCCGGCACCGTGAAGCGCAGGAGCAGCGGGTCCTTGCGCAGGAGCGTCGCCATGACGATGCCGGGCTGCACGTACTGCCCCGTCTGCACCGTGCGCGTCTGGAGCACGCCGTCCATGGGCGCGCGCACGTACGCGTCGCGCTGGTTGAGCTGGGCCTGATCCAACGCCGCGCGCGCGGAGGCGACATCCGCCTCGGCCGTGCGCGCTCGCGCCTGGAAGGTGTCGAGCTGCTCGGCGGGCAACAGGCCGGGGCTCGCCTGGTTGACGGCGGTGCGACGGTCGGCGCCGGACTGGGCCTCCGTCAGCGACGCCTTCGCCTTGGCGAACGAGGCCTCGGCCGCGCGCACGGCGATGGCGTAGCGCGCGGGCTCGATCTCCGCGAGCACGTCGCCCTTCTTCACCGTCTGCCCCTCCATGAAGAGCACGCGCTCCACGGCGCCCGGCACCCGGGCGGTGATCTGCACCCGCTCGAAGGCCTCCACGGAGCCCACCGCGTTCACGACGTACTCGACGTCGCGTGCCTCGACGGGAGCGACCTCGACGGGGAACTGGATGGGGCCTCGGCCCCCCGCGCCACCGCCGCCGCCGGGACGACCGCCCGCCTTGCCGGTCGCCGGAGCGTCCCCGCCCTTCGCCGCCTCCCCGTCCTTCTTGCATGCCCCCATGGCCAGCATGGCCACGGCCAGCGTCAGCGTTCCTGCGCGTCGCATCGCCTTCACGGTTCCTTCCCCAGGGGATCGAGTCCGACTGCCGCCCTCAGGCCCAGAAGGGCCACGCCCAGCGCATACCGGCTGCGCGCCAGGGCCACCTCCGCCTCGAACAACCGGAGGGAGGCATCCGCCAACGTCAGCGCCGTGGACAATCCCTGGCGGTAGAGAATGCCCTGCTCCTCCGCGTTCTGCCTTGCCGCGCGGGTCGCCAGCTCGCTCTGGGTGAGCGCCGCCTGCGCGTTCTCCAGGGCCACCCGGGCCCGCTGGATGTCCACGTCCACGCGCCGCGTGCCCGCCTCCTGCTCCAGTTGCGCCGCGCGCGCCAGGGCGACGCGCTCGTGGCGCTCCGCATAGCGCTCGCCGCCATCGAACAGGTTCCAGGTGAGGTCGGCGGACAGGAAGCCATCTCCCGTGCGGCCCGCAAGGCCCGCCTCGTTCGTGAGCCGGTACGTCGCGCCCACATTGAGCGCGGGCAACGTGCGCGCCAGGGGCTCCAGCGCGCTGGCCTCCAGCGACTCCACCCGCAGCCGCGACGCGAGGATGTCCGGGCGTCGCTCCACCGCGCCGGGGATGATGCCGTCGTGCGTTTGCAGCGGCCGGGCCGCGTCGTCGAGCAGCGTCCGCGGCATGACGAGCGCCCCGTCCACCGGCTCCACCAGCAGATAGCCGAGCTCCAGGCGGCTCGTCTGGGCGGCGTTGCGAGCGCTGATCAGATCCACCTCAGCGGTGGCCACCTCCACCTCCGCGCGCGTCACGTCGTTGGTGCTCGCGAGGCCCGCCTTGGCCCGCGCTGAAGCATCCGCGTGCGACTGCTTCGCGAAGGCGATGCGCTGCTCGGCGGCCTGGAAGACCTGCTGCTCCTGGAGCGTGATGAGGAAGGCGTTGGCGGCCTCGAAAGAAATCTGCCGCCGGGCCTCCACGGCCTCCAGGCCCGCAGCCTCGCCATCCAGGCGCGCCGCGCGGAAGAGGGGGAAGCCGCGCGCGTCGAAGAGCGTGACGCGAGCGACGATGTTGGCGCCGAAGGCGTTGTAGCGCTGGAGCACCACCTGCTGTCCGCCCACCTCGCGCGTCGACTGGTTGGAGCGGCGCGTATACGTGCCCGTCGCCGTCAGCTCCGGGAAGAAGAACGCGCGGGCGCGAGACACCCGCGCGTCAGCGGCCTTGGCGCGCTGCTGGGCCGCGAGCGCGGACTCGTTGCGCTCGGCCGCCATGGACACGGCGCGCTCCAACGTCAGCGGCGCGGTGTCACCGGGTGGACTCGATGCGGTGGCCTCGGTCGGCGGAGGGGGTGCGGAATCCGCAGCGGGCCGTGCGGAATCAGCAGCCCCGGGTGCGGAATCCGCAGCGCTGCGCGAGGGGGTGGGAGCCACGGGTGCGTCGCTCTGGGCCGCCCGGGACTCGGACGGGGACAAGACCATCCAGGCACACAGGGGCGCGACGAGGGCGGTTCGAACAAGGGACATGAGCGAGGAGGCGGGACTCGGGCCAGGGGAGACGAGGTGGTGCGCGCGCTGGGGCCCGACGAGCGAAAGGATGCACCCGGTGACGGGGGCTTCTGGACGATGGCCAGCGCGGCGGTCTATGGGGGAGTTCCAGAGGTCCTTGAGTTTTAAGGCGTTACGTCACGACAGCGCGCGCCTCGGCGCGCCGGGGAATGCACGGGCGATGCATTTATTCCAGGTGGGTGTGCTGCTGCTGACACTTCCGCTCTTCGGTTGCAAGACGGAGACCCCCGTCACCGAAGGCGCGCTCCGGGTCTTCATCACGTATGCGACCTTCCGGCCAAAGTGCCTGACGCTCACGGTGGTCGACGTGCACGACGCGTCGCACACCGTGTCGGGCGAGGTGAAGGTGGAGGCGGGGCGCCTGAGCGACACGCGCACCGGCGTCATCCTGGAGCAGGCGGGTTGGAGCCGGGACTTGCGGGTGACCGCCGAGGCGCACGAGGGCTCGTGTGCCGGTCCCATCATCGCGCGCCAGTCCGCGGAGGCCCGGTTCCCCACGGAGAACGTCACCGACCTCGGGTTGGATCTGCGCGCCGAGGACCTGGATGACGACGGCTACTTCGCCGCGAAGCAGCCCTACCCCGGCACGGACTGCGACGACGACAACGCGGCCATCCACCCCGGCGCCACGGAGCTGTGCGATGGCATCGACAACAACTGCGCCGCGGGCGAGACCGATGCCCCGGGCGAGACACCGTTCTGGGTGGATGCGGACGGAGACGGCCACGGCGCCGTGGGCGGACTCCAGGCCTTCGGCTGTGTCGCTCCCGCGGGCTATGCGCCGAGCGATGACGACTGCGACGATACGGACAACGACGTGCATCCCGGTCAGGCGGAGTTCCGCTGCGACGGACGGGACGACAATTGCGACGGCGTGACGGACAACGACCCGTTCCTCGTGGGCACGGCGTGCACGGCGCCGCTGGGTTGCGCGGGAGTGCTCACGTGTCAGAGCGCGTCCGCCTCCACCTGCATCAGCAGTGAGCAGCCCGTGGAGCACTTCGTCGACGACGACGGAGATGGCCAGGCCGGGTACTCCGTGGGGCTCGGCTGTACGCCGCCCGAGGCGGGCGCGACACGGATGAACACCGACTGTGACGAGGGCTCGCTGGTTGTGCGCCAGGGGCGCACCGAGGCATGTGACCGTCTGGACAACGACTGCAACGGCCAGACGGACGACGGGGTGGCGGGCTGTGCCGCGACGGCGTGGAACGAGCAGACGGAGCTGGGGGATGTGGATGCGCGGTTCGACGCGGTGGCGGTGTACTCGCGGGGCCATGGATGGCTCGCTGGCGCGGCCAGTCAGGTGCTCCACGTGGTGGATGGCAACGTCACCTCCGTGACGGGCTGCCCGGGCGAATGGAAGTCGGCCTGGGCCGCGAACAACGGCCGCGTGTTCCTGGGCTCCGGCGCGGGGCGGTTCGGGACGGTGAGGCCCGATGAGCTGCCCGCCCCCTGCGAGGATTTCGGCAGTGGCCATGCCGGAGCCATCAACGGCATGGTCGGCTTCGAGAACGAGGAGGACAACGTCGTCACCCTGTACGCCGTCACCAGCCAGGGCCGCATCCTGCGCTGGAGCCATGACGACGGCGGCTCGACGCAGCAGCAGCCCACGGTCCTCGCCCAGGTGCCCGCCAACCTGAGGGCCATCCATGGCCTGGACGTGACGACACTGCTCGCGGTGGGCTCGGAGACGGTGAGCGGAGTGCCGCGCCCCGTGGTGTATCGCGCGTCGGCGAATGGGACGACGTGGACGAAGGAGGACCTGGGGGTGTCGAACGCCTCGGGCTTCCTCAACGGCGTCCAGGTCCTCACGCCTCGGCTGGCCTATGTGGCGGGTGACGGCGCGCTGTTGTTGGAGCACTCGCGGGACGCATGGACTCGCCTGCCGGCGCCGACGGTGGCGGGCGGGGCCACTCCCAACCTCCGAGCGCTCCGGGCCTTTGGTCGCACCGCGCTCTACGCGGTGTCGTCCGAGGTGAACGACGTGCACTTCTTCAACGGGACGACGTGGAGCACCGTCACGCCGTCTCCGGCGACGCTGAATGCGCTGGGAGGCTCGGGGCCCGGAGATGTCTGGGCCACGGGGCACCACGGCACCCTGCTTCGCTGGACGCCGTGAGACAGAGGACCCACGGCCCATGGACCTGCGCGCGGAAGCCCTGACGGTGAAGCACGGCGCGCGCACGGTCCTCGCGGACGTGCGCTGTGCGGTGCCACCGGGGACCCAGGCGCTGCTGCTGGGGCGCTCGGGCTCGGGGAAGACGACGCTGCTGAAGTCCCTGGCGGGCCTCGTCGCTCCGTTTGGCGGACAGGTGCTGTGGGATGGCCAGGACGTGGCGCGCCTGTCTCCCTCGGCGCGACGTGAGCGGCAGGCCTCGTTCGGAATGGTGTTCCAGACGGATGCGCTGTTCGACTCGATGACGGTGCGGCAGAACGTGCTCCTGCCGCTCGTCCGACGACGGGTGCCACAGGCGGAGGCCGAGGCGCGCGCGGACGAGGTGCTGCTCGCGGTGGGCCTGCGCGACGCCGCGGACACGATGCCGGAGCGACTGTCCGGGGGCATGAAGAAGCGTGCGGGCCTCGCGAGGGCGCTGGCGGCGCGGCCTTCGGTGCTGCTGGCGGATGACCCCTTCGCGGGGTTGGACCCGGGCACGGCCCGGCAGGTGGCTCGTGTGCTTCTGGAGGTCTCCCGGGGCAGTACGTTGATTGTCGCCGCGCCCGAGGCCCCGCTGGACGTTCCCCTGCCCCGCTGGCTCTATCTGCGCGGTGGGCGCTTGGTGTACGACGGGCCTCCCGCGCCGGAGTTGGAGCGCGAACAGGACGAGGTGCTCCCGTGAGCCCACCGCCGCGCGTCGCGAGCCTCGGGCTGAAGACGGTGCGCGGCGCGGGCAGCCTCGGACTGGAGGCGGTGCGAGGCACCGGGGCGCTCGCGCTGGTGGCGGCGCGCACGGTGCTCGGCCTCCCCCGACTGGAGCGGCGCGAGCTGGTGCGGGCGCTGGTGCAGTTCGGCTACGACTCGCTGCCCCTGGCCCTGGCCACGGCGGCGCTCGCGGGGGTCATCGTCGTGTTGCAGTCGGGGCTCTACATCCAGCGCTTCGGCGCGCGGGCGTTCCTCGGCTGGGCCGCGGGCTACGGGGTGCTGTGGGAGTTCGGTCCGCTGCTGCTGGGCCTCATCATGTCCGCGCGGATTGGAGCGAGGAACGCGGCGGAGCTGGCCACCATGCAGGTGGGTGGACAGATAGAGGGCCTGCGGGGCATCGGCTTGGACCCGTTCGCCATCCTCGTGGCTCCGCGCGTGGTGGCGATGGAGCTGAGCATGCTCGCGATGAGCACCTTCACGTTCCTGGTCGCCATCCTCTTCGAGTCCGTGGCGGCCCTCTTCACGCTCGGCCTGCCGCTGCGAATCTTCTTCGGCACGTTCGCACAGATGTTGAGCCCGCTCGACATCCTGGGAGGCGTGGTGAAGACGGGGGCCTTCGGCCTGGCCATCTCCCTGGTGTCCACGTCGGTGGGGCTGTCCGCGCGAGGTGGCGCCCAGGCGGTGGGGCGCGCGGCGGCGAGCGCGGTGGTGCAGGGGTGCGCCGCCATCTTCGTCATCGACTTCCTGCTCACGCTCGCGCTGGCGGGGTGGATGGCATGAACCGGGTGCTGTCGTTCTTCGGAGCCCCGGTGGTGCTCTTCGCGCGCACGGTGCGCGCCGGGGCCCGCGAGGGCGTGTCCTGGCGCGAGTGCGCGGTGCAGCTCCATGAACTGGGTGGGCGCAGCGTGTGGCTGGTGGTGTCGGGCATGGCCTTCTTCGGCGCGGTGCTGGTCACCATCGCCAACAGTCAGGCGCGGCGATTCGTGGGCAACGTGGCGGTGCTCGGGCCCGCGTACTTCGAGCTGCTGATTCGCGAGCTGGGGCCCGTGGTCTCCGCGCTGCTGACGGCCTCGCGCGCGGGAGCGGGCCACGCGGCGGAGCTGTCCACCATGAGCGTCAACGAGCAGGTGGAGGCGCTGGAGATGTCCGCTGGAGATCCATACGCGGACCTGGTGGCACCGCGCATGGTGGCGGGGCTCCTGGGCGTGCCGCTGTTGAGCACGCTGGGGACCGTGGCCGCGACGCTGTCGGCGGCGTTGGTGGCAAGCCTGGTGTTCGGCGTGGACGGAAGGGCCTTCATGGACCCCCGGTATGTGGATGGCTGGGATTTGCTGGCGGCGGGGATGAAGGCGGTGGCGTGCGGGCTGTACATTCCCCTGGCGGCGGCGGTGGCGGGCCTGAGGGCCCGGGGTGGCGCGGAGGCCGTGGGCCAGGCCACCACCGAGGGCGTCGTGGCCGCGAGCCTGGGGTGTCTGTTGATTGACTTTGGCGTCTCCCTCGCATTCCAACTGCTGCGCCTGTGAGCACGACCGACTCCCCCACGAGCCCCGAGGACACGCTCCGCTTCACGGACGTGCGGGTCGCGTTCGAGGGCGGGCGGAACGTGCTGGACGGGGTGACGGCGGAGGTGTCGACTCGTGAGCTGACGTTCATCGCGGGGGCGAGCGGCTCGGGCAAGAGCGTGCTGTGTCGGATGGCGGTGGGCCTGTTGAAGCCAGACGCGGGCAGCGTGGAGTTGTGGGGCGAGCGGGTGGACACGCAGCCTGAGCGCGAGCTGGTGCGCCTGCGCCGTCGCGCGCCCTATCTGGTGCAGGGCCCTGCGCTGCTCGACTGGCGGACGCTGCGGGAGAACGTGCGTCTGGCGGACCCGAAGGCGCCAGAGGACGCGGTGGACTCCGCGCTGGCGCAGGTGGGGTTGTTGGAGTGGGCGGACCGGCTGCCACCGGAGCTGGGGCCTGGGGCGAAGAAGCGAGCCGCCATTGCCCGGGCGCTGGTGTTGAAGCCGCGATATCTGCTGCTGGACGAGCCGACCACGGGGTTGGACCGGCGGGCGGCGACGCAGGTGGAAGAGGTCATCGCGTCGCTGCGGACGCGGGGACTGGGAGGGTTGGTGGTGACGCATGACTATCGACAGCTCAAGGGGTTGGCGGACCGGGTGTTGGTGGTGGCGCGAGGCCGGTGTGCGTACCTGGGGCCTCCGGCGGGTTTCCTGGAGTCCTCCGCGCCAGAGCTGCGGGTGTTGACGGCGCCGTTCATGGAGGGTGCGACGGATGGATGAGCGACGGCTGGAATTGAAGGTGGGCGCCCTGGTGTTGGCGGCGGTGGTGGGCGTGCTGGTGTTGCTGTGGTTGATGGGGGAGCTGTCATTGGGCTCGTCCACGGTGCTGCCGGTGGACTTCGGGCACACGGGCAACGTGGTGGAGGGCGCGCCGGTGAAGCTGGGCGGCGTCCAGGTGGGACGGGTTCAGGCGATTCGACTGCAGCCGGAGCGCAGGGATGCCCGTGGACAGCCCTTGCCCGTGCGCATGGAGCTGGCGGTGACGCCGGAGTCGCTGGCGGCGCTGCGCTCGGATGCTCGGGTGACGGTGGCCTCGGTGGGCCTGTTGGGCGAGCCCTATCTGGAATTGAATCCCGGGGTTCAGCCGGGGCCCTGGCCCGCGGGAGAGGCCTTGCGGGGAACGGATGCTCCGCGTCTGGATTTGCTGGCGGAGCACCTGTCCAAGTTCGTGGAGACGATGTCTGGGATGTTGGAGAAGGACCCGGAGGCGGTGACGGGGCTGGTGACGAATATCTCCCGGCTGTCCAGGACGCTGGATGAGCTGCTCACGGAGAACAAGGGCGACGTGAAGGTGCTCATGTCGGAGCTGGCCGCGGCGTCGAAGGACATGCGGCAGCTTGCGCAGCTCGCGAGGGAGTCACTCCAGCCGGGAGGCAAGGCGGCGCGGTTGTTGGACGACGCGGCGGCCTCGGCGGCGGTGCTGCGCAGCGAATTGCCCGGGCTGACGAAGTCGGCGGGGACGACGCTGGATGGACTGGCGGCCGTCACGGGCGAGCTGGGCCCGGAGGATGGAAAGCGCGTGAAGCTGGCCCTGGAGAGGCTCACGACCGCCGTGGGGCAACTCGACAGCATCGCGGCCCGAGCGGACCGCGTGCTGGCGAAGATTGAGGCCGGCGAGGGCACCGTGGGCGCGGTGCTCAAGGACCCGACCCTCTACAACGAGCTGCGCACCCTGGTGACGGACCTGCGCAAGCATCCGTGGAAGATGCTGTGGAAGGACTAGCGTGGCGCAGGGGGAGTCGCGGGCCGGCGCACCAGCACATACGCGGCCGGGAGCCCCACCAGGACCATCAACGTGGAGAGGGACAACCCTCCCAGCACGGTGATGGCCAGCGGGCGTTGCAACTCCCCGCCCTCTCCCAGGCCTAGCGCGAGCGGACCGAGCCCCAGCAACGTCGCGAGTGTCGTCATCAGGATGGGGCGCAGGCGAACCGCGGCGGCGCGCGCGATGGCCTCGGCGGGGGCCAGCCCCTCGGCACGGCCCACTTCCGCGCGGTCCAGCAGGAGGATGCCGTTCTTCACCACGAGCCCCACCAGCAGGATGCAGCCCATCAGGGACGAGACATTGAGTGGCGTGCCGGTGAGTCGCAGGCTCGCGACCCCCGCGGCGAGGGACACGGGGACCGCTCCCAGGATGAGCAGCGGCAACACGACGCCATGAAAGTGGAAGGTCAGCACCAGGAAGACCCCCAACGTGGCCAGCACCAACACGAGCACCAGGGCCTGGAAGGACTGACGCTGGCTCTCGCGCTGTCCTCCCAACCGCACCTCCACCCCCGCGGGCGGGCTCAGCGTGGCGAGCTTTGCCTGGACATCCGCCGTCACGCTGCCCAGGTCCCTCGCCTCCAACCGTCCCGTCACCGCCACGAGCGGACGCAGGTCGTCGGACACCAGCTCCGCGGGCTGGCACTCCTGGCGCAGGCGCACCACCTGCATCAGTGGCACTACCTGCCCCGAGGCGGTCCGCAAGCGCAGGTGCTGGAGGACCTGGGAGTCCAGGCGGTCGGCATCGCGAAACCGCACGCGGACGTCCATCTGTCGCCCCGCGCGAGGAATGGCGCCGACGACCTCCCCCAGCAGGGCCGTCCGGACCTGCGTCGCCACGTCGCGTGGCGTGAAGCCCAAACGTCCCGCGCGCACCAGGTCCACGTCCAGGTGGGCTTCCGGTGTGCATCCCGCGACGCCGTCGAACAGGTCCACGAGGCCTGGGATGTCTTGAAGCCGCTCGGCCACCCGTGGCGCGAAGTCGCGCAGCACCTGGACATCCTGCCCCAGGAGTTTGACCTCGACGGGGTCCGGAGAGCCTTCGAGGTCTGAGAGCACGTCCTGGAGCAGCTCGATGAACTCCAGTCGCACGCCCGGAAGCGCGGACTCGGCCCGCACCCGCGTCTCCTCGATGATGACATGACCGTGACGCTTTCGCAGCGGCGACAGCGACACGGTGATGTCGCCGCGCGAGGACTCCGTGGCCGCCGGGGGCCCCAGCTCCGCGCCCAGACGCCGGCTGGTGCCGACCACCTCGGGGACCTCCGCGAGCAACGACTCCAGCGACCTGCCCAGGCGGTCCGCCTCGCTGACGGAGGTGCCCGTCGGCGTGAAGTAGTCCACGACGAAGGCGCCTTCATCCAACTCGGGCAGGAACCCCGTGGCGACGCCGCGCCCCAGCAGCGCCAGCACCACGGTGACCAGCGCCACGCCCGCGACGAGCACACCGGGCCTCCGATGCCACAGCGTCCACAAGCGCCGTGGAACGCGCGGCTCTGGCGCATGATGGGCACCGCGCGCGACGAGCAGCCACCCACACAAGAGGGGCGTCAACGTGACGGCCAGCAGCAGGGAGAACAACACGGCGGAGCACAGCGTGAAGGCGAGCGCGGAGAAGAACTGGCCGGACACTCCTGGCAGCAACGACAGTGGCGCGAAGACGACCACCGTGGTCAGCGTGGAGTTCGTCACGGGCCAGGCAACCTCCCCGAGGGCCTCCGCGGTCGCCTGCCACCGTTCCACTCCCGCCGCGACCCTGCGGTACACCGCCTCCACCACGACCACGGCGTCATCCACCACCAACCCGATGGCGACCGCCATCCCGCCCAGCGACATGAGGTTGAGCGTTCCCCCTGTGAGCCAGAGCGCGCCGAAGGTCATCGCCAGCGCGGCGGGGAGCACCAGGGCGGCGGCGACCATGGCCCGCCAGGAGCGCAGGAAGAGGCCCACCACCACGAGCGTGAGCAGGCCGCCCAGGACGACCTCGTCGCGCACATGCGCCACGGACCGGGCGATGAGTCCCGCCTGGTCATACGACAGCTCGACGTCGATGCCCGGCGGCGCACCGGCACGGACCTGGTCCAATGCAAGTTGGATGTCCCGGGCCAGCGTGACGGCATCCGCCTGCGGTCTGCGGCCGATGTTGACGAGCACCGCGGGCCGGCCATTCGCGTACGTCAGCGACAGCCGGTCCGCATGGCCCTCCTCGATTTTCGCGACGTCGCCCAGGCGCACGGGAGCATCGGGCGTCCCGCCCACCACGAGCGCGGCCAGTTGGTCCGGGGAATCCACCGGCCCCTGCACCACCACCAGCTCCTGCTGGTAATGAATGTCCACCCTGCCCGAGGGCTCGAGCACGAGCGCGCTGCCCACCGCGGTGGCGAGCGCGGACAGGTCCAGCTTCGCCTGCTCCAGTCGCCGTGCGTCGACGGTGATGGTCAGCTCACGCACGTCCCCGCCCACCACATCCACCCGTCCCACGCCCGCCAGGCTCGCGAGCGCTGGACGAAGCGTCGACAGGGCGAAGTCGCGCAGCCGCGTTGGCTCCACCGTCCCGGTGACGGCGAGTGTCTGGATGGGAAAGGACGACGGAGTCAGCCGCTCCGCGGTGAGCACCACGTCCGGTGGCAGCGCGGCGCGCACTTCGCCGAGCCGGGAATTCACCAGCCCCAGGGCCCGCTCCATGTCCGTGCGCGAGTCGAACCAGAGCGAGATTTCGCACGCCGCGCGGATGGTGCGGGAGCGCACCTGTCGCACGCCGATGACGGTGGAGAGGCCTTCCTCCACCGGGCGCGTCACGGACAACTGCATCGTCTGCGCGCTGGCGCCATTCAGCGTCGCGGCGACGACGATGCGCGGAAACGTCACCTCCGGATAGAGCCCGCCAGGGAGCTTCGTCGCCCCGTAGACTCCCGCCAGTGACAGGGCCAACAGGAGCACCACCACTCCGGGCGCGTTGCGCCGCAGCAGTGCGAGCCACGTCACTTCAGGACCTCCACCCCGGCGTCGTCAGGCAGCGAGTAGCCACCCTCCACGACGACGGACTCCCCCACCGCGAGCGGGCCCTGGATGACCGCGCGGCCCTGGTCCTCGGACGCGACGTGGACGGGCACGGTGTGGACGCGGCCCTCCACGACCCGCGCGACGGCCACACCCCCATCTTCCAGTGGCAGGAGCGCGGAGGAAGGCACGGCCAATGCGGGGCCCAGGTCCTCCAGGACGACGTGGGCTCGCGCGGCCGCCCCCAGTCGCAGCTCTCCCTTCGGGTTGGCGAAGCGCAGGCGGACCGACACGTTTCCGTTCTGCGAGTCGACGGAGGGGGCCACCGCGACGACCTCGCCGTCACGCGTTCCCTCCAGGCCGTCGACCGTGAGGCTCGCGCGCTGGCCCGCGTGGAGCGACGCGGCTTCTTCCTGGGTGACGAACGCGCGCAGCTCCAGCGGGTCCGTCGCCGAGACCTGGACCACGCCCGGCGCGGTCCCATCCACCATCTCCCCCTGTCTCACCCACACCGTCGTCACGACGCCATCAAAGGGAGCCTGGAGCGACGTGCGCCCCACGCCACGCTGGGCCAGGTCCAGGGCACTCCTGGCCCGCGCCCGGGCCGCGCGCGCGGCTGCCTCCGCGCTGTGGTCCTGCTCCGACTCCTGGCGGGCCGCCACCCCGCGCTCGACGAGGAGGTCCGTGCGCTCCCGCTTCTCCCGCGCGGCCGCGAGCGCTGAAGTGGCCTCGCGAAGGGTGGCCTCCGCTTGTTGGAGTTCGGCGGTGGCGGGGCCCGTGTCCACCTGCGCGAGGACCTGTCCAGCACGCACCCGGTCGCCCTCCGAGACATTCAACAGCGACAGTCGACCGGGCGCCGGAGGCGCGAGCCTCACCTCTCTCCCAGGCAGAGCTGACAGCAGGCCCGTGACGCGCAGCCCGCGCACGGCCTGCCCTTGGGCCACGGGGGCCACCCGGACGCGTGGGAGTGGTGGCGCGCTGTTCTCGGGCGGCGTCCGCCAACATCCCGCGCCGATGGCCAGCAGACAGGAGAGCAGCGCGAGTCTAGGGCTCATCCAGCGGACCTCCCACGGCGAGTTCGAGGTCGGCGAAGGCGGACTGGGCGGCGAAGGTGGCCTCGATGGCCTGGGTGCGTGTATCGGCCGCCGCCTGGAGAGCGGCGGTGAGCGCGACCAGGGGACTGCGACCCGCGCGATAGGACTCCAGGGCCATGCGCTCCGTCCGCGCCACGTCGGGGAGGATCTGCTTCGAGTAGAGCGCGGCGCCCGCGAGCGCGGCGGCCAACCGGGCATGGGAGGAGACGACCTGTGTCTGTCGGGAGCGTCGGTCCTCGTTCTGGGCCGCGAGCGCGACCTCGCGCGCGGCCGAGGCACGCACCGTCTCACCGCGTCCCAGGCCTGGCAGGGACAGGTCCAGGTCGAGCGCACCGCGGAGAAACGCCGCGCGCCCACCCGGGCCATCCCCCTCCACGGAGACGCCCACCACGGGGACAGGCCAACGCTCACGCCGCGCGGCCCGCAGCGTCGCGTCGGCCGCCTCCACGTCCGCTGTGCGTGCCTGGGCGAGTGGCGAGTGCGCGCCGCGCGCCAGCACGTCGTCCAACGAGACCAGCGGAGGAGGAGGCTCGATGGCTGGCACCAGCAATGTGCCCGGCGCCCGCCCCAGCAACAAGGCGAGCGCCGCCGACTCCGTGGTCAGCTCCGCCTGGCGTGTCAGCAGTTGGACTTCCACGGTGCCGCGCGCGATGCGGGCCTGGAGGAGGTCCAGCTCTGGAGCCGCGCCGGTCTCGAAGAGCAAGGCGGCGGCCGCCTCGGATTCACGCGCGAGCAAGAGGGCCCGCTCGGAGACTTCCACGAGCTGCCGGGCTCGCATGAGGGAGAAGTAACCGCGTCGGGTATCCGCCCGAACCGTGGCCTCGCTCGCGCGCCGTTCATCCTCGGCGCTTCGTGTCGTCAGCTCGGCGGCGAGGACGCGTGCGGCGCGGGCCCCTGGAACCGGGAGTCTCTGCGTCAGTCCCACGGCCCAGCGAGGATCATTTCCGCCGCCGGCCACCGAAAAGGTCAATGGAGCGAAGGTCCGAGTGACCTCTTCTTCTCCTCGGGCCACCGCTTCCTGTGCGCGTGCCCGTGCGAGCGCCGGAGCCTGCGTCCGCGCCTCACCGAGCGCCGCGCGCAACGTGAGCGGCTCGCCCATGGGGGCGAGTCCACGAAGCACCAACAGGGTGACGACGATGGGCGACATTCTCCTCTCGTGCGCGGCAAAGGGCGGAGATTACGGCAACCGCCATCGCCCAATGCCTCTTCGCGCACGAGGCATCCAGAAGCATGCACGGCCTTGCCATGCAGTCGTGCGGGGTGTCGGCGCGCCATCACTTCCCCATGGCATTTCCGACACAAGGCGCGACTTCGCCCTGGCCCCCCCAACCACTTCAGGTCGAGAGCCAGGGCGTGGTCATCGATTGGAGCCATCAACGACTGCTCAGAGCGAGTGGCTCAACATCCATGTGTAGATGTCATGACCCGCGGAGCCGTTGTAGGTCCGGGACCAGGAGTCATGTCCCACGCCCGGGTACAGCGTGAGCTGCGCGGGCGGATTCGCCGCCGGATTGCAGACGTTGTTCAACTTGTTGACCGGCTCGATGGACCCATACTGGGACACCGTCGCATCCACCGTGCCGTGGAAGGCCCACACCGGGACGTTCCACATGTCGCAGATGGGAAGCCCGTTGCCGTTCCCCGCGATGGGAACAATGGCGGCGATCTTCTGCGGGAACGCCACGGTGTAGGACCAGATGACGATGGCTCCCGCAGAGAGCCCCGTCAGGTACACGCGGTTCGGGTCGACGCGATAGCGCGTCTTCGCGAACCCGATGATGCCGTCGATCTCGCTGTTGCCCCACCACGCATTGAAACGCTGGGGCGAGATGAGGATGAACGGGAAGTGCCGTCCGTTCCGGATGAGTCGGGGCGGCGCGGTGACCTCCATCAGCTTCTCCAGACCCGTCGCCGAAGCCGTTCCATCACCCTCCTGCCCCAGACCGCCCAGGAAGATGACCAGCGGATGGCTCGCCTGGGAATTGTCATCGTAGTCCTGCGGCAGGTACTCCCAATAGCCGTAGTTGATGCCTGGCACCGTCGTCCTGGGACGCGCGAGAATCTGCCCCTGCGCGGCCCACGCGCCCTGCGCGAAGAGCAGGACACAACCCAACAAGATGCGCTGCGATGCCGACATGGCAACTCCTCTTCAACTTGGGGGGAGCCGATACTTTAGCCACCGAGTTGCATCACATCCAGCGTCCTCATGATTTGCAGTCTAAGCAGATAAATCAAGATCGAGACGTCACGCCTCCGTGACACGCCTCACCCTGGCCTCCATGTGGGGAGACCAGGGCAAGCGCCGTGTCTCACTGCCTGCGCAGATCGACGCACTCCATGTGGATGAAGTTGGCGCCGTTCTGGGCCGGGGCCTGCGTGTGGAAGCCCAGCTCCAGCGTGCCTCCGGTGGCAGGCCCCGGACCGCGCTCCGTTGTACGTCTCGATGAAGGCCGCCCACTCCGTGCCATTGGGGGACCACGTGGACCAGCCCGTCATGCCCGACTCGAAGCTGGGGTTGGTGAGCGGAACGGTGGTCGGCGTGGAGCCCCCGTTGAGGATGGCCTCCGCCTGGGTGACCTGGAGCGCGACCAGGTGATGGAAGGCCTGGTCCAGCTCGGCCTGCCTCGTCGCGTTGCCGGCGTGCTGCTTGCGCTGCTGGTAGAGGGGGTTGATGAGCTCCAGCTCGCGCTGCGAACAGGGCACGCCCAGCCGCTGCTGGAGCATGGTGAGGAAGCCGTAGCCGAAGGTGTGGAAGCCCGGGTAGGCCACGCCCATCGATTGGACTTCTTCTGGCGGTGTCCCTGTCCCTCAACACGACATACGTCGTCCAGGTCGCAACGCGGCAGGGGCAGAGTTCGGCAACCTCGGTCCCCTGTTCGGCACGCCTCTGGGGCAACTCCGTGATGCGGCCACGCTACTGGCAGATCACGATCAGGGATGTGATTGCCGTGCAGTATCGGGTCACGGAGAGGGGGCTCGGCTCAGAGGTGCCGGTCACCAGGCGGGTCGTGATGGGATGACTCACACCCATCCAGAGCAACGGCGGGGTCGCCATGCTCCTGAAGGAGACGCCCGAGCCCTGCGTAACGGAGTCCACGTCACAGGTGACGACATTTCCCGACACAGAACAATTTGGATCGGCGGAGGAGAGCACCCAACCCGCGGGGTAGATTGTCTCCACCTGCCCATAGAACTGCGTATCAGCCGGGAACCCCGCGTCATTCACGAACACCTCTGGCCCTACTTCGATGGCCACAATCCCCAACGCGGTAACCTCGAGCCTGACGGTCAAATCCACGACGCTCACATCAGGCACGGGGATTCGAATTCGGAGCTGAGCATGAGCCTGCGTGGACACGAGCCCCACACTCAACGCCGCCGCCAGGACAAGAACACGAACTCCAGTCGACGTCATACGATCTCCAATGCCCGCTCAGGCGAAATAAATCACAGAGAGCCGGGCAACTCCCTGGCTGAACCGTAGGAGCCTGCTCAAATCATCACAACTCAAGATTCAAGACCCCTCTGACGAGTCAACACACTCCTTGTCCCCAAGGACAATCACCCTCTCGTCCAATCCGGATGACAAGGCGATTCATGCCGACACTGAAACACCGTGCCCGCAAATCACAGACAAACCACATGCTCGATACTGATATCGGGTCCCCGCATGAGAGCACTCGCTGCGGGGCACGACGGGGACAGCCCCCATCAGGGACGCCACCCGGCCCCAACTCCGGCATGATGGTTCCCGGGTCGACCGATGGAGCCGTGAGTCGGTGAAGGCGGGCGACCGGATACTCCGGGAACCGCGCGCGCCATGTTCCGTCGTCTGATGATCGTCTTCGATGCCGGCTCGGAGTCCGAGGTGGTGCTTCACGCCGCGAGGCGGCTGAGCGCCGCGCCCGAGGCCGTCTACCTGTACGGCCTGGTCCCCGAGCGCAGCGAACTGGAAGCCCCTCCTCCCGCCAGCCTCACCGTGCTGGACCGCCTCCGGCACGCGCTTCGCGACTGGAGCCCCTCCATCGACGTTCGCGGCTCTCTCGAAACGCACCTCGACACCAGCGCCGTCGTCCAGGCCGCCACGCAGCACGGCGCCGACCTCGTTGTCCTCGGGCCCCACCTCGACACGTCCCCACGCGCCCGCGTCGGGGCCATGCTGATGCTCGCGCTGAGGGAGCACATCCCCGTGCTCTCCATCGGGCGGGTGCCCTCCGCTCCTCTGGCGACGCCGTCACGCATGGCCGTGGCCATCACCCCGGACGGGCGAGGCCTCGGCGCGATGGCCACCTTCCTCTCCCACTGCCCCCTCCCCTCCGAGCTCATCGCCCTCACCACGGGCTCGGCCCCGGAGCAGGCCTCACGCCTCCAGGCCCTCTCCCTCGCGCTGGGCATCTCCCAGACGCTTCACGTCGAAGCGCTCACCGAGAACCCCGCCGACAGCCGGGTCGAGGCCTTCGACGTCGCGGCCGTCCGCTCCGGCGCGGACCTGCTGGTCATCCCCGCCGACGCGCTCGCGGACATGGAGGCGCTGGTGCTCGGGATGCTCGGCGCCAAGGCGCTCCAGAACGCCCGCGTCCCGACGCTGCTGCTGCCCCGCACGCAGACCTCGTCCGTGTTGTTCGAGGACCACTACGCGGTCTCCGACTCCGTGGCCGTCCCTGGCCTCGCGCCCCGCTTCTCTGTCGAGCGCGTCGGCTTCATGTCGAACATCTCCGTCCCCGAGGCGGGCACGCTGTCCGTGTTCGAGGGCGGTGTCTCCCTGGGGACCACCCCACACGAAGGAGGCACCGCCGCGCTGAGCGAGTCCTGGCTCGAGCACGTGCGCGGACTCCATCCGCTCGCGTTCTCCTTCTCCGGCACCACCGCGCCCAGGGATTTGTCGCCGTGCTACGTGCTCGGGCCCGAGCAGCCGCTGCTCCTCGTGGACAGCCTGCTCGACGAGGACTCGCTCGCCGCGGCCCATGCCTTGGCGATGGACCGCTATCACCTGGTCTTCGTCCGGCTGCGCGACACGGACTCGCTCGACGCTCAGCGCGCCCACCTCCGCGAGCTGCTGCCCGAGACGCCCTGGCCCCTGCTGCTCGATGCCAGCGCATGGCTCGACGACGCTCGCGCCGATGACGTGCCCCAGCAGGTCGATGGACAGCGCCTCCTCCGAGTCGCCACGCGTCTTGCCACCGCGGGCATCGCCATCGCCGCCGTCGTGACTCGAGAGGAGCTCAAACCCGTTCACCCGCTCCTTCGCACGCTGAGTCCCCAGGAATGCCTGGCCCTGCCCAGAGCCACCCTCCTGGAGCCCCTCCCCATTCCGGATGCGCCGAACACCTGGGCTCGGGAGCTGACGCTCGCGGGATGCAGCCCTCGCCTGGAGGGGCACGACATCGACTTCGAACTCGACAACGGCCTGGCGCGCGAGTCCGTGCTCGCGGCCATCGACGCGGCGCGCACCTCAATCCATTGGCAGTGCTACATCGTCGAGGACGACAGCGTCACCGCCCGCATCACCGACGCGTTGAAGCGAGCCGCCGCGCGTGGTGTCCTGGTGCGCTTCCTCGCGGACGCGCTCTACAGCGGCCATGACTCCTTCGGCGCGCTCAACCCCGCCCTCGTGACGCTGTCCAAGACACCCAACGTCGAGGTGCGCGCCATCGCGCCCCTGGTCGGCGTGCCCAGCCTCTCCGAGCTCAAGCAGCGCAACCACCGCAAGCTGACCGTCATCGACTCCGCTCGCGCCTTTGTCTCGGGGAGAAATCTCGGCGCGCCCTACTACACGGGCTTCGACGAGGTGGGCCTGCGGCGGACCTCCCACTACCGCGACATCCCCTGGCTCGACTGTGGCGCGCGCCTGGAGGGACCGCTGGTCAGCGTCCTCGAGAGCGCGTTCCTGGCCGAGTGGACTCGCGCGGGCGGCGAGCCCTACGCCTTCCCGCCCACCGCCCCCGTGGGGACGATGGCGGCCCGCGTCGCCCTGCACGAAGGACTCAAGGACACTCACACGCTCGACACGCAGCTCGCGCTCATCCGCCATGCGCGCTCACGGCTCGTGCTGGTGAACACCTTCCCCCTGCTGCTGGAGCTTCAGAACGCGCTCATCGCCGCCGTGCGCCGAGGCGTCCGCGTGGAGGTGCTGTTCGGCAGCGTCCGGCCGCATTACGGCTCCGCGCGGACGTACTTCCCCGGTGGCGCGCTTCGGGAGGTCGCCGACCGCTACGTCCGCAGTCGGCTGGACGCCGTCATCGAGGCGGGCGGCATCGCCTACGAGTGGGCCCTGCCCGCCATGCCGGAGTGGGAGCCGGAGCTGGAGCAGCTCTTTCCCCACGTCCACGCGAAGCTGCTGGTCTGCGACACCACGGCCGTCGCCATTGGCAGCGCCAACCTGGACGTCACCGCCGCCTACTGGGAGAGCGAGGCGCTCCTCGTCGTGGAGGACGCGCCCTTCGCCGAGCGGCTGCTCACGGCCCTCGAAGGACTCTTCGCCACGTCGCGAAGAATCGACCGCGAGGACCGGAGCTGGCGCGACGAAGTCGAACAGCGCGCCTGGGTCGGCCGCAACTGGCCCTCGCTCGTCGGCTGAGCCTCGCCCGCTCGACTACCCCGTCCTCGAGATGCGGTCCGGCGCTTCCGGATGCCTCGGGGCGCGGTCCAGGTCCTTCTCCTTCACCTTCTCCTCGGGGCGGGTGTGCATGCTGTTGAGCCGGCTGAGGAACTCATCCTTCGGCATGCGCTCGGTGCGGCCCCAGGGGTTGGTGTACTCGACGAACTCGGCTCCCGTCTCCGGGTCCACGCCCGTGCCCGTCACCACCACCTGGTGGCCTCCGGTGCTCCAGGTCATTCCCACCGCCACCGTCTCACCCGCGGCCGTGCGCTCCTGGATGAGGTCCCACGCTTCCGCCTCCTCCTCGGGCCCGCCAATGCCAGACACCGTGTCGACCTTCCGGTCGAACACCGCCTCCGCGAGCCTGTCGAACTCGACCGGGTACAGGCCGCTGTGCGTCTCCTTGCCGTCGATGTAGTGGGCGTCCGGCTTGTCCTGGTAGTCCAACTCGCCACCGTTCGCGACTTCCATGAACGCCGGCGCGATCAGCTCCTGGCTCTCCGAGCGGACGTCCTCGCCATCCTTGACCTCGGCGCCCAGTTCCTCGCGCTTCATCACCGTCTTGCCGTCCGCCAGCGTCACCTCGCCCGAGGCGCTCGCCAGCCCCGCGACGAGGCGCACGTACTCCGCCGGATTCTCCAGGATGAGCTGGATGGACGCCGCGGTGGCCGCGCACGTGCCCTTGTTGCGCTGGTTGACGGACTCGGGCGTCGCCAATTCCTGCACCACGTCCGACAGCAGCGCGCCCCGGTCAATCCCCTCGCCCAGCTCCTGCGTCTGCAGCGTGTGGAGCTGATCCAGCAGATTTCCCTCTCCGCCGATCGCCTCCGCCCCCGGCAGCTTGCCCTCCAGGAGCAGCTTCTGGAGCGCGAGCGCCGCCACCGGATCGCCCGCGGGCGCCACCGCCATCAACCCGTCGCGCACCGCCTGGTACTGCTGCTGCTCCTCGGGAGAGAGGTTCTGAAGCGCCTCCTGCTCCAGGGCCGTGTTGGCTTCGACTTCGGCCAGGGCCGCCTGGTGGCGCGCCGACGTCGGGTCCGTGTCCGCCGCGTCGTTCACGTCCTTGGCGTCACGGAGGATGGTGGCCCCCTGCGCGGTCTCCCGAAAGCGCAGGAAGTCCGCGCCACCCAGGAGGCGGTCCGCGTTGGCCAGCGCGTCCTCGCGCGTGCGGGGGGTGGTCTCGCCCTCGTGGAAGCTCTTGACGTTCGACTGCTGGCGGAGCTTCTGGACGTCGAGGTCGTTGTAGACATCCCGACGCGTGGGCCCTGGAACGAACTCATCCGGGTTGATGGCCACCGCGGCTCGCTCCAGGCCCTTCTGCGTCGGACGGGAGAAGCTGTCTTGAGACGCCACCACGGCGTTGCGAACCTCCGGCTTCGGCTGCGCCACGGGGACGGACGTCTCGCTGCGGGACGCACGGGGGGGCGTGCTGCCAGTGGAGGAAATGCGCGTCATGGGAGGAGCTCCGGAGGTCTGAATGGCGGCCGGGCGCCAGGGACACCTCGGCCGCGACTTCTCAAGGGGATTATCTCCGCACCCTCGGAGAAGTTGCGAAACCCGGACAACTCCCACTCCCGGTCAGCCGTCACCCCAGGGTCACGTCGCTGCGCCACTCGACGCCAGGACGCGTCATGCTGGGAGGCGACCATGGCCCTGGGCTCCGCTGGTTTCTATTTCGCCGCCGTGGGCGACGTGCACGGACGGATGAACCGGATGGTGTCCTTCCTCCAGGCCTGGACGAAGAACGCGAACCGCCCGCTGGCCTTCGTCCTCCAGGTCGGAGACTTCGAGCCGCACCGAGACGAGGCGGACCTGGAGACCATGGCCGCTCCCGCCCGCTACAAGCACCTGGGCGACTTCGCGGACTACCACCAGCACCGCCGCCGCTTCCCGTGGCCCGTCTACTTCATCGGCGGCAACCACGAGCCGCATGGCCACCTGGACACCACCCCCGAGGGCGCCCTGGTCGCCACCAACTGCCAATACCTGGGCCGCGTGGGCGTCATCGAGCCCAGGGGGCTGCGCGTCGTCGGCGTCTCCGGCATCCACGACGAGGCCGGCTTCCAGAAGCCGCATCCGCCCCTGTCCCTGCTGGGCACTGTCTCCTCCAAGGACTTCACCTGCTTCAACGAAGAGGACATCGACCGCGCGCTGTCCCTGGAGCGGGCGGATGTCCTCCTGGTGCATGACTGGCCCTCCGGCATCATCGCCACCGAGGACCGCGGGGACTTCGAGCAGCAGCGCCGCAGTCCCAACGCGGAGGCCGTGGGCAATGACTACGCGCGGCTGGTGGCCGAAGCGCTCGAACCCCGGCTCGTCCTCTGTGGACATCTGCACAAGCGCTACCGGGGCACGCTCACCCACGCCTCGGGTCGTGTCTCCCAGGTGTGTTGTCTCGCCAGCGTCGAGCAGGGCGCGGACGGCTTCGCCGTCTTCCACGCCACCCCGACGGGGCTCCACGAGGTCACCCGGCTCGGGGCTCCGGAGCAGGGTTGAGGCCCTCGCGGGAGGGGCTGCTCGCGGCCCCGCGCACCCACCAACGCCCACCAGGGCCGCGATAGATGTGGGACAGAACGGTGATTCTTAGATCCACGAGGGTGGACGCCGGTGGTACAAGCCCCGACGTGACTTCCGCACCGCCGTCTTCGCCCCCCGTCGCCTCCTTCGAATCCCTGGGCCTCAAGCCCCAGCTCGTGGAGGCGCTCAGTGCCCTCGGATACGAGGAGCCCACGCCCATTCAGCTGGCAGCCCTTCCCCCCTTGCTCGAAGGGAAGGACCTTCTCGGTATCGCCGCCACCGGCACCGGCAAGACCGCGGCCTTCGCCCTCCCCCTCCTCCACCACCTGACGCCGGGAGAAGCCGGCCCCCACAACACCTCCGCCCTGGTGCTCGTGCCCACGCGCGAATTGGCCATGCAGGTGTCCGAGGCCATCCACCGCTACGGCCAGAAGCTCGGCGCCACCGTCCTCCCCCTGTACGGCGGTCAGGTCATCGGCCAGCAGCTGCGCGTGCTCAAGCGCGGCGTGGACGTCGTCGTCGCCACCCCGGGCCGCGCCCTGGACCACCTGCGCCGGGGCACGCTCCAACTCGAGAACGTCCGCACCGTCGTGCTCGACGAGGCCGACGAGATGCTCGACATGGGCTTCGCCGACGACCTGGAGGCCATCCTCTCCGGGACGCCCGAGAACCGTCAGACGGCCCTCTTCTCCGCCACCCTGCCTCCGCGCATCGCGAGCATCGCCGAGCGCCACCTCCACCAGCCGGTGCGCGTGCGCATCGCCAAGGAGAAGGTGGAGCCAGGTGAGCTGCCTCGCATCCGGCAGACCGCTTACGTCGTCCCGCGCTCGTTCAAGATCGCCGCGCTGGGCCGGCTCCTGGACGTGGAGTCCCCCACCGCCGCCATCATCTTCTGCCGCACCCGCACCGAGGTGGACGACCTCACCGTCTCCCTCAACGGCCGGGGCTGGCGCGCCCACGCGCTCCATGGCGGCATGACGCAGGAGCAGAGAGACCGCGTCATCAAGCAGCTCAAGTCCCATGGCACCGACCTGCTCGTCGCCACGGACGTCGCGGCGCGCGGCCTGGACATCCCCCGCCTGTCGCACGTGGTGAACTTCGACGTGCCCAACGCCCCCGAGGCGTACGTGCACCGCATCGGCCGCACCGGCCGCGCGGGTCGCGAAGGCGTGGCCATCACCCTCGTCGAGGCTCGCGAGACTCGCCTCTTGCGCAACATCGAGAAGGTCACCGGCCAGCGAATCACGGTGGCCACCATCCCCACCGTGGCGGACCTCCGGGCCCGGCGCCAGGAGCTGATGCGCGCCACGCTGCGCGAGACGCTGGTGGCCGGTGGACTGGAGTCGCTGCGCAGCACCGTGGAGGATCTGGCCGGCGAGTTCGAGCCGCTCGACATCGCCGCGGCGGCCGTGAAGCTGCTCCAGGACTCACAGGAAGAAGGCCGCGCGAAGGAAGAGGAGGAGATTCCCGCCACCGCGCCGATGACGGAGCGCAAGGAGCGGACGAGCCGCCCCGGCGGCCCCTCCAGCGGACCGGGCTCGCGTCCGGCGCGCACCGAGCGAGGCCCCAAGCGCCCCGCGGGTCCTCCGTCGTGGGACACCACCCGGCTGTGGATTGGCGCGGGCCGAGTGGCGGGCATGCGTCCCGCCGACCTGGTGGGCGCCATCGCGGGAGAGGCGGGCCTGGACTCGTCGCAGATCGGCGCCATCCAGATCACCGACGCGTTCTCGCTCGTGGAAGTCCCGGAGCCGGATGCCAACCGCGTCATCGCCGCGCTGAAGGCTGCGACGATTCGCGGTCGCAAGGTCGTGGTCCGCAAGGACCGCGGTACCTGAGGTCCGTCAGGGCTCCGCCCACTGGCGGAGCAGGTTGTGGTACACGCCCGTCAGCATGACCAGTGAGGGGCTCTTGGGCACCTCCTGGTTGAGCTGCATGATGGCGGTGTCCAGATCAAACAGCAGGGCGCGCTGGGACACGTCGCGCACCATGCTCTGAATCCAGAAGAACGAAGCCAGCCGCGCACCCCGAGTCACCGGGGTGACGTGGTGCAGGCTCGTCGACGGATAGAGGATGAGGTCCCCCGCGGGCAGCTTCACCGCGTGGTGGCCGTACGTGTCCTCGACGACGAGCTCTCCGCCGTCGTAGCTGTCCGGCTCGGAGAGGAAGAGCGTCGCGGACACGTCGGTGCGCACGCGCTGCCCCGTCCCGGGAAGGAAGCGGATGGCGCCGTCCACGTGCGAGCCGAAGGACATGCTCGTGTCGTAGCGGTTGAACAGCGGAGGAAACACGCGCTGCGGGAGCGCGGCGGAGATGAAGAGCGGCGTGCGCTCCAGCCCCGCGAGCACCAGCTCCCCCAGCTCCCGCGCGGCGGCGCCGCCCTCGGGGAGCTGGAGGTTCTTCTTCACCTGGACGGACTGGTGGCCGGCGGTGACTCTGCCGTCCGTCCAGTCCGCCTGTTCCATCACCGTGCGGCAGCGGGCGACCTCGGCCGCGGTCAGGACATTGGGAATGTGCAACATCATGACCGCGAGCCTTTCGCCTAGAAGCGGTAACGCGCCGTCAGCAGCGCCGACACCCCATCCGCGGGGACGGCGTGACCGCCGTAGTACTGGTCGTAATACAGCGTGTCGGTGAGGTTGTAGACGTTGAGCTGGACCTGTGCCTTTCCGAACGCGTAGCTGGCGAAGGCATCGAAGCGCCAGAAGTTCGGCACGTAGCTGGTGGCCGTGGTGGCCGCCGTGGGATTGCTGACGCTCGTCACGTCCTGGTAGACGGCGCCGCCGCCCACGGTGAAGTCCTTCAGCGGCGAGTACGTCGTCCACAGGGAGAGGCTGTGGCGCGGCGTGTTGGGCAGCCGCTGGCCTACGAGGAACGCGTTGGTGTGCTCCAGGATGGCGGAGTCCATCAGCGTGTAGTTGGCGAGCACCTTCCAGCGCTCGACGATGGTGCCGGCGATGCCGACGTTGAAGCCCTGCACGCGCTGCTCACCCTCGAGCACCTGCGGCGGCCCCTCCGGGTCCGTGTTGGGCACGCGCGCGTCCGTCTTGGTGATTCGGAACACCGCGCCCGTCAGCCCGAGCCGCCCGTCGAGCAGGTCCGCCTTCGCGCCCGCCTCCAGGATGGCGTTCTTCTCCGGGTCCAGGCTCACGGTGTCCGCGGACACCGAGCCCAGCTCCGCGGAGGGGCTGGAGGAGGTGCCGTACATGCCGTAGACGCTCACCTTCTCCGTCGGGTGCAGGACGGCGCCCGCGCGCCAGTTGAAGAGGTGGTCGCTGCTGCGCAGGCGCGACTTGGCGCCGGTGTTGCCCGTGGTGGAGTAGTCCGTGTTGAAGACGTCCCAGCGCAGCGAGCCCACCAGCTCCAGGTATTGACCGAGCTGCACCTGGTCCGCGGCGAAGAGGCCGAGCGTGCGCTGGATGCTCACGTTGGAGCCGGAGAACACCGGCGACACCGCGGACAGGTCCGGCTCCGCGTCTGGCTCGAACAGGTCCGCCGGGATGTTGGGACCGGTGGGCAGACCCACCGCGTTGAGGTTGTCACGGGACTGGCCGCGCTTCTCCCACGACAGCTCCACGCCCGCGTTCGCGGTGTGCTTGACGAAGCCCGTCTCCAGCTCTCCGCCCACGGTGGCCTGGTTGGAGACGAAGGAGTTGTCCGTCTCCGTCTGGAAGCGCTGCCGGCCGATGGTGGTCGGCGCGCCCGCCGGAGTGAGCCCGCGCGGCGCGGTGGGGCTGGCGAAGCGGTCCACGCGGCCGAAGCGCAGCGTGTTGGTGAACTGGAGCTGCTCGCCCAGTCCCTGGGAGAGGCGCGCCGTGGCGACGTGGGCATCCACGCGCTCGGTGTCCGCCGTCACGCCGTAGAAGTTGCCGCGCGGCACATCCAGTGTCTCCGTGACGGGCTTGCCGTTGAAGTAGGGCACGCCGTAGTCGGGCAGGCCGTCTTCACGCTGGAAGAGATAGTCCAGTTCCAGCGTGGTCTGCTCCGCCACCTTGAAGCGCAGCGAGGGCGCGAGGCCCAGCCGGTTGTCGTGAACCTCGTCACGGCCCGCCGTGTTGGCGAGCTGGCCCATGAGGTTGAGGCGCGCCTGGAAGTTCTCCGACACCGCCTCGTTGAGGTCCGCCTCGACGCGGCCCGACGGCGCGGTGCCGCCGCTCACGGCGACTTCCTGGAAGGACGTGCGCTTGGGCTTCTTCGTCACCAGGTTGATGGCGCCGCCCGTGGAGCCACGGCCGAAGAGCACGGAGGAAGGACCGAAGTACGCCTCCACGCCCTCCAGGTTGAACGTGTCGCGGGTGAACCAGCCCAAGTCCCTGGCGCCGTCACGGGAGACGTCGTTCTGCGCGGAGAAGCCACGCATGATGAAGGCGTCGCCCTGCCGGCCGCCTTCGCCGGCGCTCATCGTGATGCCGGAGACGTTGCGCAGCGCGTCCCGCACCGTGGTGGCCTGCTGCTCCTCGAGGACCTCCTCGGGAACCACCGTCACGGACTGCGCCGTGTTCACCAGCGCGCGCTGGGCGCGAGGCAGCGAGCTCTCACGGACCTGATAGCCCTCTGACTCTCCCTGGACCTGCACGGTGGGCAGCGTGAACTGTCCCTCGGTGCCCTGCGTCTCGGGGCTGGCCTGCGTGGCCTGGGGTTCCACGGGCGCGCCTTCCACCGGCGCGGCCTGCGCCTCCGCGGACACCGGAACCTGCTGCGCTGGCTGCTCCTGCGCCACCGCCCCACCGGCCGCCAGCGCCGACGCGAGACCCACGGCGGGGCCCCAGGGCTTCAGCGCGGAACGAATTCCACCGGTGTGACCCGCGCTCGTCCGGATTCCAGGGCTGCGTGACTTGATGAACGACATGACTCTCTCCAACTCCCCGGCCCCATGGGGCCCGTTCCAAGTAGATTTGCGAATGACTTCGATTTTCAAAATCAACTGAATCCAGGAGACGCCCCGAGGGCGTCGCGGGGACCTCGCCCGCCCGTTTCGAGGTGTCCTAGGCGGGGGTCTCCGACGAGCTCGCGGGCGCGGGCTCGGGTGCTGCTGACACAGGCGTCGAAGTCTCGGGCCGGCGCTTCGGGAAGAAGCGTCGCCACGACAGCGCGAGGCCAGTCCACACGAGGAAGGCACCGCCCAACGAAGCGAGGGCCGCGATGAGCTGGCCCACCCAACCGAGTGCTTCTCCGGTGTGGAGGAAGCGCAGCCAGGTCCGCAGCTTGCGTCCGGTGTTGAAGTCCGCGAAGCCCTCACGCTTCGCGACGGCGCCGGAGAACGGGTCCACCGAGAACTGCGTGGACGCGAATAACGGCCAGGCGTCCTGCTGCTTCACGGCGAAGGTGACGGCATCGACCTTGCCGTCGGAGTCGCCCTTCCCTCCGCGTGACGTGCCCTCGCCGCGACGCTCACCCTCGCCGCGACGCTCGCCTTCGGCACGAGGCGCACCCTCGGCACGGCGCTCGCCTTCAGCGGGACGCTCACCTTCGGCGCGAGGTGCACCCTCGGCACGGCGCTCGCCTTCAGCGGGACGCTCACCTTCGGCGCGAGGTGCACCCTCGGCACGGCGCTCGCCTTCAGCGCGACGCTCACCTTCGGCGCGAGGTGCACCACTCTCGACAGTGCGCTCAGCCTCACCGCGCGCGGGACGCGCCCCCTCTCCACCAGGAGTCGCGGTGCGAGAACCCGCCTCGCCCTGCCCTGCTCCCGCTGACTGCGCGGCCGGCGTCTCGGACGGCTTGCCTTGTCCACCCGGCCCACCGGCTCCTCGGGGCGGCGACGGCAGCCGATACGTGATGCTCGCCCAGTCGGGCGCCTGCGCCTGGACCGTCGCGAGGAGCACACCCAACTCCTTGCGCTGCGCTCCGCCCTCCGGCGGCGTCACCTTCACGCCAGCGGACCCCGGAGGCCCCTGCGTCGCGGGCGCCGGGCTTCCTGTCACCGTGTAGACGAAGTCCGAAGCCCACTTGTACGAGATGACCATGCCCGACGCCGTGAGCACGACCAGCACCGGCATGCTCCAGAGCCCGATGACGTTGTGCCAGTTGAAGTCGCGCGCCTTGCCCTTCAAACCACCGCGAAACCACACCACCGGGCGCACCGTCTTCAGCGTCCACTTGCGCGGCCACCACAGGTAGAGCCCCGACAACGCCAGGAAGAGGAACCCCGCGTTGGACGCACCCGTGATCGCCTTGCCCACGGGGCGACCGTCACCGCTCGTCGCGAGCCACCGGTGCCACTCCTCCATCACATGGAAGAAGTCGCGCCATCCCTTCGCCCCACCCTCCCGCACCTCGCCCGTGTACGGATTGACGAAGACGACACCACTGCGCCCCAGCGCCACCTGCGCGGCGGCCGTCGCGGACGGATACACCGTGACACCCGACACCTGGGCCTCGGGCTTCGCCTCACGTACCTTGGCCACCAGCTCCTCGATGGACAGTCGCCGCGCCTCCGCCACTGGAGCCGGCACGGTGCGAGCGTCGGACTCCGCCCACTCGAGCACCTGGGATTCGAAGGCGATGGCCACCCCCGTCACCGACATGATGGCGACGACGATGCCAACGACGACACCGACGACCAGGTGAATCCAGAAGAGCGCTTTGCGGAACGGGAGGACCATGGCCTGCTTCACTTCAAGGAGAACTGGACGGGAAGCTCGAGGATGACACGCACGGGCTTGCCGTGACGTCCGATGGCCGGCGAGAACCGCCACCGATTGACGGCCGCGATGGCCGCCGAGTCGAGCATGGGAATGGAGCGGATGATCCGCGTGTGCTCGGCCTCCACCTCACCGTCGGTGCCGACGATGATGCGGACCAGGACGAGCCCCTGGACGCCGTCGACGCGAGCCCGTCGGGGGTACTCCGGCGTGAGCTGCTTCAGGACGGACGGAGGCCGCAGCACCAACCCCAACCCCACCGCCTCCCCCATGCCACCCGGCGCGCCCACGATGCCGCCCTGCGTGCCACCCGCCACGCCCCCAGCGACACCACCCGGCACGCTCGGCGCCGAGGCGTCCTCGGAAGTCGACTCCGCGGCGGCCTCGGGCTCGCTCGTCGGCTCAGGTGCGGCGGGAGTCTCCTCGGGCGGCGTGGGCTCGACGACCTCGGGCTTCGGCGCCGGTGGTACCAGGGCCCGAGGAGCCATCACCGGACGCGACATGCGAGGACGGGCCTGTCGCGAGGCCCGCTCGGCCGAGGCGGGGCGGGACGGGCCTCCCGGCGCGGGAGGCGGAGGCGCGAAGGAGAGGAACACCAACTCCGGCTCTTCCTCCACCGGGGCCTTCTCCGCGCGCGCGGGCAGGGCCAGCCCCACCGCGACTCCACCCACGTGCACCACCGCCGCCGCGACGAGCGCCCAGCCCCAGCGCACCCAGAGACCTTCTCTTTCCGACGACTCGCCCAGACGGAACAACCGCCCGGACGACTCCGCGCTCCGCTCGGCCGGCGGGCCACCCTCCACGGAAGGCGTATCGAAACTGAGAATCATTCTCATATTCGGATGCACCTAGAACTACGCCGACAAGCCAGGGCTCGTCAACGCGCACGGTCAACCCGAGCACATTGTTTTCATCACAGTCTCAAATACACGCACTGTCCGCGCGGCAACCCAGACACCACGTGATTCAGAGTCGCGTGTAATTCCAGCTCAACGCGCGTCCCCCGGAATACGGCATGACGCCGTGAAACGGCCGGGGGTCCTCGTCGAACACGAGCGGCAGGAAGTGCCTGTCTCCGTCCCACATGGGCAGGTGGGGCAGCTCGGTGAGCGGCACCCAGGACAGCGAGCCCTCCGCGTTGCGCTCCAGCGGCGTGCCCTCGAAGGCGTCGATGCGGAAGACGAAGCCGAGCCAGTCCTCCCCGTGTTTGCCGAAGCCGGGCCAGGACAGCGTGCCGCGGAGGACCATGCGGGTGCATTCAATGCCCGCCTCCTCGCGAATCTCGCGGCGCATGCATGCCGCCACGTCCTCGTCGCGCTCCATCTTCCCGCCCAGCCCGTTGTACTTGCCCAGGTGCGCATCCTCGGGCCTGGCGTTGCGGTGGATGAGCAGCACCCGCTGCCGGTCCGGCGACATCACGTAGCCCAGGGTGCCGATGATGGGGGTGTAGGGCATGGCGCGGTCCTCATGACGCCGTGCGAGAGAAGCTCGCGCGGGCGCCGCTTCATAGCGAATCCCGGCCGCGCCCTGTCTACCCACCACGGCGGGCTCCTCCCAAGACATGTCGAGGCAGCCCCTCCCTCGAGGGCAATCGACTGCCCACCCATTGACGAAAGCCTCCGGCTTGGGGGTGGCCGGCAAGGCCCCTCGGTCCACCGCCCGACCACCGGCCCCTCGCCCGCGACTTCTTTACGGGAGTCAACGCGTCGCGTTAGCGTGTAGCGACAACAGCGACGACATCCCGCGTCACGCGGGAAAGGGGAAGTTGATGACCGCGACCCTCCCCCCTGGCCGGTACGGCCTCTATGAGCCTGAGACCGAACACGACGCCTGCGGAGTGGGCTTCGTGGCTCACCTGCGAGGTGAGCGCTCTCGAGGCATCGTCGAGGACGCCCTGGAGCTGCTCAACCGTCTGAGTCACCGGGCGGCGGCGGGGAAGGACCCTCGGACGGGAGACGGCGCGGGCATCCTCGTGCAGCTCCCGCACCGCTTCTTCGAGCACGAGGCGCCGGAGCTGGGCTTCGAGCTGCCTCCGCGCCGGCAGTACGGCGTGGCGCAGGTATTTCTTCCGCAGGAAGTGGAGGCGCGGGCCGCGTGCGAGGCGGTGCTGGAGGAGGTCGTCACCGAGGAGGGTCAGCGCGTGCTCGGCTGGCGCGACGTCCCGGTGGCGCCGGAGCACCTGGGGCCGGTGGCTCGCGAGGCCGCGCCCGTCATCCGCCAGTTGTTCATCGCGCGGAGACGCGTGGTGCCCAGCGCCTTCGAGCGCAAGCTGTACCGCATCCGCAAGCTGACGGAGAACCGCGTGCTGGCGCGCGGCGTGGACCCGAAGGGCCGCTTCCACCTGGCGAGCCTCTCCTCGGAGACGCTCGTCTACAAGGGCCTCTTGCTCCCCGCGGACCTGCCGCGCTTCTACCCGGACCTCCAGCACACGGAGTTCGTCAGCGCGCTGGGGCTGGTGCACTCGCGCTTCTCCACCAACACGTTCCCCACGTGGGAGCTGGCGCAACCGTTCCGCTTCATCGCGCACAACGGCGAAATCAATACCCTGCGTGGCAATCGCAACTGGATGACGGCTCGGCGTGGGCTGCTCCAGACGGCGCGACTGGGCGGGAGCCTGGAGCCGCTGTGGCCCATCATCGTCCCGGGCAAGAGCGACTCCGCCCAGTTCGACAACATGGTGGAGCTGCTCTACCTGGGCGGCCGCACCCTGCCCCACGCGATGATGATGATGATTCCGGAGGCGTGGGAGGGCGACGCGCACATGGCGGACGAGAAGCGCGCGTTCTACGAATACTCCTCCGCGCTGCTGGAGCCGTGGGACGGGCCCGCGGCCATCGCCTTCACGGACGGGCAGCTCATCGGCGCGACGTTGGACCGCAACGGCCTGCGTCCGGCGCGCTACCTCGTCACGGAGGATGACCGCATCATCCTCGCCTCGGAGACGGGCGTCATCGACGTGCCGCCCTCGCAGGTGCGCCGCAAGGGTCGCCTGACGCCGGGCCGCATGCTGCTGGTGGACACCACCGAGGGACGCATCCTGGAGGACGAGGAGGTGAAGCGCGACATCAGCACGCGCTGGCCCTACCGTCGCTGGCTTCAACGCAACGTCTTCACCTTCGATGACTTGCCCACCGTCGCCGCGCCGGAGCGACTGCGCGGCGATGAGCTGACGCGGCTGCAGGGCGCGTTCGGCTACACGGTGGAGGACATCCGCTCGGTCATCACCCCGATGGCGGAGACGGGCAAGGAGCCGGTGGGCTCCATGGGCACGGACACGCCGCTCGCGGTGCTCAGCGACCAGGCCCCCAGCCTCTTCTCGTACTTCCACCAGCTCTTCGCGCAGGTGACCAACCCGCCCATCGATCCGCTGCGCGAGTCGCTGGTGATGACGCTGGCGACGGCGCTGGGCCCGGAGAGCAACACCTTCGAGGAGACGCCGGAGCAGTGCCACCGGCTCTCGCTGCCGGGCCCCATCCTCACCAACGGACAGCTCGCGCGGCTCGCGTCCATCCACGGCGAGGGTCTGTTCGAGACGAAGCGCGTGTCGCTGCTCTATCCGCTCAACGGCGGCGAGGGCGCGCTGGAAGTCGCGGTGGAGAAGCTGTGCGCGGCGGCCGTGGACGCGGTGGATGCGGGCGCGAGCATCCTACTCTTGAGTGACAGAGGCGTGGACGCCGCGCACGGGGCCATCCCCGCGCTGCTGGCCATGTCGGCGGTGCACCAGCGCCTGGTCCGCGACGGCATCCGCATGTACACGGGCCTGCTCTTGGAGACAGCGGAAGCGCGCGAGGTGCACCACTTCGCCTGCCTCTTCAGCTACGGCGCGGCGGCGGTGAATCCGTACCTGGCGCTCGACACGGTGAGGGCACTGGCGGACGGGGGCGAGCTGGGCGTGGACGCGGAGAAGGCGCAGGAGCGCTTCATCCACGCCGTGGAGGAAGGGCTGATGAAGGTGATGTCCAAGATGGGCATCTCCACGCTCCAGTCCTACCGGGGCTCCCAACTGTTCGAGGCGGTGGGGCTTCAGCGCGGCCTGATTGAGCGCCACTTCACCGGCACGTCCTCCCGCGTGGAGGGCGTGGGCCTGCCCGAGCTGGGACGCGAAGTCGCCGAACGCCACGCGCGAGGCTTCGAGGCGGCGGAGGGTCAGGTCCCCGTGGGTGGCCAGTACCGCTGGCGGAGGCAGGGCGAGCGACACAAGTGGAACCCGGCGACGATTGCCAAGCTCCAGGCGGCGGTGCGTGGCAACGACGCGGCGCAGTTCGAGGAGTACTCAAAGCTGGCGGATGACGAGACGCACGAGCACTGCAACCTGCGCGGTCTCCTGGAGGTCGTCACCGAGGGTTGTCGTCCCATCCCGGTGGAGGAGGTAGAGCCGGCACTGTCCCTGGCGCGCCGCTTCGTCACGGGCGCCATGTCCTTCGGCTCCATCAGCGCGGAGGCCCACGAGACGCTGGCCATCGCGATGAACCGGCTGGGTGGCAGGTCCAACAGCGGAGAAGGCGGCGAGGAGTCGCGGCGCTACCAGCCGGACGAGCACGGTGACTTGCGCCGCAGCGCCATCAAACAGGTGGCGAGCGCGCGCTTCGGCGTCACCACGGAGTACCTGGTCAACGCGGACGAACTGCAGATCAAGGTCGCCCAGGGCGCCAAGCCCGGCGAGGGCGGACAACTGCCGGGTCACAAGGTGGACGAGCGCATCGCCAAGGTCCGCTGGTCCACGCCGGGCGTGACGCTCATCTCCCCTCCCCCGCACCACGACATCTACTCCATCGAGGACCTGGCGCAGCTCATCTACGACCTCCAGTCCACCAACCCGAAGGCCCGGGTGAGCGTGAAGCTGGTGAGCGAGGTGGGCGTGGGCACCATCGCCGCGGGCGTGGCGAAGGCGGGCGCGGGCTGCGTCGTCATCTCCGGCTATGAGGGCGGCACGGGAGCGTCCCCCATCTCCAGCATCCACCACGCGGGCCTGCCGTGGGAGCTGGGGCTCGCGGAGACGCAGCAGGTGCTGGTGCACAACGGGCTGCGCGAGCGAATCCGCGTACAGGCGGACGGAGGCCTGCGCACCGCGCGCGACGTGCTGGTGGCCGCGCTGCTGGGCGCCGAGGAGTTCGGCATGGCCACCGCGAGCCTCGTGGCCGTGGGCTGCGTGATGCTGCGCAAGTGCCACCTCAACACGTGCTCGGCCGGCATCGCCACGCAGGACCCCGCGCTGCGCGCGCGCTTCCAGGGCAAGCCGGAGGACGTGGTGAACTTCTTCCTGCTCATCGCGGAGGACCTGCGGCGCAAGATGGCGGCGCTGGGTGCCCGGACGTTGGAGGAGTTGGTAGGCCGGGTGGACCTGCTGCGCCAACGCGCGGCGGTGGACCACTGGAAGGCGCGCCGCGTGGACCTGTCCGCGCTCCTGGCCGCACCCGCTGCGCCGGAGAGCGAGCCGCGCCACTGCAAGGTGCCCCGCTCCAAGGATGTGTCGGACCACCTGGACCACGAGCTGCTTCGCGACGCGAAGGCGGTGCTGGACGGTGGTCCCCCCATGCTGTTGACACGGCCGGTGAGCAACACGCACCGCGCGGTGGGCGCCATGCTCTCGGGCGAGATTGCCAAGAGGCACGGCGCGCGAGGGCTTCCGGATGGACGGCTGCACATCCGGATGAAGGGCTCGGCGGGCCAGAGCTTCGGCGCGTTCCTCGTCTCGGGCGTGACGCTGGAGCTGGAGGGCGATGCCAACGACTACGTGGGCAAGGGCCTCTCCGGCGGACGCATCATCGTCTACCCGCACCAGTCCAGCCGCTTCGTGGCGGAGGAGAACGTGCTGGTGGGCAACACGGCCCTCTACGGCGCCACGGCCGGCGAGGTGTACCTGCGCGGACTCGCGGGCGAGCGCTTCGCGGTGCGCAACAGCGGCGCGCAGGCGGTGGTGGAAGGCGTGGGAGACCACGGCTGCGAGTACATGACGGGCGGCGTGGTGGTGGTGCTGGGCGCCACGGGCCGCAACTTCGCGGCGGGCATGAGTGGCGGCACCGCGTACGTGTTGGACCGGGAGACGACGTTCCGGCAGCGGTGCAATCTGGAGATGGTGGAGCTGGAGTCGCTGGTGGACGAGTCGGAGATCTGGCTCGTGCACGGGATGATTGAGCGACACCAGCGGCACACGCACAGCGCGCTGGCTCGGCGGATCCTGGACAACTGGGAGCTGATGGTGCCCCGGTTCGTGAAGGTGATGCCGACGGACTACAAGCGCGTGTTGCAGGCGCGACGCGCGGCGAAGAAGCCACCGGAGACCCAGGTGGGGGCGCAGCTCCAACACGTCGTCGGCGGGAGGGGCTGAACCATGGGCAAGCCGACCGGATTCATGGAGTGGGACCGCGTCCACCCGCACAAGCGCGAGAAGCAGGAGCGGCTGGGCGACTATCGCGAGTACGCCCTGCCCCTCGCGCCCGAGGAGGCGAAGCGACAGGCCGGACGCTGCATGGACTGTGGCGTCCCCTTCTGTCACCAGGGATGTCCCCTGGGAAACCTCATCCCGGACTTCAACGAGGCCGTGTATCGGGGCCGCTGGCGCGAGGCATACGACATCCTCTCGCGCACCAACGGCTTCCCGGAGATGACGGGCCGGCTGTGCCCCGCGCCGTGCGAGGCCGCGTGCGTGCTGGCCATCGACAGCGACGCGGTGACCATCGAGCAGATGGAGAAGGAGATCTCCGAGCGCGCCTTCGCGGAGGGCTGGGTGAAGCCCCGGCCTCCCACGCGGCGCACGGGGCGCACCGTGGGCGTCGTGGGCTCGGGGCCCGCGGGACTGGCCGCGGCGGCGCAGCTCAACGCGGCCGGGCACAGCGTCACCGTGTACGAGCGCGACGCTCGGGCCGGTGGACTGCTGCGCTACGGCATTCCGGACTTCAAGCTGGAGAAGTCCGTGGTGGACCGGCGTATCGCACTGATGGAGGCGGAGGGCGTGGTGTTCCGCACCGGCGTGGACGTGGGTGGCTCGGTGAGCTTCCGCGAGTTGCGTGGGCGACATGACGCGCTGCTGCTGGCGATGGGGGCTCGACGGGCTCGTGAGCTGGAGGTGCCTGGTCGCGAGCTGAGCGGCGTGGTGCAGGCCATGGAGTACCTGGAGCACCAGAACCGGCTCGTGGGTGGGCATGGCGAAGAGCAGGCGCGACTGAACGCCGCGGGCAAGCGCGTGGTCATCCTGGGCGGTGGTGACACGGGCTCGGACTGCCTGGGCACGGCGCTGCGGCAGGGCGCGAAGAGCGTGCAGCAGATTGAGTTGTTCCCCGCGCCTCCGTCCGTGCGCGCGCTCGACAATCCATGGCCCCGGTGGCCCGTGGTCTTCCGCACCTCGTCGAGCCAGGAGGAAGGCGGCGAGCGCGGCTTCGCGATGCAGACGAAGCGACTGGTCGGCACGGACGGGAAGCTGGAGACCCTGCACGCCGTGAAGGTGGAGGTGCAGCGCGCCGTCGGAGGAGGCCCGAGGTTGGTGGAGGTTGCAGGCTCCGAGACGACGCTCGAGGTGGACCTGCTGATTCTGGCGATGGGCTTCACCGGCCCGGAGACGACGGGACTGGTGGACGACCTGGGCGTGGCGCTCTCGCCTCGCGGCACGGTGCAGGTGGACAAGCGCTTCGCCACCTCGGCGGACGGCGTCTACAGCGCGGGGGACGCCAGCCGGGGCGCGAGCCTCATCGTCTGGGCGCTGTCCGACGGACGTGAGGCGGCGAAGTCCATCGACGCATACCTGTCCGGCGGCGTGTCGGTGTTGCCGACGCGCGGCGCGGACAGTCCGTTCTGAGCGTTCGTGGAGCCCCCCGCGAGGCCACACGACAGTCCTGACCTGGAAGAGGCTGGGACTGCGGGCCCACGACAGCCTGGCGCGCATCAACTGAAGTGGGTTGGTATTGGATGGGCCCCGAGGAGAGAGGGGCTCCCGGGGTGGGCCGCCCTGCGCTGGAGCGAGTGGTGCCCGTGGGTCGCTTCCGCTGCACAGCGTGCAGAGGCACGTGCACCGTCTGCTCTTGGGAGGTCCTGACGACGCGATTGTATCCGGCGACAGCCATTTGACCGAGGCGGGCCCCTCCCCTCTACTCTCATCATCGCGTTCATTCGTTTTGCCTATCTGCCCGAACGCGAGGCCATGCCCGACCCGAGAGGACATATGCAGCGAGCCATGTGGAATGTGATGCTGGGGGGAAGCTGTGCGCTGCTCGTGGCCTGTAGTGCGGATGAGGTCACAGGACAAGATGCGGGCGTGACCACGTACGCCGTCCGGGTTTCCGTCCCCCTGGCGACGGACCCCTGCGGTGTCGTGACGGCGACGGCGTCTGTGCAGGGACCGGTTCGAGCCATCGGTCCCGTGTCCCTCGATGTGACGAGCGACGCCGTTCGTGGCGCAATCACGGATGTCCCCGTGGGGCTGCAACACCAAGTGTTCGTGAAGGCATACAACGCCAGCGGCCTGGAGGTCTATTCGGGGACCTCGACCGTGGACGTCAACGAAGGAGGTGGAGGGATGGGAAGCGCAAGCATCTTCATGTACAGCCACAGCGAGAACTGCCCCGCGGGGGGCACGGAGGGAATCCGGCTCCACGGCAGCCTGGAGTCGGTCACCATCGATACGGCCCTTGCCCCCATCTCATCCGCCAGACCGAGGTTCTGAAGCAATCACTCACGGATTCAGACAATCCAATTCCAGATGGTTTTCTACCCTCGGAGGGAGGCTTCTCACGAGGCCGGAGCGAGCCACCTTTGGCGCCCACTCGCGCGAGCAATGTCGCGCGAAGAACGGTGTCTATCATGGCGTTGCCGCTCCTGCCTTTGTCATTATTCCTCACGCTGCTGGTCTCCGCCCTCTGTTGTGGAGGTGGAGACGCGGACACCTTGTCGACGGGAAGGCTGGGTGCCACCCCCGACGTGATGGACTCGCCGTACCCCGTGGACGACATCGCGGGAGGCCGCCTCAGCTCCGGTCCGCGCGAGCTGACCGACGTCAACGGGCTCCTCTTCTTCGTCGCCACGGACCGCTCGCGAGGCGCAGAGCTCTTCAAGAGCGACGGCTCGGACCGGGGCACCCTGCTCGTCAAGGACCTCCGCCCAGGTCCCCTCGGCTCGGAGCCTCGCGAACTCACCGCCGTCGGGAACACGCTCTACTTCGTCGCCCATGACGGCGTGCACGGAGAGGAGCTGTGGCGCAGCGACGGCAAGGCCTCGAACACCCGCATGGTCGTGGACCTGCGGCCCGGCACACTGGGCTCAAATCCAGAGAGCCTCATCCAGCTCGGCGAGCACCTCTTCTTCCTCGCCCATGATGGCCAATCCGGTATCGAGCTGTGGCGCACGGATGGCACCGAGGCGGGCACCGCGCTGGTGAGGGACATCGCGGAAGGTCCCTCTGGCGCCTACCCCTCTCCGCTCGTCGCGGCGCAAGGCCGGCTCTACTTCTTCGTCGACCGCGTCCTCTGGAGCAGCGACGGCACCACTGGTGGCACCGTCGCCGTGAAGGGCATCGACGCCCCGCCTGGCGTCATCGTGCGCCCCAGGGCGCTTACCGAGGTGAACGGACGCCTCTTCTTCTTCGTGAGCTACGAGCAGGACGAGGACGTTCCCGGCGGCCCCTCGACACTCGCGCTCTGGACGAGCGACGGCGGAATGAACGGCACGGTGCGACTCAGGGACATCCCGTTCCCCTCCTACGATGGGCCCTTGAGAGTGCGCGCCGCTGGCAACCTCTTCTTCTTCGTCACCAGCTTCCCCGACCACGGCGATGAGCTGTGGCGCAGCGATGGCTCCGTGCTCGGCACCTTCCCCGTGCGCGACATCGCGCAGGGCCCCGCCAGCTCCAACCCCCGTGAGCTCACCACAATGGAGGGGCGCCTCTACTTCTCCGCCTGGACTCCCGAGCACGGCGACGAGCTGTGGCGCACGGACGGCACGCCCGAAGGCACCGTGCTCGTCAAGGACATCGTCCCCGGCTCACGGGGCTCCGCCCTCGCATTCCTGCGCGAAGCCAAGGGCCGGCTCTACTTCTCCGCGCACGAGCCCGGGAAGGGACACGAGCCCTGGAGCAGCAATGGCTCCGGACGCGGCACCTCCCGACTGGAGGACCTGGCCCCAGGTGCATTCTCGTCCGCCGCGCGCGACTTCACCGTCAGCGGTCGGCGCGTGTTCTTCACCGCGAACGAGCGAGGCACCGGCGCGGAGCTGTGGGCGCGAGACGTGGGCTACGACTTCCGCGTCGCCACCCGGCGCCTGCTGTGGACGGGCGATGACGAGGACACGCTGCAGTCCATCCCCTCTGCCCGGCTCATCCAGGACCTCTTCCCGGGGCCGGGCGGCGCCAACACCCGCGCGTGGACGACCCGAGGCGACACGCTCTACTTCGACGCCGACGACGGCAGCATCGGCCAGGAGCCGTGGCGCACCAACGGGACGCCCGAGGGCACCGTGCTCATCAAGGACCTGCGACCCGGCCCCCTGGGCTCCGAGCCCTCCGACTTCTTCGTCGTCGGCCCGCGGGTCCTCTTCTTCGCGGACGATGGCATCCGCGGCCGCGAGCTGTGGCGCACCGACGGCACCGCCGAAGGCACCGTGTTGGTGAAGGACCTGCGACCCGGCTCCGGCAGCAGCCAGGGCGAAGGGACGCCCGTCGTGCTGGATGGCTTCGCGTACTTCAATGCCCGCGACGCGAGCCACGGCGAGGAGCTGTGGCGCACCGACGGCACCACGGCGGGCACCACGCTCGTCAAGGACCTGGCCCCCGGCGCGGAGGACAGCTCGCCGCGCGCGCTCACGGTGGTGGGCTCGCGCATCTTCTTCCTCGCGAACTTCCCTGGCCTCGGCTGGGAGCTGGGCGTCAGCGACGGCACCGAGGCCGGGACACACGTGCTGAAGGACATCTTCGTGGGTCCGGTCGGCTCGTTCCCCACGTCGCTCACCGCGCTCGGTTCGTTGCTCGTCTTCACCGCCAACGAGGAGGAGCACGGCGAGGAGCCCTGGGTCAGCGACGGCACCGAGGCGGGCACCCGGCTCCTTCGGGATATCTGGCCGGGCCCGAGCAGCTCCTTCGCGGACACCTTCACGGTGGCGGGAGACCGCGTCTTCTTCGCGGCGGCGGACCCCGACACGGGCCGCGAGCCCTGGGTCAGCGACGGCACCGGGAGCGGCACCGCGCTCGCCTTCGACGTGCAGCCAGGTCCGGAGGGTTCCTATCCCCTCTGGTTCGGAGCGCTCGGTTCGAGCGTGCTCTTCAGCGCCGATGACGGCACCCATGGCATCGAGCTGTGGCGTACTGGCGGCGCTCCGGGCAGCGCCTTCCTCGTGAAGGACATCCATCCGGGCCCCGCGCACTCGGAGCCTCGCTGGATGACGGGCGTGGGCACGACAGCGCTCTTCCACGCGGACGACGGCATCAACGGCGCGGAGCTCTGGGAGACCGACGGCACCAGGCCAGGCACGCGGTTGCGACAGGAGCTGGCGCCGGGACAGCTCGGCTCGTTCCCGTACTTCTTCACGCGCGCGGAGCGGAAGGTCTTCTTCCTCGCGGACGACGGCGCGCAGGGAATCGAGTGGTGGGTGCTGAAGCTCCCGGACGACGGCGGCTGAGCCCCCGAATGGCTCTCCGGGCTCGCCGGGAATAGATGTTTCCGCCAGCCGTTGCCGACGTGTTGACCCTATTCTCGTTCTCTATTTTCACGGAGCCATCGACATGACCAGCGAGCAGTCCCTCATCGTGACTGAGACCGACCTGGAGCGTCTGCGCCAGGTCATCGACCACCATGGAGGGGGCCGCACGGCCGAGCTCGCGGAGATGCTTGATTCGGAGCTGTCCCGGGCCCAGGTGGTGGCCTCGGAGACGGTTCCCCCCAGCGTCGTGACGATGAACAGCACCGTGCTGTTCGAGGACGAGCAGACCGGCGAGCAGCGTCAGGTGACGCTCGTCTACCCGAGGGACGCGAAGAGCGACGAGGGCCGCATCTCCGTGCTCGCCCCCATCGGCAGCGCCCTCATCGGCCTGTCCGTGGGGCAGTCCATCGCCTGGCCGCTGCCGAGCGGGCGCACCAAGCGACTGCGCATCGTCGCCGTGCCCTACCAGCCCGAGGCCGCGGGCCACTACCACCTCTGATTTGATTCGAGCGAAGGCGCCCGTCCCGTGCTCCCGGGGCGGGTGCCCACGCCAGGGTCAGCGCAGGCCCACGCGCTTCGCCAGCTCCTGCGCCAGGGCCCGCAGCTCCTCGACACCCGGCGCCGTGGGGCTCGTGTCGAAGACCACCTCGTAGCCCAGCCCCGCTTGATTGATGGACTCCGAGCGCGGAATCCGCGCGCGCAGCACCGGCACCGTCGAGTCCTTCAGTGCCTCCTCCATCGCCTCGTTGGTCGCCGTGGTGCGCCGGTCCCACAGGTTCACCACTGCCACCAGTTCGCCGCCCTGCTGCTCGCGAACGTCGCGCCACGCGGCCTCGATTTCCCCCAGGCCCTGGAGCGCGAAGGCCCCCGTGGGCACCGGCGCCACGACGAGGTCGGAGAAGCCCAGCACCGCCTCCGTGTACGCGCCGAGGCTCGGCGGCGTGTCCGCGATGATGACGTCCGGCGTCCAGCTCAGCGTCTTCAGCGCGCGGGGAATCGCCTGGAGGCGGTGTCCCCACTGGAACAGCTCGCGCTCCATCGCCGCCATGCGCGGCGCGGCCGGAGCGATGAAGAGCGTGGGCCGCTTCGGTGACGCCACCACCACCTGGTCCAACCGGTACTTGGGCCGCGCGCCCAAAGCCTCCGCGACACACGGCCCCTCGCGACTCTCCAGCCCCAGCACGAGCGACGCGTGTGCCTGCGGATCCAGGTCCAACAGCAGCACGCGCTTGCCCATGTCCGCCATCGCGGAGGCCACGTGCGCGCAGAGCGTCGTCTTCCCCACGCCGCCCTTGATGGTGCAGAACGCAATCAACGCCATGGCTCCGTCCTATACCGGATCTCCCACGCGGGCGACCGGCCCCGGAGCCCTCGGAGGACCCCGCTGCCGCGTCAGGAGGGCCTCGCTCCACCCCATTCGTTAGTCGGAACTCCCGATAATTCCGGACGCTCCGGAATGGTACGGCCGCACCATCCAGGGGCGCTCCAGAATGGTGCGGTGCCCCGCAATGTCAGACCTCCCGTCAATAATTACAGCCACTTGGACATGGCATCCCACGTGCTCAAGCACGGGGGCATCAGGGCGTCCTCACGGAGGCCCTCCAAATTTCAGGAGGTCGTCATGGATATCCGGTTCTACGGCGTTCGAGGGAGCATCGCGGTCTCGGGTTCACGCATCGGCGGCAACACGGCGTGCGTCGAGGTGACGAGCCAGGGTCACCGGTTGATCCTCGATGCGGGCACGGGCATCCGGGCGCTGGGTGAGGTGATGATGCGCGAGGGCCCGCCGCACAAGGTCGCGATGTTCTTCTCGCACCTGCATTGGGACCACGTGCAGGGCTTCCCCTTCTTCACGCCCGCGTACCTGCCCACCACGGAGCTGACGATGTACGGCCCCGGCGCGAATGGCGCGCAGGCGCTCCAGTCGGAGCTCGCGGCGCAGATGCAGCCGCCGCACTTCCCGGTGCCGCTGAGCATCATGCGCTCGCGGATGGACTTCCTGTCCGCGATTCACGGCAAGACGGTGGAGGTCGGGCCCTTCAAGGTGACGCCCATCGACGTGCCGCACCCCCAGGGGTGCCTGGCGTACCGGGTGGAGGCGGATGGGCATTCGTTCATCTACGCCACGGACGTGGAGCTGTGCCGCAAGGACCTGACGCCGGAAGTCGCGCGCTGGTTCGAGGGCGCGGACGTGCTGTGCCTCGACGCGCAGTACACGCCCGAGGAGTACGACGGCCGCAAGGGAATCCCCAAGAAGGGCTGGGGCCACTCGACGATGATGGACGCGGCGGACGTGGCGAAGACGGTGGGCGCGCGGCGGCTGTGCCTGTTCCACCATGACCCGGCGCACACGGACGAGACGCTGGAGGACATGGCCGAGCAGGCGCGCACCCTCTTCCCCGTGTGCGAGCCGGCGCGCGAGGGCCAGCGACTGGTGTTGGGCCGAGCGGCCTGAGAGGTGGGCCGGACGATGGCACTCGAATGCTATGGTGACGCGTCGGCCTTCATCCTCCCGCCCCTGCCCACCATGCCCCCTGCCGCGGACATCACCCAGGTCCTCCTCCCCTTCGGGGCGCTCGTCGGGAGGGAGGTGGACCTGGATGCGTTCCTCCAGACGTTGATGGACCGCATCGCCGCCACCATGCAGGCGGACCGGGGGACGCTGTGGCTGTTGGACCCGGCGCGCCGGGAGCTGTTCAGCCGCGCCGCGCACCTGCCAGAGGTGTCGCAGATTCGCGTGAAGCTGGGCCAAGGCGTGGCGGGCACCGTGGCCCAGGAAGGCCACCCCATCAACGTCCCGGACCCGCGCGGAGAGCAGCGCTTCTTCGCGGACATCGACCGGATGACGGGCTACCGCACCACGAGCCTGCTCGCGGTGCCCCTGCGCGACGCGGACGGCGCGCTGTACGGCGTGCTCCAGGTGCTCAACCGCCGCGGAGGAGATCGCTTCACCCCGGAGGACACGGAGCGGCTCGACGCGATTGCCTCGCAGGTGAGCACCGCCCTGCAGAGCACCAGCCTGTACCAGGAGCTGCAGCGCGCGAAGGACCAGCCCCAGGCGCCCGTCGGCTACTTCTTCAACCGCATCATCGGCGAGTCCCCGCAGCTCCAGGCCATCTACCGGCTGGTGCGCAAGGCCGCGCCCACCGACGCCACGGTGCTGCTGCGCGGAGAGAGCGGCAGCGGCAAGGAGCTCTTCGCCCGCGCGGTGCATGTCAACGGGCCCCGCCGCGACAAGCCCTTCATCAAGGTCGACTGCGCCGCACTGCCCGCCACGCTCATCGAGAACGAGCTGTTCGGCCACGAGCGCGGCGCCTACACCGGCGCGGACCACCGCATGCCCGGCAAGTTCGAGGCGGCGGACAACGGCACCGTCTTCATCGACGAGATTGGCGAGTTGCCCCTGCCCGTGCAGGGCAAGCTCCTGCGCGTCATCCAGGACCGCGAGTTCGAGCGCGTGGGCGGCACCCAGGCCATCAAGGTGGACGTGCGCATCGTCGCGGCCACGCATCGAGATTTGGCGCGCATGGTGGCGGAGGGCCGCTTCCGCGAGGACCTCTACTACCGCATCAAGGTCGTCGAGGTCGTCCTGCCCCCGCTGCGCGAGCGCGGCGCGGAGGACATCGAGCGCCTGGCCCGTCACTTCGTCGCCACCGTCGCGCGTCGTCACCGGCTGCCCGCGCCCCGACTCAGTCCGCTCGCGCTGGAGCGCCTCAAGCGCTACCGCTGGCCCGGCAACGTGCGCGAGTTGGAGAACTGCATCGAGAGCGCGGTGGTGCTGTGCGAGGGCGAAATCCTCGAGGAGCACCTGCCCCTGCCGGACATGGACCGACTGCCTCCCACGGGCGCGGCGCCCCAGTCGATGGCGGACCCCGCTCGCACCATGGCCAGCCCGTCCTCCTCCGCCGAAGCCTCCCTCCTGCCACTGTCGGAGGTGGAGCGCCTCCACATCCTCCGCGTCCTGGACTCGGTGAAGGGCAACCGCACCGCCGCGGCGAAGGTGCTGGAGATTGGCCGCAATACGCTCGCCCGGAAGCTCAAGGAATACGGCCTCGGCGACGAGGTGTGACCTCCCGCGCCGCGCGCTCACACCCGCTCGCCCAGGCGGCCAGCCGGGGACTCCACCTCGAAGCCGACAACACGTGCCTCCCGGGATAACCTGGAGCATGCTGGGTCGGCACTTCCATGCAGGCCGAGGGGGATTCACATGAAGGTGATTGAGACGCTGGCGAATCTGCCGGCGGAGCTGGCCGAGAAGATTCCGGACGTGAAGCTCCAGGACCAGGACATCCGGGTGACGCTGGCGCAAGAGGGCCTCACGCGTGAGGGCATCCTCCCGCCCAAGCTGAACCTGGGCGACTTCGCGCTCTCCTTCGAGGCCAGCGCCGAGGCCACCGTCCGCAACTTCAACTCCCCCGGCGACGTGGACGAGAACGGTATCGTCGGTGAGGCCGCCGCAGCGAATGCCCCGCCATCGGACTCGGCTCGGCCCCAGCTCATCCTGGGCGGCGACAAGGGGTGGATGCGCTACCAGGCCACGGGCCTCGTCAAGGCGGGGGCCTCCGGCCGCTACTCCTTCGTCTCCGCCAACGGGAAGACGGAGCTGTCCGCCTCGCTGAGCGATTACCGCGCGCATCCGCTCGCTCGCAACATGCGCGAGGCCGCCAAGGAGGACCTCGCGTCGCCGCGCCTGCTGGTGAACTCGACGGACCTGACGAAGCTGGGGACGGGTGACGCGCTGTCGTGGCGCGTGCGCGGCATGCTGGAGACGGGGTTGGACCTGGGCTGGGCGGACCTCTTCACCACCAACCTGGGGGACCTGTCCTTCGTCCGCAGCAGCGAGCTCATCGAGCTGAAGACGTCCATCGTCGCGCTGGTGCGCGCGCGCGTCTCGCTCACCGACGACTACCAACTGAGCTTCTCCCGTCCGAGCCCCGGGCGCCTCCAACTCGCGGTGCGGAAGGCGAAGTCCCACGAGGCCTCGCAGGGCGCGGGCCTGGGCATCCAGGTCGCCTTCGCAGACCCCGAGGCCGTGCAGGCCCGGCTCAAGGAAGTGCTCTCCGCGCTCGCCGGACAGGCCGAGGCGAAGGTCGAGGAGCTCATCGACAAGGCCATCCAGAAGGTGCTGACTCCGGACCAGCTCGCACTGCTGCGCTCGGTGCTGGAGCGGCTGGGGTTGGACCCGGAGCTCGTCAACCTGGACCACCTGAAGCAGGAGTGGGAGGAGCTGAAGCAGAAGGTGGAGGCCGCGCTGGAGAAGGTGGTGAAGGCGCGCATCGGCGCCGCCTTCCAGTACGAATACCTGCGCATCTCCGAGTCCTCCACGCTGCTGGAAGTCGAACTGGACGAGGCCACCGCGCTGAACTTCCACGGCCAGTTGGTGCTCGGCAACCTGGTGGATTTGATGTCGTGGCTGCGCGCGCCGGAGAACGCGGGCAGGTTCACCCTGAAGAACTACCTCAACACCGCGTCCTTCACGCTCCAGCAGACCGTCGGCTTCTCGCTGAGCCTGGGCACCTTCGAGGTGTTCAAGGCACGCGGCTCGCTCAAGCAGACCTGGGTGTCGCAGGAGAACACGCAGGGCGCGCGGCGGCAGGCGTTCCTCGGACAGCGCGCCTACGAGGACGCGCTGATGGGCCACCGCAACCGATGGGCGGTGGACTTCCGGGCGGACATGGAGTCCTTCGCACCGGCCCCGGCCGCGTCGGACTTCCGCTACGGCCTGCACATGCTGCTGTGGGGGCAGAAGAAGAAGCTGACGAAGCAGGAGCTTCAAGCCGCGGTGGACGACGCCGTCGTCTGGGGCGTGCTGGATGCCAATGACGCGGCCAGCGTCACGGCGAAGCTCGACGCGCACCTGGGCAAGACGGATGTCCAGACGCAGGTCGAACTCAAGATATCCGACGAGATGCTGCGCGAGCTGGTGCCCCGGCTCCAGACGTTCGACATCAAGCTCTTCTCACGGGCGCTCGCCCGCGCCATGCCGTGGAGCGAGCAGACAGCGCGCGTGACGCCGGAGTTCCGCAAGCTCGTCTACGCGCCCATCTGGGAGTCGTACCTCACCGAGGTGATGAACAAGGGCAGCTTCCTCTCCGGAGACCTGTCCCCCACCCGCGCCGCGCAGATCGCCGCGTGGTTCATCGAGAAGGACTCCACGGTGAAGCAGCTCGCCTCGGGCCTGCTGCTGCGCGAGAAGACGTGGCAGCCGCCCGGCGGCAACTTCAGCTTCGCCGAAGTCACGGACAAGAACCGCAACACGCTGGCCAAGTGCCGCCGCTTCGTGGATGGCCTGGTGCGCCTGCGCCGCTCCATCGAGGAGCGCCGCAGCGGCGAGGAACTGCGCACGGTGCACAGTGACTTGGAAGGCCTCTGGAACACGGGCTTCCACCTGCGCACGGCCGGCGCGGTGCTGGCGGAGCTGGCGAAGGGCACGGCTCGAGGCCTGGGCGGAATCGAGCGGACCTTCACCGTGCGGCTCGCGGACAGTCAGGAGCAGCTCGTGTTCTCCACGGCATGGGGCCCGTCCACGCCCACGCCGTAGCGCGTTCGCTCACATCGAACGCGACAGCATCAACGCGGCGGCCATGGACATCGCTCCGGCCGCCGCGAAGTGCTTCCACGCCAGGCGCGCCAGCGTGCCTCGCGTGACGTCCGCGTCCGTGCCCAGCACCACCATCGCCGCGCCGCCGTGCCGGCCGCGCAGCTCGTAGGTGCCCTCGCTCGCGCCGCGCCGCAGCTCGCCCACCACGAAGCAGGTGTCGCCCGCGCTGCCCACGCGCTCCCAGGAGAGCGTCCGGGGTTCGTCGACCAGCTCCCCCGCGCCCGACAGCTCGCTCCCCTCCGGACCCACGGGGACCTCACCGAGCCAGGAGGGCGGCGACATCAACGACACCGTCCGGCAGCGACGAGGCCGCACCGGCGCCATCAACGACGCGGGAGAGAACTTCACGCGAGCCCTGACGCGCGCGCCTCGCAACATCAGCGTGGGCGAGTAGGCCCGCTCTCGCGACAGCAGCGCGCCCTTCCGTCCGTCCGCCGCCACCTCGCGAAGCTCGGCTTCGAAGAAGGTGCAGGGAACGCCGCCCGGGGACGTGAGCACCTCCTCGGCATCGAGCGTGCCCTGGTACACGCCCCAGCCCGGCGACTCACCGGAGCGCAGCGCCGCCACGGCCTCGTCCAAGGACTTGGGCACCGTGCCCCGCAGCAGGTCCGCGCCCGAGCGCACCCGGGTGCCCCGCACCGCGAGCAGCGCCGCGACCACCAGCAACGCGAGCCCCAGGGACTTGCCCACGGACTCGGCCGAGACGAGCGCGAGCGCCCCCAGGGCCAGCAGCCCGAACCAGAGCAGCGGCAGTCTCGGGACGTTGGCCCGCGAGCCTCGCCGTCCAAAGGTGAACGCCGCCACCACGAGCGCCGCCAGGAACGCCACATAGATGGGCGCCAACACGACGCGCCAGAATTCCATCCCGTCCCCCGGCAGCTCGAATGGAGCCCCAGGGCCCCGAACACCGGAAGAAAGTGGGACGCCCGTGAAGCCCGCGCAAGGTCGCCCGGGGCAATGGCCTGTCCCCTCGAGGACAACCTCCCCCAGGGAACAGTGACCCGACGTGGCCCGCTCCGGGGGAATGCCCGAGAAGTGTCGGAAACAGGAGACTGACACGAGGGCCCGACGAGCCGGGCCCGGAGAGGACTACTGCTCCTGGCCCACGGACGCCTGCCGGGGCGGACGTTCCTTCAGCTGCCCCCGGACCGCCAGGTCATCGAACGTACAGGCCAGGTTGCGGCACCCGACGGCCACCTTGCCAACGCGGTTCTTCAGGCCCGGCAGCAGCTTCCGGGCGAAGCGCTGCTTGCCGAGGAATCCCTCCGCGAGCACGACGCCCTCCGCCTTCGGGCTCAACTTCAGTCGCACCAGGTAGGGCCCCGTCGCGGGCAGCGGCATCTCGTCCTCGACGAGCCCATCCGTGTCCTGCGCGCTGTTGCCCACCACCTCGTGGCCATCCTCGGTGAAGTAGCGCCACGCCAGGCGCATCCCCACTCCCGGAATGGCGAAGGCCGACACCTGGAGGTCCTTGATACGGAAGGACAGCTCTCCATAGTGCTGGGCATCGAGCTCCTCCGGGTACTCATCCCCCAGCGGCCGGACATCCATCATCACCTGCGCATCGAAGTCGTCGGCCGCGAAGTAGCGGTGCGCCACGTACGCGCGCGGCACCAGCCGCCGCCCCGAGGCATCCTGGCCACCCTGCCACGCCCTGAGCTCACCGTTCTCAATCACCCACCGACCGCTGTGGAGGTTGAGCTCCTCGGTGCCCTCGCCCTCGAACGTGACTCCAAACCGGGCCTCCCCGCCGGGCTTCGGCGGCACCACCACGTTCGCCGTGGTGAAGGTCTCACCGTACGTGTTCGGCGGAAACGGCCGGGTGGGCGTGCGCGTCTTCGTGCCCTGCCCGGGCCTGTCGCGCTCATCGCCCCGGTGGAGCACCGGGTCCACCGCCCAGCGGGCCGCGAAGCCGAGCACCGCGAGCCCACCGACGATGGACAGCCCGCTGCGCACCCGGCGCCAGCCCAGACGCAGGCGGCGGGTGATCTGGCTCGTCGTCGGGGCGCGTGCCGTCACCAGTTGCCGTGCAGGCTGGAGGCCCGTCATCAGGCCCGGCGCGGACGAGGAGGAGATCATCGTGTCCAGCGCCGCGCACAACTCCCCCGCCTTCTCGTAGCGGGACTCCGGGTCCGTCTCCAGCAGGCGCTCCACCACCAGGTCCACGCGCGGGTCCAACCCCGGCACGCGCTGGGACGGCAGCTTGAAGCGCCCCAGGGGAACTTCCCCGGTGAGCAGTTCGTAGAGCACCACGCCCAGCGAGAACAGGTCGGCGCGCCCGTCCACGTTCTTCGCGTCGCGCCGCTGCTCCGGGGCCATGTAGTTCAGCGTGCCCATGGCCACCGCCGTCGCGGTGAGCTGCAACCGGGACTCCGACTGACGGAAGCCCGCCAGCCCGAAGTCCGCCACCTTCACGTTGCCCCGCCCGTCCAGCAGGATGTTCTCCGGCTTGAGGTCGCGGTGGATGATGTCCTTGTCGTGCGCGCACTCGACGGCGCGCGCCACCTGGAGCATCAGCTTCAAGCTCTGCTGCGGCGACAGCGTGCCCGTGGAGATGGCCTCTCGCAGCGAGCGCCCCTCCACGAACTCCATCACGAAGTAGTAGTGCTCGCCCGCGACACCCCGGTCGATGATCTGCACGATGTTCGGGTGGTTGAGGGCGGCCAGCGCGGTGGCCTCCTTCTCGAACCGGGCCACGAACTCCGGGTCCTTCGCCAGCTTCGGCGGCAACAGCTTCACCGCCACCGTGCGACCCAGCGACGTCTGCCGCGCGAGCCACACCTCGCCCATGCCGCCGCGACCGAGCAGCTCCAGCAGCTCGAACCCCGGCAGCGACACCCGCGCCGCCGCCACGAAGGTGTCGACCTCGTGGACGTTCAAGTCCGAGTCCGGATTGCCACGTCCCGTTGGCGTCGATGACCGAACCACCGTTGCACCCACGGGGACCTCCAGGTCTGGTGTGGAGGACGGCAGCGCCACACCGCTCGGCCCGATGTTGGCGTTATTGAGGTTGGCGTTGTTGAAGGAGGGGGCCACGTCCACGCTCGGAAGTGGGACCCCGGGCAGCGCCATGTCACTGGGGGAAGCGCCGGTGCTCGACGGCTGCACCGCGCCGAAATTCACGCCCAGCACTTCGATTCCGCTCGACCGCGGCCCCCGGGGCTCCGCGGCGCCGCCCACCATCGTCACGCGCCCGTGGACCGAGCCGGGCTCGTCACGCGGGGGCTCACGCTCCTCCAGCAGCGAGGCATCCCGGAGCGCCCCGCCGTTCGCGTAGCTCGTCGTGCTCTTGGGGGCGCGCTCGTCCGCGCCCAGCCCCGGCACCACGGTGTCGCGGGTGTTCTCGGGAGCGCCCTGTGCGCGGTGCGGGGCAAACGTGATGTGGGACGCCGCGCGAGCGCCGTTCGCGTCCTGACGCCGCACCTCGAAGCGGATGCCACAACGGCACGTCACCTTCTGGCCCGTGACATAGACCCGGGTGTCGTGCTGAATCCCGCAGTTGGGGCACTCCTGGGTCGTCGTCATGCGCGGCGCGGGGAAGCAGCGGTCGTGTGTTCCACGCCGTGGACGCGATACGTGGGAACGGCCTTCTCCTTGCCCTTCACCTGCATCGCCGGCAGCTCCTCCACGTCGAAGCCCGGCCCCGACCTGCGGACCGTCGACTCCGACGCGAGCACCTCGCCGCTCTTCGCCATGCCGCACAGCCGAGAAGCCGTGTTCACCGTGTCCCCGATGGCCGTGAACTCATGCCGCTCCGCGCTGCCCATGTAGCCGACAACCGCCTGGCCCGTGTTGATGCCGATGCCCACCTCGATGGGCTTCTTGCCCATCGCGACGCGCTGACGGTTGATCTCCTCCACCGCGTCCTGCATCTCCAGCGCCGCCCGCAGCGCCCGCGCCGCGTCGTCCGGGTGCGAGAGCGGCGGACCCCACACCGCCATCACACAGTCGCCGATGAACTTGTCCAGGTTCCCCTCGTAGCGGAACACCACGTCCGCCATCGCCGAGAAGAAGCTGTTCAGCATCGACACCACTTCCTGCGGCGACTCGTTCTCGGAGATGGTGGTGAAGCCGCGGATGTCCGCGAACAGGCAGCTCACCTCCGCCAGCCGACTCTGCCTCAAGTCCTCCGTCTCGCCGGAGATCACCGCGTCCGCCACCGCCTTGGACAGGAAGCGGCTCAGCTCCGCGCGCGTCACCGCCTCCGCGCGGATCTGCTCGCCCAGCGACACGTTCTCCAGCGCGATGCTCGCCTGCGAGGCGATGCCGGAGAGGATGTTCAGGTCCTTTTCCGAGAAGGCGTTGATCTGCTGCCGGCTGTCCAGGAAGAGCACCGCCTTGATCTTCGCGTTCACCATCAGCGGCACCGCCATGGCGGAGCGGATGCCCTGCGCGACGATGCTCTCCGCCGCGGAGAAGCGCTCGTCGATGATGGCGTCCGCCGTCAGCACCGCCTTGCCCGTCTCCACCACCCGCTTCAACACGGTGTCGGAGAGCATGACGTTGACGGGCTTGCCGGTGCGGTGGTGCACCGCCGCCGGGATGAACTCCCCGTCCCCGGCGACCTTCAGGATGACGCCGTGGTCCGCGGCGAGCAGTTGGAAGGCCACCTTGAGGATCTGCTCGAAGAGGGCCGTCTGGCTGCCCTGCAGACCCACCTGCCGGTGGAACTCGTGGGCGATGCGCAGCTTCTCGTAGTCGCGGCGCAGCGCCTCCACGTCCGTCATCAGCTCCACCGGACGGAAGTTCTGCGGCACCTGGTCCATCTGCGCCAGGAAGGCGGGCATGGACACCGACTGGGCCACCACCGTCACGCCGGGCGCGGTGGGCGCGGTGTGGTTCACCGCCGGCTCGCCGCTGTGGAAGATGAGCCGGGAGGAGCCGAGGGCTATCTCGTCCCCGTCCTTCAGCTTCAACTCCTTCACCCGCTTGCCGTTGACGAACGTCCCGTTCGAGGACCCGAGGTCCTTCAGGACGAAGTCCTTGCCCAGCCGCTCAATCGTCGCGTGCTCCTTGGAGACCTCCCGGTCCACCAGGCGCAACGTGTTGGACGGATGGCGGCCGAGTGACGTCAGCGGCCCCAGGGGAAACTCCCCCAGAGTGCCGTCCGCGAACCGCCCGGTCAGCCGGGGGCCGCGAAGCTGCCCGGATTTAGGAGCGAATGGGGCGGGAACCTGGCTCACGCGCGAATCCTCACCGGCGCGGACACTACCATTGCCTCTCCCTCCCAGGGAACGTCTGGTGCAGCTGTCCGTCCCGAAGGGCCTTCGAAGGGCTGCACGGCTGGTCAGCGTCCATTTCCTGGGACGGCGCGTCACCCGAGGGGTCCACCCCCCAACCGCCCCTCCGCCCCGCTTCTCTCCCGAGGCCTACACTGGTAAGGGGGGCCCGTGAGAATCAAACAGAAGCCCGAAGACTTCAGCGTCAAGGAATCATACCGCTTCGACGAAGTCGATGGAGGGCGTTTCCGCGTCTACCTGATGGACAAGCAGAAGCTGTCCACGTTCGACGCCGTCACCCGCCTGCGGGATGCATTCGGCCTGAAGCCGGGCGCCATCAGTTATTGCGGCCTGAAGGACAAGCAGGGCCGCACCGAGCAGATCATCGCCGTGGACGGCGCTGACGTGGACATGCAGGAGCCCGACCTGCGCCTGAAGTTCCTGGGCCGGACGAACAAGGCCCTGTCCTCGGCCAACATCACCTCCAACCGCTTCTCCGTCACGGTGCGGGCGCTCGGCCCGGAGTCCGTGGGCCCCCTCAACTCGGCCGCCGCCGAGGTCAACCGCCTGGGCGTCGTCAACTACTTCGACAGCCAGCGCTTCGGCTCGCTCAAGCACGGCCAGGGCTTCATCGCCAAGGACCTCATCCGGGGCGACTTCGAAGCCGCGCTGCACAACTTCCTGGCCAAGCCCTCGGAGCTGGATTTCACCGAGGACGCCAAGGTGAAGGCCTTCTGGCGCGACAACTGGGGCCAGTGGGACGCGCGCGTCCCCTTCGAGGGCTCCCGGAAGTACCACCGCGTGCTGCGCTCCTTGAGGGACCACCCCAAGGACTTCATGAAGGCGTTCCTGCAGATCGACTCGGACTACCGGGCGATGCAGCTGTTCACCTTCCAGAGCTTCCTCTGGAACGAGGGCGTGCGGCGCTACCTCCAGTTGCTCCTGCCGCGCGAGTCGCTGTTCCCCATGCGCTACCAGGCCGGCACGCTCCTGTTCCACCGCGACGCGGACGCGGACACGCTGCGCAAGCTGCGCGACGCCACCTTCCCGCTGCTCGCCCCCGACACCACTTTCACCGACCCCAAGGTGGAGGAGGCCGTCCGCTGGGTGCTGGGCCGCGAGAAGCTGACGCTCGAGGACCTGCGCATCCCCGAGGCCGGGCGCATGCTCTACTTCAAGCACGAGGAGCGCCCCATCCTCTCCTTCCCGCACAAGCTCGTCATCGGCCGCACCCAGCCGGATGAGATCAACCGCGGGGACATCAAGGTCAACGTCGCCTTCACGCTGCCGCCGGGCGCGTACGCCACCCTCGTCGTCAAGCGACTGTTCCACTTCGCCTACACCGAGGAGACCGCCGACGACATTCGCGCCCAGCGCGAGCGCACCGCGCGCATCATCGAGGAGGGTCAGGCCGAGGGCGCGCCGTCCAGCCGCCGCGGTCCTCCCGTTCGCGACTCGGACCGACCTGGCGCCACGCCTTCACGCCGCCCCCAGACTCGCGACGAGGAGCGAGCCCGCTCCCCCAGGACCGAGTTCCCCTCCAGCCGCCGTGCATCCTCCTCCCGGAGCGAGGCCCCCGCCCGCCGTGGAGCCGGGGCCGCTCGCGAGGAGGAGCCTTCGTCGACCCGCCGCGCCTCCTCCTCCCGGAGCGAGGCTCCCGCCCGTCGTGGGGCCGGGGCTGCCCGCGAGGACGGGCCTTCGTCGACCCGCCGCGCCTCCTCCTCCCGGAGCGAGGCTCCCGCCCGTCGTGGGGCGTCCCGCGAGGACGGGCCCGCTGCCCGCCGCTCCCCCTCCGAATGGGCGGCGGCACCCGCCCGGAGCCGATCCGCTTCGAGCGACGACGACGTCTCGGAGTCCCCGTCCCGGGGCCGGGCGCTCGCCGACCAGGCGACCGCCCCCAAGGCCCCCAAGGAAGCGCCCCCCGCCCCGCTTGGATTCCGCGAGAAGGCGCGCCAGCGCAAGGCCAACAAGGAAGTCGCTCGCGCCGAGACAGCGGCCAAGCTCCCGAAATCACGGAAGAAGTAAGTCTGCAACGGGGATGAAACGTCTGGACGCAATAGGGGAGCGGGCACGTCGTAGACCAGGACGTGAACGCTCTTGCCCTCGACGACGCCCCCGGGACGCTCGCCCATGCCATCGGGATGCTGATGGCTGACGACGCCGTCCCGCTCCCCTGGAAGGCCGATGTGCAGGCGGCCCGCCGGGGGGATCCGTCCGCCTTCGAGTCCCTGGTGCGCAGCGTCCAGCGCCAGGTCTACGGCCTGGCCCTCCGGCTCCTGCAGAGCGAGGCGGAGGCCGCCGAGGTGTCCCAGGAGGCGCTCCTGCGCGCGTACCAGAATCTCCACCGGTACGACGACGCGCGGCCCTTCGACTTGTGGGTGCTGGCCATCACCCGCAACCTCTGCCTGGACCTGCTCCGGCGCCGCACCAAGGTGCGCACCGAGGAGCTGGAGCCCATGAAGGAGCTCCTCCCCAGCGGCGAGGCGTCGCAGGAGGAAGGCGCCATCGCCCGCGAGGAGCGTCAGTCGCTCGAGGACGCCATGGCGACCCTCTCCGTCGACGACCGTGAAGTCCTCGCGCTCTACTACGTCCAGAAGCGCACGACGAAGGAGATCGCGCAGATCCTCGGGTGCGCCCCTGGCACCATCATGGCCCGGCTCTTCAGGGCCCGAGAGAAGCTGCGCAAGAAGATGACCACCGAGGAGGCCACCCGATGAGCGCGCACCCTTGCCCCGACCTCGAGGTCCTCTTCGCGGAGCTGGAAGAAGGAGAAGGCCCCGCGCTGGACCACGCCGCTGAGTGTGAAGCGTGCTCCGCCGTCCTCGAAGAACACCGGCTGATGGAGCAGGACCTGTACCGGTTGGCGGACCCCCTTCCGCCGCCCACCCTGGTGGCCAGCGTCATGGCCCGAGTGGCGGCCGAGCCCGTACCGCAGCGAAGCGAGGTGTGGTCCGGGCTCACCATCCTCCTCACCTCGCTGCTCGGTGGGCTGGGCTTCCTGGTGATGAACGACCAGGCGCTCGGCCGGTTGGGAACGGGCTTCGCGTCGTTCCTCGTCGAAGGCCGGTTGTTCGCCGAGGGCGTGCTGAGTGGCGCCCGCGCGCTGTGGTCCACCGAGGGTCTGGCCGTGGCGGCCATCCTCGCCTTCCTCCTCCTCACGTCCCTGGCAGGCCTCAAGCGGCTCGCAGGCAGCGCACCCACCCCCTCGGAAGCCTGAGCGACCCATGAAGATCTCCCCTCGATTCCTGCTTCCCGCGTTGCTCATGGGCGCCCCCCTCGCGCTCGCCGAGCCCACCCCGGCCCCCAGCGCCGAGTCCGCGCCGGCCGCGAAGAGCATCGACATCAGCTTCCGTGGCAGCCTGCGCGACGCGCTGAAGACCATCGCCGACAAGGGCGGCCTCAACCTCGTCGCCACCGGCGACATGGACGTCCCCGCCGAAGTACACCTGCGCGGCGTCACCGCCGACCAGGCGCTGCGCACCGTGTCCCGCGCCTACTCGCTGCGCATGGAGCAGGACGGCTCCATCATCACCCTGCGGCCCATGACGCCGGCCGAGAAGGAGGCCACCGCGCAGGGGCTCGCGCTTCCCGCCGCGCCGCCCGCTCCCGTCGCGCCGCCCGCCCCCGCCGCACCGCCCGCTCCCGCCGTGGCGGCCACGCCTCCGTCGCCTCCGTCCCATGAAGAGGCCATGGAGGCGGGCAACGTCGAGGACAACATCGGCGCCAACGCGGAGGGGATGGAGGAGGTCCGAGATCAGATCCGCGAGCAACTCCACCGCACGCGGGACGGGCTGAAGCGCTCTCGCCGCTCCGGCGGTCGCAACGTCGTGGCTCGCGGCCAGTCGCTCGAGGTGAAGGAAGGACAGAACGTCCAGAGCGCGGTGGTGTACGGCGGAAACCTGGTCGTGAAGGGCCACGTGGAGAACGACGCGGTCGCCTTCGGCGGAAACCTGGTCATCGAGGGCCACGTGGCGGGAGACGCGCACGCCTTCGGCGGCAACGTCGTGCTCAAGCCCGGCGCCAAGGTGGAGGGCGACGTGTCCTCCTTCGGCGGCAACGTGGAGCGCGAGGACGGCTCGGACGTGGAGGGCAGCATCAACACCTTCGGCGGCGCGAACATCGGCCGAATGATTTCCGAAGAGCTGAAGGAAGGCCTCAATGAGGCGCGCAGCCCCAAGCCCATGCGCGACCATGACGCCGACGATGAGGACGACAACAACAACGAAGGCGGGCTTGCCACCTTCATCCTCACCTTCGCGGTGCTGTTCGGCCTGGGCTTCCTGGGGCAGATGTTCTTCCCGGCGCGCATGAAGCAGCTCGGCGACGAGATTCGCGCCCGTCCGGTGCAGAGCGGCCTCACCGGCCTCTTCGGGGTGGTGGCGATGATTCCCCTCACGGTGGTGCTGGCCGTCACCATCATCGGAATCCCCGCGGCGCTGGTGCTGTGGATGGCGGCCCCGCTCGCCGCGGCGCTCGGCTTCGCGGCGGTGGCGAGCGAACTGGGCACGCGGCTGCCGGTGATGCGCGGACGCAAGACGCAGGCGGTGGTGCTGGCGATGGGCTTGCTGGTCTTGCTGGTGGTGGGCGCAATCCCGGTGTTGGGCGCCATCGTCTCCACCCTCGTCGTCCTGGTCGCCCTGGGCGCGGTCATCCGCACCCGCTTCGGGTACCGGCAGCGCGGCAGCGGGATGCCGGAGCCCATCCATCCCCACACCGAGCAGCCGGTTTAACGCACCGCACCCAGAAGTATCCCACCGGGGATCGCCACGAGCCTGCACGGCCCGTGACGGTCCCCGGTGTCGTTTCGGTGGCGGTCTTAGAGAAGTTCCAGCGCGCCATCACCGCGACTGTCGGATGGGGCCCATGACCGGGGTGCGTCATGCCTCGACAGTCTTTGACCCCTCGGTCCGGGTACGCCATTTTGCGCGGCACCCATGCGACGCCTCCCAGACGCCTCGTTGCGCGGCAGGGCCATCACCGTGGACCTCGAGGGCGAGAGCATCCCCGCCATCGAAGGCGAGCCGGTGGCGTGCTCCCTGGTCGCCGCGGGCGAGCCCCTGCTTGCCCGCTCCGTGAAGTACCACCGCCCTCGCGGGCCCTACTGTTTCGCCGCCGCCTGCTCGCACTGTCTGATGCGCGTGGACGGCCTGCCCAACGTCTACACGTGCCGCACGCCCGCGCGAGAGGGCATGAAGCTGGAGCGGCAGAACGCGTACCCCTCCGCCAAGGTGGACGTGTTCGAGACCATCGACTGGTTCTTCCCCAAGGGCCTGGACCACCACGAGATGTTCGCCGGCGTCCCCGTCGCCGAGCAGGTGATGGCCAAGGTCGCCCGCCAGCTCGCGGGCCTCGGCATCCTTCCCAAGGAGGCCGCCCCCGCTTCGCCGGAGTCCCGCACGCTGCGCACCCGCGTGGCCGTGGTGGGTGCTGGCGCCTCGGGACTCGCCGCCGCGCGGGAGTTGACCGAGCGCGGCGTCCCCTTCCTGCTCTTCGAGCGCGAGGACCACGTGGGTGGACGGCTCGCGCATGGAGCGCCCGGGCAGGACGCGCCCTCAATCACGGACGTGGCGACGCTCGCTCCGGACAGCCTCGTCACCCGCGCCACCGCGCTGGGCCTGTATGACGACGAGGCGGGGCGCTTCCTCGTGGTGGGCGCCTGGGAGCCCGCGGGTGTGCGGCTCCTGAAGGTCTACGCGGAGCGCTTCCTGCTGACGCCCGGGGGACACCCGCCGATGGTGCCCTTCGAGAACAATGACCTGCCCGGCGTCTACGCGGGGCGCGCGGCCAGCCTGCTCTTGCGCCGGCATGACGTGGCTCCAGAGGTCGCCGCGCTGGTGGGCTGGGGCGAGGAGCTGTACGGCCTGGCGAGGCTCCTGGAGGAGCGCGGCGTGAAGCTCGCGGCGGTGGTGGACCTGAAGGGCCCGCCTCCCGCTGGAGCCCACCCGCTGGCGGTGGCGGGCACGGAGCCCAAGGCCCACGGCATGCGCCACGTGCGCGCGTTCAGCTTCACGCCTCGCGAGGGCGACCGGCGCAAGGTGGCCTGCGACGCGGTGCTGGTGTCCGTGCCGGTGAGCCCCAGCTTCGAGCTGGCGCGCCAGGGCGGCGCGAGGGTGACCTTCGACGCGGGGCACGGCCTGTTCAAGGTGGAGGCGGACGCGGACGGCCGCACCGAGGCCGGGGACGTGTTCGCCGCGGGCGACGTCACCGGAGGCGGCAGCGCGAAGGACGCGGCTGTCGCGGGACGACGGGTGGCGCAGGCGCTGGTGGGAGGGCTGTCATGAGCAAGTCGATGATCTGCTCGTGCGAGGACGTCACCGCCGACGACGTGCGGCACGCCGTCTCGCGCGGGTATTGCGACGTGGAGTCGGTGAAGCGCTACACCGGCTTCGGCACCGGCATCTGCCAGGGCAAGAGCTGCCTGTCGGCGGTGGCGGCGCTGTTGGAGCAGGAGAAGGCCCTCAAGCCGGCCGCGGTGGTGCCCTTCACCCCGCGCCCTCCCCTGTTCCCCACCGAGCTGCGCCTCTTGGCCACCGCCCCGGTGGACGAGTCGCAGCCTCCCGTGGGCGGCCTGCCCCAGGACGTGGACATCTTCGCCAGCGCGCTGCGGCCCGAGGGTCCCCTGCCCGCCAAGGCCAAGGTGGTCATCATCGGCGGAGGCGTCATGGGACTGGCGCTCGCGTACAACCTGGCGCGCGAGGGTGAGACGGATGTCGTCGTGCTGGAGCGCGGCTACCTGTGCGCGGGCGCGTCCGGCCGCAACGGCGGCGGCGTGCGCATGCAGTGGGGCACTCCGGCGTTGTTGGAGCTGGCCAAGCGCTCCATCGACTTGATGAAGACCTTCGCCCGGGACATGGGCATCAACGTCTGGCTGCGCCAGGGCGGCTATCTGTTCCTGGCCCGGACGGACGCGGTGGCGAAGCGGCTGGAGCGCAACGTCACGCTGCACAACCGCCACGGCGTGCCCACGCGGCTCGTCACGCCGGACGCGGCGCGCGACATCGTCCCCGGCCTGACGATGGATGGCTGCGTGGCGGCCTCCTTCAATCCCGAGGACGGCGTCATCTTCCCCTGGCCCTTCCTGTGGGGTTACGCGCAGGCCTGCAAGAAGAAGAGCGTCCGCGTGGAGACGTATACGGACGTCACCGGCTTCGAGGTCAGCGGCGGCCAGATTCGCAAGGTGAAGACGGACCGGGGCGACATCGCCTGTGACACCGTCGTCCTCGCGTCGGGGGCGTGGAGCCCCGAAGTGGCGAAGCTCGTCGACGTGCAACTCCCCAACGAGCCGCACCGTCACGAAATCCTCAGCACCGAGCCCCTCAAGCCCTTCCTGGGGCCGCTGGTGTCAGTGCTCGACTCGGGCCTCTACTTCAGCCAGTCCATGCGCGGCGAAATCGTGGGCGGCATGGGGGACCCGAAGGAGCCCGCCGGGCTCAACATGGGCAGCACCCTGCGCTTCGTGTCCCGCTTCGCCCGCGCGCTCATGGAGCAGATGCCCCACGTGGGCCACGTGAAGGTGCTGCGCCAGTGGGCCGGCTGCTACGACGTGACGCCGGACAACAACCCCATCCTCGGCCGCACCCCCGGCCTGGACAACCTCCTCCAGATGTCGGGCTTCGTCGGCCACGGCTTCATGATGGCCCCCGCCGTCGCCGAGCGGATGGCGAAGTGGATGGTCACCGGCGAGTCCGATGAGCTGTTCACCCGCTTCAACCTGCGCCGCTTCTCAGAAGGGGCCCTGGAGCGCGAGGACATGATCATCGGCTGAGGCGCCCTCGCGAGCCCTCTCACTCCGGCTTCGACGGGCCGCGTTCTCCTCCTTCGCCGGAGTGAAACGCGGCCCGTGGATTTTTCCGCCCCTGTCCTGGCTCGGGACACCGCGCTCCGCGAGTGACCACGAAAACGACACTCCGAGAAAAAATAGCAAATCACGAATATCACGAGACTTTGTCCCGGTCGGCGCGAAGGGCCTTTACACGCGTCCGCTTGAGAGCGGAGCACGCGCGCACCACCTGGAGCGGGGCGGGCGCGGGCCCTCCGAGCGGGAGTGTCCCGGACGTGACGCTGGCACGGGGTGTGCCTGGGCCCACGCGGCGCGCAATCCCGCGCGTGGTGGAGGAGTCCCCCGATGATCGCGAAGAGCATGCGTGCGTTGTTCCTGGTGGGTGCCCTGTCGGCTTGCGGTACCGAGCAGGCTCCGGACGTTCCTGACGCGGACGGCACCGAGCCGCTCCAGTCCCAGGAGTCCAACGTCATCGTCGGCTCGGTGAACTGGGTGGGCGCCACCACGCTGACGGGCACGCAGCGCACGCGCTCCAGGGCGGTGGGCTACCTGTCCATCCCCGCGGTGGGCAGCCGCTGCACGGCGTGGCTCGTGTCCGCCGACGTCATCATCACCAACAACCACTGCATCGGCAGCGCGTCCGAGGCCGTGGGCGCGCGCGCGTCCTTCAACTACGAGGACGGCGTCGCCTCGGCGGATCGCGTCTGGTACAACTGCGCCACGTTCATCAAGACGTGGTCCGGCGATGACATGACGGCGGTGCGCTGCTCGGCCACGAATGGCCAGCTCCCCGGCAACGTCTACGGCTGGCTGACGGTGTCCACCACCAACGCCGCCGCCAACGCGAGCCTCTACGTCGTGCACCAGAACTGCGACTACTACACGACGACCGGCTGCGTCCCGACGAAGAAGTCCTCGCCGGGCGTGGTGAAGAACGCGAACTACTCCACCACGGACCTGTCCTACGACGCGGACACGCTGGGCGGCTCCTCGGGCTCGCCGGTGATTTCGTCCTCCACGCACCAGGTGGTCGGCCTGCACCACATCGGTCTGGGCGGCAACTCGTCCGGCCGCGGCACGGCCAACACCGGCGTGAAGGCCACCCGCGTGAAGGCGCGCCTGACGGAGATCGGCCTCTAATCCGTCCGAGCTGAATCCGTTCAGGGGGGTAACGACGCCGAGGTCCGGGTTTTCGGCCTCGGCAGTGGTCAGCCCTGACGGAATCTGCTCCGACGGGCTCGGTCGTCCGTCACGTCACGCCGGAGTGGGCTCGCGCGCCAGCAGCACCGGTGACGCGAGCCCCACTGGCAGGGCCTCGGGCGCGGCCAGCACCTCGCGCCGCACCCCACGCAGCGCCAGCCGCCCCAGGCTCCGCTTCACCCCGCGCGGCAGCAATGGCAGCAGCCGCATCACCCACCGGTGGCCCCAGCCCGGATACACCAGGGCCTCGCCCCGCTCGAACGCCGCCAGCGCGGACCGCGCGCAGCGCTCCAGTGAAATCTGGAAGAAGGGCACCTCGCCCGCGTCCTCCGCGCCCGTGTCGCCCACCGGCCCGGGGGCCACGCGGGTGATGACCACGCCGCGCCCCTCCACCTCCAGCCGCAGCGACTCCGTGAAGCCATCCAGGAAGCGCTGCGTGGCGGCGAACATCGTCGAGCCCGGCAGGAAGAGCTGCGCGGCGCCCGAGCCGATGTTCAGCACCCCGCCCCGCCCCCGCTCCAGCATGGGGGCGAGCAGCCGGTGGGTCAGCAGCGCGGGCACCCAGACATTCGCTCGCAGCAGTTCCTCCAGCCCGCCCCAGCGCGCCTCCGCGTACAGCCCGCGGCGCCCCAGCGCGGCGGTGTTCACCAGCACGTCCACCCGGACGAACTTCGCCTCCAGCGAGGCCACGAGCGCGTCGACCTGGCGCGACTCACAGACGTCGCACTGCTCGAGCAGCACGCCCAGGGTGGGATAGAGGGCCAGCAGTTCCTCGCGCAGCGGCTTCAGCCGCGCCACGTCGCGGTCCACGAGGACCAACGTGCGAACGCGCCGGGACAGCAGCCGGGCAAGCTCCCGGCCGAGCCCTTCTGAAGCGCCGGTGATGAGGACCGTGCCCTGGTCAATGGGAGGACGCATGGAAGAGAGCCACCTCCGGTTTCGGTCAGGTGGGCATCCTGCGCACGATTCGCGGGCCGCGCTCGCCTCCCCGCAAGCCCTGCGCCCGGGCCACTCCAGCCAGGCGGGCAGACGGTGGCACGCGACTTCCACTGGGAGTCCTCCGCCCCCATTCCCATGACAGGGGCCTTTCCAACACCGAGGAGCCACCCATGGCCGCACCGTCCCGCATTCTCGTTCCCATCGACCTGAGCGAGGGCTCTCGCGCGGTCATCGACTACGCCCTGAACCTGGCGCGCCCCTTCAACGCCACCGTGGAGGTGGTGCACGCCTGGGAGCCCCCGCAGTACGTCGCGCCGGACCTGTTGGTGGCCGCGCCCGGCTGGAACGCCCTCTCCCTGGAGCAGGTCGCGCTGGACACGGCCAGCAAGGAGCTGGCGACCCTGCTCAAGCAGATGGAGACGGACCCGGTGCCCATCAAGCACCGGGTGCTGGTGGGCGAGGCGGCCTCCACCATCCTGGAGCTCGCGGAGAAGGAGGGGCACGACCTCATCATCATGGGCACCCACGGTCGCCGGGGGATTTCCCGCGTCCTCCTGGGCAGCGTGGCGCAGAAGATTGTCGCCCGCGCGCACTGCCCGGTGCTGACGCTGCACGTCCCGACCGACACGAAGTAGCCGCGGGCCCAAGGCCCCTAGCGTCCGAGCGCCGCCCGCGTGGCGGCCTCCCGCCGCCGTGCCGCGAGCACCGTGGGCGCGGCGAGCACCGACATCGCGACCATGACGAGCACGGCTCCGAGCAACTCGCGCGTCCCCACCCCGGGCAGCCCCAGCCACAGCGACAGCCCCAGCGTGGCCACCACGCCCGCGAGCACGCTGGAGGCGCGATTGACGGGCACGGAGAAGGCGTTCTCCCGCGAGTCCAGCAGGATGAGCCCGCCGAAGATGCCCGTGCCCTGGGACAAGAGGCCCACCAGCATCTCCTCCAGGAGCCGCCCCCGGGTGAACAGGCCGGTGAAGCCCTCGCGGATGTCCTGCGCCGCGACGGAGCCGCCCCAGAGCGCCACCCCGGCGAGCACCAGCACCAGGAAGGGCGTGGCCACCATCTGCTCCTCCACGAAGTAGCGGGTGGACAGCGACTTGTCCTCGGACTTGGCCAGCCGGCTCATGGCGCGCAGCCGGATGAAGTAGCTGAGCAGGTACACGCCCACGTCCACCATGGCCACCAGCGTCATCGTGGCTCGCGCATCCGTGCCCGACGCCACCACCACCGCCGACAGGCTCAGCCCCAGCGCCACCCACGAAGGCCAGCGCACCCGCCTGCGGCTGAGCACATCCACCACGGGCGCCAGCACCAACACGCCGCCGCGCATCAGCAACATCATGAAGACGATGGAGGTGCCCTCCAGCGTGTACGCCAGCGTCGTGGTGCCGATGATGGCCGCCGAGCACATCCCGGACAGGAAGGTCCACGGCCCCGGCGAGGGCACCCGCAGGCCCAGGACTTCCCGGTGCCCCGCGAAGCGCCACCAGCGCTTGAGCGTGAGGAAGACGAACATCCCCACCATCGACGTCGCCGCGCTCACCGGCAAGAGCGTGAAGCCGACGATGCCCTCCTCCATGCCCGGCAGGGAGCCGCTCGACAACGCCTTCGTCAGCGCGCTGTACGGGGCGTAGGCCGCGAAGTACCCGAACGCGTAGAGCCAGATGGAGAGGTCTTGGGAGTCGTCGTGCTGCGTCGAAGATGCGGCCAGGGCGGACCTCGGGACAGGGCCAGGGGTACACCGTACTGCAAGGCACAAGCCCTGGCCCGCGCCGCCTGGAGACACCACCCCATGCAATCGGTGCGAGCTCCCGTCCGTAGGCCTCTCAACTCGGATGCCTCAGGAGCCCGCCATGCGCGCACCACTGCTGCCTACCCTGGCCCTCGCCGCCACCCTCGCCTTCCCGGCCTTCGCGGGGGATGACTCCGCCAAGAAGGCCAACGGCATCAAGGTCGTCTGCGCCGCCAACGGCAAGGACGGCAGCCGCGCCGTGCAGGGCACGGACCTCGTCATCGAGGCCGGGGACAAGGTGACGGACGCGGTCGCCGTGGACGGCAACGTCATCATCCGCAAGGGCGCCAAGGTCGAAGACGCCGTCGCCATCCGGGGCCGGGTCATCGTCGAGTCCGGTGCCCGCGTGACGGGGGACGCCGTCTCCCTGGGCGGGGAGGTCCGCGTGCACAACGGCGCGCGCGTGGACGGCAGCGCCGTGGCCCTGGGCGGAAAGCTCACCGTGGACAAGGACGGCGCCATCGAAGGCGACCGAATCAGCCTGTCCTTCGAGATTGGCGGCAAGGACCTGCTGCGCGGCTTCATCGAGGACGCGCTGGAGGAAGAGACGGGCTGCCACATCATCGACGAGGACGACAACGACGACGACCACGGCGGCGGCCACAAGGACGACAAGGACGTCTGAGCGACGTCCCTCCCCAGCCCGCGCGAGGTGCTACGCGGCGCTGACCGGCTCCGGGGCGGAGTCCGGGTCCCGGGTCAACGGCTGGAGCGAGGCGCGCAGCGAGAGGATCTGCTCGCGCGCCAGCGTCTTGAGCTTCTCCAGGTCATCCATCGTCATGCCCTTGGTGGAGATGGGCGTGCCCACCGTCACCAGGCCGCGCGAGGTGGAGAAGCGCCACGAGTGCTTCGGCAACGCCTTGCGCGTCCCGCTCACCGCCAGCGGCAGCACGTCCGCCTGACGCTCGATGGCCAGCCGGAACGCGCCGTCCTTGAAGGGCAACAGCTCGTCCGTCTTCGAGCGCGTGCCCTCCGGGAAGATCATCACCGGCATCCCCTTCTCCATCCACTCCTTGCAGCGCGCCATGGCGCCCGTGGCGGACTCGCGGTCTCCCCGGTGCACGGGGATGTCGCCGGCGATGCTCATCATCCACCCGACGACGGGAATCTTGAAGAGGTTGGCCTTGCCCAGCCACTTCATCTCCCAGGGCAGATGGGAGATGAGGAACGGGTCCGCGTTGGACTCGTGGTTGCTCACCACCACCGTGTTGGGGGCCACGTGGTCCGGCACCGTGCCGTGCACGCGGAAGCGCCAGTACGGCGTCAGCTTCGCGGCGGTGACGCCCACCAGCCGGAAGCACCGGCCCGTGGCGTAGCGCGTCTTGTCGAACGGCAGCGTGAAGATGGCGATGACGAGCTGAACGAAGAAACCGACCAGCGCGACGATTCCAATCTCGACCCACGTCCAGATGGAGAGCAGTGCGTTCATGAGAGCCTCGAGAAATCGTCAGCAGACGGCGGAGTCCAGGTCCACGCTCACCGGGCAGTGGTCCGAACCCGACACTTCGGGGTGGATGGCGGCGCGCTTGACGTAGGCCATGGCGCCCGGCGACGCCAGGACGTAGTCGATGCGCCAGCCGATGTTCTTCTCCCGCACCCCGAAGCGCTGGCTCCACCACGAGTAGTGGCCGCCGCCCTTGTTGAAGTGCCGGAAGCTGTCGACCCAGCCCGCGCGGAGCCAGCGGTCCAGCTCCTCGCGCTCCTCCGGACGGAAGCCGCTCGTCTCGCGGTTCTCCCGGGGACGCGCCAGGTCGATGTCTTGATGCGCCGTATTGAAGTCGCCCACCACCAGCACGCGCCCGCCGTCGCGAAGCGGCTTCTCCAGCTCCGTGAAGAGGCGCCGGTAGAAGGCCAGCTTGAAGGGGATGCGGCTCAAGTCCCGGTCCTTCCCGTTGCCGTTGGGGAAGTACACGTTGGCCACGGTGAGCTTGCCGAAGCGGGCGAGCTGGAGCCGGCCCTCCACGTCCATCTCCGGGACGCCCAGGCGGGTCTCCACCGCGTCCGGCTCGTCTCGGGAGAACAGGCCCACGCCGCTGTAGCCGGGGCGCTCCGCGGACGAGAAGTGCGTCTTCCACCGGGGCGGAGTGCGGACCTCGTTGGGGAGCTGCTCGGGGCGCGCGCGCACCTCCTGCAGCGCCACCACCTGCGCCCTCGCGCCCGACAACCACGGCAGGAAGCCCTTGCCGTGGGCCGAACGCAGCCCATTCACGTTCCATGAGACGACTCGCACGGACACGCTTATGGCCCGGCCGGGCCGGGTTTTCCAGCCCCTACCGGTTCACAGACCGGTAGGGGCCGGGGGTTGCCGTCAACTACTCCGTGGCGCTGGAGGAGTTCTGGGGCTGACGCGTCGTCCTGAGGATGAAGTCGGACGCGTTGTCCTGCGAGTCATACCCGTTGCCAGCCGTCGCGTCCGAGCCACCCTGCATGGTCGCCGCCGTGGAGGAGATGGACGCCTTGCGCTCGTAGCTCCCCGCCGCCGCCGGGATGGTCGGGAAGGCAGTGCCTTCGGGGGCATTGCCGGTGCCGTAGCCAAGGGCATCCACCGTGTTCGGGTCATTCAGCCCAGTGTTCAGCGCCGGAGGGCCGATGCGCACGTTGCCGCCGCCATTGGCGCTGGCCTGCATGGAGAAGACCGTGCCCCAGCTCGCATCCCCGCTCACGGAGCCCGAGTAGAGCTGGTGTACCACGAGGTAGAAACCGCGAGGCTGGATGGTTGCGCCCGCCGGCAGCGAGACGGACTGGTAGATGGTGCCTGTCGCGCTCTTGTACTGGACCTTCCAGCCGGACAGGTCCACCGCGGTGGCGGTGGGGTTGAACAGCTCGATGAACTCGTCGCTCGCGTTGCTCGGGCCCTGCGGAGCCACCTCGCTGATGACGACGTGGTTGGCGCCCGTGGGCGCGGCCGTCACGCGAAGCTGCGCCGACGCCGACCAGCCGCCCAGCGTGGCAACGACCAGGCCCTCGCCGCTGACGTTGGCCGCGACCAGGTCGAACTTGGCGGACAGCGTGTTGGCCAGCACCGTCACCTGGGCCGGAACCGCTCCCAGGTTCGCGGGCTGAACCGACACCGACACCACCGTGTCCACCGCCGGAGGCACATCCAGCGTCACCGTGAAGGCGAACGAGGAGCCACCCGCCACCACGGCGATTTCAGGAGAGAGCTGCTCCAGCGCCGCCGGCTGATCCGCGGCCAGCACCTTCACCTGGGCATCACGCGTCACACCGCCCAGGCTGGCCGTCAACGTGACCTTCTGCACACCCGGGTCCTGCGACGCGTCGGCGCTCAGGATGACCATCGCGGAGCGCTCGCCCGCGGGAATCACCACCTGCCCACCGTCCACGGAGACGGCGGGGCTGGACGACGACACCGTCACCACCGTGTCCTGGAGCGCCGGGCCGCTGAGCGTCACCGTCAGCGGCTCGGGGAACGTCGGCCCGCTGAAGCCCGAGCGAACGAAACCGCCCGTGGGAGACAGCGAGGACAGCGTCGCCTCGGCCGCGCCCGCGGGCACCAGGTCCGCGGCGGAGCGCGGCTCGATCTTCGAGTGGTCGTTGCGCAGCTCCAGCACGCCGGTGATGGAGAAGAACTGGGCCCCCAGCGCCGGCAGCGGGAACGCGTACAGGTAGTCGTTGATGCGCAGCGAGCCGTTCACCTCGAACTCACCGGTGGGCGCGGTGTCGCCGCCGCCCACGGGAGGCGCGATGCTCGTCACGTTCACCTGCGACACGCGCACCAGCACGCCTTCCAGCGGACCGGCGCGCAGGCCACCCGTGGCGATCTCCAGGGGCGTCACCACCTGAGGCGTCGGCAGCGTGCTGCCCTGGCTGACGACCGCCGTCGTGGGCGTGGAGATCTGCAGCTGCCCGAAGTAGTTGGCCACCGTGCCGCTCACATTCACGCGCACGCCCGCCACCACGTCGCTCGGCGGCGCGGTACGGGTGAAGACGAAGACACCGGAGTAGTCCGCGCCCTGGTAGCCCTGGTCCAACGGGTTGACCTGGACGAAGTAGCCCGTCGTCCCCACGCCGGTGACGGTGACGTTGGAGAAGCCCACGCGCTGGCCCAGCCACGCGGAGCCTCCGCCCGGAGCCGGCGTCTTCACCTCGTAGATGGACAGCGGGCACGCGGCGTCGCCCGGGTTGGGCGCGGGGCAGATGTCACAGACATCGCCACGACCGTCGCCATCCGCGTCGGCCTGGTCGGGGTTGGGCACGCTGGGGCAGTTGTCCACGGCGTTGATGACGCCGTCGGCGTCCGAGTCGTTCGGGTTGGGCCGGGCGCACAGCGTGGTGTTCGCGTTGAGCGGGCACACGTCGCACGCATCACCCACGCCGTCGCCGTCCTCGTCCCGCTGGATGCCCTGGTCCATCGGGCGCACCGGGTTGAAGACAGACGGGCAGTTGTCCTGCGCGTCGGCGATTCCGTCGCCGTCCACGTCGGTGCCGGTGGGGTCACCCGAGTAGGCGGTGGAGCCCGTCACGGAGGCCGGGAAGCGCGAGTCCGTGGAGGCACGGCGGGGCTCGCACACCGGCTCGTTCGCCGGCGTGGTGCAGGAGAACAGCGGGTACGCGCTGTTGTTGCGCGAGGACAGCGTGGACAGCGAAATGCCGAGCTCCGACTGGAGGCACACCGAGCGCGGCGCGCCGCAGACGTCCAGCGTGTCGCAGCCCGTGCCGCCCAGGGCGGAGACCACCGCCGACTCGCCAAAGAGCGCCTTGCCGCCGCGCATCGTCAGCACCACGTCCGCCGGCTCCGCCATGATGACGGCGCGGTACGGCGAATCCAGGTGGCCGTTGAGCCGGAAGATGGCCACGTCCGCCACCTTGCCCGGCGCCAGCGCGCCCGTGTTCGTGGCCTGGAACGCGTGGGCCGCGTTGCCCGTCACCATCGCCCACGTCTCAGCGTCGGTCAGCGTGTTGTTGAAGTAGTCGGTGTCCAGCGCGTCCGCGCAGCGCAGCTCGCGCAGGATGTTCATGGAGCCGGAGCGCAGCCAGTCGGTGCCCAGCGCGATGTTCACGCCCAGGGACTTGTAGAGCGGCACGGCGGCGGTATCGCCATACAGGCCGACGTTGGAACGCGGCGACCAGACGAGGCTGGTGCCCTTGCCCGAAATCATGGAGATGTCGGAGGCGCGCAGCCCGATGCCATGGATGATGGCCGTGCGCGGGCCGAGGATGTCCTGACCACCGGCCTGCTGACCGGAGAGGCAGAGGAACTCGTTGCGCGCGGTAGCCTCGATTCCCTCGGCGATGTGCGGCAGGTAGGCCGAGGCGGCCGGGATGGCCGCCGGCGTGTCGATTCCCGCGTAGCCGCAGCCGCTCGCCAGCTCGCGACCGTTGCTGTCGCTCAGGGGGAACGTCTCGTAGTTCGCGCCCGAGCCCGCCCCCAGGCCTTCCTGGTTGCTGGCCGTTTCGGACACGTTGGGCGCGTCCAGGTTGCGCAACAGGCCCTTGGCTCCACCCGAGCCGGCGACGGACGTGGTGCCCGCCATGACCTGGCGCAGCTCGCCCCAGCGGATCCCATCCGCGCCCGTCGACCCACCGGAGGAGACGAGCGTGTGGCCGTTGTTGCCCACGCGCCAGTCGTGACGGTGCTCGTAGCGCTCCTCCACCGACGCGCCCGTCGCCACGTAGGGCGCGGCCTGGAACGTGATGTGGTCATGCGAGTTGATGAGACCTGGCGACACCACCGACTGAGGACACGTCACGCGAGTGGCCGTGGACGCGCCCGGCGTCTGGGAGCAATCACAGCTCACGCACTGGATGGTGCCCGCGGAGTCCACCAGCATCTGCCCACCCTGGTAGATCTTGTCCGGCGCCAGGATGATGCCCGTGAACAGCTTCGCCGCGCCGCCCGACTCCACCGTGCAGGCGCCCGTCGGAGGAGGCGGCAGGTTCGCCGCGGGGCACATCACCACGGTCTCACCCGTGCCAGCGTCCGTGCCGGCATCGCTTCCAGTGCCCGCGTCCGGCTCGCCAGAACCGGCGTCCGTGGTGCCCGCGTCCGTCTCACCCGGACCCGCGTCCGTGGTGCCCGCATCCGTCTCACCAGGACCCGCGTCCGTGGTGCCCGCATCCGCCTCACCAGGACCGGCGTCCGTGGTGCCCGCGTCCGTCTCACCAGGGCCCGCGTCCGTGGTGCCCGCATCCGTCTCACCAGGACCCGCGTCCGTGGTGCCCGCGTCCGTCTCACCAGGACCCGCGTCCGTGGTGCCCGCGTCCGCCTCACCAGGGCCCGCGTCCGTGGTGCCAGCATCCGTCTCGACAGGGCCGCCATCCGTCTCCACGGGGCCAGCGTCGGTCTCGACAGGACCGCCATCCGTCTCGACAGGACCGCCATCCGTCTCCACCGGGCCAGCGTCCGGATCCACGGGGCCGGCATCCGGTACGCCCGAATCCGGCACGCCCGCGTCAGGCGTCAACTGGCAGGTGTTCTCACATCCATCCCCGTTCGTCCTGTTGCCGTCGTCACAGCGCTCGCCGCTCTCGACGGTGCCGTTTCCACAGACGGGATTGTTGGGGACGGGGTCGTCATCACCGCAAGCGGAGACGACCAGGAGTAGCGCCGCGAGCGGCGCCAGCAGTTGGCGAAAGGACCAGGACATGAAGGGGACGCTCCGGAGTGGCAGACCTGCGGGGTCCTGAATCCTACAACCGGCGCCCATCTTTCAATCGGCAAAATTTCAACAGCAGCGTAGCAATTTGCAAGACCCGGGGTATTTCCCACCCCAGGAAAACTCAGGAAATTCCCGTGCTTCCGTTGAACTCCAGCTTGACGCTCTCCTCCGGGTTCCTTTGAAAACTCTCAGACAACCTCACGCAGTGTGAGGGAAGTGTCGCGAGTACGGACGCTTACGCGGAGTGTTTACTTCCGGTCGCAGGCCCCCATAGTGAGACATCAGGACCACGGACCGTATGTCTGTGTTTCATTAGAGAGATCTCAGAAACACGCAAAGCATTCCTGACGGACTAATCATGGAATCGCCTCCACTGGAGGCGACGCAGGGGGACGTGTGTCTTCAACCCAGAAACGACAACACCCGGGGGGGAAATCCCTCCCCGGAGGCCGGGTCGCGCCCACGCTCGGGCGGTCCGTCCTGACCGCCACGCTGCTCTTCAGCCTCGCCTGCCAAACCGAGGGCACCGACGCCTCCGCGCAGGCCGCGCCAGCCAACCAGCCCATGGCGCCCGCGCAGGAGAAGGCGGTGGGCTCCTCTCCACAGGCCGTCGCCGAGCCTCCTTGCGGACGGACCCTCTTCGCGGAAGTGGTCGCGATGGATCAGGTCTACACCTACAACCGGCTGGGCTCCTTCAATCCCACGGGCATGATCTACGCCTTGATGGATGACGTGGAGCCCATCAGCGTGAGCAAGCCCGCGGGCCCCGGCAACGTGCGGTTGAAGACGAACAAACGCCCCCGCCCGCTCACCCTGCGCGCCAACGTGGGGGACTGCCTTCAGGTGAAGTTCCACAACTGGCTGGCCCCCACCCGCTCGGCGATTCCCAGCCCGAACGAGTCCCAACCCGGCCCGAGCAGGGCGGGCGGCTCCTCCACGCTGAGCTTCCTGCGCAAGGTCCTGCCCCTCTGGGTGTGGACGATCACGTATGACCCCGTCCAATCGCTCATCAAGCGCGAGGCGGTGGGCGGCCGGTGGTTCTGGCTCGGCGAGGACAAGGAGGCGGAGAACGACCACCGCGACAACTCCCCCGCCACCCGCCACGCTTCCATCCACATCCAGGGCCTGCAGTACCGGAACATCTTCTCGGACGGCGCCAACGTCGGCAACAACCCCAGCAGCCTCGTGCCCTCCGGCGGCTCGTTCGACTACGTGTGGTACGCCGACCACGAGGGCGTCTTCTTCTTCCACAGCATGGGGGCCTCGTTCGGCGGCGAGGGCGACGGCGGCTCCACCGCGCAGGGCCTCTTCGGCGCCGTCAACGTCGAGCCCCCTGGCAGCACCTGGTATCGCTCCAAGGTGAGCGAGGGCGTGCTCAAGGCCGTCACCACCGGCACCAACCCGGACGGCACGCCCCTCATCCAGTACAACGCGGTGGATGGCTCCGGCCGTCCCCACCTGGCCATCCTGGACTCCAACCGGAAGATCCGCCACGGCGACCTGGAGGCCATCATCACCGGGTACACGAGCACGTCGGTGGGCACCCTGACGTCCGTCGACCAGGGCCACTTCCGCGAGCTCACCGCCATCTACCACGATGAAATCAAGGCAGTTCAGGCCTTCGACGAGCTGGAGTGGAACCCGACGTTCCACAGCGTCCGCGACGGCTTCGGGGTGAACTACGGCGTGGCGGGCCTGGGCGCGGAGCTCATCGCCAACCGCGCGAAGATCGGCCCCACCAAGGACTGCGTCACCTGCGAGTACGAGGAGTTCTTCCTCGAGTCCTGGGCCAACGGCGACCCGGCGATGAACGTGGAGAAGGACTCCTCGGGCAAGGCCGTGGCGGCGCTCTATCCGGACGACCCGACCAACGTGCACCACAGCTACCTGGGCGACCCGGTGCGCATCCGCAACATCCACGCGGGCCCCGCGGAGACCCACGTCTTCCACCTCCACGCCCACCAGTGGAAGTACTCCCCCGCCGCCCAGGACTCCAACTACCTGGACTCGCAGACCGTGAGCCCCGGCTCGGCCTTCACCTACGACATCAACTTCGGTGGCTCCGGCAACCGCAACCTCACCGTGGGCGACTCCATCCACCACTGCCACCTGTACCCCCACTTCGCGCAAGGCATGTGGGCGCTGTGGCGCGTGCATGACGTGTTCGAGGCCGGCACCAAGGACCGCGTGCTGCCCGACGCGGAGATCAAGAACGGCACCCCCAACCCGGCCGTCATCCCCATCCCCAGCCGGGCCATGCCGCCCATGCCCACGTACGTCGCCACCACCGTGAGCACGCCCTCGGGCCTGAGGACGCGGCCCGCGTTCCCCGGCTATCCCTTCTACATCCCGGGCATGCCCGGCCGCCGCACGCCCCAGGCCCCGCTGGACCTGGAGTTCGACGGCGGCCTGCCGCGCCACATCGTCACCAACGCGGTGGGCCCGGTGGCCTACGGCAACTCGGGACGCTTCGACGTGGACCCGACGGCGCTCAACATCAAGCTGCTGCCCCAGGCCGGCACTCCGACGGAGCAGGCCGCCATGGCCTTCCACTCCGGCGACTTCCCCAGCTCCGCCGGCGTCACCGCGCCGACCATCGTCCCGCTCCACAATGACCCCACCTTCGCGGAGACGCTGAAGTACTACCCCGCCTACACCCCGTTGGGTGGCATCGGGAAGTTCCTCGTCAACGGCCGGCAGCCCGTGGCCGGCGCGCCCTTCGCGGACCCGTGTCCGGCGCGCACGACGAAGCGCAACTACCGCGCGACCTATCTGCAGATCGCCATGCAGCGGGTGAACCGCGCGGGCTGGCATGACCCGCAGGCGCGCCTGATGGTGCTCAACGAGGACGTGGCGGCCACCCAGGACGGCAAGCGGCCTCCGGAGCCCTTCTTCTTCCGCGCCGAGTCGGGCGAGTGCATCAACTTCTACGCCACCAACCTCATCCCCGCGCACCTGGAGCCGGATGACTTCCAGATCTACACGCCGACGGACGTCATCGGTCAGCACATCCACCTGGTGAAGTTCGACGTGACGGCGGCGGACGGCGCCGGCAACGGTTGGAACTACGAGGACGGCACGCTGTCCGCGGACACGGTGGCGCACCGCATCCACCTGGCCAACGCGGCGGGCGGCGCCTTCGCCGCGGATGGCAACGTGACTGAGACAGGCACGCGCGTGTACCTCACCGCTCCCGCCTCCCATCCCCGTATCCCCCGCGCGCCGGGCACCGCGCAGACCTCCGTGCAGCGCTGGTGGGCAGACCCGCTGATCAGCCCCTCGGGCAAGGAGCACCCGCTGGAGACCGTGTTCACCCACGACCACTTCGGCCCGTCGTCACATCAGCAGCACGGCTTCTACGGCGCGCTCATCGTCGAGCCGAAGGGCTCCAAGTGGAGGGATCCCCGCACGGGCATCTACTACGGCTCGCGCGTGGCGGACGGTGGCCCGACGAGCTGGAGCGCGGACATCATCACCCCGAACCCGGCCAACAGCTTCCGCGAGTTCGCCATCGCCTTCGCGGACTACGTGCCCCTCTACGACGAGTGCGGCAAGCCGGTGAACCCGCCCAACTACAAGGAGACGAGTCTGCCGTGGGCGGTGGACTTCTGGGCCACGCCCATGCCGGAGGCCATCAGCGCCGCGGACCCGGGCGGGATGACCATCAACTACCACAACGAGCCCATCCCCCACCGCATCTCCTCCCGCATCAGCTGCAGTGATCGCGTGCAGCGCAGCGGGGCGCGCGGAGACATGGCCAACGTCTTCCGCTCGGACATCCATGGCGACCCGTACACGCCGGTGATGTACGGCAACCCGGGCGACAACGTCCGCATCCGCCTCATCCAGGGCTCGCAGGAGGAGCAGCACTCCTTCACCCTGCACGGCAACAAGTGGCTCAAGGAGTTGTACGAGCCGGACAGCGGCTACTACAACGCGCAGGCCATCGGCATCTCCGAGAAGTTCGAGTTCAACCTGACCGGCGGCCTGCCGCAGATCGTCGGCCCGTACGAGACGGCGGACTACATGTACATGAGCGCTTCCACGGGCGATTTGTGGAACGGCATGTGGGGCATCCTCCGGACGACGAAGAACCGGCTGCGAGGCACCCGCACCCTGGCGGACGTGGCCATGCTCGCCGCGGACGAGAACCCGAAGCTCCAGACGGTCGCCCGGGGCGCCGCGAACGGAGAGGCGCAGGCCTACCCGCCGCTCAACATCCTGGACCTGCCCCCGGAGGCCGGCCTCCAGGTGCTGGACCCGGACAAGGAACGCGACTCCGTGCAGGACTCCTACGAGGTGGACGAGACGGGCAAACCGGTGAAGCTACGCACCGTCGAGCACGTCATGGCCGACCGCGAGGGGATGATCCGCATCGACAAGGACATGGTGCTCAAATACGAGGAGCTCCAGTGGTTCGGCACCAAGCCCGTCAAGACGGACTCGTGTCCGAAGGGCGCGCCGGTCCGCATCTACCGGGTCTCCGCCATCGACGCGAAGAACCACATCTTCGGCAAGCGGGTCGTCTACAACGACCGGTACAAAATCTACGACCCGGATGCCATCATCTTCGCGCAGGACACGCACCTGGCCGCGCTGAAGTCCGGCGCGCGCAAGCCGGAGCCGCTCATCCTCAGGGCCCGCGCGGGTGAGTGCGTCCAGGTCATCCTGACCAACCGGCTGCCCTCCAGCACGCTGCCGAAGACGAACATCTGGGCGCACCACTCGGCCATCACCCCGCGCTTCAACGTCAACCAGGTGCGGATGTCGAACCACGTGTCGCTGCATCCGCAGCTCGTCAACTACGACGTCAACGTGGACGACGGCGCCAACGTGGGCCTCAACGCGGTGCAGACGGTTCCGCCCGGCGGCGCGCGCACGTACCGGTGGTTCGCCGGTGAGTTCAAGAGCTCGCCGCTCGGCACGCCGTTCCCCTTGAGCCGCAGGACGTCCATGGAGTTCGGCATCGTCAACCTGCGCAACATGGCGGACGTGGTCAACCACGGCATGCACGGCGCCATCGGCGCGCTCATCATCGAGCCCACCGACGCCTCCTGGTCGACCGACCCGGGCACCGAGGCTCAGGCGTACGTCTCGTACACCAAGGCCGACGGCAAGCCGGAGACGTTCCGCGAGTTCGTCGCCCTCTTCCAGGACGACCTGGGCCTGCACAGCGATGACTCCACCTTCTGGGACACGGATGGCCTGTCGAGCTACACGGCGCTGCGCAACACGTCGGGCATCGACGACTCGCAGGACACGGGCCAGAAGGGTTTCAACTACCGCACCGAGCCCTTGTGGGCCCGGCTGGGACTGCCTCCGCAGACGAGTCCGGACATCATCAACGACCGCGACCTGAGGGACATCCTCAGCTCCTCGGTGCACGGGGACCCGGCCACGCCGGTGTTCCTGGCGAAGGTGGGCGACCCGCTGCGCTGGCGGTTCGGCCATCCCTCCGGCCACTCGCGCCAGCACGCCATCTCCATGCATGGCGCGGAGTGGCGCCGCAACCCGTGGGCCGCGGGCACCCAGTCGCGCGTCATGGGCCCCAATGCCACCTCGCCCATCATCTCCACCCAGGGTGGCGCGTCGGTGATGCAGTCGTACACGATGATTCCCGAGTACGGAGCCGGTGGCGCCTCCAGCATCAAGGGCGACTACATGTACCGAGACCACGCCAGCTTCCTGTGGAGCGGCGGCGGCCTGTGGGGCGTGTACCGGGTGCAGTAGCGGTTGCGTGGCACCAGGGCGACGCGGCTCGGACCGGGCCGCGTCGCCCCCTCTTCTCCAGTCCCTGGATGTGTCCCACCATGCGCAAGAGCCTTGCCGTCATCACCGCGGGCGTGTTGTCCCTGGGAGCCCTCGCCACCGTTGGGTGGAAGCTCCTTCCGCGCGAAGAGCCGGTCCTCCCTGAACCCGCCGCGCCCCCCCTCCCCGTCGCGGCCCCCGTCTCCGCCGAACGCGAGGGTGTCTCCGTGCGCTTCGACCTGGCGCTGAGCGCGCGACCGCGAGAGGCGACCAAGGGCGCGCCGCTCCAGGGCACCGCGCGCTTCGTCCTGTCGGACGCGAAGTCCGGAGCGCCGCTCCAGGACCGGCGCGTGCTGGGATGGATGGCCCTGCGCGAGCCCGACGCCGCGCCCCTGGACGACGCGGCCTGCAAGCAGCGCGTGAAGACGTACCTGGGGGGCCTGCTGTCGGCGCGCGCGGAGGTGGACCTGAATGCCTACTGGTTCATCACGCTGAACCATGACCAGACGCTGTCGGTCATCAACCCGCAGATCTCCTTCGACCGCACCAAGCTGCACAGCCTGGTCTCCGTGGGTGGCGAGGTGGCGGACTGGGCCTTGCTGAAGGACCGCTCCGCGCTCTACGTGACGGTGCCCTCCGGCAACTCCGTGTCCGTGGTGGACCTGCAGCGCTTCCTCACGACGCGAACGGTGCGAGTGGGCAAGAGCCCCGGCCGCATCGTCGTGGCCCCGGACGGGCGCACCGCGTGGGTGAGCAACGACGGCGATGGCACGGTGAGCGTCATCGACACCGCCGCGCATGCCGAAGAGGGGACGCTCGAGGTGGGCGCGGGTCGCCACGAGGTGACCTTCTCCGACGAGGGCCGCACCGTCTGGATCACCAGCACGGAGGCCGACGTGCTCACCGCCGTGGACGTGGCCTCGCGCGAGGTGCTGGGCACCGTGAAGGTGGGCGTGGGCGCGGGCGATGTCGCCTGGAGTCCGGTGGCTCGCGCCGTCTTCGTGGCCCAGCCCCGCTCGAACGAAGTGCTGGTGGTGGACCCGGCGAGCCGCGAGGTGTCGCGGCGCATTGCCGTCAAGCCGGGACTGGGCGCGCTGCGGTTCGACCGGACCGGGCGCTGGGCCTTCCTGCTGCATCCCGAAGCGGGCGCGGTGGACATCATCGACGTGGCCCGGAGCCAGGTGGCCCACTCGCTGACGGGGTTCTCGGCGCCGGACTCGGTCGTCTTCACCGACGCGTTCGCCTACGTGCGCAACACCTCCAGCGGGCGCGTGTCGCTGGTGGAGCTGCGCACGCTGGAGGGCGCCGGCACGCCGTCGGTGGTGAACGTCACCATGGGCCAGCGCGCGCCGGAGGAGTCGCGAGGGCTGGGCCGCTCGGACCCCATCGCCGCGCTGCCCGAGGGCAACGGCGTCATCGTCGCCGGAACCGCGGACCGCGCTTTGTTCCTCTACCAGGAGGGAATGATGGCTCCGCGCGGGACGCACTTGAACTACGGCCGCGAGCCTCGGGCCGTGCTGGTGCTGGACCGCTCGCTGCGCGAAGTGGAGGCGGGCACCTACTCCGCCACCACCACGGTTCGGGAGAACGGCACGTATGACGTGGCGTTCCTGCTCGACAACCCGCGCGCCATCGTCTGCATGGAGTGGAAGGTGGGCGGGGTTCCGGAGGACGCGGGGTTCGCGAAGAAGCTCCCGTTGAAGCTGACGGCCGGGTTCGACGCCACGCGCATCCTCACCGCCGGCACCACGACGCCCCTGCGTTTCAAGCTGGAGTCCACGCAGGGCCCCGGGAGTCCTCCCGTGAGCGCCGAGGAGATTCGCGTCCTCTTGTTCAAGACGCCGGGCACCTGGCAGGTGCGCACCGAGCCCCGTCGCATCGCCGAGGGCGAGTTCGAGGTGGACTTCACCCCGCCGTCGCCGGGCCAGTACAAGTTCGTGGTGGGCGTCGAGAGCCGTGGCATCGACCTGGGCCGCCTGCCGCACTTCACCTTCGGCGTCGATGCGGCTCCGGCCCCGGCGACCGCTTCCGCCTCCGAGGTCCACCGATGAAGCCCCGACTGTCGTCGCTCTCGATGCTCGTCGTCCTCGCGCTGGGGCTCATGGGAGGGCTGCCGGTGTCGGCGCAGGAGGTCGCCGTGCCCACGCCCAAGCCCAGGGCCGCGACGTCGTTGGACGTGGAGGTCCCCGACGTGGAGCTGGTGGACCAGACGGGCCGCGCGGTGAAGCTGTGGACGGACCTGGTCCAGGGTCGGACGGTGGCCATCAACTTCATCTTCACGCGCTGCAAGACCATCTGCTCGCCGATGACGGCGACCGTGGCGCGCGTGCAGAAGGAGCTGGGGCCCCAGAGCAACGTGCGCTTCATCTCGATTACATTGGACGTGGCCAACGACACGCCCGAGCGCATGGCGAAGTTCGCCGAGCCCTTCAAGCCCGGCCCGGGCTGGTCCTTCCTCACGGGGGAGCCGGCGAAGGTGAAGCAGGCCCTGGTGGCGCTCGGAGGGTACGTGCCGGACAAGGAGGCGCACCGCCCCACCGTGCTCGTGGGCAACGCGGTGGCGGGCACGTGGACGCGCGTGGACGGGCTGGGCAGTCCCAGCGCCCTGCTCGCCGCGATTCGCGAGGCCCAGGCGGCTTCCGCGGGGCCCTCGGCGCTGGGGGCGACGGCGCAGGCGGATGCCCATGCCCAGGACGCCTCGGCCGAGAAGTACTTCACCAACACGGAGCTGGTGGACCAGCACGGCAAGACGCACCGGTTCTACGAGGACCTGGTGCGTGGGCGGAAGGTGCTCATCAACTTCGCGTTCACCGCGTGCAAGGGCGCGTGCTCGCCGATTACGAAGCACCTGGCGCGGGTGCAGGAGAAGCTCGGCGGTCGCGTGGGCAAGGACATCACGATGATCACCCTCTCGGTGGACCCGGCCAACGACACGCCCAAGAGCCTGGGCACCTTCACGAAGAAGATGGGTGTGCGGCCCGGCTGGTACTTCCTCACGGGCGCGCGTGAGAACATCACCCTCGTGCTCAAGAAGCTGGGGGGCTACGTCGATGACCCGGATGCGCACAACACCACGCTGCTCATCGGCGATTCGGCCTCGGGGATGTGGGTGAAGTCCCCGGCGATGGCCCAGGTGGACAACATCGTCTACGCCGTCGAGCACCTGAACGACCCGAGGTAGCGGCATGCCGAAGAAGCACGACGGAGCCCGCGCTGTCGGCGGCTCGCGAGGAGCGAGCGTCGTGTCGCGTGGCGCTCCGTGGGTCCTGATGGTCCTGGCGTCGCTGTGGCTCGGCTGCAAGCAGGCGGAGTCGACGCCTGCTCCGGTGGACCCGCTGACGGCGAAGCGGGGGCGGAGCCTCTTCCAACGCGGCCAGAGTGTTCGGGGCAGGCCCCTCATGGGATTCCTCGCGCCCGAGCGGGTGGAGCTGAGCGGCGAGGTGTCCGCGTGTGCGCGCTGTCACGGTCCTTCGGGTCGTGGGAGTCGCGAGGGCGGCGTGGACGTGCCCGACATCACGCCCGGGGCGCTTGGACACTCGCGCGCTCGGGCGGTGGGGGCGCTGGAGGACCGCGCGCGTCCGGCGTACACGCGGGCCATGTTGTTGCGAGCCATCACCGAGGGCATCTCCGCCAGCGGTCGTGAGCTGGGCGTGGCGATGCCCCGGTATGCGCTGGACGAGGTGGAGCGGGAGGAGCTGCTCGCATTCCTGGGGCAGCTTGGCGAACACCCGGACCCGGGCGTCTCCCCTGCTTCGCTCACGGTGGGCGCGGCGTTGCCCGTCACGGGAAGACGGGGCCCGCTGGGACAGGAAGCCGCGGCCGTGGTGCGCGCGGTGTTCGCGGATGTGAATGCCGGTGGCGGCATCTTCCGCAGGAAGCTGGAGCTGCTCGTCGAAGACGATGCCGCGCTCCACGAATCCCGGAGTACGACTTCTCCGGCTGCGGACGCCACCACGGGGAAGCAGCATGAGTCGGCGCTGGATACCGCCCGAGGCCCGCCGCATCTCGTCCCGGATGCCACCACGCGACTGCTGGACCGAGGCGTGCTCGCGCTGGTGGCCAGCATGCGACGGGGTCCGCTGCCCTCCGACGCGAGACTCACCGAGGAAGGTGCGCCCCTCGTTCTCCCCCTCGCCTTGAACGGTGGCACCTCCGACGAGGACAGCCCCGTGTTCTTCCTCTATCCGGATGAGCCCGCGCTCGCGCGGCTCGCGGTGCAGTCCCTCGCCACCACGCGCGAGTCCGAGCTGCGACGAAAGCCGCTGGTCGTCGTCCACACGGGCGGCGATGAGGGTCAGGCCTGGGCGCAAGCCGTGCGCGCGGAGACGACGCGCCGGGAGCTTCGCGCCCCCGTGGAGCTGCCCCTTTCAGACGGGCCGCTCCCAGTGGAGCACTGGGCCTCCGCGCCACCACCCGCCGTGCTCTACGCGGGAACACCCGAGGGTCTCGACACCTTGCTGCGTGCCCTGGAGGCCCATGCCCCCACGGTGAGAGTCCTCGCGCCAGCAAGCCTCGCCATCCCCGAAGTGGTGGGCGCATCCACGGGGCGCATCCACTTCCTCTACCCCGCCGGACTCGGAGAGCGAGCCCCCGAGCTCAAGGACTTCGCCGCGTTCATGAAGCGCCATGGCCTGGCTCCGGGACACACCTCGTTTCAGTTCGGCGCCTACGCCGCCGCGCGAGTCCTCGTGGAGGCCCTCACCCGCGCGGGCGCGGAAGTCACCCGCGCCAGCCTGACGCAGCAACTGGAGACCCTGCGCGACTTCGACACGGGCGTCTCGCCTCCCGTCACCTTCGGCGTCAATCGCCGCGTGGGCGTGCAAGGGGGACAGCTCGCGGCGTTGGACCCCGCGACGAATCAACTCGTCCCGGTGTCGGACTGGATACCCCTGACACCCTAGCGGTTGTATGCGAGCGTCGGGTGCATGGCCCTGCCCCAGACCCGCTTCATCGAGACCACCCTGCGCTCGCCGCTGATGCAGTTGCCCGTTCGGACCGTGGTCTTCGAACTGGAGAAGGGGCGCGTGCTGCTATCACCCGCCTCGGTGCTCACCGCCGAGCAACTCCAGGAAGCCGGCCCCGTCACCGACATCGTCGCCCCGAGCCTGATGCACACCGCGGGAATGAAGGCCGCCGCGAAGGCCCATCCGACGGCGCGACTGTGGGGTCCCATCGGTGTGCGGAAGAAGATTCCCGAGCTGACGTGGCACGGCCAGCTCGATGTAGAACCCTGGCCCTTCGAGCGTGAGCTCTCACTGCATCCCCTCCAGGGACTGCCGAAGATGCGTGAGAGCGCGTTCCTGCACACCGCCTCGAAAGCGCTCTACCTGACTGACATGGTCTTCAACATCCCGGAGCCCAAGGGCCTCGCCGCGTGGCTGTTCTTCAGGACGTTCGGCACCTACCGCCGCTTCGCAGTGAGCAAACTGTTCCTCCGCTACGTCAAGGACTGGCCCGCGTTCGAGGACTCCATCGCGAAGCTCACCGCGCTCGACTTCCAGCACGTGATTCCCTCGCACGGAGACGCGGTGCTGAACGAGGGCAAGCCCAGGCTCCTCGCCGCGCTTCGCGAACGCCAACTGCCCGCCTGACGACTCACGACACGGCTCGCATCGCCACCGGAATCTCGATGACCACCTCCGCGCCCGCGGCCCTCGGCTCCGACGCGACATAGGCACGGCCACCGTGTTGCTCCGCCACCTCCCGCACGATGGCCAGCCCCAGGCCCGTGCCTGACGTGTGCACGTCACCGAGCACGCGGTGGAAGGGCTCGAACACGACTTCGCGCTCGGCCGGGGGAATGCCCGGCCCCAGGTCCGCCACGCGCACCTGGTAGCGCCCTCCCTCCCGCACCAGCCGCACGTGAATCTCGCCCCCCTCCGGAGAGAACTTCAGGGCGTTGGACAGCAGGTTGTCCACGGCCTGTCGCAATCCACCGGCGTCGAAGCTCGCTTCAGCCAGGCCGGGCGCATCCACCCGAATCATCTGGCCCCTGCGCTCCGCCTCCGCGCGCGCCCCCTCCACCGCCTGCGAGAGGAGCTGGGACAGGTCTCCGCGCTTGCGGTCCCACCCTCCTCGTCCCGCCACCGCGAGGTCCAGGAGGTTGCCCGCGAGCACCGCCAGCCGGTCCACCTCCCGCCGCGAGTCGAGCATGCTGGCGCGCAGCTCCTCCGGCGTCCGCTCCCGGCGCAGCGCCAGGTCCATGCTGGTGCGCATCAGGGTCAGCGGAGTGCGCAGCTCGTGCGCCGCGCCAGCGATGAGCCGCTCCTGCGTCTCACGCGCGCCCCGCAGCCGCTCCGTCGCCTCCGCCAGCACCGCTCGAAGCTGGCCAATCTCATCGCGCTCCCGGTCCTCCACGGGCGCGCGGGAGAAATCTCCCTCCCGCAACTGGCCCAGGTGGCGGGTGATATCCGCCAGCCTTCGCGCCAGCTTTCGCGCCAGCGCGGTCTGCACCGCCAGCAAGGCCAGCCCCAGCACCGCGGCCAGCGAGAGCGCCATCCGGTAGTACGTCCCCACGGAGCCATCCACCTGCCCCAGCGACGCGGACAGGCGCAACGCATAGCGCTCCCCGTGGGGAGAGCGGACATTCACCCGCACCTCGCGCCACCGCTCGCCATTCAGGTCCACCTGCGTCAGGAGCCGAGGCTCGCCTCCGGGCTCTCCCGGCACGAGGCGCTCCTTCCCCGCATCCACCCCCGCGGGCCCCTGCGGATAACGCACCACCAGCGCGCCATCCGGTCCATACAGGTAGCCATGGGGCGCGAAGGGCCGCACCTGCTCCAGGAGCGGCGACACCGCCATGTGCAGGTGGACCTTCTGCCCGGGCCCGTCGAACAGGCTCACGCTCTCGATGGCCGCCTGGGCCAACAACGCGCGGTCCAACGAGCGCTCCAGGTCATAGCGGAAGAGCTGCCCCGCCAGTCCCAGCGCGGTGAGCATCGCCAGCACGGGGAGGAGCGCGCCCAGGACCCAGAGGCGCCGCGCGAGCATCACGACGGTTCATCCGGGACCACCGTCAGCTTGTAGCCCACGCCGCGCACGGAGCGGATGGAGACGTCGGAAACCTGAAGGCGCTCCAGCTTCGCGCGCAGGTAGCCCACGTACACATCCAGCACGTTGCCGTGGCCCTCGAAGTCCGGGCCCCAGGCCTGGGCCATCAACCGGGCCCTCACCTGCGCCTCGCCCGGATGCTTCGCCAGCGCGGAGAAGAGCGCGAACTCGCGCGGCGTCAGCGGCTCCTCGCGGCCTCCCTTGCAGAGCACCCGTCGGCGCGGGTCCATCACCACGCAGCCCAGTCGCACGGCGCCATCCTCCGACTCGCCCCGCCGCGCCAGCGCCTCCAGTCGAGCCAGCAGCTCCTCGAAGTCGAAGGGCTTCACCAGGTAGTCGTCCGCGCCCGAGCGCAGCCCCGTCACCTTCTCCGGCGTGGTGCCCCGCGCGGTGAGCATCAACACCGGCGTGCGCACCCCCACGCTCCGCCAGTGCTTGAGCAGCGTGACGCCGTCCACTTCCGGCAGCGCCCAGTCCAGGATGATGACGTCGAAGCCCTCCTGGGCTCCCATTTCCAACGCCTCACCGCCCCGGGTGCAGACCTCGACGGAGTGGCCCTCCTCCGTCAATCCCTGTCGGAGCAGGGCCACCATCTTCACTTCGTCTTCGACGAGCAATAACCGCATGTGAAGCCCCCTGCGCGCAGCTTTCCACGCTCCGCGGGGGCGTTTCCAGCGACATTCCCGAGACAAACGGCTCAGGTCGGAGCGGAGGGCCCCGCCTCGTGAGACATTGGCGATGATTCAGACCGCATCCCGTGGTTGAGGAGAAAGGCTCTCACGGCGTCGGAGATCTCCGTCCCCGCCTCCAGCAGGCCGGCGTGGCCCGCGTCATCCACCTGCATCCAGTGGGCATGCGGCAGGCGGTCGCGCATGCGGATCATCTCCCGCAGGGGCACCAGGGTATCGTCGCGCGCGGCGATGATGAGCGTGGGCACCGTCACGGAAGGCAGCACGTCCCACGCATGTCCCTTCGCCAGGCCACGCAGCGTGTACCAGTAGGCCTTGGGGCTCATGGTCCGCAGCGCGAGCAGGAACTCGTCGATGTCGTCCCGAGGCGCGCGCGCCCGCAGCGCTCCCGCCGCGCGGGCCATGGGATAGGCGATGCGGCTGCCCAGCACCGCGCGCACCACCGGGGCGACCAGCGGCACCGTGGGGGTCGCCATCCGGAAGGCCCCGCGCACGGTGGAGAGCACGGCGCGCGCGGCCAGTCCCGGGTCACCGGAGCCCGGAGCCCCCGGCGTGCCGGCGATGAGCGTCATCGCGGGCACCAGGTCCGGCCGTCGCCGGTACAGCTCCAGCAGGACGCGCACACCCATGGAGAAGGCCACCTGGTGTGGGGGCCGCCCATCGCCGCGCGCCATCACCTCTTCGGTGACGCGTTCCAGGTCGCCCACGTGCACGGAGACGTCGTAGTCGCCGCTACGTGACTCCTCGCTGCCGCCGTGCCCCCGGTAGTTCCAGTGCACCACCCGGTGGTCCTGCTCCAGGCTGGCGACGATGTGGCGCCAGAAGTTCTCCGAGGTGCCAATGCCATTGCTCAGCAACACCGTGGCGCGAGTCTTCAGCGCGTCGTCCGCGGCCTGCTCGAGCAGGTCACCGACGTGGGTGTGCCAGGCCACCCGGGTCCCATCCGGTGCGACGACATAGCGCGTGGCGCGACGATAGGGCATGCCCCTTCACCATGATGCGGGGAAGGCGGGCGCGCAAGCGGTCCTTCCCCGCGTCCGCGGTGCGGAACACCGTCCCGTGACATGCCCGTCCAGGGTATGAGGACGCCATGCTTCGTGAGGATGCGAGGGACGTCGACATCGCCAGGGCGCTCGCGCACTACGCCGAGCACGGCTATGCCCGGCTGGGCCAGGTCCTGGATGATTCCGGACTGGAGGCCCTGCGCGAGCGGGCGGACGACCTCATGCTCGGTCGGGTGGTGTACCCCGGCATGTTCTTCCAGCCAGATGCGACCACCGGACGCTACGAGGACGCCCCGCTGGGCCTGGGGTGGCAGGGCCCGTCGCTGGACTACCGCAAGCTGGAGAAGCTGGAGAAGGACCCGCGCTTCCTCGCGTGGATGGAGAATCCCCTGTTCGAGCGGCTCGTCCGCGCGCGCATCCCCGGCGACATCGTCCTCTACCGCGCCATCCTCTTCCACAAGGGCCAGGCCGGCGGCAGCAACCTGCCCTGGCACCAGGATGGAGGCCGGCTGTGGGGCCTCACCCGAGAGCCGGAGCTCCAGCTGTGGACGGCCCTGGACGATGCCCCCGAGGGCGGCGGCTGCCTGGAGGTGGTGCCCGGCACCCACAAGGCCGGACTGGTGACGGAGCTGGGTGGCGTCATTCCTCCGGACGCGGTGGCGGCCCAGGACGCGGAGCGCCGCGCCCTGCCCCTCCCCGCGCTCGCCGGAGAGGTCATCCTCATCCACAACCACCTGTGGCACCGCTCCGGACGCGGCCGACCCGGCCTGCGCCGCCGCGCCTTCTCCGCCTGTTACATGAGCGCGGACACCCGCTGTGTCCGCAAGAAGAAGGCGCCGCGCGTCTTCCCGCCCCTGTTCCGCGCTCCGTCGCCGTGACGGCACAGCTCACGGATGCAATGCGGGCCATGGCCGTCAATAAGCCTCCCGCCGCCGCGACTCGGCCTGCTGTCGCGCCCGCTTCTCCACCGCACGGAACGTGTCCTCCACCGCGTCCTTCTGGCCCATGCGCGCCAGGAAGCCAGGGATGGAGCCAGCCGGATCCACGGTGAAGCGATACACGGCATGGGACTTCTCCTCCCCCCGAGGCTCCACGTGCCAGCTTCCTTCATTGAGCCGGAGGCGCACCGTGCCGCGCCGCTGGGGAAGGGCGTCCGGTTCCGCCTGCCACCTCTGAGCGAACACGCCCGAGCCATCCTCGGCCACCTTGGATTCCAGCACCACGTTGCTGATGTAGTCCCGCGCGGACACCACCGGCAGGTCCAGTCTCGTGTAGGTGAGCTGCCCCTCGTCTGGCAACTCCTTCAACAGGCGGGACTCCTTCACGTACGGCATCCAGTGCCGATAGGCGTCCACATCTCGCAGCACGGCCTGCACGTCCGCGGCGCTCGCGGCCAGTTCGCCCTCCGCCCAGACGTCCTTGGCCTGCGTCCCCGGCCGAGGCCGGACCTTCACCACGTACGGCGTCTCCGCCACCGTGCTCCAACCCTCCGCCGCCTGGGAGGTCCCCGCGGCGAGCCCCAGCGCCCAGGCGGCAAGCGCCGCTCCACTCCACAGCCTCTTCATGCGTTCTTCCTGGGCGACTCGGGCCCGGTGCGTCGTCACGTCCGATTCCGACACACGAGCGCCCCAGCGAATTCGCGAAGGCACACCGAGCCAGGGGCCAGGGCGGCCACCGAGCCGCCAGCCCTGAACGCACAGGGCCGCTCCGCGAGCAGCCGCGATGCGCTGACAAATGCCCCCGGCCGTTACAACGCCTTTCATGGCGCATGAGCTTCCGCATCGCCGCGCAGCGGAACCCAGAACCCGGGCACCTTGACGCGCCCGAACCACACCACCCGAGGTTGCGAAGTCGCTGCTTCGCTCTCAGCCCACCAGGTGCAAGCGAGTCATTGGCGGCACCAGCTCCCGCGCGCGCTGACTCACGGGCAGGGACACGCGGAAGGTGCTGCCCCGGCCTGGCTCGCTCTCCACGGAGATGTCTCCGCCGAAGCCGGTGACGATGCCGTGGCAGATGGACAGCCCCAGGCCCGTGCCCACCCCCACGGGTTTGGTGGTGAAGAACGGGTCGAAGATGCGCGCGCGCACGTCCGGCGCCATGCCCACGCCGGTGTCCTGCACCTCGATGATGACCCGCTCTCCCTGCGGACGCAGGGTGACGCGCACCTCGTTGTGCTCCGGCTTCCCCTCGGGAATGGCGTGCGCGGCGTTGATGAGCAGGTTGAGGAACACCTGTCCGAAGCGGCCTTCGTTGCCCTCCACCGGAGGCACGTCGCGGTAGTCGCGGATGATCTGCGCGCGCATCTTCAGCTCGCCGCGCGCCATGGTGATGGCGGACTCCAGCACCGCCTGGATGTTGACGGCGGTGGCGATCTCGTCGTCCCCGCGAGAGAAGGTCCGCAAGTCCCTGACGATCTGCCGCACCCGGTGCGCGCCATCCATCGCCTCTCGCAGCACCTCCTCCATCTCCGACGTGCGCCCCGGCGGCAGCTCGCGCGCCACGGACTGCAGCTCCACGGACAGGAAGGACAGGTTGGAGAGCACGAAGGCGAGCGGGTTGTTGATTTCATGCGCCACGCCCGCCGCCAGCGTGCCCACCGCCGCCAGCCGGTCCGACACCACCAGCTGCGCCTGCATCGCCTTGCGGTCCGTCACGTCCAGCGACACCCCGCCCAACAGCCTTCGCCCCGAGTGCTCCTTCACGATGAAGCGATACGTGAGCCAGTGCCGCTCGGCTCCGTCCGGCGCGGGAATCATGCCCTCCGACGCGCGAGCCAGCCCCGACTCGAGCACCGCCCGGTCCTCCCGCCGCACGTGGTCCGCCGACTCCGGAGGCATCAGGTTCATGTCGTCCAGCCGGTCCAGGCTCGCGCTCTCGGACAGGCCGAAGAAGCGGCGGTATGGCTCGTTCACCCAGATGCGGCGGCCCTGCTCGTCCTTCATGTACGCCACCACGGGGCTGTGGTTCATGAAGGCGGCGAACAGCGCCTGCGACTCCTGGAGCGCGGCGAGCGCCGCGGCGCGCTCCTCCATCAAGGCATGCCGAGCCTCGGCCTCGGCCGCGTTGCCCATGGCCGCGCCCAACAGGCCCGCCATCAGCTCCAGCGTGCGCACGTCCCGGTCATCGAAGGCATTCGGGCGACGGGAGACCAGGTTGAGCGCGCCCACCGGCTGGGCCTCGCGCCACAGCGGTACGCACACCATGGAGCGTGCCCCCACCTGCCGCGTGGCGCGCACGTTGACGCGCACGTCGTCCTCGGTGTCGTCGGTGCGCATCACCTCGCCGCGCAGCAGGCTGGCGCCGGTGAGGCTCCCCTCCACCGGGAGACGGAAGCCCATGTGTGGCAACAGACACCCGGTGGCCACGGTGTACTGCGCGGACCCGTCCTCCAGCAGCGCCACCGCCGCGCCGTCCGCGCCACAGAGGACGCGTGCGCGCTCGCACAGCAGGCTCATCACCCCGGCCAGGTCCAACCCCGCCAGCGTGACGTCCCCCTGCGTCTGGATGATGGAGGACAGCCGCTCCATCTCCCCGCGCGCGGAGGCCTCGGAGGTCTGATGCTGCCTTCGCTTCGCCGAGCGCCGCTCCAACAGGTGCCTGCGCGCGCGGAGCTCCACCGGGGAGAAGGGCGCGACGAGGAACTCGTCCACGCCCGCCGCCAGCAGGGGCGCCAGGCCCTCGTCCGTCGCGGAGCGGGTCAGCCCCAGCACCAGCGGCTCCTCGGGCCTCGCGCGTGCTCGCAACGCATCCAGCCAGCGCGCATCCTCCGCGAGCCCCTCCGCCTCGACGATGAGCACGTCCACCCGGCCATGCACCAGCTCCGCGCCGGCCTCGGAGGCCTCGGCCCGGACGAGCACCTCCTGACCCTGGCGCCGAAGCTCCTCCGCCACGGGGTGTTGAAGGTCAGCGCTGATGCACAGGTACTTCATCCGTTCCTTCCCGCCGCGGCGAAGGTCCCTGGCCGTCTTTGGAATGTTACAGTCTAGCAGCAGCCTGAATCCTTTGCGCCGGTCCCGAGTGAGGGGCCGAGCCAACCCAGGACATCTCAAGAGAAGAGAGGCCGTGAGTGCCGGGCAGTCCAGGAGTCATCGTCGCCGAGCAGCCCCACTACCTGCCCTGGGTGGACTTCTACGAGCAGGTGGCGCGTGCGGGCACGCTGCTGGTGCTGGACAACGTGCAGTGGCTGCGGCGGGGCTGGCAACGCAGGACGCGTGTGGCATTGCCGGAGAATGTGCCCACACCTCCGCCCACCGAGCCGGGCTTCCAATGGCTGTCCATTCCGCTGGAGGACCCACACCGCGACGCGCTCATCAGCGAGCTGGCGGTGGACACCCGGCAGCCGTGGGCACGCAAGCACCTGAGCAGGCTGGTGACGCTGTATGGGCGGCGGCCCCACTTCGCCACCCAGGTGCTGCCGTTGCTGGAGCCCTTCTACGACAGCGTGGCACGCGAGGCCGGGCCGGGCTCGCTCTTGCGTGTGCTGTTGGGGAGCACCGCGTTGTTCCACGCGCCGCTGGGGCTGAAGCCAGACATCCTCCTGGCGTCCACGCTTCAGCGCCAGGGCGACGAGAAATCCGCGCGCCTGGTGGAGTACTGCCGTCAGCTCCAGGGCCACACGTACTACTCCGGGCTGGGCTCCTCGCTGTACCTCCAGGTGAGCCTGTTCCGGGACGCGGACGTGCGCGTGTTGTGGCAGCGCTTCCGGCACCCGACCTACCCTCAGGGTCGCGAGGGGAGATTCGTGCAGGGCCTGTCGATTGTGGACGTGTTGTCCAACGTGCCGGTGGAGGAGGTGCGCCGGTGGTTGGAGCCCTCGCCGTGGGGCCCCTTCGCACCGGCACAGGCCGGAAGCTGACGGCTAGGACGCGGAGGCCGCGGTGGTCTCCGAGGTCTTGTCGAAGCGCACGAAGTAGCTGCGCACGGCGGCGTCCAGCAAGGCGGGGTCCAGCTTCGGCTCCTGTCCCAGGTAGTGGGACATGTCGATGACCTGGTCCAGGAGGTCTCGGGGCTGGCAGGCCGCGAAGGGGCGGTCCGTCGGCCGGTAGTGCGAGTCGATGAGGTAGTCGATGGCGTTGGCGTTGTAGGCCACGCCCCGCTTGCGGCACATGATTTCGAAGATCTGGTGGAACTGCTCCTCGTCCGGCCGCTGCACCTCCAGCTTGTAGCGGACGCGGCGCAGGAAGGCGTCGTCCACGAGGGCGCTGGGGTCCAGGTTGGTGGAGAAGGCGGCGAAGACGTCGAAGGGCACCTGCAGCTTCTTGCCGGTGTGCAGGGTGAGCATGTCGATGTCGCTCTCCAGCGGGACAATCCACCGGTTGAGCAGGTCCTTCGGCGACACCTTCTGCCGGCCGAAGTCATCGATGAGGAGCATCCCGTTGCTGGCCTTCATCTGGAACGGGGCCTCGTAGTACTTCACTTCTGGCGAGTAGACGAGGTCGAGCATGTCCAGCGTCAGCTCACCGCCCACGACGACGAGCGGCCGGCGGCAGCGCACCCAGCGCCTGTCATACGAGGCGCCCGCTTCGTCCTCCACGGGCTTGTGGATGTTGGCGTCGAAGACCTTCACGACGAAGTCGTCGATGAGGATGGCGTGGGGGATGAAGATGTCCCCTTCGAAGCAGTTCACCATTCCCTGGCAGATGGCTGTCTTGCCATTGCCGGGCGGGCCGTAGAAGAAGATGGCGCGACCGGAGTTCATCGCCGGACCGATGCCGTCGTAGATGTAGTCGCGGATGACCAGATCGCCGAACTTGTCCTGCATCCGCGCGCGGGTGATGCGATTGCCGCGCACCGTCTGCTTCTTCACCGCCGCGATATACTCCTGGAAGGAGACGGGCGCGGGGCCGTTGTAGCGATTGCGGTCGGTGATCTGCCGCAGCATGTCCGTCACGAAGGTCGTGAGCTGGTAGATCATCGTGGACTTGCCGACGCCGGACGCGCCGCCGCCTCGGATGTCCACGTACTTCTGGCGGCGCAGGCCCTCGATGATGTCGTCGATGACGGCCGAGGGGAGCTGGATGCGGCTGGCCAGGTCCATGCCGCGCATCTCACCGGCGAAGAAGAGCGCCTTGAGGATGAGCTCCTCCACGAAGGTCGCCGTGAGGCCGGTCTCCTCCAGGGTGCGAGGCTGGGTGGGCCAGAAGCGCTCCTGGGAGCCCGCGTTGGGTTCCAACGCGCGCCGGGAGCTGGTGCCAGGGGTGCGCCGCTCGGGGCCCGAATAGGACGCCGGGGGTGGAATGGTCCGCCGCTCCTGTCCACTGGGGGGCGCGGCGGGGGCGGCGGCCTGGGGTCGACGTTCGGCACCGGGGGCGCCCGCGGACGGCGGACGGCGCTCCTGGTTGGAGACGATGACGGAAGGCAGTGGGCCGGACTGCTGGGGCGAGCGCATCCCAGCGGGGGGGACGGGGCGGCGTTCAGTGGGAAATTCCGGCTCGTCCGACGGAGGCGCGGGGCGCTGGAGGGCGCCGGGCCGGCGCTCGGGGGGGAGCGAGGGAGCGGAGCCCGTCATGCCGGTGCGGGGCCGAGGGGGGGTGCTGAGAACGGGGTTGGGGCTGTCGGAGACGGAAGGCGTCTCGGTGGGAGTGGCGTTGCGGCTCGAATCGTCACTCGGCTCGCCGGCCGGGGACGGCCTCCTGAACAGGGTCATTCGGTGCTCGCTCCAAGGTGTTCGCGGCAGAGCCTACTCGAAATGCCCGGTATCAACGAGGCGGCCGGGCGTCGGAGGTCCACGCCTTGATGCGCCCGCCTCCTTCCCCGAGGTGGCCCGAGCGCCGCGCCGCCGGCCCATGGGCCTGACTCTCTCACCCGGGAGCCACCCCTTGAACCGACTCAAGTCCCTCCTCGCGCTCTCCCTGTTGCTGTTCGGTGGCAGCGCGGGGGCGCAGACTCCGCCCGTCATCACCTTCGGCGCCAACGGATCGCTGGCCCAGTCGCAGACGCTGCTCGCGGGCGGACAGGTCCAGGTGGCCTATGACGCCAGCCGGCTGCCGCAGTGCCGCGTCACCCTGCCCGATGGCGGCCCGGGTTGGAGTCTCACCGGCCACTACCGCCTCAACGGAGGGGCGGAGGGCAGCTTCGACGTCGCGGGGCAGCCCACCATGGGCGCCGCGCCGGTGCTCGCGCTCCCCGCCGAGGGCACGCTGGAGCCGTGGTTCCGAATCTCCAGCGTGGGCTGCGAGCAGTACGACTCCAACTACGAACGAACTTCCGCTTCACCGTGTCGCCGTAATCAGGGAGCGAATGGCTCGCCACGCGAATGACAATCACTGGCACGCTCGGATCTGGCGGGGCTCGAGCATGTCTTGAATTGCTCCATCGCGATTGGGCACTCGCGCTGTGAGAAGGCCGGCACCCGCCTGACACGGCGGGCGCCGAAGGGCACGACTCAGGTCAGCTGCAGACCCTTGTCGATCTCCGCCAGGCGGAAGCGCGCCATGGCCAGATTCGAGTTGGCGCGGCTCAAGGCCACGTAGAAGAACAGACCCTCACGCGACGCCAGCGGGCGGATGATGTGGTACTGCTCGCCCAGGGTGATGAGGATGTCCTCGATGCGGTCCTTGATGCCCAGCACGGTCATCGCCTTGAGCTTGGCCCGGACGACCTCGGTGTTGGCCGCGGCGGCCGTCTCGATGTTGAAGGTCGCGGTGCCTCCCTGGCTGCCCAGACACATTCCGCTCTTCGCATCCACCAGACAGGCCGCGAAGGCACCTTCAATCTTCAGTGTCTCATCCAGGGATTGCTTCACGTTCGGCATGACTTCTCTTTCGGCTGGGGGGTGGGTGGAGTGTTGCTGGGCGGGTGCGAGCAGCTCTTCCAGGCTGAACGTCAGCTGGCTGGAGTAGGTGCGCGGCTGGGGAACGAAGAGGGCCTGGGCATCCGGGAGCGCCAGCAGGACTTCCAGGTGGCTCGCCATGTGGCCACGGAGCAGGTCTCGGAGCGTGTCGCGCGGAACCAGGCCCCACGCCACCAGCACTTCGCAGAAGTTGCCTCCGTTCTTGCGGCACTCCGTCATGACCTGCTCGACGTCGTCCCGGCTGACCAGCTGCTGCTGGATCAGCACCGACGAGAAGTTCTGGACCCCGGGGCCATTCAGGACCGCCCAGGCCACCTTCCGCTCCACGACGAAGATGCGGCCAGAGACGGTGGTCGACTTCACCACCACCTCACCCCCGGTCTCACTCTCCAGCGCCTCGTGAAGCACGGAGCGAAGGACCGGCCGCGCAACCTGGGTCACCGTTCGGGATGCTCGTTCCATGGAGTGGGTCGCCGACGCACCAAGTGTGCTGATTTTCATATCCAAATCCCCGGCAACTATATCCAGCACCTCAAAAATATCGCAACCCAGCTGAAATATTCGCGAATTTCGAGGGATCTGGGTTCAAGCCGCCCCGGGCGGAATAGACCCGACCCATCGCAGAGATCTCCGCGGATGTGAAGCAGAAATACCACGATGTCTCATACTTCCAGTGAGAGTGTGAGAGCAGCCAAGGGCTGGTCGAGGGAGGCCCGGCCGGTGGATCATGATCCTGGCGCCCGAGGGAGGTCGGCCGACCTGCGTTCTCGGAGCCCACTCGCTGGGAGGGAGCATGAAGAAGTTACTGCTCGGTGCGCTGTCGCTGGGAATCCCGGGGCTGTTTTTCTTCGGCAACGTGACTTACGCGCCCCGGGCGGAAGCCCAGGAGCGCGAAGCTTGCACCTTTCACTACTACGACGACGACACCTACACGAACCACGTGCTGACACTGCGGTGCGCGTGCGGTGAGTCATCGTGTTCGGAGACCGAGGACGTCACGCCGTTCTTCATCATGGAGTGCAGACCCTGCTGAGGCCGTGAGGTCCTGGCGATGACGGCCCAACCCCTGTCATCGCCACGGACCCGGCGTGAAAGACAGCCACTGCCTTGCACCCTCTTCCATGTTCCCTCTAACCTGACATGTCCCGCATGGAAATGCGGGCCCAAGGGGGTTACACATGAAGAACCTGAGCTGGGTCGTGGGTGCGTTGGCATTGTCGCTCATGGGCTGCGGTGGAGCGGAATTCGCAGACACCGTCGAAGACGCCGAGGGCCAGGTCTCCCAGGCCGCCGTGACGTGCACGGAGACCTATGGCCAGTGTCGAGTCGGTCGGTGCGAGCTGGGCCCGAATGATCGCTTCCAGCTCCTCACCCGGGTCTGTTGCGATGCGGCGGGCGCGTGCACCACCACGACCACGCGCATCTGCGGCTGTTGAGGCACCACGCCTGATGAGCCGGGCATCCCAGGGAGCACGCGCCTGGGATGCCTCTCAGGGCCGTGACAGGGATTGGACGAACTTCGTCTTCACGTTCGTCACCTTCCCCGAGCGCTCCAGCACGCCCTGCCCCACGATGAACAGGGCGCCGTGGATCTCCTTCCGGCACCGCTCATACACATCCGGAGGCACCACCAGGTTCGCAATCCCAGTCTCATCCTCCAGCGAGATGAAGCACATCCCCCGCGCCGTCGGCGGCCGCTGGCGGCAGATCATCATCCCGCCCACCGACACCGTCCTCCCGGAAGACACCTGCTTCAGCCCCTCCGCCGTCACCGCCCCCAGCTTCTTCAGCGTGGGCCGCAGCAGCTCCAGCGGATGCTTCTCCAGCGACAACCCCACCGTGTCGTAGTCCGCGCAGACGCGGGCGAACACATCCATCGACGGCAGCTCCACCTCCGTGCCGTCCATCGACATCCCGAAGAACAAGTCATCCGAGTCCAGCGGCCCCAGCGCCTGGATGTCCCACAGCGCCTTGCGACGTGAGCCGCAGAGCGAGCCCAGCGCCCCCGCCAGCGCCAGCCGCGTCAGCTCGTGCCTGGGAATCCGCGCCCGCCGCGCCAGGCTCCCCACGTCCGTGTAGCCCTCCCCTCGCCCCGCCTCCACCCGCCGTCCCGCGGACTCGCCCAGCCCCTTCACCATCCACAGCCCCAGCCGCAGCGCCTTCCCCCCGTCCTCCAGCGTGCAGTCCCAGCGCGAGCAATTCACGTCCACCGGCCGCACCTCCACGCCGTGCCGCTGCACGTCCGCCACCAGCGTGTGCGGCGCATAGAAGCCCATGGGCTGCGAGTTCAGCAGCGCCGTCGTGAAGGCCGCCGGGTAGTGACACTTCAGCCAGCTCGATGCATATGCAATCAACGCGAAGCTCGCCGAGTGACTCTCCGGGAAGCCGTAGTGCGCGAAGCCCCGGAAGTTGTCGAACCACTCCTCCGCCTGCGCCCGCGCATACCCTCGCGACAGACACCCCTCCACGAAGCGTCCCCGGTACTGCAACAGCATCGACTCCGCGCGCTTGTGGCTCAGCACCCGCCGCAGCCCATCCGCCTCCTCCGCGGAGAAGCCCGCCGCCACCATCGCCAGCTTCATCGCCTGCTCCTGGAAGAGCGGCACCCCCAGCGTCTTGCCCAATATCTCCCGCACCGCCTCGCTCGGGTACACCACCGTCTCCTCGCCGTTCCTCCTGCGCAGGAAGGGATGCACCATGTTCCCGACAATCGGCCCCGGGCGGATGAGGGCAATCTCCACCACCAGGTCGTAGAACGTCCTCGGCTTCAGCCGGGGCAGCATGTTCATCTGCGCCCGGCTCTCGATTTGGAACACCCCCACGGTGTCCGCCTCGCACAACATGTCGTAGACTTTCGGGTCCTCCGCCGGAATCGTCGCCAGCGACAGCTCCCGCCCGTGGTGCTCCCGAATCAGCGCGAAGCACTTCGACAGCGCCGTCAACATCCCCAGCGCCAGCAGGTCCACCTTCAACAGGCCAATCGAGTTGATGTCATCCTTCTCCCACTGGATGACTGTCCGCCCCGGCATGGCCGCGTTCTCCACCGGCACCAGCTCCGTCAGTGGCTCCCGCGTCATCACGAACCCGCCCACGTGGATGGACAGATGTCTGGGAACGCCCTCCAGCTCCGCCGCCACGGACAACGTCCGCTGCACCCGCCGGTCGAACGCGGACAGCCCCGCCTCCAACAAGACCTCCGGCGTCACCTGGAACCCGTGCGCCGCGGAGACCTTCGACAGCCGGTCCACCTGGTCCAACGACAACCCCAGCGCCTTGCCCGCCTCCCGCAGCGCCAGCCGCCCGCGATAGCAGATGACCTCACACACCATCCCCGCCCGATGGCGTCCGTGCTTCTCGTACACGTACTGGAGCACCTCCTCGCGCCGCTCGTGCTCGAAGTCCACGTCGATGTCCGGTGGCTCCTTGCGCGCCATGCTCAGGAAGCGCTCGAACAACAACCCCATCCGCACCGGGTCGATGGCGGTGATCTGCAACGCGTAGCAGACCGCCGAGTTCGCCGCGCTCCCTCGCCCCTGACACAGAATCCCCCGCCGCCGCGCGAAGCCGACGATGTCCCACAGCGACAGGAAGTACCCCGCGAAGTCGAGCGCGGCGATGAGTCGCAGCTCGTGCTCTATCTGCTTCACCACCTCCGGCGGAACCCCCGCCGGGTAACGCACGCAGAGCCCCTCGTACGTCAGCGCCCTCAAGTGCTCGTCCGCCGTCCGCCCGGAGGGCAGGTCCTCCTCCGGGAAGCGGTAGCGCAGGTCATCCAGCGACGCCCGACAGCGCGACGCCAGCTCCACGGTCCGCTCCAGCGACTCCGGCCGGTCCGCGAACAGCCGCGCCATCTCCCCGGGCCCCTTCAGCGTCCGCTCCCCGTTGGGCCACAGCCGCGTCCCCGCCTGGTCCACCGTCGTCCCGTGCCGCACCGCGCTCAGCACGTCCTGGAGCGGCTGACGGCGTCGGTGGTGCGTATGCACGTCGTTGTGCACCACCAGCGGCACCCCCAGCTCCCGCGCCAGCACCTCCGCGCGCGCCTCCCGCGCCGAGTCCCCCGCCGACAACGTCCGGCACAGCCCGACATGGAAGCGCCCCGGGAACGCCTCCGCCAACGACGCCACCCGCTCCACCGGCGCCGGCTCCGGCAACAGCGCGAGCAACCCGCCCGAGCGCTCCGCCAGCGCCCGCCACGGCAGCCCCGCCTCTCCCTTGGGGTGCGTCATCCGGCTGCGCGACACCAGCGAGCACAGGTTCGAATAGCCCCCCGAGTCCGCCGCGTACACCACCACCGGAGGCCCGTCCTCCAGCGTCAGCTCCGCCCCGAGGATGAGCCGCACGCCGTGCTCTTTCGCGGCCAGGTGGGCCTTCACCGCCCCGTACAACCCATCCGCGTCCGTCAGCGCCAGCGCGCTCAGCCCCAGCCGCGAGGCGGTGAGCACCAGTTCCTCCGGATGCGAGGCGCCGCGCAGGAACGAGAAGTTGGAGCGACAGACGAGTTCGGCGTAGTCCACACCCGATCAAGACACTGAGCGGGCGTTCAGGCGCTAGGTCGGATCTTCGTTCAGCGACCGAATGACTCCGTGGGTTGAGGCAAGTCGCACCGCCCCCGAAGGACCACCGACGTTTCAGGACAGCCCACCGTCCGAGCCCCTCGTCCAAACCCAGACATGCCATCCACGCACCTTGCTTCCATGTCCGCGCAGCAACGCTCAACTCCTGAGAATCCCTGTCACTGGAGGTCCGGGTGCGTACCGTCGTTGACCGCTCTGTCGACGAGGAGGACGTATGTCCTTGCACGGCCTCATCCGCTTCGCCCTTCCCTTCACCCTGTTCCTGGCATCCGCCCTGCTCTTCCCTCTCCTCGGGCTGGGCGGCGAGACGCAGGCCGCTTCGCGCAAGAGCGCCCCCTGCGGCGTGAATCGTGAACTGTATCTGGGCACCTACAAGGGCCGTGTGTTCAAGGAATGGCAGACACCCCTCACCGACGAGCAGCTCAAGGACCCATTGACTCGCATGGCCAATGACGCCCTGCTCAAGAACAACTACACGCTCACCGTCCGCTTCCTGCGCGACGCGCGGGGCGCCTACTGGGCGGAGACGCTGGTGCAGTTCGACAGCCTCACCCCCGACACCGTGGGCCCCAGCCACAAGGACACCAGCAGCTACCTGCTCAACCTGGACCGGGAGCCCGCCAAGGTGGAGTTCGTCGTGACGCGGCGGCCGGCGAAGACCTACGCCACCCGACCCCAGGAACAACCCCGCACCGGCGGCATCGAGAAGACCACCTCCCGACCCAAGCCCACCAGCCACACCCTGGTCTTCAAGGAGACCCTGGCCCTGGACGCCCTGGACTGCGACAGCGGCGGCGTCCCCCAGCGCCTGCTCTTCACCCGGACCATCGGCGGCCAGCAGCCCATCGTCGAGACCCGGGAGCTGTTCCGCGCGAAGTAGGCGCGGCCCGCCTCTCGGGGAGGCCCATGTAGACGTTCGGTCCTTTCGGCCGGGCCCGTCCGCGTTTGACAGGACGGTGAACCGGCTGACAAAGAGATCTCCATGGACCTGACTCCCGCCGCCTGGCAGCTCTGGATCGTCGCCGCCCTCATCTGCGGCGGGCTGGAAATCAAGCTGTCCGGTTTCGGACTCGTCTGGTTCGGGGCGGGAGCGCTCGTCTCCTCGCTCGCCGCGGCCCTCGGGCTGGGGGGCTTCCTCCAGGTGGCGCTCTTCGCCACCGTCTCCATCGGCCTGTTCGCCGCCTCGCGCACCCTGTTCAAGAATGTTTTCATGCGGAACGCTTCGCATTTGAAGACGGGGGTCGAGGCCATGGTGGGGCAGGAGGCGGTGGTGGTGGAGGCCATCGGGACGCCGCACGGCGGGACGGTGCGCATCAACGGCGAGCTGTGGACGGCCCGCTCGTTGTCCGGCGCCATCCCCGAGGGAGAGCTCGTCACCGTGGAGCAGGTCGAAGGACTCAAGCTGTGGGTGCGCCGCCCTTCGGCGACGTTGTCCGTTCCCGCGGCGGAACAGAAACAGGAGAAAGTCTGATGGATCCACTGACCTTTGTGATTCTCGTCGCCCTCTTGGGGCTCGCGGGCTTCGTGCTGTACACCTGCGTCCGCATCGTTCCCCAGGCCAAGGTCATGGTGGTGGAGCGGCTGGGCAAGTTCCACGGCGTCGCCACCAGCGGCCTCAACCTCCTCATCCCGTTCCTCGACAGCCCCCGCCCCATCGAGATGCGCACGGGCAACCGCTACATGCGCAGCACCATGGTGGACCTGCGCGAGCAGGTCATGGGCTTCGAGACGGTGCAGGTCATCACCCACGACAACGTCAACATGGAGGTCGGCTCGGTCATCTACTACCAGATCGTCGACGCCGCGAAGGCGCTGTACCAGGTGGAGAACCTGGCGCTGGCGATCGAGCAGCTCACGATGACGAACCTGCGCAACGTCATGGGCAGCCTGACGCTGGACCAGACGCTCACCAGCCGCGAGACGGTGAACACGCGGCTGCGCATGGTGCTGGACGAGGCCACGGAGAAGTGGGGCGTGAAGGTGACGCGCGTGGAGCTGCGCGAAATCGAGCCGCCCCAGGCCATCAAGTCCGCCATGGCCAAGCAGATGACCGCCGAGCGTGAGCGCCGCGCCGAGGTGACCAAGGCCGAGGGCGACAAGGCCGCCGCCATCCTCCAGGCCGAAGGCCAGAAGATCTCCCGCATCCTCCAGGCCGAGGGCGAGCGTGACGCGGAGGTCGCCCGCGCCGAGGGCCACAAGCGCGCCACCATGCTGGAGGCCGAAGGCAAGGCCGAGGCCACGCGCCTGACGTTCGAAGCCATCCACAGCGGCCACGCCACCCCGGAGGTGCTCGCGCTGCGCTACATGGAGACCCTCCAGGAGATTGGCAAGGGTGACAACAAGATGTTCATCCCCTACGAGGCCACCGCCACCCTGGGCGCCATCTCCGTCATCAAGGACGTCTTCTTCGCCAAGGACGACGAGGCCAAGCGCCCCGCTCCCCAGGCCCGTCCCACCGCGGCGTCCCTGAGCGCCCAGAGCATCGCCCGGAGCAACGTGCTCGCCGAGCCGGCGACGCTCACGGGCGCCAACGCTCCGCAGGCACGGCGGCCCCGTCCTCCCTCCGGGCAGGACGAGTAGCGCGCTGGCCGGAAACCGTCTTGCTCGTCGTCCAGGCTGGCCGGCGAGCGAGACGGGGTTGCAATCCGCCCCGGAGCAAGCCATAGATTTCGGCGCACGCATCCACCGGAGGGCCTGACACCCCCTCCCTACGCGAGGTTGACGCACCCTTGAAGCTGAGCCGCTGAGTCCCAGGTCTTTTGGCCTCACCGCGCAGGGCCGCCCCTATGGGCTGGCTCGCGTCCTGGATTCAGGAGTTCGCTTCTCATGTCTTCCCTTCGCGCGCATCGCGTGTCGTTCGCCTATTCCGACGCTGTCTCCGTCCTCTCTGAAGTCGACTTCCACCTGACGTCCGGCTGGACGGGGCTCGTGGGCGCCAACGGCGCTGGCAAGTCCACCCTGCTGCGGTTGCTCTCAGGGGAGCTGACACCCACCGAGGGGCACCTCCAGTTTGATCCACCCTCACCCACGCTGCGGCTGTGCCGGCAGGAGGTGGAGGGGCTGACGCCGGACATCACCACCTTCGCCGAGTCGTGGGATGCGCTCGCGCGCAGGCTCCACGGACAGCTGGGGCTGGACGTCTCCGCGTTGGAGCGCTGGTCCACGTTGTCACCGGGCGAGCGCAAGCGGTGGCAGGTGGGCGCCGCCCTGGCCGCCGAGCCTCACGTGTTGCTGCTCGACGAGCCCACCAACCACCTGGACTCGGAGGCACGGACGTGGCTCGTCTCGGCGCTGCGGCGCTTCAAGGGCGTGGGCGTCGTCGTGTCTCATGACCGACCTCTCCTGGAGACACTCACCACGTCCACGCTGCGCGTCCATGGCGGTGATGTGCGGCTGTGGCCCGGGGCCTACTCCGCGGCGAAGCAGCACTGGGAGGCCGAGCGCGAGGCGGAAGTCGGCGTCTATCAGCAGGCCCGCTCGGAGCAGCGACGCGCGGCGCGGCTGCTGGACCAGGCCCGACGGGAGCAACAGTCCGCGGATGCGGCTCGGAGCACGCGCAAGCGGATGAAGGACAAGAACGACAACGACGCGCGCTCCATGGGCGCGTCCGTCGTGGCGGGCTGGGCGGAGAACCATGCGGGCCGCCGCGTGGGCATCCAACGCCGCGAGTTGGAGCGCGCCACCGAGGCCGTGGGGGAGTTCACCGCGGACAAGACGGTGGGCCGCTCCGTCTTCGTCGACTACGTGCGCTCTCCCAATCCGTGGCTGTTCACCGTCGACCTGCCGGAGCTGCGCGCCGGGGACGTGACGCTGCTGGGCCCGGTGAAGCTGTCAGTGGGCCGCGAGGTGCGCGTGCGAATCGAGGGACCCAACGGCGCGGGCAAGAGCACCCTGGTGCGCGCGCTGCTGGAGAACGCCCGCGTGCCCATGGAGCGCGTGCTGTACCTGGCCCAGGACGTGGGCGCGGAGGAGGCTCGGTCCACGCTCGACGAGGTGCGTGCACTGCCTCCCGAGGAGAAGGGGCGCGTGCTGTCCCTCGTGGCCGCGCTCGGTGTGGACCCGGAACGGCTGCTCGGCTCGGAGCAACCTTCTCCGGGCGAGGTGCGCAAGCTGCTCATCGCGCGGGGGCTCGGGCAGCACGCCTGGGCGCTGGTGCTCGACGAGCCCACCAATCATCTGGACCTGCCCTCCATCGAACGACTGGAGGTGGCCCTGCGCGAGTACCCCGGCGCGCTGCTGCTGGTGACTCACGACACCGCGTTCGCTCGCGCGTGCACCTCCGAGTCCTGGCGCGTGGAGCATGGCCGGGTGGAGGTGACGGCCGGGTGAAGCACGTCGAGGGCCCCGCTCACGTCCTGAACTGGGGGTGTTCGCGCTCCCACTTCACCAAGCCCGCGAGCCCCTCTTCCACTGACACGCGAGGACGAAAGCCCGTCTCACGCTCCAGGGCGGTGGGGTCCGCCCAGGTGCCGTCCATTTCCCCGGGTTGGGCGGGCAGTGGACGCAGCACCGCCCGAGTCCCCGCGTGTCGCTCCAGCACGGCCACGAAGTCGCGCAGCGAGACGGGCTCTCCCCGGCCCACGTTGAGCAGGCGATACGGCGGTGTCGCGGTGGGCGGGCGGTCCAGCACACGCAGCACCGCCTCCGCTACGTCGTCCACGTGCGTGAAGTCGCGCCGCATGCGGCCCTCGCCGTAGAGGTCGATGGTGCGCCCCGCGTGCAAGGCGCGCAGGAAGCGCAGCGGTGCCATGTCCGGGCGACCCCACGGGCCGTAGACGGTGAAGAAGCGCAGCCCGCTGGTGGGCAACTCGTGCAGGTGGCTGTACGTGTGGGCCAGCAGCTCTCCGGCGCGCTTGGTCGCGGAGTAGACATTGAGCGGGTGGTCAGCGGAGGCGCTCTCCGCGAAGGGCGGCGGCGTGTCCGCGCCGTACACGGAGCTGGAGGAGGCGTAGACGAGGTGCTCCACGCGCGCGGCACTCGCCTGCTCCAGGACGTGGAGGAAGCCCGTCACGTTCGCGTCCAGATAGGACCGGGCGGAGGCCCCCGCCGCGCGGACGCCGACCTTCGCCGCCAGGTGCACCACGCGCTCGGGGCGTTCTTGCTGGAAGATTCTCGCGAGCGTGGCGCTGTCGGTGATGTCGACGGGATGACAGGTGAAGCGCTCGGCGTCGGGGGAGGCGCGGAGTCGGGCCAGTCGGGCGTGCTTGAGGGGCACGTCTCCGGAGGGGTCCAGGTTGTCCACGCCGAGGACCGTGTCCCCTCGCGCCAGCAGCCTCGCGCTGACGTGGTGACCGATGAAGCCCGCCGCTCCGGTGACGAGGACCCGCATGCGGACCACACGCTCCCATGGGGCCCTGGCGGACGCCACGTCCACGGTGTGACGAAGTCCCTCGCGGAGCGTCCCGTCGGACCCGACACCTGACTTCCCGTGGCCCCTGCTTGGACGTAGGGTGAGCGACATGGTGTCCGTGAACCAGCTCCGACCCTTCGCCGAGGCCTCGCTCGAGGCCTTCCGAGCCGCGTCAGGCCCGGTGGCGCTCATCCAACAGCCCGTGGACCCGGTCTTCCGGAGCGTCGCCCAGCAACTGACGGGGGCGCGCACGGTGGGCATGGCGCACCGCACGCGCATGACGGAGCGGCTGCTCGCGATGCTCCGCGACTTCGACAACCTGGAGGTCCACTTCCTGAACCCGAAGGTGGATGGTGAGGAGCTCACCGTCGGCCGTTCGGAGTGTGACCTGGTGGTGCCGGACCCTTCCGTCTCGCAGCACCACGCGACGCTGCGGTGGAATGCGGCGACGGGCGGCTATCTGGTGCGCGATGCCCAGTCGATGAACGGCACGTGGATCAACGGCGCGCCGCTGGGCTTTCGCGCGCAGGTGACGCTCAACGACGGCGACACGCTGGCGTTCGGCGACGCGCAGTTCCTCTACCTGCGCGCGGAGACGGTGCACGAGCACCTGCGACTGGCGAGCCCCCGGGCGACGCCCTGAGGGCGAGGGGCGTCAGGGCACTTCCTTGACGATCTGGATGACGGCCTTGCGCAGATAGGAGGTGTAGTCCGTCTGCGACTGGTACAGGCCAATCATGGCGACGGTGCGGCTCTCCGTGCGCCAGACCAGTTGGCCGTCGGAGGAGATGACGCCGGCCTCCATCACCACATCGGCGCGGCCCATCGTCTGAATACCAGAGACGTCGACCCAGGACAGCACGACGACGACGGCGGCCTCGGCGTCATTGGCGCGGATGACGGACACGACTTCGTCCGTGGAGGGCGAAGGCGCCGCGGAGATGCGGGTCCCGACGACGTCGAAGCCCCGCTCGCGCAGGACGGACTCCGTCTGGCTGACGAGGACGGTGCGCGGGTTGCCCTCGCCCATCAGGTCCTGGCGGTAGGACGACATGGGCAGCGAGTCCACGCGAGAGCCGACGACGACGACGACCTTGCGGATGGCCCCCGCGGGACGCACCTCCGGCGCGGCGCATGCGGTGACGAGCAGGGACAGCAGGAGGAGAGCGGAGGCGCGCATGAGGGCCCTGGGGAAAGAGGTGGTCGCTCTGCATAACCACGGGTGACGGGTGCGGGCAAACGGGGATGCCGTGTGACGGGGCGTGGTATCCACCGGAGTGTGCGCGCATGGCCTCTTTACTGTGTCGTGATACGAGCAAGGAAACGCCATGAGCCGATTCGCCACGCCCGGCCTGCTCTTCGCCATCCTGTCGGCCTGCGCCACCACCTCTCGCGAGGGGCCTGCGGCATCGGCATGCCCGACCCACAAGCTCGACTTCACCCAGGAGACGGGATGTCGGAACGACGGCTCGGTGGAGTTCTGCCTTCCCACGGGTGATGAAGCGCTGATCGCCCGAGTGAGAGGATTCGCTCCGACCTCGCTCCAGGCCGGGGCCTCACGAGGCCGTGTTGGCTGCAGCATCCCCGAGGAGACACTCTACTTCTTCGCTACCGGCGACACCGAATGTGTCTCACGCCATGGCGCGCTCACCCCCACCGCATGGGACGCGCTCTGCCGCATCGCCGAGCTTCCAGAGGTAAGGAAGATCGCTCCGACTTGGTACGAATAGAATGCCGCTCCGAAACGACCCAGCGTCTCTTCCATCCAAGTGATTACATCCCCCCAAGAGCGGCTCAGCCAGAACAACCCCCAAGACACCCAGCACAAACAATCCCATTTACAGCAAAATCGCCCTCAAGTCAGACGCCATTACGCACCCTATCATCCTGACCTGCCTGATTCCTTAGAACCACTGATTACGCATGGTGATGGAGCTTGAACGCCGGGGACGCATCCGGCGCTGCGCCGGACAGGCCCACAGCATCGAACTGCTGCTGGCCCCAGAGCTTCTGCCCATCCTCCGTTTAAGCGGTGCGATTCTTGGCACCCTCGACACAGGGACGCCTATCGCGCTCGCTGACTTGGAGCTTTATCCATTAACACCATTTTCCGACCAGATTGAAGAACTCGAGGGCGAGACTCCTTCTGCGACTGACATTGAAAAGTGGGTCGCGAAGCACTTCAAAGCCAATCCGTAGGGCTAGTGACCGTCTCTGATTATTGCAGCCAGAGAAGCATGGCTGCGACGTGCAGGACGGCGAGGTAGCAGGTCGCCGTCTTGTCGAAGTCGCAGTCCCCCTCGTTTCGAGGGAGGGCCAGCCCTGGAGCCCAAGATTAGCGAGTGGATAGTTCGCGGAACGAGATGCCGTCGAGCGCAAGCTGGGCCACGGCATTCATGAATCGCTCGCTGCCAATCACCACCGTGGCGAAGTTACCCACGCGAAACAGGTCAAGGTCCTTGGGCAGGGACGCGGCATCCAAGACGGGCTCCTCGGGCAGGCTGAAGGCGTGCCGGCCGCACGTCTCGCACGGAGGAGGCGTCTCCGGAGGGATGCAATCGGGGTGCAGTCGTCCCCGGGGCTCAATCTGAAGCTCCAGCAGCTCGGGTGCATCCTTCTGACGGAAGCGCAGCTCCGGGCGACATCCCACCAGCCCTTGCACACCAGCCGCCTGGAGCCCCTCCATTGCGTCCTGTCGTACCAGCCACAAGATGTCGCCCTGCGACGTAAACGAGCCGAACCGTCCAGAAGCGCGTCCCCTCAATGGCCCAAAGCTCGTGCCAGGAGGCAGCTCGGCATTCGCGGGAACCAGGTGACGTACCAATTCGCGCAAGCGTGCGAACTCAACGAAGGGTTCGGGTCTGGCCTTCTCGAACTCCCGCCGCTCGGGCAGCCCCGACAGATCAACGCAGGGGTAGTCATGGCCCACGTCGCTCCACGTGACACCACAAGCGTGACACTTCACACCGGGCAGGCTCCATGGGTGCGTCCCGTCAAGGTCACCGCCACCACGCTCCTGAACGAGCGCCCTGCTCCTCGTGAGTTCAAAAAAACGGGGCATCGGTCCTCACGCTCCTGGGCGTGAATAGTAGGGCTGAATGGGCCCGCCGATCAGGTCGAAGCGATGGATCAGCATCCCCGCATACTTGAAGATCTCCTCCGGAGAAGCTCGTGGATTCACGCGCATGAAGGCGCGCCAGGCATCATTCCAGGCGCCTCCACGGTCTCCGCCCCGATGAATCCGTTGGTGGACATCCCGAGGAATGGGCATGGTGTAATTGTGGATTTTGACGCCCTGTTGATCAAACCACCTCGCGAGGTCTTCAGCCTGCGGAAAGTGGTGATGTTTCTCCCAGCGCCCGCCGTGAGCTGTCGTGCCGGAGGGATGATCTGTGCAGGGGCACCGTTCCAGTTGGGAAACGTCATGACAGCGCCACGCGGGAGCTTTTGCGCGCCGCCCCAGTTCCTTCGGGGCCCCATTCCTGGGGCAGCCGCCGCTGCAGGAGGCCGGCTGGGTGGGAAACGCGCCAGCTCAAGCGCACCCGGCGTCTCCTCGCAGCGATAGAAGCCACAGGCATCACCCAGACAAAGGAGGGTGACGCACTGATCTTCTTCAGGTGCGTTGCACTCCTGCTCCGCGGCTTCCCCTGCTTGCTGAATGCGAGGGCGTGAGGCACTCGAGCATCCCCACCCAGACACAACCAGCAACGCGACCATCAGGAAACGAAGTGACATGAAGCACAGCCTCCGCGCAGAACGTCAGTCGAACAACCCCTGCAGATAGAAGCGGCCGTCCCTCATGTCTCGAAACACCCACGCGGGGCCCAGTCCTTCGAAATGCACGCGGTAGTAGTCCCGCTGGAAGGGTGACTCTGACCACCACTCCCCTCCCAGTCGCTCCGGCCCTGTCACCGCCGTCACCCGGTGCCGCCGCCCGCTCACTCGTGCCGCCAGCAACCGTCCCGTCTCCGCCACCTCCGCGTCCAGCCACGCCGGCTCCGCCAACAACCGCGACGGCCGCTCCTGGAGCCCGCCTCCCACTGGCGCACGTTCCACGCGCGTCCCCGCGAACTCCCCCGCCCAGCCCGCTCGCGCTTCCGGCGGATGGAAGGCCTTCACCCCATGCGCCCCCTCCGGCCGGTGCACCGCCTCCAGGCCCGCCGAGCAGAGCGACTCCTCCCCCAGCGTCGTCACCAGTCGCGACAACACCACCTCCAGCGCCGCATCCCCCTCCGGCGCATCCCCCAACGAGAGCTGTTGCTCCCGATCCTCCGAGCACTCATCCACCCGCGCGGACACCTCCGCCACCGGGTTCTCCAGCCGCAACTCCTCGATCCGATGCCGAGCCAGGTCCAGCAACAGCTTCGCCTCCGCCGTGGGCCTCGCCAGCGCCAGCGTCACCCGCTGCTGCCCCGATGGATCCAACTTCAGCGTGAAGGTGATGCGCACCGCCGCCCGCCGCCGCCCCGACAGCCTCGCCCCCAACCTGTCCAGCAGCGTCTTCAGCGCGAAGCGCAGCGGCTCGAACGACTCCGCTGGCCAGTCCAGCACCAGCCGCTCCTCCAGCACCTCCTCCAGCACCTCCGCCACGAAGGGAGTGTCGTCCTCTCCACAACACCGCGCATGCACCCGCGCCCCATTGACTCCACCGCGCGCCACCACAGCACCCGCCGGCAACGCCGCCACCTCCCCCAACGTGCTGAGGCCCAACGCGGAGAAGGGCGCGCTCTCCCGCCCCTCCAGCGCGGCCAGGGGCAACGGCGCCAACGCCCGAGCCGACCTTCCCTCGGGAACCACCTCCACCCGCCGCACCCCGTACCGCGCCAGCGCCCGAGAGCTGAACGCCTCCGAGGCCACCGCCACATGCGCCCGGTACCCCAGCTCCGAACACAGCGCCAACGCCCGCGAGCACAGCCCGTCCTCGCCTCCAGACAGGTGCGCCGCCCCCGCGTCCAGCCACAGGCCATCTGGCGCTGAAAGCTGGAAGCCAGGCCCCAGGCACAACAGAGCCTCCCCCAGCGCCACCAGCGCCCGCGCCTCGTCCTCCGGTCGATAGGGAAAGTGCCGCAGCCCCGGCTCCAACGCCGTCGCCGCGGTGAGCGTCGTCCCGGGCCGCACCCCCGCCTTCAGCGCGGACGTCGATGCCGCCGCCACCCGCCGCTGGCCTCGCGACTCCTCCACCAGCACGAAGGGCCGCCCCGCCAGCTCCGGGCACTCGAGGACCTTGCGCTGCACCGGGAAGCGCGTGAAGTGCAGATACGCCCTGCGCATGGCGCGTGCCTCAGTGCGCCGCCGAGGCCGCGCTCAAACCCGCTCGCAACGACGGCATGGCGCCATCCCGCCCGGGCCGCTGGCCCTGGATCCCCAGGCCGTTGCGAGCCACCCACGCCCCCTCCTTCAAGAAGTCCGGCGTGGCATCCGCATCCACCGGCCCCACGTCCAGCAGCCTCCCGCCCCCCTCCAGCCCCAGCTCCGGGTACAGCGTGCTCCACGGCACCACCGCCCGAGCCCCCGTCCCACCCCGCCGGCTGCGCACCACCTCCACGGACCACCCCTCCCCATCCCCCGACTCCGTCCGCAGCCGAGTCACCCCATCCGCCGGCGCATCCGGAGAGGTGAGCAGCAACAGCAGCCCGCCCCCACGCTCCGCCGCTTCCGCCAGCTTGCGTGTCTCCGCCAATCCCACTCGCGGAGGCCGCCCCACCGCGCCCACCCCTCGCGTCAGGTCCAGCACCACGCAGGCGAAGGCACCGCTCCGGGCGAGCTGCACCGCCGCCCACACCCGCTGCTCGGGCGCCTTGGGACGAACGAGGAGCAACCGCTCCAGGTCCACGCCCTGCGCCGCGGCCGCCGGGGGATAGAGCTCACGAGGCCCGTCCACCCACGCACACAGCCGCTCCTCCCGGTGCGCCGCCGCCACCGCGCTCAGCGCCAGGCTGGTCCGCCCCGAAGCCGCCTCGCCGCACAGCTCCACCGCCTGCCCCAGCGGGAAGCCGCCCGAGGGCAAGAGCGCGTCCACCGCCTCCATCCCCGTGCGAAGGACGGCCAGGTAGCGCCGGGGCGCCGCCTGCAACTGGCGGATCCGCTCCCGGAGCTGATCCACCACCGAGCCCGCCGGGCCTGCCTGCTGCACCAACGCCGCGCTCATCTCGCCTCCTCGCCGGAACCCGGCACACCGAACAGCCGCCTGGACAGCGGTTCAGTATGCTCACGGGTCTGACGTGCGCTCGGACAGGACGCACGGCGATGGGCGAGGCGACACGACGCACCGGCTTGGATCCGCTGGCCCGAAGCCAGCGATCTCAAGCCCCTGCGCGTCCTAGCCGGCGCAGATGACCTTCACTTCCACCTTCTCGTCATCCGCCCGGCGCAGGCAGCTCCCGCCGAAGTAGAGGCGCGCGGGGCGCTCCTCACCGGACGGCTCGTAGGTCAGGTCCCCCGCGGCCACCGAGCACGTCTCCACCGTGCCCCCGGCGCGCGTCAGCTCCACCCGCGCCAGCCGCGGATCCGGCAGGTTCACCACGTCCAGGCTCTGCGCCACCGCGGCCAGCTCGGCGATGCCCAGCAGCGTGTCCCGGTAGCTCGCCCGGCAGATGGAATCCAGGTTGTCGAACTTGGTGTCGAACTTCTCCGCCATCGCCCGGTGCCGGTGCCCCGGCCCATACGACGTGGGGCAGTCCACGTTGCGCACGTACGTCCCCTGCGGCGTGACGTCGAGCACCAGCTCCGCTCGCTTGTCACTCAGCGCCACCGGGCCCACCGTGGCCCAGAGCACCTCGCGGCGCCCGCCCTTCGAGTCGCGCAGCGTGCTGAAGAGCTGGAAGTACTCGTCCACCGACGTCAGCAGCGCCGCGTTCTCGCTGCACTTGTCCACCGACGTGTCGTCCGGGACGATGACCGGCGGCGGGCGCACCGTGGAGCTGCAGTCCTCCTCGTCCGTCACCACGACCACCAGCAGCCGCGCTCCATCCCGAAGGAAGCCGCCGTTGCCTCCCTCGCCGATGGAGGTGTTGGCCAGGGGCTCGGAGACCGCCAGCCGCACGGCCTCGAACGGAGACTCCTGCCCGCTGCCCGCCGTCCCCTGCTGCACCAGCCGGCGGAAGCGCTCCAGCAGGTGCTCGTCCGTGCTCTCGATGTAGCGCGAATCCGAGGGCTGGCCATCCGCCTCCGGAACAGCCTGAAGGTGTCCCGACTCGGCGGGGTATTCGCGGTATTGCTCCACGCCCTGGAAGAGGATCCGCCGGTAGACGGACGTGGTGATCACCCCCACGCGGAAGTCCTGCGTCACGCCGCCGCCTTCCTGGAGGGCCTTGATGAAGGCGGGCAGCTCGGTGGCGATGCCGGCCTGCTCCTCGGCCATGGAGGCCGAGTTGTCGATGACGAAGAGGATGTCCGTCTTCTGCGGCGCCACGACGGGAGACTCGCTCTGACACTTGCCTGGAAGGGAGGAGCCCGGCTCGTCGACGGGCGACGTGCAGGACGCCACCCAGAGGGCCGGCAACAGGAGCAGGGGGGCACAGGGCTTCAGCTTCATGGGGCCTCCTAAGAGACGGCGCGCCCAGGCGGCGCGACGCATCAGGGCTGGGGGGGCGAGCATGCCCCACCCCAGGCCCGGAGGCGAGACAAGGTGCAGCGTCTGGCATCCGACTTGGACGTGGAAAATCGCACACGGCGTTTGCCATGGGCGTTTTGGTTGTTACGTTGGTTCATCTGCCGCAAGAAACCGACAGATGTTCACCGGCCTGGCCGCTCGCACGGTTGGGCTTGAAGACGAAGGAAGAGGCCGAACTTCATGTCCGATGAGAAGAAGAAGGGCACCGCCGCGAGCGCCATGCCCACCGCGATGGCCCCTCCCGGGCTCATCAACAAGGAAGACATCCCGCAGGTGCTCCCCATCCTGCCCCTGCGCAACAGCGTCTTCTTCCCCGGCGGCGTGCTTCCCCTGGCCGTCGGCCGTCAGAAGACCATTGCCCTGATCAAGGACGCGGTGCGCGACGACCAGGTCATCGGCGTCGTCACGCAGCGCCGCGCCGAGGAAGAGGATCCGGGCGCCGCCGACCTCTACACCATGGGCACCGTCGCCCGCATCGTGAAGCTGCTGAAGATGGGCGAGGACAACTACTCGCTCGTCGTGCAGGGGCTCGCGCGTTTCCGCGTGGTGGAGCTGGTCCAGGAGGCCCCCTACCTCAAGGCCCGCGTCGACGCGGTGGAGGACAAGACCTCCGCCGAGAACGTCGAAGTGGAGGCCCTGGGCATCAACCTCAAGAAGCTGGCGCGCGAGGTCATCGAGCTGATGCCCGAGCTGCCGGCCGCCGCCACGGAGCTGGTGGAGAGCATCACCCACCCCGGCCACCTGGCCGACCTCATCGCCGCCAACGTGGACGTGCCGATCGAGGAGAAGCAGGCCGTCCTGGAGACCGTTGATCTCAAGGCGCGGATGAAGCTCGTGCTCGAGCTGCTCAACCGCAAGCGGGAGATCCTCAAGCTCTCCAACAAGATCGACTCCGCCGTGAAGGGCGAGATGTCGAAGACCCAGCGCGAGTACTACCTGCGCCAGCAGCTCAAGGCGATCAAGGAAGAGCTCGGGGAGATGGGTGAGGAGGAAGAGGAGCTCGACGAGCTCCAGGAGCGCCTGAAGAAGGCGGCCCTGCCTCCCGACGTGGAGAAGGTGGCGAACAAGGAGCTCAACCGCCTGAAGACCATTCCGGCGGCCTCCAGCGAGTACACCGTCGCGCGCACCTACCTGGATTGGATCGCCGACCTGCCGTGGTCGAAGATCTCCGAGGACAACCTCGACATCGAGAACGCGCGGCAGCAGCTGGACAAGGACCACTTCGGCATCAAGAAGGTCAAGAAGCGCATCCTGGAGTACCTGGCGGTGCGCAAGCTGAAGAACGACATGCGCGGGCCCATCCTGTGCCTCGTCGGTCCTCCGGGCGTCGGCAAGACGTCGCTGGGTCAGAGCGTGGCCAAGGCCACGGGCCGCAAGTTCGTGCGCCTGTCGCTCGGCGGCGTGCGTGACGAGGCGGAGATCCGCGGCCACCGGCGCACCTACGTCGGCGCGCTGCCCGGCCGCTTCATCCAGAGCATGAAGAAGGCCGGCACGAAGAACCCGGTCATGATGCTCGACGAGATCGACAAGCTCGGCGCGGACTTCCGCGGAGACCCGAGCGCGGCGCTTCTCGAGGTGCTGGACCCTGAGCAGAACAACTCGTTCAGCGACCACTACCTCGACGTGCCGTTCGATTTGTCCAAGGTGATGTTCGTCGCCACGGCGAACCAGTTGGATCCCATCCCCGGTCCGCTCCGTGACCGCATGGAGATCATCGAGCTGTCGGGCTACACCTTCGAGGAGAAGCAGAGCATCGCGCGGATCCACCTGGTGCCCAAGCAGCTCAAGGAGCACGGCCTCAGCCCGGATCACATCGAGATCACCGACGAGGCGCTGCTGACGCTGACCACCGCGTACACCCGCGAGGCGGGCGTGCGTAACCTGGAGCGGCGCATCGCGGACATCTGCCGCGCGGTGGCGGTGGAGGTCGCCGGTGGGAAGATGGACAAGCAGACCATCAACCCGGATCGCGTGAAGGAGATCCTCGGGCCCGAGATGTTCTACTCGGAGGTCGCGGAGCGCACGGAGGTTCCGGGCGTGGCCACGGGTCTGGCCTGGACGGCGGCCGGTGGAGACCTGCTCTTCATCGAGGCGACGAAGATGGCGGGCAAGGGCGGCATGACGCTCACCGGCCAGCTCGGCGACGTGATGAAGGAGAGCGCGACGGCGGCGCTGAGCTACCTGCGCAGCAAGGCGGAGTTGCTCGGCATCAGCTCCAACTTCCTGGAGAAGACGGACCTGCACCTGCACTTCCCGGCGGGCTCCATCCCCAAGGATGGTCCTTCCGCGGGCGTCACCATCCTCACCGCGCTCACCAGCCTGCTCACGGGCATCCGGGTGCGGCACGACACGGCGATGACGGGCGAGGCCACGCTGCGTGGCCTGGTCCTGCCGGTGGGTGGCATCAAGGAGAAGGTGCTGGCGGCTCACCGCGCGGGCATCAAGCGGGTCATCCTGCCCGAGCGTTGCCGCAAGGACCTGGTGGACGTGCCGGACCAGGCGAAGAACGAGCTGGAGTTCATCTTCGTCACGCAGATGGACGAGGTCCTCAAGGCCGCGCTGGAGACGTCGCCGTTCAAGTCGTCGACGGGGACTCCGGGTGGCGAGCCGGGCAAGGAGGCCCTGCCTCCGCAGGCCGCCGACGCTGGCGCGGCTCCCGAGGTTCGCGCGTAAGCGCGGGCCCTGACGGCCACTGAGTCATGACGCGGGCAGGTTCCTCCTCGGAGGGACCTGCCCGTTGTCTTTGCGGGCGCACTGCCCTCGCCGCTGCTCAGTGCCGCGTCGGTGGCGTGTCCTGCGCGTCGGGCGCGGAGAGCCGCTGTGAGAGCAGGCCGAGCAGCTCCTGGGTGGAGAGCCGCCCGGCGCCGTCCTTGCCCTCCAGCACGTCCGCGACGAGCGCGCGCTTGTGCTCGTGCAGGGAGAGCATCTGCTCCTCAATCGTGCCGCGCGCCACCAGCCGGTAGACGGTGACGGGGCGCTCCTGGCCGATGCGGTGCGCGCGGTCCGAGGCCTGATCCTCCACGGCCGGGTTCCACCACGGGTCCAGGTGGATGACGCTGTTCGCGGCGGTGAGGTTGAGGCCGAAGCCACCGGCCTTGAGGGAGATGAGGAACAGCGGCGCGGTGCCCTCCTGGAAGGCCTTCACGGCCTCGGCGCGGCCCCTCGGCGTCGTGTGGCCATCCAGGTACTCGTAGACGATGCCGCGCGCGTCCAGCACCTCCCGCACCAGGGCCAGATGCGAGGTGAACTGGCTGAAGACGAGGGCGCGATGGCCCTCGGCGCGCAGCTCGTCCACGAGCTCCAGGAAGCGCTCCAGCTTGGAGGACTCCACGCGTGACTCGGCGTCGTAGAGGCGCGGGTGCGAGGCCAGCAATCGCAGCCGGGTGAGGGCCGCGAGCACCTCGAAGCGCTGCTCGTGCTCGCGCTCCCGCCGCTCGCGCATGACCTCCGGGCGCGATTCCAGCGCGGAGATGGCCGCCAGTCGCGCGTCCTCGTACAGCGTCCACTCGTCCGAGGACAACACGACGGGCACACGCACGTCGGTGCGCGGAGGAAGCTGCGCCTCCACCTGGGCCTTGGTGCGACGCAGGAGGAAGGGTTGCAGGACGCGGGCGAGCGCGGGGGCCGCGGTGGGGTCCACGCGGCGTTCAATGGGGATGGCGAACCGCGTGCGGAACGACTCCTGACTGCCGAGCAGCCCCGGGAAGACGAGGGAGAACACGCTCCACAGCTCGCCCAGGTGGTTCTCCATGGGGGTGCCGGAGAGGGCGAACTTGAAGTCGCCCTGGAGCGCCCTCGCGGCGCGGAAGCGATGCGTGCTGGCGTTCTTCAGGGCCTGGGCCTCGTCGAAGACGATGGTGGCGAAGCGCAGCTCGGACAGCCGGCCGATGTCTCGCGTCAGCAGGCCGTAGCTGATGACGAGCACGTCCCGAGGCCCCAGCCTCTCGAGCAGGCCGCCCCGGTCCGCCGCCTCGGAGAAGAGGCGCATCCGCAGCGAGGGCGCGAAGCGCTTCGCCTCGTCCATCCAGTTGAAGGCCACGGAGGTGGGCGCCAACACGAGCGCGGGCCCGTGCTTGCTTCGCTCCAGCAGGACGGCCAGGGCCTGCACCGTCTTGCCCAGTCCCATGTCGTCCGCGAGCACCGCGCCCGCGCCCCAGGAGGCCAGTCGCGTGAGCCACCGGAAGCCCTCCGCCTGATAGTCGCGCAGCTCCGTCTTCAGCGTTGCGGGGACCTTCGGCTTCAGCTCCTTCGCGGCGAAGATGCGCTCGACGAGCCCCTGCCAGGTCTTGTCCGCATCCAGCTCGGCGCCAGCGCCACTCAGGGCGGACAGGGCCTCCGCGGCGGCCGGCCCCACTTCCAGGCCATGGCGCGACGAATGGGCATGGTCCGCGAGCCGCTCCAGGTGCTGCCGCAGCGCCTCTTCGACCTCCACGTAGGTGTGGTCCTTCACCAGGACGAAGCGCTCCTTGCGGCGCGCGGCATCGAGCAGTCGCGCCAGCTCCACGCGCTCGCCCTGCACCGCGAGCCCGCCGAGCATCCCGAACCAGTCCCGCTTGCGCTCGACGGTGATTTTCAGCGCGCTGGCCCCTCGGTGGCTCGCGATTCGAAGCGGTGAGCCCAGCCACTCCAGCTCCGGACGAGGCTCCAGCTCCTGACACGCGGCGAGCAGCGCGAGCGCCCCCTGCACTCCCGAGAAGGTGTACGAGAAGGGCATCACCTGCGGCTCCGCGAGCGCGAAGGGCAGGCGCGTCTGGAGCGACTCGGCCTGCGCCAGCTCCTTCACGAAGTCGCGCACGGTGTGCACGGCGTCGTTGCCACGGCGTACGTAGACATCTCGCGGCCCCTCGCCGGGGATGAAGGACGTGCTGTCCGGGAGGGCGCGCACGCGCAGGTCCGCGCGCACCGCGCCGCCGGGTTCGATTTCGAGCCGCAGCACCGGGAGCTGGAGCACGGGGACGCGCTCACCCATGACGCCGCGAGGCAGGGACACGGGCAGCCGCACGGCCAGCTTCGCGAGCTTCTCCAGCAGCGCGCCGTGGCTCTCTGGCGGGAAGACATTGCCGTGGCGCTGGAGCACCGTGGCGAGCGCGCGGACCTCCGGGCCCACGTCCAGGAGGGTGAGCTGACGCGCGCCCTCGTCCCAGAGGAAGAGCGCCTCCTCGGGCTTCGACTTGCGCACGCGGTCCACCATCGACGAGGACAACGTCGCGCCGTCGACGCCCGCGGTGACGACCACCGCCCCACCCCGCTCCACCGCGACGATGCCCACCTTGGCGCGCTCGACGTGGATGAGCAGGTCCTGCGTGCCCTCCTGGTAGAGGCGGGGGTGGTCCACCAGTTCGACGAGCAGCGCGCGGGAGACGGGCCCGTCGTTGTCCGGGAGCAGCGACGCGAGGCGTGCGTCGAGCGAGGACAACTGCGCGCCGTGCTCTTGAAGCAGCTTGCGTCGGCTCACCTTCGCGCCCGTCGAGCGCTGGCCCTTCTTGTTGCGCCGGTGCACGTACGGGTGCACCTCCACGCCGTAGCCCTCGATGACGTCGACGCGCCAGGAGACCTCCACGCCCGCGCCGCTCCCGAGCCCCTCGTCGAGCGCGCGCTCCAGCGCCCGGAGCGTGCGGTCCCATCCCGGACGCACCAGCTCATCGAGCGTCTCACCAAAGCCCTCCGTCCAGGGTTGGCGCAGCCACAGGAGCACCGTGTCGATGGCTGCGAGCAGATGGACACACGGAGGCGCGCCACAGGTGCAGTCGCCCTGCACGGCGGTGGGCGTGAAGGTGAGGCTCGCCTCGGGGAGGATGAACCCCATCTGCGCGCCGTAGGGCAGCTCCGAGCAGCGCGTCTCGCGGAAGCGGAAGCCCGGGAGCTCGGAGTCGAGCTGGAGCGCGTCGCGACTCAGGACACTCGTGAGACGCGGGGCAACGGTGTGGGGCGCGCGGCCACGCAGGTCCAGGAGCAGGCCGTGGACGCGGTGCGTGCGTGCCTCTGGGGGCGGCGCGAGGCGTTCGGGGAGCGAGGCGCGGGCCTGCTCCGTGTTCCGACGCTCCTCCTCCACGAAGCGCCACGCGAGCAGCGGGAGCAGCTCCTTCATCTTCGGAGACGGGAGGGACTCCTGAATCCAGCGGGTCCGAGCCTCCTCGTTGAGCATCTCCACCAGGCGGCGGCGAGCCGTCGCGGGACGGGCCTGGGGAAGGAGCGCGGCGTCCACCAGGGGCGTCAGCACCGTGAGGCTCAAGCGGGACAGGTGCTCGATGCCGTGCTCCCGCAGCCAGGAGCGCAGGGCACCTTCCGTGGCGAAGTGTGGGACAGTCGAGGGGACGGGCTGCGGGCGCTCCACGGACATGGCCCTTCGCTTCTTCGCGAAGCGGAGGGGAAACGCAAGCGCGACGACGAAGCGGCCGGGCGGGCAACCTTCCTTCCGTGACTTCCGCTTCCCCGCCATTCCACGGCACACTGGGGAACGACGCTCCCTTGCCAGGCGTCGGACCCGTCATGATGAAATCCGCTGGAGTGTGGGGACTGGGAGTCATCCTGCTCGCGGGGCCTGCGTGCACGCGGGCCTCGACCGAGGCGAACCGCGTCCCCCTGCCCGTCGACTCGGGCGCGGTGCGGGAGTCGGTGGAGGGCAATCGCTCCTCGCTGCCCACCGCTCCGGGCGAACCCAAGGGCGTCGTGGTCGAGCCTCCCGCGCGGAAGCAGCCGTCCGGGGAGCCCGAGGCCGTCCGCGCGACGCCGAGATGGCCCGCGTCCGGGGCGCCGCTGACGCTCGTGTCGGCACACTTCCCCCAGGGGTTCGGCAAGCAGCGCGTGTACCTGGACGCGGGACATGGGGCGGAGGGGAACACCGGCAACCGGTCCGTCACGTGTGAGGACGAAGAGGTCTTCACGTTGCGAGTGGCCGAGGACCTGGCGCGGCGACTGGAGGCCACGGGGCGCTTCGAGGTGCGCCTCAGCCGCAAGTCGGGACAGCGGGTCGCCTATGCCGACCGGCTCACGGAGGCCGAGCGCTGGGGTGCGCACGTGCTGGTGAGTCTGCACTCGGACTCACGGGGGATGGCGCAGCCGTGGTCCCCCGCGGAGGGACAGGAGTGCAACCGCCAGGATGCGACGCCGGGGTTCAGCGTGCTGTGGTCCGAGGAGGCGGAGGCGCCACTCAAGGCGCGCCGGGCCACGCTGGCGCGGGCGCTTGCACGGAACCTGTCTCAAGTGGGCTTCCTGCACTACGACGGCGTGGACTACACGGGGCTCTATGCCGCTGACTCCGCGCAGGCCGGAGTCTTCGTGGCGCGAGAGCCCACTCATCGCCGCATCTTCGTGCTGCGCAAGCCGACCATCCCCTCCGTCATCATCGAGACGCACCATGCGCTCGACTTCGAGGAGGCCGCGCGGTGGCGGGAGGAGCGCACACTGGAGGCCTTTGGTTCAGCGGTGACGCAGGGGCTGGTGGACGCCTTCACGCCGGCTCTCGTCGCGGCACCCCAGATGAAGAGCCGCTGACGAGGACCGTACGTCAGCGCAGCCAGGCGAAGGCATGCTCGAGCTGAGCCACCGCGTCGTCGAGATAGCAGCGCCCATGTGCGAAGAGCACCCGCTGCGGCTTCCATCCGAGCATCCGCTGGTAGCAGGCGCGCGCCTGCGGCTTTCGTCCCCAGGACGTTGCCTGGACCTCACGAGGCGTCTGCCCCGGCCACATGGTGCCACCGAGGGACAGCAGCCACCGGAACCGAGGTTGGACGCGCTCCTGTTCGAGCGCCATGACCAGGTCCGCGAGGATCAACGTCGAGGAGGCCTCGTGGAAGAACACGACCTCTTCGACGAAGCGGCTGCCTCGGAAGATGAGCTGTTCGAAGTCGCTCGCCCAGGCCTCGGGGGCGGCATCCTGTAGGTCGGTGTCGAAGGGAACGTCGAGCTTCTGCGAGCGTGCGCGCTCACGGACTCCCGGAGAAGCCCAGACCGTGGCGTGCGGGTAGCGCGCCTTCCAGGCTGGGATGGCCGCGTAGTGGAACCGGTTCGGCGACACGAGGTGCTCGACCCGGCCGAGCATATCGACCTCCGCGAAGAGCTCGGGAGTCGGCGCCGTGGGAGACCAGAGCCACAAGCCCCCCGAGCCCAGCCGGACAATGACCATGCGCGTGGGGAATGGCAGTGAGACCGGGCCAAAGTTCATCCTCGCGACGGGCCCGTCCACCCACCAGAGGCCATCGGCGAGCGGCTTGAGCGTCGAGAGCGGACCATAGGGACGTATCCCATCGGTCCACTCGGAGGGCTCGTGGTTTCCTGGAGTCATGGCCCTTTCATACTCGGTTCGTGACGGAGCGCACCCGACTAAGTGCCCGCGTCCCGGTCCTCGTCAGCCTCTTCGTCCTCGAGGAGGCGTGCCAGTCGTGAGGTCAATGCACTCAGGTACGGCTCTCGCAGCACGCTGTAGTGGTCACCGGCGACGTCCTCCAGCTTGAGCTGTGCCTGTGGGACCCAGCGCGACCACCCATGGCTCGCGTCCACGGCCCGCTCGCGCCTCGCGTCCTTCGCACGGAGAAGCAGCATGCGCCCGGCGTAGGGTCCTGGACGGTACGTGGATAGTGCTCGGAGGTTTGCTCGCGTCACGTCGCGCCAGGCTCGAAGGTCGGTGTCCTGGACCTCGGGAGGCAGCCAGTTGGCGACGCGTGCGTGTTCGGCGAATCGAGCGAGCTGCTCGTCTTCCGTGAGGCCCATGAGCAGCTCCGGACGCAGCGTCGATTCCGCCCCCGCCGTGCGCGCCAGATCCATCGCCATGCCCGTGAGCAACAGCGCGTCCTCGGGCGCTGTCATGAGGGATTCGTCCCCTGGAGCGAAGCTGTCGAGGAGCACGAGTTGTTCCACCTGCTGCCCTTGTCGCTCCAGCTCACGCGCCATCTCGAAGGCGATGACGCCACCCATGGACCAGCCGCCCAGGATGTAGGGGCCGTCCGGCCGCACCACGCGCATGGATGCGACGTAGCGGCGCGCCAGTGCTTCCACCTGCTCCAACGGAGCCTCGTCTCCATCCAGCCCAGGCGCCTGGAACGCGAAGAAGGGCCGCTCCGTTCCGAGCGTGCGCGCGAGCAGCCGGTACGGCCCCACCGCGCCACCCACCGCGTGAACGAAGAAGACGGGAGTACCCGAGCCCTCCGCCTGCAAGGTCACGCAGTCTCGGACCACGCCACCTGCCCGAGTTCCTTCCAGCCAGGACGCGAGCTGCACCACCGTGGGTGCCTCGAAGAGCGCACGCAACGGGACGTCCACACCTGTCAGCGCACGCACCCTCGCTACCACCTGCGTCGCCAGCAGTGAGTGTCCTCCCAGCTCGAAGAAGTCGTCCTTCCTCCCCACCCGCTTCGCGCCCAGCACCTCCGCGAAGACCTCCGCCAGCTTCGCTTCCGTCCCTGCTCGCGGGG
>NZ_JAAIXY010000124.1 GCF_010894455.1 Myxococcus eversor | reverse complement strand
GCCCGCCTACGTCACCCACTTCGGCTTCTGCGATGCGCCCTTCTCCAAGGAGATTGCCGACGCGGACCTCTGGCTGCCAGCTTCCAAGACGGACCTCGTCGAGCAACTCTGCGAGGCCGTACGCGAGCGGCAGAGCGTCATGCTGGTGGGCGAGCCCGGCGTCGGCAAGACGTGCGTCCTGCGCGCGCTCCGCCACCGGCTGCCCCAGGCGGGCTTCCGCCTCACCTACTGTCACAACGCCACGCTGGG
>NZ_JAAIXY010000123.1 GCF_010894455.1 Myxococcus eversor | reverse complement strand
ACTGCTTCACCTGGGCGAGCAGTTGGGAGAAGGAGGAGCGCGAGTCGATGCGAGAGCGAAGGGCGAGGGTGTTGACGAAGAAGCCGATGAGGCCTTCGGTCTCAGCGCGGTTGCGGCCAGCGATGGGAGCGCCGACGACGACGTCGTCCTGGCCGGAGTAGCGGGAGAGGAGAAGCTGGAAGGCGGCCAGCAGCGTCATGAAGGGAGTGGTGCCCTGGCGCTGGCAGAAGGCGAGCAGCTCCTCGGAGAGGG
>NZ_JAAIXY010000122.1 GCF_010894455.1 Myxococcus eversor | reverse complement strand
TGCTCGACACCGACTCCGCCAATCAGTAGGCCGCTCCCATCTCCGAGCGCGCTCGCTCACGCTCGCGCTCGGTGATGCCCATCAACCAGGCGGATTGCTCGTCCATCAACCAGCTCGCCTCGCAACACCACTGCTCCGGTTGGATGAGGCGCCGCCCGCGCGGGTCCACCAGGTGGTGGAGTTGCCGCGCGTGGTACCCGAGGTGAAGCAGTACGAGCTTCACGCGGGCTGGTGTGCCGGCTGCAACGCCTGGC
>NZ_JAAIXY010000121.1 GCF_010894455.1 Myxococcus eversor | reverse complement strand
CCGACATCGTGTCGTCCGATCAAATCGACGACGTGATGAGCATGTTCGGCGACAACGACATCGAGATTGTCGATGCGCAGAAGGCTGCTCAGAACAACGAGATCAAGCCCACCGTCACCGTCGAGGAGGAGAAGGAAGACGTCGACGAGGATGAGAAGGACGAAGACGACGAGCCGGGTGGCAAGTCGAACGACCCGGTGCGCCTGTACCTGCGCAAGATGGGCAGCGTCAGCCTGCTCACGCGCGAGGGCGAGGTCGAAATCGCCAAGCGC
>NZ_JAAIXY010000120.1 GCF_010894455.1 Myxococcus eversor | reverse complement strand
GACGTCTGGCTCCACGCCGCTCCCGTCGCCTTCGACGCCTCCACCCTCGAAATCTGGGGCGCCCTCCTCCACGGCTCCAAGCTCGTCCTCGCTCCTCCTCACTCCCTTTCACTCGAGGAGTTGGGCTCTCTGCTCGTCCGCGAGGGCATCACCTCGCTCTGGCTCACCGCTGCTCTCTTCGAGCAGATGGTTGCCACTCAGCCCGTTGCGCTTGCCGGTGTCCGCCAGGTGCTCGCCGGTGGTGACGTCCTTCCGCCGTCCCGCGTCCGCGAGCACCTCGCTC
>NZ_JAAIXY010000119.1 GCF_010894455.1 Myxococcus eversor | reverse complement strand
GGACCCGCCCGGTACGCTGCCGAGGAAGTCGGAGCCGACCGGCCGGAAGCCCGGGGGCCAGCCCGGGCACAAGGGCAGCAAGCGCGAGTTGTTGCCACCGGACCGGGTGAGTGAAGTCGTCGCGGTGGCAGCACCGGAGCGCTGCACGGGCTGCACCGGGCCACTGCTCCGGTTGGATGAGGCGCCGCCCGCGCGGGTCCACCAGGTGGTGGAGTTGCCGCGCGTGGTACCCGAGGTGAAGCAGTACGAGCTTCACGCGGGCTGGTGTGCCGGCTGCAACGCCTGGC
>NZ_JAAIXY010000011.1:400691-405325 GCF_010894455.1 Myxococcus eversor | reverse complement strand
CGGCGGCGAAGCTCTTCCCTCCGAGTCCGCCTCCCGCCTGCGAGCCGCCCTGCCTTCCGTCCGGCTCGTCAACCTCTACGGCCCCACCGAAGTCACCATCGACGCCACCTTCGCCGAGGTTTCGGGCCTGGAGTCCGGCCTCACCCTTCCCATTGGCCGCCCCGTGGCCAATACCCTCGCCTACGTCCTCGACTCGGCCCTTCACCCGCTGCCCATCGGCGTGCCTGGAGAGCTCTTCCTCGGTGGCGCTCAGTTGGCCCTCGGCTACCTCGGGCGCCCTCAGCTCACCGCTGAGCGCTTCGTACCCAACCCCTTCAGTGCCCAGCCCGGTGCTCGGCTCTACCGCACCGGTGACAAGGCGCGATGGCTCGCTGACGGCACCCTCCAGTACCTCGGCCGTGTCGACTTCCAGGTGAAGCTGCGCGGCCAGCGCATCGAGCTGGGTGAAATCGAAGCCGCTCTCCTGCAGCAGCCCGGCGTGCATGACGCTGTCGCCCTCGTGCGCCACGACGTCCCTGGCCACCAGCACCTCGTCGCCTATCTGGTGCCTTCCACCGACGGCCAGGCTCCTGAGACGGAGGTTCTTCGCTCCGCACTACTCCGGCTTCTGCCCGAGTACATGGTGCCCTCGGCTTTCGTCTCGCTGCAGGCCCTGCCCCTCACTCCCAACGGCAAGCTCGACCGCAAGGCCCTTCCCGCTCCCGACTCCCAGCACGACCACGCCTTCCTCCCTCCCTCCTCGCCCACCGAGTTGCAGCTCGCTTCCCTCTGGCTGCAACTGCTTCGCGTCGAGCGCGTCGGATTGAACGACAGCTTCTTCGCCCTCGGTGGCCACTCGCTTCTCGCCACCCAGCTCGTTTCCCGCATTCGCTCCAGCTTCGGCGCTGAGCTGCCCCTACGCGCCGTCTTCGAGGCCCCCTCCCTCGCAGCCCTCGCTCGGCGCATCGACTCCGCCCACCTCCACTCCTCGCTCCAGCCGCCACCCGTGCGCCCCGTTCCTCGCACCGGCGTGCTGCCTCTCTCCTTCGCTCAGCAGCGCCTCTGGCTCATCGACCAGCTCCAGCCGGGCTCCCCCGCCTACAACATCCCCACCGCTCTGCGACTGGAGGGCACACTCGAGTTGTCGGCACTCCAGCGTGCCTTCGAGGCGCTGGTGCTCCGTCATGAAGCGCTGCGCACCACCTTCCAGGCCGAAGGCGACGAGCCTTGGCAGGTCATCCACCCCGCCGCGATACAGCCCATGCAGGTGGTGGACCTGAGCGCGCTGCCAGCCGAGCAGCGCGAGGCCCGGGCCCGGCGACTTGCCACCGAAGATGCCCTGCGCCCCTTCGATCTGGCAGCGGGTCCGCTGCTGCGCGCCACGGTGCTGAGGCTGGCGCCCGCCGAACACGTACTGCTGCTGTGCATGCACCACGGCATCTCCGATGGGTGGTCCATGGGCGTGCTGGTGCGGGAGCTGGCCGCTCTGTACGAGGCCTTCCTCCACGGCCAGCCCTCGCCGTTGCCCCAACTGCCCGTGCAGTACGCCGACTACGCGGTCTGGCAGCGCTCCTGGCTACAAGGAGAGACGCTCCATGCGCAGCTCGGCTGGTGGAAGCAACTGCTCGCCGGCGCTCCTCACGCGCTGGAGCTGCCCACCGACAAGCCTCGGCCCGCGGCCCTCTCGAACCTGGGCGCCTCGGTGCCGGTGGCGCTGCCATCCGGGCTCAGCGAAGCGGTCGAGGCCCTCGCGAAGCGCGAGGACGCCACCCCCTTCATGGTGCTGCTCGCCGCCTTCCAGGCCCTCCTGCAGCGCTACTCGGGCCAGGACGACGTGCTGGTCGGCTCGCCCATCGCCGGACGCCGCCACTCGGAGACGGAGAGCCTCATTGGCGTCTTCATCAACACCCTGGTGCTGCGCGCCCGCTTCACCCCGGAGCTCACCTTCCGCCAGTTGCTGGCCCAGGTGCGTGACACCACGCTCGGCGCCTACGATCACCAGGACGTGCCGTTCGAGAAGCTGGTGGAAGAGCTGCAACCGGCGCGAGACCTGAGCCGCACGCCGCTGTTCCAGGCGATGTTCGTCCTGCAGAACACGCCGCGCACGGAGCTGGTCCTGCCCGGCCTCACGCTGCGGAGCGTGGAAGTCGACGCCGACTCCGCCAAGTTCGAGCTGAGCCTGAGCCTGACGCGCACGCCGGACGGCTATCGCGGCGGGCTCGTCTTCAGCACCGAGCTGTTCGAGCGCTCCACTGCGGAGCGCCTCCTGGCACACCTCCAAAGCCTGCTGGAAGGGACCCTGGCTGCACCAGACGTGGCGCTGTCCACCCTGGAACTCCAGACGACCGAAGAGCACCAACGGCTGCGGGTGGAGTGGAACGGCGCCACGGCCAGCTTCCCGCGCGAGACCTGCCTCCACACCCTCTTCGAGCAGCAGGCGGTCCGCACGCCACGGGCCCCAGCCGTGCGGCTCGGGGACCTGGCGCTGTCCTTCCACGAGCTCAACGCCCGCGCCAATCAGCTCGCCTGGCACCTGCGCTCGCTGGGGGTCGGCCCCGACGTGCGCGTGGGCCTGTGCCTGGAGCGCACCCCGGAGGCCATCGTCGCCCTGCTGGCCGTACTCAAGGCCGGTGGCGCCTTCGTGCCCATCGACCCGGCGGCGCCCGCGCAGCGCAGGTCCTTCGTCCTCGAGGACTGCGGAGCCTCCGTGCTGCTCACCATGCGGCACCTGGCCGAGGCATGGCAGCCGCGAGTGAAGCACCTGGTGTGCCTCGACCTCCAGGCGGCAACGCTGGCGGCCCTTCCCCAGGACAATGTGTCGGCGTCCTCCGGCGCGGACAACCTCGCCTACGTCATCTACACCTCGGGCTCCACCGGCAAGCCCAAGGGCGTCATGGTGCAGCACCGCTCGTGGCTGCACCTGAGGGCCGCGACCGCCCAGGTCCTCTACGCGGGCCAGCCCCTCGAAGGCCTGCGCTTCAGTGTCAACGCGCCCATCTTCTTCGACGTCTCCATGGAGCAGATCCTCCATGTGGTGGACGGCCACTGCCTGTGCCTCGTGCCGGAGGACACCCGCAAGGACCCGGAGGCGATGCTGGAGTGGCTGGAGCAGCAGAAGGTGGACGTGCTGGATTGCACGCCCGCCCAACTGACGCTGCTGCTGCAAGCGGGCCTCCTGGAGAAGTCACACGTGCCGCGCATGGTGGTGTGCGCGGGCGAGGCCATGGGCGAGACACTGTGGCTGCCGCTGTCGCGCACGGCCCGCACGAAGACCTTCAACGCCTACGGCCCCACCGAGTGCACGGTGTACGCGACCAGTTGGTGCGTGCAGCAGTCCGCGGTGGCGGTGCCCGTCATCGGTCGCCCGTTGCCCAACCTGCGGGCCTACGTGCTGGATGAGCGGATGCGGTTGGCGCCGCTGGGCGTGCCCGGCGAGCTGTACCTCGCGGGTGAAGGCCTGGCGCGGGGATACCTGGGCCGGCCGGACCTGACGGCGGAGAGGTTCGTGCCCAACCCCTTCAGCAGCGAGGCCGGCGCGCGGATGTACCGCACCGGAGACAAGGCGCGCTGGAGAGCGGACGGGACGATTGAGTACCTGGGCCGACTGGACTTCCAGGTGAAGGTGCGCGGCTATCGCATCGAGCTGGGCGAAATCGAAGCGTCGCTGCGCGCACACGCGTCGGTGAAGGACGCGGTGGTGGTGGCGAGGGAGGACGTGCCCGGCGACAAGCGGCTGGTGGCGTATGGAGTGGCGTCCGGTCCTGACGCGCTGGACACCGTCTCGCTGCGCGCCCACCTGCAGCAGCGACTGCCGGAGTACATGGTGCCCTCGGCCTTCGTCACGCTGCCCGCGCTGCCGCTCAACGCCAACGGCAAGGTGGACCGCAAGGCGCTGCCCGCCCCGGAGGCCTCCGCTTCCGCTTCCGCCGTGTACGTGCCTCCGCGCACGCTCCTGGAAGCGCAGCTCGCGAAGGCTTTCGCCAGCGTGTTGCGACTGCCACACGTTGGCATCACGGATGACTTCTTCGCCCTCGGCGGGCACTCGCTGCTGGCCACCCAGGTCATCAGCCGCATCCGCGCCGCCGCCAAGGTCGAGCTGCCCCTGCGGGCGCTCTTCGAGGCGTCCACCGTGGCGGCGCTCGCCCAGCGCATCGCCAGTGCCTCACACCCCCAGGCCTCGGCGGCTCCGCCCCTGGTACCCATGGCTCGCACGGGTGCGCCGCCGCTGTCCTTCGCCCAGCAGCGCCTGTGGCTCATCGACCAGCTCCAGCCAGGCAATCCCGCCTACAACATTCCCATCGCCCTCCAGGTCTCCGGAGTGCTGGATGTCGCGGCCCTGGAGTACGGCTTCCGCGCGCTCATCGAGCGCCACGAGTCGTTGCGGACCACCTTCGCGGAGCACGGCGGCGAGCCCGTCCAGGTCATTCACTCCACCCCTGACTTCTCGATGCCGGTGGTGGACCTGACTGGACACGAGGAGTCCGAAGTCCGGCGACTCGCGGGTGAAGAGGCGATGCGTCCGTTCGATCTCGCCCGAGGTCCGCTCTTCCGCTCCACCCTGCTGCGCCTGGACGCCCAGCAGCACGTCCTCCTCGTCACCGTCCACCACATCGTCTCCGACGGCTGGTCCTCCGGCGTGCTCGTTCGCGAGTTGG
>NZ_JAAIXY010000011.1:374556-400591 GCF_010894455.1 Myxococcus eversor | reverse complement strand
CTCGCCCGAGGTCCGCTCTTCCGCTCCACCCTGCTGCGCCTGGACGCCCAGCAGCACGTCCTCCTCGTCACCGTCCACCACATCGTCTCCGACGGCTGGTCCTCCGGCGTGCTCGTTCGCGAGTTGGCGGCGCTCTACTCCGCGCGCGCCACCGGCACCCTCCCCGCCCTTGCCCCGCTGCCCGTGCAGTACGCCGACTACGCCGCCTGGCAGCGCTCCTGGTTGCAGGGTGACGTGCTCCAGCGTCAGTTGGACTACTGGCGCCACCAGCTCTCCGGCGCGCCCCAGGCCCTGGAGTTGCCCACCGACAGGCCCCGTCCCGCCGTGCAGTCCCACCGCGGCTCCAGCCTCTCTTCCCGCCTGTCCCGCCAGCTCTCCGACTCCCTCAAGGCCCTGGCCCAGCACGAGGGCGCCACCCCCTTCATGCTGCTGCTGGCCGCCTTCCAGCTGCTGCTCTCCCGCTACTCCGGCCAGGACGACATCGTCGTCGGCTCTCCCATCGCCGGCCGCACCCACGCTCAAACCGAGGGCCTCATCGGCTTCTTCGTCAACACCCTCGTGCTGCGCTCCCGCCTCGACTCCCACTCCTCCTTCCGACAGTTGCTCGCCCAGGTGCGTGAAACCGCGCTGGGCGCCTACGCCCACCAGGACGTGCCCTTCGAGAAGCTGGTGGAGGAGCTCCACCCCGAGCGCAGCCTGAGCCGCACGCCTCTCTTCCAGGTGATGCTCACCCTGCAGAACACTCCTCGCCAGGAGCTGTCCCTGCCAGGGCTGCTGCTGCGCGGCGTGGAGGCGGGCGGCGAAGTCGCCAAGTTCGACCTGACGCTCAGCCTCAACGACACGCCGGACGGCCTCGCCGCCTCCCTCGTCTACAACGCCGACTTGTTCGACGCCGCCACCGCCGGCCGCATGCTCGAACACCTGCGCGTTCTCCTGGAGGCCATCGCCTCTCATCCCGACCAGCGTCTCTCCGAGCTGCCCCTCCTCACCCTCTCCGAGCGCCAACAGGTCCTATCCTCCTGGAACGACACCGCGGCCCCACGGCGGAGCGCCCTCCTGCATCAGCTCATCGCGGACCAGGCCGCGCGCTCACCTCACGTCCCCGCAGTGATGTTCGAGGACTCCAGCCTCACTTTCCGCGAGCTCGACACGCGCGCCAATCAGCTCGCGCACCACCTGTGCGCGCTGGGCGTCGGCCCCGACGTGCGCGTCGGTCTCTTCGTCGAGCGTTCCGTCGAAGCCCTGATAGGCCTGCTCGGAATCCTCAAGGCCGGCGGCGCCTACGTCCCCTTGGACACGGCCCTCCCCCGCGAGCGGCTGGGCTACATGCTCCAGGACTCAGGCGCGAAGGTCCTCGTCACCCAGGACTGGCTCGTGGACCGGCTCCCCGTCGCCACTCCGGCCGTGGTGTTCCTCGACTCGGCTCGGGCGCAGCTCGAGCGTCAGCCCGCCACGCTCCCTGTCTCCGACGTCACCGCCGAGCACCTCGCCTACGTCATCTACACCTCCGGCTCCACCGGCCGCCCCAAGGGCGTGATGATTCAGCACGCCTCGGTGGTCAACCTCCTCTCAGCGCTCGACTCCGCCGTCTACTCAGGTGCCCAGCCGCCGTTGCGTGTCAGCGTCAACGCTCCGCTGTCCTTCGACGCCTCCGTCAAGCAGCTCATCCAGCTCGCGAATGGCCACACCCTCTGCCTCATCTCCGAGGAGGCTCGCGGTGACGTGCGCTTGATGCTCGAGCAGATTCGCCGCTACCGGCTCGACGTGCTCGACTGCTCCCCCTCGCACCTGCGCCTGTTGCTTGAAGAGGGCCTGGCCACACGGGACGAGGACGGCCCGAGCCGGGTGCTCATTGGTGGCGAGGCCATTGGCGAGTCCACCTGGCATCTGCTCGCGCACCATCCCCGCATCACCTTCTTCAACGTCTACGGCCCCACCGAGTGCACGGTGGACTCGACAGCGTGCGCCGCCAGCAGCAGGCCCGCGGGGCCCTCCATCGGCCGCGCGCTGCGCAACGTGCGGACGTACGTACTCGACGCGCACCTGCACCCCGTGCCCGTGGGCATCCCCGGCGAGCTGTTCATCGGCGGTGCCCAACTGGCGCGCGGCTACCTGGACCGACCCGAGCTGACGGCGGAGAAGTTCGTCCCCAACCCCTTCGGCACCGAGCACGGCGCGCGACTCTACCGCACCGGCGACAAGGTGCGCTGGCTGGCCGACGGCACCCTCGAGTACCTCGGCCGCTTCGACTTCCAGGTGAAGCTGCGCGGCTTCCGCATCGAGCTCGGTGAAATCGAAGCAGCGCTGGAGCAGCACCCGGCGGTGCGCACCGCCGTGGCCCTGGTGCGCGAAGACATGCCCGGCAACCCGCGCCTGGTGGCCTACGTGGTGCCCGAGGACGAGCCCTCGACGCGGGATGCGACGGGCGTCTCCATCCTGGATCTGCGCGCGCACCTCCAGGAGCGGCTGCCCGAATACATGGTGCCCGCGGCCTTCGTGGTGCTGCCCGCCCTGCCGCTGACGCCCAACGGCAAGCTGGACCGCAAGGCCCTGCCCGCGCCGGACCTGACCGCCGGGGGAGTCTCCTCCGTGGCTCCACGCACGCCCACCGAAGAGCTGCTGGCCGGCATCTGGAGCCAGTTGCTGGGCTTGAGTCAGGTGGGGGTGACCGACAGCTTCTTCGAGCTGGGCGGGCACTCGCTGCTGGCCACCCAGGCCATCAGCCGCATCCGTTCCGCCTTCCAGGTGGACCTGCCCCTGCGGGCCCTCTTCGAGACGCCCACCGTGGCCGCGCTCGCCCCGCGAGTGGACGCCGCGATGCGCGCCGGGCAGGGGCTGCAGGTGCCGCCGCTCGTCCCCGTCGCGCGTGATGCCGGGCCGATGCCGCTGTCCTTCCCCCAGCAGCGCCTGTGGTTCCTGGATCAGCTCACGCCGGGCAGCGCGCTCTACAACATCCCCATGGCCTTGCGGCTCGAGGGAACGCTCGATGTGGCGGCCCTGGAGTATGCCTTCGAGGAACTCATCCGCCGCCACGAGTCGCTGCGCACCACGTTCCTGCTCACGGGCGAACAGGTCCTCCAGGTCTTCGCTCCGGCCGCTCAGGCCTGGCCGCTCGGGGTGGTGGATCTGTGCCAGCTTCCGGAGGGAAGCCTCGAGCCCGAGGTCCGGCGACTGGCGAGTGAAGAGGCGATGCGTCCGTTCGACCTCGCCCGAGGTCCGCTCTTCCGCTCCACCCTGCTGCGCCTGGACGCCCAGCAGCACGTCCTCCTCGTCACCGTCCACCACATCGTCTCCGACGGCTGGTCCTCCGGCGTGCTCGTTCGCGAGTTGGCGGCGCTCTACTCCGCGCGCGCCACCGGCACCCTCCCCGCCCTTGCCCCGCTGCCCGTGCAGTACGCCGACTACGCCGCCTGGCAGCGCTCCTGGTTGCAGGGTGACGTGCTCCAGCGTCAGTTGGACTACTGGCGCCACCAGCTCTCCGGCGCGCCCCAGGCCCTGGAGTTGCCCACCGACAGGCCCCGTCCCGCCGTGCAGTCCCACCGCGGCTCCAGCCTCTCTTCCCGCCTGTCCCGCCAGCTCTCCGACTCCCTCAAGGCCCTGGCCCAGCACGAGGGCGCCACCCCCTTCATGCTGCTGCTGGCCGCCTTCCAGCTGCTGCTCTCCCGCTACTCCGGCCAGGACGACATCGTCGTCGGCTCTCCCATCGCCGGCCGCACCCACGCTCAAACCGAGGGCCTCATCGGCTTCTTCGTCAACACCCTCGTGCTGCGCTCCCGCCTCGACTCCCACTCCTCCTTCCGACAGTTGCTCGCCCAGGTGCGTGAAACCGCGCTGGGCGCCTACGCCCACCAGGACGTGCCCTTCGAGAAGCTGGTGGAGGAGCTCCACCCCGAGCGCAGCCTGAGCCGCACGCCTCTCTTCCAGGTGATGCTCACCCTGCAGAACACTCCTCGCCAGGAGCTGTCCCTGCCAGGGCTGCTGCTGCGCGGCGTGGAGGCGGGCGGCGAAGTCGCCAAGTTCGACCTGACGCTCAGCCTCAACGACACGCCGGACGGCCTCGCCGCCTCCCTCGTCTACAACGCCGACTTGTTCGACGCCGCCACCGCCGGCCGCATGCTCGAACACCTGCGCGTTCTCCTGGAGGGCATTGTCGCCCATCCCGACCAGCGTCTCTCCGAGCTGCCTCTGCTCACCTCCACCGAGCGCCAACAGGTCCTCTCCTCCTGGAACGACACCGCCGTGGCCTACCGCCCGGACCTCTTCGTCCACGAGCAGGTCGCCACCCAGGCCCAGGGGGCGCCCCAGGCGCTCGCCATCGGCTCGGCGTCCGACGCGCTGACGTACGGAGAGCTGGAGCGGCGTGCGAACCAGCTCGCGCACCACCTGCGCGCGCTGGGCGTCGGCCCCGAGGTGTGCGTCGGCGTGCTGCTGGAGCGCTCGGTGGATCTGGGGGTGAGCCTGCTGGCCGTCCTCAAGGCTGGCGGCGCCTACCTCCCGCTCGACACCGCCTATCCCCGTGAGCGCCTGCGCTTCATGCTCCAGGACTCCGCGGCGCGCGTGCTGCTCACCCGGTCGGCCCTGCTGGAGCGCTTCGACCTGGGCTCCACGACGACCTCCGTGGTGTGCCTCGACACGCAGCGTGGCGCGCTCGACGTCCAGCCCGCCGTGGCCCCGGCCCCGGAGCTCGCCGCGGACAACCTCGCCTATGTCATCTACACCTCCGGCTCCTCCGGCCGCCCCAAGGGGGTGCAGATCAGCCATGGCAGCCTGGCCAACCTCGTGGCCTGGCACCAGCGCACCTACGCCGTGACGTCCGGGGACCGGGCCACGCAGTTGGCGGGCACCGCCTTCGACGCGTCCGTCTGGGAGCTGTGGCCGTACCTGACCGCGGGCGCCAGCCTCCACCTGCCCCCGGAAGACGTGCGCACCGTCCCCGAGGCCCTGGTGCGCTGGCTGTGCGCCGAGGGCATCACCCTCACCTTCCTGCCCACGCCCCTGGCGGAGTCGGCGCTGGAGGTGACCTGGCCCGAGCACTCCACCCTGCGCGCCCTGCTGACGGGTGGCGACCGGCTGCGCGGCCGTCCCCGCCGGGACCAGGGCTTCCGCCTGGTCAACCACTACGGCCCCACCGAGAGCACCGTCGTCACGACGTGCGCCGACGTCGCCGTTCAATCCTCCACCGGAACGCTGCCCTCCATCGGCCGTCCCATCGACAACACCCAGGTGTACCTGCTGGACCGGCACCTGAGGCCGGTGCCGCCGGGCGCGGCCGGGGAGCTGTACATCGGCGGCGCGGGCCTGGCGCGCGGCTACCTGGGCCAGCCCGCGCTCACCGCCGAACGCTTCGTGCCGAACCCCTTCAGCGCCACGCCGGGCGAGCGTCTCTACCGCTCTGGTGACAGGGTCCGCGCGCTGCCCGACGGCAGCCTGGAGTACCTCGGCCGGCTCGACGAGCAGGTCAAGGTGCGCGGCCTGCGCATCGAGCTGGGAGAAATCGAATGGGCCCTGGCCCAGCACCCCGCGGTGCGCGAGGCCGTGGTGCTCGCCCGGCAGGACCCGCCCGGCGACAAGCGACTCGTGGCCTACGTGGTCCCCGCCCCCGGCACCGCGACAGCGCCGTCCCTCACCGTCGAGGAGCTGCGCGCACACCTGCGGCAGCGGCTGCCCGAGTACATGGTGCCCTCGGCCTTCTGCGTGCTGGAGTCCCTGCCGCTGACACCCAACGGCAAGGTGGACCGCAAGGCCCTGCCCGCTCCGGACGCCGCGTCGGCCGGCCTCGACCGATACGAGGCGCCCAGGGATGAACTGGAGGCCCGGCTCGTGGCGCTCTGGGAGGAGATGCTGGGCGTCCAGCCGGTGGGCGTGCGCAGCGACTTCTTCGAGTTGGGCGGCCACTCACTGCTGGCGGCGGGAATGATGGCGCGCATCCGCGAGCGGTTCGGGCGCGCCTTGCCGGTGGCCACCCTCTTCCAGGGGGCCACGGTGGAGCTCCTGGCGCGGCGGCTGCGCGAGGAGGCGGTGGCGCCCCCCGACGCGCCGGTGGTGTCGCTCAACACCGACGGCACCCGCCCGCCCTTCTTCTGCGTCCACGCGGTAGGCGGTGACGTGCTCAGCTACGCCGCGCTGGCGCGGGCGCTCGGGCCGGAGCAGCCCTTCCATGCCCTGCGGGCTCCGGGCATCGACGGCGCGCAGGAGCCCATGACGAGCATCGAGGCGCTCGCGGCGCGGCACCTGGAGACCGTCCGGCGCCTCCAGCCGCACGGCCCCTACCGGCTGGGAGGCTGGTCCTTCGGCGGCGTGGTGGCGTTGGAGATGGCGCGGCAGCTCCAGGATCAGGGGGCGCGAGTGGACACCCTGGCGCTCATCGACAGCCACCTGCCGCCCACTCGGCATGACGCCCCCGCGCCTTCGGCGGAGGACCTCCAGGCCCTCTTCTTCCGGGACCTGGTGCGCACCAGCGAGGAGCGCGTCACGCTGGCCTCGGAGCAGTTGCAGCCCCTGCGCCGGGTCTTCGAAAGCCACATGATGGCCCTGCGCCGCTACACGCCACGCACCCACGTGGGCCGCCTCCTCCTCTTCCGCGCCGCCGAGCACCTCGAGAGGGAACACTCCACGTCGGACCGGGGCTTCGCCGCCCTGGCCACCGCGGGAGTGGATGTCGAAGTGATTCCGGGCGATCACTACACCCTGCTGCAGCCGCCCCAGGTCGAGAACCTGGCGAAGCGACTGGCCGAGTACCTTGAACGGAGCTCGGCCGTGGACCCCAACAAGACTGGAATGGCCTGATGAAGCTCGTCCTCTTTCTCATCAAACGGGCCAAGGGCCGCTTTGCCCTGGCCACCCTCTGTGGCCTGCTCGGAGGGGCCATGAGCGCCGGGCTCCTCGCCGTCATCGGCAACACGCTCAACGGCTCCATGTCCGCGAACGCGGGCATGCTGGCCTTCGCGGGCCTCTCCACGATGGGCCTGCTGACGCGGTTCTTCTCCCAGGTCCTGCTCAACTCGCTGCATCAAGGCGAGCTCCAGCAACTGAGGCTCCAGTTGGGTCGGCAGATCCTCGCCACGCCCCTGCGCCGCCTGGAGGAGACCGGCCCGCACCGGCTGCAGACCGCGCTCTCGAACGACATCCAGTCCATGAGCAACAGCCTGGGGCTCATCCCCGTCATCTTCATCGACCTCACCATCGTGGTGGGCTGCCTGGCCTACATGGCCTGGCTGTCGTGGAGCAGCTTCATCGGAACGATGCTCTTCCTGCTGGTGGGTGGGCTGACCTACTGGATTCCCCAGGGGCGAGGTGTGTCCATCCTCCGGCAGTCGCACGGACAGCAGTCCCTGCTCTTCAAGGCCTTCCGCGGCATCACCGACGGCATCAAGGAGCTCAAGCTGCACCAGGACCGGCGGACGGCCTTCGTCAACGACTGCTTCGAGCCCACCACGGCCGCCCTGCAACGCGCCCATACCCGCGCCAACTACTACTTCGCCGCCGCCGCGCTCTGGGGGGCCTTCATCTTCCTCTTCTTCATCGGGCTGATGCTCTACGTGGCGCCTCGCGTCCTCAGCGTGAGCCCCCGTGAGCTGATGGGCTACACGCTCGCCGCCCTCTACCTCCAGCAGCCGCTCACCACCCTCATGAGGAACATCCCCGTGCTGGCCCAGGGGAACATCTCGCTGGAGCATCTCGAAAAGCTGACGCTCTCGCCTCCGGACACCGGCGCTCCACTCCCGCCGGCGCCCCGCTCCTTCGAGCGCCTGGAAGTGACGGGCATCACCCACACCTACTTCCGCGAAAACGACGACAGCCGTTTCACGCTGGGCCCCATCCACCTGGAGCTCACCCCCGGGGAGATCGTCTTCATCATTGGCGGCAACGGCAGTGGGAAGACAACGCTGGCCAAGCTGCTCACGGGCCTCTACACGCCGGAGTCCGGGGAGCTGCGCATCGACGGCCGGAGCGTCACCGAGGAGAACCGGCAGCAGTACCGGCAGTACTTCTCCGCGGTGTTCTCCGACTTCCACCTCTTCGACAGCCTGCTCGGACTGGCCCCCGCGGAGCGCGCGCAGCGGCTCCAGGGCTACCTGGAGCGGCTCCAGCTCGAGAAGAAGGTCTCCATCAACGCGGAGGGCGAACTGTCCACGACGGCCCTGTCGCTGGGCCAGCGCAAGCGGCTGGCGCTGCTCACCTCCTGGCTGGAGGACCGGCCCATCTACCTCTTCGACGAGTGGGCCGCGGACCAGGACCCCGCCTTCAAGAACGTCTTCTACCTGGAGCTCCTGCAGGAGCTGAAACGCGCTGGGAAGGCCGTGGTGGTCATCAGCCACGACAACCAATACTTCCACGTGGCGGATCGCATCATCCAGCTCGACTCCGGCCGGCTGATGGAGATGCCGGCCACCTCGCAGAAGGCAGAGCCCCGTCGGGCCACGGTCGCCTCTTGATTCCCTCAATCCCGCTGGAAGGCGACATGGCAGCCCACACCAATCCCTTGGAAGAGACCCAGATGAACGCCATCGTTCTGGAGCGGCATGGGCCGCCCGAGGTGCTGCGGGTGCGGCGGCTTCCCATTCCGGCCTTGCAGGACAAGGGCGTGCTGGTGCGCGTGCGGGCCACCGCGGTGAGCCCAGGGGACTGCCGGATGCGCGCCAGCAAGCCTCCTCGGGGTGAGCAGAGTGGCCCGAAGCGCGTCGGTCTGGACGTGGCGGGCGAGGTGGTGAGCGTGGGCGCCGCCATCACCCATCTGCGGCCAGGAGAGCGCGTGTATGGCTTCAGCATGCGGTCCGTGGCGAGCGCGGAGTACGCACTCTTGCCCGGCTCCGCCCTGGCCGTGATTCCCGCCTCGCTGACGTTCCAGCAGGCCGCCGCGGTGCCCCTCTCCGCCACCACGGCGCTGCAGGCGCTGCGGGACGTGGCGAAGGTGAAGCAGGGTGAGCGGGTGCTCGTGGTGGGGGCCTCGGGAGGCGTGGGCACCTTCGCCGTGCAGCTTGCCCGCATCCTCGGCGCCGACGTCACGGGGGTGTGTTCCGCGCGGCATGTGGCGCTCGTGCGGGAGCTGGGCGCCGGCCGCGTGCTGGACCACGGCCGGACGGACTTCACGAGAGAGCCGGAGCGCTACGACGTCGTGTTCAACACCACGTTCGCCCGCTCCTTCGTCGCGTGCCGCCAGGTGCTGGCGCGGACGGGCCGGTACGTCACCGTGGCCCTGCCTCCGCCCTGGGTGGACAGGGTGGCCTCCTCCCTGCTCCCCGGGCCGCGCCTCCTGATGGCTTCCGTCACGCCGCGGGGCGACGACTTGCGGCAGCTCAGCGCCTGGATTGACGCTGGCCAGCTCCGGCCCGTCGTCAGCCAGGTGTTCCCCTACACGCGCTTCGCGGATGCCCACAGGGCCTCCGAGGCTGGACAGTCCGGCGGCAAGCTCGTGGTCGACATGGAGTCGCTCAACGAGGCCGGGGCCTCCCTCTAGCAACGGGGCCAGAGACCTCGCTCGCGAACTGGGATGCCGGACCCATTCGAACTTCAGTCCCTGGCCTTCCATCCATGAAAAAGCAGAGCTCCTTTGGCATCACGTCCCCGCCCGCCTCCAGCCAGGTCTCCGCGCCCCAGGCCGGCGCGTATTGGACGCACCTGTTGCTGCTCGTCCTGTTCGTCGCGGTGACGCTCGCCACGCGCGAGCTGCTGTGGCTCCCCAAGCAGCGCGACCTCGACTTCAGCGCGTATTGGACAGCGGCCCAGCTCGCGTTCTCGCCCGAGGGCGCGCCCTATGACTGGAGGACGCTGTCGCGTCTGGGCAGGGAGTGGATGCCCGAGCGCACCCAGGTCCCTGCCTTCATCTACACCCCGGTCTCGCTGCTGGCGTTCGGGGTGTTCAAGGGGCTGGAGTTCACCACCGCGGCCGGCATCATGCTCGTCGTCAACATCCTCGCCTCGGCGGCCGCGTTCGCCTTCCTGGCGCGCATGCTCGAGCTGAGGAACTCGCGGCGGATGTTCCTGTGCTGGGCCATCTACACGCTGTGCTTCGCGCCCATCTACGACTCGCTGGGCCTGGGGCAGGTGAACCCGGTGCTGCTGCTGCTGCTGTGCACCGTGTGGTACGCGTACCGAGGCAACCGCGCGGCGTGGGCCGGGGGCCTGGCCGCAGCGGCCGCGGTGTTCCTCAAGTTCCACTTCGGCCTGCTGTTGCTGCCGGTGCTGCTGCGCGGACAGTGGAGGCCGGCGCTGTGGGGCACCGCCTTCCTCGTGCTGGGCGTGGGCCTGTCCGCGGCCCTCTTTCCTTTCGACGCATGGGCGCAGTGGCATGAGCATGTCGTGAGTGGCAGCTCGCTCATCCGCATGCCCAGGGGAATACCGGGTGTCTCGGAGCAGTCGAACCTGAGCCTGCCGGGGCTGACGGGCCGCTTCCTCCTGAAGAACCCGGCGTTCCCCAACAACCCCGTCCCGAGGGAGCTGGCCTCCCTGGTGGCCACGTCGCTGTGCGCGGCGCTCGCCTGCGTCATGGCCTGGGTGTTGTGGCGCTCCAGCCGCATGCCGCGGACGCCCGAGCGGGCCGACCTGGAGATCTGCCTCGTGCTGGCCACGGCCTTCGAGGTGTCTCCCATCTCCTGGGGCCCCCACCTCGTGTTCCTTCTCCCGGTCCTGTACCTGCTGGGTCGCGACGTCGTGCTGGCGCCGGGGGCTCCCACGCCACAGCGGGTACTGCTGGGGACCCTCATCGTCGTCCTGGCCTTTCACCCCTACTTCCTCGGGCTCCAGGACGTCACGGCCATGCTGGTGGTGGCCACGCTGCGCGCCCTGGCGACGCTCACCGTGTGGAGCGCCATGGCGCTGCTGCTGCTGCGCCTGTCTCCAGCGCGGGAGCCCACGGCAGCTTCCTCCCCGGCCTCGTGCACCGGATGAGCGACGCCAGCGGGCTTTCCAGGGCCACCCTGGCTTTCCAATCGGCACCGTAAAATCTAGAATGACTGTTAAGTATTTAAAGCCAGGAATGCCTGAATGATGATGTGCCTGCCAGTGCCTCACCGGCTCCCGGCGCTCTGGGACGCCCCTGATACCTTCGCCCGCGGGCGCTTCTCTCTCGAGGGCGTCGCATCGGGCGGCGGGCAGGAAGTCGGCCCCACCCCGCGGCCTCGCAGGAGGCTCCAGGCCTCCGGCCGTTCTCCGCCGTGTGCGTGGCCCTCCAGGGCTCGCCTGTCCCTCGGCCGCTGAAATTCCTCTCGTTCTCTCTTCGCGCGTCTCCTCCGCGGGCCGCCCCGAGTCGCCACCTCCATGTCTTCTCCGTCCCCCACCCCCCGCTCCACCACGCTGCTCGACCTGCTCGACGGGCGCGTCGCTGACAAGCCCGACGCCCTCCTCTACCGCTTCCTCGAGGACGAGGCCGAGCCGACGCTCAGCTACGCGCAGCTTTCAGCGCACGCCCGCCGCATCGCCGGCGCCCTCCAGGCCGTGGCGGCCTCGGGGGAGCGCGCCGTGCTGCTCTACCCTCCGGGACTCGAATACATCGCCGGCTTCTTCGGCTGCCTCTACTCGGGCCTCGTCGCCGTCCCCGCCTATCCGCCGGACCCCTCGCGCCTGGAGCGCACCCTGCCCCGGCTTCGCGCCGTCATCCGCGACGCCCAGGCCACCGTGGTGCTCACCACTTCCTTCATCCTCTCCATGGGCGACTTCCTCTTCGAGCACGCCCCGGACTTGAAGGACCTTCACTGGCTGGCCACCGACGCGCTGCCCTCCGACGCCGCGGCCTCCTGGCAGCGGCCCCAGTTGTCCTCCGACTCGCTGGCCTTCCTTCAGTACACCTCGGGCTCCACCGGCACGCCCAAGGGCGTGATGCTCACCCACGCCAACCTGCTGGACAACCTGAGCCACATCCACCGCTCGTTCGGCGCGCACGACGACAGCGTGGGTGTCATCTGGCTGCCGCCCTACCACGACATGGGCCTCATCGGCGGCATCCTCGAGCCGCTCTACGGTGGCTTCCCCGTCGCGCTGCTCTCCCCACTGGACTTCCTCAAGCGTCCGCTGCGCTGGCTGGAGGCCGTCTCACGTTTCGGCGGCACCATCAGCGGCGGACCCAACTTCGCCTTCGAGTTGTGCACGCGGAAGATTTCCCCTGAGCAGCGCCAGCAACTGGACTTGAGCCGCTGGGAGCTGGCCTTCTGCGGCGCGGAGCCCATCCGTCCCGAGACGCTGGAGCGCTTCGTCGAGGCCTTCGGCCCGTGCGGATTCCGGCGTGAGGCCCTCTACCCCTGCTACGGCCTGGCCGAAGGCACGCTGATTGTCACCGGCGTGCAGAAGGGCACGGGCCCCGCGCAGCACGCGGTGAAGGCGGAGCCCCTGGGCCGCAACCGCGTGGAGCCCGCCGAGGCCGACGCGCAGGATGCTCGCGTGCTGGTGGGGAGCGGACAGACGATGCAGGGCCAGCAGGTCCTCATCGTCGAGCCCGAGTCGCTGCGCGCGTGCGAGGCGGGCCAGGTGGGTGAAGTCTGGGTGCGTGGCGCCAGCGTGGCGCAGGGCTACTGGCAGCGTCCGGAAGAGACGGCGCGTGCCTTCAATGCGAGGACGGCCGACGGCCACGGGCCCTTCCTTCGCACCGGGGACCTGGGCTTCCTGCGCGGGGACGAGCTCTTCGTCACCGGCCGTCTCAAGGACCTGCTCATCCTTCGCGGCCGCAACCACTACCCGCAGGACCTGGAGCTGACGGCGGAGCAGGCCCACCCGACGCTGCGCCCCGGTTGTGGCGCGGCCTTCAGCGTGGAGGTGGAGGGCGAGGAGCGCCTGGTGCTGGTGCAGGAGGTGGACCCGCGCCGGCAGCTGGCCTCCGTGGAGGAAGTGCTCGCGGCGGTGCGCCAGGGGCTGGCGGAGCTGCACGAGGTGCAGTTGCACGCGCTGGTGCTCATCGAGCCCGGCAGCATTCCCAAGACATCGAGCGGGAAGATTCAGCGTCAGGGCACGCGCGCGGCCTGGCTCGCGGGCGAGCTGCGGGAAGTGCTGGCGTGGCGCGAAACAGTGGCCACCGCTCCCACGGCCGAAGCGCCCGAGGCCTCGGGCGAAGGAGCGCTGGACACCGCCGAGTCGATTGAGAACTGGCTGCGGCAGCGGCTGGCCGCGCGCGCGGGCGTGCGAGTGGAGGCGGTGGCCTCGGACGAGCCCATCACCCGATATGGCCTGGACTCGCTGGGCGCCGCCGAGCTGGCGCACGACGCGGAGCGGGCGCTGGGCGTGGCCCTCTCCATGGACGCGCTGCTGCGCGGGCCCTCGCCTCGCGAGCTGGCACTGGAGCTGCTCGCGGCCCGGTCCTCGGCCCTGGCGACCCGGGGCATGCCGGCGCTGGAGCGCGGTGACGACACCGGACCGGCGCCGCTGTCCTTCGCCCAGCAGCGCTTGTGGTTCCTCCAGCAGCTTGAGCCCACAAGCCCCGTCTACAACATCCCCGCCGCCCTCCGGCTGGAGGGGGCGCTGGACGTGGCCGTGCTGCAGCGCTGCTTCGACGTCCTCGTCCAGCGCCACGAGGCGCTGCGCACCACGGTGGCCACCACTGACGGCCAGCCCGTGCAGTTCGTCTCCCCCTCTCTCACCGTGGCGCTGCCGGTGGTGGACCTGCGCGGTGTGCCCGAGGCGCGGCGTGAAGACGAGGCCCGCAACCACGCCCTCGCGCAGGCGCGACATTCCTTCGACCTGGAGACCGGTCCGCTGCTGCGCGTGGTGTTGCTGCGGCTGGCCGAGCGCACCCACGTGCTGTCGCTGACGATGCACCACCTCGTCTCCGACGGCACCTCCATGGGCGTGCTCGTCCGCGAGTTGGCGGCGCTCTACGAGGCGCTGGCCGCGGGCCGCCCCTCGCCCCTGCCCGAGCTGCCCGTGCGCTACACCGACTACGCGCGCTGGCAGCGCCAGTGGCTGCGCGGCGAGGTGCTGGACTCTCAAGTGGCGTACTGGCGCACGCAGCTCTCTGGCGCCCCGCACGCCCTGGAGTTGCCCACCGACAAGCCTCGCCCCACTGCGCAGTCCTTCCGCGGTGCCAGCGTGCCGGTGCGCCTGCCGCGTGAGCTGACCCAGGCCCTCAAGTCCCTGGCGCGCAGCGAGGGCGGCACTCCCTTCATGGTGCTGCTCGCCGGCTTCCAGGCGCTGCTTCACCGCTACTCCGGCCAGCAGGACGTCAGCGTCGGCACCGCCATCGCCGGCCGCCGCCGCGCCGAGCTGCAAGGCCTGGTGGGCTCCTTCATCAACAACCTGGTGCTGCGCACCCACCTCTCCGCGGAGCTGACCTTCCGCGAGCTGCTCGGCCGGGTGCGCGAGGTGACGCTCGGCGCGTACGCGCACCAGGACGTTCCCTTCGAAAAGCTGGTGGAGGAGCTGCGGCCCCAGCGCGACCTGGGCCGCTCCCCCTTCTTCCAGGTGATGCTCCTGCTTCAGCAGGACCCGCTTCCCTCCGTGACGCTGCCGGGCCTGTCCCTGCTGTCGCTGGACGTGGAGTCTCCGGCCGCGAAGTACGACCTCACGCTGTCGCTGACGGACACGGCCGACGGGCTGAGCGGCACGCTGGAGTACAGCACGGACTTGTTCGAGGCAAGCACCGCGCAGCGGATGGTGGCGCACCTGGGCGCGCTGCTGGCCGGCGCGGTGGCTCAGCCCGGCCAGTGCATCGGCGCATTGGAGCTTTTGTCCCCCGAGGAAGAGCGCCGGGTGACGCGGGAGTGGAACGACACCGCCACGCCCTTCGAACGTCAGGCCACCCTGGCCCAGCTCTTCTCGGCGCAGGCAGCGCGCACGCCCGAGGCCGTGGCCCTGGTGTGCGGTGACTCCGCGCTGACGTACCGGGAGCTGCAGGCACGTGCCTCCGCCCTCGCCCACCAGCTTCGCGCCCGCGGCGTGCGGCCCGGTGCTCTCGTCGCCGTGTGCGCCTCGCGCTCCGTGGAGCTGGTGACAGGGCTCCTGGGTGTCCTCGAGGCCGGTGGCGCCTACGTCCCGTTGGACCCTTCCTACCCCGCGGAGCGCCTGGCCTTCATGCTTCGCGACTGTGGGGCTCGCGTCCTGCTCACCCAGCGGAACCTGGCCGGCACTGTCCCGGCGGCGGGCATCGAGTGCGTCTTCCTGGACGAGCCCGGCCTGGCCGGCACCCTCGCGGACGTGTCCCCGTCCGGCGGCGCCCACCCCGAGGACCTCGCCTACGTCCTCTACACCTCGGGCACCACTGGCACCCCCAAGGGCGTCATGGTGCAGCACCGCAACGTCGCCAACTTCTTCGCGGGGATGGATGCGCGTCTGGGCGCCTCTTCCTCCGGAACCTGGCTGGCCGTCACCAGCGTCTCCTTCGACATCTCCGTGCTGGAGCTGCTGTGGACGCTGTGCCGCGGCTTCAAGGTCGTCGTGCACACCGAGGCCGAGCAGGGCCAGGTGGCCGAGTCTCTGCTGCGACACGCCGTCACCCACCTGCAACTGACGCCTTCGCGCGCCCACGCGCTGCTCACCGAGTCCCGTGGACTCGAATCGCTCGCCTCCGTGCGCCAGTTGCTCGTCGGCGGCGAAGCCCTGCCGCCAGAGCTCGCCACCCGGCTGCGCGGTGCCCTGCGCGGCGGCGTGCTGATCAACATGTACGGCCCCACCGAGACGACCATCTGGTCCTCCACGCACACCGTGGAAGCAGTAACAGGGCCCGTCTCTATCGGTACCCCCATCGCCAACACGGCCCTCTACATCCTGGATGCGTGGCTGCGTCCGGTACCGGTGGGCGTGGCCGGGGAGCTCTTCATCGGCGGAGAGGGCGTCGCCCGCGGATACCTGGAGCGGCCCGCGCTGACCGCCGAGCGCTTCGTGCCCGACGCGTACTCAGCCACGCCGGGTGCGCGCATGTATCGCACCGGCGACCTGGTGCGCTGGCACGCGGACGGAACGGTGGAGTTCCTCGGCCGCGTCGACCAGCAGGTGAAGGTGCGCGGGTACCGCATCGAGCTCGGCGAGGTGGAGGCGGTGCTCGCCCGGCACCCGTCCGTGCGCGCGACGGTGGTGGCGGCACGCAAGGACGGCCCGGCGGAGGCACGTCTGGTGGCCTATGTGGTGCCCTCGGCGCCTGGGATGGACCTGGCGGCGCTGCGCGGCTTCCTGCGCGAGCAACTGCCCGAGTACATGGTGCCCTCGGCCTTCATGGCCCTGGACGCCTTGCCCCTGACTCCCAACGGCAAGGTCGACCGCAAGGCCCTCCCGGCTCCGGACCTCGCCCGGCCCGAGCTGGGCGCGGAGTACGTGGCGCCGCGCACGCCCGTGGAGGAGGCGCTCGCGCGCGTCTGGAGCGAGCTGCTCGGAGTGGAGCGGGTCGGCGCGCTCGATGACTTCTTCGACCTGGGCGGCCACTCCCTGCTGGCCACCCAGGTCGTTGCCCGCGTGCGGTCGCTCTTCTCCACGGAACTGCCGCTGCGCGAGCTCTTCGAGGCACGCACCGTTGCCGCACTGGCCGCGCGCATCGACGCCTCCATCCAGGCCCACCGCGATGTCAGGCAGCACCCGTCGATGCGGAAGCTGCCCCGCACCGACACGCTGCCACTGTCCTTCGCGCAGCAGCGCCTGTGGGTGCTCGACCGGCTGGAGCCGGACAGCCCTCTCTACAACATGCCGGCCGTCCTCCGGCTCCAAGGCGCGCTGGACGTGCACGCCCTGCGGAAGACCTTCGACGCGGCCATCCTCCGCCATGAGGGCCTGCGCGCCACCTTCCACACCGCCCACGCCATGACGGTCCAGCGCATTGCCTCGGACGTCGTCCTGGCCCTGCCGGTGGTGGACCTGTCCACCGTCCCGCACGCCTCCCAGGATGCCGAGGTGGAGCGCCGCATCCTCGTCGAAGTCCAGCGCCCGTTCGACCTGAGCCGCGCTCCGCTGATGCGCGTGCTGCTGCTGAAGCTGGCCGAGCGCGAGCACGTGCTGGTGCTGACCATGCACCACATCATCTCCGACGGCTGGTCCATGGACATCCTCGTCCGTGAGATGGCCGCCCTCTACGAGGCCTTCACAGCGGGCCGTCCCTCGCCCCTGCCCGAGCTGGCCTTCCAGTACGCGGACTTCGCGGCCTGGCAGCGCCAGTGGCTGGAAGGCGAAGTGCTCCAAAGCCAGCTCGGCTGGTGGCGCCAGCAGCTCGACGGCATTCCTCAACTGCTGCAACTGCCCACCGACAAGCCGCGTCCGACAGCGCGCACCTACCGCGGCGCCACCCGCGTCCTCACCCTGCCGGCCCAACTGGCCTCGTCGCTGCGCGAGCTGAGCCAGCGAGAGGGCGTCACGCTGTACATGACGCTGCTGGCCGCCTTCGACCTGCTGCTGGCCCGCTACTCCGGTCAGACGGATATCGTCGTCGGCACCGACATCGCCAACCGCACCCACTCGGAGACCGAAGGCCTCGTCGGCTTCTTCATCAACCAGCTCGTCATGCGCACGAAGCTCGACGGTGACCCCACCTTCCGCGAGCTGCTGGGCCGCGTGCGCGAGGCCTCTCTGGGCGCCTACGCCCACCAGGACGTGCCGTTCGAGGAGCTGGTGCGCGCGCTCAACCCCGAGCGCAGCCTCGGCCACGCGCCCCTCTTCCAGGTCAAGCTCGTCCTCCAGAACCTGCCTCAGCCTCGGCTGGAGGTGCCCGGCCTCTCCATGGAGCTGCTGCCGGTGGACGACCACACGTCGAAGTTCGACGTCACCGTCGAGTTCACCGACTTGCCGCACGGGCTCGATTTCCTGTGCGAGTACAGCACCGACCTGTTCGAGGCACAGACCATCGAGCGGATGATGGGCCACCTGAAGACGCTGCTGGAGTCGGCCGTGGCCGCTCCGAGTCTGCGCCTCTCTCAGTTGTCCATGCTGCCGGCTTCCGAGCGCCAGCAGGTGCTGGTGGACTGGAACCAGACGCACCAGGAGCGTCCGGACTCCACCGCACACCAGCTCTTCGAAGCCCAGGTGCAGCGCACGCCTCACGCCCCCGCCGTCAGCTTCGAGTCCTCCTCCCTCACCTACCTTCAGCTCAACTCCCGCTCCAACCAACTCGCTCGCCACCTGCGCTCCCTCGGCGTCGGCCCCGACACTCTCGTCGGACTGAGCGTCGAGCGCTCTCTCGACATGGTCGTGGCCATGCTCGGCGTGCTCAAGGCCGGTGGCGCCTACGTCCCGCTGGACCCCAGCTACCCCGCCCAGCGCCTGGCCTTCATGCTTCAGCAGGCACGGCCTCCCGTGCTCCTCACCCAGCAGCACCTCGCGGACGAGCTCCCCAGCCAGAGTGAGATGCTCTTCTGCCTCGACTCCGACTGGGCCCAGCTCGCTTCGCTTCCCGACGACAACCTGACGCCCGTGGCCCAGGCCGACCAGCTCGCCTACGTCATCTTCACCTCCGGCTCCACCGGCCAACCCAAGGGCACACTGCTGACGCACCGGGGCTTGTGCAATACCGCCCTCGCCGCCGCGGGCGCGCTGCGCCTGGAGCCGGGACAGAAGGCACTGCAATTCGCCGCCTTCGGCTTCGACGCCTCGGTGTGGGAATGCTTCTCCGCCCTGCTCAGCGGCGCCCAGCTTTGCCTCGCGCCGCGCGACGCCCTCATGCCCGGCCTGCCCCTTCACTCGCTGCTGCAGAAGCAGGCCATCACCACCGCCACCTTGACGCCCTCGGTGCTGGCACAGACTTCGCCCGAAGGCCTGGACTCGCTGCGCACGCTCGCCTCCGCTGGTGAGGCCCTGCCTGCTGAATTGGCCCGACGTTGGGGCCAGGGCAGGCTGCTTCTCAACGCCTACGGCCCCACCGAAGTCACCGTCTGCGCCTCCGTGACTCCCGGCCCCGTCAATCCCAATCACCTCACCATTGGTCGCGCGCTGCCCAACGTGCAGTTGTACGTCCTCGACTCCGCCCTGCACCCGGTGCCCCTCGGCGTGCCCGGAGAGCTCTTCGTCGGTGGCCCCGGCCTCGCCCGCGGCTACCTGCACCGCGCCGACCTCACCGCTGAGTGCTTCGTCCCCCATCCCTTCAGCACCACGCCCGGCGCGCGCATGTACCGCACCGGGGACCGCGTCCGGTGGCTGGCCTCGGGTGAGCTCGACTTCCTCGGTCGGGCCGACTCTCAGGTGAAGCTGCGGGGCTTCCGTATTGAGTTGGGCGAAGTCGAAGCCGTGCTCGCTCAGCACCCGTCCATCCACGAGGCCGTCGCCCTCGTGCGTGAGGACGTGCCCGGTGACAGCCGCCTCGTCGCCTACGCCGTGCTCGCTGATGGCCACGAGTTGGACACGGCCGCGCTGCGAGCCCACCTGCTCCAGCGGCTGCCCGAGTACATGGTGCCCTCCGCCTTCGTCGCACTGAAGGCCCTGCCCCTCACCTCCAACGACAAGCTCGACCGCAACGCTCTGCCCGCTCCGGACCGGGCGGGGTCCGATCTGAACGAGGAAGACAGCGCCGCTCTCGGAGAGACAGAGGAGCGAATCGCGGCCATCTTCGCCGAGCTCCTCACCCTGGAGCGCGTCGGCCGCAATGACAGCTTCTTCGAGTTGGGCGGTCACTCGCTGCTCGCCACGCAGGCCGTCTCGCGCATCTACGAGACCTTTGGCGTGGAGCTGTCGCTGCGCGATGTCTTCGAGGCACCCACGGTCGCGGGGCTCTCCAGCCTCCTGGTGAAGCAACTCACCGAGGCACAGCGCAATCCCGTGGAGAAGCAGGTCGCCGCCATCTTCACGGAGCTGCTCAAGGTGGAGCGCGTGGACCTGGACGACAGCTTCTTCGAGCTGGGCGGACACTCGCTGCTGGCCACGCAGGCGGTCTCGCGCATCTACGAGACCTTCGGCGTGGAGTTGGCCCTGCGCGACATCTTCGAGGCCCCGACCGTGGCCAGCCTCGCCGCGCTCCTCTCGAAGCAGGCAGGCATCGTCATTCCCGAGCAGTCCGCCGTGGAAGACGGAAAAGTCTCGGCGCCGCGCATCCTGCCGGTGCCCAGGACGCAGGCCCTGCCCCTGTCCTTCTCCCAGCAGCGGCTGTGGTTCCTCGACCAGCTCGAGCCGGGAAGCGCGACGTACAACATCCCGGCCGTGGTCGGGATGGAGGGCGAGCTGGACATCACGGCCCTGGAGCGCGGCTTCAACGCGCTCGTCCAGCGCCACGAGTCCCTGCGCACCACCTTCCACGCCGAGTCCTCTGGCCCCATCCAGGTCATTGCCTCGAAGCTCCCGGTGCCGCTCACGGCCGTGGACCTGACGCACCTGCCCGAGCATGAGCGCCAGCAGCAGATGCTCCGCCTGGCGCGCGAAGAGGCATCGCAGCCGTTCGACCTCGCCCGGGGGCCGCTGCTGCGCACCACGGTGCTGCGGCTTGGCGAGCGCGAGCACGTGCTCCTGCTGAACATGCACCACGTCGTCTCCGACGGCTGGTCTCTGGGCGTGCTCATCCGTGAGATGGCGGCGCTATACGAGGGCTTCATCTCCGGCCATGAAGCGACGCTGCCCGAGCTGCCCATCCAGTACGCCGATTACGCGTCCTGGCAGCGCGGCTGGCTCCAGGGAGAAGTGCTGGAGAGGCAGCTCGCATACTGGCGCCAGCAGCTCACCGGGGCGCCGGAGTCGCTGGAGCTGCCCACCGACAGGCCTCGTCCCGTGGTGCAGTCCTTCCGTGGTGCCCAGCAGCCCGTGGCGCTCTCCAGGGAGCTGTCCGAGGCGCTCAAGGCCCTGGCGCAGCGTGAGGGCGTCACTCCCTTCATGGCGCTCCTCGGCGCGTGGCAGGTGCTGCTGTCGCGTTACTCGGGCCAGGACGACTTCAGCGTCGGCTCGCCCATCGCCGGCCGCACGCGGGGCGAAACGGAGGGGCTCATCGGCTTCTTCGTCAACACCCTGGTGCTGCGCACGAAGCTGGACGGGGAGCTCTCCGTCCGAGAGCTGCTCGCCCGCGTGCGTGAGACGACGCTGGGCGCCTACGCCCACCAGGACGTGCCCTTCGAGAAGCTGGTGGATGCGCTGCAGCCGGAGCGCAGCCTCAGCCGCACGCCGCTGTTCCAGGTGATGTTCATCCTGCAGAACGCGCCCATTCCCGAGCTGGCCCTGCCGGGCCTCTCCCTGAAGCCGGTGCCGGTGGACAGCCACACCTCGCGCTTCGACCTGACGCTGACGCTGGAGGACACGAAGGACGGCTTCCGCGGGACGCTCGACTACAGCACCGACCTCTTCGAGTCCTCGACGGTGGCCCGCATGGCGGGGCACCTGCGGCGGCTGATTGAAGGCATGGTCGCCGACCCGCGGCAGCTCACGTCCTCGCTGCCGTTGCTCTTGGACGCGGAGCGGCACCAGGTGCTGGAGGGCTGGAACGACACGGCCTACGACTACCCGCGCGACTCCTGCATCCACGACGTCTTCGCCCAGCAGGTCGCCCTGCGCCCCGACTCCATCGCCTTGGAGTCCGCGGACCAGCGACTCACCTACCGCCAGCTCGACGAGCGCGCCAACCAGCTCGCCTGGCTCCTCCAGCGCCATGGCGTCGGCCCCGACTCTCGCGTCGCCCTCTGCCTGGAGCGCTCCGTCGAGCTCGTCGTCTCCCTGCTCGCCATCCTCAAGGCCGGTGGCGCCTACGTGCCCCTCGACGTGGACTACCCGCGCGAGCGCCTCGCCCACATGCTCGAGGACGCACAACCTCAGGTCCTCCTCACCTCTGGTGCCCTCGCCTCGCGCCTGCCCACCGAAGGCCTGACGCTCGTCCTGCTCGACGAGGTCTCCGACGCCCTGGAGCGGCAGCCCACCTCCGCGCCCGCCTCCTCCACCACCTCGCGCAACCTGGCCTACATCGACTTCACCTCCGGCTCCACCGGCAGGCCCAAGGGCGTCTGCATCGAGCACCGCTCCGTCATGCGCCTGCTGCTGGGCCGCGTCGACTTCATGGAGCTGGGACCCCAGCACTCCTTCCTGCTCATCGCCCCCATCTCCTTCGATGCCTCCACGCTCGAGGTCTGGGGACCGCTGCTCCACGGTGGCCGGCTCGTCCTCTTCCCGCCCCACGCCCCCAATGACGTGAGCGAGCTTCAGCTCGTCCTGGAACGCCACCGCGTCTCCACCCTCCACCTCACCGCGGGCCTCTTCACCCAGATGGTGGACGCAAACCTCGAGGGCCTGCGCTCGGTGAAGCAGTTGCTCACCGGCGGCGACGTCGTCTCCGCGCCCCACGTGCGCCGCGTGCTGGAGGAGCTGCGCATTCCGGTGACGGCCTGCTACGGCCCCACCGAGTCCACGCTCTTCGCCTCCTGCTTCCGCATGACGGATGCCTCCCAGGTGGGCGCCTCCGTCCCCATTGGCACCCCCATCGGCAACACCCGTCTGTACGTCCTCGACTCCCTCCTGCGGCCTCTCCCGGTGGGCGTGCCCGGCGAGCTCTTCATCTCCGGTGACGGGCTCGCGCGCGGCTACCTTGGCCAGCCCGAGCTCACCGCCGAGCGTTTCCTGCGAGACCCCTTCAGCCCCGAGGCCGGCGCTCGCATGTACCGTACCGGAGACCTGGTGCGCCGCCGCGCCGACGGCGTGCTGGAGTTCCTCGGGCGCGCCGATACGCAGGTGAAGATCCGTGGCTTCCGCATCGAGCTGCCGGAGGTAGAGGCGGCGCTGCTGAAGCACCCGGCCATTCACCAGTCCGTCGTCGTCGCGCGAGAGGACCATGGCCTCAAGCGCCTGGTGGCCTACGTCGTCGGCGAGGCCTCCGTGGCCGAGCTGCGCGCGCACCTCAAGGAGCGGCTGCCGGAGTACATGATTCCGGGTGCCTTCGTGCGCCTCGATGCGTTGCCACTGACGGCCAACGGCAAGGTGGACCGCAAGGCGCTGCCCGCTCCCGACAGCCAGCAGCCCGAGGTGTCCTCGGCCTATGAGGCCCCGCGCGATGCCACCGAGCAGACGCTGGTGGACATCTGGTCCAAGGTGTTGGGCCGCGCCCGGGTCGGCATCCGCGACAACTTCTTCGAGTTGGGAGGCGACTCGATTGTCAGCCTGCAGGTGGTGGCGCGGGCGCGCCAGGCCGGGCTGCGGTTGTCGCCGCGCCAGCTCTTCCAGCACCAGACGGTGGAAGCGCTGGCCGCGGTGGCCCGGCAGGACCCGTCCAACCTGGGAGAGCAGGGGTTGGTGCGGGGGCCGGTGCCGCTGACCCCCGTGCAGCATGCCTTCTTCGAGTCCTCGCCGTTGCCGCACCCCTTCAACCAGGCCCTGCTGCTGCAGGTGCGCACGCCCCTGGACGCCTCCGTGCTCGAGGACGCCCTGCGCCGACTCGTCGAGCACCACGATGCGCTGCGCATGAAGTACTCGCCCCAGCCCGAGGGCGGATGGAGCCAGCATGCCTCGGGCCTGGAGGCCCCGCTGCACCTGGTGCGCGTGGACCTGACCTCCCTGCCCGAGTCCCAGCAGGCCCAGGCCCTGGAAGCCGAGGCCACGCGACTGCAAGCCAGCCTCTCGTTGGAGGAGGGCCTGCTGCTACGCGCCGCCCACATTTCGCTGGGCGCTGACCGTCCAGCCCGTGTGCTGCTGGTGGCCCACCACCTGGCGGTCGACACCGTCTCCTGGCGCGTGCTCGTCGAGGACCTGGAGAGCCTCTGCACCCAGCTGCGCTCGGGCAAGAAGCCCGAGCTGCCGGCCAAGTCCACATCGTTCAAGGCCTGGGCCGAGAAGCTCCAGCAGCACGCCCACTCCGAAGCACTGACGCACGAGTTGGACTACTGGCTGAACGACGCCAGGGCCCAGGTGCGTCCGCTTCCGGTGGACCGCGCCGCCGGCCCCAACACCTTCGCCTCGTCTCGCACCTTCAGCCTCTCGCTGGACGCCGACGAGACGCGCACCCTGCTGCACGAGGTGCCCGCCGCCTACCGGGCCCGCCTCGAGGACGTCCTGCTGGGCGCGCTCACCCAGTCCCTCCGCCAGTGGACGGGCCACGGCTCCGTGCTGGTGGAGCTGGAAGGCCATGGCCGCGAGGACCTCTTCGAGGGCGTGGACCTGTCGCGCACCGTCGGCTGGTTCACCGCCACCTACCCCGTCCTCTTCCAGTTGCCCGACTCCTCCTCGCCGGGCGACGCGCTGCGCGCCGTGCGCGACGAGCTGCGCCGGCTGCCCAACAAGGGCCTGGGGTACGGACTGCTGCGGCATCTCACCTCTGGAGAGGCCGCCGCTCGCCTCCGCGCCCTTCCGCGCGCCCAGGTCTCCTTCAACTACCTCGGTCAATTCGACGCCGCTAGCAGCGCCACCTTCGCCCTGGCGAATGAGTCAGTGGGTGAATCGGTGGCTCCAGGCCACGAGTCGAGCCAGCAGCTCGAGGTGGGTGGACTCGTGCGCGGAGGCCAGTTGCATCTGTCCTTCACATACAGCACGCACCTGCACGAGCGCGCCACCGTGGAGGCGCTCGCGCAGGGGCTCTTGTCCGGTCTGCGCGCGCTGATCGCCGGGCGCACCACCGAGGACGCGCGCCGCTTCACTCCGGCGGACTTCCCAATCGCCGCCCTGGAGCAGGACGCGCTCGACCGCCTCCTGAAGCGCCTCGGTCCGAACCTCGAGGACATCTACCCGCTCTCCCCGATGCAGCAGGGCATTCTCTTCCACACCCTGCTCGCCCCTGACTCGGGGGTCTACTTCGTCCAGTCCTCGTTCCGACTCCAGGGCCACTTCGATCCGCAGCGCTTCCGGAGCGCGTGGGAGCTGTTGGTGCGGCACAACCCCGTCCTTCGCACCAGCTTCGTGTGGGAAGGGCTGACCGAGCCGCTCCAGGTGGTGCACTCGCGTGCCGAGCTCCCCTGGCTCCAGCACGACTGGCGCGACCTTGACGCCGATCAGCAGCAGGCCCAGCGCGACGCATTCCTCGCCGAGGACCGCGCTCGCGGCTTCGACTTGACCTGCCCTCCCCTCATGCGTCTGGCCATCCTCCGCATGGGCGAGTCCTCCTGGCAGCTCGTCTGGAGCCAGCACCACCTGCTCCTGGATGGCTGGAGCGTGGGTCAGCTTCTGCAGGACCTCTTCGCCACATACGAGGCCCTGCTGCACTCCCGTCCGCCCCGCCTGCAGCCCAGGCCCCTCTACCGCGACTACATCGCCTGGCTGCGCCACCCCTCGCGCCCCTCCACCGAGTCCTTCTGGCGCGAAAAGCTCCAGGGCTTCCGCTCCCCCACGCCGCTTCCGGGCGCTTCATCCTCGGCCCCGGCGTCCGGCCCGAGGTCCATGGGGAAGCGCTCCCTGGCCCTCTCCATCTCCTCCACCTCCGCCCTCCAGGACTTCGCCCGCGGCCACCAGCTCACCCTCAACACCCTCCTGCAAGCCTCCTGGGCCCTGCTGCTGAGCCGCTACTCCGGCGACTCCGATGTCGTCTTCGGGGCCACCTCCGCCGCGCGCCCCGATGAGCTGCCCTCCTCGCAGTCCATGATGGGCCTTTTCATCAACTCGCTGCCGGTGCGCGTGCAGCTCGACGCCCACCAGCCGGTGCTCTCCTGGCTGCGCCAGCTTCAGGAGCGCCAGTCCACCCAGGCAGCGTACGAGCACACCCCCCTGGTGCAGGTGCAGTCCTGGAGCCAGCTGCCTCGCGGCTCTTCGCTTTTCGACTCGCTGCTGGTCTTCGAGAACTTCCCCCTCGATGCCTCTCTCCGGCAGCGCTCCGGCGCCCTCCAGGTGATCGACAGCCAGACCTTCGATCACACCAACTATCCACTGGCGATTGGCATCACACCGGGACCGCAACTGGTGCTCACCTTCTCGTATGAGGAGGCGCGCTTCAGTCCCGAGACCATCGACCGGCTCCTTGGGCATTGGCAGGTGATAATGGAAGGGGTGGTGGCGCACGCCTCCGGGTCGCTAGGCGAAGTGCCCATGCTGACAGCCTCCGAGCGCCAGCAGGTGCTGGTGGACTGGAACCAGACGCACCAGGCGCGTCCGGACACCACCGCTCACCAGCTCTTCGAAGCCCAGGTGCAGCGCACTCCGCACGCTCCCGCCGTCAGCTTCGAGTCCTCCTCCCTCACCTACCTTCAGCTCAACTCCCGCGCCAACCAACTCGCTCGTCACCTGCGCTCCCTCGGCGTCGGCCCCGATACCCTCGTCGGCCTTTGCG
>NZ_JAAIXY010000011.1:0-374456 GCF_010894455.1 Myxococcus eversor | reverse complement strand
CACGCTCCCGCCGTCAGCTTCGAGTCCTCCTCCCTCACCTACCTTCAGCTCAACTCCCGCGCCAACCAACTCGCTCGTCACCTGCGCTCCCTCGGCGTCGGCCCCGATACCCTCGTCGGCCTTTGCGTCGAGCGCTCCCTCGACATGGTGGTGGGCATCCTCGGCGTCCTCAAGGCCGGTGGCGCCTATGTCCCGCTGGACTCCAGCTACCCCGCCCAGCGTCTGGCCTTCATGCTTCAGCAGGCCGCCGTCCCCGTGCTCCTCACCCAGCAGCACCTCGCGGACGAACTCCCCAGCCAGAGTGAGATGCTCTTCTGCCTCGACTCCGACTGGGCCCAGCTCGCTTCGCTTCCCGACGACAACCTGGCCTCTGTCAGCGGCGGCGAGAACCTCGCCTACGTCATCTTCACCTCCGGCTCCACCGGCCAGCCCAAGGGCACGCTGCTGACGCACCGGGGCTTGTGCAATACCGCCCTCGCCGCCGCGGGCGCGCTGCGCCTGGAGCCGGGACAGAAGGCACTGCAATTCGCCGCCTTCGGCTTCGACGCCTCGGTATGGGAATGCTTCTCCGCCCTGCTCAGCGGCGCCCAGCTTTGCCTCGCGCCGCGCGACGCCCTCATGCCCGGCCTGCCCCTGCACTCGCTGCTGCAGAAGCAGGCCATCACCACCGCCACCCTCACGCCCTCGGTGCTCGCGCAGACTTCGCCCGAAGGCCTGGACTCGCTGCGCACGCTCGCCTCCGCCGGTGAGGCCCTGCCCGCTGAATTGGCCCGGCGCTGGGGCCAGGGGCGCCTGCTTCTCAACGCCTACGGCCCCACTGAAGTCACCGTCTGCGCCTCGGTGACTCCCGGCCCCGTCAATCCCAATCACCTCACCATTGGTCGCGCGCTGCCCAACGTGCAGTTGTACGTCCTCGACTCCGCCCTGCACCCCGTGCCCCTCGGCGTCCCGGGAGAGCTCTTCGTCGGCGGCCCCGGCCTCGCCCGTGGCTACCTGCACCGCGCCGACCTCACCGCCGAGCGCTTCGTCCCCCATCCCTTCAGCACCACGTCCGGCGCACGCCTGTACCGCACCGGGGACCGCGTCCGGTGGCTGGCCTCGGGTGAGCTCGACTTCCTCGGCCGGGCCGACTCTCAGGTGAAGCTGCGGGGCTTCCGTATTGAGTTGGGTGAAGTCGAAGCCGTGCTCGCTCAGCACCCGTCCATCCACGAGGCCGTCGCCCTCGTGCGTGAGGACGTGCCCGGTGACAGCCGACTCGTCGCCTACGCCGTGCTGGTGGGCGGCCACGAGTTGGACACGGCCGCGCTGCGAGCCCACCTGCTCCAGCGGCTGCCCGAGTACATGGTGCCCTCCGCCTTCGTCGCACTGGATGCCCTGCCCCTTACTTCCAACGACAAGCTCGACCGCAACGCACTGCCTGCTCCGGAGATTTCGCGGGAGAAGGCCAAGCCCTTCATCGCTCCGCGTACGCCGGCGGAGGAGATCATCGCCGCCATCTGGCGTGAGCTGCTGGCCGTGAATGTGATGAGCACGGATGATGACTTCTTCGACCTTGGCGGCCACTCACTGCTGGCCACCCAGGTCATCAGCCGCATTCGCAATGCCTTCCAGGTGGAAGTGCCGCTGAGCGACCTCTTCGAGCTGCGCACCGTGGTAGCGCTCTCGGCGCGCGTCGAGGCGGCGGCACGGGCCGGGCATGGAGTCCAGGCTCCGCCAATCCGACCCCATGCGCGAGGGAGCGCATTGCCGCTGTCGTTCGCGCAGCACCGCCTCTTGTTCCTCAACCAGCTCGAGCCGGACAGCCCGCTCTACAACATGCCGGCGGTCCTGCGGCTGGAGGGCGTGCTGGACGCCTCCGCGCTGGAGAAGAGCTTCAACGAGCTCATCCGCCGCCATGAGGGACTGCGAGCCACGTTCCATGCGGAGCAGGGCTCCATGGTGCAGCACATCGCCCCCGAGTTGACGCTGCCTCTGCCTGTGCTGGACCTGTCCGGTGTGCCGTCCACCGAGCTGGAGGCCGAGGTAGAGCGACTTTCCAACGAAGAGGCAAAGCGTCCCTTCGAGTTGGCGCGGGCGCCGCTGATGCGCGTCACGCTGCTGCGACTGGCCGAGCGCAGACATGTGCTGCTGCTGACGATGCACCACATCATCTCGGACGGTTGGTCCATGAGCATCCTCGTGCGCGAGGTGGCCACGGGCTATGGGGCACTCATCGCGGGTCAGCCCTCGCCGCTGCCCGAGCTGGCCATCCAATACGCCGACTACGCCGCGTGGCAGCGCCAGTGGCTGGCGGGTGAGGTGCTCCAGAGTCAACTCGGCTGGTGGCGCCAGCAACTCGACGGCATCCCGCAGTTGCTCGAACTGCCCACCGACAAGCCGCGCCCGACGAGCCGCACCGTCCGCGGAGAGAACTACCAGTTCGGGCTCTCCGTGGAGCTCGTGACCGCGATGAAGACGATGAGCCAGCGCGAGGGCGTCACGCTCTACATGACGCTGCTGGCCGCCTTCGACGTGCTGCTGGCCCGCTACTCCGGACAAACGGACATCGTCGTCGGCACCGACATCGCCAACCGCACCCATGCGGAGACCGAAGGCCTCATCGGCTTCTTCATCAACCAGCTCGTCATGCGGACGAAGCTCGACGGTGACCCCACCTTCCGCGAGCTGCTCGGCCGGGTGCGCGAGGCGTCTCTGGGTGCCTACGCCCACCAGGACGTGCCCTTCGAGGAGCTGGTGCGCGAACTCAACCCCGAGCGCAGCCTCGGCCACGCGCCCCTCTTCCAGGTCAAGCTCGTCCTCCAGAACCAGCCTCAATCCAAACTGGAGCTGCCAGGCCTCACGCTGGAGCTGGTGCCGGTGGACCACCGCACCGCCAAGTTCGACCTCACGCTGTCATTCAATGAGACCGAGCAAGGCCTCACGGCTTCTTGCGAGTACAGCACGGACCTGTTCGAGGCGCGGACCATCGAGCGGATGGTGGGCCACCTGAAGACGCTGCTGGAGTCGGCCGTGGCCGCTCCCAGCAAACGCCTCTCCCAGTTGTCCATGCTGCCGGCCGCCGAACGCCAGCAGGTGCTGGTGGACTGGAACCAGACTCACCAGGAGCGTCCGGACACCACCGCTCACCAGCTCTTCGAAGCCCAGGTGCAGCGCACGCCCCACGCTCCCGCCGTCAGCTTCGAGTCCTCCTCCCTCACCTACCTTCAGCTCAACTCCCGCGCCAACCAACTCGCTCGTCACCTGCGCTCCCTCGGCGTCGGCCCCGATACCCTCGTCGGCCTTTGCGTCGAGCGCTCCCTCGACATGGTGGTGGGCATCCTCGGCGTCCTCAAGGCCGGTGGCGCCTATGTCCCGCTGGACTCCAGCTACCCCGCCCAGCGTCTGGCCTTCATGCTTCAGCAGGCCGCCGTCCCCGTGCTCCTCACCCAGCAGCACCTCGCGGACGAACTCCCCAGCCAGAGTGAGATGCTCTTCTGCCTCGACTCCGACTGGGCCCAGCTCGCTTCGCTTCCCGACGACAACCTGGCCTCTGTCAGCGGCGGCGAGAACCTCGCCTACGTCATCTTCACCTCCGGCTCCACCGGCCAGCCCAAGGGCACGCTGCTGACGCACCGGGGCTTGTGCAATACCGCCCTCGCCGCCGCGGGCGCGCTGCGCCTGGAGCCGGGACAGAAGGCACTGCAATTCGCCGCCTTCGGCTTCGACGCCTCGGTATGGGAATGCTTCTCCGCCCTGCTCAGCGGCGCCCAGCTTTGCCTCGCGCCGCGCGACGCCCTCATGCCCGGCCTGCCCCTGCACTCGCTGCTGCAGAAGCAGGCCATCACCACCGCCACCCTCACGCCCTCGGTGCTCGCGCAGACTTCGCCCGAAGGCCTGGACTCGCTGCGCACGCTCGCCTCCGCCGGTGAGGCCCTGCCCGCTGAATTGGCCCGGCGCTGGGGCCAGGGGCGCCTGCTTCTCAACGCCTACGGCCCCACTGAAGTCACCGTCTGCGCCTCGGTGACTCCCGGCCCCGTCAATCCCAATCACCTCACCATTGGTCGCGCACTGCCCAACGTGCAGTTGTACGTCCTCGACTCCGCCCTGCACCCGGTGCCCCTCGGCGTCCCGGGAGAGCTCTTCGTCGGCGGCCCCGGCCTCGCCCGCGGCTACCTGCACCGCGCCGACCTCACCGCCGAGCGCTTCGTCCCCCATCCCTTCAGCACCACGCCCGGCGCGCGCATGTACCGCACCGGGGACCGCGTCCGGTGGCTGGCCTCGGGTGAGCTCGACTTCCTCGGTCGGGCCGACTCTCAGGTGAAGCTGCGTGGCTTCCGTATTGAGTTGGGCGAAGTCGAAGCCGTGCTCGCTCAGCACCCGTCCATTCACGAGGCCGTCGCCCTCGTGCGTGAGGACGTGCCCGGTGACAGCCGCCTCGTCGCCTACGCCGTGCTGGCTGACGGCCACGAGTTGGACACGGCCGCGCTTCGCGCCCACCTGCTCCAGCGGTTGCCCGAGTACATGGTGCCCTCCGCCTTCGTCGCACTGAAGGCCCTGCCCCTCACCTCCAACGACAAGCTCGACCGCAACGCTCTGCCCGCTCCGGACCGGGCCCTGCTGCAGGGATTGGACTTCGAGCCACCGCGGGGCGAAATCGAAACGCAGCTCGGCGCCATCTTCATGGAGCTACTGGGCGTCGAGCAGGTTGGCCGCAACGACAGCTTCTTCGAGTTGGGCGGCCACTCACTGCTGGCCACACAAGCCATCTCGCGAGTCGATGAGCTCTTCGGTGTGCAACTGCCGCTGAGAGAGATCTTCGAAACCCCCACCATCGCCAACCTCTCCACTCACATCGAGGCCGCGCTCGCGTCTCAGGTCGACCCCGAGGAACTGAGCCGGATGATGGCCGAGTTGGAAGAGGAGTCCTGAAGAGCGGCGTCCGCGCCAGGAGTGCTCACATAGGTCCATGCCCCCCGAAGGGAGCGGGCATGGACCCATGAACGCCCCAGGGTGCGTTCAGCGAGAGAACGCGTTTCCTGCTGGAGCCAGAGGCCCTAAAAAGTGAAGGCCCTGGACTCCCAGGCTTTCGCCAGGGACTCCAGGGCCTTCGATGGTCGGGGCGACAGGATTTGAACCTGCGACCACTTGCACCCCAAGCAAGTGCGCTACCAGGCTGCGCTACGCCCCGAAAACCGCGGTTGCTGCCGCCGTCGTGAAACGGTGCGCCCTTATGCCCCTACACAACGCCCAGGTCAAGCAGGAGCAGCAGGCCGCGTTGGGAAAACTCACCCTTCTGAATCTTCCATTCCCTCTTCGTCGAAGTCCTCGCCCCGAGCCTCGGCCGCGTCGGCGGCTGCTTCCTCGCGAGCGTCGATCTCCGCGTGATCTTCCGGCGGGGCCTCCCCGTTGAGGGCGCTCTTCAACACCTGGCTCGGCCGGAAGGTCAGCACCCGACGGGCCGAGATTTCAATCTCCTTGCCCGTCTGCGGGTTGCGACCCACTCGCGCCTTCTTCTGGCGCACCTGGAAGTTGCCGAACCCGGAGACCTTGATCTTGTCCCCACGCTCCAGCGTCTCCTTGAGCGTGTCGAACACGAGCTCCACGATTTCGGCCGACTCCTTCTTCGAGAAGCCGACCTTCTCGTAGACGCCCTCGATGATGTCCGCCTTCGTCATGCGAATCCTCGGGATGCCCCCACCCTCAGCACGGTGAACGCCCAAATACTGTGGCAGCCTTCCCGAAGGCAAGTCAACCCTCTGACTTCATTCAGGAATTCAGGCACGCAGCGCGGCACCCAGGCGCTGGTTCACCTCGCTGATGATGCGCTGGTGCGCCTCCGTGACTTCCACGTCGGTCAACGTCCGCTCCGCCGAGCGGTAGCGCAGCGCGTACGCCAGGTTCTTCTTCCCCTCGGGAATCGGCTTGCCCGTGTACACGTCGAACACCAGCGCGTCCTCCACCAGCGGCCGCCCCACCTCCAGGATCACCTTCCGCACCGAGTCGTTCGCCAGCTCCACCGGCACCACCACCGCCAAATCCCGCAGCACCGCGGGGAACTTCGGCAGCGAGTGATACTCGGGCACCAGCCGAGCCGCCGAGTACAGCGGCTCCGTGTCCAGCTCGAACACGAACACGCCCTCGGGCAACCCCAGCGCCTTCACCACGCGCGGGTGCAGCTCACCCACATGGCCGAGCACCGTGCCGTCCGCCAACTTCACCTCCGCGCTGGCACGCGGGTGGTACGCCGACGGCCCGCCGGGCGACCAGGTGACGCCCTCCACCCGCAGCGCGCCCAGCACCGCCTCCACCGCGCCCTTGGCATCGTAGAAGTCCGCCCGGGCATCCTTCTGCGTCCAGCTCCGGCCACCACCCCGCAGGCCCCACACCAGGCCCGCCACGCGATTCACCTCGCGCGCCGCCGGCCGGGTCCCCTGCCCTCCCTCCGCGTCACGGAAGTAGGCGCGGCCCGTCTCGTAGAGGCACACCGACTCCACCTGGTGACGGACACTGCGCGACAGGTTCTCCAGCAACCCGGGAATCAAGCTGGTGCGCATCACCGACTGCTCGACACTCAGCGGGTTGAGCAGCGCCACCGGCTGCTCCTTCAGGCCCAGCACCTCCAGGTTCTTCGGCGCGACGAACGAGTAGTTCACCACCTCGTCCAGCCCCGCACCTGACATCGCCTGCCGAAGCCTCCGCTCCGCCTCCGAGTGCGCCGGCTCCGGCGCCAGTGACGCCAGTCCGCGCGGCAGCTTCGCCGGGATGTTGTCGTAGCCGAAGACACGAGCGACCTCCTCCAGCAGGTCCTCCTCGCGCTCCACGTCCACCCGCGCCCTGGGCACCGAGTACGTCGCCTGCCCCGCGCTCTCCGCCAGCTTCTGGAACCCGAGCGCCTCCAGGATGCGCCGCACCTCCGCCTCGGGCACCGCGACGCCCAGCACCTTCTCCACCCGCGCGAAGCGCAGCGTCACCTGACGCGGCGGCTTCTCGGCCGGATAGATGTCGATGAGCCCCGGCGCCACCGTACCGCCCGCCAGTTCGATGAGCAGCTGCGCCGCCCGCTCGATGGCCGGAACCACCGCGTCCAGGTCCGCCCCACGCTCGAAGCGGTGAGACGCCTCCGTGTGCAGCGCATGACGCTTCGCCGCCCGACGCACGCCCGAGCCCAGGAAGTTCGCCGACTCCAGCAACAGGCGCGTCGTCTTCTCCGTCACCTCGCTGTCGCCGCCACCCATGACGCCCGCGAGCGCCTGCGGCCGGTCCCGGTCACAGATGACCAGCTCCTCCTGGTCCAGCGTCCGCTCCTTGCCGTCCAGGGTGGTGAGCTTCTCGCCCTTCTTCGCCGCGCGGACGACGATCTCCTGCCCCCCGAGCTTGTCCAAATCAAACGCGTGCAGCGGCTGCCCGAACTCGAGGTTCACGTAGTTGGTGATGTCCACCACGTTGTTGATGGCCCGCACACCACAGGCCTTCAGCCGGTCCTGCATCCACTGCGGCGACGGCTTGATGGTGACGTTCTCCACCACGCGCGCCGCATAACGCGGGCAGCGCACCGAGTCCTCCACACGGACCTTGGCGCTCTGGGACGCGGGCGTCCCCGACTCCGTCAGCTTCGGCTGCGGAACCTTCAGCGCCGCCCCCGTCACCACGCTCACCTCGCGCGCCACGCCCAGGTGACTGAGCGCGTCCGGACGGTTCGGCGTGATGTTGACCTCCAGGACCACGTCGTCCAGCCCCAGCGCCTCGGCGATGGGCGTGCCCGGCTTCAAGTCGGGCGACAGGATGAGCAGGCCGCTCGACTCCTCGCTCAGCCCCAGCTCCTTCGAGGAGCAGAGCATGCCGGAGCTGTCCACGCCTCGCAGCGCGGCCTGTTTGATCTCCATCCCGTTGGGCAGCTTCGTGCCCACCGTGGCCAGCGGAACCTTGTCGCCGACCTTGTAGTTCTTCGCGCCGCACACCACCTGCACCAGCGCGTCGCCCCCGGCGTCAATCTTCGTGACGGAGAGCTTGTCCGCGTTGGGGTGCTGCACGGACTCCTTGATCTGCGCCACCACCACGCCTCGGAGCCCCTCGCCCGGACGCTCCAGGCCTTCGATCTCCAGGCCCGCGGCGGTCAACTTGCGCGCCAGCTCGTCCACTGACAGCGGCAGCGCCACGTAGTCGCCAAGCCACTTCACCGAAATCTTCACAGGTCCACCCTCTTGCTCTCGGGACGAAGACAGGAGCGCGGCCGCGCCACCCCGCCAGGCGGGAGGCTCCGGGCAGCCGCGCTCGAAGGACTCAGAACGGGACTCAGAACTGTTCGAGGAACCGAGCGTCGTTCTCGAACATCATCCGCAGGTCGTCGATGCGGTAGCGCAGCATCGCGATGCGCTCCACGCCCATGCCGAACGCGTAGCCCGTCACCTCGCCCGGGTCATACCCCGCCGAGGTGAACACGTTGGGGTGCACCATCCCGCTGCCCAGCACCTCCAGCCAGCCCGTCTGCTTGCACACGCGGCAGCCCTTGCCGCCACACGAGGTGCAGGAGATGTCCACCTCCGCCGACGGCTCGGTGAACGGGAAGAACGACGGACGGAAGCGCGTGCGCGTGTCCGAGCCGAAGAACGCCTTCACGAACGCATCCAGCGAGCCCTTCAGCTCGGCGAACGTCACGTCCTTGTCCACCAGCAGGCCCTCCACCTGGTGGAACATCGGCGTATGGGTGATGTCCGAGTCGCGGCGGTACACCCGCCCCGGCATCACCGCGCGGATGGGCGGCTTGCGCTGCAACATGTACCGCACCTGCACCGGCGACGTGTGCGTGCGCAACAGCACGGAGCTGTCCGCCTTCTTCGCGTGCCCCAGGGACGGCTCGTCCACGTAGAACGTGTCCTGCATGTCCCGCGCGGGGTGGTCCTTCGGGAGGTTCAGCGCCTCGAAGTTGAAGTAGTCCAGCTCGATTTCGGGGCCCGCGGCCACGTCGAAGCCGAGCCGGGAGAAGGTCCGGACGATGTCCTCCATCGTCCTCGACACCGGGTGCCGGCTGCCGGGCGCCACCGCGCGTCCAGGCAACGTCACGTCCAGCCCGGGCCCCTGGAGCTGGGCCTCCATCGCGGCGTCCTCGGCGCGCTGCGTGGCCTCGGCGAGCAGCTTCTCCAGCTCCGCCTTGACGGTGTTGGCCACCTCACCCAGCGCCCGTCGCTCCTCGGGGGGCAGCTTGCCCATGCCGCCAAGGACTCCGGACAGTTCGCCCTTCTTGCCCAGGTAACGGACCCGAAGCGCTTCCACCGCGGGCAACTCGGACGCCCCCGCGATCTCCCGCCGAGCGGCCTCCGCCAACGCCTGCAACCTGTCCCGCATGGCCTTGTCGCCTCCGTTGCACGGCCCCTGGGCGCACGGCCCTTCGGGGCAAAAAAAAGGGCCGCCCTGGAGAGGCAGCCCGTTTACTCACGCAGGCGGGCGGCCCGTGAAGGCCACCTCACCCGCTCTGTCACTGGCCCTCGAAGAGGACCGGCGTGAATCAGGCCGCCTTCGCGATGTTGGCGATGGCCGCGAAACCCGAGGGGTCCGCGATGGCCATGTCCGACAGCACCTTGCGGTCCAGGCTGATCTTCGCCTTCGCCAGCCCGGCGATCAGCTTCGAGTACGACAGGCCGACCGTGCGAGCCGCCGCGTTGATGCGGACGATCCACAGGCTGCGGAAGTTCCGCTTGCGCTGCATGCGGTCGCGGCTGGCGTAGTCCAGAGCGCGCTCAACCGCCTGGTTCGCCCGGCGGAAGCAGTTCTTCCGGCGGCCACGGAAACCCTTGGCCAGCTTCAGGATCTTGTTACGACGGCGACGAGCCTTTACACCCTTCTTGACGCGCATGTTTCACTCACTCCGGACTGCGTAGGTTGTCAGCCCCCGCGCGGTGCCGGCTTCACGCCGCTCCGCCAAGGGCCACGAGGTTGCCGAGCCGAGGCTCAGGCCCCGTAGGGGAACATTTCCTTGATGACCTTCTTCGCATCCATGTCGCGAAGATGGCTGGTGCCGCGGTTGCCGCGCTTCTGCTTCGGCGTCTTGGCGTGAGTGAAGAGGTGCTTGCCGTAGGCCTTGCCGTGCTTGACCTTGCCGCTCTTCTTCACCTGGAAGCGCTTCTTCGCGCCACTGCGGGTCTTCAACTTCGGCATCGTCCTGATTCCTTCCTTACAGCGTGCCGTCAGCGTCACGGCCTCTGGCGTTTTCACTCAAGGCCACGGCGGGAGCCGGCAGCCTCTACCACTATTTCTTTTCAACTGGAATGGCTACCGCCGACCGCACGCCAAGCCGTCGACCCACCGTCCCCGCGCCCCTACCCCTCCCGGGATGCGTGCGACGATTCCTACAAAAAGTGCCCCAAGATACTTGGGCATGACTGGGAGTCAAGACCTGTCCGCGAGGCCCGGGCCACCCAGGTCCAACCCGCTACGGCAGGGCCGCCTCCTTGGCCAACAGCGCCTCGAAGTCGGTGAGCTTCATGCTCTTGAGGTCCTCGCCCCCGTACCGGCGCGGCGCCACGCCCTCGGCGGCGACCTCGTTGTCCCCCACCACCAGGGTGAAGGGGATCTTCTGCAGCTGCGCCTCGCGGATCTTCGCGTTGAGCGACAGGCCGCGGTCGTCGAAGTCCACCCGGAAGCCCTTGGCCCGCAGCGTGTCGCGCACCTTGCGGGCGTAGTCCGCCTGACGGTCCGCCACCACCACGATGACCGCCTGGATGGGCGCCAGCCACGCCGGGAAGGCCCCCGCGAAGTGCTCGATGAGGATGGCGGTGAAGCGCTCGAAGGAGCCGAAGATGGCGCGGTGGAGGACCACGGGCCGGTGCTGAGCGTTGTCCTCGCCCACATACGTCAGGTCGAAGCGCTCCGGGGCCAGGTAGTCCAACTGCATGGTGCCCAACTGCCAGCGGCGACCGATGCTGTCGGACACCGCGAAGTCGATCTTCGGACCGTAGAAGGCGCCGTCGCCCGGGGCCAGCTCGTACTCCAGGCCCAGCGACTCGAGCGCCATCTTGAGGCCCGCCTCGGCGCGATCCCACAGGGAGTCATCCCCCAGCCGCTGCTCCGGACGCGTGGACAGCTTCACCGCGTACGTCAGGCCCACCGCCTTGTAGACGTGGTCCAGCAGCTTCACGAAGCGCTTCACCTCGTCGGTGATCTGCGCCTCGGTGCAGTAGATGTGCGCGTCGTCCTGGGCGAACTGGCGCACGCGGGTGAGGCCGCCGAGCGAGCCCGCCGCCTCGTTGCGGTGCAGCACGTCCTGGGTGTGCAGGCGCAGCGGCAGGTCGCGGTAGCTGTGCTTCTTGAAGCCGTAGAACAGGTGGTGCGACGGGCAGTTCATCGGCTTGAGCGAGAAGTCATGCTCCCCCGACTCGCTGTCGAGCACGAGGAACATGTTCTCCTTGTACTTGCCCCAGTGGCCGCTCGTCTCCCAGAGGCCCTTGTTGAACATCAGGGGCGTCTTGATCTCCACGTAGCCGTCATTCGCCGTGAGCCGGCGCATCCAGTCGGAGAGCGTCTGGTAGAACGTCGTGCCCTTCGGGGTCCAGAAGGCGGCGCCCGGCGCGTACGGGTGGAAGTGGAAGAGGTCCAGCTCCTTGCCCAGCTTGCGGTGGTCGCGCTTCTTCGACTCCTCGATGCGCGTCAGGTACTCCTGCAACTGCTTCTTGTCGAAGAAGGCCGTGCCGTAGATACGCTGGAGCATCGGGTTGCGGTGGTCACCGCGCCAGTAGGCTCCGCTGGAGGAGAGGATCTTGATGACGCCGATCTTCCCGGTGCTCGGGGCGTGGGGCCCCAGGCAGAAGTCCACCCAGTCGCCGTGGGTGTAGAGGGTGAGCGTCTTGGCGCCGCGCTCGGCGATGTCCTTGACGATCTCCACCTTGAACTTCTCGCCCTTCTCCTCGAAGAGGCGAATGGCGTCGTCCATGGAGATCTCGGTGCGGACGAACGCCATGTCCCGCTTCAGCTCGGCGTTCGCCTCGGCCTCGATCTTCTCCAGCTCGTCGGGCGTGAACGGCTTCTCGCGGAAGAAGTCGTAGTAGAAGCCCTCCTCCGTCGCGGGACCGATGGTCACCTGCGTGCCGGGGAAGAGCTTCTGGACAGCGCTGGCCACCACGTGGGCCGCGTCGTGCCGGATGAGCTCCAGCGACTCCGGGCTCTTGGGCGTGAAGATCTGCAGCTTCACGTCCTCGTCGAGCGTCCGGGCCAGATCCATGTCCTGGCCGTTCACCCGAGCGAACAGCGCGGCCTTCGCCAGGCCGGCACCGATGCTCTCCCGAACGAAGTCCGCGATGGTGGTCCCCCGGGCGGCCTGCTTCTGACTGCCGTCGGGGAGGGTGACCGTGATCATTTCGGACATGCGATACCTCGGAAAAACCGCGGGCGGCAGGGCTCTTGAAAGCCGTGCCGCCCGCTGGAGATCACATCAACTGTGTTGGGTCGTAGTGGGATCGAACCACTGACCCCTACCGTGTCAAGGTAGTGCTCTACCGCTGAGCTAACGACCCGGTGCTGAGGTGGCGCGGGGAATAACAGCGGGCTCCCGTAGCTGTCAAGCAAACACGCGACAGCGCATCCGATCTTCCCCATTTCCCGGCGCGGACTATGGCTCCGCTGCGATCAGCGCCCGGACCCTCGCCATCACCGCGTCGAACATGGCCGGCGTCAGCCTCCCCGTCTGCGTGTTCTGCTGGCTCACGTGGTAGCAGCCCAGGAGGATCCGCCCGTCCTGGAGCGCCAGCTCCGCCCCATGGCCGAACGCGGGACGCGGAGACGCGAACTTCATTCCGGTCCGCTCCAGCGACGCGAGCGCGGCGTTCCACCCGATGGCCCCCAGGGCGAGCAGCACGCGGGCGGGCAACAGGGCCATCTCCCGGTCCAGGAACGGCGCGCAGCGAGCCAGCTCCTCGGGCAGCGGCTTGTTGTCCGGAGGAGCGCAGCGGGCGGCCGCCACGATGAACGCGTCCTTCAGCGCCAGCCCGTCCTCCCGGTGCTCACTGGTCCCCTGGTTCGCGAACCCCGCCCGGTGCAGCCCCGCGAAGAGGAAGTCCCCGGACCTGTCTCCGGTGAACATCCGCCCTGTCCGGTTGGCCCCATGCGCCGCCGGCGCCAGCCCGACGATGACGAGCCGGGCCCGCGCATCCCCGAACCCCGGCACCGGCCGACCCCAGTAGGTCCACTCGCGGTAGGCACGGCGCTTCACCCGGGCGACCTCCTCGCGCCACTCCACCAACCGGGGACAGCTCCGACACCCGGCGATCTCCTGATGCAGCTTCTCCAGCTTCGTCACCGCGCGCTCCCGCTCACCGCGGCCTCCAGCCGCTCGACCCAGGCCCGGGCATAACCCAGGGACTCCGGGTCCGCGCCTACTTCGATCTCCAGCTCCGTGGCCGGCTCCTGGACGAACAACGACACGAGGGCGGACTCATCCAGCAGCTCCCTCACGCGGATCCTCCGGACCACCCCCGCGGGCACCCTCCCCTTCGAGTCGACCCAGACCACGCCCCTCGAGGTTGGAGAGCGCCACGTCCACGCGCCGCCACCCGACACGGGCCCATCCATCGCGAGGGGCCCCATCAGCTTGGCGCCCGGGAGCTGCACGAACTCACCCCAGCCCGCCAGCGTCGCCTCCTCGGGCCTGGGGAACCACGCCACCCGCGAGGGCCTCACGGCCGACACGCGACGGGCGACGTCCACATCCATCGGCCCGCGAATCTCCACCGCCACCGGCCTGGGCCCCAGCCGATGGTGCCACCCCGACAGGTCGAGCGTCGTCGCGTCCACCCAGAGCCCCACCCGGGGAGCCCGCGCGAGCTGCCGCGCATGGGCCTCGACGAGCGGTGGACGGACCTGAAGCCAGACCTCGGGGAAGCTCTTGAGCGCATCCAGCGTCGAGTCGCGCGGCATGTTCGAACGCGTGCTCAGCCACAGCACCGTCCCACTGCCAGCGAGGGAGCGCAGGGTGTCCGCATCCACCGACTCGTCCACGAGCAGGTTCAGGCGATACCGGGACAGCGTGAGGCTGGCGGGGCCTGGAGCCTGCGCCAGCACCGCCGCCAGCAACACCGCCACGCCCATCACTTCGAGCGAGCCTCGCCCGTGTACAGCGAGGTCCGCTGGTAGCGCTGCACCACCACGCTCAGCACGACCTTGAGGATGGCCGCCACCGGCACCGCGAGGAGGATGCCCACGAAGCCGAACAGCTCACCGAAGGCGAGAATCGCGATGATGACCGCCACCGGCGCCAGGCCCACCTTCTCGCCGACGATGCGCGGGGTGATGACGAAGCCCTCCAGCATCTGGCCGAAGATGAACGTGCCCGCCACGACGCCAAGCTGCCAGGGCCCCTGCCACGACAGCATCACCCCCACGAGCGACAACAGGATGCCCACCCCCGTCCCCAGGTACGGCACCATGTTGCCGAAGCCGGCAATCACCCCGATGACGATGGCCATGTCGATGCGCCCCGCCGACAAGCCCGCCGCGTAGATGACCGACAGCAGCGCTCCCACCGTCAACTGACCGCGCACGAAGGCGGAGAGCACCTCGTCCACCTCCGCGAAGCGGCGCCCCACCAGTCCCACCGCGCGACGCGGCAACAGGTCCTTCAGCCGCCCCATCAATCGCGGGTAGTCCTGCAGGAAGAAGAAGGCCAGCACCGGCACCACCGCGAGCCCCAGCAGCGTCACCACGAACCGAGCCGTGTTGCCCGCGAAGGCAGCCAGGAGCCGCGCCGCGGCGGGACCCGCGCTCTGCACCAGGTCCGACGCCTGCTGTCCCAGCTCCGTGGTGCGCTGCCGCACCAGGTCCGGCACCGAGCGCCCCAGCAACGCCTCCAGGCGCGGCACCACCTGCGTGCTCGCGCGACTGAAGAAGTCGGGCAGCTTCAGCGCCTCGTCACGAAACACCGGGACGAGATAGAGGAACGCGCCCACCATCATCAGCGTCCCGGCCGCGAAGACGAGCGTCGTCCCCCACGTCCGGTCCAACCCCCGTCGCTCCAGGGTCGTCACGATGGGATTGAAGATGTACGCCCCGGCCAGCGCCAGCAGCACCGGCACCGCCACGCCACCGAACACCGCCAGCAGCGCGAACACCAGGCCCAACGAGCCCACCATCACCGCCGACCACCACAGGTCGATGCGTCGGGCCTCGACCTCCGTCAGCTCGCCCTCCAGCACCGGAGCCACCGTCGGAACCACGACGGCCTCCGCCTTCACGGCGTGCAGCATGGGCTGCGCCGGCGCGGGACTCATGGCGGCGGGGCTGCTCTTCTTGTTGTTGCGGCGTCCGATGACCCACTCCTCTTTCCGCGAGACGTCCGCGGCCTACGGCTCCTTGAAGCCGTCATTGCACATCCCGAAAGCGCCGGGTCCAGGCTCCAGGCGCTTCGCTGAAACCGTCCCCGACCCGCCCCACCCGAGGGCCACGCTGGTCCACGGACCATCATCGCCCAGGCTTTCGGGGAAACCACGACGGCCACTCTGATGCAAGGCAGCCTGGCTGGACGCGCGGCGGCCAGGAGGGCAGCCCCCACGTCACGGCGTGCTTCCACCGGGCACGCTCTCCGAGGAGCGGAGCTGGATGGTCAGCCTCGCCCGAGCGCCACTGGGCTCGTAGTACGTTGTGTAGGGCCAGTACCCCCGCTTCTTCACTTCAATCTGGTGCAGGCCCGTGCCCAACGTGAGCCCTCGGGGACTGCCCGAGTAGTCACTGCACAGACCCTGGAGCACACCGTCCAGATACACCTCGGCGTCATCGGGGTCGCAGCGAAGGGCCACGTCACCGCTCGTGCTCTGGGCACCGGCCATCATCTCGCGCGCCCGAGCCATCGAGTCCGGCTCCTTCCGCCCCGAACACCCCAGCCACAACAGCAGGAACACGCCCGCGCCAGCAGGCCTCGACCTCCATCCCACCCGCGAACCGCTCACCGTGCCGACCTTCCTCGCTACTGCGTGACGATGACGACCCGACCCTCGGCCAGGAAGCGCGTGTTGACCTCGCCCAGCGTCTTCACGTCATCCGAGCCGAGCACCAGGTCGGAGCCCTTCAGCCCGGTGGCCTTCACCACCATGGGCTTCTCGCCCACCAGCGCGGCCTTCTTCGCCGCATCCAGGCTGTTGAACCACGCTGCGACGCCGGTGGACTCGCGAATCTCACTCGCCAGCGCGCCCGCGCCATAGAGCGCCTTGCCCGCCGCATCCAGGAGCCGGGGCGCGAGCACGGGCTTGAGCCCCAGCCCTCGCGCGTCCACCACCAGCCCCGTGTACCTCTTCGCGCCCTCGCTGTTGAAGACGATGGTCTCTGGTGCGGGCACCACCAGCGCGGAGGTAATCGCCGCCAGCGGCACCTCCACATCCAGTTCCACGCCACTGTCTGAGAAGAAACGCTTGGCGACGACCTTGTGGGCGCGGACCGCCGTCTCCACGCGCCCACGCACCTCGTCCCGCGCCATCTCGTCGCCCACGCTGCGCCCCGCGCTCAACTGCAGCGTGCGCACCTGGTCGAGGAGGTTCTTGGACGCTTCCTGCCTGGCGGAGCGCTCGGCCCCCAGGCGTGCCTGGCCTGGATTCGCCGCCTTCAGGTCGGGAGCACCCGCCCCGGTCGCCCGAAGCACCTGCCCCTCCCAATTCACTCCCACACTGCCCACCGGACGGACTACCTCGACGGTGGGGGCGGGCCTCGCCGCCCTGCCCTGACCGAACGCCGACAGAGGCACGGCCAGCAACAACCCCCATAGCGAATGCCTCATGGAGCTCCTCCCGTCTCACCCGATACCTTGGGTAGTCCCAGGGCAGAATCGCTGCCCATTCAAGGAGCCCGCCTCCCAGGAAGTCAAGACAACCTCCGAGGAGCGACGCGTCGCGTCAGTTCTCGCTGCCCGGGCGGCCGTGACGGTCGACGTAGGCGTCGATCATCTTCCGGTGCCGCTCGGTGAGGAGGGTGAACTTCACGCCGGAGCGCTCGCCCTTCTTGGCGGTGGACAGCTCCACCCACTCACGGACGACTTCGCCTTCCGCGTAGATGATCTCCTCCGAACCGGGGAGCTGGAACTGGAGGCCTACGCGCTTCGCCTCGTGCTGGGGTTCAATCAACCGCGCCAGACTCACCCCTTCTGGGCTGATGTCAGCGGCCCGCGACATGTACGGCACGCCGCCCATGTACTTGTTCAGGTAGATGTCGAGGGGCGCCCGCTTCGCCTTGCGCTTGTCGCTCATCGCTCCGTCTCCTCTGCTGCGTGCAACAGGTTGCTCCGGGGTTGAAGCAACCTGGATGCAGGGTAGAGGCACGTGCTGAACTCGCAAGAAAACGACCCACCACTCCGTGCTGGGCGTAGGCGCGCGGGACCTATATTCCAGTCCTCATGATGAAAGGTGGAAGCATGCGAACGATGTGGATGGCGACCCTCGCGCTGGTGCTCGGCACCACCGGAGCACACGCCCAGGCTGGCGGCGCGGCGAAGAAGGCCGAGCCCACCGCGAAGGCTCCCGCGGCCTCGACTGCTCCCGACGAACTCTCCGAGGACGGGAAGACCATCTACGCCCTGGGCCTCAGCGTGGGGAAGGACCTCTCGCTCTTCGCCCTCTCGCCCGAGGAAGTGAAGATCCTCCAGCGCGGCGTCGCCGACGGCATGGCCGGCACGTCCACCTTCGAGCCGAAGGAGTACGCGCCCAGGATTCAAGCGTTCGCGAAGTCGCGCCAGGCCCAGGCAGGCAGCGCGGCGCTGGAGCGCGCGGCCAAGGAGCCCGGCGCGGTGAAGCTGCCCACGGGCGTCGTCTACCGGGAGACGGAAGCGGGCAATGGCAAGAGCCCCCGCATCACCGACACCGTGAAGGTCCACTACGAAGGACGGCTGGTGGATGGCTCCGTGTTCGACACGTCCGCCAAGCGCGGCATCCCGGTCGAGTTCCCCCTCAACGGCGTCATCGCGTGTTGGACCCAGGGCGTCGCGCGGATGAAGGTGGGCGGCAAGGCGAAGCTCACCTGCCCCGGCGCCACCGCTTACGGCGAGCGCCCTCCTCCGGGCTCGCGAATCCCTCCCAACGCCGTCCTCATCTTCGACGTGGAGCTGGTGGACATCCCCGGCGATACGTCCAAGCAGCCGTAGTCGGCGCGGCTCACTTCACCCGACGAATCCAGAAGCTCCCGGGCCAGTCCACGGGAGCGCCCTGGTACGAAGGGAAGGCCTGACGCAGTCGCTCCGGCTGCGTCAGGTGCATGAAGCTGCTGCCCCAGAGCACCTCGAAGCTGTCGTTGAAGGACAGGAACGCCTGGAGCAGGTACTGCTCGGTCCAGAAGCGGCGGTGCTCCATCACCCAGGACCTCGGATACTCCGCGGGCAGGAAGATGTCGTGGATGTGCACCACCACGCCCTTCTTCAGCCGAGGCAGGAGCTCCAGGAACTCCACCTGGACATCACTGCCCACCTTCAACACATGGCTGGAGTCGATGAAGAGGATGTCGTTCTCCTCCAGCCTCGCCACCTCCGACAACGGAATGTCCTGCGCCTTCATGGGCTCGAGGCGCGTCAGCCCGGGGAAGCCCTCACGCAGCACGTCGCTGGGATAGGGCTCGAACGCCACCAGTTCGCACGCGGGCGCTCCCCCTGACTCATTCTTCCGGCACGCCTGCGCGGCCAGCCGCGTGGACCAGCCCGAACCAATCTCGAAGAGCCGGCGCGGTTTCAACTCCCGCACCAGGCAGTACAGCAGCTCCGTGTCCACCGTCCCGAACGCGCTGTTGTCCAGGTGGAACTCGTGCGGCCCCCCCGTGGGCGAGCGCGGGAAGCCCGTGTACTCATCGCGGTACTTCGCGGAGATTCGCTCCAGCAGTTCGAGCTGACTCGAAGCGCGCAGGTCCACGCCCACCATCTCCGAGCGCGCGCTCCAGAGTGACTCCGGCAGCGAGCCCGTGTCGGGGATGGGCTGGTAGAAGTGGTTCGGCGTGACGTGGTAGCCGCTGCGCTCGAAGACCTGGAACAGCCGAGGATCATCGAGCAGCCCGAGCCGCCGGCCTCCGTTCACCAGTCCCTGGGCCAACAGTTCCTTGAGTCGACGCTTGATGGGCATGAGCGGCGCGCAGACTACCACCGCCGTGGCCTACGGCTTCGCCTTCAGCGCGGCCTCCGTCGCGCGCAGCAACGGCTCCGCGCTCACCGGCGCGCCCGTCGCGTGCGACATCCACAGGTCCGGCGTCACCGCGCCATACGTGGCCATCCGCTCGAACTCCGCGCCCAGTGGCCCCTTGCGCGACAGGTGCTCTTCAATCTGGAACGCGATGAGGTGCCCGAGCGGATAGTCCGGCAGGTACAGCGGATAGCTGATCATGTGGCTGTAGACGGCGAGCAGCGTGGTGCCCTCGCCTCCCAGCACCGGCGCGAAGTAGCGAGCCCACACGTCGCGGGAGATGGACACCACCGCCTCGGCCAGCTCCGCCGCGGTGGCCTCGGGATGCGCGTACAGCCAATGCCACACACCCATGTCCACCATCGCGATGCCCGAGCGCTCCCACGTCTGCCAGAAGTCTCCGAGCACCCGCTCGCGCTCGCTGGCCGCATCCGGCTTGCCCAACCCGAGCAGCTCCAGGTCGCGCGCCTGGAACACGAAGGCCAGCGCCTCCGTGAAGGCGTTGTTGGGCACACCCGTGAGCAACGTGTGGTCCACGCCGTAGAGGCCGAAGGCCTGCTCCACATTGTGCCCCAGCTCGTGCACCGCGATGTTGTAGCCCTTGTAGCTCATGCCCTCCTTCTCGACGCGCGTGCGCAGCCGAGGAAAGTCTCCCCGACGCATCGCCTGCTGGGCATGTCCCGCGCCTCGCGAGGCATCCACGCGGATGTGCTCCGCGAGCCAGTCCGCCTTCTGCGCGCTGAACCCCATGCCACGAAGGATGCGAGGCATGTCCTTCGCGAACGACTCCGCGCTCGGGTAGCGCTTGCGCGTCAGTGCATCCAGCTCCGACTCCGGCCGCTGCGCCCCCGGCTTGAACCCCGCGTACCAGACATCCTGTGGCTCCAGCTTCCGGCCCAGCCGTGACTCGATCTCCTTCGCCACGCGCGGCACCAGCGGAGACTCCAACACCTGCGTCAGCAGCGCCTTCACCCGCGCCTCGGGCAGCTCGCGTCCCAGCTCGAAGGCCCGAGCGATGCGCGTGGGCGCGATGGGCACGAACGCATCCGCCTTGCGCGCGGCCTGGAAGATGGCGAGCAGCCGCGCATAGCGCACGTCCTGCTCGCGCGTCGCGTCCGCCTTCGCCTCCTTCGACGGCGCGTCCGCCTCCACCGTGTCGGCCGGAGCCACCGTCACGACGTTGGTGTACGGGTTCCAGTCCAGCCTCGGGTTGTCGATGACCGCCGCCGGAATCGTCTGGGTGATGATGCGCTCCATCACCTGGACGATCATGCGTTGCTTCTCGCGCCCTCGCGGGTCCGCGTAGTCCGCCTTCAGCTCGTCGCGCAGGTTCCAATGGCTGATGAGCCGCAGCCCCTTCGGGAAGAGCCGCTCACCGCGCTCGTCCACCAGGTGGTGCATCCACACGTTGTACTCGGCGATGTAGAGGTTCGCCGCCGCCACCGCTTGTGAGGACTCCTGCTCAATCTCCGCCGGCACCCGCATGGCGAAGCGTCCAGCGAGCCGCGCCTCCGCCCACTGCCTGCGCGTCCACGTGGGGCCCTTCTCCGTGCGCTCCGCCAGCGTCGTCAGCGGGAAGTTGAGCAGCACCACGAAGGCGACCTTCGCGCGGAACAAGTCTTCGGCGACATGCGCGGCCGGGTCATACGCCGCCACCAGCGGCTCCACCGGCAACAGCGGCCCCAGGTCCAGGTCCGTGTACCACTGCGTCTCACGGCCCAGCTCCAGCATGTGCCCATCCAACTGCTCGAACAGCCGCTCCAGCCGGGCGAACGTCGCGTCCAACACCCGCGCGTCCGACACGAACTGCTCACGCACGAAGGCGGTCAGGTCTCCGTCCCCGGCCCGCCACTGCAGGGCGACCTGGTCGACGCCCCGCTCGATGCGCGCGCGCGACGCCTCGCCATGCTTCGCCACCAGCTCCGCCTTCACGGCGGACACGTCATACGCGGGCTTCATGGCGCGGGCCTCCACCGGAGCTTGGGTTGGAGCCGAAGGCTGAGTCGTGGCACAGCCCAATGCCAACACCAGGGGCCAACAGGAACAGACGGCGGAAACGAGACGCGGCTTCGGAGAGGACATGAGGGCTCCAGAAAGCACGAAGGGCCCGACCTTGGCAGGCCGGACCCTCATGATGCATCCAGGAAGTCGTTACAAACGACGCCAGGAATCAGCCAGCGCGGACGTTCTGCGCCTGCAGACCCTTCGGGCCACGGGCGACTTCGAACTCCACCTTCTGCCCCTCCTGGAGGGTGCGGAAGCCATCCATGTTGATGGCGGTGTGGTGGCAGAACACGTCCTCACCACCGCCGTCCTGGGTGATGAAGCCAAAGCCCTTCGCATCGTTGAACCACTTCACGGTACCAGTAGCCATTCGATTTCTTCTTCTTTCGTCACGGACGCGAAAATCCGCCGTCCGGTCCTACCGAGCGAACCCTAAAGGACCCGGGGAATCTAGACGTCCTTTCCCCGGGAAGTCCACTTCAGCACGCTACCAGCCGCACTTCTGACCTTTGTTCTGCGCCTTCAACCACTGACGCAGCGGGCTGAAGTAATCCAGCAGTGGAGTCGCATCCATCTTGCGCGTTCCCGTCACCACCTGGAGCGCATCCGGCCAGGGCTTGCTCGCGCCCATTTCCAGCATCGCCTGGAGCCGCTTTCCGGCGTCCTTGTTGCCGTAGATGGAGCACTCGTGGAGGGGGCCCTTGTGACCCGCCGCCTCGCACAGCGCCTTGTGGAACTGGAACTGGAGGATGCGGGCCAGGAAGTACCGCGTGTAAGGAACGTTCGCCGGCACGTGGTACTTGGCGCCCGGGTCGAAGTCCTGCTCGGAGCGCGCCACTGGCGCCGCCACGCCCTGGTACTTCTGCCGCAGCGTCCACCAGGACTTGTTGTAGTCCGCCGGCTTCACGCGGCCGGAGAAGACCTCCCAGCGCCACTGGTCCACCAGCAGGCCGAAGGGCAGGAACGCCACCTTCTCCAACGCGTCCTTCATCTGGAGGTTGATGAGGTTCTTGTCGTTCTTCGCCACTTCCTTCAGCAGGCCGATCTGCTGGAGATAGGCAGGCGTGATCGACAGCGTCAGCGCGTCGCCAATGGCCTCGTGGAAGCCGTCGTTCGCGCCGGCCTGATACAGCACAGGCAGGTTGTAATAGTAGGTGAAGTAGTAGTTGTGACCCAGCTCATGGTGGATGGTGACGAGGTCCTCCTCCGTGGGCTTGATGCACATCTTGATGCGCAGGTCGTTCTCGTACGTCACGTCCCAGGCGCTCGCGTGGCAGACGACCTCGCGGTCCCTGGGCTTGGTGAACTGGGAGCGCTCGAAGAAGGTCTCCGGCAGCGGCTTGAGGCCCAGCGAGGTGAAGAACTTCTCACCCAGACGCACCATCTTCAGCGGCTCGTAGCCCTGCGTCTTCAGCGCGGAGTCCACGTCCAGGCTCGCCTGACCGGGGAACGGCTCCACCAGGGGATAGATGTTGTTCCACTCCTGGGCCCACATGTTGCCCAGCAGGTGCGCCGGAATCGGCTTGCCCGAGGGCACCTTCTCCGCGCCGTACTGCTTCGCCAGCCGACCGCGCACATAGCAGTGCAGGTCGTCATACAGCGGCTTCACCTGGCCCCACAGGCGCTGGGCCTCCTTCTCGAACTCGGCGGGCTGCATGTCGTAGCCGGAGCGCCACAGGGTGCCCAGGTCATTGAAGCCGATGTCCTTCGCGCCATCGTTGGAGATGCTCACCAACTGCTGGTACAGCGGGCGCATGGGCTTGGAGATGGAGTGCCAGCCCTGCCACGCATCCAGCAGCTTGTCGTAGTCACGGCTCTCCGCCATGACGTCGGACAGCACCTCCAGGTCGCGGCACTCGCCCTTGCCGTCGGGGCCGCAGTACTTGCCCTTGCCGTAGATGCCCTCCAGCTTCGCGGCCGTCGTCGCCAGCTCCGCGCGCTTCTTGGCGTCCGAGGGCGCCGGCAGCGCCTGCGACACGCGCAACAGGTGCAGCATGCGCGCGGTGTCCGCGTCGAGCTTCAGGCCGTCGAAGCGGCGCGAGTCCTTGATGGCGCCGTTGACGTAGCCGAGCACCTCTTCGTTGACGTAGGCGGCGTTCCGCTCGGTGTCGTCGGTGATGTACGTGGACTTGATCCACTCGGCGGTGGCCTGCTTCGTCCACAGCCGCTTGAGGTCCGCGTTCACCTTTTCGACGAACTGCTTCGCCTCCTCGGGCGTGGCCTTGGCGGCGGGCGCCTGGGCGAAGCCGGGGACAGCGGTCAACACCATGGCCGCGAGGGCCGAACGCAACAACGACTGCGGGAGTCGGGTCCGTTTCATGGGGCGGACCGTAGAGGAACCGTCGGCCGAACACATCCCGAAAGTAGGCCCTGTCGCACCACTCCTCCCTCCCCGCCACGTCCACCTCCGGCGATCCCCACCTGACGCGACGCGAAACAGACGCCGTCACCTGGGCTCGGTGCCATCTGGCCGCGCGCCTCGCCAGATGAGTTGTCTTTGGGACATCGGCACCTCGCGGCATCGAAGGCCCGCCCGTGCGTGGAGCAGCCGAGCCCCCTGCCGGCTCCCTCCCGCGCCCGGGGACCGCGTTACAGCATTCAAGACATGCTGCTCGGACACACGAAGGACCCGACCTGGCCCGCGGCCGAGGACGCACTCGCCGAGGCCCGTCGCTTCCTGGAGCAACAGCGCGGGAAGCGGGTGCTCGTCGCGCCCCACCCGGAGGTCGATGGGCTCGCGTCCGGCGTCCTCCTGGTCCGCGCCCTGGAGACACTGCGCGCCTCCGGGGCCCTGCGCGTGCCAGGAAAGGGAGAGCACGCCCACTCGGCCGGATTCCTGGAGCGGGTCCGCGCCTCCGCGCCAGAAGCCCTCATCGCGCTCGACACGGACGGCCGGGCGATACCGCGCCTGCCCTCCCTCCCCACGCTCGTCGTGGATCGCCACCTCCCCGAGCCATGGCCTTCCGGCGTCCACGTCCTCTCCGCGCACGGACAGGAGCCCCCGGTCAGCACCAGCCTGCTCTCCTACGTGCTCGTGTCGCCGCTCGTGGTGCCCGGCCCGCTGGAGTGGCTGGCGGTGCTCGGCACCGTGGGCGCGTTCGGCACGGATGCGCCCATTCCCTTCCTCAAGGACGCGCTGCGACGCGCGAACCGCAAGGCCGTGGTGGAGGCGGTGTCCCTGGTGCACGCGGCGCGACGGTCCGCGCGCTTCGCAGCGCCCAGGGCCCTGGAGGTCCTGCTGCGCGCCAGGAACGCGAAGGACATCTCGGAGGGCCGCGTGCCCGGTGTGGACGAACTGCGCGACTGCCGGCTGGAGGTCCGTCGGGAAGTCGAACGATGCGCGAGGACACCTCCCCGCCTCGCTACGAGCGTGGCGCTCCTCTTGTTCAGTTCCGAGGCCCAGGTGCATCCACTGGTCGCGATCCGGTGGGCCCAGCGACTTCCCGAGCACGTCGTCATCGCCGCCAACACGGGCTATCTGCCCGGACGCGTGGACTTCGCGCTGCGAAGCCAGACACCCATCGACCTCGCGCCCCTCCTCCAGGGCTTGGAGCCCTCACTCGCTGAAGAGCTGCTCGCGGCGAGTCGCCCGCACGCCATGGGTGGGAGCTTGTCCCAGCCCGACTTCGTCCGGTTCGCCGCGGCCGTGGGCCTGCCCGGGCTGCGAGCACAAGACGTGGAGCGTCGAGGCGCATTCCCTGGCTGATGCGGTATGACGTGGGCCGTGCCCATCAAACACGCCCTCGTGCTTCCCTCGCTGCTCGCGCTCGTGGCGCTGTCCGCATGCGACTCCTCGGATGACCCTGAGCCTCGCGACTGCGAGCAGTTCAGCTTTCCGCTCTCCGCCCAGACGTCGTCAGGCCACCTGGCCGTCTGTGACAGCCCGGCCTGCGGCAACGGCGAGAATCCTCCGAACTCCGGCCCGCATTGCGGCAGCGTGGCGCGCTGTGGCGTCTACAGCGAGCCCGTGTCTCGCTGTCTGTACGTCCACAACCTGGAGCACGGGCACGCGGTGTTTCTCTACAACTGCCCGGACGGCTGCCCCGATGAAGTGGCGAAGCTCGAGGCCGTCGCGGCCACCGTGCCCACGGGCGCCAACGGCGTGCGTCGCGCGCTCGTGGCTCAGGACCCGCTCATGCCCCAGCGCGTGGCGGCACTGCTGTGGCGACGCACGTATCTGGCCGACTCCGCGGACCCGGAGGCCCTGCGCTGCCTCCTCGCCCACCAAGACGCGGACGCACCCGAGCCTGGCCTCGCCTGCCCGGGCCAGTGAAACCCGGCGCCTGACTCCCCGCCCGGAGCCCTCGCCCGGCTCCGGCGAGTGCCAGTCGTCTCTCAAGGCGGTGCCTCGAATGCGAGGGCTCGCCCTGTTGCGTGGCTAGCGGGCGTCCCGACGCTGGGTGCGGGCAATCGGTATGTCGGCTGCCAGCCATTTGTAGTCAGGGGCATGAAACCAACGCTCCGACGAACCCTCGTCCTGTTGGCAGTGGCGTGGATGACAGTCACCGTGTCACCCGCGCTCGCCCAATCACAACCACCCGGCGTCAAGGGCCCCGTTCCCACGGGCATGCCCAATCGCCTCGCCGTGGGACTCTTCGAGGAGGCGGGCCAGAACTGGATGCGCGACAGCGGCGTCCCCTGGGACGTGCGCTACCGCTACTTCACCAAGGGCTGGGTGGACAACTGGGGCTGGGGACAGCGCGATGGGAGCTGGGGGAAGACGTTCCTGGATGAGTCCAGGACGCAGGGCTTCATCCCCGCGCCCGTCTTCTACCAACTGTTCGCCGAGCCCGGCGGCGGTGAGAGTGAGTCACTCGCCAAGGTCCAGAACGCCGCGACGATGAAGAGCTACTTCGGCGACCTGAAGATCCTCCTCCAGCGCGCGACGGAGTTCGGACGGCCCGTGCTGCTCCTCGTGGAACCGGACGCCGTTGGGCTCCTCCAGTTCTATACGAACTCCAATCCCAACACGTATGCCGCCGTCGCGGCCTCGGGCATACCCGAACTTGCGGGCCTCCCCAACACCGTGGCCGGCTGGGGCCTCGCCTTCCTCCAGCTCCGCAAGTCCGTGGGGGCCAACAACGTCATCCTCGGCATGCACATCTCCGCATGGGCCAGCGGCAAGGACATCTCCTGCTGCTCCGTCACCGACCCGCTCCAGCCGGAGGTGGACAAGGTCGTCAACTTCCTCAAGCCCCTGGGACTCGGCGCCAATTCGACGGGTGCCACGTATGACGTGCTCGTCGGAGACCCGTTGGACAGGGACGCGGACTTCTACAAGCTGACGCGCGCGCAGGACGTCTGGTGGGACGCCAGCGACAACGCCTCCGTCTCCTCGCGCTCCTTCAACCGCTACGCGCAGTGGTTGACGCTGATGAACCAGACCTCCGGCAAGCGCTGGGTGCTCTGGCAGATTCCGCTCGGCAACTCCCAGCACCGCAACATCAACAACGACGGAAGCGCTCGCGCGGGCTACCGCGACAACCGCGCCGAGTACTTCTTCGGCCCGAGTGGCGATGCCCACCGGCGCAAGTTCGCCAACACGGGTGTCATCGCGCTCCTCTTCGGCGCGGGCGCGGGCGGACAGAGCTCGTATCCGAATGACCTGGGCTCGGATGGACAGCCGTACCTCAAGACGCGCGCCTCGCCGTTCCTCCTCGCGGGCGGGCTGACCCTGCCCGCCACGGGCACGACGCTTCCTGGCGGCGGAGGCGGCGGCACCGACGCTGGCACCGATGGCGGCACGGGCGGAGGTACCGACGCGGGTCCGGATGGTGGCCCCCGGGATGCTGGCACGGATGCAGGCACTCGCGACGGCGGCGCCGACGGTGGCACTCGCGATGGCGGCTCCGACGCGGGCACGAGTGACGCTGGCAGCGGCGGCACCACTCGCGGCTACGGCTTCGAGACCGGCACCGAGGGCTGGTCGTCCTCGGGCGCTCCCATCAAGGCGGCGACGTCGTCCACCGCGCGGGCCCAGGCGGGGACTCGCTCCCTCGCGGTGCCCTTCAGCGGAACCGCGGGCACGGGCGTCGTCTCCGTGCGCACCGCCCCGGTTCCTCGCGGCGCCACCGTGACGTTCCGCGTCTGGATTCCCAGCGGCAGCGGCATCACCGCCCTCCAGCCCTTCGCGCTGGAAGGTGAGACAGGCGGCTGGCGCTACACGGGGACGTGGACGGCGATCAGCAGCCTCCAGCCAGGGACGTGGAACACCGTGACGGTGCCCCTGCCCTCCAACAGCACCACGCCGCTCTACCAGCTCGGCGTCGAGTTCACGACGAACAGCGGCTGGACGGGCACCGTCCACCTGGACGGCATCGGCTGGTAGTCCTCTCGGGGCCGGGGAGCCGGGCCCGGTGGTGGAACCTCTCCACCGCGCGCTCGCTCCCGGCCCTGGTTGTCTTCCCTACCACCCGACAGGCCAGAATCCCCCGCAGCCCGAGGCGCCTGCGGGGCGGGGATTCACGGTGGCTCGACCTCGCCCCGCACTCGCCGGAAGCCCCTCCCCTTCAATCACAACCACCACTCCCCGCACCAATACATCCTGCGGGCAATCACTCTCACACAGGAGACTCAATCCCTGGTGCTTTTCCATGCAAACCAGAAACACGACATCTAGCTTGTCGCCACATGAGCACATCGAATCGCGGGATGAGTGGCTACGAAGTCCTCTTGAATGCCCTGAGCGCGTGGGGCATCACGACCTGTACCGGCGTCACGGGGGGAGGTCTGCTGCACTTCCTGAGGAACCTCGAGCCTCATCCCGGCTCGGCGGCTCCTTCGTCCAACGGGGCGCTGCGCCACCTCACCATCGGCGAGTACGTCGCCGGCTTCGTGCCGCTGGGCAGCTACCTGGCGACCGGAGAGCTGGGCTGCTGTGTCGCCACGACAGGAGCGGCGACGAAGCTGCTCACATGCGGGCTGACCGACGCCAAGATGCACGACATCCCGTCCGTCTTCCTGGTGCCCACCTCGTCAGCGGCCAGCGAGGGGCTCAGCCCGCTCCAGGATACCTCCGCGCTCGGCAACAACATCGTCCAGCAGTTGCAGGCGGAGTTGCCCCAGGGTGTCTTCATGCTCGACCAGCCGGGGATACTCGTCGAGCAGCTCCTCCGAGCCCAGCGAGAGCTCCAGAACTACAAACCCGTCGTGCTCGTCATCGAGCCCACCGTCCTCAACCGCCCCACCGGCACGGAGCGCTGCCGCTTCTCCGCCATCCGTCCCGTCGAGGCCAACCCCGCCCAGGTCCAGGAGATGGTGGAGTCCATCCGCTCCGAGTTGGACGGGCGCCGGGTCGTCATCCTGGCCGGAGAGGAGCTGGCCCGCGTCCGCCAGGCCCAGCGACTCACGACGCGGCTGTGCGAACAACTGGGCGCTCCGCTCGTGTGGAGCATCAACGGCGCCAATGGCGTCGAACGCGGCAACCCGATGGGCCACGGCTACATCTCCTTCGGCGGGAACGATGCGGCCATGGCGGTGTGGAAGAGCCTGGGCGAGGACGACGTGCTGCTCGTCCTCGGCGCCAGCCCGGATGAGTACACCGTGAATCTGGAGAAGTATCAGGCCGGGCAGACCTTCGTGCTCACCTCCGTGGAGGACGGGTACGGGCAACACCATGGAAGCTTCGCCCACCGCGCGCGCCATGGCTTCCGTCAATGGGTGACCCCCCTGGAGAGCGCGCTTCACGCTCTCGTCGAGCACCTGGAGCGCCATCCTGTACGCACGCTGAGGAGTCGCCCCGCCCCTCGCAACCTCAACACCTCCGAGCGCAAGCCCCCTCGCCCCGGCTTCGTGGACATGCGCCAGTTCTTCAACCAGCTCGACTCGCTGTGGGCCCCCGGTACGCTCGGCTTCGATGACGTCTGTCTTTCCTACAAGGATCGCCAGTACGTCACCCAGCGCCCCCATCCGAATGCACGCTTCTTCTCGCTCTACCGGGGCTCCGCGATGGGCAATGTCCTGGGCCTGGGCATCGGCGCCAAGCTGGCCTCTCCCGAGAGCCATGTCGTGGCCTTCACTGGTGATGGCTGCTTCCGCCTCTTCGCCGGATGTCTGTCCGAGGCGAGCGACCTGGACCTCCTGCTGTTCGTACTCGACAACGCGAGCTACGGCATCGTCGAGCAGGCCCTGCCCACCGTCCTCCCTGGCCTGGAGCCCTCCCGCCGCCACACCCGGCTCACGGCGATGGACTTTGGAGACATCGCTCGCGCGTGCGGCTGGTCGGCGTTCGACCTGAAGCCAGACCTCGCGAACCTCGGGGAGCTCCTCCGCCTGCATCAGGGGCAGCACGGCAAGTCCATCCTCGTCACGGTGCCCGTGGATACCGAGCAGCTCCTCGGACTCAATCCCCGCGCCAACAACCTCTGAGGTTCAGCCCTCCACCCCAAGGAGAACACCCGATGAGAGAACCGCGACTCGTCCTGCCCGTCCTCAAGATGATCGATGCGTCCTACCAACGACAGCGAGGCAAACCCCTGGGCAGCGGCTTCTGTCCTCCCCCTCTGGAAAAGGCACCGCAAGAGGCACGCTTGGAGTGGGTCCACGACCAGGCCCCCTTCATGCTGCTCGCCCAGGATGTGAGCGCGGACCCCGTCTTCATCTACACCAACGCCTCCGCCTCCCATCACTTCGGCTACACCCCCGAGGAGTTCCTCTCCCTGCCCTCCCGGCTCAGCGCCACCGCCGAAGGCCAGGAGGACCGCAACGCCGCGGTGAACGAGGTGCTCACGAAGGGCGCTCGCATCGGCTATGGCGGCGTCCGCATCACCAAGGCGGGAAAGCTCTTCCGCCTTCGCGACGGGGAGCTGTTCCTGCTGCACGACAAGGACGATGCGCGCATCGGCATGGGCGCCCTCGTCTGGCCCACCCCTTACTAGAGGAGCCCAGCAGTCCCGCGGCCCGAACAGGCCCCCCCAGCATTCAGCGACTTGAAGACCGTGGCGGATGCGCCCTCATCGCTCGCCGAGGGCGCATCCGCCAAAGAGCCTCTCCCGAAGCGCAGAGGCTCTTTGCCCTTCACTACCGCCGCGAGCCCCGATGAGAAGACGGCTCGCAACGACCTCGCCCGAATTCATTTCACCTGCACTCGAATGCGGCTCAATCAGGGACACTACCCAGTCCGCCCAATTCAACTGGGCGACCTGATTACGCCAAGAGCTACAAGGGATACCACTCCGCCATGAACCCGCCAGAGGTCACTTCGTTGAATCTGTCCATGCTGTCGTAGCTGATTGTAATTACCACACTCTCGGGAGGGGGACTTCCGGGACAACTGCCCGTACCGTACATGCGTCGTGTTCCCGTATATGTTCCTGTTGTGCTGTTGTAGGTGAGGCCGGTGAACTTTGTGTCGCCAACGAGCCAGCAGCCGTCACCTCCACTCACCATCTTCCCCGTGCCGTCTGCGTAGATCGTGATGCATCCCCAACTGCCGGCGCACCATGTCCCGATGAGCGGGTCCCCAGGAGAGAGAACGGCATCGGACCGATGTCCTATCAAGTCATCTGGATTGTCACTCAACTCACCGCCGCCACACGCGGTTGCGAGGCATACCAGGAACAGTGCGCGCATCCATTGCTTTGCCATGAGAAGTCCGTCCCGATGAGCTAGCCAGCCCGAATTGGCGGCCAACCAAGCCTCTCATTGCGCGGCGACTTTGGCAATGCGAACCACGTATTGCGATTACATATGACGAGGGTGAAGTATTTCACGCCCACAGAATGATAGACACGCATCTATCGCGCTCTGGAGTTCCGCAGGACAAGGCAATCTGCGGGCACCTTCATCTCTTGAGGTCCAGACACAGCCACCGGGTGGTGGCGTTGCGCGAGGCACGCGCGCCCCGGCGGATACCGCCCTACCTTTGCCCTCGGATTGAGCGCCTCGCTCTCAGGTTTCTGCGCACATAGAACCGAAGGGGAGAAAGGGGGGGGGCCCTGCTCCCGCTCCCCACTCATCCCGTGCCGGCGTGCTCCTCAACCTTCATGCGGGTCACGACCTCCCGCACAATCGCGCCGGAATTCGCACCAAGGAGCGCAACTATTTCCGGACTTCAGTGTTTCGGCCCTTGGGGGAGTCTCTTCCCCCTTCGCGAACCAACTGAAGGAGTACCTCCGGATGATTCGACGCCTCACTCTCACCCTCGCCGTGTGCGTGGCCGCATGCGCACCCGACGAGGGCCCACCCACACCCCACACCCCCACCCTCGACGCACCAGGACAGCAGGCGCAACGCGCCGAGCCACTCGATACGCCCACCGAGCCCAACGCCCTGCGGTTCCTGGAGCAGGCGACCTTCGGACCCCGGCAGGCCTTTGGCGCCCCGACGCCGCCCATCGACACCGTCGAGCACGTCATGACGGTGGGCATCCGTCAGGCCATCACCGACCAGATCGCCGCGCCGCGCTCCACCTTCGACGGCCTGGCGCCGAATGACCTGGGCTCGCAGTTCTTCTTCCACGCCATCAACGGACAGGATCAGCTCCGGCTGCGCGTCGCCTTCGCGCTGAGCCAGATTCTCGTCGTCTCCCAGAATGGCATCCCCAATGTCATGTCCACGCCGGAGCCCGAGCCGCGCCTGGCGATGGCCAGCTACCTCAACCTCCTGTCCCAGCGCGCGTTCGGCAACTTCCGCCAGCTCATGGAGGACGTGACGCTGCACCCCGCCATGGGCACCTACCTGGACATGGCCAACAACCGGGCCTTCAAGCCCAACGGCCAGCCCATCGAGCCCAACGAGAACTACGCGCGGGAGATGCTCCAGCTCTTCACCCTCGGCCTCCACAAGCTGAATGAGAACGGCACCCCGGTTCTCGACAACCTGGGCCGCACGACGCCCTCGTACACCGAGGCCCAGGTCCAGGCGTTCGCCCACGCGCTCTCCGGTTGGACCTATGCCGGCCCCACCTGCCCCACCGTCGGCCGGACGAATCCGCCTTCGTACGCGGCCCAGATGATGGACTGCGCGGTGAACCACGACGGCACGTCGAAGGAGCTGCTCCGGGGCGTGTGGACCACCCCCAACGGCACGCCTCGCCAGCACCTGAAGGAGGCGCTCGACAACGTCTTCGACGACCCGAACCTGCCCCCGTTCATCTGCAAGCAGCTCATCCAACACCTGGTCACCAGCAACCCCAGTCCCGAGTACGTCCAGGACGTGGTCAACATCTTCAAGAACAACGGCAGCGGCGCCCGGGGTGACCTGCGCGCGGTGATTCGTCGAATCCTCCAGCACGACGAGGCCCGCGGCCCCACGGCGCCCCCCACGCAACTGGCGACGTTCGGCCACCTGCGCTCCCCCGCGCTCCACGTCACCACGCTCGTCCGGGGCTTGAAGGGAACGCTCGACACTTCGGGCACGGTGGACCCCGGCGCGAAGCTGAACTCCTGGAGCCAGTCCATGGGCCAGTACGTGCCCCAGCCTCCGTCTGTCTTCAGCTACTACCCGCCCAACGCGCCCGCTCCGGGCGGTGGCGGCCTGCTCGGTCCCGAGTTCGCCATCCTGGACACCGCCACCATCACCGCGCGCGGCAATGTGACACATGACCTGCTCTTCGTGGGCGCCACGGCGACCGCGGGAGTCCTCATCGACTTGAGCGTCCTCCCCATCAGCTCCAGCGACACCGTGCAGTGGCTCAACCGCTACTTCCTGCACGGCACCATGTCGCCAGAGCTGCGGGACGTCGTCCTCAATGCCATCTCCCACCCCGATGCCGGCGACACCCTGCGCAGGAAGAAGCTCGCCGTCTACCTCACGTCCCTCGCTCCCGAATTCCAGATCCAGAGGTAGCCCATGAGCTTCTCACGACGAACATTCCTCCGAGGCACCTCGCTGGGCCTGGGATATCTCGCCGTCTCCTCCCCCATGCCCGGCTGGCTCGGCAACGCCGCCGCCGCGACGCTGTCTGGCTATGCCGGCTACCGCGCGACGGTGTGTGTCTTCCTGCTGGGTGGCAATGACACCAACAACGTCCTCGTCCCCCGGGACAGCACCGGCCACGCGCAGTACCTGGACGCGCGGTCCACGCTCGGCATTCCCCTGGCCGAGCTGCGCCCCATCAGCCCCGTGAACATGGCGGCGGGCGCGTATGGACTCCACCCCTCGCTCCAGAAGCTCCAGGCGCTGTTCGAGCAGGAGCGCGCGGCCTTCGTCTGCAACGTGGGACCGCTCACCCTGCCCATGCGCAAGGCGGACTACGAGAGCGGCGCCGTCCCCCGGCCCGACAACCTCTTCTCCCACAGCGACCAGCAGGACGCCTGGGCCAGCGGCATCTCCAACCCCTCCACCGTGGACCTGCCAGCGGCGCTCGAGGGCAAGGCCACCGGCTGGGGCGGACGCACCGCGGACCGCCTCCACACGCTCAACCCCGGCGACTACCCGGAGGTGACGTCCTTCGGCGGCAAGGCCCTGTACACCACGGGCGCCGAGCGCCAGGCGATGATGGTGTCCTCCTCGGGAATCCTCGAGATGAAGCAGACGTCCGACGCGGACTTCAACACCCTGCGCACGGAGGCGCTCGCGGACGTGGTGGCGCTCCACAACAACGTCACGCTGGAGGCGTCCTACGGCGGCGTCTTCACCACCGCGCAGACGTTCTCCGCCGCTCGCGCCGCCGCGCGCGACGCCGCCTGGAACGCGCTGCCCCTGGCGACGCGCGAGCACATCGACGGCCTCTTCACCGCGCCCCAGGGCGTGACGGGCTGGACGCTGCACACGCAGCTCTACCAGGTGGTCCGGGACCTCATCGCCGGCGCGGCGCCGTCCGCGAGCGGAGGCCTGGGTGTGCGCCGCCAGATGTTCTCCGTGGGGCTCGGCGGCTTCGACACGCACGTGGGCCAGGAGGCCACGCAGAACGCCCTGCTCCTCCAGGTCGACTTCGCGCTGGACGCCTTCCAGCAAGCGATGACCCGCTTGAAGACCGAGGGGCTCTTCGGCGTGAATCCTCCCCAGGCCACGCTCTTCACCATGAGCGACTTCGGGAGGACGCTGGCGGAGAACTCAGACAAGGGCTCCGACCACGGCTGGGGCAGCCACGCCATCGTCCTGGGAGATCGCGTCCAGGGCCGCCGGCTCCATGGCACCTTCCCCAGCCTGGACCTGTCCTCCGGCGCCGCGAGCAACCCGGACTCCGTCGACGCCAAGGGCCGCTGGTTGCCTTCACTCTCCGTGGACCAGTACGGCTTCACCCTGGCGACGTGGCTGGGACTGGGCGGCGTGGCTGATCGCGACCACGCCTTCCCCAACCTCACCAACTACGTCGCCGCCGCGACCTCCGGAGGCTTCCCCGCCGCCGCGCGCGCCTACCGGATTCCGTTCCTCCTGTCGGACCCCTGAGCGGCCGTTTCCAGAGGGGCGCGGGATCACTTCCCCCTTCATCCACCCCGCGCCCCTCGACCTCCTGCGTCACCTCACTCCGGTGTCAACAATGACAGCCCGAAAATGGTAGGGCCATTCCGCTGTTTCGGGCCCTACCTGATAAACCCTTGAAACCGGTGTGTTCGCTAACATACTGTGCGCATGCGTTCATGTTTCGCATGGGCGCACTCATTTTCACATGAGGGGGACATTCCATGGCAGCAGACGCAGCGACGAACGTTTCCGACGCCCTGGCCACGGTTGACAACATCGCCATCCAGGTCGAACAGGCGCTGTACAAACTGTATCTGGCGGTGAGCGGTACGGGTTTCAAGTCCATCACCGACAAGATTGCCGTCATCTGGACGCCGGTACGCAACGTGCTGAGCTCGGTGCTCAAACAAGTCGAAGGTCTCATCAAGCCGCTGATGGACCCGGCGGTCGTCACCTCCATCAAGGACGTGCTGGAGGCGGGCCGAGACCTGGTGAACTCCACGTTGGACTTGCTGCCGGACTCCGCGCGGAACCTGGCGCTGACGGGGCAGCGGTTCCTGAACATCATCGTCGACTTCGTGGGAGCCGGCGTCGAGCACATCGTCGCCATCGTCGACCTGCTGCTCAACGTGGGCAAGGCGATCATCGGCGAGGTCTCCACGCTGGCGGCCGCCACCATCGCCGCGCTCCGCAAGACGGGTGTGCAGATTCCCGCCACCAATCCCTGATTCAACCCCAGTCGTCTGTCACGGTTCCTGGTGTGTCGCGGGCGTCTTGGCTCGCCGCCAGTGTATTCAGCGTGTCGTCACGGCCCTGCGCACGCTTTTCTCAATCCAGTGTCTATGAATAGGACCGTGCCCCGCCAGGGGTGGGCGTGAGCCCAGGTACGCGGTCCAGGGAACCTGCACCCGGAGCAGGGTTTTCGACCCCCTCGCATGCGAGGGTCGGGGAGCGTATGGCCACAGGTCTCATCATTCCTGGTGTCCAGGTCACGGTCGTCAAGGAAGTGTTGCCCCAACAGCTTGCACCGTCTGGGGTTCTTGGAATCACAGGCTTCTTGGAGTCAGCCAACGGCACGGTCGTCCGCGCCAGCAGCTGGTCTCGCTTCCTGGAGGTGGCCGGACGCGCGAGCGCCTACAGCCTCCCGGAGGCGCGCCAGGCGTTGGACAATGGCGTCTCCGAGCTGGTGATTTCGCCCCTGCCCGCCACGGCCGGTGCTGTCGCGTCGATCGCCGTCGCGGCCGACAACAGCAAGTATCCGCCGGGGCACGTTGGCGACAAGTTCGGCGCCACGTTCATCGCGAGAGCTCCGGGCCTGTGGGCCAACGGAATCACGCTGAAGGTCACCTACCGGAACAACATCGACCTGACGGTTTCGTTCGACGTGGAGGTCACCCACCCCGCCAGCGGTTCGGTGGAGGTGCTGCGCAACGTCAACTCGGCGTCGCTGACGTCGACGCTGGACACCTCGTCGTTCATCAAGGTGGACACCACGAAGGGCGTGGGCTGGCCCACCGCGGGCACGTACACGCTCGCCACGGGCAAGGACGCCACGCCGGACGACTATGCCACCGCGCTGGGGCGCCTGAAGGACCAGCCGGACGTGGACCTGGTGCTCGCGGCGGTGCAGGACTTCTCCGACCGGGCCAAGCTGACGCGCATCTACGGCGACGTCATCAGCCACTGCAACACGCTGAGCGGCGAGAGCAAGGGCCGGCTCGGCTTCGGGCAGGTCCCGCCCGCCGGGACGCTGGTGGAGAACGCCCAGCTCGCCTCCAACCTGGTCAGCGACAGGTTCGTGCTCGTCGCGCCCCACGGCACGGTGGGCGCGGTCGCCGGCCTGGTGGGAAGCCTGGCGCCGCACCAGTCGCCCACGTTCAAGCGCGTCTCCGGCCTGAACGAGACGCTGGTGAGCGTGGAGGACCAGAAGGCGCTGTTGCGTGCCTTCACGGTCCCCGTCGTCACGGAGCGCGGCCGGGGCACCATCGTGGTGCGCGGCCTGACGACGGACGGCGACCAGATCAACGTCCGCCGCGTGGCGGACCGCGCGGTGCGCACGCTGAAGATGGTGGGTGACCTGTTCATCGGGTTGCTCAACAACGCCGACGGGCGCAGTGCCCTGAAGCAGAAGCTGGTGGAGGCGCTGGTGCAGATGCAGAAGGACGGCGCCATCGTCCCCTCCACCGACGGGAAGGATCCCGCCTTCAAGGTGGAGGTCTATTCCTCGCAGGCGGACTTCGCGCTCGGAATCGTCAGGGTCAACATGGCCGTCAGACCCGTGCGCGCCATCGACTACATCTACGCGACCATCACGGTCCAGGTCTGATGAAGGAACGCACCGATGCCAACGGTATTCTCTGCCAACCGTAGCAGCATCCTCGTCGACGGAGAGGCCGTGGACGGCCTCCAATCCATCGCATTCCGAGTGGTCACCGAGCGCGAGGACATCCGCGCCATCGGTTCCAACGAGCGCGTCGACGTCATCTTCGGCCTGCGCACCGTCATCGGTGAGCTGGTCATCCGCTCCGCGGCCGTGAAGCTGGACACCCTGCTCTCCGAGCGCGGCAAGTTCCAGCTCGTGGCGAACCTCAAGCGCACCGAGGGCACGGACGACACGCGCACCCTGTCCTTCGACGACTGCTTCGTCGAGGGCAAGTCGTTCCAGATGGACGCACACGGCAGCGCCGCCACGACGTACGCCTTCACGGCGACGCGCATCCGCGAGGAGTAGGCCGTGAGGGAGGCGCCCGCCAGCTCAAGCACGGAGTCCGGTGCGGCGCCGATCTCCCTGGAGATCGACGGCCGGACCTTCCACCTCCACCCCGGAGTCAGCTCCGGGGCGCTGGAGGTGGAGTGCTCCACCGGCGAGCGTCTCGCACTCCATCCGTGGAGCTTCGAGGCGCACCTGCGGGCGCTCGACCTGCACGCGCGGCTGGATGGCGCGGGCCTGGCCTTCGATACCGAGGGCTTCGCCTTCGATGTGCTGCGGGACTCGGGGGTGCCGGAGTCGCTCCACGCGGAGCTGGCACCGCTCGCGCTGTGGTGGGCCGTGGGTGGGGCGAAGGAGCCTTCCACCCAGGCGCCGCCGCCGGGTTGGGTGCGGGCGGGTGACGTGCGTGCCCGGCTGCGGCCCTGGACCTTCTCCGAGCGCTCCCGGGCGCTCGAGGACAGCCTCACCGCACAGCCAGATGGTTCGAAGGAGCTGAGCCTGGAGCGCTACCTGCGCTCGATGCTCGCCGTGTCCGTCGTGGAGCGGATTCCCTCGGCGCCACTGGAGACGCTGGATGGCGCGAGCACCGCCGCGCTGCTGGAGGCCGTGGTCGCGCTCAACGCGGGGGACGAGCGCGATGAAGACCGCACCCTGCGCGCCTCCGACAAGGAGTCCCGCGTCCTCGCTGAAGTGACGTTGAAGCTCTGTCGTGCCCTGGGGTGGACGCCTTCCCAGGTGTGGGCGACTCCCGCCGCCGAGGTGGACCGGTTGCTCGCGATGTTGCAGCTCACGGAGCCTCGTGCTCCCACCCCGGCCCCGACTCCGAGGCCGAGGGGACTCTCCGACTTTCCCGACGCGGTGGTCATTCAGGTGGAGGACGACTGATGCGCACGACGTTCACCACCTCCGAGCTGACCTCGCGACTCGCCCGCCCGGCGTTTCGAGCACTCGAAGGGGTCGCTCGACAGCTCGGCGTCAAGCTGCCCGCTCAAGCGCGGGACGCTGATTCGCATGAGGAGTCCTCGCGGGCGACTCCTGGCGGCGACGCCGCGCAGGGGCCCTCCGTGGAGGAGACGCGGGCCACGGCTTCGCATGGCCACGCGGCCTCGGGCCCGCTCGCGCCGCGGTCCTCTCCGGTGGTTCGGCCTGGAGCCGCCGGTGCCTCCACGGCACTCGCCGACACCGCGCCCAGGTCCGTCGTGTCTTCGCGCATCCCCGTCACGCCGAGTGCCCCGCGCGCTTCCGAGGTCAGTGGGTCCGTGAGTCCTGCGTCCGAGGAGTGGGTCGCATCACCTCTGGATCTGGCGCCTTCCTCGAAGCGGACCGGGCTGTCCTCGGCCAACGACCTCGCATCTTCCGCGAAGAGCCTCGCGCACGCTTCGGCCAGCGACCTGACGCCTTCCTCGAAGAGCCTCGCGCACCCGTCGGCGCCTTCCACGAACAGCATCGCGCCCGTTTCAGCCAGCGACCTCACGCCTTCTTCGACGAGCATCGGGCGGCATTTGGCCAGCGGCCCGCGCGACTCTGGACTGGCGCATGCGGCCGACGCGAGCCCCGAGACTTCTCAAGCGCCCCATCCGACGTGGCCCGAGTCGGGTGCTCGGCACGCGTCCTCGTTGCCCTCGGACTTCTCGGCGGGCGCCTCGCGACGTTCGGAGCTCCCGGACAAGGGCGCGCCTGCTTCGAGTCACACCGCCGAGACAGCGTCCGCGCCGTCACCGCACAGAGCGCCCGAGGAGCACTCCGCCACGAGCAGCGATGCGCCCTCCGGGCTCCGCGTCTCCGTCAAGTCCCCGGAGCCACGACCCCTCCAGAAGAAGGTCGTCCGATTGATGCAGCCGTTGCCGCCTCCCTCCGAGGCTCCAGCAACGGAGAGCGGCCCCACGGTCCAGCGCGTCGGTCCTCCCACCGCGCGCCTCGCGGACGCTCCGCGCCACGACGCTCCGGAAGCCGTGGTCGGCCCTCACTACGAGGGAGTCACCTCGACGAGCGCCACGCCACGCCCCCCCGCCTCGCCCGTCGAAGCCACCAACGAGACGCGCACGAGCATCGCGCCAGTGCTCCCCGTCTTGCGCGTGCTGTCCACGACGCCCGCCGCCCTCCATTCTCCGGCCGCCGTCCCGACGACACCCGCCGCGGCTCACGCTCCGGCAGAGGCCGTGGCGACGAGGCCCACGGTGCGCCCCGTCGCGCCCTCGGGTCCACGGCCCAAGGCCCGGCTCACCTTCACCCCGCCCGAGCCCGTGGCTCCCTCGTCGTCGCCCGAGCCGGAGCGCGCGGTGCCTCCGGCGTCGCTGGCCACGTCGCACGTCGCGCGGCAGGTCAACCAGGGCGTGACGCCCGTGCTCGAACGAGCGCAGCAGCTCACGCACGAGTCACTCACCATCGACCGCTCCTCGCGCTCCACCACCGCTCCGAGCGCGGACTCTGGCGCCAACGCGGCGGTTCGCAACACGTTCAACGTGAACGTGCAGGTGGGCACCGACACCGCGACGTCGGGCATGGACCGGCGCACGCTGGAAGACACGCTGGTGGACATCCTTCGCGAGACGGCACGCCGTCACGGACTGGAGGTCTGAGCCCATGGCCGGCATCGGATACTCCGTGACCATCGGCTCGCTCCGAGCCTCCAACAAGGCCCGCCAGGGGCAGGCCTTCATCCGCTCCATCACCAGCGAGCTGACCATGGACGGCGCGGGCGGCCGGTGCACCGTCGAGCTGGTGCCCTCCGACGCGGGCCTCCCCACGCCGGGCGACAAGACGACCATCGAAATGGATGGCGGCAACGGCGCCGTCACCGTCTTCACCGGCCTGGTGCTGGAAGCCCGAGGCTCGACGGATACGTCCCTCGTCATCGGCGGCGACGCCCTGGCGAAGCTCGCGCGGCTGGACGTGTCGGGCGCCTATGAGCAGATGTCCGCGGGCTCCATCGTCCGCGAGCTGGTGAACAAGGCAGGCGGCACACCGGGCACCATCGACGACGGCCCCAGCTTCCCAAGCTACGTACTCCATCGCGGCCCGCGCGCCCTGCGGCACATCCTCCGGCTCGCGGAGCAGAGCGGCTTCGACGTCTTCACGGACGGACAGGGCAAGGTGCACTTCACTGCGCCCAAGCAGGGCGGCGCGGACCACACCTTCGTCTACGACTCCCAGGTGCTGCGCACGCAGGTGGCGAAGCCGCTCGCCGCCATCGACGGCTTCGAGGTCTGGGGCGAAGGCGCGGCCAGCTCCCAGGGAGAGAAGAAGGCGCACTGGCTGGTGGACGACCTGGCCTCCATCCATGGCAAGGCCGCGCTGGGCACCACCGGCAAGGTGCAGGCGGGCTCCACGGGCAAGAGCTCGCGCGAAGTGAAGGACGGCTCGGTCCGCGCTGGAGCGGATGCGTCCGCGCAAGCCAAGGCCCGCGTGGGCGCGCTGGCCGCGCGTCCGCTGCATGGCTTCATCGAAGTGCTGGGGGCGCCAGCCGTGAAGCCAGGCGACCTCGTGAAGGTGGACGACATCCCGGAGGGCCACCCCGTGGAGGCCCTGCTGTCCGGGAAGGTGCTTCGCGTCCGCTCGGTGCGTCACACCCTGAATGCCCTCACGGGCTTCACCACCCGGATGGAACTCTGACATGCCCGTCCGTATCGGAAAAATCGAGCTCATCGGGCTCACGCAGATCTACACCGAGGACGCGCGCAACCTCGTGCAGCAGCGCGTGCCCGGTCAATCCGGCAGCGTCTTCCAGGACCTGGGCCGCGAGCCCGTCACCGTCGTCATGGAAGGCCTGCTGCTCGGCGACGACCCGCAGGCCGCATTGGAGGAGCTGCGACAGGCGCAGATGAAGGCGACGCCGATGTCGTTCGCCTCGGACGCCATCGCCGGCGCGGACCTCACCGACGTGCTCATCGCGGACTTCCAGGTCCGTCAGCTCGCCGGCCACCAGAACCGCTTCAGCTTCTTCCTGCGCGTCAAGGAGTACGTCGAGCCCCCCGCCACCCAGGACGCGGGCGTCGGCGCGGTGGACAACGCCGTGGCGGGCGACGCGCAGTCCTGGGCCAAGGGCTCCACGGACGCCGCGGGAGTGCTCCAGAACCCCGAGTCGCTGATGGACGCCGTCGGTGAGAATCCGGACCTGCTCAGCCACCTTTCACCAGACGAGCTGGGCTCGGTGGTCAACGGCACCAAGGGCTCGCTGTCGGGGAAGAGCTTCGGGAGCCTGATGGGAGCGCTCGGCAAGGTGAACCCCGGCGCCATCATCGGCTTCGTGCAGTCGCTCAGTCAGGCCGGCAGCCTGGGCGAGTTCATCGAGAAGCTCGCCACCGAGGGCATCAACATCCTGGAGCAGATGACGGGCCTGGACCTGGGCGCCGCGCTCGACATCGTCAAGGGCATCGCCGGCGCCGGGGACTTCCTCGCGAAGCTCCAGGCCGTGGGCAAGGAAGCCGGCGCCCTGGGCTCGGCCATCGGCAGTTTCGATCCGCTCGGGCCCTTCAAGGATTTGGAGAACCTCCCGTGAGCACGACCGCCGACATCGTCGACAGCATCACCCGACTCGTCATCGCCGTGGACAACCTGCTCAAGACGGACACGGTGAACGCCATCGTCAGCCTGGTGCGCAGGTTCGGCATCGGCGCCCCCGTGAAGGTGGGCGTCGACGCGCTGGGCAGCGCGCTGGAGCTCATCATCGGGTGGATCGCCAAGCTGGAGCAGGTCGCGGCCATCCCCGACCTGCTGGAGCAACTGGACCCCGCGCTGGAGGGCCTGAAGGCCATCGGCGACAAGTCCGAGGCGGAGATGCGCGACATGGGCATGGAGGCGCTCGCCCCGCTCGCTGGCGCGGCCCACGCGGCGCACCTGGTCCTCGAGAAGCTGCGCGCCGGCGCCGTCGTCATCCTCCAGGGCTACCTGCCCAAGCAGTCCCTCGCGTCCCTTCGCGAGTCCGTCGTCGCCGTCAAGGCGACGCTCAAGGCGCTCGGTGAGGCGCTGCTCGCCGCGCCGCCGGCCACGCCGTCCACCCCGTCGCTGGGTGCTGGGACGATGCCGCTGCTCGCGGGAGGCACGACGTGAGCGACCTGGTCACCATCATCCGTTCCATCATCCGGGACGAGCTGGCCTCGCTGCGCCTGGGCGACCTGGGCGTGGTGACGAGCGCCTTCCCTCACGCGGACGGCGACGCGAACAACCACGAGTGCCACGTGAAGCTGCGCGAGAGCGGCCTGGAGCTGCGCCGCGTCCCCATCGCCACGCCGCACATCGGCATGGTGAGCGCGCCGCACGCCGGGGACCTCGTCGTCATCACCTACCTGAACGGCGACCCCAACCGCCCGGTCATCACCGGACGCCTCTACTCGGACAAGCTCAACCCGCCCATCCACGAGGCGGACGAGTGGCGCGTCGTCTCGCCTCCGAATGGCAAGACGTCCATCGCCATCGACCAGGAGCAGTCGGTGGTCATCACCGCCGGTGAGACGGTGGTGACGGTGAAGCAGGACGACGTCATCACCATCAAGGGCAAGACGGACCTGACGCTGGAGGTGGAAGGCAACGTGCAGCTCAAGTGCACGGACTGCACGGTGGACGCGTCCGGGAAGATCGACCTGGGCAAGGGAGGCAGTGGCGTCATCACCGAGATGAGCCACAAGTGCTACTTCACCGGCGCTCCGCTTAAGGGCTCCAAGGACGTGAAGGCCAAGTAACCATGCCTGCACCGAGCGGAAGCGAAATAGGCGCCCTGGCGAAGAGCGCGATGCAGTCCGCGAGCCTCCGGGGAGAGAACGCCCCGGACCTGGCCACCGCGCTCGGTGACGCCTGCGGTCAGGCCTTCACGCTCTTCGCCTCCATGGCCATGGTGACGCCGGGTATCCCCGCCGCAGCGCCGCCGCCGCCGGGCGCGGGCAGCACCGCCGGGCCCGGAATGATGCTGCCTCCGCCCGCCGGTGGCCCCGGGGCGTCGCAGATAGAGCCCATCGCCAAGGGCCTGCTCGCGTCGAACAAGATCAACGGCGAGCAGCGGGACGCGCTGGCGAAGGCGATCGCGCAGACAGTGGAGCAGGCCCTCATCCTCTTCACCGTGCAGGTGATGGTGGCGCCGGGAATCGCCATCGCCGGCTTCGTGACGTCGTCGCCCGGCAGCCTCATGGGCGCCGCGCCCGCCAAGCCGATGCTCCAGCCGATTGCATTGGGCTTCCTCATGGCCGGCGGCATCCGGGGCGAGAACGCGCCGGACCTCGCGGGCGCCATGGCAGAGACGTTGTCCAACGCGCTCACGCAGATGATGACGCGCCTCAAGGTGTCCCCGGGCATTCCCAGCTCGCCCGGGGCGACGGCGGGCCCGGGGAGGTTGCTCTGATGGCGGACGAGCTCAAGACGGACCTGCGCCTGAAGTTCAGCGAATCGGGCGGCGTGGACCTGGACTGGTCCACCGACACCGGCGCGACGACGGTGAGCGGCAAGGACAACCTCATCCAGGCCCTGACGATGCGGCTCATCGTCTACCGGGGACACCTGGAGCAGTTGGGGCACCAGCGCTACGGCAGCCGCGTGGCGGACCTCATCGGCGAGCCGATGGACCGCGCCAATCTGGAGCTGCTGCGCCGGTACGTGCGGCAGGCCATCAAGGAAGACCCTCGCGTGGACGAGGTGACGCAGTTGAGCGTCACGGCCCGGCCGGATGTGCCGGGCGCGGTGGATGTGCGGGCCCGCATCAAGGCCATCACCGGTGAAGCGGTGGAGCTGGGACTGGCGCTCGACCTGGGTTGAGCGCGGCGGCGTGGGCAACGGGTACGGACACGACTTCGGGAGAGCGTGATGAACGGCAAGGAAAAGCAGGGCATGAACGGAGTGCTGACCCTCGAGCTGCTCAACCTGGATGGCTCGCTGATGGAGCGCCGTCGGGTCCCCAACCTCATCACCACCGCGGGCAAGCGGTTGGTGGCCGAGCTGCTGATGGGCCGGGTCAATGGGCTGCCCGTCAACTGGTCCATCGTCGTGGGCACGGGCACCGCGGCGCCGTCCACGGATGACATCGCGCTGAAGGGCCCGGCGGCCGAGGCCGTGGACCCGGCGCCCAAGGTGGAGGTCATCGACCAGGGCGACAACCCCAGCCTGGTGCGCGCCCTCGTGACCGCCACCCTGCCCGCCCTCACCGATGCCACGGTGCAGCCGCTCACCGAGGCCGGCATCCAGGTCACCCTGGGGGAGAACACCAAGATCCTCTTCAACCGGGTCCGCTTCGAGGAGGTCAATCGCGGCTCCAACATGGTCATGAAGATGACGTGGGAGATCTCCTTTTGAGCCTCATCCCTCCCGAGACAACCACCTTCAGCGCCATCGTCGAACGGCTGCTGGAGAACATGGGGCCGGGAACGGACCCCAACGCCGGTGGCATGGCGCGAACCCTGGCCGAAGCCTATGCACGGGAGATGGCGACCTTCTACGCCATGATGGAGCTGGCCCACCGCTCCGGCTACCTCGACACGGCGGAAGGCGCCGCGCTGGACAACGTCGTCGCCGTGCTGGGCCTGAAGCGCGCACGCGCTGGACGCCTCACCGGAGAGGTGGAGCTCAGCCGCGCCGCGCCCGCGCCAGAGGACATCGGCATCCCCGCGGGGCGGCAGTTGACGGGCCTCGCGGCGGACGGCAAGCCCCTGCCCCTCTTCGAGACGCTCGAGGACGCCACCCTGAGCAAGGGCGACACGCGGGTCCTCATCCCCGTGCAGGAGATCCAGGACGACTCGGGCGCCGCGGTCGAGTCGCCTCCCGTCATCAATCCCTTCCGGCTGACGCTGATGCCCAGGCCCATCCTGGGAATCGAGGCCGTCACCAACCCGGCGCCCCTGCGGCGCGGCTCGGACGATGAGACGGACGAGAACCTCCGCGCGCGCGCGCGCACGGCGCTGCGGGACGGCGAGAAGGGCACGCTGGAGTCCATCGCCGCCGCCGTGCGCCAGCAGGGCGTGCAGCAGGTCACGGTGAGGGAGCCCGCGGACGCGCCTCCGGGCGTGGTCGATGTCCTCGTCGGCGACACCGACTTCGAATCGGACGTCGAGGGCGTGCTCCGCGTCAAGGCCGCCATCCAGGAGACGAAGGCCGCCGGCATCCACGTCCGCATCCAGTACGCGAAGACCATCTTCTTCCAGTTGGACTTCCAGGTGGAGCCCACCAATCCGGAGATGGACGAGGCGACGTTCGACCGGCTCCGCCGCGAGCTCCAGCAGACGCTCGCGCTCTACATGCGGGAGCTGGCCGTGGGCGCTTCGGTGAGCCGTCGCAAGCTGGAGGCCCTCCTCTTCGGCAACCCCGCGGTGCGCCGGGTGAGCGAGCTGCTGGCGGCCACGTTTGTCTGGGGCACGGACTCCGAGACCTCCCTCCAGAAGGTCCTCGTGCTCGAGCCAGGGGGCCGCGAGTACGGCGCCAACCGCGACTGGAAGATGGAGCCCCTGGAGGCCGCGCGCATCGACCTGGACCTGAAGCCGCCGCGCATCACCCGCCTGCGCGCGCCGACGTGGCGGCTGAGCCTGGTCGTCTCGCTGTCCAATGGCGAGGCTCGCACGCCGGAGCAGGTGCGCGAGGCCCTGCGAGGCGCGCTGGAGGTGTATGCGGCGCGGCTCTCCGAGGACGCACAGCTGGGCCGCGAGGCGAAGCTCACCTTCGACTCCTTGCAGCAGAGCCTGAAGACCCAGGCGCGCATCGAGGCGCTGCTGGGCTGCGACGTCACCCTGGACACCGGCCTCACCGTGTCCCTGGTCGTGGCGCAGACGCCCGTCAACACCTTGCCCGCGCAGGTGACGCAGATCGCGGTGCGGGCCGGCGTCCAGCTGATGTTCGGCGGGGCGGAGCTGGTGGGTGTCGGATGAGCGCGGACCAACGCAGCCGTCGCATGGTGGGCTACCTCCCACCCGTTCTCCAGTCGGGAACGAAGATCAACCTCTTCTTCTCCACGCTCGCCCGTGAGCTGGAGCAGATGGAGGGAGGCCTGACGCGGCTGATGCGTTCGCGCTGGCATGCGCTCGCGCGGGGCTTCCCCGTCGAGGACTCACTGGAGGACAAGGAGGGCTCGGAGCTGGCGCGGCTCGCCGCGCTCTACGGCCTGGCGCCTCGACCGGGAGAGTCCTCCGACTATCTCCGTCAGCGGGTCGCCACGGTGGTGGAGTTGCACCGCACCGGCATGGCCTCCGCGCCCGCACTGCTGAGGCTCGTGTCGCTGGTCTACATGGCGCGGCAGCCTCCGGAGATCTTCTGGGAGAAAGACCTGGCGGTCGGCCTCTTCTCCGTGCCGCGCATGGACGGCACCTGGCGGACCATCCGCGTCGAGCTGGAGGACAACCCGTCGACGCCCTCGAGCGCGAGCTTCCGCAACGTGAGCGGCGGCCAGCGGGTGCTCGCCACCAACGGAGGGCTGAAGGTCGCATCGCCGGCCATCTCCCTCAAGGCGACGGAGCGGGAGATCGCCGTGCCCATCCTCCGCCACGAGCAGGCGGGGCTCGATCTCATCTTCCTGGGCAAGGTTCCCCTCGGCTCCACGCTGCTCCTGCGGCATGAGCGACCGGCTTTCATCGACGGAAGCCCCGTGGCGAATCCCGTCATCCGGGCCCACCCCACCCGCTTCTCCAGCCTGGAGGACCCGGGCGTCTTGACGCGCTTCGACACCCGCGACGCCCGCTTCTCCGTGTTCGAGAACAACCAGCGCGTCCCGGACCTGGTGCTGGGCGAGAACCACTGGCGCTACGACACGCTGGACCAGAACCAGGTCGCCTCCTATCTGACCAGCTGGTCCGCCGAGGAGCGCGCGGCCGCCGTGGCCCAGGCCCTTCCGCAACGAAACACGCCGCGCTCGGACCTGCGCCTCGACTGGACGGAGATAACGCCCGCGACCTGCACGCTGCGCATCCCCATCGACCATGTCCCGCCGCACCTTCAGGTGCCCAACGAGGACCAGGTGGTGCCCGGGCTGCCCGGACTGGTGAAGGAGCTCTCCGCGGCGCTGGAGTACGGCCGCTGCGCCGGAGTGCGCACGCGCATCGAGTTCACGCTCCCCCTGCCGCCCGAGACGCTCGTCGCGAGCGAGGGCACCCTCCGGATGGAGGTCGACATGTCCCTGGCCGAGAAGCTGGAGCCGAAGGACGCGCTCACCTCGTTCGGTTCCACCATCGAGTTGCACGAACAGTTCCCCGAACCCCAGGAGAAGCTCGCCTGGGACGGCGTCTTCTCCGCGACCCGCTTCGATACCTCGAGGTTCCAGTCATGAGTGATCCCTTCTACCCCGCGAAGTCCGGTGACCCCATCCTGGCGGACACCTGGAACAACATGCAGATCAAGACGCGCGACGAGATTCGCGCGCACACCCACAAGGGCTCCGACGACGGCCGGCAACTGGATGGCGACAGCATCTCCGCCACCGCCTGGCTGAAGGTGAGCCGGGTGGACGCGGCCGTCTCCCTGTCAGTGGCTGGCGTGGACCTGGCCAGCAAGCTGACCGCCCTGGACACCCAGAAGCTGGCCCTCGCGGGTGGCAACCTCACGGGCGCGCTGTCGGTGACGGCCAACGTGGGCATCGGAGCGGCGGCGGGGACCAAGCGACTGCTCGTCGTGGCGCCGGGAGGTGGCAACAACGCGGCGCTGGAGTTGAGGAACAGTGGCGATGCCGCGGGCTGGGGCATTGGCGCCGTCATCCGGACCACCGGCGGCACGGAGGGCGCGGGGCTGGTGCTCAGGAGCCGCGCCAAGAGCTGGCAGCTCCGCGGTGAGCAGGGCGCCGCCTCCACCGGTCTGCAAATCACCGAGGACGGAGGCGACGTGGACACGGGCTCGGGCCTGGGCACGCCGCGCATCCACATCAAGGCCGGCGGCAACGTGGGCCTCAACACGACGGACCCCCAGGGCGCGCTGGACATCCGCCTCTCCGGGGCCGCCGCCGGGTTCGACCGCTTCGTGGTGAACACGACGAATGACTGGGGCGCCGGGGGGCCGCATGTGACCATCGGCGCCGGCGGCGGCTCGGGCCTGATGGTCAACAACCCCCACGTCGTCTGGCACAAGACGGAGAACCGCGCGTCCATCCGCTACGGCCTGAGCGGCGGCGTCGCCACGGGCCTGTTCTGGGACGTGGGCGCCCGGGTGGGCAACGCGTTCTCCTTCATCGTGAACGGCACCCAGACGATGTGGATGGGCGCGGACGGCAGCGTCGGCATCGGCACCACGACCGCGACGCCGGGGGTCCGCCTGGACGTCCAGGGCGGCAGCCTGCGCGTCAGCGGCGCCATCATGCCCTCCATCGGCAACGCCAATGGCAATGGCATCCAGTTCCCCGAGGACGCGTGGGGCGGCACGGGAGACGCGGCCTTCATCCGCTACTACCGCGTGCCCAACCCGCTGCCGGGTGAGGAGGAGAACGGCCGGCTGGTCATCGCCTGCACGAACGAGCCGGGCGACTCCATCATCTTCAATCAATCCGGCGCGGACCGGATGACGATGGTCAATGGCTTCATCGGCATCGGGACGCCCCGCCCGTCCACGCCGTTGCACATCCTCCAGCAGGCCTCCAACTCGGGCCTGCGCATCCAGGAGAACGGCTCCGGACGCTTCATGGACATCTGCTACGAGGGCCAGGGCAACTTCCACCTGTTCCACAGCAACGGCCTTGGCCAGTGGATGCAGCAGGACGGCATCTGGCGCGGCCCGTCCGACGCGTCGCTGAAGGACAACATCACGTCGCTCCAGGACGTGCTCCCGCGCGTGCTGGCGCTGCGGCCGGTGAGCTTCAACTGGAAGAACACCGGGGACCTCAACCTGGGCCTGGTGGCGCAGGAGGTGGAGACCGTGTTCCCCGAGCTGGTCAGCGAGCTGAAGCTGGAGTCCGCGGGCGGCAAGGTCATCAAGGGCCTGGCCCACCAGGCCTTCAGCGTGCTCGCCATCGCGGCCCTCAAGGAACTCAAGCAGCAGTACGACGAACGGTTGGCGGCGCTCGAGCAGCGTCTCCAGAACCAGGAGCTGAAGTCATGATGGATGCGATTGAGAAGCGCCTCGCGGACCTCCGGGCCGAGCACGAAGCCGGACAGAAGATGATGGCGGAGCTGGAGGCGAAGCGCTCGCACCTGGTGCAGACGATGCTTCGAATCGAGGGCGCCATGCAGGTGCTCCAGGAGCTGCTGCCCGCGAAGAACGAGGGCGCCGCCGCCACGGTGACGGACATCAAGGAAGCGGCTCGCTGATTCCTCGCACGACGTCAGGACTTCCCCATGAGTGATACGCGCGTCGGTGCCACGCTGACCTATACCGGGACGGCCACGCCTCCCACGGCCGCACAGGTTCCGGTGGACACCGCCGGCCTCGTCGTCGGCCTGGACGTGCCGGCGGGCGTGGCGCTGGTGCGCGCGGCACTCACCGTCCGCGCGCCGTCGGATGACGTGACGGTGAACCTGGCGCCCACCGCCACGCTGGCCACCAGTAGCGGCCAGACGGTCCTGGACCCCGGGCAGTCCATCACCTGGCTCAGCCTGGACTGGGGGGCGCGGCGTCCCCTGTCCTCGGTGGACGTGCGGCTGCCGGCGACGCCCACGCAGACGGAGAAGAAGGGGCGCTTGAGCGTCGCGGAGGGTGGCGCCTGGTATCCCCCGACGCCGTCCGACACGGTGGCCGTGAACGCGGTGGCGCCGCTGCCCGGCATCCTCGCCAGTCGCCTGTTGGTGGAGTTCGTGGAGGCGAGCAGCGCGCCGCCTCCGGTGGGCACGCCGAAGACGCTGGCGGCGACCCAGGTGGCGAGCATCGCCCTGCGCGCGCCCGCGCGGCCTCCCGACCTCACCGCGACGGTGGGCGTGGGCGCGGGCGCGTTGTTCTTCCACCATGCGCTGCCCATGCTGCCCCGGCAGGAGCTGGTGCTGGAAGATGCGTTGAGCGACGCGCTCCAGCGCGCGTGGCCGGTGGAGCTCAAGTCCGGCGCGGTGGCGGTGGCGCTGCGCTCGTCGGGGCTGGGCATGTTCGACCGCGTCCAGCTCGTCCTGGACACGCTGGAGGTCATCCAGCGCTGGAGCGACGGCGCGGAGAGCCAGGCGCTGGCGGTGGACACGGACAGCCTGGTGTCCGCGCACGTCACCGTGCCCAGGGACCGCGCGCTCTCCGAGGTGCGCTTCCACGTCCGGCATCAACTGCGCGACGAGGACCTTCCCCTCGCGCCGCGGCCACCTTCGCTGCCGCCGCTGTCGCACCACTGCGGCTCCGGGTACTCCGCCGCGCAGGCCTTCCGCGCGACGCGCCCCACGGGCCCGCTCGCGGCCCTGGACCTTCACTTGCGGCCGCTGACCCGGCGCGTGGTGGGCACCCTCTCCTTCCATGCCGACGTGCATGACCGCCCCCATGACGCGCCCCTGGCTGGCGCCTCCATTCCCCTGTTGCTGGAGCAGGAGGGTGCCGCGCCGTGGGCCTCGCGCTGGGTCACCTTCACGCCTGGCAAGCCGCTCGCGCTCGGGACGGGCCCGTGGTGGGTCGTCCTCACGGTGGACGAAGGGGATGTGCTCTGGAGCCTCACGGACCATGCGGAGACCGCGCCCGCGCCGGGCACGCTGACGCCCGGCACCGCGCTGCATCGCACCGAGGCGATGGGGCCCTGGCTGCCTCGGGAGAATGGCCTCCCAGGAGCCGAAGAGGACGCGGAGCCGCTCTGGGGCTGCGCGCGTCCGCACCTGCGTCCCCTCACCACCGTGCCTCCGCCGCCGCCTCGCCTGCAACTGCGCTGGGGCACGAAGGTGCTGGAGGTGACAGCGGGCAGTGACGGCACCGTCGCGCTGGATGCCAAGGCCCTGGCCTCCCTCACGCCGCCTGGAGGCAGCACGGGAAGCCCACCGCCGCTGGAGGTCCTGGTCCAGTCGCGCGTGGCCGGCGACATCACCCTCTCCGGGCTCCAGGTGGTCATCCCCCGGCGGGACACCTATGCGCTCTTCCCGAGATAGCGAGACCCCTACCCCATGCTGCTCGCCATCGAGTCCTACTTCCACGATGCCCTGCGCCCCGCCGTCCCCGAGACGGTGGAGGTCTCAACGGGACCGTCCCGAGGGCCCGCCGCCGACGCGGAGGCGCTCGTCGAGGTCTATGCCTCTCGACTGAAGCTGGCGGTGCCCGAAGGCGATGACCTGGCGGCGCAGCGGCAGCCGTCCTACTTCGCACAGGTCCACCGCTGGGCTGGCAACGGGACGACGAAGGACTTCACGCTCCCCGCGAATGCGCGCGGACAGGTGGTCGAGGTGGAGTCACCTCCTGGGCACCCGCTGCGCCGGGGAGATGACTACGCGGTCGATGCGAGCACACTGCGTCTCTATCGCGCTCCAGCAGTGGCCAACGAGGCCGTGGTCGCCTTCCTGCGCGGAGACCGCGCCGAGGGGTTCCTGGAGCGACGTCGGTGCGAGCTGTCGCTCTCCATCCGCGCCTGGGTGAAGGCTCCGGGCAACGCCGCGCCGCTGCTCTCGCGCGCGCTGGCCGCGGCCCTGGCCGCCTCCGCGGACATGGGGAACCTGGAGGATGAGGACACGTATCCCGAGGAGTCGGGCGTGAGGATGCGCTTGCTTCAGCCCGTGGCGAGCCTCCTGGACATCCAGCGCGCCATGGAGCCCGCGGGCGAGACGCTCTTCAGCCGCGCCCAGGCGAACTTCATCGTCCGGGGCGAACTGGAGCAGCTCATCTCCCTGGGGACGCCGGAGCTGGAAGGCATCATCCTCGAGGTGCGGCGGGAGACGTAGAGGTCGAAGCTGGACGCGCGCGCTGCTCCGGAAGATGTGGACTCTGGACAACCACACTGCCTATGCCACCGAGCGGAACTGGATCCGAAAGGCACTTTCCGTGAGCAAGGACGACGTCCGAAAGCTGGTGGAGAACCTCATCGCGGCAAAGCGTGAATACAGCCTGCTCGTGGAAGACGAGGAGGAGCAACACGTCGGAGACCCGGCGAGCGCCAGGCAACTCGCCGCACTGGAGAAGAGGCTCGGCAGGCCGCTCCCTCCGAGCTACCGCGCGTTCCTCGAGCTCCATGATGGATGGGCCGATTTCGACGGCGACGGAGCCATCCTCTCCATCGAGGACCAGTCGAAGTCCTGGGTGAAGAAGCGTGTCGCGAGCCTCGGGGGACATTTCGAGGAAGAAGGAGACAGCGACCCATTCAAGGCAGGCGCCTTGCCCGTGATGATTGGGAAGACCATCCGCAACTACCTCGTCCTGGACCCATCGAAGACTCGCCGGACGGGAGAGATGGACTTCGTCCTGTTCGACCTGGCCAGGGAAGAGGAGCGGTTCAAGGACTTCACGAGCTATCTGAAGTGGGACCTCAAGCTCACGAAGCAGCTCATCAAAGAGGAGAAGTAAGGAACCGACGACGAGGGCTGAGCCGCCATGAGTCTCCGCCTACGAGCGAAGCTCACGCGGCCCGCCCTCGTCTCCTGCTCTCCACGCGTCTCCTCGCAGGTCAGGCTCGGAGCCGCAGGATTCGCCGCGTCGCCACGCACACCACGCGCCCCTCGAGCGCATGCAGCCCATGCCGCCGGCAGAGTTCGTCATAGGCGGAGGGGCGCTCGCTTTCGAGCGTGAAGAGGGCTCGCGGTAGCGGCACCTCCGCGAGCTCCGCGGAAGGCGTCAGGTCGAGGACTCCGAGCGTCTTCACGACGAGCTCCTCGACGCCATCCAGGCCTTCAACAGGGGGGCGCGAGAGCACGTAGGACAGCGCGCCCACCGTCTGGGTGGGCGACACGGGACGGAGGTTGTCCGCCGCGAGCAGCTCCTCCCAGACGACTTCATGCAAGTCCCTGGCGGCGGCGGCCAGCGTCATGGCCACCACGAGGCCCCCACTCACGACGATGCCATTCGCCTGGCCCAGGTCGTACCGGTGGTGGTCCAGGTGGATGGGGTGCGTCACCAGGAACTGGGTCGACAGCGCGAGATTGGCGGTGACGCCCATGGGGCGCGCGAAGCCGTGAAGGAGCAGCTCTCCCTCCAGGCAGGGACGCTCGGTTCCCGCTCCCGGTGGCACATCACTCACCCGCCGGAGGAGCTCCGCTCGGAAGGCCTGGGCCTTCTCCTGTTCCTCCAGGTCGCGCTGGTGGGCCGCCGGGGAGGCGGAGAAGGACTCGGGCTGGCGGCGATAGAGCTCCCGCTTGTCGACGGTGAAGACCGGCACGCCATCGCCCACGCGGATGAGCTGACGATGGGTCGTCACCACCGCGCGTTTCCCATCGCCCGTGTTGCGGACCTCGCGGACCTGGATGTCCTGCCGGTAGGTGTCACCCACGCGCAGCGGCGCGAGCTGGCGCGCGTTGCGGAACCCGAGATGGTAGATGGCGCCGTGGGTGGCCGACATGCGGACGGCGAGGTAGAGGCCCATCATGAACGGCACGGGCATCGTATTGGCAGAGGTGAGTCCGAGCCGGGCCGCGAAGGGGGCACTCGTCACGATGCGGTCGTGTGAGTAGAAGCACTGGACCCAGAGGTCGCGCATCCCCGACGTCGCCGTCATTTCGTAGGGATTGGGGAGCCGGTCGTCCACGCGGGTGGAGCTGTCGAGCGCGTGCGAGACGTGACGGCCGACGACGACCTGGCTCGCATCCGTGGACGGAAGCGTCGCGAGCGCGAGCAACCGGTGCGCCGCCTTCAGGTGAGGCGGGCCGATGAGCTGTCCATCCACGATGGCCATTCCCTCGTTCGGGGACGACGGGCCGGCCCGAGAAGACTCCGCCCTTCAAGGCTTCCATGAGACCGGCCCGAGCGGCGGCCTTGGCGGCCAGCGGCACGGCATCCTGCAGGTCGATGATGAAACAGTCCGCTGGCAACGAGGCCGCGCGCGAGAAAGCGAACTGGGGAATGAACAGCAGACTGCGCCAGGCCGATGGAGCCCGCGGGGTCGGAGATGCTTCCCCAATCCAATAGACATCCACACCACAGCCATTGAATCACCCTCTCCAATGACTCGGATCAGGCTTGAAACACCGGGTCAATTACGATTGATTGAGGATGTATCAATATTTGAATCCAAGAAATCAGAGCAGCCCATGCGCAGCCACACTCACTACGTCGAACCAAGTCTCAGGAGGACTTCGGCGACTCCATCCGGATGATCCTGGGTCTCGTCGACGACGGTCTGGAAGCCACACTTCTCGAGGACGCGGATCGACGCGACGTTGTGGAGCGCGACCCACGCGTGAAGCGGCCGTGCGGGCTCGACCCCAAGAAACTCAGAGAGGGCCCGGGTGGCGAGTCCTTTGCCCCAGTGCTCGCGACCGATCCAATAGCCGACGAGGCGTTTGCCATCCTGCTCCCAACTGCCGATGTTCCCGACGACCACGCCGCCCACGACGATGGCGCGGGAGAGATTTCCAGGGCGGAGAACGTTGGTGCGCCAGTGGGTCATGAACGCATCGCGCTCCCGCGATGAAAACGCGGCCATGCGCAGCGCTTCCGGGTCGCGCTGGTGTTCGAAGAAGATCGGGAGGTCTTCATCTGTGACAGTGCGGAGGATCATTCCGAAAAGGCTCAGTTCTGTGCGCGCTGCGCGGGAGGTCGCGAGGCGATTTGGCGGATGGCTTCTATCATGTCAACGGCCGTCCCCGCCCGCCATGGACACCCATCTGCAGTTGGAGCGAGTAGACGCCCCCGTCTCCATGTTCGCTGCTTCGCGTCCATTGGGGCTCGCCGGTATCCGCCGCGAACGCCACGAGGACCTCATGGTAGGAGACGATGACCTGTCCCGCATCGACCAGTACCACCGCGCTCGTGAAGTCCGGCGCATGGGCCGCCGCCACGCGCTGAGTCCAAAGCGGGCGCCCGCTCTCATGGTCGAGCGCGTGGACATCGACGAAGACGCGCTTCTTCAATACGCCTTCGGAGCCGGCCGCGAACACGAACACCCGCCCATCATGCACCTCCACGTGTGTCGGGCGCGGCCGAACACCTGGGACTGACTTGCCAGGGACGGAGAAGGTCCACGCGGTGCCGCCGCTCGCGCGGTCATAGGCGACGACCAGTCCATTGAACGCAGTGACGAGCAGCGCGCTGGGATGAGGCAGTGAGTTCATCCCACCACCCGTTACCACAAGGTGAATCCTCGGAGCCTCGTGCCGATCGCCGAGGTCCCCACACGGATTCGAGCGCATCGGTCAACCGTCGCATCAGCGGAAAGGTGGGCGAAACTCCTCCATCCCACCTCCGATAAACCCTTTGTACGCAGCAATTGCATTCACGGAGAGACACCATGGGCCGAATCAACGGACCGAAGACGGGCGCTGTTGTCATGGAGTCGTTGGACCGGACGATGAACGCGGTCGCGCTCGAGGCCAATGCCGCCAAGAGCGTGGGCAACAAGAACACGGCGCCCGCGCCGGTGAAGACGCCGCAGCAGGTGCTGGAGAAGGTCGGCAGCCTGTCTGGCACGGCGGGCAATATCGTCAGCGTGGCGGACACCTTCGAGAGCGGTGGCCGCGCGGTGGCGAAGCTGGCGGGCGGCGTGGTTCCCACTTCGATGCCCAGCACGTTCGTCGGCAAGACGCTGGGCCGGTTCGTGCCCGGGCTGAACATCGCCAGCGCGGTGGCCTCCGCCTCCAACGCGCACGGCGTCTTCAGCAACCCGGCATCCACGCCGGCGCAGAAGACCCGCGCCGCCATCGACGCCTCCTCGGCGTTCGTCGCGGCCCTGCCCGTGCCCTTCGTCGCCCAGGGCGCCGCGGTGGTCAACACGGTCAACAGCCTGCTCACGCCGGCGTCGAAGTAGACATGGGACACGGGCTCCCCTTACGGGGAACTCCAGGCCTCACGGACCATCGCAGCACTTGTGTGTGATTGGATTGCGATGAGAACTGACGACGGTGGGGCCGAGTGCCCTGAAAGCGCTCGGCCCCGCTGCCCGTCAGGGGCAGTAGGTGCAGTAGAAGAAATCAGAGTGCGAGGCGTACGGCCCATCCCCTCCCGGGCCAAAACACTCCGTGACGCAGTTGTCGTCCGTATAGCAGGAGGCCACCCACCCCTCCTCGCTGTAGGGGAGCGAGTTGTAATAGGAGCTGTACCGGGGGCGGTAGAGCTGCACACAGGCCTGGGCTGACACGTCGCCAGCGGTGCCCTCCGTGGGCGCTCCTTCGGAGACGACCGGAGGCGCGGACTCGTCCGAGGGCAACTGGGGCTCAGCGCCACACGCCATCAGGAAGCCCGCGGCCAGCACGGCGAAACCACTCAGGGTGGTCTTCATGGTGTCACTCCTTCCACAAGGGGAGCCTGAATGAGAGCACATTCCCTCTCGGACCTTGGTGTGGGAATGCGCCCTCCCCCTTCGACCCGTGGCGTCACGCCCGTCCGGGCATCCATGTCCCTGTGAATTTCCCGTGCGCATGGTGCACCTTGGGGCTCGAAAGAATTGATGCGACCTCACCAGACACGCTCCGTTCAATCCTCGAACGGGCGGACTTACTTGCCGTTTGAAGGTCATCTCGCGCCCTTCCGACACCGGTCGAAATTGAGTTGCACCAGTTTCACATTTGCAAGTATCTCCCAGGCCCCCGGGAGTTCCCGGCTGGCGGCACGCGTGAGTGCCTGACTGACAACCATTGGAGAGAACATGGCGTCCCGTCTCGGCGATGCTTCTGTGAAGGGTTTGCGTTGGGGTGTGGTGGTGCTCGCGGGACTGGTGGGCTGTGGGCCCACCACCCCGAAGGAGCCCGCGGCGAATCAGGAGGAGGTGGGCTCCATCGAGGAGCAGGCCAAATCCCTGACGCCGCCCCCAGGCTGTACCGAAATCACGCTGGGAGACCTGAGCAACGGCATGGAGCTGACGCCGGTGATGTACTCGCAGCAGCCGACGTACCGGGGCACGTTCCACAACCCGGCCGCCCCCACCGCCGAGAACCTGGCGTACCTCCGGCTGGACGTGAACACTGCGCCCGGGCTGTATGACTTGTCCGTGGGTGGAGGCAACACCTTCACGTGTGATCGCTGCGTGATGGCCTACCAGGACTCCGGTGCGCCGACGGAGAAGTACCTCGTCGCCGACTCCGGGACGATGCTCCTGGCGCTGAAGGTGTCTCCGGACCAGACGATTGGAGCGCTGGCGAACGTGACGCTCCGCGAGTCCGTGGACGCCCCGCCGCTCAACGCGCCCTACTGGGGCAGCGCCGTGGTTCCGGGCGGCGAGTGCAAGTGGATCCGCTTCGCGACGTGGAACACCGTGCGCCCCGGAGGCTGTGATCCGCGCGAGGGCTCGCTGACGGCGAACCTGCCGGACACCACCTGCGTGCCCGACAACTACGCCGCCAGCGACGGCACACTGGAGCGCGCGCTGGGCACCAAGACGCAGGGCCAGGCGTGCACCACCACCCCCGCGGCGAGCGAGTACGAGCTCGCCTCGACGGACTGCGAGCAGGGCTTCACCTGCACGGACCTGCTCTCCGACGATGCCCAGTGCCTGAAGACGTGTGACTTCATGGCGGCCAACCCGGGCTGCCCCTCGGGCACCCTCTGCGGCGTCTACGGTCTGTGCATCGAGCAGTCCGTGCTCCAGCCGCTCGGCTTCGACTTCGACTCCGCCCAGATTGGCGAACAGTGCAGCGTGGGCTACGCCGAGTTCTGCGGCACCGAGGGCGCGCGCGGCGCGTGCCTGGACCTGTCCCGCACGGGCAAGGGCACCTGCTACGCATACGAGCGCGCTCGCAGCAACTGCGGCCCGGGCGAGGAGCTGGGCTACATGAGCTACGGCCGCGCCGGTGGCGGCTTCGACCGCACCTACGGCTTCTGCTACCCCGACGGCCTGTAACAAACGTGAGTCGGGGCGTTCGCTGCCCGGGGTCCCTCCAGCCCGGGCAGCTGCGTTTCAACGCGCCGCGCGTCCACCGATGCGCGAACCCGCGTCCTCCGGCAACCGGCTGAACAGCGGCCCCGCCAACGAAGACACCACGCCCACGGCGAGGAACGGCAACAGGAAGCGGTCCGGGGTCAGCGGCGCATCCCCACTGCCTCGCGCCAGGTGCAGCATGAGCGCGCCCAGGCTGATGCCCACGCTCAGCGCCATCTGCTGCGTCACCACCGCCACCGTGGAGGCCTGGCTCATCTTTTCCCGGGGGATGTCCGCATAGGCCACGGCGTTGATGGCGGTGAACTGCAGCGAGCGCACGAAGCCGCTGATCATCAGCGTGGCGACGATGAGCGGAATGGGCGTGGAGTTGCGGAAGAGCGCTGGCAGCGCCGTCAGCACCGCCGCCGCCAGGTTGGAGCCCACCAGCGTCGTCCGGAAGCCCAGCCGCCTGATGACCCAGGGCGCCACGGGCTTGCAGGACATGGCCCCCAGCCCCGTGCCAATCGTGACCAGGCCCGCCTCGAACGGCCCCCACCCCAGGCCCACCTGGAGCAGGAGGGGCAGGAGGAACGGCGTCGCGCCCAACCCCATCCGCACCAGCCCGCCCCCCGCCGTGCTGGCCCTGAACGTCGACAGCGTCAAGAGCCGCACGTCCAACACCGGCTTCTTCATCCGCAGCGCGTGCGACACGTAGAGCGCAATCGCCCCCACGGCCACCAGCGCCATGCCCATCTGGATGTGGACGGGCACCAGCCCCACGCCCAGCGTCTCCGCCGCGCCAATCGTCAGGGTGATGGCCACCGCGGCGATGGCATACCCCCGCCAGTCGAACGGGCCCGGGTGCGGCTGGGGCAGCTCCGGCACGAAGCGCGACACCGCGAGCATGCCCAACAGGCCCACCGGCACGTTGATGAAGAAGATCCACGGCCAGTCCGCCACGCCGAGGATGAGGCCCGCCAGCGGTGGACCGATGAGCGGCCCCACCAGCGCCGGCATCGTGAACCAGCTCAGCGCCGACACCAGCTGATCCCTGGGCGCCGAGCCCACCACGATGAGCCGCCCCACCGGCGTCATCAGCGCGCCCCCCAGGCCCTGGAGTGTGCGGAAGATGACGAGCTGGGGCAGCGTCCGGGAGAAGCCGCACAGCACCGAGGCGATGAGGAACACCCCCATCGCGAGCATGAAGACGCGGCGGGGACCGAAGCGGTCGGCAATCCAGCCACTCGCGGGCGCGAGCACCGCCAGCGCCAGGATGTAGGACGTCAGCGCGAGCTTGAGGTGGATGGGGTCCGTGCCGAAGGCCACGGACAGCGTCGGCAGCGCGGTGGACAGCGCGGTGGAGTCGACGAACTCCATGAACAGCGCGCTCGCCACGGCGATGGACGCGAGCCGGGAGCCTCTGTTGGCGGACGCGGGCGGCGAGCCAGGTGGAGAGGAGCCAGGGGAGTCGGACACCCCTCTTCTATGCACATGTGGCCCCGCGCCTGTCACGCTCGACGACACTCCGTCCGGGGGCCCCCCTGCTCCCGAAGGAGCCAGGGAGGCGGGCATCGGGCCCTGGCTCGCTGGGGCAACGGCCAGGGCGCGAGGGACTCGTCAGGCCGGTCGCTCCAGTTTCCCATCCGCGTGGCGCGCGAAGCGGCCTTCCTCGCGAGGGTGCACCGGGTCGTCGCTCTTCCACGGCCACCCGCCGAAGCCCGTGCGCTGGTAGTCGCTGAACGCCTGTTGAATCTCCTGGCGGGAGTTCATGACGAAGGGGCCGTGCTGCACCACCGGCTCGGCGATGGGCCGGCCCTGGAGCATCAGCAACTCCGTCTCGTCGGGGCCGTTCTCCAGCACCGCGTCCACCTCCGGACGGAGCTGCACGACATGCGAGGCGGGGATGGCGCGGCCCCCCACCTTCAGCGCGGAGCCCTTGAAGAAGTACAGGAAGCGGTTGCTCCCGCGCGCGGCGGCGGGCAGCGTCCAGCGCGCGCCCGGGGCCAGCTTCAGCGTCCAGATGGCCACGTCCGTGTCGGCCCGCGCGGCCCACGACCTGGGCGGCGGTGGCGGGGCCTTCACGTCGCCCAGCGTTCCGGCGACGAGGGTGACTTCGGTGGTGCGCCCCGCCTCATCCCGCGCGACGTGCCGGGGAATGACATTGTTCCACAGCATGGAGAAGTGCGGCGTCACCAGCTTGTCGACGCTCGGCAGGTTGAGCCAGATTTGAAACAGCTCCACCGGGTTGGGCTGGTCCTTCTTCAAGAGCGGGAACATCTCCGAGTGCAGCACGCCGCTACCCGCCGTGAGCCACTGCACGTCCCCGCCCCCGAAGCGCGCCGCCGCGCCCAGCGAGTCCGAGTGGTCCAACAGCCCGCTGCGGACGACAGTCACCGTCTCGAAGCCCCGGTGCGGGTGCTGCGGGAAGCCGGGGACGACGGTGCCGTGGTACATGTTCCAGCCGTCCCGGCCGTCGAAGTCCTGGCCGAGCTGGCGGCCCGCGAGCGACACGGTGGGTCCCATCCGCTCGTTGCCCGTCGGGTAGGCGTCCACGTGGTGCACGCAGAACAGGAAGGGGTCTGGCGTGGGCCAGGGCATCCCCCTGAGCGGGCTCAGGGCCATGACGGCGGGTTGCTCACTTCCCTGCTGCTGACTCATCCCCTGCTCCTCTGACTTTCCGTTGCTCCGCGAGCAGCTCGCGGCCGACGTGGCCCCCGCCACCGCGAGCACCTTCAGCGCCGCTCTCCGACTGACCTCATCACCCAAGGGCCACCTCACGCATGACGCCGTCTCCAGGCTGTAATCCTGGCATGAACGGGGCGCATCCTTTCATGTCCCCGGGCCCGCCAGCCCGCTCATCCCTCCTCCCCATACACGCGGGCCCGGACTTGCCGTAGGGTGCGCCCGCCTTGACCCCCTCCCCGTCCCTCCCCGTGTCCCAAGAGCGCGTGCGCGCCATCGACTGGCTGCGCGGCATCGCCGTGCTGTTCATGGTCCAGACGCACTCGCTGGCGCTGCTCACCCCGGAGCTGCGCAAGAGCGTCTGGGTGGGCCGCCTGCTCAAGGTGGACGGGCTGGTCGCCCCCGCGTTCATCTTCTCCGCCGGCTTCGCGCTCGCGCTCGTCATGGTGCGCAGCGCCGCCAGCGGTCGCCTGCGCGAGCGCGTGCCCAAGAACTTCCGCCGCACCTGCGAGGTCCTCCTCGTCGCATCCCTGGTCAACTGGGCGTGGTTCCCGTTGCTGAGCGAGCCGAAGTGGCTCTTCCGCATGGACATCCTCCAGTGCGTGGGCCTGTGCCTGATGCTCATGCTGCCAGGGGTCTCCGCGCTGGCCTCGCGGCCTCGGGGACTGGCGGGGCTGAGCCTGGCGCTGGCCTTCATCGTCTTCGCCGTGGCGCCCTTCGGTGAGCACGTGCCCGAGCCCTTGGCCACGCTCACCAACAAGTCCTCCTTCGCGCCCTTCCCCCTGCTGCCATGGATGGGCTTCGCGTGGCTGGGCGCGTTCGCCGGGAGCCTCGCGGGCGCATGGGGCCGGCGTCCCCTGGCCGTGGCGCTGCTCATGCTCGTCGCGGTGGGCGCCATCGCTGCGGCGTCGGGAGACTTCCTCTTCCAGCTCTACCCGCACCACCGCTTCTTCGTCTCCAACCCGTCGAACTCGGCGGCCCGCTTCGCGTGGGTCTGCGCCGTGCTGCTCGGGCTGATGGCGCTGGAGGCCCGGGTGCCCGGGGACCATGCGCCCTCGCGGCTGCGGCGGTTCATCGAGGTCTTCGGGACGTCGTCGCTCTCCGCCTACTTCTTCCACGAGATGCTGCTGTTCTACCGGATTGGAGGCGTCTTCTCGTTCCAGCGCTTCTGGGGAGACCGCAGTGGCTGGGGCCAGTACTGGCTGCTCACCGCGGCGCTCATCGTCGCCACGTGGATGTTGTGCCTGGCGTGGGACCGGCTGGAGCACCTCGTGCGCACGGCGCTCCGGAGCCTGGGCAGGAGGCTGCGTCCCGCCGTGCCTCAGTGAGCGTCGGTTGAGAGGCGCTCGAACGCGGAGATGACCTCCGGCGGAGCCTGGACCAGTTCGATGAGCACGCCCTCGCCGCCGTAGGGGAACTGCTCGTTGCCCTTGGGGTGCACGAAGCAGATGTCGAAGCCCGCGGCGCCCTTGCGGATGCCTCCGGGGGCGAAGCGCAGGCCCTGCGCTTCCAGCCACTTCACCGCGACGGGCAGGTCGTCGACCCACAGGCCCACGTGGTTGAGCGGCGTCTCGTGGACCCGGGGCTTGCCCTCCAGATTGACGGGCTGCATCAGGTCCACCTCCACCTTGAAGGGCCCCGCGCCGGCGGTGACGATGTCCTCGTCCACGTTCTCCCGCTCGCTGCGGTAGGTGCCGTGCGGCGTCAGGCCCAGCAGGTCCACCCAGAGCTTGCGGAGCGGGGCCTTGTCGGCGCCGCCGATGGCGATCTGCTGGATGCCCAGGATTCGGAAGGGTCTCGAGGTCTGCATGGGCCTGGAACCTACCGGGAAAAATCGCGGGAATAGACCCATTTGTCAGGTCGTGCGTTTCGATGCGGCGCCTGTTGATTCCGTCCCCCGGAGAACACATGTCCCAGACCTTCCTGAAGCGCCGTTTGACCCAGTGGGGAAGTGCCCTGCTCGTCGCCTGTGTCCTGCCGGCATGCTCCTCCTCATCCCAGAACGAGAAGCAGGGCCTGAGGGCCGCCGAAGCGCGCCCCACCGCCCAGGCCAACGCCGAGGCGGCCCCGCCTCCGAGCGCCTCGCCCCAGGACTTCGCCGCCGACGAGGGGAGCACGGACCAGAGGAAGACCGTGGCCGCGCAGCCCAAAGAGGACCGGGCCATGAAGGCGCCCCGAGGCATCGAGGCGGAGATGATGCGTGAGGCACCCGCCCCCGAGCCCATGATGGCCGCGCCCGCCACCGCCACGCTGGGAGGAGGCGCGGTGGCCGGTGGCGTCATCGGAAGTGTCCAGGGTCCTCCGCCGGCGAAGCCCTCCCGGATGGCCCCCACGAAGAAGCTCGAGGCCAGCGCCCGCCTCACGGAGAAGGACCTGGACGGGGTGGACACCGGTGGCCCGCGGCAGGGCAACACCTTCGAGGCCTGGAAGCCCAACAGCTTCACCGAGACGAGCAAGGACCCGCTGTCCACGTTCGCCGCGGACGTCGACACCGCGTCGTACACGGTGGCCCGCCGCTACCTCCAGAACGGCAACCTGCCGCCCTCCTCCGCCGTGCGCGTCGAGGAGTTCGTCAACTACTTCAAGTACCGCTACACCCCGCCGGAGACGGGCGCCTTCACGGTGCACCTGGAGGCCGCGCCGTCGCCCTTCGACTCGAAGCGCCACTTCGTGCGCGTGGGCGTGCAGGGCAAGGTCGTCTCGCGCTCGCAGCGCAAGCAGGCGCACCTGGTGTTCCTGGTGGACACCAGCGGCTCCATGGCGTCGCAGGACAAGCTGCCGCTCGCCAAGGAGGCCATCAAGATCGCCGTGAAGAACCTCAACGAGAACGACACGGTGGCCATCGTCACCTACGCGGGCTCCACGCGTGAGGTGCTGGCGCCGACGCCGGCCACGGACGTGAAGACCATCCACGCCGCGCTGGACACGCTCCAGTCCGGTGGCGGCACCGCGATGGGCACCGGCATGGAGCTGGCCTACAAGCACGCGGTGAAGAAGGCCTCTGGCAAGGTCGTCTCCCGAGTCATCGTCCTCACCGACGGCGACGCCAACATCGGCCCCACGCTGAGCCCGCAGGCGATGCTGGAGAGCATCCACAAGTACGTGGCCGAGGGCGTCACCCTCACCGCCGTGGGCTTCGGCATGGGCAACTACCGCGACGACATGATGGAGAAGCTCGCGGACAAGGGGAACGGCAACTGCTTCTACGTGGACAGCTTCAAGGAGGCGAAGAAGGTCTTCGAGACGCAGCTCACCGGCACGCTGGAGGTCATCGCCAAGGACGTGAAGCTCCAGGTGGAGTTCAACCCCGCCGCCGTGCGCCGCTACCGCCTGATGGGCTACGAGAACCGGGACGTGGCGGACAACGACTTCCGCAACGACAAGGTGGACGCGGGTGAGATTGGCGCGGGCCACAACGTCACCGCGCTGTACGAGGTGGAGCTGGTGAAGGACTCGAAGGAGTCGCTCGCCACCGTGCGAGTGCGCGCCAAGGCGCCCAACGGCACCGAGGCCGCCGAGCAGTCCTTCCCCTTCGAGCGCTCGTTGCTGCGCGCCTCGGTGGAGGCCTCCTCGCCTGACTTCCGCTTCGCCCTGGCCGTCGCCTCCACCGCGGACATCCTCCGGGGCAACCCGGCCGCCGAGGGCTGGAGCCTGGCCACCACGCAGAAGCTCGCCGAGGGCGCCGCCGCTGGTGACGCGGACCGCAACGAGTTCGTCAAGCTGGTGTCGCAGGCCCGCGCGCTGTCCGGCGCTTCCGCCCGCGGCGAGTAGGCAGGCCCAAGCAGGTTGCAGGGGGAATGGGGTGGAAGGCCCGGGGGGCGCCTTCCACCCCATCGTTTTTTCGGACCGGTCCGAGGGACGCGCTCAGTACGCGACGACGGTGGGCGCCGTGGTGCTGGTGAAGAAGTCCGGGAAGGTGGCCACGTAGTTGCCGCCAGTGCCCGTCTCCCCGCCGATGCGGCCCGACTTCGACCCACCCACCGTCAGCGTCGTGCCATCCACCTGGATGCTCAGATAGGACAGGAAGACGCTTCCCGTGCCCAGGTACACCGCGAGGCCGGAGGTCCGCACCACCGTCATCAGCTCCGGGTCCACGTTCCTGAGGCCCACCGTCACGGGCGAGCTGCCGCTGTAGTTGTTCTTCATCGTGTACCCCACGGCCACGCCCAGGTCATTGGCCGCCAGCGCCAGGCTGGGAGTGACATTGACGGAGCTGCCTACCCACGCACTCGCCGCGGGCCAGCGGCACGACTCCGTCGCGAGCCGGGACAAGGTGATATCGTGAATGGGCGGAATCGTGCCCGCCCGGACCGCCGAGGTGAGCTCGAAGGTGCAGCCTCGGGACACCGCCAGGACCAACGCCGACTCCTGGGTGCCAGGCACCTCCTCCACTCCGCCCGGGGACTCCTCGCCACCACACGCCGGGAGGACCACCGCTGCACAAAGACAGACAGCGCGCCTGAAGGATTTCATGACGTGACGACCCCCTTGTTCGTTTGAAAGCGGCGGCACGCTAACAGTCCTGCAAGTCATTGCATCGACATTTCCGTGAACGAGGGCCAGGCACCGCGCGGACGCGTTGCGGTATCCTTCGGGACGTATGCGCCCATCCCACCTGCCCTCCCGACGTCTGCTCGTTCCCATGGCCACGCTCTTCCTCGCGTGTGGCGGATGCAGTGATGACCCCAGCGGCGGAGGTGTGCCCCTGGGCGAGGAGCAGAAGGGCATCGCGACGTACTACGACGCCACGGGCGCGGGGAATTGCAGCTACGACGCCAGCCCCAACGACTTGATGGTGGCCGCGATGAACACCCCGCAGTACGCCAACAGCGCGGCGTGTGGCCAGTGCGTGGACATCCAGGGCCCCAGCGGCAACGTGCGGGTTCGAATCGTCGACAGGTGTCCGGAGTGCGAGGCCGGCCACCTGGACCTGAGCCGCGAGGCCTTCGCGAAGATCGCCGAGATGCGCCTGGGCCGCGTGGACATCACCTGGAAGGTGGTCTCCTGCGACGTGGCCGGTGGCCTGGAGTACCACTTCAAGAACGGCAGCAACCCGTGGTGGACCGCCATCCAGGTGCGCAACCACCGCGTGCCCATCTCCAAGCTGGAGTGGCGTCGCGGCGACGGCGCGTGGAAGGACGTCCCGCGCCAGGACTACAACTACTTCGTCAACGACAGCGGCATGGGCGAAGGCTCCTTCACCGTGCGCGTGACGTCGACCACCGGTGAGCAGGTGGAGGACACCCTGCCCCGCGTCATGGACGACGATACCTTCGAGGGCTCCGCCCAGTTCCGCTGACCTGGACCTTCTTCTGGAGGGCCGAGGCTCGACACACCGTCGAGCCCCGGCCTCGAGAAGGCCCGGCGACTACCGACGCAGCATGGAGCGCAGCAGCTCCAGCGCCTCGGTGACGTTCTGCCAGACCTGGAGCGACTTCACGTTCTCACCCTCGCCCTGCACCGCGCGACGGGAGGCCCGCTCCAGGGGCAACAGCACGCCCTCCACCAATTCAATCTGCCGACTCAGCTCCGCCGGAGACGGCCCGGCTACGGCGGCGCGCTGGAGCGCCTCCGCGGGCATCTGCGCGGACACGTTCACCGGCCGGTCCGCCAGCGCGGCGAGCGCCCGGGAGAGCTGCTCCATGTACGGCCCGAAGTCCTGGGCCGGCGCCTGCTGGACCACGGGCGCCTGGGAGGCCGTCGCCACGCGTTCGGTGAGCGCCTTGAGGAGCTGGGCCAGGTGCTTGAGGTACGGCGCCAGGTCCTGCGCCGGCGCGGGCGGGGCCACCGGAAGAGGCGCAGGCGTGTCCTTCACCTCGCGCCCCACCTTCGCCACTTCCAGCACCGCGTCGCGCAGGGCCTCCAGGTACGGCAGCGCCTCGGCCGTCGGGTCCTCGTTCCGATCCGCCGAGCCCTGCTGCACCAGGGTGGCCGCGTCCCGCACCGCGTCTCGCACGGCGCCGAGCTGCTCCTCGATTCCGCTGAGCTGGCCGGTGACGCGGGCCACGGGGTCGTCCTCCTTGCCCCCCATGCGCTTGACGCGCGCGAAGCCCTGCTTGATGTCCTCCCACCGCTTCGCCTTCTCCGGCGTCAGGCGTCCGCGCATCTCCGCCAGCTTGAGCAGGTTCTGCTCGGCCGCGGTGGTGAGCGTCTGGGACTCGCCCTGGTAGTGGTCGTCGATCAGCCGCTCCAGCTCCGCGTCCGTCATGGCCGCGACGAGCTTCTCCGACAGCTTGTTCATGTTGCGGTAGGAGCCCTGGAGCTTGAAGGCGGGCTCCGCGCGGAAGCGCTCATCCTGCGCCGCCGAGGCGATGTACTGCATGTTCACCTTCAGCAGCACCGACTGCACCCGGAACATCCGCTGGAAGATGGCGATGATCTCCTGCAGCTCCGCCGCCGCGTAGCCGTGCTTCAGCTCGCCCGCGGGCACCTCCTCGCCCTGCGCCATGCGGAGGAGGCGGTGCGTGTCCGCCGCGTCACGCGTGGCCAGCGGCGCCGTCACCGGGTTGGAGGTCAGCGCGTTCTCCAGATAGCTCAGCGCGAACAGGTGCTCCTTCCCATCGAGAATCTCACCCAGGTTGTAGGTGTCCGCGCGGTTGGCGAGCATGTCCGGAATGCGGAAGCGCTCACCCGTCTCCGTGTAGGGATTGCCGGCCATGACCACGCAGAACTTCTTGCCGCGCAGGTCATAGGTGCGCGTCCGGCCGTTCCACACGCCCTCCACGCGGCGCTGGCCGTCGCAGAGCGAGATGAACTTCTGGAGCAGCTCCGGGTCCGTGTGCTGGATGTCGTCGAGGTAGAGCATCACGTTGTTGCCCATCTCGAAGGACAGGTTGATGCGCTCCACCTCCTGCCGCGACGTGGCGTTGGGCGCCTCCGCCGGGTCCAGCGACTTCACCGAGTGGCCCAGCGCGGGGCCGTTCACCTTGACGAAGGTGAGGCCGAGCCGGCTCGCCACGTACTCCATCAACGTCGTCTTGCCGTAGCCCGGAGGCGACATGAGCAGCAGCATGCCCATCCGGTCCGTGCGCTTGCCCTCGCCCGCCGCGCCCAACTGCTTGGCCAGGTTGGCGCCGATGAGCGGCAGGTACACCTCGTCGATGAGGCGGTTGCGCACGAACGACGACAGCACCTTCGGCGTCAGCTCCTCCAGGCGCAGCTTGCGGCGCTCGCGCTCCAGCAAGTCCCGGAGCAGCCCCCGGTATGTCTGGTATTGCGGCACGCGGAGCTGACGGAACTCGCCCAGGCGCGCCAGGAACTCATCCAGGCGCAAGGACAGCTTCCGGTCGTGCACGCGCGAGTGACTGCCCAACAGGCCTGACACCTCGGCCGCTGTCAGCGCGCCCGCGGGCTCACGGTCAAGCTTGCGCTCGGTGAGCAGCAGCACCGCCGTCTCCAGTGCGAAGTAGCCCGCGTCACCGGGGCCGCCTTCGCGCTGGGCCAGATACGCCTCCACCCACGCCTTGGCGATGAGCAGCCGCGCGGACAGGTCCTTCTCCAGCCCGCGCAGGTCCTCCTCGAAGGCGGTCCGCGTGCCCTGCCGCTCCAACTGCGCCAGGAACGCGTCGCGCAGCACCACCGCCTCGCCGCTCGTGGTGAAGCGGGGCCGGTCCACGGCCAGCTCCTCCACCAGGTAGCGCCCGGCCTGGCGCGCCTCCGCCGGCGAGTGCGCCAGCCCCTGCGCCTTGAGGAACGCCTCCACGGCCTCGCCCAGCGCGAGCCCCAGCTCGGACAGGCTTCCGACGGAGGAGAACGTCTGCCGCAGCCGCGCCAGGCTTCGCGCCCGACGGTGCAACAGCGTCCGCGCGGCCTCGTCGGTATCGAAGGCCCAGTACAACGAGGCCCACGCCCGAGGCACCGGCGCGAAGCGCAGGAGGCCCGCGCCCTGGTGCAGCGTCAGGAGCTTCTCCAGCACCGCCGCCGCGTCCACGTCATGCACGCCGCGCTCGTAGCCCTCGTCGAAGCGGTCCGCCGCGTAGGCGCGCACCTTCTCCAGCAGCGTGCCTGCAATCACCGCCTCGTGCAGCGAGGACAGCGTCAGCCCGCCCTTGCCGTCCTCCGCGTCGGAGAGGATGCAGGAGGCCAGGTACTCCACGCGGTACACGTCCCGCGTCTCGGAGACGAGGTGCTGCTCCCAGAGGCCCTGGTGCTTGAGCAGCTCCGGGTCCTCCAGCTTCTGCGCGTAGTCGGAGCCGGTGAGCTGGAGGTAGAGCGCGCCGTCGCGCGGCACCAGCGTCAGGTCCAGTGGCTGCGTGTTGACGTTGAAGCGGTAGGTGCCCAGCTTGATGAGCGAATCGCCATCCGCGAACAGGTCCTGCTTGTCGCGCAGCGCCCGCAGCGCGTCCTGCTTGGCGGACTTGAGCCGCGACAGCACCTCGTCCGAGCGCACGCTGTCCTGGAGTCCCAGGAGCTGCTCGGAGAGCTGGCGCAGCTTGAGGATCATCGCGTCGGTGGCGAAGTACCCGTTCAGCTCGTCATCCGACTTGAACGTCTTGGAGCGGCGCTGCACGCCCTGGAGGATGCGCTCCGCCGCGCCGAAGAGGCTCTGCGCCCGACGCTGCCGCTCGTCCACCAGCGTCTGCTTGCGGGCGCCGAACGCCTCCAGCAATTCCTCGCGCTTCTGGGTGATCTGCCCGAGGAACTCGTCGAACTCCCCGAAGCGCCCTTCCAGCTCCTCCAACTGCACCGTGAGGCGCGATAGCCCCTCGTCGCACTTCTCCGGCAGGTCCGCCTGGGCCAGCGCGTTTTCAATCGCCTGCCCCAACAGCTTGAACTGGGCGCCGAACTCCGCGCGCTTCTCCCGGCTGGACAGCTCCTTGCGCTTGGCGGCGAGGCTCGCGCGCACGCGGTTGAGCCGACCGAACAGCTCGGAGATGCCCTCCAGGATGCGGGCGCGCGCCAGCGGGTCTCCCACCTGGAGCCCACCCACGACTTCACCCAGCACCGTGAGGCCCTGGGCCGTCTTCTCGATGTCCTCGCCCAGCGGCGCCAGCTCCACCGTGGTCTTCACCGGCTCCAGCTTCGCGAGCAGCTCGTCCAGGCGCGCGGCCAGGGGCTGCAGCGCCTCGCCCTTCTGGAGGAAGTCCACGCAGCCGGAGCTGGTGTTGTCGGACGCCTCCACCACCGCCTTCTCCAGGGCGTCCACGCGCCCCAGGTCCATGTAGCGGATGTCCTTCAGCGTGATGAGGTGGCCGCGCTGCTGGCGCAGCTCCGCCAGCACGTGCATGAACTCCTCGGCCGAGGTGAGCAGCTCCGGCTGCACGCGCCCCAGCAGCTTCGTCTGCGCCTTCTCCGCCTCCGCCAGCGACTCGAACGCGCGCTTCTGGAGGGCGAGCACCTTCTCGAACTCATCGATGATGAGCTCGGACGTCCGGCGCAGGAGCTCCACGGGCTCCTGCAGACCCGTCTCCGCGTGGCCCAGCCAGTAGTACGCATCCAGCGCGCGCGTGGCCGCGGCGACCAGGTCCTCGTACGTGCGGCGGTTGGGCTTGTCCGTCTTCGCGACGCGCTGAATCGTCAGCGCGTCGGAGATGCCGCGCACCAACTCCGCGTTGCCCACCTTGCCCAGGTAGCCGGGCGCCGCGGGCACCGACGCCGCGTGCTCGTCCGACACGAAGGGCGTCTGCCACACCTGCATGGGGTGCACGCGCGTGGGCTCCTGCGACGTCTCGCGGAACACCACCAGCCCGCCGTCCGCGAAGAGGCTGTAGCCGTTGCACACCAGCGGGTTCTGCACCTCCTTGCGCACCAGGTTGTACGGGAAGAGCAGGTACCGGCCCTCCTCGCGCTGGTGGAAGATGTAGAGCACGTCTTCTCCGTTCGGCGAGCGGATGACGTGCTTGAACTCCATCCCCGAGCCGGTGGCCTCACCGTCGAAGACCTTGTAGTCGCCCGTCTGGAGGTAGTACCCGCCGGGGAAGATGATGCCCTGGTCCTCGGGCAGCCGGATGCAGGCCTGGCCGATGGCGTCGATGCGCAGCACGTGCTGCGTGCGCGAGTTGAACACCAGGTAGCGCTGGGCCTTCTCGCGGAAGGGCAGCACGCGAATGAGGATGAGCGTGCCCACCTTGGCCCAGGCGAACCGCGCGTCGTCCAGCGACTGGTTCGCGTCCTCCACCGGCTCGCTGTAGATACCAAGGCCGGACGAGGTGTTGTTCTCCACCTTGACGGTGAGGTCGCCCTTCACCGTCTCCACGAACACCTGGTCCAACACGTTGACGTGCGGGTGCTGGCCCAGCACGTAGTTCTCGCGCGTGGCCACCGTCCACTCGAAGTCGTGGGACGGGGGGAAGACGTGGTCCTTCTCTCCCTGGTTGTCCAGGTAGGTGGCGCGCCCTTCCGTGTCCAGGTTGAAGCGGAACACCTTCAAGTCACGAGCCGTCTGGCCCGTCTGGAAGATGGCCAACAGGCGAGCGTCCTTGCGCCGCAGCTGCAGGAGCTTCGCGTCCTTGTAGTACCGGTACAGCTCGCTGAAGTCCTTGATGAAGCGCGGGTCCGCCAGGAAGCCGCCCGCCTCCGTGTGCGGCACCGCGGACAAATCAAACCCGTCGGCCGTCTTCTCGAAGCGGTGCAGCGAGAAGACATCCGCGACGGACGTCTCCTTCTTCAATCCGATGAAGACGTTGTAGCCGAAGAGCAGGTACTTGCCGACGCTGACGATGTCGCGCGCCACGCAGTTGTTCTCGGTGCGCACCCGCTCGTTGCCGGTGACCGCCAGCTCCGAGCCGCCGAAGAACGCCTTGCGCCGCGCATTGAGGTCGTTCGCCTTCGCGCCCAGCACGTCCGCCTGTGCCAGGAGGCGCGTCCGGATGACCTCGTAGCTCCCCCCCTCTAGCGCCGTCTCGCCCGTGGGCGCCGCGCCCTTGCCACCGTCAGTTGCCATGAGTGCTCACCGGAAATTTAGCGGGGACCCCGCCCCCGTCCCGCCCGATGGGAGGGACGCGCGCCCCGGAAGGCCTGGGGGCGAGGTCGTCGTGACGCCATGCCCGCCCTCGCGCTCGCGCGAAGGCGGACCCTGTGCTGCTGCCGCCCGAATCAGCCCTGCTTGTCGGTGGTGGACGACTTGCCCTCGGCGCCCACGAGCGCCTTCAGGTTCGCCCCCACGTCCGCCGGGCCGGGCGTCATGCGGTGCAGCAGCGCCGCCACCGCCAGGTTCTGCGCGTCGTTGCTCAGACCCGGCTTGGAGAGGATCTCCTTGAGGTCCGCCGGCAGGTCCTTCTCGCCGTTGAGGTAGCCCCCCAGCGCCGTCTTCAGGGCCTCGCCATGGTCCAACGCGCCGTCCACCGCGGTGCCGAACGACACCGCCTTGACGAAGCGCTCGAAGAACTGGCCGTCGCCACCGACGATGTTGAACTTCGCGTTGGCGAACGCCTTGGCCAGCACCTCGGCCTGCGCGTGGGCGATGTCCTTGCGCACGCGGATGGTCTCCAGCTCGATGTCGCGCTCCTTGTTGAGCTTGAGGCGGAACTCCTCGTGCTCGCGGCCCACGCCGTCCATCAGCTTCATGGACGCCGCCTTCTCCGCGAGGCCCCGGGCCTCGGCGAACAGCTTCTCCTGGATGGCCGACGCCTCGGCGAGCTGCATCTCCTTCTTGGCGAAGGCCTCCGCCTCGCCGCGCTTGTGGATGGCCACCGCCTCGGCCTCCTGCACGCGAGCCCGGGAGATGCCCTTCTCCTGCTCACCCGCGGCCTCCGCCAGCAGCCGCTCGCGGACGACCTGCGCCTGCGCGTGGCCCTGCTTTTCAATCGCGCCGGCCTCCGCCTCCTTCACGCGCACCTGCGCCATGCCCAGCTTCTCCGTGGCCGCGGCGTCCGCTTCCTTCACGCGGATGCCCGCCAGGCCCTCGGCGGCGGACTCGGCCTGGATGCCGTCGGCCAGCCGCATCTTCGCCTTGGCCGTCTTGTCGGCGGCCTCGAGGTCCGCCTCGGCGAGGGTGAGCTTCTCCTTCGCCATGAACACCGCCATCTCGCTGTTGGCCTTGGCGCCGTTCACGTCCTTGACGGTCTTCTCCTGCGCCTGGGCCTCGGCGTTGATGATGATCGCCTGCTTCTTGCGAAGGGCGTCGGACTCCACGCGCAGGTCCTTGATGCGCTCCTCCTCCTGCGCCACCGTCTTCTCCACGGCGATGCGGGCGCGCACCACGTCGGCGATGTTCTTCTTCTGCTCCTCGAGCGCCTTCTCCTTGTCGATGCGCTCCAGCTCCGTCTCACGCTCCCGGCTGATGGCCGCCAGCGAGCGGGCGCGCTCCACGTTCTCCGCCTCGACTCCCACTTCGCGCTCGCGGTGCTTCTGGGCCACTTCCACGTCGCGCGACTTGTTCTGCTCCTGGACGAGGATCTCCTGCTCCGCCTTGATGCGGGCGAGCTGCGCCTTGGAGTACTGCTCCTGCTTCACGCGCTCCGTCTCCGCGGACTCCTCGGCCTGCACCGTTTCAATGGCGCGCCGCTGCTTCGCGGAGGCCTCTTCACGCTGACGCTCCAGCTCGAAGATGCTCTGGTCGGCTTCCACATTGCGCTTCGTCACCGCCTGGCGCTCCGTCTGGCGCAGCTCGTTGGTGACGATGTTCTGCTCGGTGGTGAGCTTGGTGATCTTCCGGATGCCCTCGGCGTCGAGGATGTTGTCCTTGTCGAGCATCTCGACCGGGGTCTGCTCCAGATAGTCGATGGCGCAGTCCTCCAGCATGTAGCCGTTGAGGTCCCGGCCAATCACCTCCACCACGTTGTCCTTGATCTCCGCGCGCTTCGTGTAGAGGTCCACGAAGTTGAAGTTCTTGCCCACCGTCTTGAGGGCCTCGGAGAACTTGGCCTCGAAGAGCTTCTCGAGCGTCTCCTGGTCGCTGGCGCGCACGCAGCCGATGGACTGGGCGACCTTGAGCACGTCCTCACGCGTCTTGTTCACGCGCACGAAGAAGGTGACCTTGATGTCCGCGCGGATGTTGTCCTGGCAGATGAGGCCTTCCTTGCCGCGACGGTCGATTTCAACCGTCTTCAGCGCGATGTCCATCACCTCGGCCCGGTTGATGATGGGGAAGACCACCGCGCCGGTGAACGTCACCAGGGGCTCGGTCTTCAACGTGTTGACGATGAGCACCTTGCCCTGATCCACCTGCCGGTACAGGCGGACGATGGTCAGGACGATGCCCGTGAGGAGGATGACGCCTCCGCCGACGGCGGCTACCAAGGTGATGGGATCCATGGCCTTTTTCCTGTGAAGTATTGACAGCGGGCCTTGTATCAGGCGCCAGAGATCCCCCGCGAAAGCCCTCTGGCGTCGAATCCACACACGGTCCGCCCCCCTGAGCGGACCGCGCCTCGACTCAAGTCATGTGCGCGCTCGCGAGCGGGCCAGCGCCGCGGCCCGCGTGGGGTCGCGAAGCTGGTCCATCTCTTCCGGCAACAGCCAGTCCACGGGCTCCACCTCGTAGACATCCCGCTGGGCGTCGTACGACAGCACCAGCGCGGGATCTCCCCGCTTGAGCCCGTTCTTCTTCGAGCAGACCACGTTCAGGATGAAGCCCGCCTCGCCGTCCTCGAACGTCGCGTGGCCGTTGCGGTCCGTGACGCCGCCGCTGGAGATGGTGCACACCCGGCCCATCAGCGAGTCGCGCCCCGGCGCCTTGCGCGCCACGAAGACGGGGCGCAGGGGCCGCACGGCGACGCCCGAAATCACCAGCCCCGCGATGAAGCAGAGAATCCCCACCGTGCTGTTGAGCAGCCACGAAGGCAGCACGCCACCCAGCAGCGCGTGCGCGGGAGGCGTGGCCAGGAGCGACAGGAACCACGAGAAGAACGAGACGAGGCTCACTGAGACCGTGAGCGGAATGCCCGCGAAGCCCAGCGTGGAGAGGATGCCGCCCTCCATGTGCGCGTCGTGGTCATGCGCGCCCATGGCCTTGCCGCCGCCCTGGATGGCCTCGCCCGCCGCCTTCGCTCCACCTTCCAGCGTCCCGGCCAGGGCCTTGCCCCCGCCCTCGAACGCCGCGCCCAGTGCCTTTCCGCCAGATTCGAAGTCGACGTGACCGCCATCGAGCAGGTCGATACCCACCGCTCCGATGATGACGAACAGCCAATATGTGAGCACCACGCCCATTGCCGTGGTGAAGATCGCGGTCGGAAACGCGAGGATGGCGTCGAAGAAGGGCGTCATCGTCGCCCCGGACTCTAATCGAGCCTGATTCCCTCCGAAAACCGCCCCCGTCGATTTCCTGGCCGGCCGCTCGCCGGGCCACCGAGCGAAGCCCGCATTGCCTTCCGGTGCGCGCCTCGACGTCGTGTCCGGGGTCCACCCCCACCCGGACCGTGGAACGATGCCACCCTCGGGGCAACGGCCCGGCGCGAAATGCAACGCCGGGCCGCGGGCCGTTGGACTCAGGCGGGGACGACCTCCACCACGCTGGGCGGCATGTACGTCGGCAGCACGCGGTGGATGCGCAGCCCGGCCTTCTCCACCAGCGCGGTGTACTCCGCTCCAGTGCGCTCCTGGCCGCCCACCAGCACCAGCATGGCCATGTCGTAGAGGTTGCCGAAGTGCTGCACGTTGTCGCCCGGCAGCACCGTCTCCACGATGAGCAGCTTCGCTCCGGGGTGCATCGCCTCGCGCATGTTGGTGAGGATCTTCAGGCTGCGCTCGTCGTCCCAGTCGTGGAGGATCTGCGACAGGATGTAGATGTCGTGGCCCGACGGAATCTTCTCGAAGAAGTTGCCCTCCAGCACCTCGGCGCGCGGCGCCACGCCCAGGTTCGACAGGCGCGCGGTGGCCTCCGCCTTGACGTGCGGCAGCTCGAAGAGCGCGCCCCGGAGGTTCGGATGGGACTGGAGGATGTGCGCCAGCAACGTGCCCGTTCCACCGCCCACGTCCACCACGGACTTCGCGGTGGAGAAGTCATACGCGCCCACCACCGCCGGAGCATTGAGGCTCTGATACGCGGCCATGCTGCCGTTGAAGATGGCCGCGTCCTCCGGATGCTTGGACATGTAGCCGAAGAAGCTGTCCCCCATGAACTTCTCCACCGAGGGCTGGCCCGTCTTCAGCGACGACGCCAGGTCTCCCCACGCCTGCCACGACAGCAGGTGGCCGTGCGCGCGCAGTGAGCCGTACACCGAGCCGGGGCTGTCCTTGCGCAGCATGTGGCCCAGCTCCGTGAGCCCGAAGCGCTGGCTCTGCTCGTCCTTGACCAGCACCCCCAGGCCGGTCAGGAGTCGGAGCATGCGTCGGAGCGCCGGAGCATGGGTGCCGCTGGCCTGCGCGAGTTCCTCCACTGTCTTCGGCACCTCACCAATGGTGTCCGCGATACCAAGCTCCGCCATGATCTGCAGGCTGCGGGAGACCCAGAAGCCGTAGACCATCTGGGTCATCACGACCGCGGGCGGAGGAGACGGGCTGGGAGCGACAGGAGCGGTGTTGACGGGACGAGGTTGCTGGCTCATGCAGGGGGGGACCTTGCGCGGGGGGAGTGAGACGCGGCAATTCTGAAACCTAAAAGGTAGGCTGTAAAAGCACTATTGGTCAGTTCCCTCGCAATCCCCGCCTTTTGTCGTGCGCGCATACATCACCCACCGTCAAGCCCTTCCGTCCGTGGAGTTGGAGTCACTGCGAGACGCCCTGCTGGGCTCACGTTTCGTGGCTCGCAGCCCGCTCATGGGCACGTTCCAGGCGAGTCGGGGCTTCGCCTTCATCTTCACACATGAAGGCAGGAGCACCCTGGAGGCGCGCTTCCCGTTCCTGCGCGCATACCTCGCGCGGGTGCTGGAACCGGACAGCGCGCGCGGCCTCTGGCCATGGCGGGAGCGACTGTTCGGCTCGAAACAACCGAGACCCAACGCGTTCTATCTGAACCTGCTGTTGCTCGATGCCGGCAAGAGCGTGGGCCGACACATCGATGCGACCTTGCAGGGCCCCAGCGGCGTCCCTGACGCGACGCCTCGCCATGTGAGCGTCCTGTATCTCCAGATGCCTCGCGGCGCGCGGGGCGGCGCGCTGCGTCTGCTCCACGACAATCACCGCGTGGGTGAAGTGCGGCCGCGGCCCGGGCTGCTGGTCCACTTCCAGGGCCACCTCCAGCACGAGGTGCAGCCGTTCCTCGGCGCCCAGGATGACTCGCAGCGCGCAAGCCTCGTCTGCGAGCAGTACGTCTTCCCTCCAGAGGCCCTGGCCCGACTGCCGGCCTTTCGCATCCAGTCCAAGGCCGGCTTCGCCGCGTACCTGGACGCGCAGCGCGAGCGCACCGATACCTGAGACAAAAATGAGAGACCGACACGGCGAGCGCTCGGGCGCTTGTCTATCGGCTTGTTCATGTCTTTCTCGTCCTGTGCGCCGTGGGTGGTGGGTGCCCCAGTAATGGGGGATGCCGGGTCTGTCCTGTGCCGGGTTCACCGCACGGTGAGACTGAGGGACAATGACCTGCCGTCTCGATGGGGGCGGACGACCGATTCGTTTTTCAGGAGGCACCGTGGCTGTCGATCCGCAGGGCACCGACGTTCAGCGCTTCATCCAGGAAGACCCCGGGGGGCCGCTGGTGATGATGAACCTGGTGCGGTTCAAGGAAGGGGGCCGGGCTTCGTTCGCGGAGTACGCGAGCGCCATCATGCCCTTCATGATCAAGGCGGGCGCGCAGCCCCTCTATGCGGGCGACGGCTCCACCGCGCTGGTCGCCGAGCCGGGGCAGACGTGGGACGCGGTCATGCTGGTGCGCTACCCGAGCCGCGCCGCGTTCCTCCAGATGGTGAACGACCCGGACTACCAGCGCTTCAGTCACCTGCGCACGGCCGCGCTGCACGAGGCGGTGATGCAGGCGACGCTGCCCTGGGCGGCCTCGCCTCCCTGAATCTGGCGTGTCCTTCAGCGCCCGGCGACGAGGCGCAGGTCCGCGGTGGGCACGAAGCCAGGCGGACGTCGGTGCCGCGTGGCCTGCTCATAGGCATGAGCGAGCTTGAGCAACGTGGGCTCGCTCCATGCTCGACCGATGAACGACAGCCCCACGGGAAGTCCACGCACGTAGCCCGCGGGCACCGTGAGGGTGGCATAGCCGGAGACGGCCGCGGGCGTGGAGCTGCTGCCCAGCCAGTGGTCTCCGTTCACCAGGTCGATGAGCCCCGGAGGCGCCTGCGTGGGCGCGACGAGCGCGTCCAACTGGTGCTTGCGCATCACCGCGTCGATGCCCTGCTCGCGTGACAGCTTGCGACTGGAGGCCAGGGCCTTGAGGTACTTCGCGTCGGAGAGCGAGCCGCGCGCCTGCGCCTGACGCAGCAGCTCCTGGCCGAAGTACGGCATCTCCACGTCCTGGTGCTCCTCGTTGAAGCGGATGAGGTCCGCGAGCGTGCGCAGCTTCGTCCTGTCCCCCAGGCTCGCGAGCCACGCCTCGGTTCCGGCCTTGAACTCGTACAGGAGGACTTCGAACTCGGGGTCATCCAGCTTGGGCGCGTTGGGAATGGAGGCCGGGTCCACGAGGATGGCGCCCTTGGACTTCATGACCTCCAGCGCCTGCTCCACCAGCGCGTCCGTGGCGGCGTGGTAGCCGAAGAAGCGCTCGCGTGCGACGCCGATGCGCGCGCCCTTCAGCCCGTCCGCGTCCAGGAACTTCGTGTAGTCGAGCCCCGTGCGGCCCTGGCTCGCGGCCGTCGCCACGTCGGCGGCGTCGATTCCCGCGAGCACGGTGAGCAGCGCGGCGGCATCCGCCACGGTGCGAGTCATGGGGCCCGCGGTGTCCTGGCTGTGGGAGATGGGGATGATGCCTGAGCGGCTGACCAGCCCCACCGTCGGCTTGAGCCCCACCAGCGAGCACGCCGCGGAGGGCGACACGATGGAGCCGTCAGTCTCCGTGCCCACGGCCACGACACACAGGTTCGCGGCCGTCGCCGCGCCCGAGCCCGAGCTGGAGCCCGAGGGCGACCGGTCCAGCGCATAGGGATTGCGACACTGGCCGCCGCGTCCACTCCAGCCGCTGGCGGAGCGCGTGGAGCGGAAGTTGGCCCACTCGCTGAGGTTCGTCTTGCCGAGGATGACGGCACCCGCCGCGCGCAGCCGCTCCACCACGAACGCATCCCGCGAGGGCACGGCGCCGACGAGCGCGAGCGAGCCCGCGGTGGTCTGCATCCGGTCCGCCGTGGCGATGTTGTCCTTGATGAGCACGGGGATGCCATGCAGCGGACCGCGCGCGCCCTTCTCCTTGCGCTCCTTGTCCAACGCCTGGGCAATGGCGAGCGCGTCCGGGTTCAGCTCGATGACGGACAGCAACGGCAGCGAGCCGGTGCGGTCCGTTGCCGCGATGCGCGCCAGGTAGCGCTCCGTGAGGCCGTGCGCGGTGTACTTCCCTTCCCCCATGCCCGCCTGAAGCTCGGCGATGGTGGTCTCCTCCAACTCGAAGGGACGGGCGGAAGGCGCGGGCTGTCCCTCTGGATTGCCAGAGGCCTCCAGGGAGGCCATGGCCGTGACAGCGGCCGTGCCACCGAGGAAGGCGCGACGACTCATTTCCCAGGAGCGATGACCGGGAGGCGTGGGCTTTTTCATGGGGTCGTGCGCAGTACAGCAGTGGCGCATGGCTTGTCGCAAGCGAGGCGGGGCGCACATGCGGAAGTCCCGCGCGACTCGCACGCACCTGTTACGGTTCCACACCGACATGGCCTCGAATCTGACGCTTCTGGCGGGACCTGACGCGCTGCGGCTCCTGCGCGCGCGAGGGCTGCGCGGGGATGACGTGGACGTCGTTCCTGGAGCTTCCGGTGGTCCCAAGTGGTTGGTGCTCGCGGGCTTGGATCGCGCCCTCTTCGGCGAGCTGTTCAAGGGGCGCACCCGTCCCCTGCATCTGATTGGAAGCTCCATCGGGAGCTGGCGGCTGGCGTGTCTGGCGCAGAACGACCCTGTGTCCGCGCTGCGCCGCTTCGAGGCGGCGTACATCGACCAGCGCTATCCACCCAAGCCCTCGCCAGCCCTGGTGAGCGAGACGAGTGAGCGCATCCTCGACGCGCTCCTGGGCGACGACGGGATGAAGGAGATCCTCCACCACCCCTGGGCGCGGCTGCACATCGTCACCGCGCTGTGTCGTGGCCCCATGGGCGCGGAGCATCCCCGCGTGCAGCTCCTCGGGTTGGCGCTGTGCGCCATGGGCAACGTGGTGAGTCGCAAGAGCCTGAGCCTCCACCTGCGCCGCGTCGTCTTCGACACGGCGGGCGACACCAGTCCGTTCAGGGCCCAGAAGGACCTGCCCTCCGTCCACCTGCCCTTGACGGAGGAGAACCTGAAGCCGGCGCTCATCGCCTCGGGCTCGATTCCGCTGGTGCTCAGCGGCGTGCGCATCCCCGGCGCGCATCCGGGCGTGTACCGGGATGGTGGCGTCATCGACTACCACCTGGACCTGGACTTCGGGCCCGGTGAGGGCCTGGTGCTGTACCCGCACTTCTATCCGTACGTGGTGCCCGGCTGGTTCGACAAGGCCCTGCGCTGGCGAAGGGCGAAGCCGGAGAACTTCCGGAGGGCACTGCTCATCTCCCCTTCCCCCGAGCTGGTCGCGAGGCTCCCCGGTGGCAAGATTCCGGACCGCGTCGACTTCGAGCGGATGACGGACACCGCGCGCATCCGCGCCTGGAACCAGGTGGTCTCCGAGAGCGAGCGGATGGGAGACGAGCTCCAGGAGCTCATCGCCACGGGCCAGCTCGCCGAGCATGTCCGGCCCCTCTGAGCGTGGCGCCTCAAGGGCGTGACGGTGGGGACTCGTCCTCCAACTGGACCTGGTCGACGTAGCACCAGCCCCAGTACTCACCGGGCTCCAGCGAGCGGATGAGCGGATGTGCCGTCCCGTGGAAGTGTCCCGTGGCGTGCTTGTTCTTCGAGTCGTCGCAGCACCCCACGTGGCCGCACGTCATGCACAGCCGCAGGTGCACCCAGGTGTCGTGGAGCTTGAGGCACTCCTCGCAGCCCTTCGTCCGGGCCCGCACGGGACGAAGCTGGTCCAGGTGGCCACACGGGCCCGTGCCTTCCTTCGGGTGGAACTCGATGGTGGCCTGCGGGTCGATGAGCTCCGCCGCCGTACGCGGCGTGGCGGGCGCGGGTGCCGGCAGGTCCACTTGGAGTCCCTCTGGAGGCGGCGCGCGGAACAGCTCGGCGCCGCGCTCGAAGACCGAGACGGAGCCCTTGAGGACCAGCTCGTCCCCCACCTCGAAGCGCGTGTGGGGACCCAGTTGCGACAGCAGCTCTCCGTCCCTTCGCAGCGACAGGACCTGGAACGGGCCGTCCGCGCGTTCAACCAACGCCTCCATCGTCATGCCCACGACGGGCGCACCGGAGCGGACCGTCACGCGCCGCGAGCCGAGGCAGTCATCCTCCAGCGCGCACACGAGCAGCGGCTTCTCCAGCGAGCCCGACAGGCGCAGCGCCGCGTAGCCCGAGCGCCGCACGGCCTCCTCGTGGTCTTCAATCTCCTCCGCCGACTGACGGTAGTCCTCCAAGACAGAGGACAGCACTGCCACCAGGCTCTCCAGTTCCTCGCACACGACGACATCCGCGCCGGCCGTGCTCATCGGCTCCACATCGGCGACGGTGCGGACGCGCGCCACCAGTCGCAGCGTGGGGTTCTCCATCCGCGCCACGGCCACCACGCGGTGGGCCATGGCGACCTCGTCGTCGACCACCATCAGGAGTTTGGCGCGTTGGACGCCCGCGACGCGCAGCGTGCGCTGACGCGCGTAGTCGCCGCGCAGCACCACCATGCCCTCGGCCTCCGCTTCGTTCGCCCCCTGGGGGCTCAGGGTGGTGACGAGGAACGGAACGCCCGAGCCGCGCAGCACGCGCGACAGCCTGCGCGCCCCGTCTCCATAGCCCGCGACGATGACGTGGTTCTCGAAGCGCGCGAAGGACTCGGCCGCCAGCGCCTCCGACTCGTCCGTGGTGGGGCTCTCCTGCGCCAGCGCGCTGCGCCCTCTGCGGGTGAGCCGACCGCCTGCCCAGATGCCCAGCCGGGACAGCGCCGGCGTGAGCACCATCAACATCACCGTGGCCGCGATGAAGGCCTGGGAGCCCGCGGGGACTCCCGCTGGGAACAGCCCCAGCTTCCGTCCGCTGCGCTCCAGCACGAAGGAGAACTCCCCCACCTGGGCCAGGAGCAGCGCGCTCTCCACCACCACGGGCGGTCGATAGCCGAGCGCCAGCACGCTGATGCCCGTCGTCACCGCCTTCACGACGAGCACCGCGACGATGGCCAGCAACACCTCCGGCAGGTGGGCCACCAGGAAGCCCACGTCGAGCAACATGCCCACGGAGACGAAGAACGTGGCGCTGAAGAGAATCTGGAGCGGGAGGATTTCTCCGAAGGCGTGCTCGCTGAAGCGGCTCTCGCTGACGACGAGGCCCGCGAGGAAGGCCCCCAGGGACACGCTGACGCCCGCGAGGCTGGTGAGGTACGCGGTGCCGAAGCACACGGCGATGACGGTGAGCAGGAACAGCTCTGGCGAGCACGTGCGGGCCACCACCTCCAGCAACCTGGGCATCAGCCGTCGCGCCACCACCAGCACCGCGATGATGATGCCGAGCGCCTTGGCGAACGCCCACACGAAGTGGAGCGGCGTGTCCCCCTTCCCCGCCAGCACGGGGACGAGCAGCACCATCATCACCACCGCGAGGTCCTGGAAGATGAGCAGCCCCAGGGACACCTGCCCCACGTCGGACGAAGTCCCGCCCCGGTCTCCGAGCAGCTTGAGGACGATGGCGGTGGAGGACAGCGCCACCAGGAAGCCAGTGAACAGCGCGGGCCTCCACGCCACGCCGAACAGCATCAAGAGCCCCATCATCCCCACGGAGGCCAGCCCCACCTGGAGCCCTCCGCCTCCGAACAGGAGCGTCTTGAGCCGGGACAGTTTCTCCAGGCTGAACTCCAGCCCGATGCTGAACAGCAGCAGGATGACGCCCAGCTCCGCGGCGGAGTTGACCAGCTCCAGGTCCTTCACCAGGGCCAGGGAGTTGGGGCCAATCACCGCGCCCGCGAGCAGGAAGCCGACGATGGGCACCAGCCGGAAGCGGTGGCCCACGTAGGCCATCACCGCGCCCGCGGCGATGAGGATGACGATCTCCTGCAGGAACGGCGGCGAGGAGGCGGAGGCGAGAGGGAACATGGACGGAAGGGCGGCGGTCCGACCGGGCCACACGCGAGCCGAGCCTGCCCCAGCATGAGAGTCCGCCAGCGCGACGCGCCCCGGATTCGTGCACCAGTCACCGTCACCGCCCCTCCCATGGCGCCGGAATGAGCAACGGCCGACACCCTCGCGAGAGGATGCCGGCCGTCTGACTTCAAGAGCACTCAGGACCGCTGAAGCGAGTGGAGCACCTCCGGGTCCGGGCCTGTGAGGCACCCGTCCCCGGAAGCGAACCGCCTCTCCGAGAAGAGAGGCGGCGGTCCGACTAGTTCAGGCGGCGACGACGGTGCAGCAGGCTGAGGAGCGCCAGGGCGAGCATGCCCGCCGGAGCACCCGCGCCCGTGGACGAGCAACCACCCCCATCATCCGGGGTGGCCGTGGCCTCCACCGTGACGCTGTGGGTGGCACCCGCGGGGTCCTTCACCGTCAGCTTGAACGTGAACGTGGCGCTGTCGTCATCCAGCTCCGGAACGTCCACGCTGAGCACCGCCTTGGTCGACTCGTTGAGCGTGACGCCCGGGCCGCCCGTCTGCTCCCACTTGTAGGTCAGGGCATCGCCATTCGCGTCGGTGGAAGCCGAGCCGTCGAGGGTCATCGACGTCTGGCTGCCATTGAGGATGATGCGGGCCTTGGCCACCGGCGCGGTGTTCTCCACCGGCGCCGCCGTCACGGTGATGACCACCAGGGAGGCCGTGCTGCTCGCCGCCCCGTCGCTCACCACCAGGCTGAACACCAGGTCACGCTCCGCCGTCACCGTCGGAGCGGTGAAGGAGGGCTGGGCCGCCGTGGCGTCGGACAGCGTCACGGACGGGCCGCTGACCTGGGTCCACGCATACGTCACCGCCGTGCCGTCGGCATCGCTGCTCGCGGTGCCATCCAGCGTCACGGTGGCGCCGGACTGGGCGGTAGCCGCCGCGCCCGCGTTCGCCGTGGGAGCACGGTTCACGTTGCGCACCGTCACCGCCACGACCTTCGTGGTGGTGGTCTTGCCGTCGCCCACCGTCACGCGGAACGTGAGTTCCGCGTTGGCATCCACCTCGCCCGCGTCGAACGTCGCGGTCGCGGTGTTGGCGTTCTGGAGGGTCACCGTGGTGCCCGTCAGCTGCGTCCACACGTAGGTCAGCGTGTCGCCGTCCTCATCCGTGGCCTCGGCAACGAGGGAGACAGTGCTCCGCTCGTCGGCCGTCACCGCGGACGCCGACACCACCGGAGCCCGGTTCGGAATGTTCGTCGGGTTGATGGTGATGACCACCAGGGAGGCCGCGCTGCTCGCGACCCCGTCACTCACGACCAGGCTGAACACCAGGTCGCGCTGCGCCTGCACCGAAGGAGCGGTGAAGGTCGGCTGGGCGGACGTCGCATTGGACAGCGTCACGGACGGGCCGCTGACCTGGGTCCACGCGTAGGACAGCGCGGTGCCATCGGCATCGCTGCTCGCGCTGCCATCGAGCGTCACGGTGGTGCCGGACACGGCGGAGGCCGCCGTACCCGCGTTCGCCGTGGGAGCACGGTTCACGTTGCGCAGCGTCACCGTCACGTCCTGGGTCGCCTCGACGGTGCCATCGGACACCGTCACGCGGAACGTGAGCTCCTCGTCGGCGTCCACGTCACCCGCGTCGAAGTCCGCGGTCGCCGAGTCGGCGTTCGCGAGCGTCACCGGCGTGCCCGTCAGCTGCGTCCACGCGTAGGTCAGCGTGTCGCCATCCGGGTCGGTGCCCTGGGCCACGAGGGAGACGGTGCTCCGCTCGTCGGCCGTCACGTCGGACGCCGTCACCGCCGGGGCGCGGTTCACCGGGTTGACCACCACGTTGACCGTGTCGCTGGCGGTGGAGCTGCCGTCGCTCACCGTCAGGCGGAAGGTCAGCGTCTCACCGGTCGCCGTCTCCGGCGCGGTGAAGGTGGCGATGGCCGAGGTGGCGTTGGTGATGCCCACCGGCGTACCGGCCGTCTGCACCCAGGTGTACGTCAGGGTGTCGCCGTCCGCGTCGCTCGCCGAGCCGCTCAGCGTGGCCACGGCGCGCTCGTCCACGGCACCATCCAGGCCCGCGTTCACCGTCGGAGCGCGGTTGATGTGCAGCACGTTCACCGTCACGTCCTGGGTCGCCTCGGCGGTGCCATCGGACACCGTCACCCGGAAGGTGAGGATGGCGGTGGCGGCCACTTCGCCCGTCGCGAAGGAAGCGTTCGCGGTGTTGGCACCGGACAACGTCACCGCCGTGCCGGACAGCTGCGTCCAGGCGTACGTCAGCGTGTCACCGTCCGCATCCGAGGCCGTGGCCGCGAGGGTGGCGGTGCTGCGCTCGTCGACCGTCACCGACGAGGCGGTGACGACGGGGGCGCGGTTCACGTCGTTGATGACCACGTCCACGGTGTCGTTCACGCTGACCTTGCCGTCGGAGACGGTGAGGCGGAACGTGAGCGTCGTGGCGAAGTCCACCTCGGGGGTCGCGAACGTGGCGGAGGCCGCCGTGTAGCCCGTCAGCGCCACCGGCGTGCCGGACACCTGCGTCCAGAGGTAGGTGATGCTGTCGCCGTCCGCGTCGCTCGCGGAGCCGGACAGCGTGAAGCTGCCACGCTCATCCGCGGAGCCGTCCAGGCCCGCGTTCACCGTGGGAGCGCGGTTGACGTTGAGGATGCGCACCGTCACGTAGTCCGTGGAGGTCAGGCTGCCGTCACTGACCACCAGGCGAAGGACGATGTCGCGGTCCGACGCCACTTCAGGAGCCGTGAAGGTCACCGTGGCGGTGTTGGCACCGGCCAGCGTGACCGCCGTGCCGGAGAACTGCGTCCAGGAGTACGTCAGGGCGTCGCCGTCGGCGTCCGTCCCGCTGCCCGTCACCGACACCGCGGTGCGCTCGTTGACGATCTGATCCGCACCGGCATTGGCGACCGGAGAACGGTTCAGACACACGTTGTCGTCCGCCGCCAGTGCGGTGAACGGGGTGTTGGTGATGCCGCTGAAGGACAGGTTGTCCAGCGCCCAGCCCGTCGCTCCGACGAAGTTGTCGGTACCGATGCGGAAGCGGATCTGCACCGTCTGGCCAGCGTACGTGGTGCCCAGGTCCAGGGTCGCGGGGTTGAGCGTGGGGAAGTTCGCGCTCGTGCCGACGATGGCCTGACGACCCTGCAGCGGGTTCAGCACGCCCGGGGCGGTATCCAGCACGCCGCCGTACAGCGGCCCGCCGATGTCGATCCACGTCTGACCGTTGTCATTGGTGAGCTCGATGACGGCACCGTCGTAGTTGAAGCTGGCGTCGTGCTCGAAGTCGTAGGCGTGGGTGAAGTTGACGATGAACGGCCCGGTGGTGCCCACCTGGAGCGGCGGCGTCCTCAGCCAGAAGTCCGTGGGGAACTCCCGGTTCTCGCCGAAGAAGGCGCGGTCGATGAACGCCTCGTCGACGTAGACGAGCCCGAAGTAGTACTCGGTGACGTCCGGCGACTCGCTGGACTCCAGCTCCCAGGGGAGCGTCGCGGGGTTGGACTGGACGGTCTCCGTGCGGCTGCTCTCCGGAACCTCGTCGTAGTTGGTCATCGCGGAAAGCGAAGCCACCACGTCGCCCGGAACCGCCTGGTTCTCATCGCGGAAGGAGATGATGAACTCCGCGACGGAGTTCGGGGCCGCGCCCGTCAGCGTCACGGGCACGGACACCGTCGTCTGATCGAAGACGGCGAGCTCCGGCAGCCGGACAAAGCCGCCGTTGGCGATGCTGACACCGCGGGTCGGGGAGAACACGGTGATGGAGCCATTGCGCGAGGGGTGCGAGCCGGTGTTCGCGATGGTGACGAGGATGCGGCCCGTCTCACCATTGTCGAGCACGCCGTCGCGATCACACGAACTGGCGGGCAGGTCGTCGGAGAGCGTCGCGCTCATCAGCCCCAGCGCGGGACCCGTGCGGAAGCTCTGCACCACACCCTCGTGGGTGGTGGAGACATAGGACGGAGCCACGGCGCCGACACCGGCACCGCGCTTGGCGAAGGCGACCCACATGCGCTCCGCATCCGCGGGGTCCACGGAATAGGCACCCGCGAGGACGGCGTCACGCGCTTCCAGGAAGGTCGGCGCGAACGGCGTCTGCATGTACCCCAGGACGATGTACCGCTTCATCCGGTCCTGGGCCTCCTGGAACGGGTGCGCGCGCAGCAGCGAGGTATATGCCTCCCACAGCATGGTGGCCCACACTTCACCGGAGTTGTGGACCTGCGAGTTCACGCTGGCGTTCGGGATGAGGGGCGCGGTGGTCGGCAGGGTCGCCGAGTTCGCGATGTGACCGAACGTCAGTGCGTTCTTCGCCATGTCGGACGAGTACGTCACGCGACGGATGCCGAAGAAGGCGCTGTCGGGTGAGCCATAGCGCGGGGCGAACTCCGCCGCGCCGTAGGCACCGTTCCAGTTGGCGTTGGAGGGGACGTTGATGTCCTCCGCCCGGGTCACCATGAGCAGGGCGTGGAAGTCCGCCCAGCCCTCGCCCATCGCGCGACCCTGGTTGTTGACCAGACCGCCCGCGTCGAGGACGAGGCGGTTGCTGATGTAGTGCCCCCACTCGTGCGCGACGATGATGTTGTCGACGGTGCCGTCCGGGCCAATGCTCGCCTCACGGACCAGGCGCACGTTGAGGCCCGGCGCGTTGCGGAGCAGGTTGCCATCCGCCAGGGTGATGCGCAGCGCGGGGATGGTGAGCGTGGTGGAGGCGCCGCCCATGTCCGCGACAGGGCCCGCGGCGTTGTCCGCGACGATGATACCCGTCGCCCCCGCGTTCTGCGCCATGGTGAGCTTGTCGATGAAGCCGCAGCCACCGCGGTCGACGAGGGCGATGTTCCCGGCCACCGCCGCCGCGTTGGTCAGCGCGGTGCAACCGTCCGTGGTGGACGGACCACCCGCGGTGACCTCGTCCAGCGCGATGACGACGTTGCCCACGACGTTGAACACCTGGGCGCCCATGCCCGACGCGATGCCGACGTTATAGTTACCCGCGACGTTGCCCGGAGCATTCACCGTCAGGCGCGCGATGCGCGGGCCGGAGAAGCGGTACATCTGCATGCGCGGCGAGGCACCATCCGCCGGCGTCAGCATGTTGGCGTTGTCGACGCCGCTGTAGTCCTGCGCCTGCGCCTGGATGGGGTCGCCGTCCTCGCCACCGCGGTCGAAGTTGTTGAGCTGCGCGTTGCCCGTCGACTCGTCAAAACCCGTGTCGTAGTACCAGTCGTGCAGCCAGTTGTTCATGAAGAACAAGCTGGTCGTCGCCGCGGCGATCTGCTCGGCGTTGGCGTTCGGCTGGATGTCGAACAGCATCGTCCGGTCGAACACGCCGGGGGCGGTGACGGTGGGGCGAAGGTCGCCCGCGCTGTAGTAGTCCGGCGCCACGAGGTCCGCGTACGCGTCCACGTTGTTGCCGGTGGTCACCGTGGCGCCGGCCGGCAGCCACGGGTCATTCTGGCTGTAGGGCGCGTTCTGCAGGGTGACGAGCGAGGGAGGAACGAACGGGGGACGCCAGCCGGTCGGCGCTCCGTCCGGGTGCGGCGTGGCGTTCGTGCCCGACGGGCCGTCGTGAGGCGTATACGGGGGTGTGGAGTCCGCGAAGACGCGGTAGCTGAAGGCGGCTTCCTCGCGCATGTTCTTGCGAGACAGCACTCGACCATCCACCGCGGAGATGACGTACGCGTACGCGTCCGAATCGACGCTGTTCTCGCGCCCGGCGATGACCTCGACGTAGTACGCGGGCACCAGCGCGTTCGGCAGCGCGTAGTAGACCTGCTTGGAGCGAGCCGGCTCCCGGAGGCCCTCATCCTGAGGACGCGCGTACGAGGCCAGGGTGTAGCGCGTGTAGCGCCCCGTGGGCTTCGCGCTCTTCACCTGCATCAGCAGGCTGCCGTCGAGCGCGGCGCCCGTGACATCCTGGAAGGCGGCGGCGATGGCGGACTTCGCGGACAGCTTGAACTGCAGGCGCTCGGGGACCGTGCGCGTCGCGGTGACGTGCTCGGAGATGGTGCCGGAGACGGACACCAGCTCGTTCTGCTTGTTCAGGAGCAGCCGGAGGCTCTGGCGAAACACCTCGACGCCGGAGATCTCCTGCGCCACGGTGACGACCTTGACGCCCGCGGCCAGCTCCTTGACGCCGGAGACGCGCGCGCCAGCCACCTCGAACGACTTCACGCCGTACAGCGTCGCGTAGTCGCCAAGCTGGGCGAGGGCCGCCTGCGCAGGCGCCATGCTGGCGTACTGCGCCTTCAGCTTGTTGTTCGCCTGAGCGCCACCGTTGGCCCAGAGGAAGCGGGGCGCGCCGGTGTGCTCGTCGCGGTGGGTGACACGGACATTCGTGTCGGCGTCCACCGGCTTGAAGCTCGCGGTGGTACGGCTCGCGGGCTTCGCCTCAAGGAATGCGTCGTAGTTCGGCAGCGTCCGGGCGAAGGAGCCGGTACCTGAAAGTACCAGCGCCAGGCCGGACAGCTTGGCAACCAACCTTCTCACGTGGGGGTGCTCCCATGGGATTGCGCGGGGTGGGAGCCGCCCGGGAGACCCGATACGTCGCTTTCCGACAACCTCGCCGGAAGTTCAGGTCTGTTCTGATTGGCTCCCAGGTGACAATTTGTCACCTGTTGGAGAGATTAGTGCCATTACTGGTGTAAGTTGAAAGGCGACATCGCGGTTATTTCTACGATGGCGGGAGATTTCCGCATCCACGAGAGACCGGGTCTGAAAAATGCCCTGTCAAATCAGGTGGCTACAGTGTTCGTTGGCCACATTCCAGTGCTGGCGGACCTACCCGGGTTCCCTCGTGTCAAGCCAGACACGACGCGGAGTCCGTGCGGGAGTCGGGCCCCTGACAGTCCGCCTCGTGAGCGGCCGCCCTGCCCCGCCTGGAGCAAACCCAGTACGTGAGGCGCTGGCGCGCGGCGAGCGGATGCAGGAGCGCGGCGACGATGGAGCGCACCAAAGAGAAAACCCCGGCCACCATTGCTGGTAACCGGGGTCTTCAACCTTGCGGCGCTTTCGAAACCAGACAGGCATCGAAAGACACCAAGTTGCGGGGGCAGGATTTGAACCTGCGACCTTCGGGTTATGAGCCCGACGAGCTACCAGGCTGCTCCACCCCGCGCCATGTTGTGTCTGCCTATAAACACCAGAGGCCCGGCTTTCTATTCTCCGGGCCTCTGGCATTCCTAATTGCGGGGGCAGGATTTGAACCTGCGACCTTCGGGTTATGAGCCCGACGAGCTACCAGGCTGCTCCACCCCGCGTCAGCGGCGAGGGAGGTAGTACCGCCCCTCGCCGTGGACTGCAACATCTATTTCCCACGAACCCGAACACGCTTCAAACATGTTCGGGCGCGGTGAATCACTTGCCGAACTTGCTGAAGAGATCAGCGAGCGTGCCGAAGCCCTTCTTTCCAGCGGCGGCGCCCTGCGGCTGCTGCGTCTTCTGCCACTCCTCCACCTCGGCGCGCTCTTCGGCGCGCACCGCGGCGGTGACGGACAGACGAATCTTGCCGGAGGCGTCGATGTCGAGAATCGCCACCTTCACCTCCTGGCCGAGCGCGTAGTGCTTGCGCAGATCCGTGCCGCGCTCGGTGCCCGTCTCGCTCGCGGGGAGCAGACCCTTGCCACCCGGGAACTGGAGGAACACGCCGTAGGGCTCGATGCGGTCCACCTTGCCCACCACCACCTGCCCCGCCTTGGGGCGCGGCGCGGCCGGAGCCGAAGGCGCGGACTTCTCCGCCGCCACCGGAGCCGTACGCTCCTCGGGAGGACGCTGCGCCTCCTCCTCGGAGATGCGGCGCAGGCCGATGCGCTTTTCGTTCACGTCGATCTTCTCGACGGCGACCCAGATGGTCTCCCCTTCCTTCACGACGTCGCGCGGGTGCGCGATGCGCCGATCACTCAGGGCGGAGATGTGGACCAGGCCGTCCACGCCGGGACGCAGCTCCACGAAGGCGCCGAACTGCTGGAGCCGGACGACCTTGCCCTGCAGGCGGTCTCCCTCCTTGATCTCGGAGATCGCCTTCTTGAACGGGTCCTCCTGCCGCGAGCGCATGGACAGCGTGATGCGCTCCTTCTGCTTGGTCTTGTCGGGCGAGTTGGGCTGCGCGGGCTCCATGCGCAGGATCTCCACCTCCACCTCGTCGCCGGACTTCACCACGTCGCTGGGGTGACCCACGCGCGTGTACGAGAGCTCGGAGACGGGGATCATTCCCTCCACGCCGCCCAGGTCCACGAACACGCCGAAGTCGCGCACGCCGGAGACCTTGCCCTTGACGATGCTGCCCTGGGCCAGGTTCTTGCGCGTCTCCGAGGCGAGCTGACGCTGCTCGTCCTCGAGCAGCGAGCGGCGCGACAGCACCACGTTGCGGTCACGCACTTCCGTGACGCGGAACTTGAGCTTCTCGCCGATGAACTGGTCCGGCTTCTCCACGTAGCGCAGGTCCAACTGGCTGATGGGGCAGAAGGCGCGCTGGTCGCCGATGGCGACCTCCACACCGCCCTTGTTCACGCTCAGCACCATGCCCTCGACGGGCATGCCGGAAGCGCGAGCCTCGGCCAGCATCGCCATGGACGCGCTGCCCTTGGCCAGCGCACGGCTCAGGACGATGCCCTTGGCGCCCAACTCGATGACGTGCGCCTCCAGGCTGTCGCCGACGCCGAAGCGCAGGATGCCCTCGTCGTCCTTGAGCTCGCGAAGCTCGATCATCGCCTCGCTCTTGGCCGAACCCTCCAGCGACACGAACGCGGTGTCCGCGCCGAGCTGGAAGATGGTGCCCTTGACCTTCTCGCCCAGGCGCACGCCTCGACGACCCGGAGTGCCCCCCTCCTTGGCCTGCGCCTCGAACATCTCGGCGAAGGACTCGGATTCAGGTTGCTCCTCGTACAGCGCCGTGGAAGGCGCCGGCGTCGGCGCGACAGGGCGCGGCGTCGGAGTCGGCGTGGCACCGGAGGCCTCGGCGGCGGCCGTGGTCGCCTCCGCGGTCGCGGTCGCCTCGGCGGGCTGATCACCCACCGGACCCCGCGTTTCGATGGCACCCGAAGCCCGCTTCACGACGACCATGGGACCGGACGGACGGCGCTCGCCGCCACCACCGCGGCGCTCGCCGCCTCGGTCAGCACCCCGCGGACGGCGCTCCTCGCCGGGCGCTCCTCCCTCGGGGCGCGGCTGCGCACCGCGTCCCTGACCGGGACCGCCGCGCTCGCCTCCGCGACCACCGCCGCCGCCGCGACCTCCCTCGCCACGGCTCGCGCCGCCCGAAGGAATGCCGAGCATCACGTCGCCGAAGGTCGCCTTCGGCTTCTTGGGGCCCATTCCGCCAGGACCGCCCGCATTGGAACCGTTCTTCTCGTCGCTCACTGCCGAGACCTTCCTGAGACGAAGTCAGCCCAGACTTCCCGTGAAGCCGGAGCCCATGAAAAAGGCGGCGCACTCTACACGCGCGCCCTGTCGGGAGGAAGCCCCGATGACACGCACGTGGTCCACACCGCCACCTGGACCCTAACGAAGAGAGCCCATTACGCCTTCCCTTCCGACACCTGTTTGCACCCCCAATCAAAGCCTGCCTGCCCCGTCAGGAGCCGAGCAATGGCGCGGACTTAGCGCTTGCGCTGCAGGCGGCCAGAAACCTTGCGGAACACCGCGCTGGCCTCTGGAACGCCGAGCGCCGCGGCCACCGCGAAATAGATTACTCCCATCGGGAGGGCGACGGCGACGAATCCCAGGATGGGATGCAGCGCGGGGGGGGCGAGGAAGGCGCCACCCCACTCTTCTTGTACTCCGGGCATGGGACCCAGCACCGAGGCAAGCCCCAGCTTCACCCCCAGGGCCACCACCCCGCCGATCACCGCCGCGCCCCACAGCCGGGGCAGCAACCCCGAGGGCACGCCCACCCGGCCCAACTGTCGGGAGAGCTTGCGGCGCAGGAGGGTCGACTCCAGCCAGGCCACCATGCCGCTGGAGAGCGTGAGGCCGAGCGCGCCCAGTTCGGGGGGAAGCCCCAGCCACTCGGGCCCGTGAAGGCCCAGGGCCCAGGCGCCCAGCGAGCCCAGCGCCACGCGGACGATGGCGAAGCGCAACGGCGTCTTTGGATCCTTCAGCGCGTAGAACGCGGAGGCATAGAGCCGGCCCACGGTGGCGGCCACCAGCCCCACGGACGCGCCGATGAGCAGGTACCAGAGGTAGCGCGAGTCCGCCGCGCTGAAGCGGCCCGTCTGCAGCAGCGCCGCGGCGACCATGTCCCCCAGGAAGAAGAAGGCCGCGGCCGAGGGCACCACCCAGAAGGCGATGCGCCGCGCGCCCGCGTCGATGCGCGCCCGAAGCTTCGCGACGACCTCTTCCCGCTCGCCGTCCGCCGCGCGCGCCATCTCCGGCAGCTCCGCCGCGGACACCGCCATGCCGAAGAGGCTCACCGGGATCAGATAGATGGTCTGCGCGTAGACCAGCGAGGACATGGCCCGCCCGGAGATGAGCGTGGCGAAGGCCGTGTCCACCCACGCGCTGAACTGCACCACGCCTCGCCCCAGGACGACGGGCCCGAAGCTCTTGAGCACCTGGCGCACCGGCGCCGCCACGGTGGAGAGCGACGGCCTGAAACGCCCCAGGAGATTGAGGACGCTGGGCACCTGCACCGCGAACTGGAGGAAGCTGCCCGCCACGACGCCGTAGGCGAGCAGCTCCACCAGTCGCTCCTCGCTATACCGGCCGCCGAGCACCAGCAGCGTGAGGATGATGGCGCCGTTCCACACGACGGGCGCCAGGTACGACAGCAGGAAGCGGCGGTGGCTGTTGAGGATGCCCAGACACCAGGCGCTCAGGACCAGGAAGCCGGTGCCCGGGAAGAGGATGCGCACCACGCGGATGGCCAGCTCGCGTGAGTAGCCCTCGAAGCCCGGAGCGATGAGGTCCACGAAGAGCGGGGTGAAGAGCATGCCCGCGCCCACGAGCAGCGCGGTGGCCAAGGACAGCAGGCCGAACACCGCGCCCGCCACCCGGTCCGCCTCCTCCGTGTCCTTGCGGCCAAGCAGTTGGGCATACACCGGAATGAACGAGCCGGAGAGCACGCCCTCGCCAAACAGGTTCTGCAGGAAGTTGGGGATGCGCAGCGCCGCCTTGAAGATGGCCGCGGCCGCCTCGTTCCCCAGGTAGTGCGCGAAGACGCGCTCGCGCACGAGCCCCACGAGCTTGGAGGCGAGAATGCCGGTGGCCACGAGCAGCGCGCCTCGGCCGCTGGAGCGCTCGGACCGAGGGGGCGAGGCGGTGGGAGGCGGCGGGGAAGGCTCGGGCACGGAGGCGGTCACGAGCGGCGGACTCTACGCGTGACGTCAAGTGGCATGAAGCAGGAAACCCACCGGGCCCTGTTTCTCTTGACGGTGCCCCCGGCGCATTGCAAGGGTCCATTCCCAATGGCCGATACCCCGGACAGCGACCTGGACGACGTGGCGCGCATCCGCCGCGTGCTGGCGCGTGAGCTGGAGACCATCAACGAATACGAGTCCTTCGCCCGGGCCGCCACCCACCCCGAAGTGAAGGCGTTCTTCCTCCACCTGGCGACAGAGGAGAAAGAGCACGTATCGGAGGCGGTCCACATGCTGCGCATGCTCGACGCCAGCCAGGACACCCGCTTCACCAGTCCCATCGCGGCCGGGCACTTCCAGCAGGCCGTCGCCAGCACCGGCACACCTGTCGCGGCCCATTCGCCCTCTCCGCCTCCACCGCCGACGCCGAACGTCATCAACGGCCGGTCCCCGGTGGAGCCGCTCACGTCCCTTCCCCCGCAGCGCCTGATGTACGGCCTGCCCGCTCCGCCGCCCGCCGTGGAGTCCCATCCCCTCACGGTGGGCTCGCTCCGCCGGAGTGGTGGCGGTGGCGGCAGCAATCGCTGAAGCGTTCCTTCCCTCTTCTCCTTGTTGAGTATCTGGAGACTGTTCGATGCCTGACTTCCTTGGACATGCCGAGAACCCGCTCCGTGAAGAGGAGTGGGCGCGCCTGAATGAGACCGTCATCCAGGTCGCGCGGCGCTCGCTGGTGGGCCGCCGCATCCTCGACATCTACGGTCCGCTGGGCGCGGGCGTGCAGACGGTGCCCTACGACGAGTTCCAGGGCGTGTCCCCGGGCGCGGTGGACATCGTCGGCGAGCAGGAGACCGCGATGGTCTTCACCGACGCGCGCAAGTTCAAGACCATCCCCATCATCTACAAGGACTTCCTGCTGCACTGGCGCGACATCGAGGCGGCGCGGACGCACAACATGCCGCTGGACGTGTCGGCCGCCGCGGGCGCCGCCGCCCTGTGCGCGCAGCAGGAAGACGAGCTCATCTTCTACGGCGACGCGAAGCTGGGCTACGAGGGCCTGATGACGGCCAACGGCCGGCTCACCGTGAATCTGGGCGACTGGACGGTGGCGGGCGGTGGGTTCCAGGCCATCGTCGAGGCCACGCGCACGCTCAACGAGCACGGCCACTTCGGCCCCTACGCGGTGGTGCTGTCGCCTCGGCTCTACTCGCAGCTGCACCGCATCTACGAGAAGACGGGCGTGCTGGAGATCGAGACCATCAAGCAGTTGGCCGCCGACGGCGTCTACCAGTCCAACCGCCTGCGCGGTGACTCGGGCGTGGTGGTGTCCACCGGCCGCGAGAACATGGACCTGGCGGTCGCCATGGACATGGTGGCGGCCTACCTGGGCGCCTCGCGGATGAACCATCCGTTCCGCGTGCTGGAGGCCCTCCTGCTGCGCATCAAGCACCCGGACGCCATCTGCACCCTCGAGGGCCCCACCGCGGCGCCGGCCCCCCGTCGTTAGTCCGGCCCTCGCGCGCCCTGCTCCCATGGCCAAGGTCCTGGTGATCGACGACGAGGCGAATCTCCGCAAGGTGCTCGCCGCGATGCTGCGCCGGGATGGCTTCGACGTCACCGTCGCGGAGAACGGTGAGCAGGGGCTCGCCGAGTTCCACAAGAACGGCGCCGACATCGTCGTGACGGACCTGGTGATGCCCAAGGTGGGCGGCATGGAGGTGCTCAGCAACGTCCGCGCCGCCAACCCGGACGTGCCCGTCATCATCATCACCGCGCACGGCACCGTGGACTCGGCCGTGGACGCCATCAAAGCGGGCGCGTTCGACTACATCACCAAGCCCTTCGACCAGACGGAGCTGTCCGCCGTGGTCGCCAAGGCCGCCAAGACGAACGAGAGCGCCCGCCGCTCCGTGCGTCCGGACCTCAAGGCGCGCGCCGCCATCATCGGCGATGCGCCCCAGATGCAGGACGTCTACAAGGTCATCGACAAGGTGGCGGACACGCCCTCCACGGTGCTCATCACCGGCGAGAGCGGCACCGGCAAGGAGTTGATCGCCACCGCGCTGCACGGCGCCTCCAGCCGCCGCGACAAGCCGTTCATCAAGATCAACTGCGCGGCCATCCCCGCCACGCTGTTGGAGAGCGAGCTGTTCGGCTACGAGCGCGGGGCCTTCACCGGCGCCGTCACCTCCAAGCCCGGCCGCTTCGAGCTGGCCGACGGCGGCACGCTCTTTCTGGACGAAATCGGGGAGATTCCCGTCGAGATGCAGGTGAAGCTGCTGCGCGCGCTCCAGGAAGGCGAGTTCGAGCGCGTGGGCGGCATCAAGACGACCCGCGTGGACGTGCGCCTCGTCGCCGCCACCAACCGCGACCTCCAGGCGGAGATTGAAGCGGGCCGGTTCCGCAAGGACTTGTACTACCGGCTGGCGGTGGTGCCGCTCACCCTGCCGCCCCTGCGCGAGCGCCGCAGCGACATCCTGATGCTCGCGCGGCACTTCGTGGACAAGTACAACCGCCGCCTCAACAAGAAGATCGAAGGCATCGCCGACGAGGCGCTCGCGCTGCTCCAGGGATACTCGTGGCCGGGCAACATCCGCGAGTTGGAGAACCTCATCGAGCGCGCGCTGCTGTTCGCGGACGGGCCGCTCATCACCGCCAAGGACCTGCCGGACCCCGTCCGTCAGGGAGCGGGCGTCCAGCCGAGCCCCGTGTCGTCCACCCCCACGCCGAGCCTGGAAGTTCCCACGGGCGAGGTGGGCCTGAAGGACATCGTCCGGATGAAGGCGGCGGAGCTGGAGCGGGACCTCATCGTCAAGAAGCTGGATGAGACGGGGGGCAACGTCACCCGGGCCGCGCGGCTCCTGCAGATCAGCCGCAAGTCGCTGCAGACGAAGATGAAGGAATTCGGCCTGCGCGACTCCACGCCAGACGAGCAAGAGGACGGCCCCGAGGATTGACCCTCGGCAGGCGGAATTCCTCGTCGCGGGCGCTGGTTTTCGCGCCCGCCCACTCTTTTCATTCACGGAGCCAGCATGCGGCCGAACCTTCCCACCCTCGGTGCACCACCCAAGCGCAGCCCCATCGGGCCCGTGGTCGCCGTGTCACTCATCCTGGGCGGCGCCGCCGGGGGCGTGTGGTGGTGGAAGCAACGGATGGCCAACGCCACGGGCGAGGCCGCCGTTCATCAGCCCGTCGCGGAGGCCACCGGCCCCGTCGATGCGGGCGCTGTCGCGGCGGCCGCGCTCACCGCGCCCGTTCCCGTGGACCCGGTGAAGGCCGCGGGTCTTGAGCGCGCGTCGATGCGCATCGACGGCCCGCTGGAGACGGCCATCAACAGCGCCGCGGGTGCGGACGTGGGCCCTGCCCTGGCGCAGGTGGTGACGCGCACGCTGGTGTGGTGGGTGGCGGTGCCGGGTGAAATCCTGCGCGGCGACACGCTCGACGTGCTCTTCCAGCGCCGCCCCAACGAAGAGCCCCTGGTGCACGCGGTGCGCTTCACCAGCGCCAAGCTGGGCAAGACGCTGACCGCGTATCGCTACCAGGCGGGAACCGAGGGCGCCGCCCGGTACTACCTGTCCACGGGCGAGGAACTGGAGCTGCGCCTGGAGAAGTCGCCGCTGGACGACTACGAGCAGGTGACGTCGCTCTTGCGCGATGGCCGGCGCCACAAGGGCGTGGACTTCCGCACCCCGGTGGGCACGCCCGTCAAGGCGCCCTTCGCGGGCGTGGTGAAGCGCAAGAACTGGAACTGGGGCAGCAACGGCAACTGCCTGGAACTGGTGGAGGCTGGGGGCCGTGGCCGCCGCGCGCTCTTCCTGCACCTGGACGAGGTGGGCAAGGACATCCACCCGGGCACGCGCTTCAACGTGGGTCAGGTCATCGGCCGGAGCGGCAACACGGGCCGCTCCTTCGCGCCTCACCTGCACTACCAGCTGATGACCCAGGATGACCGGGTGCTGGACCCCTTCGACCAGCACAAGACCTACCGCCGCACCATGGCGGCCGGCCACAAGACGGGCTTCGATGACGAGGTCCGGCGCCTGGAAGGGCTGCTCGGAACCTCCGTCGCGGGGAAGTAAAAGCAACCCGATTCTTGACACTCCTTCGACGGCGCGGCTAGCTGGAAGCCCCCGGGCTTGCCGGAAGGCCCGGTCGTTTCGCCGTCGGAGGTCGGATGCACAGGCTTCGCGCCGTACTCGCCGCGCTTACACTGGGCGCGCCGTTCGCCGCCAGCGCGGCGGACATCACCCGGATCGCTTCCTCCTTCGAGGAGGACGATCCGTTCGACCTGTTCATCGACGTCGGGTTCGAACGTACGCAGACTCGCGCCAAGATTGTCCGCGAGCAGCTCGCGCCAGCGGGCACGCCTCCCAATGAGGATGGCTCGCCCGCCACCCGCGGTGATGCCGCGGAGCTCTGGTACAAGGGCGTGGATGCCCGCCTCAACCTGAGGCTGGCCATCGGTCTCTACAAGGACCTGGAGCTGTCCTTCCTGCTCCCGCTGGTGTTCCAGCAGAACGAGCGGTGGGACTTCACCTCCCAGTCGTCCCGGGAGACGTCCACCATCACCAACAACTGCGTCAACGCGGATGGCTCGACCATCCCGGGATGTCTCTCGGACCCCGCGAACCTCGGCGCGCCCCTCTTCGGCGTGCCACAGGAGAGCTTCCGGGGCGGTCTGGGCAACCTCCACTTCGGCCTGGCCTACGCCTTCTTCAACCAGGCGAATGACGACACCAAGCCCACCTGGATTGTCGGCATCGACTACGAGGCCCCCACCGCGAAGGTGCGGGATCCGAGCGTGGACACCACGAACTCGGACGATCGCGGCAACATCGGCGACCGGGTCCACAAGTACCAGATCTACACGGCGTTCTCGCGCCGCATGGGCGTGGCCGAGCCGTACTTCAAGGCCAGCTACACCATCCCCGTCCGAGGCCCGCTCTTCTATTCGAACTGCGACCAGCGCAACGCCAACCCGCCGAACCTCGGCGCGCCCGGCAACTGCGGCACGGGGCCGTGGAACCGCAAGGAGACGGGCATCAAGGCGCCCGAGATGCTGGGGATGACCGCCGGTGTGGAGCTGGTGCCGTTCGACCGGCCCCAGAAGCACCAGAAGTTCACCCTGGACCTGCGGGCCATCGGCAACTACGTGGGCTCCGGCCGGTACAACAACGAGCTGAGCGCGGCGCTGCGCAAGCTGCTCACCTCCGAGGACTACTTCCAGGTCGGCGGCATGCTCGGCGCCACCGCGAGCGCGTCGGACGCCTTCAAGATTCGCGCGTCGGGCACGTTCCTCTACAACACGGACCACACGCTGACGAACGAGGAGCTGGGCCAGGACCTCGACGGCAACGGGCAGGTCGACACCGCGCCGGGCTCACCCGAGCTCAACCCGACGTTCGACTGGCGCTACGACCTGGTCTCCCGTCGCTTCCGTGCCGTGGGCAGCACGACGTTCCGCTTCGACCTGAGCGCTTCGTTCAACTTCTAGCGACAGGCCACACCCGGGAGGCGCGGCATGCACCGCCTGCCCTCCCGGTGCCGCGACGGCGGCGACCTGGGCTCCAGGAAGGACCCTTCCTGGAACCCGCGGCGATTCACCGCTTCAGCGACAGCCCGAGTCGGTAGACGTCCTGTCCCGACCAGCCCGCACGACGCGCCAGCTCGGTACTCAGCGGCTTGAGCTTCTCGCCGCGAGCCAGCCCCTCCTCGAGTCCGCGCTTCAGCTCCTCCTCGGACCAGCGGCGCTCTCCGGTGCGGCCCTCCACCAGAACCACCACCTCGCCCCGAGCCTCTTCCGTCGCGTAGCGCGCGGACAGCTCCGACAGCGGGCCCCGCACGAACTCCTCGTGCAGCTTCGTCAGCTCACGGGCCACGCACGCTCGGCGATCTCCCCAGGCCTCTTGCAGGTCCGGGAGCGTCTCTCCCAGACGGCGAGGAGACTCGTAGAGCACCAGCGTCGCGGACAGCGCGGCCACCTCCTCCAGCATGGCACGCCGCTCGGCGCCCTTGCGGGGCAGGAAGCCCAGGAAGTGGAAGCGCCCCGTGGGGAGCCCCGACGCGCTCAGGGCCGCGACGAGGGCCGTGGCACCTGGAATGGGCACCACCGTCAGCCCTCGCTCCAGGGCCTCGGCCACCAGCCGCTCGCCAGGGTCGCTGATGGCGGGGCTGCCCGCGTCCGTGACGAGCGCGCAGTCATCCCCTTCCGAAATCCGGTCGAGGATTCGCCCGGCCCGCTGTCCCTCCGCGAAGGCCGGCAGGCTCACCAGGTCCTTGCCGCCAATGCCGAAGTGGTCCAGCAGCACGCGGGAGTGCCGCGTGTCCTCGCAGGCGATGAAGCGCACCGCACGGAGCGTCTCCAGCGCGCGAGTCGTGATGTCACCCAGGTTCCCGATGGGCGTGGCCACCAGGTACAGCGTTCCAGCCATGCCTTCCCCTTACATGCCCGCATCGAAGGCGCCGGGAATGTGCTCCACGGTGGCGCGCTCTCCGCGCCCCACCACCGAAATCACGTCGAAGCGCATCATCCGCCCACGCAGGTCATGAGCGAAGAGATAGTGCAGCGCCGCCTTCACCACCCGACGTTGCTTGGCGAAGGACACGGTGTGCGCGGGGTCTCCCCACACGGCCGAGGAGCGCATCCGCACCTCGACGAAGCACACGGTGTCCTCGCGCTCCGCCACCACGTCCAGCTCGCCGTAGCGACAGGGCCAGTTGCGAGCCCTCACCACCCAGCCCCGCGCCTCCAGGTACCGCACCGCCACCGACTCCGCCTCGTCCCCGAACTCCCGCCGCACCCCACGCCCCATCCCCATACCCCCACGGTCCTCCTCCATGGAGGACACCTTCTACATCGGACTACACGTTAACCGTGCCGTCCGACATCTGGGCGAAGCCTGAGTGCGGGGTGACGTGGAGCACCTGCGTCAGCGTGCCCAGGTGCTTCAGCATGCGAGCGATGAGCGGCAACTTCACTTCCTCGACGCCGGCGAAGACATCCTCGAGGACGAAGGGCCGCTTCACGCGAGCGCTCCCCTTCTCCACCACCGTCATCCGCAGGGCCAGGTAATACATGTCCAGGTCCTTGGGCGGAATCTCGCCCACCGGCACGCGCTTGCCGCTCGCGAGCGCGAAGGCCCGGCCCTCCTTGTCCCACTCGACGCCCTGGTAGCGGCGGTCCGTGAGCGCGGTGAGGTACTGGACGCAGCGCTCCTTGAGCATCGCCTGCACGCTCAGGATGTCGGTGGTGAAGATGTCCGCGGCCTGGGCCAGCAGCGCCGGAGACGGGTCCTCCAGCGGCTCCGCGGGCGCGGGGGCCCCATCCGGCCCGGCGGCGGCGGGCGGCGGTGGCGCCTTCGCCAGCGCGATGGACTCCTTCACGCGGCCCAGCTCTCGCTCCACCTCTCGCATGTCGCGCACGTAGGAGCCCTTCTGCGTGAGCTCCGCGTTGAGCGCCTCGAGCTGATCCTTCAGCGTCTGTCGCTGCGTGGACGCGGCCAGGAACTCCGGGTCGGCCTCCACGCCCGCGAGCTGATCCTTCAGCTCCACCACGCGAGCGGCCAGCAGCTCCTTGCGCTCCAGCGCGGCGGGAATCTCATCCAGGCTCTCCACGCCGAGCGCCTTCTGGGCCATGCGCACCGGCGCGGCGTCGGCCTCGAACTCCTCGTGGATCTTCTTCTCGCGCGAGTCGAAGCGGCCTTCCTTGCTGCCACGCTGCGAGGTCTTCTGGATTTCGTCCACGTAGCGCAGCGCGAGCAGCGCGGAGAAGCCGAAGGCCGGGATGTCCAGCAGCGCCAGGTAGCGGAACATGCCGTCGATTCCAAAGCCCAGGCCTACGCCCAGGCCCAGGAACAACACGCCCACGGCGATGCCCGCCCAGAAACCACGGTCCTGGGTCAGCGGCTCCACCGAGGCCGGAATCTCCGCGGCGTCCGCGTCCCGGTCCGCCCCGAGTCGAGCCAGCGCATCGTCCCGCTTCGACACCGCCTTGGGGAAGCGCTGCACGCGGTTGAGGATGTCCTGGGGAAGCCCCAGCGTCTGCGGCGTCGGCGCGGCCCGCCACGCGTTCTCCGCGTCGTTGATGGCGGCCTTCAGGCCCTCGGTGCCCTTCAGGCGCTGGTCCGCCTCGAAGATCTGCGAGGACAACCCATCCACCTTGAACTGGAGCGCATCCACCTCGCGCGCGGAGACGAGCTCCGCTTCCAGCGCGCGCACCTTCGCCTCGGACGCGGCGATGTCCTCGGAAGGCGCCACGGCGGACGCGGACGCGAGCGAAGGGAACTTGCCGGACGTCTTCGGATCCACGCCGGCCTTCGCCGCGGCCTTGCGCGGACGTCGTGACGGCAGCTGCCCCAGTTGGAGGCAGTAGAGCTGCTCGAAGGTCGTCCTCGGAGGCAGCCCCACCTGACCTCGGAGGAACTGGTTCATCTCCGACGCGTCCGACGACACCAGCTCCGGCTGCTGCGTCGTCTTGTTCAGACGGTGCAGCGTCCCCGAGCCACCCAGCTCCCGCAGCACCCGGTACGTGGCGCCGTCGACTCCCTGGAACGTGAGCGCGGCCTTGCCGGACTTCGCACCGGGAGCCACGAAGGAGGCGTCTCCACCGCGACCGTCCGCATAGAACAGCGCGAGCAGGAGCCCCGCGAACGGGCTCGCCTCTGCCGAGGGCGGCTTGAGGACAAGGTACCCGGACTTCAGCGCGAAGCGGCCCGCGGGAGTGAAACCCCGGACATTCTGGACGGCGACCTCGACGAATTGCATGGCCGGCGCATGTTACCGCGAATGAAAAAAGGAGCGCCCGGGATCGGACGCTCCTTCTTTACGACGGCCCCGGGGGGGGGCCGACGAGGACTCAAGCGCTCAGGAGGCCTTGGGGGCCTTGGGAGCCTTGTTGGGGTCGTCCTGCACGTCCACGCGGGCCGCCTTGCCCTTGAGGTCGCGGAGGTAGAAGAGCCGGCTGCGATTCACGCGGCCACGCGAGAGGACCTCGATCTTCTCGTAGCGGGGGCTGTGCAGCGGGAAGATGCGCTCCACGCCGACGCCGAAGGACGTCTTGCGGACGGTGAAGGTGGCCCGGTGGCTGCCCGAGGTCTTCCGGATGACGGTGCCCTCGAACGCCTGCACGCGCTCCTTCTCGCCCTCCTTCACCTTCCAGAAGACGCGCACGGAGTCACCTGAACGGAACGGGGTGACGTCCTGGCGCAGGTACTTGGCCTCGACGTGCTGAATGGCGCTGTTACGCATGACAGACTCCAGTAAAGCGGAAGCTAACGCGATGATGAACGCGTGAAAGAGCGGGCCGTACTACCAGAGAGAACGGTGTCGGACAAGCCCGCTGAAGCCCAATCCACTGAGAACCCCCAGGGTTACAGGTCTTCCTCGCGGCGAGCCAGCAGTTTCTGATCCGCCTTGGACAACTCCAGGCGGGAGTACAAGTCAGGACGGCGCTCTCGTGTGAGCACCAGCGACTTCCACCGGCGCCAGCGGGCGATGCGGGCATGGTCCCCCGACTGGAGGGCGGCGGGCACCTCGACGTCCCTGAAGACAGGCGGGCGCGTGTACTGGGGATGCTCCAGCGTCCCCTCCTCGAAGCTCTCCGACACCGAGGACGCCACGTTGCCCAGCACCCCGGGGACCAGGCGCGCCACGGCATCCACCACCGCCAGCGCGGCGATCTCCCCGCCGGTGAGGACGAAGTCCCCCAGGGACAGCTCGCCGTCCAGGTGGCTCATCACCCGCTCGTCCACGCCCTCGTAGCGGCCGCAGACGAGGATCAGCCCCGCGGTGTGCGCCACCAGCTCGCGCGCCGTCGCCTGCGTGAAGGTCGTCCCGCGAGGGCTCATCAGCAGCACCTTCGCGCCGGGCAGCCGCGAGCGCGCCGCTTCGATGCCGGCGATCAGCGGCTCGGGCTTCATCACCATGCCCGCACCGCCCCCGTAGGGCGCGTCGTCGGTGACGCGGTGCTTGCCCTCCGCGTACTCGCGGATGTCGGTGATGGTGGTGGAGAGCAGGCCCTTCTCCTGGGCCTTGCCGAGGATGCTCGCGCCCAGGTAGCCGGACACCATGCCGGGGAACAGCGTGAGCAGCTCCACCGGATACGGCGGGCTCACGACTCGGACCCGTCCGGGGCGTCCTTGTCGGCGTCGGGGCGACCGACCACCACGTACTCAGGGGGGCGGATCACGATGCGCTGGCCGGCGATGTCCACGGTGGGGACGAACTCGTCGGCGAAGGGCACCACCAGTTCCTGGCGGCCCGGGGCGCGGATGACCAGGTTGGGCACCTCGCCGGTGGCCCAGATCTCCTCCACCGTGCCCAGGGACACACCAGCCTCGTCCACGGCGGACAGGCCCAGCAGGTCGCCCTGGAAGAACTGGCCGTCCTCGGGCGGCTCCAGGTCCTCGCGGAAGACGAACACCGTGGAGCCCACCAACGACTCCGCCTCCGTGCGCGTCTCCACGCCCTCGAAGGCGACGATGTCCTCTTTCGGCGTGGGCCGCAGATCCTCGATCTTGAGGTCGCGCTCCACGCCCGCGCGGGTGCGGATCCGGACCCGCTCGACGGTGGCGAGCGTCTCCGAGTTGGGATCAAACGGCCGCACGGCTATCTCGCCGCGCAGTCCGTGCGCGCGAGAGATGAAGCCCAGCTCGAGCAAGGGGGTCGGAGTCACCGCGACGTGTCCGGTGCGGCGGCGGGTGGACCGCTGGCCGCATTGCGCCGGTCGTCGAGGATCTCCAGACGGACCTTCTGGCCTGACTTCTGCGCGGCGGCATTGAGCAGCGTCCGGAGGGCATTCACGGTGCGCCCATCACGGCCGATGACCTTGCCGACGTCCTCGGGGGCGACCTTCAGCTCGAAGAGCCGCGCGCCGTCCACCTCGGAGATGCGCAGGCCCACCTGGTCCGGTTGATCGACCAGGGCCCGCGCCAGATACGTGAGGAGTTGCTCCACGTCCGCTCAGTACAGGCGGTCGCGGATCAAGCCGCGGGGGTGGACTTGGGAGCCTTCGCGGCGACCTTGATGAGGTCGGCGACAGTCTCCGAAGGCGTCGCGCCCGTCTTCAGCCAGTAGCTCAGCCGCTCCTCGTTGAACTCCACCTTCGGGGGGGTGAGGTTCGGGTCGTACGCACCAACGGCCTCGATGAACTTGCCGTCCCGGGGGTTGCGGGAGTCGGTGGCGACCACGTGGTAGTACGGCTTCTTCTTGGCGCCCGCTCGGGCAAGACGGAGGACGACGGCCATGGAGTGCTCCAACGAACAGGTAACAACGATGGAAACGGGGTGGCGCTCTTAACGCCGCACCCGCTGGATTGTCAAGGAAGCTCGGGACTTTATGTCGTGCTTTCGGCCGGACTGGCCTCACCACGATTCGCGAGTTGCCCGCAGGCACCCGCGATGTCCCGGCCCCGGTTCTTGCGGATGTACGCGGCCACGTGACCATCCGACAGGATGGCCCGGAACTCTTCGGCCCGCTCTTCCGCGGTGGTCTGGAAACCCAGACCGGGGTTCTCGTTGTAGGGAATCAGGTTCACCTTCGCCGGAATTCCCTTGAGAAGCTGGATGAGGCGATGGGCGTCCTCGTCGGTGTCGTTGAAGCCCTGGATGAGGACGTACTCGAAGGTGATGCGGCGCCCCTGGCGCAGCGGGAACTTGCGACACGCGTCCAGCAGCGCGGCGATGTTCCACTTGCGGTTGACGGGCATCGTCTTGCTGCGCTGCTCGTCGGTGCTGGCGTTGAGGGAGATGGCCAGCTTCACGTCCGTCTCCTGCCCGAAGCGCTCGATCATGGGAACGAGGCCGACGGTGGACACGGTGATGTGGCGGTGGCTGAAGTTCGGCCCGTCCCCGGACTGGAGGATGGCGAGCGCCGTCTTGAGGTTCTCGAAGTTGTGCAGCGGCTCGCCCATCCCCATGAACACGAGGTTGGAGAGCGGGCGCAGCGTCTCGTGGCCCTCGTTCTTGCGAACCTCGCGGTTCACCGCGTGGACCTGGGCGACGATCTCGCTGGCCGTCAGGTTGCGCTTGAGGCCCATGGTGCCCGTCATGCAGAAGCTACAGGCCATGGCGCAGCCCACCTGGGTGGACACGCACAGCGTCCTGCGGTCCTCGGAGGGCATGTAGACGGACTCGATGTAGCGCCCGTCCCGCGTCTTCCACCGGTACTTGATGGTGCCGTCGATGCTGCGCTGCTCCAGGTCCTTCACCAGCGGGATGATCTCCGCGGCGACCCTGAGCTTCTCGCGCAGGACCTTGGACAGGTCCGTCATCTCGTCGAACGAGGTGGCGCCGCGCTGGTGGAGCCAGCGGTAGACCTGCGGGGCGCGGAAGGCTCGCTCGCCCAGCTGCTCGGTGACGAAGCGGGTGAGCGCCTCCATCGACAGGCTGGCCACGTCCACGAGCTTCGCTGGCGCGGGCGCCGGCAGGGGCTCCGTGACGGGAAGAGAGGGGGTGGCGGAGGTGTCGGTCATCGTCGTCGCGCTAGTGAACGGTAGGGCCCGGGGCGTCCCTTCCCACACCTGGGCACGACAAGTCAAAGGAGCGCCCGGCCCCTGAGTCCTGCCCCAGCCAGTAGGGCCCTTCCCTGCCCCGCTGGAAAGCCAACGGCCCGGGCCAGCCCCCCTCGCGGGTGCCGACACCGGGCCGCCGGTCAGGAGCCCGCTGGGGGCCCCGCCGCCCTACTTCTTGGCGGTGTAGTCGTACGGCTGGACTTCCGTCTCGCGGAAGAAGTACGCGATCTCGTTCTTCGCGTTCTCCAGGCTGTCGGAGCCGTGCACCGTGTTCTGGTCGATGCTGGTGGCGAAGTCCTTGCGGATGGTGCCCTCGGCCGCCTGCGCGGGGTTGGTGGCGCCCATGATGTCGCGGTTGCCCAGGACGGCGTTCTCGCCCTCCAGCACCATCAGGACGACGGGGCCGGAGATCATGAACTGCACCAGGTCCTTGAAGAAGGGCCGGGCCTTGTGGACCGCGTAGAAGCCCTCCGCCTCCTTCTGGGAGAGCTGCTGGAGCCGGATGGCGACCGGCTTCAGACCCTTCTCCTCGAAGCGGCTGATGATCTTCCCGATGACGCCCTTCTGCAGACCGTCCGGCTTGATGATGGAAAGCGTACGCTCGATGGCCATTTTGACTGGCTCCTTGTTCCCTTGAGGGGTGTTAGCGCTTCTGGGGGCCGCGCTTCACGGCCGCCTGGAGGGTGGTGCCCAGCTCGGCGGGGCTGGCGGCCATCAGGATTCCCGCGGCCTCCATCGCCTTGATCTTCTCCGTCGCCGTGCCCTTGCCGCCGGAGATGATGGCGCCGGCGTGGCCCATGCGCTTGCCCGGGGGCGCCGACTGACCGGCGATGAAGCCGGCGATGGGCTTGGTGAACTCGCGAGCGACGTACTCCGCGCCCAGCTCCTCGGCGCTGCCGCCGATCTCACCAATCATGATCACCGCGTCCGTGTCCGGATCCGCGTTGAACAGCTTCAGCACGTCCACGAAGTCCGTGCCGTTGACCGGGTCTCCGCCGATGCCGACGGCCGTCGACTGGCCCAGCCCCAGCTGCGTGAGCTGGTGCACGGCCTCGTACGTCAGCGTGCCGGAGCGCGACACCACGCCGATGCGGCCCGCCTTGTGGATGTGGCCCGGCATGATGCCGATCTTGCACTTGGCGCCGGGGGTGATGACGCCCGGGCAGTTCGGACCGATGAGGCGCACACCCGGCTTGCCCTGCAGGTAGCGCTTGGCGCGCACCATGTCGAGGACCGGGATGCCCTCCGTGATCGTGATGATGAGGGACACGCCCGCGTCAGCGGCCTCCATGATGGAGTCCGCGGCGAACGGGGGCGGGACGAAGATGACGGACGTGTTCGCGCCCGTCTGCTTCACGGCGTCGGCGACCGTGTTGAACACGGGAACCTTGCCCTCGAAGTCGGTGCCGCCCTTGCCCGGCGTGACACCGCCAACGAGCTTCGTGCCGTAGTCCAACATCTGCTTCGAGTGGAACGAGCCCGCCGAGCCGGTGATGCCCTGGCAGAGGACCTTCGTGTTTTCGTTGACGAGGATGCTCATGGCGCTCCTTCAAAAAAGTGTGGGCGATGAAGCGCGCGGACTACTTCAGCGCGGCGACGGCCTTCTCGGCCGCCTGACGCAGGTTGTCCGCCGGGGTGATGGCGAGGCCAGAGTTGCGCAGCAGTTCCTTGCCCTGCTCCACGTTGGTGCCTTCCAGGCGAACGATGAGGGGCACCTTGAGCTGCACTTCCTTGGCCGCGGCGATGATGCCGTCCGCGATGACATCGCACTTCATGATGCCGCCGAAGATGTTGACCAGCACCGCCTTCACCGCGGGGTCGGCCAGGATGAGCTTGAAGGCCGCCGTCACCTTCTCCTTGCTCGCGCCGCCGCCCACGTCCAGGAAGTTGGCCGGAGAGCCGCCCACCAGCTTGATGGTGTCCATGGTGGCCATGGCCAGGCCCGCGCCGTTCACCATGCAGCCGATGTTGCCCTCGAGCGCGATGTACGCCAGGTCCCACTCCTTGGCCTGCGTCTCGCGCGCGTCCTCTTCCGCCAGGTCCCGGTAGTTCAGCAGGTCCTTGTGACGGTAGAGCGCGTTCTCATCGAACGTCACCTTCGCGTCCAGCGCCACCACGCCGCCATCCTTCAGGATGACCAGCGGGTTGATCTCCACCAGCGACGCATCCGTCTCGATGAACATCTTGTAGAGCGCGGTGCAGAACTGGGCGAACTTGTTCACCGTGGGGCCCGTCAGGCCCAGCCCGAAGGCCAGGTTGCGGCCCTGGAAGTCCAGGAAGCCCACCGCCGGGTCCACCGTCTCGCGGAGGATCTTCTCGGGGTGCTTCTCCGCCACTTCTTCAATCTCCACGCCGCCCTCGCGGGACGCCATGAAGGTGACGCGGCTGGTGACGCGGTCCAGCGTCACACCCAGGTACAGCTCCTGGCCAATGGCCAGACCTTCCTCGATGTAGACCTTGTGGACCTTCGTGCCTTCCGGCCCGGTCTGGATGGTCTTCAGCATCATGCCAAGCATCTGCTTGGCGAGTTCCTTCGCCTCGGCGGGGCTCTTGGCCAGCTTCACGCCGCCGCCCTTGCCGCGGCCACCCGCGTGGATCTGGGCCTTCACCACGACGACGGACGTGCCCAGCTCCTTCGCCGCGGCCTCCGCTTCATTCGGCGAGAGGGCGAGAATTCCCTTCGGCGTGGGCACACCGTACTTCCGGAAGATTTCCTTGCCCTGGTACTCGTGGATCTTCATCGAGGCTCCATGTGGAGACGAGGGGGACGACCCCTTACAGGCGTCAGCGCGTCGCCCTCATTGCGCAGAAACCGACGGATGGCAAGGCCGTTTGACCCTGCACACACCGCGGTGCGGCAGCGTGTGGACAGCTGATAACCAGGAATGTCCGCGTGGATGAGGCCGCCTTCACCTCGCCCGAGCGACGGGGCGAACGCTCGAACGGCGACGGCCCCATGCGGTGTCCCGGAGGACACGCGCACGAGGCCGCTCGCACGTCACGCGAGTGACGGACGTGTCACCCCGGACCGCTGTGGCTCTTCTTCTCCTCTTCCTGCGAGAAGAGGTCCTTGATGACCAGCTTGGTCACCTGACGGTTCATCATCGCGATGGAGGTGGTGAGCGGAATCTCCTTCGGGCAGACCTTCACGCAGTTCTGCGCCTTGCCGCAGTCCTGCACGCCGCCGGGCCCCATGAGCGCGCGCACGCGCTCCTCGGAGTTCAGCTTGCCCGTGGGGTTCATGTTGAACAGGCGGGCCTGGCTGATGGCCGCGGCGCCCACGAAGTCGTTGCCCATGGTGACCTGCGGGCACGCCTCCAGACAGCTGCCGCACGTGATGCACGTGGAGAGCACGTACATCGTGGACTGGTCCGCCGGAGACTGGCGCGGGCCCGGCCCCAGGTTGTGGGTGCCGTCCGTGGGAATCCAGCCCTTCACCTTCTTGAGCGCCTCGAACATCCGGCTGCGGTCCACGGCCAGGTCCCGGACCACGGGGAACTTGCTCATGGGCTCCAGGGTGATCGGCTGCTCCAGCTTGTCGATGAGCGCCGAGCACGCCATGCGCACCCGTCCGTTGATGTTGATGGCGCAGCTGCCGCAGACCTCCTCGAGGCACGCGGCGTCCCAGACCACCGGGGGCACGCGCTTGCCTTCCACGGTGACGGGGTTGCGCTGGATCTCCATCAGGCACGAGATGACGTTGGCGCCCTTGCGATAGGGGACCTTGAACTCCTCGTAGCGGCCCGGCTGGTCCGGAGCGTCCTGCCGCCAGATGCGGAAGGAGATGGATTGGGTGCTGACGGCGCCTGCCTGTGCGGTGTCCATGTGGCTCGACCCTTCAAGTCAGTTGCGGGGACCCGCGCTCGCGCACGGGCCCACCCAGAAAGTTCCCCGGTGACTCACGCGTACCAGCGCGGCTCGGGCTTCAACACCGGCGTCGGGACGTCCTCGTAGGAGATGTTCGGCCCCTCTTCCGCGTACTTCGCGATGGTCGTCTTCGCCCACTTGTCGTGGCGCGCCTGCCACTGAGCCATCCACGACGGGTCCTCGTTGGGGTCCTTCGTCTTCGGCTCGGGCAGCGAGAAGTCCGGCTTGTAGTGCGCGCCGCGGCTCTCGTCGCGCAAGAGCGCGCTGGTGGCGATGACCTCGCCCAGCTCCAGCATGTTCCAGAGCTGGTTGGTGTACGACAGCGACCGGTTGGACGAGTTGCCCGTGTCCAGGACGTTGACGTTCTTCCAACGGCTCTTCAGCTCGCGGATCTTCTCCACGGTCTTCTTCAGGCGGTCGTTGTAGCGGACGACGGTGCAGTTCTCCGTCATCACGTCGCCCAGCTCCTGGCTCAGGCCGTAGGGGTTCTCCGGGCCCGACATCTTCTTGATGGTCCCGAACCGGTCCTCCCAGTAGCGCTTCGCGTCCTGGAAGTACTTCTCCGGCATGGCCGCCGCGCTCGTCGTGTTGCTCTTGGCGAAGGACGCCATCGCCGGGCCGCCGATCATCCCCGAGTAGATGCAGGAGAGCAGCGAGTTGGCGCCCAGGCGGTTGCCGCCGTGGAACGCGTAGTCCGCCTCGCCCGCGGCGTAGAGGCCCGGGATGTTGGTGGACTGGTTCTTCGGGCTGCCCTCCAGCGGCGTCAGCGTCTTCGGGTCGGCCTCGAACTGCACGTACAGGCCGCCCATCGAGTAGTGCATGCCCGGGAAGATGACCATCGGCGTGACGCGCGGGTCGTCACCGACGAACTTCTCGTAGATCTCCATGACGCCCTTGATCTTGGCGTCCAGCGTCTTGGCCGGGATGTGCGTCACATCCAGGTACACGCCGTCCCTGCCCCCGATGCCCATGCCCAGGTCGCGGCAGACGATGAAGATCTCCCGCGTGGCCACATCGCGGGGCACCAGGTTCTTGTACTTGGGGTACTTCTCCTCGAGGAAGTACCAACGCTCGCTCTCCGGGATGTCCCGGGGCCCGCGCGTGTCGCCCTTCTTCCGGGGCACCCAGACGCGGCCACCCTCGCCGCGCACCGACTCGCTCATCAGGCGCAGCTTGTCCTCGCCCGGAATCGACGTCGGGTGCACCTGGATGAACTCACCGTTCGCGTAGATGGCGCCCTCCATGTAGGCGCGACCCGCTGCGGTGCCGGTGTTGATGATGGAGTTGGTCGAACGACCGAAGACGATTCCGGGGCCACCCGTGGCGAGGCACACGGCCTCCGCCGGGAAGGTGCGGATCTCCATGGTGCGAAGGTCCACGGCCACGCTGCCGATGCAGCGGCCACCCTCGTCCTTCACCGTGCCGAGCCACTCCCAGTACTCGTACTTGGTGACCTTGCCCTCGGCCTCATAGCGGCGGACCTGCTCGTCCAGCGCGTAGAGCAGCTGCTGGCCCGTCGTCGCGCCGGCGAAGGCGGTGCGGTGGTGCAGCGTGCCGCCGAAGCGACGGAAGTCCAGCAGCCCTTCCGGCGTGCGGTTGAACGTCACGCCCATGCGATCCAACAGGTAGATGATCCCGGGGGCCGCGTAGCACATGCCCTTCACGGAGATCTGCTCGGCCAGGAAGTCGCCGCCGCGCAGCGTGTCCTTGACGTGGATCTCCGGGCTGTCGCCCTCGCCCTTGGTGTTCACCGCGCCGTTGATGCCGCCCTGGGCGCAAACCGAGTGCGAGCGCTTCACCGGGACGAGCGAGAGCACATCCACCTGGTGGCCCGCCTCCGCGAGCTTGATCGTCGTCATCAGCCCGGCGAGTCCGCCGCCCACCACCGTGAACCGCGCTGCTGCTGCCATCATCGTCTCCTTGACTGCCGGGGTCCCGGACGCGCCAGCCGTCAGCCGGCTCGCCACGTTGGCGCGCCACGCTCCGGACATCCCCGTGCGAGTTCTACAGGCTAGTTAACTTGGCGGAACCGCGCCGCAACGGCGGCGTCGAAAACGATAAGCCCGCGTCATCCGCGGCATCAGGCGCGAAGCCCGCCGACTGCTTCCGGCGGGCTCCACGACTGGAACGGACTACAGCTTGACGGAGTCGACCGTCTTCTTGACCGACTGGAAGGACTTCGCCAGCTCGGTCTTCTCGGCCTCGTTGAGGTCGACGGTGATGATCTTCTCGATGCCGCCCGCGCCGATCTGCACGGGGGTGCCGAAGAAGTAGTCGCTGATGCCGTACTGGCCCTTCAGCAGCGCCGCGCCCGGCAGGATGCGCTTGCGGTCGAAGATGAAGCTCTCCGCCATGGCGATGGAGGAGGCCGCGGGCCCGAAGTAGGCGCTGCCCGTCTTGTACAGGCCGACCAGCTCCGCGCCGCCCTCGCGGGTGCGCTTGACGATGGCGTCCAGCTTGTCCTTCGCGATGAGCTCCGTGAGGGGCACGCCGCCCACGGTGCTGTGACGCACCAGGGGCACCATGTCGTCGCCGTGGCCGCCGAGCACCAGCGCATCCACGTCACGGATGGAGCAGTTGAGCGCCTCGGCCACGAAGCACTTGAAGCGGCTGGTATCCAGCACGCCCGCCATGCCCACCACCATGTTGTCCGGCAGGCCGGCGATCTTGTGGAGCGCGAACACCATCGCGTCCAGCGGGTTCGCCACGTTGATGACGAACGCGCCCGGGGCGTGCTGCTTGATGTTGGCAGCCACGTCCGTCATGATCTTGAGGTTGATCTCGAGCAGGTCCTCGCGGCTCATGCCCGGCTTGCGAGGCACGCCAGCCGTGATGATGATCACGTCCGCGCCCGCGACATCCGCCCAGTTCGTGGTGCCGGTGACGCGACAGTCGTAGCCGTCCACCGCCGAGAGCTGGTTGATGTCCAGCGCCTTGCCCTTGACCAGACCTTCGGCCACGGGGATGTCGTACAGGAACACGTCACCGAGCGACTTCTGCACCGCCAGCAGCGCGAGGTTGCCGCCGATCTGCCCGCCGCCGATGAGGCCAATCTTCTTCTTGCGATTCTGAGCCATGGATTCGCCGTCTCCCATTTCCCCGTGAGGGGACTACATGTGCTTGATGATGGCCTGACCGAACTCGGAGCACTTCACCTCGTTCACGCCAGACTGCCCTTCCTGCTTCATCAGACGGGCGAAGTCGTAGGTCACCGTCTTGGCGGCGATGGCGCGGTCCATGCCCTGGATCATCAGGTCCGCGGCCTCGTGCCAGCCCAGGTGCCGGAACATCATCTCACCGGAGAGGATGACCGAGCCGGGATTCACCTTGTCCTGGTCCGCGTACTTGGGCGCCGTGCCGTGCGTCGCCTCGAAGACGGCGTGGCCGGTGACGTAGTTGATGTTGCCACCCGGGGCGATGCCGATGCCGCCCACCTGCGCCGCGAGCGCGTCCGACAGGTAGTCACCGTTGAGGTTCAGCGTGGCGATGACGTCGAACTCGTCCGGACGCGTGAGCACCTGCTGCAGGGTGATGTCCGCGATGGAGTCCTTGATGATGATCTTCCCGGCGGCGACGGCGGCCTTCTGCTCCGCGTTGGCCGCGTCCTCGCCCTTGGCGGCCTTCGTCACTTCCCACTGGTCCCAGGTGTAGACCTTGTCACCGAACTCCCGCGCGGCCAGCTCGTAGCCCCACTTGCGGAAGGCGCCTTCGGTGAACTTCATGATGTTGCCCTTGTGGACCAGCGTCACGCTCTTGCGCTTGTGGTCCACCGCGTACTGGATGGCCGCGCGGATGAGCCTGTCACTTCCCTCCTGGGACACCGGCTTCAGGCCGATGCCGACGTTGGAGGGGAAGCGGATCTTCCCGAACTCCTTCGGGAACGACTCCTTCAGCAGGGCCAGGAACTTGTCCGCCGCCGGGGTGCCGGCCTCGAACTCGATGCCCGTGTAGATGTCCTCCGTGTTCTCACGGAAGATGGTCATGTCCACCTTGTCCGGCGTCTTCACCGGGCTGGGCACGCCCTTGAAGTAGCGTACGGGACGCAGGCAGACATAGAGGTCCAGCATCTGGCGCAGCGCCACGTTGAGCGAGCGGATGCCGCCGCCCACCGGCGTCGTCAGCGGGCCCTTGATGCCGACCAGATAGGTGCGGAAGGCTTCAACCGTCTCTTCGGGAAGCCAGTTGTTGACCGCCTTGAAGGACTTCTCGCCGGCGAGCACTTCGTACCAGGCGATCTTCTTCTTGCCCTTGTAGGCCTTCTCCACCGCCGCATCGAAGACGGCCTGGGAGGCGCGCCAGATGTCGCGGCCGGTGCCGTCGCCCTCGATGTAGGGGATGATCGGGTGGTCCGGGACGGACAGCTTGCCGTTCTGGAGGGTGATCTTCTCGCCGGACGATGGGGGCGCCATGGACGTGCTCCTGGAAGGTGTGGCCGTGTAAGAATTGGCGCGGGATAGTCGAGAACCCGCCCCCCTCCCGTCAAGGAGTTTGGCCACCCCTCCAGGGTGCAGGACTTATCGGACCCAGCGGCGCGGCACGAGAGGACGCCCTCCTCTCGCGCGCCCACGAGCGCTCGATGTCCTCGCCGGCCCGACTACCAGCAGGCCAGGCCCGGCGCGGGCAGCTCCACCGTCACGGTGAGCCCCTGCTCCACGCCGCGCGCCACATCCAATGTCCCGCCCACGGACTCCACCAGCTCCCGCGCGCGAGCCAGCCGCCGGTGCGCCGGCCCCACCAGCATGGGCGACAGCAAAACGGCCCTCAGCTCCCGCTCGGACAGGTGCGCGTCCGGCGTCACCACCTGGAAGCGCGGCCCCTCGTCACCGAAGTCGTCCGGCGAATCCAGGCGGACATGAACCCCGGCTTCCCCGGCGTGGTCCGCCGCGTGCGCCATCAACAGCAACAACACCTGCCGTGTGCGGCGCACCCCCGTCCGCGCCAGCACCGCTTCCTCCGGAAGTTCCAGTTTCACCGCGATGCCGTGGATTCTTCGCGTGACTTCCAGCAATTCCTTGGATTCACGCATGAGCGCCGCCACATCCACCTGGTGGAAATCCGGCCCCTCCACCGACTCCAGGGAGGCCACGCGCACGGGGCGTCCGCCCTCGTTCGTCGCTTCACCCGAAGTGCTTCCCACCCAATCCCGCGCCGCGCTCATCGCTCACCTCATCTGGTTGGCGTGTGGGAGGGAGTTTACTGGAGCAATCCGACTTGCTCCATTTCACTACGAGAAAGCACTCAGAGCGTGGTTGACTGGTGACATTACAGTTGCGCGACATCTTGGCGGTGGCGTTGTCGGGTGCTGGGCATACAGTTGGTGAAATTTGGAGAAATGACCTGTCACGGTTGACCCAGTGACCTAGATTCCCGCCTTGCCGAAAACAGCAAGGCTGCACAAATTCGATTTGACTGTTCCTGCTGACTCCGTATGATACGGACCCATAGCGAAATGCCGCCCACCGCAGCACCGCTGGAGCAGGGAGGAACTGTTGTGCTTGCAACTTCGCCATCCGCATCAGGCGTTCCTCACTACCGGAGAAGGGGGCTCCTGGACATGGAAGGGGGAAACCCGCTCTCCGACCGGCGGACGGTCGAGTTCGATAGCAGAGACGCTTTCATCAATGTGATTCCGCTGCCGCCAGCGGAAGCCGCGCTGGATGACTCGGGCTATTCGCTGCACGGTCGCGGCCCCAACGCCATCACCTGTTCGCTGGGTTCGCTGGAAGGGACCATTGGCGAGGTGACGCGGTTGAGCCCCACCGTCGTCTGGGTGATGCCGCGAGGCCCGGTGAACCAGGTCGAGTCGCCCACCCTGCCCGTCTTCCTCAAGGGACGCGGCGTCACGATTGGTCCGCTGGTGGGTGCGTTCATCCGCACCGACGCCGAGACGGCCAGCGCGCCCGTGGGCCTGCAGCTCGTCGGAGTCACCGTGGAGCAGGGCCGGCAGATTCTCGCCATGCTGGCGGAGGCCCTGCGCAACGGCGTGGCGGAGCCCGCGGCCTCGGCGCTCCCGATGCAGGACACCATCGAGCAGCCCGAGCGCATCCGCTCCATCCTCAGCGCCATCTGCGCGGCGGGGAACAAGGGCGTGCTGCGCCGCATGGGCCACTCGGTTCAAATGGTGCTGGAGCGCTTCAACTCGGCGACGGCCCAGCTCGAGTGGCGCACGGATGAGACGGTCACGGATTGGGGCGAGGCGCCCTACGACGTGGACGTCATCGGCTACAACAGCGCCTACCGGATGCAGTTGGAGGCGGGCGGCACGGATGGAGACCGCCTCTTCACGCCGCTGCCGACGCGCATCTTCCGCATCCGTCACCGCTGGCACCGCCGAGTCCCCGCCCCCACCGGCGCGCGCGTGCGCTTCCACCACCCGCTCTGGCGGGAGCTGGGCGAGCTGCAGCGCGACGCGGTGGACCTGTCCTTCTCCGGCCTGTGCGTCCGCTGCAAGCCCGAGGACTTGATGTTCCCCGGCCTGCTGCCGCCCCACATCGAGCTGGAGACCGGCGCGGGCCAGACTCTGACTTTGCGTGGCGAAATCCGTTACGTCACCAGCCCACGCGCGGACGGCCACGTGTTGTGCGGCCTGAGCGTGCAGCCCTACTCCGTGGATGAAGCGCGCTGGGTGCGCTTCGTCTCGCAGACGACATCCCCCGCGACTCGCACCAGCGAGGACATGGAGGACGGGCTGTGGGACTTGTTCACCCGCTCCGGCTTCTTCAGCCTGGCGGGCAAGTCCACCGAGGAGTTCGAGGAGCTGCGGCTGTCCTTCCGGACCATGGCGAAGCGCGGCGCGGAAGTCCCGCAGCTCTTCTGCCAGGCGGTGTGGCCGTCGGAGCGCGGGCCCGAGGCGACGCTGTCCTTCATGAAGCCCTACCGCCACGCGTGGATGGGGCACCAGGTCGCCAAGCGCCCCGGCAAGCCGCCTCCGAGCGTGACGGAGCCGGGGCAGATCATGCGCGACTTGTACGTGCGCACGTTCGAGCACCCGCAGAGCGACCCGGACTTCCGCTGGGTGGTGGCCTATGTGGAGGCCCTCAACCCGTGGATCGCCAAGGCGCACGTGCGCTACGCCGAGCGACAGATGGAGACGGGCCAGGGCCTGGCCTTCACGCGCAAGGTGCACATGCTGGACGTGCTCACGCACGAGCAGACCGGCCGCAGCCACGAGGGCATCCAGGTGGGGCTCGCCACGCCCCAGGAGCTGACGCTGCTGGCGGACACCATCGCTCGCACGCGCCCGGCCTGCTACGTGGAAGCGCTGGACTTCACGCGGGAGCGCATGGACATGCGCCCGGTGCAGGCGCGCTGGAAGGAATTCGGTCTCGAGCGTGAGCGCGAGATTCTCGTCGCCCGGCGGGGTGGAGTGCCCGTGGCCGCGACGGTGCTGGAGCTGGGTCAGCGGGGCACGAATCTGTACTGCCTGCTGGACATGGCCCGCCTGTTCTCGCTGACCGAAGAAGGACCGTCCACCTATGTCGCCTTGGTGGATGCCGCGCGTCGTTGGTATGCCGCGCGACGCCGCACCTCGTTCCACTTCCTGTGTGAGGACGAGGGGGGGGATTACGTGCAGGAGGCCGGCATCCACGGCGGACCTGATCCATTCATGTGGATCATCTCCTCCAAGCTGATTCCCGACTTCCTCGAGCACATCAGTGAGCTGACCATCGGGCGCCGTGGCGCCCACAACCCTCGCTAACACGCCCTAGAGGTTCAGACATGAGCAACAAGCAACTCGTGGAGCAGAAGTACGTTCCCCACGTGGTCGAAGTCCGCGAGCGCCTCAAGTCCTCTCCCGCGCTCCAGACGCTGTTGGATCCGAACGTGGACCCGGCGCTCGTGGAAGGCTTCCTCATCCAGCTCAACTCGCTGGGCGTGTACATGACGGAGCCGGTGGACGGCTGGATTCGCCGCGCTGGCGAGGCCACCGTGAAGATGGGCCTCAAGGACGTGGGCGAGAAGCTCATCACCCACGCGAAGCACGAGGAAGGCCACCACCTGATGATGATCGAGGACACCAAGAGCCTCGTCGCCCGGTGGAACGCCAGGCGCGCCCCCCAGCTGGACGCGAACGCCCTGCTGAACCAGGCGCCCACGCAGTCCATGGTGGACTACCGGAAGATCCACGAGGACACCATCGTCGGGCCCATGCCCGCCGCCCAGGTCGCGATTGAATATGAAATCGAGAACCTGTCGGTCGTCTTCGCGCCCGGACTGATGGCTCAGGCCAAGCGCGTATGTGGCGAAGACATCATGGAGGCGATGTCCTTCGTGAAGGAGCACGCCGAAATCGACGTGGGCCACACCGCCCTCAACGAGGTGATGCTCGGCAAGCTGCTGACCCAGGTCCCCGAGAAGGCCGAGGTCATCGGCAAGACGGGCGCCCAGGCGCTCGACATCTACCTGCGCTTCATGGGCGACTGTGTCGAGCGCGCCCAGGGCATGCTCAAGCCCGCCGCGGCGGCCTGACCTCACCTGCTGGCGAAGAACACTTCGGGGCGCCTCGGGCCATCTCGGCCTGGGCGCCCCGTCGTCATTTCACGCAGTCCCCTGCCCTCGCATCACCCGGCGCGGCGGACCTCGGTGGAGCCGCCCGAAGGCCTGGGACGGATGAGTCCGCGCAGCGAGCGGCGGAGCCCGTCCAGGCTGGGGCCGTTCGACGTGCCGTACACGTAGCGGTCCGGACGCAGCACCACCACGTCCTTGTCGTGGTGCTTGAACCACGCGCTCAGCCGGCCCTCCGTGTCCACGAACGCGTCCGCGGGCGGCTCGCCGATGCGCTCCGCGGAGAGCACCGACCAGGCCCGCGCGCCCAGCTCGGCCGCCAGCGCGCGCGCCTCCCGCTGCGTGTCCTGCGAGGCCCCGGGCCGCGTCAGCACCACGAAGCCGTCGCCGATCACGTGGTCCATCAGCACCCGCTGGTTTTCGGAGGCCTCGACATGGGGCTGCGGGAAGTAGGTGCCCTCCGGCGCGGCCTTCGCCCGCTGCGTGCCGAGGATGAAGCCCTTCTCCAGCGCGAATGCGGGCTTCACCTTGAACTGGCGGATGAACTCCCCGGTGACGGGCAGGCGGTAGAGCAGTTGGATGAGCACGTTGCGCGCGCGCGCCAGCACCTGGCCGCCGGTCATCATCGCCCGGCCCATGGCGTCCGAGCTCTTGATGACCTCCGCGACGTGGCCCCGGCGCTCCTGCTCGTACGTGTCCAGGAGCGAGTCGTCCGCCGAGCCGTCGAGGACTCGCGCCAGCTTCCAGGTCAGGTTCGCCGCGTCGCGGAAGCCCGCGCACAGGCCCTGGCCCAGGAAGGGCGGCATCAGGTGCGCGGCGTCACCGAGCAGGAACGCGCGCCCCACCCTCCAGCGGTCCACGAGCCGGCTGTGGTACGAGTGGACGTTGACGGAGCGGATGGTCACCGTCGCCGGGTCGATGTAGTGCGCGATGAGCGAGCGCACGTGGTCCGGCTGCCGCACGGCCTCCAGGTCCGCGCCCGGGTCGACAATCAGGTCGAAGCGCATCTCGTCCCGCGCGGTGCGCGCGATGAAGCCCCGACGGTTCGGTCCGCACAGGTAGCTGGTGTAGTCGGGCTCCGGCGACGTGGTGCTCACCGTGATCGCCAGCGAGTGCTCCAGCGCGGTGGTGCCCTCCAGCTTGAGGTCCAGCTTGCGGCGGATGGAGCTGTGGGCGCCGTCGCAGGCCAGCAGGTAGCGCGCGCGCACCGTCACGGACTTGTCGGTGCCGCACTCGCGCACGCGCACGTTGAGCCCCTCGCCATCCTGCACGAAGGACTCGACCTCGCGGCCCTGCCACAGCTCCACGTGTTCGAAGCGCGCCATCCCCCGCCGCAGCCCCGCCTCCATGCGCGGCTGCTGGAAGAAGGCCCCCACGTAGTGGCCGTACGGTTGATCCAACCCCGCGAAGTCCACCTCCGCGAGCGAGCGCAGGCGGTCGTCGAGGTAGCGCAGCGTGTGGCACGGATGGAAGCCCGGCCCCAGCTCGCCCTCCAGTCCCGCGGACTGGAAGATGCGCTGGGCCTCGTCGTCCACGCTGATGGCGCGGGACTGCCCATGCGCGGACAGCTCCTTCTCCACCACCAGGGTCCTCACGCCTTGGAGCCCCAGCAGATTGGCTGCCATCGCTCCGACCGGTCCACATCCCACGATGATGACATCAACAGTTTCTGGAGCCACGTCCGCCCTCCGGGTGCCGTGCTTGTTGAACTGCCTTTGATTCATCCCCCAGGCCAGGCCTTGGAATAATCAAGCCAGTACCACCGCTCCGCCTCGCCCCGTGCCTCTTGATTCAAAGAACGCCTGGGGGTGGATTCCTTGCCTGTTTGAGTTTCACCCCTCGAACAGAATTTCCAATCACGCCTGGATGTTTTCTGTTGCAAGCGGGGAGGTGCTCCCTACCCGGCGGATTCCCCTCGTGGGCCGAGGTGGGTGCGCGTTCCTCGTGAGCTACAAGTTTTGCGTCTGCATGAAATCGCAGTGTCGAGTAGCGACGGAGACCCTGTCTGGAAAGCAGCACAGATGTCGTGGCAACGCGCGGCGTCGTGCTTTCGGGGATCGACGGATGCTTTGGTGGAGCTTCCCCCTCACGCGAAGTTCGCGAAGGAGCAGTCAGATGGAATGGCTCGAATTCTCCCGCTGGTCCCCCGAGGTGGAGCGCCAGCTCGCCCAGCAGGCGGCGCGACTGGGCGCGGCGGCGGCCCGTGGAGCCTCCCTCACCCGGCGGGTGCGCGTCAGCGCCACCGTGGCGGCGGCGTACCGGTTGAGCGCGATGCTGCGTGAGTACCCGCGCACCAATCCCTGGGGCCACCCCGTCTCGGAGTCCTGAGTCGGGGCAGACGCTCGCCGGAGGTCCCCCGGCTTCCGGCGTCCCGTCCCCACCAGGAGCCTTGGCCCCCTCGTCGAGGGTGAGCGCGTGAAAGGTCCCTTCAAGGGGCCGCACGAAAGCTCCCATCCGAGGGAAGGGCTCTGACGAAAGCGGTTCGTTTCACGATTGATTGACACATCAATCCACTCCCACCTCAGACTACCGGGTTCCCACGGCGACGCCCAGTGGCGCGCAAGGACTTCGCGCAAGGGGCCAGGCGCGGCGCAAGGGCTGCGCGGGCACGTCGGCGGACTGGCCGTGCTCCACGTGAACTGGTGGGGCTCGCGTGCTCGACTGCTCGAGCTCACTCCTCGGCGGCCTTGCGCAACGCGGGGCGCTCCAGCTTCCCCATCGCATTGCGTGGCAGGGCCTCCACCCAGAGGAACCGCACCGGCAGCTTGAAGCCCGCGAGCGACTGGCGGCACCAGGCCTCCAGCGCCTCCGCCTCTGGATGCGGCTGGCCCGCGCGCAACGCGAGGAAGGCCACGGGGACTTCGCCCCATCGGGAGTCAGGCACGCCGACGACGGCGGCCTCCTGCACCGAGGGATGATTGGCGAGCACCGCCTCCACCTCGGCCGGGTAGATGTTCTCCCCGCCCCGGACGATGAGGTCCGTGCGGCGCGACAGCACCGTGAGCCGGCCCCGTGCGTCCAACACACCAAGGTCCTTCGTGCGCAGCCAGCCGTCGCGCAAGACTTCGCTCGTGGCCTCGGGTCTTCGCCAATAGCCCGCCATCACCGTGGGGCCACGCACCTCGATGTCGCCCTCCTGCCCGGGGCCTCGCATGTCGCCGTTCTCTCCGACGACGCGAACCTCCAGCCCAGGGAGCGGTGGCCCGGCGGTCCGCCCATCCGCGTCAGAAGGTCGCTCCGTCGTCACCTGTGAGCATGCCTCGGTCAGCCCATACGTCTGGAGCGCGAGCAGTCCCACGACGCGCGCCCGCTCCAACAAGGGCACGGGCACAGGCCCTCCACCAATCAACGCCAGCTTGAAGGACTCCGGCACGCGACGCCCGGCTCGAACGTCCAGCACCCGCTCCAGCGTGGTGGCGACGAGGCTCGCGTGCGACACGGCCTCCTCGTCGATGGCGCGACAGGTGGCTTCCGCATCGAAGCGCTCGTGCAGAACGAGGCAACCGCCCTCGTATGCGGTGCGCGTGAGCATCGCGAGCCCACCGACGTGGAACAGCGGCAACGTCCCAAGCCAACGCGGCGCACGGTGTTCTCCCAGGTTCTCCGCGGAGCCACGTGAGGACGCCCGGAAGTTCCCCTCCGTCAGCACCGCCCCCTTGGGCCTTCCCGTCGTCCCGCTGGTGAAGAGGACGACACGCGGCGCGCCCTCCTCCAGCGCCACGCACGTGTCGGACGAAGGCGCTCCCGCGAAGGTCTCCAGCGCCTCAGCGCCGACCAGCCGCTCACGCAGGGTTCCCAGGACAAGCGTCAGACTCGGATCGACGTCCTGGGCCAGGGGCTCCAGCTCCGCGCGGGTGAGTCGCGCATTGAGCGGCGCCAGCAAGGCTCCGAGACGACCCAACGCCCAGAAGAGGAACACGCAGGCCGCGTGATTCGTCGCCAGCACACAGACGCGATGGCCCGCGCCAATCCCGCGAGCCTCCAGCGCGGCCACCCACCGACGCACCTCCGCATCCAGTGCACCGTAACGCCACGAGCGCCCCGCGAAGGTGAGCGCCTCCACGTCCGGATGACGCGAGGCTCCTTCGCGAACGGGACACCCGTACTTCGTCACACCAACGCCCCGGCATCCAGGCCCAGCCCAGGCGACTCCGGAAGACGGATACGTCCGTGGACGGGCTGGTACTCATTCCAGTCGGGCTCCTTCGCGAAGAGCCGCCCCACCGCGAGCCCCGAGGCCAGCACGCCCGAGGGCAGCGCGGCGGCCAGGTGCGCGGCGCCCGCTCGGGCCACCACGCCATCCAGCGAGCTCGTCACATACGCCTGCATCCCCAGCCGCGCGGCCCGCATCGCCACCACGAGCCCGGGGAGCAGTCCGCCCAACACCATCGGCTTGAGCACCACCGCGCCCACCGCAGGTCCGCCGCCCAACAGCGGGTCCACCGACAGCAGCGCGCGCAGCGTCTCCGGAGAGCCGAGCGACTCGTCCGCCGCCACCATGCACGGCGCCCTTCGCTGCACGCGCCACAGGGCCGACAGGTCCTCCGGCGGCGTCGGCTGCTCCACCAGCTCCAGGCCGTACCAGCCCAGCTTGTCGAGCGCTCGCTTCGCCTCGGGCTCGGACCAGCCACCATTCGCGTCCAGCCGCAGCTTCACGTCCGGCCCCACGGCCTCGCGCACCGCCTTCACGCGCTGCTCGTCCGCCTCCAGCGAGCGCGTCGCCACCTTCAACTTCAGCGTCCCGTAGCCCTCGGCCACCGCGCGCCTGGCTTCCTCCGCGAGCGCCTCCGGGGACTCCTCACCCAGCAGCGCGTTCACCAGCACCTCGGGACGCGACTCCTCGGCCAGCAGCCAGCACAGCGGAACGCCCTGGCGCTTCGCGAGCAGGTCCAACAGGGCCAGCTCCAGCGCATGCTCCGCCGCGGGCACGGGACACGGCGGCGCGGGATGACGGGCCCGGACGCGGACGCCCTCGCCACGTGCCACCGTCGGAGGAAAGGGCGACAGCGTGTCCTCGACAGCGCGCACCGTGTCGCCCAACATCTGGCCCTTCAGCGACGACAGCCACGCGCCCAACACCTCACCGCACACCGCCAGCGGCTCCGTGCCGAACTCCGGCAGCGGCATCGCCTCTCCGAGCCCCACCCGCCCGTCCTCGTCCTCCAACCGCACGAGGAAACCCTCGCGCGCGGAGTAGGAGCCTCGGGCTGTCTTCAAGGGCTGGAGCAGCTCCAACTTCAGCGGGGTCAGCGTCGCCTGGACAATGCGCATGAGCTCACATCATCGCAGGTACAGGCCCACGCCGAACAGCAAACCGAAGAAGAGTTGGAAGCGCGCCGTCCCGCCCAGCGCCGGGTTCAGCGCGGCCCCCTGCTCTCGCAGCACCCGCTTCAGCGGCGGCACGACGAGGGGCGCACTCAAGAATGAGAGAAAGACCCAGGGTCCCGCGAGTCCCAGCGCGAACATCGCCACCGGCGTGGCGAACGAAGCCACGAGCAGCAGCACGTACTCGGCCTTGCCCGCCGTCGTCCCCCAGCGCACCGCCAGTGTGCGCTTGCCCGCCTTCACGTCCGTGGTGACGTCCCGCAGGTTGTTGACGACGATGAGCATGGTGCCGCTCGCGCCCACGGGGATGGCCGCCCACCACGCCGCCGCATGCACCGTGCCGGCCTGCACGTAGAAGGTCCCCGTCACCGCGACGAGCCCGAAGAAGATGAAGACGAAGAGGTCGCCCAGGCCGTTGTAACCCAGGGGGAACGGCCCGCCCGTGTACGCGTAGCCACAGAGGAGAGACGCGAGGCCAATCGCGACGATGGGCCAGCCGCCCACCGCCACGAGGTACGCCCCCACCGCCGTCGCCAGGCCGAAGCAGATCGCCGCGCCCAGCAGCACCGTGCCCGGCGCGATGAGCCCGCTCTGCGTGACTCGCACCGGCCCGAGCCGCTCGTGCGTGTCCGCGCCCTTCTTGAAGTCGTAGTAGTCGTTGATGAAGTTGGTGCCGATCTGGATGAGCACCGCGCCCAAGAGCGCCGCCAGCGCCGGGACGATGCGCCCCACGCCCAGACCGAACGCGAGCGTCGTCCCCACCAGCACCGGCACCAGCGCCGCCGTCAGCGTCTTGGGGCGGACCGCCATCAACCACGTCTTCACCGTGGGCCGAGGCTTCACCATGGCCACCGGAGCTCCCGGCACGGACGTACTCACGGGTTCACCCTCCCAGGGCTCGCCGTCGGAGTGGCGGCCTCGAACTGGGGCGCCTCGTACCAGGGCGTCTGGAGGAACCCCAGCACCTCTCGGGAGTAGTCCTCGGGCGCCTCCAGGTGTGGCGCGTGGCCGCAATCCGAGAAGGCATGGCGCCACACCACCGGAAGCTCCGTCGCCATCTTGCGCGCCGTCTGCGTGAACTTCTCGTCCCGCGCGCCCGTGAGCAGCAACGTGGGCAGCCGCTGGTGATGCAGCTCCGACCAGTAATCCGGTTGCACTCCGAGCCCCAGGCACTCCAGCGCCCCGGCGAGCCCCTCCACGGTGCAAGCGCGACGGTGCGCGCGCAGCGTGTCCCGGCGATCCTCGGGCATGGCTCGCAGCCCGTCGAACATGGGCAGCGCCTCCCAGCGCTCCACGAAGGCGTCCACGCCTCGCGCACGGATGAAGGCCGCGAGCCGCGCGTCCGCCTCACGTCGCGCGGACCGCTCCTGTCGTCGATGCAGGCCCGGTGAACCGCTCTCCATGATGAGCCGACCGAACCGGTCTGGTGCGCGCACGGCCGCGGCCAGCGCCACCCGCGCGCCCTGCGAATAACCGAGCAGGTCCACCGTGCCCGCGCCCAGCGAGTCGACCAGGGCGACCAGCGCGTCCACCGTCTCCAGGAAGCCGTCGCGGCCCTGTCGCGTGGGCAATGGCGTGGCGCCATGCCCCGGCAGGTCCACCGCGATGGCTCGCACTGAGCGGCCCAGCAGCGGACGCAGTCCGTTGAACGAAGCCCGGTTGCCGGTGAAGCCGTGCAGCAGCACGAGGGGCCGGGAGCCTTCTCCCCATGTCTCGCAGGCCAGTGTCACGCCCATGGTCCGTCTCCCAGTGCGGCGGCCATCCTCGCGAAGAGCTGCCGATGGTCATCCACGTTCGCGGCCCGGTCCACGCGAACCTCCACGAGGTGCAGGCCGCCTTCGAGTCCTTCACGTACCGCCGACCGCAGCGCGGTGGGAGTCGTCGGCCGGTGCAGCCGCGCCCCGCCGAGCGCCGCCGCATGCGACAGGTCCACCCCGTGCGGGGTGCCGAACAACGTCTCGAACTCGTCTGGCTTCGCCGCCTGCGCGATGGGCAGGAACGAGAAGATGCCACCGCCGTCGTTGTTCACGGCGACCACCGTCAGCGGAACGCGCGAACGCGACGCCGTGACGAAGGCGCCCACGTCGTGAAGCAGCGCCAGGTCGCCGGTGAGCAGCACGGCGGGACGCGAGGCCGCGGCGGCCATGCCCAGCGCGCTGGAGATGATGCCGTCGATGCCATTCGCCCCACGGTTGGCCAGCACCCTGAGAGGCACCGGACCCGCCGGCGCGAACGCGTCCACGTCGCGGATGGGCATGCTGCTGGAGACGAACAGCGGAGCACCCGCCGGAAGCGCGGCCACCACCTCGCGGGCGATGCGCGGCTCACTGAGCAGTTCGGGTCGCTCGGCGAACGCGGCCTCGAGCGCGCCTCGCGCCAGTCGCTCCGCCGCGAGGAAGCCCTGCGCCCACCGTCCCGGGCCTCGGGTCTGTCCCTTCGCCAGCGCCGCGCAGGCCGACACCGCCGAGCCCTCCACCACCGTCGACGCGCGATGCGTGGGGTCGAACAACGCGCCCCCATCACTGAAGAGGACGACGTCCGAGCCCGACGCCTCCAGCCACTGCTGCGGCGACTTGGGCGTCAGCCCGCCACCGAAGCGCAGCACCAGCTCCGGCCGGTGCGTCTTGGCGAAGGGCGCATGGCGCAACAGCGCGTCGTAGTACGAGAGCGTGAGCGGCCCACCGCCATAGCGCGCCTGCGACGTCGCCTCGGCGAGCACCGGGTAGCCCGTCGCCTGGGACAGCGCGGAGATGGCGTCGGCGAACCCGTCCGCCTCGTCGCGCGGTCCACAGACGATGACACCCCGCTCCGTCGCTGCGATGCGCTGACGGACGGACTCCAGCACCGCCGCGTCCGGCACTTGCATCGGCGGCACGATTCGCGTGAGCGGCGCACCCGCGCGGCCCGCCTTCGACAGCTTGGACAGGTGCTCCTCGCCGAAGGCCTCGGTCACCGGCGCGAGCGGCTCGCGGAAGGGCACGTTGAGCTGCACGGCACCACGCGGCATGCGCAGCGCGGTGGCCACGGCCCGCGCGGCGGTGGCGCGCAGGTGGATCAACGCGACGTCACTGGCCTCGGGGACGCCCACGTCCGTGAAGCTGCGCGCGTGCGCGCCATAGAAGTGCGCCTGGGGCACCGTCTGCGCCGCACCCCAGCCCTGCAGCTCCAGTGGCCGGTCCGCCGTCAGTACCACCAGCGGCACCTGCGACAGCGAGGCCTCGATGACCGCGGGATAGAAGTGCGCGCCCGCCGTGCCGCTCGTCGCGACGAGAATCACCGGCGCGCGGGACTGCTTCGCGAGCCCCAGCCCGAAGAAGGCCGCGCCGCGCTCGTCGATGATGGACCAGGTGCGCAGGCCCTCCGCGCGAGCACACGCCAGCGCCAGCGGCGAGGAGCGCGAGCCCGGGCACACCACGGCGTGCCGCGCGCCACCGCGAACCAGCTCCTCCACGAGCGCGCGAGCCCACAGCAGGTTGAGATTACTGTCGCCCGACATCCCCGCCTCCCAACGCACGCAACACGGCCAGACTCTTCATCTCCGTCTCCCGCCACTCCGCCTCCGCGATGGAGCCGGCCACGATTCCGCAACCCACGAACAGCCGGGCCCTCGAGCCCCGTACGCGCGCCGAGCGCAACCCCACCATCAGGTGCGCACGCCCCGGCCCCATCCAACCGACCGGCCCCGCATACCAGCCCCTGTCCAGCCCCTCATGCTCCACCAGGAACGACAGCGCTCGCTCGCGAGGCGTCCCACCCACCGCGGGCGTGGGATGCAGCGCCCCCACCACCTGCGCCGCCGACACACCCTCGCGCAGCTCCGCGCGGATGCCCGTCCGCAGGTGCACCACGTTCTTCAACGCCAGCAACTGCGGCTCCGCATCAGCCCGCACGTCGTCGGTGGCCAGGCCCCGCACCGTCGCGAGGATGTAGCGCACCACGGCCTCGTGCTCGCGCACGTCCTTGTCCTGGCCGCGCAACCCCTCGGCCAGATGCGGCGCGGCCGTCCCCGCGAGCGCCTCCGTCTCCAGCACCCGCCCCTCCACCCGACACAGCGTCTCCGGCGTCGCGCCCAGGAAGCACGTCCCGTCCGGCGCTCGAAACAAGAAGGTGGCGCAGCGAGGGTTCTGCTCCCGCAGCCGCGCCAGCACGTCCACCACGTCGAAGGGCGCCGGCCCCTCCACGTCCACGGCGCGCGCCAGTACCACCTTCTGGAGCTGTCCCGAAGCAATGGCTTCCAGCGCCCGCTCCACCCGCGCCTCGAACTCCGGACGCGACGACGTCAAGGACAGCGAGACCTCGCCTCCCCGCGCATGTCGATAGGCGTCCGAGAAGCGCGCGCGCACCCGCTCCAGTCGCGAGCGCACCGCGTCCTCACCGCCCCGTCCCTCGGGCGCGAAGGCCGCCACGGCCAGGCCGTTCGCGGTGCGCCACACCAGGACTTCCGGCAGCGTCCAGCGCGCCACGCCGTGCGCCGCCCAGGCCTCGTCGGGAAGGCCCGTCGCACCGAAGCGAATCCCGCCGAACCAGGGACCCGGAAGGTCGTCGGGCACCTCTCCCAACCAGCGCAGCGACGTCGCGGCCAGCGAGTTCAGGACCGCGGGCACCTGCCCGGACTCCGACGCCACCACCACCGCCGCCTCACCCCACCCCGCCGCCGCTTCCCGCTCCAGGGGCCGCTCCCAATACACGGTGGGAACGCCCAGCGAATCCGCTCCGGAGAGTGGATCCACCGCCGCCAGGGGCATCATTCCGGCCACCCAGCGCTGGCCCTCAACGGGATTGAGCGTCTTCATCAGCGGTCCTCATCCGCGACTGCCCTGAAATCACCTTCGGTTGTCTTCTAAGCCATCTCGGCTATACATGCACCAAGGAGTTCAAAACCTCTTGAACTCGGTGGATGGGAGGGCTCGTGGGAGGCAAGCAGCCAGACGAATCCGTGCCGGTAAACGCCGGGAAGGACACGGGTGCGCGGCGAGTTCTCCGGGCATTCCGTCCCGAGGGCACGCGTGTCCGCGCGGGGACCGTGGAGGTAGGCGGCCCGGGGTTCGTCGTCATGGCTGGCCCCTGCGCCGTGGAGGGTGTGGAGCAGGTGGAGCGGACCGCCGCCGCCGTGGCTCAGGCGGGTGCGCATGTCCTCCGCGGTGGCGTGTTCAAGCCTCGCACCAGCCCCTACGCATTTCAGGGCATGGGGGAGCCGGGGCTTCAGTTGCTGGCCGACACCGGACGCCGGCACGGGCTGCCCATCATCAGTGAAGTGATGGAGACCGCGCAGATTCCCTTCATGGCGGAGTCCGCGGACATCCTCCAGGTCGGCGCGCGGAACATGCAGAACTTCTCCCTGCTGCGCGCGCTGGGAAAGATTCGCCGCCCGGTGCTGCTGAAGCGGGGGCTGTCCGCCACGGTGCAGGAGTGGCTGCTGGCGGCGGAGTACATCCTCGAGGGCGGCAACGAGCAGGTGCTGCTGTGCGAGCGAGGCATCCGGACGTTCGAGACGGAGATGCGCAACACGCTGGACCTGGCGGCCGTCGCCTGGGCCAAGCAGCGCACGCACCTGCCCGTTATCGTCGACCCCTCCCATGCGACGGGACAGGTGGAGCTCATCCTCCCCATGTCGCTGGCGGCGGCGGCGGCGGGGGCGGATGGGTTGTTGATTGAAGTCCATGCGAAGCCGGAGCAGGCGCTGTGCGACGGGGCGCAGGCCCTGACGCCGGAGCGCTTTCAAACGTTGATGCAGCGACTGCCAGCCGTGCTAGACGCGGTGGGCCGACACCTTTGGAGGCCGGAGAGTCCGGCCCAGGTCGTGAGGGCGCGATGAGTACCGAAGTCCGTCAGATGTTCTCCTCCATCGCCACGCGGTACGACGTGACGAACGAGGTCCTGTCGTTCGGCATCCACCGCCTGTGGCGCCGCACGGCCGTGCGCCTGAGCCGGGCCAAGGAAGGCGACAGCGTCCTCGACTGCGCCTCCGGCACGGGTGACCTCGCGCTCGTCTTCAAGCGGAAGGTGGGGAGCAACGGCCGCGTCGTGGGCACGGACTTCTGCCCGGAGATGCTGGAGAGCGCCCCCTCGAAGGCGGCCAAGGCGGGCCTCCAGGTGGACTTCCAGGTCGCCGACGCGATGGCCCTGCCCTTCGCGGACAACAGCTTCGACGTGGCCTCCATCGCCTTCGGCATCCGCAACGTGGATGACCCGGTGAAGTGCCTCAGCGAGATGGGGCGCGTGGTGAAGCCGGGCGGCCGGGTGGTGGTGCTGGAGTTCGGCCAGCCCCAGGGTGCCTTCGGAGCGCTCTTCCGCTTCTACAGCAAGACGGTGATGCCGGCCATTGGCGGCCTGCTCACCGGCAACCGCGCGGCCTATGAGTACCTGCCCCGCACGTCGGCGGCCTTCCCCGCTGGAGATCGTTTCCTGTCGCTGATGGACCAGTCCGGCGCCTATGCGGAGCGAAGCGCGCATCCGCTGACGTTCGGTACGGCGAACGTGTATGTCGGCACCGTCCGCTGAAGGCCGCAGAAGACTCGTCGAGCATGTCCTCAACTCAGTGGATCCCCGGCTCGCGCCGACCCTGAGAGAAGCCGTCGCGCGTCCGGGGCCCACGCCCCGCCCGGACGCGGGCCAGACGGTGGTGCTGTGTGGCCACCGCAGCGCGGGCAAGTCCACGCTGCTCCCCCGCGTCGGCGGGCTGCTGGAGCGGCGGGGGCTGGACCTGGACGCCCACCTGGAGCAGGTCCACCGACGCCCGCTGCGCAAGTGGGTCGCGGAGGCGCCCACGGAGTTCCGCGCCGCCGAGCGCCGCGCGCTCCTGGAGCTTCCCGCTGGAACCCTCGTGGCGGTGGGTGGCGGCTTCCTCTCGCACCATCCGGACGCGCTGGCGGGGATGTTCACCCTGCTCATCCCGGTGACGTTCGAGACCTACCGCGAGCGGCTCCTCACGGACCGGACCCGCCCCCGGCTGCGTCCGGCCCTCTCCCTGGAGGAGGAGCTCTCCTCCGTCTTCCATGAGCGCGAGGCCCTGCATGCCCGCGTTCCCACCGTCGCCCTGGTGGACTTCCTCCGGGGCTGCCTCCACCTCGAGGAGTCCCCGTGACGCCCGCCCGGCGTGTCGTGACGCTGCCTCCCACCCTGCTCGGCACCGACGCCGTGCACTTCGCCCGGGAGTGCCAGCGTCGCGGCGCCGACGTGCTGGAGATTCGCACCGACCTGCACGCCCCGGAGGCCGTGGACCCGGCGGCGCTCGCGACCGTCCTCCCGCTGCTCGTCTCCGAGCGTGGCAAGCCGCTGCCCCCGTCCTGGCTCTCCGCCGCGTGGCGCGTGGACCGGGACTTGATGGACGCCACCGGGCACCAGGGCTCGCTCGACGCGCCCTCCGGCAAGCTGCTCGCGTCGCACCACGCGGACCGGCAGCTCACCACCGACGAAGCGCTGCGCCTGTGGGAGCGCGCGGTGCCCCCCGACGCGCTGGTGAAACACGTGGAGCCCATGGCCCATCCGGACCATCTCGGCACACTGCTGGAGACCCAGCGTCGGATGGCGGAGCGGTTCGGCGTGACGCGTGTCACGGTGCTCGGAATGGGCACGGTGGCGCTGCCCGCGCGGGCCGTGCTCGCCCGGAACAACGTGCTCGACTATGTGGCCGCTGGTGGCTCCTGGGCCGCGGCGCCGGGTCAGCGACTCCTCGACGATGTCGTCCGGGAGTGGCGCGGCGCGGACCGCACCACGATTCCCGCTCCGCTGCGGCTGGGCATCTTCGGGATGTCCATCGCCCACTCGCGCTCGCCGCGCATCCATCGTCAACCGTTCGACCGCATCGACATCCCCGAGGGCGGCCCCGTCGAGGCGCTCCTGGACTCGCTCCTGCCCCACTACGCGGGCTTCGCTGTCACCAGCCCGTTCAAGAAGCCGCTGGCCCTGCACACCGGCTCGTCGCTGGACGCCATCAACACCCTGGTCCGCCGAGGCAACCGCTGGGAGTCCTTCAACACCGACACCGAGGGCGCCCGGATGGTACTGGAGCGCCTGGGCTCGAAGGAGGTCTTCGTCCTCGGGGACGGAGGCGCCACGTCCGCGCTGCGCACCGTGGCGGCCGAGCGCGGTGAAGCCCTGCGCATCCTCCGCCGGGCAGACATCCAGGCCCCCCTCACCGGGGCGGGTGTCTGGACGTGGCCGGTCCAGGTCGAGCCGCCGGATTCCCTGCGATTCGAGCGAGCACGCGTCGCGGTGATCGCATACGGTGCACCGGGCCGACGCATCGCGGCGGAGATTACGCGGCGCGGCGGCACCCCGGTCCTGCTGGGTGCGGCGTGGTTCGTCGCGCAGGCCCGGCGGCAGCGACAGCTTTGGGAGACCGCGACATGAACACCTTCGGAGTCCTCTTCCGTCTGACGACCTTTGGTGAGAGCCACGGCCCCGCGCTCGGCGCGGTGGTGGATGGCTGCCCCGCGGGCGTGCCCCTCACGCAAGAGCGCCTCCAGGCCGCGTTGGACCGGCGCCGCCCCGGCCAGTCCGCCCTTGTCACTCCTCGCAACGAGCCGGACCGGGTCGAAATCCTCTCCGGCGTCTTCGAAGACAAGACGCTCGGCACGCCCATCGCCGCCATGGTGCGCAACACGAACCAGCGCTCGGGCGACTACGAGCAGCTCAAGCAGGTGGACCGACCCGGCCACGCTGACGCCGTGTGGCGCGAGCGCTACAAGCACCGCGACCACCGCGGCGGTGGCCGCACCAGCGGACGCGAGACGCTCTGCCGCGTCATCGGCGGCACCATCGCGGAGGCGTACCTGGAGCGGGACATGCCCACCGTGCGCACCGTCGCGTACGTGTCCCAGGTCGGTGACCTCATCGCCTCCGTGCCCGCGCCGGGCCTTACGCGCGCCATGGTGGACGCGCACCCCACGCGCTGCCCCGACGAGGCCGTCCGCGAGGAGATGTCCCGCCGCATCCTCGCCGCGAAGGAGGCCGGGGACAGCCTCGGCGGCTCCATCGACATCCGCGTGGAGGGCCTGCCCGTGGGACTGGGCGAGCCCATCTTCGGGAAGATCAAGGCGCTCATCGCGCAGGCGCTCGGCAGCGTGGGCGCCATCACCGGTGTCGTCTGGGGCCCGCCGGATCTGCTCAAGCGAATCGGCCAGCCGGGCACCCAGTTCCATTCGGTCAAGGACGTCTACGGCGGCATCCAGGGGGGACTCACCAACGGTGAGCCGCTCCAGGTCCGCGCTTTCTTCAAACCCCCAGCGACGCTGGCGGACCACGCGAAGGGTGGCCGTCACGATCCGTGCATCATGCCCCGCGCCGTTCCGGTGCTGGAGTCCATGGTGTCCCTGGTCATCGCGGACCTCGTCCAACAGATGAACGCACGCCCCAACACCCTATGAGCCCCTACCCTCCCGGCGCCTACCGTCCTCCCAACGACCGCTGGGGTCCGTTTTCCCGACTCGCCAAACGCCTCCCCGAAGGCAGCCTCGCGGTCGTGGACCGCACCGTGGCCCGCCTGCACCCGGGACTCATCCCCGCGCTGGAGGCGCAGAACCCCCGCGCCATCGTCCAGCTCGTGGGCGGAGAGAGCGCGAAGAGCTTCAAGGCCCTGGAGAGGGTGCTCGCCGGGGGCCTGTCCCTGCCGCGCTCCGGCACGCTGCTCGCCGTGGGCGGAGGCACCGTGGGCGACGTGTCCACCGTCGCCGCGCACCTGCTCAAGCGCGGCGTGAGGTTGGTGCAGGTCCCCACCACGCTGCTCGCCGCCGTCGACAGCAGCCTGGGTGGCAAGGGCGCGGTGGACCTCACCGTGAAGGGCCGCGTGGTGAAGAACCCCGCCGGCGTCTTCCACTACGCCGAGGAGTCGTGGATCTGCCCGGAGCTGTTCGCCACGCTGTCGCCGACCCAGGTTCGCGAGGGCTCGCTCGAGGCGTGGAAGATGATCATCAGCCTGGATGCCGCGCTCTTCCGCCGCTACCTGCGCAAGCCTCCCGCGCTCGAGAAGCTGGTGAAGGACGCGCGCGCCCTCAAGGAGAGCGTCTGCGAGCAGGACCCGTACGAGCACAAGGGTCTGCGCCGGGTGCTCAACTTCGGCCACACCTTCGGCCACGTGCTGGAGAGCGTGTCCCACTTCAAGTTGTCCCACGGTGACGCCGTGGGTTTGGGCATCCTCCTGGCCCTGGACGTGGGTCGCCACCTGGGCGTCACCCCCGAGGCCGTGGCCGCCGAGGCCGAGCGCGCCCTCATCGACGGCCCGGGTGTCCTCGATAGAGAGCGAATCGCCGCCCTCCTGCGCCCCGCGTCGCTCAAGGACATCGCCACGCTGCTCGACGCCGACAAGAAGGCGGGAGCGCGGGGCGAGCTGCGCATGGTGCTGCTGACCGCCATTGGCGCCACCGAGGTCCGCGACGTAGCGGCCAGCACGTGGCGCGAGCTGTGGCCGGCGTGGACGAAGGCGGTACGCCCGTGAGCCAGAGCACCCGTCGAATCCTCCTGGACCCGAGCGGCCTCGTCGCCTCCCCGCTCACCCCGCCCGTCTCCAAGTCGGACGCGCAGCGCGCCCTGGTGCTCGGTCACCTCACCGGCGCCTGGCCCCTGCCCTCCGTCCAGGCCGAGTCGGACGAGGACCTCCCCGCCGACGTGCGCGTGCTGCGCCGGGGCGTGGAAGCCCTGCGCCTGCCGCCCGGGCCCGTGCGGGCCGTGGACTGCGCGGACGGTGGCGCCCCCTTCCGCATCCTCGCCACCCAGGTCGCGGTGACTCCGGGCGCGCGCGTGAGCCTCACCGGCACACCCCGCCTGGGCGAGCGTCCCCATGGCCCGCTCTTCACCTCGCTGAAGGACGCGCTCGGCCCCGCAGGCCTCACCCTCACCGAGGGGAGCCCCTGGCCGGTGGAGCTCGCCGCGCCCACGGACACCTCGAAGGTGTCGCCCGTCTTCCGGGTGCCCGGCGACCAGAGCAGCCAGTACGCCTCCAGCCTCCTCCTGGGCTGCGCCGCGCTGTTCCTCCGGGAGCACCGCGCATGGAGCGTCGAAATCGAAGGGACGCTGACGAGCGCCGGCTACCTGGAGCTCACGCTGACGTGGCTGGAACGGTTCGGCTTCGAGGTCCAGAAGTCCGAATCGCGCTACACCCTCTCCGGCTACACGCCCCCGCCGAGCGTCCCCTCCCTGCCCGGGGACTGGTCCTCATTAGGCTATCTCCTGCTCGTCGCATGGAAGGCCGGCGGCACGGTGGAGCGAGCCGACCCCGCGAGCGCCCATCCGGACCAGGCCATCCTCCGCCTCATCGAGCAGGTGGGCCTGGGCACCACTCCCACGGGTCCAGCACACACCCTGAAGGTGACGGGTCGTCCCGCCGGAGGCCTGCGGGCTTCAGGAAAGGAGTGCCCGGACCTGCTACCCACCCTGGCGGCGCTCGCCTGTGTACTCCCCGCGCCCTCCACGCTGACGGACGTCGGAATTCTCCGTCTCAAAGAAAGCGACCGGTTGGAAGGTATCCGAGACCTCGTGAAGGCCTACGGGGGCACCACGGAGCTCCAGGGGGAAATCCTCCACCTGACGCCTCCCGTGGCCCCTCCTGCCCGCTTCGAGATGGACAGCCGGGGGGACCACCGCCTGGCGATGACGGCCGCGACACTCAGCGTGCTGTCTGGAGCGACCCTTGTCCTCACGGGTCCTGATTGTGTCGAGAAGAGTTTCCCCGGCTTCTGGCGGCAGCTGTCCCGCTCGGGAGCGCGTATTTCCGAGCAGCTGTAGGAAGCATCAGTGTCTCCCCATCCGACTCATCGTTCTTTTTTGTTGAAAGCGATCCGCGCCCTGTGAAATCTCCGCCCATGCCCAAGGACACGCTGACGATCACCGACAATCGGACCGGCAAGACGTACGAGGTCCCGGTCGAGAACGGCTGTATTCGCACCAACGCCCTCCGACAGATCAAGGTCGCGGACGACGACTTCGGCCTCATGGGCTACGATCCGGCGTTCCTCAACACCGCGAACTGTAAGAGCGCCATCACCTTCATCGATGGTGACAAAGGCATCCTGGAGTACCGCGGCTACCCCATCGAGCAGCTGGCCGAGAAGTCCAGCTACCTGGAGGTCGCCTACCTCCTGCTGAATGGTGAGCTGCCGACCCCGAAGGAACTGGACAACTTCGTCCACCTCGTCACGCACCACACGTACGTGCACGAGAACGTGAAGTCCTTCATGGACGGGTTCCGCTACGACGCGCATCCCATGTCCGTGCTGGGCTCCACCGTGGCGGCACTGTCCAGCTTCTACCCGGAGGCGAAGTACACCAAGGACGAGCAGAGCCGCCGCATCCAGATCACCCGGCTCATCGCCAAGATGCCCACCATCGCCGCGTTCTCCTACCGGCACCTGATGGGGCTGCCCTACATCTACCCGGACAATGACCTGTCCTACGTCGCCAACTTCCTGGCGATGGTGAAGCGCGTCGGCACCGCGACCTACAAGGTCCACCCCGTGCTGGAGCGCGCGCTGGACGTGCTCTTCATCCTCCACGCCGACCACGAGCAGAACTGCTCCACCACCTCCGTGCGCACGGTGGGCTCGTCGGAAGTGGACCCGTACTCGGCCGTCACGGCCGGCATCGGCGCCCTCTACGGCCCGCTGCACGGCGGCGCCAACGAGGCGGTGCTGCGCATGCTCCGCGAGATCGGCCACATCTCCAAGGTCCCGGACTTCATCAAGTCGGTGAAGAGCGGCGAGGGCGAGAAGAAGCTGATGGGCTTCGGCCACCGCGTCTACAAGTCCTACGATCCGCGCGCCAAGGTCATCAAGCGCGTGGCCGACGAGGTCTTCGAGGTGACGGGCAAGAACCCGCTGCTGGAGCTGGCCGTGGAGCTGGAGCGCATCGCGCTGCAGGACGACTACTTCGTCAAGCGCAAGCTCTACCCCAACGTCGACTTCTACTCCGGCCTCATCTACGAGGCGATGGGCTTCCAGGCGGAGATGTTCCCCGTCCTCTTCGCCATTCCCCGCACGGTGGGCTGGTGCGCGCAGTGGGAGGAGATGGTCCTCGACTCCGAGCAGAAAATCGCGCGTCCCCGTCAGATCTACACGGGCCAGAAGCGCCGCGACTACATCGCCATGGACAAGCGCGCCGCGAAGTAGTCGGCGCGTCCCTCCAGGGATGACGTGAGAAGGGGCGAGGGACCGCGAGGTTCCCCGCCCCTTTCCCGTTGCGGGCTTCCAGAAGGCCCCGAGGCGCCGGAGCCCCAAGAGCTCCGGAGTCGCCCGCACCGCCCCGCTTCAGCCCGTCTGGGCCGCGCCGCCGGCCTCGGTGTACATCGACTCGATGAGCGCGGCGTGCTTCTGCTCCACGGCCTTGCGGCGGACCTTCAGGGTGGGCGTCAAATCCCCCGCGTCCACGGTGAGGTCCGTCTCCAGGACGACGAAGCGTTTGATCGTCTCGAAGCGGGAGAGCTTCGGGTTGATGTCCCGGTCCAACCCCTCCTGGAGGAGCTGGCGCAGGCGGGCGTCCTGGGAGAGCGTCTTGAGGTCCGCGGGCCAGCCCTTCTCCTGGGCCAGGGCGCGGCACCTCTCCACGTCCAGCGCCAGCAGGGCCACCAGGTAGTTGCGCCGCTCCCCTATCACCACCGCGTGGCCGACGCCGGGCAGGGACTTGAGGAGTTCCTCGATGTTGCCAGGCGCCGTCTTCTTCCCGCCGGAGGTGACGATGATCTCCTTCTTGCGGCCGGTGATGTGGAGGTAGCCCTCGCCGTCGAGCTGGCCCACGTCCCCGGTGTGCAGCCACCCGCCCTCCAGCAGCTCCTGGGTGGCCTCCGGGTTCTTGTAGTAGCCCATGCAGACGTTGCCGCCCTTGACGAGAATCTCTCCGTCCTCGGCGATGCGCACCTCCACGCCGATGAGGGGACGTCCCACGGTGCCCAGGTGGGCGGCCTCGCGCGTGTTCACCGTGCCTGGGCCCGCCACCTCCGTCATGCCCCACACCTCGTGGATGAACATGTCGATGGAGGCGAAGAACTCCAGCACGTCCCGGCCGATGGGCGCCGCCGCCGTGGCGAAGAAGTCCACCCGCTCCATGCCGATGCGCGTCTTGAGCGGCTCGAACACCAGCCGCTGGGCCAACTTGTACTGGGCCTCCAGCAACACGGGGATGCGCTCGTGGCGCTGGGCGCGCGCGTGCAGCTCCGAGGCGACGCCCCGGGCCCAGGAGACGATGCGGCGCTTCATGGGCGGCTGGGAGCGCAGCCCTTCGTCCGCCTTGGCCTTGAACTTCTCCCACACGCGGGGCACGCCGAAGAAGAACGTGGGCCGCACGTCCTTCAGGTTCGCCGGCATCGCCTCCACCGAGTCCGCGAAGTACACCTGGATGCCCAGCATCAGCGGGCAGTGCAGGGAGATGACCTGCTCGGCGATGTGGGACAACGGCAGGTAGGAGATGATGACCGAGTCACTCTTGTGCTTGAAGTCCACCGCGGTGATGAGCTGCCGGGTCGTCCAGGCGAGGTTGTAGTGGCTGAGCATCACCCCCTTGGGGTGGCCCGTCGTCCCGGAGGTGTAGATGAGGGTGCCCAGGGCCTCCGGCTTCAGCGCGTTGACGCTGTCCCAGTAGGGCTTGTCATCCACCCCGGTGCCCTTCTCCAGGACGTCCGCGTAGCGCAGGACGCCCTCCGGCAGCGGCGTGGAGGGGGCATCCAGGATGATGATGTGGCGCAGCTTGGGCAGCCGCTCGCGCAGGGCCAGGCCCGTGCGCAGGTGCTTCTCGTTCTCCACCACGAGGACGGTGGCCTCACAGTGGCCCAGGATGTACTCGAGCTGGTCCACCGCGCTGGTGGTGTAGAGACCTACCGGCACGCCTCCCAGCGCCATGGCGGCCAGGTCCGCGACGTGCCACTCCTCGCGGTTGAAGCTGATGATGCCCAGGGGCTGGCCCTCCCCATAGCCGAGCGTCCTCAGGCCCAAGGCGAAGCGTTTGACCCGCTGGGCGTAGTCGAACCAGGAGGTGGGGACATAGGAGCGTCCCCGTCGTGTCCAGAGGGCCGGCCGATGTTCCTGCTGCGAGGCCCGGTCATGGAGGGCATGCACCATCGTCTTCGGAAGGTCCATCCGACGAAGGTTAGCGGATGTAGGGGCGTCCCCACCACGTCCCCGATTCGCGGACGTTGACAGCTGGTTGGATGGCTTTGTATGCCGCGCCCGACCATGAGCATCGACTTCACCTGCCAGAAGTGCGAGGCAAGCTTCGAGCTTGACGTTCAAGACCTCATCGAGGGGACGGAGAAGATCGTCTGTCCCCACTGCGACGCGAAAGCGCCCGCGAATCTCTCGGAGGACTTCGTCGCCGCGCTCTCGGAGATGCGCGCGCAGATCGCCGTGCTCGACAAGAAGTTCGCCGTCTCCATGACGCTGGAGTCGGAGGACGTCGCGGACACCATCGACGACGAGGACGAAGAAGAGGATGAGGAGTCCGAGGACGAGGACGACGACCTCGACGAGGATGAAGACGAGGACGTCGAGGACGACGAGGACTACGACGACGAGGATGAGGACGAGCGTCCCTGACGTCCGCTCCCTTGCCCTCCGGGCGGGCGTTTCCCGCCGTCCAGGGCAACCTGGCTGAACCGCTGCCCTCCCGACAGGGTGGCGGGTGCGTAGTTTCAGGGTGTGAGAACACCCAACCGCGCCACTTTCTTCTTCGCCCCCCTGTCGGCGCTGTTGCTGGCGCTCGGGGGGGTCCTGATGCTCCCCGCCTTCAGCGCTCCGGGGGCCGTCGCGGCAACCCTTCCGGAGGCCTCCGGGGAGCCGTGCATCACCGAGCACGGAGGCGACCCCAAGGCCTGCGATGAGCTCGTGGAGCTCGAGGTGCAGGACGTCGTCCCGCTGGTGGAGGCCCAGACGCACGCCGTCGTGCTCACCACCAAGGACAAGCAGGTGGTCCTCCCCGTCTTCGTGGATGAGGCCTCCGCCGTCTCCATCGCCTTCCGGCTGGCGGAGCGCGAGCCACCCCAGCCGCTCGCTCAAGACCTGCTGGACGACGTCGTCGACCAGCTCGGCGCCAAGGTGACGGAGGTCCGCATCGATGACCTGCGCGACAACGTCTACTCGGGGCGCGTCTTCCTGGAGCAGGGCGCGAAGAAGATGACGCTGGAGGCCCGGCCGTCGGACTCCATCGCCATGGCCCTCACCAGCCATGCGCGCATCCGCGTCACTCGAAAGGTCCTCACCCTGGCCGGCATCAGCCGCGAGGAGATTGAGTCCCTCCAGAAGGGGGGCCCCGGCGTGGGTGGCAGTGGCCCCGGTGGCCTCATGGAGGAGCCCGAGGTGATGCCTCCGCCTGGGCTGCCCTCGCCTGGCCACCCGCCCATCGAAATGGACACGGACGCGCTTCCGCCCGGTCACCCGCCGCTCGGCGCGCCCCAGGGCAGCGGCAAGAAGATCGACCTCTAGTCCTCGAGTCGGGGGCGAGCAGGCCCGACGACAAGCACGAGAAAGCCCGGCCCCCCCTCCCTGGGAAGCCGGGCTTTCTCTCTCGAACATCGAGCACTTCTTGAAGACGCGGGCGCGGGGCCAACCCGGAGGTCAGCGCCGCGCCTGGGGCAAAGAGTTAGTCTCCCGGGCGCGAGGCTGTCAAGCCACGCACCCCGCCGCCTAGGATGCGCGCGCATATGCGCAAGGCGAAGATCATCTGCACCCTGGGTCCCGCATCGAGCACGCTGGAGACGATTGAGGGCCTCATCCGCGCGGGGATGAACGTGGCGCGGTTGAACTTCTCGCACGGCACGCACGACGAGCACCGTCAGCGGGTGGCCCTCATCCGCAAGGCGTCCAAGCGGCTGAAGCTGCCTGTCGCCATCCTCCAGGACATCCAGGGCCCCAAGATCCGCCTCGGAAAGTTCGAGGGTGGACAGCTCACGGTGCAGGCCGGGCAGCGCGTGACGGTGACGACGCGCGCCGTCATGGGCCAGGGCTCCATCATCCCCACCCCCATCAAGTCGCTGACGAAGGACGTGGCACCCGGCGAGGCCATCCTCCTGGACGACGGCCGGGTGCGCCTGCGCGTGCGCAAGGTGACGGGCCAGGACGTCCTCTGCGAGGTGGAGATCGGCGGCCTGCTCAAGGACCACAAGGGGCTGAACCTGCCGGGCTCGCCCATGTCCGTGCCCACGATTACGCCCAAGGACGAGGTGGACCTGGCGTTCGGCCAGGAGGTGGGCGTGGACTACGTGGCGCTGTCCTTCGTGCGCTCGGCGGACGACGTCCACCGCGCGCGCAAGCATGTGGCAAAGAACAAGACGCCCCTCATCGCCAAGATTGAGAAGCCCCAGGCCGTGGACCAGCTCGACGCGATTGCCCGCGCGTCCGACGGCATCATGGTGGCGCGGGGAGACCTGGGCGTGGAGATGCCGCTGGAGCAACTGCCCGCCATCCAGAAGCGGATGGTGCGGGTGGTGAACCAGATGGGTGGCCTGGTCATCGTCGCCACGGAGATGCTGGAGAGCATGGTCAACAACCCGCGCCCCACCCGCGCGGAGGTGTCGGACGTGGCCAACGCGATTCTGGACGGCGCGGACGCGGTGATGCTGTCGGGCGAGACGGCCGCGGGGCGCTACCCCATCGACGCGGCGTCCACCATGGCCCGCATCGTCGAGGAGACGGAGCGCGGCGTGGTGCGCCACCAGCACCACTCGCCCTTCGAGCGCTCGGAGGATTTGGGCACGGGCGTCGCGGCGGCGGCGGTGGCGGCGTCCGGGCAGCTCAACATCCAGACGATTGTCGCGTACACGGAGAGCGGCCACACCGCGCGCCTCATCTCCGAGTTCCGCCCCCACGCGCGCATCATCGCCCTCACGCCGAACGAGTCCGCGGTGAACCGCATGGCGCTGTATTGGGGCGTGACGGGCCTCCAGGTCCCTCGCGTGAAGTCCACGGACGCCATGCTGCAGCAGGTGCGCAAGCTGTGCCTGCGCGAGGGCATCTGCAAGGAGGGAACGCCCGTCGTCGTGGTGGCCGGCGTGCCGCTCAACGTGCCAGGCAACACCAATCTGATGAGCATCCACCGCGTGTGAGCGCGGTGGACGTCGTCGCTCCGCTCAGAGCACCTTCTGCTCGAAGTCGTAGATCTTCTCGACGGCGAGCTGACGGTAGCGCTCCATGTTGAGGGCACGGCGGGCGCACTCCCACACCAGTTCGTTGGAGGTGCGCTCCGGCTCCTTCTTCTTGCGGCGCTTCACCTCGGCCTTGATGGACTTCACCGCGGCGCGCGGGTGGTAGCAGAAGGCGGAGGAGAACAGGAGATGGCCACCGAAGGGGATGAGGCGGGCCTCCAGGATGTCGCCCGTCTCCAGCCCGGCGATGTTGCGCCGCTCCGTCACGTCGAAGTCCTTGCCCGAGTACATGTCCCGCAGGCGCACCAGCCCCTTGCCCAGCTTGCGCACCTCGAAGATGCCGTGGACCGTCTCCGTGAAGCTCCGGAAGGCGTTGGCCTCCTCGGGCGGAGTGTTCGCCAGGCGCTGCTCGTAGAACTCCACGGCCGGCGTCTTGCCCGTGCCCGGCGAGACGCGGTCGTAGAGGTAGTAGTCGAGGAACGACGCCATGCGCAGCTCGAAGAGCTTGTCGTCCTCGAAGACCTCGCCCGTCAGGCGGAAGTACTCCGCCTTGGCTTCGAGCAGGTCCGCCTTCCGCGACTCCACGCTGCCGAAGGCGATGAGCTGGTCCAGGTACGGCTGGTAGGAGAGCGGTGACAGCGGGGAGTCCATAGAGAGTCGGTCATCCTACCCCGCCATCAGCTTCGCGAAGCGGCCGAAGAGATAGCGTGCGTCATGCGGGCCGGGAGAGGCCTCGGGGTGGTACTGCACGCTGAAGGCCCGAGCGTCCGGGACGGCCAGGCCCTCCACCGTGCCGTCGTTGAGGTTGATGTGCGTGACGACGGCCTTGCCCTTGAGGCTGGCGTCGTCCACGGCGAAGCCGTGGTTCTGCGCGGTGATCTCCACCTTGCCCGTCGTCAGGTCCTTCACGGGCTGGTTGCCGCCCCGGTGGCCGAACTTCATCTTGTACGTCCGGCCGCCCAGCGCCAGGGCCATGATTTGATGCCCCAGGCAGATGCCGAACACCGGCACCTTGCCCAGGAGCGCCGCCACGGTGCGGTCCGCGCCCTTCACCGCCGCCGGGTCTCCGGGGCCGTTGGCCAGGAAGACGCCGTGGGGCTTGCGGGCCAGGACTTCCTCCGCCGTGGTGTGGGACGGCACCACCGTCACGCGGCAGCCCACGTCGACCAGGAAGTGGAGCATCGACTTCTTGAGGCCGTAGTCGTAGGCGACCACGTCGAAGCGCGGGTCACCCTGCGGGTGGGCCTCGCCAAGGCCGGTGAAGACATCCGGCGAGGGCGCGGTGAACGTGTACGGCGTCTTCACCGACACGCCGCTGGCCAGGTCCAGGCCCTCCATGCCGTGGGCGGTGCGAGCCCGCTCCGACAGGGCGGCCGGGGACAGGCCCTCGCTGGAGATGACGCCCATCTGCGCGCCGTGGGTGCGCAGGTGGCGCACCAGGCGGCGGGTGTCCAGGCCTTCGATTCCGGCGACGTTGTGGCGCTTGAGGTACGCATCCAGCGACTCGCGCGAGCGCCAGTTGGACGGCTGGCTCGCGAGGGCGCGCACCACCATGCCCACCGCGTGCGGCTTGCCGGCCTCTTCGTCCTCCGGCGTCACGCCGACGTTGCCCATCTCCGGGTACGTCATGGTGAGGATCTGCCCGACGTACGAGGGGTCCGTGAGGATCTCCTGGTAGCCGTACATGGACGTGTTGAAGACCACCTCACCCACCGTCTCGCCGACCGAGCCAAAGGCACGGCCCTCGAAGGTGGTGCCATCCGCCAGGGCGAGCACTGCCCGCTTCGTCATTACCGTGACTCCTTCACCTGGCCGTCGGAGAACACCTTCCGGCCAGAAACCCAGGTCTGCACCACGCGGCCCTTCTGCTTACGGCCATGGAAGGGCGTATTCCGGCTGCGGGAATAGAACCGGTGGGCATCCACCGTCCACTCCTCCGAAGGGTCCACCACGGTGATGTCCGCCGGGGCCCCGGGAGCCAGGTGACCGCCCGGCAGGCCGAACGCCTTCGCCGGACCGTGCGTCAACAACTCCACGGCCCGCTTCGCGTCCAACAGCCCCGAGTGCACCAGCTCCAGCGTCAGCCCCAGGGCCGTCTCCAGCCCGACGATTCCGTTGATGCCCTTCTCGAACTCGACCTGCTTGTCCAGGACGCCATGGGGCGCGTGGTCCGTGGCGATGGCGTCCACCGTGCCATCCACCAGCGCCTCGCGCAGCGCCTCCACGTCCCGGTCCGCGCGCAGGGGCGGCGCCATCTTCGCGTGGGTGTCGTAGTCCCCCACCGCCCGGTCATCCAGGATGACGTGGTGTGGAGTGGCCTCGGCCGTGACGAGCAGACCCCGGCGCTTGGCCTCGCGGATGAGGCGCACGCTGCCCTCGCAGGACACGTGGGCGATGTGCAGCCGGCCCTTCGTCTCCTCGAGCAGCACCAGGTCACGCGCCACCATGGCCACCTCCGCGGAGGCGGGGATGCCGCGCAGGCCCAGGCGCGTGGCGGTGACGCCCTCGTGCATGGCGCCCCCAGCGGACAGCGTCAGGTCCTCCTCGTGGACCATGACGGGCACGCCGAAGAGCGTGGCGTACTGGAGCGCGCGCCGCATCAGCGCCGCGTTCATCACCGGGCGGCCGTCATCGGTGATGGCGACACAGCCGGAGGACACCAGCTCGCCCGTCTCCGCCAGCTCCTCGCCCTTGAGGCCCTTGGTAATCGCACCCGCGGGGTACACGTGGCACAGGCCGGCGGCGCGAGCGCGCGACAGCACCAGCTCCGTGACGAGCCCGCTGTCGTTGACGACCTTGGTGTTGGGCATGGCGACGACGGCGGTGAAGCCTCCCGCCACGGCGGCGCGGCAGCCCGTGAGGACGGTCTCCTTCCCCTCCTCGCCCGGCTCGCGCAGGTGGACGTGCAGGTCGATGAAGCCCGGCAGCACCCAGCGCCCTTCGGCCTCCACCACCTCCGCGCCTGGGGGCACGGGGAGCGGCGCGTCGGAGACCTCCGCCACCTTGCCGTCGCGCACCAGGACGTCGCGGACTCCATCGACGCCGTTGCGCGGGTCGATGACGCGCCCTCTGCGGAAAAGCACCGTGGAGCTCATGACGCGCACACCTCGAGGATGGCCCGCCGCACGGCGACGCCGTTGGAAACCTGCTCCAGGATGACGCTGCGAGGCCCGTCCGCCACCGAGGGCGCCAGCTCCAGGCCGCGGTTGATGGGGCCCGGGTGCATCACCAGCGCGCCCGCCTTCATCCGCTCCTCGCGTGCGGGGGTGAGGCCGAACAGGCGCGAGTACTCCTTCGTCGAGGGCAGGAACGCCTCGCCCATGCGCTCCATCTGCAGGCGCAGGCACATCACCGCGTCCGCGTGAGGCAGCGCCGCGTCCAGGTTGTGCGTCACCTCCGCGCCCAGCGACTCCAGGCCCGGGGGCACCAGCGTGGGAGGGCCACAGAAGACCACCCGCGCGCCCAGGGCCTTCAGGCACCAGAGGTTGGAGCGGGCCACGCGGCTGTGGAGGATGTCGCCGACGATGAGCACCGTGCGGCCGTCCAGGCTGCCCCAGTGCTGGCGCAAGGTGAAGGCGTCCAGGAGGGCCTGGGAGGGGTGCTCGTGCGTGCCGTCCCCGGCGTTGATGACGGCGCAGCGGACGTGCTTCGCCACCAGATGGGGCGCGCCGGACGAGCGGTGGCGCATGACGATGGCCACCGGCCCCGTCGCCTCGATGTTGCGGGCGGTGTCCAGCAGCGTCTCGCCCTTCGACGTGGACGAACCGGAGGGGCTCCAGTTCAGGACGCCGGCGCCCAGGCCTCGGGCGGCCATGTGGAACGAGGTGCGGGTGCGGGTGGAGTCCTCGAAGAAGAGGTTGGCGACCACCTTGCCGCGCAGGGTGTGGGTGACGTCTGGACCACCAGGCAGGTGCGCGCGCGCCCTGTCGAGCACCGCTTCGAGCTCGTCCCGGCGCCAGCCTTCGATTCCAAGGAGGTGTCTCATGGCCGGGGCCGCCGCGTACCCCGGGCCGTGCGGCGCGTCAAGCACCGTCCGAGGCGCGCCGGCCCGCCTGCCCCTCGGGTGTGGGTCAGCGTACGGGCTCGAAGAAGCGGTCCAGGCGAAGGCCCGTGCCACCGAACAGGCCATGCAGCAGGCCGTGGTAGCCCAGCGACAGCCACACCACCATCGCCTTGCCCTTGATGTGGCCGTAGGGGACGAACTCCGTCTTGCCGTAGCCGGTGATGCCCAGGCCGTGGCGGCTGTCGGAGCTGTTGTCGCGGTTGTCGCCCATGACGAAGACGTGCCCCTCGGGCACCACGTAGGGGCCCTCGTGCCGGGGCATCCGCGTGGGCGTCTGGAGCACGCTGTGCGTCACGCCGCTCAGGTCCTCCCGGTACAGCGCTTCCTGCTGGTCGAACCACCGCCCGTCGTCGGTGATGTTGTTGACGATGTACTCGGGGTTGATGCTCTCTCGAATCTGCGGCTGGCCGTTGATGTGGACCACGCCGTCGAACATCTCCACCGTGTCACCCGGCACGCCCACCACGCGCTTGATGTAGTCGGTGGCCTCGTTGACGGGGTTGTTGAAGACGACGACGTCGCCGCGCCCCGGAGGCCGGACGATGACGAACGGCACCACGTTCGCGAAGGGGACGCGCACGCCGTAGATGAACTTGTTGATGAAGACCTGATCACCAATCTGGAGCGTGGGCAGCATGGAGCCGGAGGGAATCCGGTACGGCTCCACGATGAACGTCCGGAACACCAGGGCGACCAGCAACATCTTCACGAAGCCGCCCACGAAATCCATGGGGGACTCCTTGCGGAACGCCCCCAGGTGCTGGGCGGTGAGCGCGTCGAGCGCCTTCACCTCGCGGGGCAGCCGCTCCATGTCCCCTTCGGCCGAGGCCGACTCCACCTTCAACGCCTGGTCGGTGATCTGCTCGGCCACCAGCGGGGAGACCTTCTCGCGCACCTGCGGCTTCTGGAGGATGCGCTCGTTCTCGGAGATGAGCTCATGCGCCTCGTGCCTCATCCGGCGGAGCTGCTTCTCGCGGGGCGACACGTTGCGCCACACCAGCAGCGCCACGAAGTACGCCACCATCAGCACCCCCAGCCCCTTCATCGCGGGCTGGGCCCAGGCGGCCGCCGTGGGCACGAACTCGATGAGCACCGTGTACGGGAACAGCACCAGCGCGACGATGCACAGCGGGGCCCACAGGCTGGTGAGCATCTCCCGCCACAGCAACTTGCGGCGCGCACGCACCTGTTCAGGGGTGCGCCGGGCCGCCATCGCGGTCGCCAGCTTCGCGGGAGGGGTGGCGGAAGGACTGGCAGCGTTCATGGCTACTGCTCCGACTTGAGGACCGCGAGGAAGGCCTCCTGCGGAATCTCCACCGTACCCACCTGCTTCATGCGCTTCTTGCCCTCTTTCTGCTTCTCGAGGAGCTTGCGCTTGCGGCTGATGTCACCACCGTAGCACTTGGCGAGCACGTTCTTGCGCATGGCGGAGATGGTCTCACGGGAGATGATCTTCGCGCCGATCGCCGCCTGGATGGCCACTTCGTACATCTGCTTCGGGATGACTTCCTTCAGCTTCGCGCAGACCTCGCGACCGCGCAGGTAGGCGCGCTCGCGGTGCACGATGACGCTCAGCGCGTCCACCGGCTCCCCGTTGATGAGGATGTCCAGGCGCGCCAGATCCGCCTCCTGGTAGCCGGTCAGCTCGTAGTCCAGGCTGGCGTAACCGCGCGACACGCTCTTGAGCTTGTCGAAGAAGTCGAAGACCACCTCGGCCATCGGCATCTCGTACGTCACCTGCACGCGCTGCCCGCTGCTGCCCAGGTACTTCATGTCCTTCTGCACACCGCGGCGGTCCTGGCACAGCTTCAGGATGGCGCCCAGGTGGTCGTTGGGGACGTGGATGTGACAGGTGAGGATGGGCTCCTCGAACTTCGCGATGTTCTGCACCGGCGGCAGCTTGGCGGGGTTGTCCACCAGCTGGACGTCACCCTTGCCGCTCGTGATCTGGTACACCACGCTGGGCGCGGTGGTGATGAGGTTCAGGTTGTACTCGCGCTCCAGGCGCTCCTGGACGATCTCCATGTGCAACAGGCCCAGGTAGCCGCAGCGGAACCCGAAGCCGAGCGCCGTGGACGACTCGGGCTCGTACGTGAAGGCGGAGTCGTTGAGCTTCAGCTTCGCGAGCGCGTCACGCAGGTTCTCGTACTGGTCGGACTCGATGGGGAAGATGCCGGAGAACACCATCGGCTTCACTTCCTGGAAGCCCGGGAACGGCTCCAGCGTCGGACGGGCCTCCTCCGTGACGGTGTCGCCGACCTTCGCGTCCAGCAGCTCCTTGATGTTGGCGACCAGGACGCCCACTTCGCCGGCCATGAGCTGCGTCACGGGGCGGGAGAACGGGGTGAAGACACCCAGCTCCTGGACCTCGAAGACCTTGTTGTTGCTGAACAGCTTGATCTTCTGCTTGAGCTTGAGCGTGCCTTCCAGCACGCGCACCAGCGTCACCACGCCCCGGTAGTTGTCGTACCAGGAGTCGAAGATGAGGGCCTTGAGCGGCGCGTCCGGCGAGCCCGTCGGCGGCGGCACTCGCGCGACCACGGCCTCGAGAATCTCGTGGATGCCGATGCCTTCCTTCGCGGAAGCCGGCACGGCCACGGAGGCGTCGATACCGATGACGTCTTCAATCTCCGCGCGGGTGCGGTCGACGTCCGCGCTGGGCAGGTCGATCTTGTTGATGACCGGGATGATCTCCAGGTCGTGATCCAACGCCATGTAGACGTTGGACAGCGTCTGCGCCTCCACGCCCTGCGACGCGTCCACCACCAGCAGCGCGCCCTCGCACGCGGCCAGGCTGCGGCTGACTTCGTAAGCGAAGTCGACGTGCCCCGGCGTGTCGATGAGGTTGAGGACGTACTGCTTGCCGTCCTTCGCGGTGTAGTTCATCCGCACGGACTGGGCTTTGATGGTGATGCCCCGTTCGCGCTCGATGTCCATGTTGTCGAGGAACTGGGCCTGCGCCTCGCGCTTGCTCAGCGTCCCCGTCTTGTCGAGGAGGCGATCAGCCAGCGTCGACTTTCCATGGTCGATATGGGCGATGATGCAGAAGTTGCGGATGTGCGCGTTTTCAGCCGGCATGTTCGTGGCGCTCGTCGGAAGAAGCGGGCGTGCCTAACATCGAACCGCGCGAAAATCTACGCGCGAACGCCCGCCAGACGAGCAACCCGTCAGGGGCGCCCGATTGTTCCCCCACCACCGTGTTCCCCTGAACGGACGCCCGGCCACCTGGGGACGACAGGACACGAGGCCCCGCCCGGGAGAGGCGACTTGCTCCCGGACTCCCCTGCCCTGCTTCCCGTCGGCCGGCCTCAGCCGTGGACGCGGACCGGCTCGGCCTTCTCGCGGAAGTAGGCGATGGTGCGGCGAGCCCCCTCGCGCAGGTCGGCGGTCGGCTCCCAGCCGAGCACCTTCTTCGCGAGCGAGTTGTCGATGCACGAACGCAGCTGCTCGCCGGGCTTGCCGGGCGCGTGGGCCACGGCGGCCGTGGAACCCGCGGCCTCGGCCAGCAGCGCGTAGAGGCGGTTGATGTCGGTCTCCACGCCGGTGCCGATGTTGATGGCGCCCACGTAGTCCTTCTCGAAGGCCAGCCGGTTCGCCCGGGCCACGTCGGGCCCGAAGACGAAGTCGCGGGTCTGCTTGCCCTCGCCGAAGATGGTGGCGCCCTGCCCGGAGAGCAGGCGCTGGCAGAAGATGGCCACCACCCCCGCTTCGCCGTGCGGGTTCTGTCGCGGGCCGTACACGTTGGCGTAGCGCAGGGCGACATACGGCAGGCCGTACTGGGCCCGGTAGTAGCCCAGGTACAGCTCCCCCGCCGCCTTGGAGACGCCGTACGGGGACACCGGGCGCGTCGCGTGGGACTCGGTCGCGGGGAACACGTCCTGCTCGCCGTAGATGGCGCCGCCGGTGGAGCTGAAGATGACCTTCTTCACGCCGGAGACGCGCGCGGCCTCCAACACGTTGAGCATGCCGCGGATGTTCACGTCCGCGTCGAAGCCCGGATCATCCACGCTGCGCCGCACGTCCATCTGCGCCGCCAGGTGACAGAGCACCTGGGGCTTCTCCGACTTGATGAGCTCCGCGGCCTCGCGGCTGCGGATGTCATGCACGGCCAGCCGGACGCGCGGGTCCAGGTTCTCCTTCTTGCCACCCGACAGGTCATCCAACGCGATGACCTCGTGTCCCGCCTTCAGGAACTCGTCGCACACGTGCGAGCCGATGAAGCCCGCTCCACCCGTCACCAGGACTTTCACGCTTCCGTCTCCCCGCCACCCGGCCGTGGCCAAACTGTCTTTGATTCCAGAATCTCGCGGCGGCAACCTATGACGCGGATCGCCTCACGGCAACCTCGCGGAACCACGCGATGGTCTCCCGCAGACCCTCTTCCAGCGGCACCTTGGGCTCCCAGCCGAGCAACGTGCGGGCGCGGGTGATGTCTGGTTGACGCTGCTTGGGATCATCCTTGGGCAGGGGCTTCTCGATGATGCTCCCGCCGCCGCCCGCCGCCGTGCGCACGGCCTCCGCGAACTGACGGATGGTCATCTCCCGGGGATTGCCGATGTTGACCGGGTGGGGCTCGTCCGACAGCGCGAGCCGGATGAGGCCGTCCACCAGGTCCTTCACGTAACAGAACGAGCGCGTCTGGCTGCCATCGCCGAAGACGGTGAAGTCCTCGCCCTTGAGCGCCTGCCCCACGAAGGCCGGAACCACGCGGCCGTCGTTGAGGCGCATGCGCGGGCCATAGGTGTTGAAGATGCGAACGATGCGGACCTGCACGCCCTTGCGCCCGTAGGCCGCCGTCACCGCCTCCGCGTAGCGCTTGGCCTCGTCGTACACCGAACGCGGGCCAATGGGATTGACGTTGCCCCAGTAGTCCTCGCGCTGCGGGTGCACCAGCGGATCGCCATACACCTCGGAGGTGGACGCCATCAGGAAGACGGCCTTGTTCGCCTCCGCCAGCTTCAGCCCGTTCTCCGTGCCGATGGAGCCCACGCGCAGCGTTTCCAGCGGGAGGTTCGCGTAGTCGATGGGCGACGCGGGCGACGCCATGTTGAACATGTAGTCGAACGGCTCCTTCACGGGGATGCCGTCGATGATATCCGCCTTCACGTACCCGAAGCCCGGCCGCCCTTGCAGCGTGCGGATGTTCTCCTCGTTGCCGGTGATGAGGTTGTCCACGGCCGTCACGGCGGCCGCTCCGTCATCCAGAAGGCGCTCGCACAGGTGCGAGCCCACGAAGCCCGCGCCGCCCAGTACCACCACTCGCTTGCCCTGCATGCTCTTCACGTCGCGCCTCGTCTCTCTCTCAAATCTCGTCGAAGGTCGCCTGCCCCGGCAGCTGCGCTTTGTACTTCTCCAGGACCAGGTCGATGCCCTGGCGGATGTACTCGGCCACGGGCACCTTCGTCTTCTGGTTCAGCGCCTTGAGGAGCTCGTTCTGCTCCGGGGTGATGTAGATGGTGGTGCTGATCTTCTTTCGGGCCATGGCGATATGTGAAAATATATGGAATGACGTGGCGCGCGAAAGCATCTCGTGCACACGACTCGGCGCAGAGGCCCCTGCGTCCCGGGAGCACCGAATGATCCGCTGCAAGCGCTGGATTTTCCTCGGGTTGATGACTTCCGGACTGCTCACGGGTTGCGCCAGGGACAAGTCCTCGGAGCGCGGCACCGGAGCCACGGGTAGGTCCTCACCCACCTCGTCCGGCTCGGCCGAGTCCATCCAGCCGGAGCGCTCGCGCGACGAACACGTCACCCAACTGGACGTGAACGGCGACGGAAAGCCGGACGTGTGGACCTACACGGTGGCGGACGCGGGCGCGAACGGCGAGGAGCGCTTCCGCAAGGTGCGCCAGGAGCTGGACCTGAACTGGGACGGCCGCGTGGACCTGACGCGCTCCTTCGACGACGTCGGCGCGCTGATGCGCGAGGTGATGGACCTGGACTACGACGGCAAGGTGGACGCCACCTACTTCTACGAGAAGGGGGCCAACACGCGCCGCGAGCGGGACTTCGACGGCGATGGCCGCACCGACAGCGTCACCTTCTACGAGCGCGGCGTCCTCGTCCGCAAGGAGCGCGACACCAACGCGGACGGGCGCGTGGACTACTGGGAGTACTGGGAGGCGGGCCATGTGGACCGCATCGGCGAGGACCTGGACGGTGATGGCACCGTCGACAAGTGGACCCGCAATCCCAACAACGCGGCCCGCGACTGAGGAGCGAGCCGCGCCTGCACGGCGCAGCGACTACGCCTTGCTGGTGCCGGTGCGACCGTAGGAGTCCTCCAACCGCACGACGTCATCCAGCTCGGGGGTGCTGACCTCGAGGATGTCGCAGTCGGTGAGGGCGACCATGCGGTGCTTGGTGAGGGGCTTGATGTGGTAGCTCTCCCCCGGGTTCATCTCCTTCTCGATGAGGCCGTTGCCCTCGTCGACGATGAAGAGCAGCTTGCCGCTCTGGACGTGGATCGTCTCGTCCTTCTGGTTGTGGTACTGCAGGCTGAGCTTGTGGCCCTGCTTCACGTGCAGCAGCTTGCCCACGTAGCGCTCGGTGTGGGCCCAGATGAGCTCGTGGCCCCAGGGCTTCTCCACCCGCCTAGTCGTCGTCATGGTGCTTCCCGTCTTCCTCGCCCGCTCTCAGTTCGTGCCGGCCACGAACGCGTCGAGCTGGGTCTCACGCTTGAAGTCTGACAGATACCGCGTCGCAGCGTCCTTCGAGGCGAAGGTGCCCATGCGCACGCGGTACCAGGTGCCCTTGCCAGCCACCTCCGCCGTGACGATATACGGGGCATAACCCCTATCACGCAACCGGGCCATGAACCGGTCGGCCTCCTGCTTGTCCTGGAAGGCCGACAGCTGGAGCGTGAACGCCCCACCCTTCACCGCCGGGTCCGGCAACTGCGCGGCGCGGGCCAGGGCCTCCTTCATCCCGCTGCCCCCCTCCTTCTGCGTCGTCCGAGTGGCCACGGCCGCCGTCTCCACCTTCCCCGACACCTGTGCGGGCTTGGTCGCGACGGGCGCGGGCTTCTCGGCGGCGGGCTTCTCCGCGACGGGCGCGGGCTTCTCCTCGGCGGGCTTGGGCGTCTCGGCGACAGCGACGGCCTGGGGCTCCTCGGAGGGCTCCTCCGGAGGCAGCTCGCCGGTGTCCGGGTCCGGCGTCGGAGCCATCGCGGCCGTCTTGACGGGCTCGGGCGGCTTGGGCGCGGGCTTCTCGGCGGGGGCGGGCTTCGCGGGCGCGGGCTTCTGGGCCACGGCGACGGGCTCCGCGCTGGCCTTGCGCGTCAGCTCGTCCTGGAAGGTGAGCGCGGAGTCCTTCTGCCGCACTTCCTGGAGCGCCTGGGCATTGGCATCCAGCGCGGAGAGCAGGTCGGGCGCGCTGGCCGTCTGCACGTCACCGGCGAGCTTCTTGCCCACCACGACACCCAGCACGAAGACGGCGCCGAGCACGACGATGCCGGCGATCAACAGGCTCACGATCTGCCGGTTGTCGAGAGAGACGTCGAACTTCTCCTTCATCCGGTGGGCGTCTCGCATGACTCAGGGATCCTCGCGCGCGGACAGAGCGGGCCACACGAGTCCGTGTTGCGGCCTGTAGCGTCGGCGTCGAGGGGAAGGTACGCCCCACCCCCCACCCGGTCAAATTCACGGAAGGCGGCCTCAAGGGACGCGCCGTCACCGCGCCGCGGACGTCACCGGCAGCACCGCCGAGGCGAGCGCCACCGAGGGAAGCACGGCCCCCGCGGCTTCTTCCTGTCGAGGTTCGGGGGCATTGAGCCGCGCGCGCAGCTCCTTGCCAGCGGCGAAGCTGAGCGTGCGGCGCTCCGGCACGGAGACGCGCTGCCCCGTCTTCGGGTTGCGCCCCGTCCGGGCGCGACGCGTGCGCAGGGAGAAGACGCCGAAGCCTCGCAGCTCGATGCGCTTTCCAGCCACGAGCGCCTCCGACATGCAGTCGAAGACCGCATGGACAATGGCCTCCAACTCCCGCCGCGGGACGTGGGGTGCACGCGCCGCGATGCGCTCGATGAGCTCACTCCTCGTCATGGGACACCTCCGCCGAGGGACGGTGGACTCTACAGAAGGCGCACCCGCGAGGACAAACCGGGGGAGAGCCCCCACCTCAGCGCAGGCGCAGGTCCACGGGGCCTTCGACTTCCACCTCGGAGCCATCCTTGCTCTTGAGGATGACCTCCGCGCCATCCGGCACCAGCAGGCGGACGGTGCGCCCCAGGGGCACCTCGCGGCCCTCCAGGAGCACCGCGGTGGCCAGGTCATCTGTCTCCGCCACGACGAAGCCATCATCCACCACCGCCACCAGCTCCCCCTCCCCCAGGTCACCCGCATGGATGAAGGGGACCTTGGGACGGAACGGCGGTGCGGGCAGCGGCGTGTGAGGCCCCTCGTGCTCGGTGTCGGAGCCCATCCGCTGCAGGCCGTTGGGCGTGAAGAAGGCGACGAAGTACTGGGTGGACGAGTACGCGTCCTCGTGCGCGCTCTTGGGCGTCATCTGCACGTTGGTGTAACGGGCGGCCACGATTCGCAGCGCGCGGGGCGCCTCCTGCACGGCGCCCTCCACCCAGCGGTGGGACGGGAGGTTGGAGCCGTGCAGCTTCGCCTCGTCCGCGTCGCCGACCTCCAGCGTGTCACCCTTCTCCAGGAACCTCAGGCCCCCGCCGAAGTACTCCAGCACGGCGGGGCCGGTGGCGGTGAGCACCACGTCCCCGGTGAGCTGGGCGCCGACGGCGACGGTGCGCTGCTCCTTGCCCTGCGTGCGAAGCACCGGGGCTCCCGCCGCGAGCAACCCGGCGATGGGCTTGTCCGAGTGCTGCTTGCAGGCGGAAAGCAGGCTGGCCGTAGCGACGACGAGCAGACATCCCATGAGGCGCCGCGCCATGTCCTGCTTCCTTCCTCAAGCCGACTCGAGCTCAGACGATCCAACCACCACCCAGCACCTGATCCCGAGCGTAGACCACCGCGGCCTGTCCTGGGGTGACGGCGCGCGCGGGGGCATCCAACTTCACCGAAACGAGACCATGGGGGGAGATCTCCACACGCCCCGAGGCCCCCGCGTGGCGGTGCCGGATGCGGACCTCCACCGGCGTCTCCGGGGACGGCGGCGCGTCCACCCAGTGGGGCTGGAGCAGACCGAAGCGATCCCGCCCCGTCTGCTCGGCGCTGCCCACGACGACGCGGTGGGTCTCCGGCTCCAGCCGCTGGACGTAGCGCACCTCTCCGCCGCCCAGGTTGAGCCCCTTGCGCTGCCCCACCGTGTAGCGGTGGATGCCCTGGTGGGTGCCGAGCACGTGCCCCTCCGTGTCGACGACCTCGCCCGAGGGCTGGGGGCCGGCGACCTTCTCCACGAAGCCCGCGTAGTCGCCGTCCGGCACGAAGCAGATCTCCATGCTCTCCGGCTTGTGGCTGGTGACCAGGCCGTGGCGCTCGGCGACGGCGCGGACCTCCGCCTTGGTCATGTCGCCGACGGGGAAGACGATGTCGCGCAACTCGTCCTGGCCGAGCGTGAAGAGGAAGTAGCTCTGGTCCTTCGCGGCGTCGACGGCGCGGCGCAGGACGTAGCGGCCGTCCGTCTCCTCCACGCGCGCGTAGTGGCCTGTCGCAAGCCGCGCCCCGAGCGCCCGGGCGCGCTTGAGGAGGAAGTTGAACTTCACGTCGCGGTTGCAGGCCACGCAGGGGATGGGCGTGCGCCCGCCGAGGTAGGACTGGACGAAGGGATTGACGACGCGGTCCTGGAAGATCTCCTCCGCGTTGGCGACGTAGAACGGAATCCCCAACGACTGGGCGACGGCGCGCGCGTCATCGATGTCGTCCGGACTGCAGCAGCTCCCGCACTTCGCCTTGCCCTCGTAGGACCAGACGCGCAGGGTGATGCCAATGACCTCATGGCCCTGCTCCTTGAGCAGGGCGGCAGCGGCCGAGGAATCCACCCCGCCGCTCATCGCAACGACGACTCGCATGGTGCCCCTTCCTACACGCCCCGGCTTCCGGGCGCACGCGGGAGGACGCGGGGATCTCCCCAAACCCGACCCCAGAGCTCGCCCCAGAGTTCGGCGGAAGCTCGGTGGAAGCCCGGTGGGAGGGCAGCCCACCAGTCGGGCTCAGGCCCCCGAGCGCGCCGCCCGCCAGGCCAGGAGCCGCTGCTTGAGGCCCTCGGCGGTGTTCAGGGCCGGTTCGTCGAGCACCGAGTCCATGAGGAAGCGTGTCGCCTCCCCGACGATGGGCGACGGGCCGACGGCGAGGGTGGCCATGATGTCGCCCCCCGTGAGCGCCAGGTCCTTGGGCACCAGGGGCGGCTTCGCGGCGGCCAGGGCCTCCAGCCGCGCGAACAGGCGTTCCACCTCCGCCACCCGCTCTGGAGCGCGGACCTGGACTCGGGCCCTCGCCACGGCGACGAGTTGGGGAAGCTGGGGCGGCCCCACGCGGGCCAGGAGCCGGCGCAGCGCGGCGTCCGTGTCCGAGACGCGCTCCTCCAGCTTCGCGGTCTCCACCAGCAGGGCGACGAGGTCCGCGACCTTGTTGGGGAACTTGAGTCGCAGGCCGATTTCCCGGGCCTGGGTGCGGTCGACAAGGTCCGCGAGCAGCGCGGCCATGCGCGGCTCGATTTCCGCTGGCGCGGCCTGCACGGCGGCGCGCGCGAGGCGGGCGGCGTCTGGGGTGGCCTGGGCGACTTCGGGGAGGAACACGTCCATCAACCCGGTGTCCTTGAGCAACACGAGCCCTCCCTCGGCGCGCGGGGAGAGCAGCAGCTTGGTCAGCTCCTCGCGCACGCGCTCCAGGGCGACCTTGCGGAACACCCCGAGCGTGGCGGGGATGGCGTCGCGAGTGTCCGGGTCCAGGGTGAAGCCGAGCACGGCGGCGAAGCGGACCGCGCGCATGGGGCGCAAGCCGTCCTCGGAGAAGCGCTCCAGGGCCGAGCCCACGCACTTGATGAGCTGGGCCTGGAGGTCCGTCTGGCCGCCGAAGGGGTCCACGAGGTCGCGGTCCAACGGGTTGTAGGCCATCGCGTTGATGGTGAAGTCGCGGCGGGACAGGTCCTTGACGATGTCGCGCTCGAAGGCGACGGAGCTGGGGCGGCGGCCGTCGAGGTAGTCCCCTTCCGAGCGGAACGTCGTCACCTCGACGTGGGTGCCGCCCTGCACGACGGTGACGGTGCCGTGCTGGATGCCCGTGGGGATGACCTTGCGGAACGCGCGCTGGACCTCCTCCGGGAGCGCGCTGGTGGCGACGTCGAAGTCCTTCGGGGGGACGTCGCGCACCATGTCCCGGACGCAGCCGCCCACCAGGTACACGGCGTGGCCCAGCTCGCGCAGCCGGGCGATGACGTCGAGCACGGGCTGGGGAATGTCGGCGTTGTGGAGGTTGGCGAGCATGTGTCCCTGGGCGGCGAGCGACGTGCCCGCATCCCCCGGTTGTACTTGCGTGCCCGCCTCCGAATCCAGGGCCACGGCGAGGGGCACGGTGCCCGGTCCATTACATTGACTCTCCGTTGCAAGGCGGCTCGGGATTGTACACCTGCGAGGAAGTCGAGGCGCACGCCATGATCAGGCACTCGGCCTTCGTCCCACAGTTGCCGTCACAGCAACGCTGCTGCCCCGAGGGACACGCGGCGCCGGCATCGGCACAAGAGCCACAGTTCATGATCTCTCCACAGCCGTTGGAGACACAGCCACAGAGGCCGAGACAGGTGGCCGGATTGGGCTGACAGGTGGACTCGCACATGAACTGGGAGTTGCAGATGTAACCCGTGGAACAGGTGCCGCAATCGAGCGTCCCCCCACAGCCATCCGAGGGATTGCCGCACTGCCCTCCTATCGCCGGGCACGTCGTCTGCGGAACGCATCCCGTCGAGTACAGCTCGCTGGGCTGACGGGTCCAGGTCGCTCCGGACAGGTCGCGAGTCCATCCACCGTTGATGAGCACCTGGTCGGGCGCGTTGCCGACGAGTGACACCTTGAAGTCCCTGCGCGCCCGCACGAGCGCTGGCATCGTCGTCCACCCGTTGGTGCCGATGTCGAACCGCGCCGCGGACGTCACGGGAGCGCCCGTGGCTGGATTCATGCCGCCGACCACGAGCACGGTGCCATTGCTCAGCTCGACGGCGGCGTGGCCCGTGCGCACGACGGGAACACTCCCCGAGGCGGACCAGGTGTTCGTCACCGGGTCATAGAGGGAGGCCACCTGTCCCGCCACGTCGTTGACCCAGCGCGGTCCCACCACCAGGACCAGCCCAGGGACGGTCTTCGTCAGCACCGTCGCGGAGTGGCCGGAGGCCAGCACGTTGTTGCTGTTCCCCACGGACGACCAGGCGTTGGTCGTGGGGTTGTACCGCTCGTGCTGGATGCGATTGCCGAGCACGAGCACGTCCCCTTGCTTGAGCAACGTGGCCGTGTGGCCCGAATAGGGGTGGGTGGGAGCGGCCGCCAGGGTCCACGTTCCGGTGGCCGGGTCGAAGAGCTCCGCGGACGCGAGCCCCTGGGTGGAATCGGGGTTGTCGCCGCCCACCACCAGCACCTTGCCGTTGGGAAGGAGCGTCTGCGTGTGACGGGCCCGGGCGACCTGGAGCGCGCCCGTGGCGGTCCAGAGGCCCGTGGTCGGGTCATAGAGTTCGGCGCTCTTCCCATTCCCACCAGGGGTGATGCCGCCGGAGACCAGGACGCGACCATCCGACAGGCGCGTGGCGGCATGCTCGTGACGAGCGGACACCAGACTTCCCGTGGTGCTCCAGACCGTGGAGGCGCCTGGGGTGTACAGCTCACAGGTCCGGAAATCACTGGGGGCACCCTGGGCGGTGCCGCCTGCGAGGAGGACTCGCCCGTCCGAGAGGACCGTCTGCGTGAAGCCCGTCCGGAGGAAGGCGGGCGAGGTCGTCAGGACCCGCGCCTCCTGGGACGCCAGCGCGGGGTCCTCGGCCTTGGGCGAGCTGCACGCCACTCCCATGAACAGCCCCAGGAGCGCGGCGGCCCCTCTCATCCCACCCAGCTGGCTCAAGACGCCTCCGGAATACGGTCCGAGCTGTATACGAACCCAGCCCGCAACTCCGGTCGTCGAGGGGCCTCCGGGTGTCGCCGCACCCCACCTCAGGCCACGGGGCGTGACGGCTCAGCCGGTGCGTCTGTCCGACACGCGGTTCGCCGACAGCACTCTGGACAAGGCCAGCACGAGCACGCCCGCGAGCGGCACCACGAGCAACCCCACCCGCAGGCCCACCGCGTCGGCGACGAGGCCGACGATGGGCGGCGACAGGAGGAAGCCCAGGCGCATCAACCAGCTCACGAGCGTCAGGCCCGTGCCCGGACGCAACCCGGGCAGCTCGTCGGCGCCGTGCATGGCGGCGGGGACCAGCGTCGAGACGCCGAAGCCCGCGAGCGCGAACCCAGAGATGGTGGCGGGCACCGAGGGGAAGAGCAGCGCCGCGCCCATGCCCAGCGCCGTGAGCGCCCCTCCTGCCCGAGCCACGGCACGCTGTCCGAACCTGTCGACGAGCCGGTCGCCGAGCATGCGACCCACGAACTGCGCGCCCACGAGCGCCACGTATCCGAACGAAGCCACGGTGACACCCGCGCCCAGCGTTCCGGAAAGATAGACAGCCGCCCAGGTCATCCCTGCGTCTTCGACGAGCGCCCCGCCCAGGGCAATCATGACCAGCGCGGCGACCGTCAATCCCAGACGGATTCGACCCGACGATACACGCCGTGTCTGGGCGCCTTCGTCTTGAGTCGCGGACTCGGGTGAGTCGTTGGAGGCAGTGGGCTCGGGGCCGGGGAGCAGGAAGCGCAAGGCGGTGAGCGACACGGCGGAGAAGAGAAGCGCGGAGAAGCCCAGATGGAGACCGCGTGGCACGTTGAGTCCCGCGGCGAGCCCGCCCATGAGTCCCCCCAGGACGGCGCCGATGCTCCAGATGGCGTGAAAGGAATTGAGGATGGAGCGACCATGGAGCCGCTGCACCCGCAGGCCATGGGAGTTCTGCGCCACGTCGGTGATGGCATCCATGCTGCCCGCGAGGAAGAGCGTCCCCGCGAGCACCGCCCACGAAGGCGCGATGCCGGCGAACAACATTCCCAGTCCCGTGAGCACGGTTCCGGCCACGGCGACCCGGGACGAGCGGAAGCGGCGGATGAGCGCTCCAGCGGCCAGTCCCGCCATCAGGGCGCCGAACGGGAAGGACGCGACAGCGAGTCCATACTGGGCATTGCTGAGCCCCAGGTCGGATTTGATTTGCGGATAGCGCGGCAACAGGTTGGCGAGGATGGCGCCGTTGGTGAGGAACAACACCGCCACGGCGGCGCGGGCGGCTCGGTGCTCACGGGGCACCGGGGGCCGGAGGGGGGAGATCATGGTGAGGCGGCTCTAGGATGGGAGGAATCGGAGCACGGCGTCGCGCGTGACGTCGCGGCCATGCGGTGTGGCATCGAGGCTGACGTGGATGAACAGCCCCTCAATCAAGGCATCGAGTTTGTGGGCGGTCTTCGCGTCGACGTGTTGTTCGAGCACGTCGCGGCTGCGGCGCATCCAGTCGTGGGTGATCTGCCGGAAGGAGGGCTTCCGGGCGGCGAGGGTGTAGAGCTCCAGCGTGAGCACCAGGTCATCGGGCCCCTCCACGAGGTCCGAGTGCACCAGGTCGACGATGGCCGAGGCGAGCTGGCCGCGATGAGTCACGCCCGAGAGTCGCGCCGCGAAGCGCTCGCTGATGCGCTCGGCGAAGCGGGTGAAGGCCTCGTGCAGGAGCTCCTCCATGCTGGTGAAGTGGTAGGTCATCGACCCCAGCGGCACCCCTGCACGGTCGGCGACCCGGCGGTGTGACGTTCCGGCCACCCCACCCTCCGCGATGACGGCGAGCGCGGCGTCAATGATGCGGTCGCGTCGGTCCGGGTCATTCCGGCGGGTCGCCAAGGGGGGCTGCCTGGGTCGAGGGCTCGTACGAGAGCGACATGGAGAAGAAGTCCTTCATGTGTACGTTCGTACATATCGACAGAATGCGGAACGACTTTGTTCCCGGGAGCCAACGCCACCCCCAGGAACGAAGCGGTCGAGCAGGCAACCCGCAGCCCGCGCGACGGGTGCTTCATGGCCTACGGCAGGAGCTGCGAGCGCATGGGGACTGTGAGGAACACGGGGCGTCCGCTGCCGAGCTGGCCGTCGGAGTTGGAGCCCCACCCCCAGACCGAGCCATTCACGCGCACCGCCAGGGTGAATGCATCGCCGGCGGCCACGGAGGCGGCGGTGAAGACGACCAACCCCCCGGGCTCCATCACCGTGACGGGGAGTGGGGAGATGGCGCCTGGCGGAGCAAGTGACCCCAGCACACCGGAGGAGCTGTTCATGCCCCATGCGAACACCGAGCCGTCGGAGCGAGCCGCCGCGCCATGGTAGCTCCCGACGGCCAGTTGGCCTCCACCGCTCCAGCCAGGTGACTGCGTGGCCAGCGCGCGTGAGGTCTGCGTGCCATCCGCGAGCTGCCCGAAATCATTGTCGCCCCAGGCCCACGAAGAGCGAGCGTGTGGGCGGAGCCGGCTGCCACCGCCACCACGTTGTCCACCCCTCCGACCAGGATGGGCAGGTCGCGGTCCACCAACGTCGCGTCTCCCAACTGGCCCACGGTGTTCGCGCCCCACGTCAGCACCGAGCCATTCCAGAGGACCGCCACCGAGTGGAAGGCCCCGGCGGCGATGGACCGCACGTCCGTCAGCCCCAGCACGGGGACGGGCGACGCGCGGTTGGAGCGGCTGAAGTCCCCCAACTGACCGTTCCGATTGGCGCCCCAGGCCCAGACACTGCCATCCGCGCGCAGCGCCAACGCGTGGAGGTCTCCCGCGACCACCTTCGTCACATCCGTCAGCCCCGGCACGGGCGAGGGCGCCGCGCGCCTGGACTCCGTGCCGTCGCCTCGGGCGGCGCTCAAGGCGGAGCCCCAGGCCCACAGCGTCCCATCCGAGCGCACCGCGAGCGAGTGCTGCCCCCCCGCGACAGCGGCCACGACGCCCGTCATGCCTTGGACGGCCACCGGCGCCAGACGATACTGGCGGCTGTCATCACCCAGTTGGCCCCACTGGTTGTCACCCCAGGCCCACAGCGTCCCGTCCGCGCGCACAGAGAAAGAGAACTGCGAGCCCGCCGAAACGGACACGAGCTGGTCCGGCCAGGAGAGCCTCACCGGCACGGAGCTCTGGTACGGCATCGAGGTCCCCAACCCCAGGGCCCCCTGCGAATTGGAGCCCCAGGCCCAGACGAACCCATCCGAGCGCACCGCCAGCGTGTGGGACGGGCCCGCGGAGAGGGCCACCACGTTCGACAACGAGGGCACCGTCACGGGAGAAGCGCGGTCCACCTGGGTTCCGTCCCCCAACTGGCCATCGGAGTTCCGCCCCCAGGCCGCGAGCGTCCCGTCCGTGCGCAGCAGCACGGAGTGCGCTCCCGCCGCCGCCACGATGGCGCCGTTGGCGAGCCCCAGAACCAGGCCTGGGGAGGAACGGGAGATCGTCGTACCCGTACCCAGGTTGCCGAACGAGTTGTCGCCCCAGGACCACACCGAGCCATCCGCGCGGACCGCGAGAACATGGCTCGCGCCGGCGGCAACAGACACCACGTTGGTGAGTCCCGGCACCGGGCCTGGGACCAGGCGCGCGGTGGTTCCGCCAGTCCCGAGCTGACCGTAGGTGTTGTTTCCCCAGGACCACACAGTGCCATCGGCACGAAGCGCGATGGAGAAGGAGTGGCCCGCGGCCACCGAGACCACGTCCGTCAAGCCCGAGGCCCGCACGGGAGTGACGCGCTGAAGCTGGGTGCCATCCCCCAGCTCACCATTCGTGTTGGCACCAGCGGCCCAGACCGTTCCATCCGGCCGGATGGCCAACGAATGCGCCACGTTCGCGGCGATCCGGTTGTGAGGAGAGACCAGCGCCTTCGTGGAGGCGCCCTGCCCTCCCTGCGCGCTTCCTGGCTCTGGAGCAGCGCCACAAGCGATGCTCGCGATCAATCCCAGACAAACGACCCATGCCCGGAAAGGCGTCCGTGTCGTATCCATACCCGTGCCTCGATTCTCGTTGGAGGAGAGACATCGACGGGGCCGCGGGCGTTCGCGCGCGGCCACCGACCTTGCCACGGTAACAGCGCTGCGCCAGAGCGCCTCGAATTCGTTGTCAAACGTCAGGGTTCCCATTGCCTCATCATCCAGAACACCGTCGGGATTTGCCTCCCCCGCAGCGCCAAGGCGCGTCCACGGCACCCAGGCAGTGTGCGGGGCTCCTACTGGGGCTCAAGTGCGGGTGAGGCTGTCTTTCGAATCATGATTGACAACAACAGCGCCAACAACGCCCCTGTCGCGCTCCTGGACGTGTACTGCTACGAGCACATCACCGCCTGGGACGCGACGCGCAGCCCAGTGCAGGCGTGATGGACAGCCAGCCCGTGAAGACGACGGGACGAGGGGCCCAGGGCAGCCTCGCGCCGCGCGAATCGAAGCACTCGGGTCCTCGCCGCAAGGAATGAATAGTGAACTGCGCGAACAGTGAGTGTTGAGTAGTGCCGAATAGAGGTTGGCCGCCACCCTGCCGTGCCATTAATCACATACAGTCCCCCATGGCTCTTACGCATTGCTGAGGCAGGGTGAGATTTGTTGTGGGTGATGGACTGGCGTGGCGCGCTTTGGTTGCTGTCTCAGCGTCCGTGACGACCAACGGTACAGCGTGCCGAGGCGTGTGGACGTCTCGGCATGTACCGTCGCGGGACGGCTCGATGCCCGCTACTCGACAGGTATCGACGGCCTGGACGGGGCATCTGCAGGGGGAGAGCGCGGGGCGACGAAGTGTGGCTCCACGCATACGCCATGTGGGCGCCACGCCCGTGCCGCCTGCTGCACCCCACCCAGCCTGCCCGCCAAATTCCCCTGTAACTTCAGGGGGTTCTGCGATGACCCCGACAGGAATCGAACCTGTGGCCTGCGGTTTAGGAAACCGCCGCTCTATCCAACTGAGCTACGAGGTCGTACGACCAAGTCTGCGGAACCACTCATCATTTCAGATGAAGGGCGCCCCCATCGGCGGGGCCCTTCGCGCTGGGCCGGTTTATAGCAGGTGCCATGACGCGCGCAACGAGAGCGAAGCCCCGATGGGACATGCCCGTCCAAGACCGCTCTGACGCCTGGAGGATAACGGGCCTCCGTCCGACGGACACGAAGCCGAACCGGAGGGACCGCCCCCTCGCCCACCTCATGGGCCAGGGAGCGGTCAGGCGCCGTCCATCTGAGAGAAGTCGCACGATTGCGCGGAACAGGACAATCGGACTCCTCCCGCCATACGCCGGGCTGGGTGGTTCGCCCCCCACCTCCGATCACTCCCCCATGGATGCCGAGCGCTCGGCTCCGGTTTCGCAGGGTTCCCAATACAACACAAGACCATGGGGAGTGACCCGCCCCCAGCGCATCAGGGGAAGGCCACAATCACAGAAATCCTCTCCGACCCGGTCGACGTAGGTCTGACTGTTGTAATAGTCAATCACATAGGCCGCCGTGCAGAGCGGAACCGCCTCCTGGCGTTCGACTCGAGCCGCATCTGCCGTGGCGCCTTCGACAACTCCTGCCCCGGCCCCCAACAGAACCCCCATCGACGTCACGAGCACAGCAGACAGTGTGGCCATGGTCCCTCAAGGGAAATGGCCACCAGCATGCCTCATCCTCGCGCTTCGGAGGGCCTTACAGCGCCTTCTGGAGCGCCAGTTCCAGCTCCTGACGCGTCTGCCAGGTCACCGGGCGAAGACCCGAGGCCAGCTCCAGCGTCCCATTCGCGACGGTGACGGAGGCCTGGGCGTCCGTGCGCAACTGGATGCGCTTCACCTTCTCGCGCAGCGCGGTGCGACCAATCTCGTCCTTGGCGAGGGACGCCACCACCTCGCGGACGCGCTCGGCGAGGAAGCCCAGCGCGCGCAGCTCCTCCGCGCTCGCGGGATTGACCCCGGGAGCCAGCGTCACCTCCAACGGAGCATCCGTCACGGCGCGCAGACGGGCCTCCAGCGCGATGAGCTGGCGGCGAAGATCCAGCAGCGACGGGACGGGCACGGAATCTCGCCTCAGCTCACCGAACCACACCACATCATGGATGGTGACGGACTCGATGGTCCCTGCGGGGATGATGGACACATCCTCCTGCGAGTAGCCGCCCTCCCGGGGGGTCTGAAGGAGGATGGCGCGACCCTCACGACGGTCCTCCAGCATCTCCCGGACGATTCCAGTGATGGCCCGACCACTGCGCAGCGACAGCGTCGCGCGGGGCAGGAACAGCGGAATCCCCGCCCGCTCCCGCGCGGTGATGCGCAGCAGGGCGTAGAGCACGGCGTCCACGCCCTTGGCGTCCGCCTCCAGGAACGAACGGAGCGAGTCCCCCGTGTACGGATTCGGCAGCTCCGGGGCGGCCTCGAGCGTCTTCCGGATGGACTCCTTCCGGTCATCCACCTGGTCCACGTTGGTGACCGGCTCATGGTCCAACGTGAGCACCCCGTCCTGGAACGTCGCGATGCTGGAGGCCGAGGAGTTGCTCGACGTGTTGCGGATGACGATGCGCTTGAGCGCGCCTCGCAGGAACTCACGACCCAGGTCGTCCTGCCCCAGGGCCTCCAACGCGCCGATGAGCGGGGTGAAATAGACCTGGGGCCACGCCTCCGCGTACAGCTCCGCATACCCCTCCGCCGTGAGGCTGGCCCAGTCGACCTCCACGGGCACCTCGAAGCGCGCCGCGGCCTCCAGGTCCTTCTTCAGCTTCGGGTAGAGCGTTTCCTCGAACTGCTTCGCGGCCTTGCGTTCGGCGAGTCCCATTCAATTCTCCGGAAGGAGGGTGTGGGCGAAGAGCTTCGCCCAAGCCCCCAGCAGACGCCCAGGCCCGACCGCTCGTTCCATCGCCCTGGTCCAGCACGACCCACACCAGGGGGTCCATCCGGGGTCGTCCCGGCATCACTGTGCCGGGTTTTCGGGCACAGCCAGGCTTTTCCCCTCACCCGCGACCCAAGCCCAGGAGATCTCCATGTCGAAGTCATGGAACGTCGTCATGTGCAGTCTGGCCTCGCTGTGGATGGCCTGTTCAGGCGGCCTCGAAGAGCCGACCCAGCCGGACCCCGCTGGTGAGATGCGATTGTCTGTCAGCGGCCTGACTGCCCAGCAGCTCGACAGTCTGGTCATCACGGTGCAGCCAGCCAATGTCTCTCAAGCCCTGTCGTACTCCGCGACGACGGACACCTTCGTGGGCACGCTCGTGTTGCCCGTTGGAGCGCAGAGCCTGACGGCGCACGGCCACGGCACGCGCACCGCGACCCTGGAGTCGACGTACGGCACCGCGGCGCGCGGCACCGATACCTGCGCGTGTTCACCGCGCCCCGCTGCGTGACTGGAGCGGGGCCATGCACTCCGCCTACTCTGGACGGATGCTGAGGCGGATGCTGCCGACATCCGTGTCGCTGTAACCATCCACGACGATGGTGATGGCCTGCTGGGCCGTCAACGGGACACGGACTTCCGTCGTCCCGTCGTACCGGCTCCTGCCGTCGCAGGCCAGGACCGCCACGGGCTCACACGAGCGCGGGTACACCGCGACCACCGTACCGATGCTGGAGCCCTCCGTATCAATCACATACCTTCCCGTGGCGGGTGCCACCCAGAAGAACACCTTCTCGGGTGCGTCCGACGGGTAGTAACAGGCCTCTTCCTGGTGATTGATGTGGCTGACGCCTGACGTGTTCGCCGCCGTCCAGACGGGGAGCGCGTCCGTCAGATGGACGCCCTCGACGCCCTGGCAGTTGGCGCGCTCCGTTGTCCCCGAAGCCGATTGGCAGTCCGGGTCCAACGGATAGTCCTCCAGCCCGTCGCCGTCGTTGTCCACGTCGTCGGAGCACACGGGCAACACCGGCGGGTCCTCCTCGGTTTCATCCTGGCGCGAGTCACACCCCGGCTCGTCGGGGTAGTCGACACGCCCATCCCCGTCGTCATCCCGCCCGTTGCCGCACGCGAACGGCAACTCCACCGTCAGCGTGAAGTCGACCGCGTTCGTGGCCTCGACGACCACCACCACTCGCTCGTGGGCCGCGAGGGTCGCGACTCCCATCGCGCCGCCCGGATTGTTCCGGGACCTGCATGAGGTGAGAAGCTCGCCTTTGCATGACTCCTCGCGCAGCGACAGGTAGGTGCGGGCGTCATTGATGTCACTGTCCACCCGGAACCGATACGTCCCCGCGATGGGCGCCACGAAGTCATAGGCCCGTGCCTGGACATAGCGCGAGTCATTACACCCAGCCGACGCGGCGACATCCGAGACCCGGGGCGTCCCCTGGATGACCATCGGCGTCAGCGGCAGGCCCTGAGTCGGCAGCACCTCTCCGCAAGCCACCTCGTCGTCATCCGCCGCGCTCAGACACGACGGGTCGCCCGACAAGTCCTGGGAGAAGTCGATCAGTCCGTCCCGCTGGCCCACGGGCTCGCTGTCCAGCTGGTCGCCGCAGGCAGGCGCCAGGATGGGGTCCTCCTCGATGTCGTCCAACGGATCGGAACAGCCGGGGTCGTCGGGGAAGTCATCCTTCCCATCGCCGTCCGAATCCATCCCGTCATCACAGCGAGGCGTGCGGCACTGGAACTTCGTATTGGACACCTCTCCGCCTTCCAGGTCCTTCGGGCGACAGAGCTGATGCTCGGAGCACCGGAACCAGGGCTGCAACGGATCACACCCCGCATCCACAGCGAGGATGCCGTGCACCCGGAGCTGGGCCGTCCCTGTCCCTTCCGCGACGGCGTAGACGATTGAGCCCTCGCCCACGGACCTGCTCGTATAGACCCCCGACGACGGCTCCGGCTCCACGTCGCACGTGCTGGCCCGGTGGTCGGCGGCGCAGGCATCGCGCAGGGACAGCCCGCTGAGCTGCGTCTCCGCCCCCACCATGAGAAAGCCAGGCCCCGGCATGCGAATGCCGACAACCCGGTCCACCTGGTTCTCCGTCGAGCAGGTCAGGCGATGGTCATCCTCCGCCCCATCGAAGTCGAGCGAAAGCAGGGCCCTCTGGTCCAGACCGACACTGGCCTCTTGTGTCAGGTCGATGGGCGACTCGCAGCTCTCACCATCGCCTTCCTCGGAGTCGCCCGCGGCACTGCCACAGCCCGGATCCTCGGGCCAGTCCACGAGCCCATCCCCGTCGTCGTCCTCGTCGTCCGAGCAGGCGGGAGCCGTTGGAGGGTCCATCTCGGTTTCGCCATCCGGAGACTCGCAGCCCGGATCGCTCGGGTAGTCCACGAGGATGTCTTCATCGCCGTTGCTCTTGCCGTCACTGCACTGACTCACCTGGCATCGGAACACCGGTGAGCCATCCGGCGCCTGCTCCCCCTCCTCCTCGCCACACACGCCGTGGCCACACTTGAAGTTCGAATCACCCGGCGTGCACTTCGCGCCAGCCCCCAGACGCGCACTCGCCAGCATGACTCCATGGCGGGTGCTCTCCAGCCTCGCCACGAAGATCTTCGCATCCTTCGACAAGGGGCCCGTCTCAAGCCAGGAAGGCGAGCCGCTCGTCCGACACGCGAAGTCCTCCGGGACAGGCGTGCAGCCATCAACCCCGGTCATGTCCTGAATGTAGGTATGGAACGGCAGGTTGTACCACCCCCCCGTCGCCACCAGCACGAGGCTTTCGACGGGACCATCGAATGGCAGCGAATGCCATGAGCCAGCAGGAGTCTCCGACGGTTGAGGACAAGGCGTATGGAACGGCTCCGCTTGCGCATGACTCACCGGCCTGAAGTCGACGCCTGGCGGTATCTCAATCGCGCTCTCACAGGCCGAGCCCGCGGTCGCCGCATACACGGGCAGCGACAACGGCGCGGAGGTGGCCGACACGTTGAACATGTCGACCGCGGTCGCGGTGAATACCACCGGTCCCTCGACCAGCGGCGTGAACGAGCCAGTCAGGTTGTATCCCTGGTCCGGACGCACCGGGATGGCCTGCCTGCTCGCCAGGACCGTGCTCCCCGCGAGCAGCTCCAGCGAGTCGAGTTGCCCCTCGTCGTAGAACGTCGCATCCACCGTGGCCAGCTTCCCCACGACGGCATAGCTTCGTTGAGAGGACAGCGAGAACCAGGGCGCCCGGTTCGCACCGACCTGTCTCTCATGCGCCTGCGTGACGCTCCTGCCGCGAACGTCGGTGGCAACCGCCTCCAGTCTGAGCAGGCCCGCGGTGGGGGCAAGGAGGGGCATCGTGAGCGTGCAGGACCAAGCCCCCGCGCAGGCGGGGTTGGAGGCGGACACGACCTGTCCGTTCGGGAGCGTCGCGGCCACCGACAACGTCGCCATGCCCACGTCATCCGACGCCTGGATCTCGTACGAGAAGGGATACCCGGCGGGCAGCTCCATGTTCCACGGCCACGAGACCGCGCTGAAGTAGACCGTGGGCGCTCCATTCTCGTCGATCCGCACCTCCTCGTAGCGCCGCACCTGATGCCCCATCAGGTCGATGGCGAGCGCCATCACCACCACGGTGTCCTTGCCCTCCAGGCGAGGATCCACGAGGAGCGGCAGGACGAAGGAGGTATCCAGCACCCCGTCCTCGCTGCTGGCGAGGAACTCCTCGGTGCCTCCGCCCTCGATTCGCGTGGGGCTCACGTACGTCGCGCCGTAGATGACCCAGGCACTCACCGTGTCCAGGTCTCCATCGACGTCCTCCGCGGAGACCTCGACGGGAATCTCGGTCCCCTCGACGGCGGAGTAGGACGTCCAGATTTCCTCGATGGTCGGAATGGCGGTGGGCTCCAGGAGCGTGAAGCGCTTGACTCCCGAGTCCAGCCGCAGTCCCAACGTGTCTTCGACGGTGACCTGCAGCGTCACCGCGTCGCCCACCTGCTTCGCGGAGAGGTCCAACGTGTAGTCGAGCGCATTGCGTCCCCATCCATCCGAGGTGACGTTGCTCGCGACGACCTCGCCATCGACATACAGCCGCAGGGTCGACGGCCCGTCATCCTTCGCTGACAGCTCCAGGACGTTCTTCGCCGGACTCGCGAACAGGCGAAGCGGCATTCCCCGAAGGTCCGTGGGAGGGCTCGACGAACCATTCACATAGACGTCCACCAGCTCGCGCTTCGCCTTGCCCAGCGAGTCGATCACATCGACGTAGAGCACCTGATGGTCCATCAGGTGAGCGGGGAGTCGGACCGAGCCGGAGTAGTCCCCTGTCTGCCCCACCCTCGGCGTCAGCACGCCCAGGAACACATCGCCCAGGCTCGCTGTCACCGTGTAGGGCGGGGTGCCGCCCCACACCGACGCGCCGACAGGAATCGCCTCCCCCACGGTGAACTCGGCGTCCCACCAGGACGGCTCATACACCCACACTGCCAGGTCCTCCTGCTCGGGCGGAGCCGCGACGCGGATGACACGCTCCTCGGACTGCCCTTCCCCGCCACCGACCGCGCGGGCACGCACCTGGAGCCGCAGCTCCGAGCCCGGCAGCGCCGTCTTGGGCACCCACCACTGACCCGCGACGGCTCCCGGCTCGAGGTGCGCGAAGGGCATCCCGTCCACGAGCAGCACCGCGTCGTCCACGCGGGCACCCGACACCCGCGCCTCGAACGGCACCAGCGTTCCAGGCCGCATCACGAGCGGCGAGGCGGAGAGCAGCAACGTCGCGGTCGGTGCGGCGAGCACCTGAGGCGCCGCGAACACCGTCACACCCGTGAAGCCCTGCGCGACGGCGACCTGGTCTCCCGCCAGCACCGCGTCCCTCGCGTCCGGAGCAACGAACGTGGCCTTCAGCGCCGGCGTCGTGGCCGCGACATCCCAGAGCTGCACGTCATCCGACGTGGTGACCAGCGCCAGATGTCCCGTCAACCGGATGCGCCGCACGGGATGCTCGGTCGGCACCGCGCTCCGCGCCACCAGGCCCCCGCTGTTCAACGCGTAGACCCGGAACCCGGCGTCATTGCCCGCGAGCACCCTCTCACCGCCCAACGCCACGGCGTTCGCCGGCTCGCTCGCGAGGCTCTCGCGCCGCAGGATGTCGCCCGAGCGGTCCAGCTCCACCCACGTGAGGCCCGCGGGGCCTCGCGCGATGACGGCCCGGCGATCATCTCCCGCGATGTCGACCGTCGGCCCCTGCAGGTCCAGCTTCTTGACGGACAACACGTCCGGCAGGCTGGCTGTCGCGACGACTCCGGCGTTCACCGTCCACAGCCGTCCGGCGCTCGCGTGGAACCGCTCCACGTTTCCGACATCCGTGGACAACCTCGGCCCACGCGTGGTGTCCGCGCCGAAGGCTCCCGTGGGGTTCGCATCCAACAACACGGACATCGTCGCTCCGTTGAGCACGAAGGTGTCCCCGCCCACGCGCTCAATCTGCCGCACGGACCTGGGCGTGGAGACTGGCAGTTGCTGCGTGGGCCTGGGCGGAGTCGAGAGGTCCAGCAGCGACGCGCCACCCGACCCCGCCGCCACGACGACGCCGCTTCGCGCCGGAGACAGGCCCACCACCTCGCCCGTCGTGGGCAAGGTGGCCAGGGTCGAAGGAGTCGTCCCTCCAGCCAGGTCCTTCACCACGAGCCCCGCCTCGGTCGCCGCCAGCAGCACGCCGCCCGACACGCGCAGCGCCCGCGCCGACAACGGCTCCTGGGCGAGCACTCGCGGCGCGGACGGCTCTCGCACGTCCACGATGCGCAGCACCTCGTCATCACCCGCGACGTAGGCCCGGCCACGGCTCACGGCCAGTGCCCGCGTCCCGGTGCCCAGCACCACCTCGCCCTGCGCCACCAGGCTCGACGTGCCCACTGCCACCACCTGCACGCCTCGCGTCGTTCCCGCCACGAGCATGGCGCCGTCCACGTCAACCAGCCGGACGTTGTCCTGAAGGTCCGTGTAGCTCTGCGACGTCGGCGTCGCCACCGGCCGCACGTAGAGCCGCCTGGCCGATGCATAGAACAAGCGGTCGCTCGTCACCGCCAGCAACGGAGTCTCCACCACCGGGCTGGAGCGGTTCGCCCAGGACTCCAAGCTGGGTGACGCGGGCTCGGACAGGAGGACCTCCTCAATCCGGGAATTGTCATCGAACACCACGAAGGCGCGGCTCGACGCCTTGAGCGACACCACCGTCGAGTTCTCCATCACCCCCACGAGGCGTGGCTGCTCCGGTCGCGAGACATCCACGACCTTCAAGCCCCCCTCCGCCATCGCCACCAGCACATGACGTCCCTGGACGGCCAGCGACAGGGGCGTGCCCTCCAGGCGCACCCTCCCCAAGGGCGTCACACCCACCGCGGCACCACGCACCAGCCGTCCCACGGCGACCCCCTTCGGAGTCGCGGCCACGACCAGCTCATCCAGCAGCGCGATGTCCACCGCCCCCGCGAAGTCCCCCGCGACGATGACCGAGCCGTCGGACATCGTGGGCGCGACCACCTCACGCTCCCGGAAGTCCGCGGTTCCACCGCTGCTGACGTTGCCCTGGAAGTCCTTCGCCCAGCCCTCCACGCGGAGCACCGTCCCCACGGGAGTCGTCACGGGCACCGTGTAGCTCAGCAGGGGGCCCCCCGTGGCCACCAGCACGTCACCGAGCGTCACGCGCAGGCCCTGCTCCACCACCGGCGACGCCGCATCCGTCACCGTCAGCTTCGCGATCACCCTCGAACCCGCGGCCACCACCGTGCCCGCGGGAGCCACGTCCAGCGCCGAAATCACCGGGCGTATTTCGTCCGGAACCACCAGCACCTGCTTGTGGGCCACGGACACGCGCCCGTCGCCGTCGACCAGCCGCGCCGTCACCCACGCACTGACGCTGCCCGCGCCCGTCGCGAGCGTCGGCATCCTCGGTGTGGCCACCGTGGTCGGCGAGGCGAGGACCAGCTGCTCCACCACCGTCTCCTGGCTCAGCCCCACGGCGAAGCTCACAGTGTAGCGCTCGGGCACTGGCACGCCGTCCTGGAACTTCACCGTCATCGACACCGGCTGGCCTTCCGCGACCTGGGCGACCGCGGGGATGAGCGTGAACGGCGTTCCCGTCGGAGTCCCGTCCGTGAAGACGAGCACGGACCTGGGCGCGGACATCGCCGTCTCGTTGCCGTCCGTCGCGGTCGCCACCAACGTGACGCCATGTCCCGTTCCGGTGCCCACCATGGGCACCGACAACACCGCCGACAGGGTCGGCGCCATCACGGTGACGCTGTCGAGCACCGTCACTCCGTCCATCAGCGACACCGTCACGGATTTCACCCGCGCCGGGTCCACGAGCCGGGGGGCCACCGTCATGAGCGTGCCTTCAAACACCTGCTCGGGTGCATCCAGTCCCACGAACTCCGGGCCAGACGTCGCCGCATCCAGGTCCACCACGGCCTCCGCCTTCTGGGAGTTGCCAGCCTGGTCGTGCACCCACAGCTCCAGGTGCGCGCTCGCCCCCGTCAGCGGCAGGTCCACGGCGTCCGGCAAGCGGCCGTCGAGCACCTCCACCGTGCGGCCGTTCACCTTCAGCTCCGACACGTAGGCATTGAACGGGTCCACTTCGTCGCTCACGCTGGTGACCAGCGCGAGCCGGCTCCCCGCCACGCCGTTCGCGGGCACCTCCAGCGACACGCCAGGCTCGTCGGGTCCACGCCCCAGCGGCAGCCGCGTCACGCTCCGCTCGTCCGCACCGAGAATGTCTCCCGCCGTGATGACCGCACGTCCCGTCAGCGCGGGGTAATGGCCCACGACCACGGGATATGCCCCACCCGACACGGGCTCCGTACGGACGTCATGCACCCGCAGCCCCTGCGCCGTCCCCACGACCAGCCACGGACCGAACACGGAGGCAGACCGCGCCGGGACATCCAGCACGGCGGCCGCTGTCCCGAGCTGAGCCAGCTCGGTGCCCGACTCCTCGAAGCAGCTCAGGCCACTGGCCCACACCACGCAGGCCCGGTCATCCCCGGTCGCGACGACGAAGTCCACGCTCCCCACGACGGTCGACGCCTTCACCGTGGGCGCATGCGGCGTGGACACGTCCACGGACATCAGGCTCTCGTCACCGAGCACCAGCACGCGGGTTCCACTCGCCGCGAGCCCCTTGACGGGCTCCGTGGGCAGACGTCCCGCGAGCTGGCCGGCGGCCGTGTACACCTCGACGCCTTCATCCGTCCCCACCGCCAGCAGCGCACCGCGCACCGCCGTCAACGCCGTGGGCGCGCGCCGCACGTCCATCGTCGTCACTGACAGGTCCGGCAACGACAGCCACTCGACGACGCCGGCGCCACCGCGACGCACCGCCACCGCGAGCCGGTCCTCGACAAAGGACAGCCCCACTCCGCGCCCCTTCATCCGGCGCGTGCCCGTGACGGCGAGCGTGGAGCGGGAGCGCAGCTCCACCACGGACTCACCCACGGAGTCCTCGCGCAGCACCGCCCACGCGTCGCTCCTCGCGGCCACGGCCACCACCGGCAGCGACGGCTCCGGCTTCACGCTCACGTCCGCCTTCGCGAACACCGCCAGCGTGCCCGTCTTCACGCTCGCCAGCCGCTGCGAGCCCGTCTCCAGGGCCTCCACCCGGGCCACCACCGGCGCGCCTTCCGGACCGCGCGGCAGCGTGTACCGCCCCTCCGCGCCGGAGGACGCGACGCCGTCCACGGTGAGCGAAGGCACCGGCGTCATCTCTCCGGCCTGAGCCCCCACCTGGAGCAGTGAGCCCCCCAGCCACATCGGTCCCACTGGCAGCGTCGCCACCTGGATGACCGGAATGGGCTCCGAGGAGTCGTTCTCCACCTGGAACACCTGGACGATGGGCTCGCTCTGGAGTCCATCCAGGTCCGTGGCCACCGCGCGCACCGTCACGCGATAGGGCTTGTTGTTGACCAGCACGGGCACCCGGAAGCGATGGCTCCAGGGCTCGTGCGTCAGCGTCACGGACTGCTGGTCCAGCCCCAGTTGGACGGACTCCACGCCCGCGGGCGCGCTCACGTCCACTGTCACATCGACCTCGTCGCCTTCCCACAGAGGGCTGCCAGCACTCGGCGAGCGCAGGCTCACCACCGGCTTCGTGGCGTTCGGCACGGCCGCCAGCACGGTGACGTCCACCGTCGACTCCGCGTCGTTGCCCCGCGCATCCGCCGCGGACACCCGCAGCTTCACCTGCGTGTCCTCGGTGACGGAAGGCGCCACCCAGCGCACCGGCCCGGGGACTCCCGCGAATGTGGCGAGCTGCTTCGGCGCCGTGGTTCCCATCAACTGGTGGAACGTGGTGCGCGTGACGCGGATGTCGTCGGACACGCTCGCGCGCAGCTCCAGGCCCGCGCCCGAGGGAATCTTGGCGCCCATGGTCGGCAGCAACCAGGCCACCGTCGGGTCCTGGACGTCACGCTCCACCGTCACCTGCAGCAGCGCGGACGCGGAGGTCTGTCCACGCGAGTCCGTCGCCACGGCGACCAGTTCGTGGACCTCGCTCACCTCACCCGTCAGCACGAGCGGCAGCGCCTCTTCCAGAACGCTCGTCGTCCCCGTCAGCCCGGTGACCCGGCGCAGCGGCCGACCATCCATGCTCAGCTCGATGGCGCTGAGCTGCTCGGGGTCTTCCGCGGAGACGCGGAGGGCAAGCGTCTCGCCTTCCTTGCCCTGCACCGCCGCGAGCGCGGGCTCCGTGAAGCTCACCGTGGGCAACCTGTCGTTGGTCAGGTTCACGGTCGCCGACACCGTGTTGGGATTGCCACTGCCATCCACCGCGCGAGCCACCAGTGTGGATGTCCCTCCCGCCGGAATGCTCTGCCAGGTGTAGCGGAACTTCGGCTCGTGCCGCGTCACCCGCGACAGCGCCACGCCGTCGACGGAGAGCTCCAGGAGCAGGGGCCCCGGGCCGGTGTCCGTGCCGGACACCACGAAGGTGTACTCCGTGCCCACCCCCAGCGTGGAGTTGTGCACCTGCGTCGTGCGTCCCTCGAAGGCCAGCGCCACCGTGGGGGCGATGACGTCCACGGCGTAGAAGGTCTGCGGCCGGGGCGCGGGCCGCACGTTGCCCGCGACGTCGTAGACGTTCGTCAGGGTCAACATGTAGCCCTTGGTGGACTCGAGGTTCGCGGCACCCGCGGGCCTCGTGAAGGTCATCGTCGAGCCCGACACGGTCAGGTCCCCCGACAGCGTCGCCCCCGTCGAGGCGTTGGTCAGCACCGCCGTGGTGAGCGCCTCGGGCGCCACACCCTTCCGCACGGGCTCGTCGAACGTGGCGCTGAATGTCTTCTGCGCGAGCGGCACCGCCCCCGAGGGCAAGTACACGGGCGACGCGGTCGGCGGCTTCAGGTCTCCCCGGTGGAGGCTCGCCGCCAGCACCAGGCTCGCGCCCGGCTGGGACAGATAGAGCGGCACCGCCCCCTCTCCACCCGCGGGGATGCGGACATCCACGCGGTTCGTCGCGAAGTTCATGAGCTGAGCGAGAGGACCGTTCTGCGTGAAGCGCACCTCCAGGCCCCGCGTGAAGCCCGTACCCGTCAGGCGCACCCACTGCCCCGCGTTGTCGATGCGGTTCGGGGTGACCTCGGAGACGGACAGCGGCGTGTTGTACACGAAGCCACCGGGCACCTCCGCCACGTCGTTCCCACTGACCACTCGCACCAGCACCGGTCCCGCGTGCTGCGTCGCCGGAGCGAGCACTCGCAGTTGGGTGGCCAGGGCCTCGTGCGTCGGGTCATCCGCGGCCAGCGCCAGCCCGAAGTACACCTGCGCATCCGGCGCGAAGCCCGAGCCCTGGAGCGTCACCACGGTGCCACCCGTCAGGGGACCATGGTCCGGGGCAATCTCGGAGACGGAGACACCGGAAGCCTCCGCGCCACCCCGGAACGAGTACGTCCAGTCACCGAGCACGGTGCCGCCCTTGTACGGCGTCTTCCCCAAGGTGATGCGCGCCGAGTAGTCCCTTCCGGACACGAGCGTGCTGGTGGGTTGGGAACGCAGCGTCGAGCCCGACGGCGTCACCGTCGCGGGCACCACGGTGGTCTCCTCCAGGAGCAGGATGGACGACTGCGCCACCACGGACAGCGGCAGCTCGCTCGCGACGGACACCGACACGGGCGCGTTCAGCGGCAGCACGCCTCCGGGCTGGGGCGACATGTGCCGCAGCGTCGGGTACGGCAGCGTGTCGAAGAGCTGCGTGCGGCCCGACAGCGTCGTCAGCAGCACGAAGCCATCACCCACCAGCGGCCTCGGCTGGTAGTTGGCGGTGTGCGTGAAGAAGGTCCGCTCGACGAAGGTCGGCGTGACGGTGGTGTCGATCCACGACGCACGCCCCGTGCCCGCGGCGACCAGCCACGGACCGGAGAGCGCCACGGAGCTCGGCATGCTTCCGGACTCGCCACTCGAGGTCCATGAGCCCACCAACCTCGGCGCCTTCGGGTCCATCACCTCCAGGACGTACGCGGACTTGCCCGCGGCCACGGCGATGCGGTTGCCCTCCACGGACAGGTCCATGGCCATCCCCGCCAGCCCGCTGACGGAGCCCTCCACCTTCAGCTCGCCATCCCTCAAGCCGCGCAGCTCCACGCGCGAGACCTGGCCCTCATCCAGCAGCACCGCCAGGGAGTCCCCCACCACGCCCAGCGCGGCGATGCGCGAAGGCGACAGCGAGTGTTGCGCGAGCACCACCAGGTTGTCTCTCGGCTGGCCCGACTCGCGCATCTCGCCGAGCAGCACCAGCTCACCCCCGCCCGCCACCACCACCGTGGTGGCCCCGGGCCCCACGGCCACGGACGTCAGGTAGGCGCCCGCCACCAGCGGGACACGGTCCAGTTCCACCGGCGCACACGGCACGCCCGGGCCACTGCCACACGCCCCCAGGTCGTACCGCACCACCACGTCCGTTCCGAGGAGGACCGCCCGGCTCCCCGACACCGCCAGCGCAGCGGCGCCGCTCACGCCCGGCACGCGACCCAGCTCCAGCTTGTTGCCGGACAACGACAGGTCGATGGCGACCAGGTCGCTGTCTCGCGCCTGGAGCAGCGTCGTCCCCACGAGCGCGCTCGCGGGCCCACCGGCCTGCAGCTCCTCGCGCTTCGCCAGGGTGAAGGTGAAGCCACCCGCCAGGACGCTGCCCACCGAGGTGCTCCCCGTGGGCGTCTCCACGCGCACGTCGACGGGCCCCACGATTCCATCCGGCACCGTCGCCGTCAGCACGCCCGACACGTCCACCGTCGTCGTGCTCGCCGGCACGCCGGAGAACATCACGCGCGAGCCGGAATAGAAGCCCTCGCCATGGAGGCGGACCTGCGCGCGGCTCATCGTCTCCGCGAAGGCCGGCTCCACCTTCGTCAGCTTCGGAACCGGCAGGTAGCGGTAGGCCCCCAGCCGCGACACGGACAGGCCATCCGCGTTGCGGACCTCCACGGAGGCCGCGCCCGCGACACCCGGAGGCGCCAGGACCGTGATGACCTTTCCACCCTGCGACACGGCGCAGCTTCCCCCGGACGTCGCGCCCGCCGGCTTGCCTCCGATGAGCACGGTGCAGCCCGACAGGAAGCCGGTGCCATGCAGCGTCACCGTCTCGCCACCCGCCGTGAGGCCATGGGCAGGGCTCACCTCGCCCAGCGTCGGACGCGCGACGGTGGCCTGCGTGGCCGTCAGGAACCGGACCTCCGTGTCCGTGCCCAGCTCACCGCCCTGGAGGTCCGCCAGCGCACTGCCCACCTTGAGCACGTAGCGCGTGCCCACGCTCAGCGCGGGCGACGGCGTGAAGATGGCGCGAGCACCGCCCTCGTCCGAGCGGGCCTCCACCGAGCCCGTCACCGTCTGACCGGTCGACGTCTCCAGCCGCACCTGGTCCAGTGTGTTCGTCGCGGGCAGCTCCGACAGGAGCACCGCCGGCTTCGTCCCCACGGGCACCGTCTCGCCCTCGGACGGAATGGAGCCACGCACCTCCAGGTGGTCCAGCATCACCGAGGCGATGGTGCCCGCCAGCACTCCGTGCCCGGTGTCAGGCGGTTGCACGGGCAGATCCACCGCGCGCCCGTTCTTGTCGAGCACCAGCGTTCCCACCATCAGGTACTTGTCCATCATCGCCAGCGTGTTGGCGTCGCCCTGGACCAGCGCATGCTCCAGCGCCGTGGGGCTTCCGGTGTGAGGCACCCGGAAGCGCTGCACCTTGCCGCCGCCGGCCGCCACATAGGCGATGCCCGCGGCCACCCGCGCCTGCTCCGCGGAGACCCGTCCGTTGTTCATCACGTCCGCGAGCAGCAGCGCGCCCGCCAGCGACGGCTGGTTCGGCGTCTGGAGCTCGATGATGGTCACCTGCGCCTTGGCGCCGAGCGACACATAGGCCCGCGAGCCCTCCGTCGTGATGTGGCGCGCGGAGCCGATGAGCGGGAATTCGCCCACCTGCTCCAGGTCACCCCGGCGCGCGTCCAGCACGAGCAGCCGGGTGCCCCCCGGCCCTTGTGCCGAGGCCAGCAGGTAGTCGCCATGCAGCGCCAGCGCCGTGACGCCGCCTTGAATGAGCCGCTGGTACGTCTGACGCGGCTGGGGATTCTCCGTGGTCCGGTAGGCACGAATCCCCGAGGCATCCGCCGCGTAGACCATGTCGCCCCCGGCCACCACGGCCACCGTCGCGCCCGTCCCCGGCAGCGAGTACGTCACCGCCGACGCGGAAGGCCGCGTCACGTCCATCACCTTCAGGCCGCCCGTCCCCGCGGCGACGTAGAGGACGTTGCCCACCTTGGCGAGCTGGTACGCCCCCGACGTCCCGCTGTCGCTGAACATCACCCGCGCCATCTGCCGGACCGCCGTCTGCTCGGAGAGGTCGGCGATGTACAGGCCGCCCTGGGACTGCGAGCGCAGCCCTCCGCCCTCGATGGCCGCGCCATTCGGGCCGGTGACATCCACCTCGCCACCGATGGAGCCGTAGAGGACGCCACGGTCCACCAGCACGTGCCGCAAGGGCGGTGTCTCCAGCCGCGCCGTCGCGCCCGCGCCATAGAGGAACGAACTGGCGCGCACGGCCTCGCGCGGCTGCGTGCCTCCGTCATGCGTGGGAAGCGTCAGGCGGGCCTTCACGTCCACCAGCCCCGCCGCGTGGGGCGGAGCCACCGCCGTGGCCTGACCCGACGAGCGCACGTTCACCGTGAAGGAGCGCGCATCGTCGAAGTAGACCTCCATGCCGGGGAGGAAGCCCGCGCCCGTGAGGGCCACTTCCACGCCCCCCTGCTGGCTCGCATGGTCCGGAACCGGAGCGCTCAACTGGAGCGCGTCGCGGTACGTGAACGCGCCCAGCCGCGTCGCCTGCATTCCGTTCGCGTAGCCCACCTGCACGGCCGCGGGCCCGGCGACGGACGACGGAGGAATCCGCACAGTGAGCGTGCCCGACTCCGCGTTGAACACCACGTCACCTGCTCCGGTGATGGACGTTCCACCCACGGACACCCCGAGTCCCGCGCCGCCCAGGTTGGAGCCGACGATGCGCACCGTCGTCGTCTCGGTCCGCAGACCGCTCGACGGTGTGACGGAGGTGATGACGGGCCTCAGGCGGCCGGACAGGTCCACCTGGAACTTGAAGAAGACCGACGTCGCCAGCGGACGCGACAGTCCGTCCTCGGACAGCGTGGACTTCACGCCGCCCGCCGCCAGGGACACCTCCACCCGTTCACCGGGCTGGAAGACGTCCATTGGGTCGGGCGTGAAGAACAGCGAGGAGGTCCTCAGGGCGGTCGCCTCCACGCGGCTGACTCCCGTCACCACGCGCCCGGCCGGGAACGCCGTCGAGAAGGCCTTCACGCGGAAGGCCGCCGGCACCAGCGAGTCGAGCGCCACGGGCAGCGAGAAGTCGATGCGGACATCCGTGCCCACCGGGGCCAGCGACTCCGGCTCCGGGGACGAGCCCACGGCGAGCAACTCCGCGGGAGCAACCTCCACGACGGTGCGCCCCGCGCCGCGCGTGGCCACCCACAACGAACCACCGAACCACGTCAGGCCGGAGCCCTCCGCGTCCAGCAAGGTGGACTGGAGCAACACCGGCTGCCCCTCGTGCGCCGTCGTCACGTCGAAGACGTACAGGCGCCGGCCCACCGTGACGTAGGCGCGCCCCGAGCGCACGGAGATGCGCGCACGCATCAACTGGTCCGTGGACACGCCCGCATCGACCACGACTCCGCCCAGCCGCGCGCCCTGGCGGTCATGGATGGCCAACCGCAGGCCATTGCCACCCGAGGCGTTGATGTTCGACGTGAGGACGTAGAAGCGGTTCACTCCCAGCTCCAGCGCCAGGCCATCCTCCGGGTACAGCGGGATGGAGCGGACGAAGACCGGCTGCGGCCCCACCAGCTCGAAGACCTGGATCTGCCCGCTGGCCGTGCCCGGTTGGGTGACGCTGACATAGGCCAGCGTGCCCTCGATACGAACGCCCGTGGCGATGCCACCCGTGGTGGCGCGTCCCGCGACATAGGGCCGCTTGCTGTCCGCCGCGTCCACCACCGTTACCCCGGCGCCCTCGGCCAGCAGCACCAGATTGCCGCTCACGTCCAGGCCGTTGACGGGGTTGTCCGTCCTCACGCCGCCCAGGCGGATGGGCCGCTCCTCGAGCGTCACGTCGAAGATGTCCAGCCCCACCAGGTGGGCCTGGGCGCCAATGCCCACGTACAGCGTGTTTCCCGACAGCCGCAGCTCGGACACTTCCTTCGGGGGATAGCCGGGCAGCCCCAGGTTCGTGCCGAACGGCAGGTCATAGGCGAACGTCGCCACGTCCCATTCCCGTGGCTGCTCGGGCGGCTCTTCGGGTTCCTCTTCGGGGGCCACCAGGGTGACGGTCGCCAACCCCGGCGCATCCGCCGCGGGCACGGTGAAGCGCACCGTGCGCAGGTCGACGATGTCGACGTCGTCCGCCAGCGTCGTCTCGCCGACGCGGACCTTCATCCCCGGCTGGAGCACGGACTGGTCGAACACCAGCGTGGCCCGCGTTCCACCGCCCACGGGGCCGTGGTCCGGGGAGAGCGTCGCGTGCGCCTGGGCCGGGTCGTCGATGTAGAAGAGCGCGAAGGTCAGCTCCGACTTCGGCCCGCCCGGATGCGTGACTGTCACGTCCACGGGGCCCGCCTGCTGCGCCCCCAGCACGGTGACCTCCATCTCCGTGTCGTCGTCGTTGCGCGGGCAGATGACAGGCGTGCACGTCACCACGTTGGGTCCAACCTGGACCCGCTCCGTGCCCGTGAAGCCCGAGCCCTCGAGCGTGACGCGTCCACCGGTGGCACGAGGCAGCGTCGTCGGCGACACCGACATGAGCACCGGCACCCGGCTGCTCGCCTTGCCCGTCGTGAACGTGGCGCGGAACGGCTTCAAGAGATTCCCGCCCCGCTCGTCCGTCACGTCGGTGGTGACGAGCAGCGTGTAGTCCTCCTCGGGCCTCAGCGTGTCGTTGACCGAGGCCGTCACCGTGTAGACGCGCTTCGCGTCGTCGTGCGCCACGGAGAGCAGCACTTCGGCGACATGGCCCTGGGCATCCAGCGCGAGCTGGCCGTCCTCTCCCAGGAGCTTCACGTTGTCGAGCACCACGGTGGGCTCGGAGATGGGACGGTTGAAGCGCACCGTCAGCACGGGGCTGTCAGGGGAAATGATGGCCTCGCGCTCCGGGCTCATCCCGGTGACGAACGAGAACGGAACCTGGAGCTCGGTCAGGCGATCTCCACCCGCCAGCAGCAGCCGGTCTCCCACGACCGCCACATCCATGGCCAGCTCGGTGTTGCCTCCGCTCACCAACTCCGGCGCGCGCGGATTCGACACGTCCACCAGCACCACGCCACCCTCCTTCGCCGACACGAAGAGCATGTCCCCCAGCAGGCGCAACCGCTGCGGCTGGCCCGGCGTATTCGACAGCGCCTCGTCGAAGTCGATGCGCGGGCAGTCCGGCTCCGGATCCTCGGGGTGCTGGCAGCCCAGCTCCACCGGCGCCGCGGGGTTGCTGATGTCGATGAAGCGAAGGCCCAGCTCCGCCGCCGCGACGATGGCCGTGTTTCCCACCACCACCACGTCCGTGATGCTGGCGTTGAAAGGCAGCCGCGCCAGTCGCGCCGCCCCAGGCCGCGCGGACTCGTAGATCTCCAGACCGCCCTCGGGCCCCTCGCCCTTCCCGTGGTACGTCGTGCGCTGCCCGCCTCCCGCGCCACCTCCGAGCGAATACTCGGGCGGCGGCGGCAACGTCCCTTCCGGGTTGTTGCAGTAGTGGGCGCCCTCATGCTGTCCGGTGGCGACGAAGAGCCGGCCTCCGTGCACCGTCATGCCGTAGGGCTCGCCGCTCGGAGACAGGCTCCCCACCAGCAGCGGGTCCGCCGGGTAGCGAGTGTCCAGCAGTCGCAGGATGCCGCCCTTGCCGGCCGCGGGCTCGGAGCCCACGCAGGGCCCCGCGTTCGGCGGAGGGTTGGGCTGCATCTGGTTGAAGGCCACCCAGCTCCCCAGGGGCGTGGGCAGCAGGCGCGTGGCGAACTCGGGTTCGCCCCAGCCTCCGAACTTCGCCCGACCCAGCTCCGCCATCGAGCGGTCATTCGCCGTCGTCACGGCCAGGCCGGCCGCGCCGTTGGCGATGAGCACCTGGCCCGGCAGCGTCGCCACGTCGAGCGAGTCCGGCGTCAGGTCGAACTCCGGCCACGGCGTGTCGCTGGGCAGGTAGCCGAACAGGATGGCCTGGAGCCGGTCCACCTTCTCGACCTTGGGATTGACGGTCTGCCCCACGGAGGCGACGGGCTGACCCGCGTTGCGGACATCGAACGTGCCCGCGGTGAAGGCGTCGAAGTAGCGACCGCCCAGGATGTACGTGGCGTTGAGGTCCTTCGGCACGCGGTTGCCGCTGATGGACGCTCCAGCCGACGAGTACAGGTACAGGGGCTCGTCCAGGTCCGCGACCAGGGCCTTCGTGCGGAACGCGGAGACGGTGGCCACGCCATCCGTGCTCGTCGGCGCGCCCGACGCCTGCGGCGTGCGACCCCGCTCCAGGCCGTAGCCCACCTTGGTCTCCAGGCGGCTGTCCTCGGGCGGCTCCGAGCTTCCGCCCGAGCCCAGGTCGTCCGGCAGCGGAGCCGTCACGCGAACGATGGCGTAGCCATTCTCCCCGAACACCCCTGGAGGGGCCGTCACCGCCAGCTCCTCCGTGGAGAGGACCTGAACGGAGGAGGCCAGCACCCCACCGACGTAGACCGTCGGTCCGCCCAGTGCCCCATAGGCCCAGGCCGGCAGGAAGCCGACACCGCGCACCCGCATCTGGCTGCCGCCAAAGGGGTTGAGGAAGCGAGGCGTCGCACTCGTGATGTTCAACGGGGCCTTGTAGAGGAAGCCACCCGGCCTGCGGTCCCACAGCCCCGAGCCCGACACCAGGTTCCCACTCACGTCGAACATCCCGTTGATGACCACCACGTCCGCGAGCCCAGGCGCTCCCCCGGGAGCGATGACCTCCAGTCGCGTCGAGGAAGGAATCTCCAAGGGCTGCACGGTGGCCCGCTCGCCACCAATCAGGACGGTGACCACCTCCTCGAAGTTCCGTCCGAGGATCTGCACACGCGATCCGCCGCCAGCGCGGCCCACGCGCGGCACCACCTGGGCAATCTCAGGACGTGCGCCCGGCGCGCTCGCCGCGTCGAACTCCACCTCGAAAGGTGACAACAGGTCCTTGCCGTCCGGCGTGAGCAGGTCCGTCGACACCGACAGCACCAACTCCGCGCCAGAGGGCAGCGGGTTCTCCGGACGGAAGCGGATGAGCACGGTGCTGACCGGCTCCGTCGCGCTCCCCGCCTCCAGGTCCGCGCCCGTCGCGCCGGTGCCCAGCCACTCCGTGCCATCCACCTTCAACGACACGGACTGACGCGCGCTCTCCGGCGTCACCGTCGTGGAGAACGTGAGCAGCAACGACGACAGGTCGAGCGGAACCACGTCTCCCGCCTTCACGCTCGCGGAGACCAGGGTCAGCTCCGCCGCCGGACCGAACTCCAGCGCCCAGCCCGCGTTGCCACGGTTCCTGGCGCTGACGATGCGACCTCCCGCCACGGCGACCCGCTCGGCGGAGCCACCACTCGCTCCCGCGACGTGATGCAGCAGCCGGGGATTGAGCAAGTCACTCAGGTCCACCACGGCCACGCCCGCCGCGCCCACGGCCACGTAGGCCACATCCCCCACCAGCCGCACGTCCGAGGCGAAGCCCTTGAGCTTGTCGGTGCCCAGCGCGGCACGCCGGACAGGATTCGCCGGACTCGACACGTCCACGAGTACCAGGCCCTCGGCCCCCGCCGCCACGACGGCCACGTGGTCCCGACGCAGGCGCACGCGTTGCACGTCCAATTCCAACGAACCCTGCTGCGCCGGCATCCGGTCCACCCGCACCGTGTGCAGGTGACCTCCGGTGAAGCGATGGCCCGGGGTCCACGTGCCGGTGCCCACCACCGCCAGATCGTCCTCCACGGCCAGCGCGCTGACCTCGGGGAGCAACGGCTCCCCCAGGGTGTTCAGCAGGAAGGCGGCGTTCGTGATGTCGAAGCTCCGCAGGCCGCCCTTGCCTGCGGCGGCCAGCAGTCTGTCTCCTCGCAGGTCCAGGCCGAAGGCCGCGCCATTGCCAGCGGTGGTGGAGCGAACCAGCCTGGGCGTGGCCGGGTCGGAGATATCCAGCTCCAGGACGGTGCCCGCCGTGTAGCCGTTGTCATCCTGACGGGCGCCCGCGCCGATGAAGAGGCGGTCATTCCACTCGGACGCGTACGCGAGGGAGAGCAGGTCTCCTCCCAGGTAATCCCACGTCCCGATGATGCGGTCATCGCGACGGTCCGTGTCCTCGTCGATGACCTCGTTGCGGCGCTCGGGCGGGATGGGCGTCCCCGCCAGTCGGCCCTTCAGGTAGAGCCCCGACATGTCGACGATGCGAAGACCACCGGCGCCAACCATGTAGAGATGCTCGCCAATGGCCAGCTGGTCGCGAATCTCGCCCTGGAACGCCACCGCCGAATCCGTCGGCTGGTCGAAGGTGAAGGCGCCCGTGAGCGTGAAGGTCGACTCGTCCGACTGGGTCACCGTGACGTCCACCGGGCCGCGCAAGCCATTGGGCGTGTACGCCTCGATGCGCTCCATGCCCAGCACGCGCACGCGCAGGGCGGGCGCGTTACCGAAGCGCACCTGGACGGTGCCGCTCGTCTTGAAGCCGGTGCCACCCAGCAGCACCTTCGTTCCACCCGAGGCAGGACCTCGGCCCGGCGTGACGGAGAGCAGCGCCAGGTCCTTCGTGTAGATGAACGCACCCGCGCGAATCAGCGAGCTGCCAGACGGGTTGCGAATCTCCAGCGACGCGGCGCCAGCCACGGTCGATGCGGGCGTGCGCACGACGAGCTGGGTCGCGGTGCGCGACTCAATCTCCGCGGGAGTACCACCCAGGCGGACCTCCATTCCCTCCTCGAAGCCGCTGCCCGTCAGCGTCACGAGCGTGCCTCCGGTGATGGGGCCTTCTCGTGGCGAAATCGAGCCGACGACGACCCGTCGTGCCACGGTGTCCTGGGACGTCTCGAACTCCGTGACGAAGCGCCCGGGCATGAGCGAACCGTCCGTGCTCGCCGCCTGGAGGCCGGAGATGACCAGCCGGTGGAGTGTCAGCGCCCTGAGCGTCTGGCTCGGGTCGATGACGAGCTGGTGGACCCCCGCTTCGCTCACCTGCAGCGAGACGAGCACTGGGAGGTCCTCACCCTCGGCGGAGCCATCCATCCGATAGAGCCGCGCGTTGACCGACGACACCTCGCGCACCGCGACGTTGAGGTCGGCGACCAGCGTCTCCGTGGTGGGAATGCCCGTCGCGTACGGCGCCGGACTCACGGCCATCACCATGGGGAACGGCACGGCGATGACGGCGAACCCGTCATTGGGCGCTGGCTGCGCGGGCGGCGAGTAGACGGTGCCGATGGTGGCCGCCACCACGCCCTGGTCGATTGCGACATCCGAAAGCGACGTCGCGGGCCACAGGTCCACGGCGTCCACGGCGAGCGGCGTGGCCAGCTCCGAGAGCGCGGAGAGCTGCACCACGCCAGCGCCCGCGTTCACACCCAGGTGGGTGCCCAGCGCGGACAGCGAGAAGCGCGTGCCCACCAGGGTCGGCACCTGCGCCACCTGACGAGGCTGCGTGGGAGGCGTCAGGGAGACCGTGGACGCCCCCAGCCCGGACGACGACAGCCCGCGTCCCGAGTGGATGGCCAGGTCTCCCAGGTCCTGCGTCTCGCCCACCACCGGGAAGCCCGGACGCGCCAGGTCGACCACGAGTGTGGCCATGTCGCTCCCAGACCGTGCGAGCAGCACCGCGTGACGGCCGAGCATCCGCACCTTCTCGATGGAGGGCGTCCGCACCGAGCCCTTCATCAGGAAGGACCGCACGGAGCCGAGCAGCGTGGGACGCAGCGGCTCCACCAACGAGAACACCGCGAGGCCACTGTCGCCCGCGGCGACGAGTGCCAGGTCATCCACCACCGCGATATCGTGCGCCTTGCCCTCATAGGGCAGCGCCATGACGAGCTTGGGTTGCGTCCCCTGGCTCGCGTCCACGACGAGCAGCGACGGGCCGCCCTCGCCCACCATGTCCACGTGGGTCAGCTCCAGGGCCTCGGCCGCCACGTAGGCGATGCGCTCCCGCACCGCGAGCGCCTTGGGCTGATAGGGCGGAGGGAAGGAGACGCCACCCATCACCTCGGAGTTCTCCGGCACGGAGATGTCGACGATGGACAGCGCGCCCTGAGTGCTGCGCTTCAGCACCTCGATGACATCCGCGCCCTGCTGGATGTTCGCATCGGCGAGCAGATAGGCGCGGCCCTTCTCGAGCGCGAGCGCTCCGGGGCGGCCCTGCGGCAGGCGACTCGCGGGACGACCTTCCGTCCCATCGATGGCGGGCTGGTACCGGCCAATCCGCTTCGTCGTCGCGAGGTTCGTGTAGAGGTAGGCGTTCTCCGCCATCGCCGTCTGCCCGTCCGGATTGCCGACGAAGATGTCCGCCGGCCCGAAGCCACCTTCAGGCGTCGTCACCCGCATGCGGCCCGGAGAAAGGACGATGGCCGAGGGGGCCAGACTGCCTCGCGCCGTCTGCGCGCCCTGGCCCCGGAAGTAGACCTCCGCGCCCTGCTGGAAGCCCGCGCCGGACAGCTCCACCACCTGGCCACCCGCCAGGGGTCCGGAGGCCGGCGAGACGAAGCTCACCTGGAGGATGTCCATGTAGATGAAGCCACCCAGCAGGCTGCCTTGCAGTCCGCCCGGGTTGACCACGGTGACCTTCACGGGCCCCTCCACCTGCTGCGGCGTGCGCGCGGTGAGGACCGTCTTCGACTCACTGACGGAGACCTCCGTCGCCTCCGCGTCGGAGAAGTACACCCGGGCGCCCTGCTCGAAGCTGGCGCCGCGAATCGTCACGCGCGTGCCACCGTCCACCGGACCCGCGCGAGGCTCCACGCGGTCCACGCGCGGCACCAGCCCCTCCGCCGTGCGCGTGCGGAAGCGCGACAGGAAGCGCTTGTCCAGCGTCTGCTGGAAGGTGCTCCCCACCCCGGCCTCCACGGAGATGGAGTGCTCCTTGCCCCTCGCGAGCTTCACGCCCGCGGGGAGCAGCAGCTCGATGCGGTAGCTGTCCGTCGGGCTCACCCGCGCCTCGGTGGTCAGCACACGGCCGTTGAGCAGCCCTTCGCGCAGGATGACCCGCGCCGCGCTCACCGTGGCCGGGTCCACCGGCTGGGAGAAGCCCACGGACAGCGCCAGCTCGGGCGCCTCGAACGCCACCTGCTCCGCGCCGTTTCCGGGCGTGACGTCGGTGACGATGAAGCGGGGCAACGTGAACTCGGCCACGCCCTGGTGGCCGAACAGCGTCAGCAGTCCGTCGCCCGTCATCGACACGTCCAGCGCGGCCGGCACATTGGCCCGAACGGACGTCGTCGCGATGCCCGCGTCATCGATGATGGAGGCCGTGAGCAGTCCCTTCACCGGCCGCGAGTCCTGGTCGATGAGCTGCACCGTGGACACCGACACGTTGCCCAGGCCCGCCACCGAGCGCTGGCCCGCGGCCAGCAGGTCCGCGCGGCCCGGGGCATGCGACAGCAGCGACACCACGCGCGGCGCGGCGCGCACGTCGACCACGGCGAGCGAGGCCGTGGCGCCCTGGCACCCCACGTGGACGCGCTCGCCCACCACTTCCAACGTCTCCGCGCCACCCGGCACCGCCGCATGGCCCAGCTCGCCCAGCTCCGGGTCCAACAAGTCGACCACCCGCAGGCCGCCCGTCCCCGCCGCCACCAGCAGCTTGTCGCCGAGCACGCCCACGTCACGCGCCGGTCCATTCGTGGGCAGCGTCGTCACCCGCTGGGGATAGTCCAGGTTCGACAGGTCCACCACCACGACGCCCTGATCGCCATTGGCGACGAAGGCCAGCTGCCCCGCCGCCACCACGCCGCCCACGTCGTGGCCGGACAGTTCGATGGAGCCCCGACGCGTGATGTTGCCCGCGTTGCTCGTGTCGAACAGCACCAGCTCTCCGTTGCGAGCCGCCAGGTCATGGCGGACGCTGACGAGCACCAGGTGCCCGTGGAAGGCCGACGCCACCGGCACGCCTTCCAGCGGGTGCGCGACCAGCGCCTCCAGCGGAGCGTCCGTCACGCGGAAGAACTCCACGCCCCGGCGCACCGGCGCGCCGAGCGGAAGTCCGGTGGCCCCCACCACGCCCAGGCCGGCGCCATCCACCGCCAGCGCGGACAGGCGGGTGCTCTCCCCCGAGCCGCCAAACGGCTTGTACGGCGTCCGGGACGGCCGCATTCCGGCCTCCACCTGGATGACCTGCGACGACGCGGTGTTGCCGGACAGGTCCTTCGCGCGAGCGTGGAGGGTGATGGCCTTGCCCGCCAGCGGCGTCGGCACCAGCCACGAGTAGCCGTACCGTGGCCGGTTCGCGGAGCTGGTCCCCGCGACCGCCGAGGCGCCAACCTCGCCCGACACCGTCTCTCCCGTCCCCGACGTGTAGCTCGCGAGGAAGCCCACGTCGTGGATGCCTGCGTTGTCGGCGGCGAAGGCCGACAGGAACAGCGGCTCACCTTCCGTCACGACATCCAGGTGCGGCGGGTCCACGAGCTCCACGTTCGGCGCCGTGGTGTCGGGGATGGTGCCCACCTTCCGGGCGGGCGTCTCCGCCTCCTGCCCCGCCTTGTCCACCGCCACGGCCTTGATGAAGAACTCGCGGCTGCCGCTGCCAATGGGCGCGACGAAGCTCGCCACGTACGCGTTGGGTTTGCCGGGGATGCCCGCCGGAGCCAGCGCCGTGGCCACCTTGCGGCCGTCCACGAAGAACGACACCGACTCGATGCCGCTGTCCACGTCGATGGCGTTGGCCTCCAGGCGCAGCCGAGCGCCCGCGAAGACGGTGCCGTCGGGTTCCGGCCGCGTCAGCTCCACCGTGGGGACCTGGTCCGCGACGACGTTGAACGCGACGGGCTCCGACTGCGTCGACTGTCCGGCGGTGTCCACGGCGCGCGCGGCGATCCACAGGCGCTTGCCCACGTCCGCCGGGTCCGCCACGTAGATGTGCTCGAACGGCAACTGGAAGCGGCGGCCGACCTCGGCGAGCGAGTCCCGGGTGGGGCCCACGAGGAACGTCACATGGGCCACCGCGACGTCGTCACCCGTCTGCGCATGGAAGCTGCTTGGCAGCTTCGCCACCACCTTGAACGGCGGGTTCTTCAAGGCCACCGTTGGCGGCTTGTCGTCGATGGCGTTCACCGTCACGGTGTCCGTGGCCCATCGGTTGCTCAGGTCCACCGCCCTCGCGGTGAACCGCAGCGGGACGGACGCGCCGTTGTCGGGAACGAGGTCCTTGGGCACCAGATACGAGAAGCGGTAAGGCGGCGCGGGGACGCGGGCCAGCTCCACTTCATCCGCCGAGCCCACCTTCAGCATGAAGGTGACACCCGCCACGCCCACGTTGTCCTCGGCGCGAGCCTCCACATCCAGCCGGAGTCCCGTCACCATCGCGGACCCGTTCGCCGGAGACACCAGCTTCACCTTCGGGTCCTGCGTGTCCGCCTGCGCCAGCACCGTCACGGCCCGCGCGTCGGCTGTCTTGCCCGACGAGTCCCGCGCGTTCGCCCGGATGGTGAGGGTCCTCGACGCGGAGCCATGCGGCAGCGGCACGCGGAAGGCATACGGCCGCGTGGAGCTGGCGAAGCGCAGCATGCCGTCCACGCCGCCCTCCACGGTGACCTCCACGCGCTGGACGTCGACGTCATCCTGCGCGGCCACCAGCACGGAGAAGTCACGGCCCTCCGTCACGATGGCGCCATGGGCCGGCTGGGCGATGACCACCGTGGGTGGCAGGTCTTCCGCCACCGTCAGCACCACCGTCTGCGAGTTGACGATGTGGCCGAAGCTGTCCACCGCGCGCCCCTGCAGCCGCAGGGTGCCGCCCGTCGTCTCCGGCACGGGAATCAGGAAGCGGAACGGGGGCTGGGTCAGCGTGGCGACCGGCGTCGCGGCGCCATTCAGATAGAGCGACACGGAGGTGACGGCGACGTCGTCCTCCGCGGAGAGAATCACCGGCAGGAAGTTGCTCGCCACGGCCGTCGTCCCGTCCGAGGGAGACAGGATGGAGAGGGCGGGCTCGCGATCCCTCACGACGTCGATCTGCTGGTACTCCAGCTCACCCAGGTTGCCGGAGATGTCCCGGGCCCGGGTGGCGATGAAATACGGCACGGAGTCCAGGCCGCCCAGCTCGGACAGCTTCGGCACCGAGTGCTGGAACGTGACAACCGGCGAGTACACGTCGAAGGGAGAGCCAGGCAGGCCGTTCTCCGAAGGGAAACCTCCGGCGACGTGGACCAGCTTGAGTCCCTCGGCGCTCGGGCCCGCGTAGATCTCCACCCGGTCCACGAACGCGTTGTCATGCGCCTGGACCTGGATGAGCACCGGCGTGTTCTCGATGACGTCGCGGCCCAGGCTGGGGCGCAGCACGTTCGCCACCGGCAGGCCCGTGTCCTCCGCGATGCGAATCCGCCGCTCCACCGAGGAGCGGTTGCCTTCCAGGTCCGTCGCCTCGACGCGCAGGAGCACGAAGCTCTCGGTGCGCATGGGGTCCAACCGGACGAAGCCCGGCGGCAGCGCCAGCAGGCCTCGGAAGATGCGGAAGCGGGATATCTCCTCGGGCCCCACGCGCAGGGCGGTGAGGGCATCGCGCACGGTGACATCCGCGGCGACGGGGTTGCCGTCGGGGTCGAACAGCGTCGGCACGACGGTGCCATCCCGCGCCTCCAGTTGGAGGGCGGGCTTGCCGTTGACGAAGAACTCCACGCCGGTGACCTGGGTGTCATCCGCGGCGAGCGCGCCCAGGCGGAGCTGGATGCTGCCTTCCACCAGGTACCCGTCCTGCGCGGGCTCGAGAATGGCCAACTGGGGCGCACGCGGCCTGCGGCTCTCGATGACCAGCCGCGCGCTCTTCTCCTGGTTCGCGGTGTCCTTGACGGTGAGGGTCAACACCGTGGGCATGCCATCCGGGCCCACCGGTGGCGTGACACCCACGGACAGCGCCCTGCTCCCCACCTGCGGCGGAGCGAAGGTCTGCGTCTGTGGCGCGTTCGAGCCGAAGGTCGTCGTCACCGACTGCACGCCCACGTCGTCCTTGACGGTGAAGTGCAGCGTCGCGCTCTTGTTCTGGAGCAGGCTGACGAAGCCCCCCTCCAGCTCCGTGCGGTACAGCGTCTCCCCCACCGCCACCAGCCGGTCCATCTGGAGGGTCGGCGGCGCGTCGGAGACAATCTGCACATACGCGGGCAGGGAGACCGTCTCGTTGCCGGCGCGGTCCCACGCCTGGGCATACAGCTCGGCGGCGCCCTGGGCCTCGCGCTGGAGGGTGACCTCCACCTCCTGCGACGTCCCTACCAGCAGCGTGTCATCACCCTGGGCAACGCCATCCATCAGCAAGCGGACGCCGGACAGGCTCGCGTTGTCAGTGACGCGCAGGCGGACCTTGAACGGCTGGTTGCGCACCGCCGTCGCGCTCTCGCCCAGTCCGACGATGGACACGGTGGGGGCCACCGTGTCGGGCACCACCCGCAGGCTCCGAGCGTCCTTGGTGACCACACCGCGCGTGTCCACCGCGACGGTGGTGAGGCGCACGTCGGGAGACGTCCACGACGCGGGGATGCGGAAGCCCACCTGACGCGAGGTGAGCTGACCTGGATTGAGCGACGGGGACAGCGGGTCCACCGTCAGACGCTGACCTCCCGCCGCGGCGCGGACCTGATACGGCTGGCCGGACTGGTAGCGCAGCGCCAGCTCCGACACGAGCACCGGACGCGAGTCGCCCCCACGGGCTCGCAGCTCCACGAGGATCTGCTCCACCTCCACGGCGTTCTTCGGGAACCCGAGGTCCACCTCGTATCCATTTCCAGCGTCGAGCGTGAGCACGCGGGTCCGCGTGAGGTCGCCGGACGGGAACAGGGCCTTGAAGGTGTTCAGCTCCGCCCGCGCGTCCGCCGAGAGCGAGGCACGGGGGCGCAGATGGTAGGTGACGCGGGCCTCGGCCCCGTGGGAGTCCGCGCCGACTTTCAGACGAAGGAAGCCGGGAGCGGTGTCCGTGGCCAGGGCGACGTGCGGCGTGACGCGAACGGCGCTGTCCTCGCCCGTCACGGTGAACGTGAATGGTGCGCCTGGCGACCCGCCACTGGCCGGCTGACCGCCGAAGGACAGTGAGGCGACCGGCACCGCATGGTTCGCGAGCGAGAACGGCGTCTGGGGCGTGCCCGCGAGCGCCGTCGCCTGGAGCGCGAAGTCGTTGGCCGTCGCCGCCTTCACCTCCGACGTGGAGGCCACCAACCATGCGGCCCGCAGACCCACGTCGTCCTGCAGCTCCAGCGTGCCCTGGTAGCGCTGCTCTTCAATCAGGTCTCCGCTCGTGGGAGACACCCAGCGCGCGACGGGCGCCGTGTCGGCCACCAGCAGACAGGAATAGGCGGACACCGTGGTGCGCCCCTTGCTGTCCGTCGCCGTGGCCTCGAAGCTCACGGTGCGCGTCTCTCCGTTTGTCAGCGGGGGAAGGGTGTAGGGGCCGGTCAACGACACACTGGCCGCGGGCAGCGTTGACGGCTTCTGCTCCAGGTTCGTGAGGTCAGCCCCGTTCTCGAAGCGCACGGAGAGAGACTCCACCGCGCTGTCATCCGACGCCTGGACCTGGAGCTTCACCTCCGAGCCGGCCACGCAGGTCCGCGCGTCGGGCACGCCCGTGAGCGAGACGCGCACCACGGGAGGCAGCTTGTCCTCGGCGACGACGATATCGAACACGACCTTGGACGTGTCCGTGGGGTTGCCGGCCGGGTCATACGCGCGGGCCCAGATGACGTGCCGCTCGGGCGCCTCGTCCTCGGGGTCCACGCTGGTGCGCTTGAGGGGGACTGTTCCGGAGAAGGTCCCCACGTAGCGCCGACTGACGAGGATGTCGCCGGGCCCCTGGGGATTGGGGACGCGGACCTCCTCGAAGTCCTCGTGGCTCGCGCGCAGGTACGCCTGCTGCGGCGTGGTCGGCTGGATTTCGACGCCGTCGAGCATCACCGCGACCCGTGAGACGCGGACATCGTCCGAGACGTCGACGCGCAGTCCGAGGCTGCTCAGGTTCGGCACCTGGAGCGGCTGCGAGGCCGTCCCAGGGATGGGCGACAGCAGGAGGGCCGTGGGGTGCTCCAGGTCGTCGATGACGTCGAGCACCACGTCCTCGTGCCCGAACTGGGGCACCGGGCTCACGTCCTTGGCGATGATGCCCACCGTCCGCTCGGACGCGGGCGTGGACGGCGTGACGATGGGGGCGCGGACGACGAGCTTCTGCTGGATGGCCGTGTTGACGGGGCCGATGAACGGCTCCAGCGTCACGCCACCGGAGCGAGCCGCGAAGCTGGCGACCCCTTCGTCATCCGACACGGTGAAGGTGACGGTGACGTCCTGGCCTTCCTTCACCACGGTGCGCGGCGCGGGCAGCATCAGGTGGACGACGGGGTCGGTGTTCAGCACGGCCTGGAGCACCAGGCGGCGCTCCGCGGTGCGGTTCCCGTCATCCACGACGACGGCGCGCAGGCGCAGCGGCTTGCCCGCGAAGTCGGCGGGCACATCCAGGGTCCACTTGAAGACCTGGTACAGGCCCTCCTGCGTTCCAGTGATGGCGCCCGAGCCCACCTGCGTCTCCGGCGCATCGGGGTTGGCGGGCTGGAGCGGGTCCTGGAGGAAGAGCCGGGCGTTCTTGACGCGGACGTTGTCCGTGGCCACCACGACGACGTCCACCTTCCGGTTGGCGCCAGCGAAGACACGCGTGCCCTCGGCGGGAGTCCGGAAGGCCACCATCGGCGGCTCGTCGTCCGCCGTCACCTCGAGCGAGAGGGAGACGGTGCCCACGTTCTTCTCACCCGCGCTGTCGACGGCCTCCGCGATGAGCTGAACGGTGTCGGGCGTCGACGGCAGCAGCAGGTCGAAGCGATACGGCGGCACCGTGGCGACGCCGACGGACTCGCGGGTGCTGCCGCGCAACTGGAAGAGCTCCACCCTTGAAACGGCGACATCGTCCTCGGCATGGAGGACGATGGGAACACGTGTGGCCGCCGTGCCGACGAAGCCGGGACTGGGACTGAGGAACTCGACAGTCGGTGGCCGGTCGCCCTTGAGCGTGACGGTGTGGCTGGTTTCGGCGTGGTTGCCCGAGGAGTCGAACGCGCGCGTGGTGAGCTTGAGGGTCTCCTTGGGGAGCGGCCCCACGAAGAACTTCTCGACGGGGATGACGGTGTAGCTGATGTACGAACCGGAGACGCCCGCGTTGTCGCCGAGCGCGTCGTCGACGAAGACCGGGATCTCCTCTTCGTCGAGATAGAGCTCGACGCGCTGGGGTGAGACCTCGTCGAAGCCCGCGATGGTGACCAGCAGCGCCTGGGAGTTCGGCACCTCCACCAGATGCTGCGGCGTCAGGATGTTCACCGTCGGGGCCTTCAAGTCCCTGCGAATCCCCACGACGATGGCACCGCTCGTCAGCTCGTGCCCCTGTGCGTCCCGGGCAGTGGCCGTGATGGAGAAGGTCCCATCCACCTCGACGACGGGCGTGCGCCAGAGCACGCGATAGGGCGGCACGGCGGACTGCCCCACCGGCACGTTGTTCACCTTCCACGTCACCTGCGGCGGCTCGCCGCTGTCATCCGATGCGGCGGCGGTGAGCGTGACGGGAGTGCCACCCACGTAGGAGTCCGTGGACGTGGGTGTCTGGATGGCCACGTTGGGCGGGCCGTCCAGCCTGACGACGGCCTCGAAGCCGATGCGGCGCTCCAGGCCGCCATGGTCGATGGCCTGAATCTCGACGCGGGAACGCTTGCCCGCGCTTCCCGCCGGAGGCGTCCAGACGAGCTTGAATGCCTGGCCACCCTCGGCCGTGCCCCCCTGCCCTCCCTGGTCCTGGCGCGTGGTGGCCACCGCGTTGCCGTCCACGAGCAGCGCCAGCTTGACGCCGAAGGCCATGGCGTCGTCCGCGACGGTGCCTTCGACGGAGAGCGGCACCTTCTCCGTCACCTCCACCGTGCTGCCCAGGGGCGCGCGGCGGGTGATGAGCGGAGGCGCGTTGCCGACGATGCGGACGAGGACGGTGGAGCTTTCAGCCGTGGCGCCCTGTCGGTCCACGGCCGTGGCCTTGATGGCGGCGGAGGTGCCCGCGCTGCCCGCCGGAGGGACGTAGCTGATCTCCCACAGAGGCACCGCGACAATCACTTGGGGCGAGGTGTTGGGAACGGGGCGCAGCTCCATGCGAGCCGTCTGGGAGGAGCCGACGGGCGCGCCGTCCACGGTGAAGCGAACGACCTGGAAATCGAGCGGCGACAGATTGCCGGACGCCCAGTCACCGCTCGTCACGCGAAGGATCTGGGGGAGTCCCTCGATGAGATTCGCACCGGGGGTGGGCAGTTCGTAGACGACCTGTCGGGTGCTCGGGCCGGCGGGAGGCACGACCTTGATGTCGAGCGTGGCCTGAGGAGACTCCTGGTCACCGGAGTCCACCGCGATGGCTGCGACCTTGAAGGTGGCGCCCGCGAGAGGTGGCGCCTGGATGCGCAGCGAGTACGGCGCGGTGTCGTCGATGACGGTGGGCACGCCGTTGACCAGGAAGCTGACGTGCTTGACGGACACGTCATCGGAGGCCACGGCGCGAACCTCGAAGCTGGCGCCGGCGGCGATGGACGTGGGGCCTGACAGGCGGACCGTGGGGAGACCATCCTGTGCCTCGACGCGGATGTCGTCCGTCCAGACGACGTCGTCCACGGTGGTGTGCCGGGCGATGATGTTCACGCTGCCCTCGCGGAGCGAGGTCACCCTCCCCTCCGGGGTGACGGAGACGATGGTGGCGTCCTCCGAGCTCCAGACGGTGCGGAGGGTCGACGGGGTCAGGTCGATGACCCGGCCCGTCGCGGCGTCATCCAGGCGGCCTTCGAGCTTGAGCTGGAAGGTGTCGCGCACGCGCTCGAGCGTGACGGTGCTTGGGGTGATGCGGACGCCCGCGATGCGGGAGGGGTCGGTGACGATGACCGGCACGTCCTTCGTGCGCTCGGCGTAGGTGACCTTGACGGTGGCCTCGCCCTGGGCGAGCGCGATGACGTCACCGGACTGGGTGACGGCGACGATGGCGGGGTTGCTCGACTCGTAGAGCACGCCCCGGCGTCCACCGGAGATGTCCACTTCGCCCGCGATGGCGAAGTTGCCGAAGACCTGGAGCTGCTCGCGGCGGCCCACCTGATCCAACAGGAGGGACTCGGGCCTGGCGGAGATGGAGATGAGCGGGTCGAACGAGGTGGAGCTGGTGAACTCCACCGCGGAGGTGTGGACGGTGCGGCCAAACGGGTCCTGGAGGGAGACATCCGCGATGACGACCCCGTCGGGAGGGACCTTGCCGTCGAGCGTGGGGATGAAGAACTGGATGCGGCCGGGGGTGGAGACGCGGGGACGGCCGACGAGGCGACGGGCGGTGACGAACGCCTGGGCCTCGGCTTCGCTGAGGTCACCGAAGACGGTGCGCAGGGCGAGCGCGGAGGCGCCCATCATGGACAGCTCAGCGGAGGAGACCTGGCCGCTGTAGCCGACCTCCAGGATGATGCCGCTCTCGTTGACTTCCTCGCGGAGTACCGCGCGGACGGTGACGGGCGTGGGGGCGAAGCCCGGGGGGCTGGCCTTGGCGTCGAAGGTGGTGCTGAAAGAAGCACCGGGCACCGAGTCAGGGCCAATGGGGATGGCGGTGACGGTCAGGGCGCCGTCGTCCGGGAAGGCGGCCTTGAGCGGCACGAGCAGGTGGAACGGGACGGCGCCGGCGAAGTCACGCTCGACACGGAGGTTCGTGACGGAGGCGAAGTTGCCCTGGGTGGCGGAGAGGCCCTGGATGGTGACGAGGACCTGCGACACCTGCTGCTCGATGTCGAAGCCAATCTCCACGCTCTGCGAGCCAGGACGCAGCGGCGCGAGGGGATAGGCCGCCGTCACCTCGGGTGGCGCCGCGTGGGCCACCAGGGCGAATCCCAGGCACACCACCGCGAGCACCGCGCGAACACCGCTTGAGCTGAACCGACGCACTACCCCTCCGACCTACGCCCTCTCGGGACGTACCGTGACCGCCTCAACAACCACCCAAACGACACACCGCTCGCCCGACGCACCGGTGAAACAGGTCTCGAAAGACCCGCTCCCCAGGCGCCCCCTCTCATCGATACGGAGTGAACCGAACAGTTCGGCAGTCCCGTCGGCGGATCCGCGTGCCAACAGAGAGGCCGCACCACGTATGGGCCCACCGGGTCGGGGGTGGCACGCCTCGGCGGCGGCCACTCTCCCCAGACGCCGACCTACACGCCCTGTGCGGCCCCACAGGCAGCGACGATGGCCCGAATCACGTCACGAGGGAGATCTGGACGGCCGATAGAGACGTGGTCCTCGTCGCCCGGCGCATGGTTCGCCTCTCGGGCGAACAGACAAACACGCTCCCGCATCTCGGCGGACGCGGCAGCCAGCACCGCCCCCACTTCATTCGAGAGACACAAGACAGCGACTTCACGCGTCGCCAGTTCCTTGCTCATCAACCCGAGGTCGCATTCGAACTCGATGGCTCCGATCTGATCGGCAATCGAGACCACCTCCGAGTTCGGACCCGTGCGCGAAGGAACGGAGGGATTGAGCTCCACCTCATGGCGCCCGTCTCCCAGCTTCCGCAGCTCCGCATAGGTCACCCCGTGAAAGTCCTCACCGGGCCACACCTCGGTCAGCTCGCTCCATTTCCTGGAAAAAAGACTCATCACCAGGACACGACCTGCCTGCAACCGAATGAACAAGACCTTCATCGTGCTCAAAGAAATCGGGCGTCTCCTGACTTGTCATTAACCAGCACTATCAACGGCCCATCGAAAACGGAGCCATCCCCACGACTCCGGTCAAACAGGACGACCCATTCATCAGCCATTCTCGGGTGCTTCCGCGCTCCTGAGTCCAGGCGCAACTCCGCCTTCAACTCGCGTGCGACAAAATGCCGTGCCACATCAGTCGCCTCGTCAGCATTCATCGTTCAGACACCCTGACGATTCAACAACGAATCGCGGATCGACTCGGCTCGTCCACGGTCTTGAGCAGAGACCTCAACGTAGCTGCGCCCAGGCGTGAACAAGACAGGACCTCGTCGGATCCACAGATTGTCACCTCGCCACCAGGAGGTCCGCTCATCCGATGCCTCAGGGATCATGGCCACTCCTGGAATAGCAGAGGTCGCCGTGATGAGACCGTGGTCCTCTATATTGAGCTGGCATCGCCACCACCCAGCGCAGTCATGGAAGAGTTCGTATGAAACAGCATCATCCTCAATCAACTTCTCCACGGACGAATACACATACTCGTCCTCACAAAACACACCACGCTCTCCCACTGAATACGAGAACTGGAACGACAGCTTCATGACGAACTCATAGAGAACGTCCTCTCCGTCCAGCTCGTAGAACAGCAACTCCTTGGGCCCCCCATAGCGATCAGACCACAACCCGAAGGATGTCCTCGATGTTCCAATTCTGTAGGACAATCCCCCCCACCGTCGTTGCAACTCCACGACGAACCCCGAGACAGGAGCCTCATCTCTCGACAGGCCCGCAGCGGTGTCTTGAGGGGTCATCCTCTCCCGCCACTCGCCCGCCTCGGCGATCAATCTTTGCGCGCGCCCTGAAACCTCCATGACGTACCCCTTCTCATCACTCAAACAGTGTGCCAGGCGGGAACTGATCTCGCCTGAAAATCTGCTGGCACCATTTACACACGGGAACGAACTTCCCGTCCATGGGAGATATGGGCTTTGTGAACTCAATGTCCTCAAGCGCTTCCCCCATCAAACACAGTGCATTGGCCGTATGTTGCTCGCCGCATACCCCCAGGGGGTGCGCGGGTACCTGATCGAGATCCAGGTTTTCGGTAGCACTTGCGCGGCGATTGAGCTCCGCATGCTTCTCCCGCATCTCTTGAGACCAATACCCCGGCTCTCTCGGCTTCTGAGACCCAAGCGCCACGGCCTTCTTGGTCTTCTTGCCCTGCCCCCCTATTGCCACGCGCGTCCCTTGCCTCTGCTTCGACTTCGACTGGGTCCTGAACTCCTTGACGAAGTCCTCGAGCGCCTCTTCTTTCGTACCGAACGTCTTGGCCGAGGGGTCGTCTGGCCCCCCCGAGTTCGCCCCCTGAGCCATGAGGTACGGGAGTTGCGCCGACGGCGGCCCGAACGCGACACCTGGACGGGAAAGGGTAGCGGCGCCAGCCCCCCGGCTTCCGCCAAAGGCCAGGTCCATGGGCGCGGACGGAGGCCGTCGCATCGGCCTGATCGACCGCAACTCCAGCACCTGCATCGCCATCATCGCCGGCTCATGCACCATCTGATAGGACTGGCGGATCTCTGGTGCGAGCGTGTCCCCTTCGGCGTTGGGGTGCAGCGCCCCGAGCACCGCCATCGAGGCACCGATACCCGCCCGGGCGTGTTCGTTCTTCAGGACCCACTCACGAGCCGCCGCCGTCGTCTGATTCTGCGTGCGGTAGTAGTCCGCGGAGTTCTTGATGAGCTTGCAGCCCCTGTAGAAGTCTCCGTAGCTGGTGTTGAAGTCCGAGAGGTCGCTCTTGTCTTTCAACAAGATGTCATCGACCAGAGCGACGTAGCAGGCCCCCACCGTATCCTGCACGGCACCGCGCCCATCCGGGTCAGTGAACGTCAACGGATTCCCACGTGCATACAGCCACGGGTTCAGCTCGTTCGGCGTCGTCAGATAGGCCGAGGGTCCGACCGGGTCCTCGGAGAGGAATCGCCCCGTGTCCGAGTCATACCAACGCTGCTGGGCATACGTCAGGCCCGAATCCGCGTCCCAGGAGTGGCCTGTATATCCGATACTCGCCTGCGTCGAGGAGGGCGCCGCGCCATCGCGATAGTTGCCCCAGGCATCGTAGCGGTATCCCGTGAAGACTCCCTCTGACGTCACCCGCCCCACCGCGCTTCCAAGGCCGTCATGAAGGACGCGTTCGTCGCCCGAGGAGAGCGTCAGCCCGCCCAGCACCTCTTGATGCAGGCGAGAGCCGCCCGCGAGCTGCTCTTCGACGAGTTCCTCTCCAGCCCAGACGTATCGGGATTTGTCGGTCCCCGTCGTGCGCGAGCGGCGCAACCCATCGAATCCATAGCGATATTGGGTCGTCGTCTCCGTGGTGCCTTCAGACCCCTGCCGCTGCGTCCGAACTTGAGCCAGGCGCCCCGACACATCCCAGTCATAATCCGTCCTCCCAACCGACGGTCGCACCGCGCGGCGCACCCGCCCCGACCCATCCGTGAAGTACGCCGCCTGCTGTTGTGCGGACCCGGACTGCGCCAGGTCATCAATGGACGTCAGTCCTCCAGCCTCATTGAACGCGTAGACCAGGCGCCGCTCCGCCGAAGCCGCCTGCTCGTAGCCTTCCGTGGACAGAGAGCCGACATGACTCGACGCATGGCGCGCACCGAGGCGTGTCCCATCCGCCGCGAGCTTGTAAAGAACAGCGGCGCCCCCGGATTGACGCACACCCGTGAGGCGGTCCGCCTGGTCGTAACCATATTCCGTGAACTCAGGAACCAGCTCGTTCTCGTCGTTGGGCACCAGCGCGTCCTCTCGGATGCGGTTGCCTCGCACGTCATACGTGTATTGGAACGCGACCATGGGTGCACTGGCCGTCTGGCTGCAACCCACATCCAGGTCAGGCGTCGCGGTTCGAATCGCCTTCAACCAACCGCGACCGTCGTAGCACTTGCGCTCGACGAACTCGTCGTCAGCCACGTGCGAGAGCAACTCTCCGCCAGGCTCCCACGCCACGGCCCGTTCGATCTGCACGCCGCCACGGAGCGTACGCACCGAGTTGATGCGGCCCAGGTTGTCATAGCCAAACTCCTCCTCCAGCCGGGGACCATCGGCAAGAAGCCCCGACATACGACGGTGGAGCAAATCACTCCCCGGCACATACGAGAACTCGACCCAGTCTTCCTTGTCTGTCGAGTCGTCCTTGCCGCGCTGAATCCGTGTGATCCGGGCTCGATCATCGTAGTGGAAGCTGTTCAGAACGTTCTGGCTGCCCCGCTCCTCGTTCGCCTGCACCAATGCATCCAACGCGTCATAGGCAAAGACAATGCGGCTGACGTCCTGCTGCCCGGAGGAGGAGGCCCCAGCAGTGAAGGACTTCCAGATCGGCCGGCCGCGACCATCCATCAGGGTCTTGACGACGTCGCGATCGTTCCCGCTCAAGGACACCGCATTATTCGGGCTCGTCACCTTCCTGACGCCGTTCTCCCATGATGTCAGCCATTCCGAACTTCCGCGGTTCCGTCTCAGGGTTCGGCCAAGGTAGTCGTACTCGAAGGTCTCCGAGGGCACTCCGCCTGGTGGGCGGTTGATGGAGATCAACCGCCGCGAGGCATCGTATTCATACGAGAAGTGCGGCACGCCAGGAGGCGTGACCCTCAATACTTCCCCGAGCGGGCCATGCTTGTATTCCCAGGCGTCCCCGGGGTTGGCGGGGTCCCTCCAGACCTTCGCGATGAACCCACCCGCGTCGTAAGAGAAGTTCGTCTCCGTCGACTCGCCATTCTTCCCGAACCACTCTCGAACCAACAGGCCACGCGGTCCGTAGGTGAAGGCACGCACCCGGTCCGAGGGGTCCTTCACACTCTTGAGTCGTCCATCCAGCCGGTACGACATCAGGGTGCGCTCAGGCTGAGCGCCGGCGCCCAGGGAGATATCGGTGAGCAGCCCCTGGTCATACATGTAGCTCGTCAAGGGCTGTCCCGCCAGATGCTCCTCGGCAAGCAAGCCCGCCGCATCATAACTCCAGGAGTCCGTCAGTCCCCCCTGCGTCCGCGCGACAACCTGTCCCAGACTGTTCGTCTCCACCTCGAACTGGCGCGATGGGAGCGAGACCGTCGGCGAAGCGCTGACCGTGCCTGTCTGGAGGACGGAGACCGTGCGCCCGGTCCAGGGTGCTTTCGTCACATACTCATACGAATCCGATCCCGACTGCCAATGCTCACGAGTCTCCAGCGCCCTGCCCCGGTCATCGAACTTCTTGCGCTCCAATGTGCGCACCGTCGGAGACCCCTCACCGCCTTCCGTCCTTTCAGTCACCACCTGCTTCTGGAGCCATGGCCCGGCATAGGCATACGTCGTGGTGGTGGTGTTCCCGTTCGTGGTGGTACCGCCCCCGGCCACCGTGCGCGTGTCCTCACGGACTTCTTTCAGAAGCTGGTAGCGCGCGTTGAAGTAGCGGTAGCTCTTGTATCCGAGTGGATCTGTCTCCTCGATGGCGGAGTCTGGCACCGAGCCGTCCGCGCCGGGCTTCCCCTTCAAGCCATAGCTGTAGGCCCACCGAGCGCCCACGGCATTGCCGCCTGTGGCAACCAACTCGCGGGACGTGACCTGCCCGAAGGCGTCGTAGGTGTAACGCCAGTCCGAGTCTGGATGAGGGCCCTTCTGGCGCACGACACGCCCTTCCCCGTCCACGAAGAATTCCGTGACGGCGGCGGGATTGGTCGCGTCACCCGGCTCGTCCTTTCGGTACAGGTTGCCCGCGACGTCGTAGTGGAAGGTCGTGGCCTCCGTCCCATCGCCGTCGGTGGGGGCGACCTCGGACAAGGGCTGGCCACGTGAGTTGTAGGTGTAGTTCGTCGACGCGCGCACGCCCCCCACGGTACGAACCGTCTCCATCAGCCTGCCGGCGACGTCGGAGTACTCCTCTTCTTCTTCGACGCGCGCAGATCCGGGCAGCCGTCCGATCGTCCGGGTGATGGTGACCTTCCGGCGCTCCGTCGTGCCATGCAGCCAGTCCGCGTAACGACGAGTCTCCTCGAGGTCCAAGGGCCCCGACCCGGAGTCCATCGTTCGGGTGTAGCGCGTCAGACGGCCCAGCGCATCGTGGTACTCGAAGTGCTCATCCGTCGCCATGACGTGGTCCTGTCGCCGTGTCACGCGACCGGAGCCGTCATACTCCATGGCGACGTCCACGCTCGTGATGGACCCTCCGGACAGATTCGTCTTCGTGGACAGCACTCGCCCGAGGGCATCCGGAACGATGTCCAGCGCGTGGCTTGAAGCCCTGTTTCCGAAGGCCCGTGAATACACATCCCCATGAAAGTTGCGGCGCCACTCCTCCGAGCTGCGATCGCCACTCACCACGGGGGCCCCCGTGTAATCCCAATACACGGCACGTCCCAGGAAGTCGTAGCCAATTCGCGTCAGCAGCTCATTCTGATCCACGACGGCGCGAGGCTTCCCGTTGGAGTCGAAGTTCTGGTAGCGCAACTCATCGACGTTGGACGGCCCCTGAGTCGTCCCGGCGTTGACGATGCGAACGCCCGTCATCCATCCCGAGGCGACGTCATAGTCATAGGCGCGCTCGACCCCCACCGCATCCGTCGTCGAGACCAATCGACCATTGAGCACGTGTCGGTTGCGCACTGCAACCGACTCCAGCCCAGGAGGACCGAACGGGGTGCGCTCTTCCTCGAACACCCCTTGCCCGGCCTCATCACCCTCGAAGACCTCCCACGTCTCGAGAGTCTTCACGATGCCCGAGCCCGTCAGGCTCTCCTGCACCGTCATCCGGCGATGACCCGGGGTGTACGTGTACGTCCACTCCTGCGACGGAGTGCCCTTGATGAAGTGTCGGGTGATGCGGCCCTGGCTGTCGTACTGCCATGCTTCTTCGGCGCCTGTCTCGGCCTCCTTGATTTCGACGACGCGCCCGAAGGTGTCATACGACAGCCGCCGCGTGAGCGTGGCCAGCCCCAGTCCGCCCGCGTTCGGATTCGTCAAGGCAATCCGCTGCGGCAGCCCCAGGGCATTGAGTTCGCTGTAGGCAATCTGTTGTGCGAGTGCGTCGGTCTCCTCGGTGAGAGTTCCCGTGCCGTCCATGGCGAATGAGCGACTTCCGGAGTTCATCGCCGTGGTGCCATTGTTGTTGAGGACGGTGATGCCCTCGACCTGGCCCTCCGCTGTCACACGGGTGTTGATCGCCTGGGTTCCCGACTGGGCCGGAGTGATTCGCTGGTCCGGGATGCCGAACTGCTGGTTCACGGGAAACGTGAACGTCTGACGAAGGAGTTCGGGTTGAGCGCCGTCACCGAAAGTGTCCTGGAAGCCTTCCGTTGCTGGGGGAGCCTCTTCCAACTTCAGGGAGAGCAATCGATGCGCGGAATCGATGCTGTAGCCAAGCTGGGCCTTGTTCGGGAGGGTCACGTGCTCTGGTGAGATCTGACCATCACTGCGCCAGACGGTCTTGTGCTCGTACGTCCCCATGGTGATGCTCGCGGCGCTTCCGTAGCTCGTCAGGGTGTACGCGACGTGCACGCCATCCGGGCGCGTCACCTTTCGCCGGCCACTGCCTTCGTAGACAAACAGGTACGGCCTCGGCCCACGGCCCGTGCTCCCCGAGGAATCAATGACCTCTCCAGGTGGGACGTGCTTGTAGGTACTCGAAGTCCCAGTGCTCGCGTAATTGGCGACCCACTGATCGAAGAACGTCAGCTCAGCGTCCTCGGAGGGAGCAACCCCCGGCGTCAGTTGGAAGCGCGCGGTCCTCAGCTCGTTGACCAGCCGCCAGCGGGAGTACCCAGATGTGTCCGGTGGCGGTGCGTATTGGTAGACCCACGCCTGATGAGGCAGGCCCGTCTGCCGTCTGGCTCGCAGGAGGTTGCCCCAACCATCGTGTTCGAACTGCACGCGGTGGATGGCGGCTGAAGCAACCGGCGGCTGCTGTGGGTCCAAAGGCAGGCGCGCGTTCATGTAGAGCCCCACCGCGGACAGCAACTTCAATCCCTGGGTCCGGGCCAGGAGCTGCAGCTTCTGCGTGGCGCCTGGGCCATCCGCGTCCTTGTACTCGAACGCGAGGGAGATGGCCCCCGGTGAGCGGGAGACCCGCACCACCCGGTCCGAGTCCGGCGCATACGTCAGCGTCGTCCAGCCCTGCTTCGGGCTGTCCTTTCCTTGCCCATCCGAGAACTCGGTCAGCACCCAGCGACGCTGATCCGGAATGCCCGGGTCAATGACGGAAGGCGTCTTGAAGCGATAGACCATTCCTTGAGGCGTCTTGAACTCGGCGCCATCGACATTCACCACCAGGCGGCCACCGTGTGACTTGTCCGACTTGCAGTCGCTCGCGGACCGGGCGGACGGATTCACCGTGTCGCACGAGGGGAAGTCATAGGACTGGCCACTCAGCACGACGATGTAGCGGCCGAGTTCCTCCTCGACGACGAAGCCCTCGTAGGCATGCGACCACCCGACTCCCAGCGGTGACACCTCATTGCTCTGGTTGTTGAACGTCCGGGAGAAGCTCGCGGACTCCGCGAGGTGCGGCACCGAGAAATCCTCGTACGTCGTGCTGAGGTGGCCTCCGGCGAGGTTGACGCCCTCCACCACCGTCTGGCTGGCTGCTCGTGCGTTGACGAAGGTGTAGCGACCCACGGGCTCGCCCAGCGCCATCTTCACGGGCGCGCTCGCGCCGCTCGGTCCCGCATCGGGCTGGATGACCAGGAACAGTTCCCGGCCCTGGGTCGGCATATCCTGCATACGTCCCAGGTCGTTCGTCAGGGGCAGCGCGAAGCGCCGTGCACCATTCGCCCCCGGCTTCGGCAGTTGGATGAGCGGTTGTTTGACGCGCGCACTACCTTCATCGAGGTAACGGACCACTTGGTAGCTGCCGACCCCAGTCACGTAGTTCGGCGTGTACCGAAGCTCCGCAGCCTTGAGCAGCGTGGACGCGTTGCAGTCCGGCCCTTCGCAGATGCGGATGATGCCGTTGGTCAGCGTGTCAGGCTCGATGGCGAAGTGGGCCATGGCCTTGACGGAGATGGGGCGCGCCACCGCCGGCACGGCCAGGCTGTTCAGCGAAGGCGACGAGGGAGTCGACCTCGCCATGGAGCGCTCCAGCGTGTCCTCGCTGCCCGCCGTCACGAAGTCCGTGCGCGGGGAGATGCCGTGGAAGTTGAAGCGGTACAGGACGTTGTCCGCGTTCCCGCTCAGGTACAGCTCGAAGTACAGGATGTCCGCCGCCGACAGCACCTCCGGCAGGAACTCGCCGTCGCACGTCCCCGTGAGCCTGCCGTCCTCGATGACGATGGGGCACTCGATGCCGAAGTCATCCGTGCCCAGCCGTAGCCGGTACTCGCCGCTCACCGTCCCCGCGCGACCCGGCAGGTCCGGCTCCTGGAGGCTGTCGATGAGGAACTGGTACGCGACGTCATCGTCCGTGGCCTCCGGCCGAGGCAGCCCCGTCAGCACGCGTCCGGCGTCGGCACTGCCCGCGTCGGCCCCCCCCTGGTCTCCCGTCTGCGCCGTGACGGTGACCTTGCCCAACTCCAGCACGCGGAACTCGTGCTCCCGCGCGCGGTCATACCGCTCCAGCGCCGAGCCATCCGCCTCGCGGTGCCGATAGACGTTCTTCAGGCCCACCGCCCACTTGGGCAACTTGTCCGGATGTTCCTCCTCGGACTCCGCCTCTCCATCGATGTCCTGGCACTCGCCCGGCTCACAGAAGTTCGGCGGAGGGGCGTTGACCTCGTCAGGCTGCAGGAAGCCGTCGTCGTTCCTGTCCCGCTCGTACATCGGGTGTCCGACGACGTGCAGGTAGTAGTTCGCGCGAGACAGCGAGCTGAGCGACACCATCGCCCCGGACTCGTTCTGATACGTCAGCGACGCCTGGACGGAGGCCGTGTGGCGGCCTGGACGCACCGGGAAGGCGACGACGACGGGCTGCTCCACCGCCGTCTGCGTCACCTGCACCAGGCGGCCCGCCAACGGCGGCACACCGGTGGGCACATCCACCACCCGAGGCGTCCCCGTGTCACACCGGCCCAGCAGTCGCTGCGGTGACGTGGCGGGCAGCTCGGAGCAGAACAACTCCAGCTCCTCCCCGGGCGCACCACGGTCTCTCAAGAACCCGGGCTCGCAGATGCCACCGTCCGGCAGGAAGCCGGCATCCGTGCACTCGGCATCGTCGGAGCCGCCATCGGTGGACACGGGCGTACCCGCGTCCGTCGGAGTCCCCCCATCCAGCATCGGCTCGGGGAGCTGGCGCACGCGCCAGTGCGTCGCCATCTGGAGGAAGTCATCCCGCGTCGTCGCCGCGCCACCGTGGCGGATGAGGCTGGGACGCGTGGGGACCTGGACACCCTCCGGCGTCATCCGCCGGGCCACGCGGACATCGATTTCGGGCGGGAAGAGCTTCAAGTCGGCCGGGATTCCCAGCTCGGACTGCGTGCAGCGAGACAGCGTCATCGGCTCGCCGAGCTCCGACACCTGGAGCGGTCCACCGGCCTCGTCGTCAGCCTGGCAGCCTCCCGTCTCCGTGCGGCTCACGCGATTGATGGCCGGCACGGTGACGGACGTCATGCCCGAGTAGCCCGTGGCGTGATTCACCGCGAAGACAACCAGCCGGTCTCCGGGGTTCAGCCGCAGCGTGTTGGTCCGGTTGTCGCGGCAGTTGCCGTCGTAGTACCCCTGGTCCTCCGTGCTCAGTGAGCCCGCATCGGACGTGCCGAGCTGTCGCTCCAACTGCCGGCACCGCTCCCGCGCGGACTGCCGGATGCGAGCGGCCGGGCCCGTACGAACGCGCGAGTAATAACCGTGAGGCGTGTCCTCGGTCGGCGGTCCCTGCGTGCAGGCGAAGCCATTGGCCGTGCCCGCGGCGAACGTCGCGATGGGGTGCTCCAGGTCGTCCGCGCGGAAGAAGTGGACCTCCGTCGACTTCACGTCCTTCAGCGCGATGTCGTTGAACTCACCAGGAGTCGACGCCGCTTCGCTGTGCGCCTCCGGGTCACAGTTGAGCGCCAGCGGCTCACCGTGACGGTTCACGAAGGTCAGCGCCCCGTACAGCATTCGCACGTCGACCAGGATGTCCGCGCGCGTGGTGGCGCCCGGATACAACCAGAACGTCTGCGAACAGATGGGGAACTGATTGAGCGTGGGCGTGTAGTGCACCACGCCGTCCTCACCCAGGCGCTCCACCATCCGAGGCCCCGTGGGGACCTCCGTGCAGGAGATGCCCATCTCCCCGCCCATGAGCCCGGGCACCGGGATTCCGTAGCCACCCGACGTGCCCGTCGTCCCCGCGGAGCCACTGCCCGGCCCCGTGAGGGTGACTCGCAGGTTCTTGAAGCGCACGGGGCTGTGGACCGCCTCGTCCTCGGCCTCGTTGAACGTGTCCTCCAGCGTGCGCAGCCGCAGCGTCGCCGTCGACGGGCCGCCGTCCGCGGGCTCCGCGATCAACTCCGCCTCGAACTTCATCAACCGGTGCGTGGACTGAGACAGCCCGGACAGCGTCACCGTCGTCTTGCCGATGGGGAGCGCGACACGTGGCGCGAGCGCGGCCTCACCCTCACCCTGGGACTGCCACGCGCCCACGGTGGGCTCGGAGAGCGGCCCCGAGGGCCCCTCCGCCGTCAGCTTGACGAGCACCGTCTCCGGGTTCGCCACGTCATAGGGGTCCGCCGACTCGAACCGCGAACGGAAGTCGAGCGCGAGCGTGTACGGCAGCGTGACGACCTGCTCCGAGGCCGGCTGGCCGACCGGCGGCACCACCGGCGCACGGACCTCCAGCTCCAGTTGGCGCTCCAGCGGCGCGCGGACCGAGCCCGTCACCGCGCCGGGAACGGCCATCCCGAGCATCGTGTCGAAGGCGTTGTACGCCGCCATGTCCAGGCCACCCCCAAACTGGGCGTGGGCATCCGCCACCAGGAGGTTCGTCAGGAGCTTCTTCCACAGAGGCTCCGACGACTGGGAAGGACGCACCCGGTCCATCAACCCCTGGACGCCTTCGCCGTCCTCCTCCGAGCCCGCGTCCGGGTTCATCCCCAGCGCCGTCGCGACGGCGACATGCTGGTCCTTGTTGAGCGGCACATAGCCGATGAACTCCAGCGACGTGAGCCCCAGGGGCGCCAGCGGCGTCAGCGTGGCGCGGTCCTCATCCACCCGAGCGAACCCCACGCGCTTGAGCACGTGTCGCTGAGGGTCATGTCCCAGCACCATCGCCAGGCGCCCCGCGGGCAGGTTGGCGCGGTTGGGGAACTTCACGGACACCGTCTTCTGCAGACGCAGTCCGGCGGGACCAATCTGCCAGACGGCCCCGAGCGCCGCGCGCCCATCCATGGGCAACGGCAGCGCATACGGCTGAAGCTCCGTCGCGGTGACGAGCCCTCGCGTCATGCCATCCTCGAAGAAGAGACCGTCCTCGGGCACGTCCACGCCCAGGTCCGGGTGACGGTTCGCGAACCGCAGCATCATGGGCTGACGGGCGTCCACCACCTGCGCGGAGGCCGTGTCCACGGCGGTGAGCACCAGCGGCGTGTCCAGCGTGTCGGCCTCCTCGTTGACGAACAGCCGTCGGCGCAGCGTGGGGAACGAGGCACCCTCGGACGTCAGGCCGCCCTCGTAGCGGAGCACCACTTCCCCGCCCTTGGGGCTGAACAAGGTCCAGTTGCCATCCGGGCCCGTCACCGTGGTGAGGCTCGTCCCCTCCATCGCGACCTTCACGCCGGGCAAGGGGCGGTAGTCCGCGTCCACCACGTAGCCGCGCACCCGCGTCAGCGGCCGGCGCACCGTGAAGTCACTGGAGAAGTCGCCCCCCATCCCCGGCGGCATCTCCGGTGCCAGCGCCTGCTTCACCTCCACCGTCAGGCGGGCGCCTTCCGGGAGTGGGTCCCTCGCGATGAAGGACACCGTCTGAGAGCCGGGAATCACCGAGTAGCCACCCGGCAGCGGCGTGGATTGCCCCTGCACGCGGACCTTGAAGTTCTCGGACAGCGCGGTGCCCAGGATGGGCTTGTTGAAGGACACGCTCACCAGGGCGTCCGGCTCCACGCCCTGCTCGCCCGAGCGAGGAGACACACCCGTCACCTGAAGCGGCGCATCACTCGCCTTCAGGTAGCGCACGGTGACGGAGGCCGAGCTCATCATGCCGCTGGTCTCCCCTTCGGTATCCTCGGCGGTGACCTGGATGACGTTCTCACCGTGCGCCAGCGGCACCTCGGCCGTGTACTCATTCGTCGACGACGTCACCTCGTCCGTCCCGATGGTCACGACACGTCGGCTCCCGCCGTTCTCGACGCGGACCTTCACCGTCACCACCGGCGTCGGAGACTCGGAGCCATCCACCGGCTCCAGGATGGTGATGCGCGGAGCGCTGCTTCGCAGCGTGAGCTCCACCGTCTCCTGGCTGCGATTGCCCGCGACGTCGAACGCGGTGACGACCACGGACTTGGGTGTGTTGGCCGTGAGTTCCACGTAGGAACTGAACGCGCCCGCGATGACCCGTGCCCGTTCGCCGTTGACCAACACCTCCGTCAGGTGCCGGTCGCCCGCCGTGCCCTGGAGGAGATAGGGAGAGCTGGAGAGGCGACTCCACGTCTCGGGAAGCGTGGGCGGGGTGAGCACGATGTGCGGCGGCGTGTGGTCCACCGCCACCGCGCGGGTCTGCGCGTGGGTGCGTCCGCGTGCATCCGTCACCTTGAACTGGAGTGTGTGGTCGCCATCCACGAGCGCCAGGGCGCCCGTGAAGTCCTGGCCGTTCACCGCCATGTTCACGCCCTGCACCGTGACTCGCAGCGGAAGCGTCCCGCCTTCGATGTGACCGCTGACCACGAAGCGAGGACCGCCGTACACGCCCCCTTCGAGCGGCGCGTCCACGACGAGCACCGGGTCCGGCTCGAGCCCGGGCCCCGCGTCCTGCGTGCCTCCGGAGCCACCATCCGCGCCCACGCCCCCATCGCTCGAAGCGCCGCCGCCAGCATCCGGCCTCGTGCCCGCGTCCGGAGTTCCGCCATCCGCTTCCGTGCGCGTGAGGGTGCGGACGACCTCCTCGGTCGCCCCGTAGCTGTCTCGCGCGATGATGGAGATGGACCGCGTCTCTCCGGGCGACACCGAGACGACGTGCGAGAAATCACCCGAAGGGGAGAGCGTGACGGCCGTCCCAGCCACCGTGACAGTCACGGTGTCCTGCGGGTCCGCTGCCTTCGCGTTCCCGCTCACCGTCAAGGAGGCCGAGGTGATGACCTGGTCATCCGGGGGCGAGGTGACGACGAGCGTGGGCTTCGCACCACTCGCGCGGACGTTGCGCGTCACCGTCTCGACATGTCCGAACACGTCCGTCGCCACCACGACGAGCGTGTTGTCACCCGCGGTCAGCGGCACCCGGTGGGAGAAGCTCCCGTCCGAGGCGACCGCCACCGTCTGGCCATTGACGGTGAGCGTCACCGACGACGTGTCCAGGACCTTTCCCATGACTTCGGTGAACAGCTCCGGGAGGCGAGCGTTCTGCGCCGGAGCCGTGACGGTCAGGTTCGGCTTCTCCGAGTCGCGGGTCACCGTCACCGTGTGAGTCGTGACGTTGCCGGCCTCGTCGGTCGCGGTCAGCTCGAGGTGGTTGGTCCCCTCCTCCAGGCTCAAGGTGGTCCGGTGGCGACCGTCCTCGCCGCGCGACAGCTCGGTCGCGCCCAGGCGCACCGTCACATTCGAAAAGGTGTCGGTGACCTGCAGCACCAGCTCCAGACTCGCCTCTTGGGTGACGGTCCCATCGGCGGGGCTCACCCGCGCAACGGTGGGCGGCGTGCGGTCCAACGTGAAGTGGACGGTTCGCGTGAGCGAGTTGCCCAGGTCGTCCGCGACGGTGATGACCAGGGTGTGCGGGCCTTCGGTCTCCACCGCGCTCCCACTGGTGAAGCTCACGGTGTCGAGCGTCGCGGACAGGGTCACCGTCCCCTCGTCCGTGGCGCTGAAGACAGGCACGAGCCGGGCGGCCTTGCTGACGAGTCCGTCGGAGACACCGGAGAGGGTGATGGTGGGCGGCTCCGCATCCACGCGGAACGAGCGCTGGAGCTCCGTCTGGTGCTGCGCGCCATCGCGCGCCACGGCGATGAAGACGTGAGGGCCGTGCTCTGTGATTGCCGCTCCGCTCGTGTAGGGCTCTCCATCCAACGTGCCCGTCAGCGAGGTCAGATTCGCGTCCTCGGCGGCGAACTCAATCGCCACCGGGGCGGCTCGGCGACTGCCCTCGTCCACACCCGACACGGTCAGCTCGGGCGGGGTCCGGTCGATGGCGAACGTGTGCTCCTCACGTGTGACGTTTCCAGCCGCATCCGTGGCCACGACGATGAGCGTGTGGGCGCGCTCCTCGGTGATGGGGCTTCCACTCGTGAAGGGCTGGCCGTTGAGCGTGGCCTCCACCGTCACGGACGTCAGGGCGTCCGTCGCATCGAACGTGGGGACCACCTGCTCCACATCCACGACCTGGCCGCTCGGAACCCCCGACACCGTGAGGGTGGGCGGATGGATGTCGATGGTGAAGTGCACCACCTTCCGGGTGAGGTTGAGGACGTCGTCCTCGGCGAGGACCTCCAGCGCCCGCGCCCCCGAGTCCGTCGTGGCGCTGCCACTGGTGAACGGCTCTCCATCCAGCGTCGCGCGCACCTGGACGGCGCCTCCCGAGTCATCCGTCGCGCTGAAGGAGATGACCACGGAGGGCCCCTTGGTCACGAACCCTTCGTGGACTCCCGTGACGACGATGACTGGCCCCTGCGCATCCACGGAGAACGTGCGCGTCACCGACGACTGATGTCCCAGCCGGTCCACCGCCACCGCGGTGAAGGTGTAGGCCCCGTGCGCGGCGATGGTTGTCCCACTCACATAGGGCGAGCCGTTGAGCGTCGCCGTGACGGAGTCCAGGGTGAGGTCACTTCCGCTGAACGTCACGATGGCGCTGGGATACCTGCCGCCGTTCGTCACGCCCGACACCGTCAGCACCGGCGCCGAGCGGTCCAGCGTGAAGCTGACCTCCTCCTGGGTCTCGTTCCCCGCCAGGTCCGTCGCGGTGACGACCAGCGTGTGAAGCCCCTCGGCGCTCACCGCCGTACCGCTGGCGAAGGGCTGCCCATCCAGGGTCGCCACCACCGAGGGTGACGGGCTCAGGTTGTCCGAAGCGGCGAAGGTGGGCACCACTTGCGCGGTGTCCACCTCCTGCTCATGCGTGACACCCGAGATGGTGACCACCGGCGGCGTCGTGTCGATGACGAGGACGCCTTCCGTCTGGTTCGTGTTCCCAGCCATATCCGTGGCGGAGACGACCAGAGTGTACTCACCCTCCAGATACAGGTCCCACGGAGACGTTATCGGCTGACCGTCCAACGTCGCCGTCGCCACCAGGGGCCACAGCGGCCCTCCGGGAACAGTGCCCTCCGCGAAGAACTCCAGGGTGACGGGCACCTCCTTGAGGTGGTCCCCATCAGCGAAGCCCGCGAAGCCGACATCCGGCAACGTCCTGTCGACGTAGAAGAGGACGGTGCGCGACGCGGTGTTCCCCGCGCCGTCCGTCGCCGTCACCACCAGCAGATACCTTCCCTGGGAATGGACGGGCGCGCGCAACGTGAAGGGGAGGCCGTTGAGGGTCGCGGAGAGCGACACGGCGTCCACATCCGTCGCCGAGGCATTGGGGTAGACAGCGGGTGCTTTGGAGTGTTCGCCCTCCTCGACACCGGAGATGGAGATGACGGGCGCCGTCATGTCCACGCGGAAGGTCCGCGTCACCGTCGTGGACAGGCCCATGGTGTCCGTCGCGCGGACGATGAGCGCATGCGGTCCCTCGCTCGACACCGTCACGCCACTGGCCACCGGCTCGCCGTCCAGCCACGCCTCCACGAGCGTCGCGCTCTGGTCCGTGACCGTCCACGTGAGCGTGGGCGCGACTCGCACCGATGCGCCCTGCGCCACGCCGCTCACGGCGATGGCGGGAGGTGTCACATCCCCGGCCACCGCCTGACGTACCTGTTCCGCGCGCGGCGGAGCTTGCGTCGACGCGACTTCGGAACGAGACCGCTCCTGACCACACCCCAGCCACACGCCAAGGAGCGCCACCACCCACACGCCACGACCATTCATGGATGCTATTCCTTGCTCGTCTGACGCGTGGCCAGGGACGCGGCGGCGTCCAGACGCTCCGGATGGGTCTTCACGGAGATGCGCTCACGAAGGTCCTTCATGAGCCGCGCTTGCGCCTCGCGACGCGAATCCGATTCCAGCTTGCCGCGCGCTTCCTCGAAGGTCGGCACCACGGTCTTCACGGCCTCCACGGCCTCGAGCAGGTGCAGCCCGTATGGCGTCGCGAACGGACGCGAGCGCTCTCCCTTGGCGAGACGCGCGGCCTCGGTGAAGAACACGTCGTCCACCTGGCCCTCACGCACCGGGCCCACGTCTCCGCCCCTCGCCGCGCTCACCGTCTCCTCGGAGGCCTCGCGCGCGACCTTCTCGAACGGCTCCCCGCCCGCGAGCCTCGCGAACAGCGCATTCATGCGCGACTGCGCACCGGCCCGCGCCGCGTCGTCCGCGCCGGGGGCCACTCGCACCATGAGCTGACGGACATGCACCTCGCGACGTCCGAGCTCTTCCCGCGTCATCGCGTAGCGCTCGCGCAGCTTCGCCTCGGTGGTCAGCTCCGACAGGCGTTTGTCCAAAAGGGCCTGGGCCAGGACTTCGCGCTCGGCGGTCCTCAACCGGGCCTGGACCGCCTCGTCTTCGTGAAGGCCCGCGCGTCGCGCCTCGTCGGCGAGCAGCGAGCGCTCCACCAGCGCATCGAGCGCCTCGGCGGGTTGAGGACGCTCGCGCGAGCTGCGCGCGGCGAGATAGGCGGACACATCCGCCTGGGAGACTTCGCGCTCGCCAATCTCGGCGACGACACGCTCGTCCTGGCACCCGCCGAGGGCGAGCACCAGGAGCGCGAACACCGGAAGCCGCCGCGCGAACCGAGGAGTCCGGAGCGCGGGCAGTGGATGATCTCCACCCTTGGGGCACACGACGCCATCCGCGGCGAAAACGCCGCTCGAGCCAAAGTGATGCACAACCCCTCCCGCCTGCGCCCTCAGGGCGTCTCAGGCACGTCGATGCCCACCGAGCCCGCTGCACGCAGTCGGGCCAGCATTCCTTCGAGAACCTTCCGCTTCCACTGCGGCAGCGCGCGCCCCTCCACCTCCGCCCTCACCTCCTCGAACGCGGGAACCCTCGCGTCCTTGCGCTCCAGCAACCGCACCACCGAGAACCCCTTCGCCTCCGCCACGACACCCGTGGTGTCGCCGACCTTCTTCAAGGCGAACGCCGCCGCTTCCAGTTCGCGCTCCGGCAGGTCGCCGCGCGCCACCCAACCCAGCTCACCACCGCGTCCGCGCTCCGGGCCTTCACCGTCGGCGGCGACCTTCTCCAAGGCCTCGCCCGCCTTGAGGCGTTGCGCCAGCCGCTCCGCCTTCTGCTTCGCCTGGGCGCGCTGAGGGGCCGTCGCGCCCTGCGGCACGAGGACCCGCACCCGCGCCAGGCGCAGTCGCTCCGGCTGGGCCAGGTCGTTCCGGTGTTGCTCGTAGTAGTCACGCAGCGCCTGGTCGCTCGGCGTCCCGGCGGACTTCTCCTCGGCGGCGATCAACTCCTGGATGACCAGCCGCTCCTCCAGGGCCTGGACCTGCTTGTGGATGTCCGGGCGCTGATGGAGTCCACGGACCCGGGCCTCTTGAGCGAGCAGGCGCTTGTCGATCATGGAGCGCACGAACTCGCGCTGACCCGCGGGGCGCTCGAACTGCTCACGCAGTGGAGAGGGCAGCCGGGAAGACTCCTCGGTGAGCTCCGCCTGGGTGATGACGCCGCCGTCGAAGCGGCCGACCACCGGGCTTCCACCAGTGTAAGCCTCCCCGCTAGGAGTCTCCGGCGCGGGCCTCGTGCAGGCGGTGCAGAGCCCCCACACGACCAGCAGGGCGCGACTCATCCGTATCGTTCCTAGAGGAGACTTTCCCTGCTGCCCGTCGAGCCTGGTCCGAGGAACCACGGGATTCGCACCTTGCGCCATGTTGGATATACGATTCAGGCCCACTTTTTGGTTGTCGCTTCACGCGGTGACCGCCGTCCCGGCTCGAAAACGCGGCGCGTTCACACCCCAAGTGAAGCTCCCGAGGTTGATTCCACCCATGCATATGTTCTCCGTCCGAACCCGAGTCCTGTCCGCCGTCGTCGCCGCCCTCGCCCTCTCCGCCTGCAACGGTGGGAGTCCTCGTCCACCGGAGGCTGGGCCCAAGGATTCGAGCCCCGTCGTCGCGGTCATCAATGACCGCAGCGTGACGACCCAGGAGATGAAGGCGAAGTTGGACGAGCAGCCGCTGTTCGTGCGCAGCCGCTACGCCACGTTGGAGAAGAAGAAGGAGTTCCTCGACAACCTCATCCGCTTCGAGCTGCTGGTGCAGGAGGCTCGGAAGCAGGGGCTGGAGAAGGACCCCGAGATTCAGGCGACGCTGGAGAAGGTGATGGTGCAGAAGCTGCTGCGCAAGCAGCAGGAGGCCGCCGCCGGAACCCTCGCCGAGCCGGAGGTGCGCAAGTACTACGACGAGCACCTCTCCGAGTTCTTGAAGCCCGAGCGCGTCCGCGTGAGCCACATCTTCCTGGAGGCGCCAAAGGATGACGCCGCGAAGCGCACGCAGGCCCGGGCGACGGTGGTGAAGCTGCTGGCGGAGCTGAAGGCGAAGGAAGCGGGCCCCACGAAGAGCGCCTTCGAGCTGGCGGCGGCGCAGCAGTCACAGGACGTGGCCACCAAGCCCGCAGGTGGAGACCTGGGCTTCCGCAGCCGGGATGAGCTGACCGTGGCGTGGGGCGCGGCCTTGGCGGAGGCGGCGTTCGGTCTGAAGTCGTCGTCGGAGATTGGCCAGGTCGTGGAGACCGACAAGGGCTTCCACCTGGTGAAGCTGCAGGGCCGGCAGGTCGGGATGGACCAGACCTTCGAGCAGGCGAAGCCGCGCATCGAGGCGCGCCTGCTGGGTGAGCGCCGGTCCAAGGCGATGGAGGGATTCATCGACGGGCTGAAGGCGCAGGCGAAGATTGAAGTGAAGGAAGCGGCGCTGGAGCAGTTGAAGATTGAAGGCGCGGAGAACAAGCCCGCCGCTCCTGCTCCGACGGCGCAGCCTCACCCGTAGGCGACTGGTAGCGAGGCACTGAGCCGGCGTACCATTTCAGCGGTTCACGCCGGCTCGCGAGCCCTACCATGGCCACAATCACAGACATCGCGACACGGGTTCGTCACGCCACGCCGCGCCGCAACGGCATCGTCAGACAGCGCACGCTCCCGTTGCCGCTCTCGAGCGCGTCGATGTCGACGCCCACCACCTCCAGCCCGAGGCCCCGCGCCAGGTTGCGCAGGTGCGGCGCCGCCCCTTCCGAGGCGAGCAACAACCGCGGCTCCAGGCTGATGAAGTTCGACAGGAAGGGATGCGTGCTCCCCGGCTCGAACGCCAGCACGCGCCGGCCCCGCTGAACGAAGTACGCCTCGAACGACTCCCAGCGCGGCGGCTCCCCACGTGGGTACACGTGGAGCGGACAGTGGCGCAGGAACGCTCGCGCCACGACGGCCTCCGTCCCGAGCACGTTGAAGGCCAGGTCCAGGTGGATGATGCCCAGGCTGTCGGGGATGCGGACGACCGCCACCTCCTCGAACCCCGCGCCCCAGGCCAGGTCCACGAAGTCCCTCACGAACCGAGGGTCGCTTCGCAACCCCACGTTGACGAGCAACCGCCCCTGCCCCAGCAGGAAGACGTCCCCGAACTCGACGCGTGCCGCGGCCGCCCACTCCGCGTTCCCGTCGTGCCGCCCCATCAGCCGTGACAGCGCTCCGTGCGCCACGTCGAACTCGGCCACCCTCGGCGGAAACGCCGCCGCACCCCGGACCAGCCGCGCCCCCAGCACCACCGCCGTGTCCCGGACGAACACCCGGTTGACCGTGGTGTTGCTGACCACCCGGTCCGCCGGCGACAGGAACTCCTCCAGGTCGATGGCCTTGCAGCCAAATGACGCGAGCGTCTGGCGCAGCCGGCCAAAGGCATCCTCGGCGGCGGCCCGCGTCACGACGCGGGCAAACCCCACCGCGACCGCCTCCTCCTCTGACGCGACGTCCAGCTCGGCGGGCCGGAACACCACCACGCTGTCCAGCCGGCCATCCTCGGACCAGCACTCGACTTCGCCAAACGCCATCAAATCGCACCCGCCACGCATACGTGGCTAGATCTGAATTTACGGATTGATGTAATAAATCAACAATACGGTTCTTTTCAACTAATTCAGATCTTGACAACTTTCGCTCGCTCACCTTCGCCGCCGTCCTCCCACCCTCCTCGCACGTTCGAGCAGCTCGTCGCGTGGCTCGTCGCCGCCGTGGCCGAGGAGGCGGGTGTACCGCCCTCGGAGGTGAAGCGTGATGAACCCTTCGTCACATACGGCCTCACCTCCAAGGAGGCGGTGTTCCTCACGGGGGAGCTGGCGGACTGGCTCGGGCAGGACGTCTCCCCCACCGCCTTGTGGGAGCACCCGACCATCGATGCCCTGAGCCGGCATCTGGCCGGACTGCTCGCGCCGCCTCCCGTCCCCGAGGCGTCCGAGGCGGAGTCCTCCGTGGACCTGGACGACGCCATCGCCATCACCGCGGTGGCCTGCCGCTTCCCGGGTGCCTCTTCACCCGAGGCGTACTGGGCCCTGCTGCAACGAGGGGGTGACGCGATAACGGAGGTGCCCCCGAGCCGCTGGGACTCGCGGCGCTTCCACGGTGCCGGGCCGGGGGCACCCGGAACGATGAACACGCGCTGGGGCGGCTTCGTCGAGGGGATTGACGCGTTCGATCCGCTGTTCTTCGGCATCTCCCCTCGCGAGGCGCACCGGATGGACCCGCAGCAGCGGCTGCTGCTGGAGGTCGCCTGGGAGGCGCTGGAGCGCGGTGGCCACGCGCCCAAGGCCCTCCAGGGCAGCCGCACCGGCGTGTTCGTGGGCATCAGCACCCAGGACTACTCGCGGCAGCAGTTCAGTGACCCCGCCCTGCTGGATGCGTACGCGGGCACGGGCAACGCCCACAGCATCGCCGCCAACCGCCTCTCGTACCTGCTGGGCCTGCGGGGGCCGAGCATGGCGGTGGACACCGCGTGCTCCTCCTCGCTCGTCGCCGTGCACCTGGCCCGCCAGAGCCTCCGCTCCCAGGAGTGCGACCTGGCCCTGGTCGGCGGTGTGAATGCCATCCTGACTCCGGAGCTCACCATCGCCTTCTCCCAGGCGGGGATGATGGCGGGCGATGGCCGATGCAAGACCTTCGATGCTTCCGCGGATGGCTATGTCCGCTCCGAGGGCTGCGGCGTCGTCGTGCTCAAGCGACTGAAGGACGCGCTCGCCGCGGGCGACCCCATCCTCGCCGTCCTCCACGGCTCGGCGGTCAACCATGACGGCGCCAGCAATGGCCTCACCGCGCCCAGCGGCGCCGCGCAGCAGGACGTCATTCGTCAGGCCCTGCGACAGGCGCGGCTGTCCCCCGCGAGCATCGGCTACGTCGAGGCCCACGGTACGGGGACGCCGCTGGGCGACCCCATGGAGGTCGACGCGCTCCAGGCGGTGCTGGCCCAGGGGCGTGACACGTCGCTCCCCTGCTACATCGGCTCGGCGAAGAGCAGCATCGGCCACCTGGAAGCAGCCGCTGGCATCGCCGGGCTCGTGAAGGCGGTCCTGACGCTGCGGCACGGGGAGATTCCCCCCCAGGCCCACTTCCGTCAGCTCAATCCGCATATCCACCTGCGGCAGCCCGCCTTCCAGATTCCGACGCGGCGCGAGCCCTGGCCCCAAGCATTGGGAGCGCGGTACGCGGGCGTGAGTGCCTTCGGTTTCGGGGGGACCAATGCCCACGTCATCCTCGGCGAATCTCCCGCGCGTGCTCATGCGGCCACGAGCCCTCCGGCGCGCACCCATCATCTGTTGACGCTGTCTGCCCGGACCGCGCCGGCCCTTCGCGTCCTCGTCGAACACTATCGGGAGCTGCTCGCCTCTTCGGACGCGCCCTCGCTGGAGGCGCTGTGCTTCACGGCCGCGACGGGGCGAGACCACTGGCCGCACCGGCTCGCCGTGGTGGCGGGCTCGTCCCAGGAGTTGTCGGAGCGGCTCGGCGCGTTTCTCCAGGGGAAGGACGTCCTTGGCCTGCACCAGGGCGAGGCGCGGCGCGAGGCCCCTCCGCACGTCACCTTCCTCTTCCCTGGCCAGGGCGCGCAGTACCCCGGCATGGCGCGCGCGCTCCATGAAAGCGCCCCCGTCTTCCGCGAGGCCATCGAGCGCTGCGACGCGCTGCTTCGTCCGCACCTCGACGTGTCGCTGAAGTCGCTCCTCTTCCCAGGGCCCGGTGACGACGAAGCTCGGATTCACCAGACGCGCTACACCCAGCCCGCCCTGTTCGCGGTGGCGTACGCCCTGACGGAGCTGTGGGGTTCGTGGGGCGTGAAGCCGAACGCCGTCCTCGGGCACAGCGTGGGTGAGTACGCCGCCGCGCATGCGGCCGGAGTCCTGGGGCTCGAGGACGCGCTGCGCTTGCTCGCGCTTCGTGGCCGCCTCATCCAGGCCCTGCCACCCGAGGGGACCATGGTCGCCCTCATGGCGGACGAGGCAACGGTCCGCGCAGCGCTGGCGTCCGAGCGCGCGGTGGAGGTGGCCGCCATCAACGGGCCCCGCCACGTCGTCATCTCCGGAGAGCGGACCTCGGTGGAGCGCGTGGTCCAGGCGCTGGAGGCACGAGGCGTGGAAGCCCGCCCCCTCCAGGTCTCGCATGCGTTTCACTCGCCACTGATGGAACCCATGCTCGACGCGTTCGAGCAGGCCGCTTCCGGCGTCGCGTTCCAGCCGCCGCGATTGACGCTCATCTCCAACCTCACCGGAGCGCCCCTCACCGCGGCGCCTACCGCGCGGGAGTGGCGCCGCCACGTGCGCGAGCCCGTCCAGTTCTTTCAAAGCATCCAACGCGCGGCCCTGGACGCAAAGGGCCCCTCGCTGTTCGTCGAACTGGGACCGCACGACACGCTGCTGGGCATGGCGAAGCGCTGCCTCCCCGAGGGCGGCGCCGAATGGCTCCCCAGCCTGAGAAAGCAGCGCGATGCATGGGAGACGCTCCTGGGCACCCTGGGCGCCCTCTACGTCCGAGGCGTCCCGGTGGATCTTCGCTCGCTTCACGCGGGCCACGACGCTCCCCGGGTGCTGCTCCCGACCCATCCCTTCGAGCGCCAGCGCTACTGGCTGGACGCCACTCCCTCTCCTCAGTCCTCGCAGGCCACCATGACCGCTCCCTCCACCGTGCACCGCCAGGAGCGCTTCCTGATCGAGCTCCGCGCCCTGCTGGCCCGACTGCTCCAGATGCCTCCCGAGCGCATGGACGCGCACGCCTCCTTCCTGGAGCTTGGCGCGGACTCGGTCATCCTGATGGACGCGGCTCGGGCGGTGGAGAAACGGTTCGGCGTCACGCTGACCATGCGCCAGGTCTTCGAGGAGCTGACGACGCTGGACGCCCTGGCCCGCTACCTGGACCAGACCGTTCCCGCCGACGCCACGCCCGCGCTCGCGACGCTCCCGCCCGCCTCGGAGCCTCTCGCCACGCCCACCGCCGCCACGCTCTCGCCCGGCGACGCGGGCCTGGAGCAGATCGTCAAGCTGCAGCTTCAGCTCATGAGCCAGCAGCTCGCCCTGCTGGGAGGAAAAGCCGGGGCCGTCGCCGCCATGCCCTCCGGCGCCGCGGACGTGGCCCCCACTGCCACGTCCGCGAGTCTCGCGGCGCCCGGTGTCACGCCCACTGCTCGCACGGCACCCGCCCCCTCGCTCCCGTCCGCGCCGCCGACCAAGGGTGCATCGCCCTTCGCCTCGGGCTCCCTGAAGGGCACGGCCGACAGGGTGTTGACGCCCACGCAGCGGAACCACGTGGACACGCTGGTGGAGCGCCACACGCGGCGGACCCGAAGCTCGAAGCAGCACGCCAGCACACACCGCCCCCAGTGGAGCGACGTGCGCTGGCTGATGAACTTCCGCGCGGAGCTCAAGGAGGTCTGCTACCCCATCGTCAGCACCCGCTCGCGCGACGCGCGCTTCTGGGACGTGGACGGCAACGAGTTCATCGACCTCTCCATGGGCTTCGGCGTGCACCTGTTCGGGCACCAGCCGCCCTTCCTGGTGGACGCGCTGCGCGAGCGCCTGGAGCAGGGCATGGAGGTCGGACCGCAGTCGGACCTCGCGGGCCGCGCGGCGGAGCTGCTCTGCGAGCTCACCGGGATGAAGCGCGTCACCTTCTGCAACTCCGGCACGGAGGCGGTGATGACGGCGCTCCGGCTGGCCCGCGCGGCCACGGGGCGCTCGAAGGTCGTGATGTTCACCGGCTCCTACCACGGCCACTCCGACGGGACGCTGGTCGTCGGGCGGATGGTCGACGGGGTGCCTCAGTCGCTCCCCATGGCCGCGGGCGTCACGCAGCAGGTCGCGGACGACGTCATCGTGCTGCCGTATGGCGAGGAGCGCTCGCTCGACATCATCCGCGAGCGCATGGGCGAGCTCGCCGTGGTGGTGGTGGAGCCGCTGCAGAGCCGCCGCCCCAACCTCCAGCCCCGGGCATTCCTCCAGAGCCTGCGCGAGATGACCCGCGCGGCGGGGGTGCCCCTCATGTTCGATGAAATCATCACCGGCTTCCGCCTCCATCCCGGCGGCGCCCAGGCGTGGCTGGGCATCGAGGCCGACCTGGTGACGTACGGAAAAGTCGTGGGCGGAGGAATGCCCATCGGCCTCGTGGCGGACCGAGGCGGCTTCGTGGACCGCATCGACGGCGGGGACTGGAACTACGGCGATGACTCCTATCCGGCCGTCGAGACGACCTTCGCCGCCGGGACGTTCTGCAAGCACCCGCTGACCATGGCGACGATGGTCGCCACCCTCACGCATCTGAAGAACGAAGGCCCCTCCCTCCAAGAGAACCTCAACCAGCGCGCTGCCCGGCTGGCGGAGCGCATCAACGAGGTCTTCCAGCGCGCCCAGGCCCCCGTGGAGATGGTGCACGGAGGCTCGGTCATGCGCTTCAACGTGGCCGGCAACTCCAGCTACCTCTTCCAGCCGCTGGAGATGGACCTCTTCTTCTGCCACCTGCGCGACCGCGGCATCTACATCTGGGAGGGGCGCACCTGCATGCTCTCCACCGCGCATGGCGACGCGGAGCTCGATGCCATCGTCCACGCGGTGGCGGACAGCGTCGCGGAGATGCAAGCGGGTGGCTTCTGGCCCCAGCCCCAGCCGGGCCCCGGCCTCCCCGTCCCCACCGCGTCGGAGCGGACCCTGCCGCTGACGGAGGCGCAGCGACAGCTGTGGATCCTCGCCACGGCGAACGAGGGCGGCTCCATCGCCTACAACCTGTCAATGACCCTCCGCCTGGAGGGGGCGCTGCGCGAAGACTCTCTGCGGCGCGCGTTGCAATACGTCGTGGACCGCCATGAAGCCCTGAGAACCACCATCGACGCGGTCGGCGAACGGCAGCACATCCTGCCCGAGCTCCGCATGGCCCTGCCGGTGCTCGACGTGTCCGCGCTGTCCCCCGCCACCAGGGTCGACTCCCAGGCCGCCTGGTACGCGAAGGAGAGCACCACCGCGTTCAACCTGCGGCAGGGCCCCCTGTTCCGCGCTCATCTGCTCAAGCTGGACGCATCGGAGCACCTGCTGGTGCTGACCACCCACCACGTCGTCGTGGATGGCTGGTCCCTGGGCGTCATCGTCCACGAGCTGGCGGCGGCCTATTCGGCGTTCGTGACGGGAGCCACTCCGGACCTGCCCGCGGTGAAGCAGTCCAGCGACCACGTCCACTGGCTCAAGACGCAGGAGTCCACGGGGGCGCTCGCGGTCCACGAGCGCTACTGGCTGGAGCAGCGCGTGGAGCGGATCCCCGCCATCGAGCTGCCCACTGACTTCCTCCACCCCGCGTCGCGACGCTTCCGAGGCGCGCGGGAGACGGTTCGCCTGGAGCGCCCCGTCAGTCAGGCGCTGCGGGAGCTGGGTCAGCGGCAGCAGGCCACGCCCTTCATGCTGCTGCTCTCCGCATACACCTCCTTCCTCCACCGGCTGACGGGACAGGCCGAGCTCCTCGTGGGCATCCCCACCTCCGGGCGCGGGTTGGAGGGCGCCGAGGGGCTCGTCGGCTATTGCTCACACCTGCTGCCCATCTCCAGCCACGCGCGCGGTGACGAGCCCTTCCCGGAGTACCTCCGGGCCCTCAAGCAGACGCTCCTCTCCGCCTACGAGCACCAGGACTACCCCTTCGCCCAGTTGATCAACCGGCTGGCGCTGCCTCGAACCACCAGCCACACGACGCTCGTCGGCGTGACGTTCAACCTGGAGCGCCCGCTCGCCCTGCGCGACATGGGGGGCCTGAAGGCGAGCTTCCACTCCCAGCCTGTCGCGTTCGCCGCCTTCGACTTGAGCCTGAACGTGCTCGATGTCGAGGACGGGCTGGTGCTGGACTTCGACTACAACACCGACCTGTTCGAGCCCGCGAGCGTCGCCCGCTTCGCGCGCGGCTTCCGAGCACTGCTGCAAGGGCTGGTGGCCGCCCCCCAGCGCCTCCTTCACCAACTGCCGGTGCTCACCGCCGCGGAGCGCTACCAGCTCACCTTCACCTGGAACGAGCGGAACCGCGCCGCGTACCCGCGAGAGCACCTGGTCCACCAGCTCTTCGAGCAGCAGGCAGCGGCGCGGCCCGAGAAGACAGCGGTGGAGTTCGAGGGGCGGCACCTCACCTACGCGGCCCTCAACCAGCAGGCCAACCAGCTCGCGCATCACCTGCGCGCGCTCGGCGTCGGGCCCGGCGTCCTGGTGGGCGCGCTCCTGGACCGCTCGCCGGAGATGCTCGTCACGCTGCTCGGCATCCTCAAGGCGGGTGGCGTGTTCGTGCCGCTGGACCCGGCCTACCCCACGGAGCGCCTGCGCTTCCTCGTCGAGGACTCCCGCGCGGCCGTGGTCGTGACGCAGGGCGCGCTCTCCGAGCGGCTGCCGGCCCTGGACACGAAGCTCGTCCGCCTGGACACCGACGCGGCCTTGCTGGCGACACTGCCCCAGGGGGACCTGGAGAACCTCGCGCAGGCCACCACGCCGGCCTACGTCATCTACACGTCCGGCTCCACGGGTGAGCCCAAGGGCGTCGTCGTCGGGCATGGCGCGTTCGTCACCCACTGCCACGACGTCATCCCGCGCTACCGGCACACGGAGCACGACCGCATCCTCCAGTTCGCGTCGTTCAGCTTCGATGCCTCTCTGGAGCAGATCCTCCCGACGTTCATGGTCGGCGCGACATTGGTGCTGCGCGGCCCCACGGTATGGACGCCCGAGGAGATGGCGCGGCACCTCATCGAGGACCGGCTCACGGTGGTGAACTTCCCGACGGCCTACTGGCGTCAGCTCGCCCAGCGCTGGGACGAGTCTCCGCCCGACTTCGCGGGCCACCACCTGCGCCTGGTCATCGTGGGTGGCGACGCGGTGCTGGCGGCCGTGTTGGAGCAGTGGCAGCGCGGTGCACTGGGCTCGGTGCGGCTCCTCAACGCCTACGGTCCCACGGAGACGCTCATCACCGCGACGACCCACGAGGTGCCTCCTGCTTCCAACGGGCAGAAGCCTTCCGCGCGCGTCCCCATCGGCCGACCGCTCTCCAACCGCGCCTTCCACGTGCTCGACCGGCATGGGGGACCTGTCCCCATCGGCGTGGCGGGCGAACTCCACATTGGCGGCGAGTTGCTCGCGCTCGGCTACCTTCACCGGCCCGAGCTGACCGCGCAGCGCTTCGTCGAGGACCCGTTCTCCAGCTCACCTCACGCGCGCCTCTACAAGACGGGGGACGTGGTGCGCTACCTGCCGGACGGCGCCCTGGAGTTCCTGGGCCGCACGGACCATCAGGTCAAGGTGCGCGGCTTCCGTGTCGAGCTGGGGGAAATCGAGTCCGCTCTCAGCCGACATCCGGCCCTGCGGGCGGTGGCCGTCACTGTCCACCACGAGCCGGTGGAGGGAAGCGGTGGCTCCGACAAGCGACTGGTCGCCTACGTCGTGCCCACCGCATCAGCGAGCGTCACGCCCACGGACCTGCGCAGGTTCCTCCTGGAGACGTTGCCGGACTACATGGTGCCCGCCTTCTTCGTCCTCATGGACGCCCTGCCCATCTCTCCGGGTGGCAAGGTGGACCGCCACGCGCTCCCAGCCCCCGACCCGGCCGCGAACGCGACCCTGCGCCCCTTCGTCGCGCCACGCACGCCCACCGAGTCCACGCTCGCGGAGATGTGGATGAAGGCCCTGCGCATTCCGCGTGTGGGCATCCACGACGACTTCTTCGAATTGGGCGGAGACTCGCTGCTGGCCACCCAGGTGGCCTCGCGACTGCGGGAGACACTTCAGGTGGAGGTGTCCCTGGAGCGACTCCTCAAGGCAGCGACGCTCGCCGACCTGGCGGAGCACCTGGACACGCTCCTCTGGGCCACGGGCCCGCGAACAGGCGACACCGCGCACGAGGAGGGCGAGCTGTGAGCCTCCCCACTCCACGCCCCATCGACGAAGTGATGCGCCACCTGCGCGGCCTGGATATCAAGCTGTGGCTGGAGGGGGAACGCCTGCGCTTCAGCGCTCCACCGGGGGCGCTGACTCCGGAGCTGCAGGCCGAGCTGAAGTCGCGCAAGGAGGAGGTCATCGCGTTCCTCCAGCAAGCCGCGGTGGCCGCGCGCGGCGTCGCGGAGTCCATCGCTCCCCGACCGCATGGCGAGGCGCCACCGCTCTCCTCGAGCCAGCAGCGGCTGTGGTTCCTGGAGCAGCTCGAGGGGCCGTCCGGCGCATACACCATGCCCGCGGCCCTGCGCCTCGCGGGCACGCTGGACGCCGACGCCCTGACGCGCGCGCTGAGCGCCATCGTCCAGCGCCACGACGTGCTGCGGACGCGCTATGCCATGGATGGGGGGCGGCCCGTCCAGCACATCCTGCCCGGCGTCGACGTGACGATGATTCGGGTGGACCTGGCGTCGCTGCCCGCCGAGGCACGGCGCGCGGAGGTCCAGCGCCTCGCGGCCGAGGAGGCGCGCGCGCCGTTCGACCTGACGAAGGACTCGCCGCTGCGCGTGCGACTGCTCCGACTGGAAGCGCATGAGCACGTGCTGCTGCTCACGCTGCACCACATCGCCAGCGACGGCTGGTCCCTGAGCGTGTTGATGCAGGAGCTGGCCGCGCACTACCAGGCCCTCACCTCTGGTGGAGAAGCCACCCTGCCGGCACTGCCCATCCAGTACGCGGACTACGCGCACTGGCAGCGGCGGCGCGCGGAGGATGGGACGTTGAAGCCGCACGTCGAGTGGTGGCGGGCGCACCTGGCCGGAGCTCCGGAGCTGCTCGAGCTGCCCACGGACCGCCCCAGGCCCGCGGCGCAGCGATACCTCGGTGCCACGCGGCGCTTCACCGTGCCCCCTGCCCTCGTCACCCGACTCAAGCAACGCGCCCGCGACACGGAGGCGACGTTGTTCATGACGCTGCTGACCGCGTTCGGCGTGCTGCTCTCCCGCTACAGCGGCCAGCGCGACGTGGTGGTGGGTGCCCCCATCGCCAACCGGCCCCCTCGGACGGAAGCGCTCATCGGCCTCTTCGCCAACACGCTCCCGCTGCGCGTGTCCCTGGAGGGAGACCCGACCTTCTCGGCGCTGCTCCGTGACGTGCGCCGTGACACGCTCGCCGCCTACTCCCACCAGGAGGTGCCCCTCGAACAGCTCGTCGAGGCGCTCCAGCCCGCGCGAGACCTGAGCCACCCGCCCCTGTTCCAGGTCCTTCTCACCCTCCAGAACACGCCTCCGGCCCCGCTGGCCCTGCCCGGGCTGACGCTGGAGTTGATGGAGGTGGAGAGCGGCACTTCGCAGTTCGACCTCGCGCTGTCGTTGGCGGAGACCGAACGGGGCCTCGTCAGCGAGCTGACCTACAACAGCGACCTGTTCGACGAGGCGACCTCGGCGCGGATGACCGCCCACTTCCTGGGCCTGCTGGAGCAGGTGGCAAACACTCCGGAGCGCGCTGTCTCACGGCTGGCCCTGCTGTCCGAGACGGAGCAGTCCTCGCTGCTGCGCGAGTGGAACGCCACGGACTCCGAGCTCCCGGGCCCACGCACCGTGCATGCGCTCTTCGAAGCGCAGGCCACGCGTCGCCCGGATGCCACCGCCGCCCGCTTCGGCGCCTCCGCTCTCACCTACGCCCAACTGGATGCGCGGGCCAATCAACTGGCGAACCACCTGCGGCACCTGGGCGTGAGTCCAGGGCAGCGGGTGGGACTCTTCCTGGAGCGAGGGCTGGAGCTGCTCGTCGGACTGCTCGGCATCCTCAAGTCGGGAGCGGCCTACGTCCCGCTCGACCCGATGTACCCCGCGCCCCGGCTGATGCACATCCTCGAGGACAGCGGCGTCGCGGCGCTGGTGACGGAGCCGGAGCTCGCGGCCCTCATCCCCGACTGGCGCGGGCGCACGCTCCGGTCCTCCGACGCCGCCCAGGCCCCGTCCGCCGCGGCGCTCACTTCCACCGGGGGCTCCGACCTCGCGTACGTGCTCTACACCTCCGGCTCCACGGGCCTCCCCAAAGGCGTGGCCGTCCCGCATGAGGCCGTGGCCAACTTCCTGACGTCGATGGGGCACAAGCCCGGGATGACCGAGCGGGACACGCTGCTCGCGGTGACGACGGTCGCCTTCGACATCTCCGTGCTGGAGCTGTTCCTTCCCCTGAGCGTGGGCGGGTGCGTGGTCATCGCCAGCCAGGAGGAGGCGGTGGATGGCACGCGGTTGATGCCGCTGCTGACGGCGAGCGGCGCCACGATGATGCAGGCCACGCCCTCCACCTGGCGGATGCTGTTGTCGCTGGGCTGGTCCGGCCTCCCCACCCTGAAGCTCTTGTGCGGCGGCGAGGCCCTGCCCTCCGAGCTGCTCGCCCCCCTGCGCGCGCGCTGCGCGGAGCTGTGGAACATGTACGGCCCCACGGAGACCACCGTGTGGTCCACCGTGTCGCGGCTGGAGACCGGCGGCCCGATTACACTCGGCCGCCCCATCGCCAACACCCAGGCGCACGTGCTGGATGCGTGGCTGCACCCCGTGCCTCCCGGCGTGGTGGGTTCGCTGTACCTGGGTGGACTGGGCGTGGCCCGTGGCTATCTGAATCGCCCGGACCTCACCGCCGCGAGCTTCGTGCCGGACCCGCACTCGGGGCATCCAGGCGCACGCCTCTACCGCACTGGAGACCTGGCGCGGCGGCGGGCCGACGGCTCGCTGGAGTTCCTGGGGCGCGGCGACGGACAGGTGAAGCTGCGCGGCCATCGCGTCGAGCTGGGTGACATCGAGGCGCAGTTGGCCCGCTACCCCGGTGTGGCGGAGTCTGCCGTGCGCCCGTGGGGACCGGCCGGCGACCCGGCGCTGGTCGCCTACGTCCAGCCCGTCCCCGGCACCGCACTCGACGAAGCGGCGCTGCGCGAGCACCTGCGCGCCCATCTCCCCGCCTACATGCTGCCCGCGCACTTCGTGGTGCTGGCGTCGTTCCCTCGCACGGCGAACAACAAGCTGGACCGCAAGGCGCTGCCTGCGCCCGCGATGGACTCGCGCGCCTCGGCCACGTACGTGGCGCCGCGCACCCCCGACGAAGAACGCCTCGCGACCATCTGGCGCGAGGTGCTGGGGGTGGAGCGCGTCGGCGTGGATGACCACTTCTTCGCCCTGGGCGGCCACTCGATGAAGGCCGTGCAGGCGCTCGCGCGCATCCAGGAGGCCTGGCGCGTGAACGTGGCCCTGCGCGTCCTCTTCGAGCACCCCACCCTGGGCGCCATGGCGAAGCACCTGGAGACGCTTCGCCCCAGCGAGTCGCGTCCCGCGCCGCCACCGCTGGTCGCCCGTCCCCGACAGGCGCGTCGAGTCCAGGCGGACTCGCGCGCCGAGCTCAACCTGCCGGACCCCTCCCAACACGATTAGCGCCGCCCCTCCCGGGGCCGCCTCCACCTCTTCGCACCCAGTGGCCATGACAGCCGAATCCTTCGTCTTCCCCGTCTCGTTCGCCCAACAGCGACTGTGGTTCCTCCACCTCCTCCAGCCGGAGAACCCCAGCTACAACATCGCCGGAGCGGTGAGGCTCAGCGGGAAGCTCGACATCGAGGCGCTTCAGCGCGCCTTCGATGCGCTGGTGGAGCGGCACGAATCGCTGCGCACCACGTTCGCGCAGGAAGAGGGCACCCCCGTCCAGGTCATCGCGCCGGAGGGCCGCGCGCCCATCGTCCTCGTGGACCTGTGTGACGGTCCGGAGGCGGAGCGCGAGGAGCGGGCGCGGCGACTCGCCACCGAGGAGTGCCGGCGGCCGTTCGACCTGATGCGCGGCCCGCTGTTGAGGCTTCGCCTCTTCCGGCTGGCCCCCACCGAGCACCTCCTGGTGATGACGCTGCACCACATCATCTCGGATGGCGGCTCGCTCGGCATCCTCATCCACGAGATGTCGAGCCTCTACGCGGCGTTCAGCGCGGGCCACGAGCCGGCCCTGGAGCCGCTCCCCCTCCAGTACGCGGACTACACCCAGTGGCAGCGCGACTGGCTGGCGACGCCCGGGACGCTGGATGCCCACCTCGCGTACTGGAAGCAGCGGCTCGCGGGCGCGAGCGTGCTCCAGCTCCCCACCGACCGGCCCCGGCCCGCGCTCCAGACACAGCGAGGCGCGGCGCTGCCCCTCCATCTTCCCCCGCCCCTCGTCGCGGCGTTGCGGGCCCAGGGACAGAAAGAGGGCGCCACCCTCTTCATGACGCTGCTGGCCGCCTGGCAGGGCCTGCTGTCGCGCTACACGCACCAGACGGACATCGTCGTGGGCGCTCCGCAGAACAACCGCTCCCAGGTCCAGACGGAGGGGCTGATCGGCTTCTTCGTCAACACGCTGGTGCTGCGCACGGACCTGTCCGGCAACCCCACCTTCCGTGAGCTGTTGGTCCGCGTGCGCGAGGTGCTGCTGGAGGCGCACGCCCACCAGGACCTGCCCTTCGAACGGCTGATGGAACAGGTCCAGCCCGAGCGCAACCTCGCGTACACGCCGCTGTTCCAGTCGGCGCTCAACCTCCAGGTGGCGCCCCCGCGAGAGCTGACGCTCCCAGGGCTCGTCCTGAAGACCATCGAACTGGAGACGGGCACGTCCAAGTTCGACGTCACCCTGGACCTGCAGGAAGGCGCCGATGGGCTGCGCGGCGTCCTCGAGTACAACAGCGACCTGTTCGACCGCGCGACGATGGAGCGCCTGCGCGGCCACCTCCTGTCGCTGCTCACGGGCGTCACGGGCAACCCGGACCTCCGGCTGGATGAATGGCCGCTGCTGACGGCGCCCGAGCGTCACCAGTTCCTGGAGACGTGGCCGGCCCTGAAGTCCTTCCCCCGCGAGGGGAGCCTCCACCAGCGCTTCGAGGAACAGGCGCGACGCCGGCCCGACGCCATCGCGGTGGTCAACGAAGGCGAGCGCATCACCTACGCGGAGCTGGACCGCCGCTCCAACCAGCTCGCCCACGCCCTGCGGGAGCGCGGCGTCACGCGCGAGTCGTTGGTGGGCCTGTGCGTGGAGCGCACCTCCGCCACCGTGGTCGGCATCCTCGGGATTCTCAAGGCGGGCGCCGCATACGTACCGCTCGACCCCACGTACCCCGCGGACCGTCTGGCGTACATGGTGACGGACAGCCAGATGCGCGTGGCCGTCACCCAGCGTCACCTCGCGGAGCGGCTGCCGACCGACGGCGTGTCGCTGCTCGTCCTGGAGGACGCCGCCGAGCACCTCGCGAGCCAGCCCACCACCTCGCCCGGGGTTGACGTCTCGGAGGATGGCCTCGCGTACGTCATCTACACCTCCGGCTCCACGGGGCGACCCAAGGGCTCGCTTCTGCCTCACGGGAACGTGCTGCGCCTCTTCGAGGCGACGAAGGACTGGTTCCACTTCGACGAGCACGACGTCTGGACGCTGTTCCACTCCTATGCGTTCGACTTCTCCGTCTGGGAGTTGTGGGGCGCGCTGCTGTACGGCGGCCGGCTGGTGGTGGTTCCCTACCTCACCTCGCGCTCGCCCGACGCCTTCCTCCAGTTGCTGCACGATGAGCGCGTCACGGTGCTGAACCAGACGCCCGCGGCCTTCCGCCAGCTCAGCCAGGCCGAAGAGCGCATGGAGTCGAAGGCGCTGCCGCTGGCGCTGCGCTACGTCATCTTCGGCGGCGAGGCGCTGGAGCCCGCGAGCCTCATGCCCTGGTTCCAGCGACATGGGGACGCGCGGCCACAGCTCGTCAACATGTACGGCATCACCGAGACGACCGTCCACGTCACCTACCGGCCGATGACGGCGGCGGAGGCCGCGCACACCCAGCAGAGCCCCATCGGACTCGCCATCCCCGACCTCCAGCTCTACGTGCTGGACTCGCGGATGGAGCCGGTGCCCATCGGCGTCACCGGTGAAATCCACGTCGGCGGCGCGGGGCTCGCGCGCGGCTACCTGGGCCAGCCCGGCCTCACCGCCCAGCGCTTCGTGCCCCACCCCTTCAGCCACGTGCCGGGGGCGCGGCTCTACCGGACCGGAGACCTGGCGCGCTTCACGCCGGACGGCCAGCTCGAATACCTGGGCCGCATCGACGACCAGGTGAAGATTCGCGGCTTCCGCATCGAGCTGGGCGAAATCCAGGTCGTCCTCAGCCTGCACCCCGCCGTGCGCGAGGCGCTCGTCCTGGTGCGCGAGGAGCCCCCGGGCACCCGCTCGCTGGTGGCCTACCTCGCCACCGGCGACCAGCCACCGCCGGGCGTCGACGAGCTGCGCCAGTTCCTGCTGGCCCGCCTGCCCGACTACATGGTGCCCGGCGCCTTCGTCCTGATGGAGCGCTTCCCCCTCACGGCCCACGGCAAGGTGGACCGCAAGGCCCTTCCCGCGCCCTCGAAGGAGCGCGCGGAGCCGGCACGGTACGTCGCGCCTCGCGACGCCTCGGAGACCGCCCTGTGCGCCATCTGGGCGGAGGTGCTCGGTGTGCAGCGCGTGGGCATCCACGACAACTTCTTCGCGCTGGGGGGCGACTCCATCCTCAGCATCCGCGTGCTGACGCTCGCTCGGCGCCAGGGCCTGGACTTCACCCTCCAGCAGGTCTTCCAGCACCAGACAGTGGCCGCGCTACTCGAGGCGGCCGGAGCGACGAAAGAGCAGCCCGCGCGCGAGGTGTTCCCTCGCACCGAGCCCTTCAGCCTCATCTCCGAGGAGGACCTCTCGAAGCTTCCGCCGGGCATCGAGGACGCGTATCCGCTCGCCCGCATCCAGGCCGGGATGCTGTACCACATGCAGCTCGCGCCGGACTCGAACATCTACCACAACACGGACAGCTTCCATCTGCGGCTGCAGACGCCCGTGGACACGGCGCTGTTCGAGGAGGCGATTCGCGTCATCGTCGCGCGCCACCCCGTGCTGCGCACGTCGTTCGACATGACGACGTACAGCGAGCCGCTGCAGCTGGTCCACCGTGAGGCGAAGCTCGCGCTGGAAGTCGTGGACGTGCGGCACCTGTCCGAAGCGGAGCAGGAGGCCGCCATCCGACAGCTCCTGGAGGACGAGAAGCGCAACCACTTCGACCTGGCGGTGCCGCCACTGCTGCGCTTCTTCATCCACCTGCGCGGCGACCAGTCCTTCCAGTTCACGCTCACGGAGTGCCACGCCATCATCGACGGATGGAGCCTCCACTCCACGCTGGTGGAGATCTTCAACCACCACCACGCCCTGGTGAACGCACGGCAGCCGCCCCCCGAGCTGCCCGCCACGCTGACCTACCGGGACTTCGTGGCCATGGAGCGACAGGTGCTCGCGTCGGAGCCCCATCAGCGCTTCTGGCGAGACTTGCTGACGGACGGCGCGGTGATGCGGCTGCCGCGCTGGCGACGCCCGCTCGCCTCCGGCACGCCGACCATCGCCACCGTCAAGGTGCCCCTCTCGCGAGAGCTTCACGACGGACTGCTCGCGCTCACCCGCGCCGAGGGCCTGCCGCTCAAGAGCGTGCTCGTCGCCGCCCACCTCAAGGTGATGGGCCTGCTGAGCGGCCAGGACGACGTCATCAGCGGCATGGGCGTCAACACCCGCCCCGAGGAGGGCGACGGCTCCAGGCTGCGCGCCATCTTCCTCAACACCGTTCCGTTCCGGATGCGGCTGGCCCCCGGAAGCTGGACGTCGCTGGTCCGAAGCGCGTTCGACGCCGAGCGCGCGCTGTATCCCTTCCGCCGCTACCCCATGGCGGACATCCAGCGGCAGTGGGGCCGCGAGCCTCTCTACGAAGTCATGTTCAACTACATGCACTTCCACGTCCTGCACGAGCTGGCGGGCACGCTCTCCCAGGTGGAAGCGCTGGGAATGATCCGCTCCGAGGGGACGAACGCCACCCTCGCGGTCCACTTCCAGACCGAGCCCCACACGCAGGAACTGACGCTCGAGCTGGACTACAACGCCGTCGAGCTGGCGCACGCGCAGGTGGAGCAGGTCGGCGCCGCCTTCCAGCACGTGCTGAGCGCGCTGGCCTTCCACGCGGACCAGCCTCACCACATCACCAGCGCGCTGCCCCCCGAGGAGCAGCGGCGATTGCTCGTGGACTGGAACGCCACCGCCACGCCCTTCCCCTCCGAGGCGACGTTCCGATCACTCTTCGAGGCGCGCGCCCTTGCTTCTCCGGACGCGGTGGCCGCGGTGGACGGCGCGCGGTCGCTCACCTATGCGGCGCTGGACGCTCGGGCCAACCAGCTCGCGTGGCACCTGCGCTCGCTGGGCGTGGGAGCCGAGCACCTGGTGGCGCTCCACATGGACCGCTCGCTGGAGCTGCTCATCGGCCTCCTGGGCGCCACCAAGGCGGGCGCGGCCTGGCTGCCGTTGGACCCGGCCTATCCGTCGGAGCGGCTGGCCTTCATGTTGTCGGACTCTCGCGCGGGCGTGCTGCTCACCACGAGCGCCTTCGCGCCAGGGCTCGTCGACGTGGGCGCCCGCACCGTCGTCCTGGACGGGCCCTCGGACGCGCTCTCGGGGGCACCCACGCACGCGCCGCCGCCGACCGACGGCGGTGAATCGCTGGCGTATGTCATCTACACCTCCGGCTCCACGGGCCTGCCCAAGGGGACGCTGGTGACGCAGCGAGGACTGGTCCACTACCTCGACTGGGCACGGCGGGAGTACCAGGTGACGGAGGGACAGAGCGCTCCCGTCCACACGTCCATCGCCTTCGACGCCACCCTCACCAGCCTCCTCACGCCCCTGTGCGCGGGGGGGACGGTCCACCTGCTGCCCTCAGGGCAGGAGCTGGAGGCGTTGGCGTCATCGCTGCGCTCGCATCGGCACGGGCTCGTCAAGCTCACGCCGGCCCACCTCCAGGTGCTGTCCAATCTCCTGCCGGAGTCAGCCCTGGCCGAGCTCCAGGGCACCTTCGTCGTCGGCGGTGAAGCGCTGCCCGCGGCGACAGTGGAGCTGTGGCGGCGACAGGCCCCTCGGGTCCGGTTGGTCAACGAGTACGGCCCCACGGAGACCGTGGTCGGCTGCTCCATCCACGACGTGAGCAAGACGGGTCTGGTGGACGGCATCGTCCCGATTGGCCGCCCCATCGCGAACACGGAGCTGTACGTCCTGGACGCGCGACTCCAACCCGTGCCCGTCGGCGTCACGGGCGAGCTGTACATCGGCGGCGTGGGCGTGGCGCGCGGCTACCTGGGACGCGCGGGCCTCACCGCCGAGCGCTTCGTGCCCGACCCGTTCAGCGGGCGCGCGGGCGCGCGGATGTATCGCCCGGGAGACCTCGCGCGCTATTTGCCGGATGGCGCCCTGGAGTTCCTCGGCCGCCGCGACGGACAGGTGAAGCTGCGCGGCCACCGCATCGAGCTGGGAGAAATCGAAGCCACGCTGCGCCAGCACCCGGCCGTGGGTGACGCGGTGGTGCTGGTGCGCGAGGACGAGCCCGGAGACCAGCGCCTCGCCGCGTACGTGGTCCCCCACCCCGGGAAGGCGACGGAGCCAGGCGACCTGCGGGCCTTCCTCCAACGGCGGCTCCCCGGCTACATGGTGCCCGCCAGCATCACGACGTTGGAGTCCCTGCCGCTCACGCCGAACGGCAAGGTGGACCGTGGAGCACTGGCCGCGCCGCCGTCGGGCGCGAGCGGCGACATCCGGGCTCCGAGGAATGGCACCGAGGAGCTGGTCGCCAGCATCTGGGCCTCGGTGCTGCGCACGGAGCGGTTCGGACTCCACGACGCCTTCTTCGATCTGGGCGGCCACTCGCTGCTCGCCACGCAGGTCGTCTCTCGCGTGCGCGAGGCCTTCGGGGTGGAGCTGCCCATCGCCACCCTCTTCGAGGCCCCCACCGTGGCGGGCCTGGCCGAGCGCATCCAGGCGCTGCGCGCGCGGGCCGCGGGCGAGCCGCCTCCGCCCCCGCTCCAGACCCTCCCGCACGAAGGCCCCGTGGCCTTGTCCTTCGCGCAGCAGCGGCTGTGGTTCCTCTACCGCATGGAGCCCCGAAGCCCCGTCTACAACATGCCGGCCGTGCTCCGGTTGTCCGGCGCGCTCGACGTGGAGGTGGCGCGACGCTGCCTGGACGCGCTGCGGGAGCGCCACGAGAGCCTGCGCACGACGTTCCTGATGAACGGACAGACGCCGGCGCAGTTCGTCCGCCCCGCCGAGCCCCAACCCCTGGACGTCATCGACCTGACGGGGCTGGCTCCCGAGCACCGCGAGGCCCAGGCCCGGCACCTGGTGGACGAGGAGGCCCGGCGTCCCTTCGATCTGGAGCACGGCCCTGGCTTCCGCTGCGCCCTGCTGCGGCTGGGTGAGCACGAGCACCTGCTGTTGCTGACGCTGCACCACATCATCGCGGACGGCTGGTCGCTCTCCGTGCTGGTGCGCGAGGTGGCGACGCTCTATTCGTCCTCCAGCGCGCAACGTCCCTCGCCGCTTCCCGCGCTGCCGGTGCAGTACGCGGACTACGCGCGCTGGCAGCGGGAGTGGCTGTCCGGCCCCGCGCTGGAGCGGCAGTTGGACTACTGGAAGGAGCGGCTCGCGGGAGCCCCGCCCTTCCTGGAGCTGCCCACGGACCACCCTCGCCCGCCCGTGCAGGGCTTCCGAGGCAGCACCCACCAGGGTCCGCTCCTCGCTCCCGACGAGGCCGAGTCACTGCGTGTTCTCTGCCGCCGCGAGGGTGTCACGCCCTTCATGGCGGTCATGGCCGCCTTCCAGGCCCTGCTGCACCGCTACACGGGCGCGACGGACGTCGTGGTCGGCACGGACATCGCCAACCGCAACCACCTGGGCACCGAGGGGCTGATTGGATTCTTCATCAATCAGCTCGTCATGCGCGGGGACCTCGCGGGCGACCCGACCTTCCGTTCGCTGCTCCGACAGACGCGGCGCTCGGCGCTCGACGCCTACGCCCACCAGGACCTCCCCTTCGAGGAGCTGGTCAAGGCGGTCAACCCCGAGCGCAGCGTGAGCCACTCGCCTCTCTTCCAGGTGAAGCTCATCCTCCAGAACGTGCCGGACACGGATCTGGAGCTGCCCGGCCTCGTGCTGAAGGAGGAGGTCAGCACCACGAGCACCGCCCGCTTCGACATGACCTGGGTCGTCACTGAGACAACGCGCGGGCTGGAGTGTCTGTGCGAATACAGCAGCGACCTGTATGAGCAGGACACCATCTCGCGGATGCGCGAGCACCTGCGCGAGGTGCTGGTGGGGGCGGTGGCGAGGCCAGAGGAGCGCGTCTCGCGCCTTTCGCTGCTGTCCGAGCCAGAGCGTCAACGCCTGTTGGTGGAGTGGAACGACACGGCGACCCCGCTGCCCGACGTCTGCATCGCCCACCGCCTCTTCGAGGCTCAGGTGGCACGCACGCCGGACGCCATCGCCGTCAGCTTCGAGGGACAAGAGCTCCGCTATCGGGAGCTGGACGCCCGCGCCAACCAGCTCGCATGGCACCTGCGCGCGCTGGGCGTGGGGCCCGAGGTGCGCGTGGGCCTGTGCCTGGAGCGCTCGCCCGAGTTGGTGGTCGGCATGCTCGGCATCCTCAAAGCCGGCGGCGCGTGGCTGCCGCTGGACCCCACCGCTCCCATGGCGCGGATTGGGATGATGATGCGCGACGCGGGCGTTCCGGTCATCGTCACCCAGGAACACCTGGCGGACGAGCTTCCCATCCAGTCCGAGCTGATGGTGTGCCTGGACTCGGACGCGGCGGCCATCGCCCGGCAGCCAGTGGAGTCGCCCCCGGTGGCGCTGTCGCCCGAGCACCTCGCCTACGTCATCTACACCTCCGGCTCCACGGGCCGTCCCAAGGGCACGCTGCTGGCGCACCAGGGCCTGTGCAATACGGCCCTGTCCGCCATCCGCGCGCACCGCATCCAGCCGGACAGCCGGGTGCTCCAGTTCGCGGCCATCGGCTTCGACGCCTCGGTGTGCGAGGTGTTCTCCACGCTGCTGGCGGGCGCGCGCCTGTGTCTCGCGCCTCGTGACTCGCTCATGCCCGGCGCGCCGCTCCAGGGACTGCTGGTGTCCCAGGCCATCACCGTCGCCACGCTGACGCCTTCGGTGCTCGCGCAGTTGGACCCGGCGGGGCTGCCCACGCTGGCGTCCGTCATCTCCGCGGGCGAGGCCTGCACGCCGGAGCTGGCGCGTCGGTGGGTGGAGGGCCGTCACTTCGTCAACGCCTATGGCCCCACGGAGGTCACGGTGTGCGCCTCCGCGCGGGAGCAGGTGGACGCGGAGCGGCCAGACATCGGCAAGGCCTGGCCCAACGTGCGGCTGTACGTACTCGACGCGAGCGGACGACCCGTGCCCACGAGGGTACCGGGCGAGCTGTACATCGGCGGCGTGGGCGTGGCGCGCGGCTACCTGGGCCGACCGGAGCTGACGGCCGAGCGCTTCCTGCCGGATGCGTTCAGCGGCACGCCGGGCGCGCGGCTGTACCGCACCGGAGACCGCGTGCGCTGGCAGGCGGACGGCCACCTCGAGTTCCTCGGGCGCACCGACTTCCAGGTGAAGCTGCGGGGCTTCCGAATCGAACTGGGAGAAGTCGAAGCCGCGCTGACGGACTTGCCCGAAGTGCGCGAGGCCGCGGTCGCCCTGCTCGAGGATGCGTCCGGGCGCGGCCAGCTCGTGGCGTGGCTGGTCACCGACGACGAAGACGAAAACCTGGACCCGGCGGCGCTCCGACGCGCGCTGGAATCGCGGCTCCCGGACTACATGGTGCCCTCGGCCTTCATCGCGCTGAAGGCCTTGCCGCTGACGTCCAGCGGCAAGGTGGACCGCCGGGCGTTGGTGTCCGAGGCCCCTCGGCAGCGCAAGACCAAGGACGCCTACGTCGCGCCGCGCACGCCCGTGGAGCAGACGCTGGCGGCCATCTGGGCCGCCGTGCTGTCGCACGAGCGCGTGAGCACCCACGACAACTTCTTCGAGCTGGGCGGCGACTCCATCGTCAGCATCCAGGTCATCGCGCGGGCGCAGGATGCCGGGTTGCGCATCACCCCCCGGCAGTTCTTCCAGCACCAGACCATCGCCGCGCTGGCACCTCACGTAGGCGTCGCCGGAGCCTCTCGCGGCGAGCAGGGTGTGGTGACGGGCCCCGTGCCCCTCACGCCCATCCAGCGCTGGTTCTTCGAGTCGCGACTCCCCCATCCGCACCACTACAACCAGTCCCTCCTGTTGGGCCTGCGCGAGCGTCCCAAGCGAGAGCTGCTGCGCGATGCGCTGAGCGCGCTGGTGGCGCATCACGACGCGCTGCGACTGCGCTTCGAGGAGACCCCGGACGGTTGGCGCCAGGAGAACACCGGCCTGGACCACGGAGTGGAGCCGCGAGAGGTGGACCTGTCCGCCCTGGACGCGGAGACCCAGCGGACAGCGCTGGAGCAGGAGGCCCAGAAGGCGCAGTCAGGCTTCGACCTGGCGAAGGCACCCCTGGTGAGCGCCGTCCTCTTCGACCTGGGCCCCCGTGGCACCCGGCTGCTGCTGGCGATCCACCACCTGGTGGTGGATGCCGTGTCATGGCGCGTGCTGCTCCAGGACCTGGGGACCGCGTTCCAGCAACTCCTCCAGGGCGAGCCCGTGGCCCTGCCTCCGAAGACGACGTCGTTCCAGGAGTGGGCACGCCGGCTGGAGGCCCACGCGCGGGGACCCGAGCTGGAGGAAGAGGCGGCGTTCTGGCTGCGCCGGGGCGCGGACGTGGCACCGCTGCCCGTGGACCTCCCCGGTGGAGACAACACGCTCGCATCCGCGCGAACGGTGCACGCCGCGCTGGACGCGGAGGAGACGCGCGCGCTGCTCCAGGAGTTGCCGAAGGCGTGGCGCGCCCGCGTCGACGAGGTGCTGCTCACCGGCCTGGTGCGTTCGCTCGCCGGATGGACGGGGCAGCGCCTGCACCGCGTGCAGTGGGAAGGCCATGGCCGCGAAGAACTCTTCGAGGACGTGGACCTCGGTCGCACCGTGGGCTGGTTCACCAGCATCTACCCGGTGACGGTGGAGCTGCCGCCGGACGGCACGCCGGGCGATGGGCTCCGCGCCGTGCGGGATGCGCTGCGGCGAGTGCCTCGCAAGGGAATGGGCCACGGGCTGCTGCGATACCTCGGGCGTGACGACGTGCGCGCGAAGCTCGCGGCCGTGCCCGAGCCCCAGGTCGCCTTCAACTACCTGGGACAGCTCGACTCCGCGTTGCCGTCCGACTCCCCGCTCGTCCCCGCCGATGAGTCCATGGGCGCGCAGCAGAGTGCGCTCGGGCGCCGCCGGCAAGTGCTGGAGGTGAACGCGCACGTGCTGGAAGGCAAGCTGGAGGTGTCCTTCACCTACAGCGAGGCGCTGCACCAGCGCGCCACCGTGGAGACGTTGGCCCAGGGCTTCGTCCAGGCGCTGCGCGAGCTGGTGGCGAAGCGGGACACGGCGGACGCGAAGCGTCTGTCGCCCTCGGACTTCCCACTGGCGGATGTGACGCAGGCCACCCTGGATGGACTGCTGCGCGAGCACCCCGCGTTGGAGGACCTCTACCCGCTGTCGCCCATGCAGCAGGGAATGCTCTTCCACGCGCGACTGGAGCCTCGCGCGGGGATGTACTTCGAACGGGCCGCGTGGACCCTCGACACGGACCTGGACGTGGCGGCCCTGCGGCGCGCCTGGCAGGAGACGATGGAGCGCCACCCCATCCTGCGCACCAGCTTCGCGTGGGAGGACATGGAGGAGCCGCACCAGGTGGTCCACCGCGAAGCCGCGCTGCCCTGGGAGGAAGCGGACTGGCGAGCCCTGTCCGACGAGCAGCAGCAAGCCCGGCAGGCCACGTGGATGAAGGAGGACGAGGCGCGGGGCTTCGACCTCGCGCGGCCTCCCCTGATGCGGGTGGCGGTGTTGCGCCTGCGTGAGAAGACGTGGCGCGTGGTGTGGAGCTTCCACCACCTGCTGTTGGACGGCTGGAGCGTGGGCCGCGTGCTGAACGAGATGCTGTCTCGGTACGACGCCCGCCAGGGCCGCGAGCTGGCGCCGATGGAGGCGCCCCCTCTGTTCCGCGACTACATCGGCTGGCTGCGCGAGCGGGGCGCGGCGAGGTCGGAGGCGTGGTGGCGGAGGGAGCTGGCCGCCTTCACGGAGCCGACGCCAGTCCCCTGCGAGCAGGGAGGTCGGGCCCGGAGCGCGACGCCGGTGATGGGGGCGCGCAAGGTCCTCGTCCCCGCGGACGCGACAGAGCGGCTTCGCGCCTTCTCGCGGCGGCACCAGGTCACGCTCGGCACGCTGGTCCAGGCCGCGTGGGCGCTGGTGTTGGGGCGCCATGCCGGCGCGGAGGACGTGCTCTTCGGCGTCACCGTGGCGGGGCGTCCGCCGGAGCTGGCGGGTGTCGAGCAGATGGTGGGCCTGTTCATCAACACCGTCCCCGCGCGGGTGAGGCTGCCCTCTGGGATGAAGGTGGTGGACTGGCTGAAGGAGCTCCAGGCCGCGCAGGTGGAGCGCTCGTCCCACGAGTCCGCGCCGCTCGTGCGAGTCCAGGGCTGGAGTCAGGTGCCTCGTGGCACGCCTCTCTTCGAGACCCTCCTCGTCTTCGAGAACTACCCGGTGGAGCAGTCGGTGATGCAGGGCACGAGCGCGCTGGACGTGCGCGACGTCACCGCTCAGGAGCGCACCCACTACCCGCTCACCCTGACGGCCCACGCCGACAAGGAGCTGCTGCTCCACATCGACTTCGAGTCCCCGCGCCTGGAGGAGCAGGCCGTGGAGCAGCTCCTGGAGCAGCTCGCCACCGCGCTGGTGGGCCTCTGCGCCGTCGAGGCACGGAACCTGGGCGAGGTGCCCATCCTCTCGGAGGCGGCGCGGCACCGGCTGCTCGTCGAGTGGAACGACACCCACGTCCCCTTCGGCCTGGACGCCTGCGTGCACGAGCGCTTCAGCGCCCAGGCCCGCCAGACGCCCGACGCCATCGCGGTCCTCGCCCCTGGAGGCGCGGCGCTCACGTACGGGCAACTGGAGGAGCAGGCGAACCGCCTTGCCCACCACCTGCGAGCCCGCGGCGTAGGCCCCGAGGTCCTCGTCGGTGTCTACCTGGAGCGCGCGCCGGAGCTGTACGTCGCGCTCTTGGGCATCCTCAAGGCGGGCGGTGCGTATGTCCCGCTCGACCCCGCATACCCCACGGAGCGCGTGGCGCTGATGGTCTCCGAGGCCCACCTCTCGCTGCTCGTCACGCAGCGCGCGTTGGAGGCTTCCCTGAGCGCACCCGGCGTGGCGCGCTACCTGATGGACGACGAGGCGCACGCTCGCGCCGCGCTCCCCATCGAGCCCCCTGCCCCGCTCGCGGGCCCCGACACCCTGGCGTATGTCGTCTTCACCTCCGGCTCGACGGGGACCCCCAAGGGCGTGATGGTCTCGCACCGGAGCTGGGCCAATGCCTACCTCGGCTGGGAGCGGGACTACGGACTGCGGGAGGACGGCTGCCGCAACCACCTGCAGCTGGCGAGCTTCTCCTTCGACGTGTTCGCGGGAGACCTGGTCCGGGCGCTCCTCTCGGGAGGCCGGCTGGTCATCTGCCCCAGGGAGTGGCTGCTGGAGCCCGCGCGGCTGTATGCGCTGCTGCGTGACGAGGACATCCACTGCGCCGAGTTCGTCCCCGCCGTGGCGCGCGGTCTGCTCCAGTATCTGGAGGAGAGCGGGCAGCGACTGGACTCCATGCGGGTGTTCATCGCCGGCTCCGATGCCTGGTACGTCGACGAGTACCACCGCCTGCGAGGCGTCATCGGCGACGACACGCGGCTCATCAACTCCTACGGCATCAGCGAAGCCACCATCGACAGCACCTGGTTCGAGAGCGACGGCCTGGAGGCGGCGGACGCGCGGCTCGTCCCCATCGGCCGCCCCTTCGCCAACGTGCGCATCCACGTGTTGGACGCACGCCACCAGCCCGTGCCCGTGGGCGTCGTGGGCGAGCTCTACATCGCCGGCGAGGGCGTGGCGCGCGGCTACCGCCTCCGTCCGGAGCTGACCGCGGAGCGCTTCGTTCCCGACCCCTTCGGCGCTCCGGGCGCGCGGCTGTATCGCTCGGGAGACCGCGCGCGCTGGTTGCCCGACGGGAACCTGGAGTTCCTGGGGCGAGCGGACACCCAGGTGAAGCTGCGCGGCTTCCGCGTGGAGCTGGCCGAAATCGAGTCGGTGCTCGGCAAGGCCCCCTCCGTCGAGGCCGCCGTGGTCCTGCTGCGACAAGACCCCGGAGCGCCCGCTCGGCTCGTCGCCTACTTCGTGGGCGCGGGTGCACCGGACCTCTCGGCGCTGCGGGACTTCCTGAGGGCGAGGCTGCCCGACTACATGGTCCCCGCCCTCTTCCTGAGGCTCGACGCGCTCCCGCTGACGCCCAACGGCAAGGTGGACCGCCGGGCCCTGCCCGCGCCGGATGCGGGCCTGCGCGCGGTGGATGACCCACTGGTCGCGCCGCGAACGGAGACAGAGGCGGCGCTGCTCGCCATCTGGCGCGAGGTGCTGGGGTTGGAGTCGCTCGGAGTGCTGGACGACTTCTTCGCCGTCGGCGGCCACTCCCTGCTGGCCACGCGAATCCTCTCCCGGATGAACGCGGCCTTCCAGGTGGAGGTGCCCCTGCGCGCCCTCTTCGAGCACACCACCGTCGCCGCGCTGGCCGAGCGCATCGTCCTCGCGCGACTGGAGGCCGCGGACGCAGCGGCGCTCGCGAGCGCGTTGGACGAGGTGGACGGGCTGTCGGACGAGGAAGTGGCGTTGCTGATGGGAGGCGCCAACGATGAGTGACGCGCTCCAGAAGCGGCTGGCCAGCTTGTCCCCGGAGAAGCGCGAGCTCGTGCTGAAGAAGCTGCGCGAGCAACAGAAGACCGCGGCGCCCACGCCGACGCAGGGCCCGCCCCCCATCCTCCGCGCTCCACGCACCGGGCCGCTGCCGCTCTCCTATCCCCAGCGTCGGCTCTGGTTCCTGGACCAGTTCGAGCCCGGGACGCCGGCCTACAACATCCCCGAGTTCGTGCGCCTGCGCGGCCCGCTCCAGGTGGAGGCGCTGACGCGCGGCCTCGCCGAGGTCGTCCACCGACACGAGGTGCTGCGGACCACCTTCGCGTCCGAGGACGGTGAACCCACGCAGCACGTCGTCCCGCGTCTGGCGCTCGAAGTCCCCGTGGTGGACCTGACGTCCCTGCCCGCCGACGAGCGTGAAGCGCGCTGCCGGGAGCTGGCGCTGCGGGAGGCGGGCCGGTCCTTCGACCTGGCGAGGGGGCCGCTGCTGGCGACCACGCTGGTGCGCCTGGGCCCGGAGGACCACGTCCTGTTGCTGGTGATGCACCACATCATCTCCGACGGGTGGTCCACCGGCGTGCTCGTGCGTGAGCTGGCGGCCCTCTACGACGCCTTCTCGCGCGGACAGCCCTCTCCGTTGACGGAGCTGCCCATCCAGTACGCCGACTTCGCGGTGTGGCAGCGGCGCTGGCTCCAGGGGGACGTGCTGGATGCCCAGCTCGGCTACTGGCGCCGACAGCTCACGGACGGCGACGCTCCGTTGAAGCTTCCCACGGACAGGCCGCGTCCCCGCGTGCGCACGTTCGCGGGTGGGAAGCGGGCCTTCGTCGTGAGCCCGGAGGTGACGCGGCGCCTGCGCGCGCTCGCGGGCCAGGAGAAGGCCTCGCTGTACATGGTGCTGCTGGCCGCGTTCCAGGCCCAGCTCCACCGCTACACGCGCGAGCCCCGGCTCAGCGTCGGCACGTACATCGCCAACCGCAACCGCGCCGCCATCGAGCCGCTCATCGGCTTCTTCCTCAACACCCTCGTCATGCGCACGGACATGTCCGGCAACCCGCGCTTCCGCGAGCTGCTGCGGCGAGTGGTGGACGTGACGCTGGGGGCGTACGCGCACCAGGACGTCCCGTTCGAGAAGCTGCTGGAGGAGCTGGCCCCCACGCGCGACACCAGCTTCCCGCCCTTCTTCCAGGCCATGCTGGTGCTGCAGAACACCCCCGAGGCCGAGGCCACGGTGGGGGCACTCCGGCTGGAGTCCTACTCCGTCCCGGGAGAGTCGTTCGCCCAGTTCGACCTCACGCTCTGGCTCGCCGAGGAAGCGGACGGACTGCAGGGCACGTGGGAGTACAACCGGGACCTCTTCGACGCCACCACCGCCGACCGCATGGTGGCGCACTTCCAGACGCTGCTGGCCAGCATCGCCGCCAGGCCCGACGAGCCCCTCGCCACGCTGCCACTGCTCCCGCCGGAAGAGCGACAGCAAGTGCTGCACGGCTGGAACGAGGCACGCCTGGACGTCCCGGCCGGCACCTGTCTGCATCACCTCATCGCGGCCCACGCCGCCAGGACGCCAGACGCCCTCGCCGTCGTCGACCCGGAGCGCCGTCTCACGTATGCCCAGCTCGACCGGCGCGCCAACCAGCTCGCGCACCATCTGCGCGCCCTGGGCGTGGGCCCCGAGCAGCGCGTGGGCATCTTCCTGGAGCGCTCCGTCGACCTGGTGGTGGCCGTCCTCGCCGTGCTCAAGGCCGGGGGCACCTACGTCCCGCTGGACCCTTCGTATCCGCCGGACCGCACCGCGCTGATGCTCTCCGACAGCCAGCCCGCGCTGCTCATCACCCGGAGGACGCTGCGCGACACGCTGCCCACGCCACGACCCACCATCGTGAGCCTGGACGAGGACGCCCTCGCCATCGAGGGGCGCCCGGACACGGCCCCCACGGGAGGCTCGGGACCGGAGCACCTCGCGTACGTGGTCTACACGTCGGGCTCCACGGGGCGGCCCAAGGGAGTGATGGTGGACCATCGCGCTCTCGCGAATGCCTACTTCGCGTGGGAGCACGACTATCGGCTGCCCACGCTGCGCGCCCACCTGCAGATGGCGAGCTTCTCCTTCGACGTCTTCAGCGGGGACCTCGCGCGGGCACTCGGCTCGGGCGCGGCGCTCGTGCTCTGCCCGCGTGAGTGGCTGTTGGAGCCCGCGCGGCTGCACGCGCTGATGGTGCGAGAGCGCGTGGACTGCGGAGAGTTCGTGCCCGCGGTGGTCCGATTGCTGATGGCCCACCTCCAGGAGCGTGGAGAGCGGCTGGACTTCATGCGGCTGCTCATCGTCGGCTCGGATACGTGGGACATGCGCGAGTACACCCAGCTCCGAAGCCTGTGCGGCCCGGACACGCGGCTGGTGAGCTCGTACGGCCTCAGCGAAGCGACCATCGACAGCACCTTCTTCGAGTCCGTCACGCCCAGCCCCAGCGAGCAGACCGTCCCGATTGGACGCCCCTTCCCCAACGCGGAGATGTACCTGCTGGACGCGGCGCTGCAGCCCGTGCCCATCGGAGTGCCAGGGGAGCTGTTCGTCGGCGGCGTGGGGCTGGCGCGAGGCTACCAGGGGCAGCCGGGCCTCACGGCCGAGCGCTTCATCCCGCATCCCTTCAGCGCGGAGCCCGGCGCGCGCCTGTACCGGACGGGGGACCTGGCGCGCCACGCGGCGGACGGCACGTTGGAGTTCATCGGGCGCAACGACACGCAGGTGAAGCTGCGCGGCCACCGCATCGAGCTGGATGAAATCAGGGCGAGGCTGCTGGAGCACGCGAGCGTGCGCGCCGTGGAGCTGCTCGTCCGAGGGCAGCTCGTCGCGTACCTCACGCTGACGGCACCGGACGCGGTGGGCGAGGAGGCGCTCCGTCAGCACGTGCGCCAGCACCTGCCCGTGTACATGGTGCCCTCGGCCTTCGTCCTCCTGGACGCCTTCCCCCTCACGCCCAACGGCAAGGTGGACCGGAAGGCGCTGCCTCCGCCCGGAGACTCCCGGCGCGAGGCGGCGGAGGGCTTCATCGCGCCGCGCGGAGACACCGAGCAGAAGCTCGCGGCGCTCTTCGAGGAGCTGCTGGGGACAGGCCCCATCGGCGCGAGCGACAGCTTCTTCGATTTGGGCGGACACTCCCTGCTCGCCGTCCGGCTGGTGGCTCGGATTCGCGAGCGCTTCGGCAAGGCTCCGTCCCTGGCGGTCCTCTTCCAGGGCCCCACGCTGGAGCAGCTCGCGCGAGCGATTGAGCAAGACGGCGACAGCCCGTGGTCTCCATTGGTGACACTCCAGGCCGGGGGCGAGGGACCGCCGCTGTTCTGCGTGCCGGGCGCGGGCGGCAACGTCCTCTACTTCCGGGAGCTGACGCGGCGGCTGGGCACGGCGCGGCCCCTCTACGGACTCCAGGCACGGGGACTGGACGGCGTGGAGCCGCCGCACGCCTCCGTCGAGGAGATGGCGGAGTGCTACGTCCAGGCGCTCCAGCGGGTGCGGCCGCACGGCCCCTACCACCTGCTGGGCCACTCCTTCGGGAGCTGGGTGGCCTTCGAGATGGCGCGGCGGCTCCAGGCGCGCGGCGAGGAGGTCGCCTTCCTGGGCCTCCTCAACACTCCCGTGCCCAGGCACGAGGAGCCCGCCTCCGACGCGCCCGCGCTCGACGACACGGACTGGATGGCCTCCGTCGCCAGCGTCGCGGGCCGCCTGTATGGCGTGGACCTGGGAGTCTCCGCCGAGGCGCTCAGGCCGCTCTCCCCAGAGGAGCGATTGGCCCACGTCACCGGTCGGCTCGTCCAAGGGGGCCTCTTGCCTCCCGACGCGGACAGCCAGCAGGTGCGCGGCCTCATCCAGGTCTACAAGCGCGCCTACGAAATCACATACATCCCTCCGGCGGACGCGCGCCCCGCCCCCATCACCCTCTTCCGGGCCAGGGAGCGGCACGAGGAGGACGGTGTCCTGCCGGGCGACTTCAAGGAGGACGCCACCTGGGGCTGGAAGCACCACGCGGCACGCCCCGTCCTCGTCGAGGACGTCCCGGGCGACCACATGACGATGCTGGCCGCGCCACACGTCGACGAGCTCGCGGAGCGCGTGCGCTGGCACCTGGAGCACACGTCCACGGAGCGTGGCTCATGACGCAGGCCACGGTGGCGCCCGCGCCTGACTTCTCGCTCGGGCGTGCCCTCGCCCTCTGGTTGGGGCAGGTGGTGTCCCTGCTGGGCTCCTCGCTGACCAGCTTCGCCCTGGGCGTCTGGATGTATCAGACGACGGGAGGCGTGACGCGCTTCGCGCTCATCATGCTGTGCGCCGCGCTCCCGGGTGTCCTGCTGGGACCGGTGACGGGCGCGCTGGTGGACCGGTGGAAGCTCCGGCGGGTGTTGCTGCTGAGTGATTTGACGGCCGGCCTGACGACGCTGGTGCTGGCCGTGCTGCTCTTCACGGGGCAGCTCCGCCCGTGGCACGCGTACGTCACGACGGCCATCGTCTCCGTGGCCGGCGCGTTCCAGCAGCCCGCCTTCGCGGTGCTGGTCTCCACGATGGTGCCGCCCCAACACCTGGGCCGCGCCAACGGCATGCTCCAGTTGGGGCTCGCCTGCGCGCAGTTGGGGGCGCCTCTGATGAGCGCCTTCCTGCTCGCGGTGGTCGACCTGGAGGGCATCCTGCTCATCGACGCGGTGAGCTTCGCCCTCGGCGTCCTGCCGCTCTTCGTGTTGCGCCTCCCGGAGCGCCCCGCCGCCGCCCTGTCCGAGGCGGGACAGCCCTCCCTCCTCACCTCGGTGCGGGAGGGCGGCGCCTATATGCGAGCCACGCCCGGCCTGTTCGCGCTGCTCGGCTTCCTGGCGGGCAGCAACTTCATCACCGGCGTCGTCGAGGTGCTGGTGACGCCGTTGGTGCTGGCGCTCGCGGACGTGAAGGCGCTGGGCATGCTCACCACCGCGGGAGGCGTGGGGCTGATGGCGGGCAGCGTGGTGATGAGCGCCTGGGGCGGCCCTCGACGTAAGATTCACGGCGTCCTGCTCTTCCAGCTCGCGTGCGGCCTGTGCCTCGTCATGGTCGGGCTCGGGACGTCGCTCCCCTTGCTGGCGGGCGTGGCCTTCGCGTTCTTCTTCGGCATTCCCATCATCAACGGCTCCAGCCAGTCCATCCTCCAAAGCATCGTCCCCTTGCCGCTCCGGGGCCGGGTCTTCGCCATGAGCGGGGCCCTCACCGGGATGATGCTGCCGCTCGCCTACGCCATCTCCGGTCCGCTCGCGGACCTCGTGTTCGAGCCCGCGCTCCGTCCAGGCGGGGCGCTGGTCCCCCTGATGGGGACACTCGTCGGCACGGGCGCGGGGCGAGGCATCGCGGTGATGTTCATCCTCTCGGGCTCGCTGACCGTCCTGTTGACGGGCCTGGTCGCCCTCCACCGTCCCCTGCGCGCGCTCGAGGCCGAGCGCGAGGTGGCCTCCGGCCCGTACGCCGGGACGCCGCCCATTTCCCCCTCTTCTGAAGGAGCCACACCTTGAGCGCCGTCATTCCTCCGTCCATCGCCACGCTGAGCGAGCTGCTGCGGTGGCGCGCCAGCGTCCAGCCCGATGCGCCCGCGTACACATTCCTCGTGAACGGCGAGGACGAAGAGCAGCGCTGGAGCTACGCGGAGCTGGACCAGCGCTCCCGAGCCGTCGCCGCCGCGCTCCAGGAGCAGGGGGCCGCCGATGACCGGGCCCTGCTGCTGTTCGCGCCGGGGCTGGAGTACATCGGGTCGTTCTTCGGCTGCCTCGACGCGGGCGTGGCGGCGGTGCCCGTCTACCCTCCCCAGAACGAGCAGACCCTGGCGCGCCTGCTCTCCATCATCACGGACGCAAGGCCGCGCTTCTTGCTCACCACGAGCGACATCCTGGAGAGCGTGAAGGCCTTCGCGGAGACGTACCCGCTGCTGAAGGAGCTGCGGTGGCTGGCGGTGGACGCGCTGCCCGAGGGACAGGAGGCGCTCTGGAGGCCGCCGCGAATCACAGGCGACAGCATGGCCTTTCTCCAGTACACGTCCGGCTCCACGTCGACGCCCAAGGGCGTCATGGTGTTGCACAGGAACCTGCTCGCGAACGAGGAGATGATTCGCCAGGGCTTCGGCAACGATTCGAGCGCGACGACCGTGGGCTGGCTGCCGCTCTACCACGACATGGGGCTCATCGGCACGGTGTTGCAGCCCATGTACCTGGGCGCGCACGGGGTGTTGATGTCTCCCTATTCATTCTTGCAGCGCCCGGTGCGGTGGCTGCGAGCCATCAGCAAGTACCGGGGCGTGGTGAGCGGAGGGCCCAACTTCGGCTATGCGCTGTGCGTCCGGAAGGTGAAGCCCGAGCAGCGAGAGGGATTGGACCTGAGTTCGTGGAAGATTGCCTTCAACGGCGCGGAGCCCGTGCGAGCGGACACGCTGGAGCGCTTCGCCGAGTCCTTCGCGCCGCAGGGCTTCCAGAAGGCCGCGCTCTATCCTTGCTATGGGCTCGCCGAGGCAACGCTCTATGCGACGGGAGGGGCCCGCATGGTCTCTCACCGCACCCTCGGCGTCGACGCGGGAGCGCTGGAGCGCAATCGCGTCGTCGAGGCCGCACCCGGCGCGGAGGGCACGCGGACGCTGGTGGGCTGCGGGAGGGGTTGGGCGGGGGGCCAGTTGCGCATCGTCAATCCAGAGACGTCCGAGGCGTGTGCCGATGGCGAGGTGGGAGAGATCTGGGTCTCCGGGCCACACGTCACCCAGGGCTACTGGGGCCGTGACGAGCACAACGCGGAGACCTTCCAGGCGCGAGTCCGAGGCCACGAGGCCGAGGGCGGATTCCTGCGCACGGGGGACCTGGGGTTCCAGCGAGAAGGAGAGCTGTTCGTCACCGGGCGCCTGAAGGACCTCATCATCGTGGATGGGCGCAATCACTATCCACAAGACATCGAGCAGACGGTGGAGACGCAGCACGAGGGCTTCCGGCTGGGGTGTTGCGCGGCCTTCTCGGTGGAGCAGGCCAACGAGGAGAAGCTGGTGGTACTCATTGAAGTGGACCGTCAGTACACGCCCCCCGGAGACGGAGCGGGAGCGCACGTCCTGGAGCAGGCAGAGGTGCTCAAGAAGGTGCGCCAGGCCGTCGCCGCGGCACACTCTCTCGACGTCCACGAGCTCGTCCTGCTCCAGCACGGCGAGGTGCTGAAGACGTCCAGCGGCAAGGTCCAGCGCCGGGCCTGTCGGGCAAAGCACCTCGAGGGTTCGTTCCAGCGCTGGCCGGGGTGAATCGCGGCGAGGAAGTCGTCGAGTCCAACCGAAGGCAATTTCCGCCTCGACTGGGAGGACAACCGGAGGGGCGCGCTCGATCCGCCCCTCGAGTTGAGCGCTCAACGTACCCGGACGCGACCACCCTGGAGGAACCCTCCGTGCCCTCGAGGAACCCCGGCAACCTCAGTCCAGCGTCAGCCGGAATGCCCCGTACTGGAAGGCATACCAGGGGTCGACCTTGACCACGACGTGGTGGCGCCCCGAGAGCTGCGGCGTGAACTCGCCCACGGAGTTCACGGCCACCGGCTGGCCCGTCGGGTCCAACACCTGGAACATGGAGTAGGTGCCCAGGACCTGGACCCGGCGCAGCTGACCTGAGACCAGGTCGGCCGCGAAGACATCCACGTCGAAGAAGGAATCCAACGCCGCCATGAACGACGAGGGGAAGGTGATGACCGTGGCATGGGCCACGTCGTCCCCATGGTCATCCACGGCGGCCACCTCGAGCCGAAGGTCATAGAAGGCCCCGACGGACGCTTGGTTGACCGTGACATAGATGGGCCCCGCCTCGACTGGATCGAAAAAGAACCGGGTAGGGCCTCCATACTGAATCCGACGCGCCGGCCCGTTGGGCGTCTCGAAGGTGATATCGCACACGGTGCAGTACAAGTCGTAGAGAGTCTGCTCCTGCGCGTAGAAGACGAAGACATCCCGGTCCTGCTCGCGATGCCGCCAGCCCGTCGCGGTCTGCCCCGGCACCAGTACGGTCGCGCCCACTTGCGTGTTCGAGTGGTCGTCAGGCCCCATGTCGGCGGCCTCGATGACGTACGTTCCTGGGTAGCCGATGCCACCGGGCGAAAGCTTCACCTCCAGGGTGTACTGCGCGTCCTCCGTGGCCTCGTGAATCAGATTCCCGGAGTTCGAGGTCTGGAGCGACTGCCCCTGGGCATTCCTGAGCTGGAGGGATTGGGAACTCGCCGTGCCGTTCGTGCGACGGAAACGATAGATGCGCCCCGCCTGGACAGGGAACGTGAACACGTCCACGTCCCCGCGCGTCTCCAGGTGGCCGTCGAGCGTCGTGGAGAACGCGATGGCCGTCGCCACGGCGGCCGAGTCCCCATGGTCATCCAGCCCCAGGTCCTCGAAGGCGCAGGTGTAGGAGCCGACGAAGTTGTCGTGAAAGAGTTCGACGGAATAGCCGCCAGCAGCGGGCGCCTCCACGGAGACACTCGTGCTCCAACCCGACACATGGACCGAGCCATCCACCGCCACCCCAGCGCCGTCACGGAGCAGGAGGCCAGGGCTCGGTGGCGCACTACAGGTGAAGCGATAGAGATGGTCCCGCACCGCCGAGAAGGTGAAGACATCCCGGTCCTTGGCATTCGACACCCTGCCGGTAAAGGGCGTGGGCGAAGGGGTTAGCGGTGTGGCGAACTCCAGCACGTCCCCATGGTCGTCAGCCTCGATGAAGTCGAGCTGGAGGGCGTAGGTCCCGTTGAGGAGCAAGGGCGCATACCAGTCCGGGGTGACCTCTACGCTGTAGGTCCCGGGGTGCGTGGCATTGAAGACGGCTGCCTGGACAGTCGCTCCCGTGGCGGCCCCCACCGGCGAGGTGACATTCACCTTGCAGGGGCTCAGCGTCGTCGACTCGCAACGCACGCGATAGACCGCTCCCCGTGGAAGGGCCAGCGAGAACACATCCCGGTCGAAGGCGTACTCGAGGACGCCCGTAGCAGCGGTCTCTGGGTTCCAGGGTGTGGCGGTAGCGGCCAGGTCCCCATGGTCGTCCAAACCCAGCTCGACGATTTCACAGGAGTAGGGACTCACCGTCACCGCGGGCCGGGAGGAGATGCTCAGGTACGTAGGCTCCGTGACGGCCACCTTGAAGTGGATGCCCACTCCAGGCGGCACCCAGACCCCCTCGGTCTCCGCCCCCTGCATCTGGGCGTTGAAGCGGCGAAGGGTCCACTCCGAGAGCGGGACGGAGAAGCTGCACTGGAAACGGTAGTAGCGCCCAGCCTGGGCGGTGAAGGAGAAGACGTCGTGGTCCCCGTCGAAGTCCAGGGCCCCCACAATGGGGCCGGCCTGGGGATTGACGGGGGTAGCCTCCCACGGCACATCTCCATAGTCATCCTGGAGCAGCGCCCCGCGCGAGGTGGAATGGGAGGTCAGGTCGGAGGACTCACCTCCACACGCAGCCAGCAGCAAGATGCAAAGACACGAGAAGAGGCGTCGCGAATGTAGCGGCATGATGGAACTCCACGAAGCATTTCCGGCCCAGTCACGTAGACGGCGTTGGACTCCAGCACCAGCACCTCGTCCGTCTGCCTTCGCTACGGCAGGCAGTACGAGGTGGGGTACTCGCACCGGTACGGCGTCTGCCAGTACCAGGTTCCGTAGATGCAGATCTGCTGCTGGAACTTCGTAGCCGTCTGGGTGCAGCAGCCGTTGCGCACATACTGGGTCGAGTTGTGCGTGCAGGCCAAAGCGGTCACCGCGCCACTTTCCATCTCGACGGGGACGAGTCCGTCCATGTCATCCGCCGAGAGGGCCTCCATACTCGTGGCCTCCTCATGGGAGATGATGGTGTCTGATGACGACTGCGGTTCAGAGCCAGTGCCGCAACCATAGAGGCCAACCCCAGCACACAAGAAAACCACGAGAGCAAAACAGTTCGACGTCTTCATATTCAAGGCACCCAAGTCATGCGCAACGGATCAGGAGGGTTCGAGCGAGAAGATTCAAATCTCCACTGGAGGTTTCCGGCCCAGGAACAATCCGACGGACTGTGTTTATGTTTGCAGCCAATTCCTGTCAACCAGAGAGGGACGAACGGTTCTTCCCCACTCCAGATGGCACGCAAACAACTGTCTTCACTGTGATGACTGTCCCGTGGCGCCAAGATTTTACAGCCCCTTCGTTGGATGGTCTCGAGTTCTCGGGATCATCCGCGCTGACAGGTACCGCGCTCGGCGGTGCGCCGCCCTTCCCCACTACGACCCGTCGATTCGCGGAGACAGGCAGATGCATGTCGTGGGCATTGTGTCGATTGTCCTTGAGTGCGTGTCGGCTGATCGCCGGAGGACGTTGCCCATCCGTGTGTTGCGCGCCAAGCAGAGGGGAGCAAGAAGGGCGTCGTTCATTCCATGGGGGGACGGTCCATTCAGGGCTCCATCCTGCTCCTCGGAGGAAGACACTCGATGCGAAGCCGTCCTGGTGTGCTGTGGTCGTGGGGTCTGGGCATGACGATGGCCTTGTCGCTGGGGGCGTGTGGTGTCGAGTCCCTGGGGGAAAAGGTCCGTCCTCCGGAGATTGGGGTGTCGCAAGAGGACGACGGGGCATTGACGAGTGAGCGTCCGGAAGCCTCGTTGACGTGGGACCCGTATGCGGACGCGGTGGCGTCGGGCACCACGGCGACGGTGCTCAATGCGAGCGCGGCGCTGGGCGCCCCGGACGGGCAGGCCGCGACCTTGCTGGGATTGCTCAACGCGGCGCTGGTGCTGGACCTCGGCCAGGGCGAAGAAGGCACTGGCGACCTGCGCGTCTACTACCAGGGTCTGTCATTGGCGCTGGTGGCCCAGGTGGACTTCCTGAAGGCGGATGGGACGTTCATCGGCTCCAGCCCGTTGCACCTGGTGGAGCTGGGCCTGGGGACGCATATCGCCGTGGCGACGTACCCGGGGAACGTCCCCTATCGCTACGTGCGACTGAGGGGCGCGGTCGCGCTCTACCTGGTGGACGCGGTGGAGACCTCGCTGCGGCCCGTCTGTGGTGACGGGGTGCTGGGCGGATTCGAAATCTGTGACGATGGCAATCAACTCTCGGGGGACGGCTGCAACAGCGTCTGCCAGGTGGAGCCGGGCTACACCTGCACGGGACAGCCGAGCATCTGCACCGACATCGACGAGTGCACCAATGGGACGGCGAACTGCCAGCCGGGTGAAATCTGCGTCAACACGCCCGGAAGCTACACCTGCGAGCCCGACCTCTGCGTGGGGGTGGTCTGCGCGCCTCTCGACGCGTGCCACATCGCGGGCACCTGTAATCCTTCGACCGGGCAATGCTCCCATCCGGTAGCCCCCGACGGAACGGCGTGTGACGACGGCAACGCCTGCACCCAGCCGGACACCTGCCTGGACGGGGTCTGCGCCGGCCCCCCGTCCGCCGACCCGACCAGCGGTCTGGCCCACCGATGGACCTTCGACGAGGCCAGCGGCAGCACGGCCCTGGACTCGGCGGGCGCGTCGAACGGAACGCTGGGCAGCTCCTCGTCGCGGACGGTCAGCTTCGACGGCTCCGGTGCAGTCACTCTCTCGCCCACTCAGCGATGCGATCTCAACGCCCACGTCGACTTCGGCCTCGCGCCCGGGCAATTCGGGACGGGCGACTTCACCGTGAGCTATTGGCTGCAGACGACCTTCAACAGCGCCGGCACCGGAGATCTCATCGGGAACCGAGTGGCCGGGAGCGCAGGCAACTTCCTCGGGGCAAGGCTCAACGGCGGCTCGTCGCTAGCGTCGCTCGAGATGTACGAGAACGCGGCAGGCGCCAACGGTGCAGGCGTCAACGTCTCTCCGTCGCCGCTCAACAACGGTAGCTGGCACCACGTCGTCTATACCCGCGGAGGGACCTCGCTCAAGGTGTACATTGACGGCGTCCTGGTCGGCTCCTCGACCAGCGCCGCGCCGACGAACCTCACGGGCGCCAATTCGTTCCGCATCGGCCGCAGGCTGCCGACCTGCCCGAGCACCTTCTTCAGCATTCCGGCTTCGTTCGACGATGTCCGGATCTACAGCCGCGAGCTCACCGCCTGCGACGTCGCCGCGGTGAACACGCCCTAGCAACCAGGGCCCTGGCCCGCCACGGACTCTCGCCAGAGTCCCCCGCCCTTCTCGGCCCTACGGCGGACAATGAAAACGGCGGCCTTCTAGCGGGAAGGCCGCCGCTCTCACTGCTTCGGGCTCCAGACTCCCGAGCGGTGGTGAGGGTGCCCACCGCCACGTTGATGGCCTGCGGCGCTCGTTCTCCCGCGACCTCACTGCGACGACCGGGAGATCTCCCTCGGGCTCATGCCCAGGAAGCGGCGCAGGCAGCGGGCCATGTGGCTTGGGTGTGAGAAGCCCGCCTCCATCGCGATCTCCGTCCGGCTCTTGCGCCCTTCCATCAAGCGCAGCCGCGCGCGCTCCACGCGACGCTCCAGCACGAACCGATGAACCGGCAGTCCCGTGGCCTGTTTGAACAGCGGCTTGAAGTGAGACAGGCTGAACCCCGCCACCCTCGCCAGCTCCCGCAGCGTCAAATCCTCGTCCAGGTGCGCCTCGATGTACTCGACCACCTGCCGCAGCCGCCACGCCGGCAATGCGTGGCGACGCTTGGGTGCTGAGTCCTCCGTGGGGGACTGCAGCGCGAACAGCCGTGCGGCGAGCGCCGTCGCCAGGCTGTCCACGAAGAGCCTCCCACCGGGATATCCATCGTGGTCCTCGGCCTGCATCATCCAGCCGATGCGCTCGACCTGCGCGTCCCGGATGTGGATGGCTGGATCCAGTGCCGCCTCTTGCTCCCCCAACCCCCTGGCCTCCGCGGCCTCCCTCATCAGAGCGGGCGTCAGCCGCAGGAGCAACGACCGCGCCGGGCCCGACAGCGTCCACCGCGTGCTCGACCCCGCCGGAACCACGCAGAACTGACCGTGGATGCGCGCCGACTGACGCTCGGCCTTCCCCACGCGATACGTCACGGGGACCGGCTCCCCCACATGCAGACAGAGGACGTGGCGGTCATCCACCGGCGAGTCGAACCGACCGGAGGGAACTGGAGAGGTGAGCACATCAAGCAACGGCGTGCGCCCCAGGCCAAGGCTCTTCAGCAGCACGGCCGGAAGGCTCGGGTAGCACGAGGGTCGATCAGTCATCGCGGGAACCTTCCTTTTGGGACTGCCGGGCCGCAACACGGAAGGTCATCCGTTTGTGCCCGAGAACGGCCAGGTGTGCGCGCGCCGAAACAAGAGGGCCGCAATCATCGACACGTTCTCTTCCACCGGAGCTCCCCCATGAGACGTCGGTTCTTCCTCACATCCGCTGGTATCGCCCTCGCGGTCAGTACGCTCGGCGCTTGCGCATCCCACCCGGAGTCCCACCCCACCATGGCTGGCATCACGGCGGCCCAGGAGACGGACGCGGCGGCCTGGCGGGCGGCGCGACGCTTCGCTCCGCTCTCATTCGGAAAGATTGCCTACGTGGAGCGCGGCTCGGGTGACGCGGCCCTGTTCCTCCACGGAGCCCCCCTCAACGGCTTCCAGTGGCGCGGCGCGTTCGACCGGCTGTGCGACGTCCGGCGCTGCATCGCCCCTGACTTCATGGGACTGGGCTACTCGGAGGTCCCCGAGCACCAGTCGCTGGCCGCCACCGCCCAGGTGGACATGCTCGCGGCCCTGCTCGACTCGCTCGGCGTCTCACAGGTCGACATCGTCGCCAGTGACAGCGGCGGCGCGGTCGCCCAGCTCTTCCTGGTCAAGTTCCCGCAGCGGGTCCGCACCCTCCTCCTGACGAACTGCGACACCGAGCCGAACAGCCCTCCGCCCAAGGTCATGCCGGCCATTGAGCTGGCTCGCGCTGGGACGCTCGCGTCCTCCACCGCGGCGTGGCTCACCGACCCGGCCATGGCCCGCTCGACGTTCGGCGCGGCTGTCTTCCAGCACCCCAACACCCTCACCAACGAGGTCATCGAGACCTACGCCTCGCCCGTCGTGAGCTCGCCCAAGCGACAGGCGCAGTACCACGCCTTCCACAAGGCGATGCTCCCCAACCCGCTGGCGGGAATCGAGGCGAAGCTCCTTGGCGCGCGCGTCCCAGTCCGCATCGTCTGGGGTGAGAACGACGACATCTTCTCGAACGAGGACGCGCACTACCTCGACCGCACATTCCCCGGCTCCCGGGGGATCCGCTTCGTGCCGGGCGGGAAGCTGTTCTTCCAGGAGGAGAACCCCGACATCATCGCCGAAGAGGCCCTCCGCCTGTGGAAGGTCGACTGAATGCGTCCATCCTCCCGCCGCGCGCGGCCAGTGGGCTACTCGCCCTTGGGGGCGTAGAACTCCCTCGGGCCGGCGAGCCACACGGTGGTACCCGCCGTGCGCTCCAGCAGTTCCTCCGCCAGCTCGGCCCAGTCCTCATACGGGCCCATGGCATCCACGCTGGAGGGCACGTAGCCGAGGAACTTCTGGGGGCCGACGGCGAGGACTGTCGCGGAGGGCGCGCGGTACGGGCCCTCGGTGTGGATGCCGTAGACACCCCAGGTCTTCCAGGAGCGACTCAGCGCGTCGTAGCGCAGCGGCGCGCAGCTCGTCTCGGCGATTTGCTTGGCATCCTTGTCGCTCTCACCCGAGCAGACCTGAAGGCTGTCACCGAGCTTCACGTCCTCGAGCGGACAGGAGACCTGGAGGGAGTGATTGCAGTGGCCGATGGGGCTGGGCGTGCCGCGGTCGCTCCAATAGGTCTGGATGAAGGCCGCCAGGCCCTTCGGGTCCTCCCACTGGATGGATTCGCCCAGACCCTGGAGGACGACCCATGGCACCGCAGTGGCTTCCACGAGTGACCCGGCCAACCGCTCCTTCTCCGTGGAGTATCCGATGGGCTCCATGCTGAAGGGGACGAACGCCACATAGCCGCCCGACTCCAGGGCCGCCAGGGTGCCGGCGCCGTCGAGCGAGACGCCGCTCCCCGTCGAACCTCCCGGACGTCCCAGGACACCGCCGTTGTTGCCATTGCCAGCCCCCGGCGAGTCCTTGCTGGCCCTATCACAGAGGATGGTGCAGGAGGTCTCGGCGTCCCTGTCGGCCCACGCCTGGCTCTCGTTGGAGCAGCCCATGGCGGAATCGAAGCTGGCGACGGTAGGGGGAGTGCAAGTACAAGGTTTGTAGGTCGCCCTGTACTTGCAAGCCGCCTCGACCCACGGCGGCGGGCCTCGACGGTCGTAATACCCGACGCCGATGACGCCCCCGGGCGCACGCGCCTGAGCCGGCGTGCTCCAGGTGACAGCGCTCAGGATGGACAGGAGCGCGAGCAGGGAAATCCTCGACGTGAAACGAATCAAGCGCGATTGCGGGAACATGTGACCTCCATCGGTAATTCGTACGAAACCCCAGACAGTCCACTGACTGCGGCTGGACAGCCATGGCGCGCCCCTCTGGACGGGCGCATGCTGACTCTCCGGCGCTCAGCTCCCAGGCCCGTTGGGCCAGGAAGTAGCTCGCGGAACGTACGAGAACCTGTTGAGTAAGGGCATCACCCATAAGGGTGACGCCCTCCCGAGCCAGTCATGAGGGGACAGTCGTCACCGTGCATGGGACACCTGGCTGTCTGTCTTCACGAACCGGCTGAAATGAAAACGGCGGCCTTCCCCAAGGAAGGCCGCCGCTCTCACTGCTTCGGACTCCGGACTACTGAGCGGTGGTGAGGGTACCCACCGCCACGTTGATGGACTGCAGCGAGCCGGAAGCCGGCAGCGCATGCGCCTTGATGACGTTCAGCGGCACCACGGTACCGGCCGGCGTCTCCGCGTTGGCCTCCACGGTCAGCGACACGGACAGCAGCGCGCCGTCGTAGGCGTGCGCCGGAGCGTCCTTCTGGTACACCCCCACGCTCAGCCTGCTGCCCTTCACACCCGACTTGAGCAGGTGGGGCGCGGCGCCGAGCTCGTAGCCACGGTTGGCCACGTACTCGGAGCCGTCCACGGTGGACCAGGACGCGGTGGCCGCATCCAACCCCAGCGTCAGGTCCGCGCCGCGGCCGGACTGGCCCGTGGGGCCCACCAGGTCCAGCACCAGCGTGTTGCCCGAGGACAAGCTGGCGTTGCGAACCAGGCGCCAGCCCGTACCCGTGGGGTCCACGTAAGCCACCGTGCTGGCGACGGGCACGGTGATGACGGCGGAGTCCGTCTTCGACGCATCCGCCACGCTGGTGGCAGTCACCGTGTACGTGCCCGGCCGGCCTGGCGCGGTGTACACGCCCGTGCTGCTCACGGTGCCGTTGGCCGAACCGCCCTCGACGGCCCAGGTCACCGCGACGACGGAGGTGCCCGTGACTTCGGCCGTGAGGTTGACGACGGCTCCCGGCCCCACGGTCGCCGTCTTCGGAGTCACACTCACCGCCACCGTCGGAACGACGATGGGGTCCACGGTGAGGGTGGCCGAGTCGGACTTCGTCGGGTCCGCCACGCTGGTGGCCGTCACGGTGAACGTGCCCGCGCGGCGCGGCGCCCGGTACACGCCCGTGCTGCTCACGGTGCCGTTGTCGTCACCGCCCGCCACGGCCCACTGCACCGCGAGGTTGTTCGTCCCCGTGACGTGCGCGGACAGGGAGAAGGAGCCATCCTGCTCCACCGTGCCCGTCTTCGGAGAGACGGTCACCGCCACCTCCTCGACGACGACAGCCTCCACTGTGATGGAGGCGGAGCCCTTCTTCGTCGGGTCCGCCACGCTGGTGGCCGTCACGGTGAACGTGCCCGTCTTCTTCGGCGCGCGGTACACGCCCGTGCTGCTGACGAAGCCGTTCGCGTCGCCACCTTCCACGGACCACTGCACCGCGAGGTTGTTGGTGCCGGTGACCTCGGCCGTCAACTGGACGGTGCCATCCCAGGTGGTGCTGCCCGACGAGGGGCTCACCGTCACCGTCACCTCCCCGACGACGACAGGCTCCACCGTCACGGAGGCGGAGCCCTTCTTCGTCGGGTCCGCCACACTGGTGGCCGTCACGGTGTACGTACCCGGCGCGTTGGGCGCCGTGTACCGGCCCGTGCTGCTGACAGTGCCGTTCTCGTCGCCACCCTCCACGGACCACTGCACCGCGGTGATGGAGGAACCGGAGACCTCCGCCGTGAGGTCGGTGGAGGTCCCCTGCCCGATGGTCACCACCTCCGGCGTCACCTTCACGATGACCGTCGGAGTCTGGACCGCCTCCACCTTGACGGTGGCCGTGTCCTTCTTCGAGGTGTCCACCGCGTTGGTGGCCACCACGGTGTACGTGCCAGCCTCGGCCGGCGCGGTGTAGATGCCCGAGCTGCTGATGGTGCCGTGGGAGTCGCCTCCCTCCACCGACCAGAGGACACGCGGGTCCTTCGCGTCCTTCACCGAAGCGCTGAAGGTCGCCTTCTCACCGGCCTTCACCGTGACGGTCTTCGGAGTCACCGTCACCGGCCCCGAATCGGAGTCGGAGCAGGCCACCAGCGCCCCAATCAGGAGCGGAACAATGAGCTTCATCCACGTTTTCATGGGGTTACCGTCCGAACTGGCTGACGAAGAGGGAGATGTCGCTGTCATTCACGGAGCCGGCGCCGTCGAGGTTCGTCTCCTCGGAGCCGTTGGTGCCGTAGTCCTGCGCGAGCAGGCCCATGTCCTCTCCGTCCACGACGTTGTCGCCATTGATGTCGCCCGTGTAGACCCGGATGGCCGCCACGGCCTTCGCCGTCGGCACCACGACGCTCACCGCGGACACGTGGCACAGACCACGGACCTGCGGCGCGGCGTAGACGCCATTCTCGTTGACGGTGCCGCAGATGCGGCCCTCCGCCACGGACCAGCTCACCGTCGTGTCCACCGCGTTCGCCACGTTCGCCTGCAGGGCGACGGAGCCCCCCACCGGCACCACGTGCTGCGCGACCGAGAACTCCACCGAGACGGGGTGGAGCGTGAAGGGCGTGGTCGCCTTGGACCAGTTGCCGTAGGCGTCGTACGCCACCGCCTCGAGGACGTGCTCCCCCGCCGCCAGTGGAATCGGGAACAGCGGCAGCGTGTACGGCTCGGACGAGCTCCTCCCCTTCAGCGCGCCGTCCACGTAGAACTCCACGTAGGCCACGCCCGTGTCGTCGGTGGCCTCGGCCCGCATCGTGTAGTTCTCATACAGGCCCTCCACGCTGGCGGTGATGTGCGGCGCGCCCTGGTCCTGGATGGTGGAGTTGCGCACCTCGAAGGTCACCGTGCGCTCCGTCGTGTTGCCCGCCTTGTCCGTGGCCGTCGCCTTGAACTGGTGCGAGCCGTTGGACAGGCTCCGCGTGTCGAACGCCGTCGCGTAGACGCCCTCGACGTTCGTGAACGAGCTCACCGGGGTGCCGTCCACCTGGAACGCGAGGGTGGGCGTCCACACGTTGTCGGTCACGGAGGCCCGCAGCTGCACCGTCCCGTAGCTTCCCTCGACCGATGCGGAGAGCGTGGGGCTCTGGAGATCCGCCTGGGTCGAGGTGACCAGGTTGACGTCGTCCAGGAAGAACTGGGTGACTTCGTCGGGGACTTGCGGGGCCGCCGTCTGGTCCACGTCGAAGAACAGCTGCACCGTCTGGCCCGCGTAGGCCGTCAGGTCGAAGCGGTGCTGGATGTACTCCGCGTTGGTGTCATCCACGTTGGAGAGCGTCCTCAGCGTCGCCAGCTCGGTACCGGCGGAATCCCGAACCTTCGCGCTGAAGGTGTGACGGGCCACCGCGTCGGTGAACGCACCGTTGTAGATGCGCAGCCAGAAGCTGAAGATGGCCGAGGTCGCGGTCGCCGGAATGGCCACGGACTGACGCACGGAGTGCCGTGCCGGACCCGCGTTGGTCCAGAAGACATACATGCGGGTGCCGGTGTGCGCGAAGGACGCGCTGCTGAAGATGCCCGCCGAGCCCGACAAGGTCGTCGCACCCGTCCAGCTCGCGGAGGTCTCGAAGCTGGGATTGAGCACGCGCTGCGTGGCGGTGGTGTCCACGTAGAACGTCACCGCGGGAGATTCCCCCACGTTGCCGCCCGCGTCCGTGGCCCGGGCGACGAGCGTGTGCGCGCCGGCCGTCAACGAGGAGAGGGGCGCGACCCGGGCGAACGATTTGACCGAGTTGCCCAGGGACACGCCGTCGACGAGGAACTCCACCGCGTTGACGAAGCCGTTGTCGGACACGTCCGCGAGGTAGCCCACGCGCGTGCCGGAGAAGAGCACGGAGGCCCTCACCCGGGGCGCCTCGGCATCCGCCGCGTGCGTGACGCGCAGCGCGAAGTCATCCAACTGGAAGCTGGTGGCGACCGAAGCGTTCTCGCGGCCCTCCACGAAGATGCGCACCGTCTGGCCCGCGTAGGCCGTCAGGTCCACGCTCTGCTGCACCCAGCCCGGCGTCGCGTCCAGGTTGGACCACGTCGCCAGCGTCCCCAGCACCGTACCGGAGGTGTCCTGTATCTGGAGTGTCAGCGTGTCGCGGACGGCGGTGGTCGTCGTCTCGGAGGTGATGAGGTTGAGGAAGAAGGTCAGCGAGGCCCGGGTGGCGCCGGCGGGAATGGTGACGTCCTGCCACAGCCGGTCGACGTGCGTCGTGCCCCAGCCGTTGAGCCACACGTAGCCCTGGCCAGAGTGCGTGCCGGAGGAGACCGGGAAGTTGATGTTCTCCGGCGGGTCCGCCATCCAGCCCTGGCCGGCCAGCTCGAAGCCCGGATCGCTCAGGAGCTGCTCGAAGCTGTTGGAGACGGTGAAGCTCGCGGGAGCGGACGCGGTGGAGTTGCCGGCCGCGTCGTACGCCACCGCCACCAGCTGGTGCGCGCCGTTGGACAGCGGGGTCGCGTCCAGCGGAATCTGGTACGGCTGGGCGGAGAGGTTCCCCGCCAGGGCGCCGTCGACGAAGAACTCCACGCGGGCCACGCCGACGTTGTCGTCGGCCTGCGCATGCAGTTGGAACTCGGGCGCGCTGCCAGAGACGCTCGCGACGACGGTGGGGGCCGTGCGGTCGTCGTACGTCCCGGCGGTGTAGCCCACGTTGATGGCCGCGAAGGCGTTCTGCACCGCGCGGTACTCGTTGGACTGGGAGCCGAAGAGGTCCGCCGCGGCCTGGAGGCTGCTGGTGCGGGCCGACATGTAGTTGGACGACGGGAACAGGTAGACGGTGAGCGCGCGGTACCAGATGGCCGCCGCCTTGTCGTTGCCGATGCCCCTCATGCCCGTGGGCAGGTAGGTGCTGGAGTAGTCCGTGCCGATGGCCAGCGGCTGCGCGCCCTGGGACAGGAAGTAGAAGGCACGGTTCATCGGGCCGCTGCTGAAGTGCACGTCGATGTTGCCGAGGCCGGGGTACCAGGCATCCACGCTCGCGCCGTCCAGCGACGGGCGGAACATGACGCGCAGCGGGAAGGCACTGAGTTGCTCGGCCATGAGCCAGTTGCCGCCGGTGTCACCAATGGTGCCGCCGCGGCCGTTGGCCACCCAGAACTCCGTCAGGGTGCCGAAGATGTCCGAGTTGGCCTCGTTGAGGCCGCCGGACTCACCCTCGTAGATGAGGCCGGCCGTGTGCGAGGCGACGCCGTGGGTCATCTCGTGGCCCGTCACGTCGAGCACGCCCATGGACCTGAAGCCGCCAGCGGCCGGGAACGAGCCGTCGCCGTAGCTCATGCAGAAGCAGCCGTCACTCCAGAAGGCGTTGTCGTAGAGGTTGCTGGCGTGCACCCGGTTGTAGGTGGGCGAGCCGAAGCCGTCCACGCCGTCGCGGCCGAAGATCTTCTTGTAGAAGTCCCACGTCGCCAGGAGGCCGTAATGCGCGTCGACAGCGGCCGTCTGACCGTTGGCGCTCAGGGTGTTGTTGGCGCCGACGATGTAGTTCTGCCCGTCGCCCCAGACGTTGTCGGCGTCGGTGTAGAGGGTGAGCGTGGGAATGACGCCGTTCTGCACGGCGGCGTGGTTGACGTCGTAGGTGCGGATGCCCTCGCCACCGGCGCGCGTGACGTCGCGCAGCTCGAAGAGGCCCTGGGGGTTCTGGAAGACGTCCAGCGGGACTTCACCGCTGTATTGCGAGCGGCCGAGGCCCTTGGCGGCGGCCGTCTGGAGCGAGCTCCACTTCTTCAGCACGTCGCCCGAGTGCGCGTCGATGATGAAGTCCGTGTGCTTGACGCCGTCCTTCGCGTTCTCCAGCTCGGTGTGCACGTGGTACGCGAGCCGGTAGGCAACGACCTGCGTGTCGAAGTCCGCCGCGTTCTGCTTCGCGACGGGCTTGCCGGGGTAGCGGTTCACGAGCCGCGTCTGGGGGTAGACGATGAGCTCGCTCTTCGGCGCGACGCCGAACTCGCCCTTGGGCGCCAGTTCCTGGGTGGCCTTCGCCACCGCGGACTTCGCGTCCAGCGTGGGCGTCACGTCCAGGCGGATGCCCTTGCGCAGGCCGTCGCTGGTGAGGCGGATGTCCCCCGCTGACAGTCCCTGGTGGGTGATGGCCACGGCACCCCATACGGGTACGCCCTGGTATGTCTGCGCGAAGCGCGCGTGCGTCTGACCAAAGGAATCCGTGCTGGAGCTGGACAGCTGAAAGCCGTCCCGCGAACCCAGCCCGAGTTTGAGGCTTTGCGTCTTGAGGTTTGCCAGGGATTCCGCCACACGCGCTGGCTCCCGGACCTGGAGTTGCGTCAGCGTGGGGAGGGAAACAGGGGTGAGCTTCTCAGCCGCGAGGGAAGAGCTCGCCGAGAAAAGACTGGCGAGGAGCAGAGGCCACCGAGGCCACGGCTTGGGCATTGAATTGACTCCACACAGCGTTCAGGGGAACTCCCGCCGTCGGCACCCGTGGTGGCGTGCCGCCGTCGGAAGGATCACGCTCATGGCGGAGGGGCCGAACAGCCTCGGACCTTTGCCCCGTGGGGTCCATGGTCAGCGTAATTATCCGCCAGCATACATTATCGAAACCCAAATGAAATGGGGGGGTCCCTGACGGACACAAACGGAAACAAGAACCACACAGAGTTGCGCCTGCTTCACATTGAGTCCTGGGAGATTGGTCAGACAACAAGGAAGACCCTGCCTCAATAGGAAGACATGGAAAGCGGCCAAACAGACCCGTCTGACAGGGAAGTCTGGTCTTGGCACCAGCATTGACGGACGACCGACCCGAGGCTTCGGCTGAGGTGGAGTCCAACGAGACCTACACGCTCCATCCGCACGCGAAGTAGGATGTGCGCATGCTCAAGGTCTATGGCTTCTCACGAGTGAACAAGATGGCCCGCACCAGGACCCGCGACCTGCGCGTGCTGTGGGCCCTGGAGGAGATGGGCCTGCCGTACGAGGTGGTGGGGATGGACCATCCGCGGCACGACCTGGATACGCCCGAGTATCGCGCGCTCAATCCGTTCGGACAGATTCCGGCGATCGACGACGATGGCGTGGTCGTCACCGAGTCGGGCGCCATCCTGCTCTACCTCGCCCGCAAGAGCGGCAAGCTGATGCCGCGCGACCTCGCCGGCGAAGCGCAGGTGCTGCGCTGGTGCGTCGCGGCGCTGAATTCAATCGAAGTCCCGCTCCTGAGCGCGTGGTTCGTCGACCTGAACGGCGGCAAGGGCACCCAGGGAAGCAATGCGCTTCACCAGTGGGGGGAGATGCGCCTGAAGCAGCTCGACGGCTGGCTCGCGGGCAGGGAGTTCATCGCGACCGACGCGTTCACGGTCGCGGACCTCTTGATGACGCACGTGCTGGGCGCCGGCATCGACGAGAGTGTCGTCAAGGACCATCCCAACGTGCTCGCCTTCCAGAGGCGCTGCATCGCGCGCCCGGCATGGAAGAAGACGTTCGACGCCTACTGCGACCGCGTCGAAGCGGGCTGAGCGCGGCGCTTCGGGGCGGACCCATTCCTTCTGATGTCACACCTGGAGTCCTCGATCGGGGGCGGCAGAGTGAAGGGCACCGCTGCTCGGCGGCGCGCCGTCTCTCTCAGACTGCTTCAGGGCCACCGGTAACCCCGTCGACTTCACAGGCGACGAACGCTGAGGCGGATGCTGCCCACGTCCTCCGAGGACAGGCCATCCACGACGATGTTGATGGCTTCACCCTCCGACAGCTCAACCTCGACCCGCGTCGGGTAGTCGCTGTTCGCCGGAGTCCCGTCACACACCTTGGCCTGTTCAGGACGGCATGACGCTGGGTAGACCGCGAGCACGGTCCCGATGCTGGAGCCCGCCGTATCAATCCGGTACGTGCCCGCCTCAGGCGCCACCCAGAAATACACCTTCTCCGGGCCCGTCGATCCAAACCCACAGGCGTCGTGGTCGATGCGACTCACACCCGACGTGTTCGCCGTCGTCCAGATCGGCAACGGATCGGTCAGCACGGTGCCTTCGATCCCCTGGCAGTTCGCACGCTCCGTCATCCCCGACGCCGACACACATTCTGGATCGGCGGGGTAGTCGACACGCCCATCCCCATCATTGTCGACGGCATCGGAACATGTCGGCGGCACGGAAGGGTCCTCCTCATCCGCGTCCATTGGGGACTCACACCCTGGCTCATGGGGGTAGTCGATGAGTCCGTCGGCGTCATCATCAACCCCATTGCCGCACTGGAAGGGCATGTCGACCCTCAATGCAAAGTCAGCGGCCTCCCTGCTATCGATGACGACCACGACATGTTCGTGAGCGGCGAGGGATACCACATACTCGGCGGATCCACCTTCCGCCGTGGACTGACACGACGCGAAGCCCTCCCCTCTGCACGTTCCTCTCCGGAGGGAAAGGTATGCAGTGGCAGCGCTTTCAACCCGGAACCGGTAGGCCCCCGGCATGGGAGCAATGAAGTCATAGGCGTTGGCATGTGCGACGGACCTCGACACGCAGGTGCTCACGTACTTGCCTGACTCGAGCAGTCGTCCCTGAATGACCAGCGAGGACAGGGGCAGGTTCGCGGTGGTGAGCACCTCGCCGCAGTAGAACTCGTCGTCATCCGCCGCGCTCATGCACGACGGATCCACCGTCGGGTCCCACGACTGACCAAAGTCGATCTGGCCGTCCTTGAATCCCTCGGGCTCGTTGTCCAACGCGTCACCACAGGCCGGCGCCGGAACGGGATCCGTCTCGTCGTCGTCAGACGGGTCCACGCATCCTGGGTCATTGGGGAAGTCGGACTGTCCGTCCCCATCGTCATCTTCACCATTGCCGCATCGGGGCGATCGACACTGGAACTCCGACGAGGACACCGCTCCACCCGGGTCCACCTGAGGAAAACACCCCTGCCCTTCGCGACACGGAAACCACGGCTGAGAAGGATCGCAGGTGGCATCCGTGTCCAGGAATCCGCTGATCTCAACCTGGCCCACCCCCGCGCCCTCGACCACGGCGTAGATCGGCCCCCGCTGGTCCACCCACAAGCCCGTGGAGACAGCGCGGGTCTCGCCAGCCTGCCGCGCCTGACATGACGCGTCCCGAGTCGAGTTGGCGCAAGCGCTCCGCAATGACAATCCGAGGACCTGCGCATCGCCCGAGAGGGTAATGGAGCCCGGTCCAGGCATGAGGATGCCAATGACGCGGTCCCCCAGCGCAACACCTGGCGACGAACAAACCAACGACTCATCGTCCGAGGCCACTCCGAAGTCGAACGTGAGCACGGCCTGAGTCGTGCTCTCCTCCATGGCTGTCATCAGGTCAATCGGCTCGGAACAGGTCTCTCCCGCCCCATTCTCGGACTCACCCGCGGCGCTTCCGCAGCCGGGATCCTCGGGCCAGTCCTTGCGCCCGTCCCCATCGTTGTCCACATCGTCGGAGCACTCGGGCAGAGGCCCCACGTCTGTCTCATCATCATCTTCCGGTGAGTCACAGCCCGGGTCGTTCGGATAGTCCGCGACGTCATCTCCATCCCCATTGTTCACCCCGTCATCGCACTGCCTGCTCTGGCAGCGATACTCCGGCGATTCCGGCGTGCCCTCGGACTGGCACGTGCCACGGGCGCACGTGAACGCCTCCGAAGACGGAACACACAAGGCCCCAATCCCCAGCTTCGCGGAGCGAATCCTGATCCCCTGGTTGAAGGGCATCTGGGGAATGAAGACCTTCGCGTCTCTCGATAGCGGCCCCGTCGTGAGTTCATAGCTTGCCGAAGAGAACCGGCACGTCACCGCGCCAGTCACCGGCGTGCATCCTTCCATCCCCGTCATGTCCTGGACGAACAGGGTCGGTAGACGATTCGTGGACTCCAGGACGAGGGTCTCGACGGGCCCATCGAATGGAAGCGAATGCCACGACCCCGTGCCAAAGAATGGCGCACCCGTGCAAGGGTTCGTGAAGGACGGATTCACCTGGACACCCGTCGGGTAGAAGTACGACCCCATGGGCATCACAACGGCTCTGCCACAGGATTCCCCTGCCCCCGTGGGGAACACGGGCAGTTCCACGGAGGGCGAGGTTCCAACCAGTCCCAGGGAATCCGTCGCTGTCGCCGCGAACGACACAGCTCCCGCCGTGGCGGGCGTGTACGAGCCCGTCAAGAAGAGCCCTCCCGGGGACACCTCCTGCGCACCTGTCCCCGCGAAGGAGACCCCATTGGCCAGGATGTTCATCGAGCCGAGCGCCCGCTCGTCGAACGCCGTGGCATCGACCCGCATGGGGCGCCCCACGACGCCATAGCTCGGCCACGGGCGAGCCTCGAGCCTGGGCGGAGCATTGACCCCGACCGAATAGGATCTCGTCTCCGTGGCAATCCTGCCGCCCACATCCGTCGCCAGCACACTCACGACGAGTTCTCCTTGCGTGAGCACCAGCGGCCCCACCGTCCCCACGCAGCTGGTCGGAGACGGACAGGTCACGGTCCCCCCGGTGGAGGTCCCATCTGGCAGGGTCGCGACCATCGTCATCCCAGCGATTCCAGACAAGTCGTCCGCGTAGGCGACGATTTCAACCGGATATCCCGCCGCCAGGGGCAGGGACCACCCCTTGGGATCGACGTAGATGTCTGGTGGCCTGTCCTCTTGGACGAAGATCTGGATGTACCGCCGCACCTCATGGCCTGACAGGTCCGTCCCCACCGCCATCAGCACCAGCTCGTCCTGATCCGCCATTCGAGGGTCCGACAAGAGCGGCACCGTGAACGACGCGTCGAGCACATCGCCTTGGACCTCCATGATGTGCGCGGGGGCCGAGCCTCCCTCGATTCGCACGCGATCAATGTAGGTCGCGCCATAGATGGCCCAGACACTCACGCGCTCCAGGTCTCCATCGACATCGGAGGCCTCGACATGAATGGAGGTCGCTGTTCCCTCCATGATGCCGCTCTGGGCATCGAAGACGTCGATCGTCGGGATGGCCACGAGGGGGTTGAGGACATACCTCAGCTCCCCGGTGTCCAGCTTTTGCCCCAGGGTGTCCTCGACGACGACCCGCAGCCACACGGTGTCGCCCGGCAGCTTCGTGGGAATTTCCAGCTCGCAGTCCAACTCGTTCGGGCTGCCACCCCACTGATGGTAGTTGCTCGCGACGACGACCCCGTCAACGTAGAGCCGGAGAACGTTCGGTCCATCATCCACCGCGGACAGATGGATGCGATTCTTCACGGGAGCCACGAACAAGCGCTCCGGCACCCCCTGCAGTTCGCCGGGAACGCCCGTGGTGCGCTCCGCCTGGATGAACCTCGACTGGCGCAGCGACTGACCCGAGCTGTCCAGGACGTCGATGTGCAGGGTCGCCCCACCCTGGAGCTGCGGCGGCATGCGCATCGAGCCTTCGTACCGACCTCCTGAACCTGGGACGGGCGTGAGCAGACCCAGGACCAGGTCATTCACGCTCGCGCTGACGGTATACGGCGGATGTCCGCCCCAGATCCTCGTGGAGACCCTGATGGGCTCTCCCGAACGATACGGGGTGTCATCCCAGGGGCGTTCAATCGCCATCGCGAGCGGCTCCTCGGAGGGAGACACTCCCGCGCGGACAACGCGGCGCTCGGAGACGCCTGTCATTCCACCGACACCCCGGGCGCGAACCTGAAGCGTCCACTCCGTGCCCTGCGCTGAAGACGACGGCACCCTCCACTGGCCCGTGGAGGAGACCCCGGGCTCGATCCGCGCCCAATGCTGGCCGTTCACCAGGAGCTCGGCATCGTCCACCTTCGCGCCAGACGTCCTCGCCTCGAAAGTCACGAGCTCGCCAGGCGCCGTGACGAGCGGCTCCACCGGCCGCACCCACTCCGCGATGGGAGCTGGCAGGATGGCGGGCGCGGCGAAGACTCGCAATCCATCGTGGCCTTGCGCCACCACCACGCTCTCGCCCGCGACCACCGCGTCCCGGGCATCCGGCGCGGCATGCCTCGCCAGCAACACGGGCGAAACAGGCTCGACATCCCAGAGCTGCACATCCTGCTCGGTCGTGACGACCGCCAGACGTCCCGTCATCCGGAGGCGGCGAATGGGCGACTGCGTCCCCGCCGCTCCTCGCGACACCAACCCTCCCGCGCTGTTCAGCGTGTAGACACGGAACCCGGTGGTGCCACCAGCAAGCATGAGGTCACCGTCCAGCGCCACGGCGTGGATGGCCTCGGTCGTCAGGCTCGCGCGACGGAACAGCTCGCCGGTCCGGTCCACCTCGACCACCGTCAAGCCCGCGGCCCCCCGAGCCACGACCGCCCGACGCTCGTCTCCGGCCACGTCCAACACCGACCCCTGCAGGTCGAGTTGCTTGACGGTCAGAACCCCGGGAAGCGCCGCCGTCGAGACGATGCCCGCCCCCACCGACCACAGCCGGCCCGGCCTGACGTGGAACCGGTCCACGACACCCAACGTCGCCAGCCGTGAATCCCGCGAGCTGTCCGCGAAGTACAGGCCATCCGAGGTCCGCTGCGTCAGCACGGACAGCGCGCTCGCATTCAGGAGGAAGGTGTCCGTCCCCAGCTGCTCCACCTGTCGCACCGCGGTCCGGCTCGACACGGCCTGCTGCCGCGCCGGACGGTACGGAAGGCCGACGTCCACCAGTGAGGCGCCATCCAGGCCAGCAGCCACGATGACACCCCGACGGGCCGGCGTCAGGCCCACGACAGCGTCGGTCGTGGCCCACGCTCCCGGGGTGGCAGCGGTCGCCACGTCGGCGACGTTCACCAACGACTTCAAGACGAGCCCGGAGTCCGTGGCGGCCAACAACAGCCCCCCGGAGACGCGAAGCGCATGGGCCGCGAGAGGTTCACGCCCCACAACGCGAGGCGCATGAGGCTCGCGGACGTCCACCACGCGCAGGATGCCGTCGGTCCCCACCACATAGGCACGCCCCTGGCTCACCGCCAGGGCTCGCGCGCCCACTCCCAGCATCACGCTCCCTTGCGCGGTGAGGCTCGAGGTCTCGAGCGCGGCGACATGAACCCCCACGTCCGTCCCCACCACGACAGTGCTCCCCTCCACGTCGACGACGAGAGGTCGTCCCGCGAACTGCGCGGCGAGCGCGGCGACATAGTCAGCCGGAGGCGTCACGCTCACCTGGGTGGCCTGGAGCCACGAGCCCGAGGCATGGAACATCCGCTCACCGGTCACCGCCAGCAACGGCGCGGCCCCCGCCATGGCGGGCCGGTTGACGTAATGGACGAAGCTCGGCACCTCGGGACTCGACAGGTCCAGTTCGAAAAGGCGTGCATCGCCCCTCACCGCGAAGGCTCGACTCGCCGCCTTGAGCGACGTGACATCATTCGTATCGGACCAGCCCACGACTCGCGGCAGCTCGGGCCGGGAGACATCCAGTGCGAAGACCGTCCCCTGCTCGACCGCCACGAGCACGTGCTGCCCCAGGACAGCCAGCTCCCGGGGCGTCCCCTCGACTCGCACCGTCCCCAGTGGCGTGACGGAAGCGTTGGTTCCGGAGTGGACCAGCCGCCCCAGTGAGACGCCCTTCCCGGTCGCGACAGCCACCACGTCGCCCAGCACCGTGACGTCACGCGCCCCCGCGAAGAGCCCCCCGTACACGATGGCCTCCGGGCCCACGACGGGCGCGGTCACCTCTCGCTGCTGGAAGACTTCCTTCAGATGACCCCGAGCATCCGTCGCCCAGGCCTCGATTCGCAGCACGGTCCCAGCAGGCGTCCGAGCCGGAACCGCATAGCTCACGGAACCACCACCCGTCGCCACGACGGTCTCGCCCAGCCTCACGCGCAGGCCCAGCTCCGCCACGTTCCGCGAGTCATCGCTCACCTCCAGCGTCGCGGCGACCGTGGAGCCCGCGGCCACCACCGAGCCAGTCGGCTCCACGTCGAACCGGGTGATGCTCGGGGACGCCGAGTCAGCCGCCACCGTGACCTGGGTCCACGCCACCGACTCACGTCCTTCATCGTCGATCAGCCAGGCGATGATTCGCATGGGGGCACTCGTCACCCCCTCCGGCAGCCAGGGCATCCTGAGCATCGTGAACGCCTCGGGCGAAACGAGGACGCGCTGCTCAACGGCGGCCTCCTCCGTCAGGCCGACGGAGAAACTCAACGTGTACGGGAAGCCCGGAGGCACCTCGCCGGGGAAGTGCGCTGACACCGAGAGGGCCTGCCCCTCGACGACCTGCGCCGACACGGCCTGCAGCGAGAACGGACGCCCCGAAGGCAGGCTGTTCGGCAGGATGCGCACGACCACGGGCGCGGAGATGGCCTGGCGCGTCCCATCGGAGGCGACGGCCTCCAGCGTCACCGCGCGACCATACTCCTCGGTGATGCCGAGCACGGGAACGGACAGCACCGCCTTCAACGACGGAGCGCTCACCGTGACGGAGTCCAGCACCGTGGCTCCGTCCCGCAGCTCCACCGTGACGAACTTCACCCGCGCCGGGTCGACGAACACAGGCACCACTTCCAGGCGCGCGCCCTCCAACACGGAAGGCCGGGCCTGGAGCGAAATGAACTCAGGCCCCGAGGTGGGCTCGGTCAGGTTGACGGTGTCCTCCGCCTTGACGGAGTTGCCGGCCTGGTCATGCACCCACAGCTCAAGACGCGCCGTGGCTCCCGTCAGGGGCAGGTCCACCGAATCAGGCACCTGTCCGTCGAGCACCTCCACGGTCCGACCGTTCACCTTCAGCTCCGCCACATAGGACTGGAAGGCGTCCACGCCATCATTCACCGTCGCGGCCAACGCCACCCGAGCACCCTTCACACCCGTCTCCGGCGCCACCAAGGACACCGCGGGCACTCCCGGACCACGGCCCAGCGGCAAGCGTGACACTCCGCGAGCATTCGCCGCGTAGAGGTCCGCGGCCCCAGCGGCGGCCATGCCCTCGAGCGCGGGGAACTCACCGACGCTGAACGGATAATCCATGGCCGCGCGAGGCTCCGACCTTGCGTCATGGACGAGAAGCCCCTGCGCCGTGCCCAGGACAAGCCACGGCCCCAAGACCGAGGCGGACTGCGCGGGCACCTCGAACCGAGCGTCCGTGGCCCCCAGGCGCGCGAGGGCACCGTCAGCGTCCTCGTAGCAGCGGACAAAGCCCGCTCCGGTGCGAACTCCGACCACGCATGCACGGTCCGGTGCCACGGCCGCGACGAAGGACGCCCCTTCGATAGACTCCGAAAGCCGCGCCTTGGGAGCGTGCGGAACCGAGAGGTCCACGGACTTCAACCGCCCCGTCTCCAGCACCCAGCCCCGCTCCGCATTCGCCGCGAGCGCCTTGACGGGGCCCCCTGACAGACGCCCCATGAGCGCACCCGCCGCCGTCCGCACCTCCAGCCCCTCATCCGTGCCCACCAGAAGCCAGGCACCTCGCGAGGAGGCCACCGCGGTCGGAGGACGGCGCAGCGACACCGTCGTCGTGACCAGGTCAGGCAAGGACAACAGCTCGAGGACGCCCGAGCCCACTCGCTCCAACACCACCGCGAGCCGGTCCTCCACGAAGGCCAATCCAATCGCGCGCCCCTTCAGCTTCCGCGTCCCCAGGACCTCGAAGCTTCCACGAGCGCGAAGTTCGACGACGCTCTCTCCCGCGAGGTCATCACGCAGGACGGCCCAGACATCGCTTCGCGCCGCCACACCGACCACCGGCGCCCCGACCTCTGGCTTCACGCTTTCCGCACCGCGAGCGAAGACCGCCAGTGTCCCCTGCTTCGTCGCCGCGAACCGCTGCGAGCCCGTCTCCAATGCCCCCACCGTGGCAATCACCGGCGCGGCCTCTTCGCCCAAGGGCAATCGGAAGGCGCCCTCTTGCGTCGCGAGGATGGAGGCCCCCGCCACCCGCAGCGAGGCGGTGGAGGTCAGCGCGGCCTCCGTGTCGTCCACTCGCAGGGTGGAGCCACCCAGCCAGACCGGGCCCTCCGGTCTCGTCGAGACAAGGAGCTCGGGGGTCGGCAGCTCCCAATCGCTCACGAGCCAGAAGAACTGCGCGAGCGGTTCGCTTTGCAGCCCGTTCACGTCCGTCGCGCTCGCATGGACGGGGATCCGGTACGGCTGCTCTCCCACGAGCAGTGGGAGCTTGAACACATGGCGCCAGGGAGCATGTGTCAGCGTCACGCGCTGGGTGTCGACGCCCAACGTGACCGAGGCCACACCCGCCGGTGAGACCACGTCGACGACGACCTCCACGGTCCTTCCTTCGATCAGATCTCCCCGGTCCCTCGTCGGCTCGAGCAATGACACGTACGGCTTCGCGGCGCCCGGGGCCGCGGGAACCACCGTGACGTCGAGCAAGGCTTCGCCTTCATTGCCACGACCGTCCCGCGCGACGACCCGGAGCTTGACCTGGGTGTCCTCGTGAACAGTGGGCGCTACCCACCGCAACGGCTCGGGGAGCCCCTGGAAGGAAGCAAGCTCCTTCAGCATCCCGGCGCCCACCCGCTGTTGGAAGACGGTGGTGACGACACGGGTGTCATCGGCGACGGCGACCCGGAGATCCATCGCAGCCCCCGAGGTCATCCTCGCGCCCTGCGACGGCATCCGCCACGAGACGGTCGGACGGGTGACGTCGCGCTCAACCATCACCTGCAGCAGCGTCGGAGGCGACGTCTGGCCTCGTGAATCGACCGCCACGGCGACAAGCTCGTGGAGCTCCGACACGTCACCCGCCAGGGTCAACGAGAGCGTCTCCTCCAGAATCTCCTGCGTCTTCGCGGCGATGGTGATGCGCCGGAGCGGCACGCCGTCGAGGCTCAGCTCGATGGCCCGGAGTTCCTCGGCATCGTCCGCACTCACTTGCAGGGCCAGCGACGCGCCCTCCTTGAGGCTGACACTCGCCTGCCCCGGCTGCGTGAAGCGGACCGACGGCAACCGGTCGCTGGTCAGGTTCACGGTCGCCGACAACGTGCCGACGTTGCCACCACCATCCGTCACCCTGGCCAACAGGCTGGAGGTTCCCCCCGGGGGAACGGCCCGCCACACGTGACGGAACTCGTGTGTCGCGGCATTCGAGACCGAAAGCGGCACCCCGTCCACGAGGAGCTCGACCTTCGCCAGATGGTTGCTGTCGTCCGTCGCCTTCACGACGAAGGCGTACTCGGTACCCACGCCAAGCATGGCATTGCCCACGGGCTCGTTCCGTCCCGCGAAGGCCAGCGACACCGTGGGGTCCACGGTGTCTTCCGCCACGAAGTCATGGGGCGCTGGCGCCGGTCTCTGATTGCCCGCGAGGTCATAGATGTTCGAGAGCGTCAGCCTGTAGGTGCGGACCGAAGGAAGGTCCGCGGCCCCTGGCGGTCGCGTGAACACCACCATCGCGCCCGAAACGCTCACGGTTCCAGGCATGGCGAGCCCTGTCGCGAGGTCCGTCAAGACAGCCGTCGTCGGCGCATCCATCCCCGTCCCCAGGCGCACGGGCTCGTCGAACGTCGCGCTGAACACCTTCTCGTCGCTGGCGACGGCGCCCGCTGGTGCATACGTCGGCTGCTGTGTCGGCGGCCGCAGGTCCCCTCGGTGGAGCGACTGAGTCAACGTCAGGCTGGCCCCCGACTGCGAGAGGAACAGCGGCACCCAGCCTTCGCCTCCCGGAGGAACGAGCACGTCCACACGGCCCGTCGCGAAGTTCATCAACCGCGCCCGGGCTCCATGCTCCGTGAAGCGGACCTCGAGACCGCGCGTGAAGCCGGTGCCCAGCAACGACACCCACTGGCCCCCGAAGTCGACCTTCGACGGAACGACCTCCGAGACGGCGAACGGCGCCGTGTAGACGAAGCCTCCCGGCACGTCCGCGGTCCCCGCGCCACTCACGACGCGCACGCGGACAGGGCCCGCATGCGCCGTGGGCGGAGTCAGGACCCGCAGCTCCGAGGACGAAGCCTCGTGCGTCGGGTCATCCGTCGCGAGCGTGGCACCGAAGAACACCTGTGTTCCCGGAGCGAAGCCCGCTCCCGACAACGTCACGACGGTGCCACCCGCGACCGGACCCTGAGCTGGCACGAGCTCGCTGACGGAAACACCCGGAGCCAGTGCCCCACTGCGCAGCTCGAAGTTCCAGGTGCCACGCAGATTGCCGCCCATGAACGACGTCGGCTTGAGCCCGACACGCGCCGCGTAGACACGGCCCGGGGTCAGCTCGCCCTGCGGCAGGAAGCGCAGAGTCGACCCCGAGCGCGACACGGACGACGCCGGGACGACGGTCTCCCCCTCCAAGATTTCGAGCGTCGAGCCCGAGGCCACGGTAAGCGGCAGCTCGCTCGCGAAGGACACCGTCACCGGAGCCCCGAGCGGTAGCTCCTCGCCCGGACGCGGCGACGTGCGCCACACCGTCGGGTACGGCAACGTGTCGAAGAGCTGGGTACCGGAAGACTGGCTCACCAGTGCGAGGCCATCTCCGAGCAGGGCCTTCGGCGATGTGGACGCGGCGTGGAGGAAGAAGGTCCGCTCCACGAACGGCGCCGACGCCGTGGTGTCAACCCACGAGGCGCGCTCGGTGCCCACGGCCAACAGCCAGGGCCCGGCCAGCGCCAGGGAGCGCGGCTGCGTTCCCACGCCTCCCTGGGCGGTCCAGGAGCCAAGACGCCTCGGCGCCGTCGGGTCCATCACCTCCAGGAGATGCGCGGACGCACCCGTCGCCACGGCGACCCGACTGCCATCCACCACCAGGTCATGTGCCGTACCCGGGAGCCCCTGCACCTCACTCAGCAGATGCAGCGCGCCATCGTCCAAGCTCCGGAGTTCGAGCCGCGAGACCTGCTGTTCCTCCAGCAAGAGCACGAGCGAGGAGCCCACGACACCCAGCCCGGCGATGCGCGCCGGTGCCACGGAGTGCTGTGCCACCACCATGAGCCGGTCTCGCGCCTGCCCCGCGTCTCGCAGCATCGTCAGCACCACCAGCTCACTGCCACCCGACACCGCGACCGTCGTCGCGTCCGGCGTCGCCGCCACCGAGGACAGCGACTGTCCCGCCACCAGCGGCACGCGGTCGACCTCCACGGGGCTGCAACCCACACCAGGCCCACTGCCACAGCTCCCCAGCGCGTAGCGCACCACTTCGCGCTCACCCAGCAACACGGCATGGCTTCCGGCGACAACCAGCGCCGTGGCACCACTCACACCCGGGACACGCCCCAGCTCCAGCTTGTTGCCCGACGTCGACAGGTCGACGGCGACCAACTCACCCGCGCGAGCCTGAAGCAGGGTGCCACCCACGAGCGCGCTCGCGGGGCCGCCGCCCTCCATTTCCTCGCGTCGGGCCAGCGTGAAGGTAAACCCACCCAGGAGCTGGCTCGACACGGAGCCCCCCGCTGTCGGCGTTTCGACTCGCACATCGACGGGTCCCACAATCCCGTCGGGCAGCGTCGCCGTCAGGGTGCCCGACACATCCACCGAGGTGGCGCGGGCGGGGATGCCGGAGAACGTCACGCGAGAGCCCGCGTAGAACCCCTCACCGTGGATGCGAATCTGCTCGCGGCTCATCGTCTCCGCGAAGCTCGGCACCACGCTCGAAATCCTCGGCGCCACCAGATAGCGGTACGCCCCAAGTCGGGACACGCCAAGGCCGTCCAAGTTGACGACTTCAACCGAGGCGGCGCCAACGACTCCAGGCGGCGCGGTGACGGTGATTCGCGTTCCGGCATCGGACACCACGCAGCTCCCCGCCGCCGTGGCCCCCGCGAGCTGTCCACCGATACGAACCTTGCAACCCTCCTTGAAGCCCGTACCGAAGAGATCCACCGTCTCACCCCCCGACGTCAGGCCGTAGCCGGGCGTGACCTCGGCCAGCGTCGGCCTTTCAACCGAGGCCTGTGACGCGGTCTGGAACCGGACCTCCGCGTCCGTCCCCAGCACCCCTCCCTGAACATCGGCGAGTCCACTGCCCACCTTGAGGACGTAGTGCGCCGCCACCTGAAGGTTCGTCGCGGGGTCGAACACCGCGCGAGCCCCGCCCTCGTCGGAGCGAGCCTCGACAGTGCCGGCCACGGGCTGTCCACCCAGGGTCTCCAGGCGGACCTCCGAAAGGGTGGCGGCGCTCGGCAGCTCCGACAGAAGCACCGTCGGCGAGATTCCCACGGGCACCACCTCGCCCTCGGAGGGAATGGTGCCGCGCAGCTCGATGTGGTCCAGCTTCACCGAGGCAATCGTCCCGGCGAGTGCTCCCGAGCCATCCTCGGGAGGCTGGATGGGCAGCTCCACCGCCCGGCCTGCCTTGTCGAGGACGAGCGTCCCCACCAGGAGGTGGCGGTCCATCATCGCCAGCGTGCTGGCATCGCCGTGGACCAGCGCGTGTGAGAGCTTCGTCGGAGAGCCTGCCAGGGGCACGCGGAAGCGCTGCACCTTGCCTCCGCCCGCGGCGACGTAGGCGATTCCGGCGGCCACTCGCGTCTGCTCCGCGGACACCCGCCCGCTGTTCATCACGTCCTCGAGCAACAATGCCCCCGCCATTGAAGGCCGCGCGGGAGTCGACAGGTCGACGATGGCCACCCGGGCCTTCTCTCCGAGCGACACGAAGGCGCGAGCTCCCTCGGTCGTGATGTGGCTCGCGGGTCCCAGCAATGGCAGCTCGCTCACCTTCGCCAGATCTCCCCTGCGCGCATCCAGCACGAGCAGCCGCGCTCCATCAGCGCCTTCGGCCGCGGCGAGCAGGTAGTCACCATGCAGGGCAAGCGCCGTCACCCCTCCCGGGATGAGCCTCTGCTGGGTCAGCCGAGGCTGCTCGGCCTCCGTCGTGCGGTAGGCACGAACGCCCGAGGAGTCCGCGGCGAAGAGCATCTCGCCCCCCACCGCGACGCCCACGGTCGTTCCCGTGCCAGCCAGCGTGTACCTCAACGACGGCGTGGAAGGCCGCGTCACGTCCACGACCTTCAGGCCACCCGTCCCCGCGGCGACGTAGAGCAACGAGCCCGCCTTCACGAGCTGATACGCCCCCGACCTCGAACTGTCCGAGAACATGAGACGCGCCACCTGTCGGACGGCCGTCGGCTCCGAGGGGTCCGCGATGAACAACCCGCCCTGTGCCTGTGCTCGCTCACCACCGCCGGCCACGGCAACGCCCTGAGGGCCTGTCACCTCGACCTCACCGCCGATGGACGCATACACGACGCCCCGGTCCACGACGACGTGGCGCAACGGAGGTGTCTCAAGGCGCGCGACCGCACCCGCGCCATACAGGAAGGGGCGTGGGCTGACGGCGGAGTGCGATTGTGTGCCGCCTGAATGGGTCGGCGTCTGGAGCTGGGCCCTGACCTCCACGAGTCCAGCCGCGTGCGGCGGCGCCACGGCGGTGACGCGCACGGAAGAGTGAACCCGGACATCGAGCGAGGGACTGTCACCGAAGAGGATGCCCATCCCCGGCATGAAGCCCCTCCCAGTGAAGGCCACCTCGACGCCTCCCGACTGACCGGCATGGTCCGGCGTGGGCGCCCCCAGCGTGAGCGGCTCGCGATAGACGAAGCCTCCCAGTCGCGTGGCAACCGCGCCCTCGGGATAGCCGACCTGCACCGCCGCCGGCCCCGCGACCGAAGCGGGCGGAACCTTCACGGTGAGCGCCTCCAGCGCGCCAGCGGTCCACACGACATTGCCCGCGCCAGTGATGGGCTTCCCCCCGATGGAGACGACCCGTCCGGTTCCACCGAAACCCGTCCCCTCGATGCGGACCGTCGTCGTCTCCGTCAACAGCCCGCTGGCGGGCACCACCTTGGAGATGACCGGCTGTGGGCGGCCTCCTGAGTCCACCTGGAACCCGAAGGCGACAGGGCTCGCCAGGGAGCGCGTCACCCCCGACTCCAACAGCAGCGACTTGATGCCATGGGCGGCGAGCGAGACCTCAATCCGCTCTCCTGGCGCGAAGCTCGAATCCGGCGTGAAGAGGAGATACGAACCTCGCGTGCCGGAGAAGATGACCTCGCTCTCGCCACTCACCGTGCGACCCGTGGGGGCCGGATGGGCCCCCGAGAACGCCTTCACCACGAAGCTCGCGGCCTGGAGCGAGCTCTCATCGACGTGCATGTTGAAGTCGATGTGGATCCGCGAATCCACGGCCGCCACCGCACCCTGCGCGGGGAAGTGTCCCACCGCGAGCAGCTCCGTGGGCGAGACCTCGACAATCGTCTCGTTCGCGTCGCGCGTGGCCACCAGCAGGCTGCCGCCGTACCACGTCAAGCCCGTGCCCTCGGCCACGAGGGCCGTGGCCTGGAGCTTCACGGGTTCCGCCTCGTGCTGCGGCGACACGTCGAAGACGTAGAGACGCGTCCCCACGGAGACATAGGCGCGGCCCGAGCGCACCGCGATGCGCGCGCGCAGCAACGCGTCCAGGGGCAGGCCCGCGTCGATCACCACCCCACCCTTGCGTGCGCCCTCCCGGTCGTAGACGCCGAGCCGCAACCCGTTGGCGACTCCGTCACGGATGTTCGACGTGAGGACATAGAAGCGGTCCACTCCCAGGTCGAGCGCGAGGCCGTCCTCCGGATAGAGCGGCGCGGCACGAAGGAACACGGGTTGCGGAGTGGCGAGGTCGAAGACCTGGATCTGCCCGCTGGCCGCTCCTGGCTGCGTCACGCTGACATAGGCCAGCGTTCCCTCGATTCGGACACCCGTGGCGAGGCCACCCGTGGTGGCCCGGCCCACGAAGTACGGACGCTTCAGCTCGGACACGTCCACCACGGAGATGCCCGCCCCCTCGGCGAGCACCGCCAGGTTTCCGCTGACATCCAGACCCAGCACCGCCTGCTCCGTCGCCACGCCGCCCAGACGCAGGGGACGCTCCTCGAGGGTCATGTCGAAGATATCCAGCCCCACCGAGTGGGACGGACCGCTCACGCCGACGAACAACGTGTCACTCACCCGCTTCAGCTCTGACACCTGCTTGGGTGGATAGCCCGGCAGGTCCAGGTTCATGCGGAATGGCATGTCATAGGCGAAGGTCGCCAGCGGCCACCCGTCGGCCCCTGCCTGCCCCTGCGCGGCGTCGACCAGCTTGACGGTGGCAAGCCCTGCCTCGTTGGCGCGTGGCACCGTGAAGCGCACCGTGCGGAGGTCGACGACGTCCACATCCACCGCCGGCGCACCCGCCACGCGGACCGTCATCCCCGGCATCAGCGCATCTCGGTCGAGCACCATCGTGACCCGCGTGCCTCCCGCCACGGGGCCATGGTCTGGAGACAGGGTCGCCTGAGCCTCGGACGCGGTCTCCAGATAGAACAGCGCGGAGTGCAGCTCGGACGAAGGCCCTCCCGGGTGGACGACCTTCACCTCCACGGCTCCCGACCGTTCCGCGCCGGGTGCGGTGAGAGTCAGCGTCGTCCCCTCTCCCGCCACGACACAGCCACCGACCGAGCAGTCCACCACGCGCGGCTCCTGCCCGCTGCCCGTGAAGATGACCCGCTCCGTGCCCGTGAACCCCGTCCCCAGGAGGGTCAGGCCCCCACCCGTGGCGCGTGGAAGGCTCCGCGGCTCGAGGTCGGCCACCAACGGCCGACGGCTGTTCGCCTTGCCTGTCTGGAACGTGGCGGCGAAGGGCAACAACAGGCGCCCGCCAGACTGGTCCGTCACGCCCGTCGTCAGCCGCAGCACATACGACGTCTCGGGCTTCAGCGTGCCCTGCACGCGAACCTTCACGCCATGAAGGCGCGTGTCGAGGTCGTTCTCCACCGTCAGCGTGACACCCACGGGCTGTCCGTCCGCGCCAACCGCCGGAAGCCCGTCGGTGCCCACGAGCTGGACCGTGCCCGGATGGACGCTCGGAGCGTGGATGGGGCGGTTGATCCTGACGAGCAGCTCCGGCCCATCGGGAGGGATGATGGACCCGCGTGAGGGCACCACGTCGGTGATGAACGAGAAGGGAACGACCAGCTCCGTCAGCCGGTCACCGCCCGCCAACACCAGACGGTCCCCGGCGACCGCCGTGTCGAAGGCCACCTCGGTGTTGCCGCCACTGATGAGCTGGGGCGCGCGCGGGTTCGCGACGTCCACCAACACCACGCCGCCTCGATTCGAGGCCACGAAAAGCATGTCCCCCAGGAGTCGCAGTCGCTGCGGCTCACCGGGCGTATTGGAGAGCTCTTCGTCGAAGGGGATGCGCAGGGCGGTCAGCTCCACCGCGCTCGCCGGCTCGGAGACATCGAAGAAGAGCACCCCGAGCTCCGCCGCCGCGACGATGGCCGTGTCACCCACGACCACCACGTCGGTGAAGGTGGCTGGGTACTCCAGCCGCTTCACCCGCGCCGCGCCTGGATGCGCGGACGCGTAGATCTCCAGGGCGCCTCGGGGGGCCGCGCCCTCGGAGTGATACGTCGTGCGCTGTCCGCCCCGTGCACCACCGCCCAGGGAGTACTCGGGCGGCGGAGGAAATGTTCCCTGCGGGTTGGCGCAGTAGTGCACGCCTTCATGGTTGCCGGTGACCACGTAGAGTCGGCCAGCCCCCACCGCCATGCCATACGGCTCGTCCTGCAGGGGAATGCTCCCGACGAGCAACGGGTCTGCCGGATAGCGCGTATCCATCAGCCTCAGCACGCCGGACGTGCCGACCGCGGGCTCCGAGAGGATGCACTGGCCAGCCCCTGGCGGAGGATTGGGCGTCATGCCGTTGAACGCCACCCAACCGCCGACCTGGGTGGGGAGCAGGCGCGTGGCGAGCTGTGGCTCTCCCCACGTCCCGAAACTCGCGCGCCCCAGCACCTCCATGGCAGTGCCCGTCGAGCGCGTCACGGCCAGGCCCGACGCACCATTCGCGACGAGCACCTGCCCACCGCGCGTCGCCACGTCGAGCGAGTCCGGGGTGAGGTCCAGCTCGGGCCACGGAGTCTCGGCGGGCAGATAGCCCGTCAGGATGGCCTGGAGCACATCCACTCGCGAAGTGTCGGGCTCGGCCCGCGCTTCCAGCGACGCCATGGGAGCACCCGCGCGCTGGACGTCGAAGCTCCCCACGACGAACGCGTCGAGGAAGTGGCCCGACGGGTTGTACACGCCCGAGTACTCCGTCCGCAGGCGGTTGCCGCCCACGGACGCACCCGCCGAGGCGTAGAGCATCAAGGGATTGTCCGACGCCACGGCGAGTGACTTCGGCATGAACGAGTTGACCGCGACCTCTCCCGGAGTGGGCGGCGGTGGCAACGGGTCCACGACACCACCGCGTTCCAGGCCATACGTCACCGCCTGGTCGAGAGCGTGCTCTTCGTCCCACACCGCGCTGGTGCCCTCGCCCGAGTTGCGCGGCAGCGAGGACACCACCTTGATTTTCGCATAGCGCTCGAGTGAGTCGAACGAGCCTGGCGGCGCCGTCACGCTCAACTCGGTGGTCGACACGACTGAAACGGACGCGGACTCAAGCCCGCCGACGAAGACCCTGGGCGCGCCCAGGGCGCCATAGGCCCAGGCTGGCAGGAAGCCGTCACCCGTGATTCGCATCTGGCTGTTGCCCTTCGGGTTGAGGAACCGAGGCGTCGCCTTGGCCAGATACAGAGGAGCCTTGTAGAGGAAGGCCCCCGCGCGCCGATCCCACAGGCCCGAGCCAGAGCCCGGCACGAGCTGCCCCTGGGAATCCAGTTCGCCATTGAGGACCACCACGTCGGCGAGCCCTGGGAGCCCCGGCGGGACGTTGACCACCAATCGCGTCGGGTCATGAGGCAACGACAGCTGCACTTCGGCAGGAACGCCGCCGATGAGGACGGTGGTCTTCTCCGCGAAGTTCTCGCCCAGAATCTGAACGAAGGCGTCCCCCTCCGTGGAGGCGACCCGGGGGACGACCTGGCCGAGCACGGGACGAAGGCCATGGGCGGAGGCCGCCGCGAAGCTCACCTCGAAGGGCGACAACAGATGACGCGCATCCGGGGTCAAGAGCGCCGTCGAGACCGAGAGTCGCAAGCTGGCGCCCTGCGGAAGCCGCGACTCCGGACGCAAGCGGATGAGGACCGTGCTGACAGGCTCCGCCTCGCTCCCTGCTTCCAGGTCCACGAGCGGCGATGCCGTGCGCAGCCACTCCTCGCCATTCACGGTCAGCGACACCGCGGCACGAGCGCTCTGGGCAGCCACCGTCGAGGAAAAGGTAAGCAACAGTGACGACAGATCGCGAGGAACGATCTCACCGGCCTTCACGCTCGCGGAGACCAGCGTCAACTCGGCCGCCGGGCCGAACTCCAGGGACCAGCCATGAGCGCCCCGGTCGCGCGCGCTGACCACGCGTCCACCCGCCACGGCCACCCGCTCGGCGGAGCCTCCGCTGGCCCCCGCGACGTGGTGCGACAGCCGGGGGTTCAGCACGTCACTCAGGTCCACCACGGCCACGCCCGCCGCCCCAACGGCCACGTACGCGAGCTCTCCCACCAGTCGGACATCGGACGCGAAGCCCTTGAGCACGTCGGTGCCGAGCGAGGGCCCTCGGTGGATGTCACCGGGCTGGGACACGTCGACCAACACGAGGCCCTCGTTACCAGCAGCCACCACCGCCCAGTGATCCGGACGCAAGCGGACCCGCTGCACGTCGAGCGCCAGGAAATCCTGATGTGTGGGGGCCCGGTCCACGCGAACCGTGTGCAGACGTCCCCCGGTGAAGCGGTGGCCAGGAGTCCAACGTCCGGAGCCCACGACCGCGAGCCCGTCTTCCGCCGCCAGGGCCGAGACCTCGGGGCCGCTGCCTTCCGACCCCAGGGGGGACGGCAACACGTTCATGAGGAAGGGCCTGTGGGTGATATCGAAGCCGCGCAGACCCGCCGAGCCAGCGGCGGCCAGCAGGCGATCCCCACGCGCATCCAGACCGAACACGCCCCCCGCTCCGGAGGACGTCACGGTCACTTCCTGGGGCTCGGCGGGCCGGGAGATGTCCAGTTCGATCACCTGACCCTTGACGTACGTCCCTTGCTCGGAGAACACGCCCGCGCCCACGAAGAGCCGGTCATTCCATTCCGACGTGTAGGAGAGGGAGAGCAGCTCGCCCCCGGCGTAGCTCCACGCTCCGACGATGCGGTCATCCACCCGGTCGCCGTCCTCGTCGATGAGTTCGTTGCGTCGCTCGGGCGGGATGGGCGTTCCCGCGAGCCTCCCCAGGCGATAGAGGCCGGAGAGGTCGACGATCCGCAGGCCCTCCGCGCCCACCATGTAGACATGGTCACCGATGGCCACCATGTCCCGAATCCCCCCCTTGAAGGCGACCGAGGAGTCGGTGGGCTGGTCGAAGACGTACGCCTCCTGCAACGTGTCTCGCGCGCCGTTCGGATGAACCACCGTCACATCCACCGCGCCGCGGAGCCCGTTGGGAGTGAAGGCTTCGATGCGCTCCATCCCCAGCGTGCGAACGCGCAGGGCTGGAGTGCCGTCGAACAGGACCTGCATCAGCCCGGTGGTCGTGAAGCCACGACCCGTCAGCACCACCTTCGAGCCGCCTGACGAAGGCCCTCGTCCAGGAGAGAGGGAGAGCAACTCCAGCGGCTGCATGTAGATGAAGGCGCCGGTGCGAATCAGTGTTCCGCCCGACGGATTGCGCACCTCGAGCGCCACCGCTCCCGCCGCCAGCGCCGCCGGGGTCCGGACCTTCAACTCCGTCGGAGAGACGGACTCGACCACGGCGGGAACACCGCCGAAGCGGACCTCCAGCCCACTTTCGAAGCTCGCACCCGACAGCGTGACGAGCGTCCCGCCCGCCACCGGCCCCTCGCGAGGAGACAGCGCCGCGACGACCGGCTGACGAGACACCGTCTCGTCCGACGCCTCGAACTCCATCACGAAGCGACCGGGCATGAGGGAGCCCACCTGGGCGCCCTTCAGTCCCGTGACGACAACCCGATAGCGCATCCCCGTCTCGAGGAGGTTGGCGGGCGTGATGACGATGCGGTCGGGACGCTCCTGAGGGAGCGTGACGGTCGCCGTCACCCACTCACCCTCGACGGAGCCGTTCAGCTTGACGAGCCGCACATCGAGCCGTCCCGGAGTCGCCACGGGCATGTTGAGGTCCAGGACGACGTTGATCGTCCTGGGCACCCCCGTCTCGTGAGCCCGGGGCTGCGTCGAAACAATCATGGGGAACGGCACTTCGATGATCGCCAACCCATCATTCGGAGCGACCTGGTTCGGCGGCGAGTAGACCTCGCTGAGGGACGCCACCACCACGCCGCGGTCCATCGCGATGCCGCCCAGGGCGGTCGCCGGCCAGAGGTCCACGGCGTCCACGGGGAGCGGCTCCAAGGGCTCGGAGCTCGCGGTGAGCTGCACCACGCTCCCACCAGCGCTCACGCCCAGGTGAGGACCCAGCGCCGACATCGAGAAGCGGGTTTCGACCAGCGCGGCCACGGAGGAGACCTTGCGCGGAAGCGTCGGCGGCACCAGGGAGGCGAGGCTCGCCTCGCCATTCACCGCGGACAGGCCCGTCCCCTCGAAGAGGGCCACTTCTCCCAGCGCCGGGGCCTCGCCCACCACGGGAAAGCCGGGGCGCGCCAGGTCCACCACGAGTGTCGCTCGCGCGTTGTCCGAGGATGCATCGAGGACGCCATAGCGCCCCATCACCTTCACGCTCTGGATGGAGACGGGCCGCACCGCCCCCTTCATCAGGAAGGACCGGAGGGCGCCCAGCAGCGAAGGACGCAGCGGGTCCACGACCGAGAACACCGCGAGGCCGCCTTCACCCGCGGCGACGAGCGCGAGGTCATCCACCACGGCGACCTCCAGCGCCTTGCCTTCAAAGGGAAGCGCTGACACCAGCCGAGGCTGCGCCGGAAGGCTCACGTCCACCACGAGCAGCGAAGCTCCGCCCTCCCCCACCATGTCCACATAGGGAAGCTCTTCCGCCTCCGCCGCCACATAAGCGACGCTCCCACGCACGGTGAGCGCCTGGGGCTTGTACGGAGGAGGAAACGACGCACCGCCCATCACGCTCGCGCTCGCGGGCACCGCGAAGTCCACCACGGAGAGAGCACCCAGGGTGCTGCCCTTCAACACCTCGGTGATGTCCTTCGACTCCTTCGCGATGGAGGCGTCGGAGAGCAGATAGGCCCTGTTGTCGGCGAGCACGACCCGGCCGGGACGCCCCTGGGGCAGCCGATCAGCGGGACGACCTTCCGGTCCATCCACGACGGGCGTGTAGCGAGCGATCCGCTTCGTCGTCGCCAGATTCGAATACAGGTACGCGCTCTGCGCCACCGCGCGCTGCCCGTCTGGATTGATGACGATGACGTCAGCGGGCCCGAAGCTCCCGGGCGGCGTCATCACCCGCATTCGGCCCGGCGAGAGCACCGTGGCCACGGTCGACTTGATTCCCTGCGGCGCATCCGAGGACAGCCCTCGGAAATAGACCTCCGCGCCGAACTGGAACCCCGCCCCTGACAGCTCCACCGCCTGCCCACCCACCAGCGGCCCCGAGGAGGGACTGGCCAGGTTCACCTGGAGGATGTCCATGTACACGAAACCACCCAGCAGGCTCCCCGCGAGCCCGTCTGGGTTGATCACCGTAACTCGCGCGGGGCCTTCCACGTGCCGGGGCGTACGCGCCATGACGAAGGCACCGCCCCCGTCGACGATGACGTCCATCGCCTCGACGCCCGAGAAGTACACGCGTGCGCCCGTCACGAAGTGCTCGCCGGAGATTTTCACGAGCGTGCCGCCATCCACGGCCCCCGCCCTTGGCACCACGCCGCTCACCCGTGGCGCGGCTCCCGTCGCCGTCCCCGTGCGGAAGCGAGCCATGAAGCGCTTCTCCAACGCCTGGTTGAACGGAGGCTGGCTCCGGAGGCCCGCTTCGACAGTGATGGAGTACTGGGTGTCAGGCTCCAGCATCGTGTTCTGAGGCAGGACGAGCTCGATGCGGTGGTCATCTGACTCGCTCACGCGCACGGTGACGTCGACAGGCGCGCTGTTCAGCAGCCCCTTGCGAAGGGCAACCCGTGCGGAAGTCACAGTCAGGGGATCCACCGGTTGAGAGAAGCCGATGGAAAGCTCCAACGGTTCTCCCCCGAGCGCGACCTGCTCCTCGCCATCCGAGGGCGTCACGTCGGTGACGAGCAGTCGGGGGACGGTGAACTCCGCGATGCCAGCGTGGCCAAACAGGGTCATCGGCCCCTTCGACGTCAAGAGCACGTCCTGGGCCGCCGGCACATTGGCGTGGACGAGCTTCGTCGCGACGCCCTCGTCATCCACCATGGACGTGGTGAGCAGCCCCTTCACGGGGCGGGCTTCCGCGTCGACATACTGCACCGTGGACACGGACAGGTTGCCCAGGGCAGCCACCGAGCGCTGCCCCGTGGCCAGCAGGTCCGCACGGGCTGACGCGTGGGACAGCAAGGACAGAACGCGCGGCGTTCCGCGCAGCTCCACCACCGCGAGCGCAGCGGACGCGCCCTGACACCCGACGAAGACCCGCGTCCCCTCGGCCGTCACGGTCTCCGCGCTGCCAGGAAGAGGGACAAAGCCCAGCTCCCCCAGCTCCGGGTCCGTCAGGTCGTGGATTCGGAGTCCTCCGGTCCCCGCCGCCACGAGCAGCCGGTCGCCCACGACCGCGACGTCGCGGGCCCCACCTGTCACTGCCAGCGTCGTGAGCCGCTGCGGATAGGCCGGACTCGCCAGGTCCACCACCACGACGCCCGCCGCGCCATTGGCCACGAAGCCGAGCTTCCCCGCCGCCGCCACGCCGCCCACCTCGGGGCCCGTCAGGTCAATGGAGCCCTCGCGCTTGATGTTGCCGACTTCCCGGATGTCGAAGAGCACCAGCGCTCCGGCACCGTCCCGTGCGGTGTGGCGAACGCTGACGAGCGCCAGCTGCTCATGGAACGCCGAGGCCACGGGCACGCCGTCCAGCGCGTGCGCGACAAGCCCTGCAATCGGCTCTTGCGCCGCGGCCGACACCTGGAAGAACTCGACCCCCTGGGACACGGGCGCCCCCCAGGGCGCTCCCGTGATGCCCACCACGCCCACCGTGTTCCCATCGAAGGCCAGCGCCGACAGGCGCATGCTCTCACCCGCGATGCCGAACGGTTGATAGGGCGGTCGCGCGGGGCGCATGCCGCCTTCCAGCCGGACGACCTGGGACACGCCCGAGTTCCCGGACAAGTCGCTCGCGCGGGCCTGGAGCGTGCGCTGTTGTCCCGCCATGGGCGTCGGCAGCAACCAGGAGTATCGGTAGTGCGTCCGCCCCGAGCTGGCCAGAACGGGCATGGCCGTCGAGCCGAGCTCTTCGGTCACCGAGCCGCCACCCGGCAGGTCCCTCGTCGCGGTGAATGACACCCGGTCGATCCCGGCGTTGTCCTCCGCGAACGCGGACATGAGGAGCGGTTCGCCTTCCGTCACGATATCGAGATGCGGCGGATCGACGAGCTCCACCTCCGGCGCCACGGTGTCTGGAATCGTTCCGACCTTGCGCACCGCGGAGGCGGTCTCCTGTCCGGCCTTGTCCACGGCCACGGCCTGCACGTCGAACGTCCGGCTCCCGCTGCCCAGCGGAGCGACGAAGCTTCCGACATAGGCGCCCGGCCTGCCTGGAATGCCAGCAGCCGAGGTGGCCGTGGCGACCTTGCGCCCGTCCACGAAGAAGGACACGGACGCGATACCACTGTCCGCGTCCGCCGCGTTGGCCTCCATGCGAACGCGAGCACCCGCGAAGACGACGCTGTTGGCTTCGGGGCGCGTCAGCTCCACCGTGGGCCTCTGGTCCTCCCTCACGGTGAAGTCCACGACCTCCGACAGCGTCGACTGCCCGGCCGAGTCCACCGCGCGAGCCGCCATCCACAGCCGCTGCCCCACCTGGGACGCCTCCGCCACGAAGACGTAGTCGTAGGGCGCCACGAAGAGGCGACCCACTTCGACGAGTTGGTCCGGCGCGGGGCCTACGAGGAACGTGACGTGCGAAAGGGCGACCCAGTCCCTGGCGTCCGCATGGAAGGTGGCCGGCTGTCGCACCACCACGGGCTTGCTGGGAGCCACCAGCGTCACGCTGGGGGCCTCATCATCCACCACGCTCACCGTCACGGTGGCGGTCGCGGACAGGTTGCTCAGGTCGACCGCCTTGGCGGTGAAGCTCACGGGCACGGCGGCCCCGCTCGCGGGGACCAGGGCCTTGGGCACGGAGTAGGAGAAGCGGTAGGGAGGCGCGGCGAAGCGAGCCACCTCGACAGGGGGGCTGTCGCCGACCTGTGCGGCGAACGTCACGCTCGCGAGGCCCACGTTGTCGTCAGCGCGAGCCTCCACGTCGAGCCGCAGCCCCTCGCGTATCGCGGAGCCGTTGGCCGGAGAGGACCACTTCACCGTGGGAGGCGTCGTGTCGGGCTGCACCGTGACGGAGACAGGCTGGGCCTGGGTCGTCTGGTTGGCCGAGTCACGAGCCTTGGCGTTGAGGGTGAGCCGATGCCCCCGCGAGCCATGCGGCAGCGGAATCCGGAAGACATAGGGCCGGGTGGTGCTGACGAAGTGCAGCGGCCCGTTCAGTCCTCCCTCCACGGTGACCTCGACGCCACGGACCTCGACGTCATCCTGCGCGGCGACGAGGACGGAGACGTCGCGGCCTTCGTAGACAATGCTCTCGTTGCCTGGCTGGGCGATGGCCACCGTGGGGGGCTGGTCCTTCGCCACCGTCAAGATGACCGTCTGGGAGACGACGTCATGGCCGAAGCTGTCCTTGGCCCGGCCCTGCAAGCGAAGCGTTCCGCCCTCCGTCTGCGGCACGGGGACCAGGAAGTTGAACGGGGGCTGGGTCAGCGTGGCGACGGGGAGCGCGGCACCGTCGAGATGGAGCGAGACGGACGTCACACCGACGTCGTCTTCCGCGGACATCACCACGGGGAGCAGGTTCATCGCCACCGCGCGCGTACCATCCGCCGGAGACAGGATGGACAGCGCGGGCTCCCGGTCCCTCACCACGTCGATCTGCTGGTACTCCATCTCACCGTAGTTCCCGGAGACATCACGGGCCCGCGTGGCGATGAAGTACGGGACATTGTCCAGACCTCCGAGTCGGGCCAATTCCGGCACCGAGTGCTGGAACGTCACCACGGGCGAGTACACGTCGAAGGCCGAGCCCGGCAGCGCGTTCTCAGGCGGGAAACCTCCCGCGACGTGCACGAGTTCCAGCGCCTCCGCGCTGGGGCCGGCGTAGATCTCCACCCGGTCCACGAAGGCGTTGTCGTGCGCCTGGACTTGAACGAGCACGGGCGTGCCTTCGATGACGTCGCGGCCCAGGCTAGGCCGCAGGACGCTCGCGATGGGCAGTCGCGAGTCGGAGACGATGCGGACCCGTCGCTCCATGGAGGACCGATTGCCCTCCAGGTCCCGAGCCTCCACCCGGATCTGCACGAAGCTCTCCGAGCGGTTCGGGTCCAACCGGACGAAGCCCGCCGGCAACGACAACAGCCCCCGGAAGATGCGGTAGCGAGCAATCTCCTCCGGCACCACACGCAGGTTGGCGAGCGCTTCGCGGACGGTGACGTCCGAAGCGACGGGGTCGCCTTCGTCATTGAAGAACGTCGGGACGGAAACGCCGTGGCGCTCCTCGAGTTGGAGCACGGGCTTGCCGTTGACGAAGAACTCCACCCCCGTCACTCGCGTGTCGTCCGCCGACAACGCGCCCAGGCGAAGCTGGATGCTGCCTTCCACGAGCGAGGCATCCACCGCGGGTTCCAGGAAGGCCAGCTCGGGGGCACGAGGCCTGCGGCTCTCCACCACCAGCCGAGCACTCTGCTCATGGTCGGCCGTGTCCTTGACCGTCACCGTGAGGACGGTGGGAAGGCCCTCTGGCCCCATGGGCGGAGTCAACGACACGGAGAGCGGGCTGCTCCCCACGGCGGGGACGAAGGTCTGCGTCCGGGGAGCCTCCGAGCCAAAGACGGTGGTCACGGACTTCAAACCGACGTCGTCCTTGACGGTGAAGTACAGCGTCGCGGTCTGGCCCTGAAGCAGACTGACGAAGCCACCCTCCAACTCCGTGCGGCTCACCGTCTCGCCAAGGGCCTCCAGACGGTCCAGTTGGACCACGGGCGCCCCGTCCTGGACCACCTGCAGGTACGACGGCTGCGAAATCGACGGATTGCCGACGCGGTCCCAGACCTGGGCATACAACTCGACGGCACCGAGGGCTTCCCGCGTCACCGGGAACGAGAGTTCCTGTGAGGTGCCCACCAGGAGCTGCTCACCCTGGGGAACACCATCCACCAGCAAGCGGACCCGCGCGAGGCTCGCGTTGTCGGACACGCGCACGCGCACGGCGTGCGGCTGGCCTGCCACGACCGCTGCGCCCTCCCCCATCCCGAGAATGCTCACCTGGGGTGCCACGGCGTCGGGCACCACCGGCAGTCCACGCGTGTCACGCACCGTGGCCCCGCGAGAGTCCACCGCCAGCGTGGTCAGCCGCACGTCCGAGGACGTCCAGGACTCGGGGATGCGGAAGTCGACCTGCCGCGAGGTCAGCGCCCCTGGCTTGAGGTCCACGAGCAGCGGATCCACGGCCACCTGCTGCCCCGCCGCGATGGCGCGGACCTGATACGGCTGACCGGACTGATAGCGAACGGCGAGCCCGGAGACGAGCATGGGGTGGGTCTCCCCCCCAGCCCGGAGCAACTCCACCCGGACTTGCTCGACGTCCACCACCCTGGCCGGGAACCCGATATCCACCGAGGTGTCCGCATTGGGACTCAGGGCCACAATGCGCGGCTGCGTGAGGTCGCCCGAGGGAAAGTTCGCCTTGAAGGCCTCCAGCGCGGGGCGGTCCTCCACCGGCAGGTTCTCCTTGGGACGGAGGTGATAGGTGACGCGCGCCTGGGCTCCCTGAGTCGCTCCCGCGACCTTCAACTTGAGGACGCCATGAGCGCCGTCGTTGCCCACGGCCACCTGGGGAGTGACTCGCAGGGCACCTTCTTCGCCGGCCACGGTGAAGGCGCTGGTCTCGCCAGGAAGCGGATGCACGCCGAAAGAAAGGGTGGCGCGTGAGAACGCGAAGTCGGTGGCGTTGAACGGTGCTGACTCCGTCCCGTCCAGGGCCGGGGCACGAAGCGCGAAATGGGTCGCCGCCACCGACCCCACGTCGGAGGTGGAGGCCACCAGCCAGGCGGCCTGGAGTCCCACGTCGTCCTGAAGCTCCAGTGAGCCGCTGTAGCGTTGCTCCTCGACCAGGTCCCCGCTCGTCGGCGCGACCCAGCGGACGACGGGAGCCGAGTCCGGAACCAACAGGCAGGAGTACGCCGACACGGTCCGGCGGTCCTTCGTGTCCACCGCCGTGGCCTCGAAGCTCACGGTGCGAGACTCGGAGCCGGTCAACACAGGCAGGGTGAAATCTCCCGTCAGGGAGACACTGGTGGCCGGCAGAGTCGAGGGCGTCTGCAAAAGCCCCGCGATGGGAGCGCCCCCGTCGAAGCGCACGGACAAAGACTGAACCGCGCTGTCATCCGAGGCGCGGACATCGAGCTTCACCTTGGCCCCCGAGACACAGGACTGCGCATTGGGGACACCGTCCAACGAGACGCGCACCACCGGTGGCAACTTGTCCTCGACAGGGACGATCTCGAACTCGACCTTCGAGGTATTGGTGAAGTTACCGGCCGGGTCATACGCGCGGGCGAAGAGGACGTGCCTCACGGGCGCGGGCTTGAAGCGGTCATCAGCGGGGGGCCGGAAGGAAACGGTTCCGGAGTACGTGCCCACGTAGCGGCGGCTGACCAGGATGTCGCCTGGCCCCTGGGGGTTCGGCGCACGCACCTCTTCGAAGTCCTCCTGCGTGGCGCTCAGGAAGGGCTGCCCCGGGTCCTGCGGCAGCAACTCCGGGCAGGAGGGCTGCGGATTCCCAGGCGAAGTCTCCGGGCAGTCCAGGAACACGGCCACGCGCGAGACGCGGACGTCGTCGGAGACCTCGACCCGCATGCCGAGGCTGCCGTTGGACGGGACCTGGATGACCTTGTCGGAGGCCGTCGGAATCGGGGCCATCAGCAAGGCCGTGGGGTGCTCCACGTCGTCGATGATGTCGAGCGACACATCCGCCTGCCCCACCTGGGGCACGGGGCTCACGTCCCTGACGGCGACGCCTACGGAGCGCTCCGATGCGGGCGCGGATGCGTTGACGATGGGTGCCCGCACCACGAGCTTCTGCTGGACCGAGGCATCGATGGGGCCGATGAACGGCTCCAGGGTGACACCGCCCGAGCGAGGCGCGACGCTCGCAACACCTTCGTCGTCGGCGACGGTGAAGGTGACGGTGACGTCCTGGCCCTCCTTCACCGGAGAACGCGGAGCGGGCGTCATCAGGGAGACGATGGGAGCGGTGTTCTGCACCGCCTGGAGCACGAGGGTGCGCTCCGCCCTCCGGTTTCCATCGTCCACCGCCACGGCGCGCAGGCTCAGCATCTTGTCCGCGTATGCAGCCGGCACATCCAGCTTCCACTTGAAGACCTGGTACAGCCCGTCCTGAGTGCCGGACACGGGCCCCGAGCCCACCAACAACTCCGGAGCCGTGGAGCCCTTGGGTGCCGTGGGGTCGCGCAGATAAAGCAACGCGTGCTGGACCCGGACGTTGTCGGTCGCCACCACCACGATGTCCACGCCGCGGCTGGCACCGGCGAAGACCTTGCTGCCCTCGGAGGGGCTGCGGAAGGCCACCATCGGAGGCTCGTCATCTGCCGCGACGTTCAGCGTGAGGGTGACATCCCCGGCGTTCTCCACTCCGGCGCTGTCGAACGCCTTCGCCTTCAACGTGAACGGGCCAGGAGTCGTCGGCAGCAGCAAGTCGAACCGGTATGGCGGCAGCGTCGCCGAACCGATGGAGTGGGCAGTTCCGCCCCGCATCTCGAACAGGTCGACGCGGGAGACCGCCACGTCATCCTCTGCGTGAAGGACGATGGGGATGCGAGTGGCCGCCGTGACAGTGGTGGCATTGCCTGGACTGACGAACTCCAGGGTTGGCGCGCGGTCCGCCTTGAGAAAGACGGTGTGGCTCGCCTCCTTGCGATTGTTCGCCGCGTCGACCACGCGGGCGGTCAGTTCGAGCTGATCCTTGGCGAGCTGCCCCTGGAAGAACTTCTCCCGGGGGATGACGACGTAGCTGATGAACGAGCCAGCCACGCCCGCGTTCTTTCCTGGCGACACATCCGTGAAGAAGGCGGTCTGTTCGTCGTCGAGGAAGACCTCCACTTTCACCACGTCGACGTTGTCGACGCCCGCGACGGTGACGAGAAGTCCCTGGGAGTTGGGAGCCTGGGAGTGGTGGCTCGGCGTCAGGATGGAGACGGTGGGCGGGGATGAATCCTTGATGAGCGAGACCCGGATGGCCCCGCTTTCTTGCACATGCCCCTGGGCGTCCCGTGCGACGGCCGCCACCTCCAGGCTGCTGGCGGACGGCGGGGAGTTCTCGGTGATGACAGGGGTGGTGTAGAGCGTCCGGTACGGTGGCGTGGAGGACTGGCCCACGGCCTGACCGTTGACCTTCCAGGTCACCTGCGGCGGCTCTCCGCTGTCATCCGTGGCCGCAGCGGTGAGCACGATGCTCGTGCCGCCCATGAAGGAGGCATTTTCGACAGGGGTCAGGATGGAGATGGAGGGAGGGCCGTCCGCCTTGATGACGGCCTCGAAGCCCACGCGTCGCTCCAGTCCGGCATGGTCGATGGCTTGGATTTCGACGCGAGAGCGCTTGCCCGCGCGGCCGGAAGGCGGCGTCCAGGAGAGCTTGAAGTCCTGGGCGCCCCGAGCCGTTCCGCCCTGTCCGCCCTGATCCAACCGAGTGGTGGCGACCGCATTGCCATCGACGAGCAACGCCACCTGGACGCTGAAGAAGAGTGCGTCGTCGCTGACCGTGCCCTCGACGGACAAGGGGACGTTCTCGGTCACCTCGACGGTGTCACCCTGGGGGCTGCGACGAGTGACGAGTGGTGGTGCGTTGCCGACGATTCGAACCAGGAGCGAGGCACCCGCGGCCGTGGCGCCATGACGGTCCACGGCGACCGCCTGGATGGCTGCCGAGGTGCCCTGGGTGCCTGGAGGGGGAATGTAATGGACCTCCCAAAGCGGAACGGCGGCGATCTGCTGTGGCTTGGTATTGGGGACGGGACGCAACTCCACCCGAGGCGTCTGGGCGACACCCACGGGAGCGCCGTCAACGGTGAATCGCACCGCCTGGAAATCGAGAGCTGCGAGGGAGCCCGAAGTCCAGTCGCCGCTGGTGACGCGGAGGGTGTGGGGGACGCCCTCGATGAGGCTCGCGCCCGAGGCAGGCAATTCATAGACGACGTTCATCGCGCTGGGACCGTCAGGGGGGATGACCTTGACGTCGAGCGTGGATTGGGAGGAGGACTTGCCGCTCGAGTCCACGGCGATGGCCGCCAGGCGCAGGATGGAGCCGGCGACGGGCGGGGCCTGGATGCTCAAGGTGTAAGGGGCGGAGTCATCCTCGGCGGTGGGGACGCCGTTGAGCAGGAAGGTGACGTGCTTGATGGAAACGTCATCGGAGGCGGTGGCACGGACCTCGAAGTTCGCACCGGCGGCGATGGAGGTAGGGCCTGCGAGGTGGACCTGAGGATCCCCATCGAGGGCCTCGACCCGAGCCTCCTCGGTCCACACGACGTCCTCCGCCGTGGTGTGAGTCGCGGTGATGGTGACCGAGCCGACGCCACGAGAGGTCAGCTTGCCGTCGGCGGAGACGGAGACAGTGGCTGAGTTGCTAGAGCTCCAGACCGTGTTCAGGGTGGAGGGAGACAAGTCGATGACTCGACCGGAGACAGGGTCATCCAGGAGTCCTTCGAGCTTGAGTTGGAGGGTCGCACCCACGCGCGCCAGGGTCACCGTGCTCGGGGCAATGCGTGTCTCGACGATGCGCGAGGGGTCGGTGACGATGACAGGCACGTCCGCCGTGCGCTCCGCATAGGTGACCTTGAGGGTGGCGTCACCCTGCCCCAGCGCGATGACTTCACCCGTCTGTGTAACGGCGACAACGGCGGGGTTGCTCGACGAATAGAGGACACCATGCCGACCGCCGGACAGGTCCACATCTCCGGCGACGGCGAAGTTGCCGAAGACCTTGAGCTGCTCGCGACGGCCGACCTGATCCATCAGGAGGGAGTCGGGCTGCACGGAGATGGAGACAAGCGGGTCGAACGAAGCGGAGTTGGTGAACTCGACAGCGGAGGTATGGACGGTGCGGCCAAAAGGGTCCTGAAGGGCCACGTCGGCGATGACGACGCCGTCGGGAGGAACCTTGCCGTCGACGGTGGGAACGAAAAACTGGATTCGGCCCGGTGCGCTGGCGCGAGGACGGCCCATGAGGCGACGGGAGGTAACGAAGGCCTGCGCCTCCGCCTCACTCAGATCACCGAACGCAGTGCGAAGCACGAGCGAGGAGGCGCCCATCATGGACAGTTCGGCGGAGGCCACCTGTCCCGTGTAGGCGACCTCGAGCATGATGCCGCCCGCGGTCGAGTCGGTGCGCACCGTCACGGGCGTCGTCCCGAAACCCGGAGGGCTGGCCTTGGCGTCATAGGTGGTGGTGAACGCGGCGCCCGGAATTGAATCGGGGCCAACGGGAATCGCGGTGACCTTCAGCGCACCGTCCTCGGGGAACGGGGCCTTCAGCGGGACGAGGACGTGGAACGGCAAGGCGCCGGCGAAGTCACGGTCGATTCGCAGGTTCGACAGGGTGACGAAGGCACCGTGAGTCGCGGAGGCCCCTTCGACGGAGACAAGGACCTGCGACACCTGATGTTCGATGTCGAAGCCAATCTCGACGCTGGACGCGCCAGGGCGCAACGGGGCAACGGGATAGGCCCCCGTCACCACGGGTGATTGCGCGCTGGCCGTCAAGGCGACGCCCAAGCACATAACTACAAACACAGCGCGAACACCATTCCACCCGAACCAACTCACTGCCCCTCCAACCTACATCCCACCAGGGACGCACCGATACAACATCAACGACTTAACCATGCCAAACCCACTTACTAATCTCAGCCACGATTCAAAACTGCCCTCAGGCACCTGCCGAAACTCCCACCAAACGACCTCATCCCCAAGCACACTACCGCCCCCAGCTACCCGCCAATCCCAGCCACTCCAAACAACACCCGCCACGCAACAGCTCCTACCGCCTTGCCGCAAAAAGGTTTGCACCTTCAAGCTGCGCATACTCCAGACAAGCCCCAGTCAGATCGGCCCCTTCAAGGTCCGCTCCACGAAGATCCGCACGACTCAGATCGACGCCATTGAGCATCGCGCGCTTTAGGGATGCCCCCGCCAAGTCCATTGATGACATATCCGACCTACTTAGAATCGCATCATCAAAACATGCAGCCTTCGCCCAAGCCCCATGCAGCATTACGCCTGATGCTCTTACTCCCCTCATGGAAGCATCATTCAAATTAACTGCAAGCAGATAGGCTCCTTCCAAGTCGCAATCATCCAACACAGCATAATTCAACCAAGACCAATGAAGCCTGACACCAACCAAGCTCATCCCGCTGAGATCAATTCCGCGCAGATCGGCTCCAGCAGGAACTCCCTCCACACCAGGAAGTTCGCGCACCACATCCAACCAGTCTCCGCTATAAAGCCCCATACAGACCTGACGATAGACATCCAAGCCACTCGGAGTTTTCCATCGCCGAACCAGAAAATCCCTATCCATCCCACCTCCAACGAGGCCCAAAGCCATAACACCCTAAGACTACCCAAAGCAACCTACAACTCACTCTTCCTGAAGAGACGTTGCCGCACCAGGCTGTAGAACCATCACGCTCCCGAATCCACCCACCCTTGCGCGGCCATACCGGAGACCCATTCCACGCAGGCTCGACTGCCGGCGTGGCACCTCGCCATACGAAGACGTCACCACCCCACTATAAAAAGACATCCGCGTCTCACTCATCCCCACTCCCGACTTGCGCCTGTAATTAGGATTATCCACCAAGCTAAATTCCAACCTCCCACGGCGATCTCTCACGATCTGTGCGTATCGACGAATCTGATACGGCTCAACCCTCCCTGGGATTGCAAACTCCCCTTCCGCAGTCATCAAATTACCCCTAAAACGGTCTCCACGCCGCACTCTCCCGTCAAGCAAGGTGTTGACATCCCAGGTTGGGACATCAGTAATCTCATAAACCCACCCACCCTCACCCGCCCATGCAATGGGCCCTCCCCCCCCTGGACTACCCACCTGATTGGCAGTGCCACGATAGGCTGAGTTGCCTACTGCGTGGGCATGATTCTCCAAATCCCAATCACTGCCTCGGCGGCCCAACCCCTCAACCAGAGCAATTTCGGGAGGAATCTCACTTGTCCCATGAAATCCACCTGCGTAACTCGTGGGCGGATAGCGCCGTCCAGCAATGATGGCTTCCGGCTCGAAAGCGGGCAATCGGTCAACGACAGCCACATCCGGCCGGAGATTCCAACCCTCGACCAGCGCAGCATTCAGTTCCGAATCTGAAATATATCCCTTAAATGATCCCGTCAGCCTCCCCCTGCCCAAGAGCACGGGACCTCGCACTCCTGCGGCCTCAAATCCACCGAGTACCACCGCACCAATTTCAGCCACCCCGCCTACACATTCCGCCACACCCAACCACCGACTGTCACTGTTCCGAGCATCATCAAATGCATTGCCACATCCATCCATGGCACGACCAGGCGCCATCAACAGACTGACAGTGGCGTGTTCCGAATTGAAGAACATATTAGGAAAAGCAAGAGCAACCCCAACACCAAACTGAGCACCTGTCGTCGTGACAGTCCCTGCAATCACGTATCCCTGCCCGACAAGAAACTCCCCCTCAGCCTCCGCCCGGCGGCCGAAATCACGCTGGTACTCATGAATCTTGCCTCCCACCCAGTCCTTGAATCCGCTATACTTTACAGCAAGCGGGATCGAAGGAATAAGCAATGGCACTCCAGCCTCTCCCGTTGGGTCCACATAGCGCAAGGGGTTGCCATTGGCATACGCCCAAGGCTGCATTCCTGTAGGCAACTCAAGGTACGCGCTGGCCCCCACCGGGTCTTCGGAGAGAAATCGTCCCGTACTAGAATCGTACCAACGCTGCTGGGCATAGGTCATACCTACCTCCGCATCCCAGGAATGGCCCGTATACCCTATGCTCGGCTGCGTCGAAGCGGGCCCCTCCCTTCTCCCAACATTGCCCCAGGCATCGTACCGATATGTTACAAACCCTCCGTCTGACGTTACTTGTCCTGCCACACTGCTTAGCGAATCATGCGCAAAGCGCTCGCCGCCCATGGAGATCGCCACACCCGAGAGAGACTCTTGATGCAAACGCATTCCACCCATGGGCTGTTCCTCAACAATCTCCCCACCGGCCCACACATAGCGCGAACTACTAACTCCAGTGTCCCTGAACCGCCGAAGTCCATCAAACCCGTAACGATGTCGAGTCGTAGTAACTGCTTCAGCTCCCAAATCATCGAGCGCTTGTTTTCGAACTTGAACCAATCTCCCACTGACATCCCAATCAAGCGACGTCCATTCGACCGCCGAACGAGCAATTCGTCGAACTCGTCCTGAACCATCCGTGAAGTATGTCGCTTGGCGCCTTGCATCCACCGGAAGCGCCATGTCGTCGATGGTCTTCAGCCCACCGGCACCATCGAACGAGTAAACAAGTCTTTTCTCAGCGTGAGAAACCAGGTCATGGCCATCAACACCCAAAGACCCCGAGTGGTTCAAAACATGGCGCAGACCAAGCCGCGTACCATCCGCGGCGAGACTGTAGAGCTCAGCAACTCCTCCCGGATACCTCACACCAGTGAGACGATCCGCCTTGTCGTAGCCATAGTCAGTGAACTCATTGACGGCAGCTTCCTGCGAGTCTTGATACTGCACGTCCTCTCGAAGTCTATTCCCTCGAGAGTCGTACGTGTAGCGGAAGCCCATCTTTGTAGCAGCCGGGGACTGGTTGCAGTCAGCATCCGCAATCGCTGTGGTAGTCCGAACCGACTCCAGCCACCCACGGCCATCGTAGCACCACCGCTCCACAAGCGCCGCATCCGCAACCCGAGTGAGCTGCCCACCGCCGGGCTCCCACTCCACAGTGCGACTCGGAACCAGCGGCCCCCCATCCCTCGTAAGCACGGAGTTGATGCGCCCCAGCAGGTCGTACCCAAGCTCCTGCTCAAAACGAGGACCATCTGCAGCCAGCCCAGACACGCGCCGTTTGAGCAGATCCGCACCCAGGACATACGTGTACTCGACCAGATCCTCTTTATCCAAGGCAGAATCTTTCCCACGTCGAACCTGGTCAAGTCTCCCACGCGAGTCATAACGAAAGCTATTCAGCACATTCCCGCTGTTCCGTACTTCATTTGCCTGGACGAGTTCGTCACCCGCATCATAGGCAAACGTCAAGCGCGTAATGTCTTGCTGAGGTGCGGAAGACGGCCCCGGGTTGAACGTCTTCCAGACCGGCCGGCCACGGCCGTCCTTCAGTGTTTCGACAAGATCGCGATCTCCACCGCCCGCCCCCTCTGCATTGCTCGGACTGGTCGCCCGCTCGACGCCATTCACCCACGACGTCGTCCAATCCGAGGTGCCGCGCACCCGCCTCGTAGACCGCCCCTGGTAGTCATACTCGAACGACTCCGACGGCACCCCGCCAGGAGGACGATTGATGCTCGTCAGTCGCCGCAGCCCATCGTAGCCATACGAGAAGGCACTAAACCCAGGCGGCGTCACACTCACCAACTCACCCAGAGGGCCGTACTTGTACTGCCAGAAGTCCGCGGTGCTATCCGGGTCCTTCCAGACGCGCGACACGAAACCACCGGCGTCATAGGCGTACTTCGTCTCCGCGAACTCGCCGTCCTTGCCGAAGATCTCTTGAGTCACCAGACCCCGTGGTCCATAGGAAAGCGACCGCACGCGATTGGCAGGGTCGGTCACGCTCTTGAGGCGACCATCCAGGCGATATGCCATCCGGGTATGTTCGGTCAGCCCCCCTGCCCCATAGGCAATATCAACGAGCAGGCCCTGGTCGTATGAATAAGACGTCGCAGGCTGCCCTGCCGGCTGCGCCTTCATCATCAGACCTACAGCATCATAAACCCATGAGTCCGTCAGGCCCCCCTGTGACCGGGACACCGTCTGCCCAAGACTGTTGGTGGCCGCGTCGAACTGTCGAGTGGGCAGCAACACCGTCGGCGAGGTGCTGACTGTCCCAGTCTGAGTGACTGAGACGGTACGCCCCGCCCACGGGGACTGCGTCACGTACTCGTATGAGTCAGTGCCTCGCTGCCAATGCTCACGGCTCTCCAGTGAGCGCCCACGGTCGTCGAACTTCTTGTGCTCCACGGTCAGCACAGTCGGTGAACCGGCCACAGCATCGGTCTTTTCCGTCGTAACCTGTTTCTGGAGCCAGTCACCCGCGTACGCGTAGGTCGTGGTGACCGTGTTCCCGTTCGTGCTCGTTCCCCCCCCTGCAACAGCCCGCTTGTCCTCCCGGACCTCCTTGAGGAGCTGATAGCGAGCATTGAAGAAGCGATACGTCTTGTATCCGAGCGGGTCCGTCTCCTCGACGGCGATGTTCGGCACCGTTCCATCAGCCCCAGGCTTGTTCGTCAGCCCATAGCCAAAGGTCCACAGCGCTCCCACGGGGTTCGCCGTCGTGGCGACCAACTCCTTGGTCTTGAGTTGCCCGAACGCGTCATACGTGTACTGCCAGTCCGCATCGGGGTGCGGCCCCTGCTGGCGGACGACGCGCCCTTCGGCGTCCACGAAAGTCTCCGTGACGGCGGCCGGATTGTTCGCATCCCCCGGCGCGCTCATGCGGTACAGATTTCCCGCCAAGTCGTACTGGAAGGTCGTGGTCTCCGTCCCAGTGCCTTCTGTCGGGGCGATGATGGACTGCACCTGCCCCCGAGCGTTGTACGTGTACTTCCACGAGGCCCGCTGGCCAGAGACCAGGCGAACCTGTTCCATCAGCCTGCCGGTGACGTCATGAAATTCCTCGGTCTGCTCGGTGCGCGGCGGCCCTTCCGCCATCTCGATGGTGCGAGTCACCGAGACCTTCCGCAGCCCCGTCGAGGCGTGCGTCGCATCCTCGTACCGACGCTCTTCCACGAGTTCGAGAGGCCCCTCCCCAGACTCAATCGTCCGGGAGTAACGCGTCAGGCGCCCAAGCGCGTCATGGTATTCGAACCGCTCATCCGTCCCCATGACGAGGTCCCGCTGCCGGACCACCCGCCCAAGGCCGTCATACTCCGCCGAAGAGTCGACGCTCGTGATGGCGCTTCCCGAGAGGTTGGTCTTCGTGGAGCGAACACGCCCCAGCGCATCTGGGACCACGTCGAGGACGTGGCTCGAGGCACTGTTCCCAAAAGCCCGGTACAGCACGTCACCACCGAAGTTGCGCCGCCACTCTTCCGAGGAGCGCTCGCCGCTCACCGTCTCGGCACCGGTGTAGTCCCAGTACATGACGCGACCGAGGAAGTCGTAACCCACCCGCGTCAGCAGCCCGTTCTGGTCCAACACCGCTCGTGCATTCCCGTTGGAGTCGAAGTCCTGGTAGCGCGACTCGTAGGCATCCGAAGGCCCAGCGGTCGTGCCAGCACCTACGATGTGAACTCCCGTCAGCCGCCCCGACGCGTCATACTCGTAGGAGCGCTCAACCCCCACTCCGTCGGTCGTCGCCACCACCCGACCGTTCTGGAGGTGGCGCTTCCGGACCGCCACCTTCTCCTGTCCGGGGGGCCCATAGGGCGTGCGGTCCTCGACGTAGACGCCGCGACTCGCCTCGTCGCCTTCGACCACCTCCCACGTATCCACCGTCCTGAGCGGTTCAGAGCCATTGAGCCGCTCCTGAACCGTCACACGCCGGTTCGCCTGCGTATACGTGTACGTCCATTCCTGTGACGGCTGCGCCTTGATGAAATGGCGCGTCACCCGTCCCAGGCTGTCGTACTGCCATGCCTCCTCGGCCTCTGTTTCGTTTTCCTTCAGCCCCACCACCCGGCCCAAAGCGTCGTACGTCACCTGCCGGGTCAGGGTCGCCAGGCCCAGCGCGCCCGCTTGCGGGTGGGTCAGAGTGATGACCTGCGGGAGCCCCAAGTCATTCGGCTCACCGTAGGTAATCTGCTGATTGAGCGCATCCGTCTCCGCGGTGAGAACACCCGAACCATCCGTCCGGAACGTGCGCACCCCTGAGTTCAGTGCTGTCGTACCGTCACTGTTCACGACGGAGACACCTTCAATCTCACCTGCATCCGTGACGCGGGTGATGACGGACTGAGTTCCCGCCTGCGCGGGCGTGATGCGCTGGTCGGGAATACCGAACTGCTTGTTCACCGCCTGGGTGAACGTCTGTCGAACCAGCGTCGAGCCACTACCCACCCCCGTCGTGCCACGGAAGCCTTCGGCAGTGGGCGGCGCCTTCTGGAGTTCCAGCGACAGCAAGCGATGCGCGGCATCGATGTCGTACTTGAGCTCCGCCTGATTCGAGAGCGTCACGAGCGACGGTGAGATCTGCCCGTCCTCTCGCCACTGCGTCTTCTGCTCGGGAAGAGCGCCGACCTTCACGCTCCTGGCACTGCCGTACTCCGTCAGCGCGAACACCACGTCCACACCATCGGGACGCTTCACCCGACGCTGTCCCGCCCCAGGATAGGCGTACTGGTAGGGCTTCGGCCCGCTCCCCGTGCTGACCGCCGAGTCGATGACTTCGCCCGGGTGGACATGCTCGTAGGTCTTGGACGTGCCCTTGCTCTCGTAGTTGGCGACCCACTGGTCGAAATACTCCAGGTCTCCTGTCCCTGGCGGCGCCGTGTCCTGCGTGACGCGGTAGTGAGACGCGCGCAACTCATTGACCAGCCGCCAGCGAGTGTACCCGGTGGCCGTACTGGGGACGGGTGCGTACTCGTACGCCCAGGCCTGACGAGGCTGGCCCGTCCGCCGCACGGCCTTCAGCAGATTGCCCCAGGAGTCATGCTCGAACTCGACCCGGTGGAGGGCCGACGCCGGGTTGACTGGTTGCCCCGCGCCCGCTGGAACGCTCGAGTTCGGGTAGAGCCCCACCGCGGACAACAGCTTCAGGCCCCGAGAACGCGCGAGCAGCCGCAGTTTCTCCGCGTACTCCTTCCCGTCGACGTCCTTGTACTCGAAGGCCAGCGTGACATGGCCTGGAGCACGCGAGACCCGGGCCACGAGATCCGAGCCGGGCACGTAGGACACCGTCGTCCAGCCCTGCTTGGGAGAATCCTTCCCCTGCCCATCGGAGAACTCCGTCAGGACCCATCGCCTCTGGTCGGGAATCCCCGTGGCCAGGGCCGACTCGGTCTTGAACCGGTAGACCATCCCCGTCTCGGTCCTGAACTCCGCCCCCTCCAGGTCGACCGTCAGGCTTCCGCCATGGGACTTGTCGGTCTTGCAGTCACTCGCCGAGGAGAACACCGGGTCCACCGTCGTGCAGGATGGGAAGTCATAGGACTGGCCATTCAGCACGACGACGTAGCGACCGAGCTCTTCCTCCACGACGAAGCCCTCGTAGCTGTGCGACCAACCCACGCCCAGCGGCGACACCTCGTTGTTCTGGTTGTTGAAGGTCCGGGAGAACGACACGGTCTCGGAGAGCTGCGGCACCGAGAAGTCCTCATGCGTGACGCTGAGATGACCTCCCGCGAGGTTGACGCCCTGAACCACGGTCTGCCCCGCGGCCCTGGCGTTCACGAAGGCATAGCGCCCCACCGGCTCGCCCAACACTTGCTTCACCGGCCTGCCGGCCCCCGAAGGGCCCGCCTTCGGCTCGATGGTCAGGACCACCTCGCGCCCCTGGGCGCCCATGTCCTGCATGCGTCCCAGATGATTCGCGAGTGGCAGCGCGAAGCGTCCCGCGCCGTTCGCACCGGGCTTCGGCTGGATGATGAGTGGCTGGGCAATATCCGCGTCCGCCTCATCGAGATACCGCACCACCTGGTACTGCCCATTCCCAGTCGACTCATCGCGGACGTACCTCAGCTCCACGGCCTTGAGCAGGGTGTCCTTGTTGCACACCGTCCCTTCGCAGAGACGAATCGTTCCTTCCGTCAGCACATCCGGCTCGATGGCGAACTGAGCCATGGCCTTGACGGAGATGGGGCGTTCCGTCGCACCCGCGGGTGATGGAGCCGCGGGCGTCGCCCGCGCCAGTGAGCGCGCCTGCGTGTCCTCGCTGCCCGCCGTGACGAAGTCCGTCCTCGGCGAGATGCCATGGAAGTTGAAGCGATACAGCACGTTGTCTGCGTTGCCGCTCAGGTACAGCTCGAAGTACAGGATGTCCGCAGCCGACAGCACCTCCGGGAGGTATTCCCCGTCGCAGGTCCCGCTAATCGTCTTCTGCTCGGGGTTGAACTCCACCGGGCATTCGATGCCGAAGTCATCCGTCCCAAGGCGCAGGCGGTACTGGCCACTCAGCGTGCCTGCCCGCCCGGCCTCCGGTTCCTGCAAGCCGTTGAGGAGGAACTGGTAGGCCACATCATCATCCGTGGCCTCGGGCCGCGTTCCCGCGAGCACCCGCCCCGCGTCGACCCCACCCACGCCCCCATCGGGCCTCACATGCTCGCCACCCTCGGCGATGACCGTGGCGGCGCCCAGCTCCAGCACGCGGAACTCATGCTCGCGCGCACGGTCGTACCGCTCCAGCGCCGAGCCATTCACCTCGCGGTGCCGGTAGACGTTCTTCAAGCCCACCGCCCACTTGGGCAGTGACTCCGGATTCTCTCCCGCTTCGGGGGCCGCCTCCGGCTCACCGTCCCTGTTCGCGCACTCCCCCGGCTCACAGAAATTCGGCGGTGGCGCATTCACCTCGTTGGACTGAAGGAAACCGTCGTCGTTCCGGTCCCGCTCGAGCATCGGATGCCCGACGACGTGCAGGTAGTAGTTCGCCATGGGCAGAGCGCCCACGGTCGCCAGCGCTCCCTGCCCATCCACATACGTCAGCGGAGTCTGGACGGACGCCGTGTGGCGGCCCGGGCGCACCGGGAACGTCACCACCACCGGCTGCTCCTCGGCCGTCCCCGTCACCCTCACCACCCGGCCGGCCAGCGACGGCACGCCAGGAGGGACATCCACCACACGAGGCGTCCCCGTGTCACAACGACCGAGCAGACGCTGGGGCGAGGACGCCGGCAGCTCGGAGCAGAACTGTTCCAGCTCCTCTCCTGGTACCCCCAGGTCCCGCAGCCGCCCCGGCTCGCAAATGCCACCATCCGGCAGGAAGCCCACTGCCAGACACGACGCCTCGTCCGCTCCCCCATCCCCAGGAGAGGGGGTTCCGGCGTCACCGCCATCGCCTCCGTCGAGCGCCACTTCTGGCAGCTGTCGGACGCGCCAGTGCGTGTCGAGCTGGAGGAAATCGTCCCGCGTCGTCCCTGCCCCTCCGTGGCGGATGAGGCTGGGCCGCGCCGCCACTTGAACGCCCTCTGGCGTCATGCGCCGGGACACGCGGATGTCGAGCTCCGGAGGAAAGAGCTGGAGGTCCGCGGGAATCCCCAGCTCCGCCTGGGTGCACCGCGACAGCGTCATCGTCTCGCCGAGCTCCGTCACCTGGAGCGGCCCCCCCGCGTCGTCGTCCGCCTGGCACGCGCCCGTCGAGGTGCGCTCAGCGCGATTCACGGCGGGCACCGTGACGCGCGTCATCCCCGAGTAGCCCGTTGCGTGATTCACCGCGAACACAACCAGGCGATCCCCCGGGCTCAGCCGAAGGTGATTCGTCCGGTTGTCGCGGCAGTTTCCATCGTAATACCCCTGGTCCGCGTCACTCAGGCCACCACCGTCGGACGCCCCCCGCTCCCGCTCCAACTCTCGACACCGCTCGCGCGCCACCTGACGGATGCGCGCCGCTGGTCCCGTCCTCACTCGCGTGTAATACCCGTGCGGATCTCCCAGCTGATACGTCCCCTGAGAGCACACGGTTCCATTGGGCGTCCCCGCCGCGAACGTGGCGATGGGGTGCTCCAGGTCGTCCTCCCGGAAGAAGTGCACCTCCGTCGTCTTCACGTCTCGCAGCGCGATATCCGCGAACTCCCCCGGCGTCTGCGCCTTCTCGCTGTGAGCGTCCTCTTCACAGTTCAGCGCGAGCGGCTCCCCCCGCCGAGTCACGAAGGTCAGCGCGCCATGGAGCATCCGTACGTCCACCTGGATGTCCGCGCGCGTGGTGCTCCCGGGGTTCACCTGGAAGGTCTGGGAGCAGATGGGGAACTGGTTGAGCGTGGGCGTGTAGTGGACCACACCATCCTCCCCCACCCGCTCCACGAGCCGGGGGCCCGTGGGCACCTCCGTGCAGGCAATTCCCATCTCCCCGCCCGTCAGCCCCGTCACGGGGATGCCATACCCGCCCGATGCTCCCGTCATCCCGACCGAGCCTCCTCCAGGGCCGGTCACCGTCACCCGAAGGTTCTTGAAGCGAATCGGACTGTGGACGGCTTCGTCTCCCAGCTCGCTGAAGGTGTCCTCCACCGTGCGCAGCCGCAGCTTCGCCCGAGGAGGACCGCCGTCCCCTGGCTCCGGAACCAGCTCCGCCTCGAGCTTCAGGGAGCGATGCGTGGACTTCGACAGCGCGGACAGGATCAGCTCCGTCCGACCTTCGGGGAGGGCCAGGTCCTGCACCACGGCGGCCTCACCCACCCCCTGCGACTGCCAGACCCCAGGAGCTGGCTCCGGCAGCGGTCCGTGGGGCCCCTCCGCCGTCAGCTTCACGAGAACCGTCTCGGGATTCGCCACGTCGTAGGGATCCGCCGACACGAAGCGGGACCGGAAGTCGAGCGCCAGCGTATAGGGCAGCGTGACGATCCGCTCCACCGCGGGCATGCCCTGCTTGGGGATGATCGGCTTGCTCACATCCAGCTCGAGCTGTCGCTCCAGCGGCGCACGCACCGAGCCCGTCACCGCTCCCGGTACGGCCTGCCGCGCGAGGGTGTCGAAGGCGTTGTATGCGGCCTGCGTCAGCCCTCCACCCAGCTGGGCGTGCGCCTCCGTCACCGTGAAGTTCGCCAGGAACTTCCTCCACAACGGCTCCGACGGATGCGAAGGGCGAACCCGCTCGCGCAACCCCTGAAGCCCACTTCCCCCATCCGCCGGCGCTCCCGCTCCTCCATCACCGGTTCCCAACCCCAATGCCGTGGCAACCGCCTCATGTTGGGTCTCATTGAGCGGCACGTAGCCCAGGAACTCCAGCGACGTGAGCCCCAGGGGACTCACGGGCGACAACACGGTCTCATCCGCGCTCACCCGCGCGAAGCCCACGCGCTTGAGTTGGTGGCGCTGAGGGTCATGCCCGAGGACCATCACCAACCGACCCGCGGGCAGATTCGACCGGTTGGGGAACGTCACGGAGACAGACTTCTGGAGTCTCAGGCCCGCCGGGCCCACCTGCCACAACGCACCGAGCCCCGCGCGCCCTTCCATGGGCAGAGGCAGCGCATACGGTTGAATCTCCGTCGCGGTGACAAGCCCATGCGTGGTCCCATCCTCGAAGAAGAGGCCGTCCGCCGGCACGTCGACGCGCAGGCCCGGATGACGCCCGGCGAAGTCCAGCTCCATGCGGCGCAGCGAATCCACCCCCTGGGCGGAGGCCGTATCCACGGCCGTGAGCGCCAGCGGTGCATCCAGCGTGTCGCCTTCCTCGTTGACGAACAGGCGACGGCGCACCGTGGGGAACGCCTGTCCCTCGGACGTCAGGCCCCCCTCATAGCGAAGCACCCGTTCGCCGCCGCGCGGCGTGAAGAGCGTCCAGTTGCCATCCGGGCCACTCAGGGTTGACAGCGCCGTACCCTCCACCGACACCTTCACTCCCGGCAGGGGACGGTAGTCCGCGTCCACCACGTACCCGCGCACCCGCGTCAGGGGCCGGCGCACCGTGAACTCACTGGAGAACTCCCCACTCCCCATTCCCGGGGCTGTTACCGGTTCGAAGTCCTTCACCCTCACCGTCAGACGAGCGCCCTCCGGCAGCGGATCCCTCGCGATGAAGGACACTGTCTGCCCCCCCGGGGCCACCGAGTAGCCACCAGGAAGGGGGGCTCCCTCACCAGCCACCTGGACCGTGAAGCGATCCGCCAGCGCCGTGCTTCGGATCGGCTTGTTGAAGGACACACTCACCAGCGAGTCCGGCTCCACGCCCTGCTCGCCGGCCCGTGGCGAGACACCCGTCACGGAGAGAGGCTCCTGATTCGCGTCGCGGTAGCGCACGGTGACACTGTCCGCGCCCACCATTCCCCCCGGCTCACCCTCGGAGAGCTGTGTGTCCTCCGCGATGACCTGGATGACGTTTCCCCCCAGGCTCAAGTGGACTTTCGCGGTGTACTCCTCTCGCGCCGGAGACAGCTCGATCGACTCCGTGCCAATCCGAAGACTCCGCAAGGGTGCGGCGCTGATGACGCGCACACGGACCATCACCTCGGGCTTCGTGGCTTCGAAGCCGTCCAAGGGCTCGAGGATGGTGACCTGGGGGGCGCTGCCACGCAGCGTGAGCGTGACGGTCCGTTGGGTGCGATTGCCCGCCACGTCGCGGGCCGTGACGACGACCTGCGTGGGCACCTGGGGAGGCAGCGCCACATAAGCACTGAACGTGCCCGCGACCACCCGCGCCGGAAATCCATCCACCTGCACTTCCGACAGGTGGAGATCTCCCACGGTTCCCGTCAGCAGGTAGGGCGATTGTGAAACGCGCTCCCAGCTCTGCGGCGGAGTGGGCGGCGTGAGGGTGAGCTGCGGCGGGCTGTGGTCCACCACCACGGCCCGCGTCCGCGCATGCGTCCTTCCTCGCGCGTCCGTCACCCGGAACTGGAGAGAGTAGTCCCCTTCGGCGAGTGCCAGCGCCCCGGTGAACTCACGACCGTTCACCGCCATGTTCACGCCTTGCACGGTGACTCTCAGCGGAAGCGTTCCGCCCTCGATGCGTCCGCTGACGACGAAGTGGGCGCCGCCATACACACCCCCTTCGAGCGGAGCCTCCACCACCAGGACCGGGGCTGCCCCCTCGTTCGCTCCCGCATCCGAACTCGAGCCAGCCCCCGCGTCGCTCCCGCCCGATTCGCCCGCGTCCCGTGGAGGCGTACCCGCGTCTTGTGAAGGAGTCCCAGCGTCTTGAGAGGGGGTGCCCGCATCCTGGGAAGGCGTCCCCGCGTCCTGCTCCGATCCACCGTCTGGAATGCCGCCGTCGACGCCCTGCGTCCGACGGAGGGTCCTCGAAACCTCCCTCGTCAGGCCGTAGCCGTCGCGGGCCACCACTGAAAGGGCGTGGGTCTCCCCCACGGACAGGGAGATGGCTCGTGAGAAGTGCCCCGAGGCATCGACCTCCACGAGAACACCGTCGACTGTCACCGTGACGGAATCCGAGCTGTCCGCCGACGAGGCCGTGCCACGCACCATCACCGAGCCGGCCTCCGTCACGAGGCCATCCTGCGGCTCACTGAGGGTCAGGGTCGGTTGCGTCGCGTTCGCCCGCACATTCAACGTCCGTACGGTTTCGTTGCCGGCCGCATCTGTCGCGCGCAGCTCCAGCGCAGTCGCTCCCGGAGAAAGCGCTCGCTCGAGGCTGAACGAGCCGTCGGCCCCCAGCGCCGCCGGAGTCCCATTCAGCTTGAGAGCCACGGCTGTCGCGTCCGTGACGACGCCCCGCACTGTCACCGTGAGCCCTGGGATGCGGGCCCCTTCTTGGGGCTCCGCCACGGTCAGCACCGGGCTCGTGGAATCCCGTACGACCGACACACTTCGCGTGGAGGTATTCCCCGCCGCGTCCACGACCGTGACGACAAGGAGATTGGAACCTTCGAGCACCGGGACCGCTCGCCGCCACCGACCATCGGCGCCCTTGCTCAACAGCTCCCCACCCACCTCCACGTGGTCGACCGGGCTGGCATCCACCACCTCGACCTCCACCTCCACCTGGGACTCACGTGTCACCAGGCCGGACGTGGGCTTGCGAATGGTCACTTCCGCGGCCGTCACATCGATGGTGAAGTGTCGCCGCGCTTCACGGACATTTCCGACGCGGTCCGTGGCCGTGATGATGAGAAGGTGCGCCCCTTCGACGGAGACCGTGCTTCCGCTCGTGAACGGCATCCCATCCAACGTGGCGCTGACCGTCCCGGGATGCGCATCCTCCACGGTCCAGGAGATCGTCGTCGGAGTCCTGCGCAGCTCTCCCTCCTGGATGCCCGTCACGGAGACAAGAGGTGGCGAACGATCCACGACGAAATGCTTGACGGTACTCGTCGCGTTTCCAGCACGGTCCTCCGCCTGGACTTCCAGCAGGTAGGAGCCATCGTCGGCGACCTCCGTGCCTGAAACGAAAGGCTCGCCGTTCAGCGTCGCACTCACGCCCCCAAGATTCGTGTCGGTTGCACTGAAGGTAGGAGTGACAACCTGGGCCACCGGGCTCTCTTCTGGAACTCCCGTGACCGTGAGGAGCGGCGGCGTGTAGTCCAGGGTGAAGGACACACTCGAAGTGGTGCGGTTGTTCGCCTTGTCACGCGCGACGACCTTCACGGTGTGAAGCCCCTCGGCGGAGATGGTGTCTCCGCCGAGATAGGGCTGACCGTCCAGAAGGGCTTGGACTCCATCCGGAGCCATGTGGCTGTCCGTGGCCGTGTAGCTCACCACGACAGGCGCGTTGACGTAGGCGCCATCGACGACGCCCGACAACGTCACCACCGGATAGGTCCAGTCGATGGTGAAAGTCACCGAGGCGAGGCCATAGTTGCCAGCGCGGTCCTTGGCGACGATGTAGAGCGTGTGTGTCCCCTCCTGGGTGACGGGCGTGTTGTTCTCGTGCCCCACGCCATTCACCGTGATGTTGAGCACCTCCAGATAGGGGCTGGTGACCTGGATGGACGGCGTCACCCACCCTGGCGCGAACTCCCCTTCGGAGACGCCTGTCACCTCGATGAGCGGTGCTCTCAGCAAGAGCGTGAAGCGAACCCGCTTCATCGCCACCCGACCCTCGGGATCCTCGGCGGTGACGAGCAGGTCGTACTCACCTTCCGCCGACACCGTCGTGTTGTTCTGGAGAGGGGTGCCATTGAGTGTCGCCACGGTGGTGACCACGTAGGGACTCACGGCGTCCCATCCCACGGTGACCGGTCCTTGGGTCACATCACCTTCGGACACTCCACTGACCGTGATGACCGGAGCATGGAGATCCAGCACGACGGCCCGACACACCCGGGAGACGTTGCCGCAAGAGTCCGCCATGACAGCCGTGACGGAGTTCACTCCATCCACGAGCGGCACTGGCGAGTTGTAGCCGTCGGACCCCACGAGCCAGGCTGGGACTCCATTGATCGTCAGCGACCTCCCGTCGCGCCCGTACTTGCCCGCGACAGCAATCGGGGAGCTGGTGAAGTAGGCGCCGGCCTCTGGCTCGGTGATGGAAAGACTGGTGGGCAGCGTGTCCGCGTCGAAGATCGCGACACGCACGTTGGAATCCGGTCCTCCCTGCGCCAGGACCTCCAGGTGATTGGTGGCATTCAGCGCAATGGCCGTGGCATAGACGCGGCGCTGCGCCGAAGCGACTCCAGACAGGACATCGACTCCGTTCAGGAGGACCTGGGCATCAGGGGTCGCTCCCATCATGTCCACCAGCAGGACGCCAAGGGTGCCCTCTCCCTTGGGCTCGAAGTCGAACACCGCGGGAGCCGGCGTTTGCCCCGGCTGGAGGTAGCCCGTATCCGCCATCACGCAGGGAAGCGTGCCCAGCTCCGCGACGGAGACACGAACCCGCCCAGCTCCCTGCGCCTCGACAGAAAGCTGATTGGTCGCGGAGAGCGTGACGCGGGAGACGCTCAATCTCTGGCCCGTGGAGAGGCCTCCCGCCGCCATCCCATTGAGCGATACGGTCGCGGACTGGGCCTCGCCCGTCCCCCGCCCATCGCCGTTCTGGATGACGAGGAGCGCGTCCGAGTCATTCGAGGCAGCGAAGGTCTCGGTGTGCGTCGCGCCTCCAGCCACCGAGAGCCCTCCCAGCCGCCAGGCCGAATTGACCGTCTCGGGCAACACGCCATTGCAGGCGGGCGCGAGGTCCTCCACGGGGAGCCTCGCGCGTGACGAGCCCAGCGACTCACCCGGAGCCTTCGACGCCTGCTCTTGCGGCTCCGACTTCGTCCGACAACCCGCGATGGTCGCGACGACCATGAGCGCGAGGAGCTGTCTCGACCAGATTCTCATGACTCCCCCACGCATCCCTCAACCCCGCGACATCCAGTTGCATCCACGACCAACCCCCCGAGGGAACCACGCCATTCGGGAAAGCGACTCACGGGAACACACTCCTCTGGCGACTCATGGATGCGGCCCCTGGTCCAGCCGTCCCGCCCCACCACCCACGGAGGCCCCCGTCTCAAGATGCTCCGGGTAGGTCTTCACGGGGATCTGCTCACGCAGCTCCTTCATCAACCCCGCCTGCGCCTCGCGATGAGCCTCCGCCTCCAACTTCCCGCGCGCCTCCTCGAAGGTCGGCACCACGGTCTTCACCCCATCCACCGCCTCCACCAGATGCAAGCCGTAGGGCGTCGCGAACGGACGCGAGCGCTCCCCCTTGGTGAGCCGCGCGGATTCCGTGAAGAAGACGTCGTCGACCTGCCCTTCCAGCACCGGCCCCAGGTCACCACCGCGCGCCGCGCTGATGGGTTCCTCCGAGCCCTCCCGCGCGACCTTCTCGAACGGCTCGCCACCCGCCAGCCGCGCGAACAGCCCGTTCATGCGTGACTGCGCCTGGGCCCGCGCCTGCTCATCGGCTCCAGGGGGGAGACGGATCAGGATCTGCCGGACATGGACCTCGCGCCGCCCCAGGGACTCGCGAGCCGCATCGTAGCGCTCGCGCAGCTTCGCGCCCGAGGTCGCCTCCGACAGTCGCTGATCCAGGAGCGCTTGGGCCAACAGCTCTCGCTCCGCCGCCCTCAGCCGCGACTGGACCGCCGGGTTCTGGTCCAGCCCCGCGCGACGGGCCTCCTCCGCGAGCAAGCTCCGTCCCACCAACACGTCCAGTGCCTCCATGGAGGTCGGTCGCTCCCGTGAGCTGCGCGCCGCGATGAAGGCCGTGACGTCCTCTTTCAGCACCTTCCGCTTCCCAACCTCGGCCACCACGCCGTCATCGCGACATGCGACGAGTGTCAGTGACATCAAGACCAGGGCCAGCGGCGCGGGAATGAGCCGAGCGACCAGGCGTTGTCCAAACACCTCCCCTGGAACAACGCCGCCCCTCGAACACACGACTCCAGCCACGGCACGCGCGCCATTCAAGCCACTGAGCTGCACGACCCCTCCCGACTCCGCCCTCAGGGCGTTCCCGGCACGTCGATTCCCACCGAGCCCGCTTCACGTAGCCGGGCCAACAAACTTTCGAGGACCTTCCTCTTCCACTGCGGTAGCGCGCGGCCTTCCACTTCCGCCCGCACCTCCTCAAACGCAGGAACCCTCGAATCCTTGCGCTCCAGCAACCGCAGCACCGAATACCCGCGCGCCTCCGCCACGACTCCGCTCGTGTCTCCTGCCTTGTTCAACCCAAAGGCCGCCGCTTCCAGCTCGCGGTCCGGAAGGTCTCCACGCGCCACCCAGCCAAGCTCTCCACCCCGCCCGTGCTCCGCCCCATCCCCCTCCGCCGCCACCTTCGCCAGGGCCTCTCCTGCCTTGAGCCTCTGCGCCAGCCGCTCCGCCCGCTGCTTCGCCTGGGCTCGCTGCGCCGCCGTCGCCCCTGTTTGAACGGAGACGTGCACCCGCGAGAGTCGCAAGCGCTCCGGCTGAGTGAAATCCGCCCGATGCTGCCCGTAGTACTCGCGCAGCTCCGCCTCGCCAGGCCGCCCCGCCGCCTTCTCCTCGGCGGCCAGCAGTTCCTGGATGACCAGCCGTTCCTCCAGCGCCCGCACCTGTTTCTGGATATCCGCCTGCTGGTGGAGTCCTCGAGACAGGCCTTCCTGGACCAACAGTCGCTTGTCAATCATTGACCGCACGAACTCGCGCTGTCCCGCGGGTCGTTCGAACTGCTCTCTCAAGGGTGATGGCAGCCTGGCGGACTCCTCGATGAGTTCCGCCTCCGTGATGACCCCACCGTCATAGCGACCTACCACCCGACCGCTACCCGGGGACGCCACCCCAGCCGGGGTCTCCTGCGCGGGCTTCGTGCAGCCACACCAGAGCACCCACGCAACCAGCGCGGCGCTTCCGCTCCCAATCTTCATTTGAGGACGACTCCCCCTCTGCACATCAAACCTGGTGAGCTGCACTTCGAGACGCTCACCATGCGTCATGTCGAATACTGGATTCAAGGGCACTTTTAGTTGCCACTGCATTCATTGACTGCCGCAACGACCGCCAGCAGCTCGCATCCATCCAGGAGAGCTTTCGGCTCGTACATCTGGTGAAAAGCACGAGATTGTCGAGCATGCGAGTCCGGTCAAACCCAGGCACAGTCTCATTGAACCACCGACGAGGGAGCCGTCGACGGGGCTGGGACATGGCCCCTGAAATCATGGGAAAAAATAAAGAAAGGACAAACATGCAATGCGCACACGGGTGAGCTGACAGAGCACCACCCATGACGAGACGTTGGGCTCGCTGACTCAACCCGCCCGGAGCACCGTGCCCAGCCGGCGCACGGCTTCCTGGATGCGCGCAGGCTCGCAGTGGGAGAAGTTCAGACGCAGGCCATGTGACGCCGAGCGCCCACCGCTCACCGCGAAAGCCTGCCCTGGCAGGAACGCCACCTGCTGCGTCTCCAGCGCCCGAGCCAGCAACACCGTGGTGTCGAACCGCTCCGGCAGCTCCACCCAGACGAACATCCCACTCGTGGGCTTCGTCCACGAAGCCCCTTCCGGCAGATGCTCCTCCAGCGCGCGCAGCAACGTATCCCGCCGCAGCCGGTACTCCCCGCGCAGCCGATCCAGATGCGCGTCCAACCTCCCCGACTCCAGGAACGCGAGCACCATCCGCTGCGTGAACGTCGCCGTGTCGATGTCGCTCGACTCCTTCACCGTCGCCAGCCGGAACACCATCGACTCCGGCACCACCACCCAGCCCACCCTCAGCGCCGGCGCCAGAATCTTCGAGAACGACCCGACGTAGTACACCCACTGCGCATCCAACGAGCGCAGCGGAGGCAGCGCCCCACCCTGCTCGTAGTGCAGGAAGCCGTACGCATCATCCTCGATGATGGGCATGCGGTACTCCCGCGCCAGTTCCACCAGGCGCTCCCGCTCCGCCATCGCGAGACTGGTCCCGAGCGGATTGTGCCCGTCGCTCATCGTGTACAGGAACGCCGGCCGCTCCCCCGACTTGAGCAGCGACGCCATCCCCTCCAGGTCCAACCCCGTCCGCCCATCCCGCTTCACCGTGAGCCGCCGCGCCTGGAACGGGTCCAACACCTGCTGGAACCCCGAATACACTCGGTCCTCCAGCAGCACCGCCTGCCCCGGCTCCAGCAAGAGCCGCGTCAGCAGATTCATCCCCTGCTGCGCCCCCGTCGTCAGGAACACCTGGCTCGTCGAGCACCGCACCCCGCGCTTCGCCATCAGCGCCACCACCTGCTCGCGCAGCGGCTCCAGCGTCGCCGAGTACTGCAACGCCCCCACCTGCTCCGCCAGCACCCGCGCCGCCGCCTCCGCCATGCCCTGCGTGGGAAACAGCTCCGCGGCGGGAAGCCCCAGCGCCAGCGAGAACACGCCGGGCCGGGTGATTTTCTGCAACATGTCCTGGATGGCCGAGGGCGCCAGGCGCCGGGCCCAGGACGCCAGCGGCAACTCGGAGGAGGTCGAAGAGGCCGTCACGGGGAGATACCTCCGGAATTCGACGCGCAAAACATGCGCACCCTTGAAAGTCCGACGCAATCGTAGCGCAGGAGAAAGCCCCGAGGGTGAAAAGCCGGGAGAGGGAGAGACTCCCCGTGTGGACCGAGGGACCTGCCCCACGCCTCCAGCAGGCAGGCGATCGTCAACAGGGGCTTCCCTGTCTCCACGTCGTCCCAGATAATCGACGCTCGCCTGGAGAACCCGATGCTGGACCGACCGATGTACCTCAAGCCCAACGTGGCGCTCGAGCCACTGTACAACCAGTGGTACGCCTGGTGGTACCTGCTGTCTCCCGCCACCGCGCCGCTGTTCGTGACGAACCTGCACCAGAAGCTGATGCAGTCCTTCGTCGCCAACCCCGACGTGCACGTGGCCGCGCTGAAGAACCCGATGTTGATGGGTGGCCCGTTCATCAACCACCCCACCGCGCGCGCGGGCAAGGTGAAGGAGCTGCTGGAGCGGAACCAGAAGGAACAGGCGCACATGCTCGCGTACACCAAGGCGGTGGCCGAGCTGGAGCAGCTGATGGCTCCGAACAACGGCGGCTCCCTGGAGGCCCTCTACCCCAAGGTCCCGGACCTGCTGCGCGGCTACGTGGAGCTCACGTATGACCTCAGCAACCGCGCCAGCGCGCGCTTCATCGAGCCGCTCCTGTACAAGAGCCGCTTCTATCAAGAGTCCTCGCAGAGCGTGACGCTGATGCAGGTGGACGGCGACTGGCGCCCGTACATCTTCAGCACGCCGCGCCTCGAGGAGGACATGCCCGTCCACCTCAAGGTCCCCTACCGCCACGAGGGCCTGGACGCGCTGTTCCGCATGCGCCACACCCCGGGCTCACCGGGCCAGGTGGCGGAGATGCTCGGCGTGCCGTCCACCGCCGCCGCCGCGTTCGCCGACCTGTTCACCGACGTCGTGCCTCGCAAGGCGCCTCGCTATGACGGCGAGGGCGTGCGGGTGCGCTACTTCGGCCACGCCTGCGTGCTGCTGGAGACGAAGGAGGTCAGCATCCTCACCGACCCCGTCATCAGCTACGAGTTCCCCACGGACCTGCCGCGCTACACGCACGCGGACCTGCCCGACCACGTGGACTACGTCGTCCTCACCCACGGCCACGCCGACCACCTGATGATGGAGACGCTGCTCCAGCTGCGTCACCGCGTGGGCACCATCATCGTCCCGCGCAACAACGGCAACTCGCTGGCGGACCCGTCCCTGCGGCTGATGCTCCACCACACGGGCTTCAAGAACGTGGTGGAGATCGACGACCTCCAGGAGATCGCCATCCCCGGCGGCTCCATCACCGGCCTGCCCTTCCTCGGCGAGCACAGTGACCTGGCCATCCAGGCCAAGACGGCCCACCTGGTGCGCGTGGGTGGCAAGTCCATCCTGATGGCGGCGGACTCCAACGCGATTGAGCCGCGCATGTATCAGCACCTGCGCGACATCATCGGCTCCATCGACATCCTGTTCCTCGGCATGGAGTGCGAGGGCGGCCCGATGAGCTGGATGTACGGACCGCTGCTGTCCAACCCGCTGCCTCGGAAGATGGACCAGGCGCGGCGCCTCAACGGCTCCGACTGCAACCGCGCCATGGAGATAACGAACCACCTGACGCCCAAGGAGGTCTACGTCTACGCCATGGGCCAGGAGCCGTGGCTGCGCCACGTGATGATCCTCGTCTACAACGAGACGACTCCGCAGCTCATCGAGTCGAACAAGTTCATCGAGCACTGCCGCTCCAAGGGCATGCATGCCGAGCGGCCCTACGTGCGCATGGAGCGGGTGCTCTAGGCGGCGCGCGGCGCCACGAGGCCCCGGGCCTGGAGCGCGGCCAGCACGCGCTCCAGCCCCACCTCCACCGCCTCCGAGTCCGAGCGCACCGTGACTTCGGGGGCCTCGGGGGCCTCGTACGGGTCCGACACGCCGGTGAAGTGTGGCAGCTCCCCCGCCAGCGCCTTCTTGTAGAGCCCCTTCACGTCGCGAGCGATGAGCGCGTCCAGCGGCGCCTCGATGTAGACCTCCACGAAGGGCAGCCCCACCTCCTCGGCCAGCCCGCGCACCTCCGCCCGGGAGCTCCGGTAGGGCGAAATCGCCGCGACGATGACGCCCACGCCGTGCCGGGCCAACAGCCGCGCCACGTGGCCGATTCTCCGGACGTTCTCCTCGCGGTCCTCGCGCGTGAAGCCCAGGCCGCGCGTCAGCCAGGTGCGCACCTCATCACCGTCCATCACCTCCACCGGACGCAGCGGCTCCAGCTTCGAGCGCAGCGCCCGCGAGAGCGTGCTCTTGCCCGCGCCCGACATGCCCGTCAGCCAGAGGATGAACCCGGAGCCTTGCCGATTCATGCGCACCTCAGACAGCGGGGCCGTTGATCATCCCGGCCCCCACCGTCGCGTTCGTGGCTTCGTCAATGAGGATGAAGCTGCCCGTGTGGCGGTTGCGGCGGTACTCGTCGAAGAAGAGCGGCACCGTGGTGCGCAACGTCACCCGGCCAATCTCGTTGAGCCCGAGCCGGGGACTCGTCTCGTCCCGGCTCAGCGTGTTGACGTCCAGCCGGTAGTGCAGCTGCTTCACCTGGGCCCGCGCCGAGCGCGTGGTGTGCTTGAGCGCGAACCGGGCCCCCGGCAGGAGTGACACCCCCTCCGCCAGCCAGCACACCATGGCATCCAGATCCTGCCCCACCAGGGGCGGATTGCCCGGCCGGCACAACATGTCGCCCCGGCTGATATCCAGCTCGTCCGCCAGCGAGACATTCACCGACATGGGCGGGAACGCCTGCGCCACCGGCCGCCCCGCCAGGTCCAGTTCGCGGATGCGCGTGGTGAAGCCGGAGGGGAGCGCCATGACCTCGTCACCCGGCCGCAGCACGCCGCCCAACACCTGCCCCGCGTACGCGCGGTAGTCCGGGAACTTCGACGACATGGGCCGGATGACACTCTGCACGGGGAAGCGCACGTGGATGAGGTTGCGGTCCGAGGCGATGTGCACGTTCTCCAGGTGGTGCAACAGCGTGGACCCCTGGTACCAGGGCATCCGCTCCGAGCGCGTCACCACGTTGTCCCCACCCAGCGCGGAGATGGGGATGAACGACAGGTCCGCCACGTCGAGCTTCATGGAGAACTGGCGGAACTCCTCGCGGATGCGCTCGAAGACGGCCACGTCGAAGCCCACCAGGTCCATCTTGTTCACGCACAGCACCAGGTGCGGCACGCGCAGCAGCGAGGCCAGGAACGCATGGCGCCGCGTCTGCTCCAGCACGCCCTTGCGCGCGTCCACCAGGATGAGCGCCAGGTCCGCCGTGGACGCGCCCGTCACCATGTTGCGCGTGTACTGGAGGTGCCCCGGCGTGTCCGCGATGATGAACTTGCGCTGCGCCGTGGCGAAGTACCGGTACGCCACGTCAATGGTGATGCCCTGCTCGCGCTCGGCCTTCAGGCCGTCCAGGAGGAGCGCCAGGTTGACGTACTCGTCCCCTCGCGCGCGGCTGGTGCGCTCCACCGCGGCGAGCTGGTCCTCCAGAATCGAGCGGGTGTCATGCAGCAACCTGCCGATGAGCGTGCTCTTCCCGTCGTCGACCGAGCCCGCGGTCGCGAAACGAAGCAGTTCCACTAGAAGTACCCCTCGCGCTTGCGGTCTTCCATCGCCGTCTCGCTGAACTTGTCATCCGCGCGGCTCGCGCCCCGCTCGGTGACTCGCGAGGCGACAATCTCGGTGATGACCTCCGACACCGTGACGGCGCCGGACTCCACGCAGGCGGTGCACGTCATGTCGCCCACCGTGCGAAAGCGCACCGACGCCGTGGTGACCTCCTCGCCCGGCAACAGCGGCAGGTAGGGCGACCACGCCATCAGCATGCCGTCCCGACGGAACACCTCGCGCCTGTGGCTGAAGTAGATGGAGGGCAACGCCACGCCTTCCCGCGCGATGTACTGCCACACGTCCAGCTCCGTCCAGTTCGACAGCGGGAAGACGCGCAGGTGCTCCCCCCGGCGGTGACGGCCGTTGTAGAGGTTCCACAGCTCCGGGCGCTGGTTCTTCGGGTCCCACTGGCCGAACTCGTCGCGGAACGAGAACACCCGCTCCTTCGCGCGCGCCTTCTCCTCGTCGCGGCGCGCCCCACCGAAGACGGCGTTGAAGCGGTGCTTCTCAATCGCCTCCAGCAGCGGCACCGTCTGCGCGCGGTTGCGCGAGGCGCGCGGGCCCTTCTCCTCCGCAACCCGACCTTGGTCGATGGCCTCCTGCACGGACGCCACGTGCAGCCGCGCGCCCAGCTCCGCCACTCGCTCATCGCGGTACTGGAGCACCTCCGGGAAGTTGTGCCCCGTGTCCACGTGCATCAACGGGAAGGGCAGCGGCGCGGGCGCGAAGGCCTTCACCGCCAGGTGCAGCATCACCGCGGAGTCCTTGCCTCCGGAGAACAGCAGCACCGGGCTGTCCAGCTCGGCGACCACCTCCCGGATGATGAAGACCGACTCCGCCTCCAGGGCGTCCAGGTGCGACAGCTCGTAGCTCACCCGAAAACGCTAGCACGCCTCGACAGGAGCCCCGCCAGTCCACTCATCCAAGAATACCGGGCGCTGACAGTCATCCCTGTATGATGGGTGGAAGTCTTCAACCTGCTCGAAGCGCCGGGGCCTTGACCCGTTTTCCTCGGCTGTGCGACAGAACCATACCGCCATGCCCAGTGCTCCCACCTCGAACCCGAACTCCCCCGAACGTTGGTTTCCTTCCCGGAAGGCGCTGCCGGACCCGCGCCTGCGGCTGTTCTGCCTGCCCTTCGCCGGGGGAAGCGCCTCCATCTACAGCGCCTGGCAGGGAGGCCTGCCGCCGGGCGTGGAGCTGTGCGCGGTGCAGCTCCCTGGCCGTGAGCGGAGGTTGATGGAGAAGCCCTTCGACAGCCTGCCCACGCTGATGGACGCGCTGCTGCCGGTGCTCGCTCCGCTGCTGGACAAGCCGTTCGCCTTCTTTGGCTACAGCATGGGCTCGCGCATCTCCCTGGAGCTGACCCGCCGGCTGCAGGCGCGCAACGGGCCGCTGCCCCGAGGCCTCGTGCTGGCCGCGTCCGGCGCGCCTCGCGAGTCGGACCGCAAGCCCATCCACCACCTGCCGCAGGAGCAGTTCATCGCCGAGCTGCGGCGCTACGACGGCACGCCCGAAGAGATTCTCCAGCACCGCGAGCTGCTGGAGCTCCTGGTGCCCACCCTGCGCGCGGACTTCGCGCTGGCGTGGTGGGAGAACGGCCCGGTGCCCGTGAAGCTCGACGTGCCCATCTCCGTCATGGGCGGCACCGAGGACAAGCACGTGTCCCTGGCGCGCCTGGAGACGTGGCGCGAGGAGACGCGCAACCCCGACTTCCGCATCCGCCACTTCGAGGGAGGCCACTTCTTCCTGCGCAAGCAGCAGGACGCCATGCTCGCCGCCCTGCGCGAGGACCTCACCCGGTGGATGGCCGCGCCGGCCTGAGGCTCAGGCATCCTCGACGCGAGGCGGCCCGTCCGACTCCAGCGGCACGGTGAACCGCCAGCTCACGCGGAAGGGCCTGTCCCGGGCCCCCCGCATGGCCACGGCGGCCTGGTGCCGCGTGGACGGGCGCAGCTGCATGAAGCGCCACGTCTCCGGCGTGTCCACCATCCGCGCATCGAAGGAGATGCGCGGCTCCTTGCCGGCCTCCAGGTGGAAGGCGAACTGGTCCAACGGCAGGGACAGGCCCGCGCCGCGCGCCTTGATGTAGGACTCCTTGAGCGTCCAGTACTCGAAGAAGCGCCCACGCTGCTCGGCCGCGGGCAGGGCCCGGAGCGCGGCGACCTCTGGCTTCGCGAAGAAGTGGTCGGCGATCTCCACCGTCTCGCCGTGTCGCTCCGCGTCCTCCACGTCCGCGCCCAGCTCCGCGTCCAGGCCCACCGCCACCAGCGCCATGCCGTCGGTGTGCGACAGGTTGAAGCGCAGGTGCGCGCCCCACTCGCCCTTCACCTCCGGCCTCCCGTAGGCGTTGGTCGAGAAGCTCCACGCCGAGGGCGCCACCGGCGCGTAACGCGACAGCGTCAGTCGCACCAGCGCGTGACTCACCAGGTATTGCTTCTGGTGACGCTCGAAGCGGAAGCGCTTCTGCTTCGCGCGCTCATCCGCGTCCAAGAGCCCCCAGTAGGCATCCAGGAGCTTCGGTTCCAGGATGCGCTCGGGCTCGACAATCCATACATGGACTTCGTCCGGACGAAGCTCCAGCGGACCCGCGACAGTCGACATGCCTCTCCTCTACCACGGCGGACCGCACCCCGCGTAGGCTCGGACGTCCAAGTCCGGCCCCGCGCCGGGATGGGGGGAGCAACATGGATCCGCACGCCGCGACGAAGAAGCTGGAGACGCTGCGCACGCTCATGGCCGGCCACACCGACACCAGCGAGGAGCGCCGCATCCTGGACCTCCTGCGGGACGCCACCGCCTCCGAGCTGAACTACCTCCTGGCCAATGTCGACCTCGAGTCCCTGCTCGGGGACATGGACGACCGCATCTTCGGGCCAGACCACCATACCGCCCTCTTGACGATGCTCTGTCGGGAGCGTGCCCCGCAGCTCGCCCTGCCGGTGCGCGCCAGCCTGGTGACGGCGCTCCAGCGAGGAGGGACTCCGGCCACCGCCGAGCGGGCCCTGCGCGACATGTTCCTGAGCGTGAAGGGCCGCGAGCTGACCGCCTTCAAGAACCTCCTCGACGCGGGCAACAACCACCAGGACCTGGAGAAGCTCCTCTTCGACGACGTGGACGACCCGGCGCTGCGGGAAGAGATTCTCGCGCACATCCTCCGCGAGGGAGAGGCAGCGCCCAGCGGAGAGAACAAGGTCCTCAGCGACATCGACGACACCTTCTTCGCCAACCTCAAGGACACGCGCTACCCGTCCAAGACGGTGTACCCGGGTGTGCTCGCCTTCTACGCGGAGCTGGACCGCGGGCCCGGCATCATCCCCGGCCGCGAGGGCGACCTCACGTTCGTCACCGCGCGCCCCATGGACCCGCTGGGCGCGGTGGAGAACATGACGTTCGACACCTTGAAGAAGCACGGCGTCCCCGCGCATGCCGTGCTCTCCGGCAGCCTCACCCACCTGCTGGGCAACTCCCGCATCGCCGCGAAGAAGTTCGACAACTTCCAGCGCTACGTGCGCGTGTTCCCGGAGTACGGCTTCGTCTTCGTCGGCGACAGCGGCCAGGGCGACGTGGAGTTCGGCGACAAGATGCTCACCGCCGCCCCGCAGGCCGTCCACGCCGTGTTCATCCATGACGTGGTGGATACGCCAGAGACGACCCGCCGCGCCTGGCGAGAGAAGCGCATCCACTTCTTCGACACCTACGTGGGCGCCGCGGTGGAGGCCTTCGCGCTGGGCCTCATCTCCCGCGACGGGTTGGCGCGGGTGGCCATCGGCGCGCGCGAGTCGATGGAGGGCATCGCCTTCACCTCCGCGGCCCAGCGAGATGCCCGCAAGGCGGAGCTGCTCAGGGACCTCCAGCGCGCGGATGCGCTGACATCGCCGTCGCCTCCCGCCGCGCACTGAGCCCACGGGCGTCGAGCGCGAGAAGTCGAGGGTGCCCTCCGGGCCCTGGGGCTGACGTGTTCCGGACGGCACCCGTCGCGCGATGACGCCTGGGTGAGCAATCCCCTTCCACCGTCCCTCGGGGCAGTTGGCGCGAGCCCATTCCCCGCCAACTTTCCCACCGCTCCCTCACGGGAGAATGGGGGCGGCGTCGGGGCCGTCAGGGGAAGGGGTGGCGGCGTGAGCGGGGACGGGACCTGATGGAGCTGTTTCCCATCCATCTGCTGTTCATCGTCGTGTTGATGAACCGCTACATCCTCGGTCCGTTCCTGCGGCGCCTGCGAGGGCCCAGCATCGACCGCGCGGACGACACGTACCGGCCTCGTGTCGCCATCGTCATCCCCCTCTTCAACGAGGGGAAGGGCATCTTCCACGCCATCCGCAGCCTGCTGGAGCAGGACTACCCCAGCGAGCTGCTGCAAATCGTGGTGGTGGACGACTGCTCCAAGGATGACAGCTACGCGTGGGCGATGAAGGCCGCGGAGGGCCACGCCAACGTCCTCGTCATGCGCAACCCGGAGAACCTGGGCAAGCGCAAGGGCATCAACCGAGGCGTCCAGGCCGCGGTCGACGCGGAAATCATCGTCTCGGTGGACTCGGACGTCATCGTGGATAAGAGCGCGGTGCGCAACCTCGTCCGCCGATTCGTCAGTCCGCGCATCGCCGCCGTGGGTGGTCGCACCTTCGTGACGAACCGCCACCAGAACTGGCTGACGCGCATGGTGGAGATCAAATTCCACTTCGCCCAGCAGTGGCTGAAGGATTTGGAGCGCAGCTTCCGACAGGTGATGTGCCTGTCCGGCTGCCTCACCGCGTATCGCCGCCACGTGCTCCTGGAGCTGGAGCCCATCCTGGAGGCGCGCTCCATCGCCGGCATCCCCATCAAGTACGGCGAGGACCGGTTCCTCACGCGGCAGATCGTCAAGCACGACTATGAAACCGTCTACACGCTGGACGCGTTCTGCTTCACCGCCGCGCCCGCGACCCTGGCCGGCTACTTCTCCCAGCAGCTGCGGTGGCGGCGCTCCAACCTGGTGGACCTGCTCGGCGGCCTGTCCCACGCGTGGCGCCTGCATCCGGTCATCACCGTCCACTACGTGTCCCAGCTCGCGCTGCTGCTCGCCTACCCCGTCGTCATCGTCCACAACGTCCTCACCGGGGAGTTCCTGGACATCCTCTCGTTCCACTTCCTCGTCATCGGCCTCCTGGGAATCATCTACCGGATGGAGACCCGGCACCTGCCCGAGGACCGGCGGGTGCATGGGGCGTGCTTCCTGCCCATGGCCCTGCTGATGCCGGTGACGTACGCGCTGTTCACACCGCTGGCGCTGCTGACGCTGGACTCCGGCAGTTGGGAGACCCGGGGCAGTCCCAGCGCCGCCCCGGCACCTTCCACCGCGGACAACCGCGGTGGGCTGCCGCCCAACCCCGCCGGAGAGGGTTCTCCATGAACCAACGCGTCGCGAACCGCATCAACGCCATCGCCGTGTCCACGTACAAGCTCCTGGGCTCGGTGCTCCTGGGGCTCATCCTGGCGGCGCTGGTGTCCTTCCTGTCGGTCCAGGGCTTCTTCCTCTTGAGCCACGGCTGGGTGACGCCCACGGTGGTGTCTCCCACGGACCCTCAAATCCTCTCGTTGAACACGCAGCTGGCGGCGCAGACGTCCTCCAGGGACCACGTCGTCGCCGAGCGGCGCTCGGTGGAGAATCGCATCGAGGACGCCGAGCGCACCGTGTCCTCGGAGCACGCGTTCCAACAGCGCTTCCTCGTGGCCTTGCGAAGTGAGCGCGCGTCCAAGGACCGCGTCGCGAAGCGGCTGGCCTCCCTGCGCCAGGAGTACAGCCGGGCGCGCGCCGAGATTCTCCAATCCAACCGCGCCTACGCGGGGCTGTCGCGCGCGCGCACGGATGCCATGTACGGCGCACGGCTGCTCCAGCAGGAGGACAAGCTCACCATCAACCACCACCTGGCGCAGCTGGCGCAGAGCAACCTGTCGCTCGCGCAGACCACCGTGGATCTAGAGACGCGAGTGGATTCGCTGCACCGGGAGCTCGCGGGGCTGACGGCGGTGCAGGACGGGATGGGCAAGGACGGCACGCCGGCGGGAATCACCCCGGACGTGCTCCTCCTGGAGCGCGAGTACACGCACTCGGTGCTGGAGCAGGCGCGCGCGGAGGCGACGCTGCGCAGCCTGGAGCAGGACCTGAAGGCGCTCGAGGACGTGGCCCAGCGCTACGAGGCGCTCATCGCGTCGCTGCGGGCCTCACCCTATCTGCGCGCCATCGAGAAGGACCTGACGGTGGCCTTCGTGCCGTACGAGAACCTGAACAACGCGGCGGTGGGCACGCCCCTCTTCGCGTGCGCCGCGAAGGTCGTCTGGTGCCGCGAGGTGGGCGTGGTGGGCCGCGTGCTGGAGGGCGAGGTCTCCATCAAGCACCCCATCCGTCAGCACATGCTGCGCGGGGTGATGGTGGAGGTGAAGCTCACGGACTCCGCGTCGGCTCGCGAGGACCTGCTGCACCTGGGCCGCGCGCCCCTGGTGCTGTGAGTGCAGGCGCCCATGAAGACGTGGAGAAGCCCCATGCGGAAGACCCTCACTTGCGGCGTGCTGCTGTGCCTCGCCGCGCGAACCCCGGCGGCCCTCGCGGCGCCACCCGACGCCCCCTCTCCTCCCGATGCACGCGTTGAAGGGCGCGCCGCGGGCTACTGCGACTGGGTGCGGGGCCTGGGCGAGGCGGAGGCCGCGCTGGAGCTGGCCCCGGAGGTGTTCGGCGCGTTCGGCGCGGTGAACACCGGTGAGGCCGAAGGTGGCACCGCCCTGGGCAAGCCCAAGCTGCGCGTGACGGCGGGCCTCAGCTACGACTTCGTCGGCCTGTACCGGGGACACAAGATCCACCGCCGCGCCGCGGCCGAATGCCGGCGTCACCAAGCCCTCTCCTCGCTCCAGGCCGCCGTCCGACAGGGCACGGGGCTGGGCGAGGACTCCGCGCTGGAGGCTCGGGCGCGCGTGCTCCAGGACGCCCTGCCCCGCGCTGAGGCGCTCGTCACCGCCCTGCGCGCGGACCTCAAGGATGGCCGGGCGACGCTGGAAGAACTCAACGCGGTGCAGGTGCGCTTGGACAACCTGCGCTCGCTGAACACGGACACGACGCTGGCGCGCGAGCGGCTCGCCTCGCGTCCCGCCTTCCCCCAGGGCCAGCGGTTGGAATCACTGCTGGAGGAGCTGCGCGCGGCGGATGACGCGGTGGAGGTCGCCACCGGGAGCCTGCGCCGGGCCAAGGCCTGGGAGCTGAGCGTTCGCGGAGGCTATGACGAGGTCTTCGACCTGGACCAGGACGTCCCCCTCTTCGGGCAGGTCATGTTGACGTATGACCTGGGGCACCTGTGGCAGGGCAAGGCGAATGCCCGGGCGCGCGAGGGACGCCGCCGCTCGACGCTGCACGAGGTGGAGGGCGTGCACCAGGAGGTCTCCGAGCTGCTGGTGGAGCTGCGCTCGCGACACCGCACGGAGGAGGCCCGGCTGCGGGAGGTGTCCGCGCTCGTGTCGGACCTGGAGGGCCAGCTCAAGGAAGTGGAGGCGCTCCAGACGCGAGAGATTCGCCGGTTCCGGGACTACCTCCTGCTGGAGCTGGCTCGGCTGCGCGCGGAACAGGCCTACCTGACGGCCCACCTGGAGGCGCTCACGGCCTTCCTCGGGACGCCCCGTCCCTGATGTCCACCATGGCCCGGAGTCGAGTCCTCGTGGCCTGTCTGGGCCTGGGCGCGCTCTTGGGCCTCGGGTGGGGGCGACCTCCTCCGGCGAGGAAACCCATGACGACGCTCGCCCCGGTGCCCTTGTCGAAGCTGAAGGTGACGCAGGGCGCGCTGCGCGAGCGGCCCGATGGGTGGCTCGACGTGGATGGAGCGCGACTGCGAGCCTTCGTGCCCGGCACGGACATCGCGGCCCGCGCCGAGCTGCGCTTCCTGCCTCGAGCGCCCACCGACGAGCAGCGGGCCTTGCAGTCCGGTGAGCAGCGTCAGCAGGTGGGTCTCAAGCTGCGCGCGCGGGACGGCTGCAACGTGTTGTATGTGATGTGGCGCTTCGCTCCGAAGGCAGGCGTCGTCGTCAACTACAAGCGCAATCCCGACCAGGACAAGAGCAGCGACTGTGGCAACCGGGGCTATGTCACCGTCCCCCCCTTTCGACGCGGCGCGGTGAGCGCGCCCTCCTGGGGCAAGGAGCACACCCTGCGCACGGAGTTGCGAGGCGTGACGTTGCGCGTGTGGACGGATGACGCGCTGACGTGGGAGGGCGACCTTCCCCCGGAGGCCCTCGCGCTCGAAGGCCCCTTGGGACTGCGCTCGGACAATGTGCGGTTGACGTTCCAGCTCGCGGTTCCGCCGTCGTGACGCATTCCTTCCAGACGCCAGACTGGTGTCTTGAAGAGACTTGAGGGCATCCTGCGCGTCCACGCAGGGACATGAAGAGGCCCGTATGCTCGCTGGACGTCTGGGTTCACTCCGCTGGCTCGTGTTGTCATCGCTGGGGGTGGGCGCTCTGGGATGTGGTGGTTCGTTGGAGGCCGTGGAGGACACGGCGCTCCGCGACACGGAAGCGTCCCTCGCGGGGCTCCAGGGCAACACCGTGTATGGGCGCTGGCTCGGCTCGGGCGGCCGGAGTCCCACGCACCCCGGCAATCGCACGTTCATCGTCGACCACGCGGGCCCCACCGCGACGGTGACGTTCACCCTCACCTCGACCGTGGATGCCTATCTCTATCTGCTCGACGCGAGCGGCAACGTGCTCGCCGAGGACGACAACAGCGCGGGCAACCTGGGCGCGCGGCTCTCCGTCTCGCTGGCTCCCGGCACGTACAAGCTCGTCGCGGCGACGGCCTCACCGGGACAGAGCGCGGACCTCACCCTCGTCTCCGACAGGGCGCCGCTGCGCTTCAGCCAGCGACTGCTCGTCAAGCCCGTGTCCACGTTCCAGTGGGTCTACGACGACAGCGGCACGGGCTCGAACGACGACGTCTCCATCTGGCGCCCCAACCTTGCCCAGTCGCCGGGCTATTACTCCCTGGGCGATGTCGCGATGCCCAACGGCGGAGGAGGCCCCGCGCCCTCGACGGCGCTGGTGGTTCAGGGCGAGGGGGACCTGCTCGCGCGGCCCGTGGACTACGTCTGGGTGTGGGACGACAAGGGCTCGGGCGGAACGCACGATGGCTCGTTCTGGGAACCCGTCGCGCCCGCGGGCTACACCTGCCTGGGCGCGGTGGGCGTGCTGGGTTACGGCAAGCCCTCCACGGACCTCATCCGCTGCGTCAAGAATGAGTATTTGGTGGCAGCCAACCCGAGCGCGCTGTGGAATGACAGCGGCTCCGGCGCGAACAACGACGTGGGCCTCTGGCAGCCGCTGGTTCGAGATCATCGGGGACTTCCCGCCACCACCTTCGTCGCGCGCCCCAGTCACTCCGACACGGGAGGCAGCCGCTACTGGGCCATCAACAAGAGCGCGACGGCGAACCCCGAGCTTCAGGGGCTGCCCGTGAGCGCCGCCACGGCCGCCGCCTTCGCTCCTCGCGTGTGGATGCACCCGGGCGAGGCCTACTTCCCCTCATCCACCGAGTTCCACCTCGCCAACGTGCACGTGGAGGGCGGTCATCAGGTGACGAACCAGGCGCTGGGCTGTGACTCCTGCACGGACCCGCAGTTCCTGGATGGGCAGCGGCCGAACCAGACGCCGGTGCCTGTCTATGCGGAGCTCATCACGCGCACGGCGAACGGGCAGCCCACGTCGACGACGGACGTGGTGTATTGGATGTTCTATCCGTACAACAATGGCAAGCGCGTCTGCATCGGCTGGTACTCGCCCTGGGGCTGCGTGGGTGGGTACTCCACCTTTGGCAATCACGTGGGGGACTGGGAGCACGCCACGGTGCGCTTCGTGGAGGGCCGTCCGTCGCAGGTCTATTTGAGCCAGCACGCCAGCGGGCAGACGTTCACCTATGGCGACAAGGGCATGGGCCTTTTGGGTTGGCGACCGGAGCTCTTCTCCGCCCAGGGCTCGCACGGCGTCTACGCGGATGCCGCACGGCACATCTACCAGAACCTCCCCAACGGCGACTTCCTGGCGGATGACACCGGACGCGGCATCGCCTGGGACACGTGGAGCGCGCTGGTGCCCTTCGACTGGCGCACGCCGGGCACCTTCACGGGAAGCCTGTCCTGGCTGAACCGCACCGAGCGCTGGGGCAACCCGAAGTCGGGCTGCGAAGTCTCCGAGCCCATCGCTGGCGAGTGCATCCTCAACGACGGGCCCACCGGGCCCATGTCGAAGAGCGCGTCCCAGCCGGACTTCCTGCCCCTCGATTGACCTGCCGGTGCACCACAGGCGGTCCAAGCTGCGCTTGAACTGGACGCAGGCCGCGTCCGGCAACTGGCGCAGCGTCACGATGGGCGACGACGAGCGACTCTAGAAGCGTCTTCGCTCGCGTCTCTGGCGCTCCAGGGCATGCTTCCGACAACCTTGGAACATCCTGCGCGATTGCCATTCCCAACATCTACCATTCAATCAATCGCGCCATCCGTTCCGCACATGCGTCTGACTCTTTTCCCACGCCACACAGTCACGACTGTCCAACCCGCACACAAAACACGCAAATCAAGCTAGACCATAATAACCAAGATGAAGATAAACCCTCTGGGAGACACCGGCTCGCGGTCTCCGCATCGACCCCCAGAGCCTTCGAAGAGGTCCCCATGAAGAACAGTCTCAGAGGTCTGTGCCTGCTTGCATTTGGAGCAATGCTTGCCGTGGGTTGTGGTGGCGCTCCCCAGGAAGAGACGCAGCCCCAGGACAGCGACTCGTCGGTGGCCATCCCTTCTGAGTACCTCGGCACCGAGGACGAAGAGGCGGTCCAGGGGGAGGTGGGAAGTAGTGCCATCTGCTGCAACATCAAGTGTTCAAATAACTGGTATGGCCCCTACCCGTCCGTCCAATACAACAATTGCGCTGAGTACGGAAGGTACAAGTGCAAGCAAAAGGGACTCACCTATCAGACCTACGCATGGAAGAACTGCTAGTCATCTTCAATCACTCAAGGACACACCCATGAAGACTCGATTCAAGAACGCATGGCTGCTTTCCCTGGCTGCCACCCTCCTCCTGGCCTGTGGTGGCAGCGCGAACGAGCCGCTCGATGGCGACAGCCCTGCGCCAACCGCCATTCCCGAGGAGTATATCGGACAGGACGAAACTGTCTTCAACGAAGACATCCCCGTGGGAGAGTTCAAGGCCTGCTGCTACGCCATCTGCGCGACCGACACGGTGTGGAGGGGTCCCTTCCCGAACGTCGCGGCTGGCAACTGCACGAACTACGGGAAATACTACTGCAAGCAGCGTCGTCTGGCCTTCGTGGGCGCGAAGTGGGATAACTGCTAATCAATTGATAGGGTATGCGTGGACGAAGAGGAAGACAAGCATGCCCTGGAACAACGCACAGCCGAGCACCACGGGGCCTCGCAGCGCGGGGTGCCGGCTGAGCCAGGCGCCCAGGGGCAGGAAGGCGGGCCACACGGCCGCGCTGTAGCGTCCCAGGCCCACCAGCCCCACCGTCCACAACACGAGCATCAACGGCAGGCCAAAGACAGCCAGCGTCCACCAGCGCCTCCGCGTCGTGAGAAGGAGCGCGCCCACGCCGGGGATGAAGGAGAGCGCCACGTAGAGGCTGACCTCGGGCGCCCAGTCGCCCTTCCACCAGGTCGCCAGCCCCGCCCAGGCACCGGCCCACTCGCCCCCGCGCACCTTCCACCAGATCTGCGGGTCTCCGAACTTCCGCCAGAGGAAGACGAAGTAGAGCGACGTCATCACCAACGGAATCGCCAGCGCGAGGATGTCGCGGTGGAACCACGCCTTCAGCCCCCCTCCGCGCGAGCGAAGCTGCTGGAACAACAGGGACAGGCCCGCCACCAGTGACAGGTGGCGCGCCAGCCCTCCGAAGCCCAGCGCGAGCGCCGCCCACCAGTGCCGCCCTCGCACGCTCAAGAGCAGCGCGAGCGCGGTGAGGAACACCATCCAGGACTCGGGGTAGCCCGCGGACTGGAAGAAGGCGAAGGGATACGCGGTGAAGAGCAGCAGTGAAACACGCGCCGTGTCCTCGCCCTCCAACATGCGAAACAGCCGATACAGGACGATGAGCCCCAGCAGCCCCGCGATATTCGCCACCAGCACCAGTGAGACCTGGATGCTCAGGCCCGTGGTCTCTTGCACCAGGCGTCCCAACACCGGTAGGAGCGGGAAGAAGTTGGTGGCCTGCGGCCGCGCGTAGCCCTGCTGGGCAATCTCCGTGTACCAACCACAGTCCCACCGGCAAAACGCATCCAACCCCGCGAGGCTCGTCTGCTGGAAGGGCGCACGGTGGAGCCTGTTGTCGAACACCAGCGACACGCGCGCGAGCAGGAACAGCGCCAGCCGACTGATGAAGAAGAGCCCCACGGGAAACGCCAGCTCCGCCCCCAGCGCGCGCAGCCGCGCCCCCAGCGATGGCGGCGACTGGGTCTCTCCTGAAACAGGAACATCGGTGGACATGCGGTGGCTGAATCCAGAGGTGCGAGAAGGGCGGACACCCTACCCTACTCCCGCGTCCTTCACAGCGAGGAAGGGGTGCTCGCGACCACTCGGGCCCGTCTGAACGGAAACCCGCCCTGACCCGTCCCGAGCTGGAATGCTAATCTCCATCCTCTCGCCCAGACCTCGTGGCGCGAGGCCCCAGGGAGGTCCACACCATGCGAGCAGGAGCTGGATGGGTCGCAACCGCGGGAGTCGTCCTCGGTCTCGGCGCGCTGCTGCGCCAGCAATTGATGGCACCGCGGACCGTCATCGCGGGCCCCTCTCCCGCCATCCTCCTGTCCCCCGCCCCGAGCGAGCCCGTGCCTCAAGCTCCCGCGCCTCCGCCTCCCGCGCCAAAGCCACGCATGCCCACGGGGCCGCCCACCCTCCATGGGACAGGCCTCGCCGAGGTCCACGTCGTCTCCGCCCAGGACCAACGTCCCCTCGCCGGAGTCATGGTCGCCATCATTCGAAAGACCCTCGACCTGGCTCAGCCCCTGGAATCCGCGACGACAGATGCGCGGGGCGTCGCCCTCTTTCCCACCGCGGGCCCGGGCCGCTTCTATCTGTGCGCGCGCGGCGCGGGCCATGGTGAGAGCTGCTCGCTGGACCTTGGGCTCGTCGCCGGAGGCACCATCACCGCGACGCTGTCGCTGCCTCCCGGCGCCGTCGTCACCGGCACGGTCCTCCAGCACGATGGGACTCCCGCCCAGGGGGTCCGCCTGATGGCCTCCTCACACCGCGCGATGCCCACCCAGGCAATCACTGACGCCCAGGGCCACTACGTGCTGGATGGGGTGTCACCGGGGTCCAATGAAATCCATCCCTTCACGTCCGAGGGACGGGGAGCGACTCGCACCGTCGACGTCCGGCAAGGCGAAGAAGCCCGGCTGGACATCCAGCTCGCGGGCTTCACACACGTGACGGTCCAACCGCTCCGCGACCGCCATCGACGGGGGGCCCGGATCAAGAAGTCCCGCGACAAGGACCTCATGGACTTTGTCGTCGTCTCCCTCCCACTGCGCCGGCAGGAGAATGGGACCTGGACCGGGACGGTCGAAGCGGGAAGCCGCACCGCCTCCGTGTCTGGCCTCAATGGCCGGACCTCGCTCTATGGAGAGGTGGAGGTGGAGCTGTCTCCCGGCGTCCCCGCGTTCATCAAGGTGCCCTACGACACGGACGAGGAAGACATCATCGTCGAACCGCCCCGACGCGAGGAGCGTGAGCCCTTCGAGGTCGCTGGCCATGTCTTTCTGCCCGATGGGACTCCCGCTCCCGGCGCTCGAATCGCCCTGGTGAGGCCCTCGCGGTACTGGCAGTGGTGCGGCAACGGCCCCGTTGACTACGACCACATCCGATTCGAGGGTTCGGCCTTCGTGGTGAATCTCCCGGAGGGCACGGGGACCATCCAGGCCTGGCTGGAGGACGGCCGCGCCGGCGAAGTCACCGTCACGGGCACAAAGGGTCAGCGTGTGGTCGCCGACATCCACCTGGAGGAGACCGGCGCCGTCGTGGGCCGCATCGATGTCACCTCGAAGGGCGGCCAGGGCGAGGGGATGCCGTTCACTATCGACAAACGGATCTACCACCCCTTGAGCATCCGCGAGCCGGATGGTCACTTCATCGTCGCGGGACTGACGCCGGGCGAGCACGTCCTGAGAATGGATGGCCACTACGGCCAGCACCGCTTCGTCATCAAACCCGGGGCACTCACGGACCTGGGACTCCTCAACGAGCTGGTGCTGACGCAGCCCCCCTGACGGGCCACCGCTCCAGGGCAAGTCGCGGGGCCACCCGGCCCCGCGCGGCCCACACCCGGTGCGCCCTGTCAGAGCACCGTTCGAATCGTCCGGTCGCCCGCGATGTATTGGTTCAGCGTGTAGCCGGAGTCCGAGGTGCAGCCGGAGGAACCCGTCTTCACCATCAGCGCGTACAGCGCGCGCACCACCGGGACGGCCTCGAGGACGGAGCGCACGCTGAGATGCTCTTCGTGGGAGGTGATCTTGAGGTCCTCGTCGAGGACGAGCTTGTGCACCGCTCGATAGGTGAAGGAGTCCCCGACCAGCAGCTGCCAGGGGCGCCACGCGAGGAAGTGCTTGAAGACCAGCGTGCACGTCACGTCGGCCAGCACGACGTGCGAGCCATCCGGGCGGACGGTCTCCGCCACATCACCGAACTCGATGCGACACCCGGACAGCAAGGCCCGGCCGACGTAGATGACCCGCCTGATGCGCTCCACGCCTTGCACGGCGATGAACGGGTCCTGGAAGGTGGCCTCGGGATGGTAGTGCTTCGTCGCGGCGGCCCGGGGTGAGCGCTCGTCGACGCCGTAGAGGATGGGCAGGATGCTCCGGACGAGCTCCGCGGCACTGCCACGAGACATCTGGAGAGACAGGGGGGACTGCGCGACATCCCTCATACGGGCGACCTCCAACGGGGGTGGTGAAGCTGCGTCGAGTCCGGACCGTCATGCGGTCCGGCAAGAAGAGCCACGCGGGACTCCAGCCGCGAAGGAAGAGCACGAAGCCCCTGGCCAGCGTGCCCGCGCCAATGACAGTCGGGCGGCAGCGGCGGACGGGGGTTCGCCCTTTTTGAAATGGCATGCATTCGGAGGCCGCGATGGTCTCCGGTCAAGCGGGGCCTCGTAATCGCCTGTCAGTCGCGGATGGGTGTCGGAAGTTGGACGACGACGACCCCGTGTCCGGGAGCGGACGAACATGAGCCCGCAATGACAGGACTCCGGCGCGAGAGCACGCCGGAGTCCCTTGTCACGCTCGAATCAGGGCAGCGGCGGCAGCGTCAGCACGCCATTGCACTGGCCGGGGCTCGAGGGCACGCCGGTGCCGCCCCACGGAGCTCCCGTGTTCACCGTCACGCTGGTGCTGGGCGGCGGCGGGCAGCCAAAGCCAGAGGCCTGGCGGACGGTGAGGTTGACGTTGGCCGGAATGTTGTAGAGGACATCCGTGCCAGCGCCCACGCACAGGTTGCGCGTCTGGGTACCGCCCGAGGGAATCGGAATCTCGATCTCCAGGCAGATGGGCAGCACGGTGCCGGGCGGCAGCGCCGCGGCATTCACCACGACCTGGAGGCAGCCGGGGTTGGTCTTCTCGATGTCCGCGTTGACGAAGCCAATCTCGCTGGTGTTGCCCGCGAAGCCGCTGGTGGAGATGCGGGCACAGTCGTTCGGATCACACGTCATCGTCTCGCGCACGGAGCACTGCACCGGGTTGGGCGCGCGCGTGGCGGTGGCGGCCTGCTGGTTCCACACGTTGGAGCCCGCGCCCATGGACCACAGCGCGATGCTGCCCGGGGCCGTGCCAGCCATGTCATTGGTGAGCGGGATGAAGACCCGGGCCGTCGCGCCGGGGCGCAGCGTGAGCACGGTGCCCTTGGAGTCACGAACCTCCGTGTAGATGGCGCCACGCGACTCCAGGAAGACGGCCTGGCCCGAGCGGTTGATGGCGGCATCCGCGCCCGGCATCGCCAAGAGGCCCGTGTCGATGTAGCGCACGCCCACCGTGAACGGCGGCAGGGGCTGCGCACCGCCCGGGCCCTGGAGCGCGCCCAGGTTCACCTGGATGGAGGCGCCGCTGCGCGGGTCCACCACGTTGGCGACGCCCTGGGTGAAGGACTGCGTGTGGAGCGTATGGAGCACGAACCGGGCCCCGAGCACGTTGCGCGTGACGGCGCCCACGTGCGGCATGTACCCCGGAGAGGTGATGCTCAGCGCGGAGCCCATGGGGACCGCCGCGGAGACGGCGAACGAGCCATCCGCGCCCGTCGTCGTCACGGTGCCACGCAGGTCCACGCGCGCCCCCCCGACGGGCGAGCCCGTCGCCGTCGTGACGACGCCACAGATGGTGATACCAGTCGAAGTCGGATTACACGTGGCGAGCGGCCGCGACTGCTCCACGGAGGGCTGAGGCTCGACCTCGGTGTCAGGGGCGCCACAGCCGCCACCGAGCGCCACCGCGCCTCCGAGAAGTCCGCACAACCACAGCCACTGCTTTCCAGCGATTCTCGACAGAGACATCACGCACCTCAAAGGAAGAAGAGAGTGGTGACATCGGGACCGATGGCACCGCGCACATGGTATGTGATTCGTCTGACGTTTCCAGGGCCGACACCAGTGTTTCAGTCCCGGCGTCAATATCCATTCAAACACAAACACGTCACCAGCGACCCAAGGCTGACGGGACCTCGCACGTGACATGAAGCGCTACAAAACAATGCCTCATGACTGGGTATTGTGACCAGGAATGTCACAAGTCTCGGTCTGGAGCCCGGCGCCTACGGGAATCCCGTAGGGGCCAGGGGAGGCTCCACCCATGCGGGCGAACCGCGTCAGCGCGAGCCTCCCACCACGAGCAGGTCCTCCGCCCCGCGTTGGGAAGACCCCCCTTCCACCGTCAGGTTCCCCGTCGCCAGCCCAGCAGTTCGGCGAGGTGCGGGTTCTCGTGGCTCAGCGCCTCCTCGGCCGGGGTCTTGTTCCCCGCGTCCTTCCGGGTGACGTCCGCGCCGGCGCGAAGGAGGACCTCGATGACCGGGCCCCGCTCCTTGAAGCACACGTGCTGATGCAGCGGCGTCCAGCCGTCGCCCGCGTTGGGGTCGGCGCCCGCGTCGAGCAGTGCCTGCACCACGTCTGGTGACTGCGCGTTGAAGAGAGCAGTCCGGCCATTCTCGTCGAGCGCATCGATGAGGGCGCCACCCTCGACGAGCACGGGAATGCAGGAGACCGCGCCGTGGTCGGCGGCCAGGTGCAGCGGCGTGGCTGACTCGCCGTCGACCTCCGAGGTGGAGAGCCCCAGGTCGAGCAGCGTTTTCACCAGCAGCGCGTCATCCACCATGGCGGCCAGGTGGAGCAGCCCTCGTTCATCATCGTTCCGGGCCTCCAGGTCCGCCCCCAGCGCACGCAAGGCCAGCACCCGGCCCACCCGCCCTCCTCCGAAACCCGGGCCGAAGAACGGGGCGGTGTCCTGTCCCGCCGCGAGCAGGACTCCAGCGTCGAGTGCCTTGGCCTTCTTCCCCTTGGGACGCGCCGCTGGCTTCTGCTTCCGCAGCCACGCCACGAAACCCTCGTCGGAGAATGCGCCCTGCAGGCCGCTGAAGCACTCCGGGCCGTCGTCCTCCACGTCGAGGAAGCCCTGCTCGGGCGACGCCTCCACCTGGGCGAGCAGCACCGGGTAGCCCTCCTTCCCGGGGCCCTGTCGCACGGCGCGCCAGGCCTCGAGCCCCCGACGGGCGCGGCCGTGGTCGGGCAGCGGGCGAAGTCCCTCCGCCTCCTCCAGCGCGGCCTCCACGGCGTCGAGTCGGGCGTCCGTGGGAGCGCCGAGGATGACCTCCTCCGCCCAGAGGCTCAGGGCCAGGGAGCGCGCCCGCTGGGCATCACTCAACTTTCCTCCGGGGCGGGTGCCTCGCGTCAGCTCGAGGATGCGGTCCCTGGCCTTCCAGTGCTCCGCCTTCAGCTCCCGCTCCCAGTGATGAGGGGCCGCGCGGCGCGAGGCATCCAGCGCCCAGCTCAGCGAATGCAGCGCCATCAGCCGCTCCGGCTCCGCCTCCAGCACCTGGCGCAGGAGGGGAATCGCGTCATCCAATCGAGGCGGTGACTCATCGAGCAGCGCGTCCACCTTCTTCATCAATCGGGTGACGTCCACTTTCTTCGGGGGCTGAGGGGCACGAGACATGTCGGCCCGAAGGTATCGCCCACACAGCGCCAGGTCTCCGCATTCTTCAGCCTGGGCCCTTGAGAATTCCGCCGGCTTCCGCGAATCCCCGGCTCCATTCCGAGACATAGACAGACATCCCTTGCGAGCCCTCCCGAACATGGAATTCCTGTTTTCTGGAAAGAAAGGCTAGCATCGGGCCATGCGCCCTTTCTTGTCCTTCGGTGTGACGCCGGTCTCCGGATGCCTGGCCGCCGTGCTGCTCCTGAGTCCGGTCTGGTGGTCCTGCTCGGACTCCGGACGCACCGCCGAATCGCTCGCGACTCCGCGGGTCTCCACGGAGTCGAGTGAGTGCGGGCCCCCGACCGTGGGACTGCGCTTGTGGCTCAGCGCCGGTCAGCTCACCCATGCGGAGGGAGCCCCGCTGGCGAGCTGGGCGGATATCTCCGGACAAGGCCTTCATGCCGTCCAGACGGCGGCGGGCCTGCGACCCGTGGTGCGTCACGGCGCGATTGGCGGGCGGGCCGCCATCGAGTTCGACGGCGTCGATGACCGGCTGGACCTGACCCACAATCTCTTCGCCGGCAACGCGCCGCTCACGGTGCTCGCGGTGGTCCAGACGAATGACACGCAGGCCCACCTGGCGGGCACCGGCTCGTCCAGCGCGGGGTTCCTGACCACCTACGGCAAGGGCGTCACGCTGGTCGCGGGCCAGCCCACGGTGAAGGCCAACTCGAATGGCAGCGGCCTTCTGCTGAGCAGCCCCGGCTCCATCGCGGACGGGCAGCCACGGCTCCTCTCCACCGTCCTGCAAGGCGGGAGCACCACCCTCTTCGTCAATGGACAGGCCATGGGCGCGTCGAGCGCGGCACTCAACACCTACGCCTATGGCAAGGCCACGTTGGGCGCCAGCGACGGTGCCAGCAGCAACGCCTCGCGCGATGCCTTCGCGGGTCGACTGGCGGAGCTGCTCGTCTATGACAGAGTGCTGGGCGACGCGGAGCGCAACGCCTTGGAGCTGTGCCTGGGGAGCCAGTATCAGCTCACCATCACCCTGCCCCCGGGTTGTGACGGCGTGCCAGGCAGTCACGCCATCGTCGATGCGTGTGGCGTGTGCGGAGGTGACAACAGCACCTGCGCCGACGAAGCCGTCATCGCCAGCGGTCGCGCCCTGTGGCTGCGCGCGGATGACCTGGACGGGACGGAGGGCTCGGCCGTGGCGAGCTGGCGGGATGCCTCCGGACTGGGCAACCACGCCCTCCAGGGCGTCGCCGGTGCCCGCCCCGTGGTGAGGCGGAACCAGCTCTCCGGCCACGCGGTGCTCCAGTTCGACGGGGTCAATGACCGACTCGACCTGACCACGAATGTCTTCGCGCCCGGTCAGTTTCCCCTCACCGTCTTCGCGGTGCTCCGGACCACCGACGCGAACGCCCATCTGGTGGGGACGGGCTCCTCATCCGCGGGCTTCCTCACCACCTACGGTGGAGGCCTTGCCCTGGCGGCCGGGAAGCCCACGCTCAAGGCCAACTCGAACAGCGCGGGCCTGCTCCTCCAAGGCCCCGTCATCCACGATGGACAGCCCCGCGTGCTCTCCGCCGTGGCACACGGAGGCCCCAGCAGCCTGTTCGTCAATGGGCAGGTCGCGGGGCTGTCGTATACGGCGCTCGGAGCGTACGCCTATGGAAAGTCCACGCTCGGCGCCAGCGACGGCGGCAACACCTCCGCGTCCCAGGACCCCTTCGCCGGTGAGCTGGCCGAGGTCATCGTCTACCAGCGCGCGCTCAGCGAGTTCGAGCGGCTCCACATCGAGCAATACCTCGGCGCGAAGTATGGCGTGGGCCTCTCCCTTCCTCCGGGCTGTGATGGCGTGCCAGGCAGCGGCGCCGTCATCGATGCATGCGGCGTGTGCGGAGGTGACAACAGCACCTGCGCCGACGAGGCCGTCATCACCAGCGGACGCGCGCTGTGGCTGCGCGCGGATGACCTGCAGGGGGCGAATGGCGCGACGGTGGGCCTGTGGCCGGACACCTCCGGCCAGACGAACCATGCCACCCAGGCTGCCCCTGCCCTCCAGCCCGTGCTGCGACGCTCCGCCCTCGCGGGCCACTCGGCCGTCGAGTTCGACGGCGCCAATGACCGGCTCGACCTGACCGCCAATACCTTCGCCACTGGCGACTTCCCCGTCACCGTCTTCGCCGTGCTCCAGACGAACGACACCGAGGGCCACGTGCTGGGCACCGGCTCCTCCTCCGCGGGCTTCCTCACCACCTACGGCGGCGCCCTGGCCTTCGTCGGAGGGAAGCCCACGGTGAAGGCCAACTCGAACGGCAGCGGCCTGTACCTGTCCTCCCCTACGACGGCTCACGACGGAGCGCTCCGCGTGCTGAGCGCGGTGGCTCAATCCAGCAACAGCCGGCTGTTCGTCAACTGCGCCGCGAAGGGCTCCTCCACCGCCACGACGAACGCCTACGCCTACGGGAGGTCCACGCTGGGCGCGAGCGACGGCGCCCAGAGCGACCAGTCCAGAGATCCGTTCGCGGGGCTCATCTCGGAGGTCATCGTCTACCACCGCGCGCTTGCGCCCTCGGAGCGGGAGGCCATCGAGGACTACCTCGCGGCCAAGTACGGGTTGACCTCGTGCGTCCGCGTCCCCGTGGACCCGGCGACCTCGCTGGCCGAGTCCGCGGTGATGTTCTTCAAGCTGGAGGAGACGGGCACCGAGGACCGCGTCGACGCGGCGAGCGGCATGGATGTGGGCCCCTTCCCCGAGGACGCGGTCGGAATCACGCGCGTGCCCGCCATCCAGGGCATGGGACAGCAGATCAACGGCCCCAACGGCTACCACTTCTGGCGACCCAACGTCTCCACCATGAGCCACGGCCGAGGCAGCTTCACGTGGGCGGGCTGGATGCGGATGTCTTCGTTCTACGACAACCAGACCCTCGTCGGTAAATGGAACAACGAGGCCGGCGGACGCGAGTACCGCGTCTGGTACAACGCCGCGCTTCAGCACTTCGAATTCCAGGTGTCGAGCACCGGAGACGCGGGCCCTGGAGAGCTGGGCGGCGTCATCCACCCCGCGCCCGTGAGCCTGGACACGTTCTACTTCCTGGAGGCCTGGCACGACGCGCTCGCGGGAAGCATCCACCTGCGCGTGGGGACGACGGCGGACCGTGGGACGGTGGTGTCCGCCCCCTGGTCCACGGGCGTCCAGGTGACATCCGGCGATCTGAACCTGGGCGCCCACAACACCTGCGAGGACGCCCACCTGCACGGCACGCTGGATGCCGTCGGCTACTGGAAGCGCGTGCTGACCGAGGCCGAGAGCCAGCGCCTGTGGAACGGTGGCGCGGGCTTCGAGCCCTGAGCTACGCGCGTGGCTCGATGACCGTCGCGGGGGCGGAGGGCTTCTCCGTCTCCTCGGGCACGGTATCGGTGACAGGCTCCGCGCAGAGCGTGGAGCCGTTCACCGGGCAGCGCCCACCGTCTTCCAGATCAAACTGCCAGCGGTGGCGAGGGCAGACGAGGTAGCGCCCCTCCTCCACCCAGCCTTCCGCCAGGTCCGCGCCCTGGTGCGGACAGAAGCGCTGCACGGAGAAGCGCTTCTGTCCCACCGTCACCACGGTCCGCTCGCGCTGGGACTCCGTGGAGCGCACGCCCTCGCAGAAGGCGCGCATGTCTTCAATCTCCACGCCCAGGAAGCCGTGGAGGATGGGCTCGTAGACGTCCGGAGACCGGCTCAGCCGCAACCGGAAGGACAGCAGGAAGTCCTCCCACGTCAGCTTCCGGTCCAACACCCGAACGATGTCAGCCGCGGACACCTTCATCGCGTAGCGCGTCGTCTCGCGGACCTCCGTGACTTCGTCCACGCGCCGGCCCTTGAAGTCCACCCGCAGCAGCCGCTCTGGAAGCTCCGTCAGCTCCACGTACAGCGGCATGCCCACGCGCTCGTGCAGGTCCAAAAGGTCCAGCTTGCGTTGCAGCTCCACGCGCAGCCGCGCATGAATCTCATCCGCCTCCGCGCGCAGCATGTTGCGGCGCCGCTCCCGGAACAGCGGCGCCATGTCCGCCGCGTACGTCCGGAGGTACGCCTCCATGCCCTCCGCCGTCACCCGCTCCGCCTCGAGCGAGACGAAGTCCAGCGAGCCCACGTCCAGCACGTCTCCCGGCATCGGCTCCAGGTACTTCGACGCGGCCCCCGGCAGGCGCTGCTCCAGGAAGCGGAACAGCGTGGTCGCGTTGGGGAAGATGTTCACCTTCTCGAAGTTGAGGTGGAACAGGGACGGGTCCAGGAAACACGCGGGCCCCGCTGACGCGAGGTATGCCCGCGGCTTCACCACCTCCAGCGCCCGCGCCACCGCCTCGAACTTGCTCTCCCGCTTCTTCAGGGAGATGGCCGCGTAGGTCTCCGGCGAGTACTCGTAACAGGTGGGGTGCCAGATGGCGCCGGAGAACTGGGCCGTGAAGATGTCGATGGGCCCCTCTTCCTCGGTGATGCGCGCCAGGCGGTCATGCAGCTTGCAGTCGTTGAGGTTGATGAAGCACTGGCCGTCTCCTCGCACCATGATGGCCGAGTCCCGGTTGGTGCCCTGCTCCGACACGAAGAGCTTGAGGTAGCCGCCCTTGAAGGGGACCTCGCGTCCGTCCTCGCAGGCGATGACGCGCTTGCAGCCGTACTTCGCGAAGATGTCCTGCAGCTCCGAGCGCAGGAAGCGCGGAATCACCACCGTGAAGTCGCGCCGCTGGAGCGTGGCCAGGAACTCCGGGTCGAAGTGGTCCTTGTGCTCGTGGCTGACGTAGAGGAAGCGCTCCCGGCCCGGCGTCTCCAGCAGCTCCCGCACGCGCGGGGCCACGTGGTGGTTGCGCGGAAGCTGCATCCACGCCGAGTCGAAGGCTCCCCGCTCGGTGAGCCACGGGTCCATGACGACGACGCTCCGCTCGGTCTCCACCGCGAAACCCGCATGGCCCAGGAAGGTGATTCGCATCAACGCCGCCCTTCGCCCGAAGCAGGCCAGCGACGCGCCGCGCCCACATGCTCGGATGTGCCTCCCGCTCCCGCAGGGGTGCGAAGAAGGCTGCGCGCTCCCGGACACTCCGGCCACCTGCCTCGGAGTCCCCCTCCTCGTTCGCGTGGCGACACGAGCCCGCGCCCGGCGCACGAAAAAGGGCGCGGAAGGCCTCTGCCCTCCGCGCCCCGGCACACACGGTCCGCGACTCAGCCCCGACTACGGCTGGATTTCACGAACGGTCAGCCACTTGAAGTCCACGTCCTCCGCGTTGTCCCAGCGGAACGTGGCGATGGGGCCGCCCCACGTAATCGGCATGGCACCGACAGTTCCGCCGCAGTGCTGCGCGTCACCGCCCCAGTCCCCCGCGTCGACCATGTCGTGGACCTTCTTCCACGTCACCTTGTCCGCGTTCTCGTTGACGTACAGCTCCAGCTTCACGGCTTCCTTGCCGCTCACGGGGGTGTTGCGCATCACCGCCTTGAAGCCCACCCAGCGGCCCTTCAACGGGGACGTGGCCGGCTTGTACGGCGCCTGCTCGTAGGACACGTGCCACGTCTCCTTCTGCCAGCGCGCGCGGCCGTCGTAGTGCAAGCCACCCTTGTAGCTGCTGCCCTCGCAGCCGGAGCTGCTGTCGTTGTGCTTGCCGCCGCGCGCGTACCAGTCGAAGTTGTCGGAGCCGTCCGACGCGGAGTTGAGCTTCACGAAGCCCGTCATCTCCACGTTGCGCCAGTCATTGGCCGCCTGCATGTAGCCCCGGCTCGCCAGCACATCCCTGTCATAGGTGGGAATCTTCGCCGCCGAGTACCCCGTCGACGTGCTGACGCCCATGCGCACCTGACCGCTCTTCATCTTCCAGGAGCCATCCGCGTTGCGGGTGATGGTGCCCTGCGGATCGAACCGCGAGTCGGAGGTGGGGTTGTCCGCCAGCGCCCAGGCCTCGCCCCCTGACTTGGAGGGATGGAGCATCGTCACGCCAAACTTGTCGACGCCCGGCTGCTCGGGAGTGGGCGTGGGGTCCGGCGTGGGCGTGGGCGTCGGGTCTGGCGTCGGCACCGGCGTGGGGTCAGGCGTGGGAGTCGGCACCGGCGTGGGCGTCGGGTCTGGCGTTGGCACCGGCGTGGGGACCTGGGGCTGCTCGGAAGGCGGCTCGGTGCCACCGGGAGACGTCGTGCCAGAGGAGTCCGCGCCACAGCCCGTGGCGGTCAGGGCCAACAGCGCCCCGCAAATCGAGGAGAGAAGACGGTTCCGGGTCAAAAAGGCGGTCCTTCTTCGAGGGGCCACTCGAGTGACAGGAGCCGCGGACGCCGATCGCCCTGCGAGCCCTCGCCGCGCCCACCGCCCCGGAGGCCAGGAATGCCTCCGAGCGCCGACGCCTGGTTGGTCTCAGTGGCCCGGTGACTGTCGAGTTCCAACCGGACGGGCCGAAACCCACCACGTCCCGCAACCCTTCCCCAGCCAGTGTCGCCCGCACCAGCCCCCCTCGGGCTGGCCCCTCCCGGGACAGGCCTCCATCCGCTCCCGCGGCTTCACTTCGGTTTTCTGGATGGAGAGCAGCCGTAATCCCTATTTGTCGAAGAGAGTGGGCGCTCTTATCTGAAATCCACCTATGGAACCCTTACAAACCGTCGGCAGTCCCGTCCTGTGGGGCGGCTTCATTGCCTTCGTCATCGCCATGCTCGCCCTGGACCTGGGCGTCTTCCACCGGAAGGCCCACGCGGTCGGCTTCAAGGAGGCCCTGGGCTGGAGCTCGGTGTGGATCAGCCTGGCGCTCGTGTTCAACGCGGGGCTGTGGTGGAAGTTCGGCGGAGGTCCGGCGGTGGAGTTCCTCACCGGCTACCTCATCGAGAAGTCGCTCTCCGTCGACAACATCTTCGTCTTCGTCGTCATCTTCTCCGCGCTGCGCATCCCCGCGCTGTACCAGCACCGGGTGCTCTTCTGGGGCATCCTCAGCGCGCTGGTGCTGCGGGCCATCATGATCTTCGCCGGCGTGGCCATGCTGGAGCGCTTCCACTGGCTCATCTACGTCTTCGGCGCGTTCCTCATCCTCACGGGCCTGAAGCTCTTCTTCCAGCGCAACAAGGAGGACCATCCGGAGGACGGGTGGATGATGAGGATGGCCCGCAAGAGCATCCCCTCCACCACGCGCTTCGACGGGCACCACTTCTTCACCATGGAGAACGGCCGCAAGCTGGCCACGCCGCTGCTCATGGCGCTCATCCTGGTGGAGGCGTCGGACATCCTCTTCGCGCTCGACTCCATCCCCGCAATCTTCGCCGTCACGCGGGATCCATTCATCGTCTTCACGTCCAACATCTTCGCCATCCTCGGCCTGCGCTCGCTGTTCTTCCTCCTGGCCGGCGCGGTGGAGAAGTTCAGCTACCTGAAGGTGGGCCTGGCGGGCGTGCTCATCTTCGTGGGCACGAAGATGGCCATCATCGACTTCGTGAAGATCCACCCCGCGGTGTCCCTGGGCGTCATCGCCGGCCTGCTGGGGGCCAGCATCATCGCGTCGCTCATCAAGTCGCGACACACGCCGCCGCACGCGCCCGTGGCGCCCGGCGCCGAGCCGCTCGCCAAGCCGTCGGAGAGCTGAAGCCCGCCTCGCGGCGCGCCTGGGAGTCGCCTCCAGGCGCGCCGAACCGACGCTCCGAAGAGACCTCCGGCACTGCCTGAGCCGAAAAGCGAAGAGGCCGTGAACCCTTGGGTTTCCCCTTGGATTCACGGCCTCTTCTGTTGGGCGCAGCAGGGCTTGAACCTGCGACCCCTGCCGTGTGAAGGCAGTGCTCTACCACTGAGCTATGCGCCCGCGCTTCGTGTGCGACCGAGACGCGACGAGGGGGTAAATGCCATCTGCCCCCGTGGGTGTCAACGCAATTTCAACTACAAGCCATCCAGCTTTTCTTCCAGTTCACGCAGTCGACGCTTGAGGCCGGAGAGCTGCTTGCCCACGGCCTTGAACTCGCTGCGCGGCGCGAAGTGGAACGCCTTCATCAGGCCCTCCTGGCCCTTGTCCAGCGCCTGCTTCCCGCGCTGAGCCTTGCCAATGGCGTTGGCGATGGCCATGGCCCGCTTCTCGTCGGCCATCAGCTTCTCCACCGCCTTGCTGGAGAGCTCCAACGCCTGCTTCTTCAAGTCGTCGCGGATACCCATGATTGTCCCCCCGGCCTTACGGCTCGTCGACGAACTGCGTCTGCAGCTTCGCGAAGACGCGGTCCGCGATGCCCTTGTACTTCATGCGCTCGATGAGCGGCTGCAGGTCGCCCTTCATGGAGATGCGGCGCTTGAGCACCGCCTCCACCGGATCCAACGTGCCCAGGAGCAGCTGCTTCCAGACGGTGTACGGCGCACGCGCCAGGTACACCGGCTCCAGTTCGTCCAGGTCATCCGGGTCCGCGAGCACGCGCGCCTTCTCGATGCGGCAGTCACCGGGGACGACGTGGATGACGAACGACTTCGCCAGCTTTCCGGGCTCGGCGTCGATGATGGCCCCGAAGTCGCCCTTCCAGCCTCGGCCGGCCACGGCGCACTCGGGATCTTCGTTCGTGAGCCGGACCGCTTCGTCCAGCCACTCCTTCGACGGGAACTTCGCCATGACCAACTACCCTCTCCGGAAGATGCTCTTGATGCTGGAGAAGAGGCCCCGGTCATCGCTGGTGCCGCTGGAGCTGGCCACCGGCTGATTCTCGCGCTTGATGACGACCTCCTGGAGCGCCTTCTTGAGCTGCTCCGGGGTGTCTCGCGTGGCCAGGTCCACCTTCCGCGGCACGCCGCTGGCCTCTTCAACCTCCACCTGGAGCAGACACTCCTCGGTGAGGCGGAAGTCGATCTTCCGCCCGGCGGCGGCGGAAGGAACACGCACGGTGCCCAGGTACTCGTTGTCCACCATCAGGTCGCTGTCACCCTGGAAGATGTCCAGCTCGATGAACTGCGCGCTCGGCTCCTTGGGCGGAGGCAGGCGGAAGCTCTTCACCATGGGGATGAGCGAGTTCTTCTCGATGATGCGCTTCACGCGGCCGTTGGGCAGCGCGTAGCCGATGGGCATGGACAGCGCGTCCAGCAGCGTCACCGCGTCGATGCTGCCCAGCGAGTCGCCCAAGAGCGCCGCGCCCAGGGCCACGCACTCGTCGGGGTGCACGCCCTTGCGGGGCGGCTTGCCGAAGTGCGCCTGGATCTTCTGCTGCACCAGCGGCATCCGGCTCTGTCCGCCGACGAGGATGATCTCGTCGATCTCCGAGCGGGCGATGCCCTTCTCCGCCAGGACGCGATCACAGATTTCGAACGTCCGGTCCACCAGGTCGCCGGTGAGGCTGTTGAGGAACTCGCGCGTCAGCGGGATGCGCAGGTCCAACGGCTTGCCCTTGCGCTCGTCGATGAAGGGCAGGTCGATGACGACGTTGGGGATGAGCGTCAGGTCGATCTTCGCCGCCTCGGCGGCGTTCTTGATGCGCTGGAGCGCGATGGTGTTCTCGGCGAGGTCGATCTTCGCCTCCTCGCGGAACCGCTCCAGCACGTACTCCATGATGCGGTTGTCGAAGTCCGCGCCACCCAGGAAGGAGTCGCCACCCGTGGCGAGCACCTCGAAGACGTTGCCGGACAGGTGCAGCACGGACACGTCGAAGGTGCCGCCGCCCAGGTCATAGACGAGGATCTTCTGGTCCAGGCCCCGGTTGAAGCCGTAGGCCAGCGCCGCCGCCGTCGGCTCGTTGACGATGCGCTTGACGTCGAAGCCGGCCAGCCGGCCCGCCTCCTTCACCGCCTGGCGCTGGTTGTCGTTGTAGTAGGCCGGGACGGAGATGACGGCCGCGTCGATGGGGCCGCCCAGGAACTGCTCGGCGATGGTCTTCAGCTGGGACAGCACGAAGCTGGAGACCTGGGGCAGCGAGTAGAGCTTGCCGCCCATCATCACCGCGGCGTCGCCACCGGGGCCCTCGACGATGTCGTACGGGAAGGCACCGCGGAGGTCTTCCACGGATTTGGAATGGTACTTCCGTCCGATGAGCCGCTTGGTCCCCCACAGCGTATTGCGGGGGTTGGTGACCATCTGGTCCTTGGCCACGCCTCCCACCAGCAGGTCGCCCTTGGACGACAGGGCGACGACGGAGGGGAGGATGAGATTGCCGCGATCCGTGGGGACAATCTTCGGGATGCGGTTGCGCACGGACGCCACCAGCGTGTTGGTGGTGCCCAGGTCAATCCCGACGATGCGAGGTCTGTCCGCCATGAAGTTCACAGGCGCGGGTCACAAGACGCACGCCCTCGTCCCACTCTGTATCACGTCGCGACTTCGCGCGCGCGTTTCTGGGCGTCCGACTCAGTCCCCTGATTCGGACCCCGTCGGCCCCGGGCCAGGCGACCCCAGGGGGAGTCCGCCCAGGACCCCCTCGGCGGACGCCAGGACCAGCCGATCATAGGGAGCCCCCTCCCCGGCTGGCAGCTCTTCCAGGAACCGGGACGGCCTCAAGAGGATGCGGTCTCCCTCCCGGGGCAGCACGGACAGGGGGTACACCAGCGCCAGGGAGTCCCGCGCCCGGGTGGTGGCGACATAGAAGAGGCGCCGCTCCTCCTCTTCCTCCTCCACCGAGCGAGCGGCCTGGGACATGGGGAAGCGCCCGTCCACCAGCCAGAGGACGAAGACAGCGCGCCACTCCAGCCCCTTGGCCTGATGGACGGTGGTGAGTGTCAGGACGTCCCCGGCGGCCTCGGCCCCCAGGGCCTCCTTCGCGGCGAACTCCGCGACCAGGGCCAGCTCCGACAGGAAGCGGGGCAGGTCCTCGAACCGGCGCGCGTACTCGGCGAGCTGGCGCAGGTCATCCTCCCGGCCCTCCTCGGGGGAGGACTCCGCCGCGAGCACCTCCGCGTACCCGCCCTCCAACACGTCCTCGATGAGGCGACCCGGGTCGGCGGCGGCCTCGGGACGTCCGAGCAGACCCATCAACTTCGCGAAGCGCTCGAAGCCCGGCTTCGACTTGCGCGACAGGTGGGTGCGGACCTCGTCGCGCTCCAGGCCCTCCGCCAGGGACAACCCCTCCGGCAGCGCCCGCAGGGACGTCCACAGGTGCTCCGCCGTCATCGGCCCCACCCCGGGCACCGCGCGCACCACCCGCTTGAAGGCGAGCTCGTCGCCGGGGTTGTTCACCAGTCGCAGGTGCGCCAGCACATCCTTGACATGGGGCTGCTCGAAGAAGCGCACCCCGGAGCGCACGCGGAACGGCAGGCCCCGGCGCGTCAGCTCCAGTTGCAGCTCCAGCGAGTGGTTGTGCGCGCGATAGAGGACGGCCATCGACTCCAGCGGCAGGCCTCCGTCGCGCAGTTCCTGGATGCGGCTCGCCACCCAGTGGGCCTGGTCGGCGGCGTCGAGCGCGGGGACGACGACGGGGCGCGCACCGGGGGGACGCTCCGCGACGAGCGCCTTGGGGAACTGCCGCTCGTTCCGGGCGATGGCCGCGTTGGCGAGCTGGAGGACCTCCGGGGTGGAGCGGTAGTTGCGCGTGAGCGTGAAGACAGCGCAGCCGGGATGGCGTTCGGGGAAGCCGATGATGTTGGAGAAGTCCGCGCCCCGGAAGCTGTAGATGGACTGGCAGTCGTCCCCCACCACCGTCAAGTCACGGCGCTCTCCGGCGAGCAGATCGACAATCTCTCCCTGGAGCTTGTTGGTGTCCTGGTACTCGTCCACGAGGACGGTGTGGAAGCGTTCGGTGAGCTGCTCACGCACCGCGGAGTGCTCGGTGAGCAGCCGCTTCAGGTTGAGCAGCAGGTCATCGAAGTCCATCAGGTGCAGCTGCGCCTTGCGCTGCCGGTAGCGCGCCGCCGTCGCGAGAATCTCCGGGGCCAGGGGCAGGAACTGGGGCCTCCGGTCGAAGAGCACCTCGGAGACGGCCTGCTGGAGGTTGGTGGCCAGCGACACCAGCTCCAACACCAGCTCCGGCCGGGGGAAGCGCTTGTCGCTCTTGAGCTTGCGCTCGGCCAGGCAGGTGACCATCAAGTCCCGGGCGTCCTCCCGGTCCAACACCGTGAAGCGGTCCGAGTAGCCCAGCACTCCCGCATGCTGGCGCAGGAGCAGGTGCGCCGCGTGGTGGAAGGTCCCACCGAGGATGCGCCGCACGTCCGCGAAGGAGCCCGCCAGGTCCGCCACGCGCCGGGTCATCTCCCGCGCGGCCTTGTTGGTGAAGGTCAGCAGCAGGAGGTTTTCCGGCGCGACGCCCCGCTCCAGCAGGCGGGCCACCCGGAAGGTGAGCGTGCGCGTCTTGCCGGAGCCCGCCCCGGCGATGACCAGCACGGGCCCGGCCTCCGCCTCCACCGCCCGGAGCTGCTCCTCGTTGAGCAGGCCGGCGTAGTCGATGCGCGACGAGGCGCTCGTCGGAGCGACTGTCCGAGGGATGGGGAGGGAGGCCATGGGGCGGCGAACTCTAACCGCCCCGCCCTCCAGGGACGAACGGATCAGTCGCTTCAGGGCACGGGCTTGAGCGCCGTCAGCCGCGCGGAGGCGGCCTCGCGGACCTGGGGCGAGGGGTCTCTCTCCCGCGCCAGCTCCAGGAGCAGCCGCCCCAGCTGCGGCAGCTTCGTGCCCACCGACGCCAGCGCGGCGGTGCGATCCTTCACCCCACCCTCCAGCCGCTCGGCGACGCCCCGGTCCGAGCAGGTGCGGATGCCCGGGCTCTGCTCGCGCAGCATCAGCTCCGCGTCCGCCAGCCGCGCCTCGGTCAGCCTCCGCGCCTCCTCGGCCCGGCGCTCGAACTCGGCCAGGTCCTCGGGGAACTCGCTGGACGCCGCGCGGGCCCGGGCGATGACTCCGGCGGCGAAGCGCGCGTTGACGGCCGCCGCGCAGAGCTGCCGCGCGGACGCCAGGGGCACGCGGCCCTCGGCCGTCACCGTCTCCTCGCGCGCCACGCCCAGCGCCCATACCGCGAGCTGCCGCGCGGCCACCGCCGCGGAGAAGGGCTGCTTGCGCGCCTCGCGGATGTCCGCCCAGCGCCTCAGGACGACGGGGTCCGGCACGCCGGAGTCGAAGGCGCGCTGGTACTCGGTGGACGCCTGACCGAGCTGACCGGAGAGGTCCAGCAGCACCGCCACCGTGAGGTACATCTCCGCGCTGCTGGCCCGCTCACGCAGGGCATCCAGGCGCGAGGCCACCTCGTACTCGGCCACCGGACGCGGCAGAGAGGAGAGCACCGTGCGCAGCGACTCCAGCGCGTTCTGGCGGATGAGCGGATTGCGCGCGGAGCGCAGCGCGTCCAGCAACGGGTCCAACGCGCGCACCGACACGTGCTGGCCCATCTCCTCCGCGGCCTGCCACCGGTCCAACGCATCCGGCGCCACCATCGCGCGCTTCAGGTCCTCCAAATCCCGCAGGTAGTGCCCCACGTACGACGCCTGCACCAGCGGCTCCGGCTGGGCCAGCGCCGCCCGCTCCGTCCGGGCGCGAGCCAGCCGCGCCGGGAAGCCGGTGAGCTTGGGCCCCAGGGGATGCGCCTTCACCCGCGCCTCCGCCTCGTCCACGAGCCCCGAGACGAGCAGCCCTTCGACCTCCAGCTCCAGCAGGAGGGTGCGCGCCTCCTCGCGGTGCGCGCCGGCCGCGAAGTCCTTGAGGTACGCGAACAGCTTCGCCGCGCCGCCGGCCTTGGCCTGCTCGAAGGCCTGTCCGTCCAGCCGCGACTCCACTTCCAGGCGGCGCGGATCATCCGGCTTCTCGCGCAGGTACTCGGCCAGGCGCCGAGGGTCCTGCGTCGTCGCCAGCTCCTGCGTCTCCACCTCCGCCATCAGCCGCCGCGCCTCGTCGCGCTGCAGGCCATCCGGGTGCTCCTGGAGGAACTGGCGCCACGCGGCCACCGTGGCGGCCTCCTTCGCGGCGTTGAAGCGCAGGCCCTCCAGCAGCGTCTTCGCGGTGCGCGTATGCGGCGCGTCCGGATACACCTCCAGGAAGCGCTTGTAGGCGAGCACCGTGTGCAGCTTCTTCGCGTCCTCGAACTCCAGCTCCTCCAGCCGTGACTCGGCGGCGTCCGCGTCCGGGTGGGTCGGGTTGTCACGCAGGAAGGCGCGGTAGCCCTCCACGGTGTCAGTCCTTGCGGCGCGGTCATACGGCGACGGCAGACAGCCAGCAGCGGCCAGCAGGAGGACGGCGAGGGCTCGGCGAAGGGCGACCATTCTCCTCGCAGCAATACCGCACCCCGGCCCCCCCGGAAACCCGAGCCGCCACGGACGGCTGCCTGGGTAGGTTTTTTGACGACACAAACCACCGGGGCGAGCATGGGTGCCTCAGGACGCTACAGGGAGGTCGCGCATGCGGTGGCTCACGCTGATGGGAATGCTCGCGATGGCGGCGACGGGCTGCGCCACCCCGTCGAACCGGCTGGAGCCGTGGCTGGACTCCTACGCCGTGCGCTACCGCTCCGCGTCCCCGCCCGCGTTTCCCCGGGAGTCGCTCTCCAGCCCCGTGGCGCCCAAGGCCCAGACAGCCGAGCGCAAGGCCACCCCCGCGAAGCGCACGCCCCCGCGCGCCACCGCCGCGCGTCCGTCGAAGGACAAGCCGGGCAAGCCCGCCACCACGCAGGCGAGCACCCACGCCAGGCCCGTCTCCGCGGATGCGCGCGCGAAGGTGCTCGCCGCGGCCCGCTCGCTGGTGGGCAAGCCGCAGGTGACGCTCGACGGGCGCAAGTACCCGGCGGACTGCACGGGACTCATCGAGGGCGTCCATGCCCAGGCGGGGCTGTCCTTCCGGGGGACGCTCAAGCCCGGCGACAACGGCGTCACCGCCCTCTACCGCTACGCCCGCGCGAATGGCCGCGTGTACACGGAGGGGCGCCCGGTGCCTGGAGACCTGGTCTTCTTCAACGAGACGTATGACCAGAACCGCGACGGCCGCCGCAACGACGGCCTCACGCACGTGGGCATCGTCGACTCGGTGGACGCCCAGGGCACCGTCACCGTCATCCACCGCGTGCGCCGGGGCGTCGTGCGCTACCGGATGAACCTGGCCCGCCCCCACCTGCCGAGAGATCCGAAGACGGGGGAGGTGCTCAATGACTTGCTTCGCCACGCCGGCCCGAACAAGGACCCGGTCCTCACCGGTCAGCTCTTCGCCTCGTTCGGCAGCGTGCTGCCCCCAAGCCCGGCGGCGAAGAAGGCCGCGCCCGTCCCCGTCGCTTCTCTTCGGTAGACGGCAGGCGGTGGAAAGAAGAAGCGCCCGGCCCCCAGAGGGACCGAGCGCCGGGACGCACGACGTGCGCGTGACTCAGGACGCGCGAGCGGTGCGGTCCCACGCGGCGCGCTGCGAGTTGCGCAGGAAGCGCCAGAAGCCCACGACGATGGCCAGGTTCATGGTGGTGAAGTAGTAGGCCACGGAGGCGACCCGCTTCACCGCGCCACGCTTCAGCACCCCCACCTTCCCCAGGTACGCCAGGGCGTAGAACAGCCCCTGCCCCAGGAGGGTGAAGCGGTAGAACACGCTGTCGAGCAGGAACAGGTTGGCAATCAAAGCCAGTCCCATCAGCGCGGGCGCGCACCAGCGCAAGAGCTTGTGGGACCAGAACGCGAACGCGGGGAAGCCCGCGGTGGGCAGCAGCAGGCCCGGCACCATGCGGAGGCTCTGGAAGTTGCCCGCGGCGATTCGCGCGCGGCGGCCGAACTCCTTGCCGTAGTCCTCCGTCGTCTCCTCGTGGGCGACGGCCTCTTCCTCGTACGAGACCTTGTAGCCCTTCTCCAGGATGCGCAGCGGGATGACGAAGTCGTCGACGATGGTGGACGCGGGCAGCTCCGTGAACAGCGTGCGACGGATGGCGTACAGGCCACCGTTGGCCCCCACCACCGCGCCCCGGCGCCCCTCGTACATCTTGATGAGGGACTCGTAGCTCCAGTACGCGCTCTCCTCGTAGTCCTGCTTCGTCGGATTGTAGAGCCGCAGCTTGCCGCAGACGGCGCCGACCTCTGGATCCTCGAAGTGGCGCACCAGCTTCTGGATGGCCTCCGGCTCAATCATCGTGTTCGCGTCCGAGAGGACCACGATGTCGCCCTTCGCCGTCGGGATGCAGCGGTTGAGCACCGTCGTCTTGCCCGCGCGCGGCGCCGGCGACAACCGCACCCGCTCATCATGGCACTGGAGCACCCGCTCGTTGGTTCCATCCGTGGAGCCGTCCGAGCCAATCACCACCTCGAAGCGGTCCGCCGGATAGTCGAGCGCGAGGCTGTTCTCCAGCTTCTGCTCGATGCAGGTCACCTCGTTGTACGCGGCCACGACGAGGCTCACCGAGGGAGCCGGCCCTCGAGCGGCCGCAAGGCTCCGACGAGGCTCCCCTCCCCGCATCGACCGGACGTTGCGCGCCACCTGCGCGGCGCCATCCAGCACGAACAGGCTCAATGGGTAGAGAAAGTACGTGTGCGCCAGCAGCAGCGCGGAACACCAGAAGAAGACCTCCGCCATCGACCATGCCTCCCAAGACCCAGTCCCCGACTCCGCCCGGGTGACAGCAAGAGGCATGCCCCGCGCACCGCCGCGCGTTCCGCCCGTGGAAACCCGGCGGGATGAGGATCAACGCCACGGTGGGACTGGACTTTCTCCAGCCTCACGGTGGACACGACGGACGTCGTTTCAGGGCTGGAAGCCGCCCTTGTCGAGCTGCTCGAGCAGCTTGCGCGCCAGCTCATGGTTCGGGTTGAGGGCCCGCACTTCGTCCAGCAGTGAACGCGCCATCTTCGGGTCCTTCATGCGCAGGGCCAGGCGAGCCCCGAGGACGTGGGCGCGCAGGAGCGTGCCGTCCGCCTGGCGCAGCCTCTCCAGCTCGTTCGCGGACTGCGCCACGGAGTCCGGAGGAGAACCGGAGCTGAGCACGTACTCGGCCCGTGCCACCGTGCTCCAGATTTTCGGAGCGCTCTCCACGTTGCGCAGGCGCTCCGCCAGGGCCAGGGCGTCCGGCGCCGCCGTCACGCCCGCGTGCAGGGCCAGGGCCTTCACCCGGGCGGCCAGGGCTGGAGCGGGCTCCACCTCCGGCGCGGCTTTCAGCGCGGCGGCGAGGACGTCCAGCTCCTTGCGGAGCTTGTCGACCTCCGTCCTCAGCGGGGCGCTGACACGAGCGAGGCCGTCGCTCTCCTCCTGGAGCACGTTGACCCGACTGGGCCAGTCCACCGGCAGCTGGTTCTTCTGGTAGGCGGAGATCTCCCGCTGGACGTGTTCGTTCCGCATGCGCAGGCGATCCGCCTCCGCCTGGAGTTCACCCAGGCGCAGGGACAGCGCGCCGACGAGCTCGGCCTGCGCCTCGGTGTACTTGGGATGCGTCGCCGTCAGGGCCCTGAGGCTCGCGATGGCCTGGTCCCTTGAGACCGCATCATCCTTGCGGAGCGACGCCACCGCGCGGTCCTTGTCGGCCACCGCCGCCGCGGGCATGTTCGCGTCGCGGTCCCTCCATGCCGGATAGGCGAGCACGCCCGCCAGGAGCACTCCCGCCCCCACCAGCAGGCCGATCCACAGACGGGAGGCGCTGCTCGAGGGCTCCAACCCGGGAGACTCGGGGCGGTCTCGGCCCGCCGCGAGCAGCTCGGGAGGAAGGGAGACGCTGGGCCGTCGCGGCGACGGCGAGGCGGAGGAACCCGAGGGCCCTTGCGCTCCGAAGGCACCGATTCCGGGAAGCTCCTCTGGGGGCAACCGCACGCCTCCGTCGGAATCCTGGGGAGCCCCATACAGCGACGTCTTGCGAGCCACCGGTGACGCGTCGGAGTCGACGGCCCCGAAGCTCTGGGTGCCGCCCGCCGAGCCCGCTCCGTAGACACGGGTCTGGGTCTCGCCGGGGAACGCGGACGCGTCACCCGTGGGGGCGGACTGCTCGGCCACCGCGCCGAAGGTCAGCGTCCGGCCCAGGGGCGCGAGGCCTTCGGTGGCACCGACAGGCTGCTTCAGGCTCCCCGTCACCGGAGCAATCGTGGGCGGCACGGAGCTGCCCTGGCTCGTGTTTCCGAAGACCTGGAAGGACTGCGTCGTGTTCGGCACCACGCCCTGTGAGCCCGAATCGGACCGCACGGGAGGCACCGCGCCGAACGTCTGCGTTGTGTTCGGCACCGCGCCTTGTGGGCCGGAATCCGTCCGCACGCGAGGCACCGCGCCGAAGGTCTGCGTCGTGTTCGGCACCGCGCCTTGCGAGCCCGAACCGGACCGCACCGGAGGCACCGCGCCAAATGTCTGCGTCGTGTTCGGCACCGCGCCCTGCGAGCCCGCACTGGAGCGCACCGGAGGCACCGCGCCGAACGTCTGCGTCGTGTTCGGCACCGCGCCCTGCGGCCCTGAACCCGAGGCGACCGGCGGCACCGCGCCGAACGTCTGCGTCGTATTCGGCACCACACCGTGCCGCCCTGAACCCGAGGCGACCGGAGGCACCGCGCCAAACGTCTGCGTTGTATTCGGCACCGCGCCGTGCGGCCCTGAATCCGAGGCGACCGGAGGTACCGCGCCAAACGTCTGCGTCGTATTCGGCACCGCGCCCTGAGCGCTCGCCCCCTGGCCCACCGGAGGCACCGCTCCGAACGTCTGCGTCGTATCGGGAACAGCGGTGTACGTACTCGAACCCTGGCGCACCGGCGGCACCGCGCCGAACGTCTGCGTCGTATTCGGCACCCCGCCCCGCGGACCCTCGCCCGTGCGAGCCCCGCCCTCAACGGGCGGCACCGCTCCACTGGACGCACCGGCACCGAAGATCTGCGTGCGCAGCATGCTCGAGGCCGCGGGTGTCGGGGCGGAGGGCCACGAGCCGCTCGGCGTGCGTGGCCCACCGGGTTCCGCGAGTGAAGGACGCGGAGCCTCCGCCTGCGGCGACGCCATGAACACATGGCCACAGCGCGTGCACTGGACCGAAGCCCCTCCTGGCGGCAGCAGGCGGGGGTCGAGGACATACTGCATCGAGCACTGAGGGCAGGCGATCTGCACGCCGCGTGCTTACCACACGGGCCCGGCATCCGGAGCCGGCCCCAACACCGTGGCCGCCTGGAGGGTCTTCAACCGGGCAGCACCCACCCCAGGCACCTCGTCCACGGCGTCCCAGTTCGCGAAGCCGCCCGCCGCCTCGCGGGCCTCCACCAGCCCCCGTGCCAGGGACTTGCCCACTCCCGGCAACAGCGCCAGCTCCTCCTCCGTCGCGGCGTTCAAGTCCAGCCGCCGCCCCAGCGCCAACGCCGTGGCCCCCGTGGGCACCTCGCCCTCACCACACGTGGCCACACCGTCGGAGCGGAGCCGCACGGCCTCCGGAGGACAATCCAGCGCTGGCTCGGAATCCGGCCAACGCCAGCGAGCCATCGCCCCCAACCCGATGACACACAGGGCGACGACGGCGAGCGCCGCGGTGCGCCCCGCAGCCACCCGCTCAGACCTTCTCGCCCTTGAGCGCGGCCGTCTCGGACACGGTCGCCACGCCCTCGGGGGGCAGCGGCTGATCCAGCCCGAACGCCGTGTGCAGCGCCCGCACCGCCAGCTCCGTGTACTTGGCGTGGACCACGCAGGACACCTTGATCTCCGAGGTGGAGATGATCTGGATGTTGATGCCCTCGGACGACAACGCCGTGAACATCCGCGCCGCCACGCCCGAGTGGTTGCGCATGCCCACGCCGACGATGGACACCTTGGCGATGTTCTCGTCCGTCTCGATGCCGGCGGCGTGAATCTCCTTCACCGCCTCGCGCACGACCTCCTGCGCCTTGAGGAAGTCCGACTTGCCCACCGTGAAGGTCAGGTCCGTGCGCCCATCCCGCGACGGGTTCTGGACGATGAGGTCCACCACGATGTTCTTCTCGTCGAGCGGCCCGAAGATCTTCGCGGCGACACCCGGCACGTCCGGCACGCCACACACGGTGATCTTCGCCTCGTTCCGGTCATACGCCACGCCGCGGACCAGCACGTCCTCCATGGACTTGTCCTCCTCACACACGAGTGTGCCCGGGTCCTGGGAGAAGGACGACTTCACCCAGAGCGGCACCTTGTACTTCATGGCGAATTCGACCGAGCGGATCTGCAACACCTTCGCGCCCACGCTCGCCAGCTCCAGCATCTCCTCGTAGGAGATGCGGTCCAGCTTGCGCGCGGCGGGGACCATGTTCGGGTCCGTGGTGTAGACGCCGTCGACGTCCGTATAGATTTCACAGGCATCCGCCTGGAGCGCCGCCGCCACCGCCACCGCCGTGGTGTCCGAGCCGCCGCGTCCCAGCGTCGTGACGCTGCCCGCATCGTCCACGCCCTGGAAGCCCGCCACCACCACGATGTGGCCCTTGGACAGGGCCGCGCGGATGGGCTGCGCGTCGATGCTCTTGATTCGCGCCTTGGAGAAGGTGCTGTCGGTGACGATGCGCACCTGATGCCCCAGGAAGCTCGTCGCTTTACCGCCCTGCGCATGGATGGCCATGGCGACGAGGCCGATGGTGACCTGCTCGCCGGTGGCCACCACCACGTCCTGCTCCCGCTCGTCTGGCCGGTCGGTGATCTGCGCCACGAGCTTGAGCAACCGGTTGGTCTCTCCCGACATCGCGGAGACGACCACCACCACGTCATGCCCCGCACCCTGCGCGGCCAGACAGCGGCGAGCGACGTTCTTCATCCGCTCGGTGTCACCCACGGAGGTACCGCCATACTTCTGGACGATCAGCGCCACGGAGTCCGTGACCTCCCTCTTCAGTCGGCGGAGCTATACGAGCACGGCTCCCGGGTGTAAAGCCCCGCTGCGGAAGACTCCTGAATCCGCCACCCCTTGTTGGAGCCCCAATGTCGCGCCCCCGCATCCTCATCGACGGAGACACCCTGACGCTGGAGCAGATTCTCCAGGTCGCTCGGAACGAGGTCACCGTGGAGCTGGCCCCCGAGGCCGCCACCCGAGTCCGAGCCGCCCGCGCGCTCGTGGACCGGGTCGCCGCCGGAGACACGCCCTCCTACGGCATCAACACCGGCTTCGGCACCCTCGCCGAGGTCCGCATCGACAAGAAGGACCTGCGCGACCTCCAGCGCAACCTCATCCTCTCCCACGCCTGTGGCGTCGGCACGCCCCTGCCCCTCCCCGAGGCCCGCGCGCTGCTGCTGCTGCGCTGCAACGTGCTGGCGAAGGGATACTCCGGCATCCGCTCGGAGACACTGACGCTGGCGCTGGAGATGCTCAACCGGGGCGTCATCCCCGTCGTCCCCGAGCGCGGCAGCGTGGGCGCCTCCGGTGACCTGGCCCCGCTGGCGCACCTGGCGCTCGTCTTCATCGGCGAGGGTGAGGCCTTCCACCAGGGGCAGCGGCTGCCCGCGCGCAAGGCGCTGGAGATGGCCGGACTCCAGCCCGTCGTCCTCGAGGCCAAGGAGGGCCTGGCGCTGGTGAACGGCACCCAGGCCATGTGCGCGGTGGGCACCCTCCTGCAGCTTCGCGCCGAGTCCCTCGCGGAGCTGGCCGACGTCGCGGGCGCGATGACGCTGGAAGGGCTGCTCGGCAGCCACAAGCCGTTCATCCCGGAGATTCACGACGTGCGGGCCCATCCGGGCCAGAAGGCCTGTGCGGCGCACCTGCGGCGCATCCTGGTCAACAGCGAGCTGGTGGAGACGCACGTCAACTGCAGCAAGGTGCAGGACCCCTACTCGCTGCGCTGCATGCCCCAGGTGCACGGCTCGGCGCGCGAGGGCCTGTCCTTCGCCCGGCGCATCCTCGAGGTGGAGGTCAACAGCGCCACGGACAACCCGCTCGTCTTCACCGAGACGGAGCGCATCGTCTCCGGCGGCAACTTCCACGGCCAGCCCATCTCCCTGGCGATGGACGTGGTGGCGATGGCGCTCACGCAGCTGTCCTCCATCAGCGAGCGGCGCGTGGAGCAGTTGGTGAACCCGTCCTTGTCGGGTCTGCCCGCGTTCCTGGCGAAGAACTCCGGGCTCAACTCGGGCTTCATGATTGCCCAGGTGACGAGCGCGGCGCTGGTGGCCGAGTCGCGCGTGCTCAGCCACCCCGCGTCGGTGGACTCGATTCCGTCCTCGGCGGGCCGCGAGGACCACGTGTCCATGGGCATGACGGCGGCGCTCAAGGGCCGGCAGGTGAGTGACTTCACCCGCTCGTGTCTGGCCATCGAGTTGCTGGTCGCCGCGCAGGCCCTGGACTTCCGCCTGCCTGGGAAGCCCGGCAAGGGCGCGCTGGCGGCCTACGAGCTCATCCGCACGAAGGTGCCGCACATGGACAGGGACCGGGAGCTGCATAAGGACATCGAGGCGGTCAGCCAGTTGGTCGACTCTGGCGAGCTGCTCGCGGCCGTGCGCTCCGCCACCGCCTGAGCACAATGCCTGACTGAAGTGCGACGGCCCGCTCCCGGGAGTACTCCGGGGCGGGCCGTCTTCATTCAACGTGATGCGGAGCGCGTGCTACCGACAGGTCCCGAAGTAGGACTGGCGGAACGCCGTAGTCCGACCCCAGGTCGCCCAGTTGAGACAGTCACAGTCCCGCGTGCCCACGATCGTGGTGTACGTCGCGTCGCTGTAATACGTGTGCTCGTAGTACACCCCATCGCAGTTGGGGATGGAGTCCTCTCGCGAGGTGAGATCTTGTGCCTCGGTGTCCTCCACCACGGGGCCACCGCAGCCAGCCAGCATCAACCCCACCGCGAGCAACGCACCGCTGATGAATCTTCCAGCCTGCATTCATGCCTCCAGGGACTGCCTATGGGTTGTACGACTCTTCCAGACGACGTCTGCCCATTCAGGCCTCGGGAGTCTGCGGCGGGACACACAGATCCGTAACGATGGAGTACTGGGTCGACTGGCCCCATCTCGTCCAACGCCCGCAACCGCAGCCGCTGTATCCCACGATCTGCGTGTACTGAGCGTTGGAGTAGGAGATGAACCCCTCGGTGGTGTCTGAACAGTTGGGAACCAGGGCCTCACGCGAGGTCAGGTCCTGTGCCCCAGTGTCTTCCACCGTGGGACCACCGCAACCAACCAACATCAACCCCACTGCAAGCAACGCACCGCTGACGAAATTTCCAGCCTGCATTCATGCCTCCAGGGACTGCCTATGGGTTGCACGGCCTTCCCAGGTTAGCACACTGAGATTGATTTACCCATTCCACCATTCCTGAGAGGGGATGAAGCAGGGCGTCAGAAACGAGGCAGTCCGCTGTCCTCCCGGTATGACAAAGAAAAGACGGAGGCTCCCATCTGGGCCATCCCAGCGGGGGCATCCAGTGGAGCCAGTCGAACCTCCACGAACACCAATCGTCCGTCACGCTGGGCCCGCACCGCTTCGGCCAGCACAGGCCCAAGCTGCTCCGGCTTCTCGATGAGCAAGGTCAACGACTGCCCCGGCACGCCCAGGGCATCGCAGACGGCCGGGTAGTTCCACCGGGGGATGTCGTTGTAGACGGACTCCGGCCCCATGATGAGTCGTTCGATGGTGTAGCCCGCGTTGTTGATGAGGAACACGAGGGGCTTGAGCTTCAGGTGAAGCAGCGTGGACAGCTCCTGCGCCGTCATGAGGAAGGAACCGTCTCCGATGAAGAGCAGGTGGCGCCGCTCCGGGACCGTCGCCAGACTGGTCCCCAGCACCGCCGGAAGTGTGTAGCCGATGGAGCACCACAGCGGCTGGGCCACCCAGCTCACGCCTCGGGGCAGCTGCGCGGACGCGAAGCCCACCATGGGGCTGCCCGCCTCGACGAGCAGGACATCCTCCGGCTCCAGCAACCCCGCCAGCGCGGGCCAGAGCTGCGAGTGCGTGAGCGACGTCCCGGCCTTGGTGATGGGCACCGGCGCCCGGGCCGCCGCCATGGCTCGCAACCGCGCCGAGCGCGGAACAAAGTCCTGGGCCCTCCGTTCGCCCAGCGCCTCCTTCAGCGCCTCCAGCACCTCGCTCAACACCAGGCCGCTATACAGCGAGGGCGGCACGCCCTGGGTGCCCTGCCCGAGCGCGGCGCTGGAGAGCTGAAGGTCCACCAGTCGCGACGGCTCCAGGCGAAGCGTAAACGAGTTCGTGTTCAGGTCCGTGAAGCGCGCGCCCAGCCCCACCACGCAGTCGGCGCCGTCCACCCAGTCCCGCACGTATGGGTCAGCCAGACGCCCGCCATAGAAGCCGAGGAACGCCGGATGTCCCTCGTCCACCAGGCCCCGCGCGGAGCTGAGCAGGGCGATGGGAAGACTGGCGGCCTCCGCCAACGCGAGCACCTTCGGCGCGAGGCCAAAGCGCTGGATGTCGCTGTCCACCAGCAGCGCGCAGCGACGGGCACCTCGCAACCTGGGCACCAGCTCCGCCAGGAGCAGCCGGAGACTGTCCGGATCACTCCGAGGCTCCTCCCGCACCAGCCGTCCCTCGGGCGCGGGGACGTGCTGGAACGTCACGTCGGTGGGGAGCTGGAGATACACGGGCCGCCGCTCCCGGAGGCACGTGCGTAGCACCCGATCTATCTCATGGGGCGCATTCGCCTGCGTCAGCACCGCATGCGCCACGGTGAAGGGCGCCATGCTCGCCAGCGTGTTGCCGAAGTCCCCATCCCCCAGGCTGTGGTGGAGCGCCGAGCGCTTCTGGAGATGGGACAGCGGCGGCGCCCCGGTGATGGCCACCACCGGCACGCGCTCCGCATATGCGCCCGCGATGCCATTGACGGTGCTCAGCTCCCCCACGCCATACGCGGTGAGCAGCGCGGCAGCCCCTCTCATGCGGGCATACCCATCCGCGGCGTAGGCGGCATTGAGCTCGTTGCAGCACCCCACCCACCGCAGCTCCGGATGCTTGAGCAACTGCTCCAGCACACCCAGGTTGAAGTCCCCCGGCACCCCGAAGACATGACGGATGCCCAGCTCGCACAGGCGGAACAGCAGATAGTCTCCGACGGAGACCGACGCTCCACTCGACTTCATGAAAACATGACTCACGGCAATTCCTTCCCCGCACAGCGGATACAGCCGGGCATCCCCAGACGCCCTGGATTGATACGAAAGGAATTGCATGAAAAATCCCGACGACTCAATCCGGGGAACCCCTGCCCTCCCCCGCCCGTCAGCTTCCCATCAATCCGAGCGACACGTGCTCGAGCGATAGCACCTTCGTACAAGTGATTGGGCGCCTCGGGCAATCACAGACACACCCCGCAGACGGGCCTTCTGCGGGGCTGTCTCACCTCACCTGCGGGCGTGTCAGGGATAGCGGGGCACGTTCGGCTCGGGCTCGGGGAGCGGAATGAACTCCGTCTCACCGGGAACCTGGCCGATGCGCCCCGCCTTCCAGTCTTCCTTGGCCTGCTCGATGCGCTCCTTCGAGCTGGAGACGAAGTTCCACCAGATGTGCCGAGGCGCATCCATGGGCTCGCCGCCAAAGAGCAACAGGCGGGATTGCGCGGCCCCGCCGCCCCGGGCGACGACTTCCGCGCCCGGACGCAGCACCAGGAGCTGACCTGGGCCGAAGCTCTCCCCGCCGACCTCCACCTGGCCCTCCGCGATGAACAGGCCACGCTCCTCGTGCACGGTGGGCACGGGCAGCCGGGCGCCCACGGCGAGCTTCACGTCCGCGTAGAACAGCGGCGACTGGGTGCGCGCCGGAGACTTCTCCCCGAACAGCTCCCCGGCGATGAGCCGCAGCTCCAGGCCATGGTCCTTGATGACGGGCAGCGCCTCCGCGGGCGTGTGCTCGAAGGACGGAGCGACTTCTTCATGCGAGCCGGGCAGCGCCACCCAGAACTGGATGCCGAACAACCGGTTCGCCTTCACGCGCGCGTCCGGCGGCGTGCGCTCCGAATGGACGATGCCGCGCCCCGCCACCATCCAGTTCACCGCGCCAGGACGAATGGTCTGCACCACGCCCAGCGAGTCCCGGTGCAGGACCTCTCCGTCGAACAGATACGTCACCGTCGCCAGACCGATGTGCGGATGGGGGCGCACGTCGAGCCCCTTGCCCGCCTGGAGCACGGAAGGGCCCATCTGGTCCAGGAAGATGAACGGGCCCACCATCCGCCGCCGCGACGACGGCAGCGCCCGGCGCACCTCGAAGCCATCCCCCAGGTCCCGCGTGCGCGGAACGATGACGGTCTCCAGCGCGGAGCCAGGCTCCGCGTCTACATAGGGTTCCTCGGGCATCTTCCAGGCCATCCGTACACACTCCTGTAAAAATACGACGCGTCGGCAAATGCCATGGGCAGGCCCAGACTCTCCAGCTCCATGCGCCCTGCTTCCCTTCAGGCCGGAAGAAAGGCGTTGTCAAGCTCAGCCCCTCATCACGACTGGCATTTCCAGAAAAGGAGATGCCAGCATTTACGGCTAACACCGTATCCACGGATGATTCCGCATTCCCTTCTTTCCGTCACTCCCTCGACGGGAGGAGGGAACTGTCCCAATCCCCTGGAGGACGTTGTGAAAGCCTCGTGCACGGCTGTTCGAGCTGCTGCGGTGAGATGCGTTGTCCTGACCTTGCTACTGGCTGGAGTCCTGGCGGGCCGCGAAGCGTCCGCGGCGCCCTTCACCCTCTTCGAGAGCGGACAGGTGCGCCCCCTGGCCCTCTCCCCCGATGGCAGGTTGCTGTTCGCAGTCAACACGCCGGACAACCGGCTGGAGATCTTCCGCATCGGCAACAGCGGGCTCAGCCACCGGGGCTCGGTGCCCGTGGGCCTGGAGCCCGTGGCGGTCGCCGCGCGGACGAACGACGAGGTCTGGGTCGTCAACCATCTGTCCGACAGCGTCAGCATCGTGCGCGTGGACGCGGAGGGCCAGGGCGGCATCGTGACTCGCACGCTGCTCGTGGGTGACGAGCCCAGGGACCTGGTCTTCGCGGGCCATGGCCGTCGGCGCGCGTTCATCACCGCGGCGCATCGCGGACAGAACGCGCCGTTCGACCCCCAGCTCACCACGCCGGGCGTGGGCCGGGCCGACGTCTGGGTCTTCGACTCGGAGCAATTGGGCAGCTCGCTGGGCGGCACGCCGCTCACCATCCTGTCGCTGTTCGCGGACACGCCCCGGGCCCTCGCGACGACGCCCGACGGCTCGCGGGTGTACGCGGCGGCCTTCCACTCGGGCAATCGCACCACGGTGCTGCACGAGTTGGCCGTACCCAACGGTGGCGAGGCCGCGGGCGGCGTTCCGGGCCCCAACACCAACTTCGCGGGAGTCCCCGCCCCGGAGGTCTCCGTCCTCGTCAAGTACAACGGGCAGGACTGGGTGGACGTGCTGAACCGCTCATGGACGTCGCAGGTCCGCCTCTCGCTGCCGGACAAGGACGTCTTCACCATCGACGCCACCTCCAACCCACCCGCGCCGCTCACCGGCGGCGGGAGCGTCTACGCGGGCGTGGGCACCATCCTGTTCAACATGGTGGTCAACCCGGCCAACGGGAAGGTGTACGTCAGCAACACCGAGGCCCGGAATGACCTGCGCTTCGAGGGCCCCGGCTCGTTCGCCAACACCACGCTGCGCGGCCACATCCACGAGAGCCGCATCACCGTGCTCGGCCCCACCAGCGTCACGCCGCGCCACCTCAACAAGCACATCGACTACGGCACCTGCTGCGCGCCCACGCCCAATCCGGAGAGCGAGAAGAGCCTGGCGCAGCCGCTGGGCATGGCGGTGACGTCCGACGGCGCCACGCTGTTCGTCGCGGCCTTCGGCTCCTCGAAGCTGGGCGTCTACTCCACCGCCGCGCTGGAGGCGGATACGTTCGTGCCGAGCGCTTCGAATCAGATTCAGCTCACCGGCGGCGGGCCCACGGGCCTGGTGCTGGACGAGGCACGGCGGCGGCTCTACGTGCTCACCCGCTTCGACAACGCCATCTCCGTCATCAACACGACGACGCGCCAGGAGATTGCCCACCAGCCCATGTACAACCCGGAGCCCGCGAGCGTGGTGGAGGGCCGTCCGTTCCTCTACGACGCGCGCAACAGCTCCAGCCACGGTGACTCGTCCTGCGCCAGCTGCCACATCTTCGGCGACTTCGACAGCCTGGCCTGGGACCTGGGCAACCCGGACGGCGCGGTGAAGAGCAACCCCATTCCCGTGGTCCCCATCATGCCCGAGTTCGGGAGTGATCCGACGTTCGGTCAGAGCACGGCCTTCCACCCGCTGAAGGGCCCCATGGCGACGCAGAGCCTCCGGGGCATGGCCAACCACGGCCCCATGCACTGGCGAGGAGATCGCAACGGCGGCGACAGCGCGGCGAACGCCCAGCCCAACAGCGGCACGTTCAACGAGTCGGCGGCCTTCAAGCAGTTCAACCCGGCCTTCATGGACCTCTTGGGACGCAGCTCGCAGCTCACGCCCCAGCAGCTCCAGAAGTTCACCGACTTCGCGCTGCAGGTCGTCTATCCGCCCAACCCCATCCGCAAGCTGGACAACTCCCTCACGCCCTCGCAGCAGGCGGGCCGGGACTTCTTCCTGAACACGACGACGTTCTTCCACGGTCCCTGCGGCTCATGCCACACGCTCGACCCCAACGCGAACCCTGGCGAAGGCGTCTTCAAGGGCTTCTTCGGCACGGACGGACGGTCCTCGTTCGACGTGGTGCCGCAGTTCCCCAAGGTGCCGCACATGCGCAACCTGTACCAGAAGGTCGGAATGTTCGGCGCGCCCTTCGCCACCGGCAACCTGCCCGTGGACCCCTTCCTCGGGGACCAGGTGCGCGGCTTCGGCTTCAACAGCGACGGCACCGTGCCCACCCTCTTCGCCTTCAACAGCGGCTTCGACTTCCACCCCATCTTCAACGCGGTGGGCATCCCCGACACGCCCGAGGGAATCGCCGCGAAGCGGAACATGGAGCAGTTCATGTTCGTCTTCGACAGCAACCTGGCGCCCATCGTCGGGCAGCAGGTGACGCTGACGGCCGCTCGGGCCAGCGTGGTGGCACCGCGCATCAACCTGCTGGTGGCGCGAGCGAACGCGGGTGAGTGCGAGCTGGTGGCCAAGGGCCGGGTTGGCCCGCACGATGCGGGCTTCCTCTACGTGGGAGGAGGTCAGTTCATCGTCGACCGACACGGTGTGCCAGGCGTGTCGGATGCGAACCTCCGCGCGGCCGTCACCGCGAGCAACGGCGTGCTGACGTACACGTGCGTGCCCCAGGGCTCGGGGACGCGCATCGGCATCGACCGGGACCTCGACGGCTTCCTCGATGGTGACGAGCGGGCGGCAGGCACGAATCCAGCGAACCCGGCGAGTCACCCGTAATCAACTGAAACACAGCTCATGGGGATCCGCCTCATCAGGGCGGGGAGGTCCAGCCAATCTTGCCATGTCTAGGCAAGCCTCCTAGATATGCCTCACGCGTTCCGCCCCGTCTCATCGGCTGCCGTGCCCCCGCGCGGCAGCCGTGTCGCTTCCTCATCCTGTGAGGGCGACGCGTTGACATGCTCGACACCCCCTCCTTGTCGGCTCCCTCTCCGGCTTCTTTTCCTTCCAGCATCGCGGATGCATTCGAAGCCCAGGTGGCGCTGCGTCCACACGCCGTCGCGGTCAGCAGCGACGGCGTGTGCTTGACGTATGAGCGGCTCGACGCGCGGGCGAATCAGCTCGCGTGGCGTTTGCGAGCCATGGGCGTCGGCCGGGAGCATCCGCGGGTGGGTGTCTGTCTGCCTCGCTCCGCGGACCTGCTCGTCACCCTTGTGGCCATTCTCAAGGCGGGCGGTGCCTACGTTCCGCTGGATCCAGACTATCCGTCCGAGCGACTGCAACTGATGGCGGAGGACGCGGGCGTCCACGTCATCGTCACCCAGACACGCCTGCGCTCCCGACTGCCCACGGACGGTGCGCCCACGCTGAGCCTGGATGTGATGGAAGCGGAGCTGGACGCGCTTCCTTCGCATCCACCCTCGCGAGCGGTCTGCCCGGACGACCTGGCCTATGTCGTCTTCACATCGGGCTCCACGGGCAAGCCCAAGGGCGTCTGTGTTCCCCACCGGGGCGTGCTGCGACTGGTGCTGGGCGCCAACTACGTGGACGTGGGCCCCGACGACGTACTGCTCCAGCTCGCGCCCGTGGCCTTCGACGCGTCGACGTTCGAAATCTGGGGCTCGCTTCTCAACGGCGCGAGGCTCGCGGTGTTCACCCAGGGCGCGGCGGGGCTCGACGAGCTGGGGCCCTTCCTGGAAGCCCAGGGCGTGACGGTGGTGTGGGTGACGACGGGCCTCTTCCATCAGCTCGTCGAGTTGGGCCTGCCCGGAATGGGCCGCGTGCGCGAGCTGCTCACGGGAGGCGAGGTCCTCTCCGTGCCCCATGCGCGCAAGGCGCTGGAGCAGCTTCCGCACGTTCGCTTCGTCAACTTCTACGGCCCCACCGAGAACACGACCTTCACCAGCTTCCATCCCATGCGAGGAGCACTGGAGGCGGAGGACACCACGGCCGTCGCCATCGGCCGCGCCATCTCCGGGACGCGGATGTATGTGCTGGACGAGGCGATGCGGCCTGTTCCCACGGGAGCGGTGGGCGAGCTGTACACGGGCGGCCAGGGCCTCGCGTGGGGCTATTGGGAGCGCGCGGACCTGACGGGTGAGTGCTTCCTGCCGGACCCGTGGAGCGAGACGCCCGGTGGCCGCATGTATCGCACCGGAGACCTGGTGCGGGAGCGCGCCGATGGGGCCATCGCGTTCATCGGCCGTCGCGACCATCAGGTGAAGCTCCGAGGCTTCCGCATCGAGTTGGGGGAAGTGGAGAGCGCGCTGCGCCAGCATCCCTCGGTGTTGGAGACCCTCGCGCTCGTGCGCGAGGACTCGCCGGGAGACCGGAGGTTGGTCGCGTACGTCGTCGCGCGAGCGACCTCCATCGAGCTGCGCGAACACCTGCAGCGCCTGCTCCCCCATCACATGGTGCCGGCCGCCATCGTGGTGATGGACGCACTGCCACTCACGCCCAACGGCAAGGTGGACCGCGCGTTGCTGCCCGCGCCCCAGTCGCGCTCCGAGGACTTCGTCGCACCGGAGTCGGCCCTGGAGACAGCGGTCGCGCGCATCTGGGAGGAGGTGCTGGGCGTGGGAGCGGTGAGCGCCACCGCGAACTTCTTCGACCTGGGGGGCCACTCACTGCTCGCCACGCAGGTCATCACCCGGATGCGCGAGGTGACCCGCCTCCACCTTCCGCTGCGCGCCCTCTTCGACAGGCCCGTCCTTCGCGAGCTGTGCGCCAGTCTCCAGGAGAGCGATAGCGCGTTCGCCGAAGACGTCATCCGGCCAGCGCGGGGCGAGGCTCGGCTGAGTCCATCGTTCGCGCAGCAGCGACTGTGGTTCCTGGACCGGTGGATGCCTGACACGGCCGTGTACTCGCTGCCCATGGCGTTCCGCTTGGAAGGGACACTCGATATCGCGGCCCTTGAGCAGAGCCTCCAGGCCCTGGTCGACCGTCACGAGTCCTTGCGCACGACGTTCCCGGGTGACGGCGCTCCCGTGCAACACGTGGCTGAGTCGGTGTCTGTGAGGCTGGAGCTGAGGACCGCGACATCACTCGAACAGGCCCAGGCCCTGCTGCGTGCGGCGGCGGAACGGCCGTTCGACCTGGCTCGCGGCCCTCTCTTTCGCGCGCTGTTGGTGACGACCTCGGAGCATGAGCATCTGCTTTTGCTCAACCTCCACCACATCGTCTCCGACGGCTGGTCCTTCGGCGTCCTCTACCAGGAACTCTCCGCCGAATACCTCTCACGGCTCCAGAGTGTTCCTTCTCCCCTGGCCCCGCTCTCCATCCAGTACGCCGACTTCTCCTCCTGGCAGCGCACCTGGCTCTCCGGCGACACCCTCTCCTCCCAACTCGACTTCTGGACCCGCCTCCTCGACGGCGTCCCTCACGT
>NZ_JAAIXY010000118.1 GCF_010894455.1 Myxococcus eversor | reverse complement strand
GCCTCACCGCCCCGGCCTTGAACTCCTCCGTGTAGCTACGCCGGGGACGTCGTGGCTTCTTCACTTCCGTCATGTTGGACACCGTACCTGCCTCTTCCTTGGTGTCCACTGAAGCGGATCAAGCCCACACGGCGCAGGCCGGCGGAAAGGTGAACTGAGGTTACGTGCCGGGTAGCAGTGAGGGTGCGGGAGTGCCGTGGAGCTGAGCTTCGACGGAGGCGGTGAGATAGTCGAGCACGTTGCGCTCCTGCTTCCTGAGACTCATCACGGCGGTGAGGATGCGTGCGACG
>NZ_JAAIXY010000117.1 GCF_010894455.1 Myxococcus eversor | reverse complement strand
GGACCCGCCCGGTACGCTGCCGAGGAAGTCGGAGCCGACCGGCCGGAAGCCCGGGGGCCAGCCCGGGCACAAGGGCAGCAAGCGCGAGTTGTTGCCACCGGACCGGGTGAGTGAAGTCGTCGCGGTGCCAGCACCGGAGCGCTGCACGGGCTGCACCGGGCCACTTGTTGCTGAGCGAAGTGGTTGATGGAGATCGCGGTCGCGACGAGCGCGCTGGTTGCCGGGAAGGGATGTTGCAGGTCGCGCGGAGTCCAGCAGCGAGCCGGATTCTGGCGCGCCACGCTGCGTGAGG
>NZ_JAAIXY010000116.1 GCF_010894455.1 Myxococcus eversor | reverse complement strand
AGCACTCGCGACTGCTCGGCCTCGTCCATCATCGACAGAGAGGAGACGGGGAGAGAGGGCTGAGCGAGAGCGGAGCGCAGCAGCGTCCGCAAGTGCTCCACCAGGCGAGTGATGGAGGCGGAGTCGAAGAGGTCGGAGCAGAAGTCGAGCGAGCCAACGAAGCCCTCGGGGGACTCGGCGAGTGTGAGGCTCAAGTCGAACTTGGCCACGCGGCTGCCGCCCTCGATTCCGCGGAAGGTCAGCCCCGGGAGGCGCAGGGTGCTGGAGGGCGTGTTCTGCACCGCGAGCATGACCTGGAAGAGAGGGGAGT
>NZ_JAAIXY010000115.1 GCF_010894455.1 Myxococcus eversor | reverse complement strand
TGGAGGATGACGACAGGCTGCCCGCCGCGTCCGCCGGTTTCGCCCCAGGGGTAGCACGTGGCGGTGATGGGGTTGCCCTGCCGGTACTCCAAGGTGCCGTTGCGGGGCATGGACACCCGGATGAGATGGAGCTCGAAGTCCGCGCCCCGTCCCATCGCCTGCTCGATGGTCTGCGCGCCTTGCTGGGCGGGGATGCCGTACTGGCCGTTGAGCGCGTTCTTGAGGCGGTCCTCGACGAACTCCTGGGCATTGCGCTGGGCTTTCGAGCACTGCGCGTCATTCACCTTCACTTCCATGTAGTGGATGACGGTGCCGCGCCTGGTGACGACCTGGGTCCGCGAAGCAAGGCATGTACGAGGGGCCCGAGAGGACGGGTGT
>NZ_JAAIXY010000114.1 GCF_010894455.1 Myxococcus eversor | reverse complement strand
TCCCACCTGAGAGCAGCATCAACACGAGGATGACGAGGATGATCAGCAGCGCGAACTGCGCCATCGAACGTGAAATCGTCCCCAGGAAGATGCCGAGCGCCGTGGCGAAGAACAGGTAGAGCAAGACGCCGACGAACCACAGCACCACCGAGCCGGCGAACGGCACCTGCAGCACCATGTCCACGATCAGGAGGAGCGAAGCCCCGGTCGCGACGAGAATCACGAGGCTGTTGGCCCAGACCTTCGCCATCGCGATCTCGAACGAGGTCAGCGGCATCACGAGCAGGTGCTCCAGCGTTCCGTGTTCGCGTTCGCGGATGACCGCGGCGCCCGTCAGGACGACCGTGAGCAGGGTTATCTGATTGATGATGGCCACCACGC
>NZ_JAAIXY010000113.1 GCF_010894455.1 Myxococcus eversor | reverse complement strand
CCACCACGGCCCCGGAGCGGACGAGGTCGAGCGCCTGCCGCATCTCTGTGGCGTACCAGCGATCTCCTTCGAGAGCCGGCGGGATAACGGCGCGAATCGCTTCCATGGCGGCGCGCGAACCTTTGCTGAGCGGATAATCCTTCGCCACCGGTTCGACCAGGGGCAATGCCTGCGCCGCCATCAACAATTCACCGGCGACAATCTGCTCGGCATTCTCGACGATGGTGCGCGCCTTGCGACCGCACCATGTGGAGTTCGACACATGATCCTCTGCATTGGACTTGCCGGGGATGGAATCCACCGAGCCGGGCGTTGCCAGTCCGCGATTTTCCATGACAAGCGCCGACATGGAGCACTGCACCGTGGCGAAGCCTGTATTGAG
>NZ_JAAIXY010000112.1 GCF_010894455.1 Myxococcus eversor | reverse complement strand
GGCCGGGCCACGCGCGATTTGGAGACGGTGCTGGCGAAGGACCCGGGCAACGTGTCCGCGATGCTGGTGCGCGCGGACCTCTTCCTGGATGACGGCCAGCCGGCCGCGGCGCTGGAGACGCTGAAGGCGGTGGACGCGACGAAGGGCCCACCCGCGTACCTCGTGTCGCTGACGCGGGCGCGCGCGGCGCTGGCGCTGGACGTGGAGTCGCTGGCGGAGGAGTCGCTGCAGGCCGCGCTGGATGCGCAGCCGGGCCTGTGTGAGGCGCTGGGACTCCAGTACAGCCTGGCGCGGCGGCGCGACGCGGTGGAGCGCGGGGACACGCTGGTGGAGGCGCAGCGCGGCTGCCCCGGCATGGTGGTGCGGCAGGCGGAGCACGCGC
>NZ_JAAIXY010000111.1 GCF_010894455.1 Myxococcus eversor | reverse complement strand
GGACGCCGCGTGCGTCTAAGGGGGAAGATCGTGACCAAAGCCATTCGAACAATTCTTTCAGCCACCACTGCATTGATGTTGGCATGGCCGCTTCAGGCGCAGGCGCAGGCCAAGCCGAAAAAAGAGCCGAGCGCGGCGCAGCTCGCCGCCCGGGAACGGCAGAAGCAATGCAGCGCCGAGTGGAAAGATGCAAAGGCCGGCGGCAAGCTCACGGCTGGAACCAAGTGGCCGCAATTCTGGAGCGCGTGCAATACGCGGCTCAAGGCGAAGCCCGTCTAGGCTTTCAGCTTTTTCTTGAAGCCCTCGTGACTGCGGGCGAAGCCCAGACGCTCATAGAAGCGATGGGCATCGCCCCTCGTCTTGTTGGAACTGAGTTCGAGCATCGCG
>NZ_JAAIXY010000110.1 GCF_010894455.1 Myxococcus eversor | reverse complement strand
GGCCACGGACGGCAAGCGCCCGGTCATCCTGGGCAACGTCCAGTTCCCAGAGTCCTCCGGGACAACGGACGTGCCCTGACACGCGGTTGGCGGCAGGGGCACGTCTCAATGCAGATGCTGCCCGACAACACGCACGGGCTGAAGGCGAGGCCGCGCACGGGCCGCCGCCGACGTGCGGCACCTCGCGCAGCGGCCCTCAGCGCGAAGTAGCTGCCGCGATGTTAGGTTTCACCATCTATGCGAACTATTCTCGCTTTGTGGCTTTCGCTGCTGGCCGCGTCGTTGGGCTGCTCCACGACTCCGGATGCTCACTTGGCGGCGGTGGAGTGCGATGAGCTTCAAGACGACCAGTGCGTCACCATGCTGTGCCTGGGTGACGCCTGCGGC
>NZ_JAAIXY010000109.1 GCF_010894455.1 Myxococcus eversor | reverse complement strand
CTGGACTGGCTGCGTCATCGCCCGCGCGCGCAGCACCCGGACCTCATCCTCCTGGACCTGGTGTTGCCCCGGTTGGATGGATGGGAGCTGTACGGCCACTTGCGCACGGACGCGCGGCTGCAGCACCTGACGGTGATGCTGATGTCCTCGGCGAGAGGTGCTCCGGACGTGCCGCTGCACGGGGTGGTGGGCTTCCTGCACAAGCCGCAGCAGCCGGAGGCGCTGGTGCAGGCCCTGGCGGAGCGTTTGCGCGAGCTGCCCGGGCGTCCGAAGGAACCCCCGCGCGTGCCGTACGCGCTGCGGCTGACGGACGAGTCGCTCTACGCGCTGCACGCCCTGCCGGCCCCGGTCCGTCACTCGGTGCGCGTGCACCTCTTGCGCGCCTCGG
>NZ_JAAIXY010000010.1:236939-409045 GCF_010894455.1 Myxococcus eversor | reverse complement strand
CGCTCCTCCTCCGCACGGACCCGAGCCTCTTCGGCCAGCCGGGCCTCTTCCGCAAGCCGAGCCTCTTCCGCGCGGCGCTCCTCCTCCGCACGGACCCGAGCCTCTTCGGCCAGCCGGGCCTCTTCCGCGAGCCGAGCCTCTTCCGCGCGGCGCTCTTCCTCAGCGCGGACCCGAGCCTCCTCCGCGAGCCGAGCCTCCTCCGCGAGCCGCTCTGCCTCCGCGCGGAGCCTCGCCTCCTCCGCCAGCCGGGCCTCCTCAATCGCGCGAAGCCGAGCCTCCTCCGCCAGCCGGGCCTCTTCAATCGCGCGAAGCCGAGCCTCCTCCGCCCGCCGAGCTTCCTCCTCGGCACGGACGCGCTCCTCCTCCGCCCTCTGGCGCGCGGCCTCCTCCTCCTGCCTCCGCGCCTCCTCCCTCTCCTCCCACTCCTCCACCGACAGCGCCTCGACCCCACCCTCGCGCTCCAGCACGAGCAGCAGCGCCTCACGCGCGGGCGTCAGCGACTCCGGCTCACGGAACTCCCCGAGCGTCTCCAACAACTCCCGCTCGGACGCATCCGTCAGCCACGGCTCGCACACCGCCACATCCGCGCACCGGAACACCCGCCCCTTCGCCCCACCCGCCCCCGGCCGCTCCAACGCGGCCCGCACCACCCTCACCCCGGAGATGGGCTGGAACTCCGCCTCCACGCTCCCAGGCTCGAACGCCGCGCGCTCCGCCAGCTCACTCAACCGCCGCACGTGGGCCAGCACCTGCTGCTCCACCACCGCGTCCCGCTCCAGCCCGTGCTCCTCCAACAGCTCCTCGTCCGCCGCCCCCGCCCCACCCCGCGCCCAGAGCGCATCCAGCGCCTCCGCGCTCAACAACCCGCTCTGCAACAAGGCCTGCGCCGGACTCTGATACCCGAACCCCAGCCGCGTCCCCACGAGGTCACCCTCGCGCAACGTCAGCCGCGACTCGCGCCCTCCCGCGGACAGCGTCAGCCAGCCCGTGGCTCGGGATTTGTGGGCGGAGTACAGCGCTTCGGCGGCCTGCGACGGAGTCATCCTCGCCGCAGTGTAGTCCCTCCTCACCGCCCCTCAACTTGCCGAGGGTGCACGCCTGCCCGCCCCGGTGAAACACACCTGTCGCAGCGCCTCGTACGTCCCCACCCCCACCGCCGTGGACAGGTTCATGCTCCGCCGCCCCTCCAACATCGGAATCGTCAGCGCCGTCCCTGTCCCCCCCTCCATCACCTCCGGCAACAGCCCCGTCACCTCCGAGCCGAACACCAGGTGGTCCCCCTCCTCGAACCGCGCCTCGAACAACGTCTGCTCCGCCCGCGCCGAGAACAACCACCGCCGGGCCTCCGGATACGCCTCCACGTACGCCCCATAAGTCGGGTACAGCCGTAGAAATACCTTGTCCCAGTAGTCCAACCCGGCCCGCTTCAGGTTCCGGTCATCGATGGAGAAGCCCAGGGGCTCCACCAGGATGAGCCGGCAGCCCGTCACCGCGCAGAGGCGGGCGACGTTGCCGGTGTTGGGGGGAATCTGGGGGGAGACCAGAACCAGATGCAGAGGACGCGCCAGGGGCTCGAGCATGGGGTAGAACGCGCTACATGCGCTGGAAGGTGACCAACGAGACGCGGCAGAAGCCGCTGGCGGACCGGGCGGAGAAGGCCACCTCCTTCGCCCAGCGCTTCAAGGGACTGATGGGGCGCGAGCAGCTCGCCGTGGGCGAGGGCCTCCACATCCAGCCCTGCAACTCCATCCACACGTTCTTCATGCGCATCCCCATTGACGTCGCCTTCCTGGACGCACAGGGGCGTATCGTCAAGCAGATGATGGCGCTGCCGCCCTGGAGGACGACGTCCGTGTACTTCCAGGCCCGCTCCGTGCTGGAACTGCCCGCGGGCATCCTGGCCGCGAGCGGCACCCAGGAAGGGGACCGCTTGAGCTTCGAGCCTGCCTCCCCAGCCCCGGTGTCCCCTGTCTGACCGCACCAAGAGCACGTCTTTTGACCGTTTTCCGAGCGCTTTGTTAACGTGCGCCGCCAGTTTCTCGTCCCCTTAGAAGAGTCCCCGCGCATGCGCATCGAGGTAGCCGGCAGCACCCACGTCGGGATGAAGCGGAACCACAACGAGGACAACTTCCTCATGTTGCCCGATGAGCACCTCTTCATCGTCGCGGACGGGATGGGCGGGCACTCCTCAGGAGAAATCGCCAGTCGCATCGCCGTGGACGAGTTGGGTGAGTTCTACAAGATGACGTCCAAGGACCAGGACAGCACCTGGCCCTTCAAGATGGATAAACAGCGCAACTATGACGAGAACCGGTTGGCCACCGGTATCAAGCTCGCCAACGCGCGCATCTTCGAGAAGGCCAGCAGCGAGTCGAAGTACAAGGGCATGGGGACGACCCTCGTCAGCCTGCACTTCGCCAACGACGTCGCATACGTCGGGCACGTGGGTGACAGCCGCGTGTACTTCTTCCGCTCCGGAGCCCTCAAGCAGATCACCGAGGACCACTCCCTGCTCAACGACTACCTCAAGGCGAAGAAGCTCTCGCCGGAGGAGGTCGAGAACTTCCCGCACAAGAACGTCATCGTCCGGGCCCTCGGCATGAAGGAGAACGTCCAGGTGGACGTCTCCCGCGTGGAGCCGCAGCCGGGCGACGTCTTCCTGCTGTGCTCGGACGGCTTGAGCGGCATGGTGACCGACCCGCAGATGCAGGAGATTTTGGGTCGCACGCCGGAGCTGGACAAGGCGTGCTCCCAGCTCATCGACATGGCGAACGCCGCGGGCGGCAACGACAACGTCACCTGCGTGCTCGCCCGCTACCACGCCGCCTGAGCCGAATCAGGCGGTGCGCAGGAAGACCCGCAGCGCCTCGGCCACTCCCCAGGCCTGGGCGATGCACCCCCTTGGCCTGAAGGGGGGCGTGGCGTCGAAGATTTCGCTCACCTGCCCGACGCCCGCCTGTCTCAGGTGGGTCTCCAGGCCGTCCATGACGTCCCGCAGGTGGGCGCGGTCCGGCTGAACCCGCAGCGCCGCGTCCACGTAGTGGCCAATCAGCCAGCTCCACACCGTGCCCTGGTGGTAGGCCGCGTCGCGCGCGCGCAGGTCTCCGTCGTACGTGGCCTTGTACTCGTCGTGGTCCGAGGCCAGTGAGCGCAGCCCCACCGGCGTGAGCAACTCCGTCTCCACCTTGTGCAGCACGTCCGGCCACCGGTCCGGGTTGAGCACCGGGTGCTTGAGCGACAGGGCGAAAATCTGGTTGGGCCGCACGGCGACGTCATTGCCACCGCCTTCCCCGTCCACCACGTCGTACAGGCACCGCTCCTCGGGATTCCAGAAGCGCTGGTTGAAGGACTCCTGGGCGCGTTGCGCGGCCTGCGCGTACGGCGTCGCGTCCAGTCCCTGGAGCGCGGCCCACTCCGCCATCAACCGCATGGCGTTGAACCACAGCGCGTTGAGCTCCACGGCCTTGCCGCGCCGGGGCGTCACCACCCAGCCGTCCACCTTCGCGTCCATCCAGGTGAGCTGGTAGCCCTCCTCGCCCTGCGTCAGCAGTCCGTCCTTGGGGTCGATGCGGATGTTGTGGCGCGTGCCCTGCTCGTGCTTGCGGACGATGTCCTCGAACGTCGGATAGAACTCGCGCAAGAGCTCCATGTCCCCAGAGGCCGTGACGTAGCGGTCCACCGCGTGGAAGAGCCAGAGCGTCGCGTCGGCCGTGTGGTACAGCCCGTCCGCCTCGCCCTCCGGGAAGAGGTTGGGCAACAGCCCGTCCTTCACGTGGTGACGGAAGGTGCGAAGAATCGCCGCCGCCTCGCGGAAGCGCCCCGAGCACACCGTCAGCCCCTCCAACGAAATCATCGTGTCGCGGCCCCAGTCGGTGAACCAGGGGTAGCCGGCGATGACGCTGCGGGCATCCTCGCCAATGGCCCGGGCCCACGCGTCGTCACGCGGGCGCATGGGGTCGACGATGAACTGGTCCCCCGCGAGCACCAGGCGCGCCGCGGTGCCCGTCCTCGCCGCCGCGGGCGCGCGCTCCAAGAGGCGCCACTCGCGCTCGCGCTCCATGTCGAAGCTCATGGCCGGGTCGCGGTCCAACCGCGACCAGTCGTCCACCGTGGCTCCGAGCGACAGCCGGCTGCCCGGCCGCACCGTGCACTCGAAGTAGCCGGGGCTCGCCTGCGTTTCAATATGCGGCATCCCCCGGGCGCGCTCCGTCCGGTAGAGCTGCGGCGAGGAGATTTCAGGCAGCGCCACGAAGGGCACCGTGCCGTCGGCGTACAGCCGCAACTTCAACGCCGGCGCGTCCTTCTCCGCCAGCACCTCGATGCGCTCGCCCTGGAGGATGACCTTCGGCTGGCAGTAGCCGTGCGGGAAGTCGTGCTCGTGCACGCGGAACACCGGGAAGGGCCGCAGCCGGAGCTTCACGGGAGGCCCGGACAGGTGCGCCCACTCGATGAAGAGCGTGTTCTCGCCGTGCACCAGCACCAGCCTGCGACGCAGGCGCGTGGCACCCAGGACGTACTCCCATTCGGGGATGAGGCCATCCAGCCGGAAGGAGTGCAGCAGCGAGGTGTCGCCCATCAGCGTGCCGTCGGCGCGCACCTCTCCCTCCAGCCGGTAGGTCTGCCCCTCCACGCGGGCGGTCTCCACCAGCCGGGACAGCATGACGGTGCGGCCCCGCTCGGGCAGGGTGGGGATGAAGAGGCCGTGGTAGCGGCGCGCATTCACCCCCGCCAGCGTGCTGGACGCGTAGCCCCCCAGGCCATTCGTCACCAGCCACTCCCGGCCGAGCACCTCGATGGCCGGCGCTCCCACCGGCCAGGCGAACTTCAGCTCGGGCAAGCCCCGCACCCGGCTCATCCTCCCGTCCGCGTGTCGCGGTCCGTGGGGCTCCTTCCCGTGCTCGTCATCCACAGGGCGGTCATCCCCGGTACGCGCCATGTTGTCGCGACCCTCAGTGAGTCCAGTGAGCAAGAGCCTGCACCTCCGAATCGAACCTCTTCACTCGACAGCCCAACACGCCACCCTTCATCCCGAGGTGGCGCCAACAAGGGCTCGGGGCACGGAGAGAGCTCCAGCTCGCTCCCCAGGTTGACGAGCAACAGCCGGTCGCCTTCCTGCTCGCCGCCCGAGTAGCGCAGCACGAACGCGTTGGGTGAGAGGACGGCCCCCGCGAGCTGGCCGCCGTCCTGTCGGGCGAGCACCGGGTCCTCTCGACGCAGCCGGAGCAGCTCACGGTGCAGGGTGAGCGGCCCCTCGTTGCGCTCCCGCTCGCTCCAGTCGAGCCGGGAGCGGTGGAAGGCCTTCTCGTCCACGTGCTCCACGTAGCCCTCGTGCTCCAGCGCGTGGCGGGCGCTCTCGAACTGGCCGAGGTAGTGCTCCCGTCCCTTGCGCACCAGCGGCTGGAGCTCCGGCTTGTGGTCCACGAAGTAGAAGAACGGCGTGTTCGCGAACCACTCCTGCCCCATGAAGAGCAGCGGCGTCTGGGGCAGCAAGAGCCACAGCGTGGTGAGCGTGCGCGCCAGTCGCTCCCCGCAGAGGCGGTGCAGCCGCTGGCCCTGGAGCATGTTCGCGAGCTGGTCGTGGTTCTGGAGATAGAAGATGCACGCGCTCGACGGCACGCGCAGCAGCGGACTGCCCCGGGCCTTCTTCTGCCAGCGGTAGTACTGCCCCTGATAGAGCGAGTTGCGCAGCACGCACGACAGCAGCTCCTGCGCCGTGCCTCGATAGTCCTGGAGGTACGCCTCCGCCCGTCCCGTGGCGGCGACGCGCGTGGAGTGGTGGAAGTCATCCACCCAGAGGGCATCCATCCCCCAGCCGCCCCGCTCCGCCGCCCTCACGCACAGCTCGTCCTGGGGTTCGTTCTCCGCGATGACGAGGACGCCCCGCCCGCCGCTCGCCTCGCGCACCGCCTGGGTCAGCTCCTTGACGATGTGGCACGGCCCGTCGTCATACAGGGCCTGCGTCGCATCCACGCGAAGCCCGTCGAAGTGGTACTCGGCCACCCACGCACACGCGTTCTGGATGAAGAAGTCGCGACTGGGCCCCGCGGCGGGTCCGTCGTCGAAGTTCGTCGGCTCGCCCCACTCGTTCTCGTACTTGCGGGTGAAGTAGTCGGGCGAGTACTGCGCCAGGTAGTTCCCGTCCGGCCCCAGGTGGTTGTAGACGACGTCCAGCAGCACGCCGAGCCCCAGCGCGTGCGCGGCGTCCACGAAGGCGCGCAGCTCCTCCGGTCGTCCGTACTGGAAGCTGGGCGCGAACAACTGCGCGCCGTCGTAGCCCCAGTTGAAGCGCCCGGGGAACGTGTGCAGCGGCATCAACTCCAGGCAGGTGACGCCCAAATCCTTGAGCAGCGGCAGCTTCGCGGTGGCCGCCGCATACGTCCCCTCGGGCGTGAAGGTGCCCAGGTGCAGTTCGTAGAGCACCTGCCCCCGGATGCAGGCCAGCCCCTTCCAGTCGCCGTCCGTCCACGGGTGAGTGTGCGGGTCGACCACCTCGCTGAAGCCATGCGGGCCCTCGGGCTGGAAGCGCGAGGCGGGGTCGGGGAACTCTTCACCTGAGTCCAGGCGATACTTGTACAGCGCCCCCACGGGCACCGGATGCACGGCCTCGAAATAGCCTCGGTCGTCCCCCGTCAGCGGAAGCGGCTGCGACGCGCCTCGCACCACCACTTCGACACTGCGCCTGCGAGGCGCCCACACACGGAAGTGGGTGCTGTCTCCCCCCGCTGGCCTGGCCCCCAGAGAACCTCGCCACTTCATGCCCCAGACCTCCCCTTGTTCCCGCGCCGAACTCCCCCGGCCCAGGCAGGCTGTCCGCGACCAAAGGTAGGGCCCATTGTCCGAAACGGCGACCTTCGAGCGGAGGACAGAGCCCGCTCGCACGCCGTGCGGTAACCGACCCTTTCCGGGCCGGCTCCGTGCGCGTGGAGACAGGGGAGGTCAGCGGCCGGTCAGCGGCGCGGGAATCCGGTGCGCCCCCCAGGCGAGCACCTCGGTGAGCGTCTCACCGGGCGCAATCGACGTCTGCTCGAAGACGGCGGCGCTTTGGAGCCGAGCTCCCGCGTCCACCTTCACCCCGGCGCCCAACGACACGGACTCGCCCACGACGGCGCCCTCCGCCACCGTGACGCCGCGGCCGAACCAGGCGGGGCCCTCCACCTTCGCTCCACACACGTGCGCGTCCGGATGCGCCCACGAGGAGCCCGGCCCGCGCACCGTGCCGGCGAGCGGTGAGTCCGCCCCCAGCCACTCCAGCCGGACGCGGCCCGCGAGCACGTCCCGCACCGTGGCCAGGTAGCGCGACGGCGTGCCCAGGTCGGACCAGTAGCCATCCACGCGCGCGCCGCGCACCACCTGCCCCTGGGCCATGGCGCGCGCGTAGACCTCGCGGTTGATGTCCTCGGGCCCCTCGGCGCTCATGAAGTCGAAGACGCGCGGGGACATGACGTGCACGCCCGTGAAGTGCCACGGAGTCAGGCCCTCGCCTCCAGGCCCGTGCCCCGCGATTCTCCGCACGCGCCCCGACGCATCCAGCTCCACCGACGCGTACTTCTCTCCCTCCGGCATCGGGAGCAGCACCATCGTCGCCAGCGCTCCGGACGCCTGGTGCATCGCCACCACGGGACGCAGGTCCACCGGGTAGAGGATGTCGCCGTTGAAGACGAGGAAGTCTCCGTCGGAGAGGAAGTCGCGCAGGCCTCGGATGCCGCCGCCGGTGCCCTGGATGACGGGCTCGCGCACCACGTGCAGCGGCAGCTTCGCGCGCTCACACTCTTCGCGAGCCACCTCCTCCATGGTGTCCGGCAGGTGGTGGGTGTTGATGCCCACCGCCGTGACGCCCGCGGCCTTCAGCACCGCCAGGTGGTAGCGGAGCAGCGGCTGCCCCAGCAAAGGGAGCGCCGGCTTGGGCCAGCGCTCCGTCAACGGACGCAGGCGGGTTCCCAGCCCCGCGCAGAGGACCATCGCCTTCATTGTCGACTCCCCTCTTCAGCCGAGTGGGTGGCTCAGGCCGCCAGCTCGGGGACGTACTTCGCCACCAGCTCCTGCAACTCACGCAGCTCCGGCCGCCGACGGAACGCCTCGCGCACGTAGCGCAGCGACGCGGGGATGGAGACGAGGAAGCCCGGGTTGCCCTTCACGCGGTTGATGTACTCGAAGCGGCCCGCGTCCTTCAGCTTGCGCTGCACGGTGAGCAAATCGAAGAACGCCTTGAACTCCACCGCGTCTATCTTCTCGCCGCTCGCCTCCTGGAACGTGGCGATGTAGCGGTCCAGCATCGCGTCCACGAAGTCCCGGTCCAGCTCCACGTAGCTGTCGCGCAGCAGCGCCACCAGGTCGTACTGGCGCGGGCCCTGGAGCGCGTCCTGGAAGTCGATGACCACCAGCTCGCCCTCCTTCACCATGATGTTGCGGCTCTGGTAGTCGCGGTGCGTGAAGCCTCGGGGCGCGGCGGCGAGCTGCTTCGCGATGTCGCGGAACGTCGAGTCCAACCAGGCGCGCTCGGCGTCCGTGGGCAGCTTGCCGCTCCACGCCTCCAGGCCCCACTCGCGGAAGTGGTGAAGCTCCCAGTCGTACAGGTCCTCGTCGAACGAGCGCGTGAAGGCCAGGCAGTCCGGGTCCTGGTTCTTCTCCGCCTGCACCCGCAGCCGCGCGAGCAGGTCCACCGCGCGGGTGTAGAGCGCGTGGTTGTGCTTGCCGCCTTCCAGCGCGGCCTCGAAGGTGATGTCGCTCAGGTCTTCAATCACCATCATCCCCGCCGGCTCGTCGTAGCGGAGGATGGCGGGCACGCGCACGCCGAGCTTGTTCAGGTAGCGGTGCACGTTGACGAAGGGCAGTTCCTTCGGAGGCTCACCCTTGGTGGCCTCCTCGCTCTTCTTCGTCGCGTCCAGCGGCATCACCATCACCACCCAGCTCTCCGGGGGCGCGCCGACGCGGTAGTACGAACGATTGCTCGCGTCTCCCTTCAGCTTCTTGATGGGAGCATCGGAAACGGGACGGCCAATGGCCTGTCCCACCTGGTCGCGCAGGGCGGCCTCGAGTTCCATATCGACGGGGTTCTCCAAGGGGGGTTGGGAGCGGCTCCCGAGTATGGGAGGGGCGACTTTCCGCGTCAAAGCCCTCGCGCGGCGATTGCCCCCTGGCCCTTCGGGCTGTCACGTAAGCGACGCCGAAACATGAGACACCCCGGCTTCTCGTCGCGGCGCGTCGCGAGCCCGGCTGCCCCCTGACGAAGCGGGCCTCTCCCTCCTGGCACGGTGCCAGGAGACACCCGGGGTCCTGGTGTGGGGGGCGAGGGGGAAGTCCCCAGGGCGGGGCACTGTTACTTCCCGACGGGGCAGAGTGACTCCCGCTGTCGACCGGGCCCCTCCGGCGGCATATAAGACGCGCCGCGAACCCCTCTTTTTCTGGAAGCCGCGATGGACATCCACGACACCATTCTCACCGCCATTGGCAACACGCCCCTGGTCAAGCTCAACAAGCTCGTCGGACCGAACGATGCGACTGTTCTGGTCAAGTGCGAGTTCATGAACCCGGGCGCGTCCATCAAGGACCGCATGGCGCTGTACATCATCGAGAAGGCCGAGCGGGAGGGGAAGCTCAAGCCCGGCGGCACGATTGTGGAGAACACGTCCGGCAACACCGGCATGGGCGTGGCGCTGGCGGCGGCGGTGAAGGGCTACAAGTGCATCTTCACGATGCCGGACAAGATGTCGCTGGAGAAGATCAACCGCCTGAAGGCGCTGGGCGCGCACGTGGTGGTGACGCCGACGAACGTCGCGGCCGAGGACCCCCGCAGCTACTACGAGACGGCCAAGCGGCTGCACCGTGAGACGCCGGGCGCGTTCATGCTGAACCAGTACCACAACCCCGACAACATCGAGGCGCACTACAACCTCACCGGTCCCGAGATTTTCGAGCAGACGGGCGGGAAGATGGACTACTTCGTCTCTGGCCTGGGCACGGGCGGGACGATGAGCGGCGCGGGCAAGTTCCTCAAGGAGAAGATCCCCGGCCTGAAGAACGTGGGCGTGGACCCGGAGGGCTCGGTCTACGAGGGCTACTTCAAGACGGGCAAGCTCACCGAGCCGCACGTCTACAAGGTCGAAGGTATCGGCGAGGACATGCTGTGCGGCGCCATGGACTTCAAGGTCGTGGACGACGTGCGCCAGGTGGATGACCGTCAGTGCTTCGCGGCGGCGCGGCGGCTGGCGCGCGAGGAGGGCATCTTCGCGGGTGGCTCCTCCGGCGCGGCGGTGCACGTGGCGGTGCAGTTGGCGAAGGAAGTGGGCAAGGGCAAGACGATTGTCGTCGTGCTCCCCGACTCCGGCAGCAGCTACATCAGCAAGTTCCACTCGGACGAGTGGATGCGCGACAACGGCTTCGCCGAGGAGAAGGGCACCGGCACGGTGCGCGACATCATCGGGAGCAAGCAGCGCGACGTGAAGACGGCGCGCAAGGGCGACCGGGTGGACCAGGTGGTGGAGACGATGCGCAGCCACGGCATCAGCCAGATGCCGGTGGTGTCCGAGGACGGACGCGCGGTCGGCATGGTTCACGAGTACGACTTGCTCAACGCGCTCGTCGCCGGGAAGGCGAAGTTCGCGGACACCATCGACGCCATCGTCGCGCCGCTGCAGGGCGCGCTGTCGCCGGACACGAGCATCTCCCGGCTGCGTGAGGTCTTCGCGCAGGACAACGTCGCCGTCGTGAAGGAGGGCGAGAAGGTCGTCGCCATCGTCACGAAGATCGACCTCATCGACTTCCTGCACCGCACGGCGGCCTAGTCGGCCTCCAGGCAGTCGCGTCTTGGGAGGGCCTCTCACCGGCGACGGTGGGAGGCCCTTCGCGCGTCCGGGGGCGCGGGTCATCGATGTCCGAAAACCGCGAGCGCGGCTGGGCCCTGGGTGACACTGTCCGGGCATGGACCTGCTCGATTCCGACGCCTGCTACCGCGCGCTCCAGACGCGGGATGCCCGCTTCGACGGCCGCCTCTTCGTCGCGGTGACGTCGACCGGCATCTACTGCCGGCCCATCTGCCCCGCGCGTACGCCCAAGCGGGAGAACTGCCGCTTCTTCGCCTCCGCCGCCGCGTCCCAGGAAGAAGGCTTCCGCCCCTGCCTGCGCTGCCGGCCGGAGACAGCCCCGGACCTCGCGTCCTGGCGAGGCACCTCCAACACCGTGTCGCGCGCGCTGGCCCTCATCGCGGAGGGCGCGCTGGATGGCGGCGAGGCGGGCGTGGACTCACTCGCTGAACGCCTGGGCGTGGGAGGACGACAGCTCCGCCGCCTCTTCAAGCAGCACCTCGGTGCCACGCCCGTGGCCGTCGCGCAGACGCGGCGCGTGCTCTTCGCCAAGCAGCTCATCCAGGAGACGCGGATGCCGCTCGCGGAGGTAGCGCTGGCCTCGGGCTTCGGCAGCATCCGGCGCTTCAATGAAACGTTCCAGGGCCTCTACCAGCGGCCCCCGGGCGCCCTGCGCCGCAAGCAGGCGGTGGAGACGACGGCCAGCGCGGTGGCGGACGCGGGCGTGACGCTGCGGCTGCGCTACCGGCCTCCGTATGACTGGGCCGCGATGCTCTCGTACCTGTCCGCGCGCGCCATCCAGGGCGTGGAGCAGGTCTCCGACACGCGCTACCTGCGCACCGTGTCCCAGGACGGCGCGGTGGGCACGGTGGAGGTGACGCACGAGCCCGCACGCAACAACCTCGTGGTGAAGATTCGCTTCCCACGCGTCCAGTCGCTCCCGGCCATCGTCGCGCGCGTGCGCAGGGTGTTCGACGTGGGCGCGGACATCGAGGTGATTGGCGCTCACCTCTCCAAGGACCCTTTCCTGGCGCCCCTCGTGGCCCTGCGGCCCGGCCTGCGGGCCCCCGGTGCGTGGGATGGTTTCGAGCTGGCGGTACGCGCCATCCTCGGTCAGCAGGTGACGGTGGAGGCCGCGCGCAAGCTCGCGGGGAAGCTCGTGGTGCTGTGTGGCGAAGCGCCCATGGAAGGACTCCCCTCTGGCCTGTCACGAGCCTTCCCTTCCCCCGAGCGCGTCGTGGCGACGGACCTGGTCGCGCTGGGGATGCCGTCCGCGCGGAAGGCGTCACTGAAGGCCCTGGCGCAAGCGGCGCTCGAGGACCCACTGCTGTTCCATCCATTCGGCACGGTGGAGGAAGGCATCGCCCGGCTGCGCTCCATCCGAGGCGTGGGCGAGTGGACCGCGCAGTACATCGCCCTGCGCGCGCTGCGCGAGACAGATGCCTTCCCCGCCAGCGACGTGGCGCTCTTGCGGAGCGCGGCGACAGATGCGGGCGAGCGCCCCTCACCCGAGGACCTGATTCTACGCGCGGAGCCCTGGAGGCCCTGGCGGGCCTACGCCGCGCAACACCTGTGGGCCGCGGACCCAGGCCCGCGTTCCCGACTCCAAGAGGTGCGTCATGGTTGAGCCGCTCCACTTCCTCATCGACAAGACGGACACGCCCATCGGCGAGCTGGTCCTCATCGCGGACCGCGAGGGACACCTGCGCGCCATCGACTGGACGGAGCACGAAGGCCGGATGCGCAACCTGCTGCGCCTGCACTACGGTGACAGCTTCCGACTGGAGGCCGCGCGCAATCCCAGCGGACTCACCGAGACGATGCGGACGTACTTCTCGGGGCAACTCGACGCCATCGACAGCCTGTCCGTCCGCACCGAGGGTACCCCCTTCCAGCGCGAGGTCTGGACGGCGCTGCGCGGCATCCCGTGCGGAGTGACGGTGTCCTACTCGGAGCTGGCGAAGCGCATCGGCCGGCCCGCCGCGGTGCGCGCCGTGGGCCTGGCGAACGGCGCCAATCCCGTGGGCATCGTCGTGCCGTGTCATCGCGTCGTGGGGGCCAATGGCTCCCTCACCGGCTATGGAGGTGGCATCGAGCGCAAGCGCTGGTTACTCGACCACGAGTCGAGGCTACGGCGGACGTCCACTGCCTGAGGCGCTCGCCATCTCCTCCCGCCGCTTCCACACCCCTGCTCGAAAGGACCGCTGACCATGCCTGTCGCTCCTCCAAACTCCGCCCGAGACTTCCGTCAACTGCACGAAGCGGGCTTGCTGTTGCTGGTGAATGCCTGGGACGCCGGAAGCGCGCGCGTCATGGAGAGCCTGGGCGCCAAGGCGCTCGCCACGACGAGCGCGGGCGTGGCCTGGGCCCAGGGCTATCCGGACGGCGACAAGCTCCCGGTGAGTCGACTCCTGGACACCGTCACCGCCATTGCCCGCCTCGTGAAGGTGCCGCTGACGGTGGATATCGAAGGGGGCTATTCGGATGACCCCAACGCGGTGGGCGAAGTCGCCGCGGGCGTGGTGGAGGCGGGCGGCGTGGGCATCAACCTGGAGGACGGCGGGGGCTCGGTGGACCTGCTGTGCGCCAAGATTGAAGCCGTGAAGCGCGCCGCCGCGAAGAAGGGCGCGGACCTGTTCGTGAACGCGCGCACGGATGTGTTCCTGCGGGGCATCGGTCCGGCGGAGCGTCGCGTCGAGGAGACCCTGGCCCGGGCCCGGCGCTACCGAGCCGCTGGCGCGGATGGCCTCTTCGTTCCGGGCTTGAAGACGCCCGTGGACATCAAGGCCATCGTGACGGAGGCGGGCCTGCCGCTGAACCTGATGGCGATTCCTGGTCTGCCTCCCGCGTCGGAGCTGGCATCGCTCGGAGTCCGCCGCGTCAGCGCGGGAGCGGGCATGGCGCAGGCCATCTTCGGCCGCATCGCCGCGCTCACCACCGACTTCCTGCGCGACGGTGGCGCCGCGCCCGCGCCCGAGGCGGGCATCTCCTATCCCACCCTCAACACGCTGATGGCTCCGCGCTGAAGCATCGAACCCGGTCGCGCCATTCGTCGGCGCGACCCGGGCACTCCGACAGGACTACTTCGCCGCGCCACCCTCGGGCTTCCGCGCGAACAGCGCGTTGGCGATCTCCGTCATCACCACCTCGCCATTCTGGTTGCGGACCTCGAAGCGGAACTTGATGGCGCCCCGGTCCGGCTTGCTGCGCGACGGCGTGGTGGAGATGACCTCGAAGCGCGCGGTGAGCGCATCCCCGGGGCGCACCGGCCGCAGCCAGCGCAGCTCGTCCAGTCCCGGAGAGCCCAGGCTCGCCGTCTTGCTCAATAGATTTTCCACCGCGAGCTTGTGGCAGATGGAAGCGGTGTGCCAGCCACTGGCGATGAGGCCGCCGAAGATGCCTTCCCGACCTCCCTCGTCGCTCAGGTGGAAGGGCTGCGGATCAAACTGCTTCGCGAAGGCGATGATCTCCTCCCGGGAGACCACGTAGGGCCCGGCCTCACTCGCCTCACCGGGTTGGAAGTCGTCGAAGTAGCGCATGGGACTCCTCGGATACGGGTGACTCTTGCTGCATGGCCCCCTGACGCATTGCATAGGCCGCTCGCCGGGCCAGGGCAACGCATTGCAGCGCCCAGGCCCTCACGCACCATGTATCCACGACTTTCTGGCTTGGTCGGATTCATGACAGACTGACGCGGCCTCGTCAGGCACTGCCAAGGAGACACCAATGTTCGCGAAGCTGCTCAAGAGCCAGTGGTCCATGGTGCTGTGCATGTTGCTCGTGGTGGGACTCGCCGCCCTGTCCATGGGTGAGCCCCAGGCCGTGCTCGTCGAAGCGGAGGAAGAGGCGACGTGTGATTCGGCGGTGAGCGCGCCGCCGGAGGGCACGCTGCTCGCCGACAGCGAGTACGCCAACGCGGCCTGTCGCCCCGGTTGCTCCGGGCCGTGCTGGATCTGCGTGCTGGGTGTCTGTGAAAACCGCTGTATGTAGACAGCCGTCGAAGGCTTGAGGCGCCGGGCCACCGCCGGGAAACCCCTCGGGTTCGCGGCGGTGCGCTCCCAATTCCAGGCGTTGGCGGACGCGGTCAGTCTCCGCGTGGACAGCAACGCACCCGACACCTGCGCCGTTTCCCGGGCCAGGAAGTCCTGGCTCCATTGACTCCGGGTCCGTCAGTCCTGATACACGGCGTTGATGCTCCTGGATTTCACACCTCGTGCAACTCGACTGTCATTCATCCTCTGTGTCCTGCTCACACTGGGCGGTGCCTGTGATTCGGCACCACCCGCGCCGCCTGCTTCGGAGCCCGTCGCTTCGGTGAAGGCCCGGTTGGATCCACCGACCTGGTTCCAGGAGGTCGCCATGACGGGCACCTCCGCGTGCACGCTCGACTACGGCCTGGTCGACAATTGCTACAACGAGGAGAATCCGCAGCGCCCCAGCATCTTCCGTGAGGTGTCCGCGGCGTGGCGGCCCTATCGGAACGGCTACGGGGCCCCGCTGACCTTGAAGCCCGCGTCGCTCTCCAAGGTGATGCTGCCCTTCCCCCCGAACGAGTACGACAACGGCTGGTGGGCCCCGAAGCTGCCAGAGCGGAGCGACTCGGCCAACGCCATCCAGGTGCTGCCCTACAACCGAGGCACCAACGACGGACGGCTCTTCATTCGCGGGGGCTGCCGGGGCTGCGCGGAGGGCTCCCTCCTCTACACGTTCCGTCCCGAGGTGCTCGGCCACGACTTCCGCTACGACTTCACCAAGAAAGGCCCCCACCTCGTCCAACCCTCGCAGGTCATCGGCCGGATTCACCCGTTCACCTACTTCAACCCGATGGCCACGATGCTGACGGCCAGGAACAACAACGACTTCCCAGACGCGCTCCACAGCACCACGTGCGAGAACTCGATGAGCGCCCTCCAAATGGGAGTGAATGGGCGAAACCCGCTGGCGTGCACGGCCCGGTACGACGCGGGCTCGCCGCCCGTCCCCGGCGATTGCTACGACATCTCGCTCGTCTACAGCCTGGTGGCCTCCAACGGCAAACACTGGGAGCTGCGCTCCGTGGACCTGACGGTCTTCGTCAGGGACCCCAAGTCCATCCGGGCCGGCAACGCCGTGACTGGCGACGCCGACGGCTGGGGCCTGTGGGTGTACCCACGCAATCCCGAGGGCGAAACCAAATCCCTGCCCACCTGGGAGCTGCCTCCGTTCCGCCCGTTCAACATCCATGACTCGGACTGGGGCGCCATGAGCCCGAACTCCGGGTACAGCGTCCCCGGAGCACCGGACACCATCGATTGGCCCAAGCTGTTCAGCACCCATCCGACGTTCCAGTGCTACGTCCCGGTGAGGGTGCTGCCGCTCCCCGAGCCGCTGTACTTCCGCAACACCACCGCGTCCGCGCCCAAGTGGTGCCAGTTCTTCGACCGGCAACACTTCCGGGCCGTCTACCAGGTGGAGGACGACGAGGACTCCGTCATCGGCAACGGCCCGAACTGGAGCGGCGTTGTCGGTGAAAACTCCAGCGCGGGCGAGCGGCCCCTGGCCTTCTTCGAGCCCGCGACGAGCGGCGACGGGCGGCTGCTCGTCGTCAACATGAAGGGCCTCTTCTATTCGGTGGCGGACCAGGCCTGTGACGCGGGGAGCTGGGCGCACTTCAAGCCCATCAGCATGATGCCCAAGGACCCGGCGGTGAACACCCGCTACGAGATGGCGAAGTCCCAGGTCGTCAACGGCAAGCCCCAGCCCTTCCGGGACACCCTGGGCAATCCCATCCCCTTTGGTGTCACCAACCAGTGGGCCTACCCATGGCTTGACCGCGAGGGGAAGAACCTGTTCTTCGCCGCGAAGAACAACACCCACGACGGCTACTACGCGCGGAAGGTCTTCCTCGAGGAGCGGTTCAGCAGCGCGACCCGGACGGACTACACCTGGGGGCCACCCGCGGACTCGGACCGCGCCACGTTCAACCCCGACCGGTCCGCCGCGCAGGCCGTCGCCGCGCTGGGCGCATGGACGCGAGGCAAGGCCGTCATCCTCGACAACGGCCTGAACATCACCGACCTCGCGGGCAACTCCGAGGACGGCCACCAGCGCACCTTCTCGATGCGCCTGTATGCCGGTGATGACCTGCCGCTGACGCCCGAGGGGCCCTCGCAAATCTTCTCGTTCGAGAACCAGCTCAACCACTTCGACGCGATGCGCCCCACCCTGCCGTTCGACGTGGTGTGGAACATCCAGGCCAACACGCAGCGCAACGCGGAGGTGGCCTTCGACGACTACCTCAACAAGCGCGCCTTCGTCGTCGCGCACATGAACGCGGCCATGCGCATGGATGTGTCTCCCCACGGCCCATTCAGGGCGGAGACCTTCCCCCAGGACGGCTTCGTCCCCTTCCAGAACGTCTGGGCCGACGTGCGAGGAGGACAGCTCGCGGACTTCCGCTTCAAGCGCAACCCGCTGGCGCAGAACGCCGCCACCACCCACTCGACGTTCGGCACGGATGGCCCGCAGCCCCCCAGCTCCGTGCGGCTGCGCGGAGGGGCGCGCATCGAGCCCGTGGCGCTCGGCGGCGTCAGCGGCAAGGGCGTCTGGTTGGATGGCCACAATGACTTCATGGACATGGGCTATCCCATCAACGCCTCACAGCGTGAATGGATGCTGAGCCTCTGGCTGGACACGCGCGAGGACCTGGTGCTCGCCCCCGGAGCGAGCTGGGTGCGCGGCCTGCCCCGCACCCTCTTCTACTTCTCCGACAACTCGTGGGTCGCGCTGGTGCAGAGCAAGGACTTCACGGGCGCGGTGTCGCACGAGCTGGAGGTGTACAACGGCAGGACGGGCGGCAGGGGCACCATCAACCTGGGCTCCTCGCTGGTGCAGGTGGGCCGCTACTTCCACTTCGGCATGAAGATCTCCAACGCCGTGGGGCAGCGGAGGCTGCACTTCTACATCGACGGCACGTGGCACTCGACGCACAACGTCGGGCCGAGCGACGTGGGGTTCGACCCGATGTGGAACTCGGGGAACAACGGCTGGACGTGGATGACGGTGGGCGACCCGGGGCCGACCTTCGTCCCCGGACAGCAGCGGCTGCCCTTCTTCGGGTGGGTGGATGAGCTGCGCATCTACGCGCTGTCTCCCAACGATGCGAATCGCGGCTGGACGGACGAGCTGATGTGCAACCAGGCACTCGGGACACTGGTGGACGCAAGCCCATACCGCCCGGGGCCAACACATCCCGTGCTGGAGAAGCTGCGGGTGAAGTCGACGCAGTACCCCATCGTGCACTGGCTCATGTGCGAGCAGATGCGGCTGGGCTCGTACGTGGAGCCGCTCGACTACCCGGCGCAGTACGGAGAGCACCTCTGCATCGACCGGGTGCACAAGAACCCGCATCCCGACCCGGACCTGGCCTCCCGGTGCATGCGCTCGGCCCTCATCGACATGCCCGCGCTGTCGGCCACGCTGCCCCGGCCGGACACCAGCACCAACGCGTTCTGCCTCTCGTGCCACACCAAGACCACCACGCTGCCGGGACTCCAAACAGGCGCCCTGACGAGCGGGACGGTGCCCCGGTTCATGGACCGGCGGCGCCAGCCCATGAATGTCCCGGCGGTGATGGGAGGCAGCGTGCCGCCGTGGCTCATCGGCGGAGTGAGCCAGCCAGATGGCACCCGCACGCTGGACCACCACTTCGACCACTTCCCCGCGCCTTGAAGCACGGGCTCGCGTGACTCACCGCGAAGGGGGCAGCGACTCCGCCTGCCCCCTCGCGGTCCTCACCTCAGGGTGCGGTCACAGTGCACGGCCACCATGCGGGCGGCGCGGCCCGGTCATCCCAGGTGCCGTTCCAGTAGTCGCGCAGCGAGTACACCACCTGGTTCGGAGTGGTGCAGAAGCGCTCCGGATGGAGGTTCACCACGAGCACCTGCTCGGAGCCCGACACGGTGTGCATATACGTGCGGCAGACCTGGCTGCTGCCGGCCGGGGGGAGACTCGCGGTGGTGGCGCGCACCATGTCCGCGAGGAACAACTGGTTGGCCTGATGGCAGGCGAGCCGTTGGAACGCCTGGTTCGCCTCGAGGATGATGTCCACGTCGACCTTGCGCGTCATCAAGAAGCACCCGTCGTAGATGGGGTCGCCGTCTGGATTGCTGGGGTCTGGATGGTAGCGGTACTCCACCACGGAGTACCCCTGGGGAACCACGGGGCAGTCGGAGAACAGCTTGGTGTAGAGGGGGTGCAGCGCGCCCTCCCGGTACACGATGGTGGCCATCTTCATCGCGTTGAGCTGGACGCCTTCCTGGTGTCCCACGACGATGTCGACACTGGTCGTGGCCTCGTTGTCGACGCGGTCCAGCGTGCGGTTGCCGTTGCCATCCACGTAGGCCACGACGGAGGCAAGGCCGAGACGAGAGCCCGCCCCGCCCATCAGCCCCTCGGGGCCCGGAAGCCGGTTCAGGGACATGGTGAAGGAGTTGGGGAAGCGACCGTTCACCTGCACATCCACGTCGGGGTGATGGAACGACGACCGAGGGCTCACCCGCTGGCACTTCGACAGCGCGTCGCGGAGGGGGCTCTGGACCATGCAATCCACGACAGCCTGCGGCCACGTCTGCCACAGCAGCGCCGCCCGCATCTGGGCGGAGCTTCCCGCCTCGAACGACTCGGAGGCACGGAGCGAGCCCTCCAGCGTGAGCAGCGTTTCGTCCTCGGCTTCGTCCCCCAGGACACCTCCGCAACCCGTCAGCGCCAGCGTGAGCAGGCTCCACTTCCAGAAACCACGACCCCTCGTCATCGTCATATGGTCTTCCTCTTGGTCCATGGGGCAACCCCCATGTCGCGTGGTGGGCACACGACGGGTGACGCGCGCTCCTCGTTTCGGAGCGCTCGCCGAGCGCGGTCAACCTGCCGGTGCGACAAGGAGACGTCCGAGCCACTCACCGTGGGACATGGCCCCGAGGCTCACAGTCCCCAGGTGCAACCGAGCAGCAGGTGCGGTGAGAGTTGCGTGCGGAGCTTTTCATCCTCGCGCATCAACGCGACATGGCCGCCCAGCCGGGCGAAGAGGCCCGTGCTCGCGCCCACCGGCACCTCCGCGGAGAGCGTGGCGAAGGAGGCCGCTCCCGCGCCGGTGCGCGTCCGCCACGGGGGAAGGCCCAACTCCCTGCGCCGCTCCGCATCCGGGCTCGTCGCGCGTTGAGCGAGGCCCAACACTCCGACGCCCGCATGGACTCCGGCCCAGACACGTCCCACCGAGCCCGCCAGGCCCAGGCCACTCCACAGTCCCAGCTCCACCTGCTCCAGGCGCTGCTCGGGCGTGGAGCCCCGGGTGGCCCCCAACGTGAGTCCTCCGAGGAAGGACAGCCCCAGCCCTCCTGGGCTCTCGCGCGCGAACAGCACGCCCACCTGGGGGCCCCAGCCTCCCAGCTGCGTCGAGGAGCGGCCCGCGCCCAGCCCCGCTTGAAGCCGCCAGCTGCTGGCCTCCAGGAGCGCGCCCTTGCGCTGGTGCACGGCCAGCGTGCGCACCTCCAGGGCCTCTGGATTCAACCGCTGCTTCTCGCCCCAGGGCAGGTACACCTTGCCGTAGAGCACCTGGGCGCCCCGCCTCACCTGGACCCGGTAGCGCCCCGCGGGCAAGGCGACGCGCACCGACTCGTCGGCCCGTGGCTCCACTTCCGCCATGACCTGCAGCGTGCGCTCGTCCACGAGCACGACGCTGTCACCCACCGAGGGAGGCAATTCGAGCTGCGCGTGGGCTCGCGAGAGCGTGGTGAGGAACAAGTCCCCCTCCCCCGCGAGCTGGCTGGACAGCTCCGGGTGCTGCACCGCCGCCGTGGAGGCATGCGAGCCCGCGAGCGTGCGGTGGTAGACGTGGCCATAGGCCTCCGTGAGCGAGACACGGCCGTCGGCGTCCACGTCCGCCGCGCCCCGCAGGCCTGAAATCAGGTGGTGCGTGAAGAACGAGCCCCGGAGGCTGTCCGACTCCTGCGCCACCTCGTGTGCCCCCGCGGAGGCGATGAACACCCGGCCTTCCGGCCCCACCTGCCGGAGGAAGGAGACATCGAAGGCGGGCGCGGACTTGAGGCCCTTGGAGCGGCCGCGCACGAGCGCGCCACTGTGACAGGCATCCAGCACGGCGACGGTGACGGTGGTGGGGACCTCGGCCAGCATGCGTTGCAGCTCCGCGAGCGGGAGGGCTTCTCCGCCCAGACGCAGTGCCACCTCGTCTCCATGGCCCGAGTAGAAGAAGAACAGCAGCGTGCGCTCTCCGGCGCGCCGTGCCTCCTCGATGCGTCCTCGCATCCGCGCGAGTCCCAGCCGGAGGTTGGAGACCGACTCTCCGCGCAGGAGGATGCGACGGTCCTCGGGAACACCGCCCAGCTGGCCGAAGAGCGCGTCCATGCGCTCGGCGTCCTGCTGGGCCCAGCGAAGGGGCTCGTCCGTGTCCCGGCCCAGGTTGTGTCCCACGCTGATGGAGAACCGGCTCTCCGCGCTCGCGACGGAGGTGGCGAGGAGGACGAGCAGGACACCGAGCACCCGCGAGCTTCTGTCACTCAAGGCAGCTCCTTCGGAAGCGCGCGCACGGCGTGGCGGGTGCCGGGGAGCGAAGTGAGTGACGGTGGGAAGCCCGCCTCTCGCGTCGACTGCTCCAACCAGCGTTGGACGGCCTCGGGTGACGGTGCATTCCAGGCGTCGGACACGAGCACCACCACCAGCGCCTCCTGCTCGGGAGCGGCATCCAGCTCCAGGCTCCCGGGCAACACCCAGCGCCCCGCCACCATGGACAGCGGGCCGCCGGTGGCCGGAAAGCCCTGGAGTGGAGTGACGCGTCCATGCTCGCTCAGCGCCAGCAGGTAGAGCGCGCCGCCGTCCACGTCCTCCACCTCCACGCGCACCCGGTCTCCAGCGCGCAGCACCGCGCCGGGCCCCTGCTCGAAGACGACGTCGCCTCGCTTGACGAGCACCCGCGCGGTGAGCCCGCCGCGCACGCGCACCTTCTCCACCTCCTCGAGCGAGAGGATTCGGGGCAGCACCGCCGCGAGCACCACGCCGAGCACCAGCACGGGCTGGCTCCAGCGCCAGAGCACCCGCCAGCGGCTCGGACGCGGCGCCTCCAGTCGCGCCCGCATCGGACCGAAGGGCCGCACGAGGGCGAAGGCGGCCTTCTCGGCACGTCGCTCGCGCAGGTGAGCGGCCAACGCGGGCGAGGCGTGCGCCGCCTCCTCCACGTGCCGGGCCTCTTCTGCGGAGAGCTCGTCACACAGGTAGCGCTCCAGCAGGAGGTCCGGCACGCCTGGGAAGTGAGGAATGGAGGAGGTGCTCATGCGGGGGCCGTTCCCTTTCGCGGCTCAGGACGGGGGGCGACTTCCAGGAGTCGCCGCGCGGTGTCGAAGAAGGTCTGCAACTTGCGCTGCACCGTCTTGCGAGAGACGTCGAGCAGCGTGGCGATCTGCTCCTGCTCCAGCTCGTCGATGAAGCGATGGGCCACGATGCGCTGGACGTCCTCGGGACAGTGGGCGAGGACGCGACGCACCAGGTCCGCATCCACCAGCAGTCGCTCCAGCGCGGCCTCCGGTGAAGCGTGGGCTTCCGGAAGCGGTGCCAGTCGCGTCAGCGCGTGGGTGACCTCGGTGCGACGGCGGCGCAGCACCGAGAAGCACTGTCGGTCCGCCACGGTGAGCAGCCACGACAACGGAGAGCCCGCGGCGCGAAGGGACTTCAGGTTCTCATGGACGCGCAGGAACACCTCCTGCGTGGAGTCCCAGGCCAACGCTTCGTCGCCGAGCAATCGCAGACAACGACGATGCACGGCCTCACCGTAGCGACGGTAGTAGCCCTCGGTCTGCTCGACCTCGTTCACCGGTTCGCGCACGGACGGACCTCACCCTGGGCCGATACCCGCCCCCACCGTCAGTCTCGCCCGGTACGGGCGTCGGGGGAGGCTCGCCCCGCGAAGCGAGACGCATGACCTTCAATCCGTGGGACATTTCCCGGGCCCTTTCTTCTCGGCTTGACGGGATGCAGTCGACTCGTTCCCGGCGGGCGTGGCCCACCGGCCGCGCCAAAGGAATCCGTCATGACCCAATTCGCCCTCAAGCAGGTGACGTGCGCCGTCTGCGGCGGCGTGAGCGAGCAGCGCACCCTCCAGTGTGTCTCCACCTTCGGACGCCCCGACCTCGACGGGCGCCCGTCCGTGATGGCGCGGTCCACCATGGGCCTCTGGACCCAGATATGTCCCGCCTGTGGCTACTGCGCGACGACCCTCACCCAGGCGCTCCCCCGTGCTCGCGAGGTGGTCCACTCGGTGACCTACCGTGCACGCCTCCACCATCCAGAGGCGCCGGCCCTGTTCAACCGGTTCCTGTGCCTGGCGCTCCTCCATGACGCGGAGGGGCTCGTGCGGGACTCCGCCGAGTTTCGGACACATGCCGCCTGGGTGGCGGATGATGCGGGCCTGGAAGAGAGCGCCCGACGTTGTCGCTCCGAGGCCGCGGACCTGCTGCTGAATGCGCCACCCCTCAAGCACTGGGAGCGTCGAGAGGATCTCGACTGGCAGGGCTGGCGGGGCGTCCAGTTGGTGGACCTGTTGCGCCGTGCGGGGCGTGGCGAAGAGGCGCTGCGCGAGGTGGAGCGCATCCGACGAGAAGGAGCGTCTTCACTCATGAAGCAATTGCTGACCTATGAGAGCGCCGCCATCGCCCGGGGCGACACGGGCCGACACACCGTCGACGAAGGACTGGGCCTTCCCTCCCCTCCAGAGCTCCAGCCCATCAAGGACCCGCTCCTCGAATACCTGGTCGGCAACTACCACCGCCTCTTGACGGACACGGAGCAGAGAGCCTCGAGCATGGAGACCTTCAACACGGAAGAAGGGCCACGCTGGGCCACGGACCATCCAGAGATTCTCGCGCTGCTCACCGAGGGGAAGGCGGGACTGGGCCGTGCCCTGGAGCGCCGGCTCCTCGCGGAGCATCCCGACGAGGTCGTCATCAATCGCTGTCCGAAGTGTGGTGTCCCCGCCCGGACGGCCAAGGCCCGCCAGTGCCGCGCGTGCCCCCACACCTGGCGCGAGACGCCTCGCTGACCGTACCCATTTCAACCAACCCGAGGCTCCCCGCGCGCGGCCATGTACGCGCCGGGGCCGCCCGGCGAAGATGACGGTCGTCGCCAGGACGAGCACGGACGCGGGCATCGAGCACCGCCGAGCAGGCGGGGCACCGGGCCTCGCCCCTCCGTCGCGCCTAGCTTCGAGGGGAGACGCTGGAGGTGCGTCATGCCCAATCCCCACACCCTGTTGAGCAGCCCGGAGCTGATTGCCCGGCACATCATCGAATACGGCGCCACGGTGGACGAACAGCCGCTGGAGGCGACGGCCCTGCCGCGAGGCCCCCTGCCCGCCGAGGTGGCCCTCGGGCTGACGTGGCCCACGGGCCTGGAGCCTCGGCCCCATCCACGACTTCCCACCCCGCCCCAGCCCGGCGCCGCGCTTCCGCAGGCCGACTACCTGGTCGTCACGTGGACCGTCGCCGAAGTCGAAGCCCTGGCGGACACCCTCACTCCGGGCGTCCGGCGCACCGCCTGGTACCCATACGACCGGAACTTCCAGAGCCACTACCAGCCGCTCATCCGCAAGTCGGCGCCCGCCCAGCGCGTGCAGCGCCTGGGAAGCTGGTTCCTCACCGACATCGGTGGCCGGCGCGTGCTGTGCTTCAAGTCGGAGCTGCACCTCAACCAGGACGGCGTGCGCACCGGCGTCGGCACCGCGACGCTGCCGGTGAAGGACTTGTTCCACCAGCTCCTGCGGGAGGTGAAGCCTCGCATGGTCATCACCGTGGGCACCGCGGGGGCGACCTTCGCGGACCACGAGCTGGGCGACGTCATCGTCACCCGCGCCGCCCGCTTCCGCCTGTCCCAGGAGTTCCGCGAGGAGCCCTTCAATGACAAGACATATCGCTGCGAGTTCGACGTCCCCACCCGCTACTTCGCCGACGCGGAGCGGCTGATGGCCCAGCACGCGCCACAGCTCGGCGAGCCGGACTTCGGGCCTCCCACCAAGCGCTACGCCTTCAACGGCCCCCTGCTCCCGGGCCCGCGCAACAACCCCGACATCAAGCTCGACGCCAGGGATATGCCCGCCTTCCACCCCATCCTCACCACCGACTTCTTCGAGTTCGGTACCTCGCGCAACGGCCTGGAAGCCGTCGGCGCGGGCGTGGAGATGGGAGACGCGGTGCTCGGCCTGGTGGCCCAGGAGCTGGGTAACACCGCACCCCTGTGGCTCGTCATCCGCAACGCCTCGGACCCTCAAATCAACGGAGACCTGCCGGCGGAGCCCAGCCGGCTCGACATGCAGGCGCACTGGGCCGTCTGGTACTACGAGGCCTACGGGTACTGGACCAGCGTCAATAGCGCGCTCGCCACCTGGGCGGTCATCGCCGGGCAGCCAGCGCCAGGGGTACGACACTGAAGGACCCGCAACTCCCGAGAAGACCTGGCGCGTAGGGCTGTAAGCTCCTCGCCCTATCCGCCAGGAGGAATCGAATGAAGGTCGGGACGTGGCTGGCCGCGCTGGGAGTCGTCTTCGCCGGCCTGGGCTGTGGTGGGTCCGATGGAGCAAACGGCGCGCAGGGCGGCCAGGGACTGCAAGGGCCTCAAGGCTCCGTCGGGCCTCCGGGCGCCCCTGGGCCGCAAGGCGCCCCTGGCCCGCAGGGTGTCGCCGGCCCGGAGGGTGCCGTTGGCCCACAAGGCCCCGTGGGCCCGAACTGGCAGGTGGGGATGGGGTTGGAGCTGAAGGACAACGTGCTGAGCCTGCCGTACGGGAGCGGTGCCAACGCGCCAGTGCCGAGCGGCGACCCGCGCCTCAGCGATGCGCGCCAGCCCCTGCCGGGCAGCGCCAACTACATCCAGAATGGCGTGCTCGCGCAGGAGGCCTCGTTCTCGCTGGCGGGGACGGGCACCACGCGAGGACGGATGACGACGCGGTCCGACGTGCTCGTCGACGCGACGACGGCCATCGCCACGCCCACGGCCCTGCTGAAGCTCCAGAACACGGCCTCGGACGGAGTGAACTGGACGGCGTTCCCGCTGCTCACCGTGGACTCGGCGGGCGGATTGCTGGCGCGAGGCGAGCAGGGCCAGGGCACGCTCCCGATGTCGGGCACGGGAACCCGCCTCATGTGGGCGCCCCACAAGGGAGCCTTCCGCGCGGGCCACGCCGAGACGCAATGGGACGACAGCGCCATCGGGCTGTTCTCCTGGGCGGGTGGCAACCTCTCCAGCGCCAGCGGGAGGGCGTCGTTCTCCATGGGTGAGAACTGCGTGGCGAGCGGCGGCTCCGCGGCGTGCATCGGCAACGGCAGCCTCGCCAGCGGTCCCGGCAGCGTGTCGATGGGCTTCTCGAACTCCGCGACGGGCACCTCGTCCACCGCCCTGGGTTTCTCGAGCATCGCCACCGGCACGGGAGCCATCGCGCTGGGGTATCGCGTCACGGCGAACTCCGACTACGGCATCGCGCTGGGCCAGCGGGTGTCGACGGATGGCCGCACCGGCTCGTTCATCTGGGGGGACCAGTCGAATAGCAACGTCGCCTCCAACACCGCCAACAACCAGTTCATGGTGCGCGCCGCGGGTGGCATCCGCCTGCGCAGCAGCGCCGACCTCACCACCGGTTGTGACCTGGCGGCGGGCAGCGGCGCGTTCAACTGCACGTCGGACCGGAACCAGAAGGAGGGCTTCCGGAACGTCGATGGCGAGCTGCTGCTGACCAAGGTCTCCGAGCTGCCCATCTCGACCTGGCGCTACAAGCAGGAGCAGACCGGCGTGCTGCACATGGGCCCCATGGCGCAGGACTTCCGGGCGGCCTTCGGCCTGGGCTCGGGCGACACGAGCATCGGCATGCTCGACATCGACGGGGTGAACCTGGCCGCCATCAAGGCGCTGGAGGCCCGCACCCGGGAGCTGCGCGAGAAGACCGCCGAGGTCGACACGCTCAAGGCCGAGCTGGCCGAGCTCAAGCGCGGCCTGTCCCGCCTGGAGGCCACCGTCAACGCGAAGGCCGCGCGGCCGTAGTCCCAGGCCCCAAACAGCAGGGCCTCCCGCGTTCCCACGGGAGGCCCTTGTCGATACCGGGGGTCGTTACACCGTGATTACTCGGCCTCGGGCACCACGGGAGGCTCTGGCGCATCGGCCACGTCCTCCAGCCGGTCCGCCGGAGGCAGCGGCGGCCGGGCCCGCAGACTCTCGGGCATGCGGGCCGGGTCATCCACGGGGCCGGGCACCGTCTCCAGCGGCGCCAGCTTCAGGGACGCCGCGCGCACCGTCGGCAGCGACTTCGTCAGCGTGAGGGTGTCGCGCACCGTGCCCGTGGAGGTGATGAGCCGCGCCGTCAGCGTGCCGCCATCCACCACCACGTCCATGAAGCCATACACCTGGTTGTCGCGCAGCGCCGTCCAGGAGGGCTGGCTGCCCGCGAAGGGCCGCAGCGTCGCGCCACCGCTGCCCACCACGACATAGGGAATGCCGCGCGTGCCAGACGCCGCCACGGCGTCACCCTTCATCGGCTTGCTGCGCTCGTAGTTGTGGTCATGCCCGGTGAGCACCAGGTCCACGCCGTACTTCTCGAAGAGCGGGCCGTACGTGCGGCGCATGGTGAGCTGGGAGCCGTGCTCGCCGCTGGACCAGGGCGGATGGTGGAAGAAGACGACCTTCCAAGGCAGCGCGCTGGCCGCCAGGTCCTGCTCCGCCCACGCCTTCTGCGCCGCCGCCGAGCACCGGTCCGCCGACGCCATGCCGATGGCGCAGTTGGAGTCGAGCGCGGTGAAGTGCACGTTGCCCCAATCGAAGGAGTAGTAGCGCTCGCTCTTCGCCGGGTTGTTGGCGGGCAGGTAGAAGTTGTCCAGGTACGGCTGCCCCTGGTTCGTCACGTACTCGTGATTGCCCAGCGAGGGGAACACCGGCACCTCGCGCAGGAGCGTCCCCATGGGCTTGAACATGCGGTCCTGGAACTCCTGCTCGGTGCCGTCGGAGTAGGCGTTGTCCCCCAGCGCGACGAGGAACTCTCCGCGCCATTCGGGCTTGTTCATCATCGCCATCACCTTCGACTGCGCGGAGCCTCCGGTGCCGAAGTCGCCCATCGTGGTGAAGCGCACGCGCTGCGTCCCCGGCGCGGACGCCGTGCGGAACGTCCTCAGGCCCGTGACGGAGCCACACGCCTCCACGCTGTAGCCATACGCGCGGCCCGGCTGCAGGCCCGTCAGCACCACCGCGTGACGCCAGCCCGCGACGGTGGCCACCGCCGTGCGCGCCAGGAGCGAGCCCTCGCCGAAGCGGACGAACGGCGTGCAGGACGCGCTGGAGCGGAACGCGACGATGGCGCTCGTGGGCCCCACGCTCTGGAGGTACGGAAGGCGCGGCAACACCGGCCCGGAGTCCGCCGTGGGCACGGGCGGCGCGGTCTGCTCACCACACGCACGGGCCTCGGCGATGGAGGCCCAGTCATTCACCGTGTTGCCATTCACGGTGATGCGCACGTAGCGGGCCTTGCGCGCGCTGAACGCATACGTCTGCGGAAGGTTGTTCAACGCGCTGTCGGCCGCGTACGCCTGGGTGAAGGTGGTGCCATTCTCCGACGTGGAGAGGACGAAGTGGTTCTGTCGCTCGTTGCCCCGGTGCCACGCCACGGTGGTGCCCACCAGCGTCTGCGATGAGCCCAAATCCAACGTGAGGAACGCGCCCACGCCCGGGCCGCTCCAGCGCGTGTTCAGGTTGTCGTCCTGCGAGTTCGCCGCGACGCTGCCGTCCCCGTCGTCACCGCTGGCCGCCACCGAGGCGGTGGTGAGCATGCGGCAGCCGGGAGCCGTCAGCGCGGCCTCGGAGTCCTGAAGCTCCGTCATGGGGATTTCGGGGGGAACAACATCCTGGTCGACGGGTGTGAGCGGCTGTTCATCGCAGCCAGCAATGGCAGCGAGCAGCACGCCCATGAAGCATGTGGTGAGAGTCCTTCGGTCGCTCATGATGGGAGCCCAAACGGAACCCATCCGGCGACATTCCATTACTGGACACTCGCCCTTCCCTCCAGGCAGGAGGGCGGCCGAGCACAAGCCACGTCTGGCAGGGCATGGACAGACGAAGGGCCTCCGCGCGTCCCGGGTGCGAGGGAGCGGGGAGGCCCTTGGCAGCCCGTCTGGCTTCAGACGACGTGCGGCCTACTTCGCCGCTTCGAGCGCCTGGGCCAGGTCATCGATGAGGTCTCTCGAGTCCTCGATGCCGACGGACAGGCGGATGAAGCCATCGGCGATGCCGAGCTTCTCGCGCGTCTCCTTGGGCACGGAGGCGTGGGTCATGATGGCCGGGTGCTCGATGAGGGACTCGACGCCACCGAGCGACTCCGCGCAGGCGAAGACCTTCACCGTCTTGAGGAAGGTGCGCGCCGCCTCCAGGCCGCCGTGGATGTCGAACGTCACCATGCCGCCGAAGCCCGTCATCTGCTGACGCGCGAGCGCGTGCTGAGGATGCGTCTCCAGGCCCGGGTAGGTGACCTTCTTCACCTTGGGGTGCGTGGCGAGGAACTGGGACACCTTCATCGCGTTTTCGGCGTGGCGGTCCATGCGGACATGGAGCGTCTTCACGCCGCGCAGCACGAGGAAGCTGTCGAAGGCGCCGGACACGCCGCCCACCGCGTTCTGGAGGAAGTACATCCGCTCGGCCACGTCATCGCGGCTGGTGCAGACGAAGCCGCCCACCACGTCGCTGTGTCCGTTGAGGTACTTGGTGGTGGAGTGCGCCACCACGTCGAAGCCGAGGTCCAGCGGCTTCTGGAAGTACGGCGTCATGAAGGTGTTGTCGGCGACAGCCAGGATGTTGTGCTTCTTGGCGACCTCGGCGATGCGCGCCAGGTCGATGAGCTTGAGCATCGGGTTGGTGGGGGTCTCCACCCACACCATCTTCGTCTTGGGCGTAATCGCCGCCTCGAAGGCGCCCGGGGCGGACAGGTCGACGAAGGAGAAGTTCAGGCCGCAGCGCTTGTAGACCCTGTCGAAGAGGCGGAAGGTGCCTCCGTAGACGTCGTCGGAGACGATGACGTGGTCACCGTGATCCAACATGTGCATCAGCATGTCCGTGCCCGCGAGGCCGGAGGCGAAGGCGGCGCCGTACTTCGCGCCTTCCAGCGCGGCCAGACAGTCCTGGAGCGCCTTGCGGGTGGGGTTCTGCGTCCGGCTGTACTCGTAGCCCTTGTGCTCCCCGGGCCCGTCCTGGACGTAGGTGGAGGTCAGGTAGACGGGGGTCATGATGGCGCCCGTCGTGGGGTCCGGCTCCTGACCGGCATGGATGGCGAGAGTGTCGAAGCGCATGGGCGGGGGAGTAACACAGCCCCCTTGGCCGCGCACCAGCCTCTGCCCTACTCGAACGTCCCGTGCCGTCCGGCCCCCTTCGCGAAGCGCGTGGCCCCGGCGATGGACTCCGACTCCAGCACCTTCACGCCCCCCACGAACTCCTGACGCAGCGCTTCCTCCAGGCCCAGGCCCCCCTGGGCGTAGGCGGAGGCGCGGTCCGCGTTCATGCAAGCCTGCGGAAACGCGGCCACTTCCAGGGCGAGCGCCTCGGCCGCCTCGCGAGCCTGCCCCCGAGGCACCACGCGGTTGACCAGTCCCATGGCCAGCGCCTCCTGGGCCGACACGGGGCGTCCGGTGAGGATGAGGTCCATGGCCCGGGACAGGCCGATGAGCCGGGGCAGCCGCACCGTGCCGCCGTCGATGAGCGGCACGCCCCAGCGCCGACAGAAGACGCCCAGCACCGCGTCCTCCTCCGCCACGCGCAAGTCGCACCACAGCGCCAGCTCCAGCCCACCCGCCACGGCATGGCCTGAAATCGCCGCGATGACGGGCTTGCTCAGCACCATTCGCGACGGGCCCATCGGGCCATCTCCGTCGACTTGAAGCCGAGGCATCCGGCCCTCGGAGACGGCCTTGAGGTCCGCGCCCGCGCAGAAGGTGCCGCCGTCGCCGTGAAGGACACCCACGCGCGCGTCGGGGTCGGCGTCGAAGGCGCGGAAGGCGTCCGCCAGGAGCCAGGCGGTGGCGCCGTCCACGGCATTGCGCACCTCGGGCCGCTGGAGGACGACGGTGGTGATGGGGCCGCTCTTCTCGACGCGCACGCTCATGGCGCAGAAGTCTTCCTTCCCCGGGCTCGTGCCGCAATCCTCACGCGGGTGCGGGCGCTTCGTCACTTGAAAGCCCCCGAGCGGCCTCACGGCGCTTGTCGTCCGTCCGCGAGTCGGGGATGAGTGGGGCCGAGATGGCTGACCCCAAAGAGAGTCACGGCAAGGACGCCCCCGGGACAACCGAGGCGGCGATGTTCGCCAACCGGCTGCGCAAGGGCGCGAAGCACTTCCGCAAGTGGGCCCAGGCCCGCGGGCTGACGGCCTTCCGCGTCTACGACAGGGACATCCCCGAGTACCCCTTCGCGGTGGACCTCTACGGCGACTGCGTCCACGTCACCGAGTATCCCCATCGCCGCGCGCTCAAGTCCGGCACGGCGGAGACGCAGCGCACGGACGTGCTCGCCGCGGTGACGGAGGTGCTGGAGGTCCCCGCCGAGCGCATCTTCGTCAAGACTCACACGCCCCAGCCCTGGGGCCGCGCGCAGTACGGCCGCGTGGGCCAAGGCAGTGGACGGCTCGTCGTCGAGGAGCGGGGCCTGAAGTTCTGGGTCAACCTGGGCGACTACCTGGACACCGGCCTCTTCATGGACCACCGCGACACCCGTCAGCGCGTGCGCGAGGAGGCCAAGGGCAAGCGCTTCCTCAACCTCTTCGCATACACCGGCGCGTTCACCGTGTACGCCGCCGCCGGTGGGGCCGCGAGCACGGTGACGGTGGACCTGTCCAACTCGTATCTGGACTGGGCCGAGGACAACCTGGACCTGAATGGGCTGGCGAGCTCACGCCACGAGCTCATCCGCGCGGACGCGAAGGCGTGGGTGGAGGCCCAGGCCCGAGGCCCCGAGCGCTATGACCTCATCGTCTGCGACCCGCCCTCCTTCTCCACCTCGAAGAAGATGACGGGCTCGTTCAACGTGCAGAGAGATCACCCGCGCCTGCTGGACGCACTCCGGGCACTGTTGTCACCCGGAGGCGTCCTCTACTTCTCCAACAACTTCCTCGGCTTCCAGTTCGACGACAAGGCGACGCGCGGCTGGAAGTCCGTGGAGGAGCTCACACCGGCCTCCATCCCCGAGGACTTCCAGCGCAAGGACATCCACCGCTGCTGGCGGATGGTGGCGCCCTGAGGACTTCCGGGCGCCACCAGGCGTGACGGACTACAGCCAGCAGACGTTGTCCTGGCAGCGCTCGCCGGCGGGGCACTCGCAGTTGGCCACGCACGACTTGCCGCTGCCCTGGTTCACCGTCTTGCACGCGCCGTCCTTGCACATCTGTCCCGCGGGGCACTCGCAGTTGGCGCGGCACACCGTGGTGGTGCCCGCGTCAGGAGGAGTGGGAGGCGGAGGCGCGCGGCAGTAGCCGCTGGAGCACACCTGACCGGAGGGGCAGTCGCAGTTGGCCGCGCAGGTGGTGCCCGAGCCCGCGTCCGGAGGAGGAGGCGGCGGCGCGGGAGGACGGCAGTAGCCGCCGTTGCAGACCTGACCGGAGGGGCAGTCGCAGTTGGCCAGACACGTCTGGCCCGGGTCCGGCTCCGTGGAGCGGCACTGGCCGTTGGAGCAGACCTGGCCCGAGGGGCACTCGCAGTTGGCGCGGCACTCCCCGCCGTGGGGAATGGGCAGGCAGTAGCCAATCTGGCAGGACTGGTCCGAGGGGCACTGCGTGGTGGACTCGCACTGCGCACGGCACTGGCCGTCCACGCAGTCCTTCCCGCCCGAGCAGTCGCCCGCCGTGCGGCACGCGTTCGGATCCGGCGGACGCGGGCGGCACACTCCGAAGACACACGACTCGGTGTTGGAGCACTGCCCGTCCGTCACGCAGCCGCGGTGGCACTGGTTGTTGATGCAGTAGTTCCCCGTGCCGCAATCCGCGTTCACCTGGCACACGGGACCAGGACCGCCATCCATCGGAGGATGACCGCCGTCGGGCCACGGGCCGCCGTCCGGGCGAGAGCCACCGTCACCGGCATCCGGACGGGGACCCGCGTCGGGTTTCGGACCGGCGTCACGCGGAGGAGGCTGGGAGGGGCCAGGGGTGCAGAAGCCGTCCTCGCACTTGCCACCGGAGGAGCACTCACCCGTGCGGGTGCAGGGCTGGTTGCAGACGGAGTTGATGCAGATCTGCGTCCCGGGGCAATCGAGCGAGCCGGAACACCGGTCCGGGTTCGTCCCCATGTCGCGACAGTAGCCAGAGCGGCAGTACTGGTCCGCGTCACAGTCGGCGTTGGTGGCGCAGTAGCAGAGGTCCTCGTCGTCCAGCCAACTGTCATCGTTCTCGCGGATGATGCAGCCTGAGAAAGCGAACAACAGCAGGAGCGGCGCCAGCAGGCCGCGTGCGGGGTGGTTCATGAGCGGGGACTCCGTGCTGCGGGGAACCGGTCCGGCCACCGGGTGGGTTGTCCGGTTTCACCCGCGTTCGTCTCCGCGCGGCAGACAGCTGATCAAAAATCTTTTTTGATCGGCGCACGTCGCTGCGGCGACCCAGGGGCACGGAGGTAGTGTGCTGGCCTGGACCTTTCACATGGACGGTGGGGCGCTCCTACAGGGGGGGACCTCATGGCGCGTCCCGGAGGGAGAGCGTCCGGTGATCTTCCGCGAAGCCCAGGCATTGGCGCCGGCCGCCTCGCCCGAGGAGCGCCCAGGACAGGGCCCTTCCTTACCTCCCACGTCCTCCGACGAGCCCCAGTTGCACCTGCTGGTGCGCCGGCTCCAGGAAGGCGACCTCACCGCCTTCGAGAGTCTCTATGAGCTGACCCGGGTGGACGCCGCGCGCACCTTGCGGCACCTGGTGGGCAATCGCGTGGACGTGGAGGACCTGCTCCAGGAGGTGTACCTGCGGCTGCTGACGGCGGTGAAGGGCTTCCGGGGCGAGTCGCGCTTCAAGACGTTCTTCTATCGGGTGTGCTCGAACGTGGCGCTGTCGCACCTGCGCTGGAAGCGGCGCAGGCCGGAGGACTCCGTCGCGGAGCCGCCCGAGTGCGAATCCCCGGACGAGGACCCCGAGCGTGCCGCGCAGCGGCGGCAGGCGGCTCGGCTGGTGGAGGCGGCGCTGGAGAAGCTCAAGCCGAAGAAGCGAATCGTCTTCGTGTACTACGAGCTGTGCGGAATGAGCCCGGACGAAATCGCCGAGGCCGTGGGAAGCTCGCCCAACACCGTCCGCAGCCGCCTGCATCACGCGCGATTGGAGTTCAACGAGGCCATGCAGCGACTGCTCGCCACCCGCCGCCCCGGAGGCCCTCATGGCGCACCCTGAGGCGCGGGCACTGTGGGCGCTGGTGGCGAACGAGTTGAGCGCCGAGGAGACGGCGAGCACGCGCGCGCACCTGTCGAGCTGCGCCACGTGCACCGTCGAGTTGGAGCGGGTGCGGACCAGTCGAGAGATGCTGCACGAGGTCCGGAGCGTGGAGCCCCAGGTGAACTGGGACGCGGTGGGCGCGAAGCTGCGCGCCGAGGCCGCCGCGCGCATGGAGGTGAAGTCTTCGCGGATGCGGTGGCCGTGGAGCACGGCGACCCCGCGAGGCTCGGATGAAGCACGCCGGCCCGGAGCCCAGGAAGGGAAGTCCACGTCGGTCTGGCCGAACGTGAGCACGGCGACCGCGAGACGCACGCAGCGGTGGCCCTGGGCGCTCGCGCTCGCGGGCACCTGCGCCGTGGTGCTGGCGCTCTGGGTGTCCCGAGCGACGGTGGCACCGACGAGCACTCTGCCTCCTGAAGGAGTCCGCGCGGAACAGCCGGCTCCGACGCCCGAGGCAGCGGTGGCGATGGGCACGCCCACGACCACCGCCGAGCAGGAGTCGACGCGAGCGGAGAGCACGACGGGCGCGGTGATTCGGGAGCGCGGTGGCGCGGAGCAGGCCCTGCGCGCTGGAATGCGGTTGCGCTCGGGGACGGCGGTGAAGACTCCGTCGCGAGCCTCCGCGATGTTGCGGTTGCCGGACGCGAGCCGGGTGAGGTTGTCGGCGGACTCGGAGGTGGAGCTGTCTCGCGCGGAGGCGAGCGACGTGCACCTCACGGTGCGCCAGGGTCGGCTGTCGGTGCAGGCCTCGCACGCCGAGCGGCGCGGCTTCCGCGTGGACGTCGCGGGCCTGCGCGTGTCGGTGGTGGGCACGGTGTTCACCGTGGCGCGCACGCTCCTGGGCGCTTCGGTGGCGGTCTCCGAGGGACGCGTCCGGGTAGAGATGGAAGGCCATCCCGCGCGGATGGTGGGCGCGGGCGAGCGCGTGGAGTTGTTCGAGGAGCAGGACGCGTTGTACCAGGCGCCCCTGTCCGTGCCGGACCGTGAGGCGCTCGAGGCCATGGACCTGCCCACCGAGTCCTCCACGCAGGAGGTGGGCCCGACGGTGCCCACGGGTGCGAGCACGCCTGAAGCGGCGCCCACCGTGGTGCCAGCCGTGGCCCATGTGCCCCAGACGCCGAGCACCGTGAGGCCCGCGCTCGCGAAGGAGCCGCTCAAGAAGGTGGAGAGCAAGTCGAACGTGGTGGCCGCCTCCCTGAAACCGCGACAGGAGAAGGCCCAGGCTCCGCCCAACACTCCGCCGGAGACAGCGGAGAAGACTCCCGAAGAGTCCCCGTCACCGCCGCCGAGCCTCGTCGCCATGGCCACGCCCCCGGCGGCCACCAGGGCACGCACTCCCTCGGACCCGAGCCAGGAGTTCGCGCCCTACCCCGCGCCATCGGTGACGGAGACGCTGCCCGCGACGCCTCTTCCGGCGCCAGTGGTGACGGCCCCGTCTCCCGCGCCAACGCAGCCGGTGGAGGTGGCGGAGCATCCCGAGCCCAAGAAGAAGAAGGGAGGGCTCAGCCCCATGTCCCTCTTGTCGAAGGACGCGGATGAGCGGTTCCTCGGCTACGCGCGAATCCAGGAGGGGCCACGGACGTGTGAAAACTTCCTCGCGGGCCTGGAGGAAATCGCGGCCAAGAGCCCGCGCAAGGACCACCGCGAGCAGGCGCGCTACCTGCGCGCACGGTGCTTCGAGGCACGGCTCCAGGGACAGGACGCGAAGACGGAGTATCGCCAGTACCTGAACGACTTCCCGCGCGGTCGCTACGTGCGCGAGGCCGGCGCCGCGCTGCTGCCCTGAACGCTCGCTGTCACGGGCCTCGAATCACGAAGCCGGCGCCGCGCGGATTGATGCCCTGAGGGGTCTCATCGCTGATCTCGCGAGACCAACGCCGCGCTGATGCATGAGCCCTTCTCGTCGCGCGCTGGGGCCGGCGCCGACGCATCAGCCCTCGGTCCCCGTGCGCTGCTGCTTCACCCGCTTCATCGGCTCCTGCGCACGGCCACGCTCCACCAGCACGCGCAGCACGGACTCCAGCGCGCGGATGCGAGTGCCCGCGCGCCCGGGCGCCCACGGGGGCACCTCCGGGCCGCCCAGCAGCTCCATCGCGTGCTCCACGCCCCCGGCCTTGCCCTCCAGCGCGCGCGCCGTGGCCAGCCGCACGTTCCTCGCGGGCCTGCGCTTCACCCCGCCGCTCCACAGCAAATCGAGCGCGAACGTCGTCCACACCGCCAGCTCGTCCTCGGGCCGAAGGAACCGCTCGAACCGCTCCAGCGCCTGCGCCCGAGGCTCTCCCGCGCGCAGCACCTCTTCCGACAACTCCACATGCAGCGTGGTGCTGCGAGCCAGCGGCTGCTCGGGCGCGATGACGGCCTCGAAGCGCTCGCCCGTGGACGGACGACACGCCACCATGTGCACCAGCTCCGCGGGGATGTCCGCGCCCGTCGGATGCGCATTCGCCTCGCCATAGAAGACGACGAGCTTCTCGAAGTCCTCCGCCACCGAGCGCAGCTCCTGCGGCGGACGCCACGGGCCAAAGTGGATGCGGCGCCGGTTCGGCGACGTCCGGGTCGACTGCCGCCCCAACTGCGTGTCCACCATGTACTCGAACGCCTTCAACATCGTGTCGAAGCGCTCCGGCTCGCCCTCCAGCAGCCCCAGAATCTCCACCACCGCCTCGATGGTGGAGACGCAGTGGTCCGCGGGCTCCGCGCGGATGCGGTAGTTGCTCGGGCGGCGAGGCACGAAGCCGATGCGCGGCAGCCCGGCCAGCAGCGGGTTCCGGGAGACGACCTTCTTCGCCTGCGGCCACGTGCCATCCACCACGATGAGCGTCTTCGGCGGACGCGCGCGCGCCTGCTCCACCGAGATGGCGTCTTCACCCGGAAAGAGCACGGCGACGGAGTCGGGGTCCGCGGCCAATTCCTCCAGCCGGGTGTGGCCGGTGAAGTCGACGCCGTGGTGAAGCTCGGAGTTGGCCAGCGCCAGGTGCGCCATGCGCGCGGTGCCAATGGCCACGCGGCGCTCACGCGGATGCTGGAGGAAGACGACGCGGGTGCGAGTGTCCAGCCGAGGGGGCAGTTGCGAGCAGTAGCAGGTGCTCTCGGGGCGATGGCAGCGAAGACAAAGGGAACGCACAGCCCGGCTTTACGGCACGGCCCGGGGCCGGGCAAGCACTGCCGGTGGAAGGGCACGCCACCAGCCAGGGAGCCGGGCGCTCCAGGGCCGTCCTGGAGGGAAGAAGGGCCCCACGGCGCCCTCCAGCCGGGGTACAGAAGCGTCCCGTGAACCTGCTGCTGCTCTTCGACGAGGACTTCCTTCCGGACGGCACCGCGCGCCTCACCGGCCGCCGCGCCCTGCACGCCCGCGAGGTGCTCCGCGCCGAGCCCGGCGAATCCCTGCGGGTCGGCCGCCTGGGCGGGCTCATCGGCACCGGCGAGGTGCTGGAGAACACCCCCGGCGTCCTCCACCTGCGCGTCACCCTCACGGAAGCCCCCCCGCCGCGCGCGGGCATCGACCTGCTGCTCGCCATCCCCCGTCCCAAGGCGCTCAAGAAGGTCCTCCCCGCCGTGGCCTCGCTGGGCGTGGACCGCATCGTCCTGGTCAACGCGGCCCGGGTGGAGAAGAGCTACTTCGACTCCAAGGTGCTCGACGGCGCCTTCGTGAAGGACTTGCTCCTCCAGGGCCTGGAGCAGGCCCGCGACACCCACCTGCCGGAGGTCCTCGTCCGGGAGCGCTTCCGCCCCTTCGTCGAGGACGAGCTCGACGCCGTCTTCCCCCCGGACGCCGTCCGCCTGCTCCCCCACCCACCCGCGAGCCAGCCACTGCGCGCCGTGTCAGCGGCCCCCGGCCAGCGCTCCGTCCTCGCCATCGGTCCCGACGGAGGCTGGGTATCGTTCGAGGCCCAATTGTTGGAATCCCACGGCTTTCGCCCCTTCTCCCTGGGCCCCCGAATCCTGAGGGTGGAGACGGCGGTCCCCGTGCTCGTCGGGCAAGTAGCCCTTCTCGCGGAAGACACTGCCGCGCGTCAGGGTGCATCTCGGGCTTGAGGAGCGCGGGGCGCTGTTGAAGAGTCCCCGCCATGGCCACGTCCATCCCTTCGTCCCCGGTCGCTTCCGACAGCTCGCAGCCCGCGGTCGGTGAGCAGCAGCCCCTCGTCACGTCCGAGCCGCAGGCGCCAGCCGCGAAGCCCGCCAGCCACGACTCGGTGCCGCCGCCCGCGCTGCTGGACTTCATGCTGAAGCAGTGGAAGCCCGGCTCGGGGAAGCTGCCTCCGAAAATCAAGTACGCGGAGTCCTTCAAGGCCCGCCGCAAGGCGCTGTCGCAGGCATTCCCTGGCGAGACGATTGTCGTCCCCACCGGCCACGAGAAGGTGCGCGCCAACGACACGCACTACCGCTTCCGCCCGGGCACGGACTTCTACTACCTCACCGGCAACCTGGAGCCGGACTGCGTGCTGGTGCTGGAGCCGAAGGAGGGCGGCGGCCACACCGACCTCCTCTTCGTGGAGCCCAACCCGGGCCGCTCCGATTCGACGTTCTTCACGGACCGCGTGAAGGGCGAGCTGTGGGTCGGCCCGCGACTGGGCGTGCCGGAGAGCCAGGCGCGCCATGACGTGGACGAGGCGCGCGGCCTGAACACGCTGGCGGACTACCTGAAGGGCCTCAAGGGCGCGGCGACGAAGCCCACGCGCGTGCTGCGTGGGCACTCGGCCAAGGTGGACGACGCGGTGACGGCGGGCGGCGAGCGCGACAAGGCCCTGGCCACCTTCCTGTCCGAGCTGCGGCTCATCAAGGACGCCCAGGAGCTGCGCGAGCTGCAGATCTCCATCGACGCCACGCAGCGCGGCTTCGAGGACGTCATCCGCAGCCTGAAGGTGGCGAAGACGGAGCGCTACGTGGAGGGCATCTTCAACCTGCGCGCGCGCGTGGAAGGCAACGACACGGGCTACAACAGCATCGTCGCCAGCGGCTCGCACGCGTGCGTGCTGCACTGGAACCGCAATGATGGGCCGCTGGTGTCCGGGGACTTGCTGCTGTTGGACGCGGGCGTGGAGGGCCACACGCTCTACACGGCGGACATCACCCGCACGCTGCCCATCTCCGGGCGCTTCACGCCGGAGCAGAAGGCCATCTACGAGCTGGTGTACGCCTCGCAGGAAGCGGCCTTCGCGGCGGTGAAGCCGGGCAACGACTTCATGGAGCCCAACCGCGCCGCCATGCAAGTGCTGGCGGAAGGACTGGAGAAGCTGGGCATCCTGGAGAGCGCGACCGAGGCGCTCAAGGACGAGCACCAGTTCTACAAGCGCTACTCGTTGCACAACGTCAGCCACATGCTCGGCCTGGACGTGCACGACTGCGCGCAGGCGCGGCAGGAGGCGTACAAGTACGGCAAGCTCCAGGCGGGCATGGTGCTCACGGTGGAGCCGGGCCTGTACTTCCAGAAGGACGACCTCACGGTCCCCGCGCGCTACCGGGGCATCGGCGTGCGCATCGAGGACGACATCGTCGTCACCGCCCGGGGCTGCAAGGTGCTCTCCGCCAACATCCCGCGCACGGTGAAGGACATCGAGGCGTGGATGGGCGGCATCTGGAACGCGGACAAGGCCCCCGCCGCGAAGGCGAAGAAGGCCGCCTCGAAGAAGCCCCAGGCCCGCACCGCGAAGAAGGCCCCCGCGAAGAAGGCGAAGGCCGGCAAGCGCAAGTAGCACCAAGGCGCGTGAGTCGGGCCAGACGGGTCCGACTCACGACGCGAGGCCCCAGGCTCCGAGTTCTCACCGCGAAGCGGACTCGACGCTTCGGGGTCCCCAACCCGCGAGAGCCAACGCGCGCTTCACCCTCGTGAGTCAGGACACCGGTGCGAAGTAGATATCGCGGGACGCGCTGTCCGAAGCCGCGAAGGCGAGCAGTCGCTCCCCCTCCTCCGTCAGCGCGGCGCGGTCCTCGCGAGCCAGTCGCTCGAACGGTTCGATGCGCAGCGTGACGCGCGCCTTCGCGCGCTCCAGCTTCCACATCCCTCGCACGAAGCCATCCACCAGCACTGTCGGACGGATGATGCCGTTGACGGTGAAGACGCGCTTGCGATGGGGCTCGGAGATGATGCGCGTGCGGTCCGCGTGCGACAGCAGCACGTTGTCGAACTCGGCCACGAAGCGCACCGGTGCGGGCGTGTCCCCCGCGGGGCGGGGCGCGTCCGGCATGTCAAACAGCTCGACGCCGTGCTCGTCACGGAACGTGCGCAGTCGAGGACGAAGCTGCTCGACGGTGTCCGAGAGTCGCGCCAGCCCGGACCACATCTGCATGTCCTTCACGCTCGCGGGCCCGAAGGCACCCAGGTAGCGCAGCACCACGTCCTCCAGGGGCAGCGCGGAGCCTGACGGCTCACCGAGCCACGACTTCGACGGGGCGAACTCCACCTCGCCCCCCACGCCCCACGTCGCGAAGGGAGGCACGGTGACGAGCGACTCCGCGACACGCACCACCATGCTGAGCGCCGAAGCCTCCCGCTCCGGCCAGCGCTCCTGGAGTCGCCGGCCCAGCTCCACCGCGCTCAAGGGCCCCCGGGCGAACAGCTTGCGTCCCTCGGCAATCACCAGGTCCACGTCCAACCCCACCAGCTCGCGCGGATACGCGCTGTGTTTCAGCATCCGGTCCAGCACGGGCTGAAGGGTGGGCCGCAGGCGCTGGAAGTCGCGAGCCGTGACGAGGTGCTGCGTGGACCGCAGCATCGTCGCCCGCACCACGTCGCGCGCGTGGTACCGGCGCGTCAGGTCGTCGAGCTGGAAATCCTTCATCCGCGTCCAGAGCCCCAGGTACGGCGCGTTGCCCGCCTGCGCCTGAAGGCCCACCAGGTGCTCAATCACCTCCGTGACGGAGCGGCTCGTGCGGCGCAGGAGGAACTGTCGCTGGAGCAGGGCCCGGTTCAGCTCCCGGGTGGTCAGCACCGGGGCCAATCCACCCTTCCCGCTCCGCCGCGCTGTGACGGCGACTGACGGACTCTTGTGTCGTGACGGCACGGAGACCTTCTTCACGGAACGAGGCGCTGACACCACGCGGGGGCGACGTCCCGGGTTCTTCGCACCGCCGGCCCTGGAGCGCTTCTCCTCGGTGAGGGTGTAGGGAAAAGGCAGGAACATCAAGGCGATGGGAATCATGGGGCCTGGGGTCAGGGACAGGGCAGGCGAAGCTGGGCGGCTTCGTGAGAAGCACCATGACGGGCAGGCGTGACAGCTATCTGTCAGGTATCAGGACAGGCGCCCGGAGGCCGGGAAGGCCCGGCCGGAAGAAGCGCCTCAGGCGGCGACGGTGTCGGCCAGGAGCGGCACACGCTCCAGCACCAGTTCGTCGTCGCGCAGCGAGAAGCGCAGCAGCATCGAGCCATCCTCGTTCTCCATCAGGAACGAGTGGATGGGGCCGAACACGAACCGCAGTTCCTGGGCGTTGCACGTGGGCAGGTACGTCCGCAGGACGCGAGGGTCGTAGTAGCGGAAGTAGAGGCGCTTGCCATTCTCGTCCTGGACCTTGAGGAAGCGACGCAGGTGGCGGCGCAGCACCTCGGGCGCGACGGGCGCTTCGACATACAGCCCCCACGCGCGTCCCCAGGCCGTGCCCAGCAACTCCCCCAGCAGGGGCGCATCGGGCCGCAGGCGGACGAGATAGGGCGCCACCTCCGCCAGTTCGGGGGCGATGCGCCCCTCGTAGAGACACGAAGCGGCGGGCTCCCAGCGAATCAGCGGGTACACACGCGGCTCGCGGGCCGCGTCGAGCAGGGCGTAGCGCTCCAGCGGAGGCGTGCCCTCTTCCCGCGCGGACCAGAGCAACGCGGACAGGTGTCTGGCGCGCGGTGACATCGTCGTTCTCCCGCTCAAGCAGCGCGCTTCTGGGAGGCTTGCAGGGCCTTCTTCTCGCACTCCTCGCAGAAGGGCGTGCCGTGGGCGGCGGCCTGCCGCAGGGCGTGCACCTGCGCGGCGATGTCCTGCTCGGGCGCGGGAGGCGGAGGCGCGGGACGCTCCACCGGGGGAGCCTCGCGTTCAATGAGCACCGGCTCGATGAAGGAGGGCGGCGCCTGGCGCACCCGTGGAACCTCGCGCACCTTCAGCTCACCATCGAGCAGGGCCCGCTCCACGCGCTGCGTGAGCCGCTGCTCGAAGTGCGTTCGCTCCAGCGTGGACAGCCCCATGGGAGTCATCCCGCCCAGCGCCTCATAGAGCGAGTACATCGTCGCGCGCGAACCGGAGAGCCACCGGTCCAGGTGCCAGATGGCCAGCCCGCCCACCACCGGCACGAAGTCCTCGCCGTCCTCGAACGTCATGTCGACGGTCCGCGCAATCTCGTAATCGAGTTGCGTTCCCGGCAACAGCCAGGAGCGCGCCTGCGAAGACTTTCGACGAGGAAGCATGGGCTCAGTATCTCACAGGGCCATGGTGAAGGGACGGGCCCGCCCGAGACGACTAGGGCGAGGACGCGGGTGCGGCCTCCATCGGAGCTTCCTCCATCGGAACCTGGGGCACCGGCGCGGGCGGCGCCGTCTCGCCGGGGACCTTCCCGGTGGGCTTGCGCGCCTTCTCCTTCTCCCACTCCTCGGCGGAGAGGGGGATGATCTCCTTCAGGGTGGAGTACTCCATCTTGAGGTCGCGCGGCTCGGTGCGAGTGTCCGCGCCGGCGGTGAAGGACAGGCGGTTGATTTCGTGCCCCGACTCCGTCTCCAGCACCACGCGCCAGTGGCCCGGCTTCAGGTTGGACGTCGTGGCGTAGTAGCGATAACCGCCGTCCGTCCCGTTGCTGCTGACGTTGGCGATGAAGCCGTTGCCGCTGGTCGTCCAACCCTTCTCCGGGTGGTCGTAGTACCAGCGCACGCGGACCTTGTAGGGCGCGAAGTTCTTCGGCGCGAAGATGCGGAAGAAGTAGTACGGCTTGTCGCCGGGCCGAATCACGAAGTCCGGACCGAACCACGTCCACGGCTTGTACCAGATGGAGTCTTCCACCGAGGTGAGCTGGTACAGGCCCGGGCCGACGCGCTTCACGTCGTGGAAGATGCCCGAGTACTGCACGGCCAGCGGAATCGGCGGGATGACGCCCACCAGGTAGCAGACGAGCAGCGCCGCCTGCACGCCGAAGCCCGGCAAGGCCACCTTGCGCACCACGTACTCGACATCCGGGCGCAGCCGCTCCATCAGTCGCATCAGCCCGAAGACGCTCGCGCAGCCCAGGGACACGGCCAGCAGGAACACCCAGAAGCCCATCCGGCCGATGAGCACGGGCAGGAGGAACGCGAAGTACATCGTCACGCAGAGGCTGAGCAGCGCCACGCGGACGATGGGGCCCAACTGCCGGAAGCGCGGCAGCTCGTTCGCCACCAGCAGGCCGAAGAGGCCCACGATGAAGATGTACGGCATGAAGCCCGACGTGCTCTTGAACAAGAGCAGCATGAACACGCTGAGCAGGCTTCCGAAGAAGAAGTGGATGGCGTCCTCACGCCAGCGCCACACCTTCGTCAGCGCCACGGGAGGCGGCGTGCCCTCCGGATAGCGCTGCTCCAAGAGGAGCAGGGACGCGAGGATGAGCAGGTACGCGAAGCTCTGCACCATCGTCAGCGTGTCGTCGATGCGACTGAGCGAGATGATGTCGTAGAGGAAGCCACCGAAGAAGAAGGCGGCCATCTCCCACTTCTCGTGCCGGGCGCGGAACGCCTGCACCTTCTCCATCAGCGTCGGCGTCTTCGCCGTGGCCACCAGGTCATCGGGGTCCACCGTCGCGGGGGAGATACCTGGTGGGGCATCCGTCAACACGACTGCGGCGTTGGTGGGGGCGATATCGGAGACCGCCGGCGGTGCACCCGACGGGTCGACGGTCTCTTCGGTCTTCTGGGAGCTGTTGGGCGGAGTGGCGGTGACCACGGTGTTTCCTCGCGGTAGCGGCCGCCCATCCTAGCCTCGGGCGGGGAGCAAATCTCCCCTCCCCCCCGAGCCCGCTCCCCCAGGTCAGGCTGGGGGCTTGCCGGCGAGCAGGTCGGTCAGCTCGCCGCGTTCCTCAATCTCCGCCAGGATGTCCACCCCGCCAACGAACTGCCCGCGGATGAAGATCTGCGGAATGGTGGGCCAGTTCGTGTAGTCCTTGATGCCCTGGCGAATCTCGGGGTCGGCCAGAACGTCCACCGTGAAGACCTGACCGTGGGGCTGGAGAATCTGGAGCGCCCGCGCGGAGAAGCCGCACTGGGGGAACAGGGCGTTGCCCTTCATGAAGAGGACGATGGGGTGCGCCTGGGTGAGCTGGTCGAACCGGGCCTTGAGCTCGGGGGTCATGGAAGTCTCCTTAGCGGTTCCCGAGCTTCTTCCACTGCTCGGGCGAGTAGGTTTTAAGAGCCAGGGCATGCAGTTCGCCCGACTTCAGCCATTGCTGGAGCGGCGCATACACGAGCTGGTGTTGCTGCACCATCGCCTTGCCGGCGAAGTCGGGGCTGACGACGCGGGCCTCGAAGTGGTCCCCCGTCCCCGTGGTGTCCTGGACCTCCACCTCGGAGCCCGGCAGGGCCTCCAGGATGCGGCTGCGGACGAAGTCTGCGTCGAGCATCAGTTCATTCCCCTTCCCATCACCAGCATGGCTGGGTCCACGCCCATGCCACGCAATGTCGTCTCCCACAACTTGCCTGGCTCGAGTTCCAGCACGGCGTCCGCGCTGGCCTCGGTGAAGAGCCATGAGCCGGCGGCGATTTCGCTCTCCAACTGCCGGGGGCCCCAGCCCGCATAGCCCAGGCAGAAGCGCAGGCGGGGCGCGGCGCGCTCCAGCAGCGGGCCCAGCGCGTCCAACGTCACGCTGAGGAACAGCCCGGGCAGCACCGAGTGCTTCTCCAGCACGCCGCCGTCGTCGTGCAGCACGAAGCCTCGCTGCGGCTCCACGGGGCCGCCGATGAAGACGGACTGGGCGGTGCGCTCGGTGTGGATGTCCAGGTTCTGCCCGCGCGCCAGCTCGCCCAGCGACAGCGGTGCACCCCGGTTGACGACGAGCCCCATGGAGCCGGACTCCCCATGCTCAATCATCAGGATGACCGAGCGATAGAAGTTGGGGTCCCCGAGCTGAGGCATGGCCAGCAGAAAGCCGGGAGCGAGGTTCTTCACGAGCCGAGCATCAACCGTTCGAGCGAGCGGCGCAACCGGAACCGCCCCTCTCGGGGCCCGCTCCGAGCGCGCCGCCGCCTGGCCTCAGTGCCAGCTGGTGTGCTTGGACTGAAGCGCCTCGGACAGTCGCTCCGGGTTGAGCGGCTTGCCGATGAAGAGGTCCGCGCCCAGGCCCTTGCACTTGCGCGCCATGGCCGCGTCGCTCATCGCGCTCACGCCGATGAGGACCGCCTGGGGGAAGCGCTCGCGCAGTCGGGACATCAGCGTGGCGCCGCTGCGACCGGGGAGGAACACATCGACGATGGCGGCGTCCATGCGCTTGTTGCGCACGGCGAACTCCGCTTCCTCGGCGCTGCCCACGGGCAGGGGCTCGTAACCCCAACCCGCCAGCATCTCGACGAGGATTTCGCGGTGGGAAGGATCATCCTCCACGACGAGGACCGAGCTGCGCACGGTCTCCACCTTCAAGTCGTCACTGCGTTCCGTGCGCTCCTTCGCGTCGTGGCCGAGCACGGGGAGGGTCTCTTCAGTGGTGGGCAGGGACATGAGGGCACCGGTTGGGCAAAAGGTTTCCGTGTGATGGGAACCCACATTTCCACGGTGGGAATTCCTCGCACCCACGGGTGCCCAGGATGTTCCTCAGGAGGCCTTGCGAGGGCTCGCCGAGAGTGCCTGGGAAGCGAGCGAAGCGCCGAGCACCAGGAGGACGAGCAGCGCCCACGCGGGCAGCACGACGCGAGCGCCGCCCTCGTAGATGAGGGCCGCGTAGCTGGTGCCCAGATATCGCCCCAGGGACATGGGCTCCATGCGGGCGATGCCGAAGAAGCTCACGGTGGACTCGGTGAGGATGGCGGTGGGCAGGCGGCTGAGGAACACGGCGAGCGCGAAGGGCCGCAGCGCGGGCCACAGGTGGACGCGCAGCACGTGGACTCCGCCACCGCCGAGCGCGCGGGCCGCGGCGACGAACTCCTGTCCCTCCAGCGTGGCGAGCCGGTTGCGGAACATGCGAGCGGGGCCCGCCCAGCCGACGAGCGCGAGAGAGGCCACCATCAATCCGAAGGGGCCCAGGCCACCGCTGTGTCCCGCGTCCGCGAGGGACTGGCCCGCGAGTTGGAGCACCATCACCACGAGCACATCGGGCAGGGCGAAGACGGCGTCCACGCCGCGCAGCAGGGCCTGCTCCCAGGCGCCGCCAACGAGTCGTGCCACGGCCGCGACGATGAGGCCGATGAGCGTGGAGAGTCCGCCCGCGCACAGGCCCACGGCGAGGGACACCCAGAGTCCACCGAAGGCCAGCTCGCACACGGTGCGGTCCGGCCGCATCGGGTCCTCGCCCAGGGGACAGGTGCTGGCGAGCACCTCGGGGAACAGGCGTCCGGCCACGAGGCTCAGCACCCCGAGGCCCACGAGCAGGAGGAGTCCGAAGCAGGCGCGCGCGGGGACGCGGTTCATGCGAGCCCCCTGTATCGGACCAGCGCGGCATCCGACTTCTGGCGCACGGAGCAAGGGCGACACGCGCGCTGAGTCAGCGAGTCACACGACTCCGCTCCGGAGCACGTGATTGCAGGAACAAGCCTCACGCGCGAGCCTCCCGCGAGCGAGGGTCCACCGCGTACCGGGTCAACTCGACGGCGAGGCTGACGACGACGAGCAGCGAAGCAAAGGTGGTGGTGGCCACCACGACGACGGCCACCTGCTTGTTGAGGACGGCCAGCACATAGAGCTGACCGAAGTACGGGAGGCCCAGCACGCGCTCGGCCGCGAACGAACCGGCGAGCAGGGCCGTCGCCACGGGCCCTATCGCGTCCAGCAACGCGGGCAGGACATTGGGCAACACGTGACGACGCAGCACGGTGCCGGGAGCGAGTCCCTTGCCCAGCGCGGTGCGCACGTAGTCGCGAGACAGCTCCGTCTCCAGCGCGTCCCCCACCAGGGTGCCCAGGAAGATGCCCGGCCAGATGGATGTGACGAGCGCGGCGCAAAGCTCCGGCAGCATGTTGCCCCGCTCCACCACGGAGGGAGCCAGCAGGAGCGCGGGGATGAAGACAGGGGTGCCGAAAGCCAGCGCGGGCACGACATCGCCGAGCGCGGCCCATCGGCCCCGACGCCAGCGCGTGCGCACCATCGCGAAGCCGAGCGCCCAGGTCAGCGCCAGGGGCAGTGCGAGCAGTCCCACGCCGACGCTGCCGGACAGCTTGCGCGCCAGTTCGTCGCCGGTGACACCTTGCGCGCTCGTGCCCAGCCGCTCGCCGCGCCAGAGCTTCTGCCAAGGCCGAAGGAAGCCCAGCGGCTCGCCGATACCCAGGTCCCGTCGATACGAAGCCGCCAGCTCCGGTGACACCTGCCGCTTCGCTTCGCTCTCGGTGGTGAGCGGCAACATCGCCATGAGGAAGTACGAGGCCACCGCCACGAGCGGCACCAGCACGAGCTGTCGCGCCAGCTTCTGGAGCACCGACCTCATGGCCACACCTCGGCGCGCCGCGCCTCGACCGGGAGCAGCAACGACGTGGCCAGCGCCACATGCGACAAGAGCCCGAGCCTCATGGCGTCATCTCGAAGCGCTGCGAATCCATCAGGCGCGGCAACGTCGCGGACAGCGCCACATGCGTCGTCATGGCACCACCTCGGCCTGCTTCGGTTCCGGAGTGGATTGCCGCAGCGTGCGCAGCGCCAGGAAGTTGAACGGGTCCACGTCCAGGCCCTGCAGCGTGGCCCGAGCACGGTAGTAGCGGTCCGGGTGATAGATGGGCGCAATCACCGCCTGCTCCCCCACCAGCACCTCCTGCGCCTGGGTGTACAGCGCATGAGCGCGAGCCTCATCCGCCTCTCCATCCGCCGCCTCCAGCAATCGCTCGAAGCGGCCCATCGGCTCACCACCCGCCTGCGTCTCCCAGCCCGTCTGATGGTTGCCCTCGCGCTCGAAGAGCGTGAAGAACGTATTCGGGTGCGCGTAGTCCCCGCCCAACCGGCGCAGATACAGGTCATACGCGCGAGGCCCCTGCGCCGTGCGCCGCGCCACCTCCGCCGTGAAGTCCGACCGCGCCTCCAACACCACCTGCACACCCACGCGAGCCAACTGCGCCGCCACGCGCTCCGCGATGGCGACCTCCGGCACGAAGTTGTCGCCCGAGCGATACACGAGCCGCAACGGCCGCTCCAACCCAGCCACTCCGGCCAGCTCCTGCTTCGCGCGCTCTGGCTCGTAGTGCGGCAGGCGCGCCGCCTCCTCCGTCGAAGCCGCCCCCGGAAGCTCCGGAGGCAACAGCACATGCGACGGACGCGCCGCCGGCAGCAACCCCGCCACCAGCGCCTCGCGGTCCAGCGCCCGCGACAACGCGCGACGAACCTCGGGCCTGTCCAGCGGAGCGCGCTCTGTGTTGAAGGCCAGGTAGTACGTCGACAGCAACGGCTCGCGCTGCAAATCCCCGGGCCGCTTCACACGCAGCGCCGCCGCGCTGTCCACGAACACGAAGTCCACGCGGCCCCGCTCATACAGCGCCGGGCCAATCTCCGACTTCATCAACGTGATGACGGGCACGGGCGCCTCACCGGGCACCATCGGCGGAGGAAACGCGGAGCGCGGGTTGTACACCAGCCGCACCCGCTCGCCCGCGCGGTCCCAGCTCTCCACGCGGTACGGCCCCAGTGCCAGCGGACGCCCATCCCGAGGCCGGTCGAAGTAGTCGCGGACCTCCTCGTCCGCCCTGCCCTCCAGGTCCGCGGCGGGCGCCGGATAGAAGATGTAGACGTTGGCCACGCGGGCCAGGAAGTAGCTGCGCGGATGCACCAGCGTCACTCGCAGGGTGTGCGCATCCACGGCCTCCACGCCCACGCGCTCCATCGCCGCGCGGACCTCCGCCTCCAGAGCCATGCGCTCCTGGAGCGCCAGCACCTCCGACGCGCCATCCAGGTCCGCCATCTCCCCGCGCTCACGCCCTCGCAGCGCACGCCTCCACCCCACGACGAAGTCGCGAGCGGTGAGCAACGAGCCGTCCGACCAGTGCACATCCCGCCGCAGGTGGAAGACGTAGACCTCGCGGCCCTTCTCGTCGCGAGCCCGCTCCCAGCGCTCCGCCAACCCAGGTTGCACCGAGTGGTCCGCGCCGAGAACCGTGAGCCCCCGCTGCGTGGCCAGCATCACCGGATAGTTGGCCCAGCTCTCGGGGTCCGAGTGACTCCAGTCGAGCGTGGTGGGCATCGCGGGCACCACCACCTTGACGCCCGCGTCGGGCTGGAAGCCGCACGGCCCGCATGCCCCGGTCACCCAGGCCAGCAAGAGACACCACCAGGCGAGTCGCGCGCGAGGAGCCACCGGAGCACGTTGTACCCCGAAGCGCCGCTCCCCCGAAAAGGAGAAGCCAGGAGACCGGCGACTCCTGGTCGGCCGGCATCCTGGCTTCGGTACCTCACGGAGGAAGCTCCTCCGCTGTCACCCCGGCGCTAGGCCGGAGCGGGGGCCGGCGTGGACGGAAGGTCCGGCGGTGCGGCCTTCAGGCTGTCGGAGAACGGCTTGCGGCCGAACTCCTCCGGCTTCTCCAACACCAGCGCCTCGCGCAGCACGTCGTCCACGAACTCCACCGGGACGATGCGCAGCTGCTTGCGAATCTTCAGCGGGATGTCCTTCAGGTCCTTCTTGTTCGCCTTCGGAATCAGGACCGTCTTGATACCCGCCCGGTGCGCGGCCAGCGTCTTCTCCTTCAGGCCGCCGATGGGGAGCACCCGCCCGCGCAGGGTGATTTCACCCGTCATCGCGACGTCGCGACGGATGAGGACCCGCGTGAGCGCGCTCACCAGCGCCGTGCAGATGGTGACACCCGCCGAAGGACCGTCCTTCGGAATGGCGCCTTCCGGCAGGTGGACGTGGATGTCGTAGTTCTCGAACACCTTGCGGTCGATGCCGAAGCGCTCGGCGCGGCTGCGCACGTACGACATGGCCGCCTGGGCGGACTCCTGCATCACCTCGCCCAGCTTGCCGGTGATGATGAGCTTGCCCTTGCCCGGCATCACGGTGGCCTCGGTGGTGAGAATCTCACCGCCCAGCTCCGTCCACGCCAGGCCAGTCACGATGCCCACCTGGTCCTCCCGCTCCGCCACGCCGTAGCGGTACCGAGGGGTGCCCAGGAACTTCATCGCCGTCTTGCGGTCCACCTCGATGTCCCGCTTGCCGTTCTTCAGCACGTCGCGGGCGATCTTCCGGTACACGCCGCCAATCTCACGCTCCAGCGAGCGCACGCCGGACTCACGCGTGTAGCGGTGGATGATGGTCCTCAGCGCCTCGCGGCTGAAGTCCACCTTGATGTCCGCCAGCCCGTTGGCCTCCTGCTCCTTCGGGATGAGGTAGCGCCGGGCGATGGAGAGCTTCTCCGGCTCGGTGTACCCCGCGATGCGAATCACCTCCATGCGGTCCTGCAGCGGACCGGGGATGTTGTGCATCGTGTTCGCGGTGCAGATGAACATCACCTTCGACAAGTCGTAGTCGAGGTCCAGGTAGTGGTCGTTGAAGTTGTGGTTCTGCTCGGGGTCCAGCACCTCCAGCAGCGCCGCGCTCGGGTCGCCTCGGAAGTCCGTGGACATCTTGTCGATTTCGTCGAGCAGGAAGACGGGGTTGTTGCTGCCCGCCTTCTTCAGCGACTGGATGAGCTTGCCCGGCATCGCGCCGATGTACGTGCGACGGTGGCCGCGAATCTCGGCCTCGTCACGCACGCCGCCCAGCGACAGGCGCACGAACTTGCGGCCCGTGGCCCGTGCAATCGAGCGCGCCAGCGACGTCTTGCCCACGCCCGGAGGACCCACGAAGCACAGCACGGGGCCCTTGAGCTTCTTCACCAGCTGCTGCACGGCCAGGTACTCGAGGATGCGCTCCTTCGGCTTCTTCAAGCCGTAGTGGTCCTCGTTGAGCACCGTCTCCGCTTCCGTCACGTCGAGCCGGTCCTGCGTCTCGTCGTACCAGGGGAGGCTGATGATCCAGTCGATGTAGTTGCGGACGACGGTGGCCTCGGCGCTCATCGGGCTCATCATCCGGAGCTTCTTCAGCTCCTTCTTGACCTTGAGCGTGGCCTCCTTGCTCATCCGCTTGTTCTTCAGCTTCTCTTCAATCTCCTGAATCTCGTTCTTGAACTCGTCGCGCTCACCCAGCTCCTTCTGAATGGCCTGCATCTGCTCATTCAGGTAGTACTCCTTCTGGGTCTTCTCCATCTGCTTCTTGACGCGGGTGCGGATCTTCTTCTCCACCTGGAGAATCTCGATCTCCCCCTGCATCAGCTCGTACAGCTTCTCCAGCCGCTTGGCCGGGGACTCCGTCTCGAGCAGCGCCTGCTTGTCGTTCAGCTTCAACGACAGGTGGGCGACGATGGTGTCAGCGAGCCGCGCCGGGTCGTCGATGCTGGCGACCTGCATCAGCATCTCTGGCGGGATGCGCTTGTTGAGTTTGACGAAGGCCTCGAACACGGAGTGGACGCTGCGAACCAGCGCCTCCAGCTCCACGCTCTTCTCCGTCTGCTCTTCGACCTCCTCCACCTCCACCATGAAGAAGGCGTCGTTGGGGTGGAACTTCTTCACCTTGGCCCGGCGCACGCCCTCCACCAGCACCTTCACCGTGCCGTCAGGCAGGGGAAGCAGCTGGATGACGTGGCCCATGGTGCCGAAGTGGAAGATGTCGTCGGGAGAGGGGTCATTCGTCTTGGCCTTCTTCTGGGCGGCCAGCAGGATGACGGCCTTGTCGTCCGGCCCCTTGTGAGCCATCGCGTCCTTCAACGCCGCGATGGACTTCTCCCGGCCGACGAACAGCGGAACCACCATGTGCGGGAACACGATGATGTCCCGAAGGGGCAAGAGCGGGACAGTGAGTCCCCGCTTCTGGGCTTCCTTCTTGTCGTCACGTCCGAAGAACATGTATCCGCCACCTGCTGGCCTACCGGGAGGGTAGGCCCCTGAAGAGTTGCCCGGTTGCTCGCCCGACGAGCGCTGACCCGGGGTGAAGCATGTCTATAACACGTCGAATTCAGACGCCGTTCCCCGCCTCAACATTGGGGAACCACTTGCTGCCTTCAAGGGAACACCCGGAGCCGACTCGGATGTCCGCCTGGGGTGTCAGCGGCCCTGCGCTGCCTGCCCACCCTGGAGCCCTCCCACCTCCAACGCCTGGAACAAGAACGCGTACTGGTCCGCGCTGGATTCAATGCTCTTGGCCACCTGGTCCGCGCCACCATGTCCCGCGTTCATTTCGATGCGCAGCAGGGCGGGTGACAGGCCGCCAGGTGCGTTCTGCACCGCCGCCACGAACTTGCGAGCGTGCATGGGGTCCACCCGGTCGTCGTGGTCCGCGGACATCATCAACAGCGCGGGGTAGCGCACGTCCGGCCGGACATGGTGGTAGGGCGAGTAGGCGTGCAGCGTCCGGAAGTCCTCGGCCTTCTCCGCCGTCCCGTACTCCGGAATCCACGTCCGCCCGCTTCCGAAGAGGTGGTAGCGCACCATGTCCAGCAGGGGCACCTGGCACACCACCGCGCCGTACAGCTCCGGGCGCTGAGTCATGGCCGCCCCCACCAGCAGGCCGCCGTTGCTGCCTCCCTGGATGGCCAGCTTCCGGGGCTGGGTGTACTGCTCGCGGATGAGGTACTCGGCGGCGGCGTGGAAGTCGTCGAAGACGTTCTGCTTGTTCGCCTGGCGGCCCGCCTCGTGCCAGGCCGTGCCGTACTCGCCGCCTCCGCGCAGGTTGGCCACCGCATACACCCCTCCCGCGTCCAGCCAGGGCAGGATGCTGGCTCGGAAGTTGGCCTCCATGTTCACGTTGAAGCCGCCATACCCGTACAGCAGCGTGGGGGCGTTCCCGTCCCGCTTCAGGCCCTTCCGGTACACCAGGAACATGGGCACGCGGGTGCCGTCCTTGGAGGGGTAGAAGACCTGGTCCACGGTGTAGGCCGCCGGGTCCATGGGCAGCTCCACCTGGGCCCACAGCTGGGACTTCCCGCTCTGGACGGACGTCTTGTAGACGCGCCGGGGCGTGGTGAAGGACGTGAAGACGAAGTACGCCTCGTCCTCGTCCTCCAGGCCGGACAGGTTGGAGGCCGCGCCCACCCCCGGCAGTTCCACCTCGCGCACGGGCTTGCCCCGCAGCGTCGCCACGCGGATGACGGTGGTGGCGTCCTTCATGTACTCCAGCGCCAGGTGCTCCCCGACGATGTTCATGTTCTGGAGCGAGGCCACCGGGTCCTCGGGGACGATTTCCTTCCACGCCGAGCGCTCGGACCTGGCCGGGTCCACCTCGAACACGCGCTGGCGCGGGGCGCCCTCGTCGGTGTTGACGTAGAAGCGGCCCTTCCAGGCCACCACGTTGTAGCGGGCGCCCTGCCCCTTCACGAGCAGGCGGAAGTCCTTCTCACCGGGCCGCTTCCAGTAGACGTCGTTCTCGTTCCAGCCCCGGAGGATGTAGACGAAGAGGAACTGGCCATCGCGGCTCAAGTCACCCTGGAGGAAGGTGGTCGGGTCACCCGTGTGCGGGTGCACCAGCGCGTCCTTCTTCGGGTCCTCGCCCAGCGAGTGGAAGCGCAGCGTGGTGTAGCCCGGCCGCGCGTCCACGGGGATGGAGGCGTCCGAGGGCAGCCACTCGTAATAGAAGCCCTTGCCGTCCGGCGTCCAACGGGGCTGCGCGTACTTGGCGCCCTCGATGACGTCCACCTTCGACCACTGGCCCGAGTCCACGTCCACCACGTGCAGCACGGCCTCGTCCGCCGCGTTGGGCTTCTGCGCGAAGACGAGCTTCTTGCCGTCCCATGAGGGAGCCCACGTACCCAGTGACACGGAGCCATCCTGGCTCCAGCCGTTGGGGTCCAGGAGGACTTTCTCCGCGCCCTTCTCGCCGTCACGCCAGTAGAGGACCGCCTTCTCCTTGTCCTTGTGGGTGCGGATGTAGAAGTAGCGGCCCGCGCGCCGGGCGGGGATGGAGATGGAGTCCACGTAGAACAGCTCGCGGAAGCGCTTCACCAGCGCGTCCCGGCCAGGCATCTTCGCCAGGGCCTCGCGCGCGACGGCGTCCTGCGCCTTCATCCACGCCTGGACGTCGGGAGCCTTCTCGTCTTCCAGCCAGCGGTAGGCGTCCGGCACCGTCACGCCGTGCACCGTGTCCACCACCGCGTCCACCCGTGTCGCCGGGTATGCCATGCGCGAGTGTTCCTCCTGGGCTCGCGTCCCCACCGGGGCCGCCTCCCGTTCCGCCGGCTTCGAGCCAGCGCAGGCAGAGAGCATCAACAACAAGGCGGGCAAGGGCAGCCGTGTCATGGAGCCAGCACATACAGAAAGCCCCAGGCCCGTCCCACAAAAACCGTGGGCCGCCTGGCAGGCCGGCCCTCCCGACAGAATGCGTGGGGCGCGTCGGGCCTGCTTCCTGGCCCTTGACGCGCCCCGTCACATCTCGAGGGACCGCCCCTGGAAGAGGCGGCCCCGTCTTGCCGCGCTAGGCGGATTCCTTCTTCGGCTCCGCGGGCTCTTTCTCCGCCGCGGAGTGGAGGATGACGGGCTCGCTCTTCTTGAGGATGACCTCCTCGGAGATGAGCACCTCGCGCACCGTCTTGCGGGACGGGATTTCGTACATCACGTCCAGCATGGCCGACTCCAGGATGGAGCGCAGGCCACGGGCGCCGGCCTTACGGCGGATGGCCTCGCTGGCGATGGCCTTGAGCGCGCCGTCGGTGAACTTCAGCGCCACGCCGTCCAGCTCGAAGAGCTTCTTGTACTGCTTGGTGAGCGCGTTCTTCGGCTGGTTGAGGATGTTGATGAGCGCGGGCTCATCCAGTTCCTCCAGCGCGGTGATGATGGGCAGACGGCCGATGAACTCCGGAATCATGCCGAACTTGAGCAGGTCCTCCGGCTCCACGTGCTTGAGCAGCTCCGTGAGGTTGCGCTGCTTCTTCGACTGGATGTCCGCGCCGAAGCCCAGGCTGCGACCACCGAGGCGCCGCTCAATCACCTGGTCCAACCCGCCGAAGGCGCCACCGCAGATGAAGAGGATGTTGGTGGTGTCCACCTGCAGGAACTCCTGCTGGGGGTGCTTGCGGCCACCCTTGGGCGGAACGTTGGCCACCGTACCTTCGATGATCTTCAGCAGCGCCTGCTGCACGCCCTCGCCGCTGACGTCGCGGGTGATGGAGGGGTTCTCCGACTTGCGGGCAATCTTGTCGATTTCGTCGATGTAGACGATGCCGCGCTGCGCCCGCTCGATGTCGTGGTCGGCCGCCTGGAGCAGGTTGACGATGATGTTCTCGACGTCCTCGCCCACGTAGCCGGCCTCGGTGAGGCAGGTGGCGTCGGCAATCGTGAAGGGGACGTTGAGGATGCGCGCCAGCGTCTGCGCCAGCAGCGTCTTGCCGCTGCCCGTGGGGCCCAAGAGGAGGATGTTGCTCTTCTGGAGCTCCACGTCCTCGAGCGCGACCTTGGACTCGATGCGCTTGTAGTGGTTGTGAACGGCCACCGACAGCGTCTTCTTCGCCCGCTCCTGGCCGATGACGTACTCGTCCAGCACGGCCTTGATTTCAGAGGGCCGGGGGATGCGCAGCTTGGTGTCCTTGGTCTCCTCGCGGTCGATCTCCTCCGCGATGATGTCGTTGCACAGCCCGATGCACTCGTCGCAGATGTAGACCGTTGGCCCCGCGATGAGCTTCTTCACTTCCTTCTGCGACTTGCCGCAGAAAGAGCAGCAGAGGGTCTGGTTGTCTCGCTTCTCCACGTTCTTGCCCGCCATGAAATCCCTCGCTGCGCCTGTAAAGCCGCCACCCTGCCTCGCGCCACCCAACCCGGCCTCAAAGCAATCTAGTCAGCCCCCATCAGGGACGTCCACGCGCCTTCCCGGTACTTAACAGGGAGAGTGGGTCGGCGCAGAAAGCAGAAAGCCGGAGACGCGGGGACGAATTCCCGCGGCTCCGGCCACCGGCCGAGGCGTCAAGCCCCGGCGAACCGCTACTTCTTCTCGTCCTTGCCCAGCCCGACGACCTTCCTCGGGTTCTGGATTTCATCCACGATTCCGTAGGCTTTCGCCTCCGTGGCGCCCATGAAGTAGTCGCGATCCGTGTCCTTCTCGACTCGCTCGATGGTCTGCCCGGTGTGCTTGACGATGATGTCGTTGAGCTTCGCCTTCATCCGGAGGATTTCCCGGGCCTGGATTTCGATATCCGTGGCCTGGCCCCGCACCCCGCCCAGGGGCTGGTGGATCATGATGCGGCTGGAGGGCAGCGTGTAGCGCTTGCCCTTCGTCCCGGCGAGCAGGAGCACGGCCCCCATCGACGCCGCCTGGCCCACGCAGATGGTGGACACCGGCGGCTTGACGTACTGCATCGTGTCGTAGATGGCCATGCCCGCCGTCACGGAGCCGCCCGGCGAGTTGATGTAGATGTTGATGTCCTTGTCCGGGTCTTCGGACTCGAGGAACAACAGCTGGGCGACGATGACGTTGGCCACGTCATCGTCGATTTCGGTGCCCAGCATGATGATGCGGTCCTTCAGGAGCCGGCTGTAGATGTCGTACGAGCGCTCACCGCGGTGCGTCTGCTCGATGACGTAGGGAACGGGCATGAAGGGCATGTCGACCTCGAGTAGCGGGCTCTGAAGCTCTTAGGAGACGGCTCGGAAAAGAACCTCAGGAATACTTCGCCCGGCCCTTCAGGAATTCAATCGTCTTTTCCTCGCGCAGTCGCAGAGACAACCCGAGGCGCTCGTCCGGACCCTTGAAGTACTTCTTCACGGCGGCCACGGGCTGGCCCGCCTCCACGGCGAGCTGTTCGATGCGCGCGTCCACGTCGGTGTCGGACGCCTGCACGCCCTCCTTGAGGGCGATGGACTCCAGCAGCAGCGTGCCCTTCACTTCCTGGAGGGCCTTCTCGCGCATCTCCTCGCGCAGCCGGTTGAAGTCCAGGTTCAGGCGGCTGGGGTCCACGCCCGAGCGCTGCAGCTGCTGCAGGGCGCCCCGCAGCATGGAGTCCATGGCGCGCTCCACCATGGCGCGAGGAACCTCGAACGGGTTGCGCTCCACGAGCACCTTCACCAGGGCCTCGCGCTCGTCGTTGTCCGCTTGCGAACGGCGCGCCTTCTCCATGTCGGTGCGCAGCTTGCCGCGCAGCTCCTCCATCGTCTGCGCGATTCCCGTCTCCTTGGCGAAGTCGTCGTTCAGCTCGGGGCTGATCTCCTTCTTCAGCTCCTTGAGGGTGACGTGGAAGCGGCCCGTCTTCCCCTTCACTTCCTCCACCCGGTAGTCCGCGGGGAAGGCGTAGTCGATGTCCTTGGACTCGCCCACCTTGACGCCCTCCAGGGCGGCGATCTTGGACTCGACCAGCTCACCGGGCTGCACCTGGACGGTGATGCCCTCGGCCTTGCTGCCGGTGAACGGCTGGCCGTCCACGGTGGCGTCGTAGTCCACGGTGGCGTAGTCGCCGGAGGCCGCCGAGTCGCGGTCCGCCACGGGCTCCAGCCGGCTCAGCGACTGGCGCATGCGGTCCAGCTGCTCGTTGACCTGCTCGTCGGTGACGGACACTTCCGTCTTCGTCAGGGGCAGCTCCGCGTACTCCTTCGCCTCGACCTTGGGCTTGACCTCCACCCGGGCCTCGAAGCTGAACGGAGCGTCGGCCTTCAGGCCCTGGTTCGTCACCTGCGGGCTGGCGACGACCTCGACGTTGTGCTCGCGCACGGCATCCAGGTAGGCGCTCTGCACCACGCGCTGGATGACCTCGTCCTCGATTTGATCCTTGAAGCGCTGCTCCAGGATGCGGCGGGGGACCTTGCCCTGGCGGAAGCCCGGCAGCTTCACCTGCTTGCTCAACGCGGAATAAGCGCGGTTCAGCTCTTCCGCCACGCGGGCGGACTCGACCTCGATGGAGAGCTTCTTCTCAACGGGAGAGAGCTCTTCGACCTGGACCTTCATACGGGCCTCGCTCGCCGCCGCCTCGGACAATCGTCCCGAGCGGCGCCGGATAAGTGGGACGTGCGCGTTTAGGGGATAGGCACGAACGGGTCAACGCGAAATGGGCGAGGAGGGACTCGAACCCTCACACCTTGCGGTACCAGATCCTAAGTCTGGCGCGTCTACCAGTTTCGCCACCCGCCCGGATGCGCCGCGTGCCGTGTTCCGTACATACCGCGAAACGTCCGCTGGACGTCAGCAGGCGGCGGCGCAGTGCGGAAAAACAAACGGGGCCTCTCCATTTCTGGAGAGACCCCGTCATGAGAGCGGAGGGAATCGAACCCACAACCTATGGATTAAGAGTCCATTGCTCTGCCAATTGAGCTACGCTCCCGGCACTGCGCTTGGCCCGTCGGCTGCGTGACGTCCAAGTGGCGGCGGTAACTACAGAAGGCCGCCCGCGCTGTCAAAAAGTATTTTCGTCCCCCCTGCATTCCCACGCGGAGCGATCACCCCTCGGAGACGCCGAGTCCGGGTGACGCCGCGCCGCCCGCCCCACGGGCTGGCGCAACCGTGGGGCCACGCGGGGATGAAACACGCTCCCAGCACCGCTGTTGAACGAGGCCACGTCGGGCCTTTTCGCGACCAGTCCACCGGAGCGAACAGGCACGCACGGCCCCTTATTCGGGATTCGCACGGGTGCACCGCCGAGGCACAGGCGGGCGGACGGAGGTCGTCCGCCCTTTTCGCGCAGACGCATGCAGGAGAGACGACAGTGACTGAAGCCAACATGTCCCCCAAGGTGGAAGAAGCGGGCCTGGCCCACGGCGGCTGGAGCCGGGAGCGGATGGAGCTGATTCGACGCACCATCTGCCCGAGGGGAATCAGCGAGGACGAGTTCGCCCTCTTCATCGAGCAGTGCAAGCGCAGCGGGTTGGACCCCCTCCTCAAGGAGGCCTTCTGCGTGGCCCGCCGGCAGAACATCGGCAACCGCGAGCGGCCCAACTGGGTGAACAAGTACGAGTTCCAGCCCTCCGAGGCCGGCATGCTCGCCCGGGCCGAGCGCTTCCCGGACTTCAAGGGCATCCAGGCGAGTGCGGTGTTCGCCGAGGACGACATCGTCGTGGACCAGGGCAAGGGCGAGGTCGTGCACCGCTTCAACCCGGCCAAGCGCAAGGGCGCGCTGGTGGGGGGCTGGTCCCGCGTGGTGCGCGACGGAAAGCTGCCCGTCGTGGTGTGGCTGGACTTCAGCGGCTACGTCCAGCAGACGCCGCTGTGGGCCAAGATTCCCACGACGATGATTGAGAAGTGCGCCCGGGTGGCGGCGCTGCGCAAGGCGTATCCCGAGGCCTTCGGAGGCCTGTACGTCCGCGAGGAGATGCCGGCGGACGACTTCGAGCCGGCGGCCCCAAGCCACGCGGAGCCCACGGGCGCCTACGAGGTGCTGGGCGCGCGTCCTGGCCCCGTGAAGGCGTCCTTCCCCACCCTGCCCGCCGCGCCCGCCAGGGAGGAGAAGCCGCAGCGACTGGACGTCGACGTGCCGCTGGCGCCGCTTCCCCCCAAGGAATCGGCGAGGGCGGTGGAGGTGGATGCCGCTGAAGCCCCCCACCCCGTCGAGCCGCCCGCGCCGCGCCAGAGCCCCAAGGCCAGCGCCGTGGTGGTGGCCTTCGGCCCGTACAAGGGGAAGACGGCTTCGGAGCTCTCCGACGAGGAGCTGAGCGAGAGCATCGAACTGGCGAACGAGAAGCTGATGGAGCAGCCCCGCGCGCGCTGGGCCAAGGCGATGCGGGAGAACCTGCTCGCGCTGGAGGCGGAGACGGAGCTGCGCTGCCGCGTGCCCACCGCGGACAAGGGCAACGGCGCCTCGCACGGCGTCTGAGCCACGCCCGGATGGCGACGTGAAGTCCTCCTCCGCCGGAAGGGCCTCGGCGGAGGACGGGCCACGCGGCTCCACGGGGTGAGTGGTGCGGGAGTCGCTCCGGAGCGCCGTTGCTCGGGCGCGGATCATCGGAGTGACGGGGCTACTGGAGCGCGCTCGGAGGGACTTGAACCCCCAACCCCTGGGTTCGAAGCCCAGTGCTCTATCCAGTTGAGCTACGAGCGCAGAGTACGGAGAGGAAAAACGTGGGCGGCCAACCGGGGTCGAACCGGCAACCTCTGGAGTCACAGTCCAGCGCTCTAACCAGTTGAGCTATGGCCGCCGTTCCGCAACGGCGTTTGAAGCGTGGCTTCCCTACCGTGGAAAGCCGGGCCAGTACAAGGCCCAAATGTCACGGCAGCCAGGTTGGCGCCCCAAGCAGGACTCGAACCTGCGACCCCCGACTTAGAAGGTCGGTGCTCTATCCAGCTGAGCTATTGGAGCTGGCCGGGCCGCCTGCTTCCACATCGCTACTTAAAATCGGGGCGAGAGGATTCGAACCTCCGACCCCCTGCGCCCAAGGCAGGTGCGCTACCAGGCTGCGCTACGCCCCGAAAAGTAGAGTCCGGCATTGTTGAACCATCGCGAACGGACGCGCAAGGACAACGTGCCTGACGGGCCCGCTCAAGTGCCCGTGGAGAGCATCAGCAGCTTCGGCTTCATCTTCCGGAAGGCCGCGCCCCGGTGCGACACGGCGGACTTCTCCTCCGGGGTCAACTCCGCCATCGTCCGGCCACTGTCCGGAAACATGAAGATGGGGTCATAACCGAAGCCATGCGTCCCGCTCGGCGCATGGCCGATGCGGCCTTCGCACCGCCCCTCCTCCACGTGCGTCCTGCCATCCGGCCACGCCAGCGCCAGCGCGCAGCGGAACGACGCCGTGCGCTTCGCGTCGGGCACCCCGGTCAGCTCGGCGAGCAGCTTCTGGTACCGGGCCTTGTCGTCTCCCGGCGCGTACCGGGCGGACAACACGCCGGGCCGGCCGTCCAGCGCGTCCACGCACAGCCCGGAGTCGTCCGCCAGCGCGGGCAGGCCGGTGGCCCGGGCGTACTCCAACGCCTTCTTCACGGCGTTGGCCTCGAAGGTGTCGCCGTCCTCCTCGGGCTCGGGGATGGGCGCCAGGTCCGCCAGCGACACCACCTCCACCGAGTCCCCCACCAGCTCCCGCAGCTCGCGCAGCTTTCCCTTGTTGGTGGTGGCGAAGAGGAGCTTCGACTTGCCCGGCGTCATTCGAGGGCCTTGGCCTGCGCGACGACGAGTTGCTGGATGGCGGCCAGGCCCCCGTCGAGCATCGCGTCCATCGTCTTGCGGTCGAAGAGCTGGTGCTCGGCGGTGCCCTGCACCTCCACCATGCGCCCGTCCCCCGTGGCGACGATGTTCAGGTCCACGTCCGCCTTCGAGTCCTCCTCGTAGTCCAGGTCCACGCGCACCTCGCCGTTCACCACGCCCACGGAGACCGCGGCCATGGGCGTCAGCTTGGGCGTCTTGGTGAGGGTGCCCGCCTTCTGCAGCGACCGCAGCGCGAGCACCAGCGCCACATAGGCCCCGGTAATCGAGGCGGTGCGCGTGCCGCCGTCCGCCTGAATCACGTCACAGTCCAGCGTGAGGGTGCGCACGCCCAGCGTGGACAGGTCCACCGCGGCGCGCAGGGAGCGGCCGATGAGCCGCTGAATCTCCATGGTGCGGCCCGTCTGCTTTCCCTTGGCCGCCTCGCGATGGTTGCGCGTGTGCGTGGCACGAGGGAGCATGCCGTACTCGGCCGTCACCCAGCCGGTGCCCTTGCCCATGAGGTGCGGGGGGACGCGCTCCTCGGTGGAGCATGTGATGAGCACCTTGGTGTGGCCGAACTCCACCTGCACGGAGCCCTCCGCATAGCGGGACACTCCGGGGGTGATGATGACGGGGCGAAGGTCCAGCGCACCACGTTGGAAGGAACGCACGGCGGGCTCCTGGGGAAGTGAAGCGAGCGTCCCTTCTCTACCAGAGCCGCGACACGCGCGTGTCGTCCGCCTCGCCCGCCTGTCCACTCAGTGGGAGACGGGGCCTGCCACCTGGGCGGGCCTGGCGGCATCCCGCCGACGCGTCTCTCGCAGGAAGGCGAGCACGCCCTCGCTGATGGCCTCGGCCAGCTTCTCCTGGTAGTCGTCCCGCCCCAACCGCACGCCCTCCTCTGGATGGGAGATGTAGCCCACCTCGACGAGCACGGCCGGACACTCCACACCCGACAGCACGAAGAAGGGCGCCTGCTGTACGCCCCGGTCCGCCGCGCGCGTGCGTGAGACGAGCCGGGGGTGGATGGCATAGGCCAGCCGGGAGGAGTCCGAGTGCGCCTCCGTGCGGACCAGGTCCTGGAGGATGAGCGCCAGCGTCGAGTCACCGCGCGAAACGCGGGACATCGGCGCCTCCGCGTTCTCCCGGTCCGCCACCGCCAGGGCCGCCTCGCCCGAGGCGCTCGCGGACAGGAAGTAGGTCTCCACGCCCTCGGTGCGCGCGCGCATGCGGGGCGTGGGCATGGAGTTGGCGTGGATGGAGATGAAGAGGTCCGCGCCGTGGTCGTTCGTCATCGACACGCGCTCCGTGAGCGACACCAGCGCGTCTCGTTCCCGCGTCAGGTAGACCTCGCCCCCTGCGGCCTCCAGCTTCGAGCGCAGCCGGTGGGCAATCTGCAGCGCCACTTCCTTCTCGCGCAGCGCACCCGGCCCCTTCGCGCCCTCCTTGATTCCGCCGTGCCCCGGGTCGATGACGATGCGCGCGGGGCGCTCGCCGGCACCGGCGGTGACGGGGACGAGCCAGAGGAAGGCGACGAGGGCCAGGAGGGGGCGGGGGGACAGCGGCATGCCGGGGTGGAATGCTAGCGGAGCCCCACCCCGGGCGCGAACTCCCGCCCTGCCCTGCTTCAGCCGATGACTTCGATGGCGGGGCGGCCCGCCCGCACTTCACCGATGAGGGCCGCGTCCACGCCCGCCTTGTCCAGGGCCTTGAGGGCCTTGAGCGCGTCGCTGGCGGGCACGCTGGCCAGAAGGCCCCCGTTGGTCTGCGCGTCGGCGAGCACCCACTGAATCGCCTCCGGCAGTCCCTTGGGGAAGCGGACCTTCTTCTGGACGTGGGCCAGGTTGGACCGGGTGCCCCCCGGAACCACCCCCGCCTCGGCCAGCGCGGGCACCTCGGCGATGAGGGGGATGCGCTCCAGGTCGATGGCCGCGCGCGTCTTCGCGCCGGTCATCATCTCCAACAGGTGGCCCAACAGCCCGTAGCCCGTCACGTCCGTGAGCGCGTTCACCTTGAACCGGCCCGACGCGAAGACCTCGCCGGCGGCGCGGTTGAGCGTGGTCATCACCGCGATGACGCGCTTCTGGAGCTGCTTCGAGGCGAGCCCGCGTTTGATGGCCGTGGTGGCGATGCCCGTGCCCAGCGGCTTGGTGAGCAGCAGCACGTCGCCCGGCTTCGCGCCCGCGTTGGTGAGCACCTTCTTCGGATGCACCACGCCGGTGACGGCCAGGCCGTACTTGGGCTCCGGGTCTCTGATGCTGTGGCCGCCGAGGATGGAGATGCCCGCCTCCTCCACCTTGGACTGCCCCCCCGCCAGAATCTTGGAGAGCACCGACAGCGGCAGGCCGTCCGGGAAGCCCACGAGATTGAGCGCGAACAGCGGCTTCGCCCCCATCGCGTAGATATCCGACAGCGCATTCGCCGCGGCGATGGCGCCGAACTGGAACGGGTCGTCGACCACGGGTGGGAAGAAGTCCACCGTCTCCACCACGGCCAGGCCGGGCGCGAGGCGGTACACGGCCGCGTCGTCGTTCGTGTTGAAGCCCACCAGGGCCTGGGGGCCACGGGAGGACTTCAGTCCCCCCAGGATTTTCGACAGGTCCCCGGCCTTGAGCTTCGCCGCGCAACCCGCGCAGTGACTCAGCTCGGTGAGGCGCAGGCGCTTCACCGACTTCGCGTCCGCCACGGCGTGTTCCCCTTTTCGGACCCGCCCGGATGAGGGGCGGGCCCTGTGTACGACTCAGATGATGCGCACGTACTCGCGCTTGAGGAGCTGGACCAGCCCTTCGGCCGTGACGACGTCGTCCGCGTCCGCGCGATCCAACACACCCACCAGGGTCCCCTGGTTGATGACGAGCTGGAGCACGTCCAACAGCTCCGGCGTCAGCTCCTTGAGCGGCGGCGCCAGCGGGACGACCAGCTGGAGCATCGCTTCCGGAGGCGGCAGGCTCGGCTGGAGGCGCTTGAGCTCGTCGAGCTGACGGAGCGCGTCCATCAGCAGCGCCTCCGTGGACGAGTCCAGCTCCACCATGAACTCCTGGCTGTCCGCCGGACGCAGCTCGAAGTCGCCCTGCTCCCAGGTGATGATGCGGTTGAAGCTCTTCTGCGGACCCAGGTTGTGGTTGTCGCCGATGACCGCGTAGTACACGCGACCCTGGCGCAGGTAGATCTTCCCCTCCTGGGCGCTGTTGACGACCAGCACGCCGTTCTTCTTGGAGGTGTGGAAGAGCTGGAGCAGGTCCGGCAGGGGGATTTCCTCAATCTTCCCCGTCATGGAGCTGCCCTTGGTGGTGGTCCGCGCGGCCTGGGCGGCGGCGGCCTCCTCCAACTTCAGCTTGGCCATGCCCTCGTCCACGTTGGCGCCGTCAACGCCCTGGTGCACGAGCTTGAGGATGGAGGTCCCGATGAGGATGCGGTCCCCCTCCTTGAGCCCGGCCTGCTTCACCTTCTCGCCGTTGACGAAGGTGCCGTTGGTGGAGCCGAGGTCCTCGATGGTGATCTTCCCACCCGAGAAGCTGATCTTCGCGTGCTTGCGCGAGACCATGTCCTCGACGAGCACCATGTCCAGCTCGCTGGAGCGGCCGATGACGATCTGCTTCTCCGCCTTCAGCGGGAACTCTCCGCCCTGGTACTTCCCGGAGATGAACTTCAGGGCATAGGTCTTCGCGATATCCATGGTCATCAACCCGCCTGCTCCACCTTGCCGGGGTCCTTCACCAGGTTGAGATACATCTGCGCGCTCTTGTTGTCGGGGCTGCGCGCCAGCACGTCCTCCCACACCTGCACCGCCTCCGCCCTGCGTCCAGCGGAGTACAGCGCCACGCCGTACTGGATACGGCCCGGGATGAAGGCTGGGTTCTGCGTGATGACCTGCTCGTACTCGGCGATGGCCGCCACGTTGTCACCCGCGTCTCGCAGGGCGTTGCCCAGCTTGAGGCGGATGTCCACGAACTGGGGACACAGGCCCAGCGCGCGACGATACTCCTCAATCGCCTTCTGCCACGCGCCACTCGACGCGTAGACGTCGCCAATCTCGCCGTACATGTTGGCGATCTTCTTCTCGACGTAGGGGTCCAACTCACCGGGGCCGGTCTTCTGCCGGGACAAGGCGGCCTGGTAGACCTCCTTCGCCTCGGCGTACTTCCCCATGTCGTTGTAGATGACCGCCAGGTTCAGCGCCGCTTCGGTGTACGCCGGATTCAGGTTCAGCGCGGACTCGAACGCCCGCTGCGCCCGGGCGAACTGGCCCTGGTCGTGGTAGATGATGCCGAGCATGTTGAATACGTCCGCGAACGTCGGATTCTGCTCGACGATTTTCGCGAGGTACTGCTCGGCCTGGGCGTACTGCTTCTTCTCGAAGTAGCCGCGCCCGAGGGTCAGTAGCTGCTTGAGGGGCTCTTCCATGACTCGGCCCGTCCTCGGGCCCTGCCTCCGACGCAGGTAGCCTACATGAGCCCGGGCGAAAACAAGAATTCATCACCGTGAAGCGTGAGCGACAGAGACCGTTGGCCCCGGGTGTCCACCGGCCTCGACGGGAGAGAGCCCTGCAGCCGCCAGTGCTCCGTGACGACCGCTTCTTCCCGCTCCAGGCGGATGTACCACGCCTCCGCCCGATAGACGCGTCCTCGCAACATCTTCAGCTCGTCCCATTCGGGTCCCGCCACTCCGGGATTTCCAGGCGCCAACAGTCGGCCCAGGGCCTCCGCGTCCGCCGCCTCGAGCGCGCGGCGGCGGGCCTCCAGCGCGGCGACGACGGCCACCAGTCGGGGCGCGGCGGAGGGCTCCGGCGTCCAGTCACCGTCCTTCAAGACGAAGGGCACCCGCTCCACCCCGGCCGTGCCCACCTGGGTGGCGCCCAGCCTTCCCTCGAAGTCGAGCGTGGCGAAGGCCTCCGCCCGCTTCGCCCCGGGCTCCACCGTCACCGTGATTCGGGCGAAGTGGACCTCCTGGGAGGTGAGCGGAATGGCCGAGTGGGGGATGGGCAGGGAAAGCCCGTAGGCCTCGGTGCGCTTCAGGGCGGTGATGACCTCCGCCTCGGGCCCGGCGGCGAAACCCAGGAGCCGGGGGACGAGCACCGCGCAGGCGGCGAGCACCGCCAGTCCGGCGATGACCAGGCCGCCCAGACGGCTCCACTCCTCCGTCGTCCTCACGTGCCCAGCATGCGCTGGGCCTTCTCCGCGGCGGGAGTCCCGGGCAGGCGGCGCAGCACCTGGCGCAGCGTCTCCTCCGCGCGCTTCGGGTCATTCAGCTTCACGTACGCCTCGTGGAGGTCGAAGAGGGCCTCCTCCTCGACGGGCGTGCCCGGGTACTTGACGAGCAGCCCCTCCAGGCGCTGGGCGACGGCCTTCCAGCGCTCGCGCTTCGTGTAGAAGCGGGCCACGTACAGCTCGTGCTCGGCCAGCCGCTTGCGGGCCTCGTCCGCGTGCTGCTTGGCCTCCGGGGCGTACTGCGAATCCGGATACTGGCGGAGGAACTCCTCCATGGTGGACAGCCCCGCGCGAATCTCGGCCTGGTCCTTCTCCTCCGAGGGCGGGAGGGCGAAGAAGTCGGAGGGGTAGTCCTCCACGTGGGTGAGGGCGGAGCGGAAGGCCGCGTAGTCCACCTTGGGGTGGGTGGGGTGGAGCTTGATGAAGGACTGGTACTGGTCCCGGGCTTCCGGGAAGGCCTCGCGGTCGAAGTCCACGTCCGCCAGTCGCAGCTCCGCCTCGCGCGCGGCTTCCTGGTAGGGGAACTTGGCGCGGACGTACTCGAAGTACTTCTGGGCCTTGAGGAAGTCCTTGTTCTCCAGGGCCTCGCTGCCGAGCAGGAGGTTCTCCTCGGCGGTGACGGCGTAGTCGGGGTCTCCGCCCTGGCTGCCGGAGAGGGCGGCGCAGCCGGAGGTGAACAGCAGGACGGTGGTCAGGAAGGCGACGGCGGAACGCATCGGCACCACGCTATTCGTCCGGCCCCGAGGGGTCCAGCGAAGGTTCGCCCAGGAGCTGATGGATGACGTCCTGGGAGAATCCCCGACCCGACAGGAACCGTGCGGCGCGGGCCCATGCCTTCCCGTCGGGTGGGCGAGCCGACAGTCCGCGCTTCTCCAGGGCGGTGCGCGCCGCGGCGACGGCGTCGAACTCCACCGTGGCGCGGGCGGCGTCGAGCGCGCCACGGGCCTCCTCCTCGGACAACCCATGCGCGTGGAGGCGATGGAGGACGGCCGCGGGCCCCTTGCCCCCGCTCAAGAGGGAGGCGGCGCGCTCGTGGCCGAAGCGAACGTCATCGAGGTAACCCCAGCCCTGGAGCCGGGCGAGCGCGGCTTCTCGTACAGAGGTGGGGAAGCCCTTGCGCTCCAGGGCCTGGAGCAACTCGTGCCGGGTGCGGGCTCGGGCGGCCAGCAGCTTGAGCCCCGCATCCGTGGCGCGCTGGACGGCCTCCGGTCCTTCATCCTCCGAGAGCATGGCGGGATACGTAGCATGTGGTAACAGGCGCGGGCATGCACCCTGTCCTCGCCCGCTTCCTCACCGCCGATGTCGCGAAGGAGACGCTCCGCAAGCAACAGGCGGGAGAGTTCCTCGCCCCGGAGGAGAAGTCCTTCACCGAGGCCGCCAAGGCACACCCGCGCCAGACGTCCATCCTGATGGACGTGGGAGGCCGCGTCCTGTCCTCGGATGCCCAGGCCGCGCTCGTGCTGCTGGCTGCCCATGCGTCGGCGCGCGCGCTGCTGGACGACGAGGAGCTGGGCGAGCCGGCCCGCAAGGCCCGCGCGGCGCTGGCCGAGGAAGGCGCCAGTGACGAGGAGACGGACGCGTTCATCGCCTCCATCCTCCTGGAGGAGGCCTTCGGCTACGCGCAGGACGTGGACTCGTTCGACCGTGAGTACGTGAAGGAGTCCCTGGGTGAGGTGCCCGCGCTGGCGGCGCTCACCAAGGAGGCGGTGGACGCCCTCTTCCTCGGGTTCGTGAAGGGCGCGCCGAACGACGCCGAGCGCAAGGTGCGCGAGACGATGGCCCGCGCGCTGTTCGACATCGCCTGGGAGGAAGGGCCCGCGCCCGTCAACCCCGAGCACATCGAAGCGCTGTTCGACGCGGAGATCTCCAACAAGCCCGAGGAGGAGCAGGAGGCCAAGGTGCACGCCGCCGCTCAGCTCCTCCAGGTGCTCGCGCGAGAGGGCCTGATGGGACCGCTGCGCCTGTCGCGCCTGCGCGCCATGCTGGGCGAGGAAGACGCGTAGCGACGTCGCGCTTTACGTCGAGGCCAGGCCCGTTTCGCGGATCCACCCTGAGCAGCGAGGCCCCTGCCCTTGCGGATCCGCTGGACTGGGGCGCTCGAACGGGCCCGCTCGTCCGCTGAAATGGGCGACGCGACCTCTCGATGCGCACACTCAGGCGTGCCGGCTCACCCGGTGAAACGGAGCGGCTCCCGCTCAGCACGAATCACCCAAGCGAACCGTCCCATCAGGCCGGGCGGAATGGCGTCCGCTCGGAGCGATTCGCCCAGGCCAGGCCGGCCCATCCGGTGAAACGGATGGGCTCGACCACCACTCAGCGAATCAGCTCCTGCGCAGAGCGACTCACCCAGGCAAACCGTCCCATCGGACAGTGCGGAATGGCGCCCGCGTGGAGCGCGTCGCGCGGACCGAACCGGCCCATCCGGTGAAATGGATGGGCCCGGCTCCAGCGCTCAGAAGCGTTCGATCTGGAAGTCGTCGTCCCCACCCGCCGCTGGCGCGGGAGCCGCGGCGGGCGCGGGCGCCGGACGAGGGGGCGCGGGCGCCGGAGGACGCGCGGCCTGGGCGGGTGCGGGCGGACGCGCGGCGGGGGGAGCCGTGGGCGGCGCCGGACGCTGGGCCTGGGCGGGCACCGGCGTGGGCGGAGCAGCCGGAGGCGGCGCGGCGGCCCCCGTGGGCGCTCCCTTCTGCGCGAAGGCGGCGGAGCCGGGAATCGGGCGGGCATCGCCGGGCTTGGCGTCGAAGTTGTCCCACTTCGAGTCGGACGTGCCGCTGATGCCGGAGAAGCGCAGCGCGAAGTCGTCCGGGTTGGACGCCTGGCGGTGGGCCTCCTCGTAAGTCACCAGCCCCTGCCGAACCAGGCTCATCAACGACTGGTCGAAGGTCTGCATGCCGTACGAGTCGGTGCCCTGGGCGATGGCGTCGTGAATCTCCTTCGTCCGGTCCTTGTCCTCGATGAGCTCACGCACGCGCGCGGTGACTCGCAGCACTTCGACGGCGGCCACGCGGCCCTTGCCGTCCGCGCGCGGCACCAGGCGCTGGCTGACCACGCCCTTGAGCACGCTCGCGAGCTGGATGCGCACCTGCTTCTGCTGGTGCGGAGGGAAGGCGGAGACGATGCGGTTGACGGTCTCCGTCGCGTCCAGCGTGTGCAGCGTCGACATGACGAGGTGGCCCGTCTCCGCCGCGTGCAGCGCCGTTTCGATGGTCTCGTGGTCTCGCATTTCGCCCACGAGGATGACGTCCGGGTCCTGCCGCAGCGCGCTCTTGAGCGCCTGCGCGAAGCTCATCGTGTCCACGCCCACTTCGCGCTGGTTCACGATGGAGCGCTTGTCCCGGATGAGGAACTCGATGGGGTCCTCAATCGTCATGATGTGACTGGTCTCGTTGGCGTTGATGTGGTCGATCATCGCCGCCAGCGTCGTGGACTTGCCCGAGCCCGTCGTCCCCGTCACCAGGACCAGGCCGCGCTCCTCACCACAAATCTTCGCCAGCACCTGCGGCAACAACAGGTCCTGCATGGTCATCACCTTGAACGGGATGACACGCAGCACCGCGCCCACGGTGCCTCGCTGCTGGAAGACGTTCACGCGGAAGCGACCCAGGCCCGGAACGCCGTACGCCAGGTCCACCTCGTTGCTCGACTTGAACTTCTCCTTCTGGAACTCGTTCATGATGCCGAAGGCCATGCGCGCCACCTCCTCGGGAGGGAGGCGACGACCGTCCTTCAACGGCACCAGCGAGCCATCCACCCGGAACATGGGTGGCAGACCTGCCTTGAGATGAATGTCGGAGGCACCGCCGCGCAGGGCGATCTGCAGAATCTCATTCAGTTCCATGGGCGCCTGGAATCGTAGCAGACGCCCCCGCGCCGAAGCGACCGAGGGAAGCAGTGAGTCCCGGAAAACACCACGGCGGAGACCCTCGTGAGAGAGCCTCCGCCGCGGGAGACAACCGAGCGACCAACCTGAGCGGTTAGCGCTTGGAGAACTGGAACCGGCGACGCGCGCCCGGCTGACCGTACTTCTTGCGCTCGACCGCGCGAGCATCGCGGGTGAGGAAGCCGGCCTTCTTCAGCGCCGGACGGAACTCCGGGTTGAAGGCGCACAGGGCGCGGGCGATGCCGTGACGGATGGCACCGGCCTGACCGGAGAGACCGCCGCCGCGAACGTTCACGGTGACGTCGAGCTTCCCCTTCTGCTCGAGGATCTCGAGGGGCTGATTGAGCACCATCTTCGAGGTCTCACGACCGAAGTAGTCGTTGATCTCCCGACCGTTGACGGTGACCTGACCCGTGCCGGGACGGAGCCACACGCGGGCGGTGGCTTCCTTGCGGCGGCCGGTGGCGTAGAAACCGAGCTCTTGGTGAATGGGCATGGACGTTGTCTCCCTTACGCCTCGACCGCGAACGCGGCCGGCTTCTGGGCGGCGTGCGGGTGGGTGTCACCTGCGTAGACCTTCAGCTTCGTCATCATCTGCCGGCCCAGCGCGTTGCGGGGCATCATGCGACGCACGGCGTTGAGGATGACGTCCTCGGGGTGACGCTGACGGAGCTTCTCCAGGTTGGTGATCTTCAAGCCACCCGGGAAACCCGCACGGGAGTGCCGGTAGTAGAGCTTGTCCTGCTCCTTCGTTCCCGTCACCTTCACCTTGTCGGCGTTGATGACGATGACGTGGTCGCCCGTGTCGATGGACGGCGTGTAGATGGCCTTGTGCTTGCCCTTGAGGAGGGTGGCAATCTGGCTCGCCGCGCGGCCCAGCACCTTGTCGGACACGTCAACGACGTGCCACTGGCGCTTGATGTCCCCAGCCTTCGCGCTGTAGGTCTTCTGCGACATTTCTTGCACTCCAAACTTCTCGCGGCCGCCAGGTGCATGCCGGGGGACCGCTGAACGTGCCTAACCAACCGCAGGTCCGCCGTCGAAACTCCACGGAGGCCTGGAAAGGCCGACCCTCCTAGTCGGCATGGAGGATCAAGTCAAGGTTGGCGGGGCCTCGGCCCTGGAATGCTCGCCTGCCGCCCCCACCCCACCCTACCGCCCGGGCACCCCACCGCCCCCCGGAGCCCCGGGCGCCGGCTTCTTGAAGCGCTCCTTCAGGTTCGCGAAGAAGTTCTTCTCCTCTGGCGTGGGGTCGCCTTGACGCGGCGCATCCATGGCGACGTGCTCGGCGACCTCGGCGGGCAGGTCCTCCAGGAAACGGGAGGGCGTCCGGGGCACCTCCTTGCCGCGCTTCACCCGGGTGACGGCGCGGGTGAGGTACAGCGTCTCCTTGGCGCGGGTGATGCCCACGTAGCAGAGGCGGCGCTCCTCCTCGAGGTTCTGCGCCTCGCCCTGCATGCCACCGTGGGGCATCAGGTCCTCCTCCATGCCGATGAAGAAGACGAGCCGGTACTCCAGGCCCTTGGAGGCGTGCACCGTCATCAGGGTGACGCGGCGGTTGGCGCCGGGCACGTCCTCGTCCTCCTCCTGCTTGGTGTCCAGGCTGAGGCGGTTGAGGTACGTCAGGAGGCTGGCCTTGGGGCCCTCGCGTTTCTCGAAGCGCTCCAGCGAGCCGAGCACCCCGTCCACGCCCTTGAGCTTCTTGTCCGCGCTGGTGGCGCTGGGCGCGTGGGCGCGGGTGGCCTCGCGGAAGCCAATCTCCTCCAGCAGCTTGCGCGTCACGGTGGCAAGTTGGCCGTGCTCGTAGGCCGCGCGGTAGCGCTCCACCAGCTCGACGAACTCGCGGACCTTCTCGCCGGCGCCGGGGGGCAGGTCCTCGTACTCGGTGGCCTTGCGCATCACCGTCCACAGGGTGACGCCCTCGGAGCGCGAGTGCCCGTGCAGCCGCTCCATCGTCACGTCGCCAATGCCCCGGGACGGGACGTTGACGATGCGCATGAGGGAGATTTCGTCCAGCCGGTTCACGATGACCTTGAAGTACGCGATGACGTCCTTCACCTCGCGCCGGTCGAAGAACTCGCTGCCACCGACAACCTCGTAGGGGATGCCCTTCTCGCGCAGCATCTCCTCCACCGGGTGGGACTGGCCGTTGGTCCGGTAGAGCACCGCGATGTCGTCCTCGGGGACGCCCAGCGACACGTGCTTCTGGATTTCGTGCGCGACGAAGCGGGCCTCCTCCTCGTCATTGGGGCACGCCACGATCTTGACCTTGGGACCGCCCTTGCGGTCGGTCCACATCTGCTTGGCCTTGCGCTCGGGGTTCTTCGCGATGACGGCGTTGGCCGCGTCCAGCACCATCTGCACGGAGCGATAGTTCTGCTCCAGCCGCACTTCCTTGCTGCCCGGGAAGAAGTGGTCGAAGTGGAGGATGTTGCGCACCTCCGCGCCGCGCCACGAGTAGATGCACTGGTCGTCGTCACCCACCGCGCACACGTTGCGCGACTCGCCGGCCATCAGCTTGAGCACGTCCAACTGGGCCAGGTTGGTGTCCTGGAACTCGTCCACCAGCAGATAGCGGAAACGGCGCGTGTACTTGACGTAGAGGTCCGAGTGCTCGCGCAACAGGCGCGCGGGCAGCAGGAGCAGGTCATCGAAGTCCACCGAGCCCTGCGCCTTCAGCGCGAGCTGGTAGTCCGGGTACACCATGTGGGTGATGAGGTCGTAGTCATCGCCGATGCCCTCCGGCTTGGGCTCCGGGGCCTTGCCGGAGTTCTTCGCCTTGGAGATGAGGTTGAGCACCTTGCGCGCGTCGAAGGAGCGGTCGTCGATGCGGTGCTCGCGCATGGCGCGGCGGATGATGGCCAGCTGGTCGCCCATGTCGGCAATGGCGAACTTCTTGGGCCACCCCAGGCGGTGGATATCCTCGCGGAGCATCTCCGCGCCAAAGGCGTGGAAGGTGCACACCAGCACTCCCTGCGCACGCGGCCCGGCCATGTGGACCAGGCGCTCCTTCATCTCCGTGGCCGCCTTGTTGGTGAAGGTGACGGCGAGGATGTTGCGAGCCAGGATGTGGTCTGGTCGCTCGTCGAGCAGGTGGACGATGCGGTGGGTGATGACGCGAGTCTTGCCGCTGCCAGCGCCCGCGAGGACCAGCAAGGGCCCCTGGAGGGTAACCACGGCCTCGCGCTGAGGAGGGTTGAGCTTCGAGAGGTCCATTGCGCGCGGGCCGGGGATACCCTTTGATTCGTCCGTGCGCGACAACTTTCTCCTCCGCCTCACCGCCGCCCTGCTCGCGCTCGCTCCCGGTGTCGGATGCATGGAGCGTGACGCCGCCATGGGCGAGGTGGAAGCCTCCGTGCCCGCCGCGAGCGCGCCCTGCGTGTACTTCAAGTCGCTGGCCCCCTTCCTCCCAGAGGAACTGGAAGGCTTCACCGTCGCACGGACGCAGGGCTCCACCGGCAAGTACGGCGAGGTGTCGGTGTCCGAGGCCGAGCGCCTGTTCACCCGAGGTGAGGGGCGAGAGGTGAAGGTGCGCATCGTGGACACCACGATGGGCGAGAAGATTGGGCAGGCCATCCGCGACGCGGCGGAGCGGGCCAAGGGCCGGGCACCCAGCGACCCGGCGGCGCCCATCCACTGGAAGGACGCGGTGGGCTTCGTGAGATACGACGCGGAGGAGTCGCTGGCGGAGGCCAATCTCCTGGTGGGGGACCGCTTCGTGGTGGCCGTCACCAGCCGAGGCTTCCCGGGGACGGTGGAGGTGCGGCGGGTGGCGCGAGGAATCGACCTGGCCGGGCTGGCCCGGCTTCAGTGAGCCCAGAAGAGAGCCCCAAAGACGGGCAAGGAGTGTCCCGGGTGGTGAAGGAGAAAGGTACGCGGCCAGACGCAGTGGATCCGCTCGCCGCGGAGAAGGCGGCGCGCGCGCTGGTGTCGGCGCTCGGCAAGCGGGAGTTCCTGGAGCAGTTGCAGAAGCTCACCAAGAGCTACGCGTCGGACCCCGGCAACCCGGGCTCCTACGCGTGTGAGGGCTGTCAACGCTGCGCCAACTGCATGTTCTGCAAGGACTGCGACAGCTGCTTCCAGTGCACCCACTGCACGCGGTGCGAGCTGTGCAACAACTGCTCGCACTGCGTGGAGTGCAAGAGCTGTCACGCGTGCGCCTACTGTCTGCAGAGCGAGAACTGCACCACCAGCGCGTACCTGGTGCTCTGCCGCAACCTGCAGGACTGCAACTACTGCTTCGGCTGCGTGGGGTTGGCCAAGAAGGACTTCCACATCCTCAATGTCCCCTTCCCCCGAACCGAGTACTTCAAGATCGTGGGCAAGCTGCGCAAGGAGCTGGGGCTGTCTTGAGCAGCCCCGTCGTCCCCGTGCGCGCGGTTAGAGGGCGCGCACGTAGAGGGCCTTGAGATACTCCGTCTCCCCCAACCCACCGAGCACCGGGTGGTCCAGGCCCGCGCCCCGGCGCTCCAGAATCTGAATCGGGCGCTTGGCGTCCGCCGCGGCACCGAGCAGCATCTCCTCGAAGCCCGCGCGGTCCAACTTGCCCGAGCACGAGCAGGTGACGAGCAGTCCGTCCGGCTTCAGGCACCGCAGCGCGCGCAGGTTCAGCTCGTGGTAGGCGCGCAGTGCGGTCTCCAGGCCCTCGCGGCGCTTGGCGAGCCCCGGCGGGTCCAACACGATGGTGTCGAAGCGTCGGCTCTGTGAGTCGAAGCGCTTGAGCACATCGAAGGCGTTGGCGTTCTCCACGCTGACGTTCGTCCGGTTGTTGGCGCGGGCGTTGTCGCCGATGCGCGCGGCTGCCTTCTCGTCCTGCTCCACCGCGAGCACCGACTCGCTGTTGCGAGCCAGGGCCAGCGCGAACCCACCGTGGTAGCTGAAGAGGTCCAGCGCCTCGCCCCGCGCCAGCTCTCCGGCACGCAGATGGTTGTCCACCTGGTCCAGGAACGCGCCCGTCTTCATGTCGCCCAGCAGGTCCACTTCGAAGCGGTTGTCACCCTCGTGGTACGTGAAGCGCGACTCGCCCTCGCCGTGCAGGAAGCGCGACTCGCGAGGCAGACCCTCGAAGTCGCGGCCGGAGGCGTCGTCGCGGCACACCACGTGGGTGGCGCCGGTGAGCTCCACCAGCATCTTCGCGAGGGACTCCTTGCGGGCGTCCATGCCCTCGGAGAGCGTCTGGAGCGTCAGGCCCTTGCCGTAGCGGTCCACGAAGAGGCCGGGCAGCTGGTCCGACTCACCATGCACCAGTCGCAGGCCGTCGCGGCCGGACAGCGAGGCCCTGCGCGCGAGCGCGGCCTCCAGGCGACGACGGAAGAAAAGGTCGTTCACCGGCTGCTCGCGAGGAGGCTTGCGCGTCAGCAGCCGCAGCGCCAGCGGGGAGCGCCGCGCATAGAGGGCCTGACCGATGGGGTTGCCCTGCGAGTCCACCACCAGCACCACCGCGCCAGGGCCCGTCACGTCGGGCGGGGCGGCCAGTTCGGTGCGGTACAGCCAGGGGTTTCCGGTGCGCAGGGACTTCGCGCCCTTGGGAGTCGTACGTGCAACGGGAAGCGTTACGGGGATGGCCATTCGCGTCACTCCAGGCCGCGCGCGGCCAGTTCTTCATCGTCCTCCCCTCGCAGATGCCCGATTTCGTGCAGCAATGTCACGCGAATCTGCTCGCGCAGCTCCGCCGGCGTGCGCACGGCCCTCGCCAGGTTGCGTCGGTAGAGCACCACGGAGCGGCACGGCGTCTCCGTTCCGTCGCACGGCGCGCCCAGAGGCGGCCCCCTGAACAATCCAAGGATGGTGGGCGACAGAGGAGGCTGGTTGGCCAGCAGGTCGCTCTCGGACGGCAGCTCCTCGGCGGTGACGGGCACGCCCTCCAGGTCGCTCCGCATGTCCACGGGCAGCTCGGACACGGCGCGCGCCACGTCCACGCGGAAGGCGTCCTCGCCAGGCAGGGGCGGCGTCGGGAAGTCCTCGGGCGCCAGGCTCCGGGCCTTCTCGAAGTGCGCCTGCGCCTGCTTCCACTTGCCCTCGCGCTCCAGCAACAGGCCCAGGTGCTGGTGCGCGTGCGCGGCGCGCTCCGCGTCGGAGACGAGCGACAGGAAGGCCGTCTTCGCCTCGGAGAAGCGACACAGTTCGAAGAGGGCCAGGGCTCGCTCGTAGAGCGCTTCCCTGCTTCCCGGCTCCCGGGCCAGGACGATGGCCGCGCGCGCCAGGGCCTCTTCCGCCTGGCCCAAATCGTTGAAGGCCATGGCCGCCACCAGCGCCAGGTGGGGAATCAATTCCGGAGGCGTGCCGGGGTGGGACAGACCTCGCTCGGCGTAGAGCGTGCCCAACTCGTCCCGCTCGCGCGTGGAGGGCAGTTGCACCGCGTACAGGTGCGCCGCGCCCAACAGCGCGTCCGAGTCTCCGGGGTCGATGGCGAGCGCCCGCGCGAAGGCGAGCTGGGCCTCCGGCTCCCGGCCCAGCGCGGCCAGCGCCACGCCGCGCTCGGCATGGGCCGCAGCCAGGTCCGGCTCCAGGGCCGCCGCCTGCGCCGCGCAGGACAGCGCCTCCTCGAAATGGCCCCCGTCGTAGTACCCGCGCGCCGCATCCAAGGGAGAGCTGCCTTGCGCGCGACACACCGCGAGTGGCTGCACCGGACGCGAGGCACCTTCCACCGGAGCGGCGTTGGCCGCCGGGGCCTTCACCGCGGACACCTCCGGCGGACCGGCGTCTCCCGTGTCCGGGGCCGAGGCGTTCCGCTTACACGCGGTGAGGAGGAGGCAGAGGGCGAGCAGACCGCGCCGCGACATGGGGCATCAGGCTACGGCATCACCTCGTGGCCGGGAAGCGGGGACGTGCATGCCCGCTCGGCGGGCGGCGCTCCTCCCGCGCCCGGGTGGACCATGCATCACCTCGTGACTGGGAAACGGGGACGTGCATGCCCGCTCGGCGGGCGGCGCTCCTCCCGCGCCCGGGTGGACCATGCATCACCTCGTGGCCAGGAAGCGGGGACGTGCAGGCTCGGTCGGCAGGCGACGCCCCTCCCGCGCTCGGGTGAACTAGGGTGGGCGCCCCATGAAAGACTTGATTCTGGCGTCCACGTCCAGCGCCCGCCGTGCGTTGATGGATGGCCTGGGCCTGCCCTATCGCACCTCGTCCCCCGGCGTGGACGAGACGGTGGCTCCCCACCTGTCCGCCAAGGAAGCCGTGCGAGAGCTGGCGGCCCGTAAGGCCCGTGCGGTCCACGCGCGCCACCCGGACGCCTGGGTACTGGGCGCCGACCAGCTCGTCGAAGTCGCTGGCGAGGCACTCACCAAGCCCGAGGACCGCGACGCCGCGCGCACACAGCTCGGCAAGCTATTGGGCCACACCCACGACATCCACACCGGCGTCTGCCTCGTCGGCCCCGACGGACACCTCGAGGAAGCCGTGGAGACGGCCCGCCTCACCTTCCACGCGGTGACGCCCGACGAGTTGGAGCGCTACCTGGACCTGAACGAGTGGGAGGGCTGCTGCGGCAGCTACCGCGTGGAAGGCGCGGGACAGGCGCTGCTGGCGCGCCTGGAGGGAGACCGCGCCAACGTGCAGGGACTGCCCATGGTGACGGTGGTGCGACTGCTGCGGCGGGCCGGCTTCTCGTTCTTCGAGCGCCGGTAGCGCAGCGCCTCCGTCAGCCCGCGGTGGACAGCTCCGCGAGAATCTCCTGGTACGCGGCGCGGGCCTTGTCTGACTGGTCCGCCTTGAAGCTGGCCGCCGCCACCACCGGGTGCCCGCCGCCACCGAACCGGCCCGCAATCGCGGACAGGTCGTGCTTGCGCAGCTCCGGCTTCCACGGGTTCGAGCCGATGGACACCTTGGCGCGCGCCGCGCCCTTGCCCACCCACAGCGTGTAGCGCGCGTCCGGATAGAGCGCGTACGCGATGAACTTGTTGAGGCTGTCCACGCCCTCGTCCACCAGGTCGAAGAAGACGACGCCGCGCTCGTAGCGGGCCTTCGCTCGCACCAGCTCGATGTGGCCCTGGTGACGCGAGAGCAGCGGGGCCAGCGGCGTGGCGATGAGCGGCGAGGCGGCGAGCTCCGCGAGCGACTCCGACTGCATGCGCCGGATGACCTCGGGGATGAGCGCCGGGTCCTTGTTCGCCTCCAGCACCGTCATGATGCGCAGCGCGGGCTCCTCCAACGCCACCGCCATCCGCGGCGAAGGGAACTGCGCGCCGTCGATGATTTCCGCCCAGTGGATGAGGTCCGAGAGCGACGAAGCGTCCCAGCCGAAGCGCTCGTGCGCCACGTCCGCCAGGTACTTCGTGCAGCTCTTGCGGTGTCCGTCGTGGAACTTGCGCCCGCTGGTGTCCGCGCGGAAGTGCGCCTCGTCCCCCGGCTGCTGGAAGGCGGAGGCATGGTGGTCGAACCACCACGTCAGCCGCGCGTCCTGGCTGTAGCGGAAGTCGACGATGACGTTCTCCTCGCCGGTGAACACCGCCGGGTCGATGCCCTCCGCGCCCGGCTTGTGATTCAGCCCCTGGTAGCCAAAGGCCGCGTCCGCGCGGACTCGCTCCCGGTAGAAGCGGGAGAACACCGCGGCGCTCGCGGCACCGTCGAAGCAGTTGTCGTGGAAGAGGACCTGAACGTTCATGGCGGGCCGCCCTTTACTGCAACGCGAGGCCCTCGCCCACCGCCGCGAAGGCCGCGGCCCCCTGCGCCTCGCCCGTCTGTGCATCACCCGACCCGGCGGCGACCACGGCGAGCCCCACCAGTCGACCATCCGCCAGGAGCCCGCAACCCAACGTGCCTCGCGCTCCCGCCGACGTGTTCAGCGCGTAGAGCTGCGTGCGTCCGCCCAGCGCCGTCGGAGCAGGCCGCGTCAACGGCGCGTCCGATGCGCCTCCCAGCGAGCGCAGCAGGCCCTGACACCCCGTCGCCAGTGACACGCCCGGCGTGCGCTCCACCCACAGCAGGCCATAGCGCCCTCGCGCCGCGTCGCCGAAACCGACGCCACTGCCGTGCAGCGTCGCCGTGGGCAGCCGCAGGTGCGTGGAGAGCTGCTCGCGCGTCAGCCGCTCCCAGCCCACGGGCAGCTCCAGCCGGTACCCCAGCTCACTGCCCACCAGGAGCTGCCGGACACCCCCTCCGCCACCGGGCGTCACGGTCCCCGGCATCGCGAGCAGCGCCGCCGATACCAGCGCCACCGCGAGCCCCAGGCCCAGACCCGCGTGCCGCCGCGCCACGCCCGGCTCGCCCACCACCAGCGTCAGCGCCACCACACCCAACACGAAGTAGGCCACGTGCACCGGAGCCGTCGGCGCCGCGCGCGCGAGCCACGCCGTGGCCAGCAGTTGCACCACCAGCCCCGTCTGCGCGAGCCCCTTCGCGGGGCCCCGGTTGAGCATCAGCACCAGCGCGAGCACCAGGTCCAGCGCCACCAGCCCGTACGTCCACGACGGGTCCTGGAGTGAGCCCACCACTCCGCCCGCGCGCAGGAACCACGCCGCCGCGCTCGCGCCCAGCACGCCCGCCACGGGGCCCGGATGCGCGGACACCGCGCTCGTCACCAGGTCGCCACCGAACACCGTGGCGTCGTCGTCCACCGCGTCCCCCAGCCTGGCCAGCGGCGTGCGACCGGCCTTCTTGTACGACTGCAGATGGTCGAAGGGCTCGCCGCAGGAAGGACAGGCAGTGGCACCCCGGGGGATGGGGCTATGACCGCAGCTCGGGCAGAGGGTCTGAGGCATGGGCCGGCGTATACCGCACTGAACACTCCTCCCACGAGAGCGCGACTCGCGTGTCAGTCCCTACCCCGCACTGCCAATTTTTCGACCAAAAGGGCGGGGCTTCAATGACACCTGAGTCATTCAAGACTGAGCACACTCGCAGTCCTTGCGGCTTCTGGCCGACTCTCAACTCTTGAACGAAACGTCGAGATTCCAGGGCTGGCTGAACGAAAAATCTCGACAGAACGAGGAATCGGTTCCCAACCCCGACGTTTACCGTGGGGTGGTGAACCTGGAACCCTGCTTCATCACAGGGAAAACCCGTAGTGCGTGTTACCTGCCAGGTGACCTGCCGACTGGCACCTCGTCTGCATATGTCAGACCCCAGGTGTACTCACCCGCGCTGAACCGCGTGGTGGGAGGAGCACATGGCCAAGAGGACGACACGCAAGAGCGTCACGGTCCGCAGGCAGGGTCGCCGGGTGATGCCGGCGCTCCGGCGGACGGCTCAGCGGGCCCGGGTGGCCGCTGAGAAGGCCCAGCTCACCTTGGGGGAAGTCATCGCCGCGGCCTTCGACACGGCCGGTGGTGAGCTCGGTGAAGCGCTGGAGGTGATGACCTCGCCCCAGATGGCGCGCGCGCTGGGGCGCCGCATCGTCGTCGTGGGCTGAAGCACGACGGCGCCACAAGGCTCGCCCGGGCCGCGCCCTCGACTCGGGGACGTGGCCGGGAGCCCTGGGCGTCAGTCCGCCGCCAGCAGCTCGCTGGTGTAGTGCTGCAGGGTGGGCTCGCCCGCGAGTGCACGCGAGAAGTCCTCGGCGTTGTTCGGGTGCACCAGGAAGGTGCCCGCCCGCGTCTCCAGGCGCACAGGCTCCGCGTCCGGGTGCGGGTCAGCGGCCACGGTGCCACCGCCGCCACCGTCCAGCCGCGCGGTCCGCACGGAAGCGCAGCCGGCGGACAGCAGGACACCGAGCATCACGAGGCCAGTCTTCATCCGAGTCCTCCAGGGCACGGCCCCACGGATGGCGGGCCATGGGCCCCTGCCTGTTCCGGTGACACTCCGAGCCGCAAGGCCCGACGCGTCGCGCGCGGAGGACGGAGGGCCCGCGCTCCGGACACCTCACCGGGACGCGGGCCGAGCCCCTTGAGAGCATGGACTACTGGGGCTGCCATCGTGGCCGAACAAGGCCCGGCACGTCGCGCGCGGAGGACGGAAGGCCCGCGCTCCGGACACCTCACCGGGACGCGGGCAGAGCCCCTCGAGAGCCTGGACTACCGGGGCTGCCAGCTCGGCCGAGCAAGACCCGACGCTCCGCGCGCGGAGGACGGAAGGCCCGCGCTCCGGACACTTCACCGGAACGCGGGCCGAGCACCGTGAGGAACTGGACTACCGGGGCTGCCAGCGCGGCCGGTGGTCGTCGCTGTCACTCGTCTGGAGGGTGTAGCCCGCCCTCGGATGGACGATGGCCGCGTTCACCGGAGCGCCGGTGGCCGGGTCGATCTGCTGGACGTTGAGCTGGCCCATCTTGATGAAGGCGACGAAGCGGCCGTCCGGAGAGAACGACGGGAGCGTGCCGTCATCCGCGAGCCGCACCTCGGTGGTGCTGGCGGTGCCATCCGCCGGGTTGATGGCGCGCAGGAAGATGACGTTGCCCGGGCGCGTCTCGCACGGCGACGGGGCTCCGCCGCACAGCACCGCATCTCCTGTGGTGGGCTTGAAGTAGTACGCGCGCACGTACGCGGACCAGGTCCCGTCCGGGGACCAGATGGGGCTGGCGATGAACGTGTTGATGGCGCCGTCCGTGGCCGCCTCCGAGGAGACGTCCGCGACGAGCTGGGGCTGGGCTCCCCCCGTCACGTTGACCGAGTACAGCCGGAACAGCGGCACGGGGGTGGGGTCCCCGGAGAAGACCACCGTCTCGTTGTTCGGGTTGGCGAGGTACAGGAGCTGGGCGTTGGCGCGGTTGTAGTGCGCCTGCTCCGCGGTGGTCCCCGCGCTCGTCAGCGGCGTCGGCGCGGCGCCGAGCGTGGAGGTCAACAATCCCTCCCCCATGATGTTGTAGACGAAGGTCGTGCCGTCGGCGGCCCAGTCGGGGAACGCGCCTGTCGTCGTGGCCTGCGTCACCACGCCACCGGCCGCATCCGTGGTCACCACGGAGATGCCAGAGCGGCTGCTGCCGTTCTGGCGCACCCAGGCGATGTAGCTGCTCGGCTCCCACTCCATGGAGCGGAAGCTCTCCGTATTGCCCGAGCCACCATCGGCGAGGACCTGTGCCTGCCCCGCGACGAGCGGGAGGTCGCGCACCGTCAGGTTGCCAGCGACCTTCTCCGCGGAGGTGTCCACTGCGCCCTGCGCGAAGGAGACACGCGTGCCGCCCGGCCCCCAGCGCGGGTAGCGGCTGTCGCTGTCCCCTTCCGACAGCACCGTCACGCCCGGCGTGTCGTAGCGCATGGACAGCGCCTTGGAGACGCCCGCGTCGTCACGTCCCGTCACCGCGATCTGCTGCGCCTGGCACGTCAGCGGAGTGCCTTCACAGCGCAGGCCCGCGATGCAGTCCCCCGAGGCCGCGCAGCTCTCACCCTTGCCCGCCGTGCCCTGACCTCCACCGTCCACCGGCCCCGCATCCAGCTCGCCCGCGTCGGGCACGCCCGCATCCGGAACACCCGCATCCACCTCCGGCACGCCCGCGTCCGGCTCTCCCGCGTCCGGGTCCGGATCGACGACGGCGATGGGACGCTGCTCACACTTGTTGTCGCCGGTACAAACCCACTCCTGCCCCTCGGCGGGTTGGCCCTTGTCCGTGCGGCAGTCGAACTGGTCGACGCACTCGTCGGAACAGCCCGACGAGAGTACCCACAGCGCGCAACACAGCGCACCGACAACTCGCTTGTTCATATTGAATGCCCCTCCAAAAGAATGGAGGGGTATAGCCTCGGGTGGATGACGGCGATGGGCCCCCAGGGTGGGTTGCTCGAGCGTGTTCCTGAATGAACGGCGATTGCCCACGGCGTGATGAATGATCGACACCCACTGCCATCTCGACGCGACTCGATTCGATGAGGACCGGACCCTCGTGCTGGAGCGAGCCTGGGCCGCGGGCCTTCAGGGAATCCTCATCCCCGGCATCGGCACGCACGACTGGGAGCCCCTGTTGGAGTTGTCCCGACAGGAGGCTCGCATCCAGGTGGGCCTGGGCATCCATCCCCAGCTCCTGCCGGAGATGACTCCAGCGGAGGACGACGCGGCGCTGGAGCTGCTCGACGCGCTCTTGGCGAAGGGCGGCGCGGTGGCAGTGGGCGAGTGTGGACTCGACGGTCCATCCCTCCCCGGCGCGCCGCTGGAGCGGCAGGTGTCGGTGCTCCGGCGCCACCTGGCGCTCGCGCGCAAGTACCAGCTTCCGGTGTTGATGCATTGTCACCGGCTCCATCCGGCGCTCATGGACCTGCTCAAGCAGGAGGAGATGCCGGAGGCGGGCGTGCTCATGCACAGCTACAGCGGCGGCGTGGAGCTGGCGAAGTTCTATCTCCAGAAGGGCTGCCACTTCTCCTTCGCGGGCGCGGTGACCTGGGCGGAGGCACGCAAGCCGCTGGACGCGCTGCGCGCCATCCCCCTGGAGCGGCTGATGGCGGAGACGGACGCGCCGGACCAGGCGCCCACCCCCCACCGGGGAGGCCGCTCCGAGCCGGCCTACCTGCCCCACATCCTGGAGGGGATGGCGCGCGTGCGGGGGGAGCCCCTGGACGAGGTCGCCCAGCGGACGACCGAGAATGCCCGCCGCCTGTTCCGGGAAGGTTTTCCCCCCGCTTCGCGGTAGGCGAGCGGTCGCGTTATAGAGGACTCCCATGAACCCGCAGCCCCCACCGCCCGCCCCTCCTCAGCCCGAGCCCCAGCCCGCCACCCCGCCGAATGTGGCGACAGGCTCGCTCGCCCGTCCCTTCAAGCTGTCCCGGCGCTTCGACCGCACGGGTCGACTGCTGGGCGACACGGCGATGGAGCGGCTGGCCAATGCGCGCGTGGTGGTGTTCGGCCTGGGCGGCGTGGGCAGCTACGCGGCCGAGGGCCTGGTGCGCAGCGGCATCGGCCACCTCACGCTGGTGGACCACGATGACGTGTGCGTCACCAACACCAACCGCCAGCTCCACGCGACGGTGAAGGCCGTGGGCAAGCCGAAGGCGGAGCTGATGGCGCAGCGCTGCCGGGAAATCAACCCGGAGGCCCGCATCGAAGCGGTGCGCGAGTTCTACCGCGAGGAAATCGCCGAGCAGATGCTCCAGGCCGGCCAGTACGACTTCGTCGTCGACGCCATCGACAACGTGAAGGCGAAGCTGCACCTGTTGCACCGCTGCGTGTCGCTGGGCATTCCGGTGGTCAGCTCCATGGGCGCCGCCGCGCGACTGGACCCCACTGCCATTCGCGTGGAGGACCTGTCCGAGACGCACATGGACCCGTTCGCCAAGGACATCCGCAAGCTGCTCAAGCGCAAGTACGGCGTGGAGACGGACCGGCACACCGGCATCACCGCCGTCTACTCCATCGAAGCGCGGCGCATGCCGGTGGCCCTCAATTACGACGACGCCACCGATGGCTTCCTCTGCGTGTGCCCGAACGACAACGACTTCCACACGTGCGACCACCGCACGCAGATTGATGGCAGCGTGTCCTTCGTCACGTCGTGCTTCGGGATGAACGCGGCCGGCGTCGTCGTGCGCCGGCTGGCCTCCACCCGCTAGCGCCTCACGCCACCTGCTGGGGCGCGGCCTGCTGCGCCACCACGGCGGCCTCGCGCCCGCAGGGACGGCGGAACACGCAGCGCATGCACGGCGACAGGGACTCCGACACTGGAAAGGCGGACGCGTCCAGCGGCGTGTTCGTCGCGGGGTCCTTCAAGAGCGCGCGCATCTTCGCCACGCTCGTCTCGAAGTGCTGGTGGAAGGACTCCATGGCGCCCAGGTCCACCTGGACGTCGTGCTCCTTGCCCTCGTTGAGATACACCAGCGACGCGCGCACCTTCTCCACCGGGAAGCGGTAGCGCTGCGACACGTAGAGCGCATAGCCGAGCACCTGCTCGTCATAGCCGTCGCGCGACTTGCCCGTCTTCCAGTCCACCACGACGGGCGTACCGTCCGCGTCGACGAAGGCGAAGTCGGGGATGGCGAACACCTTCAGCCCGTTCAGCGTGAAGTGGGCGAAGTCGAAGCCCGCGTCCACCTCCAGCCACTGCTCGGGCTTGAGGCCCTTGGCGATGACGGGCCAGCGCGACGTGAAGAACCACGCCAGCGCCGCGCGCACCGTCTCCCAGTTCTGTTTCCAGGCTTCGTCGGCCAGCGTCTCGCCGTACTCGTGCTCGACGAGTCCGGTGAAGGGCTTGCGGTACTTCTGCGTCCAGTAGAGCTTCCCGCGCGAGTGGCGGAAGTCGTCCTGCATCACCTTGCGGGCCCGCGCTTCCACCGCGGCCGGGTCGACGGTGCGCCCCGCGCGCCAGTCCAGCAGCACGTCCTTGATCTGCTCGTGCACGATGCTGCCCGCCCAACTGAAGCGGTTGGCCAGCTTCTTCAGCACGTACAGCTCCCGCACGTCCCTCGGCGCGTCCGGCTCCCAGCCGCCCCACGAGCGGTAGTAATAGAAGTAGTAGGAGCGCAGGCATTCGGAGAACTTCTCGTGGCGGCTCTTGGACCAGGAGAAGTCGTTGCTGAGAGGGGGGCGCCGCATGGAAGCGGCGCATCCTAGGCGTTCGCTCGCTCCACCAGAAGGGGAACAGGCGAGGAAACGAGCCCTCGGGGTAGGTTGAATGACAGTCCGGGTGGGTTACCCCAAGAGTATGGTCTCCGGCACCATGAAGAGCCAACCCTTCAAGGAGCGAGTGGTCCTCATCACGGGAGCTTCCAGCGGCATCGGCCGCGCGGCGGCTCGGGCCTACGCGGCGGCGGGGGCGAATATCGTGCTCGCCGCCCGGCGGCTGGAGCGCCTGGAGGACGCGGCCCGTGAAGTGGAGTCACTCGGCGTCAGGGCACTGTCCGTGCGGTGCGACGTGACGCGCAGCGAGGATGTGGAGCGCCTCATGCGTGAGACGCAGGCCGCCTTCGGTGGGCTGGACGTGCTGGTGAACAACGCGGGCCAGGGCCTTTACGGGCCGCTGGCGTCCATCAGCGAGGAGCAGCTCCGACAGGTCTTCGAGCTGAACGTGTTCGCGCTGTGGCGGGTGACTCGCGCCGCGCTGCCTCTCTTGCGCGGACGGCGCGGGGCGCAGGTGGTGAATGTCAGCTCCGTGTTGGGACATCGCGGGTTGCCGCTGCTGGGCGGGTACTGCGCGTCGAAGGCCGCGGTGAACGCGATGACGGAGTCGCTGCGCACGGAGCTGGCGACGGAGGGCATCCGCGTGCTGCTCGTGTCCCCGGGCTTTACCGAGAGCGAGTTTCGCGAGCACCGGTTGAACGCGGAGGGCTGGGCGCAGGAGGCCGTTCCGTTGAAGGCCATGTCGTCGGAGGAGGTCGCCGCTTCGATGGTGCGCGCGAGCGTGCGCGGACGGCGCGACACCATCCTCACCCTCCCTGGCCGCGTCATGGTACTGGCCAACCGGTTCGTCCCCGGCCTGTTCGACCGTGTTGCCCACCGCATGGCAAACCCCGTGAAGAAAGACGCATGAGTCCCCGCAGTCGCCCCGCGAAGCGCGCCGCCACTCCGGTCGTCCAGACACAGCTCGGGATGCTCGACCTGGGTGCGGCGACCCCGAATGGTCCCGTGACGGAGCAGGACTCGGTTCGTCCCCGCCGGGGGCGTCCGCCGCGCACGCCTGGAGCCACGCTCGACAAGTCCTCGGATCTCGTCGACGCGGCGCCTCCCATGGAGCCTCCCCGTGCGAAGCGCGGTCGCCCGCCGCGCACCGCCGTGTCGTCCCGTGTTCCCACGGTGACTCCGAGTGCCGCGCACCTCGCCTCGGTCCGTGGGCCGTTGCTGGATTGGTACGACCGGAACAAGCGTGACCTGCCCTGGCGCCGGACGAAGGACCCGTACGCCATCTGGCTGAGCGAGGTCATGCTCCAGCAGACGCAGGTGGCCACCGTCATTCCTTACTGGGAGCGCTTCCTCAAGCGCTTCCCCACCCTGCTCGCCCTCGCCTCCGCGCCGTTGGATGACGTGCTCTCTGGCTGGAAGGGCCTGGGCTACTACTCGCGCGCTCGCAACCTGCACCGCGCCGCCCAGGAGATGGTGTCGCGCTTTGGCGGCAAGCTGCCCTCCACCGCCGAGGAGTTGCTCACCCTCCCCGGCTTCGGCCGCTACACCTCCGGCGCCGTGGCCTCCATCGCCTTCGGGGAGGAAGCTCCGCTCGTCGATGGCAACGTCGCTCGCGTGCTGTCGCGCCTCTTCGAAGTCGAGGGCCTCCCCGGCGACCGCGAGCGCGAGGCCACGCTCTGGGACCTCGCCACCCTGCTGGTCAAGGGAGAGAGGCCCGGTGACTTCAACCAGGCCCTCATGGAGCACGGCGCCACGACGTGCCGTCCGGAGAACCCGCTGTGCCTGCTGTGCCCCGTGCGCACCGGCTGCGTCGCCTTCCGCAAGGGCCGCGTGGATGAGCTGCCTCCCGCCAAGATTCGCGCCGCGCCGAAGAAGCTGACACTGGCCCTCGCCGTCTGGGCCCACGCGGACACGTTGCTGTTCGCCCGGCGCGCGGACTCCGGCCTCTTCGGCGGATTGTGGGAGCTTCCCGCCGTCGAGGTGGACGAGGACGCCACCGAGCCGGAGACCACGCTTCGCCTCACCGCCGCGCTGGGGGTGGGCGTGAAGCTGGAGGCAATGCTGGGGTCGGTGAAGCGCCAGCTCACCCACCGCGACCTCACGCTGCGCCTCTATCGCGTCTCGGGCCCGCTGCGCCCCACCCGCTCGGCGGCGTTCCAGGAGCTTCGCTGGTGCACGCCCTCCGAGGCGGCGACGCTCGGCATGAGCACCGCGATGCAGCGCGCGCTCGACGCGGCGATGACCGCGCTGAAGTAGGGCCGTGCCTGCTTGCCCTGTCTCGCGAGTCACGCCACATCCACGTCACGCGTGGGTCCGGTTGTCCACCGTGCGACACGGCCTGCCACGTCGTGTCGCGTCGCCAACCTCCGACGCACCGGGTCGCTTTCGCGAGCACCCACCGAGGCTCAATCTTCGCGCGCCCTTTCCCGGAGGCGCCTCGATGGCTCGCAACAGTACCCACAAGCCGACCCCGCAGACGGCGACGCAGCCCACGGAACACTCCAACGACGCCAAGGCCTCACGCGGCCCCATTCCGCATGAGCAGATTGCCCGGCGCGCCTATGAAATCTATCTGGCGCGCGGCGGCAACCACGGGAGTCACGACCAGGACTGGCAACAGGCCGAACGTGAGCTGAAGCTCGGCCGTCAGTAGTCACACCGCCCTCAGTGTGGAGGCGGCGAGTGCAGCACGGGGCGCTCGGCTTCGAGCGCTCCACGCAGCCTCCGCTGCGCCACCTTCAGCTCGGCGAGGACTCGCTCCGCGTCCAACACCGAGCGCATCGCCAATCCGCACGCGGGCGTCAGCAACACCGTCGACACCGCCCGGGGGAACGTGAAGCCGCGAGGCAGCGCGGCCTTCAGCGAGGCCTCCACCGAGTCCGCCAGCTCCGTCACCTCGTACGTCGACGCCAGGTCCGTGGGGATGATGCCCAGGCTCAGCGTCGCGCCAGAGTTCAGGTAGCGCTCCAGCGCCTCGCCCTCCTCCAGCATCGCGTCGAGCGACAGCCTCACGTCCAGCGACAACAGGTCCGGCTGCACGTCCAGCAGCGCGGCCCAGTCCGTGTTGCCGCAGCAGTGCAGCCCCACCAGCGCGCCTTCACGCTGGAGCGCCACCACCAGCAACTTCAGCTCCTGGAGCGCCAGCAGGTGGCGCGGGTTGATGCGCTGAAAGGCATAGAGCCCCGGCTCGTCCAGGAAGAACAGCGGCGTGGTGCCCGCGCGCCGCAGCGCCTTCACCATCGCCAGCGAGCGCGCCAGCACCAGTCGGAAAATCACCTGGTCCAACCCCGGCACCTCCAGTGCGGACAGGCCCGAGTCCGTGCGAGCCACCGAGCGCACCGTGAACGGGCCCGCGAGCTGCGCCTTCGCGAACGCCAGCTTGCGATGCTCCACTTCCCATAGGAACGGGCGCCACGCGCGGCAGGCCTCGGGGGTGGGCTCGTACGCCTCCAGCGTCCCCGCTGCGAGGGCCGCGTCCAGCTTCGCTTCGAACTCGCCGCGCCCTTCCTCCCAGGCCTTCAGGTCCACGGTGCACAGGCCCTCCTCGTCGAAGCGCAGGCCCGGCAGGCCCTCGAGCGCCGCTGGAATCATCAGCTCCGAGGGCTTTCCCACGGGGAGCTGCGGGAGGAACGGGATGTCCATCGACAGGGCGACCTGGAGCCCCAGCTCCACCTGCGTATGGGGCAGGCTTCCAATGCCCGTCGTCGCACAGGCGGGCAGCAACTGGACGGCTCGGCGGATGTTCGGGGCGCTCATGGCCGGGGAGTCTACCCGCTCCCTCCGCCAGCGGGGCACCTCGGGCTCCCCCGGGCGCCGGGCCTTCTCCGAACGAGGCGACCTCATCCTCGCCGGAGGCCCCCAGGGGCGTCCGAAGGAGGAGGAAACCGACATGCTGCTTCCAATCTGGCGAACAGGTGCCCTGCTGGCGACCCTGGGCTGGGCAGCCCCCTCCCTCGCGAAGGAGGACTCGCCGCGCAAGCAGCAGCCGGCTCCGTTCTTCGGCGCCCCCGGCCTCACCGTCCGAGGCGGTGTCACGGCCTACACCGGCGACCTGGGTACGGAGACGGACGTGGGCACGTTCCTGGGGCTCCAGGCAGATGCGCAGCTCTTGCCCGCGGTGGGCCTGGAGTTGGGCTACGAGGGCTCCGCCAATGGCTTCGCGGACATCGACAACGCGACACTGTGGCGTCACAACGTGGGAGCGTTGGCCAAGATGGGGCCCACCGTGCGCGAGCGCTGGAAGCCCTTCCTGGGCGCGGGCGTGGGCGTCACCTACCTGGACGCGACGTCGGAGGCCAACGCGCGCCAGTTCGACGACACCTTCCTGGCCGAGGTGCCACTCACCGCCGGGATTGAGTACCGCTACAACGGGGTGACGGCCGGGGCGCGCGCCACCTATCGCGTGTTCGCGGGCGGCGGAGACTTCGCCCCTGGCGCCGAGGATGACGGAGACCTCTTCACAGCGGGGCTCAGCCTGGGCGGCCGGTTCTGACGAGCCAGGCCGCTCGGCCTCACGGCACCTCCGCTCACATCACGAAAAGAACGATGCCCGGGACGGAACCGCACTCCCTCCCGGGCCGCTCGCGCCTCTCACGTCACGGAGAAGTACGACGCCTGCGGATGGTGGAAGACGATGGCGGACACGGACGCCTCCGGCTCCATCATGCAACCGTCGGTGAGCTGCACGCCGATGTCCTCCGGGCGCAGCGCGACGAAGAGCTTGGACTGGTCCTCCAGTCGAGGACACGCGGGATAGCCGAACGAGTAGCGCTTGCCCGCGTACTCCGCGCGGAAGCGCTCCAGCATCGTCATGTCCGGCTTGTCCGGCGTGCCCCACATGCTGCGTAACTGCGTGTGCAGCAGCTCCGCGTAGCCCTCCGCCGTCTCCAGCGCGAGCGCCTGCACCGCGTGCATCTTCAAGAACTCGCCCTTGGCCTTGAGGCCCTCGGCCAGCTCACGGATGCCCGAGCCCGCGGTCACCACGAACATCCCCACGTTGTCCGTGGGCACGCCGCGCTCCAGCGGACGCAGGTAGTCGGCCAGGCACAGGCCGCCCTCTCGGTCCTGCCGGGGGAACTCGAAGCTCGCCGCTTCCTTGCCGGTGCTCCCATCGAAGAGCACCACCCGGTTGCCGTCGCTGCCCGCCTTGAAGAACTGGAACACCGCGCGCGCCTGCATCAGCCCGCCGCGCAGCATGCCCTTGAGCTCCTCCACCGCCTCCTTCAGCGCCAGCGCCTTGCGCCCCTCCTCCGTCTTCGCCAGCTCCGCCTCCGCCGGAGTGCCCAGTGCACGCGACGACGAGCGCAGGCCCAGGTGCCGGCCGTACAACATGACGGGGTTGATGAACTTCCAGATGTGGTCCAGCGGCGTGTTCGTCAGCACGTGCCGCTCCCAGTCCGGCGCGGAGGGCACCGTGTCCAGGATGCGAATCTCCGCGCTGCGCGCACGCGACGTCGGAGCCTCCACGCGAGGACGCTCCTTCACCTCTTGCGCCAGCTTCACGCGGCGCTCGCTCAGCTCACCGCGCAGCTTCGCGTGCGAGGACGGGTCGACAATCTGCTTCGCCAGGTCCAGGCCGCTCATCGCGTCCTGCGCATAGGCCACCGTGCCGCCGCCGTATGCCGGAGCGATGTTGCGGTCCACGAAGTTGCGGCTGAGCGCCGCGCCGCCCACCAGAATCGGCACGTCCACGCCCGCGCGCCTCAAGTCCTCCGCAGTGGCCACCATCTGGTGCGCGCTCTTCACCAGGAGTCCCGACAGGCCGACGATGTCCGGCTTGTGCTCACGCACCGCCTTCACCAACTGCTCGGGCGGCACCTTGATGCCCAGGTTCACCACGTGGAAGCCGTTGTTGGCGAGGATGATCTCCACCAGGTTCTTCCCGATGTCGTGGACGTCACCCTTCACCGTGGCCAGGACAATCTTGCCGCGCATCGCCGCCTGGGCGGAGCTCATGTGCGGCTCCAGGAAGCCCACCGCCGCCTTCATCGACTCGGCGCTCTGGAGCACCTCCGCGACAATCAGCTCGTTGGCGGCGAAGAGCCGGCCCACCTCGTCCATGCCCTTCATCAACGGCCCGTTGATGATTTCCAGCGGCGCGTACTTCGCCATCGCCGCTTCCAGGTCCGCGAAGAGCCCGTCGCGCGAGCCCTCGATGATGTAGCGCTGGAGCCGCTCCTCCAGCGGCAGCGTGCTCACCTGCGCCTTGGGGGGCTTGCGCTCGCGGAAGTGCGCGGCGAACGGCGTCACCGGGTCCGTGCCCCGGTTGTAGAGCAGGTCCTCCGCGAGCTTCCGCTCCTCCTCGGGCAGGGACGCGTACCGCTCCAGCTTCTCCGAGTTGACCAGCGCCATGTCCAGGCCCGCCTGGACGCAGTGGTACAGGAAGACGGAGTTGAGCACCTCGCGGCCCGCCGTCGGCAGACCGAAGGACACGTTGGAGATGCCCAGCACGGAGCGGCACTGCGGGAAGCGCTGCTTGATGAGCCGCACGCCCTCCACCGTCTCCACGCCGCTGCCCGTGTACTGAGCGTCGCCAGAGGCGCACGGGAAGACGAGCGGGTCGAAGTACAGGTCCTCCGCCTTCATGCCGTACTTCTTCGTCAAGAGCTCGAACGAGCGCTCCGCGACCTCCAGCTTTCGCTGGCGCGTCACGGCCATGCCAATCTCGTCGATGCAGCCCACCACCAGCGCCGCGCCGAAGCGTCGCGCCAGCGGCACCACCTTCTCGAAGCGCTCCTCTCCGTCTTCCAGGTTGACGGAGTTGATGATGGCCTTGCCCTGGCTGTACGTCAGGGCCATCTCGATGACGCGCTCGTCGGTGGAGTCAATCATCAAGGGCACGCGCACCTTCTTGATGACCACCTCCAGGAACTCGCGCATGTCGTCCAGCTCTTCCCGGTCCGGATTCGCCAGGCAGATGTCGATGACCTGCGCGCCTCGCTTCACCTGCGCGCGGGCAATCTCCGAGGCGTCCTCTATCTGCCCCGCGACGATGAGCTCCTTGAACTTCTTGCTGCCGATGACGTTGGTGCGCTCGCCGACAATGACCGGGCGCAATTCGTCCGTCACCTCCAGGTAGTCCACGCCGGACAGCGTGGAGCGAGGCTTGGGCAGGGACGAGCGCGGCTTCAGACCCTTCACCGCCTGGGACAGCGCGCGGATGTGGCCCTCCTGCGTGCCGCAACAACCGCCCACCACGTTGAGCCAGCCCTGCTCACAGAAGCGCGTGAGCGAGCGCGCGAGCATCTCCGGCGTCTCCAGGTAGTTGCCGTTCTCGTCCGGCAGGCCCGCGTTGGGCACGCACGACACCGGGAACGAGCTCAGCGCCGCCAGCGAGCGCAGGTGGTCCGTCATGAAGTCCGGACCCGTGGCGCAGTTGAGCCCCAGATACAGCAACTCCACGTGCTCCAGCGACGCGGCCAGGCTCTCCACGCTCTGTCCCGCGAGCATCGTCCCCATGGGTTCGATGGTGCCAGACACCGCCACCGGCAACGAGTAGCCCAGCTTGCGGAACGCGCGGTCGATGCCCAGCAGCGCCGCCTTGATGTTGCGCGTGTCCTGCGCCGTCTCCACCAGGAGGTAGTCGGAGCCGCCGAGCGCGAGGCCCTCGGCCTGCACCGCGAAGTTCTCTATCAGCTCCTCGAAGGTGATGCCTCCGGTGACGCTGATGGCCTTGGTGGTGGGCCCCACCGAGCCCGCCACCCAGCGGATCCGCCCGTCCTTCGCCTCGGCCTCGGCGGCGGCTTCACGCGCCAGTCGCGCGGAGGCCTCGTTGATTTCGAGCGCCTTGTGCCCCAGGCCGAACTCGTTGAGGACAATCGGCGTGCCGCCGAAGCTGTCCGTCTCCGTCACGTCCGCGCCCGCCGCGAAGTAGCGCGCGTGGATGTCCCGGATGATGTCCGGCCGGGTGAGGACCAGGTTCTCGTTGCAGCCCTCGAACTCGGCGCCGCCGAAGTCCGCGGCCTTGAGGTCCAGCTGCTGCAGCAGCGTGCCCATGGCGCCGTCCAGCACCAGCACGCGCTCACGCATCGCGGTGCGCAGGGCCTCCACGCGGCGACCGTTCTCTCCAGAAGGGGGCGGAAGGGCAGTGGGACTCGTCATGATGGCTTCACTCCAGTCAGCAGAAAGACTCGAAAGGGGCTGGCACCGTCGCGGGCATGCGCCTCGCGGGTGAGCGACGCGAAGCCCCGCTCACGCAGCGCCGTCTCCAACTGCGCCGGCTCGAAGCCCAGGTGGCGGTGGCCCAGCCGCTCCACCACCCAGCGCTCCTCGTGCGGCATCAACTCCAACAACACCAACCGGCCACCCGGCCTGAGCAGCCGCGCCGCCTCCGCCAACACGCTGGCGGGGTCCTCCACGTGGTGGAGGCTCTGCGAAATCACCACGAGGTCCATCCGCCCCGACGCAAGCGACAGCCGCTGCAGGTCCTCGCACAGGAAGGTGACGTTGGTGGCCTGCTCACGCCCGGCCCGCGCGCGCGCCTGCTCCAACGCCTCCGCGTTCTGGTCGATGGCCCACACGTGCCGCGCCCAGCGGGCAATGGCCACGCTCAACACCCCTGTGCCACAGCCGAAGTCCGCCACGTCCAGGGGCGGCAAGAGCGACGCCAGCGCGCCCGCCCACAGGAACCAGGACTGGCCCGGCTCCAGGAGCCGCTCGTTGAGCGCCTGCCGGTCCTCGCGCGCACGAAGCAGGTCCATCAGCCGCGCCGAATCACCCGCCGCGTCCTCGGCCTCTCGCGCCAGCCGGATGAGGGGCCAACGGGTGTCATCCCCCTCCAGCGCCAGCGAGTAGTAGCTGAAGCCCGCCTGCCGCTCCTCGCGGATGAGCCCCAGCCCCTTGAGCTTCCCCAGGTGGTGCGACACCGACGACTGCGCCACACCCACCAGCGACACCAGCTCCGTCACGTTCAGCGGCGCCTCCGACACCAGCCGGAGGATGCGCAGCCGCGTCGGGTCTCCGAGGGCCCGGAAGGATTGGGAGAGGGCTTCCATATCGCCGCATCAACATATGTCGATGCCCCGCTGGTGGCCAGCGGACTTTCGACGCACCGCGTGCTTCATGGCGGACAGTGGTAGATGTGGGACATGGCTTCTCCCTCCCTGCACCAGCTCCTCCAAGGCAAGCGGTTCGGATTGGTCCTCTCCGCGGGCTACTTCGGCTTCTACGGGCACGCCGGCTTCCTCAAGGGGCTGGCGAGCTCGGGGCTCAAGCCGCATGCGTACGCGGGGACGAGCGCGGGCGGCATGGTGGCGGCCTACGCGGCGGCGGGCATGCCGGTGCACGCGATTGAGGAGCTGGTGCTGCGCCAGACGCGGGCCAACTTCTGGGACCCGGACCCGATTGGCGCGGTGATGAACGCGGACGCCAGCGGCCACGGCCTCACGGGCCTGCTCAAGGGCGCGCGCTTCCGCAGGCTGCTCGAGGACACGCTGGGCGCGAGGACGTTCGAGGACCTGCCGCACCCGCTGCTCCTCGTCGGCGCGAACCTGACGCTGGGCAACCACGAGGTGTTCACCACGGGCGAGCTGGCCCCGCGCGTCCACGCCACCTGTGCGTACCCGGGCCTGTTCCGCGCGGTGCCGCTGGAGGGCAACCTGTACTGGGACGGCGGGCTCGTCGACAAGGCGCCCGCGCTGTCGCTGCACGACAGCAGCGTGGGGAAGGACTTGGACGCCATCCTCGTGCACTTCCTGCCGAGCAAGACGCGCAAGGTGGTGGGTGGGCCCATGGCGTACGCGCAGGGGCTCGCGGCGGGCTCGGCCGCGCTGCGAAGGGACCACTTCCGCCTCCAGCTCACCGTGCTGGAGGGCCGGCAGATTCCCGTCTACGTCGTCGTCTCCAACCTGCCCCCGGTGACGCCCACCACCATGGAGCGCGGCTTCGACGCCCTGGACCAGGCGCGCCTGTCCGCCGCCGTCTCCCTGGCCCGGCCGCCGGTGCCATTCGCCCAGGCGCAGTGGTGAGCCGCCCCTCGCGGGCGCGCTCGGCCTTCAGCGCCCGCCGTAGCGCCGGTGGTCCACCATCAGGCAGCGGTCCTGCACCACCTGGATGCCCGCTCGCGCCAGCTTCTCCGCCGCCGCGTCGTTGCGGATGCCGGTCTGGAACCACACCGCCTTCGGCTTCTTGGCGATGAGGTCCTCCACGTGCGCGTCGATGTCCTGCGGCCGTCGGAAGACGTCCACCAGGTCCACCTCGCCCGGCACGTCCGCCACCCTGCGGAACACCGGCTTGCCGAGGATGTGCGTCACGTCCGGGTAGTAGACGGGCACGGGCACCACCTCCACGCCCGCGCTCGCCAGATAGTCCGGCACGTAGAAGGCGGGCTGCCCCGACTGCTGCTCCGTCTTGATGCCCAGCACCGCCACCCGCCGAGCGCTCTTCACCACGCGCTCCACGCCCGCTTCGTCCCTGATGAGGTTCTCTTCCCAGCTCATCGCGCCTCCTCTTGAAGCCCCTGTGCTCGCGATTCCATCGTCACCGTCCACGCCGCCCCGTCCACCCGCGCCTTCACCGTGAGCTCGCGGCTCACCGGCACGAAGCGGCCGTACGCCACCACCTGCTCACCCTGGCACGTCACGCCCGGCGTCAGCTCCGGCCGCCCCGCCGCCACCCACGCATCCGACAAATCATCCGGCGCATCCTCCGGCACCGTGTCCAGGCACCGAAGGCTCAGCACCACCGCGTCACCGTACTCCGTGTCCCGAGTCCCCTGCACGGTGCGCTCCAGCACATACGCCACCTGAGTGTCGCCTGCCGGCAGCCAGTCCACCGCCCAGGTGCGTTGCCCCTCCGACAGATGGCGCTGGAACAGGCCGCCGAACTTCGCCTCCCACTCGCGCCGCGTGCGGTTCTCCAGCGCCTCCGCGCCGAAGAAGCGCAACAGCGGCATCGCGTCCACGCCCGCAGGCACCGACTGTCGCACCGCCTCCGCCGCGGCCTCGGGAGCCACCAGCTTCACGAAGGTGCCATCCGCCGCCAGTCGCAACCGCAGCGCGAAGCGCAGGAGCACGTCGTCCACCCAGCCCTCCACCTCCACCCCAGCGCGCGACTGCTTCGCGTGCGTCACCGACTGCGTGAGCAGCCAGCCGCCCTCGTTGGGGGTGAAGCGGGACTCGGTGGTCAAATCCGCCTCCTCGCGCACCACGCCGCCGGCCTTCTCGACGACGCGGACGCCGCGCTGGGACTCAGTGAGGACCCGGTCGACCGGGGGTTGGAACGTCACGCGCACCCGGGGCGTCACCGTGGGCACGGGCACCCGCAGCGGGGACGGCTTCCGACAAGCGGACGTCAGCGACAGCACGAGACAGCTCAGCAGGAGTCCTGGACGCATGCGCCCGCGAACGCTGGCAGAAACGGCCAGCGCCCGCGAGCGCTTCCTCGATTCCAAGGTCCGTCCCTCAGGGGTGACGCGTGCTGCCGTCGGGCGCGTTCTCCATCAAGTCCCGCCCGATGTTGCGCCTGTCCCGCCGCACGCCGTCATCATCGGGGAGCCCGCCCTGGGAGAAGCGCCGCGCCGCCTCCGCCAGGTCTCGCATCACCGCCTCGCGCGACGCGTACTCGCTGCTCGGCAGGCACTTGAGGACGTTGATGATGTCGACGGTGGCCCCGCCATCCTCGGCGGACTCCACGAGCTCCTCCCGCGTCGACGGGTAGTCCACCGAGTCGATGTGAGGGGTGATGGAGAGCCCGGGGTCTTCCGCGGTTCCGAATGCCATCTGCGGCTGCCTTTCTGCCCGGCCCGCGAGGCCCGGGCGTGCGTCACTGGGTACGAGGAATCTGGGGACGGCGCTCGCACCGGACCACCCGGCCGTCCCCCTCCCCTCCCCTGGCCGACCAGGGGGCCAGCCGCCCCGGCACCTCCCGAGGTAGAGTCCTGTCCGCCGCCCCTGTCGCCCGGAGCCCCGCCCATGTCCGCCGCCCCCTTGCTGCTCGCCTGGCTCGTGTTCGCCAGCACGCCGGCCACGCCGGCCGCCGCCCCCAAGAGCGTCTATGCCCTCGACGACGACGCCTTCGTCGCCCAGGCCCAGGCTGACTTGGAGCAGCTCGAGCGGTACACCCGCGGCCTGCGCCGCCTCCAGGACGAGGTGAAGCAGTCGCGCGCGCTCTACCTCCAGAAGCAGAGCGTGCCGTACTCGCCGGACCAGAAGCAGCAGTTGCTCACCACGTGGGCGACCTTCTTCGACTACTTCGTCTCCACGGAGGTCATCCGCCAGCGCTACTGGGACTTCGTGAAGGTGCCCTCGCTCACCCAGCCCAAGAAGCACGCGTGGGGCTTCCTGCTCACCCACGGCGCGCTCACCACGGAGCTGGCCCACGGCCTCACCTACGCGGAGCTCACCGGAGGCCGCAAGCAGTTGGAGGTCCTCCTGGACGAGCCCTCCGCCGAGTACGGCGTGCCCCCGCGCGCCTTCGCCCGCTTCAAGGACAAGGTCATCCACGTGGCCACCACCACCCAGCTCTACACGGGAGACACGTACAAGGAGCAGCTCCGCCCGCTGCTGGTGAAGGCCGGCGCGCTGGACGCCCCTCGCGTGCCCTGGGTGATGCAGGAGATGAAGCTCAACAGCGAGGTGGCCAAGGGACTGCTCGTCAAGCGCGGCCCCACGATGTTCGCCAAGGCCGCCGTCGACGTCACCCAGGACTCCACCCAGCGCGCCTTCTTCCCCGTGCAGCGCGCGGTGGCCGAGTGGATGGGTGACACCCGCGTGCACCGCACCGGCCAGCCGCTCATCTCCCGCGAGCAGGTGCTGGGCGTGCTCAAGCGGATGGAGCCCGGTGACATCATGGTGGCGCGACAGAACTGGTACCTCTCCAACATCGGCCTGCCGGGCTTCTGGCCGCACGCGGAGCTCTTCGTGGGCACCCCGCAGGAGCTGGCCGCATACTTCGACGAGGACGCGGACGTGAAGGCCTGGGTCGCCACGCTCCCGGGCAAGCCCGCTTCGTTCAGCGCGCACCTGGCCCAGGCGTTCCCCGCCAAGTGGGCTGAGTACTCCGGCAAGGACGCCCACGGCGACCCCATCCGCATCATCGAGTCCATCAGCGAGGGCGTCAGCTTCACCGGCCTGGAGCACGGCATGCGCGTGGACTACCTGGGCATCATGCGCCCCCGGCTGCCCCGCGTGGACAAGGCGCGCGCCATCCTCCGCGCCTTCACGTACCAGGGCCGCCCCTACGACTTCGACTTCGACTTCTTCTCCGACCAGACGCTGGTGTGCACGGAGCTGGTGTGGAAGTCCTACGCGCCCTCGAAGGAGACGCGTGGCCTCGCCGTGCCGCTGGTGGACGTCGTCGGCCGGCGCACGCTGCCCGCCAACGAGTTGGTGCGCCTCTTCGACACCGAGCACGGGAAAGACAACCGCCAGCTCGACTTCGTCGCCTTCCTGGACGGCCGGGAGGGCGAGGGGCTCGCGAAAGAGGCGGACGAGGCCGCTTTCCGTTACAGCTACCGCCGAGCCAAGTGGGACATCGCCCAGGAGTAGGCACGCACATGACGGAAGAAGTGGCCCAGGACATGCTGGAGCTGTCCGCCCAGCTCTTCGAGCGGATGATTTCGCAGCAACAGGCCAAGGTGCTGCGCCTGGCCCGCGAGGCCGTGCCCAACCTCACCCCCGAGGAGCTCCGCAATCCCCACGACTTCCCCGAACTCAAGGAACACCCGACTTTCGAGTACGAGGATGGAATCCTGGCGGGGTTGATTTCGGCCCAGATGGGGCTGCGCGCGGAAATCAAGGGGAGGCTGCCCTATGCACCGCCCACCTTCTGACGCTCGCCCGCCTGCCTTTGCCGTCCAGCCCGGTGTGGGTTAGTGGTTGCCGCCGTGAGCATCCCCACAGGATTCAGCCCGCCGCTGGCCCGGGAACGGTTGGTGTCGGCGCTGGCCGCGGAGCCACCGCGTCTGGACCTGGCCGCGCTGGCCATCGCGACGTTGGACAGGCCGGAGCTGGACGCGCCCGCGTGTCTGCATGTGCTGGACGTCCTGGCGTGTCGGGTCCAGGTGGAGACGGAGCGGATGACGGACAAGGGCGAGGCGCTCGCGCCCCTTCGAGCGCTGCGCCATGTGCTGTCGGACATCGAGGGCTTTCGCGGCAACGAGGACGACTACCACTCGCCGGAGAACAGCTTCCTGGACCAGGTGCTGGAGCGGAAGCTGGGCCTGCCGATAACGCTGTCCGTCGTCTATCTGGAGGTCGCGCGTCGGGCGGGCATCCCCCTGTACGGAGTGCCGTTTCCCGGACACTTCCTCGTCGCGCACGACGCGGGGGACCACAAGCTGTTGATGGACCCGTTCCACCAGGGCGACATCCTCACCGAGCACGGCTGCGAGGAGCTGCTCAAGCGCGTGGCCCCGCAGCTCAAGTTCGACCGGGCCATGCTGGCGCCGGCGCCGGTGGAGCTGATTGCCTATCGCATGTTGTCCAACCTGCGGCGGGTGTACCTGGGCCGCGAGGACCGTGAGCGCGGGCTGGCGGTGGTGGACCTGCTCCTGCTCTTGGCGCCGGACCATCCGGGAGAGCTGCGCACGCGCGCGGCGCTCTTGGCCAACCTGGGGGCTTACCGCGCGGCGCTGCGCGACGTGGAGCGGTGCCTGGAGCTGTCTCCGGAGGCGCCGGACCGCGACCGCCTGGAGCTGACGGCCCGCGAGTTGCGTGAGCGCGCCTCGCTGCTCAACTGAAAAACCCTCGTGGCCCTCGCTCGTGTCGGGGGCCCGGAGCGTCATCCATGTCCCAGACGGTGAAGCCCTGGCGGCGACTGCGCCTTGGGTTGGAGCACGACTATCAGGTGATGAAGGTCCGCGAGGACAAGTGGGCGGACCCGAGGACGGAGCAGGAGCATCCGCGCGTGCGGGTCATCTGCGCGGACTGGGTCAACGTCATCGCGGTGACGCCGGAGGACTCGTTGGTGCTGGTGCGGCAGTTCCGCTTCGGCATCGGCGCGGACACGCTGGAGCTCGCGGGAGGGCTCGTCGAGGAGGGCGAGGACCCGGCCGCCGCGGCGGCGCGCGAGTTGGAGGAGGAGACGGGCTACGTGGCGGGCCGCGTGGAGCCGCTGGGCTGGATGCATCCCAATCCCGCGCTGCAGGACAACCGCTGCTTCATCTTCCTGGCGCGGGACTGCGTGAGGGCCCATGCGGGCCGGCAGGACGAGTCCGAGGACATCGCGGTGGAGCTGCATCCGCGCGCGGACGTGCCCCGGCTCATCCTGGAGGGCCACATCACCCACTCGCTCGTGGTGGGGGCCCTCTTCCTGGAGAAGCTGCGCGAGGACGCGGCCGGGAAGCGCTAGCCGGCACTCATCTGCGCTGGCAGCCGCAGCCGCACGCGTCGAAGAAGGGCGTCTCGTCCGGAGCGCAGACGAACATGATTTGACGGCAGCCCTTCGCGTCCCTGGAGATGGAGCGGCGGCTCGAGTCCTCTGGGGAGCAGCGTGCGCGCGCGTCCTGCGCGACGAGCGTGGGCGACTCCGCCCCATCACCGTCTCCGGAGGCGGGGCTGCAGCCCGTGCTGACCATGACGGCGAGGAACCCCAGGGTGGAGTGAGTCATCCTGACGTTGAGCACCCTTGGACCTCCCCTACGGCCCCGCGCGATTGCTGGGCGCACGTGGCGAGCGCTCAATCTGGACGACCGCTCCGACAAGCGGGAGCCCTGGAGGGCACGAGTTCAGGGAGAGCAGTGCTCGGGAGCACACTGACCACGTCCTGAAGCGGACACCGGGCAGCCCGCACGTGCCGCGCCTCGATGCGCGGGCATGGCGGCGGGCGGAGGCATGGCGCTCGACATCGCGGTGCGAAGCGCCTCCCCTGCGAGCCTTCCGAGGCACGGTGCGGGGAGGACGCGGGCTCCTGGCATGGGCCTCTCCCCTCCCGTTCTTGTGCGCTTGCGAAAGCGCCCTCGCTCAACCCTTCGCGCGCTCGAGAGAACGTCCTCGCTCAACCCTTCGCGCGCTCGAGAGAACGTCCTCGCTCAACCCTTCGCGCGCTCGAGAGAACGTCCTCGCTCAACCCTTCGCGCGCTCGAGAGAGCGTCCGTGCTCAACCCTTCGCGCGTTTGCGTGGACGTGGCTTGGCTGCGGCAGTCCCCTGCTTCGCCGACTCCCGCTCCCACGTCCCCGAGCGGCCTCCGGACTTGTGCTCGAGCTGCACTGCCTCCAGCACCATGCCTCGGTCCGCGCTCTTGCACATGTCATAGACGGTGAGCGCCGCCGCGCATGCGGACGTCAGCGCCTCCATCTCCACGCCCGTGCGGTCCACCGTCCGTACCGTCACGCGGACGGACAGTCCCTCCTTCACGGGCTCGAGTGTCACCTCGACTCCAGACAGGGCGATGGGATGGCACAGTGGGATGAAATCCGGGGTGCGCTTGGCGGCCATGATGCCCGCGAGCCTCGCCGCGGCGAGCACGTCCCCCTTCTCCACCTTCCCCGCGAGGATGCGCTCCCGGGTGGCGGGCAGCATGCGCAACAGCGCGGTGGCCACCGCCACGCGCTCCGTCTTCGGCTTCGCGCCGACATCCACCATCTTCACCGCGCCACCCCCTGCGCCACGGCCTGGAGCAGGTCCTCCACCACGTCGTCCGGGTCCTCCAGGCCCACGGACACGCGGATGAGGCTCTCGCGAATCCCCGCCGCCTCGCGCTCCTCGGGCGTCAGCCGGCGCGCGCTGGCGCTGGCCGCGTGCATCACCAGCGTGCACACGTCACCGAGCGACGGACCCGGACGCCCCACCTTCAGCGCCTCCAAAAAGCGCATGGCCTCGGGACGACCCGCGCCCTTGATTTCGAAGGACACCATGGGGCCGCCGTCCTTGAGCACCTCGCGAGCCACCGCGTGGTCCGGATGCGAGGGCAGCCCCGGGTAGATGACCCGCTCCAGCAGGGGCGACTCCGCGAGCCGTCGCGCCACGTGCGCCGCGTGCTCGGAGTGGGCCTTCATCCGCACCGGCAACGTGCGCAGGCCGCGCAGGGTGAGCCATGCCTCGAAGGGCCCCAGCACGTCGCCCGCAAGGATTCGAGCGGCGCGCAGCACGTCGATGCGCGAGCGAGCGCCGCTCACCGTCCCGCCCAAGGCGTCACTGTGCCCGTTGAGCCACTTGCTGGTGGACTGCACCGCGTAGTCCGCGCCCAGCTCCAGCACGCGCTGTCCCATGGGCGAAGGGAATGTCGCGTCCACCGCGAAGGCCGCGCCCACGTCCCGGCACGCCTTCGCCAGCCCGCGCAGGTCCGCCACGCGCAGCAGCGGATTGCTGATGCTCTCCGCCAGCACCAGTCGCGGCTTCAGCTCGCGGATGCGCGCCTCCGTCCCCGCGTCCGTCAGCTTCAGCGCGTGCAGCTCGACACCCAGCGCCGCGCACAGCTTCTTGTAGAGCGCGCGCGTGACGCCGTAGCCATCCGCCGGCATCACCAGCGTGTCGCCGAGCCGGAAGTCCTGGGCTTCGAAGAGCGAGCGCAGCGCGGCCATTCCGCTGGCGTAGGCCACACACGATTCAGCGCCCTCCAGCGCCGCCACCGCCTCCTCGAGCAACGTGGTGTTGGGAGCGCTGATGCGGGCGTAGGCGTAGTCCTTGCCGTCCAGCGCGCCGTCCAAATCGTCGCTGCTGTCGAACCAGCTCACCGCCGATACGGAGATGGGGGGCGAGACGGGCACCGCCTTGCTGCCCGTCAGCCGCGTCCCCGCGTGCACCGCCAGCGTCTTCTGCTTCGTGCTCATGAGAGTCCTGTTCCGTCCCTGCTCGGCGCCCGGGGCCCGGCTCGAAAAAAGAGGCCGGCCCGCCATGGAAGACGGGCCGGCCTGGAGCATGCGTCACGCGGTGGCGGGTGGGCTACTCGCCCTCTTCAATCAGCCAGCGCTCCGCGTCGATGGCCGCCATGCAGCCGGTGCCGGCGGCGGTGATGGCCTGACGGTAGTAGCTGTCCTGCACGTCACCACAAGCGAACACGCCGGGGATGTTGGTCCGGGTGCTGCCCGGCACCGTCTTGAGGTAGCCGCCCTGGTGCGTCTCCAGGATGCCCTGGAACAGCTCCGTGTTCGGCGTGTGGCCGATGGCCACGAACAGGCCGGTGGCGTTGAGCAGCTGGCTGTCCCCCGTCTTCAGATTGCGCACCACCGCGCCCGTCATTCCCTTCGCGTTGCCGGTGACCTCCTCCACCGCCGAGTTCCACAGGAAGGAAATCTTCGGGTTGTTGAGCGCGCGGTCCTGCATCACCTTCGACGCGCGCAGCGAGTCGCGACGGTGGATGAGGGTGACGTGCTTGACGATTTTCGCCAGGTACGTGGCCTCCTCCATCGCCGTGTCACCACCGCCCACGACGAGAACCTCCTGGTTCTTGAAGAACGCGCCGTCACAGGTGGCACACGCGGAGACGCCCCGGTTCTTGTAGGTGTCCTCACCCTTGACGCTCAGCCACTTGGCCGTGGCGCCGGTGGAGACGATGACGGTCTCCGACAGGACACGGCCAATGCTCTCCCCTTCGATGACGAAGGGGCGCTTGCTGAAGTCCACCTTCACCACGTTCTCCATGTGGATGACCGTGCCGAAGCGCTCCGCCTGCTTCTGGAAACGGTCCATCAGCTCAGGGCCGGTGATGGCCTCCGGAAACCCCGGGTAGTTCTCCACGTCCGTGGTCACCATGAGCTGCCCGCCCGGTACGCGCTGGGGGTGCTCCAGCGTGGGCCCGCCGGCGAACACCACCGGCTCCAGGTTGGCGCGCGCGGCATAGATGGCCGCAGTGTAACCCGCAGGCCCCGAGCCGATGATGGTCACCTTGTTGATTTTCTCCTCCGCCACGGGTGGCTCCTCCCTCTATTCCGTTGAGGCCGCGAAGGTACCAGAGGCCCTCGGGCGCGTGATACGAAGCTGGCCTCATGGATGCCGAGCTCCTCAAGAAGGTTGCGCTGTTCGAGGGTTTGACCCAGGGCCAGCTCGCCAAGGTGGCGCAACTCGGTCAGACCAGGGACTACCCGGCGGGCGCCTTCCTCTTCCGCGAGGGGGAGGCCAGCCAGGAGATGTTCGTCGTCTCCCGGGGCAAGGTCCGCATCTCCAAGTCGGTGCCGGGCATAGGCGAGGAGGCGCTCGCCATCCTGGAAGCCGGCCAGTACTTCGGCGAGATGGCGATTATCGAGGACTCCCCTCGCTCGGCGGATGCCATTGCCCACATCTCCTGCTCGGTGTGGGTCATCGAGAGGTCCAAGCTGGACCAGCTCATGTTCACCGACAAGGACCTGGCGTACGTGCTCCTCTGGACGCTCGTCCGGACGCTGAGCGAACGGCTCCGCGAGACGAACGACAAGATCAAATCGTTCTTCGCCATCTCCCGCTTCTGACCCCCAGCCCGCACCGCCCGCCTCTCACCCGTCGAGAGGGGCCGTGGTGTACCGGTGTCCGTCCGCCAGCCGGGCCGCTTTCGAGCACGCCGGGATGGGTAGGCACACCGCGCCCCAGGTAGCGACAACGGGCACACGCCTTGCTCAAGCACCGTCCCGGGGAAGGTGGGCGGGATGGAGTGGAGCATGGGCGGGGCGTGGGTGGGGAGCGGTGAAGCGGTGGGCGAGGAGTCGGTGGGGGTGCACGCGTCCGGGAGCATGGAGCAGTCCCGGGAGCGGCTCTTCCGGTTGGGGGCGCAGGCTCTCACCGACTCGGAGCTCCTGTGCGTCACGTGGGGTCTGGCGGCGAGTTCTCGAGGTGGGCTGGAGGCGGCTGGGACGCTCTTGAGGCGCTGCGGTGGGCTCAAGGCGCTGCTGCAGGCGGAGCCGGTGGAGCTGAAGGGAATGCCGGGCCTGGGTCCCCGGCGAGCGGCGCAGGTGCTCGCGGCGCTGGAGCTGGGCCGTCGCGCCCAGCGCTCTCCAGAGCGGCGTCCCAAGCTGCGCACGCCCCGGGAGATTCACGCGTACCTCACGCCCGTCATGGGGGCGCTGCGGCGGGAGGTGTTCCACGTGCTGTGCTTCAACGCGCGCAACGTGCTGGTGCATGACGCGCGGGTGGCGGAGGGCACGCTGAACACGTGCCCGGTGGACCCCCGAGAGGTGTTCGCCGCGGCGCTCGTATCGCGCGCGACGGCCATCGTCCTGGCACACAACCACCCCTCGGGAGACCCGGAGCCCAGCGTCCAGGACGTGGGGCTGACGCGGCACCTCGTGGCCGGGGCGAAGCTGCTCAACCTCAAGGTGCTGGACCACCTGGTGGTGGGAGATGGGGCGTTCGTGTCGATGCTGGAGCGGGGGCTGATGCCGGACGGGGAGTGGGAGCGGAAACGGGAATGGAACGTGGCGGGAGGAGGTGGGTGATGGCGGGGTGCCTGGTGGGGATGGTGCAGGTGGAGCTGTTGGAGGACACGCGGGCGCAGGTGGTGCGGCTGGAGACCGGGCGGGCCTGCACGGTGGAGCGCTCGGAGCTGCCCGTGGACGCTCGAGAGGGCGACGTGGTGGTGGATGGACGCAGGGAGCCGGACGCCACCGCGCTGCGAGTGCTGGAGGTGGCGCTGAGGAGGGCCCGCCTGGCCGTCCCCGTGCCGCCGGGGCTGGAGCTGTGAAGAAGGGCGGAGCCCCGTTTCCGTTGACGGCCGGTCCAGGATGGTGAACATGCGAGCGATGCCGTTGGCCCTGCCCTACTTCGAGGAAGCTCAGCAGGGACTGGTGCGCCACTTCGGATTGACCCAGTTCCGTCCCGGGCAGGCGGAGGTCATCTCCACCGTGCTGAGCGGGCGCAACACCGTGGTGGTGATGCCCACGGGCGCGGGCAAGAGCCTCTGCTACCAACTGCCGGCCACGCTGCTGCCGGGGCTGACGTTGGTGGTGTCGCCGCTCATCGCGTTGATGAAGGACCAGGTGGAGCAGCTCACCGCGCGCGGCATCAGCGCCACTTTCATCAACTCGTCGCTGTCGGACCTGGAGCGGGCGGAGCGGATGCGCCGGCTGCGCGCGGGCGAGTACAAGCTCCTGTACGTGGCGCCCGAGCGCTTCCGGAGCGCGAGCTTCGTCCAGACGCTCCTGGACGTGGGCGTGGACCTGCTCGCCGTGGACGAGGCGCACTGCATCTCCCAGTGGGGCCACGACTTCCGGCCGGAGTACGCGCAGTTGGGCCAGGTGCGCAAGAAGCTGCGCCCCCCTCGCACGGTGGCGCTCACCGCGACGGCCACGCCGGAGGTGCGCGCGGACATCGTCCGGGTGCTGCTGATGAAGGAGCCCCGCGAGTTCGCCATGGGGTTCGACCGGCCCAACCTCTTCCTGGGCAAGCAGGAGGTGGGCGGAGATACGGATCGTCACGAGGCCTGCGCGCGGCTGGCGGCGCTGGGCGGCAGCGGCATCATCTACTGCTCCACGCGACGCGCGGCGGACGGCATCTTCGCGGAGTTGCACGGCCGAGGCCTGAAGGCGGTGCTGTACCACGCGGGCATGGATGACGACGCGCGGAGGCGGGCGCAGGACACCTTCATGTCCACGAAGGACGCGGTGGCGGTGGCCACCAATGCGTTCGGCATGGGCATCGACAAGTCGGACATCCGCTTCGTCGCGCACGCCAACATCCCGCGGGCGGTGGAGGCGTACTACCAGGAGATTGGCCGAGCGGGCCGGGATGGCGGCGACGCGCGCGCGGTGCTGCTGTTCAACCACTCGGACGTGTACACGCAGGAGCGGCTCATCCAGGGCAACCACCCCTCGGAGGCGGTGCTCGCGGACACGTGGGGCGTGCTCCAGTCCGTGGAGGAATTCGAGCGAGGCGTGCACGTGCTGGCGGGCATGGTGAACGCCAGCGAGTTCGAGGTCTCCGCGGCGCTGCGCATCTTCGAGCGCGCCGGGAAGCTGGAGCGCGGCGGACGGGGTGAGGGCGAGCACGGGCTGACGCTGACGGAGAAGGCGCCGGCCGCGCACCCGCATGCGGCGGACGCACAGCGCCTCTTGAAGTCGCTGTTGGAGACGTTTCCCCTGGGCCGGCAGGTCACCACGGAGCTGACCATCCTCGCGCGGCGCGTGGGCCTGTCGGTGGACGATGCGCGACACGCGCTGGGCCTCTTGGAGAAGTCGGGCGTGGTGAATGTGCGCCGGCCCTTCTCCGGTCGCTCCATCCGGGCGCTGGCGCGGCTTCCCTTCCGCGAGCTGGGCATGGACCTGAGCCACGTCCGGGAGCAGGAGCGGCAGAACCTCCAGCTCCTGCGGCGGATGACGGACTACGCGTACGCGGACCGGGAGCAGCGCTGCCGGCGGGGCGTCGTCCTCCACTACTTCGGCCAGCAGGACGTGGAGACCTCCTGCGGCAACTGCGACGTGTGCGCACCCGCGAAGATGCCGGCGCTCCTCTCGTCGGGTGGACCGTCCGCTTCCCGGGCCCGCACGGCGGCCTCGTCACAGCCGGTGATGAACTACAGCGAGCTGGCCTCCACGGAGCTGCGGCGCTGGCGCAAGGAGCTGTCGAAGGACCTGGGCGTCGCGCCGTTCATCATCTTCAACGACGCCACGCTGCTCGGGCTGGCGGCGGCGCTCCCCATCGACCGGGAAACCTTCCTCACGGTGAAGGGCACGGGCGAGAGCCGCTGGGAGCGATTCGGCCCCAAGGTGGTGGAAATCTGTCTGATGGCGCGCGCCGCGGGACATGAGCCCCAGGCGGCCCCCATGGCGGCGCCGCGCAAGCCTCGCGTCCGGCGCTCGCTGGGCATCAACTGACGCAGGCTCCGAGGCGCCCGCTTCTCCCGACGTCAGGCCGACGAGGCTAGGAGCCCCCGCCTCGGCGCATCCCGCGGGCGATGAGGTAGCGCAGGCCGCCCATGACGGTGCCCACCACGAGGGCGAGCAGGAAGATGACCACGACCGTGGTGAAGCCGAAGATGAGGCGCACCCCGTACTCGGGGATGCGGCCGTTGAAGAAGGCCGTGCGCAAGGGCTCCATGGCGCCGACCAGCTCCAACGCGCGCGCCGGCAACGAGTCCAGCGACAGCGACAGGCGCTGGAGGAACTTCGAGGGGAACAGGCGCAGAGCGCCCTCCACCACGATGCCCACCAGGAGGTAGAGCGCCGAGAGCAGGAAGGCGTTGCCCCACATGATGCGCAGCAGCGGGGACTCGGGCCCAGGGCCAGAGGGAGGTTGGCGCACGCTAACGAGCCGCTTTCTTCTTGAGGGACGGCAGCGCCTTCTTTACGCGCCCCGCCTCCTCGCTGCCACCCGCCAGCCGGAGAAAAGCCTCGTAGGACTCCACCGCCCGAGGCAGCTCCGCCGACTCGCGCACCAGCACGTCCGCCAGCGCCAGGTACGCGGGCCCGTCCGTGGGCTCCAGCTCCACTGCCTTCAAGAGCGACGCCTTCGCCACGGCCTCCTGCCGCTGCTTCAGGGCCACCAGCCCCAACGCCAGGTGAGAACGGCCCTGATACGGCGCCAGCCGCACCGCCTCTTCCGCCGCCGCCCGGGCTTCTTTCAGCACGCCTGCGCCCAACAGCACGCGGGCCATGGCGGCCTGGGCGAACGCCTTGTCCCAGACAGTCGGAGCACGCGAGGCCAGGTCCTCCAGCGTCCGAGCCGCCCCTCGGCCTCCACTGGGGAGCTGCACGTAGAGTTCGCCCACCCGGCCACAGGTGGCATCTGAGCCCTCACGCCGGGCCGCCGCGAAGGCCGCGTCCGCGTTGTCCACGTTGCCCTGACGCAAGAAGGCGTGGGCAATCTCGCAGAAGGTGTCGGGGTCCTTCGGGTCCAGCTTGTTGGCGCGCTCCAGCGCGGAGAAGCCTCCCTTGGCATCGCCCGAGGCGAACAAGATGGCTGCGCGCAGCCGGTGCGCCTCCGCGTCGTCGGGCGAAAGCTTCGCCGAGCGACCCGCCGCCCCTTCCGCCTCCTTGCGACGTCCGGCATGGAAGAGGGCCAGCGCGAAGCCCTTGTGCGCGGCGGCGCTGCCCGGGTTGTCGAGCTGCCACGTCTCGAACTGCTTGAGGGCCTCGGGCGTGCGGCCCATGGCCAGCAGCGTGCGGCCCAGCGCGTCGCGCGACTCGCCGTGCGCGCCGTTGCGCTCCACCGCCTGCGTCAGGGGCTTGAGGGCCATGTCCGGCAAGCCGCGCGACAGGAGCAGCCGTCCCAGGGAGCACGAGGCCTCGTAGTCGCGAGGGTCCTTCTGCGCCTCCTCGAACTGGGCCTGAGCCTTGTCGAAGGCGCGCTCGCGCCAGTACACCTGCCCCAGCGCCAGTCGCATGTCGTTGCGCGGGCGCTTGGACGCGGCCAGCGCCTTCTCGAGCAGCTCGCGGGCCTGCGCCGCGTTGCCCTCGGCGGCATCCGCCAGGGCCAGCAACGACACTGCTTCCGGAGGATAGCGCTCGTTCACCCGCGTGCGAGCCAGCTCCGCGCGGGCGCGCTTCCAGTCCCCGAGCCGCGCGTACGCCGCGCCGCGCACCAGCGACACCTTGCGGCCACTGTCGGCCTCCAGGCGCGTCAGCACGTCGCGCTCGCGGTCCCTGTCCAACAGCGTGCGACCCAGTCCTTCACGGGCTTCGTCGCTCTTGGGCTGCGCCTTCAGGGCCGCCTCGTACGCGGACTGCGCCGCGTCCAGCTTCCCCGCGGCGCGACTGGCGGCCCCCAGCGCGAGCTGGAAGTCGAAGGCCAGCGACCCCTGCGCACCCTTGCCCAACAGCGCGCGGGCCTCGTCGTGCTTGCCCACGGCGGACAGCAGCCGCCCGTGCACCAACTGCTGGCGCGACTTGAGGGCCGCTGGCAGCTCCTTGTCGTCCGCCAGCGGCGCCACGTCCGCGAGCGAGGCGTCCAACTCCTGCTCCAGCGCGAGCCGGGCCTCCGCCTGGCCGATGCGGGCCACCGGGTGCTTGGGGGATTTGGTGCGCGCCTTCTCGAACATCTCGATGGCGTGCGGGAAGTCCTCCGACGCCAGGTAGTAGCCCCCCAACGCAACGAGGGCGCGCACGTTGGAGGGTGACGTCCGCAGCGCGCGGTCGAACCGCTCCAGCGCCTTCTTTTCGTCCTTCGCCGCCAGCAGCAGGCTCGCGGCGAGCGCCTGGGCCTCGGTGCTCTCGTCCGTCGAAGCCAGCAGCGCGCGGCGCGCGGGCTCCCGTCCCCGGTCATCGGCCACGAGGACGTTCGTGGTGAGCACCAGTCCCGGCGCGGCCTCCTTCACGCCCGGCTTCTCCAATGCCTCCAGCGCCTTGGTGCGGTCCTCCGGCGACATGCCGTGGTCCGCGAAGAGGAGCGCGTGCGTCCAGGCCGTGAGGGCCCAGGCGCGGCTGCTCGCCTCGTCCATCTCCAGCGCGCGATGGAGCTGCTGCAGCGCCCCATCCAGCGAGGTGCGCGTGTCCTGGGTGATGAGGTCCTCGGCCCGGGCCAGCGCCTCGTTCAGCGTCTGGCCACCGGTGGCCGCGCGAATCCGGAGGAAGCCCACGACGATGGTGATGAGCACCATCGCCAGCGCCGTCACGCCCGCGACCTTCACCCCGTTGCGCTTGAGGAACGACGTCTTCGCGGCCTCGCGCGCCAGCTTCTGCCGGAGCTCCTTCTCGTAGGCGGCGGTGAGCGCTTCCGTGTCCTGCTTGGGCTGCCCCGCCTTCGACTTCGCGCCGCTCCCGGCGGACTCGGAGGCCTCCGGAAGGTCGTCGAGCAACGAGCGCTTGGAGCCCGAGCCCCGCGTCGCGGGCTGTTGCGCGCGAGCGGCCACGGGATTCTGCGCGGTCGGCTCCGGCGGAGGCAGGTCGCCCAGGAGCCCCGGCGAAGCGGCGGGAATCACCGGCTTCGCGGTGGTGAACTCACTGGAGCGCAGCAGCACTTCCTCGTCGGACTCGGACGAAGCGGCGGGAATCACCGGCTTCGCGGTGGTGAATTCGCTGGAGCGCAGCAGCACTTCCTCGTCGGACTCGGACGAAGCAGCCCCCGACTCCCCGTCCTCGGAGGAAACCCCAGAGGCTTCGGCCCCCTCCGACGCCTCGGGAGCAAGCTCGCGTCCCTCCCCTGCTCCACGCTCCGTGTCCGAGGGCCGGGGAGCGTCGTCGTCATCCGACAACGACAGGTCCAGGCTCGGAAGCTCGGACCCCAGCGACGGCTGCAGCACCGGCAGGGGCCGGTCAATCAACCCCAGCGAATCGGACTTCGTGGACGCGGCCGCATGCTCACCGGAGCGCGTTCGAGCACTCGCGGGCTCCGTGCCCGACGCAGACTCGTCCGACGTCCCGGCGTCCGACTCCGAACCACGCGCGCCTTCCAGAGAAGACACCTCCCCCTCGGCGCTCGCGCGCCCCCCGGACGCGGCGGCGCTCGCCAGGTCCGCGGCGGCGCGGGCTCCCGCGTTGCGCGAGGCACCAGGGCCAGAAGCCGTCGCGGCCTTCGCGGTATCGCCGAGCGCGGCGGCACGGAGCCTCGCGGCGGCCATCGGAGATGAGGCCACGGGTGCGGGCTCGGCGTCGTCGCCCTCGGCCTTCGCCTCACCGTCGGTCTCTCCTTCCGACGACGGCGCGGTCTTCTCCAGCCCCATCAGGTCCGCGAAGACGGGAGCCGGTCCACCGGCCAGTGCCTGCTGGGCCTGCTCCAGCCACAGCTTCACGCGACCGTCATTGGGTTGCAGCGCCACCGCCTTGCGCAGGAGCGGCAGCGCCGAGCGATACAGCCCGCGCTGCAACAACACCTCGCCAATCAGGTTGTAGGCGTAGGGGTTGTCCTTCTCGATGGCGATGGCGCGGTCGAACTGCTCCATCGCCTCCGCGGGACGGCCCAGGTGGATGAGCGCCTTGCCCCAGAGCACGCGTCCCACCGTGGAGGACGGATGGTGGGAGATGCCCTGTTCACACACCTCGATGGCGCGTGCCGCGTCCCCCTTTTCCAGCAGGGCCTTGGCCAGTTCGACGAAGACGGAAGATGTGGGGTCCTGCCGGAGGAGCTGCTCGTAACGCTCCACCATCGACTTGGCCATGTGGGCTTGCGACTCCGGTGCTCGGGCGGGGAGCCGGACCATACCACCGCGCCCTCGTCCGGGGCGGCCACCGGATGCTACCGTTCCCCCTGTGAATCGCCTGCCTGCCCTGTTTCTCGCGCTCGCCCTGACGGGATGCGCAACCGTATCCAAGAAATCCGACCTGGAAGAACTCAAGCCCACCGTGGACAAGTTCCACCAGCTCATCCGGTGGAAGGACTTCCGGAGCGCCTCCCGGCTGCTCGTCCCGGAGCGCCGCGCGGCCTTCTCACGCGCCCGCGTCGAGCTCCACGACGAGCGGGACTTGTCCGTCACCGACTACGAAATCGAGGAGGTGCGGCTGTCCGAGGACGGCGCACACGCCACGGTGCAGAGCCGCATCCAGTGGATGCGCCTGCCGTCCGCCTCGGAGCACACCGCCGTCGTCCTCTCGGAGTTCGTCTTCCGGGACGGCGTCTGGCTGCTGGAGCGGCAGGACGCGGGGCCCTTCGTGGACGAACTGAAGGACCCGCTGCCCTGAAAAGAAACCGCCCACCGACTCGGGGCCGGCCGAGGCGGTGGGCGCCGGGAGCTCCCCAATGGAGCGCCCTACAAGAATCCGCCCATCGACTCGGGGCCGGCCGAGTCGATGGGCGTCGGGAACTCCCCAATGGAGTGCCCTACAAGAGTCCGCCCATCGGCTCGGGGCCGGCCGAGTCGATGGGCGTCGGGAGCTCCCCAATGGAGCGCCCTGAAATGTGAGCGGGGCGACGGTGTTGTTCAGGCCCGCGTCGCCGCGCGGTGACGCCGGAACCTAGAGCAATGGCGATGCCACTCCGCGCGCCGGGGCTGGCGCGCGGGGCCCGTCATGGAGATTCAAGGGCTTGCACTCGCGGCCACCGCCCCACGAGGGGGGCAGGCCGTCGGGGTGCTGACACTCCTGTCAGAGGATCCAGCCTCCGGCGTCGTGCCAGGCACGACAACCGTGTCAGGGAACCCTCGGACTTTCCTTCCCTACTCGCCCTGCACGGCGCGGATGGTTTCGCGCATGGAGTGGTGGGGCTTCCAGGCCACGTCCTGCACCCAGCGGCTGCCGTCCACGGCGCACAGGAACTGGATGTGGTCCAGCTCCGGGGGCGGGAAGTTGGCGATGCGGTACTTGAAGAGCATGCCCAACAAGGGCCGGGCCACGAGGTGCGGGACGGGAACGGGGGAGTTGCCCAACTCGCGCATCACCGCGGACAGGGGCACCTCGCCGGGGCCGACGACGTTGTAGACGCCCTTGGGCTCGGGGCGGAGGGCCGCCACCATGGCGCGCGCGACGTCCTCCACGTGGATGAGCTGAATCATCGGGTCGAAGCCCGCCATCATCCACGGGTGGCGCAGGCGCAGGTAGTTGGAGGGCGCGTTCTTGATGGTGGGCCCGACGATGTGCACGGGCCGCAGAATCACCGTCTCTATCTGCGGGTGCTTCCAGAAGAAGCCATGCGCGAGCATGTCCACTTCAATCAAGTCGCGCACACCGGAGAAGCGGCTGGCCGCCATCAGCGGCGCGTCCTCGGTGAGGAAGTTGGAGTTGTCCGGGCTGGGCCCGTAGACGTTGGCCGAGGACAACACGACGACCTTCTTCACGCCGTACTTCGCGCAGTACTCCAACAGGCGCGTGGTGCCCACGACGTTGAAGGAGTGGTGCTCCTCCTCGCTCATGCGCGGGTCATGCATGATGCCCATGTGGATGACGGCGCGGACCTCGTTCTTGCGGAAGACGTCCTCCGCCTTCTTCTTGCGCAGGTCCAGCTCGTACATCTCCACGTCTTTCGGCCGGCCCACGAAGGGACGCCGGTCGATGCCGATGATGCGCTCGTGCTTGTGGAGGAGCTTGGCGAGGGTGCGGCCGAGGTTGCCGCTGATGCCCGTGACGACGACGGCCGGTCTCATGGTGCGAGCCTCATGACAGCGTCAGCTTGTTGGACGCGGGCGCTCACCAGAACACCCCGCGACGCTCCTTGAGGCCCTGGTGGAGCATGGACTGAATCGAGGCCTTCACGGTGCGCACCTTCTTGTCCAGCTCGCTGTCCTCATCGTCCGGGCGTCCGGTGAAGTGCATCGGGTCGCCGTAATAGATGCGGTACTTGGTGGGCAGCGGGAAGGGCAGGCCCGTGGGAGTGACGGGGAAGGACGGGAAGCCGAGCAGCTTCGCCACCGGCTTGAGGTCCATCAGCGCGGGGGCCTGCTCCTCGGCGCCGACGACGGCCACGGGGACAATCGGGGTGCGCGTCTCCAGCGCCAGGCGCATGAAGCCCAGGCCGAACTCCTGGAGCTGGTAGCGCTGGGGCCACAGCTTGTTGATGCCGCGCAAGCCTTCCGGGAACACGAGGATGGCCTCGTCGGACTCCAAGAGCCGCCGGCAGTTCTCCGGCGTGCCGACAATCTGGCCCATGCGCGCCATGAAGGTGGAGACGTACGGCAGCGACGGCACCCACTTCTCCACCATGCTGCGCATGGCACGGGGCGGGCTGGCCTCCAGCATCAGCGAGACGCCAATCATGGCGCCATCCAGCGGGAGCTGGCCGGAGTGGTTGGACACCAGCAGCACGCGGCCGGCGGGGACCTTCTCGATGCCGAAGGTCTCCACGCGGAAGTAGTTGCGGTAGAGCCACAGGAAGGGCGCCACGGCCGACAGGCTGAAGTCGAGGTTGTAGCCGAACGGGTCTACCCCGTACTCGTTCTCCGGCCGAGGCAGCGCCAGCATCCGCTGTTTCTGCTCGTCATTGGCCAGGCGATCGGTCCATTCGCGCAGGCCCTTCTTCACTCGGTCGCCGAGTCGCTCCAGCATATCCCTGGTTCTTTACACCACCGGCCCCCGTACCGGGAGTGGAGAAACCTGGCGGTGTCCATCCGGGATAACGTCCAGGAGCCCACGCCCATGCGAATCTCTTCCCGTCCCGCGCCGCCGCCCTCGAAGGCCGCTCCCGCCGTCCCGACGCCCGCCAGCAGCGCCCGCGTCTCCGCGTCCACCCTCCGGCGCGCGCCCGAGCAGGCGGTGGCCTTCAGCCAGGACTTCCATGCGCGGCTGGACCTGCCTCCCGCGCGCCTCCAGGAGAAGCTGGCGCTGATGCGCGCGAGCCCATCGTCCTTCTTCCGGATGATGCCCGCCCTCTTCCACGCGGACCTGAGAGGCCCCTTCGCCGCCGAGGCCCGGCTCGTGGACCGGCCCGCGCCCCGAATCCCAGTGGTGGGTGACGCGCACGTCGGAAACCTCGGCACCTTCCGGGGGCCCGAGGGAAAGCCGGTGTGGGGACTCAACGACTTCGACCAGGCAGGACGCGGCTCGCCGGAGGTGGACCTGACGCGCATGGCGACCAGCGCCGTGCTCACCGCGCGCGAATCCGGGCTGTCCTCCAAGGAACAGGACGTCGTCCTCAAGGCCTTCGCGGACGCCTACTTCTCGACACTCGAGTCGCTCGCCGGAGGCGAACAGAACCCCGGGGCGTTCCTCACGAAGCAGGAGGCCTCCGGCAAGGTGGACGACCTCATTCGTGACGCGAACGACACGTCGCGGGAAGACCTGGTGAAGAAACACGCCCGGCTGCAGGGCCCGGACGCCGCGAGCTTCCGCACCTCCGACACGTTGAAGTCCGTCTCTCCGGAGAAGCAGCGGGAGGTCCGGGCCGCGCTGACGGACGCCCTGGCCACGCTGAAGGGACGGCAGGACATCGCCCTGCCACCGCGGGTGCTGGACGTGGCCCAGCGGCTGGACGCGGGCGGGAGCAGCTACGGACTGGAGCGCTACTGGGTGCTGGCGCGCGCGGCGGACCCGAAGGCGCCGCCGGTGCTGCTGGAGATGAAGGAGCTGCTCGCCCCCAGCCTGGAGTCGCCCGCGGCTCCGGCGGATGGCGGCGCGGTGGTGGAGGCGCAGCGCCGGCTCTCCGGCCACGCCAACCCGCTCACCGGGGCCACGCGCATGGGAGGACGGGCCTTCCTGGTGCGCGAGTTGGAGCCGGAGAAGGCGAAGCTGGGCGACGCGGCGCTGACGGGCAAGAAGGACCTGGTCTCCGTCTTCACGCAGGCCGGCCAGGTCCTGGCACGGGCCCATGGCTCCACGCCCGAGCAGGCGCGAAAGCTGGAGGCCTGGGTGGGCTCGGACGCGGCGGTGGCCACAAGCCGGCTGTCGGCCTTCGCTCGGGCCTATGCCGACCAGGTGCGGGCGGACTGGAGTGCACTGCGTGACGGGACCTGAGCGTCGGGCCTCCACGAGTGGACGAATGCCCCCGTGGCCCCGTGCCGGGCGGGGGTGACGTCGCCATGTCTCGCCCCGCATGCGTGAGCTGCTCGTCGTGCTGGGCCTGGCCTGGCTCTTCTCGGGGTGCGCGGTGACGGCCGCCTCGGTCGCCGTGTCCGCGCCCCGCCTGGCGCCGGTGGAGCAGCGCGCGCCGGTGCTGCTCGTCCATGGCATCGGCGACGACGCCAGCGCCTTCGACCTGCTGCGCGCCCGGTTGGAGCAGGCGGGTTGGCCCCACGTCCACGCCATCTCCCTGGTCCCCAACAACGGCAGTGAGGGGATTCCCACCCTGGCCCGGCAGGTGGCCCGCGAGGCCGAGGCCCTGCGCGCACGCACCGGCGCCCGCCGCGTGGACGTGGTGGGCTTCAGCATGGGGGCGCTCGTCACGCGCTACTGGGTGCAGTTGCTCGGCGGGCGGCTGGTGGTGCGGCGCTTCATCTCCATCTCCGGCCCCCACGCGGGCACGGGGCTGGCGTTCCTGGGACGAGGCAAGGGCGTGTCGCAGATGAGGCCAGGCAGCAGGCTGTTGCGAGCGCTCCAGAAAGACCCTCGGCCCTGGGGCAGCACGGAGGTGCACAGCTTCTGGACGCCGTGGGATTTGACCATCCTCCCCGCCTCCAGCTCACGACTCCCGGGCGCCAGCGAGCGCAGGTTTCCCGTGCTGCTCCACCCGTGGATGCTCACGGACTCGCGCGTGCTGGACTCGGTGGTGGAAGTGCTCGGCTCGCCGTCGGTGGCCCGGTAGCGCTCACAACGTGGCGGACAGCCGCCCGGCCGCGTCGCGCAGCGTGACGACGTCGCACTCGGACTTCAGCCAGCCGAAGATTTCGCGCAGCCGCTCAAGCTTCTGAGTCGCGCCGACGCGCAAGTCCCGCTGCTGGCGGACGAGCACGTCGGGAATCCCATCCGTCGCGTCCAGCACGTCCACGCCGTGCAACTCGAAGTTGAAGAACGCATCGCGACGGCAGGAGCGCCACGCCCCGCGCAGGGTGCGCAGCGGCAGCGTGGTGGCGAACGTCCCGATGAACGGAAAGCGCAGGGCGGGTGTCACCGCCATGGGCAGCTCCAGCACCGGGCCCGCTCCCCGTCGGTAGGGCCGCGCCGGGTCCGGGCGGTATGGCTTGCGAGGCGCGAACAGCACGGCCGGCGTGTCGAGCACCGAGCGGGACGGACGCCCCAGGAGCGACAGCGCGCCCATCACCGCCGCCTTGGCCGCGTAGTACGGCGCGGCGGGAAAGGCGGACGAGCCATACCGGTAGCCCAACTCCACCGTGGCCGCGTACAGGTCCGCGTTCAGCGTGTAGCCCGGCGCGCGGAAGCCCTCCGGACGGGCCCCCGTGGCCGCGAGGATGGCCGCGTCCGCGCGACGCAGGTCCTCCAGGATGGCGGCGGGGCCCCGGCGCGTGAGGGCGTAGTCATGGGCGTGGCTGTGGCTCGCCACCTCGATGCCCGCTTCATGGGCCGCGCACATGCCCGCGGAGGCAACCGGGTCCGCCTCCAGGTCCTCGCCGATGGCGAAGAAGGTGCCCGGCGCGCCGAGCGTGTCGAGCAGCTCGCGGAAGCGAGGCACCGCCACCGCATGCACGAGGGAGCGGGCGCGCGCATCCAGCAGCGACTCCGGCAGGCCATGGATGCGGCAGTAGTGCGGCAGCGAGTCGAGGTCGACGGAGATGGACGCCAGCCTCACGGTGCGCGCCCTCCCCCGCTCAGGTGCCGCGAACGCGGATGACGTAGAACAGCTTGCCCACGTTCTTGAGCACGTTGGGCACGCGCTTGAAGAGGTGGATGGACGGCTGGCGCTTCTCGTGGAGCTGGATGGGGATTTCCATCACGTTGAGCCCCTCGCGCCAGGCGCGGATGACGAACTCGCTGGCGAACACGTCCATGTCCACCACGCACTTGTGGATGACGGGCAGGAGCGCCTCGCGGCGGAACGCCTTGAGTCCGTGCGTGTCCGTGCCCTTGAAGCCCAGCGTCACCTTCAGGAGCTTGTTGTGCACGCGGGTGGCCGCGCGGCGGATGAGGGGGCGCTGGTCACTGGCGCCCTTGGCCGCCTTGGAGCCGATGACCATGTCCGCATCGCCCCGCTCCAGACGCGGCAGCGCGGCGTCGTAGAAGGTGAGGTCGCAGAGGTCGATTTCGTCGCAGACGACGTAGGTGCCCCGGGCCATGAGGATGCCGGCCTTGAGGGCGACGCCGTAGTTGGGGCGCTCCGAATGGAACCAGCGCAGGCGCGGGTGCTTCGCGCACAGCTCGTCGAGAATCCGCGGCGTGGCGTCCCGGGAGCCGTTCTCCGCGAAGATGATTTCGTAGTCGAGGCCGCGCGCATCCAACCCCTGGCGGAGCTCGTCCGCCGCCGAGGTGATGATGGACTCCTCGTTATAGACTGGGATGACGACGGACAGGTGCGGTGCCATGGAATCAGGTCCGGGCAAGCGACGGTCCGGTCCGCCTAGCACGCCCCGCGCCACCCGTCGACAAGATGCGACGCGGCGCGGCTCGACTTCGTCAGCCGTCGTTCAGCGTCCGGGCACACGCCCGCCCGCCGAGGAGGGCGTCCTCCATGGACGAGTACTCCCACTGGCCATACCGGCCCGCCGTGAGGATGCCCGCGTGCTCCAGGAAACGGAGGATTTCCGCCTTCGCGGGCCCGTAGGCGTCGTCATAGAGGACGTAGGCGTGGGGAATCTCCCGGGCCTGGGCGAAGAGGACGTCGTCCGCGGAGTGGATCATCTGCGAGCGCAGCAGGTCCTCCACGGCGTACTTCTCCGCGGCGGCCGGGGACAGCTCGCCGTGGTGGCTGTACTCCACGTAGAACGTCGCGGTGTCCTTGGGCGCCAGCGCGTCGTACACCGCCGAGGGCGAGCCGATGCGGTACGTGTGGAACTCCGGCTCCGGCAGGTAGATCCAATGCCAGGGCTGACGGTTGGCGCCCTTGGCGGCCACGGCGACGTAGGTGACGGTGGTGGCGCGCAGACGCTTCGCGGCGGCGACGACTTCGTCGGGAACACCCGAGGCGCCCTGGGCCAGCAGCTTCACCAGCCCCGGCAGCGACACGGTGGACACCAGCCCCGAATAGGACAGCGTCCTGCCGTCGGACAGCTCCACCTTGCGCGCCTTCCAGTCGATGGAGGTGGGCTCGGTGCGGACGCTCAGCTCGCCGCCCTTCAAGTCTCGCAGCATGGCGCGCGCCAGACTCTCGATGCCGCCCTCGCGCGGGTAGACGAAGGACGCGTTGTAGCCCACGGCATCGCTGCCGGCGCCGAGCGCTCCGTCCACCACTTCCTTGAGGGAGGGCCGAGGCACGAAGCGCCCCACCCAGGCGGCGGACAGCTCGCGCGGGTGCACCGTCCAGAGCTTCTGGTTGTAGGGCACCATGAAGTTCTTCGCGAAGCCCTCGCCCATGTAGCGGAGGATGAACTCCTCGAAGTCGCGAGGCTCCCGCTCCCGCAGCGCGCGGCCCTTCTCGCCGTAGATGGCCTCCACGTAGCCGACCAGGTTCTCCGCGACGACGTCCGGCGGCAGCCCGTGGGTGTTCACCTGGTACGGAAAGCGCGTGAAGACGCCGCGCGTGAAGATGCCCGCCTTGCGCTGGATGCGGACCATCTGCCCCGGCAGCCAGCGCGTGTTCACCAGCTCCTGGATTTCGGCGTCCCGCAGGTGGAGCCAGTGGCCGGTGGGGTCGAAATAACACCCATCGATGACCTCGGTCTTGATGAGGCCGCCGACCCGGTCCGACTTTTCGATGAGGCGCCAGGGCTTCTGGAGGAAATGGGCGGTGGACAGACCCGCGAGCCCCGCTCCCAGGATGACGATGGGTTCCATACCGGGTCGGTCCTACCACCTCCGCCCAGTGAGGGGGGAGCCGAACCCGCCGTGCCAGGGGCGCGAATTCTCAAGCCCCCTCGGCCGGCCGCTCGGGAGTAAAGGGGGGGACCGCTTCTACTGCGGGCTGGCGCGTTCTTTCCGGGCTGGAAACGCCTCTGGTAGCCTGCGCGCGCCGGTCCCGTCGAAGGAACCCCATGAAAGTCTCCTGCCCGTCTTGCCAGACGAATTACAACATCGATGACAAGCGGATCCCCCCGGGTGGCGCGAAGCTCAAGTGCGCCCGGTGCCAGACCACCTTCCCCATCCGTCCGGAGGGAGTGAGCGCAGCGGCCCCTGCCGCGCCTGCTCCGTCGGCCGCCGCCATTCCGCTGCCGGGCTCCGTCTCGTCCGCGCCGAGCGCCGCCGCGATTCCCCTTCCGGGCGCGGCCCCGTCGGGCGCCATCGCGATTCCCCTCCCCGGCGCGGCTCCCTCGGGCGCCATCTCCCTGGGGCACGACGCCATCCCGCTCCCCGGCGCGGCGCCACGCTCCAACGACTTCGGCTACGACGCGGGCGCGATTCCGCTCCCGGGCGCGGCGCCACAAGTCGACGATGGCTTCGGCTACGACGCGGGCGCGATTCCGCTCCCGGGCGCGGCGCCCCAGGTCGACGACGGCTTCGGCTATGACTCCGGCGCGATTCCGCTCCCGGGCGCGGCGCCCCAGTCCGACGGCTTCGGCTACGACGCGGGCGCGATTCCGCTCCCGGGTGCGGCGCCACAAGACGACTTCAGCTTCGACCCGAGCGCTGGCGGCGATGCCATTCCCCTGCCTGGCGCGGCGATGCCTTTCGACTCCGGGGCCATTCCGCTTCCGGGCGTCGCGTCGTCGTCCGGCGCCATTCCGCTCCCCGGCGCGGCGGACCCCTTCAGCGAGGGCTTCGACGACGTGGAGCCTCCCGTCCGCCAGGACGTGACGCGCGTCGTGGCCATTCCGCTGCCGAACGCCGCGTTCCGCGAGGCCGCCCGGCCCGCCGCCGCGCCTCCCGAGCCCAAGTCCAACCGCGACTTCGACTTCTCCGACGACGACTCGCTGGCGCCGCCGGTGGACCTGGCGCAGGGCCCCGTCGATATGCCCGACGTGACGGGCACCGCGCGCGACTTCGACTTCTCCGACGACTCGCTGCCCGTGCCCGCGCAGCCCCAAGCGGAGGCGGATCCGTTCGCCTTCGACGTCGAGACGCCGAGCGGCGAGGCCACCGCCTTCGCGCTGCCGCCCACGCCGAGCCCCGTCCAGGCCGCCTATCCGCCAGTGGAGGAGAACCCCTTCGCCCTGCCTCCGCCGCCCGCGTACGCGCAGGCGCCGATGGAAGAGGACCCCTTCGCCCTGCCTCCGGTGGATGCGGACCCCTTCGCCCTGCCCCCGCCGCCCGCGTACGCGCAGGCGCCGATGGAGGAGGACCCCTTCGCCCTGCCGCCTCCGCCTTCGGGGGGGCCGTCGTTCGACTTCGCCGAGCTGCCCGTGCCCGCGGGCGAGGACCCGTTCGCGCTGCCGCCGCCGCCCACGGGCGGAGGGATGGACTTCTCGGACCTGCCGTCGCCCGCCGCGCAGGCGATGGACTTCTCGGACCTGCCGTCGCCCGCCGCGCAGTCCCAGGACCTGTCGTTCGACTTCGCCGCGCCGCCCACGCCCGCGTTCAACGCGGACTTCGGCTCCGCGCCGGTGCCGGACTTCAGCCTCGACTTCGCCGAGCCGCCCCCTCCCGCCGCGCCGCCCCCGCCCGCGTCCTTCAACCCCTCGGTGGACTTCGGCGACGTGGACTTCGGGATGCCCCCGTCGCCCGCTCCGTCCGCGGGAGTCCCGGACTCGCTGGAGTTCGACCCCACCGCGCGGCCCGGTGACGACCTGGAAGCGGACCTCTCCGACCCGCTGCCGCCTCCGCCCAACGCGGGCCCGGCGGACGGCCTGGAGATGCTGTCCTTCATCGACGACGCCGCCGGCCGCGAGACAGGACAGGCCGGCGCGAAGGTGCGCCGCTTCCACGTCCGTCGCCGCTCGGGCAAGGTGTTCGGTCCCTTCGACGAGGGCGTCGTCGTCAAGATGCTCGAGGACGGGCAGCTGCTCGGCAACGAGGACGTGTCGCTCGACTCGGAGCAGTGGTCGGCCATCGGCACCATCCCCACCTTCGCCACCGCCATCCAGCGGCTGATGGAGGGCCCGTCCAAGGTGGTGGCCGCCGCCCCCGTCGCCACCGCGTCGGACACGGAGGCGCCTCGCGCCGACCCGGGCGGGACGCAGGCGAACATGCGTCGCCTGGAGCAGCTCTACGAAGGCCGCATGGCCGCGGTCTCCGTCGTGGACCGCAGCGGCGCCGACGCGAAGATCAAGAAGCGCATCCCCATGTTCATCGCCGCCGGCGTGGCGGTGCTGCTCCTGGGCATCGGCGTGGGCACGGAGTTCGGCACGCGCTACGGCGCCTTCGGGCGTCGCGCCCTGTTCCCCGCGCGCGTCTCGGACGGCTCGCCCCAGGCGGAGCTCGTGAACCAGGCGCGGCAGGCGCTCCTCCAGGACACCTTCGCCAGCTACAAGCAGGCGCACACCCTCTCCGCGCAGGCGCTCCAGGAGAAGGAGTACCCGGCGGTGCGCTCGCTGTGGTGCCAGTCCGTCTACTACCTGCAGCGCAAGTACGCCGCGGCCGACATGGCGGACATGAGCCGCTGCCGTGACGCGATGGAGGACATCGCGCTCCTGGGCGAGAAGGACGTCGACGTCATCAAGGTCGCCGCGTCGCTCGCGCTCACCTCCCGGCAGGCGGACGCCGCGCTGACGCCGCTCCTGGACGCCTACAGCCGCGAGGCGAACCAGGCGGACCTGGAGCTGGCCTTCCTCGTGGCCGAGGCCCAGGCGATGAAGCGCGACCAGAACAGCGCCATCGAGACGCTGAAGAAGGTGCTCGCCGCGGACCCCAAGTCCGCCAAGGCCCACCACGCGCTCGGCAACCTGCACCAGGCCGCGGGCCGCGCCGACGATGCCGCGGCTTCGTACGCCGCCGCGCTCGAGGCCGACCGCAAGCACGCCGCCTCCGCCGTGGAGCTCGCCGCCGTGCAGCTCCTGGTGCGCAAGGACGCGGAGAAGGGCACCCAGTCCATCGACGAGGCCCTGGCGGAGGACGTCCAGTCCGCGCTCGGCCCGGCGGAGCTGGCGCGGGCCCGGGGCCTCAAGGGCGTGGCGCTCTTCCACCAGCACAAGCCCAAGGAGGCCGAGGCGGAGCTGAAGTCCGCCATGGAGAAGGACCCCCAGTCCGACTTCCTCAAGGCGCAACTGGCCCACGTGATGCGCGCCCAGCGCAACTACGAGGGCGCCCTGCCGCTGTACACGGCGCTCGCGTCCGAGGAGAGCGACAACCTGGAGTACGCCGACGGCCACATCACCTCGCTGGTGATGACCGGGAAGATGCAGGCGGCCCTGGATGCCGTGCAGAAGGCCAGCGGGCAGTTCCCCAACGAGGCCCGCATCGCCTACCTCTACGGCCGCATCGAGGACGCGCTGGACAAGCTCTCCGAGGCGGAGGGCCACTACAAGCGCGCCATCGCCGCGGACGCCGCGCTGGTGGAGGCCAACCTCTACCTGGGCCGCTTCTACCTGCGTCAGCGCCGCAACGCGGAGGCCCGCACCCAGTTGGAGCAGGCCGCCACCAAGGCCCCGGAACACGCGGGCGTGCGCTCCGGTCTGGGCGAGCTGGCCCTGGCGGAGAACAACGCGCTCTTGGGACAGCAGGAGTTCGAGCGCGCCGTGCAGTTGGACCCCAACCTCGCCGACGCCCACCTGGGCCTGTCGCGCGTGGCGCTGCTCAATGGAGACTTGGAGAAGGCCCAGACGGAGGCCAACCGCGCCCTGGAGCTGGACCCGCACCTCTTGAAGGACGGCCGGCTGCAGCGCGGCATCGTCCTGTGGCGCCTGGGCAAGCTGGACGAGGCCGTGGCCGAGTTGGAGAAGGCCAAGGCCGAGGACCCCCGCTCCACCACGATTCCCATCACCCTGGGCGCCGTGCTGCTGGAGCGCGGAGAGCTGCCCAGCGCGGAGAGCAACCTGGGCCTGGCGCTCAGCAACGAGCCCTCCAACCACGAGGCGCTCTACTACCTGGGACTCGTGAAGGCGAAGCGGCTGGAGTTCACCCAGGCCATGGACGCCATGCGCAAGGCCGTGGAGCGCGCCCCCAAGCGCCCCGATTACCACTACGCCTACGGCGTCATCCTCCGCGACGCGAAGAACCTGCCCGACGCCATGCGCGAGTGGAACACCGCCGTGACGCTGGACCCGGCCAACGCGGACGCGCACGAGGCGCTCGGCCACGCCCACCTGGAGAACGGCGAGTTCGACGAGGCCATCGCCTCCTTCGAGGACAGCCTCAAGGCGGATCCGCGCCGCACCCGCGTGCTCGGCTCCATCGGCGACGCGTACTTCAACGCCGCCCGCTGGAACGACGCCATCAAGCGCTACCAGACGGCCCTCAAGGCGGACGCGAAGCTGACCCACGTCTACTACAAGGTCGCCCGCGCCTTCACCGAGCAGGCCCAGCACGCCAAGGCCATTGACTGGTACCGCAAGGCCTCCAGCGTCGAGCCGGAGAACCCGATGACCTACTACTACCTGGGCTTCGCCTATAAGGAGAAGAACAAGCGCCGGGAAGCCGTGCAGGCCTTCAAGGACTACCTCGTGAAGAAGCCGGACGCGACGGACAAGAAGGACATCGAGGAAGAGATCTACGACCTGCAGAACTAGCCGCCAGCCGACAGCCGGCCGTCCTTCCAGGGATGGCCGGCGTCAGGCGGTTTGGGCCCGGGGCGTCCGCCCTTGAGCACCCCGGGCGCGAGGAGTCTTGCTGACGCCCACCGAGGGTGACTACAAGGCGTCCCCCATGCTGGACCTCCGGAACGTTGCGCAGAACTTCGATGCGGTCGTCGCTCGCCTGAAGACGCGGGGCGGCAACCTGGACCTCGGCCCCTTCCAGGAGCTGTTCTCCGAGCGCGGGAAGCTGTTCGCCTCCATGGAGTCGCTGGCCGCGCGCCGCAACGCCGCCAACGAGGAGATGAAGAAGAAGGCGAAGGAGGACCCCCAGGCGCTGGACGCGCTGCGCGGCGACCTTCGCGCCGTCTCCCAGGACATCAAGGACAAGCAGAACCGCCTCAAGGAGGTGGAGGAGGAGATCGACCGCATCCTCCTGCTAATCCCCAACTTGCCGCACGAGTCCGTGCCCGTGGGCGCCAGCGCGGACGAGAACGTCCAGGTGAAGAGCTGGGGTGAGAAGCCGAACCTGCCCTTCACGCCGAAGCAGCACTTCGAGCTGGGGGAGAAGCTGGGCATGCTCGACTTCGAGCGCGCCGCGAAGGTCTCCGGCAGCCGCTTCACCTTCTACAAGGGCGCACTGGCGAGGCTGGAGCGTGCGCTCGTCACGTTCATGATCGATGTGCACACCCAGAAGGGCTACACGGAGCTGCTTCCGCCCTACCTGGTGCTGCGAGAGACGATGATGGGGACGGGCCAGTTGCCCAAGTTCGAGGACGACGCCTTCAAGACGCTGGGCGACCCCGAGCGCTTCCTCATCCCCACCGCGGAAGTGCCCGTCACCAACTACCACGCGGACGAAATCCTCGAGGGCGAGTCGATGCCCATCCGCTACTGCGCCTTCAGCCCGTGCTTCCGCGCGGAGGCCGGCGCCGCCGGCAGGGACACCCGCGGCCTCATCCGCCAGCACCAGTTCCACAAGGTGGAGATGGTGAAGTTCGCCCAGCCCGACAAGAGCCTGGAGGAACTGGAGTCCATGACGGACGACGCGTGCGACATCCTGCGCCGCCTGGGCCTGCACCACCGGGTGATGCTGCTGTGCACCGGCGACATGGGGTTCTCCGCCCGCAAGACGTACGACATCGAGGTCTGGCTGCCGGGGCAGAACGCGTACCGGGAGATTTCGTCCTGCTCGGACTGCGGCGACTTCCAGTCCCGCCGGGCGAAGATTCGCTTCCGGGCCCAGAAGGGGGACAAGCCGCAGCTCGTCCACACCCTGAACGGCAGCGGGCTCGCGGTGGGCCGGACTTCCATCGCCATCCTGGAGAACTACCAGCGTGACGACGGCACCATCGCCATCCCGGAAGTGCTCTGGCCCTACATGGGCGGCATCAAGGAACTGAAGCCGCTTTAGAACTGTGATCATCCGCTTGCAACGGGCGCGGAATGAGGTAGAAGGGCGGCCCCACGGTCGACGTCGGTCCGAGGGACACCGCCGGCTGAAGTCGTTGTATGGAGGCGTGGCCGAGCGGTTGAAGGCAGCGGTCTTGAAAACCGCAGAGGGTGCAAGCTCTCCGTAGGTTCGAATCCTACCGCCTCCGAATTTGTGCTTGAGTTTTGCGGTTCTTTGACAGAGAAGAGTTGGAGAGATGGCCGAGAGGCTGAAGGCACAGGTTTGCTAAACCTGCATACTCGAAAGGGTATCGAGGGTTCGAATCCCTCTCTCTCCGCCACCTTTGTTGTAGCAGTGCGTGAAGATTTGCTCCCTTAGCTCAGCTGGATAGAGCGTCGGACTACGAATCCGAAGGCCGGAGGTTCGAATCCTCCAGGGAGCGTTCCCTTCTTTTCACGCCGTCTCCATGAGTGACGAAGCTTTCATGCAGCAGGCCCTCGCGCTCGCGCGGGAAGCCGCGACACTTGGAGAGGTCCCCGTCGGTGCGGTAGCGGTCCATGATGGAAACATCATCGGAACGGGTTTCAACCGCCGCGAAGTGGACCGCAATCCCCTCGCCCATGCGGAAGTCCTCGCGTTGGATGCCGCTCGCAGGCATCTGGGTGTCTGGCGGATGACGGGCGTCACGCTGTACGTGACGTTGGAACCGTGTGCGATGTGCGCCGGTGCATTGGTGCAGTCCCGGGTGACACGCCTCGTTTTTGGCGCCATGGACCCGAAGGCAGGTGCAGTTGGCTCTCTGTACAATCTGGCCGAAGAGCCCCGACACAACCACCGGCTCCAGGTCACGAGTGGTATCCTGGCGGAAGACAGCCGGATTCTTCTAAAGTCGTTCTTCGAGCGCTTGCGAGCGAAGCGACGCGACAATTGAATACTTGGAGAGCTGGCCGAGTGGTCGAAGGCACCTGACTCGAAATCAGGCATACCGGTAACGGTATCGTAGGTTCGAATCCTACGCTCTCCGCTCCAGACTTTTTTGGAGAGGTGGCCGAGCGGTTGAAGGCGCACGCCTGGAACGCGTGTATATCTGAAAGGGTATCGTGGGTTCGAATCCCACCCTCTCCGTAGTTGTTGTTTCAGCAGTCGATGTCTACATCTTTTGTGGTCGGGACAACGTGGGGGCGCGAACCCCGCCAGGTCCGGAAGGAAGCAACGGTAGCGATCTACCGCGTGTGTCCCGGCCGTTCTGAAGAGCCAGTCCCCATCTCGGGGGCTGGCTCTTCGCCTTTGCGGGCTTGGGGGCAGAGGGGTCCTTGCTCGTGCCCTCCCCTGCCGGCCTGCGTCGCTCAGTCCCGGACGAGCAGCGTCTCGCGGCCGATGCGCTGGGCAATCCGGAAGCCCGCCGCCTGGATTTCGGGCAGGGCCCGGTCCTCGAAGGTGACGACGCGGTTGAAGCGCCGCTCGCGCATGCCCTGCTGGAAGGCGCCGTCCCGGGGCCAGTCGCAGGTGAGCCAGGGAATCTGCTGGCCCAGGTAGAAGAAGCCACCGGACCCCCACAGCCCCTCGTTGACGATGACCAGGCCTGTCGCGCCGCCCATGCGCGTCGCCGCGACGATGGCTCGAAACTGGTCCGCGCGGAGATCATTCGGAGGGAAGAGCCAGGCGGAGGCGAGCCCCGAGGCCAGTGCCCCCGTGGCCAGTCCCCAGCGCAACGCGAGTTGCGCCCGTGAGGTGATGAAGCCCGCGACGACGGGGGCCGCCGCGAGGAGTCCCAGCACCAGCGCCGGGTAGAGGAAGCGCTCCTCCTTGTGCGCGGTCCCCAGCAGCACTCCCAGATAGATGACCGCGCACGTAAGAGGCAGGGACACACCGGCCTTTCGCTTCATCACCCAGAAGCCCAGCGGCACGGCGGCCCAGGCCCAGAGCGGCACGGCCGTCAGCAGGGGCATCGCGTAGAAGCGAGGAGCCGCCGAGCCGAAGCGGGCCGCCGCCTCTCCGGACAGGACGTTGAAGCGGACGTACTTGAAGAACGAGTGGAAGGGGCTGCCCCAGGTGAGGTGGTCCAGCAGGCCCAGCCCCGCGGCCACGGCGAGTCCCCCCAGGCAGGTGAAGGCCAGGAGCTTCCAGCGTCGGGCGGCCATCAGCCAGAGAAGCGCCGCGACGACGCAGATGGCGGACGGGTAGCGGGTGACGACGGCCAGGCCCAGGGCCGCGCCACCGACGAGGCCCGCCCTGCCCTCGCGCTCGCGCCTGTCCAACGCCTCCATGGCCACGAGGAGGAAGGACGTGGAGATGGACTCCGCCAGCGTGCGCCCGGCGAAGACGAGCACCGGTCCGTAGAGGCCCAGCAGCAGGACGGCCAGCCAGCCTCCCATGGGGCCGGCTCGACGGGCGGCGAAGCGGTAGGCGGCCCACAGGCTCCACGCATGCAGCGCGAGCTGGGGGAGGGCCACCACCGCGCGATAGCCCTGCGGGTCGGTGATGCCGAGCACCCCCGCCAGCTTGAGGAAGGCCGCCAGCACCCCAGGTACAGCCCAGTTGCGGATGCCATCGCGCCACTCCCACGCCAGCACGCCGTAGCCATGGACGCGCCAGTAGGCGGGCTCCAGGGCTTGATACACCTCGTCGGGATGGATGCGGCCCAACTGCGTCACCGCGACGATGGCCGGCAGGAGCGCCACGCCCACGAGGGGCAGCCAGGTGAGGAGCGCGCGCTTCCGAGGCTCGGGACGAGGTGCCTCGGCCGGCGGGTTCTCGAGCGGCACGGGGGCGGTGGGTGCGTCGGGCAGGGGTGCGGACACGGGCGTCGGGGACTCTCCCCGGCCCCGCGCCCGGGTGCAAGCCAGGTGACGTTTGTCCGGCAGGCCCTCGCTCGGGTAGGAACGCGGTTCCTTGAGGAGGAAGACACATGCCGGACGTCATCGTGGTGGGAGCGGGACACAACGGGCTCGTGACAGCGGCGATGCTCGCGCGTCGGGGCCTGTCGGTCACCGTCTTGGAGGACAAGGACGTCATCGGCGGAGCGTGCCGCACCGAATATCCGTTCAAGAGCGCGCCGGGGCTCGGCGTGTCCACGGGCGCGTACCTCCTGGGCTTGATGCCGCCGGAGCTGCTGCGCGAACTGGAGCTGGACCTGCCCCTCAAGCGGAGGGACCCGCACTACTTCCTGCCCACCACGGGCAAGCGCTATCTGCTGTTCGGCTCGGACGAGCGCGAGCTGAAGCGCCAGTTCCTGGAGTTCTTCTCCCAGGAGGACTGGGAGGCCAACCAGGCGATGAACGCGGAGCTGGGCGCGCTGCGCGATGACCTGGCCCCGTCGTGGCTCCTGCCCCCGCTCTCCATCGAGGAGACCGCCGAGCGCTACATCCGGCCCGCGCTGCGGCGGAACTTCATCCAGCTGTGTCAGGGCTCGGCGCGCCAGTACCTGGAGCGCTTCCGATTCAAGTCCGACTTCGTGAAGGCCATGTACGCGGTGACCGACGCGTTCTCTGGACTGGACGGCGGCTATGACACGCAGGGGACGGGCATGAACCTGCTCGTCCACAACATGTGCCGGCTGCCAGGCAGCGGCGGCACGTGGATGATTGTCGCCGGTGGCATGGGCACCGTCACCCAGTCCATCGCCAACGTCGCGCGCAAGTACGGCGCCGTCATCCGCACCGGCGCGAAGGTGACGTCGGTCCGCGTGGACGCGGGCGTGGTGAAGGGCGTGGTGCTGGAGAATGGCGAGGAGCTGAGCGCCAACGTCGTCATCTCCAACGGCGACCCGTTCCGCACGTTGAAGCTGGTGGACTCGGCGGCACTGCCCGCGGACTACCGCGCGAAGGTGAACGCGATGGCGGTGCCGGGCACCACGCTCAAGGTGAACCTGTGCCTGAAGGAGCTGCCCACCTTCACCTGCCTGCCCGAGGACCGGGGCCAGTTCGGCCCCACCATCCACCTGCTGCCCCAGGAGGACGACGTGCTCGGCGCTCTGGAGCGCTCGTACCGCGAGACGCAGGCGGGCAAGCTGTCGGAGTTCCCTTCCATCGAGTGGTACATCCACACCACGGTGGACCCCACGCTGCGCGACGCCGAGGGACACCACAACTCCGCCCTCTTCGTGGAGTGGGTGCCCTACAAGCTGGAGGGCACCACGTGGGAGAAGGAGGAGTCGAAGTACGTGCAGCACCTCCTGTCCATCTGCGACCGCTTCGCCCCGGGCACCAGTGACAAGGTGCAGGAGTACTTCGCCCTCACACCCCCGAAAATCGAGAGCCACTTCGGAATCACGGGCGGCCACATCCATCATGTGGACAACAAGCGGGGCTTCACCGACCGGTTGCCCTACGAGACGCCGGTGCAGGGGCTCTATTTCTGCAGCGCGGGCTGCCACCCCGCCGGCAGCGTCATCGGCGCGGCGGGCCACAACGCGGCGGGCGTGGTGCTCAAGGCCCTGGGACGCTGAGTCCGAGCGCCTGGAGATGGATCCCCGTCGCCGTCGTGTTTAGATGAAGACCCCCATGAGCTACCTCGTCCTCGCGCGTAAATGGCGCCCGCAGAAGTTCGATGACATGACCGGACAGGAGCACGTCGTCCGGACCATCGCGAACGCCATCAAGATGGACCGGGTCGCTCATGCGTACCTGTTCTGTGGCCCTCGTGGTGTCGGCAAGACGACGGCCGCTCGACTGCTCGCCAAGGCCCTCAACTGTGACAAGGGCCCCACGGCGACTCCGTGCGGCGAGTGCCGGGCGTGCATCGAAATCGCCAACGGCACCAGCGTGGACGTGGCGGAGATCGACGGTGCGTCCAACAACGGCGTGGAGAACGTCCGCGAGATTCGCGAGAACGCGAAGTACCTGCCGCAGCGGGACAGGCACAAGATCTACATCATCGACGAGGTCCACATGCTGTCCGGAGCGGCGTTCAACGCGCTGCTCAAGACGCTGGAGGAGCCGCCCGGTCACGTGAAGTTCATCTTCGCGACGACGGAGGCGCACAAGCTCCCGGACACGATTCTCTCGCGCTGCCAGCGCCACAACTTCCGCCGCATCTCCGCGGCGCGGATGCTCCAGCGACTTCAGGAGATCTGCAAGGCGGAGGGCGCGGGTATTTCGGACCGCTCCCTGTCGCTCGTCGTGCGCCAGTCCGAGGGTGGCATGCGCGACGCGCTGAGCCTCCTGGACCAGGTGCTCGCTTCGTGCGGCGCGAATCCCACGGATGAAGAAGTCGCCGAGGCCCTGGGCGCCATCGACCGGACGATGGTGCAGGACTTCGCCGAGGCGCTGGTGCGCAAGGACGCCAAGCGCATCCTCGAGCGCGTGGAGGAGGTCTTCAACCGCGGGCTCGACTTGAAGCGGCTCGCGGAGGAGCTGGCGCTCCAGTTACGCCACCTCTTCGTCACGAAGACGCTGGGCGAGGCGCCCGCCGAGTTGGCCGAGTCCGAGCAGAAGGCGCTCATCGCGCTGGCGAAGGAAGCGGAGAGCGCGCAGCTCACCCGCCTGTTCGACATCGTGCACGGCAGTGTGTGGGACGTGTCTCGCGCGGCGCAGCCGAGGCTCGCGCTGGAGATGGCGCTGCTGAAGGCCATCCAGTTGTCGCCCGGTGGTTCCATTCCGGAGCTGCTGGCGCGGGTGGATCGGCTCGCGGCCGGACTGCCGCAGGGCGAGGGTGCCAACAAGACCAATGCTGGAGCGCCAGGAGGTCGCTCCAGCTCCACGAACTTTCGCGCCTGAGCCTCGACCGGCTCCTCGTCCGGAAGTTCCTGCTCCGACGCCTCCCGCCCGGGAGGCGCACGGTGCGACCTCTGATTCCGCTGCGTCGATAGCGCGTGCGCCCTCGGCGTCCCCCGCGCCCGCTGGAAGTGCGTCCGAGCCTCGACCCACCGACGACGCTCGGATGGGTGCGGCACCGCGCGTCGCCGAGTCCATGCAGGGAGCACCTCGCGGCTTCGAAGCTACGCGCAACGCCGAGTCCACACAGGGCGCTTCGAGCGATGCAACCACTGCGCGCTACGTCGAGTCCGCCCAAGGCTCGCAGGCACCGACCGTCCAGGCGGCGCCGCGTGATTTCGGAGCTTCGCGCGACACCGAGTCCACGCAGGGCTCGCAGGCACCGACCGTCCAGGCGGCGCCGCGTGATTTCGGAGCCTCGCGCTACGACGAGTCAGACTACGTGGCCGAGCCTCCGGATGACATCGAGCTGCCTCAGCACTCGGGCGGCGCGTCGGACTCCGGGCCCTCGGGTGCCTGGAGCCCGCCTCCGTCCCCGCCCGTCGCCCCCCCTGTCGCCGCCACCGGCCCGGTGATGGCCGGACTGCCGCCCTCCGCCGCCCGTCCCCTGTCCTTCCTGCGCAATGCCGCGGGCGGGCAGGCCAGTACGGAAGCCCCTCCTCGCCCCGGCGGCTTCGCGGTCGAGCCTCCCCTGCCCTCGGGCCCCGTCCTGGACGGCCTGCCTCCCTCCGCCGCGCGCCCCCTGTCCTTCCTGCGCCAGGGCTCCACCCCGCCGGCCCCCATGGGGCCCGCACCCTCCGCGCCCGTGGCCTCGCCCGGACCTCATGCCGGAGCCACTCCGCTCTCGCGCACCACCGAGCCCGCGCCCAACGTCCGCGTCGTCAACGTCCGCAAGCCGGAGGCCCCACCGGCCCCTGTTGAGTCCGTTGCCGTCGACGACGAAGACTCGCGCTTCTACCCGGAGGAAGCCTCCCCGGGCGGCTGTGCCTCTGGCGACTGCATCCCCGAGCCCGAGTCCGAGGCCTCCGCCGCCGAACCCGAGCCCGAGCCGTCTCCCATCATGGCCGCCGCGCCCGCACCGGCGGCCGCCCGAAGCCGCGACAACCCGAACCTCCCGCTGATTGAGCGATGGCGCGCCGCGGTGGAGAGCGTGAAGGCGAACTCCCTTCGCCATGGCACCGCGCTCGCCAACGGACGGCTCCTGTCGATGAAGGCCGGGGAAATCATCCTCGGCTTCCTGCCCTCCGCGGGCCTTCACCGCATGACGGTCACCGCCGCCGCGGGCAAGGCCGTCATCGACAAGCTCCTCGCCGAGCACTTCGGCCGGGCGGTGAAGCTGTCCTTCCAGGACGTGTCCGCCGACGACACACGGGCCTCGCTCAGCATCGCCGAGCGGGATGCGCAGAGCCGGGCCACCCACGAGAAGAACACCGAGAGCAAGGTGCGCAACCACTCCGCGGTCCGCGCCGTGCTCCTCCGACTGGGTGGAGAAATCGAGCACATCCAGATCTACGAGCCCGAGCGCCCCTCCGCCGCCTCGCCCGCCGACGCTCCAATCGAAGCTCCCGACGACAGCGCCTGACTTTGTCCCCGCGCAACGGTAGGGTGCGCGCCACACTCCACGCCCGAGCGGACCCATGAAGGGTGCCGCTCCCCCGAGTACCGAGGAAGCACATGCCTGGCGTCGACCTGAACTACTTCATCCGGCAGGCGAACAAGCTGACGGAGAAGATTGAAGAGCGGAAGCAGAAGCTGGCCGATGAGACCGTCGAGGCCAAGGCCGGCGATGGCCGCGTCACTGTCGTGGCCAACGGCATCCAGGAGATCCGCAGCATCAAGATCGACAAGGAAGCCATCGACCCGAACGACACGTCGATGCTCGAGGACCTCATCACCGCCGCGGTGAATGCCGCCCTGGCGAGCAGCCGCCAGCACATGCAGAGCGAGCTGGCCAAAATCTCCGGCGGCATCAAGATCCCCGGCGTTACCTGATACCGGATGACGCCCGATCCGCTGAACCGCCTCGTCGCCCAGCTCGCGAAGCTGCCGGGCATTGGCGAGAAGACAGCCCAGCGCCTCGCGTTCCACATCCTGCGCGCTCCCGGTGAGTACGCCGCGGAGCTGTCGCAGGCCATCCGCGAGGTGAAGGAGAAGGTGCACCTGTGCGCGCGCTGTTTCTCCCTCACCGACGCGGAGACCTGCGGCTTCTGCCGCGACCACCGCCGTGACGACCGCGTGCTGTGCGTCGTGGAGACCTTCGCGGACCTGATGGCGCTGGAGCGCACCCGGGAGTTCAAGGGTCGCTACCACGTCCTGCACGGCGTGCTGTCTCCGCTGGAAGGCATCGGCCCCGAGCAGCTCCGCATCAAGGAGTTGCTGGGGCGCCTCAACGACAGCCAGGTGGAGGAGCTCATCCTCGCCACCAACCCGGACGTCGAGGGCGAGGCCACCGCGCTGTACCTGACGCGCCTGCTCAAGCCCATGGGCCTGCGCGTCACCCGCATCGCCCAGGGCCTGCCCATGGGTGGCGACTTGGAGTTCGCCGACCAGGCCACGCTGGCGAAGGCGCTGTCCGCCCGCCGCGACCTCTGAGCCACGACGCGGCGCCACACTCCGGCGCCGCGCTTCTTCCCACCGCTACCGCGTCAGTCGCCAGGCGAACGGCACCAGCACGTTCACCTCTTCGTCGCGATGCGCGGGGAAGCGCAGCCGCTGCGCCTGGGACTGGAGGCAGCGGCCCACCGCCGTCTCCGCCAGAGGTCCTCGCACGCCCGCGCGCACGGCACCCGACGAGGCGATGGAGAACTCCACCTGCACCTGCCCCTCGGTGGACGGCAGGTCCGCGCGGTTCTTCTCGAAGCACGCGGTGATGCGCGTGCGCCCCTTCTCCACCACGCGGGTGATGTCCCCCACGCCCAGCGTCACGCGCTTCTTGGCCGGCGGCGCCTTCAGCACCTTCTCGGCCACCTCTTCATCATCCTGTCCCACGGTGCTCGGAAGCGCCGCCTGCGCCCCTACCGTCTCGGGCTTGTCGCCCTCGGGAGCAACACCGGCTGCCTGCTCTGTCGAGCCAACGCCCGACGGGGCGGCCACCGGCGCGGGAGGCGCGGGCACGGGGGCAGGCTCCTGGACCGTCTGCCCCATGTCATTCGCCAGGGGAACCACGGGAGCAGGAACCACCACCTCGCCTCCCGACGCGGGCGCGACGAACTGCCGGTAACCCACGAGCCCCACGCTCGCGAGCAGCAGGCCCCCCGCGAGGCCGACGACGAGCGGCCTCCACCCTCGCGAACGCGGCGCCTCGACGGGCGGAACGGAGTTCTCGGTAGCCGGCGTCTTCGTCGCCGCGGGCACCAGCCCCGAGGACGACGCGGGAGAGCGGGCGCCCCAGCCGCGCGAGGTGGCGACGTCGGTGCTCCCGCCCACGGAGGCCGGAGCGCCCACCACGTTCGTCCCCGTCTCCATCAACCCGGTCGCCTGGGTGACGACACCGAGGGCCGCGGAGAGCGAGGCCAGCGTCGGGATGCGGGTGCGCTCGGTGAAGCGCTCGTCGCCGAAATGCGAGCGCAGGAAGGCGCCAAGCTGCGGCGTGCCCGCGGAGCTCAGGTGCGCGCCGAGGAAGGCCTCCAGGTCCTCGGCGAAGGCCTCCGCCGTGGGGTGACGGTCTTCCGGGAACGGCGCCATCGCCTTGAGGACGATGGCCTCCAGTTCGAGGGGCAGGTCGGGCCGCAGTTCGCGCGGGCGCTTGAACTCGTTGTGCAGCAGCGCGTTGAGCACCGCGAGGTCGTTCTCCCGCGAGAAGGGCCGCACGTGCGTGAGCGCCTCGAAGAGGCTGACGCCGAGCGCGAAGATGTCCGCGCGGCGGTCCACCTCTCCGCCCTTCGCCTGCTCCGGCGCCATGTACATGTACTTGCCCTTCACGACGCCGGTGCGCGTGTTGGCGAGCCTCGACTCGGCCTTGGCGATGCCGAAGTCCAGCACCTTCACCTGCCCCTGGTACGTCAGGTACAGGTTCGACGGAGAGACGTCGCGGTGGACCACGTTCTGCGGCTGCCCCATCTCATTGGCGAACTCGTGCGCGTAGTGCAGCCCGCGCGCCGAATCGATGAGCACCCGCAGCACAATCGGGAACGGCAGGTACTGCCGCCGACGCCCGGCCAGCCGCAGCGTCGTGGAGAAGTCCTCGCCCGCGAGGTACTCCATGCAGATGTAGTAGCAGCCCTCCGTGAAGCCCAGCTCCTGAATCTGGACGATGTTGGGGTGCGCCAGCTTCGCCGCCAGCCGCGCCTCGTCCCGGAACATCTCCACGAAGTCGGGGATGCTCGACAGGTGCGGCAGCATCCGCTTGATGACGACGTTGCGCTCGAAGCCGTCCGCGCCCAGCAGCTTGGCGAGGAAAATCTCGGCCATGCCGCCCTCGGCCAGCTTCCGCACCAGCACGTATGGCCCATACGGGCGCAACAACGGCGGCGGGACTTCCTCGGAGCCGGGATGTGTCGTCTGGGGGGGTGACATCCTCAGGGCCCTCGCTGTCGAAGGGTGCGGACCGTATGGACATCCGGGGCACCAGGACGGGTCATCTTAAACACCAGCACCGGGGGCGCGCCCACTGGCTCCACCCAGGTATCGAACCGGTGCTTGCCGTCCAGGGAGACAGGACGTCCATTGATGGACACGCGCGCATTCACGGGCGCCACGCCCGAGGCCCGGACCTTCTCCGCGGCCTTCTGGCCATTGCGCGGCTGCGACACCAGCAGCATCGGTACTGAGTTGTCGTACACCAGCTCGAGCTTGTTCATGCGTCCCCCCTTCAGTTGCTCGCCCGTCGCCGACAGCGGCGTGACGGACCAGAGGTAGCTGCCCTCTCCCAGCGCGCCCGCGTCCAGCGCCGCGCGGGCCTCCGTCACGGTGCGCTCGGCCACCGGCTTCTCCAGCGCACCCGCCCGGTACACCGCCACCTTGTACCGCGCCGCGGAGGCCTCCTCCGCATAGGTGAACGTCACCGACGGCGGCTTGTCCTGGTAGAAGATGGTCGTCTTCTCCAGTCCCTCGGGCACCACGTTGCGCACGCGGTCCAGGTCTCCGCCGAGCCGCTCGGGACCGAACATCGCATTGCCCTTCACGAGTTCCTGGCCGTCCTTGCCGCGCACCCGCCAGTACAGCGTGCCGCGCGGGGGGGCTGGCACGTTGACGAAGGACTGGAACACCGTGCCGGACAGCAGGGGCCGAGTGAAGGCCGCGTCCGAGGCCACCTCCACCGTCACCTCGCCCTCCTTCTCCCAGCCGAAGGCCACCTCGCGCAGCCCCTGGTGGTAGACCTCCACGCCGTCGCCCGCGCCGAGCAACAGCGGCGCTGGCCCGAGCGCCTCGATGCGCGCCTGGCCCGAGTCGCCCGTCACCATCGCCCGCTCGCCGGCCCGCAGCGGCTGGCGCACGTCCCCGCGCACCAGCGTCACGCGTCCCGTATGCGCATCGACGAGATAGCCCGTCGAGGTGCGCCGCACCGCGAGGCGCGACGCGCCGTCACCCTCCAACGTGAGTCCGGGCAGCACCACGCGGCTCTCGCGTCCCTGCGCGAGCTGGACGCCGAGTCCACCCTGGCGCAGGTCCATGCGGGCCTCGTCCCGGGTGCCCCCCTGCCCCGCGCCCTCCAGCACCATCTCCGCTGACGGACCGAGCGACAACTGAGAGGTCGACCCCTTCAACATCAACTCCGCGGTGCCATTGCCGCGAGTGCGCACGCCATCTCCCGGCGCCAGCACGTCGCCCCCGGCGCGCAGCGGACGCCATCGCTTGGAGTCCTTGCCGCGCAGCTCCGCTCGGCCCGAGCCCACTCGCACCGTCACCTCGATGGGCGCGAGTTCCACCAATCGCGAGCCGCGCAGCAGCAGCTCCGCCCGCCCCGCCGACACCTCGACCGAGTCGCCCTCCGACGCGCGCAGTTGCTTGCCGTCCTTGGACACGAACTCGATGGCGCCCAGCTTCACCTCCACGCGGCCAGAGTCCTTCGTCACCTGCACGCTCACCTCGCTGGGCTCGGAGCCCACGCGCGTGAGACCGAAGGGCGTCAGCAGGGTCAGCGCCACCTTCTTGCCGCTCGGGGGAGTCCCGGCGGGCCGAGCGGGGACACGCGACAGCACGATGCCGCGCTCCACCGTCAGCGCCACGCTCCCCGCCTCTTCACCCAGGCCGACGCGCGCATCGGCGCCCACTTCCACTGAGTGACCGTCCGCGAAGCGCATCGTCGCCGCGCCCGTCGCGCCCGTCTCCAGCGCATCGCCCGAGTACAGCGGTCCTTCCCGCGCGGGGACCTTCTTGCCGCCGCGCTCCACCAGCACCTCGCCGGACAGCCCCTCCAGGCGGGCCAGCTCCACCGCGGGCCCAGCGTCGACCACGGCCGGAGTCTCCGCGACGGGGACAGAGGGTGGTGCCACCGCCTCCTCGTCGCAGGCCGCGACGACGAGCAGGAGGGCCAGGAGACAGGGACGCGCGTTACTCACCGTGGGTGCCTCGGAACGAAACGACGTTGAACAGGGCCCGCGACCAGGGAGACACGTCGCTCACCGCCGCTGCCTTGGGAAGGCATCTACGTCGGAGCGGGCTCGCACGCCATCCACCAGCAGGACCGCGAGCGAGGGTGCACGTGTCGCTCACCGCCGCTGCCTCGGGAAGGCATCTACGTCGGAGCGGGCCCGCGTGCCATCCACCAGCAGGACCACGAGCGAGGGTGCACGTGTCGCTCACCGCCGCTGCCTCGGGAAGAGGTCGACGTTGAAGATGGCCTGCTCTCCATCCTTCAAGGTGACGAGCTTGGTCTGCGACAGGTAGCCGCGCGCGGAGATGGTGATGCGGTAGGTGCCACCCTTCACCTTGAAGGTGAACGCGCCCTTGGCATCCGTGCGAGCCTTCACCTTCGCCTGGGGAATGAGCAGCGTCGCCGCGACGGGCCTTCCGCCCCGGGCACTGCGCACCTGACCGGTGAGCGTCGCCGGCTCGCCCTTGCGCTCCGAGGCGAGCGGCACGGACAGCTTCGTCTCCTGCCCCGCGACGATGACAGCCGCCTCTTCCGCCACGCGATAGCCCTGCGACTTCGCCACCACGGCCACCGGCCCCGGCGGCAGCGCCTTCACCCACGCCTCGCCCTTCAGGTCCGTGCGCACCTCCACGGCCCCCACCGTCAGCCGCACACCCGGCAACGGCACCCCATTGCCCGCGCTCACCACCGTCATCTTGAGGCCCCCCGTGGCCGGAGGCAGCTTGCGCGCGCGCACCGCCAGCGCCACGCGCCCCCCCTCCTCCACGGTGACTCGACCCTCCGCGGGCTCGTAGCCCTCCGCGCTCACCCGCGCCACGACGTCACCCGGGGGCACCTCCACGTTCTCCAGCGTGCCCCGCGCATCGGCATCGAGCGGCGCGCCCTCCACGCCTTCCGACACCAGCACCACCCGCGCTCCCGACAGCGGTGCCCCCGACTCAGCGTCCAGCACCTGGAGCGACAGCCCTCCCGCCGTCGCCCGCACAGGAAGCGGCGCCAGCTCCGGGGCCCGCGCCTCGGGCGCGTCATTCCAGGCCAGCTCCAGCGCGGCGCCCACCCGGCGCATCCGCTGCTCGGACCGCGTCCCATCCGCGAGCGTCACCGTGTCCTGCACGTGCTGGAAGTCCACGAGCAACGTGCCGGACCAGCGCTGCGTCCCCGTCAGCGGGAACAACAACGCGCCCCCCGCGGCGAAGCCCTTCGCCTCCGCCTTCGTCCCCGCCGAGTCGCGCACCGCCAGCGACACCGGCACTTCTCCCCGCGCCTCCACCTCCAACCGGGTGAATAGCGGCAGCCGCAGGCTCCCCGTCACCAACGCCGCGTGCCGCACCCCGCGCGACAGCACCGGCTCCGAGGACACGCCGAAGTGCGGAAGCTGCGCGAAGCCGTAGCCCGCCCCCACCTCCGCCCGCAGCGGCCCCAGCCAGGTGCGCACCTTGGGCCCCACCGACGCACGCAGCAGGCTGCCGCCGGTGATCCGCGACGAGCCCTCCTTGAGATCAAACCCCTCCCGCTGCACCGCCGCCCACCCGCCAAGCCACGAGCCCGCCCAGACCGAGCCCACCGCCGCCAGATCATTCGGAGTGAAGCCGTCATACGTAAGCCCAGGCCCTACATCCGCCTGGGCGCCGTTCCGGAGGGCCACGCCATAGCGCAGGCGCAGCGAGGCACGCTCGCGCACCTCCTCCGCCCGGGCGGACGGGGAGCCGACCAGCACCAACAGCAAGGGCGCCAGACGCGCCAGGATGGGAGCAAGGGGGCGTGGGGGCGTCAAAGCCCGGCGGAGTATAGAGAAAGCCGCGAGCACTCCCAAACCAGCCCCCACCGGGCCTCCAGAAAGCCCTCCAAGGTGCTTGACGGCAACCCCCTGGGTGGCGGGGGCTGGGGCGCGGGCGTGTTCTCACCCCGACGCGCGGATGGCTTCTTGCTGGAGTGGAGGGGCTTTGCTAAGCATCCTCACCGTCGGTAGCGCCTCGTCTAACCTCCGGGATTCACTCCAGAAACAATCGGGGTGTTGCCGTGAGGCGGGCGAGCGAACGCTGAGGAGCGCATACGCCCATGGGCACGCAACTGGTGATGTACGAAGAGGAGTTCACCAAGATCAACGCCGTTTGCGACCGGCTCACCAAGGACGCGAACGCGAAGGTGGTGTTCCTCGTCGACAAGAACGGGCAACTCATCTCCTCGGCCGGGCAGACGCAGAACATCGACACCACGTCCCTGGCCTCGCTGACGGCCGGCAACGTGGCGGCGATGGGCGGACTCGCCAAGCTGATCGGTGAGAACGAGTTCCCCAACCAGTTCCATGAGGGGGCGAAGGACTCGCTCTACATGACCATCGTCGGCAGCCGGGTCGTGCTGGTCGTCATCTTCGACAACCGCACCAGCCTCGGCCTCGTCCGCCTTCGCATCAAGAAGGCCAGCGACGAGCTCACGAAGATCTTCGAGAGTCTGGTGAAGAAGACGGACGCCCCGGGTGCCGGGTCGCCGTTCGCCGAGATCTCCGACGACGATATCGACAACCTCTTCAGCGAGTAACCCGGGAAGCCATGTCCTTCATCAACTACTCATCCCGCGAAATCAACTGCAAGATTGTCTATTACGGGCCGGGTCTCTGCGGGAAGACGACCAACCTCCAGTACATCTACAACAAGACGGCGGCCGAGACGAAGGGCAAGCTCATCTCCCTCTCCACCGAGACGGACCGCACGCTCTTCTTCGACTTCCTGCCGCTGTCGCTCGGTGAGATTCGCGGTTTCAAGACGCGCTTCCACCTCTACACGGTGCCCGGCCAGGTGTTCTACGACGCCAGCCGCAAGCTCATCCTCAAGGGCGTGGACGGCGTCGTGTTCGTGGCCGACAGTCAGATCGAGCGCATGGAGGCGAACATGGAGTCGCTCGAGAACCTGCGCATCAACCTGGCCGAGCAGGGCTACGACCTGAACAAGATTCCCTACGTCCTCCAGTACAACAAGCGGGACCTGCCCAACGCGGTGTCGATGGAGGAGATGCGCAAGGCCATCAACGCGCGCAACATCCCCGAGTACCAGGCCGTGGCGCCGACGGGCGTGGGCGTGTTCGACACGCTCAAGGCCGTGGCGAAGCTGGTGCTCACGGAGCTCAAGAAGGGCGGCTGAGCCGGGAGCAGCCGGGCAGTCAACTCCCGTACCGCGGGTGAGAAGACGCCCCGCGGTCAAGGGTGTTACAACCTGCTGCCGACGGGCCGGGCCGTCCGCCTCCTGAGGTCGCACAGTGCGTGTCGCATCCGCCACCCTTCGCCTCCTCGCGCTCGTGAGCGCCACCCTCTGTGGGGCGGCGCTCGCGCAGGAGTCGCGTCCCTCGGCGCCCGCCGCTGCCTCGAGCACTCCGGCGGCCTCCACCGAGGCAGACAGCACCGCGGATGAAGCCTTCAACGCGCGGGTGAAGACGCTGGAGGAGCAGGTCGTCGACTTGAAGGAGAAGATCTACCGCTCCAAGGCGCGGCTCCTGTTGCTGCAGGAGACGGTGCTGGGCGGAGACGTCACCACCGGCGCTCGCGCGCTCATCGTCCACAAGAACGAGATGGGCAGCTCCTTCATCCTGGAGTCGGTGACGTACGCGCTGGACGGCGCGCCCATCTTCACGCAGGTCGACATCCAGGGCGAAGAGCTGAGCAAGCGCGAGCAGTTCGAGGTCTTCAACGGGCGCATCGTCCCGGGACAGCACCAGCTCGCGGTGCGACTCGTCTATCGAGGCGGCGGCTTCGGCGTCTTCAGCTACCTGGAGGGCTACAAGTTCAAGGTGCAATCCAGCTACACCTTCAACGCGGAGCCAGGAAAGGTGTCCTCGGTCCGCGTGGTGGGCTTCGAGCAGGGCGGCCTCACGCTGGACATGAAGGACCGGCCCGCGGTGCGCTACGACATCGAGCTGTCGCGCGACTCGGCGCCCCGCATCGACGGCGAAGCGGGCGCAAGCCCTCCTGCCGCCACCTCCACTGAAGCGCGGTAGGGGCCCGCCGGTGAACGTGTCGCTTCGCGCTCTCGCCCTCGCGCTTGGCCTCGTGGGCGGCGCCTCCGCCTGGGCCGCCGAGCCCCCTCCCCCTCCCCCACCTCCGACTCCCCAGGAGTTGGAGCAGCGCCTGACCTCCGTGGAGAAGCAGCTCCAGCTCGCCGAGGAGAGCCTGCGCTTCGTGGAGACGCAGTACAGCCAGCGCGCGGAGCCCGACGAGGAACAGGCCCGCTCGCGGCGCTACTCCGACGCGGAGATTCAGTACCTGCTCGGCGACTGGAACGCCGCCTCCGTCCTCTTCTATGACCTGGTGAGCGACCCGGGCTTCCGCGGCCACCCGCGCTACGCGGACGCGCTCTACTTCCTCGCGGACGCGCTGTACCAGCAGAAGAACGACATCGGCGCGAGGCTCTACCTGCGCGAGCTGTTGTCACAGCCCACGCCCTCGACGCGCCACCGCGACGCCCTCACGCGCTTCCTGGCCATCTCCGGAAGGCTGAACGTCTTCGACGGCGTCGAGGCCTACGTCGAGCAGGCGCGCACGTTGTACGGCGGTCAGCTCCCGGCCGACGTGCAGTACGTCCAGGCGAAGTGGCTCTTCCGCCGCACGGACCTGCCCGCCTCGGAGCGAATCTCCCGGGCTCGCTCGGCCTTCGCGCCGCTGGCCCAGGTTCCGGGTGGCCCGTACCAGCTCCAGGCCGGCTACCACATGGCGGTGCTGTCGATGCAGTCCGGCGAGCTGCCCCTCTCCATCCTCCAGTTCCAGCAACTCCTCACCCCGCTGTCGAACGAGCAGACCGCCGCGCCCGTCTCGACGCCGGGCAAGCCCGTCACCCGCTCGACGACGGACACGGACACGAAGCGCATCCGGGAGCTGTCGCTGATGTCGCTGGGGAGGCTCTTGTACGAGGCGGGCCGCTTCGACGAGGCGCTGGACCGCTACGGCCAGGTGCCGCAGGACAGCGAGTCCTTCCCGGAGTCGCTCTACGAAATCGCGTGGACGCAGGTGCGCAAGGGCAACCACCAGGAAGCGAAGAACGCCATCGACATCCTGTTGCTCGTCGCTCCCGACGCGCGGCTCGCGCCCGATGCGAAGCTCCTCCAGGGACACCTGCTCCAGAAGCTCAAGCGGTACGACGAGGCCATCGCCGCGTACGACGAGCTCATCGGCACCTTCCGCCCCGTGCGCGAGAAGGTGGACCTGCTCCTGAACGCCAACCGGGACCCCGTCGCGTACTTCGAGCGGCTCCTGGCGCGCACGGACACCGTTCCGGACGTGCGCACGCTGTTGCCGCCCCTGGCCCTGAAGTACGCCTCCACCGAGCGCGAGGTGAGCAGCGCGGTGAAGATGGTGGGCGACATTGACAGCGGGAAGAAGGGCACGGTCGACGCACGCGAGCTCGCGGCCCGCATCCTCCGCGCGCTGGACGCACGCAAGCTGGAGACCTTCCCGGAGCTGCAGGCGGGCTTCACCCGCGCGGACGCGGTGGAGACGGCCGTCACGCACGTGGACGCGGCGCTGGTGGAAGTGGAGGGACTGACGCTGGAGCCGTCGCTCACCTCGCAGGAGAAAGACAGGCTCCAGTTGCTGCGCCGCGAGAGCGATGCGCTGGCCGCCCGCTTCGGCAAGCTCCCCACCACGCAGAAGGAGATGGAGGAGCGGCTGCGCCGCATGCAGTACCGCGTGGACGCGGTGGACCGAGACGCCTTCCGGCTGGGCACGGAGATTCAGGGCCTGCACGCCATCGCCTCCTCGGTGCGCAAGTGGGTGGATGACACGCGACTGCTCCGCCAGACGCCGCCCGACGAGGAGCGCGAGTTCCTGGTGCAGCTCCAGGGCGAGGTCCAGACGCTGAACGACCTCCAGGCGGAGCTGGACCGGACGCGGGGCCGGCTCGCCGATGAGCGCAACAGCGCGGCGGCCTCGCTCGCGGGAGAGCAGGCCATCCGGGGCCGCTACGCGGCGGCGCTGCGCTCCCAACACGAGGTGCTCAGCGAGGCGGAGCGTCGGCAGACTCCCACCGCCGTGCTGACGCACGCGCATCAGGTGCGGGAGCGAGGCGAGGCGCTGAAGAAGCGCGTGGTGGAGGCGCAACTCGCCCTGAGGGCCAAGGTGGACCAGCGGGGACAGCGCATTCGCGCCAAGGTGCAGGCCGAGCAGTCGCTGCTGGAGCGCTACGAGGCCGAGGTCGCCGCGGTGTCCGGCAACGCGAAGCAGTTGGTGGGCCGCATCGCCTACGACAGCATCCGTCGCGTGCGTCGTCAGTTCTACGACCTGGTGCTCAAGGCGGACGTGGGCGTGGTGGACGTGGCCTTCACCGAGAAGCAGGACAAGACGACGAACATCCAGAAGGTCTCCGCGCAGAAGGCCGAGGCGCTGCGCGCGCTGGACGCCGACTTCCGGGACGTGCTGTCGGAGGAGGGACGGTGATGCGGCGCATGCTCGCGGTGCTGCTCTCCGTGGCCTCGCTGCCCGCCGCCGCCCAGGCGCCGGCCCCCGCCGCGCAAGCAGCCTCCCCCGCCCAGGCGGAGAGTCCGTCGGGCACACCGGATGCGAGATACCTGACGGGCCTGGGCCGCACGCCCGAGGAAGAGACGCTGCTCCAGGACGTCAGCCGCGCCCTGCGCACGTACGACGAGGAGTCTCGCGAGTTCAGCCGCGAGGTGCAGCTCCTGATGGAGCGCAAGTACGAGCAGAAGCGCGACTCGCTCGCGTCCTCGTACGAGAAGGTCATCCGGGACTTCGAGGCCCAGGAGCGCAAGGAGCGGATGGAGGCCATCGTCCGCTTCGAGGAGTTCCTCCGCCGCTACCCGCAAGAGCCGCGCTACACGCCGGACGTGATGTTCCGGCTGGCGGAGCTGTACTACGAGCGCTCGCAGGACGAGCACCAGCTCGCGATGAAGGAGTACCGGGACCGGCTGGAGGCGCACGACAAGAACCCCGACTCGGCCTTCCCCGTGGAGCCGAAGAAGGACTACGGGGACTCCATCGCGCTGTACCGCCGGCTCCTGAAGGACTACCCGACCTACCGCCTCAACGACGGTGCCTGGTACCTGCTGGGCTACTGCCTGGAGGAGCAGGAGGAGGTCGACCAGAGCTTCCGCACCTACGAGCAGCTCATCGCCCGCTATCCGCGAAGCCGCTTCGCCACCGAGGCGTGGGTCCGCATCGGCGAGTACTGGTTCGACAACTACAAGGACCCGCAGGCGCTGCCCCGCTCCGCGCAGGCCTTCGAGGCCGCCGCCCGCGACACGCTGCATCCGCTCTACGACAAGGCCCTCTACAAGCTGGGCTGGACGTACTACCGGATGGACCGGTTCGACGAAGCGGTGGAGTCCTTCCTCACGCTGGTGGACTTCTACGAGGCCCAGCGCGTCGCCAAGGGCGAAGCAGAGGCCGGCGGAGACCTGCGCGACGAGGCCCTCCAGTACGTGGCCATCTCCCTGGCGGACGAGACGTGGGGCGGACTGCCTCGCGCCCAGGCCCTCTTCGCGAAGCGCGGCCCCAAGCCCTACGAGGCGGACGTGTACCGCCGGCTGGGCAACGTCTACTTCGACCAGACGAACCACCCGGCCGCCATCGCCGCGTATCAGCGCGTGCTCCAGAAGGAGCCCCTGGCGCCGGACGCACCCGAGCTTCAGCAGCGCATCGCCCTGGCCTATGAGCGGGACAGGCTGCTCGCGGAGTCCTTCACGGAGTCGGAGCGGCTCGCCAGCCTCTACCAGCCCGGCACCGCCTGGTACGCGAAGAACCAGGGGGACCCGGACGCGCTCTCGCGAGCCAACACGCTCGTCGAGAAGAGCCTGTACACGAGCGCCACCTTCCACCACCAGCAGGCGCTGGTGTTCAAGAAGGAGGGCAAGTTCGACCAGGCCAGCGCGGGCTTCTCCACCGCAGCGCGCGCGTACGGCAACTACCTGGAGCGCTTCCCGCGCAGCAAGAGCGCGGGCGAGATGCGCTTCTATTACGCGGAGTGCCTCTACTTCTCCTTCCAGTTCGCCGAGGCCGCGAAGAGCTACGAGCTGGTGCGTGACACCGGCGTGAGCGAGAAGCACCGCGACGAGGCGGCGCACAGCGCGGTGCTCGCGTGGCAGCAGTTGCTCGCGCAGGACATGCAGGCCGGCAAGGCGCAGGACCTCAAGCCGCTGCGCTCCACCGAGCGACCCGAGGGCTCTGCTGTGAAGCCCGTGCCGCTGGCGCCCACCGAGCAGAAGCTGGTGTCCGCCTCCGACAAGTACGTGGCGCTTTTGCCGCGCGACGCGAAGGCCGCGGGCATCGCCTACAAGGCCGCGGAGCTGTACTACGCGCACGACGACTTCCCCGAGGCGCGCAAGCGCTTCGAGCGCATCATCCAGACGTGGCCCCGGAGCGAGGTGGCCCGCTACGCCACCAACCTCACCGTTGAGACGTTCCTCATCGACAAGGACTGGCGCAGCGTGGAGGAGGTCAGCGCCAGGCTGGCCAGCAACACGCAGGTCATCGACCCGTCCAGCGACCTCCACAAGCAATTGGTGAAGTTCAAGCTCGCCGGCCGCTTCAAGCTCGCCGACCAGCTCCTCGCCGAGGGCAAGCACGAGGAGGCCGCGCGCAAGTACATCCAGCTCGTCGACGAGGAGCCCCGGCACGAGTTCGCCGACAAGGCCCTCAACAACGCGGCCGTCGCGCGCGAGAACACCCGGCGCTTCGACTCCGCGATGAAGCTCTACGAGCGCATCTATCGCGAGTACCCCTCCTCTCCGCTCGCGGACGCGGCGCTGTTCCGCGTGGCGGTGAACGCGGAGAAGTCCTACGACTTCGACAAGGCCGTGGTCAGCTACCAGAAGCTGGTGAAGGACTATCCCGCGTCGAAGGACCGCGAGGCGGCGCTCTTCAACACCGCGCGACTGCTCGAAGGCCAACAGCGCTACGCGGAGTCCGCGGCGACGTTCCTGCGCTACGCGGAGCTGTTCCCCGCCGCCGAGGACGCGCCGAAGAACCAGTACCGCGCGGCCATCCTGCTGGAGAAGCAGGGCGATCCTCGCGGTGAGGTCCGCGCGCTCCAGGAGTTCGTGCGCAAGTTCGCCAACAAGCCCGGCCAGGTGGAGCTGGTGGTGGACGCGCACCGGCGCATGGGTGACGCGCACCAGAAGCTCGGCGACGAGAAGGAAGCCCAGCGCGCCTATACGCAGGCGGCGAGCGAGTTCGACCGACGCAAGCTCAAGCCGGACACCCATCCCCTCGCGGCGAACGCGGCGGCGTATGGACGCTTCCAGTTGGCGGAGGCGGAGCTGCGGACGTTCGACAAGCTGAAGATTGGCGGCTGGGGCAAGGCCCTGGTGCGCAGCTTCGCGGTGAAGCGCGCGGCGGTGAAGACGGTGAAGGACGCGTACTCGCGCGTCTATCCGTACAAGCAGCTCGAGTGGTCCCTCGCGGCGGCCTACCGCTCCGGCTACGCGTTGGAGCGCTTCGCCAACACCATCATCGAGACGCCCGTGCCGCCCGACGTGAAGCGGCTGGGTGAGGAAGCGGTGGTGACGTACCAGGACCTGCTCGCGCAGAACACGGCGGAGCTGGAGGACGCGGCCGTGGAGAGCTACGCCGTCGCCCTGGCGGAGGCTCGAAAGAATCGCGTCTCCAACGAGTGGACGCGACGCACGCTGGAGTCGCTCAACCGCTTCCGTCCCAAGGAGTACCCGGTGCTCAAGGAGCCCAAGCAGGCGCTCGCGTCCGACGCCGCCTATCCGGACGGGCTCATCGGCAGCGTGAGCGGCCCTGCTCGCCCCACGTCGACGGACGAGAGCCGCATCACCGGGGGAGCCAAGCCGTGAGCTTCGCGCCACGCCGCACACAGGGGGCCTCCACCCTCACCGCGCTGTTCCTGTCCTCGGGGCTGTGGCTGTCCGCGTGTGCCTCCGCTCCGGAGACGCGCCCTGCTCCCGAGGCAGCGACGCCGGCTCCGGTCGACGCGAACTCGAAGCCCACGCCCGTCGTCGTCGAGCCTCCGCCGCGCAGCGCCGCGCAGGACTTCGACCAGGCCGTGGCGATTGCACGGGCCGGAGAGCTGACGGCGGCGGAGACGGCGCTGCGCGCGCTGGTGACGCAGAACCCGAAGCTCGACTACGCGTGGACGAACCTGGGCATCGTCCAGGAGCGGCTCGGCAAGCACGAGGACGCGGAGCGCTCGTATCGCCAGGCGCTGGCGGTGGCTCCCGAGCAGGAGTCCGCGTGGGACTGCCTGGCGCGCCTGTATGGACGCACGGACCGCTCGGCGGCGCTGGAGACGGAGCTGCGCGGGCTGGTGGAGGCGAAGCAGGACTCGGTGCCGCTGCGCACGGCGCTGGCCGTCACGCTGCTCCAGCAGAAGAAGCTGGGGCCCGCGGCAGCAGAGGCGAAGCAGGCCCTGCGGCTCGAAGAGCGGCACACGCGCGCCATGCAGGTGCTCGCGCAGGTGTACTACCGCGAGGGCAAGCATGAGCTGGCGCGCATGGTGCTGGAGAACGCGCGGGACATCGCGCCCGGGGATGCGGCCACGCGCAACGCCCTGGGGCTGGTGTACCTGGCGCTGAAGGTGGGCCCGCAGGCGCTGGAGGAGTTCAAGGAGGCCGCGAAGCTCCGGCCCGACTTCGCCGAGGCGCGCAACAACTTCGGCGCGCTGCTCAACGAGGCCCAGGACTACCCGGCCGCCGTCACCGAGCTCGAAGCCGCGGTGCGCGCCGCTCCCGACTTCGCCGCCGCGCGCCTCAACCTGGGCAATGCCTACAGGGGCCAGGGCGAGTTCGAGCGCGCCAAGGCCGAGTACGAGCAGGTGCTCGCGCTGCGCCCCGGTCAGGCCGATCCGTTCTTCAACCTCGCCATCCTGTTCCTCGACGTGGAGCCGCCAGGGGTGGACCCCGTCCAGCGGTACAAGACGGCCATCACCTACTTCGAGCGCTACGAAGCCCAGGGCGGTCGCGACGAGCGCATCCCCCAGTACACGAAGGACGCGCGCAAGAGCATCGAGCGCGAGGAGCGACGGCTGGAGCGCGAGCGCAAGGACCAGCTCCGCAAAGCCGCCGAGCAGGAGAAGGCCCAGCGCGAACAAGCGAAGCAGGACGCCGAGAAGCCCGCTCCGGCCGCCCCGCCGGAGCAGCCCGCCCCCACCCCAGCACCTTCCGCGCACGTCGGAGCACCCTCGGAGGGAACTCCGCCCCCCGCGCCGGTGTCCCAGCCCGAGCCTGCTTCCAGCACCGCGCCCTCGAAGAGCGGCTCGGGTAAGCTGGCCACCGACAAGAACTAGGACCGCATGCGCGCCCCCTTCGCCCTCTTCGTGCTCCTCACCGCCGCGCCCGTGCTCGCGCAGGACACTCAAAAGTCCTCCGCGCCCGGCAGCACCGGCGGAGCCACGTCGAGCAGCGAAACCGCGCCCGCGAAGAAGGCGCCTCGCAAGGTCATCCGCCTGGACGCGCTCACCGTCGAGGGCCGCATCCAGAAGCCCCAGGCGTTCTACATCCTCCCCCGCTCCAACCTGAGCTTCGACGACCTCAACCGCACGGAGAGCTTCGTGCCCAAGGTCGAGAAGAGCGTCGAGCAGGAGCCCTTCTAGGCCATGGCCGCCCCGTCATCTTCCAAGCTGCTCCGCGTCGGCCTCATCCAGAACGGCCAGATTGTCGAAGAGCACCACGTCCGGCGCGAGAGCGTCACCATCGGCCATGACGCGCGCAACACCATCGTCCTGCCCGCCTCGGACGACAGGCCCGCGCGCTTCAGCGTGTTCGAGCACCAGGGCCACCAGTTCCTGCTCGTCATCAATGAGTCCATGAAGGGCCGCGTCAACCTCGGCTCCTCCGACGTGGACTTCGACGCCCTCCGCTCCCAGGGCCTCGCCTCGCGCCGGGGCGACCTCTACGTCCTGCCCCTCCAGGAGACCGCGCGCGGCAAGGTGGAGCTGGGCGACGCCACCCTCTTCTTCCAGTTCGTCGCGCCCCCAGCCGAGGAAGCGCGTCCGCTGATGCCCTCGGACATCCGCGTCAGCCGCTGGAAGACGATGGACCGCGTCTTCTTCGGCATCCTCGCGGCCTCGCTGCTCGTCCACTTCTCGGGCGCCGCCATCATCCTCTCCGCCGAGGCACCCAAGGAGCAGGAGCTGGCGTTGGATCAGCTCGATGACCGCTTCGTGCGCGCCATCATCCCCCAGCGCCCCATCGAAGCCGTGAAGCCCGCCGCACCGGGCCCCACCGAGGCACCGAAGGAAGACCCCAAGCCCACCGAGCCGAAGGACGGCGCGGACAAACCCGCATCGGAGAAGCCCGCGTCGGCCGCCGCCGCCGAGCGCCACGCGGAGATGGTGAAGAAGGTCTCCGACAAGGGCCTCTTGAAGATGCTCGGCTCCAAGGGCTCGGGCACCGGCGCGTTCCAGGACGTGCTGGGCAACGCCAGCGGTGGCAACGACATCGTCGCGGCGCTCCAGGGCGCGGGCGGCGTGGGCGTGGCCACCGAGGCCGCCGTCGGCAAGGGCAACACCCCGCGCGGCGGTGGCACCGGCACCGTGACGGGCATCGGCGAATTGGGCACCCAGGGCGGCGGCAAGGTGGACCTGGGCACCAAGAAGGAAGTCGAAGTGAAGGGCCGCGTGCAGGACTCGACGCCGGAGGTCGACAGCTCCGACGTGGACCGCGACGCACTCGCCCGCTACGTCCGCGCGCGCAAGGGCGCCATCCAGAGCTGCTACGAGAAGGAGCTCAAGCGAAACCCCAACCTCAAGGGCAAGGTGGTGGTGCGCTTCTCCATCACCCCGTCCGGTCGGGTGGGCGACTTCGACATCGACGAGAACACGCTCGGCAGCGAGGCGGTGGCCAGTTGCATCCGCGCCGCCATCCGAGGCTGGGTGTTCCCGTTCAAGCCCGAGTCCGCCGCCACCGTGTCCTACCCCTTCGTCTTCTCTCCAACGGGGTAGTCTCCAGCACCGGTGCACCTGGCGCGGGCTCCGAGGGGACCATGGAGAAGCTGGCAGTCATCGCCGCCTCACCGCTGTTCGAGATGCTCTCCCCCGTGGAGCTGGACCGCCTGGCGGAGCTCGCCCGGACGCGCCACTGCGCCCCCGGCGAGGTCATCTTCGCGGAGGGCGACTTGGGCGACAGCCTCTTCGTCGTCGTCGAGGGCCAGGTGGAAGTCGTCCGCGACGGCGACGATGGCGAGCCTCGGGCCCTGGCCGTGCTGTCCCATCCCGAGTTCTTCGGGGAGATGGGCCTCATCGACAAGGACTACCGCTCCGCCACCGTCCGCGCGCGCACGCAGGCCCACCTGCTCCAACTCACCTCTGGAGACTTGCGCGCCTTCCGCCAGCACCACGCCGAGGGCTTCACCTTCGTCGTCGTCAACATCGCGCGAAGCCTGGCTGCTCGACTGCGTGAGGCCAATGCCCGCCTCTCCGGTAACCACTGAATAACTGGAGGGTTGTCGCGTTGACACCCCTCCCCTCGCCTTCTACGCTTTGACGCTCATGGGAAGGGCCGGGAGAGCCGAGAGGCGTATGCGCACTGTCGGAATGGTCGCTGCAATCGTCGCCACGGGCGTGGCCGTCGCGCAGGGACCGGTGCCCTCGCCCCGGGCGCCCCCCGCCGCCGTGGCCCTGGAGAAGGCCAGCGAGGTGCCTGACTCGCAGAAGCTGGAGCGCAGCACCCAGGCGCTGAGCGTGATGCGAGACGTGCTCCGCCAGGTGCTCGGCAAGGTGGAGGAGGCGCGGCGCACCAAGGACGTGGTGAAGCTCAACTGCGCCAACGAGAAGCTCACGCAAATCAAGGGCCTCCTGCGCATCTCCGAGTCCGCGGACGTGTCGCTCCAGGAGGCCCTCACCCGGCGCGAGGTCTCCGCCAGCGAGCACGAATACACCAAGGTGATGATCGCCCGGCAGAAGGTCGGTCAGCTCCGCTCGGAGGCCGAGGAGTGCATCGGCCAGCTCGCCTTCCGCACCGACGAGAACCTCTTCGTCGAGGTGGAGGAGCCCGAGAACCTGCCTGGTGGTGATCCCACTCGCCCGCCCCCTCCCGACGACATCTTCGTCAGGCCGCCGCCCGCGAGCCCCATCAACTGAGTCCCGTGCGCCCTCCGGCCGAGTCCAGGTCCCGTGTCGAACAATTCTTCGGCCTCTGAAATCGCGCGTGCTATGACGCCCGAGGCCGTCCGCATGAAAGGTGGGAGTGGGTACGCCCTCTCACTGGGAAGCCACTGCGAGCCATGACGCTGAGAGGGACATTCTGGGGCACGGTCTGCGGGCTGGCGCTGATGGCGCTCGGCTCCGTGGCCATGGCTCAGGACATGGGCTCTCCGCCGCCCACGGGTGGCAACGGCTTCAAGGTGGGCAACGGCCGGCTGCATCCGTACTTCGATTTGGAGACGCGCCTGGACAGCGGCGTGGGCTACTTCGGCCGCGAGGGCCAGGAGTTCCCCGGGGGCGTGTCGCCGGACCTGTCGGGTGAGCTGGTGATGCACATCCGGCCGGGCATCCGGCTGGACATCCCTTCCCCCCGGCTGGCGTTCAACCTCAACGCCAACCTGGACTACGTGCTCTTCACGGGCCTGATGACGAAGGGCTCGAACGCGGCCTCGCACATGGAGGGCGCGGCGGACCTGCTGGCGCGCATCAACCCGGAGGCGCCGCTGTCGCTGGAGCTGTCGGACCAGTTCGCGCGCTCGGACCGGACGCGCACGGCGGCCATCGGCGCGGGCATCCTCAGCCTCTACAACGAGGCCAAGGTGAGGGCCCCGTGGCGGCCGGGTGGAGGCGCGGTGGAGGTGACTCCCGGCGTAGCCTACGCGATGGAGTTCTTCGAGCCGCTCGCGGCATCGGCGCCCGCGGACTGCGGCGACAGTGTGTGCGACCCCGTCGGCGCGGACCGCTTCAACTACGGCAACCTGCACCTGGGCGTGGAGAGCCGCTGGCGCTTCCTGCCGAAGACGGCGCTGGTGCTCGACACCGGCGTGGACGTGCGGCGCTACTTCAACGACGGTGGACCCAACGCCACGCTGCTGCGCGCGATGATCGGCGTGGCGGGCCTGGTGTCGCCCAAGGTCGCGGTGACGGCCAAGGCGGGCTGGGGGCAGAACTTCGGGGCGACGGGCGGCGGGACGGTGATTGGCCAGCTCGACGGCACCTACCTGTTCAGCCCCACGCTGACGTTCAAGGGCGGCTACCTGCGCAGGCTGGAGCCGGTGGCGGCCTACGGCACGTTCCGGGATGACCGCCTCTCCCTGGAGGCCCGCGCGCTGATGGGTGGCAAGCTGACCTTGCACGCGGTGGGCATGGTGGACTTCCTGAGCTTCGCCGGCAGCCGTGGCGACACGGTGGTGTCGGTGGACGTGGGGCCCGAGTACCAGTTCCGTCCGTGGCTCACCGGCGCCGCGGGCTACATGCTGAGCAACCGCTCCTCCTCGGTGGATGGCGGCGGCCTGAACTACACGCGCCACGAGGGGTATGCTCGCCTCTCGGTGACGTACTGAGCCCCCGCAGCGCCGGGGAAGCTTCCCCGCCCACGAGGTCTCCTCCCGGATGAGAACCCTCCGTCTGTCCATCGCCCTGCTCCTGTCGGGAGCGCTGTCCGCGTGCTTCGGCTCGACGCCGCGTCCTCCGCCCCCCACGCCCACGCTGGCGGCCGAGGCGGGAGAGGCCCGCTCGGGCGGTGGCACGCTGGGGCCCGGCGACGTGGTGGAGGTGCGCGTCTTCCAGGAGCCCGAGCACTCCGGGACGTGGCGCCTGTCGCCCGAGGGCACCATCGACTACCCGCTGTGCGGCAAGGTGCCGCTGCGCGGGACGACGCCCAGCACCGCGGCGGACATGCTGCGAGAGTGCCTGGCGCGCTACGTGCGCCGGCCGCAGGTGTCGGTGCTCATTCGCGAGTACAACTCGCACAAGGTGTTTGTCTTCGGTGAAGTGCAGAAGCCCGGCACCTTCCCGGTGGATGGGGAGATGTCCATCGTCCAGGCGATTACGCTCGCGGGCGGCTTCACCAAGCTCGCGGCGAAGAACAACACACTGGTGACGCGCGTGGTGGACGGACAGGAGCGCAAGATTCGCGTGCCCGTCGAGGACATCGGCGTGGGGCGCGAGAAGAACTTCATGCTCCAACCCGGCGACATCGTCTTCGTGCCGGAGAGCTTCTTCTAGGTCGCGCGGCACCCAGCGCGCGGAGCACCTCGCACGGTGCAGACTGTGCGCTGCATGCCCCACCTGGTGCTCGTCGGCCCTGAGTCCTTTCCCTTCGTGCGCGACGTGCTGCGCGCCGAAGCCCAGCGCACGGGCCTGCGCGTCGTCGAAGTCTCCATGAGCGACTGGGGCACCGGCGTCACCCCGTGGGTGGAGGTGGTGGGAGGACGCTTCCGCGCGGGCCTGCTGGGGCCCTGGGGTGACTTGGAGTTGGGCCCCGAGGATGTCTTCTGGTGCCTCGCCGAAGGTCCCCCGCCCCGCGCGGAGAGCGACTATCTGAGCTCGGAGCACGAGGCCCTGCGCGAGGCCTTCCACACGTGCTGTCCCGCACGCGTCATCAACCGTCGCGGACTGCTCGCGCCGCTCTGGACGACGGCGATGTGGCGGATGCTCGCCCAGCGACTGCCTTCGCCGGAGGCCGACAGCGTCCTCGCGCCGCCGCACTTCCACCTGGGCGCGCCGCCCGAGGATGGGCAGCGCTGGACTCGCTGGCCCGAGGAGGCGGAGACGCGCATGGGGCAGGTGTGGTGGACGGTGCCCGAGCCCGGTCCGCTGCGACAGGCCCTGGTGCTGGGCTCGCACGTCACGCTCTGGCCGCTGGAGTTCGAGGAGGAACCGCCCACGCTCCCGTCGGCCCTGGAGAGGGACCTCACGCGTCTGGCCGCGTCCTGCGGTGCCGACGTGCTGGAAGTCCTGCTGGTGTCCTCGGGCATGCTGGACGCATCCGCGCGGTGGACGGCGCTTCAGCTCGGCACGTCGCCGGAAGGACTGGAGCGACTGGTCGCGCAGGAGGACCCCGTGGCCCTCGCGCAGTTGGAGCGCTTCATCCGCGCGCGCTTCGCGAGCAAGGAGGACGCACGATGATTCTCGTCATGGGGCCCGTGGACGAGTTGGTGACGGCGTTCTTCCTCAAGCACCTCACCGACACGAAGCGCGAATACCTCTTCGTGGATGAGCGCCACCTGGGCGGAGACGTGCGCCTGGAGCTGGACCTGCCGCAAGGCCCGTCGGGGAAGGGACGACTCCGGGGCGCGGTGCACTTCCCCACCTGGCGTGTCGGGCTGGAGGAACTCACGGGCATCTACTCGCGCCTGGGGACGGGGAATGTCGAGCAGCGCAAGACACCGGAGGCCCGCGCGGAGCAGGCCCACGCGGCGGCACTGCTCGACCTCTTCCCGGGCCCGGTGGCCAACCGCGCCACGGCGATGCTCTCCAATGGCAGCAAGCCCTGTCAGTATGCCGCCATCCTCGCCGCCGGCCTGCGCGTGCCGGACACGCTGGTGGGAGGCACCTGGGAGCGCTGGGAGCCCTTCGCGCGGGCGCTCGACGGTGACCCCGTCATCAAGTCCGTCAGCGATGAGCGCTCCCTGGTGAAGCAGGTGTCATGGGAGGCCACCCGAGCCTCCGCCCGGCCCGGCCAGGCACTGGCCCCCCACCAGTTCCAGCAGCGAATCCACGGCACCAACATCCGGGCCCACGTCGTGGGTGCGCGCCACGTGCTGGCCTGTCGCGCGGAGACGCAGGCCCTGGACTACCGCCACCCCGACATGACGGGCCACACGGTGAGCCTGCGCGCCACCGAGCTGCCCGAGCCCGTCGCCGAGGCCTGCCGCCGACTGTCACGGGCGCTCGGCGTCGACCTGGCGGGCATCGACCTCATCGAGCCCCCAGGAGGCTCCTCCAGGCCCGAGGACTGGGTGTGCCTGGAGGTGAATACCTGCCCGGGCTTCATGTGGTTCGAGCAGAACGCGGGACTGCCTATCGCCCGGGTCCTTGCGGATTTCCTCGGCACTCCGCTAGGCTCATGACGCTGTAATTTTCCGAGGAATTGGGAATCCCGGAAATCACCAGGGGGAAGTACACCATGTCGAATCAGTCGACGGATGCGGGGCTTATTTCGTCGCAGGACCTGCCGAAGCTGGCGGAGGCGGGGCACGTCGCGGCGCCCACGGTGGGCAACAGCGCCGCGGAGTTGCGTGAGGCGGTGCAGGCAGCGCTCGCCGAGCAGTGGTCGCTGATGGGCATCATCGACACGGGCAAGAAGGCCTCCGACCTCGGGAAGAAGGCGGCGGACGCCCTCACCGACAAGGGCAAGGAAATCGAAGACAAGGCCATTCATCGGGAGAAGGACGCCCGTGACGAGGCGCACCGGAAGATGAACGACGACAAGGCCAAGAAGCACGGGCGTGAAGCGGGGGCCCATGGCGCCACCACGAACGCCTTCGCCCGGGCGCTGTCGGAGCTGCGCGGCTGATTCAGTTCAGGGCTTGGGTGTCCAGCCCAGCTCGTCGATGAAGTGCCTGGCCTCGGCGAGCAGCACCGGGGCCAGCTTGGGCGCGGAGGCGATGACGTCTCCGCGCATCACGCTGAAGGGAGCGCCCGTGACATGGCGGATGACGCCTCCGGCCTCCTCCACGAGCAGCGAGCCCGCGGCGATATCCCAGGGCTTGAGGCCGAACTCGAAGAAGCCATCGAAGCGGCCCGCGGCCACATAGGCCAGGTCCATGGCGGCGCTTCCCGTGCGCCGCATCCCCTGCGCGCGCAGGACGAAGCGGGTGAAGAGGCCCACCGGCCCCTCGGGCTTCTCGCGGACGTCGTAGGGAAAGCCCGTGCACAACAGCGCCCTGTCCAGCCTGTCCACGGTGCTGGCGCGCAGCGGGCGGCCATTGAGCGTGGCGCCCTCCCCTCGCGCTGCGGAGAACAGCTCGTCCAGCATCGGGTCATACACGGCGCCGGCCAGCACGCAGTCAGGACCCTCCACCGCCACGCTGACGCAGAAGTGCGGCACGCGGTGGGCGTAGTTGGTGGTGCCGTCGAGCGGGTCCACCAGCCAGCGCAGGCCATCCGTGCCCGCCGTCGCGCCGCTCTCCTCCGCGAGGATGGCGTGGGTGGGGTGGCGCAAGCGGATGAACGCGAGCAGCGCCTCCTCGGACGCGCGGTCCGCGTCCGTCACCAGGTCGATGCCGCCCTTGAGTTCGATGACGCGCTCGCGGAAGAAGCGGTCGGCGAGGATGCGGCCGCCAAGGCGCGCACCCTCCTCCGCGGTGCGGCGCAGCTCGGCGGGAGTCTCCGGGGCCGTGTCAGCCATGACGTCTCCTGAGCGGGGCTACGGCGCGGGCTCGGCCAGCAGCGCTTCGATTTCCGTCTGGTACTTGGTGAGGAACTCCTCGTTGAAGCCCTCGTGGATGTGGCGCACCACCCCGCGCTTGTCGACGAAGTACGTCGTGGGCATGCCGCGCACCTTCAGCGTGCGCTCGGCCACGCGGGCGTTCTCGTCGACGAGGATGGGCAGGCCCACCTTCACTTCCTTCAGGAACGGCTCAATCGCGCGCGTGTCCTCGTCCACGTTGAGCGCGTAGACCTTGAGGCCCTTGGCGCCGTACTCGCGCACGAGGTTCTCGTAGAAGGGCAGCGCGTCCCGACAGGGCTCGCACCACGTGGCCCATACATCGATGAGCACCACGCTGCCCCTGTCGCCCACCAGGTCATACGGCTCGCCACCGGGGTAGCGCTTCACCTGGAAGACGAGCGGCTGGGTGCTGGAGACCTGCGTGCCCTGCTGCTCCGCGCCACCGGGCACGGGGGGCGTGAGGGACGGCATCGTGCTGCTTCGAGCACAACCCGTGAGGGACAGGACACCCAGGAGGACGGTGAGCGGGAGGCGCATGTCAGTCAGTCTCCCCCGCGCGGGCCTTCAAGGCCACGAGCAGCTTCTCGATGAACCCGCCGAAGGCGCCGTTGCTCATGACGAGCAGCACATCACCGGGGCGTGACTCGCGAGCGACGAGGTCCACCATGGCCTGCACGTCGGTGGAGCCCTCGGCGGCGATGCCCTGCGCCTGGAGGTCGGCCACCAGCTTGCGCACGTCGAGTTCCTCGCCGACGGGCACCTTGTCATGGCGCTCGGGGACCTTGAGGCTGGCGCGAGCCGCGCCGGTGAAGGCGTGGGCGTAGTCCTCCTGGTGGATGTTGCGGCGGCTGGTGTTGGAGCGGGGCTCGAAGATGGCCCACAGCCGACGCTCCGGGTAGCGGTGGTGGATGGCGTCGATGGTCTCCCGCACGGCCGTCGGGTGGTGCGCGAAGTCGTCCACCACGAGGATGCCGTTGGGTTCGCCGCGAGGCTCCTGCCGGCGCTTCACGCCCTGGAACGTGGACAGGCCCCTGGCGATTTCGTCGAAGGACAGGCCCAGGCCGCGCGCGGCGGCGATGACGCTCAGCGCGTTCTCCACGTTGTGCAGGCCGCCCATGGGCAGCTCCACCGTGCCGAGCACCGTGCCGCGCTCCGCCACCTGGAAGCGCGCGCCGTTGGCACCGAAGGAGACCTCGCGAGGGACGTAGTCCGCGTCCGCGCCCTCCTTCGCGACGTACGTGACGACGCGGCCCTGGCAGCCCTCGCGCGCGAGCTTCACGGCGTTGGGGTACGCGGCGCAGACGACGAGCTGCCCGTCGGCGGGGATGAGCCGGACGAACTTCTCGAACGTCGCCTCGTAGTGGGGCAAGTCGCGGAAGATGTCCGCGTGGTCGAACTCCACACTGGTGAGGATGGCGGTGCGCGGACGGTAGTGGAGGAACTTGGAGCCCTTGTCCCAGTAGGCGGTGTCGTACTCGTCGCCCTCGACGACGAAGTGCGGTCCTTTGCCGACGCGGTAGTTGCCCGAGTAGTTCTGGGTGACGCCGCCCACGAGGAAGGACGGGTCCTTGCCGGCCTCGACGAGGACGTGGGCCATCATGGAGGACGTCGTCGTCTTGCCGTGGGTGCCGGCGACGACGACGGAGTGGGAGCGGGCGAGGAAGAGCGAGCCCAGGGCGGCGGGGAAGCTCATCTGCTGGATGCCGCGCTCGCGGACGGCGGTGGCCTCGGGATTCACGCGGCGGATGACGTTGCCGATGATGACGAGGTCCGGCTTCGCGTCGTCCAGGTTCTCCGGACGGTAGGGCGAGGCGGCGGGGATGCCCCACGCCTTGAGCATGTCGCTCATGGGTGGGTAGACATTCTCGTCGCTGCCGGTGACTTCGTAGCCGGCGGCCTTGAGCATTCCAGCGAAGGAGCCCATGCCGGTGCCCGCCACGCCCACCAGGTGGACGCGGCGGACGCTGCCGGGCTCGAGGGTGTCGAGGACGTTACCGTTGTCGTCAGCCATGCGTTCCCTGCGAGATGCTGGTGAGGCCGAGCGCCTCCACGACGAAGTCATGGAAGACGGGTCGGAAGTCGCGGATGCGAAGCTCCTGGCGGCCCAGCGCCACGCGGTTGGTGACGAGCGCCACCACCAGCGAGCGACGCAGGTCCACCCAGAGACTCGTTCCGGTGAAGCCCAGGTGCCCGACGGCGCCCGGAGGTGAGTCGCCCACGAAGCGGCCCGCGCTGGAGCCGACCTGGGACGGTGAGTCGAAGCCCATGGAGCGCGTGCTGCCTTGCACGAGCGAATCCGTGGCGAGCGCGCGGTGCCAGAGCGGGGCCGGCGCAATCACGGGGCTCGTCCCCGCGCAGCCGTCGAGCACGGCCTGACCGAAGCGGGCCACGTCCACGGCGGTGCCGAAGAGGCCCGCGTGTCCAGCGACGCCGTCCATCACCCAGGCGTTGTCGTCGTCCACTTCACCTGGCCGCGTGGGCTGGGTGGGCACGTCCTTCCACAGCGACTCCTGACCGGGCGCGGGCTCGCGGGGGCGCGTGGCGCCGGTGGGCGCGGGCATGGCGTCGGCGGGAAAGTCGGTGAGGCGGTGGAAGCGGGCGGAGAGGCCGAGCGGCTCGGCGACGTGGCGGGAGAAGAGCGTGTCGAGCGGGGCGCTGGCGGCGCGGGAGAGAATCTCGCCGAGTAGGATGAAGCCCACGTCGCTGTACGCGGTGCGGGTGCGAGGCGCGGCGGCGAGCGGCGTGGAGGCGGCGGCCTGGAGGACCTCGTCGCGGACGCGGGAGCGCGTGGCGGAGGGACAGGTGGCGTCGAGCAGCTCGGGGTGGGCGGTGAGGGCCTGGGCGAAGAACGGGACGAAGGGAGGCAGGCCGGAGCGGTGGTAGAGCAGGTCCGCGACGGTGGCGCCCGCGTCGCCCACGGGCGAGCCGGGGAAGTAGCGGGACACGAGGGTATCGGGCCCCACCTTGCCTTCGGTCCACAGGCGGAGGAACAGGGCGGTGGAGCTGAGGACCTTCGTGAGCGAGGCGAGGTCGAAGCGCGTGTCGCCGGTGACGTTGCCCGCGACGCCGCCGAAGACCTGGACGCCCCGGTGGAGGACGACGGCCTGGGCGGAGGGGAAGACGCCGATGCCCACGGCCTCGTCGAGCAGCGTCTGGAGGACGGCGATGGGGTGTTGCTCAGGAGGAGCGCTCATGCACGCACGGCTCCTTCGAGGAACGTGAGCCGGGCCGAGTCCGCGTCCAGGCGGACCTGCGTGCCGAGGGCCACGGGGTAGTTGAGAGCGCCGTGGCCGATGGGGAAGCCCGCCGCGCAGGGGACGCCCGATTCGCGGGCGAGGTCTCTGAGGACGTCGCCGCTGGTGTAGTCGGTGTTCCGCTCCTCGCAGGCGGTGAAGTCGCCGAGGACGATGCCGCGCACGCGGGAGAAGACGCCGGCGAGGCGGAGCTGGGTCCACATGCGGTCGAGGCGGTAGGGGCGCTCGGTGACGTCCTCGAGGAGGAGCACGGCGCCGTCGAGGGGCGGCAGGTACGGGGTGCCCAGGAGGGTGGCGAAGACGGAGAGGTTGCCGCCGACGAGGTGGCCCTCGGCGGTGCCGGGGACGTAGGTGGCGGTGCCGGTCAGCGGAGGCGGAGCCTCGGGGGACTCGAGGAGGCGGAAGAAGTAGTCGCGGACCTCGGGAGGCTGCTTGCCGAGCTGGGTGAGGACGGGCCCGTGGATGGAGACGCGGCCGAGGACCTGGAGGGCGGCGTGGACGGAGGTGAGGTCGGAGAAGCCGGTGAAGAGGCTCGGCGCGGCGTCGGCGAGGGGGAGCTTGGGGAGGAGCCGGGCGCTGCCGTAGCCACCGCGGGCGCAGAAGATGGCGCGGGCGGAGGCGTCGAGGAGGGCGTGGGAGAGCTCTTCGGCGCGGCGCGAGTCGTCACCGGCGAGGTAGCGGTAAGCGGAGCCGAGGTCGGGGCGGAGGACCGGGGAGTAGCGCTCGGCGATGACGGCGAGGCCGACGTCGAAGAGGGGGCGGTCGAAGGGCCCGGAGGGAGCGACGACGTGGACGGTGTCGCGGGGGCGGAGCGGGAGGGGCTTGAGCCAACGCACGGGCGCTTCATAGCACCGGGGGGACGGCGGGCATCCGGATTCGAGCCGGGAGCGTTGAGTACTCCCGGACGTCGGAACGCGGACACTGCGGTCGCTCGAAGCCTCCTCCCCTACCCGGCCGAGCGCTCCAGGACGGCCGCGAAGAACGCGTCGGTGCCGTGGCTGTGGGGGGCGACAAAGAGGAAGCCGTCGCGAAGACAGGCGTCGGAGAGCCACCCCGCGCCGGGACGGATGAGGCGGTAGTCGGGTCGAGCGGCGAGGAAGGCGGAGACGACGTCCTCGTTCTCGGCGCGGTTCACGGTGCAGGTGGCGTAGACGAGCCGGCCCCCTGGGCGCACCAGGTCCGCGCCGCGCTGGAGGATGTCGAGTTGGAGCGGAGGGAAGTGGGCGAGGACGTCGGGGGTGATGCGGAAGCGCTGGTCGGGGCCGCGGCGGAGGGAGCCCAGCTCCGAGCAGGGAGCGTCCACGAGGACGCGGTCGGCGCCGAGGCCCGGGCTGGGAGGGGACCGGAGGACCTGGACGCGGGTGAGGCCGGCGCGGGAGGAGCGCTGGAGGAGTCGGTCGAGCCGCTCCGGGTCGGGGTCATGGGCGAAGAGGCGGCCGGAGTCGCGCATGGCGGCGCCGAGCTGGAGCGTCTTGCCCCCGGCGCCCGCGCACAGGTCGACCACGGTTTCGCCGGGGAGGGCCTCCAGGAGGAGGCCGAGGAGCTGGCTGCCCTCGTCCTGGACCTCGAAGCGGCCTTCCTGGAGGGAGGGCAGCGCGTAGAGGTTGGGGCGGGGCCCGTCGATATGGAGGGCGAGCGGGCTCCAGGGGCCCGGGAGGGTGGAGACGCCCTCGGAGCGGAGGCGCTCGGCGAGTTCCTCACGGGAGGAGCGGAGTGGATTGACCCGGAGGGTGATGGGCCCGGGGACGTTGATGTGGGCGCAGAAGGCGTCGGCGTCGGGGCCGAGCTCGCGGGAGAAGTGGTCGGCGAGCCAGTCCGGGAGGGAGTAGCGGAGGGCGAGCGAGGGGGGCGGCGAGTGGTTCAGGGTGGAGATGCCCTCCCCTACTCCGGCGAGCGAGGCGGCCTCGGGGGCGGGGACGTGGGCGAGGCCGTGGAGGAAGGCGAAGAGGAGGAGCGGGGGTGGAGCGTCGTCCTGGTCGAGGAGGAAGGCGAGGCGGCGGCGCCAGAGGCCGACGTTGAAGATGGCCTCCTTGAGGGTCTGGCGCTGGTCGCGGGAGAGGGAGCGATGAGCACGGAGGGTGCGATCCACGACGCGCTCGGCGGGGGAGCCGGCAAGCACGAGGGAGATGGCCTCGGATGAAACGGAGGCGAGCCCGGCGAGGGCGGACCAGGGTGGACCCTGGAGCCGGGAGAGCGGATCAAACGGGACAGTTGACAGAGGGGGCTCCGTTCTCTAGAAAGCGCGTCATCGCTGCGGCGCCGTTACCACAGCGAGGACATATTCCCCGATAGCTCAGCCGGTAGAGCGGGTGACTGTTAATCACTAGGTCCGAGGTTCGAGTCCTCGTCGGGGAGCTGAAGAACGAAGGCCCTGCCAGTTTCTGGCGGGGCCTTTTTCTTTTCCACGGGCCTCGAACTTAGTGACGCCTACCGCAAATCGTGGCTCCGTGAGCATTCACTTCTTCTGACGATGGCGAGTGCTGCATCAGCACATCAATCAAGCCACTACAGCGGCTCTTGATTTTTGCCTACCCTTAATCGGCCAAGGCCTCAATGCCAGCATAGAACTCAGAGCCCGATTTCCCACAACTCCTCGATCCCCATTGCATCCAGGATCGGCCCAATAAACCAGAGGTAGAGCACCAACTCAATCTAGATGAACTGCATTCCAGCCTCGCGACGCTGTCATTGCACGCAGGATGGCCCGAACTACCGTACTGAGCCTGGACTCTCAGTCAAATCGGGTAGATGCTTCTTCTGTCGAGCCAATTCGAGAAGAACCGCACCTCGATGCCTGACCAGAACGAAGAGAGGGCCTCAGCATGAGCAACTCACCCCGGGCCGGAAAGCCGATAACAATAGCTGGACGAAAAGTACCTTTCTCATTCTGGCCGACATCCGCAGCAAACAGTCGCCATCAGGGGCAGTCTGCGATTTTCACATCCGACCCCTGGGGCATAATACTCAGCCACACCAAACAACGCTGTCCAGCAATCGCACGCCCGGCAGCACTAGCCTTTCTCAAACAAGCCGAAGACAACTTCAGAGCAGCAACCGACGCATCAATAATCGGAGCCAAACCTGTACTCCTATACTACTCCTTCCTAAATCTCGCAAAATCATACATTCTCACACAGGGACTACAGCGAGACCTCAACACGGCTCAACACGGAATCAGCGAGAAGCCCCCCGTCGGAGGGAAGGAATTCGACGATGCATTAATCAAGGCGCACCCAAGCACCGGGGCTCGCTCAATCAACATATTTGACGAATTCCATCGAGCAATTACGGGACTTCCCCTAACAGCAGCAACGGATTTCCCGGTCCCAGAACTGCTTGGACAAATCATAACAGGACACCGACTATGGTGTTCCGCAAGAAAAGAACGAGAACGCTTCATACCATTGCGGTCAATTGACTTCATTCACGACGCCACCTCAAAACAGGCATGGCTGGCCTTCGAACTCGACAAGGACGACATCAAGCGCTCAGGGATAACAGCAAACGAACTGCTCGCCAGGACAAATCTATCCAACACCTGGAAGGAGGTCGGCGCTCCAACCTCCCGCCGCCGCTTCGAATTAATCGCGGCAACATCGTACAGCAAGACAGCGGGCGCAGAGACAGCAAAACTCGCAACCCACTTAGCTCAACATGTCTGGACAACCCTCACATTTGTGCCACCCTACAGAACCCTATATCTATACACACCGCCAACCAGCGCCAGCACCCTACCGCAGGCGCTCGCAATGTATGCAATAATTTTCTATCTCGGTTCAGTAACCCGCTATAGACCACACGTGTTCGCCAAAATACTCGACGACTCGTACGGCCCCGCAATCCAAGAGACAATCTCTTCAGCACCACGTCAATTTCTATACCTCATGGCATCACGATTTGCACAGCGCGAAGTCATCCAATCCGCAGCTATCTAGACAACTCCAACCGAGAATCTCTTGAAATTCCCTCAAATTGAGCCAAGCCGGATTCATATAGAAGACCTAACCGAAGGCATCGGAGCGGGGACAATCGGACTACCGGACTTTCAGCGCGATTTCGACTGGTCGGACCGTGACGTTCGCGCACTAATCGGGACAGTCCTAATGGGCTGGCCTGCGGGCACCTTACTCATAATGAGAGGCAATCCTGAATACTTTAGCCTTCGACCATTCGACGGAATCCGCCATCTAGCCCCACAGGTGAAGTATGTAATACTGGATGGCCAACAGCGACTAACCTCGCTCTTTCGCGCGCTCCATAATGTTGGACCCTTCGTCTACGCAATCAAATTCGGCGAAGTCTCCGCAGACGACATAGACTCTCTTGAGGAAAACATCGTCAGCTACCGCAGGGCTGATTGGGAATCGTCTTTCCCCTCGGAGACAATTCAACGAGACCAAGGTCTTGTCCCTGTATACGCGCTGAAATCAGCATCGGATTTTTTCGCATGGAAAGAAGCTGCAGCTCGAGGGTCTAAAAAGAAAGAGAAATCCCCAGACCCACTCTCAGTCCTATACAAAGCGCTTTTCTCCAGAGTAGATGGCTATGAATTTCCGGCCGTCATCATGGAGAGGGAGCTGCAACCCGACGCAATCGCGCGAATTTTCGAGCGAATCAACAAGACAGGCATGCGCCTTGGCGCATTCGACCTCATGGTCGCTCGCTCCTATGGGCCCAAGTGGAACCTACGCCAAAAGTGGGCTCAAGCATCCGATGAGCATGTGAAACTCCACGCGTTCCTAGAGGACGATGGCATGCCTGTGTTGCAATGCATCGCCCTCACTCAACTCAACAACATTCGCCAATCCGCCATTCTGGCTCTCGACGTCGACACCGTTCGAAAAAAATGGCAGACCTCAGCAAAAGCCATCGAGTCGGCTGCATCCTTTCTGATGGCCGAGTGCGGGGTATTGAATCAAGAATGGCTCCCTTATCGGGCACAACTACTAGTATTGGCCGGACTAGTTGCCACTGGAGTTGACCTCTCCAAGAACGCAGACCTATGGCGTTCTTGGTTCTGGGACCGCTCGTTCAACCAAGGGTACGACGTGGCATCCAATACCCGGACGGTATCAGACTTTAAGTATCTTCTCGAAATCGTCGCTGGCGACATGGACTTTGAGTTCAGGATGCCCAATCTGAAAGCTCTCCAGGAGGCAACAAAGCGAGGCCAAGGAGCACTCTGGCGGAGCTTTGTCTGCGCGCTAGCCTCCAACAAGCCGATTGACCTGTCTGGCGACTCACTCGAGATAAATACCAAAACTAAGCCCAAAGAGAACGGCACGGCGATTGAGATCCAGCCAATCTTCGGAAAAGAAACAACCCCAGACGGCCCCGGGCTCCATACCCGAATTCTTTCGTCCGTTCTTCTCCTGCCTGAGACGGCATCCCACCTTAAGAGAGCGACTCTATCCAAACTGGTTGATACTCTTGTGCGCCAGTCCGGCAGCAAGGCCGCAGACAGCATCTTGGCCACGCAGTTTCTTCCACCAGCCAAAGACATTAAACGCCTAGAGAAAAACCCTAGCGCCATATTGGAATACAGATCACAGTCGCTTGCGAAATTCCTGCTAAAATTCAACACCTGACCTAAAGCCTACGCGTGCACTCACGGTCACAATCAGACGACGTCGGGCTACTGAGGCGCAACGCAATCCATTGCAAGGACGAGGCGCTTCGGAGCCCCAGGCTCAATAGCTTGCGGCACGTCATCCGCCGGAAGGCGACCAAGCAATGCGCCATCGCTGGGTCGCGAACTCCTTCTGACTCTGCCCGCTCGCCTCGAAATCTTCCACCAACGACTTACACTCATCCGGATTGGGGCACCGGACGCTGGAGTGAGCCGGTTCCCCCTGTGTCAGGGAAGAAGTCGCCTCGGCTGACGTCACGAGCCTGTCACAGCCACGGTCACGAGGCTTGCCTGGAGGCCCACCCTGCGGGGTGCAGACCGCCCTTCGGCCCTTGCACCGTGCGCAGATATCTTTGAGCTTCGCGTTCTCCAAGGACTCCGCGTGACCGCATGGACAGGACTGCCACCTTCTTTCGATGACACCCGAAGATCCCAACGATTTCACGGCAGCTTTCCCGTGTCATGACAGTCGATTGCGCTTCGCACTGCGGGGTCCTTCACATGGCCGATTCCCGGACCTCCAGTCCGGTGAGTCGACACCTCGATCGAAACCCCATGACCCCATTCCGAAGTCTGTGGCTCGCGGCCGCCCTACTGATGGCCGCCTGTGGAACGACTGAGCTCGCGCAGCCCGACGACGTACAGGATGCGACGACGGCCCAGGACCTCTCCACGCTCTCCGTGCGAGGAACCACCAGCGCGAGCGGCCTGGCCACCACCACCCTCTCCATCCCCACCCCCGTGGGTACGGCCGCCGGAGATGTGCTGGTGATGCAGCTGAGCAATCGCGAGGCCGTCACCGCCGTCGCCACCCCACCCGCTGGATGGACGCTGCTGCGCTCCGAGCAGAGCGCCTCGGCCATCAAGTCCTGGCTCTTCCTCCGCGTGGCCAGCGCGGCCGAGCCGAGCAGTCACACCTTCACCCTCGACCTCGCCAGCTCCATGGCGGCCACCCTGGTCGCGGTGTCGGGCGCGGATCCGCTCCAGCCGATCGACGTGCACGTGGGCCAGAAGAATGGCAACAGCGCGAGCCTCGCGCTGCCCGTCGCCACCACGTCGTCCGCGAACGGCCTCGCGGTGTGGTTCTCGGCCCAGGTCTGGGGAGGCGCCGCGTGCCCCGCGGTCCACACCCCTCCGACGGGCTTCACCGAGCAGCTCGACACCTGCCTCGTCTCGTCGTCGCGCGGCGTGCTGCACAGCGCCGCCACCTCGGAGCTCGGGGCCGCAGGTCCCCAGCCCGCCTTCACCGGCAGCTCCACGCTCCCCAACACCAACATCACGTACGCGGTGGTGCTGCGTCCCCTCCAGCCGCCGTCCACCGGGGAGATCACCCTCGTCGGCACCACGCACGCGAGCGGCAAGACGGTCACCAGCCTGACCCTCTCGACCCCTCCGGGCGTCACCGCCGGTAACGTGCTGCTGGCGCACCTCGCGAACCGGAACCAGATCGGCGCCGAGCTCACCCCGCCCGCGGGTTGGACGCTGGTGCGCACCGACATGAGCACCTGGAGCATCCGCGGCTGGGTCTTCGTCCGCGTCGCCACCGCCAGCGAGCCCGCGAGCCACACGTTCCAGAGCTCCATCGCGAGCTACCTCGTCGGCAACCTCGTGGCGTATGCCGGCGTCAATCCGGCCAACCCGATCGACACGCACGCCGGCAAGAGCAACAGCGGTTCGACGGCCTTCACGACGCCGCAGCTGAGCACCTCGACCGCGGGCGGGGCCGCCGTCTGGTTCGGCGCGCAGACGTGGACCGGCGCCGCGTGTCCGACCCCGGCGATCGAGCCCCCCCTGGGCTTCGCCGAGACCTACGACACCTGCTTGGTGTCCTCGTCCCAGGGCCTCGTCTTCAACGCCGCCTTCATGCCCCTCGCCGGTGCCGGCCTCCAGGGACCGTTCAACGGGAGCTCGACGTTCGCCGAGACCAACGTCGCACAGGTCGTCGCCCTTCGCCGCGCCGAGGTCGCGCCGTCCTCGGGGGTCGCGTTGCGTGGGAGCTCGCGCCACAGCGGCCTGTCGCTCGCTTCGCTGTCGATCCCCAAGCCGTCGGGGACCGCGGCCAACGACGCGCTCATCGCGCGGGTGACCGTGCGCAACAACATCTCCGCGACCGTCACGCCGCCCGCCGGCTGGACGTTCCTGCGCTCGGAGCAGAGCGCCTGGGCCATCCGCACCTGGATCTTCTACCGCGTCGCGGGCGCCTCCGAGCCCGCGAGCTACGCGTTCGGACTGGACGCGGCCACCCACATGGCGGGGAGCGTGGAAGCCTTCAGCGGCGTCGATCCGATCCAGCCCATCGACGTGCACGCAGGCCAGAAGAACGGCGACTCCGCGTCGTTCACCGTGCCCGACGTGGTGACCGGCAGCGCGGGTGGCCTCGCCGTCTGGTACGGCTCACAGGTCTGGCCGGACGCCACCTGCCCTGCCACCGGCATCGAGCCACCGCTCGGCTTCACCGAGGCCTTCGATGCGTGCCTGGGTCACGCCAATGGACTGCTCTTCAATGCCGCCTACCGGTCGCTCACCGCGCCGGGCCTCCAGACGGACCTCTCCGGCAGCTCCGCGTTCGTGCAGACCAACACCGCGCACGTCGTCGTCCTGCGCGCCGCCAACGCCCCCACCTGCATGGTCGGCGACACGTACGCGAGCACCTTCACGCTCCAGGGCACCGTGACCGCGCCGCAAATCGTGGAGCCCTCGGGCCTGGCCGCGAGCCGCGTGGTCGGCAACGCGCTCTACGTGCACAACGAGGACACCACCGCCATCGTCGCGATCAACACCCTCAACGCGAGCACCCTCGGCACGTTCAATGTGACCAACGTGACGCCGGCCGACTGGGAGGACCTCGCGACCGGGCCCTGCCCGAGCGGCTCGTGCATCTTCATTGGTGACATCGGGAAGTGGAGCGCCAACTTCCCTCCGGGTGGCACCCCCACGTCGTTCACGATCTACCGCGTGCCCGAGCCGGATCTCGCCAACGGCCAGACCTCGGGGGGGCTCGTCGCCGAGGCCTTCCCGTTCGTCTATCCGGACGGCGCCAAGGACGCGGAGTCGCTGATGGTGCACCCCACCACCGGGGACATCTACGTCGTCACCAAGGACGGGGGCACGGGGAAGAGCGGCGTGTACAAGTTCCCCCGGCCGCTGACGCCGGGCGTGCAGGCCACGCTGATCCACGTCCACACGATCCAACTGCCGCTGAACGGAGACGCCAACTTCTCGGCCGCGACCGCGGCGGCGATCCACCCATGCGCGGATCGCTTCCTCCTTCGCACCTACCGCACTGTCTACGAGTTCCGTGCGACGCCGGGACTTGGCTTCGAGTCGGCCGTCTTCGCGACGCCCGTCACGCTGACCGACACCACCGAGGGCCAGGGAGAGGCGATTGAGTACGAGGCCAACGGCGCGAGCTACTTCACGATGAGCGAGAGCCCCTCGCCCTTCAGGCTCAAGCGCGTGCCCCTGCGGTAGGACCGCGTCGACACGCCGAGGAGCAAGGCCGGTCGTGGGGCACGTCCCCATGGCCGGCCTTGCTGTTCCGAGTTGGGAGCTCGCGTTCGGCGCCGCCGTACACACGGCGTCTCGCCTGAAGCCCAGGCACACCCGCGGACCGGAGCGTGAGCACCGGTCCCCGCGCGCATCGCCGGGCCAGATGCCTCTCCTCGGAAGCGACGTGCGGCACGGAGGTCTCCGCGTCGGACTCCTTGCGAACCTGCGGGGCAGCTGCGCCCGCTGCGAGGGAGTCCACGCCATGGAGACGATGGCCACGGCGCTGCGACGCTACTTCGACGAGAGCGGCTTCGAAGAGGACGGCGGGTACGCGTCCGATTGAGTCGACTTCAAGCTTGGCCCCTCCCCTTGGGCTTGATCCGCTTCAGTGGACACCAAGGAAGAGGCAGGTACGGCATCCCCGACCCAGGAGAAAGAGCAGGACGGTCTGGCCGCGTGGGCAGGAACCGAGGAGGGCTGGGGTAGATGAGCCCTGAGCACGCGTCGGGAATCAAGTCGAGGTGACACCGAGAACTTCCCGTGTTCCAGGCTACGCGCATGAGCCGGTGCTACCGCGAGGGTGACCTCGCGTGTCTGGCTGCGACCTGGGGGGCGTGCGAGAGTACCCCTCCCCTTTATGCGTCTGATGAACAACCTCTCCGTAGCCATTGCTGGAATGATGCTGGTGCTGGCCGCTTGCAAGACGACGGGCCCTGCACCCGCCCGCGATATCCCCACGGCAATGAGCCAGGCCGCGACGACCCTGCTGCAGTCACGACTGCTGCACGCAACGTCGATTGCAGTGGTCTATCGCGGCGAGGAGTTCATCCTGCATCGGGGTGAGCTGGAGACCGGCAAGTCCAATCCGCCCGATGATTCGACCCTCTATGAAATAGGGTCGGTCAGCAAGACCTTCGTCGGCCTGCTGTTGGCAAACGCTGTCCTCGAAGGCAAGGCGACCCTCGACGACCCGATACAAAAGTATCTGCCGTCCGCCTATCCGAACCTTCAGTCAGACGGCGGGCCCATCCGCCTGCGCCATCTGGTCACCCACACCAGCGGCATGCCGGGGATGTTGCCACTGCAAGTGAATGAGGTGTTGAGGGACTTCACTGCGCATGCCACCCCGGCAAAGCTCAATGCCGCCTATGCGGACTACGGGCAGCCGCGGTTCTGGC
>NZ_JAAIXY010000010.1:26023-236839 GCF_010894455.1 Myxococcus eversor | reverse complement strand
CACACCAGCGGCATGCCGGGGATGTTGCCACTGCAAGTGAATGAGGTGTTGAGGGACTTCACTGCGCATGCCACCCCGGCAAAGCTCAATGCCGCCTATGCGGACTACGGGCAGCCGCGGTTCTGGCAGGACCTGCACACCGTCAGCATCAAGGGCCCGCTCGGCAAGGACTATGCTTACTCGAGCGCCGGCACCGAGTTGGTCGCGCACACCCTCGAGAAGATCCACGGGGCTCCCTACGAGTCGTTGCTCGCGGAGTTCCTGGCGCGGGAAGCCGGTATGCACGACACGTGGCTGCGCCTGCGTGCCCAGGACGCCAACCGCCTGGCTCCTGGCTACCACAGCGACAACCCGGTCGGCACCACGCCGATGCCTCTCCTGCCCTGGGGCGCGGCGGGAGCATTGAAGGCGACGATGCCGGAGATGGTGAAGTACTTGCGCTTGCAGTTGAGCAACCATCCCGCGGTGACAGAGTCACACAAGCCGCTGGTGCGCTTCGCGGAGGACTTCAGCATTGGCTATTTCTGGAACATCGGCTAGAGCAGCCAGTTGGGCACCCACTACGTGCATCACGGCGGCGTGCCTCGCGCGCAATGCTATCTCTACCTCGTGCCGAAGTATCAGTTGGGGGTGTTCATCATCACCAACCAGAGTGGCGATGCGACCGCCAATGCCATGGAACGCGCGCTGGCGCCCCTCTTTGACAGGGTCGAATCCATGCAGGGTCGCTAGCACGGCGAACAACAGGGAGTGAGTACGCGTCGAGCCCGCGCAGACTTCTCTCAGCTCGACAAGTCGTCGGAGAGCATGTGGAGCAGGGAGGCCGCGCGCAGGTTCCCAGCCCCCTCGCGGGAGGTGGGCCTGCTCACTCGGTCGCGGCGCACGGCCTCGGGGGTGGGTCGTATCGCTCACCGATGCGCCGCTCGACCTCGACAACGCTGCTCACCTGGACGCACTCCCGCGGGCCGATGAGCGCGTCCCTGAGCTCGGCGGGCGCACAGCGCTTTGACGTTGGTTCGTGGTGACTACTGGAGGGCCTGCGCGTCATCGCCCCCTGGGGAGAGCAGCCTCTCCATGGGGAGCTCCACTCCCTCTCGCGCCAGGTACGTGATGGTGACGACCTTGTTGTCGGTCGAATCCACACCGCGCACCGTCACGAACGCCGCGTTCCACACCTGCCGCTCCGGAGCCATGAAGGCCGTGCGCACGAAGTTGAAGGACTGCTCGTTGTCCCCATGTTCCGTCTCGATGCGGCACAGGCTGGCCCGGCACTCGATGGACCTGAGCTGCGAGGGGTCTGGCAGCGCGGCCCTCACGCCGTCCTTCGCTTGCCGCTCGGCGCTCCGCGCCCACGCGGTGTCGAAAGGCTCGTCTCCGAAGTAGGCCTCGAGGCGCTGTCTCACCTCCTCCGTGGAGGCGGACGAAGGGGCGGGCGTCCCCCCAGCCTTGGGTGTCGCGGCGGCGAGCTCGGGTGTCGAGGCAACGGGCTCGGGTGCCACGGGCGAGGGGACGGGGACCTCGACGCGCGCTTCACGGAGACGGGCGGGCGGCGTGGGCTCGGGCGCGGAGGCCGGCCCCTGCCTCGCGGTCGCGAGCGGCTCCGCCATGGAGGCGCGTCGAAGGAGCTCGTCCCTGTCATGCCGCTGCTGGAAGAACATCACGGTGGCGCACGCGCAGGCGAGGGCGCCTCCCGTCAAGAGATGTCGGGGCTTCATGGTCATGACCTCGGTGGAGGGAGCCGCCGCTCCCCGAAAGCCGGGGAGCGGCGGCTCGACGGGACTACTGGTACCAGTAAACGCTGTTCACGCGTCCGCCCGGGTTGAGGTCGCACGCGAGGTTCAGGGTGCCGCCGACAGGCACGTACACCGGGCCGAGCGCGACGCTCACGTTGGCGCCGAAGCTCGGGAGGTAGGTGACGGGCACCGACCACATCTGCGTCGCATCACGGCTGAGCGCGAAGAACCGGCAGCCGACGTTGTTGGCGGAGCTCGCGCCATAGGCATTGAAGGTGACCCGGTAGTTACCGGAGTCGTCGACCTGGAGCGGGTAGAACAGCCCGACCGTCCTGGGGCAGTTGTTCGTCTGCGTGGTCCACGACTCGCCCAGGCAGGCGCCATCCGCTTGGAGCTGGGGCTTGCCGTGCCACCCGGAGACGGTGCGGGCACTGGCGGTCCCCGCCACGCTGCCGAGCACCACCGCTGAAGCAATGAGGATCCTCTTGTAATGGGCCATCGGTTCGACTCCTTGGAGTGAAGGTGCTTCGAGGCGTGTGAGAGTGTTTGCCGGAGCCGGCCCCTCGGCTCGGCGGCATGAGCGTGGAGGTGTGGAGTCGGTGCTTCGGTCGTGAAGGCCTCTCCATACGTCCTCGTCGGATGCATGGCTTTGCAGCTCACATGCCGTTCCAGTCGCCGCGCTCCTCGGACGCATCTGCCTCGGAGCGCACCTGACCGAGGCCCAGGAAGGCACACCACGGACACAGCGCCGCGCGGTGCCAGGCACACCGTTTCGCTGTGTCGGATGGCCGGGGGCCGGGTGTCTGGGTAGACCATCATGGGCTACCATGACGGGAGGGGGGAAGCCGTGGACGATGACCGGGACGTCACGCCGGAGGTGGCACAGCTCACCGTGGGGACCAGCCTCGTGCCGGACGGCTCGCCCGGAGCGGGGTCGGGCCCGCTCCACGGAAACGCTTCCGTGGGGCACTACACGTTGCTGGAGCTGCTCGGCCACGGCGGCATGGGAGAGGTCCACAGGGCCTGGGACAGGCGGCTGAGCCGCACCGTCGCGCTGAAGTTCGTGCGAGGCGCGGACCCGGACCGGGTGATGCGCTTCCTGCAAGAGGCCCGGATGCAGGCGCGAATCGACCATCCGAACGTGTGCGCGGTGTACGAGGTCGGTCATGCGGAGGGCCGGGACTACATCGCGATGCAGCTCATCGAGGGCCAGCGGCTCGACCAGGCCGCGGCGGGGCTGTCGCTCCCGGAGAGGGTCCAACTGATGCGAGAGGTCGCCTCCGCGATGCACGAGGCGCATCGGCTCGGCGTCATCCACCGCGACCTCAAGCCGGGCAACATCCTGGTGCGACGGCAGGAGGACGGGCGCCGCGCCCCGGTGGTGATGGACTTCGGTCTGGCGCACGAACCCAGCCTCGAGCAGGGCATCACCCGGTCGGGCGCTGTGATGGGCACCCCCGCGTACATGTCACCGGAGCAGGCCCGAGGGGAGACGCGGGCCGTCGACCGGCGCTCGGACGTCTATTGCCTGGGCGCCACCCTCCACGAACTGCTGACCGGCGCTCCTCCGTTCTCGGACAAGACGCTCGTCGGCACCCTCAACAAGGTGCTCCACGAAGAGGCGCCGCCCGTGCGCACGCTCGTGCCTCACCTGCCCGGCGACCTGGAAGTCATCGTCCTCAAGTGCCTGAGCAAGGACCCCGGGCAGCGCTACCCTTCGGCGCGAGCCCTGGCCGAGGACCTGGGGCGCTACATCGACGGAGAGCCCATCCTCGGGCAGCGCCCGGGGCCGCTCTCCCGGCTATGGCGCCGCGCGCGCAAGCACCGGACCCTGGTGGCGAGCTCCGCCGTGTCACTCTCGCTCATCCTGGTGCTCTCGGGCCTGGGCATCACGTCCAGGTGGGACGCGCGACAGGCTCGACTGCAATCGGAGGGGCGTGCGCGGATGGCCGAGCAGCTTGGCCAGCAGGTGAAGGACCTCGAGTGGTTCCTGCGATTCGCATACACGGCCCCCCTGCATGACACCCGTCGAGAGCAGCAGCTCGTGCGCGAGCGCATGGCGCGCATCGCCGCCTGGCCGCACACGCTGGGGGCACCGGGAGATGCGCTCGTCCAGTACGCGCTGGGACGTGGCCATCTGGCGATGCAAGAGCTGGAACAGGCGCTCTCCGCGCTGACGCGCGCGAGGAGGCTGGGGCTGGACTCGCCAGAGCTCCATCATGCGCTGGGAAGGGGCCTCGGCGAGCGCTACCACCAGGAGATGGAAGCGGCGCGGCACGGGGGCGACCCGGCGTGGGTCGCGGCGCGGCAGCGCGCCCTCGAAGAACAGTACCTCCGGCCAGCGCTCCAGTCGCTCGAACGCAGCCAGGTGCTGGAGCTGGAGTCCCCCCAATATCTGGAGGGATTGATTGCCTTCTATCGCCACGACTACGACGCGGCGGCTCGGGCGGCGGCCCTCGCCGAGACCCAGGCGCCGTGGCTGTACGAGGCCCGGAAGCTCGCGGGCGACGTGGCCCACGCGCGAGCGATGGAGCAGTTGGAGCGGGGCCACTACGACGCGGCCCGCTCGGGCCTCCACGAGGCCCGCCGCCTCCATGAGCGCGCCGTGGAGCTGGGACGCAGTGACGCCCGGAGCTACGAGGCGCTGGCGGAGGTGGGGTTGCAGGAGGCGGAGTTGGACCGGCGCGAGGGGCAGTCTTCCGGGGCTTCGCTGCAGAGGGCCCTGTCCGCGGCGGAGCAGGGTCTCCAGGCCGCGCCGTCTCGCGGGGCTGGCTACACCCGGAAGGCCTTCATCCTCCTCAATCGGTACCGCGCCGCGAACCCGGGCGGTGAAGAGGTGGACCCGAAACGACTCCTCACCGACTGCATCGCGACCGCGTCGCGCGCGGTGGAGTTGTCTCCCCTGGACGTCCAGGCACACGACATCCTGGGCGTCGGCTATTTCTTCCGGGGGCTCCAGGCGTCCTGGGAGGGAGGAGACCCCGAGCCGTCCTGGCGCGAGGCCATCTCCCGGCTGGGTCGGGCCCTCGAACTCCAACCCCAATACCCCTGGGGACTCAACGACCTGTCGCTGGTGCATCGTTGGCGAGGCAATCGCCAGCGCGAGCGCGGTGAGGACCCATCCACCTCCTATGCCGAGGCGGAACGCCTCCTGCGTCTGGCCGTGAGGTACGACCCGAAATACGTGTTCGGGTACTCGAACCTGGCGGAGCTGTACAACGCGATGGCGGCTCAGCGGCTCGCGCGGGGGATTGATCCGGAGCCGGAGGTGCGAAAGGCCATCGCGGCGGGTGAGGCAGTGCTCGCCATCAACGGCAACTACCACTCCGCGCTGAACAAGCTGGGGCTCTCGGAGCTGCTTCGCGTGGAGTACCTCGTCGCCTCGGCGGCGGATGCACGGGCTCCGTTGGCGCGTGCCGCTCGCTGGTTCGAGCGCTCGCTCGGCATCAATCCGACCTTCGCGCGGACCCACTTCTTCCTCGCGACAGGGCACGTGTTCGCGGCGACCCAGGCCGTGGTGGAAGGTCGCGCCCCCGATGTCGCGCTCGAGGCGGGCCGACATGCCCTGCGGGACGCGACGCGAGGGGATGCGAGCTGCGCCGACTGTCAGGTCCTGAGCGCGCGGCTGGCGCTCGTGGAGGCCACCTGGGTACGACGCAACGGCGGCTCCGGACTCCGACTCCTCCAACTCGCGCGCGCCGAAGCGAGGAGCGCGGTGGAGATACAGCCCTACAACGACTCCCACCAGGAGCTGGCGAGGGCCTGCCTGCGTCTGGCGGAAGCGGTGTCTCCCCGCGAGGCCCCTGGCTTCATCTCCGAGGGCCTCGCGCAAGTGGACCGGGCGCTCACGCTGGACCCGAAGCTGGCTTCGGCTCATGCCGTCCGGGGAGGGTTGCTGTTGCTCGAGGCACGGCTGGCACGCGCGGAGGCGGCGCGCGCCGAGCATCTGCGTCAGGCCCGCGAGTCACTGGTGAAGGCCCTCGTCTTCAATCCACTGCTGCGGCGGGAGTACGCGGAGGCGCTCCGCGAGGCGGGGCTCAGTCCGGCGCCGGGGTGAACGTGCCCGTGGCGAGTTTTCCCGTCGGTGTCCATGTGGGCGGCCTGGCGCAAGGCGGCACACCGAGCATGCCGGCGGGCGGGGCGATGCCGGGGACCCGGCGGTTCTCGGGGTTGAGGCAGACCGCGCCTTGGGGACTCCAGAGGGCCTCCAGCGTCCGAAGCTCTTCGACCTGGTTGCTCGCGTCCCTCCCCAGTCCGAACTCGTCGCGCTTGTTGATGCGCGTGCCATTCCGGGTGTAGCTCTTGAGGTCTCCGCGGCCGACGAAATACGCGGCGCGCTTGGCCTGCAGGCACGAGCCGAAGAGATGGCCGCGAAGCGTGTCGTAGACGCCTGTGTCGGGGTTCCAGGGGGCGTAGCCCCAGTCGAGACAGCTCACGATGGCCCCCGACTCACAGCCGATGGTGGTCCACGTCGGGACGGGCTCGACGGCTGCGTTCACGCTGTTGATGCGCAGCCCTGGCAGGAAGGAAGTTGCGTCCCTGTCGGAGGCGATGACGCCCCCCAGGTCGCAGTGATGCACCCAAGTCCCCCTGGCCTCCCGGTAGAGGACGTCATAGCCGCGGACCCGGGTCGAAGCCCCGAGGCGGGGCGTCACCGCCACCTCGAAGGTCGCCGCTCTTTCGGGCCCGCCGTCATCGGCTGGGAGCGAAACCCCGAGTCTCAGCCGGTGGAGGTCCTCGTCTTGAAGTTGAAGAACCTGGGTGTCGGTGCAGGTGCTGGACATGGGACAGTAGTTCACGGTGAACCGGGTGCCCTCCGCCTGGATGCTGTGAATCCTGACGGACTCGCCTGTGCCGGATGTCCGGGGATTCTGTAGCACTCCCGTCACGGTGTATCCGCCGAGCAGGTCGCCGGGCGTGCTGGGGACTCGGCCCATCAAGCGGACAGAGGGGCGGGGTGCGCTGGCCGAGGCCGGGATGTTCGCGAAGGCTTCGGGACAGAAGCGGGGTCTCCCATTCACCTGGAAGCAGTAGGTGCCGCCCTCGACGACGAAGATGCCCAGCCCGTTCGTCTCCGGAGGTCGGCAGCTGGGTTGCCCGGTCGGACATTCCCATGGCGACAGGGGTATGGCTTCCGGGGGGAGGACACAGGTCTCCGAGCGGCAGTCCCGGACGGGCAGGCTCTCGTTGAGGTCGGGCTCTCCGGGGGGCGTGGGCCTCACGCAGGACTTGCTCCCGGGGAACAATACACAGCACCCGCTGACCCCCATGGCCAGGAACAGCATCACCACGTACTGGAGCCTTGCGCTCACTCGCGAGCCGAGTCCGGGAGGGCGGAGGCACTGCTTCGTTGTCATTGCCAGTCCATTCATCGTGCGGCTTGTATAGCGAACGTCGTGCCAGAGCGGGCCGCGTGAACAGGGTTCCCCGCGCCGCGAGGAGTCTCGATGACTTGCGAAGCGACGCGGGCCCGCGGTGGTGGAGCGAGGGTCCGTGGCACAGGAAGAGGCACCGCCTGACGTGTGCCCGTGGCACAAGCGTATGATGGCAACCATGGAACGGGAACTGGAACGGTCGACGGTGCGCTCCAGCAGGGATGTCGCTGGCGCTCATGCGAGCGATGCGGCTCGTGTCCCAGGGCTGCTGCGCCTCTTCGGAGGAGGCCGGGCAATGGCCGTGGCGATGCCCTCGAGTGGGGAGGTCCTGGAGTTGGGGCGAGGCGCCACCGCGCTGGGTGAGGTCCAGGACGCGAAGATGTCGCGGCGTCATGCCCAGGTCCGCTTCGATGGGCGGAGCTTCTGGGTCACCGACCTGGGCAGTCAGAATGGCACGTTCGTGGACGGTGAGGCTTTTCCCAAGGGGACGGTCCATGAGGCGAGGCGTGTGGTGCGCATGGGGGACTCGCTCTTCGTTCCCTGCCAGGACCTACGGCCGTTCCAAGCCGAGGGGGTCCAACTCGTGGAGGGGTTCGTGCGGGGGCCGGCGATGCAAAGGCTGCTCGCGGAAGTCTCCCAGGCGGCCAGTCTTGGCTTTTCGCTGCACATCCATGGGGAGAGCGGTACTGGCAAGGAAGGCGTGGCGCGCACCTTCCACTTCCACTCTCACCGGCGAAGTGGCCCTTTCATCGCCGTCAACTGCGCGGCCATTCCCCTGAGCATCGCGGAGCGACTGCTGTTCGGCGCTCGGCGGGGAGCGTACTCAGGGGCCGACGTGGACGCCCCGGGTTACCTCCAGTCCGCAGATGGAGGCACCTTGTTCCTCGACGAGGTCGTGGACCTGGACCTGTCGGTCCAGGCCAAGCTCCTGCGGGTACTCGAGAGCAGGGAGGTGCTCCCGTTGGGGGCTTCGAAGGCACAGCCGATAGACTTGCAAGTCTGCTGCGCCAGCAACAAGGACCTGCGCGCCCTGGTGGCCAACGGGCAATTGCGCGAGGACCTGTACTTCCGCATCGGCCGACCGGAGGTCACGCTGCCGCCGTTGCGCCAGCGCCCCGAGGAGATTCCCCTGCTGCTCGAGCAGGAACTCCAGCGGTTCTCGCCCGGGATGGGCCTGCACGTCTCGCTGGTCGAGGAGTGTCTGCGGAGGCCCTGGCCCGGTAACGTCCGCGAGTTGCTGGTCGAGCTGCGCGGCGCGGTACAAGCCGCGCTCATGCAAGGCGCGTCTCGTGTCGAGGCACGTCATCTCGGTCCTGGCGCCGGAGCGAGCTTCGGGCCGGCCTTGTCACGGGCTCCCGAAGCGCAGCGAGAACCTCCTCGGCAGCGGGCGCCATCGAAGGCAAAGCCCCTGCCTCCCGACGAGCGTGCCCGCATCGAGCAGGCCCTGCTCCAGAACGGAGGCAACGTGACCGCCACGGCGCGAGCGCTCGGCATCCATCGCACGCAGCTCCGGAGGCTGCTCGAGCGCCACGCACTCACCCCTCCCGATGCGGACGAACAGGAGTGAGTCAGGGAGACGGCCGCCCACCTCGAAGGCTCTATCGACGGAGGGGCGCTGGGGCCGGATGCATCCTCCTCTGCTCATGAAGAGGCTTCGGCTGGAGCCGAAGCGGCAGGACGATGGGAGCGCTCCACTTCGCGGCATGAGGGAGGCTGCTCTTCCGTAGGGCTGCTGGGGCGCGGTGCTCGTGGACTCGCGAGGATGCATGGAAGGACTGGCCGGGCAGGCGCTCACCCCACCCGCCAGCCGCGTTTCCTCCAACTGTCTCTGGGGTGTGCGGACCGCCGTCCTGACTGCTCCGACTTGCGGTCCGCTTGGCCGACCCCGCTACGAACAGCTTGGGTGACCCGCCTGCGATCCATTACCCCGGTCCGTCACAACCCGGCGGGCTCGGTGGGCCTCGCGCGCTGAGACAGAGCACTCGAATCGGCAGCGCGACGGCCCTCCTGTATGCAGCCTTCGACTGCTTGTCTCCACCTGTAACGCTGACTGGTAGCGTCTCGGAATGAAAGCCATCTGTAGCGTCGTATCCGCCACCCTCTTCAGCGTGTCTCTCTCCTGCGCCCACGCCCCCGACCGTGGCGCCTCGAAAATGCCCGGTGAGGGTCAATCACGGAAGAGAGCCGAAAGCATCTGCCGAGTGCCATCGATGCCCGCGGAATTGAAGCGGGAATGGCCGGGGCTTGAGTACCCCCTATCCGGAAGCGCTCCTGTCGTGTCGTGCAACGACAATCAAGCAAAGTTCGAAGAAGGATACCGCTTCAAGCTCTTCGCCTCCCCCAATAGCGATGTGAGACTTGATTATCTTGGAACACCCGAGGAAATGCGAAATGCGTGCTGGAATGCCTGCATCGAGCAGCAGAAGGTCTGCCACAAACGCTTCGCTGTCGTGGCAACATGTTCGCGCTTTCAAAGGGCTGCCCGGTGCACCGTCACAGCACTCGAGAAGCTCTGTGATTCCCAGCTCCGCGACTGCAAGAACTCCAACGAGGCCCCTTTGGATGATTCCTGCACCACATACGGCGAACCCTGACAGTCCGCGCTGGCCTCCGGTGAGGCGCGGCGCTCCCTCCTACAAGGCATCTTCCCAGGTCCGCAAGGCCTGTAAAAATACGGCAAATCCAGCTCTTTCCGGAAGGCCATCACCTGCCATATGACAGGCATCGGCCCCGATGACCGACGACACCCTCAGCGCCGAACACGCCCCCTCGTTTGAAAGTGGAACCGGTGCGGCGACGCTCTTCCTTGCCTATACGCGCAACGCGTTCATCGAGGATGAGCGTCATGGGCTTGGCGGCGGCGCGACGCTCCTGGGGCGTGGCGCCCCCCTCTTCCCCCGGGTCGCCCTGGACGACGCCCGGCTCTCCCGGGGCCATGCGCGCATCGAACACGCCGGGGGGACCTGGTTCGTGGAGGATTTGGGAAGCCACAATGGCACCCATCTCAATGGACGACCGCTCACGGGACGCGCTCCCCTCGCGTGGGGGGATGTCCTGCGAATGGGGGACACGTTGTTTGTCTTCGCCGAGCCCTCCGAGGCCCCCCATGACGAACACCCGGTTGACGGACTGGTGGGCAGGAGCGCCGCGCTGACGCGGCTCCACCGCGACCTCGAGCGGGCGGCGCGGCAGGTGCAATCCGTGCTCATCCTGGGGGAGACCGGGACGGGCAAGGAAGTCGCCGCGCGCGCTCTCCATGAACGAAGCGGCCGAGAGGGGCCCTTCATCGCGCTCAACTGCGGAGGCGTCGCGGAGAGCGTGCTGGACAGCGAGCTGTTCGGGCATGTGCGCGGCGCGTTCACGGGCGCCGCATCCGCCCGGGACGGTCTTCTGCGCGAAGCCCATGGGGGCACGCTGTTCCTGGACGAGTTGGGTGAGATGCCGCCCATGCTCCAGGTCAAACTGCTCCGCGTGCTGGAGACGCGGCGGGTCCGCGCCCTGGGAGGAACGCAGGAGGTCCCCATCGACGTGCGGGTGCTCGCGGCCACGCACCAGGACCTCGTCTCCCAGGTGAATGAGGCCGCCTTCCGCGCGGACCTCTACGCGAGGCTCGTGCAATGGCGCCTCCTGATGCCCCCCCTGCGCGAGCGCCGCGAGGACATCGCGCCCATCGCGCGCCACCTGCTCGGACGCATGAAGGCCGAATCCCGCCCCATCGACGTGAGCCTCGCCGAGGCGCTGCTCCTGCACGACTGGCCGCTCAACGTGCGAGGCCTGCTCAACGTGCTCTCCATCGCGGTCATCGCTTCAGATGGCGGGTCGTTGAAGTGGGGCGTGCAGGTGGAGCATGAGCTGGAGGCGGAGCGGCGGATGCGGACAGCCCGGCCCTCCACGCAGCCGTCCGTGGCGGAGGTCTCCTCCCAGCCTCCTGCTCCGCGTCCGGCGCGCGCCGTCGATTCCACCCCCCAGGAGTTGGAGACCCACCTGCGCGCGCACCAGGGGAAGGTCGCCGAAGTGGCCCGGCACCTCGGGTGCTCGCGGCAGCAGGTGTATCGGTGGATCGAGGACTTCGGACTCGAACTGGACCATTACCGCGCGCCCCCGCCGCGCCTCAGCTGAGACTTCCCAGAGGGTCCCATGCGTTCTCTCCTCCCCCTGACGATGATGGCCTGGATGGCGACGCTGAGCGCCGGGGACTGCGTTGCGCCCATGGCCTTCGAGCCGCGGGCCCAGGAGTCCCGCGAGGCCCCGCTCCCCCAGCCCGAGCACGTCAATCCTCAGGCACCCGGCCTTACCGGCTGGACCGGCGTCGATGGCGGCAGTGTCTTCTTCCAGAGACAGTTCGACGGAGGCGTCAGCGACTGGGTGGGAAGCGATGGCAGGGCCTATCAAATCCGCGAGAGCCCCCCCGCGGACCCGTGCCTGCCCGCGCTCCTGAAAGACGCGGGCGCCCAGCTCAAGCTCTATACCGTCACCGATGTCGTCCTGAAACACAACGTCTGCGCGGGCCAGGGCTACGTCACGCGGAACCCCCAGGAATGCTCACCGCCCACGAGCCACTTCTATGAAGGGAAGGCGGTCGTCATTCCCGGCTGCTGGATGCCGGATGGAAGCTTCAACGACGGAGGCGGCGACACGCCCTGCTTCACGGCGAGCTGCACGACGGGCGCGGTCGGCGTCTGCGCGCACTGGGGCTACCTCCCCAACCAGGAGTGGGATGGCGGGCCCCCGCTCGCGCGGCTGTTCCAGGCGTGTGTGCGGGCCGCGCGCGCCGACTACAACGGCGACGGAGAGCCCTTCACGTGCCAGGGCACCTACGTCGACTTCGTCGATGGCCATGGCATCCAGACCCAGGACACCTTCTCCGGAGGGCTTCCGCCGTTGCTCTTCGAGGCCGCCTGGAATGAGCACGGCGCCCTGCCCTTCGGCGTGACGCCGCACGGGGAGAGCTGCGTGCGGCCGCGTTACGCCCCCACCCTCCTCTCGAAAATCCGAGGGGCGCCAGGAGCCCCGGTGAAGGCCAGCTACGACTGCCGCCAACCCGGTGACGTGGGGACCCCCTTGAAGGACTACTTCGACGGGGGCGTGCCCTTCCTGCTGCTGACCCAGACCTGGAAGAACGAGTACTGCGTCACGGACGATGGAGCGGGTGGAGGGCTCCGCACCCAGTGCCCCGTGTGCACGGGGGAGCCCCTGGGGCCAAGGACCTGTCATGGGGGGAGCTGCGTGCCCCCTCTGTTGCCTTGAGCGCCCCCACGCCAGGGGGTTGGGAGCCGCCCCCGGCCTTCGACGAGTACCGCCTCATCCGCCTGCTGGGCCAAGGAGGAATGGGCCGCGTCTACCTGGCCGAGGACACGGCGCTCCAGCGGAGAGTCGCCATCAAGTTCATCGGCGCGGAGCGGTCCGGCCCGGGACAGCGGGACCGGCTCTTCGCCGAGGCCCGGGCGCTCGCCCGCCTCCGCCACCCGAACGTGGTGACGGTGTACCGGGTCTCGGAAGTGGGCGCCCAGCCCTATCTGGTGCAGGAGTTCCTCCCCGGCGTCTCCCTGCGGGACCTGGACACGCCGCTCCCGCCGGAACGAGTCCTCGCCATCGCGCTGGGACTGGGACGGGGACTGGCCGCCGCGCACCGCGCCCATGTGCTCCACCGCGACATCAAACCGGACAACGTCATGGTGCTCCCGGAGGGCGAGGTGAAGCTCGTCGACTTCGGGCTCGCGCTCTCCTGGGCGGCGGAGCAGGCAGACGCCGCGGCCAGGGCCACGGTCCCCCTCGCCGGCACCCATGGGTACATGGCTCCGGAGGCGCTGCGTGGCGAACCGCCCGGCCCCCGGGGAGATGTCTATGGGTTGGGAATGGTGCTTCACGAGCTGCTGGAGGGCCATCGCCCCTTCGACACACCCACCGCGAGCGGCGCGGTGGACGAACCGGGGACGCCCGAAGCGCGTCCTCCCCGTCTGGAACCCTCCGGAAGCGGGCTCGGCGTCCGCCTGCGCGCCGTCATCCTCCGGTGTCTCGAATACGATCCGGCGCGGCGCTTCGCCTCCGCCGACGCCCTGTGCGCGGAACTCGAGCGTCTGAACGAGGACCGCGATGCGGCGCCGGTTCCTCCCGGCAATCCCTATCGCGGGCTGCGGGCCTTCGACGCGGAGCACCGGGCCGTCTTCTTCGGACGTGGCGCGGAGGTCCGCGCCATCCATGAGCGGCTTCGCGCCCAGGCGCTGGTGCTCGTCGCGGGGGACTCGGGCGTGGGCAAGTCCTCGTTGTGCCGGGCGGGCGTGTCGCCGCTCGTCATGCTCGCGGGGCTCGACGACGGCTGTGCGTACACCGTGCTGCCGCTCATGCCCGGGCGCCGGCCCTTCACGGCGTTGGTCGCCGCGGTGGCGGGACGGCTCGGGCTGTCCGAGGAGACACTGGCGGCCCAGGTGCGGCAAGAGCCCGCGGCGATGGCCCGGACGCTGCGCGCCGCCGGGCCCACGCGAGGCACCCTGCTGTTCATCGATCAGCTCGAGGAGCTGTTCACCCAGAGCGAGTCGGACGAAGCCGCCGCCTTCACGCAGGTGCTCGGGCACCTGGCCATCCTGGCCCCAGGTGTGCGCACGCTGGCCACGGTGCGAGGCGACTTCTTCACCCGGCTGGCGGCGCTGCCAGGGCTGGAGGATGAAGTGGCGCGCGCCCTCTTCCTCATCAAGCCGCTGGGCCCGGAAGGGACGCGCGAGGCCGTGGTCGGTCCGGCGCGCGTGACAGGCGTCGCGTTCGAGACAGAGGCCCTGGTGGACACGCTCGTGGCGTCCTCCGCCCACGCTCCGGGAGGACTGCCGCTCCTCCAGTTCACGCTCGCCGAGCTGTGGGATGCCCGCGACCGGGCGAACCAGCGCATCCAAGAAGCTTCGCTGGAGGCGCTCGGGGGCGTCGTCGGAGCCCTGGGTCGTCACGCGGACGGAGCGCTGGCGGCGCTGGCACCCGAGGCGCGCCGGGCGGCTCGCGACCTGCTTTCGCGCCTCATCAGCCCGGAAGGCGCCCGGGTCCGACGGACCACCGGGGAGCTGGGTGCGGAGACCTCCGCGAATCGCATCGCGCTGGAGGCCCTGGTCCGGGCGCGGCTCGTCGTGGTGAGGCAGGACGGTGAGGCGCACGTCCACGAGGTGGCGCACGAGGCGCTGCTCCAGGGTTGGTCCACCCTGCGCGGATGGCTCGAAGCGGCCCGGCAGGAGCGGCAGGTGCTCGAACGGGTGAGGCTCGCCGCGGCAGGATGGGAGCGCGCGGACCGCGCCACCTCGGCGCTGTGGAATCGGCGTGAACTCGACGCGGTGACCGCGGCGGGCGAGCTCGCGCTGACGCGGCAAGAAGTGGCTTTCCTCAAGGCCTCGCGGAGGGCGCTCCGGCGCTCCTTCGCGCGGCGCCTGGGGCTGGGGCTGGCCCTGCCCCTCACCGCGCTGGTGGCGGGAGGCGCGGCTTGGATGAAGGGCCGCCACGCGCTGGAGCGCACCGTGCAGGAGCACCTGGATGAAGCCCGGGTGTCTCTCACCGAAGCCCGCGCCCACCATGCCGAAGCGGAGGCAGCGCGCGCGGACACCTTCCAACGCCTGGACGCGCGTGGGGAGCGCGTCCTCACCGGCGCGCTGGCCAAGGCAGACGCAGGGGAACCCGAGGAGGCCTGGACCCAGGCACGAACGAGCGATGGCCTCGCGGACGAGGCCTACCAGCGCGCCACGCAGGCACTCGACACCGCCCTGCTGCTGGACGGCTCGCGGAGGGAGGCCCGCGGACTCCTCGCGGAGGTCCTGACCGGGCGCATGGAGTTGGCGGAGTGGTTCTTCCGTCCCGGACAGCGGCGCGAAGCCCTGCGCAGGCTGGCGGGCCTCGATGACGACGGTGACGGGCGACGCAGGCTCCTCGCTCCGCCGGTCCTGGAGCTCGCCACGGAGCCCCCGGGAGTGGAGGTGCTGCTTCAGCGTGACACGGGCCTGCCCGGAACACCCAGACTGTCCGAAGGCATCTCCCTGGGCCCCACGCCCATCGCGTCGCATGCACTCGATACGGGCCCGGGGTCCTATGTCCTCACCTTCCAGGCACCGGGCCTGACGCGCGCCGTCCTGCCGGTGGTGTTGTCATCGGGAGAGCGCCTCCAGGCGCGCATCCCCCTGCCGCGGTCGGCCGACATCCCGGAGGGCTTCGTCTACATCCCGCCGGGCCGTTTCCTCTTTGGCAGCAGCGACGACGAAGCCCTGCGACGCGAATTCCTCCAGGCGCCCCCGCTCCGGCCGGTGATGACCGAGGGTTACCTCATCGCCCGCCATGAGGTGACGTTCGCCGAGTGGCTCGCGTTCCTCGATGCATTGCCACCGGACGAGCAGCGGCGACGGACGCCCGGCGTGAGGTCCACGGCCGGCGCCCTGGCGCTCACTCGGGAGAAGACGGGCTGGCGGCTCATGCTCCAGCCCACGCAGCATCCCCTCTCCGCGCGCAGCGGCGAGCCCATCCACTACCCAGGCCGCACGCACAGGGCCGTGCAGGACTGGTTGCGGTTTCCCGTCTCGGCCATCTCGCTGGAGGACGCGCGGGCGTACCTCGCGTGGCTGGACCGCTCCGGGCGCGTCCCGGGAGCCCGGCTGTGTTCCGAATACGAATGGGAGCGCGCGGCACGTGGCGCGGACGCCCGCCTGTTTCCCATGGGCGACCTGCTCGCGCCGGACGACGCGAACTTCGATGAGACCTATGGCCGCCAACCGCTGGGCTTCGGTCCCGACGAGGTGGGTGCCCACCCTGCTTCCGCCAGCCCCTTCGGGGTGATGGACCTGGCCGGCAACGCCATCGAATGGGTGCAATCGGTCCGCGCGCCCGGAGAGGCAGTGGCCCGCGGAGGGTCCTGGTACTACGACCGCATCTCCAACCGCTCCAACACCCGAATGCCCAACGAGCCCTGGCTGAGGGACATCCGCGTGGGCCTCCGCGTCTGCGCGCCCGACACGGGTTCGCATCACGCCCCGTGAGGTGACTGGAGCCGTCCGCGTCCGGACATGTCCGGACATGTCCAGGACAGGCGCCCGCACACGACCGCGCCACCACCGCCCCCGCGGACACCCCCTCCGTGCGGGCTGGCACAACGCGTGCTCAAGGGGAGGTCCGAGCCCACGCAGGGCTCCTCGACCCCCAGAGAGGTTTCACTCATGCAGCAGAGCAAGCTCTTCGGCCTCCTCTTCGTCCTTCCGATGCTGATGCTCAGCACCTCCGCCCACGCCTTCGACATCAATGGAACGTACAAGTCCGAGAACGGTGAGTTCGTCCTGAACATCACCCACTCCAGCGATTTCGACGGCTCCTTCAGCGGGACCTACGACACCTACTTCACGCCAGTCGGACCGTTGAGCATCCCCGTCTCCGGGACCTTCCATTTCGTCCACAACCCCGACGGGAGCCTGGTGCCGCTCGCCCTCGAATTCTCCGCGGTGACGCGGCCTGGTGACTGGTCCTATGTGCTGGCGGACTCCTGGTCGGGCATTCTCACGAAGCCCGGCGTCATCTCCGCGACGGGCGTGAGGTCCTACCTGCCCGCTGGAGGCACGGGCGTACTGTCGAGCCTCGGAACCCATACGTTGCAGTAACGCTTCAAGTCTGCCCACCACAGCCCCATGGGATTGAAGCCATGCGCTGTGGGTGGGCAGCTGGGGTCCTCACGATGCTGGATGGGAGGGTGGCGGCGGGAATCAAGTCGAGGTGACACCGAGAACTTCTCGTGTTCCAGGCTATGCGCATGAGCCGGTGCTACCGCGAGGGGGCCTCGCGTGTCTGGCTCCGACCTGGGGGGGCGTGCGAGAGTGCCCGTCCCCTTTATGCGCCTGATGAACAAACGCTCCGTAGCCATTGCTGGAATGATGCTGGTGCTGGCCGCTTGCAAGACGACGGGCCCTGCACCCGCCCGCGATATCCCCACGGCAATGAACCAGGCCGCGACGACCCTGCTGCGGTCACGACTGCTGCACGCAACGTCGATCGCCGTGGTCTATCGCGGCGAGGAGTTCATCCTGCATCGGGGTGAGCTGGAGACCGGCAAGTCCAATCCGCCCGATGATTCGACCCTCTATGAGATAGGGTCGGTCAGCAAGACCTTCGTCGGACTGCTGTTGGCAAACGCTGTCCTCGAAGGCAAGGCGACCCTCGACGACCCGATACAAAAGTATCTGCCGTCCGCCTATCCGAACCTTCAGTCAGACGGCGGGCCCATCCGTCTGCGCCACCTGGTCACACACACCAGCGGCATGCCGGGGATGTTGCCACTGCAAGTGAATGAGGTGTTGAGGGACTTCACTGCGCATGCCACCCCGGCAAAGCTCAATGCCGCCTATGCGGACTACGGGCAGCCGCGGTTCTGGCAGGACCTGCACACCGTCAGCATCGAGGGCCCGCTCGGCAAGGACTATGCCTATTCGAGCGCCGGCACCGAGCTGGTCGCGCACACCCTCGAGAAGATCCACGGGGCTCCCTACGAGTCGTTGCTCGCGGAGTTCCTGGCGCGGGAAGCCGGTATGCACGACACGTGGCTGCGCCTGCGTGCCCAGGACGCCAACCGCTTGGCTCCTGGCTACCACAGCGACAACCCGGTCGGCACCACGCCGATGCCACTGCTGCCCTGGGGCGCCGCGGGAGCTTTGAAGGCGACGATGCCGGAGATGGTCAAGTATTTGCGCTTGCAGTTGAGCAACCATCCCGCGGTGACAGAGTCACACAAGCCGCTGGTGCGCTTCGCGGAGGACTTCAGCATTGGCTATTTCTGGAACATCGGCCAGAACAGCCAGTTGGGCACCCACTACGTGCATCACGGCGGCGTGCCTCGCGCGCAATGCTATCTCTACCTCGTGCCGAAGTATCAGTTGGGGGTGTTCATCATCACCAACCAGAGCGGCGATGCGACCGCCAACGACATGGAACGCGCGCTGGCGCCCCTCTTCGACAGGGTCGAATCCATGCAGGGTCGCTGACGCTCCGACGGCTCGCCATGGCCGGAACGGCTGCTCGGCTTGAGCTGGAATGCGTGCTCACCTTCACCGGAATACGCATGGGGGAGTCCAACGCTCATCCCCTATGAAGATCAGACCCCTCAGATCACGTCAACCGTGCCCTGGGTTAGCCCAACCCCCGAGGGCGCGCGACACATAGACTGGCATTCCTTGGCGGTGAGGCGGAAGCGGGAGATCAGGAGTGCCGCAGCGCTCCGAGACATGCCATCCGATGACAGGTGTACATCGTAGGTGAATGAAGGATGACTCCTCGAGCAGGGCCGGACCTGGACATCAATCACATTCTCACTCAAGCTCCGAACCTTCCCATCCCAGGAGCATTCAATGAGAGGAATCTCTTCATCGGTCCTCGCGCAAACACTCGCGCTCGTGACCATGCTGACGACATCCAGCGCCCTCGCACAGAAGACCATTACCTACAACAGCTCGAGCGGACTCTCGACCGGCATTTGTAACGTCTTCAATCTCTCGACGCCTGCGAAAATCAACGACATCGTTCATTACTCGGTCTCTGGAGGGGCCAGATTCAACGGCAGCGCTGTCATCCTCGAAGCTCAGTCAGGAAACACCTTGGCCTCGAACCTGGGAACGGCCTATGCCCTCAAGGTCGGCTTCAAGGCCGGACGCAAGTACACCCTCGCGGTGACTGCGTCGAAGACCTCGGATGATCCTGTGTCCAGCCCCCATCTCAGCTTCTCCGTGCGCACGTCGCTCCCCGCGCCCGCTGAGACTCAACCCTCGGGCTGCGGGCCCGTTGGACAGGAGTACTGGGCGATGTTGCTGAATGACGTCGTGGGGGCAACCTACATCAGCTCGGCAACCACCAAGGACTACTCCCTCACCGAGTGGACCGCCAGCGAGGACCTGGACTACCTCTTCGTCCTGGCGACCCAGGGCTCCAACACGAAGTCGACGCAGGTCTTGATCAGCAAGCTCTCCATCACGGAGACCCTACCTCCCGTGTTCTCCCTCACCCCTGAGTCCGTCGCCCTGGCGTGTGGGGACACGTCTGCGCGAACCTTCACCGTGAACAACCTCGGAGGAATCCCGAACGTCACGGCGTACGAGTGGGACCTCGGCTCGGCGAGCAATGGCTGGCTCCATCAGGGCGGACCCGCACCGGCCACGCTGACGACCTCCGAAGCGTCCCTCACGTTGACTCCCAGCTGCGGCGCCGCTCAGTCGGGCATCTCCGTCTCGGTGAAGGCAGGGAGCACCACTCATGGGCCCTATCGGTCCAGCGTCGCCAACTCCGGCTACCCCACGATGGCCATCACAGGCCCCGACATCCTCTGCGCCGCGACCCCCCAGGAGTATCGAGTCACCGGGCTGCCCTGTGGCGCTTCCGTCATCTGGAGCTCGAGTGACGCGACCCTGGCGACGGCGACCACCCTTGGCAACAACACCGGGACGCTCACGCGAGGCCCTCAGATCGGCGATGTCGACCTGACCGCGACCGTCTCCGGCGCCTGTGGAACCACGACCCTCACTAAGAGGGTCCGTTCTGGCCCCTACTCGTTGACCCGGCCCTACGGAACCCTCACTTTCGAGACCAATGCCGGCTCCTACAAGACGGTGGAGTTGGTGACCGGGACCGACTTCCACGGCTGGACCTACGGCACGAATGGCTTGCTGCTGCGCGCCTCCGTGACCCGCCCAGGCATTAGCGGGTATTGGCTCCTGAATGAGCCCACGGGCTCGAGCGCCGAGGTCTTGTCGTTCCAAACGACGGATCTAGGCAGGACCGCCATCGTGCGATTCAACCCCTTTGCGCCCGGGGACAAGTTCGTCAGCATGACGTTCTACACGACCGCCAATGGCTGCGGCAGTGGCGGCGCCAACAGCCACTGGCTCTTCTACCGAGGAAGCAGCGGCCTCGCGCCGGCGGGCACGTCTCCCCCCCGGTGACGAGTGGGGCGCAGGTGTGCCTACCCAAGACTCGGTCGCTGCGTCATGGACGCGTCAAGGCCGCCTTCGGCAGTGCGTCAATGCGAGCGAGGCGCGCACGGTCGTCGGTCTGCCTGGTGCCTGGGTCGACGATGCGAAAGGGCGGAATCATCTTTCGTCGAGTGGCTGAAGCCAGCTCCGGCTGGATGGATGCGCCTATCGCTAGTCCACGCCCTTCCCCAACTGCCCAGTGAGTCCCCACGACACCTACAGCTGATGCACCAGCCGCGTCTGCTGGACTCATTTCAACGGTCGAGGAAGCGCCGAACTCGGTCATCGGAATACAGCCAGACAGCCGGCGCTTCCTGGATGGAGATGAGCTGGCCCTGACCGTCAACCGCCTCCCAGGCGAGCTTCAGAGTGAGCCACTGCCCCGATGGGGTGAGGAAGTCGTAGTCCCAGTCCTCTGTCCGGTGGAACGTCCCGCCTATTTCTCGCGACGGACTCAGCACATCGTCTGGCGAGCCCAGCAGTTGGAGGACCTCACCGGCCGACATGTTCTCGTGTAGCGCCGCCGCCCGCGCGCGCCGGTCTGTCACGGGTGCCAGCATGGGAAGGCGACACTCGTCGTCCCCACCATCAAGGAAATGGTACGTCGCATGGCCTTCGGGCTGAAGCCCCAGCACCCGGAGGGCATGCTGGACGACGGGGCGGAATGTTTGCCTTTCAAGCCACGTCGAGTACCCGTCGCCGAACGCGAGGCTGCTCTCGATAGAGTAGGGGCGGTCCACCTCCTCCCAGCGCCGGAGGTGCGGCACGCACGACTCGATACGATGCACACCCACCAGATGGAGCCCGGCCACGATGCGCCCCAGTTTCTCCTGCGACGCATCCCTCACAATCTCTGCCCGTCGCTCCGTCAGCTCCGCCAGCAGCGACTCCACGCCGCGCCGCTCCGCATCATCCAGTTCGCGGGAGAGCGCGGGCCACTCGGGGGTATCCTCCCCAACGAGGGCTGCCCCGGAGAGGTCGAGAACGAGGCGCTGGCCCATGGACGTCCGGCAGACGAAGAGCGACAAGCCCTCGCGTGAGTGAAAGTAGGACCACGAATTCCGGGCCCAGGTATCCCCCTCGGCAGGCCCCGAGTCGTAGTTGCGTGCCCGCCACACTCGCCCACGGGGCTCATGCGCTTCCCAGTCTTCCAGTTCCGCATTCCCACGGATGACGCGCACCCGGAATACCTCGCGCCCGGACGGCTCGACAGCAACGACCTGAGGAGGGAAACCGTGCAATCGGAGAACCACCCAACCGTCATCCGACACCCACAGGCCCAGGGGCGGCAACTCGCCTCTCCCCTGCCTCCGCACCCAGACGACACGCGGCTCCGCAGCCCCGGGCACATGCTCGACTAGCCGGTAGCCGAACCCACACTGGTCCTCGCGGTACTTGGCGAAAGAGTCGTCCTCCAACCGTGCCCCCCCGTCTTGGTGGCGGTCCATCCCCCAGTTGTGAGAGGAGCGCGCCTCCAAAGTGAACCGCCCCTCCGGGGACATTGCGGCACGGTCGCGGAAGACGATGATGGACACGGCCCCACTCTACAGCAGCCGCCGGGCACCTTGGGGCGTGGCCCGGTTCAGTGGCTCTCCCGCACTTCGTATGGACCGTAGGCTCAGATGGTGAGCAGCACTCGGCGGCGGAACAGGTCGAAGTTGGCGCGGCCATACATCTGACGCTTGAGAAGCTTGAGCTTCGTGATTTGGTCTTCGGCCTGGGCGTCGCGCCAGGGAGTGGTCAGCGCTGCCCGGACGGCAGCGCCGTCCTGTTCGAGGCCCTCCGCAAAGGTTTCCACCGCGCTGACTTCGCACGCACGCGCCTCGCCCAACCACGCTTCGAAGGACCTGCAGGACCTCGTTGGCCTTGCTCGGTGTGACGACGTGCGGGAGGAGTGTCTGCGCTCGAAACGGCTGGTAGCGCTCGAAGGCGGAGGTGAGCGCTGGTCATCCAGCTTTGCATCATTTGCCGTCCATTCAGCAGCAAGTGCCAGCGGTCCGCTACCTGCTGGGCCTCTGGAGCGCCCAGTGCCGCTGCTCGTGCGTACTCAGTCGACCGGTCTCTGGCGATGACTTCCACGCCGGGGTGCTGGTGCAGCCAGGTGCTCACCGTGTGAGTTGAGCGGTCTGGCAACACGTCCCGCACGCAGTGCGCTTCCAGGTCGACAAGGATGGAGCCGTAGGTGCGCCCCTTGCGCAGCGCCCAGTCGTCGAGGCCCAGGACGCGAGCGGGGCTGGGAGGAGGCAGAGGAGCACGGCGAATCAGCCGCAGGAGGGTACCGGGACTGGTGGGCATGGCCAGGGGTTTGAGCAGCCTGGCCCCAGCCTCTGCTCCGGCTGTGATTGCAACGGCGCACTGCGTGGTGGCCAGCCGCCGTGTCCGCTGAGCCTGAGCGGCCAGCAGGCGCACCGGCCGCTCCGCGAACGTGCGGCGGGAGCAGTCCGGGTTTCGGCAGCAGAAGCGCCGCACACGCAACTCGAGTCGCACGACCAGAGAGGAACCACACGAAGTGCGGGAGAGCCACGGAACCGGAGCACGCCCACACGGCCCTTGCCCGCGGTAGACTCCCGCCATGCTCATCAGGAGAGCCGAAGCCGTTGATGCCGCGGGCATTGCAGCCATCATCCTCCCCACCATTCGCGAAGGCACCACGTACGCGCTCGACACGAACATGAGCGAAGCGGACGCGCTGGCCTATTGGATGGGGCCGGACAGGGAGACGTTCGTCGCGGAGGAGGACGGCGTCATTGTCGGCACCTATTTCATCCGTCCGAACCAGGCCGGTGGCGGACGGCACGTCTGCAACTGTGGCTACATGACCAGCGCGGCCGCGCTGGGCCGAGGCATCGCGCGTCGTATGTGCGCGCACTCGCTGGAGCATGCGCGCGTGCGTGGCTACCGCGCCATGCAGTTCAACTTCGTCGTCAGCACGAACACGCGGGCCGTGAAGCTCTGGCAGGCGCTCGGGTTCGACATCGTCGGGCGGCTGCCGCTCGCGTTCCGGCATCCCACCGCGGGCGACGTCGATGCATGGGTGATGTACCAGCAGCTCTGACGCGCCTGCTCGATACTTCGTGGACCTGTGCCTACCCAAAACTCGGTCGCTGCGTCATGGACGCGGCAAGGCCGCCTTCGGCAGTGCGTCAATGCGAGCGAGGCGCGCGCGGTCATCGTTCTTCCTGGGTCGGCAATGCGCGAGGCGGGCTCGTGGCACCAGACTGCGGCTCAGTGAACCAGGCGCTGGCCGGTTCCCGAGTGGAGCAGGACCCGCGCCATTGCCGCGGCGACCAGGTTTCCCCCAGGCTCCATGGCCTCGTGGATCATCCTGTCCCGGTCCGCCGAAGGCGCGGCATCGGCCGCGGACTCGATCAGCAGACGCGAGCGGATGTCTGGCTCCTCCGCCTGTGCCAACCCCACCTCGAGCGCCTCCCGTGCCTCGTCCTTCCGGTCGAGCGCCGTGAGCTGCCGGCCCAGTTGCAGTTGAAGCTCGGGCACTCCCGGTGCCTCGCCGATGGCCTGGCGCGTGAGTCGCAACCGGTCCTCCGCGCCCAGGTTCGGAAGCTCGAGCGTGCGCATCACGGTGAAGGCCCCGTATGGAATCCTTCCGGCGGCGATTCCAGCGGCCAGCCAGCGCTCGGCGCGACACCGGTACCAGCCCGGCGCAAGCGCCTCCACCTCGTCGTACCAGGCCACGGCCTCGCTCGCGCGCTGGAGGTGGAGGAGCGTGACGGCCCCTTCGTAGCGGGGCTCGGGCGAGTAGGAGTCGATACGCCGTGCCTCCTGGAAGAGCTCAAGCGCCTCCCCGTAGCGGCCCTCCCCGCCCAGCTCACGGCCTCGCTCGACCAGGGCCGTGGTGCGCGCCAGGTCGAGTCGATTGCGGCAGAAGATGAATTGCAGCCTCCCCTCAATGAGCGCGGGCAGCTCGTCCAGTTCGAGGGTGACGCTGTCGAGTTGCGCCACCACCCGATTGAGCGGCTCACCGGCCCGGACGATTTCGGCGACGTTCCGGATGCGGCGGGCCCGCGAATCCTGGCCCACCTGCTCCAGCGCCACCGCGAGTTCCCTGGCCACGCCTGCCGCATCCCCTCCCTGTCCCAGGTAGCGGTGCGCCTCGAAGCTGTTTTCCAGGTAGACGACGACGCCCTCGTTGTCACCGGCCCTCCGGCACAGGTCAATCGCCTGCCGGAAGAGCGGAAGCGCGGTCTCCGCCCGGCCCTCCTGGTAATGACACGCGGCCATCTGCCCGGAGGTCATGGCCTTCATGGACTCGGCGTTTCCTCCCGACAGGCCCTGGATTCGCTCCGCCTCGGGAGTGAGCAGCGATAGCGCACCTTCGAAGTCCAGCCCGCGCATGAGCGTGTTGGCGCGCTCCCGTGTCTCCTGCCAGCGCACGATGGCGTTATCGGCGGGAGTCCCCATCATCCGCTGGAACATTTCGGGCCGGTTCCGAGTCTGCGCGAGGCACTGAGCGATGCCGATGAGCCCCTGGCCATAGCGCTGGAGGTGTGTCGGCTCCTTGCGGACGCTCTCGGGAACCGTCAACCAGGCAGGGTAGTGCTCGAGGAGCAGGGCTTCGTGCTCGGCACAGAGCCGGATGAGCGCGGCGTCATCCTGTGATTGCACGGCATCGAAGAGGAGCTCGCGCACAGCCTCGGGCGAGGTGGGTGCCGGCCTGACCACGCGACCGAAGAGGCGATTGAAGAGGCCCATGAAGCAAGGATACGCGAGCGAGACCCTTTCACGACACTCCGATGCACTTCTTTCCTCCCCGTGCCGACCCAACCTCGGCCGCTGCGTCCTGAGCGCGTCACGGCCTTGTCGAACCGTGCGTCAATGCGAGCGAGCGAGGCGCGCACGGCAGAGGCGACAAACTTCCTGACACAGGGGGGGTAGCTGGCCCGCCCCTCACATCAGCGCGAGATCCGTCGAACGCATACGGTACACGCTCTCAGCTCGTTGCCAAAAGGCCACAGGACGGAGGGGCCACGCGCCCCTCGTGGGAGGAAAGAGCGAGCTGAATGGCACTGTGTTCGAGTCCTCCGACTTCCTCCGCATCCGATGGGCCTTCACCGTCCCGAAGGCCCGAGCGAAATTCCGCTACTCTCCGACAGATTTCACCCTGTCGAAAGACTACGCGGTGAAGGTGACGGACTGGCGCGCCGTCCCGAATGGGAGCGACTGGCGGCCCGCCCCGACGTACGACCTGAAGCGGTACGGAGTCTGGGCAAAGTCAAACATCCGGGCCCCGGCGTCCTCCATCCCACACCGACACCGGGCCTTCTTTGACAGAGGTTGCCGACTCCCTATCCAGGTGTCAGGATTCACAATCCGTGAAGGAGAGGGTTTCCGGCAGGACCCGCCTGAGGCATCCGACCTGGAAACCCAGAGGAGAACCCCGTGAAGAGAATCCGATGGAGTGTCGCCGCACTGCTGCTGGGCCTCGTGGGTTGTGGAAGCATTGAGGAGGAGGCCCCCGCCGACGCGCTCCGAACGCAAGCAGCCACGCTCCGGAGCTGTTCGAGCGACCTCAACTGCAGCAGCTATTGTCAATGTCGAAGCGGCGCCTGCGTGCCGGCGGACGTGATCCCCGGTCCGCCTCCTCCCACCATCGACTGCGACGCGCCGCCCCTGCGAACCTGCTCCACGGGCGCGGATTGCATCACCGGCTGTGGATGCCAAAGCGGCGTCTGCACCAGGAACGTCCCCTCGTCCAATGCCAACTGTCTGCTGGTGCCCCCGGACGCCTTCGAAAACGACGACACGCACCTCACTGCCTCCGCGTACGGGGCGCCGCAGCTCAAGCACACCTTCCACCGGGTGGGCGACGTGGACTGGATCCTCGTCTACACGCCGGTCGCCCAGGTGATGACAGTGCAGGCCTACAACGTGGGCTTCTATCAAGGGCTCCGTGTGGAGCTCTACGCCTACGATTACAATAACCGCACCCTGGGCGCGCGGCTGGCCAGCGGCCAGGGGCCTTCGTGTGATCCGTTCTATCCCCAGTGCCGCAACGTCACCATCACGGGTAATGTCGCGGCCCAGGGCGCCTACGTGGTGAAGGTGACCGACCTGCGCACTTTACCGCAGGGGGACTACGATACCCTCACCCCGGGAAACGAGCCGCGGTACGACCTGCGAATGTACTGACCGCCCCGCCTTCGCTACCGCGTCAGAGGCGGAGCGGCACCTCTTCAGCCGTTCCGCCGATGAGGCGCTTCGCGATGGTGAGGGAGAAGCCCGCGCGAGCAAGCGCTGCCAGCTCCCACTGGCGGTTGTCCGCGAGCTTGCCGACGCTTCCTGGCTCCGCCAGCTTCTGCCTCGCCCATTCCTCGCCCGGATGCTGCCGTCAGGCTCGAATACGCCCAGTCAGGTCCGGTACCGCTCCGCTTCATGGAAGAACTGCGTGAGCGAATAGTCCAGCAGCGACTGGCGGGACGGCAGGTACCGGCGAGCACGGAGGAAGGGCAGCCAGATTCGCTTGCCCACTCGCACCTGGGACGCTTCCATCTTCTGCCTCAGCGCCCACGTCCCTCCCAACCGCCGAACCAGCATGCCCCCTTGGTAGGCGCCTGACGCCGGTATCGTGTGTCCGTCGAGGACGTCGCGCGTGTAGCGCTCGGGAAAGTGGGTCTTCCAGAAGTGGCAGTCGAGGTCCGTCAGGAACTCAGGCGTCTCCTTCATGATGGAGGGCACATCCATCTGAAGCACGGCCACGAGACCTTCGGACAAGTCTCCGTAGGATTCGAGGACGCGCTCCGGATTCGACACGTCCGAGAGATGGGCGACAGGGAGCCACTCTTCTTGCACAGGAGGCCGGAAGGCGTTGAGTTCGGCAATCTTCCATTGTCGCTCGCTGATGGCGAACTCGTCCAGCAGTCGCGAGAGGAACGGCGCCACGTCGGGGTGGAAGCGCGGCGTGAAGCTGATTGCTCCACACCGCCGGGGCCGCAAGCGCAAGGCCACGCAGGATGGGTGCAAGCTGCGGCGCTACACGCGACGCTGGAAGGTGGAACGCTTCTTCGCGCGGCTCCACTTCTTCCGTCGCGTCGTCACTCCCTGACACAGGGAGAGTCCTCCGCCGGGACGTTCGGCGGCACATGAAGCTGATAGGTCCTCGCGCCATTGAGCCAATCGCCTCTTCCGTCCTGGAAAGCGGCCGAGCACTGCGAGCCAGCGCCGACGACTGGTAGCGAGGCCGCCGCGCTCGCGCTCGTGGCCTGATAGGTGAGAGGTCAGCACGCGGAGAAGGCCGCCTGCGGCGCTGACTGGCGCGCTCTTTGGACATGGGCGAAGTGGGTGGTGCTGTCCCTGACACCACCCACTTCGCAGGCATGACAGCACCTGACGCAAGTCAGGGCTGATCTGGCCGTTAGCAAGGGGCATCCTCAGATCAAGCCGCCACAGCCAGCCAAGACCTGGCAAGCAGACGGACTCGAGGACCTCATCCCGCTGTCCACCGGACAATCTTCACATCAACCTGAATTGATGGCTATCCAAGAATTTCATAGAAATCATGTCGCTGCCATGGTTGGCGGTCACTCGCATCCAGTACTTGAAGGAGTCTCGACATGAGGAATCGCACTGCTCTGCTGGGATGGGTTCTTGCCGCCGCGTTGGGAGGCGCCTGCGGTGCTGGCGGAGATGAACCCTCCACCCCGGAGTCCATGGGAACCACCGAGTCGTCGCTGGCGCCCGTTGAGCTCAACCAGGCTTCTGGAAGCTGCGACTTGGGGAACTACGTCACCATCGGCTGGGACAGGGGAGAATACGGCAGGGGATCATACAACAAGGCCACCGACAACTTCTGCATCTGGGATGAGAGGGAGGACAGCATGCGCGTCGGCGTCCACTGGAAGCTCGGGGACGGCTCCCGCCAGGGCATCTGTTACTTCACCGGCGGGAATGGGAACAGCGGGCGATGCAACAAGGATCTTCCCGAAGGAAAGCATCTGGACATGCGCATCGGTCGCTGCAATGGCAGCATCTACCCTTGTAACGCCCCCTCTGGCGCCGGCTGGCAGTGGGACCCCTCGGACAGTGGCACGTCGACCTGACCGGGCATGAGCACGGGCTGGAGGGTGCGTGGCATCCTCCAGCCTGGCGGCTGCGTCAGTCGCAGTGAACACGGAGGACGTCGACACTTGCCACTGAATTCTCGACGCCAAAACCCGCGGACAGATCCAGGCACTTCCCTGCCGAGGGCTTGGAGTAGACGGGACCGGCGTAGGTCGTGAACTGGCCAAAATCGAAGTCATCCCAGCTGCCGGACGTGCTGGAGACCCGGATGGAGACAGTGCGGTTCATCTTCACGCCGCAGTTGGTGTAGCACTCCGCTACGCCGCAATTACGCGTCCCGTTGTAATAGAGATTGTAGTGACCCTTCACGGCCCCCTTGTTGTTCTTCATCGGGTACGTATCGATGAGGCGGTAGCCAGCACCACACAGGTTGGTCGCCGCCTGCTGGACGCTCCCATTGGAGACTGCGGTCTCCGCTTCCTGCTCCTCCGGTCCGCAACCGCTTGTCACCAGAAGGCAAGCCGTGGAGAGGGAAAGGATCGCTGCGAGGGCATTCATTCTCATGGAGATTTCCTGAAGGAAGGTGGAAACCTGATCATACACATACCTCATGACTTCCAAGAAAAATCCCTGACGCGCGAGCCGTTCGGCTGCATCGTCAACAGTCCATGCTTTTGCAAGTCCTGGGTTCATGGCGAGGAGCCTGTGCCTACCCCAAATTCAGTCGCTGCGTCATGAGCGCGTCAAGGCTGCGTCAAAACGCGCGTCATGACGTGAGCAATTCGCATGACGAGCCATGGGTCTTCCCTTCCGTTTGACAGAGGTCCGGGTTTCGGCAGCAGAAGCGCCGCATGCGAAGCTCGAGTTGCACGGCGCTCCCTGCGGCGGGCAGGTCCGCCGGACGCCGGACATCGCTGCCATGCACCCAGGTACTGGGCGTCTGGCAGGAGGGACACCGGGCACCAGTGCCCTCCAGGTGAACCATGAGGACAACGTCCGTAACACCGCCGCGCGCCCCCCGCTCCACGCGACAGCCAGGAAGGAAGTACAGCGTTTCCATGCCCAGGGTGTATTCGCCCTGTTGGCCGCCTGCTGCGTCTCCCTATGCCTCCGAGGGGGACCACACGAAGTGCGGGAGAGCCACCAATGAGGGTGCCGCTCAAGGCCCCGAGCTCGATGTCGAGCCCGAGGCCTGCCTTGTCCCCGAGGGGACGCGCACGGCATGAACCAGAGCGGTGTCCCGCACCTGATCGCCGCGACGGCCAAGGACCTACGTCTCATTCCCCAGTGACGGCGGATGGCCTGACTCTCACGGGCCTCCACGAGCACGACCACCGCGCGTGTGGGCGTGGAACCTGAGCAAGTCACCCGCCGCCGCGTAAGGAAGGAGTCATTTCAAGGGTTTGGCCGCGGGGCAACGCGAGCTGACCGTGCGGCCCCTGTCCGGTACCTCTATGCATCCCCAATCACCGGAGATGGAGCACATGGAATGGTCCACTGGACAGAGGCGCTGGCTCGTGAAAGTCCTTCAACCGGAGAGGACCGTCTCGTCGCTTCCGGGCGGCGGCAAGGTATCCGCCGAGACGTGCGCCGCCTTGCTCGGCCTCGAGCCGGAGACGTACCGCGCCGAACTCGCTCAGAGCCAGAAGGGCGCAAGAGAAGCCGCACAGGGGCTGCTCGCGGAACCCGAGTTCAGCCGGATGCTGGAAGAACTACCGTTGCGCAAGCGCGCACGCATTGTCACGTTCGGCGACAGTCACACGGCGGATCCTCAATCCTGGGCGGTCATCCTCCAGGAGCTGGTGGCTGCTCAGCGTCCCCATGATGAGGTCTCGGTCGCCATCAACGCTGTAGGCGGTGAGACGACCACGCATGGGTTGGTGCGGATAGGGAACGCCCTCATCCAGGCGCCGGATTGGCTCATCTTCTTCATCGGCGTGAATGACGCGCGGACTCAAGGCCCGAACGCGGGCAAGACTCTCGTTGACGCCCGTGAGACCGCGCGCAACCTCGAGGAGCTTCGCTCCCGTGCCGCACAGGGGACGCAGGCACGTCGCCTGTGGATGACGCCTCCCCCGGTCCTTGAGGAGCGCGTGGCGAAGCACTGGGGGCTGTCCCGCTTCGGAGTCCACTTCCGCAACGAGGACGTCCGCCGTGTCGCGGAGGCCATCCGTGCCCTCGAGGAGCCCACGGTCGACCTCTTCGCGGCCTTCGGCGCATCTCCACCGCCTGAGCTCTTCACGGAGGATGGCCTGCACCTTTCGCTCGCCGGTCAGCGAATGGTCGTCCTTGAGCTCATGCGAACCTGGAGCCGCGCTCAATGACATTCCTGGTGACTGGCGCGACAGGTCATATCGGCTCTCTCGTCACCCATCGCCTCATCAGAGGTGGGCATCGTCCCCGCGTCTTTGTCCGGGATGCAGCCCGAGCACGGGCGCTGTTCGGCGACGAGGTGGACATGCACGTCGGCGACCTGGCCAGGCTAGGCCCCGCGCTACGGAAGGCACTCGCCGGCAGCGACGGCGTGTTTCTCCTCAACAGCGGGCCACGCCTCGCCAGTCGGGACCGAGCCGTCGTTCAGGTCGCCGTGGATGCGGGTGTCAAACACATGGTGAAGCTCTCGACGCTGGACGTCCGGACCGGGGTGGGGACCGGCCCATGGCACGCGCGCGGCGAGGACGCGGTCCGGCAGAGCGGTATGCCGTACACGTTCATCCAGTCAGCCGCTTTCATGTCGAACGTGCTCGGTTGGGCGCAGTCGATTGCCACGGAGGGGGTCCTCCGTTCCTCTACCGGGCAAGGGAGGAGCGCCTTCATTCATCCCGACGACCTCGCCGACGTCATCACCCACGCACTCACGACGGGCGAGCACATGGGAGAGTCACTGGTGGTCACCGGACCCGAGGCGCTGAGCTACGCAGCCATGGCGGCCAGGATTGGCGCTGTCATTGGGAAGAAGGTCCGCTACGAGGAGCTCTCAGACGAAGAAGCCCACGAGGCCGCACTCAGATACGGGGGTGGCCGGCGGTATGCGGACGCTCTTGTGGACATCTGGCGTGCCATCCGAGAAGGCAGACTGACGACTGTCTCTGACGGCGTTGAGCGGCTCCTCGGCCGCAAGCCCCTCGCCTTCGACCGCTGGCTCAATCAGAACGCCGAAGCCTTTCAGTGAGGAGTCATGGCCGGTCCAGGAAATGGAGGACCGTCCGGATGACTTCGCCCTTGGCGCGAGCAACCGTGAAGGGAGGGCGCGCCTGGGGCACGGCGTGTACCAGCGACTCGACCAGGTGAGGCATGACGAACAACATCCGGTCGCCCGCATGCGGGCGGGACGTGCCGACCTCGGGCGATGGAATCACCCGCTCGAATGCCATCTGAAGGGCTTCCTTGAACCCGAGCGAGGAAGCCGGGACCGCGGCGGAGACCATCTCGTGGAGCTCCGGTTCTACGATGTGGGCATCCACCAGTCCTTCCACCAGGCAGGCCGCGAACTCGTCGAGGGTGCTCGAGGCGCATTGTGCGACGGCACGCTCCATTCTGTGCTTCACATCCTCCACATGGCGCTCATGAAGCGCATTGAAGATGGCCTGCTTGTCCGGAAAGTACTGGTACAGAGAGCCGATGCTGACCCCCGCCACCTCCGCGATGCGGTTGGTGGTGACCGCTCCTGCTCCGTGCCGCTTGAGCACCCTGGGGACGGCATCGAGGACGGCCTCCACCGTCTGCCGCGAGCGCTCCTGCCGCGGCTGGCGGCGACTCTGCGTGCTCTCTTCGTTTTTCATCCGCGGACCTGTTCAGAAACTACCACGCCAGGGACGGCTCAAGCCACGGAGGCGGGGGACTCTCACCGCGCTCATCACGTCATTTGTGCTCAAGCAGGAGAAGGGACCTGTCTGAGCGTGCCGTGCCCCGCCTGTCGTGGGGGCCACTTCAGAGTCAGAGAAACGGCGCCCAGAGCGAGGGCCCCACGGTGTTTCGAGAGAGCCACTCGGCGGCCCCCCCTCCTCGTACTCGCTCGTAGTCGGGTGGGCTCAACGGAACCAGGAGCAACAAGCGAACGCCGGGGCCTCCGCCCATCTCCACCTGGCCCCCGTCCGCGAGCACGAAGCCCCCCATCCCCCGCTCATGATTCGGCGTGGCCACCGTGTCGCACGGCTTCCACCCGACGGTCGACTCATGCACGCCGCTCGCGACACCACCGACGAACCGCAGCAGTTCGAAGGAGTGGTCCGGCAGCCACGCCCCAATCTCCACGCGCGGACAGTCCACGCACCCGGCATCCCCCTGGGCGAGCCGCCCGAAACCATTCGTGACGAGGAGAAAGCCCTGGCCATCGTGCCGCTCGCGCACCTCGACGGAGTGAGGAGTCACATCGGGATTGTTCGAACGGACGTCGACCCGGAGCTCGCTCGGAAGCAGCGTGTCGAGCCCCCGGTCGAACAGCGCCTGATAGGCATTGAGCGCGAGCCTGGCGTCCGGCTCGCGCCAGGCCAGCTCCGGGTGTTGCTCCTCCTCCGGCACGAGCACCAGCTGCTCTCCGTCGTCGGACACCTCGTAGGAGATGACATCCGATTCCCACGAGATGTCCAGCGGCCATGCGCCCACGCGGAGCCGCAAGGGCACATGGAGGTGCTCCCCCGCCCGCAGCTCCCGGTTCTCTCGAATCATGCGGTACGCGGCGAAGAGGACCGCTTCATGTCGCCGCTGCCTGCTCCATGGGTCATCGGCCTTCACGGAGACGGCGACATCGGGGAGGCCAAACACGTCCATGCCGAACGTGCCATAGAAGGTCGTACCCTCGTGGGTGAAGGGCCCCACGGCCAGCCAGGCACTGAAGGGACGGCACTCGTCGTCGTCCAGCTCCCCGAGCATCCTCACGAACTGCTCCGCCGGAACGACGAGGTTCCCCGCGCGGTGCAGCACCACGCCCGAGCCATGTTCCAGGAGCCATTGCGTCAGCATGCTGAGCTTGCGCGCTTCGCCCTTCGGAGCCCACACGTCCCACGCGTTCCCCACGATGAGCCGCTCCTGGCGATGCACTCCTGGAAGGCCGATTCCCAGCCCGATGAAGGCGCACCCGAAGTCGAAGTCCTCCGGCACGTCGGTCGTATCGAGCCCCTCCGTCGGAAACGCGCCACGCCCCGCATAGGTGAGGAACTCCGTCCCCTCGACGAGGAAGGACAGGTCGCGCTCGGTCCTCAACGCGAAGCCCTCGGGCAGGCCCCGCTCCCGCGCCCACGCCTTGAGCGCGAGGTTTCCCTCGGGTAGCGGCGTCCGCAAGAGCACCGTGACGCTGGCGAGGCTCCGAGCCGCCGCGGCGGCCGCCGCGACTCCCTCCACGCGAGCCGGCAGACCCAGGCGCTCATCCCTCGCGGAGAGCAGGCCGTCATAGCTCGGGTCAGCGGAGTCCAGCGTGACACGACTCGCCCGCCAGGCACCGAGGCGCTCGGACACCTCCTCCAACAGGACGGACGCGCCGACGACGGGTACGAAGTCCTCGCATGCGGTCCTTCCGAACGGCAACTTCTCACCACTCTCCAGTTCCAGCAGACCCACTTCGTCCGCGAGCTCGAACGAGAGGATCCGCGCCTTCGCGGGAACCCTCGGGGCCGGAGGCAGCTCCACCGCGGGCGCGGTCTGCCTGGGTTTGAAGAAGCGATCGAAGAGTCCCATCGTGTCCGTCCTCGACTCCAAGCCTTCCGGCGTCACCCATCGCGAAGGCTCGCCGCCCGGCGCGCACGTGCCAGTCTCGCGGGCTGACGATGTAGCCGAGAATCGATTGAAATTGCCACTGTGCCGTACCCAGACGCATTCAAGGCGCGGAGGGTGAAGCGGACAATGGGCCCGAACGTGGTGAAGGCGGCGAGGGCCGCGCGCCCCCCAAGCCCCTCGGCCGGCAACCATGCGTTGCCGGCCGAGGCGGACGCCCGAATCAGTCGCTACAGGTGACAACTCAGATACTGCGCCGTGGTCGAAGCCGTGTTCACGGCGCAGAACAACACCTTGCTGGCGGTGTTCCCCCAGGAGTCCTTGACAGTGACTGAGAACGGCAGGTCCGTCTGGATGGCCCCGGTGCCCGAGATGCTCCACTGATAGGAATAGGGCGCCTGGGTCAACGTGACGTTGAAGCCGGGAATCACCCCTCCTGAGAGCACGACGGACTGGACGCCGCGGGGGTCCGCCACCGTCCCCGCCGAAACGAGGTACGAGCGGCCCGCGCCGAACACCGTGAGGTTGTACGAGGGCGGCGTGTTGTCCGCCGTCACCGTGCGCGTCTCCGGCGCACTGGAGACGCCATTGACGTCGGTGCACTGGAACAGCACCGTGGAATCGCCGTCCACCCGAGCCGTGGTGTCGACCACGAACTCGTAGGGCGCGGTGGTGTCCAACTGGGTGACGAGACCATTCTCACGCAGCTCCACGTGGTGCACGCCCTCCGTGTCGGTGCACTGCACGGTGAACTTCGGCTTCTTCGGCTGGCTGTCGTCCCGGGTGATGGCCGTGATGACCGGCGGGGTGAGGTCCTTGATGAACGCCGTCTGGAAGTTCGCCGGGTTGCCGCACGCATCACTCACCAGGGCCTGGAAGGTATGCGCGCCCGCGGCCATGGCATCGCCGAACTCCAGGACGAAGCTCGGTGTCGTGGGCTCCGCCACCCGGTTCCCATCCACGTACAGCGCATACGGATACGTCAGGCCGCAGCCGTCGGAGACTCCCACGGTCAGCCGCACCAACGAGCCCACCTGCGTCTTCGTGAAGGTCACCTGGGGCGGACGACGGTCGAGCGGCGCCCCCCAGGACGTCGTGCCCTTGTTGCCGAAGACGTCCGTCACCTCCACGATGAGGTTGTGGGCCAACGGGTCGGTGGGCGTGTAGCTGGCCTGGTACGTCGTCGCCGCGTTCGTCCGCGTGGCGAACACCAGGCCGTCCACCTTGAAGTCCACCCGCGCCACCGCCGAGGCGTCCGTCACGGTGACGTTCACCAGGAAGGGCGCCTCGTCGCCGGAGCCCACCGTCATCGCCACGGTGGGCGGCGTGTTGTCCACCTTCAACGCGTGGTGGAGGACCGTGACGTTCATGTACTCGTCGTAGGCGCGGATGTTCAGGTCGTGGGTGCCATCAGTCCAGGTGGAGGTGTCCAGCGTGGCCACGTAGGGCGGGACGAACAACCCGACCAGGTATTGGCTGCCATCGGTGAAGTCCACGATGCGGATTCCAGCGGGGTCCGTCGCGGTGACCGAGATGCGAGGTTGCTTTGGTGCGCCGGAGACGATGAAGGATGCAACGGGTGGAGCCTTGTCCAGGGAGACCGTCACCATCCGGGTGGCCAGGTTCTGCCAGTAGTCCCACGCCTGCAACTGGACGGTGTGGTTGCCACTCGCCAGGGCGGCGCCTGGCAGCGTCTGCGTGAACTGCCAGCCGGACAGCGTCTTGATTTGCGTGCCGCCGTCCACCACCAGGCGCGGCGCGGTGGTGTACTGCCCTGGGACTTCCGCGTCGGTGATGGTCCCCGTGCATTCGATGTCCTGGAGCACCTGCCGACAGCTCAGCGTGGTCTGCGGCGGCACGGAGTCCGGCTTGAAGCCGACGTTGACGGCCGCGAACGCCCGGGCCACGGCCAGCATCCGGGGTCCTCCCTGGACGCCGTCGCGCGAGGTCGCCGCCGCGAGCGCCGCCTGGCGGGCCTGCACATAGTCCGTGCCCACGGGCATCAGCTGCACCGCGAGCGCCCAGATGCGCAGCGCCTCCGTGGGGCCCACGCCGGTGAACCCCTCGGGAACCCGGGGGCAGTACCACGCGCTCGTGGACTGGGTGCCACAGCCATATGAGAGCAACAGGAACATCCGACTCAGCGGGCCCGCGGAGTGGTGCTCATCCTCGAAGCCGATGCCGTCGAACCACTCCTTGAACGGGGGCGACAGGAGGTCGCGGGACGCGGTGCCCGTATCTTCCCCCACGGTGAGGTTCGACGCCTTCACCACCACCCCGTCGATGTTGGTCGACGACGGCGAGATGCGCCTGGCGTCCCGCAGCAGCTCGGTGACGAAGCCGAAGATGTCCCCCGTGCCCTCGTTCAACCCGCTCTGCTCCGAGCGATCAGACGGAACGTCCGCGGGGTCCCCCGCCAGCTCCCGGGCGAAGAAGTCATGAGCCAGCTCATGGGCCACGATGTCCGTGGTCGTCATCGGGCTCTTGGGATTGGCCGTGAGGCTGCGATAGCCGAACCCCACGGCGGGCGAACGTGCACTCGGGTAGTAGAAGGCGTTCTCCGCTTGCACGTGCAGCCGGACTTCGAAGCCCGCTTTCCCAGCCGGGCCATTGCGCCCCAGGAAGGTCTCGTAGACGGACCACGCCAGTCCCACGGCGTGGTAGGCGTCCACCGCCGCCGTCTCCCCATTGGCGCTGAGGGTGCCAGCGCCGCCATAGCGCAGCCCGTCGCCGAAGGTCGAGTCCGCGCTGAGGTACTGCTCGTAGCCAAAGCTCCGGGGCGGCACCCGGATGAGGCCGACGTACTCGTTGTTGTATATGTCGGTCAGCCAGGAGGCCGCTTCCACGGAGTCATACAGCACGGAGAGGGTGACCCTGCCCGCGTAGTAGCCGTTGCCGATGCCCTTCCGGCGTGTCTGGGTCGCGGCGGTGCGCTCGAGCGGTGCCAGGTGCAGCACCTCGCCGGAGCGGGCATCCACCTGCGCCATCCAGCGACGCCGGAAGCCTCCTTCCTCTCCATCGGTGAAGAGATTCACCCGGTAGACGAGCCGCAGCCCCGTCACCACCCGCTCGAAGTCCTCGGCGTTGCGCGCGCCGGTGAAGCTCGGGGCGGCATCCTTGCGCAACCGGCGCTCTTCGCGGGGCAAGAGCACGAGCCGCGAGGACTCCACGCTCGCGGTGGCGTCCCGCATGGCCGCGAGGGCCGCGTCCCGGGCCTGGGCCTCGGTGAGCCGGGCCTCCGTCTCCACCGCGCTCGTGGCCTCGAAGCGGACGTTGGAGAGCAGGGCCTGCCCCTGCGACGTCTTCGCCTCCAGACCCCAGATGGGGACGCCCCGGAAGTGGAGCGCGTGCCGCACCCCCTCTCCTTCTGGGACTACAGACACCTCCCGCAGGTCGAAGCCGCGCTCCACCGCGAGCCGCTCGACCCGGGCTTGCGCCGGAGCCTTGTCAGGCGCCGGTTCTTCCGGCGACGTCGGACCACAACTTGAAACAATCAGAAACAGGCCGCTGAGCAGCCCTTGGCGCAACCGCATGGCACTTCCCCCTCTGTTGCTGGGGACAAGTGTCCCCATGTATGGGATTGCCTGAATGTTTCCGTTCTGGCAACCCCGTCCACGGCGTGACGCGGCCCGACAGGGTGCCGCATCACTTCGCACGAGAGCGGGTCGTGACCCACCTCTCCCGCGTGAGTCCGCGAAGGCTGCCTTGTTCGAGTTCATCGAGGTGTTCCACAACCGCCAGCGGCGGCACTCCGCGCCTGGCTCCGTCAGCCCTGTCGGGTTCGAGAAGACCGCCTCACAGGTGCCGCTGGCTGCTTGACCCTCCTGCCCACCCAACCCGAGCAAGCGCAACTGCTGGTGCGCTGGGAGAAGCCGCGAGGACACCTCTCTGGGAATGCCGCGCCTCGCGGTGGGCATCATCACCTGATTCCGCACGCTCCTCCCGAGATAGGCTCTAAGCTCCAGGATGTTGGCCCCTCAATTGCTTTGGGCCGAGGCAGCCCCCCGTCTCGTCACTGGAAGCCGAGCACCCATGCGTTCCCGTCCCTTCGTCCCTGTCCTCCCGGCCGCTTCCACCTCGTCTGTCCGCCCCAAGGAGGTGGCCCTGTGAGCCGCATCGCGGGATGGGTGTTGCTGGTGCTGGCGCTGTTCGTGTCGTACCGCCCGGCCGAGGCCGCGCAGGCGAAGAAGACGCAGGCGCAGAAGAGCAAGGTCGCGGTGCTGCGCCCGGAGGGCCGCCAGGCGGATGCGCTGCGCAGGGTGCTGACGCAGGAGCTGGGCAAGAAGGGACGCGGGCGAGAGGTGCTGCCCGCGAAGAAGGTGGATGCCCAGGTGAAGCTCATCCGCGGCGGTCCGAAGACGGATGAGCAGCGGCAGGCGCTGGCGAAGAAGCTCGGCGCGGACGTGCTGGTCCTCGCCTCGGTGAAGGGGACGAAGCGCTGGGACGTGGAGGTCCGCGCCTACTCCGGCAAGGACGGCACCCTCCTCGCGGAGGAGCGTTGGGACGTCCGCACCCAGCCCGCCTTCCCCGACGTACGGCGCGAGCTCGAGCCCAAGCTGGGCGCGGCCCTGAAGGCGGGCCCGGAGCAGCGCCTCCCGCCCGCCGCCGTCACGCCTCCGACGCCTGTCTCCGAACCGGAGGTCGCGCCCCCTGCCCCCATCGCGGAGGCACCGCGCCCGGCGGTGGTGAAGCCTCCCCCGCCCACCGTGAAGAACGACGAGCCGCCGGTGAAGCCCGAGCCGAAGGCAGCCGGCCCTCTCAACCTGGACGGCCCCATCCTGGAGGCGCTGCTGTCCGGACAGGGGCTGTTCCGCCGCTTCAACTTCTCGGGCAACAACGCCAGCGAGCTGCCCGACTACAGCCTCAACAGCGCCGCGGCGGTGAGCCTCGCGGTGAGCTACTTCCCGCTCTCCCACTTCACGGATGGGGTGGTGCACAACCTGGGTATCGTGGCGCGGGGCTCACGCTCGCTCGGGCTGTCCACGCGGCTCCCGGATGGCTCCAGCTACGGCACCACCGCGCAGCTCCTGGAGGGAGGCCTGCGCTTCCGCCTGCCGCTGCGGTGGCTGGAGGTCTCCGTGGGCGCGCTGTACGGCACCCACTCCTTCGCGATGGAACTCCCGCCGGAGAGCACCTTCGCCCTGCCCGACGTGGACTACCGCTTCGCGCACGTGGAGCTGGGCCTGCGCAAGGCGCTCACCGAGCGATGGGCCATCGCCGCGCGCGTGGGCTACCAGCACGTGCTGAGCGGCGGCGAGCTGTCCTCGGACGACTACCTCCCGGAGCTGAGCGGCTCCGGACTCGATGGCGAGCTCGCCGTGGAGTTCGCCCTGACGCGCATGCTGGGTCTGCGGATGGGCGGAGAGCTGCGGAGCTACTCCTTCACCGCCGACGCCGCGGAGGGAGCCCCGGTCTTCGCCAGCGGCGCCAAGGACCTGTACTTCAGCGGTCAGCTCGGCGTTTACCTGCGGCTGTAGCACCGGCGCATTGAGGGGGTCTGTCCCCCACGCATGTGGCGCCTCCTCCACACTTTCGCGCGAGGCCCGCACGAAAAGTCGGGCCTGATGAAACGCGGATGCACGCGTGACACGAGTTTTTCAGTATCCGTGTCATCGGGCCATGTGACCGACGCGCGTGCGAGTCACGGCTACATTGACAGGAACGCGCAATCCATCCGATTGCTATGTCTCCCAATCATGGAGGCCCTCGTGCCGAGGATGCGGTCACAACGGTTGTCACGAGAGCCAGTGGAGCGGGGACGGTGGTGGCGCCCGGTGGTGCTCGGGCTGGTCTTGAGCGGGGCTGCTGGCTGCGAAGGAACCATCTCCAACCCGGAGGGCCCCGGTGGAGGGCCCGGCCCCGGCACGCCCACCGTCATCGAGAAGCCAGCCCCGTCGGTGCGGATGGCGCGCCTGACGCACGTGCAGTGGACGAACAGCGTGCAGGAGCTGCTCAGGCTGGACGCACCGCCCACCCCGCTGGCGGGCACCTTCCGCGCGGACCCCGCCCAGAGCGGCTTCCTCTTTGACAACGATGCGCGCGCCCTCTCCGTCGACGAGGCCCTCTGGGGCGCCTACCAGCGCGCCGCCGCGGAGCTCGCCGGCCAGGTGACGACGGACGCGACGAAGCTCGCGCGCCTCTTGCCTCCGTCGGCCGCCACCAGCGAGGAGCGCGCCCGCGCCTTCGTGGAGTCCTTCGGCCGGCGCGCGCACCGGCGCCCGCTGACGTCCGAAGAGGTGGAGAGCTACCTCGGGCTGTACCGCAAGGGACCCCAGGCCTACGCGGACATGGCGGCCTTCGAGGGTGGCATCCGGCTGGTGCTCGAAGCCTTCCTCCAGTCGCCCCACTTCCTCTACCGCGTGGAACAGAGCACCCAGGCCGTGCAGGACAGGGTGCCGCTCGACGACTACGAAGTGGCTTCGCGGCTGAGCTACGGCCTCTGGAGCGCCATGCCGGACGACGCCCTGTTCGCCGCCGCGAGCGAGGGCACCCTGCACTCCCGCGAGGGCGTGGCCACACAGGCACGGCGCATGCTCCAGGACGCGCGCTCGAACAAGGTGGTGGAGGCCTTCCACCGCACCCTCTTCGACGTGCCCCGCTACGCCGCCATCCGCCCCTCCCTCACTCGCTACCCCCAGGTGTCCGAGCGGCTCGGGGAGCACGCGGCCCGGGAGACGACCCTGTTCGTCCAGGACGTCGTCTTCTCCCGCAAGGGCGGCTACAGCGACCTGCTCACCTCGCCGGCCACCTTCGTCAACGACGAGCTGGCGCGCGTCTATGGGCTGAGTGGCACGTTCACCGCCGACTTCGTCCCCGTGACGCTGGACTCGCGCGAGCGCAAGGGCGTGCTCACCCAGGTGGGCTTCCTGGCCGCGCACGCGACGTCGGTGGACCCGGACCCCATCCACCGCGGCGTCTTCGTGTCCGAGCGCATCATCTGCCGGAAGATTGGCGCGCCGCCGGCCAACATCCCGCCGCTGCCCGCCCCCCAGGGCCGCACCAATCGCGAGGTCGTCGCCTCGCACACCGAAGCGCCCGGGTCCGCGTGCGCCAGCTGCCACTCGAACCTCATCAACCCGCTCGGCTTCCCCTTCGAGAACTTCGACGCCATCGGCGGCTACCGCACCACGGACAACGGACATCCGGTGGACGCCAGCTCGACTCCCAACATCAACGGAGAGAGGGTGCCGGTGCGCGACGCGCTCGACCTGGCGGACGCACTCGCGGCCAATGAGTCGGTGCATGCGTGCTACGCGCAGCACTGGGTGGAGTACCTCCACGGGCGCCCGCTCTCCCACGAGGATGGGCCGCTGGTGGAGCGGCTCGGAAAGCGGTCGAAGGCGGGCAACCTGTCCATCGTCGACCTCGTCGTGGAGGTCGTCACCAGCGAGGGCTTCGTGAATCGCCACCCGGAGGAGCTGCCATGAAGCTGAGTCGCCGGATGGTGTTGAAGGGCCTGGGCGGGACGATGCTGAGCCTGCCGTTTCTCGAGGGGCTGATGCCGAGGACCGCCCGCGCGGCGGACTCGGGGGCACGGCCGTACGCCATCTTCTTCCGGCAGGCCAACGGCGTCGCCTCGGCCCAGACGACGTCGGAGCTCGGCGCGGAGCCGGAGCGCTTCTGGCCGCGCACCCTGGGGGCGCTCACCGCGGAGAGCATCGCCGGGCGGGCCGTGGGCGTGCTCGATGACCACCGCGCGCACCTGCTGCTGGTGCGCAACGTCAACATGAAGGACTACAACTACGGGGACGGCCACGCCCGCGGCGCCATGCAGGGGCTGACCGCGCGGGGCCCCGTGGTGGAGGGCGCGGGCGGCGGCTCCGAGTCCGGAGGCGAGTCCATCGACCACCGCATCGGCCGCGAGCTCAATCCGCAGCAGCGTGACTCGCTCGTCTTCTACGCGGGCCGGCGTGGCGGCTGGCTCGGGGGGCCCTGCCTCTCCTACCGGAGCAGCAACGTGCGCCGGGCCGCGCTGCATGACCCGTGGAATGCGTACCAGACGATGATTGGCGGCCCGGGAGGACTGACTCCCGAGGCTCGCGAGCAGCTCCTCGTCCGGCAGCGCAGCGTGAATGATTTGGTGAAGGCCCAGCTCCAGGCGCTCCAGCAGCGTCCCGAGCTGAGCGCGTCAGACCATGAGCGCCTGGACCTGCACCTGTCCAATGTCCGGGACCTGGAGGTCGCCCTGAGCTGCCGCATGCGCGCGGACCAGGAGCTCCTCCTCCAGCAGCAGGCGCCCGGCTATGACAGCACGGACGGCACCGAGGTGCTCGCCACCGCCAGGCTGCACATGGACATCGCGGTGATGGCGATTGCGTGCGGCACCAACCGCGCGGCCGTCATCCAGGTGGGCAACGGCAACGACGGCGACACGCGCTACCGCGACCCGGGCACGGGGCAGTTGATGGAGAACTTCCATTACGTGTCCCACCGTCGCTCGTCGCACGACGCCAGCGGCGGCATCATCACCGGCTCGGACCTGCTGCATCACCACGTGGACGTGCAGTTCGCGAGCGCCTTCAAGCACCTGCTGGACCGGCTGGTGGCCTACCAGATGCCGGACGGAAAGCGACTCATCGAGCACGGCGTGGCGGTCTGGTACAACGACCTGGGCAACGGGCCGGCTCACTCGGCGCGCGATGTGCCCTTCGTCCTGGCGGGGAGCTGCAATGGCTTCCTCAAGCAGGGCGTCTACGTCGCGGCGTCGGGCGGCGGCAATCCCAACCACAACCGGATGCTGAACACGATTGGCACCGCCGTGGGGCTGAAGAACGCGGCCGGTGGAAACCTGGACGACTTCGGCGACCCGGCGCTGACCAAGGGCGTGCTCTCCGAGCTCATCGCCTGAGGGGACGATTGCGCCCTGCTCCAGCGTCCGGCGCTGGAGCAGGCCCTCCCCCGTCCCTCAGTAGAAGGTGATGGTGAACTGCTCCCATTGCCCCACGGATGCGCCGGCGGCATACACCCCGCCGTCGCCACCGTTATCGGCATACAGGTAGCGGGGGTTGAGGAGATTGTTCGTCGACAGGGCCACGGTGTCTCCGGTGCCGATGGTGAGCAGGCCCGTGCCGGCGATCTTCGAGATGCGGAAGGTTTCATAGCTGCCAGGCGCCGTGGGGGTGGCTGTCACCTCCGCGCCGCCACCGTTCACGGCCATGACGTAGTTGCCGTTGACCGTCTGCAGGTGGATGAGGTCGCCGGTCTGCAGTTCGAAGCCGTTGCGGTCCACCAGTTGGAACTTCTCCCAGGGACCCACGGCGCCACGATTGGCGTTCACCGCGCCGCCGCCGCCGCCCTCGGCCACCACGTAGTGGCCGCGCAAGGCGCGCAGGGAGATGGTTCTCGAGTAGAGACGCGCCACGGTTGCCGCGTCCGTGATGCTCAGCGCATCGCGCTGCCCGATGGCCTGCCCCCCCAGTGGCTCGATGGTGGGGAGCCCATTCTTCGAGAACGCCGTCCTCGGGTAGTGCATGATGGAGCCGTAGTCATAGGCGAGGATGTCGTCACCGTCGGCGATCTGCTGGTTGAAGTTCTGCTCATAGCCCGCGGTGATGTTCTCGGGCCGGACGAGCACGTAGGTATTGCGGTCCTCGCGCGACTGCTCGTGCCACAGCCCCAGGGCGTGTCCGATTTCATGGATGACGTTGCCCGTGCTGCACCCGGCCTCCAGCCACACCCCTTGCCTGCCACCAATCCGTCCCACGTTGGAGCTGCACCCGGTGCCCGTCTGGAAGTTGACGTAGTTCGGATACAGCGCCGCGTTGAGCACGGTGCGTTGCACGAAGCGCAGGTGCGTACGCTGTTGCCAGTGAGTGATGGCGTCCGTGATTCGCACCTGGTTTGGCACAGCCGCGTCGATGGTGTAGGGCACCTCTGAGTTGGCCCAGCGATAGTTGGCTCCGGTGATGGCCACGCCCTGGGCGTGGACTCCCGGGGCGTCGAGACCTCCCCGGGCCTTCACCTCGCGCACGCGCGCCTCCATCTCCTCCACCGTGCCGAGAATCATGTCTCCCTCGAGGATGGCCAGTCCATCCACCTCGGCGTACTTCACTGGCACCAGCTTCCCTCTCGCGGCATTCCAGGTGTAGCCCTCGCGAACCGGGGCGCCAGCCGGCACCCGGGCCATCTCCGGGTCCAGGGCGGGACGCGACTCCAGTCCCTCACCACAGGCGGTGAGCAGCAGGCTGGGGATGAACAGTGCAACCAGCGCGGACTTCAATGTGCGTCGAAGCATGGTGCCTCCTTTCCGGAAGGCATTCCGGGAAACAGGAGACAACCACATCAGTCTGACATTTGTCGTTTGAAATAGAGAACCCTCATCAATTCGTGACTTGCCCCGGCGCAAGGGAGCCAGCAGAAGGCGTGGGAGGCATTTCAGCGCTTTTTGGGGCTCCAAGCATCTGCGCTCCTGGGACCTACAAGCGCTGTCGGCGGTGCGGGGCCCCTCTCCATCATGGCCCGTCGATTGCCGTGAGGGCAAATGCATCTCATGGGCATTTTGTCCATGGCCCTCGAATGCTTGTCGGCTGGTCGCCGGAGAATCTCGCGAATCCGTCTGTTGCGCGCCGAGCAATTGGGAGTAAGGAATGGCGTCGTTCATTCCATGGGGGGGACGTCCATTCCGGGCTTCAGCCTGCTCCTCGGAGAGAGACACTCAATGCAAAGCCGTCCTGGTGCGCTGTGGTCGTGGGGACTCGGCGTGACGCTGGTCTTGTCGCTCGGAGCATGTGGTGTGGAGTCCCTTCCTCCCGCGGATGAGGTGCCGCAAGAGGACAACGGGGCGGTGACGAGTGAGCCGCTGGAAGCCTCCTTGACGTGGGACCCGTATGCGGATGCTGTGGCGCCGGGCACCAATGCGGCGGTGCTCAACGCGAGCGCGGCGCTGGGCGCGCCGGACGGGCATGCCGCGACCCTGGTGGGCTTGCTCAACGCGGCGCTGGTGCTGGACCTGGGTGCGGGCGAGGAAGGCACCGGCGACCTGCGTGTCTATTACAAGGGCTTGTCATTGGCGCTGGTGGCCCAGGTGGACTTCCTGAAGGCGGATGGGACGCTCATTGGCTCCAGCTCGCTGCACCTGGTGGAGCTGGGCCTGGGGACGCATGTGGCGGTGGCGCTCTACCCGGGAAACAAGCCCTATCGCTACGTGCGCCTGAGGGGCGCGGTCGCGATCTACCTGGTGGACGCGGTGGAGACGTCGCTGCGGGCCATCTGTGGTGATGGGGTGCTGGGCGGATTCGAAGTCTGTGACGACGGCAATCAACTCTCTGGCGACGGCTGTAACAGCGTCTGCCAGGTGGAGCCGGGCTACACCTGCACGGGACAGCCGACGGTGTGTACCGACATCGACGAGTGCGCCGCCGGTACCGACAACTGCGACGAAAACGCCTCCTGCACCAACAGCGGGGGCTCCTTCACCTGCGCCTGCAATGCGGGGTACGAGGGCGACGGCGTGACCTGCACCGACATCGACGAGTGCGCCGCCGGTACCGACAACTGCAGCGAAAACGCCTCCTGCACCAACAGCGAGGGCTCCTTCACCTGCGCCTGCAATGCGGGGTACGCGGGCGACGGGGTGACTTGCACCGACATCGACGAGTGCGCCGCCGGTACCGACAACTGCAGCGAAAACGCCTCCTGCACCAACAGCGGGGGCTCCTTCACCTGCGCCTGCAATGCGGGGTACGAGGGCGACGGGGTGACTTGCACCAACATCGACGAGTGCGCCGCGAGCCCCTGCCTGAACGGTGGCGCCTGCATCGACGGCGTGGGTAGCTACACCTGCAAGTGCGCGCCCACCTACGAGGGGAACATCTGCCAGTCTTGCTCCGGCACCCTCGCGGACTGTAACGCGAACTCGTCCGACGGCTGCGAGGTGAACGTCCAGAGCGACGCCGCCAGTTGCGGCGCCTGCGGCATCGTGTGCTCGACGGGGCAGATCTGCTCGAACGCCACCTGCCAGGCCATCCCACCCGGCCAGGTCCCCGGCACGCCGGTCAGCTCCCCCGCGAACCACAGCCCGCTGGCCCCGGCGGTCGCCGATGTGAATGGCGACGGCAAGCTCGACATCCTGGTGGCCAACGCCGAATCCGGGTCGACCCAGACTCCCTCTGGCTCGCTCTCCGTCTTCCTGGGCAACGGCGACGCCAGCGTCCAGTCGGAGGTCAACTACGGGAGCGCCTCGCTCTCCAGCAACGCGGTCGTGGCCGTGGACGTGGACGGCGACGGGTGGCTCGACGCCGTCACCGTCGACGGACAGACCAACCTGCCCCTCATCAACGGAAACATCAGCGTCTACAAGAACCTGGGCTCGAGCGCGCCCGGGACCTTCGGCGCGCCGACGAGCTTCACCACGGGCACCCCGGGCTCCGTCCACCTCTGCACCGGTGACTTCGACAACGACGGGGTGGCTGACATCGCCACGACCAGCGTGACCCAGAACCAGGTGAGCGTGCTCTTCGGCACCGGCGCGGGCAACTTCGGCGCGCCCACGTTCATCGGCATCCAGAGCACCGGCGGCGCTCAGTCGAGCATCGCCTGCCGTGACCTGAACAGCGATGGCTTCTCCGATATCGTGGTGACGAGTCCCGCCAGCGCACGCCTGTCGGTCCTCATCAACCAGGGAGACGGCACGTTCGCCGCACCCGTCGCCTACAGCAATTCCGCCAGCGGCCAGACGGCGGGCATCGCCTTCGGCGACGCCAACGGCGACGGCACGCTCGACATCCTCTCGAACGGCGCGGCCGGCCGGTTCCTCTTCTACTTCAGAGGGAACGGCAACGGCACCTTCGCGAGCGGCGCTCAGTCAACCGCCGCGACCAATACGGCCGCCAACTCGGCGCTGGGCGTCGTGGCCGGTGACTTCAACGGCGATGGCAAGCTCGACGCCTACATCCTCGTGACAGCGGCCTCGGGCGGCGTCCGCCCGATGACCGGCAACGGCAGCGGAGGCTTCACCGCGGGCACCGTCGTCACGACCGGCGCCTCACCTGGCCTCAACGCCATCGCCACCGCGGACATGGACGCGGATGGGTACGCCGACCTCATCCTGACCAACAGGGGCTCCGGCACAGTGACCGTGGTCCCCAACGGACTCTAGGTCGCTGTCCGCGATGGGACGGTGTGCCCTGATTTCAGCGCGGTCTCGGTAGGAGAATCGGTGCGCCGCGTCCTTCGCGCGCGGCGCACCGAAAGTCGCGCAGCCGCCTGACGGGCATTGCGTCGCTGGCTCGGACTGCTGCGCGCTGGGCGCGCTTTGCGTAGAATCCCACGCCATGAACCTCCTCACTTTCGGTCTCAACGTCACTTTGGACGGGTGCATCGACCACACCCAGGGCATCGCGGACGACGAACTGCACGACTATTGGACGCAGCTCATGGATCAGAGCGGTGCGATGCTCTTCGGGCGCACCACCTACGAGCTGATGGAGGAAGCCTGGCCCGCGGTGGCACACGACGAAAAGGCGCCGCGCGCGATGCGCGAGTGGGCACAGAAGCTCGAGGCGAAGGCAAAGTACGTCGTGTCAGGCTCGCGGAGCGACTTTCCGTGGCGGAACACAATCAAGGTGGAGGGTGACCTTCGCGAGGCGATCTCCGCGCTGAAAGCGAAGACCGAGCGAGGTGTCCTCGTCGGAGCGCCCAAGCTCGCGACCGCGCTCGAGGAGTGGGGACTCATCGACGAGTACCGCATCGTCGTTCATCCCGTCATCAGTGGCCGCGGGCCGACGTTGTTCCATGGCCTGTCGAGTGCGCGGCAGCTCGAGCTCCTTTCGACGCAGCGGTTCAAGTCCGGCGCGCAGGCGCTCCACTTCCGTCGCAAAGCGGGATGAGCGTGGAAGGACCCGAGCGCTTCACCAGCGGCTGACTGTGCGGCGGCGTCGGCTGGGCGAGCGTGTGACTGAACACTGCTGACACGCCCTGTCAGCACACCTCGGGCACAACCTTGGGATGCACAAACGCACGATGAGCCCATTCACCCTTGCCATTTCCGATTCCGAGCTCGCCGACCTTCGGGCGCGGCTGAAGGCCACTCGCTTCCCCGCGGCGGTCGAAGGCGTCGGCTGGGACGATGGCACCGACGCTGAGCTGCTCAGGCGGTTGGTCACCCACTGGGCGGAGCGGTTCGACTGGCGCACCGCCGAGCAGCGCCTCAACGCGATTCCGCAATTCATCGAGGAGATCGATGGCGAGCGGGTTCATTTCGTTCATGCGCCGGGTCAGGGCGAAACCCGCGTTCCCATCGTCCTCGCCAATGGCTGGCCATCGAACTTCGTCGAGTTCCTGCCTCTCATTCCGCTGCTCACCGCCGAGCGAAACGGGGTGTCGTTCGACGTCATCATTCCCTCGATGCAGGGCTTCGGCTTCTCGGGCCGGCCGACGAAAAAGGGCATGAACATGAGTCGCATGGGTCATCTCTGGGCCGAGCTGATGACCCGGCTGGGCTACGAGAAGTTCCTCGTTGCGTGCTCGGACCTGGGCTCCGGGGTCTGCTTCAGCCTGGTCCGCAACCATCCCGGCCGTCTCATGGGTGCACACTACCTCAACGTCTTTTCGGGGTACCCGCGGCCGGAGGCGCCGACGCCCGAGGAAGTGGACTACTTCCGGCGCGTCGACCTGTGGACCCTCACGCAGGGCGCCTACATCATGCTTCACGGAACCAAGCCGCAGACGCTCGCCGTCGGCCTCAACGACTCACCCGCGGGCCTGGCGTCGTGGATCATCGAGAAGTTTCACGGCGGGAGCCTGCTGCGGGACGGCCGCCTCGAGTCGGTCTATTCGCTCGACGACCTCTGCACCCTGCTCTCGGTCTACTGGTTCACCCAGACGATTGGTTCATCGGTTCGGCTGTACAAAGAGGCCTTCGCCGATCAGGAACTGCTGATGCCGATGCCCCGCCACGACGTGAAGCATGGCGTGCTGGTGCCCGCCGACGTCGACAATCCCGCGCCGCGCGCCTGGGGTGAACGGCACTTGCAGAACCTTGTCCACTGGACCGAGGCGCGGCAGGCCGGGCACTTCCCAGCACTCGAGGCTCCGGCGCACTACGCGGCCGATATCCGGGCGTTCCATGACACCCTGAGGTGAGCCGCGCGCACGCATGGACAAGACCGAACGCCTCTTCGCAGTCATGGACGCGCTTCGCCGGCACCGCCGCCCCGTCACCGCGGCGGCGCTGGCCGAGGAACAGGGGGTTTCCGTGCGCACGCTCTATCGCGACGTGCGGACGCTCATCGGTCTTGGCGCGCCCATCGTTGGCGAGGCGGGCGTGGGCTATATGCTGAAGCCGGGCTTCTTCCTGCCGCCGCTGATGTTCACGGCCGAGGAACTCGAGGCGCTGGTGCTCGGCTCCCGCTGGGTCGAGGCCCAGCCGGATGCCGGCCTTGCCGGGGCGGCGCGCAATGCGCTGGGGAAGATCGCCACCGCCTCGCCGGACGATCTGCGCGACCGGATGAACGACACCGGGCTCTGGCCCATCCTGATGCGCGGCGGGTCTGCGTCCGTCCCGGTGCTCGGCCTCGTGCGCCGGGCCATTCGCGAAGAGAAGGCGCTCCTCATCGTGTATGCCGACGAGAAGGGCCAGCCGAGCCAGCGCGACATCTGGCCGGTGCAGCTCGCGTTTCACGAGGGCAAACAGCTCGTTGCCGCCTGGTGCTGCTTGCGCCAGGCCTTCCGCCATTTCCGCGTCGACCGCATCACCGCGGCCTCGGCGACCGAGGCCCGCTACGGCCGCCAGCGGTCCGTGCTGGCGCGGGAATGGCGGGAGGAATGGGAACGCCTGTATCCCGACTGAATGCAGCCACCTCCTTGAGTCGCCGTTCCTTGCGCGTCACCCCGCCTGGTTGGGTCGGCCTCGAATGGGGGGCTGCCGCCGCTGCGCGGCACTGGATGAGCAGTGGGGGTTGTAGCGCCGGATGTCACGGATAGTGAAGCTTTGTTGCGGCGGACGCAACACCGGCACCAGCGTAGCGACACGGATTTAGAGGGAAGCCAGAGATGGCCTGGTTCCTGCCTTCACGGGGAGTGCAGTCACCATCGCACCCCGCCTCGAGCCGGGTGCGAGTTCCCCACAGCAAGAGGAGTGTCCCCACATGTTTCATCCGGCTGAGTCACACCAGGGTTCTTCCAACGGACTGCGCGCGGTAACGCTCGCGATGCTCGCGGTCTTCACCGTTCAGATCGGCTGCAGCCGTGCTCCCGAGGCCAACCCGATGGCCAAGGCGCGCGAGGCCCTGGCCGCGAACATCGTCTTCAGCGCCGTGGAGCCCGCGCAAGTCATCGACGGGAGCCTGGAGCGGTTTGGCCGGCTGGGCATCGCGATGCATGACGAGGTGCCCCGCTTCATGAACTTCGTCCTGCGGCAGACGCTCGTCCGCGGCACGGAGGACGCCGTCCTCGAGGTGATTGACGAGAAGACCGGGGAGCGCACCCTCTACACGGTGAACAACGAGACGGGCGACGCCTGGGTCCACCATGAAGGCGGCAAGCTGCACATGGTCTTCAACGCGGACAAGACCATCCAGGTGGGAGACAAGCTGGCCGCCAACGAGCAGGAAGCGGCCGCGATTCTCCTCGATACCGGGGAGCTGGAAGCCGTCTCCGAGTACTCCCTGTTCACGATGATTGAAGTCATCAGCAAGTACCTGCCCGAGGACCATAATGGGAAGGGCGGCGCCGCGGCGGTTGTCACCCTCATCGCGGTGGGCGTCTGGTACGTGGGCTCCACCGTCGGCTGCTCCCAGCAGTACAGGCGGAACGGCTGCAAGCTCACCGGGCTGAGCAACTACTGCCGCTCGTGGTGCGCCTCGTATTGGTGCCGCTGCTAACACAGGCCTCCCCGTGTTTCGAGCCAGGAACTGGAACCGTCCATGACTGTGTTGGTAAGGCACTGGCTTCTGGCCCTGCTTCTGGGGGCCTGCGCGTGTCAGCAGGCCCCCGGAGTGCAGGAGCGCGTCGTGGCGGTCTACTCACGAGCGGATGTCGCCGAGTTGCAGCAGTCGCCGTGCTCCGATGACCGCTGCCCGCATGTGGCCCTCGAGGACTTCTCCTGTCCCTCGGGAGTGAGGGCGGAGGTGCTCGTGCTCAGCGGACACAGCCTGCCGCCGAGCTATCTCAACGCGTCCCCGGAGGACCTCGCGCGGGTGGCTCGGTGCTATCGCCCGGACCTCATCGTCCTGGATACCTGCTACGGCTTCTCGACGCCGCTGCTCACGGCGCTCGCGGAAGAGGCGCCGGGGGCCTGGGTGCTGGGCTCCACGTACAAGCTGCCCCTGGATGGATTGCTCTATGACGAGGGCTTCTTCCAGGCCGGGAGCCCCGAGCAGCGCGCTCGCTTCGTCCGTACGCGCTCTGGCAAGGCGCTCGAGTTGTGGCGGTTGGACGCGAAGGCCATGGACACGGCCCTCGAAGAGGTGTCGCGCTGGGAGCCCGCGGTGCTGGAGGCCCGGTTGGCGCGCAAGCACCCCAACCTCGTGAAGGTGGAGCTCCCGGGGGAGGCCACGGCGCTGGTCCCGGTTCCGCCGGAGAGGTTCCGGAAGCGATGAGCCTGCTGCTGGCCCTGGGCTCGGGTGTCGCGCTGGGCGTCGCCTTCCTGTGGACGTGGGCGCAGCCCTTGGCCTGGGTGGGCATCGCGCTGCTGGGGTGGTCGCTCCACCGCGCCAACGGCTGGCGCCAGTCCGCCGCGGCGCTGCTGCTGGCCGCGCTCGTGCGCCAGGGCGTGGCCTTGCACTGGTGGGTGGGGACGGCGGGGTTCTACACGGCCCCCTGGCTTCCTCCGCCGTTCATCGTGGCGTTTCTGGGCTGGACGGCCACCGGGGCGCTGTCCCAGGTGCCGCTGCTGGCGCTGGCGGCGCTGCCCGTGAAGCGGGTGCCTCCCAGGTATTGGTTGCCGGTGGGATGGGTGCTGGGCGAGGCGGGAGTGGAGGCGTGGAGCGGCTTCTCCATGACGCACGTGCTGCATTCCCAGTGGATGCTGCCGCCCATCCTGAGGGCCGTGGGCTTCGTGGGGTGGGTGCCCACGCTGGTGCTCTGCCTGCTCGCCGCCGTGTGCGTGGGAGAGGCCGTGGCCCTGCGCTCGCGCCGCCTGTTGCTGCCGGCCGTGGTCGTCATGGTGGCCCTGACCGCGCTGCCCCGGCTGCCCGTGGCGGACGATGCGCTCCAGGGGACGGGCGTGGTCCACATGGCCTCTTCCGTGCGGGTGCCGAAGTCGGTGCCCGAGGCCACGGAGCGGCTCATCTGGCCAGAGTCCACGGTACGGGGGCTCCAGCGGGGGACCGAGGGGCGTGTGTCACGGCCGGAGGTCCTCGAGGCCTTCGATGCGCGCCTGCCGGTCCCCGCCATCGCGGGGCTGACGCTCCGAACGCCCGAGGGTTTTTTCAACGCCGCCGCCGCCTTTGATGCGGACGGGCGTCTGCGGGAGACCCGAGGGAAGTCCATCCTCGTCCCCATCGGCGAGCGCTCCATCTTCGGGCTTCAGGGAAAAGGGGAGCCGCTCGTGGCCAGCCAGGCCAGGCCGCTGCTGTCCCTCGCGGGGCGGAAGGTGATTCCGCTCATCTGCTACGAGGCCTTCAGCCGCGCCACCGCCTTGCGTGGACGGGAGGCGGGAGGAGAGCTGCTCGCGGTCCTGGCCAGTGATCTGCCCCTGGCTGGAAGTCGCTTCGCCGTGGACCAGGCCATCGGCGGCGTGGTGATGCGGGCGGTGGAGCTGCGGCTGCCCGCGGTGCGAGCCTCGCTGGGAGGCATCGCGGTGGTGGTGTCTTCCGACGGCCGCGTGCTGGCGCGGAGCGCACCGGGGACGAGCGGAATCCTCACGGTGTCCCCGCCGCCGCGGATGGCGGAGGCCACGCGCGAGTAGGCACGGTCCTGAAGTCTCAGGCGCCCCCCAAGGGCGAGTGGGCGTGTTGACGGCCGCCATGGAGGACGCGGAACGCCTCCGCGCGCTCCTTGGGCGCCTGGGCCTGAATCAGCGCAGCGGCAATCCCAGCCGCATGGCCAGGAATGAAATCATCACGTCGGCCGCGGCCTGGGTGTATTCGTTCGTCATGCGGCCATGAAGGTAGAAGGACATCCGCAGGCTCGCGGTGCCGAACTCCACCGCCAGCGCCGCGATGTCCGGCGACCCCCGCGGGATGTCGATGCCGCGCGTCGCGAGCAGGCTGCGCGCGCGCATGCCGAGGCGCGCTATCGTGGATTCGAGCGCGTGAAAGCTCACATCGGAGACTGGCCCGGTCAGCAGGACGACCTGCGCCGCCGGATGCGTGCGGTAGAAATCCGCCGCGGCTTGAACCATGCGCGTGATCTGTTCCTGCCAGTTCCTGGCCCCCGCGAGGCCTTGGGCATAGCTCGACAGGTGCGCTTCCAGCGCCCCGAGTTGGCGCTCCGCGAGTTCGTTGAGCAGGGCTTGGGGGGTCGGAAAGAACTTGTAGATCGTCGAGCGAGGGTACTCGAGACGTTCCGCCAGCGTCGGGATGGAGAAGGCCGAAAGCCCTGATTCGAGCAGCAGTTCCTCCGCCGCCTGGAGCACGGCATCGACCCGGACCTTGGCGCGCTGCTGCTGCGGCTTGCGCGCCACGAAATCTGGGTTGGGGGCGGATTGACGCGCACCGTCAGTCATTGCACTGGACTCCATTGCGTTCGTCGCGGACTCGAAGTCGGCGGAGCTGGTTCTTGCAGGCCAGGGCTCGCTCGACAACCCAGCGATAGAGGCCGTGTCGTTCCTCTGACTCGACGCCCGGACAGGCACCCGCCCAGCCCTGGCTTTCGCAAGAGGCGATTAGGCGACAAATGTCGCCTACGACACTTTCGCGACAAATGTCCCTTTCCGGGGCGCGCGGAAAAGACGCTCATACCCCGCGTGCGACTCGGAAACTGACGTCTCCGAGCACGCGCCCACCCGGTCGGACCGAGGCCCCATCCGACCGACCCACAGGAATGTCAGCAGGAGGGACGTCATGGCGGCACGTCTGACTCGAAGCGTTCTCGTCGCGATGTTTTTTGTCTGTGCCGGCAGCACACCGGCGGCAGCTCAATCGGACCTGCTCGGCAGCAAGCGTGGAGGGCACTACTGGTTCGAGTTCTGTACGGGCAAGTCCGATACGACGCTTTTACCGCCCGACCCACGCTCACTCGTGACGCCGACGTCGAACAAGAACGTCGTCTTCAACGTGGGGTGGAACTCGTGCATGGACCGGACTCCGCTGACGTGTGGCGAGCTGCGGTCGACCCACGCGGCGGGAGGGCGGCTGCTCGGCGGAAACGGAAACCCCGACGCCGGCTGGGAGTTCAGCGGCCATTCCGCCTGGAGTCTCTGGTCGATGTCGGCGTCCCAGTACAACGCGCTGTGGCTGAGGTGGGGGCTGCCGTTTCGCCCTTCCGACTTCGACAACCTCGCCGCCGAGCGCTACGGCAGCCCGCTCAGCCCGCAGCGCAATCCGTATCCTCTCCCGTTCGAGGATCCGAACCGCACGAACGGTGGCTCCGGCCAGCTACCGATGGCACTGACCCAGACACGCAACTCCGACGGCTCGTGGAGCGGACAGATTGGCGTCACGTGTTCCGTCTGTCACAGCGGCCAGATTGGCAAGGCAAGCGACGGCGCGGGCCTGGGGGGGTTACACGGCACCAACGGCCTCACCGATGTGACGCTGTTGTTGAGCGAGTTCGGAGGCCTCAACCCCGCCTTCACCCTCGCCTCCCTGAACCGCATCCGCGGCACGGGGAACATCACCAACTTCCAGCTCTTCGCCCTGCTCACCATCTTCGATCCCGACGGGACGATTCCCGGCGTCTTCCTCAATCCGGAGATCTGGGCGGCCGGCTCGACTGGCACGGAAGACCCGCCGAACTGGTGGAACCTCGGGCACCGTCCGGTGAAGTTCTTCGACGCCGGGATGAGCAGCGACGCCACGCGCATCGAGCTCTCGTGGTACATGCCGGGCGCCGCACTGCCGAACTACCAGGACGGCTACGACTGGATTCTCGCCAACGAGTACCAGGCGAACACCTGGATGCTCGGTCTGAAGTCGCCGGCCTACCCTCTGCCGGTCAACACGACGCTCGCGGAGCAGGGGGCGCTCCTGTTCCACACGCTCAATCTGTGGGCAGCGAACCGCAACAACCCGGTCGCGAAGCCGCAGCAGGCCGGCAACGGCTCGTGCGCGAGCTGCCATGGAGCCTACGCGCCGCGCTACGTGAACGATCCGAGCTTCCTCGCCAATCCCTTGTTCGAGGGCATGGCGGCCAACGTCACGCCCATCGACGTCATCGACACCGATGAGGCCCGGCTGCTCGCCAACGACGGAGCCGTCGAGACCCAGGCCAGGTACAGCTTCTTCGGGTACGAAGGTCAGGATGGGTGCGCCGAAAAGTACAACATGATCGGCTATCTCGCGCAGCCTCTCTACGGCATCTGGGCGTCCGGTCCCTACTTCCACAACGGCTCGGTGCCTGACCTCTGGAGCTTGCTCAAATCGTCGGACCGCCCGCGCATCTGGCGTCGCAAGTCGAAGCCGCAGAGGTTCGGCGTCGTGATGGGATTCGAGACCGACCTCGCGAAGGCGTATGACCAGTCCAAGGTCGGGTGGAAGTACGACACGGTTCCGTGCAGCAACCTGACCTTCTCGCCGTTCAACCACTGCAATCCGTGGGATCCAAACGAGACGCCGCTCATCGAGAGCGGGCTGTCGCTGCTGTACGGCAACGGCGCGCTGGCCTGGAACCTCCTCGGCAGCATCGTGGCTCCGACTTTCTCGAACTCGGATATCGAGGATCGCAAGATCTACAACACCCGGATGTTCAGCCAGTCGAACTCGGGCCACACGTTCACCGACGTGCTGACCGATGCGGAGCGCACCGCGCTCATCGAGTACATGAAGACGTTGTGAGCCCTCTCCCGGAGCGTGGCGGGGATTCGCTCGCCACGCTCCGGCGCACTTCATCGGCGCCAGGAGGGGAGGCAAAGAAGCCCCCTGTGTCAGGGATGTTGTCGCCTCGGCTGACGTGCCGAGCTGACCACCCGAAGGGGCGAGTGCAGGCGGTTGCAGTGCCGTACACAGACGCATTCAAGGCGCAGCTGTTGAAGCGGATGATGGGTCCAAGCGCGGCGAGTGCTGCGACACTGGCCCAGCAGGCGGGAGTATCCCAGCAGACGCTGTCGCAGTGGTTGCGTGCGGCGAATAGGAAAACAGGTCACCAGGTCAGCGGCAGTTCGTGCACGCCGAGCAGGTTCTCATCCTTCTTGAAGCGAACCTCCTCCAGCGGCACGGCCAGCCGCGACGTGGGGATGCGCTGGAACAGCGTCTTGAACACCACCTCGAACTCAATCAGAGCCAGCGCGCGCCCCGTGCACAGGTGGATGCCATGGCCGAAGGCGAAGTTGCGGTGCGCCTCCCGGTGGAGGTCCAAGCGGTCCGGCTCCTCGAAGACCGTCCCGTCACGGTTGGCGGAGTCCGGCTGCGCGAGGACCCCCTCCCCGGCGCGAATGAGCTGGCCGCCCACGGTGACATCCACCGTGGCGACGCGCTGCCGGGCGAGATGAGAGACATTGACGAAACGCAGGAGCTCCTGGACCGCCGCGGTGATGGCGGCGGGGTCCTCCAGCTCACGGAACTTCCCGAGCTGCTCGGGGTGGAGCAGCAGCGCCAGCGTCCCCAGGCCGAACATGTACGCGGACGGCCCATGCCCGGCGTAGTACAGCGCGTGGAACAGGGAGGCCGCGTCCGGAGGGCTCAGCCTTCCCGTCGCCACCTGCTCCGTGACGACGCGACCGATGAGCGTGTCGCCAGGCTCACGCAGGTTCGCCTCCACCAACCGCAGGAAGAAGTCATCCAGGGCCATCAGCGCCGCCCTCGCCTCCTCGCGGGAGGACGCGCGGGAGCCGACCGTCCTACTGAGGACATGCAAGTCCTCGGCACCGTCCTGGGGCACGCCGAGCAAATCGCCAATGACTTGCAGGGCCACGGGGAGCGCGAACGCCGCCATCAGGTCCACGGGTTTCGGGCCGGCCAGCATCGCGTCGAGCGCCGCGTCCACGGTGGCCTGGATGCGCGGCCTCAAAGCTTCCATCCTCCGGGGCATGAACTCCTGCACCAGCATGGCCCGCTGGGCCCGGTACTCCGCATCGGGGCGAAGGAAGAAGGCCAGCGGCCTCCCCTGCCGTGCCGCCGCCGCGGGCGACAGGTGCGGGAACCCTGGCAGCGTGGAGTCCGCGACCAGCCGGGGATCTCCCAGGACCGCCAACACGTCGTTGTAACGACTCACCAGCCACGGCGTGTCTCCGTCCCACAACCGCACGGGGCAGACCGGAGCATCCTGCCGCAGCCGCTCGTATTCAGCGGGAGGCTCCAGGGGAAGGCTCCAGTCCTTGGGGAAGGGATAGGAAGGGCTCATCGGGATGCTCCTGTTCGCTCGAGCCGGGCAGCAACGCCCGCCACGGTGGGGTGCTGGTACAGCTCGCGCAGGCTGAGGTCCTGGCCCATCTCGCTCCGGATGCGGACCGCGACTTCGACAAGCTGCAAGGAATGGCCGCCGCGCTGGAAGAAGTCGTCGTCCGGAGAGACCGAGTCGACCTTCAGCACGTCAGCGAAGATGCGGCGGAGGTGTTCTTCCCCCGTCCCCATCGGGGAGCGCGGAAGCGATGTCCGCGCATGATGCGTCGCGGTCCGCAAGATTTCCTCGTAGGCCGCGAGCAGCCCCTCGATGAAGGCGGGCTCGAAGAGACTCTCATCGAACTCGGCCCACACGGTGTACGCGCCGTCGGAGCGCTCCTCCACCCGAAGGGTGAGTTCGAATTTCGCGGAGGGGAGGTCCAGCAGGGGCTCCGTCACCTCGCAGCCGTGCAATGACAGTGCTCCCGCCGTGCCCGCCGGATGGTAGACGAAGTTGACCTGGACGACGGGAGACCGCGTCGGGTCTCTCGGCGGGGCCAGGTCCGCGACGAGCTGCTCGAAGGGCAGGTCCTTGTGCGCGTAGGCCGCCGCCGTGGCCGCCGCCACCCGGGTGAGCAGCTCGCGAAGGTCGGGGTCGCCGCGCAGGTCCACTTGGAGCACGACGGTGTTGACGAAGAACCCGAGCACCCGCTCGACCTCGGGCAGGTCCCTGTTGGCCACGGCCAGTCCCAGCAGCACCCGCTCCCGTCCCGCACGGTGCCCGAGCACCATGCCGCAGGCGGCGGCCAGCACCGTGAACACCGTCTGACGCTCGGTGCTCGCGAGGGCGCGCACACTGTTGGCGACGGCGGCGGGCAGCACCCGGTGCATGCGCCGTCCCCGCCCCAGCACGGGACGCGGGGAGACAAGGTCCAGGAACAGGGGGACACCCGACAGCTGCTCCCTCCACCATTGCGACAGCGCTTCACGCCGCTCGGCGGTGAGCTGCTCGCGCTGCCATGCGGCCCAGTCCACGTACTGCACGGGCAGCTCGGGCAGAACGGCGGAGTCTCCCAGGAGCGCCGCCCGGTACACGAGGGCCAGCTCCTCGGTGAAGACCTGGAGCGATGCGCCGTCCGCCACCAGCAGGTGCACGGCGAAGACGAGCACGTGCGTCCGGGGCTCCAGCCGAATCACGGTGAGCCGCAGCAAGGGACCGTGCTCCAGGTCGAACGGCCGGGCCGCCTCCTCGTGCGCGTGTCGCAGGGCCTCGGCCTCCGTCGCGACCTCCAGGAAGCGGACATGCCCCTGCCCTTCCGCGGACACCTGCTGCTGCGTCCCCAGCGGGAAGACGGTGCGCAGCGGTTCATGTCGGGCCACCAGCACGTCCAGGGCCTCCCGCAGGGCTCGTGGGTCCAGGGGCCCCGTCACGCGGTGGCAGCGAACGGTGGCGTGGGCCGCCCCGGTGGGGTCCATCCGGTGCAGGAAGCACAGTCGCTGCTGGGCGAACGACATCGGGAACGCGGTCGTCATCCGCGTGGCAGCCTCTTGATGAGGGGCTTCGCGACGGGGGCCTCGGCGAGCGCGTGGGCCAGCTGCGCGATGGTCGGCCCGGTGAGAATCGTAGCGAGCCCGACCTCCCGTCCCACCATCCGGCTCAGCCGGGAGGCCAGCCGCATCGCCTGCAACGAATGCATGCCGAGCGCGAGCAGACTCTCATGGACATCCACCCGGCTTGCGCCCAGGAGCTCGGAGACCACCGCCGCGACGCGGACCTCGGCCTCGGTCCTCGGCGCCGTGTAGGGCGCGTCCGGGCGCCGGTCGGTCGCGGGCAGCCGCGAGTGGTCCACCTTCCCGTTCGGAGTCAGCGGCCAGGACTCCAGGACGACGACCTCCGAAGGCACCAGATGCGCCGGCACCCTGCGCGCCAGGTCCTCGCGCACGGCCTGCGCCGACACCGGGGTCGCCGACCCGGCCACGACATAGCCCACGAGGCAAGGCTCCCCCCCGCGCGAGTCGACACGCGCGAGGGCATCCACCACGCCGGGATGCGCGGCCAGGACGGCACGAACCTCGGCCAGCTCCACCCGGACGCCACGGACCTTCACCTGTTCATCACGGCGGCCCAGGAACTCGATGACGCCTCCGGGCAGCCACCGGGCCAGGTCCCCACTGCGATAGAGCCGCGCACCCGGATGTGAGCCGAAGGGGTCCGGCACGAACCGCTCGGCGGTGAGGCTCGGCTGGTCGCGGTAGCCCCTCGCGAGACCGGCCCCACCGATGCAGAGCTCCCCCACTGCGCCCGGCGGAGCCACCTGCCCGTGCGCGTCGAGCACCACGAGGTGCGCATTGAACAGCGGTCGCCCGATGGGCACGTGGGTCGCATCGGGGTCGAGCCCGTCGTCGAGCCGGTGTCCGCTGGCCATGACGGTGATTTCCGTGGGGCCGTAGCCGTTCGTCAGCTTCTTGAAGCCTCCGCGCTCGAGCGTGCGGAACGCCTCCAGGGGGAAGACATCCCCGCCCACCACCACGCGGTCCAGGGCGGCGAAGGCCTCCGGCGCGTCGGCCGCCAACCGGGGCAGCACCACGGGGGGAATCACCGCATGCGTGATTCGCTGGTCGATGAGACAGCGGGCCAGCCCCGGCACGTCCCAGCCCGGCGGCAGGAAGTGGACCGCGGCGCCGTTGAGCAGCGCGCCCCAGACCTCCAGCACCGAGATATCGAAGGTCACCGACGCCATCGCCAGCATCGTCTTGCCAGGACCCAGGTCCTCGGCCAGGGCCGTCCGGTACAGCAAGGACACGACCGACTGATGCTCGATTTGAACGCCCTTGGGCTTGCCCGTCGACCCGGACGTGTAGAGGACGTACGCGAGGTCCGACTGACTCCCCTCCGGCAGCGGCGGCCCGGACGACGCCGGGGGCATCTCATCCAGCACGACAGTGGGCAGGCCGTTGAGCCGACCCGCCAGCGCCGCCGTGGTGACGAGGGCATGGGCCCCGGCCTCCTGCATCAGCGGCTCCAGCCAGGCCGGAGGAGCGACTGGGTCCAGTGACAAGAAGGCCGCCCCCGCCATGAGGATTCCCAGTTGGGCCACGACCAACTCCGCCGAGCGGGGGATGCACACCGCCACGAGCGCCCCACGACCGACGCCCAGGTCGCGCAGGTGGTGCGCCAGGTGCTCCGCCCGACGCGTCAGCTCGGCATAGGTCAGCACGCCGTCGGCGGACCTCACCGCGGGGGCGTCGGGCGCGCGGCGGGTCCACCAGGCGAACAGCTCGGTCACCCGGTAGCAAGGAGCCTCCTGGCGTGGGCCCACGCTGACGAGCGCGCGCCGGTCCGCGTCGTTCATCAGCGACAACCTGGACACGCGGGTGTCCGGCGCGTCTGTGATGGAGCGCAAGAGCTGCTGATACGCGGACAGCATGCCGGTGATGAAGAAGTCCTCGAAGAGGTCGGAGTCGAACTCCCACGAGAGCAGGATGCCGCTCAGGGAGGAGCGTGGACTGGAGCGCACGGGGGCCTCGGACCGGGGAATGCTCACCACGTCCCCGCCCAGCCGTTGGATGTGCCCCGGTTCGGAGTAGAGCGGCACCGCGACGACGGACAGCTCGAACTTGGCCGAGCCGTTGCCCAGTCCCTCCACGAAGGAGACGTCGAGGGGTGACGCGTCGAGCGTGCCCACCGACGAGTCGTGGAAGTTGAACATCGTCTGTATCAACGGGTTGAAGCCACCCTGATGCCGCGCGGGCGACTGCGCGAAGATCTGCTCATAGGGCAGCTCCTGGTGGTCATAGGCCTCCAGCGTGGTGCGCCGCATCCTCGCCAGGAACTCCTCGAACGAAGGGTCGCCGTCCAGCCGGCCCCGCAGCACGACGTTGTTGATGAACATGCCCAGCATGCCCTCGGTGTCCTGCCAGCGCCGGTTGGCGACCGAGGAGCCGACGAGCAAATCCCGCGAGCCGGTGTACCGGTGCAGGAGGACGAAGTACGCGGAGAGGAGCGTGGTGAAGAGGGACGCGTGGTTGCGGTCCGCCAGGGACTGGAGGCGGCGCGCGAGCTCTCCGTCCAGCTCCACCCGGGGCGCCACCCCACGAAACCGTCTTCCGTTGGGAGCAGCACGGCGGGGGAGCTGGAGCCGGGTCTCCGCGCCCTCCAATTCCTGACGCCAGAAGCGGCGCTGCGCCGCTGCGGCCTCGGTCCCCACCCACTCCCGCTGCCAGCGCGCGTAATCGTAGTACTGCACCGCCAGCGCGGGGCGCCGCACCTGGCCGTGGCGGACATGTTCGGCGTAGCCGTTGAGCAGCTCGCGCACGAAGACGTTGAAGGACCAGCCGTCATGCACGATGTGGTGTTCGACGTGCACGAAGAGGTGCTCCTGCGCACCCAATCGCAACAGCCGCCAGCGGAAGGGCCGGCCTTCGGCGAGCGCGAACGGGGCCTGCACCGCGTCCCGGACGGCCTCCGCCACCCGGGTGGCCAGCAGCGCCTCGTCCACGCCGCTGAAGTCCTGGAGGGAGAGCTCCACCTCCCACGGGGCTTCCAGCTCACACCGCAGCTCTCCATCCACTTCGGGGAAGCGGGAGCGCATCACGTCGTGGCGACGCACGATGTCGGAGAGGCTCGCCTGCAGCGCGGCGAAGTCCAACGCACCCGCCAGACGGAACACCGCCTGCGTGTGGTAGGCCCGCGCGTCCGGGTTGAGCTTGTGCATCAACCACACCCGCTCCTGGCCAAACGAAGGCGTGAGCGCCATTCCCGCGCCGCCGCTCCGAGGGCCCAGGTCCACCCCACCTCGCGCCTCCTGCAAGCGCGCCGCGAGCCGGGCCACCGTGGGGGCCTGGAGCACCTCGCTCAACTCCAACCGCGCGCCCATCACACGCTGCACGCGGGCCACGAGCTGGGTGGCGAACAGCGAGTGTCCTCCCAGCTCGAACAGGTTGTCATCACGCCCCACCCGCTCCATCCCGAGCAGCGCCGCGGCGATGGCCGCCAGCGCCACTTCGCCGGGCGACTCGGGTGGCTGGTAGTCCGTCCGCTCCGCGCGTGGGGGGCGAGGCAGTCGCGCCCGGTCCACCTTGCCGCTGGTGTTCAGGGGCCAGGCCTCCACCACGACCACGACATCCGGCACCAGGTAGCCGGGAAGCCTGCGTCCAAGCTCCGCGCGCACCACGTCGCCGGACAGTGCTGCTCCGGTGGCGGGCATCACGTAGCCCAGCAGGCGCTCCCGCGTGTCGTCGATGAGGGCGACCGCGTCCCGCACGTCCGGCAGCGCGGCCAGGGCCGCTTCCACCTGGCCCAGCTCGATGCGTGCGCCGCGAATCTTCACCTGGTCGTCGCGCCGGCCCAGGAACTCCAGTGTGCCGTCCGGCAACCACCGGCCCAAATCGCCACTGCGGTACAGCCGCCCTCCCGGCACCGGACCGAACGCATCCGGAATGAACCGCTCGGCGGTCAGGGCGGGCCGCCCCAGATACCCGCGCCCGACACCCTCCCCGCCAATGCACAGCTCACCCGGCACCCCGTCGGGGACGAGGCGCAGTTGCTCATCGAGGATGACCCCGTGGTAATTGGAGAGGGGGCGGCCAATGGGCACGCGCTCCCCCTCCACGGCGTGCACCACATGGAGCGTGCTGGCCACCGTCACCTCCGTCGGGCCATAGCCGTTGACGAAGCGGTGGTGCGCGCCCCACTGCCGGGCCGTCTCCGGAAGGCACACATCCCCGGTGCTCATCACCACCTGGAGGTCGGGGAAGCCGCCCGGTTGCAGCGTGCGAAGGACTGTCGCGGGCAACACCGCGTGGGTGATGCGCCGGTCCACCAGCACGTGGGCCAGCGGCGCACCGGAGAGCGGCGACGCATCCAGCGTCTCCAGCCGGCCTCCGTTGGACAGCGCCATCAACAGGTCGAACAGGGAGGCATCGAACGACGGGTGGAAGAACTGCAGCACCCGCGTGTCCGGCCCCAACGCGCCCAGGAAGTCCCGCTGCGCATGGAGGAGGTTGGCGACGCCGCGATGCTCGGTCATCACCAGCTTGGGCTCGCCCGTCGAGCCCGACGTGCAGATGATGTAGGCGAGGTCCTCCGGGACCAGCGCCGTGTCCTCCACGGCCGTCACGCCGGAGCCCACGTCGGCACAAGCATCCAGGAAAGGCACTCCCGGCACCTCGCTGGCGGGCGAACCCACCACGAGCGCCGCGCCGACCCTGCGAACGATGTCCTCGCGCCACACCTGGGGATGTGACGGCGCCAGGGGCAGATAGGCCGCACCCACGCGCCAGACGGCGATGGCGAGCTCGACGAAGGCAGGGCCCCGCTCCAGCACCACCGCGACCACGTCTCCGCGCCCGATGCCCCGGGCCCGCAGGCTGGCGGCCAGGGCACACGTCCGCTCCTCCAACCGCGCATAGGTGGTTTCAGAGCCACCCTCCGAGAGCGCGACGCGGTCGGCATGCCGCCGGCACTGCTCGGCGATGACGTCCACCACCGAGCGCCACGGTCCATGGTCGACCCTTGCGCCCCGCACGCGGGCAGCCTGCGCTCCGCCATCCAGCACCCTCCGCGCCTCCTCCGGGGTGTGGCCCTCGAGCGCCCAGGGACTCTTCAGACGGAGGCTGGAGAGCAGGCGTTCGTACTCGGTTCCTGTCACCAGGGCGGACGGGGGCGTGGGGGGCAAGGGAGCTCCTGGAAGCAATGACATACCTCGCGGCTGCCGCGCGGAGGGGCCCTCCGGCACAGCTCGCTCCCCCGGAGCCCTAACACGCGAAATTCCACTGCGACAGACTTGAATGGAACGGGCCCTGGCCTCATGGACGCCCGGGCATTGTCCTACAGCGAATGAGCATCCGTGGAACCCTCCTCTGGTAGAAGGCGCGAGGAACGCATACGCGCAGGATGTAGGAGTGCACCGTGGCCTCGAACAACATCGCGCATCCCCCTGGACTCGGGCTGTCGCTCTTCGCCGTGGGCGATGTCTTCGTGGACCGCGACGACCCGGCGACGGCCTTCCACTCCGCCCGCGACGTCCTGCGCTCCGGTGACGTCGTCTTCGGCAACTGAGAGGGCGTCTTCAGCGACGGCATCCATCGTGCCCCCAGCGCCGGCTCGACGCTCACGGCGCCCGCGGCGAACGCCGCCCCATTGGCCAAGGCGGGCTTCGACATCATGTCATTGGCCAACAACCAAAGTCTCGACGGGGGACATGCCGCGCTCTTGTCCATGCGCCGGACATTGGCTGACCTGGACATCGCCACGGTGCGCGCGGGCGCGAATCTCGCGGAGGCCACCGCGCCCGTGTATCTGGAGCGCAATGGAACACGGCTGGCCTTTCTGGCCTTCAGCTCCGTCTTTCCCTACGGCTATGAGGCGCGCCCGGGTGTCCCCGGTCTGGCTCCCTTCCGTGCACACACCCGGTACACGCCCGTGGATCTGAACGTATGGAATCCGGGCATGGCCCCCGTGGTGAGCACCGAGCCGCTGGTCGAGGACCAGAAGGCGTTCATCCACAGCCTCACCGAAGCCACGCGCGAAGGCAGACATCGTCGTCGCCAGCTTTCACTGGGGCGACTCCACCGTGCCGTATTCGCTGACCGACCATGAACGACGGACGGCCCGGCTCGCCATCGACCACGGGGCCGACGTCGTCGTGGGCCACCATCATCACATGCTCCGCGGTGTCGAATTCCATTCCGGAAAGCCCATCTTCTACGGCCTGGGACACTATGTGTTCGACCTGCCGAACCTGACTGAGCGCCTCGCGAAAGACGGTTACCTGGGCGTGGGACGGCCGGAAGAGATGGCGGCCTGGGCCCGCAAGTTCGGCGAGTACATGATTCGCCCCCGGGAGGGCTACCCCCTGCTGCCGTTCCACCCGGATTCGAGGCTGACCGGCGCGGCGGTGATTCACATCGCGCCGTCCGGGCGCATCTCCGCCGGCTTCCTGCCCGCGGTCATCAATCCGGCCAACGAGCCGATACACGTGTCCGCGGACAGCGACGAAGGCAGGCGGGTGGTCGCGTATCTCGAACGCTGCTGCGCGGCCGAACAGCTTCCGACAAGGCTGGCCACCCCTCGGCCCGACTCCGGACTGCCCGCCTCGTGCGTCGAGTTCGTCTCGACCTCAGCCGACTGAGCCATTGAGACGTCGGGCAGCTTGTTCCTACTCGTACTTCTCGTTCATGTGCGTCCACGAACGCGCGGCCAGTTCGCGCAGCACCTTCTGGTCCACGTCGGCGAGCTTGTTGATGTAGAGGCAGCTCTTTCCGTTCTTGTACTTCCCCAGCTTATCCATCAGCGGATCGGACGCGAGGAGGTCCGGCACGATGTAGAGCACGGTCGCGCCCTTGCGTGGGCTGAAGGCAATCTTCGGCCAATCCGCCTCACCCATCGTGTTCGTCAATTTGTATGAGCCATAGCCGATGATCGACGCCCCCCACATCGCGGGCTTCTCGCCGGTGACCTCGCGCAGCAGCTTGTCAATCGCTTTGGCGTCCGCGCGCCTGGCATCGTCATCGACCGTGGCGATGAATTCGGCGACGGAGGCCTTGTTCTTCTGCGTTTTGACCGGCGCCTTCTTGGCTGCGACCTTCTTGGTTGCGACCTTCTTGGCCATGAGCGTTCCTCCCGACTCGGACACCTCACGCTACGCAATCGCGCGCGGGAGCGAAAGCGTCAGGGGCGCGGCGCACCCGTGTGCCTACCCAAGATTCGGTCGCTGCGTCATGAGTGCGTCATGACGTGAGGGATGCGCATGATGAGCCGCTGGGTCCTCTCTTCCATTTGGTAGGATGGGCGGGAACATGACGTCCGCTCCCTCCAGCACGCCCCCTGCCCCCACCGCGGCTCCTCGGTTGACGCGAGGCAAAGCCGTGGTCGCATCGGGGGTCCTCTTCGTCGTGTCCTGCACGCTGCCCGCCATCGTCGCGTACAACACCGGGACCCGGGAGACGGAATCAACGTGGGGCGTGTCCATCCATGCCTCCCCAAAATTCGGCGAATGAGGTCGTTGGGAAATCCACCATGCGGACTCGATACTTCAGGCTCAACGAAGCGGTGCGGCCCGGTGACTGGTCCCTGAGCCCCCTGATGGACGGACAGGGCAAGGAACTGGAAGACATGGCGGAGTTCACCTCGGGACGGCCTGTCCAGGCCCCTGACCTCCTGAAGCTTCAGGTTCGAGAGCAGGGGCGTCGGCGCGACTTCAACCTGGCGGGCGCCGGCAGGATTCCCGTGATCCACCAGAGGATGGCAACTCACCTCGCGGAGTATGCCTCCCTGGAAGTTCAACTCCTGCCCGTGAAAGTCAAAGGCGGCTCAGGTGAGTACAGTGTTCTCGTGGCCAAGAAACTCATCCGGTGCATCGATGACAAGGCATCGCAAGAGATACAGGCCTGGAAACCAGAGGATGGGCAACCGGACAAGCCTGGCCACTACCGCAGCGTCATCGGGATGCGGATTGACCCCAGGAAGGTCGGCCACTTCCAGGTGTTTCGCATCTGGGGTTGGTCCGACGCGCTCATCGTCTCGGAGGACATCAAGGGGCTCCTGGAGAGAGCCAAGGTCACGGGAGCAGACTTCGAGGAAGTCTGAACTGGAGTTCGTGAGTCGCGCTCAGGCTGGGGATGCAGGCGGGCGAGGCCCTCTGGCCTCCGAGCGGAATGTGCTAGCTTGAGCGGCGAGCACAACCCTGAAGCTCGACTCGGAGACCTCATGCAACTGAAGCGTTTCGCTCGAAGCGTGGTTGTCGTGGCAGGACTGATGACGGGTTGCGGTGGAGAGGTCGTGGGAGTGGACGAGCCCTCCCAGACCGACTCTCGCGAGGACGCGTTGGTTCCCTGCGGCAATGAAGAGTACCAGCGACTCTTCTACAGTGAGCCGGAGATGCGCAATGTCGTGGGCGAGTGGTTGTGCTTCTGCGGCGAGAACAACCGGTGGACGTATGGGCACGCCACGACCTATTCCATCTACACCTACCGGAACTCCTGCGATGTTCCGCTGAAGTGAGCTCCACGTCTTTATCAGCAGTCAGCAAAGACAAGGCCTCGGAAATCGAAGTGCGGGAGCCGCGGTCCGTGCTGCGCGAGAGCGGCTGGGACCTCAAGGCCGCCGCCAGCCGGTTGGGCATCTCCCGGGCCTCGCTGACTCGATTCACCGCATCAATGCTCCCGGCCAGGTCCTGGCCGTCGAGAACGTCTTCAACCCCCGGACCGAGGCGCTGCCGGCGAGCGGCGCCTGCGGCGGGAGCGCGGACGACTGGGTGGAACTTCTCGTCCGCCACGAAGGCCGCCGCCCGTGTACTCAGCGCTGAGCGGGTGGCGGAGTTCAACTCAACGCGTCCCCCCAGTTGCCCAGAAAGTCGCCCATGGTGAGTCTCACGCCTTGGTTTCGCAAGATGCCGTAGGCGGTGGTCACATGATAGAAGAAGTGGGGGATCGCGAATGCGATCAGGAACTGGCGGCCACTGGAGCGCATCGAGCCACGGCGGTGCTCGATCACGATTTCTCGTTCGAGGCCGGCTTCGAGGTCGCCTGGCGAGAGCTCTCGAAGAGAGGCAATCGTCGCATCGAGCCGCTGGTGCAGATCCGCGAAGCTCTTTGCATCGTTCGCGGCCGGCACCCGAGGCGCACCCAGCAACTGCGCGATGGCCAACCTGGCTCCCTCCGCGGCCCAGTGGACTTGAGCGGCGAGCGTGTACATGTGCAGGTCAGCTGGCGCGTGACTCGCAACGCCGTGCATGAGCCCTTCCGCGGCGAGTCGCGCGTCCAGCAACGCCGCTTCACCGCTGCCACTGGCGGCGACATGGGCTTCGGCCTTCGCCAACTGCGTTTTCAAGTTGGCCAGTCCGCGGATGAACAGGCCAGCAGATAGGTCGTAGGCGTTCAAAGACATGGCCCACCCTTCACCACATCAATGCCACCAGAGTCAATGCGAGGGCCCGGGACTCGTGGTCGCCTTCGACTGGTTGAGGCCGTGCTCGCTGCGAGTCAAAAAAAGACTCCCACCCTTGGCGTGTGTCGTGCCATTGAGGAGTCTCTTCCAAGGAGAGTACCGTGAACGTCTTTCGTTGCGGCATTGCTGTCATGGCGTTGTTCGTCGTGGCCTGTGGAAACGTGGAGGAGGCACCCCAGTCCACGAGCGAGTCGGAGATCCTGTCGGAGCAGGAAGCGGAGCTGCGGGCCTGTGTCGGCACACTCGATTGCCGGACCAACTGCAGGTGCACCGATGGCGTCTGCGTCCCGGGAGGGTTCAACCCGCTTCCGCCCCAGAGCCACTGCGATGCCGCACCCGTGCGGGCCTGCACCACCGGGGCCGACTGCACCACCGGCTGCAACTGCACGGGCAACGTCTGCGTCAGTGGCGGGTTCAGCCCGCCTCCCAACTGCCTGCTCGCGCCTCCGGACTCGTACGAGAACGACAACTCCCACACCACGGCCTCTTCGTACTTGGGAAACCCTCAGCTCGGGCACACGTCCCACCGTGCGGGGGATGTGGACTGGGTGCTTGGAGCCACGAACATCAACCAGTTGATGACCGTGGAGGCCTACAACCTGCGCTACGACGTCAGTCTGCGCCTGGATGTCTATGCGTACGATTACCCCACCCGCACCCTGGGCGCGCTCCTCACCAGCACCAGCACGCTGGTCTGCTCGGACCTCACGCCCACCTGTAGGACGTACCGGACGGCCGTCAACGTGACGCCTGGCGTCTATGCGGTGAAGGTCACGGACGTGCGCAACATCCCCGCGGGCTCCGACTGGCGTCCCACCGCGGGGTATGACCTGAAGATGTACTGAGCCACGCTCCATCCCGAGGACGACACCCGCCGCGCTACCGTGGGCCACCCGGCCCACCCGACACCCAGTCAGGCCCGGCGGGAACTCGTGCAACCGCAAGCAGCCTGATGACTCCCCATCTGGTGTCTCCACAATCAGGTGGGGCACATCCGACACTGCCTTCGTCGGACGGGTTGAGGAGGGTATCTGCCGCACGAAGGCAGCTTCCATCGCGACCGCCCGCGGCGAGAAACTTCTCGTTTGAAGGGCACCTGACACGGATTCGATGAACGCGTGATAGGTCTGGTCAGAGGGCGCACCCCACTGCCAGCTCTGAAGCGAAGGACTGTAGGTGATTGAGCGTGCGGCCCTTCTATCGAGCAGTCAACCCCTACGACCCGAGAGGTTCCTCATGCACGACCGCCGCTTGATGATCGCAGTCCTTCCGACGCTTGCAATGCTCCTGGGAGCATTGGCTCCCACCCAAGCGCTGAGTCAAACCTCCTGTTCCATCACTTGCATTGCGGGCAGCTGCTCCGCGAACGGTCCAAACTGCAGCTGCAGGTGCAATCTCCTTTTTGGGACCCCGATCTGCAAGTCGTCGGGCGGCTCGGGTCAGCAACTGTCCCAGTCACAAACGTTGGACCTCGTGACGGCACAAAGCGAAGCATTCATGCTCGCCATTGACGTGACACTTGCCGACAAGCCTCAGGTGGGGCAAATCCATCTCGCCATCGACAAGGCCCAGAAGGCGAACGACACCGGAGACTTTCAATCCTATCGCGTGGCAATCGATGAGTTGGATGCCGCTATCTACTCCTTGAGCGCCGAGGATCAGCAGAGCGTCCATGCGATCATTGGACAGCTCGTTGGCAAATGAGCACCTGGTCCCCTCGGCACTGAGCGCCGAGCGGTCAGCCGCCGTCGACGAGGTCCTGGAGCATGGCCGCGAGCATCGCGGCCGTGGCCGCGTCCAACGTCCCGGCGAACGGCTTCATCGGCACCATGCTCCGGAAGGTCCACACGCCACAGAAGAGAGCGAGCAGCAGCGCCGCTCGTGACTCCGCCTTCGGGGGTCCCAGCCACTGGGCGAGCGGGCGCGTCAGCCGCTCCTCCAGCAGCGTCGTCACGAGGTCACGCACCTCGGCGTCCCCCGCCGACAGCAGCAGCATCGCCAGCGTGTCCGCCTCGGGCACGGGCTTGCTCATCAGGTACTGCACCACGTGGCGGCCGAAGTCCTTCCGATCCGCCGCGAAGAAGCCCGACAGCCCCACGTCGTGCCCGATGGCTTCCCGGAACAGCTCCTTCTTGGAGCCGAAGTACCGGACCACCAGCGCGGGCGTGACACCCGCCGCCGTGGCGATCTCCCTCATGCCCGCCTGCGCATAGCCCCGCGTCGCGAAGGCCATCCGCCCCGCTCGCAACAGGTCCGCCCGCGTCTGCTCCGCGTCGCGCTGCCTCCCCGCGGCCTTGGGGCGGCGGGCCGGGGACCTGGTGGTGGATCGGCGTCTGTCGGTCATGGGCACGAAGTAAACGAGTGTTGACAAAAAATACCCCGGCCCACAACCTTGGCAAGTAAACCATCGTTTACTTTCTACGAGGTGGAGCCATGAAGAAGAACTGGAGCACTCGGGACATCCCCCGGATGGAGGGCAAGACGGCCATCGTCACGGGGGCGAACAGCGGCATCGGGTACTTCACCGCCCTGGAGCTGGGGCGGGCGGGGGTCGAGGTCATGGTCGCCTGCCGGGACGTCCAGAAGGGGCAGGCCGCGCTGGAGCGGCTGCGCGCCGAGGCGCCCGAGGCGAGCTTTTCGCTGGAGAAGTTGGACCTGGCGAGCCTCTCCTCCGTCCGCGCGTTCGCCGAGCGGGCGCGGACGGCCATGCCGACGCTCGATCTGCTGGTGAACAACGCGGGGTTGATGGCCGTGCCGAAGCGGCAGGCGACGGCGGATGGCTTCGAGCTCCAGTTCGGAACCAACCACCTGGGCCACTTCGCGCTGACGGGGCTGTTGATGCCAGCGCTGGCCGCCAGCCGCTCGCCCCGCGTCGTCACGGTGAGCAGCACCGCGGCGTACTGGGGGAAGCTCGACCTGACGAACCTCCAGAGCGAGAAGCACTACTCGCCCATGGGGACGTATGGGAACTCCAAGCTCGCCAACCTGTTGTTCATGCTGGAGCTGGACCGGCGCGCGGGCGCGACGGGGCTCATCAGCACGGCGGCCGAGCCGGGCGCGAGCGCCACGGGGCTCCAGAAGCAGGACTTCGTCGCGCGCCTCACGCGGCTCTTCGGGCAGTCGGCGGCAGGGGGCGCCTTGCCCTCGCTCTACGCGGCGACCATGCCGGACGTGAAGGGGGGCGACTACTTCCACCCCGGTGCTCGCTTCGGCCTGGTCGGGCCTCCGGCACCCTCGAAGTTCCCCAAGCGCGCTCGCGATGAGGTGACGGCACGTGCGCTCTGGGAGGCCTCGGAGCGGCTGACGGGCGTGTACTACCCGTCGTTCGCCAAGGCGACTTGATAGGGCACCGGGCGCTGCGGGCTCGTGGCACAGGCGGAAAGAACCAGGCACACGGAGGCACCGGTGAGGCAGGTTCGAAGGATTGAAGTCGTCATGGGGTGGCCAGGGACCTGGATTGCATGGGGGGAACGCCCTACGCGCTGAGGGGCCAGGCCCACGAGGCGACCAACGAAGCGTGAAGGCCCCATCCCCTGGAGCAAGACACTGTCGCACGAACATCGGCCCCCCTGGACCTCGGGGCATGAGGACGCGGAGCGCGGCCGGACGACAATTCCTTTCGTGCAGGCGTCCGGAGTCTGCGTCCCCCCATTTCCGTCCGAGAGAGTCCCATGCCCAGCCGAATTCCCAAATTGAGCAACCCTCCCACGTCGCCCAGCTACCGCCCGCCCAACAACAACGCCGCCCCCCACACCGGGCAGCCGGCGAACCCAGCGCCCCAGCGGACCCAGGGCCCACCCAACCGTCCCGCCGCCCCCTTCCCCCAGGGCCCCGCGCCAGCCATGGCTCCGGGGAACGCGGCCCCACCGCTCCGGTTGGACAACACCGCCGCCCTCACGCACGGCGTCCCCCCGGGGTTCGTGGGGAGTGCCCTCGATAACGGCCGCCTTGGTTCCGCCTATCACCGTGAGGGGCCCAACGGGCGCTACCACCGCCCCGCCGACACGCGAGGAGGGGGCGCCCTGGGGGTCTACACCCGCGCGCAGGGTACACAGCAGGACGGCTGGCAGGCGCAAGGCTACGGTGTCGGTAGCAATCCGAACAATGTGCAGATGGTGCTCAGCCCCAACCTGCTCCAGAACAGCAACAGGTGGCGCGCCTCGACCACCGACAACGGCGGCCGGGTGCCTGGCTCCAGAGTGGCGGACCAGGCCGGCCTGCCCGCGGGCAATCCCCTCCAGCGCTCGCCACTTTGGTCGCGGCAGTCCGAGGCCTCCCGCAACGACAACTTCAACAGGACGGTGAATGGCCCCAATCCCTCCCACAACAACGAGCAACTGCACTGGCAGCACATCCCCCTGCAGGGCAACCTCCGGGGGATGGTCACGACGTCCCAGGACTCCTTCGATACCGTGATGCGGCAACCCGGGGCATTGCGCAGCGGGCTGCGACTGCCCGGTGGCCCCAATGGCATCCAGGGCCTGGGGTACGTCAACGTCGGCAACGAGCGAGTCCCCGTCGTACAGACCGCGCCCAACTCCTCCCAGGCGAGCGCCCTCCGCCACGCGGGCATCTCGGATCCAGAAGGCAAGGTGCGGTAGGTCCGGACGCCACACCGGCCCGGCCAGCCTGGAGCGATGCCACCACCGGAATGGGTGGCTGGCATCGCTTCAGCCAAAGCTCTCACTGGAGGAGCAAAGACGCGGGAGGCAGTGGAGGCCCCTCCCGAATCATCGAAGGAGGCGCGCGAGCGCACTCCGAAGGTCGGCGACACATCGGGCCTCGGAGGCTGTCGGTACCGTTGCGTTTCCAAGACGAGACTCAAGCCGCCGCATGGGCATCTCGTCAGACTGCTCGCAGGACGAGCTGTGTAATCTCCGCGGGAGCACCGAGTCGCATGGGAGGCCCCGAGAAGCCCGTGCCGCTGCTGACGTAGACCCAGGTCTCGCTGAACCTGGCGAGCCCGGCGACCACCGGTTGCCCCAAGCGCAGGAGCCAACCCATCGGCCACATCTGCCCTCCGTGGGTATGCCCCGACAACTGCAGGTCGACTCCGTGCCGGACAGCTTCGTGGATGGCCTTGGGCTGGTGCGCCAGAAGAATCAACGCTCGGCGCGTGTCCCGACCCGCCACGGCCCCTGGGAGGTCTACCCGGTGGCCGATGTCGAAGTGGGCGGACTCGTAGTCGTCGATACCCGCCAGGTGAAGAACCTGCCCATCGCGCTCCAGCTCCACGTACTCGTTGCGCAGGACTCGCACACCGAGCTGGCCGAGGTGCTCACACCACCGACTCGCATCCGCGTGGTACTCGTGATTGCCCGTGACGAAGTAGGTGCCGTGGGTGGAGGAGAGGTTCGCGAGCGGCGCGACGTGCCGTGCGAGGTCTTCGACGCTTCCGTCCACCAAATCCCCCGTGATGGCCACGACGTCTGGAGCCAGCGCATTCACCGTCCTCACGACGTGCTCGACGAAGTCCCGCCCGATCATCGGCCCGATGTGCATGTCCGACAGTTGAACGATGCGCAGTCCATCGAGTTCGGGTGGCAGCTTCTTCAGCGGCACCTCCACCCGCTTGACGCGAACCCTCCGGCCTTCTCGAAGTCCCCAGCCGCTGGCGACCAGAGCGGCCGTCACCGCGACCAACGCGCTCATGCGCGCCAACGCCTGCCGGCGGCCCACATCCATCGGTTCGGAGCCCATGAGCGGGAGAGAAGCGCCGACCCGCAGCACGTCCACCACCACGAGCGACATGAGCAACAGCGTGGACACGCCAATCCACACGTAGACCGGCGTGAGCCACCACACCGACCATTCGGGAGAGACGAGGCGGCTCGCGAACACACCCACGGGAATACCGACGGCGAGGATGACCAGGCTCCAGGTCAGCGTCCATGCGGCCGGCTTGGGGAGACCGACATCCCGGACCAGCCGCACCCACAAGTAATAGTGCTCGAATGCGAGCCATCCAACGCCGAGCAGGAGAAACCCGCTCAGCGACGTCCATGCCTCACCGAGCTTGCTCATGCCGACCGGGCCAGTGCGACCGCTCCCGCCTCGAGCGTGCCGCCGACGGGCACTTCGTCCTGATACTGCGCCTCGCCTGTGACGAGCGGGGCGAGCCTGGCGATGAGCGCCTGGGACCGCGGGCTCGAGAAGTTCGCGGCGTGCGCCTCCTTCGTGGTCCACCCCTCCGTGACGTGGACGACGTCCGGGTTGCTCGCGGAGCGCCCCACCCGATAGAGGACGCAGTCCTTGTTCGTGACAAGGCCTGTGTCACTCACCGCAGTGAGCAACAAGGCCACCAGCTCATCGCCTCGTCCCGGGGCAGCAGTCATTGTCGCCCGGAACCCGAACGTTGCCTTCATGTCGACCTCTTGGATTGCCGCGATTCGCGCGGCGTTGATGGTCCCAAGGTACGCGCGGCCGACCGGACGCTCCACCATGCGGGGTCCATATTTCTTTTGTTAGAGTCCGGCCATGACCGACCCACTCACGGAAGTCATCACCCTCCTCCAACCACGCGCCGTCTTCTCGAAGGGCATCAGCGGAGCGGGCCGCTGGGGGGTTCGCTACTCGGAATTTGGTCAGCCGAGCTTCAGCGCCGTGCTTGAAGGGAGCTGCCGACTCGCTGTCGACGGCCAGCCCGTCCTCACGCTCCAGGCAGGCGACTTCGTGCTCATGCCGGCCACGCCGGGCTTCACCATGTCCGGCTTCGAGCCGGTGGTGCCCGAGCGCATCGACGCCAAGGCGGCGTCCTCTTCAAAGGGTTCGAGGGGTGAGGTGCGCTACGGCACGCGCGGCGGCCGTCCCGACGTGCGCACGCTCGGCGGCTACTTTGTCTTCGACTCACCCGACGCGGCCCTGATGGTGTCGTTGCTGCCGGCCCTGGTGCACGTGCGCGGCGTGGAGCGGCTCTCGACGCTGGTCCAACTCGTCCGCGACGAGGCGAGCGACCAGCGCTCGGGCCGTGAGCTCGTGCTCACACGTCTCGTGGAGTTGCTGCTCATCGAGGCGCTGCGGTCGACCGCGAGCGACGACGCGCCTCCGGGGCTCCTGCGCGGCCTGGCGGATGCGCGGATCGCCCCCGCGATACGGCAGATGCACGCCCACCTCACGCGGTCATGGACGGTGGCACAGCTCGCGAAGAGCGCGGCGCTCTCGCGCTCGGCCTTCTTCGATCGCTTCACGCGCACCGTGGGCCTGCCCCCGATGGAGTACCTGCTGGACTGGCGGATGGCCGTTGCGCGGGGGCTGCTCCGCCGCCGGGAGTTCGCCATCAATGAAGTCGCCGAGCGCGTCGGGTACAGCTCGGCGAGCACCTTCACCACGGCGTTCAGTCGGCGCGTGGGCCAGTCTCCGGGACGCTATGCGCGGGCGAGCTAGGCGGCCTGCCCCCGCGGAAGCGGGCCGTGCCGCCTCGAGAGGTGCCTGCGCCTACTTCGCCCCGCTGGCCGCCGCGTCGACCCGCGTGTCCTCGGCAATCCAGTTCACCTCCCAGGTCTTCCCGCCGTCTTCCGAGAAGGCCTGCTCGAAGCGGACTGAATCAGGCGTCACGTCCGAGATGACGAAGCGCACCAGGATGGCGCGCCCGTCGAGCCGCTCCTGGGCGTAGAACTCACCGCGTCCGTCCTTGAACTCGCCCACGGTCGGCACGGCGAGGGTGCCATCGCGGCTGCTCGCGAAGTGCAGGCTCCACTGGCGCGTCTGAGGGTTGTACAGGCGCAGGTTCAGGCCCTCGAAGCGCCCACCCTCCCCTTCCGCCACGAGTTCCACGAGGTTGCCGCGGCCGTTCCACACCTTGCGCACGACGGTGGTGCCCTTCATCTCCACCCAGGTGTTCGAGCCCGTCAGCGGACGCAGGCGCCGCTTCAACTGCGTGCGCCAGGTGCCAATCTCGAAGTCGAAGTCGCGCTGGCCATCGCGCCGGGCTGGCGCGGAGGCCGCGCGCTCCTGGGCAAGCCCTGGGAGCGGGGACAACGCGAGTACGGGCAAGCAGGCGAAGAGCAGCGGCCGGAGCAGGTGGAGGGGGTTCATGCACGCGAAGCTAGAGGCGTGCGCGCCGCCCCGCTGTCAGGAACCTGCGCGGACCCGCTGCAGCTCCGCACGCAGGCGCGCGGGGCTGCTGCCCAGCACCTGGCGCACGCTCTGCGAGAGGTGGCTGTGGTGCGAGAAGCCCAGCTCCAGCGCGAGCCGCGCGAGGTCCCGCTCGCCCTCCGCGAACCGCTGCAGTGCCGTGAGCACCCGCAACTGGCGGCGGTAGGCGCGCAGGGACAGCCCCGTCTCCGCGTGGAAGAGGCGCATGAGGTGGAAGGGCGAGCAACGGGCCTCCCGCGCCACGGTGTCGAGCGAGAGGTTCGCCGAGAGCTGGGCCGCGAGCAGCGCGCGCACGCGTCCGACCGTGCGGCGTCGTGCGCCCCGGTCTCCGCGCGCGGGGGCCTCCGCGCGCTGCCTGGCCGAGGCGGCCACCTCGAGCAACGCGAACACCGACTCCTCACGCGAGAGCCGGTCTCCAGCCGGGTCGCGCAGCGCGGCACACACACGCGCGTGGCGCAGGTGCACCGCGGCGCTCAGCCCCAGCTCCGGATGGTCCGGGCCACGCCGTCCCCACAGCTCGTCGAAGAGCGAGGGTGCGAGCTTGATGACCGTCGCATCGTCTCCCTCCGCGCCTGGATGGCCGACCCGGTAGTCCACGCGCGGGTGGTGCAGCAGCGCGGTGCAGGGGTCGGCGACGAAGCGCCGAAGCCCCCGGTGGTAGCTGAAGCAGCCGCGGCGCAGCAGCACCAGGTGTCCCGGGTCCCCGCCCCGCTCCTCCGCGGGCCCCGCGCGCGGATGCCGGCAGCGCGAGTCGAGCACGCGGAACTGCTCGGACTCGAGGAGGGTCAGCAGTTGGGCCATGGGTCTCCACCATCCTCCCTCGCGGGGCGCGTGGGAAGCCCGCCGGCGGGCCCACGCCTCGCGCACGGCGCGCAGGCCCTTCGCCAAGTCCAGCCGCCAATGATTGGGAGGTCCAGGAGCACCTCCCCGAGGCAGGGGGTACTCAGAGGAAAGAGAGACAGGAGTCCCCGTAGAGTCTCGCGCTCCTCGACGGGCAAGCCTCCGCACGCACGGGCGGGGAGGACGTCGTTCCGCCGAGGACTCCTCCACCCCACGTGCGCAAGAGAAGAACATGCAAGGAGTCTCCATGATTGCGAGAAGTATCGTCCTGGCAGCGGGATGTGCGGCCCTCGTGTTCGGGTGTGCCGAGCCACCTCAAGAGACACAGGAGATCGTCGGCAACCTGGTCAAGGCGGGCTTCCCCGCCGCCGACATCATGGTCGTCGAAGGGAAGGTCTACGTCGGGCGGGACGCCGAGGTGTCCCTGGCGGCGTCGCGCGAGATGCTCCAGGCCGGTGACACTCCCGAGGAGCAATACCGGACCACCAACCTCGTCAGCTCGTCGCTGGCGAAGATTTGCATCAACGGTTCGACGTTCACCGGTGCGTTCAGCACGGCGCTCGATCTCGCCATCCAGAACTACGACGAACTCCCCCTCACGTTCGCCGTGGGGCGGGCGCCGAGCGCTGACTGCGGTTTCACCATCAATGCCGTGATTGACCCGAACATGAATGGCGGCGTCGCCGGGTTCCCGTCGAACGGTAATCCGTATGGGCAGATCACCATCGGTGGCCAGCTCAGCCAGTACGGCGTGGATGTCATCGAGCACGTCATCACGCACGAGATTGGCCACACCCTCGGGTTCCGCCACTCGGACTACTACAACCGCGGCATCAGTTGCGGCAGTGGCGGCAACGAGGGCGACGCCGGCGTCGGCGCGATTCACATCCCGGGCACGCCGACCACGGCGGCTGTCGGCGCCTCCATCATGAACTCCTGCTTCCGCTCGGTGGAAACGGGTGAGTTCACGTCCGGCGACATCACCGCGCTGAAGGAGTTGTATTCCCCGCCCCGTCCCGATGGGTACCTCGTCGGCGACTGGGAGAACGACGGGCGGTCGAACCTGGCGACGCGATTCGGCCCTTGCGTCTTCATGGACACCAACTTCGACGGTGTCGCGGATCGCACGCAGTGCTTCGGCAATGGCGGGAGCGAAGACCAGTACCTCGTCGGCGATTGGGACGGTGACGGCCGGTCGAACCTGGCCGTCAGGCGCGGCAGTTGTGTCTTGATGGACACCACCTTCGACGGTGTTCCGGAGGCCACGCAGTGCTTCGGCAATGGCGGGAGCGAAGACCAGTACCTCGTCGGCGATTGGGACGGTGACGGCCGGTCGAATCTCGCCGTCAGGCGCGGCCGTTGCGTCTTGATGGACACCAACTTCGACGGAGTTCCGGAGGCCACGCAGTGCTACGGCGATGGAGCGAGCGAAGACCAGTACCTCGTAGGCGATTGGGACGGTGATGGCCGGTCGAATCTGGCCGTCAGGCGCGGCAGTTGCGTCCTGATGGACACCAACTTCGACGGTGCCGCGGATATCACGCAGTGCTTCGGCAATGGCGCGAGCGAAGACCAGTACCTCGTCGGCGACTGGGACGGTGACGGCCGGTCGAATCTGGCCGTCAGGCGCGGCGGTTGCGTCCTGATGGACACCACCTTCGACGGTATTCCGGAACGCACGCAGTGCTACGTCCGCTGAACCCAGCCATGACAACGCGCCTGCGCGCCCGCGGGTGAGGCGCGCACGGTCGCGCGGTGCATGTCATGGAGACGTGGGCGGAGCCGCCGAGGAAACTGCCTGGCGTCGAGGTTCGGGCACCTCGTCTCCTCCGCCCACGCACTCCTGGAGCCGCATCCAGGTGGAGATGGCTCGCGCGACGCCGCGGCCATCCGCGGCCGCGAAACGACCGGTCAGGCGAAGAGCGGTTTGCCTTCTTCCATCGCTTCGCGGATGTCACTCGCGCCGATGCCTTCTTCACCCTCGATGAGGGAAGGATGGAGGATGCCCTTGACCGAGCTCGCTTCCTTCGGTGAGAAACCGAAATAGCGCGGCTTCTGCACCTCCGTACCCTCGTCCTTGGCCCGCTTTTCGGCCTCCTCCGCGTACTGAGAGAACGCGTGGTAGCTGCTCTTCCCGACGCGGAGCAGCCGCGCCTGGGGCTTCTGGCCAATCTCGAAGAGGCCATCCCCCGAAGCCTCGAGCCAGCTCCCGGCGCGCAGCACCTCCTTGACGGCGAAGTGCGCGGGCTTGCTGAGGGTGGTGACGAGCAACCCCTCGACGTGCATCGATTTGCCGACGTAGAGCATCGCGTCCACGCCAACGAATGCCTGTTGACAGAAGATCGACCCTGTCACGAACAGCGCCCCGTAGAAGTCGCCCTGGATGAAGAAGAGCGGGCCGTTGACGGTGAGGTCACCGTCGATGACGTGCAGCGTGACGTCCTCGTCGTCGGCCGCACCAAAACTCACGGGGCCGTCGATGACCACGTCGCCCTCATGGACGAGGTAGTGCGCGGGCTCCTCGGGGAAGACCTCTCCGAGGCCGTCCTCGCTGATGTCGTTGATCGTGTACTTCGCGCTCGCGTCCTCGAAGGGGAGCTCGCTCCACTCCAGTTCCTTATGAGATGAAGCCCGAGGGGAGGGGGCAATTGTTGGGGGCAGCGGCGGCGGGATAGAAGTCTCCGACGCAGAAGGAGGAGTGAATGTCGAGTCGAACCGTCTCCCGGAGGACGTTGCTCCAAGGTGCGTTGGTGGCAGTCGCATTCAATCCCATGAGCCGGAGCTGGGCCTCCACGCTGGAGGCTGGCGCGGTCTCCCTGCCGCCGCTCGATGGCGAGTTGCTGATGGACACGACGTCGCGGACCGCGGCCTCGGAGGACTTCGGTCACATCCTCCACCGCACGCCGTGGGCAGTGCTCGTTCCCGGTTCGGTGAAGGACATCGTGGCCATGGTCCGCTTCGCGCGACGCCAGGGCCTGAAGATCGCCGCCGCACGGGGCCTCGGTGAGAGCCACAGCACCTTCGGACAGTCCCAGGTGACGGCGGGCATCGTCATCGACATGTCCACGCTGTCGACCATCCACGAAGTGGGCGAGGACAGCGCCTGGGTGGATGCGGGCGTCCGGTGGCACGAGCTGCTCCAGGCCTCGCTTCCCAGCGGCAAGAGCCCGCCGGTGCTGACCGACTACATCGAGCTGAGCATCGGCGGGACGCTGTCGGCGGGGGGCATCGGCGGGCAGGCATTTCGCTGGGGCCTCCAGGTGGACAACGTCCTGGAGATGGACGTCGTCACGGGTCGGGGTGAGCTCGTGCGGTGCTCGCGCTGGCGTGAGCGGCCCCTGTTCGACGCCGTGCGCTCGGGCCTGGGCCAGTTCGGCATCATCGTGCGAGCGAGGGTGCGGCTCGTCGAAGTACCGCCCCGCGCTCGGACGTACATCGCGCTGTACAACGACCTCCACCGCTTCATGGAGGACCAGCGGCGGCTCATCGAGGACGGTCGCTTCGACTACGTCGAGGGCTCCGCCGTCGCCTCCAACGGGGGCCGGGCGTATCAGCTCGAGGTGGTGAAGTACTTCACCCCGGGCGCGGAGCCGCACGATTCGAGACTGCTCGCGGGCCTGGGCTACGAGCCGGGAACGCTCCAGGTGAGCGACGGCAGCTACTTCGACTTCGCCAACCGGCTTGCTCCCCTGGTGGAGCTGCTCAAGCAACTCGGCGTCTGGGGCTTCCCCCATCCGTGGCTGGACATGTTCGTCCCCGCCCGGTCCGCCGAGTCCTTCGTCCAGGAGGTCCTTTCGCAGACCACCGAGGCCGACATGGGGCAGGGGCCCATCCTCCTCTACCCCTTCCGCGCCTCGGAGCTGACCACGCCCTTCCTGCGCATCCCCAACGACAGACACGTCTTCCTCTTCTCGCTGCTGCGCACCGCCATTCCACCGACGCCGGAGAACGTCGCGGCCCTCGTACAGAAGAACCGCGTCATCTTCGACCGGCTCACGGCCATCGGCGGGAAGCTCTATCCCGTGGATGCCGTGCCATTGAGCACCGCCGACTGGCGCCGCCACTTCCACCCCGCCTGGGAGCGGTTCGAGCACGCGAAGCGGCGCTACGACCCGGACCGCATCCTCACTCCGGGACAAGGCATCTTCTGACTCACGTGACGTCAGGAGGCGCACCAGAGGTCGGCTCGGCTGCACCCAGACAGAGGGGCAGCCCTTCCGAAATTCCGGCTCGCGTGAATAAACCGGCGCGCCCCGCGTCAGGCGAGTCATGCGCCCACTCCTCCTCACACTCACGGCCCTGCTCTTCTCCGCGTGTTACCCCCATGCCGAAGTCACGCGGGTCCAGCTCGCGAAGCAGACCCCGTTCCACATCGTTCAAATCGACTCGACGTTCGTCTACCTCATCGACCCGCGCACGGAGACCTGCTTCCTGCTCGCGGGAGGCAGTGAATCCTTTGGAATGACGCACGTGCCCTGCGACAAGCTCAAGAGCAACGTGCCGGAGGCGGCGCCCTTCATCGCGTGGGTCCCCGACGCGCCAGCGGCTCCGGTGGTCGCGCACTGACACCCGGGTCGAAGTGTCTGCCTTCGCGCACCGACATGCGCTCCAAGGCAGTTGCTCCGTATCCTGGTGGCTCCCACCGTGTCCTCCTGGCGTTGAAGGGAGTGACATGCATTCGAAACATGGCTTCGCCCTGGTGTGTCTGGGATTGATGGGGTGCGCGGAACCGGACTCGGCGCCCGATACCGTCAAGGCCCAGGCCTGCGCGCCGGGCGTCGCCCAGCGGGTGAAGGTCGTCATGCCTCCGGGCGACGACCCGCCCTGGGACGAGCCCGCGCCCGAGAATCTGGTGGACGCCCAGGGCACCCTCTACTTCGCCGTGAACCTACGCGATGGCCGCGGCGCGCTGTGGCGCAGCGACGGCTCGGACGCGGGCACCTTCCCTGTGAAGTCCTTCCCGGCGGTGACACCCCTTCGGAACAGGGGCCTCGGCGGCCTGGTCCCGGTGGGCGGCCAGGTCTTCTTCCGGGTGTGGACGCCCGACACCGGCAACGAGCTCTGGGTGAGCGACGGCACGGAGGCCGGCACCCACCTGGTGGCGGACCTGATGCCGGGGGCGGCGGGCTCCTCCCTGTTCCTCCCCACCGCGATGGACGGCGCGCTGTCGTTCTTCCGGGGCGTCCCAGTGGGGGGCGGGACACAGGTGGAGTTGTGGCGCTCGGACGGGACGGCCTCGGGCACGGTGCGGGTCGTGAACCTCGGGGTGCTCGCCGCGCTCCAGGGGCCGAGCCTGAGGGTGGGCGGCGCCCTGCTCTTCTTCCTCGTCGGGCCGGGCAGCGGCACCGCGCTGTGGCGGACCGATGGCACGGCCTCCGGGACCTCCTTCGTCAAGCGGCTGGACGCCGAGGGAGTGCTCCTGGGTGACGTGAGGAGCGAGGACAGCGGAGCCCCGGGACTGTTCACGCTGCTCGACGGCCCCAACACGGAGGTGTGGAAGACGGATGGCAGCCCGGCTGGCACCGTGCGCCTGGACGCGTTCAGCCGGAGGATGCGGTTGCTCGGGGCGCTGGGGTCTTCGGTGTATCTGACGTCCGCGGATGAGACCACGCGGCGCATGGGGCTGTATGGCCTGTCCCTCGCTGGCGGAGGAAAGACCACCGTCAAGGTGCTGCCCAATCCCTACGCGGGCATGGAGGGGACGACACCCTATCTGCAGAACACGGCCAGCTCCGGCGGACGGCTCTACTTCTCCATGGCCATCGGCAGCCCCTTCCCCGGCCCCGCCGCGCTGCGCGTGGGCCTCTGGGTGACGAATGGTACCGCCGCGGGGACGGTGCAGCTCCCCGTGGAGCTGAGCATCTCGGAGTATTACTGGTCCCCGCTCTACGCCACGGGCATGGGCGCGGTGCTCTTCGGCGGGGCCACGTCGGCCGCCTCGTACAACGAGCCCTGGGTGACGCGGGGCACGGCCATTTCCACGGGGCAGGCCGCGAACATCTCGGGAGGGTCGTCTCCCCAGGGCTTCGCCCGCGTCGGGGAACGGGTCTACTTCAGCGCGAAGGACGACACGGCCGAGCCCCAGTTGTGGTCCCTGCCCGCCGACCTCGCATGTCCTCCGGGCCCCGCTCTGGAGTAGGCGCTCGCCCCGCGCGTCTTGGTGACGCGGAACTTCCAGGGGAGCGTTCGTCGGAGAGGAGCACCTGCCTCTCGAAATCAGTGTCCCCCGAGGAACTCCGTGAGCAATGGAGCCACCGCGTCGGGACGCTCGTAGTGGGGCAGGTGCCCGGCTTCGTCGATGACGTGGAACTCCGCGTGAGGCAGGGCCGCGCGGACCTCTTCGGCGATGTGCAGGGGCGTGATTCGGTCGTCGCGGCCCCACAGCAGCAACGTGGGTACGCGGCGCTCGGCCACACGGTGGAAGACAGGTGCCGCGGTGTGGATGGCCATGTGTCGCAGCGTCGAGAGCAGCGCGTGGCCGAATCCCTCGATGCGCGTGGAGGGTAGGAAGCGGGCCTCGAGCTCCGCGATGAGCTCGGGGCGGCGTGAATAGTTCGGCAGCCGTGCTCGCAGTTGCCGCTCGCCCATCACCGCGAAGAGGACGTCCCCCAGCACGGGCACGTGCATGAGCCGAACCCCTGGCGACAGCTTCGTCCCGAAGCCATCCGGTTCGATGAGGCACAGGCTCCGGACGCGCTCCGGATTCCGGTCCACGTACTGCACCGCCAGCAGCCCGCCGAAGGCGAGTCCCACCAGGTGCACGGGCGCGTGGAGCCCCAGCGCGGCCAGCAGCTCCGTGAGCTGCCGTTCAAACAGCTCCGGGCCGTATCTCACCTTCGGTCGGTCCGAGTCCCCTCGGCCAAACAGGTCATAGCGCAGCACCCTGTGGCCCGCGCGCACGAGCGGCTCGACCAGGGGCTCCCAGACGAACAGCGGCAGTGTGGCACCGGGAATCAACACCACGGCGGAGCCTCCCTCGGGGCCATCCAGCAGGTAGTGTGTCTGCCCATGGCTCAGGGCGATGAATCGCCCAGGGGCCTCCGCCCGGAGCCGCGCGTCGAGGGGAATTGACGAAGGGGTTCGCATGGCCAGTGAGTAGCGCCGGGCCCCATGGCGCGGAAGGGACCGCTGGCGACGAAGAGGGGACCTCTCGCGCCACCTTCACGCGCTTGAGCCGGACCCTTGTTGTGCGTAGCGTCCGGACGACGAGGGCATCGCCATGGCCACCCCCATTGTCTCCACGAGATTGCCCCGGCTCATCCTGGACACAGTCGCCGCGAAGGGCGCGAACGCCGACGCCCTGGCTCGCGGTGCCGGAGTCGACCGGACACGACTGACGGACGCGCACACGCGAATCGCCCTGCCTCGTGGCCACCTGCTCTGGGAGAAGGCGGCCGCGGCTGTCGGCGACCCGCACTTCGGGCTCCATCTGGCCACGACCTTCCAGCCCGGCCAGTTCGACCTCTTCGATTATCTGTGCCGGACCGCAGCGACCCTGGGCGCGGGGCTCCACCTCGCGAGCCGTCACTTGCGGCTGTTGCATGAAGGCGCCGAGCTCCAGCTCGCGATGTCGGAGCGCCGCGCGACGCTCCGCTACCGCTGCCCGCACCGCCCCGCCGGGCCTGGACGACAGGAGGCGGAATTCACGCTCGCGCGGCTCCTGACCTTCGCGCGCGAGGCCACCGGACAGCCGTTGATTCCCATCCATGTGGGCTTCACCCACGCGGCCCCGCGTGGGCAGGACGTCCTCGCCGAGGCCTTCGGTACGACGCGGCTGGCCTACCGTCAGGAGTCCTGCACGCTCACGCTGCCCCGAGACATGCTCGCCCTCCCCTTGCGCCATGCGGATGACGGATTGCACGCCCTGCTCCTTCGCCACGTGGACCTGCTGGCGCGCGAGGCGACACGCCCCGTGGGCTGGCGTGAACAGCTCCAGGCCCAGGTCGAAGAGTCCCTGGAGCGAGGAGAGCCGTCGCTCGCCAGCGTGTGTGCGCGCCTGGGCATGAGCCCACGCGGACTCCAGCGCCGACTCAAGGCCGAGGGGCGGACATTCCGCGAAGTGACCGGGGACGCCCGCCTGGAGGAGGCCCGCCGCCTGCTTGCCGACGACTCGCTCAACGTCGCGGGTATCGCGCGGCGCGTGGGCTATTCGGATGCACGGGCCCTGCGACGCGCCTTCCAGCGCTGGACAGGGATGAGCCCGGGGCGCTACCGGAGCCGTGCTCGTGAAGTCCTGCCGGATTGCTCATGAATCCTGCCTGATCCTGCAAGGCGCCCCTCACGCCGTGGGCACCGTCCCGCCGTCGATGACGTACTCGGTGCCGGTGATGGCTCCCGCGCGCGGCGACGCGACGAAGGCGATGAGGTCGGCGACCTCATGGGGCCTGGCGGGCCGCCCGATGGGGATGCCACCCAGCGCCCTCATGATGAGCTGCTTGCCGCCCTCGTAGTCGGTGCCCGCCTCAGCCGCCAGGCGCTCGGCGAGGGCCACGGCCGCTTCGGTCTCGACCCAGCCCGGAGAGACACGGACCACGCGCACGCCCTTCGGGCTGACCTCCTTCGAGAGCGACTTGCTGTAGGTCGAGAGCGCTGCCTTCGCGGCCGCGTACGCGGTGGTGGACTCGGGCAAAGGCAGCTCATGCTGAATCGAGGTGACATGCACGATGACGCCCGAGCCCTGCGCCAGCATCCACGGCAGCAGGGCCCGGTCGATCCGGACGGCGGCCATCAAGTTGAGGTCGAGCTCTTTCTTCCACTCCTCGTCACCGAGCGCGGCGAAGCCACCGGGCGGTGCCGTCGAGCCGCCGAGCACGCTCACCACGATGTCGATGCCGCCGAGGTGCGCGAGCGCCTCGCGCGCGACCTGCGCACACCCCTCCGCGGTCGTGGAATCGGCCGCCACGTAATGCACTCCGTCCGCGTCGCTCGGCACGGAGCGCGCGGTGGCGACGACGCGAGCGCCTGCCTCGCGCAGCGCGGTGACCACCGCTGCGCCGACGCCCTTGGTGCCGCCCGTGACGAGCGCGCGGAGTCCTTTCATTTCCAGGTCAAAGCTCATGGCATGCTCTCCAGGCAGGTGAGGAGGTCACCGCTCACGGCGAAGCGAAGCGTTCGTCCAGCGCGACGGCGCTCTCAGCCGCCAGCAGGTCGGTCGCTTCGCGGGCGAAGAAGCTCGACATGGGCGAGCCACCGGGCCGATGTCGATGGCCTCGTTCGCATGGCCACATCTCTAAGATGTACATTTCGGATGCACAAGAACGCACGAAAAGGTGGGGTACACACTTCTGGGTAAGCATGACCTGCATACGCCCGCGACAGCGGCCAGCGGCATCGAGGACGCCATCCAGATGCTCGAGGGGCGCTGGAAGCTGGTCATCCTCTTCCACCTGTTTGGAGGGAAGACGCTGCGCTTCTCCGACCTCGAGCGCGCCATTCCCGCCGTCTCGCAGAAGATGCTCGCCCAGCAACTTCGCCAGCTCGAACAGGACGGCATCGTCACACGCACCGTCCACGCGCAGGTGCCGCCCAAGGTCGAGTACCACCTGACCGAGTGGGGGCAGTCGCTTTGCCCCGCGCTCGACGAACTCCTGTCGTGGGCCGAAAAGCGGCCGACACCAGGACGGCGCAAACGGTCAGCGCCCAAGGGTCAGTGACGGACAACGACGAGAGTTGTTCCGGGCAGGAAACGCTTCTGCTCGAAGGGCGGATGGGGGACGCTCTGGAGCCACCCACGAACGGAGCGCGTGATGACGTACATGTTGTTGATCCTCGAGGAGGGCAAGCGCAAGCGGAGCCGGACGCCCGAGGAGGGGAATCGCGAGATGGAGCGGATGGTGGGCTTCGTCGAGGGCCTCAAGTCCCGCGGTATATTCAAGGCCAGCGACTCGCTCCGGTCCGTTTCCGAAGGGGTACGGGTCGAAGTCCGAGACGGCCAGCGCACCCTCCGCGATGGCCCGTTCGCCGAATCCAAGGAGATTGTCGGGGGCTACGTCCTCTTCGACTGCCCTACCCGGGCAGAGGCGCTCATCATCGCCAGCGAGTGTCCCGCGGCCGAGTGGTCGACGGTCGAGCTGCGTGAAGTCGGCGTCTGCTACGAGGAAGACTGAAGCACCGTCGATGAACTCAGGGAGAGAGTCCAGGTGAGGGCGCGGCGCGCCCTTCGTCGGCCGGCACCTGGACGCGCCCCGAGCAGCGTGCCCCCGAATCTCCTGACATCGCCACCGGCGTCCTCCACGGCGGCATCCGCCACTCGGACATCCTCGGGGTGCCTCCAGAGAAAACGCCGCGCGCAGGCGAAATAGCTCGCGCTGAGAGTTCGTTGCTTGAGGGTGGGCAACCGGCCACAAGTGGGATGACCTGCCCGCCCCCGCGCGCACGGCCACCTGGAGCCGTCTTTCCCTCAGGGAGTTGAACGCATGAGCCGCCTGGCATCCCCCTCCCCTCAGCCACGTGCGACGACATGCCGAGCTGGCGCACGCACCTTGCGCATGCGGATGCTCTCGCTCGCGGTGATGGGAACCACCGCCAGCCTTGCCGCCTGCGCCGCGCCGTCCGCACTCACCGTGTCTCCGGCCGGGGTGCCCGCGTTCAGCGAAGACATGCTGTCGCCCGAGTTCTGGATCCGCCGCGCGCCGTCTCCCGACGAGGTGCTGCTCGATGCCGACCAGGTGGCGGCGAAGCGCATGCTCGCCTTCGGTCCGGATGGCGGCCTCGTCGACTTGAAGCGCATTCCGACCACGCTGACCCGGGCGCAGGTGGCCGGCTGGGTCACGGATGCGCGGCAGACGCCCATCCAGGCGGCCATCGACGAACAGGGCCGGCCGGTGACGGAGGCGATGCTCGAGGAGCCGCGCCAGAACACCGCTACCGAGCACATCCCCGAAGCCTCCACCGCGCGCTACGGCCTCAGCGTGCGGCGCACGCCCCTGCGCTCACTGCCGTCCGACCGGCGATTCTTCGCGGCGGAGAATCAGCGCGACTACGAAAGCCTGCAGGCCGGCAACCTGTTCCCGGGCGAGCCGGTGGTCATCGCGCACCACAGCGCGGACCAGCAGTGGCTGTTCGTCCTGACGACCCAGGGCCCCGCGTGGGTCCGGCGCGCGGATGTCGCGGAAGGCACCGCGGACACGGTGTTCTCCTACGTGGCGAAGGCGCCCGGACGTGTCGTCACGGGCGACCAGGTGCGCACCGTCTTCACGCCGGAAGCCCCCGCGGTGTCCGAGCTGGAGCTCGACATGGGCGTCACACTGCCTCGGGCCGACGTGGCCCCCGGCGAGCCCGTCAACGGCGCCAGCAGCTATGCGTCGTGGCCGGTGCTGCTGCCGGTGCGCGAGCAGGATGGCACCCTGGCCTTCCAGAGCGCGCTGTTGCGCCGCACCGCCGACACCGCGCCGGGATATCTGCCGATGACACGCGCCAACATCCTCCGCCAGGCGTTCAAGTTCCTCGGCGAGCGCTACGGCTGGGGGCACCAGTTCAATGCGCGCGACTGCAGCGGCCTGACCAGCGAGGTGTACCGCGCCCTGGGGCTGATCCTCCCGCCCAACTCCGGGATGCAAGGCAGGAGCGCGGCGCTGAACCACCGCCTCTTCACGGCGAAAGACTCGCACGCCGAGCGGCTGCGCGCGCTGGCCGAGGCGCAGGTGGGTGACCTCATCGTCGTTCCCGGTCATGTGTTGATGCTCATCGGCCACGTGGATGGTGAGCCCTACGTCATCCAGGATGTCCCGTTCGCCGTGTTCAAGGACCCCGCCACGCAGCAGCTCCGCAAGACGAAGCTGAACCAGGTGTCCGTCACCCCGCTGCTGCCGCTGTACGCCGACGACACGACGCTGTACGTGGACGCGATGACGAGCCTCGTGCACGTCACGCGGCCGTAGTCCCGTGCTCAGACCAGGGGATGGCCACCATCCACGCGCAGCACCTCGCCAGTGGTGAACCCATTGCTCATGAGGAACAGCGCGGCGTGGCCCAGGTCGGTGGTCGTGCCCATGCGCCCCACGGGGAGCCGGCGCGCGTGCTGCTCGAAGACCTGGCCCTTGCCGTCACCCGCGATGGCATCCCAGACGGGGGTGTCAATCCAACCCGGCGACAGGGCATTCACCCGCACTGGCGCGAGCTCCAAGGCCCAGGCGCGCACCGCGGACTCGATGGCGCCGTTCACCGCCGCGATGACAGAACCGTTTGGCATGGGGCGCACCGAGGCTATCCCCGTGGTGAAGACGAGTGAGCCGCCGGGCTGGAGCCGGGCATGCCTGGCGACATGGAACGCCGCCATGAGCTTGGAGTCGAAGATGCGGCGCGCGGCGGCGAAATCCATCTCACGGATGCCGAGGTAGCGAGCCTCCACCGCCGTGACGACCACGTGGTTCACGGGCGGAAGCGACTCGAAGAGCTGGCGCACCGCGTCCTCTCGTGTGACATCCGCCGACCAGGTCCGAACGCGGCCCGGGTTGTCGAGCAGGGCAGCGGCTCGAGCCAGCTTCTCGGGGGAACGGCTCACGAGCGTCACGGAGGCGCCTTGCTCCAGCGCTGCCTTGGCCACTCCGAAGCCGATGCCAGAGGAGCCTCCCACCACCACGACATGTTGTTGTTCAAGGGTCATGGCCCATGACTACCGCGTGGCCCGGGTTGCAACCACGGGACGATATGAAAGGCTCCATCCCATGAATGGAATGATGGTCAGCGAGAACCTGAGCCTCTTCGTGGCCGTGGCTCGGCAGCTGAGCTTCGTGGAGGCCGCGAAGCGACTGGGAATTCCCACCAGCACGGTCAGCCGCAGGATTGCACTCCTGGAGGAGACGCTGGGGACCCGGCTCCTCCAACGCACCTCGCGGCGCGTGGGATTGACGCAGGAAGGGACTCGGCTGCTGGAGCGAGCAGGTCCGCTCCTGGACCAGCTTGGGGAGGTGCTCGACCAGTCCGTGGACCGGGAGGAAGAACCCGCCGGCAGGCTGCGGGTGACGGCGCCCGTGACGTCTGGAGCCCAGCGTATCGCCCCCTTGCTGTTCTCCTTCGCGGCCCGGCATCCGCGAGTGGATGTGGAGCTGACGCTCACCAACTCCGTGGTGGACCTGGTGGAAGAGGGGTTCGACCTCGCCTTCCGGGTGGGTCCCATCCGGGACGCCGAGCTGGTGGCGCGGAGGCTGTGGAGCATCGAGTCGGTGTTCGCGGCCTCCCCGCGCTTCGTGCAAGACACCTTGAAGGGACAGACTCAACTGACCCGGGAGGCGCTCGAGAAGGTGCCGGCGGTGATGACGTTGCCTCGCGGCGTGTGGCGCCTGCGCCGCCGTGACGGCGGAGTGGAGGAGGTCCGTCCAACGGATGTTCGCGTCACGGTGAACGACCCGCGGGTGGCGATGGCGGCCGCCCAGGAGGGCCTGGGCGTGGTCAGCGCGCCCAGGGAGATGGTCGACCCGCGTGGCAAGGCGCTCGTGCCGCTCACCGTGAAGGGGCGCACCCTGGAACCGCGAGAGCTGTTCGCGGTGTATCCCTCACGGAGGCAGCTCTCCACGCGGGCACGCCGGGTGCTCGATTGGGTGATGAAGCACGGCGCGGGGCGGCCATGACTGGTGACGCCCCGCGCTGGCACTTCCATGACCCGCGAGGCCGCGGCGCCTCTTCGCGGCCCTGCACCCACGCGCCCCGTCGACAGGCTCGTCTCTGTTCGAGCGTCCTCGTCATGCCGCTCCACGATGCCCCTGGGTTACGCTGCCTGGATGTCGATGCATGAAATCGAGGACATGGTGGAAGCGGCGGTGCGGGTACTCGACCGGCGGGCGCCACCCGGCGACATGGCCCCGCGCAGTCAATTCGCTCGGCTCTTCAAGTTCCAGGGGGAGTGCGACTGCTCGTTCACCCACTTCCGGGTGATGGACATCCTTCTTGCTCGCCGCTTCACGTACCAGTTCGACGTGGCCGACCACCCCGACCATGCGACGCGCAGCGGGTTCTTCAAGGGCATCAAGCGGTTCACGTACCTCCACGACAATCCCTCGGACGAGACAGACGAAGCAGAGGGCGAACGCAGCCCGGTTGCGGGGTACATCGAGCCGCCCCACCTCTACTGTGACGCCGGCAGCTCGCTGTGGCGCCGCATGGTGGATGCCGGGAAGCTGACGGGTCCGGATGCCGAACCGCTCGTGGCGCTCTCCCTCATCAATGTCGTGGAGGAGGTCATGCTGGGCGCTGAAGCAGCGGGCGATACCGAGTTGATAGCGATGTGGTTCAACCTGGGGCCGTCGACCTTGTTCGGAGACATGTTCACCCGCCAGATTCGCAAGGGAGAGCTCATCGCGAGGAACCCCTTCACGGGCACGGACCTCTTCGCCACGGAGGACTTCGTCGCATCAGGCCGCTTCAGCCTCGAGGAGCTTCAGGCCACCCCTCAAGCCGTGCGTGTCCGCGACCTCGTGCGCCGGACCCGGGCGCTCTCCACCGAGCTCGCCTACGATTGGCGGCCTTCGGAAGAGGTGCTCGCAGGCAGCCCCGCCCATGCCTGGTGGTGGGAAGGACTCTGAGTTCTCGCCCCACGACATCTGCCCATGGCCGGACGCCTCGCTGGCTCCGGCCCCGGGGCTGTCAGGGCCTCTGTCCGGCGAGGGATTGCGGTCAACGTTTCGCGGTCCGCCGCATGCCGTCGAAGAGAAGGGTGAGCGCGCGCTGGCGGAATGGTTTGCTCCACTCATCCGTGAGCGCTTCCTGGCAGAGGGCCGCGAGCAGGGCAATCAACTCGGCGGGGCGCAGGTCGTCGCGGACGGTGCCCGCTCTCTGGGCGCGTTCGAGCAGCAAATCGATGCCGGGCCGGAGGCGGGCCAGCGCATCGCCGACGCGGACCTGGACCCCGGTTTCGGCGAGTCGGGCGAACACCGCCCTGTTTCGGGCGCTGACCTCCATGACGCGGGAGCAGAACTCGAACAGGGCGGTGACCGCGTCCTGATTGCCGACCATCTCATCGACCTCCGTGATGAGTCGGTCCAGCAGGTGCATCACCACGGCTTGGAGCAGCTCGGGTTTGGTCGGGAAGTGCCGGAACACGGTCCCAATCGCGACGCCGGCCTGCGCGGCCACGGCCTCCGTCGAAGCAGACGCGCCCTGCTCCGCGAACACGGCCTCGGCCGCATCCAGGATGCGCGCGCGATTGCGGCGGGCATCCGCACGAACAGGTTTTTCACCCGCACCACCGCCCGCGGGCGGCCCACCCTCTCGCGCCATCAGCCGTCCCTTCCTTGCGAAAGTGAGTCAGACTCACTATAAATCCTGAGTCACACTCATTTTACCCCAGGAGGCACGACCATGTCACAGTCGGCGACGGGAGCCGCGAGTCCTCTCACCATCTACCGCTGCATGCAGGAAGCCCTCCTTGGGGAAGGCGCGACGCTCCTCCCAGCGGAGCTGCTGGCCGAGGATGTCGTGGTCGAGACCCCGTTCTCCCCTCCGGGCATGCGACGCCATGAGGGCCGCGAGGCATGGCTGGCGTTCTACCGAGCCAGAAGCGCGGTCCTGCCCGTGCGTTTCGAGCAGTTCCGCGAACTGGCGACGCATCAGACCGGCGACCCCGAGGTCCTCGTCGTCGAATACGAGCTGGCTGGGACGGTCACCACCAGCGGCCAGCGCGCCTCGGCGACCCTCATCGGCGTGCTGCGGGTCCGCGACGGACGGATTCAGCACTGGCGCGAGTACCAGGACGTCCTGGCGATCAGCGAGGCGCTGAAACTCACGCCCGAGGACCTCGGTGGAGCCGGCGCGTCCTCGCTGTAGCGCTCGGCCGCCCATGCTCGAGGGCAGTGCGGAGCAGCTCCGTCGAGGAGGACGCCAGGAGCCCATGAGCACCCGTTACGTCCCCTCGAAGAGCCTCCCCGAGACTTCCGTGAGACAGCGCTCACGGAAGCCCGGGAGGTGGGGTCGCTACCGGAAGCTGGGCAGCACCCACAGGTTGTAGCTGTTGGCGGCCAGGGTGAGGCTGACGAAGTACGTCCCCGGCTGCGGGTTGGCGAACGTGCACTGCTTCAGGTTGCCAGTGCCCGTCGTCGCGCAGTCCAGCGTGGCGCCGTCCACGGCACGGCCGCCGCGCTTCACCTTCAGATTCACACTCCCCGTCCCGTGCTCGGTGGCGAACCACAGCGTGCTCTGACCGGGAGGCACCTCCAGCTTCCACTGCTTCTGCGAGTACCGCGGCCCCTTCTGTCCCGAGAGGGAGACGTGGGACGTCAGCGCGGGAAGCTGCTCACCCGGCGTCATCGCGTAGGAGGCGCGCAGGATGGGCACCGACGCGCCCGCCTGGTCCCGCACCGCCGCGTACCAGTCCCCGGCCTGGGGTGAGGGGATGCTGCATTCCTGCCGGACACGGCCCGGCTTCACGGACGCGCAATCATAGGCGGTGGACGTCGGCAGACGAGGCGGCCAGTTGTTGACCGTGGCGCCATGGCCCATGTGCGGCGGCGTCTCGGGCGCGGTGTAGTCCGCGGTCAGGGTGGTGTCCGTGTACGGCGAGCGCCCCTCCAACCGGATGTACCAGGTGCCTCCCTCCGGACGCTCGATGTCGCAATAGCCCGAGCAGTCGTAGCTGGTGGACGTGGGCGCGGAGCCCCGCTTCGCGTAGAGCCACGTCTTGCCTGTGCTGACCGCGTTCGATACGTGGCTCACGACGCCAAGGAGCGCCGCGGTCTGTCCGCGCTGCTCGTGCGCCCTGACGGCTTCGTCGCGTGGGCGAGTGATACGACTCCGCATCCCGATGAAGTCATTCGAGTCGCGTCGAGGTGGTTCGCGGCTCGCTCCTGACCTGGTGCTACCTTCTCGGCTCGTACCGCATCGCCACCGCCCCCGAGCCGAACTCCAGCCGGCTCACCCGCTTCAAGTCGACACGCTTCGAGAGCCCCGCGAACAAGCTCGGCCCATGGCCCACGACAAGGGGGCGCCTGGCAACGGGGCCACTTCATGCGGTGCGTCAGTGCGAGAGAGCGAGGCGCCACGGCAGCCCTCCCCTTCTCTCCACTGCCAGCAAATGCCAGACCCCGGGTATTGCCGCAAGCCCCCCCGGTCATGCTCCACCCTCACCCGTTTCACTCCAGAAGCAGGAGGGCGAAGAGATGCATCCGAACGTGGTGACACAGCACGAGGTGGTGATTGCTGGAGGGGGCCCGACCGGGCTGATGCTGGCGGCGGAGCTGGCGTTGGCGAAGGTGGACGTAGCCATCGTCGAGCGGCGCGCCGGCCAGGAGGTCGTCGGCTCGCGCTCTCGCGGACTGCACGCGCGCAGCCTGGAGGTGCTTGATCAGCGCGGGGTCGTCGAGCGCTTCGTCTCTCAAGGGAAAGCGGTCCAGAACGTCGCGTTCGGGCAGGCGCCCCTGGACCTCAGCGACTTCCCGACGCGTCACAACCATGGGCTCGCGCTCGTGCAGGAGCGCTTCGAGCGCATCCTCGCTGAGTGGGTGGGCGAGCTGGCGGTGACCCTCTACCGTGGGAACGAGGTGACGGGCTTCGCGCAGGACGACACCGGCGTCGATGTCGGACTGTCCGACGACCGTGCGCTGCGGGCGAAGTACCTCGTCGGGTGCGACGGGGGGCGCAGCCTCGTCCGCAAGGCGGCGGGCATCGAGTTCCCGGGGTGGGACGCGTCCATCAGCTACCTCATCGGCGAGGTGGAGATGGCCGAAGCACCCGCGTTCGGCATCCGCCGGGACGAGAAGGGCACCTACGCCATGGGCCCGCTGGAGCACGGACGCGTGGGCGTCGTGCTGAGAGAGGAGCGCGTCGTCACGGGCGACGCGCCGACCCTGGAGACGCTGCGAGAGGGGCTCGTCGCGCTCTACGGGTCGGACTACGGCCTGCGCGGCGCCACGTCCCTCTCCAGGTTCACCGACATGACGCGGCAGGCGGCGTCCTACCGCGACCGGCGGGTGCTCCTGGCCGGCGACGCGGCCCACGTGCACTCGCCGATGGGCGGCCAGGGGCTCAACCTCGGCGTGCAGGACGCGGTGAATCTGGGATGGAAGCTGGCCCAGGTCGTGCGCGGCGTCTCGCCGGAGACCCTGCTCGACACCTACCAGGCCGAGCGGCATCCCGTCGCGGCCCGTGCGCTGCGGAAGACCATGGCGCAGACCGCGCTGAGCCGCGGCGACGCGCGGATGGACGCCGTGCGCGAGACGCTGGCGGAGTTGCTCCAGATGGACGGGCCCCGCAAGCAATACGCGGCGATGTTGTCGGGGCTGGACATCCACTACGACCTGGGCAACGGACACCCGCTGCTCGGGCGCCGCGTGCCGGACCTCGACCTGGTCACCGACGACGGCCCCCGGCGCGTGTTCCACCTGCTGCACGACGCGCGGCCGGTGCTGCTCGACCTGGGCGAGCCCGGCACGCTCGACATCTCTCCCTGGGCGGACCGGGTGCGACGGGTTGTTGCTCGCTACACGGGGGCGTGGGAGCTCCCGGTGTTCGGCGCGGTCACCGCGCCCGTCGCGGTGCTGATTCGACCGGACGGACACGTCGCGTGGGTCGGCGAGGGCACGGACCAGGGTCTGCGTGAGGCCCTGACCCGATGGTTCGGGCCGCCCCGTTCGACGTGACACGTTTCGCTCGCCGGAGCGGACTCCACCCGACAGCCTGTCGTGTCACCGCCAGACGTCGGCGTGGGCCTGGGCGAAGGCTTCGAATGTGCGCGGAGCCCGCCCGGTGACGCGCAGCACGGTGTCCGTCACGCGGTCCTCGGCCCCCTCCCGGATGGTCATGTCCAGGCCCACGAGCAGGTTCGCGTAGGCCTCCGGCATGCCCGTCCCCTCCTGGATGTGCCGGCGTACCTCCTCCGGGCCCGCATGCACATGCCGGATGGGGCGACCCGACACCCGGGACATCTCCGCCGCGATGTCGTCGTAGCTCAGTGCCTGGGGGCCGGTGATGACGTGCGCGGTGTCATGGGAGGGCTCATCCGCGAGCGCGCGGACGCCGACCGCCGCGATGTCCGCCGCGTCCACGAACCCGACGCGCCCCTTGTCCGTGGAGGTCATCAGCATGCCGTCGCGCCGGACGCTGGCCCCGTGCTGGTTCTGGGGGTTGGAGAAGTTCTGCATGAACCACGACGGCTGCAGCACGCTCCACTCTGGTGCGTGCTCGCGCAGGAAGCGGTGCACCTGTCCCAGTCCCGGGCTTCCCTCCGCGATGGCGGAGGCGCCGAGCAGGACGACGCGCCGCACGCCCCTGGCCAACGCCCGTTCGATGAACGGAATCATGAAGAGGGATGGGTCCACCATCGCGGTCACCAGCAGGTACATCCGGTCCACGCCGTCCACCGCGGCGTCGTGGGAGGTGGAATCCGTCCAGTCGAAGCGGACATGGTCGGTGGAGGGAAACGGAGGTGTCGTGCTCCGCGTGGCGGTCCGCACCCGGAACCCCTCCGAGGCCAGTGCTTCCGCGATGGGACGTCCCGTGTTGCCAGAGGCGCCGGTGACGAGGATGCGCGGCTTCATGCCTGCTCCTTGCCGAAGGTTCCCGCCGGCGCGGCCAGGGGATTCCAGTACTCGCGGTAGCGGACGATGCGCCCCTCGCGGATGTGCAGGCGCATCACGTAGTCCTGCTCGTAGTGGAAGTGTGACGGCAGCAACGTCGCCGAGCCGTGGACCTCCATCCATCCGACGTTCGGGTCGGTGGTCGGGTAGCGCTGGACGTCCGTGAAGGTGAGCCCCTGGAAGCGCTGGGTGATGGGCTCGAAGTAGGCCCGGATGGCGTTGATGCCCTCCAGTCGGGAAGGCATGCCGAGCGAGGGCGCGTAGGGGAACTCAACGACGGCGTCCGCGGCGAACAGGCCCAGCCAGCGTTCGACGTCCATGCCGATGAGCGCGAGGTGCGCGTCCATGAGGCGGGGCAGGTCCGAGGTTGAAACGGCGAGGTCCATGGGAATCTCCATCAAGGGGTGGACCTAGAATGTGCATGCCGTTATGGACGCTCAATGTCACTGCGTCCAAAAGAACTGTCAGAGCGTCCAGCGATGCCAGACGAAAAGACCGACGTGGTTTCCGATGTACTGGAGACGCTGCGGTTCAAGACGCTGCTCTTCGGTCGCTTCGAAATGGGTGCGCCGTGGGCGATGCGCCTGCCCCGCAAGGTCAATGCATCCTTCTACGTGGTGGCGCGGGGAGGACTGCGCCTCCAGGTGGAAGGAGTGGCGAAGCCAGTGTTCGTGTCCGCGGGTGACGTGGTGCTCCTGCCTCGCGCCACCGCTCACGTGCTGGATGACGGCTCCCGGAAGGTTCCTCGGGACTTCATCACCCACCAGCAGCTCCGGGCTTCGTCGGGCACGGCCGTCCGGCAGGGAGGTCCGGGCGCGACCACCACGTTGATCACCGGCTGCTTCCAGTTCGGTGTGGACCCCACGCACCCGCTGCTGCGGGCATTCCCGCCCATCATCCACCTGTCCACGCAGGAGTCCGGCAGGACGCCGTTGCTCGCCGCCACCGTGCAGTTGCTCTCCGCGGAGACCGCCGCGCCTGGACCGGGAAGCGCCCTGGTGGTCGGCCGTCTGGCGGACGTGCTGCTGGTGCAGGCGCTGCGGGCCCAGGCGCTGCTCGCGCGGTCTGGGGAGGCGGGGTGGAAGGCGCTGGCGGACCCGGCCATCGGGAACGCACTGGCCCTGATGCACGAACAGCCCGGCACGCCCTGGACGGTGGAGCGGCTGGCCTCGGCCGTGGGCCTGTCGCGCTCCGGGTTCGCCGCGCGCTTCCACTCGCTGGTGGGGGAGACGCCCCTGAACTACCTGTCGAACTGGCGGATGTCCCGCTCCGCGCGGTGGCTGCATGAGTCCGACGACAGCCTGGAGGCCATCGCCGAACGCGCTGGCTACACGAGCGCGCCCGCCTTCAGCAAGGCCTTCAAGCGTCGCTGGGGCGTGGGACCCGGCGCGTATCGGCGGACGCCCACACCGAATGAAGCATTGCGGGCGCCGCTCGACACATAGGCGACCCTCGCCCTCCGGCCTCCTCCGATGACAAGGTTGGGAGCGGAGGGCATGAGAAACCCAGCCACAGGCCTACAAACCGGGCTTCTTCAACAGCCTGCTAGTTTGAGTAGGAATACGCCACGACACCGCCGCAACTACTGCTCGAATAGCAACCCGCCTTGATGACATAGTTTCCCGACGTCGGAACAACTATCGAGATGTTCGATGCCGTTCCGCATGCCCCGCTGATGTCGTCGTTGCTCGCGACCTCTTGTCCATTTGGGCCGTTGATTCGCAAATAGGTATCACCCACGTTGGATGCGCCGGCAACGCCACATGTTCCGACCACGAACAATTGCCCAGCCCTCAGATAGATTGAGTAGTTGCTGGTATTGACCGTCCCATTGGAGGTGCTCGACGCCGAGTATTCGAAGCGACCATTGCTGGCCTCGGGCACCTGGGCCTTTTCGCAGATGAACGGGAAGGTCCTGCCGCAAGGCCAGTCATTCCACTGCTCGGAAGTAATCGATGGCAGCCATTGATAGCGATCCGCGACGCAGTGCTCCCCACCGTCGTTGTTGGGCTCACCCGAAGCAAAATTCCAGTAATTGGAGGCCCCTCCGGACCAGACAAAGAAACCCTCTTGCCCCAAGTCGTTGAGCCCAATCCACCAGTTGTACAGACCCAGGCGGCTCTCGTGAGTCTGCAGAAAGCCCTCTTCGCCGACGTCGTTGAGCGTCACGAGCTCATAGCCGCTGACCTTGCAGATTGAGTTGGCTTCCTGCCAGGTCTTGGGAGTCGTCACGAAGAGATAGTCATGCCCACCGTAGACGATTGCCTGAGAAGAGACGCCGAAGTCCTCCACCGCCTGCTCGGGCTGCGGCCCAGTGCCCTCGCCGCATCCACCCCATGTGATTGCAGACAGCAAGACACCTGCACGGACTGCCATTCCCGCTTGGCCCATGACCCGATCCTCATTTTCGGAAACCGAAATACTTTCAATGCATAATCAAAACCTCCAGGCAAAGTCAATGAACGCCCATTGATGCCAGCCCCATTGCAAGGCAAATGGCAACTTTCAGCTGGAATGGACTATCCATGTGAGCGGCACCAGCCCTGCAATCGAGGAGCGCTCCATTTCGTCGCTGAAGTGGAAGTAGAAGGTCTCGATAGCTGCGAGAGTCGCGACACCTCTCGTGTCCTCGTCGCCGAGGACCTCGACGGTTCTACGACTTGCAAATGACACCTCAGGTCAGGCGGGCTGAAGGCACTTCCCCAACCTCAGCCCTCTTCACCAAGCGCGCGCAGCTCGAGCCCGAAGGCCGCCTCCGCCAGCCGCGCCACGATGCGCGCGTCCAGCGCGACGTTGCGCTCCAGCGCGGCATGCAGCCGCACCAGGTCGTCCAGCGTCGTGGAGAGGAACCCGGAGGGCACACCGTAGAGTCCTTGGGGCTCGGGGAGCATCTCCCGCCAGGCTCCCTTCTTCCACTCGTGGCCGGTAGCGAGGTTGCGCGAGGTGGCCGGGTAGCCCGTGTCCACCATGCCCACGGGGCCCCAGACGTCCTCGCGCATGAAGGTGACGAAGGGCCGGCCGCTGGCCGACTCCACCAGCCTGCCGACCACCGCGTAGTTGAAGTTGGTGTAGTCCGTGCGCGTGCCCGGGGCAAAGGTGAGCGGCACCCCGGCGTAGCCCGCGAGCGCCTCCTGCCAGGTCGCGGGTTGGCCGACCTTGTCCCCGATGCCGCTCGAGTGCGCCAGGAACTGACGCACGGTGATGGCGCGCCAGGCCGGGGGAAGCTCGGGCAGGTAGCGCGCGGCCGGCACATCCAGGCCGAGTTGGCCGCGCTGCACGAGTGTCAGCACGCCCACCGCGGCCAGCGCCTTGGAGAGCGAGCCGATGTGGAAGACGGTGGCGGAGTCCGGCCGCTCACCACCGCCCCGGCGCTTCTCGCCGTACCCCTTCTTCGCGACGACCATCCCACCCCGCACGACCGCGACAACGGCACCCGGCAGTTCCTGCCGTTGCATCTCCTCGGCGAGGATGGCGTCCATGCGCCGCTCGAGCGCACGGTCGAGCGCCACGGTGGGCTCGGCTCGCCGCGCGGCGGGCCCTGGCGCGGTGGCGGCCCGCCGGGTCTTCGCCGGATCAGCCCGCGAGTGCACCGGGACGAGGAGCAACAAGGCCAGAAGCGGGGCGGGGATGGCTGGAAGTCTCACGAGTCCACGAGTCCGTCACGACGGGGCACGGAGAACTCTTACACCAGGACAACCGCATGTGCCTGTACACGAGGGCCGCCGCCTCAATGAGGTGCCGGGATTGGCGCTGCGGACCGGGGGGTGGAAGCGGCGCCGACCATTCGCGTCGCGCCATCCTTGTCGACCTCCAGCTTCAAGCGCGGCTGCCCCTGAGCATCATGGAGGACGATGCCCGCGATGCCGTCCACCACGCCCAGGGTGATGCGCTCCTTCCAGTCGTGCCGGAAGGTGATGTTGGGCTGGCCCTGGATGAGGCTGACGCACATCGCCTCGTAGCCCTCCTCGCTGTCGAAGCACAGCCCGCGAATGCCGAGGGAGTCGATCATCGCAAGTCCTCCAATCTCATGACCAGACGGGTCCATGAACTGGAGGCCGTAGACCGTGACGGCGCGCTTGAGACCCTTCGGGTCGGGCAGGGGCGCGCCGATGCGGATGCGCGCCTGGCCGTGCTCGTCAACGATGTTCAGCTCGCGGACGGAGAGGGACTGCGCGGCGGTGGAGTGGCTGCACGCGCCGAGGAGCAGGCCGGCGGCGGTGACGACGAACGTCGGGAACAAACGGGAGCGGGAAGAGGACATGGGCGCATCACGATGAAGGACGCCGCCCTTCCGTGTTCCATGGCGGTTCCTTCCGTCCGTCATGGATGCGTCATCGCGCGAAGACTCCGATTTGCCCGCGCGGAGGTCCGGTGACCTTCAGCGCTCGGAGGCTCAAGCCAGGCTGGCAAGCTTGACGTCCGAGTAAAATCCGAGCGTTACGTCCTCCCTCGCTCGCGGCAAGAATCCGCATCGCGGATGTCGATCTCGCGGCGCACGGTTCGTCGCCTCGGAGAAACCCACCGAGTCACCAGGAGACACGCGATGAAAGTCATGCTGATGGTGAAGGCGAACCAGCAATCGGAAGCAGGCCAGAAGCCGACCGACGAGGCGCTGGTCGCGATGCACGACTTCAACGAGGAGTTGCGGAAGGCCGGTGTGCTGCTGGACCTCGCCGGCCTCACGCCGATGAGCCATGGCGCGCGTGTGCGGTACAGCAAGAGCCAGTGCAAGGTCATCGATGGCCCGTTCGCCGAAGCCAAGGAGCTGATCGCCGGCTACAGCCTGCTCGAGGTCAAGACGCTCGCCGAGGCCATCGAGTGGGCCAGGCGCGCGCCCTTCAGCCTCCTCGTGCAAGACGGCGAGGAGGTGGAGGTCGAGCTCCGGCCGCTGTTCGACCCGACGGAGTTCGACGTGCCAGGAGAGGCCGAGGAGCGTGCGAAGCGGCTCGGCGAAAAGCCCGGCACGACGTAGCCGCGGCACGGCGAGACAGACGCGCGGCGATTCCCGGTCCTCCGGCGGGGCTACAGGAACTCGTCCCCTGCCCCAGCCTCCGGCTCCTGTGCGGAGAGGAGGACCTTCCCGGGCCCCTGCTCCACGCGCAGGCCCAGGCCCATCGCCGTCAACTCCTCGAGCGCGGCGAGGGCCTCCATCACGGGCTGGACATCGGAGACCCTGGCAGGCACGGCGATGCGCTCCAGCCGCGAGCCCACCCGCTCCAGCAGCACGTGCGCGGGGAGTGCCTCGATGTATCGGCCATACAGATAGGCGGGCGCGATCAACTGCACGACTTCGGAGGGCGAGACTCTCGCCATGCTCGCATCGAAGCGCTCCTTCACCTCCTCCACCGAAGTCTCCTGACGCCACAGGCCCAGCAGGGAGCGCAGGAAGTCCATCAGCGGTTGCGACCGGGACGCGCCTGGCTGGGCCGAGGCGACCTCCAGCGCACGCTCGGCGCGGGCGGTGTCCGGCTCGACGAAGTACAGCGGCAGCACCTCCTCGCGGCCTGGAGTGTAGAGGGGTTCGGCCAGTCGCTCCGGCTCACCCGCGAACGAGCGCAGCGTCTCGGGTTCGAGCGGCTGACCCGCGAGCCACCGGCACCACAGCGCCTCGAGCGAGCCCGCGGCGAGCGACGCGCGGCGCAGCAGATGGGGGCGTACCTGCTCCACGCCTCCGAACAACAGGACCGTCACGAGGTCCTGGGCGGATGGCCCGTCGGGGAACTCGAGCGCATCCACCCCCGTCCAGCGCGCGTACCGTTTGCGCTTCAGGTCGCGCTGGACCTCGCTTGCCACCTCGCTCCACGCGGACCAGGGCACGCCGAGCGCCGCGTAGTCCTTCCGGAGTCCCTCGTCCGCGGGGGCCGAGACTTCGTTGGGGCGCTTCTTGAAGTCGGCCCGCACGCGCTTGAGCTCCTTCGCGAGCGCGGGCAGCTCCTCCGCCGGACAGCCACCCGTCAGGAGCCGGAGGCGGGAGACGGGCACGCCGGGCAGCTTGAGCAGCCAGGATTTGAACGCCGACCAGGCGGGTGCGGAGAGGTGTCGGATTTCCACGGTCTGTCCTCGTTCAGGCGCCAGGTCCGCTCCCCCGCGATGGGTCGTCGAGCCAGGTGGCCTGCTCCGTCATGAGTTTCTTCAGCTTGAACCATGGAGGCCTGCCGCAGAAGAAGGAAGAGCACCGGCACCCGTGCCTCCCCGAAATCCGGCCGAGCCATGCGCCCACCGCACCGCACCACGGCCTCGCGTGAATAAACCGGCGCGCCCCACGTCAAGGGGCCGCACTCGCCACCCCTCGAGTGGCCGTGGCCGGCCGGAGCCACCTCACGGTAGACTCCCCATGAAAAGACACCCCGTCGTTCTCGTCGGACTGTGGCTGGTGCTGTTGGTCCCTGGCCTGGTCCGCGCGCAGCCCCGCGCCTTCGACTTCTCTGGAGGCCGCCGGTCCTTGAGCCTGTTGGAGGCACGTGCGCCCCAGCCGCCAGGGCGCGTGGAGCACAACCGGCTGCGAGCGCAGGAGGTCAGCACCGGTGACGCCCAGGGAGACTTCCCCCTCATCCTCCTGCTGGTGCCAATCCTGGCCACGGGCGGCGGCGCGCTCTTCGGGGCCCTCTTCTGCGTGCCGTTCCTCCTGGACGGGCAAGCGACGGACTGCAGAATCCCGGTCGCCGTCGGCGGGGCCATCGGCCTGGCCACCGGGTTGGCCCTGCTCGGGATCGCCATCTTCGACCCCTCGGGACTCGACACGTGTACCGGGAGCGAGGTGGACTGCCCCACGGAGGAACCGCCGCGCGCCGGTGCACCGAAGAGACTCCAGGGACGCGAGGCGCACCGACGTGGAGGCTTCTCCCTTCCCCTGACGCTCACGCCGTCCGTCGGCATCGTCAACGACCGCGCCGTCGTGGGACTCGGCGGACGCTTCTGACACGGCCTCCGGGCAGGACGGTTGTCAGCGTTCGCCAGACCTCGCTTCCCCTGAAGCAAGGCGCGGGACATCCGGGCATCGGAAGACAGCCGCGAGACAACCGAAGGCATGCGCTATTGACAGGCGACTTCCGGAGGGACTCGGGCACCCGGTAGAACGCTCCGCTACTTCTTGCACGTCGTCGCCGCATCGACCTTGGCCACGTCGGCGCCCCACAGGCAGACGATGCGGTCCAAAGCCAGACCGCTGCGGGAGTTGCTGAAGAAGACGATGCCGTCGCCGGATTGCGGACGCATCAAGAAGTTGGCGCGGAAGCCCGCCTGGTTGCGTCCATCGTGACCGACGGCGGTGCTGCCGTCGCCGAGGCGTTCGATGAAGTGACCCAGGCCGTAGACCCCATCACCGGGCGCGCGCGGCGTGCTCAGCTCCGCGGGCGTGTACAGCTGGGCCAGTTGCGCCGGCGTCAGTGGATGCGCGCCAGCGGTGTTCGCCATGCCAGCAATCATCCAGCGGGCGAAGTCGCGGACGGTGGTGGTCAGCGTCGAAGGCGCTTGCTCGACGTAGTAACGCATCGGCACCGGCCTTCCCTCGTCGTCGTGTCCCTGCGCCGCGCCGGCCAGCACCTCCGGCGTCATGGCGACGCTGCTGTGTTTCATGCCCAGCGGCCGGAACACCAGCTCACGCGCCAGGTCCGAATACTTGCGCCGCGTGCTCCGCTCGATGGCCAGCTGCATCAGGGTGTAGCCGCCGCCGGAGTATTGGAATTTCACGCCGACCGGCGCGAACAGCTCCACCGCGCCGCGTCCATTGGTCTTCCCGGCCAGCGACTCCTCCAGGCTCGGCAGCTCCTTGAAGTCGAGCCAGCCTTGATACCCGCCCAAGGTCGTCCCCGCGGTGTGCGACAGCAGGCGGCGAATCGTGAGCAGGCGATGGTCGAAGTGGCTCTTCGCCAGCGGCCATGGAGACACCACATCGGCCACCGACTCATCCAACCGCACGCTCCCCTGCTCGGCCAGACGCATCGCCACCCAACTGGCGATGGGCTTGGCCAACGAGGCAGCGGCGAACACCGTGTCGGACGTCACTGGCACCTTGCCCGCGTGGTCCGCGAAGCCGAAGCCCTTCGCGTAGACCAGCTTGCCTCCGACAATCAGCCCCACGGCCGCGCCTTGGATATGGGCTTCTTTCATGAGGGCCGGCACTTCGCGCTCGATGACCTGGGCGAACGGCGGCGGCACGACGGCGGGCACGGTGCGGGGTTGGCCCTGGGCCCGGGCGAGAGACAGCGGAAGGATGAGGGTGAGCAGGAGCTCGGCACGCATGGGCGTTCCTCCGAAGGTGGGTACGGAGAAGAGGATGCGGTGGCCGGCGCGGCGCGTGGGGTACCCATCGCCCAACGTCTCACAGCGTCGCCGGAGTGCGCGTGTCCGCGTGGACCCCACGGGTCGCTGCACACCAGGACGGTGGACACTGAGTCATTCTCTCCAGCCAACTCCTGAAATCCGATAAAGCGAATTTATTTGCGAAAGAAGACATTCATGGATACTCCCAATGAGGCGGTCGGTTGGCTTTCTCACGACCGCGCGTCCACGGCCCTGGATACACATGTTTCTGAAGCTGTCTGGAGAAAGCCGCCTCACCTTCATCGGTGACGTCACCACGGCCACGCGAGCCTTCTTGCGGGAATCGGGCTTCCCGGATGCAGTCGCTGAGCACGTGGAGCTGGCCGTGGCGGAGGCCGTGGCCAATGCCATCCAACACGGGAATCAGAGCATCGAAAGCCGACATGTGGAAGTAATGCTCGTCTCGCTGGCGGACCGGGTGACCATCTCCGTCCGAGACGAGGGAACCGGCTTCGATGTCTCCGCGCTTCCGGACGCGCTCGACCCGGCACACCGTCTCAAACTCTCGGGCCGGGGCGTGCTGCTCATGCGCGCGCTCATGGACACGGTCGAGTTCTCGCTCGCTCCCGAGGGAGGCAGTGTCGTTCGACTGTCAAAGCAGCAGCCCGCAGCACCCACCACACCACAGGAGAAAGACCCATGTCTGAGTTGAAAATCAATGAGCGGCAGTCCGGCGGCGTGACCATCCTCGACCTCGCCGGGAAGATCACCATTGCAGACGGGGCGCCCGTCCTCCGTGGCACCGTTCGCAACGCGCTGGAAGGCGGAAAGAAGAACCTGCTGATCAAACTCACCGATGTGACCTATCTGGACAGCAGCGGACTGGGTGAGCTGATCAGCTCCTATACGACCACGAACCGTGAGGGCGGCAAGCTCAAGCTGCTGAGCCCCTCTCGGAAGATCGAGGACCTGCTGATCATCACCAAGCTCATCACCGTCTTCGAGGTCTTCGACAACGAGCAGGAGGCATTGAACAGCTTCAAGTAGCCCTGGACCGGCCGTCAGCGGTGGAGCCCTGTCCTCCAGGGCCCCATCCGCAGCTCCATGAATGCCGCTCGATTCGGGAAGTGTTACCCCCGCAGGACTCGCAGCTCCTTTGCTGAGCCAATCGCGGGATCCCCGAACACGTTATCCGAGGCGGTGATGTTCCCCGACACCCCGCCGACCACGTTCCAATTCGTGCCGGTGCCGAACGCCACCGTCGTCGGCTCGTCTCCCACGTTCGCCGTCTCCCCTTCGCCGCAGACCTTGTCGAAGTCCTGCGGGACGTTGTACTGGGTCCGGTTGGGGAAGCCGACCTGCCGGTAGTAGCCCTTGTTCGTGGTGCCAGACCCCGGGTCGCCGAAGGTGGCGGTGTTGAAGGTGACGGCGCCCGTCAGCCCCGCGATGAAGCGGTAGTGGCCATTCGCGCCATAGGCCACATCGCAGGGCCCTGGCAGGTTGAAGGTCGCGCCGTTGCTGACGACCCCATTGAAGGTGGCGATATCGTATCCACCCGGCAAATCCCTGGGCACATTGATGGGCGTGTTCGCGCTCGGCCCCTGGTCCCACCCGGTGACGACGAACAGGAAACGCGTGGGCAGCGACTGCTCGTAGAGCAGCAAATCGTCCGCCGACGTGGTGCCCGCCAGCATGCCCAGGTTGGGCTGCGCCACCGGGGACGTGAACTCCCCGTGGGCCGCCGCATCGCTCAAGGACTGGAGGTACCAATCCCGAGCGATGCTCGGGAAGTACTTCAGCTCGAGCGCCCACAGATACGCCTCCTTGAGGAAGTAGAGCCGGGCCGACATGGATTGCGTCGGCGCGAGCGTATTCAGATACGTGTAGAGGCCCACGCCGCTGGAGGCGTTGCTCGTCGAATCGCGCGTGAAGGAGAAGGAGAAGTCCAACGTTCCACCCAGGTACGTCTCCCCCGAGGCGGAGAGGCCGCCGTTCTCACTGCCAATCTCCGCCGTCTCGACGAACCCCGCATAGACGTTGACGTCCAGGTGGACGCCGAAGCCCGTGGTCGTTCCGCTCGACACCCGGTACTGGCCGTCGCAGACCGAGCTGCCGCTCATGGCGAACTTGAGGTACTTCTGACCGTTGAGGTCCGTCTTGGTGCCGTACTTCCCGATGACGGCCGTGACGTAGTTGTGCCCCGTGTAGAACGTGCTGAGGTCGGTCCCATCCGGAGCCGTGAAAATCTGCTGAATCTCCGCCGGTGTCTTTCCGGCGGCCCCCAGCCTCCTCACGCACTCGGTATACAGCTTGAACATGCGGTCGTTGATCGCCTCCGCTGTATAGGAGTCGACCATGCCCGGCGTGCAGGCGTAGGTGAAGAAGTCTCCAGCGATGGTCTCATCGGCATCGTCCGAGACGACGGGCCAGTGGGCCACGACCAGGGGCGCCGGGCTGAAGTTGGCGTCGTGGTTGAAGTTGAGGTTCGTCGCCGTCCCGTACTGGGAGCGCAGCCAGAACAGGGACCGTCCGAAGTAGCACCCGTAGGGACGGACCAGGTAGGGAGACGCGTCATCGAGCGGGAAGTACGGATGACGGTAGGCCTTCGTCGCCACCTTGATGCTCTGGGCCGTGAACTTCCCGTCCTGCCACGCGAAGCGTCCGGAGGCGCCAGCCTTCGCGGTGATGCCCCAAGCGACTCCCGTCTTGTAGCCCCCGAACGGGCCCGTGGCGGCCGTATCTCTCGAGGAGTACTGGATTCCCAGGCTCGCGGAGAGTTTGATTTCATTCAGGACGATATCTTCCTGAGTGGTGTTCATCTCATAGTCAAACAGGTTCCAGTCGGCCATGCCGTCGGGGCTGGCATTCCCCCAGACCTCGGGTGCCGGGAGGGGCATGGGGAATGGGTCGCAAATCGCCGTCAGCACGCGCTTGCCGGCGTTCTGCTGGGTCGGCGGGTGGAGCATCGTCTGGAGCTTGAAGTCGCCATACTTCAGGGACGACATCTGGATGGGCGAGCCCGGCGAATTCGAGCAGCGGACCCAGGCGAGCCCCAGGATGATGGGGAGGGTGGCGGAGTCCTCGCTCGACGTCTCGGGGACGAGGCCGACCGAGAAGCACATCGAGAGGGGCCCCTCCGTGTCCTCGGTCGCCGAGGTGAAGATCTTGCCGAACTCCGTCCAGGTGGGGGCGGCCGAGGAGTCAATCTGGCGCAGCGGCCGGATGTCTGGAATCACGGCGATGGAGATTTGATGACTGGCGTTGGAGTCGGCGAACAGGGCGACGAGCCGTCCAGCGGGGTCCACCGCCAGGCTCATGCCCGAGGCCTTGCGGCTCTTGACCGATGAAGGCCACGAGAGGAGCATGGGCGATTGCGCGGGAGTCGCGTTCGCGTGGCACGCGGTGTCCAGCGTCCAGGAGAACGTGGTCGTGGTGGAGTGGTTCTCGTCCCACAGCGCCGCGATGACACAGTTGACGGAAGGGCTGGTGGTGGTGGCCCCCGGCTGGGTGACCAGGATGGTGCGCAGGTCGAGGTTCGAGAGGTTCGAGGACGTCTGGCTGGGGCTGGTCGCGGGGGCCGTCGTGTACCAGGGCGACACCCCGGGAGACCAGTCGTTGGTGATGGGATTGTAGTCGTTGACATCCAGGACGAGGTGGCAGACCTGCAGCGCGTTGTGAGCCGAGTCCCAGACGAGGTAGTTGACGAGAATCTCCGTCTCGCCCTTTCCGGCGCAGGCCGACACGCCCTTGGAGAGGACCTTCACGGTCGTCTTGCTGCCACCGGTTGTGGCGGGCGGCAACGAGAGCTGACACCAGTCCGTCTTGGAGCGGGTGTTTCCGGGGACGATGCGGACCGCGCACAAGGCGTTGTTCTGGGTGTCAATCCAGAAGATGTAGACGAGGTCGCCGAGCGAGACCACGCCGATGCGCTTCTCGGTTTCGAAGGCGAGAGCGGACTGCGTCGAGTCCTTCTCGACGGTGAACGGGGTCCAGGGGTCCAACCGGCTCGGATTCCCCGAGGTGCGGCTGAGGTAGGCGACGGTGGACGAGCTGAGGTAGCCCTGGAGCATGTCGTCGTCGTTGACTCCCACCAGGGCCAGGGAGGGGCCGGTCTGGATGAGACGGAACTCTCCATCGTCACCGACGACATCAAACGGCTCTTCAACGGGGATGCTGATGACAGGGGTGGGCGTGGGCGGGACCTGCGCTACCGTTGAAGGCATGGCTGTTCCAATCCGTCGAGGAGAGAGTCGTTCCACGGCTGCATTAGCAACAGCGGGGCCACTCATGGAGGGGGCCCATTCGAGGAGACCTCCGAGGTTTCTCGCTCGGGCCGCGGCGGCTGCGTCCAGCGCGGACGCGGCTGCGTTCCTCCGGATGCGGGGGGGCACGCTCGGGTTGCCTGCCCTCGAATGAAGAGCGAGCCTGCGCCCCATGGAGATGCATCAGGTCCGGTACTTCCTGGCGGTGGCGGAGACGCACAGCTTCACGCGCGCGGCGGAGCGTTGCCATGTGTCTCAGCCCACGCTGACCGCCGCCATCAAGAAGCTGGAGGGCGAGCTGGGAGGGCCGTTGCTGCTTCGTGACAGGAGCGGCGCGAAGCTCACGCCCCTGGGCCGGCAGGTGCTGCCCCGGCTCCAGCGCATCGACGATGAGAACCGGAGCGTGGCGCTCATCGCGGAGAACCACCGCCGGTTGAAGCAGGTGCCGCTGCGCGTGGGCGTGCTGTGCACCATCGGCCCCGCGCGGTTGGCCCGCGACCTGGCGGCGTTTCGCGCCGTCGCGCCCGGCGTGGAAGTCGAGCTCCGTGTCGGCACCCGCGACACGGTGGTGCGGCAATTGGAGGAAGCCGAGGTGGACCTCGTCATCACCCACGCCGCCGCGCCCATGCCTGACTGGTGCGTCGTCGCGCCGCTCTACGAAGAGCGCTACCTCGTGGTGCTCCCGCCCGGACATCGCCTCGCCGCGTGGGACACCGTGCCGCTGAAGGAGCTGGCCCATGAGCCCTACGTCGACCGGCTCGCCTGCGAGATGCGCGAACAGGTCGGCGCGCTGTGCACGTCCCGCGAGGTGGTGCTGTACGCCAGCTATCGCACCGAACGCGAGGAGTGGGTGCAGAGCCTGGTCGCCGCGGGCGTCGGCTTCGCCTTCATGCCCGAGCATTCGTTCCTGCCCTCGGCGAGCGCCACCACCGCGCGTCCGCTCGTCGAACCGGCGCTCCAGCGCACCGTGTCCCTGATGCGCTCGGGAGACAGGACCGCGCCACCGGCCGCGAAGCTCTTCTGGCGCACGCTGATGGAGAGCGCGAGGCGCACGCGTCCAGGCGCCTGAAGGGAAACGGGCGAGGGCCACCCCTGCTGACGGTGTGCCCTCCACGCCCGCGGCCCTTGGGGCCGGAGGTCGCTCAGCGCTTCACAGCGAGCACGTCCACCTTCTCGATGGACGGCGGCCGTGAGAGCAGCTCCGGGGCGTTGGCCATCAAGGCAGCGGCGACCTTGCCACTCAGATGCGCCTGCCGACCCGCTTCGTCGGGGAAGGTGTCCACGATGCCGAAGGTGGTCGGCGAGAGCCTCAGGGCATACCAGTGCAGCGTGGCCGGCTCGTCCCGAACGATGGGCAGACCGCCCTCCAGGAACTTCTGGACGTCGGCCTCCTTGCCCGCCTTCGCCTCCAGGAGCACGACCAGGGCCCGTTTGTCGGACGCCTCCGGAGTGCCCTGGGCCTTGGTCGCGAGCAGGTCCACCTGCTGGAGGGACGGCGGCTGCGAGAGCAGGTCCGGCGCCTGTGCCATCAGTGCCGCGGCCACTCTTCCGCCGAGGTGCGCCTCGCGGCCAGCCTCGTCCGCGAAGGTATCGAAGATGCCGAAGGTGGTCGGACCGAAGCGCAGCGCGAACCACTGCGCTGTCGCCGGCTCTGCCTGGACCACGGGCAGACCGCCCTCCAGGAACTTCTGCACGTCGGCCTCCTTGCCTGCCTTCGCCTCCAGGCGGACCAGCAGGCCCACGTGAACGTTCTCCGCCTTCTGTGATTGCGTCGTCATGGATTCACCCTCGTGCGCGTGCAAGTGGTTGGCGGATGGGCTGGACTGCGTTCAGGGCGCCAACCCGGCCGCGATGGGTCCACATATAGACCTCGCTTCCGGCCACCGTGAATCCCTTGGCGTCAATGGATGGATAGTCATCACCTATGGGCGAAAGCCGGCCTACAGTCCTACCTGCAACAGGAGGAGGAACTGCGAGAAGGAATCCGTGCCCTCCCCCAGCTCCGGATAGTGGTCCCAGTTGAGGACGGCTCCCACCGGGCCGAAATGCAGGTCCACGAGGAGCCGCAGCCCCGGCCTGACGTCGGGAAGCACCTGCACCGGCACACCCAGGCCGAGCCCGAGGCTCGGGATGATGGCGACCTGGGGCGTCGCATACTGCGAGAGGGGCGTGAGGACGAGCTGCTTGTGAAAGTCCGTCTCCGCCGAGAACGAATGCAGGAAGGCCTCGGGCGCGGCGAACTGGTAGCCGAGCCGCGCCAGCAAGCGGATCCCGTCCAGGCTCCGCAGGCCCAGGCCCAACTGCACACCGCCCGGAGTCCACCACGGCACGGGCTTCGTCAGCGTGACGTTGAGCCATTCGGGCGCGCTCGCCGCCGTGAGGTGCCGCTCCGCCACCACCTGCGAGCCCTCGTGCCGAAGCCGCCAGTCCGTGGCCACCGGAGCTGTCCGCGCGGATGCGTCCGGACTGCTGCCCACCTCCCATGTGGAAGGGACCCGCACGGTGACGTGCAGCTCGGGGTTGCCCGCCCAGGTCCGGATGGGGCCCAGCAGATAGTCGATGTCCCAGTGCGTGGCCCGCGCCGGTCCGGGAGACAGCAGCACATGTCGCGCCTTGATGGCGGGCCACACATACCCCGATGACAGGAAACGCCGCTCGAGTCGCACCACACCGCGAACCACCAGGTCCCCTTCTTTCCCGGGCGGAAGCGTGAGCGTGAAGCCGAAGCGCTGCTCGAGCCGCCGGAACGTATTCTCCGGTGGCGACCGCACAGGTGCGGTCTCCCCGGCTCCGGACGTGGGGCCGCTGGGGTCGACCTGCTCTTCCGTCACCGGGAGAGGCTCCTCGTCGAATCGGACGCTCACCTCATGCGTACGGAGTCCCAGAAAGGCGGCATCGATGACCTCCACCTCGGAGGTTCCATTGCGCAGCCGGTAGCGCGCCTCGAAGCGGCACGCGGCCTCGCGCTCCGCCTCCGCGCAATCGAAGTCCAGCTTCTCGCCGAGCACCTCCGAGCGCGTGCGCGCGAGACCTGGCGACAGGGTGAAGGCCGCTGGCGTGCGCGTGGATGCGGCCACGTTGGCGGCGGCGGGCAATGCAGCGAGGACACAGATGAAGGAGGCGAGGTGGGGCGACATTGGCCGTCATTGTCGCTCAAATCCAAGGTCTGGCATCAGGTAGAGACGGAGGCCAGCGCAAGGCGAAGCGCCACACACGGGCCTGGCGATTCGTCTTTGCCTTGCGCGACCGTGGCGCTCAGGTCGCGAGCACATGCACTCCATCTACCGTGGTTCGCCTCCCCAGCGGTGTTTGTCTATCATCCCGCGCCATGCACTTGTGCCCCTCCCGGCGGCCCGTCTCCCGCGCGCGCTCCGCCTCTCGCTTTCCCAGGTGACGCTGAGCGCGGGCGGATGGATCCTCCCGAAGCTGGTTGAGTACGCCGAAGGGCCCTACATGAACATTCCATTCATCCCCGATGAGGGTCCCCTCCCAATGCTCACGATGGGCGTGGGCGTCCTGGAGGGGAGGGGCCGTGCCGCCGCGAGCCGCGGTCCAGCCGTCGGGCCGCATGGCCTGCAAACACGAAACCAGAGAAGCCCAGCGCACGCGATTTCCCACCGCGCACGCCCTGTTCCCCTCCACCGGGCAAGTATTCCCACGGGCAGAGCGAACTCAAAGGGGCAGCCGCTTTGATCCTGATGCCCGCAATGATGCGTGGCATCCCCCCTTGAGGTCTCCCGATGCTGTCTTCCCCTCGCCCGTCCTGGGTGCTCTTCGTCACCTGGGGACTGCTGCTCTCCGCGGCTCCAGGCTGCCGCGACTCGCCCCAGCCCACGCCCGATGCAGGCGTCCCCGAGGATTCGGGCACTCCCGACGCGGGGCCGCCCGACGCCGGGACGCCGCCATGGGACGGCACGTACACCGTGCTGGAGGAGCTGGGAGACGCCACGGGTGACCCCGGCGTGCTCTCGTCCTGCGCGCTCGTACCTCAGGTGGGCGAGAGCCCCGCTGGAGGCTGCCTCGACCCGGCCATCTTCGACCTGTCCGCCTGCGACTCCCCCACGCTCGCCAACGTCCCTCGGGACGGCCTCTACCATGTGCGGCTGCGCCAGGAGACCGCGCTGGCGGACGGCGGAGTGGCGGGCTCGTACTACACCGTGACGATGGGCCTCGTCGGCGACGGCGGCCCCAGCAGGTTCTTCTACGCGCCCGTCACACGCGAGGAGCGCGACGCGGACAGCCTGCTCCTCGGCACCCACAACCTGACCCGGGACGGGGGAAGCACCACCACCGTGCTGGCGGGATGTGAGGCCCCCAGCAACCGCTACTTCACGGGCTGCTTCGCCCGGTGCGTCAACGGTCGGGTGGTGCAGCGGGCCACCGCCGACGCCCACCGCATGCTGTGGCGCGAAGGCGAGGTCGAGTCCTCCGGCGGCCTTTCGCTCGTGTCGGAGACGTACGTCGCGCAGGGCACCCCGCTGGACATCTTCGTCGCGAAGAACCACGCCTACGTCGTCTCCGCCAATGCGTACCTTCGTCCTGGCAAGCCGGGCGGCATCACCGTCTTCGACGTGACGGACCGGCGCAACCCCGTGCTGAAGAAGGTCATCAGCCTCCCCGACGACCAGCTCTGGAACAGCGTGTGGGTCAAGGAGAACGCGCTGTACGTCGCCAGCCAGGACACCGGAATCGTCGTCTTCGACATCTCCAACCCGGCGGACCCACGGCTCGTGCGCCGCGTGCCCTCCAGCGCCCCCTTCGCCGTGCACACCGTGCTGGTGGATGGGGACCGCCTCTACGGCATGGGGCTCTGGCCCTCGAGCAACACGCTCGTGTTCGATGTGTCCACGCCGCTGGAGCCGGTGCTGCTGCAGCGGCTCGCGCTTCCCCTGGTGGGCCCCTACGACGGGGCGCATGACGCCTTCGCCTACCAGGGCAAGCTCTACATCAGTCACTTCGAGGGTGGACTCAAGGTCGTCGACGTCGAGAACCCGAACGACCTGAAGCTGCTGGGGACCTACACATACCCAAACACCACCGCCCATCACAACGCGGTGGGCACCTTCGCCGGGCGCACCCTCGTCTTCGAGGGCGGTGAGAACCATGGCGCGCACCTGCGCGTGCTGGACGCCAGTGACCCGGCGCACATCGTGAAGATTGGCGAGTTCAGGCTCCGGCCCACCACCTCCATCCACAACATCCTCCTGGTGGGCACGCGCCTGTACGTCGCATGGTACCAGGAGGGTGTGCGCGTGCTGGACGTGTCCAATCCCACGCAGCCCCGGCAGGTGGCCTATTACAATACCCACCGCGAGACGGACCCGGGGCGCACCGACGACGTCTTCGAAGGCGCCCTCGGCATCCGCGTCCCCGGCGACGGCTACGTGTACATCGTCGACACGTCGCGCGGCCTGCTCATCATGAACGAGCTCTAGCCCGGCATCCGGGGCGGCGCGGCCACAGGAGGCCGTGTCGTCCCGCCTTTGGGTTCCCAGCCCAATGGAGTCCCGCCGCCCGCGCATGCGAGTCGTCGACGTCGGGCGTCTGGGTGACGGCTAGCGTCCGCCGTCACGCTCGGAGGGGTCGCTCGCGGGCTTCGAGGCAGGAGCTGCTCCGGCGGCCTGCAAGATGAGGTTGGCGATCTCCTCCGCGTGCGTGATGAGCGACAGATGTCCTGAGTCGAGCTCGATGGTCGTCGCCTTCATGCGCTGGCGAGGAATCGCTCGAGCTCCGTCGCGGTCGTCCTGTCCTGCTTCGAAACCGCGTACCAGGAGGGCTTCGTCCTCCACGCGGCCACCGTCGTCTTGCCGGAGAACAGCGCATCCGATATCCGCCCTGCGGGGGCGGCAATCACAGCGCGTCTCAGTTCGCGACCCGACAGCGCGAGGCGGCACGGATGCGGCTGCGGGCGAATCCGCCGGGGAGGCCCGCCCTGGCGTGCGCCAGAATCACGGCGTCCCGGCTCTCCCCGCATTCCCGAAGGCGAGACCTGACGAAGTGCATCCGGGGCGCGGGATTTCGTGCCGCACTCCTGGCGAGGTCCCCTAGCATCCAGCGCATCCCCACCGCTGAGAGCCGACTCCGCTGAACGCCACCGAACCGCGCCACCTCGCCGGCCTGGACCTGCTCCGGGGCCTGGCCATCGTCATCGTCGTCCTCTTCCACTACCCGCGCCCCGACGGCCACGAGACCTACCGGATGCTCGCCAACTTCGGATGGACGGGCGTGGAGCTGTTCTTCGTGCTGAGCGGCTTCCTCATCGGCTCGCAGCTCCTGGAGCCGGTGGCGCGGGGCGAGACACCCTCCCTGAAGCGCTTCTACCTGCGGCGCTCGATGCGCATCCTGCCGCCCTATCTCATCGTGGTGGCGCTGTACCTCTTCGTTCCCGCGTGGAGTGAACGCCCCGTGGAGACACCCGCATGGCGCTTCCTCACCTTCACGCAGAACTTCGGACTGAGCCTGAACGGCTTCTCTCACGCGTGGTCGCTGTGCGTGGAGGAACACTTCTACCTGGTGCTGCCCCTCTGCGTGCTCGCGCTGCGCGGGCGCGTCCGGGCACCGCACCTCCTCACGGGCGCGGTGGGTTTGATGGTGGCAGGCATGCTCCTGCGGGCCGGCCTGTGGCAGCGCCACTTCTCCATGCTCGGGCCAGATGAAGCCGGGTGGCGTGGCTACGACACGCTCCTGTACTACCCGACGTATGCGCGGCTCGACGGACTGACGTGTGGCGTATTGCTCGCGGCGCTGCGCGTCTTCCGGCCCGCGGCCTGGGAGCGGTGGACACGAGGGGCCCGCGCCGGAGGCCTGGCGTTGGTGGGAGTCGCTTGCCTGGCCAGCGTGTTCTGGCTGAACGAGGAACACTTCCGCTACCTGGCCCACACGATGCTCGCGTTCCCCCTGACGTCGGTGGGCTACGCGGCGCTGCTCGTGGCCATGGCGGGCCCCACCGCCTCGCGCGTGTGCGCCCGCATCCCCGGCGTGAGGACCTTCGCGGTGCTGAGCTTCACCGTCTATCTCACCCACAAGGCCGTGCAGCACGGCGTCCGTGTCGCGCTGGAGCCCTATGGCCTGGACACCTTCCACCCCGCCACGCTGCTGGGTGGCGCCGTAGCGGTGCTGCTCGCGTCACTCGCGCTTCACCACGGCGTGGAGCGGCCCGCGCTGAAGTGGCGCTCCAGGCTGGAGACCCGGCTCGCCCACGAGCCTTCGCCCCAAGCCGCGACCCGCTAACCCCACCGGGTGGATGCGCGCATCTTCCCCCATGCGTTGCATTCCAGCGCATGGCCCACGCCCCTCATCAGCGCGCAAGAGCGGAGCGCCGAGGCTGAGGGGGTGAGCCTCGGGCTCCAGGCGCGACAGGACTTCTAGGGGGTGTAGACCAGGGACAGGTGCTCGTTGGTGCCGTTGAGGGGGTCGGTGAAACCGTAGACCGAGTTCCAACCGCACCAGCCGCCCCCTGTCAGGTTGAACACCTGGGCGTTGATGACCTGGGTGTTTCCGACCGGCACATAGCCACTGAGGGCGAAGGGGTTGCTCGACACGCTGAAGGAGGTGCCTCGCAGGTCGAGATTGGCCATGCCCGAGGCGGTCCCATCACAGGACATGGCCGTGGCGTACGGCATCGAGTTCACCGGGACGCTGTTGCCGTGAAGGAGCCCCCCCGTGGAAGTGGTGAAGGTCCGGTCCGTGATGACCACGTACAGGTTGAGTGGATCGATGCGCAACCTGGAGTAGGACGTGCGCACGCTGATGCCTGGAGAGGCGCCCCCAGCGGTGTACTGGGAGTAGTTGGAGGCGCCCACATTCCTCAACACCAGGTAATCGAGGGGCGTGCCAGCCATGTTCCGGCACCACACCTGCCAGGGCTTGTTGGGGTTGCCATTGATGTACAGCGTGTATTCGTTATCCCCCGAATAGCCATAGGCGTCCTTGAGTTCCTCGCATGACCTGGGCTTGTTGTGCGTGAGCTTGAGTTGCAACAGGCCGCCGTTCTGGTTGGAGGGGTTGCTGATGCCGGTGAGCGAGTTCCAGCCGCACCAGCCGCCCCCCAGCATGTCGACGACCTGGTCCGACTGGCTGTAGTTGCTGGTGCCAGACGGAAGATACCCCCCGAGGGAGAATTGGTTGGTCGCCACGCTGAAGGGGGTGTCGCGCAGGTCGAGGTTGGCTGCGCCTGCGGCGCTCCTGTTACAGGACATGGCCGAGGCGTACGGCATCGAGCTCACCAGGGAGCCCATGAAGTAGAGCCCTCCCGTGGAGGAGGAGAAGCGCTGGTCCGCGGTGTTCACGCGCAGGGTGAGGGGGTCGATGCGCAGCCTGAAATAGGTCGTGCGCACGGTTTCTCCAATCGTTTCCCCGCCGACGGTGTACTGGGAGTAGTTGGAGGCGCCCGTCTGTTTCAGCGTCAGGTACTCGGTGGGCGTGCCGGCCATGTCATGGCACCAGGCCGTCCAGGGCTGGAAGCGATAGCCGTTGAAGTACAGCGTGTACTCACCATCCCTCGCCGAGGGATTGGCGTTCTTGACCTGCTGGCAGGTGACTGGAGTGCCCTGCAGGTCCTGCGGCGCGAGGGCGGAGAAGGTCTCTTCGTTGCCCGACTCCCCTGCCTCGCCGCAACCCGTGCTCAGCGCGACCAGGCCCATGAAGACGGCCCCGAGCCCGGCGCCAAGACGAGGACGCCGTGCGACGGCGGCGGAGAGGCGCGGCTTCTTCCAGGTACGCATGATGGGACTCCTTGGAGAGACGGCAGACCGCGGAATGCAGTCGGGCGGCGCATGAGCAACGCGGATGCCACGCCGTGGAAATGGGGCCCGCGAGGAGCGTCCCCGCCAGCGTCCCTTTCAGGAGGCACTTCCACGCGTCGAGCCCACGCCGCCACGTGTGGACCGTCGTCCTGCTCGATTCGCTCCGACGGGCCGGGTCGGCAGTCACCCTGCTTCGTGAGAGGAACGAGCGGAGCGGGCCGAAGTAGAGTCACGGCTCCCGCGGCGGTCCCCTCTGGAGTTTCATGCGCGAGCCCCCCTTGGAGGACTTCTCCACGGCGAACGTTCCCGAGTCTGGCGAGGAGTGGCACCCTCGCGGCGCACCGCTCCTCACGGCGCTGACCGTCGTCTCGCATCCCCAGCCCCACCGCGTGGGGGACCGCGTGCTGCTTGAGGCGCTCGCCGCCGGCCGCGAGGTGGAGCTGTCCCGCAATGCCCCGGCCTTCATCCCTCCTGGCTCGGCCCTGGGTTCGCATCTGGCCGACCCATTCATCAGCCGCAAGCCGCTGGTCCTCTCGCCCGGCCCGCACGGAGGCCTCCGGCTGTCACCGGCCGAGGGCGCCAAGGTCTCGCTCGGCGCTGAGCCGCTCCAGGGGACCTGGGAGCTGTCCTCCAAGGAGGTCGCCGCCGGGGTGCCGCTGGTGTTGGCTGGCCGCGTGGTGGTGCTGCTGCACCTGGCGGCGCCCCCGTCCCCCAGGGGCCAGGACATGCTGGGCATGGTGGGAGCCAGCGCCGGCATCCAGCGGGTGCGCCACCACGTCGAGCAGGTGGCGGACCTGGGAGTGTCCGTGCTCATCCGGGGCGAGACGGGCTCCGGCAAGGAGCTCATCGCCCGCGCCATCCACCAACGCAGCCCCCGGCGGCTGCGGCCCTTCGTCAGCATCAACCTGGGTGCCATCCCCCGGGAGCTCGCGGCCTCCGAGCTGTTCGGCGCACGCAAGGGGGCCTTCACCGGCGCGGTGAAGGACCAGGACGGCTTCTTCCAGGCGGCCCAGGGCGGCACGTTGTTCCTGGATGAGGTGGGCGAGGCGCCCCCCGAGGTCCAGGTCATGCTGCTGCGCGTGCTGGAGACAGGGGAGCTCTATCCGGTCGGCTCGCGCACGCCCATCGCCGTGGACGTGCGGCTGGTGGCCGCCACGGACGCGCACCTGGAGGAGCAGATTCGCGACGGCCGCTTCAAGGCGCCGCTCTTGCACCGGCTGGCCGGCTACTCCATCCGCGTGCCCCCCCTGCGCGAGCGGCCCGAGGATGTGGGGCCACTCTTCCACCACTTCGCCCGCGAGGAACTGGAAGCGCTGGGCGAGGCGCACCGGCTGAGTCCCGGGGACCCCTTCCGCGAGCCCTGGCTCCCAGCCCCGCTCGCGGTGCGCCTGGTGCGGCACGGCTGGCCAGGCAACCTCCGGCAGCTGCGCAACGTGGTAAGGCAGCTCGTCATCGGCAGCCGCGGCCAGTCCCGCCTGAGGCTCGACGCCCAGCTCGAAGAGGAGCTGTTCCCCGTCGGGGCTCCCCTCGTGGGCCGCCCCACCAGCGCGCCCTCCACCTCGGCGCCCTCCGCCTCCCGCCGCAAGCCCGCGGACATCTCCTCGGCGGAGCTGCTCACCGCGCTGCGCGAGGGAGGCTGGGACTTCCAGGCCGCCGCGGACCGGCTCGGCATCCACCGCACCTCCATCTATGACCTCATCGAGCGCAATCCCGACCTGCGCACCGCCGGAGACCTGAGCGTGGAGGAACTCACCCGGTGCTTCCACGCCTGCAAGGGGGACCTGGACGCCATGGTGCGCCAACTCGAGGTCTCCCGGCGCGCGCTGGGCCGCAGGCTCAAGGAGCTCGGCCTGGGCTGAAGGGCACGCTGGTCCAACCGTTGCAATTGAATCACTCAGGAGGATTGGACAGACATGAGCAGGAACGAGTCGAGGGCTTGGTTTCGTCGTTGGGTGATGGCGGGGCTGCTGGGAACGCTGGGATGCGGCGGGAGAAATGCCAGACCCGGGGACAGCGCCAACGGGGCAGGGACGGGGCCGGTCCGGCAATATTATTGCCCTGCCCTCAAGACCAGCGGTCAGACAGCGGTCGAGGTGGATGGCCTCGGCGACGTCAACCGCTGCGTCGACCCCGGGGGGACCATCACGTTCGACTCGAAATGCCAGGCCGCCACCTACGTCCTCTTCGCTGGAGAAATGACTTTCGACCTCTCCCAGCCGCAGCCGAAATGCCTCACCCTCGCCGATGAATGTCAAAAGAAGATGGGAGCCCTTGGGACCATCACCCTCGAGAAAGGTCAGAGCTGTCAGCTGACCCTCGCGCCAGGGGTCTCCTCCGGGCAGATCAAATTCGTGGGAAACACGGGCGGCCCTGGCTGTGCCCCCCAGGGGAGCGCGGCGCGTATCCCTCCCATGGACGTCATCATCGGCAAGCTGGAGGTAGCGACCTCCACGAATGAAGAGGAGGACGCCCGCGGGCCAAGGTGAGTCCCCTCAGGGCGCGGCCTGGGACACCGCTGGGGCCTGCCGCGCCCAGAGGTGCCCCAGGTGGGGGTTTCGCGCGAGCGCCGCGTCAGCCGCCTCCCGCATGCCGCCCCCCACCCGCTGTTCACCGGAGGCGGTCAGCCTCGCCTCCTTCACCCGCAGCAGGCTCGCGCGCAGCAGCAGCGCCTCCGCCCACTCCGGGCGCGCGATGAGCAGCGTGTCGGCCACACCCAACCCTCGCTCCAGCCACGGGCCAGGCGCCTGCCCCAAGGCCTCCGCCCAGAGGGCGCGCACCCGGCAGAATTGACCGAAAGCGACCTGGTGGTCCTGTCGCCCGGGCTTGAGCTGGAGCGCCTTCTCGAAGGCCCTTGCCGCTTCGTCGAAGGCTTCGCCCGCGGCCTCTCGCTGGCCGCGCGAGGCCAGCCAGCTCGCACGCACCTCGTGGACCCGCCCCTGGTACAGCCAGGCCTGGGCCTCCTCGGGATTGCGCGCGAAGGCCTCGCGGAGGGCCTCCAGGGCCTTTGCCAGCGCAGGGGACGGGTCGCGTCCGTGCTCCAGCGCGAACGTGGCACTCAGGTGGTGCGGCTTCGCCAGGTTGGCCCAGGGATGCGCCAGACCGGGCAGCAGCGCGAGCGCCTCGCGATAGGCCGTCTCGGCCTCGTGAGCGTCCGCCTCCGGATTCTCACCCATCAGCCACCGGTACAGGGCGCGCGCGGCGTGCACCTCGCCCAGGTTGTTCTGTCCATAGCCTTGCCTGGGGGCCACGGCGATGGCCCGCGCGCAGGCGCTCCGAGCACGCTCCAACAGGGGGAACGGGTCCCCTCCCCGGTCCCAGGCCTCCCGCGCCAGCTCCAGCAACACCGCGCTCTCCCCCAGGTGGAACTGGGGGATGCGCGCGTTGATGGCGATGCCACGCTGGTAGAGGTCCAGCGCCGTCTCCAGGTCCGGCCGGGCGTCACCGCCCTGGCGCGAGCGCCGGCCCGCCAGCTCCTGGTGGAGTTGGCCTCCCAGGAAGTACGTCACGAAGTTTCCCGGGTTGAGCGTCCGGGCCTTCTCCAGCGCGACGCGGGCCCCTTCCAGGTCTCCTTCCGCGTCGGGCGAGCTCGGGAAGGTGGCCCGCGACAGGTGGTTCGTTCCCAGGTTGAGCCAGGCATCTGGCAGCTGTTCGTTCAGGCGGATGGCCTCGCGGTAGGCCTGGATGGCCCGCCCTCGAGCGGGCAGCGGGTCTTTTCCCGTGGCCTCCGCGCGGTCGGCCTGGATGCTGAAGACCAGGCCGAGCGTGGCGTGCAGTTCGTAATCCCGCGCCTTCTCGGGGACGCCCTCCAGCGCTTCGATGGCCTGTCGCAGCGGCTCGCTGGGGTCCAGCCCCCGGGCCTCCAGCGCGCGGGCCTGGCGCCGCAGGCTCTGCCCCAGCTCCATGCGCGCCTTGACGGGCTCGGGGCGGAAGGCCAGCGCCTCCCTCGCGGAGGCCATCGCCTTCTCGAGGAGCGGCTCCACCGGCTCGCCCCGCATCATCCCGTGCTCCGCCATGCGGTTGTGGAAGCGTGCCTCCAACACCTTCGCCCGCGCGAAGCCCGCATCGGCCGCGAGCGCCCGCGCCACCGCCTCCAGGCCACGGGTGTACGGGGGCTGGACGTCTCCCTGGCCATACAGCTCCATCACCAGCGCGGTGTACTCCAGCCTCGCCAGCGCGAAGTGGACGTCGGGCACGCTCTCGGCGGTGGCGGCCGCGTCCGCGCAGGCCCTGCGTCCCGCCTCCAGGTCCGCGCGCGCGCCGTCCCGGTCCCCCGAATTCCAGCGCCGCGCGGCCCGCGTCTGGAGGATGTCGCCGCGCAGCAGGTGCGCCTCGTGGAACCACGCCCTGCGCCGTCCCGCCGGCTCCAGCCGTGCCAGCGCCTCGTCCAGCCGGTCCTCGTAGAAGGCGAACAGCGCCGCCACGTAGTCCATGGAGGGCACCTCCGCGCCCTCGCTCGAGCGCAGCCAGGTCAGGGCCGGCTCGCGGTAGTCGCGCGCCAGGGCCTCGCGGCGAGCCTGGCGTTGGGCGGCGTCCGGCAGGCGCTCCACGTCCAGCAGCGCCTCCTGGTACAGGTGTCCCAGCACCACCGCCAGCGCCCAGGCGACGCGGGGCTCGCGGTAGCCTTGCCGCCACGCGGCCTCCAGGTGCCCGCGCGCCGTGGCCTCCTCGCCCAGCGCCAGGAAGCCGCGCCCCAGGGCGTACTGGCCCGGTCCGGCGGCCAGCGCACCGGCGTCGCGCACCTCCCCCGCCAGCGCCTCCAGGTGCCCACGAAGCTCCTCGCGGTCCTCGCGCGTGTCGTGCATCCGCGACAGGCCGGAGTAGCGGGCCAGCGCCTCGACGCGCTCCACCTGCTCGGTGAAGCGCTGGGCCAGGCGTTCGCGGCGGGCGGCCTCCTGGCGGGTGTACGCGGCCTGTCCCAGCGCCGCGCCCGTCAGCACCATCGCCAGGCCGACGACGGTGGCGAGCACGCGGTGCTTGCGCAGCCGCTTGCGCAGGCGGTAGCCCGGCCCGGCGAGGCGCGCGCGCACGGGCTCTCCCGCGAGGAAGCGCTCCAGCTCCTCCGCCAGTTCGCGCGCGGAGCCGTAACGGGCGCCACGCTCTTTCTCCAGACACTTGAGGACGATGGCCTCCAGGTCCTCGGGGATGGCCGCATCCAGCGCGCGGGGCGGGCGGGGCTCCACGGTGGCCACGTTCGCGAGCACCTCCAGGGCATTGTCTCCGGAGATGGGGGCCCGGCCCGTCAGCAGGTGGTACAGCGTGGCGCCCAGGCTGTAGACGTCCGCGCGTCGGTCCAGGCGGGACACCTCTCCCCGGGCCTGCTCGGGGGCCATGTAGTGCGGCGTGCCCAGCACGGAGCCGGTGGCGGTGACGCCCTCCTTCCAGTCGCGCGCCAGGCCGAAGTCCATGACGTAGGGACGGAGGCGACCGTCCTCGGCGCGCTCCACCAGGATGTTGGAGGGCTTGAGGTCCCGGTGGATGAGCCCGGCACGATGGGCGGCATGGACGCCCTCGGTGATGTCGCGCAGGACCAGCACCTTCTGCTCCACGGTCAGCTCGGAGGCGAGCTGGTGGAGGGGCAGTCCTTGCACGTACTGCATGGAGATGTACGGGTGTCCCTGGACCTCGCCCACCTCGTACACCTTGCACACGCGCTCATGCTCCACGCGAGCCTGCGCGGACGCCTCGGACAGCAGGCGTCGCACCAGTTCGGGGGCGCCACCGAGCACGAACTTCAGGGCGACCTGGCGGCGCAGCCGTGGGTCATGCGCCAGGAAGACCTGCCCCATGCCGCCCTTGCCCAGGAAGCGCACCGGCTGATACCGCTCCCAGCCGGGCACCGGAAAGGCGGGCTCCGAGTCCGAGGGCTTCCCGAGGTGGGCGTCCTTGCCGTCCGACACGGTCGCATCGGCGTCATGAACAGGAGAGCGCGCGGCATGGACGCGCGGCGATGGGAGCTCCGCCGCCGAGAGCCGACCCTTCTCCGCGAGCAAGGCCAGGAGCCCGACCCCTCGACGCCGCGCCTCCTCCAGCAACGCGTCCGCCTCGTCCCGCGAGACAAAGCCCTCCGCCAGGGCGATACGGAGTTCGGCTTGCAGGTCCATGAGGACGCAAACCCTATCATGTCCGCTTGCCTTCGCTCGCCCCGGCCGCGACGACGTCGAGTGTCTCCTTTGACTCCGCGCCCCACCGAAATGAAGTCGACAAGGTCTCGACGCTCACGGGATATCATCCCCGCATGCGACTGATCGACTGCACGGAGTTGCTTCCCAGGTTCGCACCCGCGCCTCCCCGCGCGGCGTCCACGCCCCTGGCGAAGGACACCGTCCCGTACGTCCGGTTCCTCGCCTTCGAGCCACGGGGCTCGCTCCTGGTCATCGAGGCGCCCGGCCATGCCGACCAGCCCGGTCGGCTGCTGCGGCGCAGTGGCACCCGCCTTGAAATCGAGGCCGAGCTGACGGGCCCGCTGGGCCCCGGTGCGCTCTCGCCCAGCGGACGCTGGCTCCTCACGGGAGGCCCGCTGCTCGCTGGCCGAGCAGCCTGCTGCCAGTTGATAGACCTGGACACCTTCCAGGTCGCGCACACCCTGCCCGTCATGCGCCCCTTTGCATGGATTGACGACGAGCAGTTCATCGCACAGTCGCCGAACTGGGCGGAGACGTTCCGCGACGGAGACGTAGTCAAGACAGAGACACGCCGAGTGGACCCGGCCCTCGCCGCCGCCGTGCCTGCCCTGGTGACGCCGGAGCCGTCCATGGTGCGGGTCTCCCGGACCACCCTCGGGTGCCAGCCCTTGCTGCCGTCCCAGTGGCTCGATGAGGAGGTGTGCGCGGTCCTGTCGCCCGAGGGCGATGTCCTCTACACAGCCACCTCCTTCTCCCGCATCTCCGCGGTGCGGGTCGCCGACTCCCGCCTGCTATGGCAGCGCGCGCCGTCGCGGCTCGTCACCGAGGGCACCGTCGCCGCCATGGCCCTCGACCCCACGTCGAACTGGTTGATGACCGTCGGCGGAGGAGTGAGCCATGACATGCTCGTGTTGGATGCGGCGAGCGGCGCCGAACTCGCTCGCCACTCGTTGGGCACACTCGCACGCCGAGTAACGGGCGGCACGAACACCCGTGGCGACTCCATCTGTTTTCGCGGAGAGGGTCTGGGTGTGATTGGAACCAACAACGGCCTGGTCATCGAGCTCGGACACGATGGGCGATGGAGCGCGTACAAGGCCGGCACCCGCTCGCTTCGAGCCATCGCCTTCTCCGCCGATGGCACCTCCATGGTCCTCGGGGGCGCGGAGAAGAACCTGCGCGCCATCTCGCTCTCCGCGCGCTGAGCCGTCGCCTCGCGCCAGCCCACCGCGCGGACACGATTTCGCGATGGAACGCGCCGGACGAAGCTCCTGGTGAGTCGAGCAGCGCCTCAGTGTCGAGCCCCGAGGCAGGCGACGACGGCCGCGGCCAGGTTTGACGCTCGCGGTTCGCCGATCCGGAAGGACCAGAGGTTCGTGACGTAGCCGAAGCCGACACTGGCATCGGGGTCGGCGAAGCCAATCGAGCCGCCGGAGCCGGGATGGCCGAACGACCCGGGCCCGACGAGGGGCATCGGCGGGCAGGCTCGCCAGAACCCGAGCGACATGTTGAAGGAGCGGTTGGCCGGAACATCCAGTCCCGGCGGCAGCCCGTTCATCCTCGTCTTGTCGGTGTGGACGACGGTCATCTTCTCCACTGTCTCCGGATTCAGCAGCCGCACGCCGTCGACGTCGCTCACCGTGGCCGCATACATCCGCGCCAGCGAACGCGCGTCCGAGAACATGTTCCCGAAAGGGAACTCAGCGGCGCGAAAGGCACGCGTATTCATGTAGCCGCTGGTGTGGTCGAAGGCGCCGCCGAGCTGGCCGGCGCGGGCCTGGATGGAGTCCGGGCCCCACACGGCGTTCATCCAGGCGATGACCGTCTCCCTATCGAGGCCCGTGGTCTCAATCATCCCGGCGGTCATCTCCTCCAATGTGAATGGAGCGGCATACTCTATTTGCGCCACCCTCCCCTCTTGCGCCTCGGGCAGCCCTATCCAGGCGCGCAGCCCGAGCGGGGCGGCGACCTCGTCGGCGAAGAAGGTGCCGAGCGACTTGCCAGTGATTCGCCGCACGACCTCCCCGACCAGGAACCCGAAGGTCATGCCGTGGTAGACGTGCTCGGTGCCCGGCTGCCACTCCGGCTTCTGCGCCTCGAGTGCCCGGATGACCGGGTGCCACGCACAGGCATCCTCGAACGTCAGCGGACCGTCGACGACGGGCAGACCGGCCTGGTGTGAGAGCAGCCAGCGCACGGGGATATGCGCCTTGCCGGCAGCGCCGAACTCCGGCCAGTACTTGACCACCGGGGCGTCCAGCTCGAGTTCGCCGCGCTGTGCCAGCAGATGGGCGCAGATCGCCGTCGCGCCCTTGGTCGTGGATGCGACCAGCGCGAGGGTGTCTTCGTTCCATGGACGGTTCGCCTCGCGAGCGGCGAGGCCGCCCCACAAGTCGACGACGGGACGGCCATCCACGTAGACGCAGCACGCCGCGCCGACCTCACCAGGGGTCCCTTCGAAGTTCGCCCGGAAGACATCGGCCACCTTCCCCCAGCCGTCCTCGACGTGTCCGTGCACCACGGGTACGCGTGTCGTCTCCAACATGACTCACTTCCTTTGCTCTGTGAGAGGGTCTGAAACGCATTGCTTGTACAGCGACGCGACGCCTGCCCTCGTGCTTCGCGAGCTGGCGTCCCGGGTCTGTTGCTGCTCGTGTTTCAAGAGCGCGGTGAATCGCGACGTCGCAATGCCTGTCGGAGCCCTGGGGCTCGACGGCGTCCTTGCTCGGTTCTGGTGCGCTGACAGCGTGGAGTTCGTTACGAACGCAGCACGTGGGCGCCGTGCTGTGTCTGCATCAAAGGCCCTTCGCTTCTTCTTCGGCGGCGTGCTCGAGCGCGCGGGTCAGCCGCTCCCGCTCCCGGAGGATCCACTGCCCCTTCGGGTAGTTCCGGACGAACGTCTCGATGAACTCCACGGGGTCTTCCCCGACAACCTGGCGGATGGGGGTCCGGTTCGCCGCGCTCTGTTCGAACAGGTCGACGAGGTCCGCATAGATGGCGGTCCCGTCGCCTCCCGTCCCGAAATACATCAGGTACCGCTCCAGCGCCTCGACCGCCGTGCGATAGCTCGCGGGAAGTTGTTTCGTGCGCGCCTTGTACTGCCGCCACTGCGCCTTCTCGCCGATCACCTTCGAGATGAACCTTGAGATGAACATGTCATCTGCCTCCTTTTTGGAGTTGGTCGAGCCGTTCAGTGAGGAAGCTCCACGTCCGCCAGAACTCTTCGAGATAGGCCTGTCCCTGCGCGTTGAGCGAGTACACCTTGCGCGGCGGCCCCTTCTCGGACGGGACCTTCTCCACGCCCACCAGACCGCGCTGCTCAATCCTGACGAGCAACGCATAGACGGTGCCCTCGGCGATGTCGGTGAAGCCCATCTCCCGCAGCCGCGCCGTGATTTCGTAGCCGTACTCCGGCCGCAAGGACAGGATCGCCAGGACGATGCCCTCCAGCGTGCCCTTGAGCATCTCCGTCATCTGCTTGCCCACGAAACACTCCCCGAACTACTCAGCACTGCTGACTACCGGTACATAGTAACGCAGAATAGCGGCAGCGCAAGCCCCCTGGCGGGAAGGCATGAACGCCTTCACGTCGCTGACGTGCGGGCCGCAGACCGGACCACCGGGTCAGGACGGGACCATCGGCTCCGTGAGCTCGCGGACCGCGGCATCGAGCTTGGGCCTCACCGCGGGCGTCTGCCTGGCGATATCGAGCATCGCGGCGCGCACGAAGGCGAACGCCTCGTCCTCGTCCAGCGCGGCGGGCCAGAGCAGGTCCATGCCGCCGGCGGGATGCGCGAAGGGAAAGGGCGCGGTGCGAAGATGCGGCCGCTGCCGCTGGAGCTGCGCCGCGAAGGCCTCGGGCAAGGTCGCCACCAGTTCGCCGCCGTCGACGATGGCTCCAATCGCGCTGAAGCTCGCGACCGAGCACCGGACGCGTCGCTCGACGCCGAACCTGTCCTCGACCGTGCCGCGGAGGTCTCCGTTGAAGGAGACGATGACGTGCTCCTGCGCGAGATACGCGCGCTTGCTGGGTCTCGCGCCGAGGCGCACGTGGCGCGGGTCGAACAGGCAGACGAAGTGGCCACGGACGAGCGGCGTGCGCAGGATGCCGCGCGGCAGCGTGTCGATGACCGTGGCCGCGAGGTCGACCCGGCGGGTCGCCAGCGCATCGACCACCGTGCGGAACTGGACCGGCGTGCAGACGAGCCGCATCTTGGGCGCGTCGCGTCCGAGCCGGCGCAACAGCGGCGGCAGCAGCCACTCGTCCGCGAAGTCGGCCAGCCCGAGGCGGACGATTCGCTCGCTCGTGCGGGGGTCGAAGCGCGCCGGTGCGAGCGCGGCCTGGAGCATCGCCTCGAGCAGCGGGCGGACCTCGGTCACGAGGCGCGCGGCCCGGCTGGTCAGAATCACGCCACGGCCGTGGCGCGCGAGCATCGGCGTGTCCAACGACACGCTGAGCCGGGCGAGCGCCGCGCTCACCGCCGACTGCGTGAGGTAGAGCCCCGCGGCCGCTTTCGTGACCGAGCCCGTGTCGGCGACGGCGACGAGCACGCGCAACAGGTTGAGGTCGAGTTCCCTGGCACTCACAGCATTCATGATTGGCATTCATGCTATTTGCTAGTGTGAATCGGGGCCAGCGTTAGATTCGAGCCCATGACGAATACAGACACGCTCGGCGGTCGATTCACTTTCCCTGGCACATCGCTGACGGTGCACCGCATGGGGTATGGCGCCATGCAGCTCGCGGGCCCGCACGTCTGGGGACCGCCGCGTGATGTGGAAGCGGCCGCGGCGGTGCTGCGCGAGGCGATTTCCCTCGGCATCGACCACTTCGACACGAGCGACGCCTACGGGCCCCACGTCACGAATCAGCTCATTCGCGCCACGCTGCATCCGTATCCCAAGCACATCGTCATCGTCTCGAAGGTGGGTGGGCGGCGTGGCGAGGACAAGTCGTGGCTCCCGGCGCTATCGCCCACCGAGCTCCGCGAGGGCATCCAGGACAACCTGCGCCACCTCGGGCTCGACGCAATCGACGTCGTGAACCTGCGCATGATGAGCATGACGCCGACGGAAGGCCCTCTCGACAAGGAGCTCGCCGTCCTCATCGAGCTCAAGCGCGAGGGGCTCGTCCGCCACATCGGCCTCAGCAACGTGACGGCACGTCAGGTCGGGCAGGCGCAAGCGCTCACCGAAATCGTGTGCGTGCAGAATCACTACAACCTGGCGCATCGCGGAGACGACGCGCTCATCGACACGCTGGCGAAGCAGGGCATCGCCTACGTGCCGTTCTTCCCGCTCGGAGGCTTCACGCCGCTCCAGTCCTCGACGCTGTCGGAAGTGGCGAGCGAGCTGGGCGCGACACCGATGCAGGTCGCGCTCGCGTGGCTGTTGCACCGCGCACCGAACATCCTGCTCATCCCGGGCACGTCGTCGGTCGCGCACCTGCGAGAGAACGTGGCCGCGGCGTCACTCGCGCTGCCGGCGAAGAGCATCGCCGCGCTCGACGGAATCGCCCGCTGACAGCGATTCCGTGAGGGGCTGGCCGCCGGCGACCGACTTCATGGAATAACTCCTTCAGGATGAGGATTCACGGCGCATCGCCAGAGTGGATTCCCCCCTTCGCTCCGTGCGCGATTCAGCGCGGGCCCGCCGATGCGGTCAGGGGAACGGGGGAATGAGCCCGAGGGCATCCCAAGAATTTCCGGGCGATATGTCCTGAAGCGGAGGAGTTTATCAACGAGGCCGTGTGGGCGGGCGAGGCCGCGCACGACGACGAGACCGTGGCGAGGGCGCTCACGCTGGCCGAGGAGGCCCGGGCGCGGCTGGAGGTCCTGGGCGTCCGCGGCCAGCCGGAGCTCCAGAAGGTGCTCGCGTGACAGCGGAGTGAGGCGAAGCGCTGAGTTTCTTGGGACGGGGGAGAGCCTCCTCCCTCTTTCTCCTCGAATGCATGGGCGGCGACTCGCTGCCCCATCCAGAGGAGAAGCCCCATGGTGGCAGTGACAGCAACGGGTGGCAGTGCAGCGAAGGTCGATGCCGCCGAGGCGCAGCGCCGCGCGAAGGAAGCCCGGCAGAAGGCGGAGGCGGCACGCAAGGCCGCGGAGAAGCCGGTACAGAAGCCCGAGGAGGCCATGCTCAAGGCGAACACGACGGCCGTCGAGGAAAGCAAACCGCCGCCCTACAGCGAGAAGGACATCGCCAAGGTGAAGCCGACGAAGAGCGAGCTCGACTCGGCCTTCGAGGGCACCCGTCGAAAGGCGGAGCTGGAGAAGCTGCTGGGCCTGACGCCCCCGCCGCCGCCCGTGGAAGTCGTGCTGGGGCCGTTGCGGGACGCGGCGCCGGCGAATTCGTCCGAGGAGAAGAGCCCCTTCGAGAAGCCCTTCTGGCAGACGCACACGACACAGACCCGCCCCTGGCTTCACGAAGGGCCCGGCCCCCTGGGCGACGTGGGGCACTCTCAAGCGCCCGGCGGTGGCACCGTCACCGGCAGCCAGGGTCCCGGCGTCACCTGTCCCATGATGTCGAATGAGCAGGCGAAGTCAGACGGCATGCGCGAGACGACCTCGCGTCCAGGACCGAGGGCTCGTCATGAAGGCACGAGCTCTCGCGCCTGGAGCTGTCTGCGCGAGATGACGTAGGCCACGCCGAGGTTGGGAACCCAGCAGAGCCAGGCGACGAATCTGTAGGCCGCGATGAAGTCGCCCATGGCGTGAATCAGGACGGGCATCCAGAGTCTCAGGGTGACCGCCGCGAAACAGGCGGCATAGCTGTAGGTCATCATGAGCCGGTGCTCTTCGATTCGCCGGCGTTTGATGAGCCGATAGGCGGAGGCCGTGGTGGAGAGCCAGACGATGCCCAGGCTGATGAAGCCCGACGCGGCGACGACGCCCCCCGTGGCGAAGAAGCCGATGTAGACGCCAGCAAGTCCACTCAACAGGACTGCTCCGACGTAGACCTTTCCAAGGAGCCGGTGCGCCCCGGGGCGCTTGAGTCGCAGTCTCGTGACGAACTGGGTCCAGCCGACGGCCAGCGCGAGTCCTCCCAGGGCGATGTGCGTGTAGAAGGCCGCGTTCCAGACGGGGTCGGCCAGGAGTTCGATGCTCTTCGAGGCACGGAGCCCGAAGTTCGAGGCCGCGAGGAAGTAGCTCACGGGATACAGGCCCACGGCCAGACAGAGGGCGGCGAAGAGGACCCAGCATGCCTTGCTTGCCAACATGGAGACTCGGGGTTCGGAGTGGGGAGGACAGGAACAGTGTACGCCGCGGGACTTCCAGAGCCCCTACGCGGCACGGCTCACACGATTGCGGAGCAGGACATCCGCGGCGGCGCGACGGGCTGACGTGAGGCGTACTATCCAAAACCTCATCGCCCCTTGGCGAAGATTGGAGAGTTCCGTGTCTTTTTGCCGCTCCCTCATGGCCGTTTCCGTCCTCACGCTGCTCGCTGGCTGCCAGGTCGATGACGACGCCCATTCCTCCGAGGTTCCCGCAGGCGCGGGAACGCCCTCCACCTCTGGCGCGGTTGGCACCGGCTGGGCGGTCATCCGCGGCGAGCCCGCGCAAGTCACCTTCACGGTGCAAGGCGGCCGCGCCATCTTCGAGGGAGACATCGACCTGGGGCCGGCGGATGTGATTCCCACCCACCGCGAGGCACTGGAGCGCGCTCTCACGGACGGCGTGCAAGGCATGGGCAGCATCACCTACGCGAGCGGCAGCCGTTGGAGCTCGGGCAACGTGCCGTACGTCATCGACCCGGCCCTTCCCATGCAGTACCGGGTGACGGACGCCATCGCCCATATCGAGGCCAACAACCCGGGCGTGAACTTCTTTCCGCGCACCGCCGGGTACGCGGACTACATCTACATCACGCGAAACGCCACCGAGTGCAACTCACAGGTCGGGCGCGTCGGCGGCGGACAGGTCATCAATCTCGCGGACGGCTGCGGCACGGGCAGCACCATCCACGAGCTGCTGCACGCGCTGGGAATGTGGCACGAGCAGAGCCGCTGCGACCGGGACACCTACGTCGAAGTCCTCTGGGCCAATGTGCAGCCCGGGTATGCGCACGCCTTCAACCAGTACTGCGTCGGGTCGACGCCGAGCTCCGGCGACATCTATGACTACGATGAGGGCTCCATCATGCACTACCACCCCTATGCCTTCTCGAGGAACGGGGCGCCGACCCTCCGCTCCCTCCGGGGGAGGGAGTACCTCATGGGACAGACCTCTGGCATGAGCGCGACGGACGTGAAGACCGTCCGCTGGATGTACACAGACCCCGCTGTCTGTGGCGATGGCAGGTGCTATCCGGAGGAGAACAACCTGAGCTGCCCCACGGATTGCCAGCCGTTCTGTGGCGACTTCATCTGCCAGAGTGGCGAAGAAGGCGTGTGCACCGATGACTGCCCTCCCTGCGGCGACGGAATCTGCACCATCTTCGAACAGAACGGCTCATGCCTCGCGGATTGCGGCACCTGTGGGAACGGCATCTGCGAGGCCTCGGATTCGCAGGTCCTCATCTGCACTGATTGCTGGGGCCCTTTCTAACAACCCGTTGAAGGAGTCCGTATGCGCCGCTCCCTCCTGCTCTCCGCCGCCCTCCTGCTCCTGGCCACCTCCGGATGCAACGACTCCGACTCCGAGGACACCCCTGATTCTGGCGGCTTCGAGCTCCCCCCCGCCGGCGACTCCGGCTCCACCCCCCAGGTGCCAGCGTCCTCGTTCGCGGCGTGCTCCTTCTCCGAGAAGTGCACAGCCGCGCTCGAGCTTTGCTACGTCAGCCAGGAATGTCCCCCTGCCGTCCCCGAAGGGGTGGATGCCGGCACCTGCGCACCCGAGACAGGTGACCGCCTTTGTCATCGACGATGCAGCATCGGGCTCCCTTGCGGAGCCGGCGAGCGCTGCGACCAGGTCGGTATCGCGGAGCGTTCGGACCATACCGAGACGATCTCCCTCTGCTTCAACTGAGAGGATGTCCCTGTCTGGAACCCGGTCGCCACGCCACCGGAGCTTGTCCCCCATGAATCCTCCGACGTTCATCACCGAAGGTGGCTTCAACTGGTCCTCCCGGGGCTTTCACTACACGCTGTCTGACTTCGAAATCACCCAGACCCCCCTGACCGTTGTATTGCGCGAGAAGTTCGAGGCGACAACCGGGCTTGATTGCTCAGCCTTCTTCAGGGCCGGCAACTTTGTTCAGGGCGAGGCCATCCACATGATGGAGAAGTTCCTGGCTTCACCGAAGGCAAACGACTTCAAGCCTGGAGCCCGATACTTTTTCGCGCATCCGGTTGCATAGGCTTTGCGTCGTTACACCGGTCAGGAAGGCTCCGCCGAGGCCTTGATGAAGTCGACGAATGCCCGGAGCGGCGTCGGCACGAGACGCCGCCCGGGGTAGTAGAGAAACGGCCCGGAGAAGGACTGCCACCAGGGTTCGAGGATGGGCTCGAGGGCGCCCCGGTCCAGATGCGGGCGCAGCCAGTCCTCGAAGAGGTACACGATGCCGCAACCGGCGATGGCCGCGTCGACGGCGAGGTCGGTCGCTCCTCCGACCCGGACTATCAACGGCCCCGATGGTTCGACCTTGACGACCTCAGCGCCCCGCTCGAACTCCCACGACGTCATCGTCCCGCTCGGGAAGCGTCCGCGCAGACAGGCATGGTCGAGCAAGTCGCGGGGATGCAACGGACGACCATGGCGCTCGAGATAGGCGGGGGAGGCAGCGGCGGCGAAGCGCTGGACACGGGGCCCGATGGGCACCGCAATCATGTCCTGCTCCAATCGGTCATCGTAGCGGATGCCGGCGTCGCACCCGGCCGCGAGCACGTCGACAAAACTCTCGTCCGTCATCACCTCCAACCGGACCTCTGGGTAGGCCGCGAGGAAGGGCGGAACGATGCGGGGCAGAACCAGCCTCGCCGCGCTGACCGGCACATTGAGACGCAACACCCCCGCCGGCCTGTCTCGAAAGCCATTCACCACGTCGAGGGCCGCCTCCACCTCCGTCAAGGCGGGGCCGAGCCGCGCGAGCAACCCCTCGCCTGCTTCCGTGAGGACGACACTGCGCGTCGTCCGGTTGAGCAGCCTGACCCCCAGTTGGGCCTCCAGACGGCGCACCGCCTCACTGAGGCCGGACGCGCTGCTTCCGCTGCTGCGCGCCCCATCGCGAAAGCCTCCGGCGCGCGCCACCGCCAGGAAGGCATTCAAATCGCTCAGGTCGACCTTCATTGTTCGCCACTCCGCACAGCCCGTGCGGATTGTACCTGATTCTCGTCAGCCCGGCGGCGGCCTACTTTGCCTCGTCTTCAAAGGAGAGCGCATGTCCAGCATCGAGCAGGTCGGAACGTTCAGCCTTGGCGCGCGCCGCGTGAAGCGGCTCGGCTATGGCGCCATGCAACTGGCGGGGCCCGGGGTGTTCGGCCCGCCGAAGAACCGGGATGCGGCCCTCGCCGTGCTGCGCGAGGCCGTCGCGAGCGGGGTGGACCACATCGACACCAGCGACTTCTATGGCCCGCACATCACCAATCAGTTGATTCGCGAAGCGCTGCACCCCTATCGCGAGGGTCTCACCATCGTCACCAAGGTCAGCGCCAGGCGGGGTGCGGATGGCTCCTGGCTCCCTGCCCTTTCACGCGAGGAGTTGACCCAGGCGGTCCACGACAACCTCCGCAATCTGGGGCTGGAGGTGCTCGATGTGGTCAACCTCCGCAGCATGTTCAGCGTGCATCACCCCGCCGAGGGCTCTCTGGAGGCACCGCTCCGCGCGCTCGCCGACCTCCAGAAGCAGGGACTGATTCGGCACATCGGGTTGAGCAATGTCACGCGCACGCAAATCGCGGAAGGCCGCGAGATCTGCGACATCGTCTGCGTGCAGAACCAATACAACCTGGCGCATCGAGAGGACGACGCACTCATCGACGAGCTCGCCCGCGATGGCATCGCCTATGTGCCGTTCTTCCCGCTCGGCGGCTTCACCCCGCTGCAGTCGTCGACGTTGTCTGACGTCGCCGCGCGCCTCGGCGCCACGCCCATGCAGGTCGCGCTCGCCTGGCTCCTTCGTCGCTCGCCCAACATCCTCTTGATTCCCGGAACCTCATCCGTCGCCCACCTGCGGGAGAACCTCGCCGCCGCCGAACTCAAGCTTCCGGACGATGCGGTCAAGGCGCTGGACACCGTGGCGAGCATCGGCTCCGCCTGATTCCACCTCCCAAGCGGAGCTGGAGAGAACCCTGTCGTGTCGACTCCGGTCAGGGCGACGTGCCCTGCCGGAACGGCGTGGACGGCATCGTCGCGGAGCCGCCGGTCAGCAGGTCAATCAGCCCGTGCGGGGCGTTGGCGTCGTCGAAGCAGAGCGCGTGGACCTTCGCGGCCTCGACGGCGGCGTCCGCGCTCCGGATGAACAGGGCGGCTTCGTACTCGGCCAGCGCGGCTTCGAAGTCGCCCCGGTGCGCGGCCAAGGCCTTGCCGAGCTCGGCGCCGTCGTACATCGCCAGGTTGGCGCCCTCCCCGTCGGGCGGGTTCAGATGCGCGGCGTCGCCGAGAAGCGTCACCCCGGGCACGCGCGCCCACCGATGTCCGGGCGGGAGCGCATGGACCATTCGGAGGACGGGGGCGGTCTCCCCGTCGGTAATCAACGCGGTGAGCTCTGGCGCCCAGCCGTCGAACTCCGCCGCGACTCGAACCTTCGCCACCTTCGGGTCCGTGAAGTCGATGCCCGAAATCCACTCCTTCGGCCGGGTGAGCGCGACGTAGGTATGCAGGACGCCGTTCGTCTCACGGTGGGCGACAATCCCCTTGCCGGGCGCGAGCGCGTAGAGCGCCCCGCCGCCAACGACCTTCGCGCTGGCCGGGTGGCGCGCGTCGGCGTCGAGCAGGTACGTCTCGATGAACGAGGTGCCGACGTACTCGGGCTTCGCCTCGGACAGCAGCGGCCGGACCTTCGACCAGGCGCCGTCCGCACCGACCACGAGGCTCGTCGTCACGCTCGCCCCGTCCGCGAACGTCACCGTGTGCTGCCCTTCGCCGAGCGGGCGGATGGCCATGACCTTGCGCCCCCAGTGGACGGTGCCGTCGGGCAGCGAGTCGAGCAGGATGCGCCGCAGATCTCCACGATGCACCTCGGGGCGAACGCCGCCGCCGTCGTCGGGCTGGTCGAGCAGGACCGCGCCGTGCGGGTCGAGCACCCGCGAAGCCTCGCCTCCTGGATGGATGATTCGGCGGAATTCGTCGAACAGTCCGGCTGCCTTCAGCGCGAGCTGCCCGTTGTAGTCATGGATGTCGAGCATCCCGCCTTGCGTGCGCGCCTCCGCGGATGCATCGGCCTCGTAGACGGTGGCGGCGATGCCGTGGACGTGCAGGACACGAGCGAGCGTCAGCCCTCCGAGCCCAGCGCCAATGATTGCGATGGAAGTCATCGTGATTCCTTTCAAGGCGAAGGCCGCCCGGCGACGCCGTCGCGGCCCATGGAACGCCGTTCCATAACAACACTGGAACGCCGTTCCATTTCTGTCAAGATGGGGCCATGGGAACCACGAAGCGCGGCTCGGAACGACGTGAGGACGCGCTCTCACGGGAGCGAATCGTCGACGCGGCGATTGAGCTGCTCGACGAAGAGGGGGAGAGCGGGTTGACCTTCCGCTCGCTTGCCTCGCGGCTGGCGACGGGACCTGGCGCGCTCTACTGGCACATCGCGAACAAGGGCGAGCTGCTCGTCGCCGCCACCGATGCCGTCATCGCCCGCACGGTGGCCCAAGTCCCCGCCGTCGCCACCCCGCACGAAGCCATCCGCGGCATCGCGGTCGGCGTGTTCGAGACGATTGATGCGCATCCGTGGGTGGGCGCGCAGCTCTCTCGCGCGCCGTGGGAGACCCCGACGCTGAGGATATTCGAGCGCATCGGACGTCAGGTCCAGGCGTTGGGGGTTTCGGGCCGCGCCCAGTTCACGTCGGCGTCGGCGCTGTTGAGCTACATCGTTGGCGTGAGCATCCAGAATGCCGCGAACGGCCGCCTGTTCGAGCCGTCCGTGGACCGCGCTGACTTTCTCGACACGATGTCGGCCAGGTGGAAGCAGCTCGACGCCCACGAGTATCCCTTCACTCGGAAGGTCGCGGCCCAACTGCCCGGACACGATGACCTCGCCGAGTTCCTCGCCGGCATCGACCTCATCCTCGCGGGCATCGCGGCATCGCGCTGACGCGTCGCCGAGCGGCGCCCGGCCGACGGTGTCGAAGCGGGCGCAATCCTTCACGCACGCAATGCCACGTCAGGAAGTGCGTAAGGGCGAGTGAATGACAGACACCCCCAGTGCGTCCTCCGTTGGAAGGGGCCACGGCGCTCTCCTTGATGGTCAAACTCCCAAGACTTGACCAACATGTATTCCTAGATTTTCCCGAGGAGTCGTATGCGTGACCGAGTTCCCCCATCCACCCCGTCTGGCGAACCGGAACGCGTCACGGAATCGGCCCCCACGCCCTCATGTCCTCAGGAAGTGACGCTGACGGACCTTCTCGCCGGGCTGCTCTCCGAAGAGCACCGGGTCTCCGTCCTGGCGCACGTGGAAAGCTGCGCGGATTGTCGGTGGGGCCCTGGCGGCGGGGAATGGAACGGAGCTCCCACGGACGCCCTCCCAATCCCCGAGGCCGGGCGACAGGGTCTCCCGCTACGTGGTGACAGGACCCCTCGGGTCGGGAGCGATGGGCGTCGTCTACGCGGCGGATGACCCGGAGCTGGGCCGCCGGGTGGCCCTCAAGAGGCTTCGCCCCGAGGGACACCAACGAGACGACCTGCGGCAGCGGCTGCTGCGCGAAGCCCAGGCGCTCGCCCGACTCGCGCATCCCAACGTCGTCACCCTCCTTGACGTGGGTACCCATGGCGAGGCCGTCTTCCTGGCCATGGAGCTCGTGGAGGGAATCACCCTGGCGGAGTGGATGAGGGAGCCGCGTCCCTGGAGGGAGGTGCTCCGGGTCTTCATTGAAGCCGGCAAGGGGCTGGAGAAGGCGGACGCGGTGACGGTGCAGAACGCGCCCGAGTTGACGGCCGCCCTCGAGGGACTCACCGGATGCCGCGAAACCCCCGGGCTCACCAGCCGCCCTCCGCCTCCCGACGACCTGCGCCCCCGGGTGGAAGCGGCACGGCACACGCTGGCGCAGGCAAGGGCCCACAGCGTGGCTCGTCGCGCCCCCGAGTACGCGCTGCTGCGCGAAGACGCACGCCAGTTCCTCGTCGAGTCGCTCCGCAAGGCGGTGGCCGTGCTCCCAGAGCAGGAGCGGGCCCTGCTGCGCTTGCACCATTTCCATGGGTTCACGATGGACCGGCTGACGCTCATGTATGGGGGCTCGCGCTCCGGCGTCGCGCGCAGGGTCGCCGATGCCCGCGAGCTGCTTCTCGAGCGCGTCCGCATGGAGCTCGCGCCCCGGCTGAAGCAGGACCAGCTTGCCTTGGAGAGCCTCCTGGGACTGGTCAACAGCCGATTGGATATCAGCCTCCATGGAATGCTCGACTGACGCCTTCACGGCAGGTCAGTCGGTCAAGACTTCGTCATGCCACTTCGGACGCTCCCCGAGCCTTTCGGGGGGAAAGAGGAAATGGCCTGGCCCGCATCCCAAGAAATCCTTCGTCCCGCCCCCTGAGGCTCGCGCGGGCCACGGACGCGGCGATGGCCGGGTACTCGGTGGGTTCGGGAGTCGCTGGGCGCGACACCATGGCACACCACCCGTGAACCGCCGGACCTGTCGCGGAATCTGTCTGTGATTGCCCCGGGCAGAGCGACCTCCGGAGGAGTGGATCACATGTGCGGTTCCGAGCCCTGATTGCCATACCAGGGGCTTCGCGGTGCGTGACGGTGCGAGGAAGTACCCACCCCGCTGACGATATGTCTCGGACGTCGAAATACATATCGCAACACCCCAATCCTGAATGAAAGAGGTAGCGCCTGTCGGATTCATCGGGTATATCCTGATTTTGAATTTAACTCTCAAAATCACCGAATCCACGGAAAAATACAGATGGCGCGGCTCACGAAAGGGGCTGGCCGGCTCTGCATCGCGGGTTGGTTTGTCATCTTCGCCACGCTGCTCGTTACAGAGGGTGGGGAGGACGACTCCGCCATGAGGCAGGAGGCCACCACTCACTCCATGGCGAAAGGCAGAAGCCTGAGCCATGCGACGTACACCAGCGCGCACGCGTGCCCTCGGGACGGCCTCCACCGCGTCGCCTCGGGCCGGCTGTTCTTCGACGCGAGCGAGCCGGAAATCATCGCGATGTCACATCAGGGTGGCAAAGACAGTACCGTTGTCACCACCAACGAGGACGAGCAGGAATGGGCTCACCTCGCGGTCCCGCCCCACCCCCTCATCACCTGGGAGGACCTCCCACCGGTGGTGCATCCAGGACTGGAGCGGGTGGAACCTGACACAGGGGAGCCATTCCGACCTGGTTAGGGCTTCAACGCCCACGGCCCCCCATTCACCGCGCCTGCAGCGTGTCTGTCCACGCCAGGGCCGCATTGTGTCTCGAAACCGCCCCACGCCGCGGCATGTCAGGCCTCGGCCGTAGTGTGCCTGTGAGCTGAAACTCAGTCCCCGCGTGTCCACCCACGCAATGGCAGACGTGTGCCCAGACGTTGAAATCGATTCGCATTATCCAAGTCAACATAGAAGGAGCAGACATGCAGGCAGAGACTGAAGAAGGACAGCGGGTGCCGAACCTGGCACCCCACTGGCCCCGCCGCCCGTCGTCGGTGCTGGCGGGCTCTCGGGAGGGGCTGGCCGCGGTGTCCGCGGCATTGACGGGCGCGGTGGGCAGCGCGCTGGCCGTCGCGCGGTGGCCCCATGGTCCCCTCAGGGCGGGGACTCCGGCGGACATCCTGGCCGCGGCCACGGCGGCGCTGGGCGTGAAGGGCATCCCCGAGGAGGGCATCGGCACCGAGGCCGCGCTGGCCCGGGTCGGCAGGGTGCTGGTGGAGTATGGGCTCCACCTGTCGCATCCGCATGCGGTGGCACACCTCCAGCCGCCCCCGCTGGCGGTCGCCGTCGCCGCGGACGCGCTGGCCAGCGCGAGCAACGCCTCGCTGGACACGTATGACTCGGGGCCGTCGGCCATCGCCATGGAGCGCTGGCTCATCCAGGGGCTGGTGGAGCTGGCCGGGCTTGGCCATCAGGCCGACGGGGTGCTGACCCCGGGCGGTTCGATGTCCAACCTGCTGGGCCTCCTGCTGGCGCGGGACGCGGCGGCGCTGCGCCGTGGCATCGACACCCGTCGTCAGGGCGTGGGCACGCTGCGGGGGCCCGTCGTGCTGTGCTCGGAGCTGGCGCACTTCTCGGTCCACCGCGCCTGCGCGGCGCTCGGCCTGGGGGAGGACGCCGTGCGGCCCGTTCCGACCGACTCGCGCCGACGCATGAGGCCCGAGGCGCTGGCTACCCTCCTTCGGGAGCTGGGTCCGGAGCACACGCCGCTGGCCATCGTCGCCACGGCGGGGACGACGGACTTCGGCAGCATCGACCCGCTGCCGCAAATCGCCGCCATCGCCGCCGAGCACGGCATCTGGATGCACGTCGACGCGGCGTACGGCTTCGGGGCGCTCTTCTCGGAGCGGCTCGCGGGCCGGTTGGCGGGCCTGGAGCTGGCGGACTCCATCACCCTGGACCTGCACAAGCTGGGCTGGCAGCCCGCGGCGACGAGCGTGCTGCTGGTCTCCAACGCCAGTGCCTTCACCGCCCTGGAGCGCGAGGTCGCCTACCTCAACCCGGTGGACGACGCGGACGCGGGCTATGAGGGGCTGCTGGGCCGCAGTCTGCAGACCACCCGCAGGCCGGACGCGGTGAAGGTCGCCGCCACGCTGCTGGCGCACGGGCGCCGGGGCCTCGGGGAGATGGTGGATGCCTGCCACGACCTGGCCCTGCACGCCGAGAAGCGCATCGCGGCCGAGCCCGAGCTGGAGCTGGTGTCCCCCGCCGAGCTGACCACCGTCGTGTTCCGCTACCTCTGCTCCGAGGCTCCCGAGCGCGAGGATGAAATCAACGGCGAGATGCGCCGCCGGATGATGGAGACCGGGGCCGCGTTGATAGGGCGCACCTCGGTCCGGCTGGACGGGCCCGACTCACCGGAGCGGGTGTGCCTCAAGTTCACCCTGCTCAACCCCACCACGACCCCCGAGGACATCGACGCCCTCGTGGATGCCGTGCTCTCGGCCGGCCGCGCCTGCTCGCCCCGCCTCCAGAAGGGGGCCGCATGAGCGCCGCCCTTCCCCTGGACGCGGCTTCCGGAACGGACCCGCTGAACGACGCGGACCCGCGCCGCGCGGCGGAGCATGCCCACCTGGAAGCGCTGCTGCGCTGCTGGCTCGTGGAGACCCACACCCCGGTCCACCCGGGGCCGCTGCGCGTCACGCTGCCGAGCACCGGGCTCAGCCTGCGCACCGAAGTCACGCACTGCTCGCCGAGCGGGTGGCACCGCTTCGGGCCGGTGCTCCTCGAGGGCCCGGGCGGAGCACTCTCCCCCGCCGACCCTGTCCTCGCCGTGGCGCTGGTGGCCCAGGAGGCCACGCGGCGAGGCGGCGCGCGCCGTGGCGGCATTCCCTCGGGCCAGACGGCCGACCTCGTCGAGCGCACGGCCGAGTCGGTGCGCCGCGCGGCGGACTTCGTGGCCCACCGCCGCGAGCACCCGCTCTCTCCTCCCCCCGTGGATGGCTTCCTCGCGGCGGAGCAGGCGCTGATTCTCGGACACCTGCACCACCCGGCCCCCAAGAGCCGGGACGGGCTCTCCGCCACGGACAACGCGGACTTCTCCCCGGAGCTGCGGGGCTCGTTCCGACTGCACTGGTTCGCCGCGGCCCCTTCGGTGGTGTCGCACGACGCCGTCGTCGGCTCGCCCTCGCTCTCCGGGAGGGACACCGTGGCCCTGCTCGCGGACCTCTCGGAGCTGCCCCGACAGGACGGCCGGGTGCTGGTGCCGGCGCATCCCTGGCAAGCGCGGGACTTGCCGCGGCGGCCCAGAATCGCCGCGCTCATCGAGGCGGGCCTGCTGACGCCCCTGGGCGAGAGCGGGCCGCGCTGGTGGGCCACCTCCAGCGTGCGCACCGTCTACCGGCCCGACGTCTCGGTGATGCTGAAGCTGTCGATGGGCCTGCGGCTGACCAACTCCCGCCGCGAGTCCACGCGCACGGAGCTGCGCCGCGGGTTGGAAATCCACCGGCTGCTGGATGCCGGCTACGCGCGGGAGACCTTCGCCGCCCATCCCCGCTTCTCCATCGTGAGAGACCCGGCGTGGCTGGCGGTGGACGAGCCCTCCCGGGCGGAGGGTCCGGACGTCACCGGCCTGGACGTGGCGGTGCGCGAGGTGCCCGCCGGCATCGCCGACCTGCGCTGCCTCGTGGGGCTGGTGGCGCCGCGCCCGGGCCTCGGGCGCAGCCTGCTGGGGACCATGGTGGCCGCGCTCGGCGCGGGCGCCGCCGAGCAGTGGGTCGCCGACTACACGGACCGAGTGCTGGTGCCCATGCTGCACCTGTACGCGGCCACCGGCATCGGCCTGGAGGCGCACCAGCAGAACACCCTCGTCCAGCTCGATGCGAAGGGCCGCGTCACCGGCTCCGCGTTCCGCGACAACCAGGGCTACTACCTCGCGGCGTCCCACCTGCCCCGGCTGCTCGGGCTGCTCGGCGTGGACACGTCGACGCTGGCGGTGGTCGACGACGACATCGTCGACGAGCGGCTCTCCTACTACCTGCTGCGCAACCAGGCCCTCGCGGTCATCGGGTGCCTGGGAGTCGATGGACTGGGAGACGAGCGTCGGCTGCTCGCGGTGATGGCCGGGCGCCTGCGGGAGGCGCTGCCGTCGCTGGCCTCGGCGGGGCCTCGCGGAGACCGGCTGGCCCGCCGGTGGCTGGAGGCCGACAGCCTGCCCTGCAAGAGCAACCTGCTCACGCGGCTGCACGGCATCGACGAGGTGCTCGCGCCGCTGGACGCGCAGTCCGTCTACCTCGACGCGCCCAATCCCCTGCGCGAGGCGACGCGATGATGACCGCATCACGACAAGACGCCGCGGACGCCCACGTGCCGGCACCTCCGGTAGCACGAGTCACCGAGCCCTGGTCGCTCCGGCCCGCCAGCGTCACCGAGGACCTGGAGCGGGTGACGCGGTGGATGCACGCCCCGCATGTGGCCGCGTTCTGGAAGCAGGCCTGGCCCGAGGAGCGCTGGCGGGCCGAGCTGGAGCGACAGCTCGCCGCGGACCACTCGCTGCCGTGCATGCTCCATTTCGAGGGCGCCCCGGTGGCGTACCTCGAGGTGTACCGGGTGGTGAGGGACAGGCTGGCGGGACACTACGCCCAGCGGCCTCACGACCTGGGTGTCCACGTCGCCATCGGCGAGCTCGGAAGCACCGGGCGCGGCCTGGGCCGGGCGCTGCTGCGCGAGGTGGCCACGGGGCTGCTCGCCGCGGACCCACGCTGCACCCGGGTGGTGGCCGAGCCCGATGCACGCAACGCCCCGTCGCTGCGCGCCTTCACCGCCGCCGGCTTCCAGGTCGTCGGCCCCATCACCCTGCCTGACAAGACGGCCACGCTGCTCGTCTACCCCCGCTCCGAGGAGGACCTCCCATGACTGCCGTGACTTCCGATGCGCTCCCCCTGCACTCCGAGCACGACGTGGTCGCGGTCGGCTGCGGGCCGTTCAACCTCGGGCTCGCCGCGCTCGCCTCCTCCGTGGAGGGACTGGACCTGGTCGTGCTCGAGTCCCGGCCGGAGCTGCGCTGGCACCCGGGACTGATGTTCGACGAGGCCCTGCTCCAGCTGAGCTTCCTCGCCGACCTGGTGACGCTCGTCGACCCCACCCACCCGCTGTCCTTCCTCGCGTACCTGCGCGAGATGGACCGGCTCTATCCGTTCTACATCCGCGAGCGCTTCCACCCGACGCGCCGAGAGTACGAGGACTACCTGCGCTGGGCCGCCTCGAAGCTTCCCTCGGTGCGCTTCTCGCACCAGGTGGAGACGATTGACTGGGACGCGGAGCGCCAGCGCTTCACCGTGAAGGTGCTGCGCGGGGACGGCCGCCGGTTGTCCATGACGGCGCGCGATGTCGTCCTCGGCATCGGCACCGAGCCGTCGGTGCCCGGGGCGCTCTCCGCGCTGCCCTCCGACAAGCTCATCCACACCGGCCACTACCTGCACCGGCAGCCGGACGTGGAGGCCGCGCGTCACGTGACGGTGGTCGGCTCCGGGCAGTCGGGGGCCGAGGTCGCCCTGCACCTGCTGCAGCGCAACCTCGCCGGCGGGGCCGCGATGAGCTGGCTGACGCGGACGGTGTCCTTCGCGCCGCTGGACTACACCAAGCTGACGCTGGAGATGACCACGCCGGCCTACGTCCGGTACTTCCACGCGCTGCCCCAGTCGACGAAGGACCGGCTCGTCGCCGAGCAATGGCGGCACTACAAGGGCGTCTCCTCGGAGACGCTGGAGCAGATTCACGACCTGCTGTATCGGCGGGAGCTGGAGCGGGGGCTGGCCGACGTGGAGCTGCGCAGCGGCGTCGCGGTGGAGCACGCCTCGGTGAACGGCTCGGGCGACGTGGTGCTGCGCTGCCGGCACCTGGACACGAAGGAGACGTTCGAGCACACGACGTCGCTGGTGGTCGCGGCCACCGGCTACAAGCAGCGTTCGCCAGGCTTCCTGCGGCCCATGGACGGGCTGCTGCGCTGGGATGCGCAGGGCCGCTACCAGGTGCGGCTGGACTACTCGGTGGAGCTGGCACCCGAGGTGCGCGGACGCATCTTCGTCACCCACGCAGACCTGCACAGCCACGGCGTCGCCGCGCCCGACCTGGGCGTGTCCGCGTACCGCAACGCCACCATCCTCAACGCCGTCGCGGGACGCGAGGTGTTCACCCTGCCCCGGCGCACGGCCTTCTCCCGCTTCGGGCTCCCCGAGGCCACCGCGCGTCCCCGGCCCCACCCGCCGGAGCCGCGCCGGGTCGATCTGCCGGTGGTGCCCGACGACGTGGCGCAGCCCCGTGCCACGCGCGTCTCGGAGGCCTCATGAGCGCGGAGGCCCCCGCTGTTCCCGGCGACGTGCCGGAGGTCGACACGCCGGCGCGCATCGCCGCGCGGCGCGCGGCCGGATGGACCTTCGCGCTGGTGAGCGCGGGCGGAGTGGTGATGACGCTGGACGTGACGGTGGTCAACGTCGCGCTGGCGGCCATCGCCAGGGACCTGGGGGCCGGGCTGCACCAGGTGCAGTGGACGGTCTCCGCCTACTCGCTCGCGTTCGGCGCCCTGCTGCTCACCGCGGGCGCGCTGTCCGACCGCATCGGCCGGCGGAGCGTCTTCGTCGCGGGCATCACGCTCTTCACCCTCGCCTCGGCGCTGTGCGGCCTCGCGCCCGACGCCGGCACGCTGGTCGCCGCCCGGGTCGCCCAGGGACTCGGCGGCTCGATGGTGTTCGCTCCCGCGCTCGCCCTCATCGCCGCCGTGTATGAGGGCGCCGACCGACGACGGGCCATCGCGACCTATGCGGCCATCGCCTCCGCCGCGGGCGCGCTCGGACCAGTGGTGGGCGGCGTGCTCGTCGAGCTGGTCGGCTGGCGGTGGATATTCCTCATCAACGTGCCCATCGGCGTGGCCGTCGTCGTGGGCGCACTGACCCGGATGCCCGCCCTCAGGCCGCAGGACACCCAGCGGAAGCTGGACCCGCTGGGGGCTCTTCTCGCCATCGGAATGCTGCTGTCACTTCATTACCCCCTCGTGATGGGGCCAGACGTCGGCTGGACTTCGCCCCGCGTACTCATCCCGGCGTGCGTGGGAGTCGTCCTCCTCGTGGCCCTCATCGCGAGCCAGCGCCGGCCCGGCGCCATGCTGGACCTGGAACTGCTGCGCATTCCCGCGCTCTCGGGAGCCGCGGTGCTCGGGTTCCTGGCGCGCATGTCCAGCCTGGGCGTGCTCGTCTTCACCACCCTGTGGCTGCAGCGCGCGGCCGGCGGCTCTCCCCTCCAGGTGGGGCTGCGGCTGCTCCCGCTGACGGGCAGCCTGCTCGTCGTCGGCATGTTCATGGCGCGACTGCAGGCGCGCTTCTCCGCCGCCCCGCTCGTCTCCAGCGGCTTCGCCCTCCAGGGCGCGGGGCTGGGACTGCTGGCCCTGGGCGCGGCCGTGCCCCAGGCGCAGTGGGCCCTGAGCTTCGCTGGATTGGTGCTGATGGGAGCGGGCGGCGCCGTCCTCTTCCCACCGCTGATGGGCGTGGCGGTCGGCGTGGTCCCCGCGGACCGCGCGGGGATGGCCTCGGGGCTGACCAATGCCTGCTATCCCCTGGGAACGGCCACGGGGGTGGCGCTCTTCGGTGCCGTGTTCTCCTCGCGGCTCGGCGCCACCCTCTCGGCCGGTCCGCTCCCGGCCGAGGCAGCCCTGCACACCCGCACCGCCGTGGAGACCGGGCAGTTCGACGCCGTCGAGCCCGCCCTCGTACCGCTCGCCCACGCGGCCTTCGCCAACGCCTACCTCGCGGTGTGTCTCGCCGCGGCGGGCGTGTGTCTGGGGGGCGCCGTGCTCGCCCTCCGCGTCCTTTCCCACCCGGCGTCCCGGGCTCTGCGCCCGGCCGTCCGTGAGCCGTCCCTTTCCTTGAAGGAGTCCCCGTGAAATCCCACAACGAAGCCCTGGACCTCAAAACCTCCGTGACGCGTCTTCCCACCGCCGCGAGCCCCGCTCCCGACGAGCGCGGCGACCACCCGGTGCCAGCCCTCGCCGAAGTGGGCCCCGCCGCCTGGCGCGAGGCCAACCGTCGGCTCCTGGCCAAGGCCCTGGGCGAGTTCTGTTTCGAGGAGATGCTCAAGCCCGTCCAGGCCGGCGAGGGACGCTACCGGGTCGACCTGGGGAGCGGGACCTCCTATGTGTTCTCCGCGCGGCCAGGCGCCTTCGGGTGGCTGAAGGTGGACCCCGCGTCCATCACCCGCAGCGCCACCAGCATGCTCGGCAACAGCATCGCCGAGGCGGCCTGGGACGCGTTGCAGTTCCTGACGGACTCAGCCTCCACCCTGGGCACGGACCCGTCCACGCTGGCCACGTACTTCAACGAGCTGTCCTCCACGCTGGCGGTGGATGCCGCGCGCATCACCCACGGGGGCCACACCGCCGCGGAGCTGCGCGCCGTGGGCCACACGGAGCTGGAGTGCCACATGACGGGGCACAACTGGCTGGTGGCGAACAAGGGCCGGGTGAACTTCACCGCGTCCGACGTGCGCCGCTACGCCCCGGAGTCTCGCCAGCCGGTGCGGCTCTTGTGGGTGGCCGTGCACCGCGGGCTGGCGGAGTTCCGCGGGACGTCTGAGCTGTCCGAGCACGCGGTGCTCGCCCGTGAGTTGGACGAGGCGACGCGCAGCCGCTTCACCCGCGTGCTCACCTCCGCGGGGCTCTCCCCGGAGGCCTTCGTGTGGATGCCCGTGCACCCGTGGCAGTGGGAGCAGGCCGTGCAGGTGCTGCACGCCGCGGACGTGGCGCAGCGGCGAATCGTGCCGCTGGGAGACAGCCCCGACCTGTACCTGCCGGGCCAGTCCATCCGGACCATGGCCAACATCACCACGCCCGGCCGTTACGACGTGAAGCTGCCACTGAGAATCGTCAACACGCTCATCTGGCGGGGGATTCCACCGCACTGCACCCTCGGAGCGCCCGTCGTCACCCAGTGGCTCAAGTGCCTCCTGGAAGGCGACGCCTTCCTCGCGGAGACGTGCCGCACGGTGTTCCTCGGAGAGGTCGCCTCGGTGACGGTGCGGCACCCGTACCTCTCCAAGGTGGCGGACGTGCCGTACCAGCACCTGGAGACCCTGGGTTGCATCTGGCGCGAGCCGGTGGCCGCGCGGCAGGCCCCGGAGGAGCGGGTGCGCACGTTCGCCTCGCTGCTGCACGTGGACGGCCAGGGCACGGCGTTCGTCGCGGAGCTGGTGCGCGCGTCGGGCCTTGGCGCGGAGGCGTGGCTGCAGCACCTGTTCGACACGCTGCTCATCCCGTTGATGCACGTGCTCTATCGCTACGGCATCACCTTCAACCCGCACGGGCAGAACACGCTGCTGGGCTTCGACCAGAACGATGTTCCCCACCGGCTGTACCTGAAGGACTTCGTCGACGATGTCTGCGTGTCCTTCACCGATGTCCCCGAGCGGGGCCCCGAGCCCGACGGGCATGACCACGTGCTGCCGCGCAAGCACCCGTCGGTCATCCGCCAGCACGTGGTGGACCAGGTCTTCGTGGGGCACTTCCGTTATCTCGCGCCGCTGTGCGAGGAACAGCTCGGCATGCCCGAGCAGGCGTTCTGGCGACAGGTCCGGAGGACCATCCTGGGCTTCCACCAGCGCTTCCCCGAGCTGCGCGAGCGCTTCGCCGAGTACGACCTGCTGGTCCCCGAGATTCCGCGCTACGCGCTCAACCGGGACCGCCTCGTCGTCACCCGCTACACCGACCGGGCCCTGCGCCACGCGCTGTATCCGAACGGGACGCTGCCCAACCCGCTCGCGCACGACTGACGCGTGCCACCCCTCTCCCCCGCGCCTTCCGTGGGCGGGGGAGAGGGTGCCTGTCGAACAGGTGGCGCGGGCCCTGCTTCGTCAGAAGTCCGCCGTCACCTTGAAGGACAGCGAGCGGCCGGGTCTCTGGACGCCAAAGAAGTCATAGGTCTTGGCGTTCGTGAGGTTCAGCACCTCCAGCGTCCCCCCCAGCGTCGGTGAGCCCTCCCTGACATAGGAGAGGCCCAGCGAATGGGTGAGCTGCGCGTCGATCTGCTGCTTGTACTCGCGCAGCCCCTGGCTCTCCCATCCTCGGAAGAAGCCGTGCACGTACCGCGAGGTGAAGCCGAGGGAGGCGAAGTCACCCGGCAGCAGGAGCGCGCGGCGCTGCACCCGGGCGGAGAAGTTCGCGAAGAGCCAGGGACGGTTCGGGATGCGGTCTCCGTCGAAGGCCGCGAAGGCCCCCTGCCCGCCCGCATTGCGGAAGTCCTGCCACGTCCCGTTGGCATCCACCGCCACCCAGTCACCGGGCGACGTCCATCCCGCGGAAGCCTCGACGCCCAGCGAGCGCGCCGCGTACACGTTCTGGTAGCTCAGGGTGGTGTCGTTCCCCAGCAACACGATGAGCTGGTCGGCGAGTCGCGCGAAGCCTCCGACGCTGCCCCGGAAGCTTCCTACTCCGGTGCGCCAGTCATCCAGGGTGAGCTCCAGATTCGCGTTGTGGCTCACCTCGGGCCGCAACCCCAGGTTCGAGAGCACCAGCACCCCATCGCCAAACAGCTCGTCCGGGCCGGGAAGGCGCGTGGCGTATTCATACGAGAGCTTGGCCAGCAGCCCATGCGGGAGGAACCACCGCAGGCTGTCGCCCACCCCCAGACGCTCGCTGGCCTGGTCGTGCTCGCGGAAGACGCTCCCCGGGAGCACCTCCTCCGAGGCCGAGCGCATGGCGTAGCCCTTCACGAAGGCCACGTTCTTGAGCACCCCGTCACCCAGGATGAGCTCGTGCTCCAGCCCACCCACCAGCGTGAGCAGGTCCCGCTGCGCGCTGAGGGGGTCGCGCTGGTCCGTGCCCTGCTTGAGCCGATCCTCTCCCTGGCGCGTCACGAAGGTGGGGGCCAGCGAGAGCCGCAGTTGCTGGGCCGGGGAGACCGCGTAGCCGGCATGCAGGCGCGCCAGGACGCTGTGCTGCCAGAGCACCTGGTCCGCCGGCGTGACGCCCAGCTCTCCCGGCTGGCGCCGCTCCACGCCCTTGTTGCCGTACCAGTCGTAGACGGACATCGCCATGTCCCGGAAGTCCGTGTCGCGCCGGCTGTAGCCCCCCACGCCGTCCAGCCGCAGCTTCCCCGCGAGCAGCCCGCCCTGGGACCACGTCGCCAGCGCTCCGTAGCTCGACTCGGCGGAGCGCGCCTCGCCGTACGGCACCGTCATCACCACGTTGTTCTGCAGCTCCTTCCGGGCGCGCGTGCCGAACACGCGCAGGGAGAGGCGCTCCGCGAAGGGCCGCTCGACGACGCCGACCTCCAGCCCGCCACCGGCCGCGGTGAACCCATCATGGAAGCGCGGCACGCGAGCCGCCTGGAGCCGTCCCCTCTCATCGGCGACCTCCACGTCCACTTTGTAGTCGTTGCGCGCCAGGTCCCCGAAGACATGGCCCTTCACGAAGAGGCCGCTGGTGCCCGCCGTGTACTGTCCCGACGCGGTACCGCGGTACGTGCCGAAGGACCCCGCCTGCAGCGAGACGGAGGCCCCGCTCGGCTCGTCGCCGTCCGAGGAGACCAGGTTGACCGCGCCGCCCAGCGCGTCCGCCCCGAAGCGCACGGGCACCACGCCCCGATAGACTTCCACGCGCTCGAGCAGGTTGACGGGCACATTCGCGAGCCCCAGCCCGAAGCCCGCCAGCTCCAGCGGAACCCCGTCCAGGAAGAAGCGAACCTGCTCGCCGGAGAAGCCATTGAGCGAGAACCGGCTGGCGGAGCCGAGCCCGCCGGTCCGCTGCACGCTGACGCCGCTGTTGCGGCTGAGCACCTCACCCAGGTCCGCGGACTGCTGACGGGCCTCCTCCAGCTCCACCACCCGGACCGCCTCCGCCGAGAGGGCGCGCTCCTCGCCCTTGCTCAACTGACGGCCCGTCACCTCGATGGTGGTCTCCAGATTGAGGCTCTCGTCGAGCACCGCGTCCAGCTCCGTGCGCTCACCCGCCGCCACCTGGATGCGATAGGCCTTCGCCTCACAGCCGGGGACATAGGCATGCAGCTCGTAGGAACCGGGGGCCAGCCCCTTCACCTCGAAGCGCCGCTGCGCATCGAGTCGCGGCGTTTGGGACTTTCCATCCGGCGCGAGCAGCAGGACCTCGGCCTGGCCCAGGTCCCCGCCCTCGCACGCGGACAGCCGCCCCGCGAGCACTCCCACCGTCGCGCGAGCCTCCGGGGCGGGCGCTGGCACCGCCGCGTCCTGCGCCACCGCGGGAGAGGCCACGGTCAGCGCCAGCAGTCCCACGGCTCGAAAGGCGCCCCCCAGGCGCGACAAGGAGCGGACCCAGGAGGTGGAGCCCTTGGCCCCGACCGGAAGTTCAACGAGGAAGCGCATGGTGCCTTGCATGAAACGCGAGAAGAGTCCGCGCGCCGCGAACGACGAGAGAGCGCTGGAGCAGACCGCCCGCGACCGCCACGAGGGACGTGTACGCAGGGGATGAAAGACAGTCACGACCCCTCATGCGCCGGAATCGACAGCGGCGCCTGGGCGGACCTGGGGTCGCGAGGGGCGATGCGCCCGATGGCCCAGGCCGACACCAGGAACATGGCGCCCAGGAGGGCCAGCCCCACGTCCGCGTAGAACATGTAGGGCGAGCCCGTGGGGTCGAACACCCGTCGGGCATTGCGCCAGGCGTCCAGCCAGGGCAGCAGGAGCAGGATGCCGCCGGAGACGGCCAGGAGTTGCTGGGCCCACGCCCTGGCGCGTGGGTACGCGAGCGCCCCCAGCACGCAGGCGCACCAGCTCCCGAAGAAGATGACGTGCTCCCAGTGGGGCCGGCGAGGCAAGGTGTCCGGAAGCAACTGGTTGGCGAGGAACGCGGCGGCGAGCGCGAACGCGGCGCCTCCACAGCCGCCCGCCGTGAAGCGCGCGAGGAGGATGTCCACCCGGCGCATCCCACGGGCTCGCCGCTCCAGCCACACGAGATTGCCCGTCACGACGCACAGCGCGCTGAAGATGCCCAAGAGCGCGTAGGCGAGCCTCAACCCCATTCCCGCGTAGAGCCCGGAGTGGAGCACATACGCCGCCTCGAGCAGCCGGGCCGTGGCACCGGGCCCTCCCGCCTGGCGCACGTGCAACAGCTCCCCCGTCCGGGACACGCGAACGGTGGTGAACTCGTGGAGCCCCTGGCGGGCATGGCCCCGGACATCGACATACCCCGAGGCATCCCCCAGGTTGCGCATGGAGAAGCGGTAGTGCCGGGCGTCCGGAAGCGCGGCGCGCGCCTGTGCCAGGACCGTGGCCACCCGGGGCGCCTCGGAGACCTGCCCGGAGGACTTGGGGCCTCGCGGATAGCCGATGCTCGCCAGTCCCGCATCCAGATTGCCGTCGAAGGCCGTGCGCACCATCACCGGCTGGAGGACCGCGGCGTTCAGACAGATGATGGCCGCCGTCCAGGCGATGACCGCCTGATAGGGCAGGCCCACGCTGCCGAGCACCTTGTGTAGATCCCCCCACGTGGTCCGCAGCGCCTCGCGCGGGCGGAAGCGCACGAGCTCCTTGCGGAAGCGGCCCACCTGGATGACGAGCCCCGTGCCCACCACCAGCAGCAGCACGATGGCCACCAGGCCGGCAATCAACATGCCGCCCGGAAGCGGATAGAGGAAGTGCGCCAGGAACAGGAAGTAGCTCAGGTCGCTGCGCTCCGGGGCCTGCTCGCCGGAGCGCGGGTCCACCCACACCGCGGTCTGCGCGCCGCCCCCACCCTTCCACTCGAGCCGAATCCAGGGCGAATGGGGCGCGGGCAGGTCCACATCCAGTTGGGGGGGCAGGTCCTTGCCCACACGCGCGTCCAGCCATTGCTGCAACGTGGCCAGCGCCTGGGCCTCGTCCGCGACCGCGGGCGCCCTCAAGCGCGGCTCCTGCCAGGGCATCAGCTCGTGACGGAACAGCGAGACGACGCCGAGCAGGAACATCCCCACCAGCAGGACCGAGGACGTCGCACCCGCCCACGCATGCGCCTCCCAGAGGACGCGGTACGTCCCGGACTTGAGCCTCATGTGAGCGCTCTCCAGAGGACGAGCAGCGCCGCCGCGCTCGTCACCCCGACGCCGGTCCACGCGCGGGCCGCCGACCGGGCCAGGAGGGCCGCGCACGGGGCGGCCGCCATCAACGGGATGACGACGATGCAGGCGACCAGGTAGCGCACGTCCGACGAGGCGGGAATCACCGCGGGCAGGGCGAGGCAGACGAGCAGCGCCGCCAACGGGGCGCCCAACGCGGCGGCCAGCACCCAGCTCACGCCCAGGTGGCGCCGCGCCCCGGCACTCACGACATGCGCTCCAGCACGCCCATCAGCAGGCCCACCGGGAGCAGCAGCGCCATGGCCCAGACAGGTCTGCGAACCAGCGGGGAGAGGACGGCCAGCAAGGTGCCCGACGCCATGATGTAGGCCATGGCCGAGCCCAGGGCGGCCCCCGGAGTGACGGCCCCCCACAGGGCCGCGGCGAGCCCCCCGAGGATGAGCGCCAGGCCCCCTCCCTTCAGACACCCGAGCGCGCGCGGGGAGTCCGGCCATCGCCCCGTGTGGCGACACCACCATGCGCCATAGAGGCACATCACCCCGAGCCAGAGCAGCGTGGGAGCCAGCATGTCCATACACGAGACCTCGTGCCCTTCGAGGCCGCGCGCGCGGGCGAGCACCCGCGCGGCGGAACCCTCAGCGGATTTGAGCGACGTCCAGCACGAAGCCCGGGAAGGACACGCTGGGCCTGGGGGCGCCGGATGACAGGTCCATCAGCGTGGAGGTGGAGTAGTCCGCCGCGCTCTGGCTGACGAGGAAGCTGGAGCCGGTCGTGAACGTGAAGCCGCTGTAGGCTCCGGGCTCCGCCTGGACGCGCGAGGGGTCGCGAAGCGTCGCGAAGGGCATCTGCCACCAGCTCCAGCCCTTGCTGTACCACTCGCTGTAGGTGGTGCCCGGCGCCGTCGGAGTGATGGTGGTGTCCGCGACCTGGAGCCAGGCGGTGCCCGACTCCGTCACCGCGATGATGGAGCCCACCTTGTTCGGTCCGAGCGCGGCGGCCGCGCTGCCGACGAAGTCCGTGTCGAAGGCCCGCCGCCCCGGGGAGATGCGCAGGAAGCAATCCTGCTGACCGGCTTCCGCGGTGCCCTTGACCGCGTAGCCCAGACCATTGATGACGCCGCTGAAGAAGTAGAGCGTGTCACCCTGTCGGGCCGTCTTCGAGAGGTCGCGGCAGCGCGCGTCCTCGGTCCAGCTCAGCGCATCCGTCGCCGTGTCGATGCGAACGAGCACCGTGCCGGGAAGGACCGAGTCGTACGTCGACGTGGACCAGCCCACCGAGAAGAACGCCTCGCCCTCGCGGCTGGCCCACTGGCTCAGCCCGGTGACGTAGCCCTGCTTGATGAACTCCCGCGGAAGCGACAGCGTCCGCTCGATGGCCATCTCCGTCGGGTTCCAGACGATGATCTGCCCCTGGGCGTCGTCCTTGTAATACGCCTTCGTGGCGCTCACGAAGTGCACGGCCTGGGCGCCCAGCCGGCTCACGCCGAGGTTCTGGAACGAGAGACTGGCGCCCGCCACCAGCGTGCCATCGCGCACCTCGTAGCGGGTGATGGTGGGAGACTCGCCGGAGCCGATGGCGAAGAAGCCCACGCCCCGCGCCGCGAACAGACGCGGACGGCCCGGCAACTCCAGCGAGCGCGCGTAGTCCAGCGTCCTGGCTTCGGACAGGGAGTCGACCAGGCTGAAGTAGTTCATCCGGCTGCCGTTCGTCTCCACGGCGGAATGCACCAGGTACAGCGAGCCCTCCTCATTCCCATCCGGGCCGGGGGGAGCAGGAGTCTTTTCATCTCCGCAGGAGACCAGGAGCAGGGCGGCGCACGCCACGAGCCCCCACGAGAAGCTGCCCTTACCAAGCCTCAGTGCTCCGCGGCGCATCGCTCTCTCCTCGAACGGGACCGGCTTCTCGGCGCTGTCCGTCAGCGCGGCGGCGTCCCGTCGATTTTCGGCCTGAAATTGACATTCAGTATCAAAATCAGCGTAGGACCGATGGAGTAGCCCGCCCTCCCGGCAGGTGTCAAGCCACGAGGGGCGGTGGGTTCATGGGTTGACCGTGACGGTCACCCTCGCGGTGCTCGTGCAGGCCCCATCACTGGCCGTGCACTCGAGCGTCGCCGTCCCGGTGAAGTCCGCCTCCGGGGTGAAGATGACGGTGCCGCCCACGAGCGGCACCGAGCCATGCCCTACGCGGCCCCGGTGGGACGCCCCTGTTCGTGGCCATCAAAGGCCTGGTGACGGAGGGAGGGGGCCTGATGACCCATGGCGCGGCGCTCGCACGGGAGGACGGCTTGCCGACCGTCGTGGGCGTGGTGAATGCCACACCGGGGGAGTTGCATGGACAAGAACCGGCTGGAAGCGTTCAGCGACGGCGTCATCGCCATCATCATCACCATCATGGTGCTGGAGCTCAAGGTGCCGCACGGCACCGAGCTCGCCGACCTGCGCCCATTGATTCCCGTCTTCCTCAGCTATGTGCTCAGCTTCATCTACGTCGGCATCTACTGGAACAACCACCACCATCTCCTGCACACCATCGACCATGTCACCGGCGGCGTGCTGTGGGCGAATCTGCACTTGTTGTTCTGGCTGTCACTCATCCCCTTCACCACCGGGTGGATGGGTGAAAACCATTTCTCGTCCGTGCCGCTGGCGCTCTACGGCTTCGTGCTGCTGATGTGCGCCTTCGCCTGGTGGATATTGCAGACCTGCATGGTGAGGACGCAGGGCAGGACGTCAGCACTGGCGCAGGCGGTCGGCCGCGACTTCAAGGGCAAGATTTCGCCGGTGTTCTACCTGGTCGGCATCGTCAGCGCCTTCTTCAATGAGTACTTCTCCGAGGCGGTCTATGTGCTGGCGGCGCTGATGTGGCTGGTGCCTGATCGGCGCTTCGAGAAAGCCACGCATGAAGGTTAGAGCATCCCACTGCGCCCCTGCTCGCCATTTACACACCCATGGGAACGCGCTCGTCGGGTTGAGCCCGCTGGAGAACAATCGTTGTCATTGACGGGAAACGAGCAGTTGCCGCTGAAGATGTGGTCGCTAAATCAGCGTCCAACTGCAGGGGGCCCGAATGCGACGACCACCGGTTTCGCGGAAGTGTCTTTACGTTCTGCTGGGTAGCATCTTCACCCTGGGCGCCGCATGTGGCCCGCCTTCGAGCGACGAAGCGGACCTGACCAGGAGCGAGCCGCTCCCGGAAGCAACCGCGTCAAGCACAGCCGGACTGCTGCTTCTGCCACCGCTGGACACTTCCTATCAGACGGTGCTGTATGACGATGCCGTCACGCCGGGTTGGAATACCGGCTACAGCTGGGGCAACGTCACCCTCGCTTCGACGACGAGCACGAAGGCCTACGGCACCTCGTCGATGCAGGTCACCTCCGGCGCGGATAGCGCCCTGGCGTTGGGCGCTGAGGGCCAATCGTTCTCGACCAATACGTACAAGGCCGTGAGCTTCGCCATCCGTCCGGGCAACGCGAACCTCGCGGCCATCAAGAGCCTGAGGCTCATCGTGAGCCAGGAGGGCGAAGATGGAAACGCGGGCGTCGCCATTGGCAACTCCGCCAACCCGACCTTCGACTCCCTGGGTGTGGGTGACTGGACTCGAGTCACCATCCCGATGAGCGCGCTCAAGGGCTCGCTGACGACCTTCAACAAGCTCACGCTCCAGAGCGCCTCCGCGGTGGCCTACGGGGTCGATGGAATCGCGCTGGAGAAGCCCCCGGGGAAGACCTATCCCACGGGCGTGGCCTATCGCGGAATCAACCGCGCGGGGATGGAGTACGGCAACGACTGGGACGGTTGGACAGGACAGACGTATTACGAGATGCCGTCATCGACCCAGATCTCCGCGGAGCTCGCCTACTACAAGGGCAGGGGCTTCAACCTGATTCGTCTGCCCATCTCCTGGGAGCGCATCCAGCACACACTCAATGGCCCGCTGGATACGGACTATTCGAACGGCATGATGAACTACATCAACCTGGCGACAGCCCAGGGCTTCACCCTGGTACTCGACCTGCACAACTACAACCGCTATGCGACGGGCGCGTTCAATGCCGCGGGAAACCAGACCACGAACTACGTCCAACGCGTCATCGGAGACGGGACGTTGACCGTGGCCCATCTCGCCGACGTCTGGACGAAGCTCGCGAATCTGGTGAAGACGAACCCCCAGGTCATCCTGAACCTCATGAACGAGCCGCATGACCTCCCGATGACTTCGGCCACCTGGTTCTCCGGCATCCAGACGGTGATGAACGCCGTGCGGGCGACGGGGTCGACCCAGTTGATTCTCGTCCCCAACACGCGCGGGTCGGACGTGGGGCACTGGCACACCTGGGCTCCGGGCGGAGGTCCGCTCGACTCAGTCGCGGCCCTGTCCATCACGGACAGCGCCAACAACCATGCCTTCGACATGCATTCGTATTACCCGGAAGGCTACGGCAGCAACGATGAGTCGTCCTACGGCGCGCAGCTCACGGCCGTCACCCACTGGGCGAGGACCCACGGCAAGAAGCTGTTCTTGTCCGAGATGGGTATCGGAATCCACCAGTCCTACGCGCAACCCCAGATAACGAACGCGCTCACGTTCATGAACAACAACAGCGACGTGTGGATCGGCTGGTCTCCGTGGGACCTGACCACCTGGCAGCTCACCACCAACAATCATACGGCGGACTACACGACCAACGGGCTCACGCCGATGAACTGGTACGCCGCCTTCCTGACCGCGAACTTCCTCGCGTTGTGAGTGAGCGACGGGGAGACGGCGGCGAGCCGAATCCCGAGGAAAATCGCGGGTCAAGGAGGGCCTGACCCGGGGTCGGGTCGTCTCGCCGGGAGGGCCGCGGTCGATTTCATGCAACGGTGTCGCCCGGCCTGTCTCCTCCCGTCAGGAGGGGGGTGCTCATGCGCCCCCCATGACTCCTCGGGAGGACGACATGAAGGCGACGGCGGCGTACCTGGTGCTTCTCTCCATGCTGGTGGTGGGCTGTGGTGGCTCGAGCGACGACGATGGGGGCGATGGGGGCGGGGACACCCAGTCGTTCCCGGAGACCCTTGAGTGTGGCAACACCCGTTGCAAGCGCGCCACGCAATACTGCGCGACCGTCGTCACCGCGGACACGACCCATCTGTGTCTGAACAAGAAGGAGAGCTGCAAGGGCTGCGAGTGCGTGGACCTGGAGACGGACCTCACCCTCCAGACCGGGCGCCAGGACTGCACCCCGACCGCCCGGCTGGATGTGTATTTCTCCTGCGCCTATTACGATGACGTGGACTACATCAAGACCTCCTGCACCGTCCGCGCTCGATAAGCGCACCAGGTGTCCCCGCCCGAGGAGCCGCGGGGACACCCCACCGCGGCTCAGTTCTCGTAGACCTCTACCTCGTTGATGCGCACGTACCCTGGCTGCGCAACGGACCCGAGGTGGCCAAGAATCCTCAGCTTCGAGGTGGTGATGGCCGTGGAGGTATGGGTGGTCCGCGCCAACGTGTTGTTGCGGACGACGTGGAGGGTCTCCCAGGCGCCCCCGCTCCAGATCTGGATGCTGAACTCCTGAGGGGCGCCATTGTCGCTCATATAGAGCTCGATGCGCCGGAAGGTGCGCGGGCCACCAAAGTCCAGCTCCACCCACTGCGGGAGCCCGACGCCCCAGGCATTCGTCCAGCTCGTGTCGCCGCCAATCACAGTACTGGGATTCCCGTCGTTGACCCGGGACGGGGCATAGCAGCCGCTCGGGCAATATGACGAAGACGCCGAGGTGCTCGCGGCGAGCGCCAGATTCTCATGGGTGTTGTAGAGCTCTATCTCGTTCACGCGGACATACCCTGGCTGCTTGGCGGAACCCAACCGCCCCAGCAGCCGCACGCGGCTGGTGACGACAGGCGCGAAGGAGTGGATTCTCTGCACCTGCGTATTGCCCGTGACGTTGGCCACCGTCACCCAGGCGGAGCCATTCCAGGCTTCGAGCAGATAGGACTGCGGGACACCGTCACTGCTGCCGACAACGACGGCCTGGTTGATGACGTGAGGCCTGCCGAGCTCCACCTGAACCCACTGGGGGAGCGGCGCGCCATTGGCATTGGTCCAGCTATGGAAGCCGTTGAGCGTGCTGTCCAGCGAGCCGTCGTTGATCCGATTGGGTGAATAGCAATGCTCGCCAGCGCTGGTGCAATAGGTGGATGACGCCGAGCTGTTCCCCATCAGCGCCAGGTTCCCACTCCCGGGCCCATAGAGCGCCCGGACGCCAATCCGGTCGCGCTGCGTGAGGTGCAGATCGACCGCATTGGTGCCCACGCACGGCGGATAGTGCATCACCGAGTCCGAGTCATAGGGCGTGAGCGTCCGCCAGTTGCTGTCCTCGTAGCAGAGGCCACTGTCAGGGCGCGTGTACTCATGCCGCAAGCCCAACGTGTGTCCCAGTTCATGGCGCAGGATACCCGCCAACGTATAGGGCGGGATGCTCCCGAAGGCGCTGACGTCGATGAGGATGTTGCGGCTCGCGCGGACATCGTCAGGGAAGAAGGCGCGCGCCAGATAGCTCTGGCCCACGACAGGGTTGACATCAAAGACCACATTGGGATTGCTCGCGTTGCAGACCCCATCCTCGTCCGGGACATGGATGAAGTTGACGTCGGCCGCGCTCTCCCAGGCATTCGCCGCGCGCGCCATGGCCTCCACGGCCCTGGCATGAAAAGAACCGAAGCTGCTGCTCACGCAGTACCGGAGGTCGAGCTTCTGGGTGCTGCTCCAGGTCGCATCCACCCCCCCCACGTTGTGGACGATGAGGGCGCCGGGTTTCGAGAGGCCGTCGTAGTACTCCCGCAGCTCCTCGAGGTCCGACATCGGCATGTCGCCATCGACGATGTAGATGCCCGTGTCCGGCTCGCGATACGTGCTCCGCTCGAACGCCTCGAAGCCGAGCCGGTGGGCGCCGACAGGCCCTTCGTCCAAGGCCTCTGGAGCCACTCCGGCGCCGCATCCCGCCGACGCCAGGAGGGTCATGAGCCGCAAGGCCTTCGAGCCCCAGACACTTCGCTTCGACTCCATCCTCTTCATTCGCATGAGTTCCACTCGACCCCTTGGACAGGCATGATGCGCTCCTCTGGACGAGCGCCTGGTGATTCCCAGACCGGAAATGACTCCCACGGCGACCCAGAAATCGATGGCATGCTGCTCCGAGGCCCTTGGGGCCAGGAAGAAGCTCGCGGACCGTACGCGAGCCTGTTGGGGGCGGGCATCACCCATAGGGGTGAGGCCCTTGATGCCAGACGTGGAGGAAGGACATGCGCATGAAGAACCCGCCGGATTCCATGCAGGGGGAGCAGGTGCTCTTGGAAGTGATGACAGCGCTGACCAGCTCGCTCGACTTGAAGGAAGTCTTCTCGGAGTCCTACGGAATTCTGTCACGTGTGCTGGCCGCGGACTTCGGAGGGCTTTGCGTGTCCAGGCCAGGGACGCCCGGTCAATACGACTGGCCAATGGTCCGCGACATGCCCCAGGCCTTCTTTGACCGCTACCCGGAGATTTCAGACGAGTGCTTCGTGAGCTTCGCGGTGATGCAGCGGCCCAACACCGTGCTGCGAGACACCGAGATGCTGTCGCGTCAGGAGATGTGGAACAGCGCCATGTATTCGCTCTGCCTGGAGATGGACATGCGCGTGGAGCGCGTGATGTCCGTGCTGCTGGACATGGGCCTTGGCTGGCACAGCGGCTTCACCCTGTACCGGGAGAACCGGAAGGCCTTCTCGGAGCAGGAGCAGGCCTTTCTCCAGCGCCTGACACCCATCCTGGCGAGGACGGTTCGCAACTGCCTCATGCTGGGAGACCTGGTCCGTCAGGGAGACCTCTTGGAGCAGCTCTTCCGTCACACAGGGCTCGAGAGCATCGTGCTGAGCCCTCCCACCACCGAGCTGATGCGCACCCCTCGCTCCACGGCGCTGCTCCATCGCTGGTTCCCCGATGCGCCCTGTGGCCGTTTCGGCCTGCCCCTGGTGCTCCTGGATGCGCTGGAGTGGCTCAGTCGCTCCGGACAGCGGATGCTCGCCGGCCAGGACGTCCTGACGTTCCGGCGGCCGGGGCGAAGCTTGAAGGTGACCTTCCTCCGGTTGCCAGCCCATCCCGGGAGAACGCCCTGGGCGCTGTTGTTCCAGGAGGTGTTTCATGGGGCTCAGGTTCCCGCCGAGTGGCGCAAGCGGCTCACCCCCCGCGAGCTGGACGTGGTGGAGCGCGTCTTGAATGGTTGGGACAACCAGACCATTGCTGAAGACATGGGCAGCTCGTTGAACACATTGAAGACGCACCTGAAGCGGGTCTTCGTCAAGCTGGCCGTGCCCAGCCGGTCCAAGCTGATCCTCCTCGCTCAAGAACGGAGCGCCGAGGTCGCGGGATGAGCCGCGGGCCGCCCTCGTGGGCCACCCCATGCGAGGTCGGAGACTCGAATCACCACCGCCGGCGAATGGTCGCCTTGGCGCCGGTCACCAGGCTCGCGGCGGGCACGTCGTCGACGACGACCGCCCCGGCCGCCACCACCGCGTCGCGCCCGATGCGGACTCCGGGCATGATGGTCGCGCCCGCGCCTATCCACACGTTCTCCGCCACGTCGATGGGCGCGCCCGTGAGGTACAGCCGCCGCTCGCCCGGGTCGACCGGATGGCTGACGGTGATGAACGTGGCCTTGGGGCCAATCATCACCCCTTCGCCCAACCGGATGCCGGCGTAGTCGAGGAACGTGCAGCCCTGATTGATGAACACCCGCTCGGCCAGGTCCAGATGGAGGCCGTGGTCCGTGTAGAAGGGCGGATAAATCGTGGCCCGCCTCGGGAGCGGTCTGCCCAGGATCTGCTCGAACAGCGCCGCCTTGCCGACCTCGTCCTCGAAAGGCAGGAGGTTGAGGCGCGACGTCAGCCCGGTGACTTGCAGCACCCGCCTGCTCATCGCCGCGAACTCGGAGCTGAAGACCCGCTCCCCGCTCGCGACGGACTCCGGGCTGTGGATGCGCATGAGACGCTCAAGAGGCATTCGACGAGCCTCGCTCCCGCTCCGCGCTCACGTCCAGCGGTGTCTCCCCACGCTCCTCGTTCACAGCTGGATGCCGGTGAGTGCGAGGCGCAGCACCCGGCGCGCGGTGAGCGGGTCGTCTTCGTTGGCGACGGCAATCGCATTCGCCAGCCGCATCAGGTCCTCCGTGGTGGCGCCGGCCTGAATCGCGCCCGCCGATGAGGCCTTCTCCACCAGGACGCTCAACACGTCGCGCACCATGTCCGTGCAGCAGATGTCCTCGGCGGAGAGCCCCTCCGGCCCCGTCAGCAGCGCGGCGGCGAGCCCGCGATGGGTGGAGGTATGGACCGTCAAATCCTCGAGCCAGGTTGCCAGCTCGGCGGCGGGCTTCTCGCCTGGCTGGCGGATTCCCCTCGCGCAGAGCTGTTCGACACCCTCCCGGAAGACCACCTCCAACAGCGCCTGCCGCGACGGGAAGTGCCGGTGCAGCGTCGCGGAGCCCACCCCCGCCTTCCGGGCAATCTCCTCCAGCGACGCCTGCGCGCCATCCCGCGCGACCAGCTCCGTGGCGGCCGCGACAATCCTCTCCCGGTTGCGTCGCCCATCCGCGCGCAATGGCTTCACGTACTCCACGGCACTCCTCTCCTCGGGCACCCTTCCTTGACAAACGGGGGGGCCCTCCGTATTTGACCATGAATCTAAACGGTGGGGTCCCCCACTTACAACAGGAATAGCCCATGAGCAGCCAGAAGACCGTCCTCGTCACCGCCGCCACGGGGCGCCAGGGGGGCGCCACGGCTCGCGCCTTGCTGGCCGAAGGCCACACCCCGCTGCGCGTGCTGGTGCGCGATGCGGAGGCGCCGAACGCCCGGGCCCTCGCGGCGGCGGGCGCGGAGGTCGTCATCGGGGACCTCGACAATCCCGCGTCGTTGCGCGCCGCCTGTGCAGGGGCGCGGGCGGTCTTCTCGATGCAGTCCCCCATCGTCTCGGGGTCGGGGATCGACTTCAGCAAGGAGGTCCAGCAGGGGAGGAACCTCGTCGAGGCCGCGCTCGCCGAGGGTGTCGAGACGTTCGTGCACACCGCGACGTCCGGCGTCGGAAATCACCGCGACACCGAAGGCTGGGCGGAGGGACGCTGGAAGTCCCACGAGGTGTACTGGGAGAACAAGCTCGCCACCTGTGAGCTCGTGCGCGGCGCGGGCTTCCGGCACTGGACCCTCCTCCTGCCCTCCACCTTCATGGACCACGCCATGTTGGACCCCGCCGGCTTCGTCGACCAACGCCTCCTCGTCACGGTCATCAAGGAGGATCGGCCCATCCCGTTGATTGCCCCGGAGGACATCGGCAAGGCCGCCGCGGCGGCCATCCAGCAGCCCTCGAGGTTCCACGGCGTGACGCTGCAGCTCGCGGGGGACCTGCTCACGCTTCCACGAATCGCGGAGATTCTCTCCCGCGTCGACGGCAAGGAGTACACCGTCCAGTCGGGCACCGTCGAGGAGGCCATCGCGGCCGGGCTGCATCCCGGCGTGGCACACGGCGTGACGTACATGAACGTCGCGCCAGTGCTGGCACGGCCCGAGCTCGCGCGTGCCTACGGCCTGGCGCCCATGAGCTTCGAGACCTGGGTGAGGCAGCGTCGCGGGTTGAGCTGACAGACGGGACCTGCTCGGGCCCAGGTCGCCGCGTCATCAGCAGGTCTTCGCGAGGACCGGGCCGAGCATCTTCAGCAGCTCCTCGGGCGCCTCGGCGGCCCAGGCGGGTGGAATCTCCACGTATTCGTCGCGCAACACCTTCACAACGTGTCCTGGAACACCACGCAGATGACCGTCCTCCAGGGCGTCCAGGAGCACCTGCTCCACCTTCTGCTTCTCGTGCGGCTCCGGACCCACGGTGAGGCCGTGCTTTGGGAGCGTTGGACGCACCTCTTCCGGAGCCTCGCAGCCACGAATGAGTACGCAGTCGACATGGGACATGCGGGGAGGATAGCCCGGCTGCGTCACCGGAACCCGAGCGACTTCGAGTTCGCTGAATGGTACGAGGAAGACCGCCCCTCGAAGCACGGCCCGCGGAGGAGAATCGCATGAGTCTCATGGTGCTATGTGAGTTCAAGATACCGACCTACAGAGAGGCGACGTTCCTGCGGGTGGCGCGGTCATTGGCCTCCGCCGCGGCGACCGAGCCGGGAACGTTGCGCTACCAGTGGTTCGTCACGCAGAAGCCGGGTCACTACTCCATCATCGAGGAGTACGTCGACGCTGACGCGGCCGAAACGCATAACAACCATGTGGAGCCACTGCTCCGCGAACTCTTCGCGGTGGCGGAACTGGTATCGGTGTCATTCTACGGAGAGCTCAACCCGTACTTGCGCGCGTGGATCTCTGGCCGCGAGGGAGTCGCGGTCAACATGCCCTTGTGACGTCGCCCGTGATGAACTTCGACATGAGCCATCTGAGAATGAAGAGGGCCTTGCGCCATGGCCGACCGCCGGCGCCGCCCTGCTCCGCGCCCTGGCCTTCAACCTGACCTCTGGACATGCCTGCCAAAGAGACTCGAGTACTCCTCGACACCATCGATTTTCTCGCCGTCAACACACAGTCAATTCGCCTGCGCGACCAGCATCATCAGGTGCACGCGGGCATCGCGCTGCTCGACCGGCACCAGCTTTGGCGCCCCGTCGGAGCCAACGCCAGGCGTGCGTCCGCGGCAATCGTTGGCGTTCTCGTGCAGACCATCTACAACTTGTTCGGCGACGCCCACAACGAGCCGCGCCTGTTTCGCCTTGCCGACAAGCAATGCGGCAAGGAGTGCGCGCGCATCGTCGAAGCATTCCAGTTGCAGCGCCACCGTCGGGTCAAGGAGTTCTGGACCTACTCTCGTTCTGGCCTCAACAAGCCGATAGCCGACTGATTCGCACCGGAAAGGCAGGAGTCGCCACTCGGGCGCTGCGTCCGGAGCGCGCCGCGGCCCAGGCACGCTGGAGCCAGACCCCGTGCGGCCACCCGCTCAGGCGGGGGTGTTTCGCACACGCTCGCCCCATGGGGCCGTGCGTCCGGTCAGCGCGGCCAGCACGCCCACCAGCTCCGCGGGCTCGATGGGCTTGGCCACGTGCATCTGGAATCCCGCGAGCAGCGCCCGGGCGCGGTCCTCCATCCGCGCGAAGGCCGTCAGCGCGATGGCCGGCGTCTGCCCTCCTTGCTCCGGAGGCAACGCGCGCAGCCTGCGGATGAAGGAGTACCCATCCTCTCCAGGCATCCCGATGTCCGACAGGACGACCTGGGGCTGGAACCGCCGCAGTTGCTCCAATCCCTCCCGGGCACTGGCCGCGGTGACGACCTGGGCCATGCGGCTCTCCAACATGACGGAGAGCAGCTCCCGGGCATCGGGCTCATCGTCCACCACCAGCACCCGCAGCCCCTCCAGCACGGTGATGGGCAGCGGCGGCGCGCCCAGACGCGCCGTGGCATGGAGCGCGGGCACGCTTCCCCGGAGCTGTGACGCCGTCGCCACCGGCAACCTCAGGCTGAAGCGCGCGCCCTGCCCCTCTCCCTCGCTGAAGGCCTCGATGACACCTCCATGCAACTCCGTGAGGTGCCGCACGATGGCCAGTCCCAACCCCAGCCCCCCGTGCTTCCGGGTGGAGCCGCCGTCGGCCTGCCAGAAGCGCTCGAAGATGTGCGTCAGGAAGGCCTTGGGGATGCCCTGGCCGTTGTCCCGCACCTCGATGACCACGGCATCCTCCACCCGCCGAAGGCTCGCGGTGACCTGACCGCCCCGGGCCGTGAACTTGATGGCATTGGAGAGCAGGTTCCAGACCATCTGCTGGAGACGGTCGGCGTCACCGCTGATGGGCCCGGTGTCCGGGTCCAGCTCCGCGTGCAGCGACACGCCCTTCGTCTCGGCCGCATGGCGCACCGAATCCAGCGCGGCCTCGATGAGCTCGCGGGGATTCACCGGCCGGACCTCCAGGCGCATCTTGCCCGTGATGATCCTCGAGACGTCGAGCAGGTCCTCGATGAGCTGGGTCTGCACCATGGTGTTGCGCTCCACGGCCTCCAGCGCGCGTCCGTGTTTCTCCGGAGCCAGTTGCCCCGAGCGCAGCATCCGCGTCCAGCCCAGCATGGCCATCAGCGGGGTGCGCAGCTCGTGGGAGACGGCGGCGAGGAACTCATCCTTCGCGCGGTTGGCCTGCTCGGCCATCGTGTGCTCGGCCTTGGCCATCTCGAAGAGCCGGGCATTGTCGATGGCGATCTCCGCCCGACGCGCCAACTCCTGCACCAGCGCCAGGTCCCTCGCGGTGTAGCGGCGTCCGGGCCCGAGGGCGCAGATCTGCAGGGCCCCGAAGACCCGCCGCTGCGCCCACAGGGGAACGACCATCCACGAGCCCGGCCGGAGCTGCTCGTCGGAGCCTGGCCTGTCCAGCGGGCCCAGCGCCTCCTGGACCACCTCGTCGGTGGGCTCGGACACCAGCTCGGGCTCCCCCGTGCGCAGCACCCGGGCAGGGCCGCGGTCCGCCGTGGCCAGGGGAGGATGCGTCCGGTGCAGCTCGCGCAAGCGCGGCACGCGCGAGGCATCCGCGTGGGCGACCATCACCTGGCGGATGGGCCCGTCGTCCTCCTGGAGATAGACGGCGCACCAGTCACCCAGCCGGGGGATGAGCAGCGTCGAGAGTCGCTCGAGCGTGACGGACATCTCCAGCGAGGCGGTCAACAGGGCGCTCGCCTCCGCCATGAAGCTCAGGGTCTCCGAGGCGCGCTTCTGGTCATCGATGTCGGTGCACGTCCCCAACCACTGGATGATGCGACCATGGGCATTGCGCAGCGGCAGCGCCTGGACGAGATGCCAGCGGAAGGTGGCATCCGCGTGGCGCCGGATGCGGAACTCGCTCTCGAACGCGGCGCCCGACAGGAGGCACTCCCGCCACCGGGCGATGCAGCCTGGGAGGTCCTCCGCGTGGAAGACGTCGGGCGGTGGCACGTCCACGCGCGCGCCGCCGGCCTGCGTCCCCAAGGCGCGCAGGCCGGTGTAGTCGTACCAGCGTCGGTTGAAGTAGTCGGGAATGCCGTCCGCTCCAGCCGTCCAGACAATCTGCGGCAGCGCCTCGGCGAGCGCCCGGTGCTGCTGCTCCGCCATGTGCAACCGCATGGCCTGCCGCAGGCTCTGCGTCAGGTGCTCGGCGGACAGCTTCGCCTTCGAGATGTAGTCGGAAGCCCCCGCCTTCATCAGCTCCACGGCCGTCTGTTCGCTCCCCTGCCCCGTGAGGACGATGATGGGCGAGTGGGGCCCCATCCTTCCCAGTTCGCGAAGAACCCAGAGCCCGTCTTCCGCCGGCAGGTGGAAGTCCAGGAGGATGACGTCGAAGGACTGCGCCTTCAGGCACTCCAGGGCCTCGCGCCCGCTGGTGGCCTCCACCACCTCCGCGGCGAGCCCTCCCTTGGACAGGAGCCGCTGGACCAGGAGCCGGTCCACCTCGTCGTCGTCAACGAGCAGCAGCTTGAGCGTCTCGTTCGCGTCCGGAACGTCCAGGGACGTGGGAGGAGCCGAGTCATCGCTCATGTCACTCCCTCCTCGCGTCAGGCCAGGTGAAGTGGAAGGTGGCGCCATGGCCCAGGTCCGACACGACGCCCACCTGACCTCCCCGGCTCTCGACGATTCGCTTCACCACGCACAACCCCATTCCAGCCCCCTCGACCTGGTCGCGTGCGACGAGCGTCTGGAACGGGCTCCAGATCTTCTCGTGATGCTGGGACGCGATGCCCTGACCATTGTCCGTCACCCGGAACTGGGGGACGCCCCTCACGCCCACCACCTCGACCCGCACCCGGAGGTCGTCGCGGCGCGCATGCTTCGCGGCGTTGGAGAGGAGGTTCATCAAGACCTGTTGGAGCGGAAGCCGCTCGGTGGTGAGGATGGGCATCGCCGGACCGAGGTCCAGCCGGGCCGGACTCCCGGCCGTGAGCTGCGCCATCAACGCCTGAAGCAAGGCACCGACGTCCACCGGCTCGGGTGCATGGCGCCAGCGCGTCGCGCGGCTGTATTCGAGAAGCCCCTCGAGCAGGGTCTCCAGCCGTCGCACGCGCCCCCGCAGCAACCCGAACTGTCGGCGCGACTCGGCCCCGAGCTGGGGAGTCAGGTCCTCCTCGAGCCACTGGGCCAGGTTGGAGATGCCACGCAAGGGGGCCTTGAGGTCGTGGCTGGCCACATAGGCGAATTGCTCGAGGTCGGCATTGTTCCGCTGCAACGCTTCGCGGAGGGCTTGGACTTCCGCGAGGAGCTGGTCCTTCGACTTCTGGGAGTCATCCATGAAGAGATATCTGGCGCGGGCCGCGGCGGCTCACCGCGATACATCCGTCACACGACGGCACTCAAGTTAAGGCATGGGATGCGGTGGGCTTCGCGGGTTTCGTGCGGAGCGCGGGTTGAGTCTTGAACAATGGCTCCCGAGCCCCCTCGGAGCACAAGCGCCCGGAGGCGCTCGCCGGCCCGGTCACCCATCGGCCGGGCAGGGCTCCACGGCACCTGTCAGGAAGGGAACAGGACGGCTCGAGACGTTGCCAGGGACAAAACGGTGGACGCTAGAAGGGTGCCCCCTCGGGCCCCCCGAATCGAGGCGCGCCCCCCGCGGGCTCAACAGGACTGGATGACGCACCCATGGTCGGCGACAAGAACGACAAGACCCTGAACATCCTCCTCATCGAGGATGACGAGGTGGACGTGATGAACGTCCGCCGGGCCTTCCAGAAGAACCACATCGCCAACCCGCTCTACGTGGCCTCCAACGGGCTCGAGGGGTTGGAGGCGCTGCGCAACGGGACGGTCCCCGAAGGGCGCCGGCTGGTGCTGCTGGACCTCAACCTGCCGAAGATGAACGGCATCGAGTTCCTGCGGGCCCTGCGCGCGGACCCGGAGCTGAAGGCGACCTCGGTGGTGGTGCTGACTACGTCGGCCAACGAGCGCGACAAGATTGACGCCTACAACCTCAATGTCGCGGGCTACCTGCTCAAGCCGGTGACGTTCATCAGCTTCGTGGAGGTGATGGCCACGCTCAACAAGTACTGGACCCTGGTGGAGATGCCCTGAGCCGCCACCGCGCCACGGTGGCCGGGCGGAAGTGCGATACCCAGCGATGCGAGACATGAATCACAGCGACGTCCTCGCGGAAGCGGCGCCCTCCCTCGACGCCCCCTTTCTCGCGGGGGATGGAGAGATGGCCCGCCGGATGCGGGAGTTCGACTGGGCGAGCTGCCCGGTGGGCCCCGTGGAAGAGTGGCCGCAGAGCCTGCGCACGGCGGTCAGCATCTGCCTGGCCTCGCGCCATCCCATCGAAATCTGGTGGGGGCCCGAGTTCGCGCGTTTCTACAACGACGCCTATCGCCCCATCCTCGGCGTGCACAAGCACCCCCAGTTCCTGGGCCGCCCCGGGCGCGAGTGCTGGGGGGAGATCTGGGACGTCATCGGCCCGATGCTCGAAGGGGTGCGCGCCACCGGCAAGGCGACCTGGTCGGAAGACTTCCCGTTGATGATGACGCGCAACGGGTACCTGGAAGAGACCTACTTCACGTTCTCCTATGCGCCCCTCTGGAACGAGGATGGGAGTGTCGGAGGAATCTTCTGTGCCTGTGCCGAGACGACGCCGCGGCTCTTGAGCGAGCGACGGCTCCGGCTCCTGCGCGCCCTGGGGGCACAGACGGCCGCGGCGCCGACCGCCACCGTGGAGGAGGCCTGCGCGCAGTCGATGCGGACGCTCTCCACGGGACAGCACGACGTGTCGTTCGCGCTGATGTACCTGCTCGAGCCCAATGAAACGGAGGTGCGCCTCGCGGCCACCCTGGGCCTCGAGGAGGGTGGACCTTCGAGCCCCGCGCGAATCGAACTCAGAGAGGGGGAAGTCGGCCTCTGGCCCTTCGCCGAGGTCGCCCGCACGCAGCGCCCCGTGCGCGTGGCCTGCTCCGAGCCGCTCGGACCCTGGCCTGGGGGTGGGTGGCCGGAGCCGGCCCGGGAGGCCATGGTGCACCCGCTGTTCCGCTCGGGAGAGAACTCGCTCCAGGGCTTCGTCGTGATGGGCGTCAGCCCGCGCCGCCTGCTGGATGACGCCTACCGGGACTTCTTCGACCTCGCCGCCGGTCACATCGCGACGACCTTGTCGAGCGCGAAGGTCTATGAAGAGGCCCGCGCGAATACGCGACATGCGCAGCTCGGAGCGGACATCGGCGCGGCGCTGACCAGCCTGGCCTCGCTTCACGAGCAGCTCCGGCGGTGCTGTGAGGCGCTCGTGACACACGTGGACGCGGCCTTCGCCCGCATCTGGGTGCTCGACCCGCCGGGGGGCATGCTCGAGCTCCAGGCGAGTGCCGGACTCGATACCTCTCTGGAGGGCGCACACGGCGGGGTGCCAGTCGGCGTCCTGGAGATTGCCCAGACCCGCGAGCCGCACCTCACGAATGACGTGCTGAACGACCCGCGCGTGGGCGACCCCGCCTGGGCGGCGCACGAGGGGATGCGGTCCTTCGCCGGCCATCCGCTCATCGTCGACGGCAATCTGACGGGGGTGCTGGCGCTGTTCTCGAAGAAGGCGCTCGCTCCGGAGACGATGGTCGTCCTGGCATCCGTGGCCAACTCCATCGCGGTCGGCATCGAGCGCAAACGCGTCGAGGACGAGCGGACGCTGCTGCTTGCCCGGGAGCAGGCCGCGCTCGCGGAGGCCGAGCGGCAGCGCTCGCGCCTGGAGTCTCTGTTCATGCAGGCCCCGGCGGGCATCTGCGTCATGCGCGGGCGCGACCATGTCTTCGAGTTCGCGAATCCGCGCTACGTCCAGCTCATCGGAGATCGCGACATCGCGGGCAAGCCCGTGCGCGAGGCACTGCCCGAACTGCATGAGCAGATTGTTCCGTTGCTCGACCGGGTGTACCTGACTGGAGAGCCGTTCTTCGGGAACGAGTTGCAGGTCCCGGTCCTGCGCCAGGGCGTGGTCCAGGACTGCTTCTTCAACTTCATCTACCAGCCCATCTATGACTCCTCCGGAACAGTCGAAGGCATCGCGGTGGTCGCCTTCGAGGTGACCGACCAGGTCCGCGCCCGCCAGCGCGCGGAGCGGCTCCGCGAAGAGCTGGAGATCACCAACCAGGACCTCGACCAGTTCGCCTACGTCGCGTCGCACGACCTGAAGGCCCCGCTGCGCGGCATCTCCAGCCTGTCGGAGTGGATTGAAGAAGGGCTCGCGGACACGATGACCGAGGAGACGCGCGGGCAGATGCGCCTCCTGCGGGGGCGCGTTCACCGGATGGAGGCGTTGATCAACGGCATCCTGAGCTATTCGCGCGTCAGCCGGATTCGCGAGAAGCTGGAGACGGTGGACGTGAGGGTGCTGCTGATGGAGAGCCGCGACCTCCTCGCGCCCCCCGCCGAAGCGACCATCGTCGTCGGCGCGGGGATGCCCACGCTCCAGGCGGAACGGGTGCCGCTCCAGCAGGTGTTCATGAACCTGATGAGCAACGCCCTCAAGCATGCGGGAAGGACGGACTCACGCATCGAGGTCACCTGCACCGACGCGGGGGCCTTCCACGACTTCACGGTGAAGGACAACGGCCCTGGAATCGATCCGCAGTTCCACGACCGCATCTGGGGCATCTTCCAGACCCTGGAAGCGCGCGACAAGGTCGAGGGAACGGGGATTGGCCTGTCGGTGGTGAAGAAGATCGTCGAGACGCGAGGTGGGCGCGTGGCCGTGGAGTCCACGCTGGGAGCCGGGGCGGCGTTCCACATCTACTGGCCCAAGCGGCCCAGGGTGTTCGAGTAGCCCCGGTCCACGCCGGCTGACGCACCCGCGCCAGGCCCGCTCACGCCGACCGGGCCAGCGCGACCGCGTCGGGCCCCGCTGGGAAACGGAGCGTCCCCGACGTGTCGTTCGCGGCGAGCCAGACGCCTTCGGCCACGTCGGACTCGCGCGTCACCGCCGCCGGCTGCCCGAAGGCGGCGAAGATGCGCTGCGCGAAAGGCGCGTACGGCTCGGGGAACAGCCCCTCCATGCGGGCGCTTCCGTTGCTCGTGAAGCGGGTGCTCGGGCCATAGCCCGGCTCGACGAGTTTCACGCGCAGGTTGAAGGCTTCGAGCTCGAACGCGAGCGACGCGGTGAATCCCTCGATGGCCACCTTGCTCGCGGTGTACACGGCCACCAGTGGCATCGGCGCCAGCGTCGCGCTGGACGTCACGTTCACGACCACGCCCGACTTGCGTGCGCGAAACTGGGGCAGCACCGCCTGCGTCATCGCCATCACCCCGAAGACGTTGGTCTCGAACACGTCGCGCACCGTGGCCATCGGCGTGGCCTCGAAGGCACCCATCAGCCCGAGGCCCGCGTTGTTGACGAGCACGTCGATGGGCCCGCTCGCCTCCAGCGCCGCGGCGATGCTCTCGGGCTTCGTCACGTCGAGCGGCACCACGCGCAGCCGGTCCGAACGCGGGAGGACGTCCTCGCGCGGCGTGCGCATGGTGGCGACCACGTTCCAGCCCTTCTCGTGGAAGTAGCGCGCGGTCTCGAGTCCGTAGCCAGAGGAACAACCCGTGATGAGCACCGTCTTCATGTCGACTCCTGGGGTGGCCGCGATTCGCGCGGCGTTGATGGTCCCAAGGTACGCGCGGCCGGCAGGACTCTCCACCATGAGGGGTCCACATTTCTTTGGCGAGAGTCCAGCCACGGGCCCCTCCCCTCAACTGGAGGGGTATGGGTTGCCGGATGCGAAGCGGTGCCAGGAGTGCGGGGGCGTCGTTGGGATGCGGACGTGGCTTCCTCCCTACCGGGTCGAGCCGCGGCTGAACGGAGCCGCGCCCGGCGACTTCATCCAGTCCAGCGGCGCCGGCTCGGACCTCATCATCTCCGAGCGCTTCGCGGACGCATTCCGTCCCTGACGTGTGGAATCGGAGGCCCCCGTATGCTCGCGCTCATGCGAAGACACCTCTGCTTCGGAGCCGCCCTCCTCCTCGGACTGTCGGCCCCCGCATGTCGAACGAGCCACCCCACGGCCGCGCAGATGCCTTGCGAGCTCACCGAGCAGCCCACGGAGGTCATCGCGGTGGAGGGGAAGCCCCTTCCCGGCGAGCGGCATGAGGTCTTCGACTTTCCCGACACCCCCGCGTGGTGGGCGGACGCGCCCGAGGACGCGGAGCGCCAGCGCTACCGGGAGGCCCTGCGCACCCGGCTCGGCGAACCCGCGCTCGTGCAGCGCGCCCTCCTGGAGCGCTCGCAGGCGCGCTTCGCGGCCCGGAAGGACGTCGCCCGGCGCGAGGCGGAGAACAGCGCCCGCGTGCTCGACGGGAGCGCCGGCGCGGTCGGCCCCAGCTCCTGCCTGGAGTGGAGGCTCTTCCAACGGCAGGCCCGGCGCTTCCCCATGCTGGAGCACCCCACCGAGTTCCACGCCTACGTCCTGCGCGGCCCGGAACGGGTGCGCGTCTATTTCTCCGGCGCGGACCACGTGGGAGGAAAGCTCCGGTCAGAGGTGACGGAGCGGGTGGCCCAGGACATCGCGCGCGGCTTCAGGCTGGTGGCCCACGTCCACAACCACAACTTCATGTTCGACCGGAAGCCAGGGGACCGGATGTGGACGACACCCGAGACAGTGGATGACATCGGCGGCGGCGTGGCCCCCAGTCTCAGCGACGTCCAGGCCTACCGGAACCTGCGTGAGTCGCTGCGGCTCGAGGCCGCGTGGGTGACCAATGGCCTGGAGACAGGCCGCTTCTCCGCCAAGGACTTCGACCTGTTGTCCGCGTGGGAGTGACGCCCCGCGCCCAGACCTGCTGGAGCCAGGCAAGGACTCACTCCACCGTCGAGCGTGTCCGGCTCTTGTCTGCTGGAGCGGTCAATGATTGCCATGATGGCATCAAGAGCCACCTGCTCCTTGTCCTTCATCACCTTGTGTGAGCTGCCCGTGGCGAGGATGTACGTCCGATTGGGATGGACGCCCTCGAACCTCTCGTCGGGCAGACATGACTCTGTCACCTGCTCGTGACAGAGCCCTTCGCATCACTCGCCTTCTTCCTTGGGTTCAAGGTTCCAGCAGCACACGACGGAACCGCCTGTCTAAGTGCACGCGCCCTTACATCCAAGAATTGAGAGACTTGATATGTCGCTCAGACAAACAGGTTTTCGATGTAAAACCGGACAGCACCACCACCAGCGCTCACGCAGTCCCTGGGCCGTGTGAGCCTGTTCAACCGGGAGAAGCCGCGATGCAATCACAGGTGAGAACGAGTGTCAGAGCGTGGGGCCCCAGTCCGCGCATCGTCATGTGCGCGGTCCTCGCCCTCGTCGTGGGCTGCTCGATGGAGTCGCCGCCGGAGAAACCGGAGCTCGGGGATGCTCGCGCGGGCGCGGTCGTCCAAGACGCCAACTTCGCCGACTCCGTCTTCGTCGGTGGCCTCTCGGGGCCGACGACCATGACCTTCGCGCCCGACGGGCGCCTGTTCGTCTCGGAGAAGAACGGCTCGCTGCGCATCGTCCAGAACGGCCAGCTCCTGGCGACTCCCTTCTTGACGCTCGCGGTGGACACCGGCAACGAGCGCGGGCTGATGGGCGTCGCGTTCGACCCCAACTTCGCCAGCAACAATCATCTGTATGTCTATTACACGTCCGTCGCGGGCAGCATCCACAATCGAGTCAGCCGCTTCACCGCCAACGGCAACGTCGTGGTTCCCGGAAGCGAGCTGGTGCTCGCCGACCTTCCGACGCTCGACGCCGCCAATCACAACGGCGGCGCGGTCCGCTTTGGCCTCGACGGCAAGCTCTACGTCTCCGTCGGAGAAAACGCGGTCTCTTCCAACTCGCAGAGCCTGAATACGCCCCTCGGGAAGATGCTGCGCTTCAACTCGGACGGCACCATTCCCACGGACAATCCGTTCTATGCGACGGCCACCGGGCTGGCCAAGGCGACCTGGGCCATGGGGCTGCGCAACCCCTTCACCTTCGACGTCCAGCCCGGCACGGGCATCCTGTTCATCAACGACGTGGGCGAAGGCGGCTGGGAGGAAATCAACCGCGGCGTGGCCGGTGCCAACTACGGCTGGCCGATGACGGAAGGCTACTTCACGAACCGCCCGGGGCTCACGCCGCCGTTCTTCGCGTACCCACATGGCTCCGGCACGGCCTTCGGCAACTGCATCGCCGGCGGGGCCTTCTACAACCCACCGGTCTCCGCGTTTCCCAGCGCGTACGTCGGCCAATACTTCTACGCGGACTTCACCAACGATTGGATCTCCCGCATCAACCCGAGCACTGGCGCGACCTCGCTGTTCGCGACGACCGTCCCGGGGCCGGTGGACCTCGACGTGGGGCCGGACGGCGCCCTCTACTACCTGGCGCGCAACGCGGGCCAGGTGGGTCGCATCGCCTACACGGCTTCGCTGCCGCCGAGCATCGCGCAGCAACCGGCGAGCACGTTGGTGTCGGTCGGCACTCCGGCGACCTTCACGGTGTCCGCGAGCGGCGAGCCGCCGCTCACCTATCGGTGGCAGCGCAATGGCGTGGACATCGCCGGTGCGACTTCGACGAGCTACGTGCTGAACGCCGCGCAGCTCGCCGACAACGGCGCGCGCTTCCGGGTGGTCGTGACCAACGGGATTGGCTCGGCCACCAGCACCGAGGCGGTGCTGACGGTGACGTCCAACAAACCGCCGGTGGCCACGATTGTGACGCCGGCCGTGGGCGCGACCTACACCGCGGCGACCGACCTGCTATTCTCCGGCTCGGCCAGCGACCTGGAGGATGGCGCGCTGCCGCCGAGCGCGATGACCTGGAGCATCGCCTTCCATCACGATACCCACACGCATCCGGCCATGCCCGATACCACCGACATCACGAGTGGAAGCTGGCCCATCCCCAACATCGGCGAGAGCTCCGCCAATGTCTGGTACCGCTTGATGCTCACGGTGCGCGACTCCATCGGACTCACCCACACGGTGTATCGCGACATCCACCCCGTCACCGTACCGCTCAGGGTGACCAGCGTGCCGAGCGGACTCCAGGTATTGATGGACGGGCAACCGTTCGCCGCGCCGCACGATACGACGGGCGTGGTCGGCGTCATGCGCTCGGTGGGCGCCGAGTCGCCGCAGTACTCGAACGGAAAGTTCTACGCGTTCTCCTCGTGGTCCGACGGCGGCGCGCGAATCCATGCCTTCACCACGCCCGCCAGCGCGGCCACCTACACGGCCACGTTCACGGAGACTTCGGGCGGGAGCTGCTACCAGATTCAAAGCGAGCGCAGCGACAAGTGGCTCACCGTCGACGTCGCGGGCAAGGTCGTCGCCGGCAGCGCGACGCAGGCAGGAGGGCAGATCTTCCAGCTCGTTCCGAACGGCGCGAAGTACAAGCTCAAGGGCTCGGGAGACGCGTTCCTGACGGTGGTGACCAATCAGCTCGCCATGAGCGCCAACTTCGCCAGCGGGGAGTCCTTCACCCAGATTCCCTGCGGCTTTGGCGCGCGCACGCGGGTTGGATTCCAGGCGTCGGCGGGGAGCGCGCCGCATTGGAAGGAGACGACGCCGGACGGGCCCATCCAGAGCGGTGACGGCGGCAACGGCGGCGCCTGCAACCCGGCCGATGCGGGCACCTGGGAGGGCTTCTACCTCGAACCGGTGAGCTGCCCTGGGGGCGGCACCGGCCCCGTGTGCGGCAACGGCACCGTCGAGAGCGGCGAGCAGTGCGACGATGGGAACACCCAGCCGGGCGATGGCTGCGATGCGACGTGCCGCATCGAGACCAGCGCCGCGGGCTGCTTCCGCATCCAGAGCGAGCGCAGCGACAACTGGCTCACCGTCGACGGGGCGGGCAAGGTGGCCGCCATCAGCACGACCCAGGCGGGTGGCGCGGTCTTCGAGCTCGTCACGAGCGGCACGAAGTACAAGCTCAAGGGAGCGAGCGGCGCGTACGTGGCGGTGGTCGCGGACCAGCTCACCGTGAACGCCACGCTCAGCACGGCGGAGCCGTTCACCCGCCACGCGTGCGGCGTCCACGGCGGCCGCAACCGCCATGGCTTCGAAGCGTCGACGGGCACCGCGCGCAACTGGAAGGAGAACACCCTCGCCGCGCCCATCCAGAGCGGCAACGCCGGCAACGGGGGCATCTGCAATCCCGCTGACGCGGGCTCGTGGGAAGGCTTCTACCTGGAGCCCGCGACCTGCCCCGGTGCCTGACGGACCAGCGTCATGACTCGCGGCCGGGCCATCAGGGTCCGGCCGCGGGTGAACCAGGTCGTCACCGCACGGAGCGCGCGAACTGTCCCGGCGTGAGCCCGACGATGCGCTTGAAGTGCCTGTTGAGCTGGCTCTGGTCGTAGAACCCCACCTGGGGAGCAACGGACGAGGGAGACCTCCCTTGGGTCAGGAGCCCCATGGCCCGGGAGACGCGCAGGTGGGTGAGGTACGCGTAGGGCGGCATCCCCACCTCCTCGCGGAACGCGCGACACAGATGGAACTTGTCCAGGCCCGCATGTCCGGCCAGCGCGTCCAGCGAGATGCCCTCCTCCAGGGAGGCATGCAACACCTCGAACGCCCTGCGGACAGACCGACTCGAGTGCCGCATGGGAGCGGAGGGCGACGCCCCGAAGCAGCCCACCAGCGCCGAGAGCGCCTCGATGGCCGCGGTCTGGAGCATCAGGGCGCTGGAGGAGGGCCTGGGCCCCTCGTCGGTGAACAAGGCATGGAGCCGGACGAAGGGCGCGGCGGCGGGGAGCTCTCTCGCGAGCTGGGCGTGAAGCAGGCGGGAGGAGGCTGGCAGGCGCATTCGCTCTCGCGCCTCGGCGACGAGTGCCTCGTCGAAGGCAAACACCTGGAAGCACGCGGGCCCATCACGACGGAGGTCTCGATAGACGTCTCCACGCTGCTTGATATCGAGGGTCCCCGGCGTCGAGTAGCGGACCTCCCCATCACACGTCCACTCCGCTCGCCCGGCGTACGTCATCATCACCGAGTAGCGCTCCTTCACCGCACGCCACAGCCGCCCATCGGTCCTGTAGCGCACCACTCGCAGGCCCGGCACTTCGGGAGGGAAGAAGGCGCGGATGGACAGCGGAGAACCCACGCCCCAAACCTAACCCGGCCCGCGCCTGGCGCTTGGGCGTTCTTGGCGGAGCATCTCCCGCCAACAATGCCCAAGCCCGCCCTCCGCCCGTGCCCTACGTATCCCTCCTCTCTTGAAGCAGGAGGCTCTCCAGATGTCGGGAATCGAAGGGAAGGTGGTTGCCATCACCGGCGCCAGCAGTGGAATCGGTGAGGCGACAGCACGGCTGCTCGCCCAGCGGGGCGCGAAGCTCGCCCTGGGCGCGCGAGGCCTCGACCGCCTCGAAGCGCTCGCGGCGAACATCACGGGCACTGGCGGAGAGGCCCTCCATGCGCGCACGGACGTGAGGCGACGCGAGGACGTCTCCCATCTCGTCGAGCTGGCGAACCAGCGATACGGCAGGCTCGATGTCCTCATCAGCAACGCCGGGGTCATGCCCATCTCTCCACTCGACGACCTGCGCGTCCAGGACTGGGAGGACATGGTCGACATCAACATCAAGGGTGTCCTGTATGGCATCGCCGCGGCGCTGCCGCTCTTCCGCCGGCAAGGCTTCGGGCACTTCGTCCACACCGCGTCCTCGGCGGGACATCGCATCGTCCCGAACCAGGCCGTCTATGCCGGAACGAAGTTCGCCGTGCGCGCCATCTCCGAGGGCCTGCGACAGGAAGCGGGCGACAAGCTGCGGGTCACCATCATCTCACCGGGGGTCACCCGGACGAACTTCGCGGAGCACGTGTCGAACCCCGAGGTGAAGGCTCAGCTCGAGACGATTCGAGAGCAGCTCGCGATGCCTCCGGAGGCGATTGCCCGCGCCATCGCCTTCGCGCTCGAACAACCCGCTGACGTCGACGTCAGCGAGATTCTCATCCGGCCCACGGCCCAGAGCTGACGGCCCTGCGCGCGTCAACGAAGACGCGTGGTGGCGTCCAGCACCTCGCCGAAACCCGATGCCCCGGTCCCCTGTAGACAGGGGCCATGTCTTCTCGCCCGGGCTCGTCCTGCTTGTTTCTCGTGTTCGTGTTGCCGTGGACGGCCCTCACGGGGACCGCTGACTCCTTCATCATCTCCACCATGGTGCGCCAGGTACAGGTGACGAGCTGGCCCTCCGGCTGGTGAAGCGCTACCCCGTCGGCGCCAGCGTGCCCGTGTACTACCGGCCAGGGCAATCCTCGGAGGCGGTGTTGGAGGTGGGCCTGGATAGCTCGGAGCTGTTCGTGCTCTTGGGTCTGATGCCCTTCAACCTGATAGCGCTCTGGCTGTGCGCCTTGATGATGTGGCCCTCGAAGCCAGAGCCGCTCGTGTCTCCCTTCTTCCGGGAGGAGGGCAGCGAGTGCGTGACGCTCGATGCACCGTCGCCCATCAGGAGGACGAGCCTGGCCTTGGGAGTCTCCGGAATCGTGTGCTTCGCGCTCGGGGGACTCACGGGCGGGTTCTCCGCACCGCTGCCCGTGGGCGTGGGGGCCTGGGGGCTCGTCATCGCCTGCGGAGTGTTCGCCGCGCGAAAGGCGCGCGCACGCCTGAAGGCCGGGCACCATGACCTGCGCCTCCACGCCCAGGCGAAAAGCCTCTCCCTGCCGCCCTTCTCCGCACGCAAGCACCGGCTCGACCTGCGGTGGCGCGACGTGCTGGCGCTCCGCATCGTCCCCCAGCTCCGCACGCCCAAGGGGAAGGACGTGAGCCTCTACCGACTCACCCTGGAGGTTTCCACCGCCCACGGAGGGGAGCACCAGGAAGCCATCGCGGATTTCTCCCGCCAGGAGGAGGCAGAAGCGCTGGAACACTGGCTGCGAAAGCACCTCAAGCTGGGTGAGACCGCTCCGGACGAGCTGCGCTCCGCTGGAGCGTGAGGCTCATCTCCCTGCCGCGTCGTGGAACCCGGCCTCCGCCTCGCCAGGGCCGAACCGCTCGCCCGCGCGCTTCAGGAAGGTTCCCGGTGTGAGCCCGATGAGCTCCCTGAAGTCCGCGATGAGGTGCGACTGGTCGTAGTAGCCCGCCTCCGCGGCGATGCGACCCCAGTCCTTCGAGGTCTCCGCCAGCCTCACGGCGCGCCGCAGGCGAACCGTCCGCGCGAAGTCCTTGGGCCCGATGCCGATGCTCTCCGTGAAGGCACGACGAAGATGCCGCGCCGTGACGCCAAGTCGCGCCGCCACGCGCTCCACTCGAACCTCGTCGCCTTCGAGCAAGCGAACCGCGCGGCGAGCCAGCCGTGCCGAGGCAGGTTCGAAGGTCTGGCGGGTGCGAAGGGCCATCGACTGGGAGAGGCGGTCAAGCACCTCCGGCAGGCCCCGCGCCGCGAGGAGCGCATGGCAGAGGTCACTGCCTGAGTGACCCCAGAGGTCTTCCAACGGGACGATGCGGTCCGTCAGCGCGCTCGCTCCCACGCCCAGGAGCGGCGCCGACCAGCCAGGCTTGAACTGAAGGATGACCGCGCGTGCGTCACCGGTGACGTTCTTGAACAGCGCCCGCGTTCGGGGGCCCGCGACGCACACATCCCCGCGCCGCCCCTCGTCGAACATTCGAATGACCAGGGTCGTTCTCCCGTCGGGCAGCCGTGCGAGTTGGCGGGCGCGTCCAGCGACGGACATGACAACGCGAGCGTCTTCGACGAAGCGGGAAAGAGAGAACGTCGAGGCGACGGAGTCGATCGTGCGCGGCACCCGCATACTCTCGCGCGGGCACCTCGTCCGTTCAAGCCGGCGCGGAGCAACCGTGAAGATGTCCGGTCCTTCCAATCGGAGGACGGCGGCGGCGGGTACAAGGGACAGCATGAGCCCTCGAGATTTCGCGGACCGCGTCGTGGTTGTCACTGGAGCGAGTGGAGGTGTCGGAGCCGCTGTCGCCGAGGAGCTCGCGCGACGGGGCGCATCGGTCGTACTGGCCGCTCGGCGCACCGGTCCGCTCGAAGAAGTGGCCAGGCGCTGTGGGAACCAGGCCCACGCCGTCGTCGCCGATGTGACGAAGCGCGACGACGTGCGGCGCATCTTCGATGAGGCCGTCGCGAAGTTCGGCCGCGTCGACATCTGGATCAACAACGTGGGTCGAGGCATCGGCCGCCCGCTGCTCGAAATCACCGACGACGACGTCGACGCGATGATTCGCGACAACGTGAAATCGGTGCTCTACGGCATGCAGGTCGTGACGCCGCATCTCCAGGCGCGTGGCACGGGCGCCATCGTGAACGTGTCGTCGCTTCTTGGCCGCACCCCGCTCCCTCCGCGCGCCGCCTACGCCGCGGCCAAGGCCGCGATGATGTCGCTCTCCGAGGCGTTCCGCATCGAGCTCGCGGGCTCGCACCCTCACCTCCGCGTGGTGGTCGTCTACCCCGGGCGAATCGCGACCGACTTCGGCCAGAACGCGCTGGGGCAGCGCATGATGGACAGCGGGAAGCTCCCCGCCGAGGTCCTCGCGGCCATCGGCGGCGCGACACAGACGGCGGAGGAGGTCGCTCGGGTGGTGTGCGACGCGGCCCTGAACGGCCGGGGTGACGTCTATACGCAGCCGAATGCGTTCGCGCGCGTACGGGAGTACCTGGAGAAGCAACCAGGTTGAGGTTGCAGTTGCGTTACGCGGCCCCCCCCCGGCGACAACGGGCCTCCTCTTGTTCCGGAGTATCCCTGTAGAGTGAGGTCATGTTTGCTCGCCTGGGCTCGCTCTTCTTTTTCCTCGTGTTCGTGTTGCCGTGGGTGACCATGACGGCGGCCTTCGACTATCTCGCCGCCTCCAACCTGGTCAGACAGGCACGGACGGCGAGCTGGCCCTCCGTGCAGGGCACCGTCATCCGGAGCGAGGTGACTTCCGTGCGCTCGAACAAGAGCACCAATCATGGCCTGAAGCTGGCCTACACCTACTCCGTCGACGGGCAGAGCCATGAGGGCAGCACCGTCCAAATCACCGAGTCGATGTCGGGAGACCGCGGGGTCGCGGAGGAGCAGATGGCACGCTACCCCGTCGGGGCGAGCGTCCCCGTCTACTACCAGCCCGAGCAGCCCTCGGAGGCGGTGCTGAAAGCGGGCCTGGACAGCTCGGAGCTGTTCCTGTTCATGCTCATGACTCCCTTCAACCTGATTGCGTTCTGGCTGGGCCGCGCAGTGGTGGGTTCCTGGAAGTCGGAGCCACCGCTCTTGTCCACCTTCGCCCGCGAGGACGGCAGCGAGTGCGTGACGCTGGAAGGGCCGTGGACGGCGGCACTGGTGTCCCTGGTCCTGTTTGGCTCCGCCGTGGTGTGCTTCCTGCTCACTGCGGGCACCATGGGCCTCGACGCACCGCTTCCCGTGGGTGTGGGGGCCTGGGCAGTCGTCATCGCCTGCGGTGTGTACGCCGGGCGGTGGTCGCGCGCGCGGGAGAGGGCCGGGCACTACGACCTGCGCCTCATCGCCCGGTCTCGAAGCCTCTCCCTGCCGCCGTACCTCAAACGGAGGCACCGGCTCGACGTCCGGTGGAGCGACGTGCTGTCACTCCGCGTCGAACCCCAGCTTCGCAAGCCCCCGGCGAAAGAGGTGGGCAGCTACCAGCTCACACTCGAGTTCTCCACCGGCGACGGCGAGGTCCGCCAGGAAGCCATCACCAGTTTCTACCAGCAGGACAAGGCAGACGCGCTGGCGCACTGGCTGCGAAAGCACCTCAAGGTGGGCGAGGCCGTTCCGGAAGAGCAGCGCTCCGCCTGACACGCATGACCCGCTCCCAATCACATCCCAAGGAGCCCGGGGTCAGGGGCTCTTCTTGAGGAGATAGCGGAGGACCGAGGTGAGGCCCGAGAAGCGGAACGACGGGTCGATGTATTTTTCGAGGACGTAGAAGGCGAAGTAGTAGGCGCGGCAGGAAGCCCAGATGGCGAGGATGAGCAGCACCAGGGTCCGCCAGTCCGGCAGCTCCATGAGGATGAGCGCGGACGCCACGAGGCCGATGAGGACGAAGAGGATGGCCTTGCCCCACATCCATCGGTGCGATTGCAGCTCGCGCATGCGCGAAACCTAACCCAGGCCATTCCCTTGACGCAGCAGGAGCGCCCGCGGCCCCGCGTCGAACGCCGCGCCGGACTCCTTCGTCACTCTGCGTCCGCGATGCGCTCGAGCAGCTCGCTCAACAACAGGCTTTCGCCCTTCGAGAGCACACGGAGCCGGGCGACGGACGCACGCAGGGCCGTGGCCACCGCGCGGACCTCCGCGTTCGCCGGGGTCACCGCCTCGCTCGTTATCGCGGCCACGGCCGCCTCGCGCGCGGCGTCAGCGAGCCCGAGGTCGCGCTGGCCTTCGGGCTGGGCCAGGAGCGTGAGCACGGCCCCGGTGCCCATCGCCGACACGAGGCCGACCGCCCGCTCCTCACTGACCCGCAGCCTGCCCGCGAGCGCGATGTTCCGGATGCGGCGCCGCAGGACAGCCTCCCCGTCGCCCTGGGCGGGCGATTGCGACAACAGTTGAGGATCACTGCTCATGAGCGCGAACAGGCCGGGATGACCGAGGCCGAACGCGACGTGCATGTCCCAGCCATCGCGAAAGTCCTGGAGCGGGTCCGGGTGCGGCCTGCGCTTGGACTTCGCCGACACGTAGCGCGTCATCTCATGCTCGATGACGGCCGCCAGGAGGCCGCGCTTGTCTCCGAAGAGCCGGTACAGCGTCGGAGCCTGCACCCCCGCGGCGGAGGCCACGGCGCGCGTGGTCGCGGCATCCGGGCCTCCGGAGGAGATGAGCTCGGCGGCGGCCTCGATGATGCGCGCGCGCACATCGGAGCCATCCGCGTCATCGGCGGCGAACTTCTCGCGGTCCGTCATGGGACGGAGATAACACGCAGCCCGATAGCGTCGCTAATGTCGAGTTGATATCGGCGCTAGCAGGCCCTATGTTATCCATGGAAACGAAAATCTGTTTCCACTGGAATCAAAGGGGCGTTCGATGATTGTGGTGACTGGAGCGACGGGGCAGCTTGGCCGTCTCATCGTGGAGAGCCTCGTCACCCGTGTGCCGGTGGACCGGGTCGCCGTCAGCGTCCGCGACGTGGGGAAGGCCCAGGAGCTGGCGGCGCGTGGCATCCAGGTGCGCCGCGGTGACTTCGCGGACCCGGCGAGCCTCGCGCAGGCCTTCGAGGGGGCATCCCAGGTCCTGCTCGTCTCGTCGAATGCGCGGGCGTATGGCGGCGACACGCTCGCCCAGCACCGCGCCGCCATCGACGCCGCGCGGTCCGCGGGCGTCAGGCGCATCGTCTACACCAGCCACATGGCGGCGAGCCGTTCGTCGGCGTTTCCCCCCATGTTGGACCATGCCGAGACGGAGCAGTTGCTGAGCGATTCCGGTCTGCGGTGGACCGCGCTTCGCAACGGCTTCTACGCGTCGAGCGCGATGCTCCTGCTGGCGAAAGGACGGGAGACAGGCGTCTTCGAGGCGCCCGCGGACGGAAAGGTCTCCTGGACCACGCACGCGGACCTCGCGGAGGCAGCGGCCGTCATCCTGGCGAACGAGGGGCAGTACGACGGCCCGACGCCGCCGCTCACGGCCGCGCAGGCGTTCGACTTCGAAGAGCTGTGCGGCATGGCGTCGAGCGTCCTCGGGCGCCCGCTCCGTCGAAGCACCGTGTCAGAGGACGAGCTGCGCGCGAAGCTCCAGGCGTCCGGCATGCCCGCTCCCGGAGTCGACATCTCGCTTGGCCTCTACCGCGCGAGCCGCGCTGGCGAGTTCGCGGCCGTCGACCCCACCCTGCGGAAGCTGCTCGGGCGCACGCCGACGGGCATGCGCGAGGTGATTGCCAACGCCATCACAACGACCTGACGCTGGGCCCGGCACGTTGGAGGCGCTGATTCCTCCGCGTGCCGGACCCTTATCGCCCGTGGGGCCTGTCAGCCTCCGTGACTCAATGCGAGCGGAGGATCCAGATGTTCGAGTAGTTCTTGAGATTCACTTCGACCCAGGGCTTCGTCGCGTCGACGAAGTAGACCTTGCCGCCGCTGAAGACCGCATTGAAGGCATGGCCCTGCCCCGTGGATTTGAGCGCACCCGACACGATGGCCTCGCTCCCCTCCCCCCAGGACTTCATGGCCTTCGTGACGGCCCGCCTGGTCGCGGTCTCCACCCACGTGCTCTTGAAATAGGCCGCGAGGAAATCCGTGGCCATCGGTTCCCCGTCGATGGCCGCCATCGGAACACCCCTGCGGGTGGAGTGGAGGGCGATGGCGTAATAGCCGCAGTTGCCCCTGCCCCTGCACGACTTGATGAACACCTCCGTGGCCTGCGCACGCAGCTCCGCCGCGACGTTCCCCTGGGGCGCCCCCTTGGGCGACGGCACCATGAACGAGCCGATCATGCCGACCAGCGACCCCAGCAGGCGGTACTTGCCATTCGCGTCGCCGGACGTGCTGGGCCCCAACCAGGTGTTGCGCATGTTCTGGGTGCAGCCCGGACACCAGAAGATGAAGTTGTCGCCCACGCCGGCGGAGAAGCTCGAAATCTTGTCGAGCCGGGCGTTGTAGGCGGCGACCGCGGCTTCGGCGCCCTGCTCCGTATTCGCGATGAGGATCAACGCCTCCTCCACCGTGGTACCCGCCGCGGCGAGCGAATCGAAGCTGTACGAATCGTCCATCACGATGCCGGTCAACGCGATGATGGAAGTCCGCAGCGCGAAGCCGCCCACCGTCTGGGCGCCCGAGGGCCCCAGGGAGAAGGTGGCGGTGGGCACCGGACGGTAGGCCGACTGGGGATTCGCGTCGTCGGGGGAATCGTTCAGGGACTTCACGATGTAGAGGTCGGGGTCGTTGATGACGCTCGGGCCTCCTCCCGGAACATCACCCCCTCCTCCACCGCCGCCGCCCTGGCACTCGCCGCCGCCGCAGGGGTCCAGCCCGGTGGGGTCCGACAGGTTCAGCGGGTCGTTCATCGCGAACGCGTAGGGATTCGTGGTGGCCGAGGTCCGGGGGACGGTGAGCGGATCTCTACTCAGGAACCGCCCCAGCGCCGGGTCATAGAGGCGCGCGCCGAGCTGGCTGAGATTGAACGGCGCGAGCGCGTCTCCCCAGTTCCACTGACTGCTCGTGTAGAGCAGCGTGCCCGGCTGCGCGGAGCCGGTGGACTTCGCCTCGCCAAACGGCTGGTAGTCGATGTCCTGGACGAAGATGCCCTTGAGGTCGGTCATGAAGCGGGCCCCTCGCGTCTCACCGAAGTGGAAGACCCAATCGTCACCCGCGCCCCGCCGGGTGGCCACGATGCCGCCCGGTCCTGGAATGTGGCGGGTGACGAGCTCCGTCTTCACGCCGCCAATCTTCTGCTCCTTGCGCTCGATGAGCCCGCCGAGCTTCCACTCGGCCTTCGCATCCGCGCTGGCGACATTGAGCTCCATCTTCCTCACGGAGCCGAAGGCGCCGTAGCGGAAGACGGCGGTCCCCGGAGGCCCCTCGATGGAGCGCACGTCGCCTGACGGCGCGTAGGTGACGCGGCGCCAGCCCGTCCGCGACGTGTAGTCAATCACGTTGCCCTGCGAGTCATGCCCCACGTTGCAGGGAGAGGAACCCGCGCTGGTGTTGTAGCCGATGCGGCACAACCTGTCCCGGTCGACGGCGCCCACGCTGATGGCGACGTCGCTGGTGCCCACCAGGTCGTTCTGGTTCACGAGGTTGCCGAGCGCGTCGTAGGTGTACTGCCAGTTCGTCAGCGTGGTGCTCCCGTCGGTGCGGAGCGAAGACGCGAGCCTGCCGAGCGCGTCATAGCCCACGTTCGTCTTCGGTCCCGAGGCCGCGCCATCCACAATCTCCCGGCGCGACTTCTCGCGGCCCATGGCGTCGTAGCCGAGCATGATGATGCGACGGGAACCGAAGCTGGAATGGACCGTGGCCTCGTTCAGCAGCCGGCGCCCCACGTCGGCGTAGCTCGCATCGACGCGGACCGCGTCATCGGCGTGCGCCGACTCGCGGACTCGGCCGAACACGTCCGTCACCTTCGCCTGATAGAGCTGATGGGTGCCGGCGCGGTCCGAGTAATGAATGGCATTGAGGCGGCGGGCGGAGTCGTAGGTGTAGTCGACCCACTCCTCACTGAAGCCCGTGTCGGGCAGATAGAACGCCAGCGACGCGAGCGAGCCGTCACCATGGGCCCAGGACTTCTGGACGTAGGTGTAGCCCACGTCATCGGTGTAGACCTGCGCCTCCTGCCGACCCAAGGCGTCGTAGCTGTAGAAGACGCCTCCCGTCGGAGAGAGGACCGTCGACAGCCGGCCCAGGAGGTTCCTCGGGGTGACGAGACTGGTGGGGCTCGAGCCCGTGTCGTAGAGGAAGTCATTCACCGTCTCGGAGTCCACCGTGCCGTTGACGCGTTGTTCCTGATGCGTGAGGCGACCCAGGGCGTCGTAGCGGCTGACCACGAGCCGAGGGCCCGTCGGTGCCGAGATGGATTCATTCCAACTGGTTTCGAGCGGCTCGCCCCAGTTGCTGTACTTGACCGTCTGTGCGGTGGTGTCTGGCGCCGTCCACTGGATGCGCTGGCCGAACGAGTCGTAGGCCCAGGTCCATTGCACCGGAACCGTGAAGGTGGCGGGGTCCTGGTAGCGGGTCATGCTGGTGAGCTGCCCCAGCCGGTCATGGGTGAAGGTGGCGTACTCCAGCCGGGAGCTGCTCTTCCACGTCGACCGGGAGAGCAGCCGCCCCGCGCCCGTCATCGTGGCGGACTTGATGACGCCCGCCTGGGGACTGGTGGACAGCAGGGACGCGGCGTCGCGGACACTGTGGGTCTCCAGGTGGTCCGCGAACGAGCGGGAGTAACACGCGGGGTAGCGCTCCGCGGCCTCATCCGTCACGTTGCTGTAGGCCTGGGGCCCGTGGCCGCGAATGACACACAGGGGTGTGCCATCGACGTTGAAGAAGTGCGTGGTGCCGTAGGCGGTCGCTCCATTCTGCGAGGTGGGGTACGGGTCGGCCTCGAACACCACCCGCCCGAGGGCGTCATAGGTCTTGGCGCCGGAGATCATCACGTCATTGCCGTAGCTGGCACCCAGTGAGCCCTCGGTGCGACGCGAGCGACCCAGCTCGTCCAGATACTCGATGGCGACCTGACCGGTGGCGCTGCCCTCGGTGCCCGAGGGGACCGCGTCGATGAAGGACTTGTGGACGACCCTCCGGCCCAGTGGGTCTCCGCCGGTGAAGCCCAGGAAGCTCGTCGTCGACCGCACGCCAAGCGCTCCACCTGGAGGAGTCATCGTGGTGCGCACGACCCGGCCGTAGCCGTCGAAGTCCGTCCCCAGGCGGGTCTGGTTGGGGTCCAGCGTGCTGAGCGTGTCGAGGGTGAAGGGGTCGAGCGTCGCGATGGAGCCAAGCGCTGGGACTCCCGTGGCATCCACCCGCTGGCTCTCCTGGGCGAGCCCGAAGGTGTCGTACGTCAGGGTCACCTTGCGGACGGCGCCGTCCTCGCGCACGCGGGTGACGATGGAGGGGTTGCCCGCGGCGTCGTAGCTCGCCGTGTATTCGAGCACGGTGTTCAGAAGTGCCCCGGTGTTGACGTCGCGGCGCTCCCTGCTGTGGGAGGTGAGGTGTCCCGCGGAGACGGAGCCCGAGGTCAGCCCGTCATAGAACCAGGCCTCGGAGGCATAGGTGGGCAGGCCAGGCCGGAGGCAGTTCCAGAAGCGGCGCGACATGGGCGCGTGAAGCACCCGAGGGCCCGTTCCCGTCGGCGCGGCGTACTTCGTCTCGACGCAGATGTCGTCATCGCCCTGGTAGGCGTCGTTCAAGTGCTGGACGGTGATGACCCGGCCGTAGTCGTCGACGTCGAGCGCTTCGGAGCGGGTGACGACGTTGTTGGCGGAAGGCGGAGCGGCCTGGCCCCGCCAGGACTCGGCGCTGCGTTGATAGATGAAGCCACGAGAAGAGCAGGTGTCGTAGCGATTCGTGTTGGCGAGCCAGGACGCGAGGAAGTCGAGCGGATAGGCCATCTCGAAGCAATCCAGGCCCTGGTTGGTGTTGCCCGGGACAGGGGTCTCCTCGAAGAGCTTCGCGGTCCATTCGAAATGCGTGCCGCCGACCCGCCGGGGGCTGGTGGCGACATCGGTGGAGAGCAGGCCCCACGCATCCGTGGCGACGCCGGTGAGGAGGGTGATGTCGCGAGTCTTTCCAGCCAGCAGGTAGCGGCTGAAGCGGGCGAGCTTGGAGGTCTGCGACAAGGCAGGGAGGGGATACGTGTCGGTGATGGTGGCGTAGCCCTCCTGGCTCTTCTCCGTGGGGGCGCGCACCACCACCGAGCGCTGGTAGGCGGGAAGCGTGAAGGCCTGGAGCGCCGAGTCGTACATCAGCTCGGCTCCACCATAGGCATACAGCGTGGGGGACAAGTCTCCTCCGAGCCCGAGCGTTCCCCCGGTTCCCACCGAGGTGACGACGATTTCGGGGAAGGGCACCTGGTGCTTGGTGGTGCCGTCCTGCTTGGCGGAGCGGTAGCTCACGCCGGTTATCGCGCCATGGCCGTTGTCGACCTGCACGATGCGGCCGGCCTCCGGCTTGCCAGGGCGGCGGCTGGGGCCGTAGAGCTCATAGACATCCAGGCTCGCGCCGTTGAGGCGCACCACGTCCGGCTTGCCGTCGCCGTTGATGTCGTAGAGGCCGCTGGTGGTGAAGGACTTCAGGCCGTCACACTGGTCCGTCACACTGGACAAGGTGAAGCCGCTGCCCTCCACCTCGATGGTCACCGCCGGGAGTGCGAAGCCGGCGCCAGTGCCGATGGCCACGGTCCAGGTCGAGCCACTGACGGAGACGAAGTCCGGAATCCCATCACCGGTCAGGTCTCGAAGCCCCGTGTTCATCGCCGCGCCAAAAGTCGTGGCGCCAGGCGGGGCGGGGTTCGGCGCGACGCAGGTGGTGTTCTGAGCGGTCTTCTGGACGGAGTAGGGCCCCGGGAGCGTCAACGTCACGGGACTGAAGCCGCGCCCCGTGCCGAGCCTGACGGTGGTCCTGTTGTCGAAGCGGTCGAGCAGGCCGTCACCGTTGACTTCGGCGAGGCCGCAGATCACCGACTGGGTGTCGCCCGTGGTCGTCCAAAGGCCCACGCCACACTCCGTGTTGGCCAGGAGGGTGATGGGGGCGGAGAAGACGGGGCTGCCCTCCTCGATGGCCAGGCCGTAGAGATTGAGCACGGCCTCGACCTTGTTGCTGGTGTCCTGGAGCGGCCGGACCCAGATTCTCCGGGGGGCGTTGAAGACCTGGTTCGGAGTGCCGGGAATGGACGGGAACGAGGGAACCACGTCGACGCGCGATGAATTGAAGACGAAGTCGGGAAAGCCGTCACCGTTGACGTCCTTCACCTCCCAATCCGTGTATGTCTTTTCCGCGTCGGCGCTGAGTTCCCCCGAGGGGGCATCGGGGTTGTTGCATTCATGCGTGGTGTAGCCCTGGGGGTATTCGGTCCAGCCGGTCCCCGCGATGAACTTCCAGCAGGTTCCGACGACGCGCTCGCGACCGCTGAACCGGCTGGAGAGGGGCAGATAGTTGCCGGTGAGGTTGTGACCTCGGTTCAGCAGATGGGTGTAGAGATTGCCGATGCTGAAGGAGCGGCGCACCCACGTGACGCCGGAAGGTCCGGCGCCGGGCGTGTTGAGATAGATGACCCAGCGCCCGGGTTCCGCGGCGGCGTCGATGAGGTCGACGCGGCCATCGCCGTTGACGTCGATGGCCTGACGCCAGACCTTGTCGATGTTCACCGCGGCGCTGCTGTTGGCGAAGCGATTCTGGGTGGCGCTGCGTGTCTCGAAGGCACCCGTCGTCAGGACGGTGTCCGAGAGCTGGGCGTTGAAGGTGCCCGTGCCCAGGCTGATGGTGGAGGAGGTGGCGGGTCGGTTGACGGCCACCCAGAGCTTGCCGTTCTTGGGGTAGACGAGGTCGGGAAGGCCATCGCCGGTGACGTCGGTCAGGCTCTGCCAGGTCGCGGAGCCGGTGCCGGCGGCCACGGGGGGCGCGAAGGTTCCGTCCCGAGCGGTGGCGGAGATGCGCGTGGCGTCCGGCCCGGCGGGCAGCGAGACAATCTGGGTCTTCTTGAAGGCGAGCTTGTTGTTGGTCGTCGCACTGCCGTAGCCAAAGGCCACGACGGGGAGGGCCACGAGTTCCTCCGGGGTGCCCTGGCGGCCGTACATCTTCACGCTGCTCAGGCGTTGCTGCCGGGTGTCGGCGTCCGGCTGATAGGTGAAGGCATAGGAGTGAAGCCTCTGCTTCGAGCCGGTGCAGGTGTCGCGACTCTCGACGTCCAGGCGCTCCAGGATGCGCATCCGCGTCAGCACGCGGTCGCCAAGCAGGCTCAATGACAGGGGCGACGTCGCCGAAGGGCCATAGTTGAGGCCCACCTCGTGCTTGTAACAGTCGGACTGGGGATGGCGGTTGTAGGAGACGCGGCGCAGGTCGAGAGAGACCGCGTCTCCGCCCGGGACGAAGACGGTGGAGACGTCGTAGTCGAGTTTGACGGCGGTGCCGTCGGCGCCGGTGACGGTGCTGAGCAACCAGAGACCGGAGCCCGCGAGCTGGGAGGGCTCGATGAAGCTCCAGGTCCGCCCCCGCCCGTCGTACATCACCCAGATGCCGCCCTGCTCGCGCAGGACCAGGTCGGCGGCGTCATGGCGCGCGACCCAGGTCTGGTCTGTCTTCGGGAACAGGCTGATGGCCTGCCCCTGGAGCATGAGGGTGACCTGCTCGCGTCCCGCGGGAGCGACATTGCTCCCCATCTGCGGCTTGCGGTGGGCATAGCCCGTATCGCGGCGGATATACGAAAGGGGGATGTCCCAGCCCACGCCCGCGGCGCCAGTGCCCTGGGCTCCGGAGCGGATGGCCAGGGGGACGGGCATGCCGCCTCGCGCGGCCGGCAGGTCGAGTGGAACAGAGGCCACATAGCCTCCCGTCAGGTTCACCATGCCCGGCTCGGCGCCGGTATCGGAGGCGCGTCCCGCGTAATGGCCTCCGGTGGGTGCCAGTTGCGCGGCCCCCATGACAGGCACCACCACGATGACAAGTCCCACGGCAATACACAGCCAGGACGTCCGGCCCGTCCACTTCATGCGGCCCCCTCGATGTGACAAACGTGCTCCCCAAGAGCACGACCCGTGCGGGTCAATACACGGAAAGTGGATTCATGGGAAGACCCGGGGGCGAGGCCCAATCCCTCTCAATGGCTTGCGCGTGAGCTCGCACGTATCGGGGCTGCTGGCCGGCCGTGGAATACACGAACGGCCGGCCCCTCGGAAGAGGAGCCGGCCGTCCATGAATCCATCCACCAGGCTCAGCGGTGCGTCAGAAGGCCACCGCCGTCATGGGCAGCACCAGCATGTCACCCTTGCGAGGGCTCACGAGGGAGCGGGCCAGGTCCACATGCACCACCGCGTGCTTGCGTGGAGCCAGGAGGGCCCGGGTGACCTCGAACCGGACGGGTACGGTGCGGACATCGAGTGAGCCCATCCGCGAGCCGTCCTCGAAGGCACCGTACTCGTCGAAGCGGACGACCACCTGGGCCGAATCCACCCCCGGCGGCAGCGTGAAGTAGCCCACGAGGCCCGCGTGGTCCCGCCTCGCGAGGTCCATCACCGTGGCCTTCATCTCCACCGGGAGGAGCTGGCCTCCGGCCGACACGGTCATGCTGTCCACGTTGACGAAGGCGCTCTCGTACGAGTGGTTCCCCACCCCCAGGATGCGGACCTCGAACTGGTTCTCCTTGTCGTTGGGTTGGAAGTCGTCCGCCCGCGCCGGAAGGAACCCACCCGACGGAGGGACCTCCGCCTCTTCGCCCGGCGCCTTCTCCTCATTGCAACCCGCGAGGACCAGCGCCCCCGCCACAGCCGCCATCCACAGCTTCCCGCTCTTCATATGGGTTTCTCCAGAATCTGAATGTTTCGATGGGACGACTCGAACCGGTGCTTAGAGGCTGCCCTTGGGCTCGACGGCGATGCTGAGGGCATGCGACGCCGACGCCGGGCCTCCGTTGAAGGACATGGGCAGCGCGCGTCGAGCGCCCTGGTCGTTGAGGGCGCGCAGCGCGTTGAGCTGCGCCTCCATGTCCTCGCGAGTGCCGGAGTCCATGGCGCTGCGGGCGCGAGCAATCCCGGTCGTCATGGCCGCGCCGAAGAGCCGCTCGTTGCAGGTCGCGGTGAGCGACTGGCGCGCCAGCTTCACGAGCAGGGACTGCTCCTCCGTGCGAGGCACCCGCCGCTGCGTCGCGGCGGGGCTCAGCCACAGGACGCCCATGGCCTCTTCCATGCTCCGCACGACGCCCACCTTGCCCAGGTCGATGTCGCCCCCCGTGGCGAGGCACGCGGACAGCGCCTCCTCATGCGTCTTGAAGTACCCCTCGTTGCGGGTGGTGTTCTTCGCCTGCACGGAGGACGGGAACGGGCATGAGGCGAAGTTCTCGTTGCCGTTGAGGCTCACCGCGCCCTTGGCGGCGACCGTGAAGGCCCCCGTCGTCAGGTTCACGGTGTAGAGCGTGTTGACCGGGTGGACCAGACCCGTCAGGTCGCTGCCATAGACATAGAAGGTGCCCGCGGCGTCGAAGGCCGCGGCGGTGGCCGTGAAGTAGAGCGCCGGCAGACCGGTGAGGCCATCCGGCGGCCCGATGGGCCCGAAGTCGGTGGTGTTGCCCGTCGCCGGGTCGAACCGTGTGAGCCGGTGGGTGGTGTCGTTATAGCCATACACCAGGTTGTCAATCGGGTTCACCGCGAAGTCGAGGAGGACCGCCAGGCTCGGAGCGGGGCCGCTGGAGATGACGGTGCCGGTGGACAGGTTGATGCGCGCGTACGTGGGGATGAGGCTGGAGCCGGGACCGGCGTAGACGAGGTAGGTCCCGTCCTGGAGGACGGTGCCCGCCCGGTACGTGGAGAGGATGTTCAGCTCGGGCAGCGGGCCCACGGTGGTGACGACGCCGTTCGCGTCGATGCGCACGAGCGACTTGCCCAGCAGGGCGTTGTCGATGGCATAGATGTAGCCATCCAGGTGGTTGAAGGCCGTGGCGCCGTAGAACATGCTCGCGTTGGCCAGCGGCGTCAGGGCCGCGGTGGCGGGGTCCATCTCGCTCAGTCGGGTGTTGGGGAGCCCCAGGCCGCTGTCCGAGTAGTACAGCGTGTCGTCGCAGGTAAACCTGTTGTCGGGCATGCAGTTGACCCGCACGCTGCTCTGCGCGGTACCGCTGTCCCAGGAAGCCGCGAACGTGTTGGTGAACGACGCATTGGGAAGCGGGCCCGGTGTCGTCGGGTCGTCATCCGCATTGCCCAGGGTGATGCAGTCCTCGAAGCTGCTGATGGTGCCGTTGAAGTAGGAGATGAGGTTGCCATCCACGGGCACCGACTGCGGAAGCGGAGGGGTGAACGTCCAGCCGTAGGGCGCCAGCAGGGGGTCTGTCGCGGTCAACAGCGTCGAAGGCAAGGTGGGATGGGAGTTGAGGGCGACTGTCGTGACGACCACCGTCGTCGGGTACGACGTGACGTCGAGCGTCTGACGCCCGTTGACGAGCTTCAAGACGACGAAATCATGTGCCTGCGCCGCGCCCCCCACCATCACCGTCGCCGCCGCAATGGCAGCTCTCCATGACTGATGCATTTGCCGCTCCTTCAGAGCACGGAATCCTCCCATATTGGGAAGTTCCGTTCTCTCCCGTTACACCTGACGTGCCATGACAGGGAACGCTGTTTCCCATCAGGAATTGAATAGACAAGCAGGTCCGGCGGTACGACAAACGCAACATCACGACACCTCGTCGAACCACGGCGTCGAAGATTTGTCGGACATAACGTGCACGTCGCACGTTTCTTTCAATGGAGCGGGGCTCCGCTCCAGTTGAGTGGCGGACGACGCCGGTGCGGGGAGGACGCTCAGGGTCGCAGGCGGAAGGGAACCTTGACCACGCGGTAGACGGAGACGGGCCGCCCTTCCAGCATCGCCGGCTGGTAGCGCCAGGTGCGCACCGCGCGCGTCGCGGCGGATGCGAAGGGCTCATCGCCCCGCATCACGGTGACGTCTCGCACCTCCCCGAGCTCCGTGACGACCAGTTTGAGAACGACCAGCCCCTCTCGCCCCACCGCACGCGCGTCCTGCGGAAACTCCGGCTGGAGGTTCCCCGCGAGCTCCACGGGGGGCTTCGCGTTCTCTGGCAGTTGGATGGGCCCGGAGGTGGGGGATGCCCGGGCGGGCGCTCCCACCCCGGTCCTGGACGGTTCCGATGAAGGCTTCGCGTCGGCCGGGGCATCCAGGGGCATGGGGGCACTGAGCGAAGGACCCGTCATCCACTCGGAGGCGCCGGCCGCCTCCGCGCCGACGGCCGACGCACCCGAGCTCACACGGCCCCCGCGCTCGCGCTGCAGCCGATGGTTCAAGAGCACCTGGCCTGAGCCCCCCGCGAGCACGCGGTCCGAGCGGTACCCCTCCCGTACGAACGTCAGCTCCGCGGTGGCCATGCCACCCGCGTCCGGCGGCAACTCCAGCACGAAGGGCGTGGTGCCCCGCTCCACGCCCATCCAGAGGACGCGCGCGCCCTCCGGCTGGCTGGAGATGTGGAAGCGCACGGACCGAGGAGGAGGCGGCGCCACCTTGGCGGGAGGCTCCTGGCGCACCGGCGCGGCCGGAGGCGCTGGGACGAACACCGGCGCTGATTCCACGGGCATGGGAGGACGGCGTGCACCGAGCAGGTAGGCCCCGCTCCCGCAGACGACCAGCGCCCCCAGCGCCGCTACGCTCACGATGGCCTTGCGGCGGAGGCTCGGACTTGAAACGGCGGGACGGAGTGGGGAGGACTCGTCCAGGCTGATGTCCAGCACCAGGGTGCCCTGGGCGCCGCTGGGGGTGGATGGCGTCGACAAGGCAACGGGAATGCGGGTGGGCGCGGTCAGGCTCTCGCGAGGGCCGGTATCCGTCGCGCCGGCGGTCCCCATGCCCGTCACCGCGCGCAGGGCCTCCAGGAGCGCATCCATGGAGTCGTAGCGATGCGTGGGCTGCTTCTCCAGACAGCGGCGCACCACGGCCTCCACGGACTCGGGAAGGGCCAGGTCCGGACGCACCGCCTGGAAGCGGGGTGGCGGCTCCTTGTGATGCGCGAAGATGAGTTCCAGCGGGTCCTGCATCAGGAAGGGGGGGCGCCCCATGAGCATCTGGTACAGCAGCACGCCCAGCGCGTAGACGTCACTGCGGGCATCCGCGAGGTTGCGCGCCTGCTCCGGGGCCATGTACGTGGGCGAGCCCAGGAACATGCCGCCCTGGGTGATGTCCGGCACCGACAGGTGACTTTCGCCTTGCACGACGAAGGGCTTCACCAGACCGAAGTCGAGCACCTTCACGTGGTCGCGCTCGGCGCCCCCCTCCTCCGCCAGCAGCATGACGTTGGCGGGCTTCAGGTCGCGGTGCACCACGCCGAGCCGGTGCGCTTCACGCAGCGAGCGACACACCTGTTGGGCGATATCCACCGCGCGCGGCCAGTGCAGGGGCCCGGCGGCCAGGTGCTCCGCCAGCGTGCGCCCCTCCAGATACTCCATGGCGATGTAGAAGGTCCCGTCGTCCGTCTTCCCGTAGTCGATGATGGTGACGGTGTTCGGGTGGCGGAGCTTCGCGGTGATGCTCGCTTCGAGGAGGAAGCGTCGCTGGAACTCCGGGTCATTGGCGGTGGGGAACGCGGGGCTCAGCACCTTGAGCGCCACCATCCGTTCGAGCGGGAGTTGCAGGGCGCGATACACCCGCCCCATGCCCCCGGCGCCCAGGGGCGCCAGGATTCGGAAGCGCTCGTGGAGCACCTGGCCGAGGAGCGGGTCCACCAGCGAATGAGACGAGGTCGAAGGGCGCGGGTCGGTCTGCATGGCGAACACCTGCGCCAGACCGTCGCATGCAGCCGTCACGGCGGCGTGCCGTCCACATCACGTCCCGGCCAACACCCCGTCACGGCAGTCCGGATGACGAACCCCTCAGGACACCGTCAGGCGCGGCGTGACGCCGCACGGGTCGCGGGCGAGTTCGAGCCCGTCGCATGCACCCTGAGCGCTTTCAACTCCACGCAGCGGGCTCAAGGCGCGAGCGGATAGTCCGTGTAGCCCTTCTCGTCGGGCGTGTAGAACGTCGCGAAGTCGGGCTGGGCCAGCGGCAGGCCGTCGCGCAGGTGCGTCGGGAGCCGAGGGTTCGCGATGAACGGGCGGGCGAATGCGAACAGGTCTCCATGCCCCGCCGCGAGGTCGGCTTCGGCGCGCGCACGGTCGTAGCCTCCCGCGAGGATGAGGGTGCCCCCAAAGGCCTTGCGAATCTTGTCCTTCACGCTCGCGGGCACGGTCGGCATGCCCAGCCCGGAGTGGTCGACCACGTGCATGTAGACGAGGCCGAGCTTCTTCAGCTCGCCGGCGAGCGTCTCGTGCAGTTCCTCCACCTGGACGTCGTCGGAGCGCAGGCCGCCGCCACTGCTGTAGGGCGACACACGGATGCCCAGCCGATCACCGCCGATGCGCGCGGCCGTGCGCTTCGCGATCTCCACGGCGAACCGGATGCGGTTCGCCACGCTGCCACCCCACTCGTCGGTGCGCTGGTTCGCGGCGGTGTTGAGGAACTGCTCGATGAGGTAGCCGTTCGCGCCATGCAGCTCGACACCATCGAAGCCCGCCTCCATCGCGAGCTCCGCCGAGTGCGCGAACTCCTCGATGGCGCGTTCGACCTCCTCCGCCGTCAGCGCGTGGGCCACGGGAACCGGCAACTGGCCCTTGCCATCCACCCACATCTTGCTGTCCCACTCCACCGCCGACGGTCCGACCATGCGCGCACCGCTCGGCAGGTTGTCCGGGTGCGTGACGCGCCCCGTGTGCATGAGCTGGACGAAGATGCGCGACCCCGCCGCGTGGACCGCGTCGGTCGTCTTCTTCCAGCCCGCGACGTGCTCCGCGTTGAACAAGCCCGGGATGCGTGCGTACCCCAGGCCGTCAGGCGACGGCGACGTGCCCTCGGTGATGATGAGGCCCGCCTCGGCGCGCTGCGCGTAGTAGCGGGCCATCAGCTCGTTGGGCACGTTGCCAATCGCGCGCGAGCGCGTCATCGGCGACATCACGATGCGGTTGGCGAGGGACACGCGTCCCAGCGTGTAACGGGAGAAGAGCGTCGAGGTCGTCGTCATGGTTCTCTCGGGGAGCAGGGGAGGTGGCCGCCGTTCTCACCGCCAGCGTCGACGGTGTTGCGGTAGACCTTCCCGGGGCACATGTTCTGGAAGCTTTAGTTTCTTTCCGGAAAGAAATAAACTCCGACCCACGGGTTGTCAAGGCTGCGAGCGCTGTCATGGGAAGACCTAGGGAAGTCACGGATGAGCAGATCCTCGTCGCGGCGCGGCGCTGCTTCCTTGAACGCGGCGCGGGCGTCTCGGCGGCCGATATCGGGCGCGAGCTCGGGGTGAGCCACACGACGCTCTTCAACCGCTTCGGCTCGAAAGAGGGGTTGATGCTCGCGGCGCTCGGCCCGACCAAGGAGATTGAGTGGGTGGTGGCGCTCGACAAGGGTCCCGACAAGCGCCCGATTCGTGAGCAACTCATCGAGCACGCGAAGGTGATGTCCCACTTCTTCCAGGACCTGCAGGCGGGTTTCGGAATCCTGCAGGCCGCTGGCATCGACCCCGGAAAAGCCCACCGTGCGTGCACGGGAGAGTCAGGGCCAGAGCAGGCGTACCGCGCGCTGGTGTCGTGGCTCACTCGCGCCCAGCAGCAAGGGCGGCTGGCCAGGTGTGACGTCGGCACGCTCGCTTCGACGATTCTCGCCGCGCTCCAGGGCTGGGCATTCACGGCCCGAATCTGCGGCGGGCCGGCGCGCGCGGCCGCGAGCGGCGACTACGTCGAGCGCTTCATCGACGTCCTTTGGAATGGCATTGGCAGCCGGACGCCCTCCGCTTGATTCGCGGAATGGCGGAGCTGCTCGCCTGGTCCTCCGCACGAGGTAACCCGCCGGAATCAGGACCTCTCACACGGGGCGGCGCGCTATCGTCACCCTTCCGGGGCAGGGAGGAATTCCACGCAATGGGAAGGGGCACTCGTTCGAATCACTGACCGTGTGCCCCTCTGGCAACCACGGCAGAAGCCCCCGCCATTCCCGCGCCCCCTTGGTCGCCCGGAAAGTCCCACATGCTGAGATTCTAGTGCGTGCCCAATTTTGGAGAATCTCCAGGACAATGGGATTGTGCAGGGAGCATGTCCGACATCCTCGACACTCCCAGCAGCCCCCCAGACAGACTGTGTCTCGTATTGCAGCGCCTCGCGCGCATACCTGAATACAGCTGTTGACATGTTTCACTGGTGGCTCGACCACCGAGTGCCTCAGCCAGGACGTCAGCCATTCGTGCGGCAGGATTGGTGACGCAGCCCGGCCCCTTCTATCCCGTGACGCCGCATCGACAGCATGTCGGGCGGCAAGTGCTCGCGCCACCTGGTCCCCCCAGGGTTGGCGCTCGGAGTCTGTATGAGCGGTGGGAACAAGAACCTCGAGAAGCTCACCCCCAAGCAGCGCGCCCTGTACGAGCTGCTCCTCAAGGAAAAGAAGGGTCAGCTCCAGGACGCGACCACCAAGGCGGTGGAGCGGACCATTTCGCGCCGGGAGGACACCGGGCCCGCGCCTGCCTCCTTCTCCCAGCAGCGACTGTGGATCGTCGACCAGCTCGAGGGCGGTCGCGCCTTCGCCTACAACGTCCACATCACCGTCCAGTTCACCGGCGCGCTCGACATCGCCCTGCTGGAACGGTGTGTGAATCAGGTGGTCCGGCGCCACGAGTCACTGCGCACCGTGTTCGCCGCGCGCGAGGACGGCATCCCCGTGCAAGTCGTACTGCCGGAACTGCGCCTGCACGTCCCGGTGGAGGACGTCTCCCACCTGTCGAAGGAGGAGCAGGACGTCGAGGTGGAGCGGCGCACCAGCGAGGAGTCCCAGCGGCTGTTCGACCTGGCGCGCGGGCCGCTCCTGCGCGGCAAGGTGCTGCGCCTGGGCTCCGACAACCACGTGGCCCTCGTCACCATGCACCACCTGGTGACGGACCGTTGGTCCCTGGGCGTCTTCGTCCGCGAGCTGATGGCCTTCTACGCCGCGGGAGTCACCGGCCAGTCGCCCGAGCTGCCGGAGCCCGCCATCCAGTACTCCGACTTCGCCGTCTGGCAGCGCGAGCGCATGCAGGGCGAGCGGCTGCGCACGGAGCTGGCGTTCTGGAAGCAGCACCTGCGCACCCTGCCCGCGCCGCTGGAGCTGCCCACCGACAGGCCTCGCCCTCCCGAGCAGACGTACCGAGGCTCCCGCCAGTTCGTCACCCTCCCGGTCTCCCTCACGCGCACGCTCAAGGAGATCAGCCAGCAGGAGGGGGCCACCCTCTTCATGACGTTGCTGGCCACGTTCCAGACGTTGATGCACCGGCACTCGCGGCAGACGGACATCACGGTCGGCTCGCCCATCGCCGGCCGCAATGTGCCGGAGCTGGAGTCGCTGATCGGCTTCTTCGTCAACACGCTGGTGCTGCGCAATGACCTGGACGGCAACCCCACCTTCCGCGAGCTGCTGCGTCGCGCGAAGGACGTGTGCATGGCCGCGTACGCGCACCAGGAGCTGCCCTTCGAGAAGCTGGTCGAGGAGCTTCAGCCCCCGCGCGACTTGAGCCGTCACCCGCTGTTCCAGGTGATGTTCAGCTTCCAGAACACCCCTCGACAGGACCTGTCGATGCCGGGGTTGCGGTCCACGTATCTGTTGGTCGACCCGGGCTCGGCGAAGTTCGACCTGCTGCTGGAGCTGCGCGAGGACCGGCCGGACGAAATCTTCGGCTGGCTCGAATACAACACCGACCTCTTCGACGTCGCGACCATCCAGCGGATGCGTGGGCATTTCTACACGCTGCTCGGAGCGGTGGCGGAAAACCCAGACACGCGGCTGTCCGAGCTGCCCCTGCTCACCCAGGAGGAGCAGCTTCAGCTGAGCTCCGACTTCCAGGGCCGACAGGACGACTTCCCACGAGACGTGTGCCTGCACTCGCTCATCGAGGCCCAGGCCCGCCGCGCTCCCGACGCGGAAGCCCTCCGTTTCGAGGACGAGACGCTCTCCTACGCGCAGCTCGACTCACGCGCGAACCAGCTCGCCTGGCACCTGCGCTCACTTGGCGCGCGCCCTGGCTCTCTCGTCGGTGTCTCGCTCGAGCGCTCGCTCGACCTCGTCGTCGCGCTGCTCGCGGTCCTCAAGTCCGGCGCCGCCTACGTCCCCTTGGACCCGGCGTATCCGCGCGAGCGGCTCGCCGGCATGCTCGACGATGCCCAGGCTCCCGTCATTCTCACCCAGCAGCACCTCCTCGCGAGCCTGCCGCCCTCCTCCGCGCGCGTCCTCTGCCTCGACTCCCAGTGGGATGACGTCGCCGCGAGTTCCTCCGACGCGCTGCCTCTCGTGGCCGGGGCCGACGCTCCCGCCTACGTCATCTTCACCTCCGGCTCCACCGGCCGCCCCAAGGGCGCCATCAACTCACACACAGGAATCGTCAACCGCCTGCTGTGGATGCAGCAGCAGTACGCGCTGACGCCTTCCGACACCGTCCTCCAGAAGACCCCGTTCTCCTTCGACGTCTCTGTCTGGGAGTTCTTCTGGCCCCTCATGACGGGCGCGCGCCTCGTCCTCGCCAAGCCCGGCGGACACCAGGACCCCGCCTACCTCGTCCGCCTCGTCTCCGAGCAGCGCGTCTCCACCCTCCACTTCGTCCCCTCCATGCTCCGCGCCTTCCTCGAGGAGCCGGGGCTGGAGGCTTTGTCTTCTCTTCGCCGCATCATCTGCAGCGGTGAGGCCCTGCCCGCGGAGCTCGTCCGCCGCGCGCATGCCGTCCTTCCCTCCTCCGCCGAAGTCCACAACCTCTACGGCCCCACCGAAGCCGCCGTCGATGTCTCCTTCTGGCATTGCGCTCGTGGCGACTCCCGCCACTTCGTCCCCATCGGCCGCCCTGTCTCCAACACCTGGCTCCACGTCCTCGACCCCTCCGGCCGCCCCACGTCCGTCGGTGTCCCGGGTGAGCTCTTCATCGGCGGCATCCAGGTCGGCCTCGGCTACCTCAACCGTCCCTCCCTCACCGCCGAGCGCTTCCTCCCCGATGCCTTCTCCGGCACTCCGGGCGCCCGCATCTACCGCACCGGCGACCTCGCTCGATGGCTGCCTGATGGCTCTCTCGAGTACCTCGGCCGCGCCGACTTCCAGGTCAAGCTGCGTGGCTTCCGCATCGAGCTCGGTGAAATCGAGGCGTCACTCCTCGCCTTCCCCGGCGTCTCCGATGCCGTCGTCGTCCTTCGCGAGGATGCGTCCGCTCCCCGCCTCGTCGCGTACCTCGTCTCCTCCGCCGAGCTCGACCTCCAGGCCCTGCGCGCTTCCCTCTCCGAGCGCCTGCCCGAGTTCATGGTGCCCTCGGCCTTCGTGTCACTGCCGGCACTGCCCCTCTCTCCCAACGGCAAGGTCGACAGGCGCGCGCTGCCGGCTCCGGAGCTGAAGTCGCGCGACGCGGGAGATTTCGTCGAACCCCAGACGCCTCGTCAGCAGGCGCTGGCCTCCATCTGGACCGAGCTGCTGGGCGTGCCGCGCATCGGCCTGCGCGACAACTTCTTCGAGCTGGGCGGAGACTCCATCCTCGCCATCCAGGTCGTCGCGCGCGCGCGTCAGGCCGGCCTGCATCTGGCCGCCAACCAGCTCTTCCAACACCAGACATTGGAAGCGCTGGCGCGCGTGGCGCAGGAGCAGGGTGGGCCACAGGTTGAACAGGGCCCGGTGCTCGGCACCTCCCTCCTGACGCCCATCCAGCTCGACTTCTTCGAGAAGGAGCTCGTCGAACCGCATCACTTCGCCCAGGCCTTCATGCTCGCGTCGAGCGAGCCGGTGGACATCCCGTGCCTGGAAGCAGCGCTGCGCTCCGTCGTCGCCCACCACGACACGTTGCGCCTGCGCTTCACGCGCCGACAGGATGGCACCTGGCTCCAGGAGTTCACCGGCCTGGAGGCGCCTGTCCGCCTGGAGCAGGTGGACCTCTCCTCCGTGCCCGACGCGGAGTTGCCCTCGGCCCTGGAGTCAGCGTCCACTCGCCTCCACGCGAGCCACAGGCTGGATGAAGGGCTGCTCCTGCGTGCCGCGCTCTTCAACCTCGGCGCCGAGCGAGGCTCACGGCTCCTGCTGTCGGTGCACCACCTGGGCGTGGATGGCGTCTCCTGGCGCACGCTCCTGGAGGACCTCGGCGCGGCGTATGTGCAGTCGAGACAGGGCCGCCCGGTGGCGCTGCCTCCCAGGTCCACGTCCTTCAAGGCCTGGGCCTCGAAGCTGAGCGACTTCGCGCGCACCGAGGAAGTCGCACGGGAGCGGACCTGGTGGCTCGAAGAGGGGCGACTCGAGGTTGCCTCCATTCCCAGGGATGGCGCGGGCGGTGCCGCTTCCGTGGCCTCCTCGCGCACGGTGGAAGTCTCCCTGGACGAGGCCCAGACGCGGCTGCTGTTGCAGGAGACTCCGTCTGCCTGGCGGGCGCACATCAACGACGTGCTGTTGACGGCGGTGACCGACAGCCTCACGCACTGGATGGGCCAGCCTCGCCTGCGCGTGGAACTGGAGGGCCACGGTCGCGAGCCGTTCTCCGACGACGTGGACCTGTCTCGCACCGTGGGCTGGCTCACCACCCTGTATCCCGTGACGCTGGATGTCTCGGGCACCACCAGCCTGGGTGACCGGCTGCGCGCGGTGAGGGACTCGCTGCGGCGCCTTCCTCGCAAGGGCCTGGGCTACGGCCTGCTGCGCCACCTGGTGGACGAGGAGCATGCGAGGGATTTGCGCGCGCTGCCTCATGCGCAGGTGCTCTTCAACTACCTGGGCCAGTTCCACCAGTCCGGTGGTGACGGCTCGGTGCTGAATCCCTTCACCGCGACGCGCGAGCCCCTGGGCACCCTGCGCGCTCCCGATGCGGCGCTCTCCCACCTCTTGGAGATCAACGGCTACGTCTTCGAGGGCCGGCTGACCCTGGTGTGGACGTACAGCGAGGCCGCGCACCGGGAAGAGACCATTCAATCCCTGGCGGAGCGGTGCCTGCACACGCTGCGGAGGCTCATCGACGAGCGAGGCTCCGACGACGCCCGCCGCTTCACGCCCACCGACTTCCCCCTGGCAAGGCTGTCCCAGCCGGTGCTCGACCGCGTGCTGCCAGTGGGGACGCTGGCGGACGACCTCTATCCGCTGTCGCCCTTGCAGCAGGGCATGCTCTTCCACACCCTCACGGCCCCGGGCACCGGCGTCTACGTCACGCAGTTGGCGTGGACCTTCGGCGGCGCCGTGGACATGACCGCCTTCCGTCGCACCTGGGAAGCCGTCATCCAGCGTCAGCCCTTGCTGCGCACGTCCTTCGTCGCCGAGGGCGCCGCCGAGCCGCTCCAGTGGGTCCACCCGGAAGCCACGCTCCCCTGGGAGGAGCACGACTGGCGCGGAGTGGATGAAGCCGAGCAGCGAAGCCGCTTCGAGACGCTCGTCGCCGAGGACCGTGCTCGTGGCTTCGACCTGCGCGCGCCACCGCTGCTGCGCCTGACGGTCATCCGCACGGAGGAGCGCGCGTGGCGAGTCCTCTGGACGCTGCACCACCTCATCGTGGATGGCTGGAGCCTCGGGCTCCTCTTCCAGGAGCTCTTCACCACCTACGAGCAGGTTCGCTCCGGTCGGCGCCCGTCCGGCAGTGGGGCGACCTCCTTCCGCGACTACATCGCCTGGCTCCAGCGACAGTCGTTGGAGCCCGCGGAGCTCTACTGGCGAAAGACGCTGCGCGGCTTCACCGCGCCCACGCCCCTGCCTGGCGCCCTGCCCCGAAGCCCGAATGCGGTGCTCCGGCGTCAGCACCTGAACGCCTGGCTGCCCGCTCAACTCACCGCGGACCTCCAGGCCTTCGTCCGCCAGCACCACCTCACCCTCAATGCGCTGGTCCAGGCCGCATGGACCCTGGTGCTCTCACGTCACACCGGTGAGAAGGACATCGTCTTCGGCGCCACCACCTCGGGTCGCTCCGCCGAGGTCTCCGGCATCGAGAACGCCATCGGGCTCTTCATCAACACCCTGCCCGTTCGCATCTTCGTCGACGACGACACCACCGCGCTCTCCTGGCTCCAGCAGCTCCACACCCAGCAGTTGGAGCTGCGCCAGTTCGAGCACACACCACTGACCCATCTCCAGCGGTGGAGCGACGTGCCGCGTGGCACGCCCCTCTTCGAGTCGCTCTTCATCGTCGAGAACTTCCCCGTCGACGCCGCCATCAACTCGGCCAGCGCCGACCTGGGGATTCGCGACTTCAGCGCGCGTGAGCAGGCCGATACCCCGCTGGAGGCGTACGTCATCCCCGGGGATTCGCTGGAGCTGCGCCTGCTCTTCGATGCCGCGCGCTTCGAGCCCTCCACTCCCGAGCGCCTCCTTCGCCACTGGGGCGCCGCGCTCCAGGCCCTCATCTCCAGTCCCGACTCACGCCTGGGGGCGCTCTCTCTGCTGACGGGCGAGGAGCGCGAACAGGTCCTTCGCTCCTTCAACGCCTCTTCACGCGACTTCGACCCGTCCTGCCTCCATCTTCAATTCGAGGCACAGGCCGCGCGCACCCCCGACGCCACCGCGCTGTCCTTCGGTGACGTCTCCGTCTCCTATCGTCACCTCCGCCAGCGCGTCCTTCGGCTCTCCCACCGACTCCAGTCCCTCGGGCTCCGTCCGGACGCTCCCGTCGGTCTCTTCGTCCACCGCTCCGCCGACATGGTCGCCGCCATGCTCGCCATCCTCCACGCGGGCGGCGCCTACCTTCCCCTCGACCCCGATTACCCCTCGGACCGTCTCTCCTGGATGCTCCAGGACTCTCGCGCTCCGTTCATCCTCACCTCGCGCCACCTCCGCGACTCACTGCCTGCCTCGGATGCGCACGTCCTCCTCCTCGATGAGACGGGCGATGAGGAAGCACGGGCCCCCGGCAGCGCGGACGCGGTGAATCTGGCGTACGTCATCTACACGTCGGGCTCCACTGGCAGGCCCAAGGGCGTGATGGTGCCCCACCGCACCGCCGCCAACTTCTTCGCCGCCATGGATGACCGCCTGGGTTCCTCTCCCGGCACCTGGCTCGCCGTCACTTCCATCTCCTTCGACATCTCCGTCCTGGAGCTGCTCTGGACGCTCTGCCGCGGCTTCCACGTCGTCCTCCATGACGAGCGCGCCGCCTCTCGCCTCGGCACCGCGCTGACGCTGCCCGAGGTTCTCCGCCGCCATCCTGTCTCCCACCTCCAGTGCACGCCCTCCTTCGCGCGCGCCAGGGTGCTCGCCGCGGACTCGGTCGCCGCCCTCTCCTCGCTCCGATACCTTCTCGTCGGTGGTGAGGCACTCCCCGGCCCGCTCGCCTCTCAGCTTCGCGCCGCGCTCCCGCACTCCTCTCTCCTCAACATGTACGGCCCGACGGAAACCACCGTCTGGTCCTCCGCCCACTCCGCTTCTCCCTCCGACGAAGACGCCTCCACGCTTTCCATCGGCACGCCCCTCGCCAACAACCGGCTCTTCGTCCTCGACGCCTCGGGCCAGCCCTGCCCCATCGGCTCACCCGGCGAGCTCTTCATCTCTGGCGAAGGTGTCGTTCGCGGCTACCTCGGCCGCCCCGACCTCACCGCCGAGCGTTTCCTCCCCGATGCGTTCTCCGGCGTCCCCGGCGCTCGCCTCTACCGCACCGGTGACCTCGCTCGCTGGCGCCCTGACGGCTCGCTCGACTTCCTCGGCCGCGCCGACTTCCAGGTGAAGTTGCGTGGCTTCCGCATCGAACTGGGAGAAGTCGAGGCCGCGCTTTCACGCCACACCTCCGTCCTCCAGGCCGTCGCGGGTGTCCACCTCGATGCCTCCGGTGACGGGCGCCTCGTCGCGTGGCTCGTCCCTCAGCCCGGCCACTCGCTCGACTCCTCCGCGCTGCGCGACTTCGTCCAACGGCACCTGCCCGAGCACATGGTGCCGTCCCTCTTCGTCTCCCTCCCCGCGCTCCCCCTCACTCCCAACGGCAAGGTCGACCGCAAGGCCCTCCCCTCGCCGCTGAGCCAGAGCCAGCAGTCCGCGGTCCCCGACGACTCCGCGCCGAAGACTCCCCAGGAGAAGGTCCTCGCCGCCATCTGGTCCGACGCGCTGCGCGCGCCGCGTGTCACGCGCCAGGACAACTTCTTCGCGCTGGGCGGCGACTCCATCCTCTCCATCCAGATTGTCTCCCGCGCACGCAACGCGGGCCTCCAGCTCACCACCCAGCAGCTCTTCCAGCACCCGACGCTGGAGGCCCTCGCCCGGGTCGTGAGTTTCGAGGGCGGTGCCTGGGCCGAGCAGTCGGACTCCGCGCTGCTCGCGCTCACCCAGCGCACGTCGACGGACACGAAGGGCCATGAGTCCGCGGACGTCGTCCTGAGCCGGTTGAAGCAGGCCATCTCGGACCGACTGGTTGCCTCGGGCACGCCGGTGGAGGACCTCTATCCGCTGTCGCCCTTGCAGCAGGGCATGCTCTTCCACACCCTCGCGGCGCCGGGCTCTGGCGTCTACGTCACCCAGTTGACGTGGACCTTCGGTGGCGCGTTGGACCTGGATGCGTTCCGGCGCACCTGGGAGGCCGTCATCCAGCGTCAGCCCCTGCTTCGCACGTCCTTCCTCACGGGCGGCTCGCAGGAACCCCTCCAGCTCGTCCACCCTGGTGCGGCGCTTCCGTGGGAGGAGCTCGACTGGCGTGGAGTGGGGGAGGTGGAGCAGCAGTCCCGCTTCGAGGTCCTCCTCGCCGAGGACCGCGCTCGCGGGTTCGACCTGCGCACGCCGCCGCTGCTGCGTCTGACGGTCATCCGCACCGATGAGCAGACGTGGCGCGCGCTCGGGACGACGCATCACATGTTGATGGACGGCTGGAGCATGGGCCTCCTCTTCCAGGACCTCTTCGCCACCTACGAGCAGGTTCGCGCGGGGCTGGTCTGGGTCCGGAGGGATGCGACGGTCTTCCGCGACTACATCACCTGGCTCCAGCGTCAGCCGATGGAGCCCGCGGAGCTCTACTGGCGCAAGACACTGCGTGGCTTCACCGCGCCCACGCCGCTGCCCGGTGCCCTCCCCCACGACCCGGACGCGGCGCTCCAGCGTCAGCGCCTCCAGTTCCACCTGCCCGCCCGGGCCACCGCGGACCTCCAGGCCTTCGTCCGCCAGCACCACCTCACCCTCAATGCACTGGTCCAGGCCGCGTGGGCGCTGGTGCTCTCGCGTCACACCGGTGAGAGCGACATCGTCTTCGGCGCCACCACCTCGGGGCGCTCCGCCGACGTCTCCGGCATCGACCGCGCCATCGGGCTCTTCATCAACACGGTGCCCGTCCGCGTCCACGTCGACGACGACACCACCGCGCTCTCCTGGCTCCAGCAGCTCCACACCCAGCAGCTCGAGCTGCGCCAGTTCGAGCACTCGTCCCTGGTGCGACTGCACGGGTGGAGCGACGTGCCGCGCGGCACGCCCCTCTTCGAGTCCCTCTTCATCGTCGAGAACTTCCCCGTCGACGCCGCGGTGAACTCCGCGGGGGATGCGCTGGGCATCCGCGACTTCACCATCGTGGACCAGACGGACACGCCGCTGGAGGCGTACGTCATCCCCGGGGACTCGCTGGAGCTGCGCCTGCTCTTCGATGCCGCGCGCTTCGAGTCCTCCACTCCCGAGCGCCTCCTCCACCACTGGAGCGTCGCGCTCCAGGCGTTGATGGCTGCGCCGGATGCGCGCCTTGCTTCCATTGCCCTGCTGACGGGAGAGGAGCGCGAACAGGTCCTTCGCTCCGTCAACGGCAGGGCTGACCGCAAGGTCCTCCCAGTGCCGGCCCAGAGCGACTCGGGGACTCGCGACACCGCGCCGCGCTCACGGACCGAGGAGCAGCTCGCGCAGGTATTCGCGCAGGTGCTGGGCGTGGAGCACGTGGGGGCGACGGACAGCTTCTTCGCGCTCGGCGGCCACTCCCTGCTCGCCACCCAGCTCGTCTCGCGCATCCATTCCGTGATGGGAGTGGAACTCCCGCTGCGCGACCTCTTCGAGTCGCCCACCATTGAGCAGCTCTCCCGGCGGATTGAGTCGAGAAGCGGCGAAGGCACGGGGGCGGTGCGGCTCATGCTGCGCCCGGGCGCGCGCGACGGGGCCATTCCGCTCTCGTTCGCTCAGCAGCGGCTCTGGTTCCTCGACCAGCTCGAGCCGGGCAGCGCCGCCTACAACCTCCCCACCGCGCTGAAGCTCGAAGGCGTCCTGGACGTGGAGGCCCTTCGCGCCGCGCTGCATGCGCTCGTGCGCAGACACGAGGCGCTGCGGACGACCTTCATCGCGCGGGACGGTGAGCCCGTGCAGCACATCCACACCGAGCTCTCCTTGGAGCTTCCGGTCGTGGACCTGTCCTCTCTGGCCGACAATGCGCGCGACGACGAGGCGCGTCGGATGGCACGCGAGGAGGCCCAGCGCCCCTTCGACCTCGCGCGGGGGCCGCTGGTGCGCGCCTCGCTGGTGCGTCTGGCGCCTCGCCGGCATGTGCTCCTCGTGACGCTGCACCACATCATCTCGGACGGCTGGTCCTCGGCCGTCATGGTGAGGGAGCTGGGTGCGTACTACCGCGAGCTGACGGGAGGACCGCCCTCCGCGCTGGCTCCGCTGCCCGTGCAATACGCGGACTTCTCCCTGTGGCAGCGACAGTGGCTCTGGGGTGAGGTGCTGAAGCAGGAGCTCGACTGGTGGCGACAGCAGCTCGAGGGTGCCTCCCAGGCGCTGGAGCTTCCGACGGACCGGCCTCGCCCCTCGGCGCAGACGTACCGGGGCGCCACGCTGCCTCTCGCTCTGCCGCGCGAGGCGAGCGACGCGGTGAAGACGCTGGCACAACGCGCGGGCGCCACTCCCTTCATGGTGATGCTGGCGGCGTGGCAGCTCCTGCTCTCACGCTACTCGCGACAGGACGACATCTCCGTCGGCATGCCGATCGCCAACCGCCACCGCTCGGAGGTGGAGGGCCTCATCGGCTTCTTCGTCAACACCCTCGTGCTGCGGTCGACCATCGATGACCGCCAGTCGTTCCGCGCGCTGCTCGCCCAGGTCCGTGAGCACACGCTGGCCGCGTACGAGCACCAGGATGTCCCCTTCGAGAAGCTCGTCGAGGAGCTCCAGCCCCAGCGAGACCTCAGCCGCAGTCCGCTGTTCCAGGTCACCCTCACGTTCCAGAACACCCCCACCGAGCCACTGAAGCTCCCGGGGCTGGAGATGGAGCTGCTGCCTCCCCAATCGGAGACGGCGAAGTTCGACCTCGACCTGGGCGTCGAGGAGGTCGATGGAGTCCTGACGGCGGCGCTGACCTACAACACGGACTTGTTCGACGCGGGGACGGCGGAGCGGCTCGCGCGTCACTACCGGGTGCTGCTGGAGACCGTCACCTCGGATGCGGACCGGCCCATGCATGGGCTTGGGATGCTGACGGGAGATGAACTCGCGCGGCTCCGGACGTGGAACGACACCACGGCCGACCTTCCGCGCGACGTGTGCCTGCACTCGCTCATCGAGGCCCAGGCTCGCCGTACTCCCGAAGCGGAGGCCCTGCGCTTCGAGGACGAGACGCTCTCCTACGCGCAGCTCGACTCACGCGCAAACCAGCTCGCGCACCACCTGCGCTCCCTCGGTGCTCGCCCCGGCGTCCTCGTCGGGGTCTGCCTGGAGCGCTCGTTCGACCTCGTCGTCGCGCTGCTCGCGGTCCTCAAGTCCGGCGCCGCCTACGTTCCCTTGGACCCGGCGTATCCCCGCGAGCGCCTCGCCGGCATGCTGGAGGACGCGGACGCGCCCGTGCTCCTCACCCATGAGCGCTTGAAGGCCGTGCTCCCTCAGCACACCGCTCGCGTGCTGTGCCTCGACTCCGATTGGGACGCTGTCTCTCACCAGCCCTCCTCCTCGCCCGAGCTGCTGGCCGGTCCCGACGCCCTCGCCTACGTCATCTTCACCTCCGGCTCCACCGGCCGCCCCAAGGGCGCCATGAATGCCCACTCGGGTGTCGTCAACCGCCTGCTGTGGATGCAGCAGCAGTACGCGCTGACGCCTTCCGACACCGTCCTCCAGAAGACCCCGTTCTCCTTCGACGTCTCTGTCTGGGAGTTCTTCTGGCCCCTCATGACGGGCGCGCGCCTCGTCCTCGC
>NZ_JAAIXY010000010.1:0-25923 GCF_010894455.1 Myxococcus eversor | reverse complement strand
TGTGGATGCAGCAGCAGTACGCGCTGACGCCTTCCGACACCGTCCTCCAGAAGACCCCGTTCTCCTTCGACGTCTCTGTCTGGGAGTTCTTCTGGCCCCTCATGACGGGCGCGCGCCTCGTCCTCGCGAAGCCCGGTGGACACCAGGACCCCGCCTACCTCGTCCGCCTCATCTCCGAGCAGCGCGTCTCCACCCTCCACTTCGTCCCCTCCATGCTCCGCGCCTTCCTCGAGGAGCCGGGGCTCGAAACGCTCTCCGGACTGCGTCGCGTCGTGTGCAGTGGTGAGGCGCTCCCCGCGGAGCTGGTGGCTCGCGCCCACGCTCGCCTCCCGGCGTCCGCCGAGGTCCACAACCTCTACGGCCCCACCGAGGCCGCCGTCGACGTCTCCTTCTGGCACTGCGCTCGCGGCGACTCCCGTCACTTCGTCCCCATCGGCCGCCCCGTCTCCAACACCCAACTCCACGTCCTCGACGGCTCCGGTCTCCCCACACCCGTCGGTGTCCCGGGCGAGCTCTTCATCGGCGGCGTCCAGGTGGGCCTCGGCTACTGGCGCAAGCCCCACCTCACCGCCGAGCGCTTCATCCCGGACCCCTTCAGCGCCACTCCGGGCGCGCGCCTCTACCGCACCGGCGACGTCGCGCGCTGGCTGCCCGACGGCTCTCTCGAGTACCTCGGCCGCGCCGACTTCCAGGTCAAGCTGCGCGGCTTCCGCATCGAGCTGGGCGAAATCGAAGCCGCGCTCCTCGCCGCACCCGGCGTCCGCGATTGCGTCGTTCTCGTCCGCGAAGACTCCCCCGGCGACCAGCGCCTCGTGGCCTACGTCGTCGGTGCGTCCACCGCGCCGGACACGCAGGCGCTGCGCACCGCCCTCTCGGAGCGACTGCCCGAGTACATGGTGCCCTCGGCCTTCGTGACGCTGCCGGCATTGCCGCTGTCTCCCAACGGCAAGCTCGACCGCAAGGCGCTCCCCATCCCCGAGCGGCCCGAGTCCACGGGCGCCTACGTCGCACCGGGCACTCCCACGGAAGAGGTCCTCGCCGGACTCTTCGCCCAGGTGCTCGGGCTGGAGCGCGTCGGTACGACCGACAGCTTCTTCGAGCTGGGTGGACACTCCCTGCTCGCCACCCAGGTCGTCTCACGCATCCGTGAGGCGCTTGGCGTCACGCTCCCGCTGCGCACCCTCTTCGAGGCGCCCACCGTCGCGCAGCTCGCGCGTCGGGTCGACACCTCCGCGCATGCGGTGGAGCGTCACGCCCCGCCGCCGCTTCAGCCTGTCTCTCGCTCGGGCGAGCTGCCCCTGTCCTTCGCCCAGCAGCGCCTGTGGTTCCTCGACAGGCTGGAGCCGGACAGCCCGTTCTACAACATGCCCGTGGGCCTCCGGCTGGAGGGGACACTCGACGTCCCCGCGCTGGAGCACGCCTTCACCGAGCTGGTGCGCCGACACGAAGTGCTCCGCACCACCTTCCGTGAGGGGCCCGTCCAGGTCATCCATCCAGCGGCCCCGGTTCCGCTGCCCCTCTTGGACCTCTCCGCGCTCACCTCCGCTGAAGGTGAGGCGGAAGCCCGGCGCCTTGCTCGCGAAGAGGCACGGCGCCCGTTCGACCTCACTCGCGGGCCACTGCTGCGCGCATCGCTGCTGCGACTGTCCGAGTCGCGGCACGTCCTGCTCCTCACCCTGCATCACATCGTGTCGGATGGCTGGTCCGTCGATGTGCTGGTGCGTGAGTCCGCCGCGCTCTATGCCGCCTTCCGCGCGGGCCACGCGTCTCCGCTGCCCGAGCTGTCCATCCAGTACGCGGACTACGCGGCGTGGCAGCGCGGCTGGCTCCAGGGCGACGCGCTCGAAGCGCAGCTCTCCTGGTGGCGCGAGCACCTCCAGGGCGCGCCTCGCTTCCTCGAACTCCCCACGGATTTCCCTCGGCCCGCCATCCAGGGCTTCCAGGGTGCCACCCTCACCCGCACGCTTCCGCGCACGCTGGCCGTGGCGCTCCAGGCCCTCTCCCGCCGGGAGGGCACCACCCTCTTCATGGCGCTGCTGGCCGGCTTCGACATCGTCCTCTCCCGGTACTCGGGACAGGAGGACATCGTCATCGGCACGGATATCGCCAACCGCAACCGCGTGGAGACCGAGGGCCTCATCGGCTTCTTCGTGAACCAGCTCGCCTTGCGCGCGCGAACCACGCCAGGGATGACGTTCCGCGAGCTGCTGGCTCAGGTGCGCGACGTCACGCTGGGCGCCCACGCGCACCAGGACCTGCCGTTCGAGGAGCTGGTCAAGGCCCTCAACCCCGAGCGCAGCCTCGGCCATACCCCGCTGTTCCAGGTGAAGCTGGTGCTGCAGAACCAGCCGGCCGCCGCGCTGGAGGTGCCGGGCCTCACGCTGCGCCCCGAGTACTCGGAGTCCGGCACCTCGCGCCTGGACCTCACCCTCGCCATCGTCGAGACGGAGGCCGGGCTGGAGTGCACGTGCGAGTACCGCACGGACCTCTTCGAGCCGGCCACCATCGACGGACTCGTGCGCCACCTCGGCGTGGTGCTGGAGGCAGCCACGGCGAGCCCCGGCACGCGCATCTCCGACCTGCCCCTCATGGCCCAGGTGGAGCAGCGCCAGCTCCTGGTCGAATGGAACGCCACCGCGCGCGACTTCCCGCGTGATGCCGGCGCGCACCAGCTCTTCCAGGCGCAGGCCGCGCGCACGCCGGACACCATCGCCGTGCGCTTCGAAGGCCAGCAGCTCTCCTACGCGCAGCTCGACGCCCGCGCCAACCAGCTCGCGCACCACCTGCGCGGCCTCGGCGTCCGGGAGGACGTGCCCGTCGCCCTTTGCGTGGAGCGCTCGCTCGACACCGCCGTCGCCATCCTCGGCATCCTCAAGGCCGGCGGAGCCTACGTCCCGCTCGACCCCAGCTATCCCGTCGAGCGACTCACCTTCATGCTGCGCGACTGCGCGGCGCCGGTCCTCGTCACCACCGAGGCCATCTCCGACGACCTCCCGGCGGGGAGCGAGCAGCTCGTCCTGCTCGACGCGGAGGCGGACCTCATCTCCGCGCGGCCCACCCATGCACCGGAGCCGGCCACCACCGCCGACAACCTCGCGTACATCATCTACACCTCCGGCAGCACCGGCCGCCCCAAGGGCACCCTCTTGCAGCACCGGGGCCTGTGCAACACGGCGCTCCAGACAGGCCGTGCCATGGGGCTCGGCACTGGAAGCCGCGTCCTCCAGTTCTTCTCCGCCGGCTTCGACGCGTCGGTCTGGGAGTTCTTCGGCGCGCTGCTCTCGGGTGCCACCCTGGTGATGGCGCCGCGTGAGCGACTCCTCCCCGGAGCACCCCTGCGTGCGCTGGCCCGCGACGAGTCCATCACCGCGGTGACGCTCACGCCCTCGGTCCTCGCGCAGCTGTCGCCCGAGGACTTCCCCGCGTTGGAGACGCTCGTCTCCGCTGGTGAGGCATGCACGCCGGAGCTGGTGCGCCGCTGGGCCCCGCACGTGCGCTTCCTCAACGCGTACGGCCCCACCGAGACCACCGTCTGCGCCTCCATCACCGAGCCGCTGACGGCCGGACAGCTCCTCACCATCGGTCGCCCCTGGGCCAACCTCCAGGTGTACGTGCTGGACACATCACTGCGTCCACAGCCCGTCGGCGTGCCCGGCGAGCTGTGCGTGGGAGGCGTCGGCCTGGCGCGAGGCTACCTGGGGCAGTCGGCGCTCACCGCGGAGCGCTTCATCCCGGATGCCCTCTCCGGTGTGGCCGGGGCGCGGCTCTACCGCACCGGAGACCGGGCGCGGTGGCGAGCCGATGGAACGCTCGAATACCTGGGCCGCATCGACTCGCAGGTGAAGCTGCGCGGCTTCCGCATCGAGCTGGGCGAGGTCGAGTCCGTCCTCTCGCGGCTCCCCTCCGTTCGCGAGGCCGCCGCCGTCGTGCGCGAGGATGTCCCCGGCCTCACCCGGCTGGTGGCTTATGTCGTCGCCGAGGAGGACGAGTCGGTCGATCCAGCTTCGTTGCGCGCCGCCCTCAAGGAGCGGCTGCCCGAGCACATGGTGCCCTCCGCCATCGCCGTCCTGCCCGCGCTGCCGCTCACGGCCCACGGGAAGGTGGACCGCAAGGCACTGCCTCCGCCCGAAGGCACAGGCGAGGCAGAAGCCCGGGAGTACGTCGCGCCTCGCGGTGAGACTGAGTCGCGGCTCGCCACGCTGTGGCAGGAGCTGCTGCACGTCGAGCGCGTCGGCGTGCACGACGACTTCTTCGAGCTGGGTGGCCACTCGCTCCTGGCCACCCAGGCCCTCTCGCGCGTGCAGGTCGCCTTCGGCGTCGAGCTGCCCCTGCGTGAGCTCTTCGAGGCGCCCACCGTGGCGCGGCTCGCCCTGCGGTTGGAGGCACTGGCCCAGGAAGGCGCGAGCACCACGAAGGCCCCCGCGCTGACTCGCGCGGCACGCACGGGAGACCTGCCGCTGTCCTTCGCGCAGCAGCGGCTGTGGTTCATCGACCAGTTGGAGCCCGGCAGCTCGCTCTACAACATCCCCACGGCCCTGGAGCTGGAGGGGCCACTGGATGTGCCCGCGCTGGAGCACGCCTTCACCGAGCTGCGGCGGCGCCATGAGTCCCTGCGCACCACCTTCGGCTCCTTGGATGGCCAGGCCGTGCAGCGCATCCACCCGGCCGCGCCGTTCCCACTGCCCCTGGTGGCGCTGGAGTCGCTCGCTCCCGAGGAGCAGGCCCTGGAGACGCGGAGGTTGTCGTCGGAGGAGGCCCTGCGCCCGTTCGACCTCGCACGCGGTCCGTTGCTGCGGGCCACGTTGTTGCGTCGGGCCACGACTTCTCACGTGCTGCTCGTCACGTTGCATCACGGCGTCGCCGACGCCTGGTCCATGAGCGTGCTGGTGCGCGAGCTGGTGGCCCTGTACGCGGCCTTCCGCGAGGGCCGTCCGTCTCCACTGGCGGAGCTGGCCGTGCAGTACGCGGACTTCGCCGTGTGGCAGCGCGGCTGGTTGCGAGACGCGGCCCTGGAGGAGCAACTCGCGTGGTGGCGTGACGCGCTGACTGGCGCTCCCGCCCTGCTGGAGCTGCCCCTCGACAGGCCCCGGACCTTGTTGCCCTCACGCGAGGCGGCGCTCCACCCTGTCTCCCTCGGAGCCGAGCTGTCCGAGGCCGTCAAGGCGCTCTCCCTGCGCCACGGCGCCACGCCGTTCATGACGCTGCTGGCGGCGTTCCAGCTCCTGCTCGCCCGGTACTCCGGTCAGGACGATGTCGTCGTCGGCTCGCCCATCGCGGGACGCAACCGCGCCGAGACCGAAGACCTCATCGGCTTCTTCGTCAACACCCTGGTGCTGCGCGCCCGGGTCGCCCCGCGCGTGACGTTCTCCGAGTTGCTCACCCAGGTGAAGCACTCCACCCTCGGCGCGTTCGAGCACCAGGACGTCCCCTTCGAGAAGCTCGTGGAGGAGCTGCAGCCCCAGCGCAGCCTCGGCTTCTCTCCGCTCTTCCAGGTCACCTTCTCGCTGCTCAACGCGCCCACCGGCGAATTGGAGCTTCCCGGACTGAGCCTGCGCCCGCTCGCGCCGACGGGGCTGCTCGCCAAGTTCGACCTCGACCTCACCCTCTCCGAATCCCCCACGGGCTTCGAGGGTGCGCTCCAGTTCTCCACCGCCCTCTTCGACGCGGACACCGTCGCGCGGCTGGCGACGCACTTCCTCACCCTGCTCCACGCCGCCGTGGCGCAGCCGGAGGTGCCTGTCTCCTCCCTGCCGCTCATGGACGCCGCCGAGCGACACCGCCTCCTCGTCGAGTGGAACGACACCGCAATCGACTTCCCGCTCGACAGCCCCGTCCATCGTCAGGTCTCCACCTGGGCTGAAATCACTCCGCACGCCACCGCCCTCATCTCGGACGATGGTGCACTCTCCTTCTCCCAGCTCGAGGTCCGCGCCAGCCGTCTCGCCGCCCGGCTCCTCCAAGCCGGGGTCCGTCCGGGCTCCCTTGTCGCGGTCTTCATGGAGCGCTCCCTCGAGCTGCCCATCGCCCTGCTCGCCATCCTCAAGGCGGGCGCCGCGTGGCTCCCTCTCGACCCGGCCTATCCCCGTGAGCGACTGGCCTTCATGCTCCAGGACGCCGCGCCCCCGGTGCTCCTCACCCAGCCCCACCTCCAGGACGCCTTGCCCGCGGGCCCCACGGTCATCTGCCTCGACCCTCAGTGGGGCGCGCAGGCGGATGAAGGCGTGAGCAGCTACGTCACCGAAGTGGCCGTGGCGCCCTCCAGCCCCGCGTACCTCATCTACACCTCCGGCTCCTCCGGCCAGCCCAAGGCCACGCTCATCTCGCACCAGGCCCTCGCCAATCACATGGCCTGGTTCCTCTCCGCCTTCCCGCTCCTGCCCGGCGACAGGGTCCTCCTCAAGACGCCGCTCAGCTTCGACGCCTCCGTCTGGGAAATCTGGGCGCCGCTCCTCACGGGAAATCCCCTGGTCCTAGCGTCCGTCGACGCTCATCGCGACCCGGCCTCGCTCCTCGCCAGCGTCCTGCGGCACCGCGTCTCCGTCCTCCAACTCGTCCCCTCCCTGCTGCGCTTCCTCCTCGAAGAGGACGCGCTCGCGACGGCTTCCCACCTCCGCTTCCTCTTCTGCGGCGGCGAAGCCCTGCCTTCCGACCTCTCGCGCCGCCTCCGCGCCAGGCTCCCCAGGACCCACCTCTTCAACCTCTACGGCCCCACCGAAGTCACCATCGACTCCACGTTCGCCTACGCCTCACCGTCGGAGTCTCGCGCAGCCATTCCCATTGGCCGGCCCGTCTCCAACACCCGGGCCTACGTCCTCGACGCGCTCCTCCAGCCCGTGCCCACGGGTGTCCCAGGAGAGCTGTTCCTCGCGGGTGCCCAGCTCGCGCTCGGCTACCTCCACCGCCCGCACCTCACCGCCGAGCGCTTCATCCCGGACCCGTTCAGCGTCGAGCCGGGTGGCCGCCTCTACCGCACCGGAGACAAGGTGCGCTGGCTCGCGGACGGCACCCTGGAGTACCTCGGCCGCCTCGACTTCCAGGTGAAGCTGCGGGGCCAGCGCATCGAACTGGGTGAAGTCGAGGCCGCGCTCCTGGCCCATACCGATATTCGTGAAGCCGTCGCGCTGGTTCGCGAGGACTCACCGGGCCACCAGCACCTCGTGGGCTACGTCGTGGCCAGCGCGACATTGGACGTCGCGGCCCTGCGCACCTTCCTCCTGGCGCGGCTGCCCGAGTACATGGTGCCCGCTGTCCTCGTGCCGCTGGAGGCCCTGCCCCTCACGGCCAACGGCAAGCTCGACCGGAGCGCCCTGCCGGCCCTCGACGCGGTTCTCACCGAGACCTACGTCGCGCCTCGCACCGACACCGAGCGCACGCTGGCCTCCCTCATGGCGGAGCTGCTGCGCCTGGAGCGCGTCGGCGCCGAGGATTCGTTCTTCGCGCTCGGCGGACACTCGCTCCTCGCCACCCAGCTCGCCTCACGCATCCGCGCGGCCTTCCAGGTCGAGCTGCCGCTCCGCGCCCTCTTCGAGGCTCCCACCGTCTCGTCCCTGGCCGCGCGCATCAACGCGAGCGCTCGTGGGAGCACGTCGGCGACGCCTCCTCTCGTCCCCGTGGCTCGCACCGAGGCACTGCCGCTGTCCTTCGCTCAGCAGCGCCTGTGGGTCATCGACCAGCTCGAACCGGGGAGCGCCCTCTACAACATCCCCATCGCCCTGCGCCTCGAAGGCGCCTTGGACGTCGCGGCCCTCGAGCGCGCCGTCTCCGAGGTCGTCGCCCGACACGAGGTGCTGCGCACCACCTTCACGCCCTCCGCCGATGGGCAACCCCTCCAGCGAGTCCGCGCGGCGGCTCCCGTCACCATTCCTCGCATCGACCTGCGCCACCTCGACCCGGCCTCCCGTTCATTCGAGGAGCGGACCCTGGCCCTGGAGGAGTCCGCTCGTCCGTTCGACCTGACCTCGGACTCTCTCTTCCGCCTCTCCCTCGTCCACCTGGAGGAGCACGCGCACCTGCTGCTCTTCACGGTCCACCACATCGTCTCGGATGGCTGGTCCACCGGCGTCCTGGTGCGGGAGCTGGGTGCGCTCTACGCGGCGCATCTGTCGGGTGTACCGGCGACGCTGCCGCCGCTGCGTGTGCAGTACGCCGACTTCGCCGCATGGCAACGCGGCTGGCTGCGCGACGAGGTGCTCCGCGCGGAGCTGGACTACTGGAAGCAACACCTCCACGGGGCTCCGGCCCTGCTGGAGCTGCCCACCGACAGGCCCCGCCCCGCAATCCAATCGCGTGAGGCCGCGTCCCATCCGCTCTCGCTCGGCTCGCGACTCTCCGAGGCCGTGAAGGCGCTCTCCCAGCGCGAAGGCGCCACGCCCTTCATGACGTTGCTGGCGGCGTTCCAGCTCCTGCTCTCGCGCTACTCCGGGCAGGACGACCTCACCGTCGGCTCGCCCATCGCCGGCCGCAACCACGCGGAGACCGAGCCCCTCATCGGCTTCTTCGTCAACACGCTCGTGCTGCGCGCGCGCATCCACCCGCGAGCCTCCTTCCGCGAGCTGCTCGCCCAGGTGCGCGCCTCCACGCTGGAGGCCTACGAGCACCAGGACGTCCCCTTCGAGAAGCTCGTCGAGGAGCTCCAGCCCGAGCGCAGCCTCGGCTTCTCGCCCCTCTTCCAGGTCTTCTTCTCCCTCCTCAACATCCCCATGGGGGACCTGGAGCTGCCGGGCCTGCGCATCCTCCCCGTCGACTTCGGCAACGCCGCCGCCAAGTTCGACCTGGACCTCTCCCTCGTCGAGACGCCGTCGGGCTTCCAGGGCGCGCTCCAGTTCTCCACGGCGCTGTTCGACGCCTCCACCATCTCGCGGCTGGCGTCCCACTTCCTCACGTTGCTCCGCGCCGTGGTGGACCAGCCGGATGCACCCGTCGCGTCCCTGCCGCTCATGGACGAGGCCGAAGAGCGCCGCGTCCTGATGGAGTGGAACGACACGCACGCGGACTTCCCGGCGCACACCACCGTCCACGCCCTCTTCGAGGAAGCCGTCGCTCGCACTCCGGACGCCGTTGCCATCTCCATGGGCGACGCACGGCTCACCTTCCGTGAGCTGGACGCCCGGGCCAACCAGCTCGCGCACGCCCTGCGGGGACTGGGTGTGGGACGAGGGTCCCGAGTGGGCCTGTACTTCCGCCGCTCGCCCGAGATGGTCGTCTCCCTCTGGGCCACGCTCAAGGCGGGTGCCGCCTATCTGCCTCTCGACCCGGCTCTGCCCGACTCACGCATCGCCTTCCTCCTGGACGACACCCACGTCGCCATCGTCCTCACCGAGTCGGTGCTCGCGGATGCGCTGCCCGCGAGCGCGCTCAATGTCCTCCGCGTCGACGAGGACTGGGACGTCACGGTGGAGAAGGAGCCCACGACGGCGCCGGCACCCCTGGCCACCGCCGATGACCTCGCCTACCTCATCTATACCTCCGGCAGCACCGGTCTCCCCAAGGGCGTCATGGTGGAGCACCGCGGCGTCGTGAACTACCTCACCTGGGCCCTGCGCACGTACCGCATCGCGGAGGGCTCCGGCTCCCCGGTCCACTCGCCGCTCTCCTTCGACCTGACCGTCACCAGCCTCATCGCTCCGCTCGTCGCGGGGAGGCCCGTGGTGCTCGTGCCCGAGGAGGCGGGCGTGGAGGGGCTGGGTGAGGCCCTGCGCGAGGGCAACGACTTCAGCCTCGTGAAGCTGACGCCCACGCACCTGCACCTGCTCGCGTCCCAGCTCACGCCGGGCGAGGCCGCCGGTCGCACGCGTGCGTTCGTCATCGGTGGCGAAGCCCTGACGGCCGAGGGCGTCGCCTTCTGGCGCCAGCATGCTCCAGACACGCTGCTCATCAACGAGTACGGCCCCACCGAGACGGTGGTGGGTTGCAGCATCCACACGGTGGCCCCTGGAGATGCGGCGAGCGGCCCCATCTCCATCGGCCGGCCCATCGCCAACACCCGTCTGTACGTCCTGGATGCGCACCTGCGCCCGGTGCCGGTGGGTGTCGTGGGCGAGCTGTTCATCGGCGGCGCGGGAGTGGCACGAGGCTACTGGCGGCGACCCGAGTTGACCGCGGAGCGCTTCATCCCCGACGCCTTCAGCACTCGGCCCGGAGCGCGGCTGTACCGGACGGGCGACCGCGTCCGCTGGGGCGTCGATGGGCGGCTGGAGTACCTGGGCCGCGCCGACTTCCAGGTGAAGGTCCGTGGCTACCGCATCGAACTGGGAGAGATTGAGTCCGCGCTGCGGACGCATGCCTCCGTCGGTGACGTTGTCGTGGTGGTGCGCGAAGACGGCCCCTCGGGCGCACGGCTCGTGGCCTACGTCGCGCCGCACACCGGTGCTTCGCTTCCGGATATCGGCGCGCTGCGGACTCACCTGGGTGAGCGGCTCCCGGCGTACATGGTGCCCTCGGCCATCGTCACGTTGGAGACGCTGCCGCTGTCCTCCAACGGCAAGGTCGACCGCGCCGCGCTGCCTTCGCCGGACTCGGTGAGCACCGACTCCTACGTCGCGCCTCGCAACGAGGTGGAGGAGGCCCTCTCCACGGTATGGGCCCAGGTGCTGCGCGTCCCGCGCGTCGGCATCCACGACAACTTCTTCCAGCTCGGCGGCGACTCCATCATCACCCTTCAGCTCGTCGCGCGCGCCCGCCGCGCCGGGCTGCACTTCGCGCCCCGGCAGCTCTTCCAATCGCAGACCATCGCCACCCTGGCTCCCGAGGTCTCCCGGCTGCAGGCCGTCACCGCCGAGCAGACGCCCGTCGTCGGCCCGGTGCTTCTCACGCCCATCCAGCGCGCCTTCCTCGAAGACGCGAACCCCGAGCCGCACCACTACAACCAGGCGCTGATGCTGCGGCTGCGCGAGGCGGTGGAGCCCTCGGTTGTCGAAGCCGCCCTGCGCGAGTTGGTGAAGCACCACGACGCCCTGCGCATCCGCTTCGTGCAGGAGGACGGCCGGTGGAGCCAGCACAACACGGACCTGGAGCACGCGCCTTCACTGCGCCGCGAGGACGTGTCCTCACTGTCTGAAGATGCGCGGGCCGCGAGAGTGGAGGCCATCGCCACCGAGGCGCAGACCTCCTTCGACCTGGGCTCGGCGCCGCTCCTGCGCGCCGTCCACTTCGACTTCGGCCCGGGTGAGTCCGCGCGCCTGTTGCTGGTGGCGCACCACCTCGTCGTCGACGCCGTCTCCTGGCGCATCCTCGTCGAGGACCTGGAGACCCTCTGCCGGCAGGCCCGGCGTGGCGAAGCGCGCTCTCTCCCGGCGAAGACGACGTCCTTCAAGGCGTGGGCCGAGCGCCTGCACAAACATGCCCGCTCCGAAGCGCTCGACGCCGAGCGCTCCTTCTGGCTCGACGAGGCCCGCGCCCGCGTCGTTCCGCTGCCCCGGGACAGGGCGGAAGGGGCGAACACCGTCGCCTCGTCGCATACCGTCTCCGCGAGCCTGGATGCCGGGGACACGGGACTGCTGTTGCGTGAGGTGCCCGCGGCGTACCGCGCCCGGCTCCAGGACGTGCTGCTGGCCGCGCTGGGCCGCGCCCTGGCCGCTCGCACGGGACAGTCGCGCTTCCTCGTCGAGGCCGAAGGCCACGGCCGTGAGGACCTCTTCACCGACGTGGACCTGTCACGCACCGTGGGCTGGTTCACGTCCCTGTACCCGGTGCTGCTCCAGGTGGGCGCCGGAGACAGCCCCGGTGACACCGTGCGTGCCACGCGCGACGCGCTGCGCACCCTGCCCGCCAACGGCCTGGGACACGGCCTGCTGCGCCACCTGCGCGAAGACGACACCCGTGAACGCCTGAGTGCGCTGCCCGTCCCCGAGGTGTCCCTCAACTACCTGGGCCAGGTGGACTCCACCTCCAGCGACGCCTCGCTGTTCACGTTCGCTCCGGAGTCCCAGGGCCCGTCCATCAGCCCGCGTGCGCCGCGCGCGCATCTGCTCGACGTGTCGGCCGTCGTCCAGGGAGGACAACTCCGCCTCTCCCTCACCTACAGCCGCAACCTCCACGACGAGGCCACCGCGCGCGCGCTCGTTGAAGCCTTCGGGGACGCGCTGCGCCTGCTCATCTCCGGCCGGGCGACGCCCGATGCCCTGCGATACACGCCCGCCGACTTCCCGCTGGCTCGCCTGACGCAGGCCACGCAGGACAGGGTGCTGCCACCGGGCATGCCCGTGGAGGATGTCTACCCGCTGTCCGCCCTCCAGCAGGGCATGCTGTTCCACTCGCTGATGGGGCCGGGCTCGGGCGTGTACGTCACGCAGTTCGGCTGGACGTTCGGCGCGCGCATCGACCTGGGGCTCTTCCGCCGCGCCTGGGAGACGGTGGTGGAGCGCCATGCGCCCCTGCGCACCGCGTTCGTCTGGGAAGGGCTGGATGAGCCCCTCCAGGTGGTGAGTCCTCGCGTCGCGCTGCCCTGGGAGGAGCTCGACTGGCGCGGCCTGACACCGGATGAGCAGAGGGCCCGCTTCGACGCCCTCATGGCCTCGGACCGCGTCCGTGGCTTCGACCTGCGTCAGTCGCCGCTGATGCGCCTGACGGTGGTGAAGCTGGACAATGGGTTGCACCGCGTCCTCTGGTCCTCGCATCACCTGTTGATGGATGGCTGGAGCCTCGGACTCGTCTTCAAGGAGCTGTTCGCCTCCTACGACGCAGCGTCGAAGGGCGAGCGTCCCGCGCTGGCGGCCGCTCCCGCGTACCGGGACTTCATCTCCTGGCTGCGCGAAGACCCCACCGCGCGCAGCGAGGTCTATTGGCGCGAGGCCCTCCAGGGCTTCACCGCGCCGACGCCGCTCCCCGGCGCCCGGCTCCCCGACACGCAGGACGCGCCGTATGCACAGGGCGAGCGCTCGTTCTTCCTGAGCGCGGAGACGACCCATGCCCTGAATGCGTATGCGCGCCAGCACCTGCTCACGGCCAACACCGTGCTGCAGGGCGCCTGGTCCCTGGTGCTCGCCCGCTACTCCGGTGAGCGCGAGGTCGTCTTCGGCACCACCGTCTCGGGCCGCGCCGCCGAAGTGAGCGGCATCGAGCACATGGTGGGCCTGTTCATCAACACGCTGCCCCTGCGCACCCGACTGGAGCCCGACCTGCCGGTGGTGGCGTGGCTCGCCTCGCACCACGCGCAGATGCAGGCGCTGAATCAGCACGAGCACGCCTCGCTGGCACGCATCCAGGGCTGGAGCGACGTGCCTCGCGGCCAGCCCCTGTTCGAGAGCCTGTACGTCTTCGAGAACTACCCCGTCGACGACGCCGTCTACTCCGGTGGCAGCGACTTCCAGGTCCGCGACCTCGCCAGCACCGAGCAGTCGGACATGCCCTTCGTGGCCATCGCCCTGCCCGGCACCCGGATGGAGCTGCGCCTCGTCTACGACAAGCAGCGCTTCGAGACCTCCGTGCTGGAGCGCGTGCTGCGCCTCTGGGCCACGGCCGTGGAGTCCATGCTGGCCCGGCCCCAGGCCCTCCTGTCCTCGCTCTCCCTCGTCACTCAGGAGGAGCGCGAGCGCGTGCTGGTGGAGTGGAACCAGACGGACCGCGACTACCCGCGCGAAGCCGGAGTGCACCAGCTCTTCACCGCGCAGGCGGCGCGCACACCGGACGCCATCGCCGTCGAGTCCACGGTGGGCACGCTCACGTACCGAGAGCTCGACGAGCGCTCCAACCAGCTCGCGCATCATCTGCGCACCCTGGGCGTCACGCCGGGGACGCGCGTGGCCCTGTGCCTGGAGCGGAGCCTGGAGTTGCCCGTGGGCCTCTTGGGCATCCTCAAGGCGGGCGCGGCCTTCGTTCCGCTCGACCCCGCCTATCCGGCGGAGCGCCTGAACGCCATGCTCGCGGGGACGGGGGCCTCCGTCCTCGTGACGCTGGAGCGGCTCGCCGATGAGCTGCCCGCCTATGTCCCGCTCCTCGTCTGCCTCGACTCCGAGTGGGAGCAGGTGGCCCTCCAGCCCGTGACGCCACTCGCGCCTTGCGCTGACGCGGACAGCCTCGCGTACGTCATGTTCACCTCGGGCTCCACGGGACAGCCCAAGGGCGTCGCCATTCCCCACCGCGGCATCACCCGGCTGGTGATGAGCGGCGACTTCATCCACTTCGGGCCCGAGGAGGTCTTCCTCCAACTCGCCCCCAGCTCCTTCGACGCCTCCACGCTGGAGGTCTGGGGCGCGCTGCTGCATGGGGCCCGCCTGGTCCTCTTTCCGCCTCACACGCCCACTCTCGAAGAGCTTGGCGCGGTGCTGGTGCGTCACCGCATCACCACCCTGTGGCTGACGGCGGCCCTCTTCGAACAGATGGCGCTCCACCAGCCCGAGGCCCTGGCCTCCGTGAGACAGGTGCTGGCGGGAGGCGATGTGCTGCCCGTGCGGCGCGTGCGCGAGCACCTTTCGCGCGTGGCTCCCGGCGCGGTGCTCGTCAACGGCTACGGCCCCACGGAGAACACGACCTTCACGGCGTGCCACCGCCTGGAGTCGGGCGACGTCGTCGGCGCTTCCGTGCCCATTGGCCGTCCCATCTCCAACACTCGCGTCTACGTGCTGGATGAGCGGTTCGAGCCGGTGCTCCCCGGTGCGCCGGGTGAGCTGTTCACCGGGGGCGATGGTCTGGCCTGGGGTTACCTGGGCCGTCCAGACCTCACGGCCGAGCGCTTCGTGCCCCACCCGTTCAAGGCGGGAGAGCGCCTCTACCGCACGGGCGACAAGGTGCGCTGGACGGACGACGGCACGTTGGAGTTCCTCGGCCGCACGGACTTCCAGGTCAAGGTGCGCGGCTTCCGAATCGAACCGGGCGAGGTGGAGAGCGTCCTGCGTCTGCACGGCGGCGTGAGCGAGGCCATCGTCGTGGTGCGAGAGGACGCGCCGGGCGACAAGCGCCTCGTCGCCTATGTCGTGGCGCCCGACGTCGACGTGGCGGGGCTGAAGGACTTCCTGCGCCAGAAGCTGCCCGAGTACATGGTGCCTTCGGCCCTGGTGAGCCTGGAGTCCCTGCCACTGACGCCGAACGGAAAGGTGGACCGCAGGGCCCTGCCGGCGCCGGAGCTGGAGGGCTCGGGCGGCGACGCCTTCGCGGTGCCCGTGGGTGCCACCGAGGTGGCGCTGGCCGGCATCTTCTCCGACGTGCTGGGCGTCCCGCGCGTGGGGCGCGATGACGACTTCTTCGAGCTGGGCGGACACTCGCTCCTCGCCACCCAGGTCGTCTCCCGCATCCGGGCGACGTTCGACCTGGAGCTGGCCCTGCGTGAGCTGTTCGAGTCTCCGACGCTCTCCACGCTCGCCGGGCAGGTGGATGCCCTGCGCCTGGAGCGACGGGGCCTGGGCCTGCCCCCGCTCGTGCCCGTGCCGCGCACGGAGGCGCTGCCGCTGTCCTTCGCGCAGCAGCGCCTGTGGTTCATCGACCAGTTGGAGCCGGGCAGCCCCCTGTACAACATGCCCTCCGCGCTCCGGCTCGTCGGCGACCTGGACGTGGAGGCGATGGAGCGCTCCATCTCCGACGTGGTGGAGCGCCACGAGGCGCTGCGCACCACCTTCGCCTCACGCGACGGAGAGGCCGTACAGCACATCCACCCGGCCGCGCCCGTGAGGTTGCCGGTGGTGGACCTGAGCACCCTGCCCGCCTCCGAGCGCGAGGCCGAGGTGCACCGCCGTGCCCGCGAAGAGGCCCTGCGGCCCTTCGACCTCACCACGGGCCCGCTCTTCCGCGTCGCGTTGCTGCGCGTGGAGGAACGGGAGCATGTGCTGCTGTCGACGATGCATCACATCGTCTCCGACGGCTGGTCCACGGGGGTGCTCGTGCGCGAGCTGGGCGCCCTCTACGCGGCGCACCTGTCCGGAACACGGGCGGAGCTGCCGCCCCTGCCGGTGCAGTACGCCGACTTCGCGGCCTGGCAGCGAGGCTGGCTGCGCGACGAGGCGCTCCACACGCGCCTGGGCTACTGGAAGCGGCGGCTCGAAGGCGCTCCGGCGCTGCTGGAGCTGCCCACCGACAGGCCCCGTCCGTCCGTCCAGACGCGCAACGCCGCTCAGCGCGCCGTCGTGCTGTCGGCGGAGCTCTCCGACGCCATCAAGGCTCTGTCCCAGCGGCACGGCGCCACACCCTTCATGACGCTGCTGGCAGCGTTCCAGGTGCTCCTCGCGCGCTACTCCGGCCAGGACGACATCGTTGTCGGCTCGCCCATCGCAGGCCGCAACCGAGGGGAGACCGAGGGCCTCATCGGCTTCTTCGTCAACACCCTGGCGCTGCGCGCGCGGCTGGAGCCACACGCCTCCTTCGCCTCGCTGCTGACGCAGGTGAAGCGCACCACGCTGGAGGCCTTCGACCACCAGGACGTGCCCTTCGAGAAGCTCGTCGAGGAACTGCAGCCCGAGCGCAGCCTCAGCTACTCGCCGCTGTTCCAGGTCATGTTCTCCGTGCTGAACACCCCCATGGGCGCGCTGGAGCTACCCGGGCTGCGGCTGGAGGGACTCGGGGACAACGAGATGCCCCTCAAGTTCGACCTGGACCTCTCTCTCGTGGAGACGCCCGCGGGCTTCGTGGGCTCGCTCGACTACAACGTCGACCTGTTCGACGGCGCCACCATGGAGCGGATGGTGGAGCACCTGCTCACCCTGCTCCGCGCGGCCGTGGCCAACCCCGAGCAGTCGCTCTCCGCCCTGCCGCTGATGGACGAGGCCGAGCTGCGACGCGTCCTCCGGGAGTGGAACGACACCGCGGCGCCGGTCCCCGCTGATGCCTGCGTCCACCAGCAGCTCTCCGCCCGGGCCGGCCTCACTCCGGACGCGCTCGCCGTCGTCTCCGACGCGGGCTCGCTCACCTTCGCCCAGCTCGATGCGCGCTCCAGCCAGCTCGCCTCGCACCTGCGCTCGTTGGGCGTGAAGCCCGGGACGCTCGTGGCGCTGTGCATGGAGCGCTCGCTGGAGGTGCCCGTCGCCGTCTTCGGCGTGCTCAAGGCCGGTGGCGCCTACGTGCCGCTGGACCCGGCCTACCCGCGTGAGCGGCTGGCCTTCATGCTTCAGGACACCTCTGCCCCGGTGCTGCTCACCCAGCGTCACCTCCTCGGAGTGTTGCCCGAGGGCCCCGCCGTGGTGTGCCTCGACGCCGGCTGGGAGACCGATTTCGCCGACGCAAAGGCGCCCCTGAGTGAGTGGGTGCCCTCCGAGAGCGCGGCGTACGTCATCTACACATCTGGCAGCACGGGGCGGCCCAAGGGCACCGTGCTGACCCACCGCTCCCTCTCCAACCACGCCGCGTGGATGCGCTCCCGGTTCGACCTGGGGCCCGGTGCACGGCCGCTGCTGCTCACCTCGCTCAGCTTCGACGTGTCCGTCGCCGAGCTGTTCGCCACGCTGCTGTCCGGTTCGACGCTGGTCATCGCGCCGCTGGAGGCCCACCGCGATGCGTCCCTCCTGGTGGAGACCGTGGTGCGACACCACGTCACCGTGCTCCAGGTGGTGCCGTCGCTGCTGAGAGTCCTGCTGGAGGAGCCCGGACTGCGCGCCGCCACGAGCCTGCGCCGCATCATCTCCGGTGGCGAGGCGCTGCCGGCGGACCTGCCGCCACGCGTGCGCGAGGTGTTGCCGAGCGTGAGCCTGGACAACAACTACGGCCCGACGGAGGCCACCATCGACGCCACCTCGTGGCCGGTGGAGCGCTTCACCGGGCCGGTGGCCCCCATCGGCCGGCCCATGTCCAACACCCAGGCCTATGTCCTGGACGCGGACCTGCGGCCTGTTCCCACGGGCGTGCCCGGCGAGCTGTATCTGGGCGGAGAGGGGCTGGCGCGCGGCTACCTGCATCAGCCCCACCTCACCGCCGAGCGTTTCGTCCCCGACCCCTTCGCGACCCGGCCCGGCGCGCGCCTCTACCGCTCGGGCGACAAGGTGCGGTGGCGGGCGGATGGCACGCTCGACTACCTGGGCCGCATCGACTTCCAGGTGAAGCTGCGCGGCCTGCGCATCGAGCTGGGTGAAGTCGAAGCCGCGCTCCTGCGTCAGCCGGGCCTCCAAGAAGCCGCCGTGCTGGTGCGCGATGACCTGCTCATCGCCTACGTGGTGCCGCGAGCGGGGAGCACGCTCGACGCCACGGAGCTCCGGCGAGGACTGCTGACGGGCCTGCCAGAGTACATGGTGCCCGCGGCCTTCGTGGTGCTGGAGGCGCTGCCCCTCACGCCGAACGGCAAGCTGGACCGCAAGGCGCTGCCCGCGCCGGACGCGCACGTCGACGTGGAGGCCTCGTGGATTGCGCCGCGCACGCCCACGGAGCAGACGCTGGCGGCGCTGATGGCCGCCATCCTCCGCGTCGAGCGGGTGGGGGCTGAGGACAGCTTCTTCACCCTGGGAGGCCACTCGCTGCTCGCCACCCAGCTCGCCTCTCGCATCCGGACCGCGTTCCGGGTGGACCTGCCCCTGCGCGCCCTCTTCGAGGAGCCCACGGTGGCGGGCCTCGCCGCGCGCATCGACGCCAGCCGGGGGGAGACGACTCCGGCGGCGCCGTCCCTGGTGCCCGTGCCTCGCACGGAGGCGTTGCCGCTCTCCTTCTCCCAGCAGCGCCTGTGGTTCATCGACCAGCTCTCTCCGGGCACGCCGCTCTTCAACCTGCCCACGGCGCTGCGCGTGGACGGGGCACTGGATGTCGGAGCACTGGAGCACGCCTTCAACGCCCTGGTGAACCGCCACGAGGTGCTGCGCACCACCTTCGCCGTGCGCGGCGGTGAGCCCGTGCAGCACATCCGTCCCGCCTCGGGCTTCAACGTGCCCGTGGTGGACCTGAGCGCGCTGTCCGAAGAGGAGCGACAAGCTCGGACGCAGGCCCTCATCGAAGAGGACGCCCTCGCTTCGTTCAACCTCTCGACGGGGCCGCTCCTGCGTGCCTCCCTGCTGAAGCATGGCCCCCGGGCCCACGTGCTCCTGGTGACGATGCACCACATCGTCTCCGACGCGTGGTCCACGGGCGTCCTCGTGCGCGAGCTGGCCACCCTGTACGTGGCCCGGACCACGGGCACTCCGGACAGGCTGCCACCGCTGCCTGTCCAGTACGCGGACTATGCGGCGTGGCAGCGCTCCTGGCTGCGCGGCGACGTGCTCCAGCGTCAGCTCGACTTCTGGAAGCAACACCTCTCCGGAGCCTCGGGTGTCCTCGAGCTGCCCACGGACAGGCCCCGTCCCGCCATCCAGTCCCACAAGGGCACCCTCCTCCCCGTCGAGCTCACAGGTGGGCTGAGCGCCTCCGTGCGCGCGCTGGCCCAGCGTGAGGGCGTCACGCCGTTCATGGTGCTGCTCGCGGCCTGGCAGCTCGTCCTCTCCCGCTACGCCGGACAGGACGACGTCTCCGTCGGCTTCCCCATCGCCAACCGCCAGCAGGGGGAGACGGAGGGCCTCATCGGCTTCTTCGTCAACACGCTCGTCCTGCGCTCGCGCATCGACGCGCGAGGCTCCTTCCTCCAGCTCCTCGCCCACGTGCGCGGTGCCACGCTGGCCGCGTACCAGCACCAGGACATCCCCTTCGAGAAGCTCGTCGAGGGACTCCAGCCCCAGCGCGACCTCGCGCGCAGCCCGCTCTTCCAGGCCACCCTCACCCTCCAGAACACTCCCGTCGAGACGACACAGCTTTCGGGGCTCTCCTTCGCTCCGCTCACCGCGCACGTCACCACGTCGCAGTACGAGGTCAGCCTCCTGCTGGAAGAGGGGCCCCAGGGCTTCTCCGGCGCCCTCAACTACAACACCGACCTCTTCGACGCGGACACGGTGAAGCGGCTGATGCGCCACTACGCCGTGCTGCTGGAGGCAGTCACGGCCGCACCGGAGCGCCCGCTGGGCCTCGTGTCACTGCTGTCCTCCGAGGAGCGGCACCAGGTCCTGGCGCAGTGGAACGCCGTCACCGGGGAGTACCCGCGTGACGCGGCCATCCACCAGCTCTTCGCCCGACAGTCGGCGCTCACACCGGACCGCGTCGCCGTCGAATCCGAGGACGCGCTCCTCACGTACGCGCAGCTCGAAGCGCGCGCGAACCGGCTCGCCCATCATCTTCGCGGACTGGGCGTGCAGCCCGGCGGCCGCGTCGCCGTGCACCTGAAGCGCTCCGTGGACCTGGTGGTCGCGCTGCTGGGCACCCTCAAGGCGGGAGCCGCCTACGTCCCGCTCGATGCCACCTGGCCGACCGAGCGCATGGCGTGGGTCCTGCGCCAGTCCTCCGCCGCCGTGCTGCTGACCGAGTCCTCGGTGGCGGATGAGCTGCCGGAGCTGGGCGTCGTGCTCGTCGTCCTGGACGAAGAGGCCGCGCACATCGCCCGCCAGCCGGACTCGGCTCCGGAGGTGCCCGCGAGCGCGGACGCCCTGGCTTACGTCATGTTCACCTCGGGGAGCACCGGCGAGCCCAAGGGCGTCTCCGTGCCGCACCGGGGAGTCGTCCGACTCGTGCAGCCCCACGGCGTCATCCGCTTCGGGCCCGACGAGGTCTGGCTCCAGGCGGCGCCGGTCGCCTTCGACGCCTCCACGCTCGAGCTGTGGGGCGCGCTGCTTCACGGCGCCCGGCTCGTCCTCGCGCCCCCTGGCGCGCTGTCCCTGGAGGAGCTGGGGGCGCTGCTCGCGCGACACCGCGTCACCTCGCTCTGGCTCACCGCTGCCCTCTACGAGCAGATGGTGACGTACCAGCCACAGGCCCTGGCCGGCGTCTCCCAGGTGCTCGCGGGTGGAGACGTGCTGCCCGCGCGGCGCGTGCGCGAACACCTCGCGCTGCTGCCTCCGGGCGGCGTGCTCATCAACGGCTACGGCCCCACGGAGAACACCACGTTCTCCGCCACCCACGCCCTGCGCGCGGGTGACGCGGTGGGCGACTCCGTCCCCATCGGCCGGCCGGTGCCCCACTCCTCGGCCTTCGTGCTGGACGGCGCCCTCCAGTTGGTTCCTCCCGGCGTGACGGGAGAGCTCTACGTCGGAGGCGACGGCCTCGCGTGGGGTTACCTCGGACGGCCCGACCTCACGGCGGAGCGCTTCGTGCCCCATCCCTTCGGGGCTCCGGGCACGCGGCTCTACCGCACGGGCGACAAGGCTCGGTGGCGGACGGACGGCACGCTGGAGTTCCAGGGCCGCGCCGACTTCCAGGTCAAGGTGCGCGGCTTCCGCATCGAACCCGGTGAAGTGGAGAACGCCCTGCGCCAACACCCGAGCGTCGGTGAGGTCATCGTCGTCGTGCGCGAGGACGTGCCGGGCGACAAGCGACTCGTCGCCTACGTGGTGCCTTCGGAGCAGGGACTGGACGCGAGCGCCGTGCGCGGCTTCGTCGAGGAACGGCTCCCCGCGTACATGGTGCCGTCGGCCATCGTCACGATGACCGAGCTGCCGCTCACGGCGAACGGCAAGGTCGACCGCAAGGCCCTTCCGCCGCCCGGAGTCGGCACCCCGTCTCAGGAAGAGGCACCCGAAGCGCCCCGCACCGCCATGGAGGCCGCGCTCGCGGGCATCTACGCCGAGGTGCTCGGCGTCCCGCGAGTAGGGCCGAGCGACGACTTCTTCGAGCTGGGAGGCCACTCCCTCCTCGCCACCCAGGTCGTCTCCCGCATCCGCTCCGCCTTCAACGTCGAGCTGCCACTGAGGGAGCTCTTCGAGGCGCCCACCGTCGCCGGACTGGCCCGGTATCTGGAGGCCTCGCGGCAGGAACAACAGGGGCTGGAAGTCCCACCGCTGATGCCCGTGCCTCGCACCGGCGCCTTGCCGTTGTCCTTCGCGCAGCAGCGGCTGTGGTTCATCGACCAGCTCGAGCCCGGCAGCGCCCTCTACAACATCCCCACGGCGCTTCGCCTCGAAGGAGCGCTCGACGTCGCTGCCCTGGAGCGCGCGGTCTCCGACGTCGTCTCGCGCCACGAGGCGCTCCGCACCACCTTCGCCTCCATCGACGGACAGCCGTCCCAGGTCATCCACCCCGCGGCACCCCTCTCTATTCCGCTCATCGACCTCCAGCACCTGGATGAGGCCGACCGTCAGGCCGAGGCCCGACGACTGACGGCGCAAGAGGTGGAGCGCCCCTTCGACCTGACCTCCGGGCCCCTGTTCCGCCTCTGCCTCGTCAAGCTGGCGGAGCGCGAGCACCTGCTCATCACCAACGTCCACCACATCGTCTCCGACGGCTGGTCCTCCGGCGTGCTGGTGCGCGAGCTGGGGACGCTCTACGCGGCGCATCTGTCCGGCGAACCCGCCAGGCTTCCGGCGTTGAGCGTGCAATACGCCGACTTCGCGGCGTGGCAGCGCGGCTGGCTGCGTGACGAAGCCCTGCGGACACGGCTGGCCTACTGGAAGCAGCAGCTCCGTGGAGCCCCCGCGCTCCTGGAGCTGCCCACCGACAGGCCGCGCGCCGCCCTCGGGTCGCGTGAGGCCGCCATCCTCCCCATCTCGTTGGGGGCCGAGCTGTCCGACGCCGTCAGGTCACTCGCGCAGCGCCAGGGCGCGACGCCCTTCATGACGCTCCTGGCCACCTTCCAGCTCCTGCTCTCACGCTACTCCGGGCAGGACGACATCTCCGTGGGCTCGCCCATCGCGGGACGCAACCGCGCGGAGACCGAGGGCCTCATCGGCTTCTTCGTCAACACGCTGGTGCTCCGCGCGCGCATCGACCCGCGAGCGTCCTTCCGCGAGTTGGTGGAGCGCGTGCGCGCCACGACGCTGGGGGCCTACGAACACCAGGACGTGCCCTTCGAGAAGATCGTCGAGGAGCTGCAGCCCGAGCGCAGCCTCGACGTCACTCCGCTCTTCCAGGTCATGTTCTCGCTGCTGAACACGCCCATGGGAGACCTGGAGCTGCCCGGCTTGCGCCTGCTCTCCGTCGACCGAGGTGACGCGCCCGCCAAGTTCGACCTCGACCTCTCCTTCGCCGAAGCGCCTTCTGGCTACGAGGGCTCGCTCCAGGTCGCCACGGCGCTCTTCGATGCCTCCACGGCCACGCGCATGGTGGCTCACTTCCTCACCCTGCTCCGCGCCGCCGTGAAGCACCCGGAGGCGCCCGTCTCCACGCTGCCGCTCATGGACTCCACCGAGCGGCACCGCCTCCTCGTGGAGTGGAATGACACCACCTCGAGCACGCGGGCCTACGTCCTCGATGCGCACCTGGAGCCCGTCCCCGTGGGCGTCCCCGGGGAGCTGTTCCTGGGCGGAGTGCACCACGCGCTCAGCTACGGGCAGGGTCCGCAAATCACGGCCGAGCGCTTCCTCCCGGATGCACTCAGTGGCCTGTCCGGTGCGCGCCTGTACCGCACCGGCGACAAGGTCCGCTGGCGCGCGGACGGCTCTCTCGAGAACCTGGGACAGGTCGCCCCTCGCGCTACACCGCGAGACGCGCGAGGCGAACGCGACGACGTCGAGGCCGCGCTGCGCTCCCACCCTCACGTTCGTGAGGCCGTCGCCCTCGTCCGCGAGGATGTCCCCGGCAAGAAGCGCCTCGTCGCCTATCTCGTGCCCCAGGGCGCGCTCGACCTGACGGTGCTGCGCTCCTTCCTGGAGGAGCGGCTCGCCGAGTACCTGGTGCCGTCGTCCTTCGTGTCCCTGGCGGCACTCCCGCGCCTGCCAGACGGCGAAGTGGACCGCGACGTCCTGCCGCCTCCCGCGGCCGTTGCCTCCGAGCAGTCCGCGTGGAACCCGCCGTCGACCCCCACCGAGAAGACCCTGGCCAGGCTCATGGCCGACCTCCTGCGCGTCGAGCGCGTCGGAGCGAGCGACTCCTTCTTCTCGCTCGGCGGCCACTCCCTCCTCGCCACCCAGCTCGTCTCCCGCATTCGAGCGGCACTCGACGTCGAACTGCCGCTGCGCGCCCTCTTCGAGAGCCCCACACCGGCGACCCTGGCCGCGCGCATCGACGCCACCTCCCAGTCGAACCCGCTGACCGCGCCGTCGCTGGTACCCGTGCCGCGCACGAGTGCGCTCCCGCTGTCCTTCGCGCAGCAGCGGCTGTGGTTCATCGACCAGCTCGAGCCCGGCAGTGCCCTCTACAACATGCCCGCCGCGCTGCGGCTCGAAGGGGCGCTGGACACGAACGCACTGGAGGCCAGCTTCGACGCCCTGGTGCGGCGCCATGAGGCCCTCCGCACCACGTTCTCCTCGCATGAGGGCGAGCCCGTGCAGGTCATCCGCCCGGCCCCTGCCTTCTCGCTGCCGCTCGTGGACCTGAGCGACACGCAAGGAGAAGAGCGTGAGACCCGGGCTCAGCGGCTCATCAACGAAGAAGCCCTCAGGCCCTTCGACCTGGCCACCGGCCCGCTCCTGCGCGCCTCGCTGCTCCGGATGGACGCGAAGGAGCACGTGCTGCTGGTGACGATGCACCACATCGTCTCCGACGGCTGGTCCATGGAGGTGCTGGTGCGCGAGCTCGTCGCGCTCTACTCGGCCCTGGCCACGGGCACGTCACCCGCTCTCGCGCCACTGCCGGTGCAGTACGCCGACTTCTCCGCCTGGCAGCGCGCGTGGCTGCGCGGTGACGTGCTTCAACGACAGCTCGACTACTGGAAGCACCAACTCGCGGATGCGCCCGCCGTGCTGGAGCTGCCCACGGACAGGCCCCGCCCCGCGGTCCAGTCCTCCAAGGGTGACGCGCTGCCGTTCCACCTGCCCGAGGAGCTGACCCAAGCCCTGGAGTCCTTCACTCAAGCGGAAGGGGCCACGCTCTTCATGGGCGTGCTGGCCGCCTTCCAGCTTTTGCTCTCGCGCTACTCCGGACAGGACGACATCTCCGTCGGCTCGCCCATCGCGGGCCGCAACCGCGCGGAGACGGAGGGCCTCATCGGCTTCTTCGTCAACACCCTTGTCCTGCGCTCCCGCATCGCACCGCGCGCCAGCTTCCGCGAGCTGCTCGCACAGGTGCGCGCCTCCACCCTCGCGGCCTACGAGCACCAGGACGTCCCCTTCGAGAAGCTCGTCGAGGAACTCCAGCCCCAGCGCAGCCTGAGCCACTCGCCGCTCTTCCAGGTGATGCTCTCGCTCCAGAACACGCCTCGACAGGCGCTGGCGCTTCGCTCCGAAGAGAGCGGGCTGGAAGCACTGAAGCTCACGCCGATGGAGGCGCAGGGGCTGGCGGCGAAGTTCGACCTCTCGCTCTCGCTTGCCCGGACGTCCCAGGGGCTCGGAGGAGCGCTCGACTTCCGCACGGAGCTGTTCGACGAGAGGACCGTCGCGCGCATGGCGGAGCACTTCGTCACCCTGCTGAAGGCCGTGGTCGCCGCGCCCGATGCGGACCTGGGTTCGCTGTCACTGCTCTCCGACGCGGAGCGGGAGCAGCTCCTCGTGGCGAGGAACGACACGCACCGGGAGCTGCCATGGGAAGGCGCGCTGCACGAGCGAATCGAAGCGCAGGTCGCGCGCACGCCCGATGCGCTGGCGGTCCTCGACGACACGACGTCGCTCACCTTCGACCAGTTCGACCGCCAGGCCAACAGGCTCGCCCACTGGCTGCGCGCTCACGGCGTCAGGCCCGAGTCGCGCGTCGCCCTCTGCATGGAGCGCGGCGTCGACATGATTGTCGCCGTCCTGGGCATCCTCAAGGCGGGCGGCGCATACGTCCCCCTGGACCCCGCCCATCCTCGCGAGCGGCTCGCCTTCGTGCTCCGGGATTCCGGCGTCACGCTCGTCCTCACGCAGCGGCTCCTCGCCGATCGGCTGGAGACGCCATCCGTCAAGGTCGTCCCCCTGGATGACCCGGGCGTGACCACGACACTCGCCGGTGAAGCGGACACCACGCCGTCCCGGGTCTCCTCGCCACAGCACCTCGCCTACGTCATCTACACGTCGGGCAGCACCGGCCATCCGAAGGGCGTGATGATTCAGCACGCCTCCGTGATGAACCTGCGTGCGGCCCTCGCGTCCACGGCCCTCGCCGGTCTTCAGGGTCCGCTGCGAGTCAGCCTCAACGCCCCGCTGGCCTTCGACGCGT
>NZ_JAAIXY010000108.1 GCF_010894455.1 Myxococcus eversor | reverse complement strand
TCCGCGCGCGGACTGCTCATCTTCAACGAACTCTGAGCCGCGGTGCTCCATGACGTCCCGGTGAACGAAGCCCGCACCTTCAAGACACTCCCGCCCGCAGCGGAGACAGAACAGGTTCGCGTGTCGGAAATTGACACGACGAATGTCGTGTTTGCATTTTGATTCCCGCGACTCTTTGAGTGGCGGTGCGGGCTTGGTTGTCTTTGATTCGTGGAGGGCTCGATGCCTGGAAAAGTATCGCCGCTGAGCGCGTCGCGGCTGGGTCGGTTTGGAGTGTTTACGCGAGACGCGGGCCTGTCCGAGCTGTGGGCTCGCCAGGTCGAGGTCCGTCCGGAGGCCATCGCGTTGCAGCAGGGGATGAAGCGCGTCACGTATGACGCGCTGAACCGGCG
>NZ_JAAIXY010000107.1 GCF_010894455.1 Myxococcus eversor | reverse complement strand
TTCGCCTGGAACGGGAGGCGCATGCCATCGGCCGGCCGATCGCCATCCTGTTCTACGGCGACCATCAGCCGGCCTTCCCCAAGAAATTCACGCGAGAGGCTTCAAAGATTTACAAGGGGCGTCCGCCATGGATCACACTATATCGCATGGTGAAAACTTACGGCGAGAGCGTCGTCGAACCGGGGCTCGTCCTTCGTATTGAATCTCTGACGTCGGATTTTCTGGACTTCGCGGGCGTACCGGTTCCATCTCGCATACCCCTGACACACGCCCTCACGTCGACGGCGTGTGGCGCCAATCAGGCGGATTGCGATCCGGACGTGAAACGAGCGATCCGGTCCATGCTGATGCGTTGACGCAGCGATCCTAAAGCTTGGCTCTGCTCGCGCGAAAAAG
>NZ_JAAIXY010000106.1 GCF_010894455.1 Myxococcus eversor | reverse complement strand
CTTCGCGCTGCTGGCCCGCGAGCAGCCCCAGGCCCACGGGCGCTTCCTGATGCCTTTGGCCGGCCTCGCCGTCGCGCTGAAGATCGACGCCGAGCACTTCACCGCTGCCTTCACCTCCACGCAGGCCCACCTGCGCGCCGTGGATGGCCAGGAGTCCATCACCGTGGGCACCTCGCGGCGGACCATCCTCGAGGTGCTCGATGACCGGCGCACGCTCACGGAGGCGGTGCTCTCCAACGCCGTCGAGGTGGTCGGCTCCCTGGAAGTCCTCCTGCGCGCGCATGAGGGGCTGATCCGCTACGTGCACGGGGCGGTCCGCTGCGCGGGCTTTGCGTCCCTGCTCCACCAACTTCGCCTGACGTGCGCGGACGCCGCGCACCCGGCACTCCCCTGAAAGAAAG
>NZ_JAAIXY010000105.1 GCF_010894455.1 Myxococcus eversor | reverse complement strand
AGGAGCAGCAACAGGAAGCACAGCGCAGACGAGCGTGGATGACGAGGGCGCGTACTCGCGCCGAGCACGGGCATGACGAGGACTGCTGGCATCGGGATTCTCCGGCGGGGCATCACGTCCGCCCCGAAGCCAACAGGGAGACCTGGAGCGGTTTGTGACGCCGACCCCGCACCCGGCCCTGTTTTCTCGCCTCCGAGCCGTAGACGCGTCCTTCGAGAGCTGAGACAGCCCTCATGGAGTCAGGACGATGCGCTCGTTCGTGTGCGTTGCTTCGGTCCACGCTCGCTCCACGTTGGAGAGAGGCATCGCCTTCACATCGAGGTGAAACGTACCGCGCGCAATCTCTTTCACGAGCGCCGGCAGTTCCTTGACGATATCGCGACCTGGCACCGACCCAAGCCC
>NZ_JAAIXY010000104.1 GCF_010894455.1 Myxococcus eversor | reverse complement strand
TGCTCGGCCTGTCCCAAGTCAGCGCCCTGGATGACTTCTTCGAGCTGGGCGGCCACTCCCTGCTGGCCACCCGCCTCGTCTCGCGCCTCCGCGCCACCTTCCAGGTGGAGCTGCCCCTGCGCGCCCTCTTCGAGGCCTCCACCCTCTCCGTACTCGCCCAGCGCATCGACGCCGCCCTCCAGGCGGGCCAGGGTGTCTGGCTGCCTCCGCTCACCCGGGCGCCCAGGACGGACGCGCTGCCGCTGTCCTTCGCCCAGCAGCGCCTGTGGTTTCTCGACCAGCTCGAGCCCGCCAGCGCCGCCTACAACATGCCCGCGGCTCTGCGCCTGACGGGCGCCCTGGATGTCTCCTCTCTCCAACGCGCCCTCTCCGAGCTCGTCCGTCGCCACGAGTCCCTCCGCACCTCCTTC
>NZ_JAAIXY010000103.1 GCF_010894455.1 Myxococcus eversor | reverse complement strand
CATATGGCCTGGCTGCTCTCCACCTTCGGCCTGACGGCCGCGGACCGCGTGCTGCAGAAGACGCCGTTGAGCTTCGATGCTTCCGTCTGGGAGTGCTGGGCTCCGCTGCTGGTGGGCGCTCCCCTCGTCCTCGCGCCTCCTGATGCTCATCGCGACCCGGCCGCTCTTCTCGCGTGCGTCGTGCGCCACGAGGTCACCGTCCTCCAGGTGGTGCCCTCCCTGCTGCGCTTCATGCTGGAGGAGACTTCCCTCTCACAGGCCTCACGCCTGCGCTGGCTCTTCTGCGGCGGCGAAGCTCTTCCCTCCGAGTCCGCCTCCCGCCTGCGAGCCGCCCTGCCTTCCGTCCGGCTCGTCAACCTCTACGGCCCCACCGAAGTCACCATCGACGCCACCTTCGCCGAGGTTTCGGGC
>NZ_JAAIXY010000102.1 GCF_010894455.1 Myxococcus eversor | reverse complement strand
ACGCGTCGAAGGCCAGCGGGGCGTTGAGGCTGACTCGCAGCGGACCCTGAAGACCGGCGAGGGCCGTGGACGCGAGGGCCGCACGCAGGTTCATCACGGAGGCGTGCTGAATCATCACGCCCTTCGGGTGGCCCGTGCTGCCAGACGTGTAGATGACGTAGGCGAGGTGCTCGGGTGAGGTGATTCGTGTCGGGTTGCTCTCGGGCTCTCGGCTCAGTGCCTCGGCGACGCTCGGGTCGTCCAGGCACACGACCTCCAGGCCCGGCGTTTCGAGCGGCTCGGCCAGGTGCCGCTGCGTGAGGACGAGGCGCGCACCGGAGTCCTGGAGGATGAAGGTGAGGCGCTCACGCGGGTACGTCGGGTCCGTGGGGACGTAGGCCCCACCGGCCTTGAGGATGGCGAAGAGGGCGACGAGCGCGT
>NZ_JAAIXY010000101.1 GCF_010894455.1 Myxococcus eversor | reverse complement strand
GCCACGACGCCGGCGCCCACCGTGCGGCCACCCTCGCGAACAGCGAAGCGCAGCTCCTTGTCCATCGCCACCGGGGTGATGAGCTCCACCTCGATCGCGATGTTGTCGCCCGGCATCACCATTTCCACGTTATCGGGCAGCTTCACCGTTCCCGTCACGTCCGTCGTGCGGAAGTAGAACTGGGGACGGTAGCCCTTGAAGAACGGGGTGTGGCGACCACCCTCTTCCTTCGACAGCACGTAGATCTGCGCCTTGAACTTGGTGTGCGGCTTGATGCTGCCCGGCTTGGCCAACACCTGCCCGCGCTCCATGTCCTCGCGCTTCAGACCACGCACCAGCGCGCCGATGTTGTCTCCCGCCCGGCCCTCGTCCAGCAGCTTGCGGAACATCTCCACGCCCGTGACGACGGTCTTCTGCGTGTC
>NZ_JAAIXY010000100.1 GCF_010894455.1 Myxococcus eversor | reverse complement strand
ACGCTGTCGCTGTCGTCTCCGGCGAGGAGTCGCTCTCCTACGCCCAGCTCGACTCGCGCTCCAACCAGCTCGCTCACTACCTGCGCTCGTTGGGTGTGCTTCCGGGCTCTCGCGTCGCTGTCCGCCTTGACCGCTCCGCGGACCTCATCGTCTCCCTCCTCGCCATCCTCAAGGCGGGGGCCGCCTACGTCCCTCTCGACAAGGCCTGGCCTTCCGAGCGTCTCGCTTTCGTTCTCCGTGAGTCCGCCGCGGGCGTCGTCCTCTCTCACTCCGACGTCGTCGACGACTTGCCGGCCTTTGGCGCCGTCCTCCTCGTCATCGATGAGGAGACTTCTCGCATCGCAGGCCAGCCTTCTTCCACGCTGCCTCTGGATGTGACGGGCAATGACCTTGCCTACGTCATGTTCACCTCCGGCTCCACGGGCGAGCCCAAGGGTGTCTGCGTCCCTCACCGCGGCGTCACTC